>CAVRQU010000001.1:0-731215 GCA_963723505.1 uncultured Gammaproteobacteria bacterium
GTGTATCCGAACATGCCTTAGCGCGTTGGTGCGCGGTCCGCTTCTCTATGTGCCGAACGTCGGCGCACAGCCTGAGCCGCCGGTGCGCTTCAACGTCAACGTGCAGGGGTTGGTGGGCGTGCTGGACCGCACGCAGAACGCCGAAACCGCCTGGTCGACCAATCTCAACATACAGGTTGCGAAGGAAACGCAACCGGCCGCCGGGACTGAGACGACGACGCTGGACCGCGTATTCCTCAACGATCTCGTGGCGCTCGACGCCGATCGGGGCGGCAAGGAGTTTCTGTTCGTGAGCCGCGGCGGCAACTACGTGCTGCGCGCCAAACTCGGCGACGACGGCAAACTCAACATCCTGGACGCGGCCAACAAGGCCACACGCGTCCAGACCGGCAACTTGCCGAGCGGCGTCGTGATGAGCTGGGACGGCAGGCGCGCCTATACGAACAATGAGCTGAACACCTCGATTACCGCGATCGACCTCGACAACAACCAGGCGCTGGCGCGCGACATCGAGTCGAGCACGCCGCCCGCGCCGGGTACGGTCGAGCATCGCCGCCTCTTCGGCAAGCTCGCATTCTTCACCGCGCTCGGTGTGCCGGATGTGATCGACCAGGACGGCAATGGCAGCTACGACGTCGCGTTGCGCGACATCGATCCGCTGCAGCACCGGAACAAAGCTTCCGACAACGGCTGGTCGAGCTGCGCGTCGTGTCACGACGAGGCCACTCGGACAATGTGACGTGGATCTTCGAGACCGGACCGCGCCAGACGATTCAGCTCGAAGGCACGTTCGCGCGCCTCAATCTCAATGATTCGCGCCTGATGAACTGGAGCGCAGTGCGCGGGTCGAACACGGACTTCAACAACAATGCCCGCGGCATTCAGGGCGGCAGGGGCTTCGCCACCGACGTCCGCGGCGTGGATCGCACCGCTGAAGTGTTCAATCACGGTCCGGTGCTCGGCATCAGCGATTCGCTCGACGCCATCCAGGAATGGGTGACGACCGTGCGCGCGCCGATCGTTCCTGATCTGCCCGCTGCTACGGAGCAGGCTGGCCGCTACGTGTTCGAGACGCAGTGCGCCGCGTGCCATGGCGGCGCGAAGTGGACGAAGAGCCAGACGTCCCCCGTGTTCACCAACAATCCAACGTTTGCGGAGGATCCCATCGGCGTGAACTTCTTCGCTGGCGTGAAGCCGATCGATCCGGGCGTGACGGCAGCCGGTCCGCAGATCGTATCGGTCACGCGCGACGGCAAGAGGCACGCTCACGTTCCTCGACAACGTGGGCACGTTCAATCCCGCGAACCCGATCGAACTGCGCGGCGCGGCGGCGGTCGCTGGCCAGAGCACTCAGGGCTTCGCGGCGTTCGGCGGGTTGGGCTTCAATTCGCCTTCATTGTTCGGCCTGAGTCTGTCCGCGCCGTACTTCCACGACGGTTCCGCGCAATCGCTCGAGGAAGTCGCGAAGCTCCACCAGCTTGGGGCGGCAAGACTATCGAGCAGACGCTGTCCGCACAGGAGTTATCGGATGTGCTCCAGTTCGTGGGGAGCATCGATGAGCAGACGCAGACGGTGGAATCCGCTACGGATCGGTTTCTGAAGCAGTATTAGTCCGCTGACGGCCGCACGCCTGGAAACAGGCGTGCGGCCTCCGGTCACCACAAAGGCACAAGAAAACCGGCTTCGCTCCGTTCGCAGCAGGCCTTCGGCAGAGGCCGCAGACGCGGCAGCAGGCCGACTCGGTCGGCAGTCGTAAATCTGATCTGATCTGCTCGGAATGTCCCCATGTCCACAGCGGCGACGACGTGAGCAGCATCGAGACCAGGCGGGGGACGCTGAAGTTCAACGACGGCTTTCCCGACGATGCGCATCTGATGGCGGAAAGACTATCGCTGCACCAGCCGCCCGGGATCCCGGTGAAGAACTTCTGAGTCGGTCGGCGTCTACGACGCGCAAAGCCGCTCGATGCTGCAGAACGGGGCGTGCGCCGCCCCGTGTGCGGGCGATGCCTTCGTGCCTCTCTCGATAATCTGCGAGTAAGGCGTAACGCCGCGACGCGTTGCGATGACATAGCCTTCTGCGCTACCCAGGACACATTGCGGAGGAACGTACGAATGTACGGCCCGACGCCGTCGTGACAAACATGAAAGCCTGGTCACAATCGAACTGGTGAAGTGAGCCGCCGGCCAGCCCGAGGGTCTCGCACGACAAGGATGCCAAGCGGCTGTCGTGCGGAAGGGGGAGCCATGTCCAAGCGCGCCACGTTTCCGAACGGAACCTCTGCCCTCGTTTTTCTGTCGCTGTCCAGCATCCTGGCAGAAGCGCACGACGAGGTCCGCGTTTCCGAACCCATCCTTATCGAGGATCCACAGAACCGCTCGACCGGGGCGTCCGACATCAACAATCGGGGCGTGGTCGTCGGGGCTCTGACGACCTCCGATCCATTCACGTCCGTAGCGTTCTCGTGGTCACAACGCACCGGCATCATCGAGCTGCCGCCGGCAATTGAAAACGGCTTCGCCTCGGCGACGGCGGCATCAACGACTGCGGCGAGATCGTCGGCCAGGCAAGCTTTCCCGGCGGCTTCAGCCATGCCGCGCGCTGGACACGCGCCGGCGAGCTCGAAGATCTCGGCGCATTGAGCGACAGCGTGTCCGCGTCCAGCGTAGCGACCGACATCAATGAGCTCGGGGCCGTCGTGGGCGTCTCGGAAACCGATGTCGATGGCCTTGAGCATTTGCTCATGCGTTCCTCTGGACCGAGGCCGACGGGATGCGCGACCTGGGGACGCTCAGTGGCGGCCGCGACGACTTTTCCTTCGCCCGCGCCATGAACAACCGTAACCAGGTCGTCGGGATAAGGTCCCCAACAACCGCGATCCGCACGCGTTTTTATGGTCCGAGCGCACCGGAATGATCGATCTCGGCAGTTTCGCAGGGAGGCGATGAGAGCGAGGCCTTCGGCATCAACGATCGCGGTGTAGTTGTCGGGATCTCTGAGATCAACGGTCTCGGCGACTTCGCTGGATTCACGTGGACCCGTCAGCACGGGTTCAGGCCGCTTGCGGATCCGGGCGGCGAGGGCTTCGGGTGCCCGTTCGACATCAGCCGAGGCGGGTTGATCGTGGGAATGAGCGCCGAATTCGGGACGGCCGACGCGCGCGATGCTCTGGGTGCGGCGGAACAGGGTCGTGATTCTTTCCCCGGATCTGGGCGTGGAGTCGGCGCGCGGCGGCAATCAATGACAAGGGAAGAATTGCCGGTACGATCAGTATTCGATGCGAGCAGGGACGCGGGCGGCCGTCTGGCAGATCGACCGTCGCTTCTTCGATCCGCCAGATCCAAAAGAGATCAATCGATTGTGCAAGCGCCCGCGGCACTAGGGAGCCTCTGCATAGGCGGCATCCGATGAGCTCGTCGGATTTCCGGACCCCGTCTTTCAACCAGATGCATCGTTGACGTCGACCTGTGCAGAGCTTCCCTGGGCCGTACACGCGAACTCACGCCGTCAGCGCGGCGTCGCTCTTCTCGGCGCGCTTGCGCGCGTTCTCTTTGAGGAAGCGTTTTCGATGCGGATGGATTGCGGCGTGCCCTCGAACAGCTCGTCGTCCGCGATGAACTCCGCGGCGTACTCGAGCGCGAGTGGATGGGCGGCGCGGCAGAAATGGGGACATTCCTATCTGGCAGAAATGGGGACATTCCTATCTGCTCCCGGGAGCCCACTGTCGCGTCCGCGACCTCCTGCGAACGCCAACTGCTGACGCAGTCAGCGGTAGCCGGCTGGAATCACTGGGCCTTGCACGCTCCGGTCCAACGTCCTTCAGCGTCGGCGACGACGAGGGAGGACCCCGTCGGGGTTTTCGTATCGATGTGTATGTTGGCGGTGAACTGACGCGAGTCCACGATCGTCACGGTTGTTGCGGCCGCCATCGTGAAGTCGGCGGCGGTGCACTCCAGCCGACGCACGATCTTGCGGGGATCGCCCGTCGATTCCTCGGTACGCTTGCAGTCGGCCTCGACGCCTTCCAGCTGTGGCGCAAAGTACGATCCGAGATCCTTCAGTTCGTCGCCAAGACACTGCTCGGAGTTCTGCACCGGCTCGGGTTTGCCGTTGGTCGTGGTGACCACGCGCAGCGTCCAGGTTCCTGGCTCCAGTTTCACCTCCGTTCCGGCGGCGTAGGCGGCTATCGCAACGGCGGCGCCAGCGAACCAGATCGCCGGAGCAAGGCCGCTATAAGACCTGGCACTCCTGGTTTTCATTGAAGCCCCAATGCGCGCCGGCGATTCGCCGGGCGCCGAGTCTCGACTTCCGGGTGCTGCGGATCAAGCGGATCTGCCGCTGCTGCGATGTGCGGGTGCAGCGTCCCTCAAGTCGTCAGTGCTGTAAAAAATCCTCAGAGCCGCACGCTCGCCGCGGCGACGTTTTCCTCCAGGTGCGCGATGGAC
Organism: uncultured Gammaproteobacteria bacterium; assembly: GCA_963723505.1. Classification (GTDB taxonomy): domain Bacteria; phylum Pseudomonadota; class Gammaproteobacteria; order Steroidobacterales; family Steroidobacteraceae; genus Steroidobacter. Next base: position 4,446 of record CAVRQU010000001.1, read on the forward strand.
GAGGTGCCCGGAATCGGCAGCATCGCAGCCGACCTCGCCAGCAGCCAGGCAAGCGCGGCTTGCGCGGTTGTGATCTTGCATCGGCTGGCGATACGTTTGAGCTCTGCCGCGCCGGAACTGGCGGCGTCTGCATGCGCGCCTGCCGCCAGCGGATACCAGGGAATGAACGCCATGCGGCGCTGTTCGCAATAGTCGATCACGTCGTCGTAGCGTCGATCGCTCACGTTGTAGCGATTCTGCACTGAGACGACCTTGGCGAGTCTTGCAGCACGCTGCAACTCCGCGACGCCGAAGTTCGACACGCCGATGCAGCGGATCTTGCCTTCGGTCTGCAGCTTCACGAGTTCTCCCAGGGAGTCTTCGAGCGGTACGCGCGGATCGATCGTGTGAAGCTGGTAGAGGTCGATGCGGTCCACGCGCAGGCGCCGCAGGCTCGCTTCGCAGGCGCGCCGCAGATGCGCGGGCCGGCAGTCGCGCGCCCATTCGTCCGCGCCTGGTCGCACGAGGCCGCCCTTCGTCGCGATCACCAGATCCGGCGGATAGGGGTGCAGGCTCTCAGCGATGATGCGTTCGCTGACTTCCGGTCCATACGAATCCGCAGTATCGATGAAATTGACGCCGAGCTCGACGGCTCGTCGCAGTACGCGGCGCGCAGTTTGCGGATCCCGGGGCTCACCCCAGATCCCAGCGCCGGTGAGGCGCATCGCGCCGAATCCCAGCCGATTGACCTGCAGGTCGCCGATCGTGATTACGCCGGCGGCGCTGGCGCTCGATGTACTGGCGTTGGACAGACTCATCGTGTGTGACTCCGTGGTTGTGCGTTGTGCGTTCTCCGTTGTGCGCAGAAGAGCTGCGACGTTCTGCGGACAACTCACATCGGACAACGGACAAACGTCATGCCCTTACTGAACACGGCGCAGCAGCGCGGCGCCGGCGGAGTAGCCGCCGCCGAACGTCACCAGAACGATGTGCCCGCCTGCAGGAACGGAGCGGCCGAATCGATGAAGTGTAATGGCGACGCTGGCGCAGCCCGTGTTGCCCAGTTCCGAGATCGTCACCGCCGCCCGATCCGCGGGTAGTTCGAGGTCTTCGGCCACGTGATCGATGATGCGCTTGTTCGCCTGGTGCGGCACGAACAGGCGAATCTGCCCGATGTCGAGGCCGTTCTTCGCCACGATGCTGCGCGTAGCGGCGGCCATCTCGTGGCACGCATGCGCGAACACCTGTTTGCCATGGCGCATCACGAGTCCGTTGGTCGCCGGATTGAGGGAGATGGACGCCGGCCCATCGCCGAGATGGCCGAGACCCTGCGTGTGCACATCCACCACTTCGAACTGCGAACGCTCTTTCGCCGCGCTCAGCAATAGCGCCGCAGCGCCGTCTCCCCAGAGGTGGCCGGACCTCTCATCTTCATCCCGCGAGAAGGCGCTGTTGTGTTCGGAGGCGACGATTAGCGCTTTCTGCGCGCGACCCGCGTCGAAGTACGCCTGCGCAACGTCGAGCGCGTCCATGAACGAGGAACAGGCAGTCGAGAGGTAGAGCGCCCGCGCGCCGCGCAGTTCGAATTGGCGCTGCAGCACGTGCGCAATCGTAGCGATCGTATCGAGCGGCGTGTACGACACGGCGATGATCAGATCGACGCCTTCGAGAGAAAGCCCATTGCCGTCGATGAGCGAATGAACCGCCGCCGTCGCCATCGTGTTGACGTTCTCGTCGCCAGCGGCTCTGCGTCGCTCGAGAATGCCGGTGCGCTGCGTGAACCATTCGACGGGCCGGCCCGTCAGCCGTGCAAAGTAGGAGTTGTCGACGACCCGCGTGGGGACGTACTCGCCGGATCCTAGAATGAACATGTCAACCTGTGCCCGCAGGGGAACCCGTGGTCCGGAAGAAAAAAAAGTGAGTGGATTTCGCGACAGATGCGCAGCCGGAACCACCGCCGGATTGAAGAAAGCGCGCAGATCGCGCGAGTTGCGCTCGACGCAGTTGTATCAAGCGCCCACGTCGTCGCGCTATAGGCGGATTATGACGTGCGCAGCGTCACAAGTCGCTTGCTCGCCTGGGCTTTCCGGGATAATCGGCGTGCGAGGCCGCGGAGGATGGCTGGATGCAGGCGCTGGTTCTGGTGCTCGATCTGATCGGTACGTTCGTCTTCGCGCTGGCGGGCGCGACTGCGGGCGTGCGCAGGCAGCTCGATTTGTTCGGCGTGCTCGTGCTGTCGTTCGCCGCCGCGACCGCGGGCGGGATCGTGCGCGATGTGTTGATCGGGGCGGTTCCTCCGGCCGCCATGAGCGACTGGCGCTACGTGGCGGCGTCGATCCTCGCCGGCATCGTCACGTTTCGCTGGTCCGGGGTCATCGAACGCTTGCGCAATCCTGTGCGCATGTTCGACGCGGCAGGCCTCGCGCTATTTGCTGTCGCAGGTGCGCACAAGGCTCTTGCGTTCGGCCTCAATCCGGTCATGGCCGCGCTGCTCGGCATGCTGACGGGAATCGGCGGGGGCATCGTGCGCGATCTCTTGCTCGCTCAGATTCCCCTCGTCTTGCGCTCTGAGCTGTACGCGGTTGCGGCGCTGGCGGGAGCGATCGTTGTCGTGCTCGGGGATCGGTTGTCGTTGGACCCCGTGGCGACTGCGCTGACCGGCGCCGTCCTGTGTTTCAGCTTGCGCATGATCGCGCTGCGTCTCGGCTGGCGCCTGCCGCGGGCCGGGCGCGCCGGGTCTCCCGGTGTGGATGCGCAGGATGAGCCGGACGCAAAACAGAAAGGAGGCGGGGAGTAATGTCTCGATTCGGTCAGGAAAGCGGTGTAAACCGTCTCCCGGGCGGGCGGTGATTCCCACAAGCAGGCAAGTCGGGTTAAAACCCGCTTACGAAGAGAACAAAAGGGAGGTGTCGCTTGGATTCAGCCACCGTACTCGATCAGGCAGACGAAGCGCCTGAGGCGCGCACAGGCTTCGCACCCTGGACGCGCGCTGAACTGCCTGAGCCGCCGCGACCAAAGGGCCTCGGTTGGTTTTCAGTCGTCGGCCCGGGCGTCATCGTTCTCGGCGTGGCTATCGGCAGCGGCGAGTTTCTGCTGGGCCCGGCGGCGTTCGTCCGCCATGGGCTGTCGCTGCTCTGGATCACTCTCGTCGCGGTCTTCCTCCAGACAGTGTTGAACACCGAGCTGATGCGCTACACGGCGGCGACCGGCGAGCCCGTCTTCACGGGCTTCATGCGCACCAGACCCGCGGGAATGTGGGTGTGGGTCTACGCGCTGTTCTTTATCCTTCAGGTCGGATGGCCCGCCTGGGCGGCGACGTCGGCCGGCGCATTGTTCTTCGTCCTGTCCGGGCGCATGGCCAGCGCGGCGGACGCATCGACGATCTATCTGATCGGCGTCGGTGCGTTCATCGCCTGCGCCAGTTTGTTGCTTATCGGACGCCGGATCGCGCGCACGCTCGAACTGCTCAACTGGATTCTGGTGACGACGATTCTCGGCGCTTTCCTGGTGCTCGCCCTCTGGCTCGTTCCGGGACAGACGTGGGCGGCGGCGGCCGTCGGGCTCTTCGGCTTCGACAGCGTCGCCGGCGAGTTCAACTTCATTCCCGCGGGCGCCGATTTCTTTCTGCTCGGCGCCCTGGTGGCGTATTCAGGCTGCGGCGGCATCCTCAATGTCACATTGTCGAACTGGGCGCGCGACAAGGGGTATGGAATGGCGGTGCACGGCGGTTACATTGCCTCCGCCGTGGGCGGTCAGAAGGTGAACCTGGCGCATAGCGGTTTCACGTTCAGACCGGACGCACAATCCCTCGAACGCTGGCGAGGATGGCTGCGGATCGTGCGCGCCGACCAGTGGGGCGTGTTCTTCGTCGGATCGATTCTCGGCATGGTTCTGCCAGCCTTGCTCTATGTGACCTTCATGCCGCGAGGAACCGACATCAGCGGACTTGGCGTCGCAGCCGTGCTCGCGCAGAGCATGGGAACGCAAGTCAGCGCCGTACTGGCGCCGGTCATCGGGCTGCTTGGCGTGTGGATCCTGTTCAAGGCGCAGCTCGACATCATCGAAGGCACGACGCGTTCGGTCACGGAATTGCTGTGGAGCGCGAACGCGCGCATCCGCGCGTGGCGCGGCGGCGATGTGCGCGCCGTGTATTACGCCGTGCTCGGTGTGATCGTCGTATGGGGCATGATCGCCTTCAACCTGGCGCAGCCCATCATGCTGCTGAAGATCAGCGCCAATGTGGCAGGCCTCGTGCTCATCGTCGCATCGCTCCATGTGCTCTACCTCAATACGCGCCTGCTGCCGCGCGAGCTTCGTCCGCCGCTGTGGCGGCGCGCAGCGCTGGTGTGCATGGCTCTGTTTTATGGATTCTTCGTGGTGCTGGCGGCGAAGAGTTTCTGGTAGGCGAGCGTCGTCTCACGGCGATCACCAGCATCACTTTGCCCGGAACAAGACAATGATCACCGGCGGATGCCTATGCGAGCGTGTCAGGTATGAACGTTCAGGCGACGTGCTATTCAGTGTGCTCTGTCACTGTCGGGACTGCCAGAGGGCTTCTGGCGCGGGACGCGTTCCGGTAGTGGGAGTACTGAAATCAACGTTTCGCGTGACCGGTGAGGTCCGGAGTTACAGCGTCGTGGGAGGCAGCCAGAAGCAAGCGACTCGCTGGTTCTGCCCGAATTGCGGAAGCCTGCTGTTTGGGACGCCTGAATCCGTTCCGGATACCGTCACCGTCTATGTGGGCGGCCTCGACAATCCGGAAGTTTTCAAACCGCAGCACGCCATCTTCACGCGCCACCGCCTCGATTGGGACAGGCTAAACGCCGATCTTCCTGCGTATCAGACGGTTCCAGAGGACGGAAATCGTGCGTCGTCCGCCGGGTGATCGTTGATCGAGCGTACTTCCGTCCACGGCAAAGCCTTTTCACCGAACGAAGGAGCATCGCAAGGCGAATCAACTATGCGATTGTCTTCGTGAGCGACATGAAGCGTTCGGTCTCGTTCTATCGAGACCTGTTTGGGTTGCCGCTCCGATTCGAATCTCCGAACTGGTCGGAATTTTCGACCGAAGGCGCTACGTTGGCGCTCGCTTGCCCAGATCCGACGAGGCAACCCAAGCGGCGCCGGGCACATGCCGCCCCGGCTTCAGCGTCGCTGATCTGGACGCGTTCCATCGCAGGACGGTGCAGTATCGCGTGACGTGCGTTCAGGAACCAAAGGATGTCTTCGGCGCTCGAATTGCTCAGTACCTCGATCCGGATGGACTGGTGGTGTCCGTCGGTGAAGAACGGCGCGCCATATGCGAATGAATTGTCTCCATGCATGACGAGGTTGGAGGTCCCCATGTGCCGGAACATCAAGACCCTGTTCAACTTCGAGCCGCCGGCTACGGAGGAAGAGATCCAGGCGTCAGCGCTGCAATTTGTGCGCAAGCTCAGCGGGTTCAACAAGCCTTCAAAAGCCAATGAAGCAGCGTTCAACCTCGCCATCGAACAAGTCAGCGACGCGGCTCGAACTCTCATTTATTCGCTCGTCACACTGGCCCCTGCGCGAGATCGCGATGTTGAGCGAGCACGGGCCATGGCGGAAGCGGCGAAGCGCTTCGGCCCCCCGGCAGAATGACGCCCAACGCGGCGTATAGTCGCACGCTGCGTGAGACGCATGTTTGACGCGCAAGGTCCGGTGGGCGCCATGAAGCCGCACTTTCTGTTCCTCGCTTTCGCTCTTACTGTAAACAGCTACGGCGCCGAGTTGGACAAGTCGCTCCTCATGCAACGCGCCGTGCTCGTTGAGCAGGATCCCGGAAAGATCAGGTTCCTGGTCGCATCCGGCGTCGATCCCAATGCACCTATCGGCTGTGGGACTTTCTCGCCATTGGACGGCGCGGTCAGCAGGGAGAGTCCCGAGATGGTTGCATTGCTCATCAGCCTGGGAGCAAGACCAATCGACAGGCAGATCGTCGCGGCTGCTTTTTCCGCCAGTCACGAGGCTGGGTTGAAGATGGTGAAAGCACTTCATGCAGCGGGGGCGTCTATCAACGCCCGGAAGTACTACGCAGGTATGGAGGGCGGCTTCTCGACGCCAATTCATCAGGCCGTGTGGCGGGAGAATGCCGAGCTGACGACTTACCTGCTCGCTCAGGAGGGAATTCAGTTGGACCTGCTCAACGTCGATGGATACACACCGCTGATGATCGCCGTCGAGAAGGGATCCGATGAGATATTCGAGGTGCTCCTCGCGGCGGGCGCCGACCCGAGAGCGAAGAGCAGGCAGGGGATGGACGCGGCAGCGGTGGCTGAGCGGGTCATTGCGAAACAGCAATCATTTCTCAAGACGCTGGACGCGCACAGCAATCGACCATGAAAGTGGAAACGTTCACTTCCGCCAGCGTCATGAAGCCGATTGGTCCGTACAGCCATATCGCGAAGGCCGGTCCGTTCGTCGCGATCGCGGCCATTGCGGGCGTCGATCCTGCGACTGGCGAGCTGGCGGGCCCGGACGTCTACACGCAAACACGCCAGATCCTGAAGTCCTTCCGCACACTGCTGGAGAGCGTTGGGTCGGACATGAATCATGTCATGCATATCCACGTATTCCTCAAGCGCATGGAGGACTTCGAGGAGATGAACCGCGCCTATCGCGAAGAGTTTCACGAGCATCTGCCCGCGCGAACCGTCGTCAGCGTCAGCGATGTGCCGAAGAAGGGAGCGCTGCTCACCATGAATCTCACCGCTGCGACGTGCGAGGGAGCCTCTGCATAGGCGCCGTCCGATGAGCTCATCAGATTTCGAGACTCCGTCTTTCAACCAGTTGCATCGTTGAAAGCTCAGGGTAGTCGACGTGTGCAGAGCTTCCCCAGGTCACACGCTAGCCTTCTCATCAACTGACGACCTTCGGCGCCGCCACGCGCCCGGTACGCGCCCACGGCTTTGATGTATGTCATCTATTTCGCCCATAGAGATGTATGCGCCCACGCCGCCGCCGCTAGCCATTATCCTGTGCCGGTCGGTTCCAGCCCGGCGGTCGCCTGATCGATGACCGTGGCGGGCGCAAGTCATCGAGCACCCACGCCCAATCGGTAATGGAAACGCTGCTGCACATCATCGAAACCTACGGCCTGTGGGTCGTATTCATCAGCGTCCTGCTGGATCAGGGGGGACTGCCTGTCCCTGCGTATCCACCGATGATCGTCACGGCGGCCCTCGCAGTCGATTCGAACAACGCTGTGGCGCCGATCCTGCTCGTGGCCACGCTCGCTACGCTGCTCGCTGACGTGCTGTGGTATGCCTGCGGCCGGCGTTTCGGCGCCTCGATGCTGAAACTCATGTGCAAGGTGTCGCTCTCGCCGGATTCCTGCGTCGGCGCGACCCGTCGCATTTACGGCCGCTGGGGCGCCCCTGCATTGATCGTGGCGAAATACATCCCGGGCTTCGCGGCCGTGGCGACGACGCTGGCGGGCGAGACGCAAACGAGCCTGCGACGCTTCGTGTTGTACGACGGCGTCGGCGCTGCGCTGTGGGCGGGCGGCGCGATCGCTCTTGGCGTGATCTTTCACGAGGCGGTCGAGAGCGTCCTGCTGGAGTTGGAGCGCCTTGGAAACTACGCGATCGCGCTCGCGATCGCGGCGATTGCGGTGTTCATTGCGATCAAGGCGTGGCAGCGTCATCGTTTCCTCATGCGAATACGGATGGCGCGCATTTCCGCAGAAGACCTCGCCGCGCTGCTCGCGAGGCAGGCGAGCGTCATCGTTCTGGATGCGCGCACCGCCGGGCAACGCGCCCGATCCGGCTGGATTCCGGGCAGCGTGCACGTCGACCGCCTCGATGATCGTGCAATCGACCCGCGCAGCGAGGTGATCGTGTACTGCGATTGTCCGAACGATGCGACTGCGGCGATCGTTGCTCGTCAATTGATGGACAAGGGATTCACGCACGTGCGGCCGCTTGCCGGCGGAACCGACGCCTGGCGGCGGCGGGGCGGTCTTATTGAGTACGCTGACGCCGACGGCGACTTCGCGCAGCGAGGCGATCCCGGAAGAGGCGTGAATCCTGCGTAGCTGCGACGGTCATGAATATCATCAGTCAAGAGGAGAGCGTTTCGATGGGCAAGAACCAAGTGAAGGCGAGTATCGGCGGCGCGCCGCAAATCAATATCGGGATCAGGGACAAGGATCGAAAGGCGATCGCCGGCGGTCTGTCGCGCGTGCTCGCGGATACGTACACGCTGTACCTGCAGACGCACAACTTCCATTGGAATGTCGAAGGCCCGATGTTCAACACGTTGCATCTGATGTTCATGGAGCAGTACACCGAGCTGTGGAATGCGCTCGATGCGGTCGCGGAGCGAATTCGCGCGCTCGGCTATCCGGCGCCCGGGACTTATGCAGAGTTCACGAAGCTCACGTCCATCCGCGAAGCAGAAGGCGTACCCGAAGCGATGGAGATGGTGCGGCTGCTCGTCAGCGGTCATGAAGCGGTAGCCCGCACGGCGCGCGCGGCGTTTCCCGCCGCGGAGAAAGGCGGCGATGAATCAACGGCCGACTTGCTCACGCAAAGACTGCAGATCCACGAGAAGACGGCGTGGATGCTGCGCAGCTTGCTGAAATAATGGCCGAAGGACCGTGTCGGGAAGGACGAGTCGGGAAGGACTATCGTCGGGTCAAGACTATCGTCGGGTCAGACTGTCGTCGGGTAAGACTGTCGTCGGGTCAGACTGTCGTCGGGTCAGACTATCGTCGGGTCAGAATGACAGTTACTCGGTCTTGCGATGTGGCTGTCAGATCAAGTTAGGCAAAGATCCGTCAGCGTCTTCCCGACAACGTCCTTGCCCGACACCGTCTTTCCCGACGATGTCCATCTCGACGACCGCAGGTCGTCTCACCCGACAATGTCCTTCCCGACAGCGTCCTCCTCGGATGCTATTCGAGCTTCATCTCCATCCGGATTGCGCCTTCAGGCGTCGCGGCGCCCTTGCGATCCGTGGTGATGAACAGTCGTTGTGGGTCGATCGCAGTGTTCGCGAGAAGAGCAGCCTGCACCGCCTGCGCACGTTCGCGCGCGAGCGCGTCGAGTCGCGCCTGATCGGGCTGCATGTTCTTCAGAAGTTCGGCTTCGATCCAGGCAAGTCGGGCAGCGACGTCGACGCCCTCGTCCGTCTCGGTCTCAGGCGGGTACTGCGGTGCACTTTTCAATGTGGTCTGGTAGACGCGTTCGAACTGCTTCAGGCGTTCACGCTTCGCTTTATCGTCGAGTTCGCCCGCCTGCGGCGGAATCTGCGCGTCAAGCGTGCTCTTCGCAATCGCGGCAGCGTCCTCGGCGTCGGCCAGTGTGATCGGCACGTCCAGTCTGAGTTGCGGCCGATCAGCCAGCGCCTTCGAGAGCTTGTCGAGCTTTTCGGTTTCCGTCGCGGCGATCGTTGCGGAGCCCGGCGGGAAGTCCACGAACGCGAGCTCCTCGCCGCCGCCGAACAGCGCACCGAGCGCGGCGAACGGCGCGGTCACGATCTTCGTCAGCAGGCCCAGAATAGCCTTCCAGATGATGGGCCCGAGCCGGAACTTCGGATCATCGAGCGTGCCGGTGACCGGGAGGTTCACGTCGATGACCCCGTTGCGATCTTTCAGCAGGGCGACCGCGAGCTTGAGGGGGATCGGCGCCGCGTCCTTCGATTCGGTCTTGGCGCCGAACTCCAGATTGTCGACCACGATGTGATGCTCGGCGAGGAGCTTGCGATCTTCGACGTGATACTTGAGCTCGGTTGCGAGCTTTCCCTTGCTGATGTTGTAGCCGGCGAACTTGCCAGAGTAAGGATTGAACGTCGTCAACTCCATGTTCCGGAAGTTCATCGCCAGCGCCGTGTACTTCGCAGCCGACAACAGATTCACCTCGCCGGCGATATCGACGGGCGCGTATCGGTCGACTTTGCCGGCGAGCGACACTTGCGCTCGGGTCTCGGGCTTCGATGACAGACCGGTGACCTTGCCGTTCAGCTCCATGATGCCGGTCGCAAAGGACGGCTGGATGCTGTAGTCGGCGAAATGCGCCGAGCCGTCGATGATCTGCACGGTGCGAATGGAAACTGGAAGTGACGCGTCACTCGTGACCTGTGACTGGTCCGGCGTCGGCGCCTCGTCCGTCTCTGCATCGGGCGGCGCGCCTTCCGTCTCCGTGCTTTTCAGCACATGAGAGACGTTCAAACTCGTGTCCTGATTGATGATTACGCGCGCGTAGGGTTGGCGCGCAACGATGCGATCGACGCCAAGGCGGGCAGGTTCCTGCTGGAACTCGATGCCGCTTACGGCGAGATCGCGCCACTTGACGAAGTCTTCATCCACAAACTGGTCGGTCGTGCGCAAGTCGGCGACGCGCGCATCGCCCTTGAACTTGAGCGCACTGACGTTTCCAGACGTCGACTCAAACGAGACATCGCCTTTCGCGCTCAACTTGCCGCTGTGCAGGGTCATCGCGGTCGTCTGGGCAAGATACGGCTGGATCGCCGGCAGGCCGATGTCCGCGAGATCGATCGCCAGCGTCCCGGCAAGCGGCTCGAGCTGCAGCTCGCCTTTCGTTGCAAACTTGCCTGTCTTGTTGATTGCGACATCGGCGTCGATCTGGAACTTCGCTCGCGGATCGGTGCTCCAGCCGTTCACGGTCAGCGTTGCGGGCGAGAGGTCGAAGCGCGCAGCGGGCGTCACGGTGCGGTCCTCGGCGAGGATTTCCGCGTTGTCGATCTGAATTGCGCCGGCGGTCGCCGAGAAGGAAGACGAGTCGGGCGCAGTCTGTTCCGTCGCTGTCCCGGCCGATGTTGGAGCAGAAGTCGCTGCGTCTTGCGCCTGACCCGAGGCTTCGCTCGCTTCGCCAAACAGCCGCTGCAGACTGATCGTCCCGTCGACCTCCCGCGCGACGTCTACATGAGCGTCGCGGATGCTGATGCGGCTGACCTCCAGTGTTTGCTTGCCGTACGAGAACGCCAGTTGCTCGAGCTCGAGCTCAGGCACGCGGATGCTCGGGCGTGCGCCCGCGACACGTTCGCTCAGCGCCAGATCGCGCATCGCGACGCTGGGCATCGTGACGTCGAGCGCGAGCGGATCGAGTGCAAACTGATACGACCCTCTGAGCGCTGCAACGCCGGAGACCAGTCGATACGTCAGCGAGTCGCGCAGATATGAGTCGATCGTCTGTGCTTTGAGATTGCTCAGGCTGAATTGGCCTGACGACCCGAGCGGCTGCACGGTGAAGCCGCCCGACCATTCCAGTTTCTCGCCGGATGTCGTCGCGCCTGCGAAGTGGTAGGCGTTGCGATAGCCCGCGTCCGTCTTGAAATCCGTGAGCGTGAAGCGAATCGGCTCGATCGCTCCGACGAAGGGTCTCGAGCGCGTGTGATCCTCGACGCCGATGCGGCCGGCGCGCACCGACAATCGATCGATATGCACCGGTAAAGGGGCGGATGGCTCGGCGGTCGGTTCCGATGGCGGCGCCAGTTCCGCAAGATTCACCTTGCCGTCCTTCGCGATCACTACACGGACGTCCGGCGCCGACAAGTCGACTTCCTTCAACACGAGCGCCCGCCGCCAGATCGACGCGAGTTCTGCGTTGACGTACAGATGGCGGAACGCCGCCAGCGGCCGGCCGTCCGGCTCGGTCAGCAGGAGACCGGCGACGCTCGCATCGAATGCGAACGGATTGAAGCGCAACTCGCCCAGCACAATCTTCTTGTGCAGCTCTTCCGTGACAAACGCTTCGATCTGACTGCGAGCGATCCGCGGAACGAGCAGGAAGCCGACGAGCGTGTAGAGAAGGATGGCGCCCGCGAGCAAAGACAAGACCAGGACGTGCGCTCGCAGAAATGCGAGGACAAGGCCGCCGACTCGCGAGCGCAGCGGGGGAGTGGGCCGGGCCGCCGGCTCGCCTCCGAAGTTGCTCGACTCAACGCTCACGGCAGGCTTCTCGCGGGACAGAACCGGTGATCGTGTATCGCATGGCTTCCGCAGGCAGTACGTAAGGGGGGCAACGCCGTCGAGAAGTCCCCCTGGCGGTCCTCACGACGCACTGCAGCAAAAACGGCCGTAGTGATCGTGGCGCCACTTCATTACTCTAGCGGGAAAGCCGAAGCAGGCGTCCCTCCTCAGCGATCAAAGTGCGGACGTTCCTGCCTCAGCGGCGTGAGTGCAACGACGGGGAGCGTATGCGAATGCTTACGGACAATCTGTGGTCGTCCTCTGGACGCGCAGAGCTCGAAACCGCAGAGCTGAAGCCAGGAGTGCACGCATACGATCGGCGCATGCTCGCTGCGGCGCTAGTGCTCGCTATCGGGTACTACGCGGGCGTGCAGGTCGGCATCGCGCTCACATTCGCGCCCAATCCCGTCTCGACGCTCTGGCCGCCGAACGCGATCCTGCTGGCGGCGCTGTTGCTGACGCCGCCGCGCGCGTGGTGGCTGATGATCGCGGCGGTGCTCCCTGCTCATCTCGTTGCAGAACTCTCGCTTGGTGTGCCGCTCACCATGGCCGCCTGCTGGTTCGTGAGCAATGTGAGCGAAGCGCTGCTCGGCGCGGTAGTGCTGGTTCGACTCCTCAACGGACCGCCGCGGTTCGAACGCGTCCGTGATCTCTCGGTCTTCCTTGTCGTGGCGGTCCTGCTGGCGCCGGTCGCGTCCTCATTTCTGGACGCAGGTTTCGTTTCTCTTGTCGGCTGGAGCTATAGCGGCGACTACTGGCAGGTGTGGCGCACGCGCCTGTTCTCGAACGCGCTTGCAACGCTCACGCTGGTCCCGCTCATCGTCATCTGGTTTCAGCGAGGGATCAAGCCGCTGCTGCAGGCCCGGGCGGTCGAGTATGCAGAGATCTTTGCGCTGCTCGCCGGACTGTGCGTGGTCTCGGCGCTGGTGTTTCTGAAAACCCATGCGCCCAGCGAGGCCGCGGTGCTCATGTATGCGCCGCTGCCATTTCTGGTGTGGGCGGCAGTTCGGCGCGGCGTCAGCGGCGTCAGTCTCTGCGTTGCAATGGTGGCGATGTTCGCCGTCGTCGGCGTTCACGAAGGGCTGGGGCCCTTTGCATCGAACGCGCCCGAAAGCGCCGCGCTGAGCGTGCAGCTCTTTCTGGTCATCGCGGAATCCTCACTGATGCTGCTCGCGGCTTCGCTGGCGGAACTTCGGCACGCGAGATTCGTTGCGCTACAGCAGAAGGAAAGCCTCCATCTTGCGCTCAGCGCCGCACAGATGGGGACCTGGGATTGGGACATCGCGCGGGACCGTATCAACTGGCGAGTGGTGCAGGACGCGAACGTCGGCAGCGAGGGTCCCGGCTCATCCCAATCACTGGGCGCCATGCTGGACAGGATCCACCCGGACGATCGCGACAGAGTCAGGCGCGCCATCGACGCCGGGTTCGTCAGCGGCGCCGCCGGCGAGATCGAATATCGTTTTCTATCCGACGACGGACGCTTCCGGTGGATTACGACCAAAGGCAAGGTGCTGTTGGACGCAAGAGGCAAGCCGCTGCGCGTGATCGGCGTCTATATCGATACGACCGAGCGGAAGGCTCAGGAGATGCAAACGCGCGCGCAACGCGAGCAGCTCGCGCACTTGAGCCGCGTCTCAACGCTGGGCGAGTTGTCCGGCGCGTTGGCGCACGAGCTGAATCAGCCGCTGACCGCCATTCTGATCAATGCGCAGGCGGCGCGCCGCGTACTTGGGGGACGGCGCCTGATATGCGGGAAGTCGCCGACATCCTGGGGGACATCGTTGCGGAAGACGAACGCGCGGGCGAAGTGATTCGCCGCCTCCGCTCCCTCTTCATGCGCGGCGCGGTGCAGATGCAGTCCGTAGACGCCAACGAATGCATACAGGAGGTGCTCGCGCTCGAGCACAGCGATCTCATCACGCGGAATGTGATCACCGACGTAAAGCTCGACCGGAGCGCGCCCCTCGTAATGGCCGATCGTGTGCAGCTACAGCAGGTGCTGCTCAATCTCGTCGTCAACGCCTGCGACGCCATGTCGGACAGGAAGCCGGGTGAGCGACGCCTGTGTATCACGAGCGCCCGTGCCGAGGACGGGGGCGTCGACATCGAGGTCTGCGACAGCGGGCACGGCGTCGCGAACGTGGAGGCGATCTTCGAGCCGTTCTACACGACCAAGGCCCATGGCGTCGGACTGGGTTTGTCGATCTGCCGCACGATCGTCGCATCGCATCGGGGCCGCCTATGGGCGACCAACAACGCGACCGGCGGCGCGACGTTCCACATTTACATGCCCGCGGCGCTCAACGAATCGTTTGATTTCGACGGCTCCGATGTACACGGATTGTCGCTGTCGTGAGCGACGCTGAGCGGCCGGCATGAGTTCTCCGACGTCAACGAGCAGGCGCCCGCTGATCGCCGTGGTCGATGACGAAGCGGCGGTTCGCAAGAGTCTGTCGAGATTCCTGGGCGCGGCCGGATTCGACGTGCGGGCGTACGCGTCGGGGCAGGAATTCCTGGATGCGTGGCTGCTCGAGCGTCCGGCTTGCGTGGTGCTCGACCTGCAGATGTCAGGATTGACCGGGATCGACGTGCAGGCGCGGCTCGGGGCTTCAGGAGATGCTCCGCCTGTAATCATGATCACGGCTAACGATGATCCCGACGTGCGCCGGACATGCATCGCGCACGGGATCGAGGCCTTTCTGCTCAAGCCTGTGAACGGAGAGTACCTGCTCCAGGTAATCACCTCGCTGATCGAGGGTACGGACGTCGAGGCGGCTCAATCGAGGGAAGCGTGACCGGAAATCGCGAGACGTGAGTCGTGAGTCGTGAGTCGTGAGGATCGGAGGATCGAGACTCGAGACTCGGGACTTCTGAGCGGTTGACCTGCGCTTCATGAGCGTGAGTCGGAAGATCGGGACTTGCGTCAGGACTTCTGCGGGTTGACCTGCACTTCGCTCTCGCGGACTCTTCCCGATTCCCGATTCCCGATTCCCGATTCCCGATTCCCGATTCCCGATTCCCGAATTCCGATCCTACGACTCACGACTCACGACTCACGAGTCACGACGGAACGTGCAATGATCACTGCTGAAGACGTTCGGGCGGGGATGGAGCGCGGCGAGCTCTTCATCGCGTACCTGCCGACAGTCACGCTCGCGAACGCACGCTGCATAGGCGCCGAAGCGCTCGTGCGCTGGAGGCGGGGGTCGGAGATCCTGCCGGGCGGCGATTTCATTCCGCAGATCGAGAATACGCCGATGTCGGGCGCCATCACCTACTGGGTGATCGACACAGTTGCGACCGAGTTGGGCGAATGGCTTGGCGAGCATCGCGATGTGCACGTCAGCATCAACGTACCGCCGGAAATCCTCGGTCGTGGCGGCATTGAGTACGCGGCCACCCGTTCTGGACTGGGCGCGCACGCTGGGCAGATCGTGCTCGAGATCACCGAGCGCGGCGTGCCGGACCGACTTGGACTCGACGCGCTCGACTCCATGGCGCAGCGAGGAGTTCGTCTCGCACTCGACGACACGATGCTCTCCGGCGCCAATCTGGCGTTGCTTGCGCGCTGCAATTTCCAGATCGTCAAACTCGATCGCCAACTGGTTGGGAAACTAAGGCCGGGCGCGCCGCCCCCACCCTGGCTGGAGGGTCTCAGCTCGTTGCTCAAGAGTTCCAGGTTGCAAGTCGTGGCCGAGGGCGTTGAATCGGACTACCAGGTGCAGTCGTTGATCACCGCCGGCGTACAGATGGCGCAGGGCTATCACTTTTCGATGCCGCTCACCGCGCACGAGCTCATCAGGTGGTACGCCGAGGATCGGGCCGCCCGCCATTGATCCTGCGGCGCAGGCCTTGCCCTTCGGGCGCCTGATTCATCTTTGCACCAGAGGGGCGGGTGGATGAGGGCTCCATACCACACGTCTGCATGACGTCGAGCGCCCTACGTAGGAGGGGCAGACTGGATCGCTCAGCGAGCGGACGGCGCGGAAGAATCGATCGGGTAATGTGGTGAGGAGCAAATTGGCGGAGCCTTCGTATGCGCCCATTTATTCAGCCGCGTGCGCACGCGCTTGCGATGCTCGTTCTGATTGCGAGCGACGCATCCGCAGGAAACCTGAGTTTCCTGGAAGATTCTCCTGTCAGCTTTTTCACTGAACGCGACGTGGAGCTGATGATGGCTGCGGCGGATGAGGCGTTGTCGGACAACAGCCGCGACGCGACGCGTGACTGGAAGAATTCAGAAACAGGGAACTTCGGCCGAATGGAAGTGCTCGGCGCATTCAAGGCGCCGGACGGCAGGCTGTGCAAGAGACTGCGCGTAACGAACAACGCCAAGGCCGTCGAAAGCCGCGCCACCTATAGCCTGTGTCGTAGCGCCGACGGCGTCTGGAGAGTCGATCAGGCGGCCAAACCGCCTGCCCGGCCGCAGTGAGGACAAGGCAGCTTTTCGTCTCTTTCTTCTTTGTCCGGCTACTCCATGCCGCAAGCGCCTCGGCGCCGCGAGAAGTGTTCGGGTCAGAATTCGATGGAAACAAGCGTGCTGCTACTCAGGCAGCGTCGGGATGAAGTAAAACATCATTGCGATGATGAGATAGACGGTGATCAGCTGCACCCCCTTGAACCAGTTCGTCTGGCCGTCGCCGCAGACGACTGTGCCAACCAGCACGCCGATGAAGAGCGACCCGACTTCCGCACGGCCGAAAGAGAGCTCGAGCGGCTCAGGCGCGATGAAGTAACTGGCGAAGACCAGCATCGGGGCCACGAACAACGCGATCTGAATTGAACTGCCGAGCGCGATGCCCACGGACAGATCCATCTTGTCCTTCGTGGCGACGGCGATCGCCGAACCGCTCTCGGCGGCGCCGCCGACAATCGCCAGGAACACGATGCCGATGAAGATCTGCGACATGCCGAGCGCCTCGCCTGTGCCTTCGGCGGCGCCCACGAGGATTTCGCTCATCCAGGCTGCGAGCACCGAGGCGCCGACGAGGCTCGCGACGGCGCGGGGCAGACTCCACGACTCGCCTTCGTGGCGCCTCGACGCCGCCGCGCCTCCGACGCTTTCGAAGGCGCCTGGATGCGTCTTGAGAGAGAACACGAGGTACAGCACGTAGGCGAACAGCAGCACGCCCGCGACGCCCAGATTGAGCATCTGCTCCTGCCGCATCGTTCCCTCCGGTGCGAAAACGCGACTGAACGCGCTCGGCACCGCGAGGCTCATGGCGGCGAGCAACATCATCGTGCTGTAAACGCGCGACGCGCCCGCGTTGTAGACCTGGGTGCGATGACGCAGGCCGCCGACAAAAAAGGCGACGCCCAGCGCGAGCAGCAGATTCGCAAGGATGGCGCCGATGATCGAGGCGCGCACCATGTCGACGTACCCGGCCCTGAGGGCGACCAGTGCGATGATGAGCTCGGGCGCATTGCCGAACGTCGCGTTCAGCAGTCCGCCCACAGCGTCGCCCGTGCGCGTCGCGATCTGTTCGGTCGCCCGTACGATCATCGCTGCGATTGGCACAATGGCGAGCGCCGCTGAGAAGAACACAACAGGCGCCGGCGAGGCGCCGATGTGCTCGACGGCGAGCGTGATCGGAATGAACGCAAGCAGCCAGTTGATCGAGGGCTTCATGACCGAACGGCTCTTATCGATCTGCTCATTGCGTGGCTCCTCCGGAGATCATCGTGACTTTGTCGCGCGTCACGCTTGCGCACCCTCATCCGGCCAGGCCTCAGCGACCCAGGCCTTCGTCAGGGTGTAGGTCGCGGCGAGAATGACCGGACCGACAAAGAGCCCGAGGACTCCAAAGCTGATCAGGCCGCCGATGACGCCGGCGATGATCAACAACATCGGCAGTTGCACGCCGCGTCGGATCAATATGGGCCGCAGAATGTTGTCGAGAGCGATGACCGGCACGCTCCACACCAGCAGCCCGGTCGCCCAGCCTGCGGCGCCGGTCCAATATAACCAGATGACAGCTGGCGCCAGAATGGGCAACGGACCGAGTTGCGCGATGCCGAGCACAAACACGATCGCCGTCAGTATGCCGGCATGCGGGACGCCGCTCAGCCAAAGGCCCAGGCCGGCAAGCATCGACTGCACCAGAGCCGTGACGATGACGCCCAGTGCGACGCTGCGAACCGCCTGGCCAGCAAGCCGCATCGTATCTTCGCCGCGCTGACGGCCAATCCGATACGCGAAAGCCAATACGCCCCGCGCCGCTGTTTCGCCCTGCGAATAGAGAATCGCGACGAGCACGATGATGAGCAGAACCTGCACGATCATGACGCCCAGGCCGCCGGTCGCTGAAACCGCCCAGCTCGCCGCCGCGCGAGCGTAGGGCCGGAGGGCTTCCACGACAGCGTCAGGCCCGCCTGCGGCCAGCGTCGCCCACTTGTCGGCGAATTGTTCGCCCACGCCGGGAATGCTCTCAAGCCACGTCGGCGCCGGGCCAAGCCCCTGCGCCATAAAATCACGAATGACCGCGGGACTGCGGTCAGCCGCGTCCAGCAGCGTACTGATCGCCAGCGAAAACGGCACGATGAAGGCGAGCAGAACAACAAGGGTCATGAGCGCCACAGCAAGGGATCGCCGGCCGCCGATCATCCGTTGCACCCACAACAACAGCGGCCAGGTGGCGACGACAATTGTCGTGGCCCAGATCAGCGCGCCCAGGAACGGCCGCAGCGTCCAGAAACTTCCCGCCAGCAGGAGCCCGATGAAGAGCACGAGAAGCATGATCCGGGTGACATCGACTGATGCTGCAGGTTTCATGATGATTCCTCGCGCTGTTGCGAAAGGGCTCAGTGGTCGAACTGCAATTGACGCATCGACGAGCCGCAGGGTCGCGGCCGACGCCTCCCATTGTTATTGTGCAGATGACTGCCGCAGAGGCGGCGGATAGACGCCCACCAGTTTCGCGATCAGGATCGCGAGGAACAGCTGCCCCACGATCCCTTCGATGACCGAAGCCATTCGCGCCACGCGCGTGAGCGGTACGATATCGCCATAGCTCGTTGTGGTGAGCGTGGAGAAGCTGAAGTAGATCACGTCTGTGAATTCCAGGTCTGTAATCGAACCGCGCACCGCAAAGGACTCCGGATTGGCGCGATCGACGATTCCATACAGGAAAGTCCACAGCACGCCGATCATGAGGTACGCCGCAGCGGCGCCCCACAGCCTGTCGGAGGTCATGACCTCGCGGCTGAAAACGTAGCGCAGCAACAGGGCGATGGCGGTCGCGTAAACGCCGGCGTGCAGTCTGAGCGACAGATCGAAATACGCGGACTCTCCCATGTGGATCGAGAACCAGCGAAGCGCGACGGCGGGCGCCGCCAGGCACAGCACGATCAGGAACGATGTGGTCGAGCGGCCGACCGCCGCGACCGCAGCAAGAATGATGAAGGTGTGGAGCAGAGTCGTGAGCATCGGACCGCGCGGCGACGCCTCGATGAAGGGCGCGGCCGCTATGAGCGCGAGCAGCGTAACGAACAGGTAGAAACAGCGTTGAAAGAACAGGCGCCGCAGCGTCTCGCGCGTGACGCTGATCGATTGCCTCACTTCTGCGCCTCCGCCTGGCGCTCCGGTTCCTCGAAGCTGCCGCCCAGGGCGAGATGCAGATTGACCCGCTGCGCGAGCTCATCGCTGCGCACGGTCAGCAGTGCGACTCGTGCACTGTGCACGCTCAGCTGCTGCTGTTCGACGGCGCGTCGATCGGCGCGGCCGACGCGAAATCTCGTCTGCGTGAGATCGAGCGCGCGCGTCTGTTCCGCGACGGATCGGCTGAGCAAATCCGCCCGCGCGGCAAGCGACTCGCTCGCCGCGAGCGCGTTCTCCACGTCACCGATAGCGCGCAGCGCGATCCGCGCATAGTCAGCCACTGCTTCTTTCTGTTCCAGCGTGCGAATCTGCACCTTGGCAGTGAGCGCGCCGCCCTGATAGATGGGCGCGAGCACTCGAGCGCCGAGCCCGCCGGTCGGATTTTCGTAATCTTCCTTCAAGTCCAGGACCTCGCTCGCGAACGCGCCGAAGTTGAGGCTGAGCGTGATCTGCGGCAGGCGCGCCGCCTTGGCTTCCCCGACACGGTTGAAGGCGGCGGCGACGCGCCGCTCTGCGGCGATCACGTCCGGGCGGCGCTCGAGCATCTGCAGCGGCACGCCGACGGGTACGGGGTCCGGCATCGCAAGGACTTCTGTACGCGCGCTGATCTCAGCGGCGGGATAGCGGCCGACGAGCAGCTCCAGTGCGCGCAACGCCTGACCGCGTGCGAACTGAGCCTGCTGCAGGCTGCTCTCGGCATCGCGCGCGGCCGCGCGAGCGACTGCAGTCTCTGTGTCCGTGCCGACGCCGACCCGCTCGCGGTCTCCAGCCAGCGACGCCAGCTGGTTCGCGGATTGAACCACTTCGCCTGCAATCGCGGCCTGCAGCGTCAACTGCGTCGCGGTAAACCAGGCCTTGGCCGTTGACGCCGCCAGCGACTGGCGCGCGAACTCGAAATCGGCCTGCGCGGATACGTACGACTGTTGCGCCGCGTTGCGCGCATAGCGCACGCGCCCCCACAGGTCGAGCTCCCAGGACGCGCCAATCATAAGAGCCTGCAGCGCGTCACCGCCGCCGCCGGTCTTGGTCCCGCCGGTGCCGAAAACGCCGATAGCGGGGCGCAGCGCGGACTCTGCGATGACCAGATACTGCCCGGACTGTTCGACGCGCGCGGCGGCGACGCGCAGATCGGGGTTGTTGGCGAGCGCTTCGCGCACGAGCGCATCGAGCGTCGGATCGTTGAACGACTTGAGCCAGTCGTCCTGCACCATCTCGGCGGACGCGCCCGCCGTCGCCTGCCACGGGCGATCGACGTTGACATTGCCGAGCGCCTCCTTGCGTATCTCCTCGCTCGGAGGCGGATCGGCTACGCAGCCGCTGAAGAACGAAGTAACCGCAAAGAACGCAAAGAGCGCAAAACGATTCAACGAAGAATCGAATGGACGAATCTGGGGGCTGCTCTTCGGTTCCTTGTGATCTTTGTGTTCTTTGCGATTGGTCCTGTTCCTGAGAGGTAAGCAGAGCCCGGTCGGCGGCTGCGCGCGCCGACGGCAAGAGGCCGCTTCTGACCAGTCACGAGTCACGAGTCACCAGTCACTTCTTTCTGACGAGTCACAAGTCACCAGTCACGTCTTTTTTCGACGACTCACGACTCACGATTCACGAATCACTTCATTCTCAATGCAGCTTCAAAATCAGCCAGTCGATCTTCGTCCCGATGCGCAGAATGACCTTGCGCAGGATATGGACCGCGTGACCGCTGTCCGTATAGACGGCGCCTGCTCCCTGCGCGCCCGAGGCGAGGAACAGGTCTGTGTCGTGGCGATCCTTGATCAGACGAACGGCGAGGCTGTTTGGCGGTATCGGCGCAACCCCGACCGAAGTGCTGGCGCCGCCGATCGGCAACTGACCCGCGGCCGTCGCCCACATGATCGAATCGACCTTGCACTTGATGATGCGGCCCGGATACATCTTCAGCGCGATCTCCGCTTCCTGGCCCGGCTTGATCTTGCGAACCTCGTTCTGTTTGAAGATCGCCATGATCCATTGCTCGTCTTCGACGAAGGTCATCGCCGGCGTCATCGGCAGCGGCACAGCCATCGCGCCGGGCCGCAGCGCCATTGATACGACGGTGCCGTTCGCCGGCGCGTGATATACCGATTGATCGAGCCGCCACTGCGCGTCGGCGAGCTGCGCCTGGGCGCGCGCGATCTGCGCCTTGACGTTCGCGATGTCGTCTTGCTCTCCTTCATCGGTCTTCGCGGCGAGTTTCTCGCGAATCTGCGATTCGCTTGCCGTGGCCCCCTCCAGCTGGGCTTCGAGGCTGGCGACCTCGGTCTGCGCCTGTTCGTAGTCGAACTGATTGCCGGCGCCCGTGCGCGCCAGCTCTCTCAGTTGGTCGACGCGCACGCGGGCGAGCTTGAGTTGCGAGGCCACCGCCGCCTTGCTGGCGCTCGCATTGCGCAGCTGTTGCCCGAGCCCCCGTTGACCCGCGTTCGCCGTGACGAGCTGCGCATCCAGTTGGCGGAGCTGAGCGCGAAAGCCGTCCACTTCTATCTTGAAGGGGGTCGGGTCGATCCTGAAGAGCACCTCGCCCTTGCGGATGGGACGGTTCGGCTCGATCGGCACCTCCGTCACCAGGCCGTTGACGCGCGGATTGATCGCTACGACATAGTTGATGACGCGAACGTCATGGGATGAGGGCGCCACGATGTTCAGGAACAGGATCAGCGCCGCAATGCCGATGATCGGCAAAGTAATGACGATGACCTGACTCACCGTGTTCCACGGCAGCAACTTGTACTTGAAAAAGATCAGCCAGACGAAGAACGAGTAGATCCCCAGCAGCAGGAGTTCCATATCAGACTCCCTCGGTCCGCTGTTCGCGCGCCTCTGCCGGGGCTCGCGGCAGCGTTGACTCCTCGTCATATTCCGCTGCGGCGGAGGCGGGGGGCTCGTGCTCGTGAGGTTCGGCGACGTCGGTGCCGTAGGCGAGCTTGTGGAGCACCGGCTTCGAATAGGCCCACAACCATGCGAGCGGCCAGAGCATCCCCCCGAAGAACAGCGACAGCAGGCACAGGACCTTGATGGCGTGCGCCTGGGGATGACGATTCTTCTCGGCGATCTTTTCCGGAAGGATGTGCACGATCCAGAACACGGAGATCGCGATGGCCGGCGCGACGAACAGCACGATCCAGGCGAGGATGTTCGCCACGAGATCGAGCGTATCGCCCGAGAAGATCGATGCGTGCGCCGGGAATGCGGCGGCCAGCGCGCCGAGACTCGGGACCGCGGCCATCGCGAATGGACGGCGCGCGATCAATTCGCGAAGCGAAGGCCGACATCTCATATTTGTTCACCCATCGCGTATTGCCTCGCCTGCTGCTGCGTGCGACGCCGCATACAGAGAAGGAATAGACAGCCGGTCGGCATAGACCCGGCTCGCCGCAACGCGTCCGCCAGACAAGCAAGCGTATGGCGTTCGACTAGCATCAGTAGCTCGCCGAGACGCCGAACTTCAGCTGATCGAAATCGGGCGTGCTGGTCGCTTCGCCGATGTCGAGCCAGTGCTTCTCGTAGCCGAATCGTAGCGAAATGGTCGACGACACGTCCCAGCGTACGCCGACGCCGACGTTGTAGGCCAGCTCATCGATGCTGCGCGTGTCCTGCCACGTTCCGCAGTAATAGCCCCACCACGGGTCCCACCAGCATGCGCTCTGCGGCGGACCGTCGGGAACATTCGTATCGATGAAGCTCCAGCCGACGCCGCCAGTCACGTACGGCGTCAGGTCGCCCTCGAGCACGTTGAAGTTGACGCCCACGCGCGGCGTGAACGACTCCAGGTCGCCACTGCCGCTGACCCCCAGTTGGCCTCCGTCCGACGCGATGTTGATGTCGTAGTCGACGGTGTTCCAGTCGAGCCCAAAGATCAGCTCGAGGCGGCTGTTGAACCGATAGCCGAACGTCAGGGCGATGCCGATGTCGTCCTCGAGCGATGCGCTCGAGCCGCCGTTGAAACTGATGTCCTGCGAGTCCTGATAGATCAGCTCGCCGCCGAAGTCCCAACCCGGCTGGCGGTCCGCGCTCGCGCCAGCTGACCAGAGGATGCTCAGCGCGGCAAGTGGAATGAAGCAACGAGGTTTCATGGCGTCGTCTCCTTCTCAAGAAATTTCAGTTCAACCAGCCGCGCGTGAGGCGTCGAGCGCCTTGCGTAGTGCGGTGGACCAGGTCGAGATCATTCGTTTGGCTTCCGCTGTGTTGGTGACGGAATTCGACCACTCCCACATACCGCTCTGGTTTCCGGTGCGCCTGTCGAAAGCGCGAGCGAGGAGTTGGCCCGTCACCGAATCGTGCATCTGCAGTATCAGCGTCATTTCGCCGGCTTCGGCCGTGTAGACCTTTGTGCGGCCGCTCGTTTCCATCGAGACGTCGGGTGCGTTGATGTAGAGATTGACTATCGCGGCGCGCAGCTCGAGCACGTCGGGGCCGCCTTCGTTCACGAGCGGGTAGCCGCCCTTTTCCAGATCGCGCTTGAAGACCTCAGCGAACACTTCGGCCAACTCGCTTTTGATCTTCTCGCGATCCGGCTCGTTCATCTTGTACAGCGCTGAGCCCCCGCTTCCCGGGTCCCAGTTCTTGGCGAACTGAACCTCCACAGGATGCAGCATGACCTTGGAGTAGGCAGTCAGCGTCGCTTCGGGCCGCTTGTAGACCGCATCCACAGCTTTGGTCTGGACACGCACCAGGCCCTCTTCAGTGGCGGCCTGGTCGAGCTGATCTTTCGCCGAGGGACCCGCCGTCTGGCACCCTCCGAGCAAAATGCAGGCCGCGATCGAACCCAGCGTCGTCAAGTTGAAATTTCTGAAGCTCATGGCGCGCTCTCTCAAGTCAGAAGCTGTAGGCGGCGAAAACCATGCCGTAGTAGAACGTGTCCGTACGGCCCGACGACTGCTCCACCGCGTCCCCGGGTTCGGCGATTGCCGCCACGAAGCTCACGATGAAGTTGTCGTTGATCGTCCAGTCCATGTACCAATCGAGCTCGAGGGCCACCTCATCGGAGGTGACGCCTGCGCGAGGCGGGCTGATCGAGCACGAAATCGAATAACATGAGCCCGGTCGAGATAGCATCGTTCGGCTTCGTGTGCACGCGGAGCTGATGCGAGATGAGGTTCGAATTCGAGACGAAATACTCGCCGGCGATCTCGCCCTGCCACCACGTACCCCAGTCGTAGAAGCCGGTGAACAAGCCGTCGAACGCTTCATTCTCCGGCGTCGCCGGATCGTCTCCTTCGAAGAAGGCGTAGCGGTAGGACAGCTTCGGCTGCCAGGTCATGTCGAGCTGATATGCGACAAGCAGCGTTCCACGCGGTCGAGTCGAGTGCGTCTCCGTTATCCTCCTGCGCGTACTCCGCTTCGAAGGAAAGCCCCTTCAGATTCGGGAACGGCGCCGTGAAGGCGCGCGCGTTGTAGACGTCGAGCCCATCGCGCTCCGGCCTCAGGTTCGGATCGGCGGACCACTTCATGTAAGTCACGCCGAGCGTCGTGTCCTCGCCGAACGCGTACTCGTAGTTCACGCCCCAGAGCTTGCTGTCCGAGTCGGAATCCGGCAGCTCGTCCCGGTCGAGGTAGAACCCTTCGATCGTGTGCGCGCCTGGCTTGAACCGCCCGATCGCGGCAAACTCGAACGCCTTGCGCGCGTTCGTCCAGTAGCCGCCGCGCGTGCCGCCTTCAGACGAGCCGTCCCACAACAACAGGCCGTGACCGAGCTTGTACTGTGTGCGGCCGACGGTGAAGTCGAGCGCGTCCTCGCCGAGATCGCCGAGACTCGTCCCGGATCGCCAGCCGATGTAGAGGTCTTCCACGTCGTATGAAGAGGCGTCTTCGCCGACCAGCGACGGCGCCGCGCCGTACGTGCGCTCGCCGACGACGCTCGCCTTCGCGTAGATCCGCGATGCGTTCTTCAGCGCGTACTCCCCGCCCAGGCCGACCTTGACCGATCCCTCCATCCAGTCATCGCTCAGATTGCCCGAGGAATCGTCGGGCTTCGGGTTCGTGTAGAGGGAGTTGCCGAAGCCGAACGCACCCCAGGTCGCATCGAAGTTGAACGTCCAGTCGATCCCTGCCGGCAAACCGGGCGGCGGCGTCGCTTTCGCCTCTTCTTCCTCCGCGCCGAAGGCGGAAGGGGCGATGAGTGCAACCAGAACTGCCGCAGCGAGCGGCCTTCAGGTTCAGGGCGCGCATGAGGGCGTCGAACCCTGAGAACGATCGCATATCGAAACTCCTTGTAGTCATGTCGCGGCCCTTCATTGCGCGGGCTCGCGACTGCCGCGGAATCGACGGCGCCGGGAGCTGCGGAATCTGCGCGCTGCGCCTCGTTGCGCTGCGTCGCTGCTTCCATCGAACGAATGAAGAACGGATACAGCGGCACGCTGATCAAGAGCGCAACCATTGCGCGCACCACGGTGTCGGGATCGCCGCCGATGACCGCCCACAGGCAGTAGGCGACCGCAGCGAGAGCAATCCATTTGTATGTAAGAAAAGTCGTGCGCGGCAGGTTGTGGTCGTAGACCACTTTCACGACCGCCACGGCCGAGTACACGTACGGCACGATGATCAGGATGACCGCGAGATCGACGATGTGGTTGAACTGTTCCGCCAGCGTCGGCGACATGGTCGCGAACAGGACGATCGTCATCAGCACCGCCACGATCAGGAGCCCGGCGACGGGAACGCCGTTCGCATTGAGACGCGCGAAGACGCGCGGGAACATGCCGTCGTCGGCCGCGGCCTTGGCCGATTGGCCGACGAGCAGCATCCAGCCGCCGAGCGATCCGATCGACTTGAGGATTGCGCACAGGCTGATGAGGATCGCGCCCGTCGGACCGATCGCGATGCGCGCCGCTTCTGCGAACGGCGCGTGGGACTTGCGAAGCTCATCGTTGGGCAGGATGCCCATGAGGACAGAAGAACTCAGCACGTACACCACGGCGGCGAGAGCGAGGCCGATGAGCGTAGCGAGCGGGATGTTGCGCTTCGGGTTCTCGATCACGCCTGCCGAAACGGCGGCGCTCTCTATGCCCATATAAGCCCACAACGCCATCGACGCGGCGCGCGAGACGGCGTGCATGTCCGACTCACCGCTCACGTTCCAGCCTGAAAGGAATGTCGCCGAGTCGAACCAGAGCCAGCCGAAAAACGCGATGCCGAGTATCGGAATCAGGGCAAGCGCCATCGTCCAGGTCTCGAGCGCGCCAACCACGCGGGGGCCCAGGATATTCGTGAACGTGAGCAGCCAGATGAGAATCGCCGTCGCGATGACGCTCGCCGGCGGATCGGTGATCGCGGGAATGAGCTCAGCGAGATACCCTATGGCGGCGACCGCGATCGCGATGTTGCCGATCCAGTTGCCGAACCAGTACACGTAGTTCGTCTGAAAACCCGCATAGGGGCCGAGGAAGTCGCGCGCATACGCATACGGCCCGCCCTGCTGCGGACTCAACTCTCCCAGCTTCGCGAACACGAGGCCGAGCGCCGCCACGCCGGCGGTGGCGACCACCCAACCGAAGATCGCGATGCTGCCGACTTGCGCAAGATTGACCGGCAGCAGGAAGACGCCTGTGCCGATCATGTTGCCGGCCACGAGCATCGTGGCCTGCGTCAGCGACATCTTGCGGCCGGGTTCGCTCACATTCGTCAAGCTCCGCGGCCCGCGTCTGCCTTGAGACACTGGACGTAGTAAACGCCGTCGCGATTCTCAACGCCGTGGGTGTCGTGACCGAATCCGGGGAAGCGCTTGTCCCACGCTGACAACGCGCGCAGGTACCCGAGATAGGGACCGTCGTCGGCGCCCGTCGCCTCACCCGGCATGAGCATCGGAATGCCGGGCGGGTAGGGCACGACGCTGGTGGCGAGCACACGATTGGCCAGTTCCTCGAGCGGCACGTGCTCAATCTCATCGCGCACGAGATACTGAAACGCGGCGTTCGGCGTCATGACCGGCGTGGGCAACGTCGAGAACGCCTCCGCGAGCCAATGCGTCTGCCGCGAGTCGCGCAACTGCGCGAACATCCGATCCGCAAGATCCCGCAACCCAAGTCCGCCGTAGACGTCCGGATAGTCGGTCGTGAGATGCGGCAACACCTGCTCCAGGGCCGCATTGCTGTCGTAGTCGCGCTTGAAGTCGAGCAGCGCGTTCAGGAGCGTGCCCCACTTGCCCTTGGTAATGCCGATCGAGAACAGGAACAGAATCGTGAAGTCCGTGGTCTTCTCCACCTCGACGCCGCGATAATGCAGGTACGCCGTGATGAGGTTCGCCGGGATGCCGCGCTTGTCGAGGCCGCCCTTGTCGGCAACGCCCGGCGTGACGATCGACACCTTGATCGGGTCGAGCATGCAATAGCCGTCTTCCAGATCGCCGAAGCCGTGCCAGTTCTCGTTCGGATGCAGCACCCAGCACTCCGGATCGGTTGCGAGCACCTCCGGGGGTGCATCCTCGAACCGAACCTTCCTCGCGGACTTGCGCGTCTTGCCCACCTTGACGCTATCGGCGTTCCACGTCCTGAAGAACCAGTCGCGCTTCTGGGTGAACTCGCGGTGGACGCGGCATAGCGTTTGTCGGAACGCCACCGCCTCCTGGATCGATTCGTTCGTGAGCGTCCGACCGCCCGGTCCGTCCATCATCGCGGTCGTGATGTCGTTCGAGACGATGATCGGATAGAGCGGCGACGTCGATGCGTGCAGCATGTAGGACTCGTTGAAGCGCGCATGCGGAATGGGGCTGCGCCCATCGCGAATGTGCAGGAGGGAGGCCTGAGAGAGCGCTGCGAGCAGCTTGTGCGTGGAATGCGTGGCGAAGACCGTCGGCCCTTTGTGATCCTTTGGGTCGCCGTGCATCGCGTGACGATCACGATAGAGCGGATTGAACCGCGCGTAGGCGTACCAGGCTTCGTCGAAATGGATCCTGTCGACGCTCGGATCGAGCAGTTCTTCGACGCGCCGCGCGCTGTAGCACAGGCCATCGTACGTGGAGTTCGTGATGATCGAGTGCACCGCCCGTGTATCGACGCCCTTCGACACGAGGGGATTGGCCTTGATGGCGGCCTTGATCGCTTCCTTGCTGAGGCGCGCCGGCGGAATGGGGCCGATGATGCCGTACCGGTTGCGCAGCGGCACGAGATAATTCGGAATGGCGCCGGTCATCACCAGACTGTGCTCGATCGACTTGTGGCAGTTGCGGTCGCACAGCGCAATCTGGTCGCGCGCCACGGCCGCCATGAAGATCACGCGGTTCGACATGGACGTGCCGTTCGTGACGGAGTACGTGCGGTGCGCTCCGAACACGCGCGCGGCGTACTTCTCGTGTTCGCCCATCGGTCCCGTGTGGTCGAGCAATGAGCCGAGGCTGCCGACGCTGATCGAAAGATCGGAGCGCAGCATGTTTTCGCCGAAGTAATCGAAGAAGATGCGGCCGACGGGAGACTTGAGAAAAGCGGTGCCGCCCGTGTGCCCGGGCGTATGCCACGAGTACTCGTACTCCTGGCTGAACTTGATCAGCGCGCGTGCGAGCGGAGGCACGATGGACTCGAGGTAGCGGCGGATGGCCGCCGTCACACGACCGCCGATGAACGCGGCCGTATCCTCCAGCGTCCAGATGAACTCATCGACCATTTCCATCACGTCGATCGGGATGGTGGATGCTTCGCCGCGCTCGGCCATCAGGAAGATGGGGATCTTGTCGTTGCGCGACCGCACGAACTCGAGAAACGTGCGAGCGGCCTTGTGAGCCTTGTCATCGCTGAGATTCCAGTCGATCAATATGGCGTGGATCGCGGAGTCGGAGGCGATGGCGGCCGAACCATCCCCTGCGGAAGTCGCTTCGATCACCTCGACTCTGCGGTAATGCAGTTCCTGCACGAATGCGCGCGCGGCGCGGCCTTCGGCTGTCGAAGCGCTCAACTCGTCGTCAACGACGAGCACGCGCATGATCAATCGCTTGACGCTTCTCTGGATCATTCGATGGCTCCTTCAGCTTCTTGTTGCGGCGTTACGGTGGCAGCGTGACCCACTCGAAGAACCTGCGCGTGCCCTCGTCGAAATCCCCGATCCACTTCCTGTACAGGTCGCCGAAGCTGGTCGATGCATACAGCTGGCTCAGCGAGCGGTCCACGAGCAGACTGAAATCCTCGTCGCCGCGCGCCAGCGCGAGCGCGAGCGGTTCGTGCGTGAGCATGCGGTCGAAGATCAGGAACTCCTTGCGCTGCGCAGGATCGATGGCGCCCAGGACGACGGCGCGATCGCCGAAGAACACGTCGGCCTTGTGCTGCTGCAGCTGTTGCAGGCCGGTGCGGTAGTTCGGCGCCTTCACCACCTTTGCATCGATCTGCAGGCTCTTCGCGGTGCGGGCGAGCCACGGTTCCGTGGTCGTTCCGGACACGACCACGTAGGTGGTCTTCTCCAGAACCTTCGCCGCGGGCGAGCCGCGCCACACGGGGTTCGTGCTCGGCTTTTCCGAGAGCGCGTTGCGCAGCTCGGTCGAGGCATCGGCACGCAGCACGGCGCGCACGCCGGCCGGGAAGACCGGGATCGAGAACGAGACTTCCTGCCGCCGGCCGAGCGTCATGGCGTCCGGTGTGCAGAGCAGATCGATGTTTCCTTTCTGTACTTCACCCAGGCGGTCTTCGCCCACGGGCACCCAGTCCACCGTCAGGTTCGACAGCGACAGTTGCGACTTGACCTGCTCGGCGACCTGCCCGCACAGCGCGGCGCCATAGCCTTCGACGTCTCCCGCTTCGCTTCGGGACGTGAAGGGCCGGGCATCGGCGAGATACCCCAGCTTGATGCGTCCCGATTCCTTGATGCGATCGAGCGTGGCTGCGGATGCGGGCAGCGCCGTGGCGCAGGCGAGGGTGATGAAAGTCAGGACTGCGCAGGCGAGCGGCAGCTGCAAGCCTCGCGCGATCATGGAGCGTTCGAGTTTCATGATTGTTCTCCTTTGCGTGGGGGCCGTTGCACTCAGGCCTTCGCCGGCGCGGCGGACGGCGTCGTCGCCCTGGGGGGCGTGGCGGCGGCCGCGGTTGCCGGAGCCGCGAATCGCGGAGCGATGAATCCCCAGATGATGTAGGCGATGCCGAGCACGAGCATGCCGCCCATGACGGCGTCCTTGCCCGAGGCGTAGAGCGCGAACACGCTGTAGGCCATCGCGATCACGACGATGAAGACGTTGCGCCTGCAGACACCTTCGCCGACGTTGGCCGCCTTCATCATGACCATCAGCGCCGACAGCGAGACGATGTACGGGAATGACGTTCGTGACGACGGCGAGATTGACGAGCGCGCTGAACTGCTCGCTGAGCGTCGGGGAGATCGTCGATCAGCGCGAGGCGCGTCTGCACGACGCCGAGCACGATCATGCCGGTGATCGGCGCGCCCATGCTGTTCACCTTGCGAGAAGAACGCCGGGAACATGCGCTCCTCGGCCGCCGACTTGCCGGTCTGCGCGATCGTGAACTGCCATCCGAGGAGCGACCCGAGGCAGGCGACCACGGCGAGCGCCATGATGATCGGCCGATGGTCGGGTTGAACATGTGCTCGTAGGCGAGCCCGAACGGGCCGGTCGAGGCCGCGAGCTCTTCGTTCGGCACGATGCCCTGGATGACGGTCGTCGACAGCACGTAGATGACCGCTGCGCCGAGCGTGCCGAACAGGCAGGCGAGCGGCACGTTGCGCTTCGGGTTCTCCACCGCGGCGGAGTTCTGCGCCGCGGACTCCATGCCGAGGAAGGCCCACAGCGTGAGCGAGATGCTCGAGCCCATGCCTTCGCCGAGGCTCAGGCCCTGCGGATTCCAGGCGGCCGCGAACGTGTCCTTGCTGAACCAGAACCAGCCGATCAGCGAGATCATGCCGACCGGAATGATGACGCCCCACACCGTCACCGAGCCGATCCTGCCGGTCACGCTCGGGCCGCCGAAGTTGGCGACCGTCGTGAGCCACAGCAGTGCGATCACGCGAGATGCACGTTGTGATCGGCGTCGCGGACATGCCCGGGAAGAACGTCGCGAGATAGCCGACGGCCGAGATCGCGATCGCGACGTTGCCGATGCGCGAGCGACAGGAAGTACAGAAAGAACACCTGGAAATAGCCGTCCTTGCCGTAGGCGTCCTCGGCATAGGCCGCCATGCCGCCGGGGCGCTGGTTGAAGATGCCGGCCTGCGCGAAGCCGTACGCGATGGCCATCGATCCGACTGCGGTCACGATCCACGAGAGCAGTGAGATCGCGCCGACCTGAGCCATGTTGGTCGGCAGCATGATGATGCCCGAGCCCATCATGTTCACGGCGACGATGAACGTGAGCTGCATGAGGTTCATCTTCTTCTGTTGCTTCTGTCTGCATGACTGCTTCTCCTTCAAGACTGTCTCCGCTGTCGCGGCAGCTGCGATCTCCGGACCGGACGTAGGTGTAGAACTTGATGCGACCGTTCACGTGTTCCTGGTACACGCCCTGCACTTCGTAGTTGAAGCCAGGGAAGCGATTGAACGATTCCTCGAACGTGAAGAAGTAGTCGAGCATCGGCTGCGCTCTCGCATCCCAGCGCTCGCCGGGAACGATGACGCCGATGCCCGGCGGATAGATCAGCGCGAGCGTCGCAGCGATGCGCCCCCTGATCTCCCCGAGCGGGAGGTAGTCCACTTCGTTCGCGACCAGCGCCTCATACGCGTCCTTCGGCGTCATCGCGAGCTCAGGGAAGCTGCTGGCCCGGAAGCATTGTTTCTGCAGTTCCTTGACGTTTGCAGTGCGATAGAAGTCGTGCATCTCCTTGCAGACCTGACGTAGTGAGTACCCCGCGTAGCGCGCGGAGTTCTGCGTGTACAGCGTCGGCAGCGCTTCGCCGAGCGGCGCATCGCGATCCCACAGGTTCTTGAACTTGACGAGCTTCGCGATCAGCGTGTTGAGCTTGCTTTCATCCTCGGCCGGCGTCATCAGGAACAGGATGCTGTTGAGGTCGCACTTCTCCGGCACGATGCGCTGTTCGCGCAGGTAGTTCGCGAGCACAGTCGCCGGTACGCCGAAATCCAGGTACTCGCCCGTCTTGCGATCGATGCCGGGCGTCAGCAGCATGAGCTTGTTCGGATCGACCATCGCGTAGCCGTCCGAGAATCCGGCGTAGCCGTGCCACGTCGCCTTCGGATCGAACGTCCAGCACTGCTGCTCGCGCTTGAGGACGTCGGTCGGCAGGTCCTCCCAGGCGCGACATCGGCGGCGTCCTCGGTGAACTTCGAGCCGCGTGATGGTCACCACGTCCGGCACGAACGGATCGAAGAACCATTTCTCCTGCGCGTTGCGGCCGGTGCGTCGCGTAGTGGCGGCCGAACTCGCGCAGCTTCTTGCGCGCCTCGATGCCGAGCTCGATGCAGCGATCCCACAGCATCTCGCCGGCCTTGCCTTCGTGAACCTTCGCGTTCACGTCGAGCGACGCGAACAGCGGATAGAACGGCGAGGTCGAGGCGTGCATGAGGAACGATTCGTTGAAGCGCTTGTGCTCGATGAAGCGTCGCTGGCCGCGGATGTGCTCGTCGCGCTTGTGGATCTGCGAGGCCTGCGAGAAACCCGGCGCCCTGCTTGTGCACGGACTGCGTGGAGAACAGCCCGGCCATGTCCGCGTCGAGATTCTCGAGGCGCATCGGGCTGTGATCGTGCGAACAGCGGATGGAAGGCGTTGTAGCCGATCCATGCCTCGTCCCAGAGCACGTAGTCGCAGAGGTGGCCGATCTTCTCCAGCACCTTGCGGACGTTGTAGATCGTGCCGTCGTAGGTCGCGAGCTGGATGCAGGCGAGCCGGAACGGACGCTGCGCCTTGTGTCGCTCGGGATCCTTCACGAGCGGATTGCGCGCGGATCTGCTCGCGCAGATACTTCTCGTCCCACGCGTCCCAGTCGACCGCGCCGATCATGCCGAACGGATTGCGCGCCGTCGGCAGGAAGATCGGAATGGCGCCGGCCTGGACCAGCGCGCCCTGGTGGAGCGACTTGTGATTGTTGCGATCGAAGAGCACCAGATCGCCGCGCCGCAAGCGCGGCATGCGTGACGACCTTGTTGGACGTCGACGTGCCGTTCAGGACGAAGTAGGTCCGGTCGGCGCCGAACACCTGTGCTGCATGGCGCTGCGCATCGACGGCGGCGCCGACGTGGATCGAGCAGATCGCCGAGATCGACGTCGGCGTTGCACAGATCATTGCGAAAGATCTGCTCGCCGAAGTGCTTGAAGAAGAGCTGGCCGGCGGGAGACTTCCTGTAGAACTGCGCCGCCCTGGTGGCCGGGGCAGTCGAACGCCACGTTGGCCTCGGCGTCGTAGGCCATGAGCCCGCCGAAGAAGGGCGGCAGCAGGCTCATGCCGTATTCGATGATGCTCGCGACGACCTGCTTGGCGTAGAACGCCGGCGTCTGCTGGCCGAGATAGATATAGCCGTCGACTTCGCCGAGGCCGCCGAGCACGGCGACATCGGAGATCCTGTGCGAGTCCGCGAGCGCCCAGAGCGGCGTGCGAAAGCCGATGCCGCGCACTGCCTGCGCCAGCTTGCGCGCCGGTTCGCGCCGGTCGCCGTCGACGGATGCGATGTACGCGCCGACGTCGGCGTCCTCGGAAGCGTCGCGGTCGTAGCGATCGCTGATCTCGATCTCGAACTTCTCCGCCGCGATGCAGATCGAGGAGCTGGCGGATCTCGCGATCCTCGCCATCGACGAGCGCGACGACCTTCAGCAACTTGTGGAAGGGGATCGGAATCGTCGGTGTCTTGGCGGCGTACTCGATCATCACCTGGCCCTCGCGGCGGCTGCGGACGGCGGCTTCACGCAATAGACCTGATACACGCCGTCGTGCTCTTCGGCGCCTTCGACTTCTTTCGCGAATCCGGGGAATTTGTGGCCGTACTCCTGCAACGTGCGCAGGTACGTGAGCCACGGGCCGTCGGCGGGGCCGACGCTCTCGCCGGGCATCACGATCGGAATGCCGGGCGGATAGGGAATCACGCCGACGGCGACGACGCGGTTGGCCATCTCGTCGAGCGGTACTTTCTCGGCGTCTCCGGCCATCAGGCGCTGGAAGGCGTGACGCGGCTTCATCTCCGGCGCGGGCAGCGTGGCGTAAGCCTGCGCCTGCCAATGCCCCTGCCTGCTCTTGCGCAGGTGCGCCCACATTTCATCGCCGAGATCCTTGAGGCCCATGCCCGCATAACGTTGCGGCGCAGCCGCGACCACGGCAGGCACGACTTCGGCGAGCGGCGCGTTGCGATCGTAGTCAGCTTTGAAGTCGAGCAGCGTGTTGAGCAGCGTGCCCCACTTGCCCTTCGTGACGCCCATGGAGAACAGGAACAGCACCATGTGATCGGTCGTGCGCGACGGCACGATGCCGTGACGGCCGAGATACGCGGTGACGATGTCAGCCGGGATGCCATTCGCATCGAGTTGGCCGTCCGTCTTCATGCCCGGACAGACGACGCCCACCTTGATCGGATCGAGCATGCACCAGCCGTCCGGCAGACCTTCGAAACCATGCCAGCTCTCGCCGGGATGCAGCACCCAGCAGTTCGGATCCGCGGCGAGCAGATCCTCGGGCGCTTCGTGAAACGGGATGCGCCGGCCCGACGTCGGATCGCGCACTTCCTCGGCGTTCCACGGCGCGAAGAACCAGTCCTTCTTCGAATGAAATTCCTGCCGGGCGCGCGCGAGGGCGAGACGGCAAGCGATGGCTTCTTCGATCGTTTCCTGCGTGAGCGCCTGTCCCGCGGGACCGTCCATCATCGCGGCGGCGACGTCGTTCGATGCGATGAGGGCGTAGAGCGGCGAGGTGCTCGCCTGCGAGCAGTACGCCTCATTGAAACGTCCATGATCGATGGCGCCGCGGCCGTCGCGAATGTGGATGTAAGAGGTTTGCGACAGCGCAGCCAGCAGCTTGTGCGTCGAATGCGTGGCGAACACCGTCGGGCCGTCCTTCGGGTGAGCGGTCGGCTCGCCGCGCATCGCATAACGATGGGTGTACATGGGATTGAAGCGCGCGTAGCCATACCACGCTTCGTCGAAATGAACGCGATCGACGCTCTTCGCGAGCCGCACCTGAGCGTCGGCCGCGTTGTAGCACATGCCGTCGTATGTGCAGTTCGTCAGCACCGAGTAGACGGCGCGCTTCGCGCCGGCGGCTTTGGCGAGCGGATTGTCGGCGATGCATTTTGCGATCGCCTCGGGCTCGAGCCGTTCCGGAGGAATGGGGCCGATGATCCCGTAACGATTGCGCGTCGGGCTCAGGAAAACCGGAATGCCGCCGCAGATCGCGAGTCCCTGCTCGATGGACTTGTGGCAATTGCGATCGCACAGCGCGATCTCGTCATCGCCGACGCACGCGGACATGATGGCGCGGTTCGACGCCGAGGTGCCGTTCAGCACCGAGTACGAGCGATGCGCGCCGAAGATGCGCGCGATATTGCGCTCGCTCTCGCCGACGGGGCCCGTGTGCCCGAGCAGCGAGCCGAGCGCGCCGCGCTCGATGCCCATGTCGGTGCGAAACAGGTTTTCGCCGTAGAAATCGAAGAACGCCCGACCGATCGGCGACTTGAGGAATGCAACGCCGCCCTGATGGCCAGGCGCCGCCCACGAGTATTCGCGCTCACGGTCGTAACGCGCCAGCGCGGCCGCGTAGGGCGGCAACAGCGTCTGAATATAACGTTCGATCGCCGCCTGCACGCGGCCGGCGATGAACGATGCGGTGTCATCGTAGATCCAGATGAACTCATCCGCGAGCGTCGCCACCTCGACGGTGACCGTGCCGGCCAGCTTGCGGCTCGCCATCAGAAAGATGGGAACTTTCGCGTTGCGCGTTCGCACGGCGCGCAGCAGCTCCGTCGCCTTCTTGTGAGCGTTGCTGTCGTTGCGGCCCTGCGTCCAGTTGAGCAGGATGCAGAGGATGCTGGCGTCGGACACGACTGTCGCGAGGCCGTCCTCATACGAGATGGCTTCGATCACCTCGATGTTGCGGGCGTGCAGCTCTGCTTCGAGCGCGTGGACGCTGCGCGATGCGGCGCTCGCTGTTTCGGCGAGCCCGCTGTCAACGATGAGGACCTGCCGGGCGAGGGGGCGGGATCCGGTACTTTGCATCATGGCGCCTCCGTCACGATTGAGAATTCGGTTGGCATAACGCTAGCGGGCGCCGTTGCTGCGTCCGTGCTCCGATATGTATCGAAGCAGCTCGCCCTCGAGCCGCAAGCGAAGTGCGCTGTACTCCCTCCGCAGGGCCTCGTCGGCTTCGGAGTGTGCGAGACGCTCGGCGGCCTCGTTGCAGGCTTCGTACTCCTCGCAGAGATCGCGGAACGCCTCGTGATGTTCGAGTAGCTGCAAGGACACGGCCTGAACATGCGGAAAGCGCTCGAGGAGAAGTCGGACGCACCCGCGTACCTGCGACCTGTCATCAGGACCGGCGCTGCGAGTGGAGCTTGTGTCGTCGGATTGCGGCATCTCATCTGCAACCTGCGAAAGCTTTGATGAACCGTCTACCCTGAGGCCCGGGAAAATGTAGATGTCCGAAAGACGGGGCATACCGAAGCTCCCGTTCTGCTCGAATGGCGGTAAATCAGAGAAACC
Source organism: uncultured Gammaproteobacteria bacterium (assembly GCA_963723505.1). Taxonomy (GTDB): domain Bacteria; phylum Pseudomonadota; class Gammaproteobacteria; order Steroidobacterales; family Steroidobacteraceae; genus Steroidobacter. The sequence continues at coordinate 41,543 of CAVRQU010000001.1, forward strand.
CTGGCAGCGGCGAGCATTCGCGTCCCGATGCGTTCCCGGAAGTAACAGTGGGTAAGTTACGTGTCACGTGCGTGCGCGTGGAAAGAAGCGGAGAGCAGCGACCGGCGCCAAACAGACGACATAGATGTCGTCGGAGCGCTCGACGGAATAACCTCGTCGGCCCACGGCGGCAGAATAGTGGCGTAACGTCGCCGGATATGTAGTACGTATGTGGGGCAGGCGCGGCGGCGCGCGCAGTCATTCAGGTGCGATTCAGCTTGCTGGCTTTGCTGCTAACGCAATGCAGATAGTGTTCACCGGCATGCACTTCGACGCCGTGCGTTTCGTGGCCGAAGCCGGGGAAGGCCCGATCCCATGCGCGCAGCGCCTTCAGGTAGCCGATATAGGGCCCATCGGCCGGACCGGCGCATTCGCCCGGCATCATCATCGGGATGCCGGGGGATACGGCACGACGCTGGTCGCGACGATTCGGTCGGCGAGGTCGTCCAGCTTGACGCGCTCCACCTCATTGCGCACCAGACGCCGGTAGGCGTGCGCCGGCGTCATCATCGGCGCCGGCAGAGTCGAGAACGCTTCCTGCAAGTCGTGCATCTGATCCGAACGCTTGTAGTGCTCGAACATTGCGTCGCTCAGGTCGCGCAGTCCCATCCCCTGATAGCGCTCCGGCGCAGCGGCAAGACGATCCGGCAACACCACGCTCAGCGGAGCGTTCGCGTCGTAGTCTTCCTTGAACCTGATCAGCGTGGTGAGCAGCGTGCCCCACTTGGCCTTGGTCATGCCGATCGAGAAGAGGAAGAGCACTGTGAAGTCCTGAGTCTTTTCGTACTCGAATCCATGGCGCACCAGGTAGGCTGCGATGACGGCGGCGGGAATCCCGCGCTTTTCGAACGAGCCATCGGCCGCAATACCAGGCGCGACGAGGGTGACCTTGATCGGGTCGAGCATGCAGTAACCGTCTTCCAGACCGTCGAATCCGTGCCACGTCTCGCCAGGGTGCAATACCCAGCAGTTCGGATCCGTGACCAGCGTTTCTTCGGGAGCATCTTCGAAGGCGACCCGCTCACCGGTCTTCGGTCGACGACCTCGGCCGCATTCCATGTGCCGAAGAACCAATCGCCGGTCGCCGCGTACTGCCGTTTGATGCGCCCAACGGTCTGCCGAAAGCTCACCGCCTCGCGAATCGACTCGGTCGTCAATGCGACGCCGCTCGCGCCGTCCATCATCGCGGCCGAAATCTCGTTCGAGGCGATGATCGGGTAAAACGGCGAAGTCGATGCGTGCATCATGAACGACTCGTTGAAGCGCGCATGCTCGATGGGGTCGCGCCCATCGCGAATGTGTATGAACGACGCCTGCGAGAACGCCGCGAGCAGCTTGTGGGTCGAATGCGTCGCGAACAACGTCGGGCCGTCCTTATAGGCGCCCGGATCGCCGAACATGGCGTAACGGTTGCGATAGAGCGGGTTGAAACGGGCATACGCATACCAGGCTTCGTCGAAGTGCAGGCGATCAATGGCGTGAGCGCCGATCTCGATCACACGTGCGACGTCGTATATCAGCCCGTCGTAGGTCGAATTCGTGATGACGGTGTGCTTCGGCTTGCGGTTGTTGGCGTCGGCGATCAGTGGGTGAGCGTCGCCACGCGCCCTTACCGTCTCCGGCTGAAGGTTCTCCGGATAGATGGGCCCGATAATGCCGTAGCGATTGCGTTGCGGAACGAGGAAGACGGGGATGGCGCCGGTCATCACCAGGCCGTGCTCAATTGACTTGTGACAGTTGCGGTCGCACAGGGCGACGTCGTTCTCCGTGAGGCTCGCCATGAAGATGATGCGGTTGGAGCTCGACGTGCCGTTGGTGACGGTATAGGAGCGATGCGAGCCGAACACGCGGGCCGCGTACTTTTCGCTCTCGCCGATGGGCCCGCTGTGATCAAGGAGCGATCCGACCGCCGCCATCCCGATCGACAGGTCGGAGCGAAACACGTTTTCGCCGAAGTAGTCGAAGAAGAGCTTTGATACGGGCGTCTTGAGAAAGGCTGCGCCGCCGAGGTGCCCGGGCGTGCCGAACGCATACTCATGCACTTTCGCCTGCCGGAGCACGGCGGCGAACATGGGCGGCGCCAGCTGTTCTCTATAGCGATCGATCGCAGCTTCGACGCGTCCGGCGATGAACGTGGGCGTGTCTTCAGTCAGCCAGACGAATTCGTTCGCGAGTCTCAGCGTGCTCAAGGGAATGGCGGACGCCTGACTGCGCTCGCCGAACAGGAACGCGGGCGCTCGATCGTTGCGCGCACGAAACTCCCGCAGGACCCTCTCGGCGCCTGCAGACGCATCGAGATCTGCATCGACGATCACGCAGCCGATCAACGGATCGGATCGAATTGCCGCAGCGCCGTCCGCCGCCGAACGCGCCACGATCACTTCGAATCCGCGGCCCCGCAATCTGTCTCCGATGTCAGTCCCCGAGCGCGCAAGCGTCGTTCCTGCGGCGATATCTCCGTAGACGACCAGGATGCTGAGTGGAGACTGCACACCTGGGTGCGTCATGGTTTGCGCCTCGTTCGTCAGTTCAGAACCACGCCAGCCTTGCGCAGGCCTTCCATGATCCGCTCGCGCAGTTCTTCTGACTTGATGTAGTACCCGATCAGCGTGCGGCCGCGCTGCGGGAAGTCCGGCTTCGTTCGCTGCAACTCGGCGACGCTCGCTTGCGCCTCGCTCGCCCTGCCGAGATGACCGAGGCAACACGCGGTCATCAGCGCTCGCCAGAAGAAAGTCGAGTCCCGATATTCGAGCGCGGCGACGTACGCTTGCTCGAATTCGCCGCGACGCAAGTGGTCGGCCCACAGCCCGTGCTGGACGTGCGGGAGGCAATACGGATTGCGTTCCATGGCGTCGCGCATCAGCGCGACGCCTCGCTCCCAATCGCCGGCGAGCGCCATCAACCAACCGACGACCTCCCGATAAACGAGCGAACCGTCATTGAGTCGCAGCGCCTTCTCGAGCTCGTCGCGCGCCGCCTGCAACTCCCCTTTCACGAGCAGCGCCGTCGCCAGGACACAGCGGACGCGAGCGCCTGCGGGATCGAGGAGCAAAGCCTGATAGGCGCAGTCGATCGCCTTTTCGATGGGGGTGTGAGAATCGGTCGGCTCGAAGCAGTGATCGATCAGGTAGAGCCGCGCCAGGTAAATCCATGCAACGGCGATCGCCGGCTCGCGCGCCGTAAGGCGTTCCAGGGTATCCACCGCAGGGATGAAGTCGCCGACCTGACGCGAGAAGAAGAACCGATAACAGCCCAGAATCGCGCTGAAGTTGGTTGGGACGTCAGGGCGCTGGTGTTCGCCGGCCAGCACTCGGGCGATGACGCCGTTCTCGGCGCCGATGCGGGCCGCGATGACGCGGGCGATGTCATCGATGCTGCTGGACCATCGGCCAACCTCCGGATGCGTGTGGTATTCATCGGTCCATAGCTGCTCTCCCGTGGTCCGGTCCACGAGGCGTGCGCTCACGAGACGGTCATCTGCGTTCCTGCGCAGTCGCCCGCGAAGCTCGAAACGCACTGACGCGTGCAGCCGCAAATCGCGTCGATCCAGGTCACACTGTCGTACGACGCGCACATCTCCATATCGGCACAACTCCATCGTCAGCCCATCCTTGATGCACGCGGCAGCCTCCTCATCCTGAGAAGAGGAGACTTCGAACGAATGGACCACGACGGTCGGCCAGTCAGGCGCGACCTCCGCAAGCGTGACGCACTTCACCGCGGGGTCCGCGTGACCGTCCTTCCCGGCCGTCACGAATGCAGGAGCGTAACCGCCCCTGGGAAGCTCGATGCGGATGGCGCCAGCATCGCCGGTGAGCAGGTAGTAGCGCTCGAGTGAGCGGCGCAGACGGCCCGCCTGAACGCGCACGATGGGATCGAGGATCGGATCGAAGTCGGCCTTGCGGCCGAATACAGCCACCGCGATCACAGCCTGGTTGAGATTCTCGCCGCGACCGGCAAGCGCTTCGTCCACGACATAGGTGAGGAAGTCGCGAGAACGGCCCGACGCGTCGAACTGCGAGCTTTGCAACAGACTCTTGAGATGCTCGCGTACGATGTCCGCGAATGACGCGGTTGGTCGCGCGCCTGGGTGCAGCGGAGTGATGTTGCCGGAGGTCGGCATGCTTCACCCGCCGAGCGCGATTGCCGCCAGCACCAGGACGATCCCGCACAGCAGGAACGCTGCGCCCACCAGCCACGGCCTGCTGAGCGTATAGCGCGCCCACCAGTAGCCCGAGAGGAACAGCAGGGCCAGCAGCACCGCGTTCGACACTCGCAGAGCGAGCCGCGCGTCATCGATCAACAGAAACGGGACTGCGGCGGGGACGCTGCTGACGACGACGAGCAAGAAACTCCAGAGGCCGCCAAACCAGTCTTCCTTCGTGATCGTGACGGTCCTGGCGGGTCTCGCAACGACATTGTCCGCCACGCGACCGTAGAGAACTGCACTCTCGGATGGGCCGAGCACTTCGCCGAGCAAGGGATCCAGCTCCGTGGCCACCAGATTCGTTGCGGCGGATCTGTCCGGGGCCGCGCGGATCGCGCGCCCCAGTTTGCGCAAGCGGCCGCGATCGAAAAGCTGGCCGACGAGATAGAGGGCGCCGTCGATGATGCCCCAGGCGATATTGCAGCCGATCACGGCTATCAGTAGCTGGCGGGCGCCCTCACGACCCTCGTCTTCGATGATCAGCCCGGCGCTGAGCGTGAATGTCAGCGTCATGATCAGGCCGAACAGAATTTCTCCAAGAGTCGACGCCGGGTCGAGATATCGATGCACGAGCGAGGCGCGCCAGTCTGGAACCCCATCTCCGGGGCTGCGCGCCGCAGTCGCTGATGCGCGATCAACGGACCTCACGTCCAGGGGTTTTTCGGAGTTCATCTGCTATCACCCTCGTCCCCATGTTCCGCTTGCGCGCAGCGGCGTCGACAATCGCCTGGAAACGACGCTAATTGGGCCGCGCGGAGCTACGACATCTGACCGCTTGAACCGTGCAGGCAATCGACGGACAAGCGGCGCGTAGATTCCGTCACAAGTCGATGCGATGCACATCACAGCGGCGTGCGCCACATGCACCTGCGAGGTTACGCCAGAGAAGGTCAACGAACGATTTGCGAAAGAGCCCTCACGACTGCCCCCTACACGTATTGCACGTAGCAGATTTCACCTCACGATCCTGAGAGCGTGCGCCGGTCTCCGCGCAGAGTCGTTTGACGGGTGCGATTCGACAAACGTATCGCGTTTGCGAAGCCGTCCTGTCCAACAGTCGCTGTACGCTCAGAGTAGGTGACTGAGTAGAGGTTCCGTGGGTGCGGCGCGGCACGAGAGCCGCAACGAGGTCGAACGATGGGCGCCGAGCACGAAAACAATCGCCTGCAAGCCGCGCGAGAAGGCAGAGAGGCATGGAAGCGGTGGGGGCCGTATCTGAGCGAGCGCCAGTGGGGAACGGTGCGCGAGGACTACAGCGACTCCGGCGACGCGTGGAACTACTTCACCCATGATCATGCGCGCTCGCGCGCGTATCGCTGGGGCGAGGACGGACTCGCAGGACTCTGCGACGACCAGCAGCAATTGTGCGTCGCCCTGGCGCTGTGGAACGGCGCCGATCCGATTCTCAAGGAGCGCTTGTTCGGCCTCACGAACGGCGAAGGCAACCATGGCGAGGACGTCAAGGAGTACTACTTCTATCTGGACTCGACCCCGACGCACTCGTATCTGAAGTATCTCTACAAGTATCCGCAGCGCGCCTATCCGTACGATGAACTCGTGCGGACAAACAGGACGCGGCGACGCGACGAGCTGGAATATGAGTTGCTCGACACGGGCGTGTTCGATGAGGACCGCTACTTCGACGTATTCGTCGAATACGCCAAGGCGTCGCCCGGAAGACATCCTGATTCAGATCACGGTCTGGAATCGTGGGCCGCAAGCGGCGCCGCTGCACGTGTTGCCGACGTTCTGGTTTCGCAACACCTGGGATTCGCCTGAAGCAAGCGATCGGCCGCTGCTTAGTCAACTCGCTCCGGGCGCCGACGGCAGCGTGATCAGCGCTGCGCATGCGGATCTCGGGGAAAGATTCGTCTACAGCGAGGACGCTGCAGAACTGCTGTTCACCGAGAACGAAACCAACACGGAACGCATCGCGGGGACTCCGAACCGCACTCCCTACGTCAAGGACGGCGTCAATGACTACATCGTTCACGGCCGCACCGACGCTGTGAATCCACGGCGGCTCGGCACGAAAGCGGCTGTGCACTACTCGATCACGGTGGGCGCAGGGCAGTCGCATGTCATCCGCCTGCGGTTGAGCGACATCGCGCCGGGCGAGTTTGCGAAGGCGACGAGCGCATCCAGCGAGCCCTTCGGCGCCGGCTTCGGCGCCGTGATGGCCGCCCGTCGTCGCGAAGCGGACGAATTCTATGCGTCGGTGATTCCGGCCACGCTGAGCGCCGACGCGGCCAATGTGATGCGTCAGGCGCTCGCGGGCATGCTGTGGTCCAAGCAGTTCTATCTACTACGACATCGGGAGGTGGCTCAAGGAACGCGACGCGGCGCGACTGGGCGCGCCGCGAAACGAGCATTGGCGCCACATGTACAACGCCGACATCATCTCGATGCCGGACAAGTGGGAGTATCCGTGGTACGCGGCCTGGGATCTCGCCTTCCATATCTTTGCGCTGACGCTCGTCGATGAGGATTTCGGCAAGGATCAGCTGGATCTGATGTTGCGGGGAACCTATCTGCATCCGAGCGGACAGTTGCCTGCGTACGAGTGGAACTTCGGCGACGTCAATCCTCCGGTCCACGCCTGGTCAACCATTTTCACCTACCGGCTGGAAGCGATCCGACGCGGCAAGGGGGACATCGATTGGCTGGAGCGCTCGTTCCACGCGCTGTTGCTCAACTTCACGTGGTGGGTCAACCGCAAGGACCGCTTCGGCAAGAACGTCTTCGAAGGCGGCTTCCTCGGGCTCGACAACATCGGCGTCTTCGATCGCAGCTCGCCACTGCCGACCGGCGGCTACCTGGAGCAGGCTGATGGCACGGCGTGGATGGCGCTCTTCTGTCAGAACATGCTCGAGATCGCCATCGAGCTCGCGCTACACAGGCCGACCTTCGTCAGGATGTGCCCAAAAATTCGTCGAGCACTTCCTGTGGATCGCCTCGTCGATGATTGTGGAAGACGAGGGCGTCAGCATGTGGGACGAGGAGGATGGCTTCTTCTACGATGTACTGCGATTGCCGGACGGATCCGCGCAGCGCCTCAAGGTCCGATCCATGGTCGGCCTGCTGCCCTTGTGCGCGGTCACGATTTTCGAAGCGGAGCTGCGGCAGAAATATCCGGAAGTGCACCTTCGAGTGCCCGCATTCCTCAAGACGCATCCGGAGATGATCAACGTCATCCACGATCCAACCAGGCCCGGTCATGCGGGTCGGTTGATGGCCGCGATTCTGGACGAAGCCCGGCTCCGTCGCGTGCTCGCCCGCATGCTGGATGAAGAGGAATTCCTGAGTGAGTACGGTATTCGCTCCCTGTCCCGCTATCACGCCGAGCATCCCTTCGTGTTTCCGGTCGGGGCTCAGGAGTACCGCGTGTCGTATCTGCCGGCGGAATCGGACACCGGGATGTTCGGCGGCAATTCCAATTGGCGCGGCCCGATCTGGATGCCGGTGAACGGTCTTATCATCCGCGCCCTGCTGCAGTACTACAGCTACTACGGCAACGACTTCACGATCGAATGTCCGACAGGTTCCGGCCGGCGCATGAACTTGTATCAGGTCGCAGAGGAGCTGGTCCGCCGGCTCAGTGCGATCTTCCTGCGCGACGCGAGCGGCCGGCGCCCCGTGTATGGTGCGACGGAGAAGTTTCAGACGGACCCGCATTGGCGCGATTACATCCACTTCTACGAATACTTCCACGGCGACAACGGCGCGGGCCTCGGCGCAAGTCACCAGACCGGCTGGACCGGCGGCATCGCGCGGATGATGCACTTCTTCGCCATGGTGCAGCCCGAGGAGTGGCTGGAGTTCGGCAAGAAGGGGTACGTGATGGATAAAACGCCTCGCGTGGATATCCCGCCGCCGCCGCCGCGCCAGGTCAGCGCGCACCGACCACGGGAACGCAGATGTGAGCATGCTAGCCGGCAGGAGCATCGGTCATGCGCGATCCTTCGAAAAGCCGGGACAAAGACCTGGGGGTCATCCAGGTCCTGCTCGATCGGCTCAACAAGGACCGTATGCCGAACGCACTCAAGCTCAAGGACAAAGTCGACTGCGGCGAACGCCTGACGGAGTACGACACGCGGTTTCTGGAAAGCTGCGATCGACGAGGCCCGCGAGGGGGAGAAGCTGGCCGCGAAGCATCCGGAGTACAAAGGACTGCTGGATGAGATGACTGGCCTCTACGCGGAAATCGTGCGCAAGGGCCTCGAGAACGAGAAGAACTCGACCGAGAGCGGTTAGCCCCGCGGGACCCTTGCCCCGGGATTTCCTTCGGTCACGGTTGGCGGTTAGCGGATAGTCACGACGTTGGCGCGTCTGCGCGTTCCACTTGCATAACCAGCTCCCGAAGGAAAGGCAAAGTCGGCAGCAGCCTCTGACTAACCGCTAACCGCCAACCGCTAACCGCTGGTGGGTTCAGTTCACTGCGGCTTGGCCGCCGGTTTGGCGCCCGAAATCGCGCACTGGCCAAAGATGATGTACGAGCCCTCGCGATCCACAATCGCAATCGTCAGTCGGCCAGTCGTGCGATGGATGGTCGCGCTCCAGACGAGCTCGAGGCTCGTGCCTTGCAGCACGAGCGATTTCGTGTTGAAGCTGAAAGCCTGGATTGGCAGCGTGTCGTTTCTGTAGGGCGTCTTGACCGTCATCTTGTTGACGTCGATATGCATGCCGCCTTGTTCCATGGCGCCGCCTGGTTCCGGTTTGAGGGGCTTGCAGGCGCTCTCGGTGGGAAGGCAGTCGTGACCCGCCAGCGGCTTGCAGTCCATCGGCTTTGAGCCGTTGAAGTCTTCGGCCGCACCCGCCGTTGCAGCTGACAGCAGAGCGATCGACAGCAGGCAGAACTTGTTCATGACGAGTCTCCTACAGGTTTAGCTGTTTCTTGTCAGTTGCTACGGCAGGGGAGCCTTTATAGCCGCGACGCGATCATGCTCACGCTAGGGACTTCTACGGAGCGTCTCAGTCGGCTGCGAGGATCCTCGGTTCCGTCGTTCGTGACCTTGGCGAGATCTGCTGCACCCGGCGCGGTCGGCCGTTCAACGAGCGTGGCGGGGTGATCTGGCGTCGGCTGGCCAATCGGCTGTGCGGCGCTCGCGTTGGCAGGGGCGTGACGCGAGGGAAGATGCGCGGCGCATGACGAACTAGTCAGCTCAAACGCGTCGGGTGCTTGTGGCGCGCGGAAGAGCAACGCTACTGGGAACGCTGCGATCGGGCTCGGATCACCTGACCACGGTTAGGTCGCAATGCCCGGATGCTGCGGTTCAGACATGTGTGGCTATGCATATACATATATATGAGTGGCGCCGCGAGAAGCCGCAGGAATACGAGGGCTCACGAATCGGGATTCTGTCAAGTCCGGAAGTGCGGCGGCCGCATGGGTCGAAGACGTCGCTTCAATCAAGAGAAAGCGGCCGAGACGCTCACGTACTTCACGTGTCTCGACCAGCTGGCGCCGGCTCGCATCAGTAATCCATTGGGCAGAATCATTAAGACGAGCGCGCGCCGTCGGCGCATCTCTACGACCGCGAGTCAGCATCGATGCTGGTCGCGGCGAGACTCGCACATCGCCTCGACCAAAGCGGCGTTGCAGCTGGAGCCGCAGCTCAACCCTCAAAGCAGGGGGGCGACTGAGAATCGGATTGAGGACCACTTGGCGCGAAGTACAAAGTGCGCAAGATTTATCGAGTACCCGTCTGTTCGTCGGACGCGGACGCCGGTGACGCTGTATGTCGGCTGGCTCGCGACGGTTCTCCTGATCATCTTACTCGCCGGGCTCGCGTCCACTGGTGTCTCGAAGGCGCCATTATTTCGACGCACTGTTGCGATGTGCTGACAGAAAAAAAGCTTGAGTTTGCCTATGATCGAAACTTAGGCTGTTGACGAAGATTTCACGGAGCCACAGTGAACGTTGCGCATGCACGCCCGACGCGCAATCGACGACTAGCCGCCTGCTTTTGCGCGTCCGTGTTTTTGCTGGCCGCTGCACCTTCGGTGGCGCAGCACGCGGCTCAGACGAGCTACGATGGACTCGTGCCGGTCGAAGGCGCGAAGGTTCATGCCGCGTACATCGACCCTGATGCTGATTTCGGTGTATTCCGGCGCGTAGCGATCCTGGATCCGTTGGTGTCTTTCAGGAGCAACTGGCAGCGCGACCAGAATCGCTCGAGGACACAAACCGTCCGGACGAGCGACATGGAGCGCATCAAGGCCGATGTTGCGAAGCTCTTCAAGGAGGTCTTCAAAGAGCGTCTCGAGATGAACGACGGTTATGAAGTCGTAGGCGAAGTGGGCGAGGATGTCCTGCTGCTGCGTCCGGCAATTATCGATCTCGACATCACTGCACCGGACGTCCAGAGCGCGGGGCGGACTAAAACCTACACGGCGACCACCGGCGCGGCCACGCTGTACATCGAGCTCTTGGACTCGGTGAGCGGGGACATTATTGGCCGTGCAGTCGACCGCCAGATCGTGCGCAGCTCTGGCAACAGGTTGACCTGGAGCACGTCGATCACGAACGCGCAGGACGCGCGCCGAGTGTTCGGACGGTGGGCTGACCAGCTTCGCGGCTTCCTGGATCAACACTACACGCCCAGCGATTAAGTTTTTTGGACAACCGCCCCAGTAGTGACGGCGCCGAGCTTACGCATCGGACGCTGTTACAGTCCTGGCGCAGCGGATCACGTTCAAGCGACCTGCGCCGCACCGGCCCGTTGGCGGCTCGCGTCAGGACGTCGCGACAAGCATCGAGCTCGTAAACGCTTCAAATCTCCGCGTTGCTCGTGTCGCGTGCGCCATTAGTCCTAGTCCGTCCGAGGCTCGAAGTCTGGCCACCGTCTTCGCGTGAGTTAAGCGCGACGCCGACCTGATTGGGTGAATGCCCTTGCGCAGCGAAGTCGAGCCATTACACTCGCGACGCGGAGAAGTCAGCGCACCTGCCACGAAGGAGAACGCCGTGCGTAACAATTACTGTCTGAACCGCCGCTACTTCTTCAAGCTGACCGGCGGCGTCGCTGCGACAACTGTCATAGGGATGGCCCCCGGTGGGAAGGTCGCGTACGGCGCTGCGCTGACGAAGGCGCAACGTGAAAAATTGACGCCCGATGAGATCATCGCGCACATGAAGCAGGGCAATCAGCGCTTCCGGCTCGGAAAGGAGTCGCCGCACGATTACCTTGCGCAGCAGAAGGCGAGCGCCAAAGGCCAGTATCCTGCGGCGGTGATACTGAGCTGCATCGACTCCCGCGCGCCCGCCGAGACGATCATGGACTTAGGGATAGGCGACACCTTTAACGCACGCGTGGCCGGCGCCATCGCGAACGAGGACATCATCGGAAGCATGGAATTTGCGTGCAAAGTGGCCGGCGCCAAGGTCGTCCTGGTGATGGGTCACACGGCGTGCGGCGCCATCAAGGGCGCGATCGACAACGTGCAACTCGGAAATCTCACCGGGCTGCTCGCCAAGATACGTCCCGCCGTGAGCGCGACCGAATATCGGGGCGAACGCTCAGCAAAGAATTACGACTTTGTAGATGCGGTGGCGCGCAAGAATGTCGAGCTGACAATGGCGGACATCCATCGCCGTAGCGCCGTCTTGGCCGATCTCGAACGCTCGGGCGCGATCAAGATCGTCGGAGCGATGTACAACCTGGACTCAGGGCTGGTCGAATTCTTCGGTTGACGCGGCCGATGACGCCGGCGTGAGGTTCTCGCGGCCGCGGGAGCGCGTCTTGGGCGCGCGTCGCTACTGTATCGTCGGCATCCGCGAGGTGTCCCTCCTTGAAGGGCCGCGTTAGGTGCGCCGCTTCGAATTTCTTTCGGACTAGCCGTACTAGACTGCAAACGACCCCAAAGCGGACACGAGCCATTCTCCAAATCCACGGCTTTGTCGCATGGCGCGTCACAAACAACGGAGCCCATGCTCCCGCGGCTCACTTGAGCAGTGCCCTCCGCTCACTCTTGGAGTAGGCTTAGGCCGTCCTGCCAACAACAGTTGGAGATCTCCATGCTCCACCGATCTAACGCAGCTTCGCTGCTGGCTGTCATTTCCTGCGCGCTGCCCGCGCTTGCGCTGGGCGGGACACTCGAGCAGATCAAGAAGTCCGGCGAGATACGCATTGGCTACCGTACCGATGCACCGCCTCTCGCGTTCAACGACGCTTCTGGACAGGCGGCTGGCTATTCCGTCGATCTGTGCAAGCGCATCGCGACCGCCGTAAAGGAGAAACTGAAACTGGCCGATCTCAAGGTCACGTTCGTGCCACTTACCTCAGAGAATCGTCTCGACGCGATCGTCAGGAACAAGGCTGATATCGAATGCGGGGCCACAACGGTAACGTTGTCACGCGAGGAGAAGGTCGATTTCACCTTGATGACCTTCGTCACGGGCGGAAGCCTGCTGTCGCTTGCCGACTCGAACGTCAACGCCCTTGGGGATGTGGCCGGGAAATCGGTGGCGGTCGTCACCGGCACAACTTCGGAGGCGGCGCTCAAGGCGGCCCTGACGAAGAACCTGGTCGATGCCAAGGTGGTGGCGGTTGCGAGTCGCGAGGAAGGTATGAAGCAGCTGGAAGCCAGCCAGGTCGTTGCTTTCGCCTCCGATCAGATCGTCCTGATCGGCCAGATCATGCAGTCGGCAGATCCAAAGAAGTACAAGCTGGCGCGTGAGTTGTTTTCCTATGAGCCCTATGCCTTCGTGGTGAGACGCGGCGATTCTGATTTTCGCCTCGAGGCGAACCGCGCCCTCGCCCAGGTCTATCGCACCGGCCAGATCGAGCAGTTGTACAGCCGATGGTTCGGCCAGGCCGGCCTCAAGCCCTCGCCGGTGCTCAACGCGATGTACGCGCTTCACTCGTTACCGGAGTAAACGGCCCACTGCACTGCCACAGTGTAATGCGATGTGATTGACGCAAGTGAGCTGGCATCGCCGCGCGCCTGCGCCAGTCAACCACTCCCGAGCAGTCCCAGCATGCGCGCGCGAACCACAAGATGCTCGCGCGTGCCCGCGTTGAGTTTGCTGAACAGGTTCTTCAGGTGCCACTTCACGGTTTCATCGCCGACGCCGAGTGCGAGCGCGATCTGTTTTCTGGACAGATTGCGGGCGACGAGTCGGAGAACGTCGGCTTCCTTGGGAGTGAGCAGGCCGGCGGCGCTGCGGGCGGCTGCGGGCCTTGTCGAACTGAGCTGGTCCTGCGGTCGACGATCGCGTGCAGGCGAGATCTGCGCCGCCCACTCCGCCAGAGCGGGATGCGTGTCCGCCGCGATGCGCTCCAGTCCCCAGGATCGGGCGACGCTCAGAGCCTCTGCGAACAGCGGTTCGCCGTCCCGTCCTGATTCGCGCAACGCCAGCGCTCTGAGCAGCTTTGTCTCGATACTCTCCCGACCGCGACGCAAGCCTTCTGCGCAAGCGCCGGCGCGCTCCAGAATTGGCGCCGCTCGATGCCAATCCCGCTGGGCGATGGCGACGTAGGCTTCAGCGATGTCAGCCGCAATGGAGATCAACGGTCCCAGCAATCCGCTGCGCTCCATGGCGACAGCGGGACGCAACGAGGCGAGCCGATTCAGCAACGAAACGCACGTTTCGGGGCGTGCGCGCCGCGCATGCATGCGGATCTGTTCCGTCAGACTCATGACGCACAGACGCGGGAAGCGGCCAGCTTCGCCGAGCGCGAACAGAGATTCGAGCAGGTTGACGGCGCCGCGCTCGTCGTCCCGCGTCACTGCGATGCGAGCCAGGCACACGTAAGCCATGATTACGGCGTCGGGCGCTCCCATCCGTTCGATCGCATCGAGCCGATGCGCGATGACAGTTTCAGCCTGCTCAGGCTGGTTTCGGTCCCAGAGCGCAGCCGCCAGCGCTGAAGCGAGCATTACGCCCACCGGACTGCGACGGCCCATGTCTTCCTCTGCTCGCTGCAGAGCGGAGCGCAGGACACGTTCAGCGAGCGCTGTCTGGCCTTCCCACAGATAACTCAGTCCGCGCACCCATTCCGCATAACCGCGGATGTAGTCCAGGGCCGGCGAGTCGTTGTAGCGCGGCGCGCGATCAAGGAGATAGCGCGCCTTCGCAGGCGCGCCGCCGTAGAGGGCAAGGGTGGCCGCCTGATTGGCGAGGATCGCAAGCACCTGCGGGTCATCCGTGGGCGGTCGTTCGAACCACGGCGAGATGATCGCGCCGCCGCGATCGAGGTCATCGGCGAAGAAGTCGGCGGCGGCGCAAACCAGCGCACTTTCAAAGCGGTCGACTGGTGCGGCCTGCGGATCCTCGAGGATGTGGCCGACAAGGCGTCGCGCCGCTTCATAGCGCTCGCCCATCGCCAATGCAAAGGCGGCCGCCAGACGCAATCGCGGACGCCGCTCGACTTCCGCCGGCGGCAGACGCTCAAGCCAGCCGAGCACGCGCTCGCTGTGTCCGCTTGCGAGCACATCGTAGAGACTGCGCTCGACCAGACCCCACGCCGCCGTGTGCTGACCCGCGTGCAGGGCGTGTCGAGCGGCTTCCTCGTACATGCCGTTCGCGGACAGCCATTGCATCGCCCGCTCGTGCACTGTGCGTCGATCAGCCTCGGGCAGCAGCTCGAACCGAGCCTCCAGGAACTGTTTCGCGAGCGGATGAAGGCGCATCCATTCGCTGTGGGCGCTCGCACTGAGAATCGGCGTTGAGCGGCTCAGCTGTTGGAGGAGGTCGCCGGCCTGCTCCAGGCCAGTCACGGCGCGGCAAAGGTCCGGATGCACCAGGTCGACTGCCGCGATGCGCACCAGAAACGCGGTGAGTTCCGGCGTCAGTTGTGAGACGAGACATTCGACGAAGTAACGCTCGATATCTGCGGTGCGCGCCGAGAGGCTCTGGATCGCTTCGGGCAGCGATTGCCTCTGACGGCTCAGCGCTGCGAGCGCGAGTTGCAAACCGAGCGGCCAGCCCTCGGTGATGTCGTGCAGCCGCGCGCAGTCGTCCGCATTGATGCGCGATCCAAAGCGTGCGTTGAGCAGCGCCATGGTTTCATCGAGCGTGAAGCGCAGCGCCTCCGTCGTCAGCGTCGTCATCTGTCCGTGCGCCACCAGATCCGTTAACGGCAGGTCGAGCGGGCCGCGCGAGGCGATGATGATGCGCAGATTCGCGGGCGCATTGCGCAGTACGTACAGGAGGGATTGCTGCATCGTCGCGAGCGGCGCCTCTTCTGCGTCGTCGAGGATGAGCACAGTCTCGGCCGCCGTCTCCGCGACGCCCGCGAGCCAATGCGTCAGTCGATCGAGCTCTGTATCGCCGTCGCTCGCCGAACGCACCGCTTTTGCATTCGCGTTGAGAAGAGCGAGCGTGAGCCCGCGAGACAGCCGCAGCGCGTCATCCCTGCCGTCGAGGCTCAGCCAGGCGACGACGGCGCCGCGCGTGAGGTATTCGCAGCGCCATTGCGTCAGGAGCGATGTCTTGCCGAATCCTGCGGGCGCTTGCAGCACGATGCTGCCGGCCTCGCCAAAGCCGGGCGCCGCCACGCCGAGACGATCCCGTACCAGCAAGTCCCGAGGCGCGCGCGGCGGAGTGGCTTTGAGTATGAGCGCCGGGTCACTGTCACCCAGCCTTGCGATCCGTGTTGTCACTGCGATCCCGCCGGTGTACACCGGCTTCTGGCGTTTGCCTGAGCTCTCCAAAGCCTATCGCAGTCACGTGGGCGGTTCTATCGCTGCGATGGCGCCAGCATACACGTCGAGAATCAGTTCGCGCTGCGAAGCTCGTCAGACAGCGCCGCCCGCTGCTCGATCTCAAGTGCGGTCTACGTGGAGCACTGCGTGTGCGGGAGCAGCAGGTTGCACACGGCGCCGAGAGGCGACTTTTCGGTCACGCCCCACGTGTGCACGGGCGTCGCATCGAAGTCCTTGGTGAAGCGCTCGGACATGAAGCGCGGCGCAGCGGCGCCGCCGATCACGACGCGCTTCAGGCGCAGGTCCCGTTTCGGATTCAGGCCGTAGGCGTCGACGTGTGCGAACAAGCTCAGCCATACCGTGGGCGCGCCCAGGGCGAGCGTCACCTGCTCATCGCGCATGAGCTGATAGAGGCTGGCGCCGTCAAGCGTCGGGCCCGCCAGCACCAGCTTCGCGCCGCTCATCGCGCCGGCGTACGGCATCCCCCAGGCATGCGCATGAAACATCGGCACAGCGAGGAGCACCGATTCTGACGTGGAGACTGCAAGAGCGTCCGCGGCGCAGGCTGCAAAGGCATGCAGCACGGTGGAGCGATGCGAATAAAGCACTCCCGTGGGATGGCCCGTCGCGCCGGAGGTGTAGCACAGCGAGGAGGCAGCGTTCTCATCGAGGACGGGCCATTCGTAATGAGGTTCGTACTCGGCGAGCAATTCCTCGTAATGCAGCAGTCCCGGCAGACGACAAAGCGGCGTGTGCGCGATGTCCGTCATGACGATCAGGCCCTTCACTGACCTGAAGCGCGACGCGAGCGTTTCCAGCAACGGCATGAACGTCGCGTCGAAGAACAGGAACTGGTCTTCGGCGTGATTGACCACGTATTCGATCTGCTGGGCGGGCAGCCGCGGATCGATCGTGTGCAGCACGGCGCCCATGCCTGAGACGGCGTAGTACAGCTCCATGTGCCGGTACCCGTTCCAGGCGAGCGTCGCAACGCGAGCGCCGGACTTGACGCCGATGGCCGTGAGCGCACCCGCCAGTTGTTTCGCGCGCCGGTTCAAATCCGCGTAAGTGCAGCGATGAATTGTTTCCTCGGTTGTGCGCGAAACGATCTCGGCGTGTGGATGCCATGCGCTCGCGTGCTCGATCAGCGAGGAAACGAGCAGCGGCTGGTTCTGCATGGCGCCCTTCAGCACGGAGTGACTCCTCGATGAGTAACGGCTCATGTGTGCGGCTGTGCGCAGCAGGTAAGCATGAGGCTCTCCGTTACGCCTCCCCCGTCGAGGGGGGGGCGTGACGGACGGCGACTTGCGACGCTCCGCCTGTCTGCAATGTTCATAGAGGACTCATTCGATGGGCGTCAATCGTCGCGTGTTCGCTGGTGCCCTTCTGACGGGCTGTGTCGCAAGTGTGTCCGCACAGGACCAGTCGGCTGCATTAACTCGGGGCGCCGGTCTCGAAGAGATCGTCGTGACGGCGCAGAAGCGGGCCCAGTCCCTGCAGGACGTGCCGATCGCGATTTCCGCGCTGACCGCTGACGCGCTCGAGAGCGCGGGCGTGCAGGACATGTTCGACGTCGCTGCGCAGGCGCCTTCGCTCAGCGTGCAACAGAACACCAGTCCATTGAGCACGCAATTCCGCATGCGCGGGATCGGCAATCTCGGCAACATCCCGAACTTCGAACCCGCGGTGGCCTATTACAGCGACGGCGCCTTTCGCGCGCGCAGCGGTCTCGCGTTGGGCGATCTCGTCGATCTCGATCGGATCGAAGTGCTCAAAGGGCCGCAGAGCACCCTCTATGGCAAGAACTCAACGGCTGGCGTGGTCGCCGTGCATACGCGCGAGCCGGGCGATGCGTTCGCATTCACGAGCGAGCTCAAGGCGGGCACGGTCGAGGGAGGCAGCGATGCGACGACGTGGCAGGCGAAAGCTGCGCTCTCCGGTCCAGTGTCCGACAGCGTAAGCGTGGGCTTGAGCGGCTCGTATTTCGATCAGGACTTCCTGCTCGACAATCCGTTTACGGGCGAAGGCATCAACGAAACCTCACGCTATGGCGTACGCGGCCAAGCGGCTGCGCAGGTCTCCGACGCGTTAAAGCTGCGCCTGATCCTTGGCCACAGCGAAGTGCTCGACAGCAAGGGCGCCGGCGAAGGAGATTTCTTCTACGGAACGGCGCCAGCCGCGCTCAACGCGGCGTTCGGCGTCCCCTGTGCAGACAACGATCCCACGAACCAGATCGTCTGCCGGAATTTCGCGGGCGATACAGCGCTCGACGCCAGCGAAGCGACGCTGATCGGGACCTACGGCTTCACCGGAGGTTACGAGCTGACGTCGCTCACCTCCTGGGACGAATATGAAATGACGAAGGCGCTCGACGCCGATCAGCTCAACATCCCGCTCGTCGACTTCAACGATCGGCAGGCGGGGGAGGCGATTCAGCAGGAGTTGCGCATCGCGTCACCGACGGGTGGAGCCGTCGAGTGGCTGGGCGGCGCCTTCTATTATCAATCGGACTCTGAGCGCGGCGGCTGGACTGGGCGCGACACCTTCGTCGTGGGCGCGGCTGGCCCCCTTGTGCCGCTGACGCCGACCATTCGCGTCGGGCAGCCCGGAAATGCGGGCAGTCTGTTGTCGACGACCGACACCGAGTATCTCGGCGTCTTTGCGCAGACGACGTGGCATGCGACCGACCGCTTCGCTCTCACCACGGGCGGGCGCTGGCAGACGGAGAGCAAGGATACGACGGTGCGGCGGAGCGTCAATCACGCGACCCCGTCGATCGTCACGATTGCGCTGCTGCCCGGGACCACGGATGCGGATCTCTCGCGTGAGGCGGATGCGGTCACCTGGTCGGTGACGCCGCAGATCTTCATCACCGATGACGCGATGTCGTACCTCACCGTATCGCATGGCTTCAAGTCCGGAGGCTTCAACGGTGACTGGGGAACCACCACCGCCGCACAGCGCGAGTTCAAGGACGAGGAAGTCGATCACTACGAGATCGGCTTGAAGACGTTGCTCGCCGATCATCGCGTGCAGCTGAACCTTGCGGCGTTCTACAGCGACTTCACCAACTATCAGGAAGCCGGGTTCGTCGCCCTGCAGTTCCTGGTGACGAACGCCGAGGCGGTTTCGGTCAAAGGCGTCGAACTGGATCTGCTGGCTGAACTGGGCGAATCGTTGACCGCGGAGCTCAATGCGACCTACGCCGAAGCGCGTTTCGACGACTTCGCCGGGGGTTCGTGTTATCCGGGGCGCGCGCCTGACAACGTGGTCACCGGAAGCTGCAGCCTGAGCGGCGCGGCGTTGGCGAATGCGCCGGAGCTCAAGACGCATGCAGCGCTGCAATATGAACGCGGCGCGTTCTACGCTCGCGGCGATTGGACCTGGACCGATGAGTACTTCACCAACTCAAATCACGATCCGCGGCAGGTCCAGTCCGCTTTCAGTCTCGTCGATGCTCGCGCCGGCGTGCGCTTCGGGCAGTGGGATCTGTCTATCTGGGGCGAAAACCTGACCAACGAGACGTACGTCACCCAGTCCGGCGTGTCGAATTTCTTCGCGACGGACCCTGCGTACCAGACATTCCTGGGACAGGGCCGCTCGTACGGCGTTGGATTCAAGTATCGCCTGTAGCAGACAGCATCAGCGAATCCTCGGAGTCCTCATGACCCGATTGCTTCTGTGCGGCGGTTTGCTCGCGCTGTCCGTGATGGCCGCAACGGCGCAGGAATCGCCCGGCGCATCGCGAGCCGCAGGCGAAGAACAGAAAGGCGTGAACTACTCGCCTTACGCCGGCCATCGCTTTCCCGAACAGCCCTACTGGGGCGACGAGCATGTGCACACAGCGTGGTCGGTGGACGCCGGCATGAGCGGCGCCACGCTGACGCCTGAGGACGCCGTACGTTTTGCACGCGGCGAGGAGGTCGTCTCGACCAGCGGTCAGCCGGTCCGGCTGTCGCGTCCGCTCGACTGGATCGCGGTGACAGATCATTCAGACGCTCTGGGATGGCTCAGTGAGCTGCGCCGCGGTAATCCTGAACTGATGTCAGATCCGGTGCAGAAGCGCTGGCGCGACATGATGAACGGCAGCCGCGAGGAGCGCACGCGGGCGACGTTCGAAGTCGTGGCCGCACAGGCGAACGGACGCCTGCCGGCCGCCGTGAAGGATCCCAGATTCGCGCGCTCCATCTGGGAGCAGAGCACCGCGATCATGGAGCAGTACTACCAGCCCGGACGCTTCACGACGTTGATTGGATTCGAGTGGAGCTCGAACGCCGGCGGCGGCGACAACCTGCATCGCAACGTGATCTATCGCGACGGCAAGGAACGCGCCGATCAACTATTGCCGATGACGACGTTCCAGAGCGAGAACCCCGAGGATCTCTGGAAGTGGATGGAGGCGTGGGAGAAGAAGACGGGCGGCCGGCTGCTCGCGATCCCGCACAACGGCAACTTGTCCAACGGCCGGATGTTCGAGCGCCAGACCTTTCTCGGCAAGCCCCTGACGACGGACTGGGCGCGTGAGCGGCAGCGCTGGGAGCCCCTGTACGAAGTGATTCAGATGAAAGGGCAGGGCGAGGCGCACCCGGCGCTGTCCACCAGCGACGAGTTCGTCGTGGGCTACGAGTTGTGGGATCGCGGCAATCTGATTCTTGCGCCCAAGCAGCCGGGCATGCTCCGCGGCGAGTATCTGCGCCAGGCGCTGAAGGACGGTCTCGCGATCGAGCAACAGCTCGGCGCCAATCCATTCAAGTACGGCATGGTCGGCGGGACCGATACGCACAATGGACTGGCCAATGCGGAGGAAGACAACTTTTTCGGCAAGCTCGCCACCAGCGAGCCTCGAGCCGATCGTTTGAGCGCAGACCTCGCGCGGTTCGGCGGCGATCGCATTGTTAAGAACTGGGAGATGACGAGCGCCGGCTATACCGCGGTCTGGGCGAACGCCAACACGCGCGAGGCGCTCTGGGATGCGATGAAGCGCAAAGAGACGTATGCGACGAGCGGACCACGCATGATCGTGCGCCTGTTCGGCGGCTACGATTTCGCGCCCGCCGACGTCCGGTCGCGCAACGTTGCACTCACGGGTTACACCAAGGGCGTCCCCATGGGGGCCGATCTCGCGCGCGCGCCGGCAGGCAAGGCGCCGACGTTTCTGGTTGCGGCGCTCAAGGACTCCATAGGCGCCAATCTTGATCGCATTCAAATCGTCAAGGGCTGGGTCGATGCCGGCGGCGAACTGCACGAGAAAATCTACGACGTCGTCTGGAGCGACAGCGAGCGTCGGCCGCGGAGCGCGGATGGAAAAGTACCTGCTGTCGGCAATACCGTCGACGTCGCGAGCGCGACGTGGTCGAACACGATCGGCGCTCCGGAGCTGGTAGCGGTCTGGCAGGACCCCGATTTTGAGGCAGGCGTGAAAGCCTTCTACTACGCGCGGGTTCTGGAGATCCCGACGCCCCGCTGGACGGCTTACGATGCGGCGCGTTATCGCGTCGGCGTCGATCCCGCCGTTCCCATGATCACACAGGAGCGCGCGTTCACATCGCCCATCTGGTACTCGCCGTGAAACGCCTGCTGTCTGAGCCGTTGCTGCACTTCCTGGTGCTGGGCGCAATGCTGTTTGGATCCTTCGCCTGGATGAGAGGCGGCGAGGCAGGCGAGCGGCGCGAAATTGCGGTGACGCAGGGTCACGTCGAGAATCTGCGCGCCGTGTTCGTGCGTACCTGGCGGCGCGCCCCCACGGCGGCGGAGCTGCAGGGTCTGATCGACGACTACGTGCGCGAAGAGGTGCTCTATCGCGAAGGCGTGGCGCTCGGCCTGGATCGCGACGATGCAATGATTCGTGGCCGCGTGGGGCAGAAGCTGATGTACATCGCAAATAGCGCAGCGGCGATCGAGCCCACGGACGACGAACTCCGAGTCTGGTATGCGGCCCATGAGTCCGAATTCCGCTCCGAGCCCCGGTACTCGTTCACAAATATATATGTAGGCTCCAGTCGCCAGGACTCGAGCGAATCGGAGGCGGTGGACGGGCTTCTCAAGATCGCCGAACGACGAGGGCCCCGCGCCGACTGCTCCGATCTGGGCGATCGGACGTTGCTGCCGTACGAAGTGATGGAGGCGGAGGCGTCCGCCGTGGCGCGAACGTTCGGCGATTCATTCGCTGCGGCTCTGCCGTCGCTCAAGACCGGCGCGTGGCATGGACCTGTTCGATCGGCCTATGGCGTGCATCTTGTTCGCGTCGAACGCGTCATGCCGCCGGGCGTTCCGGCGCTCACAGACGTTCGCGACGTCGTCAGACGCGAATGGATGCGCGAGCGCAGCGAGGCTGAAGCGGCGCGCTATTACGGATCCCTGCGGCGCCAGTATTCCGTGAAGATCGAAGTTCCCGCGAACACCCCAGCAGCGGTGCGGGGCTCATGAATCGGACCAGGCCAATGCTCTCGTTCAGGGTCTGGGGCGGAACGGCGTTCGTGATGCTGGCGCTCATTTGCACGGCTGTCGTGGCGCGCGCCGACGTCTTGCGGCCGGCGTATCTGCAGGTGAATCAGGTGAGCGCCGATGTGTACGACGTGCGGTGGACGACGCCGGCGCAGAGCGTCGAGGTGCGCACCGCCCTTGACGTGCAGCTTCCCTCCGATGCAACCGTCCTTGCGTCAGCGCCCGGCAGATTCGACGTCGGGGGCGCCAGCTACACCCAACAGTGGCGCGTGCGCCGGCCTGGCGGGCTCGGAGGACAGACGGTGCGCGTGGAAGGCCTGGCGGGCAGCGGCGTCGACGTGCTCGTGCGTATCCTGCATGCCAACGGCGCCGAGCAAGTCGCCCGGCTCACGCCTTCGATGTCCACGCTACAGATCGCCGCGACGGGTGGTTCACTGCAGGTTGCACGCACTTACTTCGCGCTCGGCGTGCACCACATTCTGCTCGGCTTCGATCATCTCCTCTTCGTGCTCGCATTATTGCTGATCGTGTGCGGAGGGCGTCGCATCGTCGTTACGATAACGGCCTTTACGATTGCACACAGCATCACGCTCGCCGCCGCGGCGCTCGACGTGGTGAGGGTTCCGGCGCCGCCGATCGAAGCCATGATTGCGCTATCCATCGTCTTCGTCGCTTGCGAAGTCGTGCGCGGCCTGCGCGGAACGCCAGGTGCGACGGCGCGTGCGCCGTGGCTCGTCGCATTCACCTTCGGCTTGCTGCACGGACTGGGATTCGCCAGCGCTTTGTCGGAGATCGGACTGCCGCACAACGCCGTTCCCCAGGCGCTTCTATTCTTTAATGGCGGCGTCGAAGCGGGCCAGCTGCTGTTCGTCGGCGCGGTGCTGCAGATCCGGACGCTCGCTCGCCGGCTGGAATTCTCCTGGCTGCGCAACGCGCCTCTCGCGACTGCCTACGCAATTGGCGCGATCGCCATGTTCTGGGTCATCGAGCGCGTCGGCGCGTTCGGCGCAACAGTACGGTAGGACTCCCGGGTTCGGGCGCGAGCGTCAGACCCCTCAAGGTCTCTACCGTCCTCGCTATCCACATCCTGACGAAGTAAGGAATCATCCCCATGAGTCATTGTTTCCGCGACAAGGTGGCGGTTGTCACCGGCGCCGGCTCCGGCATCGGTCGCGCGTTGAGCGCGCAGCTGGGGGCCGCCGGCGCGCGGCTCGCACTGTCCGACATCGACATCGCCGGTTTGAGCGAGACGCTGCGTTTGCTGCCGGCCGGCGTCGAGGCGCGCAGCTACTCGCTGGATGTCGCTTCGCGCGAAGCGGTGTTCGCCCATGCCGACGACGTGCAGCGCGATTTCGGCGCCGCGCATTTCGTGTTCAACAACGCCGGCGCGACGATGATCGGCACGTTCGAACATCTCGGCGTCGACGAGATCGAGTGGCAGCTCGCCGTCAACCTGTGGGGCGTGATCTACGGCAGCAAGGCCTTCCTGCCGATGATGCTGGCGCAGCGCGAGGGTTGCATCGTCAACATTTCCAGCGTGTTCGGCCTGGTCGGCTTTCCGGCTCAGAGCGCATACGCCATTTCCAAATTCGGCGTGCGCGGCCTCACCGAGTGTCTGTGGCGCGAACTGGAAGGCACGGGTGTGCGCGCGGTGAGCGTCCACCCGGGCGGCATCAAGACCAATATCGAGCGACTCGGTCGGCGTTGCCGGCGCTCGGCGGAGCAGGAGGCGGTCTTCTCGACTCTGGGTGAGAAGCTCCTGACAACGCCGCCGGAAATGTGCGCCGCTGACATCCTGAACGGAGTGCGCCGCGGCAAGAGGCGAGTGATCACCGGTCACAGATCCATGTCGCTCTTCTGGCTGTCGCGGCTCATGCCGAACAGCTACCACAGCATCGTGAAGCTGATTGCCTGAGCAATCGGCGCTGGCGCGCCCGGCGCGGCAATGAAGGCTGCTCTTCAAGACGTGAGCGTGAGCACGAGCGCCGCCAGGAACAGTGTCTCACTGACGAGCAGCGCGATCGGCTTTGGCCCACTGTCGTAAGAGCCTGTCCTCATGCCGACGTTGCAGTGGCGACGGTCATATGGCGTCGTCGACCCGGCTGAGATTTCTTTCCTGTCAATTGACGCCGGGCGTGAGACGGATCGGCCAGGCTAGAAGGCACGTGGATCGCACCTGACTGCCAATGACGCAGTCAGGCGCGATCTCATCGTGCATCAAAGCGGCGCGTCTCCCTGACACAAGCCCACGGCGTCGCCGTGCGCCAGATGTAGGTCCATCTCATCGGGGAAGCCCACGCGAAGCGTCTTGCCGCCGCGATGCTTATCGTGGCAGACGAACACCTGATCAAGCTCGAGCCGGAACCCGTGCCAGTAGTCCGACGCGAGCGGGAACCCCGTGCCGATGAGCGTCTTGCCGTCGCCTGACACGCGGGCGCCCTGCAGATGCCAACGCGTGACTTCGAGCACGCCCTGACTTGCAAGAAAATCCCCCAGGAGCATCCACCCGAGCCCGCGCGTGTAGATCGCGGCGTCCTGAACGCCCGCGTGCAGGAGTTGCGCCGAGCCGGTGATCACCTTGCCGTCATGTGACAGCGAGTACGCGAACGTCTCCCGATCCTCGCAGGCTTCGAGGAGCTCGCCCGTTAGCCAATCGTAGTACGAGTAGCAAACCTGCTCGGGATAGCGGCCCAGATTGACCACGCCCTCATCGCGCGTCCATTTGTAGGAATCCTTGTTGCCGGCGCCCGCGCCCATGCCTAACGCGATCGTTCCGTTCTGATTGATCGCCATCACTTCGCCCACGTAGCCGAAGGCGTTCGTAGGCGCCGGATCGGCAAGCAACATCTGTTCACTCCCCACCCAGAGCGAGCCGACGCGGAAGCCGAACGCTTCGGGAATCTCCTCCCAACCGCCGACGATTGCGCCGTCGCCCGAGACCGCATTGGCGCGCGAGGGGCGGTCGCTGATCTTGTGAAGACGCTGCACGCCCGTCTTCTCGGTCCATTTGAACGCGTACGCATCGGTGCAGTTTGCGAACGCCAGGCCGACCGCCGTGGAGCCGTCGTGGTCTACGTCATAGAGGGACGTCTGGAAGATGTCGCAGCCCTGCAGTGACTCGTCGCTGATCGAGGTCCAGCCTTTCTTGCGCGTCCAGAGCGCCGCGCGTTCCTGAGGAAGGATTCCATATTCGGTCTCGACGTCCTTCGTGATCGTGCCGCCCACGACCTTTCCATCGCCGGAGATCGCGCCGTTGAATCCGACGCCGTCGATATTGCTCATGCCGCGGGGATTGTTCCACGTCCAGTAGGGCGACTGAAACGGACCGTACAGCCCGACGATCTGCCGGCCGTTGTCGGAGAGATCGAGCGGCAGCGAGTACGGAAGATGAACGAAGTTCGGCGAATGCTCGATTCCATTCATCGCGATGCGGACCGAGCGCGTTTCACCGCTCCTCAGGCTCAATTTCGTCGCGGCGCAGGCGTCGTCGAGCGAGGCGTCGCCGCTCTCGCCCGAGTTCCAGTATTCCTCGGGCCCAAGCAGGACCGCCTTCGGCGTGCTGAATCCGCCAGGGCCGATCTGATCGATATAGACCACGTACCTGGCGCCCGGCGTAAGCCCCGGGATCTCGAAGGTTCCATCGGCGCCCGCCGCACCCTGCGTCCTGTCGCCGGAGATTCTGGAGATTGCATCGAAGGGATCGTCCACATTGCGCGCAATGACGTTGACGCCGATCAGCTCGCTCACGCCGTCCTTCGCCACCACGCGCCCGACGATTGTCCCCGTCTTGCGCCGATAGCCGGGCGCCGGATACAGCGACGACAACGCCGCCCGATCATCGGCCATGTTCACGGTCGCCATGCCGGGGCTGTTGTAGGTGGGGCTGAACGGATACGGATCGATGAACGGATACATCGTCTCGACCTGTTCGGCCGTCGGGTATCCATTCACGCTCGAGGCGCACTGATCCGGACCAGCGTGCTCCGCGCCCGCGGCGAGACCCCATTCCTCGATCGGCTGGTTGCGGAAATACAAACCGTTGGTCTGCGTGTGCGCCAGGTTGATGGCATGGCCGAACTCGTGCGTGATCACGCCGGCGAGCGGACCGCCCGTCACGACCTCCTCGAGCCCCTCGCCCTGACCTGTGATGATCACCCAGCCTTCGACGATCCGCGTGGAGCCTTCGCCATCCAGAAATTCAGGCGTTGCGATCCCGAGGACGCCGAAACCGACGCCAATAAAATCGCGCAATACGCTGTCGTCGGCGTCATAGATCACGTGGAGGCCGCCGCCGTTGTCCGCGCCGATGATGCTCCCCGCGTTGGCGCCGACGATGTCGTCGAGGCCGAGATCGGCCACCGTGCCGACCACTTCGGCGCGGAAACTCGATGTGGGCACCGACGACCATTCGGCGACCGATTTGCGTACGAGCTGATTTGCGAGCGCCGCGTCGACGACGCCGAGCCCACCGAGATCCGTATAAACCTTGACGGCGCCTTCCCATCGCGCCGGTTGCAGACCGTGGTCGGTGGGGACGACGTACAGCGGCCCGCCGGCCAGGGCGGGAACCGCCGTTGCGGATAAACCCAGCGCAAGGAAAGCAGCAGCGTATCGGTTAGCGTGGCGCATCGGCGGTCCCCCTGGTCAAATCGCCCCTGACGGCGCGGCGCACGAAAGTGCGAAAGGTGTCCGCGTTCACCGGGCCGTTCTTGGCGTCAAACATTTTCTGCTCCTCTGCGGTGAGCCGGCTTCTGTCGATCTCCACGTTCTGAAACAGGCCGACGTTGTCGTATGCGTTGAGCGCGACGCCGTTGCCGATGCCGAGCTTGCCGTAGCCGAGCCCCACGGTGGTCTGAAAGCCGGTGACGCGTGCTGGCTGATAGAGGAACAGCATGCTCACTTCGCCGACTTTCCAGGTCGGCCAACCCTCCGGTCGACCGCCGAGATACACCTTGCCGTTGGGCAGCGTGCGCGGCTGGCTCAAACCGAACTGGCGAAACGTGTAGCGCTCGCCTTCCGCGCCGCGAAAACGGTCGAGCACACGCAGGGTCACTTCGGTGTAGGGCATGCCGTTGGACGCGAAGCCTTCGGTGATTTCTTCCACTCGCCCGGCGAGGATCGTTGCTGAGTTGTCGATGAGATCTAAAACGTTCATCGGTCGGACGGTCGTGGCATGACCCGGCGTCGCCAACCAGAACAATGCGGCGATCAACGCCGGCGCGAGCCCGCGCCTGCTGACTGCAGTCATGGAGTTCCCCCTGGTAGTAGTTGCTGGGCGCTGCGATAGCACCCGCAGAGGCCCGAGCGTGCATGGAAGGCCTGGTCTCGACCCCCCCTGATATGGGGGGTGCGCAGTACGCTCAGTTGCGGCTTGCAACCGTGCCGATCGCGGCAGTCCGTTCGGGCGTCGTCACATCCTGACGAAGCGACGAATCAGCGACCTGGATCAGGTCTTCGATGGCGGGGGAGCGGCGGTGGCCTGTTCGCGCATTCCTGATGGCGAGGCGCCGTAGACCAACTATGCTCGGCGCCTTCCGACGAACCCGCCCAGCGACAAGAAGAACAGCGGAGCGGGCATCGGGGCGCAACCCCACGTCCGGGGAAGGGATTGCGAGCTGAGCACGAGAACAAAGGGTTGGCGTCACACCAGCGAGGAGTCGAAATGAAAGCCATCACCGTAGAGCCGCGCAAGCCGGGCTCCGCTCGCCTGGAAGAAGTGGCGGAACCGGACGTGCGTGACGGCTCAGTTCTCGTAGAAGCCATCGCGGTCGGCGTGTGTGGAACTGACGTTGAGATTGTGGAGGGCAAGTACGGCTGGGCCCCCGTGGGCAAGACGCGCCTGGTGCTCGGTCACGAATCTCTCGGTCGCGTCGCAGACCCGGGCCAGAGCAGTGCGCTCAAGAAAGATGATCTCGTGGTCGGCATTGTGCGGCGCCCAGACCCCGTGCCTTGCCCGAACTGTGCTGTGGGTGAGTGGGACATGTGCAGGAACGGCCAATACACAGAACGCGGCATCAAGGAAATCGATGGCTACATGTCCGAGCGATGGCGGATCGAGCCCGAGTACGTCATGAAGATCGACCCTTCTCTCGGCCTGCTCGGCGTCCTCCTCGAACCCACGACGGTCGTCGCCAAGGCATGGGAGCAGATCTCCGCCGTGGGCCAGCGTGCTTACTGGGAGCCGCGCAGCGTGCTAGTGACTGGTGCGGGTCCGATCGGTCTGCTCGCCGCCCTCGTCGGACAACAGCATGGGCTGGAAGTCCACGTCCTCGACCGGGTCGAATCTGGACCCAAGCCGGAGCTCGTTCGCGCGCTCGGAGGGATCTACCACAGCGGCCAGATCGCGGACGTGGGATTCCAGCCGGACGTGATCGTTGAATGCACCGGCGCCGGGCAAATCATCGCCGAATCCTTTCGGCACATCGGCGCCGGCGGCGTCGTGTGTCTCACGGGCGTCGGCGCCGGCGGCCCATCGGCGACTGTTCCCACGGCCGACGTGGCCGCAGACGCCGTGTTACGGAACATCGTCGCCGTAGGCAGCGTCAACGCCAACAAGCGACACTGGTACAAGGCCGCAGGAGTGCTCGCGCGCGCAGACCGCTCATGGCTGGCCCGCCTCGTCACGCGGCGCGAGCGGCCGGAGCAATTCATGCGCGCCCTGCAACGGCAGCCGGAAGACATCAAAGTCGTGGTTGAGTTCGCTGAGGCATGAACACGGCGAACTGATGCCGCTGTCGGCGGCTTCCCGGTCAGTGCTGCGCGCCGCCACCGTGAAGCTTCGCTGTCAGCGAGACGTACGTGCAGCGGCACGCACGTCAGTTCTACATTCGAACGCAGAATGCTCTGCCGCCGCCTTACACTCATCGATCGGCATCTTCAAAGTCCGCGTGCACAGACCCATGCGGACAAGTCCCGGAAAACCCCAAGACGCTCCGATGCGACGCGCGATGCTATCCATGCAAAAAGCGCGTAGGTATGAAGGGCAAGCGCCGCCATCCAAGTCACGTATTTTGCATCCGCGTGCAACGTAGTTGATTTGAGAATTGGCTTGGAATCTAATCACCGCGGCGCGAAGGGTGCCGCGCCGGACCGCTGAACTCCCTTCTACGGAGACGTGAAATGCAAACGTCGAATTACATCGCGGCGATGCTGGCAGCGTTGCTCAGTTTGAGTGCGGATCTGGCTTCGGCGCAGAAAGCCGGACAGAGCGTCACGATCCAGTACGGCAAGGTCACCGGCGCCCGGGAGGTGGACCTGCAATCCGGCGCTGTGCCGAAGGGGGCAATGGTGGGCGGCGCACTCGGTCTTGCGTCTGCGTCTGGAAAGTCGTCGAGCAAGAAAGCGCGCAATGCCATCGTCGGGGCGGCGGCGACCGGCGCGGTCGCCGGCGCCGCCCAGGGAAGCCAGAAGGGCATGCTGTACGACATTGACGCGGGCGCCGCCGGCGTCATCCAGGTCGTAAGCGACCAGCGCGAGATTCGCTCGGGCGACTGCGTCGCCGTGGAGAAGGCCGGCGACACAGCCAACGTTCGGAGAGTGTCCGCCGCCTACTGCGACAAGGCGAACCAAGAGGCCGTGAAGGCAGTGGCCGGCGATGCCCGCAAGGACGCGGACGAGTGTGCGACCGCCAAGCAGCAACTGGTGGACGCGACGACGTCGCAAGAGGCCGATTTGGCCGGCCGCAAGATAACGCTTCTCTGCAATGACTGACGCGGTAGCAGGCGGTTAGCCAGACCGATCGATCGCCGTTCAGCACAAGCGACAAACCAGGCGCTAGTCAGGCGATGCGTTCAGTTCTTTGGGCGCGCGAGGCGTCGCTCGGCTGCGCAGCGCAGCGGCAGGTTTGCTGGTAGTTGGCGGCGCTCCGTCATCGCTCGGGCGCCCATGACAGCGACGTGCCGCAACCAGGTTCCACGCGAAGCGCTCCTATCACGCATGGGTTCGAGCGCGCACTGGTCCGAGGCGTCAATCCATCGGAGATTGAGCGGGGCGCCACATGCAGTTCGCTTCCTTGCGAGCAAGCGGACTCTTCACGATATCCAATCTTCTGAATGAAACCGAGCATGCCCGTCTGGACGTGGCTCATACCGGCGTTGTCGTTCTCTCTGCTCGTCGTTGCGCTGGCAGCGGGCGTGGGGACGCTGCTTGCCGTGCTGTGCGGCATCGGGCTCATCGCAGCCGTCATCGCCGCAGTCCACCACGCCGAAGTGATCGCGTATCGCGTCGGAGAGCCGCTCGGGACACTGGTTCTCGCCGTGGCCGTGACCGTCATCGAGGCCTCGCTCATTCTGTCGATGATGGTCGCGGGCGGCGACGATATGGCCGTCCTGCCGCGCGACACGATTTACGCGGCGGTGATGATCATCTGCAACGGCGTCGTGGGTCTTTGCGTCCTGGTCGGCGGTCTCGCGCACCGCGAGCAAAGTTTCCGCGTGGAGGGCGCCGGCGCCGGGCTCGCTGCGCTGATCGTAATGTCCGCGCTTACGCTCGTGCTCCCTGTCTTTACGCTGGATAAGCCTGGCGTCTACAGCGGCCCGCAACTCGCGTTCGTGGCGGTGACAGCGACCGCGCTTTGGGCGATCTTCGTCTTCATTCAAACCGTGCGGCATCGGGAGTATTTCGTTCCAATAACAGGCGCCGCCGATCCCGCGGTGCACGCTGAGCCTCCGACAGTGCGCGAAGCACAGGCGAGCTTTGGGTTGCTCATCGTCTCCATAGTGGCGGTCGTGGGCCTGGCCAAGATGCTTTCGCCCACGATCGAGCACGCGGTCGACGCGGCGCGTGCGCCCAGGGCCGTGGTTGGCATCGTGATCGCACTACTGGTTCTATTGCCGGAGGCGTTAGCCGCCGTGCGCGCCGCACGCGCGGATCGCCTTCAGACCAGTATGAATCTCGCCATCGGCTCTGCGCTCGCTTGCATCGGGCTCACGATTCCGGTGGTCGTGCTGGCTGCGGTCGTGTTCGACCTGCCGCTGGTCCTGGGTTTGGAGCCCAGGGACCTTGTGATGCTGGCGCTCACTTTTCTGGTGAGCGCCGTCACTCTCGGCGCAGGGCGCACGCACATGATGCAGGGCGCCGTGCATATCGTGATCTTTGCGGCGTTCCTGTTCCTCTCGTTCGTGCCCTGATACCAGCCACTGCTGAAGCTGGCGCGCGGTGCTGCGGATCTGCGCCAGGTCGAAATTTATTCCGACTTCGTGCAGCATCCGTGCTTCGCGGAGGCCATCTGACTATCCGCCAACCGCCAACCGCTAACCGCTGTCTTCCCTGGTAATTCAGTTTGACTGCGGCTTGGCCGGCGGTTTGCCGCCCGCAAGCGCGCACTGGCCAAAAATGACGTAAGCGCCCTCGCGATCCACGATCGCGACCGTCAGTCGTCCGGTCGTGCGATGGACGGTCGCACTCCAGACGAACTCGAGGCTCGTGCCCTGCATCACGAGCGATTTCGTGTTGAAGCTGAAAGCCTCGATGGGAAGCGTGTCGTTTCTGTAGGGCGTCTTGAGCGACATCTTCTGGACGTCGATATGCATCGTCAGGTCCTTGCCCGGTTGTTCTTTGAGGGGTTTGCAGGCGCTTTCTGTGGGAAGGCAGTCGTGACCCGCCAGCGGTTTGCAGTCCATCGGCGCTGAGCCGTTGTATTCGTCGGCCGCACCCGCCGTTGCAGCTGACAGCAGAGCGATCGACAGCAGGCAGAACTTGTTCATGACGGGTCTCCTACAGGTTTAGCTGTTTCTTGTCAGTTGCTACGGCAGGGGAGTCTTTATAGCCGCGACGCGATCCTGTTCACGGTACGGATTTCTACGGAGCGTCTGTCCGATCCCGGAAGATCCTGCGCACACCTTATGCGAGTCGTCTTGCAGCGGCGCCGCCCAATCGACCGTTTGCCGAACTTCAGCCTGCCCCCACCCATGGATCCACACATATATATGTATATGCATGCATTGGCAGGGGACCTCCGGGGGCGGCAGGCGGCCCTCACCCCGACCCTCTCCCGCAGGGAGAGGGAGTGTTTCGAGATCGCACGCGCTAGTGCATCTAACTCACGCTGTCTGCACTCAGAAGCTCCCACCCCAACCCTCTCCCAAGGGAGGGGCTGACAGCGCTCGCGCGCCCGCACCATGTTCACCTCTCCTGAAGGGCCGCTCGCGCGCATCGCCGCTCCGGCGCATCCCTGCGCCCCGCGCCATTCGCACATCCATGTGCAACACCTGCGCTCGGCATTCGTGCATCCATGCACATCAGCCGCTCGCGCGCCCGCACCATGTTCACCTCTCCTGAAGGAGAGGTCGCGCGTCCGCGCGGGTGAGGTGGTTCTGACTCCGGACTCGAGCGCGTGTCGGAATTCCACTCGGACATGCGAGCGCAGACGCCACCTTTGAGCCAGTCGTTCAATGCGCCTCCAGCACGACGACGCTGCGAGGCTGGGCGACGTACGCGTTCGTTGACGCCGACGCCTCTGTTGCTCAGGCGGCGTGATGTCGTGCGGTGAAGGCGAGCGCGGTGTCGATTGCGCGTCGCCACGCTGCAACCGGGGAGCGGCAGGCACAGCCACCGTGCGCGGTTCCCACCACATATTGAGGATGACGTGCAGCGGTTTCTCCTGCGCGCTTGCGCCGGCGAGCGTGAAGGCGAGCAGCCGCGCGTCGCCGTCATGCCATGGCGGCTCATTCAGGCGCTCTGAATGCCAGGTGATATCCGGCAGCGTCGCGTCCGGGCGCCGGACGACCGGTGAGAAAGCGTCGCCGGCGCAGGCTGGGATGGCGCTTGCGCAACGCGATCAGCTCGCGCGTGAAGCGCAGCATGTCGCGATTGGTTTCGATCAAGCGCCAGTCGAACCACGAAAGCTCGTTGTCCTGAGAGTAGGCGTTGTTGTTGCCGCGCTGGCTGCGCAGCACCTCGTCGCCCGCAAGGATCATCGGCACGCCCTGGCTCAGGAACAGGATCGCCATGAAGTTCTTCGCCTGGCGTCGGCGCAGCGCGAGCACTGCCGCATCGTCGGTGTCGCCTTCGACGCCGCAATTCCACGACAGGTTGTCGTTCGTGCCGTCGCGGTTGTCCTCGCCGTTGGCTTCGTTGTGCTTGTCGTTGTAGCTCACGAGGTCGTACAGCGTGAAGCCGTCGTGACAGGTGATGAAGTTGACGCTGTGCAGCGGTGAGCGCTGGCGATACATGTCGTGGGAGCCGGCGAGTCGCGTGGCAACTTCGCTGACCAGCCCAGGCTCGCCGCGAACGAAACGACGCAACACATCGCGATAGCGCCCGTTCCATTCGGCCCAGCGCATGCCGGGAAAGGCTCCGACTTGATAGAGGCCGGCCGCGTCCCAGGCTTCGGCGATCAACGGGCTGCTTCGCGAGGGTGCGCGACAACTCGATGCCCCACGTGAGCGGAGGATTGGCGAGCGGCGCGCCGTCCTCGCCGCGCGTGAATACGCTCGCAAGGTCGAAGCGAAAGCCATCCACGCCGAAGCACTCGGTCCAGTATTCCAGGCAGTGCAGAATGAAGTTCGTCACCAACGGATGATTGCAGTTGACGGTGTTGCCGCAACCGGTGAAGTCGCGATAGCGACGCGGGTCGGACGATTCGTGATGGTAGAAGACGTCGTTCGCAAGCGCCTTGAAATTGATCGTCGGCCCGGTCGTCGCCGCCTTCGGCGGTGTGATTGAACACGACATCGAGCAGCACGCCGATTCCGGCATCGTGCAGTGCGCGCACGCAGTCGCGGAACTCTTGCGGTGCTCGCGCCGCGTCGATGCAATAGCGCGGATGCGGCGCATAGAAGCCGCAGGTGCTGTAGCCCCAGTAGTTCTTCAAGCCGCGCGCGACGGCGCCCGGCGGGATGTCCTGCTCGTCGAAGGCCATCACCGGCAGCAGCTCGACATGCGTGACGCCGAGTTCCTTGAGATACGGGATCTTCTCGATCAGACCGGCGAAGGTTCCGGGATGACGCACGCCGGAAGAGGGGTGTCGCGTGAAGCCGCCGACATGCATCTCGTAGATCACGATGTCGCTCGGGTCGCGCAGCGACGAGCGGCGTGGCCGACCGACTCGTCGTCTCGCTGCGTGACGATCGCGCGCAAGCTCTTGCCGTTGCGCCTGGCCCGCGATCGTGGCGCGGCGGTCCCAGCATGCATCGCTCACCGCGCGTGCCCACGGATCGAGCAGCTCTATCGCCGCATCGATGCTCTCGCCCGCAGCCGGCCACGCGCCAGGTGTAGTACGTGCCTGGCGGAGAGATCTTCCACATACACGTGCCAGAAGAAGAACGTGCGATGGACGTCCGGCGTGAGTGAAATGACCTGGAACGGTTCTTTGCTGTCGGCGCGCTTCGTAGAGACGCAGCTCTGCGGCCGCTCGCATCGCGAGAGTAAGATGGAGAAGTTGACGCCACCCGCGTCTGCACTGGCGCCGGGTGGCACGTGGGTTCCCGCGCGCGTGGCATAAATCCGCGGGATCGTTCCAGGCGCTGATTTCTTTCCAATCGGAATGGCCGTCTCCCCGGTGTTCATCTCGGGGCCGCTTGACGATGTCTGGTGCGCCAGGTCTTTCCTGGCTGAGACGGCAGATCGAGGGCTGGAGGCCGGACTGGTCGTCTGCTCTTCGATGATTCACGACTCACGGCTCGCGACTCACGAATCGCCTTCCTAAGTCGGATCGGCACCGGTTTGACTTCCAGATCGCGTCGCAGTACTCGCGCATCGAGCGATCGGAGGAGAACTTGCCGGACGCGCGCCGTATTCAGGATCGACATGCGCGTCCAGCGCGCCGTGTCGCGGAACGCGCGGTCGACTTCGCCCTGCGCGTCGACGTAGGCGCGGTAGTCGGCAAGCAGCAGATACGTATCGTGATCGAGCAGGTG
The DNA here is from genome assembly GCA_963723505.1 of uncultured Gammaproteobacteria bacterium. Lineage (GTDB taxonomy): Bacteria > Pseudomonadota > Gammaproteobacteria > Steroidobacterales > Steroidobacteraceae > Steroidobacter. The sequence continues at coordinate 76,736 of CAVRQU010000001.1, forward strand.
ATCGACCAGCGGCTCGGAACAGGTTGCCGTCGCCGCCGGAGAACGCGCCGCTCGCGATCAGGTCGAGCACCGCACGCAGCTCCGCGTCGCGCTCGTAGTAGTCGCGCGGCCGGTAGCCGCGGCTTTGAGCTCGTTCGACCTGCTCGGCCGTGTGGCCGAACAGGAAGAAGTTCTCCGCGCCGACTTCTTCGCGAATCTCGACGTTCGCGCCGTCGAGCGTGCCGATGGTCAGCGCGCCGTTGAGCGCGAACTTCATGTTGCCGGTGCCGGAAGCCTCCTTGCCGGCGGTCGAGATCTGTTCCGACAGATCGGCGGCCGGGTAGACGGCGTGCGCGTTCTTCACGTTGAAGTCCGGATAGAACACGACCTTCAGCCTGTCGTTCACCAGCGGATCGTTGTTGACGACCTCCGCGACGCCGTTGATCAGGCGGATGATCAGCTTGGCCATGTGGTAGCCGGGCGCCGCCTTGCCGCCGAAGATGAAACAGCGCGGCGCGATCGCGAGCTGCGGATTCTCGCGCAGGCGCTGGTAGAGCGTGATGATGTGCAGCACGTTCAGGTGTTGGCGCTTGTACTCGTGGATGCGCTTCACCTGGATGTCGAACAGCGCCGCGGGGTCGACGACGATGCCGGTGCGCTCGCGGATGCGTTGCGCGAGCGCTTCCTTGTTCAGCCGCTTGATCCGGCGCCATTCCTCCTGGAACGCGGCGTCATCGGCGCGCGCTTCGAGCGCTTTGAGCTGCGACAGGTCCGTGACCCAGTCGTCGCCCACGCGTGTCGTTGAGCAGCTGCGTCAGTCCCGGGTTGCTCAACACCATGAAGCGACGCGGCGTCACGCCGTTCGTGACGTTGCAGAAGCGTTCCGGCCAGAGCTCCGCGAAGTCGCGCAGCACGGTTTGGCGCAGCAGCGTCGAGTGCAGCGCGGCGACGCCGTTCACCGCGTGACTGCCGACCGTGGCGAGGTTCGCCATGCGCACGCGTTTGTCGCCGGCTTCATCGATCAGCGACAGCCGCGCGACGCGCGCGTCGTCGCCGGGATAGCGTTGCCGCACCTCGTCGAGAAAGCGGCGATTGATCTCGTAGATGATCTCGAGCGGGCGCGGCAGCAGGCTGCGGAACAGCGGCAGGCCCCAGGTCTCGAGCGCCTCGGGCAACAGCGTGTGGTTGGTGTAGGCGAGCGTTCGCTGCGTAATGTCCCATGCCTGCTCCCAGGGCAGACGCACGCTCATCGACGAGCAGGCGCATCAGCTCCGCGACCGCGATGGACGGATGCGTGTCGTTCAGTTGCGCGGCGAACAAGTCCGCGAAGTGCTCGATCGGCTCGCCCTTCATATCGAGCAGGCGCAGCATGTCCTGCAAGGAGCAGGAGACGAAGAAGTACTGCTGCGCGAGGCGCAGCCGCTTGCCGATCTCCGGCTCATCGTTCGGATAGAGCACCTTGGAGAGCGTTTCGGAGATCACCTTCTCCTGGACCGCGCCGTAGTAGTCGCCGACGTTGAAGTCCTGGAAATCGAACGACTCGACCGCTTCGCTCTTCCACAGGCGCAGCGTGTTGCAGGTGTTGACGCGATAGCCGAGCACGGGCGTGTCGCACGCGACGCCCTTGACCTCGCGCGCAGGCCGCCAGCGCACGCGATCGCGGCCCTGCTCGTCGGTGTAGGTTTCGGTGTGGCCGCCGAAGTTCACATAGAAGCTGATCTCCGGGTGCACCAGCTCCCACGGATTGCCCTGCTGCAGCCACTTGTCGGTGACTTCGACCTGCCAGCCGTCGCGGATCTCCTGATCGAAGATGCCGAACTCGTAGCGCAGGCCATAGCCGATGGCCGGCATCTGCAAGCGTCGCAAGCGAATCGAGATAACACGCCGCCAGCCGGCCGAGGCCGCCGTTGCCGAGGCCCGGTTCCTCTTCGAGCTCGGCGAGCGCATCGAGATCCTGACCGAGCGCCTGCATCGCCTCGCGCGCTGCGCGCCTCGATGCCGAGGTTGACCAGGTTGTTGCCGAGCTGCGGCCCGATCAGGAACTCGGCGGAGAGATAGCAGGCGACCTTCACGTCGCGAGCGGTGTAGCTGCTCGCGCGTCTCGACCCAGCGCGCGAGCAAGCGGTCGTGCACGCTGTAGGCGAGCGCCATGTACCAGTCGTGGGGCGTCGCGACACTCGGGGTAGCGCGCCTGCATGTACGCGAGGTTGTCGAGCACGGCGCGGCGCAGCGACGTCGGCCGTCAGCCCGGTGCGAACGGATTCTGCCGCCGGCGTCGATTTGGCGCTGAGTCGCGTTGTGGCCATGGCTTGGATCTCCTCTCGCTGATCAGTTCGACGATCGCTGATTCAGGCCGATTGCGCCTGGGCGGCCTGCCAGCGCGCGTGGTGCTCGCGCACGATGGCGATCGCTTCTTCGGCGTCGGCCACGCAGGCGGGAATCTGCATGTCTTGCGCGGAGGCGAGCTCGAAGCCCGGGCGCAGCATCGCCTGCCGTCGCCCAGTCCACCAGTCCTTTCCACATGGGACCGGCGAAGATCAGCGGCGTGTCGTGCAGGTGCCGCACTTGCAGCAGCTGCCAGATCATCATCGATTCGAGCACCGTGCCGATGCCGCCCGGGCGCGACGATGAAGGCGTCGGAGATCAGCACGAAGTGATGCAGGCGCGTGAAGAACGTCTGGTGTTCGAAGACTTCATCGACGAACGGATTGGCCTCCTGTTCGAACGGCAGCTCCACGCGGATGCCGATGTTGTGCACGCGCTCCGTGGCCGTGGACTTCCCGCGCGCCCTCGTTGGCCGCCTGCATCAGCCCCGGCCCGCCGCCGGTGACGATGTCGCAGCCCATCGCGCTCAGGGCCGCGCTCATGCGCTTGACTTCCTGGTACACCCAGTGTCCGGGCTGCGTACGCGCCGAGCCGAACACCGTCACGCGATAGCGCTCGCGCCTGGATGGGCGCAGCCGCGTCAGGTTGTTGACCGTCGCCCACAAGCCGAACAGCGTGTCGATGAGAATGCGCCTGACGCCTTCCTCATCGGCGAGACTCACCGTCGTCGTTCGCGTTCGCGGAGCGTTCTTCACCGCTCATGCTGCCTGGGTCATCGACTCACGCTGTCTGCATTCGAAGCGCTCCGCTTCGCTCACCCAACCTCTGCCGGATCGAGAGCGTCGCCCGCGCTCTTCCACTCTGAGATCGCGCGTCCGCCGTAGTACTTCAACCGGTTGCATCATGCGATGCTTCAGTAGTCGAGCTACGCAGAGCTTCCCAGCCTCAGTACGGCCACACCCACTCGGTGATCTCCGCGCGGTCGGTACCGTGCGTGTGCGCGTAGTTCAGGTTGTCGATGATGGCGTTGCGCATCTCTTCCTTCAGATGCGCCGCGCGCATCGCGAGTCCCGGCACGCGGTCGATCACGTCGATCACGAGATCGAAGCGATCGATCTGATTCAGGATCGCGAGCTCGAGCGGCGTGTTGATGTTGCCCTTCTCCTTGTAGCCGCGAACGTGCAGGTTCTCGTGGTGGCGACGGTACGCAAGCTTGTGGATCAGCCACGGATAGCCGTGGAAGTTGAAGATCACCGGCTTGTTCGTCGTGAACAGCCCGTCGAACTCGCGCTCGCGTCAGACCATGCGGATGTTCGGACGCCGGCTGCATCTTGTAGAGATCGACGACGTTGACGAAGCGCACCTTCAGGTCCGGCAGGCGCTCGCGAAGAATCGCGGTCGCGGCGAGCGCCTCGAGCGTCGCTACATCGCCGCACGAGGCCATCACCACGTCCGGCTCGACGCCCGCGTCGTTGCTGGCGCGGCTCCAGATGCCGATGCCTTTCTCGCAATGAACGATCGCCTCGTCGATCGTCGTGAACTGCATGTGCTTCTGCTTGTCGGCGACGATCACGTTGATGCAGTCGGTCGAGCGCAGGCACTGGTCGGCGACCGCGAGCAGCGTGTTCGCGTCGGGCGGCAGGTAGATGCGTGTGACCGACGGGCTCTTGTTGGTCACGAGATCGATGAACCCGGGATCCTGATGCGAGAAGCCGTTGTGATCCTGACGCCATACGGTCGAGGACAGCAGAATGTTCTGCGAGGCGACCGAGGCGCGCCATGGCACGTGGTTCTTGCAGATGTCGAGCCACTTCGCGTGCTGGTTGAACATCGAATCGATGACGTGCGCGAACGCTTCGTAGGTATGGAAGAAGCCGTGCCGGCCTGAGAGCAGATAGCCTTCGAGCCAGCCGAGCAGCGTGTGCTCGGAGAGCATCTCCATCACGCGTCCGTCGCGCGCGAGCTCGCCGCCGTCGTCGTCCTCGGGCAGGAAGTCGGCCATCCAGGTTTTCTTCGAGACTTCATACAGCGCCTGCAAGCCGGTTCGACGCGGTTTCGTCCGGCCCGAACACGCGGAAGTTCGTCATGTTGTTGCGCATGATGTCGCGCAGGAACGCGCCGAGCGGCTTCGTGTTCTCGTGCCGGATCGCGCCGGCTGCGGGCACCTTCACCGCGTAGTCGCGGAAATCCGGCAGCTTCAGGTCCTTGCGCAGCAATCCGCCGTTGGCATGCGGGTTGGCGCTCATGCGGCGCGTGCCCTGTGGGGGCAGCTCGCGCAGCTCCTCGATCAAGCGGCCGTTCTTGTCGAACAGCTCCTCCGGCTTGTAGCTCTTCAGCCAGGTTTCGAGCAGCTTCAGGCTCTTCGGGGTCGTCGCGCACATCGGAGAACGGCACCTGATGCGAGCGCCACGAGCCTTCCGCCTTGTGTCCCTTGATCTCCTTCGGGCCGGTCCAGCCTTTGGGTGAACGCAGGACGATCATCGGCCATCGCGGACGCTCCGCCTTCTTGCTCGGCGCGCGCCGCGCGCTGGACGCCGCGAATCATGCCGATCGCCTCATCGAGCGTGGCGGCCATCTTCTGGTGCATGTCCGTCGGATCGTCGCCTTCGACGAAATACGGCGTGTAGCCGTAGCCGACGAACAAGGACTTCGAGCTCCTCGTGACTGATGCGCGCGAGGATCGTCGGGTTGGCGATCTTGTAGCCGTTCAGATTGAGAATCGGCAGCACGGCGCCGTCGCGAATCGGATTGATGAACTTGTTCGAGTGCCACGCCGTCGCCAGCGGACCGGTTTCGGCTTCGCCGTCGCCGACGACGCACGCGACGATCAGGTCGGGGTTGTCGAGCGCGGCGCCGTAGGCATGCGACAAGCTGTAGCCAAGCTCGCCGCCTTCGTGGATCGAGCCCGGCGTTTCCGGCGTCACGTGGCTGCCGATGTGACCCGGGAAACGAGAACTGCTTGAAGAATTTCTGCATCCCCTCGGCGTCTTCGCTCTTGTCTGGATAGACCTCGGAGTACGTGCCTTCGAGGTAGGCGGGCGCGAGCACGCCCGGCGCGCCGTGACCGGGGCCGGCCATGTAGATCACGTCCAGATCGTCGCGCTTGATGACGCGATTCAGATGCGCCCAGACGAACGACAGCGCCGGGCTCGCGCCCCAATGCCCGAGCAGCCGATGCTTCACCTGCTCGATGTGCAGCGGCTCGCGCAGCAGCGGATTGTCGCGCAGGTAAATCATGCCCGACGGCGAGATAGTTGCACGCGCGCCACCATGCGTGCATGCGGCGCAGTTCCTCGGCGCTCAGCGGGCCGGCCGCGGCGCCAGTCTTCGATTTTGCGACGGTTGTCACTGGTGACATGGCGGATCTCCTCGGCGTGTCGACGGAATGCGGACGGCGAACATCTCTGTGCGCAGATGTCCTATCTTGGATTACAAATCGACTGGAGCAGGCAGATAACTCTGTCTGTGCCTCTAATGTAGTGAATCGGTTCCAGCGTGCACACGCCGTACTAACCACGTGTTCACAAGTTGCGCGCTCGTCTCAACGCGAGGCAAGTTGCGCACAGTCGTCTGAGCGTTCAATGCAGCGGGATGCAAAACGGCGCCCGGAAATCTCATGAGCTCATCGGACGGCCTCTGTGCAGAGGTCGCTGGAAGAACACAGTCGCTTCGATCCCTTGAATCGATCACCGAGGCCGTCCAATGAAATCCTGGTCGAAGCATCCCGTGATCTATGAGATCAACGCCTGGGTCTGGCTGCAGGAGTTGCGCGACAAATATGACAAGCCCGTGACGTTCGCAAATACGCCGCGAGCGGAGTGGGACTCCATCGCAGATCTGTTTCTGGGCCGCCGTCCCGCTGAACCTGCAGATTCCGATCTTCAGGCGTTCTACCGCACGCTTCTGAAGATCGCTTCCTCCGAAGGTTTGCGCAATGGCCGCTGGCGGTTGTGTGAGCGAACGGGTTGGCCGGATAACGCGAGCTGCCAGAACCTCGTCGCCTGGTGCTGGCGCAGCGCCGAAGAGCGCCGGCTGATCGTCGTGAATCTCTCCGATTCGCAGGCGCAAGGGCTGGTGCTGCTCCCATGGGATGACCTCAAGGGCGGCGCCTGGCGAATGACCGACCTCTTTACCGAAGCCGTGTATGAACGAAGCGGCGATGAGATGTGCACTCGCGGCTTGTACGTGGATCTCGCCCGCTGGGGATTCCACGTCCTGACTCTGACAAGGGGCTTCTGAACCGCCAGCTGCTCTACAGCTGCTGGCTCCTGGCCACTGGCTACTAGCCAGAATTGACTGCCTGTCGGCATGTTGAAACCAGCACCAGATGTTTCTGGTCTTACTCCCGACTCCCGATTCTCGAGTCTCGAGTCTCTAGTCTCGAGTCGGTTCAGTCTCGGTACATCATTTACACATCAGTTCCGGTACATCGTTTACACGGGTGAGCTCACGCTGGCGAACCGAGGAGGTTCGCCATGCCCTGGAATGAAAGCACCCGTATGGATGAAAGACGTAAATTCGTTGCGGCCTATCTGAGCGGCAAGTACCAGATGAGCGAGTTGTGTCTGCAGGCTGGCGTCAGCCGACCGACCGGCTACAAGTGGGTGGGACGCTTTCAAACGAGCGGCCCGCAGGGGCTTCAAGATCGTTCGCGCGCGCCGCATCACTGTCCACAGGCGATGGCCGAAGAGTTGCAATGCTGGTTTATTCGTGAGCGGCGTGCGCATCCGCGCTGGGGGCCGAAGAAGCTGCGGGGGCGCTTTCGTCGCCTGTATCCGCGCGCTGAGGCGCCCTCGCGCTCTGCTATCTACCGCCTGCTCAAACGGCACGGGCTGATCCCGCCGCGCACGCGCCGCCGTCGGGCGCGAGTCAACGCCGGGTACCGCGTCCGAGCCGAGCATCCCAATGAGCTGTGGACGATCGACTTCAAAGGGCAATTTCGCACCGGCGATCATCGCTGGTGCTATCCCTTCACCGTCATGGACAGCGCCAGCCGTTATCTGTTGGCCTGCCAGGCACAGTACGAGCCGAGCGCCGCCCCGGTGAGCCGCACGATGTGCATATTGTTCAGGACGCGTGGGTTGCCGTTGCGCATGCACTTTGACAATGGCTCGCCCTTCGCCAGCCGCGGGCTGGGCGGGCTGTCGCGGCTGTCGCTGCAGTGGTTGAAGCTCGGCATCCGCCTTGAACGCTCGCGTGCCGGTTGTCCGCAAGATAATGCGGCCCACGAACGCATGCATCGCACGCTGAAAGACGACACCGCGCGCCCACCGGCGAGCAATCTCCCTGCCCAGCAGCGTCGCTTCAATCGATTTCATCGCGAGTACAACTACGAACGTCCTCACGAGACGCTCCATGATGGCGTGCCCGCGGACTTCTACCAGCCCAGTGCGCGCAGCTTCCCCACACGCTTGCCGCCGCCGAGTTATCCCGGGCATTTTGAACTGCGGCGAGTCTCGATCAATGGAGACATCTCCTGGCGCAATCAGACCCTGTACGTGGGACTCGCCTTCGTGCGCGAAACCCTCGGCTTGGAAGAAGTCGCCGATGGTCTGTGGTCCATGTACTTCGCTCATCACCTGCTGGCTCGATGGGATGCGCGCTCCAATCAACTTATCCCGCTGCCCGTGTAAACGATGTACCGAAACTCCGGTGTAAACCATGTTCCGAACTGGATCCCTCCCGATCCCGACTCCCGAGTCTCTAGTCTCGAGTTCCCACGACTCGTCAGAACGCTTCACCGATGGCCAGGTTGAACGTGCTGTCATCGCGACCCCATGCGAAGTCCGCGCGCATATTGAGCGGGAGCGACTTCGTCAGCCGGAATCGCACGCCGACGCCGCCCGCGGGCAACCACTGATCGGTGTCGATGTCGCCGAGGGCGCCGGAGACTTTGCCGGCGCCGCCGAAACCCACGAAACCCCATCGCGTCGTCGCCTGCCAGCGCCACTCCGCTTGCGCGGCGATCACGGAATCGCCGATGTAGCGGCCGGGCGTGTAGCCGCGCAAGTCTGCGCCGGAGCCGAACCAGGCCATCGCAAAGAAGGGCGCATCTCCGCCCACGAACTCGCCTGCGATGCGCCACGCCAGAACATGCGCGTCGGAGAGTGCACGGTAGCTATTCCATTCAAGTTCCAGCGTCTCGTAATCGTCATCGCTGCCGAGCTCTTCGCGCGCAATCAACGCCTGCATCCGCCCATACCGACCGCGATGGGGATAAAGATCGTTGTCGCGGTCATCCAGTTCGCCGCTCAGGCGCAGATTCGCCAGGTCGATCCGCGAGCTCGGCGGAAAATCATCGGGGGTTTCGATGTCGGAACGCCGAATCGCGATGTCGGTCGTTCCGTAGACGAAGCCGGCGCCGAGCCATCCGCTCGCGCCGACTTTCGCAGCGGCGTCGACCGTCGCGCCGGAGAACTCCTGTGTGAGGGAAACCGTACCGCTGCGGCCTGCGATGTCGAGCTCGACGTCGTAGAGAATTTCACCTTCTGCGAGGCCTAACGTCGTTCGGTACTTCTCGCGCGCCCAGTAACCGCGATGCCCGCCGACCGCAGCCCAACTCCCGCGTTCGGCGTACATGCCGCCGATAGCGGCTACCGAATGACGTGCTTCGCGGTTTGCATCGCGCGCTCCATATAGATACCCCGCGCCGAGCACCAGTCCCGCCCCAAGAAGCTCGTTGCGAAACGGGATCGGCGCCACGACCCAGTTGCCGCGCCGCGCTTCGGGCAGCGAGGCCGCGGGGCGGTCGAGATCATCGATCAACTGCATGCCGCTCATTGGGCTTGCCGGCTCCGCGGTGCTCGTGGAGGGCGCCAGCAAGATGTTCGACCTGGCGGGCGTATCCGTTTGCTGCGCGGCGGCGCATGGGCCAATGCCGGCTGAGAGGGCCGCGATGAGGCAAGCACCGACGATGCGGATGGTCGGCAACGCTGATCTCACGCCGCTCCCGAGAATATTCTGCGGGAGCGAGAATTTGCGTGGCGACGCTCAGCCAGCGCGAGCAAGGCCGTTGAAAAAACTCTTTCAACGCGCCGGCTAACCGGGCCACGGATGGCCCGGCGAAATCATGCACATTCTTATGTGCTTGATTTCGGGAGCGCCGCGAAAACCACGCTTTTCGCAAGCGACGTTGAAAAACGGCAGGGACAGCCTTTTTCAACATCCATTACTGATCATTTCTTCTTCTGCGGCTCAACCGTCACCGCAAGCGCCTCGGTGTACGTGAGCTCGACCTCGTCACCCTTCTTGAGCGTGCCGATGAACTTCTGAGCTTTCGGATCCTTGACGTCGACGGTGCGCGTCATGCCGGACGGTCCTATGAACGTGACCGAGTTGGTGGAGCGGTCCACACCCTCGATCACGACCGTCGTTGTGACCATGTTGCCGACAGCCGCGCCGGGCTGTCCCCCCTCGGGCATCCGCGCCGTCCCCGTGGTCGCATCGACTGTGCCGACGGTCTGGCTTTCGCCTTTCTTCCTGAGTTCGGCCGCAAGGCCCTGGTAGTACTCAACGACGACCTCGTCGCCCACTTTGACCTGCGCAAGATTGCGAACGTCAGGCGAGACCTGGACCGTCGTGCTGCGATCGCCTGCTGCGCAATTCGACGAGGCGTTTGTCCAGGTCGATCGACTCGACCGTGGCGGAGACAGTCTCGGTTCTTTCGACCTTGACCGGTTCGGCAGGCTGGGCGGCGCCGGCGGCCAGCGAACAGAGCGCGCCGAGGATGAGCATCGAAGTTGATTGTGTTCTCACGAGCGTCTCCGAATGGACCGAAAGCCGCATGTTGCGGCGATCGCTTCGGGCGTGCAGTACGTAGGAAGGGCACGCACAACGTTGACCCCCCGAACCTCACGGCGCCTCAGCCGCCGCGGCGCGTAAGTGCAAGGGGCGCCGTTACTTCGCATTACCCTTAGGGTATTGCCGTCCAAGCCGACGCATGATTCCTGCGGCGCCGTTGCTTCGCAGCGCAGTCAGCCTGCGATGCAGGCGGCGCGGCCAGGATCCATGCGGGACGGGTGATCGCAATGCGCAAAATCGTTGTAGCCATAATCGCCTGTGCGACGCTCGGAGTTGCGCAACGCGGAGGAGCGCAATCCACTTGACGCAAGGTTCATCGTGGATGCCGGCACGTTTTTCATGTCGCAGGACACGGAGGTGCGCGTCGACGGCGAGCTAACTGGGGAGGTGGGCACGGAGATCAACTTCGACGAGACGTTCGGCATCGGCGACTTCGATCGCTTCCGCGTCGACGGGCTGTGGCGGATCAACGATCGGCACCTGATCCGCGGCATGTACTTCGAGAACAACCGAAGCGGTACACGCACCATCGATCGCGACATCAATTTCGGCGATGAGACGTACCCAGTTGGGCGCCTCGGTGACCGCGCGCTCAGAGGTGGCGATCATCCAGGTCTCGTATGAATACGCGTTCTTGCGCAGGGAGAACTATGAGCTGGCCGGCGGCATCGGCGTGCATTACATGGATATGGGATTGAAAACTTCAGCGACGCTCAGCGCGCAGGGCGGCACCGCGTCACGCCAGGCGAGCGAGGATGCAAACACGGGGGCGCCGTTGCCCGTGCTGGGCTTGCGGGGGCTCTGGCGTTTGTCGAACAATTTCTACGTCAACGCGCAGGTGCAGTACTTCTACATCGAGTTCGATCCGTATACGGGCAGTCTCGCCGACCTCAAGGCGTCGATCGTGTGGCAGCCGACCAATCACTTCGGAGTCGGCGTCGGCTACAACGCCTTCAGATTCAATTTCGATATTGATGATGCTGGGAGCTTCGAGGGCAGCCTGCAGTGGGATTACGGCGGCGCCATCGCCTTTGCGTCCTTCATGTTCTGACGACGCACCAGCAGAGCGACAGGGTTGCTCGTCCAGCAGAGGCAGTAGCCGTTTTCTCCACGACGGCGAACGAAATCAGGAAGACGTCTGCCAGCCAGCGGTGACGCTCGGATGTCTCCGGTATGTCCGTCTGCCAGATGTTCCTGATGGACGACACGCGTACTCCTTTCATCACAGGAACGCTGTTGTCGTTCAGTGCAGATAGTCGAGCAGCAGCGCGTTGACCTTCTCCGGCGCGGAAAGCTGCAGCCAGTGGTTGGCGCCCTCGATGCGCTCGTAGCGCCACGGCGCGTCGACAAACTTCTGCGTGCCGGTCATCTGCGCTTCGGCGAGAAAGCGATCGCCGTCGCTGAAGATTCCCATGACTGGAACCGACACCATCGACACTTTCGGCCGGAGCTTGGGCAGGATGAGCCGGAAATTCGCGCGGTAGATGTTCAGCCTCGCCGTCAGGCGGCCGGGCTGCTGCAGTTGCTGAATCCAGTTCGGTACTTCTTCGGGAAAGCCGGAGAGCATTCGCAAGAACCACCAGTCGCCGGCACGCAGGACCCAGTCCGATAACCCGCGGATCTGGAAGAACAGCACGTACCAGCCCTTGAGCTTCTGCTCGATCGGCCCGCGCGCATAGGCCGCAGGGTGGCCGTTCGACATGGCGACGTAGCGATCGACGCGGTCGGGATGCTTCTCGCAGAACTGGAAGCCGATCATCGCGCCATGATCGTGCCCGACCAGGCGCACTTTCCTGATCTGCAGTGCGTCGAGCAGGGCGGCAAGGTCGGACACCATATGCGACAGCTTGTACTCGCTCGTCGCTGCCGGAGCGTCCGACAAACCGCTGCCGCGCATGTCGGGCGCGATCACGCGGTAGCCAGCCTCGACCAGCGCCGGGATCTGGTGGCGCCAGACGTCGTGGCAATCGGGAAAGCCGTGCACGAGCAGCACGTCCGGCCCCTTGCCTTCGACGATCACGTTGAGCGTCACGCCGTTGACCGCGATGCGGCGGCTGTTGAATGCGGGTTCCATCTTCATTGGGTTCTCCTGCGCAGGTGTCGGCGGCTCAGAGGCCCATCGCCGAGCGGGTCAGGCGGTCGAGCGCACGGTCGCCGAGAACGCGCGACAGGCGCCACAGGAAGGTCAGCGGATAGCGCGTCTTCGGGCGCGGCGCGGCGATCGCGCGATGGATGGCGCGGCTGACCGTTTCCACCGGGTCGCCCTTGCGGCCCGTCTCGGCGGTGATGCCGGGCAGCTTTGCCATCATCGATGCATAGGCGGTGTGGGCGAAGCGGGTGTCGGCATCGTCGCCCTTCTCCCACATCGGCGTGCGGATGACGCCCGGCTCGATGCCGACCACCTGGATGCCGGAGATGGCGAGCTCGCGGCGCAGGCCGTCGGTCAGCGCCTCGACCGCGTGTTTGGTCGCGCCATAGATACCGACGAAGGGGAAGACCAGGCCACCGCTGATCGAGCTGATGTTGATCACCCGCCCCGGCGCATGCGGGCAGTTCTTCGTCGCGCCGAGCAGCGGCAGAAAGGCCTGGGTCACCTGCAGCAGGCCGAAGACATTGACCTCGAACATCCGGCGCACCTCGTCCAGCGGCACATGCATCAGCGGCGCCGCTCCCGAGATGCCCGAGTTGTTGACCAGCGCGGCGAGCCCGCGATTGCCGATCTGCTGCCTGACCTGCTCGACCGCTGCGGCGATCGCTGCCGCGTCGGTGACGTCGAACAGCAGCGGCGTGAAGTGGGCGGGAAATTCCTTTCTCAGCCGCTCGGCGTCGGCCTGTCTTGCGCACGCTGCCGAAGACGTGGTAGCCGCGCGCGATCAGATAGCGGGTGGCGTCAAAGCCGATGCCGGTGGATACGCCGGTAATCAGCACATGGGGACGTTGTTCGGTTTGCATGGAGGCCTGCCGCTCAATTCGCCGCCAGGCGGTTCACGGACGGGGGCACCCATTCATTGTTGAGCACTGCCGGGGCCGGGTGATACAGCCGCATGACCAGCCAGAATCCGTCCGGCGGCGCCGGCAACCAATTGGATTCCTTGTCCGCGTCCGGCTTCTCGTTTTGCACATAGATATCCAGCGAGCCGTCCTCATTGAATTTGAGGCTGTCGCGATCACCGAGTGCGTAGCGCTTCAGCGGATTGGTGAAGTAGAAGAATTCGTCGGTATACAGGGTGACGGACCAGAACACCCCGACCGGCGGCATGTTGGCCTTGTCGAAGTGCAGCACGTAGCGGTTGGCGCCGTTCAGCTTCTGTCCGTCGGCATCGAACCATGCCATCGGATAGACGGCATCGGCCGGCACGTTTGCGCCATACCCCATCAGCGTCACGAGGGCCCGGAGCGGATAGTCGGTGCCGTAGACGCCGAGATTCAACGGAATCCGCCAGCGGTGTTGCACGTTCAACTTCACCATGTCCGTCAGTTGGGTGAGGCCTTTGACAAATGCGCGTGAGACCGGACCCATTTCCAGTTCTCCCTGCGAACCTGGAATGCGCTCATTGAACAGCGCCTTGACGAACCAGATGGCGTCTTCGAGCCCGCGGCGTTCGGCCTTGCTCAAGGCCTCAAAGTCGAAAGGCTTGCCGGCTTCGATGCCCAACGAAGCCAGGGTCTCCACCATCGGGGCATCGGCCGGCGCCGGCGGATTGTCTTTCATCAACTGCGCCAGACGGCCGAAGTACTCGGCCGCGCCGAGTGCCGCCACTTGCTCGGGCGCAGGCGTCTCGATGTCCAACGTCGGGTCCGCCGTGCCCACCAGGGACGGCGCGGCATCGGGCTTGCCGAATTGCGACAGGGGCGCCAGCGAATACTGGTCCTGCACCCTGTGCACGGCCTCGAAGTCTTTCCTGCCCGCGGTGTAGGTGCGGCCGATCAGCCAGGCGGTCTTCGTCGGACTGTCGATGCGCACGACCCCGTCGGGCAACGTGCCGGTCCATCCGGGACCGACCAGCGCATAGGTTCTTTCGGCGGAGCCATAGTTGCGCGTCCCCAGCGACGCGAATGCATTCGACCAGGCATCGAGCACGCCGAACAACACCCAGCGTCCCTGCATGTCGGGCGTATGCAGCAACACCGGTTCACCGGAAAGGTCGAGCCAGGCAACGCTGTACAAGGTATCGGCATTGGGGATCACCACAGCGGTGAAATTCTTGTCAGGGTAGTCCCGCAGGTGCGCAAGCCGGTTGACCGGGGCGGCGCCCGGCTTTTGCGCGGCGATCGCAGAGGGCGCCGTCATGAGACGCTCCGTCATGTCCGCGATGACCAGGGGATAGGCGTACAGATAAGCCCGCACACCTTTTTCAAAGGCCAGCCATTGCGGCCCCTTCCAGACGAACACAGCCGCCGCGACGGCGATCAATACCCAAAGAATGCGGAATTTTCCCAACACCATCTTCCTGTAGACGAGCGACATCACTCCCTCTTTCACTAGCCGGTGATCTTGCTGCTGCGGATGACTCCCGCTCGCAGCGCGCGGGCGACGATCGCATCGGTGAGCGCGTTCCACAGCGGCAGCGGCGTCAGCCGGAACAGCCAGTGCACGATGCGCACACGCAGCGATGGCACGATCAGAAATCGATCCCGCTCGATGCCGCGGATCAGTGCGCGCGCCGCCGCGTCCGCGCCGATGGTCCCGCCGATGTTCTTCAGCGCACGCGATGCCGGATGCACGATCAGGCGTTCGTCAGCGAGGCCGGGAGTCTCGACTTCACCCGGGCAGAAACAGGCGACGTCGACGCCGCGCGGCTTGAGCTCGTAGCGCAGGCATTGTGCGAAGCCGACCACTGCGAACTTCGAAGTCCCGTAGGCGGTGTAGCCATAGACCGGCACATATCCGCCCATCGAGCCGACGAGCACGATCTTGCCGCTCCCTCGATGCAGCATCGCCGGCAGAACGGCTTCGACCATATGCCGGCTGCCGTAGAGATTGACGCGCATCACGCGGTCGAACTCCTCGAACTCCATCTCGGAGAACTCACGCGCGCTGCCGATGCCGGCGCCGTGGATCAGGACATCGGGCGCGCCGAACTCCGCGTGCGCCTGCGCGATGGTGGAGGCGACGGCGGCGCGATCGGCGACATCTACGCAAAGCTGCGCGACGCGCTGGTCGGCGGAGGCGCGCGCCGAGGCGACTTGAGCGAGCGCATCGGCATCGGGCGTGCGACTCAGCAACAGCACATGCGCCCCGCGTGCGGCCAGCGCCCTTGCCGCCGCCAGACCGATGCCGCGAGTGCCGCCGGTGATGTAAAAGATCTTGCCAGCGATGGTCGTCATGGAAGTCAGGCAGCCGCCTCGCGGCTCAGCGGCCGAATCTCCGCGGCGCCTTCACGTTCGACCAGCGGCTTCAACCGCTCGTGCAGCGCCTTGCGCAGCGCGCTGCCGAGAATCCTGCGCAGCAGCGCGCCCGTGCCGGGAAGCCGGGGTCGAAAGCGAATCGTCCAGACCAGCTCGGTCGCCTGGCCCACCGGCTGCAGACGGACTTCGCCCTGGTGACAGACGAAAGGCGAGCCTTGCGTCACGCGGTAGCGATAGCCATGGGGCGGATTCCAGGCGAGCACCTCTTCCTGCACCGTGCCCGGAAGGCCTTTCATCTGCCGCACGGCGCCGTAGCCATTGCGATCCGGTGTGCCGGAGCGCGTGATCGTCACGTCATCGAACCCGACCCAGGACGCCATGCGCTCGTGGTCCGAAACGATCGTCCAGGTTCGTTCGATGGACGCCTCGATCCGCACACGCTGTTCGATCGTCTGCGTGTCCGGCGCCGGGCGCCTGGCGATCGGCATGGGCTCGAAGCCCCACATCCGATCCGCGAGTCCGGGTTTCGTCCACAGAAGCTCGAAGGAGAAGCCCTGCGCGTCGTTGACGTAAACGACGCCCGCGCCCGCCATGTGCATGGGCTGGCAATTGGGCCGCGCGCCGGCGGCGACGCAGCGGCGATACACCTCGGTGAAGTCACGCCTGCTGCGTGCGCCGAACGCGATGTTGAGGATGCCCTGATCCGAGATGCGATAGTCGTCGGCCCGCGGCTGGCCTCCGGGACTGAGGTACTGCACCGCCTCCACCAACACGTCGCCGGCGACGAAAATCTTGCTCTGCGTGCGTGCGCCAGCGAGCCCCCACAGCGCCTCGTGCTCGGGGCTATGCAGGGACACGTCCGCTTCGCGCAATCCCATGCCCTGTTCGATGAAGCTCGCGGTCTGCTGCAGGTCCGGTACCGACAGCGTGATCGAGCGAACCGCCACGCCGCAGTCTCGGCGCGTCGATGAAGACTCCGTGCGAAGCGGGTCGCTCTCCATCAGCTCGACGAAGACACCGTCCGGGCTGCGTACGCAGGCGCGTCGTGCGCCGCGCTGGCCCAGCGCGGGCGTCAGCGGGCGCGTTCCGAGCGCCTCCAGCCGCCGCAACGACGCATCGAAATCGGCGACCCACACGCCGATGCGCGTGTAGCCGATGTCGCAAGGGCGAAAGTTCGCGGGCATCAGCTTCGCCAGCGGCCTTTCGAACTGGAACAGCTCGAGCTGGAACACCTCGTTGCGGTCCACCAGCCACCAGCAGGTCGACGCGGCCTTGGGCAAGCCCTGGATGCGCGAGGCCAGCGGAGTGCGCATCGCCAGCCGGCTGCCGCCGGCGGGTAGAAAGCCCAGGCCTTCGCGGAACCAGCGCTCGGTCAGGCGCAGATCCACGACCGACAGGGCAATCTGGTTCAGGCGCGGAACGAAAGGTGCGGCGGCGCTGCTCATGCCGTTTCAGTGCGACGCTCACGCGCAGTGGAAGAAACCGCGGCGGCGGTCGCGGGCCACCAGCCTTTCGCTGCGCGCCAGCTCACAGTGCGGGACGTCGTTATCCAGCCAGAAAGCATCGTCTTCGGTGACGACCAGAATCTCCTCCCACTTCGCACCGGCGGAGTAGTCGGTGGTCGCGATGTGCGGCTCCACGGCCCACAGGCCCGGCGGCGGCGGGTGATCCGATTCGGGTCCGTCGTTCCACAGCGGCGACTCCACCAGACGTGGGAACGACCTGGCGATCGACGACCGACCGAGCATGTAGAGATAGCTCGGCAGGCCGAATCCCATCACGCGGAAGCGCTGCAGGAACCGCTGCACCGGGAAGCGCTCGTAGCGAAACACGCGGTGCGCGAGCACGCGCTCCGGGTAGATGCGGTGGACGTTGAGGAAGCCGTGGCGCGTGATCACGCCATCCAGCTCCCGATAGATCTGGCGGAATGGCTTGCGTGCGCGCACCGACTGCAGGATGAAGTCGCGGCACTCCATCAGCGCCCGCTGCATCGCCTCCACGTCCGCATTGCGACCGAAGCTCGTCGAATAGCCGATGTCGGCGGCGTAGCCGTCGCGGATCGGCGCGATGTCGAGGACCACCGGCATGCCCTTCTCGAGCCTGCGGTCGGAAGGCAGGAAGTCGGTATCGGGGCCGAAGCCGCGGAACGCGGTGCGGTCGCCGAACCAGGCGAATGGCTCGTGGAAGAACTGCGTCACGCCTCTTTCGCGAAGGTCATCCTTCATCAGGGCGCACACGTCACGCTCGGTCATACCCGCCTCGAGCTGCTTCTCGACGGCGCGGACACAGTCGTAGGCGAGCTGCTGTGTGCAGCGGAAGGCCAGCAGCTCTTCCGGATTGAAGCGAGCGAGTTTCATGGCCACTCCGGCGGCTGGATCGATCGGAGGGGTCCGCATCATCGCGATCGCGCCGCCGCGCCACTTGTCATTTTCTGACGATGTGTTGTCATTGGCGGACACACAGATCCAATCCGGCCGCGCCCCTTGCCAAGCCTGTCCGCCTCAACCCGCATGCCAGCGCGCTATTTCGCGTTGCTGTGCGATCTGCTGAACGCGCGCGGCGTCGATGTCGAATCGATGCTCAGGGCAGCGAAGGTCTCGCCCACGCAGATCCGCAGACCCGACGCCACGCTGACGCTGCCGCCAGCTCGAAGCGCTGCTCGCGCAGATGCGAACGGTCGTGAAGCGCGGCGACATCGCCTTTGATCTCGGCCGCCAGATCAAGCTCTCCAGCCACGAGATCCTGGGCTATGGACTTCTGACGAGTCCGACGCTGGAGTCCGCGATGCAGCTATGCGCGCGCTATTACCGGCTCATCACTCCGACGTTCAAGCTGCAATACCGCCGCGATCAAACCAGGTCCGAGCTGCACTTCCAGCCGGCGCTGCAGCTCTCGTCCGAAGCGTTGCGCTTCCTGCTGGAGGTGATCGTGGTCAGCGCGCACGAGCAGCTGAAATCGCTGATGCAGGCGCGCCTGCCTGCGTACGACATCTATGTCTCATACGAGCAGCCGGCCCACGGTCGCGCATACCGCGAGCTGAAGCCGGCGCGTTTCCATTTCGCAGCGGAACAGCTTCCCGGCGCGCGGCTCGTGCTCGACAGCGAAGTCGCGTCGCACCACCTGCCGATGGCCGATCGGGTCGCACGGGAGATGGCTGAGTCGCGCTGCGAGCAGTTGCTGCGAAAGACCGCAGAGGCGCGTGGCGTCACCGAGTGGGTGACGATGATGTTGCGCGAGGCGCATGAAGGCGTGCCGACGCTGGCCGAGCTCGCGCGCTTGCTCAATCTGTCGTCGCGCACGCTGGACCGCCACCTCGCCCGCGAGGGCAGCCGCTTTCTGGAAATCTCCAAGCGCATCCGGCACGAGAAGGCCTGCGTACTGCTCGAGGCGGGTGAGCAGTCCATCACTCAGATCGCGTACCAGTTGGGCTACAAGGACGGTGCGAACTTTACCCGCGCCTTCCGACGAGAGTCTGGGGTCAGCCCCAGCGACTATCGCCGCAATCCGGGCCCTCGGAGGACTGCGTCACCATGAACAGTCATTTCGAATCGAAGGCACGGGCTCAGGCCTCGGTGCAGGAGTGAAGCCGGTTCAGATCAAGGCCATGTTTATGGGACGTTCTTCGGATGGAACGTTGTGATGGCCGATGCTGCCGTCGTGAAAATGCACCGCGAAACGGAGGAGCGCGAGAACGCGCGCCCGACGCAGTGATCGTCGAGGAGAGCCACAGCGGCATGGACACGGTCATCGCGTCGAGGACGTCAACCACAATCTCGATACCATCAACAGCACGCTCACCTATAGCATTATCAGCCACGCGCTGCCGGTGCAGCTGAGCGCGCGATGCGTATTGGCAGCCCACGACCGCGCAGCGCAATCCGAGCTTCGGGCCGATGAGGGCGCCCCGCTACTTGTTTACGCTCACGAATCGCTGTGGAATATCGGTAACACCGCCGCGCAAGAACTGCATCGCGGCGGATCTGGCTGCCAGCATGAAGCACCGTGCCCGCCTGCTCTTGATCGTCGTGCTGCTCGGGGCTGTGCTTGCCGCCTCGTGTCGACGATCTGTTGCCCTCTCAAAGGGCGGCGCAGCAACGCGCGATCGAGCTGCAGGAATTACAACTGAAGGTCATGCGCTTCGCAGATGAGTACGCGGGGCGCGTGAATGAGCCGACCGAGAATTTCGAGGACCATGCGCGCACTCCCGAAGAGCGCCTTGCCGCGCAGGTCTGGCAGCTATCGCAGGCCACTGCGGCCTACACGATTGCCACCGGCCCGAATCCGATCACGAACTCGCTCGACATGGTCGTGCTCGCGACGTTGAGCCGCATGGTGCTCGAAGACCACTGGGTGAACGAACTGTACGGGCAGCGCGCGGCGCTACTGCGTGACGTGCACCGCGCGCTCGAGCCGCAAGCCTGGACGCTGCTCGATGGCGAGCTTACGCCCGATCAGATCGACCAGTTGCACAAGGTCATCGACGATTGGCGCGCCGAACATCCACAGGTGCGCGCCGTCAGCCACATTCATTTTCGAGACTTCGCCATGTCGATCCAGCGTCCAAGGAGCCAGTCTGGCGGTGGCAGCCTGTTCGCGCTGTTAGGCCTCGATCCGCTCGCCAATCTGGATCCGGCCGTGCAGGAGATCGCGCAGACGCGTCAGCTTGCCGAGCGCACGATCTATTACTTCCAACGCATGCCCAACCTGCTCGATATGCAGGTGGAGCTACTCACTTACGAGTTCGCGGTCATGCCCGAGACGAAGGACATGCTCGAGAACGTGGATCGCATCAGTGCGGCGGCCGCCGCGGCCGGCGTACTTGCGAGCGAGCTACCGGACGTGATCGCGAAAGAGCGCCATGCAGTGATCGATGAGTTCATGGCCGCGCTCAACAGCGAGCAGGTGCAGATGCGTCAGTTGCTGACGGAGCTGCGCGGCACGCTCGATGCCGGCGGGCAGACCTCGGACTCGATCAACGCGACGATCCGCTCGCTCGATTCGCTCGTCGCCCGCTTCGACAAGCCGGCCCCCGCGCCAGCCGCCGAGTCTGAGGCAACGGCGTCACGGCCGTTCGATATCACCGAATACACCGCCACCGCTCGCGAGATCGCCGTCGCCGCGCAACAGCTTCAGGCGCTGGTCGCGCAACTCGATTCCTCCGGCGCCGGCGTTGAGCGTCTCACTGCCGGTGCATCTCGAGATTTTCGTGTGCTCGTCGATCACGCGTTCTGGCGCGGCGTACAGCTCATCCTGTGCTCGTCGGTGCGATCCTCGTTGCGACGATGATTTACAGGTACGTCGCGGCACGCATCGCACGATCAGAGGGGTGATGGCGCCTCACCCAAGCGCTGCGCGAACGTGCCGCCGAACAAGTGAAGGAGCGGCTCGCGCCCCCACTTGCGCAGCGCTTCGTTCGAGACGTGGGCTCCGATTAGCTTACGGCGTGTACCAGATCGGCGATGTATACGCGCGCTCCTGAATGGATGCGGGTACATCGGTCGGCAGCTTCACTTTGAAAAACTTCGCGTCGTAGGTCGTCCACCGCGGCGTCGGGATCTCCAGAACGCGGACGTAGTAGAAGGCGCGTTGCTTCGAATCGAAGTTCGGATCTTTCCAGAACGTTTGCAGCGTGGGCGAGCCGATCGAATTGTCGTAAGTGGCCTCGGCGACGTTGACGGTGTTGCCCACCGCAGGCAGCTTGCCTTTTGCATCGGGCTTGCGATTGCCCGACCAGGCCACGTCGTAAATCTTCTCCTGGGGTTTGCCGGCAGCATCCAGCCAGCCCTTGATCACCTGGATGCGATCGAGGTTGGCGCCGTCCGGATCGCGAATCGCGCGAATCAGGAGCGTTGGCGCTTTGCCGGCCGCTGCTGTCTTGAGATCGCCGCCCATCGGCACGCCGTTCGCGTAACCGTGCGCGGCAAAGTCGGAGCGATCGAGATCCTTCTGTGAAAAGTCGAAGCCGCCGAACACGCGCACGATCATTCGCGTGCCGGTGGTCCCGAAGACTTCCTTGCGCGCCATCGCGTCCCACAGCGCTTCGCGCGTATTGTCGCGCGCCCAGACGGCAGCCAGGCCTGCGGCGCTTCCTTCCCGCGCGTACATCTGAGCGCCCTTCGGTGCAGTGCGCCCTGCAATGACTTCCTCGAATCGGATCGGATCGCTGGAGGGCTCGAGCATGGCAGCCTTGCCGAAGAAATTGTTCTCCTCGGCCGTGGCGAGCGAGGTGTGGGAATCGGTCGAGCCGATCATGCCGAATTTGAACGGATTGACGCCGAGCTTGGCTTCGTAGGCGAGGCCGCGCTTCAATGCCTCGCGCGCGTACTCGCGGGGCAGCATGTCTTTCGTCTTCGGCGCCGGACCGAAGCTTCCCCGGTCCCAGATCTCGAAGTTCGCGAACTCGTCGGTCGGTGAGAGTTGCGGATGCGCTTCACTCGTGCCCTTCGACTGGGTCGTTTCGTACAGCGGCTCCCACTTCGAGCGCCGCAGCGCATAGTCGCGGTCGAGCGGCTTCCTGGTCGTGAGCGTGACGTCGTCGAACATGAGCCCGTTGGATAGATTGCCGTTGTGCGCGATGGCTAGCAGCCGGCCGCCGGTCTTCTTCTCGTAGTCGGCCATCCAGTTATAGAGGTCCTCGACATCGACGCTGTCGTATTGCGAGAACGGCAGGACCTGATCGGCCTTGTCCTTGGCGTCGCGGAAGATGACGTTGCGATGCAGATTGTTGCCGCCGGGCGTCGACGTCCATTCATAGCCGATGAACGCGGTGAAGCGACCCGGTTCGTTGTATTTTTCCGCTGCAGCGGTGACGCGCTCCCACGCCGTGCGCGCCATTGGCATCCCCTTGAGCGGATCCTGGCGAGCGATCATCGCCGCACCCCAGGCGTCGTACGCCTCGAAGCCCTTGCCGGCCTTGACCAGGTCGTGCACCTTGCGGCCGAACTCGGACTTGAGCAGCTCCGGGTTCGACTCGGCGATCATGGGCGCGAGGCCCATGTTTTCGGAGTGATCCGCGACGACCAGGAAGTCCAGCGGCCGACTGAGTCGCGCGGGCAGTCCGGTGCTGGATTTCACCGTCTCGCCGCGCGCAAAGCGATACGCCTCCTCCGGCCCGAGACGGTTACCGATCATGCCGGCGTCGGTCGAGTAGCTGGTGTGCAGATGCGTATCGCCGAAGAACACGCGGTTCGGGAAGGTCTGCTCCGGATAGGGCGAGTAATTGGATTTTCCTGTCGGTAGGCGGAGGCGCGTCTTGCGCGAGTGCTCCGGCACAAAGTGCGAGCGCGGCAAGGGTCGATACAACAAGTCTTGTGGACATGTTCGCTCCTGACTGCTTCTCGAGTTTCATCTTCGGTTCTCCTCGATTCGGATCACTTCATGCGGGAGACACTGGTACGCGCGGGGTCCTCGTGTCCATGCGTTCATCGCAGATCGATTTATCCGCTATTGGTTGAGATGCTCGAGTGCGAAGCGCAACGGATCTGCGGAGACCCTGAGCAAGCCGACGAACGGCCCATCCATCTCCAGGATGAGAAACAGGGCGCTGCCAACAGACACGGCGCAAACGAAGAGGACCGTGAGGACTGTTGCATTTCGCGAAGCCAGCATCGCGAAGATTGCGAACGTGATCGTCAGCCAGAACAGCAGGACCACGAGAAACAACACGGGGACTGTTGGTTCGCTGCCGGCGAACACCAGCCACCTGGCTTGCAGCACTTTCTCGGCAATGTTCAGCGCATGGGCCTGAAGCGACCGCTGGGAGTCATCGCGCGGGGTCAGAGCGCGAACTCGCTCCGCGAGTCCTTCAACACCTGAGGAAAGTTCCGACGGATCGAGTTGCACAGGCCGGGACGAGTCCGGCGGCCAGGTCATGTCGATCCGGCGTGCAAGCGCGTGCTGCAAGTCCCCGCGAAGCTCGCGGGTTTCAGGGCCATAGCGAGCAAGCAAGCGGTCAAGTGCGAGGATGTCGGTGGCGCTCGATGTTACCGCCACATTCACCGCATCAAAGGAACTCTTGGCGGAAGCAGTGATCAGGCCAAGAATCAGCGCGGTCATCGTGGAGACCAGCCCAATGGCAAGTTCCACCGTTTTCCGGGAGTCGGCGTCGAGATGAGGTTTCGCTCTCGCCTGCAACCAGAACCCGAGAAGTGCGCCGCCAAACGTAAATGCAAACACGATTGCGCCAACGAGCGTCGGATTCATCGTGCCGCCTCCATTGCCATCGGGTCGGAGAATCCGCGCCGGATTGCCCCGCGGTGTGTCGACGCAGGTTGAAAGATGCGTATTTGTGGCGGCCGAAAATTGCACACATATGCTTACCTCAGTGACTCGCTGAGGCTTTGGATTTCCGGGGCCGTCTGACTGCTTGCGAGTGAATCCG
This sequence comes from uncultured Gammaproteobacteria bacterium, assembly GCA_963723505.1. Lineage (GTDB taxonomy): Bacteria > Pseudomonadota > Gammaproteobacteria > Steroidobacterales > Steroidobacteraceae > Steroidobacter. Next base: position 100,569 of record CAVRQU010000001.1, read on the forward strand.
GCTAGGTTCGGATTTCAATTATCGCCTCAAGTGAATGCCAGGCTGCCTTAGTATTTGACGAGGTATTTCTTGCTTCGAGGCACGCGCTGAATGCCTTGCGGAACGCGTCCGTTTGTTCCTTCGACAGGCTTTGCGCCTGCTTAACCTGCGGCCTCTGCTGCTTCGCTTGTGCCTGAGCTTTCCTCGCGCCGCGTCATCAAAGCGCAGGCGACCGCACCGTACATCGAGTTTCGATCTGCAGATAGCGCGCAACCTTCGACATCGGCAACACCTTCTCGAGCTTCGGCGCGTACGGGCGCTTCAGCTTGACTTCGGCTTCCTCTATCGCGAGCACTTCATCGAGAAATTGTCGGACGTAAGAATTGCCGGCGCTTCTTGCAAGGGCGTGCGCCGCTGATATTGAATTGCGGCCATGAGTCAATGGAAACCGAGCGACACATCCTCGAGAGGACGCGTGTGGCGGTCGTCGCGGCACGGAGTTCGCGCGCGCATGCTGGGACTGCTCAACGATCGTTGACCGACGCTTTCGGCGATCGTCGATGCTGTGCGACGCGAGCTTGCTGTGCGTGCGCGGACGAGGGGAGGGCGGATCGCATCTGGCCGTCGTTGTGCAGCCAGGTGTGTGCAGCCAGTTGCCATCTCATCGCGGGTCAAAGGGGCGCGTCTCCCGCACAAGCCCTCGGCCGCCGGCCATTGCAGGCTTCAGCAGATTGACTCAGATTCGAACGTTGAAGCGGGATATGCAGGTTGCCGTTCGGCGCCCGCTCGCCCACCATGCCATCGAACATCGGATTCCTGACTCGCCCGGTGTGCCCGTGGTGAACGATCACTCGAGGAATCGCGGACAGCCTCCTACCTCCGCGGCGCTTGGCTCGTACGCCGCGCGCGCATGGATTTTTCTGCTCGCGTCTCTCACGTTGAACGTGTCCGCCACGACAGTGTGGACGTGGGTCGATGACAGGGGCGTCACGCACTACTCACAGACATCGGCGCCAGGCGCCAAACGGGTCGAGATTGGCCCGAGCAATCGCGCTGTTTCGTATACCCCTCAATCCTCGCCGAGTACGCCCGCCAGCCCACCGCAAGCCACTACGTCGGCAGCGAGGGAGAAGTACACCGAGTTCGCGATCGTGCAACCCGCCGACGGTGCGACCTTGTGGAACATCGGCGGAGTTGTTCCGGTGAGTCTGCGACTCGATCCAACGCTGCGACCGGGCCACGGCGTCGTGTTCTATCTCGACGACCGTCGCCTCGATGACGTCGCTCCAACGGCCACAAATTTCGAACTGAAGGAGGTGCATCGCGGCGCCCATCTACTCGTCGCCGTCGTTCACGATGAAGAGCGCACTTCGCTGCAAGAAGCGGCCGTCGCCTTCTACGTGCAACAATCCTCAATCGCCAAACCGAAACCTGTGCAGCCGCTGCCGAAACAGAACTGACGCAGTTGCAGGCTCGGTTCATTCATCCCACAGAATCCAGGCGACAACATCCGCCTTCGCGCGCGCGGGGTAGAGTCGGCGGCTGATCGGATCGTTCGGCCGCAGGAGCCGCTGATACAGTTCATCGAGGAATTGCGCATCGTCCGTCAGGAAATGATGTCGATTCCGGTGGCGGTTGATCGGCGTGACATCAACCACCTCGATCTCCTTGCTGCCCGCGGACTTCAGCGCCAGAAGCTCGTCAGCGAGTTCAAACTGTGATTGGTCGACGCCGTCGGGCTGAGCCTTGGCGACCCGACCCACGCGGGAGCGACGGTTGATCCATTGACTGAGAAGCAGCGCCTGATCGGTGGAGCTCACGTACACCGTGAGATGTTTCGACAGCTGCCTGATCTGCGCGGCGAACTTCTCATCGAACTCGTCCTGCGCGACATCCGGCGCGGCGAGCACGACATGGGCGATCTCTTTCTCGGCGTCGCCCAACGCCGGTCGCCCGGACATGTACTCGAAGCCGTCGCTCACGACCTGGCCGCCCATGCTCAAGGCCACTAGCCACAGGTTCTCGGGCCGGACGCGCTCGATGACGCTTTCCAGCAACTGTCCCAGATCCGCGCCACTCGCCCCGGCCATCTGTTGAGCCGCCAGGTAGCCTCGAGCATCGTCACCCTGGTTGGCGGGCCAATCGAAAACGACCACGGGCGTATCGATGTCCAGCAGGTACGATACGTACGCCGTCTTGGCCGCCGCGGTTCGCCATCGCTCCTTCCATCCCCACACGATGATCAGGACCGAGCGATGAGATGATTGCTCCATCGCCGACTTCAACTGACCGAAGAACGAACCTGGCGCGAGCGCTTGCGCGCGTAACACTTCCAGAAATTCCGGATCCTCCCAGACCGACGGCTGCACCCTGATCTCGTCAGAGATTCTGGCGTCGAATGAGCCGAGCGAAAGGCTGCCGGAACGCTGCGTAGCTACGCCGCTGAGCAGGTCGAAGGTCGCCCGTCGCGTGGTGGCGTAGAAGAAGCGATACTCATCGTTGGCGCCGCCTTGCGCGGTCAACCGCCGCGGAAATTCTGTTCTTGTCGGCATGGAGTAGCCTGGCGCCCACTGTCTCATCACCTGCGCGCCTCCCATGGCGGCGAGCCCGGCTACCAGGAGATAAGACGCAGCGATCAGGATCCATCGCATCAGCTTTCCCATCGGCGCACACCCCCTCGTAGCCCGAACCCATCCTGACTCTACAAGTCGAAGCCGACCCGACGAGAGTGTCAGGATGCGTTCCCTGACGACCTCACGCCTTGAAGAAAATCAAGTCGCCGCGCGCTTGGCGCAAGGTCTCGCGCCCGGACGCGCCACTTGATTGAGCCGCTCGAAGTGCGCCGACTGGCGCGCGGCCGCTATCTTGCGGATGCGTCTGAAAACAACGGCCGTTTGCGAATCTTGAATGGAGCGTTCAAACCCTGCGCCCACTCAGCGTCCTGACCGTAGATGTCGCGGCGGAAATTGATCGCTCCCTGCGGATCGACCCACGCCGTCCAGTACGTGAGCAACACGGGAATTTTCGTCTTCAGCGTGACGTTCCGCGGCTCACCGGACGCCACCACTCGCGCGATCGCATCCTGATTCCAGCGCTCCGCGTCATTCAGCACGAGCCCCGCCAGTTCCAATGCGCGTTCCACGCGTACACACCCGGAACTGAAGGCTCGGTCGCTGCGCTCGAACAAGGATTGGGAAGGCGTATCGTGCAGGTACACCAGATACGGGTTGGGGAACATGAACTTGATCCGGCCAAGCGCATTCGACGGACCGGGATCCTGGCGCAACGTGTAAGGAATGTTGCCGCTGCGGAATCGCGACCAGTCGATCGCTTCCGGATTCAACTCGCGTCCAGCAGCGTCGAATACCCGCAGTCCCTTGCGTGTGATCGCCCGCGGGTCCTGTCGAGCAGCCGGCAGGATATCCGCCTCAATGATTCCCGGCGGGACGGTCCACGTCGGATTGAGGACGAGGTACGAGATGTCCGAGCGAAAAAGCGGTGTGCGCCGATACGTCTTGCCCACCTGCACGCGCGCGTTCCATGTGACCTGCTGGCCGGTAACGAGATAGATCGTGTAGCCGGCGATGTTCACCACCACGAACTGCTCCGGCAGATCCTGCAACAGCACCCGACCCCGATCCAGGTTGACGCGCAGTTGAGTGATCCGCTCCGCGACAGGTACGTTCAATTCCGCAATGGTTCCCGCGCCGACCACGCCGTCAGGTTCCAGCCCCAGGCGCTGCTGGAATTGCTTCACTGCTGCAACAAGCGGCGCATCGTACAGCAGCGAGTCGCTTGCGGACGCATCCAGAAGATCGCCGCCGCGAACCATTCGCGCCCGCAGTGCTGGTACGCGCTCATCGCTCGCGCCCGGCTTGAGCGCAGATCCCGTCGGAAGCGGGGACCACCCGCCTTCTTTCTCGATGGCGCGATATCGCGCCAGCTCCCGTTTCAAGAGGGCGTATAGAGGAAGTGTGGGTTTGAGCGCCGCCAGTCGATCGTAGACAGTATCGGAGGCGATGGCGTTTTCGATGGCCTGCGTGACATCCGTGTGAGGGAGCGTGCGGCCATAGTTCCATTGCGCATCGAAGGATTCCGGATCCACCTTACCGAAGGTAAGGTGATAGGCGGCTCGCAGTCCTGCTTCGGTCAGCAGGATATCGTACTGAGCCTTCAAGGCATCGGTTGCGTCCGGCGCGGCAACCTGCGTCGAGAGCTCCTGCAGCAGCGGCAGGTGATAGTCGGCCGGGTTGAGCCCGTCGTCGTAAGTATCAGTGAGCGCCTTCAATAGCTGCCCTTGAGATTGAGCAGTGGTCCAGGCTGCACGAAACTCGCGACGTGAATAGAAATCGCGCAGACGATCGCCCAGCGCGATGGGGGCGCCATGAATGGTCGTGACGTCCGGACTCATCAACGCATCGAGCTCTGCACCGATGGCCGTCGCCACTGAATCGGCGTCGGCTTGCGCCGCTGCGGCGAACCAGGAGCACGCGCCGGTCAACCAGAGCAGGCAAATGCGGCCAGACAATGTCAGTGCAGCCATGACTCCTCCCCGCGCGCTCACTTGGCGGATTCGGTCGTGAGCGGGATCGCCTGGCAATCCTGCCGTTGCTCCCTGGCGACGCCCGCGTTCTCGAGTTGGCAAGCGAAACGTTTGCCTGCGCCGCTGAACGCCGCGGTGAGTTCATCCCACGACACATCGTTGTCAGTGGGAGGAATCAGGACATACGCGCTGAGCGGCTCGTTCGTCATGCTGTCCAGCACCTCGGCCTCGATCTTCGCATGCGTCAGGTCAATCTTCTCGGTGATGCTGAGCCGCGTCTTTCCGGCTGCGTCCACGGCGGCGACCGCCGGAATGTAAGCTTGCGCCGGCCGCTTCTTCTTTTGCAGCATCAGGTCGCTGATCGCCACGCGCATGTATAAAACGTCTGCATCGGGCTCGTCCACGACCGCGTATTTGCGGGACATTTCAATCTCTTTACGAAACGTGTTGCGCAACTCATCCGCGAGGATCTTGAGATCATCCGGCTTTGCGCCTCTGTACTTCGACGCGGGGGAAAGAAAGATCTCGGGCTGATCGATCATGACGGCCCTGTAGTTGAGCGCGCGCGTCTCCAGGTCGGCGATGGCCCACGTTTTTTCACTCTGGTCTCCCTTGACCGGCTGCAGCTTCGTGTAGTCGCTCAAGAACCCCTCGTCGGCGGGGTTTCCGGCGCAGGCGCCGAGCAGGATCGTCAGAGCGACGCTGAAGGCCCTCGTTGTGCGTTTCATTGCATCACCTTTCGTTTGGAGGGTGATCCTCTGACCGTCTGGCGACGAGATAACAAGGTCTGGCTTCGACTACAGACCAGGCGAGCTCGCGCACGGCCGCCGCGTCCCACACACGCTCATCAGAACTGAAACGGGTGACCGATCATCATCTGCACTGCTGCGCCTTCGTCGGAGTAAGCGACATCCACCCGCCCGATCAACCCCTTTGCCCAAACGCGCAATCCAACTCCGGCGTCCCATTGCATGTCTTCATGAAGAGTTCGCACGTTGAACGTGGGCGCCACGCGGCCGATCTCGCCGAAACCCACGAATTGCATCCATTCGACGCCGATGCGTTCCTGCAGCCGAGGTGAAGCGGTCGAAGAAGTTCCACTCAGGGATCATGCGCAGCTCGGCAGCGTAATACACAGCCGCTTTGTCGCTGAATCGCTGGGAAGGGTACGCTCTCATGCGAAGGAGGCCGCCCAGATTCGCGCCGCTGAACGCAGGCGGCCGGTGCTCGATAGCGCCGTCGGGCTGAACGTCCCACGTGGGGGAATAGGATGTCCAGACGTCGACCGCGAGCACGCTCTGGCGAAAGCCCTTGATCTCGCCGAGCGGGAAGTAATGGTCGTACTCGGCGCTGAAGTTGGTCCATGACGCGGAGCTGTCCGCGAATCCCCAATCGCGAGCGGCTCTCAGGCTCACCGCATTTCCACGGGATGGATTGCCCGGATAGTCGCGATTGTCCCAGAACACGCTGAACTCAAGTCCATTGGTGCTCTGCTCCTCATCGAGGTCGTCGTTTTCAATGTTCTGCGTCCGATAGAACGGTCGCAGCTCGAGAAACGTCTGGCCGCTCGTCAACGGGTTCCAGGCGGCGCCGCCGCTCGCGCCATCAGTCAGCAGGCCTTCGCTGAACTGGTACGCGGGGGTCACCTGTTCGCGCGCGCTGCCGATTGGCAGCAGGTACTTGAAGCGGAAGCGGAAGTAGGTGTCCCAGCCGCTGCCCGTGATGAAGTCGTCCGCATCCGAATCGTTGCTGCCGGCGCGTTCGTCGGCAAAGTTGGGGTTGCCGTCGACGTAGGCTTCGATGTCGCCGAAGTATCCGACCGAGAGGATGGGATCGAAAGACAACCGCTCGATGCCGAACAGCCGAATGTCCTGGCCCATGACAAAACCCATGGCGGAACCGGTCGTGCCGGCCATCACGGTGCCGAGCAGCGCGGATTGCGGTTGGGGATAGCCGTTGATCGCGTAAACATACGCGGCCGCGGCGCCGAAGCTTTCGTTGAAGAACCCGTAGGGGAGGCTGATGATTCGGTCGGAGCCGCGCAGCGATGGCTCCATCACATCCTCCGCTCGTGTGAGCGAGGGCGTCGCTGTCAAAATTGCAATGCTGGTGAGCAAGAGATGCGTGGGGACCAACAGGCCGCGTCCCACGCTCCTGTTTTCTCTCAAACCACGGATTTCACCGACGCGGATCGTCACGAAGCCTCCGCCATCGCTCGTGCGCATGTCGCTTCAGCAGTCGACGGAATGGTCCGCCGAACACCAAAGCAAACTGCGTAGTGCTGGTGTTCATGCGTCCATCTCGGAACGATTTATCCGCTATTGATTGAGATGCGCGAGTGCGAAACGCAACGGATCTGCGGAGACCCTGAGCAAGCCGCCGAACGGCCCATCCATCTCCAATATGAGAAACAGGGCGCTGCCAACAGACACGGCGCTGACAAAGAGGAACGTAACGACTGTCGCATTTCGCGTAGCCAACAACCCGAAGCTTGCGAACGTGATCGTCAGCCAGAACAGCATGACCACGAGAAACAACAAGGGGACTGATGCTTCATCACTGCCGGCGGACACCAGCCACCTGGCTTCCAGCAGCTTCTCGGCGACGTCCAGTGCACGGGCCTGAAGCGACCGCTCGGAGTCATCGCGCGGGGTTAGAGCGCGAATTTGCTCCGCGAGTCCTTCGACATCTGAGGAAAGTCTCGACGGATCGAGTTGCACAGGCAGGGACGAGCCCGTCGGCCAGGTCATGTCGATCCGGCGTGCGACCGCGCGCTGGAAGGCCCCGCGCAGCTCGCGGGTTTCAGGGCCGTAGCGAGCAAGCAAGCGGTCCAGTGTGAGGACATCGGTGGCGCTCGATTTTACCGCCAGACTAACTGAATCAAAGGAACTCTTGGCGGAAGCAGTGATCAGGCCAAGAATCAGCGCGGTCATCGTCGCGACCAGCCCAATGGCAGTTTTCACCGTGTCCCTGGACTCGGCGTCGAGATGAGGTTTCGCTCTCGCCTGCAACCAGAACCCGAGAAGTGCGCCTCCAAACGTACATCCAAACACGATCGCGCCAACAAGCGTGGGATTCATCGTGCCGCCGCCTCTGCCATCCGGGTCTAGTGAATCCGCGCCGGATTGTCCCGGCGCCCGCGGTCACTCGCGGGCACAGCATTCAGGGCGGCTGAACCGGCATGTAGATTGGCCCACCACTGCCATACGCCTGCATGTAATACGTCTGTCCACACTGGTAGTACGTCACGCCGTTCTTGTTGACGACATTCGGAGTGCACGGCAGCGAGGCGTTCGATGGTGCAGGTGCGGCGGCGGCGGCGCGTAAACGACGGTGGTGGTCGGCGCGGGCGCAGGGGCCGGAGCGGCGGCCTGCTGCTTTGACGAGGCGACTGCGGTGCCTGCCGCGGCGCCCACAACCAATCCAGTGACGAGCGCCGCCGCTTCGTCATTATTATCGTCCTGGTAGTAGTAGCCACCGTAGGGAGGAGGTGGCGGAGGCGGATAGTAACCGCCTCCGCGTTGTAAGCGCCTCCGCCCGAGGCATATGCGTTTGAATAGGTTTGCGCATTCTGAGTGGACGTCGCCTGGCGTGACTGTTGATTGCTCGACGAGGTCTGCTGACGCGTCTGCTGATTCGCGGAGGAGGTGCTCTGTGCGCTCGTCGCCGTGCTCTGCCGCGCCTGCTGATTGGCGGACGTCGTGCTCGTCGCCGTACTCTGCCGCGCCTGCTGGTTGGTGGACGTCGTGCTCGTCGCTGTGCTCTGCCGCGCCTGCTGATTCGCGGAGGAGGTGCTCTGTGCGCCCGAGGCCGCGGCCTGACGCGACTGCTGAGCACTCGCCGCCGCCGCCTGTTGCGACTGCTGAGCACTCGCCGCCGCCGCCTGTTGCGACTGCTGAGCACCCGAGGCCGCGGCCTGGCGCGACTGCTGAGCACTCGCCGCCGCCTGTTGCGACTGCTGAGCACCCGAGGCCGCCGCCTGACGCGACTGCTGAGCACTTGCCGCAGTAGCCTGTTGCGACTGCCGGGCGCTGGCGCTGCTCTGTGCCGCCGCGGAGCCACTTTTCGCGCTGGCGCTGGCGCTGGCGCCGGAAAAGCTGCCGCTCGAGGCCGCGCCCTGACGGGAGAAACTACCACTGCTATGCGCGGACGCGCCGGCTGAGCCGCTCGGACGGCGCTGCGCGCCAATATCTTGAAATTGCACCAGGACCCACAGCGCGGCCGCCACGAGCGACACGGGCTTCATCCAGGGTTTTGCAGTCATGGCACATCCTCCTTCGCCGCCGCATCGCCGGGCGGAGCGGCGTCGGCCAACGTCGGGATCTGTATCTCGAACGCAATCTGGCGCGCACCGCGCGGCGCCTCGAATGCGAAAGTCTTGTCGCTCACCTGCGGTCGCAGATTCCAATCCGAAAACTGCGCCCAGTATTGCGACCGGCCCACGTCCGGATACGTCAACACGATTCGCAGCGGCAACGGGCGCTCGCCGTCTGCGATCCAGACCTGGAAATCCATTGCTTTGGTGCGTCCCGCAATATGATGGGCCGGCTCACCCAGCACATCGGTCAGCTCGACGTAGTCGACCGTTTGCAGGCGGCGCTCGAGTTCAGCCGGGAAGCGCGTGGTGAGCAATGGCGCGAGCGGCATCCGCATCTGCAGGTCGCGCACAAAGTAGACAACTGCATCGTCGACGGAGCCCGGCTGATCGGCTTGTGCGTAGACGCCTGTCTCGCCGTCCCATATCGTCATCTTCGAGCCGTCGAACATCACGGATTGGCCACGCCCGTCCGCGCTCGTTTCTTCAATGCGCAAGCGGTTGGGTCGCTGCAGCGTGACGTTCCGAGTCTCCAGAAACTCGATCTTTTGTCCGCTCTCCTGCACAACATCGTACCCTCCATGGATCTTCGCGCTGAACGCATCCAGTCCCGCCAGAAACGTCGCCATCTCCATCAACAACGCGTGCGCCTCCGGCGGAGGCTCGGCATGGTCGGCTGCCGCTTCGCTCGCGTCACCGTTGCGGGTTCCTTGGCGCATGCTGGGAGCAATAGCGCAGCGGCGAGCATCAGGAACGCCGTTCTCCACCCTTGGCCCATGTCTGTTCTCCGGCCGCTTCCGGATCATCTGTCTCCGGATCATCTGCTCATGTGGCGATGGCCTGTGTTCTCGACGGCTACGACGACGCCTTTGGCGACTGCGTCGAGCGTAGTCCGGCTCGTATACAGGGTCCCGTCGGGCAGCACACCCATCGCAACCTTCATCCGAACCTCGTCCTTCGGCGTGTCGAGATAGCTGGACACGGCCATTCCAATCAGCCGATTGGTAGGCGCTTCGATTTCGACGCTGAGAAGATCGCCGCTCTTCAGGTAGTCGCGAAAGTCGAGCCGCACGCGCTGGCCAGGCGTGACCGACAACTTGCCGTTATTGACCGCCTGCTGGATGCGGTTCGGATCGGGAGGCACGTAGGAGTGCATGAGCGTGGCCGCCTTCTCCATGTACTCCACCATTTCCTCCTTTTTCTTTTCGCCAGCTTTCTGCAGCAATTTACCCGGGCCGCCCGATTTGCCCTGCTCTCCGGCCGCAACCGGCACCTTCTGCAGTTTCCCATCCGCGCCGTAGTAAACCGTGTTCTGCTTGCGCGATTTCTCTTCTCCACCCTTGGTGATCACGGTGGTTTCCACCCATTCGTACGTGCGCAGTTGCGCCTGACTCGCCTGCAGCCACTGCTTGAGCATCGCTACGCGTTGCTCTGGCGTGGGCGGCGGAGGGGGTTGGCTCTGGGGGGCGGGCTGTTGCGCCTGCGCGAGGCGCATAGTTTCCGACGAGTCGCCATTCATCGACGCCGCCAGCGTGTAAGCAGCGACGCTTGCACAAAGCGCGATGCCTACGGTCGCAGCCCAGATTGAACGATTCACGCGACCACCCCCAATTGATGCTGATTCCGGATTGGCGCACGAAAACATTTGGCCGGCAGACGCTCGAATCACTGCACCAGGGGAATGCCGCCGGCCAACTCGTTCTTTACGGCCGCCCGGATCTTGTTTTCGATCTGCAGATAACGAGCAACCTTCGACATCGGCAACACCTTCTCGAGCTTCGGCACGTACGCGCGCTTCAGCTTGACTTCGCCTTCCTCTATCGCGAGCACCTCATCGAGCAGCTGTTTCGCCGTCTCGTTGGACATCGAACCCTTCTTGTAGGCGTCGGCGTACGCTTTGATCGTCTTGTCGAGTCGGCCATTGAGCTGTTGCAGATCCTTCTGGTAGGCGTCGTAGACCGGCCAGAAACCCTTGTCCTCCTCTTCAGTCAGCTTCATGTTGGTGGCGACGAGGAGCTTCTTGTCGGCCCGCACCTTCTCCAACAGAACTTGCGTGTTGTCGGCGGGCTTGCCCTGCGCGAGGGCTCCACCAGCGACGCTCATAGCGGTTGCAAGCACTACCACGCTCAAGAATTTCATGGTCTGGAATCCCCCGGGTTATGTGCGGCGTATACGAGATGGTCGAGGCGTAAGCTCGCCACGTGATCATGCGGGCGCCGGGCAGGCGTGTAACACCGAAGCGCTTCGCATCGTACGCGCTCGAGCGCGGCATCGGGATCCCGAGCGCGCGGGCATATTACATCGCGCGCGATGACGGATCGAGATTCGAATCCTTCCACACCGTGATCATTTCTGGACTACCGATCGTGTCGTCCGCGCAACTTTTGCAACGTCAACGGTTTCGAGCATGTCGCTCCTCTTTCGGCGCTGTCCTGGCGTCGTGCTTGCCGCACACTTGCAGCCGCTGATCAGCCTGACCTAATACTTGACGAGGTATTTTTTCGCTTCGAGGCACACGCTGAACGCCTTGCGGAACGCGTCCGTTTGTTCCTTCGACAGGCTTTGCGCCTGCTGAACCTGTTGCTGGCTCTGCTGCTGCGCTTGCGCCTGAGCTTTCTTCGCATTGCGCCGTGCGATCAAAGCGCCGGCGGCCGCACCGTACATCGCTCCCTCATCAGCATCGTTGCTCGCGACCTCGCCGATCAGCGCGCCCCCTGCAGCTCCCTTTACCGCACCCTTGGCGCCCGCGCCGTGCGTTTGTTGCTGCACCTGCTGTTGCTGCTGCGCAGCCTGCTGTTGTGCCGCTTCGACCTGCTTCTGCGTCGCGAACGGGTCCACGCCTGTGTTCTGCACGCCCCACTGATAGCACTCCGCTTCCTCCTTTGATTGCTTGTCCGCGGCCTGGCCCTCGGCCGGAAATACATACACTCCCAGCGTCGCGGCCAACGTCTTCTGTCCGCTTGCCGGCTGAGCGACGGGCTGTTGCGTCTGCTGAGCCCAGAGAGTTCCACCCGACACTGCGGCAAGCAGCGTCATTGCAACCACGGATTTACGCATGTGAGCACCCTCACCCGAAGTTCAATTCATCAGACGGACGGCACGCGAACCGTCAGCGACGAGTCAGCGGCGTGCACGCGGCGAACACCGTCACAGTCATTCCCTCCGCCGCAATGGCGACGGCTGCGTGACCCGACTGTTCGCCGATGACCATGCTGAATGCGCGCCCCAGCTGCATTCCCTGTAAAACGATCCGGCCTTCCGTGCGCTCCTTGCTGAGGATGGGCGTAGAACGGTTCTCACCACTGGCTGCAGTGGTCTGCAGTACGCCTTCCTTGAAACTGATCTCGAGGAACTGGGGGAACTGCCAGTTCCACGGCGGACCGCTTTCGCATTCTCCGTTGACCTTGCATTGCGTCGCTTGAACCGCAGAGCAGAGGAATCTATCTGCGCCCGTCAGATCGTCAGCGCCCAGCGGCCCCGCGACCAGCAATGCAACGATTGCACCCGCGAAACGACCAGTCATGCAACTCTCCCAGCAACCACACCAGAAGGCGAACAGGACTCAGTTTACGAAAGGTGCGCCGGTTGGCAGGTTGGCGCAACAGCGCCGCCCAACGTGTGAGCGCTTCTACATGGGCCAGCAGAGCAGGAACTTATCGCGAGCGCTCTCCAACTTTTCCTGAAGGTCACGAGTGCGGTTCAAAAAGTGAAGCGCGGCCCGAGGTAGATATAGGCGCTGTGATCGTCCGTTTCAGCGAGCCCATAGCCCAGGTAGAGCGGACCGATCGGCGTATCGAATCCCAGAAACACGCTTCCCGAAAAGATCGTGTTCTCGACCGAGACATCGTCCGAGTTCTGCCACACATTGCCCAGCTCGAGGCTGGCGCCGGCGAACGAACGAACCAGCTCAGCGTCGAGAAGACGGCGCATGTAGACCACTGTAGCCAGCCCGAAGTGCTGACCGGTCAGTTCGTCTTCGTTGAATCCGGAAAGACGCAGGAAGCCCCCGAGCGGAAACAGGCCCTCGATCGGTGCGTCGTCGTCCAGTGTGGTTCCACCAGCGAGCCTGCCAATGACGGTATTGAGTCCCCAGGAATGGGCGTGCGCGTAGCCGAGCAGGACTTGATCGTAGTCGACGTCAGCGCCCAGCCCTTCGCGTGCCGCGCGCCATTCGAGCCACTCCGAAGTGGCCGCTCCGTGGAAAGTACAGACTATCGAACGTGTCGATGGCGAGCCTCATGAACACCTCACCCTGCGCGATATCGAAATCGGGCGCGGGCGCGCCGGTGATGACCTCGCCGGTCCCGTCACCCCACCGATACCCGACCCTGCCCTCACCCCAGGCGCCGAATTCGCGCCCCGCGCCGAGCTCCAGCCGAGGCCCGGACAGGCGAACTTCGGAGAGCTTCCTGCCGGCATCGTCGAAGACATTCACGACATCGTTCTGATAGCCCGCCTTGCCGGAAACGAAATAGCGAGTGAGAGGATCGAGCGGCTGATGGATCTCCGTGAACAGCCCCGGCTCCTGGCCCAGTTGCATGCCGAGACGCCACTCTCCGTTGAGCGGGTTGATGGCCCTGCGAGTGAAGATGGCGCCGAGGTTGAGCGCGCTCTCACCCCGAGGTTGTTGGAGGATTTCAGCCCGAACTGCAGGTATCCCGGTCCCCAATACTTCTCCAGCGCTTGCACGACCAGGCCGGTCGCGCCGTCTTCGGTCTCGACGTCGTAGCGGACCGACTCGAAAGTTATCGAGCCCATAGACCGTGCTGATGTCCCGCTCGAGCGTTTCGACGTCGAGCGGCTCGCCGGTCCGCGCCGAAATGCGCTTGCCAATGACTGCGTCGTCGAGCCGCGATCGGTTCTCAATACGCACGAAATCAATCTGCGGCGCGCCGGACCTTGCGCGGTCGCGGCTTGCCAGGTAGCGCGCGTATTCGTCCTCGCTGACGGAGTAGCGCCGCAAGGCGTCGCTCGCCTCGCGCGCGGCGCTCTCGCCGATCGGAATGGCGTCTGCCGCGTGTTCGAAATCGCCGCCGCTGAGGTCGCCCAGCGGCGGGAGGATGAGCACGTCGCTCGGTCCCAGAGTCGCCAGTTGCTGCTCGGTATTGAGCGTAAAAAGAAAGTTGGCGAGCTGTGCGGTGACATCCAGCGCGCTGTGGATCTCGTCGCGCTTGTACAGGCCGCTGCCCACATCGACGACGATGAACACATCCGCGCCCATGCTGCGCGCGACGCTCACAGGCACGTTGTTGGCCAGCCCCCCGTCCACGAGCAGGCGACCATCGATCTCGACCGGGTCGAACGCGGCCGGCACGGCCAGACTGGCGCGAATCGACCTGGCCAGATTGCCCTTCGCCAGCACGACCTCCTTGCCAGTCTCGAGATCAGTCGCCACGGCCCGATAGGGAATCGGCAAGCGGTCGAAGTCATCGATGCCAACCACGGGCAGAGTCAGGCGATTGAGCATCAGGTCGAACTTCTGACCCCGGATGTAGGCCAGCGGAATCTTGATCTCTCCGTCCCCGACGCCGATCTTGGCCTTGAATGCATAGAGATCGTCGTCGCGCTTGCGGCGGAAGGTTCGGTCCTGGCGGGCAGGATCATCGAGAAACAGGTCATTCCAGTCCATCGCGCGGATTTCCCGTTCGATCTCGTCCGCGTTCATGCCGGAGGCATAGAGTCCGCCGACGACGGAACCCATGCTGGTGCCGGCGACGTAGTCAATCGGAATGCGCAATTCCTGCAGTACCTTCAGCACGCCCACGTGGGCTGCGCCCCGCGCGCCTCCTCCGCCCAACACCAGGCCGATGCGCGGCCGCGCGGGCGGCTGCAGGGTCATCGGCCGCCTGGGCGGCCGGTGCGAGCAAGACAAACAGCGAAGCCAGCGCCAGCGGCCGAATGACGATTCGGCAAGTGCGCGCCGACTACTCGCAGGAGTCGAAAGGCATGTGTCATGTTTCGTTCCCCTTGATCAGCTCCCGACACGTCTCACGATGTCAGGATTCTTCGGTTGAAACGCGTCTATCCGATCCCGGAAGTCCGACGCGAATTCGTCGGGAGAAATCCGCCGCCTGATCCGCTGCCTGGGCTGCGTCATTGACTCGGCTGCGGCGCATGAGCTCGGGGAATGGCAGGCTGGCGTCGAGCCTGCCGAGCCCATACAGATACTCCGGGACGTGACCGCTGAGCAGGATCTTCCAGGAATACGGCACGCGCCCGGGATTGACGCGCGAGTGCAGCCAGATGTTGCCGGTGCAGTTGGTCGTCAGCGTGTTGTAGAACTCGGGTCGCTCCTTCAGCGAATTGATCTCGTCCATGTATTCGAGAAACACGCGCCGCGCGTTCTGCGTGGGACCCTGCAGCCGAAAGACATATACGTCCTCGGGTGGGTCGCGGCGATAGTTGGTGCGAACCCGGATGACGTCGCGCTCGTCCGCCACGACGTAGAAAAGTTCGAACTGTTTGAAGAGTCCCTTGATGGTCGAGTAACCCTCGCCGCGTTCGTCGCGCCGCTCGATGGAAACGGCGAGATGATCGTTCGTCGCCGAATCCAAAGCTCAGGAAAATGTGCGCAATTGCAGGCCCGGCCCAGTAAGACGCGATGAGGTCCACTGAGTCGAGCTGGCGAAGATCGAAGGTCTTGTCGTAGTAGCGCGGCGTGAAATCCGTTTCGCTCCGGTAATCGAAGTTGCGGATGTTGTGGACGGTGACCTGGTCACCTTCGAGAGTGGCATATGGCAACACCGCGACTTCGGGTTTCCAGTCGCGGTCGTTCGATGGTGCGATGCTGCTCCACCACACGACCAGCCCCGTGAACACGACGAGCCAGATCCCGAGCGCGCGTCGGCGCCAGCGCCGCAACGCGAGTCCGGTGAGCGTCGCGAGACCCAGCAGACCGAACAGTACTGCGAGACTCGTCCGCAGGACATCGCTCGGCGGACCGGAATAGTAGACAGCGAGCACGCCCCAGCCCGCGGTCACAGCGATCAGCAGCACCAGCAACAGCGTCGCGACGATTCTGAGGACGAGTTTCAGAATGCGCATCGTTGTGCTCATTCCTCAATGCGAGCACGGCGCGGTGAATTGTCCGCGCCAGCGCAGTCGCTATCGTTCTTCACGGAGCGGGCTGGGCCGCTCGACGAAGCGCTCGCTGCGCTTCCCGCTACCACCCGAACAAGACGCCGACGAGGGGGCCGTCGAATGAGATATCGGTCTGTCTGCCGTCCTCTTCGAGTTCGAGCTCCAGGTGACGCCAACCAACCAGCACCGCGTTCCTGAGGTCACCGCCAAATCGCCAACCGAGCTGTGCAGTTGCGTTCCAGTCTTCCTCGCTGTCGCCAGCGCCGTAATCTCCTCTCACGTTCAGCACCCAGCGATCGCCGAATAAAAACACGTAGCGAGCGCCGACCATGAAATCCGTGAGGCTCTTGCCCGCTGAGCGACGTACGACGCCGATAGGAGCCGGTAGCGAAAAATCGAGATCCAGCGTCACATCCACGATAGCGCGCACCGGCGAACACACCGAATGGCCCTTCTGCTCCGCCCGGCGTGTACACCGCGGCGAGCTCATACAGGCCGAATTCGGCGTCGGCGGCCGTCGAAATCCGCTCGCGCGTCGCGCTCATCGCTCATGCTGAGATAGGTCGCATCGACAAACATGCCCCACTTGCCGCGGTGACCTTCGGCATGCAGCAACGCGGCGAAGTCGAGGTCGTCGAGAATGTCGTCGAATTTGACCGTTCCGGAGACCGACTGCCCGGAAGGAAAGGTCACGTCGGTGGAAACATCAGTGCCCCATACATACGGAGCGATGCTCCAGCGCCAGTCACTGGTCTGCGCACTCGCCGATCCGCAGACGGCCAATGCCATCCAGAACGCAATGCCTTTGAAACCGTTGCTCCTGGTGAATGACGCTGAGAACGCTTCAGTTAGCATGGTTGCTCCTTACACATTCTTTTGGGCTCTGGCGATTCCGACGTCTCGCCAGCTGCTTCGTCACAAGCAAAGGTGCAGATGCGACCGCAACCGCCGCACGCGCGACCTGTCCAACAAAGCTAGCACAGCGAGACACCACGGTCCTCTGCGGTTTTCGCGACTGAGATCTGGCATTGGCCTGCGTTCAGTGCAGCCATGCCCACCCTGCGCGCTCAGTCAGCGGGTTTGGTCGCCGTGATCGGGATCGCCGCGCAATTTTTCCGTTGCTCCGCGGGGACCCTCGCGTTCTCGAGTCGGCAAGCCATACGTTTGCCCGCGCCGCTGAACGCCGCGGTGAGTTCATCCCACGACAACTCGCTGTCACTGCGACGGGTCACGACATAAGCGCCGAGCGGCTCGTTCGTCACGCTGTCCAGCACCTCGCTCTCGAGCTTCGCGTTCGTCAGATCCATCTTCTCGGTCATCTCTTGCGTCAGCTTTTTGGCGCCGTACAGGACGGCGCCCACCGGAATGTAAGCGCGCACGGGTCGCTTCTTCTTTTGCATCATCAGGTCGCTGATCGCTACACGCATGTACAGGACGTCTGGACCGGGCGCCTCCACCACGGCGTACTTGCCGGACATTTCAATTTCCTTACGAAACGTGTTGCGCAACTCGTCGGCGAGGATCTTGAGATCGTCCGGCTTCGCGCCTTTGTACTTCGACTCAGGGGAAATAAAGATCTCGGGCTGATCGATCATGATGCTCTTGTACTTGACCGCACGCGTCTCCGCGTCGGCAACGCTCCACGATTTCTCATACTCGTCTCCCTTGACCGGCTGCAGCTTCGTGTAGTCGCTCAAGAATCCCTCGTCGGCCTCGCTCGCGGACGCCTCGTCGGCGGCATTGGCGGCGCAGACGCCGAGCAGGGTGGTCAGAGCGACGCTGAAAGCCATCGTTGTGCGTTTCATAGCATCACCTTTCGTTCGGACGGTGGTTCTCGAGCTGTCGCGTCGGATCTGTAGGACTATCGCCACGCGCGATGGTACTCCGATGATCCGCGCATCCAAGCCTTGATTGGCGCATTGGCCGGCGAGGCGACGCGTGAACTCTTGATTGCGATGCAACGAGAGGGGTGGTTGCAGTTGCAACATGCGCCGATTCTTACAGGCTGATCCCGTTTTACACATGTGGCGGGCATGATCTCGGAAGCGATTGCGCAAGCGCTATGGACCGACACCGTCATGATTCCGTCATGAAGTGGCCGCAGATCGTACGTCTCGTGCTCGTGCTCGTGTGAGTCGTGATTCGTGAGTCGTGAGTCGGAAACGGGCTCGCGAGCTAACCGATGGCGCCATCCGGACTTGTAGGGTAGGAAATGAGGACGCAGGCTGAGCCAGGGTATAGCCAGTCTTTCGACTCACGACTCACGACTCACGGCGGTCGCGTGCGTTTTTTGGATAGCGCCGGTCGCGCGCAGCGGAGAACAATTCGCCAGAGCATCCACGCTGGATACGAGTGAATTCCCAGGCGCCGCTGCTTTGAGCAATCCAGGCTCATGAATCGCAGCGCGGCAGGAGCATGACTTATGACTACGGCGAAGAGCCTTGCTGCAGTTTTTCCGATCGTTAGCCTCGCTGTCGGCGCGGCCTACGCAACGCCGCCTCCGATCGTGTATCCCGCGAAAGGACAGTCGGCGGAGCAGCAGCAGAAGGATTCGACCGAGTGCGCGGCGTGGGCGAAGCAATCGACCGGGATTGATCCAGCTGCGGTGGAGGCGGCCCCGGCGCAACCGACTACGACTCAGCCGGCGCCGGACGACGCGCCGAAAGGTGAACGCGTGAAGGGTGCGGCGCGGGGTGCGGCGGCTGGAGCAGTCATCGGAGAAGTTGCGGACGACGATGCGGGCAAGGGGGCGGCGGTCGGTGCAGTTGCGGGCACGGTCGCCGGTGGAAGACAGTCGCGCAAGAACGCATCGAAGGCGGAGGAGCAGGCCGCTCAGGCGGAACAGCAGGCGAAGGCGGACGCAGAAGCTGCGAAGCAGGAGAAACTCACGACCTACAATCGCGCGACCGCCGCGTGCATGGAAGGCCGCGGTTACACGATCAAGTGACTAGCCCGCAATTCTTACGGGATCGCGGATGATGTGGTTTGGATCGCGCCGCTCCGGAGCGATAGCCATAACAGTGATTATGGATTGAGTGATGAAACGGCAGGACGGCCGTTTTGCGCAGCTGAAGAGAGCCGCCACCTGGACTGTAGTTGCGCACGCGCCAAGCCGCCCTGTGAAAAATGCTGGCTAGGCCGATTGACGTAGCTTCGTGTTCACCTGTCGCTCCCGCGCCGTCCATGTCGATCGAAGTGCAGCTGGCGCGTGGATGGCGCAAGAAGTCGTCGCGCGCTGGACCGTGCTGTTCCCGCGACCACGATTGATCAAGCGCTGGGAGCAAGGTATAGCGCTCAACGCCAAGCGCGAAGCGGCGGAGCAATTAATCGAGGGCTGGCGGAGACAATCAGCGGGCTATAGCAGCGACTTCACATCCTTCACGCCTTCAACGCTGCGGGCTACCTGAGCAGCACGTTTACCCGCTTTGGCATTATCAACGAAGCCGCACAGCTGAACGACGCTGTTATGGGTCTCCACGTTGATGTTGATCTGGTGACCTTTCGTGACGGGGTCTGCCAAGAGCGCCGACTTGACCTTGTCAGTGATCACGCTGTCGTCCACTACGGGGCCAGCAGGTGTCGAAGTACAGCCGCCTGCGCCGCCTGCAACCAGAGCGATAAGGAACGCTTTGGCAGTTTTGTTAATCATCGTGAAACTCCCTGCAACGAAGAGTCGCTTGTTGAACATGTGACTAAAAGCCCGGCGCCTGTGGAAGTTCCCCGACGATTTCAAGGGGGACGTTGAGATCGTCCTCCAAGTCGCCCGTGCGACGTGACTGCGTCGTTGTCGACGGGACATGGAAGTTGCCGGACGTTGAGTTGGTGGAGTGAGCAAGACGATCGACGTAAGGAAGACGCGCATGAGCAAGCGCGGCCATCGGTACGCGCCTGACAGGCCGGGGTCCGCCTCTTCGACACGGTTCGCGTGAGCGCCCCGCGAGGATGACAGACTTCCGTCGACGGGTCGCTCGAAGGCGGCAACGATTGATCGAGTATTCTTCCTGCCAGGAGTTACACGGCCTCGTGCGGAGCGATGCTATGCGTTCAACTCATCAGCGGCGCGCGCTGGGGCTCGCGACGCTCGTTCTGTTTGCGTCCCATGTCATGGCGGCGAATGTGAGTTTCCTGAAGAATTCGCCGATCAGCTTCTTCACCGAGCAGGACATTGAGCTGATGATGGCGGCGGCGGATGATGTGCTGGCGGACGACAGCCGCGGCGCTAAACGCGAATGGAAGAACGCAGCGACCGGGAACTTCGGACAGCTGGAGGTGCTCGGGGCGTTCAAGGCGCCGGACGGCAGGCTGTGCAAACGACTGCGCGTCACGAACAACGCCAAAGCCGTGGAAAGCCGCGCTACGTACAGCGTCTGTCGTGATGCGGACGACGTCTGGAAGGTCGATGCGGCGACCAAACCGCCTACCCGCACGCAATGAACCGCAGCTGTGGGCTTCGATGGCCGGCAAGCGCGTGATTCGGCCGCTGCGACTTCGCCGTGGCCCTCCGTCATCGGGTCTCGGCATATCCCCGTCCGACCTGCCGGCGTGACGCAGAGGCCGTTCCAGCGATACAGCGCAGGGCGAAAAAGATGATCGAACTGCAACCGGACGGCGTGCTGTTTCTGCGTTCCTTCCTCGCGGTTACCACCGGCATCGTCGTGCTCTTCGTCGGCAAGGCGCTCAACCGCCGCTTCAGCCTGCTCCGCGAGTACAACATCCCGGAGCCGGTCACCGGCGGTCTGCTGTTCGCGACCGCGTTCTGGCTGCTTTATCTCGCCAGCGGTTACCGGATCAGCTTCGAGCTCACCGCGCGCGACGCGCTTCTCGTGTACTTCTTCACGACAATCGGGATGAATGCGCGCATCAGCGATCTGAAGGCGGGCGGCAGGCCGCTCGTGCTGCTCACCGTGTCTGTAGCCGTATTCCTGTTGCTCCAGAACGGCCTCGGCGTCGCTGTCGCGACGATCCTGAGTCGTCCGCCGGAGCTGGGACTGCTTGCCGGCAGCGTCTCGCTGCTCGGCGGGCACGGCACCGCCGTCGCCTGGGCGCCTGCGTTCGCCGAGCGCGGCATCGATAACGCGCTGGAGATCGGGATCCTTGCGCCACTGCAGGACTCGTGCTTGCGAGTCTTGCAGGCGGACCAGTGGCGCGCTTGCTTGTGAAGCGTTACCGGCTCGAAGGTGTGATCGGCGATGCGCCCGAAGTCGGCGTTCACTATGGCGACGCCCAGTCCGGCATTGACTACTTTTCATTCCTGCACGCGATCCTGGCGATCCACGTGTGCACCGCGCCGGGATCCTCGTTCACGACTGGCTCGCGTCCGTCGGCGTCACTCTGCCGCTGTTCGTACCCTGCCTCTTCGCCGGCATTCTCCTCACCAATCTGCTGCCTCGCGCGGCGCCGCAGATTCCCTGGCCGAGCCATCTGCTGCTCTGGCGCTGATCGCCGAAGTGTCGCTCGGCGTATTTCTCGCGATGTCACTCATGAGCCTGCAGCTTTGGGCGCTCGCCGACCTCGCCGGGCCGCTCTTCGCGTTGCTCGGTTTGCAGCTCGCGCTCATCGTCATGTTTGCGCTCGTCGTGATGTTCCGCGTGCTCGGCCGCAACTACGACGCCGCGGTTATCTGCGCGGGCTTCATCGGGTTCGGGCTGGGCGGAACGCCGACTGCGATGGCGAACATGACCGGCGTCACTCAGCGTCACGGCGCGTCGCACGTCGCGTTCGTCGTCGTGCCGCTCGTCGGGGCATTCTTCATCGATCTGCTCAACACCATCGTCATCCGCACTTTTCTCGCGATGTTGTAATTAGAAGGCCAGCGATCGGCGCCGGACGCGACGAAGTCGAGAACGATTCGCCGCGCCGCCAGCGATCTATCTTGGCTTTGGCGACCACCGGCTCGTACGGGTTGCCGGCGAGCGCATTCGAGATGTCGGCGATCGCGTTCTTCGCGCGCACGCTGTTGCCCGCCTCATCGAGCGGCGGTGACACGACCGCGATGCCGAACTTGCCGGGCGACACTGCGATGATGCCTCCGCCGACGCCGCTCTTCGCAGGCAGACCAGTGCGATACAGCCACTTGCCGGAGTCATCGTAGAGACCGGCAGTCGCCATGACGGCGAGCACTTCGGGCACGTTCTCCGGCTTCATGACCTGCTTGCGGGAGACCGGATTCTTGCCGGCGTTCGCGAGCGTCGCCGCCATCACCGCAAGATCCTTCGCAGTGACGCTGATGGAGCACTGCTCCGTGTAAATGTCGGTCGCCTGAGCCGGGTTGTCCTTGATGAAGCCGTACGCGTACATCAGTGCGCCGATCGCCTGGTTGCGCTGGTTGGTCGCAGCCTCGGAGTCGTACACTTCCTTGTTGATGGTGAGCGGACGCCCGGCGAAGTCCGAGTGAAAGCTCAGGAGTTTCTCCCACACGGCGTCCCGCGTCTCGCCCTGCACCATGCTGGTTGCTGTGATGGCGCCCGGATTGACGAGCGGGTTGAGCTCGGGTCCACCGCGCACATGCTGCGCGAGCTCTATCGATACGATCGAGTTGAAACGCATGCCCGTCGCTTCGACGCCGATGCGCTGCATGATCGCGTCGGTTCCCTGTTCTTCCATGACCTTCGCCATCGTGAAGACCTTGGAGATCGACTGGATCGACACTTCAGACTTCACATCTCCGGCGGTGTAGACCTTGCCGCCGGAGGTCACGAGCGCGATGCCGTAGATATTTGGATCCACCTTGGCGAGCGCCGGAATGTAGTCGGCGTTGGCGCCCTCCTTGATGTCCTTGTACCGACGTAGGCCGCATCAAGCGCAGCCTGGATTTGCTTCGGCGTCTGCGCCGACGCAAGCGGCGCGGTAACCGACAGCAACGACGCGAGGCCGATCACACTGCAGCGCAGGGCTGCAAGGTTGCGCGAGTTCATCTCTGCTACCTCCCGGCGTGCGGCTCAAGCTGTTCGACTGCCGAATTGCTTTGCGCGCTCATGCCCTGCAGCGGGGTCGACGTCGCGACGTTGCTCAGAGGCGGCCTCAATCGCCGGCGCGGAGTACCATTGTTCTTTCGGCACGAGCTTGGGTTGCTCCGGGTCGCCTTCGTACGCCGGCGTCATGATCTGGACGCCGTGCTCGTTGAACACATCGAGAATGTTGCGATGAAGGGCGGCGTAGCGTTGCGGTATGTGCTGAGCGCCATCGACATAGACGTTCAACTCATACGTGACGGCGAAGTCGCCCAGGGATTTTTCCAGCACGAACGGGCGTGGATCCTGGAGAACGCCGTCGGTGCGTTCCGCTGCGAGCAGCAGCATGGCTTCGACCTGTCGCCAGGGGGTTTCATAGCCGATGCCGACGGTCGTGTGCAGAATCAGACCGGGATTTTTCGCGAGCTTGCTGTAGTTGACGATGTGACTTTGCAGGACGACGGAGTTCGGCACCACGATCTCTTCGTTCTTCGCCGTGCGCAGATGCGTGACGAGAAGCCGTACTTCCGTGACATCACCGGTGAACTCGCCGACCGTGATGCGATCGCCCACCCGAAAGGCTCGTCGATAGGTCACTGTATATCCGGCGATGAGGCTCGCCATGGCGGACGACGCGCCGAGCGAAAGCATCAGTCCGGCGAAGATCGAGAGCCCCTGGAAGGCGGCGCTGCCGGAGCCCGGGAGATAAGGATAGGCGACCACAATGGCGAGCAGGATGATGAGAACCCGAACGATGTTGTAGGTGGGTTGCGCCCAATCGGGATCGAAACCGCGCAACGGGACTCGACCCGCGGAGACTGCGCGCGCGAAGAGGTTCGTGAGCTTGAGCAGGTAACGTACGACGAACACGAGCACGAGCAGAAAGACGAGCTTGGGAATGTACTGCAAGACCGCAGCGCTCATCTCTTTCACGGGCTGAACGACGAGGTCGACAAGTCGTTCGGCGAAGCCGCGCGTCTGTGGAAATTGACGCAGCGTCAGGGCGAGATAGAAGTAGATGAGTGCAGCGACGAGCAACAGGCGCAAGCCGCTCAGGAAACCGTTGACTGCGCGCCAGATGTTCTCCGCACGGACGACCTCAAATGCCTGAATCGTGACGCTATGCACGCGACTGCGATAACGTCGCTCGATCAATTCGAAAAGACGTCGGAATGCCCGGAGCAGCAGGAATAGCGCAAGCGCCGTCGCGGCGGTGGCGAGGAACGCAATGAGTGCAGATCGCGCCAGCTGATCGGGTTGTCGTTCGAAGCGATAGCGTTCGATCGCCTGCCGGATCTGAGCGACGCGGAGCTCCGCAACGCTCGAGGCCGGCGCGCCTTCGAACTCGGCGTCGTGCTCAACCACCGCAACGATATGCCGGTCGCCTGCGACGATGTCGATGCGGTTGTCGCGCGGCTTGATCTCGATGGCGTCCACCGGGACGCGCCGATCCCGAGCAAGCTCGAGGATGCGCTCGCGGACGGCTTGAGCCCGCTGGGCGCTGGGGTAGGACGCGGCGCCGGAGACGCGAAACAGTTCGACGCCGTCGATGATCACCGGCGCGGCGTCGATGGACGGCGGCGCGTCGACTTTAGGCTGCTCCTCCGCGGCGCTGGCGTTGCTCAACCAGAGCAGACACAGAAGGGCCGCGATCGGTCGGCCTGCAGTCTGGAGGAACATCAGGAGGTCGCTATGCTTGCGGCGCCGGTGATCGCACGATGCATCGGAATCCGACATGGCAGGTGGACGTGTCGACCGGCTGCGCATGCCGCGCCGCGGGCCGGTAGCGACGGCAGTAGTTGGGCGCGCACAGGAACGAGCCGCCCTTCAGGACCTTCCGTGGAATCCTGATCTGCGGCTGGCAGGCGTCGTAGCTGTCCTGCTCGCCGCCGCCGCGCGGGTTGTGCGGAATGCAGCAGGGCTTGTCGGCGTCAGGCGTGTGTTTCGCGGAGAACCAGTCGGTCGTCCACTCCCACACATTGCCGATCATGTCGTAGAGGCCATAACCGTTCGCAGGGTAGGTCTTGACCGGAGACGTGCGCGGGTACCCGTCGGCGACCAGATTCTCGCGCGGAAAATCTCCTTGCCACGTATTCGCCATGTGCTGCTCAGCCGGCGTGAATTCGTCGCCCCAGGCGAATTCCGCGCGATCCAGTCCGCCGCGCGCGGCGAATTCCCATTCGGCTTCGATCGGCAGCTCTTTGCCTGCCCATTTCGCGTACGCCTCGACGTCCTGGTAGGCGACATGCACGACGGGATGATCTTCGCGGTCGATGATCGAAGTGTTGGGTCCGTACGGCCTTCGCCACCAGGCGCCGAACGTGAACGACCACCACTGACTCCAGTCGCGCAGGTCGACGACATGGTCGGGCGGGGAGAAGACGAGCGAGCCCGGCTTTGAGCATCTCTGGCAGCGCGCCGGGATAGTCTTTGGCGTCCGGTGCAATCTCGGCGAACGTGACGTAGCCCGTGGCGCGCACGAATTCCGCGAACTGCCTGTTCGTGATGGGCGTGCTGTCCATCCAGAAGGCGCCGACGCTGACGCGATGCGACGGCGCTTCCTCGGGATAGTGCGTCATCGGATCCCATCCAGAACGTACCGCCAGGGACGAAGACCATGCCGGATGGGCGCCTGCATTGGCGGCGCGTTGCGCTGCAGTTCAGACGATCGTTCGCCGTTGAGGTCGACATGAGGCCGCTCCGAAGACCCCGGACCAGACAAAGAGTAACCGCAAAGAACGCATAGAGCGCATAAGGGAAATGTGACAAGGCGGAAGAACCGCTATCCCGCTGCCTCAGCTCAATTCACCCGATCTCGGAAAAGAGTCACCGCAAAGAGCGCATGGAACGCATAACAGCACAGTCAGAGGAGTAAGAGATCGCAGTGTCGACCCAGTTCATTTTTGTGCTCTTTGCGTTCTCTGCGGTTACTTCATTTCTCGCTCTTACTCGTCCGACCGACGACCGTCAGCGAACTCGTCAGTCGTCATCCCGGCGTGCGAGGCAGCAAGTATTGCCGCAAGCCGCGTTCGCCAGACTTTGCAAGCGCGCCGGCGTCGCCTTTGATCGCCGCCTTGAAGGGCTGCGTCGTTCTTCCATTCGGGATGGACCGGCGCCAGCGTCCGGATCCGATCGAGCGCGAAAGCGAACTGAAAATACAGCGGCTGTTCGGCCCACAGCGTGCCATCGTTGTCGAAGACCGCAATGCGCTCGACCCGCTTCACATAGTCGGGGCTGCTTTCGCGCGTGACGCGCGCAACGAACTCGACGAGGGCTTGCTTCGGCGCGCCGTCGTTCCATGAAGGCAGCGGCGCCGCGATGACCGTGCCTGCGACAAACAGCGCAACGGCGAGCGTCCATCGCGCGTTTGACGGCGGCCGTTGCATACGCTTTCCTCATTTCGGTGCAGCAGGTTCCAGCGTGTCCTCGTGCTGCAGTTCGCGAGCTTCAGCGACGTCGCGCTCGAGGAAGTAGTCGAGGAACGTGCGAATCACCGCGATGGCGGCGAGCCGGCCCACCGACTCCCAGGTGGTCGCTATGGACGATTCAAGGATGTCGGCAGCAAGCTGGAATGTGAGACCCGCCACGAGCCAGCGCGCATAGTTCAACCACACGGCGCGTCGCTCGTGGCCGGACACGGGCGGCGACCAGATCGCTCTCATCGCAGCGACGAACGCGGCGAGCGTGCCGAAGACAATCACGATGAGCGCCATCGCGTCGATAATCAGAACGACGTGCTCTGTGATGACTGTCAGCCAGGACTTCATCGCGCGCTCACGTGTGTGACAGAACATCGACTCCGAGAACGTCCCCTAAGGTCACGCGCCAAGCGGTCCGGGATCAATACGTGCAACGGGTATGCATTGCTGCGCCCGTCCTCCGAACTGGCCATGCAGGCCCGCACTTGCGAGGCAATACGGGTGCGGGGCAATCTGCTTCGCACCTCTCCACACCACGAATCAGGCGCCAGCGTCGATACTCCGCATTGGTGTTCCCGATCCCGGGAGCCGCTGTCCGGAGTCATCAGTTACCGGGTCGGGAGTATCGGGATTACTGAGCGATGTCGCTTCTCACGAATCGGAAAGCATCAACAGGTCCATATTCCTGATACTCCCGACCCGGCGCCGTTCATCTGCTTAAGATCTCTCGCAAAGGCGCAAAGATCGCCAAGCGAGAAGAGCCGCAGCACAAATCCCGTTTTTCCAGCCTTTGCGCTCTTGGCGTCTTGGCGAGAGATATTCCGACTTCCAACCGACCGTGCTCGTCAAACCTCGTCCGGCAATTTTGAGATAGGTCTGGTTTCTTGCACTGGGGCTACTACCCGATCGACCGTGTGTCGTCACCGACGGCAAGAGCATCAGGGGCTCGAGCGGACTCCAGCGAATACGTTCAGAAGAACGCGCCCACGCGCTCGATCACCCAGAACATCGCGACGGCGCCAATGGCATAGGGGAGGGCATACGGCGCCCACGTTCGTTGCGGTACTGGCAGGCGGACGATCACGGTGCGCGCAGCGAGCGCAAATCCAACGAAGATCAGCTGACCCAGTTCGACGCCCACGTTGAACGTGAACAATGCAACCGGGATTGCCTTCTGCGGCAGACCGACTTCGGCCAGTGCGCCGGCGAAGCCGAACCCGTGCAACAGTCCGAAGCTGAAAGCGACCACCCAAGGCGCACGCGCGGTGAGTCCCGGGTTGCCGCGCAGACCGTGCACGATCTCGGCGGCGACGAACACGATGCTGAGCGCAATCATTGCTTCGACGGGGGGTCCCGGCACATGCACCCAGCCGAGCGTCGCAGCGACGAGCGTGATGCTGTGCGCGACGGTGAATGCAGTGACCGTCGCGACGATGCGCCTGCCGCCGCGTACGATCAGCAGCAGGGCCAGCACGAACAACAGGTGATCCACGCCGCCGAGAATGTGCTCGACGCCAAGCACGAGATAAGACCTTGCGACCTCGCCCGTGCCGGCGGGCGCCTTGACGGTGAACTGCGGATTGTCCGGCAGCACCCGCTCGACCTGACTCGTGCCGTCCTGCCGCTCGATCCGCACGATCACATCTGTCACACCGCTGGCAATGCCTTCAATACGAACGGACTCTCCGACGAGACCCCCGGGCCGCGCGATCTGCCATCGCTCCACATAGGCGTCGCCGACGAACAAACCGTGCGGCGTCGTGATCTGTGTGACGCCGTCAGGGAACTGCACGTTGACGGCAAGGCGCATGTCGCCCTGAGCGGGAATCTTCCACATCACGTCATAGCGATTCGCGCCGGCCTCGCGCAGCTCGAGATACGCCGGTCGGAAGACATCCGCGTGGGCGCTGCATGCGATGGCGAATACGAGCAGCGCGAAGGCGCCGCGCAACGTGAGCGCCGTGATTGAAGTGCCTCTGCGCATGATCAACCCGTCGGCTCCGCGACGGCGAGATCCCCACCCTCGATTCGCACGGCGTAGTTGGCGCGCAGCCGATCATAAGCAGCCGCACTGGCTTCCTGCGTGCGCGCGTGCAGCAGATCGCGCTCGACCGCAGTGTGAACTTCCTCGAGCGTGGCGTTCCGTCCAGCCGTACGCGCGGTCAGCTCAACGAAATGCAGGCCGAACCCCGAGCGCAGCGGACCTTGCCAACTCCCGACCTGCAAGTCCCCTCAGCTCCCGCTCGAAGTATGAGCCGAAGGTTCGAACGACCTCGGAGGCGCTCGCCGCAGTCAGTGTCGATGGCAGCATGGACGGAGTCGCCGGCCACGGGCTGGCCGCGGTCAAGCGCCCGGCGCGCGGCGGCAAGATCGACCTCCAGATCGCTCTTCGGGCGCCCTGGATCGAAGTAGATCTGTCGCAATGAATACGTCGGCTCGACGGCGTACTTCTCCGGGTGCTCATCCAGCCAGGCTGCAGTTCTTCCGTAGTCGGCGCCGCGGGCGTTGCGCCGTCGATGATGAACTGGACTTTCTGCGTCATACGCCGGCGCACGACCGGATCGTCGCGATCGAGCCCCATGGCGAGAGCTTCGCGATAGAAGATTTCCTCGCGCACCCAGCCGTCGATCAGACCCTGCAGCTCCTCCTGCGTCGGCGCCCGCTGCCATACGCGCCCGAACTGCTCGCTCAGATTCCGCACCTGGCCGCGCGACACGACGATCTCGTCGGGCGCGTTGAAGCCCTCGCGATTCAGCCAGCCATACAGGGCGAACAGAGCGGCGCCCAGCAGGAAGAAATGCACGAGTGGCTCGCGAATCAGACGTTTCATACGAATGAAGCTCTCCTCCGGGATCGTGCCCCTTTGGGATGAGGGGGCTGCGAAGCGCCGCTTCGCGCACGCACCTCACCCGCTGCGGCCCTCTCCTTCAGGAGAGGGATTCTCATCAGTCGGCGAAGACGGCGTTCCAGTCGTTCCTGACGCTGGCGACCGTCCAGCCGGTTCTCTTCGCGGTGTCGAGCGCTTTCTCCGCGCCCGCCGTGTATGCGATATCGCGCGCATCGTCGTCGTGATTCACGAGCACGCTCAGAGAGGGGCGCGAAGGGTGCGCAGTGAATTCGAGCATCTCGATATCGCCGTTCGAATTGCCCGCCGCGAGGATGGGACGGCAGCCCGCGCGGCTCCAGATCCGCACGACCTTCGTGGGGCCGTCGTTGAAGAGGTCGAGCGCGGCCTTGTGATAGACGTTGCCGACGCCGTGCTCCACTCTGTACTCAAGCGCGACGCTCGTGCCGACGACGCGCTCGGGCGGAATTCCATACAGCTCTTCGGTGACCGGGCGCATGAAGTCGCGCGACCCGCCCGAGACGATGTAGCTGGTAAAGCCGTTTGCCGCGAGATAGTGCAGCAGCTCCACCATGGGCGCATAGGCGGTCTTGAGATACGGGCGCTTCAACACGGGGTTTTGCGATTCGTGCAGGAAGTGGTCCGCTTTCTCGGCGTACGAATCCGTGGTTTCGCCTTCATACGCGTGCAGGAGCGCCGCGCCCATCACCCTCAAGTCGCCGTCGTCGCCCCGGTAGTGCTTGATGATGACGTCGCTCAGCCACTTGTGATCTTTCTCCCAGACCGCCTTCCACGGCTGCTTGTCGCGCAGCGACGGATCCAGTTCCGCCTGTTCGCCGATATGGCGCAACAGAAAGTCCGCCTGAATCGGCAGAGGTTTTTCGCACCACAACGTGCCGTCGTTGTCGAACACAGCGACGCGTGATTCGGGCGGCACGTAATCGCGCGAGCCGGTCCTCGTGACGCGTGCGACGAAGTCGACGATCGCTGCGCGGGTTGCGCCCTGGCGCCACAGAGAGAGAGCTGTTCCGTTCACGGCGGTTGCACCTCTTTGCAGTCGCGCATCAGTCGTTCTCGTCCGGCGCAGTTCGTCGTCTGGCTCATCTTCGCCAGCGCGTCGTCCATGCGTTTGTCGAATTGCGCCATCACGGTCTCCAATTCAATCGGGTCGCCAAATTGCTCCAGGCGCGCGCTTGTTACCGACGAACGCCGCGCGCCCGTGTTAGACAAATCTGGCGCCGCCCGCGCGCAGGAGTCGATCCGTGGAAGGGGCAGCATCAGGTGCAGTTAACCCTCGTCCGGCGCGCGCATGCTCCAGACGCGCGTCCCAGGATACGTCTGCGCCGCCGACCCTGTTCTGTGGCCTACTTCAGGACGCTGCTCAGCATGTTGGCTACGTCGGCGCCGCCGGCTTTCCCGACAAAGTCCGTCACCGCAGGGACGAACTTCGCAGAGGTGGCGGGGGAAATGCCCAGCCGCGTAAGCGCACTGTTGAGGCCAGACCTGTTGCCGAGCGGTCCCGTAACGGCGCCGAGGCTCTTCGCCATGTCGAGATACTTGCTCGCGCCCGGAATGACCTTTGCGATCTGGTCGAACTCGCCCTTGGCGAGTTTCTCCTGCGCGAGCGTGAGAATGGATCCCACGCCGCCCATCGCCTGGTTCTCTGTGACGCCGAGCGAGCTGGTGAGTCCGCCAATCAGCGGGTCAGCCATCGATTCCGTGGAGGCGCATCCCGAGAATGCCAGCGGCAGAACGACAAGCCCCAGGGTGACGGTGCGACGGCGCATTGCGCAGGCTCCTCATGTTTGTGTGGGCGACATTACTCTTACTCTCGCCCGCGTCGAGGGGACGCGGAGCATAACCAGCGAGCGCACACAAGTCCGTTCGGGAAAACGGCCTCAACAACTGCCCGCACTCCGTATGGCGCAGGGGCGTTTGACGGCTTCACACTGGCTGTCCCCGTTGCTGAGCCGGGGAACGCCATGCGCGACTCACCGAAGTTTGTGCCGGATTTTCTCGCGCGCGGCTCGTACGCCGCAGTGCTCGCCTGCGTGATGGTCATCGCGGGCTGCGGACAGAAAAAAGAGGAGACGACTGCTGCGCCGCCGGCGGGCGCACCGCCCGCGGCAACTGACCCCGCCGCCGCGCCCCCGCCGTTCCCGCGCCGGCAGTGACGCAGGCGTCATGGGCGCCGGATGCGCTGGAAGAATTACTGGCGCCGATTGCGCTCTATCCGGATGTGCTGCTGACCCAGATCCTTGCCGCGTCGGTGAACGCTCAGGAAGTGCTCGACGGCGGCAACTGGCTGCTGCAGAACCAGAACCTGCAAGGCGAGGCGCTTGACGCCGCCGCAGAGAAGGCGGGGTTCGGCCCCGCCATGCGCGCGCTTGTCCACTTTCCAACCGTCGTCGACATGATGTGTCAACAGATCGACTGGACGCGGCAGATCGGCTCTGCGTTCACGTCGGATCAGAAGGGAGTGCTGGACGCGGTGCAGAGATTGCGGACACAAGCCGCCGAGGTCGGCAATCTCAAGTCGACGCCCGAACAGAAGGTGGAGACGAAGACCGAGGCCGACAAAGTCATCGTCGAGGTGAAGCCCGCGGATCCCAAAGTCGTCTACGTGCCGCAATACGATCCGCAAGCGGCATACACGCCGCCGCCTGCTCCTGCAGCTGCACCGGCCCCGGCGACAACAACAACCACAACAGAGGAGAAAGGCGTCAGCACCGGCGCCGCGGTCGCGACGGGAATAATCGCGTTCGGCGCCGGCCTGATTCTCGCCAACGCGTTGGATGACGACGACGACTATTGCTATCCCAACTGGGGCACGGCGCCGTGTACTACGGACCGCGACCGTTCTATCCGCCGGCGTATGTCTACCGACCCGCTTACGGCCCTGCGTTCCGGCCGGCTTACGGGTACGCGCCGCCGGCGAACTATCGACACAGCTACAACAACGTGAACGTTCGCAACAACGTCAATGTGAACATCAACAACAACAGGAACGACTATTTCAACCGCTTCGACCACAACCAGAACCTGCGCGCCGGGTCTGCCCAGAGTCCCTTGGGTCCGACGCGGCAGGCGGGGACGACGAATCGCGCGGGTCAGCCTGCAACGGCGCGTCGCGCTGACGATTGGAAGGGCCAGTCCACCTATGCCGGCGCGCGCAATACGACGGGCGCAGGGCCGAATCAGGAGATTGCCCGACAGGATGCACGACAGGACGCCGCGGAACGCGCGAGGGCGGGCGAGAAACCAGCCGGCGCACAGGCGCAAGGACGCGATCTGCAGGCTGACCGCAGTGCGCGCGTCGATCGCGGTCACGGCGATGCGGCGCACACGGAAAATCGCGCTCCCGAAGAGCGCGCTGCGCGCGTCGAGAATCGCGATCCGGGAACAGTCTCGCGGCCCACGCAGACGACCGCGGGCGCCCGATCGCACGACAATGCGTTTGCCGGAGCGAATGAGAGTGGAAGCGGCTCATTCGATCGCGCCGCGAGCGCGCGTGGGCGCGCCAGCACGGGCGGGGGCGGCGGGGGCGCCCGAGAGCACGAGTCGCGCGGCGGCGGCGAGCGCGGCGACGGCGAGCGGCGGCGATAGCAGATCGCAGACAAGGAGCCTCTCTCGCAGAGATCGCGAAGATCGCCAAGGAGAATTGATCTCTAAGGACAATTGATCTCTCAAGAGAATCCCCTTTGCGGGCTTGGCGGCCTTTGCGAGAGGATTCTGGTGTCGGAGACGACCTCATGAAGCGGCGCGCTTACTTCATCGCGGTGACCGGTATCCTGGCCGCGATTCTCTTTACGTATGGCTGCACGAGACGCGAGTCGTCCACCGAGGACGCGCTCTCATTCAGCACTCCGGACGAAGCAATCGCGGCGCTCGTCGCGGCGCTCGAAAAGCAGGATGTACAGGAATTGAAGCGCGTTTTGGGTCCGGGCACGGACGAGCTCGTGTCCTCGGGAGACGACGTCGCGGATCGCGCCGCGCGCGAAGCGTTTCTCGCGCGCTATCGCGAGCAGCATCGGTTCGTAGCGGGCAGCCCCGGTGATGTGGTGCTCCAGGTGGGCGCCGATGACTGGCCGCTGCCGATCCCGCTCGTGCGCGAGCAGGGACGCTGGCGTTTCGACGGCGCGGCAGGCGCCGCAGAAATCGTGACCCGACGTATCGGCGCCAACGAGCTTCGCACCATCGACGTCATGCGCAGCTACGTGGATGCGCAGAATGAGTACGCCTCGACAGGACACGATGGCGCTGCACCGGGCGTCTATGCGCAACGCTTGCGAAGCGAAGCAGGGAAGCACAATGGGCTCTACTGGGAGACGGCGGCGGGAGAAACGCTGAGTCCTGCAGGAGCGTTGCTCGCGGCGGCCGCCGATGAAGGTTACGGCCAGACGTCAGGTGCGCCGTATCACGGCTATCGGTATCGCACGTTGCCGTCGCAAGGATCCGCCGCAAACGGCGGCGCTCACGAATACATCGTCGGCGGGAAACAGACAGGCGGATTTGCGCTGCTTGCGTATCCGGCCGAATACGGCGCGAGCGGCGTCATGACTTTCATGGTCAACCAGGACGGGATCGTCTGGCAGCGTGATCTGGGCGAAGCGACGGCTCAGCTTGCAACGTCCGTGCAGCAGTTCAATCCCGATGAGACGTGGACGCCAATAGCGGCGGAATCGCTCGAGGCGGAAGAGTCAGTGCAGCGCGGGGACCCGGCTGCGCGAAACTGCGGATGGCAAGGCGGGACATTGGTGACCGAAACCGATCCTGCGGGCCGTGAGTACGGCGTCTGCGTCTTCGCAGACAATCGTCAGTGCGAAGCATGGGCGCTGCTGCGCAACGAGTGTCCGACCGGCGGCGTGCGCGTTCCTGAATCGATGACGGCCGCGGCGCGCTTCTGCGCAATCAGCGGCGGGCGATACATGATGATCGATCACGACGGCGCGAACGAGCAGGGCGCCTGCGCGTTCCCGGGCGGCAAGAAGTGCGATGCGGTCGCGCGCTACCGACGGACCTGCAGTTCGAGCGATACGGCCGGATGTGACGCTTAGAGATTCTGTCCGCGATGAGTTGCGCTGCGTTTCGTGTCGTATCGCCAGGCGCCGATTCCATCAAATGAATAAGCAGCGATGCACCCGCGCCTCTCAGTACTTCCGCGTCGGCGGCGCGTTGCTGCTCGTATGGGGTCTGACGCATTCGACGGCAAGGTCGCAGGAGCTCGAACCACGCGCCTATTCGCCGAGCCCCGTGGGTGTCAACTTTATCGTTGCGGGCTACACGCGTACAACCGGCGGAGTCGTGGTCGACCCATCGCTCCCTCTCAGCGACGTGGACGCTCGAATAGACACCGGCGTAATCGGATATGGGCGTACGTTTGGAATATTCGACCGCGCGGCGAGCGCGGCCGTGGTGATTCCGTATGTGCAGGGAGATGTCTCCGGCAACGTCGGCGAGAATCGGCGTGCGGTCACCCGCTCTGGCCTGGCTGACGTCAGACTGAGGCTGAGCGTGAATCTGCTAGGCGGCGAGGCGCTCACGCCCACCGAGTTCGCCGCGCGCAAACCCGGCGCCATGCTTGGCGCGAGCCTCGTCGTGGCTGCGCCTGTCGGTCAATACGATTCGAGCAAGCTGATCAATCTCGGCGCGAACCGCTGGGCGTTCAAGCCGGAACTCGGCGTCTCTAACGCCCTTGGCCATTGGTTCCTGGAGGCGTCCGCAGGACTCTGGCTATTCACCGACAACGACAACTTTTTCGGCGGCGCCCGACGCGAGCAAGACCCGATCGAGTCCTATCAGGCGCATGTGAGCTACACGTTCCGACCGCGCTTGTGGCTCGCAGCGGATGCGACGTACTACCGCGGCGGACGCACGACCGTGAACGGCGAAGAGGGCGCCACCCTGCTGTCCAACTCACGCGTGGGGTTGACGCTGTCGATCCCGATCGGCGCGAAGCAGTCGCTCAAACTGGCGTGGAGCGAGGGCGCCACCACGCGCATCGGCGGGGACTTCACCACTTACGGCGTCGTCTGGCAGTACACATGGTTTGACAGGCAGCGATAGCGCCGCATCACTCCCCACGATAGCGAAACCAGCTCATTGCGTTCGCAGCAGGCGGTCGCAGCTGGTCGCGCTTCGACGCACTCAGCGTGATCGGTGCGACAGCGGGCTCGCGTCGCGAGCCGCTCAGAATTCCTGCTGCAGACGAAAGTCGGCCTGCTGCCGCGTCTGCGGCCTGCTGCCACGTGCCTACTGCGACCGCGTCAGCCTGTCGGGAGCGGGGTCGGGATTTGAGCCTGTCGGGCGCCGGGTCGGGAGTATCGGGATTATTGTGCGATATCGCTGGAAAGACAGTCATCGAATCAGGTGTATCCGGCATACGCTGCTCTGACTTCGTTCCGATCAGGGGAGGCAAGGATGCCGCGGCCGCTACGCATTCACATGCCCGGTGCGTTCTATCACGTTACGCTGCGCGGCAATCATCGGCAGGACGTTTTCTTTTGCGCTGCGGACCGCGAGCGCCTCAACGAGATCGTGAGCGAGGTTCTGGAGCGCTTCAATGCGCGTCTCCATGCGTATTGCTGGATGACGAATCACATCCACCTGCTCATTCAGGTGAGCGATGCGCCGCTTGGCCGCCTCATGCTCCGCATCGCTAGCCGTTACGCGCGAGGCGTGCAACGCCGCCTTCAGACGACCGGACATCTGTTTGAACGTCGCTATCACTGCGTGCTGGTCGACGCCGATGAGTACCTCCTGGAGTTGTTGCGCTATGTGCACCTGAATTCCGTACGCGCTCGCATGGTCGACAACGTCGACGACCATCCCTGGTCCAGTCACCATGCCTATGTGGGCGCGCGCCGCGAGCCTTGGGTCACGACCACGTTCGCGCTCAGTTTGTTCCACGTCGAACCGTACCAGGCGATCGCGGCTTATCGTCGCTTTGTGCATGAGCACGTCGGTCGCGAATCGACGTCGCCGCTTGAGAACGTCAACGAGAACGATGCTCGAGTGCTGGGAAGCGACCGGTTCCTGGCTCGGGCCTTGGGAGAGTCCTTTCGACCACGGTCACATCTGACGCTCGAGCAGCTGCTCAGCGAGGCCTGCGCCCGCTTTGCTGTGAGTCTCGAAGATCTGCAGTCGCCAACGCGACAGCGCCGTATTACTCGCGTTCGCGCCTGGATCGCTCAGCGCGCAGTTGCACAGCGTATTGCCAGTCTGTCCGCGCTCGCCCGCGCGTTGAACCGCGACGAATCTACGTTGCGCTTCGCGTTGCGGCAGTACGCCGATCCTTTGAAGTGAACCGGCGGCGATCGCGCCGTACTCCCGATACTCCCGACCGGCGCCGCGAGGCGCGGCGCCGCGATGGCGCGTCGCCGATCCTTTGAAGTGAACGCGGCGGTGATCGCGCCGTACTCCAGATACTCCGCGGCGAGGGCGCGCTCGGTCCGGCGCCGCGAGGCGCTGAACGATGTTCAGCACCCTGCTGCGCGGCGCTTGCAGGCGAGGCTGTTCGCCGTCAGCAGCGTTCTCCTGGCTGCTGCTCGCTTCAGTGCTTCGGCTCTCTCACACCGCGCTATTTCGCGGCCCCGGCCGCGGCCGCCATCGTTTTCTGAGTCTCCTGCGCCTTCTCGAGAGCCTGGTCGATGCTGAAGCTCGAGGGTTTCTGGCGCGGCGGAAACTCTTTGAAGGTCTTCAGGAACTCGGCGACGATTGCCTGTGCGGGCACGAGCAGGAATGCATGGTCGGCCATCCACTTGTCCGTAGAACATGGACGCATCTTCCGTGCGCCCTTTCAAAGGGATCGCTCCGCAGATTGAAGAGCATTCGGGATGCCGCAACGCGACAAGCGGCTCCTGCCAGACGCTCAAGTCCGTGGCGCGCTGCTCCATGAACGTGACTTTCCAGTTGTTCGTAGCGCAGCGCCATCAGGTCGCCGTCGTCGCTCCAGTAGAGGAACGCCTTGCGTGGATTCTCCTTCACCTCTCCCTTCAGGAAAGGCAGCAGGTTGTAGCCGTCGATGTGAACCTTGAAGGTCTTGCTGCCGGCCTTGTACCCCTTCTTCAGCTTCTCGACGATGTCGGGCTCGCCGGCGACAGCGGCCAGCGTCGGCAGCATGTCGGTGTGCGAGAAGATCTCGTTGGACACCGTTCCCGGCTTGATCACGCCGGGCCAGCGGATCGCACACGGCACGCGCCAGCCGCCTTCATAGTTCGTGTCCTTCTCACCCCGGAAAGGCGTGGTGCCGCCATCGGGCCAGCTCATCACCTCGGCGCCGTTGTCGGTCGAATACATCACGAGCGTGTTGTCGGCGATGCCGAGCTCGTCGAGCTTGTCGAGCAGCTTTCCGACGTGGCCATCGTGCTCCACCATGCCGTCTGGATACACCCCCAGACCCGTCATGCCCTCCGACTCTTTCTTCAGATGCGTAAAGATGTGCATGCGGGTCGAATTCCACCAGCAGAAGAAGGGCTTGTCGTCCTTCGCCGCCTTTTCGATGAAGTTCAGACTCGCATCGAGAAACTCCTCATCCACCGTCTCCATGCGTTTGCTGGTCAGCGGACCGGTGTTTTCGATCTTCTGCTTGCCGTCCGGCGTTGGCCGAGCAATGCAGCACGCCCCGCGGTCCGAACTTCTTCTTGAACTCCGGATCCTTCGGATAGTCCGGATGCTCGGGTTCCTGCTCCGCATTCAGGTGATAGAGGTTGCCGAAGAACTCATCGAAGCCGTGAGCGGTAGGAAGAAACTCGTCGCGATCGCCGAGGTGGTTCTTGCCGAACTGGCCCGTCACGTAGCCCAGAGGTTTCAGAACGTCGGCGATCGTCGGGTCTTCGGGCTGAAGCCCGAGATCGGCGCCCGGTAGCCCGACCTTCGTGAGCCCCGTGCGAATGGGCGACTGCCCGGTAATGAACGCCGCGCGACCCGCGGTGCAACTTTGCTGCCCATACCAGTCGGTGAACAGCGCGCCTTCCCTGGCGACGCGATCGATGTTGGGCGTGCGGTATCCCATGATGCCGTGGTTGTAGGCGCTGACGTTGAACCAGCCAATGTCGTCGCCCCAGATGATCAGGATGTTCGGCTTGTCCTTTTCGGTCATGACGGTGCTCCTCTTGCTCGTGTCAAAAACTGATCGCGCTAGCGACCATCTGCACATCTATCTGATGCGCTCGATCGGCGGCGGCCGCCAGAGTCCCTCGGCGATTTCTCTCTTCGGCCAGTACAGCCGCAGCACTACATTGAATGAATCCGGCGGCGCCGGCAGCCAGTTGGATTCCTTGTCCGCGCCCGGAGAGTCCTTCTGCAGATAGATCGTGGTCGAACCATCCGGGTTTCTTGCGAGCTTGTCGCGATCGCCGATCGCGTAGCGATTGATCGGATTCCTGATGAACGTCCGCTTCGCGTTGTACATCGTCAGCGACCAGAAGGCGTTCACCGGCGGCCGCTGCCCTTTGGCGAAACGGATCGCGTAACGATGCTTGCCGTGCAGGGGCTGGCCGTCGCCGTCGACGGACGCGCGCGGATAGATCGCGTCTGCGGGGAGATTGGCGCCCAGACCGGCTAGCGCCACGACGGCGCGATACGTGTAGTCCGTTCCAAAGTTCGCCGTATTCGCAGGCGATACATCCCAGCCGTTGACTTGCTGACCGTGCGGTCTCTGCGCTTCGCCGATGATCTCGAGCTGTCCGGCCTCAACGCTACGCTTCAGGCTCCTTGCGGCGCCTGGATCCATGCTGGTGAGGTCGAACGGCTTGCCGGGCGCGACGCCGACGTTCGCGAAGCGTGCGAGCGCAGGAGCGTCCGCGGCCGCCGGCGGGTTCTCTTTCATCAGTGCGTTCAGCCGCCCGAAGAACGTCGCCGCGTCCATATCGGCGACCTGGTTGACCGGCGGCGTTTTCGCATCGACCCCGGGCGCGACCGGCGCGTTCGTCGGCGGCGTATATGATTTTCCCCACGAGGATAGCGGCGTGAGCTTGTACTGATT
The DNA here is from genome assembly GCA_963723505.1 of uncultured Gammaproteobacteria bacterium. Taxonomy (GTDB): domain Bacteria; phylum Pseudomonadota; class Gammaproteobacteria; order Steroidobacterales; family Steroidobacteraceae; genus Steroidobacter. The sequence goes on from CAVRQU010000001.1 coordinate 139,685, forward strand.
CTGGACGGCGTGCACCGCGGCGTAGTCGCTTGCGCCATTCGTCTGTGTTCGTCCGATCAGCCACACCATGTTCGTGGGCGCGTTGATCACATGCACGCCCTCGGGCAGCGTTCCCGTCCACTGCGGGCCCACGATTGCGAAATCGCCTTTGCCGGTTCCCGTCGTGCGCGCGCCGGGCGACGCGAACACGTTGGTCCATGCATCCAGCATCGGCATGAGGTAGTAGCGCTTGCCGACGTCGGGCACGCTGAGAATCTGCGGCTCTTTACTCAGATCCAGCCAGCCAAACGAATAGAGCGTGTCCGCGTTCGGGCTCACGACGTCGGTGAACGTGTAGTCGGGAAACTCCCGGAGATGAACCAGCTGATTGATCGGCGCCTTGCCTGCCTCCGCCTTCGGCGCGTTCGTCGTCACCGCTCGCGTGACGTCCATGAGCACGAGCGGATAACCGAACACGTACGCCTCGACGCCAAGCTCGAGGGCTTCGTTCTCTCCCGTCGCCTGAATCGCGGCGGCGGCCTTGGCGGACGGCTCGACGCTCGGCGTGCGATGCAGAGTCATAACAGTGCTCCTGCGAAGGACGGAGAATTTCAGTGCCGCGTCGGTGCGAACGGGCGAGGGTCGGTTGCGGGGTTGCATGCTCTCGCGCGATTGCTGTGTTCTCGCGTTGCGGATTCGTCGTGGTTACTGGGCGGGAGCTCCTCAGCCGAACGGCCCGATGTGGAAAATCATGCTGACGATCGCTGTTACGCCGAGGGCGAGCAGAGCGATCGCTGTCAGCAGCGTGAGGGAAACCGGAAAGTGACTCTCGGCGTGGACCAGGCCGGCGGCCTTCATGTGGCGCCGCTCGATGCGCAGCCCCACCATGAACTGCACGTGGTAGATGATGCCGAGCACCAAGCAGGCCGATGCCGATCGCAACGAGCGAGGTGCCGAAGTTGCGCGCTGCGCCGGCGTGCGTCAGCACGTCGCCTGCCTTGAGCTTCTGGAAGAACTGAAAGATCGTGAAGCCGAAGCTGATCAGCGACAGCGACGTGCGGATGACCGACATGAGCGTGCGGTCGGCGCTCATGCCGCGTGCGCTGAAACGACATGCCCGTGCGGCGCGAGGACAACTCGACCGACGGATCGGACGAAAAGCTGGCGTTGGCCTGATTCATGCCGTTCCCGGTCGCTTCGTCGATTGGTAGGCCAACCAGCGGCGCGCCATGCGCGCGGCCGGCCCCCGCGTCAGGAGATAGGGTGCGAAAGCGAGCACAAACACGACGATCGCCGCCTCGACGGGATAGAACTCACCGAACGAGAGGACCTGATAGATCACGTCCATGGCGAGCGCCAGAACAATGACTCGGATGGTCGCGTGGAGCCCTTCACGCAGCCGCGGGCCACGCTCTTCACGGTTCGTGAGGATCGCCCAGAAGTAAGGCGTTCGTCCGATCCTTGCATCCTTCAGCCCGTCGCGGACGGCAAGGATCATCGCCATGACGGGTTGCAGCACGAACCGGAACGCCAGGGCGTGCGTCGGACGCGCCATCAGATCGTCCCATTGACGCATGACGATGTCGTGAAGGTATTCCAGCATGGCCTTGTCTGGCCTGACTTCAGGCGCGCGTTGCGCGCGACGCACATCCGGTGCACGTTAGCCAGCGGGCAGGCGGTCGGTCATCAGGGGCAGGGGCAAGCACACTTGCATTCTGCGCTTCAGGTCATTGCCGACTTGCGATAGGCGATCCGCTGAACGCGGATGACGGCTTCAATCGGATCGGCCTCCGGCGGGGAAGCGTGCGCGGGTAGGCCGTTGGCGAGAAAGACGACAGTGTCGTCGGGACCGAAACTCTGACTCGACGACCTGCGGGTCGTCTCACTCGGCTACGCCCGTCTCGACAATGTCCTTCTCGACGATAGTCCGTCCCTTCAATCGGATCGCGTTACTGCGCTGTGCCAACCGCCGGCGGCACTGGATACTTTGCAAAGATGTCGGCCACGACAGAATCGATCGTCTCTGTCGGATTCTCCCGCATGCTCTTTGTGATGCGGGCTTGCGCGATTCCCTGCCACACGAGTTGTTTCTTCGCAGCATCGACCAGATCGATGGCAAGCGTGCCCTCCTGGTAATGAGTCGTATGCACGTCCTGCGGATAACCCGCCCACATCCCATACGCGCCGGCGCGGTAGCCATAGTAGCCCGCCGAAGGCGTGCTCTGTACGTCGGTTCGGTTCTCGACGTTGGTGTTGAAATTCACCAGCAACTGAGGATTCGCCTCAGCTTCCTGGTAGCCGCGTTTCTGCAGCTCGCGGCGCGTGGCGTCCTTCAGACGCGACGAGATCATCGTTGTGTACTTGGATTTGTCGGTCTCCACCTGTTGGGAAAAAACCGAACGTCTTGTAACTGGACAGATTGACGGTCGGATCGCCGTCGACCCGAATCTGCGGCCCGCTCTCGCAGGAGGCGATGACGCTCGACAGGGCGATCGTGATCAGCAGCGTCGCGACGTTCGTGGCGCGCATAGAAATCTCCTCCAGATCCACTGGATGACGACCGTGAAAATATGGACCTTGCGATGCACTGGTGGCCATACGCACAAGGGGCGGCGTGTCTGCCCGCGCACCGTGGAAAGCCGCAAGCACTGACCAGGAACGCGGCGCTCCATTTCGTTCAGGGCGCCGCAGCGCGCCGTTCGCGCACGAATAGCCGGGACGGCCCGCGCGACGAAGGTCAGGAACGCGACGAGCAGCACGAAGATGAGCCGCGGCGGCGCTTTCCATAGGTATTAAAGGCGCCGCCCTGGGTCCCCGATTCGGATTGCAGGTCGTGGGGCCGCCGACACCATATGCACTGGCGACAAGCGAACGTCGATAACAGCAGGAGTACCGTTCATGCGTATTACAAACACGGTGTGGCTCGGGTGTGTGCTCGCATGCGCGACGTCGGTCGCGAGCGCGCAGACGAGCGTTGATCGCTCATTCAAGGCAGCCTCGAAGAATTGCGACGACGTGCAATGGTCCGCGGAAGCGATCGCGAAGTATCCGACCATCGCGTCCGCGTGTCAGAGCGTCGAGGAGCGCAATGGCAAGACGTACGTGAAATTCGAGGGCGAAGTGGCGCGCAACATCGATCGCGGCAAGCAACTCACAATCAAGTTCAAGGACGGGGGCGAGATGACGGTGAGCCCGCCGCCTGAGACGGCTCTGTATGTGGAGGGGAAGAAGACGCCAGTCGCTAATCTCAAGCGCGGCGACGATCTCAACTTCTACATTGCCGAGGATCGATTCGCGGCTCAGTTCGACAACGAAGAGACGCCGACCCAACCCGTGGTCGCGCCGGTCGTCGCGCAAGCGCCGGTTGAAGAAGACGACAGCGAACAGATGGCGGCGGCGCTTCCGGCCACAGCGGGTCCGCTGCCGCTGCTTGCGCTGGGCGGCTTTCTGACGCTCGGATTGGGCGGCCTGCTCACGCTTTATCGACGCCGCAGTCACTGATCGTCGCGCTGGGCTCCTCGGGGGTATGCAACCTCCCACTCGGGGACCTCTGCAGAGGCGTCATCTGAAAACGTCATCACATTTTCAGATCCCGTCTTTCAACCAGGTGCATCGTTGAAATGTCAGGGTAGTCGATCTGTACGGCGCTTCCCCAGGCCGGGAGTCAACGGAAGGTCTCCCGGCCGGTTTTCGCGACGGTGATCCTTCCGATTATTGTTGTTGCCCTTGGGCAGCGGAAGCAGCTTCGCCGCCGCTCGTCTTGAGAGCTTCCCCAGGCGCCGCGATCTGCGCTTGCACGATGAAGCGCTGCGGCGCCGAGCCCACGTAGTAGAACGGGTAGCAGGTGACGAGCGTCACCGATGGCGTTGACGTCGACTGCAGCACGCTGACGTCGGACGGTTCAACGATACGCGTCGCGACGACGCGATACGTCTCAGTGGTCGCGACCTGCTCGAGAACCAGGGCGTCGCCGACCCGCACATCCTTCAGGACCCGGAAGAAGCCGTCCCTGTGAGCAGCGATGCCGACGTTGCCCGGTTCGCCGATTTGGGCAGTGCCTTCTATCCGACCGGCGCCGCGATTCAGATTCTGGTCTGACGTTCCCTCGAAGACGGGCACGACGAGCTTCACCGCCGGTATGCGCAACACGGCGTCTGGCGCGCGCGTGTCTTTCAGCGCCTGCCGATACTCTTCAACACGCGCCGGCGACCAGGTCGACATATCCACGGGCTCGCTCGCCCGCGGCGGCGCGTGGTTCGAGTCGGCGGGAAGGACATCCGCGGCGCGCGCGCGCACGTGCTCGTCGCGAGCCGCATTGAACGACGCTACGCCGTCGTCGCGCGCATCGGCATACCAATAGCGCGCGCCGGCATAGGAGCCGAGCAGCAGAACTCCCCCCGTCCAGGCGGCAATCTCAAATAATCGCAGCGGCTTCATGATGGCTGACTACCGTACGCCGATCAGCGATCCCGCGAAAGGCTCGCCTCAGTAGCGGAAGACGATGCCGAGCTTCCACTGGTCGAAGTCCGGCGTACTGGTCGCGTTGCCGTAATCGAACCAGTGCTTCTCGTATCCCAGGCGCAGCGTGTAGCCGGGCGACACGTCCCAGCGCACGCCGGCGCCGAGTTGATACACGAACTCATCGATCGATTTGGTGCTTTGATACGGCGTGCAGATCTGTCCATACCAGGGATCCCACCAGCACCCGACTTGCACACGGCTGTTCGGGATGTTGGTGTCGACGAAGCTCCACCCGATCCCGCCATTCACGTAGGGTGTGACGGGCCTTCCATGAAATTGTAGTTGACCCAGGCGCGCGGCGTGAACGCTTCGAGATCACCGGTCACGTTCACGCGCAACGATGGAATCGTCGCTGACTGGAGCGTTGCGTCGTAGTCGACTTCCTGCCAGTCCAGAGCGAACGCGAGTTCGACGCGTTCGTTGAAGCGATAGCCGAAGATCAGGGGATTCCCCAATCGGCGTCGAGCGATGCTGTCGAACCGCCTTCGAATGTCAGGTCGGAGGAGTCCTGATAGATACGTCCGCGTCCCAGCCCGGACCGCGTTGTTCTGCGCGTGGACGGCGAACGGACGGACGCCGCCAGAAGAACGGGAATGAAGGTTTTCGTTAGGCTCCTCTGATTTGCCGACTCCGAAGGCAATCGCGCCGGTACATCTTGTTTTCGGGCATCTGCATCCTTGAATGTCAGGGTAGACGGGTAAATCAGAGCTTCCTTCCCCTCCACTCACCGCCGGCGACCGCCTCCGCGCGGCATCGCGCGCACGGACTGCTGTCGGCCGGCATATCGCTCGGCGCCATGTGAACGCGCCGACATGTCACGATCCAGTTGCTGTTGGGTTTGAGCGGGCATGGTCGATGGGCGTTCCGTCGAGGGGCGGTCGCGCTCTGGCATCTGCTGCCAGCCATCGTCGGTGCGCTGATAAACGTTGCCGTCGTGACCCGCGTAGACGTCGTCGCCGACACGCGCGATGGTTCCTTGCTCGCCGCTGACGTGGCCGGTGCGAGTGACCTCGCCCGTATTGCGGTTGTAGATCGCGCTCTGACCCGCGGAGACTTCGCTGCCCGTCGCTGCATTGCCGATCGTTCCCTGGCGTGTCGCGGCGGCGACGCCCGCGCCAGCGTTCGTCGCGGCGCCGCGGGCGCCTTCAGCGTATCGACCGGTATAGACATTGGAGACGGCGCCGCGCTGGCCCGCGGCGAGCGTGCCGGTGCGCGAGTTGTACGCCATGCCCGCTTCTCCGGCCCATGCATTTCCTGTCCACGCGTTGTAGCCCGCAGAAGCCCGAGACACGCTCGCGACGGGTCCCCAGCGTCGATACATGTTGCCGGTCGTACCGACCCACCCGCCGGGTCCCCACGCCATCGCGCCGCCTGGTCCGACCGCGGCGCCGCGCCAATAAGGCACGGGATAAATCGGATACATCGGCGGACCCCACGACCACCCCCAGCCGTAGGGGCCCCACCAGGGATACGGACCCCAACCCCATCCAACCGCGACGGTTGCAGCGCCCCAGGTCCATCCGAAGCCGTAGCCGACCGCCCATCCGGTCCATGGCGTGTAGCGGAGCGCGACGCCGAAACCGTACGTCACAGGCGGTCCGTACCACACCGTTCCTACCCAGGGCGTGTAGTAGTAGCCAGTGCCGTAGACGACGACCTCTGTCGTCGGATCGACGTACTCACCCTCGTATCCGGGCGTGTAGCCGACGTACACGACCTCGCCCTCGACGTCGTAGACCTTCACATAGGTGACGTAGTGAAGCGGCGAGCTCGCGGGGATCGTGTAAATGACTGCGGGTACGCTCGTCGCGACGGTCCATGGGCCGCGCACGTTTGAGGCCGTGAACCACACGCCGTTCTCGACTGCGTAGTACGCGTGCGCGTCCACCATGATGATGGGCGTTGCGGAATTCACGACGTATTGCAGCGATGTGCCCTTGATCGCCTGCAGCTTCGGCTCGCCGTCGAAAGTCGGGGCGGTCATCTTCGCGGTCTTTTGCACCGCCGCCGTTTCAGGAATCGTGGCGGCGATCGCTGCTTCCTTCGCCTGCGCGGCGCCGGCCACGGAAGCTTTCACGTTTTCTTTCGGACTGTCGTCCGGAATGTTTGCGAAATCCGGCGCGAGCTTGTCGGCGGGAACGAATTCCCATGGTCCGTTCGTGCTCTGTGCGCGGAACCAGCGGCCCGACGCGAGCACGTACGTCTTCTGATCGGAGACGAGCTTGAAGACGTGGCCGGTCGTGTTTTCCGCGTAGAGGAGTTGCGTGCCGGGAATCGGGACCCACTTTGGTTCGCCGTCCGTCACCAGCAACTCCGTGGGCGTGGTCGCAATGTAAATATCGGGCGCCGCGCCCGTTGCGAGAGACGGGCCGGGTTGCTCAGGGTCTGTCTGGCCAGTCAGCAGATCGACCTGCCGCGAATCGACGGCGGCCTTCAGCACCGGCGCCAGATCGGCCGGCGGATCGCGCGCAACCGACCAGGGCCCCGACAGCAAACTTGAGGTCATCCAGCCGTCAAAGATTTTCAGAAAAAGAACGCCTCCTTTTCTGCGCAGGATGAGCGCGCGGGTGTTGACGACGCGTTGATAGGTCGTGTCAGCAACGGTGCGATAGGCGGGCGTACCGTCCACGTAAATCAGCATCGCCGGCCTGGTCGAGAAGATCAGCCGGGGCGGATCGTTGCGCACCGACGCCGCCGTGACCGTGGCTTCTGCGGCGATGATCTCGAGGCCCGCTTCGAGGCGGTCGAGCGCGATGGTTCGCTGCTGTTGCGCGCTGTCGGCCTCGATCAGGTGGGCCCATTCGCTCGCCTTGTACGGCGCCGAAGGAAAGTCCGCGCGCACCACATCGACGCGGTCGAGCGTCACGATGCGCTGCTGCTTGTCGACGAGCGTGCGAGCCTGCAATTCGACGATGCCAAAGGTCGGTGCGCTGTCCTTTCCCTCGGCGGCCGACACGGCCGCCCGCACCTTCAGAAGCGATCCGTCCCAGGTTTCCAGTTGTGGTTGATAGATCCGCAGCTCCAGCGCATCGCTCACGATTGTGTGCGGCCAGGGCGTTTCCGGCTGGATCTCATCCTGTTCCGCGGTTCCGCGGCCCACGTCGAACGTGAGCCGAGCGACGCCGTGAGCGCGAGCAGCAGCACGGCAAGCGTCAGCACCGCGCGTCGACGCAGGCGCGCGGTCGCACAGCCAGGGCAAGGAGGCGAGTTCATGAGGCTGCGTCGTTGCATGTCATCAAATACCTCACACCGCAAGGAGCTTGCCTCGGCCCATTTCGCGGCGGCATTCGTAACGCGGGCAGCATCTATGGATCGTCCCGCTACTGCAGCGGTCGTTATCGCTCGCTTCAGCTGGTGCTGGGCGTCGGGTCGCCCGTGACGATCGCGCTGGCCACGGCTTCGATGAGCGACAGGCTGGAGAAGGGCTTCGTGAGGTAAGCGGTCGCGCCGATCTGCGTCGCCGCCTGCCGATGCGCCAGATCGTCATGCGCAGTGATGATGACGAACGGCGCGGATACGCCTTCGGCGGAGAGCTTCTTCTGCAGTTCGAGCCCCGACATGCCGGGCAGATGAATGTCGAGTACGAGGCAGTCCGCCAGGCGCGCTGTATCGTCCCTGAGCAATGCTTCCGCGGATTCGAATGTGCGGGTGCGAAAGCCAGCCGCCTCGAGGAGCCTCCCGACGGCGTGGTTGACGCTGGGATCGTCCTCCACGACGACAATGTTCCCGCGATGTGCCTGCATGTGAGACAGATGACCGGTCGTGGTAGACGCTGCTCTGGCGGCGGCGCAACCGCGAGCCGCGTCCTGCAAGTAGACGCCACGCACCGACCGAAGCAATTAGTAGTACGGGCGCCTGATGCAGCCCTTCTGCGGCGCGGTGAACCTGAGAACGCGCGTTCGGCATTCCGCCGCGACCCCGTGAGCATTGTCGAGAATTGCCGTCTCGACGATGCGCCGTTCCGTCGCTCTCTTCGAACGTGCAGGCGCCGATGGATGACTGGCGTTTCCTTCATCGCCTCCAGGCGCGCTGACGAGGACGCATGACGCGAGCGATTCGTGCTGCGCCGCTGCACACACGCTGCTGCGTCAATTCCGGACGAGCAACATCGCAATCCTGATCATTGGCAGGTCGATCCGCGGGCCCGATGGTTGTTGGCGGCGCCGCATGGCTGCGAGCGGCCTCACGACGCATTGAATAATACTTGCCGTTTTAGACAACTCGCCGCAGGAGTCCAGTCACGAAACGTTCATCGCCAAGCGGCATCTTCGTGTCAACATGTCCGCGCCGAGATGCAGGCAATCGCCGCTACGGATTTGCCCGAAATACGAATTGCCCCATAGTCAGCGCAGGACTACACCCACGTGTGCAATCACTTCATCAGACCTACACTAGGCGAATGCAAGGCATGCGGGAGAAGGGAGTTTGCATGGGGATGCTGCACATGACGTTTGATCCAGAGCATCTGCAGCGTCGTGGCGGCGCAAACCAAGGAGAAGTGATGACTGAGCACTCTGAATTGCGCCAATCGGCAAGCGTTCGGGTCGTAGACGACGACGACAGTTTCCGCACCAGCATGACGCGACTTCTGCGAGCCGCGGGACTGAATGCGATGGGTTACCGTTGCGCCGGCGAGTTCCTGATGGCGGACGCCGTCGATCTGCCGGGATGCATCCTGCTCGACATCACCATGCCTGGACCGAGCGGCGTGGACTTGCTCAAGGCGCTGGTCTCGCGCAAGTCGGCGCCGCCCATCATCTTCGTCACGGGACGTGACGATGTGCTGACGAGCGTCGACGTCATGAAGTCCGGCGCGGTGGACTACATCGTCAAGCCGGCGGGCGCCGAGAGGGTTCTGACCTCCGTGCGCAGGGCGATCGAGATTGACGCGCAGCAGCGGGCTGCGCGCCGCGAGTTGAGCGAGTTGCGCGCGCGTTTCGAGCAGCTTACTGACGTCGAGCGTGCGGTGTTCTTCGGCATCGTCCGCAACAAACTCAACAAGCAGCTTGCTGCGGAGCTGGGCGCCTGCGAACGGACCATCAAGGCGCAGCGTGCGCGAATGATGGAAAAATTGCAGATCAGCTCGCTGCCGGAGCTCGTGCGCGCCGCGAGGCTTCTGGAAGGGATAAACGCAGAAGGATCACAAAACCCCGAGGGACAGGATCATGGGCGCAACGCATTCGCAAAGCCCGCGGGCGTGCGCGCATCGACCTCATTCCATACTGAGAGGCCGGCGCAGTCAGATTGCAAGGGCGCGGCCTGACCTAAGGAAGCACTGCACAGGTCGACTACCCTGAACTTTCAGCGATGCAACTGGTTGAAAGACGGGGTCCGGAAATCCGAGGAGCTCATCGGATAGCATCCATGTAGAGGTTCGCTGGGCGACGCGGTTGTCACTGCGTCAGATGCGCCCATGGGGCTGGCTGATTCGGCCGCGGCGCATTCGCAGGCGTGCGAGCGCTGACGGGCAATTCGAACTGCAAAGTCGCGCCCGGCCCGTCGGAGTTGTTCTCCGCCCAGATGCGCCCGCCATGCGCTTCGATGATGGAGCGTGCGATTGACAGTCCAAGACCCATGCCGTTGGTCTTCGTCGTGAAGAACGAATCGAACAATCTGGGCAGAAGCGTCTCGGAAATCCCGCAGCCCGCATCCGACACGCGGACCCGGATGGCGTCTGCGCCGCGCATCTCAGTTGTCACGATGATGCGTCGCGCCGCCTCAGGCGCATTCGCCATCGCGTCCATCCCGTTCAGCAGCAGGTTGAGCAGGACCTGCTGCAGATGATGGTGGTCTCCGTACAGAGTCGGCAGCGGGCAGAAACGCGTCTCCAGTGAGACGCGACGGCGTTTCGCCTCCGCTCGCACGAGACGCACCACGCCGGCTGCGAGCTCATTCATGCTGACCGGCTGACGCTCCAGCTCATGGTCCTGCAGCAGCGCGCGCAGTCGGCTGATCACCTGACTGGCGCGCAGATCGTCGCCGCGTATGTCATCGAGGATATTGCGCAACTCCTCCGGGGACCCGGACGACGACCCAAGCAGCAGAAGGGCCGCATCCGCATTGCTCAGGATGGCCGCGAGCGGCTGGTTGATCTCATGGGCGATCGACGCGGTGATCTCGCCGACGATCGCGAGGCGGGCGGCGCGCGCCAGAGTTCGGTTCGCCGCTTCCAGTCGCTTGCGATCCGTAATGTCCATCAGGGAGCCGATCATCCTGAGCGGCTGACCGCTCGCGTCACGGAGGATGAAGCCGCGCTCGTTGATATGGATGTTCGGTCCTTCGCCGCGAACCAGACGGTACTCGGCTTCCCAGAGATCCTCTCCCCGATCGATCGTCGCCTGCAGATCCGAGCGCACGCGCGCGCGGTCGTCGGCATGAATCTGCTCCGCCCACCAGGGAATGTCGGGACGCGCTTCGTCCGACCAGATTCCGAACAGCCGCTCGCCGTTGGCGCTCCACCACACCCTGTGCGCTTGCATGTCCCAGTCGAAGATCACGTCGTCGGTCGCGCGCAGCACGAGCTGAAAGCGCTCATCGCTCCTGCGCAGGGAATCCTGCGCTTTTCGCAGGTCCGTGATGTCGCGACCTATCGCCTGGAACTCCACGACGCTGCCGTCCGGCGCCTGAATGGCGCTGTCCACCCACTGCTGCCATCGCAAACTGCCGTCGGGAAGCAGCACCTCATGCTCGTACGTTACTGAGCCCTTCTCGCGGCCGAGACGCTCGATGTGCCGGCGCACCGATTCCCAGGACGATGCCGGAATCAGTTCGAGAAACTTGCGCCCCACGAGCGCGCGCCGCGACTGACCGAAGAACCGGCAGTAGGCTTCATTGACGAAGGTCAACCTGGTGTCGGGCAGATAGCGACACACGAGTTCTGTCTGATTCTCGACGACGGTGCGATAGCGCTCCTCGCTTTCCATCAGAGCCTGATGAGTTCTCTTGCGCTCCGTGACGTCGACCATGAGGCCCATCACTCTGACGCACTTGCCGCTTGCATCGTAGATGGGCGCCGCGCGTGCTTCCGCCCAGCGAACAGCCCCATCCGGATGCACGACCCGATACTCACACAGATAATCGCTCGCATTAGCCATGGCCTCGCGCATGACGGCCTGGGCTCGCGGCAGATCTTCGGGATGAACGCGGCGCGCCCACGTCTCGTAAGTTGGTGTGACGCTGAACGGCGCATAACCCATGATCAGAAAGTGGTCGGCGGACCATTGCAGCGTATTGCGCTGAGTGTCCCAGTCCCACACGCCCATCCGACCGGCCTTGAGTGCAAGACGCAGGCGCTCTTCACCCTGACGCAACGCCAGCGCGCTCTCGCGGAGCGCATCGGCGTCTCTCGCTCTTTCGTCGATCAATACAGCAAGAATGAGCAGCGGGAGCGACACGGCCAGCAAGAACGCTTGCAGTCCCACGACATCTCTGACCACGGCTGACGCTGCGAACATGCCGGTCCCGTGCATCGCGAACACTGTCGAGGCGAGCGCGATGGAGAACAGGACCGAAGCGGCGCCGCCGACTCCGAAGCGAGCCGCCGCCCACAGCAGCGGCGCCATCAGCGCGTACAGCGCGGCGGCGGCGTGCGAGGTCCCGGCGAGCGGGAAGATAAGGGCGAACACGACGTAGATTGCAACGCCGATCGACGCAGCTTCCGCGTAGTGCGCCAGCTTGCCGTGTCGCAACCAGTCGGCGCCTTTTGAGGCCCACAGCACCAGCGCCGGCGTGAGCGTCAGAAAGCCGAGTGCGTTGGCGAGATAGCTCGATCGCCACGCCAGCCACGTGGACGGGGTTGCGACTCGATCGAGCAGCGCCAGCAGAGGCGCCGGAGCGACCCACGCGATGAGCGCGGGAATCGCGAAGACGGCTGCGGACAGGTAAAACGAAAGGTCACGCAACGTATCGAAGGGATTGCGGGCCCCCACCAACCTTCGCACGGCCCACGCGCAACAGATCGTCAATATCCAGTTGTAGGCGATTTGCCAGGCGAGCCACCAGAACGGGAGGCCGACGTTTGCATGCGCGGCGAGATGAGCGGGCACGATCGCGAGCAGCGGGATCCACCAGCGGCGCGGCGAGGTCAGCAGCAGTGCGGCAAGCAGCAGCGCATTCGGCGGCCAGAGCGCCGCGAGCGCGGCGCCTGGAAATCGCAGCGCAAGGCCGAGCTTCGCCGCGGTGTAATAAAGCGCTCCAAAGGCGATGGCCATCGTGAGCGTGGAGGCGACGCGCAGCTGCGCGGGCGGGCTGCTTTGCGCGTCCGAGGCGATCTGCGTGGTGAGCTGAGCAACCATCAGTCTCGCAACTCCCGGCCATCTATGGCCGTTATCCGGCGCGAACTTGCGCACAAGCCGTCCTGCGCGAGACGCGACCGGTTCATTGTCATGCCATACGCCTTCGACGCTGACAAGGGGTAAGGAGGCTCTGATGCACCGTCTGCCCTGCATTCGAGAAATGCAGGCGCCCGACGTGACTGTAGCAACCCCCAGTGAGACAAGGGCTGCGAAGTTGCCGGGGCTTTCGCACGGCGGGGGTTCAATTTCGCACTCCTCGCGGCCCCGGCCGCGAACCTATACATATATATATGTGTGTGTGAGCTGGCGAGCAGTGCTCGCGGCAGCGGGCTGGAGGCCGGAGGCTGGAGGTAGATCGAGAAAGCGAAGTACGCCGCTTTGTTCAAACTCGATGTCCCCGGTTCCTGTCAAAGCTTCCACGCAGCTCGCGCTGTAGCGCCACTCGTCTACCACCAGCCCCCAGACCCCGGCCTCCAGCCTGTTTGCGCGGGAGGCGTCGTCCGCGAACGAGCCAGCAAGAAACGGAGCGCTCGTCTCGACCATGCACCGTAGGCTCTGCTTTTCACGCAGGCCGTTCCAGCAGTTGAGGTGATCATGCACCAGCCAATATTCAACAGCCGCCTGCAGAGCAGGCGACCTTTCGCATGAGCGCGTTGGTCCGGAAAGCGAGCGCGCCCACGCCGACGCAGCCCGTGGGTGGTCGTCTGGCGAGGATCGACTGGGACGCAGTGTCGCGCGACCTCGACGCGCACGGATGCGCAGTGCTCCCAGCGCTCCTGGCGCCGGAGGAATGCGACGCAGTCGCCGCGCTCTATGCCGTTGACGGTCTGTTTCGCAGCCGGGTCGTCATGAGTCGTCACGGCTTTGGCCGCGGCGAGTACAAGTACTTCAGCTACCCTCTGCCGGACCTCGTCGAGGAGCTGCGAACGTCGCTCTATCCACATCTCGCTCCGATCGCCAATCGCTGGAACGCTGTGATGCGCGTCGATGTGCGCTACCCGGCGATGCATGCGGACTTCATTGCTCGTTGTCACGCTGCGGGGCAGGTTCGGCCCACGCCGTTGCTGCTCCAGTACGCGGCCGACGACTACAATTGCCTGCATCAGGACCTGTACGGCGAGCAGGTTTTCCCGCTGCAGGTTGCAACACTGCTGTCCGCGGCCGGGCGGGACTTCACCGGCGGGGAGTTCGTCCTCACGGAGCAACGTCCGCGCATGCAGTCGCGTCCGCACGTCGTACCGTTGAAGCAGGGCGACGCCGCAGTATTCGCCGTTCACCACCGGCCCGTGCAGGGAACGCGCGGCGCCTATCGGGTCAACATGCGTCATGGCGTCAGTCGCGTGCTGTCGGGTCATCGCTGCACGCTGGGCGTCATCTTTCACGATGCGACATGACAAGCGGATAAACATCGGATGACGTTGAGCCTGTTCGAAGATCCGGAACCGCGTGCGCCGGAGCGCGAAGCTCTGGGTCCCGGCGCGCTCGTGCTGCGCGGCTTCGCGATCGACGCTGAAGCCGCGATTCTCGCGGCGCTGCGCGAGATCACGGTCGAGGCGCCGTTTCGTCACATGGTGACGCCAGGCGGCTTTCGGATGTCCGTTGCGATGACGAACTGCGGCGCCTGCGGCTGGGTGACGGATCGCACCGGTTATCGGTACGACACACTGGATCCGGAGAACGCGAACCCCTGGCCGCGCATGCCGGAGTCCTTCTCCCGATTGGCGCACGACGCAGCAGCGAGGACCGGCTTTCAGGAGTTCGCGCCCGATTCGTGTCTGATCAATCGCTATGAACCGGGCGCGCGCCTCTCATTGCATCAGGACAGAAACGAGCGCGACCTCCGCCATCCGATCGTCTCCGTCTCGCTGGGCCTTCCAGCCGTGTTTCTGTTCGGCGGCGTGAGGCGCAGCGATCGATGGATGCGCGTGCCGCTGATGCACGGCGACGTCGTCGTCTGGGGCGGTCCCGCCAGGCTGCGCTTTCACGGCGTCGCGCCCCTCAAAGACGGCGAGCATCCCGCACTAGGTCGTCAGCGTATCAATCTGACGTTTCGCCGGGCCAGCTGAAAGACCGCAGACCGCAGCCGAAAGACGAGCATCGCTCGTCGAGGAGGACTGGCAGTCGGGAGGAACGAGTCGGGGAAGACGGCCATTGGTCGTCGGGTCAGATTCCGTCTCGACGGCGCGCCGTCTTCCCCGACAACGGAGTTGTCCTCCTCGACGCGAAGCGTCTTCCTGGATGACTGGTTCATCCTTTGCGGCAGGCCATCTTCATCGGGCGCACTCGCCCAGCGGCGTCGCCGTGATCCGCTGATAGAACGTCATGTTCTTGCCGCCCAGCTTGACGTTCAGCAGGCCGACGATACTCCGTTCGCCGAATCGCCACTGTGCGCTCCCGGTGGTTCCATGTGCGCCCGTGCACAGCAGGCGCATCGACCCTGCGTCGCCACTGGTGCGAAGGCGTTCCAGGCTGCAATCCTGCAACGATTCATGCTGCAGAACCGGAAAGGAGTGCAACAGCTCGCTGCGATTCAGGCAGCGTTGCTCTCGCGTCGTTGTGTAGCGAAGGTTCTCCTCCAGGTGCGGCATTCCGGTCTCCGTCACGAGCTCATAAAGCACCGGTGAATTCTGCGCGCCGTCGCCTGCGGCGGCCGCACAGCCGATGCACAAGCTTGCGAATCTGACGAGCGGCGTCATGGCGTTCTCCTTGTCCTTTGCGCGTTTTGCACCGTCGGCGAGATAGGTTCTGTTCAAGATGTTCGGAAGTCTCTCGCGAAGATCGCAAAGGACGCCAGGTTCATTGAGGCGCTGACGTACGGAAGCACGCGGCGCGGAGCACGGAAAGTAACGCTGTATCGACCGTGCGGCGATCCGGATCTTGCGGTCGATCGCGCCCGGGTCCGACGACTCGCGCTCATCGGGATTCCCGATCGATCAACACGAGATTGCGGACTTTTATCTCTGCTGCTTCGCCCCTATTGTGGTGGGTACGAAGGAGGTTCGTCATGAGTGAGATCCGACGCAGCCATGAACGGGGCTTCGCCGACCACGGCTGGCTCAAGTCCTATCACACGTTCTCGTTTGCGGACTATTTCGACCCGAAACACATCGAGTTCGGAGCGCTGCGAGTCATCAACGAGGATCGTGTGGCGCCGGGCGCCGGTTTCGGAACGCACGGACACCGGGACATGGAGATCATCAGCTATGTGCTCGACGGCGAGCTTGCGCATCGCGACTCCCTCGGGACGGGCTCTGTGATCCGGCCGGGCGACGTGCAGCGCATGAGCGCAGGCCGCGGCGTGCAGCACAGCGAGTTCAACAATTCGAAGACGCAGCCGGTGCATTTCCTGCAGATCTGGATTCAGCCGAATGTTCTCGGCATTGCGCCTGAGTACGAAGAGAAGCGCTTCGGACCCGAAGAGAAGCGCGGACGTCTGCGGCTGATCACCTCGCCAGAGGGCGCCGAGGGTTCGGTGCGAATTCATCAGGATGCGCGTGTCTATGCGGGCCTGTTCGCGGGCGCCGAGCGCGCTGATCTTGAGATTGCCCCCGAGCGTCGGGTTCTTGTCCACGTGGCGCGCGGCGCCGTCGCCGCGAATGGCGAGGCGTTGAACGCGGGCGACGCGCTGAAGCTCGTCGGCGCCAGGCGACTGACGCTGTCTGAGGGCGCCGACGCGGAGGTGCTCGTGTTCGACCTTCCGGCGCACTGACTGCGCAGGTCGCCGCGTCGCCGTCGACTCGGCGCGCATGCGCGCTGACTGCAGGTCGTGAATATGCGCTCATCAGCGCGCCGGAAAACTGACGACGGAACTCGTGAAGACGCCGATGTGTTGCTGTTGAGCACGCGTTGCAACTTCTTCAGAAGGCGTTGTCATGGAACTCTCCCATATGCTTACGCGAACGGCGCTCTTGCTCGCGGCCGGCGGATGCATCGTCACCCTCGGCGTCGCTGCTCAGGTTCCGGCCGATAAGCTCGCGCCGCCTGACGCGGTCGCGCCTCTTCCTCCGGATGCCGCGCCGCTCGAGGATGAGAAGATCGGACAATTCGCCGACGCCTACGTAGTCATCGAGGAAATTCATACGCAGGCGGTCGCGGATCTGGATAGGGCCCGCGATCCAGAGCAGGCGAGCGAGATCCGCTCGAGCGCAGAGGGCAGGATCATCCGGGCCGTTGAACGCAGCGGACTCGCGCTCTATGAATTCAATCGGATTGCAGAGCTCATGAGCGTCGACCGGGGATTGCGCGACAGAATCGCAAGCGCAGTAGCGGAACGTCGGAGGATCTGAGCCCGAGGTTGGTATATGGGGGCGAGCGAACCGTACGACGCTGAAACTCCGCTCGAGGAGCCGCTGGCCGTCGAGATAGGCTCTCAACGGCTGAAGGGATTGCTTGGCGCGTCCCCGAGTGCATCTGCAATCGTGATCTTTGCGCACGGGAGCGGCAGCGGGCGAATCAGTCCACGCAACACCTTTGTCTCCGATCATCTGCGGCGCAGCGGTTTTGCGACCTTGCTTCTCGATTTGCTGACGCCGCAGGAAGAGCGCGTCGGCGCCAATGTGTTCGACATAGCCTTGCTCGCAGAACGGGTGGCATTGGCGACGGAATGGGTCGCCGCTGATCCGCGCACGCGTGATCTGCGCATCGGCTACTTCGGCGCCAGCACTGGCGCAGCGGCGGTGCTTGCGGCGGCGTCCCTTCCGGAGTCGCGCGTCCAGGCGATTGTTTCCCGCGGCGGCCGGCCGGATCTGGCGGCGGCGACGCTCGCCCAGGTGCGCGCCGCTACGTTGTTGATCGTGGGCAGTCTCGACACCGGAGCGATCGAGCTCAATCGCGGCGCGCTGGAGCACATCAAGGCGCCGAAGGAGCTCGTCATCGTCCCTGAGGCCAGCCATCTGTTCGAAGAGCCTGGCGCGCTCGAGCAAGTCGCGACTCACGCGGTTCGATGGTGTCGGGCTCACCTGAGAGAGCGGCGGATGTTGCATGAGAGTCTGCACTCCGCCTTAGGGCGATTCAGGATTGCTGAATCAGCGAGTCCCTGAGCGAGCGCAGGGCAGGTAATCCGTTCATTTGCGGAAAAGAAGTGTAGTGATCGTTACACTTAGGCGTAACGGCTGCTACACTTCGGCGCGCCTGTGTTTCGCCGCTTGCCTCTCGAATGCGATGCGGCCCTCTTCACGGATCGAACATGCATCCCCACGTTTCCACGCTCTGTCGTCTGAAGTCCTGTGTGCTTCTCGCCGTCCTCGCCATCGGCGGTTGCGGCGACGGCGGTAAATCCGCGAATCCGGACGAGGAAGCGCTCGTAGTCGCCGCCCAGCGCGTCGAAGCACGACCGTTGCCGCTCATGCTCGAAACGGTCGGCCGCACGGAGGGTTCTCGCGAGATCGAATTGCGCGCGCGCGTCAGCGGGATCCTCGAAAAGCGCGTGTACAGCGAGGGTTCGCAGGTGAAGGCGGGCGCAACGCTGTTCCAGATCGACGCGACGCCTTACGAGATTGCGCTCGCGCATGCGCGCGCCGCATTGGCGGAGGAGCGGGCGACGCAGCAGCAGGCGCGGCGCAACGCAGATCGGCTGACGTCGCTGGCGGCTCAGAACGCGGTCAGTCGAGCGACAGGCCGATGATGCAATCAGCGCCGTCGAGAGCTGCGGACGCAGCGGTGCTTGCTGCACAGGCGAACGTGCGCGAAGCGCAGATCAACCTTTCCTATACGCGCGTCGTCGCGCCTATCAGCGGCATTGCGGGCCGTGCGGTGCAGTCCGAAGGAAGTCTTGCTTACTGCGGGGACGCAATCGAGCCTGCTGACGACAGCTCGCGCAACCGACCCGATATGGGTGCGATTCGCGGTGTCGGAGCAGGAGTACGACGCGTTGCGCACCGCGGGCGCGCACGATGCATCGACGCTGTCGGTCGAGTTGCTTCGACGCCGACGGCAAGCCGCATCCGGCGAAGGGGCGCATCAATTTCACTGGCTCGACGGTCGATCCGACCCTCGGGACGGTGCAGCTTCGCGCCGAGTTCGCCAATCCCCGAGCTCGCGATGTTGCCGGGCGAGTATCTGCGCGTGCGTCTGTCCGGCGGGAAGCGCCCGGTGCGATCACGTGCCGCAGAAGGCAGTGCTGCAGAGCGCGCAAGGGCCCTTCGTCTGGATCGTGAACGGCGAAGGGCGGGCGGAGCAGACGGAAAGTGCAGACGGGCGCTTGGATCGGGGACGAGTGGCAAATTCGCGCCGGTCTGGCCGAGGGCGAGACTGTTGATCGTCGACAACCTGCAGAAGTTGAAGGCCGGGCGTCCGGTGCACGTTCAAACGACGCGGATGAGCGAAGCGCGAGACCGACGCGACGACGCCGGGTCGCAAGCGACCGCGGCCGCGTCAATGCCGCGCAAGCGAGGCTGAGCAGCCATGATTTCCGACTATTTCCTCGGCCGACCCGTATTTGCCGGCGTCTGCGCGATCGTCATCGTGCTTGCCGGGCGTGGCCGCGTTCGTCATTCTGCCGCTCGCGCAATACCCTGAGATCGTCCCGCCGACGGTCGTCGTCAGCAGCGAGTTATCCCGGCGCGAGCGCCGAAACGATCGCGCGCACGGTGGCCGCGCCCATCGAGGAGCAACTCTCCGGCGTGGAAGGCTTGCTCTATTTCAATTCGACTGCTTCTTCGGACGGCACTCTCATAATCACGGTGACGTTCGAAGCCGGGACGAACATCGATACCGCGGTCTTCAACGTCAACAACCGCGTGCGACTCGCCGAGCCGCGTTTGCCGGAAGAAGTGCGCCGCAACGGGTGTGTCTCGTGCAGAAGCGCACGAACGAGTTGTTGCTATTTGCATGGCGCTGATTTCGCCGACGGAATCGCTCACGACACGCTGGACCTGTCCAACTACGCCTCGATCAACATCGTCGAAGAATCTGAAGCGCGTGCCGGGCGTTGCCGATCTGCACGTATCTTCGGCGCGCGCGACTACTCGATGCGCGATGTGGTTGACAGCCGGACAAGATGTCGCAGCTCGGTGTGACGACGTCCGACGTCGCGAATGCACTGCGCGCGCAGAACGCCCAGTACGCCGCGGGCAAGATCGGCGGCGAACCTGCGCCGCCTGGGCAGAGTCTTGCGTTCACTGTGACTGCGACCGGGCGACTGATCGAAGCCGGAACAATTCGGCGAGATCATCGTTCGCGCAGGCGGGCCGGCAGGCGTACTGCGAATGAAGGACATCGCGCGCGTCGAACTCGGCGCGCAGAACTACGAATCGGCATTCGATTCTTGAACGGCAGCCGATGGTGGGTCTCGGCATGTTCCTGCAGACCGGCGCGAATGCGCTTGCAGTGGTGGACGCGATCAAGGCAAGGCTGGAGGAGCTGCAAGCGCGAATTTCCCGCCGGACATGGACTACGTCATCCCAGTCGACTCGACGGAATTCGTGCAAAGCGTCGATCAACGAAGTCACGCTGACGATTTTCGAGGCGGCGCTGCTGGTGATCGCGGTCGTGTTCATGTTTCTGCAGTCGTGGCGCGCGACGCTGATTCCGTTCATCGCTGTGCCGGTGTCGTTGATCGGCACGTTCGCAGGCCTGTGGCTGTTCGGCTTTTCAATCAACACACTCACCCTGTTCGCGATGGTGCTGGCGATCGGCATCGTCGTCGACGATGCGATCGTCGTGCTCGAGAACGTCGAACGTCTGATGCGCGAGCAGAAGGCATGCGCGCGATGCAGGCGGCCACGGAGGCGATGCATGAAGTGTCCGGCGCGGTCATCGCCATCGTGCTCGTGCTGTGCGCGGTGTTCGTGCCGGTCGCGTTCCTTGGCGGCATGGCCGGGCAGCTCTATCGGCAGTTCGCAGTGACGGTCGCGGTTGCCGTCGTCATCTCGGGCTTCATCGCATTGACGCTGACGCCCGTGCTGTGCGCGTTGCTGTTGCACAAGGAGCACAAGGAGCTGCCGCTGTTCGCGCCGTTCAACCGCGGCTTCGCTGGTTGACGCAGCGTTTCTTCGTCATGGGTGCAGTTCGTGCTATCGCGCATCGCTCGGAAGGCGTTTCGCGATGTTCGGCGGCGTCGCTAGCGCTTGTCGGACTGCGCTGTTCTATGTCGATGCCGAGCGGATTCTTGCCCACCGAAGATCAGGGACAGGTGATCACGTCGGTGCAGTTGCCGGACGCCGCCACGCTGGAGCGCACGATCGAAGTGACGCTCACAGCTGCGCGACCTGATCAAAGCAGGAACCCGCGCTGACGTACGTGGCCGTGCGTCAACGGCGCCGATATCATCGGCGGCGGCAACAAGACGAGCACGGCGACGATCTTCATGCGCCTGAAGCATTGGGACGATCGTGACGATGAGTTCCGATGACGTCGCCGCCATCGTGACAAGAAGGGCGGCGACGATTCCCGAGGCGACGGTGCGTGCGTTCGGTCCGCCGCCGATTCGCGGTCTCGGTTCGGCCGGCGGTTTCGAGTTCTATGTGCAGGCCCGCGCGCGAGGCCTCGCCGCTCGACAACTCGAACAGACCGACTGAAGCACTGATTGCGAAGCTGAATGCAGCATCCGGAGCTCGACGAGTCGAACACGTTCTTCCGCGCGACGGTGCCGCAGTTGCGCGTCGACGTCGAGCGCGAGAAGGCGCTGGCGCTCGGCGTGCCGGTCGAGCGAAGTGTTCGAGACGCTGCAGAGCACGATGGGCGCCCTGTACGTCAACGACTTCAACAAATTCGGCCGCACGTATCGCGTGCAGGTGCAGGCCGATGCGGCCTATCGCGCGAGTCCGGAGGATCTCGGCAATGTTTACGTGCGCTCGGCGACGAGCGGCGAAATGATTCCGCTCAAGGCGATCATCACAGTGGCAGACATCATCGGCGCCGGAGCAGCTCGAGCGCTTCAATGGGTTCGTCAGCGGCCAAGGTGCTGGGCAACGGCAAGGCGGGGTCAGCTCGGGCGAGGCGATTGCGGCCGTGGAGGAGGTCGCCGCGGAGGCGCTCCCCGACGGCTACAACCTCGAGTGGAGCGGTCAGGCGTTTCAGGAGCAGCGCACGGGCAGCGCCTCGGTATTCGCATTCAGCGCCGCGATCGTCATGGTGTTTCTGATTCTTGCGGCGCTTTATGAGCGCTGGCGTCTGCCGCTCGCGGTCGTGCTCGCGGTGCCGTTCGCAATCGCGGGCGCACTCGCGTTCGTGTGGATGCGCGGGATGGAAAACGACATTTACTTCCAGATCGGCCTCGTCGTGCTGATCGGCCTTGCAGCCAAGAACGCCATTCTCATCGTCGAGTTCGCGCAGCAAGGATTTATCGCAGGAAGATCGCCGATTGACGCTGCTATCGAAGCCGCGCGGTTGCGCTTCCGGCCGATCGTGATGACCTCTCTCGCATTCATGCTGGGCGTTGCGCCGCTCGCCGTATCGACCGGCGCCGGTTCGGCTGCGCGTCAGTCGATGGGCACAGGCGTCTTCGGCGGCATGCTCATCTCGACCTTCATCGCCACTGTATTCGTGCCGCTCTTCTTCACACTGGTTGCAAGGCGGCGAGACCGGAAGCAGGCGTCTGAGGCGCAGGCGCCGGGCAATGCGGAGATCCCGGGATGAGCGCGTCGGGCAGATATGTGACGGACCGATCGCCCGGGCGTCTGGAGCAGCGCCGTGAGCGCTTCCTGAAGGAGGCCGAAGCGTTGTTTCTCGAGCATGGCTATGCAGGCGCGAGCGTGAACGAAATCGTGCGGCGCGCCGGCGGGTCGCTCGCAACGCTTTACAACGAGTTCGGCAGCAAGGAGCAATTGTTCGCCGAGATTATGCGTCGACGCGCGACCGCGATCTTCGACTCCGAGGTAGCGCAGTGGCCGCAGTCGCGCACCGTGCGCGCGGGCCTCGTTGCGCTCGCGACGAAACTGCTCGATCGCATCCTGCGCGACGACGGCCTCGCGATGTACCGCATCGCGATCAGCGAGGCGCCCCGCATTCCGGATCTGCGCGAAGCGATCCTCGAGATGAGCTTCCCCACCTTCATGAATCGGCTCGGCGGCATTCTCGTCCGGCTCGGCGTCGCCAGCGCTGCGAACAGCAGTGAATCCGCCGAAGAGTTCATCACGCTCGTTCACGGTCAACTTGTCTTTCGCGCCGCGTGCGGGGGCGGCAAGACGATAACGGCGAAGGAGAAGGCGAAACACATCGAGCGGGCGGTGGATGCGTTTCTGACGTTGCATCCTCAATGACGACGACGGCCTTCGGCAGGAAGGCGTGCGCAAGAAGGCCTCCGGCAAGACGGCTGACTCTGTCAGCAGGCCAGAACTGCAGTTCGGTTCTGACTTGCCGAAGGCTCGCCTGCCGCGTCTGCGGCTTTCCTGCTGCGTCCGCAGCCTGCTTGCCGAAGGCTTTCCCGCAGCGTCCGCGCGCGGTTATTGCTTGAGGGCTCGCAGAAATTCCCTCAGCGGCGGCGGCATGAAATTCCGGCGGCGGCGATACACGAAGAAACGGCGCGAAAGCGTGAGCTGATTGCGCGGCAGCGCGCGAATGAGCCCCGCGGCCTGTTCGGCGGCGAACAGCGGTTCGGGCAGCCAGCCCAGAAAATGCGTCTGCGCGACGACCGCCTTGATCGTACTCGGCGAGCGCGTCTCCACGGCGACGCGCGGCGGCGCGGCGCCCAGTCGATGCACGAGTGCATCGAAT
The DNA here is from genome assembly GCA_963723505.1 of uncultured Gammaproteobacteria bacterium. GTDB lineage: Bacteria > Pseudomonadota > Gammaproteobacteria > Steroidobacterales > Steroidobacteraceae > Steroidobacter. The sequence continues at coordinate 163,132 of CAVRQU010000001.1, forward strand.
CGTTTGCGCGGCTCGGCGTCGACGGAGGGCATCACCCAGGACGCAGCCAGCAATTCGGCGAGCGGCACCTTGTCGCGTTTCTGCAGCGGATGAGTCGTCGCCCCGATCACTACCGAGCGGTCGTTAAAGCGGTGCTCCGCGACCTGCATCACATCGTCATTCTCAGGAATAGGGCCCGAGAGCACGACGTCGATGTCGTTGCTCGCAAGCGCGGCGGCGAGTTTGTCCTCGACCGCTTCCATGATCTGCAACTGCAGATGCGGCCATTGCCGATGGAACTTGTCGATGAGGCCGGGCAGCACGGTGATCGCCGCGCTCGCCACGGTGCCGATGCGCACCGTGCCGCGACCGAGTCCGATGCGCACGTTGATTTCCTCGATCGCGAGATCCGCTTCTTCAGTGAGATGGGTGGCGTAGGGCAGCAGCGCCTGCCCGAAGGTCGTCAGCTCCATGCCGGTCGTGCGCCGCTCGAAGAGCTGTACGCGCAGTTGACTTTCCATCTGCTTGACCAGGCGACTGAGCGCGGGTTGCGTCAGGTGCAGCGCCCCCGCAGCGCGGCCAAGACTGCCTGTCTGCACAATCGCAAGAAAAGCACGCAACTGTCGCGGTTCGAGAGCCATGCAAGAATGTTATGCCCTGAACCAAAATTGGCAATAGTCATGCGCTCCGGTGGAGGGGAGACTGAAACGCGACCGGCTGTCTTTTCGGCGCCTCGGAGTCCAGATGACGCGGCAGACCACCGTGCGAGAAGCAGTGTTCGAGCTGCTGCGAGACTTCGGCATGACGACCGTATTCGGCAACCCGGGCTCGACGGAGCTGCCGATGTTTCGGGATTTCCCCGCGGATTTCCGCTACGAGCTGGGTCTGCAGGAATCCATCGCCGTCGCGATGGCCGACGGCTTTGCGCAGGCCACCGACAACGCCGCGCTCGTGAATCTGCATTCGGCCGCGGGTCTCGGGCATGCGCTCGGAAACATCTTCACGGCGTCTCGCAACCAGACGCCGCTCGTGATCATTGCGGGCCAGCAGGCGCGATCCATCCTCCCGTTTGAACCCTTCCTCTACGCGAAGGAAGCGACGGAGTTTCCAAAACCGCACGTGAAGTGGACCTGTGAACCCGCGCGCGCCGAGGACGTGCCGGCGGCGATCGCGCGCGCGTACTACGTCGCCATGCAGGCGCCGCGCGGACCGACCTTTGTATCTGTTCCGGTCGACGACTGGGATCGGGCGTGCGAGCCCGTGTCCGCGCGCCGTGTGAGCCGCGTCGTGCGAGGGGATCCGCAGTTGCTGAAAGACGCGGCCGAAGCGCTGAATCGCGCCCTGCGTCCCGCCATCGTCGTGGGTGCGTCGATCGCACGCGACGACGCGTGGGCGGAAACGATCGCGCTCGCGGAACGAAGGCAGGCGCCCGTGTGGGTCAGCCCGATGTCGTGCCGGAACAACTTTCCCGAAGATCATCCGCTCTTCGCGGGATTCCTTGCGGCGGATCGCCGTCAGATCGTTTCCGATCTCGCGGGTCACGATTTCATTCTCGTGCTCGGCGCGCCGGTGTTCATGTACCACGTCGAAGGATGGGGGCCGCATCTGCCGCAGGGTGCGACGCTCGTGCAGCTCGTTGACGATCCGGCGATGACTGTTTCGGCCCCGGTGGGCACGTCGATTCTCACGAGCCTGAAGCAGGGGGTGAGCGATCTGCTCGAGGCTACGACGACGGCGAACGCGGGCGACGTTCGCGTTGCGCGCAGGCGCGCGCCGAACCTTACGGGGGAGCGCCTGACTGACGCCTACCTGCTGCAACAGATCGCTGCGCAGCGTCCCGCCGGCAGCATCATCGTCGAAGAAGCGCCCAGCAGCCGTCCGGCGATGCGCGAGTATCTGCCGATTGTAGAGCGGGATGGTTTCTACACCTGTGCGAGCGGCGGTCTCGGCTACGGCTTGCCGGCCGCCGTGGGCGTCGCGATGGGCCGGCCCGGCGAGAAAGTCATCGCGATTCTCGGCGATGGTTCGAGCATGTATTCGATTCAGGGGCTATGGTCCGCGGCGCAAAGCGCCTTGCCCGTCGTTTTCGTGATCATCAAGAACGGCGCCTACGTAGCGCTCAGTGAATTCGGCCGGCACTTCGGCCTGAAGCGACTCGAGGGCGTCAATCTCCCGAATCTCGATTTTTGCGGCCTCGCGCACAGCCAGGGCGTGCGCGCGATGTCCGTGAGCCGAACCGAGGAGCTGGATGGCGCGCTGACGACGGCGTTTCGATCGGCGGCGCCGTTCCTGCTGGAGGTGGCGGTTGATGCTGACCGCCTGATCGCACCGCCGCCGTCGGGCGCGAGTCAACGCCGGGTACCGCGTCCGAGCCGAGCATCCCAATGAGCTGTGGACGATCGACTTCAAAGGGCAATTTCGCACCGGCGATCATCGCTGGTGCTATCCCTTCACCGTCATGGACAGCGCCAGCCGTTATCTGTTGGCCTGCCAGGCACAGTACGAGCCGAGCGCCGCCCCGGTGAGCCGCACGATGTGCATATTGTTCAGGACGCGTGGGTTGCCGTTGCGCATGCACTTTGACAATGGCTCGCCCTTCGCCAGCCGCGGGCTGGGCGGGCTGTCGCGGCTGTCGCTGCAGTGGTTGAAGCTCGGCATCCGCCTTGAACGCTCGCGTGCCGGTTGTCCGCAAGATAATGCGGCCCACGAACGCATGCATCGCACGCTGAAAGACGACACCGCGCGCCCACCGGCGAGCAATCTCCCTGCCCAGCAGCGTCGCTTCAATCGATTTCATCGCGAGTACAACTACGAACGTCCTCACGAGACGCTCCATGATGGCGTGCCCGCGGACTTCTACCAGCCCAGTGCGCGCAGCTTCCCCACACGCTTGCCGCCGCCGAGTTATCCCGGGCATTTTGAACTGCGGCGAGTCTCGATCAATGGAGACATCTCCTGGCGCAATCAGACCCTGTACGTGGGACTCGCCTTCGTGCGTGAAACCCTCGGCTTGGAAGAAGTCGCCGATGGTCTGTGGTCCATGTACTTCGCTCATCACCTGCTGGCTCGATGGGATGCGCGCTCCAATCAACTTATCCCGCTGCCCGTGTAAACGATGTACCGAAACTCCGGTGTAAACCATGTTCCGAACTGGACAGAGCGACTGAGACTTGTGAGTCTGTGAGTGTGAGTCGTGAGTCGTGATTCGTACGAGTCGAAAGACACTCACGGCTTACGGTCCGGCGCGGAATCAGGGGGGATGATGGGGTTGTTGCAGGACAAGGTCTGCGTGATCACGGGCGGCGCCGGGAGCATCGGGCTTGCGAGCGCGCGCAAGTTTCTCGATGAAGGCGGCCGGGTGATGCTCGTGGATCTGCACGAGAAAGATCTGCTGCGCGTCAGCGCAGAACTGCCGCGCGAGCGCGTCGCAATCAGGGCCGCAGATGTCGGCGTCGCAGCCGATGCGCGCGCTTACATCGCCGCGACGGTCGAACGCTTCGGGAAAATTGACGTGCTCTTCAGCAACGCCGGCAACGCGGGGGTGGTCGCGCCGCTCGCCGACTATCCGGAAGACGTATTCGACGAGGTGTGGCGCGTGCACGTAAAGGGCGCGTTTCTCGCCTGCAAGTACGGTCTTGCACAGATGAACGACGGCGGCAGCGTGATCATCACGTCGAGCGTCGCCGGTCTGCGCGGCGACCCGGGCGTCTGCGCGTACATCACTGCAAAACACGCGCAGATCGGACTGATGCGCTCGGCGGCGAAGGAAGCCGCGCCGCGGCGCATCCGCGTCAACACGATTCATCCGGGTCCTGACGCAAAACGAGTTCCAGGCCGGGCTCGAACGCACGTTGAGCGGCGTACTGGGACGGGACGCGCGCACGTTTTTCGACGAACTCATTCCCCTGAGGCGACATGCGGCGCCGGAGGAGATCGCAGCGGCCGTGGTGTTTCTTGCGAGCGAACAGAGCAGCTTCATGACTGGCGGCACGCTGGTCGTGGACGGCGGCATGAGCGCATGACGCGCGCTCTCAATGGTGTGTGGATCGAATGACCGATAACTGACGATTGCTGTCTGACCGGGGGTCTTCAGATGAACAAGCTCACTCTCGCTGAGTATTTCAGACTACGGACGCCGGCGACTCAGACGATCCTCGCGGGATGCGCGCTCCTCGCGAGCGTCGGTGCGCCTGCGCAGGATGCGCAATCATCCAGAAGCTTCCTCGAGGAGGTCATCGTCACCGCACAGAAGCGCGCGGAGAACGTGCAGGACGTACCGATTGCAATGCAGGCGTTCACGGCGGACGACTTGCAGAAGTCCCGCGTGACTTCGCTCACCGACGTCGCTCGCATGGCGCCGAATCTCAACGTCGTCGTACAGAATGCATTGAGTCAGCACATCGTCATTCGCGGCGTCGGCACCAACGAGTTCTTCGGCAACGCGCCTTCGTCGGTGGGGATGTACATGGATGAGGTGACGATGAACTCCTCGTACATGAGCACGCTCGGCCTGTTCGACGTGGAACGCATCGAAGTGCTGCGCGGACCCCAGAACAGTCTGTTCGGCCGCAACACCACCGGCGGGGCGGTCAACTACATCAGTCGGCAGCCCGAGGTCGGCGGCGGCGCGGAAGGGTACGCGCTGCTCACCTACGGACGCTACAACCTTCTCGAAGCGGAGAGCGGCGTCACGTTGCCGCTGGGACGGCCAGGCGGCGGTGCGGCTGGCGGGGATGTATCACGCGCGCGACGGAATCTGGACGAACCTCGATTCCGGCGATGACGAATACGGCGATGAGGATCGCTACTCGCTGCGGGGCACGCTCGCATGGGAGCCGGGCGAAGCGACGCGCGTGACGCTGAGCGCGCACTACGCGCGCGATCGCGGCGAAGCGCAGCCGCAGAAATTCGCCGGGGCGCTCGCGAACAATCCGCCGCTTCGCATCAATGACATTGCGTCCGTGCCGGGCAATATCGACTGGGAGAACACGGGGAAACGTCACCGGGTTGGTCAATATCGAGGGCTTCGATCGGCACACGACTGACTGGAGCAACGTATTCGTGGGCGGCTCCCGGCGCGGAGATCTCAATGTCGACGGCGGCTACGTCAAGATCGAACACAATTTCGGCGCCGCGTGGCTGACGTCGATCACCTCATACGACAAGACGCACGCCTGGTACGAGGAAGAGAACACCGGCAACGGCAATGTACTCGCAGGCGTCAATCACGACGTGCTGATCATCGACATGGACCAGGAATACGAGCAGATCACGCAGGAGCTGCGCCTCGCCTCCGCGGACGACGCGGCGGCGTTCCGCTGGATCGTCGGCCTCTACTATCTGCAGGAAGACTCGACGCTCGCGCAGAATATCCGCTTCGGATCCAACGGGTTTCCGGGCGCACACCCGTCGGCGGTGGGGATTACGCCGCCCTCGCTGTTCGACGTCATTCCAAATCCGTACGCCAACACGCTGTCATTCAGCATTGCCGACCTGGAAGACGAAAGTTATTCAGTCTATGGGCAGACGGACTATGAGTTCACCGACAAGGTCACGGTGACGCTCGGCCTGCGGTACACGCACGACAACAAGGCCAATCCGTCGTACTACGCCGGCGCCTTCGACAAGACAGGCATCGATCCCGCAACCTATTACGACCGGGCTCTGGTCGAGCGGCTGGCGGCCGGGCTGTCGACGTGCATTCCGAAGTCCGATCCCGCATACATTCCGTTCAGGCGCTGCGCCAACGTCAACACCAGTCGTGAGGATCTCGAGACAGATGAGGTCGGCGGCAAGCTGGGCCTCCAGTATCACGTCTCTGACGATCTCATGCTGTACGGCAGCTACTCGCGCGGCTTCAAGTCCGGCAAGTTCGACGTCGAATTCCTGCACACGGACGACACGCCGTTTCCGCAGCGACCGCTCGACCCGGAAATCCTCAACGTTTTCGAGCTGGGCCTGGAAGTCGACGCTTAGTGAATCGCTGCTGTTCAACGCGGCCGTCTTCTACAACCTCTGGGAGGACCAGCAGGTGTTCAACGTCGGGGTAAGCGGGCCGGAGTTCTTCAATCTACCGGAGTCGGAAATCTACGGCGCCGAAGTCGAGCTCGACTGGGCGACCGTCGGCGGACTGGCTGCTGACGGCGAGCCTGGGGCTCCTGCACACCGAGATCACCGATGCGACGGGGATCGATTTCGACCTCAGGCAGGGCGACTTCCAGGAGGGTCATGAGTTGCCGCTGTCGCCCGAAGTGACCGCGAACGGCGCTATCGAGAAGCGCTTCGCGGTCGGCGCCAATTCACTGAGCTTCCGCGCGGATGCGCGCTACCAGAGCGCATCGAAAGTGAAGTTCAGCCCGCAGCAGCCGATCGATGAGTATGACTCGCGCTTCGAAGTGAACGCGCGGGCGACGTATGCCTACGGCGACGCCGATCAGCACGAGATCTCGCTCTTCGGAAACAATCTCACCGAGGAGAAATACTGCGTCGAGATTCAGGATCTGCGCGGCGTATCCGGCTCGTTCTACTGCGTACCGAACGACGGCGTCGCACAGTACGGGCTGCAGGCGAAGTTCCGCTTCTAGCGCAGCAGGCTGTGCGCGGCTGGAGGCTGGGGGCTGGAGACTGGAGGTACTGGAGAGAACGCTCTTCGCGCTCTACCCCCAGCCTCCAGTCTCCAGCCCTTCCTGGTGCAGACGAATGAATCACAGTCGTAGCGGCGGTCGCTGGTATCAGCCTGTGCTGGTTGCGGTGCTGTGCCTGAATTTCGGCATCCTGTTCTTTGATCGCAATGCGCTCAACTTCCTCATGCCGTTCGTGCAGCCGGATCTGCGTCTGTCCAACACGCAGGTCGGCCTGCTCGCCTCGGCGTTCTCGCTCGCATGGGCGATCGACGGGGTTGGTCGTCGGCAACCTGTCCGACCGGACCGGGCTGCGAACGCCCATCCTGATCGGCGCCACGATCGTCTTTTCGCTGTGCTCATGGCTTTCGGGTCTCGTCGGATCGTTCGTGGCGCTGTTCTGCGTGCGTCTCCTGATGGGAGTCGCCGAAGGCGGCGTGCTGCCGGTCAGTCAGGCGCTCACGGTTGCGGAAATCTCACCCGGGCGCCGCGGACTGGCGATGGGCTTCATGCAGAACTTCGGTTCGAATCTGCTCGGCTCGACCGCCGCGTCGCTCGCGCTCATTCCAGTCGCGATGCAGTTCGGCTGGCGCAAGGCGTTCTTTCTTGCGGCGATTCCGGGCCTGATCAGCGCGCTGCTGATCTGGTCGCCTGATATGCGAGCCGTCGCCTGAAACGCGTGCGCACGAGGCGCGCTCCCGGCATATGTCCATCGGTCAGGTCTTCGCACAGAAGAACATTCTGTTGTGCGTGCTGATCTCGATCGTGCTCGTCTCGCACCTGGTGATCTGCTTCGCGTTTCTGCCGCTCTACCTTGCGCGCGTTCGCGGTCTTGACGGAACGACGATGGGCTGGCTTATCAGCGTGCTCGGCGTGTCGGCGGCGATCGCAGGATTCGCGGCGCCGGGAATTTCCGACCGGGTCGGCCGCAAGCCGACGATGGTGCTGTTGCCGTTGTTCGGAGTCATCCTGCCGCTCGGCGCACTCTATTTCGAGGGCGCCGTCTGGGCTCTCGCGCTGATTTTCTTTGTGGGATGGTCTGTCATCGGAACGTTCCCGCTCTTCATGGCGACGATTCCCTCAGAGACAGTCGATCCGCGGCTCACCGCGACCGCCCTGGGCCTGATCATGGGAATGGGCGAGGGCGTCGGCGGCGTGGCGTCGCCTGCGATCGCCGGCTATGCGGCCGATGTGTTTGGACTGCACGCGCCATTGTGGCTCATGTGCGGATTGCCGATCATCGCTAGCATGCTTGCGCTCGGTCTTACGGAAACGGCGCCGCGACGACGAATGGTTCCGTACGGAGCGCGAAGCTGTCGCTCCAGAAAAGGATCGTGCAATGAAAGCCGCAAAGAGCGCATAAGACGAAAGGACCTGAATAGCAGAATTTTCCGTCTTTGATCTTTTGCGATTTTTGCGTTCTTTGCGGTTACTTCATGTTGAGAGGTGAAGATATGCCTGAACCTGCCGGCGCCGAGTTCTGGCGCGACCTCAAGCCCATCGACCACGTCTTCCGACCCGGCGCGCTGCCGGAAATCTATCGCGCGAAAGTCGCGCAGGCGGATGAACGCTGGTTCCTGCCTCTCAGCCCGACTGTGGGATCGATGCCGTTGTGGATATCGCCGACGCGCAACATGTGGGCGGATGTGCTGATGGCGAAAGGCGCCGGACTCGTGAATCGCCACTATCACCCGCATCAGGTCTTCGCATACACGATTTCGGGGAAGTGGGGTTATCTGGAACACGCGTGGACGGCGACGGCGGGCGACTTCGTCTACGAAGCCCCGGGCGAGAGCCACACGCTCGTCGCCTACGAAAGCGACGAACCGATGCGCGTGTTCTTCGTTGTGCAGGGCCCGCTCATCTGGCTCGATGAACAAGGCGCCGCCGTCGGTCAGTACGACGTCTTCGATTACATCGCGCAGGCGCGTGAACACTATGACAGGGTGGGATTGGGGGCGGCGCGCATCGACGCGCTGTTCAGATGAATGGAAGCCGTCGGCAAGCAAGCCTGCGGCAAGTGATGCTACGGCAGGCAAGTCACTGGTAGGTCAGAGCAGGAGAGTGTTCTTGCCTGTCGTGCCGAAGGCTTACCTGCCGCGTCCGCGGCCTTCCTGCCCCCGGCTGTCCTTATCTTCCTACCAGCGTCGATTCGCCCGATTCCATGCATAAAGAAGAGCAGCGAATCCGTTGTACAGCCAGCGCACCGCCGTTCGGACGATAGGAAGCTGGATAAAGCGTGCGAAATGCTGCTGCCCCGGCGTGCGCTTCCACAGTGCGTGAAATGCGTCTGACCCGACCTGGACGGCGCCATTCTCGTCGACTACGTGCAATCGCTTGCGCACGAACTCCTGACTTGCGCCGATATCCTCGACGCGGTGCGGATTGGCGTGAATGTCGATCCACTCGACATCGGCTGAGCACCCCTCCATGCGTCTGCGCTGATCGGTGACGCCCGCGTTGCACACCGGACAGGCGCTGTTGTAGTACACCCTGACCTTACGCATGGTTCGAACGACGCGTCGCGAGCATCGCAGCGATTGTGCCGAACATGCTGCGCGGGAGCGGCGCGGCGTCGGAAGCGCGGTGCATCGCAGGCAGATGACAGCTCGAATACTGCGGATGCCTGTGGTGCTCTTCGTGATAGTTGAAGTGCAGATCGTAGAGCAGGAGGCGATCGAGCCAGTGCGGCGCGTGCGATCGCACGCAGCCCGCCTCCGTCGCGTCGACGGTTCCGTGTTCAGCGACGCCCCGCAACTGGCTGAAGAAAAGCCCGAATGTCGCTGTCGAAACAAACGGCAGCAGCACGAGGAACCCGTATCGGCCGGCGCCGCTCGCGAGGACTGCAATGAGCGCCTGGGTCAGGAGAATCACGAACGCCTCGTCAGTGCGCAGCGTCCGCATGAAATTACGCGGATCGAGAAAGCTCTCGGACCAGGTATGCCGGACGTTGAGTCCGAATAGCGGCTTCGCGAGACGCCAGAGCAGGCCCCCGCGCGTCATCGATTTCAGTTCAGCGTAGTGAAACCGCTGCGGATCGCCCGGTTGACCATAGATGCGATGATGCAGCCAGTGCTGCGCCGAAAATCGCTCGAAATCGATTCCAGTGATTGCGCCGAGCGTCTTGCCGATGTGCACGTTGAGCTTCGGATCCGCAAACAACGTGCGATGGGTGCAGTCATGCATCACGATCGTCATTCGGTACGCGAACAAGCCGATCAGCGGCGCAAGCGACCACGACAGCCAGGCCGATCGTGCGTGAAGGAAGGGAGCGGCCGTGAGGAGCAGAAAATACGGCAGTGTGTTCCGGAGAACCGCAGCCCAGCCATAGCGATCGCTCGGCGCATCGCACTGTGCGGTCATCGGCCTGTCGTTCACCTCATTCATCTCGCTTCCGCCGGCCGGCGCTGTGTTCAGGAGTCAGGCTGACTTTGATGAACGATCCTGCCGCCGACCATAGTGAGCACCGCCTTTGCGCTGCGAATCTGCTCGGGCGGAATGGTGAAGAGGTCGTGGTCGATCATGACGACGTCGGCCAGGTAGCCCGGGGCGAGCCGACCCTTGCGGGACTCCTCGAATGAAGCAAACGCGGCTGTCGCGGTGTAGGCGCGCAGCGCTTCCTCAACGCTGATTTTCTGTGCAGGCGTCCAGCCGCCGGGATTCCTGTCGTCAAGCGTCCGGCGGGTGACCGCTGCGTAGATTCCTTCCAGAGGCGTCGGCGGCGCCACGAACCAGTCGCTGCCGAACGCAAGTGCGGCCTTGTGGTCGAGCAGGCTGCGGAACGCGTACGTCGTCGCGATGCGCGGTCCGATGAACTGCTCCGCCCAGCGACCGTCGTCGATCGCGTGATAGGGCTGCATGCTGGCGATGACGCCGAGTTGCGCAAAGCGCGGCAGGTCATTGCTGGCAAGGTGCTGCGCATGCTCGATCCGGAAGCGACGGTCGCGTGCGCCGTTCTCTCTGCTCACGCGCTCATAGGTATCGAGCAGCAGCCCATTCGCCCGATCGCCGATCGCGTGCACCATGACATGCAGTCCCGCCTTGTCGGCGCCGGAAATCCATGCATACAGGTCTTCCGGCGTGTTCACCAGCAAGCCGCGATCCTTCGGCGCGTCCTTGAAGGGTTCGTGAAAAGCGGCCGTGTGCGAGCCCAGTGATCCGTCGACGAATCCCTTCAGGGCGCCGATGCGCAGCCATTCATCGCCCCGGCCGTCAGCGCCGCCGTATGTGCGCGCCTGCACGATATCGGCGAGACGCCGCCAATCCGACAGCGGCACGGCGGCGTAAATGCGAGTTGTCAGGGTTTTCGCTTTGGCTGCGCGCGCGAACGTGTCGAGGTCGCTCCAGGCGCCCATGTTGTGAACTGAGGTTACGCCTTGCTCATTGACGTACTTCATTGCGGTTGCGAGAGCACGATCTGCCAGCTCAGCGGACGGCGCAGGCACGACGGCGTCGATGAGACTCATGGCGTTGTCCTTCAGTACGCCTGTGGGCTCGCCGTCGCCGCCGCGTACGATCTCTCCGCCCTCGATTTTCCTGGTCGCTCGCGTGACGCCCGCCGCTCGCAGAGCAGCGCTGTTTGCGAGCGCCATATGGCCGTCGAGTCGGTTGATCCACACGGGGTGATCAGGGGTGACGGCGTCGATCCAACCGCGTGTGGGCAGTTCGCCGCCCCATAGCGTGTGGTCCCAGTCGCCGCCTGTGATCCAGGCGCCCGCCGGCAGCGTCGCCGCGAACGACTTGATGCGCGACACGAACGCATCACGCGTGTTCGCGTCGCGCAACTGCACCGACGACAGGCGGAAGCCGCCGTCGATGAAGTGAACGTGCGTATCGATGAATCCGGGGGCGACGAATCGACCGGCGGCGTCGATGATCCGCGCCGCGCCTGCAACTCGGCGAACTTCCTCATTCGAGCCGACCAGCGCGATGGTCTCGCCGCTGACGGCGATCGCTTCGGCGGCTGGTTTCGCGGGATCGCCTGTCCAGACCCTGGCGTTGACGATCGCGATCGAGACTGGGGGTGCGGTCGGCGCTTCCGTCGGGGGCGCCTTCTGCGAGCATCCGGCCATCGTCAGCAACGTGAGGATCGAGAGGCGTGCGACCGTGCCCATTGTTTTTCTCCGCACCCAAAGGATGCGGCTATGTAGCCACAGAAAGCATACGGAGGAAAGGTAAAACCGGCCACGGTGGGAAAGCGTGCGCGGGTCGGCCGTTGGCGAGGAAGACGACAGTGTCGTCGAGTCAGAGCTTCTGTCCCGACGACCGGAGGTCGTCTTACCCGACAAGGTCCCTCTCGACGAGCGTCTAACTCGACGACAGTCTATTTCAAACAGGAGCTAGCGCGTATCGCGCTTCGAATCCGAACGCCCATGAAATTGACGCCGCCGCCGCTGTCTGCAAAGAGTCCGAATACGCTGGATCGATGCCAGACGATGAAGCCGACGGAAACGTCTTCGATGCCGCCGTTGCTCGTACTGTATCGCCGGGTTGAACTGCCGCAGCGGAAGGTCGATCGTCCATTCCAGGTAGTTCATGAGTTTTTCCGCCTCGACGCCCTTCTTTGCGAAGTCGCGCTGCTCGCTCATCGGGACGCGCGAAACGTAGCTCAGTCCTTCGCCCAGACCGAGGCGGATGTACTTGTTCGTGAAGGGAAGCCTCCAGTCGTAGTGCGCCTTGATGAACGCCGTGCCGCCGAGTCCGTCTTCCTGATAGCCGCGCTCGGCCAGGTACTGCAGGCCGACGTTCGCGGTCATCGGGAAGGGCAGCCCGAACAAGGTGTCGCTGTATTGCCTGCCCCAGCTTGCGCTGATCAGGTAGTTGGATTCCCGGTGAAGCGTCATAGTCGCCGAGCATGACCGTAGCGAGATCGGTCTCGGACGACTTGACGAAAGACAGGCGGAACGAGTCGGTAGCTTCGGCGCGGATCGGCGCCGATGCGAGGGCGCCGCTGACCAGAACAATCAGCAAAGGAAGAGGGTGCATTCGTTGAGCTTCCCGGGTTTGAACCCGCTCGTCTGTCCGAGAATGACCGGCGACGGTGCGCAGTTTAACTTAACCCACCGCCGCAGCTTAGCGTGCGTGTCCCATTGGCTCACTCCGGTGAAACCTGAAGCGCGGCTATTCGTGGCGTAGTTGGCAGTCCGGCGGCGGGCGGTGGGAGCGGGAGAAGGCGAGTCCGGCGGGCGCGGTACACTCCACGTACATATATATGTAGCGCCGCAGCCGCAAGGAGGGCCCCATGAAGTGTCCGCGTTGCAAGACGCCTGAGCTCAAGCCGACGATGATCGAGGAGTATCTGCCGGCCATGGGCTGCGAGACCTGCGAGGGAAGTCTCGTCTCGCTGCTGTATTACCGTCACTGGGCTGAGACCCAGAAGGCGCCCGCGCAGAATGCGCAGCTTGCAACAGCGGCGGTCGAAGCGATCGACACCATGACCGCGCTCACGTGTCCGAAATGCAGCCGCATCATGACGAAGTACAAGCTGACGGGGGGCGTTTCGAATCGCCTCGACGTCTGTGTCTCTGTGCGATGAGGCCTGGCTCGATCGCGGCGAGTGGGAGTTGCTCGAAGCGCTGCAGTTGAGTCACAGAATGCCCGCGATCTTTACGGATCAATGGCAGCGACGCATCCGTCACGAACTGAGTGAAGAGACTCGTCGCTCGATTCTGAAGCGCACGATCGGCGATTCGGGCGCTGCGAAAGTGGAGGAGTTCAGGGCCTGGCTCAGGGACCAGGAGCACAAGTCGGACGTCATGGCGTACCTGTACCGGGACTAGGAAAGTTGACCGTTGACGGTTGGCAGTTCACCGTCGGACAGTGTGTTTTGATCCCGCAATTTCGGACCAGCTAACCGCTAACCGCTAACCGCTTCTTTGAGACTAGCTCCGCGGCGGGATGCGTAAGGACTGCCCCGGATAGATCTTGTCGGGATGCTTCAGCATCGGCTTGTTGGCTTCGAAGATTTCCGGATACTTGCTCGCATCGCCGTAGTACTTCTTCGCGATGGCGGACAACGTATCGCCCTTCACTACGGTGTGGTACTGCGCGGGCGGCGCCGCTTCCCTGACTGAAATGTCTTCGGTCACCTTTTCGACGCCCTCGATGTTGCCGCAGCACAGAATGACTTTCTCTTTCGTCGCCTGATCTTTCGCCACGCCGGAAACATGGACCGTCGAGGTCGCCGCATCGAAGCTCACGTTGAGATCGGCGATGTCGAGGTTCTGCGCTCGAATGTAATTCGCGATCGCGTCGCCCGCGTCTTTGCCGTCGCCCTTGCTCGGCGCAGTCTGTGTCGGCTTCTGCCCGGGCGCCTCTGGCTCTGCGGGCCCGAACCGGGCGGCTGCCTTCGCCTGTGTGACGATTCGCTCACCCGCTTCTTTCACGAAATTCCAGACGCTCATTTCGATTCTCCGGTATGACGTCGGCAAAGCGCCCGCGGCTAGGTACGAACGCAGGGCGTCTCCGGAGGTTCCGGCGCCCCGAAGATGGCGACAGCCCATAAGCGGATAGCGGATAGCGGATGCGGATAGTCAGACTTGGGAATGCGCAGCTCGGGGCCTTTCCGAGCAATCCGCTATCCGCCATCCGCTATTCGACTGATCGCTGTTTTCAAGATGCTCCCGGATGACGCACATGAACGATTCCGCAAAACGATCGAGCTTTGACTGTCCCACCCCGGGAATGGTCGCGAAGTGAGCCGCCGCGCGCGGCAGTCGTTGAGCGATCGCCCTCAGCGTCGCGTCGTGAAAAATGATGTAGGGCGGCACGCCGGCCTGATCGGCGAGCTGCTTGCGATGTGCGCGTAGTTTCTGAAACAACGCCTCGTCCGCACCCTCGACCGGCCGCGCCTTCTGAGTTTTTTGCTTGCGCGGCGGCCGGGAGCGGATCGCCATTTGCACGCGGCGCTCGCCGCGGAGCACTTCCCAGCTTTGCTGATTCAGCAGGAGAACCGGGTAGCCATCCTGCGTTTCGTCGGCCAGGCCCTGATGCACGAGAGTGCGCGCGACATCCCGCCATTCCTCGAGTCCGTGCGCCTTGCCGATTCCGTAGACGCTCAGGGAGGCATGCCCGCGATCGATGAGGCGCTGGGACTCCGAGCCGCGCAGGATTTCGATGAGGTAGGCGGCGCCGAAGCGCTCGCGTCGTTGCGCGAGACGTGCGACGCAGGAGAGAAACTGCTGAGCTTCAGTGGTCCAGTCCTGCAGCGTGCGCGGCTCGGTGCAGTTGTCGCACGCGCCGCATGGTCCGTGGAACGACTCGCCGAAATAGCGCAATTGAATCGCGCGCCGGCACTCGGTCGAGTCGGCGTAGTTCAATACCTGCCGCAGTTGCTGGCGCGCGATGCGCTGTTCGTCTTCCAGCGGTTCGCCGCTCGCCGGATCGGTCTTCTGCTGAATCAGGAACTCCGCCGTGCGGATGTCGCCGGGGCCAAAGTAGAGGATGCACTGCGCCGGATCGCCGTCTCGCCCTGCGCGTCCCGATTCCTGGTAGTAGCCTTCCATCGTACGCGGCAGATCGTAGTGCACGACCCAGCGCACGTCCGGTTTGTGGATCCCCATCCCGAACGCAATCGTCGCGACCATGATGCGTGCGTCATCGCGAATGAAAGCTTCCTGATTGCGGCGGCGCTCTTCCGCATCGAGGCCGGCGTGATAGGGCAGGGCGCTTACGCCGTCAGCGCGCAGCGCCGCAGTGAGCTCATCGACACGCTTGCGCGACAGGCAATACACGATGCCGCTCTCGTCCTTGCGCCGCATGTGCGCAAGCAACTCGGCGTACGACGCCTTGCTCCTCGGGCGCACGCTGTAGAAGAGATTGGGGCGGTTGAAGCTGGCGATGTGAATGTCAGGATCGCGCAGCGCGAGCTGCTCCAGGATGTCGGTTTGCACGCGCGGGGTCGCCGTCGCGGTGAACGCGAGGACAGGCGCATCGGGAAAACGAGTGCGCAGGCAGGCGAGCTGACGATATTCGGGACGAAAGTCGTGGCCCCATTCCGAAACGCAGTGCGCCTCGTCGATGACGAACGCGGCAATGCCGGGCGCAGACGCGAGACGCGTCAGGGGACCTGCGATGAAATCCGGCTGCAGCAGTCGTTCAGGCGCGAGGTACAGCAGCTTGTGCTCACCCCGACATACCGCCGCGAGGCGCGCCGACGACTTCGCCGAACGCCAGACTCGAGTTGATGAAGGTCGCCGCTATGCCATTGTTCTGCAGCAGCCGCACCTGATCCTGCATCAGCGCGATGAGCGGGGAGACGACGATCGTGACGCCGGATTGCAGCACTGCCGGCAGTTGGAAACACAGCGACTTGCCGCCGCCGGTCGGCATGATGGCCAGCACATCGCGGCGCGCGAGGGCTGCGCGAACAATCGCCTCTTGTCCCGGTCGAAACGAGTCAAAGCCGAAGCTGCGCTTCAGCGCAGTGCCGAGATCGGGGCTAGACGTCATGAAGAAGGCTGTAGACCGTAGGCTGTAAGCAGAAAGGCGCTGCGCGAGAAAGGCTGAAGACCGCAGGTAGAGGCGCTCAGCGTCGAGAGAGGCGTTGATTCTTCTCTACCTGCGGCCTACAGCCTACAGCCTGCAGCCCGAACCCACGAGTCTGGCGAGCGTCGCCGCGCACGTGTTAGCGTGCATCCGCGTCGACGCAACAAGAACGCCTTTGAATGGCGCGACACGTATTGACGGCGGAAAACCGGGGGGCTTGCCAGTGATGGATCAGCAGAAGAACGCGCGCTTCGCGCTTGCGGTGCTGTTCAGCGTGAACCTGATGAACTTCTACGACCGGCAGATCGCCGGCGTACTTGCCGAGCCGATTCGCCTCGAGTTCGGTCTCAGCGATACGCAGACTGGGCTCATCAACACCGCGTTTACGCTCATCTACGCCGTCGTGGGCGTTCCGCTCGGGCGCTTGACCGACAACTGGGCGCGCACGCGGCTGATCGCGATCGGCGTGACGTTCTGGAGCGTGCTCACGGCTGTCTCCGGCTTCGCGGTCAATTTCTGGACGTACCTCCTGGCTCGAATCGGCGTCGGCGTCGGCGAGGCGAGCTGCGCTCCGGCGGGTCAGTCGCTGATCGGCGATATGTATCCGGCGGAGCGTCGCGCGCGCGCCATGTCGATCTTCATGATGGGCTTGCCGCTCGGTCTGTTCGCGGCCTACATGCTGAGCGGCAACATCGCCCACGCCTGGGGATGGCGCGCGGCGTTCTTCGTCGCATGCATTCCGGGACTGATGCTGGCGGCTTTCGCATTGTTCATACGCGAGCCGAAGCGTGGTGCGACCGATACGCAGCCTGTCATCGCGGTGAAGGCGCCGTATCGAACCGTGCTGGGCATCGCGACGATCTGGTGGATCATCCTGTCCGGGATCATGTTCAACTTCAACGCGTACGCGGTGAACACTTTTCAGACGGCGTTCCTGCAGCGCTTCCATGGTCTCGACATAGCAAGCGCCGCGAACATCTCCGCCTACTCGCTCGGCCTCGCCGGCGTGCTGGGATTGCTTGTCGGCGGCTGGCTCGGAGATCGGCTGCGGCTGCCGAGCCGACGGCTCAGGCTCGCCGCGCTCGGTTTTCTGGTTGCCGCACCGTGCGTGTTCTTTGCGCTTCAGCAGCCGAAGGGCGCCGTGGTCGTATTCGCGCTGCTGATGGCGACCTCTACGGCGCTCACGTTCATGTACTACTCAACCGTCTACAGCGCGCTGCAGGACGTCGTGCCGGCGACTCTGCGCGGCACGACGGTCTCGCTCTACTTCTTCGGACAATACGTGCTGGGCGCCGCGTTCGGCACGACAATCATGGGGGCGCTCAGCGACTACTTCGCGCACAACGCGATGATCGCAGCCGGCGCTGCGGCGATCGAGCCGTTCAGAGCGCAGGGTCTGCATTCCGCCATGTACGTGATTCCGGCGTTGTCGCTGTTGTGCGCGGCTTCGCTGTTCGGCGCCGCGAAGACCGTGACAGCGGATGCGCAGCGCATGCGCGAACTGCCGGCGAGCGCGGCGGCGGAGCCCGCGTAGCAGGAAAGCTCCAGGGGGTCGGAAGGAAACTACGGTCCGCGCCGCGAGACTTGCGCGGTACGAATACAACAGAGCCGGGCGTTGCCCGGCTCAAATATTCTGGCTAGCAATAGCAGCCGCTAGCAGCTTCCGGCGCTCTTATCGGCATCAGCGTGTGCCGGTAAGGCTCTCCATCATCAGCCCGGTGCCGCCTTTGGAGACGTGTGCGACGATCGCTGTGCGCCGATGAATCTTCGTGACGACGCCCAGATTGATTGCGAACGCCAGGTGCACAGTGGCGCCTTTTTTCAGGCCGAGGTTCTCGGTTTCGATGAATACGCCGTTGGCGCTCAGGTTGCGCGCACGGCATAGCTTTCCTGGCCGGCCGGGGACCGAAACGTAGACGGCGGTGCGCGCCCGATGGCGTGTATGAAGGCGTCGCTCCATATTCAGATCCCCGCTATCTGACTCGCGTAGTTGTTGTTCAAGCGCCTGCGCTCGATGGTTCCGGAAGCAATGTCGGAGCCGCATTATGCCGCGCCGGTTTGCGGGTGCGAAGCCCGATGAAACGGTCTTATGTCGTACGCAGTACACCCGGGAGCGCCGTGCGGGATTCGCTATGCAAATTGCGATAGGCGAAACTTTACCCCCATGACGGCGCCGCTTTCCCTCGACGAGATTCGCGCTGCAGCCCGGCGGCTCTCGGGCGGCATCGTCGCAACGCCCGTCCATCGCCTGAGCGGCCCTGAAGCCGCCGCTTTGCTGGGCGCGAATACGGAAGTGCTGCTGAAGCTCGAATTGTTCCAGCGCACCGGCACATTCAAGGCGCGCGGCGCCCTTCTTAACGCGCTCGGGCTGACCGAAGCGCAGCGTGAGCGCGGCGTCACCGCGATCAGCGCGGGCAATCACGCCGTCGCCGTCGCATTTGCGGCGGCCGCGGTGGGAGTGAGCGCCAAGGTGGTCATGATCGCCACGGCGAACCCGCTGCGGGTCGCATTATGCAAATCCTACGGCGCCGAAATCGTGTCGGCGCCCGACGCCCACGTGGGCTTCGACCTGGTCAATCGCATTGCGCAGGACGAAGGGCGCGCATTGATTCATCCCTTCGAGGGGCGCACAACAGCGCTCGGGACCGCGACGCTGGGCCTCGAACTCATGGAGCAGGCGGCCGGACTCGAAGCAGTGCTTGTGCCGATCGGCGGCGGCGGACTGTGCGCCGGGGTCGCGTCCGCAATAAAGCTGTGTGCGCCGGATTGTCAGGTTTTCGGCGTCGAGCCTGAGGGCGCCGACACGATGCACCGCAGTTTTGCCGCCGGTGAACCACGATCCATCGACCGTGTCGCGACCATCGCCGACAGTCTCGGGCGCCCGTACGCATTGCCGTTTTCGTTCGAACTCTGCCGCAGGAATGTGGACGGTCTGGCGCTCGTCAGCGACGACGAACTTCGTTCCGCGATGCGCTTCCTGCTGCGCAACGCGAAGCTCGCAGTCGAACCGGCCGGCGCCGCGGCGACTGCAGCGTTGCTTGGTCCGCTGCGAGATCGGCTCCGCGGCAAGCGCGTCGGCGTCATCGTGTGCGGCAGCAATATTGACGAAGCAAGCTATGCACGCCTTATTGCCGGAGATTAGAGATCCGGGGCTTGGGGCGCGGGGCTTGGGCCAGAGAAAGGCACGTTCCTTCTGACCCGAGCCCCGAGCCCCAAGCCCGGTTGGCGCTTAAGTAAGCGCCATTATCCTGGCCGTCAGTGGGCGCCAGACGTCCTCGAGCCGGCGACAGGACCGCGACCGGTGGCGGGCAGTTCATCGTAGCATTCGACGCGGTTGCGCCCGCACAACTTGGCCGCATAGAGAGCGTGGTCCGCAGCTTCAAGCAACGCGAGCGTGCTCGCGAAGCGCTGCCGCGTCGTGTAGGTAGCGACGCCAATCGACGCCGTGACCCTGACGTCGCCAGTCTGTGGGTCGTGATCGGCGCCGGCGAGCGCAGCAAGCATGCGTTGCGCTACTTGCCTCGCGATCTCACGATCCGCGCCCGGCAGGACGACGACGAACTCCTCGCCGCTGAAACGCGCCACAAGGTCGCTGCCTCGCACGCATCCGAGCAGGGCCTGAGCGCAGCTCTGCAACACCCTGTCGCCGACCTGCGCGCCATGACGCTCATTGATCGCCTTGAAGCGATCGAGATCGACATGAGCGATGCTCAAGTCACGGCCGAACACGACTGCCTGTGTAAATTCGCGATGGAGCATCCGATCGAGCCAGGGTCGATTCAGGACGCCGGTCAGTGCATCGCGACGAGTTCGAATCCTCGGCTTCCTCGGTCCGGGCGAGCAGGACGCTGGTCGTCGCCTGCAGTGCGCTGACCTCCTGCAGTGCATGCAGGTTGCGCACGGCCAGCAGCTCGCGCGCCTCGGCGAGCAGGTTCTCCGCGTCCTCCGCTTCGATAATGCTTGTCTCGTAGAGCTCTTCGGTCTCCGGGATCAGCTTGAGGACCCGGGACACCACCTCGTTGAACTGCTCGTGACTCATTCCGAGCAACTTGTGGGCGCGCTGCGCCAAGGCGGCGACGGCAGTCGACCTGTCGCCGGTAAGAACGGCCTCGGCCAGATCACTGCCCAGCGCCACGCAGCGGGCGAACCTGCCCTCGTCGGTCGAGTCGCTCGAATATCTGCGGCGCGTGGCTGCCTTCGACCGCCTTGCAGATGCGCTCGGGGAGGTTCCAGGTCTTCAGCAACATTGCGCTGTAGCCGGCATGATCGCGGCCAAGACGCTCCGTTTCGTAGGCGATCCAGTCGAGCGTGCGTCGCCGGCTGCGCCAGCTTGCTGTAGAAATCGCGGGAGACGCGATCCAGCGCAAGCACTGCCATGTCCTGCAGCAAGGCGGCGAGAAAGATGTCTTCGGCGTGAGTGAATTTCGCCGACTCGCAGAAGGCTCGCGCGGACGTGGCGGCCAGAAGCGCGCGACGCCAGAAGCGGGGATAGTCGATGCCCGCCGGCCGCAGTGCACGCATGGAGGACACCAGCGAGAAGCTCAGGCGAGCGTCAGGGCGGCGTTCAGGCCGATGACGACCAGCGCCTGGCGCAAGTTCTGGCTGGGTCGGCGTTGCGCGTAGAAGGCCGAGTTCGCGATTCGCAGGATCTTCGCCGTCATGGCCGGGATCGCGGCCGACGGCCTGCGCCACCTTGGCCATCTCGATGTCGGGATCGCGCGCCAGCGCAATGATTTCGGTCGCAACCCGCGAGGGGCTGGGGAAGTCGACCTGGGCTTTGAGCCGGGTTTCGAAGTCCTGAGAGTGCATGCGAGGTTCGCAACGGGTCGCGGGCGCAGTTGACGCGCCTGCGACCTACTGTATCGGCGAACGAACGAATTACTTAAGCAGGGAAAGTCTCAACAAGTGCGAACGAGGGCCAACTTGCTGTTGACACTCAATAGTTTGGCACAGAGAATACCCGGCTCTTATGTCCGCGGAGGGGTACCCAAGCGGCCAACGGGGGCAGACTGTAAATCTGCTGGCTTATGCCTTCGTAGGTTCGAATCCTACCCCCTCCACCACCTCTGCGGGTGTAGTTCAATGGTAGAACCTCAGCCTTCCAAGCTGATGGTGTGGGTTCGATTCCCATCACCCGCTCCATTGACTCGCCGTGTAAAGAGAGTGTGTGTGGCCGCGGACATGCAGAGAAGATGATAGAGTCGAAGGTCGGTTGATTGAAGGTGCGCCCACGTAGCTCAGTTGGTAGAGCACGTCCTTGGTAAGGACGAGGTCACCGGTTCAATCCCGGTCGTGGGCTCCATGAGTTGAAGGGATTAGTGAATGGTGAATCAGTGACTGGCCCAGAGGTTTGCAGCTGTCTCCGGTCCGGACGTTCTTTGCTCATCCGGTGACCGAGATCACGAATCGAGCTAGTCACTATTTAGAGGACTGCCGCTGTGGCCAAAGAGAAGTTTGACGTACGAAGCCGCATGTGAACGTGGGCACGATTGGTCACGTGGATCATGGCAAGACGACGCTGACGGCGGCGTTGACGAAGGTGATGGCGGAGAAGCACGGCGGGGAGTTCAAGGCGTACGACCAGATTGACAAGGCGCCGGAGGAGCGTGCGCGCGGCATCACGATCGCGACGGCGCACGTGGAGTATCAGAGCCCGCAGCGGCACTACGCGCACGTGGACTGTCCGGGGCACGCGGACTACGTGAAGAACATGATCACGGGTGCGGCGCAGATGGACGGGGCGATTCTGGTGGTGTCGGCGGCGGACGGTCCGATGCCGCAGACGCGCGAGCACATTCTGCTGGCCCGTCAGGTGGGCGTGCCGTACATCGTGGTGTACCTGAACAAGGCGGACATGGTGGACGATGCGGAGCTGCTGGAGCTGGTGGAGATGGAGGTGCGCGAGCTGCTGTCCAAGTACGAGTTTCCCGGGGACAACACGCCGATCGTGAAGGGCTCGGCGCTGAAGGCGCTGGAGGGCGATCAGAGCGAGATCGGGGTGCCCTCGGTGATCAAGCTGGTGGATGAGATGGACAGGTACATCCCGGTGCCGGAGCGTGCGATTGACGGGGCGTTTTTGATGCCGGTGGAGGACGTGTTCTCGATCTCCGGGCGCGGCACGGTGGTGACGGGTCGAATCGACCGCGGCGATCGTCAAGGTGAACGATGAAGTGGAGATCGTCGGCATCCGTCCGACGACGAAGACGACCTGCACGGGGGTGGAGATGTTCCGCAAGCTCCTGGACCAGGGGCAGGCGGGCGACAACGTGGGGGTGTTGCTGCGTGGCACGAAGCGCGAGGACGTGGAGCGTGGTCAGGTGCTGGCCAAGCCCGGCAGCATTACCCCGCACACGAAGTTTGAGGCGGAGGTGTACGTGCTGACGAAGGAGGAGGGCGGGCGGCACACGCCGTTCTTCAAGGGCTATCGGCCGCAGTTTTACTTCCGCACGACGGACGTGACGGGGGCGGTGGAGTTGCCGGCGGGCGTGGAGATGGTGATGCCCGGGGACAACATCAAGATGGTGGTGGAGCTGATCAGCCCGATCGCGATGGAAGAAGGCCTGCGCTTTGCGATCCGTGAGGGTGGCAAGACCGTCGGCGCGGGCGTGGTGGCGAAGATTCTTAAATGAAGTGACGAGGGACTAGTGACCAGGGACTGGGCAGAAAGCGGCAGCGCCTCCTTTCCGACCTATTCACTAGTCACGAGTCACGAATTACTTCTCAAGTACTAGGCCAGTAGCTCAATTGGCAGAGCGGCGGTCTCCAAAACCGCAGGTTGGGGGTTCGATTCCCTCCTGGCCTGCCACTACATAGAGGAAGCGGTTAGCGGTGGGTGGTTAGCGGTTAGTAGGAGGAGGGAACGATCCTTCTTCATCTGAACTAGCCGCTATCCGCTAACCGCTCACCGCTGAATCAAATGACTGAACAGGTTCAAGAAAGCGCCACTGCAGTGGACGTCGTGAAGCTCGGCCGCCGGAGTCGCCATCCTGGCGGGCGGCATTGCTGCGTTCTATCTGCTTGGCGATCTGCCGATCTGGCTGCGCTGGATCATCGTGCTCGCGGCGCTGGTCGCCGGTGCGTTCGTCGCGTTTGCAGTCGCAGCAAGGCAAGACGTTCTCGGCTTTCGTGCAGAGCTCGCGCATCGAGCTGCGCAAGGTCGTATGGCCGAATCGCCAGGAGACCGATGCAGGTCACGATCGTCGTGTTCGTGATGATCATCGTGCTGGGTCTGTTTTTCTGGGGTATCGACTCGCTGCTCGGGTTCGTGACCAGCTGGCTCACCGGGCGCGGAGGTTGAGATGGCTTTGCGGTGGTATGTCGTGCATGCGTATTCAAACTTCGAGCATCGGGTCGCCGAGGCTCTGAAGGACCGCATCAAGCTGCAGGGCCTGCAGGACAAGTTCGGCGAGATTCTCGTGCCGACGGAAGAAGTCGTGGAGATGCGCGACGGACAGAAGCGCAAGAGCGACCGCAAGTTCTTCCCGGGCTACGTGCTCGTGCAGATGGAGATGGACGAGGACACCTGGCACCTCGTGAAGGAAGTGCCGAAGGTGCTCGGCTTCATCGGCGGGACGCCGGAGAAGCCGGCTCCGATTACCGAGAAGGAAGCCATGGGCATCCTGCGTCGGGTGGAGGAAGGCGTCGACAAGCCGAAGCCGAAGGTGCTGTTCGAGCCCGGCGAAGTCGTGCGGGTCACTGACGGTCCCTTCAACGATTTCAACGGCGTCGTCGAATCGGTGAATTACGAAAAGAACCGCCTGCAGGTGGCGGTGCAGATTCTCGGGCGTTCGACGCCGGTCGAGCTGGATTTCAGTCAGGTCGAAAAGGCCTGAGGTCGGGCGACTGGCGACTGGCGGCTGGCAAGAAAGGAGTTTCTGGCCAGCAGCCAATGGCCAATGGCCCAAGCCGGCGCTCGGAGAGCGGCGGCATCACACGCAGGGATGACTGGGGAGCCTGACGGCGTTAACACCCACGGAGTAATTCATGGCCAAGAAAGTTACTGGCTATATCAAGCTGCAGATTCCTGCAGGCCAGGCGAATCCGAGTCCACCCGTGGGTCCGGCGCTCGGTCAGCAGGGCGTCAACATCATGGAGTTCTGCAAAGCGTTCAATGCGCAGACGCAGAGCCTCGAAAAGGGACTGCCGACGCCGGTCGTGATCACGGTCTACAGCGATCGCAGCTTCACCTTCATTCTCAAGACCCCGCCGGCCTCGGTGCTGATTCGCAAGGCGATCGGTATTGAGAAAGGCAGCGGCGCGCCCAACACCAACAAGGTCGGGCGCATCACCCGCAAGCAGCTCGAAGACGTCGCGAAGGTCAAGCAGCCGGATCTGACGGCTGCAGATCTGGAAGCCGCCGTCCGCACGATCGCGGGCAGCGCGCGCAGCATGGGCGTCGACGTGGAGGGGGTGTGACATGCCGTTCGTAGCCAAACGAGTGAAGGCCTGGGCGGGCAAGATTCAGCCCGGTAAGCAGTATTCGATCGACGAAGCGCTCGCGCTCGTCAGGGAGTTCGCCAAGGCGAAGTTCCCGGAAGTCGGTCGACGTCGCGGTCAATCTCGGCATCGATGCGTCGAAGTCGGACCAGCAGGTGCGCGGCTCGACCGTGATGCCGCACGGCATCGGCAAGTCGGTGCGCGTCGCCGTGTTCACAGGCGGCAAGAACCAGGACGCCGCGCGCGCCGCAGGCGCGGACATCGTGGGTCTCGAGGATCTGGCCGAGAAGGTGAAGGCGGGCGAGATGAATTTCGACGTGGTTATCGCGAGCCCCGATGCGATGCGCGTCGTCGGTCAGCTCGGTCAGATCCTCGGTCCGCGCGGCCTGATGCCGAACCCGAAAGTCGGCACGGTCACGCCGAACGTCGCTGATGCGGTAAAGAACGCCAAGGCCGGTCAGGTGCGTTATCGCTCCGACAAGGCCGGCGTCGTTCATTGCACGATCGGCAAGGCGAATTTCGAGCCGGCGAAGCTCAAGGAGAACCTGAGCGCGCTGCTGCAGGACCTGCAGAAGGCGAAGCCCGCGGCGTCGAAGGGCATCTATCTGAAGAGGATCTCCGTGTCTTCGACGATGGGCCCGGGCGTGCCGGTGGAACAGTCGTCGCTCGCGCTGTAAGCGCGAGCGGCCAACCGGCCAACTGGCAACTGGTCAACTGGCAAGCGGGAACATGTTCTCCGGCCAGTTAGCCAATAAACCAGTTGGCCAGAATTGCGGGATCGCATTTGCGATCCAGATTGATTGATGCAGGGCCGGTCGAGACGTGTTGGCTGCAAAGTCAGCGACTCCAAACCGACCATCATCGAAGACCGCAGGCGGGCTTGAAGCCGTTGCGAGTTGTCAGTTGTGCGTTGACCGTTGAAGAGCGGACTCACAACGCACAACGCGCCAACGCACAACGGCCCAACCCTTAATTCGATGCCTGCGCAGATGGTGTTACCCGAATCGGAGCGTGAGTTGCGATTCGTCGCAACTTTGATCCGGCTGAAGGGCGCCGTCAAGGGCGCGAGGCGTGGGGCGCGGGCCACTGGCGACTAGCGGAGCTAGATGATTGAGCTTTCTGGCCCGTAGCCCGTAGTCCCGTAGCCCCAAGCCCGAAAGGGTGAACGCGCTGGAAGCGCGTTCGTACGTTTAATGCTCTTCACGCCAGGAGGAAACATGGCGCTCAGACTCGATGACAAGAAGGCGATGGTCGCCGAAGTGGCGGCGGTCGCTGCGAAAGCGCAGTCCGTGGTTGCTGCGGAGTACCGCGGCCTGACGGTGACGCAGATGACGGATCTGCGCACCAAGGCGCGCAAATCCGGCGTCTATCTGCGAGTGGTGAAGAACACGCTGGCCCGCAAGGCGATTGCCGGCACTCAGTTCGAGTGCGTCGGCAAGAGCCTCAAGGGGCCGCTGATTCTTGCGTTCTCGAAGGACGATCCGGGTGCGGCGGCGCGTCTGGTCAAGGCCTTCGCCAAAGACAACGACAAGCTCGTGCCGACCATGGTGTCGCTCGGCGGCTCGACGTTGGCGGCGAAGGATCTCGACCGCGTCGCCAGCCTGCCGACGCTGGAGGCAGCGCGGGCGATGTTGCTCGGTGCGCTGCAGGCGCCCGTCGAGCAAGCTCGTGCGCACGATTGCCGAGCCGCACACCAGGCTGGTTCGCGCGCTCGCCGCGGTCAAGGACAAGCGAGAGGCCACTGCCTGATTGCAGGCCGGCGCCGTCGCGTCTCACACGATTTGGGTTGTTTGTTCAAGTTTTGGAGTTAATGACATGGCTGCTACGAAGGAAGAATTGTTGGAATGCACTTTCCAACCTCAAGGTTCTGGAAGTGGTCGATCTCATCAAGGCGCTCGAAGAGAAGTGGGGCGTCAGCGCGGCGGCGCCGGTTGCCGTTGCGGCGGCGCCGGCCGCCGGCGGTGCAGCGGCTCCGGCTGCTGAAGAGAAGACCGAGTTCAACGTGACGATGACCAGCTTCGGCGCCAACAAGGTTGGCGTGATCAAGGTCATCCGCGAGATCACCGGTCTCGGACTCAAGGAAGCGAAGGATCTCGTCGAAGGCGTGCCGTCTTCCGTCAAGGAAGGCGTGTCGAAGGCCGACGCCGACGCGATCAAGAAGAAGCTGGACGACGCAGGCGCCGCAGCGGAGATCAAGTGAGAGATGCGGGACTGTCCCCGACGGGGGACTGTCCCCATTTCCTGATCTGCTGTGGAGCTTGTTTGAAGGGATGCGGTTGGGGAGCACGCTCCGCCGGCCGCCTTCCCTATTTGTGTTTCGGAAAGCCGTTCGAAGTCGAACGGTTTTCCGTGAGTTTGACGCTCGAGCCCGTATCTAGAGGGTGATCCAGATGGCCTATTCGTTCACCGAGAAAAAGCGTATCCGTAAGGATTTCGGCAAGCGGGAGAGCATCCTCGAGGTGCCCTACCTGCTCGCGATCCAGCTGGATTCGTATCGCAAGTTCCTGCAGGCGGATGCGGCCGAAGACCGGCGCAACGAGGCGGGACTGCACGCTGCGTTCAAGAGCGTGTTCCCGATCACCAGCTATTCCGGCAACGCGATTCTCGAATACGTCAGCTACCGGCTCGGCGATCCGGTGTTCGACGTCAAGGAATGCCAGATGCGCGGCCTGACCTACGCGGCGCCGCTGCGCGTGAAGGTGCGCCTGGTCGTGTACGACAAGGAAACCTCGACCCCGACCAAGAAGACGGTCAAGGACATCCGCGAGCAGGAAGTCTATCTGGGCGAGATGCCCCTGATGACCGACAACGGCACGTTCGTCGTGAACGGCACCGAGCGCGTCATCGTGTCGCAGCTGCATCGCAGCCCCGGCGTGTTCTTCGATCACGACCGCGGCAAGACGCACAGCTCGGGCAAGCTGCTGTTCTCCGCGCGCATCATTCCCTATCGCGGCTCGTGGCTCGATTTCGAGTTCGATCCGAAGGACTGCGTGTTCGCGCGCATCGACCGTCGCCGCAAGCTCCCGGTCACGATCATCCTGCGTGCGCTCGGTTATACCGAGGAGCAGATGCTCGACATGTTCTTCGACAAGAACACCTATCACCTGTCGAAGAACAAGATCGAATTCGAACTGATCCCTGCGCGTCTGCGCGGTGAGACCGCGACCTTCACGATCAAGGTCGGCGATGAAGTCATCGTCGAAGAAGGCCGCCGCGTCACCGCGCGCCACGTGCGCCAGCTCGAGCAGAAGAACGTCACGCGCCTCGAAGTGCCGAAGGAATACCTCATCGGCAAGATTCTCGCGCACGACGTCTTCAACGCGGAGACGGGCGAAATTCTCGCCAAGGCGAACGAGATCCTGACGGTCGCCGTCGTCGACAAACTGATCGAGGCCGGCATCGAGCAGGTGCGCGTGCTCTACGTCAACGATCTGGATCGCGGCCCGTATATTTCCGACACGCTGCGCATCGACCCGACGCGCACGCGTCTCGAGGCGCTGGTCGAGATCTATCGCATGATGCGTCCCGGCGAGCCGCCGACCAAGGACGCGGCCGAGAACCTGTTCCAGAACCTGTTCTTCAATCCGGAGCGCTACGACCTCTCCGCGGTCGGCCGCATGAAGTTCAACCGTCGCGTGCATCGCGACGTCGATTACGGGCACCGGCATCCTGTACGACCACGCCCACTTCGCGAAGCGCACCGACGAGTTCTCGAAGAAGCTGGTCGAGCAGTACGGCGAGAGCTCGGACATCATCGCCGTCATCAAGGAGCTGTGCGACATCCGCAACGGCAACGGTCAGGTCGACGACATCGATCACCTGGGCAATCGCCGCGTGCGCTCGGTCGGTGAAATGGCCGAAAACGCCTTCCGCATCGGTCTCGTGCGCGTCGAGCGCGCGGTCAAGGAGCGTCTGACGCTCGCCGAGTCCGAAGGCCTGATGCCGCAGGAAATGATCAACGCGAAGCCGGTGGCGGCCGCCGTGAAGGAATTCTTCGGCTCCTCGCAGCTGTCGCAGTTCATGGACCAGAACAATCCGCTGTCGGAAGTGACGCACAAGCGTCGCGTGTCGGCGCTCGGACCCGGCGGACTCACGCGCGAACGCGCCGGGTTCGAAGTGCGCGACGTGCATCCGACGCATTACGGCCGGGTCTGCCCGATCGAAACGCCGGAAGGCCCGAACATCGGTCTGATCAACTCGTTGTCCGTGTACGCGCGCACGAACGAATACGGCTTCCTCGAGACGCCGTATCGCAAGGTCATCGACGGCAAGGTGACCGAGGAGATCGACTACCTGTCGGCCATCGAAGAAAGCCAGTACGTGATCGCGCAGGCGAATGCGACGCTGAACAGCAAGGCGAGTTCACCGATGACCTCGTGTCGTGCCGGCATCTGAACGAGTTCATGCTGTCGACGCCCGAGAAGATTCAGTACATGGACGTCTCGCCGAAACAGATCGTGTCGGTGGCCGCCTCGCTGATTCCGTTCCTCGAGCACGACGATGCGAACCGCGCGTTGATGGGTTCGAACATGCAGCGCCAGGCGGTTCCGACGCTGCGCGCGGAAACGCCGCTCGTCGGTACGGGCATGGAACGTGCTGTCGCGATCGATTCGGGCGTGACGGTCGTTGCGCGCCGCGGCGGCGTCGTCGATTCGGTCGACGCCTCGCGTATCGTCGTGCGCGTGCACGATGCCGAAACCTCGGCGGCGGAAGCGGGCGTCGACATCTATTCGCTGACGAAGTACACGCGCTCGAATCAGAACACGTGCATCAATCAGCGTCCGCTGGTGAAGGCGGGCGACGTCATCGCGCGCGGCGACGTGCTGGCCGACGGACCGTCGACGCATCTGGGCGAACTCGCGCTCGGCCAGAACCTGCTGGTCGCGTTCATGCCCTGGAACGGCTACAACTTCGAAGACTCGATCCTGATCTCCGAGCGGGTCGTGCACGACGATCGCTTCACGACGATTCATATCGAGGAGCTGACCTGCGTCGCGCGCGACACGAAGCTCGGTCCGGAGGAAATCACCGCCGACATTCCCGAACGTCGGCGACATCGCGCTCGCGAAGCTCGATGAGGCCGGCATCGCGTTCATCGGCGCCGAAGTGAAGGCGGGCGACATTCTGGTCGGCAAGGTGACGCCGAAGGGCGAAACGCAGCTGACGCCGGAAGAGAAGCTGCTGCGGGCCATCTTCGGTGAGAAGGCGTCCGACGTGAAGGACACGTCGCTGCGCGTGCCGCCGGGCATGGACGGCACGGTGATCGACGTGCGCGTATTCACGCGCGACGGCGTCGAGAAGGACACCCGCGCGCTCGCGATCGAGAAGGCGGAGCTGGAGAAGGTGCGCAAGGACCTCGAGGACCAGCGCCGCATTCTCGAAGACGACCTGTTCCAGCGCGTCAAAGGCGTGCTGCTCGGCAAGGCCGCCGAAGCCGGGCCGAAGAAGTTCAGGCCCGGCACGCTGATCGACGAGACTTATCTGTCGGATCTGCCGCGCGAGCAGTGGCTCGAGATCCGTCTGCAGGACGAAGAGGGCAATGCGGCGGTCGAGCGCACTGCCGAGCGCCTGAAGGTGCAGCGCAAGGAGTTCGAGAAGCGTTACGACGAGAAGCGCGCCAAGATCACGGCGGGCGACGACCTCGCGCCGGGCGTGCTCAAGATGGTGAAGGTGTATCTGGCGGTGAAGCGTCGCGTGCAGCCGGGCGACAAGATGGCCGGTCGCCACGGCAACAAGGGCGTCGTCTCCACGATCATTCCGGTCGAAGACATGCCGTATACCGAAGACGGTACGCCGGTCGACATCGTGCTCAATCCGCTGGGCGTGCCTTCGCGTATGAACATCGGACAGATCCTCGAGACGCATCTCGGCTGGGCGGCCAAGGGCATCGGTCTCAAGATCGGCCGCATGCTCGATGAGGCGCGCGGCGCGGCGCCGATTCGAGGGTTCCTCGATGAGGTCTACAACAAGACCGGCGGTCAGAAGGCGGACATCGCCTCGCTGAACGACGGCGAGATCGTGGCGCTCGCCGGCAATCTGCGTCATGGCGTACCGATGGCGACGCCGGTGTTCGACGGCGCGGCGGAAGAGGAGATCAAGCACATGCTTGCGCTCGCGGATCTGCCGTCGAGCGGCCAGACGACGCTGTACGACGGCCGCACCGGCGAGCGCTTCGAGCGTCAGGTCACGGTCGGCTACATGTACATGCTGAAGCTGAACCACCTCGTCGACGACAAGATGCATGCGCGTTCGACGGGCCCGTACTCGCTCGTCACCCAGCAGCCGCTGGGCGGCAAGGCGCAGTTCGGCGGTCAGCGCTTCGGCGAAATGGAAGTGTGGGCGCTCGAAGCCTATGGCGCTTCGTACACGCTGCAGGAAATGCTCACCGTCAAGTCGGACGACGTGAACGGCCGTACGCAGATGTACAAGGCGATCGTCGACGGCAATCACGAGATGAAGGCGGGCATGCCCGAATCCTTCAACGTGCTCGTGAAGGAAATCCGCTCGCTCGGCATCAACATGGAGTTGGAGCAGGAGAGCGAGAAATAGCGCGAGGCTGCGGCCGGACGCGAATCGGATTGACTGAATTGCAACACCTTAGCTAGGTGATACAGATGAAAGATTTACTGAAGTTGTTCAAGCAGCAGACGCCGGTCGAGAACTTCGACTCGATCCGGATCGGTCTCGCCTCGCCGGAGATGATCCGTTCGTGGTCGTTCGGCGAAGTGAAGAAGCCGGAGACGATCAACTACCGCACGTTCAAGCCAGAACGCGACGGTCTGTTCTGCGCGAAGATCTTCGGCCCCGTGAAGGACTACGAGTGCCTGTGCGGCAAGTACAAGCGCCTGAAGCACCGCGGCGTGGTCTGCGAGAAGTGCGGCGTCGAAGTGACGCAGTCGAAAGTGCGCCGCGAGCGCATGGGCCACATCGAGCTCGCGAGCCCGACGGCGCACATCTGGTTCCTGAAGTCGCTGCCCTCGCGCATCGGCCTGATGCTCGACATGACGCTGCGCGAAATCGAGCGCGTGCTCTATTTCGAAGCGTTCGTCGTGATCGAGCCCGGCATGACGGAGCTGCAGCGCGGCCAGCTGCTGACCGACGAGATGTACCTGGAGTCGATCGAGAAGCACGGCGATGAATTCGACGCGCGTATGGGCGCGGAGGCGGTGTTCGAGCTGCTGAAGTCGCTCGATCTCAACGCCGAAGTGCTCAAGGTTCGCGAAGAGATCCTGGGCACGAACTCCGAGACGAAGATCAAGCGCCTCACGAAGCGCCTGAAGCTCCTCGAGTCGTTCATCGAGTCCGGCAACAAGCCTGAGTGGATGGTGATGACCGTCCTGCCGGTGCTGCCGCCGGATCTGCGTCCGCTGGTGCCGCTCGACGGCGGCCGCTTCGCGACCTCCGATCTGAACGATCTGTATCGCCGCGTCATCAACCGCAACAATCGTCTGCGCCGGCTGCTCGAGCTGAATGCGCCGGACATCATCGTGCGCAATGAAAAGCGCATGTTGCAGGAAGCGGTGGATGCGCTGCTCGACAACGGCCGTCGCGGCCGCGCCATCACCGGCACGAACAAGCGTCCGCTGAAGTCGCTCGCCGACATGATCAAGGGCAAGCAGGGGCGTTTCCGTCAGAACCTGCTCGGCAAGCGCGTCGACTACTCCGGCCGTTCGGTCATCGTGGTCGGTCCGACGCTGCGGCTGCACCAGTGCGGCCTGCCGAAGAAGATGGCGCTCGAACTGTTCAAGCCGTTCATCTTCTCGAAGCTCCAGCTGCGCGGCGAAGCCTCGACGATCAAGGCCGCCAAGCGCATGGTCGAGCGCGAAGGTCCGGAGGTCTGGGACATTCTCGAAGAAGTCATTCGCGAACATCCCGTGCTGCTGAACCGCGCGCCGACGCTGCATCGCCTCGGCATTCAGGCGTTCGAGCCGGTGCTGATCGAAGGCAAGGCGATTCAGCTGCATCCGCTCGTGTGTACGGCGTTCAACGCCGACTTCGACGGCGACCAGATGGCGGTGCACGTGCCGCTGTCGCTGGAAGCGCAGCTCGAAGCGCGCGCGCTGATGATGTCGTCGAACAACATTCTGTCGCCGGCGAACGGCGATCCGATCATCGTACCGTCGCAGGACGTCGTGCTCGGGCTCTACTACATGACGCGTGAGCGCGTGAATGCGAAGGGCGAGGGCATGTTCTTCGCCGACGTGCAGGAAGTGCATCGCGCCTACGAGAACCGCGTCGCCGACCTGCAGGCGAAAGTGAAGGTGCGCATCACTGAGCACGTGCGCCAGGAGAGCGGCGGTTTCAAGCCGCGCACGCGCATCGTGGACACGACGGTGGGCCGGGCGCTGCTGTCAGACATCCTGCCGAAGGGTCTGTCCTTCGACGCAGTGAACCGCGACATGACCAAGAAGGCGATCTCGGGCGTCATCAACATGTGCTATCGCGGCGTCGGTCTCAAGGAGACCGTCGTGTTCGCCGACCAGCTCATGTACACGGGCTTCGCCTACGCCACGCGCGCCGGCGTGTCGATCGGCGTCGACGACATGGTCGTGCCGCTGCAGAAGGGCAAGATCCTGGCCGGCGCGGAGCGCGAAGTGAAGGAGATCCAGGAGCAGTACGCGTCGGGTCTCGTCACGAACGGCGAGCGGTACAACAAGGTCGTCGACATCTGGTCGCGCACGAACGATCAGGTGGCGAAGGCCATGATGGACAAGCTCGGCGTCGAGGAAGTAACGAACGCCAAAGGCGCAGTCGTCACGCAGAAATCGTTCAACTCGATCTACATGATGGCCGATTCGGGCGCCCGAGGCTCCGCGGCGCAGATTCGTCAGCTCGCAGGCATGCGCGGTCTGATGGCGAAGCCGGACGGCTCGATCATCGAAACGCCGATCACGGCGAACTTCCGTGAAGGCCTGAACGCGATGCAGTACTTCATCTCGACGCACGGCGCCCGCAAGGGTCTGGCCGATACGGCGTTGAAGACTGCGAACTCGGGTTACCTGACGCGTCGTCTGGTCGACGTGGCGCAGGACCTGGTGGTCACGGAGGAGGATTGCGGCACGACGAACGGCCTCATGATGAATCCGATCGTCGAAGGCGGCGACGTCGTCGAAGGTCTCGGCGAGCGCGTGCTCGGTCGCGTCGCCGCCGAGGACGTTCTGAAGCCGAGCGGCGAGGCAGTGGTCATGGCGCCGGCACGCTGCATCGACGAGAAGCTCGTGAAGCTCCTCGAGCAGGAAGGCGTCGATCAGGTGAAGGTGCGCTCGCCGATCACCTGCCAGACGCGCTACGGCGTGTGCTCGCAGTGCTACGGACGCGATCTCGCTCGCGGTCATCGCATCAATCACGGCGAGGCGGTCGGCGTCATTGCGGCGCAATCGATCGGCGAGCCGGGCACGCAGCTCACGATGCGTACGTTCCACATCGGCGGCGCGGCCTCCCGCGCGGCGGCTGCGAACTCGGTGGAAGCGAAGGGCAAGGGCGCTGCGCGTCTGCACAACCTGAAGACGGTGCATCACGAGAAGGGGCACTGGGTTGCGACCTCACGTTCAGGCGAGCTCGGCGTCATCGACGAGTTCGGCCGCGAGCGCGAGCGCTACAAGATCCCGTACGGCGCGATCATCACCGTCAGCGACGGCGACGCCATCGAACCGGGCCAGGTCGTTGCGACCTGGGATCCGCACACGCATCCGGTCGTGACCGAAGTCGCGGGCTTCATCAAGTTCCAGGACTTCATCGACGGCCTGACCGTGCAGAGCCAGGTGGACGAAGTCACCGGCCTGTCGAGCACCGTCGTGATGGATCCGAAGCAGCGCAGCTCGGGCGGCAAGGATCTGCGTCCGGTCGTGCGCCTGGTGAACGCGAAGGGCAAGGAAGTCACGTTCGCGAACACCGACATCCCGGCCGTGTACGCGCTGCCTTCGGGCGCGATCGTCAGCCTGGAGGACGGCGCGAAGGTGTCGGTCGGCGACGTTATCGCGCGTATCCCGCAGGAGTCGTCCAAGACCCGCGACATCACGGGCGGTCTGCCGCGCGTTGCGGATCTGTTCGAAGCCCGCAAGCCGAAGGACTCGGCGATTCTCGCCGAGTATTCCGGCACGGTCAGCTTCGGTAAGGAAACCAAGGGCAAGCGCCGCCTGATCATCACCGACGAGCAGGGCGAGAAGCACGAGGAGCTGATTCCGAAGTGGCGTCACCTCAACGTGTTCGAAGGCGAGCAGGTGGAACGCGGAGAAGTGATCGCCGACGGCGAGCCGAATCCGCACGACATTCTGCGTCTGCAGGGCGTCGAGTCGCTGGCGAACTATCTCGTGCGCGAGATTCAGGACGTCTACCGGCTGCAGGGCGTGAAGATCAACGACAAGCACATCGAAGTGATCATCCGGCAGATGCTGCGCAAGGTCGAAATCGCGCACACGGGCGACACTGCGCTGCTGCGTGGCGAGCAGCTCGATCGCGCCCGCGTGACGGATGTGAACGAGCGGATTGCCGAGCAGGGCAAGATCGCGGCCCGCATCGAGCCGGTGCTGCTGGGCATCACCAAGGCGTCGCTCGCCACGGAGTCGTTCATCTCGGCGGCTTCCTTCCAGGAAACCACGCGCGTGCTGACGGAAGCAGCGGTGCGCGGCCTGAAGGACGATCTGCGCGGACTGAAGGAAAACGTCATCGTCGGCCGGCTCATCCCGGCTGGCACGGGGTCCTTCTACCACTCGCGCCGCCGCCGCCGGTCGGACGAGGGCACGGGTCGCGGCTTCATGGATGTGGGCGGCGGCGTGGCGGACAGCGAGGAGTCGGTCTCGGACGAGGCCGGCGCGTCGGCGGAGTAGGGCGAAAACGGCGAGTTAGGCGACGGGACGGCGGATGGCCGCCGTCCCGCTTTCCGCGACCTCCGTACTAACCGCTACTCGCCAAACGCTAACCGCTTCTTTTTGCAGCGGTTGACACTCCTGGGGCTCGTTCCTACAATCCCGCGCCTTTGATTGGCCGGCGCCCTCAGCAACCTCGCCCGCCAATCGCGCAAATTCCACCGGGCCGCCTGCTTAGGCGGCCTCGTGTTTCTTCAAGGAATCACACTTTTTTCTGGAAAACTGAACGTTATGGCCAGCATCAGTCAGCTCGTTCGCAAACCGCGGACCTCGCCAAATTACAAGACCAAGGTCCCCGCCTTGGCCGCCTGCCCGCAGAAGCGCGGCGTGTGCACGCGCGTCTACACGACGACGCCGAAAAAGCCGAACTCGGCGCTGCGCAAAGTTGCGAAGGTCCGCCTGACGAACGGCTTTGAAGTGATCAGCTATATCGGCGGCGAAGGCCACAACCTGCAGGAGCACTCCGTGGTGCTGATCCGCGGCGGCCGCGTGAAGGACCTGCCGGGCGTGCGCTACCACACCGTGCGCGGCACGCTCGACTGCGCCGGCGTGACCGAGCGTCGCCAGGGCCGCTCGAAGTACGGCGCGAAGCGCCCGAAGAAATGAACGTGAATGGTGACTAGTGACTGGTGAATAGTCTGAAAAGACACGCCAGGCATGAGTCACCACGAGTTCCCATTCACGATTCACTAGTCACTAATCACTTCTGGTATCCATATGTCCCGCAGAGCATCCGCCCCGACTCGCACGATCCTCCCCGACCCGCGCTTCAACAGCCTGCTGCTGGCGAAGTTCGTCAACATGGTGATGGAGCGCGGCAAGAAGTCGGTTGCGGAAAAGATCGTCTACGGCGCGGTCGACCGGATCACCGAGAAGACCGGCAAGCAGTCCGATCAGTCGATCGAAGCTGCTGTCGATGGCGCTCGACAACGTCAAGCCGACGGTCGAAGTGAAGAGCCGTCGCGTCGGCGGCGCCACGTATCAGGTGCCGGTTGAAGTTCGTTCCGCGCGTCGCCAGACACTGGCGATGCGCTGGGTGATCGAAGCTGCGCAGGCGCGCAGCGAAAAGTCGATGGCGCAACGTCTTGCCGCCGAGCTGCTCGACGCGTCGGAGAACCGCGGCGCTGCCGTGCGCAAGCGCGAAGACGTGCATCGCATGGCGGAAGCCAACAAGGCGTTCGCTCACTACCGCTGGTAATGAGCACCCACGAAATCGAGTAAAGGCTGTGCGAACCAGCAGACTCAGTGGAGCGATTTCGCGGGGACCCCGCTAAGAGATACAGAGAGACTACAGTGCCACGTACTACTCCCATCGAGCGCTACCGGAACATCGGCATCTCTGCGCATATCGACGCCGGGAAGACGACGACGACCGAGCGCATCCTGTTTCTACACCGGCGTCTCGCACAAGATCGGCGAGGTGCACGACGGCGCTGCGGTCATGGATTACATGGAGCAGGAGCAGGAGCGCGGCATCACGATCACGGCCGCGGCGACGACCTGTTTCTGGAAGGGGATGGAGAACAACTTCCCCGAGCATCGCATCAACATCATCGATACGCCCGGGCACGTCGACTTCACGATCGAAGTGGAGCGCAGCCTGCGCGTGCTCGACAGCGCCGTCGCTGTGTTCTGCGCGGTCGCCGGCGTGCAGCCGCAGTCCGAAACGGTCTGGCGGCAGATGAACAAGTACAAGGTGCCGCGCATCGCGTTCGTCAACAAGATGGACCGCGCCGGCGCCAACTTCCTGCGCTGCGTCGAGCAGATCAAGACGCGTCTGCGCGGCGTTCCTGTGCCTATCCAGTTGCCGATCGGCGCCGAAGACGAGTTCGTCGGCGTCGTCGATCTCATTCGCATGAAGGAGATCTGGTGGGACGACTCGACGCAGGGCACCAAGTTCGAGTACCGCGAGATTCCTGCGGACATGCGCGAGCAGTGCGAGGAGTGGCGCGCCAAGATGATCGAGGCCGCCGCCGAAGGCAACGAAGACGCTGCTCAACAAGTATCTCGAGGAAGGCGATCTGAGCGAAGCGGAGATCAAGCAGGGCCTGCGTGCAGCGCTCGATCCGCAACGAGATCGTGATCTGCATGTGCGGCTCGGCGTTCAAGAACAAGGGCGTGCAGGCGATGCTCGACGCCGATCATCGAGTACATGCCGTCGCCGATCGAAATGCCGCCGGTGAAGGGCACGCTGCCCGACGGCAGCGAAGGTACGCGCAAGGCGAGCGACGACGAGAAGTTCTCCGCGCTCGCGTTCAAGATCCTCAACGACCCGTTCGTCGGCAATCTGACGTTCTTCCGCGTCTACTCGGGCGTGCTGAATTCCGGCGACACCGTCATCAACCCGGGCAAGGACAGGAAGGAGCGCATCGGGCGCCTGCTGCAGATGCATGCGAACGAGCGCAGCGAGATCAAGGAAGTGCGCGCGGGCGACATCGCCGCCGCCGTCGGCCTGAAGGATGTGATCACGGGCGACACGCTGTGCGATCCCGAGCACGTCATTCAGCTGGAGAAGATGGACTTCCCCGAGCCGGTCATCTCCGTCGCCGTGGAGCCGAAGACCAAGGCCGACCAGGAGAAGATGGGCATGGCGCTGCAGCGCCTGGCGAAGGAAGACCCGTCGTTCCGGATGTCGACCGATCAGGAATCCGGTCAGACCATCATCGCCGGCATGGGCGAGCTGCACCTGGAAATCATCGTCGATCGCATGAAGCGCGAGTTCAAGGTCGAAGCGAACGTCGGCAAGCCGCAGGTCGCGTATCGCGAAACGATTCGCGCCAAGGTCGAGCAGGAAGGCAAGTTCGTGCGTCAGTCCGGCGGTCGCGGCCAGTACGGTCACGTCTGGATCACGCTCGAGCCGTCCGAACCCGGCAAGGGCTACGAGTTCGTCAACGGCATCGTCGGCGGCACGATTCCGAAGGAATACATCCCGGCGGTCGACAAGGGCATCAAGGAAGCGACCGCGAACGGCGTGCTCGCCGGCTATCCGGTCGTGGACGTGAAGATCACCCTGTTCGACGGCTCGTACCACGACGTCGACTCGAACGAAATGGCGTTCAAGATCGCCGGCTCCATGGCGTTCAAGGAAGCGATGGCGAAGGCGAAGCCCGTCATCCTCGAGCCGATCATGAAGGTCGAGGTCGTGACGCCGGAGGATTACTACGGCGACATCGTCGGCGACCTGAATCGCCGCCGCGGCCAGATCGTCGGCATGGAGGATTCGATTTCGGGCAAGGTCGTGACCGCCGAAGTGCCGCTCGCCGAGATGTTCCAGTACTCGACGTCCATGCGCTCGATGAGCCAGGGTCGCGCGACTTACACGATGGAATTCGCGAAGTACATGGAAGTGCCGGCGAACGTCGCCGCGCGATCACGAAGAAGACCTGAGTCACGTTGCCGGTTGTGAGTTGACGGTTGATGCGCAGCAGCGGTGCGAACGGCTCCGACGCGACCGACGGTTTGCAACTGACAACTGACAACTGGTAACTTTAGAGGACCGCCGCTGTGGCCAAAGAGAAGTTTGAACGTACGAAGCCGCATGTGAACGTAGGCACGATTGGTCACGTGGACCATGGCAAGACGACGCTGACGGCGGCGTTGACGAAGGTGATGGCGGAGAAGCACGGCGGGGAGTTCAAGGCGTACGACCAGATTGACAAGGCGCCGGAGGAGCGTGCGCGCGGCATCACGATTGCGACGGCGCACGTGGAGTATCAGTCGCCCGCAGCGGCACTACGCGCACGTGGACTGCCCGGGGCACGCGGACTACGTGAAGAACATGATCACGGGTGCGGCGCAGATGGACGGGGCGATTCTGGTGGTGTCGGCGGCGGACGGTCCGATGCCGCAGACGCGCGAGCACATTCTGCTGGCGCGTCAGGTGGGCGTGCCGTACATCGTGGTGTACCTGAACAAGGCGGACATGGTGGACGATGCGGAGCTGCTGGAGCTGGTGGAGATGGAAGTGCGCGAGCTGCTGTCCAAGTACGACTTTCCCGGGGACAACACGCCGATCGTGAAGGGCCGGCGCTGAAGGCGCTGGAAGGCGATCAGAGCGAGATCGGGGTGCCCTCGGTGATCAAGCTGGTGGAGGAGATGGACAGGTACATCCCGGTGCCGGAGCGCGCGATTGACGGGGCGTTTTTGATGCCGGTGGAGGACGTGTTCTCGATCTCCGGGCGCGGCACGGTGGTGACGGGTCGAATCGAGCGCGGCATCGTCAAGGTGAACGATGAAGTGGAGATCGTCGGCATCCGTCCGACGACGAAGACGACCTGCACGGGGGTGGAGATGTTCCGCAAGCTCCTGGACCAGGGGCAGGCGGGCGACAACGTGGGGGTGTTGCTGCGTGGCACGAAGCGCGAGGACGTGGAGCGTGGTCAGGTGCTGGCGAAGCCCGGCAGCGATCACCCCGCACACGAAGTTCGAGGCGGAGGTGTACGTGCTGACGAAGGAGGAGGGCGGGCGGCACACGCCGTTCTTCAAGGGCTATCGGCCGCAGTTTTACTTCCGCACGACGGACGTGACGGGGGCGGTGGAGTTGCCGGCGGGCGTGGAGATGGTGATGCCCGGGCGACAACATCAAGATGGTGGTGGAGCTGATCAGCCCGATCGCGATGGAAGAAGGGCTGCGCTTTGC
This sequence comes from uncultured Gammaproteobacteria bacterium, assembly GCA_963723505.1. Taxonomy (GTDB): domain Bacteria; phylum Pseudomonadota; class Gammaproteobacteria; order Steroidobacterales; family Steroidobacteraceae; genus Steroidobacter. The sequence goes on from CAVRQU010000001.1 coordinate 203,157, forward strand.
GATCCGCGAGGGCGGCAAGACTGTCGGCGCTGGTGTCGTCGCGAAGATCCTGAAGTGAAATGAAGGTTGACGGTTGACGGTTGGCGGTTGACGGCCGGAATGGCCGCAGCTCTCTGACGGTCAACGGTCAACAGACAACTGTCAACCGAGTAAGACCATGGCAACGAATCAGAACATCCGTATCCGCCTGAAGGCGTTTGACCACAGGCTGATCGACAACTCCGCCCGCGAAATCGTCGAGACGGCGAAGCGCACCGGCGCCACCGTGCGCGGCCCGGTGCCGCTGCCGACGAAGATGGAGCGCTTCACAGTGCTGATTTCCCCGCACGCCGACAAGGATGCGCGGGATCAGTACGAAATCCGCACGCACAAGCGCCTGATGGACATCCTGAACCCCACCGACAAGACGGTGGATGCGCTGATGAAGCTCGAGCTTCCCGCGGGCGTGGACGTGCAGATCAAGCTGAACTGACGCACCGGTGTGACGGCTCACGGGTGCGCGGTTGACATGGGCCAGAACGGCGAATCATCTGAGCTCTGACGGTCCACGCGTCACTGACAACCCGTCAACGATCATCAGGCTTGCAATGCAAGCGCAGATGACTATAATTCGCGCCTCTTTTGCGCCGAGGTCTGGCCCTGACGGGGTACCGCTCGAGCGGCGTAACCGGAAACACTCACGTCCGGTCTGGCCTCTCCTTCGGAATTCTCCTGCTTCGTCCGACCCGCGCCTGGAACAGGCGCCGGACCGGTCTTTGATCAGTGCGTCTGCGCTGTCCGGTCATGCACAAATGACCTGGTGAATTGCCGCATCAGCCAATCGCAGCTGATGCGTCGTACGTGGAACAAGAGGACATACGATGAGCGCTGCCAAGACCCTCGGTCTGGTCGGTCGTAAGGCGGGTATGACGCGCGTCTTCAACGAAGCGGGCGAAACCGTGCCGGTCACCGTCATCGAAGCACTGCCGAACCGCATTACGCAGGTTCGCACGACGGAATCCGACGGCTATCGTGCGTTGCAGGTCGCATTCGGCGACCGCAAGGCGTCGCGCCTGAACAAGCCTGAGGCGGGCCACTACGCGAAAGTGAAGGTCGCTCCTGGCGAAGCTCTGGTTGAATTCCGGCTGTCCGGCGACGAAGGCAAGGACTTGCAGCCGGGCGGCGAGCTCAAGGTCGACCTCTTTCCGGCCGGGCAGATCGTCGACGTCACGGGCACGACGATCGGCAAGGGTTACGCCGGCGTCATGAAGCGCCACAACTTCGGCGGGCTGCCCGCCTCGCACGGCGTCTCCGTATCGCATCGCGTCGCCGGGATCCATTGGCCAGCGCCAGACGCCGGGCCGCGTATTTCCCGGCAAGCGCATGTCGGGCCACATGGGCATGCGAGCGACGCACGATCGAGAACCTGCAGGTCGTGCGCGTCGATGCAGAGCGCAATCTGCTGCTGATTCGCGGCGCCGTTCCGGGCGCTCCGGGCGGGCAGGTGATCGTACGTCCCTCAGTGAAGGCTGCCGCCCAGGCGAAGCGTAAGGCTATTGCCCCGGCGAAGGCTGGTCCGGCGAAGGCCGCTCCGGCGAAGAAGTAAGAGTAGAGCGCCATGAAACTCAAGTTGGTCAGCAAGGGTGCGCAGTCGCAGGACGTCCAGGTGTCGGACGCGACGTTTGCGCGCGAATACAACGAGATCCCTCGTGCACCAGGTCGTGGTCGCCTATATGGCGGCCGGTCGTGCGGGCACGAAGGCGCAGAAGACGAAGGCCGAAGTGCGCGGCGGCGGCATCAAGCCGTGGCGCCAGAAAGGCACCGGTCAGGCGCGCGCCGGCTCGATCCGCAGCCCGATCTGGGTCGGCGGCGGTCGGGCGTTCGCCGCGAAGCCGCGCGATTTCTCGCAGAAGGTCAACCGCAAGATGTATCGCGGCGCGATGCAGGCGATGTTGTCGGAGCTGGCGCGCCAGGATCGCCTCGTCGGTCGTGAACGGCATCGAGCTCGAAGCGCCGAAGACGAAGCTGCTCGTGCAGAAGCTGAACGATCTGAATCTGGGCGACAACGTGCTGGTGCTGATCGAAGCGCACGACGAGAAGCTCGAGCTCGCGAGCCGCAATCTGCCGTACGTCGATGTGTTGCCGGTGAGCGCGCTCGATCCGCTCAGCCTTGCGCGTCACGACAAAGTGCTCGCCACCGTCGGCGCGGTGCGCCTGCTCGAAGAGAGGCTCGCATGAGTCAGGAAAAATTGATGAACGTGCTGATCGGTCCGCACGTATCGGAAAAAAGCGCGCGCGTCTCGGAAGGCGCGAATCAGTTCGTGTTCCGCGTGCGTCGCGATGCGACCAAGCCGGACATCAAGGCCGCCGTCGAGCTGATGTTCGAAGTGAAGGTTGCGGACGTGAACGTCGTGAACGTCGGCGGCAAGCAGAAGCGCTTCGGTCAGCGTCTCGGCCGTCGCCAGGATTTCAAGAAGGCGTACGTGCGTCTCGCGCCGGGCCAGAGCATCGATCTGACCGGCGCTGAAGCCTGACACGGCCGAGACGAATTCAGGATCGCAGTCACCATGGCATTGATCAAATCGAAACCGACGTCGCCGGGCCGGCGCTTCCAGGTCAAGATTTCTCGCGTCGCACCTGCATAAGGGCGGGCCGGAGCAGTCGCTGGTCGTGCACAAGAACTCGACCGGCGCGCGCAATCACTTCGGCCGCCAGACCGTGCGCCATCAGGGCGGCGGTCACAAGCAGAGGTATCGTCTGGTCGACTTCCTGCGCAACAAGGATGGCGTCGCCGGCAAGGTCGAGCGCATCGAATACGATCCGAATCGCACCGCGCATCTCGCGCTGGTGTTGTACTCCGACGGCGAGCGTCGCTACATCATCGCGCCGAAGGGCGTGGCTGCCGGGCGACACGGTGATGTCCGGTCCGGAAGCGCCGATCAAGCCTGGCAACAGCATGCAGCTGCGCCACATTCCGATCGGCACGACGATTCACTGCGTCGAGATGAAGCCCGGCAAGGGCGGTCAGCTCGCGCGCAGCGCCGGTGGTTCGGCGCAGCTCGCGGCGCGCGAAGGCATGTACGCCACGATTCGTTTGCGTTCGACCGAGATGCGCAAGGTGCACGTCGACTGTCGCGCGACGATCGGCGAAGTGTCAGCAACGACGAGCACAACCTGCGCAGCTACGGCAAGGCCGGCGCGATTCGCTGGCGCGGCATTCGCCCGACGGTTCGCGGCGTCGTGATGAATCCGGTCGATCACCCGCACGGCGGCGGTGAAGGCAAGTCCGGCCAGGGCAATCCGCATCCGGTGAGCCCGTGGGGCTGGAACACCAAGGGCAAGAAGACGCGTCGCAACAAGCGCACGGCGAGCATGATCATTCGCCGCCGTAATTAAGTAAGAGGAATGCACAGTGCCTCGTTCGGTCAAGAAGGGTCCGTTCGTCGACCTGCATCTCGCGAAGAAGGTGCGCGTCGCGTCCGAGAAGAACGATCGTCGTCCGATCAAGACCTGGTCGCGCCGCTCGATGATTCTGCCGGACATGGTCGGTCTGACGATCGCCGTGCATAACGGCCGTCAGCACATTCCGGTGCTCGTTTCCGAGAACATGGTCGGCCACAAGCTGGGTGAGTTCGCGCCGACGCGCACGTTCAAGGCCCACTCCGGCGACAAGAAGGCGACTGCGGAGTAAGCTGATCATGCAGGTCGCAGCCAAACTGAAGTACGCGCGCATTTCTCCGCAGAAATGCCGCCTCGTCGCGGACCTGGTGCGCGGCAAGCCCGTCGGGCTCGCGCTCAACACACTGCGCTTCACGCCGAAGAAGGGCGCGGAGCTGGTGCGCAAGGTGCTCGAGTCGGCGATCGCGAACGCCGAGAACAATCTGAGCGCGGACGTCGATGAGTTGAAGGTGCAGACGATCACGGTCGACGCGGCGCCGGTGCTGAAGCGTTTCGCCGCCCGCGCCAAGGGCCGCGGCACGCGGATCTGGAAGCGCAACAGTCACATCATCGTGACGGTCGGCGACGGCAAGAGCGAGTAGGAGCGACACTATGGGTCAGAAAGTCAATCCGATCGGCATTCGCCTCGGCATCACGCGCGAATGGACTTCGAAGTGGTACGCCTCGACGAAGAATTTCCCGGCGCACGTGTACACCGATCACCTCGTGCGCGAGTTTCTGAAGAAGAGAGCTCGTCGAAGCCTCGGTGAGCCGCATCCAGATCGAACGCGCGGCGCGCAAGGTGAACATCACGATTCATACGGCGCGTCCGGGCATCGTGATCGGCAAGAAGGGCGAGGACATCGAGAAGCTGCGCGGCCAGGTCGCGAAGATGATGACGATGCCCATGGCCGACGTGCGCATCAACATCTCCGAAATCCGCAAGCCCGAGCTCGATGCGCAGCTCGTTGCTGACGGCATTGCGCAGCAGCTCGAGCGCCGCGTGATGTTCCGCCGCGCCATGAAGCGCGCGGTGACGAACACGATGCGCATCGGCGCGCTCGGCATCAAGGTGCGCGTTTCCGGGCCGTCTGAACGGCGCGGAAATCGCGCGCACGGAAATGTATCGCGAAGGCCGCGTGCCGCTGCACACGTTCCGTGCCGACATCGACTACGGCCTGGCCGAAGCAAGACGACGTACGGAATCATCGGCGTGAAGGTCTGGATCTTCAAAGGCGAAGTCTTCAGTCAGCAGGAGCAGCCGCCTGGAGGCGGCGGAAGGCCAGGCGGCCGCGGCGGCGGAGGCGACGGCCTGAAGCCAGGGCAATTGGCGAACTGGTTCATCGGCCATCTGGCCAGAAGACCGGTGAGCCAGCGGGCCAGTTAGCCGAGTGAAACGAACATGATGCAACCCAAACGCACCAAATACCGCAAGCAGTTCAAGGGCCGCAATGCGGGCCTTGCGCAGAGCGGCAACTACGTCGCTTTCGGCGACTATCGGTCTCGAAGGCGACCAGCCGCGCCCGCATGACGGCGCGCGAGCTCGAAGCGGCGCGTCGCGCAATGACGCGCTACGTGAAGCGCGGCGGCCAGGTCTGGGTCCGCGTGTTTCCCGACGTGCCGATCACCAAGAAGCCGCTCGAAGTGCGCATGGGCAGCGGCAAGGGCAACGTCGAGTACTACATCGCCAAGATCAAGCCCGGCAAGGTGCTGTTCGAGATGGAAGGCGTGACGGAAGCAGATCGCCCGCGAGGCGTTCCGCCTCGCTGCTTCGAAGTTGTCGGTCGACACGCAGTTCGTGACGCGGCAGGTCCGCGTAACCATGAGCGCGAAAGAGTTGCGTCAGAAGTCGGCTGCAGATCTGCAGAAAGAGCTGCTCGATCTGCGCCGCGAACAGTTCAACCTGCGCATGGCGCGTGCGACCGGTCAGGCCGCGAAGCCGGACCAGTTCACCAAGGTTCGTCGCAACATCGCGCGGCTGAAGACGGTGCATGCGGCGAACAGCGCCGCGTCGGCGCAGCAGCAAGAAGAGCAAGTAATCATGAGCAAGCAAGCGAGAGCCGCCGAGCGCCGCAAGAAAGCCGCCAAGACGCTGACCGGCAAGGTCGTCAGCAACAAGATGCAGAAGACCATCACGGTCGCCGTCGAGCGCTATGTGCCGCATCCCGACGTACGGCAAGTATCAGCGTCGCACGACGAAGTTCCTGGCGCACGACGAGAACAACGAGAGCCGCGAAGGCGATGTCGTCGCGATCGAAGAGTGCCGCCCGTTGTCGCGCCACAAGAGCTGGCGCCTGGTGAAGATCGTGAGCCGCGGCGCACAGGTTGGAGAGACGACGCCATGATTCAGATGCGCACAATGTTGAATGCCGCCGACAACAGCGGCGCACGCAGCCTGATGTGCATCAAGGTGCTGGGTGGCTCGAAGCGGCGCTACGCGACCGTTCGGCGATGTGATCAAGGTGAGCATTCGCGACGCGATTCCGCGCGGCAAGGTGAAGAAGGGCGAGGTGTACGACGCCGTCGTCGTGCGCACGAAGTTCGGCGTGCGCCGCGCGGACGGTTCGCTGATCCGCTTCGACGGCAACGCCGCCGTGTTGCTGACGAACAAGCTGGAGCCGATCGGCACCCGTATCTTCGGACCCGTGACGCGCGAACTGCGCACGGCGCAGTTCATGAAGATCATTTCGCTGGCGCCAGAAGTGTTGTAAGAGGCGCGAGGCTTGAGGCTCGGGACTCGGATCAGAAGGATTGTTCTGGCCCAGCCCCAAGCCCCGAGCCCCGAGTCCGAGGTTTATGGAATGAACAAGATTCGCAAAGGTGACGAAGTCGTCGTGATCGCAGGCCGCGACAAGGGCCGGCGCGGCACGGTCGTCAAGGTGCTCGAGGACAAGGTGGTCGTCGAGAACATCAACATGGTCAAGCGGCACACGAAGCCGAATCCGCAGCGCAAGATGCAGGGCGGCATCATCGAGAAGGAAGCCGCGATCGACCTGTCGAACGTGATGCTGTGGAATCCGGTGGCGAAGAAGGGCGATCGCGTCGGCATTCGCACGCTCGCGGACGGCCGCAAGGTGCGCTTCTTCAAGTCGAACAAGGAAGTCGTGGACGCGTAGAAGGAAGTGATTAGAGACTAGTGAATCGTGAGTGGGGCGTCGGCAGTTGGTGTGACCTACAGCCAGTCACCAGTCACACGTCACAAGTGACTTCTGAAGGTAAATGAAGATGGCTAAGGCAAGACTCGAAAAGATTTATCGCGAAAAGATCGTCCCCGAGCTGCAAGAAGACGCTCGGGCTCGACAACGTCATGCAGGTACCGAAGATCACCAAGATCACGGTCAACATGGGCGTGGGCGAAGCCGTGGCGGACAAGAAGATCATGGACAACGCCGTGGGCGATCTGACGAAGATCACGGGGCAGAAGCCGCTGGTCACGCGCGCGCGCAAGTCGGTCGCGACCTTCAAGGTGCGCGACGGTCTTGCGATCGGCGCGAAGGTCACGCTGCGCGGCGCGCGCATGTACGAGTTCCTGGATCGGCTCGTGAACATCGCGATGCCGCGTATCCGCGACTTCCGCGGCGTGAGCGCGCGCTCCTTCGACGGCCAGGGCAACTACAACTTTGGCGTCAAGGAACAGATCATTTTCCCGGAGATCGCGTACGACCAGATCGATGCGATCCGCGGGATGGACATCACGATCACGACGACGGCGAAAGACGACAAATCAGGTCGTGCGCTGCTCGAAGCGTTCAATTTTCCGTTCCGCAAGTAACGGCTACGTACAAGCGTAAGGCGACAGGGCGAGGCTTATGGCCAAGACATCGATGGTCAATCGCGAACACAAGCGTGCAAAGCTGGTGAAACGCTATGCAGCGAAGCGCGCGCGGCTGAAGGAAATCATCCGCAAGCCGACGTCGAGCGCCGGCGGAGCGTGAGGCTGCGGTCGCTGCAGTTGCAGGCGTTGCCGCGCGACTCGAGCAAGAGCCGCCTGCGCAATCGTTGCGCAATTACCGGCCGTTCGCGCGGCGTCTACCGCAAGTTCGGCCTTGGCCGCACCAAGCTGCGCGAAGCAACCATGCGCGGCGAAATTCCGGGCCTCGGAAAGGCCAGCTGGTAACAGCTGGAACCACTGGAGCACGACATGAGCATGACGGATCCGATCGCCGACTTCCTGACCCGCATTCGCAACGGTCAGTCTTCGGGCAAGACCGAAGTCAACGCGCCGACTTCCAAAGTGAAGATCGCGATTGCGAAGGTGCTGAAGGACGAGGGCTACATCGAAGATTTTTCCTCCGGGGTGCACGACGGCAAGCCGACGCTTGCGGTGCAGCTGAAGTATTACCAGGGCCGTCCGGTCATCGACCGCCTCGAGCGCGTGAGCCGTCCCGGCCTGCGCGTCTACAAGGGCAAGGACGAATTGCCGTCGATTCTCGGCGGTCTCGGGCGTCGCGATCGTCTCGACGTCGCAAGGCGTGATGACCGACCGACAGGCGCGCGCGTCTGGTCACGGCGGCGAAGTGATCTGCATCGTGTCCTGATGAAGTGAAAGCGACTGGGGACTGAGAATAGCCGGAGTTTCGATCTCGCCAACGCGGTCGTCGTCACACTCCCTGGTCACGAGACTTCTGGAGCACATATGTCTCGAGTAGCGAAACAACCTGTGCCGCTGCCGCAAGGCGTCACCGCGACGATCACTGCGGAAGCCGTGACGATCAAGGGCGGCAAGGGCACGTTGAGCCTGCCGCTGAACAGCAGGCACGTGAAGGTCGTGCAGGACGCGAGCGTGCTCAAGGTCGAGAGGGCGAACGCGGAGCGCGAGTCCGACATGGTCGCAGGTTCCACGCGCGCGCATCTGGCGAACATCGTGCACGGCGTCAGCAAGGGCTACGAGCGCAAGCTCGAGCTCGTCGGCGTCGGCTACCGCGCGCAGGTGCAGGGCAAGAATCTGAACCTGACGCTGGGCTTTTCGCATCCGGTCGTGTACGCCGCCCCGGAAGGCATCACGATCGAGACGCCGAGCCAGACGGAAATCGTCGTGAAGGGCTCGGATGTGCAGAAGGTCGGCCAGGTGGCTGCGGACATCCGCGGGTTCCGTCCGCCGGAGCCGTACAAGGGCAAGGGCGTGCGCTACGCCGGCGAGAAGATCGAGCTGAAGGAAGCGAAGAAGAAGTGATCCACGAAGTGAGTCGTGATTGGTGAGTCGTGAGTCGAAAGAGATCCCCGCCAGACTTGCGACTCACGATTCACGACTCACGATTCACGATACGAGTACACAGTGATGAACAAGAACGCCCAGCGACTGCGCCGAGCCGCGAAAAGCCGCGCGAAGATCCGCGAGCTGAAGGCTCTGCGGCTGTCGGTGCATCGCACGCCGCAGCACATCTATGCGCAGATCTTCGACGCCGACTCGAAGGTGCTGGCTGCTGCTTCGACGTTGCAGAAGGACGTGCGCGAAGGACTGAAGGGTACCGGCAACGCGACCGCCGCTGCGGCAGTCGGCAAGGCGATTGCGGAGAAGGCGAAGGCTGCAGGCATCAAGCAAGTCGCGTTCGACCGCTCGGGCTTCAAGTTTCACGGGCGCATCAAGGCGCTGGCCGATGCAGCGCGTGAGAACGGTCTCGAGTTCTGAGATAGAGAAGCGACTAGTGACTGCGCAAGAGTGAATGGCGCAGAGCCGCTGACCTAGTCACCAGTCATTAGTCACAAGTCACTTCCAGATTGAGAAAGGCACATGGCCAGAGTTGAAAAATCTGCTGCAACCGACGAGTACATCGAAAAACTCGTAGCCGTGAATCGCGTCGCGAAAGTCGTGAAGGGCGGTCGTCAGTTCGGCTTCACCGCGCTGACGGTCGTCGGCGACGGTCGCGGCAAGGTCGGCTTCGGCTATGGCAAGGCGCGCGAAGTGCCGGTCGCAATCCAGAAGGCGATGCAGGCGGCTCGCAAGAACCTGTCGACCGTCGCGCTGAAGAACGCGACGCTGCACTACGCGGTGCGCGGCCGTCACGGCACGACTCGCGTCTACATGCAGCCGGCCGCAGATGGTACGGGCCTCATCGCGGGCGGCGGCATGCGCGCCGTGTTCGAGTGCGCGGGCGTGCGCAACATGCTCGCGAAGAGCTACGGCTCACGCAATCCGATCAACGTCGTGCGCGCCACGATGAACGCCCTGGTGAGCGTGCAGTCGCCCGACGACATCGCCGCCAAGCGCGGCAAGCGCGTCGAAGACATTCTGAGTGGTTGAAGTCATGGCGAACGCGAAAGGCAAATCCATCAAGGTGACGCTCGTGAAGAGCGTGTTCGGTCAATTGAAGAGCCACCGCGCAACGGTGCGCGGGTCTGGGCCTGCGACGCATTCGCGACACGGCGGTCCTCGCGGACACGCCGGAGGTTCGCGGCATGATCCGCGCCTCGGGCCATCTGCTGAAGGTGGAAGAGGCCTGAAGGAAGTTGTGAGTTTTCCGTTGTGCGTTGTCCGCGGGTCGCCGAAGGCCTTCCGGAACGGACAACAGGCGACGGTGAACGGAGAACGAATCCATGAAACTGAATGACATTTCACCCGCTCCGGGCAGCAAGAAAGTCCGGCTTCGCGTCGGTCGCGGCGCGTCTGCCGGCCAGGGCAAGACCTGCGGTCGCGGCGTCAAGGGTCAGCGCGCGCGCAAGGGCGGCTATCACAAGGTCGGGTTCGAAGGCGGCCAGATGCCCTTGCAGCGCCGGCTGCCGAAGCAGGGCTTCCGCTCGAAGGTGGCGCCGACGGTGGCCGAAGTGCGCCTGTCGGAGCTTGCAAAGGTGACCGGCGATGTCGTCGATCTCGCGTCGCTCAAGTCCGCAAACGTGGTTCCCGCATCGGCGCTGCGCGCGCGCATCGTGGCGTCGGGCGAATTTCGAGAAAGCGTGACGGTCAAAGGCGTGCACGTCACGAAAGGCGCCCGCGCCGCGATCGAAGCCGCCGGCGGCAAGATCGAAGCCGGCCTGATTTCAGGCTGCGCGAAGTAGTCCACGGAAACCACAAGTTTTGGCCACCAAGTCCGCCACCGCCGCCCCGCTCTCCGCCTTTGGCGAGATGACCCGCTTCGCTGAGCTGCGACAGCGGCTGTTCTTCCTGCTGGGCGCGTTGATCGTGTACCGCATCGGAACTTTCATTCCGGCGCCGGGCATCGATCCGGTCGCGCTCGCCCGCTTCTTCCAGGAGCAGCAGGGCACGATTCTCGACATCTTCAACATGTTCTCGGGCGGCGCGCTGGAGCGGTTGTCGATCTTCGCGCTGGGCGTCATGCCGTACATTTCCGCCTCGATCATCGTCCAGATGATGGCGGTCGTCGTGCCGCAACTCGCAGCCATCAAGAAAGAAGGCGAGTCCGGCCGACGTAAGCTGACGCAGTACACGCGCTACGGGACCGTGCTGCTCGCCGCGGTGCAGGGCGCTTCTGCGGCGATCGCGTTTCAGAATCAGGGCGTGGTGGTTGCGCCGGGTCCGCAGTTCGTCTTCGTGGCGACGGTCACGCTGGTCGCCGGAACGATGTTCCTGATGTGGCTGGGCGAGCAGATCACCGAGCGCGGCCTGGGCAACGGCATCTCGATGATCATTCTCGCGGGCATCGTCGCGGGCCTGCCTGCCGCCATCGGCGGCACGCTGGAGCTGGTCCGCACCGGTGAGATGAACCCGGCCGTCGCGCTGATCATGTTCGCGATGGTGATCGCGGTGACGGCGTTCGTCGTATTCGTCGAACGTGGGCAGCGGCGCATCCAGGTGAACTACGCGAAGCGCCAGCAGGGGCGTCGCATGTTCGCGGGCCAGAGCACGCACCTGCCGTTCAAGCTGAACATGTCCGGCGTGATTCCGCCGATCTTTGCGTCGAGCTTGCTGCTGTTCCCGGCGACGATCGCGAGCTGGTCCGGTCAGCCGGCGGCGGCATGAGCTGGCTGCAGAACATTTCTGCGGCGCTGACGCCCGGCCAGCCGGCGCACATGATCCTGTACGGCGGCCTGATCATCTTTTTCTGCTTCTTCTACACGGCGCTGGTGTTCAATTCGCGCGAAACGGCTGAGAACCTGAAGAAGTCCGGCGCCTTCATTCCGGGCATCCGGCCGGGCCAGCAGACGGGCGAATACATCGACAAGGTGCTGACGCGGCTGACGGTGTGGGGCGCGTTGTACGTGACCGTCGTGTGCTTGCTGCCTGAATTCCTGATTTCGCGCTTCAGCGTGCCGTTCTATTTCGGCGGCACGTCGCTGCTGATCATGGTGGTCGTGATCATGGACTTTCAGGCGCAGGTTGCGGCGCACCTGATGTCGCACCAGTACGAGGGCCTGATGAAGAAGGCCAACCTGCGCGGCTACGGCCGCCCGGGGCAGACATAGGAGTATCGGCTGGAGGCTGGAGACTGGAGGCTGGAGGTAGATGAGCGGGTCAGGGTCGCCCTGATCCATCGTCTTCCCCCAGCCCCCAGCCTCCAGCCCCCGGCCTCGACAAGAGCGATCGGAATCGATCGCGCTGGAGATGGTTATGAAGGTTCGTGCTTCCGTCAAGAAGATCTGCAAGAACTGCAAGATCGTGCGCCGCCGCCGGGTCGTGTACGTCATCTGCACGGATGCACGTCACAAGCAGCGGCAGGGCTGAGGCAGGCGACTGGCTACTGGCAATCGGCCAGAACAGGACGGTTTCCTCTGGCCCGAGCCGATGGCTGATAACCGACTGCTTTTAAGGCATTGAGTTACAGGGTTTTTTAGTATAAAGTTCCGCGCTTTTCGTCGCGGGGAGAGATCGCACAATGGCCCGCATCGCCGGTATCAACATACCGATGAACAAGCATGTGTGGGTGGGACTCACCCACATCTTCGGCGTCGGCAACACGCAGGCGAAAAAGGCCTGTGCGGCCGCCGGCGTCAAGCCCGAACACGTCGTCAAGGATCTGACCGATGCTGAAGTCGCCGCGTTGCGTTCGCAGGTCGGCAAGCTGACGGTCGAAGGCGATCTGCGCCGCGAAGTCTCCATGAACATCAAGCGATTGATGGATCTGGGTTGCTATCGCGGCATCCGTCATCGCCGTGGCCTGCCGCTGCGCGGCCAGCGTACGCGCACCAACGCCCGCACCCGCAAGGGTCCGCGCAAGGCGGCGGTGAAGATGAACGCGCCGCCGGGCAAGGCGTAATCAGAGAGCCGGGCGGGGACTAGTGATTAGTCTTCGGCCTCAGAATCGAAATCACTGCGCGCGGGAGCAGTCGCCCTGTCACGAGTGACTAGTCACTTCGCAAGAGAGCAAATATGGCTGAGCAGAAACAACAGAGTCAGGGCAGCGGCGGCGCGAAAGGCGGTCGCAAGAAGGTCAAGAAGCATGTGACCGATGCGATCGCCCACGTGCACGCGTCCTTCAACAACACGATCGTCACGATCACCGACCGTCAGGGCAACACGCTTGTCCTGGGCGACGTCGGGCGGCTGCGGCTTCCGCGGCTCGCGCAAGAGCACGCCATTCGCAGCTCAGGTCGCAGCCGAGAAGGCCGGCGTCGCCGCTCAGGAGCATGGCGTGAAGATGGTGGAGGTGCGCGTCAAGGGGCCCGGCCCCGGCCGTGAATCGGCGGTGCGTGCGCTCAACGCCTGCGGGCTCAAGATCACGAATATCTCCGACGTGACGCCGATCCCGCACAACGGCTGCCGTCCGCCGAAAAAGCGTCGCGTCTGATTGCTCATTCATAGCGCCCGCTCGTGGAGAGCGGGCGAGGAAGTTTCATGGCTCGTTATCTAGGTCCCAAGTGCAAGCTGTCGCGCCGCGAAGGAACGGACTTGTTCCTCAAGAGCGGCGTGAAGCCGCTCGAGTCGAAGTGCAAGCTCGAAGTGCCGCCGGGCGGCGTCAAGGGCGAGCGTCGCGGCCGTCTGTCCGACTACGGCTTGCAGCTGCGCGAAAAGCAGAAGCTGCGTCGCATGTACGGCGTGCTGGAACGACAGTTCCGCAACTACTACATCAAGGCGTCCGGTCGTCCCGGCGCAACCGGTTCGACGCTGTTGCAGCTGCTCGAAGGTCGGCTCGACAACGTCGTCTATCGCATGGGGTTCGCGGCCACGCGCAACGAAGCGCGTCAGCTCGTCAGCCACAAGGCGATTGCAGTGAACGGTGAAGTCGTGAGCATTCCGTCGTATCAGTGCAAGGCGGGCGACGTGGTCGCCGTGCGCGAGAAGGCGCAGAAGCAGTTGCGCATTCAGACGGCGCTGCAGATCAAGTCTCAGGTCGGCTTTCCGGAGTGGGTCGAGGTCGACGAGAAGAAGTTCACGGGCACGTTCAAGCAGCTCCCGGATCGCGAAGAGATTCTCCCGGACATCAACGAGAACCTCGTCGTCGAACTGTATTCGAAGTAATCGTTTTCTTTTGCCGCTGGCCTCCGCCGCTCGCAGTGAACGAGCCCGGCGGCCACGGCACACAAGCAGGTGAATGGTCCATGCAGGCATCCGTTGGCGAATTCCTGAAGCCGCGCGTCGTCAAAGTCACGCCCACTACCGCCCGTCAGGCGAAGGTCGTGATCGAGCCCTTCGAACGTGGCTTCGGTCACACCCTGGGCAACGCGCTGCGTCGCGTGTTGCTGTCGTCCATGCCCGGTTGTGCGATCACCGAGGCGGAGATCGACGGCGTGCTGCACGAGTACACCAGCATCGAAGGCGTGCAGGAAGACGTCGTCGACATTCTGCTCAATCTGAAGCAGGTCGCGATTCGTCTGAACGCGCGCGAAGAGACCGAGCTGCGTCTGCACAAGAAGGGCCCCGGCCCGGTGACCGCGGGCGACATTCAGCTCGATCACGACGTCGAAGTGCTGAACGGCGATCTCGTCATCGCGAATCTGACGAAGGCCGGCGAGCTGAACATGACGCTGAAGGTCGAGCGCGGCCGCGGCTATCGCCCGGCGGTGCAGCGCGCGACGTTCGAAGAGTCGAGCGGCCCGATCGGCCGCTTGCAGCTCGATGCGTCGTTCAGCCCGATTCGCCGCGTGACCTACACGGTCGAAAGCGCGCGCGTCGAGCAGCGTACGAACCTCGACAAGCTGATTCTCGACATCGAAACGAACGGCACGATCGACGCGGAAGAAGCGATTCGCCGCGCCGGTTCGATCCTCAAGGATCAGCTGTCGGTGTTCGTCGATCTGCAGGGTCAGGACGAGGGCGCATCGAAGGCGGCCGAACAGCAGTTCGATCCGATCCTGCTGCGTCCGGTGGATGAGCTCGAGCTCACGGTGCGCAGCGCGAACTGCCTCAAGGCCGAGAACATCCACTACATCGGCGACCTCGTGCAGCGCACCGAAGTCGAGTTGCTGCGTACGCCGAACCTCGGCAAGAAGTCGCTCACCGAGATCAAGGAAGTTCTCGAGAGCCACGGGCTGTCGCTCGGCATGCGGCTCGACAACTGGCCGCCGGTCAGCCTGAAGCGCGACGACGATCGGGACATCATCTGAAGCGGAAGTGGCTGGTGATTCGTGACTGGCGGATAGGCCAGAAGCCGCCTCAGTTACGATCGGCGCCAGTCACGAGTCACTAGTCACTAGCAGCTTCGTAAAGAACAATGCGTCACCAACTTTCCGGCCGGCAGCTCAGCCGCAATGCACCGCATCGCTGGGCGATGCTTCGCAACATGGCGGCGTCGCTCCTGCGACACGAGACGATTCGCACGACCGTGCCGAAGGCGAAGGAACTGCGCCGCGTCGTCGAGCCGCTGATCACGCTCGGCAAGGACGACAGCGACGCCAATCGTCGCCGCGCGTTTTCGCAGTTGCGCGACGCCGAAGTCGTCGTGAAGCTGTTCGAGAACCTCGGTCCGCGCTTCAAGACGCGTCCCGGCGGCTACACGCGCATCCTGCGCATGGATCCGCGTCCGGGCGACGCCGCGCCGATGGCGCTGATGCAGTTGCTCGATCAGCCGGAGGCTGTCGCCGCGGAGGCGACGACCAGCGGATGAGGCGAAGCGGCAGACGAAGAAGGCCGCGCCGAAGAAGAAGGCGGCGGCCAAGGAAGCTCGCCGAAAAAGAAGACGCGTGAAGACGGCGGAAGAGAAGGCTGCGAAGAAGGCCAAGGCCGAGAAGAAGGCCGAGGCGAAGGCGAAGAAGGTCGAGGCCAAGACCCGGACAAGACCCACAAGAAGGCTGCTGCGCCGAAGAAGAAGGCGGCGGCGAAGAAGAAGTCTTCGAAGTAGCGCGTCGAAACGCAACAAAAAGCCGGATTGATCCGGCCTTTTTGTTTGCGCGCTGACTGGCGTGAGGACGTCATAGCGTCATGGCGCAACGGCGTCATGGCGTAATGGCGTGAAGAAGAACCAGGCTGCTTACGCCGTAACGCCCTGCTCGTCCTCTCGCCTGCTTACGCCATCACGCAATCGCGCCAGATTGTCACGGCGGCTGCCAGTCCCTTTGTGTAGAGCACGCGGCCGTCCGGCGTCACGAGAACCGCGTCGATGTCATCGAGCCGGTTGTAGATCTCGATCGCGCGCTCCGGGCCCAGCACGAACGCCGTCTTCGACAGGCCGTCCGTGCGCGTCGCGGTCGGCCCGATGATCGTTGCGCTGCGCACCTTGCTCGCCGAATGGCCGGTGTGCGGATCGATGATGTGGTGATAGCGCACGCCGTTCTCGTCGAAGTACCGCTCGTAGTCTCCTGAGGTCGAGATCGCGGCATCCTCCAGCGGAATGCGCGCGATGACTTCGTCCTTACGATCGGGGTGGCGGATGCCGACGACCCAGGGCTTGCCGAAGCGATCGCCGATGATGCGGCTGTCTCCGCCCGCCGTGACGAGCGCGTGCTCGATGCCGCGCGCCTGCAGCACCGCGATGCCTCGATCGACGGCGTGACCCTTGCCGATGCCGCCCAGGTCGATGCGCACGCCGGCGCGGGCGAAACCGCACGGTGCGCGCCTTCGCGATCCAGGAGCACGTGCCGATAGTTGATTCCCGGCAGAGCGGCTTCGATCTGCTCGTCGGTCGGGCGCACTCGCTGCCGGAAGTCGTACAGGTATCCGACGCTTGCGTACGTGATGTCGAAGGCGCCGTCGGTGATCCGCGAGTAGTCGAGCGACTGTCGTCGAGCAGATCGAACAGCTCCGGCTGAGATCTGCACCGGCCGTTGCAGCGGCCTGCGCGTTGACGATCGACAACTCGCTGGTCGGCTTGTAGGTGCTCATCGCGCTCATCGACGCGGCGCATTTCCGCCAGCACGGCTTCGATCGCAGCGTCGCCCCTGTGCGGCGTCGTCGGCCCACAGCTCGACGACGATGCGCGTTCCCATGATGCCGTCTTCGACGCGCTCGACCCATTCGGCGCGCGCAGCCGCAGCGAAGCAGAGCAACGCAGAGCACGAGCGCCGATGCAGCCATCGATTCATGCGTTGCGATGGTACCGGCCCGCTGAACAACACAGCAGCGACAAAAAAGGGCGGCCCGATTGCTCGAGCCGCCCGTTAAGGCTGGTTCGAGCCCGAATGTCCGATCAGAACTTGAAGCGTGCCGTCACGCCGTACGTCTGCGGCGCGCCGAGGAACGCATCGATCGTGCTGGTCGGCACTGCGCCCGCCGAGGAGCCCTGCAGCGTCGCGTCGAACGCGACCTGGTAGTACTCCTCGTCGGTCAGGTTCTGCGCCCACACTTCGACCATCCAGCGTCTCGTCGGCGGCGCCGAAGCCGAGGCGTGCATTCACGAGCGTGAGGCGTCCTGGATCTTGCGCGGATCGAGGTTCGAGCCGGTGTTGTACTCGGAGGTGTACTTGGCGCCGACGTTGGCGCGGAAC
This sequence comes from uncultured Gammaproteobacteria bacterium, assembly GCA_963723505.1. Lineage (GTDB taxonomy): Bacteria > Pseudomonadota > Gammaproteobacteria > Steroidobacterales > Steroidobacteraceae > Steroidobacter. The sequence continues at coordinate 220,326 of CAVRQU010000001.1, forward strand.
AGCAGAGTTGCGCCGATCGGCTGCTCGAAGGTCGCCGACAGGCTTGCCGACCACTCGGGCGCGAACGACAAGGTGATCGTTCTCGCGCTCTGGACGGAAGAAACGCGAGCGCGGTGCCGAAGTCTTCGATCTCCGTCTCGGCGTAGGTGACGCCGCCCTGAAGGCTCAGCTGCTCGAGCGGCGTGTACCACACGATGTCCACGTCGACGCCCTGCGAGACGACCTGCGGCAGCGAAGTGACGACGAACTGAATGCCGGTGAACGTGTTCAGCTGGAAGTCCTCGTAGTCCTGGTAGAACACCGCGCCGTTCAGCAGCAGCTGTTGTCCGGCCCACTGCGTCTTCACGCCGACTTCGTACGAGTCCACGAGCTCCTTGTCGAAGCTGCGTGTCGGTATCCGCGGCGATGCCGCCCGGCGTGCCCGGATTCAGCGCTGAGTTGCCCGTGCGCTCGCGGTCCAGGTTGAAGCCGCCGGCCTTGTAGCCGCGCGCATACGAGGCAGTACGCCATGACCTCGTCGGTGAAGCGAAGGCAAGCTTGGCCGTGCCGCTCCATTCGTTCTCGTCGAGCGACTGCGCGGTCGCGAGATTGTTGAAGATCGGATCCGCGTACGTCGCGCAGCCGATACCGAAGATCGTGGCCGCCGCCGGGCTCGCCAGGAACGGCGGCGTATTGAACGGCGGCGTATTGCGCAGGACCGTGCAGCCGACGCCGCCGTGCGTGATTGAGGTACTGCGTATCGAGATCCTTCGACTCATCCGTGTAGCGCACGCCCAGCGTGAGCTCGAGCGCGTCGGTGATGCGCATGCTGTTGTTCGTGAACAGCGCCCAGGTCTTGGATTCCTGCTCGTACACGTCCTGCGTGCCGCGATTCGCCGGCATACGCGCTCGCGGGGAAGCAGCGGCGATGCGCGTTGCTGCAGCGAGCGCGTTGAAGTACGTCCGGAACTGATGTGCCGTAGATCAGCTGATTGCGCGAGGTCGAGATCTTCGTCGGCATAGAACGCGCCGACCAGCCAGTTGAGGCGATCGGTTTCGCCCGCGAGGCGCAATTCCTGGCTGAGTTGCTCGAACTCGTTGCCGAAGTTGCCGTTCGGATTCGCGGTACAGGATGTCGACGGTCGTGAAATCCGACGTCCTGTCCGTTCGATCGATTTCCCAGTCGCGCCAGGCCGTGACCGAAGTCAGCGTCGCGCCGCCGAGTGCGCCAGGTCCCAGTTGATTTCCGCCGACGCGCCCTTGTCCTCGATCGTCCTGCTCGGTGCTGCGATTCGAGAACGCGACGCGCTCGAACGGGTCGGCGGGATTGGCGAACGAGCTCCGGGGCGCAGTGCGTTCAGCACCGTGCAGCACGGCCGTCGACGCGGCGTCAGCACGGCTTGCGGCGCCGCGCAGCAGTTCTCGTCGCGCTCGGTGTAGTCGCCGACGAGGCGATGTCGAGCGCATCGGAAGGCTTGAACAGCAGCTGACCGCGCGCCGTGTAGAAGCTGCGATCGACGTCCTCGTCCTCGGTGCGCGGGCCAGCGCCGCGCGTCACATCGAGAAGCCGTCGCGCTCGCGCGCGGCGACATAGAGGCGGCCCGCGACCGTCTTCCGCGATCGGTCCGGTGATCGACGCCGAGCCTTCCATCGCGCCGTAGTTGCCCGCCGTGAGTTCGACGTCCGAGCCGAAGTCGAACGACGGCTTCTTCGTCACGACGTTGATGACGCCGGCCGAGGTGTTCTTGCCGAACAGCGTGCCCTGCGGACCTTTCAGCACTTCGATGCGCTCGAGCTCGCCGAGATCGCCGAAGCTCACGCCGTTGCGCGGCCGGTAAACGCCGTCGATGACGACGCCGACCGAGGATTCGAGACCGGGGTTGTCGCCGACCGTGCCGATGCCGCGAATGCGCGCGGTGGTGACGGTCTCGTTCGACGTGGAAGTGACGATCAGACCGGGCGTGAGGAGCGTGAGATCCTTGATGTCCTTGACGCCGGTGTCCTGCAGCAGCTGTTCGGAGACCGCGGTGACGACGATCGGCACGTCCTGCAGACTCTGTTCGCGCTTCTGCGCGGTGACGACGATCGTTCTCGATGGTGCGGCCGGACTCCTGAGTCTGCTCGTGTTTCTTGGGCCGACAGCGGGCAGCGGCGCGACAGCGCAAGTGCGACGAGCACGGCGCGACGCAAGAGTAAGCTGGGCTCGGTTCATGGATCCCCCTTAGTTAGATCGCAGCAAGTTGAAGAACATCGGTTTAGCGCAGAACGGCGCTGCACGGCCCTGTGCGCGACAAAACCTGCTGAGGTAGCACGAAGGTTACTGACTTCGTCTGCGGCAACGAAAGCAGTTTTGCGTGAAACAACGCAACATGATTGCAGAACCGCAACGCGCCTGTCATGATACAGCGCAATTGCCTCGGACGGATGCACGCGAGCGAAGCGGATGCAAAGTCGCAGCGACGAGCAAACGCTCGCGAAGCGACTGTTGTTCGCACGCGGGTTCGTCGCCGATCATCCGCGATCGACATTTGAGGATGGATCAGATGGAGCAGTTCGACGTCGTCGTGATTGGCAGCGGACCGGCCGGCGAAGGCGCGGCCATGATGGCCGCGAAGAATCATCGCAGCGTCGCGCTCATCGAGCGCTACTTCGAAGTCGGCGGCGGCTGCACGCACTGGGGCACGATCCCCAGCAAGGCGCTGCGCCACGCGGTGAAGATCCTGCACGACCTGCGGCGCAATCCGCTGTTGCGCGAGTTTCGCGCGGCTTCGCAGCTCACCTATCCGCAGTTGCTGGCGTCGGCCAGCAAGGTCGTGGAAGCGCAGGTGGCGAGCCGACGGCGCTTCTACGAGCGCAATCGCGTGCCGATCTTCTCCGGCGAGGCGCATTTCGTCGATCCGCACACGTTCGAGGTGCGGCCGGCGAGTCGGCAAGCCCATCCGCATCGCCGGGAAGCATATCGTGATCGCTGCGGGCTCGCGTCCGTACCATCCGCCCGAAGTCGACTTCGCACATCCGCGCATCCGCGACAGCGATTCGATCCTGCGCTACGGCGAACATCCGTTCTCGGTCACGATCTACGGCGCAGGCGTCATCGGCTGCGAGTACGCGTCGATCTTCATCAACCTCGGCGCCAAGGTCACGCTCGTCAACACGCACGATCGCCTGTTGTCGTTTCTCGACGATGAGATCGCGGAGGCGCTGTCCTATCACTTGCGGGAACAGGGTTGCGTCATTCGCCAGAACGAGCAATTCAAGGCGCTCGAGGCGCGCGAGCGCGACGTGGTGCTGCATCTCGAGTCCGGCCGCAAGAATCAAATCCGATGTGCTTCTGTGGGCCAACGGCCGCACGGGCAATTCGCAAGCGCTGCAAGCTCGAAGCGGTCGGCCTCGACGAGCAACTCACGCGGTCAGATTGCGGTGAACGAGTCACTACCAGACCGCTGTGCCGCATATCTATGCCGTGGGCGACATCGCCGGTCCGCCGGCCCTCGCGAGCGCCGCCTACGTTCAGGGGTCGCACGCCGTTCAGCACATCCTCGATCCTTCCATCGAAGCGCAGCGGCTCGAGATGATTCCAAGCGGCATCTATACGATCCCCGAGATCTCATCGATCGGCAAAAGCGAGCGCGAACTGCAGGAAGCCAGGGTGCCGTACGAAGTCGGTCACTGCGCCTTCAAGAACCTCGCGCGCGCGCAGATGACCGATGAACGCGTCGGCATGCTGAAGATCATGTTTCACGCAGAGACGATGGAGGTGCTCGGCGTGCATTGCTTCGGCGACGGCGCGTCCGAGATCGTGCACATCGGTCAGACCGTCATGGCGAGCCGCGACATCAACGACATTCGCTATTTCACGCGGACCACCTTCAACTACCCGACGATGGCGGAGGCCTATCGCGTGGCTGCGTACAACGGCGATCAACAGGCTGACATGAGCGAGGCCGCAGGCTGTACGGCTGTAGGCTGTACGGTTGAACGAGATCCAGAACGTCGACCGCGTCCGCGGCGCTCGTTCTGACCGTCAACAGCCTCAACCGTCAACGAGCCTACAGGATGTCCGGATGCCAATGAGCTTCGTCAAAGAATTCCGGGAATTCGCCGTCAAGGGCAACGTCGTCGACATGGCCGTCGGCATCATCATCGGCGCCGCATTCGGCAAGATCGTCACTTCGTTCGTCAGCGACGTCATCACCCCGCCGCTCGGCTACCTGATCGGCGGCGTGGACTTCACGAATCTGAAGATCACGATGCCGGCGCTTCAGGAAGGCAGGGATGCGGTCACCATCCACTACGGCGCCTTTCTGCAGACGACGTTCGATTTCATCATCGTGGCGTTCGCAATCTTTCTGGTCATCAAGATGATCAATCGTCTCAAGCGCAAGGAAGAAGTCGCGCCTTCCGCGCCGCCGCCGCCGACCAGGGAGGAAGTGCTGCTGGCGGAGATCAGAGACCTGCTCAAGCGGCCGTAGCCGCTGGCCGACTGGCTAACCGGCCAACCGGTACATCGGCCAGCAATCGAAAAAGCTTGTCGCTGACCCCGGCGAGGAGCCGTTCGCGAGCAAGCCTGCGGCGAGTAAGACGACATCGTCGTCGGGACAGAATCTCTGGCTCGACGACCGCAGGTCGTCTTACCCGACAACGTCCTGCTCGACGACGTAGTCGTCTCGCCCGGCAACGCCTGTCTAGCGATCGGTCGGCCAGTTGACCGGTTGGCCAGTTGGCCCGATCACGCTCGCGCCGCAAAGGCCGGGCGAGTCAGATTTTCCGGCTCGCCCGCCGTACAGACGACGTCGTCTTCGATACGAATGCCGCCATATGGGCGCAGGCGTTCGACCCCATTCCAGTTGATATGCCGCGAATGCTCCGAGGTGCGGGCCTCATCGAGCAACGCGTCGATGAAGTACAGGCCGGGCTCGATCGTCACGACGAATCCGGGCGCCAGCGTTCTGGTCAGCCGCAGATTCGGGTGGCCTTCCGGTCGCGCTTTCTGATTCCCCTCAGGACTCACCATGAAGCCGGCGACGTCATGCACCTGCAGTCCAAGCAGATGGCCGACGCCGTGTGGAAAAAACACGCTGGAGAGCCCGGAGGCGAGGGCGGCTGCGCCGGGAATCGTGATGATCCCGGCTTCATGCAACAAATTTGCGATGCGGAGATGGGCGTCGAGGTGAATCGTCGCGTAATCGACGCCGTCGCGCACCTGCGAACACAGGGCGAGCTGCACCTTGTGCATGCCCTCGACCAGCGCCCCGAACTCGTCATCTGCATGGGAATACGTGCGCGTGATGTCGCAAGCGTAGCCCGCGAATTCAGCGCCCGCGTCGATCAGGAACGAGCGCCGGTCCGCGGCGGCGATGGCGCGTCGGTCCAGATGCTGGTAGTGCAGCACCGCGGCGTTGCGATTGAGCGCGACAATGCTCGGGTACGGCAGTTCGTTGTCGGTGTGTCCCGTGGCGCGCAGATAAGCGAGATGGATTTCATATTCCGAAGCCCCCTCCCTGAAGGCGCCTTCGGCGGCATGATGTCCATTGGCGGCGCGCGCCGAAGCCCGACGCATGCACTCCAGTTCGTAGTCCGTCTTGATCGCTCGTGAGTAGTGCAGGCGATCGAGCAGCGCCTTCGGGTTGCGATCAGCGAATCCCCAGTCGCGAAATTCTTCGCGCCATTCACCGATGAATGCGCAGCGCGGCAGGCCGGCGATGTGCGCTCTCGCGTCGTTCGCTGTGCGAATGAGGGCGATCTCGAAATGGCTCGTCCAGAAGTCGTTCGGCGTTTGCGGCGGCTTGTACCAGTAGTCGAGCGGCTGCAGAAACACGAGCTGCGGGGGCTTCGCGGGCCGATACACGATCCAGCAGTCAACGGCGTCCGCGAGCGGCGTCCAGACCTTGAAGTGCGGATTGGCCTTGAATGGATACGGCTGGTCGTCCAGAAACTGCATACGCATCGCGCCCGCATAGATCGCGAGCGACTCGAACCCGCACGCCGCGAGTGCATCGTCGGCTCGCCGGCGCTGAATGCGTAAGTGATCGTCGAAAAGCGTGGTGAGCATGAAGAAGTGACTCGTGACTGGTGACTTGTGATTAGCCGGAAGGAAGGAACGGCGTGACACGTGGCCAGCAATGGGTCAACGGCGAGGCAACCAGCGCTGACTGTTCACGAGTCATCAGTCACTTCCACTGCAAATGTCAATGTTTCGTCAATGCGACGTGCATGTCTCGTCAATGCGCGCGGCAACGCGCAAACACCGTAAATTCCAGCCTTTCGTGACTGTCTTCGAGCGGCGACGAAGCTGACATTTCAACTTGAAACGCTCTAGAATCCCGCGCGCAATCAACGGGGGAACTTATCTCCCAAGTTGCCGTTACTGTCCATCGTCAACTCACAACCACATCGGGGTGATAGATCACATGAACACAAAAATGATTCTTGCTGCTCTCGCGTTGTCGCTGTCTCTGGCCGCTTGCGCGAAGAAGGACGAGGCGCCGGCCGAGGCTGCTCAGGACGCCGCCGCCGCTGCGGGTGAAGCTGCTGGCGACGCCGCCGAGTCCGCGACCGACGCGGCCGCTGCTGCTGGCGACGCTGCTGGTGCTGCTGGCGAAGCCGCCGCTGATACAGCGACCGACGCCGCCGCTGCCGCTGACGAGGCCGCCAAGGAACCGACGCCGGCTCAGTAATCGAGCTGATGCGATCGCCGGGCGGCGTTGGGCCGCCCGGCGATCTGGTCTCCAGAAATCTTCCGCATGCGCAATGCGCGAAAGTCACCGCACCGCCAAACTCGTCTTTCAATAAGCTGATGCCTTGAAGGCTCAGGGCAGTCGGGCAGCGCAGGGCTTCCCTGGCCTCCACATGCTTTCTACCGGAGGCGGCAAGAGCAACGCCGACGCATCGTGCCAGTCACCATTCGCGACGCACAGAACTCGCCGCAGGACCGGGCCTGGATTCAGTCGCAATACCCGGAGTACCTGGAAGATCTCTCGCGGTTGAGCATGAACACGGGGATGTTCCCCGCAGGCGGCGAGTACGGTGAGCGCGAAGCTGAACTCATGGCGCGCTGGTTCGCCGACGACAGCTCGTCATCCGCTGATCATCCTCAAGAACGAAAAGCCTGTCGGGTTCGCTCTGGTGAGTCGACCGCTGCGCAATCAGCGCGATCAGATCGATTTCCGCATGGCCGAGTTCTACGTCGCGTTCAAGGCGCGACGCCTGGGCGTCGGTCGTGACGCCGCTCAACTCATCTTCAATCGATTCGCCGGCGTCTGGGAAATCTCCGAATTCCTGTACAACAGGCCCGCGGTGACGTTCTGGCGAACGATCGTCGCCGAGTACACCAGCGGCAAGTTCCGGGAGACCGCCGACCACGGCGAAGTGCGCCAGGTCTTCCAGTCCGCCGGCGCGCGCGCCCCGCGCCGTTAGTCGCGTTGTCCGTTGACAGTTGTCCGTTGACCGTCAGAACCGCGAGGCTCTGCGCACAACGCACAACGCACAACGCTTAACGCACGATTCCGATCGTTTCAGGAGAGTCGCGCGAAGCGGTACCGCACTGAGCCATATTCGGGCGCGGTGACGATGTCTTCGAAGCCGTCGATCGAATAGCGCACGGGCGCGGAGAAATTCGGCCCGTCGTAGACCAGGGTGTGAAATTCGCCGTTCTCGCCGCAAGCGTCGACGCCCGGCGGCAGATCACGCAGGAATGATGCGTCGTACTGGCGGCCGCAGAATTCGTCTCCCAGATAGCGACCGTCCACGCATACGACGACCGCCCGGAATCCTGCGTCGAGCACCTCCTGAGCAAGCGCCTGTCTGTCTCCATGCCAGAGCGGCAGCATCGGCGAGACGCCCGCGGCTGCGCATACCTTCTCTTCCCAGTCGCGATGCGACTGCAGATCGATGTCGCCGAACACCGCGACTTCGTGGCCCGCGGCGCGCAGCGAGATCAACGCCTGCGTGAAAACGCGTTCGTAGGTCTGCCAGCTCGCATTGCGCGTGACGAGTTCGAGACCGAGCGCCTGCGCCTGCCTCGCGATGAGCTGCAGCGGAATTGCGTGAGAGCGACTGCGTTCGCCGGATTCCTCGAACATCACCAACAGCGTCCTGAGGTCGACTCCCTGCCGCTGGGCGCGCCACAGCGCGAGACAGGAATCCTTGCCGCCGCTGAATGAACAGAGAGCTTTTCTTGGCTGGGGGCTGGGGGCCGGGGGCTGGGGCTCAGATGAAGAATTTCGCTCTCCGGTGCTCATGTCGCCGTCCTCATCCGTTTCTACCTCCAGTCTCCAGCCTCCGGTCTCCAGCCGGCGTCCCTAGGCGCGCCTTCGTTGCCTCTGTTCGGCGCGCTCCAGAATCGGGCGCAGATGCTGTCCCGTGTATGAACGTTCGTTCGCTGCAATTTCTTCGGGCGTGCCGACAGCGACGATCGTTCCCCCGCCGGCGCCGCCTTCGGGCCCGAGATCGATGATCCAGTCCGCGGTCTTGATCACATCGAGATTGTGTTCGATGACGACGATCGTGTTGCCCTCGTCGCGGAGCCGGTGCAGCACGCCGAGGAGCTGCTCGATGTCGTAGAAGTGCAGGCCCGTCGTCGGCTCATCGAGAATGTACAGCGTGCGGCCGGTCGAGCGCTTCGAGAGCTCTTTCGCGAGCTTCACGCGCTGCGCCTCGCCGCCGGACAGCGTCGTCGCATTCTGGCCCAGGCGAATGTAGGACGAGCCCGACATCCATCAGCGTCTGCAGCTTCGGTGCGATGACCGGCGCATGCCGGAAGAACTCGAGAGCGTCTTCGACCGTCATCTCCAGCACTTCGTTGATGTTCCTGCCCTTGTAGCGGATCTCGAGCGTCTCACGGTTGTAGCGGCGGCCCTTGCACACGTCGCAGGGCACGTACACGTCCGGCAGGAAATGCATTTCAACCTTGATCACGCCGTCGCCCTGGCACGCTTCGCAGCGTCCGCCTTTGACGTTGAAGCTGAAGCGGCCCGGCTTCGTAGCCGCGCGCACGTGCTTCGGGCACGGCCGCGAAGATCTCGCGAATCGGCGTGAAGAGGCCGGTGTACGTCGCCGGGTTGGAGCGCGGCGTGCGGCCGATCGGGCTTTGATCGATGTCGATGACGCGGTCGATCTGCTCGAGTCCTTCGACGCCGTCGCTCGGCGCCGGGATCCGTCGATGCATCGTTGAGCTGGCGCGCAACGAACTGATACAGCGTGTCGTTCACCAACGTGGACTTGCCCGAGCCCGAAACGCCCGTGACGCAGGTCATCACGCCGAGCGGAATTTCGACGCTCACATTGCGCAGGTTGTTGCCGCGAGCGTTGGTGATTCGCAGGGTCCGGTCATCCTGCGGAGGGATGCGCATCGCCGGGATCGCGATCTCGCGTTTTCCCGACAGATACTGGCCCGTGATCGAGTCCGGATGCGCCGCGATCTCTGCGGGCGTTCCCTGCGCGATCACGAGTCCGCCATGCACGCCTGCGCCCGGTCCGAGATCGACCACGTGGTCCGCGTGACGAATCGCGTCTTCGTCGTGCTCGACGACGAGCACGGTGTTGCCGAGATCGCGCAGACGATCGAGGGTCCGCAACAGACGGTCATTGTCGCGCTGATGCAGGCCGATCGAGGGCTCATCGAGGATATACATCACGCCCACGAGGCCCGAGCCGATCTGGCTCGCCAGACGAATGCGCTGCGCCTCGCCGCCTGACAGCGTCTCCGCGCTGCGATCGAGCGTCAGATAGTCGAGCCCGACGTCGCTCAGGAAGCGCAGGCGTTCGCCGATCTCCTTGATGATCTTCGCCGCGATCTCCCCGCGCCAGCCGGGGAGGGTGAGCTCGCGGCTGAAGCGCAGCGCATCGCCCACGGCGAGGCGCGACAGTTCCGGCAAGGTCTTCTCGGCGACGAACACGTTGCGCGCTGCGCGATTGAGGCGCGTGCCGCCGCAATCCGGGCACGGCTGATTGCTCAGGTACTTCGCAAGCTCCTCGCGCACGGCGATCGATTCGGTTTCCCGATAGCGCCGCTCGAGATTCGGAATGACGCCTTCCCATTTGTGCGCGCGGCGGATCACGCCGCCCTTTGCATCGACGTAGCGAAAATCGATCTTGTCTTCGCCGCTGCCGAAGAGGACGACCTTCTGGTGTTTCGGCGACAGTTCGTCCCAGGGCTGCTCGATATCGAACTTGTAGTGCTTCGCGAGCGACTGCACCAGCGCGAAGTAATAGGCGTTGCGCCGATCCCAGCCGCGAATCGCGCCTCCGGCGAGCGACAAGTGCGCGTGGTGCACGACGCGCGCCGGGTCGAAGAATTGCTGCACGCCAAGGCCGGAGCACGTCGAGCACGCGCCGGCCGGATTATTGAAGGAGAAGAGGCGCGGTTCGAGTTCCGGCAGGCTGTAGCCGCAGATCGTGCACGCGAATTTATCGGAGAACACGAGATCGTCGCGCGTCGCCTGTTCCTTCTGGGTCTTTGCCGACCGCGCAACGCCGCTCCTTCCCCTGGTCTCGGATTTCGCATCGCCATCGCCGGGAGCGCCTGGGGCAGCGGCCCCGGCCTGAGTCTCCTTGTCCATGAAGGAAATCTTTGCAACGCCGTCCGACAGTCGCAACGCGGTTTCGAATGATTCCGCGAGCCGCTGGCCGATGTCCGCGCGCACCTTGAAACGGTCGACGACCGCTTCGACCGTGTGCTTCTTCTTCGGGTCGAGTTTCGGCGGGTCATCGAGTTCGATCACGTACCCGTCTATGCGCGCCCGCACGAATCCCTGACCGCGCAGCTGCTCGATCACCTGCGCATGCTCTCCCTTGCGTGCATCGATCATCGGCGCCAGCAGCAAGAGCGCAGTCCCTTCGGGCAGTTGCAGGACCTGATCCACCATCTGGCTGACGGTCTGAGCCGCGAGATCAACGCCATGATCGGGACATCGGGGAACGCCGACGCGCGCGAAGAGCAGGCGAAGGTGGTCGTAGATTTCGGTGACGGTGCCGACCGTCGAACGCGGATTGTGGGACGTCGACTTCTGTTCAATCGCGATCGCGGGCGACAGACCCTCGATCGTGTCCACGTCGGGCTTTTCCATCATCGACAGGAACTGCCGCGCGTACGCCGAGAGCGACTCCACGTAGCGCCGCTGGCCCTCGGCGTAGATCGTGTCGAAGGCGAGCGAGGACTTGCCCGATCCGGACAGCCCTGTGAAGACGATCAACCGGTCGCGCGGCAACTCCAGGTCGATGTTGCGCAGATTGTGCGTGCGCGCGCCGCGGATGAGGATTGACGAAGACATAAGGCCCGAATCGTGATGGAGGGGATCGGCCACTATACGGGCCCCGATGAGGGCGCCGCAAAACCGGCCGACTTGGTCGGCAGTAGGCCTTCGGCAGCAGGCCTGCGGCAGTAGGCCGCCGATGCGGCAGGTCAGAGGGGAGCGATCGCGCCCTTCCGCGCAATTTCTGTCCTGCCGACCGATGTCGGCCTGCTGCTGCGTCCGCAGCCTCCTGCCGCCAGGCCAACTGCCGACAGCGTCGGCCGGTTATATTGCCCAGCCGCGAAGTTTTGGCCTACTCCCGGCCCGTCGCGACGACTACAATCCCCGCCTTCCTGTGGATTGGGGGTCTGTCATGGCTCGCGGCATCAATAAAGTGATCCTTGTCGGTAATCTCGGCGCCGATCCCGATACGCGCTATATGCCGAGCGGCAAGGCGGTCACGAACATCCGCATCGCGACCAGCGAGTCCTGGAAGGACAAGCAGACCGGAGATCAGCAGGAGCGTACCGAGTGGCACAGCGTCGTCCTGTTCGACAAGCTGGGGGAAATCGCCGCTGAGTACCTGCGCAAGGGTTCGCAGGTGTACATCGAAGGAAGCCTGCGCACGCGTAAGTGGCAGGACAAGGAGGGCAAGGACCGCTACACGACCGAAATCATCGCCCGCGACATGCAGATGTTGGGTGGCCGCAGCGGCGCGGGCGGCGCGGCGGCGGCGGCGGCGAACATCGCGGCGCCCGCCCGGCTGCTTCCGAGGATCGCGCACCCGCACCCGTAGCCGAAGAGGGCGGCGGGGAGTTTGATGACGATATCCCGTTCTAGGGTGAGCGGTTGGCGGCGTAGACGGCTGGACACGTGAGGGTGCAATTCAGGATGTCGCGTCTCCGCTGGCGCAGTCTAAGTCTGCCTGCATGATCCTACTTGACTGTACCGCTGTCCGCTACGTACCGCCTGTCTACTTCTTCCACATGCCTTTTGTCTACATCCGCACCTTCGGCTGCCAGATGAACGAGTACGACTCCGCCCGCATGGTGGACGTGCTGCGGGAGTCGGGCGGCTACGAACTGACCGAGGATCCGGTGCAGGCGGATCTGCTGCTGCTCAATACCTGCTCCGTGCGGGAAAAGGCGCAGGAGAAGGTGTTCTCGCAGCTGGGCCGCTGGAAGCAGCTCAAGAAGGCGAAGCCGCATCTGCTGATCGGCGTCGGCGGTTGCGTCGCGAGTCAGGAAGGCGAGGGCGTCACGAAGCGCGCGCCGCACGTCGATCTGGTGTTCGGGCCGCAAACGCTGCACCGACTGCCGGACATGATCCGCGAGCTCAAGTCGACAGGTCGCTCGGTCGTCGACGTGAGTTTTCCGGAGATCGAGAAGTTCGACGCAATGCCCGCACCGCGCGCCGAAGGCGCCACGGCGTTCGTGTCGATCATGGAGGGGTGCAGCAAGTACTGCACGTTCTGCGTCGTCCCCTACACGCGCGGCGATGAAGTCAGTCGGCCGTTCGAATCGGTCATGGCCGAGATCCGCGCGCTCGCGGCGCAGGGCGTCCGGGAAGTGAACCTGCTCGGGCAGAACGTGAACGCCTATCGCGGTCCGATGGAAGACGGCGCGCTGTGCGACCTCGGCACACTCATCTATTGCGTCGCCGACGTCGACGGCGTCGAGCGAATTCGGTTCACGACGTCGCATCCGGTCGAATTCAACGATTCCCTCATCGAGGCTTATCGCGATGTGCCGCAACTCGCGAACTATCTGCACCTGCCCGTGCAGGCGGGCTCGGATCGCATTCTTGCGGCGATGAAGCGCGGGTATACCTCGCTCGAATACAAGCAGAAGATCAGAAAGTTGCGCGCCGTGCGCCCCGACATCAGCATTTCTTCGGACTTCATCATCGGCTTCCCGGGCGAGACCGCGCGAGATTTCGAGGCCACGATGAACCTGATCGCCGACGTCGGCTTCGATCAGTCTTTCAGCTTCATCTACAGCCGCCGCCCCGGCACGCCCGCTGCTTCATTGCCTGACGACGTGTCGCACGAAGAAAAGCAGCAGCGACTCGAAGTGCTGCAGAACCGTATCAACGCTCAGGCGATGGCGATCAGCGAACGCATGATCGGCACGGTGCAGCGCATTCTGGTCGAGCGTCCGTCAAAAAAGAATCCGCACCAGCTCGCAGGCCGTACGGAGAACATGCGCTGGGTGAACTTTGACGGGCCGCAGACGCTGCTCAACCGCTTCGCGGATGTGGTGATTACGGAAGCGCAGCCGAACTCGCTGCGCGGCAGGTGGCTGGAGGCTGGAGGCTGGAGGCCGGAGGACGAACACTCCGACTCTCGCCATACGCTCGCGTGATCGAGCACATCTTACTCATGAAACCAGCTTTGACCGGATCGGAGTTAATGACGGCCGCGGCAGCAGGGCGTGCGCAAGAAGGCATCCGCAGGGAAGCCTCCGGCAAGCCAGAGGATCGGAATCAACCACGGCCTGCGGCATCCGCTTCTGACTTGCGACCGCCTTCCTGCGAACGCCTTCCTGCGACGCCTTCCTGCGAATGCTTTCCTGCAGAGGCCTCGGCGGCGAGTCCCCAGCCTCCAGCCATTCCGGATGAGCGCCTCCATCGCCACGCGCGATCTCGCCTTCGAGCCGGTCGACAACTTGCGGCTGGCGAACTTCGTCGGCCCGATGGACGAGAACTTGCGCCACGTCGAGCAGCGCCTCAACGTGCAGGTGCGACGGCGCGGCGGTTGGGTCGAGGTTTCCGGTCAGCCGGACGCGACGCTGACGGCCGAGCACGTGTTACGTCGGCTGTTTGAACTCTCCGCGACCGAAGCCCTGACGCCGGATCGCGTCCACCTCGTGTTGCAGGAAGCGGGTATGGAGACCGCGCCGCCCGTAGTGGTGGCGCGCTCGTCGGATGAAGTCACTATTCAAACGCAACGCGGCGGCATTCGCGGTCGCGGCCCCAATCAGAAGCAGTACCTGCACAACATTCGCACCTGCGATCTCACCTTCGGCATCGGCCCGGCGGGCACCGGCAAGACCTATCTCGCCGTCGCGTGCGCCGTCGAAGCGCTGCAGACCGATCGCGTGCGGCGCATCGTGCTCGTGCGTCCCGCAGTCGAAGCCGGCGAGCGACTCGGTTTTCTGCCCGGCGACATCGGTCAGAAAGTCGATCCGTATCTGCGGCCGATGTACGACGCGCTTTACGACATGATGGGCTTCGATCGCGTCGCCCGCGCCATCGAACGCCAGGTGATCGAAATCGCACCGCTCGCGTTCATGCGCGGCCGGTCGCTGAACGACGCCTTCATCATTCTCGATGAAGCGCAGAACACGTCTATGGAGCAGATGAAGATGTTTCTGACGCGGATGGGATTCGGCTCCAAGACCGTCGTGACAGGCGACATCACACAAACCGATTTGCCCAAGCAGCAACTCTCGGGTTTGCGGCACGTCATGAATGTCCTGCCGGGCGTCGAAGGCGTCGCCTTTACGCACTTCACGTCGCGCGACGTCGTGCGGCATCCGCTCGTACAGCGGATCGTGCAGGCGTATGAGAAAAAGCAGGCTGGAGAGCGGGGGGCGGAGGCTGGGGGCGAAAGGCCGAATGCGTCAGCAGACGGCCCCGGCAGTGACTGAATGACTGACCTTGCGATTGAGGTTCAGTTTGCGGTTCGCAGAAGCGGCGTGCCGCATGCGCGCACGCTGCGTCAATGGGCGATCGAGGCGTATCGCCGCGTGTATCGGCGTTCTTCCTCCAGCGCGCCGCCCAAAGCCTATGGCCGAACAGTGACAATCCGCATCGTGGGCGCAGCGGAGAGCCGCAAGCTGAACCGCACCTGGCGCGGCCAGGATAAGCCCACGAACGTGCTGTCGTTCCCAGCTGATCCGTTACCGCGGCCGCCATCGCAGCAAGCGAGCGCGAAACATGTAGGAAACCGGGCTGCTGGGCGCTGGGTGCTGGCCAGAGAAGACGGTCCTGATCTGACCCGAGCCCAGAGCCCAGTACCCAGCGGCCCATTCCTCCTGGGCGATCTGGCCATCTGCGCTCCGGTTGTCGCGCGCGAAGCACGCGAGCAGGGCAAATCGCCGCACTCTCACTGGGCGCACATGGTCGTGCACGGCGTTTTGCATCTTCTGGGTTACGATCACGAAAACGATCGCGACGCCCACGAGATGGAGTCGACGGAAACACGAATTCTGAAGCGTTTTGGATACCCGGACCCTTATGCCTGACGAGCACAGTCCTACCGGTCGCTGGCTGAGGCGCATCACCGACACATTCAGCAACGATCCGCGCGATCTCGAGGATCTCAATGCGGTCCTCGCGCACGCCCGGGATCGCGGCATCATCAACCCGGACGCTTTTGAAATGCTGGAAGGCGTTCTGCGGGTGGTTGAACTGCAGGTGCGCGACATCATGGTGCCGCGCTCACAGATGACGATCGTGAATCGCGACGATCCGCCCGAGGACATCCTGCCGGTCGTGATCGAGTCAGGGCACTCGCGCTTTCCTGTGATCGGCGACGACCGCGATCAGGTCGCCGGCATCCTGCTCGCGAAAGACCTGCTGCGCTACTTCGCGGAAGGCGGCAAGGACGATTTCGACATCAAGGAATGCCTGCGGGCAGTCGTATTCATTCCCGAAAGCAAACGCCTCAACGTTCTGCTCAAGGAATTTCGCGCGAGCCATCACCACATGGCGATCGTGGTCGATGAGTACGGCGGAGTTTCCGGCCTCGTCACGATCGAAGACGTGCTCGAGCAGATCGTCGGCGACATCGGCGATGAGTACGACGTCGATGACGACCTGGACATCAGGAGGGAAGGCGAAAAGCAGTTTACGGTGAAGGCGCAGACGCGCATCGCGGACTTCAACGAGTACTTCGGCACGGACTTTCCAGACGAGGAGTTCGACACCATCGGCGGTCTGGCGATCAATTTTCTCGGCCGCCTGCCGCGCCGCGGCGAGTCGTTCGTGCTGAGCGGTCTCGAATTCAAAGTGATGCGCGGCGACCGCCGCCGCCTGGACATGCTCCGCGTCGTGACGCCGCGGGACATCGTGCGAAAAGAAGAGTAGGGAAAAGAGTGGCCGCGAAAGAACGCAAAAAACGACGATGAGAACTGTCGGAGAACCGCCGTTGTAGCGCCGGAACGTCGTACGCGAACAATCGGCTGCAGACGCAGATTGGAATCGTCGATCGAGATTGTCTGTACGGACCCATTCGTTTCTTTTGTGCGGTCTTTCGCGGCTCTTCTCCTCTTCGGGCGTGAATAGATTCTTCCACACCAAAGCGGCCCTTTGGCTCGCGCTGCCGGTCGGCGCGGCGCTGTCGCTTGCGTTTGCGCCGTTCGACTGGTGGTGGCTGGCGCTTCTGTGTCCCGCGTTCCTGTTTCTTGCGTGGCGAGGCGCCGCGCCGCGAGATGCAGCGAAGCTGGGTTTCCTGTTTACGTCCGGCATGTATCTCACCGGAACGTACTGGCTGTACAACAGCATCCACGGCATCGGTGAGGCGCCGATCTGGCTGACGCTGTTCGTGATGCTGGCGATGGTCGCGATCCTGAGCGCCTACACCGCGTTCGTCGGCTACGCGCTCGCACGCTGGTTTCCGGAAAGCGCTCTCCCTCTCGCGGCGAAAACGGGCGCCGCGGCTGGGACTGTCAGTTCGAACGCTCCGCTCGCCATCCGGTATCTTCTGATCCTGCCCGCCGCGTGGGTCCTCCTCGAATGGTTCCGCGGCTGGTTCCTGAGCGGCTTTCCCTGGCTCGCGCTCGGCTACTCACACCTCGACACGGCGCTCGCAGGACTCGCGCCTGTCGGCGGCGTGTACACGTTGAGTCTGGCGGTCGCCATGTGCGCGGGCGCCGCGGCGTTGCTCGTGATCGGCTCGATGCGTATGCGCATGGTCGCCGTCTCCGCCATCCTCGCGCTGTGGACAATCGGGTTCGTATTGACGAAGCCGGTCTGGACGCATCCGAGCGGCTCGCCGATGACGGTGGCGATCGTGCAGGGCGCCGTCCCGCAGGATGAGAAGTGGACGACGGATCCGGCCGCCACGATTCGTCTGTATCACGAACTCACCGCGCCGCACCTGGGCGCGGATGTCATCGTGTGGCCGGAGTCGGCGCTGCCGGTCCTCGCGCACGAGGCGATGCAGATTCTCGATCCGCTGGTGCGCACCGCGCATGAGCGCGGCTCGCGCCTTGTCACCGGACTGGTCCGGTACGACTTCGAACGCGATGAGTACTACAACGGCCTGGTCGCGATCGATGACGAGCCGCAGTGGTACTACAAGCGCCGTCTCGTTCCTTTCGGCGAATTCTTCCCCGTGCCGTCGTTCGTTCGCGAATGGCTGAAGCTCATGAATTTGCCGTATTCAGACCTCACGGCCGGTGAGCCCGATCAGCCTGCTCTCAAAGTAAAGAATCAGAAGATCGGCGCGACGATCTGTTACGAGGACGCGTACGCGTCCGAGCAACTCGACGTGCTGAAGGACGCAACGCTGCTCGTCAACGTCACGAACGATGCGTGGTTCGGCGACTCCACCGCCGCGCATCAGCACCTGCAAATCAGCCGCATGCGCGCACTCGAAGCCGGGCGTCCGCTGCTGCGGGCCGCGAATGACGGCGTCTCTGCAATCATCGGGGCCAATGGGGCAGTGGTGAACACACTGCCGCGATTTCAGCCGGGCGTGCTCACGGGCGTCGTGCAGCCGCGCATCGGGCTGACGCCTTATGCGCGCGTCGGCAATACGCCGGTGATCGTTCTGTGCTCGCTCGTGCTTATCGGCGTCGTCGGCGGGAGGCGTGTGTTCGCGCATCGAAGCCTCGGATCGCAGCACGTTGCGAGCAAGGCGAGTGCAGAGGCCCACGCACGCTCTGCGCTGGCGGGACTGCCGCGTCGGCGCGATTAATCACGCTGCTCGCTTGTCCGGACAACGAACGTCTGCAACCTGCGGTTCGAGCCGCTGGCCAGGCTGCGTCGCAAGTTCAGCAGATTGAAGAAGCGCTATTCGCGAGCGCAGCCGGCTGGGGAAATGGGAATGCAAGTGTCCCGTGATGAGGCGTAATCCGGCGACGCCGACTCAGGCCCGTCGCGACGAATCCATCATCTCGCGTTCATCACCTCCGCGTCCTTCTGCATCGCGCGTGCGAGCGCCGGACGTTCGGCCAGGCGTTTCACATAGGAGATGAATTCCGGTTTCTCCGGAATGGCCTTCGTCATCATGCCCCAGCGCAGACCTGAGCCGATAACGACGTCGGCGGCGCTGAAGTGGTCGCCGAGCAGCCAGGGTCCCTCGTGCAGCGCCTCGGCGAGCACCTTCAGGACGGACTCCTGGTCGCCCCAGCCGACCTGCCCGCGCGGGCCGGGCTCACGCTTCAGCATCACTTCGACCGTGGCGGGCTCGACGCAACTCGGGCCGAAGAACAGCCACTTCAGATAGGGCCCGCGGCGTCGATCGTTGACGGGGACGTTCAGTCTTGCCTCCGGAAACGCATCGGCCAGATAGCAGCAGATTGCGGCGGCCTCGGTGATGACGACGCCGTCGTGCTCCAGCGCCGGAACTTTGCCCATCGGATTGATCTTCAGATACTCGGGCTGGCGATTCTCGCCGCTCTTGAAGTCGATCAATCTCACCTCGTAAGGCGCCCCGATTTCCTCGAGCATCCACCGCACGATGGCGCTGCGCGAGGGGACTGCGTGGTATAGCGTAAGAGACATGGCTCCTCCTCCGGGACAGGCGACTGGCGACAGCTGCGACGGTTACAACAAGAGAATAACGCTTCGCGTCTGACTATTGCGCTGGCGATCTGCGCAGCGGCTGCCTAATATCGCGGCTCGCCCGATGCGGTCCCGAACATCAACGGTCTGATTCTTCGCCTGTAGTCTGTAGCCGTCGCCCATACATCTTCTGATGGACAACGCGCAGCAGGTCATCCTGGCCGGCGGATTGCCTGGCCGATTCAGCACGATTAGACGACGCGGGAGTTGCGAGTGTTCGAATTCGATCTGATTCATACGCTCGCCTTCGGCGGCGTCGCATTGCTGGTCGGCTACGGCTTGTGTCGCTACGTTCCCTTGCTTGGTCGATACAATCTGCCGCCGCCTGTCATCGGCGGACTGCTCGTGGCGCTCGCAATCCTCATCGCCCGACAGCAGGGCGTCACGCTCTTCAAGTTCGATACGACGCTGCAAACCCCGCTGATGATCGCGTTCTTCACGACGATCGGTTTCGGCGCGAGTCTGTCGCTGCTGCGCGTCGGCGGGCCCCAGGTGTTGCGATTCTTTCTGATCGCGACTGTCTTCGCGGTCGTGCAGAACCTGATCGGCATCCTGGTGGCGCTGCCGTTCGGTCTGCATCCGCTGTTCGGCGTGCTGGCAGGCTCGGTTACGCTCACCGGCGGTCCGGCGACTGGCCTCGCTTTCGCCCCATTGTTCGAACAGGCCGGAGTGACAGGCGCGGCGTCGATCGCCGTCGCTGTCGCGATGGGCGGCATCGTCCTCGGCGGAATCATCGGCGGTCCGGTGAGCACGTACCTCATCGAGAAATATCGTCTGCGCGCCGATGCAGCGGCGTCCGCGATGCTCAGGGTCGAGACGACCGTCGCCACGGTGAGCGCTGGCGACGCATCCGCAGACGAAGATGCGAGCGTGCTGCCCATCATGATCAACCTCGTCGCGATACTCGTCGCGATGTGGGCGGGCGCCTGGCTGAGCAAGGGATTTGCAGCGCTCGGCCTGACGCTGCCGGCGTACATCGGCGCGATGCTCATCGCCGCCTTGATCCGCAACGTCGACGACCAGACCGGCTGGTTCGGGTTATCGCAACGTTTCATCGGTCAGTTCGGCGCCGTGAGCCTCTCCCTGTTTCTCGTCCTGGCCCTGATGACGCTCAAGTTGTGGGAACTCGCCAGTCTGGCCCTGCCGCTGGTCACCGTTCTGCTTGTGCAGATGGTCATCGTCGCACTGGTCTCGATCTGGCCGGTCTTCCCCCTCATGGGCCGCAACTACGAGTCGGCGGTCATGAGCGGCGGCTTCATCGGCTTCATGCTGGGCACGACCGCGAACGCGATGGCCGTGATGCGAACTCTCGTCGAGAAATATGGCCCGGCGCCGCGGGCTTTCCTGGTTGCGCCGATGGTCGGCGCCTTCTTTATTGACTTTACGAACGCGCTCATCGTCACGCTATTCCTCAATCTCCTTGGGTGACGACGGCAAACCGGCCAACCGGCAAACTGGTTCATTGGCCAGAAGGAGAAGGCTCTTCATCTGGCCAGTTACCCAGTTGGCCAGTTGACCGGTTACCCGACGGGCGGGTTGGTCAGCCGCGACGCAGCGCTTATCATGCCGCCGCGCCCGCATAACAAGATGGATCGCGAGTGGAAAATTTCTTTCAAGTCGTCCTCCTCGGCATCATCGAGGGCATTACTGAGTTCCTGCCGATCTCCAGCACGGGCCATCTGCTGATCGCCCAGCATTGGCTTGGGCGACGCTCGGAATTGTTCACGGTCGCCATTCAGGCGGGCGCGATTCTCGCTGTCGTCGTCATCTACTGGCGGCGCCTGTGGGACATGACCGTGCATTTCTCGCGGCCGGAGAACCGCGACTATCTGTACAAGCTCATGTTGTCGGTGCTGATTACGGTCGCGGGCGGATTCATCGCGAAGCGACTGGGGCTCGAGTTGCCCGAAACGGTCGCTCCGATCGCCTGGACGCTCATTATCGGGGGCCTGGCGATTTTTGCGGTCGAGGCGTATGCCGCGCGCCAGCGGGAAAGCGACCGCCTGACGTGGCATGTGGCGATCTGGGTGGGTCTCGGCCAGATTCTCGCGGCGGTGTTTCCGGGGACCTCGCGCTCAGCGGCGACGATCTTCGCGGCCATGCTGGCTGGCATGACTTCGCGGCCTGCCGCGGCGGAGTTCTCGTTTCTGGTCGGCATCCCGACGATGTTCGCCGCCACCGCCTACGAGTTGCTGGACCTGTACCAGTCCGGAGAGATAGCGAACGAAAACTGGTCTGATCTTGCGGTCGGCTTCGTCGTGTCCGCCGTCGTCGCGTTCGTCGCCGTGAAATGGTTGTTGCATTACATACAGACTCACCGTTTCACGTCGTTCGCCTGGTATCGCATCGGATTCGGCGCGCTGCTGCTCGCCGTCGTATAGCAGGGCGTTGAAGAATGTTCTTATTGGGAGCGCAGCGAAAACCACGGTCTCGCAAGCGACAGGCGGACGGGAAGGCCTTTTTCAACCTCTTTGTTATCAGGAGAGCTGACGTGATAGGTGCACCGTGTCGTCCGCTCGTCTGACAAAGTTGATCCTGCTCGGCCTCGTGCTCGGCATTGCCGTGGGCTATGCGTCGCATGCGTCGTTTCCGGATTCGACCGTGCGCGTCGCCGAGATCGCCTCGCTCCTGCCGACCATCTTTCTGCGGCTGATCAAGATGATCATTGCGCCGCTGGTGTTTTCGACGCTGGTCGTCGGCATCGCGAAGATGGGCGATATCGCAACGGTCGGTCGGATCGGCGGCAAGGCGCTCGGTTGGTTCATCTTCGCATCCGTCATCTCCCTCACGCTCGGGCTGATGCTCGCCACCTGGCTCGAGCCGGGCAAGGCGATGCAGCTGACCGCAGCGGAAGCTGACGCCGCCGCGACCGTGCAGGCGGACGCTCTGTCGTTGCAGACCTTCATCGCGCACACCATTCCGACCAGCGTCATTGACGCGATGGCGCGCAACGAGATTCTGCAGATCGTCGTCTTCTCGGTGTTCTTCGGTACGGCGATGGCGGCGCTGGGCGAACGCACTCGCATCGTGATCGACATGCTCGATGCGGTCTCGCACATCATGCTGAAGGTGACCGGCTACGTCATGCTGTTCGCGCCGCTCGCAGTGCTCGGCGCGCTGACGAGCACGGTGGCCAAGGAGGGGCTCGACATCATCGGCGTGTACGGCGTGTTCATCGGCGAGTACTACCTCGGTCTCCTCCTGCTGTGGATCGTGCTCGCCTGTCTGGGCGCCTTCATCATCGGCGGCAGCCGCGTTCTGCGACTGATCCAGCGCATACGTGAACCGATCATTCTGGCGTTTTCGACGGCGAGCTCCGAAGCCGCCTATCCGAAGACGCTCGAGGAGCTCGAACGATTCGGGTGCAGCAACCGGGTCGCGAGTTTCGTGCTGCCGATGGGCTATTCGTTCAATCTCGACGGCTCGATGATGTACCAGACGTTCGCCGTGATGTTCATTGCGCAGGTATACGGCGTCGAGTTGTCGTTCGGGCAGCAGATCCTGATGCTGGCGGTCCTCATGCTGACGTCCAAGGGCATCGCCGGCGTGCCCCGCGCATCGCTGGTCGTGGTCGCGGCGACGCTTCCGCAGTTCAACATTCCGGAGGCCGGGATGGTCCTGTTGCTGGGCATCGATCATTTCCTCGATATGGGCCGTTCCGCCACCAACGTGATCGGCAACAGCATCGCCACCGCCGTGGTGTCCAAGTGGGAAGGCGAGCTGCGCACGGAGCAGGAGGTCGAGGCGGCTGCAGCGGCGTAAGTCGATCGGCTAACTGGCTCACTGGCGCGCGGTGTCTTCTGCTTTCGGAAGACGACACGTCGTCGGGGAGACGCTGCGCGTCGAGGAAGACAACTTCGTTGTCGGGAAAGACGGCTGCGGCGTCGGGACAGAATTCTGACTCGACGACCGAGAGTCGTCTCACCCGACAATGTGCCCCCGACGACGTCCCGCTCGACGACGGTCCGTCTTCCGGAACTGATCAATCGGCCAGAGTCCGCAAGCTGTTTCTTTCCAGTTGGCTGGTTGGCCGGTGAGCTGGTTTGCCAGCTTTACAGCCACTTCGCCTTGCGCAGGCGATAGAAAATATAGATGTCGATGGCGGCCATGACGCCGAGAACCATGGCGTAGCCGTAGCGCCACTGCAACTCGGGCATGTAGTCGAAGTTCATTCCATAGATGCCGACGATCATGGTCGGTACGGCAATGAGCGCGGCATACGCTGCGAGCCGCTTCATCGTCTCGTTTTCCTGGAGCGTGATCATCGAGAGGTTGACCGAGATCGCGGTCGACACGGTGTCGCGCACGGATTCGGTCGTCTGATTCAGTCGCAGCAGATGATCGGAGATGTCGCGAAAGTACTCCTGCATGCCGGCGCAAGGCGCCGGCGAGCGCATGCCCGACAGATTGCCGACGCTTTCCAGCAGCGGGCTGACCGCGTGCCGGATGACCATGAGCTTCTGCTTGAGCGCATACAGCGCTTCGATGTTGGCGCGCGGGGAGGTGTCGGCGAAAATCTGCTCCTCGATCCGTTCGAGCTCGGTCTCGACGGATTGCAGCACCGGGAAATAGCGATCGACGACCGCGTCCATGAGCGCATACAGCACGTATCCCGGGCCTCGCCGCAACAGCTCAGGTTCGTGCTCACAGCGCGCACGCACTTCGCGGAAGCCTTTCTCGACGCCGCTGCGCACGGACAGGATGTAGTTGCGGCCGACGAAGATGTCCACTTCGCCGACGCGCAGTTCGCCGTCGACGGGCTCGATCATGTGCAGCACGGCGAACAGCGAATCGGCGGCGTATTCCTCGATCTTCGGTCGCTGATGGCCGTGCCGCGCGTCTTCGACCGCCAGCGGATGCAGGTCGAACTCCGCCTGCATGAGCTCGAGCGCTCGGGCGTCCGGCTCGAGCAACGCGACCCAGACGAAGCAGTCCGGCTTGACGAGGTAGCGATGGATCTCGTGCGGCTCGATGTCGGCGAGTTTCTCGCCGTTGCGGTACGCAACGCAACTGATCAGCATGGTGTCCCCATGGATTGGCCCGGCTGGGCGACCGGCGGCGCGATGGTACGCGCTCAAGGGCGGTATTCCTACGCCCGAAAAATTCACACGATTTGGTCTGCCCCCGAGAACGCAGTTCGGCCAGTCTGAGTCCCGACTGATCGGCTATCGAAGGCAAGCGGGCGGACGAGCAATGCGCGGGCGGACCAAAGCCGTCGATGCGGTCGTTGCGACGACTGAGCGGGTCGAGGAATTGAATCGACTGGCGTGCGGGCGCGTCCTCGAGCGACCCGTCGATGCGGGCCTGCTGACGCGCAAACTATTGAAGGAATATCGCAGAGTGATTCATGCCTACGAGGCAGCGGCGGTCGCCGTCATGAGTCGGTTGCCTCCGGATCATCACGCGCCGGAAGCGCCCGGCGCCGACAGCGAGCCGCCAGCGACTCGGGATATTCCGACAACGCGCTGACGCAGCCCCGACCAACGACAGATTCCTCACACCGTTCTCACATCGCGAGGCATAGATTGCGCGCGATCGCCTGTCGATCGGAGATTCCCGTGGAAAGAACAATCTTCGTTGTAACGCTGCTGCTCGTTGGCCTCACCTGGCTGCTGTACAAGCTGGCCGCAATGCTGGAGCCCCGCAAATGAGCGTCATGAACTGGATCGGTCTCGTCCTTGCGCTCGCCCTGGGCGTCTATCTGCTCGTGGCGCTGCTCTTTCCGGAGAAGTTCGAATGAACACGTTGGGAATCTTCCAGATCCTGCTGTACCTGGGCGTGCTTGTGGCGCTGGTCAAGCCGCTCGGCGCGTACATGGCCCGGGTTTACGCCGGTGAGCGCACATTCCTCTCGCCGGTGCTCGGCCCGATCGAGCGCGGCGTCTACGGCTCTCCGGCGTCGACCCGAACGTCGAGACCAATTGGAAGCGCTATGCGGCCGCGGTGCTGCTGGTGAATCTTCATCGGCTTCCTCGTCGTGTACCTGCTGCAACGGCTGCAGGGCGTGCTGCCGTTGAATCCGCAAGAGCTTCGCAGGCGTGAGCCCCGACTCGTCGTTCAACACGGCCGTCAGCTTCGCCTCGAACACGAACTGGCAGGGCTACGGCGGTGAGGCGACGATGAGTTATCTCACGCAGATGCTCGGTCTCGCCGTGCAGAACTTCTTGTCGGCCGCCTCGGGCATGGCGGTGCTCGTGGCACTGATTCGCGGGTTCGTGCGCAAGCGCGCGAGCGAGATCGGCAACTTCTACGTCGACCTCACGCGCAGCACGCTTTACGTGCTGCTGCCCTTGTCGCTGTTGCTCGCGATCGTGCTGATGTCGCAAGGCGTCGTGCAGAACTTCTCCGCATACAAGACCGTCGACCTGGTCGAGCCGCTGACGATCGAGGTGCCGTAGAAGGACGCTGCCGGTGCGCCGGTCGTCGACAGCGCGGGCAATCCTGTGACGAAGGCCGAACAGGTCACGCAGCAGACCATTCCGATGGGGCCGGCCGCGAGCCAGATTGCGATCAAGCAACTCGGCACGAACGGCGGCGGCTTCTTCAACGTGAACTCCGCGCACCCGTTCGAGAATCCGACGCCGCTTACCAATTTTCTCGAGATGCTGGCGATTCTGCTGATTCCCGCGGCGCTGTGTTACACGTTCGGCCGCATGGTCGGGGATACGCGCCAGGGATGGGCGATTCTCGTCGCCATGCTCGTCATCTTCGTGCCGCTCACGTTCGGCGCCTACATCGCCGAGCAGACCGGCAATCCTGTGCTCGCCGCGGCCGGCGCCGACACGAACGTGTCCGAGCTGCACGTCGGGCGGCAACATGGAAGGCAAGGAAGTGCGCTTCGGTATCGCGAACTCTGCGTTGTGGGCCTCGGCGACGACTGCGGCGTCGAACGGCTCCGTCAACTCGATGCACGATTCGTTTACGCCGCTCGGCGGCCTCGTGCCGATGTGGCTCATGCAGCTCGGCGAAGTGGTGTTCGGCGGCGTCGGCAGCGGCCTCTACGGCATGCTGATGTTCGCGGTCGTCGCCGTGTTCATCGCCGGACTCATGGTCGGGCGCACGCCGGAGTACCTCGGCAAGAAAATCGAAGCGTACGAAGTGAAGATGGCTTCGCTGGTGCTGCTGATTCCGTGCCTTGTCGTGCTGATCGGCACGGCTATCGCGAGCGCCATCCCGGCAGGAACGAGCAGCGTGGCGAATCCCGGTGCGCACGGCTTCTCGGAGATTCTCTATGCGTTCTCTTCCGCCGGCAACAACAACGGCAGCGCGTTCGCCGGGCTCTCCGCGAATACGCCCTTCTACAACATCGCGCTCGGCGTCGCGATGTGGGCGTCGCGCTTACTGGCTGATGATTCCGGTGCTCGCGCTCGCAGGGAGCCTCGCGGCCAAACGTTCGACGGCGATCACGGCGGGCACGCTGCCGACGCACACGCCGCTGTTCATCGCCACGCTCGTGGGCGTCGTCCTGATGGTCGGCGCGCTGACTTTCCTCCCGGCGCTGGCGCTCGGGACCCATCGTCGAGCATCTGATGATGCAAGGCGTCGCACCCTGAATGTCAGGTGCTCGCGCAAAGGCTGGAGACTGGATGACTGGGGGCTGGAGGTAGAGGCGCGCGACCCGCGCTCTGACTAACCGCTAACCGCTGTCAAGGTTTGAACGCATGATTACGCAAGCAAGACCGATTGATCTTTCGCCGCCGCCGGCGACGCGTCCGAAGACGGCGTATCTCACGGGTCCAATCGTCAAGACGGCGATCGTCGACTCCTTTCGCAAGCTCGATCCGCGCGTTCAGATCCGCAATCCGGTCATGTTCGTCGTGTTCGTCGGGAGCCTGTTCACGACGATCATCGGCGTCGGCGCCGCGCTCGGCGCGATCGAGAGTGCCGGCGATCCAGGGTTCGTTCTCGCGATCGCGGCCTGGTTGTGGCTGACGGTGCTGTTCGCGAACTTCGCCGAAGCCGTGGCCGAGGGACGCGGCAAGGCGCAGGCGGCGACGCTGCGCTCGATGCGGCGTCACGTGCACGCCAAGCGCCTCATCAGCAACAAGCGCGACGAATGGAAATCCGCGGAGGCCGCAGAGCTGCGCCGCGGCGATCTGGTGCTGGTTGAAGCGAACGACATCATTCCGGCGGACGGCGAGATCATCGAAGGCGTCGCGTCGGTCAATGAAAGCGCCGTCACTGGCGAGTCGGCGCCGGTGTTGCGCGAAGCTGGCGGCGACTTTTCCTCCGTCACCGGAGGAACGCGTGTGCTGTCGCGATTGGATCGTCGTGAAGGTGACCGCGCCGCGAGGGCGAAGGCTTTCTCGACCGGATGATTGCGATGGTCGAGGGCGCGAAGCGCAGCAAGACGCCGAACGAAATCGCGCTGTCGATCCTGCTCGCCATGCTGACCATCGTGTTTCTGCTCGCGACGGCGACGCTCGCGCCGTTCTCACAGTTCGCGGTAAACGCGGCGGGCCAGGGCTCGGTCATTACGCTCGACCGTGCTCGTCGCGCTGCTCGTGTGCCTGATCCCGACGACGATCGGCGCGCTGCTCTCGGCGATCGGCATCGCCGGCATGGATCGGATGGTGCGCGCCAACGTCATCGCGACTTCGGGTCGGGCGGTCGAGGCCGCGGGCGACGTCGACGTACTGCTGCTCGACAAGACAGGCACCATCACGCTCGGCGATCGGCAGGCGTTCGCCTTCACGCCGGCGCCTGGTGTGAGCGAGCAGGAGCTGGCCGACGTCGCGCAGCTCGCGTCGCTCGCCGATGAGACGCCCGAAGGTCGTTCTATCGTCGTCCTCGCGAAGCAGAAGTTTCAGCTGCGGGGCCGCGACCTCGCGACGACGTCGCACGTGTTTCACAAGTTCTCGGCGCAGACCCGCATGAGCGGCGTCGATCTGGAAGGCCGACATCTGCGCAAGGGCGCCGCCGATGCGGTCCGCAAGTTCATCGAATAGCGAGGGCGGCGCCTGGCCGGCGAAGTTGAGCGAAGCGGTCGATGCGATCGCTCGCTCCGGCGCCACGCCGATCGTCGTCGCGGACGGCAAGCGCGCGCTGGGCGTCATCGAGCTGCGCGATATCGTGAAGGGCGGCATTCGCGAGCGTTTTGCGGAACTGCGACAGATGGGCATCAAGACCATCATGGTGACCGGCGACAACCGGCTGACCGCCGCGGCGATCGCGGCCGAAGCGGGCGTCGATGACTTTCTCGCGGAGGCGACCCCGGAGAAGAAACTCGAGCTGATCCGCAAGAATCAGGCGGAGGGACGGCTCGTCGCGATGTGCGGCGACGGTACGAATGACGCGCCCGCGCTCGCTCAGGCGGATGTGGCCGTAGCCATGAACACGGGCACGCAGGCCGCGAAGGAAGCGGGCAACATGGTCGACCTCGATTCGAACCCGACCAAGCTCATCGAGGTGGTCGACGTCGGCAAGCAGATGCTCGTCACGCGCGGCGCACTGACGACGTTTTCGATCGCGAACGACGTCGCGAAGTACTTCGCCATCATTCCCGCGGCGTTCGCGGCGACCTATCCGGCGCTCGATGCGCTCAACATCATGGGACTCGAGAGTCCGGAGAGCGCCATCCTGTCAGCGGTGATCTTCAACGCCCTCATCATCGTGTTCCTCGTGCCGCTCGCGCTCAAAGGCGTGAAGACCCGGGCGACGTCGGCGGCGATGCTGCTGCGGCGAAATCTGCTGATCTACGGGCTCGGCGGCCTCATCGTCCCGTTCATCGGCATCAAGGCGATCGACCTGTTGCTGACGAGCGCTGGGGATCGTCTGATCGATCGAGGCGATGGTCGTCTGAGTTGTTCATGTATATATGGTAGGAATGAGGGCATCATGAGCGAACTGCGACCTGCGTTGATCGTGTTTGCTGCTGCTGACGGTGCTGACAGGCGTCGTTTATCCTCTGGTCGTCACAGGAATCGGGCAGGCTGTGTTCTCGCGATCAGGCCAATGGCAGCGTGATTGAGTCTGGCGGGCGGGCCGTTGGCTCGAGGCTTCTTGGCCAGCCCTTCTCCAGCCCGCAGTACTTCTGGAGCCGACCTTCGGCGACGGGTCCGCAGCCGTACAACGGCGCCGTCTCGAGCGGCTCGAATCAGGGGCCGCATCAATCCTGCGCTGGAATCGGCAGTGCGCGATCGCATTGCGGCGCTGCGCGCCGCGGATCCGGGCAATACTGCCCCCGTGCCGGTGGATCTCGTGACGGCCTCCGGCAGCGGGCTCGACCCGCATATTTCGCCGGCGGCCGCCGAGTATCAGGTCGACCCGGGTCGCGAAGGCGCGGCAAGCGTCGGACGCCGACATTCGTGCGCTGGTGCAGCAAGCGACGGACGGGCGCACGTTCGGCTTCCTGGGCGAGCCGCGCGTCAACGTGCTCGAATTGAACCTGCTGCTCGATGCTCAGTTGGCCAGATGAGCGAGGTCAGGCCAGACCCCGATCAACTGCTGGCCAGTCTCACGGCTGAGGAAGCTCGCGCCCAACGCGGCAAACTGAGAATTTTTTTCGGCGCCTCGGCGGGCGTCGGCAAGACTTATTCGATGCTGGAAGCCGCGCGCGGCATGCGCGCGACCGGGGTCGATATCGTCATCGGCTATGTGGAGCCGCATGGACGCCCTGAAACGGAACGACTGCTCGAAGGTCTTGAGCAGCTGCCCACGCTGCCGGTCAGATATCGAGGCATCGTTCGACAGGAATTCGATCTCGACGCGGGCCTGAAGCGCCGCCCGGCGATCCTCGTCGTCGATGAGTTGGCGCACTCGAATCTGATCGAAGGCGATCCCCCGCCGCGACATGCGAAGCGCTGGCAGGACATCGAGGAGTTGCTTGGGCAGGGGATCAACGTCTGGACCACAGTGAACGTCCAGCACCTCGAGAGTCTCAACGATCTGGTCGCTCAGATCACGGGCGTACGGCAGCGCGAGACGATCCCTGACCGCATTTTCGATGAGGCGGATGAGATCGAGCTGATCGATCTGCCGCCCGACGATCTGCTCGCCCGCCTCCAGGCCGGCAAGATTTACGTTCCCGAGCAGGTGGCCGCGGCCGTCGATCGCTTCTTCCGCAAATCCAATCTCATCGCGTTGCGCGAGATTGCGCTGCGACGCATGGCCGATCGCGTCGACGCGGCCGCTCGCGCCGTCGGGCTCGCGGACCGGACTTCACGCGCGTGGATGGCGCGCGACCGCGTACTCGTGGCCATCGGCCCGGACGCGCAGGCGGAGCAGGTCGTGCGCGCGGGCAAGCGCATCGCCGATGGACTCGACGCGCAGTGGTCGGTTGTCTACGTCGAGACGCCGGAGCTGCTGCGTCTGTCGACCGCCGAACGCAATCGACGCATCGATCTGCTGCGGCTGGCGGAATCGCTCGGCGCGGAAACGGTCACGCTCGACGGACCCTCGGCCGCACAAGTTCTGCTGCAATATGCGCGCACGCGCAACGCCACGCGGCTGGTGATCGGCGCGCCGAAACGGCGCGGCTGGCGCGCGTGGCTTCGAGCCCTCGACGACGCTGGATCTGGTGCGCAAGGCGCGCGGTTTCGATGTGATCACGATCGGCGTCGCCGATGAGGCGCGCACGCCGGAACGCCGTGCGGCGTCCGATGAGTCCGACGTCGCACCCATCAAATGGGATCGATACGCATGGGCGCTCGCGACTACCGCGATCTGCACGGCCGTTGCGTTCGCGATGTACCCGTATTTCGAGCTCGCGAATATCGTGATGCTGTACGTGCTTGGCTCCACAATCGCAGGCGTCCGATTCGGCCGCGGGCCCGCGGTCGTGAGCGCCATCGCGAACGTGCTCGCATTCGATTTCTGCTTCGTCCCGCCGCGCTTCACGTTTTCAGTGGCGGACGCTCAATACATCGTCACCTTTGCAGTCATGCTGATCGTGACCGTCGTCATCGCCAACCTCATGGCGAGCGTGCGTCAGCAAACGCGCGTCGCCGGCGCGCGCGAGCGGCGCACTGCGTTGCTGTATGCGATGAGCCGCGAGCTTGCGGCGACGCGCGGCGTCGCCAACATGGCGCGCGTCGCAGTCAGACACGTTGCAGAAGTCTTCGACTGCAAAGCGGTCGTGCTGCTGCCGGACGCGAAAAAACGACTGCACTATCCCGTCGATGCGCCGATCGAAGGTTCGTTTCAGGGCGCCGACCTGTCCATTGCGCAGTGGGTCGTCGATCATGGCAGGCGCGCGGGACTTGGCTCCGATACGTTGCCTGCGGCGCCGGCGCTGTATGTCCCGTTGAGCGATGAACAGCAGCGCTCAGGCGTGCTGGCCGTGCTGCCGTCGAACCCGCGGCGAGTTCTGTTGCCGGAGCAGCGTCATCTGCTGGAGACGTTTGCAGGTCAGCTCGGCCTGGCGATGGAACGGGCGCTGCTCGCTGAGCAGGCGGAATCGGCGCGCGTCGCCGCGGAGACCGAAAGTCTGCGCAACACGCTGCTCGCTTCGATCTCGCATGATCTGCGAACGCCGCTGGCGGTGATCGCCGGCGCGGGCAGTACGCTCGCCGAGCGCGGTTCGGACCTTCCTGAGCCGTCACGCGGCGCTCTGGCGCAGATCGATCGAGACGAAGGCGCGCGAAATGTCGGAGCTCGTGTCAAACGTGCTCGACCTGATGCGTTTCGAGTCGGGGCAGATCGCTCTGCGCCGCGACTGGGAGACGCTGGACGACCTCGTCGGCGCCGCGTTGAGTCGCATCGGCGAGCACCTTGCAGAGCACCCGGTCGACCTGCAGATTCCCGCGGACCTTCCTGCGGTGCACGTCGACGGCAATCTCGTCGTGCAGGTCCTCGTCAATCTGCTCGACAACGTCGTCAAATACACGCCGCCCGGCACACGCACCGCGGATTCGCGCCGAACCGCTCGATGAATTCGTGCGCGTCGTCGTCGAGGACGAAGGTCCGGGCCTGCCTGCCGCGGAGCGCGATCGAATGTTCGATAAGTTTCAGCGCGGCCGCGAGGAAGACACCGTGGTCGGCGCCGGCCTTGGTCTCGCGATCTGTCGCGCCATCGTTCGGGCGCACGGCGGGGAGATTCGCGCGGGCGAGCGTCCCGGCGGCGGCGCCCGCTTCGAGTTCACGCTGCCGACGCAGGAGCCCGCATCGTGACGCAGGCGATGCATCAGGTTCTGCTGATCGAAGATGATGCCTGGATTCGCGGCGTGCTGCGCGTCCTCCTGCAGTCCGAGCAGTATCGCGTCATCGAAGCTGCGACGGCGGCGCGCGCCGAGATGGAGGCTCGCAGCCACAAGCCGGATCTGCTGCTCGTCGATCTCGGTCTGCCGGACGGCGACGGCGTCAAGGTGATTCGGCGCATCCGCGACTGGTCGCCTGTACCAATCATTGTGCTGTCGGCGCGAACGATGGAGGAGCAGAAGGTCGCCGCGCTCGACGCCGGCGCGGACGACTATGTGACCAAGCCGTTCAGCGCGCCGGAACTGCTGGCACGCGTCCGATCCGCTCTGCGCCGCAACGTTCGCGGCGCCGAGCAACTTCCGTTGCTGGAGCTGGGCGCCGTGAAGATCGATCTGGCGCGGCGTACGGCGACCTCGGATGCAGGCGAAGTGCATCTGACGCCGCTCGAATACCGCGTGCTCGATTGCCTCGCGCGCAACGCCGGCATGATCGTCACGCAGCAACAGCTTATTCGCGAAGCGTGGGGACCCGACCGCCTGGGCGACACGCGCAGCCTGCGCGTGTGCATAAAGAACCTGCGTCAGAAACTCGAGCCCGATCCGGCGCGGCCGCGCTACCTGGTCACGGAAACTGGCGTCGGATATCGCTTGAGGACGCGCGACGACGCTGCGGTGTAGCCGCCATTCTTAACCGCAGAACGCAGAACGGAATGACGACGTGGAAGAATCTCTGATCTTCCCTTTGAGTTCTATGCGTTCCATGCGGTTGTTCCGTTCGCATCACGGGCGAACTCAGGAGGCAAACTCCGCGCTCATCGGCGGGGGGTACTCGCCGCGCAACAACGCGAGCACGCCCGTCTGCGTCGTGGTGCGCTCGTGCCAGGAGCCGGCCGCCGCCGTATGAAAGTCGCCTGCGGTCAGGCGATGGGCGCCGATGCAGCACTCCCCCTCGAGTACGATGAACTCCTCGTCCTGCGTGTGCCGGTGCCGCGGTATTTCACCGCCTGGCTGCATACGCAACAACACTGTCTGACGTCCCGCCTGTTCGTCCACGTGCAGCACGCGCACTTGCAGGCCGGGCCACAGTTCGATCCATTCGACCGCTTCCGCGCGCAAGGTCCGCGTGCCTGTGGGCGCCTCAACGCGAGCCTGCTGAAGGATTCGCGCCCGCAGGTGAGTGCGCTGAGACGCAGGCAGCTCGACTGGGCGAAGTGCGAGCGCCAGCGTTTCGAACAGCGCGTCGCCGCCCGTATCGGTGGGATCAGAGGCGTCGCTCATGAGGACTCCAGCTCATCGCGCAGCTGCACCAGTGCGCGTCGCACATGACTCTTGACGGTGCCGAGCGGCAGACCGGTCGTCGCCGCGATTTCCTGATGCGACATCCCGCTCAGGAACGCGAGCGAAATCAGATCCCGTCGTTCAGGCGGCAGCTTCGCGAGGGCGGCGCGCACGCGGCTATGCTCCTGCAGCAGCAGCAACAGGTCTTCCGGCTGCGGCGCGTCGTCAGTGTGCTTGTCATTCAACGTAGCGACATCGATCGCCGCGCGGGCCGCGCGTAACTGACGAAGACGGTCAAGCGCGCGGCTGCGGCAGAGCATCAGCAGCCACCCGAGGACGGGGCCGCGCTCGACGCTGTAACTCGAGGCATGGCTCCAGGCGTGTGCGTAGGTCGCGCAGACGACTTCTTCCGCGTCTTCGACGCTGTTCAGGATCGACGACGCGAGCGCATACAGCTTGCCGACGGTCGCATCATAGAGTTGCTCGAGCGCGCGCTCATCGCCGCGACGCATTGCGTCCACGAGGCGCGCGAGTTCGTCGGCCCGGGATCCGATCGACGAGGCTTCGTTTCCGAACGCTGGCTCCATCCGCGGCGTCTTCTTTGATATGACGCAACACCACTTGAGGGCGCGCAGTGTAAGGGAACCTGCATCCTGATGCAGCCTGGGGAAGCTCTGCACAGGTCGACTACCCTGACCTCTCAACGATGCAACTGATTGAAAGACGGGGATCGTAAAGGCGATGAGTTCGTCAGATCGCACTTTTGCAGAGGATTCCCGGTCCCTGCGGGCCTATACTGCCCGCGTCATGAATCGCCGCCTGTTCCGCACCTGCGCCATCTGGCTGGCGCCGTTGCTCGCGTTGCGCGCGCTGCTCCCGGTCGGCTTCATGTTGTCGGCTGACGCCGACGGTCTGCATCTGACATTTTGTCCGGCGCAGACGTCGGTGCTCGTTACGACGCTTGCGGCAGCGACGGCGCCGGACCACCCAGCGCATCACGTGACAACCGGCGTCGCCGACGGTGCTTCGGCGCCCGCGATGCATCACGGCGACGCCGCCGTTGAGGGCGACGCACCGTGTCCATACGGGCTCGTCTGCACCGCGGTCGTCAAGGATGTGCCGCATCTGGATGCCGACGCTCCGCGGCCCACGGACGAACTTGCAGATCCCCCGTCACCTCTCCTGGCAGGCGTCGGTCCGACCCGCGCCGAGCTCATTCGCGGTCCACCTCGGCTCTCCTGAAGTAGTGAGTTTCGACTCGCCTCTCTGACGCGCTCGCTGCGCGTCGTCCTGCTTCTGGAGAATGCTCGTGAGCAGCCGCACGCTGGCGTGTACGACTACGATTTGGATCGCTTTCGCCCCGCTGCATTGCACGCGCAGGGCGTCGCAACCGACCGTCTGATCGATTCGATCATCGTGACCGGCGAACGCGACCGAGCGCGCATCGCCACGCCGAACACGGCCGCGTCGCAGACGGCGGAGGATCTGCGCACCCAGAACCTGGTCAATCCCGAGGATGCGCTCAGGTACGTTCCGAATCTGACGATCCGCAAGCGTTACATCGGCGACCGCAATGCGCTGATCGGCGGACGCAGTTTTTCGACGCTGCAGGCGCCGCGCGGCCTGGTCTTCATGGACGGCTACCTGATATCGAATTTTCTCGGCCGCTTCGACGCGCCGCGCTGGAACATGATCGCGCCCGAGGAAATCGAGCGCATCGACGTACTGTATGGTCCGTTCTCGGCGATCTATCCCGGCAACTCCATCGGAACCACGGTAGTCGTCACGACGCGCAAGCCGCAGGACCTGGAGCTCGGGCGTGCGCACGACAGGCTTTGCCGAGAACTTCGACGAGTATGGCCTGGAGGATCGCTACTCGGGCTATCAGCTCTCCGGCTATGCCGGCGATCGCCTCGCGAGCGGCGCCTGGTGGTCGCTCGCCCTCAATCGACAGGATGCGGTGAGTCATCCGATGCAGTACTACACCGTGTCCGCGAATGCGGCGGGCCAGTTCCCGCCTGCGCAGGGCGGCGGTTCGGCGACGTCCGTCACCGGCGTGGTCTTTGATCGCGATCCGCAGGGCCGGCGAGCGCGCGGTGTTCGGCGCGAACGGCGGCGCCATCGACCAGGCGGTCCAGAACCAGGTGAAGCTGCGCGGCGGGCTACGAGATCGGCGATCAGCTTGAAGTCGAAGGATTTGCAGCGCTCTGGGACAGCGACTCCGAGACCAGCAACCGCACGTTCATGCGCGATGCGCAAGGCGCCGAGGTCTGGTCAGGGCGCGTCGTTGCGGACGGCGTCGCGTTCAACGTGCCGTCGACCGCGCTCGCGCCGGCGACGCGCGACGGAACAACACGCGCAATGGGGCGCGACGCTGCGCACGACGCGCCCTTCGGGATGGAACGGCTCGCTCGTGTATTCGGAATATGCGATTCGCGAAGACGAGACGCATCAGGCGAATAGCCCGGATCCCATCGCAGCTGCATGGCGGCGCCGGCACGATCGCGCAGCGCGACGGCACGGGCTGGCGGACCTTTGAACTGCAGGGCGTCTATGCGCCATGCGTCGAACGACTGGCTCGGCGGCGAGCACACGATCGCGCTCGGCTATCACCAGAATGAGTACGAACTCGAGAATCCGGTGTACGACGCCGGCGACTGGCGCGGCGCGCGCGGCGCTGCTCGTCCAGGACGTGTTCGGCGAGACGCGGCTCAAGGCTGTGTATCTGCAGGATGTAGTGGTCGTTCGATGAGCATTGGTCGCTGACGTGGGGCGTTCGCTACGAAGATTGGTCCGCGTTCGACGGAGGGCAGCGCGCGGGCGTCAATGCAATCGACTATGCGGATCGCTCGCTGAGCGCGACGTCGCCGAAAGCCTCGGTTGCGTTTGACTCCGGCGCCGACTGGACGCTGCGGCTGAGCGTCGGTCGCGGCGTGCGTTTCCCGACGGTCGCCGAACTGTTTCAGGGAACCGCCACGAGCAGTTCGATCACCGTCAACGATCCCGACCTGGACGCGGAGGTCTCGGACTCGATCGACCTGACGCTCGAGCGCACGATCGCCATCGGTCACTGGCGTGCGACGCT
The DNA here is from genome assembly GCA_963723505.1 of uncultured Gammaproteobacteria bacterium. Lineage (GTDB taxonomy): Bacteria > Pseudomonadota > Gammaproteobacteria > Steroidobacterales > Steroidobacteraceae > Steroidobacter. Next base: position 256,828 of record CAVRQU010000001.1, read on the forward strand.
CTTCGAGGACGATGTTCGCGACAGCATCTTCAGTCAGACCAACATCGCCGTGTCGCCGAGCATTACGAACGTGCAGAACATCGATCGTGTGCGCAGCCGCGGCGTCGAACTGGCGTTCGCGGCGGCGCCGTTCGGCCCGATGCTGAGCGTCAACGGCAATGTCGCCTACGTGCGTACCCGCATTGCTAGAGAATCAGAACAACCCGACCTACGTCGGCAACCACTGGCCGCGTGTGCCGGATTGGCGCGGGAATCTGCAGGCGACATGGCGACCCACACCGTCGTGGATGGCCAGCGTCGGCGTGCGCTATTCCGGACGCATGTATAACCGACTTGAGAACGACGACATCAATCCCGACGTCTACGGCGGCGTATCGCGCTTCACGATGGTCGATGCGCGCGTCGCCTACGCGCTGGCGGACGGCGTCGAAGTTGCGCTCGGCGTCGACAATCTCACCGACGAGCGCGCCTATCAATCGCATCCGTATCCGGGTCGCACCGCCGTCGTTGAAGCCCGCTGGTCGTTCGGAGAGGCGCCATGAACGCACGGCTGCTCGCGATCATCGTGTGGTTGTCGATGGCCGATGCTGTCGCGGCGTCGGACGCCCTTGGAACATCGGCGGCGGTTGATTCCTCAGGTCGACTGTGGGTCGCGTACGCCGAGGCGGCGACGCCGCGAACTCACGTTGTCGTCGTGAGGTCCGACGACGACGGCAAGCATTGGGGTCCGGCGATACGCGTCACCAGCAAGGCGGCGCCTGTTTCCGCCGATGGGGAGAATCGGCCCAAGCTCGCCTTCGGTCCGCAAGGCGATGTCTATGTGTCCTGGACGTCGCCGACCTCCGCGCAGTACACCGCCGACATCCGCTTTGCGCGCTCGCTCGATGGCGGAGCAACGTGGTCGGCGCCGGTCGTCGTGCATCGCGACAGGCAGATCATCACGCACCGCTTCGAATCCATGGTCGTTGGTCGCGATGGACGCATCTGGATTGCATGGATCGACAAGCGCGATCTCGCGATCGCGCAGGCGGCGCAGCGCGACTACGCGGGCGCGGCCGTCTATTACGCGTACTCAGATGACCGCGGAGCGACGTGGCGTGGAGACTTCAAGGTCGCTGATCAAAGCTGCGAGTGCTGCCGGATTGCGCTCGCGACCGATGCGGAGGGCCGCGCGCTCGCCCTGTGGCGACACGTGTTCGCCGGGAGCGAGCGCGATCACGCGATTGCCGAACTCGACCCACAGCGCGATCAGCCAGCGCTCGCGCGGGCGACCTTCGATCGCTGGCGCATTGACGCCTGTCCACATCAGGGACCAGGACTCGCCGTAGCGCGCGACGGAACGCGGCACGCGGTCTGGTTCAATCAGGTCGCGGGGCAGGGGCGGGCGTTCTACGGCCAGCTCGCGCGCTCAGGACCTCAGCACGTGCGCGAGTTGCCGGGCGGCGCAAGCCACGCAGATGTCGCAGTGCTCGACGATCTCGTCGCTCTCGCATGGAAGCGCTTCGATGGCGAAGCTACGCGGGTCGAGTCCTGGATCTCGCGGGATGCGGGCAGAACATTTACGTCGGGGCCGACGCTGACGACGACGGGCGCATCGGATCAGCCGCGTGTGGTGAGCGGGCGCGGCGAGGTGCTTCTGGTATGGCGGCGCGCGGAAGGAACCGTGGTGAGCCGCCTGACGCGCGACTCGCCAGCCGCGCTTTCGCAGAACACGACGCCCGATTCCAGAAACACGGTTGAGCGCGGTGAACTGAAGCCGTTCGATCGCAATACGCTGGCCAGGATCGAGCGCGCGTATCGCGGCGAGTCGTTCTGGCTCGTGCTGTGGGATCTCGAGTGTACGTATTGCGTGCAGTCGTTGCGGAACCTGGCGGCTGCGCAGCGTGCGCGCCCAGCGCTCAAGGTCGTCACGATTGCAACGGATTCGATCGGCGACGCAGCGCAGCTTGCCGAGCGGCTGACGGAGCTCGGCGTGTCGTCAGAGGCGTACGCGTTCGCGGACGGCGCGCCGGAAAGTTTGCGCTACGCCATCGATCCCGCCTGGCTTGGCGAGAAGCCGCGCGCCTATCGGTATGAAGCGAACGGTGCGCGCGAATCGCGCAACGGGGTGATTGACGTCGCTCAATTCCGGTAGCTCCACGAGCCGGGGCGTAGTCATTCTTTTGACACCAAGTCGTCAGTAATCCCGATTGCGATTGCAGGAACGCGGCGTCATAAGGATGGCCCCCTGGTCGCCGGAGCCCCGCCATCGTGTCGTTCGACAAGCACGCCCCTTCGTCTGTCGAACATCACCGCCCGTCCGTCGAACATTACCGGCGCGAACGTAAACCTTGCAGTCGTGAACTGGGCGCGGAACTCGCGCGCATCACGGACGAGATCGAGGATCCGGTCGCGAAGCTGCGCTATCTGCGCGGCGCGATGGAGGCGGCCGATGATGCGCTCGTCACGCATCTGCCGTTCGCGCCCGCGCGACGTGCGTGGTATCGCTGGCGCGGCCTGGAGGCGCTCGACGCCGTTCTCGATCCGACCGCGAACGAAACGACGGCCATCGGCGACCGCACGTTGACCGCCCGCCGAACCGCGCGCCGGGTGGTCGCTGGCGCGGTAGCGACAACGTTGCTGCTCGCCCCAGCCTTGTTGGCCGGCCTGGCGTTGCAGATGAACTCCAGAGCATCGTCGTCAGGGCCAGCAACAACCGTTGACGTCGCGCCGACGCCGGCGCCTGCAAGCGCACCGCAGGGCGTCACGGCGCCGCCGCTTGCGCCGGTCGCTGAAGAGTTGCCGCAGGACGTCATGGGCCTGATGCCGACGACGATCTGGCTTGCGGACCGCGGTCCCGACTGGGAGCTCTACAGCAATGGCCTGCGCATCGAGACCGGCCAGGTCGTCAAGGGTCCATCGCGCCGATTTCGCGTGCATGATCGCGCTGCCGGCCTGCAGAAAGAGGTGTACTCGAAGCCGGTCGGCATTCTCTACCACACCTCGGAAAGCGATCTGTGGCCGCTCGAGGAGAATTTCGAGCGGCAGCTGCGCCGCAGTTCAGCGGGTCTGTTGCGGTACGTGCGCAAGACGCAGGCGTACAACTATCTCATCGATCGTTTCGGCCGTGTTTATCGCGTCGTCGACGATGAGACGCGCGCGAAGCACGCCGGTCGCGCCGTATGGGCGCGCAACGACGAGGTCTATCTCGATCTGAACAACGCATTTCTCGGCGTGTCGTTCGAATCTCGGTGGGAGAACGGGCGCACGCTGCCGATCACTCGCGCGCAGCTGATCGCGGGACGCAATCTGACGCACTATCTGCGCCAGCGCTTCGCGATTGCACCGGAGATGTGCGTGACGCACGGGCTGACGAGCGTGAACGCGAAGCAGAGGCTCATCGGCTATCACCGGGACTGGGCGCGCGGCTTTCCGTTCGACGCCTTCGGTCTGCCCGACCTGTATGCGCAGCCGACGCCTAGCGTCACATTGTTCGGATTCGACTACGACGAACACTTTCTGCGATCGATCGGCGAACGCTGGCCCGGACTCGACGCGGCCGAACAGTTGCTCGCGACCGAGGCGCGCGAACGCTCGATGTCGGTGGAGGCGCTTCGACAGGAGCGCCAGGCGTTGTATCTCAAGTGGTCGCGCGAGGCGCCGGAGAGCGACAACGCGGCGGCGGGAGAATCGATGGTTGTGGAGGTGGGTCGCTAGGGACGCATCTGTGCGTATCGCGACATTCGCACATCACAAACGAGGGTAGTGCTATGGAAGATCGCAACGAATTCGGCGCTGAGGCTTCGGGAGCCGGAGCGACGGGCAGCCACCGCGCAGCCAAGGCGCGGACGCGCATTGGTCTCGACGTCGGCACGAGCAAGGTAGTCACCGCGCGCGGCGACTCCACCAGCGCGGACTCGGAAGCGCAGCTCAATGCGTTCTTCGCAGTCCCGTACTCATCGCTGCACGAGTCGACGCTGCAGCAGAATCGTGTGCCGTTCTATCGCGAAGACCAGGAGTTGATCGTTTACGGCAGCGCCGCGGAAAAATTCGCACACATGTTCAACGCCGACGTGAGAAGGCCCATGGCGAAGGGCATACTGAATCCAGGCGAAGCAGCCGCAACGCACGTTCTCGAGACGATTCTCGGCGCGCTCGTGCCCGTGGCTCGCGCACCGGGAGAACTGCTCGCCTTCTCCGTGCCGGCGGCGTCGAGCGAAACCGGTCATGAGCTCACGTATCACGAGGAGACGCTCAAGCGCTATCTGCGCGAGCGGGGCTATACGCCGCTCGCCGTGAACGAAGGTCTGGCTGTTGTGCTTGCAGAACTGGCGAAAGAGAGTTTCACGGGCATCGGCGTATCGTGCGGCGGCGGCATGTGCAACGTCGCGCTCTCCTACCTTTCGATCCCGTCGATTACGTTCAGCCTGCCGCAGGGCGGGGACTACATCGACTCCGCCGTCGGCGCCGTCGTGCACGAACCGGCGACGCGCGTGAAGGCGATCAAGGAGGAGACGCTGGACCTGTCGCGTCCGGGCGGCGACAAGATCGATAAGGCGCTGCACATCTACTACGAGAAGCTTATCGACTCGCTTGTGGAAGAACTGGTCCGGGCCGTCACGCGTTCGCCGCGCCGGCCGCGCAGCGATCAGCCGTTGCCGGTCGTGCTGGCGGGCGGCACCGCCAAGCCCGCGGGCTTTCGCGACCAGTTCGAGAAGTCGCTGCGCCGGCGAGCGTTGCCGTTCCAGATTGCGGACGTGCGCATGGCGAGCGATCCGCTCACGGCGACGGCGCGCGGCGCGCTCGTCGCGGCGCTGGCGGAGCGGTAGCCCCTCACCCGGACTTCGTCCGACCTCTCCCTGGAGGGAGAGGTGAAGCGCGGAAAAAGCACCCCTCTCCCCTTGGGAGAGGGTAGGGTGAGGGGCAGAACTCCATGAACACTCCGCTCAAGCTCGGACGCATCGGTCAGATTTCTCGCTCTGTCAAAGACATCAAGGCCTCCCAGGCGTGGTATGGCGAGGTTCTGGGCCTGCCGCATCTCTACACGTTCGGCAAGCTCGCTTTTTTTGACTGCGGCGGCGTGCGTCTCTATCTGAACGAGAGCGAAAGTCCATCGCCAGGCGAATCCGTTCTCTACCTCTTCGTGGAGAACATTCAGGCCGCGCACCAGGAACTCGTGCGACGCGGCGTCGAATTCACCGACGCGCCGCATCTGATTCATCGCCACGCGGACGGGATGGAGGAATGGATGGCGTTCTTCAGGGATCCCGAAGGCCGGCCGCTTGCGATCATGGCGCAGGTGAAGGCCAGCGGATAGCGGATAGCGGATAGCGGATAGCGGATAGCGGATAGTCAGAGAAGAACCCTCTCCTTTGGGAGAGGGCAGGGTGAGGGGGCGCACTGCGCGCTTCTTACTAACCGCTAACCGCCAACCGCTAACCGCTGAAGAATCTTTCGATGGGCTGCGGCGCTCCAAGATGGAATCCCTGGGCGTAGTCGACGCCGATGTCGAGCAGCTTGCCGCGGATGTCCGCGGTCTCGACGCATTCCGCCACCGTCTCGATGCCGATGCCGCCGGCAAGCTCCACGACGGCGCGGACCAGCGCTTCCGAGCGAGGGTTGTCGACCACGTCGCGAATGAGCGAGCCGTCGATCTTGACGCAACTCACGGGCCAGCGACGCAGCGTGCTCAGCGTGTCGAATCCGGAGCGGCAGTTGTCGAGCGCGATTCGACACCCTACGTCGCGCAGACGCGCCGCCATGATCTCCACTGCGTCCTGATGCTCGAGCGCGTTGCTTTCGGAAAACTCGAAGACCAGCAGACTGGCGGGAATTGAACTGCGGCAGACCTCGGCGACGACGAACTCTCTGAAAGCGTCCGAGACCATCGATTGTGCAGCGATGTTGATGCAGAACTCCCAACGCCCGGCGCGCACAGCGTCCGAGCGTCTGCGCAACATCTGCAGCAGATTGCGTATCACCCACCGGTCGAGGTCGGGCATCAGGCTGCCCATTTCGGCCGCGGCGAAGAATGCATGCGGCGCCCGGATCTTGTCGGCGTCATGCATGCGCAACAGGACTTCGAATCGCTCCGGTCTCGGGGCGCCGCGCAATGCGGAAATCTTCTGCGCATACAGGTCAAAGGCGCCGTCGCGCAGCGCCATCCGGATGCGCGCGTCCATGGTGATCGGCTGAACCCGCGTCAGGGCGATGCGTGGCGGCGCCGGAGCTACACGCGTCGGCTCGCTGATGTCGCGCGGCGCGGGAGCTGCGCGCGTCGGCTCTCTGATGTCGCGCGGCGGCGGAGCTGCACGCGTCGGCTCGCTGATGTCGCGCGGCGCGGGAGCTACACGCGTCGGCTCGCTGATGTCGCGCGGCGCGGGAGCTGCACGCGTCGGCTCGCTGATGTCGCGCGGCGGCGGAGCTGCACGCGTCGGCTCGCTGATGTTGCGCGGCGCATGCGTCGCCTGAGGCGCGGGCGCCTCGGGAGCTGCGTCGCCGTCGGCCGGAGCGCGCGCGAGTTCTTCCAGTACGTCGTCCGACAGCTCCTTCGCGATGTCTGCGAGCGCTTCGACGTCCCACGTGACGAAGTCGCGGTCATGGGCGTTCCGGAACAACATGATCAGCGCAACGAGACGGCCCGAACGCGATCGCACCGGAAACACGATGAATTTGTATGGCGCAGAAGTCGCGCGACCGTGGCCGGCGCCGTTCGCGATCAACGGCTCGCGGCGTACGCGCATGAGCTTCAGCATGTGACTGCTGACGGTGTCGATGACGGCGCCGGTTGCAACGTCCGACTCGTCCGGACTCGTGCGATGACTGAGCGTGAAGGGCCGATCCGCTGCGACGACTGCGCCGAAGGCGCACTCGATGCGTTGCACGGCGAGCGCAAGCGTCCTGCGCAGTACAGCGGGCGAAGGGGTGGAGGGCGCGGCTGCATCCGCACGCCAGCGGCGGCAGAGGATGAGCGGCTTGCCTGGGGCGTCGGGTCGGTCGCCGGCGCTCGCCAACTGTCGCCGAGAATTTCAAGCAGCGGCGCCAACAGTTTCTCCACGGCGCCCAACCGACGATGCGCGCTGTCAGCGGCGGCGCGGCAAACCACGCCCATGGCGCCCAGCAGCCTGCGGCTTGAATCGTGGATCGGAAGCACGAAGGTCGGCGCATCCTGCCCACCGGCGACGTAGTCGAGCTGAGGTTCGCTGACCCGCTTCCCTGCAAATTGAGCCAGCATGACTTCAACGCCCGTGCGCAGACCCGGTTCTTCGACACCGTCGCTGATCCACAGGGCGGCGCCTTGCGCGTCGTAAAAGCCCACCTTGTCGGTCAGCGGGATGAGCATCCGCACGATTTGCGCATAGCTTGCAAAGGGCAGGGCGCCCTTGTCCTGGCTAGCGATTCGTTGTGGAGCGGACGACATACGATACTTGAGGCAGTGAGGTTCGAGTTTTCCGGGGTCGCAGTCCGGCGTTCAAGTACGCTGGAATCATCGCACGAATCCGCTCGCGTGCAAGCAAGGAGTTCCCGCGAGGAGGCGTGCGACGAGCGCACTGTCGGATGAGTTGACAGCGAGCCTCATCGCGCGAGGGAATACAGATCGACGGCCACGTCTTTCCGGGAGCGCGCTCATGTACGACCTCTACATCGCCAACAAGAACTACTCCTCCTGGTCCCTGAGGCCATGGGTCCTGATGCGAGAACTCCGGATTAAGTTCAATGAGAGGCTCACGCCCTTTTGTGAGGGTACGAGCTGGGAAGCGTTTCGCGCCTTCTCACCCAGCGGCAAAGTACCGTGCCTGGTCGATGAGGGCCTCGCGGTGTGGGACTCGCTCGCCGTCACGGAGTATCTGGCGGAACGTCATGCCGGTGTGTGGCCTGCGGAAAGGAGCGCGCGGGCGTGGGCCAGATGCGCCGCGGCCGAGATGCATTCGGGCTTTGGCGCGTTACGCGAGCGCTGCACGATGAGCTGCGGCATCCGCGTCCGCCTGAGCGACATGCCGGCCGTATTGCGGCTCGACATCGAGCGCCTCGACGAACTGTGGAACGAAGGATTCAGGCGCTTCGGCGGACCGTTTCTCGCCGGTGAATCGTTCTCGGCGGCGGACGCGTTCTTCGCACCCGTGGCGTTTCGCATTCAGACGTATGGCCTCACCCTCAGCGAAGCCGCCGGCGCCTACGCGAAGCGCCTGCTTGCGCTGCCGTCTATGCGGAGCTGGGAACAGGAGGCGCTGCGTGAGCCGTGGCGCGAGCCCGGACATGAGGCGGAGGCGAGGGCGACGGGAACATGGGTCAAGGATCTGCGTACGTCGTGACTTGTGAGTCGTGAGTCGGGATCGGGGATCGGGAATCGGGAGTCGAGTCGGGAATCGGGAATCGGGAATCAGGAATAGCGAGAGCGTGCTGAAGAACTGATCTGACGACTCACCACTCACGACTCCGACTCACGACTCACGACTCACGGCTCACGGCTCACGGCTCACGGCTCACGGCTCACGGCTCACGGCTCACGGCTCACGCTCCTGGCCGACATTGTCGCGATGAACTCGTTCGCCTCAGCGATCGAGCGCTCCATGTCGCGCACCAGGGAAGACGTCTGTTGCTCGATCGAGGCGAGCTCCTTGCGCAAGCTGCCGATCGCCTGCGCGTTGAGATTGTGTTTGAGCGCGAGCACCTGATCCTGAAAGATCTCGAGCACCGGGTTCATTGAGCTTTCGGCGCGACGCATGGTCTTGATGAGCGTTGTATAACGCCGTCGCGTGTCGTTGAGCAGACGTTGACTGTCGCTGCGCAGCGAAGCGCTTGAGTAGTCGTCGAGCTCTTCCTCCCATTCGTTGAACAGATCTCCGGCGACTTGCTCCACCGCGCCGATGCGTTCGGACACCGCCTGCGCACGACTCTGGCTGCGCTCGTACTCGTTGCTCAGCCGGTCATACGTGCGCTCCAGATCGCCGCCCTCGACGTCGACCACGCTCTTGAACTGATCGAGCGCCGACTTGAACTGCTCCTTCGCCAATTGCTGCGCATCGCGTGCGTCGCCTACGCGCTGCACGAGCATGTCACGCTTCTCGATGCCGAGGGACTCGAGCGCGCTGTACATCGCGCTACGGCAACCCTGAGACCATTGAAGTTACTGCAAGCGCGAAGGTGAAGAACAAGGCACGCATGTAGTTACAAGCCGTACGCCCGCGCGGCAGTTCCGCCCGCGCCGGCGGACCGCGACTCTGAGACTCAGGAACAGTCTTCCGCGCGGGTCCGTTCCTTGCGTATCGATGGATGTTGCGGAGATGGAAATGTTTGCAGTCAAAAGCACCCAATGGATTCTTGCACTCGCAGCGGCGCTGGCGATGTCGGCGTGCGCCATGACCAGCGGCAACTGAGCAACTCGGCCGAACGGCTGGAGGGCAGCGCCAACGACCTCAGCGAAGAAGCGCGCATGGACGGCGGCAGCGGCTATTCGAGCGACGCCGCGGAGTTCGCGCGCGAGGCGCGAGATTTCCGGCGCGTAGTCGAGGATCGTCGGAGCGACGATGATGACGTGCAGGATGCGTTTGACGCATTGGCCGAGCGTTATCATGCCTTGCGCGATGAAATCGACGATGTGCACGACAGAGACGCGGAAAGGGAGTTCCAGGATGTGACGGAGGCGTATCTGGACATCGAGCGCGAAGTGCGCCGCGGCGAGCGCGATCGGTACGCTCGCGACTAGCCCTCACCCGCCGCTCCGACCCTCACCCGCGCTCCGCGCGACCTCTCCCGCCGGGAGAGGTGAAGATAAAGAGCAGCCCTTCTCCGGTGGGAGAGGCTTCCGGTCGGAAAGGTGAAGATAAAGAGCAGCCCTTCTCCGGTGGGAGAGGCTTCCGGTGGGAGAGGTGAAGAAAAACACCCCTCTCCCGATGGGAGAGGGGTTGGGGTGAGGAAAAACATCCCTCTCCCATTGGGAGAGGGGTTGGGGTGAGGGGCTCAGGCCGCTGCTGAGACTCTCGTCTCCACGACAATCGCGCGATTGCGGCCCTGATGCTTGGCGGCGTAGAGCGCGCTGTCGGCATGCTTGACCAGCGCGTCGAATGATCCGCCGAGCGGCGGAAATTGCGTCGCCGCGCCGACGCTCACGCTCACCTGATTCCAGCTCGACGCGGCGTGCGGCAGCGCGAGCGAGTTCACCGCGAGCACGACGTGCTGTGCAATCTCCTGCGGCTCACCGCGTCTGCGATCAAGCAGCAATGCAATGATTTCTTCGCCGCCGTAGCGGGCGATCAGATCGCCTGGATGACGCGCGAGCGCGGCGCGCACGGTCTCCGCGACGCGTCGCAGGCAGTCATCGCCCGCCTGATGTCCGTAATGATCGTTGTAGAGCTTGAAGTGATCGACGTCGATCATCAGGATCGTGACGGACTGCTGCGCCTTCGCCGCGTTGAGCCAGGAGGCTCGTGCACGCGATTCGAAGGTATGCCGATTCATCAGCCGCGTGAGACCATCCAGCTCCGCGATTTCCACCAGGAGCTTGCGTTCAAGAAACGCGGTGCGCCGCGCATGCTCCAGCGCGTACGCGCCGGCCGCGCCGATGAAGATTGGCCGACATCAATGAGATCGCCAGAAACGTCGCGAGGTCGGCGGGCAGAACACCGGCCAGGCGCGGCGACCACCAGCGCGCCGAGGATGACCAGGTTGCCGCGCAGCGCCTGCGGCATACGCAACCCCGCCATGAAGTAGAAGTAGAACGACACCAGCAACAGCCGTGCGCCGACCAGGGAAGCGTATTGCGGCTGCGCATAACCCGCAACGACGATCGTGCCGATGCCGAAGACCGGCACGCCGATCTGAATCGCCAGTTCATACCATCGCGCATAGAAACGCTCGAAGGTGGCGAGCAGGATCACGAGCAGCGCGGGCAACTGCACGCCGAAGCGAACGATCTTGGTCAGGGGCGCGGCGGCGTGCACGATCCATGGATCAATGACCGCGTAACCCGCACTCGTCGCGAAAGCGACAAACAGGCTCAGGCGCACCCAGCGCCGCGAACCGAGGAGATGGTCCCTGCGAAATTCGGCTTCGAGCGGCTCAGGGAAAGCGCAGGCGCCGGTAGCCCTGCGCGAGGACGCGGGACACCACAGATGCATCGTGAGCGGCTGAGCTCGGCGATGGGCATGACGGGCGCTCTTGAATGACTCGCCGCCATGGTAGTCGCGATTCGCTCCACCTTCCAACACGTCCGGGTTACGCCGGACGAGCAACGTCGGCGCGCCGGACAAATGAAGCCGAAACCGGCTCACTTCGCGAACGCGTTGGCAAGCAAACCTCGGGCAGGCAGCCGCTCCAGGAAGACGACTACGTCGTCGAGGAAGACGCTTCGCGTCGAGGTAGACAAACGTGTTGTCGGGGAGGATGCCTCCGGCGTCGGGACAGAATTCTGACTCGACGACCGAAGGTCGTCTCACCCGACTCGGTCCGACAGCGACTCCGTCCCATCGACGAGCAAGGTCAGAATCTTTCTTGCGGACGACGTCGGCTCGCCTGCTGCGTCGCGAGTTATTGCAGCGAGCCTCAAGCGGAAGCGAAGCTGCGAATGAAATGGGTTCGGTTGCCGCTGATCTTCGGTTCATGTCCTTTCGTACACACGTACTGAGGGGCACGCGTCCCTTAGGTTCGATTGTCCCCGATCTGTCGCGGCGTTGACATATCGCCCCGCTCTCGAAGCGCGCCTGGCCAACAGACATCCGATGAGATCATGGCATCGTTCAGCGCCGCACTCCTTGTGGCGTGTTTATTCGCTTCCATCGCACATGCTGCGCCTCCCGCCATCACAGGCAGGGCCATCCAGGCGCGGATTCCGCAGTTCGGTGAGGGAGGCGCCGCCCCGGTCCTGATCAATCTGCGTCAGCTCGGCGTCATCTCGGGCAGCGGTCCGTTGCGAGTTGCGGTCGGGCAATCTCGTGTGTTCGTCAATGGACAGGACCGACGAACGATTGCCCGTCGACGCCTTTCGCGGCGTGTGCGTGCGCATCGACAATCTGGGCTTCTCGCCCGGCGATGATGTCGGGCTCACGCTATCAGCTGCAGTTGACGGTTGGAAACGGAGGGCGGACCACGCGCCGGACCGCAGTTGGTCAACATCACCAACACGCCCGGTCCAACCATCGATCCGGAGAATCCGGAGGATCTGCGCGCCTGCGACGATCCGAATTCGCGGCCTACAGCGAATGCGGGCGCGGATCGCGCAATTGCGGACTCGGACGGTAGCCCAGGCGAGGCCGTCGCGCTGGATGGCGGCCAATCCTCAGACGCCGATCCCGGCACGGTCCTTAATTACGTCTGGAGAAATGCGCAAGGCGTGGAGATCGCAACGGGTCCTGTCTCCGCAGGCGGTTCGTTTGCCGGACGGCGCCAACGTCATCACGCTCACGGTGACCGACGATTCCTTCGACCCTCAAACGAACAGCAGCACCGACACGGTGACGATCACCGTGGGTGCGGCGGCGCAGCCGCCGCGAGCAAACGCCGGACCGGACCAGACCGTGCCCGACACGGATAGCGCCGCCGGGGAGAACGTAACGCTGAGTGGAGCGGAGTCGTCCGATCCCGACGGTTCGATCGTCTCATATGTGTGGCGCAACGCGGCGGGCGCGACGATCGCAACCACCGCCAATGCGCAGGTTCGACTGCCCGACGGCGTCAACACGCTCACGCTCACAGTCACTGACAACGCGCGCTCAGCGCCAGCGACTCTGTCGTATCACGGTCAATCCGCCCGAGAATCGGCCGCCAGTCGCGAACGCAGGGCCGGATCAGACGGTGCCGATACGGATCGGCGGCCGGCGAAAACGTAACGCTGGATGGCCGCCGATTCCTCCGATCCCGACGGCACGATCGTTTCATATGTGTGGCGCAACGCCGCGGGCGCGCAGATCGCGACCGGCGCGAATCCTGCAAGTTCGACTGCCCGACGGCGCCAACACGATCACGCTCACCGTCAGCGACAACGGCGAGCTCACCGCCAACGACACGGTCGTGATCACGGTCAATCGCGCCGCGAATCGGCCGCCGGTCGCGAACGCGGGACCGGATCGAACCGTCGCCGATACGGATCAGCAGGCTGGCGAGAACGTCACCCTGGATGGCCGTCAATCCTCCGATGCCGACGGCGCGATCGCATCGTATGTGTGGCGCAATGCCGCGGGCGCGCAGATCGCGACGGGCGCGAATCCGCAAGTCCGACTGCCCGACGGCGCCAACACGATCACGCTCACGGTCACCGACAACGGCGAGTTGAGCGCCAGCGACACGGTCGTGATCACGGTCCGCGTCCGCAGAATCGGCCGCCGGTCGCAAACGCAGGACCGAATCAGACCGTCGCGGATACAGACCAGCAGGCGGGCGAGGACTGTCACGCTCGATGGGCGTCAGTCGTCCGATGCGGAGGGCGCGATCGCCTCCTATGTCTGGAGCAATGAATCGGGCGCGCAGATCGCGACGGGCGCGAACCCGCAAGTGAGGGCGCCCGATGGCGCGAACACGTTCACACTCACCGTCACGGACAGCGGCGGGCTTACGGCTACGGACACCGTCACTCATCACGCGTCGGCGCTGCGAATCAGGCGCCTGCCGCGAACGCGGGCGCGGACCAGAATGTCGCAGATATCGGACCGCCAGCCGGGCGAAAACGTCAGACTCGACGGGGCGCAGTCTTCCGACCCTGATGGAACGATCGCTTCGTACGTGTGGCGCAATTCCGCAGGCGCGCAACTGGCGACCGGCGCCAACCCGCAGGTGAGACTGCCCGACGGCAGCACGACGATCGTCCTCACGGTCACCGACAATCGCGGCGCGACCGACACCGATTCCGTGGTCATCACCGTGGCAGCCCCGCCGGGCAGACCGCAGGCGCATGCGGGACCGGATCAGACTGTGCAGGACACGGATCAGTCGCCGGGCGAAACCGTCACGCTGGACGGCAGCAACTCGGTCGATCCGGCCGGCGCCATCACCTCCTTCATCTGGCGCAATGCTTCCGGCGCACAGATCGCGAGCGGCGCGACTGCGCAGGTGCGAGCGCCGGATGGAGTCAATTCGATCACGCTGACGATCACCGGTCCCAACAACGTGACGGCCAGCGATACAGTCGTCATCACCGTCGTCGCACCGGTCGGTCCGGCCCCTTCGGCGAACGCCGGGCCAGATCAGAACGTGCCGGACACTGATCAGCGGCCCGGCGAGAACGTAACGCTCGACGCGTCGGGTTCTTCGGATGCGGGCGGCGAGATTGAATCCTATGTATGGCGCAACGCCGCGGGCGCTCAGATCGCCACCGGTGTGAATCCTCGGGTTCGACTGCCCGACGGCGCGAACGTCATCACGCTCACAGCCACTGATGACGATGGGCTCACCGCAAGCGACTCGGTCGCCGTCACTGTCGCTGCACCGGTCGGCCCGCGCCCATCGGCGAACGCGGGCGCGGATCAGACTGTGCAGGATACCGATCGGCAGCCGGGCGAAAACGTCACACTCGATGCGTCCGGTTCCTCCGACGCGGGCGGCGAGATCGCCTCTTATGCGTGGCGCAACGCCGCGGGCGCCCAGATCGCCACTGGTGTGAATCCTCAGGTTCGACTGCCTGACGGCGCGAACGTCATCACGCTGACAGTCACTGACAATGACGGGCTGACCGCGACCGACTCGGTCAGGATCACAGTGGCGGCGCCGCCGACCAATCAGCCGCCCGTGGCGAACGCGGGCAGCGATCAGAACGTCGCGGATACCGATCGGCAGCCGGGCGAAAACGTCACGCTCGACGCGTCGGGTTCGTCCGATGCGGGCGGTGAAATTGCGTCTTATGCGTGGCGCAACGTCGCGGGCGCCGCAGATCGCCACAGGCGCGAATCCTCAGGTCCGACTGCCTGACGGCGCGAACGTCATTACGCTGACAGTCACTGACGACGACGGGCTCACCGCGACCGACTCGGTCACGATCACAGTGGCGGCGGCGCCGACCAATCAGCCGCCCGTGACGAACGCAGGCAGCGATCAGAACGTCGCGGACACCGATCGGCTGCCGGGCGAAAACGTTACGCTCGACGCGAGCGGTTCGTCGGACGCCGGCGGCGAGATCGCCTCCTACGAGTGGCGCAATGCTGCGGGAACGCAGATCGCCACGGGTGTGAATCCTCAGGTTCGACTGCCTGACGGCGAGAACGTCATCACGCTTACGGCTACTGACGACGGCGGAGTCAGCGCGACCGACTCCGTCGTGATCACAGTGGCGGCGCCGATCAATCAGGCGCCGGTGGCCAACGCAGGCGTCGATCTGAACGTCGCGGACACCGACCAGCGGCCGGGTGAGCGCGTGGCGCTCGATGGCTCGCAGTCCTCCGATACAGACGGAACGATCGTTTCATACGTATGGAGCAATAGCTCTGGTGCACAGATCGGGAGCGGCGCCAACCTGCAGGTGCGGTTGCCCGACGGCGCCAGCACGATCGTGCTCACGGTCACCGATGACGACGGCGTCAGCGCCACTGACACTGTCGCCGATCGCCGTCGCCGAATCGCCGCCTCCGACGACGCTCGCCGACCTGCCGAACCTCACGAGAAACCAGCGCGCCATTGCCGGGGCGCTGGACCGCATCTGCGCGAGACTTGAGAGTCAGGACGAGGGCGCGGCGTCGCTGAGCGAGGATCAGGAGAATCTGCGGGCCCGTTGTGAAGGGCTGCGTTACCGGAACAATCAGACGAATCAGGTCGAGGCGCTGACGGAGCTCAATGGCGAGGACTTCGCGCTTGCACGCACGCAGACGTTGTTGTTCGCGAATACGCAGTACGTCAGCGTGATGGATCGTCTGATCGCTCTGCGCGGCGGCGCGAAGAGGTCTGAGTCTCGCGGGGCTCAGCATCTCGGTGAACGGCGAGCTCGTGCCGCTGCAGGAGCTGTACGCGATGGCGAAGGATATGCTGGGCGGCGGCGCGAGCGCTGACGGCGCAGTCGGCGGCGGATCTGCTTGGGCGACAAGTGGGGTGTGTGGGCGCGCGGCAATTACAGCTTCGGCGAGAAGGATGCGAATGCGGCGAGTCCACGCTTCGAAGCGAGTCAATGGGCGCTCGTCGGCGGCGTCGACTACCGATTCTCGAACAAGGCGGTCGGCGGTGTCGCGCTGCTTATGGCGGCTCGCAAGTCGAGTTCGATCCGCTGGATGAGGGAGCGCTCGACACGCGTTCATGGGCGCTGTCCGCTTACGGTTCGTTGTACGCAGCGAAGAACTTCTACTTCGATGCGATCGCGAACTTCGCGGACGCGCAGTACGACGCTCGAGCGCAACATCACTTACGTCGACGGCAGTCGGCATGGTAGACGTCGGCGCCGCCGGCGACACCAAGGGGTTGACCCTGAGCGGCGGGCTGTCGGCCGGCTACGATTTCCTCCTCGGCGGCCTGACGGTGTCGCCGAACCTCGGGTTCTTCTACATCGACGCGACGATCGACGGCTTCACCGAAAGCGGCGCCGGCGGCCTGAACCTGATCTACGACGAACAGAAGTTCAAGTCGCTCACCGGCAATCTCGGCCTGCGCCTGACCTACGCATGGAATCTGCCCTGGGGCGTGCTGCTGCCGCACCTGCGGATCGACTACGTGCGCGAGTTCGAGGATGACGTGGACGTGTTCGGCGTGCGCTTCGCTTCGGATCCCAACGCGACGAGCACGCCGCCGATCCTCGTCGAGACGGAGAATCCGGACACGCTCGTACTGGCGCCTCGCGACTGGCTTCTCAACGCAGTTCAGATATGGCGTTTCGGCGTACATCGAGTATCAGCGACTCGAGAGTTTCGAATTCATCTCCTTCCAGGACATCAGCGTCGGATTGCGGATGCAAAAGCGCTTCTGATTGCATCGGTTCCGGAACTGATGCGATCCCATCCGAGTACATGTACCGGTGGCCCGGGAACGAGGGGAGCCGGACCGGATGACGCAGCGCGCAACGACTGCTCGTGCATTCACAATTCCGACCTGGGACTCGCGTTGGCTCGTGCCGTACGCGTGGGCCGCCGCGCTTGCTGCCTATTGCGTGCTGATCTTCGGGGGGTTCGTCGCTGGCCGCAGTGCGCAGTGGCTCACGAACCTCGGATGGACGGTCGCCTCGCTGCTCGCCGCGCTTGCTTCGTGGCGAACGAGCGGGCGGCTTGCCGAGCGGCGTCGGACGGCCTGGAGATTGTTCGCGGCGGCGTGCGCCGCCTGGTTGATCGGCCAGCTCATCTGGGACTGGAAGACGCTGGTTGACGGCGTCGATCGGCTCCGTTTCCCAGTCTGGCTGAGTATGGATACGTCAGCTATGCGGTGCTGTTCACGGCGGGACTGTTGTTCTTTCGCAGGATACAGCCGGCCCGCAGGCTTGCGCCCCAGCGCCTGGCGAATCTTGGCCTCATCCTCTGCAGTCTTGCGGTGGCGTTCAATACGCTGATCGTCGAGCCGCTCTCGCGCACGCAGCGTTCCTCGTATTTCCTCGGCGTTGTGCTGGTGAAGGATCTCAGCATCGCAACGACTTTCATCGTCGCGATCTACTCGATGTGGTCTTATCGATGGCGGGAGGACCTGCGGCCGATGCTGCTCATCGTCCTCAGCCTCGCGGTGCATGGCCTGTGCGAGCTCATCTACGCGCACAATCTGCTGCTCGACTACCCCGCACAGCAACCTGGTCAACGTGGGCTGGATCGTCGCGTTCGGTCTTCAGCACTGGGCGGCCAGCGAACAGGCGCGAGCCGAAGCGCTCGGCGCGCGATCGGGAGCGGTGTATCAGGGTGAGGGCTGGATCGAAGCGTTAGTGCCCGCATTTCTGCTGCTGTTCATCGCATCGACGACCGCAATTACCGTCGGTTCGCTGTCACCGCGAGCGATGTGGGTGAACATGGTCTTCGCTCGCGGTGTTCGCTCTTATTCTCGCGTTTCGTGAAACCTGGATGTACTCGCGCGGGTTGCAGCTGCGGGAGCGTATGGACGCAAATGCAGGCGGCGATCGAGAGCGCTGGTGAACAATTGCTTCGCACGGCGGAGGAACGCGTCGAGCTGGAACGAAACATGGAGCTTGCCGCACGCGCGGGCGGCGTGGGTCTCTGGGACTGGAATCTCCGCACGAACGAGGTTCGCTACTCGAGAGAATGGAAGCGCCAGCTCGGCTACGCCGAGCACGAGCTCGCCGCCGATAGCGAGGAGTGGCGCAGCCGTCTTGCATCCGGACGACGCCGGAGACGGCGTCCGGCGCGCTCGACCGCTTTCTTGCGGATCCGAGCGGCGAATTCGCCATCGAGACGCGGCTGCGCCATCGCGACGGCTCCTATCGCTGGATGCTCTCTCGTGCGACGATCCTGCGCGACGATATGGGTGAGCCGGCGCGAATGCTGGGCTCGCAGGTCGACATCACGGAGCGCAAGCAGATGGAGATCGCGTTGCGCGAAAACGAGACGCGTTATCGCGAGCTTGCGGATGATCTCGAAGAGCGCGTCGTGCAGCGCACGGCGGAGCTGAGCGATGCGTATCGGGACTCGCAGAGCTTCGCGTACGCTGTGGCGCACGATCTCAGGGCGCCGCTGCGCGCCATCGATGGTTTCAGCCACATGCTGCGGGAGAGCAGCGGGGAACGGCTGACGGATACGGAAAGAGGCCATGTCGAGCGCGTGCGCCGCGGCGCGATGCACATGGCTTCGCTGATCGAAGGGTTGCTCGCGTACTCTCGCATCGAACACTACGAAGTGCATCCTGAGTGCGTGGAGCTGCGTGCGTTCATCGACGAGATCCTCGCCGACTTGCCGGATCTCGCCGACGCTGGTCATGTCACGGGTGGACGTCGACGCGCCTGCTTTGCGCGTTCGCGCGGATCGCGAAGGCCTGCGGGTGGTCCTGCGGAACCTCCTCGAGAATGCGTTCAAGTTCACACGCGGGAGCTCAGCCCCGCGCATTGAGATCGGCGCGCCGAGCGCAAGGACGGGTCGGCGCTGCTCTCGGTGAAAGACAATGGCATCGGCTTTGAGCAGGCCTACCACGATCAGATCTTCGAGATCTTCCAGCGGCTGCATCGCTACGGCGAAATCGAGGGTACAGGCATCGGCCTTGCGCTCGCTCGCAAGGCGATGCAAAGGATGCGAGGCCGGATCTGGGCGAAGTCCAAGCCCGGCGAGGGGGCGACTTTCTACATGGAATTGCCGCTGTTCGACGAGGGCGTAGAAAACGAGCGATCCGCGCCAGGTTGAGAAGCGGGGCGACCCTCCCATCCAAGGAAGCGCTACAAATATCTATCCCGTTTCCTTTCTCTGTCCCGGTTTCTTCTCCCGCACAGCGCTCGCGACGGGAAAGTAGGACTACACCATCAAAGACGCGACAGGCGTGCGGTCTCGCCACGATTGAAAAAAAGGCGAGTTGCGGGCGTAGTATCGCGGTACACGAGTCGACACGTCAGGCGCAGGGCGCCGGAGGCAATCATGGCCGGTCAATTCGAAGGACTGAAAGAGCAATGGGAGCGTGTCAGAGCGGGATTCGGCGGCAGGCGCCCGCATTCGAGGGCCTGACCGCTCTGTACCACGCTGAATTGCATGAGCTCCACAGCGCCGAGCAACAGTTGGGCGCCCTTGCAGACGAGGTGTGGGTCAGCGTTCGAAACGGACCGCTGGCGGAGCGGCTCAGCGACTACGCCGCAGCACTGCGGGTTCGCGAAGCCGAACTCGGGAATATGCTCAGCTGCGACCGGAGCCAATGTCGCGTGAGCGTCCGGATGAAGTGATGCGCGCCCTCGTGGTGAAGGCCAGCAGGATGGCTGAACAGTCCAGCATCAATGTCCGCGACGCCGCGCTCGTCGCTTCGCTTCAGCGCATCATTCATTACATGATCGCCGAGTATGGAACGATTGCGGCGCACGCGAAGGCGCTCGGACGGATGCATGAAGCGGCGCACTTTGCACAGCAGGCCAATCTGGACAAGGAAGTCGACCGGGAGCTGAGCGAGCTGGCGAAGAGCACGCTTGAATCCGGAAGCGAACTTGACGCCGGAGCCGCAGGGAAAGACGCGCGGGCATTGAGTCGAGCCCGGCTCTGCAGGCGCTTCAATGAAAGACCCGCGCTGCAGCGGCGTGGCGCGGCGGCGCTTGCATCGGCTGACGGATGCCGGGATGAGGAGGTCCGACCGACGATCAGGACCTGCTCGCGCAGTGATGCGGCCGAGCAGAATCTCCGGCTCACGTTCAGGAAACTCAGAATACGGCGACGCTGCGCGTTCGATCCGGATTCCTGTTCCGTTCCTCTCTCCGCCAGACTCTGTCCATGACCGACGACGCTCGCTATCTGGTCCGGCAGTTCGAAACGGCGTGGAAGCTCGCGAGCTACCACCTCGACGGACTCACCACTGAGGAGTGTTTGTGGCGCCCTGCGCCCGAGGGTCTGCACGTGCATCAAGTCCCTGATGGACGGTGGCGCGCCGATTGGCCCGATCGTGAGGGATATGACATCGGACCGCCGAGCATCGCGTGGCTGACGTGGCACATCGGCTTCTGGTGGTCCACGGTGCTCGACCGCTCGTTCGGCGAGGGCGACTCTCGCACGCGAGAGCGTGATGTGGCCGGGCGCCGCCGACGGCGTACGCGAGTGGCTCGGCGGGCTGCAGGAACAGTGGCGAGGAGTGCTCGAGCAGGTCAGGGACGACGACCTGCGATCCGTGCAGCGAACACGCTGGCCGTTCCAGGACCGTCCGTTCGGCGACGTCATCGCCTGGGTCAATGTCGAGCTCACGAAGAACGCCGCTGAGATCGGTTACGCGCGTTTCCTCTACGCCGTCAGCGTCAGATGACGCGGCGTCGACGCACGGCGCCCGGTCAACGGTCCGCTACTGTTCGAGCATCTCCTGTAATTTCAGCACTGCCGCCTTCCACGCTTTCCGCTCTTTCTCGACGTCAGTGCGTTTCGCGAGCTTGCCCACTTGCACCGCGATCTGCGACTTGCGCTCGCCCTTTGCGTAGAAGCCGATATTGAGCCGCGCGTTCGTGTTCCAGGCGCCGTTCAGATATTTGTCCTTCGTCTGCGATGACGGTTTGAACTCGCCTTCAGGAAACCACTTCTTGCGCTTGGCCGTGTTGGCCGTCGCCGCATAGAGATCCGACAGACTGGCCGCGACGGTTTTGGAAACTCCTACCGAAAAGCCGCTGGTGGTTTCGTACGGACGCGCAGTCCACGTGCACGCTCGTATTCCACCGTCACCATCTGGCTCCACCAGCCGGGTACGCCATGTTTGTCCACGAGCATCTGCGCGATGGACCGGTGATCGAGTTTCGCCGCGCCGGCCTTGTCGAGCGCGCCGAACCAGCCCGCCCAGTCCTTGCCCGTCTTCGCCTTGACGGCCGCGCCGCTCATCGAAGGAACGTAGTCCTGTACTTTTTCCGATCATGGCGTCCTCCCCGTGGATCCTGAAAGGATATCTCAATACAACGATGACGATTCCGGGGTTGCCGCGCCGACACGACGGTTGTCCGTTGTCCGTTGTGCGCCAAGATGGCGACGCGTCTCGCGGATAGCGGAGAACGGACAACGCACGAGGTCCTCCCTCACCCGCGCTGTGCAGGCCTATTGACAGCCTGGAATGCTCGACATGCTGCGCAGCCATCCGAGGGAGAGGCAGGATGATCTGCAAGGGAGAGGCGGCGAGCCCTCTACCTCGAGGGAGAGGGTCGGGTGAGGGTGCATCGATTACAGTCACTGAGGCGTCAGGGAGTCGCCCGTGTGCACGTGAACATCCGCGATCCAGTTGCGCTTTCGTCGGGCGAGACGTGAATCGGCGTCCTCTCCGTCGAAGCTCGCCGGCGTTCGGCGCAGGAGCGCGGGGTTCACGTTCTCGAATGCGTTGACGCTGACGACCGCGTAGAGATGGTCGTCGATCTGGCTCGTGACCACTGGCGCGACGCCGCATACAGCACAAACGTGAAACACTGCGGTCCGCGTTCCGAAGGCGTACGCAGAGACGAGCGATGACTCCCGGATACGGATCTGAAGTGAGCCGCCGGCGTGCGAGGTCCACACGCCGCCATGCTTGGTGCAGAAGGAACAAGAGCATGCGCGCGCGGGGATCTCGGTGGGATCCGGATCCCATTCGAAATCGAATGCAATGTTGGCGCAGTGGCAGCCGCCGTGAATCAGCATGGGAGAGCCTGTTGACAGTTGACCGTTGACAGTTGACCGTCAGAGCCAAGAGGAAAGCAGCATCTCGCCGTCAACCGTCAACCGTCAACCGTCAACCGTCAACGTACGTCAACCGTCAACCGTCAACCGTCAACCGTCAACCGTCAACCGAGAGACTGATATGAGCAACGATCAGACCGGCCTGCAACTTCGCTCACTCGTCAAGCAAAGCGGCGAGCTCGAGCTTTCCCTCGCGCGCGTTCCGGTGGCGGAACCTGGACCAGACGAGGTGATGGTGCGCGTCGAGGCCGCGCCCATCAACCCATCCGATCTCGCGCTGATGTTCGGCGCCGCCGACATCAATTCCGCCAAAGCGTCCGGCGACGCCCGGCAATCCCGTGCTGACGGCGAATATTCCGGAAAAGCTCATGCGAGCGATGGCGGGCCGCGTCGGTCAGTCGATGCCGGTGGGCAACGAAGGCGCCGGTGTGGTCGTCAAGGCGGGCTCATCGAAGGAGGCGCAGGCGTTGGCGGGCAGGACCGTAGCCATCGCGGGCGGCGCGATGTACTCGCAATATCGCACGCTCAAGGCGGCGCAATGTCTGGTGTTGCCTGCGGGAACGACGCCCGCCGAAGGCGCCTCGTGCTTCGTGAATCCGCTCACTTCGCTCGGCATGGTCGAGACCATGCGTCGTGAAGGGCACAGTGCGCTCGTGCACACGGCCGCGGCTTCCAATCTCGGACAGATGCTCAATCGGATCTGCATCAAGGACGGCGTGAGCCTGGTGAACATCGTGCGCAAGCGGGAGCAGGAGGAGCTGCTGCGCGGCATCGGCGCGAAGTATGTGTGCAACTCCAGCCTCGCCCACGTTCATGGAGGACTTGACGCAGGCGCTGGCGGCGACCGGCGCCACGATCGCCTTCGACGCGATCGGCGGCGGCAAGCTGGCGAGTCAGATTCTGACGTGCATGGAAGCCGCGGCGAACGCGAAGGCGACGGAGTACAGCCGCTACGGCTCGGCGACGCACAAGCAGGTCTACATCTACGGGGTCCTCGACCGCGGCCCGACGGAGCTCGCGCGCAACTACGGCATGGCCTGGGGCGTCGGCGGCTGGCTGCTGACGCCGTTCCTGCAGAAGATCGGTGCGGAGGCGGCGCAGAAACTGCGCGAACGCGTGGTCGCCGAGCTGAAGACGACGTTCGCCAGCCGCTACTCGAAAGAGATCTCGCTCGCCGAGGCGCTGCAGCTCGAGAACGTCGCCGCGTATGGCAAGTTCGGCACCGGCGAGAAGTACCTCATCAATCCGAGCAAGGGATGAGCGTGATGCAGAGCCGCCGGCCGCATTTATCTGTTGACCGTTGTCCGTTGACCCGTTGTCCGCAGAGCAATCCGTCTCCCTCCGGGAGAGGCTTGGGCTGAGGGGCAGCGCTCGAGTAGCGCAATTCCGCGCCACAACGGACAACGGACAATGGGGAACGCGCGTCCGCGCTAGAACCACCCGTAGTTGAAGCTGATGCTGATGCGCCGCGCTTTGCGTCGGGTTCGGCGGAACTTCATGGCGCAGCCAGCTCTCGAACAGCAGGAGCGTTGCCAGCCGCGGCCGGCATCACGACCCACGGGCGCCGCTGCGGCCGAGCTCTCGGCCTTGCGCGGCGGCGCGGCCATGAATCGATCGAGCCGCGGGTCTTCAAATTTG
The DNA here is from genome assembly GCA_963723505.1 of uncultured Gammaproteobacteria bacterium. Classification (GTDB taxonomy): domain Bacteria; phylum Pseudomonadota; class Gammaproteobacteria; order Steroidobacterales; family Steroidobacteraceae; genus Steroidobacter. Next base: position 280,638 of record CAVRQU010000001.1, read on the forward strand.
AGTCCCGGGCGACCCTGTCGGCGTCCTGCACGTAGTACATGCCGCTGATCGTCGATAGCGGGTGCAGATGCAGGCCATGCACGACGTGCTGCGGCATGATGTTGACCCAGCAGTCCGTCATCGTGAGCTCGCGGCCGTCGAGATCGAACTCCAGTTTGCGCGCGAACGCTTTGACGTGCCGGTCGAGTCTCCTCTGCAACTGCGCGAACGTCGGCGACAACTCATGCATGCGGCTCGCGGAGTTGTACGACGTGTATCCGCCAGGGTAGTTCTTCGCCGACCAGCGCCGCCCAGCCTCGTCGTCGTGCGCGAGCTGCTCGCATTCGCGCGCAGCTCGCGCGTTGAACTAGACGACCCACCTGCCTGCAGCCGAGCCGAGTAGACGAGGGTGGGAAAAAAGCTGTGGATCGTCATTCCGTTGTCCGTTGTGAGTTGTCCGTTGTCCGCACGTGTCGTGCAGGCGTGTAGGCGTGTGGACGTGTAGGCGTGAGGGCGAGAGGGCGTCAGCACGTGCGGGCGTGAGGTCACGCGCAGGACGCGACAACGGAGAACGTGAGAACGTGAGAACGTGAGTTGTTCATTCGATCCTTACAGCGTCCACACGTCTTACACGTTCTGCGCACAGCGGAGAACGCGCAACTCAGTTAGCCGTAGCCGCTGCAAATAGCGATCGCGCAAGTCGCTCTGCCGCGAGCGCATCTCCACCGGCGCGCCCGTCGATCCACACCTGCTCAGCGAGCGTCGTGACTTCGAGCGGATCGCCGCTCCACAGCACCAGATCCGCGACCTGGCCGCGCGCAATGCGGCCGCGTTCGCGCCAAGGCCGAAGATCTCGGCCGGGCGCGCCGTCAGCGCAGCGAGCGCGGCATCCTTCGGCAACCCGTGCGCCACGGCGTTGCCGGCGAGCTGGCGGATCTTGCGTGCGTTGTGACTTTCGCCGAACTGCGTGAATGCGATGCTCACGCCGGCGCGATGCAGCAGGGCGGCGTTGTCGAGCCGCGACCCGATCGAGTCGAAACTGGACGGCAGATTCGCCAGCGCATCGAGCAGCACCGGGACGTCATCGTCGCGCGAGTTCGTGAGCGACGACCCAGGCTTCTTCGCCGCCCGCGATGACCGGCTTCATGCCATGACGTTTCGCAAACGCAACTGCGCGGCGGATGTCGCGCGGCGCGCGCGACGCGGAACACCACGCGACCGCCGGCGAGATATTTCGCCAGCGCTTCGCGGCCGAGCGGATGCAGCAGGGCCGTGATCCTCGATGGGCGCGCGATTGCGCGCTTCGCGAATCGCCTGTTCGAGCAGCATCCACTGCGCGGCGCGACTGCCGGCGGAGAGCGCGTTCATGTCGCCGCCGAGATTGATGAACAGCGAACGGCTGCGCTCGAGCACGGCGTCGTAACGTCCGTCGAGCGTGACCGCCGCGCCCTGGCCGGCGAGGAAATTGCCACCCGGCACGCTGCCGGGTGCCAGCACGGTCCACGTCAGTCCTTCGATGCGCGCGACCGGCACGAGCACGGAGCGCGGATTGAATGCGAGCGTCACGTCGAACTCCGGGCGCCACTCCGTTTCGAAAGGCGGCGCGTTCATGCAGCAGATTCGCATCGGCGGTCGTCGGTTCGAGCGTGACTTCCTCGATGCCGATCGCCGACAGGCCGCCGAACAGTCCCGGCGTGAGCGCGCGACCCTTGGCGTCGATGGTCGTTGCGCCGGCAGCGGCGGTGCAGACCGCGTGCCGACGGCTTCGATCCTGCCGTCGCGAATCAATACGTCCGCGTTCTGCGAGCACGCCCTGATCGGACACGGTGTGAACGGTCGCGCCGCGGATGAGCACGTCCTGCGCCGAGGGTGAACCGAGAGCGCAACGACGACGCGAGCGAGCACGCATCGCGCCAGACAACGTCTTTCATGGCTGCGCTCCCGCGCCCGGCTGACCCAGCAGAAAATCGGAGCGCGGTTGCGGCGTCGGATGGGCGCGATCGAAGACCAGCGCGCCGTCGATGAACACCTGCTCGGCGAGCGCGTAGACGCTGAGCGGATCGCCGTTCCAGATCACGACGTCGGCCATCTTGCCGGCTTCGAGCGTGCCGGTGCTGATCGGCAATGCCGAGCGCCCTGCGCGGGATTGGAGGTCACCCAGCGGATCGCGCGTTCGGGCTGGAATGTCGAGACCGGCGCGCACGCCGCGCGTCATCGCCTTCGCGGCTTCCTGGTTCAGGCGCTGAATGCCTTCTTCCGAATCCGAATGCACGATGGCGCAGCCGTTCGGCGGCAAGTCGGTGAGCGCGATGTTCTCCTGCACGCCGTCGAACAGCTCCATCTTGGAGCCCCACCAGTCGGCCCATTCGGCGCCGCACACGCCGTGCTGCGGCGAGCAGATCGGCGATCTTGTATGCCTCGACGGCGTGGTGGAACGCCGCGATCTTGAAGCCGAACTCATCCGCGAGATCGAGCATGATCGCCATCTCGTCGGAGCGGTAGCAGTGAATGTGCACGAGGATCTCGCCGGCCATCGCGCGCGACCAGCGTCTCCGACTTGCAGATCGCGCTTCGGCGGCGTCGGCGGTCTTGCGTCCTCGTCTCATTGCTCGTCTTTCTTGTCCTTGCTCTTCTTTCTTCGTACTCGGCGAGATCGCGCTCGTACTTGCGTTGCTGCTCGCGATAGTCCTGCGCATCGGCAAACGCCTGGCGATAGCCGGCGACGTTGCCCATGCGCGTCATCGGCGCCCGCAACAGCGTGCCGTAGACGCGCTTGGGATTTTCGCCGCACGCCATCTTCAGGCCGTGCCTGGCGCCCGGGAAACTTCATCGCCTGTACCGTCGTCGCGCCGACGTTCTTGAGCGTCACGCCGCGGCCGCCGATGAGGTTGCCGGAGCCCGGCAGGATCTGCAGCGTCGTGACGCCGCCTTCGAGCGCGGTCTGAAGGCCAGGGTCCTGCGGCCACACCGCGTGCTCGGCCCAGACGTTCGGCGTGATCGGATCGGTCATCTCGTTGCCGTCGTCGTGCGCATTGACGTAAGGGCGTCGGATACACGCCCAGGTGCGAATGCACGTCGATGAGACCGGGCGTCACCCAGCGGCCCTGCGCATCGATCACACGCGCGCCGGCGGGCGCGGTGAGATTCGTTCCGACCGACGTTCGATGCGGCCGTTCACGATCAGCACGTCGCCGCCGTCGATGCGGGTGCCGGCGCCGGTGAGGACCGTGGCGCCGCGAATCAGCGTCGCAGGGGAGGGCGGCGCGTTGTATGTCGACGGATACACGTCTGCGGCGCCATCGGCGCTGCTCGGTCCGGCTTGTGGGCGGCGCGGCCGCACAGGCGGACGCAGGAGGCGAACAGAAGCAGCCGACGATCAGCCGCATCGTGCGGACGCGGAACGATTCCGCCGTGGTGTCTTGCTCATTCATGTGTGTTCGCCTTTCCCCAAGTGAGGGATCGGTCGCGGCAACCGGCAATTCGACCAGCCGGCGCATCGTTGCAGTCATCTCTGATCGTGCACCACGCGTCCAGACAAGCGGGCAAAAGTATCAGGAAAAAGTATCAGTTCGCGCGCGCCCGGCGAGTGCCGCGGTTGGCGAGTAGATACGGGGCCGCATGACTGAAACGTCCGAAGCCGTCGGAACCTCAGGTCGCATTGAGCTCACACGCGCCGGCTGCTTGCCAGCAATCCGGCGGCGGCGGTGGAACAGGCGACGGAGATCCTCAAGGTCGTTCCCGACCATCCCGGCGCCACGATGCTGCTCGGCATCGCGCTGGGCGCGAACGGCCGGGCGAAGAAGCGGTCGCCGCCCTGCGACGCGCCGTGCAGCTCAAGGCCGACATGCCCGACGCGTGGCGCGCACTCGGCGATCATCTGACAGCGCTCGGCGACGCGCCGGGCGCGGACGCCGCCTACGCGCAGCACATCCGCTATTCGACGCGCGATCCGCGCCTGATGGAAGCGGCGCGGCGCTCTGCGAGAACCGCATCGCCGTCGCCGAGGCGCATGCTGCGCGCACATCTGAAGCAGCATCCGACCGACGTTGCGGCAATCCGCATGCTCGCCGAAGTCGCGGCGCGGCTCGGCCGCTACGCGGATGCCGAGGTGCTGCTCGAGCGCGCGCTGGAGCTGGCGCCGAGCTTCGCACCCGCGCGACACAACTACGCGTTCGTGCTGCATCGCCCGGGCAAGGCGGAGCAGGCGCTCGTCGAAGTCGATCGCGCTGCTCGCGCGCGACCCGCGCAATCCGGGCTATCGCAATCTCAAGGCCGCCATCCTGGCCCGCATCGGCGACGTCGAGCAGGCCGATCGATCTGTACGACGGCGGTCACTGCGCGAGTATCCGAACCACCCCAAGGTCTGGATGAGCTACGGCCATGCGCTGAAGACCGCCGGCCGACAGGACGAGTGCATCGACGCCTACCGCCGCAGCCTCGCGCTCGCGCCGCACCTCGGCGAGGCATGGTGGAGCCTCGCGAACCTGAAGACGTTCAGCTTCAGCGCCGCCGATCTCGAGAGCGATGCAGCGCGCAACTCGCGGCGCAGCGACCTGACGCGCGGAGGACCGCTTCCACTTCCATTTCGCGCTCGGCAAGGCGCTCGAGGACGCGCGGCAGTACGAGGCGTCGTTCGAGCACTACGACAAGGGCAATGCGCTGCGCCGCGAGTTGATCCGTACGACGCGCAGGAGACTACCGGCCACGTGCAGCGCTCGAAGGCGCTGTTCACGCCGGAGTTCTTCGCGGCAGCGCCGCGGCGAGCGGCTGCGACGGCGCCGCGATCCGATCTTCATCGTCGGCCTGCCGCGCTCCGGCTCGACGCTGCTCGAGCAGATTCTCGCCAGCCATCCGCTCGTCGAGGGCACGCAGGAGCTGCCGGACATCGTCGCCATCGCCCGCGAGCTGGGCGGCAGGAAGACGTCGCGGCGACGCGTCGAAGTATCCGGAGGTGCTGGCGACGCTCGCCGCCGAGGAGCTGCGCGCGCTGGGCGAGCGGTACCTGCGACAGACGCGCGTCCAGCGCAAGACCGGCGCGCCGTTCTTCATCGACAAGATGCCGAACAACTGGGCGCACGTCGGGCTGATCCACCTGATGCTGCCGAACGCGAAGATCATCGACGCGCGGCGGCATCCGCTCGGCTGCTGCTTCTCCGGCTTCAAGCAGCATTTCGCGCGCGGCCAGACACTTCACCTACAGCCTCGACGACATCGGCCGCTACTACCGCGACTACGTCGAGCTGATGGCGCACTTCGACGCGGTGCTGCCGGGCCGCGTGCACCGCGTGATCTACGAGCACATGGTCGAGGACGTCGAGAGGCGAAGTGCGCGCCTGCTGGCCTATTGCGGCCTGCCGTTCGACGAGCGTTGCCTGCGCTTCTACGAGAACGAGCGCGCGGTGCGCACCGCCAGCTCCGAGCAGGTGCGCCGGCCGATCTACCGCGAGGGCCTCGACCAGTGGCGCAACTACGAGCCGTGGCTCGAGCCGCTGAAGGGCGCTCTGGGCCCCGTGCTCGACGCGTATCCCGCAACGCCGGAGTTTTGAACTGCGGCGGTGGCGCTACACTCGCCTTGCATGACGTGCGCGCTATACTGTGGCTGCAGTACAACGAGGGGAGAATCCACAATGACCCGTAGCCGAACGCGAAAGTTGAAACGTCTCATCGCCGATCAGCGCGTCCCGACAATCGAACGCGCCGTTCTGACCGCGATCGCCGCTCGGCCCGCTGCGCGATCGCGATCGCGCACGCCCGCCGCACGCATGGCGCAGCAACAGCGAGACGGCGTGCTCGAGAGGTCATCGTCACCGCGCAGAAGCGCCAGGAGAACCTGCAGGACGTTCCGATCAGCATCACGGCGCTCGGCACGGAGAAGCTCGAAGAGCTGCACGTCGCGGACTTCGACGACTACGCGAAGTTCCTGCCGAGTCTGTCTCGTACACGACGCTTCGGCCCGGGCTTCGCGCGCGTGTTCTTCCGCGGCGTGAGCAGCGGCGACAACGGCAACCACTCCGGCTCGCTGCCGAGCGTCGGCATGTATCTGGACGAGCAGCCGATCACGACGATCCAGGGCGCGCTCGACATCCACGTCTACGACATCGCGCGCGTCGAGGCGCTCGCCGGGCCGCAGGGCACGCTGTACGGCGCGAGCTCGCAGGCGGGCACGATCCGCATCATCACGAACAAGCCGGACCCGACCGAGTTCGCGGCGGGCTACGACCTCGAAGGCAGCATCGCTCGACGGCGAGGCCGGCTACGTCGCCGAAGGCTTCGTGAACCTGCCGATCGGCGAGCAGCGCGGCGATCCGGCTCGTCGGCTGGAGCAAGCACGATGCCGGCTACATCGACAACGTGGCCGGGCACGCGCACGTATCCGACGGCCGGCATCACGATCGACAACGCCAGCCTTCGTCGACGAGGACTACAACGACGTCGACACGCATCGGCGCACGCGCGGCGCTGCGCATCGACCTCAACGACAGCTGGACCGTGACGCCGACGGTGATGGCCCAGAAGCAGAAGGCGGACGGCGCGTTCGCCTACGATCCGGCGTCGGCGATCTCAAGATCGTCACGCTTTCGGCCGGAGAACTCGCGAGGACAGCTGGATGCAGGCGGCGCTCACGGTCGAAGGCAAGATCGGCAACCTCGACCTCGTCTATGCCGGCGTCGTACCTGAAGCGCGACGTCGACACGGAGTCCGACTACTCCGATTATTCGTATTTCTACGACGTCGTCTACGGCTACGTGACTGTACAACGACGCACGGCGACTTGATCGATCCGTCGCAGTACATCCATGGCAAGGACCGCTACGAGCGTCAGAGCCACGAGCTGCGCATCTCGCACGCCCAGCGACAACCGTCTGCGCTTCGTCGGCGGCCTGTTCTACCAGCGCCAGGAGCACGACATCGAGCAGCGCTACAAGATCGACGCGCATGACGAGCGACTACGAGGTCACCGGCTGGGCCGACACGATCTGGCTGACCGAGCAGAAGCGCATCGACGAGACTACGCCGTGTTCGGCGAGCTGAGCTTCGACATCACCGACAAGCTGACCGCCACCTCGGCGGACTGCGCTACTTCGAGGCCGACAACTCGCTCGAAGGGCTTCTTCGGCTACGGCAGGGCTACAGCTCCAGCGGCACGCAACGGCGAGGCTCTGTGCCAGGTCGCATTGGCTGGAGCCGACGATCCGCGATCACTCGGGCTGGATGCCGTTCAAGTCGGTCAGCACGGCGCCCTGCAAGAACCTCGACAAGACGTGAAGGAGGACGGCTACACGCCGAAGGTCAACCTGACGTATCGCTTCACGGACGACGGCTGGTGTACGCCACGTACTCGGAGGGCTTCCGACCGGGCGGCGTGAATCGTCGCGGCACGTTCCCGCCGTACGACGCCGACTACCTCAAGAACTACGAGATCGGCTGGAAGACGACGCTCGGACGGCCGCCTGCGCTGGAACGGCGCGCTGTTCTGGAGGACTGGGACGACTTCCAGTTCTCGTTCCTCGGCGAGAACGGCCTGACGAACATCACGAACGCGGGCAGGGCGCAGATCAAGGGCATCGAGACCGACATCGACTGGGCTGTGACGGATAGCGTTGCTCGTCTCCGGCGGCCTGTCGTATCTCGATGCGCAGCTGAAGGAAGACTTCTGCGAACAGCTGGATGCCGGCGGAGAATCCTCTGCCGCTCGATCAGTGCTTCGTGGACCACGCGGTCACGGGCGATCCCGTTCTGCGCGGCGCGCCTGACGGCACGGAGCTGCCGATCGTGCCGGAATACAAGGCGAATATCACGGGTCGCTACGGTTCGCAGATCGGCTCGTTGGACGCGAACGTGCAGGCCGCGTATTGCCTACCAGGACGCATCACGCTCGGCGCTGGTTGTCGCGGATGAAGCGGTCCTCGGCGGCGAATTGAGCGCGTACGGCGTGGCGGACATCTCGGCCGGCGTCGGCAGCGGGAGCTGGAACCTCGACGCTGTTCGTGACCAACGCGTTCGACGAGAGGGCGGAGCTGACGCGGTTCGTGCAGTGTCGCGAGGACATCTGCACGGCGCCGTACATCGTGACGAATCAGCCGCGCACGTCGGCTTGAAGTTCGGACAGAGATTCTGAAGATGATGAATGACGGCGGACGGATCGCTCCGTCCGCCGTCGAGCGAAACGCGATCCCGCTCGCTATTTCTCCGGATCGGTCAGCGCTTGCATCGTCAGTGCGCGCGACAGGTCCTCGATGTTCGGCGTCACCGGCCGCGGTGGCCCAGCGCTGAATCATGCCGATGAAGAGCGATGTCGTTGGTCGGATCGATCCAGAACCACGTGCCGGCGATGCCGTCCCAGCAGATACGTGCCCTTGCCGCGCGGTGCTGCCGAGCTTGCTGCGGATCTTCGAGATCGCGAAGTCGTAGCCGAAGCCGAGGCCGGGCTGCATGCGATAGATGCCGATGCCGAATTTGCCGTTGGCTTCACGGCTTCGGGCACGTGATTGGTGCGCATCAGCTCGACGGTGCTCGGTGCGAGCAGGCGCGCACCATCGAGCTCGCCGCCGTTGAGCAACATCTGCGCGAAGCGCAAGTAGTCGCCCGCAGTCGAATACAGACCGCCGCCGCCCGAAGGCAGTCCGGGCGTCTTGCTGACGTCCGGATCGCGCGGCATCGGCGCCAGACGCGCCTGGCGCTGTCCACGCGTAGATCGTCGCCAGACGCGGCAGCTTGCTCTCCGGCACGAAGAACGCCGTGTCGTTCATCCCGAGCGGCTCGAAGATGCGCTCGCGCAGGAATTCGGGGAACGACTTGCCCGACAGCTTCTCGACCAGGTAGCCCTGAATGTCGACTGAGACGCTGTACACCCAGCCTTCACCCGGCTGATACAGCAGCGGTAGCGTCGCCATCTTGTTGATGAATTCCTGCAGCGAACTCGGACGCGAGCGGGTTCGCCTGCCTGATACATCTTGTCGACCGGCGTGGTGCCGAAGAAGCCGTAGGTGAAGCCGGCGGTGTGCGACATCAGCTCGCCCATCGTCGGCGCATGCGTCGGGCGCTTCGAGCGTCGGTTTGCCGTCTGGTCCACGCCTGTGAAGACCTTCAGATCCTTGAACTCGGGGATGTAGCGCGAGATCGGATCGGTCGGCTTGCCATTTGCCTTCCTCGTACAGCATCATCATCGCGACGCCGGTGATCGGCTTGGTCATCGAATAGATGCGGAAGATCGAGTCCTTCTGCATCGGCGTCTTGCTCGCGATGTCCTGGTACCGTAGGCCATCTGCTGCACGACCTGGCCGTGACGCGCGACCATGGTGACGATGCCAGCGAGCTGTTTGTCATCGACGAGCGCCTTCATGCCCGGCATCGAGTCGCTGCAGACGCTCGGCTGAGAAACCAACCGTCTCCGGTTCGCGACCGAGCGCCGCATCGCGGGCCTGCGAGGCGAACGATAAAGCTGCAACGACAAGAACGAATAACGAATGACGCATCCGCACGGCGAATTCCCCCTTGAGCGATATGCCTGGCCAGCGCTCCTGGCGCGTGACGCCGCGGAGGCATGGAACGTTTCTGAAATAGTAAGCGGCGCGTTGAGCCGCTGCGTGTTACGAGCCTACCGTCGCGCCGGGCTGCGCGCGACGCAATGACAGTTCTTTTCCTTCCTTTGCATCCTCAACCTGCTGCGAAAGACCTCCGGATTATGCTTCACTGGCGTTCTCGAATAAGTCTGGCAGGGGGAACATCGATGATGCTGCGAGAAACTGCGTCACGCAGGAGCGCTTCGACGCTTCGGGTCTTGTCGCTCAGCGTCGTTTGGGCCGCGGCGACAATGGCGGCGCCTGTCGCCGGCGCGCAGGTTGCGCCGGCGAAATGGCAGCCGCCGCGCACAGCGGACGGTCGCCCGGATCTGCAGGGCAAGTGGACCAACGCGACGATTACGCCGCTCGAGCGGCCGCAGAAATTCGGCGAAGCTGGTGCTGAGCGATGCGGAAGCGCTCGAACTCGAGCGTGCGGAAGCGGAGTTCAACGAAGTCGCGAATGCGCCGACCGACCCGAACACGAAGGCCGAGGATCTGCCCGCAAGTTGCGGGCGCGGCTTCAGCGGCGCGAACTGCGGCTACAACAATTTCTGGGTCGATCCCGGCACGAAAGTGATCTCGCTCAACGGCGAGAAGCGCAGCTCGATGATCGTCGATCCGCCGAATGGCAAGCTCCCGGCGATGACGCCCGAGGCTCAGCAGCGATTCGCAGCGCGCATGGCGGCGTTTCGAACGGGCGGGGGCGGGCCCGCGGACGGTCCGGAAATGCGCTCGCTCGGCGAGCGTTGCATCATGTCGTTCGGCTCGAGCGCGGGGCCGCCGATGATTCCGCTGCTGTACAACAACAACTATCAGATCGTGCAGACGCAGGAAGCGGTCATGATCCTCGTTGAGATGGTGCACGACGTGCGCATCGTGCGTCTCGACGGCAAGCCCCGGCCCGAGAATTTGCGCACATGGATGGGCGACTCGATCGGTCGCTGGGAAGGCGACACGCTGGTGGTTGAGACGACGAAGATCCGGCCGGAGCAGGGATTCCGCGGCTCCGCGGAGAAATTGAAAGTCACTGAGCGCTTCACGCGCATCGGTCCGAAGCAGATCCTGTATCGATTCACGGTCGACGATGCGGGCACATTACGCCGCCTTTCAGCGGCGAAATCGCGATGAACGCGACGGATGAGAAGATCTACGAGTACGCGTGCCACGAAGGCAACTACGCGTTGCCGGGCATCCTTGCCGGGGCGCGCGCGGACGAAGAAGCGGCGGCGAAGAAGAACTAAGGAATAAGCCGCTCGCGGCGCTCGCAGCAGCAAGCCGCAGACGCGGCAGCGTTAGCCACTGGCAAGCAAGCCTCGAAAGACTCGGCAGGCAAGCCGACAGTGTCGGCAGGTCAGAACGGAGAATTGCCAGCCGCGGACGCGGCAGGTAAGCCACTGGCAAGCAAGCCTCGAAGACCTCGGCAGGCAAGACGACAGCGTCGGCAGGTCAGACAACAAGACATTCTTGCCTGCCGGCGTTAGCCGGCTTGCTTGCCCGGGCATATGCTGCCCAGGGCTTGCCTGCCGAAGGCTTGCTTGCCGACACCGCTCGGCTTGCTCTTACTCTGACTTTTGCCGGCGTTAGCCGGTTTGCCTGCCGACAACGTCGGCTCGCTTGCCGTGAGGCTTGCCTGCCAACGCAGTTGGCTTGCGCCGCGTCTGTGGCTATGTGCGTGCGCCATCCACGTCACTGCACGACGCTGGTGCGGTCCTCGTTGTTCACATCAAGGACGGTCAGCGACGACAGGGCGCCGGCGGGGCTCGGCCACTGAATCGACTGAGCGGGACTCAGGCCAATCAGAGCTGCGCCGATCGGCGTCAGGATCGAAATCCGACCGCGATCGATGTTCGCGTCCTTCGGATAGACGAGCGTGACCTTGCGGGTTCTCTTCGTTGCGTCGTCGCTGTACGTCACATGCGAACCCATGCGCACGACGTAGGGACCGCAAGACTCGTCGGGCACGATGTGCGCGCGGCTGAGTTCTTCGGCCAGATACTCACCGACAGGAGAATCGTGCTTCATCGCTTTCTCTGCGAGGCCCATCAACCGGGCGTGTTCGCCGGCAGCGATTACGATCCGCGGACGCGCGGTCCGGTTGCGGACATTTTGTATGACCATGAAACTATCCTCGAGCTTGAGAAGGAAAAAACTACACACACGCGCCTTCCCGTGCGGCGGAGGCCTCCGAATCGGAACGCGCTCGTGCGGCGAACGCCGCAGTGTGGAGAAGCGAGAAGGCGCTCGGCGAACCCCGAGCGAGAAGCGCTGAACGCTACGCCCGGGGCGCCGGGCCCTGGATAAGATGTCCTGCGTGATGCAGGCTGCGAATGAAGAGGATGTGAGTGTTCACGCGGCGGAGCATAGTGATCTCGCCAGCTGCGTCAAGTCCGCGGATCCATGCGGAAGAGGCGAGCCGCGCTCCGTCGGTAAGTAAGCCACGCGGCAAGCGAGCTGCGGACGCAGCAGGCAAGCGTCAGAACCGACCTCTCATCTCCGGCTTGCTTGCGAGTGGCTTACCTGCCGACAACGTCTGGCTACGGCGTAGAATTTGCTCCATGCAGACTCCCGCCGCTTCCTTCTACATCGATCCGGCGCGTCTCGCGCGCGAGCACGAAACTGTATTCGCCCGATCGTGGCAACTCGTCGGCCACGCAGAGCAGCTGAAGAACTCCGGCGACTATTTCACGACGCGCCTCGGTCGCGAGCCGTTGCTGTTCGTAAACGACAATGGGACTCCGCGCGGCTTTTTCAACGTGTGCCGTCATCGCGCCGGCCCGGTCGCGCAGGGTTGCGGCAATGCGCGGCGATTGTCGTGTCGCTATCACGGGTGGACCTACGACCTGTCCGGTCAATTGCTGCGCGCGACGGAGATGGAAGGGGCGAGCGGCTTCGATCCCGCGAAGATCAGTCTGCAGACTCTTCCTGTGCATCGCTTCGGCCCGCTGCTGTTCGCCGCGCTTGATTCGGCCACTCCGTCGTTCGACGAATTCTTTCCGGGCGTCACGGAGCGCTGCGCACCGCTCGAACTGGAACGGATGCGCTACGTGACGACCCGCACCTACCCGGTGAGCGCAAACTGGAAAGTCTACGTGGACAACTTTCTGGAGGGATACCACATCCCGCTGGTGCACCCCGGGCTGAACCGCGAGATCGACTACCGCCAGTACGTGACGGAGCAGGCCGAACGCTACGTGCTGCAGTACGCGCCTGTGCGCGACGGCACGGCGTCTCTCTACAAAGGCGGCTTCGGCGACGGACAAGCCTGGTACTACTGGCTCTTCCCCAACATCATGCTGAACATCTACGAGGGGCAGTTGCAGACCAACGTCGTCATTCCGGTCGACGTGAATCAGACGATCGTGAGATTCGACTGGTTTTCCTACGATCTCACGCCCGAGCCGGACACTGACGAACGGTGGCGCGAGCTGGCGCACTTCAGCGAAGAGGTTCAGGCGGAAGACGCCCGCATCTGCGAGGCCGTGCAGGTCAACCTCGGCTCGCGGGCGTACCGCTCAGGGCCGTATTCGCCGAAGCGCGAGAGCGGCGTGCAGCTCTTCCATCGGTTGATGGACGCGGAGCGGGGTTAGAAGAGCAGAGCCGCGAAAGACCGCAAAAAGGAGAATGACTTAGTCAGACGATGCACACAGGGCCGCGCGGCGCCTCGGTTGAGCGATCGCGCCTGGCGTTCGTGACTCACGTTCCTTCAGGTTTTTTTTGCGGTCTTTCGCGGCTCTTCTCTTTTCTTCAACTGCGCGCGAGCGCGGCGAGTCCATCGGCGCGCGAGAGGATCGGCGCGTAGCCCAACTCGCGGCGCGCCTTGTCGATCCGGATCGTACAGTCGCGCGACATCATGCTCGCAGCGAAGCGCGTCAGCGGCGGATCGGACGTTGCGCCTGCGATTCGCCAGACGGTTTCCGCAACGGCGCCGATCGAGCGTGCAAGCGGTCCCGGAATCGACTTGTCGGGCGGTGAGACGCCGCGCGTCGCCAGCAACGCCGTCAGAAATTCCCGCATCGTCGTGACGCCTTCATCGGTGACGAAGTACGCATTTCCCCCGGCCCCGCGATCGAGCGCGAGCGCGACGGCATGCACGAGATTCGCGATGTGCGTCGTCGAGGTGCGTGCGCGTCCGTGATCGATCCAGACGAAGCGTCCGGTGCGGACCATGGCTTCAAGCACCGGCAGGATGGTCTGATCGCCCGGACCCCAGACGAAACGCGGCCGGATCGAGATTGTCTCGAAGCCGGACGCGTCCGCCGCCAGCACCGCGCGTTCCGCCGCCGCCTTCGTCTCCGAATACAGGAATGGCGTGCGTTCCGGATAGGGATAGTCCTCATCGATGTTGCTCATATCCTGTCCGCGGAAAAGCGCCGCCTCGGTGCCGATATGAATGAAACGCCGCACGCCTGCGCGCCGCGCCGCATCGAGCATGCCGACTCGTCCCCTCGACATTGGCGGTCCAGAACTGCCGCCGCGTTCCCCATTGCTTCACGAAAGCGGCGCAGTGAATGACGGCGTCGCAGCCGCTCAGAGTCTCGCTCGGCACGGCGCCCAGTTCGCATCTGATCGGCGTCGCATTCAGCGCCCTGACGGCTGCATCGCTCGCGATCGAGCGCGACATCGCCCGCACTTCATGCGTGCGCGCGAGCGCCGCGGCGATCGCGCCGCCGACGAATCCCGAGGCGCCGGTGATGAAAATACGTCGGGCCACTTCTTCCCGCCCAGTTGTGCGTTGTGAGTTGTCCGTTCTCCGCAGAGGGTCATACCTGACGCCTGCGTCTGCGCACAACGGACAACGGAAAACGGGCAACAGTCGCCTGCATTCGCCGATTTACATCATTCGTGTCGCAAATCTCAAGGACTTGTGGCGTCCCACGTCGTTCTTCATAGTGCCGCCCCTCAGCATTCCTGCTCCGGAATTCGAACCCGCAATGCTCCCCTCGATCGAATCGCGTATCGCCGCCGAACTCTCTGTCAAGCCGGAGCAGGTAGCGGCCGCCGTAGCGCTCCTGGACGAAGGCGCCACCGTGCCCTTCATCGCGCGCTACCGAAAGGAAGTCACGAGCGGGCTCGACGACACCCAGTTGCGCACGCTCGAAGAGCGGCTTGCGTATCTGCGCGAACTGGAAGAGCGCCGCGCCGCCATTCTGGCGAGCATCGACGAACAGAAGAAACTGACGCCGGAACTGCGCGCCGCCATCGAAGCAGCGGAAGCCAAGCAGCGTCTCGAAGACCTGTATCTGCCGTACAAACCGAAACGGCGGACCAAAGCGCAGATCGCACGTGAGGCCGGCCTCGATGGGCTCGCGGCGGCGCTGCTTGCCGATCGCTCCCTGAAACCGGAAACGGAGGCGGCGAAATATCTCAAGTCCGCCTTCACCGGCGAGCACGGCGAGAATCCTGGCGTGCCCGATGCAAAGGCTGCGCTGGAAGGCGCGCGCGCGATTCTGATCGAGCAATTTGCCGAAGATGCGGAGCTGCTCGCCAATCTGCGCGCACATCTGCATGACCAGGGCGTGCTCGTTTCGACGCTGATCGAGGGGAAGGAGGAGGCGGCTGCGAAATTCCGCGACTACTTCGCCTACAGCGAACCGATCAGGGCCATACCGTCGCATCGGGCGCTCGCGTTGTTTCGCGGCCGCAAGGAAGAGTTGCTCAAAGTTACTCTCAAGCTGCCCGAGGAACTGGCGACCGATGCGTCGCCTGAGCCGAAGTTCAATGCCTGCGAGCTCAAGATCGCCGCGCGGTTCGCCATCGTCGATCGCGGGCGGCCTGCCGACGCCTGGTTGCTGCAGACCGTACGGTGGACGTGGCAGGTCAAACTCGCCTGGCAGCTCGAAGCGGAGCTCCTGACCGAGCTGCGCGAACGCTCGGAGGAGGAGGCGATTCGCGTGTTCGCTCGCAACCTGCACGACCTGCTGCTCGCTGCGCCCGCCGGTCCGCGCGCAACGATGGGGCTCGATCCCGGCTTGCGCACGGGCGTCAAAGTCGCGGTCGTGGATCGCACAGGCAAAGTTCTGGAAACCGCGACGGTGTATCCGCATGCGCCGCGCAACGACTGGGATCGGGCCCTGCGGCGCTGGCCATGCTCGCGAAGAAGCACAACGTCGACCTGATCAGCATCGGCAACGGTACAGCGTCGCGCGAGACGGACAAGCTCGCCGGCGAGCTCATCCGGAAGCATCCCGATCTGAAGCTTACGAAGATCGTCGTCTCCGAGGCGGGCGCCTCCGTGTATTCAGCGTCAGCGCTCGCAGCGAAGGAGTTCCCGGATCTCGACGTGAGCCTGCGCGGCGCCGTATCGATCGCACGGCGTCTGCAGGATCCGCTCGCGGAGCTGGTGAAGATCGATCCGAAATCGATCGGCGTCGGCCAGTATCAGCACGACGTCAATCAGACGAAACTCGCGCGCAGCCTGGATGCGGTGGTCGAGGACTGCGTCAACGCCGTCGGCGTGGACGTCAACACGGCGTCCGCCGCGTTGCTCGCGAGGATTTCGGGCCTGTCGAACGACGCTGGCGGAAAACATCGTGCGCTATCGTGACGAACACGGCGCCTTCGCAAGCCGCGCAGGACTCAAAAAGGTGCCGCGGCTGGGCGAAAAGACGTTCGAGCAGGCGGCCGGGTTTCTGCGTGTGATGCGCGGCGACAATCCGCTCGATGCATCCGCCGTCCATCCTGAGGCCTATCCCGTCGTCGAGAAGATTCTCGCAGATCTCAGACGACCCGCGCGCGAGGTGCTCGGCGATGCAGCCAGTCTCAGGAAAGTCGATGCGGCGAAATACGCCGACGAGCGCTTTGGTCTGCCGACCGTGCGCGACATCCTGCGCGAGCTCGAAAAGCCGGGACGCGATCCGCGTCCCGAGTTCAGGACCGCGGAGTTCAAGGAAGGCGTCGAAGACCTGAAGGATCTGCAGCCCGGCATGATTCTCGAGGGCGTCGTCACGAACGTTGCGAACTTCGGCGCCTTCGTCGATATCGGCGTGCATCAGGACGGTCTCGTGCACATCTCGATGCTGTCGAACAAGTTCGTGAAGGATCCGCGCGAAGTCGTGAAAGCCGGCGACGTCGTCAAGGTCAAAGTGCTCGAGGTCGATCAGGCGCGCAAGCGCATTGCGCTCAGCATGCGGCTCGATGAGGCTGCGCCGCGCACACGGGAGGCGGGCGGCGAACCGCGTCGCGATCAGCGTGCGCAGAAGCCGGTGCGCCGCGAGCCTGAGCCGCAAGGGGCTGGTGTGATGGCCGACGCGCTGGCGCGGGCGCTCAAACGATCATGAGTTCGACCGCCCCCGCAACAACGCTCGCGCCTGCGGCCGCCGCGACGGACCGCATGCCGCGGCAGGTTCCGTACATCATCGCGAACGAAGCGGGCGAACGTTTCAGCTTCTACGGAATGCGCAACATCCTGACGCCGTTTCTCGTCAGTACGTTGCTGTTGTACGCGCCCGAAGCGGAGCGCGCGGGAATTGCCAAGGATGTCTTTCATACCTTCGTGATCGGCGTTTATTTCTTTCCGCTGATCGGCGGCTGGGTCGCGGATCGGTTCTTTGGCAAGTATCCGACGATCCTGTGGCTGTCGCTGGTCTATTGCGCCGGGCACGCACTGCTCGCGGCGTTCGACGACAATCGCACGGGGTTCTACACCGGACTCCTCCTCATCGCAGTCGGATCCGGCGGCATCAAGCCGCTGGTTGCATCGTTCGTCGGCGATCAGTTCGATCAGACGAACAAGAAGAGCGCGAAGATCGTGTTCGACGCGTTCTACTGGAGCATCAATTTCGGATCGTTTTTCGCCTCGCTCCTGATGCCCATTTTCCTGCGCAGCTACGGCCCGAGCATCGCCTTCGGGATTCCTGGCCTGCTGATGTTTCTCGCGACGCTCGTCTTCTGGCTTGGACGCAGGAAGTATGTTCGTGTGGCGCCCGCGCCGCCGAATCCCGATTCTTTCCTCAACGTGGTGCGCACGGCGCTGACGCGACAGGAAACGGGGCGGGGCAGAAGCGGATTGGCGCTGGCGGGCGTCGGGTTGGCTCTCGCCGCCGGGTCGCTGAGTCTTACCGGTCGGCTGGGGTTCGTGCCAGCCTTTTGCCTGGCGCTGGTCTGCGTGCTCGCCTTCGGCGGCGGCGGCGCATGGATGCAGTTGGAGCGGGCGCGACGGATTCATTCTGATGAGGCGGTCGACGGCGTTCGCGCGGTCCTGCGCGTGATGATCGTCTTCGCGCTGATCACGCCGTTCTGGTCGCTGTTCGACCAGAAAGCGTCCACGTGGATCCTGCAGGCGGATCAGATGACGAAGCCGGAGTGGTTTCAATCGGCGCAGATGCAGGCGCTGAATCCGGCGCTCGTGATGCTGCTGATTCCGTTCAACAACCTCGTGCTCTATCCGCTGCTGCGGCGGATTCGGTTTCGAGCCGACGGCGCTGCGGCGCATGGGGTTCGGCATCGCGTTCTCGGGGGTTGCATGGATCGCCGCCGGCGTCATTCAGCTCTGGATCGACGGCGGCGACGCCGTGTCTGTAACGTGGCAGGTTTTCCCGTACGCGCTCCTGACGTTTGGCGAAGTGCTCGTGTCAGCGACCGGCATCGAGTTCGCCTACAGCCAGGCGCCGGCGTCCATGAAAGGCGTGATCATGGCCTTGTGGTATCTGGCCGTCACGATCGGCAATTTGTGGGTGTTGCTCGCGAACGCAAGCGTGCGCAACGAGGCGGTCATCGCTCGCATCGGGGAAACGGGCCTCAGCGAAACCGCGTTCCTCATGTTTTTCTTCGCGGGCTTCGCCCTGGTCGTTGCGCTGATCTTCGGTCTCTACGCGCGGCGCTATCCGATGCAGGATTACTATCGGAAGGGCGTGTAGTGCGCTGAACGGAGCTAAGGACGGCTTGCGGCAGGAAGGCGGTCGCAAGAAAGCGTCCGCAATCAGGGACGGCCTGCGGCAGGAAGGCGTTCGCAGGAAAGCGTGCGCAGGAAAGCCTTCGGCAAGCCAGATCGGAATCAGACGGGCTCGACGGGCGCTCGCGTCATTTGCGACATGCCGTCATTGCTGATCCGTATCTGTCCTGCGACTGCCTTCCTGCGAATGCTTTCCTGCCGAAGGCCTTCTTGCCGCAGGCCGTCGTTATTGATTCTCGCGTCAGGGCGGCTGAAAGCGCGAGCTTCCCCGATCGCGCGACGAGCTCCCCGATCTTGCGACGCTGATCCCGACCGATTTCCCGAGCGCTCCGCCTGCCTGGGTTGCTCGGTGTGTTGACGCTCAGGGGCCTGCGGCGCCGGCGTGAAACTGCGCGGCGCGGGCGACGAGGAGGCGCCGCCTTGCGGCGTCTCGCGCATGCTGCGCCCGGACGAAGATCGCTCACGACTGACGTCTGATCCGTAACGCGCGCCGTCGGCACGCTGCGCTGGCGCAGTCTGCAACGTCCGCGTCGGAGGCGCATAGTGCTGTTGCTGCGCCTCTCTCGGCGTACTGTCGCTGCGATGGCGCATCGATTGATCTTCGTGCCCGCGGATGATTTCCACGCGCTCATCGCCGGCGCGCTCGGCCGGGATCCGCTGCTGTTGCTGTGGCTCTCTCGGCGCACTGTCGCTGCGATGGCGCATCGATTGGTTTTCATATTGCCCGCGGATGATTTCCACGCGCTCGTCGCCGGCGCGCTCGGCCGGGATCCGCTGCTGTTGCTGGTCGGCGTGTTGGGGCTCGCCGCGCGGGGTCGGGCGGTTGATCGAAGTCGAAGCGCCGCGTTCGTTCTGCTGACGTTGCTCGACCAGATGACGCTTGATGTCGCTCGGTTGCGAAACACGGTAGTCGCCGCGCTCTTTCGGATTGTCGATGAGCTGTGAACGACTGATGGGACGCCCGCCGTTGTTTTCGATGGCGCGCCGCTCGGCCGTGAAATCGACGCGTCCGGCGCCGCCGCGACGCGCGAGCCAGTCGCGGTCGCGATTGGTGAAGCGGTCGGGGCGCCGCTCGCGCGGCTGGCCCGCGAGCACGCTCTCGCGATAGGGCGCTATCGCGGGCGGGCGCGGATCGTCGCGCCATTCCCTCACATCGCGGTCATTCAGTCGCACGCGATATCCGCCGATCTGTCGGCCGCTGACGAAATGGTCGCGTTGCACGGCCGTAATCGCATCCGGATACCGTCGATAGCGATGCTCCTCCTGGCGATAACGATGGTCCTCGTGGCGGCGAGGCCGGCTGTAGACGTTCGTGATGTAGTGGTTGCTGACGACCGTGTTGGACACGTTCACGTTACGCACGTAACGGGGAGTGTGCCGATAGCCAGGCCAATAGACTTCACGCGGTCCGAGCGGGTACCAACCCACGCCAGGGCCATACGCGATTGATGCGCTGACCGACGGACCGCCCATCCAGCCGACGAGCGCAGGCGCGTAGATCGGCCGCAAATGTCGAGGGCCCGGAACCCAGCACCAGCGCTGATGCAGATTCACCCAGCGGCCATAGTGAAACGGCGCATATCCCCACGGTGCGTCGTCGATCCAGCTCCAGCCCCACGGCGAGATCCAGGCCCAGCGGCCGTAACGGTACGGCGCCCAACCCGCCGAAACATACAGCGGACGCCACACATGGCCGTACTCACGCTCGTGCACCCAATCGCCCTGATTGTCCAGATCCTGGTAGCCGACCACATCGTGTGACACATAGCGCGACGACTCGGACTGCTCCTCGCGGCTGTTGCGATCGTTCGCCCAGGCTTCGAACGGCGTCCGCTGCAGCGATGGGGCCAGTCTGCGCCGTCAGATTCTCCAGGCCGCTGAACACGCCTTGCTCGTTTGCGCGCACGGTATACGACTGCGAACCACCCATGACGTCGGCTGCGCCGCTGCGCGTCTTGACGATCGTCTGGTCGCTGTCCGGATTGACTTCGACGTGATACTCGCCTTCGCCGCGCAAGCGCACGGTCGCATTCGGCGTTTCAATCTTGACTGTCTCACCGTCGGCCAGCCGCCGCACGCGGATCGTGGCCGCGCCGTCGACGAGACTCATCTGCATGACGTCGTCGTCGAGTTCAATGAAACCGAACTGAGCATTGCGATTGAGGTGGACCGTCGCCGAAGCCCACCTGCACCTCAGCTCGCCCGTCCACGCCGACCGACAGCCGGTCTTCGCTCGTAAGCGGGCGATTCAACACGGCTTCGGCCCATTCGTCCGTGCCGGCGGGCGCAAACGAGACTTCGCCTTCGATCAGACTCAGACGAGCGACCCGGCCCGGCGGATCCACCGGGGAGTCCAGGGCGCGAGCGGCCGGCGCGCCGGCGAGGGCGATGAGGCACGCGAGCCATGCCAGTGAATGTCGGGAAACGGCGACCGAAGTCATGCTGGGGGATTCCGGAGTATCACTTATGCGCCATCATCCGACAGTGCAGGTGAACTCAGGGTGAACGGAGGGGTTCGCCCGACAAGGCGTTGAGCGGGATAATGTTGGCGGTTCTCCGTTGCCCGTTGCGCGCAGGATAATCGATCTGGCTGAAGGGGGCTTCGGCACAACGGTCAACGGCCAACGGACAACTCGGGATGCAGCGGCGAATTGTCGGATATTCCGTCGACGAAGCCGGCGAACGCGTCGCCATCCTCGACTGCGGACATCCGCAGCACATCCGCCACAAACCGCCGTTCATCAATCGACCGTGGACACTGACGGACGCAGGCCGCAACGCCATGCTCGGTCAGGCGCTCAATTGCGTGCGCTGCGATGAAACCGCAGGCGCAGATGAAGATTGGTTCGCGTTGCCGCTCGGCGACGCGATGACGGCGGATCGCCACATCACCGAGATTGAGGAAGCCTTCCAGAGAGCCTTCGTCGCAGCAAACCGGCCTCCTGACATGGCCGTGTTGAAGCGCCACGACACGGAGCACTCCCTGCATTGCGAAGTGACAGCCTATTTTTCGCCCGCTGCGGCGGCGATAGCGAAAGCCTTCGACGCGCAGCCCTGCGCCAGGCCATTGCGCTCGAATCTCGACCTGCTCGCGGGCGACGCGCGCTGCTGGGCGGCGCTGTTCCCAGAAGAGTAGAGCCGCGAAAGACCGCATAAACGAAGAGATCAAATCTATGTCCCGCCAGGGCGCCGCTTCACGCGCCTTGTCAGTTGTGGTCATTTGCGCTTTTTGCGGTACTCAATTCGCGGCTCTTGCATTACTTGATCCATTGACAGCGCTCTAGCGGGCATGTGAGCGGTCGACGTCCGTCATCGCGTACAGGAGCTGGTCGAGCACCACGCCGTCCTTGATCGCGCTTCGGCGTAAGGTCCCTTCAAACCGATAGCCTGCCTTCTCGAGCACTCTCGCAGACGCCCGATTGTGCGCAAACGGCAGGGCGTAGATACGCGTCAACCCGAAGGCGTCGAAAGCGTAGGCGGTGAATGCCTGGAGTGCGGCGCTTGCGATGCCGCGCCCCCAGTAGCGTTCGCCGAGCCAGTAGCCGATCTCGGCGTTGCATCGCTCGACATCCTCGTGCAGGACGACGCCGATGCCGCCGACGGGTTCTCCGCCGACGTCGATCGCAAAATCCGTCTCTGGCTGCGTCTGCACGACGTGTTCGATCCAGCGAACCGCATCGTCAGGGGTATAGGGATGCGGGAATCGGTCCCGCAGGTTGAGCCACAGATTCCGATTGTTCGCATGGTTTGGCAGGCGTTCGACGTCTGTCGCTCGCCAGGACCGAACCAGACAGCGCTTACAGTCGAGCAACATCGTCGGGTCCCCGGGAAGCCAGTATGCGGCAGGGCAACGATTCTCGGAATTCGCGGCCATTCGGGATGCAGACAGCTTCGATCAGCCTTGCCCCGCGTGGACGAGATTTCTTCGGTCATCCTTCGGGCGTCGGCACTCGTCAAAGGTCAGGATAGACGCGCAAATCAGAGGTTCCGCACGCTGCAACCTTTCGCCGCGCTGTTGCATCTGAAACTCGCAGCGTTTCCTGAGTCGGTGATCCGCTGCGCGCTTGTCAGGGAGCCTCTGCATAGGCGCCATCCGATGATCTCATCAGATCCCCGCACCCGTCTTTCGATCAGTGCGTTGAGAGGTGAGGATGGTCGAGCTGTGCAAAGCTTCCCAGGGTCCTGGAGAAGACAATGACTTTTTTATTGCTGATCGTCGCGTGGTTCCTGCTGCTCGCCATCGCATGGCCGCTCGCACTGCTTGTCCTCGTCTTCCTGCCGATCCTCTGGCTGCTGTCCCTGCCGTTTCGTTTTCTGGCCGTCTGCGTCAGCGCTCTGTTCGCCTTTGTGAAGGCGTTGCTGTTCCTGCCGGCGAGGCTGCTTGGAGGCCGCCCCGCGAACTGAACACGCCGGCACAGACGACGACGGCCTGCGGCAGGAGGGCTTTCGCACAAGGGCCTTCGGCAGGAAGGCTGTCTTCGTCAGCAAGTCAGAAGTCCGATACATTCTGGCTTGCCGCAGGCTTTCCTGCGCACGCCCTCCTGCGAAGGCCTGCTTGCCGCAGGCCGTCCCTTGGCTCTTTCTGAGCTACGAGCCCGCCTTCGGGCCCTGGTAGCGGGCGAATTCTTCTCTGGTGAGCTCGCCGTCCCTGTTGTCATCGAGGCTCTGGAAAGCCACGAAAAGGTGATCATCGACCGCCGCCTCATTGAGACTCACTTTGCCGTCCGAATTCTTGTCCAGCGATTCGAAGCTCGCTTTCTGGTCCGCCGCGATGGCGGCGGCCGCAAAACCAAGGCCGACATACGCAGTAAGGGAAGCGACGGCGACTGAGCGGATCATGGGGGGACCTCCCGCTGGGGACGCAAAGCCAAACTCAAGCTCCGGGACAGCGGCTCGCGAAGCTGGCGCCGGCGCCAAAGGCGATGAATAGAAACCAAACAGATAGGGGAATGTTCCGATCCGCAGGCGGGAGTTGCGCCATATGGTTCAAGTTCGAGATTCGAGGTTCAGCGGTATGAGCGGGAAAAGGCTGGAATTGCGTATGATGAGCTTTGGCGACAGCGTGATCGATGGCGCCGCGGCCAGCGAAACTTTCGGATCCGGAGCGCAGCGGCAGATCGAATATGAATTGAAGGGCAAACTTGCGGGTCCCGCCTTCAACGACGCAGGACGACGGTGCATAACGGGGCTGCTGTCGATTCTTCAAGAGAGGAACCCGATCATGGCGAGGAAGAAACTGCCCCGACGTTTTCAGGTTTGCGCGACGCTCGATAACCTCGACCTGGCGAGAACAGGCAGCGCGATCAAGCTCGAGATCAGCTCGCGCGGCGAGAAGCTCGGCGAACTGCACATCGGAAGGGGATCTCTTTTCTGGTGGGGCGCACACAGCAAGACCCGCAAGCGCATACGCTGGTCACGCTTCGCCGAGATATTGAACGATATGGCGTCCGGGGAAGTGAGCGCTCGCCGGCGTCCGGAAGTCGGGGCGCGCGTCTCGCACTGACAGCCAGCAACAGCGTCGGATGATGAATCTCGCAAAGACGCGAAGAGCGCAAAGAGAAGATCTCCTGCAGTTGATGTCCTGGCGATCTCTGCGTCTTTGCGAGAGATTTTTTGCTTACTCGCCAAACTCCTTTCGTGTGCGCGGCGCATTGGGCAACTGCTCATCGAGCGACTGTCGATAGCGAATGCAGCCGCGCATGAACTGCGGCCAGTCCGGAACCTCCGGTACAGGATCGGTCTTCTCAGGCAGCAATCCCCAGAGCGCAGGGTGATGCCAGCATAAAGCGTGGCGGGAGGAGTCGCGATGTTCGCGAATCCCCGCGCGCAGCCGCTTTACTTCGACGATGAGCTGGTCGCGCGACATCAAGTCAAGATCGGTGTCCATAATGTGCTCCTGCCAGTGTGCGATGCCCCGTGCGGCGCGTCATGCGCGTTGACTTATGTGCAGACCGCGCGCAGCCTGCCTCGGCGCCGTCCAACAGCGGGAGCGAGGTCCAATGACTACTCGAATCCATTCCCGGCTGGCGCTCATTTTCGCACTTGTCTTCGCATCGTTCGCACAGGCGGCGGGGAAACCTCCGGTGCGCGCCATCACGGCGTTCGTTGAATTGCAGCCCGCGCGCTACGAGCAGCAGCTCGCCGAGGTCGCAGGAAAGCTTGGACAAACGCGCCGCCTGTTCGAGCAGGCTGGCTTCGAAGTCCAGACCGTGCGTATCACAACACAGCCGTATTCGAACTACGTGCGCGGCCTGACGAAGGAACAGGCGCTGGCGCTGCTCTTTCATCTGGAGGAGCTCGCTGCGAAGCATTCGGTCCTGCTGAATATTGGCCCCGCCGTCCTCGACGATCAACCGGACCCCCTCATGCTGGAACTGCTGGAGGAGGTCCATTCGCGCGTCAAACAACTCGACGCGAGCATGATCGTGGCGAGCGAAAAGGGCGTGCACTGGAACGCTGTGCGCGCCGCGGCTCGCCACATCAAGCGCGTTGCCGAAAGGAGTCCGCGCAGTCAGGGAACTTTCAATTTTGCGGCGACCGCGATGCTCGGGCCTGGCGCGCCGTTCTATCCGGGTTCCTGGCATGCGAATCAAGGCGGACAGTTCTCTGTCGGGTTGCAGGGGGCCAATGTGGTCGCCGGCGTATTCGCGTCGTCCCGGGGCGATGCACTTGCGGCGACCCGGCAGCTGGGCGAGGCGCTCTCGGCCCTCGCGAACGACGTGCACAGAATTTCACGGGCGGCCGAGGCGGCGACCGGATGGAAATACTGGGGCTTTGACTCCACGCCGGCCCCGCTGAAGGACGACTCCATCGGTGCAGCGATGGAGAGCCTGTATGCGTCGCATTTCGGCGCCGCGGGAACGATGACCGCGGCCTACGTGATCACGCAGGCGCAACAGCAGATTCCGGAGCCGCGCATTGGATACGGGGGCCTGATGCTTCCCGTGCTGGAAGACTCACTGCTGGCGCGGCGCTGGAGCGAAGGCGCGATCAATATCGACTCGCTGCTTGCTTATTCGGCGGTGTGCGGAACCGGCCTGGACACCGTGCCCCTGCCGGGAGACGTGACGGAGGAACAACTCGTACGAATCCTGGGCGACATGGCGGTGCTCGCGTTCAAGTGGAAGAAGCCGCTGACCGCGAGGCTGCAACCGGTGCATGGCGCCAAAGCCGGGGAAATGAGTGCGTTCGACGATCCGTTTCTGGTGAATGCAAAGTTGCAGCCGCTCAGGTAGCCGCGTTGCGCTGGCCCGGCGCCTCGCGTGCAAACGGCTCGGGCGCAAGCTTCAGACCGTTCGCGAAGAACGAGACCGTATGATAGAAGCCGACGAGCGCGATGAACTCCAGAATCTGCTCGACGCTGTAGGTTTCTGAAAGATCCGCCCAGAGCTCGTCTGAAATCGTCGCTGTATCGTGCAGTTCATCGACCAGCCGGATCAGCAGCCTTTCGTCAGGATCCCACGCCTCGCTCGCGGCGTCGCTAAACACTACGCCGTGAATCTGCGATTCCGAAAGACCAGCGCGTGCAGCGAAGAGCGCAATGTGTACGCCCCACTCGTAGTCGCAGCCGCAACGGACGCACGTCCGGTTGATCACGATTTCGCGCTGACGGAGCGTCACGGGGCCGCGATCCAGAAGCGAGCCTGCACGAAAGCGCTCGAAGATTCGGGGTACGCACGCCAGCGTCGTGAAGAGCGCGAGCGGCGGGACGCCCGGCGGCATGATGGCGTCGAACACAGCCTGCAACTCGGGCGGGTAGGGAGCGGCGACGGGCTCGATACGAGGCGCAGGGCGGCTCATCGTTATCTCCTTTGGTGAATATCGATTGTGTGTACGCAGCGGAAATGCCAGTCCGACGATACGACGGCATACTGCACATCGTCTCTCACATAACGCCGCCGAGTGTAAGAATCAGCGACGGATGCAGTGACTCGCCTGGAACGATACGCTTCACACAACGCGCAATTGCGGGCGAAGGGGCGTTGCAGTGAGGGGAAGATTTCTGGCGGCGGCCGCGTTCCTGGCGGCGATGGTCAACGTGCAGGACGTGAGCGCGGCGAATCTTGGATATGACCCCAAGGCCGATCCATTCGAGGACTATCGCAACGCTATCGCAGCCGCGGCGGCGGAGAACAAACTCGTGCTTGTGATCGCGGGCGGCGACTGGTGTCGCTGGTGTCATGTGCTGAACCGATTTGTCGCGCGTCATCCTGACGTTCAGCAAGGGCTCGAAGAGACGTTCGTCGTCGTGAAGGTCTACGTCGGCGATGAAAACTACAACACGGACTTCTTCGAGCAGCTGCCGAGGGCGCTCGGCGCACCGCATTTCTGGATCATTGCGCCGGACCGCAACGTCCTCGCCTCGCAATCCACCGGCGCCTTGGAGCATGGCGAGCGCGGGTACGACAAGGACAAATTCCTCGACTTCATCGCGCATTGGAGGAGGGAGGCGCAGCCGGGTGCAGAGCCGCAAAAGACCGCAGAAACGATCTGAATAGCGAGAACGTCAGATCCGGATGCGGCTCGCTGCGTCCCCTTCTGGCTGGCTGCGCTTTTCTTGCGGTCTTTCGCGGCTCCTCTCCGGGAGTTGACGCCTGTCACAACCCTGATGATTTAGGCGATTCCCTGCGTAGACCGCCCCGGGAATCGCCATGGCACTGTGAGTTGGGTCGCGGATTGGGCGACGCCGCTGCCGTAATTTCCCGGCAGTCCACGGATAACAAGAGTCATGTTGCTGTCAGGGAGCCCCAAAGATCTCGCGATGCTCAAGGTGTTCTCGCCGCTCGACGGCATGATGCCGGAGAATCTGGCTGCGCTGGCGCGACGCACACAGCGTCTCCAGGCGCCGAAGGGGCGGCTCCTGTTCACGGAAGGCGACCAGGAGAAGCACACCTTCTATCTGCTGAGCGGCACGATCGATCTGCTTGCCGAAGGCGAGGTGGTCGGCACGGTGCGCAGCGCCACGCCGAAAGCGAAGAATCCCCTTGCTCATGCGCTGCCCCGGCCGTACTCGGCCGTCGTCACGTCCGACCGGATCGAATATCTGCACATCGACAGCGAGTTTCTCGACGTCGTCGTGACCTGGGACCAGACAGGCAGCTATCAGGTCGCCGAACTGCGCGCGGCGCTCGAGGAGGAGCCCGTCGCCGATGACTGGATGACCGCGCTTCTGCAGACGAAGGCGTTCCACAAGATTCCGCCGGCCAATATCCAGGCGGTATTCATGCGCCTGCAACGCATCGACTACCGTGCCGGTCAAGTCATCATCAAGCAGGGCGACGCCGGCGACTACTTCTACGTCGTCGTCAAGGGTCGCTGCGTCGTGACGCGCGAGACGCCGCTCAACAAGGACGGCGTGAAGCTCGCGGAACTCAGGATGGGCGACACCTTTGGCGAAGAGGCGCTGATCTCCGACGTGAAGCGCAACGCGACCGTGACGATGGCCGCCGACGGTTGCCTCATGCGCCTCGGCAAGGAAGATTTCCGGAAGCTCCTGCACGAGCCGTTCCTCGACTGGGTCGACTACGCGGAGGCGAAGCGAATTGCGGCGGCCGGCGGACAGTGGATCGACGTGCGCCTGCCGTCCGAGTTCGAGCACTATCGCGCCGAGGGCGCCGTCAACATTCCTTTGCATTCCTTGCGCCTGAAACTCAAGGCGCTCGATCGTGATCGGCGCTACATCGTCTGCTGCGACACGGGCCGGCGCAGCTCCGCGTGCGCCTACATCCTCTCGGAGCGCGGATTTCACGCGAGCGTCCTGCGCGGCGGACTCACCGCCACGGAAATTGCCCGCTGACGCGCGCCTGCGCGTTGTCCGTTGTCCGTTGTGAGTCGCCCGTTGTCCCTGGTCGGAGCGTCCCGCGCACGCCGGTGACGATTCTGCGCACAACGCGCAACCCGGAACTGACAACGTCGTTCGCGGCATGCCAACATGGCGCCCTTCATTTCCGGAGGACGTCATGATCCGCGCCTTGCTTGCGATCGCCTGCATCTCTGTCGCCTTGCATGCAACGAGCGCGCGCGCCCAGGCGCAGGAGAACGCGGCGGAGGCCGCCCTGGCGAGCGCCATCGCCGACTACGAACGCCTGATCAGGATCGCTGACCCTGTGACGGCGGGTCAGGACGGCGATCGCGAGGCGCTGCGGCGTCTGCCGGATGCGCGGCGCGCAAGCGAGCTTGCGATGGCGAAGGATTTTGCGGCGATCGGCGAGCGTCTTGCGCGCATCAAGGCGAGCGATCTGTCGCAAGACGCGGCGCTCAATCATGAGTTTCTGTCGCGTCTCGTCGCGGAAGCGGTCGAAGAAGCGGAGTTCGACTTCGGCCGCATCGCTTTCGAAAACGACAGCGGCTTCCACACCCTCGGCGACTATCTCGCGCGCACGACGACGATCGGATCGCGCGACGACGCCGAAGCATGGCTTGCGCGGCTCGAGGCGTTGCCGACCTTCTACGATCAGAACATCGCGAACCTGCGTCGCGGCGTGCAGACGAAATACACGCAGCCGAAAATTGTCGTCGGGCGCGTGCTCGACGTGGCGCGCAGGCACGCGGAAACGAAGGCGGAGGAGAGCTCCCTCCTGCTGCCGTTTGCGCGCATGCCCGCCAATATCCCGGCGGCGGCGCAGGCGGATTATCGGGAGCGAGCGCTGACGCTGGTTCGCGAACGCATTCTTCCGGCGCAGCGCAGGTTCGCCGACTTTCTGGCGCGCGACTATTCGCCTGCCGCGCGGCCCGCCATCGCCTGGCGCAGTACGCCAAACGGCGAGGCGAGCTATCGCTTCCTCGTCCGCCGCGAGACGACGACGAAGATGACTCCGGATGAAATTCATCAGCTGGGTCAGACGGAAGTCGCGCGCATTCGCGGCCTGATGGAAGCGACGATCAGGCAGACCGGTTTCACGGGCGGCTTCGCCGAGTTCCTGAAGATGCTGCGCACGGACAAGCGGTTCTACGCGCAGACGCCCGAGGACCTGCTGGAAAAGGCGAGCGAGATCGCGAAGCGTGCGGACGATGGCTTGCCGGCGCTCTTCGGCACGCTGCCGCGACTGCCGTACGGCGTTCGCCCTGTGCCGCAGGAGATCGCCGAAGGCTATACGACTGGCCGCTACTGGACCGGCAGCATGGCGCTCGGTCAGGCGGGCGGCTACATGGTCAACACCGTGAAGCTGGATCAGCGGCCGCTCTATGAACTGCCGGCGCTGACGGTTCACGAAGCCGTGCCTGGCCACCATTTGCAGATTGCGCTCGGCCAGGAACTCGAGGGTTTGCCCTACTTTCGCCGCAACGCGGGGCCGACGGCGTTCGTCGAGGGCTGGGGTTTGTATTCCGAGTTTCTCGGAGAGGAGATGGGCATCTATCGCGATCCGTATGAGCAGTTCGGTCGGTACTCCTATGAAATGTGGAGAGCGTGCCGACTCGTCGCCGATACGGGCATCCACTGGCTCGGTTGGGACATCGAACAGGCGCGGCGCTGCTTCACGGAGAACTCGGCGCTCGCCGCTCACAACATCCAGACGGAGCTCGAACGTTACATCTCCTGGCCCGGTCAGGCGCTCGCCTACAAGGTTGGCGAACTTCGGTTTCGCGCCCTGCGCAAGGAAGCGGAGGAACAACTCGGCGAGCGCTTCAATGTCCGCAAGTTCCACGACGTGCTGCTCCTCGGCGGCGCATTGCCGATGGATGTCGTCGAGACGCGCGTACGCGAGTGGATCGATGCGGAGAAGCGGGTGGCGGATAGCGGTTAGCCGCTCGCGTTCCGCGGCATTCGCACATCCATGTGCAGCAGCGGATAGTCAGCGGACGCCCATGGCGCTTTCTACCTCCAGTCCCCAGTCCCCAGCCTCCAGCCCAACATGTTGACGATCTACGGCATCAGGAACTGCGACACGATGAAGAAGGCGCGCAAGTGGCTCGATGATCATCGCGTCGAGTATGCGTTTCACGACTACAAGACGGCCGGGATCGATCGCAAGCGTCTGGAAGCCTGGTCCGGCCAGGTCGGCTGGGAGACGTTGCTGAACAAGAGCGGAACCACCTTCCGCAAATTGTCGGATGCGGACAAGAGCGGATTGAATGAACGCAAGGCGCTCGCGTTGATGCTCGCCCAGCCGTCGCTCATCAAGCGTCCGGTGCTGGAAGTCGGCGGCCGGCTGCTCGTGGGATTCAAGCCCGAGGTCTACTCAGACGCGCTGAGTTGACCGCGCGACCGTCCCATATGGTTGGCAGTTCGCGATCGCATTCAAGAACACGCCAAGAGAAGAGGTAATGGCCGCAAAAAAGCGCAGAAGGCGCAAAAAGAAGAAAAAGCGACCAGACGATTCCCTCTATGCGCTTTTTGCGCCTTTTTGCGGCGATGAATTCCTGTTCGCGGTCGGCGTCTCTCACTCGCGGGCGCGGGCGAATTCCATGATCCAGTTGGTCTCCCACGTCTCGCCATTGAGCGAGAACGCTTGCTCCCAGCGCGCATTGTTCGCGCCGAGCTTCGTCCACAGGAAGCGGACCTTGACGGCCTTGCCGTCGTCTGTGTCCTCGCCGTAGAACTCGCCGCGCTGCCCGTGGAAACCGCCGAACACCGGCGGAGACAGCACGCCGTTCCTGCTGTTGATCCAGTAGATCGCCCACTGACGCGTTTGATGATTGAGCACGCGCAGGGTCGTGCCCGAGAACCCGCGCGCCGGCGCGAGGTATTCATCGATGTTGACGACTCCGCCCATGCGCGTTTCCAGAACGCTCGTGGCCGGGAATTCATCCCATTCATGGCTTCCGATGAAGCGCTTCTTCAGCCGCCGATTCAGCACGTTCCACGACCCGATCAGGAAGTCGAAGTCATGAACGCCGCCGGCGAGGGTCGTCTGTGCAGCCATGGTGTAACTCCGGGATCGGGTATGGGCGTATTGAGGCGCGAGGCACACTGCGGCGAGCGCGAGGGTCTCGCCGATCGCCTGACGTCGGGTGCGCTGGTGCGGATGGAGATTCATGGTTCACTCCTTGGATGGCGGGCGGACTCACAGCCGCCTCGCGGGATCGCAGCCCGGAATGCTAGAGTCTAAAGAGGTCAATTTCCGTCCTATATCCCCGTGGACCATCCCGCAACGCGGATCCTCGCCGTCCTGGAGCTGCTGCAGACGCATGGACGTATGAGCGGCGCCGAACTGGCCGAGCGCCTGCAGGTCGATCGACGGACGCTTCGTCGGTATATCGCGCGCCTCGAAGAGATGGGCGTACCGGTGACGACCGAGCGCGGTGTGCATGGCGGGTATCAGTTGATCGCGGGTTACAAGTTGCCGCCCATGATGTTCACCAACGACGAGGCGCTGGTGCTGTCGCTGGGCCTCGTGGCTGCGCGCGGCATCGCGCTGGCGGAAGGAGCGCCCGCCGTCGCCAGCGCTCGAGCGAAGCTCGAGCGGGTGCTGCCTGCGAAGATTCAACGGCGCGCGCGTGCGATCGATGAGACCGTGTCGCTCGAGAGAGCCGGCGAGGGCGCTGCGGGCGATCAGGAAACGCTCGCGAGCTTCAGCGCCGCGGCGCACGCTCGCCAGCGTGTGCGGATGCGTTATCGTGCACGCTCAGGCGAAGAGAGCGTCCGTGCATTCGATCCGTATGGCCTCGCGTACCGCGACAAGCGCTGGTACGTCGCTGGATACTGTCATCTGCGCAACGGCTTGCGCAGTTTCCGGCTCGATCGTGTCGTGAGCGTGGGGCCGACGGCGCAATCGTTCGAGCGCCCCGCGGAATTCGACGTGCTCGCGCACATGGCGATGTCGATTGCGACGCTGCCGCGCACGTTTTCGATCGAAGTCGTTCTCCGGACGGATCTTCGGGCGGCGAAGCGTGAGCTCTTTGCAGCGCTGGGCGTGCTGGAGCCGCTCGGCTCGGCAGTGCTCTTGCGCGCACAAGCCGACGATCTTGAGTGGTTCGCGCGCGAGCTCGCGCGACTGCCCTGGCCGTTTGAAGTGCGTCGTCCCGCAGCGCTGAAGGATGCAGTGATCGAGCACGCGCGGAAGCTCATGGCGCAAGTCAACGGGAGACCTTAGAACGTTGTCGTCATAACCGAGCGCGGATCCCCGTGCTTCGCTCCGCTCTCATACCGCCGACGCGAATCCTCGGCGGAGCACGTCCGCTACGCCTGTTTCAAGGCGCTTTGCGTTTTCATCGCTGCGACGAGATCTTTGGAGCCCAATCCCCACCGGGAGACGGACTTGGCGGCCTGCGCGAACGGGACATCCAGCGGATGCACGCGTTCCCGGTCGATGATGTAGATGGCGCCGGCGAAGGGCGTGGGCACGGAAGGGACGAAGACCGCGTAGCGCCGGTCATCGATCTCTTCGATGAGGAATGCGGGGACGAGGGCGTCCTCAATTTCGACAAGCGCCGGCTTCCATTCGCGCTCCTGAGTCTCTTGCGCCAGCTGGCGCGTCAGGCCTCGAAGGATTTCGTAGCCTGGGATTTTCTGGAACACGGACTTTTCGATTCGCGCGCGCGCCGCTCGTCCCGGCGCCGTGCGGACGGCGACGCCCACGAGAAAGCACACTACAAGCAACAGAAGGATCGCCAGGACGTTCTCAGCAGGGAAGCTTTCCGGGAACATGACCGCGACTGGCCGCACCAGGCCCGTCAGCGACTGCAGCGCTTTGAGCAGCAGCAAAAGGGCGAGATAGACCGGAGCAATGACGAGTAGGCCGGTGACCAGCACGTTCGTAACGGATTTGCCAAAGCTTTTCATAGGTCGCCCCTTCGTAAGCGTCGAAGTCAGGGATCGGAGAACACTCGAAAGCGTCGATCAGTCATGCCGCTGCAGGAATCTCTCAACCTTCGCAACCGCAATCTGCGCGCCAAATCCGCCCCAGTTGAAGTCGAAGCCGTGATCAGTTGCAGGCAGCAGGACAGTTTCGTGCTCGACGCCGGCCTGAGTGAGCGCCGCGTCGAGGACATGCGCCTGGTCGGCAGAGACGATTCGGTCGCTCAGGCCAAGCAGCGTGATCGTAGGGGGCGTCTGCGCGTGGATGTGGCTGATTGGCGATATGACGCGATAACGATCGGGATACTGCGCGGGCGCGCCGCCGATGTACCGCTCGAGAACGTCCTGCGCGTAGGCGAGGCTCCCGCTCGAGTTGTAGGCCCGAGGCAGATCCGCCGGACCATAGAGGTTGATGACGAACCTGACCGGAACGATCGCCGCGTCGCACGACGGCGGAAGTTGCGGATCACCTGCACTATAGGCCGCGAGCATCGCCAGATTTCCACCGGCGGAATATCCCATCGTGCCGATGCGAGCAGGATCGATGCGATACTTCTCCGCGTTCGCGACGACCCAACCAAGCGCGCATTTGACGTCGCCGACTTCGTCCTTCCATCGCTCGGGCGGAGGCATGCGATAGTCGACGTCGAACACGTGATAGCCGAGCTGGTTCAGCCGACGGTTCCAGTTCGCGCTCATGCTGCGGCTTCCCGAGGTCCAGCCGCCGCCGTGCACTTTCACAATGGCCGGCTGCAAGCCGCCGGCGCTGGTCGTTTCAGCGAGCCACGCATCGAGCACGAGCTTCGTTCCGTCGTCCGCAACGCCGTACTCGACGGTGCGATCGAGCTGTGGACCGTCGAACTCAAGATGCGTCGCGTTCGCCAGGTACTGCTCCAAAGACAGCGGCACATTCTCCCGCCGGGCCATCTGCCACAAGGAGATGATCGGCCACCACGTCAGGACTGCAGTGAGCACTACGACCAGCGCGAATGCGGTCGTAGCGACCAAAGCACGACTTCGCCAGGCGAGCGCGCCGAGTGCGGCGGCGATGACCGTAACGATGAGAAGGTGCATCGGAAAGAACAGGGCCGCCATGGCAAGCATGCCGGGCAGAGATTCGAAGTCGATCGGATGGAGCACATAGATCGTGAGGATCAGCGTCGCGACGGCGAGGAGACGACCGAACGACGTCAGGGTCCACTGCCACGCGCCTCGTGGACGCCAGTCGCGCGTGGTGGGCAGCTTTAGATTCTTACTGGGCGCCTTCATATTGTTTGTCGGTTTGCTGGAGTTCGCGAGCACTGCCGTTTTGCTGTTGTCCCTGAACGTCGCGACCGTTCGCGCCGCCCGAAGGAACTGCGGCGGCGGTGTCGCCAGGGTGTTAACTCGCACTAGTCTATCTGGGGCGCGGACGCCGCTTCGAACTGCGCCGCCAGATTCCCTGCGTCGTCGAAGAGCTCCAGCCGTTCGCCGACGATACGCCATCGCGCCGTCTGCGCGAGCGCATCGTGAAACGCTTTTTCCTGCTCCATGCCCTGCGGGCACGCCATCATCGTGCCGGCCATCTGTCCGAACGTGAGCCGCTCGCCGTCGAGCGTGTAGCTTCCCATCAGGCGATTGCAGCCGCCCGAGCCCGCAACCCTCTTCTGATCAGATTGCAGAATGAGGTACGGCTCGCGCTGCGCATCCGCCACTGTCACGTCTTCGGTTCCCAGCCGCATGAGGTTCCACTGGGTGTTCTCGAGAGACGCAGTTGAGGGCGCTGGAGCGCACCTGGCCGACTCGACTTTGTGGAAGCGCTCGACGATCAGCGTCGGCCGAGGGCCTGAGCCTTCCATCGGCATGCGCATCGCGATCCGCCCATCGACAGTTGCGAGCAACGGACCGCCTGGGGTCGCGCGCGACTTCGAGTACGCTGCCTCGAGCGCGGCGTTGTCTCGCTCTTGCGCGACCGGCATACGTTTGCCCGTAAGACATTCAGTAAACGCGCCCGCGTCCGCCATGTAGGCGTACGCGCCGCGCATACGCAGCGCAGGCTCAATCGGCGCAAAGACGGATTGCCGTTTCAGATCGTAGTTGAACTGCGACGCTATCGGTCTGCCCGCGGGATCGAGCTTGCGCAGCGTCGCGTGGTCAGCGATCTGGAACTGCACCGGCGCGTCGCGGCCGCCTTGCAACTGCAGCGTGCGGCCGTCCTGCCCAAGGTTCCACTTGCCGATGTCATCGAAGGCCCCGGGCGACTTGCCGACGTAAGTCATGCGCAGAAAAAAGACGCCGTCGGCGAACAGATCGAGGTGATAGCGCAGGGCTTCGCAATCGGCGCACGGGAGATCTCCGGCAAACGTCGCCGGCAGACCGGTCAGGGCCGCCGCTGCGGTCGGCGTCGGCTGCGTGCTCGCGCCCGCCTTGCGCAGCAGTATGTTCACCTGGTTCGACTGTCCCTGACCCAGAACGGGATAGTGCTGATCCGTCACGAAGAGGAGCTCGCTCGCGCTGGTGATCAGCACCCGGACCGAGTAGCGGCGCTTCGCGTCGATGCGCGTCGGGTCGTATGCAATGGTGAACCGGATTGGAGGTTGCCCCGGCTTTTCGATACGCGTTCGACCGAGCACTTCAGCGGGCGCGTCGGCGCGCGATACATCTTCGAGGGTCGCTTCGAACACTGCATCGGGCGGCATCGCGATCCGCTCGCTGTACGTCGCGACGCCCGAGATGCTGGCTTGAGCCGCGGCAGGATCAAACGGCGATGCAAGCAACATCAACCCGAGCAAGCAGCAGGTTGTTGCGATCGTGCGGCGACGTTTACGGGAATCCATGAGCCACCTTTGCAGCGCGACCTCAGGATCGCGAATGTAAGCGGCGTCTGCAGCGGAGCACACTCCGCAGAAGGTGAAGCGATGGATGCACTGTCGCAGCGAAACGATGCGACGCAGCAACAACGATTGCCGAAGATCCGCGGACCAACTCCGCAATGGCGCTCGTGCCCGAGAAGGGTCCACTCCGTCTTCAGCTATCCGGACGGCGGGGTGAACGCCGTTGAAGTCTCCTTTTCGGCGCCGCTGAGCAGTTCCGACACGGTGACGCACTGCAAGCCACGCTCATGGAGGCCGCGCAGAATCGTCGGCAACGCCTGCGCCGCCAGGACACGACGCGCGCCGTCGCGATCATGACCGTCGTGCATCAGCACGATGTCCCCGGAACGAATACGCGCGAGCACGCGAGCGGCAAGTTCGTTCGCGTCGCGAATGATGGTGTCGCGTGCGTGCAGCGACCACGCAATGATCTTCAGTTTTTGCGCGTGCGCTGCGCGCGCCAGAGGCGGACTCTTGAGCCCCACCGGCGGCCGAAACAGCGGTTCGGCGTCCATGCCGGTGAGTTCGCGGATTGCACGGGCATTGCGCGTAATGTCGTACGCGTGGTGCGCAGTGCTGTAGAAGTTCTGGAGGTAGGAGTGAGTCCACGAGTGATTGCCAAGTTCGTGGCGCTCGGCGATTGCACGCCTCGCGATCGCCGCGTTGCGCTCCAGGTTGCGGCCGATGACGAAGAACGTTGCACGCGCCCCGGCGTTTGCGAGCGCATCGAGCACCTGCGGGGTCGTTTCCGGGTGCGGTCCGTCATCGAACGTCAGCGCCACGCGCGGTCGATCGCGCGGACCATGTGAGATCGTGGGGTAGAGCGTGCTGGAGGACGGACGAAACACGCCTTCAGCGATCGCGAGTGCAAGAGCGCCTGCTGGCAGGCAGACGGCGAGCGGCGTCGGGCCGAAGGCGGCCGCGGATCCAAGCAGCGCCGCGCCGCCGCTCAACAGCAGTTTATCGGCGCGACAGAGGCTCACGATGCTGCGACGCTCCGGAATAGAGGGCGCCTAAGGATAGCGGATGCGCGCGCGGCTTGCGGCGACGGGTTACAACCGACCGGAGACTCGAGACTCGAGATTCGTGTGTGGGGTCACAGGCGGCTTCGGGGCAGCTCAATTGATTTTTCCAATCGGTCGGATCGCGACTAACGATTGCGCCCGCAGAAATGGTGACGCATCGTGTTTCCTCCCGAGTCTGTCCAGTTCGGAA
Source organism: uncultured Gammaproteobacteria bacterium (assembly GCA_963723505.1). Classification (GTDB taxonomy): domain Bacteria; phylum Pseudomonadota; class Gammaproteobacteria; order Steroidobacterales; family Steroidobacteraceae; genus Steroidobacter. Next base: position 317,874 of record CAVRQU010000001.1, read on the forward strand.
CATGGTTTACACCGGAGTTTCGGTACATCGTTTACACGGGCAGCGGGATAAGTTGATTGGAGCGCGCATCCCATCGAGCCAGCAGGTGATGAGCGAAGTACATGGACCACAGACCATCGGCGACTTCTTCCAAGCCGAGGGTTTCGCGCACGAAGGCGAGTCCCACGTACAGGGTCTGATTGCGCCAGGAGATGTCTCCATTGATCGAGACTCGCCGCAGTTCAAAATGCCCGGGATAACTCGGCGGCGGCAAGCGTGTGGGGAAGCTGCGCGCACTGGGCTGGTAGAAGTCCGCGGGCACGCCATCATGGAGCGTCTCGTGAGGACGTTCGTAGTTGTACTCGCGATGAAATCGATTGAAGCGACGCTGCTGGGCAGGGAGATTGCTCGCCGGTGGGCGCGCGGTGTCGTCTTTCAGCGTGCGATGCATGCGTTCGTGGGCCGCATTATCTTGCGGACAACCGGCACGCGAGCGTTCAAGGCGGATGCCGAGCTTCAACCACTGCAGCGACAGCCGCGACAGCCCGCCCAGCCCGCGGCTGGCGAAGGGCGAGCCATTGTCAAAGTGCATGCGCAACGGCAACCCACGCGTCCTGAACAATATGCACATCGTGCGGCTCACCGGGGCGGCGCTCGGCTCGTACTGTGCCTGGCAGGCCAACAGATAACGGCTGGCGCTGTCCATGACGGTGAAGGGATAGCACCAGCGATGATCGCCGGTGCGAAATTGCCCTTTGAAGTCGATCGTCCACAGCTCATTGGGATGCTCGGCTCGGACGCGGTACCCGGCGTTGACTCGCGCCCGACGGCGGCGCGTGCGCGGCGGGATCAGCCCGTGCCGTTTGAGCAGGCGGTAGATAGCAGAGCGCGAGGGCGCCTCAGCGCGCGGATACAGGCGACGAAAGCGCCCCCGCAGCTTCTTCGGCCCCCAGCGCGGATGCGCACGCCGCTCACGAATAAACCAGCATTGCAACTCTTCGGCCATCGCCTGTGGACAGTGATGCGGCGCGCGCGAACGATCTTGAAGCCCCTGCGGGCCGCTCGTTTGAAAGCGTCCCACCCACTTGTAGCCGGTCGGTCGGCTGACGCCAGCCTGCAGACACAACTCGCTCATCTGGTACTTGCCGCTCAGATAGGCCGCAACGAATTTACGTCTTTCATCCATACGGGTGCTTTCATTCCAGGGCATGGCGAACCTCCTCGGTTCGCCAGCGTGAGCTCACCCGTGTAAACGATGTACCGGAACTGATGTGTAAATGATGTACCGAGACTGAACCGTCCCGAGTCCCGAGTCCCGAGTCCCGAGTCCCGAGCCCCGAGCCCCGAGTCCCGAACATCCACCAGGAGTCCTCATGACCCGCCCCAACATCCTCCCTGTCACTGATGCAACCTTTCAGAGCCAGGTCGTCGGTGCGCCGGGTCCGGTGCTGGTCAAGTTCGAAGCCGAATGGTGCGGCCCCTGCAAGGCGATGAAGCCGGCAATTGAGGAGATTGCCGCCGAATACGCAGGCCGGTTGACCGTCGCAACGCTCGATATCGACCAGAACAATCAAACACCCTATCGGTTCGGAATTCGCGGCGTACCGACCGTGATGTTGTTCAAGGGCGGAGAGATCGTGGCGCAGAAGGTCGGCCTGACCCGGAAGTCCGATCTGACTGCACTGATCGACGAGCGCCTGCCGTAGGCGCGTGACTCGCCCTCTGGCGTTCGCCGCGCCTGCGGTCCCTTCGGAGCGGTTGGAGCGCCGCATTGACCGCGCAGCCGGTCGCCGCATCGGATTCGCCTCCGGACATGTTGATTCTGATGACCTCTGAGCGCCTACGCCGGCAGGATTTCGAGGCGGCCCTCACGGCCGGCGTACGCATTCTCAAGCGCTGTTGCTATCGATGAGCGTAGTCCTTCGCTCGCGCGACTCTTTGCGTAAGACGCCGGGCAATCCGCCATCTCCGTGTGAGAAGTTCGTGCAGCGGGGCGCTGATCCGCTGACGGTAAATGCTGAATGGGCGTCGTGCGCGCCGCAGGTAAGATGACGGCGTTCAAATACATAGCAGCAGGCTGACGCTCGCCGGGCATGTCAGCACGCCACATCCGGCCCGAGCGGACCTGGAAGCGGTGTGATTAGAATCAGACGGGGCGCATCACACGTGGACACATCCGACCGTGCGAGCGGCCGCGAGTCGAACGCATCCGTCGCGCGGCGTGCGCAGGGCGCTGACCCGCGCCCCCGAAAAAGCGCCTTGGCCTCCATAGCGCTCGATCAATTTCCCGGCGGCGCTCTGTTTCTCGACGGGCAGGGACGCATCGCCGACGCCAATGACCGCATCGCAAGAATATTCGGACGCAGACGACGCGAGCTGCGTGGACACGCGCTGGCCGAGTGGATTCCCGACTGGGTTACGCTGGACAAGGACTCCGGCGATGCAGCGCACCGGCGCATCGAGATGACCGGACTGCGCGCAGACGGTTCGCGCATGGCGCTGCGCGTTGCGCGCCGCGAAGTTCAGGTGGACGGTGAACCCTGCACGCTCGTGTTCATCGCGGATTGCGAGCGGCGCAAAGCGCTGGAGCTTCAGGTGCGCGACGCCACCTACGGCTTTCATCAGATCGCTCGCGCCATGCCCAACATGCTATGGACCTGCGACCCGGAAGGCTTTGTGCGGTACGTGAGTCCGCAGTGGATCGCCTTTACCGGGCAGCCGCAGGAGCGTCACAGCGGGCACGGCTGGTTTCAGTATGTCCATTCCGACGATCGGCCGGAGACGCTGCGCCTGTGGCGGCGCGCCGTCGAACGCAAGGAAACCTTCAAGGCCGAGTTTCGCGTACGGCGTTTCGACGGTGAGCACCGCTGGTTCGACTCGACCTGTCTGCCGGTGCGTGATAGCGCCGGCGCCATCGTGCGCTGGATGGGTTCGAACGTCGACATTCATGATGCACATCAGCTGCAGCAGGCGCTGATCGAGGAACGCGATCGTCTCTCGAAAATCGCCGAGACTGCGCCCGGCGCTTTCTATTCATACCGGATGCGCCCGGACGGCTCGACCAGCTTCGCCTTCTCAAGCGCCGGCATCGTGGACATCTTCGGCATGTCGCGCGAGGAGCTGGCCGAGGACGCTTCGAAAAGCGCGAAGTACATTCATCCGGACGACGTGCAGCGCGTTCGTGCGTCGATGCTGGAGTCGGCCTGCGAGCTGACGCCGTGGCGCTGCGAGTGGCGGCTGTTGAATCCACAGAAGGGCGAAATCTGGGTGGAGGCCCGCTCGGTTCCGACCCGCGAAGCCGACGGCGGTACGCTGTGGTACGGCATCATGGTCGATGTCACGGACCGCAAGCGCTCGGAAGAAGCCCTGCGCCGTTCGCAGGCGCGACTCGAAGCCGCGGTCAGGGCGGGCGGCATCGGCACGTGGATATTCGACGTCACGACGAATGTCATGTGGCGGGATGAACAGCTGCAGAGATTGCTGGACCGCCCACAGGCTGAAACAACGGAAGACGGTCCGGAAGGAACGCGACGATACGTGCACCCGGAGGACTGGCCGAAGTTCACGCGTGCACTCGCTCTGCTCGCCGAAGGCAAGACGGATGCGATCGAGCTCGAGTACCGCAATCTGCGGCCCGACAATGCATTGCAATGGATCGCGATCAGCGGGCGCGCGGAGCGCGACGCCAACGGCCGCATTCTGCGCGTGACCGGCGCCTGCAGCGACATTACCGCGCGGAAAGTCGCGGAAGAGTCGCAGCGTCGTTCGCAACGCCTCGAAGCGCTGGGGACGCTCGCCGGCGGCATCGCCCACGACTTCAACAACATTCTGCTGGCGATCACCGGCAACGCGCGCCTCGCGCTTTCGGAGCTGCCATCCGGCGGCCCTCCTGATCTGCCGCTACGACGGAATCTGCTCGAAATAGACAAGGCGAGCGCGCGGGCCACTGACCTCGTGCACCAGATCCTGGCGTTCAGTCGTCAGCACGATTCCAGACGCGAGGTCATTCAGTTGCGCGGCCCCATCGAAGAGGCCGTGAAACTCCTGCGTGCGACTCTGCCCGCGATGATTGCAATCAGGACGAACCTTGCGGAGGAGGCGCCTGCTGTGCTTGCCGATTCGACGCAGATCCATCAGCTCATCATGAATCTGGTCACCAACTCCGCGTATGCGATCGGGGACAATCCGGGCTGGGTTTCAGTCTCTTCGGATACGCAGAGCGTCGCTGCGCCCGGAGGCGCGTTTCCGGAAGAACTCGCGTCCGGCCAGTATGTACGCGTCACCGTAAGCGACAACGGCGCCGGCATGGATCGCGCAACGCTCGAGCGGATTTTCGATCCTTTCTTCACAACGAAGCCGGCTGGTCAGGGAACCGGATTGGGGTTGAGCGTCGTGCACGGCATCATGCGGAGCCATCACGGCGCGATCAGCGTGGAGAGCGAGCCGGGCGGCGGCTCCACGTTCCGGCTCTATTTTCCAGCAGCCGACGAACACGCCATCGCGACGCCCGACACGCAGCGCGAGGCGCCGCGAGGCGCAGGGCAGCGGATTCTCTATGTCGACGACGAGGAGTCGCTGGTGTACCTCGCAAGTCGCGTGCTCGAGCGCCTTGGCTACCAGGTGGCTGGCTTCACAGACCCGGCGAAGGCGCTGCAGACTTTCCGGCAGAATCCATCGGGCTTCGACGTCGTCGTGACCGATCTGTCGATGCCGGGTATGTCAGGGTTCCATCTTGCCCGTGCGCTGCTCGATGTGCGCCCGGACACGCCCGTGCTGATGACGTCCGGGTACGTCCAGCCGCAGGATCGCGAGGCGGCCCAACAACTCGGCATACGCGAGTTGATGCTGAAGCCCGATACAATCGAGGAACTCGGCCATGCGCTCGCCCGGCTGTTCGACGCAGAAAAAAGCAGGAAGGAATAAACGGAGAACTGCGCGGCGCGTCATGTGAGTCCCGACGGGGCTGCGATCAATCGCCAGTCAGAAGAACAAGATCTGCAGTAACCGCAAAGAACACAAAGAACGCAAATGAACTAGAAAAAAGAATTCGAGCCAACAGATGGTCCGGGTTCTCTATTTGTGTTCCTTGCGCTCTATGCGGTTACTCGATTCTCCGGTTCTCTCCTCTCGGGGTCGCTCGTGTACCATCGGCGGCTTGCGTTGTTCGGCGCCCATAATTACTACATACGACCATGACCTACGCAGCCATTACGGGCTGGGGCAAATGCATGCCGCCGGCCGTTCTCGATAACGCTGGCCTCGCAACGTTCCTCGAGACGAGCGACGAGTGGATCGTCAGTCGCACGGGGATTCGCGAACGCCGCATCTCGCATGTCCCCATGACGACGCTGTCGCATGTTGCGGCGGCGCGTGCGCTCGCGTGTGCGCGGCTGGACGCGCGGGAGGTTGACCTGATCGTGCTCGGCACATGCTCCGCGGACGAGCACGTTCCGAACACCGCTTCAGCCGTGCAGTTGCTGCTCGGTGCGACGAACGCGGCGTCGATGGATGTGAACACCGCCTGCACGAGTTTTCTGTATGGATTGTCGAGCGCAACGGCGATGGTGCGCACCGGCGTCATACGCAATGCAGTCGTGATCGGCGTCGAAGGCATCACGCCGTTCATGGACTGGTCGAATCGCAACGTCGCGGTGTTGTTCGGCGACGGCGCGGCGGCCGTTGTGATCCAGGCGACGGAAGAACCGCTCGGCGTCATCTCCGAAAAGCTTGGTTGCTACGCCGACGCCCGGCAGACGCTGCGTGTACGCGGCATGGGCACAGCCTATGGCAATGCGGGCGTGCAGCTTGGCGATACGCGCTGGGATTTCGAGGGGCAGGAAATCTTCAAGCGCGCAGTGCAGGGTATGGCGCTTGCCTCGGCGGGCGCGCTCGAGCGCGCCGGAATGTCCATCGACGACGTCGACCTCGTCGTGCCGCATCAGGCGAATCTGCGCATCATCGAAGCGGTCGCGAAGCGCGTGGGCGCGCCGATGGAGAAGGTGTACATCACGGTGCAGCGCTACGGCAACATGTCTTCCGCGACAGTTCCGGTTGCGCTCGTCGAAGCGCTTGAAGAGGGGCGCGTCAAGCCCGGCGCTACGCTGATCACGCCTGCTTTCGGTGGGGGGCTCACCTGGTGCGCCCATGTGATTCGCTGGGGAGATCGCGTCGCGCCGCTCGGCTCGACGGACGTCGACCTGCCCCCATGCAACAAGACAGCGGTCGAACTGGTCCGCGACACCATCGCGCGCAAGGGTTCGCACGGCCCAGGTCTGCAGATTGCGCTGCCGGGTGGGTAAGACAGGAGGAAGTTGTACGTTGCGAGTTGTGCGTTGTGCGCCCGGAACGAAAGCGCCAACCCTTCGGCGCGCGTCGGCCAACCCCCGATCAGAGGAAGTGGCTCGTTGCGAGTTGCGCGTCCTCCACGCGGAGCGAAGCACCAACTTTCTGCGCACAACAGACAACGCGAAACGGTCAACACAACCTCAGGAGAATGCGAGTGCATCGAAGAATTCTGTTGCGTGCGAGTCTGGCAGTCGTTCTCTGCATGGCGTGGCTCGCGCCGCGCGCAGACGCCGCCGAATCGGTCGACCTCGTGATCCGCAACGGCGTCATCTATGACGGGGGCGGCGGGGCGCCGATCCGCGGAGACGTCGCGGTTCAGGACGGCCGCGTCATCGCGAAGGGTCAATTGTCGCGGTATACGGGCAAGCAGGAAGTCGACGCGCGCGGACTGGCGGTCGCCCCAGGGTTCATCAATACGCTGTCGTGGGCCACGGACTCGCTCATTCATGACGGGCGCGCCATGAGCGACATCAAGCAAGGCGTGACGCTCGAGGTGTTCGGCGAAGGCAACTCCTATGGGCCCGTGAATCAGGTCATTCGTGAGGAGATGCTCAAGACGCAGAGCGACATTCGCTATGACATCACCTGGACGTCGCTCGGGGATTACCTCGAATTTCTGGTGAAGAAGGGCGTGTCGCCGAACGTCGCCTCGTTCGTGGGCGCGACCACCGTGCGCGAGTACGAGGTGGGATTCGAGGATCGGGCGCCGACGGCGGAGGAGCTGAAGCGCATGCAGGACCTGGTGCGTCAGGCGATGCGCGAAGGCGCGCTCGGCGTCGGCAGCTCGCTGATCTATGCGCCGGCGTCGTATGCGAAGACTGACGAGCTGATCGCCCTCGCCAAAGCCGCAAGTGAGTTTGACGGCGCCTACATCTCGCACATGCGCAGCGAAGGCGATCGGCTGCTCGAGGCGCTCGATGAACTGATCCGCATTGCGCGCGAGGCGAATGTGCCTGCGGAGGTGTATCACCTGAAGGCGGCGGGCCAGACGAACTGGTCCAAGATGCGTGAGGCGATCGCGAAGATCGAGGCGGCGCGTGCGAGCGGACTCCGGATTACGGCCGACATGTACACCTACACCGCTGGCGCTACCGGCCTGGATGCGGCGATGCCGCCGTGGGTGCAGGAAGGCGGCATCGACGCCTGGATCGCACGTCTGCAGGATCCGGCGATGCGCAAGCGCGTCCTGCAGGAGATGCGCGAACCGGCGCGCGATTGGGAGAGTTTGCTCCGCGCGGCGGGTTCAGCGGAGAGGGTCCTCCTGATCGGCTTCAAGAATGAGAAATTGAAGCCGCTGACCGGCAAGTCGCTCGCGGAGGTCGCAAAGCTGCGGGGCGTATCGCCCGAGGACGCGGCGATCGACCTCGTGATCGAGGATCGCACGCGTGTTGGGACCGCGTACTTTCTGATGTCTGAAGAGAACGTGAAGCTCGGCTTGTCGCAACCGTGGGTCGCCATTGATTCAGACGCCGAGGCGCCGGCGCCGGAGGGCCCTTTCCTCCTCAGCAACCCGCATCCGCGCGCCTACGGCAGTTTCGCCCGGTTCCTCGGTCGCTACGTCCGCGATGAAAAAGTTGCGACGCTCCAGGATGCGATTCGTCGTCTGACGCGCTTGCCGGCGCAGAACTTCAAACTGAAAGATCGCGGGTGTCTCGACGCCGGCTGTCACGCCGATATCGTGATCTTCGATCCGAAAACCATCACCGACCACGCCACGTTCGACAACCCGCATCAGTACGCCACCGGCGTACAACACGTCTTCGTCAATGGCGTGCAGGTGTTGCGCGACGGCGAACACACTGGCGCGAAGCCCGGTCAGGTCGTGCGTGGACCGGGTTGGGTCGGCTGGAAACGCTGAAGCCGCTTTCGCCGTTCTGAGTTGTGCGTTGTCCGTTGTGAGCAGAAGGCGTTGCACCTCTTTCTTCGGACAACTGAGAACGGAGAACGGACAACTCGGCGCCTGCTGACGCCTACCAGCCGGCGCGCGTCTCGTTTGGATCGTGCGAAGCTTCACGCTCGGCAATCCAGGCTTTCAACGCCGGTACATCGACGCCTTCAGGCGGTTGGGCCGAATGCGCATCCGCCCACGACTGTATCGCCCGCAGCAGCTTGTGCGCCTGCGCCTGATTCAGCGCGTACAACCGCAGGTAGTTGAATTTCGCTTCGTCGACGCGATCGAGGCCGAGAAACGCCTGACCCTGATACTCGATCGCGTGCGGATAGTCCGGGTTGATGCGCAACGCCCGCTCGTAGGCGGCCAGAGCGGCTTTATGACGACCGAGCTTGCGATTGGCGTAGCCGAGATACGTTTGCGCCTCGTGCATGGAAGGATCCCACTTCACTGCAGCGGAAAACTTCGCAAGCGATTGTTCGTAGCACGCGCGCGCATCGCTCGACGCCGCGGAGCGTTCGCGTTCATCGCGCGATGCGGCGACGAGATTCTCGTAGTGTTCGGCGCGCTGAATCAGCGCATAACCTGCGTTGTAGGCGTCAATGGCGCTCTGCTCGTCCGCCGGCTTCACCGACGCGGTGGACCTCTGTTCGCGCGGACGATAGGCGCCCGGACCGTCGGCGAGAGCCACGTGCGCGGTCGCGAGCAGAGTTGCTCCTGCAAGCAACGACCGGATGCAGCGCAAAGTCGCAGAGAAGTTGGACATCAGGTCTTCGAGTTGGTCTGCAAAGCGCGCGCACAGCTGCGCGACCCCTCACCCCAACCCTCTCCCGAAGCGGGAGAGGGGGCTTCTTTCGCCTCGCCCTGGGGAGAGGCCGGACGCAGTCCGGGTGAGGGGGTGCATCCGCCGCTCCGGCGCATCGCCGCTCGAGCGCATCCCTGCGCCCGCGGCATTCGCACATCCCTGTGCAGCACTTGCGCTCCCGGCATTCGCACATCCATGTGCATCCGCCGCTCCGGCATCCTGTCGCATCTCCCTCGCGCGAGTCCGGACGCAGTCCATGTGCGCCGTGCTCCGCGGCATTCGTACATCCCTGTACATCAAAACCGGGAGGCGGTGAGTTGGATGTCCGCGTCCTTCCACGCTGTTTTGAAGTCGGCCTCGACCAGCTTCGCCTGGTCGTTCTTGCCCTGGGCGCGCAACGCCCGGCCGAGTCCATACAGCGCCCAGCCGTTCTTCGGGTGCATGCGCAAATCGTCCCAGTAAACGCTTTCGGCCTCTACCGGACGCCCCGCCTGCAGCAAGCACAGCGCCCAGATTGTGGCGGACGGGCTGATGCCAGTCGTCGGGTTCCGTGTAGATGAGCGCGTCCTGATAGCGCACCGCGCGGTCGAGATGAGCGATCGCCTTGTCGTAGTCGCCTCTCGCCGCGGCGTACTCGCCGTCGAGCACTTCGACCGCGACGCGCAGCACGACGTCCGCCAGGTTGAGCGACAACGAGGAGGGCGTTTCGATCAGCTTGGGATCGTTGGCGATCTTGCGCACCGCCTCGATCTCCTTCTGCGCCGCCGTGAAGTCCTTCTTGCGGATGAACGCCATGCCGCGCGCGTAGTGACGCACGCCGCGCGTAAACATGCGTGTCGGCGCGCGGCGCCGGCGCGGACAGAATCTCGTCCCACTTGCCGAAGCGCACGAGCGCGTAGTCCGGCGTAAGCACGAACGCCTGCAGCATCGGCAGATCCTTCAAAGCCTGTTCCGGGATGGAGTTCGCCGTCTTTTTCGCTGCGTCGATCGCGAGCTGACTTTGACCGGCCATCGTCGCGCCGAACCACAGGAAGTGCACGTTGTGCGGGTAGTACGCGAGCGGATACAGACCCTGCGCGCGGCACTGCGTGATGTAGTCCTCGTCGGCGACGATCGCGAGCTGGTTCGCCTTCACTGCGTCCGTATAGCGACCGACGCGCTGATAGATGTGGCCGGGCATGTGCACGAGATGTCCGGCGGCGGGCGCGAGCGGCAGCAGACGATCGGCCGCGGCCTCCGCCTTCTCCGGCGTGTTGCTGGCTTCCCAGAGATGAATCCACAGGTGCAGCGCGCCGGGATGCTCGGGATTGGCCTTCAGCACCTTGTCGAGCGACGCAATGATGTCGTGCGTGCGTTCGTACGGACGTCCGTCTCGCGTCCAGTAATTCCAGGGCGAGAGGTCCATCAGCGATTCGGCATAGAGCGTCGCGGCGTCCTGATCGTCCGGATACTTTTCATGCAGCACGCGCATCGCGCCTGCGAACGCCTGATCCGCCGCCGCGCGATCGTCGGCTTTGCCGGTGTAGCGCATCGCCAGCGCGTCGATGTAGTCGCGCTCGCGTTGCGAAGCCTTCGCCTTCAGCGCCTGCGCCTTGCGCAGGTGCTCGAGCGCTTTCGGCTCTTCTTCGGGCGGCATCGCGGCGTTGATGTTCGGTCCCAGCACGAGCGCCTGCCCCCAGTGCGCCATGGCGAGATCCGGATCGAGGCGGGCGGCTTCGGCAAACGCACGACCCGCTTCGGCGTGGTTGAAGCCGTAGGTCAGATTGAGTCCCTGATTCATGAAGCGCTGCGCCTGCTCCGACTTCGTCGTCACGTTGAACGCGTGCTTGCCGACGTTCTGCAGCCGCGGCGCCACCGCGCCCGTGGGCGAGGGCGTATCGAATGTTTCTGAGTGCTGGTAATGCTTGTGGGTCGGCGTCTGCGCGTGGGCGGCGAGCACTGAGCAGGCGAGGGTCGCGGCGAGCAGGAGGCGAGATCTGGCAAGATGCGATAGGTAGTGCATGACGATTCTTCCCCTGGAACGTGGACTTGTTACGTCGGGCCAGGCGCCTCTCCGGTCGCGCGTGAAGGGCCGATCGGGTCTTCGTTGAGGCGCAATGTATGCCGGCGTTCGTCGCGGCTCAACCGCCCGTCAAGGGAGGTCGAACCGCAGCTCACGCGGACGGTAAAGTAGCTGCAGCGCGTTAAGGTCTTGTACGGGCGCGCGTGAAAGCAGCGTGAAAACGGATGAAGGAAGCGGTTGGCGGTTAGCGGTTAGGGTTAGGTTAGTTCAGAACGCGCCCCGCATGCCTCTGCGTACCCAAGGGCGGAGAGCGCGGCGCGCGCTCCGGTTGATCGTCCGCACGTCCGCCAGTTCGCTCCGACCCAGCGCTAACCGCCAACCGTGACCGACAGGGAATCCCGGGGCTTGGGTCCCGCGGGGCTAACCGCTTCCTCTAGAATGACGCAATGAACAAAGACCCCGAACCCATCGTCGTCGTCACCACCGGCGGTACGATCGACAAGGTCTATTTCGACGCCCTCAGCACGTTTCAGGTGGGGGAGCCGGCGGTCTCACGCCTGCTTCATGTCGCACACGTGGCGCATCCCTTTCAGGTCATCGAGCTGTTGCGCAAGGACAGTCTGGAGCTCACGGATGAAGACCGTGTGCGGCTGCGCGACCAGGTCGCAGGCCTGGAGGCGGTCCGCGTGGTCGTCACTCACGGAACGGACACGATGACCGAATCTGCAAAAGCGCTGGCGTCGATCAGCGGCAAGACGATCGTGTTGACCGGCGCGCTTGCGCCCGCACGGTTCCACGAGAGCGACGCGTCGTTCAATCTCGGCATGGCATTCGCGGCCGTGCAAACACTTCCGCACGGGGTCTATATCGCGATGAGCGGGCAGGTGTTTCGCGGCGATCAGGTCCGGAAGGATCGCGCGAACGCGCGGTTCGTTTCTACCTGAAGAAAGCGGTTAGCCCCGCGGGACCCAAGCCCCGGGATTCCCTGTCGGTCACGGTTGGCGGTTAGCGGTTAGAACGAACGCCTTCGTCCGCCCTCGCCAACCTGATGAAGGCTCGCGACATGCCAGAAATCTTCGGCGAGCGGCGCTGTTCCGAACCAACCGCTAACGGCTAACCGCTAACCGCTTTCTTCAGTGCACATCCCGATGCTGCTTCTTCGCCTTGCTTTGCAGACTGAAGCGCGGCTCGACCTTGACGTTCTGGCCGCTCATCAGGTGCGCAACGTACCGACCCACAGCGGGACCGTGCTTGAATCCGTGCCCTGACCCCGCGCCGACCAGCATCACATTGCTCCAGTGCGGATGCCGATCGATCAGCAGATCGCCGTTCGAACTGTTTTCGTACTGGCATACGCGCGCCTCGACCAGCGGCCGCCCGGCGAGCGCTGGAAAGCGTCGTTGCATGAAGGCGCGAACGTCGGCGAGCGCGCTGGCCGACGGCTCGCGGTCGCCGACGTCGGGATCGATCGGCGGACCATGGCGGTCGTGCCCGATCTTGACGCCGCGCGCTTCCAGATCCGGAAAACCGTAGTAGATATCGCCCTCATTGAAGTCCGCCCAAACCGGCAGTCGTCCAGGGCCGAAACTCGTATCGCCGGCTGCAGGAGCAAAGAAGAACACCTCCTGGCGCGTCGGAAAGATCCGCCCGCCGAGCTCCTCGGGAAAGACCTTGGGCAGCCACGGTCCGCACGCAAAGACGAATTGCTCTGCAGCCAGCGTTTCGCCGCTTTGCGTCGTCACGTATTCGAGCGCGCCGGCCGCCTGCGGCGGCGACACCGCGGCCTGCTGGTATTCACCGCCCGCCGCTACGAATTCCTGCACGAGCGTTTGTACGGCGCGGCGCGCCATCAGGGCGCCGTGGTCAGACTCATACAGACCGATCTCCACGCCATCCCAGACCATCTGCGGAAATCGCTTCGCCAGCGCTGCGCGATCGAGCGTCTCGAGCGGAAACCCGAGCCGCTTGTGCACTTCGATGGAGTCTGCGACATACGGTTCGACGCGTGGAAAGAAGAACAGGACGCCGAGAGGATGGAAGATCGGCGGCGACGCGCGCGACGATAGCCAGCGCCAGTCTTCGAGCGAGTCCCACGAAAAGCGCGTGTAGATCTCGTCGCGGCCGTACGCCGTCCGCGTCATGCGCGATTCCCCGCCGGAGGACGCGCGCGCATGCGCCGCGCCCCACGCGTCGAGCAACAGGACTTTTCGCCCGAGCTTGCGCAGATGCCAGGCGGTCCACGCGCCGAAGACGCCGGCGCCGACGACGATCACGTCCGCGCGCGAAGAGTGAATCGCAGGACCGGTCGTCGAGTTTCTTTCCGCCGTGGCCTCGGTCGTGACGCCTTCAACCGCCGCGCCGCCGGCGGCGGCCGCCAGGGTGGCGAGCACCGTGCGGCGGGAGATGGAGGGGCGTTTCGCCATGAGGTCGTGAGTCGTGAGTCGTGAGTTGTGAGTGGACCGACGGCGAGCAGGCGCAACCCCGCGTCCACCCGAAAAACGCTAGCCGGATTTTCGACTCACGACTCACGATTCACAACTCACCAACAGCGGCTTTCGCCGCTCAGCGTTCCGTGAGCTCTTTGCGCGCCGCCGCCGGCGTGGTGCCGCAGATCCTGCGCATGTGGCGGGCCAGATGGCTCTGGTGGGCGAAGCCCGTTGCGAATGCGATCTGCGCAATCGAGAGGCTGCGGTCCTGCAGGAGGGCCTTGGCGCGCTCGACCCTGCGGCGCAATACATACTGATGCACGGGCGTGCCGGTCGATTGCCTGAACAGCGTCTTCAGATGCGAGACGCTGACGCTTGCGACCGCCGCAATCTCGGCGAGCGACAGCTCGCTTTCGAGATTGTCCTCGATATACGTGACGATCTGCTTCAATTTTGCGGCGCTCATGCCGCCCTGCACTTCGCGCATAGGGAGCGAGCGACAGTTGTGCCGCTGGAGCAGGCGGGCGGCGAGAGCCGTGCCGATGCTGTCGCGGAACAGCGCGCCAGTGGCGCCGCCGGATTCGATTTCCGCTTTCAGCGCCCAGCCGAGATGTTCGATAACCGGATCGCGCAACTGGAAGCGATCCGCGACGCCGACATAGGCGGGATTGAGATCGAGATCGGCCGCGACGGAGCGCAGCAGTGAATCGGGTACGCGCATGATCAATGTGGAGCCGGGTTGCTTCATTTCCCAGGCCGAGGGCGTGTGCGCGGGAATGATGTCGAGATCGCCCGCGACTTCACGGCCATGGCGCACCTTGCCTCCCCGGATGCAGGACACTTCAACGGAAGGGCCGAGGTGCATGCACACGATCACGTAGGGCAGGGCGTCCATCTCCTTCAGGCCCGCCTGGAACATCTTGACGCTCGCACTCAGCGTGTGCAGGTCGGGTCTCGACAGGTCGCTGCTGGGGGAAATCTGCATTGGATTGGTCGCCATACGGAACGCTCCGGCCACTGCGTTCAACCTGTACCGAGAATACAACGAAAGCGAGCCAGCGCAGCGCCGCACGGCTCTGCGGCGCCGTCCGATCGTGCTCTGATCAGCTGAACGTGCAGCGAAGTCTAGCCACGGCGCGGGGGTCGTCGGGCGTTCGTTGTCCAATCAGGTCGCGGTGCGTCTGTTTGAGCGCGCAGGGTTTGCACGGCCATGTCTTAACTATTTCGCAACACTCACTCGGCGGAGCGTGCAATGACCGGCCCGGAAACGTTGACTGACCAACTGCTCGCTGACCCGCAGCCGGGCGGCGCATTCGTGCGCACGTTGCTGTGGGGAACGCTGATTGCGGGCGTGTTCGACATCTCGGCGGCGATGATCAGCGTGCAGTTGCGCGGCATTCCGGCGTTGCAGGCCGTGAAGGGCGTCGCTGCAGGCTGGCTCGGCCGCGAGGCGTTTCGCGGCGGCGCGTCCGTAGTCACGCTCGGATTTCTGACGCACTTTCTGATCATGGGCGTGGTCGTTTGCGCTTTCTATTTCGCGAGTCGCTGGCTGCCGGGCCTGATGAAGCACTGGCTCTGGACCGGGCCCGCGTACGGCGCGGCCGTCTATCTCGTCATGAGCTTCGTCGTGGTCCCCGCGTCCGCTTTCCCCGGCAGCGTGGCGTCGACCCCCGCCGCAGTTCTTCAGGGCGTCCTCGTGCACATGGCGTGCGTGGGGTTGCCGATCGCCTTCATCACGCGCCGCCTTGCATCCGCGGCGCAATTCGCAGCAGAGGGTCAGTAAACGCACCGCCCTGTCAGGCGTGCACGCCCGCCACTTCGCGCTACGACCGATTTCTGAGCGACCCAGTGAGCCCTCCACACTTGCTTTCCTCTTCCTTGAGTCCCGATTTTTCGTTCTGGCCTGCAGCTCGCGCCCAGTAGCTTCCCTGGCTTCTGCCGCGCGCTACCATAGACGCTCGTTCCCGATCGGCAGGTCGCGTTTGATGAACACACTCTGGATTGCAACGCGCAAAGGCGCTTTCTCGCTGCAGTCGAACGCGGCTCGTTCATCGTGGGAGTTGTCGGGCCCGCAGTTTCTCGGCCACGTCATTCATCACATCGTGCAGGACCCGCGCGCACCTGACGTCATGCTGATGGCGGCGAAGACCGGACACCTCGGTCCTACTGTATTCAGATCGACTGATCGAGGTCGTCAATGGAAGGAGGCGGCGCAGCCGCCGGCGTTTCGGAAGAGTGAAGAGGGCGAGTCCGCGCGCGCTGTTGAACGCGTATTCTGGCTGACGCCCGGGCATGCAAGTGAGCCGGGCGTCTGGTATGCCGGGACGTCGCCTGCGGGTCTGTTTCGGTCGGAGGACGCCGGCGTCAGTTGGTCGCCTGTTGCAGGATTCAACGATCACGCGATGCGCCCGCAGTGGGCGCCGGGAGCGCAAAGTACGCCGGACGGCGAGCTGATGCATTCGATCCTGATCGATCCGCGCGACGCCCGGCATCTGTACATCGGCATTTCGAGCGGCGGCGTGTTCGAGTCCACCGACGGCGGCAAGGACTGGGCGCCTCTGAATGAAGGCTGCGAGGCCAACTTTCTCCCGGATCCATACCCGGTGTTCGGTCACGATCCGCATTGCGTCGTCATGCACCCTCGACAACCTGATCGGTTGTATCAGCAGAACCATTGCGGCATCTATCGGCTCGACCGACCTTCACGCCGCTGGACGCGCGTCGGCGAGAACATGCCGAAAACGATCGGCGACATCGGCTTTCCAGTCGTCGTGCACCCGGAGCACCCTGACGTCGCGTGGGTGTTCCCGATGGACGGTACGGAGGTCTGGCCGCGAACGTCGATCGACGGCAAGCCTGCGGTCTTCATGACTACGGATGGCGGCGAATCGTGGCGGCGTCAGCGACGCGGGTCTGCCGCGTTCGCAGGCCTGGTTCACCGTGCTCAGGCAGGCGATGTGCGCCGACGCCGAGGAAAGTCTCGGCTTGTACTTCGGCACGACGTCAGGCGAAGTGTGGGCGAGCGCGAACGCCGGTGAGTCATGGAACTGCATCGCGCGGCATCTGCCGGAGATCTATGGTGTGAGCGTCGCCAACTCCAGCGGTTAGCCCCGCGGGGCCCTCGCCCACGGGATTCCCTTCGGTCACGGTTAGCGGTTGCAGTCAGAAGCTCAATGGCGTGCACGGTACGAATTGCGAGTCCCCTGCGCTCCTATACTGAGGGAGAATCAAGTGTCAGCGCAAACGGGGACACGGTCCGCGAAGTGCTTGCCGATCTGGAGCGACGCTATCCGGGAATGCGCTTTCGCATGATCGATGAGCAGGACAGGATCCGGCGTCACATTCGCCTGTTCGTGAACACAACGGAGGCGAAGGGTATCGCGATCCGTGAGGGACTGGGGACGAAGTACATTTGATTTGCGCACTGAGCGGCGGTTAGTCTGTGCCGCAGTCTTCAGGTTCCGAGCTAACCGCTAACCGCTATCCACTTCCGAGCCATGTCCCTCACTCCCGCCGATCTCGCCCGCTACAGTCGTCATCTCGCGTTGCGTGAGATCGGCGTCGAGGGTCAGGAGAAACTCAAGGCGGCGCGTGTGCTCGTGATCGGCGCCGGGGGCCTTGGCTCGCCCTCCGCGTTGTATCTCGCCGCTTCAGGCGTCGGCCGGCTGGGAGTGGTCGACAACGATCGCGTGGATGTTTCCAATCTGCAGCGTCAGATCCTCTATGACGCCGACAGCGTTGGTCGTCCCAAAGCAGAGATCGCCGCGCAGCGCTTGCGTGCGCTGAATCCGCAGATCGAACTGATTGCTCATCCGATAGAGCTGCGCGCCGCCAACGTGCGCGAGATTTTCGACCGGTACGATGTCGTGCTCGACGGCACGGATCGCTTCGCGACGCGCTACCTCTCGAACGACGCTTGCGTCCTGCTGCGCAAGCCTCTCGTCTCTGCTGCGATTCATCGCTTTGAAGGGCAGGCGATGACCTATGTTCCCGGCCTGGGGCCGTGTTATCGGTGCCTCTTTCCTGAACCGCCCGCCGACGGCCTCGTGCCCAACTGCGCCGAAGCGGGCGTGCTTGGCGTTCTGCCGGGCGTCATGGGAGCGATTCAGGCGACGGAGGCGATCAAGCTGATCGTCGGGACAGGCGAGTTGTTGATCGGCCGCCTGCTCACGTACGACGCGCTCGCGATGCGTTTTGAGGAATTCCGCTTCAAGCGTCGCAGCGAATGTGCGGTGTGCGGCGATCGACCCACGATCACTGCGCCCCAGGATCTTGCGGAGTCATGCAGCGCCGAAGCGCTCGCCGATGTGAAGCGTCTGTCCGCCCTTGACCTGAAGGCGCTGCTGTCGGGAGGCGATGTCAGGATCGTCGATGTGCGCGAACCGCAGGAATATTCAATCGCGCACCTGCCGGGCGCAGTCAATATTCCCGTCGGGCAGCTTCAACAGCGGCTCGCCGATTTGCCGCAGAGCCGAAACCGTGGTGTTCATCTGCCGCAGCGGGGCGCGAAGCCTCACGGCTGCGGCAATTGCAGCCCGCGCGGGCCGTCGGGGCCTTGCGCATCTGGAGGGCGGGTTGTTGTCCTGGGCCCGCGACGTTGAGGCGTCGTTCGATGTGGCGCCCGTCGGGTGACAGTGGTGCGTTAGCCGTTGTGCGTCAGAGCATCAGCTCGTTGTCTGTCGGTCAACGGACAACTGGGAACGGTCAACTCCTCATCGATGTGTTCGCCGTACTTCGCGGGGATCAACTAACCACCCGCCGGACGGCTGCCACCCCGACAATTCCTGCCTCCGTCGCCGCCATGCTTCTTCGAGCGCGCGCGCAGCCTCGGGCAACGCGGTCTTCAGGGAAACAGGTGGACGGAGCACCTTGCCAGACAGTTTCATGACTGCATCTCCACGTTCGTCTTTGCTTACGACTGCATCGGAACGCGTCGGGTTCCGCGCCAATTGCGTCGTCATCCGGCGACGCGCGGCGATGTCCCTTGCCCTGTCGCTCGCGAGCGCGCTCAACATCACAATCAGCAGCAGATTGCTGACGACAAGTGCGATCACGCTGCGAGCCGCAGCAAGCATCACAATTCATCCCGGCTTCGACGTATTTGAAGTCTGGAACTTCAGCGTGCATTCATCATCGACGGCTGCGGCATAACATCGATGCCAGCACGGCATGAGTGGTCCGGCTCGACGGCGCCAGTGAGCGAGGCGCCAGGGCAGGCGAGCATCGTCCGTTGGCGCCCGCGCCCCTGCGCCGGAAACCCATCAGGTCAGGAGCTCTGCACACATCAACGACCCTGAGCATTCAACGATGCTGACGGTAGAAAGACAGGGGTCAGCGGATCCGATGAGTTCCCGGAGAGATCCTATGCAGACGATCAAGGGCGGCCAACGGCGGTGACTTGCCGGTCAGGGTGGTTGAGACCGATGCGGTCACACATGACAATGTCGTTGCGGGGAGCATTGACGGCCGCCGTCCGTCGCGAAAGAAAAACCGGAGAGCGCAATGAACGAAGCGATCACTGAACGCCAGGCTGTCGACACGAACATGGCGAAGGTTATCTACGTCCTGTACCTGATCGGCCTGGTCGCGGGGGCGTCACGGCCATCGTCGGCGTCGTGATGGCCTACGTTTACAAGGACGACGCGCCTGACTGGCTCAAGACGCACTACGAACTGCAGATCCGCACGTTCTGGATGGCGCTGCTCTACGCCGTCATCAGCGGCGTTCTGTGCCTGATCCTGATCGGCTTCCCGTTGTTCCTCGTGCTGGCCATCTGGTGGATCGTGCGCTGTGTGAAAGGTCTGAAGTATCTGGATCAGCGCGCGGCGTATCCGGACCACCTGGGGTGGCTTTTCTGATGACATGATCCGGGTGGGGCGCGCCGTGCGTCTTGAGTCTCGGCGCACAAGCGCCATAGTGAGAATGACTGCTGATGAATGCGCGGCGGCGCTCGCCGCCTGCTGAAGCGGTCTTTGTCAGGAAATCCAGCCGGGGCGGGCTGCGCGCGCTTGCG
Source organism: uncultured Gammaproteobacteria bacterium (assembly GCA_963723505.1). Lineage (GTDB taxonomy): Bacteria > Pseudomonadota > Gammaproteobacteria > Steroidobacterales > Steroidobacteraceae > Steroidobacter. The sequence continues at coordinate 337,335 of CAVRQU010000001.1, forward strand.
TGTCGGAAATCGTCTCAGCCGTCTATCATCGTGGCTTGAGCGAATGACAGCGTCCCGGCAGCTACGGAGTTCCCTTTGACGATCTCCACAGTCAGCGTTTTCGACCTCTTCAAAATCGGCATCGGGCCGTCCAGCTCGCACACGATGGGGCCGATGACGGCCGCCCATCGGTTCGCACGTGAGCTCGAGGCGAGCGGGCTGCTGGCGGCGGTTGTCGCGCGTCAGCGTCGACTCTGTATGGCTCGCTCGCGCTCACGGGCAAGGGCCACGCAACCGACACGGCGGTGATCCTCGGACTGGCCGGGCTTGCTGCCGGCTGAAGTCGATCCGGACGCCGCCGCCAAGCTGATCGAACACGTCGAGGCGGATCGCGCTTGCAGCTCGGCGGCGACGCATCGGATAGAGTTTGACGCGGGGCGCGACATTGAATGGCGCTACAGCGAAAGCCTGCCGTTTCATCCGAATGCACTGACGCTGTTTGCGTACGACGCACAGGAGGCGACGGTGCATCGAGCGACGTTCTATTCCGTCGGCGGTGGATTCGTCGTGACCGAAGCGGAGGCGAACGCGCCCGGCGATGCGTCCGACGCCGCGTCGCCGCAGTCCCTTTTCCGTTCTCGGACGCCGCCGAATTGCTTGGAGATTTCCGAGCGAAACGGGCTGCAAATCGCCGACGCTCATGTTGCGCAACGAGTGCACGGTACGTTCGGAGGAAGACGTTCGCGCAGGGCTGGATCGAATCTGGTCGGCGATGAGCGCGTGCATCGATCGCGGCCTGCACCAGGAAGGCGTGTTGCCCGGCGGTCTGAAGGTCAAGCGTCGCGCTGCGAAATTGCGCGCGGCGCTGGAGGAGCGCGAGCGCAGCAATCAATCCGATCCGCTGGTCGCCATGGACTGGATCAACGCCTGGGCGCTTGCCGTCAACGAGGAGAACGCAGCCGGCGGCAAAGTCGTCACCGCGCCGACGAACGGCGCCGCCGGCGTCGTCCCGGCGGTGCTGCGCTACTACGATCGATATTGCAACGGAACGCGCGAAGGTCGTCACACTTTCCTGCTTACGGCCGCCGCCGTCGGTTCACTCTACAAACGCAATGCCAGCATCTCCGCCGCCGAAGTGGGCTGTCAGGGCGAGATCGGCGTTGCCTGTTCGATGGCTGCCGCAGGCCTCGCGGCGGCGCAGGGCGGAACGAACGAGCAGATAGAGAACGCCGCGGAAATCGGCATGGAGCACAACCTCGGGCTCACTTGCGATCCGATTCGCGGCCTCGTGCAGATTCCCTGCATCGAACGCAACGTCATGGGCGCGGTGAAAGCGATCGACGCCGCGCGCCTCGCGTTGATGGGCGACGGTACGCATCATGTGACGCTCGATCGCGTGATCGAGACCATGCGTCGCACCGGCGCCGACATGCGCGATATGTACAAGGAGACTTCGCTCGGCGGACTTGCGGTCAATCATCCGGAATGCTGAAGCGAAGCCGATAGCAGCAGAGCCGCGAAAGACCGCAAAAAAGATAAAGACGCGAGCGGATGTAGAGCCCACGCAACATTCGGTTCACTCGGGCGCTCGCCGAGGACGAATTCCATCCTCTGTGCAGTTGTCATTCCTTCATTCCTTTTTGTGGTCTTTCGCGGCTCCATGCGCTCATCTTCGTTCTCCTTGTGTGCGCCCATCGGCGTCGGCAATATCCAGCGCTTATATGAGAGGGTGGTTCAGCGCTGTGTTCGTGATGTTGTCCGTCGCCAGCGGTTTCGCCTGCGCCGCCGACGACTACTCGGCGCCTATGAAGGACGCCGCGCCGCGCTACACGTTCTCGTGGCCGCTCGGAAGCGGCGCCTTGCAAGCCGCGCGGCGGCACGACCAAAGGGCCGGCGGTCACGCTGGATCGCGAAGCGTCGGAAGCGTGGAAGGCGTTGCAGGCGCCTGGTCTGTCAGATCTCGAGCGCGACCGGCGTGCGATCCTGGCCATGGCGGGCGAGTATCGCGTCACGTTCGATTTTCTCGAAGTCGCGCAATTCACCGCGCAGGACGAGCCGAAAGCGCCGTACCAGTCGTGGGGCACGGAGAAGATCTACGTCGACCACGACGACGGTAAGTCGATCAGCCTGGTCCACATTCTCGAAATGCGCGTCATCCAGGAGGACGGCTCGGTCAGCGAGCCGATGGTGACGAAACACTGGCGCCAGGACTGGCGTTACGAGCCGACGCACATCGTCGAGTACCAGGGCCGCGATCGCTGGCGTCGTCGCAAACTCGATGCGCGCGGAGGCCGAGGGCGCGTGGTCGCAGACGCGTGTATCAGGTCGATGAGTCGCCGCGCTACGCGGGCACGGGTCGCTGGCGGCACACGCCGAGCTTCTCCACCTGGCTGAGCGGCGACACGTGGCGGCCGTTGCCGCGTCGCGAATGGAGCGTGCGCGACGACTATCAGGTCCTGGTCGGTACGAACCGCCACACCATCGCTCCACTGGTTGGATTCAGGAAGAGAACAATCTGAAGACGGTGCTGACCGCCGCGCGTGAAGCGACCGAGCGCGTCCCGTATCTCGCGCGCGAATACGGCGTTGCGCGCTACGAGCGCATTCGCGATCAGGACTTCGCGGCAGCCGATCGCTACTACGAACGCACGCAAGCAGTTCTGGGACGAGGTCCGCGATCGTTGGAGCGCAACCTTTCGCCGCAAAGGGCGAGGTGACCCTGAAAGGACCTGTGGACAAGCTGGGACTCTTCATGCCGCTATTCGCCCACGCCAGCGAGATTGAACAACAGGGTGAGGCGGTGAGCTCGAGGAATGCGCAAGTCATTGAAGACGCGCTGAAGGGGATGGGCGCGCTGCCTTGATTGGCCAACTGGCTCGTTGGCTAACCTGGCTAATTTGGCCGGAAGTAGGGCAGACGCCCACGTCACCGCGACCTATTCAGTCAGCGAGCGGCCGACTTACCGGTTGGCCAGTTAGCCGGCCGTCCGGCGCATATATATGTATCCCGGCGTCCTTGCTTTGTAGTTGAGAACCATTATCATTTGCGTCCATGACGCCCGTGTTCTCCAAAGCGCCTTCGCCGCGCGCAGAGGATTGCTCGTCCTCCGCTGAACCCACCGCTCGCGGACCGTCGCTTCCCTTGCTTCGTTCCGAAGAACTGTTTGGGCGATCGCGCGAGATCCTGATCGAACACGGCGGCGCGTTTTACCGACTACGGCTGACTCATAGCAACAAGCTGATTCTGACGAAGTAAACCGCCAGCCAGCGCGCCGCCGACTTCCGTTCGGCGCGGCTCGCAGCCAGCACCGCAACTTTTCGACCGCCAGCGACGGTCGTGGGATCGCCCGGCGGGGCGAGGAGGTGGAGCGTGGCTGCAGAACAATTCGTGTTGATTCTGGCGATCGTTGCGACCGCAGCTTCGGTCGCGCTGGCGTACCTGGCGTCGCCGACGCAACGTTGGCTCGAAGATCCGCTGCCTGCATTTCCCACCAGGACGACCGCTGCGCTGACCGCGTTGATCGCATGGCGCGGCTGGATCGACGTTTACGGCGTCGCCTCAGGTTCGTTTGCCTGGTTGCTGCTCAGCGCGCTCATCGCCGCGGCGGCCATCGCTGTAAACGCTCTTGCGATCGCTCCGAAGCGTTGTCGCTGACTACGCAAACTCTGCCCCGGCGGTTCTGAAGGAAGCGAACATGCACGGCGTTGCATCCGGTCGTGGTCTCACGCGCATCGTCACCGGCGACAGCGACATAGAGGTCGCGCAGCTCCGGGCCGTGTTGCAGCGGATTCAGGCGGCGCTGCGGGACATTCCCGCCGCACAGCGCGACTACGTGGCGAAGGCGCTGTTGAGCGAGGCGGCCCGTCGAATTGCAGAAAGAGGGAGAGCGAGGAAGGAGGTGTAGCGGCTAAAGACCGCAAGAAAAAAAGAGAGTACGAAAAAGTCACGCGCGAACGAAGCTGCACACCCATGCAGGCGACAGGAGAGCAATCGCCTCGGACATTCCCGCTCTTTTTTGCGGTCCTTCGCGGCTCTTCTTCTGATCCAGGATCCCGGATCTAAGTCAGGGCTTCACTAGACCTTCGCTAGTACGCGAGCCGCCCGAGGGGACATTTCGAATGCGCCCTGGCGTCCATAGACCTTGGGCTGATTTGCACGGCCGGTCACCACATCGAGCAAGCCTTCGACCCTCTTCAACCGTGCACTGACGAGGGCGCCGTTGCGATCGTTGCGCTGGCGGCAGCTCTCCGCACGCTCTGCGCACGACGCCCAGCGACGCTTCAGGTTGTGCGACGGATCGCACCAGGTCAGCAAGCGATCCAGTCCGGCGGCGTCCGCCGGAATGTTCATCATGCGGCAGAGCGAGCGGCGTTCATCATCGATGCGCACCAGCTCGCCGACGCAGGCCTGCCGGGCCTCGCCGGCGTTGTCGAGTTCCTCGACGTCGTTCGCCAGCAGGATTTCGTGCTCGCGATCGAGCAGGGTCGCGAGGCGTGCAAGAGCGTTCACTTCTTCGGCGAGCAGCCTTTCGAGATGCTCGCGGCAGACGTTGGGATCCAAGCGTTACTTCTCCGCAGCGCGCAGGTCCCGGTCCATGCGCAACATCTTGTCGGCGATACGCTCCGGCTCGACCTCGTATCGGCCTTCCTCGATCGCGGAGCGAACCGCTGCGACGCGAGCTTCGTTGACGATCGGCGCGTTCTGCACTGCCTGTTCGAGCGCTGCGAGCTGACGGGCCTGATCCGTGATGTGGACCGGACTACCCGAGGCCGTCTTGCCGACGGGACTCGCGGCCGCATCGCGCGTACGGGACACCGATTTATCGGCGCCTACCAGAACAGGCCGGTTGTGATAGCCACTGATTTTTGTGGTCACGTCCAGATCTCCATACATCCACGGTTGCTGTAACGGCCGCGATTCTGACAACTTTAGCACCCGGGTCGGTCTCGGCCTTAAGAGGCGGCTAGTGCGAACTCGCAAACGGAGTGGATGGGGGAGGAATACGTCAAACTGGATGGCTGGATGGCTGAGATCTGGAGACTGGGGACTGGGGACTGGGGGTAGAAAAGGCGATTCCGACTCTTCCTCCAGCCTCCAGCCGATGCACCGGGATCTACCCGAGCGTCAACAATCCGGCGGTGACATCGGTGCGCATCTTCACAGGCCTACGCGCACAACGCTTTCCACCACGCGATCAACAACTTTGAGCGACGTCACGTTCTGAACGCGCACGCGCTCGGTTTCAGCGCCGTCGCATAGCGCCTGCCCCTGTGCGCGAATCTCCACCAAACCGTTGGCGGCGATCAACGTCACCTGCTGTCCGCGCCGCACGAGGATGTCGGGCGCAAGGACGTCGACCGTGATCGCCGTGCCTGCGGCCAGTGATCGCTTCAATCGGTGGCCCTGCAGACTCGCGACGTCACTGACGAAATGCGCGGCCGAGCCAGGAAGTCGACGGATCTGCGGTTCGACGTCCGTCGGCGCCACGCGCGCGCGTCGCGCCAGCGCGCGGCGCAGGACCAGCACCGGTACTTCCACCTCTATGGACACGGGCACATATAAGGTCCACGACGTCGCCGCAGAACAGCGCACGCCTACCGTCATGCGCGCCCCGGTCGGCGCCGCGTTCTGCGAGAACGTTTCGAGCGGCGCATCGCATACGTTGAGCCGCAGGCGCGGATCCAGGCGCGACGCATTCACGTAGTGTTTCGAGCCGCCGGCCGGCAGATGCGCACGAACGAATTCCTCGGCCGCTGACTGAATCGCATCAAGCGGCTGCGTCGTCGCAGTCGCAACGCTGCTGAACAGCAGACAAGCCGCGAGGATCAGATGTGAACCGCATCTCTTCACTGTGATCGCCGTAAGTCGTCGTCGCATTGACGGTCCGATGGAAGGAGCAAAGGCGATGCCATGACCGCGCCGGTCTCATGATCGGTCGTCTGCGGTGATCAAAACTGTGAGGTGCGTACAAATCCGAAAGGTCAGCCCGCTTTCGCGTGCAGGCAGGCCTGCGGCAAGCAAGCTGCAGACGGGGCTACGCTCGTGAACGGCTCGAACGGCAGCAGCCTCTTGCTGTCGTCGTCCACGACCGGCGCCGCGAACACCATCGAGGTGGCGTCGAGCGGCGACGACAATGGACTGGCGCAGCTCGAATACAGCGCAAGCGCCTCCGCAAACTACACTGTGATCAAGCCTGTCGAAGTCTATCTGCGCGATTGCATCGCCGAGCCGCTCCGCCTGTTCGGACGCATTGCCTCCGTCATGCCGGACGGCCGGGTGAAAGTGCGGTTCGTCGCGCCCGGCGAGCACATTTGCGATCTGTTGGAGAAGCTCGCGTTCCGCAAGCACCGCCGCCAGGTCGCCGGAGTGAGGCAGCCGAAGAAGGGATAGGCTCTAGCCCGGATCCCTAAGCGGTTAACCCCGCGGGACCCACGCCCGCGGGATTCCCTATCGGTCACGGTTAGCGGTCGGTGAGATAAGAGCGCGGCGTGTTTTTTTTCGCTCGAATAGCTGCTGGCGGTAGGTGCAGATCAGGTCGCGAACGCGCCTCCGAGTAACCGCTAACCGCTTTCTGAGTTCGACCGTGCGCGCATCACATCGGCTTTCGCACGCTGCATAACGCAATCGTTGCGGGTTTCTACGCGCCTTCGCAAATTGGTTCGCTTCTTCCATTAGCGCGCGCTCAGCGCCTCCCCTAACTGCGCGCCAGAAATTTGGCAGCAGTTCACGCGCGCACGGCGTTCAGGGTGCATCCTATAGAGCGCGTCCGTCGCACGTACAGAATCGTCCGCAGCAGGAAAAAAACGGTGCGGCGTGTCGAGGGATCTGGGAGTCGCAAGACACATCTTCACGTCCCGCCGTCCGGATCACGAAAGGTCGGGCGAAATGAATCTGAGCGAAACCGCAAGAATGCGCATTCTCACCGTGCAGCGTGCAGTCGTTTACGACTGCGACCCGGACCGCGCGGAGAAGGTTGCCGACATCCTGCGAATGCTCGATCTGGAACCGTTGCTCATCGATCACGGCGCCCTGATGCGCGCCGTCATCCAGGCGCCGAATACGCCGCCGGCGCTGCTGATCGGGGAGCTCGGCGACTGCGACTGGGTTGAGATCGGCGCGGCGCTGCGCGAGCAGCTCGGCGACGTCCCGGTCGTCGCCTACGGCTCGGCGGCGTCGGCCGATCAACTCATCGCAGCGATCGGCGCCAACCGGGTCCGTCGACTCGCGTTTCCGTTCAGGGACACAGCGCTCGCCGCCGCATTGCGCGTCCCGCCGCAGGCGACGCACGAAGCCGTCCGGGACATCTGCATGCCGACCGGGGCCTCATCCGCCATTCGCGACGTGACGAAGCTGATTCGCCAGGTCGCCGCTCACGATTCCAGCGTGCTGATTCTCGGCGAATCCGGCACTGGCAAGGAGCTCGTCGCGCGAGCCGTGCACGATGCGAGCCCCCGTCGCCAACGTCCGTTCGTTGCGATCAACTGCGGGGCGATTCCAGCCGAGTTGCTGGAAAGCGAGCTGTTCGGACACGAGAAGGGCGCCTTCACCGGCGCTATCGCCGCTCGCAAGGGCCGCTTCGAGATCGCCGAAGGCGGCACTCTCTTTCTGGATGAGATCGGCGACATGAGTCTGGCGATGCAGGTCAAACTGCTCCGCGTTCTGCAGGAACGCGTGTTCGAGCGCGTCGGCAATCACGCGCCGATCCGCTGCAACGTGCGCATCATCGCGGCCACGCATCGCAACCTCGAGCAGGCGATTGCGCGCGGCGCCTTCCGCGAGGATCTCTTCTACCGCCTCAACGTCTTCCCGATCGAGATGCCCTCGCTGCGTTCGCGCATCGAGGACCTGCCGCTGCTGGTGCGCGACTTCGCCGAGCGCAACGTCTTGCAGGGCCGCAGCCGCGTAGAGCTGACGCAGCGCACGTACCAGGTGCTGAACCGCTATTCGTGGCCGGGCAACGTGCGGGAGCTCGGCAATCTCATCGAGCGCTTGTCGATTCTCCATCCGAATCGCCGCATCGACATCGCCGATCTTCCCGCGAAATACCGCCCCGCCGAACTCCTCGAGGGGTTGGATCTCACCGCGGCGCCGGAAGTCGTGGAGATCTGCGCGCTGGATCCGGCGGACGCCGACAACGAGCTCGCGGAGCTTGAAGGCCGCTCGCTCCTGTCGATGCTGTCCCAGGGCGATTCCGCGGAAGCGCTCGCCCAGTTGCCGCCTGACGGCCTCGACCTGCGCGATCACCTGTTCACGATCGAGCGCAATCTCATTCACCAGGCGCTGAACCGCGCCGGCGGCACCGTGGCGCATGCAGCCCGATTGCTGAAGCTGCGCCGGACGACCCTGGTGGAGAAGCTCCGCAAGTTCGAAATGCTCAATGAAACCGCGGCGTCGGAAGTTTGCGGTTGGAAGAAGTGAGCAGTGACAGGTGACTTGTGAATAGTCAGAGCGGGTATGGACCCGCAGCGGCTGCGGCTGCCGTCGCGCCAACGTCCGGGTTGAAATCCGCCGCGGACGAAACGACGGACGTCGAGGAACAGCTTGTCGCGACCGTCGATGTACTTGGCGCGTTGCCGATATCATTGCCGGTCGTGCCGACGGATGCGGCCGTTCCACTGAAAGCCGCCGCCACGGACATGGCTCTGGAATTGCAGCTCTCGCGAGAGCCAGCGGCGGCGCGCGTTGCGATGCTCGCCGTGGATTCGCTAGCGACCTCGGATCTGACTGCAGCGCAGCCGGCGGACAGCGCCGCGTCGCAGATCGGATTCGATGGAATGTTGTCGGCGCAGGGGCTGACGGAAAGCCCGCAATCGGCGCGCGTTGCGATGAACAGCGACTCATCGATGCTCTCGCGCCCCGTGCAGACGCCGGTCGGCAGCGCGGCGTGGGCGGATGAGATCGGCTCGCGCCTCACGCTGATGGCGGAGCATGGCAAACAGACGGCGTCCCTGCGTTTGTCGCCTGAGCATCTCGGTCCGCTCGAGATTCGCATCGCGATCCGCGACGACCAGGCGTCGGTGTGGTTCGGCGCCGCGCACGCCGACACACGCGCCGCCATCGAACATGCATTGCCGCGACTGCGCGAACTCTTCGCCTCCCAGGGCATGTCGCTCGCTGATGCGGGAGTCTTTCACGAGCCGCCGCGGGAACAGGCTGCACATTTGACCCCTGCCGCCGGCGGATTGAATGAGTCTGACCCGGACACGACGACTACCTCCGTAAGAATGAGTGTCAAGCTCGGCCTCATCGATGCGTACGCCTGAGCCCGCCCGTCTCCGCTCAACTTCAAGACTCCATGTCCCTTGGAGAAAGGGTCGGGGTGAGGGCATGCCAACAGAAATTCCCTCTCCCTTGGGGAGAGGGTTGGGGTGAGGGGGCAAGCGACAGCGCTCGCAACGAATCACCCCACATCAAGCGGGCTGACCACACCGCGCCCACCGCGATTCAGGACGTGTGTGTAGATCATCGTGGTTTTCACATCGCTGTGACCTAGTAGCTCCTGTGCTGCACAGGGATGTGCGAATGCCGCGGGCGCATGGACGCGCTGGAGCGGCGACCGTGCGGATGTCGTAACCCGATTCGAGCAGGTGCGTCGCGAACGAATGCCGCAGCGTGTGCACGCTCGCTGGCTTGAAAATCCCCGTCTTGTGGATGGCTTGCTTCACCGCGCGCTGCAAGGCGTCTTCCGGCGCATGATGGCGGCGCTCCGCTCCTGAACGCGGATCGATCGAACGCCGGCTGGACGGAAAGACGTACTGCCAGCTCCACTCACGATCGGCGTTGGGATATTTGCTCCCCAGTGCGAAGGGCAGAAACACGCGGCCAAAGCCTTCGCGCAAGTCGCGTTCGTGCTGAACGCGCACCCGAGCCAGGTGAGTGCGCAGCGGATCGAGTAGATTGTGCGGGAGAATCGTGACTCGATCTTTCTGCCCCTTTGCATCGCGGATGATCAGTTGCTTGTAGTGGAAGTCGACGTCCTTAACCCGCAGCCGCAAACATTCGAGCAGACGCAGGCCGCCGCCGTAGATCAATGCGCCCATCAGCCAGGTCGTCCCCTGCAACTGCGCGAGCAGGCTTCTGACTTCATCGCGGGTCAGGACAACCGGGAGCCGTTGCGGCTTCTTCGCTCGCTGCACCTCATCAAGCCAGGGCAGCGTAATCTTCAGCACGTCGCGATAGAGGAAGAGAATCGCGTTCAGCGCCTGATTCTGCGTCGACGCTGCGACATTCCGGCGAATCGCCAGATCGCTGAGAAAGGCCGTGAGTTCCGGTGCGCCCATCTCTCGCGGATGGCGTTTGCCGTGAAACAGAATGAAGCGCCGTATCCACTGCACATGCGCCTGTGCTGCACATGGATGTGCGAATGCCGCGAGCGCATGGACGCGCCTGAGCGGCCTCCGTGCGGATGCTGTAGTGACGGATTCGAATGAGTTCTCTGACCTCATCCAGGAGGCGAGGCTTCGATTCATCGGTGTGTGTTGTCATAAGCCGCTCCGTGGCCGTTACCAAGGCGTTTCCGTGCGCCCGTTGACGGTTCGGACTATACGAGATTATCGTCGGGCCGGGCTAGAGAGCTCGTGCGGTCTATCCTTCCAAGACAACCGCAGAACAAGGGTGCACAAGGCGGTGAATCCAATAATGAAAACGACCAACCAACCGACCTTCAGCGGCGCCCAACTACCGCACTTAGGCGGTCGATATACTAGTTAGCGTTCTCGAGGGTGAGTACATGATTCGACACACGGGCGGATGTCACTGCGGAACCGTGCGATTCGAAGTCTTTGCGCCGTCAAGCATTGAAGTATCCGAATGCAATTGCTCCATCTGCAGTAAAGCAGGCTATTTGCATCTCACTGTGCCGAGCGATCGCTTCCGGCTCTTGAGCGGTCAAGAAGCCTTGAGCACGTATAGCTTCAACACGCACACTGCCAAGCACCTCTTTTGTTCGGTGTGCGGTATCAAATCGTTCTATGTTCCACGGTCACATCCAGACGGCTTTAGCGTCAATGCCCGCTGTCTCGATGAGGGGACTGTCGAGAACATGAATGTCAGGAAGTCGAATGGAAAGGAATGGGAGAAGGTCTATCCTGAGGGTCGGGGCTCATTCGATGCGCCAGGACACCGCTAACAAATCGTTGCAGCGGACGCTCGCAATGCTCGCGCCGCTGAACGCTAACGTTATGCGTGAGATCACACGAGTCACGGCAGCCGCTATCGCCGTCTTCGCTGCAGCGGTCGCAACAGCCACTGAGAAAGCGGACGTGGTTGTGGTCAAGAAATCGGAATCACGGCTCTATCTTCGGCAGAACGATAAAGACATCGCTTCGTTCAAAGTAGCATTCGGTGCCGAGCCCGAGGGGCACAAGCGCCAAGAAGGTGACGAGCGAACTCCGGAAGGACGCTACGTCCTCGATTCAAAGAATTCCAAGAGCGCTTACTACAAAGCCCTTCACATCTCATACCCAAGCGCGCAAGACAGAGCATCCGCAAAGGCTCTGGGCGTCGACCCCGGCGGAGCCATCATGATTCATGGCCAAAGGAACGGTTTGGGCTGGCTTGCTCCCGTGGCACAGTGGTTCAATTGGACCGACGGATGCGTTGCTGTCAGCAACAAAGACATGGACACAATCTGGAAGGCAGTCGATGTCGGGACACCCATCGAGATTCTTCCTTAGCGGTCGCATAACAAGCGGTTGCAACCGATCGGGCGCGAAAACACGCCCTCCGGTTGAACCGCGGCGTTAGGCCGCACAAAGAGGGCAGTGCCATGCTCACAGGTTCATGCCATTGCGGGACTGTAAAGATCCAAGTTCCGCGCAAGCCACGGAGACTCACCAGCTGCAACTGTTCAATCTGCCGTCGCCACGGTGGCATCTTCGGCTACTACGATAAGAGCAAGGTGAAGATCATTGCTCGCAGAGGTGCGCTGGACCGTTACGTTTGGGGTGACAAGTGCCTTGCGCTTTGTAGATGCGCCACCTGCGGCTGCGTGACCCACTGGCAACCCATCGGTCGCGTTAGCAACAGGATGGGTGTTAACTTCCGCAACTTTGACGCGTCCGTGATTGGGTCGACTCGAGTTCGCAGATTTGATGGAGCCAATACCTGGAAGTTCCTGGACTGAACGGCGCTCCGGTCATACGGTGGCGCGTGTGCGGCCTAAGAAGTCGTTGCAGCCGACGCCGTCCTCGTCGCTTCGCTCCTCAGCCGTCGCGGCTGAACTCCATCGTTAGAGCGCTAAACAACCTATGTCCCCCGACGTACGCGTGGGTTATCTCGTGGACCACCCGGAGGCATTGCCTACTCTGGAGCGGTTGTTTCAAAGCGAGTGGGCCGCCTACTACGGCGCTGCTGGCCCGGGAAACGCACACCAAGACCTCGTGGCTTATTCAAACCGCGGTCAACTGCCGGTCGGAGTGGTGGCGTTTCTGGGCACCGAGCCGTGCGGTGTCGCTGCACTCAAAGCTGATTCAATCTCCACACACAAGCATCTCACTCCGTGGATCGGTGGCGGCATGGTGGCTCCGCAATTCCGGCGTCACGGCATCGGCACGCGTCTCGTATCAGCCCTCGAAAATGTGGCCCGCGATCTCGGCTTCACGACCATATACTCGGGCACGAGCACTGCGAATAGCCTGCTCATACGTGAAGGCTGGCGGTTCATGGAAGTTGTCCAATACGACGGTGAGGCGGTTTCTATCTATGAAAAGACGCTCTAACAAAGCGTTCCAGCGGACGCTCGACGACTCGCGCCGCTGAACGCTGGCGTTGGGCCGCACAGACGATTCCGCATGCTGCGCATTGAGCTTGATGATCTTTCTCGACCTCAGGTTCTCGAGCTGCTCGAAGAGCACCTGCGAAACATGTACGAGCTCTCGCCACCCGACAAGGTCTTCGCCTTCGATGCAGGCAAGCTCAGGGCTCCTGATATTACGTTCTGGACTGCATGGAGCGGTGAATTGCTTCTGGGCTGCGCGGCCCTCAAAGAGATCTCCCCAGCTGAGGGCGAGATCAAGTCAATGCGTACTCCGAAAGGGCAGCGGAGGGCTGGTGCAGGTCGAGCGCTCCTGAACCTCATGATCAAGGTTGGTTGTTCTCGCTCGTATCGAGTCCTCTACCTTGAAACTGGTCGCCATCCTGCGTTCCTGCCAGCGCAAGCCCTGTACCGCAGCGCAGGGTTCACGCTTTGCGGGCCGTTCGGTTCCTACCGCGAGAACGGGAACAGTGTGTTCATGTCGCTGCTCCTCACGTAAAGTGCTGCCCAACAATGTGCTGCACGCGACGTGCGAAGACGCACGCGCGTGAGCAGCGGACGTTAGCCGCTGCGAGGTACTCTTCGACAAGTGACAGTCCAGCGGTCCGCCCAACTCGGAGTAATTTCGTCGCCATGGGACTCTTGACCTTCAGCATCAACGTTACGCTCGACGGTTGCGTCGACCACCGAGAGGGAATCGCCGACGACGAGACACACGCATTCTTCACTCGCCTCATGGACGAGGGAGGGGCGATGCTGTGGGGCCGAGTCACCTACGAAATGATGGAGAGCTACTGGCCTGCGGTCGCTCGCGGCGACGAGGAGGCGCCGCCGGCGATGCGCGAGTGGGCGGTCAAGCTGGAGGCCAAGCCGAAGTATGTGGTGTCGTCGACTCGAACGGGCTTCCCGTGGACCAACAGCCACCACATCGCCGGCGACTTGCGCACGAGCGTGCAGGAGCTGAAGGACGCGACCCCTGCCGGCGTGCTCCTCGGTAGCGGCAAGCTCGCGACCGAGCTGGACCGGCTTGATCTGATCGACGAGTACAAGTTCCTCGTCCACCCCAGGATCGTCGGACACGGCCCGACCCTGTACCAGAGCGGGTTGCCCAGCACGCGACGGCTCGAGCTGGTCACGGCGACGCCTCTCCGCAACGGCGCGGTCGCTATGCACTACCGGCGCGCGCGCGGCTAACAACGGGTTGCAGCGGACGGGATAGCTCCTTCGGTTTAGTGGACACCCTGGACTAACAGTTCAGGAGTGTCGTCGATGCCAAGACCAGGACCCAGAACGACGTACAAATACAGCGAGCGATTCAAGGCCACAGCAGTGCGACTGAGTCAGCTGCGTGGCGTGTCGGTGCAGGATGTCGCTGAGTCGCTTTACATTCATCCCTTCATGTTGTCTCGTTGGCGCAAAGAAGCGCGCGAGGGGAAGATCATGACGAAGGGTGTGCAGATCGATAGAGATGTGGCGGCGGAGCTCAAGGAGCTGCGTAAGGTCAAGCGCGACTACGAGCGCTTGAAGATCGAGCATGACCTTTTAAAAAAAGCCATCGAGTTCACTTCCAAGCGAAGGCAGACATCTTCGCCTTCATCCGGCACTGCCAAGCGCAGTACCCGGTCCGACTGATGTGTCGGTTGTATGGAGTGAGTGCGAGCGGCTTCTACGCCTGGCGAGATCGTCCACCGAGCGAGCGTGCACGACGCGATGCGGTGTTGTTGGAGAAGATTTGCCAGGAACATGCGGTGAGTCATCAGACCTACGGCAGCCCTCGAGTACACGCGGCTTTGCGTCGTGAGGGTGAGGGGGTGGGGCGGCGTCGAGTGGAGCGATTGATGCGGGAGAATGGCATTCGGGGCCGCTGCACGGTGTTGTATCGACGCATGCCTGGGATGGGTCGGTTCTTTCGCCGGGAGGGCGAGTGGAATCTGCTGGTCGATCGGCCGATCACGTCGCCGGATCAGGTGTGGGTTGGCGATGTGACGTATCTGAAAGTACGAGGTCAATGGCGTTATCTGGCCACGGTGATGGATCGCTACTCGCGGCGCTTGCTGGGCTGGAGCCTGGGGCTGCAGCGAAGCTCGCACCTGACCCGCCGAGCGCTCAAGCAAGCGCTCCTGAGCCGCAAGCCTCGCGGCGGGACGATCTTCCACAGCGATCGTGGCGTGGAGTACCTGGGCTACGACTTCCAGCGCACGCTGGATCGAGCAGGCCTGCAGCGAAGTGTGAATCGGCCGCGCCGGATGAACGACAACGCGCACATGGAGTCGCTGTTCAAGTCGATGAAGTCGGACATGTACCACGGCTATGAGTTCGCCAGTGATCAGGCGCTGCGCTCAGCGATCGTTGCGTACGTCGACTTCTACAACCGCACGCGTCTACACTCATCACTCGGATACCGAACACCGATCGAGTTCGAGCACGCATGTGCATAACTAGCGGGTGTCCACTTTTTCGAAGGAAGTCTCCGGTGACAGATAAACTGCCAAGGCACGAAGGTCGGCGCGCCGCCGCTGAACCGGCGCGCTAGGCTGCGGGACACACTTAATGGCATGAGTGCCGATTCAGCAAACGCCTATGAGAAGCACGCACGGGAGTTTTTGAGCGCCCGGGACCGCTCGACTATTGGAGCCGAAGTAGTCAAACGATGGGCCCGGTCGATAAGCCGCGGCACGGAAGTACTCGAGATTGGATGCGGTGGGGGCCTTCCAGTTACTCGCGTCCTCGCCGACGCCGACCTCAAACTTTGGGCGGTAGACTCGTCGCCCACCCTTTTATCCGAGTTCAGAGCACGGTTCCCTGATATTCCGGTCGAATGCGCGCGTGCCCTGGAGAGCACTTACTTTGGGCGGAAGTTCGGTGCCGTTATATGTAAGCGTCCGGTCACCACCGTCTAACCTCTGGCATGGAACGCCGTGATGATGCGTGTTCATCGTAATGGACACGCGGTACGTGTCCACTTGGAGGTCAGATGGACACGTTCACTCAGTTATCAGCGAAGCACACGTCTGAGCGACCCGGCGCGAGGCGGATGCGCACGCTCTAAGAGAAACGGCGGATCGTCGAGGAGACGTTCCACAGCGGCGATTCGGTCGCGGTGATTGCGCGCCGTCACGAGGTGAACGCCAACCTGGTGTTCAGTTGGCGGCGGCTGTACCAGAAGGGATTGCTGGAACCCGCTGCGTCGAGCGCGGCGCTCGTGCCGGTGAAGATCCGCGCGGCGGCGGCCGGCAAGCGCGTCCAGAGGCGTCGCACGGTGAAGGCGAACGCGGCACAGTTGAGCGAGTGCGTGGAGATCGACCTCGGCGCCGGCAAGAGCATGCGCGTGCACGGTAAGCTCGCGCTGCAGCTTCTCGATCGGCTACTGGTCGAGTTGTGCACTCGATGATCGCGCTGTCTGCGGGTGCGCGTATCTGGATTGCCTGCGGCGCGACCGATATGCGCAAGGGTTTCGATGGGCTGGCGGCGATCGTGCAGCTGCAGTTGGCCGAGGATCCCTTCTCGGGTCAGCTGTTCGTGTTCCGCGGTCGGCGCGGGGATCGAGTGAAGCTGTTGTGGTGGGATGGTGATGGTCTGTGTCTGTTTGCGAAGCGCCTTGAGCGCGGCCGCTTCGTGTGGCCGCAGGCGACGAGCGGCGTCGTGCACTTGAGTCAGGCGCAACTCTCGATGCTGCTGGAAGGGATCGATTGGCGACGACCACAACGCACGCACACGCCGCAGCTTGCTGTCTAAAGAGTCTGTGTTTTCCGCTGATTTATGCATGCAACGACGCAGCACTGCCCGTAAAATGCGCACGTGCCGTCACCTCATATACTGCCCGATGATCTGGAGAGCCTGAAGCGGCTCGTTGTCGAGCAACATACGTTGGTGAGCTCGCTCGAGCAGCAGGTTCGTTCGCGCGAGGCGCAGCTGCAGCAAGTTCGCGCCGAGCTGCTCTCGCGCGATGTGCTGATCGAGAAGCTGAAGATCGAGCTGATGCGCTTGAAGCGCCTGCGCTTCGGCCGCTCCTCCGAACAGCTCGATGCGAAGATCGCGCAGCTCGAGCTGACGCTCGAGGAGCTCGAAGCGAGCGAGATGCAGCTCGCCGCGCCGATCGCGGCAGCGACGATCCCTGCACCCTCGATCGAACGCGCCAAGCCGGCCCGCAAGGCGTTGCCGGCGCATCTGCCGCGCGAGAGCGTCGTGCATCAACAGGCGTGCAGCTGCCCTGAGTGCGGTGGGGAGCTCAAGCGCCTGGGCGAAGACGTCAGCGAAGTGCTCGAGTACGTGCCTTCACACTTCAAGGTGATCCGGCATGTGCGTCCGAAGCTGGCCTGTGCGAAGTGCCAGAGCATCATGCAGAGCGCGGCGCCGGAGCGGCCGATCGCACGTGGCCTGGCTGGACCAGGACTCTTGGCGCACGTGCTGGTCTCCAAGTACTGCGATCATCTGCCGCTGTATCGTCAGAGCGAGATCTACGCGCGCTCGGGGGTGGAGCTGGAGCGTTCGACGCTCGCCGACTGGGTAGGTCAGTGCAGCGCGTTGCTCGCGCCGCTGGTCGACTCGTTGAGCGACTACGTCTTGGCGGGATCGAAGCTGCATGCCGACGATACGCCGGTGCCGGTGCTGCAACCGGGCCGGGGAACCACCAAGCAGGGCCGGCTGTGGACTTACGTGCGTGATGATCGGCCGGCCGCCAGCACCGATCCGCCTGCGGTCTGGTTCGCCTACAGCCCGGACCGCAAGGGCGTGCATCCGCGCGCGCATCTGAAGGACTTCAACGGCGTGCTGCAGGCCGATGGCTATGCCGGGTTCGATCGGCTGTTCAACGAAGTCGATCCGCAGCATCCGATCCAAGAAGCAGCGTGCTGGGCGCACGTGCGGCGCAAGTTCTATGACATCCATGTCGCGACCAAATCACCCGTTGCGTTGGAAGCCCTGAACCGCATCGGCGAGTTGTACGCGATCGAAGCGCAGATCCGCGGGCAGCCGCCGGATCTGCGTCGGGAGATCCGCACCGCTCGCGCCGGACCGAGGCTCAGTCAACTGCACGCCTGGTTCATCGAGGCGCGATCGCAGCTGTCGAAGAAGTCCGATCTCGCCGGCGCGATCCATTACGCGCTGTCGCGCTGGCGAGCGCTCACGCGCTACTGCGAGGACGGCCGCATCGAGATCGACAACAACGCCGCTGAGCGCTCACTGCGCGCGGTTGCGCTCGGACGCAAGAACTATCTCTTCGCCGGCTCCGATGCCGGCGGCGAGCGCGCGGCTGCGATTTACTCGTTGCTCGGCACGGCGAAGCTCAATGGCCTCGATCCGGAAGGCTACCTGCGCCACGTGCTCGAGCGCATCGCGGAGCATCCGATCAATCGCATCGCCGAACTGCTGCCGTGGAATGTCGCCGCGCATCTGCAGCGCGACAAGCAGGCGCTAGTGCTGGAAGTCTAGACGGTCACGACCGGACGCTTAGAAGGTCGGCGCGCCGCCGCTGAACCGGCGCGCTAGGCTGCGGGACACACTTAATGGCATGAGTGCCGATTCAGCAAACGCCTATGAGAAGCACGCACGGGAGTTTTTGAGCGCCCGGGACCGCTCGACTATTGGTGCCGAAGTAGTCAAACGATGGGCCCGGTCGATAAGCCGCGGCACGGAAGTACTCGAGATTGGATGCGGTGGGGGCCTTCCAGTTACTCGCGTCCTCGCCGACGCCGGCCTCAAACTTTGGGCGGTAGACTCGTCGCCCACCCTTTTATCCGAGTTCAGAGCACGGTTCCCTGATATTCCGGTCGAATGCGCGCGTGCCCTGGAGAGCACTTACTTTGGGCGGAAGTTCGGTGCCGTTATATCGATTGGACTAGTATTTCTCCTGCAAGCGGACGAGCAAGCGGCCCTCATTCATCGAGCGTCTGAACTCATCGTCGCGGGAGGTCGGCTCTTGTTCACGGCGCCCTTAGAGAAAGGTACGTGGGCGGATACGACTACCGGTCACGAATGCCGATCGCTCGGGCGAGAACGGTATGAAAGTATCTTGGCCGAAGCAGGTTTCCGCGTGGTTGCCACTTACGAAGATGAAGGGCGGAACAACTACTATGAAGCGGAGCGTATTCCGGCGTCGCATGCCGCAGCCTAACAACGCCATCAACGCGGACAGCCCAGAGCGAGGCTCCTTCGTCGCGTCGCTCTGGGCTGCCGGTTATGGCGGGCGTTAGGCGCTTGGAGCGACAACGGCCGCACGCCCATGTACGAAGCAAAGGCGCATCCACCTATTCCGCGTGAGCGGTTCGCCAGGCGAGTGCTCCTGCACTTCGCAGCCGCCTTAGGGGTGCTGAGTGTCTCGCTCGCCCTGGGCATGTCGGGCTACGAGTACTTCGAGAACTTGCCGTGGCGCGATGCATTTCTCAACGCCGCAATGCTCATGGGCGGCATGGGGCCGGTCGACGCCCCGAGAACCAACGGTGGCAAGGTGTTCGCTGGTCTCTACGCGCTCTACGCAGGCTTGGTCTTCTTGGCTGCTGCGGGTCTCGTGTTCGCGCCAATACTGCATCGTCTGCTGCACAGGTTCCATTGGGAGAAAGATCGGTAGATCTCCAATGCCAGCTGAACACGCGCCTAACCCTTCGCTGCAGCCGACCTGCTACGGCTGGCTTCGCCAGCCTCCGCAGGCGGCTGAGCTCAAACGTTAGGCCTGCAATCCCAAATGGATTACCAGCTCGTAATCAAGTTTTGGCGTAAGTCTCTGGAAGACGAAACGCTACTTCCAGCCATCCAGAGCGAACTGAAGGGTGTGCTCGGCGATGCTGCTGAGCTTGACGGGTACGACGTCAGTGCCAAAGAGATCAACCTGTTCGTGGTAACGCCTGACCCAAAGCATTCTTTTCGGCGCATCAAGACCGTTCTGGAGAGCCGAGGCATCATGCAAGGTGTTTCAGCGGCGTCTCGGCTGGTAGGCGGCGCTCATTTCACGTCGATCTGGCCCCCTCGTGCGATTCGAAAGTTCAAACTTCCGTAGTGACGCGTAGGCCTGACAATTCATTCAAGCCGACGCCGCAAGGCGGCGCGGCTCAATTCAGTCGTTAGACCGCACGAGCAGACAGCGATGATGGAATTCTGGTTCGAATTCGGAAGCACATACTCGTACCCGGCAGCGCTGCGGATTGAAGAGATGTGCCGTGATGCACACGTTGAACTGCGGTGGCGTCCCTTCCTCCTGGGGCCAATTTTCAGTTCTCAAGGTTGGTCTGATTCTCCATTCAATATTTACCCCGCCAAAGGGCGCTACATGTGGCGCGATCTCGAACGGGTTTGTGCAAGCCTCGATTTCCCATTTCGTCGGCCTTCGGTATTTCCGCGAAATGGGCTAGTTGCCGCACGCATCGTATGCTGGTTTGAAGGCGAATCGTGGGTCCCCGAGTTTATCCGGAAGGTATACGTCGCCAACTTTGCCTCGGACCGTGACATCTCCGACACCGAGGTCGTTGGAGAGATCCTCCGTGAGCTCGAGCAGCCTCTGACCATATTGACCACGGCGGGGACTCCGGAGGCTAAATCAAAGCTCCGTGCCCAGACTGAACGGGCTAAGACGCTCGAGGTATTCGGGGCGCCGAGCTTCACGATAGGACGCGAACTCTTTTGGGGGAACGACCGCCTGGAGGCTGCTGTGAGGTGGGCGAAGAGAGGAACTGAAAGTGCTGTCTAACCAGCCAATCGAGCGGACGCTTCCGTGCTGCGCACTTCAGCGCCGCTCATCGGCGCGTTAGCCCGCTTCAGGAGCACGTAATGCGACCCCTTCGGTATTCCATCAACGTCACATTGGACGGGTGCTGCGATCATCGTGCAATACCCGCGGATGAAGACTTGCATCGTCACGCGACCGAGAACCTCGCCCGGGCCGATGCCCTCCTCTTTGGCCGGGTGACTTACGAAATGATGGAGACAGCGTGGCGGGCGCCGGTGCGGACGGGAGCGAGGCCTGATTGGATGCAACCCTGGATGGAACCCTTCGCCCGGACGATCGACGCGGCGAAGAAGTACGTCGTGTCGAGCACCCTGGACCGGGCCGATTGGAACGCGGAACTCGTGCGCGGGGATCTGGGGCAGGCCGTTCAGCAGCTCAAGCGGGAGTCGGGAAAGGGACTGTTCGTGGCAGGCGTGAAGCTCGCGCTGGCGTTGACGGAGCTGGGGTTGATCGATGAGTACGAGTTCATCGTGCACCCAAGGCTAGCGGGCCATGGGCCGACGTTGTTCGCGGGGCTATCGAAGTGGGTCGACTTGAAGCTCGTGAGCCGGCTGGAGTTCGGCTCGGGAGCGGTGGCGATGCGGTATGAGCCGAGAAGGTAGCCATTGGGACTGAAGTCTACGACTCACAGGTGCGTCTTTCCTTCTATATAGGGCTGCCAGCGGTCGCTTGGCCGTGTTGCACTTAGTATGCGAATTCGCGGAAGCGGGCTAACAATTCGCTCCAGCGGACACACCCCGTCGCGCGTAGGCTGCTGCGCCCGGCGCCGAAGGCACGCGGTTGCACTGAGGCGCTCAAGATCTTCGCGAGAGTTATCCGTTGTCCTCGCCTTTCTCTTGGGTCACGGCCCGCGTAGCGTGCGGTCCGGTTCAGGGACGATCGTTGGCTTCTCTAGCGAACGCGTTCCCGCACGATTCGAAGCAACTGTTCTGGAGGCTTCACATGTTCAGCATTTGCGAAGTCGAACCTGGGCTACCCGCCGTGCGCGCTGGCCTTCGTCATCATTTCGGGTGTGCGGCCGCCCTGATCTCTGGAGTCGGGATATTTGCGCAAGCTGTCGGACTTGCGGCGGCGGTCCTCTGTTCCTGGGCAGGCCAGGCCGCAGCTGCCGACGCTCCGATCAAGATCGCCGTCTTTCCTTTCGAGCTGGAGGATTTCAGCGCCGCGACCAGCCCAGGGAACAACGTTCACCTGGTGGAGGCGACTGACGAAGCGAAACTGCAGCTCCTCAGATCGGGGCGCTATAACGTCATCGACACCACAGGCGCAGATCTGGGCGCGGCGAAGGAGCAGGGACTCCGCAATTGCAGCGGCTGCGAAGCCGCTATTGCCAGGAAGCTTGGGGCCGATCAAGCGCTGATCGGCGTCGTGAGCAAGATCAGTAATACCGAATATGTGATAAAGCTGCAGGTGAGCGACGCTCGCACGGGCGAGATCGTTTCAAAGTTCACGAGCGATCTGCGCATGGGCGCCGACTATTCGTGGTCGCGGGGAGTACGCTCGGTCTTACAGAATCAAATGCTGACCGCGCAGTGAGCGGCGCCATTCCAGGCAGGTATCCCGTGACGATCACGGGGAGCGAGCGATCCCAAGGCCTTGCGCGCAGTGGATCTGGTGGATCGTCGCTTCTCTGGTGCTCGCTACGCAATCAGTCCTTGCTCGGCTTCCGGCTCTTCCCCGCGCAGCGTAACATTCCCCCTACACATAGCTGATCCGAAAGCAATCTGTCGGGTTCAACCCAGCGGGAGAGAGCGATGGCGGACCAGGTCTCATGGCGCCTTTCCGGTGACTATTTCGAGAATTGCAGTTGCAGCATCGTGTGTCCGTGCCTCGTGTCAGCGGCCGCCCCGTTGACCTCGCGACCGACCGAGGGCTTTTGTAACGTGCCGCTGATCTTCCACATCGAAAGTGGCCGCTATGGCGACATCGCGCTCGATGGACTCAATGTTCTGGTTATCCTCCACGCACCTGGGGTCATGGCAGACGGAGAATGGTCGGTGGCCACCTACATCGATCAGCGCGCCGACGATGAGCAGACCGAGGCTCTAGCTGGCGATCTTCACCGGCGCCGCCGGTGGTCCTATGGCCGCGTTCACACCGCTGATCAGCAAGAACCTGGGGGTGAGCAAGGTCCCAATCACATTCCGGATCGATGGCAAGACGCGGTCCGCGGAAATCCCGGATATTCTGCACATGTCCGTCGACCCGTTGCCGACCATGCATCCGAGCGGGGAAATGTGGGCGAACATCGGCCATCCGGTTAACCCCGACAAGATGGCGTTGGCAGTCGGGGCCCCCGGCAATACGTTCAGCGATCGTGGCATGCGCTGGGATAATTCCGGCAAGAACGGCCTCTATGCGTCCATCCGCTGGTCGAACCTGTCGTGATGCACGTCGCGAGGCGGTCCGTCGGCTAGGCCGATGAGATCATGGCCGACGGCGCCCTGGAAGCAGTGCTGCGGCGGGATCGCCTCCTAGTTGCCAGCGCCCTCGGCGTGATCGCTGCGCTGGCGTGGGCCTATGTGCTCTGGCTCGCCGCCGACATGGACATGGATGGTATGAACATGAGCGGGTTCCGCATGGTCCCCGCCGGCATGGGGATGATGGCGCCGGCCGCCGCGCCGTGGAGCGCTGTCGAGTTCGCTTTCGTGTTCGTGATGTGGGCCGTGATGATGGTCGGCATGATGGCGCCCTCGGCGGCTCCGATGATCCTTATGTATGCCCGTGTGGGTCGGCAGGGGAAAATCGCAGGCAAGCCGCTCGCTGCGACCGGTTGGTTCGCCGCCGGCTATTTCCTGGCCTGGGCCGGCTTTTCCCTCGCGGCAACTCTTGTCCAATGGGTGTTGGAGCGGGAGGCCCTGCTAGATGCCCGCATGGCAAGCGCCAACATCTTGCTTGGAGCGGTCGTCCTGATTGCGGCGGGCATCTACCAGTGGACGCCAATCAAGAACGCCTGTCTTGCCCAGTGCCAGACGCCGTTTCGGTTCCTGATGAGCCACGGCGGCTTTCGCAGCAATGTCCTGGGCTGCTTGCACCTGGGGCTTCTCCACGGAACCTATTGCGTCGGCTGCTGCTGGGTCCTTATGGCGCTTTTGTTCGTGGCCGGCGTAATGAACGTGCTCTGGATCGCGCTCCTGGCGCTGCTTGTCCTCCTGGAGAAGCTTACGCCGTGGGGAGGGTGGGTCGCGCGCATCGCCGGCGCTGTCTGTATCGCTGCGGGAGCCTGGATGGTGTTCTCGCCACCGTACGTGCGCTCGCCCGATGCTCGCAACGAAATCCGTAGTATAGGATGCCGATCAACATCCGGACCCTTCGCTGATTTACACCTCCAGAGATGTCCTCTGCTGGCTGAACGCACGATCGAGATCAACTACTGCGTCACCACGTGGACAAGATCGGGATGAAGACAGGCTGGGTCGCGGGGATTCCGCTGAGGGGCCTTGTCTGATTCACCATGCAGGATTGGAGGCCTCGGTCGTCCTCGGATTGATCATCTTTTTCTGTGCGTTTCTGCCTGCCGCGGGCATCCATCTCGTGTTCGTTTCCGCTCGGAAGCGCCGTCAGTGAACATGATCTCTAACAACCGCGTGGAGTACGCGCATCGCGCGCCCGACTCGCAAACGCGATGCTCTTTGCTCGCGGCTCACGCGGAGCGTTATACGACGGGAGACAAAGGATGATCCGGGGAAGCTGTTGCTGTGGAAGCATCAATTTCGAACTATCAGCTCCGCCAACCATGATGGGGACTTGCCACTGTGCGCGGTGTCGAAAGCTCGGGGCAAGTACATTCGTGTTTGTGAAGAAAGATTCGTTTCGCTGGATTCATGGTCGCGAGTTCGTGGCTCGCTACGAGCCAGAGCAGCCATTCAAGTATGTTCGCTGCTTTTGCAAGAAATGCGGGACAGCTTTGGGTGAAATCGATTCAGAGCAGGATTCCTTTCCCGTTGCGGTGAATTGTCTGGACGATGATCCGGTGGTGCGCAACAGATTTCACGAGTTTGTGAGCAGCAAGCCGGCTTGGTACGAGATCTGCGACGGCGCCAAGCAGTTTGCGGAACATCCAGTCAAGTCATAGCGATGAGCGGTCGTATAACAACGCGTTCAAGGGACGACGCGCGAGACGCGCGCGCCCTTAACGCGAACGTTAGCTTTCAGAATGCCAAGACGTCCTGCATTCGCAGTCCTCAAGGACATTGAAGAGTTCGCTCCGATCGGAGGCGATTGGCGGCGGCTCGATGACTTGCTGGATGAGCTCTGGTCTGAGGGCGTCAGTGAAGGTCAGCTCCCCATCCTATTTCGGGTGTTTGAGCGATTTCCGGAAGAAGACGGTGCAGGTGTTCTCTGGAGTATCGTGCACGGTGTCGAAGCACTGCCATTCGACTATGAAGCGTTCCTGAGGCAGTCAATGGCTCGGCAACCATCCTTAATGGGCGACGTCATGCTGAAGCGCCTTGAGAAAGCGAATGAAAGCTAACAATCGCTTCGAGTACCGCGCATTGCGCGCCCGACTCGCCAAGAGCGACGCTCTTGGCTCGCGGCTCATTCGCGTCGTTAGCTGCCTTTGAGGAATCAATGATGGACCGGCTCTTTGTCTACGGCACACTTGCCCCGGGACGCCCCAACGAGCACGTCTTGGCCGAGATTCCCGGTACGTGGGAGCCCGCCATTGTCAGGGGAACGTTGCTGCAGGAAGGTTGGGGCGCCGCCCTCGGTTGTCCCGGTATTGTCCTGGATGCGCTCGGTGGCGAAATCCACGGATTTGTCTTCAGCTCCGAAGATCTCGATCCACACTGGGCGCTCTTGGACGAGTTCGAAGGCGACGGCTATGAGCGCGCCCTAACCCCTGCAAGACTCGCGGATGGTACTGTTGTTGAGGCTTATATTTATTCGCTCAGCGGAAACAATTAGCCGCAAAGCCAACAACGTGTTCAAGGGGCGACGCGCGAGACGCGCGCGCCCTAAACGCGGTCGTTAGGACGCTATAGCAGCTATGACCGATACCGTCGAAAATCTGATCCTCGATCTGGTGGAATGGGTAGGACGGAAGGAACGCACGTACCAGGAAACGATGGATGCGTGGCGCACATCCTGTCCGAAGCTTCCGGTCTGGGAGGACGCGACGGAACGTGGGCTCGTGGAGACGGCTTCTGCAAATGGCTGCTCGCTGGTTCGCGCAACATCCGCAGGCTTAGCTTTGCTTAAGGAAAAGAGACCGCGCGCCTACGAGGAGCTGCCGAATGGAAAGAGCGCCTAACAATTCGCTCCAGCCGACGCCACCCACGGGCTGGCGCGGCAGACCTTGATCGTTAGATCACAGGAGGGATGTTTGGGAATCGTCATCCTCATCGGCATCGGTATCGTGTCCGCTGCGCTCTGGCATCACTTCGTGCCGCGCTTCGCAGTAGCGACTATCGCAGCCACAACAACGACGGTGGTGCTGTTTCAGATCGGTGCGTACATGGATCTCGGATACCTGGATCCGTTCTTTCTGATTGCCGTTGTAACGCTCTGGAGCGTTGTCACTCCTTATCTCAGTCTTGGTGGGCTTGCCCATGCAGTCACGCCGCAGAAAAGTAGCGGCGGGTGAAACGATTTCCGGGGAAGGCCAATAGGCTGTGATTCAGAGTGATTCAAGACCATGCAGCCGACTTGCGCAGACGCACGCGGCTGATGGTTGTCGTTCGGCATTCAGCAATGAAGAGGTCGCGATTGGATTCTCGCGTTGAGAGAGGTGACCGAGATGTTTAGAAGAAAGCTGCTGTATTGCTGTTTCTGCGGCAGAGATGAGTCCACCGTCTCCAAGCTCGTGGCGGGGCCGAAGGTCTACATTTGCGACCAGTGTGTTGCGCTGGCGGCCCGCCTCATGGAGTCCGACGGATCGTCACAAGCGCAACCTCGCTCCCACGTTGATAGCCTGTGGGTTCGGGAGTCCGAGAATTCTCGGCCGATCAGATGAGAGCCGAACAGTGCGCTGCAGGCGACGCGCGAAACGCGTGCGCCTGAGTGCTGTCGTCCGGCCAGAGATACGTTCGCATGATCAAGCTCTACAAGAAGGTCGACGGGCGACTGCAATACCATGAAGCCTGGCTGGATGAAGGCGTCATCATGGAGCACTGGGGCGCTGTCGGTGATCGTGGCCGTTCGAGGGAACATCCTGTCCCTCGTCGCAAGTCCGAGAACGCTGCCCTCCGTGAAGTGCTCAAATTAGCGCTTGACAGCGGCTATGAGGCTATCGATGACGCGCAGGTTTCGATCGTCCTCATTGAATACGAAGTCGATGGCTTTGGGACACCATCGGACTTAGAGAAGCGTCACGCGCTCGAAGCACGAATGAACGAGACGCTCGGATGGACAGGCGTGGGTCATTGCGATGGAGGCAGCATCGGCTCGGATTCGATGGAAGTGTGCTGTATGGTCGTGGATGCTGAGATCGCGAAGCGGGTGATTGAAGAGGACCTGAAGGGAACGGAATTCAGTGACTACTCTCGAATTTACGAGGAGTAAGCCGAGCAAGGCGCTGCAGGCGACGTGCGAAACGCACGCCGCTGAGCGCAGACGTTGGGCGCTGG
Source organism: uncultured Gammaproteobacteria bacterium (assembly GCA_963723505.1). Taxonomy (GTDB): domain Bacteria; phylum Pseudomonadota; class Gammaproteobacteria; order Steroidobacterales; family Steroidobacteraceae; genus Steroidobacter. The sequence continues at coordinate 364,353 of CAVRQU010000001.1, forward strand.
AAGAATCATGAATATCATCGGCATCGAACATGTTCAGCTTGCCATGCCTCAAGGCGAGGAAGAGCGAGCTCGAGAGTTCTATTCCGGCGTCCTTGGCATCCCTGAAGTTCCGAAACCTCCCGAGTTGGCAAAGCGAGGTGGGGTGTGGTTCGAAAACAAGTTCTTGAAGCTCCATCTGGGTGTGGAAGCAGACTTCCGCCCCGCTCGCAAGGCGCATCCGGCGCTGCTCGTCGAAGGCTTACGTCAACTGGTCGCGCTCCTGCCCGGACACGGGATCTCAGTTGAGGCTGACGATGCTTTGGACGGATTCTTCCGCGTGTATGTTTCGGACCCCTTCGGGAACCGCATCGAGCTGATGGAACCACTGAGGTGAAAACGCCCAACAAATCCACGCAGCCGACGTGCGAAGACGCACGCGGCTGATGGATGAGGTTGGAACGCTCAACACCGATGATGACGATGACCGACGCCGCTGCAGTACCCAGACGACGCTTCGGTCTTCTTCTCTGGGTGGCCGGCATCCTTGGGGTGGTCGTCATCACGGCCACAGCGCTACCGCAACTGCTGGGGCAGGTGACCCTCCCCGCGCCCCTGGCGGTGATCTTACTTGCGAGTCTCGCGCAGAGCGCCTGTCTTCTCGCACTCGCCGTTTGGTCTGGTGTTGCGCTCACGCCAGCAATCGGCCTCCGCGCGCCCGCGTTCGAGGCTGCCGTGACAGGTCGTCCTATTGCGCAAGCGCTCAGGCCGCAGCTTCTGCCCGGCCTCATGGCGGGCGTGCTTGGCGGGATGTTGCTGTTCGCCGTCGGCCTTTATGCGCCCGCCGCTCTCGTGGAGGCGCAGAAGCATCTCGCCCTCCCACTCGTTGCTCGTGTGCTTTACGGCGGCATCACCGAGGAACTGCTTCTGCGGTGGGGGCTCATGACCGCGCTATTGTGGTTGGCGTGGCGGTTTCTGCAACATCGGCGAGGCGCTGTGCACGCAGGTTTCGTCTGGCTCGCCATCGCGGTCAGCGCGTTCATATTCGGCGCCGGCCACCTGCCAGCGGCGGCGGCGTTGGTCGGCGCCTTGGATGCAAACGTCGTGGCGTTCGTGATCGGCGTGAACACGGTGTTTGGCTTGCTCTTCGGGTATCTGTTTTGGAGGTACGGCTTGGAATCAGCCATGATCGCCCATGCCTTGGCACATGTGGTGAGTTACCTGGCGAACCCAGCGTGAAGAGGGCGGCATAAAAACCGGTTGCAGCGGACGGTCCGCTGCGCGGCCGCTGAACCGGAGCGTCAGGCGCCGACGGTACGCAGAGGGCGAAAGGCAACCGAGAGTCAAACATGGCCAACGTACGAATCCTGAAACGCTTCGCGCCAGCAACGCTCGCTTGTCTCCTCGCATTGCCTTGCGCGCCAGCTCGAGCCGACGGCGTTACGGCGATTCGCTGCGGCCAGCTCCTCAACCCGGTGGACGGCTCCATCACCCGAAATGCCGTCATCGTCGTCAGCGGCGAGCGCATCGAACGGGCCGGGGCAAACGCGAAGATCCCCGACGGCGCGCGTGTGATCGACCTGTCGGCCTATACGGTTTTGCCCGGTCTGATCGATAGCCACACGCACATCCTGCTTCAGCCGGAGGACGAGCGCGGCTCGCCGCCGGTCATCACGAAATCGCAGGCCTTTCGTACGGTGCAGGGCGTCGCCGCCGCGAGAAAGGATCTCGAAGCCGGATTTACGACCCTGCGTGACGTCGACAGCGAAGGCGCGGGCTTTGCAGACGTCGCGATACGCGATGCGATCAATCGCGGGGTCATTCCCGGCCCGCGCCTGTTCGTTTCGACGCTCGCACTCACGATCACCGGCGGCCACATGAACAATGCGGGCCTGAATCCCGACATCCACATTCCCGAGCCAGCGGCGCTCACCGACTCGCGCGACGCGATGGTTGCTGAAGTGCGCCGTCAGGTGAAATACGGGGCCGACTGGATCAAGCTCTACGCGACAGGCACGCTGCGTCACGTCGACTCCGCCAGTCTCGAACCGATGGGCCAGGTCTCGCTCGAAGACGTGAAAGCGATCGTTGCGGAGGCGAAGCGGTGGCGTCGCGACGTTGCGGCGCACGCCTACGGCGGCGAAGGCGCGAAGAATGCCATTCGCGGCGGCGTGCGCTCGATCGAGCATGGCATGATGCTGGACGACGAGGCGCTCAAGCTCATGGTCGAACAGGGCACATACTGGTGCCCGACGTTATCGGTCTATTTCCCGGAGCACGAGGAAGACAACACCGAGCTGCGCCGCAGGATCATCGCCAGTCACAAGGGTGTGTTTCAGAAGGCGATGAAGATGGGCGTGAGAATCGCCTTCGGCACGGATGTCGGCGCCTTCGAGCACGGCACATCCGCGCGGGAGTTCGTTCGCATGGTCGAGTACGGCATGAAACCGATCGATGCGATCCGGTCCGCAACCGTTCGCGGTTCGGAATTGCTGAGACTGGAGCGCGAGATCGGCACGATCGAGCCGGGCAAGTTCGCGGACGTGATTGCCGTCGAAGGCAATCCGCTCGATGACATCGCTACCCTGGGCCGGGTCGCGTTCGTGATGAAAGCCGGACAGGTGTACAAGTCGCCGCGCTGAACGCGCTTTGGGTGGGGATGCCTGGAGCCTGGCGAGAGTTCATCGGACGCCACAAAGAGATTGCCCATCCGGTCTGTGACTCGTTTATCGACGTGTCGTTTGAAAGGACAAAGGATGATTACCTGAAGCTGGTCGGGTGCAGGTCTACAGGTGAGGCGCATTCCGAGGGGACGACGCTTTGTGGCTACGATTCGCTTTACTTTGTCCGCTGCAGTGGTCGCTGGGGCGCTTGCAGCGGCCCTCACCTCAGTAGCGGCCGGCATTGGCTGGCTCGTGAGTTCTCCAGCACCTGCTGGCGCGTTGGCGATGATTGTTTCCGCCACTCTCATAATCGGCTTTGGTGGAGTGAAAATCTCTTGGCGGGGGACGGCTGCAGTAGGACTGTCGTGGGCGTTCTAGGCGCGGCTCAGCGAAAACGTTAGGCGCGAAGGGGGAAACACATGTCCCATTTTCCAGGACTGCTTCGTGATCTTCCGGCATTCGATGGCCCTTTCGATGCATTCAAATTGGAGGCGAAGGGGTGCGACGTGTTGTTTGCCTCCTACCCCGAGGGCACTGTGATACCGACGCATAGTCATGAAACTGAGAACGTCGGTGTTATTACGCAGGGCGAACTCATCCTCACGTTAGACGGTAAGGAGAGTCGATACAGGGTCGGAGAGTGGTATCACGTTCCTTCGAAGGCTGTGCACGCAGCGCGCTTTGAAGTCGAAACATCAGAGATAGAGTTTTGGTTTCATGCGTCGGCGAGCACCTAACAAGCGAATCGAGTCCGCGCGCGTTGCGCGCCCGAGCGGCAAAGGCGATGCGCCTCTGCTCGCGACTCAACCGGAACGTTAGTCCGCATGGGAACCGCAGAGAAGATTCGAGCTTGTCGCGTTCGTGCTGGTAAGTCGGCGCAACAAGTCGCCTCAGAGCTTGGGCTCAATGATGCTTGGTATCGTGATCTGGAATCGTATGACGATGAGTTGACATCGACGCTCACCATCTTCCAGGCGTTGCAACTGGCTTCGCTGTTGGGCGTGCGGCTAGAGGACCTTCTGACGGAGAATGTCCCCTCCAGCAGTAAGATTGCTCTATTGGACCTCCCATCCATGGTGAAGGGGCACATTGCACGGGAAGGCATGTCGATCGAGGAGTTTGAGAGTCGCGTTGGGTGGGAACTGCAAGAGTTTCTGCAGTCACCGGTCAAATTGGCGGCAGAACTTCCGATCATGTTTCTGCGAGATGTCTCAGGTCCGCTTGGTATTAATTGGTTGTCGTTGGCGCCAGAACAAGATGCGCACTAACAAGCGAATCGAGTCTGCTCCCGTTGGTCACCCGACTCGCAAAGGCGACGTGCGCTTGGTCGCGGCTCATTCGCGTCGTTAGGCGTGAAAGTCGTGAGAAAGGAACCTAAGGTCAACCCGTTTGCCTTGACGCAATCGTTCTGCTGTGCACGGCGTTCATGCTGCTTCTAGTCGGTTGGCGCATGCATATTTTCGAACCCCATGGCTGTACGGGGGGGTTCCGGTTTTGTATCCGGCTCTTCTCGGGCTCGTCGGGCGGCGTGGGCAATGAAGCTCGCGTTCAATCCGACGCCTCTGTACGAGGGCAGAGGGATTCTCAGGTGGTTCCGGATCGCGCTGCTGCTGGCCGCTGGAACAGTGATGTTTCTCAAGGCAATTAGGAATGCCTGACTGCACCATCAACACGGACAGCCAGGAGCAACGCCGCTTCGTCGCGTTACTCTTGGCTGCCGGTTATGGTGGGCGTTAGCACTCAAGGAGCAACATGCGTCTCTTCGAAAAGATTGTAGCCAGCGTTCTCGTACTTGCTGCCTCGGGCCAGCCTGGAATTGCCGCTGAAGGAGCGGGCGGCCGGCCTCTGCTGCTGGAGTCCCTCGATGGCCGCTGGACCATGGTCGGGGATGTCATGGGCAAGCCCGTGCAATACGACATGGAGGCCTTCCCAACGCTTCAGGGAACCTTCACCGAAATACACATGAATGACGTGCAGGTTCCGTCTGAGTACGAGGCACGTGTGTTCATTGGCGTCGATAAAAGCGGCGAGGTTATTGCTCACTGGTTGGATAGCTTCGGTGCAGAATATTCGGTGCCGCATGGCGCAGGCTCGGTCACCGACAACACGATCGTGTTTTACATTCCCTACCCGAGTGGCCGGTTCCGCGACACGCTGAGCTACCAGCCGGCCGAGAAGACGTGGACACTGGTTATTGAGGCGGCGAAGCCGGATGGGTCTTGGCAGCACTTCGCCAAGTACGACATTCAGCGAAAGCCGGCTGAGCGCTAACATTTCGTCCAAGCCGACGCCGCTCCGCAGCGCGGCTTAACTCAGGCGTTGGGCGGTGGAGGACAGTGGCGATTCGCAGGAGGGAAATAACGATGGCGAGAATTACCGGAATCGGCGGCGTCTTCTTCAAGAGCAGGAATGACAGCGTCGCGCTTGCTACCTGGTATCAGAAGCACCTCGGCATGCCACTGGAAAGCTTCGGCGGCGCTGTTCTGAAATGGCCGGATGACAAGGCCGAGGATAGGGGTCTCACGGTATGGCACATAGCCGAAAAAGAGAGCCGGTGGTTCAATCCGAGCGACTCTCCTTTCATGATCAATTATCGGGTCGACAATCTGGATGAATTGATCGCACAGCTCAGGCAAGGCGGAGTCGAGATCGTAGGCGGGCCCGAATCTCACGAAAACGGGAAGTTCGCGTGGATCATGGATCCAGACGGGAACAAGGTAGAGCTGTGGGAGCCTATGATCTGGGACGAAAAGAACAAGAGCGGCTGAGGCGCCTTGCTCGGCCTGTCGCCCAACCACGCGCTGCAGGCGACTTGCGAAGATGCTCGCGCCTGAGCGCGGGCGTTAGAACTCAAAGGAACTCATGCAGTACTTGTTTCTGGCGTTTGCAGCCCTTGCAGTCGCAGTCTTTGCTCCGCTCAAGGTCACGCTTTCTCTCATTGCGGTCATTGGTCTTGTTTCGCTCGTCGTGAAGGTCACGGCGACGAAGATCATTGGTCCGGTTTCAGTCAAGGATGCAGCCCGGTCAGTCGGCTGGGCGTTCTCGATACTTACAGCCGCAGTTCTTTGTGTCCTGTGGGCCAGCGGGGGTCAATTGCACGTTGAAGGCATAGCCGCGTTGGTCCTGATCAGCGGACTTTTTGCCTCATTTATCCTTGGGTTCAAAATTGCCCTCGAGGCAAGTTTCGGCGCCAGCGCAGCAATTGCTGCTGTCTCAACCGTAGTCTCAGCCGTGGCCTTGTTTGTCCTGAGGCCGGTGCTTTTCTGAAGCAGCAACGCGCCTTCGTCGCGTCGCCATTGGCTGCCGGTTATGGTGGACGTTGGGTGACATTCGGAGAGGACCTCATGAGATCCCTTGTTCTCGCTGCGCACTTGATGGCTTTGCAGCTATTCGCGACAGCGCATGCGCTAGAGAAAGAGAGGACAGTCGTGCTGCCCCACCTGGCAGCATCGGAGTCGCGCACACTCGATGACGTCCGACGTGTTGTGGACAAGAACAAGGGAGGCTTCTATTCGTTGTATGCACGCGCGCTGCGCGGCAAACCAGGCCTCCAGGGCACGATTGTGCTGTCCATCTCCATCGCGCCCAACGGAAAGGTAACGAGATGCGCCGTCGCCTCCAGCACGCTCGACGATTCCGAGTTGGAAAATCGTATCGTTGAACGTTTCCTCTCTATCGATTTCGGCGCCAAGGGTACAAAGGCATACAGCAACCCGGAGTATCCGATGTCGTTCCTTAGTACTGCAGGAATGTCACCCGACAAGCGGTTGCAGCCGATCGCGCGCGAAGACGCGCGCTCCGGCTGAACGGCGGCGTTGGGCGGCGCGAGGACTCGTTGATTCGACCCTGGAGGCGAAAAGACTATGCTAAAGCTCTACCACGCGCGGCGCACACGCTCGGCCCGGATCTTGTGGCTTCTCGAAGAGCTCGGTGCGGTCTATGAGGTTGAGACTTGCGAATTCATACCGCCCGCGGCGCCGTTCTCGCAGAGAACGCCATACGGAAAATTCCCGGTGCTTGAGGACGGCGAGGTCGTCATCTTTGAATCAGGCGCGATCCTCGAGTATTTGCTCGAAACGTGCGGCGGCGGCCGGTTGGCGCCGACAGTAGGAAGTCCACTTCGAGGAGTCTTCCTGCAGTGGGTTCACTTCGCTGAGGCGACGCTGATGCCGCCGCTCGCGGAGATCATCCGCCATACGGTGTTCCTGCCGGAAGAGAACCGGCTGGCCACCGTAGTCGCCGACGCTCGACAGCGCGCCGGCGTGACGCTTGGTGTCCTTGAGCGCGCGCTGGACGGCCAGGACTATCTGCTGGGCAACGAGTTGTCAGGCGCGGACATCATGATGGGATGCAGTCTGCAGTACGCGGATTGGTTTGGCCTCCTCGCCGAATTCCCGCACATCCAACGGTACTTCGGCCGTCTCAAGGCACGTCCGGCGTTCAAGCGGGCGTTCGATACGTGAACGAATGCCGGGCCTTTGTACTTTCGCCGCTGCAAAGGCGACGTGCCTTAGCTCGCGGCTCATTCGCGTCGTTCGGCTGAAGGAGATCCTGCATTCCATCGCTGGCCGTTTGAGCGCATCTTCGAAAGTGCAATCGAAGATGATCACAGCCTCCGGGTTTGAAGGATTGACGCATGAAGCGGCGGAAGTTCCTCAAGGCGGCGCCGGCTGTATCGCTACTTCCGCTGGTGACTGGAGTGGAGCGCCAATGGCTTCACCAGGCTGGCCGCGCGGTGAAAGTGCGGTGCACACTACTGGCAAGAAGTTCACGATCTTGCGGGGAAAGCTCGTGCTGAAGCCATCGATAGCCAGCCGCAGCCGTCATCGCCGAGACTCGGGCCATTTACAAACGCCATCGCAGCGCGGCGGAATTTGCCCCAACCCTTCTTCTGAAACTTCCAGGGTGAGAACATGAAAAAGTCGGTCGCGAACCAAGGCCAGTCGGCATCGGAGCTCATCTCGAAAAGAATCGACGAACTCGGGGACTGGCGCGGGAAGACCCTCAGCAGAATGCGCAAGCTCGTCAAGAAAGCAGACCCGGACGTCGTCGAGGAGTGGAAGTGGATGGGCACTCCGGTTTGGTCGCACGACGGCATCATCTGCACTGGCGAATCCTACAAGAGCGTCGTGAAGCTTACCTTCGCCAAGGGCGCGTCTCTGAAGGATCCGGCCCGTCTCTTCAACTCGAGTCTCGACGGGAACGTACGCCGCGCGATCGACATCCACGAAGGAGAAGAAGTTGACGAATCCGCCTTCAAGGCGCTCGTTCGCCAAGCGGTCGCCCTCAACAGTTCTGGCAAGTCGAAACCTTCGAAAAAAGCGAAGTCCTGAGGATTCCGCCCCTGAACGGAGGTGTCGATGCTCTGCGGATCACTTTGTGGCGGCAGCAGCAGGCATCGACGGCCTGTTTGGACTCGTCCAGCGCGGGCGCCTGACAACACGATGCAACCGACAACTGAACGTGTCACGCCTTTTGCTTGCGCAAGAGTCGCGCGACTTCCAGTTGCGGCCGATCATGAGCGTTATATCGCCTGAGAACTCATGCCGATCTACTACATCCAGTATGAAGCTGAGCCTTTGCCAGAATCCCAGGAGTTCGAAGCGTGCGGCGGTGCGTATGTGAATTGCTGGGTCCACGCCGAGTCAGAACAGGAAGCGGAAAGAGTTACGTCCGATGCAATTGGAGAAGCAGGTTGGCGAATCCTTTCCGTGGAAGAAGAATGCTGCGAAGTCTCTGAAGACTGGTATTCGGAAGACGAGGAAGGGCGCGAGTATTATCAGCAAGCCATTTCTGAGGGGAATTGTTACGTCTTTTATCAATGGCCAGTTGAGCCTCAGGAAGGCGATGATGTGCACTAAGGGCGCGAAGCAATCTAGCAAGCGAATCGAGTTTGCGCGCTGCGCGCGCCCGACTCGCAAAGGCGCTGCGCCTCTGCTCGCGGCTCATTCGCGGCGTCATACCTAATGCCACGGAAGCGAAATCCGGTCGGGATTGCAGCTGGCAAGCTCATCCTTGCCATTCAAAAAGAATGGAGCGCGGTCATCGGAGAGCCTGACGCGGCTCTGGCTCAGAAGGTCATGGCTCGCGCGCATACGCTACTTCAAGCGTCGCAGAGCTCATCCGTCTCAAACCTCCTCGATGGAAGGTCCGTCGTCGAGTACCTCGATCCAGTGTGGGTAGAAAAGCATCCATCGGTTAAACCGAGCATTGCGGCATTCGTCGCAGCATTGAGCGCGAATGAGAACGTGTAGCAGGCGCTTGGAAACGGACCTGCCAAATCGCTGTGCGGTTTGTCCGGCGGCTCAAGCGCGACGTTAGGCTGAGAAGGCCGAATGGGCACAACGTATCGGTTCATCGCAGACCCGCACGAGCCATCAGAGGTCCTTGCCTGGTTTCGTGCTTTGAGTGTCCCGCCCACGGAGGTCGAGAAAGAGCGCGGCGTCCTGCTGCTCTTCGGAGAGCCAGGCTCACTTGCGTACGACGCTAGTGGCGCTATTGACGCCAAGGCATCGCCCCTCGTCAGCATCTTCAGTCCACGAGTGCGCCGTGGGATTCTCTGGACTGTTGGGGAAGTTCACTTTCTGTCGACGCCGGTCCGAAAGCGGTTTCCCGCGCTGCACAGAGTTAGCTCCGCCTTCTCGGACTGGCTGAGTACTCGTCATTGCGCCTATTCAGACCAGAACGATGAGTTTGGCTACTATCTAGAGGGCTCAATCAAGAACTTCGATTCTGCGGTGTTCGCCTTCGAATCTGGACTCAGGGCTCTACGCGCCGGGAGATATTTTGTCGCGGATGACGACACTGAGTTCCTGCTCGATCAGCTCTGTCAGAAATTGCGCCTGCGAGGCGTTGAGTGTTCAGAAGCCTGACAACACGCTCAATACCGACCGCCCAAGGGCGTGCGCCTTTGGTTCGCACCGCGCGTGCGCGGCGCCGGCGGGTTAGCGTGAGCGTTGGGCCAGCGAAAGGAACGCCAAGGGTGAGTCCATGAGGCTTCGTCTCATTGCCGCCAGTCTCGCCGCAACACTCGTGACCGCGTTTTTATCGCATTCGGCGAGAGCGCAGTACGCGGACGTAAGTGCGGAAGTCGGCGAGATGCGCATCCCGGCTGGGGGCGCGTCGCTCTATGCCCGAACGATCGGGCAAGGACAGCCGGTTATCGTCCTCCACGGTGGGCCTGATTTCGACCACGGCTATCTACTGCCCGACCTGGATCGATTGAAGGATGCATTCCACCTCATCTACTACGATCAGCGGGGGCGTGGGAGATCCGCCGGTAACGTTCGACCAGAGGACGTTACACTCGCGTCCGATGTGGATGACGTCGACAGGGTGAGGCAGCACTTTCGACTGGACGCACCGGCTTTGCTGGGGCACTCCTGGGGCGCGGTGCTGGCGCTGGAGTACGCCGTTCGCTACCCGACACACGTGTCTCATCTGATCCTGATGAATCCCGCGCCGGTCTCGACAAGCGACTTCGCGCTGCTACGGAAGACGTACTTGGAGAAACTCGGCGCCGATATGGATCGACAGCGAGACATCGTCGCCAGCGCCGCGTACCAAGCGGGTGATCCTGAGGCGGTTGCTGCGCGCTATCGAATCCACTTCCGGCCAGCGCTGAAACGCCGCGAGGACTACGAGAAGCTGATGGCCACGATGAAGGCGGGATTCACCAGCCAGGGGAAGGAGGGCATCGTGAAGGCACGAGCGGTCGAAGACCAGCTCATGCGCGACACCTGGCAGATGGCCGGTTACGATCTGCTGCCCAAGCTGCGTACCCTGCGCATCCCAACGCTGGTCATCACTGGGGACCACGACTTCATACCGGTCGAGGTCGCGGAGCATATCGCTCGATCCGTTCCAGATGCCGAGCTGGTCACGATCAAGGATTGCGGCCATTTCGCTTATCTCGAATGCGCCGGTGAGGTCCGCAATCTTTTGAACGACTTTTTTAGGCGCACAAGGTCGACGCAATGGCAGCACTAGTGGCGCGCCTGAGTGTGCACCGCCGTCGAACAACACGCGTGCGCGGCGCCGGCGGGTTGGCGTGAGCGTTTTGCCTCGAAGTAAACAATTGTCGCTGCGGCCGTTCTGTGGTTCTTCTCTGGACGACGGGCTCCGAAGTGGAAGTCATTCACATGGCGCTCGGTCTTTATTGGCATTTTCGCAATGAAACACCTCACCGCTTCCGAAGCTCGTGCCTTTGCAGGCAAATGGTTACCGGCCTGGAGCGGCAACAATCCCGAGTTGCTCGCGAGCTTCTACTCCGATGACGCGTTCTACGTCGATCCGGCCATACCCGGCGGTGTTCGAGGAAAGCCCGCTCTGCTCGCATATTTCCAGAAGTTGCTCGGGTACAACCCGAACTGGGTCTGGTCGCATATGGAAGGCATCCCTCTCGAGGATGGCTTTCTCAACAAGTGGCGCGCCATGATTCCGGTCGGGAGTAAGACGCTAGAGGTGTTTGGCGTCTGCCTCGTACAACTTGATGCGTCCGGCAAGATCCGCCGCAATGAAGTCTACTTTGATCGTAGCGAGCTGCTTTCAGCAATTGCCCATGTTCGCAAAAAGACCTGACAAGCGTTGGGCGTCACGACAATGACAGCGGCGCAGAGACTGAAAGGAGGGCCAGCTCATGCCCAATGCGATCGCTGAGGTCACCACAGAGGTCTTACAGGCTTTTGCCGATGCATGGAATCGCCACGACGTCGACGCCCTCATGTCATTCATGACCGAGGATTGTGTGTTCGAAGCTTCTGCAGGACCCGACGTCTGCGGTACGCGATACGCAGGCCGTGAGGCCGTGCGAGCTGGCTTCGCGGAGGTCTGGGCCACTTTCCCCGACGCCCACTGGGGCAATGCACGCCACCTTGTCTGTGGAGCGCGAGGAATATCGGAGTGGACGTTCACGGGAACACGCGGCGACGGCACGCGCGTCGAAGTCAATGGATGTGATCTGTTCACATTTCGAGACGGCAAGATCGCGCTGAAGAACTCTTATCGCAAGAATCGTCCGCCCTCAGGGCTCCCGAAGCGTTGAATCCGCCTGCGCGAGTAAACCCATGACGCCCAACCATGCGTTCGAGCGGACGGCCGCAAGCGCGCTTCGCTTGCTTGCGGTTCCCGCCTCGCTACTCTCGTCGGCCGCCTCTCAACGCGAACGCCGGGTGTCATGATGAAAAGCGCTCTGCTTGAATTCGAGTCGACAACCTTCGATGTTGCTGAGGGTGAAGACGAAGAAACGAATCCCGGAATCTACGGGCGGGCGCTCGCGTTCTGGCTCGCATCGCAGTTGCAGGTTGCACAGGACGATGTCATCGCCGAAGACTTCGGCTGGTGCGTTCCAGTGAAGTCCTCTCCACATCGCCTGTATGTCGCCTGTTCAAGCGAAGACGACAGGAAAGACAGATGGCGTATCTTTGTCTTCGCCGAAAGCGGGTTGTTCGCCAGGCTTCTCGGTCGCGACGGGAGCGCTGCGGAAGTCGCCTCTCTGTTCTCCCGGGTCAAGAAAATGCTGGAGCTACAACCCGGCGTTCGAGATTTGACCGAGCACAAGGCATGATACCCAACAAATGATTGGCGCTGACGCGTGCAAAGCCACGCGCGGCTCAACCATGGCGTCAGGCTTCAGACTCTGGCGCTGACGTTTTTGCTTGTTGCAGCGAGGTATAGCGCATGCGCGCGATCTTCATCAGCTATCGCAGGGACGATGCCGAGGGCCAGGCTGGCCGGCTTTTCGACGACCTCGTCAGTCATTTCGGCGAGGGCGCCGTCTTCATGGATGTGGCTGGGATCGAGCCGGGCACGGATTTTCGGCGCGCCATCGACGCCCATGTGGCGTCCTGTGGCGTTCTGCTCGCGGTGATCGGCAAAAGTTGGCTCGACGCCAAGGATGAGTCCGGTCGACGGCGACTCGAAGACGCAGGTGATTTCGTACGCCTCGAGACAGCTTCCGCCTTGAAGCGGGACATTCCCGTCGTCCCGGTGCTCGTCCAGGACGCCAAGATGCCCCGGGCGGAGCAACTGCCCTCCGATCTGAAAGAATTGGCTTATCGCAATGGCGTCGAGTTGACACATGCACGCTGGGATTCCGACGTGCAAGTTCTGGTCAAGACGCTAGAGCGACACGTGAAGCCGAATCAAGAGGGCGCCGGCTCCTCAGGGTCGCCCAAGAAGTCCCGACGGATGGCCATCGTGGCGGCGTTGACGTTGTTAGCCATTGCGATCGTTGGGTACTCTTGGCTCACAAGTCCCCCAGAGGAAGCCGCGGAAGGTTCGCAGTCGCAGCCGCCAACAGATCATGCCGCGGAAGGTGCGGATGGTTCGCAGCCGCCAACAGATACTGCCGCGGAAGGTGCGGATGGTTCGCAGCCGCCAACAGATACTGCCGCGGAAGGTGCGGAAGGTTCGCAGCCGCCAACAGATACTGCCGAGGAAGACGCGGAGGGTTCGCAGCCGCCAACAGATACTGCCGAGGAAGACGCGGAAGGTTCGCAGCCGCCAACAGATGCTGCCGAGGAAGACGTGGAAGGTTCGCAGCCGTAGCCGGCGATAACTCCCGAGGCGGTCCCGACGAGTGGCAGCCTGCGCTTCTACCGGCGCCGCGGGATCGTCGACGGTTCTGCCGAGGAGATCGGCACAGACTGGAACTTCGAGCGAGCCATCGCGAGCGATAGCGGCGCCGCCTACGCAATTCAGTAGTCACGTTCACGAAGCGTAGCGGCGCGAGTGCAGCGTTCTTCGTCTTTCATTTCGCGGATCTGCCTCTCGACGATCATCCGGAAGCTCCGCATGTAGCAGAGAACACTTTGGGGACAGAAGATGAAGAAGGAATCGTGGTTCTACGCGGCAGCGCTGCTGTCCGGAACCTTCGTTTGGATTGCCTTGTCGGTCACAACGGGAAGAAAGGAAGCGTGGGATTCGCCTCTGTACTTCTCGGTAGGTATCCCAATCGTGTGCGCGGTTTCGATGGTGCTCGCATTCTTTTCGCCGGCCCGGTCGTGGAGATGGGGAATAACTCCAACTGCCGGTCAGTTCTTGTGGATCTTCCTGAGTCAAGGCCCCGGTAATCTTCTACCCCTAGGTATCGTGGCGTTCGGCGTTCTTTCTGTGCCCTCGATCATCACGGCGCGCATAGGTTCCTACTTCGGCAGGAAGCGGGCGGCTGCCAGTGAGCCCTGACAAGCGCATCAAGTCCGCGCGCTACGCGCGCTGGACTCGCAAAGGCCTCCGACCTTTGCTCGCGGCTCATTCGCGGCGTTAGGCCTCCGGATATGCATTGGCTCGAACACAGAATTCCTCCACCGGTGGTTGGCGTGCTGGTCGGAGCAGCCATGTGGGCTCTTGCTCGAGCTACCTCGGTCCTGGACGTCCAGCTGTATCTGCGCATCGCTACCGCGTCGGTCTTCATTGTTGCTGGCTTGACCATCGCAGCTCTGGGGGCTGTGGCTTTCCGGAACGCCAGCACGACGGTAAATCCTCTGCGACCCGAATCGACCTCCTCAATGGTCGTGTCCGGTGTGTATGCCTTAACGCGAAACCCCATGTATGTCGGGTTTGCTTTGGTGCTCGTAGGGTGGGGCGCCTATCTCGCAGCGCCGGCAGCATTTCTTGGGCCAGTGGTCTTCATCGCATTTATCACGCGATTTCAGATCATTCCAGAGGAGCGGGCGCTGAGTGCAAAGTTTGGCCGCGAGTTCGCTGAATACACGGCGAAGGTTCGTCGGTGGCTGTGAAGGTCGTGGATGGTTGACCCTTGTTGACTCAAAAGCAAATTCGACCCTTTGTGTGGATCGCGTGGCTGGGTGTAGTCACGACAGCCCTGAACACGCTTGTTCCGGTAGTCCGGCAGGCGGGCTTTCGCGGCCTGGACGCATTTCGGGACATCGTGTTGCTCGTCCATGCACCTGCGACGCTGCTTCCTCTGATTGCTCTGTCACTGCTCGCGTTCCATCGCGCGCCTTTCGCGGCAGTCGTCGTAGCGGCCTTCACCGTCATGGAGAAGTTTCTTGAATTCGGAGGTCAGGCTTTGCAGGTTTTTCCTCCACACGAGACGCTGGGTGGTGCATCCGTGCGGAGCGTCGTCGACGCGATCTGGGACCAGATGTTCTTCGTCTTGTGGTTCTGCAATACGCTCGGCGCCGCGGCGGCGGGTTTCCTGATGTTTCGGCTTGCGCGGCGGCCGCTCAACCTCGCGGCCGCGGGTTTTGCCTGGTCGGCTGCTTTCCTCACCCTGATCATGCTCTTGGGGAAGGAGTACGTAGGTCTGAACCTGCCAATGCCAGGCGCGATGCTCTTCTTCCTGGTGTTCGTGGGTTATCGAATGGCGCTTGCGCTTACCCTTGCGACTATCGTGAGTCGCGCATCAGTCGAGGCAGGTTCAGCATAGTCATCGTTGAAGGCATGCATCCAACAAGTCGTTGGAGCCGATCGCGCGAGATCCCGCCGAACGATGCCGTTGGTCCCAAAGTCAACCAGAGACCCAGGTGCAAGCACAGTTGGGAGTCGAGCGAAATGACCGACGCAAGAAGCAACTCTGTTCCCAAACCGGCTCGTAGTCGCTGGACTTCATTTGTTGGAAGCTACGCCAGAGGACGAGCCGTACGCGGTCTGGAAGAGGAAGGAAATCCAAAGCACCGAGTACGTGTGGAGCACAATAAGCACACCCTGCTTATTCATATCTCACATGAAGACGCTCGCGGGTGGACAACTCTGGCTATTGATAGATCCACGAGAGAGTGGGCCATTGCCCAGCGGGCTCGTCAGCTGCAGGCGGCCGAAGCCGCGTTCGAACTGCTGTATCGATCAGAACGCAAGGCCCAAAAGCCAGTGCAGTCGATCGCGCGAAGACGCGCTCCGGCTGAATAGCGTCGTTCGGCGTCTTGCAGCAACATGCATTATCCAGACGTTCTGGATGTTGATCGCATCGGTACGTACCCGGCGCTGACCTATTCCGGTGGGGGTTTTGTCTGGGATGAGGTGCTTGAGTACAGGGTCTGGCTCCATCCAGAAAACGGCGCACCGGATGAGGAGGACGGAAGCGATTACTTCCATTCCTTCGCAACATACGCGGAAGCGCTTGCCTTCTCACAACGCACCGAGGGCGCCGAAGAGCCGCTTGCCCTGGTGCTTCAACGCGAGTACATCTCCGAGCCGGCGCCAGGGCGGTACATTCATATGAAGGAAGAGCGCATTACCGAGTGGCCCGTTGAATTCCTGAGCAGGCCGAAGCGAACTCCAGGCACGATTCCAGATTTCTTCTCGCCGGAGGCGCCGAGCAATCGCCTCGATATCTTGCGCGGCCTTGCGAAATGATCTGCAGCGCCAGGTATCGGCAAGTAAAAGCGACAGAGAACCACCAGAGGTGCGCAATGACCGGTCACGCTCTTGAAACCTGGCATCGGCTTGTTCGCACTCACGATCCGTCCGGACTGAACGCCTTGCTCGCAGAGGATGCGGTCTTCTACTCTCCGGTAGTTCACACGCCGCAACACGGCAGAAAGCTTACGTCCTGGTACTTGAGCGCAGCGTTCCACGTGTTCTTCAATCCAAGCTTTCGCTACGTCCGGGAGATCGTCGGACCTTCGGACGCCGTGCTCGAATTCGAAACCGAGATCGATGGAATACTCGTCAACGGAGTCGATCTGATCAAATGGAACGCGTCTGGCCAGATCGTCGAGTTCAAGGTCATGCTCAGGCCGCTGAAAGCAATCAATCTCATCCACCAACGAATGGCGGCGGTGCTTCAATCCAGCCAATAAACGCGGACGCCTGACCTTCGCTCCAGCCGGCGTGCTACGCGGCTCCATTGCATGCGAGATCAAGAATGGATGCTCATACGAGCCTGACCTTGGTCAAGGCGGCGCACACGTTGGTTTGGGCGGTCTTTGCTGGCTGCATCCTCGCTATTCCGGTGGCTTCCTGGTGCGGCGAGCACCGCATTGCTGGCTGGCTTGCCGCCATAGTCGCCGGCGAAGTGGCCGTGCTCGGTTTCAATCGGTGGCGCTGCCCACTGACATCGGTGGCGGCTCGATACACGAACGATCGGCGAGCAAACTTCGATATCTACCTTCCCGAGTGGCTGGCGAAGCACAATAAACTCATCTTTGGTGCGCTCTACTTAGCGGGCGTTGTCTTCGCCATCGTGCGCTGGGTCCAGTCATCAAACTAGGAGTTGGCCTTCAGCTGTCGATCACGCGACACCGTAGAAACAGAGCAGTCTCATGCACTGGGTGGCGATCCTGAGCAGTATCTTCGCGCTGGTCGGCGCCGCGATGCTGATTGTCGGCGGACGACACTTCACTCGAAGGCGCGCCTTTGTCCGGGGCTCGGCTATCGCTTCTGGAATCATTGTCGCTCTGACCGAGAACCGCGAGGGGGATGAGATCAGTTATTTCCCGAAGGTAAAGTTCCGGACCGCCTCGGGCCGCGAAGTCATATTCCAGTCTGAAATGGGCAGCAGCTCCGAGGCCGGACGAATTGGCGATACCGTCGCCGTGCGCTATCGCTCGGACCAGCCTCACATGGCCGAAATCGACAGCTTCATGTCGCTGTGGGGTTTGACTCTGTTGTTTGGCGTGCTGGGCGTCGTGTTCCTCTTCGTGGGTCTTGGGATCTTTGTTGGCGTGTTGCCGATCTGAAATCACGAGCCGTTGCGTCGGCAAGGCGATACACCCGCATCTACGACGAGCGTAGACTGCATTCATCACTGAATTACTTTCGCTGATACCGCTGCCGTAAAAAGTGCAAGTCGGGTGCGCTGGTCGACGGATTCGCTGAGCGGCGCGTCTTCGCTCGCGCCTGAGGCGCGGCGTTAGCATGAAACTGATACGGAGTCGCCATGACGGTAATACGGCTCTGCGAAACCGCCGATGCGCCGGAGATCTTTGAGATCATCAATGACTCCGCGCAAGCCTACAAAGGCGTCATTCCCGAGGATGCGTGGCATGAACCGTACATGTCGATGGCCGAGCTGGAATCGGAGATCGACAAGGGCGTCCGCTTTTACGGTTGCGAGATGGCAGGACGCCTGGTCGGCGTCATGGGAATTCAGGAGGTGAAGGACGTGACCCTCATTCGGCACGCATACGTGCGCACAGAGTTACGGGCCCACGGAATCGGGCGTAGCCTCCTCGAGTACATGGATCACCTGACCAGTCGACCCATACTCATAGGCGCATGGAAGGCTGCGACATGGGCGATTCAGTTCTATCAGAAGAACGGTTTTACGCTGGTCGGTGAGGAGGAGAAAAACCGCCTGCTGAGTATCTACTGGACCGTCCCGGAGCGTCAGATTCAGCAGTCCGTCGTGTTGGTGAATCGGCGCTGGTTCGATCGCCGATAGACGAGGATGCAGGCCCAACAAGGTGCGGCAGCCAGCACCGAGCGCGGGAGGTGACCGTGACCGCTGCAGTAACGCCCATCGTCGTCGCGGTTCGGGTCGACGATGAGCCATGGACCCAGGTGGAGGACTTGGCTCGTTCGACGCGCGACGATTCCCACTACAGGATGATCAACCGCGACGACGGCAGCTTCGACATCGCGTTCGGCGATGGCCAGCATGGTCGCAAGCCGCCGGTCGGATCCCGGATAAGCTATGAGTTCGACACGCCACGCGGCGGGAACCTCATTACGATGAGGCGGTCGGAGGCCGCGGCGACTGATGACATGGAATTGTGGGTCGCGATTCGGAACAGAACGGACAGCATTTCCTTTGGTCGGTACGGGCGCTTTGAGCGCGAATCATCAACGGGCGCGAAGCAGCCGCTGCGTTTTGTCGGCGTCATCGTCGCGCTTCTGGCGCTACTGCTTGTGTGCATGTGCCGGGGCTAGCGGACGCTGAACTTATCGAACTATTCGGCGGCTTCGCAGGCGCCGGGCTGAGCATCGTCGCAAGCCTGTCTCAGAGGAGGTACGAGCATGATTCGAGGCAGCTGCCTGTGCGGCGGCGTCACCTTCGAAATGGATCGCGCCGTTGGTCCGTTCGAGCTCTGCCATTGCAGCCGTTGCAGGAAGACGAGCGGATCGGCCTTTGTAGCAGGACTGGGTGTGCGACGGGACGAGTTCCGATTCCTCAGTGGGCGCGAACTGGTCAGAACTTACGAGGCGCCGATACTCAGGTCGCCCCCTGCATACCGAGTCTGCTTCTGCAGTCGATGCGGCTCATGCGTTCCGGATCCAAACCCGGAATCCGAGTGGTTCGAGATCGCAGCCGGCTTGCTGGATGACGACCCACAGATCCGTCCCGACAAGCATATCTACGTCGACTTCAAGGCGCCGTGGTTTGGGATCGATGACGTTCTTCCGCGATTCGATATGCAGGAGATCCTGAGGCATCGCAAGGGCGTCGCCGGACAAGACGCTGCAGCCGGTCCCCCGAAACCGCGCTCCGACTGACGCGGCTTCAGACATGAATAACTCAGAACTCATCGGAGCATCGCCCCTTGTTCACGCACGGGTCACTGGACTCGTCGGAGCAGCCGCGCTTGTGAGCGGCTCTTTCACGGGTTTCGTTGGATCGAAACTCGTTGTACGTGACGATGTTGCAACAACGGCAAGCAACCTTGCTGCGTCTCAATCGCTGTTTCGCTTCGGATTGGTCAGCAGTCTGATCATGATGATCGTCTCTGTGTTCTACGCGCTGCTGCTTTACAGACTCCTCAGACCCGTCAACAAGAACCATGCAGTGATGATGGTGGTGCTCGCGCTCGTGCCTGTTCCCATTTTCATGCTCAACCAGGTCAACCAGTTCGCCGTCCTGCTGTTGGCGTCAGATCAACTGTATGAACAAATGAGATTGTTTCTCGAGTTGCACAGACTCGGCGCCCTCATTGCAGGACTATTCTTCGGGCTATGGCTGTTTCCCCTCGGGCTTCTGGTATTCAAGTCAGGCTTCTTGCCGAGGTTCCTGGGCGTCCTTCTGATGGTCGGAAGTCCTGGCTATCTCGTGCTTTTTGTTCAGGCCTTCTTTTTCCCCGGGTCGGAACGCACGCTGTGGAGCAATCCCTTTCTCATGGTTACTCATCTGTCGGAATTGGCGTTGATGCTATGGCTCCTGATCAAGGGCGTGAAGGTCGGGCAATGGGAAAAGCGCGCTCTTGAGGCCACGTGAGCTCGACGCCGATTGGATCCTGCCGATTGGCGCTGGCTCGTACGCGCCTGAGGTCTGCTGGACCCCTGGGCAGGTCGTGTGTTCGAGCAGGTTCGGACAATGTCTTCGCGCCGTGCATTGACGCGCATTTACTACTACGCAGGTTGCGGGAATGATGACCATACGAGAGGCGCGGCCTGAAGACGCAGCTGCCGCGATCGAGGTCGTGAGACGCTCGATCGAGGAATTGTGTGTGGCCGACCACCGGAACGATCCGGATACGCTGGCCGGATGGCTTGCCAACAAGACGCCGCAATCATTTCAGGGCTGGCTCGCCAATCCGCAGAACTTCTGTGTTGTGGCGGTGGCGGAGGGGCGGTTGCATGGCGTCGGCCTTCTTCACCGCGAGGGTGAGCTGATGCTCTTCTATCTGTCTCCAGGGATGCAACGGCGCGGAGTCGGCGCGTTGCTCTATCGGGCGGTGGAGCAAAAGGCCATTCAATGGGGGTTGCGCACGCTCCGTCTGAACAGCACGCTCATGGCTCGTTCCTTCTATGAGGCGCTGGGCTTTCGGTCTGTCGGGCCGGCGAAGAAAGTGTTCGGCGTGCTCCAGTCGTATCCGTACGAGAAGAGTCTCCTGCCTGACGCTTCGCACCAGCCGCCCGCCGCCGACACCAATCGTTCGTGAAGCGCTGCCTGGCTCCTGGGGAAGCTCTGATTTACTTGTCTACCCTGACATTCGAACGTTGCAGATGCCCGGAAGATGACCGAAGGAAATCCCGTCACGCGGGACAAGGTTTATCGAAGCTGCGATTGTTCTCGGATGGCGGTAAATCAGAGGATCCTGAGGAAGGTTCAATGAAGGCCTATCTCATCACGACCGGCACGCTGTTTGGCGTGCTCGCCCTGGTGCATATCTGGCGCGCCCTCGACGCAGAGCCGGCGCTGGCGACCGACCCTTGGTACATTGTTGTCACCCTTGTCGCGGCGGCAATGAGCGTCTGGGCTTTTCGCTTGCTCACGCATCGTGAGCACTGAAAGAAGACGATGCAGGCGGCGCGCAAGAACGCATGCGCCTGACTGCAGGCGTGATGGCGTCAGAAGACACGGCCCGGCTTATCATCCATCCGGTCCATCGAATGGAGGTGCACCATGATTCGCGGCATGCATGCAATGGTCTATTCATCCGAAGCCGAAGCATTGCGGGCATTCCTCAGGGACAATCTCGGTTGGTCCGGGACGGATGTCGGCGGCGGCTGGCTCATCTTTGACGCGCCGGCGGCTGACCTTGGGGTCCACCCGACAGAAGGAAGCGAAGTCGCCTCTGGAACGTGCGATATCTCGTTCTACTGCGATGACATCAAACAATCCGTAGCCGAGCTGCGCGCACGAGGCGTCGAATTCACGCAAGAGGTCGCAGATCATGGCTACGGGCTCGTTACCTTCTTCCGGGTTCCAGGCGGCTTCAAGGTGCAGCTCTATCAGCCAAAGTACTCCAGGTAGTCAGGTCCTGCGCCGCCGAACTGCCTGAACCTGGCAGCGAGGGGGCGTTATGAGTCAGTTCGAGTATCTCGCGGTCGGCGTCTCGGCCTGAGTCGAACGTTGGAGCGTACGAAGGAGCGAGAGCTTCATGGCCCGAGCGGACCACGCGCTCGAGCCTTTTCGTTTTCGCGCGCCGTTCGCACGCAACCCAGGCTTGTGGAGTAATGTGCAATCTCTCGTCGCGACTCGCGCAGCGTCTGCAGGGCGCGCACCTTTGCTGATCGTTCTTGTTTTCAAGATCGCCGGGTTCATTGCCGGCGGTTCTTCATGCCCCCGAGAGGGCAGCGAGAAGGCTCGCATCTGCGCGGCCTATCACGGAGCTTTGTCGCACGATCTCACCTTTCGGCGAGAGCACCGTGATGACCGTTGAGTGGTTGTACTCGTCATTCGGCAACTTTCGGTACTGAATGTTGAGCACGGCAGCGATGTCTCGCACGTTCGCCGCGTCGGTGCGAGCCAACGTCCAGCGCGCGGGGTCGATGCGCCGAGTTTTCGCGAGCGTCTCGAGGGAGGCGGCGCTGTCGCGCTCAGGGTCGATCGAAATCATGAGAACCCGTAACGAGCTGCGCTGTGCCGGCGGAGTGGCTTGTTCGATGGCGCGCAAGGTGTCAATGATCAATGGGCACGTCGCAGGGCACGTGCCGTAGAACATCGTGACCAGCACCGGGTGGCCGGCATACAGGTCGAGGCCGTGCGACTTTCCATCTTGCGACGTGAGTTCCGCCTCGAGCTGATAGATGGAATCTGACGGCCAACTGGTTTCCGGCGCGGCGCTCGCCGCCGGTCCGGTCAGGGCGAGGAGGCTGAGGAGGACAACTCGCGCACGCATGACGCTCACCTGCTCGTCGTGACGGCAGTGGGTTTGACTTCCGCGTCGGAAGCGCAGCGAAAGCCCATCGTGGCCGAGGTGTATCGTGCCTGCATGCTCGAGAGCATTGCGATTCGCATGAGCATGGCGTAGTTCTCTTTTTGCTCCATGGAAATGGCGCCGGCGCCGCAGAATTTCTTGACGTCCGGGTCGCCCTGTTCGCGGTTGTCATTGGAGACCAGCATGGAGCTCAAGTCTTCTACCCACTCCCAAACCACCCCGTGCAGGTCCTGAACGCCATAGAGATTCGCCGGTCGCTGGCCGACCTCAGGG
Source organism: uncultured Gammaproteobacteria bacterium (assembly GCA_963723505.1). GTDB lineage: Bacteria > Pseudomonadota > Gammaproteobacteria > Steroidobacterales > Steroidobacteraceae > Steroidobacter. The sequence goes on from CAVRQU010000001.1 coordinate 386,767, forward strand.
AGCCCTGCGCTTGCTGACTTCGAGTACCAGTCAAGAATCTGCTGCCGCCATGCGGCATCATCACGCGCATCCGCGCGCGTCTCACTGGCCGCGGCCGCAAACTCCCACTCATACCAGCGCGGCAACCTGGCCCCCTGCGCTTCGCAATACGCCGAGGCTGCAAACCAGCTCACAAAGGTGACCGGCTGATTTTCATAGGCGGCATCCACCTCAGTGGAGGTGCGCCAGTGCTGCAGATACCTCTCATCGGCGAACAACTTCGCCACGCGGTCGCGCTGCCATCGGGGCTGCTGCCGAACGAATTGCGCAAACATGCCGTTGGTGACAGGTCTGCGATCGAGCTCGAACGGCGCCACCGCGACGGTCTTGACGACAGAAGAGGGCGGGAGCACGGACTCGAAGGGCCCGCCTGGGATCTGCGCACGCGAAGTGCTCGCAGGCGGCCCTGCGACGGCGGCCGCGGCAGCGACACAAGCGAGCAGGCTCGTCACTCTGACAATCATGTGCCTCCTTGAACCTCAGTGCGCGGCGCCCTCCGGCCGCTTCGTCGTCGCACGCGTCTTCGCGACCTGCTCTTTCGAGACGGCGCCTCCGCTGTTGCCCCAGCTGTTGAGCGCGTAGGTGAGGATGTTTGCGACCTCATCATCCGTGAGCTGGCTCATCGGCGGCATGACTGAGTTGTACGACTTGCCGTTGACCGTCACTTGGCCGCTGAGCCCGTTCAGCACGACACCGACCGCGCGCTGTGGATTGCTCGTGAGGTAGTCGGACTTGGCCAGCGGCGGGAACACATCCGGCATCCCCTCTCCATTCTCCTGATGACAGGTGGAGCACGTGCCTTTGAACAAGACGCCCCCCGCCTCGATCTGCTGCTCCTTGGTCAGCGTGCCGGCTGCTTTTGCCTTTGCCGCGGCCGCCACCGGTGCAAGGCTTGCAACCTTGTCACTCACGTAGTTTTCATCGACCTGCTTGCCCGAATAAATCTCCAGGTTCGGTTCGCCCTTCACCTCGAGCAGGGCGAGGGCGCCTTTGTTGAACGCGCGGAAGATCGCGTGGTCGACGAGGATGTAGTTGCCAGGAACCTCCGTATGGAATTCCACGATGGCTGCGCCGCCCGGAGGAATCATGGTCGTCTGCACATTCTCCTGAGCTTTCGTGCCGCCCTCGTACTGAACCCTGTCGAAGATCTCGCCGATCACGTGGAAGCTGGACGCCAGATTCGGACCGCCATTGCCGACGAACATGCGAATGCTCTGTTTGATCTGGGCCTTGAGCGTATTGGCTCCGGTGAGCGCAGTCTCCGAGCCGTTGAAGACCACGTACGTCGCGTTCTCATCAATCGCCTTTTGCATGTCGAAGCCTTGATGTCCTTTCTCGCGGTACTTGCCGACGGTATAGAAGTCACCCTGCATGACGTAGTACTCATGATCGACCGCGGGCAGGCCTTCGGGCGGCTCCACGAGAATCAGCCCGTACATGCCGTTCGCAACGTGCATGCCGACCGGCGCCGTTGCGCAGTGATACACGTAGACGCCCTGGTTGAGGGCTTTGAAGGTGAACTGCGTGCGATGGCCTGGCGCCGTGAAACTCGACGCCGCGCCGCCGCCGGGTCCTGTGACGCCGTGCAGATCGATGTTGTGCGGCATCTTGCTGGTCGGATGGTTCATGAGATGGAACTCAACCGTGTCTCCTTGTCGCACGCGGATGAAGCTGCCCGGAACGGTCCCGCCGAAGGTCCAGAACGTGTATGTCACACCTTCCGCGATTTGCAGGTCGAGCTCTTTGACTTCGAGCTCGACGATCACTTTCGCCGGCGTCTTACGATTCGTCGGCGGAGGAACCTTGGGAGGGCTCGTGAGGACGGCCTTGATGGGCTCGCCTTGAGGCGGGCCGAAGTCTCCCTTGCGCGATCCCCCGGTGCCCTCGGGGGACCTTGATGCGTCGCGCGCGGTGGCGGCCTCAGCAGTGGGGGAGGGCTCCCTGGAGCAGCCCACCAGGGGCAGGGCAGCAGACAGAAGCAGCAGTGCGAAGAAAGTCTTCATGACAGCACGCCTTCTGATCGTTCGAATGGCGGCACGCGCTTGGCGCGCCGGGGGGGCGCTACTCTGCCTCCTCATCCGGCAGGCTCGGATACGCGAAAGCCCGTACCGTTTTGCTCATTCGACGCTGCATTGCATCGAACGCGAGCCCAGGTTCATTGGTGACTGCGAGGTTCTCGCGGTGAGCCCCGACGCTGTCTTGCTGGATGGACGCCTGCTCGCACGGTGGCTGTCACACGCGGGTTGCCGAAATTTCGTTGGCTCGACAGCTGGAAGTATTGGGCGGGCCCACGTCAGCTCAACGCCGCGCGCGTCGCCGGGTTGACGTTCAGTGGAAGCCACGACGGGGCCATCATTTTTCATTCTGTTTTGCGATCTTTGCGGCTGATAATTCCGTTCTTTCGTAGCCGCCCGCTCGAGAGGTCGTTCAACGCACGTTTGACTCGCCAGGAGCGATGCACTCTCGATGACTGGCGTGAGGTTCGAACAAAGATAAGGGGAAGTGTGTGACGTTTGGCTTCAGCCGCCGCCTTGCGATCGTGTTCGGAGTATTGCTGCCTGTACTCGAGACAATTCGTCGGTGGCGTCAGCTTGACGAGTTCAGGAACTGGCCGTCCTGGATCGATGATCTATTGCTTGGCGCGCTGCTTCTGTACGGCGCCTGGCGCGTTTCCGGGAATCGGGAAAAGGGCGCGCGCTTCCTCGTGGCGGCGTGGGGCGCAACCTGCGGTATGGCGTATTCGAGCTTCTTCAACCAGCTCATGTCGCTTGATCGGCCGGACCCGGCGCCCATTCCCTCGGTCTGGGTCGCTGCGATCAAAGGCGTCGGCTTTGCGCTCGCGATCGCGGCGCTCATCGGCAGTTTGCGGCAAGACGGGCCTGACAAGCGCCCGGAGGCGACGCGTCCACAGCTGCGCGCGCCCCAGTCGTGACGTCAGGCCTGTCAAACATCAGAGTTTCGCTTGCCCGCGGCGTGTCGATTGCCGGGCATCCTCTCGTGCTGGCGCCGGTAGCAGGTCTCCTGGCTGCGCTGTCTCAAGGTGCACCCGCCAGGTTGATGCGTTCACTGCTGGTCGTGCTGCTGGCGGCAAGTCTTGTTGTGCTGGCGTTCTCGCTGTGGAATGTTCGGTCCGGCCGCTGGGCGCATATCGACGCAAGCAACCCGCCTGAACGTCGCGTGCTCAACGGATTTCTTCTCGGCTTGCTGTTGGTCGGCGCCGCAGTTGCGTGGCGAACGGACCCCGCGCACCACTTATCGTTCGCACTCCTTATTGCCGGCCTGGCGGTGGTTACAGCTCTCGCGCTTTCGCCAATTCTCAAGATCTCGCTGCATACGTGCTTTGCTGCGCTTGCGGCTGGTTTTCTCTGGCCGGCGCCCTTTGCGATTGCGGCAGGCGGCGTAGTAGTGGGCGCCCTGGCATGGTCTCGTCTGACGCTACGCCGTCACACGCCGGCCGAAGTGTTCTCCGGCGCGTTGGTCGGTCTCCTGAGCGCCGTCGCATATCATGTTCTGGTCGCCTGAAGGCGGACGCGCGTCGTCACGACGGCCGCGTTCACCGGTCGCGAAGGCGCGGCGCCCGCAATCAGCAGCCATTTTCTGCAGGATCGACGACATGAGAATCGGTTCGATTGTCATCCGCTGCTACGAGTTCGAGCGGATGTTGACGTTCTGGCAGGCCGCGCTGCGCTACGTTTCGAGAGAACCTGCGAAGGATGGCTGGGTGGTGCTTCGTGATCCCGAGGGACGCGGACCCAACTTGTCATTGGATCGGGCGCCGGAGCGACGCTCGGGAAAGAGAAGTTGGCTGCACCTTACCTCTATACGAACGACGCAGAAGACGAAGTCGACAGACTCGTCAGACTCGGGCGACTCGCTACCATGGAGATATCGTCCTGACGCGGATTTTGTCGTGCTGGAAGATCCTGACGGCAATCTCTTCTGTGTTGTCCAGGAGTGAAAGGGCAGGGCGTCTCACTGACGTCTGACAAGCCCGCACACCGGTCGCGCTGACGCCGCGGTGCAGCGCTTTGAGGGCGTAGTTGTCATGCTTGACCGAACAAAGGCGTTGCTCGCCACAGAGCCGGATGCTTCCGATCCGCAAGGGTTGCTGTCGGATATTCTTCACGCGGCGATCGAATTGCTGTCGATTGAAGGGAACGATTTTGCGTGGTCGTCCTGGAGAGACCAGCGGGAAGCAGTTGAGGAAGTCACGGCGCTCTTGTCTGCTATCGAAGCGGGCAACCTACCGGACCGGGTGGACGTCGCCGTTCTTTTCGCGCCTACCGGTCCAATCCAGGAAGTGAGCGTCAGCAGCGGTTGGGGTGACACGTTTCTCAAACTCGCTCGAACGTTACGACCATGCAGCAAAGCTGCTTTGGCCGTAGCGCGGCGACAAGTCAAAGACGGTGCGAAAGAAACATGCGCGCGATACGCCCTGACCCGCGATCTGTTTTCTGCAGTTCATTGCGGCGGCCAGGCGGTCAGGAGTAACGCCAGTGCGCATCTGGAGCCTGCATCCGAAATATCTCGATGCCCGCGGGCTGGTGGCTTTGTGGCGGGAAGGGCTTCTCGCGCAAGCTGTGCTCAAGGGAGCGACGAAGGGATATGTCCACCATCCTCAGCTTCTTCGGTTCCGGGAGCAGATCGTTCCCATCGGGTTCATCGCCGAGTATTTGCGGGCCGTTCACGCAGAGGCGGTGAACCGTGGCTACCGGTTTGCAGCTGCGCGAATTGCTCGCGCCCGGACGCCGGGCCGGCTTACCGTCACTCGCGGACAGCTCGAGTTCGAATGGCGACACTTGATGGAGAAGTTGCGGGCGCGCGATCCTGGATGGTATGCGCAGCTGACGATCGTGAAGGCGCCGCAGGCGCATCCTCTGTTTCGCGTAGCGCCCGGCGGCATCGCGCAGTGGGAGAAGGGCGCCGCGCCGCCCAACAAGCCAATGGGGCAGCTGCGCGGCAAGCGGCGCGCCGCTCCGCGGCGACGTCAGGCGGCCCGGACGCACTGACTCGCGGGAGAGAGACGAAGCCTTACAGGTCATTCAGCCTCAACGTCAGCATCGCCATGACGCAATCATCCGATCTTGACCGTCTCGTATTTCATGAAGTCGATCAAAGTCGATGGCCTGACTTCGAGCGGCTCTTTGAGAGTCGCGGCGGCCCCAAGACCTGTTGGTGCATGCTTTGGCGCGCTACTGCGCAGGAAGCGAAGCGCAAAGACGGGGCGAGCCGCAAATCCGCGATGACCACACGCATCGCCGACGGCGTTCCCGTCGGGCTGCTCGGGTACATTGATGAGCAGCCCGTCGCCTGGTGTTCAGTGGCGCCGCGCTCCACCTATCGTCGACTGGTCGAGGATGGTTCGTGTGACGAAGGCGTCTGGTCGATCGCCTGCCTCTTTGTCGTTCGTCGATTGCGGGGGCGCGGGATCACCCAACTGATCATCACTGCCGCGATCGCCCATGCTCGATCTCACGGCGCTTCGACAGTCGAGGCCTACCCCGTGGATCCGGATTCGCCGAGCTATCGCTTCATGGGTTTCGTGACTGTTTTTGAAAAGGCTGGTTTCTGTGAAGTCGGGCGTGTGGGCGCGCGCCGCCATGTCATGCAGTTGAAGGTAAAGCAATAGCCGTCTGGCGCTGACGCGAGGTTCGACGGCGCGCCGCCGTTGGCCCCGCAAGCCAAACACAACACCACGAGGTTGGATCACTACGATGGGCTACTCATACATCTGGGAGTTTTATGTTCTTCCCGAAAGGCAGGCGGACTTCGAAAGCATCTACGGCCCCGAGGGCAAGTGGGTACAGCTCTTTCGTCTGGCGCGCGGATACGTCGGTACGCAATTGCTCAAGGATCGGTCGAGATCCAGTCGCTACGTCACGATCGATAGGTGGCGTAGCGAACAGGACTGCGAGGCGTTTCGACTGCGGTTCTCGAAGGAGTACGAGGCCCTCGACGCGGCGTGTCACGACCTGACGGTTCACGAGATGTCGCTTGGCGCCTACGACGAGCACCTGGACGAGGAATCGAGCGCAGGCGATGAAACTCTGTGAGCTGCTGACGCGTCGTGCCTGCGCAGCGGTCGAATCGGTGAAAGTGAGCCGGCGTCTGATCGTCTGGCGGCTGTCGTCCATGGATTACGACCGCATGTAGCGGCGACGGCGCATCATCAGCGGTGAGTTGCTCGAGGGAGTCGGTATGGCCAATCTTCAGCTCAAGCAAGTACCGATTACAAAGACGGGAATGCTTATCCGCAAGCCTGTCGCCGACGTCTTCGAGGCATTCGCCAATCCGGCCATCACTACGAAGTTCTGGTTCACCAGGGGCAGCGGGCGGCTCGAGACGGGCAAGCAGGTTCAATGGGAGTGGGAGATGTACGGCATCTCGATCCCGGTGACCGCGAAAACCATCGAACCGAACAAACGCATAGTCATCGAGTGGCCGGGCTATCAAAGTCCAACCACCGTAGAGTGGGTCTTCGCGCCGCACAAGGACGGCGCTACGTTCGTCAGCATCACGGAAAGCGGCTTCACGGGCGACGCGGACGAACTCGTGAAGCAAGTCACCGACTCGACGGGAGGATTCTCTCTGGTGCTCGCAGGTCTCAAGGCGTTCCTTGAGCACAACGTCGAACTGAATCTTGTCGCGGATCGATTTCCCGAGGGGATCGAACACGGATAGACGACGTGCCGATGACGCGCGGTTCACGCCGGCAACCCGGGAGAAACGCAAATGGCGCGTACGGTCTCGACGTTTCTGATGTTCGACGGCGCCGCCGAGCAGGCCATGAATCTTTACGTCTCAGTGTTCAGCGACGCGAGGATCATGCGACTCGAACGCTACGGCCCGGGTGAGCAGGGCGTCGAAGGATCAGTGAAGAGGGGCGAGTTCGAATTGAGCGGCCACAAGCTCATTTGCTTCGACAGTCACGTCAAACACTCTTTCACCTTTACACCTTCGATCTCCCTGTTCGTCAATTGCGAGGACGAAGCCGAACTGAACAGCGCGTTCAAGCGCCTCTCCGAGGCTGGTGAAATTCTCATGCCGCTCGACCACTACGGATTCAGCCGGAGATTCGGCTGGATCAACGATCGTTTTGGAGTGTCATGGCAACTGAACCTGGAGTGACGCGCCCGGGCGGCGCATGAATGCCGGCGGGGATGTCGGAAAAGTACTCGCGAGACGCGTCGGAGCGTCCATGGCCAATGACGACATGTCGCGCCAGCGTTGTTTGTGCGGGTTGAACTGTCGTGCGAGATGCAGGAATCTGATCCCGAGCGCACGCGGACTGACGCCATGCGCGCGACGCTACAGCAGGAGGGAGAACTCAAGTGCCCCGAACCCAATCGAATCGCAGGAAAGAGAATGCCGCGGCAGTGGGCGTAGCCGATCACAACGGCTGGGCGGTGCTGGTCTGTGTCGCCACGAGGGCGGGCGTACCCGTCGTGCTCATGCATCGTCGGGTCAGGTTGATCGAAGAGGGCCTGCCGACTCAACCCTTTAATCACGAGACCCTGAGTCTGAGTGTGGCGGCCGCGGAAGATCTGGTCAGGCAGGTCAGGGAATCTGCGTACAGGCGCGCGCACATCGCACTTGCTTCTCTGCAGAGCGATGTGCGGCCAGCGCACAGAATCTCGTCGCTCGGCATTCGACAGCCGTCGATTCCCGCCCTGCCCGAAACGGTGGCGGAGGTCCACGCATCTCCATCGCTGTTGGTTGCGGCGGATGGAATGATCTATCACGACGCAATCTGCACCGCGGCCCGCGCGCTCGGCTGGTCCGTGGTTCTGCACGCGCCTGGCGATGAGATGAGCGAGGCGGATCTTGCGTTGGGACGCAGGCGTGGTTGGTCGGAAAAACTGCTGAAAACAGTCGAGCGAACTCCGGCGCGACCCTGGACCCGGGAGCGCCGAAATGCGGCTGCCGCCGCGCTGGCGACTCTGCCGAGACGCCCTCATTCTCCGAGGCGGGCGCGAAGCGTCAGACATCCTGTCGCCGGGAGATCGCCGCCGACTTAGCAGGATGTTGAAAAAGGCTTTCCCTGCCGTTTTAGACGCGCACCGTCCATGGCGCGCGCCCTTCGGGCAGCGAAGCTGCCCAGATTCGTTCCCGACGAATCTGTCAACGTCGCTTGCCCAAGTCTTATGAAAGACATGGGCGTGGTTTCGCTGCGCTCCCCCAAATTTAATAGACATGGCAAGCACATAAGAATGTGCATGCCACATCTATGTACATGGGCCGGGTCGTCCGTGGCCCGGACTACCAGGCGGTTGAAATAGTTTTTCAACAGCCTGTCAGGTTGCGCGTGTGACTCTCTGCACGACTACCATCGAACGCCGACGGCGAGATGACCGCCAAGAGCGAGATAGTCGTCGATCGACCCCTGTGCGCCGCTGATCCGGTCGACGATCCGCCAGTCGGCAAAATGCTGGTCGGCGCGCACTGAAAACTCGGCGTACCAGCGGCTGCCGAAATCAACTCGAACGCCGCCCACGATGGACGCGATGATCTCCGTATCGACTTCCGTGTGCACATTGAACTGGCCGCCATCCGCGCGTGCGCCGGCGGCGTCGGGTACGTCAACGGACGCCGCACCGAGCCCCGCGCCGATGAACCAGGTGATCGGGCTTTGCCGCGTGAATGTTCGCTCGAGCCAGGCGCTCAGTACGGTTGCCTCGGCGAGGGCGTCGATGGGTTCGAGCGCCGGGTCCTGTACGATGCCGATGACCTTCCCGGGTTCTTCGAAATCGAATTCCGTGCGATCGACGGCGACGCCGATCGACCAACGCTCGTTGAGCGCGTAGCGACCGAGCACGCCTGCGCCGGGAATGTCGTTGGCCGGTTCTCCATCGGCGGCCGTCACCATGACGCGTGCGCCCAGCGCGAAATTGCGTTCCTCGGCCTCAACTGGCGTGCAGATGACGAATGCAGCGGCGGCCGCTGGCGCTGCGCGCGATGCACGTGAAGCTGGCATAAGTACTCCGAGGCAAGGAACGGATGTCTGGGCTAGCAGCCAGCGCCAATCGCCAGTCGCCAGTGATCTCCTGTCTTGGTTGGACGAGTCATCTCGCCAAATCCTTCGCGGCGACGGACGACAAGCGCTCCGTGCAGCGCGTCACATTCCACGCGCCAACTTTCTGTCGCACGCAGTCGCGTGTGTTGCACTTCACACTCCGGGATTGGCCGGATTCTCCTTGCACGTTCGCGACTTGCGCGCGCTTCGCGAAGCGTGGCACGCGCCTTGCTCAATCGCTGGCGACAACGTTGATCCGGACGAGGATTGTGCAATGGCTGATGCAACTTCCGCGGCGAGCGAACCCGAGAAGAATGGTTCGAAACTGCTCGTGGTGATTCTGGCTGCGGTCATCGCCGCGATCGCCGCCGGCGGCGGCGTGTACTTCTTCGCAGGCGGCAAGAGCGGCGCCCCTGCCCCTGCCGAATCGCTCACCGCTGCGAAGAAGCAGCAGGCGGCGAAGAGTCCGGCCGTCTACGTCAAGTTCGATCCGCCCTTAGTCGTCAATTTCGAAGCGAAGGGAATGATGCGGTTCCTGCAGGTGAGCATCGAGATCATGACTCGCGATCCGGCCATGCAATGAAACCAGAAGTGACTCGTGAATCGTGAATCGCAAGAAGCACATCCACGAGCAACGCACGGCCTCTGACGAATCACGACTCACGAATCACGACTCACCAGCAAGACCATGTCCGGCAACAACGTACTAAGCCAAGACGAAATTGATGCGCTGCTGCACGGCGTAGACAGCGGCGCGGTCGAGACGGAGCCGCAGGCTGTCGCCGGCGAGGCGCGCGCGTACGATTTCGCCAATCAGGTGCGCATCGTCCGCGGGCGCATGCCGACGCTCGAAATGATCAACGAGCGAGCGACCGAACAGCCATCGGTTGTCCAGGAGGAGGCGCCGGCCCCAGCGCCGACGCCGGAGTCCCGCGAGCTCACCTGGGAGGACGTCCAGCCTGTCGACATCATCGGTCTCGAGGTCGGCTATCGGCTCGTTCCGCTGGTGGACAAGGCGCAGGGCGGCGATCTGCTCGCGCGCATCCGCGGCGTACGCCGCAAGCTCACGCAGGATCTCGGCTTCCTCGTCCAGGCGGTGCACATCCGCGACAACCTCGATCTGTCGCCGAACTCCTATCGCATCAATCTCGCCGGCGTGCCGGTGGGCGAGGGCGTGATCTATCCGGAATCCGAGCTCGCCATCAATCCGGGCAAAGTGTTCGGCAAGGTTTCCGGCGTCGAGACGCGCGATCCGGCGTTCGGAATGGAAGCGGTGTGGATCGAACCCTCGGCGCGCGATCACGCGCAGACGCTCGGTTACACCGTGGTCGACGCAAGCACGGTCATCGCGACCCATCTGAGTCACGTGATCCACACGCACGCGCACGAGCTGCTCGGCCACGAGGAAGTGCAGCATCTGCTCAACGCACTCGCCAAGTCGGCGCCGAAGCTAGTCGAGGACCTGACGCCGCGCCTGTTGCCGCTCGGCACGGTCGTGCGCACCCTCCAGGGATTGCTCGCCGAGCGCGTGCCGATTCGCAACATGCGCTCGATCGTGGAGACGCTCGCCGAACACGGCGCCCGCACGCAGGACCCGCTGCAGTTGCAGTCGCACGTGCGCGTCGTGCTCGGCCGCCAGATCGTGCAGGACATCGTCGGCATGTCGAGCGAGTTGCCGGTGATCACGCTCGGGCCCGATCTCGAGCAACTCCTCAGCAATTCGCTTGGGGGCGCCAACGCCGCGACGCCGCGACTCGAACCAGGCCTCGCCGAGCGTATGCAGCGTCGCCTCGCCGAAGCCGCACAGCGACAGGAAATGACCGGCGAGCCGGCAGTGCTTCTGGTGCCGCCGCAATTGCGCCAGACGCTCGCGCGCTTCATGCGCTCGGTCGTCCCGGGCATGCACGTGCTGGCGTGGAACGAGATTCCGGACGACCGGAAGGTGAGATTGGTGACTGCGGTGGGGCGGTGAACAGGGGCGTGGGGCGCGGGGCTCGGGTAGGAATTCGGAGAAGACGGAAATGTTAGTGGCTTCGTACATTGGACTCGCTCAGACCGGCGCGTCGGAGAGCGCATTGAAACTTGCTCTTGCCCATGCCCCGCGCCCCAAGCCCGATGCATCGGCTCGCGGATCGAGCCGATGAAGATCAAACACTACCGCGCCCCCGACATGCGGCAGGCGCTGCGGCAGGTGCGCGACGCGCAAGGACCCGATGCAGTGATTCTGTCGAGCCGCAAAGTCAGCGGCGGCGTCGAAGTGGTCGCTGCAGTCGATTACGACGCGGAGGTTTCGGCGGAGCAAGGCTACGGGCTACAGGCGAGCGACAGTCAGCACCACCTCACCCGCGCTCCGCGCGGTGAGGAGTGGAGCGCGGAGCGCCAGGCGCCCAATGTCACGCAGAAGTCTTCCCCCTCTCCTCGGGGAGAGGGTCGGGGTGAGGGCGTCCGAGTCCCGGCCGAAGACTACGCCGCGCTCGCGAAGCGCCTCTCGGCGTCGCACGACTTCGAAGCGCCCGACGCGCGCGCCGATGTGAATGAAGAATTGCGCGCCGTGCCACGCATGCTGGAAACGCAACTCGCGACGCTTGCGTGGAACGATCTGTCGCGGCGTGCGCCGGTGCAGACGGAACTGCTGAAGCAGCTCACGGTGCTGGGCCTCGCTCACGATCTCGCCGGCGAGCTGGTTGCACAGTTGCCTGCGCGGCTCGAACTGTCGGAAGCGCATCGGCTGGCGCTCGCACTCATTGCGCGCCGCAGGTTTGGAGCGGTGGCGCATGCGCTCGCATAGCCTGACTAATGTTGTGCGTTGTCCGATGCGAGTTGTCCGCAGAACGACCTTCTGGACGCACAACGCAGAACGGACAACGGACAACCTGAGAACCAAGCGAATTACACGGTGATCTCGATGCATTCAATTCAAACGGACGGCGTCAGACGCGCGGCGTACCCTGGGCCGGTGCAGGTCATCGCCGTCACGGGCGGCAAGGGCGGCGTGGGCAAGACGAGCGTGTCGGTCAATCTTGCGACCGCGCTGGCGTCTACTGGCCGGCGGGTGATGTTGCTCGACGGCGATCTCGGCCTCGCCAACGTCGATGTCTTTCTTGGCCTGTCCCCGCGCCACACGATGGCGCACGTGCTGTCGGGCGAACGGACGCTCGAGGAGATCATCGTTGAATCGCCGCAGGGGGTGCAGGTCGTGCCGGGCGCGTCCGGCGTGGCTGAGCTCGCGAATCTTACCGCCGCGGCGCATCTTGGCCTCGTGCAGGCCTTCAGCGCGCTCAGCGCACGCGTCGACACGCTGATCGTCGATACCTCCGCGGGCATCACACACAGCGTGGTGCAGTTCACGCAGGCCGCGCAGCACGTGCTCATCGTGGTGTGCGACGAACCCGCGTCGATGACCGACGCGTACGCGCTCATCAAGGTGATGAGCCGCGACCATGGTGTGACGAAGTTCAACGTCGTCGCCAACATGGCGCGTGCGCCCGGCGAGGGCGAGTCGCTCTTTCAGAAGCTGCAGCGCGTCACCGGTCGTTTCCTGGACGTCACGCTCGAATATGCTGGGGAAATCCCTGAAGACCCGTACCTTCGCCGGGCAATCCGCGAACAGCGTCCCGTCGTGGCGGCGTTTCCCTCCTGTCCCGCATCGCGGGCATTCAAGAAATTGGCGCTGAAGGCCGATAAGTGGCCTGTACCGGACTGTCCGCGCGGCAATCTCGAGTTTTTCGTGGAGCGGCTCGTACGTAAGCCGCCTGCGCGGCTGGAGGTGGTGCGATGAGCCGCGTCGGCGCATACAAATCGCAGGCTGCTGCCGGCGTGACCGATGCAGTGGTGATGCGTCACGCCGAACTCGTGAAGCGAATCGCGTACCACCTCGCGGGACGTCTGCCCGCGTCCGTGGAAGTCGCGGATCTGATCCAGGCCGGCATGCTCGGCCTGCTGGAGGCGGCGGCGAACTACACCGCCGATCGCGGCGCGAGCTTCGAGACGTACGCGGGAATTCGAATCGGCGGCGCGATGCTCGATGCGCTGCGCAAGCTCGACTGGGCGCCACGTTCCGTACATCGCAAGGCGCGAGCGGCGGCGGCGGCGGTGCGCGAGCTGGAAGCGCAGTTCGGACGCGAAGCGCGCGACGTCGAGATCGCCGAACGCATGGGCGTGCCGATCGAGGAGTATCACAAGATCACGCGGGACGCATCGAGCTGCCGTATAGCGAGTCTGGATGAGACGAGCGGCGAAGAGGATTCGCTCCTCGGCCGGATTGAGGATGAGACCGCCGATCCGTTTCGCGATGCGACCGACGAGGGGTTCCGCGCGGCGCTGGCGGGCGCCATTCGCGAGCTTCCCGAGCGCGAGCGGCTGGTGATGTCGATGTATTACGACGATGAGCTGAATCTGAGGGAGATCGGCGTCGTACTGAAAGTGACGGAGTCGCGCGTGTGTCAGTTGCACGGCCAGGCGCTCGTGCGGCTGAAGGCGCGCCTGGCGGATTGGCGCGAGCGGATGTGATGGTTCCGGCTGGAGGCTGGCGGCTGGAGACTGGGGGTAGAGCGGCAATGCCGCCGAAGCGTGATCTACCCCTAGCCACCAGCCTCCAGCTCCCAGCTCTTCCCAGGAGAAAGAAGTGAGCAAAGACATGAAGTTTCTGGTGGTCGACGATTTCTCGACGATGCGTCGGATCATCAAGACTCTGCTGATCGACCTTGGCTATTCGAACGTGACTGAAGCCGACGACGGGCAGACCGCGCTGCCGATGTTGCAGACGGGCAATTTCGATTTTCTGGTCACCGACTGGAACATGCCCGGCATGCTGGGGCTCGATCTGCTCAAAGCCGTGCGCGCCGATCCCAGGCTCGCGAAGCTGCCGGTGCTGATGCTCACCTCGGAGGCGAAGCGCGAACAGATCATCGAAGCCGCGCAGGCGGGCGTCAACGGGTACGTCATCAAACCGTTCACCGCCGTCACGCTCAGGGAAAAGATCGACAAGATCCTCGAGCAGCGGGCGAATGCGGCGTGAACGAGGGCTCGGGACTGGGGCTCGGGGTGCGGGTCAGAACAGCCTGCGCCATTCCTGCCCAAGCCCCACGCCCCGCGCCCTCAGGAAGGAACGAACATGACCTCTCACTCCGCCCTCCAGGAAGAATACGGCCCCAGCATCGCCGCGCTGGCGGGCTCGCTGGCGGCGGGCGACAGCGCGCGCTTCTACTCCGAACTGGATTCGCTCGTGCAGCGGCGCGAGCGTGTGCTGTTCGGCGAGTTGCGCAAGCTGACGGGCGACCTGCAGTCCGCGCTCGATCGCTTCAGCGTGGATTCGCGACTGGTCGATCTGGCCGAGAAGGAAGTGCCCGATGCACGCCACCGCCTCGACCATGTGTTGAAGCTCACGGACGAGGCGGCGCACCGTACGATGGATCTCGTCGAGCAATCGGGTCCGCTCGCCGAACGCACGGCGCGCGAAGCGGCCGACCTCGTCGAGCTGTGGCGGCGTTACCGTGCGCGCAAAATCGATATCGCCGAGTTTCGCAGCATGGTTGAACGCCTCGACACGTTCCTCGAGGCGGCGAGCGCCGACATGGACAGGGTGCGCGGCAATCTCTCCGAGGTGCTGCTGGCGCAGGGTTATCAGGATCTCTCCGGCCAGATCATTCGCGGCGTCATGAAGCTCGTCTCCGAACTCGAGCTGGCGCTCGTCGATCTGCGTCTGTCGAAAGGCGGGGATGTGAAATTGCAGCCCGAGCCGGCAGAGGCTCGGCGCGGCTTTGGTCCCGCCGTCCCGGGCGTCGACAACGGTCCATCGGTCAGCGGTCAGCAGGACGTGGATGCGTTGCTGTCGGGACTGGGAATGTGAACACGAAGCGGATGGCGGATAGCGGATAGCGGATCGTCAGAGTAAGAGAGGAGATTGATCGTGAGTGTGAGCGTAAAGCGGATGCTCGTTGCGCGCGACGAATCGCGTTCTGTCGTCTTCACCATCCGCCATCCGCTATCCGCTTCTAAGAAATGGACATTCTCTCCCTCGTTGGCCTCGTCCTGGCGGTCTGCGCGATTCTGATAGGCGCAGTCCTCAAGGGCGCGGGCCTCAAGGCCCTACGCGGCGCAATACCGCGGCCGGAGTATGGAAAGTACTCGAGAGCCTGTAATCTCAGCGCGCCCTGGACTGCCTGAGAAGCGTTGCGATGCAGGTGCTCGAAACCGATCGATTGATTCTGCGACTTCTGAACGAAGACGACGCGCCGTTCATTTTCAGGCTGGTGAATGAGCCCTCCTGGCTCAGGTTCATCGGCGACAAAGGCGTGCGGTCGCTCGAAGATGCGCGTGGATATTTGCGCAATGGACCGCTCGATATGTACGCGCGCCACGGATTCGGCCTGTATCTCGTCATGCGGAAGGACGACGCCGCGCCGCTCGGGATGTGCGGCCTCATCAAGCGCGAGGCGCTCCCCGATGTGGACATCGGATTTGCGTTCGTTCCCGAGGTCTGGGGACGCGGATACGCGCTCGAGTCCGCCGCCGCGGTGCTGGCCAAGGGTCGGGACGACTTCGGCCTGAAGCGAATCGTGGCGATCACATCGCTCGACAATGCAAGCTCGATCCGCGTGCTGGAGAAGATAGGCCTGTCCTTCGAACGGGTGATCGAGCTGACGCCGGGCGATCCGGTGAGGTTGTTTGCACGAGAGTTCTGAGCCTGGGAAGCGGATAGCGGATGGCGGATAGCGGATAGCAAGAAACTCGAAACGCTTTACCGCATCCCCGTCGGGGAGATGTCTCTGCGCGCGACGCGGCGCTCTGACTATCCGCTATCCGCCATCCGCTATCCGCTTCGGATGGCACCCATCCTGCTTTCTCCCTTGCGATCTGCCGCGTTTACGCCGGTTTCTTGACGCCGGAACGCCAGGCGGTCCCTCCGTTCTTGCGGAGTGTGATCCACGTCACAGGGAGCACGCATGTTTGAGATCCTTCCGAGTCCCTCGCTGGAAACGATCCTGATGGTTCTGTGCGGCGCGCTGCTCGTCGGCGCGTTCTGGGTGTTCGCCCTGGCCTTCATTCGCTGGCGCCGGGCCGACGAGCAGGATGCGCAGCGTCTTCACGGCAGACCGGCAGAGCGGCAGATTGGCGCGAGTCGGACGAGCGCTCTTGCCAGTTCGCCAGTTGGCCAGTTCGCCAGTTGGCCTGGATTCGTTTCTGAGAACGTGACGCCGCTCTCCTAAAGCCGTTCAGCCAAAGGCCGATATCACACTCGTAAAGTGAAATCGGGCGGGCTGGCCCCCCACGCGTACCTGTGTGTTTTCATGAAGACGACGAAACGCAAACGAGCATCCGCTCCGGCTGCCGAAGCGCCTGAAAAGGTGAATGCGCCGGCTGCGACAGCGGCTGCGGCGCAGCCAACGGCGACGTCCGCGTCGACGCTCGCGCTCGCGAGCCATTGCAGCGTGAAGGACGCCGCCGCACTCAAGGACTCGTTGTGCAGATTCGTCGGCGCAAGCGGCCCCGTGACCCTCGACGTTCGCAGTCTGGAGCGCATCGACACCGCGACGGTGCAGCTGTTGTGCGCGTTCGTGCGCGCGCGCAGCGAGCGCAATCAGAAAGTGGAATGGCTGGGCGATTCGACGGCTCTCGCCGAGGCTGCGCGCCTGCTCGGCGTCCGCAGTCTGCTTGCCTTGCCGACGGATTCAACCGGGGCGCCTGCATGACGCGAATACTCGCGGTGGACGATTCGCCGTCGATGCGCGACATGGTGCACATCACGCTGACGGGCGCCGGTTTCGACGTGACTCAGGCCGCCGACGGTCAGCAGGCGCTCGAGCTTGCGCGCAAGTCCGAGTTCGATCTTGTGCTGTCGGACGTGAACATGCCGGTCATGGACGGCATCGAGCTCATCCGTGCGCTGCGCGCCGAGAGTTCGTACCGGCACACTCCCATTCTGATGCTGACCACTGAAGGCTCGGCCGACTGCAAACGCGAGGGCAAGGAGGCGGGGGCCACCGGCTGGATCGTGAAGCCCTTCGATCCCGCGCAGCTCGTCGCCACGATGCATCGCGTGCTGAGGTAGTCATGGCGCTCGATCTCGCCCAGTTTCACGACGCCTTCTTCGACGAGAGCTTCGAAGCGCTCGATGCGATGGAGGCGGCGCTGCTCGAGCTCAATATCGGCGCGCCCGAACCGGAGCTGATCAATACGATTTTCCGGGTCGCCCATTCGATCAAGGGGGGCAGCGCGACGTTCGGCTTTACGCAAGTCGCATCGTTCACGCATACCTGTGAAACGATGCTCGATGAGCTGCGCGGCGCCCGCATGCAGGTCACGCGCAGCATCTCCGACCTGCTGCTCAAGTCGGTCGACGTCATGCGCGAGATGCTGCGCGCCGTCCAGCACAAGGAGCCGATCGACGCGCAGCGGGTCGCCGATCTGCAGTTCGACCTGGAGCTGGCGATCGCGCAGAAGAATTCGGCGCCGGCGTCGGCGCCTGTCGCCGAGCCGGCCGTTGCGGCGGCGCCCGCTAAAGTGAGCGCCGCGCACTGCTGGCGCATTCACTTTCGTCCGTATCCGCAATTGTTCGTGCACGGGAACGACCCTCTGCGGATGCTGCGGGAATTGTCAGAGCTCGGCGATCTGACCGTCAGCATCGATGCGCAGAATCTGCCTGCCCTGGACGTTCTCGATCCGGAGGCGTGCTACTTCTCGTGGGATCTGACAGTCGAAACCGACGCCACGCGCGCGGTGATCGATCAGGTATTCGACTGGTCGGAAGGCGATTGTGAGCTGAAGGTGTGCGATGAGCGCGTGACGCAGGCGGGGCCGCCGCCGTCGTGCGCAGAACCTGCGCCCTCGAACGTCGTCAGCCTGCCGACTGAGGCGCAGCCCGCGGAAGCTCCCCGGCCTGCTGCGACGCAGGCTGCGGATCAGGAGGCCCCGACGAAGCAGGGCATCGGCGAGGGCGGCTCGATTCGCGTCAGCACCGAGAAAATCGACGAGCTGATGAACACCGTCGGCGAACTGGTCATCACGCAGTCCATGCTGAGCCAGCTCGGGGGCAAGCTGTCCGGCGCCGTGGCCGAGCAGTTGCGCTCCGGCCTCGCGCAGCTGGAGCGCAACGTGCGCGAGCTGCAGGAAAGCGTGATGCGCGTGCGGATGCTCCCGATCAGCTTCGTATTCAGCCGCTTTCCGCGCATGGTGCGCGACCTGAGTCAGCGCCTCGGCAAGCAGGTCGACCTGAAGATGAGCGGCGAGCAGACCGAGCTCGACAAGACGGTGCTCGAAAAAATCGCCGACCCGCTCGTGCACCTGGTGCGCAACAGCATCGATCACGGCGTTGAAATGCCCGAAGCGCGCGTCGCGGCCGGGAAACCGGCGGCCGGCGCCGTTTTCCTCGAGGCCTATCACAAGGGCGGCAACATCACGCTCGAGGTCGGCGACGACGGCGGCGGCCTGAACAGGGAGCGCATTCTCGCTAAGGCGCGTTCCCGTGGGCTCATCGGTCCGACCGAGACGCTCTCGGACGAGGGGATCTACGACCTCATCTTCATGGCGGGATTTTCGACGGCCGAACAGACGACCGATATCTCCGGCCGCGGCGTCGGCATGGACGTCGTACGACGAAACATCAAGGAGCTCGGCGGCACGATCGAAGTGCGCTCGACGGCGGGCCGCGGCTCGCGCTTCATCATCACGCTGCCGCTGACGCTCGCGATCGTCGATGGGCAATCCGTCGCCGTCGGCGCCGAGACGTACATCGTGCCGCTCGTCACGATCATCGAATCGCTCCAGCTCAAGACCGGCATGATGAGCCGCGTCGCGGGTCATGGCGAAGTGTTCTGGTTCCGCGACAACTATGTGCCGATCGTGCGCCTGCATGAGGTGTTCGGCGTCAAGCCGCGCACCACGCAGCTCCACGAGGGCCTCATCATGGTCGTGGAAGGCGAAGGTCGTCGGGTCGGCCTGTTCGTCGACGATCTGCTCGGTCAGCAGCAGGTCGTCATCAAATCGCTCGAAACGAATTTCCGGCGCGTCGACGGCGTCTCCGGGGCGACGATTCTCGGCGACGGCGCCGTCGCGTTGATCCTCGATGTGCCGGGACTGATACGCGTGGCGGCCCAGCGTGCGGCTGCCTGATCTCTTTCAACCGCAGCAAGAATGTCTTTGATAGTTAAGGAATCGCCATGAAAACGGCCAATGTCAGCGTCAAAACAAAACTCTTCGGCATGCTCGCGCTCGCCGGCGCCGCGATGATCATCGTGGGCGGCCTGGGGTTGTCGGGCTCGATGAGCAGCAACGCGGATCTCGATGCGATCTTCGCGGATCGCTTCATGCCGACCGGCTGGGTCGGCGCCGTGCAGGCGCACGAACGCGAAGTGCTGGAGAAAGCTGAAGACGTCGTGATCCGTCAGGATGCGACGGCCGTGCGGCTGGCCGTCGATCTGCTCAAGGACCGTGAGCGCGACGTCAAAGAGCTGCTCGGCAAACTCGACGCCACGGAGCTGACCAACGCGGAGCGCGAGATTCTGGGGCAGTTCTCGACGCACGCGTCCGAAGTGCTCAGCTACGTGCAGGAAGCTCTGCTAGCCGCGCAGGCGGGAACTTACGGCAACGCCGAAAGCGCGCTTATCGAGAGGGCTCGCCCCACGTTCCAGAAGCTGTCGGGCGACGGCAGTGCGCTGCTCGCCGCGCAGATCAAGGTCGCTGAGGAGATGCATGGCGCCGCGCAGAACGCCTTCAAGCGCACGAGCGCAGTCATCATCGTCGCGATCGTCGTGGGCATTGGCCTCGCTGGCATGCTGGGCATGGTGTTGCTCCGTTCGATCGTGAGCACGCTCAACGCCGCCGTGAGCATCGCCGACCGGATCGCGAGCGGCGAACTCGGCAACGACGTGCAAGTCGAGAGCGATGATGAGCTCGGGCGCCTGCTCGACTCGCTGCGGCGCATGGATGCGAAGCTCGTCGAAATCGTCGGCGGCGTGCGCGGCAGCGCGCAGGCTGTCGGCGCAGCGGCGCGCCAGCTCTCTCATGGCAATGACGATCTCTCTCAGCGCACGCAGGAGCAGGCCGCCGCGCTCGAGGAGACCGCGTCGAGCATGGAGGAGATGACCGTGACAGTGAAACAGAACGCGGACAACGCCCGCCAGGCGAATCAGCTCGCAGTCGGCGCCCGCGAGCAGGCGGAGAAGGGCGGCGCAGTCGTGCATCGGGCCATCGGCGCAATGGGCGAGATCAATGCGTCGAGCCGCAAGATTGCGGACATCATCGGCGTCATCGACGAAATCGCGTTCCAGACGAACCTGCTGGCGCTGAATGCAGCCGTGGAAGCGGCGCGCGCCGGCGAGCAGGGACGCGGCTTCGCCGTGGTCGCGAGCGAAGTGCGCAACCTTGCGCAGCGCAGTGCGAGCGCGGCGAAGGAGATCAAGGACCTCATCAACGATTCGGTCGACAAGGTGAAGGTGGGCTCCGAACTGGTCGATGAGTCGGGCAAGACGCTGGCCGAGATCATGGAGAGCGTCAAGAAGGTGACCGACATCGTGGCGGAGATCGCCGCGGCGTCGGAGGAACAGTCGGCGGGCATCGAGCAGGTGAACAACGCCGTGGCCCAGATGGACAACACGACGCAGCAGAACGCAGCGCTGGTCGAGGAGGCGTCGGCCGCCAGCAAGGCGATGGAGCAGCAGTCATCGACCCTGCAGTCGCAGATCGGCTACTTCCGCTCGGAGGCGAGCGATCGCTTCGCGCACGCATTGGAAGCGCGTTCAACGCCGACGATCACACAGAAGGCCGCGGTGAAGCCGCTGCCAAAGGCAAGGCCGGCGACGGCTGCGCGCAGGGCGGCGAAGCCTGCGACGGCGCCGCTCGCACGCGCGAGCGGCGACGACAGCGTATGGCAGGAATTCTAAGCAAGCCGCTGGCCACTGGCTCCTGGGTGCTGGCCAGAACGTGGGCGCCGCTAGCTGCAAGCGACTAGCCGGAGTTCGGGTGAGCAATGCGAAGGTCGAATACAGCAGCGGCTCTGGATGCCGATAAACAGAAAGCAGGCGTCAGGCCGAGGGCCTCTGGTCAGTAGCCAGTGGCCAGTAGCCAGTAGCCGGCGGAGCGAAGCGAGAGTGGAGACGTAGATGACGAATCAAGTTGCCGGACAGAAGGACGCAGCCGCCGCGGCAGGTTCGCACCAGGTGCTGACCTTCACCCTCGGCGAGGAAACGTACGGTGTGGACATCCTGCGTGTGCAGGAAATTCGCGGCTGGTCCCCGGTGACGCGCATTCCGCAGGCGCCGGCCCATGTTCTTGGCGTGCTCAATCTGCGCGGTTCGATCGTGCCGATCGTCGACCTGCGCATGCGCTTCAGTCTCGAGCGCGCCGAATACACGCCGCTCACGGTCATCATCGTGTTGTCCGTGGAGTCGCCTGTCGGTCGCCGCGACTTCGGTCTGGTGGTCGACGGCGTATCCGACGTGATCGACGTCGGCGCGAGCGATGTGAAGCCCGTTCCCGATATGGGCGAACGCGTCAGCACGGAGTTCATCGAAGGTCTGGCTGCGGTTTCAGGACGCATGCTGATGCTGCTCGACATCGATCAACTGATCGGGGGGGACGTCACAGGCGCCGCTCTGCTGCCGGCAGCCGCCAATGGCTGATAAGGGAAGTGATTCGTGATTCGTGATTCGTGATCCGTCAGAGGTTCAATGCGCCTCCTTTCCGATCGAGTCACGAGTCACGAGTCACGATTCACTACCGCGATGTCCACGTCCGCCACGAATCTCACCGGCGTCGCCGACTTCGGGACGGGCCAATACGGTCCGGTCCTGGGCGATCCGGAGTTCGAGTTCATACGGCATGTGATCGGCGAGAACGCCGGCATCGTGCTTGGGCCGAACAAGCGTCAGCTCGTGCAGGGACGCCTGGCGCGCAGGTTGCGCGAGCTGGGGCTGCCGACCTACGAAGCGTATTGCGAACACGTGCGCGAGGCCGGGCCCGAAGAACTCGTTGGGCTCATCAACGCGCTCACGACCAACGTCACCTCGTTCTTCCGCGAGAACCATCACTTCGAGGCGCTGACGTCCTTCATGGTTCCGGAGGCGCTGAAGCGCAACGCCGCGTCACGCCGCATCCGGATCTGGTCGGCGGGTTGTTCCACGGGCGAGGAGCCGTACTGCATCGCGATGGCGGCCAGCGAGGTCGTGCCGGCCGCGGCTCAGTGGGACTTCAGGATTCTCGCGACCGACATCGACAGCGATGTGATCGCCGCGGGAGAACGGGGCGTCTACCCGCTCGATCGATTGTCCTCTGTGCCGCCGGAACGTCTGCGACGCTTCTTTCAGAAGGGCTGCGGAGCGCAGACGGGCAACGCCGTCGTCAAGGCCGCGGTCCGCTCGCTGGTGACGTTTCGCACGCTCAATCTGCAGCATCGCTGGCCGATGCGCGGTCCCTTCGATGTGATCTTCTGCCGCAACGTCATGATCTATTTCGATCAGGCGACCCGCGAACGCCTCGTGGCCCGCTTCGCGCAGCTTCTCGCGCCCGGCGGCTACCTGTGCATCGGGCACTCGGAGTCGATTCAGGGCGGCGCCACACCGTTCCGCCTCGTCGGCAAGACCATCTATCGCAAAAGTGCGGGCGCCGCAGATGGCCTCTGAA
Organism: uncultured Gammaproteobacteria bacterium; assembly: GCA_963723505.1. Lineage (GTDB taxonomy): Bacteria > Pseudomonadota > Gammaproteobacteria > Steroidobacterales > Steroidobacteraceae > Steroidobacter. The sequence continues at coordinate 409,436 of CAVRQU010000001.1, forward strand.
CCGCTGCCCCTCACACGCACGCTCGCCGGTTTTGAGGGAATCCGGCGCTATCGCAATTCCGGCGGGCAAATGGTCGCGAAGCTGCTGCCGGGGGACTACTACGTGACGCGCGAAGATGAAGTGCTCGACACGGTGCTCGGTTCGTGCGTGTCGGCGTGCATCCGCAACCCGCGTCTGAAGATCGGCGGCATGAACCACTTCATGCTGCCGCGCCCGAGCGGCGCTGGCAACGACACCTGGGAAAATCTCGCCGGCCGCGCCACCCGCTACGGCAGCGCCTCGATGGAGCATCTGATCAATCGAATCCTGAAAGCAGGCGGCGTGCGCGCGGATCTGGAAGTGAAGATCTTCGGCGGCGGCCGCGTGCTTTCGACGCTCACCGATGTCGGCGATCACAACGTGAGGTTCGTGCGCGAATTCCTGAAGCACGAAGGCCTCACGGTGACGTCGGAAGACGTCGGCGATACCTGTCCGCGGCACGTGCAGTACTTCCCGATGACAGGGCGCGTGCGCGTGCGCCACCTGGCGGCGCGGCGCGACGAAATCGTCTCGAAGGAGCAGCAGTATCTGAAGGGCCTGGAGAAGGCGCCGGTGGCTGGCGAGATCGATCTCTTTTTGAAGTGACTAGTGACTAGTGATTAGTGAACCGTGAATCGTGAATCGTGAATCGTATTTACCCGAACGCTGCACCAGACGTCTACCGCGGACCAATCACCAGTCACTAGTCACCAGTCACTTCTGCCCATGAGTATCAAAGTTCTCATCGTTGACGACTCGGCGCTGGTGCGAAAGCTCCTGGGCGAAATGCTGGGCCGGGATCGGGACATTGAAGTGGTCGGCGCCGCGGCTGATCCCTACGCCGCGCGCGAGCGCATCAAGCAGCTCAATCCGGACGTCGTCACGCTCGATGTCGAGATGCCGCGGATGGACGGCCTCACGTTCCTCGAAAACCTGATGCGCCTCCGGCCGATGCCGGTCGTGATGGTTTCCTCTCTGACGCAGCAAGGCGCAGAGGTGACCCTGCGCGCTCTCGAACTCGGCGCCGTCGATTTCGTGGCGAAACCGAAGATCGACGTCGCGGGCACTCTGACGGAATACGCCGATGAGTTGATTGCGAAAGTGAAGACGGCCGCGGGCGCGCGCGTTAACGCACGCAGCGAGACGCGTCCCGGGGTCCGGCGGATCGATCCGCGTCGCACCGCCGACGCCGTGCTGCCCGCGACGACGGCTCGTCGCGTGCTGCGCACCACGGAGCGCATCATCGCCGTCGGCGCCTCGACCGGCGGTACGGAAGCGATACGCGAGCTGATCTGCGCAATGCCGCCGGATGCGCCGGCGATCGTCATCTCACAGCACATTCCTGCGGCGTTCAGCAAACCATTCGCCGAGCGCATGAATCGGTGTTCCGCCATGTCCGTGTGCGAGCCTCAGGATGGCCAGTACATCCTGCCCGGGCACGTCTACATCGCGCCCGGCGATCAGCATCTGCTGGTCGAGCGTGACGGCGCGCGCTATCGCTGTCGGCTGAGCAACGGTCCGCATGTGAACCGGCATCGTCCGAGCGTCGATGTGATGTTTCGTTCGGTTGCGCAGAATGTCGGCCCCAACGGCATCGGCGTGATTCTCACCGGCATGGGCGACGACGGCGCCCGAGGACTGAAGGAAATGCTCGACGCCGGCGCGCCCACGATCGCGCAGGACGAGGCGAGCAGCGTCGTGTGGGGCATGCCCGGGGCGGCGGTGAAGCTCGGCGCCGCTCAGCATGTCGCGCCCTTGCACCGAATCGCGAAGGAGGTGCTGGAGCTCGCGGCCGATCGGGCGAGCCCGAAGGTCGCGGGGGGCTGAAGAGACAGGTCGCTCGCGACCCTGTGTGTTCCTGGCGGCTGCGAAAAATTCACAGCCGAGGAAGAAGACATAAGAGTAACCGCATAGATCGCAAAGACCGCAAAAGAGGAGGCTGGACGATGGAGTCCGGCGCCCACGATCGCCTTCTTCGATGATGCGTTCTCTGCGGTCTATGCGTTCTTTGCGGTTACTCCTGAACCTCGTCTTCGACCCGGAAAACTGCGACCGCGTTCGTCGCGAGAGCTTGCACCATGACTTAACGTCTGGCAGGCGAACTGCACAAGCGTTTTGCCTACAGTCTCTGACTCGACAGCCGATAGAGCTCTTATGACAATGACAAATTCAGCCGCCGAGGAAGCCACCGCGCCAGCCGATGTCTCGGGCGCCTTTGCATTCGTCAGCGAACTGGCGCAGGAAGTGTCGAAGGGCAAGATCGAGCTGCCGTCGTTTCCGGACGTCGCCGTGCGCGTGCGCAAGGCCCTTGCGGATGAGCATGTGTCCATCGAGCAGGTCGCACGCATCGTCAGTTCCGAAGCCGGACTCGCCGCGCGCGTGTTCACGCTCGCGAACTCCGCCGCCCTGAATCGCAGCGGCCGCGCGATTGCCGATCTCAAGACCGCGGTGAATCGTATCGGCCATAACAATGTGCGCACCGCCGCGGTGTCGTTCGCGATCACGCAGCTGCGACGGGCGAGCGAGCTTCGGCACATTGCGAAAGAGCTCGAAGCGCTCTGGCAGGAGGCCACGATGGTCGCAGCCCTCTCGTATTCGGTCGCCTCGCGTGCGTCGAGCGTGAACGCGGACGAAGCGATGCTGGCGGGCCTGCTGCATAACGTCGGCAAGATCTATATTCTGGCGCGCGCCAACCGGCACGACAGTTTGTTTCGCGATCCGGCGGCGTTGCCGCAGGTCATGCGCGACTGGCATGCGAACGTCGGCAAGGCGATCGTGGAGAACTGGGGTTTCCCCGAACATATTTCCGAGGCCGTCGGCGACCACGAAAACATCGATCGCAGCGTCGGCCATCCCGATGTCACGGACATCCTCAGCGTCGCGGTGATGATGGCCGGCTTCATGGGCCACGAAGCCGACCTCGAACTCAACATGCAGGGCGTAAAGGCGTTCTGGCGCCTCGGCCTCAACAACGACAAATGCGTCGAGATCATGCGGGGCTGCGCTGAGGAGATCAGCGCGTTGCGAACGGCGCTCGGCGACTGAGGAAGCGATCGGAGCGGTCAACGTTTCGCGGTTGGTCAGAGCGTCGGTGTCTGCGGAGACTCAGGCAGCATCGAAGAGCGAAAGCGGTGAAATCGCGAGAGCCGTGCCGGTTTCCATTCTGTCTGCCCAGCCGCTAACCGCGAACCGCGATCCGCTGGCTGGAACGTCTTGCACTTCGTGCCGGAATTTTGGACCGGAATCGAGGTGGTTCGCGGTGCATACTGATTGCATCCGCCGGGCGGTTCGGAGAGCGTCGGCGGCTCTTACTCATCGACGCATCCCGAATGATCAGTAAGAAGAAGTCCCGAGGTCCTGAAGGGACGAAACGCGAAGAGGACAACTCCGGGGCCGGGCGACGCAAGGACGAACTCGAGCGGCAGCTCGCGGAGCGCTCTCGCGAGCTCGAAGCTGTGCGTCGCGAGCTAGAGGCCTTCACCTATGCTGTCGCACACGATCTGCGGGCGCCGCTGCGGCTGATTCACGCGCATGTGCAGATGCTGCGCGAATACCAGGGACCGTGGGGCGCACGCGAGCCGCAGATCCAGCTCGAACAGATTCAGCGCGGCGCGATGCAGATGAGCGCGCTGATCGACGGCATCCTCACACTTTCGCGTCTGAGTCAGGCGGAGCTCCGGTGCGAGCAGACGTCGCTGGACGACCTGGTGAAGCAGGCGATCGAGCGACTTGCGTCTGAAACGCGCGAGCGCGACATCGAATGGCGCATCGATCCGTTGCCGAGCGCTGACTGCGATCCGGAGCTCTTGCTGCAGACGTTCATCAACCTGATTGGCAATGCGGTGAAGTTTTCCCGGCTTCGCCCGCACGCCCGCATCGAGATCGGCGTCGGCGCGGACAATGGAAGGCACGTGTTCGTGCGCGACAACGGCGTCGGGTTCGATATGCGCTACGCCGGCAAGCTGTTCGGCGCTTTCCAGCGGCTGCATCGTCAGGACGAGTTCGAAGGAACCGGCGTCGGACTGGCGGCCGCAAAGAGCATCATCGAGCGCCATGGCGGGAAAATCTGGGCTGAGGCGCAGGTGGGGCAGGGCGCCGTGTTCCGGTTTACGCTGCCGGGAATGGGACTGGAAAAGAAATGATGAGAAGAGCGGCGAAAGACCGCAAAAACGAGTAACGGCGCACCACCGAGAAGCGCCGTGTTGTTTCGTCGGCCGCTGCGCAATCCCGCGGGATGCAGGCGACGACTTCCCCGCACTACGGCGATCGAGCGGCAAAATCCGATGAGGAGCGGTGCGCGACGGACCGCGCCCTCGTGGGGTCTCTTCCGACCCGGTATTTGTTCCTTTTTGCGGTCTTTCGCGGCTCTCCTCTTCTGACCCGCTGCGGCGTTAGCTATCCTTCAGGCATCCCGTACAAAGCCCGTTGACCCATGCTGGAACGTTACGACCATGCGGCCGTCGAGTCGCAGGCTCAGGATTTCTGGAATCGAACCGGCGCCTTCAAGGCGACCGAAGACCCTGCGCGCCCGAAGTACTACTGCCTGTCGATGTTTCCGTATCCGAGCGGCCGGCTGCACATGGGGCACGTGCGCAACTACACCATCGGGGACGTAATCACGCGTTTCATGCGCATGCAGGGCTATAACGTCCTGCAGCCGATGGGGTGGGACGCGTTTGGTCTGCCGGCCGAAAACGCAGCTATGAAGAACAACGTTCCGCCGGCGCAGTGGACGCACGAGAACATCGCGTACATGAAGCGCCAGCTCCTGGCGCTCGGCCCCGTCATCGACTGGGATCGTGAGCTCGCCACCTGTGAGCCCGAGTACTACCGCTGGAACCAGTGGCTGTTCCTGCGCATGCTCGAAAAAGGCGTCGCCTACAAGAAAACGGGCGTCGTGAACTGGGATCCGGTCGATCAGACGGTGCTGGCGAACGAACAGGTGATCGACGGTCGCGGCTGGCGCACCGGCGCCCTCGTCGAGAAGCGCGAAATTCCGATGTACTACCTGCGCATCACGGACTATGCCCAGGACCTCCTCGACGCCCTCGATGAACTGCCCGGCTGGCCGGAACGCGTCCGCACGATGCAGGCGAACTGGATCGGGCGTAGCGAAGGCGTGCGGTTCGCGTTCACGCATGACATCAGGGATCAGCACGGTGAGTTGATCGGAGACGGGCGCCTGTATGTCTTCACCACGCGCGCCGACACGATCATGGGCGTGACGTTCTGCGCCGTGGCGGCGGAGCACCCGCTTGCGACGCATGCCGCGCAGGGAAATCCCGAGCTCGCTGCGTTCATCGAGGACTGCAAGCAGGGAACGGCGATGGAAGCCGAACTCGCGGTGATGGAAAAGCAAGGCATGCCGACCGGCCTTACGGTCAGACACCCGCTGTCCGGCGAGCAGATTCCAGTCTGGGTGGGCAACTACGTGCTGATGGGCTACGGCGACGGCGCGGTGATGGGCGTGCCGGCGCATGACGAGCGCGACTTCGAATTCGCCAACAAATACGGGCTGCCGATCAGGCAGGTGCTGCAGCACACGCTTGTATATACGGAGGAGCTGCAAGCGGCTCACCCCCGCACGGATTACGCCCACGCCTATTTCGATTCACACCTATGGAAGGTCTGGTACGCAGCGAAGTCCGGGGACGAGGTGCTCGTGTGCAATTCGGGCAAGTACGACGGTTTGAGCCCTGCCGAAGCTGTCGACGCCATCGCCGCGGATCTGCAGGCGAAGGGCCTCGGCGAGAAGCAGTTGCAATGGCGTCTGCGTGACTGGGGCATTTCACGGCAGCGCTACTGGGGTTGTCCGATACCGCTCATTCTGTGCGGCAGATGCGGCGATGTGCCCGTGCCCGATGAGGATCTGCCGGTCGTATTGCCGGAGGGCCTGGTGCCGGACGGCAGCGGCAATCCGCTCAGCAAGACGCCCTCGTTCTACGAGTGCAAATGCCCGAAGTGCGGCGGTCCTGCACGACGCGAAACCGACACGATGGACACGTTCGTCGATTCGTCGTGGTATTTCGCGCGCTTCGCGAGCGCAGACAACGATCATGCGATGGTCGATGAGCGCGCTGACTACTGGATGCCGGTCGACCAGTACGTCGGCGGCATCGAGCACGCGATCCTGCATTTGCTCTATTCGCGGTTCTGGATGCGGGTGATGCGGGACCTCGGTCTGGTCAATCTGAAGGAGCCGTTCGCCAAGCTGCTGACGCAGGGCATGGTGCTCAACGACATCTACTCGCGCAAAACCAGCGACGGGCGCATCGAGTATTTCCACCCGACCCACGTGCACGTGCAGCACGACGCCAAGGGCAACCGCCTCGGGGCCACGCTCGCGAGCGATGGTGCGCCGGTGGAGTGGGAGGGCATGCGCACGATGTCGAAGTCGAAGAACAACGGCGTCGACCCGACGGAGTTGATCGATCGATTCGGCGCCGACAGCGTGCGGCTCTTCATGATGTTCAAGGCGCCGCCGGAAGATACGCTCGAGTGGTCCGACGAAGGCGTCGAGGGCGCCGCGCGATTCATGCGCAGACTGTGGCGCATGGTGTTTGAACATGTGGAAGGGGCTCGGGGCTCGGGGCTGGGGGCTCGGGCAGGAGAAAAGAGCACCCAGCCTTCTCTGGCCCAAGCCCCGAGCCCCACGGCCCAGGTCCTGACGGATGCGCAACGCGCCATCCGTCGCGCGGCGCACGCCACGCTCGCGAAAGTGACCGACGATCTCGGTCGCCGTCGCGTGTTCAACACAGCGATTGCGGCGGTCATGGAGCTGATGAATGCGCTCGCGAAGTTCGAGGACCATTCTGCACAGGGGCGTGCGGTGGCGCACGAGGCCTTCGAACTGATCGTCCAGATGCTTTCGCCGATCACGCCGCACGCCTGCCACGCACTGTGGAAGGCGCTTGGCCACGACGATCCGTTGATCGACCACCCCTGGCCGAAGCCCGATCCGCAAGCTCTCGTCCGGGACACCATCGAAATCGTGCTGCAGGTCAACGGCAAGCTGCGCGGCCGGGTCAATGTGGACCCCGGCGCGACCGAGGAAGACGTCCGTTCGGCTGCGCTCGCCGACGAGCACGTGCAGAAATGGGTCGAAGGCAAGCCCGTGCGCAAGGTGATTGTCGTGAAGGGCAAGCTGGTCAACGTGGTCGTGTGAGCTTTGCAGAAGTTCGCTTGCTGTGTCGGATGGCCAGAGGTAGCCTTTGGCCGATTCCCGATTCCCGATTCCCGATTCCCGATTCCCGATTCCCGATTCCCGATTCCCGAGTCCCGAGCCCCGAGCCCCGAGCCCCGAGCCCTTCCAGAGGTGTCGCCATGCAAATGCGCGCCGTCGACAACGTCACGCTCAATGTCCGCAATCAGGTGTCGGCCGAGGAGTGGGCGACCCGCGTCGATCTCGCCGCCTGCTATCGGCTGGTCGCGCACTTCGGCTGGGATGATCTGATCTTCACCCACATTTCGGCGCGCGTGCCAGGCGGTCACGATTTTCTGATCAATCCGTATGGATTGATGTTCGAGGAAGTCACTGCCTCGAACCTCGTACGCGTCGATCTGCACGGCGCAAAAACGCTCGAGTCGCCTTTCGACATCAATCCCGCGGGTTACATTATTCACAGCGCAATACACGAGGCGCGCGAAGACGCGGGTTGCGTGTTGCATCTGCATACCGTCGAGGGCGTCGCAGTCTCCTGCCAGAAAGCGGGTCTGCTCGCGATTTCACAGCAAGCGAGCATCGTCGTGCAGTCGCTCGCCTATCACGACTACGAAGGGATCGCGCTCAATCCGGAGGAGAAGGCGCGCCTCAAGCAGCATCTCGGCGATGCGCGCCATCTGATGCTGCGCAATCACGGCCTCCTGACCATCGGCCGCAATGCGGCGGATGCCTTCCTGTCCATGTTCACGCTCCAGCGCGCGTGCGAAATTCAGGTGCTCGCGCAGGGCCACGGCGCCGAACTGACGCTCATCCCGCAGTCTGTGCTGGACACCGTGCCCGGCTACATGAAGGCAGTGACGCGCGGCGCGGGCAGCGCTCTCACCTGGCCTGCGCTGCTTCGCAAGATGGACCGGGTGGATCCGTCGTTCCGGGAGTGAGCGACGGCAGTCGCTCGCGTTGTCCGTTGTCCGTTGTCCGTTGTCCGTCCAGCGCCAGGCGGAGCGCCGCTTCTGTCTGCGCGCAACGCACAACGCAAAACGCACAACTCACCGAATCATTCAGGGAAAACCTGACCCTGCTGCGGCGGAGCGGCTGATACTCCCTGAAGCAATCCCGCGGCACACTCCCGTGCCTTGTTTACGGCGATAGATGACAGGCGCAGGAGAACTTAAGGATGAATCCGGAAGCGATGGCTACAAGGATGTCGGTCCTGACGCGTGCATTGCCCAGGCGCATCCTGCTGGTTGACGACGACGACCTGGAACTCGGGTCGATGGCGGATCGCCTCGCCTCCGCAGGTTTTCAGGTCGCACGCGCGACGAACGGCGAGGAGGCGCTGGCCTTGCTGTCGCAGCAGTGGTATCCGCTCCTCATCACCGACTGGCAGATGCCGGTGATGGACGGCATCGCTCTCACCGAAACGCTGCGCGGCCGCGGCCTGGATGACACGTTCGTCATCATGCTCACGATGCGCGGCGCCGACATCGACTACGGGCGCGGGTATCTCTCAGGCGTCGATGACTATCTGACCAAGGAGGCGTCGGAGGCCGAACTGTTCGCACGCATCCATGCCGCCTTCAACACGCTCGCGCTGCGTCGGTCGCTCAAGGAGACGCAGGCTGCGCTTGAGGAGTCAGTGTCCATCGATGCTGCTTCAGGCGCATTCGCGACGCGCGAGCTGTATACGAGACTGCATTCGGAGCTTCGCCGCGCACATCGCTATGGCCGGCAGCTCGCCGTCATCGTCATCAACGTCGGGCGCGGTGAAGGGCAGGCGACGCCGCCGGCCGAGGCGCTGCGCGGCGTCGTGCAGACAATCGATTCCGCTGTGCGCGCGCATGTAGACTGGGTCGGCCGTCTCGATGCGAGCGCGGGCGCCACGTTCGCTCTGGTGCTGCCCGAAGCCGGCATCGCGGAAGCGCCCTCTATCAAGGACCGCGTGCTGAACGCTCTGCGACAGTACGCTCATTCCAGCAGCCAACAGCTTGTTTTCAGGGTCGGCGTGGCTGCGCTCGACCGCACGGCCGCAGGCGCTCACGTGGATGCGAAGGAGATGCTCGACGTGGCGGCTCACTGTCTTGAGTGCCCTGGCCGCGCCGGTCGGGAGCAAATGCGCAGCGTGCAACGCAGCGTCGCGTGTCATGTCGCCATCGCCTGCCGGCATGGCTACGTAGTCGACAGCGAATGCTCGCTGAAAGCCTCCGGCGCTGCGGTCGCCGACGTCGCGCCTGCGGGCGCCGCCACGGCCTGAAGCACCTGCACAGGGCATGCCGTGGGGCCTGCAGCGCTCCATCAGGACATCTTCACAGGCGCCTGCTGAGACGTTTGCGGGGACTTGCGTCAGGTCGAGGGCAGTCGCATGTCCGCTGTGCAACTGTCCGCCGACCGCCAAATGGTTGACCGATCCCCGCTTCGTCGCGAACATCCGTCTCTTGACGGAACAGCGATCGTGAACAGCATGCACCGCCCCCTTATTCCTCTGCTTCTGAGCGTCGTCTTGTCGCTGTCCGCCTGCGGCTGGCGGCTGCAGGGGACCTCGAGGCTGTCGGCGACGATGGCCGCGACGTACATCGAGACCGACGATCGGTACACCGATTTCAATCGGGCGCTGCGCGATAATCTGCGCGCTTCGGGCGCCGCCCTCGCGGTCCGTTCGAGCGACGCCACCGCAATCGTGCGGATCCTGCATGACGAAAGCGGTCAGCGCGTCCTGTCCGTATCGGCCCAGAATAAGCCCGAGGAATACGAAGTCTTCTACGCGATCGAGTATTCCGTCGCGAATGAGGGCGGCGAGCTCATCCCGCCGCAAAAGCTCGAGCTGACGCGCGACTACAGCTACGACGAAACGGCGTTGCTCGCGAAGCAGCGTGAACAAGGCATTCTGCGCGAGGCCCTCGCGCGCGATCTCGCAGCGCAGGTCGTGAGGCGACTGGCGTCTCTGTGAGAATGATCTTGGGCGCTGTCGCCCCCCCAACGCCCATGCTGACAATGGCGTCATGCGACGCAGTATCGCCGCTATTGACCCGATACAACGTCGTTCCGACGCTCGTTGCAGCGCGTGCACCCATTCCGGGCTCGTACTGGGGCGAGAGCGAAGCAGGCCTGATCGGCGATCGACTGTACTTCCGTTCCGACACGCCGCTGCACTCCGTGCTGCATGAAGCGTGTCACTACATCTGCATGGATGAAGCGCGGCGGGCGCAGCTCGAACGAGATGCTGGCGGCGACTACGCTGAAGAAAACGCGGTGTGCTACCTGCAGATACTGCTCGCCGGGGAACTGCCGGGCTGCGGCCGCGAGCGCATGTGCGCCGACATGGACGCCTGGGGCTACACCTTCCGCCTCGGCTCAGCCAGGGCGTGGTTCGAGCGGGACGCCGACGACGCCCGCCAGTGGCTGATCATGCATGGCTCATTGCCTGATGCGACGAGCGGGCGCGATCAACTGGCGGGACGAAGATGAATAGCCGCAAAAGACGCGCAAAAGGCGCAAGAAATAGAAGCCGACGTGAGAGTGCATGATGCGCCTCAGGCCAGCAATGCGCCAGTGACCAAGACCGCTTCGAAGCTCCACCGAACTCTTCCTCGCTCTTCTGATCCATTTTGCGTGTCTTTTGCGGCTTTTTGCGGCATTACTTCTTATCTGAACCGGTCTGTCGCGCTGACGAGCTCGTGCGTGTTGCCCGCCTCGAACGCTGAGTGACCGGCGTCGGGCACGACGCGGAAGTCGGCTTCCGGCCAGGCTTTGTGCAGGGCCCAGGCGGTCTGCATCGGGCACACGACGTCGTAGCGGCCCTGCACGATCACCGCCGGAATATGGCGAATGCGTTCGACGCCGCGCAGGAGTTGATCCTCGCGTTCAAGAAAGCCGCGATTCACGAAGTAGTGGCACTCGATGCGCGCCACCGCGACGGCGAAGTCCTCTTCACCCCACTTGTTTACATTGTCTTCGTTGACGCGCAGATAACTGGTCGCCGCCTCCCAGACGGACCATGCGCGCGCCGCCTCCACGCGGGTCGCACGATCCTCGCTGGTGAGACGCTTGTAGAACGCCTTGATCAGATCGCCGCGTTCCTCCGTCGGAATGGGGGCGATGTAACGTTCCCAGCGGTCCGGGAATAGTGCGCTTGCGCCTTCCTGATAGAACCAGCGCAGCTCGAAACGCGACAACATGAAAATGCCGCGCAACACCAGTTCGGTGACGCGATCCGGGTGAGTCTGCGAGTAGGCGAGTGCGAGCGTCGAGCCCCATGAGCCGCCGAATGCGAGCCATTGCTCCACGCCCAGATGCGTGCGCAGCTTTTCCATGTCGGCGACCAGATCCCACGTGGTGTTGTCGACGAGGCTCGCATGCGGACGACTGCGTCCGCAGCCGCGCTGATCGAACAGAATGATTCGATAAGCCTCCGGGTCGAAAAAACCGCGAGCGCGGGCGTCGCATCCGGCGCCGGGTCCGCCATGAACGAATACCGCCGGCTTGCCCCTCGGATTGCCGCATTCCTCATAGTAGATCTCGTGCACGTCGGAAACGCGCAGATGACCGGTTTTGTACGGCTTCACAGCGGAATAGAGCGTGCGCAGGCCTGACGTCCGCATCGCCGCGCGTTTGCGCTTGGCCAGCACAGCGTGACGTGCGTGATTGCGCTGCTTGCTGGAGGCAGTTTTCAGAACGCGTCGCCGCGTACCCTTGCGCTTGCTGGCCATTTCGAATCGATCTCCAGGCGTTGCCGGACCTGAAGCATAGGGTCAGGAGAGGGGCCGCGAAAGACCGCCGGAACGGGAAGAGCCGCGAAGACCGCATAAAGGAAAATCGATCAACAGAGTCGTAAGGCGTCGCGCTCGATGAAATCAACCGGGTGTATCGACCTGGCGCCCGCACTCCGACTATTTCATTCCTTTGCGGTCTTTCGCGGCTCTTATCGGGATCCACGGGCGTGCGGCGCCTCACAAAGCCGGGCTACAATTCCCCCGTGAACTTGTTGCACACGGTCGCCTCGAACTACACTCAAACCATGGTGCGCCGTCTCGCAAGCCTCTGTCTGCTCTGGCTCGGTCTCTCGGGACTGTTGCCAGCCGCGGTCGCTTGCACGATGGACATGCCGACGCCCGCACAGGAGTGTTGTTCGGGCCGTGAGACCCCCTGCAAGGATCCGTGGCTGGTGATGCCCGAGCAGCTCGAGTGCTGTGCGCTCGAGGTGAGCACGGGGCCGATCGCAGCGTCACCTACGGACAAAATCAAACGCGTACTCGTCGATGACCTCACGGACGACGGCATTGAATCCGCCGACGTGTCGGTCGTTGCGCTTGCCGCTACGCCAGGTCGCGCGCCGCCCCCGCCGCCGCCTCGCGAACTACGACTCGATCAATCCTCTCTCTGGCTGCACACAGCGCGTCTGCGCCTGTAACGCCTCGCCCAAAAAGCTTCCGAGTTCAGTCGGACACGCTGGCGCCTCGCTTACGCCGGGCTGACCAGTACACGTTGCTTTCCTATCGGGTCGAGGTGCGCCATGACGCAGTATCGCGGCGCAAGTTGGTTTCGTTCATCGTCCGCCGTCTTCGCGGTCACCGTGCTTTGCGCGTCGCCCGCACACGCCGATGCGCTGTCGCTCGATGCGGCCGTCGAAATCGCGGCGGCGCGCGCGCCCCAGATGACTGCGCGGCGCGCCGCGCTCGAGAGCGCGGAGGCGCTCTCGGTCAGCGCAGGTCGCCTGCCGGATCCCGAGCTCGTGCTGGGCGTCGATAATCTGCCGGTCGAAGGCGATGACGCCTGGTCGTTCGACGAAGATTTCATGACCATGCGCAAGGTCGGCGTGATGCAGAGCTTCCCGAATTCGCGCAAGCGATCGTCGGAACGCGAACGTGCGGCCGCGTCCGTCGCGGTCGTGCGCCAGCAGCAGCAGACGACGTATCTTGAAGTAGCGCGGGCGGCTGCCGACGCATGGATCGACGTCTATGCGGCGGAGCAGGCGCTCGAAAAGCTGCGCACGCTCGAACCCGAAGTGCGGTTGCAAGCCGAGGCGGCTCGCGCGGCGCTCGCGAGCGGCCGCGGCGGCGCCGTCGACGCGATCGCCGCGCAGGGCGCGATCAGCGAACAGGCGGATCGCGTCCTGGTAGCACGGCGTGAAGTTCAGAAGGCGCGCGCAGAACTCGCGCGCTGGATCGGAGATGAGGCGCAGCAGCCGCTCGCGCCCCCGCCCGCCTTCAATGAGCTCGCCCATCCGCGCGAACGTTTGCTCGCCTCGCTTCATCGCCACGCGAGCCTGCAGGAGTTCGATTCACGACTGGCGTTGGCCCGTAGCGACGTCGACGTCGCCCGCGCCGCGAAGCGCCCCGATTGGAGCGTGGAGCTCGCCTATGGCGAGCGCGGCGCAGCCTTCGACGACATGGCGTCCCTGGAATTCCGCGTGGGTCTGCCGCTCTTTGGTCGCTCGCGACAGGACCCTGTGATCAGCGCGCGGCGCGCCGAATTGAGTCAGCTCGAAGCCGAGCGCGACGCACAATTGCGCATGCACGAAGCGGAGATCCTCGGAGAGCTCTCCGCATGGGACGCCGCGCGTGAACGCCTTGAGCTGTATGACCGTGAGCGTTTGCCGCTTGCACGCCAGCAATCGCAGGCTGCGCTCGCGGGGTTTCAGGCGGGTCGCGTGGAGCTGGCTCAGGTGCTGGCCAGTCAGATTGCGGAAGTTGAAGCGCAGCGTGCGTATGCGGACCTCATCGCTGAACTCGGTCGCGCCTGGACGTTTCTGCGCTATCTGGAAGCGGAGCATCCTTCGCCATGAACATCACTGATTCGAAGGCGCCGTGGCTCATTGCGGCAGTAATCGCGGCGCTGCTGGTGGGCGCGGCGCTCGGATACGTCTTCTCGCGACGGACGGAGGCGCCTGCGCAGGCCCACACGTCCGCCCGGCAGGCGGAGGGCAAAGTGCTCTATTGGCGCGACCCCATGGTTCCGGGCGCACGATTCGACAAGCCGGGCAAATCGCCGTTCATGGATATGGATCTCGTGCCCGTCTACGCGGACGAGCAGATCGATGGGGGCGTGCGCATCGATCCCAGTGTGGTGCAGAACCTGGGGGTCCGTCTTGGACAGGTGGAGCGAAAGGCGTTCGACGTCGGCCTTGAAGCGGTCGGCGCGGTTGCGTTCGACGAACGCCTGCTCGAGGTCGTGCAGGCGCGCGTGGCGGGATACGTCACCCGCCTGCATGTCAAGGCGCCGCTGATGCGGGTCAAACGCGGTCAGGCGCTGTTCGAAATTCTTTCTCCCGAGTGGCAAGGCGCGCAGCAGGACTATCTCGCGCTGCTCGATGCGCAGTCGCCCTCGGTGCAGTCGATTCGCGCCGCGGCGCGCCAGCGGCTCACCGTGCTTGGCGTTCCGGAGGCCACGATCGTCGCGATCGAGCGGACGCGCAAGCCGCACGCGACCACGACGATTACGGCGCCGGTGAGCGGCGTCATGAGCGAGCTGACCGTGCGCGAAGGCGCGGCGTTTGTCGCAGGCGATCCGCTCGCGCGCATCAACGGTCTTGAGACCGTGTGGGCGAATGCGCAAGTCCCGGAAACGCAAGTGTCGCTGGTGCGCGAAGGCTCGCATGTCTCGGCGCGTGCAACGGCGTGGCCGGGCGAGGAATTTCATGGCCGCGTCATCGCGCTGCTGCCCGACGTCGATCCGCAAACGCGCACGCTTGCAGTTCGCGTGGCCCTCGACAACGCGGCCGGAAAGCTGGTCCCGGGGATGTTTGTGTCCCTCGCTTTCTCCGCGGCCGATGGGGAGAGGCGCCTGGTCGTGCCAAGTGAGGCCGTCATTGCGACAGGCCAGCGCACCGTGGTGATCGCAGCGCGCCACGGAGGCTTCGACGTCGTCGAGGTCGCGACGGGCCGTGAGGCTGGAGGCTACACGACGATCCTGTCGGGTCTCGAGGAAGGCCAGTCGATCGCGCTTTCGGGACAATTCCTGATCGATTCGGAGGCCAGTCTCAGATCCACGATCGAACGGCTGAGCGCGCCGCCTCCACGCGAGCAGCGCGATGAACAGACAGATGAACACGCTCGCCACTGAGTAAACACTGCGTGATCTGACCAACCGCTAACCGCTAACCGATAACCGCTTCATAACATCATGATCGCGCGTCTCATCCGCTGGTCGATAGCGAATCGCTTCCTCGTGTTGCTCGCGACAGCGATCGTTGCGGCGTGGGGCGTGTGGGCCGCCTTGCGCACGCCGCTGGACGCCCTTCCGGATCTGTCAGATGTGCAGGTCATCATCCGCACGACTTATCCGGGGCAGGCGCCGCAGATCGTCGAGAATCAGATCACCTATCCGCTGACGACGACTATGCTCTCCGCGCCGGGCGCAAAGGTTGTGCGCGGCTTCTCGTTTTTTGGCGACTCCTATGTCTATGTGCTGTTCGAAGACGGAACCGATCCGTATTGGGCGCGCTCGCGCGTGCTCGAGTATCTGAATCAGGTGCAGTCGCGCTTGCCGGCTGGCGCCGCGACGGCCCTGGGGCCGGACGCGACGGGCGTCGGGTGGATCTACCAGTACGCGCTCGTCGATCGCAGCGGGTCGATGGACCTGTCGCAGCTGCGCGCGCTGCAGGACTGGTTTCTCAAGTACGAGCTGAAAGCGGTGCCCAATGTCGCGGAAGTCGCAACGATCGGCGGCATGGTGCGGCAATACCAGATCGTGCTCGACCCGGATCGGATGCGCGCCTTCAACATTCCGCACGGCCAGGTCGTCGCCGCGATCCGAAATGCAAATCAGGAAAGCGGCGGCTCCGTGCTCGAACTGGGCGAGGCGGAGTATATGGTGCGCGCTTCGGGCTATCTGCAGTCGCTCGATGACTTCCGCAACATTCCGCTCTCGGCGACAGAGCAGGGCGTGCCAGTGCGGCTTGGCGATATCGCGCGGGTGCAGATTGGTCCGGAAATGCGCCGCGGAATCGCGGATCTGAACGGCGAGGGCGAAGTCGCCGGCGGCGTCGTCATCATGCGTTCCGGCAAGAATGCGCTCGAAACGATTCGCGCCGTCGAAGCGAAGCTCGACAGCCTGCGCACGAGCCTGCCGCGCGGCGTCGAGATCGTGACCACATACGATCGCTCGAATCTGATCGAGCGCTCAGTGCGCAATCTCAACGAGAAGCTGATCGAGGAGTTCATCGTCGTCGCCCTGGTCTGCGCGGCGTTCCTGTTCCATCTGCGTTCGGCGCTGGTCGCGGTCGTGTCGCTGCCGCTTGGCGTGCTCGCCGCCTTCATCGTCATGCATTACCAGGGCGTGAACGCGAACATCATGTCGCTGGGCGGCGTGGCGATCGCCATCGGCGCCATGGTCGATGCGGCGATCGTGATGATCGAGAACGCGCACAAGCACATCGAGCGCTGGCATGAAGAGCATCCGGGCGCCGAGCTTGCAGGCGACGAGCAGTGGCGTGTGATCGGCGCCGCGGCGAGCGAAGTCGGCCCGGCGCTGTTCTTCTCGCTTCTCATCATTACGTTGTCGTTCATCCCGATCTTCACGTTGCAGGCGCAGGAGGGGCGCCTGTTCGCGCCGCTCGCGTTCACGAAGACCTACGCGATGGCGGCGGCGGCGGGACTGGCGGTGACGCTCGTACCGGTGTTGATGGGCTACTTCATCCGCGGCCGCGTGCCTGAGGAGCATCGCAATCCGCTGAATCGCGCGTTGATTGCGGGCTACCGACCGGTGCTTGAAAGCGTGCTGCGCCGTCCGGGCGCCACGCTCGTGATCGCCCTGCTGATCGTCGCAGTCACGCTGTGGCCGATGACCCGGCTCGGCGGTGAGTTCCTGCCGCCGCTCGATGAAGGCGACCTTCTGTACATGCCGTCTGCGTTGCCGGGCTTGTCCGCAGGCAAGGCGGCGCAATTGCTGCAGCAGACCGATCGATTGATCAGAACGGTTCCCGAAGTCGCCAGCGTCTTTGGCAAGGCGGGCAGGGCGGAGACGGCGACCGATCCGGCGCCGCTCGAGATGTTCGAAACGACGATTCAGCTGAAGCCGCGTAGTCAATGGCGCGCCGGTATGACCACCGACAAGCTGGTGCAGGAGCTGGACGAAGTCGTGCGCGTTCCTGGTCTCGCGAATATCTGGGTTCCGCCGATCCGCAATCGCATCGACATGCTGGCGACGGGGATCAAGAGTCCGGTGGGCGTCAAGGTCGCCGGAACGGATCTGCAACAGATTGATCGCATCGCCGCCGCAATCGAACGCGTCGTGCGCACTGTGCCAGGCGTGACATCCGCGCTCGCGGAGCGGCTCACCGGCGGCCGGTACATCGATGTGCAGATCGACCGCGCGGCCGCCGGACGCTATGGACTCAACGTCGCGGATGTGCAGAGCGTGATCGCGACCGCCGTCGGGGGCGTGAACGTCGGCGAGACTGTCGAAGGACTGCAGCGTTTTCCGATCAACGTGCGCTATCCGCGCGAGGTGCGCGACTCGCTGGCGAAGCTGCGCGATCTGCCTGTGCTGACCGAGCGCGGCGCGCAGCTTCGTCTGGACGACGTTGCGAACCTCGAGATCGTCGACGGGCCGCCCATGCTGAGAAGCGAGAACGCGCGCCTGTCGGGGTGGGTCTACGTCGACATTCGCGGTCGCGATCTCAAGTCGGCGGTGAATGAGATGCAGCGTGCAGTGGCCGAGGAGGTCGAGTTGCCGGCCGGCTATTCAATCTCCTGGTCCGGTCAGTTCGAATACCTGGAGCGCGCAACAGCGCGACTGAAGGTTGTCGTTCCCGTCACGCTCGCGATCATCTTCGTCCTGCTGTACGTCCTGTTCAAACGAATCGATGAGTCGCTGCTCATCATGGCGACGCTGCCGTTCGCGCTCGCAGGCGGGATCTGGTTGCTGTGGGCGCTCGATCACAATGTCTCGGTCGCGAGCGCAGTTGGCTTCATCGCATTGGCCGGCGTCGCGGCTGAGTTCGGCGTGATCATGCTGCTGTATCTCAAACATGCGTGGGATGAGCGCATCGCCGCGGGGCGAGCCACGTACGATGACTTGCTGGACTCCATCCGGGAAGGTGCGGTGCTGCGTGTGCGTCCGAAGGCGATGACCGTGGCGGTAATCATCGCGGGGCTCATCCCGATCATGATCGGGAGCGGCTCTGGATCCGAGGTCATGCAGCGCATCGCAGCGCCGATGATCGGCGGCATGATCACCGCGCCGCTCTTGTCAATGCTCGTCGTTCCGGCTGCGTATTTGTTGCTGCGACGACGATCATGTCGCGAGGAACGGCCTGGAGAGCAAGGCGGCGACTGACTTCTCGGGAGGCGGCTCAACCCTGTCTGGCGGCGAGCCGATGTACGAGCGGCTCGTGCGCAGCGTCGCGTGAGAATCGAATGCTGGCGATCGCGAGCGCGGCCACGCTGAATCCGCTGAGCACTGCGAGATCGAGTCCGACGCCGAAGTCGGCGGCCGAAACGACGCTCGGACCGGCGATGGATGCGTGTTTGAGCAAGTCGACGCCGTATGTGTATGGATTCAGCGTAGCGACGAGCCGCAGCGCGGTCGGCAATTGCTGCACTGGATAGAGCGACCCGGACAGGAAGAACACCGGAAAGATCACGAGGTTCATGATGGGCGGCGTAGTTGTCGAGCGTGCGCGACCACGCCGCGACCAGCATCCCGAGGCTCGCGCAGGCGAGCGCCGTCCGAGCAGTCCGGCTGCAAGGAGCGGAATCGAGAGCTCCGCGCTCACCAGCCCGAGCAGCCCCAGCACGACGAGCAGCATGAGCGCCTGAATCAGCGCGGACAGCGTCGCGCCGAGAGCCTTCGCTAACGCAATCCAGTAGTGCTCGAGCGGCGCGATCACGAGCATGCGCATGACGCCGGATTCCTTGTCATACACCGTCGAAAGCGCCGCGAGCATGCTCCCGAACAACAGCGTCATCCCAAGGACGCCGGGTACGAGGAACGTTCTGTAGCCTGGGACGCCCGACGATCCCTGGACGGCTTCGAAGCCGGCGCCGATGACAAGCAACCAGAGGAGGGGCCGCACCAGGGTAGACAGCAAACGCCCGCGCTGCCGCAGAAGCTTCAGCACTTCGCGCTCGAGCACGGCAAGCATCGGTCGTGCTGTCATCGTCACGCTGCTCTCTGGAACCGGGCCGAAGGGTCGATTTACCCAGAGGAATACGTCATTGAGGTTGGGCCGCCGCCAGCGCACGGCTTGCGCGCTCGAGGCCAGCTCGGTCTGCAGTGCAGCGAGATCGACTGAGTCGGCCTCACAGCGAAAATGCACGCGGTCGCCCTCGATGAGGGCTTCGCCCAACCGTGGCATGAGTCGCGCGGCCAGTTCTGCCGGCTGGTCGGTTTCGACTTCGATGATGCGCTTGCCGAGCTGTTCGATCAGCGCGCCCGGACGCCCGGCGCGCACGAGGCGACCTGCACTCAGGAACGCCACTTCGTCGCAGTCGTTCGCTTCCTCGAGATAGTGAGTCGTCAGAAAGACCGTGACGCCGAGCTGCGTTCTGAGCCGTGCGATGTGGCGCCAGATGGCGCGACGGTTGGGCAGGTCCAGTCCGATCGTCGGCTCGTCCAGGAACAGGATCTGCGGCTGATGGATGACGCCGCGTGCGATGTCGAGCGCGCGGCGCATGCCGCCTGACAGCGACGCCGACTGGCCGATCCTGCTGCTCGCGCAGGCCGAAGAGCTCCAGCAATTGGGCGCTGCGTCGCCTGATTTCCGCGCGCGACAAATCATTGAGCAGCCCGGCGAATCGCAGGTTCTCGGCGACCGAAAGCGTGCGATCGAGCGCCGGATCCTGGAACACGACGCCGATGCGAGCGGCGTACGGCGAGCTTCTGCGTGTTCACGGAGCAGCCGGCGACCCACGCCTCGCCCGACGTCGGACGGATCAG
Organism: uncultured Gammaproteobacteria bacterium; assembly: GCA_963723505.1. Classification (GTDB taxonomy): domain Bacteria; phylum Pseudomonadota; class Gammaproteobacteria; order Steroidobacterales; family Steroidobacteraceae; genus Steroidobacter. Next base: position 429,489 of record CAVRQU010000001.1, read on the forward strand.
CGTCGACAACATGTGGATCGTGCTCGTCTTGCCGGCGCCGTTCGGGCCGAGCAGGCCGAAGAATCCGACCGCGCGGTATCGCAAGATCGACGGCGTCCACCGCGAGCGTGGCGCCGTAGCGTTTGGTCAGGCGTTCGGCTCGAACGGCGAACGCAGACTCGCTCATGACACGCTCAGGGAAGTGCGGTGGTCGCGAAAGATCAGCGGCCGCTCCTCGACGCGCGTTCGACCCGCCGCGCCACGGCGTCGGTCACGAGGTGATGGTGCGGCGACAGGTCGCAGACCGGATCGGCGTTTGCAGGATCGCCGGTGAGCAGATACGCCTGACAGCGGCATCCGCCGAAGTCCTTCGCCTTCTCGGGACAGCTCCGGCACGGCTCCTTCATCCATGCGTCGCCGCGAAAGTGATTGAAGCCGGGCGAATCGAACCAGATCCACTCGATGCTCGCGTCCGCAACGTTGGGAAGCTCGAGGCCCGGCAGCATGCGAGCCGCGTGACAGGGCAGGGCGGTTCCATCCGGGGCGACGGTGAGAAACACCGAGCCGAGACCATTCATGCACGGCTTGGGACGACGCTCGAAGTAGTCGGGCACCACGAAATAGATCTTCATGCGGTCGCCGACTGCTCGCCCGGAAGCGCTGGGTCGTCTCCTCCGCCCGCTGCACCTGTTCGCGGCTCGGAAGCAGCTGGTCGCGGTTGAGCCACGCCCAGCCGTAGTACTGCGTGTTCGCAAGCTCCACGTACTCGGCTTCCATCGCGTGCGCCATGTCGAGAATCTGTCCGACATGATCGATGTTGCGCCGGTGCAGAACGACGTTCAGCACCATCGGATAGTCGTACGCTTGATGAGCGCGGGCGACTTTCGACTTCAGTTCGAACGTGCGCGTGCTGCTCAGGAAATCGTTCATCTCGCGCGTGCTGTCCTGAAACGACAACTGGATGTGGTCCAGCCCTGCGGCTTTCAGCGCCTTGATGCGCGGTTCGTTCAGCCCGACGCCCGGACGTGATGAGATTCGATGTAGAAGCCCAGCGCATGCGCCTCCTCAACGATCTGCTCCAGATCGTCGCGCATCAGCGGTTCGCCGCCGGAGAGGCCGAGCTGCACCGCGCCGAGCGCGCGCGCTTCGCGCAGCACCCGAAGCCAGTCATCGGTTCCGAGCTCCTGCCCGGTGCGTGCGAACTCCGTGGGGTTGGAGCAGTACACGCAATGCAGCGGGCACCGATAGGTGAGCTCCAGCAGCAGCCACAGCGGCGGACCGGGCGCGGCTGATCGGGCCGGATGAATGGTCGCGCTCGCTCACGCGCGGATCTCCAGCCATCTGTTCTCCACCGCCATGGCGACGAATGCAGCGACGTCGTCTGTGAGTCCGGTCGCGCCGAACGTCCGCTCGAGATCCGAGACGATTTCGCCGAGCGTGCGTTCGCCGTCGCAGCGACTCATGATCTCGCCTGCGCTCGTGTTGAGCTTCACCATGCCTTCCGGATAGAGCAGCACGTGTGCGTTCTGCGCGGGCTCCCATTGCAGCCGGAATCCGCGGCCGATGAGAGGTCTTGCCGTTGCAGTCACGACGCTCACGATTGCACTCCATAGCGCTGGGCCATGCGCGTCGTTCATCTGCCAGAGCACGTCGAGCTTGAACTGCAGGATCTCGAGCGCGCGCTCCTGCGCCGCGCGCGTCGTGAACTCGTCCAGTGTGACGGCGAGGCTGAACTCCACGTCGCGCCGCGCGAGACTGACGCGGCTCTGGAAGTAGTGCAGGCCCGCGCGATCGATCCAGGGGTAGTGCTCGGGCCAGTTGGCGAGACGTTGCTTGTGAATCTGCGGCGCGAACAGCTCCGTCAGCGACGCGCACACCGCTTCCTGCCACGGCGCGCGTCGGGCGAAGTTCACATAGGCATCCACGGCGAAGCGCACGCCGGGCAACACGTCTGTCAGGCTCTCCACCTGCTCGCGCGAGAGGCCGACGGCCTCGGCCAGGCGCAGCCAGGACTCGATGCCGCCCGGATCGTCGCCATAGCCGTCGTGGTCGAGGATCCGTTGCACCCAGTTGCGGCGCACCGCGCGATCGGGGCAGTTGGCGAGAATGGCGGCGTCCTTGATCGGAATGTTGATCTGATAGTAGTAGCGGTTCGCGACCCAGCCGCGAATCTGCTCGCGCGTTCGCCGCCCCGGAATTGAGCATCACGTTGAACGGATGATGGATGTGATACGCGCGGCCCTTGTCGCGCAGCCGCGCTTCGAACTCCTCTCTGCTCCACGCGATCGCGGTCACAGCACGATCTCCATGCCGTCCTACGCAACTTCGATCCCGCGCCGCGTGAGCTCGGCGCGCTCGGCGGAATCCTCATCGAGGATCGGATTGCGTGTTGTTCACGTGGATCAGGATCTTCCGCGTGCTCTGCGGCAGGCGATCCAGCCATTCGAGCATGCCCCCCGGCCCGCTTTGCGGCAGATGACCGATGTCGCGTGCGCGCTTGTGCGAGATCCCGAGTCGGATCATCTCGTCATCCGTCCAGAACGTGCCGTCCACGAGCACACAGGCAGCGGATTGCATGCTGCGCCACACGTGCTCGTCCATGGCGCCCAGGCCCGGCGCATAGAGCGCGGCGCGTCCGGATGACGTCGTCCGTGATCACGAGCGCAATGTTGTCTCCGGGTACAGGCGACGTCGCGATTGGGTGAATACGGCGCCGGCTTGCTGGCTACCGGCAATGCTCGCCAGCGCACGTTCGGCGACTCCTCGATCACGAAGTCGTCGCCGCCGAGATCGATGCGGCGCCGATCGACGCCGCAGTAGAGCGAAAGCACTTCAAGCACGGGATTGCCGCGCGTGAGATCGGCGTAGGCGCTGCTCCGTGCACCATAGCGGCCATGGGCGGACCGACTTCCCTCAGCATGTACAGGCCGGTCGTGTGATCGATCTGCCCGTCGACGAGAACGATGGCCGCGATGGCGCTATCGCGGATCGCGCGCCCGGGCTGCAGGACGGGATTGGCCCTCGAGCTGCGTGCAGGATATCCGGCGAGGCGTTGACGAGCGCCCACGACTTTCGCCGCTGCCGGTGACGGCGATCGACGATTGCGTCCGCGCCTGCGCTCGCAGCGTGCGCCTGTGCGTAATCCGGCGCAATTGCTGCAGTTGCAGTTCCACTGCGGGAAGCCGCCGCCGGCGGCGGATCCCAGCACTCGGATTTCATCGATGTACGACGGCAGCCCGCTCACGCGGGCCGCCGCCGCGTGGTCTTTCAGCGATTGGCGATATACATCGTGATTTCCATGCCGAACCGGAAATCGATCGCTGCTGGGGTTTCCCATTTCATGACAAAGCTCCTTCGGTCGGTTGAGAGGTCGCGGCCGCAAACGGTCACGTACTCCAGTAGCCGGCGACCCATGCCGCCTGCTCCTCGCCGCCATCTTCCGCAATGAGGCGGTCGGCCGAAACCGGATCATCATGAAACTGGCCTCATGATTTTCATGAGCCGAGCCTGGCGCATCCGCTTGCGGGGCTGCAGGCTGTAACATCGGCGTCAGTGGAATTTCCACTACACAGGCTGCTCGCCGATGAAGCTGCGCACTCGCCTGAACATCGTGGTGGCCGGCCTGACCGGCGCCTTCGTCATCGTGCTGATCGCGGCCGCAGATCCTGAACACCCGCGCGTCCGTGCGCGAGGAGATCGTCGCGGCGAACCGGGTTGCGTCACAACTGCTGGGCCGTCTGGCTGGGATCTATTCGCGCGAGGGCGGGCCCGATCTGGTGCTGCAGTTTCTCGATCAACTGGGCCGCGTGCGCTCGAACGACATCATTCTGCGCTCGGCTGCTGGCGAGGAGCTTTATCGATCCCCGCCGCCGACATGGAAGGCCGGGACGCGAAGCGCCGGGCTGGTTTGCGCAGCCTGCTTGCGCCCCAGGCTGCGAAGCACACGTTTCCGCTGCCCGGCGGCGTGCAGTTGATCGTCGAAGCGCAATCCTCGCGCGCCATTCTCGATGCCTGGGATGACCTGATCCGTCTGCTCGCCGTGGCCGCGATCATGCTGGCCGTCGTGAATGGACTTGCGTTCTGGCTGGTGGGGCGGGCGCTCGCGCCGTTTCCGGTCATCGTGGACGGTCTGGAGCGAATCCAGCGCGGCGATCTGGCGTTTCGCCTGCCCGAGCTCCCGGACCCGAAGCGCATGCGATGGGCGTTGCGTTCAACCGCATGGCGCAAGCCGTGGAAGACAACGTGCAGGCGGAGCGCAAAGGCGCGTGAGGCCGAAACGCGACTCGAGGAGCGGCGTGAAATGGCGTGCCTGGTCGAGCAGCGCATCGAGGAGGAGCGGCGTCTGATCGCGCACGAGCTGCACGATGAGTTCGGCCAGTCCGTCACTGCGATCCGCAGTCTCGCGCTGGCGATCGCCGCGCAAGCCGGCCCGGCGCCTTCGGCGACGGGCGATACGGCGCGGCTGATCTCCGATGAGGCGGCGCGACTGTACGACGCAATGCACGGTCTCATTCCCCGTCTGATGCCGCTGTCGCTGGACACGCTCGGGCTCGGCGGAAACGCTGGAGAATCTGGTGACGGGACTGGCAGCGCCGCTATCCCTCGATCGTGCTGACCGTGCGGCATGATCTGCCGGCCGATCTGGGGCCCAGCGTGACGCTCGCGATCTATCGAGTCGTACAGGAAGGATTGATCAACGCACTGCGCCATGCGGAGGCGTCGCACGTCGAGATCACTGCTGGAGTCCGATGCGCATCGCATGATCGTGGACGGATCAGTCGACGACGGCATCGGGCTGCCGCAGCGAATGGTCGCGACCCGGACACTTCGGGCTGCGCGGACTGGCGGAGCGCGTCGAGCACCTGGGCGGTACGTTGAACATCGGCAATCGCGAGCCGCATGGCGTCTGCCTGACTGCCGAGATTCCACTGACGGCGGCCTCATGATCAGCGTCCTGCTCGTCGATGATCACGCCGTCGTTCGGACCGGATTTCGGCTGCTGCTGCAGTCCGTCGGCGAAGTCTCAGCGGTCTCCGAAGCGGAGTCCGGCGAAGTCGCATGCCAGCGTTACCTCGAGCTCGCGCCCGACGTGGTCGTCATGGATCTGGCCATGCCGGGCATGGGTGGGCTGGAGGCGCTGCGGCGAATCCGCGCTCGCGATCCGCATGCCCGCGTGCTCGCACTTTCGGCGCACGATGATCCCATGCACGCGCGGCGGGCGACTGCGCGAAGGCGCGCTCGGCTTCCTGTCGAAGCGCAGCGCGCCGGAGGCCCTGATCGAAGCCGTGACCACGGTCGCCGCGGGCCGGCGTTACATCGATGCGAGCCTGGCGCAGAAACTGGCGCTTGCGGATATCGAAGGCGGCGGCGAAGTCGCCGGTCGAACGGCTTTCGGAGCGCGAGTTCGAGGTGTTCATCCGCCTCGCGCGCGGTGCTACCGTGCAGCGGATCGCCGAGGATCTGAAGCTCTCTGCTTCGACCGTCGGCACGCACCTTTACAACATCAAGCAGAAGCTCGATGTGGTCAATCAGTCGGAGCTGACGTTGCTCGCGATTCGTCACGGGCTCATCGAGGCATGAGCGACTGAGCGACCGGTTCAACTCTTCTTCGACGTCTTGGCGTAGAAATCGGCGAGCACAGGCTCGACTTGCGCGCTGCGGCACTTGGGGCACAGCGGATGGGACTTCTCGTGCTCAGCGATGTGCTCGCTGCGCTCGAACGACTTGCCGCACTTCTTGCAGCGATACTCGTAGGTAGGCATGGCGCGATCCTCCACGGAACCGAGGGAGGGCGCAATTCGAAATTACCGGGGTGTTCAACGCCCCGTCTTTAAAAACGCTGCAACGTGGAAGATTGGCGTAGTGACCGCGCACAGCTCCGCGACGAAGGATGACCGACAAAGGCGCGAGCGTTGAGCCAACTCGCTTCGGCATACGAACAGACCCAAGCAAAAGTTTGCAGATGTACATGGTTGCGCGCGCACGCCGGGTCAATCCCGCAACGATGGCCCGAGGCGCGTGAACGCGCGCAAGTTCACCCAGGGAGAACAGCGGAACTCTGCGGTCGCACGCACAGTTATCGCCTTGTGCATCCGGCGAGCGTGAGCGTCCGCATTGGCGGCAGTTATCGCTGTCCCTGCGTACGACGCTCTAGCTAAGCCATCTTTATGTCTGAGCCAACGCTGCCCTGAAAGGAGTACGCCGTGACCACGCGAATATTTGTCATGTCCATCCTGATTGTGGCTGCCCTGGCAGGATGTTCGAAGACTGATCATTCGAATGCGCCATCCGCAGACTCTGCGGGCGCGCCGGCGACCGATCAGCAGAGTACCGCGCCGGACGAGACGAATCCCCCGACATCCGAGCCAGGCGCAACCGATCCTGCAGCTGCATCCACTCCTCATCAGCAGGACGCAACGGGCACTACGTCGCCGCAGGCGCCAACGAGTGCAGGTGACTCGCCGGCGGACGCATCGTCGCCGCATCAGCAGGAAGCCACGCAGCCGGACAGCACGCAGCAGCCGGACAGATAGCCCTGACGTAACGTGCGGCAAGTCGGCTCGCCGCGTGTGTCGACGCGTCGGGTTGGCGATGTGCGCCTAGCCGACCAGCCTGACCAGCTCCGACTTCTGTTTCGCCGTGAGCAACGGACCGAAACCGGCCTTCAGATTGTCGCTTTGTCGGTCGGGTTTGCCGGTGGCGGGGATCACTGCGGTGACGGCGTCGTGACTCAGCGCGAACTTCAGAAACATCTGCGCCCAGGACGTGACGCCGGCTTCGCCAGCCCAGGCGGGCAGCTGTTTGCCTTTCACTCTGTTGAAGAGCGCGCCATCGTCGAAGTTGCGGTTGGTCAGCACGGCGACGCCGAGATCCTTCGCGAGCGGCAATACACGCTCCTCGGCGCCGCGCTGAGTCACCGAATAGTTGATCTGCAGGAAATCAGGCTTTGAAGCCTGCACGACATCGGCGAGTTCGTCCTGAGCCGATTCGACGTAGTGCGTGACGCCGACGTACCTGACTTTGCCTTCGGACTTCAGTTGTCGCGCGACTTCGAGTTGCGTTTTCCAATCGCCGAGATTGTGCACCTGAAGCAGTTCGACCTTGTCGGTGTTGAGGCGTTTGAGCGTACTGCGGAACTGCGCAAGCCCTTCGTCTCGTCCGCGAACGCGCGACAGCTTTGTAGCGATGAACGCGCGGGAGCGTGCGCCGGACTCGCGGAACAACGATCCCAATACATCTTCTGCATTGCCATACGTCGGCGCCGTATCGATCAGCGTCGCGCCGCCGGCGAGGAAGCGCTTCAGAACCTCCCTGAGCGCCTGATACTCCGCGCCGTCGATCGGAACTTCGAAGCTGTCGGAAGTGCCCATGCCGATGACCGGCACCTGTTCGCCGCTCGACGGAATGGCGCGCCTCAGCATCGAAGTCGAATCTGCCGCGCATGCAATGGGCGGCGCGCCCGTAAAGAGCATCGATCCGGCGAGCGCGGACGTCGCACTCAGAAACTGGCGTCTTGTGGTCATTGAGCGTTCTCTCCTGCAGCCAGATGTCTCGAGGTCCGAGTTCCGAGCCGTGCGTAAGTTTAGTGCACCGGCGCATTGCGATAGACATGCACTGCGCGCCCTGAGTTTCAGGGGGCACGGACGGCTATCTCCCTTCAATAGCGCTGCATGGAACGTCGATCGCATCGAGAAACTGATCAGAGGGTTCCTGGTTGAGTTCTGAAAGGCTCAGGGCTCGGCGTCGCGATCTGACATTCGACGTTCCGGCCGGGATGTTATTTACAATCCCCAAGAGCTGGCCCCCAGCAGAGGATCAAGGTGGACTGGGACGATTTGAAGTTCGTTCTTGCTATAGCCCGGCACGGGTCGCTCAACTCGGCGGCCCGAGCACTCGACACGACTCAGCCGACGGTCAGCCGAAGGCTCGATGGGCTGGAGCGCCGCATCGGCGTGAAACTCTTTGAGCGGGGCGTAAGCGGTCTGTCGCCAACCGCGCTTTGCGCGGCGCTGGTCGAGTCGCTCAATCAAATGGAGGAGGGCGCGCAGGCTGTCGAGCGCCGGGTGGCCGCGCGTGACACGGGTCTTCAGGGTCGGATCACGGTGACGAGTCTGGCCTGGTTCGGCGATGACGTCCTCGCTCCGCTGCTCGCGCGCTTCAGCGCACGGCACACACTGGTCACCATCGATCTGATCAACGATCCGCGACGTTTCAACCTTGCCCGCCGCGAAGCGGACATCGCACTGCGCATTGGCTCGTTCGACCAAAAAGATCTGGTCGAACGCACAGTGGCCGAGGTCTCCTACGGGCTGTACGCCTCGGTCGGTTACCTGGATCGTCACGGACGCCCAAACTTCGCCAGGGGCTGCGCCGGCCACCTCGTCACCTCGCTGATCGAGTCGCCGGTCAAGGTCATGCACATAAAATGGTTGAATGCGATTGCCCCGCGCGCGCATACAGTCATCAGGACCAATGACATTCAATCGCACATTGCGACCGCCGAGGCCGGCGAAGCGATGGCAGTTCTGCCGCGTGTCCTCGCCGATCGGAGGTCGGGCTTGCTGCGGCTCGAGCCGCCGCTGCCGGAGCCATCGCAACCTGTGAAACTCGGGGTGCATGCCGACATGCGCCGCTCGCCCCGCATTCGCGCTCTCATCGACTTCCTGGTTCTCGAATTGAAGGCGCGCTCCGTTCAGCTCAATCCTGGCGGCGCTGCTGGGAGCTGACGCCGGACCCTCGCCCTGAGTGATGGGGGGCATGCTGTTATACGAAATAGCATACCGGGCATGCGCGGATGAGGAGTAGGCAAGCGGCGCTCTGTTGACTAGCTTGGCGCTCAGCATCGTGATCACTTGATCATCGACTGATCCCTGGAGTGGCGCCATGCGTGTCAGTTGTGCTCCGTCGCAGGAGTGCGCCTTACGCGCAAAATGAAGTCGCTTGCGATCGCGGCTCTGCGATCCTGGCGCTGCTGTCGTTCGCGATGCTGATCGTCTCCCTGGACCAATACATCGTTGTCGTGGCGCTGCCCGACATCGGCGACGAGCTGGGTTACTCAGCGCAAACGCTGCAGTCAGTCATCAGCGCTTATGCCGTCGCATCGAGTGGATTCCTGCTGTTCGGCGGCCGCGCCGCGGATCTGCTCGGACGACGTCGAACGCTTGTGACGGGCCTCGCGCTGTACGCCATGGCGTCGCTCGCCGGAGGGCTCGCGACGCGATCCGAGGTTCTGCTCATAGCACGCGCGGTTCAAGGTCTGGGGGGAGCCCTTGTCTTTCCCAGCACCCTGGCGCTTATCAACAGCACGTTCGCGGAGGGCCGAGACCGTAACCGTGCACTGGGAATCTGGGGCGGCGCCGGCGCAGCCGGCCTGGTCGTCGGTGTCCTGCTGGGCGGCGTTCTCACGCGCGCCTTCGGTTGGGAGGCCGTGTTCATCGTCAATGTCCCGCTCGCAGGTGCGGCGCTCATTCTGGCTTTCCATCTGATCGAGGCTGACCGCGCGCGGGATACGGACCGCATGTTCGACTTGCCCGGTGCGCTGACGGCCACGGCCGCCGTCACCTTGCTCGTGTTCGCGCTTGTGCAAGGCCCGGACGCCGGTTGGGGTTCACCGAGAATCCTTATTGCCACGACAACAGGACTACTACTGCTGCTGGTTTTCAGGGTCATCGAGCGACGCAGCCGCGATCCGCTCGTGCCGCCGCAACTGCTCGCCAACCGAGTACTCAGGACGGCCATCGCGATAGCGTTCATGTTCATGGCGACGTTCGGTTCTCTCCTCTACTTTCTCTCCATCTATTTTCAGAATGTCCAGGGCTTCGACGCCTTTGGAAACTGGCGTCGCATTCCTGCTCCCGACCGCAGCAGTCGTCGCCGGCTCCGCAATTGCAGGGCAATTCGTTACGCGCTTCGGTCTCAGGCTCACACTGGCCACTGCGCTGACCATTGGAGCAATCGGCGCCGCTGCCTTAGGCCTTGCGATGTCGCCTGATGCGTCCTACGCCTCGCTCATCCCCGGCCTCGTCGCCGTCAGCATCGGCGATGGCGTCGTGTTCACAACCATGTTCATCGCCGCGGGGACCGGTGTGACCAATCGTGAGCAGGGCATCGCCTCAGGCATCGTCTCGACCGGCTCTGGAATCGGCGCCGCGATCGGCCTCGCGATCCTGGTCCTGGTGGCCAACTCCGGCACCGAAGGGCTCCTCGGCGAAGGGCTGCGAATCGCCACAGCCGAAGGCATCAGGACTGCTGTGTTCGTCGTTGCGGGCGGGATCCTGGTGACTCTGGTGATCGCTCTCAACGTTCGCACCATCCGAGGGCCGCGGGAACGCTGAAGCCTGCTTCTATATCGAAACCGAAGCTCTTAACTCTTGCAGACGAATGACGCAGCGTAGATTCGCTGAGGTCGCCACCCGAGGACCCCACATGCTCAGAAACAGTGATGTCGCCACGAGACTCCCCGCACAGGACCTTGAGCGCGCCCGCATTTTCTACTCCAGCAGGCTCGGTCTCGACCCTGTTGAGGAGCGACCCGGCGGACTGCGCTATCGGTGCGGCAGTGGCCACTTCTCCCTGTTCCAGTCGGCAGGCTCTGCGTCCGGCGCTCATACCCAGATGGCATGGGAAGTCGAGGACCTACAGGCGACGGTCAACGAGTTGCGCCGTCGGGGTGTGGTGTTCGAGGAGTATGACCTACCTGACTTGAAGACAATGGATGGGATCGCTGAGATCGAAGGCAACTATCCCTCGAAGGGAGGCAGAGCAGAGAGGGCGGCCTGGTTTCGGGATAGCGAGGGCAACCTGCTGGGAATCGGCCAGGCGATCTAATCAGGACCACGAAGCCCAATCGCTGAGACATAGCGTCGACCTGCGCCGCGATGTCGACCGAGAGCTGGATTACGCCGCGAGGCCGCCTGGATGGCCAAGAGGAAAACGCGTCGAGTAGGTGAGGCTGATTGCGGCATAAGGGCAACATCCGGGGCGTCTACGTCACAGCGCGTGCTCGGCTAAGCGGCGTCGGGGCGATAGATCTTGCATGAGATCATCAGGTGCGTACGCTTCGGAGCCGGACGTCGTCATGCGCTGAGCACCTGCGCAACGATTGAAATGTTACGAGGGGCCCCCCGTCGTGTCCCTGTACGAGCTTGCCCAGTTGAACATCGCAACCATGAAGGAGCCACTGGAGTCGCCCATCATGGCCGACTTCGTCGCGAACCTCGATCGCATCAATGCGCTGGCGGAAAGCTCGCCCGGTTTCGTGTGGCGACTGCAGACGGAAGAGGGCGATGCGACCGCCCTGCGTCCGATGGGTGAGAACGTGCTGGTCAACATGTCCGTGTGGCGAGACGTCGCATCGCTCAGCAACTTCGTCTACAAGACCGCTCATGTCGAGATCATGCGCCGTCGCCGAGAGTGGTTCGAGCGCATGTCGCAGGCGTACGTCGTGCTCTGGTGGGTACGCCAAGGTTATCGTCCCACGATCGCCGAAGCGGCGTCGAAGCTCGAGCTGCTCAGTCAGCATGGCCCGACGGCGGAGGCCTTCACATTCCAGAAAGCGTTTCCCGCGCCGGATGCTCTGCAGGATCGGACGCCGTTCGGGTTTGGCGAGGAATGCCCAGCGACTTGAGCGCTTCGCGATGCGCACGCAAACCCGTCGATCTGACGCCGGCGCTCTCGACCTTTTTACCGAGGGCTATTGAACGCCGTGCGGTTCTGCTCACGCAGTCCGATCAAGGGTAATCAGCCAGGAAGCCGAACCACTGCGACTTCCCGTCGAGGTCGTGCGACGAGGCCGCAGTGTCAGGACGCAGGGCTCGCGCCGAAGCCGTAACAATCCACCAACTGCGTGGCGAGCCGTGTCACATTCGGAGGCGCGTCGCAACGCTCGGCAACGCCCTTCTCGAACGCTTTGAAGGCAGGCAACTCCGTGACCGGGGCAGATTCGTCCGCCTTCAAATTCAGGAACACGTGAATGAACTGATTGCCATCCCGAAAGAGCGCGTAGGCCACGCCTTCGGGCGGAGCGCTGCGGAGTTGCGCGAACACGGCGCGCGACAGGGCTTCATTCTCAGCGGTGTGGTCGGGCTTGGTGGTGTAGCGAACTACTGTCACTCTGTGCATGGTCTGTATCCTTGCTTTGTGAGGCCCGCACGCTGCGTGCCTTCAGAGCACAAGGACGACGGCGTACGGCAAAAAGGTTCGCTGGAAATGATTTTTCGTGGGCCGCATCTTTTGTCAGGCCCGAAACGTCCATTGCTCATAGGGCGGACGTTCTGCGCTCCGGGGCGTGAGGAGTATGAATGGTGGGCGACCCGATGGAACGCGACGCATTGAACCGGTTGATGACGGAAGTGCGGCCGCGGCTGCATCGATACTGCACCCGAATGGTGGGCTCGGTATTCGACGGAGAAGACATCGTGCAGGAGGCGCTCGCGAAAGCTGCGGAGGCCCTGCCGCGCGCGGGCGCCATCACCAAGCCGGAACGGTGGCTGTTCACCATCGCGCACAATGCCGCGCTTGACGCCCTGCGTCGCCGAAAGAGACAAGCCGAAGTGCCGCTGGACGGCGATTCGCCTGACCTGCCCGGCGGCGCCGCTGAAGCGGATTCGTGGGTTGCGGCTACCGCGAGCCTCGCGACGATCATGCAACTGCCGGTGATTCAGCGCTCCGCGGTGGTGCTGATGGACGTACTGGAATATTCATTGGCCGACACAGTGGAGATTCTCGGCGCCACGCTCCCGGCGGTGAAGGCGGCGCTTCATCGTGGCCGTGTTCGGTTGAAGGCGCTGTCCGAAGCCGGTGAGTCCGAGCAACCTGCGCTTCGTGCAGAAGAGCAGAGCCGCCTGCGCGCGTACGCCGACCGCTTCAACGCGCGTGACTTCGACGCCCTCCGCAACCTGTTGGCAGAAGACGTGAAGCTGGATCTCGTGAACCGCCTGCGACTCGCCGGCCGCAAAGATGTTTCCGTGTACTTCGACCGTTACGGCGAAAGCTCCGACTGGAAGTTCGCGCCGGGACTGGCGGAAGGGCTTCCGGCTCTTCTCGTCAGCGACCCTGCGGACACTTCCGATGCCGTGAAGTACGTCGTGCTGCTGGACTGGGTAAACGGCCGCATCCGTGGCATCCGCGACTTCCGCCACGCGAAGTACGTTACGGACGGACTCGCGGTCACGCGGCTCTAGTCCGATCCGTATCGGTCGGACACTGACGACAGCGCCTGATTTGATTGCAGAAGGGGGGAGGGGTCCTATGAAAACTCTTGAAGACAGCGCCTCGAAGAATCATGCCACGCACCCGCTCGATGCGATGGCAAAGGCGCCAGGACACCACGAGGTTCTGCTGGAGAACGACAAGGTCCGCGTTCTGGATACGCGGGTGAGCCCGGGAGACCGAACGCCAGTACACGCCCATGAGTGGCCAGCCGCTCTGTACGTCCTCAGTTGGAGTGACTTCATTCGGTACGACCCAGACGGGAATGTCCTGGTGGATTCACGCACCATGGACAGAAAGCCAGAGATTGGCGCTGCTCTCTGGGCCGGCCCGATTGGTCCTCACTACGTTCAGAACGTCGGACAAACGGAGCTTCGCATCATCGCGGTCGAGGCGAAGCCATCGTAGGCCCCTCGAATGATGCAGAGCTCCCGCCCTGCACTCAGCGGGTCTGCGCAGCGTAAACCTTCACGAGCTCGTAAAGGAAGTCGCGGCCGTCGTACAAAGACTGCACCCGCACGCGTTCATTGAGCCCATGAATGCCGCCGAGGTCGGGATCCAGGAACAGCCCGTTGACTCCATACGTGGGAATCCCCGCGGCGCCGAGGAACTGTCCGTCCGTCGCTCCCGGCTGCAGGATCGGCATCACCGGCACACCCGGATAGAACCGTGCAGAGACCTTTTCAATGGGCGCCATGATTTCGCGCGTGAGCGGCGGGACGACGGACTCGGGTCCGCGCTTCCCCTTTGTCGTGACCTTGACTTCCGGGTCGGCGACAACGCGTTCGAGCGTTTGCCGTACGCTGTCGATCGACTCGCCAGGGTAGATGCGGCAGTTCACGTTCGCGCGCGCTCGCTGCGGCAACGCGTTGGTTGCATGTCCGGCGTCCAGCATCGTCGCAACGCACGTCGTGCGCAGCATGCCATTCCAACTCGGATCCTCTGCGACCACGGCGCCGGCAGCCGCATCCGTTGGATTCGCGACGACCTTCGTCATTGCGGCGCCGGTCGCACCCCCGACGATGCTGGCCATGCGCGAGAAGTAAGTGCGCGTCGTATCGTTGAGCTGGATCGGGAAGTCGTAGTGCTCGATGCGCGTGAGGGCGCCGGCAAGGTGATAGATCGCGTTGTTCTTCACCGGGCGCGAACTGTGACCGCCGGGATTCTGCACTTCGAGCTGGAAGTCCTGGGACGTCTTCTCGCCGGCCTGCACGCCCATCATCACGCGCTTGCCGCTTGCATCGAGCAGGCCCCAGGCGCCTTCGTTCAACGCGAATGCGGCGTCGATCAGGTCGCGCCGTTCGTTCGCCAGGTACTGCGCGCCATTAAAAGCGCCGCTGGTTTCCTCTCCGCACGTCAGCGCCATCTTGATGGTCCGACGAGGTTTCGTGCGTTCGCCCCGCAGACGGATCAACGTGTCCACCCACGTGGCGGCCATGGACTTGTCGTCGAGCGCGCCGCGCGCATAGAAATAGCCGCCCTCCTCGAATAGCGTGAACGGGTCACGCTCCCAATCCTCGCGGCGGGCTTCGACGACGTCGATGTGCGCCAGCAGCAGCATCGGCCGCGCTTTCGGATCGGCGCCGGGCAATACGGCGACCAGCCCGCCTTCTTTCGGATGCTCAGGCACGGCGAACAGATGCAGATCCTTGTCCGGATAACCTGCCGCACGCAGGCGAGCCGCCATCTTCTCGGCGGCGGCAGTGCAACTACCCGCCGACAAGGTCGTATTCGTTTCCACCAGTTCACGATAGATCTCGCGGAAAGCGAGCTGATCCGGTCGCCGCGCGTCGTCGGCATGCGCACTCGTGACCAGCAATGCGGATGCTGCGAGGCATGCAGCGGCAAGCCGCTGCGATCGGTCTGTCATGTGTCGTCCTCCCATAGAGAAGCTCCGATTTGCCCCGCTTCCCGGCGTTCGAACGGCGCCGATGCCTGAGGCGGCGACGAGTCGTCGAAGCGCCTGTTCTTATCGAGTGGCGGTGAATCACAAGGCCGGCGCAGTAGAGCATGACGCGTCGGACGTGTTGCGGTCTACTGCTCGTGCGCGAAATGATGAGTGCCGGGCTTCGGCATTTCGGTTGTTTGCAGACGTCCGCTCCTGGCCGAACAGAGTCATTGAGCAACGACTCAGAACGACCCATATCAGACATAGAGCGACCATAAAAGCAGACTTCCAACTGGTTGGACTCAGCGTTCGTCACAGCCTCGGTCTTGTCGTCGACGGCGGCGACGACCTCGTCGGGGTTCTCTTCCGCGTAGTGAAGAGCCAGGCTGCCGACTGCGAGATCCACAACTTCATGACCGTCCCATGCTCGCGCCCAGGGTGACGAGAAGCTCGTCCAGTTGCTCGAACGTCTCTCCCATCGCATCCGCCGCCCCGGTGCCGGCGGCGTCGAGAGCTTCCTTCGAGGGATAAAGCTCGTGCATGACCAGCAACGTCTTGCCGCCCTTTTCCTCGAAGGTCACCGTCGTGACGGGCCCACCCTCACCACTTTCCTCATTGGTCCAGACGAGGCGCGAGTGCGGTGTCACTTCGAGGTACGTGCCGAAGAACGCCATAGCATCGGGTTCGAACTCAAGACGGTACTTGCCCCCGACACGAACATCCATCTCACAGGAAAGCAGGGACATTCCCATCGACTTCGGCACCCACCACCGCCTGAACAGCTCGGGCTTGGTCCACGCCTCGAACACGAGGCGCGCCGGGCCGTTGAAAGTTCGCGTAACGACTAGCTCACGCTCGGACTTCCGTTCCACCGTCGTGCGGTTCTTCATGGGGGTAGGCTCACTCTCTCTTCTTGCGTCCATCGACCTTCTCCTTCCGTTTCAGTTCCTCGACAACCTTGTCCAGCTCGTCGAAGCGGGCGTCCCAGAGCTGGTGGTACCTCTCGATCCATGCCGCCTCTTCCTCCAGTCGGCGCAGGCCGAGCTTGCAGGTCCGCACGCGCCCGACCTTCTCCGTGGTGACGAGCCCGGCCTGCTCCAAGACGCCGACATGCTTCTTCATGCCCGTGAGGGTCATGTGGAACTTCTCGGCAAGGTCCGTGATGGAAGCGTCTGCACGGCCGAGCTGCTCCAGAACGCCGCGTCGGGTGGCGTCCGAGAGCGCGGCGAACGAGGCATCGAAGCGGGTCTGGCTATACTGAACCATGAAGTTCAGTATACACACGGATTGGCGGCATGCAAGGGGTGGCAGAGCGCGCGCTGCGTTGCCGGCCGCCTTCACTCCCAAATCGACCTCATTTCGATGCAGATTCGATCGACTCGGCGATCACCAGGCCCTTGGTGCAATTCGCACGACGCTAGCTAACGTCCGCACTTGAGCGGCGCACTCAGAGTCTGCTCTTGGCCGAGGCCGTGTGAAAACTCACAGCCACGTCGAGCGTCGAGATGGACCGGCAACTCGCTGAAAGCACTGTTTGATTGAGGCGGGCTGCGATCAGGCGCGCAGCGCCTCGATCAGCGGTCCCGTTCCCATGATTTTCATCACTCGCTTCAGGTTGTAAGCCAGCACGTGGAGGCTCATCTCTGCGCTCACCTTCGGTAGCCCTCGACACAGAAGTGAGCGCGCCCATCCAGGCCTTGATCGTGCCGAACGGATGCTCAGCCGTGCTTCGTCGCGCCTGCATCGCCTTTGGGTTGGCATCGAGCCGGCTCTCCATCTCGTCGAGTACGTGCTCGTGCTCCCATCGGTCGATGCGCCTGTAGGCCGCCGTGGTGCACTTCGCGCGTAGTGCGCACCTAGGACAGGCCGACGACCAGTACTTGTGGATCGCCATGCCTTTCTCGACGCTGGTGAAGCGCCGGATCGCGTACTCGCCCGCCGGGCAGCGGAACGCGTCGCGCTCACGGTCGTACACGAAGTCGCTCTTGTCGTAGCGACCCTCGGCCTTGCTGTTCGAGGTGAGTACCTTCGGCACCAGCGGCACGATCCCGGCGTCGTGGCAGGCTTTGATCTCCTCGCCGCTGTAGTAACCGCGATCAGCGAGCGCGGTGAGCTCGCCCGTTCCGAGCGCCTCGCGCGCCGCCTCGGACATGCGTTTGAGCTGATGGCGGTCCGAGCCGACGTTCGTCACCTCATGCGTAACGATGAGGTGATGTTCGGTCTCGACCGCCGTCTGCACGTTGTAGCCGACGATGCCGGTGCCTTTGCCTTGGCTAGCCATCGATCGAGCGTCCGGATCGGTGAGCGATACCTGGCCGTCCGGTGAGGTCTCCATCCGAGCCTTGAGTCCATCGAGTCGGCTCATCTCATCCTTCAACGTAGCGATCCGTTCCTTCAGGCGCGCCGCCTGCCGTGGACTGCTCGGCGTCTCACGGCGTCCATCCGGTCGAGCTGCTCGAGGTACTCGGCGATGCTCTGCTCGATGAGTGTCATCCGCGTCGCCATCTTGCCGCTCGTGAAGTTGTGGTCTCGGTGATTGACCGCTTTGAACTTGCTGCCGTCGATGGCAACCGTTGCTTCGGTGAAGAGGTTCCAGCGGCGACAAAGAACGATGAACTGGCGGCAGACGTTCTGGATGGCGGCCGTGTTGGCAGATCGGAAATCGGCAATTGTTTTGAAGTCGGGCACTTAGACGGCCGGTCAAGCCAGATCAGCTCGAGGTTGCGTCTGGTTTCGTGCTCCAACCGACGGGAGGACTGGATGCGGTTGAGATAGCCATACGAGATAGATCTTCAGGATCGTCGACTGGGTGATAAGCCGGCCGACCGGTCGACTCGGCTTCGACGCCGTCGAAGCCGAGCGACGCGAGATCGAGCGCACCCACGAACGCATCGATCGCGCGGACGGGGTTATCTTCGCAGATGTAGTCGTCGATCGTCTCGGGGAGCAAGGTGGCTTGGGATCGCTCGGCTTCATCGATGAATCGTTTCATGAGGAGTTCCTCGAGCGGGAAGACGGCTGGAGTTTAGCCTGTAGAAAATGACGTTTTCACACAGGTGCGCCGGGAGACCGGCAAGGAGCAGGTGGTGCAAGTCCACCACGATGAAGGTGTAGCGAACCACATCGGCCCTGAGCCGTGCGCCGGCATCCGTGAGGATGTCGGCGAAGCGTCGGTAGGGGTACGTGCAGGCCAGCCATTGAGCCGCGAAAGAAAACTGTTTCTGGGCGCCGACGCTGTCTGTGTAGCGGAAGGCAAGACGTTCGAGTGCGCCATCGCAAGCGCTCGGGCGACCCGGCGTGGTCGTAGAACCTGGCATGCACGCACGCTCTTTGTCCGGGAACCGGGAGATCTGCGGGTTGGCCCTGCGCCATCGCAAGATGGTGAAGGGTCCGCATCGGGAAGGTGAGGAACCGAAGCCGATGGTGAACGATCCGCAGAAGTCAGACGGCTGCACAGTAGCGATGAAGTCGGCGAACAAGCCCGAAGGAGCGGGTGCGGAGTCGATGGAGCGAAGGCGGCCGGCCGAGGGGAACGCGGGCGAGTCTTGCACGCACCGGACACTGAGCCGGGAGGGCGTGTCCCCGGGACTTGACCGTGTACGAGAACGAGCGAAGAGCCGGAAGACAGGAACGGTTCACGGCGTTACTGCACCATGTGGATGTGGAACGATTGCGGAGGGCGTATTTCGCGCTGAAGCGCGCGGCGTCGCCGGGGATCGATGGCATCACGTGGCGGCAGTATGGCCAGTCCTTGGAAGCGAACCTCAATGAGTTGCATGGGCGCATTCATCGCGGCGCATATCGAGCCTTGCCTTCCAAGCGACAGTACATCCCAAAAGCAGATGGGCGACAACGTCCGTTGGGGATCGCTGCGCTGGAAGACAAGATCGTACAGCGTGCGGTGGTGGAGGTGCTCAACGCGATTTATGAGGTGGATTTTCTGGGATTCAGCTACGGGTTCAGACCGAAGCGCAGCCAGCACGATGCGTTGGATGCGTTAGCGTTTGGCATCACCCAGCGGCGCGTGAACTGGATTGTGGATGCCGATTTGAAAAGCTTCTTTGACTCGGTGAGCCACGCGTGGCTTGTCAAATTTCTGGAGCATCGGATCGGCGATGAGCGCGTGCTGCGCTTAATCCACAAATGGCTGAAGGCAGGCGTGATGGAGCAAGGTGAACTGACGGTGAGTAAGCAAGGGACGCCGCAAGGCGCGGTCGCCTCGCCACTGTTGGCAAATGTGTATCTCCATTACGTCTTCGATCTATGGGCCGAGCAATGGCGCAAGCGCCATGCGCAAGGCTCGATGATCATCGTGCGCTACGCCGACGATATCGTCTGCGGATTTGAGCACGAGTCTGAAGCCAGGCAATTCATGGAAGAGGTACGCGAGCGGCTTAAGCAATTTGCATTGTCGTTGCATCCGGAGAAGACGCGCCTCATTGAGTTCGGCCGCCATGCAGCCGAGCATCGAGCACAGCGCGGCTTGGGTAAACCGGAGACGTTCAATTTTCTGGGCTTCACGCACATCTGTGGGCAGTCACGTCAGGGTCGCTTTCAACTTAAACGAAAGACCCGCCGCGACCGAATGCGGATGACGCTGCGAGCTTTGAAAAGCGACCTGCGGCGATGCATGCACCGGTCGTTACAGGAACAGGGCGCGTGGTTGGGGCAAGTGGTGCGTGGCTACTTTGCGTATCACGCAATCCCGACCAACGCAGAACGACTCAGCGCCTTTCGGCATGACGTTGTTGCTCTCTGGCGGCGGGCGTTACGACGTCGCAGCCAAAAAGATGGCATGACGTGGAGCCGGATCGAGCGCCTCAGTGCCGAGTTCATCCCTGTGCCGCGTATCGTGCATCCTTGGCCGGACAAACGCTTTCTCGTCAAACACCCAAGGTGGGAGCCGAGTGCCTTAATCGGGCCCGCTCGGTTCTGTGCGGGGGGCGCTTAGCAATGAGCGTCCCTACCGCGATCCTCGGCCGGTTGCTGACAAGCGGATCGGTGCGAGCAACGGATACAAGATTGCTCCAGTGGTAAAGCCAGTCCACTGAAACACGGCCCACGTGAGTCTCACTCGAAGCGCTCTTGACCTTCACGCCGCGTAAACCCTCAAGCTGCCTCCGTCATGAACAAAGGAGAGCAGTTGTGATGCTGAAGATCTATGGTGTTCCTTTCTCCGCACACACGCGCAAGGTGCTCGTTGGCGCGCTGGAGAAGCGCGTGGAATTCGAGACTGTCCCGGTGATCCCGCTTTCGCCGCCAGCGGGTTGGCGCGAGATCAGCCCATTGGGGCTCATCCCCATCCTCGAAGATGGGGACGCGCGGGTGGCGGATTCGTCCGTCATCCTGGCGTATCTCGAACGCAAGCATCCGGAGCGTCCGCTGTATCCGTCGGATCCACACGACTTCGCGCGAGCGTTGTGGATCGAAGAATTCGTCGATAGTGGATTGGCGCCGCATGTTCTACGCGGCCTGCTGATGCAGCGGGTATTCGCTCCGAAGTTTCTGAAACAGCTGCCCGATGAGGCATTGATCCGGAAGTCGCTGACAGAAATGATTCCGCCACGGCTGAGCTACCTGGAGGCCCAGCTCACCGGTGACTACTTCGCGGGAGCATTCTCCGTCGCGGATATTGCGGTCGTCTCGATGCTGATCAACTTCCACTATGCCGGCGAAAGGGTCGAGGAATCCAACTACCCGCGGCTATACGGTCACTTGCGACGCGTTCTGGCGCGTGAGTCGCTTCGATCGCATCTGCGTGTGGAGATCCCGGCGGCCAAGAGCGTGGGCGGATTGGATATGACACTCTTCTCCTGAGGAGCCAGATCTCGAGGCGGCGATGTTCACGATCGGCGATTTTTCGCGTGTGGCGCGCGTGTCGTGCCGACTTCTGCGGTACTACGATGAGCTCGGTTTGCTGCGGCCGGCAACCGTCCATCCGGCTACTGGCTATCGGTACTACTCCGCGAGCCAGTTGCCCACGCTCAATCGCATCCTCGTGCTGAAGGAGCTCGGTTTCAGCCTGGAGGAGATTGCGCGCCTCACGGACCAGAACGTGCCTGCCGCTGAGCTCCGCGGGATGTTGATGGTTCGGAGGGCGGACAGCGCACGCGCGTTGGCGGCCGAAGCGGAGAGACTGCGACAGATCGAAACCAGAATCGCGCAGATCGACAACGATGGTCAGTTGTCATCGGAAGACGTGATCATTCGCGACGAACCCGCGCGTCAATTCCTGTGCGTGCGCGACACAGTCCCATCGTTCGCAAGCGCCCGCACATTGCTGCGCTCGGTCTCGGAGGCAGTCCGTACACACGTTGAAGCTGACTCGCTCGGGCTCCTCATGGCCGTAGCGCATTCTACGGAGTTCGAAACCGACCGCATCGATCTGCAAGTCGGCTACGCATTGCTGCGTCCACCGACACGTGAAGTTTTCGTCCCGCACTGCGGCGTCATGACGATCGAAGAACTGCCTGGGATCGCGCGTATGGCGACCTGCGTGCGCATCGGATTGCCTGAGCAGGCCCATCTCATCACCGCGCGGATCGCCCGCTTCATCGAAGCGAATGGCTATTTTCTGAACGGCCCGAGCCGTGAAGTGTTTCTCGAGCCCCCGCAGTTCGAGCAGATGGAGAGGTCGGTGGTCGAGATGCAGTTTCCGCTTTGTATCGGGCCGGAAACTCGGGAAAGTTCTCCCGACTAATTAGCTGTGAACGGAGTCATCACTGTCGACGGATTGGCGTCGAATTTCGACTAGCGGGATTTACTGGAATCATCCCGGTTTCCCGGCCCCGGCGCCAAACTGCGCGCCACCATTGTGTGCGTTGCGTTCACTTCCGGTCTTACCGACCAAGGGAACAGGCGCAAAGTCCGGACACAGACCCGCACGTACGGTGATCGACGGGCTGAACTCGAAGTGGCTCTGCACGACCAACTGTGAGCGCGCTGCCTGATGGCGCGGACCTCCGGCGAGACCGCCGGAGGTCAAACAGGCGCTCCCTGCATCGATCAACTATCAGCACTATCAGCCTTGCGCGATAGAAGCGTCGTCATCGGCGTCGCCCGATAGGTTGGGCAGCGTTCTCGAGGACATAGTCGGCGATCCGGGCGCCTACCTTTGCCGACGCATTGCTCGAGCCGCGGAAATGCATGCCGCCGTAAGTACGCGCGTCGATACCTTCCTGCGCCATGTCAGAGATGCGCGAGTAACGCCGCGGCTTTACTCCACCCTCCGGAGGTCCCGGGAAGACTGTGTTGAACGCGGGGTGAACCTCGAACGTGTTGCGGTCGCCGAAGAAGTGCTGCAGCACGCGGGGGCCGGCGCCGTGTGATGCCGGGTGCGAGGCCGGGTACTCGGGGTGATTCGGCGTCGTGATCAGCGGAGCCCAAGCGGCAATCGGGGCGGTGTCCGGGTTGCCATCGAGATCCGCCTTCTGAATGGCGAAGATCGGCCGCCAGGTGAGTTCGGCAGGATTCGCTCCGAAGTCGCGCTTCGCGCGGAACATTGTCACCGAGGTGTCGTGCATGGCGATGGTGAGCAACGCGAAGATGCGCGAATTGTCGCGGGGCGAGTTCTTGTGCTTGCGGGCGATCTGAATGGCCGCTTCGATATAGTCGTTTGTGGCGTAGCCGTTGAAGAAGAACGCGATATGCGTTTGATCCAATGTCCGAGAGGAGTTGGTCTTCACTCCGATTGTCGCCACCTCGTTGAAGTCCTCGGCATATTCCGCACTGGCGAGGGTCGTCCAGGGCCGCGGCAAAGCCGACTGGAACTGGGCGTTGCTGGTCAGCACGAAAGGGGTCGTGAAGGAGATGTTGCCCGCCGACATGCTGGTACCCGTCACAGACTCCCACTGGCCAAGGATTGCACCGGCGCCTGTAAACGGGGGTACCGGGTCGCTGAAGCCGTCGGTCGCGCGCCACGCCAGCATCTTGTTCGCGACGTGTTCGCCCCACTCGATGCCGCGCTGCACTTCGGCCGAGTCGTCGCCGTCGAACGCGGCGAGAGACAAAGCGCGCTGCGCATCGAACCGGCTCAACTGCTCCGGATAAAACGATTTCAACGTCACGTACGCAGCCTGAACCAGCGCGGCGCGGCGGTGCGTTCCGCGCGGCGCCCGGTCGGTTACGAAGATCGGCCTGTATTCCTGGCGCCCGATGCCGTTCTGCGCGTCGAACATTGCGCTGTTCACCGTCGCCGCCATACGGATGGTCTGCGGATTGCCGAGCGTGCTGGCGATAATCGCGTCGAGCATCACCTCGTTCCATACCAGCGTCTCGTCAACCCGAGGTCTCCCGTGCGTCGAATCGGCGCGCGCTGGGCTTCGCATCTTCGCCTACTGCCCATAGAGGAACGGCGAGCAGCATGATCATCAGAGTGATCCTGAAAGCTTTCTTGTTCATGGCGTTTCTCCTGGCGCGCTAGCGCCTCTGGGCCCGGCGGTTGTGTTACTCGTCGCGCAACGTGCGACCCCGAGCCCTGTGACTCAATGCACCAGCGCTCTTTTCGCGGTGAACCGTGTGTGTACGGGCAAGTCGTTGAACGCGAGGCCTTTATCGGGAACGGGTGAAGCGCCTTGACTGCGTCCTGATACGATGTTTGACCGAACGTAGACGCAAGCCGAAGCTGCCAGCGATGCGCAAACATTTCGGAACCTTCGACGTTGACCTCGAAACGGGCGAGCTGCGCCGCAATGGCCTCAAACTGCAGTTGCAGGAGAAGCCATTTCAGATGCTGGCGATGCTCCTGGAGCACCCGGGAGAGGTCGTCACGCGTGACGCGCTGCGCGAACGGTTGTGGCCGGCCGGCGCCTTTGTCGACTTCGATCACGGTCTCAACACCGCGACCAAGAAGCTGCGCCACGCACTCGACGACAGTGCGGAAAATCCACGGTTCATCGAGACGCTGGCGCGGCGAGGCTATCGGTTCATTGCGCCGGTGACGCCTATCGAAGCGGATCCCGCTCACACGACGTCCGCGAGCTTCTCCGCAGCGCCCGCGCGAGAACCGTCGATCGCCGCGAGTCGCGCACCGTTCAAGCGCCCCGGTCTCGCTGCCGTGCTTGGCGTTGCTGCTGTCCTTGTCGTCGCGGTCGTCGTCGCGATCGTCATGTCGCGCCGCCCTGCCGGCGCGCCCGCCCACGCCGCTGTCAAACGCGTGGCCGTCCTCCCATTCGAGAACCTCGGCCCGAAAGAGGACGACTACTTTGCTGACGGCATCACCGACGAGGTGCGCGGCAAGTTGACGAACCTCCCGGCCTGGAGGTCATTGCCCGCACCAGCTCGAACGGATACAGGAATACTGAAAAGACGCCGCAGCAGATCGGGAAGGAGCTGGACGCGGAGTACCTGCTGACGGGCGCTGTGCGTTTCGCAGAAGGAAGCGACGGCACGAGGCGCGTGCAGGTGAGCCCGGAGCTGAGCCTGGCCTCGAGCGGAGCGTCGCGGTGGGCGCAGCCTTTCGATGCGACGCTGACGGACGTCTTCCAGGTGCAAGGGGAGATCGCCACGCGAGTGGCCCAGGCGCTCGACGTCGCGCTATCGCCCGGGGAGAAACGCAGGTTGGAAGCGAAGTCAACCCAGAGCCTGCCGGCTTACGAGGCCTATCTACGCGGTGAAGAGGCCTCGCAGTCGATGACGGCCGCGGATCCTCCGAGCCTCCGTGCGGGCCGTCGGCCACTACGAGCAGGCTGTGGCCCTCGACCCTCACTTCATGGAGGCGTGGGCGAGCCTCAGCCGTGCCTCTTCGTTGCTCTACGCGATCGGCACTCCGACGCCGGCAGGGGCCGAGCGGGCGCTGTTTGCCGCGGAGCAGGCGCTGGCGATTGCGCCGGAGCGCCCGGAGGGCCATCAGGCGCTCGGCTATTACTACACCATGGTCGTCCAGGATCCGGCTCGAGCGCTTCCCGAGATGGAGCGGGCGCGCCGCCTGTCTCCGGGCAGCGCGGACTACGCCACGTCGCTCGCGATCACCCGGCAGTACCTGGGACAATGGGAAGCGTCGCTGGGCGATCTCGAACAGGCCCTACGCATCGATCCCCGCTCGCTCAATACGCTTCGGCGCCTGGGCTTTGCGACTCTCCGGTTGCGCCGCCACGCAGAGTCTCGGAAGGCCTATGACCGCGGGCTCGCCCTCGCGCCCACGAATCTGGTGCTTCTCGAGCAGAAGGCCATGACGTATCTCGCCGAGGGAGACCTGGCGGGAGCGCGTGCGGTGCTGAAGGCTGCGCCAAAGGAGGTGGAGCCGACAGCGCTCGTGGCCTTCGTGGCCAACTACGCGGACCTCGTCTGGCTGCTCGACGAAGCGCAGCGCGATCTGCTCCTTCGCCTCACGCCGAGCGCCTTCGACAATCGCGGCATC
This sequence comes from uncultured Gammaproteobacteria bacterium, assembly GCA_963723505.1. Lineage (GTDB taxonomy): Bacteria > Pseudomonadota > Gammaproteobacteria > Steroidobacterales > Steroidobacteraceae > Steroidobacter. Next base: position 454,922 of record CAVRQU010000001.1, read on the forward strand.
TGGGCCCACTGCCTCGTGCAGGCATCCGCGCTGAAGCGTGACAAACCGAATGTTCGCAAGTACGCCGAGATCGCCCGCGCTGAGTTCGAGAAGCTGCTCGAGGCCGTGCCGGAGGACGCCCAAATCCGCGTCCATCCTCGGCCTCTCGCTCGCGTATCTGGGAAGGAAGGCCGAAGCGATCCGCGAGGCCGAGCGAGCGGTGGAGCTCCTGCCCATTTCCAGGGATGCGCACTTCGGCCCCTACATCCAGCACCAGCTCGTGCGCGTCTACATCCTGACCGGCGAAAACGAGAAGGCGCTCGACAGGCTGGAACCGCTGCTGAAGATCCCGTATCACCTCACGCCCGCCTGGCTCGCGATAGACCCCAACTTCGACCCGCTCCGGGAGACTCCGCGATTCAAGAGGCTGATTGGGTAAGGCTCGCTGAGCGGAGCCCGGCCGCCGTAGCGACCCGCGCCCGTTCGAACAACTCTTCGATCGTCTTCTGATCCGCGACGATCTGCGACATGAGCGGCCTGCCGAGCTCGCGATAGCTGTCGAACCATCAGCGTTCGCGTTCAGACTCAACAGCGCGAGCAAGGACGAATGATGGGCGCCGCGTTTCGGTATTTCGGTTGTTTGCAGACGTCTGCTCCTGGCCGATTGCAGACTTCTGGCTTCGGCGGTGAGTTCAACTGATCGACGCAACACTTTACCTTTCGATGCGGAGGTGGAGTGTGAAGCGGCAAAGACGGAAGCGTTGTCATTACACGGCGGCGCAGAGCGCCGAGATCTGGGAGCGTTGGCAGAAGGGTGAACTTCTCAAGTCGATCGGCAGAGTTTTCGGCAAGACATCCTCCTCGACCTTTGCGCACATCAGACCAACTGGCGGCATTCGACCGCCGGCGCGACGAGCGCTCCGTACTGGCGCTGACGCTGGCCGAGCGCGAAGAGATCTCCCGCGGGTTGGTGAACGGTCATTCGTTGCGCGTCATCGCTTGACGGCCTGGGTCGTGCGCCTTCCACGGTGAGCCGGGAAGTTGCTCGCAACGGCGGCCTCTGCACCTACCGAGCTGCTGCTGCCGACCAACAGGCTGGGCGGCGAGCACGCCGCCCTAAGGCGTGTAAGCTGGCTACATATCCGCATCTTCGGCGGGTTGTTGCAACGCTGCTCCAACGCAACTGGTCGCCGCAGCAGATTGCCGGATGGCTGAGACTCAACCACACCGAGGACGAGGCGTTCTGGGTGTCGCACGAGACGATTTATCGCAGCCTGTTCGTGCAGACCCGTGGCGTACTGAAGAAGGCGCTGATCGAGCATCTGCGCACGCATCGCGCGATCCGACGTTCGCGGCATGCCACGGCGAAAGCCGACACGCGTGGGGAGATCCCAGACATGGTCTCGATCCGCGATCGTCCTGCTTCTGTGGAGGATCGCGCTGTCCCAGGACACTGGGAGGGTGACCTACTGACCGGCTCCGCGAACAGCTATATCGTCACGCTAGTCGAGCGGCAGACGCGTTACGTGATGCTGGCGAAGCTCGCCGCCCGTGACACTCGCTCGGTCATCGATGCGTTGATCAAGCAGTCGAAGCATCTGCCGGAGGAACTCTACAAGTCGCTGACTTGGGACCGCGGCAAAGAGCTCACTGATCACAAGCGCTTCACCAGGCGACCGATATCCAGGTGTACTTCTGCGATCCGCAGAGTCCATGGCAGCGAGGCTCGAACGAGAACACCAACCGCTTGCTGCGACAGTACTTCCCCGAGGGACTGATCTATCGGTGCACTCGCAGGCGACGCTCAATCGCATAGCCCGCGAGCTCAACGAGAGACCGCGCAAGACGCTGGGCTACCATAGCCCAGCGGAACGATTCCAAGAGTGTGTTGCGTCGATCGATTGAAACGACCATCCAAAGCGGACGCTCAATTCGCGGAAGAGGCCTGGGCTAGCCTTACACCGACTTCTCCGCCGCAGCAACGAGTACGACGCTGTCGAGGTGATAACCGTCTGAGCGCGCATAAGGCGCGAGGTCACGTGCTACGTCGGTCGCCAGCAGATCCTGTGTTTCCTGCGGCAGCCTGGCGAGCGCCACCGTCGTCACACCGGCGAGGTCAAGAAACCCCTGCCAGTAACTCGCAGCATCTGTCGGCGCCGGAGTAATCGTGGCGCGTTGGACGTCGATCGCCGTGAAGCCGCACTCGTGCAACATGCGCCGCAAGACGTCGGGGTTTCCGAAACGAAACATTGAAGGGCGTTCAATCTTCGGCGGCGGCAGATTGCGTTCGATAACGGCGAGCGCGCAGGCGAGAAACGGCACATGGCTGCGTTCGCCCCAGACGGAGGCGATGAATCGTCCGCCAGGCTTCAGGACGCGGAACATTTCGCGCGTCGCCGCCGCTGCATCGGGAAAGTGCATCAGGCCCAACCCGCACAGCACGCGATCGAAACTGGCGTCATCGAAGGGCAGTTGCTCGGCGTCGCCCTTCTGGAACTCGATGTCGGACAGCCCCTCGGCCGCGGCGCGTTCACGTCCGACAGCAAGCGAGTCCTCCGCGAGATCGAACGCGACAACGTGGGCGCTGCCGCTCGAGCGTGCGGCGGCGCGCGCCAGCAACCCCGGACCGCTGGCCACGTCGAGCACTCTCTGGTGCGCCGAAAGTTGTGCGAGTTGCAGCATGCGCGCCTGCACCGGAGCGAGCGTGCCGCAGGCGCGCTCGTAACGATCGGCGATTAGATTGAAGCCGGCGCGTTCCTGCTGCTTGAAGCGTTCCGGGTCGAAGGTGGACATGCGCTATCCCGCCTGATGTCTCGCGCCGAACAGGATGATCAATGCGCCTGCGACCGAAACGGTTGCGCCAATCAGGTCCCAGCGGGTGGGTCGGACGCCTTCAATGAACCATAGCCAGATGAGCGCACCCGCGATGTAGACGCCTCCGTACGCCGCGTAAGCGCGGCCCGCAGCCTGCGTATCGATCAGGGTCAGCAACCAGGCGAACAGCATGAGGGCCGCGACGCCCGGAATCAGCCAGAGAATGGATTTTCCCAATCTGAGCCACGCCCAGAAGGCGAAACAACCCGCGATCTCGGCGAAGGCCGCGGCGAGATAAACGAAACCCGCGTACGTCATACGCGCCCGGACCGCACAGAGCGGCGTGCGCCTGGCGCCGATCGCCCCGCGGTTTGCGTCCACTCGCACGACTTGCTGCAGGTGACGAGATCCGGACAGGCGCACTCGAGACTCTTCACCAGAAGTTTTCGCGCGCGGCCCATCTGCCGCATGTTCGCGTCGATCTCCTGCACCTTCGACTGCACCCATGGTCGCCAGCCGCCGGCGGGTTCTTTGCCGTCGGTGGCTTGCAGCATCTCGCGGATCTCAGTGAGCCGAAAACCGAATTGCTGTGCGGCCACGATGAGCCTGAGTCGGTCGACTGTCTTCGGATCGAACTCGCGTCGTCCGCCAGCTCGGGACGAGCGCGGCAGCAGTCGCTGCGCTTCGTAATACCGGATGGCCGACGCATTCAGTCCGGCTCTGCGCGCTACTTCACCGATCCTCATAAGGCGCCCCATCGAAGTGCTTGACTTGAAGCTTACTTTAAGTGGCACGCTGGTCCCAGCGGCAAGAGGAGAGTGAAATGGCGGCGCACCTGTCTGAAAAACGCAGCGCGTTTGCGCTCGTGGCTCTGGTCTTAGGCTGCGTTGCGTGTTGCGCCGTACCCGTGCTCGCGGCTGTCGGCGCGGGCGCCGCCTGGACGGCCGCGTTTGCCTGGACCGAAGCGACGTCGGCGATTTTCGGCGCAGTCGGCGGTGCTGCGTTGCTCGCGGCGTTCATGCGCGTACGCCGACCGAGAGGGCGAACGACGCTGGCCGCGAGCAAATGTGATTCGATGTGCGCCGTTGATCGTTCCTGCTGTGGGCCGGCCGCAGGCGAGGGCGGCGGCGCCTCGACAACCTGTTCACTGTCCACCGGCGAACTGAGCGAGCGCGTGCAAGCGTTTCAGGATTTGTTCGCCAGAGCTCCCGTGCGCACCGGACGCACCGTCAACGCTGTGATATGGCGTCTGCAGAACCTGCCCGGAGTGGAGGCTGAAAGTCGCCGCCTTGCAGGGCTGGAGTCGCAGTGCTGTTCGAGTCTCAGGTTCGACATAGACATTGAGCACGGCGAGGTCGTGTGGCGCATCTCGCCGATGCGTGATCACGCCGGCGACTTGCTCGATTTCTTTTGCCGCATGCCGGCGCTCGCAGCCGCGAAAGGCGTTCGCGAGGTTGGCCGGGCCCCGAGCTGACCGACGCCGAGCTCAAACTACACAACTTGCTGCAAGAGTCGAAGAACGCGCGCGCCTTACGGCGCAGTGCGCGTGGACATCGCGAACGGGCGCGCCCGAGGTCGGCTACTATGCCGTCCGTGCAAAAGGCAGGGGCGTGCTCCCCAATCTCATGGCGACAGGATACGAGCAGACTCGTTCGGCGGCGGCGGCGCTCGCCGGCGACTTGGTCGCGGCCGACGATAAATCGGCCAGGAACCCCGGAGAGGTTGACCGCCGCTGCGAGAAACCTGCCGCGGCTGTAAGGCCGCGGGCGCGCCGTGGCTGAGAAGTCTTCCCCGGAAGGTAAAGCAGACGCCGCGCACAACTCAGCGGCGCTGCTGCGGATCGTCTCACTGCTGGGAATCGCGCAGATCATCAGCTGGGGCAGTCTCTACTACAGTCTGACCGTGCTCGCGCTCCCGATCCGGGAGGAGCTGGGATTCAGCGACCTCACGATCTTCGGCGCATTCACGGCGGGTCTGCTGGTTTCCGGAGTCGTCGCGCCGATCGTCGGACGGCGCATTGATCGCGAAGGCGGCCGCCGCGTGATGACGTCCGGCTCCGCAGCAGCGGCGCTCGCTCTTGCGCTCGTGGCGCTTGCTCACGAACCGATCGTGTTCACGCTGGGCTGGATGGTCGCCGGCTTCGCAATGGCCGCCTGTTTGTACGACCCCGCTTTCGCAAGCCTTTATCAGATTGCGCCTGATCGGTATCGACGAGCGGTGACCGGCCTCACCTTGTTCGGTGGATTCGCCAGCACGGTGTTCTGGCCGCTCGCGCATGTGCTCGCAACGTCGTGGGGATGGCGCGCGGCGCTGTTCACGTTCGCGTTGCTCAATTTGCTCGTGTGCGCGCCGATACATCGAGCTGTGTTGCCTGCCCACGGATCGGGGCAGAGCAGGTCCGTGCAGGCGAGCCCGCACGCCAGCTATCTGAAGGATCGGCGCTTCTTCTGGCTGGCGGCGAGCTTCGCCGCCGCAACTTTCGTGTTCAGTGCGCTCTCCGCATTCATGATCGCCGCGCTGGGCGCGCGCGGATTCACCGTCGATGAAGCCGTGTGGATCGCAGCGCTGATCGGCCCGATGCAGGTGATCGCCCGTGTGATCGAGTGGATCTTTGCGGGAAGACTTTCGGCGATCGCAGTAGGCGTCACCGCCTGCACGCTTGCCTTGCTTGGGATGGTGCTGTTGAACGTCATTCCTCACGCAATGCCCTTTGGCGTCCTGTTCGCTGCCTGCTACGGCGCCTCCAATGGGATTCTGACGATTGCGCGCGGCACTGTACCGGCCGAGCTATTCGGTCCGCAGCAACAGGGGGCGTTGCTCGGGGCTCTTGCGCGGCCAAGCTTCGCCACGAAAGCGCTGGCGCCAGCGCTGTTCGCCGCCGGATTGAGCGCAGGTTTCTCCATGCGCACCGGACTCGCATTGCTTGCCTTGATATCGGCCGCGGCGTTCGTATTCTTTGCGCTCGCGACGCGCCCGCAGGCTGCGGTTTCGTCGCGCCCGCTCGCGAACGATTAGGCTGCGCTCGCCCGCGATCACACTGTTCGCACGGCGTGCGCGACTTCGCCCCGCATCGATAGCGTCGTCCGACTTTCCCTGAATCCGTCCGCACATGCTCGACATTGCCGACGCCCGGTCTGTATCCTCGCCCCGTCATCGGGGAGTAATCTCTCAGGGCCTTCGCGGCCTTGATGCCTGCATCAACACACTTGGCCGATCGGCTATGGTGCAGGCGGCTTCAGAGCTTGATGAGACCTTTGACCATCTCATTCCGGTGTAGGGCCGGGAGTGCGATGGTCATTGCGTTCACTGGCCCTGGAGTTGATTGATGGAGGCTTTCCTCATTTCCACTGGCGTCGTCGCGCTCGCCGAGATCGGCGACAAGACGCAGCTGCTCGCCATTGTTCTGGCGGCGCGCTTTCGCAAGCCGCTTCCCATCGTTCTCGGAATTCTCGCGGCGACATTGCTCAATCACGCGGCGGCCGGCGCGCTCGGCGTGTGGCTGGCGAATCTGATCGGACCGCAAGGGCTGCGCTGGATCCTTGGGATCTCGTTCATCGCGATGGCGGTGTGGACGCTGATCCCGGACAAGTATGAGGACGACAGGCAGGCGCAGTCGCGCCTTGGAGTCTTCGGCACGACGCTGATCGCCTTTTTCCTGCTCGAGATCGGCGACAAGACGCAGATCGCCACCATAGCGCTCGCCGCGAAGTATCACGCGCTTGCCTCAGTCATTCTGGGGACGACGCTCGGGATGATGCTGGCGAACGTGCCTGCCGTGCTCCTGGGCAACGTCGCCGCGAAGAAGCTGAACATGCGCATCGTGCATACGATTGCCGCGGTGATCTTCCTGGTGCTGGGCGTAGCTGTGCTGCTTGGCTTCGGCATGCAGCGGGGGTGAGGGCTCGTTGTGAGTTGTCCGTTCTCCGTTGTCCGCAGATCGGCTGCAGGCGCGGACGCCAGCCGCAACTCGGCTGCTGGAAGCGACGCATTGCCGCTGGGGTTCTTCCGCACAACGCACAGCGCACAACGGACAACGGACAAGATTCAGGAAGCGCCCTGATCTGGGCGTCCGCAGCACGGCCGCGCGAGTTGTACGGGCGGACAAGGGACGGACCCGTACGAGCAGAATACGCAGCAGTCGCCTTTCTTTGGTCGCAGCAGCGCGCCGCAGCCCGGACAATCGAAGAAATAGATGCAGGCGTCCGTCGGCATCGTCTCGACCGAGACATGACTGCACTCCGGACAGGTCAGACGGCTGGTTGTTTCCATGGCGATTGCTAGTTCAGGCGAATTCGCAAGGCAGTGGGATCACCGCACGCGATCTCGTAAGCGACCTCCGCGGCGGCGAGATCCGCGACGGCGGAGCCCGTGGAGTCGAACACGAAGAGTTCGTCATCGGATGTCCGTCCCGGCGCGCGGCCGCACACGACGTCAGCGAGTTCACCGTGAATATCCTGCGCGGTCATGACGCCGGCGGCGAGCGCGTGTTGCAAGTCTCCCATATGGACGGCTTGCGCGAGAACATCGGGCACGACGCGCGCGCGGTGCAGAAGCTCCGGCGCCAGTTCTTGTTTGCCGGCGCTGTCTGCGCCGATTGCAGCGATAAAGCAGCCCGCGGAAACATCGTCGGCGCCAAGCAGCGCGGCGCGCGACGGCGTGGACGTAACGATGATGTCTGCGCCGAGGGCCGCCGCGTGCGCCGATGATCGCACGTCGGCGACGAAGTTATTGGCCTGCACCTGTCGCGCGAGATCCGCAGCCCGCTCCGCCGAGCGGTCGTAGAGCGCAACGGAGTCAAATCGATACAGCTCTGCGAGCGCCTCGAGGTGATAGCGTGCTTGTACGCCGCAACCGATCAACGCGAGTCGTCGGGATTCCCCGCGCGCCAGTCGCTGCGCCGCGAGCGCCGACGTTGCGGCAGTACGGCGCGCGGTGATCTCGATGGAATCCATCAGCGCGAGAAGTCGGCCGCGTTCGCCGTCCAGGAGTGCGATGAAGCCCTGGATCACCGGCAAGCCGTGTCGCACGAAATTGTGCGGAAAGTTTCCGTTGATCTTCACTGCCGCGCGCCGCGGCGAGGTAGCGCTGATCGCCGCCTTGATGTGGAACGCGCCGTCCAGTCCGGCGAGATGGCCCACGGACGGCGTGTCGAGCTCGCCGGCGCCGAGTCGTTGAAACGCGCTTCGCACAGCGGACAGATAGGCGGCCGGAGGCACGCTCCGCGCGATCGCCTCGCGTGTGAGCAGAAGCGTCGCCGAATCGTCGACGACCGACTCGCCTGAAGCTGCACGGCCTGGGTTGATCATGCGCACGCATTCGTCTCTTTCGTCACTGTATTCTCTGCCCCAGGGACAAGGTCAAGGCACGGGCGGCTGCACCGCCGGGACGGATGGGATAGCGGATAGCGGATAGTCAGAGCGACAGCCGCGCGAATCTGGCGACGGAACAACTTCCAGAACGACATGAAGCACGAACACAATTCGCATAACACTGGCGGAAGCTGCTGTCATGCAGACGCGCCCGTGTCGAGGCATGAGCATCATGTGCATCACGCACATGAACCGAAGGAAGGTGCATCTTCGTCTCCTGCTTCCTCTTCACCAACCTCTAACCGCCAACCGCTAACCGCTTCTTCCGGGATCTACACCTGTCCGATGCATCCGGAGATCCGGCAGGATCATCCGGGCGCCTGCCCGAAGTGCGGCATGGCGCTGGAACCCCTGATGCCGGAGCTCGGTGAGGAAGAGAATCCCGAGCTGCGCGATTTTCAGCGACGCTTCTGGTGGACGCTGCCGCTGACGGCGATCGTGTTCGTGCTTGCGATGTTCGGGCATCGCCTCGGCTGGATGGAGACAGCGGCGCAGACGTGGGTGGAGCTCGCGCTCTCCGCGCCGATCGTGCTGTGGGCGGGGTGGCCGTTCTTCGTCCGTGGCGCGCAGTCGATCGGGCGTCGGAGTCCGAATATGTGGACGCTGATAGGTCTCGGAACCGCGGCGGCCTTCATCTATAGCGTGGTCGCCACCATAGCGCCGGGCGTATTTCCCGGAGAGCTTCATAGAGCATGGACGTGTCGGCGTCTATTACGAGGCTGCGGCGGTGATCATTTCACTGACGTTGCTGGGGCAGATTCTTGAATTGAAAGCGCGCTCACAGACGTCGGCCGCGATCAAGGCGCTGCTGGGCCTTGCGCCGAAGACGGCGCGCCGCATCGAAGCGGACGGCAGCGAGGCGGATGTGCCGCTCACTCATGTCCATGTCGGCGACGTGTTGCGTGTGCGGCCGGGCGAGAAAGTGCCGGTGGACGGCGTCGTGATCGAGGGCGCGAGCGCCGTCGATGAATCGATGCTCACGGGCGAGCCCATCCCAGTGACGAAACGCACAGGCGACAACGTGATCGGCGCTACGCTCAATACATCGGGCAGCCTCACGATACGCTCGGAGCGCGTCGGCGCGCTGACCGTGCTGTCGCAGATCGTGCAGATGGTCGCGCAGGCGCAGCGCTCTAAGGCGCCAATGCAGCGGATGGCGGATCGCGTCGCAGGCTATTTCGTCGTCACGGTCGTACTCATTGCCGTTGTGTCCTTCTTTGCATGGGGACTATTCGGCGAGGAGCAGGGGTGGTTGTTTGGGCTGATCAACGCAGTATCCGTGCTGATCATCGCCTGTCCGTGTGCGCTCGGTCTCGCAACGCCGATGTCGATCATGGTGGCGACGGGAAGGGCGGCGACGCAGGGCATCCTGTTTCGCGACGCATCCGCCATCGAGAACTTCCGACGACTCGACACGATGATCGTCGACAAGACTGGAACGCTGACCGAAGGCAAACCGGCCTTCGACGCGGCCGTCGCAGTCCCGGGAATCGAGGAACGTGAAGTACTGCGCCTGTCCGCGAGCCTCGATCAGGGCAGCGAACATCCGCTGGCCGCGGCCATCGTCGAAGCGGCTCGCAAGCGTGGGATCGCGCTCGCGAAGCTCACGATTTCGAATCTTCCTCAGGGATCGGCGTGCGCGGCGTAGTCGACGGCCAACGACTCGCATTGGGGAACACAGCGCTGATGCGGCAGGAGGGCGTGGATGTGACCCCGCTCATTGACGCCAGTGAGGCGCAGCGTCAGCAAGGCAGCAGCGTCATATACCTGGCTCGCGAAAAGCAACTGCTCGGGCTGTTGGCGGTTTCTGATCCGATCAAGGCCAGCACACCGGAAGCGGTCGCGAGCCTGCACGACGCCGGCATGCGCGTCGTGATGGCGACCGGCGATGGCCTCACTACCGCAAAATCAGTGGCGACCCGACTGAAGATCGATGAAGTACACGGCGAAGTGAAGCCGGAAGACAAGTTGGTGCTGGTCGGGAAGCTGCAGAAGGAAGGACGCGTGGTGGGTATGGCCGGCGACGGCATCAATGATGCGCCGGCGCTTGCGAAAGCGGACGTCGGCATAGCGATGGGTACAGGAACGGATGTTGCGATGAGCAGTGCGCAGGTCACGCTGGTCAAGGGTGACCTGCGCGGCATTGCGCGAGCGCGATTGATCTCGCTGGCGACGGTAAGGAACATGCGCCAGAACCTGGGCTTCGCCTTTCTTTACAACGCCCTCGGCGTCCCCCTCGCGGCGGGCCTGTTGTATCCAATCACGGGCTGGCTGCTGTCGCCGATGATCGCGGCGCTTGCCATGAGCCTCTCGTCCGTGTCAGTGATCACGAACGCCCTGCGGCTGCGCGCCGCCGTCAAGCGGTAACGGAGAGTCTCTCGCAAAGGACGTGACCAACGGAAATCCCGAACCGGGGCAAACGATGGCAAAGGTAGTGAATGGATTGTCTCAGGATCGGCCATCCTGGCGATCGCTGCGAGAGGATTCCTTTCAGGCCTTGCCTGCCGCGGCCGTCTCATGGAGCATTCGCTCCGCCCGACTCGCGGGCAATCGCGTAGAGCAACCTTGTCGCCGCTGAACCGTTCCATCCTGCTGCTCGTGATCACCATGACGATCTGGGGCAGCACGTTCGTCGTGACGAAAGAACTGATCGCGGAACTCCCGCCGTTCGCAATTGCGTTCGCGCGCGTGGCGATCGGCGCACTCGTGCTGGCGCCGTTTGCAGTCGTGCGGCATCGGCGCGAAGCACGCCTGCCCTGGCGCGCCCTGACTTTGCTGGCCCTTATCGGCGTCGCGTTCTACTACATCGTGTTCAACCTCGCGCTCAAACATACGTCCGCCGTGCAGGGCGCGCTGGTGCAGAGCTCGATCCCGGCGGCAACCGCGCTGGTCGCAGTGCTGTGGCTGCGAGAGTACGCGAGCGTGATGCGCTGGCTTGGGATCGCGCTCTCGATCGTCGGCGTGCTCATCGTATTCTCAGGCAGTGCAGCCGACAGCTCGCAGAATGCGCTGCTGGGCAATCTGCTGATGTTCGCGAGCGTTCTCTCGTGGGGCGTCTACACCTCGCTCGCCAAGCGCGTCGCTGGATTCGATGCGGTCGTGATCACCGCCTGCATCATGGGGATCGGCGCCGCCATGCTGGCGCCGATCGCGGCGTATGAGTTCATCGGAAGCGGGGCGCCGACGCTGAGCGCGAAAGGGTGGGTGGAGCTGATCTACCTCGGCGCCATGGCTTCGGGCGCGGCGTACATGCTCTACAACGATGCGCTCAAGCACATGGATGCAAGTCAGGCGGGCGCCTATACGAATCTGATCCCGATCGTCGGCGTGATCACGGGCGTCGCGGTGCTCGGAGAGACGCTGACGGTCCGCGCTGTCATCGGGGGCGTCGTAGTGATGATCGGCGTCTGGATCGCCGGTAGGGACGGCTCAGTTCTCGGGAGGCGCGCCGTGTTCGCGCAGGCGAAAATCCGTCCTGATTCGACTATTCGGAGCGACGCCCCGGCGCCGTTGTTTCGACCTTCCTTCCCGCCACATATGTCGACAGGACCGCGATGTCGTCGATCTCGCTTTCCGGCGCTTTGAAGTAGTCGCGGTCGATGAGAATGAAGTCCGCCCATTTGCCGGGCTCGAGCGTACCGACGCTGCTTCTCCATGTGTGCGGCGTACGCAGCGTCGAGCGGTGAACAGGCGCAGAGCCTCTTCGCGCGTCAATTTTTCTTCGCGGATACCAGCCGCCGGGCGGGCGACCGCTCCGATCCTGCCGCGTAACGGCCGCGTAGAGACCATGAAACGGATTGGCGAGCTCGACAGGAAAGTCGCTTCCGCCGGCGAGCCGCGCGCCTGAATCGAGGAGCTTGCGCCACGCATAGGCGCCCTTGATGCGCTCGGCGCCGACGCGATCTTCCGCCATGTTCATGTCGGACGTCGCGTGCGTCGGCTGAATCGAAGCAATGACGCCGAGTTGCGCAAATCGCGGAATATCCTCGAGCCCGATGACCTGCGCATGCTCGATGCGCGGGCGCAGTTTCTCGCGTTGCTGCGCCGTGAGTTGAGTCTCGAACGCATCGAGCACATGCGATTACCGGCGTCGCCGATCGCGTGCACATTCAGTTGCCAGCCCTGCCGTGACGTCAGCCGCACGAGTTCATCCATCTGCTCGCGCGTGTACAGGGTGAGGCCGCGATGATGCGGCTGGTCGCTGTAGTCGTTCAGCATCGCGGCGCCGCGGCTGCCGAGGGCGCCGTCGATCACTGCCTTGACCGCGCGCATCTGCAGGCGATCGTCGAACTGCGCGCGCCTGGGGCCGGCCGCAATCACCGCGCGAGCGGCCTCGCTGTCGTAGAGCATCGCATAGATGCGAATCGGCAGTTCGCCTGCGGACCCCAGTTCCTGGTAGAGACGGTACTGGCTCGCATCGATGCCGGCATCATGCACGCCGGTCATGCCGAGCGCCGCAAGCTCGTGCATCGCTGCGCCGAGCGCGCGCTTGATCTCATCGTCGGACGGCTTCGGAATATGACGCTCGATCAACGCAGCCGCCGTATCCACGAATACGCCGGTCGGCTGACCGGCGTGCGTCGCGCACAATCTGACCGCCGTCCGGATCTCTGGTCGCCGCAGTGACGCCGGCGAGCTTCATCGCGGCGCTGTTCACCCAGATTGCATGACCGTCGATGCGGGTAAGAACGACCGGTCGATCTGCGATGGCTGCGTCAAGGTCGCGCGCTGTCGGAAAGCGTTTCTCGCGCCATAAGACCTGATTCCAGCCGCGACCGATCACCCAGCGCTGGCCAGCGATTGCGGCGGCGAAGCTGCGCACGCGATCGAGCGTCTCCGTGAGCGAAGCGCCGCCGCGCAGGTCGGCCTGGATGCGCTCGCGACCCAGGTCGAGGACATGGCCGTGTGCGTCGATCAAGCCGGGGAGCACGGTTTTGCCGCCGCCATCGAGCACCTGCGCACCGGGAATCGTCGGCCGATCGTCCCTGGCCGTCAGCAGTCGATCAACCTTGCCGTCGATCACGACCAGGCCGGAGAACGACTGCAGCTTGCCGCCGGCGGTCGGCGTGTAGCCGCGGACCGAGTGAACGATCAGCGTTTGCGCGCCGGCCGGCGCTGTCAGGAAGGCGAGGAGCAGGGCGCAACAGAGGCGAACGTTCATGGGCGCGGAGTATCTCCCGGACAGAGCGGTTTGCGCCGTATTGTGTCGAGGAAGACGCTTCGCGTCGAGGTCGACAAGCGTGTTGTCGGGAAAGACGATGTTATCGTCGGGACAGAATTCTGACTCGACGACCGAAGGTCGTCTCACCCGACGCGTCCTCCTCGACGAGCAATGCTTGTCCTTCTGTGTTCGGAAAGACTCGGAAGACGCGGCGAAGGATGTCTACCTGGTCAGAATCAATCGAACCGGCAACCGCAGGGATGCGGAAAGTTACTTCGATTCGACGAGGCGCCGGACCAGCTCTTGTGCGTAGAGCGGCAGATCCTGGAGCTTCCGCACGCAGATCGTAAGGTTGCGAAGCGCCCACTCATCCGTCAGGGCGATCCGGTGCAGCGACATCGTTTTCATGTTCCGTGCAGCCGTCGTTTCAGGTACGACGCCGATGCCGACATTGCATTCCACCAGGCGACAGACCGAGTCGAAGCTGCGCAGCTGCACGCGCAGTTTCAGGCGGCGTCCCATGCGCTCAGCCTTGTCGGACAGAAAGCGCTGCAGCGAACTCATGCGCTCCAGGCCGACGAAATCGAAGTCCAGCGCATCGGCGAACGCCACGGACCCGGTGGATGCAAGCGCGTGCGCCGGCGCGGTGACCAGCACGAAGCGATCGACGCGAAACGGGAAAACTTCGAGGCCGGTGACGTCTTCGGTGCCGGCGACGATGCCGATGTCGGCCTTGCCGTCGGCGACCGCAGCGACGATCTCATCGCTCAGGCGCTCCTCGAGATCGATGTTCACCTGCGGGTGCGCCGTGAGGAAGTTGCTCAGCGGCTCAGGCAGAAATTCGGTGAGCGCATTCGTGTTGGAGAGCAGGCGCACGTGGCCCTTCAAGCCGTCCGCGTACTCGCCCAGCTCGCCGCGCATGCGCTCAGCCTGCTGCAGCAGCAGCCGGGCGTGGTGCATGAGCGTGCGGCCCGCCGGCGTCGGCTGGACGCCCTGGCGTTCACGATTGAGCAGCGCCGTACCGAGCTCGATCTCCATGTTGCGAATGCGCGTACTTGCGGCCGCGACGGCGAGGTGCATGCGGTCGGCCCCAGCGGTAATGCTGCCCGCCTCCACGACATGTACGAACAACTTGAGATCGATGAGGTCGAAGCGCATGGAAGAGGCGGTTGGCGGTTAGCGGTTAGTCAGATTGCGCAGACCAGCCTGCGCTTCTACCTACAGCCTACAGCCTACAGCCTTCCTCAGGGGCTTCGCCTCAACGGCACAAACCTGACCAGCGTCACGTTGCGCGTCTTGAGCTCCCCCGCGGCGTTCTTCTCTATGACTTGCAACTCCTGCGTCGAATAGAGAGGACCGACGGGCACGACCAGACGGCCGCCGGCCTTCAATTGATCCAGAAGCGGCTGCGGCACGTGATCTGGCGCCGCCGTCACGATGATGATGTCGAAGGGCGCTTCGTCCGGCCAGCCGGCGTAGCCGTCGCCGGTGCGCGTGGTGACGTTCTCGTACTTGAGCTCGCGCAGGATGGTTTCGGCGGTGCGCGCGAGCGACGGCTCCAATTCGATCGTGTAGACGTGCGCGACGAGCGGCGCAAGCACCGCGGCCTGATATCCGGACCCCGTGCCGACTTCGAGCGCGTGATCCGTTGGCCGCGGACGGGCGAGTTCGGTCATCAGCGCGACAATATACGGCTGGGAGATCGTCTGACCCTCGCCGATCGGCAACGGATAGTCCTGGTAGGCATGTGATCGCTCGGCCTCGGGTACGAAGCGATGGCGCGGCGTCTTGCGAAACGACTCGAGTACGCGCGCATCGCGGATCCCGCGCGCCTCGATCTGCTCGCTCACCATGCGCTCACGCTCGGCGGCATAGTCGGCGGCGGCGGCGTGATCTCGCGAAAAGAATGTGAACACCATGACGGCGGCGAAGCGACCGACAGCGGGCAGTTGAGGCACGGTGGGACTCCCGCGATCACTGTACGCGCTCGCCGCCGTCCGTAAATCCGTATTCAACCGGCGCCAGCGCGGACGCGCCGCGCGTTGTCCGTTGTGCGCAAGAGCCGACACGCCGCCTCTCCGTGCGGAGAACGGACAACAACTGACGTCGGCGTGCGGCGTCAGAACTCCGCGCGCACGCCGAAGTGCGCCGATCGGCCCGGAAGCGGCGCGATGTCCTTGAGCGGCGAGGAGTGTTGACGTGCGTCCTCATCGAGCAGGCTCGAGCCGCACAGGAAGAGGAACACGCTTGCGGGTCCCATCGGCACGCGGTAGCTCGCGTCCACATCGACGAGTGTAAAGCTGTCGGTCGGCAACTCGTTCGCCGCCGTCTTGCCTTGCTTGTCGTAGTACAACGCTTGCGCGCCGAGATGCGCCGAAGGAGAGGCAGTAGCCGCATCGGACGCTGTGTGCAGCAGATGTCGCGACCGGATCATGTTGGTGTGCGACGTGCGCAATCGAACCCATCGCGAAGCGAACAGCACGGCGGCGAGCACAACTCGCAACCACTGCGACCGACGACGGGCGAACTCGAAGAGGAGCAAGGGGGGTGCGCTCTTGATGGGTGCGCACTTGAGAAGCGGACAGGCTAGCGCAAACGCTGACAAGGCGCTACCAGGGAGGACGGCAAACTTCGCAAAACCTTGATTCGATCGGCGCTTTGCCGGGTCGAATGTGCTGCGTGTGAAGGCTGCGCCCGAAAGCTGGGACCGCGGTTAACCTGGCCCGTGCGGCTCCCTTCTATCCGCTGCGGTCATGAGCCATAATCGACTCAACTTCATGCATGTGTGCACGCCGTCGCGAGTGTTGCTGACCGTCATTCCCGCCTTCATACAAACCGCCGTCCGGGCGGGGCGTCGCGCGTATAAGTGAAAATTTCCGGCGACAACCTGACGGGCGCGCTTGCCCGACAACTGGCCCGAATCTATCTCGTGTCCGGCGATGAGCCGCTGCTCGTGAACGAGGCGGCCGATGCGATCCGTGCGAAGGCGCGCTCGCAGGGATTCACCGAGCGCGATCTTAATGTGGTCGAGCGCAGCTTCGACTGGGAGGCGCTCCATTCAGGCAGTCGCGCACTGTCGTTGTTCGCCGAACGCAGGATCATCGAGATCCGGATGACGAACCCGACGCCTGGCGAAGAGGGCGGCAAGGTCATCGCCAAACTCGCGGCATCGGGTTCGCCAGACAATCTCGTGCTCATCATCACCGGCAAGATGGACGGCCGCACGCAGAGTGCTCACTGGGTGAGTGCGATCGACAAGCACGGCGTGCTCGTGCAGGTCTGGCCGATCGATGTGCCGCGACTGCCTGCGTGGATACGCGAGCGGCTGAGCCGTCACGGTCTGCAAGCCGACCAAGAGGCCGCAAAGCTGCTTGCGGAGCGCATCGAAGGCAATCTGCTCGCGGCTCACCAGGAAGTGGAAAAGCTTGCCTTGCTCCTGCCGCCTGGCCCGGTTACGGCGGAAACGGTGTTCGACGCCGTAGCGGACAACGCGCGCTTCGACGTCCTGCAGGTGGGCGACGCCGCCATGCGCGGACAGGTCGCGCGTGCCGTGCGCATTCTCGACGGTCTGCGCGGCGAGGCCGTCGAGCTGCCGATCGTGCTGTGGGGGATCAACAAGGACCTGCAGTGGATCGCGCGTGCACAGCATCTGATGCGCAATGGACAGACGGCGGACGCCGCCATGAATGCGATTTATGTGTGGCGTGCGCGACAGCCGGCGATGAAGGTTGCGCTCGGCCGACTCAAGGCCGCGCACGTGCGTGCGCTGCTGCTCGACGCCGAGCGCGTCGATCGCGCGATCAAGGGCGTGCTGCGCGCTGATCCGTGGCTGGAACTGGAGCGGCTGGTAGCGAGACTCGCGGGCGTGAAGCTGGCGAGGGCGGCGTAAAGAATGTGAATAGCGGACAGCGGACAGCGGACAGTGTGAGAAAGAGGCCGCAGCAACGTTGCACTCTTTACTGTCCGCTGTCCGCTATCCGCCGGTCACTTGCGCCATGAGCACCAAGCGGCATTTTCGGGGGCACGTTCGATCCGATTCATTTCGGTCATCTGCGCACCGCTTTTGAGTTGCTGCAGGCGCTGCGTCTCAATGAAATACGGTTCATGCCTGCGGGCAATCCGCCGCATCGCGAGGCGACGGTCGCCAACGCCGAGGAGCGCCTCGCCATGGTCAGGGCGGCCACGCAGGACCAGGTGAGGTTTGTGGTCGACGATCGGGAGATTCGCCGCGAGGGATTGTCGTATTCCGTCGATACGATGCGGACTTTGCGCGCCGATTTTCCGGATAGCTCGCTGTGCCTGATCGTGGGGATGGACGCATTCCTCGGCTTGCCGAAGTGGCATCAGTGGCGCGAATTGCTCGAGCTGGCGCATCTCGTCGTCGCGCATCGGCCGGGGTGGCGCGCGCCCAGCATGGGTCCGCTCGGAGAGTTGCTCGTCGATCGCGGTACGGGGCGCATCAGCGACCTGCACGAATCGCGCGCGGGATGCATCTACATCCACGCGGTGACGCAACTGGAAATCTCGTCAACGGAAGTGCGCAAGCTGATCGCCGCAGGGCGCGATCCGCGTTATCTCATGCCGGACGCGGTGCGGAAGATCATCGAGGAGACAGGATGCTATCGACGATTGTAGTTATTGATCGGCTGGAGGCCGGAGGCTGGAGACTGGAGGTAGACAACACTGATCCTCCTTCCGTCTCTCCTTCTGACCCCCAGCCTCCAGTCCCCAGCCCCCAGTCCACTCTTTCGAGGTGAGCATGGCCGTCAAGCACGCGAAGACTTCACGACGTTCGGGTTCCACCACTTCCGCCGCGAAGACCGTCAAGGGTCCCGCCACAATCAGAGCGGCGGCGAAAAAGGCTGCTCCAAAGAAGGCGCCGCGCAAATCGGCGTCCACTGTCAGGCTGAAAACCGCGCCGGGCGGGGTGGTCAGGGTCGTCGAGGGCGCGCTCGATGAGATGAAGGCGCTGAACGTGACGGTGCTGAACGTGCACCAGCTCACCGACATCACCGACACCATGATCATTGCGAGCGGCAACTCCGACCGGCACGTGCGCTCCATCGCCGAGCGGGTGATCGAGCACGCGAAGAAGGCCGGTTTTCGGCCCATGGGGGTGGAAGGCGAACGTGACGGCGAGTGGGTGCTCGTCGATCTGCAGGATGTGATCGTGCACATCATGCTGCCGCGCGTGCGCGAGTTCTACCGGCTTGAAAACCTCTGGGATGTGAGCGCGGCGCGGCGTGAGGCGGTGGGCGGCGGCGCGTTGTGAGTTCTCCATTGACCGTTGTCCGCGCGATGTCGTGCGCGTACGTTCCGGCGGCTTCGAGCGGACAACCGACAACGCGCAACGGGCAACCGCGCTGACTCACTATGCGCCTTCTGCTGCTCGCCGCCGGAACAAAACTGCCGCGCTGGGCGAATGAAGGATACGAGGAGTATGCGAGCCGCCTGACGCAGGACTACCGCCTCGAGCTCAGGGAGATCGCGCTTGGGCGGCGTTCGGGCGGCGACGCGAAGCAGGCGGTGGCGCAGGAGGGCGAGCGAATGATCGCTGCATTGCCGCCGCAACCCTATGTCGTCGCTCTGCAGGTGGGCGGACGGGCGCTGACGAGCGAGCAACTTGCGACGTTTCTGCAGGAGCGCGCTCGCGACGGCCGTAGCGTCGCCTTCTGCGTCGGCGGGCCCGATGGGCTCGCGCCAGACATCGATGCGCGCGCCGAATTTCGCTGGTCGCTGTCGGCGCTGACATTGCCGCACGCCCTTGCACGCGTGCTGGTGGCGGAAGCGCTCTACCGCGCGGTGAGCATCATCAAGGGACATCCCTATCATCGCGCCTAGCAGCGCGGGTCGCGGGGCCTGGGGCGCGGGGCGTGGGCAGGAAGTAGGACAGGAGGCTTGGAGCGTGGGGCTCGGGACTCAGGTGAGACAGAGGAGTAAGAGCCCGAGTAGGAACGCCCTTTTCTGACCCGAGTCCCGAGCCCGCCCACGCCCAGCGCCAAGCCGTTGGGCTCAGACCTTCATCCTCGCCAATTCCGCGAGCGCTGCGGCCGCCGTCGGAAACCTGTCGGCCGGGTTTTTCGTCAGCAGGCCGTCGATCAACCGTTGAAAGCGGCTGAGGTCAGGGGGGAGCACCGGAATCGGATCGTTGCGATGGGACTGGATGATCGCGACGATCGAAGCGCCGCGAAACGGTCGTTGTCCGGTCAGCATTTCGTAGAACATCACGCCGAGGCTGTAGAGGTCGCTCCTCTGATCGACATTGGCGCCTTCGGCCTGCTCCGGACTGATGTAGTACGGGGAGCCGCGAACTTCGCCGGCGTTGGTCAGTTCGACGGCGCTGTCCACGCGCTTGGCGAGTCCGAAGTCGATGAGCACGATACGGCCGTCCTGCCGCATCATCACGTTCGCCGGCTTGAGGTCCCGGTGACACAACCCGGCGGCGTGCACCGCCGTGAGCGCGCCCGCGATCTGCAAGAAAATGTCGACGCTGTCCTTCGCCGTCATCAGATTGCGGATGCGCAGCTCCAGACTGCCGCTCGGAAAGTATTCGGTGACGATGTAGCGGAAATCCTCGCCATGCCCCCAGTCGTAGACGTCGACGATTGACGGATGCTTGATGCGCATGAGCAGTTCACGCTCGCGCTCAAAGCGTTCTTCCTCCCCGGCGCCGGCCGTGGACAGGAGGCCGGTTCTGAGCACCTTGATCGCGACGTTGTGTCCCAGCTCGATCGAATGCGCGACGTGGATTTCGGATTTCGGCGAACGTGCGATGGTCTGCAGAAAGCGATAGCCGGCGATCACGGGAAACGCCGGCGGCGGCAGGTTTCGTCCGGTCGCAATTTTCTTGTCGTCAGCCGGCGGCATCGTCCTGGGACGTTCTTGGGAATTATGTCGATGGGAGAGCCCGCGCACGGTATGCATGCGGCGGCTCGGGCGCCACGCACTGTGTCACGAATCATCCGACAGCGGTGCGCACGGGATTTCGCGTATTGTGCGTTCTCAAAGCATGGCGGGCGCGAGCGGCGAGCCAATGATAAGGCCGTCACAAAATGCAGCCAGGAAGGCGGATCCCGGGGAGAGTGATGGAGTCCAGTTACGCGATCGATACGAAGGAAAATCTGGTTCGGCTCAAGGTCTGGGGAGAGCTTACCGCGCAGGGCCTGATCGAGCTCATGAGCAGGGCGGGTCAGGATCCGCGCTTCGTTGCGGGGATGTCGGCCATCGCAGACTACCGCGACGCTCATGGCGACTGGGATTACTCGGAAATCCAGCGTTTTCGCGACTATGTGGTCCGCATCGAGGTGCGCGGCGAAGTGCGCTGGGCGGCGGTCGTGAAGCCCGGGACGCTGGTCGCGGTCGGGCACGTGCTCATTCTGATCAGCGAGGCCGTCAACGCTCGCATCAGGATGCAACTCTTCGAGGACCCGGGCACGGCGTTGCGGTGGATTCGCGGCGAAATCGAGTAGCCAGGCCGCTTATCCTGGCCAGTTGTGCGTTCTCCGTTGTGCGTTGTGCGGCGGAGTATTCGCTCGAGTTTCGCGTTCAAGGCCGGGCGGACAACTGACAACGGGCAACGGGCAACGGACAACGGCGCGCTCGGGGTGCGACCGGTTCAGTGCGAGTTAATTTGAGGGCCGAAACAATGCCATCCGCACGTCTCGGCCTGTATCCTTCCGCGGATGCAAAATACCTCCAACCTCTTGATCTATCTGGCGTCCGCGTCGCCCCGCCGCAGCGCTTTGCTCACGCAGATCGGCGTTGAGCACCGCATCCGGCCGGTCGATGTGGATGAGCAGATCGGACCCGCTGAAAGTCCGGCGCAGTACGTCGAACGCCTTGCCGTTCTGAAGGCGGAGACTCTGTGGGGGCAGCTCGCCGAGTCGGAACGGCGGCCAGTGCTCGGGTCGGACACGACAGTCGCCATCGGCGATGAAGTACTGGCGAAACCCCTCAATGAGCGCGATGGGTTGCGGATGCTGCGGCTTCTGTCGGGTCGCACCCACCAGGTCTATACGGCGGTCGCGCTGCGCCATGCGGCCGGCTGCGCCGCGCGCGTGAGCGTCAGCGACGTCGCCTTCCGCAGGCTGAGCGAGGAAGAGTGCGACGCCTACTGGCGCTCCGGCGAACCTGCCGACAAGGCGGGGGGCTACGCAGTGCAGGGACGGGCCGCGGTGTTCATCGAACGCATCTCCGGCAGCTATTCGGGAATCATGGGGCTGCCCTTGTATGAGACCGGCGAGTTGCTGCGCGGGATTGGGTGGCGGATCGATGGGGAACACTGCGCGCCCGGGCGCGGAAACGACGCTGCTCGGGTGCACGGATGAGCGCCGACATTCTGGTCAACGTCAGCCCGCGCGAAGTGCGCGCCGCATTGGTCGAAAACGGCGTGCTTCAGGAAATGTTTCTGGAACGCGCCAACCGTCGCGGACTGATCAGCAACATCTACAAGGGGCGCGTTTCCCGCGTGCTGCCGGGCATGCAGGCCGCTTTCGTCGACATCGGCCTTGAGCGCACCGCATTTCTGCACGCCTCCGACATCGTGCATCCGGCGGTCGGCGAGAACGGCAATCCTGATGAGCCGGTCGATGAAGGGCGCAGCGCGGACATCCAGTCTCTCGTGACCGAGGGCGGCGAAATTCTGGTGCAGGTTCTGAAGGATCCGCTGGGAACCAAGGGCGCGCGGCTCACGACCTTCATCACCATCCCATCGCGCTACCTCGTCTACATGCCGAAGGGACGCGGCATCGGCATCTCGGCGCGCATCGAAGATGAATGCGAACGTCACCGGCTGCGCGAAGCCGCCAGTCTGTTTCTTCGCGCCGACGAGCCAGGCGGCTACATCGTGCGCACCGCCGCCGAGGGAGCGACCCCAGACGCACTGCGCGCCGACATGGTGTTCCTGCAGAAGCTCTGGGCCGTGCTGAGCGAAAAGACGGCGACGACACGGCCTGGCAATCTCGTACACGAGGACCTGCCGCTCGCGGTGCGCGTGATGCGCGACGTCGTATCGAGCGGCGTCGACAAGGTCAGCGTCGATCACCCCGATACCTATCAGCGCATGACGGATTTCGCACGGATGTTCATGCCCGACCTCGCGGGCCGCATCGAGCTGTACGGAGGCGATCGACCGATCTTCGATCTGTACGGCGTCGAGGATGAGATTCAGAAGTCGCTGGACCGCAAGGTGTCGCTCAAGTCGGGCGGCTACCTGATTTTCGACCAGACCGAATCGATGACCACCATCGACGTGAACACCGGCGCGTACGTCGGTCACCGCACGCTCGAAGAGACAATCTTCCGCACGAATCTTGAAGCCGCGGTTGCGATCGCGCGGCAACTGCGGCTGCGTAATCTCGGCGGCATCATCATCATCGACTTCATCGACATGGAGGAGGAAGAGCACCGCAAGCAGGTGCTGCAGGCTCTCGAGAAGGCGCTCGTCGGCGATCACGCGAAGAATCATATTTCCTCCGTGTCGCCGCTCGGGCTGGTCGAAATGACGCGCAAGCGCACGCGCGAAAGTCTGGAGCACATGCTGTGTATGCCCTGTCCTACCTGCGAGGGACGGGGCTTTGTCAAGACGACTGAAACGGTGTGCTACGAGATTTTTCGCGAGATCCTGCGCCAGTCGCGCCAGTTCGAATTTCAGGAGCTGATGGTGCTGGCGCATCAGGATGTGATCGAGCGGCTCCTCGATGAGGAATCCGCCGCGCTTGCCGAACTGGAGGTGCACACTGGCAAGCCCATTCGCCTGCAGACCGAGGCGTTGTACCAGCAGGATCAGTACGACGTGGTGCTGATGTGATCACTGAGAAGCGGTTAGCGGTTGGCGGCTAGTCGGCAACGGACGTTCGTCCGTGTGCGTCACGCGAGTCGCCACCTATTCTTCCTCTGATTAACCGCTAACCGCTAACCGCCAACCGCTCTTCGATGAATCCCCGGACCCGCAAAATTCTCAGATGGCTGCTCGGCGGCCTTGCGGCGTTCGTCGTGCTCGCGGGGCTGCTGGTCGCGGCGTTCGGGTTTGTCGTGACGCGCGTTCCCGAGTATCGCGTCCAGGTGCAGGACTGGATCAACGAACGCGCCGGGGTGGTCGTGGAATTCCGCTCTCTCAGAGCGCGTCTGAGGTACTACGGTCCGGAGCTGATCTTCGATGAAGCCGTGGTGCGAACGCCTGACCGTACGCGCGTGCTGGCGACTGCGGCGCGCGGCAGCGTGGGCTTCGATCTCTGGGGCGCTATCCGCGCAGGGCGTCTGGTCGCCGGGCGCTTCTCCCTCGTGGCGCCGCAGATCGGCCTCATCCGCACGAAGGAGGGTCGGATTCAGTTGCTCGGTCAGAGCGCGCTGCCGGAGCGCGTCGATGTGAAGCCCTTCGCCATTGAGCAACTGCCGACCGGCCGCTTCGACGTACAGAATGCGGTTGTGACGTTTCGGGATGAGATCACGGGGCGCGGTCCCTGGTCGGTGTCCGGCGTGAGTTTCAGACTGACGCGCGACGCCGCCCATCTGAGCCTGCGCGGCCACGCATCGCTGCCCGCATCGCTCGGGCGCGCCTTGAGCTTCAGCGCGACCGCCGACGGGCCCGTGGAGCAGTATGCGAGCCTCACGTCGACGTTCAGCGTCGACGGCGATCGGCTCGATCTCTCCGGCTGGGCCGACCTGCTGCCGGATGAATGGCCCGCGCCGGAAACCGGGCAGGGTTCCATCAGGATCAACGGCGCGTTGCGCGGTCCCGCGCTCATGCAGTTGTCGGCGCAAGTCGAGTTGAACAATGTCGCGGCAGCGCCCCCACCCTGGTCAATCGCGTTGCCCGCTGCGGAGCCGATGCGACAGCCTCCCGGCGAGTCGGACGAAGAACATCGCGAGCAGCTTGAGGCGGATGAGGCGACCGGGACGGCGCCGCCGGATCCTTCGCCCGCACCGTCAGAGATGGTGAGTTACGACCGCGTTGCTTTCGCACTTAACGCCAAGCGGGTCGATGAGGAATGGAGCGCCGCGCTGACGAATCTCGAGCTGGTGCGCAAGGACGTTTCCTGGCGCGCGAAAGAGATCAAGGCGCAGTGGGCGCGCGGCGCGGACCGTCTCCTGAAAGTACGCGGCGCCGCGGATCGGGTGTCGCTCGACACCCTCTGGCCGCTGCTGGCATATCTGCCTGAAAGCGACAATCTCGCCCGCCTGCGCGCACTCCAGGCGAGCGGCGTCATCGAGAATCTCACCGCAAGTTATGAGCGAACCGGACAGACGCCGCCGCAGTACGAGATCAAGGCGCGCTTGCACAACATCGCCTTTGAGCCCATTGAAAAGGCGCCGGGCTTCGCAGGTCTCAGCGGCGAGATCGAAGCGACCGCGCAAGGCGGGCGTTGGCGCCTCGCCAGTGACGACATGCGCTTCACGTTGCCGCGCTGGTTTCGCGAACCGCTGACGGCGCGGCTGAGCGACGGCGAGATCGACTGGCGACGCGACGCGTCGGGATGGATTGTCAGCGGCGAGGAGTTGCGGCTGCAGAGCGAGGACGGCCGGGCGACCGCGCGTTTCTCGTTGCACATTCCCGGCGACGGCGCTTCCCCCGTGCTCGACTTGTCCGCACAGGGCGAGGACCTGAAAGTGAGCGCGACGCGCAAATACATCCCCGCCGGCAGGCTTGGCGCTCGCACGGTGGCCTGGTTCGATCAGGCGTTCGTCGATGGACGCGTGGCGTCGGCGGACCTTCTCTATAAGGGAGCGGTGCGCTCGTTCCCATTTCGCAACGACGATGGCGAGTTTCGCGTACGCGCTCACGTAGAGGATGCGGTCTTCAGTTATCAGCCGGGATGGGCGCCTGCGACCGGCGCCGCGGCTGACGTGGAATTTCGCAACGAAGGCATGCACGTTCGCTCCACCGGGGCAAGCGTCGGCGCGGTCCGGATCAACGAAGCAACCGCGGACATCGCCGACCTCAAGCAGACGATCCTCGAGGTCAGGGCCGCAGGCCAGGGCGACGTCGCCGACGGGCTGAAACTTCTGAAGGAAAGCCCGCTCGGCCCGAAGCTCGGTGAACAGTTCGCGCGTCTGGACGGTGCGGGCCCCATGCGCACGAACCTTCGCCTCCACTTGCCGATCAGACAGATGGCGAATCGCGATATCGAAGTCACGACCCAGCTCGCGAACGCCAGCGCGTCGCTGCAGGGAGTCGCGGCGCCGGTGAGGGGGCTCTCAGGTTCGCTGACCGTTCACAATACCCTCCTCGCGGCTGCGAAGCTGCAAGGCAAGTGGTTAGGCGGGTCTGTCGAGGCGTCGATCAGTCCTGACGGGCGCCACGCATCACAGCTGGTCGCGCACGGGCGCGCAACGGCGGAGCAGCTGCAGCCGCTGTTGCATTTGCCGCCTTCGGTTGAATTGCTCGGCGCCGCCGATTGGCGCGTCACCACCCGATTGACTGCGGATGAGGCGGCTGAGCGCCAGATCGTGCGGATCGAATCGGACACGAAGGGATTAGGCGTCGGGCTGCCGGAACCGCTTGGCAAGACACAGGAAACACAACGCGATCTGCTGATCGCACTCGAGTTCGACGCCGAGCGGAATCTGCTGATTCGGGGTTCATTCGGCGACGTGCGGTCGGTGGTTCGTCTGCGCCAATCGACCGACGGCTGGAAACTGGATCGCGGCGGCGTACGCGCCGATGCGGAGGCGCCGACGCTTCCGGATCACCGCGGCCTGCGCATCGAAGGAACGATCGACCGCTTCGTCCTGGATGACTGGCTCGCTCTCAGAGGCGATGGCTCGGGCAAGCGGCTGTCGGATTATCTGCAGGCCGCCAATGTGCATTTGCGCGAATTCGATCTGTTCGGATATCGCTGCCCCGATCTGCGCGGCGTCCTGCAGGCTACGCAGTTCGGCTGGCGTGTGGATGTGAGCGGCGGCAATGCGGAAGGTCAGATTCTCGTGCCTGAGGATCTCACCGGCGAACAACCGCTCAGGGCGACGCTGGAACGACTGGTCGTGGAGAAGGCGCGAGGGCGTCCCACCGCGGAGCGCGTCGCGCGCGACCCGCGCAAGATTCCCGGCATGCAGGTGTATGTGGGCGATCTGCACATTGACGGTCGAACGATCGGCGCCGTCGATCTCAAGGCCTCGCGCGCGCCGCAAGGAGTGCGCTTCGACAGTGTAACGGTGCTGGGTCCGTCAGTGCGCGCCGAAGCACGTGGTCACTGGTTCACGACGACGGACGGACAGGAGTCCTCCCTCGATGCGAGCATCGTGAGCGATGACGTTGCGACGACGTTGCGCGCGCTGAACTATCGCGGCTTCATGGAAGCGAAGCGCGGCGAGATTCGCGCGGACCTCACGTGGCCCGGCGGCTTCACCGGCAACATCCTCGAGCACGCGTCCGGCGCAATGTCGGTCAGTGCGGAGGGCGGCCAGATCGTGAACCTGGAGCCCGGCGCAGGCAGGGTGCTTGGGTTGTTCAGCATTGCGGCGCTGCCGCGCCGTCTTGCGCTCGACTTCAGCGACCTCACGGAAAAGGGCCTCGCGTTCGACACCGTACACGGCGATTTCGAGTTGCGCGACGGGCATGCTTACACGAGCAACCTGTTGCTGCGCGGTCCGGCAGTGGAGATCGGCGTTGCAGGACGCACAGGATTCGCTACGCGCGACTATGATCAGACCGCGGTCGTGACGGGTAATCTGGGCGCATCGCTTCCCGTTGCAGGCGCGCTCGCAGGCGGCCCCGCGATTGGCGCGGCAGTCCTGTTGTTCTCCCAGGTATTCAAGGAACCGCTCAAGGGGTTGACTCGCGGCTATTACCGGATTACCGGCCCGTGGGACAATCCCAGCGTTGAACGCATCGATGCATCGAAGGCCTCCGCCAACGTGGAAAAGAGGGGTGAATCGTGACTCGTGATCGGTGAATAGTCAGATTCCGCCTCGCGGCGCTTCGGCCCAGTCACCAGAACCAGTCACCAAGTCACCAGTCCCAGTCACCAGTCACCAGTCAGCTGTCACTTCTCAAACATGCACATCGCCGCTCTCCAGATGACTTCCGTCGCCAACGTGGAGGCGAATCTCGACGCCGCACGGCAGTTGCTCGAACGAGCGCGCGCCCGCGGCGCCGTGCTTGCGGCGCTGCCGGAGAATTTTGCGATCATGGGGCGCAACGAATCGGAAAAGGTCGCTGTCGCGGAACCGATGGGCGAAGGCCCGATCCAGTCGTTCCTCGGGCACTGCGCCCGCGAACTCGGGCTCTGGATCATCGGCGGCACGATTCCATTGCGCGCTGAGGGAGATCCGGAACGCGTCGCCGCCGCATGTCTGGTTTTCGACGACCGCGGTCGCTGCGTCGCCAGGTACGACAAGATCCACCTGTTCGACGTCGACTTGCCCGATCGGGACGAGCGCTATCGCGAATCTGCAACTATTGCGGCCGGGAGCAAGCCTGTGGTCGTTGCAACGCCCGTGGGCCGGGTCGGCCTGGCGGTCTGTTATGACGTACGCTTTCCCGAGCTGTTTCGAATCCTGCAGGCGCAAGGTGCGGAAATTCTGAGTCTGCCGTCGGCATTTACCGCACCCACGGGACGGGCGCATTGGGAACTGCTGGTGCGCGCACGCGCAGTCGAGAATCTGTGCTATCTGCTCGCGCCTGCGCAAAGCGGCCGGCACGACAGCGGGCGTGAGACCTGGGGCGAGTCCATGGTCGTCGATCCGTGGGGGCATGTGCTGGATCGCGTGGAGAGTGCGGGTCCCGGCCTTGCAGTCGGCGAAATCGACCGCACACTGCAACACGATCTGCGCGCTCGCTTTCCGGCGCTATCGCATCGGAAATTCCAGATCAACGTGTAGGGATCCCCTGGTCGCGGTCGAGGGCGCGCATGAGGGATTTCGCTCAATCTCGCCCCGTAGCAAGGGACTTCGTGCGGCCATCTTCCGGACATTTGCATTCTTCGAGCCGTCAGGCAGACGGGTACGTCAGGAGCTTCCTCAGGCATCGTTGAGAGCTCAGGGTAGAGCTTCCTCAGGTGCGGCTTTCACCGCACGTTGGCCGATTGCATTCGGACCTACAATCATGCGCGAATCCGCGAATCAATGAACCACGAATCCCCGAGGTCTCGATACATGTCAACCATCGCCCCCGCCGTGCGTCACTCGCTGCACCTTGAACTGCCGACCGTGAGCGGCGACGCGGCGCTGGCTCTGGACGTGGCCAAACGGTCGATCCTGACCCCTTCGGGCCTCGACGAGGATCGCATTGCCGGCGTCCTCGGAAGCGTCATGGGCTATAGCGTGGACTACGCCGATCTGTATTTTCAGTTGAGCCGCGAAGAATCGTGGTCGCTCGAGGACAGCATCGTGAAGGAAGGCGCCCACAGCATCGAGCAGGGCGTCGGCGTGCGGGCGCTTGCCGCTGAGAAAACCGGTTTCGCGTATTCGGACGAGATCATGCTGCCCGCCCTGACCGAGGCGTCGCTGGCCGCGCGCGCGATTGCGCGCAGCGGGGCGAATACGTCGTTGCAGGCATGGCGCTCCACGAGCGGTCATCAGCTGTACCTGCCGCATGATCCGATCGAGGGATTGAGCGATGCGGACAAGGTGCGCCTGCTGGAGCAGGTCGATGTCGAAGCGCGACGCGATCCGCGAGTGAAGCAGGTGATGGCGAGCCTGTCGGGTTCGCATGAGGTCGTGTTGGTGATGGCGAGCGACGGGACGGTGGCCGCCGATGTGCGCCCGCTCGTTCGTCTGAATGTGTCGGTCATCGTCGAACACAACGGCCGTCGGGAGCAGGGTTACTGCGGCAGCGGCGGTCGCTACGGTTTCGCGAAGTTCATCGAAAACGAGCGTTGGAAAGAGCTGGTGCATGAGGCGGTGCGCGGCGCGCTCGTGAACCTCGACGCTGCGCCGGCGCCTGCGGGCACGATGACGGTAGTGCTCGGTCCGGGTTGGCCTGGCGTCCTGTTGCATGAGGCGATCGGGCATGGCCTCGAGGGCGATTTCAACCGCAAGGGAACGTCGGCGTTCACGGGCCGCATCGGCGAGCAAGTGGCGTCCGATCAATGCACCGTCGTCGATGACGGCACGCTCGGTTCGCGGCGCGGTTCCCTCAACATCGACGATGAAGGCACTCCCACGCAATGTACGACGCTCATCGAGAACGGCGTGCTGCGCGGCTATCTGCAGGACAAGCTCAACGCCCGCCTGATGGGCGTGACGCCTACAGGCAACGGCCGCCGTGAATCGTTCGCGCACATGACGCTGCCGCGCATGACGAATACGTACATGCTGGCCGGGAAATACGATCCGACCGAGATCATCGGCTCCGTGAAGAAGGGCCTGTACTGCAAGAACTTCGGCGGCGGACAGGTCGACATCACCTCCGGCAAGTTCGTGTTCTCGGCGAGCGAGGCGTACCTGATCGAAGACGGCAAGGTGACGGCGCCGGTGCGCGGCGCGACCCTCATCGGCAACGGCCCGGATGTTCTGCGCCGGGTGACCATGGTCGGCAGCGATCTGAAGCTCGACGAGGGCGTCGGCACGTGCGGCAAGGAAGGTCAGGATGTACCGGTGGGCGTGGGTCAGCCCACTTTGCGGGTCGACGGGCTCACGGTAGGTGGAACAGCGGCGTAAGCCGCGAGGCGGCTCGGAGGCCGCCTGCTCACGTTGCGTTCGGGAAGGGTTGCCGATTCATAACGGCGCCCCAGGCCGGTGGGCATTGACGCCGAGCGTCGGCACACTGCTAGGATGCCTCCACCCGACGATCACCGAACTGACATAACGACATGTGGCTGCCGCGTCCGTTCTACGAGTTCCTGCCTTACCTCTACATGGTTGTCGGGCTGGCGTTGCTGGGCGCGGCCTGGGTGGTCGAAATGGAGACGCTGCCAAGCATCTTCATGGTCGCGGGCGCGCTGAGTCTGATGGCGGGACTGGTGCTCTGGCTGCGCCGACGCGACTATCGGACCCGTCAGTCCGAGTACAACAGTCGATCCCTGGACGATTAGGGCGGAGGCGGTAGCCCAGAGAGGGCGTCCGCTCCGCTTCTACCTACGGTCTACAGCCTGCGGTCTACAGCCTCAGCCGGCGTGATCCTTGCGCATCGGCGCCACGTCGTCGCCTTCGTCGTCTTCCGCATGCGTTGATGCGTGGCCGCGATCGCCATGGATCGCATCGCGCAGCATCGGCACGGCGTCGTCCTCGGCGTCTCCCATCGGGACGCGTGTGCGCGACAGGCGTTCATCGAAGTACATGATCTCGTGCTGACCGATCTGCACCACGTCGCCGTCGTTCAGCATGCGCCGGCGCACACGCTTTGAGCGCACGTAGATGCCGTTAGTGCTGTTGAGGTCTTCTAGCACTGACGTGTGCAGCGAGGTGATGATCTGAGCGTGATGGCGGCTGATGTACTTGCTGTCGATCTGGAGATCGTTGTCGGGCGTGCGTCCGATGATGAAGCGTCCCGGCGACAGTTCGCGCTCCGCGATCGTCTGGCCGTTGACGCCGACCAGTATGCGGCCGAGGACGATGCGTCGTTCACCCTGGCCCTGCGGCGCGGGTGCGCCTTCAGCGCCGAGCGCACGCAGCTTGACGGATCGCTCGGCGTATTCGACCCATTGCAACTCCTCAATCGCGGCCTTCATATCGTCGAGCGTCACGATGTCGCGGTCGTGAGCGAATGCAGCCATCATCGCGGTGTCGCAGAGCGTGTTGATCAGTCGCGGAACGCCGCCCGTATAGCGATAGACCAGGGCATGCGTGTCCGGATCGAAAATCTGGCGGCCCTGCGAACCAGCCACTTCCAGCCTGTGCTGGATGTAGGCCGACGTGTCGGTCTTGGACAGCGCCGTGAGATGGAAGCGCAGCCGGATGCGCTGGGCGAGCTGGACCAGGGACGACGAATTCAGCTTGTCGTTCAACTCGGGCTGACCCGCGAGAATGATGCGCAGCACCTTCTCCTTGGTCGTCTCGATGCCCGAGAGCAGACGTATCTCCTCAAGCACCTTGTTCGAAAGATTCTGCGCCTCGTCTACGATCAGCAGCACGCGCCGGCCGTTCGCATACTGTTCGACCAGAAACTCGTTCAGCGTGGAGAGCAACTCGGCTTTCTTCATGCGAAACGGCTGGAAGCCGAACTGCACGAGTACGCTCTGCAGAAATTCAATCGCCGAGACCTGCGTCTGATTGATCTGCGCCACGACGACATCCTTCTCGAGCTCCTTGAGGAACGTCTCGATCAGCGTCGTCTTGCCGGAGCCGATTTCGCCGGTGATGACGACGAAGCCGTCGGTGAACCAGATCGTCGACTCCATGTACGCCTTCGCGCGCGCATGGTGTTTCGACAGATACAGGAACGCCGGGTCCGGCGTCAGCCGGAAGGGCAGCTCATGCAGCTTGAAGAGTTCCAGATACATCGACGTTGCGGATCTCTTGTGACCGTCGGGTCGCCCGGGGCGTCAGCCCAGCCTGCTTATGGCGTTGCGGCGAAACAAGTTTACGGGCAAGCCTGAGTCGACACAAAAGCGCTGGTCGACACTTTCCCCCGGCAATCCGACGCTCTACAGCGCGAATTCCCAGAGGATTCAACAAAATGGGGGGCCGCCAATCAATCCACCTTTAGTCTCAGGATCTGCTGCAACGCCCGATCGCGCGCCGCCGCTGAAGGCGCCGTCACGGTGCAATGTCCGAGTTTTCGATTCGGCCGCGGTTCTTTTCCGTAGCTGTGAAAGTGTACGCCCGACACGCGCAGAATGTTCCCCAGGGCCGGGATGGCGCCGATGAAGTTCATCATTCCCGAGTGGCCTACCGCCCGCGTGCCCCCCAGGGGCAGCCCGAGGATTGCGCGAACGTGGTTCTCGAACTGACTGGTCTCGGCGCCCTCGATCGTCCAGTGACCGGAATTGTGGACGCGCGGCGCCATTTCGTTGGCGATCAGCCGACCGCCTTTGACGAAGAACTCGATCGTCAGTATGCCTGCGTAGTCGAACCGCCTGAGCAGTCGTTTGAGATAGATCTCCGCCTGCTTCTGCAGCGAGGCATTGCGGTAGGGCGCAATGGAGTACCGCAGAATCCCGGATTCGTGCGTGTTCGCCGAAAGCGGGTAGAACCGCGTTTCGCCCTTCGTACTGCGCGCACCGATTATGGAAACTTCCCGGCTGAAATCGATGAAGCCTTCGTAGATCAGAGGCGCCGAGCCGAGGGCGTCCCATGCGCGCGCCACGTCGTCCGCTGTGCGGACGAAGAACTGGCCGCGACCGTCATAACCCAGGCGGCGCGTCTTGAGTACGCCGGGCAGGCCAATCCTTCCGACCGCCGCCTGCAGGTCCGCGAGGGAATCGACCGGCGCGAACGGCGGCGTCGGAATCTTCAGTTCGCGAAACAGCGTCTTCTCCGCAAGTCGATCCTGCGAGGCGCCGAGCGCCGCGACCGGCGGGTGAAACGACCTGGTTGCTGCGATTGACTGCACCGCATCGACTGGCACGTTCTCGAATTCGAACGTGACCACGTCGACGTCCTGTGCGAGCTCAGCGAGCCGCTGCCTGTCGTCGAAGGCGCCGA
The DNA here is from genome assembly GCA_963723505.1 of uncultured Gammaproteobacteria bacterium. Classification (GTDB taxonomy): domain Bacteria; phylum Pseudomonadota; class Gammaproteobacteria; order Steroidobacterales; family Steroidobacteraceae; genus Steroidobacter. The sequence continues at coordinate 487,769 of CAVRQU010000001.1, forward strand.
CCACGATATTTCCAACCTGCGCGCCGGGAGCGTCCGGGCTCTGGTCCAGAAAGACGAAGCGCAGGCCGAGCGGATAACCTGCGAGCGCCAGCATCCGACCGAGCTGGCCGGCGCCGATGATGCCCACCCTCATGATTGATGCGCTTTCCCGGGATCGGGATGCGCGAGCACGCTCGCCGTCTGCTCAGCGCGGAATTTTTCGAGCCCCGCGCGCACGTCCTCGTATTTGTTAGCCAGGATCGACGCCGCCAGCAGCGCAGCGTTCGTTGCGCCTGCAGCGCCGATCGCCAGCGTGCCGACGGGAATTCCCGCCGGCATCTGTACGATCGACAGCAACGAATCCATGCCGCTCAGCGTCTTCGATTGCACGGGCACGCCGAGCACCGGGAGACTTGTCTTCGACGCCGTCATTCCCGGCAGGTGGGCGGCGCCGCCGGCGCCGGCGATGATCACTTCAAGGCCGCGGCTGCGAGCGCTGGCCGCATATTCGAAGAGGAGGTCCGGCGTGCGGTGCGCCGATACGACGCGACATTCGTACGCAACGCCAAGTCGCTCCAGCGTCTCCGCAGCAGATTTCAGGGTCTCCCAGTCCGACTTCGACCCCATGATGATGCCGACCAGCGTTTTCATGCAGAGATTGTAGCAAGGCGCGAGTCTGATCGCCGGACCAGCGCGCCGCCCGTTCTCCGTTGCGCGTTGTGCGCAGAACAGACTCCAGGGAACTGCACGTCCTCGGTCAACCGGGCAACTGACAACGGACAACGCGAAACCTGTCACACATCGAGGGCTGTGCGCAGCGCTTTGAAGAGTTCGCGCGCCGCGCGCGGCGGCGCGTCCCTCTCTCGTTCGCTGCGCGCTCGCTCGAGGAGTGCCGCGAGTCCTTCGGCGTCTACGCCCGGGATCTCGGCTTGCAAGCGTTCCAGGGCGGGCAACCCTTCGGTGAGCAGCCGATCGCGCCACTGTTCGACGCGTCGAAACCGCAGCGCCTCGGCGCGTTCACGATCGCGCCTTGCGTCGAGCGCGGCGCGTATCGGTTCGACGTCGATCTTGCGCATCAGCTTGCCGATGTATTGCTTCTGGCGATACAGGCCGCCGTGCTTGGTAATGCGCCGCGCCAGCAGCACCGCGTCGCGCAACTGGTCCGGCAGGGGAAGTGCGGCGAGCTCGGCGTCCGGCAGGTCGATCAACGCCTCGCCAAGGTCCTGCAGTTCGCTGCTGCGCCGCTTGAGTTCGCTCTTGCTGGGGCGTTCGGGAATTTCGGACATGTCGGGCGTGCTGCCTCGATTGATGCGGCGTTCGTTGGCAGGGTGTTGAAAAACGCTTTCAGCGCTCCTGTATCCCGGGCCACGGATGGCCCGGCGAAGTCATGCACGATTTGTGTGCCTGATTTCGGGAGCGCAGCGAAAATCACACTTTTCGCAAGCGATGTTGGAAAAGTCCATGGAAGGACTTTTTCAACAGCCCGTTAGCATGCGTGTGGGATTCCTCTGGCGCAAGCCGTCGCCGGAAACGACGCCGGTCCACGCTTCCGGTGCTGATAGAATCGGCCCATGTCGCAACTCACCGCCGGCGTCGCGTCGAACCAGCTCAGTCACTCGCAGGCTGACCTGCAGGCGCTCGTCTCGCTCGCGATCGACGAGGCGAAACAGCTCGGCGCAACCGAGTCCGAAGTCGGCGTGAGCGTCGACACCGGAATTTCGGTTACGGCGCGACTGGGCGAGGTCGAGACGCTCGAATACCAGCGAGACCGCGGCATGGGGGTCACCGTCTATCGCGGCAAACGCAAGGGCTCAGCCAGCACGGGAGATCTCGCCGCCAGCGCGATTCGCGACACCGTTGCGAAAGCGTTCAGCATCGCCGGTTTCACGGCGGAGGACGACTGCGCCGGCTTGCCCGATCCGGATACGGTTGCACGCGATATTCCGGACCTCGATCTGCATCATCCCTGGCCGATCGAACCGGATGCGGCGCGCGACCTCGCGGTCGCCTGTGAGGCGTCGGCGCTGGCGGTCGACAAGCGGATCGGCAACTCCGAAGGCGCGACGTTGTCCAGTCACCAGGGCCTGCGCGTCTTCGGCAATTCGCTTGGCTTTCTCGGCGGCTTCCCGAGCAGTCTCCACAGTCTGAGCTGCGTCGTCCTCGCACAGGAAAACGGCGAGATGCAGCGCGACTACTGGTACAGCTCCGTGCGCGACTGGCGCGAACTCGAGGACGGCGACAGCATCGGCAAGCGTGCGGCGGAGCGCGCGTTGCGGCGACTCAACGCCCGGAAGCTCGCGACGACGACGGCGCCCGTGTTGTTTGCGCCCGAACTCGCGCGTGGTCTCTTTGGGCATCTTCTCGGCGCCATTCGCGGCGGCAGTCAGTATCGCAAGGCGTCCTTTCTCCTCGACGCTGCAGGTCAGCAGATCTTCCCTTCGTGGCTGACCATCTCCGAGCGGCCGCATATCCGGAAGGGGCTCGGTAGTACGCCGTTCGACAGCGAAGGCGTTGCAACCCACGATCGCGAGCTGATCGACCAGGGCGTGCTGACCGGATATGTGTTGAGCACCTATTCCGCGCGCAAGCTTGGATTGACGACCACAGGCAACGCCGGCGGCGTGCACAACCTCATCGTTGCACGCGGCTCAGACGACTTCGACGGACTCCTGCGGAGAATGGATCGCGGTCTCGTCGTCACCGAACTGATGGGGCAGGGCGTGAACGGAGTCACCGGCGACTACTCGCGCGGCGCCGCCGGTTTCTGGGTTGAGCGCGGCCAAATCGCCTATCCGGTCCATGAGATCACGATCGCGGGCAATCTCCGGGAGATCTATCGGGAGATCGTCGCGCTGGGCAACGATGTGGACACGCGCGGCGGTATACGCACCGGCTCGGTGCTGGTCGAGAGGATGACGATCGCCGGGGAGTGAGGATTCGTGAAGACGTGAGGACGCAAGGCTTGTGGGCGTCCTTTCGTCCTCACGCCCTCACGTCTTCTCTTTCACGAGATCCTTCACCGTTCTGCCGTTCAGGCTTTCCTTGAGAGCGTGCTCTGCTTTGCGCGCTGCCTCCACTGCCGGTGCGACGTCGCGAATCCGCCCGAGCCGACATCCCGCTGTGTCTTGCCGAACGGCGTCCAGCACCTCGGCGAGGTCGATCGAGTCCGGATCGCGGGCCGGCACCCAGGTGTCGTCCTCGACGAGCAGCAGCAGTTTTCGATTTTCCAGTGCGCTGACTATCGGGCCGAGCGCGGCGCCTGGCAGACCGAGACGATCCGCGAGACTGTTGGTCGTCCAGCGGTGTTTTGCATCCCGATAGTCGTTGACAACGAGGTACATGATCGACAGCGCAGCGAGTTCGCGCAGACTCGAACTGAGCCGGATCTCGCCGCGGCCGGGGCGCAAATACTGCGGATTCTGGATATAGAAGGCGAGTTGTGCGCCGACCAGCAGAATCAGCCAGGAAATGTACAGCCAGATCAGCGCCGCGATGACGATGGCGAAGCCTGCGTAGATCACCATCGTCGGACTGGCGCCGGTCACGAAACGGGCGAACAGCGCGCCGCTCGCGGCCCACAGCACGCCGCCGAACACGCCTCCCGCCAGCGCCGCCCGCAGCCGCACTCTGGTGTTGGGAATGAAGGCGTACATGAACGTGAAAACGCCCGTCACCAGGATGTACGGCGTCAGCCGGCCGAACATCACCAAACCCGTGCCGAACGGTTCGTACTGTGAGATCGCCTTGATCGCCGAGGTGTTCGCGAAGGCCGCAATGAGCCCGAAGGCTGCGACGATGAGGGCGGGGCCGACGACCATGACGCTCAGATATTCGCTGAACCGGCGGCCAAAGCTGCGCGGCTGCTCGACGCGCCACACGAAGTTGAAGCTCTCCTCGACCTTCTGCACCATCGATATGACGGTGTAGAGCAGGAAGATCAGACCGATCGATCCGAGTACGCCGCTGCGTACGTTGTCGACGAACCCCATGAACTGGTCTGTCAGCTCATATGCGCGATCGCCAAGCGGTTCGAGAAAGTTATAGAGCACGGGCTCGAGATCACGGTGATAGCCGAGACCTTTCAGCACCGAAAACGAGAGCGCGAACAGCGGGACGATGGACAGGAGCGTCGTGTAGACGAGGCTCATCGCTCGCATGGTGAGGTCGTCGTCCCGGAGAATATCGCGCGACAACGCATACGGGTAACGCAGAATGTGCGCTACGGTCCACAGCGGCTTGCCGATGAGCGATTCGGGCGGCTCGAACAACCACTGTTCCAGCCGCGTATGTAGCGAGGCGAGCATGCGCATCGAGCCTGACACGCGTGCTCGACGCCGGCAAGATGGCGCCCCGCTCCCTCGCAGGACGAGGCAGGCGGACGGCGTCGTGTGGGTTCGGATGCCGATAGATCGGAGAGCGTCATGGCCGCTGCTTCCTTTGCACAGCGCATCGTCTGCCTCACGGAGGAGACGACCGAGACGCTGTACCTGCTTGAAGAAGACTGGCGCATCGCCGGCATATCGGGATTTACAGTGCGCCCGCCGCGCGCCCGCCGGGAGAAGCCCAAGGTGTCCGCATTCACCAGCGCGAAGATCGAACGTATCTGCGAGCTGCAGCCCGATCTCGTGCTGGGATTCTCCGACTTGCAGGCCGACATCGCCGCCGACCTGATCCGTCGCGGCCTTGCCGTCCACGTTTTCAATCATCGCGACGTCGCAGGGATTTTCCGCATGATCCGCACGCTCGGGGGGCTGATCGGTTGCGAACGCAAGGCGGCCGTACTGTGCGAGCGGCTCGAGCAGAATCTCGCGCGCATCCGCGCCTCGGCCGCTCAGTTCGAAGCGCGGCCGCGCGTCTACTTCGAGGAATGGGACGACCCGATGATCTCCTGCATCCGTTGGGTGTCGGAGCTGATCGGGATCGCCGGCGGCGAGGATTGCTTCGCCGACCAGGCGCAGCAAGCGCTCGCGAAAAACCGCATCATTGCAGACGCGGACGAGGTCGTGCGCCGTTCGCCGCACATCATTCTGGGGTCCTGGTGCGGCAAGAAGTTTCAGGCGGCGGCCGTTGCGGCGCGTCCCGGTTGGCGCGCCATTCCTGCAGTGGCGCACGAGCAGCTCTTTGAGATCAAATCGTCGGTGATCTTGCAGCCCGGACCTGCCGCGCTCACCGACGGCGTCGAAGCGCTGCATCGCTGCTTCAGCGCGTGGCAGAAGACCAGACGAAACTGACTGCTGACGAGGACTGGCGCCGACGTCGCTTTGAGCCGTGACTTTCGGACTACTCACGAATCGCGATTCACTTCTGATCCGGCAAAGTGAAATAGAACGTTGCGCCCTTGCCCGGCGCCGCCTCCGCCCAGATGCGACCCCCATGTCGGGAGAGAATGCGCTGTACGATCACGAGGCCGATGCCGCTGCCGGCGAACTCCGACTGCGCATGCAGTCGCTGAAACGGCGTGAAGAGTTTGCCCGCGTAAGCCATATCGAAGCCGACGCCGTTGTCTCGCACGAAGTACACCGGTCCATGCTCGCCCGACTGAACCCCCATGGCGACGTGCGGCTGCGCGGCCTGCGCCGTGTACTTCCATGCGTTGCTCAGCAGATTGTCCATTGCGATGCGCAGCAGACGGGCGTCGCCGTTGACGTTCAGGTCCGGCGCCGTCTCAAGTTGTACGAGGTGTTCGGGAAACGCCTTTCGCAGGGCTGCGGCGGCGTCCAGACAGATCTGCGTCAGGCTGACTGGACGCGCGAGCAGCTCAGCGCGACTGATGCGCGACAGGCCCAGCAAGTCCTCGATCAGGCTCGACATGCGCTGGCTCGCATCCTGGATGCGCTGCAGATAATGCTTCGACTTGTCATCGAGGCCAGCCGGCGAGGACTCACAGAGAATCTGGCTGAAGCCGGACAGGCTGCGCAGCGGCGCGCGCAGGTCATGCGAAACCGCGTACGCGAACGACTCGAGTTCTCGATTCGCGCTTTCCAGCTGGCGCGTGCGCTCAGCGACCCGCTGCTCCAGTTCGGCGTTCATACGGCGCACTTCGTTCTGCGACTCCACCAGCGCGGCCATCGCCGCCTCGCCACGACGCTGGTATCGACGCAGCAAGACGAACAGCAGCACTGCGGAGCCCAGGACGAAAAGCCAGCCTTTCGACGTCTGCAGTTGCAGAACGCGATCAGGCGGGACACGGAGCCAGATCAGCAGTCGGTCGGTGAAGAAGATCCAGAGCGCTCCAAACGCGAGGTAAATGAGCGCAATGGTCCGCGGCATGGTGGGATCGCGGGCCGCCTCAGCTCGTCAGTCGGCGCAGCGCTTCGGCGTATTTTGCACTGGTCCGTTCGATGATTTCCGGCGGCAGGCTCGGACCCGGCGCCCGCTTGTTCCAGTCGAGGGTCTCCAGATAGTCGCGCACGAACTGCTTGTCGAAGCTCGGAGGGCTCACTCCGGGTCGATAAGCGTCAATCGGCCAGAACCGGGACGAGTCCGGCGTGAGGGCCTCGTCGATGAGAGTGAGATGACCGGCTTCGTCCACGCCAAACTCGAACTTGGTGTCGGCGATGATGATGCCGCGCGCCAATGCATGCTCCGCCGCAAAGCGATAGAGCGCAAGCGCGGTTGCGCGCACCTGCTCGGCGAGGCCGCGACCGACAAGCGTCACGACGCGCTCATAGGGTATGTTTTCATCGTGCGCGCCGAGTTCGGCCTTGGTCGCGGGCGTGAAAATTGGTTCGGGCAGGCGGTCCGCCAGTTTCAGCCCAGCCGGCAACGAAATGCCGCAGACGCCGCCGCTTTGCTGGTAGTCCTTCCAGCCGGAGCCGATCAGATAGCCGCGCACCACCGCTTCTATCGGCAGCGCTCGCAGTCGCTTCACCACCATGCTGCGATCGACCAGCGGCCTGCGCTCATCGGCGTTCGGCACGGCGCGCTCAAGCGGGTACGCCGTCAGATGGTTGGGTACGATGTGTTTCGTCCGATCGAACCAGAACCTTGAGATCCGCGTCAGCACGCTGCCTTTACCCGGAATCGGGTCCGGCAGGACGACATCGAACGCGCTGAGCCGGTCCGTCGTCACAATCAGCATATGCTCAGCGTCGATCTCGTAGATGTCGCGCACCTTGCCCTGATGAATGCGCCTGAGCGTCGCCAGACGTGACTCGAGCATGGGAGCGGACAGCTGGGTCTGTGACATGCAGCGCTCGTGCGGCGTTTCCGGAAGGAGGGGACGATCGGTGCGGCGGCGCTGATACCATACGCGCCGCGGCGATTGTCGCAGCGGGTGTCTGGGGCTTCAAGACCAGCAGCGCTCGCCGGCGCTTCGCAGGTTTCAAACCCAGAGAATGAGGATGCCGGCAAGACAAGACTTACCGACGCTGCGGGCCTTTTCGCCTCGACTCAATTCAGAAGCGCTCATCCGATGATGTGGCAGGGCAAGGCGCTGGGCGCACTTATCGGCGTGTTTGCAGCCGGACCGGTCGGTGCGCTGTTCGGGGCCTTCATCGGCCATCTGTTCGACGTTCAGGCCGGGGATAACTGGACTGCCGCCGGCGAGAGCGCGACTGCAGGCTCGATGGACGTACAGGAAGCGTATTTCCGCAGCGTTTTCCTGGTGATGGGCCATCTGGCGAAGGCGGACGGTCGGGTATCGGAAGACGAGATCCGCGCCGCGCGGGCGATCATGAGCGAGTTTCGGCTGGGCGAGCGCGAAATTCGTCTTGCGATGGATTTGTTTACACAGGGCAAGCGTCGCGACTTCCCGCTCGAAGCAACGCTGCAGGAGTTGCGCCGTTTGTGCGGCCGTCGCACCGACCTGTGCCGCATGTTTGTGCAGATCCAGTTGCAGACGGCGCTCTGGGGCGGAAGCCTCAATCAGGCGGGGCGGGGCGTGCTTGCGCGCGTCTGCTCGGCGCTTGGGGTATCTGCCTATGAAGTAGTGCAGATGGAAGCGTTGCTTCGGATGCAGCAAGCTGCGCATCAGACGGGCGCGTCCGCGGCAGTGGATCACGTCGCAGAAGCGTATGAGGTTCTGGGCGTCGCGCGCAGCGCATCAGACGGCGAGGTGACGAAGGCGTATCGTCGCCTCATGAACCAGAATCATCCGGACAAGCTGCACGCGAAAGGCCTGCCCGAATCGATGATGCAGCTGGCCGCAGAGAAGACCCGCCAGATCCGCGCAGCCTATGAGGTCCTGCGCGAAGCCCGGGGGATGCGGTGAGGCCAGTTGACCGTTGACCGTTGGGCGTTGACCGTGCGATCAAGTGGGAACGGTTTCTGGCCGTCAACCGTCAACCGTCAACCGTCAACCAGGTGTGACCCGCTATGCCTACCCCGTGGATAGCCCCCTCAATCCTTTCGGCAGACTTCGCTCGCCTCGGCGAAGAGGTGAGCGCCGTGCTCGACGCCGGCGCCGATTCGATTCACTTCGACGTGATGGACAACCACTACGTGCCCAACCTGACGATCGGGCCCCTGGTTTGCGAGGCGCTGCGCAACCACGGCGTGAAGGCGCCGATCGACGTGCATCTCATGGTGAAGCCCGTCGATCGCATCGTGCCGGATTTCGCCAAGGCGGGCGCCACGTGGATCACGTTTCATCCGGAGGCGAGCGACCACGTCGATCGCACGCTTGAACTGATCCGCGAGCACGGGTGTCGGCCGGGCCTGGTTTTCAACCCGGCGACGCCCCTCATCTGGCTGAATCACGTCATCGACAAGGTCGATATGGTTCTGCTGATGTCCGTCAATCCGGGGTTCGGCGGACAGAAGTTCATCCGGTCGGCGCTGCCCAAGCTGAGAGCCGCCCAGGACATGATTCGCGCCAGCGGGCGCGAGATTCGCCTGGAAATCGACGGCGGCGTAAAGACGGACAATATCGGTGAGATCGCCCGCGCCGGCGCCGACACGTTCGTGGCGGGCTCAGCGATTTTCGGCTCGAAGGATTACAAGGCGACGATTGCGGCGATGCGCGCCGAAATCGCGAAGGCCAGTCGTGAATCGTGAGTTGTGAGTCGTGAGTCGCAAGAGGTAGCCTGTTCCGACTACTCACGATTCACGAATCACGTCAGCACTCAATCCTCGTCGTCGTCGAAATCGTCGTCCTCGTCGTCGTCTTCCTCGCGACGGCTCTGAGGAGCAACGCGGCTCGCCGCGGCGGCGAGCGGCGGCTTCGTCTTCATCTTCGGACGTGCGCCGAAGACCACGATCGTCTTGCCCGTGGCGCGCAGCAGGCCCTGGTCTTCCAGCACCTTCAGCACGCGACCGGCCATCTCGCGCGAGCATCCGACAAGGCGCGACAACTCCTGTCGGCTGACCTTGATCTGCATGCCTTCCGGATGCGTCATAGCGTCGGGTTCGCTGCACAGATCCATGATCGCGTGGGCGACGCGGCCGGTGACGTCCACGAAGGCGAGATCGCCAAGCTTGCGATTCGTGCGATCCAGGCGCGTGGCGAGCTGCGTCGCGAGTTCGAAGACCAGTCCCGGACTCTCGCTGGCGAGCTGTCGGAAGCGCGGATACGTCATTTCGGCGAGTTCGCACTGCTGCCGGGTCCGCACCCAGGCGCTACGCGTCGGTTGCTCGTAGAACAACCCCATCTCGCCGAAAAACTGGCCCTTATTGAGATAGGCGAGGACCATTTCGTTGCCTTCCTCGTCCTCGATCATCACCTCAACCGAACCACTCACGATGTAGTACAGGACGTCGGGAAGATCGCCCGCGTGAATGATGACGGTCTTTGAGGGCGCCGTGCGAATCCGGCAGTAGCTCAGGAACCGGTTGATCGCCGGAATGTCGCTCAGTGGCCTTGCGCCCTCTTCCATACTCACCCCTGGATCGCCTCGCGGCGTTATGCGTGTTAAGTCGGGACTTTTGCAAAAACGTGCAATGTCATTGTCTTGCGCGCCTTTTAATACAGGAAAGCGCCTCTACCGCAAGCATTCAATCGACGGTGACTCGATGAGGCGCCGACTGAAACTGTTCTGCTGACGGCGCTCCTCTAAAGCCAATAGGCGGTGCGCGTCATGACGCGTGCAGTGAGTTTCATCATCACGCGCGCCAGCGCCGGCAGTTCACGGCCGCCCGCGAGCAACGCGTTGTGTCCGTGGCGCTCCTCATCGGCGCTCATCTGGGTGATGATGGCGCGCGTGCGGGCGTCGCTCTCCGGCAGCCGATGTAAGTGGCCCTCGAGATGCTCGACGACCTGCCGCTCGGTTTCCGCCACGAACCCGAGACTGGTGCGGTCGCCCGCGACTCCGGCGAGGGCGCCGATAGCGAAGGAGCCTGCATACCAGATGGGGTTCAGCAAGCTCGTTCGCGCCCCCAGTTCACCGAGGCGCGCGGAGCACCACGCGAGGTGATCCGTCTCTTCTCGCGCAGCTTCTCTGAGCGCTTGTCTGGTCGCCGTGGCGCCCGCGGAGAACGCCTGTCCCTGATACAGCGCCTGAGCGGCCACCTCGCCGGAATGGTTGACCCGCATCAGCGCCCCCGCGCGGCGGCGATCCTGCGGCTGGACGACGGTTTCAGGAATTCCCTCCGCGGGATAAGGGCGCGCCGTGTCATAAACGCCCGACAAAGTCCGGAGGGCCTGATCGACCGGGCTGATCAGCCTGTCGAGCAGGCCAAAGCGGCGGCCGGAGGCGGGGACGGTCGGAGCGCTGCCTGGATCCATTCAGCACATTATATATGTGCACCGTCGCCGGACAGGTTCGGGTCTGGCTGGCAGGTGCGCCCGTCTTGAGGCATTGCCGGAATAGGGCGATCAATGGTTTGCAATGACAGGGGTCGTCCTTTAGACTTGCCGGCCTTTTCGCCCCCCGGGCGGAATTTTTCCCGGAGATTTCAATGAGAACCGTTTTCGCCAATGCGGCTACGGTGCGTCGTGATTGGTACGTTGTCGACGCGACCGACAAGACTCTCGGCCGTCTGGCGTCGCAGGTGGCGTCTCGTCTGCGCGGCAAGCACAAAGCCGCCTATACACCGAACGTGGACACTGGCGATCACATCGTGATCATCAATGCGGGCAAGGTTCGCGTCACCGGGCGGAAGATGACGGACAAGTTCTATCACCATCACACTGGCTACCTCGGCAATCTCAAGACGACAAGCCTTGAGAAACTCCTCGACGAGCATCCCGAGCGGGCCATCCAGTTCGCCGTGAAGGGGATGCTTCCCAAGAATCCGCTTGGCCGCAAGATGTTCAAGAAACTGCACGTGTTCCCGGGCGCAGAGCATCCGCATGCGGCCCAGCAGCCGAAGGCACTCGAGATCTGATCCGGACTACAGGCACAGTCATATCATGGCGACTTCGACCAACTACGGCACCGGCCGACGCAAGACCTCAACGGCCCGCGTGTTTCTGCGCAAGGGCAGCGGCAACATCCGCATCAACGAGCGTTCGCTCGATGAATTCTTCGGGCGCAAGACTGCACGCATGATCGTGCGTCAACCCCTCGAAGCCGTGAGCCTGGACAAGAACTTCGATGTCGATGTGACTGTGAAGGGCGGCGGCACCACCGGGCAGGCAGGCGCGATCCGCCACGGTCTGACGCGCGCTCTGATCGAATACGACGAGACGCTGCGCAAGCCGCTGCGCGATGCCGGCTATGTGACGCGCGACGCGCGCGAGGTTGAGCGCAAGAAGGTCGGCTTCCGCAAGGCTCGCCGCGGAACGCAGTTCTCGAAGCGCTGATATCGGCGGCTCGTGACCCGGACAGGAGCAGCAGCGACTTTCTGACTATTCACGAGTCACCTGTCACTAGCCACTTCTTCTTGGGGATCGTCTGGCGGTAGGACTACGGACTCTGACTCCGTCAACCTGGGTTCGACAAAATCGCCGGGAGCGATTTTGAGCGATCGCGAAGTGAGATTTATGATCGCGTCGCGATCGGCCCGGAAGGGCGGAGCACATGGATGTGCGGAGTAATCCTAGTCCCCCCGCCGCGCAAAGCGTTTCGAAGTCAGATAGATTTTGGGGGATCGTCTAGTGGTAGGACTACGGACTCTGACTCCGTCAACCTAGGTTCGAATCCTAGTCCCCCAGCCAAAACGATAGGCCCGCTTAGAGCGGGCCTTGTCGTTTTGGCCCCGGGACTAGGATCGAGAACCTAGGAGTCCTAGGTTCGACTAAGTTCGCCGGGAGCGAACTTGAACATCGAGCGATTCACGCGAATCGTTCGATGGCCCCAGCGGGGTGGAGTGCATGGATGCACGGAATCATCCTAGTCCCCCAGCCCCATCTTTCATTTTGGTCGGGACCAGGCCGCGAACCTAGGTTCCCAGGTTCGACACACATCGGCAGGGCAGCCGATGTGCGCAGACTTCCAGGCTGCCCGAAGGGCGAGGTACATGGGTGAGCGAGGGTCTCTTCGGCGACTGCACTTAACGTGCAGTCACACCTGACGAACGCCCGAGCGCTTGCGCGAGGGCTGGGCATCGCGGCAGCGATGCGCCGGGTGAAAATTCGCCAGCGCCCATTCCGGCGTTCGCGGGAGCACCATTGGACCACGGCTGATCGATCTCACCCTTTCGCTGGATCTCTGTCCCGTTCCTCGACGCCCGTTTGTTCACTCTGGAGCCGGAACGAGCGCACGTCGTCGCACTCTCTGCGGACGCGATCGACGCCTGCCGTTGTTCGTCAAACTCTCACCACACCTCCCGGACGATGAACTCGCTTCGATCGCGCATCTGATCCGCGCGCCTGACGTCGATGGGATCATCGCTACCAACACCACGCAGAGTCGTTCCGATCTTGAAGGGTTTCGATTCGCCGAGGAGGAGGAAGGAAGGAGGGGCGCGCCGCTGCGTTCGCTTTCCGGACGGTCGATCGCAATGCCGGCGCGGCTGGTCCGCGGAGTATGCCGATCATGTCCGTGGAGGAGGTTGGCCGCACTCGAGGCTGACGCAGATCCGGTGCAGGTCTATGCGGGACTAGTGCATCGGGACCGAGACTGATCACCGAACCGATTGGGGCGCCACATCAACTCCGGCCCCGGGGTTTGCTCGGCGAGGTTGCCTGGCGATCGCCAGGGCGGTACGAGGAGTGAAGCGCTCCGCCGCTCTTCGGACTATGGCTGTCCTGGCCTAGTCAGCGCCCTTCAGCGTCCTCACCCCGTCCTCCGATCCGACGATCAGCACATTGGCTGGTCGCCTCGCGAACAATCCTACCGTGACCACGCCCGCGATCTGATTGATGGTCTCTTCGAGCGACACGGGATCGACGATGTGCAGTGCATGAACATCGAGGATCTGGTTGCCGTTGTCGGTCACGACGCCTTCGCGGTAGACGGGGTGGCCGCCGAGCCTGACCAGCTCGCGGGCGACGTAAGATCGGGCCATCGGGATCACTTCCACGGGCAGCGGAAACTTGCCGAGCACGTGGACCAGCTTTGTATCGTCCACGACGCATACGAACCTTCGTGAGGCCGCCGCGACGATCTTCTCGCGGGTGAGTGCGGCGCCGCCGCCTTTGATGAGGCGCAGATGACCGTCTGCTTCATCGGCGCCGTCGACGTAGACATCGAGGTCGCCGGTCGTATTGAGGTCGACGACCTCATACCCATGCTTCTTCAACCTCGCGGTGGAGGCCTCGGAACTCGAAACGGCGCCTCGAATGCGCAACTTCCGCGCAGCCATGGCGTCGATGAAGAGGTTCACCGTCGAGCCTGTGCCGATGCCGATGAACTGGTCCTCGATCACATATTCGAGCGCCGCTCCTGCGGCGAGCTGCTTCTTGCGATCGGAGTTCATTCGTTCTCCCTGCCGTAGTTAGCGCGTGAAAGGCCTGTTTTTCCAGCCCCGGAAACGACTGTGCCCGCTTTCGCGGGCACAGTCTTCATCGGATCAACCAGAAGAATTCTACTTCTTCTTGGCGGCCTTCTTCTTGCCACCCTTCTTCTTGGATGATTTCTTTGCCTTAGTTGCCATGATTATCAATCTCCATGTCGAGTTAGTCCGGGCGCAGTATATACATAAATTGAAAATAGCAAGCAAGGGGTGTATGCGAATTTGTTACGCGAGTTCCGAATCAAGTCACGCGGCGATGACTCGTCGAGATGCATCGGAAGACTCGTCATCGCGATGCGAGTGCAGCGATGAACTCCCATTCCGCCTTCGTGACTGGCGTGATCGAAAGTCGATTACCGCGCTTCAGGACGATCATGTTCTTCAGCTTGCCAGCGCCGTGCGACTTCAATTCCTCGAGCGTGATGACGCTGTCGAATCTCTTGACGAGCTTCACGTCGACCATGAACCAGCGAGGATCGGCCGGATCGCTGTCGGCGTCGTAGTGGTGATGTGAGGAATCGAACGCCGTCGGATCGGGATACGCCTCACGCTCGACGCTCACTATCCCCGCGACGCCCGGTACGTCGCAACTCGAGTGATAGAAGAACGCGAGGTCGCCTTTCTTCATGGAGCGGATGAAGTTGCGCGCCTGGTAGTTGCGAACGCCGTCCCATGCCGTCGTACGGTTCTTCGCGCGCGCGAGATCGTCGACGCCGAACGTCGAGGGCTCCGACTTCATGAGCCAGTAGTTCATATCACGCCTTTAACGCATTGCGCGTCCGGTACAGGGTCTTCTCGGTCAGCACCGCATCAACAGGCACGTCCCACAGCGCGGGACAAAGCTCATCATGAACGCGCTGAAATTCAAATCCGACGCCGATCAGGCGGGGTCGACGCCATGTCCGATTCGCTCGCAGGTGGTGCAGGCTCCGATCGTAGAAACCCGCGCCGCTGCCGAGGCGTCGTCCCAGCAGATCAAAGGCAAGCAGGGGGGTGAACACAAGGTCGAGACGCCGCACCGCAACCCGGCCGCCCGTCAACTCCGGCTCCTTGATGCCGTAGCGGTTCGCACGCAGCCGCTCGCCTGGTTCGTACCGCTGAAACGTCATGCGGTTCGAGCGATAGCTTGTGATGACCGGTACGTACAGGACGCAGCCACGGTTGTGCGCCAACTCCATGAGCCGCACCGGGTCGGCCTCGGCGCCATGACGGAAGTAGAAAGCGATGTGACGGCCGGGTCGCAGGAGGAGATGTCGATCGGCGACCCGGGCGAGTTGGCGGGCGGTGCGTCGAAGCTCCTCGTCAGTGAGCGCGCGGCGCCGCGCCCGCATTTCGCGGCGCAACTGATCGCGATCCGCCGGCGCCTTCATTTGCGGAAGGGGCGGCGCCGCCCGCCTGTGCCGTCATGAGCCATTGCTCTCGACACGGAGCAATAAGTGGGACGCAGCCGCGATAGCTAAGGCTTCCCGTACAGGACGGACATGCACACCGCTACCGCGAGTCCGAATCCCTGGGGTGTTTACGTTAGGGTCGAGAGGTAACCCGACACATGTCGAACACCGCAGGCGGCGCCATAACAAATCCCTGACCGATGCCCGGCGAGCCGACTGATCGTCGGCCGCCGTTACGGAGCTAACGAACGGCCGCGACGAAAAGTTCGAAAGCGGCCGTCTCATGAGGGTCACAGCTCCAGTTGCTGTCCTCTGTTGAGCGCCGTTTCCACCCGTTCGCGCAACTGTCGAACCCGCTGACCGACGTCGGCGTCGATCACCGCGCCGCGGCCGCGCACCTTGAGCAATTCATGGGCGAGATTCAATGCAGCCATCACCGCGATGCGATCGAGTCCGACGATGTTGCCGGAGTCGCGGATCTCACGCATTTTCGTATTGAGATGCTCGGCGGAATCGAGCAGCTCGGATCGCTCTTCGGGCAGACACGCGACCTGGTATTCCTTCTCGAGGATCCGGACGCTGACCCGAACCATGCGATCCGTCATGCACTGTGCTCCATCGCCTTGAGCCGGCCGATCATCGCCTCAACGCGCGCCCGCACCTGCTCGTTCTTCTGCAGCAGCGTTGCGCGTTCAGTCATCATCGAATCCTGTCGCTGTCGCAGTGCGCGGTTCTCTTCCTGCACCTGCGCGAGCATCGCCACCAGCTCATCGATGCGTCTTTCGAGCTGCTTCAGCTCCAGCTCCACCGATGCTTTGGTCTGCGGTTCGTTCATGCGACCGATTATGGGGGCAGCCCCGTGAGGGGGTCAAACGTGTCCCGTGGGGGACGACCGCGCCCGAGTGCTAACATAAGCGGCAATGTTCCAGGTCACCTTTCCTGAAATCGCGCGAGTGCTCGAGACGCTGAGCGCAACCATCCCCGCGGCCGAGGGGCATGGCTGCTTGTGCGGTGCGCTGTGCACGACGTTGCATTATCCGCTCGGCCGTTGGCTCGACGAGATCATCCCCGACGTCGACGATGCGAGCGAGGGAGATCGCCGCGTGCTCAATCTGCTGTTCACCGATACGCTCAATGCGCTCCGCGGCGATCAGATGGAGTTCGAGCCCCTGCTCCCTGACGACGAGGCGACGCTCGAGCGACGTGCAGCCGCGCTGTCGCAGTGGTGTCAGGGATTCCTGTATGGTTTCGGCTCCGGCGGGCCGCGCAATGCGAGCGACCTGCCCCCTAACGTGGAGGAGATTCTGCGCGACCTGACGCATATCGGTCGCGCAACGGTGGACGCCGGCGAAAGCGGCCAAGAGGAAGAAGAAGCTTATACGGAAGTCGTCGAGTACGTGCGCGCGGGCGTGCAGCTCATTCACGATGAGCTCGCCGAGACCCGTAACACCGAGTCCTCCGCTGACGTGCACGATGACTCGCAGCAGGACCGCGACGACCCGCGTCTGAACTAGTCGAAACCAGCAAGGCCGCATGCGCAAAGACGAATTCGCTCGCCGCCGCCGACGGCTCATGAAAATGATGGGGAAGGGCGGCATCGCTATCCTGCCCGCCGTACCCGAGAAGTCGCGCAACAACGACGTCCTCTATCACTATCGGCCGGACAGCGATTTTTTCTATCTCACGGGATTCGCCGAGCCTGAAGCCGTCGCAGTGCTGGTTCCGGGGCGCGCGCAAGCGGAGTACGTGCTCTTTGTGCGCGATCGTGACCCCGCACGGGAGACGTGGGACGGCCGCCGCGCGGGTCCCGAGGGCGCTACGCGCGAATACGGCGCGGACGACGCTTTCCCGATCAGCGATATCGACGACATCCTGCCGGGGCTGATGGAGAACTGCGAGCGCGTCTACTACACCATGGGAGTGCACCAGGAGTTCGATCAGCGTGTGATCGGCTGGGTGAACGGCTTGAAGTCGCAGGCGCGCACAGGCGTGCATCCGCCGCAGGAATTCATTGCGCTGGATCATCTGCTGCACGACATGCGTCTGTTCAAATCGGGGCCGGAGCTCGACGCCATGCGTCAGGCCGCGCGCATAGCGGTGTCGGCGCACAAGCGCGCCATGCGGTTCGCCCGTCCGGGACGGATGGAATACGAGGTGATGGCCGAGTTGCTGCACGAATTCCGGCGCAACAACGCCGACACGTCCTACCACCCGATCGTCGGCGGCGGGGCGAACGCGTGCATCCTGCACTATCACGAGAATTCGGAAGCGCTGAAGGAGGGAGATCTGCTGTTGATCGACGCCGGCTGCGAGTATGAGCTGTACGCATCAGACATTACGCGCACCTTTCCGGTGGGCGGCCGTTTCAAGCCCGAGCAACGGGCGATCTACGAGGTCGTGCTGGAAGCTCAATACGCCGCAATCGACAAGACGCGGCCGGGCAATCACTGGAATGAGCCGCACGACGCCGCAGTGAAGGCCATTACTCAGGGCCTCGTCAGACTTGGTCTGCTCAAGGGCAAGGTTCCCGGCCTGATTCGCGACGGCGCGTATCGCAAGTTCTTCATGCATCGCACGGGTCATTGGCTCGGCATGGACGTGCACGACGTGGGCGACTACAAGATTGGCGATCAGTGGCGCGTGCTCGAGCCCGGCATGGTCATGACGGTCGAACCCGGAATCTACATTCCCGCCGGCGCCAAAGGCGTCGCCAAGCGCTGGTGGAATATTGGAGTGCGCATCGAGGACGACGTGGCGGTGACGCGCGACGGCAACGAAGTGCTGACGGGCGCGCTCGTCAAGGAGCCTGACGCCATCGAGAAGTGGATGAGGGCGGCGTGACCGTCAGACCAGTGAGCGAGGCTCCTCACCTTTGCGTGGACGTCGCCGTCGCCGGCGGAGGTCTCGTGGGCGCCAGCCTCGCGCTGGCGTTGTCGAAGTTGCGCATCAGGGTCGCGCTGATCGAAGCGAGTCCGTTCGGCGCGGCGGATCAGCCGAGCTTCGACGATCGAACGACTGCACTGTCCAATGGCAGCCGCCGCGTTTTCGAGGGCGTCGGGGTCTGGCCGATCATCGAGCGCGAAGCGACGCCCATTCGTCGCATCCATGTTTCCGATCAGGGGCGCTTCGGCTTCGCGCGCATCAACGCAGAAGAGCAGGGGCTCGCCGCGTTAGGCTACGTCGTCGCCAATCGAGTCATGGGCGCAGCGCTCTGGCGACGTTTGCAGGAGGAGGACGTCCTCATCGTGGCGCCGGCGCGGGTCAAAGGGATGACGCTCACAGGCGATCGTCAGCGCATCGAGTGCGATCGCGCCGACGCCGGCGCGTCATTCATCGAGGCGAGGCTGGCGGTGGCCGCCGACGGCGCACGTTCCACGTTGCGCGACTCGGCCGGCGTCGGCGCGACCACCTGGAGCTACGACCAGGTCGCGCTTGTGTCGAACGTATTCTCGCAGCGTTTTCACAACCACGTGGCGTACGAGCGCTTCACGCCCTCAGGACCTATCGCTCTGTTGCCCATGTCCGAAGGCCGCCTTGGACTGATCTGGACGCTGGCGCCGGATCGTGCATCCGAAATCGCCGAACTGCCCGACGACGCTTTTCTCGCACGCCTGCAATCGGAATTCGGATTTCGGCTCGGTCGCTTCGCCCGCGTCGGCGCTCGTCAGCTCTATCCGCTGGCGCTCACGCGCTCCGATGAACACGTGGCGCCGCGATTCGCCGTCGTCGGCAACGCGGCCCAGTCGCTGCACCCGATCGCCGGTCAGGGCTTCAACCTCGGTTTGCGCGATGCAGCGAGTCTGGCCGAGGTGTTGGCGGATGGGCGCGCGCAGCAGCGTGATGCGTTTGATCCGGGCGATGGTTTATGGCTCGAGCACTATCGCGAATGGCGGGAAGCAGACCGTGAGAACATCGTTCGCTTCACCGACGGCCTGGTGCGCCTGTTTATCCAGCCGTTTGGTCCGGCCAAGCTGGTGCGCAGCCTCGGCATGCTCGCATTCGACCTGACGCCAATGGCCAAAGACGCGCTGTCACAGCTTTCACTTGGCGCGGCCGGCAAGGTCCCGCGCCTTGCTCGCGGCGCGCCGCTGATTCAGGGTTAGTGACTCGTGAATGGTGAATGGTGAATAGTTCAAGACGCCTTCGGAGCACGCCCCCGGGGTCATTCGCCAGTTGGAGCCATCAGCGCTGTTCGCTCGCTGACTCGCGTTCTCGCCGTTCACAAGTCACTAGTCAGTAGTCACTTCTTAACCATGCGCCCCGACTTCCATATCCTCGTTATCGGCGGCGGCATGGTCGGCGCGTGCGTCGCGGCGCTCGCGGCGTCCACGCGCGAATTCGACGGACCTGCGAATCGCTGTGCTCGAAGCGCGTCCGCCGTCAGCGCCGCCGCCTGACGACGACGTCGACCTGCGCGTCTCGGCGATCTCGCGCGCCTCGGAGCGGATCCTCACGGCGGTCGACGCCTGGGCGTTGATTCCGCCGCAGCACCTTTCGGCCTATTCGGAGATGAAAGTGTGGGACGCGGAGGTGCGGCCGCACGCTGCGGGATCGATTCATTTTTCGGCGAGCGCATCGAGCGAGCCGAACCTCGGTTACATCGTCGAGAACCGGCGCGTGCAATGGGCGCTGTACGATTGCGCGCCATTTCGCCGGCGAGTCACCGTTCTGCGCGGCGAACTCGCGGAGCTCGAGTTCGGCCAGGAGCAGGCGACTGTCGAGCTCGCGGACGGGCGCAGGATCTCCGCGGCGCTGGTGATCGGCTCGGACGGCGCCGATTCGGCGAGCCGCAGGCTCGCGGGAATCGAGACCGTGGGCTGGGAATACCGTCAAAGCGCGTTCGTCACGCATGTGCGCACAGAGCGTTCCCACGAACGCACCGCATGGCAACGCTTTCTGCCGACAGGCCCCATCGCCTTCCTGCCGCTTGCTGATGGTCGCAGCTCGATCGTCTGGACGACCCGACCCGAGCACGCGCAGCAGCTCGTCGCATGTCCCCCTGAAGCGGCCGGCGCGGAGATCGGCGCCGCAATTGACGGCGTTCTGGGCGGCATTGAACTCGCGGGACCGCGCGGCGCCTTTCCGTTGCGGCTGACTCATGCTCGAGCGTATTGCCGCGAGCGTTTCGTGCTCATTGGCGATGCGGCGCACGCTGTGCACCCCCTCGCCGGTCAGGGCGTCAATCTGGGGCTGCTGGATTGCGCCGCGCTCATTGAAGTGCTCGCTCAGGAAGCCGCAGCGGGCGGTCGCGCTGATGCGATTGCAGAACTGAAGGCGTTGCGCAGGTACGAACGCTGGCGCAAAAGCGAAAACACGATCGCGCTTGGCCTGATAGACGGTCTGAACCGCCTGTTCAGCACGTCGAGCGACGCGCTGGGGTGGGCGCGCCGCCTTGGGCTCACCATGGTCGATCGCAGCACTCTTGCGAAGCGCTTCTTCATGGGGCGCGCCATGGGAACGCAAGGTGAAATTCCCAAGGTCGCCTCAGGCCGGAGCGTGGGGAAGCTCTGATTTACCCGTCTACCCTGACATTCGAACGATGCAGATGCCCGAAAGATGACCGAAGGAAATCCCGTCCACGCGGGACAAGGCGTACCGGAGCTGCGAGCCTTCGGATGGCAGTAGATCAGAAGGTCCTCGTTCCATGAACAACTTTTTCATTCAATCACCGCCGGTTCTGGGCGATACGTATCGCGACGATCCGTTCCTGCGCGGATATCTGCAGCGCAAACTTCCGCCAGAAATGTTGCTGGCCGTCGAACCCGATCTCCAGGAGCTCGGAAGAATCTGCGGCGGAGAACTCTACGGGCTGCAGCTTTCGGATCGCCTGCACGAGCCCGAGCTCACGCAATGGGACGCCTGGGGCAATCGAATCGATCGCATCGACGTTACGCCTCTGTGGAAACGCGCCGCAGAAATCGCGGCCCGATCCGGACTGATCGCACTTCCCTACGAGCGCGCTCACGGCCGCTACTCGCGCATTCGCCAGTTCGCGGCCGTCCATCTGTTTCATCCCTCCTCGGATGTTTACACCTGTCCGCTCGCGATGACCGACGGCGCCGCCCGGACGTTGATCGTGGCCCAGAATGAGGCGCTGATGCGCGAGCCCTTCCGCGCCTCATCAGTCGCGATCCGCTCCAGGCGTGGACCAGCGGTCAGTGGATGACGGAATCGACCGGCGGCTCTGACGTCGGCGCGTCGCTCACGCGCGCCGTGCAGGAACAGGGCGTCTGGCGTCTGTATGGCAAGAAGTGGTTTACGTCGGCGATTACCGCAGACATGGCCCTGACGCTGGCGCGCCCCGAGGGCAATGGCCCGGGCGGCGGCGGGCTCGCGATGTTTTATGTGGAAACTCGCGATTCATCCGGCGCCGCGAACGGAATTCGCGTCGAACGCCTCAAGGACAAACTCGGTACGCGCAAGGTGCCGACGGCGGAGCTGACGCTGGAGGGCGCTCGCGCCGAACTGGTGTCGGAGGCGCGCAATGGAACGCGCCACATCGAGCCCATGCTCGTCGTCACACGTACGTGGAACAGCGTCACGTCGGTCGCATTCATGCGCCGCGGCCTCATGCTCGCGCGCTCTTATGCGGAACAGCGCCGGGCGTTCGGCGCGCAACTTGATCAGTTGCCGCTGCACGTGGATACGCTCGCCGGACTCGAAGCTGAGACCCGAGGCGCCTTCCTGCTGGCGTTCGAGCTGGTCGAGCTGATGGGGCGACTAGAAGCGGGCGAGATCGACGACCAGCAGCGGGCGCTGTTACGACTCATCACGCCGATCGCCAAGCTGCTGACGGCGAAACAGGCGGTATCCGTGGTGAGTGAATGCATCGAAGCATTCGGCGGGGCAGGCTATGTCGAGGACACCGGCTTGCCGACTCTGCTCCGCGATACGCACGTGCTCCCGATCTGGGAGGGCACCACCAATGTTCTGTCCCTCGATGCGGTGCTGCGAGGGGAGCTGGCGCGCGGGTTGCCGGCGTTGCGGACGCGGGTGGAGCAGTGTGTGGAAGGCGCTCGCGACCCGCGCCTGAGAGCGGCCGGCGCGAAAGCGCTCGCGGCCGTCGATCACGCCGGACAATCGCTGCGTCAGCAGAGCGACGCAATGCAGATCCAGTCAAATGCGCGACGCCTGGCGATGACGCTGGGACGTGCGCTGGAACTGGCTCTCCTGGTCGAGCACGGTCAATGGGAGCTGGACGCGCTGCGCCGGCAGAGCGGCGTTGCAGCCGGCGTGCGCTTCGCCGCGTCCCCGATCGATCTCCTGGCCGAGGTCGATCCTGAGGACTCCGCGCAGCTGTTGCGCGAGTGACGTGCGGCGCCGAGGCGCTGTTCGTTTGAGGCACTGCTGCAAACCCGCTAGTCTTGGCCCCTTTCGAACAGCCTGTACACTCGCTCGCAACACCACGGCTCCACCCTGAATCCGGGCCGGCAAATGCAGATCACGCGCCAATGGACAGGTTCAGCCGCTCAAGAACGCGTTGTCTTTCGCTCGACGCCATACGTCGCATGGCGTCAGCTGCGGCTTGATTCGCGCTCCTCCAGATTCAATGAATAATCGACACATCTACGTGCTGTCCGCGGTGCTGGCGGCGCTAAGCATCGCGCTGTTCGTATACAAATCCCGCGTCCTCGGTTTTCCCATGAGCCCGCAGGAGGAGACGCAGATCTGGAACGTCGAGGCTGCGCTGTCGTTCGATTCCGGCCCAACGGCCGTCAAGGCGACGCTGCGGATTCCCGGCCTCACGCCGGGCTTCGCGATTCTGGATGAAAACTTCGTTTCACGCGGATTTGGACTGTCGACGCGCAATGCGCCCGCGGGCCGTGAGGCGCAGTGGGCGCTGCGACAGGCGAGCGGGCGGCAAACCCTGTACTACCGCGCGCTGATCTACCGGGATGACAAACGCATCGCAGAAGACACGACGCCGCCGTTTCCGGCGCCGCCCGTGCTCGATGAGCCGTCGCGCACGGCGCTCGAAGGTCTGATCGCAGACGTGCGTCGCCAGTCGGCGGACGTCTCGAGCTTCACGACCGAGCTGCTGCGACACATCAATCAGGCGGAAAGCGACCCCTACGTGAGCCTGTTTCTCAAGCGCGGCGCCACCGTGACGGAGCGTGCGCAGCTCGCGACCGTACTGCTGGCGGGGGCGCAAATTCCCGCGCGCGTTGCGCACGGCATTGCGCTGCGCAGCGAGGCAGGGCCCGTCGAGGCCGAGCCGCTGCTCGAGGTGCATGACGGCGTGCAGTGGCTTTATTTCAATCCGAAGACGCTGGAGCAGGGACTACCGCGGGACTTTCTGATCTGGTGGCGCGGCGACCAGCGCATCGCCGAGGTGGAGGGCGGCTCCAGTCCCGACATCAGCCTCGCGGTACAGCAGAATCTGCTCGACTCGATCGTGATCGCCGAGCGGCGCGCCGAACAGGCCGGATCGCACTCGATGGACTTCTCGCTGTTCTCCCTGCCGATCGCAACGCAGGCGGTCTACAGCGTGCTGGTCATGATCCCTGTCGGGGCGCTCGTGATCATGCTGTTGCGAAACTTCGTCGGCGTGAAGACGTTCGGCACCTTCATGCCGGTGCTCGTTGCACTTGCCTTTCGCGAAACGAGGCTCCTGTGGGGCCTCGTACTGTTTGCGATCATCGTGTCGCTCGGCCTGCTGATTCGCTTCTACCTCGAGAAGCTGCGGCTGCTGCTCGTACCGCGTCTCACCTGCGTGCTCACCGTCGTCGTGATCCTCATGGCCGGCATCAGCGTGCTCAGTCAGAAGCTCGACATTCAGCCTGGTCTCTCGATAGCGCTCTTCCCGATGGTCATCATCTCGATGACCATCGAGCGCATGTCCATCGTCTGGGAGGAGCGCGGCGCGTCCGAGGCGCTCCAGGAAGGCGTGGGCAGCCTGCTGGTTGCAGCGGTCGCGTACGTTGTTATGGAAATCGCGTGGCTCGAACATCTCGTGTTCGTATTCCCCGAACTACTGTTGCTCGTGATCGCGTTGACGCTGCTGTCGGGTCGCTACACTGGATACCGTTTGCTGGAGTTGCGCCGTTTCAAGGCGCTGGCGCCGTCGGAGAGCGCGACGTGAAGCCGGCTGGGGGTTGGAGGCTGGGGGTTGGTGGTAGAGCGGAGCTGTTGGTCAGGATTCTTGTCTGGCTCCAGCCTCCAGCCTCCAGCGACGTGAAGCAGACTGGGGGCTGGAGACTGGGGACCGGGGGTAGAACGGATCTATCGATCCGGTTTCTTTTCAGCCTCCAGCCTCCAGCCTCCAGCCTCCAGCCGTGCATCTGCGGACTGTCCTGATGTTCCGGCGAGCACGCAATCTGGCCGACGAAGGCGTGCTTGGACTGAACAGGCGCAACGGCGATTACATCCTGCGCTTCAACCCCCGGGCGCTGTATCCGCTCGTCGACGACAAGCTCAAGACGAAGCGGCTCGCGTTGCGGGCGGGCATCGCCGTCCCGAAGCTCTACGGCGTGATCGAAACCCAGCACGACATCCGTTCATTGCCCGATATCGTCCGCGAGCATCCGGAGTTCGCCCTGAAGCCTGCGCACGGCAGCGCGGGCGACGGCATCGTCGTCATTTCCGGCCGCAGCGGCTTGCGTTATCGGACGATCGGCGGCGCGCTGCTCGATGAAGACTACCTCTCGCATCACCTGTCGAATGCGATCAACGGGCAGTTCAGTCTGGGCGGCGTGCCGGACGTCGTGATCGTCGAATACATGGTGAAGTTCTCGCCGCTGTTCGAGCGCATCAGCTACCAGGGGGTGCCGGACATTCGCGTGATCGTGTTTCGCGGCTTTCCGATCATGACGATGGTGCGCCTGCCGACGCGCGCCTCATTGGGGAAAGCCAATCTGCATCAGGGCGCCGTCGGCGCCGGGATCGATCTCGCAACCGGAATCACGCTCGACGGGGTCGTCGGCACAGAAGTGGTCACGCACCACCCGGACACGACGCACGCCATCGCCGGCCTTCGCATTCCCGACTGGGAGACGATTCTCGACATCTCGGCGCGTTGCTTCGAGCTCACGGGCCTTGGCTACATCGGCGTCGATATCGTGCTCGACCGGGATCTGGGTCCGCTCGTACTTGAGCTCAATGCAAGACCCGGCCTCGCGATCCAGATCGCGAATCGCCAGGGACTGTTGCGGCGTCTGCGCATTTGCGAAGATCATGCCGACTTCAGCGCGCCGCCGGCTCAGCGCATCGAATTCGCAAAACAAGAATTCCGTCATCCGGTGGGCGCGTCTGCCTGATCACAAGCAGCGGACGATCGCTGCAACAACGACGTTGATCGAGAACTTCGGCCTGGGAGGGGTGGCTCATGGACATCGCGCGGACCTTGCTTGCGTGCGTGATGCTGTCGGGTGCAGTTGGGGCGAGCGCGGCGGATCGCGGCTTCTACTTCGGCGTGCTGGGCGGACAAGCCGACTATGAATTCAAGCAGCCGGAGTTTTTTCCGGCAGGTGCGTTCTTGCCCGAGCCGGTGCTGAGGCGACCTCCCGGAACTATGCCGGTTCCCCTCCCGCCAGATTCGGTCGTTGTTGGCGGTTCTCTGGCGATCGATATCTTCAACCCGCTCTCATGGCCTCCGGACGCCGATCACGAAGCCGGCGCATGGGGCGTCGTCGCGGGTTACCGGATCTTCCGCTACGCCGCGGTCGAACTGAGCTATCTGGATCTGGGTTCGCTCGAAAGAACGGAGCAGCTCGTTCTCGGCTTCCCGCCCATCACGAGTTCGGTCGAGATTCGCAACGAGCTCGCGACGTCCGGTCCTGCTGCGTCGGCTCTCGGGATCCTCCCGATCTTCGACTACTGGGAGGTGTATGCGCGCGCTGGCGTGCTGTTCGCCGATATGGAAGCGACGAGCTCCATCATGGGATCCTCAAGTTCGATCACTTTCGGATCGGATTCGTTGCTATGGGGCGCGGGAACCCAGTTCAACTGGGGCGCCCACTGGTCGGTGCGGCTGGATTTTCAGCGGTTCGAAAGCGTCGGCGAAGACAATGGGGCCGGCGAAGCGGACATCGACCTGCTGTCGCTGGGCGTGATCTTTCGGCTCTGAGGCGGAGTTCTGCGTTCTCCGTTGTCCGTTCCGACCGTAGACAGCGGGCGTGGACTCTCTGCTGGCGCACAACTGACAACGCACAACGGACAACGACATCCCGGCCGGCGTTATTGCCGCGGCAGCGCATCGATTTTCGCCGCGCAGATGAAATCGTTTTCGGAGAGTCCGCCGATCGCGTGAGTGCTGTAGCGCACGCGACAATAGCCGTAACCGGCCTCGAGATCCGGGTGATGGTCTTCGGCGTTGGCGACGTGGGCCGCTGCGTTCACAAAGCTCATCGTGTGATAGAAGTTGCGGAACTTCCATTCGGAGCAAATGCTCTTGCCGTCTTCCGCGAGCGTCCATTGCGGGCTCAGCTGCTGCATCATCGTCTTCGCCTGCTCGCGCGACAGCGGCTGCACGCCGCCTTCGCAGGGAACGCAGCGCTTCTGCGTCAGGTCATTCATACGGGCTCCTTCCGCTCGTAAGTGCGGGACACGTATTCCTCGACCAGCGCCTGAAACTCTTCGGCGATGTGGTCGCCCTTCAGCGTGGGGCCTTTCTCGCCGTCGATGTAGACCGGCGCGACCGGACGTTCGCCTGTCCCGGGCAGACTGATGCCGATGTTCGCGTGTTTGCTTTCGCCGGGACCATTCACGACGCAGCCCATGACCGCGACGGTCATCTCTTCGACGCCTGTGTAGTGCTTGCGCCATGCGGGCATCTGATGGCGAATATGCGTCTGAATCTTCTGCGCGAGCTCCTGGAAGTACGTCGACGTCGTGCGGCCGCAGCCGGGACACGCGACGACCATCGGCATGAACGAGCGCAGGCCCATCGTCTGCAGAATTTCCTGCGCGACGATCACCTCCTGCGTGCGATCGCCGTCGGGCTCAGGCGTCAGGGACGCCCGGATCGTGTCGCCGACGCCTTCCTGCAGCAGCACCGCCATGCCGGCGGTGGAGGCGACGATGCCCTTGGAGCCCATGCCGGCCTCCGTCAGTCCAAGGTGCAGCGCATAGTCACAGCGCTTCGCGAGCGTGCGATACACCGCGATGAGATCCTGCACGCCGCTCACTTTGCACGAGATGACGATGCGGTCGTGAGCGAGCCCGAGCTCCTCGGCGCGTTGCGCCGATTCCAGCGCCGAGACGACCAGCGCCTCGCGCATCACTTCGTTCGCATCGAGCGGCTGCGCCCGCTTTGAGTTCTCATCCATCAGCCGCGTGAGCAGATCCTGATCCAGGCTGCCCCAGTTCACGCCGATGCGGACCGGCTTTGCATTCCGGCACGCCGTTTCGATCATCTCCGCGAACTGCGGGTCGCGTTTGCTGCCGCGGCCTACGTTGCCCGGGTTGATGCGGTACTTGCCCAGCGCTTCCGCGCACGCCGGATGCGCCTTGAGCAAGCGATGTCCGTTGAAGTGAAAGTCGCCGATGATCGGCGTGAATACGCCTTCGCGGGCGAGTCGGTCGCGAATGTGCGGCACTGCGGCCGCCGCCTCATCCGTGTTGACGGTGACGCGCACGAGTTCTGAGCCGGCGCGAGCCAGCGACTTGATCTGGCGCGCGGTCCCGTCGATGTCCGCCGTGTCGGTGTTCGTCATTGATTGCACGACGATTGGCGCGGCGCCGCCGACAATGACGGACCCGATGTTGACGGGAGTGGAACGGCGACGAACGACAGGCGACATGGAAAAAGCGCGGACTGACTTGCGGACAGGCATTGTAACTTCGGAGCGACCGGCTACCATACGCGCACCCATCGCAAGGCGCGGCCGGAGAGTGTGCGCATGGGAAATCGGGACATGCTCCGTTTCGCTCCATACGTGAAGCGATTCGTCAAAAATGAGGAATCTCCCCATTTCCCGCCGCACCGCCGAAGGCGCAACCGCCCGGAAACGCTCAGGCACATGAACGGCGCGCCCTTGTGACGAGGAAATAGGAAAACGGCTGTCCGCCGCTTTCAGGATTTCCCTGTCGCTCGAGGGGCTCTGGAGAGTAGCGACGGAAAGTCTTTCCGCGCTCACCGAAGGGGAGAGGCGCAGGATTCAATCCCGCGGCGCCGGATCTCTCAGGTCGCAGGACAGAGGGGCGGCGGAGCGCGCATGCGGTCCGGCGTTCCTGATTTGTTCTGCCTGACCGTAAGACCGGAGCCCACATGGGTCACAAGACGCCTCTTTTCGATACGCACGTCGAAGCCCACGCCCGCATGGTCGACTTCGGCGGCTGGGACATGCCGGTCAACTACGGCTCGCAAATCGAAGAACACCATGCAGTGCGTCGCGACGCCGGCATGTTCGATGTGTCTCACATGCTGATCGCCGACGTGACCGGCGCCCGTGCACGCGACTACCTGCGCCATCTCCTGGCGAATGACGTCGCCAAACTGCAGTCTCCCGGCAAGGCCCTTTACAGCTGCATGCTCAATGAAAAGGGCGGGGTCGTCGACGATCTCATCGTCTATTTCCTGCGCGAAGACTGGTACCGGGTGGTGGTGAACGCAGGTACGCGCGACAAAGACATCGCCTGGCTCAAGCGCCACGTCGGCGCATTTGCCGTAGACGTTCGCCCGCGCACCGACCTCGCGATGATCGCCGTACAGGGACCCAACGCGCGCGCCAGGGGTGCGACGCTGATCGGCGCGAAGTCCGACGCCGCGCTCGATCTCAAGACGTTCTTCGGCCGCGATTTCGATCCCTGGTTCATTTCGCGCACCGGCTACACCGGTGAAGACGGCTGGGAAATCATGCTGCCCGTCGCCGAAGCGCCGGGATTCTGGCGCGCCCTTCGCGAGGCGGGCGTTGCGCAATGCGGACTCGGAGCGCGCGACACGCTGCGGCTGGAAGCGGGCATGAACCTTTATGGGAACGACATGGACGAGACGCAGTCGCCGCTCGAGTCCGGTCTCACATGGACCGTCGCCTTCGATCCTCCGGAGCGGGACTTCATCGGGCGCGCAGCGCTGGATGCGCAGCGCCGGGCGGGCGTCGGACGCAAGCTCGTCGGCCTGGTTCTGGAGGAGCGCGGCGTGCTGCGCGGCCATCAGAAGGTCGTCGTTCCCGGCGTCGGCGAGGGCGAACTGACGAGCGGCACCTTTTCACCGACGCTCGAGCGCTCGATCGGTTTCGCGCGCGTGCCCGCCGCAACGGGCGAGCGCGTCGACGTCGACATTCGCGGCAAGCTGCTTCCCGCACGCGTCGTCAGGCCTCCGTTCGTCCGCAACGGCAAAGCCTGCATCGCTATCTGACCGCGAATCCCAGCCAGACATCCAACAAGTCAAGGGTTACTTCCATGAGTTCTATCCCGTCGAACCTCAAATACCTCGACTCACACGAATGGGCGCGCGTTGAAAGCGACGGCGTCGTCACGATCGGCATTTCCGATCACGCGCAGGACGCGCTCGGGGATCTCGTGTTCGTCGAAACGCCTGAAGTCGGTCGGGCCTTGAAGAAGGGCGGGGCGGCGGCGGTGGTTGAATCGGTCAAAGCGGCTTCGGACGTCTATAGCCCGGTGTCCGGCGAGGTGGTCGCGGCGAACGAAGCGCTCGGCGCATCGCCCGAACTCGTGAACTCTGATCCGTACGGCGCGGGATGGTTGTTCAAGGTGAAACCGAGCAACCCCGCCGAACTCAATCAGCTGCTGGACGCGGCCGCCTACGGCAAGGTCGTCGAGGCTGCCGGGCATTGAGAAGCGTGTAGCGCGTGACGTGTAAGTGCGCGTCTACGCGTGCATACGCGGCGCACCACTGCACCACCACACACCCACACCCCACACTACACACGATATTCCATGCCGTTCATCCCTCATACCGAAGCCGACGTTCGCGAAATGCTCGACGCCATCGGCGCGTCGGGCATCGACGCTCTGTTCGAAGAAATACCGGCCGCGCTGCGCACGAGAACGCTCGCGGGAATTCCTGAAGCGCTGACGGAGCTGGAGATCGGTCGGTTGATGACGGTGCGCGCGCAACGCGATGGTCGCCCGCTCAATTTCCTCGGCGCCGGCGCCTACGAGCATCACATCCCGGCGGCGGTGTGGGCGATCGTGACGCGCGGCGAGTTCTACAGCGCCTATACGCCCTATCAGGCCGAGGCGAGCCAGGGCACGCTGCAGCTGCTCTACGAATACCAGACGATGATGACGAACCTGACCGGCATGCAGGTCTCGAACGCTTCGTTGTATGACGGCGCGTCGGCGCTCGCCGAGGCATGCCTGATGGCGGTGCGGGCGCACCGCAAGTCGAAGTCGTCGCGCATTCTCGTGCCGGCGACGCTCAATCCGACGTACCGCGAAGTTGCGCTTGCGATCACGGAAGGCCAGAACCTGAAATTCGACGTGCTGCCGTATGACCATTCCACCGGTCTGTCGCAGTTTGCGGCGCTGGAGGCGCAAAGCGGACAGGACATCACGGCCGTCGTCATTCAGCAGCCCAATTTCTTCGGCTTGCTGGAAGACGTGGACGCAATCACCGACTGGGCGCACGCCAACAACGCCCTGGTGATCGCCGTGGTGAATCCGCTGTCTCTCGCGATTCTGAAGCCGCCCGGCGAGTGGGGCGCGAAGGGCGTCGACATCGTCGTCGGCGATGGTCAGCCGCTCGGCGTGCCGCTGTCCTCGGGCGGTCCGTACTTCGGGTTCATGACGACGCGCCTCGAGCACGTGCGCCAGATGCCCGGCCGCATCATCGGCCGCACGGTCGACGTCGACGGCAAGCCGGGATTCACCCTGACGTTGCAGGCGCGCGAGCAGCACATCCGCCGGAGCAAGGCGACCTCGAACATCTGCACGAAC
Source organism: uncultured Gammaproteobacteria bacterium (assembly GCA_963723505.1). GTDB lineage: Bacteria > Pseudomonadota > Gammaproteobacteria > Steroidobacterales > Steroidobacteraceae > Steroidobacter. The sequence continues at coordinate 518,755 of CAVRQU010000001.1, forward strand.
CAGGGGCTGCTGGTGACTGCCGCAACGATTCACATGTCGCTGCTTGGCGCGGCAGGTCTCGAAGCCGTTGCGGCGGCCTCGCAGACGCAGACACGCGCGCTCGTCGAGGCGCTCACGAAGATCCGGGGCGTGCGGCTCGCGTTCGCCGGACCGCGTTTCCACGAAGCCGTGCTGCAACTGGACCGCAAAGTGAGCGATGTCCTCGATGCGCTCGCCCGCCGCAACATCATCGGCGGGTATGACCTGTCGCAGCGCTATCCCGAACTTGGCGACGCGCTGCTCGTGTGCGCAACCGAAATGCGGACGCAGGCGGACATCGACGCGTACGCCGGCGCCCTGGCCGACCTTTTCCGAAGTAACACCGCTATGCACGAACCGTTGATCTTTTCCCATTCGCGCCCCGGCCGCAGCGCAGCCGGCCAGTATCCTCAGGGCGTCAGCGCCGACGTGCCGGAGCGGTTCCGCCGCAAGCAGCGTGCGGCGCTGCCGGAAGTGTCCGAACTGCAGGCCGTCAGGCATTTCACGCGGCTGTCGCAGCTCAACTTCTCCATCGATACGCACTTCTATCCGCTCGGATCGTGCACGATGAAGTACAACCCGCGCGCCTGTAACCAGTTCGCGATGCTGCCGGAATTTCTGGGACGTCATCCGCTCGCACCCGCCGTCGCGAGCCAGGGATTCATGGCCTGCATGTATGAACTGCAGGAGATGCTGAAAGAAGTGACGGGCATGAAGGGCGTATCGCTCACGCCGATGGCGGGCGCCCAGGGCGAGTTCGCGGGTGTCGCGATGATCCGCGCCTATCACCGCGCCCGGGGCGATCTGGAGCGCACCGAAATCATCGTTCCCGATGCGGCGCACGGCACGAATCCCGCAACGGCGACGATGTGCGGATGCTCGGTCGTCGAGATTCCGTCGCTGGCGAACGGCGACATCGACATCGATGCGCTGAGAGAGGCGCTGGGGCCGAAGACCGCCGGCATCATGCTGACGAACCCTTCCACGCTCGGCGTGTTCGAGCGGCGCATTCAGGAAGTCGCGAAGCTCGTCCACGAGGCAGGCGGTCTGCTGTACTACGACGGCGCGAATCTCAACGCGATTCTCGGCAAGGTGCGGCCGGGCGACATGGGATTCGACGTCATTCACATGAACCTGCACAAGACATTCTCTACGCCGCATGGCGGCGGCGGCCCGGGCTCCGGCGCCGTCGGCGTCAATCAACGGTTGCTGCCGTTCATGCCGATTCCCGTCGTCGGCAAGGACGGGGATGAGTTTCGCTGGCTCGACGAGCGCGACTTGCCGCAGACCATCGGCCGGTTGTCCGCGTTCATGGGCAATGCGGGCGTATTGCTGCGCGCTTATGTCTACATGCGAATGCTGGGCCGCGCCGGCATGCAGCGCGTCGCGGAATATTCGGCGCTGAACGCGAACTACCTGCTGGCGCGCCTGAAAGCGGCGGGCTTCGACGCCGCGTATCCCGAACGTCGCGCAAGCCATGAGTTCATCATTACCCTGAAGCGGCAGGCGAGAAATCTGGACGTGAACGCCATGGACTTCGCGAAGCGCCTGCTCGACTTCGGTTTCCACGCGCCGACGACCTACTTTCCGTTGCTGGTGCCTGAATGTCTGCTGATCGAGCCCACGGAGACGGAGGCGAAGGAGGAGCTCGACGCATTCGTCGACGCAATGGTCGCGATTCAGGCTGAAGCGGAGCAGGATCCTGGAAAGGTCAAGGGCGCCCGTATACTCTCCCGGTGCGCCGCCTCGACGACGTGCGCGCGGCGAAGCAGTTGGATCTGGCCTGGCGGCCAGAAAGAAGTGAACAGTGACTGGGCAATGGTGAATAGCGCCGAAAGTGAAGGCGCAGCGCCTTCTGGCTAGTCACGCGTTGCCAATCACCAGTCACTTGCCGAACACCCCAAATGATTGACCGTCCCAAGCTTTCCGGGATGAACCGGCTGTTGCTCGCGTTCGTAAACTCCTGGCAGGGATTCAAGGGCGCCTTTCGCGAGGAGGCGGCTTTTCGACAGGAAGTCGCCCTCGCGACGGTGCTGCTGCCGCTGGGCGCCTGGTTGGGGAAGACCGCCATCGAGAAGGCCCTGCTGATCAGCTCGGTCCTCCTGGTGCTCATCGTCGAACTGCTGAACACGGGCATCGAAACAGTGGTGGACCGGATCGGTCTCGAGCGGCACGAATTGTCAGGACTCGCCAAGGACGTGGGTTCTACGGCCGTGCTGCTATCCTTCGGCGTGTTGGCCGTAGTCTGGGGCCTTCTGCTGCTCGGTTGAGCGAACAGCGGAACCGTTCCGGCCGGTCGGGCTCTCATGTTTCTCGCGCCGCGACTCACATCAACCTGCTCACAAGCCGTTCGAGTTCCCATGTATAGAACGCTCGCCGCCCTCGGCCTGATCGTCGCTGCGACGCCCACCTTCGCGGCCGACGACCTTCCACCGCCGGTGGTGACGGCCCCGGTAGCGGAGGACTCGCGCTGGACGCGCACGCTGGAGCGCGTGGCCACCGGCGTCGTCACGATCCAGGTGGATCTGGCGCGCGCGTTCGACACCGAATGGAACATGTCCAGCCAGGCGACGGGGTTTGTGGTCGACGCCAAGCGGGGGCTGATCCTCACCAATCGCCACGTCGTCACCCCGGGACCGGTGACCGCACAGGCGGTGTTCCTCAACCGTGAGGAAGTGACGCTCTACCCTGTCTACCGCGATCCGGTCCACGACTTCGGGTTCTATCGCTACGATCCCTCAAAGCTGCGCTTCATCAAGCCCACGGAGCTCAAGCTCTATCCGCAGGGCGCGCAGGTCGGCCGCGAAATCCGCGTGATCGGCAACGACGCGGGCGAACAACTGTCGATTCTGGCCGGCACGCTCGCACGCCTGGATCGCGAAGCGCCGAACTACGGTCTCGGCAAGTACAACGACTTCAACACGTTCTACTATCAGGCGGCCTCGAGCACGTCGGGCGGCTCCTCAGGTTCCCCGGTGATCGACATCGAAGGCCGCGTGCTCGCGCTCAACGCGGGCGGCAGCTCCGCGGCGGCGTCCAGTTTCTATCTGCCTCTCGATCGCGTCACTCGCGCGTTGCAACTCATTCAGGACGGTAAACCGGTCGCGCGCGGCACGCTGCAGACGGTGTTCGTGTACACGCCCTTTGATGAAGTGCGTCGCCTCGGTCTCCCGCCCGAGACGGAAACCGAAGTGCGCCGCAAGTTCCCCGACAATACCGGCATGCTGGTCGTTTCCGAGGTGCAGCGGGGTTCGCCAGCCGAAGAGACGCTGGAGCCCGGCGACATCCTGATCAAGATCAACGGCGAGCTCGGCGCGGATTTCGATGCGCTGGCCGGGGTGCTCGACGACGGCGTCGGCAAGACAATGACGCTCGAGATTCAGCGGGGCGGTCAGTCCTTCGAGCGGCAGCTCGCGATCCAGGATCTTTATGAGGTCACGCCGAATCGCTTTCTCGAATTCGGCGACTCCGTCGTGCACGATCTCTCGTGGCAGCAGGCGCGGCACATCAACGTGCCGATCCGCGGCGTGTACGTCGCCAATCCCGGCTACGCGCTCGGCGCCGCCGCCGTGCCGCGCGGCGCGGTGATCACCGAAGTGGACGGCAAACCGATTCCGTCGCTCGCCGAATTCGAACGCGTCGTCGTCGGGCTCAAGGACGCAGAGCGCGCCACGGTGCGCTTCTTCACGATCGATGATCCGAAGACGGCGCAGTGGCGGGTCATGCGCATGGATCGGCTCTGGTTCCCTGCCCGAGTCTGCAAGCGCAACGACGAGCTCGGCACGTGGCCGTGCAGTCCGTGGCCGGAGGACGGCGACGCGCAGCCGCAGAAGCCCGCCACCACCAGCTACGCGAAGACCGCTGATCCGATCGTCAATCGGCTGGCGCCCTCGCTCGTGCTCGTCAACTTCGACATGCCCTACTCGGTATCGGGGATTACGGAGCGCAACTACTACGGCACGGGCGTCATCGTCGACGCCGAGCGCGGTCTGGTCGCAGTCGATCGCAACACGGTCCCCTCGCCGATCGGCGACGTGAGGCTGACGTTCGCAGGAACAATCGAGATCCCGGGGCGCGTCGAGTATCTGCATCCGCTGCACAACCTTGCGATGATTTCCTACGATCCCACGCTGATCGGCGCAACGCCGGCGCGCGCCGCGACGTTCCGCGCCGCGGATTTGCAGCCGGGCGAGCAGGTCTGGGCCGTGGGAATGCGCGCGGACGGCAAAGTCCAGCTGCGCTCGACGACAGTTGCGTCCGTCGATCCCGTCGCGTTCCCGTTGTCCCGCACGCTGCAGTTCCGGGAAGCCAACCTGGAAACGATCAGCCTCGTGAACGGGCCGGCGGACTACGACGGCGTGCTCGTCAACAAGAACGGCGAGGTGGTCGCGAACTGGGCGAGTTTCGCGTATGAGGCCGGCAACCGTGAAATCGCACAGGAGAATCGCGGAGTTCCGGCGGACTTGCTGCTCGAAATGCTGCGTGTCGTTCGCGACGGCGGGACGATGCATTCCCTCGAAGCGGAGCTCCAGCCGGTGCCGCTCGCGAGCGCGCGCAAGCTCGGCCTGTCGGACGTCTGGGTCCGGCGTCTCGAACAGCACAGTCCTGAGCGCCGACAAATTCTCAGCATTACGCGCCTTGTCGGCGGCTCGCCGGCCGAGGATCTGCTGCGATCCGGCGATCTCCTCCTCGACATCGACGGTGCGGTGGTCAATCGTTTTCGCGAGGTCGAGCGAGCGGTGCAGAAGCCGCAGGTGCGCGTTACGGTGCTGCGCGACGGCGTGGAACTGGCGATTGACGTGCCCACCGTCGCCCTTGCCGGACGGGATCTCGACCGCATTCTGGTGTGGGCCGGCGCAGTGCTGCAGAAACCCCATCGCGCGCTCGCCGCACAGCGAGGGATCGAACCGGAAGGCGTGTTCGTCGCGTACTTCTCTTACGGCTCGCCGGCGACGCGTTACCAGCTGTGGGCCGGTCGGCGCATCGTGGAGGTCGATGGTCAACCCGTGCCCGATCTCGACGCTTTCATCAAGGCGGTCGGCGGCAAGGAAGACCGCTCATCGCTCAGGCTCCGCACGGTGACCTGGAATGGTTCGGTCGAGGTCATCACACTGAAGCTCGACCAGCGATACTGGCCCACTTACGAGTTGCGCCGGACCGCTCAGGGCTGGCAGCGCAGTGCGCTCGAATGATTGCGAGGCAGCCCGCCAGGCCGTCGTCTATCTCCTTGTAGCGAAGCGTACAGGGTCCGCCGTCCGCGTCGGCGGCCCTTCCTGCACGCCGTATACGACGCGCCAGCGGGCCTCTGCTGCGCGCCATCTGAAACCGTCAGTGAACCCTGCCAGGCGCTATTTGAAACCGTCATCACGTTTGCCCGGGGCCGCTGATTCACTGCCATGCGAAAACAACATCAGCTTCGATATTCCTTGTCTTTCGGGCGACTTTATCCTTCGAGTGTCGGGGTAGACGGAATATCAGAGCTTCCCTAGGCCCCGTCTTTCAACCAGTTGCACCGTTGAAACTCAGGGTAGACGACACGTTGGCGCTTCCCCAGGCGCCGCTCGTCGCTCTGCAATCACCCACCCGACCCCATCCGCTATCATCCCGACATGGTTACCGGACGCGTTTTGCAGCAGGAAATTCTGGAGGCGGTGGAAACGTTGCGCGCCGGAGAGCTCGTCGCGTTTCCTACTGAAACTGTCTACGGACTCGGCGCGAACGCGAACAATCCGGACGCCGTGCGCAAGATCTTCCGTGTGAAAGGCCGGCCCTCGACGAATCCGGTGATCGTGCACATCGATCATCCGCGCTACCTCCAGCGCTGGGTGCGAGAGATGTCGCCCGAGGCGAAGAAACTGGCGGATGCGTTCTGGCCTGGCCCGCTGACTCTCGTGGCGAAGCGCGCGCCCGCGGTCAACGACGTCATCACTGGCGGGCAGGACACGGTTGCGATTCGCGTGCCGAATCACCCCGTCGCTCAGCAGTTGCTCAACGCGTTCGGCGGCGGAATTGCAGCGCCGTCGGCCAATCGCTACGGTCATGTGAGTCCGACCCGCGCGGAGCACGTGCGCGATGAGTTCGGCGAGGAAGTGAAGATCGTGCTCGATGGCGGCGACTGTAAGGTCGGCCTGGAGTCGACCATCGTGTCGTGCGTCGGCGACGCGCCGCGCGTACTGCGGCCCGGAAGCATCAGCCTGTCGCAACTGCGCGCCGTCGTTCCCTCGATCCAGACGGGGCCTCACCCCACCGCGCCGCGCGTGCCTGGCACGACGGCGCGACATTATTCGCCGACGACGCCGGTGAACGTCGTTCCGAGCCGGCGTCTGGAGCAGGTCATGAACGAGTTCACCGGCAACCACGAGAAAGTCGCGGTGCTCGCCCAGAGACCGCCCATCACGGCGAATCCGTACATGACGTGGATCAACGCAGGTACGCGTCCTGATCTCTACGGACGGCAGCTCTACACGAATCTGCGCACCCTGGACAAGGCGGGCGCGAGGATCATCCTGGTCGAAGAAGTGCCGGCCGGTGAGAAGTGGGACGCCGTTCGCGACCGCCTGCGACGTGCGGCCACCGCCGAGAACATCGTTACCTACGACCAGGACATCGCTGCGTGGGTGGCGGATTTCGGGGAAGAGGGCGGACCGGCCTAAGGTGGGATGACGGCTCGTTACTGCTCGCAGGAAGGCCTCACGGCAAGATGGCCGTTGGCAGAGTGAGGCGCTGTCGAGCAGGAGGCATTCGGAAGCGACATCTCCAGGAATATCTTGACCGTCAGCAAAGCCTGCCGTGTCCTCGCGAGTTGCTCTGCACGTCTTCCCGCGGCTCGCCTGCCGGTAGGCCTTCTGCTCGCGGAGCGAGCCGTCGTTCAGTCGGCGGGAACGGTTCGGTCCCGGGCCCACTCCCGCAGCTCCTCGATGCGCTCCGCCATGACGACGGACAGGGGGCGAGTGGCTTTGATTTCCTTCAATACGTGGGCGGCGCCGATTTTCTCGGCTTCCGCATGCGCCGCGTAGACGGCGGAGACGATCGCCTGCTCGATTTCGGCGCCGGAGAAACCTTCGCAGACGGCGGCGAGCCGCCCGATCTCCGGCTCGGGCAGCGACAGGCCGCGCCTGTTCGAGTGAATGCGCAGGATGTCTGCACGTACGGGTTCGGCGGGTAAGTCCACGAAAAAAATCTCGTCGAAGCGTCCCTTGCGGATCAGTTCCGGCGGCAGCGCCGAGATGTCGTTCGCCGTCGCGACGACAAATACCTTGTCTTCTTTTCAGCGAGCCAGGTGAGAAACGTCCCGAGCAGGCGGCGTGAAGTGCCGCTATCGCCGTCGCTGGTCGCCACGCCCTTCTCAATCTCATCGATCCAGAGCACACAGGGCGCCATCACGTCGGCCGTCGCAAGCGTCTCGCGCAGATTGCGTTCCGACTCGCCGATGTACTTGTTGTGAATCGCGGCGAAATCGAGTCGCAACAGCGGGACGCCAAACACGCCGGCGGCGCATTTGGCCGCCACGCTTTTGCCGCAGCCCTGCACGCCGAGCAGCAACACGCCTTTGGGCGCCTCGAGGCTCGGCGCCGAGCCGTCGAATGCGGCGCGGCGCCGCCTGAGCCACTCCTTCAGCCGCGCCATCCCGCCGAGGTCGGCGAACTGCGCTGTCTCGTACTCGAACGCCAGCACGCCGCTGCGGTTCAGAAGCTCGTGCTTCGCCTTCATGACGATCGGCAGGTCGCTCGCGAGCAGAGCGCCGTCGTCGAAGATCGCCTTGCGGGCCAAGCGTTCGGTGTCGCCGGTCGACATACCGGCCAGGTTTTCGATGAGGAGCTCGAGAGACTGGCGCTCCGTGCGTACTTTCCCGCCGTGCGTGCGGGACCAGTCGCTCGCCACTTTCTCGATGATTGTCCGGCGCTCGTCGCGGCTCGGGAAAGCCAGGTGAAAGCGGGCGGCCAGATGCTCCACCTCGCGCGGTACGGCGATCTCGTGGCTCAGCAGAACGATCGTGCGCGGCGTGCGCTCGTAGTCCTGGCAAATATCCTTCAGCAACCGCACGTGCACCGGATCTGCGAGGAACGGGTGGAAGTCGACGAGCACGTAGATTCCGGCCTTGCCGGTCGCGCGGATGGACTTGAGCACGGCCGACGGCTCGGCGTTGTGCTGCTGAGCGCCGCCCAGGTCGATGTCGAGGCGTCGCAGCCCGTCAGTCACCGTCCACTGAAACACCGGAGTGTGCGCGGCGGCGAGCTTCACGGCGAGCGAGGCGAGCAGCGCGAGCGCACGCTGCTCGTCGCGCGTCTCGATGACGACGAGCGGCACGCGGCTTTTCAGCAGCGCCTCGAGGTCCTGTTGTGAGTCCGGCGATGAGTGCGAGCATGAGGGGAAATGTAGCAGAGGAGGTGCGCCGCCGCGGGTCGCGGCAGACTCCTTCACCGCGAACTAACCTGAAGAACGCTTCGGCGTCACGGCGACGTGTCCACTTCACATCGTGCGACGGAAAAATCCGCACGATGCTTCTTGCATCGCCGGACATATTTGTTACATTTCCGCCGGCCTGTGTAAGAGAGCACCCAGTCTCCTGGCGAAGAGGAGACGCGCGAAAGCAGCGGGCGCCGCTCGACCAGAACTTGTGAGAGCTTCGGATGATTCGCCGCGAAAAACGCGGGTGAACTTCGGAACGCTCTTGTTGGTTGGTTAAGTGTGTTCGCAGCTTTCAAGAGGGCGCCCAACAGTGTTGCCACGCGCAGCCAGGCGGTCATCGGCCGTCTCTTCCGCTCATCCTTCTGACTCGACGACGCTGACGGAAGCCGAGATCCGCGGCCTTGCGGCCCGCTTCGGCTCGCCGCTGCTTGTCCTCGATTGCGACCAGGTGCGTCGGCAATACCACGCGCTGAAGAATGCGCTGCCCGGCGTCGACCTTCACTATGCGTTGAAGCCGCTGCCGCACGCGGCCGTCGTCTCCTGCCTGCGCGACGAGGGCGCCTTTTTCGACCTCGCCACGACCGGCGAAGTCGAACTGGTCAAGGCGCAGGGCGTGGCGCCCGAGCGCTGCATCCACACTCACCCGATCAAGCGCGACAGCGACATCCGCGATGCGTTGCGCTACGGCGTGACGACCTTCGTCGCGGACAATCCGGACGAAATCAGGAAGTTCGCGCGCTATCGCAAGCGCGCCGAGGTGCTGCTGCGCGTGTCGTTCCGCAGCCCAGATGCGGTGGTCGACCTGTCGCGCAAGTTCGGCTGCGAGCCCGGCGCGGTGCTTGGTCTGATCGAAATGGCGCGCCGGTTGGGCGTCCGGGTGCGCGGCTTGTCGTTCCACGTCGGTTCGCAGGCGACGGATCCCGCGAAATACGTCGAGGCGATTCAGGCCTGCACGAATCTGATCGGCGAGGCGTTGCTTGCAGGGTTGCCCTCGCTCGACGTGCTCGACATCGGCGGCGGCTTCCCGGTCTCGTACAACGACGCCGTGCCGCCGATCGACGAATTCTGTCGGCCGATTCGCGCCGCGCTGGCGCAGTTGCCGAAGCACGTGCGCGTGATTGCCGAGCCCGGGCGGTTCATCGCCGCCCCGGCCGCCATCGCGATCTCGAGCGTCATGGGCAGGGCGAAGCGCGACGGTCGCTGGTGGTACTACCTCGACGACGGGCTCTACGGGTCCTACAGCGGTCAGTTGTTCGACCACGCCCGATATCCCGTCTCGCCGCTGCGCGAGGGCGGAGAGTTGTTCGACAGCGTGCTCGCCGGGCCGACGTGCGATTCGATCGACGTGATCGACGACGCCATCCTGCTGCCCGAGCTCGAAGTGGGCGATCTGATCGTGGGTCGGATGATGGGCGCCTACACGTGGGCGAGTGCGACCGACTTCAACTTCTTCAAGCGCGCGAAGGTCGTCGTCATGAACGAACGACCGGCGGACGCGAAGCGCGTCGTCCGTCTGCAGCGCAAGGCCGCGGGCGGACGGGTCGGCAGCGCGGCGTCGCTCAGACGACTTCTGAGCTCCGGGCCTGGTTGAAGACGCGCCGGACCTTGACGTTTTCGGTGCGATCAGGTTCCCCCGGCCTCGGCGACGTGGGCCAACGCAATCTCCGCGTCGGGCCGTTTCGTTTGTCGCTTATGACTGAAATTACCGATGTCATCGTCGCCGGCGCCCGCGAGCGCCCGCGGTCTCGTCGTCGTCATCGATGTTTTCCGGGCTTTCTCGCTCGCCGCCCATGCTTATGCCCGCGGGGTTGCGGCCATGATTCCAGTGGCTTCGATCGATGACGCCCTTGAGCTCAAGCGTCGACATCCGGACTGGCTGGCGCTGGGCGAGCGTCACGCGCGGCCGCTGCCGGGCTTCGATGGCGGCAACTCACCGTCTGACCTGGAGCGCATCGACGTGCGCCGGGCGGACGGTGATTCACACCACGCACGCGGGCACTCAGGGCCTGACGCCGCCGTCTGCGCCGACGAGGTCATCGCAGGCGCTCTGGTGACTGCGGGAGCCATCGTTCGATATATCGCATGCGCTCCCCCGCGCTCGTGACGCTGGTGCGTATGGGACACGAAGCGAAGGAGCGTTGCGTCGAGGACGACGTCTGCGCGGAATTGATTGCCGGACGACTGCACGGCGGCGCTCCCGACGTCGGTCGCATGCTCGAGCGGTTGCGGCGCGCGCCAAGCGCGCGAAAATTCTTCGATCCAGCCTGCGACTGGGCGCCGGAGCGTGATTTCGAACTGTGCACGCAGGTGGACGCCTTCGATTTCGTGTTGTTGCGCGACGATCGCGGCTCTTCGCCAGTGCTGCGTCGCGTGGACGCCCCGCCCGAGATCCTGTGATGCAACCAATGCTCAAGACTGTGGTGTTGTTGACCCTCTCGAACGTGTTCATGACGTTCGCGTGGTACGCCCACCTCAGGAACTTCAATCAGAAGCCGTGGATGATCGCGGCGCTGGCGAGTTGGGGCATCGCGCTGTTCGAGTACCTGCTGCAGGTTCCTGCCAATCGCATTGGCTACACGACGATGACGCTGCCGCAGCTCAAGATTCTGCAGGAAGTGATCACGCTGACCGTGTTCGTTCCATTCGTTCTGCTCTACATGCGGCAGCCGCTGAAGCTCGACTACCTCTGGGCGGCCTTCTGCATGATGGGGGCGGTGTATTTCGTCTTTCGGCGTTAGCCGAATGCTTCGCGTTACAGGACGGCGCAGCGTGACACCGCCATTCATCGATGGTCGAGCTCTTGCCGCACGGGCGACAGCGCTCCCGCTCGATCGCGCGCATGCGTCCGGCTGGGCTGTGATGGGCCAGCAGCAGGTGCTCGCCGGTTATTGCCTCCTGTTGCCCGATCCTGTCGTGCCGCACCTGAATGCGCTGAGCGTGACGGAGCGCGATCAGTTCATGGCGGATCTCGGCAGATTGGGCGATGCAGTGCTGGCTGCGACTGGCGCGCTGCGCATCAACTACGCGATTTTCGGGAATCTGGAACCCGCGCTCCATGCTCACGTGCATCCGCGTTATGCCGATGAGCCTGAAGCGATGCGGACGAACAATCCCTGGGCCTACGACTGGTCGCAGGCGGCCCTGTGGAATGAAGCGACGCACGGGCGCACTGCGCGACGCTCATTCGCGAACACTCGAGTCTGCTGACCGAGCCCGATCTCGACCGCGCCGGTCGCCGGATGTTACAGGCGCGCCACTCCGAGGTAAACTCTCGCGCGTCAGGAGCGTTCCGGCGGCGTGCAGGAATGATCTCGCATACGGCGGGCGCGTCAGCGGCGCCAATGGTTATGCGCGGCTCGCGGCTATATCAGGAAGGGCGAGTCGCTCGATATGCAGACAACTCGAGCCTGGTCAGCTATGTCGTCGAGCAACTCGCGTTTCTTGGCCGTATTTCCAGTCGCGCCATTTTCGGCGGCGTCGGCATCTTCATCGACGAGCGGCTTCTCGCCATCGTCATCGACGACGCGGTGTACCTGCACACGGGCGAAGGCAATCTGCGATGACTACCTGTCGCGCGGCATGCCGCAATTCAAGCCGTATCCGAACGCGTTCGATCTCACGACCGATCATCATCAGGCGCCGCCGACGTCGTCGAGGATCCGGCGCAGCTGAAAGTCTGGGGTGAACGCGCGCTGACGGCCGCGATCGAAGCCGCCAAGGCGAAAAAGCTCGCGGGCATCGCCCGCTCCCGGCACATGAAGCAGGCGAAGAAGAAGCAGAGAAGTGACTGCGGAAGGCTCGGTGAGCTAGTCAGAAGGAGTTCGCTCAGCCAGGCTCTGGCCACTGCAGCTAGTCGCCAGTCGCTTCATCTGCGGGTCAGCGCAATCAGCGACGCGAGCGACTTCACCGGCTCCGAGCACGTCATGCCCCGGCAGACATACGCGGCGGCTTCAGGCAGCGGTCTTTTGTCCGCCAGCGCCTGCGGCAGGCCCGCCGCGTCGCGCGGAATCGCGAACACCAGTCTCGCCGGGCTGTAAACTCTGGCGAGCGCGTCACGCCATTCGGCGATTTCCGCATCGCCGCCGCGAACGATCACGACGTCGATCGGCTCCAGATGCTCCTCGAGTGCGATCAGCAGCGCGCAGTGGGCGTGCGGATACTGCTGCAGAGCGCGTCCAGGCGGCGCGCAAGGTGCGCGCCGCGGCGTCGAGATAACGGGTCTCTCCAAGCAGCAGCCCGAGGCGCATCAACGCCTGCGCCGCGACGCCGTTGCCGGCCGGCACGGCTTCATCCGGGAAATGATTTCGAGCGATGCATGAGGGCTTCGTGATCGTCCGCCGTGAAGAAGAAGCCGCCGCGCTGCGCTATCCTCGAAATGCGCCAGCAAAGCGTCCGCGAGGTCGACTGCGAACAGCAGATCGTCGCTGCGCCAGCGGGTCTGCAGCAGCTCGAGCAGGCCATCCAGCAGGAATGCATAGTCATCCAGATACGCCGGAAAGCGCGACCGGCCGTCCTTGTAAGCAGCCAGCAGACGTCCGTCGCGCCACAGGTCGGCGCGGACGAAGTCGACGGCGCGCGTCGCCGAATCGGCGAGTTCGGGGCGATTGCAGCGCGCGCGCCGCAACGGCCATTCCGGCGATCGCAAGGCCATTCCAGGAAGTCAGCACTTTCTCGTCGCGTCCCGGCCAGATGCGCTTGTTGCGCTCCGCGAGCAGAGTGAGGCGCGCGCGGTCGCAGACGCTTCCGTCGACTTCATCGCGGTGAGTCCGAGTTCCCTGGCGATGTCTTCCTCGGACTGAAACACGTGCAGATGCCACGCGCCCTCGAAATTGGGTTCGCGATCGAGTCCGAAGCGCTTCGCGAACACTTCCCGGCTTCGGGCGGCAGGAGTCTGCGCACCTCGTCTCGCGTCCCACACGTAGAACTTGCCTTCGTGACCTTCGGAGTCCGCATCGAGCGTGGACCAGTAGCCGCCTGCCGGCGATTGCATGTCGCGAATGATCCAGTCCGCCGTTTCGCGGCGATGCGCCGGAACAGGTCATCGCCGGTCGCGACCGCCGCACTGGCGTACACGCGCAGCAACTGACCATTGTCGTAGAGCATTTTTTCGAAGTGCGGAATCATCCAGTACTGATCGACCGAGTAGCGCGCGAATCCGCCGCCGAGCTGATCGTAGAGGCCGCCTTCGGCCATCCGCGTGAGCGTGAGGGTCGCCATGTACAGCGAATGCAGGTCCGGCGTCGTCGCGCCGGCGCTCGCGCGCCATCGCCGCAGCAGAAAGTCGATGTTCGTGGGATGCGGAAATTTCGGAGCGCCGCCGAAGCCGCCGAACTGCGCATCGAAATCGCGCGCCAGACGTTCACGGGCGATGTCGAGCGGTGCCGTGAGGTCAGCGTCGCGGCGTCCGGCGCGGCGTCAGGCAGCAGCTCGTCGAACGCCTGCTGCAGAGCCTCGCTCTGCTTCGCGATGTCCGCCGCGCGCGTGCGATAGAACTCGTGCACCCGCCGCAGCAGGTCGACGAACGACGGCATGCCGTAACGCGGCTCGCTCGGGAAGTAGGTGCCGCCGAAGAACGGACGCTGATCGCGCGGCGACAGAAACATGGTCAGCGGCCAGCCGCCGCCGCGCTGCGTGAGCATCTGATGCGCAATCTGATAGATCTTGTCGAGGTCGGGCCGCTCCTCGCGGTCCACCTTGATGTTGACGAACAGCTCGTTCATCACCGCCGCGCGTCGCAGGGTCCTCGAACGATTCGTGCGCCATCACGTGGCACCAGTGACACGCCGAGTAGCCGATCGACAGCAGGATCGGCTTGTCCTCGCGGCGGGCGAGCTCGAGCGCTTCTTCGCCCCATGGATGCCAGTCGACGGATTGCCCGCGTGTTGCAGGAGATACGGGCTCGTCTCCCTCGCCAGGCGATTGCGGTTGCGTGAGAGAGGAGGTGCATGAGTCGGGCGGCGCGCTATCGAAGCTAGAATGCGACTGCTTCACTATAGCGATGACACAGCCGGACGTACCGACACGCAGCTCCGGCGATCCGACCATCACTTCCCGAACTGCGCCTCAAACGCGGCGAGGACCGTCGTTTTCCGCAGGTCACCTGTGGGTGTTCTCCAATGAAGTCGAGACTGACCGCACGCCGCTGACAGAATTTGCAGCGGGCGCGCTGTGCCGAGTGATTTCGGACCGCGACAGGTTCCTCGGCTACGCGTATGTCAACCCGCATTCGCTCATCTGCGCGCGGATACTCGGCCGCGATCCCGAATTTCCTCCCGGCAAGTCGCTGATCGTCCATCGGCTGCAGGTCGCGCAGTCGCTGCGTCGCGCGCTCTACGACCGGCCCTACTACCGGCTCGGTTACGGCGAATCCGATGGTTTGCCCGGCCTGGTGCTCGATCGTTTTGGCGACGTCGTCGTCGGTCAGATCGCGACCGCCGGCATGGAGGCGATGCGCGACGACATCGAGGCGGCGGTGCGAAGGTGCATCGCGCCCGCGACGATGATCTGGAAGAACGACAGCGGCGCGCGGGATCTCGAAGGACTGCCGCACTAGTGAGACGGTCGCTTCGGCGAGATCGCCAGACAGGTGACGGTCGAGGAGGGCGGCGTCGCTTCAGCGTGCCGCTGCGAGCGGCGGCCAGAAGACCGGCTGGTTCTTCGACCAGGCGGCGAATCGACTCGCCCTGCGCAAATACGTCGGCGCCGCTCGCGTGCTCGACGTTTTCAGCTACCTCGGCGCCTGGGGTCTCGGCGCCTTGCGCGCGGGCGCGACGGAAGTGACCTGCGTCGATTCTTCGGCGCGGCTCTCGAAGCGTTGCAGGCGAACGCCGCGGCGAACGGATTGAAGCCCGACGGTGATTCGCGGCGACGCTTTCGACGTACTGGAGTCGCTGCACGCCGAAGGCCGGCGATTCGACGTCGTCGTGATCGATCCGCCGGCGTTCATCAAGCGGAGGAAGGACATCCCCAAGGGCGAGGCGGCCTACAAGCGGCTCAATCAGCTCGCAATGCAGCTGCTCGAGCGCGACGGCATCCTGGTCTCATGCTCGTGCTCCTAGCATCTCGAGCCCGGACAGTCTCGTCGCCGCGATCCAGCGCGCTGCGCGCATCTCGGGCGTTTCGTGCAGATCGTCGAGGTCGGCGGACAGGCGCCTGACCATCCGATTCACCCGGCGATTCCCGAGACGCGCTATCTCAAGGCGTTTTTCTGCCGGGTTGCGCGCGACTGAGCTGAGCCTCTGCACATGCGCCGTCCGATGAGCTCATCAGATTTCCAGACCCCGTCCTTCGACCGGTTGCATCGTTGAAGGCTCAGGTCACGCGCATCGGCCGCTTGGCCTGTTCATCGCTCTGCTACCATGTACGCCACATGCTGACCTATCCTGCGATTGATCCGATCATCCTCTCGGTTGGCCCCCTGGCGGTCCGCTGGTACGGCCTCATGTACGTCATCGGTTTCGCCGCCGCCTGGTGGCTCGCTCGCCGGCGTGCGGCGCAGCCGGGATCGACATGGAAGCCGACGGACGTCGATGATGTGATCTTCTTTGCCGCGATCGGCGTGATCCTCGGCGGCCGGTTGGGCTGGATCTCTTCTACGGCATCGAACAGGCGATCGATGATCCGCTGACGATCGTCCGCATCTGGGAAGGCGGCATGTCGTTCCATGGGGGATTGCTCGGCGTGCATCATCTCGGTGTGGTCTTCGCCCGCCGGCGCGGACGCGTGGTCGCCGACGTCCTGGATTTCCTCGCGCCGCTGCCCGGCATCGGCATCTTGGCCGGCCGCATCGGCAACTTCATCAACGGCGAACTGTGGGGCAAGCCGACGAGGCGCCATGGGGGTTCATAGTCGATCCGGCGCACGTTGCATCCGACGCAGGCGGCCGAGGCGCTGCGCTCTGCGAGCGCTTCTACATCGACCCTGCGTGCTGCATGTGCATGCATCGCAGCTTTACGAGGGCTTGCTCGAAGGGCTTGTGCTGTTTGTCATCCTGTGGATCTATACCTCAAAGCCGCGGCCGCGGCTTGCGCCGGCCGGGCTGTTTCTGATCTGCTACGGCATATTCCGTTTCGCGGTCGAGTTCGTGCGCGTGCCGGACGAGGACCGCGGCTATCTGCTGTTCGACTGGGTCACGATGGGCCAGATTCTGTCCACGCCCATGATCATCGCCGGCGTCGCTCCTGTGGTGTCGCCTATCGCCGCAGGGAGCCGAGCGGCAACATTGCCTCGGCGTGCGCAGCGCGACTGCGGTGCTGACGCAACTCACGCCCGTCATGCATCAGTATCTCGATCTCCTGCGCCATGTCCGCGACACGGCGTTCGCAAGGACCGATCGCACCGGACCGGCACGCTGTCGGTTTTCGGTCATCAGATGCGTTTCGATCTGGCGCAGGGGTTTCCGCTGCTGACGACCAAGAAACTGCATCTGCGTCGATCGTGTACGAACTGCTGTGGTTTCTGCGGGGCGACACCAACGTCAGGTATCTGCGGGATCATGGCGTCTCGATCTGGGACGAGTGGGCCGACGAGAACGGCGAACTCGGACCATCTACGGCCGGCAATGGCGCTCGTGGCCGACGCCGGACGGCAGTCATCGATCAGATCAGCCGCGCCATCGACCTGATTCGCCGCAATCCGGATTCGCGCCGCATCATCGTCAACGCGTGGAACGTCGGCGAGCTCGAGCAGATGTCACTCACGCCGTGCCACGCGCTGTTTCAGTTCTGGGTCGGCGACGGCAACTGTCCTGCCAGCTTTATCAGCGCAGCGCGGACGTTTTCCTTGGCGTGCCGTTCAACATCGCCTCGTACGCGCTGCTGACGCACATGTTTGCGCAGCAATGCGATCTCGCAGCCGGGCGATTTCGTGTGGACCGGCGGCGATTGCCACCTGTACCTCAATCACCTCGAGCAGGCGGACGAGCAACTCGCCCGCACGCCCTATCCGCTGCCGAGGCTTGCGATCAAGCGCCGGCCGCCGTCAATCTTCGAGTACGAGTACGAAGACTTCCAATTCTGGACTATCAGTCGCACCCCCACATCAAAGCACCCGTCGCCGTGTGACTAGCAGTCGCACCATGCCTATTCCCCTCTGTCAGAACCAGCATGACCAAGAGCACGCGACCCGTCGCCCGCTACCTCGTCCGCCGGATCCAGCCTAAGAAGCCCGCCGCAAGCCGCGCCGCACGCTGCCCAAGAAAGTCGCGTCCGTTCGCGACTTCGCCGCTGATCGAGGCCCGGGACTCTGCGATACACGGCCGGGGCGTGTACGCGATCGCACCGATCAAAAAGGCACGCGGATCATCGAATATCTCGGCGAGCGCATTTCGCACGCCGAGGCAGATCGGCGCTACGAGCAGAAGGGCGAGGACGATGGTCATACCTTCTTGTTCATCGCCAGCAGCGCACGGTGATCGACGCCGGCGTCGACGGCAACGACGCCCGGTTCATCAATCACAGCTGCAATCCGAACTGCGAAACGGTCATCGAGAGGAGCCGGGTGTTCATCGATGCGATCCGCAACATCAAGCCGGGCGATGAGCTCGGCTACGACTATCAGCTGACCTGGGAAAGCACGGACGATCCCGCGGAGCTGGCGCTTTATGGGTGTCGCTGCGGGGCGAAGCACTGCCGCGGCACGATGCTCGACACAGAGCCGCTCGACAAGAAGAAAAGAAGAAAGCCGGAAGAAAGCGCAAGAAGAAGGCTAACCGGCTAGCGCCACTCGGCATCACTCATGCGCGTCATCGTCGTGGCGGCTGCCGAGAAGACGACATTGGCGACCGGCAATCGGTTGCCCTGGCGCTTGCCAGAGGACCTGAAACGTTTCAAGGCGCTGACGCTCGGCAAGCCCATTGTGATGGGCCGCAAGACGTTTGACGTCGATCGGCAAGCCATTGCCAGGGCGCATGAACATCGTGATGTCACGGCAGCCGGGACCTCGAGCTGCCCGGCTGCCATCGTCGTCGATTCGCTCGAGGCCGCGGTCGCGGCAGCTGCGGGCGATGCGCGAGAGCTCGTGCGTGATCGGTGGCGCGCGAGCTCTACGCACAGGCGCTACATCCCACGCACGTGATCCATCTGACTCGTGTGCACGCGACGATTGCGGGCGATGCATTTTTTCCGACGCTGCGACCAGATGAATGGCAAGAGCGTGTGATCGGCACTCACGAGGCGGATGAGCGTCACGCATACGCCTTTAGTTTCTCGAGGCTCGAACGAGTTCGCCGCCCCTTGCTTGATTGGAACGGTGCCATGTCGCGCTACAACTGTTCGAAGTGTCCAGGTTACTGCTGCAGTCATTCGCGCATCGCAGTGAGCGAATTCGATATCGCCCGTTTGGGGCGTCATTTCGGTTTGTCGGTGGAAGAGGCAACGCAAACGTTTCACTTATCGCTATCAGACCAAAGAGGTCGATGAGCAGATCCTGCGGCACCAGCGGCGATCATATTTATAAATCTGTCTGCCGCTTCTTCGATACCGAAGCGCGTCGCTGCACCGTCTACGAGGCACGGCCGAACGTTTGCCGCAAGTACCCCTATGGCAATGCGTTGCGGGTACTACTCGTTTCTGAAGTTCGAACGTGAGCACCAGGACGACGAAGATTTCATTCCTTCGGCTCTGAATGCGGCTCAACAAGTTCATCAGCGAAACCGGTGTGTGCTCGCGTCGCGAAGCGGACGCGATGATCGAGGCCGGCCGTGTGACGGTGAACGGGGCGGTCGCGGTGCTCGGTACCCAAGTGGAAGCAGGCAGAAAGGTCTGCATCGACGGCCGAGCAGGTCGGCGCCGCGAAACAGCACGTCTACATTGCGCTCAACAAGCCGCCGGGCATCACCTGCACGACCGAGCGCCACGTCGAGGGCAACATCGTCGATTTCGTGCGCCATCGGGAGCGGATTTTTCCATCGGCCGGCTGGAAAGGATTCCGAGGGTCTGATCCTGCTTGACGAACAACGGCGATATCGTCAACGAGATCCTGCGTGAGGAGAACGAGCACGAGAAGGAATACGTCGTGACGGTCGATCGGCCGGTCACCGAGATTTTCCTGAATGGCATGGCGAGCGGCGTGCGCATCCTGGGCATCGTGACCAAGCCCTGCAAAGTGAAGCGAATAGACGCTGCACCTTCAAGATCGTGCTCACGCAGGGCCTGAACCGTCAGATCCGCCGGATGTGCTCTTTCTTCGGCTATAAGGTGGTGCGGCTGCAGCGTGTACGAATCATCAACATCACGCTGGGTGGGCTCAAAGCTCGGCCAGTGGCGGGAGCTCAATGCTCAAGAAGTGCGCGGCCTAGCCCGCCTCACGTTGCACGGTCTACCACCCTGATTTCCTCGTCCGTGCGGCCTCCCTTTGGTGAGGTGGCACGGCGATCGGTCGAGGCAGTACGCTTGTGGCACCATGCCTGGGAGCCGGCCCGTGGACGACGCAACGAACTGCAAACTCGGGTGACCGGCCTTGACGAGCTCAAGGTGAAGACGGCGGGCGAGGACTGCCTAGTCGTCATTTATGCCCCGGTGCAGACCGAGCTAGGCCGCCGTTATGTCATCAGCCAGCCTGTGATTCGGTCGGGCGAGGGCGCGACAACGACATCGTGCTCCCGAGCGATTGTGTTTCGCGCCGCCACGCTCGGCTCGAGCAGCGCGCGGATGGGTTGACTTGGTCGACCTGGATTCGACGAACGGCACGTTCATCAACGACGAGCCAACGCGAGTCCAAGAGCGAAGGTTGCGGCGCGGCGATCAACTCTCGGTCGGCGACACGATTTTCAAGTTCCTGTAGCGGTATCCGACGTCGAAGTCGCAGTACCACGAGATCGTCTTTCGGCATGGCGATCACCGACGGGCTCACGAACCTCGCCAACCGCAAGCAACTCGACACGTTACTGAACGAAGAAATTCCGCGTGCCCGACGCCATGGTCGGATTGGCGGTATTGATGCTCGACATCGATCACTTCAAGAAAATCAACGATACGCTACGGTCATCTCACCGGTGACTCGGTGCTGCGCGGCGTCGCCATCGACTTGCAGAAACGTCTGCGCCCGAACGACAGGCTCGGTCGTTACGGCGGAGAAGAGTTCTGCGCAATCCTGCCAGAAACGTCTCTCACAGCGCCGCAATGCGCCGAAGAATTGCGCAAGCTCGTCGAGACCTATGCCTTCAGTGCGGAGAACCGCGAAGTCCGCGCTAACGATCTCCATCGGCGTCGAGCAGCCTGCATGAGGGCATGCGGGCAGCGGATCTCTATCGGACCGCCGACGAAAAGCTCTAATGAGGCGAAGCGCGCCGGACGCAACAAGGTGTGCCAATTGCCCAGCGCCGCGGGTCGGGCGACCGCCGCATGCTTTCGCGCCGCGACGGCGCGTTGTCGCGATGTGCTCGGCGGCTCGACTCACTCCATTCCACCGTCACTGACTTCGCCAGGTTGCGCGGCTGATCGATGTTGCGTTCCTTCGCGAGCGCGACATGGTAGGCGAGCAGCTGCAGCGGAATGTTGAGCAGGAGCGGATCGAGCTCCGGTTCCGATTTCGGGACCTCGATCACGCCGTCGACGCTGACCGGCAGCGGATCGCCCGGATGCGTGAGGCGTAACCGGGCCGCGTCGCGCGCGGATCTCCTCGATGGTCGACATGTTTTTGGCGAACAGGTCGTCGCGGGGCAGCGATGACGATGGTAGGCGTCTCCGGGCTGATCAGCGCCAGCGGGCCGTGTTTCAGTTCGGACGCCGGATAAGCTTCGGCATGCAGATAGCTGACTTCCTTTAGCTTGAGCGCGCCTTCCATCGCGACCGGATAGCCCGCGGCGCGCCCCACGAAGTAGGCGTCGTTCGCCTTCGCAAACTCCTGGCGAGCTGCGATGTGCTGCTTCCTGCGCGAGAATCTCCCCGACCTGATCCGGCAGCGCCTCCAGCGCGTGCAGCAGGCGCGCGCCCTGCGCCGTGGAAAGGTCGCGGATGCGGCCGAGATGGATGGCGAGCAGCGCGAACGCGACGGCGGTGCAGGTGAAGGTCTTGGTCGACACGACGGCGATTCGGGTCCGGCGTGCAGATAGACGCCGCGCCCGCATTCGCGGGCGACGGTGCTGCCGACGACGTTCACGACGCCCAGCACGCGGCCGCCCTTGCGCTTCACCTCCTGCACGGCCGCGAGCGTATCGAACGTTTCGCCGGATTGGCTGACCGCGATGTACAGCGTGTCCTGTTCGATCACGGGATTGCGATAGCGAAACTCCGAAGCCGGCTCGGCATGCGCCGGAATGCGCGCGAGCTGCTCGATCAGATGCGCGCCGATGCAGCCCGAGATATAGGCGGAGCCGCACCCGAGAATCTTGACCCGCCGAATCTCGAGCAATTCGCGCGCCGCCATTTCGAGCCCGCCGATGTGCGTCGTCTGGAAGCGCGCATCGAGTCGGCCGCTCAGCGTGCGACGGATCGCTTCAGGCTGCTCGGCGATTTCCTTGCGCATGTAGTGGTCGAAGCCGGCCTTGTCGAAGGAGTCATCGGTCCATGCGATCGTGAGAGGCGTTTTCGCCGTGACTCCGCCCTCCAGCGTCGACGTCTCAAAACCATCCGCGCGAACGACGGCCATCTCTCCGTCGTCGAGATGCACGACGCTTTGCGTGCGCCGCACGAGCGCTGCGGCGTCGGATGCGACGAACATCTCCGCTCGCCGAGGCCCAGAACGACGGGACTGCCGTTGCGCGCGACGACTAGCGAGTCGGGGCGTTCGGCGTCGAGCACCGCGAGGCCGTAAGTTCCGTCACGAGCCGCAGCGCCGCCCGTACCGACTCACCGAGCGTGTCCGCGGGCATTGCGGCGATGAGATGCGCCAGCACTTCGGAGTCGGTCTCGGAGCGGAAGACGACGCCGCTCGACTGCAGCCTGCTTCTCAGCTGCGCAGCGTTCTCGATGATGCCGTTGTGGACGATGGCGAAGCGCTCGTGCGCATCGCAGTGAGGATGCGCATTGCGGTCGCTCGGCTCGCCGTGCGTCGCCCAGCGCGTGTGTGCGAGGCCCGGCGTTCCCCTCAACTTCTCGGGAAGCAGCCGTTCGAGATCGCGGACCTTGCCCTTGCTCTTGTAGACGCTGAGCTTGTTGTTGCGTGCGCAGACGACGCCCGCGGAGTCATAGCCCCGATATTCGAGGCGATGCAGTCCTTCCATCAGGATCGGCGCAGCGTCGCGCTTGCCGATGTAACCCACGATGCCGCACATAGAACGCTCCGCTGGCCGACTGGCACGGGCTACGGGCTACGGCCAGATGAGATTCTCTTGACCGTTGCCGTCGGCCGTGGCCTTAGCCATAAATGATTCGTCGGATCTGCCGCTCGCTGTACGTCGGCGCGCGAAAGCGCCGGTGCGCGAGCTCAGCCGCGAGTTGCTCGAAGATCGCGCTGTTCGAGCAACCCTGGGACTGCAGTTGCAGATGGCGACGTCGAATGAAGTCCTCGGGCGTCTCATCCATAAACGCCAGCACTTCGTTGACGACGCGCGCTGCTTCCGCAGGCGCCAGCCGGCTGGTTCGAACGAGGTAGGCGATCAGCTCGCCGAGTTCGGTCGGATCCGGCATGGGCGTGCACTTTGCCTCAGAAGGCGTCATGATTTCAAGAATGTGCCCGAAAACGGGCAGAAAAGAGATTTGACGGACTCGAGAATCGGGACTCGGGAGTCGGGAGTCGGCAATCGCGAGGGATTCGAGAACGAGTTAGTCGCCCGCCGGTTCAAACCAGACCAGATGCTGCAGCGGCAAGGTTCGCACGGTGCTCACGTGCCTGAAGCCGGCAGCGGTGAGTTCGCGAATGATTTGCTGCTCGGACATCTTGTGGACGTCTTTGATCAGGATGCGCGGATCCTCGGCTCGAAACTCGATCACCGCGACGCGTCCGCCAGGCTTGAGCGCGCGCCGCACCTTCTCCATCGTCTCGAGGGGAATTCCAGTTCGTGGTAGACGTCGACCATGAGCAACAGATCGACGCTGCGTGCACGCAAGTTCGGGTCGTGGCCGTGCTGCGTATCGTTTCGACGTTTGTCATGCCCTCTCGCCGCATCCGCTCACGAATCGCGTCAGCATCATTGGTTCGACGTCGATCGCCAGCACCGTACCGCCAGGCTCCAGGAACGGGGCAAGGCGAAATGTGTAGTAGCCTGAGCCGGCGCCGAGATCGGCGATCGTCTGCCCGGGTCTGACGTCCAGGGCGGCGACGATCAGATCGGATCGCTCCTCGGTTTCACGCTCGGGTCGTTCGAGCCAGGCGACGCCGCCCGGACCCATCACATGGGCGATCTCGCGACCGCAATAGAACTTGCCGATGCCGTCCGGATCGTGGGCGTCGCGGAACTCGTAAGGCGTCTGCGACGCAGCTGCGCAGGCCGACAGGATCCAGACCAGGCCTAGGATGCTTCGGCCGAACTGCTTTCGCATGAACCGCATGAGCGACGCCTGGGATGGATTACAAGTGCATTGCGCGCCCGGGGAGCGGCTTTCAGCCGTGCGGGACCCGAACGCTCTGCGTTCGACGGCGCACGAAACTCAACGGTCGTGCTTCCCCAGGTACAGATAAACGTAGCTGGTCACGAACAGGACGCACAGGCTGCCCGCAAACATGATGCCGCCGCCGGCCGCCATGACCGCAAAGAGGCTGGCCGGACCGACGTGGACGTGCGCTGCCGCGGCGGCGAGCGACTCGAACCCCGCTGTGAGCGCGAAAGCGAGCAAGCTGCCAACTACCCATTTCAGCAGATACCCCGGCAGATACGCCCGCATGTTCCGATTGTGATGATACGCAGCGGCGCGCGCGTTGCGATCGCCGCGGCTTGCATCCTTGAAGAGCCAGAACGGCCATAGATAGCGGAACAGCAGTTGCAGGTAGGTCAGATTCTCATGACGCGTCGCTCTCGCGGCCGCGCTCTTTTCGGATCCCGTGATCATTTGCCGCCCGTGCACTTCCGCACGCCGTCCGTAGAAATGTCCATACGATAGATGTGCGGCGTCGCGAGGTGGTTCCGTAGAATTCCTCATCGCGGTCGAGCCGATTTCCGACTGCGCTGACTCGGGCGCCGGGAGAGAGCGATGAACGAGCCTCTGCAGAACATTGAACAGGTGCAAGCGACGCTGATCGATCTGGCGATCCGCTTCGGGCCGAAACTACTCACGGCGCTGATCATTCTCACGGTGGGCTTCTTCGCAGGCCGTGCGATTGCGGGCGCCGCGCAGCAAGGTTTGCGTCATATCGACATGGAGCCGCCGGTGCGTCTGCTGCTGGTGCGCATCGTCCGCCTGCTCGTCGTGGCGCTCTTCGTCATCCTGGCGCTGCAGAACCTGGGCGTGGAGCTGCTGCCGCTGATCGCGGGACTCGGCATCGCCGGAGCGGGCGTCGCACTCGCGATGCAAGGCCTGCTGGGCAACGTCGTCGCCGGATTTACGATCATCTTTACGAAGCCGTTTCGCGTTGGCGAATACATCAGCATCGCGGGCGAGGAAGGGCGAGTGGAGACAATCACATTGTCCAACACGACCCTGAGTCATCCGGATCGCTCGATCGTGGTGATTCCGAATCGGAAAATCGTCGGCGAAATTCTGCACAACTACGGGCGCATCCGGCAGCTCGACATCACGGTCGGCGTCGCTTACGACACCGACCTCAACCTGGCGCTGCAGCTCATTGACGAGGTGCTGCGGGCCAATGACCGCGTGCTGAGCGACCCGGCGCCGCTGGTGGGGGCGATGTTGCTCGACCGATCGTCAGTCAGCATTGCTGTGAGGCCGTGGGTCGGCGTGCAGGATTTCGGGCGCGCGACCACCGAGATCAACCGCGCCTTGCTCGAGACGTTCCGCGAGCGCGGCGTCGTCATTCCATTTCCACAACGCGAAGTGCGCCTGCTGAATCCCGCGCCGTCTGCCGCCTGAACGCGAGCCAACGACTAGAGCTGCACGACGCCGCGCGCGAGTTCGACCACATCGCCGCTCACGAAGATGCGTCGCTCCGCATCGATGCGCAGAAACAGGGTGGAGGGGCGGCCTGCGTATTCACCCTGCGAGATTTCGACCGAGTGCGGCGTAGCATGCCCGGTAGCGATGAACCACCCTCCGAGATTCGCGGTCGCGGAGCCCGTCGCGGGATCTTCAAGCATGGCTGCACCCGCCGGGAAGAAGAAACGCGACAGCAAACGGCCTTCGCCCAGATCGGCGAAGACGTACGCCATGCTGTGACCGTCTTCGCTCACGATTCCAGAGCACAATTCTGCATTCGGCCGCGCGTCGCGCACCGCCTGCGCGCTATTCAGGGGCACGATCAGTTGCTCCTTGCCGGCTTTCACCCAGAGCGGGCGGTCGCCGAGATCCCGGGTTTGGAGCCCAAGCGCGGCTGCGAGCGCCGCTCGGGACGCTTCGAGCTCGCGCCAGGTCGGTGCATTCGCCTGCAGCGTCCAGCGATCGCCGTCGGCGCGCACCGGGATGACGCCTGCCGCCATTTCAAGCTGCAACTCATCGCCGGCGAGGCCAAGGGCGCGGCAGACGAACGCCGAGCCAAGCGTCGGATGTCCAGCAAACGGCATCTCATAGGACGGCGTGAATATGCGCACTCGCGCCGTTGCTGCGGAGGAGGGCAGCAGGAATGTTGTTTCGGAGAGGTTGAACTGCCGTGCGAGGGCCTGCATCGTCGCGCCGTCGAGCGACTCGCCGTCCTCGAACACGCACAACGGATTGCCGGTGAGCGGCTCGCGGTCCTTCGTGAAAACATTGACGATCCGGAAGCTGAGGGCGGGCATGGGAACCTCGCGTTGGCGGATAGCGGATAGCGGATAGCGGATACGGACGGCCAGAGCGTGGTTACGTCTGCCTGCAGCGAACGCCGCTATCCGCTTATTCAGCCGTATCTTCACCTCGCGACAGCGGCTGCGTAAATGCACAGTCGGCCGGGGCCCGCAGCGTGACAGATCAGAAAGCGATGGGCGGCAGGCGCTCCTCGATCATGCGGGCCGCGGCTCCGAAGTCGACGTCGGCAAGGGTCGCCGGCGTGCGTGTGAGCTGCGTGAGGATCTTGTTCTGAATCCGGCCGCGCTCCAGTGCGAGCGCGTACGGAATCTCGTCGTGGAACATCACCATCGAATAGCGCGGGACAAAGCGCGTCGGAAAGCGCCTTTCAAGTTCGAGCGACAGCGCCTTCTGCAGGTGGAATTTCGGGTCGCGCACGGTATCGCGCATCTCCAGATAGTTTTCGATCGCCATGTCCGCGATGGCGTCGGTGTGCGGACGGCGAGTCTGCTCGAACGTGCGAAACGCACTTGCCCAATCGGGCGCCGCCTGGAGATGCTGCACGAGCTGGCGGCAATCCTCGAACGCGCAATTCATACCCTGGCCGTGAAACGGCGTGATCGCATGGGCGGCGTCACCGATCAGCAGCAGCTCGCCGTCGACGGCCCAGCGATCGCAACGCACCGTCCCCATCACGCCCGTCGGGTGTTTGAGAAACTCCGTGGCGAGATTCGGCATGAGCACACGCGCATCGGAGAAGTGCTCGGCGAAGAATGCATCGATGCGCGCGAGGTCGGTCAGCATTGCGAAGCTGTCCTCGCCGTGATGGGGCAGGAACAGCGTCACGGTGAAGCTGCCGTCCAGGTTCGGCAGGGCGATCAGCATGAAGCCCCCGCGCGGCCAGACGTGCAACGCGTTCTTTTCGAGCTGATGACGGGCGTTCGCGGCGGGCGGCAGCGTGAGTTCCTTGTAGCCGTGCTTGAGCAGCTCTTCGGAGCACGGCGCATCGAGTTCGCTGACGAGCGCACGCCGCAGCGCAGATCCCGCGCCGTCCGCTCCGATGACGCGATCGAGCGGTTGCTCCTCGAGTCGGCCCGAGCGTTCATCGCGCATCACCATGCAGCGGCGGCGGAAGTCCGCCGCGACGGCGCTGCGCTGAAACATGATCTCGACGCCCGCTTCTTCGGCGGCGTCGAGCAGAATGCGATTCAGACCGGGGCGCGAGACCGAGTAGATGACCTCGTGCTCGGCCTGACCATAGGGCACGAATGTAAGCTTGTCGGCGAATTCATGCAGGATGCGGCCCGGCATGGGGATGAGCAGCGGCAGCACGCGCTCCATGACGCCCGCCATTTCCAGCGCCCGGCTGCCGCGCGCCGCGAGGGCGAGATTGATCGAACGTCCCGCCGGTATCCGTTCGCGGCGCATATCCGCGAGTCTTTCGAAAATGCGTACGCGATGACCGGTGCGCGCGAGCAGAATGCCGAGCAGCGATCCGGCGAGTCCGGCGCCGACGATCGTGACCGCTCGGTCGTCCGGCTTCAACGAAGCTCCCCGGCGAGCGCGCGCACGAACTCCCAGACGTCGACAAACGTGTTGTACATCGGGACCGGCGCGATGCGAATAATGTCCGGCTCGCGCCAGTCGCCGACGAAACCGGCGCGCGAGAGGGCGTCGAAGACGGCGCGGGCTTCGGCAGGCGATCGATGCAGCCTCAACGACAGCTGACAACCGCGCGCGTCCGGGTCGCGCGGCGTGACGATGGTCAGCGCGTCCCTGACATGCACGTCGAGCAGCGATTCCAGATAGGCCGTCAAACGCTCTGACTTCGTGCGCAACGCGGGCATACCGGCCTGATCGAACAGTTGCAGCGATGCAAGCACGGGCGCCGCGGACAGAATGGGCAGGTTGGAGATCTGCCACCCTTCCGCGCCCGGCAGCGGTTGAAACTCCTGCGGCATGTTGAAGCGCGTCGTCTTGTCGTGACCCCACCAGCCTGCGAGGCGCGGCAGATCGAACGCACGCGCGTGGCGCTCGTGCACGAAGGCGCCGCCAATGGCCCCGGGACCGCCGTTCAGATACTTGTAGTTGCACCACACCGCGAAGTCGATGTTCCAGTCGTGGAGCTGCAGAGGCGTGTTGCCGACCGAGTGAGCGAGGTCGAAGCCGACGATGCAGCCGGAGCGGCGCGCGAGTTCCGTGATGGTCGGCAGATCGAATCGCTGTCCGCTCAGGTACTGCACGCCCGGCAGCATCACCGTCGCAATCGAATCCGCCTCGCGCTCGATGCGCTCGCAGACATCCTCCGTGCGAATCAGGTCTTCGCCGGCGCGCGGTTCGATCTCGATGAGCGATGTTTGCGGGTCGAACCCGTGATGCCGGATCTGCGCTGCTACCGCGTAACGGTCCGAAGAGAAGGCGCGCTTCTCGATCACGATCTTGCGCCGCTCGCGCGTCGGACGATAGAAGCTCGCGAGCATCAGATGCAGATTGACGGTGAGCGTGTTCATCGCCACGACTTCGAGCGGCAGTGCGCCGACGATGCGGGCGAGCGGCTGAGCGAGCCGCTCGTGATACGACAGCCAGGGGCGCGGTGAATCGAAGTGACCGTCCACTGCGCGCTGCGACCAGCTTTCGAGTTCTTCCGCGACGACGCTTGCGGCGGCTCTGGGCTGCAACCCGAGCGAGTGTCCGCAAAGGTAGGCGCCCCGCAACTCGGCGCTGCGCTTCGGAATATGAAAGGCGCTGCGCAGCGCAGCGAGGGGATCCGCGGCGTCCTGTTGTTCGGCGAAGGCGCGTTCCGTGCTGATGAAGGCGGGAGATTGGTTCATGGGGTAGACAACGGCAACAGAATCGGACGGCTTGGCGCGGCGTCGGCTACGAACGGCGCTACCTGCAGGTTGAGGAGGTACGGACCGTCCGGGATTTCGTTGGCGATATAGGCGAGCTCCGTAATTGTCGCATCGCTGCGCGTCGCCGCCGACGCCAGCCTGCCGCCAGCAGGAAGGCCCCAGAAGATTCGATGACCCGTGAGACGGCCTTCGTCGTTTGCGCGATCGATCGACGGCAGATCGACCACGAGGTGTCGTATGTCGTGGTGCACGATCCAGCGCATCGCTTCGGCGCTGAAGTACGGCGGCGCCTCGCCTGCGTCGTAGTTGCGAAATCGCTTCGCCTTCTCGTTCGGCAACGTGCGCACGACGAGCGCCTGATAGTCGGATAGGATCTGATCGCCGACGGCTGCTTCGAGCAGCGCCTGCGTCAGCAAGCGGTCGTCCGCGTGCGGTCGAGGATCGGACGCCTCGCAGGTCGCGGAAGCAGCCACGGCGGCGGTTGAGATCAGCAGGGCGGGGCACACAGCGTCGGCGGCCGCGTCACGCACGCTGACGCGCTCTTCCACCACGTGCCCGACGCACTCTGTGTGGGTGCCGTTGCAGTGAGGTGTGAGCGAGTACGTCGCGCAGTTGCAGCTCCCGCCTAGTCGCACGTCGCCGATGAAGCCGCCGCCTGCGAGCGTTGTCGCCGTCGCGTGAGCCGCACCGAAGAAAGAGGGTTGCACTTCGTTGAACGCAAGCGGTATCGACAGATCATGGCCGCGCGTCGCCGCTTTCCAGCGTCGGCCGGCGATCTCGACGAGCAGGGGCAAGGAGCTGCGGGACACGCTCTGACCCTCAGCGCTTGTGGGTCACGGCGCCGCACGCCTGGCACGTGCGGTTCTTCAATGATCCGTAGAAGTGCTCAAAGATCGGCGGCAATTGTTTCTCGATGTCGCTGACATGCAGATACTCGGCATAGAGCGGATACTGGCAATGCTCGCAGTACCAGAGAAAGCCGTCCTGTTCATCGGGTCGGCGCTGGCGCTCGATTACGAGCCCGACGGTGTTCGCATAGCGTTGCGGCGAATGCGGGACCCGAGCCGGCAGCAGCAGAATCTCGCCTTCCCTGATCGGAATGTCGACGCGCGCGCCGTCCTGCATGGTTCGCAAAGTCATGTCGCCTTCGAGTTGGTAGAAAAATTCCTCGCCGGGATCTTCATGATAGTCGCCGCGGGCGTTCGGTCCGCCTACCACCATGATGATCAGCTCGGAATGACGAAACACCCGACGATTGCATACAGGCGGTTTGAGGTGTTCGCGATGCTGATCGATCCAGTTGCGAAAGTTGAAGGCTTTGAGCGCGTTCATGGGAGTCTCCGATGCATCGCAGTATAGCCCTACGGAAGCGTTGATTAAGTCCGCAGGCTGTCGAGGCCGAAGAATGGCGCTGACCGAAAGACAAAGGTTTGCAAAGTCGCAGTCTGCATCTTCAGGCTTGCAATCACGGCCGCGCATTGGACAATGGAAGCTGAAGTGAGATGCAGAGGTTCCATCATGCCGCACTCCTTGATCTGCAAGCTTGTCGGCGTTGCGCTCAGCCTGTGCGTCTCGGGCGCCGTCGCCCAGGAGGCGGCCCCCGTGCAGGCCATCTGGAAGCCGCAGGAATTCAGTTTTCACTTCCAGAGCTTCACGACGTTCTACTCCTGCAGCGGTCTTGAATCGAAGCTCGAACGCATCATCAAGGCGCTCGGCGGAAAGGATGTGAACGTGAGGGTGAGCGCAGCTGAATGCCCAACGGCCATCGCACGCATGCCGAGGGTCGTCGTCGCTGTTACATCGCCCGTCGAGGCGACGCCCGAGGCCATCGCCGAGCGCGACAAGAGCAAGAGCACACGGGAGCTGACCGCGCGGGTACAGGGCAAACGGGCGGAGGCGGTCGAAGGCGCCGATCAGTTTGCAGCGAACTGGAAGCGCGTCTCTCTCAGTCGCGGCGCACTGAATCTCGAACCCGGCGACTGCGAGCTGATCGACGAGCTGCGACGCAAGGTGCTCCCGAAACTTGCAGTCCGCATCGTGAACGACAACGTCTCGTGCTCGCCGAACCAATTGACGCTCGGTCAGCCGCAACTCGAAGTCGATGCGCTGGTCGAGGCGCCGAAGCCCGATGATCGGGAGAAGAAGGACTCTGGCGGGAGTTGATTACTGCGAAGCGGCGCTGAGACCTGATGAACTGCAGGGGACGAATATCGGGTCTGCACGCTGATCGAGACGCACGGCGCAGAGCTTCTGACCCCAGACGCAGCCTGTGTCGATGCTGAGGACGCCGTCGCCTTCGTAGTAGCCGAGCGCGGACCAGTGTCCGCAGACGATCCGGAGGTCGCGTGATCGTCGATTCGGAGCGCGAAACCATGGCGTCACGTAGTCAGGCGCTTCCCCGATCGCACCCTTGAACTTCAGCTCCAGTCGACCGTCGGTGCGGCAGAAGCGCAGGCGGGTAAGGCAATTGGTGATGAAGCGCAGGCGGTCAAGGCCTTTCAGACCATCAGACCAGCGATTGGGATGGTCGCCGTACATGTGTCCGAACAAGGCCATGCAACGGTCGTCATCGCGCAGTGCGCTTTCCAGTTCTTCCGCGCACCCCTGCGCGAGCGTGAGATCCCACTGCGGCGGCAGCCCGGCGTGGATCATCGTATAGTTCAATTCCGGGTCGTGATGCAGCACCGGACGACGCCGCAGCCAATCGAGCAGGTCGTCGCGATCGGGCGCCGTGAATATCTCGCCGAGCGTGTCCTGGGGTTTGAGCTGTTCGCTTGGGGTGAGCGCCGCAGCGAGCAGGTGCAGATCGTGGTTCCCGAGGACAGTGATGGCCGCGGCGCCGAGCGCCCTGACCCGACGCAATACATCGAGCGACCGCGGGCCGCGATTGACGAGATCGCCGACGAGCCACAGACGATCGCGCGCCGGATCGAATCCGATGCGGTCGAGCAGCGCCTCGAATTCGGCGGCGCAACCCTGGATGTCGCCGATGGCGTAGGTGGGCATGACTGCTAGCCTACTGGTGAACTGGCCAACCGGTTATTCGGCCAGAACAGAACGACTCCACGCCGCATACCGACGAGCGAGGCGGCGTCAGCGAGCAACGCTGGCCAGCCGCCAGTTTGCCGGTTAGCCCGTCGGCCGGCCCCGGTCAGTGCAGCATCCCCGGCATTGCGAGCGTGAACGGCGCGATGGGCGCTTCGAAATGCGCGCCGTCGTCGGCGAGCATCTGGTAGCTGCCTTGCATCGCGCCGACAGGCGTTTCGAGGACGGCGCCGCTTGAATAACGAAAGCCCTGACCAGGCAGCAGATACGGCTGTTCGCCGACCACGCCTTCACCGCGCACTTCCTTCACTTTGCCGTTCGCATCCGTGATGAGCCAGTGACGCGTCAGCAGACGCGCCGGGACCTGCCCCTCGTTCCGAATCGTGATCGTGTAGGAAAACGCGTAATGACCCTCGTCAGGCTTCGACTGCTCGCCGACATAGTTAGCGCTGACCTCCACACGGATCCTGTGCCGCGCGGAGTCGGCCGACGTCTGCGCTTCGCGCGCGGCTTCCGCCTGTTCTTCGGCGCGGCTCTTGGGCGGGGTCGTTTCGGTCATGGATGAGAATTCCGCGGAAGATTCGATTGCAGACGCTGCGCGAAATTCTAACAGCGGCGTCGGCTGGGCTTCGTGATTCCTGGCTCGATTCCCTGACCTGACTCGAGAGCGCCGACGCCGCGAGTTAATGCGCTGGCCGCCGCTTTCGCCTGGAACTGGCTGCGCGTCAATGCAAACGCACCGCGAGCACGTCGCAGGGCGCGGCGTGCAGAATCGTGTCCTCCGTGAAATTGAGGAGAATCGCGAGTCCATGCCGTTCGCGGCTGCCCAGGACGATCAGGTCGACCCCAAGCCGCTGCGCCGTACGGATGATCTCGGTCTTGATGCCGCCGGTCTCGATCAGCTGCCGGCACTGTCCAAGCGATAAGCGATTCGCGAGTTCGGTGAGGCGACTGCGAGCCCGATCCACCAGCTCGCCTTCGATCTGAACGGTCGGCAGGAGCGCTTCCCCCATGGGCTCGACGGGAACGTATTCGACGACGTGCAGCAGCGTGATCTCGGACTGGTAGCACGCGGCGATCGCCTTGGCTCGTTCGCCGATGATCTGGCTGTCGTCGGACAAATCCACGACCAGCAGTATTTTCTTGTAGTCAGCCATCGCGGTCTCCTTCGGGCTGCACCAGCAGCTCGGCGGGGAATCGTGCGGGATTATAGGTTGGCTCCGCTTGCAGCGACACCAGCGCGATGGGCCAGCTGATTCGCCAGCGACGCAAAGCCGGCCGGCGGGACGACTTCTGCGCGCAGGCCCGGATCGACGCCGGCGGCGACGATGTCCTCCGCAGTGAGCAACGATCGCAGCGCATTGCGCAGCGTCTTGCGCCGTTGCGAGAAAGCGGCCGCTACGACGGCGGCGTAACGATCGGGGTGATCGAGCTGCAGGGGCGGCGTCGCGTGAGGCCGAAGGCGCACGAATGTGGAGTGGACTCGCGGCGGCGGACGAAAGGCGCCGGGTCCGATGTCGAAGAGCGGCTCCACCCTCAGCCAGGGCGCCAGCATCACCGTGAGCCGGCCGTAGTCATCGGCGCCTGGCGATGCGGCCATGCGATCGACGACTTCCTTCTGCAGCATGAAGTGCATGTCGAGGATCTGCTCGCGCTGCTCAATCAGATGAAACAACAGCGGCGTCGAGATGTTGTAGGGCAGATTGCCCACGACTCGGAGGCGCCCGTCCGCACTTGCCTGGCGCAGGTCGAACTCCAGCGCGTCTCCTTCGTGGATACGCAGGACGCCGTGACCGACGCTCGCCGCCTGCAGGTGACGAATGGCGTCCCGGTCGATCTCGACGGCGTGCAGTTCTCCGAGGCGGCCAAGCAGCGGCATCGTGATGGCGCCAAGCCCGGGACCAATCTCGAGCATCCGATCCGCGGGGTTGGGGTCGATCGCGGCGATGATGCGCCCGATGATCGCCGGATCATGCAGGAAATGCTGACCGAAGCGTTTGCGGGCGCGATGCATCTGTAGAAGGGGACAGCGGATGGGGGAAAGCGGATGGCGGATAGTAGAAGAGGGGCGGCAAGGCGACAGGGCGCATTTCTGACCATTCGCTATCCGCAAGCCGCAAGCCGCTCCCTCTTCGCCATATCAATGGCGAGCTCGATCGCGGCGATCAGGCTTCCCGCATCAGCCTTGCCAGCGCCCGCGAGCGCCAGGGCCGTGCCGTGGTCGACTGACGTGCGAATGATCGGCAGTCCGAGCGTTACGTTGACGGCGTCGCCGAAACCGGCGTACTTGATGACCGGGAGGCCCTGATCGTGAAACATCGCCAGCACTGCATCCGCCTTCCGGAGCATGTGCGGCGCGAACGCGGTGTCGGCCGGAGCGGGGCCGATGAGGTTCAATCCCTGTGCACGCAGCGTCTGCAGCGCCGGCGCGATGACGTCGATTTCCTCCCGTCCCAGATGACCCGATTCGCCGGCGTGCGGATTGAGCCCGCAGACGAGGATGCGCGGGCGCGGTACACCGAAGCGCTCACGCAGATCACGATCAAGAACGTGCAGCACGCGCGTCAATAAGGCTCCGGTGATCGCTGCGCTCACTTGAGTGAGCGGCAGATGCGTGGTCGCCAGGGCGACGCGCAGATCGCCCGCTGTAAGCATCATTACGGGATGGGCGGCGCCGGAGCGCTGCGCCAGATATTCGGTATGGCCCGAAAAGGGGATTCCTGCTTCGCTCACGACGCTTTTCTGTACGGGCGCCGTGACCATGGCGTCGAATTCGTTTGAGAGGCATCCGTCGACGGCGGCGTCCAGCAACTTCAGCACATAGCCCGCGTTGGCGACGTCGAGCACCCCGCTTCGTACGGGCGCAGTCGTTGGAATGTTAAGGACCCGCAGCTCGCCGGCCTGATGTGGACTGCGCGCAGTCCTCGCCTGGTAGACCGATAAGGCGACCTTGCTGTTCAGCTGATGCGCGCGTTGCGCGAGGAGATCGATGTCGCAGGCGACGACCATGTCGCAGGGCCACGGGCGAGCAGCAATCGCAAGACACAGATCAGGTCCGACGCCAGCCGGTTCGCCCGAGGTGATGATCAGTCGCGGAATCGGCAAGTCACATCCTGTATTCGACGAACGCCTCATCGCGCAGACGTCTCAGCCACAGCTCCGTTTCTTCCTCCGCCTTCGACTCGCGCAATTCAGCGAACGCCCGCTGTCGTCGCACGTCGTCGGTCGCGTCGTGCATGCGGCGGCCCAGCAGCTGCACGATGTGCCAGCCGTACTGGCTCTTGAACGGCTGCGTGATCTCGTTCTCCTTCAACGCATCGATCTGCTTTTCGAATTCCGGCACAAATGTGCCGGGGCCCGCCCAGCCGAGATCTCCGCCGTCGGCCGCTGAGCCGGGATCCTGCGACGTGACTGCTGCGATCGCCGCAAAGTCTTCGCCCCCGGTCAGGATCCGCTCGCGAATGGCGGCGAGCTTCTGCTGCACGGTCTGATCATCTTCGAGTTCGCTGGTGCGCAGCAGGATATGGCGCGCATGAACCTGCGAAACGACCGCCTGCTGCGCGCCGCCGCGAATCTCGTTCAGACGGAACAGATGAAAACCGCTGGGCGTACGGATGGGATCGGAAGTCTCGCCCACCTTCATCTTCGCGACCAGGTCCGCGACGATCGACGGCAATTGCGAGCCGCGGCGCCAGCCGAGAGAGCCGCCTTCGATATTTGTGCTGCTGTCTGAATAGGAGACGGCGAGCTGCGCAAAGTCTTCGCCCGCGACCGCTTTGCCATGGACTTCGCGAGCGCGTGCTTCCCGCGCCTCGACTTGCTCCGGTGTGGCGGTGACCGGCACCGAAATGAGGATATGCGAGACGTTGTATTCGGCGTTCTGGTCGGGAGCGCTCTGCTGCCGCGCCATGAACTGCTCGAGCTCCCGCGGCGAGACATTGATGCGACCCATGACGTCGCGCTGTCGCAGCAGCTGCAGCGTCATCTGGCGACGGATCTGGTCGCGGAAGTCGCGATAATCGATGCCTTGCTGGGAAAGCGCCTGCGGCAAATCCGCAAATCCGATGTTGTTGCGGCGGGCCACGTCATCCATGGCGCCGTTCAGCATGTCATCCGAAACCTGAATGCCAAGGCGCTCCGCGCGCTGCACCTGGATCTCTTCGACGACGAGCCGCTCGAGAATCTGCTTCCTGAGCACATTGCGCGGCGGCAGCTCGGTTTTTTGCTGCCGCAATCGCTGGATGACCTCCTCAGTCTGAGCGTCGAGCTGGCTCATCAGCACTACGCCGTCGTTCACGACCGCCGCGATGCGATCCAGCAACTCGCCGCTCCCGGAGAGTTCGCGCGTCTGCGCGGACGCGACGCCGGCGCCAAATGCGGTACAGAGCAGGAACGAGAAGACGAGGCGCGCGACAAACGGACTCAAGTTCAGGGATTTCATCGGTTTTCTGAGGTTTCGGGCGGGCTGAAGGAGTATCCCCGAATAGACCGCTCGAGGAAAGCGTCGGCGCCGACTCCGACACTGGACAAGCCGTTAAGTTCAAGCTGCAGCAAGACGCTGGTGTCGCGGTCGCCGGTGCGGTCGCTGACATAGCGGCGGCCGACCAGGCGCAACCGCCAGCAGCAGGAGCGATACTCCAGCCCGGCGAACTCATCCAGCGTGGTCTGATCCTCGAGCGAATAGACGTAGCGCGCGTAAGCGCTCCATTGCTTGCCGATCGGCCAGGCGGCCGAAGCGTCGACCTGTTCGATGTTCCCGCGCCGGAAGCGGTAGCCGAGATTGACCACGCGGTCGACCTCTGGCTTGTATTGGAGCTGAAGGTCGCCCTTCTCGGAGCGCGTATCGCCCGGATCCCACTGCACGCCCATGCCTATGTTCCAGTCGGCGTAGGCGGTGAGGTCGATCTCGGCGACGATGTCGGAAGACTCCGGATCGTCGAGCACTTCATTCGCAAGCGCGACGCGAGGTTCATCGAAGTAGTACGCCTGGCCGATCGTCCCCGCGATGAACTGTCTTCCCGTGTCCGCATCGAGGAGCCGCGACGTAAATCCGATGGTCAGCTGATTCGCATTGCTCAGGCGGTCGGCGCCGACGTAACGATTCGTGCGAAACAGTTGTACGAGATTGAGATCGGCAGGCGTCGTGTCGAACACGGGAAGATCGTCCTGACCGCGATACGGGACGTACAAATACATGAAGCGCGGCTCGAGCGTCTGCAGGCGCTGACCTCTCGATCCCGACGGACGCTCGAAGATCAGTCCGCCGTCGAGACTCACGATCGGCGCAGAACGCGACGGCGATTCATCGGGCGGTGCGGAGGATTCGTCGAGACGATACGCGGTGTACCGCCAACTCGCCGCAGGCTCGAGATAGACGCCGGCGCCGCGCAACGGCAGACGTACTTCCGGCGCTGCGTCGATGCGCCAGCCCGAGTCGACCCGCGTCGCCGGATCAGCCGTGACGACGTTGTGATCGAAGTTCGCGAGCTCGAAGTCGAAGCCGAACGTGAGTCCCAGGGGCCGGTCTGGAAAGGCGCCGTGGAGTGCGAACTGAGGCAAGACAGTGTGCGGACGCACGCTCGGTTCGATGGTGTCGTCGATCGTCTGAAAGTTCTGCGCGCGCACCATGGCGAGCCACCGATCGCTCAGGTACGTAAGGTTCGCTGAGCGATTCAGGTACGTGATGCTCGTGCCTTCGGGACCGAGTCCGAAATCCTCGAACCAGCGGCTGTCGCTCGCGTTCGCGGCGTCTATGTCGAGTCTCAGCCTATCCGTCAGATCGGATTGATCGGTCAGCCGCACAAGGCTGCGTTCATCGCCGAATTCCTGATCATCGGGCAGATAGTCCGCCAGGAATTGACCGCGGCCGATCGTAGTGAGGTAGCGGAATTCGGTATCGATCCTTGCGCCGCGTTTGGTGTACCACGTCGGCACGAACGTGGCGTCGTAATTCGGAGCGATGTTCCAGTACCAGGGCGTCGACAGCGAATAGCCGCTGGAGGAGGAGGAGCCGATCGTCGGAAACAGAAAGCCGGACTTGCGTTCGTTGCCGACGGGAAAGGAGATAAACGGCGTGTACATGATCGGCACGCCCATGAAGTCAAGCCGCACGCCGCGTCCGATGCCCAGACCCGCGTTCTGATTGATGTTGATGTCATCGGCCCGCAGCAGCCAGTCTTCATCGCCCACAGGGCACGTCGTGTACCGTACGCGGTCGAGTTCAAGCTGGCCGGCGGCGGTGGCGCGAATCCGGCTGGCGCCGCCGCGGGCGTTGATCGCGGGCAATTCGAATTCCGCGCCCTCGAAGTTGGCGCCGCCCTGAGGATCAACATGCGCGCCGGCCCCCGTCACTTTCAGATTCGGATCGGAGTATTCGACGTCGTTGTCGACCTTGAAGCTTTGCGTCTGCGTGTTGTAGATCGCGTCCCGGGTCTTGATCCGACGCTCACCCTGTTTAATGAGTACATCGCCCTTGAGCAGCATCTCGCCGTCTCGCGTCGCCTCGAGGCCGTCGGACTCGAACTCGATCGGCTCGTCAGCGGGCGCCGTCGCGGACGACTTGTCCGCGGCCGCGACGACAGGCTGGGGACAATCCTCGGCGCTGACCCCTTCAAAGACGGCGCCGGCCAGAGCCCATGCGATCAGTGTCCGGATGCGGCGAGATTCAGATTGCGACTGATTTCGCGTTCGTGCTGTGAGGACGGGTCCGGACATCGGCTGCGATTATAATGAGCGCTGCTCTCTCTGACCGCCCATTTCAACGAGCACTGTCGGGCGGCGCCTTCCTAAGCATTCCCGAAAGGATAGATCAGCGTGTCATCACTACCGAGCGCGCAAGCCGGACCACAGGACGTACGTCTCGAACAGTTGCATCGCTGGCTCGAACGGCTTTTCGGCGGAAATGACTTTCAACTGACGCCGGCGTCCGCCGATGCGAGCTTTCGTCGCTACTTTCGCGTGACGCGCGGTCCGCGGACATGGATTGCGATGGATGCGCCGCCGGGCAAGGAGGATATGGGCCCGTACATCACCATCGCGACCATGCTCGCAGACATTGGAGTCAACGCGCCGCGCGTCATGGAACGCAATCCTGAAGAAGGATTCCTGCTGAATTCCGATCTTGGGTCGCGCACCTATCTGATGGATCTTGATGCGGGTGCAGATCCTGAGCCTCTGTACGCAGATGCAATCGACGCGCTGGTTCGCATCCAGTCGCGCGGGGATGCACACGCGCAGCGGCTGGCGCCGTATGACGATGCGCTGCTCCGGCGAGAAATGGGGCTTTTCCCCGAATGGTTCTGCGGCCGCCATCTTGGACTCGAGCTCCCCGGAGACGACGCGGCCGCGCTGGCGGGCGTCTTCGATGTATTGAGCGCCGAGGCGCTCAGACAGCCGCGCGTCTTCGTGCATCGCGACTATCACTCGCGCAATCTGATGGTCACAGACGCCGCACGCCATGGGGCCAATCCCGGCATTCTGGATTTCCAGGACGCGGTATACGGTCCTGTGACGTACGACCTCGCGTCATTGCTGCGCGATTGTTATGTGGCCTGGCCCCTTAGCCAGATTCATGCATGGATTGCACGCTTCAGACTAGGTGCGCAGGACAGCGGCGTCGGCGTGGGCGCAAGTGAGGGCGAGTTTCTCCGCTGGTTCGATCTGATGGGCGTGCAACGGCATCTCAAGGCGATCGGCATCTTTGCGCGTTTGTGGCACCGGGACGGCAAGCC
This sequence comes from uncultured Gammaproteobacteria bacterium, assembly GCA_963723505.1. Classification (GTDB taxonomy): domain Bacteria; phylum Pseudomonadota; class Gammaproteobacteria; order Steroidobacterales; family Steroidobacteraceae; genus Steroidobacter. The sequence continues at coordinate 558,559 of CAVRQU010000001.1, forward strand.
GGGGTACCTGAATGACATTCCCCGCACGCTGAACTATGTGCGCGAGGTGAGCGGCGCCTATCGTGAGCTCCACTTCCTGCGCATGCTTATCGATCAGCGCATCCTGCCCGCTCTCGAGCGCGCGGCTGTCAGCAAGTCGTCCTGAAACAGCTTCGGAGAGGCTCTCAGCGAGGCCTGCGGCAGGGGGGCTGGAGAAGTGAAGACGACGTTCCGGAACAGCGCTTGCGCCGAGGGTCGCCCATGCGCGCAATGATTCTCGCAGCGGGACGCGGCGAACGCATGCGTCCGCTCACTGATGAGACGCCGAAGCCGTTGCTGAAAGTCGGCGGCAAATCGCTCATCCAGCGCCACATTGAGGCGCTCGCGGCCGCGGGCGTGCGCGAAGTGGTCATCAACCTCGCCTGGAAGGGCGAAATAATCCGTGAAGCGCTGGGCGAAGGCGCTGCCTTCGGCGTGCGTATTGAATATAGCGACGAGGGCGATGCCGCGCTCGAAACGGGCGGCGGCGTGTTCAAGGCGCTGCCGTTGCTCGGAGCTGAGCCGTTTCTCGTGGTGAGCGGCGATATCTGGACGGACTTCAACTTCGCGACGTGCGTCGAGCAGCTCGCGGCGAACGACGTCGCGCACCTTGTTCTGGCGCCGAACCCCTCCTTCCATGAAAAGGGAGACTTCTGCCTCGACGGCGGCCGCCTTACGGATCAGGGCAGGCCGCGCCACACGTACGCCAATATCGGCGTCTTTCGACCAGCGTTCTTCGCGGACTGCACGCCAGGAAAGTTTCCGCTCGGGCCCCTGATGTACGACTGGATACGCAAGGGACGCGTGAGCGGCGAGCTATACGAGGGCCGCTGGCGCAACGTCGGCACGCCGATGCAACTCGCGGAGCTCGATCGGGAGCTGAAGTTCGCCTGAAGTCGTGCGGCCGTGTGCGGGCGCCTCACCCTGGCGGCGGGCTGATTGGCGGGCGGCCACATCAGCTGCTCATAGAAAGAATGAGATCGGCGGTCAGCAGATTGTCGTAGGGGTTCCGATCTATCCGTGGCGCCGATAGGGTGGGTTCCACTGCTTCGGCTCAGATGCGCTGAAGTGAGAAGCGTTCTCATTTACAAGTCCTCTGACCCGAGGCATTATTCGAGCCGCATTCAAGGAGTCGATTCGTGCGTCTCGCCGCCCTTTCGCCACGACTAGCCGCTGGCTGCTTTATTGCAGTGGTGCACGCGCTGGCGATCTATGGGTTGCTGACGTGGGCGCCTCAGGGCGCTTCGAGCGCCGCGAATCGTCCGATAGCAGCGCACTTCATCCCGTCCGTGGAGTCCCGTCCGGTCATGAATCCGCCGGAGGTCGCGATCGTCATCCCTCGGGTCATCACATCCATCCCCGAATTGCCGCTGATCGCGTATCCAGACGTCGCCCCCGTTTCGGACCGGGCGATCAACGCACCGCAGCGAACCGTGGACTCCGTATCCATTGCAGATCGTTCGATCCCCAAGCTCGTCTCCGCCGTGGAATATGTGCGCGAGCCTTCGCCTCGCTATCCGCCGCAGTCCCGCCGCCTCGGTGAGCAGGGCGTCGTCGTACTGCGTGTCGTCATCGATGAACGCGGTCGAGCCTGCGACATCGAAATCGAGAGTTCCAGCGGACACGAGCGCCTCGACCGCGCCGCCCGAGAGGCTGTGGCGACTGCAGCATTCCAGCCCTATCTCGAGGACGGCGCACCCCGCCGCGCCCTTGTGCTGATCCCCATCGAGTTCTCTCTGAATCGCGGATCGGCCTGAAAATACGCCCGGCGTGCGATCGGCCGTCGACAAAGGAACCAAAGAACGCCGACAGCCGTTTTTTGCACGGTCGATCAGCCCATGAATGCGTGGCGTCGGTATCAGGACTGCAGCGATCCTGGCGGTGTCTCCGCTCAACATCGCGCATATGCAGCGAAGGCGACGATGACTGACGGGTGCGCCAGATTCTGTTTCGCAGCGCTTGCCTTCCGCGTCGAAACTTTATACCTTGCGCGGCGTTTCTGCGGTCTACGGACTGCAACGTCAATCCGGAATCCACGGACTCCTCCTCACTGACGTTGCTCGTTCGGCCCGGGGAAACGGGGGTTGTATGCCTTCAAGCGCATACTTAATCGAACGATCACACTCGGTTGCGCATTAAATTCTGCGGGGCTGAACTGACCCTGCTTCAACATTGTTGAGCTGCCAAGCATGCCGTACGCACCAGCACAAGACCGTTCGTTCCTGACCCGTCGCGGTCTGGTTTTTTGCGTGATTGTCGGGCTTCACATCGGAATGTTCTGGCTGCTCAATTCCGGCTTGTCGCATCAGATCATCGATGTGGTGCTCGGGCCGATCGAAACCAGAATGATCGAAGAGGCGCCGGACACGGACGAGCCGCCGCCCCCGCCGCCGCCGAAGATTGAAACGCCGCCTCCGTTCGTGCCGCCGCCCGAGATCGCCATCGAGATTCCGGCCGAAGCCAGCCAGACTACGGCCATCACGCAGACAACGTCGCAGCGTCCCGTGGCGCAACCGCCGCCAGTCGCTGCGCCTGCCCCGATTCCGCGCACGGCGCCCAAGTCTGATTCGCGGCGCCCGTTGTCGCAGCCGGAGTATCCGCCTTCATCCCGCCGCGCTGGCGAAGCAGGCACGGTCATTCTCGAAGTTCTCGTGCTCGAGAACGGTCGCGTGGGCGACGCGCGTGTGAAGCAGTCGAGCGGCTTCCCGCGCCTCGACGAAGCCGCCGTGCGAGAAGTGAAGCGTTCCTGGAAGCTCGTGCCGGGAACGGAGAATGGCAAACCCGTTCAGATGTGGGGGCAGTTCGCCGTCACATTCAAACTCACGGACTGAGAAAGGCAATCCAGAACTCAACCCCCTGATTCAGGTCATACCTCAAATAGCAGAGGACATCGTTCCATGGCTCCGACTACTGAAAACGTTGAAAACCCGTTTGGCTTGGCCGCAATGTGGATGCAGGGCGGCTACGTCGCCAAAGGCACCCTGATCGTTCTGGTGATCATGTCGCTGGCCTCGTGGTACGTCACTCTGACGAAGCTCTGGGATCAGCGCCGCCTTCGCAAGGCCTATAAGGAAGTGGAAAAGGGCTTTTGGAACGTTGGCAATCTGCGCGACGGAATCGCGAAGCTCAGCAAGGACAACGCTTTCAAGATGATCGCTGAGGACGGCGTGCGCGCTGCACAGCATCATGAAGGGCGTCTGACTGATCAGGTCCCGCTGCACGAATGGATCACCGTGTCGCTGCACCGCTCTGTTGAGAGCGTCACCAACCGTCTGGGCAACGGTATGGCGGTTCTTGCAACCACTGGCTCGGTCGCTCCGTTCGTCGGCTTGTTCGGCACCGTGTGGGGCATCTACAACGCGCTGATCGCCATCAGCCTGGCGGGCCAGGCGAGCCTCGACAAGACGGCCGGTCCGATCGGTGAAGCGCTGATCATGACCGCAATCGGTCTGTTCGTCGCGGTTCCGGCGGTCATGGGCTACAACTGGCTCCTGCGCCGCAATAAGGACATCACCGAGAAACTCCGCTACTTCACCGCAGATCTGCACTCCTATCTGGTGAGCGGCGCGCGCGTCGAAACCACTGCACCCGGTGCTGCCGCTGCTGCCGCTTCGCGTCCCGCGGCCGGCGCCTCAGTGCGCAAGTAACCCGGCTCGCCCGGAATCCGGAGTTAATCCATGAGTGCATTCGTCGATGAGAGTTTGCCCGCCGAGGAGGATGAGCGGGCAATGTCCGAGATCAACACGACGCCGCTCGTCGACGTCATGTTGGTGTTGCTGATCGTGTTCATGATCACGATTCCCGTGATCACGCACACCGTTCCCGTCGAGTTGCCGAAAGTGCGCAACGAGGCGTTGAAGACCGCGCCGGAGAACATCAATCTCTCCGTGAACCGGGATGGTCAGGTGTTCTGGAATCAGTCGCTTATTCCGGATAGCACTCAGTTGCTCGAGCGCCTCAAAGGCATCGCGGTCATCAAGCCGCAGCCCGAAGTGCACGTGCGCGCAGACAAGGAGACTCGCTACGAGCACGTCGGACGCGTCATCCTGACCGTCCAGCGCGCTGGCATTCAGAAGGTCGGGTTCATCACCGAACCCGGACCGTCCGGCAGCCACCAATAACGACCAGGGGTACTTTCCATGGCAATGACTGTAGGCGGGGGCGGCGAAGGCGAGCCCATGATGGATATCAACACGACGCCGCTGATCGACGTCATGTTGGTGCTCCTGATCATGTTCATCATTACGCTGCCGGTGATGACGCACGCGGTAAAGCTGGACATGCCCCAGACGCGCAATACGACTCCGCCGCCTGTGGTCACTGAGCCCATCCGGCTCGACGTCGATTGGGACGGGACGATCATCTGGAACGGCAACGTCGTTCAGCTGGAGGCTCTGGAAGGCTATTTCCGCCAGGAAGCCGCCAAGAACCCACAGCCTGAGCTACATGTCCGACCGGATCGCCGCGCAGGCTACGATACGGTCGCCCAAGTGCTCGCGATTGCGCAGCGCAACGGTATGCAGCGCATCGGTTTCGTGGGCAACGAACAATTCATGGACTGACGCCACCCGGGGCGCATCCGTTCAGGATCGCTTCATCGCGGTTGAACAAAGATCAAGCCGCGTCAGTTCTTACCTTACCGCCAGCTTTGGTGTAGAGATCGGGAAGCACTATGACTCGAGTTAGAAGTATTGCCGTCGCCCTCACGCTTGCGATGGGCGCGATTCCAGTTGCGGCTGTGCTGACGCCTTCAGCGCTTCACGCGGCTGAAGAAGCCAAAGCGAACAAGATCACGACGAAGGCGGTCGCCGAACCGCTGAAGAAGGCGCAGGCCGCGATGCAGGCCAAGCAATGGGACACCGCGCTGGCCGAAATCAAGAAGGCTCAGGCCGTCGAAAAGAAAACGCCGTTCGAGGCGTATCAGATCGATGAGTTTCTCGGCTACGTGCTTATCCAGCAGAAGAAGTTCAGTGAAGCTGCGCCAGTGTTCGAGCGCATGCTCAACTCCGGCCTGGTGCCGCCCGAGCAGGTCGATGACCGCACCAAGACGGTGGCCCAGCTTTATTTCCAGGTGAAGGACTATCGCAAGGCCGCTGAGTGGGCGAAGAAGTGGCTCGCCAAGTATCCGAACCAGGAAGAGATGTCGGTGCTCCTCGGGCAGTCGCAGTACCTTCTCGAAGACTGGAAGGGCGCCGCAACGACGATGATGGGCGTCGTCAAGAACGCGGAGAAAAACGGTCAGACGCCGAAAGAGAACTGGTTGCAACTCGTCCTGAGCTCGCACTTCAAGAGCGACAACAAGGAGGGAATCGGCGAGGCGCTCAAGAAAATGGTGCGCTACTACCCGAAGGACGAGTATTGGGAAAACCTGCTCGACATCTATCGCCGCAAGGACAGCAGCGACAAGATTACGCTTGGCTATTACCGTCTGATGAACGACGTCGGCGTGCTCAAGGACAAGGGCGACTACGTTGAGATGGCTCAGCTTGCGATCGACGCCGGCGTTCCCGGCGAAGCGCAGCAGGTGGTCGAGAAGGGTGTCCAGAACGGCACGCTGAAGAGCGACGACAAGACGGAGCAGGGGCGTTACGATCGCTTGCTCAGTCAGGCCAAGAAGCAGGCTGAAACCGACAAGGCCGCCCTCACGCAGCTTGCCAAGGACGCCGAGAAGGCGTCTCAGGGACAGGCTGACGTTGCGCTGGGTCAGGCGTATATCAGCTACGGCAAGTACGACGAGGCAATCGCCGCAATCGAACGCGGCATCAAGAAGGGCGGCGTCACTGACATCGATGACGCGCAGGTCAGCTTAGGGATCGCCTACATGAGAAAGGGCCAGAAGGATCAGGCGCGGCAGGCGTTCCAGGCCGTCAAGGATGAGTCCAAGTGGAACGATCTTGCGGAGCTATGGGCGATTCGTACGCAGGCTGCATGACGAGCCGCTGAGCGTCAGTTTCGGCAGAAAGCCCGGCGTCGCCGGGCTTTCTCGTTTCTGGCGTTCGAGCGGCAGGCAGCTTTGATGTGCGAGGGCGCCGGCGGCGTACCGCCTCTTTCAGGGGTCTGCATCAAAGGTGCACAGACCGGGAGGCGTTAGAATCGGATCGGAGCGTATCGAGCTGTGACAGACGTGACCAACTTCAAAGGCATTCCCATCGTTCCCGCGGCTGCGGCGAGCGTTCGCAGCGGCGACAAGTACCGCACGGCGCAGGGATTCACCGCCATCAAGGACGGCGTCAAGGCGAGCGCCAACTCGACGGCGCTCACGGTCGGTCGCAAGCCGCAGTGGCTGCGGGCGCCGATGCCTGCGGGCCGCGCCTTCGATGCGGTGCGAACTGTCGTCAAGGATCATCGTCTCGCAACCGTGTGCGAAGAAGCCAAGTGTCCCAACATCGGCGAATGCTGGAATGCCGGTACAGCAACGTTGATGCTGATGGGCGCCGTGTGCACGCGCGCCTGCCGTTTCTGCGCGGTCGACACGGGCAATCCCCACGGCTGGCTCGACCGCGAGGAGCCGGCGAACAGCGCGCGGACGGTGCAGCTCATGCGCCTGAAATACGTCGTGTTGACGTCCGTCAATCGCGACGATCTTGACGATGGCGGCGCAGGCCATTTCGCGGCGTGTGTGCGCGAGATCAAGCGACTCAATCCAGGCACTGCGGTCGAGGCGCTGACTCCAGACTTCCAGGGTCAGGTGAGAGACGTCGAAACCGTGGTCGCCAGCGGTCTGGATGTGTTCGCGCAAAATGTTGAAACGGTCCGGCGACTGACGCATCCCGTGCGCGACCCACGAGCGGGGTATGAGCAGACGCTGGCTGTGCTCTCGCACGCAAAGGCGTTCCGGCCGGACGTGCTGACAAAAACAAGTTTGATGCTGGGACTCGGCGAAACGGACGATGAGATCGCCGAGGGGATGAACGACATCCGTGCGGCCGGCGTAGACATTCTCACGCTGGGCCAGTATTTGCGCCCGACGCCGAATCATCTGCCGATTGAGCGCTGGGTCACGCCCCAGGAGTTCGACCGCTACCGTGTTTGGGCGCTCGAAAAGGGCTTCCTTGAATGCGTCTCGGGCCCCCTCGTGCGTTCCAGCTATCGCGCGGAGCGGGCGCTCGAACGCAACAACGCCGGCCTGGTCAAAAGCGGTTAGCGGTTGGCGGTTAGCGGTTAGTCAGATCTGCCCACTTCAAAACCGTACCCGGAGTCGCAGACTGATGTCAGATCCTTCGCAAGCCGGTGCGGGCGGCTCCTACCAACCGCTAACCGCTAACCGCGAACCGCTTCCAGTGCTTCGTTGGCTTGGCCGTGTTGAATACGAGCCGACGTGGCGCGCGATGCAGGCGCTGACGGAAGCGCGATCCGCCGACACGTCCGATGAGATCTGGTTTCTGGAGCATCCGCCCGTCTTCACGCTCGGAATGAACGCGGCCCGCGAGCACGTCCTCGCGCCTGGCGACATTCCTCTGGTGCAGATCGATCGCGGCGGTCAGGTCACGTATCACGGACCGGGACAACTTGTGGTGTATCCGCTGCTGGACGTGCGTCGTCTGGGCGTCGGCGTGCGGCAACTGGTGATGGCGCTCGAGAACGCGATTATCGATCTGGTCGCATCGTGGAACATCGAGGCCTCGGGTCGGCGCGATGCGCCGGGCGTCTATGTCGGGGGTCGCAAGCTCGCGAGCATCGGACTGCGGATCAGGCGCGGCTGCAGCTATCATGGGCTCGCGTTCAATATCGCGATGGATCTCGAACCGTTCCGGCGGATCAATCCCTGCGGTCACCGCGGACTCGAGGTCATCGATCTCAGGGCGCTTGGGATCGATGTGGATCTGCAGAGCGTCGCTGAAGCGCTTGCGCCGCGTCTGTTGCGAACGCTGAACCTGCCGACGCAGACACGTTGGGCATAAGAAGCTCTCGGATTTACCCCGTCTACCCTGACGCTCAAAGAATGCAGACGCCCGGAAGATGACCGAGGGAAATCCTGTTCCGCGGGACGAGCCGATCGAAAGCGACATGCATTCTCGAATGTCGGTTGATCACAGGGCCCTCGCTGCCCAGGACATCTGCAGATTTCGCTGAGGAGCGCTCGCATGCGTGCTGTTGTTCTTCGTAGTTATGGGCCGCCGTCGCAAATAGCAGTGGAGGATGTTCCACGGCCGCAGCTGCAACCCGGTCATGTGCGCGTGCGAGTCCATGCCGTGGGCTTCGGCTTCCCCGACGCGCTCATGGTCGCGGGCAAGTATCAGGTGAAGCCAGAGGCGCCATTCACTCCTGGCAACGAGACAGCTGGCCTGGTCGTCGAAGTCGCACCCGATGTGACCTCCGTCAAGCCAGGGGATCGGGTTCTCGCGATGGCGGGTCAGGGTGGTCTTGCAGAGGAGTGCGTCGCGCCGGCCGCGGCGCTGATTCCGTTGCCGACGACGATGAGCATGGCTGCGGCCGCCGGCTTTCTCGTGAACTACGGCACGACTTACCACGCGCTCGTACAGCGCGCGCAGATCAGGGCAGGGGAGACGTTGCTGGTGCTGGGCGCCGCCGGCGGCGTCGGCCTGACTGCAATCGAGATCGGCAAGGCGCTCGGCGCGCGCGTGCTCGCCGCCGCGAGCACGCAGGAGAAACTGGATCTTGCAAGGAAGCATGGCGCCGATGCGGTGCTCAACTACTCGACGGATCAGATCAAGACGAGGGTGATGGAGTTCACCGGCGATCGGGGCGTCGATGTCGCTTACGACCCGGTCGGGGCGGACTTCGCTGAGCAGGTCGTGCGCAGCATGGCCTGGAACGGCCGCTATCTTGTCATTGGATTTGCGGGTGGGAAGATTCCCGCGATTCCGCTCAATCTGCCGTTGCTCAAGGGCTGTTCGCTGGTCGGCGTCTTCTGGGGCGCGCACACACGCCGCGAACCGGACGTGCACGCATCAAATCTGCAGGCTTTGTTCCGTCTCTTCAGCGAAGGCAGGATCAAACCGCATGTGACGGAGATGAACGGTCTTGAACGCTTTACAGAAGCGCTGGACGCTCTGAACGGGCGGCGTTCGACGGGTAAGGTCGTGATTCGGGTTGCAGAAGGGGATGGGGGATAGGGGATAGTCAGAAGGAACGATTTCCTATCCCCTGATCACGGTCCCTTTTCAGAGAACGATCAGCACACGTTCGCATGACGTCAGCTCGAGATAGAGCGAGTCGAGTTGTTCGCGGCTTTGCGCACTGAACGTGCAGGTCAGACTGAGATAATTGCCGTCCTTGCTGGGTCGTTCCTCGATCCTGGAGGGGTCAATCGGGCCGGCATGCTTCTGCACGATCCCGAGAACGAGGCTGCGAAAGTCATCGCTGCGTCGACCCATGACTTTCAGCGGGAAATCGCAGGGAAATTTGAAGAGCGTGTCAGACATCCGACGCTAGCACGATCTCAGACTGGGCAGTGCGCGACGCACGCCGTGCGTCACATCGCACGCGTGCCCGCAAGTCGCGCGCGAAACTCGTTGAACAGCGAGTTCATGCGCGACCACACTGGCCCGGGTTTACCTTCGCCGACGGGGCGGCCATCGATCGTCGTGACGGGGACGACGTCGCGTGTCGCCGCTGCAATCCACACCTCGCTCGCTGCGCGCAGCTCGTCAAGCGAAATGGTCCGCGGATCCGGATGGGCGTGACGCCCTCCGCGATTTCGAGTGCGGCGTCACGCGTCGTGCCTGGCAGGATGCTGCGGCTGTTCGGCGGCGTGATGACTGCGCCTGAGAGCACGACGAACACGCTCGATGAAGCGCCCTCGAGCACCTCCCCGTTGCGGACGATAATCGCTTCCTGGGCGCCGGCTTCAGCAGCCTGTTGCTTCATCAGCACGTTGGCGAGCAGCGCGGTCGTCTTGATGTCGCAACGTCCCCAGCGAAAGTCCTCGACGGTGATGGCCGCCAGACCTTTCTCGCGTTGCTCCGGCGTCAGGGCTGGCAGCGGCGCAGCCATTGCGAATACGGCCGGAGCGACGTTTGCGGGAAAGGCATGATTGCGTCCGAACTCCATGCCGCGCGTCACCTGCACGTAAACATACATATCGGCGCCGCCGTTGCGACGGATCAGTTCCTCGAGGAGCGTGAGCCATTGCGCGTGCGCATGCGGCGAGGGAATTCCGATCTCGCCCAGACTGCGCTGCCAGCCGATCGAAATGCTCACGGAAGCGGAACATCCTTCCCGCGAACACAGGCAGGACTTCGTAGACGCTGTCCCCGAACAGAAACCCACGGTCGAGCGGCGAGATGCGCGCCTCGCGCAGCGGCAGGAACTCGCCGTTCAGATAGCAGATGGGCAAAGGATCAGCCATTGAATGGGCCTCGCAGAAGAGGGTCTAGTGCAGCCAGAGCTTCACGTCGTCAACCATGCGCCCGAAGAAACCGGCTTCCTCGACCGTCGTCATTGGATGCAGCGGATAGGCGCCGACGGTCTGACCGCCCAGCGTTACACGCAGCTTGCCGACTTCAGCGCCCTGCTGCAGCGGGGCGAGCAGCGGTTCGTGCACGTCCGCCGCCGCGCTCAGCGAGCCTTCCTGTCCGCGGGGAATCGTCGCGTAAACGTCGCGCGGAACGCCGAGCTGCACTTCGTCGGCTGCGCCCTTCCACACCGGCAACGTCAGGACCGGCTGATTGGCGGCGTAGAGCTTGCGCGTCTGATAGAAATTGAAGCCGTAGTTCAGCAGCGCCATGCTCGCATCTTCACGTCCGCGAATCGTCGGCGAACCCATGACGATCGAGATCAGCCGCATATCGTCGCGCTTGGCGGACGAGACGAGGCAGTAGCCGGCGGATTCCGTGTGGCCGGTCTTGAGTCCGTCCACGCTCGGATCGCGTTCCAGCAGACCGTTGCGATTCGGCTGTGTGATCTTGTTCCAGGTGAACTCCCGCTGGGAGTACCACTTGTAGTACTCCGGATATTCGCGAATCAGCGCGGCGGCGAGCAGGCCGATGTCGCGGGCGGTCGTGTAGTGTTGGGGCCCGGGCATTCCCGGGCTATTCTGGAAGTGCGTGCTCGACATGCCGATCTGCAGGGCGTACTGATTCATCAGATCGACAAACACCGCCTCACTCCCCGCGACATGCTCCGCGAGGGCGACTGTGGCGTCATTGCCCGACTGAACAATCATGCCCTGGATGAGATTCTCGACGCTCACCTGTGTGCCGACTTCCACGAACATTCGCGAGCCGTCCTGATCCCGGGCGTAGGGACTGACGCGCACCTGGTCGTCGAGCTTGATGCGGCCGTCCTTCAGCGCATGAAACACGGCGTATGCAGTCATCAACTTCGTGAGGCTCGCGGGTTCAAGCCGTTCATTCTCGTTGATGGCGGCCAGCACCTGGCCGCTGACGTAGTCCATCAGGAAGTAGCCGCGCGCCTGAACCTGCGGAGGCGCCGGAATTGGCGGCGGCTTGAGGCCCGGCGCCGTGGTCGGCGCCACGCCGAGCGGCGCCGCGACGCTGCGGGCCAGGGGCGGCGACGGAGCGTCGGAGCAGGCTGCGAGCAGCGTTGTGAAGGCGAGGACGATGAAGGTTGAAATGAGGCGATGAAGCATGATCCGGGTCACGAAGGTCAGTGCGAGCGGCGGATTCTACAGAGCGCCGCGTGGGGAATGTAGGCGGATTGTGGCTGAAACGGGGCGCAGTTCAGTCCGCAGCGAGACGCGCGTCGGTGACGCCGAGCGACTTCAGTCGCGCGACGATGCGGTCGAACTCGCCGACTGTGGGAATCGGTCCGATGCGCACGCGATAGAGCGGCTTGCCCGCGAGTTCATCCTGCCGGACGAAACTCTTCTGGACCCCCTGCGAGCGCAGCTGTGCAAGCAGGCGCGCCGCGTTCGCTTCGGCGCCGAACGCGCCAGCCTGTACATAGAGCGACGTGTCCGTCGCGCCGGACGCAGATGGTGAAGCAGCCGCCTGCCCCGGGACCAGCGCGCGGACTTCGACGAATGTCGTGCCCTCGCGCAGCATGTCGAGTTTCGACGCGGCGGAGTGAGAGAGGTCGATGATGCGTCCGTCCTTGAACGGACCGCGATCGTTTACGCGCACGATCACGCTGCGGCCGTTGCGCAGATTTGTAACTTGTACGTAGCAGGGCAGCGGCAGAGTCTTGTGTGCGGCCGTCATGGCGTACATGTCGTAGCGCTCGCCGTTCGAAGTGTTAGCAGCGTGAAAGCCGGGGCCGTACCAGGACGCTACGCCGCGTTCCAGATACCCCTCGGCCGTCGCGAGCACGAAGTACCGCTTGCCCAGCACCTCGTAGAAGGGCGGGTTGCCGCGCGCCGAGCGCGGCTCGGGGCGCGGCGTCGGCTCCGGAATCTTCGAAACGTCAGGCGGGGGTGCGGAGGGCGTCGAGGGCGCCGGCCGCGGCGGCGCGCTTACGCAGCCCGCAATCACCAGAGCAAGGCTGAGTGCGGCGGCGCTGCGGAACGCGCCGATCGTCGGGACGCAGTTACTTGCCCGCATCACGCATGAAATTCTGAATCGCCTGACCGAGGTCGTGCACGGCCATCGCGTACATCGTGCTGCGGTTATAGCGGGTGATCACGAAGAAGTTGTTGAAGCCGACGCGGTACTGCGGACCGTCCTTGCCTTGTGAGACGACGAACATCGCCGGCGCGTCGTCCGGCAGACTCGTTTCGAAACGCACCTTCTTCGCCCGCAGCGACCCCACTGTTTCGTTGAGTTCAACCTTCGAAGTATCAAAGGGCGTGAGGTCATCGCCTTCGAGGGTCGCCGTCACGACGACCGGCTCGCCGCGCCGCCAACCATACGCCTCCAGATAGTTCGCGACTGAGCCGATCACGTCATCCCAGCTGGTCCACAGATTGCGATGACCGTCGCCGTCAGCATCGATCGCGTACTTGCGATAGCTGGAAGAAATGAACTGTGGGGCCCCCATGGCGCCTGCGTAGGATCCCAGCGCCGCCTTCGGGTCGACCGCCTCTTCGCGCGACAGGATCAGAAACTGCTTGAGCTCATCGCGAAAGAAGGGCGCACGCGGCGGAAAGTCGAAGGCGAGCGTCGCGAGCGCATCGATGACGCGGTAGCGCCCGGTGATGCGCCCGAAAGACGTTTCGACGCCAAGGATGCCTACGACCGCGGAGGCGACGCCGTCATCATCGATGCGCGCCAGTTTGTCCCGATGCTGCAGCCAGAAGTCCGTTCCCTGGTGGATGCGCTTTTCGGTCAGAAACCTGTCGCGATACTCGTACCACGGCGTGACGCGTTCGGCGGGCCGGCTGATCGCATCGAGGATCGCCTGCTTGGTCTCCGTTTCCTTGAACAGCGTTTCGAGCGCAGCGCGGTCGAATCCATGCTCGCGCGTCATTTCGTCGATGAACCCGCGGATTTCGGCCCGAGTTTCGTCGAGCGCGTGCGCCGCCGGCGCGATTGCTAGGGCCGATAGGGAGAGGAGCGTTAGAACTTTCACCGGAAACGAACTTCAGTGAGGGCGGCGAGCGCAGATGGAGGAGCGTGCATTGGACGTGCTAGCGGCTGACTAGTTTCCGCTTTGCGCACAGCGACATGAGAATACCGAAACCGGCCATGAGGGTCACCATTGAAGTGCCCCCGTAGCTGATCAGCGGCAACGGCACGCCGACGACGGGAAGCAGTCCGGTCACCATGCCGGTGTTGACGAACACGTACACGCAGAACGTGAGACTCAGACTTCCGGCGGCCAGCCGCGCGAAAGTGTCCTGCGCCGTCGCGGCAAGATAGAGCGAGCGGCCGATCACGAACATGTACAGCAGGATGACTGTCACGAGTCCGATCAGTCCCCACTCCTCGCCGATCACCGCGAAAATAAAATCGGTCGAGCGTTCCGGCAGAAACTCCAGTTGCGCCTGACTGCCGTTGAAATACCCCTTGCCGAACACACCGCCCGATCCGATCGCGATCTGCGACTGAATGATGTGATAGCCGGAACCGAGCGGGTCGCTCTGCGGATCGAGGAACGTGAGCACGCGCTGCTTCTGGTAGTCGTGCAGCAGGAACTGCCACGCGACGAACGCAGCGGGTACGAACAATCCCACGACGGCGAGTATGTAACGCAGCTGGAGTCCCGCGAGCAGGACCACCATGCCGCCTGCTGCGGCCACGAGCAGCGCCGTGCCGAGGTCGGGTTGTTCGGCGATCAGCAACGTAGGTGCGCCAATACCCAGGGCGAGCAGCAGCAGCGACGTCAGACTCGGAGGCAGTGCACGTTCGTGCAGGTACCAGGCGCAGGCAAGCGGCACCGCGAGCTTCATCATTTCCGACGGCTGGAAGCGCACGACGCCCAGATCCAGCCAGCGTTGCGCGCCCATCGCGACATCGCCCGTCAACATCACGGCGATCAGAAGCAACAGCCCCAGGAGGTACGCCCATGGCGTCGTCGCTCTGATGAGGCGCGGCGGGATCTGCGCGAGCATCATCATCGCTACGGTGGCGAGTCCGAAGCGGATGAGCTGAGCCTCGAGGACGCGCAGGTTCTGACCCGAGGCGCTGAAGAGCACGATGACGCCGACGGCGCCGACCAAAGACAGCGCAATGAACAGCGGCCCATCGATGTGCAACGCGAGCAACAGTCGCGCCGAACCCGTGAGGGTGCGCTGTGTGCGGGAAGTTTCGAGACCCTCGTAGCTCATTCGGTGTCCCGGGGCGTAGGCGCCGCCGGCGGGGCGGGCTGGCGTTTCGCCTCCTGCGCGGCCCATTGCTCAGGCGTCAGCAGGTAGGCGTCCAGAATGCGACGCGCGATCGGGCTGGCGAAGCCTGATCCGCCGCCTGGCGCGTTTTCGACGACGACGGCGACGGCGATCTTCGGGGCTTCAACCGGCGCGAATGCGATGAACAATGCGTGATCGCGCAAATGCTCTGCGAGTTCGCCGGCCTTGCGCATGCGTTCCGTCACCGCGACCGTAAATACCTGCGCCGTGCCGCTCTTGCCGGCCATGTGGTACAGCGGGTCGCGCAGATACGAGCGCGCTGTTCCGTGAGGCGCGTTCACTACGTCGAACATGCCGCCAATCGCCACTTCCCAGGCGCCCGGATCGCTGGTTTTCGCGGGCGGCAACGCCTTCGGCGGAAGGTCGCGGACCTCGCCGGTCTGCACGTTGCGGATCGCGCGCACCAGCCGCGGCTCGAAGCGCTGACCGCGCGCCGCAATGGTGGCTGTCGCGTGTGCGAGCTGCAACGGCGTCACGAGCATTTGCCCCTGCCCGATGCCGACGCTGATCGTGTCTCCGGGGAACCAGACCTGCAATTCCTTCTGACGGTACGCGCGCTTCTTCCATTCCGTGGACGGCACAATTCCGCTGCGCTCGCCTGCGATGTCGATGCCGGTCGGCGCGCCCAGTCCGAACTGCGAGACGAAGCTCGCCATGCGATCGATGCCCATCAGTCGCGCGATATCGAAGAAGTACACATCGCATGAGGTCGCAATGGCCCGGCGCATATCCACTGCGCCGTGGCCTTCCGGCTTCCAGTCGCGGCGCATGCGTCCATAGCCGGGCGAAGACCAGCGGCCGCGGCAGTAACGACTTTCTCCCGCGCTCACCACGCCGTACTCGAGCGCGGCGAGCGCGAAGAGCGGCTTCACGGTCGAGCCCGGCGGATACACGCCGCGGAGCGCGCGATCGTACATCGGCCGATCCGGATCCTCCGTCAACGCGAGATACTCAGGGCGGCTCAGCCCGCGCGCGAACAGATTGGGATCGAACGCGGGCGTGCTTACGAATGCGAGCACGTCGCCGTTCGCCGGGTCGATCGCGACGGCGGACGCGCGCTGGCCGCGGAGCGCTTCTTCGGCCGCCTGCTGGACGCGCTGATCAATCGTCAGAAACAGGTCGTTGCCCGCGAGCGGCTCGCGCCGCGTGAGCTGCGCCGCCTGGTCGCCGATGCGCTCGACGCTGCGTCCCTGCGCGTTGACCAGCAGTTCCTGATAGCCCGCGCGGCCCTGCAACTCGCTTTCGTATGCGCGCTCCACGCCGCTCTTGCCGGTGAGCGTCGTGCCGGCGTAGTCGTCCATGTCGAGCGTCTTCTTGTCATCTTCGCTGATCGCGCCTACGTAGCCGATCGCATGCACGCTGCTTGGCCCGAGCGGATAGTAGCGGGTGAGCCGCGGACGGATCTCTACACCCGGAAAGTTGTGACGACGAGCTGCAAAGCGCGCGAGCTCCTCTTCCGTCAGCTGCAGCCTCACAGGCACCGCCTCGAAGCTGCGTCGGCCGCGAATGTCCTTCTTGAGGCTGGGAATGTCCACGTTGTCGAGCAGCCCGAGCGCGGACAATCCCGCGAGCGTGGCGTCGACGTCCTCGACCTGCTCACGCGTGAGTTCGAGCTGATAGGAAGGCGCGTTCGTGGCGAGCGGCAAACCGTTGCGATCGAGGATGAGCCCGCGGTTCGGCGGAATCGGTTCGATCTTGATGCGATTGCCCTGCGACAGATCGGCGAAGTAGTCGTACCGCACGACCTGCAGCCATACGAGCCGGGCGATGACCGATCCAAGCGCAACCAGCATGATGACGCGCCGCCACAACGGCGCGCTGCTCGAACAATTGCTGTTCGGCGTGATGGTCCTTGATGCGATCGGAGCGGGACATCTAACTAAGGCGCGGGGCTTGGCGCAGGGCTCTGGGCAAGATATCGCGGAGTGTGGGCGATTCCATAGCGATGGGAAGCAGACGAAGCCCGATTCCCATCCGCACGTGAGGCCCGCGCCCCACGTCCGGCTTCGAGTCCCTCATCACCGGCGTCTCCGGTTCCATGTGTCCAGCACGGCGACGAGCACCGGCCAGAGGAGGGCCCCCGTGAATACGGGAATCCAGCGCGCCCAGGTCGTGACGGGCGCGCCGATGACGCCGTCGATCCAGAAGACGACGAACTGATACAGCGCCAACAGCATCGACACCGTCAGCGTCTGTTGCCAGATCGGAAAGATGCGCATCCGCAACTGAAACTTGTGCGTGAGAAAGGCGATGAGCAGGAACGCCAGTGCATGCTGACCGAGCAGAACCCCTGTCAGTAAATCGATTGCAAGCCCGCACAGCCACGCGAACATCAGGCCGGCGAGGCGGGGCGCGCTGAGCGACCAGTAGATGACAACCAGCAGCAGGAAGTCCGGCCGAGCGGCGACGACCACGTCCGGCAAGGGCACGATGGCCAGTAATGAGCGCAACGACCACGGTGATCGTGATGCGCAGATGTCCGATGCGTGCGTCGCTCACCGCCATGGCAGCGTCTCGAGCAGGCCTGAGTAGTTGAGCGCTGCGTTCATGGATTCGTCGGGGCCGCCGTCGCCGCGGATTCGACCGCTTCCCTGGCCGGCCTGTCGAACCAGAGCAGCAACACCTCGCGATCACGGTCGAGCTGTGCGAGCGGCCTCGCCTCGACCAGCGCAAAAGTGTCCGCCGGATCGCGCTCGACCTTCGAGACGCTCGCCACGGGATAGCCCGCCGGAAATACGCCGTCGAGTCCGGAAGACACGAGCAGATCGCCGACTTTGACGTCCGACTCCACCGTCATGAACGGCAGGTTGAGCCTGCTGAGATCGCCGGTGCCGACCGCAATGGACCGGATGCCGTTGCGATTGATCTGGACGGGAATGGCGTGCTCGGCGTCGCTGATCAGGATCGCGAGCGAGGTGTACTTGTCGACCTGCGCCACCTGACCCACGATGCCGAGCGCGTCGAGAAGGGGCTGACCCACGAACACACCGTCGTCGACGCCCTTGTTGATGCGCACCCGATGCCGAAACGGATCAACGTCGACGTGCACGATCTCCGCGATCAGCGTGCGCGCCGCGATGCCTTCTGAAGCCTCGCGAATTGCACGCAGACGCCGATTTTCCTCGTACAGGGACTCGAACTGCAGCAGCTTCACGCGCGCGCCGCGCAGGTCCTCGGACAACTGCGCATTCTCGGTGCGCAGGCGGTTTCGATCGCTGAAGCTGTCCGTCAGCCAGTCCCAGACCTTGAACGGCGCGTCCACGACGACGTAGAGCGGATTTGCGGCGGCGCCCATCCACAGCCGCGCAATGTCGAGATAGCCGCTGCGCTGGTCGAGCACCATCACCACGACCGAGAGCACGCCGAGAAAGAACAGACCCGCGCCGAGGGGCGGGCCTCGGCCGATGATCGGTCGGCTGTCTGAGCTTAGTGTGACCACTGCGGCGCTTCAGGACTTACGAATTCGGGTCAGATAGCGCAACGCCTGCCCGCGAAACGCCCCGACCGTGGGCGGCAGCGCGCGGCCCCCGGGCGAAAGCGTTCATTTCTTTCACTGCGGCTGAGTATTGGCGGGTTGTGTGACGCACGCAATGAGCGTCATCCCGTTGCGTTATTCCAGGTTGAACAGGGCCGGGCCGTGCTCGTCGATGAGTTCGAGCATGCGGCCGCCGCCGCGAGCGACGCAGGTCAGCGGATCCTCCGACACGACGACCGGCAGACCCGTTTCCTCCATGAGGAGTTTGTCGATATCGCGCAGAAGTGCGCCGCCGCCGGTCAGCACGATGCCTCGTTCCGCGACGTCGGCGCCGAGTTCGGGCGGAGTCTGTTCGAGCGCGACCTTCACCGCGCCGACGATGCCGGCGAGCGGCTCCTGCAGCGCTTCAAGAATTTCGTTGGAGTTGAGCGTAAAGCTGCGCGGCACGCCTTCGGAGAGGTTGCGGCCTTTGACCGAGATTTCATTGACCTGCTGGCCGGGATACGCGGAGCCGATTTCGATCTTGATCTTCTCCGACGTCGCCTCGCCGATCAGGATGCCGTAGTTGCGGCGCACGTAGTTGATGATTGCATCGTCGAAGCGATCGCCGCCAAGGCGCACGGAGGAGGCGTAGACGATGCCGTTCAGGGAAATGACCGCGACCTCGGACGTGCCGCCGCCGATGTCGAGCACCATTGAGCCGCGGGCTTCATGCACCGGCAGACCCGCGCCCACGGCGGCCGCCATCGGCTCTTCGATCAGACGCACCCAGCGCGCTCCGGCGCCTTCTGCGGATTCCTGAATTGCGCGCCGCTCGACCTGCGTCGATCCATAAGGCACGCAGATCAGCACGCGCGGACTTGGACGCATGAGCCGATTGCCGTGCACTTTCTCGATGAAGTACTGCAGCATCTTCTCGGTGACGGTGAAGTCGGCGATGACGCCGTCCTTCAACGGCCGGATGGCGGTGATGTGGCCGGGCGTGCGGCCCAGCATGTTCTTCGCTTCCTGTCCGACCGCCTCGATCTTCTTTCCGCCGCGACCCGGTTCTGTACGAATCGCGACGACGGAAGGCTCGTTCAGAACGATGCCTTTGCCGCGAACGTAGATGAGTGTATTGGCGGTGCCCAGATCGATCGACAAGTCGTTCGAAAAATATCCTCGTAAGTTTTTGAACATGGTTGTTACGAACCGAACGACATGGCGACAAAGTAGGGGGCAAAAAAGTTGCGGTACTCTAGCAACGGGTAAGACATAGCACAAGGCGAAGGTGTATGATTGCGCGGGCTTTTTTCAGCCTTTTTTGCCTGTTTCTTACGTCCGCAGCGAGCGCTGTCCTGCACTTCGCTCTCAAGCGGCAAGTGAAAGGTCCAATGCATGAGTCTTACCCGTAACGATGTGGAGAACATCGCGCACCTGGCGCGTCTTGCGATCACCGACAGCGAGCTGCCTGTGTACGTCGACAGCCTGTCGAAGATTCTGAATTTCGTCGAACAACTGAACGGCGCCGATACGGCGCACGTTGAACCCATGGCGCACCCGCTGGCCGAGCAGGTGCAGCGCATGCGGCGGGACGAAATCCTCGACGTCGATCGCCACGAAAAGTACCAGCGCAACGCTGCGCGCACTGAAGCCGGTCTGTATCTCGTGCCCAAAGTGATCGAGTGATCACCCGCGCGGAACGCGATCTGCAATTCCTGAATGTTACCGGCGCGTGAGCGCGCTTTTGTGACCGAAACACACACATGACCGAATTGCATCATCTGACGCTGGGCGAATTGAGCGAAGGTCTTAGAGCGCGTCGCTTCTCGAGCGTCGAGCTGACGAAGCACTTTCTCGCGCGTATCGAGCGCTTCAATCCGGGGCTCAACGCGTTCATCACCATCACGGCGGATCAGGCGCTCGCCTCTGCTGCGAAAGCCGATCAGGCGCTTGCGTCCGGGCGGGCGCCCGCGCTCACTGGATTGCCGATCGCGCACAAGGACATCTTCTGCACCGACGGGGTGCTGACCACGTGCGGATCCCGCATGTTGTCGAACTTTGTGGCGCCGTACGACGCAACGGTCGTCGAGCGGCTGTCGCAGGCCGGCGTCATCACGATCGGCAAGACGAACATGGATGAGTTCGCGATGGGCTCGTCCAACGAGACCAGTTGGTATGGCGTCGTGAAGAATCCATGGGACGTGAAAAAAGTACCGGGCGGCTCCTCAGGCGGTTCCGCCGCCGCTGTGGCGGCGCGCATTGCACCCGCGGCGACGGGGACGGACACGGGCGGCTCGATACGTCAGCCGGCTGCGCTTACTTCACTCACCGGCCTCAAGCCCACGTACGGCCGGGTGTCGCGCTACGGCATGATCGCGTTTGCGTCCAGTCTGGATCAGGCCGGTACGCTCACACTCTCGGCGAAGGACGCCGCGATGCTGCTCGGCGCGATGGCGGGATTCGACCCGCGCGATTCGACCAGCCTTGATGCGCCCGTGCCCGACTACCTGGCGTCGCTCGAGCAACCGCTGGCGGGATTGAAGATCGGTTTGCTCAGGGAATTTTTCGACAAGGGGCTCGACGCGGAGAACGGTCGGCTGGTTCGCGAAGCGTTGAGCGTCTACGAAAAGCAGGGCGCAAAGCTGGTGGAGGTGAGTCTGCCCAACCTGCCGTTGTCCGTTCCGACGTACTATGTCGTCGCGCCGGCGGAATGCTCGTCGAACCTGTCGCGGTTCGACGGCGTGCGCTTCGGACATCGCTGCGAGAATCCCGCGGATCTCATGGATCTGTACAAGCGCTCGCGCGGCGAGGGCTTCGGCGCCGAGGTCAAGCGTCGCATCATGACGGGCACTTACGTGCTCTCGGCCGGCTACTACGACGCCTATTATCTGCGTGCGCAGAAGGTGCGCCGCCTGATCACGGACGACTTCGCGCGGGCGTTCAGGGAGGTCGATGTGCTCATGGGGCCGACATCGCCGACGCCGGCTTTTGATATCGGCGCCAAGGTCGATGATCCGATCACGATGTATCTGAACGATATCTATACGATCGGCGCCAACCTCGCGGGGTTGCCGGCGATGTCGATTCCGTGCGGCTTCGTGGGCCAGTTGCCTGTGGGCCTGCAGATCATCGGCCCGCACTTCGCCGAAGCGAAGCTGTTGAATGTCGCGCACGCCTATCAGCGCGAGACGGAGTGGCACAAGCGAATGCCCAAGGGATTCGAATAAGGGACGGAAAGCAGCTGGCGGCCGGCTGCTGGCAAGAAATCCGATCGAATTCTGGCTGGCGGCCAGGAACCAGCGTCTAGGGTCTACATATGTCTTGGGAAACGGTCATCGGTCTTGAAATCCACGCACAGCTGGCGACGAAGAGCAAGATCTTCTCGAGCGCTGCGACGGCGTACGGCGCGCAGCCGAACGCACAGGCCAATCTCGTCGACCTGGGGTATCCGGGCGTGCTGCCCGTTCTCAATCGGGAAGCGGTGCACATGGCCGTGAAGTTCGGGCTTGCGATCGGCGCGGCCGTGGCGCCGCGTTCGGTCTTCGCCCGCAAGAACTACTTTTATCCCGATCTTCCGAAGGGCTACCAGATCAGTCAGTACGAGAAGCCCATCGTCGAGAAGGGAAAGCTCGAGATACTGCTCGACGACGGCGCCCGCAAGACGATCGGCATTACGCGCGCGCATCTCGAAGAGGATGCGGGGAAGTCCCTGCACGAGGACTTTCACGGCCTGACGGGCATCGATCTGAACCGCGCCGGTACGCCGCTCCTCGAGATCGTCTCCGAGCCTGACATGCGTTCGGCGAAGGAAGCCGTTGCGTACATGAAAAAGATCCACACGCTCGTGCGGTATCTCGAGATCTGCGACGGAAACATGCAGGAAGGTTCGTTCCGATGCGACGCCAACGTGTCGGTGCGGCCCGCGGGTCAGGAAAAGTACGGGACGCGCTGCGAGATCAAGAATCTGAACTCGTTCCGCTTCATCGAGAAGGCGATCAACTATGAGGTCGCCCGGCAGATCGAGATCATCGAAGGCGGCGGCAGGATTCGCCAGGAAACGCGTCTATACGATCCCGACAAGGATGAAACGCGCGCGTTACGCTCGAAGGAGGAGGCGAACGACTATCGCTATTTCCCCGATCCGGATCTGCTGCCAGTCTCGCTCGATTCGCCGTTTATCGAATCCGTGCGCGCCACGCTTCCTGAGTTGCCGGATCAGAAGGCCGCTCGCTACATCGCGCGCTTCGGGTTGTCGCCGTACGACGCCGGCGTGCTGACTGCGAGCCGCGAGATGGGCGACTACTACGAAGCCGTACTGGGACAGCTCAAGGGTCATGAAAAGCTCGCGGCGAACTGGATCATGGGCGAGCTGTCGGCTGCGTTGAACAGGGAAGGCGTCGAGATCGGGCAGTCCCGCATCGAGGCGAAGCGTCTGGCGGGGCTGCTCGCGCGGATCGCCGATGAAACGATCTCGGGCAAGATCGCCAAGGACGTATTCGAGGAGATGTGGGCGGAGAGCAAAGACGCCGATGCGATCATCGAGGCGAAGGGCCTCCGGCAGATCACGGACAGCGGCGCCATCGAGAAGACGATCGATGAGGTCATGGCCGCGAATCCGAAGCAACTTGCCGACTACCGATCGGGCAAGGACAAGTTGTTCGGCTTCTTCGTCGGCCAGGTGATGAAAGTGACCGGCGGCAAGGCGAATCCCGCGCAGGTCAACGAACTCCTGAAGAGAAAGCTCGCAGGCTGAACGATGGAAAGCGCAGCATCGCGCGTCCTGTTCGTGTGCACGGGCAACATCTTTCGGAGTCTGACGGCTGAGTACGCCGTGCGGCGCGCGTTGGGCGCGCACTCGCCGATCCGCGTGTCTTCGGCCGGGACAGACGATTTCCCGCACGTCGTGAAACCCGTCGTCGCGAACTATCTACTGAGCTGCGGACTCGATGTCCGTGGTCATCAGCGAAGAGCGCTGACGGAGCGCCTGCTGAGCGAGGCGACGATCGTCATTGGAATGAATCACGATCATCAGGCGTTCATTCGCGAACGCTACGGACGGGAGGTCCCCCTGTTCATGGAGGTTTGCGGTTTCCAGGCTCACGCGTTGCCCGATGTAGAGGACGTGATTCCAGACCCTGCGAACCACCCGGCTGCGGTTGAAACCCACGTCCGCCGCACCATCGACCGGATCATCGAATGGAGTCCTTCGCTCGTACAACGCTTGCTCGAGCAGCTGTAGCTGCTGCGAACCTGGGGAAGCCCCTGCACCGCCCCACTACCTGAGCTTTCAACGCAACTGGTTGACCGGTGGAAAAACGCGCCCACGTTTTCAGATAGCGCCCAAGCGGCGATTCCTGGACTCGTCGGCCTGTCGTACAGCAGCCTCATGCGGGCTTCCGCGATTACACTGACATCAGTTCCAGCCGTCTGTCTCCACCTTCAACGCCCGCCGCTCCCCGACTCATGCACGACCGCGACTGCCTGCATCGATTTCTTTTCGAGCGCTATCCCATCCGTGGGCACATCGTCCATCTCGACGCGTCATGGCGCGCACTGCTCGAACATCGTGACTACCCGGCGTCGATCCGCGACACGTTGGGCGAAGCGGTCGCGGCTTCCGTACTCCTGGCCGCGACCTTGAAGTTTGACGGCACGCTCAGTCTGCAGCTGCAGGGTCGCGGACCAATGCACCTGCTGCTTGCGCAATGCTCGAACCAGCTGGGCGTCCGCGCCGTCGCGCGCTATCGCGAAAGCGTGGAACGCCGCGACCTGTCCGGCATGTCAGGCGAGGGCAATCTGACAGTCACGCTCGAAAACGACGACCTCTCGCAGCGCTATCAGGGTGTCGTGCCGCTGACCGGCGCGCGCCTGGCGGACTGTCTGCACCATTACTTTGAAAACTCGGAGCAACTGCCCACTCGTTTGTGGCTGCACGCCACCTTGGGCGGCGCCTCTGGGCTGTTGTTGCAGCGCCTGTCCGACGACGCCGCTGTGAAGCGAGGCGGCAGCACCGACCCGGCTGAAATCGACGATGCCTGGCGGCGCGTGCAGTTGCTGGCAGACACCTTGCGGCCAGAGGAAATTCAGACGCTCAGCGACCGGGACATCCTGCGTCGGCTGTTCGCCGAAGACGACGTGCGGTTGTTCGAATCCTCACCCGTGTTCTTTCGTTGCCGCTGCTCGCGCGACCGCGTTGCCGGCATGCTGCGGGCGCTCGGTGCCGAGGAAGTACGTTCGGTGATCGAGGAGCAGGGCAGGGTGGAAGTGCGTTGCGACTTCTGTAATCGCGCGTATCTCTTTGATCCTGTGGATACTGAGCATCTCCTGTCGGCTCACGCCGCCGCGGACGCCTTCCGACAAGCGTCACTGATCGCTGATTACCGCTTGGCGCGGCCTTTTTTGCTGGCTATAGTTCGGCCGTGAATATAAAGACATCCTTATATCCTTAAGTTTAGGTTCGTAGCGTGTCACCCTTCCTGCCTGCAGTGTCGGCGTTGCGTGCCGCGGGTGAGCCGACCCGCCTGCGCCTGCTTGCGTTGCTCGCGCGCGCGGAGCTGACGGTCGGCGAGCTCTGCGAAATCGTCGGCCAGAGCCAACCCCGCGTCTCACGCCATCTGAAAGTGCTGAGCGATGCGGGACTCTCCGACCGCTTCAGGGAGCAGCATTGGGTCTACTACCGCGCGCCGTCCTCAGAGCCCTGCGCGCGAGACCGTGCAACAACTCCTGTCGCTCGTGAACGCCGAAGACGACGTACTGCGCCGGGACCGGACGCGACTCGAGCAGGTGATTGCGGAACGCGTGCGTCGAGTCGCCGTAGATCTGAGCGCGACCGAAGCCGGCGGAGCGTCGCAGTTGATCGACGGGATCGTGCTGCGCGAACTCGAACCTGAACCGATCGGCGCGCTGCTGGACGTCGGCACGGGCGCCGGACATCTGCTGGGACTGTTGGCCGCGCAGGCGACTCGAGCCGTCGGCGTCGACATCTCGAGCGATGTGCTGCGTCTCGCGCGTGCGAAGGTGCACGGGGCGGGGTTAAGTCACTGCGAGCTGCAACGCGGCGACATGTACGAACTGCCTTTCTCTGCACCCGTTTTCGATACCGCCACGGCCGACCGCGTGCTCGCGCAAGCGCAACGCCCCGTCGCCGCGCTCACTGAAATCGCACGTACATTGAAGCCCGGCGGGCGCCTTGTCGTCATCGAAGACTTCGACGCGCTGAGCGCGGCGGGAACGAATCCAATCGCGATGCTGCGGCAATGGCTGGAGCGCGCCGGGTTTGCGACGACGCGCGTGCACCCCGTCGACACGGAATCGACGCACGTGCTCATCGCGCTGGCGCGTCGCGTCGGCAGGACAAGCATTGCGGCATAACGCCTCACAGGAACACAACGCATGACAGTCGAGCAGATCAGGGAACGCACCGCAAACACGCTGAGCCGCCTGCGCAGCACGCCGACGGTGTCTTTCGAGTTCTTTCCGCCGAAGGACGAGCAGATGGAGCAGACCTTGTGGCAGTCCGTCGAACGGCTGACGCCGCTGCGTCCGCGCTTCGTCTCGGTGACGTACGGCGCCGATGGTTCGACGCGGACGCGCACTCACAATATCGTCACGAAGATCCAGAGCTCCACGCCGCTGACCGCCGCGCCGCATCTCACGTGCATCGGAGCGCCCAGGCAGGAAATTCTGGATGTAGCGCGCAACTACTGGGCGCACGGCATTCGCCACATCGTTGCGCTGCGCGGCGATCCGCCCCAGGATTCGGGCCGGTACGCTCCGCATCCCGACGGTTTCGCCTATGCCGTGGATCTCGTGCATGGCCTGAGGTCTGTCGCAGACTTCGAAATCTCGGTGGCGACCTATCCGGAACCGCATCCCGAGTCGCCGAGTCCGGACTTTGAACTGCAGAATCTGAAGGCGAAGATCGACGCAGGCGCCGATCGCGCCATCACGCAGTTCTTTTTCGATCCGGACGTGTTTCTGCGTTTTCGCGATGAGTGCGCGAGGTCGGGAATCAGCGCCAGCATCGTTCCGGGCATTCTGCCGATCACACGCTTCCCGCAAATGCTGCGCATGGCGCAACGCTGCGGCGCGAGCGTCCCCGACTGGCTCGTGCACCGCTTCGACGGTCTCGACGAGGATCCGGACACGCGCCGCATGATCGCGGCTTCGGTGGCGATCGAACAAGTGCAGCAGCTCGAGCGCCATGGCGTCGAGGAGTTTCACTTCTACACGCTCAATCGTTCGGAGCTTACGTTCGCGATTTGCCACGCGCTGGGCGTACGCCCGCAGGGCGACGACCGGAGGCTGGAGAGCGGGGGCTCGAGGTAAAGAAGATGCAGAACACGCGCAAGGCTTCGGCCCCCGTCCCCCAACCCCCAGCCGCCAGCCCCGAGCGCGCGTCAGCGCGCGCTGACCGGATCGCCGCTTTCCATCGCCTGCTGACCGAACGCATCCTCGTGCTCGACGGCGGCATGGGCACGATGATTCAAAGCTATCGTCTGACCGAGGCGGACTATCGCGGCGAGCGTTTCAGAAACTGGTCCTGCGATCTCAAAGGCAACAGCGACATTCTGGCGCTGACCCGGCCCGACGTCATCCTGCAGATTCATCGCGCGTATCTGGAAGCTGGCGCCGACATCCTCGAGACGAATACATTCACTGCGAACTATCCGTCACAGGCCGACTATCGGGCTGAAGACGCCGTGCCCGACATCAATCTTGCGGCGGCTCGAATTGCGCGCAAGGCTGCTGATGAGTTCACCGCGGCGACCGGACAGATCCGCTTCGTGGCGGGCGCGCTCGGTCCTACGAACCGTACGGCGTCGCTGTCGCCGAACGTCAATGATCCGGCGTTTCGAAACATCGACTTCGATCAACTGGCCGGGACCTACCTCGTCGCTGCACGCGCGCTGCTCGAAGGCGGCGTCGATCTGTTTTTCATTGAAACGATCTTTGACACGCTCAACGCCAAGGCGGCGATTTTCGCCGTGCGACAGGCCATGGAGGAAGCCGGCGTCGATCTTCCGCTGATCATTTCCGGCACGATTACCGACGCTTCCGGCCGCACGTTGTCTGGGCAGACTACAGAGGCGTTCTGGAACGCCGTGCGCCACGGTCGGCCAACCGCGGTGGGACTTAACTGCGCGCTCGGCGCGAAGCAGTTGCGGCCTTACATCGAAGAGCTGTCGCGTATCGCCGATGTCGCGATCAGCGCCTATCCCAATGCAGGGCTGCCGAACGCCTTCGGCGAATACGACGAGGCGCCGTGCGCGACGGCGGAACTGATCCGTGAATTCGCGACCAGCGGCTTCGTGAACATCGTGGGCGGCTGTTGCGGCACGACGCCGGATCACATTCGCCATATCCGCGAGGCGGTCGAGAACATAGCGCCGCGCAAGCCGCCGCAGCTGGAAAAGCGCTGCCGATTGTCAGGACTTGAGCCGCTCAACATCGGACCGGACAGTTTGTTCGTCAATATCGGCGAGCGCACGAACGTCACCGGTTCGGCGAAATTCCGCCGCCTCATCGAGGCCGACGACTACAACGCTGCTCTCGACATTGCGCGCCAGCAGGTGACGAGCGGCGCGCAGGTCATCGACGTCAATATGGACGAAGGCATGCTCGATTCGGAAGGCGCGATGGTCCGCTTCCTGAATCTGATCGCCGCAGAGCCGGATATCGGCCGCGTACCGATCATGATCGACTCCTCGAAGTGGTCAGTGATCGAGGCGGGCCTGAAGTGCATCCAGGGCAAGGGCGTCGTCAACTCGATCAGCCTGAAGGAAGGCGAAGAAGCCTTCCTGACGCATGCGCGCAAGGTCCGCGCCTACGGCGCTGCTGTCGTGGTCATGGCGTTCGATGAGCAGGGTCAGGCGGATACGATCAAGCGCAAGGTGGAAATCTGCAGACGCTCGTATGAGCTGCTGACCGCGGCGCGTCGGCTTTCCGCCTGAAGACATCATCTTCGACCCCAACATTTTCGCAGTCGCAACCGGAATCGAAGAGCACAACAACTACGCGCGCGACTTCATCGAGGCGACCGCGGCGATCCGCAAGGCATGCCCGCACGCGCATGTGAGCGGCGGCGTCAGCAATGTGTCGTTTTCGTTCCGCGGCAACGATCCCGTGCGCGAAGCGATGCATTCCGTGTTTCTCTATCACGCAATCAAGGCAGGCATGACGATGGGCATCGTCAACGCCGGTCAGCTGGCGATTTACGAGAACATCGATCCTGAGCTGCGCGAACGCGTCGAGGACGTCATTCTCAATCGTCGCTCCGACAGCACCGAGCGCCTGCTCGAAATCGCAGGTCGTTACAAGGGCGAGGCGGGGGCCCGGAAAGCTGAAGATCTCGCCTGGCGCAGCTGGCCCGTCGTGAAGCGGCTTGAACATGCGCTCGTGAAGGGCCTCGATGAGTTCGTAGTCGAGGACACTGAGGAAGCCCGCCTGCAGTTCGATCAGCCGTTGCAGGTGATCGAAGGCCCGCTGATGGACGGCATGAACGTGGTCGGCGACCTGTTCGGCGCGGGCAAGATGTTCCTGCCTCAGGTGGTGAAATCGGCGCGCGTCATGAAGAAGGCGGTCGCGCATCTCATTCCGTTCATCGAGCAGCAGAAGGCGGCGAGCGGCGGCTTCCGCTCAAACGGCAAGATCATCATGGCGACGGTGAAAGGCGATGTACATGACATCGGCAAGAACATCGTCGGCGTCGTTCTTCAGTGCAACAACTTCGAGGTGATCGACCTTGGCGTGATGGTGCCGTGCGAGCGCATTCTGGAAGCGGCGCGGCGCGAAGGCGCCGCCATGATCGGACTGTCGGGCCTGATTACGCCCTCGCTCGACGAAATGGTGCACGTCGCGCGGGAAATGCAGCGTCAGGGCTTCGACACCCCGCTCCTGATCGGCGGAGCGACGACGTCGCCGGCGCACACCTCAGTGAAGATCGACCCTCAGTACAAGGGTCCGGTGGTGTACGTGAAGGACGCCTCGCGCTCGGTCGGCATCTGCCAGCAGCTCGCGACGGCCGGCCGTCCGCGCGATGAGTTCGTGACGCGCGTCAAGTCCGATCACGCCGTGCGCCGCGAGCAGCACCAGGGAAAAAAGACGAAGGGGCCCCAACTCACGCTCGCGCAGGCGCGGGCGAACCGATTCAACGGCGACTGGGAGGCGTACGCCCCGCCCGTACCGCGGTTCCTCGGACTACGTGTCTTCGAGGACTATTCGCTCGAAGATCTCACGCGTTACATCGACTGGATGCCGTTCTTCAACGCCTGGGAGTTCGGCGGAAAATTCCCCGACATCCTGACCGACCCCGTCGTCGGCGAACAAGTCAGCAGTCTCTACGCGGATGCGCGTCGCATGCTGAAGCAGGTCATTCATGAGAGCTGGCTGACCGCGCGCGGCGTGATCGGTTTGTTCCCCGCGAACAGCGTCGACGACGACGACGTGGAGGTGTACGCAGACGAATCGCGTTCCCGCGTGCTTGCGCGGCTGCATTTCCTGCGCCAGCAGAAGGGTAAGCCGGACGGGCAATCGCACGACGCCCTGGCGGACTTCATTGCGCCCAGGAGCTCCGGTCGCAGGGACTATGTGGGCGCCTTCGCTGTGACGGCGGGACACGGCATCGAGTCGCATCTCGAGCGTTTCAAGCGCGCGCACGACGACTATTCGAGCATCATGCTCAAGGCGCTTGCGGATCGTCTCGCGGAAGCGTTCGCTGAGCGTCTGCACGAGCGCGTGCGTCGCGAGTTCTGGGGCTACGCGCCCGAGGAGCGTCTCGCAAACGAGCAACTGATCAAGGAAAACTACCGCGGCATCCGTCCGGCGCCTGGTTATCCCGCGTGCCCGGACCACACGGAGAAGGCGACGCTGTGGAAGCTGCTCGATCCCGAAGCGAACGCCGGCGTCAGGATCACTGAGTCGTTTGCAATGTATCCGACGGCTGCGGTCAGCGGCTGGTACTTCTCACATCCCGGCGCCCGCTACTTCGCCGTGGGGAAGATCGGCCTCGACCAGGTGCAGAACTACGCGGCGCGCAAGAAAATCTCACTGGAAGAGGCGCAGCGCTGGCTGTCGCCGAATCTGGGCTACGACCCCGACTCCGACGCGGACGCGGCTTAGGAGCGAGCAGAAGAGCCGCGAAAGACCGCAAAAAAAAATCGAGAGGGTCCGGGTTGTCGTAACGCCGGATCCGGCGACCAGTTCGACTGCCTCGTTCCTTTTTGCGGTCTTTCGCGGCTCTCGCTCTGTCGACTATCGTCGTAATTCATCAATTGATGAATATTCGCCGCCGAAACTGTAGAGTACGCGCGGCGGGCGCGTACAATCGCGGCCCTGTCGGCAGGGGTTCATCGCATTCATGAAAACGAAAGTGTACGCGAGCGCGCGCGAGGCGCTGGACGGCGTGGTGCGCGACGACATTACGCTCATGTGCGGAGGCTTCGGACTCTGCGGGATCCCCGAAAATCTCATCACCGCCTTGTGTGAATCCGGAGTGCGGGGGCTCACGGTCGTTTCCAACAACGCGGGCGTCGATCAGTTCGGACTCGGCAAACTCCTCAAGACGCGGCAGATCCGGAAGATGATCTCGTCCTATGTCGGCGAGAACAAGGAATTCGAACGTCAGTATCTCGCCGGGGAGCTGGAGCTCGAGTTCAATCCTCAGGGCACGCTGTCGGAGCGTATTCGTGCGGGCGGCGCGGGGATCTATGGCTTCTATACGAAGACGGGCGCGGGGACGCTCGTGGCGGAAGGCAAGGAGCAGCGCGTCGTCAACGGGGAGACCTATGTCCTCGAAACGGGTTTGACCGCGGACGTATCGTTCGTGAAAGCGTGGAAGGGCGATACAGAGGGCAACCTGATCTATCGCAAGACCGCGCGCAACTTCAATCCCATGATGGCGACCGCGGGTCATGTCACGATCGCCGAAGTTGAGGAGCTGGTGCAGCCCGGCGAACTCGATCCGGACTGTATTCACACGCCCGGCATCTTCGTGACAAGGATCATTCGGGGATCGAACTACCTGAAGACGATCGAGCAGCGGACGGTGCGCAAGCGAGCGTGAGCATCGCTCGCGACAGACCACAGGCTACAGACGACAGACTCGAGGCGGACGCTATGCCCTGGACTCGCGATCAGATGGCCGCACGCGCGGCCGGCGAACTGCAAGACGGCTTCTATGTGAATCTCGGCATCGGCATTCCGACGCTCGTCGCGAACTACATCCCTGCAGGGATGAAAGTCGTGCTGCAGTCCGAGAATGGCATGCTCGGCATGGGGCCTTTTCCGTATGAGGGCGAAGAGGATCCGGATCTGATCAACGCCGGCAAGCAGACGATCACGGAACTGCCCATCTCTTCCTATTTTTCCTCGGCGGACAGCTTCGGCATGATTCGCGGCGGCCACATCGACTTGTCAATTCTGGGCGGCATGGAAGTCGGCGAGAACGGCGATCTCGCAAACTGGATGGTGCCGGGCAAGATGGTCAAGGGCATGGGCGGAGCGATGGATCTGGTGGCCGGCGTCAAGCGCGTCGTGGTCGTCATGGAGCACACCTCGAAGGACGGCGCGCCCAAGTTCAAGCCGCGTTGCGAGCTGCCGCTCACCGGCGCCAACGTCGTCGACATGATCGTCACCGACCTCGCGGTGTTCGCGCGTACCGATCGCAACTCGCCGTTCAAGCTGATTGAGCTTGCCCCGGGCGTAACCGCGGAGGAAATCAAGGCGAAAACGTCGGCCAACTATCATTCGTGAAGATTGGAAGAAGAGAGCCGCGAAAGACCGCACAAGAGAAGACGTACAGCAGGAGAGTTCGAACACGCGGCGACGTTCCGTCATGTCGCCGTCGTGGGCATACTGGGTGCGGCTGGCGTGAATGGTATGTTCCGGCGGATGCCGAGGACGATGCATAGAGGCGCGGCCCTGATCGCGGCGTTGGTCGCGACGTACGGCGCCGACTCAGCGCCGCAGGCGGCTGTCGAGGGTGACCAGAATGCCGCGCTCGCGCGCATCGAAGCAGCGCGCGCGAGTTTCGCAGCAGGCGATTATGCCGACGCCATTGCGAGCTACGAACGCGCCATTCAACTCATCGAACAGCGGCGCACGGCGATCACTCTTGAACTCGTCGAACCCCTCGCGGGGCTGGCCGACGCGCAGCTCGCCGCGCAACTCGAGGACGAGGCGGCGGAATCGCTGCGTCGGGCGGTCGGCATTCTGCGTCGCGGCGCCGGTCTGTACGACTTGCGCCAATACGAACTTCTGCTGCGTCTCGTCGACGTGCAGACCCGACTCGGCGAGATCGAGGAAGCGAGCGACACGTTGCAATACCTGCAGCGACTCAGCGCCGGTATGGATGATCACGGCGACGCGCAGCGCGTATACGCGTGGATGAAGATCGCCGACTGGCGCTGTCGCATCGGTCAGTTCGAGGAAGGCTGGGCGCTTCATCGAAGGGCGATCGGCGCGCTGGACGAGCGAACGCAACCGCAACCATTGGTCCAGGCGCTGCTCGGCGCCTCGCAGTGTTCCCTGTATGAGCTGTCAGCCGAGGGCGTCGCCTCGACGCCAGGGCTCTTCGAACAGTATCGCGGCCCGATTCTTCGCTCCGGCCGCATGGCGCCCGACAATCCAGCATTCAGATTCCACGCCTTGAAGATGTTGAGCGCTGAAGGCGAGCAGGCGATCACGCGCGCCGCGAAAGTCGCCGAGCGGGGCCTCGATGAGCAGGCGCGATTCGACGTCCTGCTGCAGGCCGGCGACTGGTTTCAGATGAAGGATCACATGCGTGCGGCTCGCCGGTACTACGCCATTGCGGAAGGCATCGCTGCCCGTATCCTGGGTCCCGACCATCCGTTGTCTGCGCCGGTGCGGCTGTTCTATCCGTGTCCGCCGTCCGTGCTGCGCCATCGGAACGCTCCCGCTGACCAGTTCAACGAGGAATCGGTCGAAGTCGAGTTTACCGTTCGGGCAAATGGACGCATTGACGGCGAACGCGTGGTGAACCGCGAGGCAGGCAAGTCTTCCGTCGAGGAAACCCTCAACGCGCTGCATGCGGCTCGCTTTCGGCCGCGCGTCATCGACGGCAGAGCTGTCGACACGGAAGGGGTGCGTTACGAAGAGGTGTTTCGCCAAGCGAAGTGACTGGGCAGGCGAAGCATCGCTGGACCGCTATCGCCAATCACGAGTCACCATTCACTTCGTCAGGTAAACGCTGAGTACACCAATGTGCGTAACTCGCGTCGAATCGGGTACGAGGCCGACGGCGTCAGTTGCGTCATGAAAATGACGATCAGTTCTTCGCGCGGGTCGATCCAGAAGTACGTGCTCGCCATTCCGCCCCAGGAGTAGTCGCCCGCAGTGCCGGGCATGAGCGTGCGCGCGGCGTTCAGCGTAACCGCAAAGCCAAGACCGAAGCCGACGCCGGCATAGGTCGCTTCGCTGAAGAGGGAGACCGACAGATCGGGCAGGTCCTTCTCGCCCGGCAGATGATTCGCAGTCATCAGTTCGATGGTCTTCGGGCTCAGAATGCGCACGCCGTCCAGTTCGCCGCCGTTGAGCAGCATGCGACAGAAGCGCAGATAGTCAGCGACCGTCGAGACGAGGCCGCCGCCGCCCGAGACAAAGGTTGGCGGTCTGAGGTAAGCGCTGGTCTGCGGATCGTCCTGAAGTTGCATGCGCGCGTCGGGCGTTGCGCTGTAACAGGCGGCGAGACGCGAGGCTTTCGCCGGCGGAACCGAGAAGTCGGTGTCAACCATGTGCAGCGGCTGGAGGATGCGAGTGCGCAAGAATTCCTCGAACGGTTCGCCGGCGATCCTGCCGATGAGATAGCCCAGCACGTCGGTCGAGACCGAGTAGTTCCAGACGGTCCCGGGCGAGAACTCGAGCGGTATTTTCGCGAGCCCTTCGATCATGCCTGCGAGCGATACCGAGCCGTCGAGCTCGCCGAGCCCGAGCTTGCGATAGGCCGCATCGACGTTGGTGCGCTGCTGAAATCCATAAGTCAGCCCCGAGGTGTGGCGCAACAGATCGACGACGCGCATCGGCGCCGACGTGCGGCGCGTGCGAAACGTGCCGATGAATCCGCCATCGTAGACGGCGAGATCACGCCATTGCGGAATGTAGCGATGAACCGGATCGTCCAGCGAAATACGCCCGTCCTCCACGAGCATCATGACCGCGACGCTGGTCAGAGGCTTCGTCATCGAATAGATGCGGAAGATCGTGTCCTCGCTCACGGGCCGTTTGCGCTCGACGTCCATGAGGCCGAGCGCGCTCAAATGCGCGGTCTCGCCGCGTCGCTGTATCAGCGTCAGCGCGCACGGCAGTCGGCCCGCATCCAGATACTTCTGCTGCAAGAAACGATCGAGATGCTGCAGTCGGGCTGCGCTGAGGCCGGCGGCTTCGGGCTTCGGCATGAGAGATCCTGAGGGATGGCGACAGACAACAAGAAGGTTACAGGCCGCCGGCTGCAGGCGACAGCCAGAAGGCTTTGAATCTTTTCTGACTGTAGCCCGTAGCCTGTCGCCGCGGCCGTGACTTGCATCAGATCCGCGACTCGCGTTGCGGTTCGCGCATGAAGGTATAGACAAGCAACGAACAGAAGACGCAGCCCGTCACGTACCAGTAGAACCAGGCCTCACGGCCGATCGACTTGAACCAGAGCGCGATGTATTCGGCGCTGCCGCCGAACAGCGATACCGCGATTGCGTAGGGCAAACCGACGCCGAGGGCGCGAACTTCAACCGGGAACAATTCGGCTTTGACGACGGCGCTGATCGAACTGTACAGGGATGAGATCGCCAGGGCGATCATGACGAGCACGAACGCGCTCCCGGCGCTGTGCGCATTCGCGAGGGCGGTGAGCAACGGGACGGTCGTGATCAGCGCCAACACGCCGAATGCAATCAGCAACGGGCGTCGCCCGGTGCGGTCCGACACGGCGCCCATGATCGGCTGCAGCAGCATGAAGAGAAAGAGATTGGCGGCGGAGACGAGCGTTGATTCGCCCTTCGTCAGGCCGACGGTGTTGACGAGGAATTTCTGCATATACGTGGTGAACGTATAGAAGTAGAGCGTCCCGCCCATCGTGAGCCCGATCACGATGAGCACTTCGCGTGGATGCCGCAGGAGCAAGGCGATGTGGCCCGCATCGCGCGGCTTCGCGGCGGATCTTTCGAACGCCTCCGTCTCGGCGAGATTGCGCCGCAGATACAGACCGGCGAGGGCGGCGATTGCGCCGATGGCGAAGGGGATGCGCCAGCCCCAGGATTCGAGTTGCTGCGGCGTCAGCAAAGCGAACTGCAGCACCAGCAGCACGCCGAGGGCGAGCAGCTGACCCATGACCAGGGTCACATAGAGAACGCCGGAGTAGAAACCGCGACTCTCCGGCGTCGCGATCTCACTCATGTAGGTTGCGCTCGTTCCGTACTCGCCCCCGACGCTGAATCCCTGCAGGAGGCGTGCGAACAGGAGCAGCGCCGGCGCCGCCAGACCAATGGCGGTGTAGTCAGGGGTGACCGCAATGACCAGCGAGCCAAGACACATCAGCAGGACCGACAGAGTCAGCGCGGACTTGCGTCCCCGCCGGTCAGCGTAGCGACCGAGCGCCCAGCCGCCGATCGGGCGCACCAGAAAGCCGACTGCGAACACTGCGGCGGTGTTGAGCAACTGAATCGTCCGACTGCCCTCCGGAAAGAAGGCGCCGGCGAAGTAGATCGCGAACGCAGAGTACGTGTACCAGTCATACCATTCGATCAGGTTGCCGACGGACCCGCCGAAGATCGATTGAAGACGCTTGCGAGTCGTATTGGTCGCGGCCGCTGAGCTGGTCACTTCGTTTTTTCGTTATGGAAACGCCAGCGGCGATGGTGGCGCAGGTCCCCGTGCGAGATCAACCGTGCGACCGCAGGCGCCGCATGGAAGCGCACACCTCCACCCGCGCCGCCCGTCCGGATCAAGGGCGAACGGACTCCGTCAGTACGATAGGACGGACGTCGAGAATGAAACCACGCAGAGCGGACAATCAGGCAGGGCGGGAGGGCTTCCGCACTTCATCCGGGTCGTGTTCCTTCGCGCGGTCTTTGGCGATCTCTTCCGCTCGGCGGATATCTTGTTCCTCTTCGGAACTCACGTTCCCGGCGTCGCGCGCTGCGCGTCGCCCGCGATCGGATTCAACAAATTTCTGCGTCGCTTCGCGATAGTTGCGATCGGCGCTCTTGTTGCCCTCGCCCTCGTTACGGGGAGTCGTGCCCATGGCGATCCTCCAGTCGATCAGCGTCTTTGCAGCTCCAACGCACACGCATATGCGATGTTCCGACTCCCCGGACGGCGTCGACCGAACGGTAAGCGTCGGCCGGCGAATGTAAGGCGATTGAGGGAAATCGCTCGAGCCCCGCGCCAACCGCTAGCCGCCTGCTCTGGCAAGGTATGCTTGCATCGTGTACTGGATTCTTGCAGCGATACTGCTTCTCATCACACTTGCCGTGCCGCGTCTGCGGCCGGCCAGTCTTGCGGGGCTGCTCATTCTCGGCGGATTGCTTGGCTGGGGAATGCTCCAGCGTATGCGCGGTCCCGACAGCGAGGCGCCTGCGCTCCCTCAGCGAAGTCAGCCGACTTCGCCCGCGACTCCCCTGAGCCCGATACCGCTGGAGTCCGTGGCGATGGAAGGCCTGCAATTGCAGGGCGGCGGGGCGCCGTTTGAATTGCGAGGGCGCATCGTCAATCGAGCCCGCGATGCGCAACTCAAATCCGTGACGATTCGCATCACGCGGCGCGACTGCTACGAGGAGGCGCTCGATCCGACGGGGTGCGTTGTTCTCTGGCAGGACCGCCACTGGATGCCGCTAACAGTGCCGCCGGAGCAGGCGCGTGACTTCTCGATTTCGATCTGGATGCGCGGCTCAGCGCCGCGTCCGCGCGGGAAGGTGCAGGATTCGTTCGAACTGGTTGCGGCGATGGGGGAGGCGGCGCCTTCAATTGAAAGGCCAGGCGCATGACCGCACACGCAATCGACGCGTGCAACAACACGGCCGCGGCGCGCGCGGCCTGCGGCAGCGATCTCTCGCTGATCAGATGCCCGCTTGCCAGGTGCTTGGCAGGCCGGTGCGCTCCAACACTTCCTCGATGCGCAGACATGCTTCGCGGGCGCTGGGCACCGCACGAAGGCTGCGCGCGAGCGAGTTCAGAAAGGTGTCGATGATCTGCACGTTCGGATGAGCGGAGGCCAGCTCCGATTCGACCCGATCGATCAGTTCGTAGACATCGTCCTGATCACAGCTTGGGAAGGTGAGCGAACCTACCGTGTCGTGCACGGCTGCGAGCGTCTGATGTATTTCGGTGAGCTCTTGCTGGTTCACACGTGCAACTTTGGACCGAAGGCCTGGAATCTGCAACTGCGGAAATTATCTGTCCGGAGCGGCCGAGGACGCATCTCCTGCAACTAATCGGACTCAAGGCGCTGTTGTCGCAGCGCAGCGCGCGCACTAAGCTGATCGGCTACGGCGCTGATTTTTTTCCGAGGTGACACGTGCAGGTGCTGCTGTCGTATCTGATCGCCGGCTGGTCCGGCTTCTTTGTCATGGGCGTGGAGTTGCTCGGAGGACGCCTGTTGGCGCCGACCTTTGGCAGCAGTATCTATGTATGGGGCGCGATCATAACGGTCTTCATGCTCGCGCTTTCGCTCGGCTATCTGGTCGGCGGGCGCTACTCGATGAACGCTCCGAGCGTGCGGCGCCTCGGCGGCATCCTGATGATCGCGGCGCTGGCTGTGCTGCCGGTATTGCTGTTTGCCGAGCAGATGCTTGATGCAGTGGCCGCCGTCGCTCCCGATCCCCGCTTCGGCTCGCTGCTGGGCGCGACCGCGTTGTTCTTTCTGCCGACGTTTTTCTCCGGCATGGTGTCGCCATATGCCGTGCGCTTATTGGTGCAGGATCGCGCGAGCTCCGGGCGGCACGCGGGGCAGCTCTATTTCGTCTCGACCTTCGGCAGCGCGGCGGGCACGCTCATCACTTCGTTCTATCTGGTGCTCATCATGGAAGTCGACCATATCCTGCTCGCCATGCTGGCGGTATCTGCGGTCATAAGCGTGCTGGCTTGGCTCGCCCGCGGGAGCTCGAATGGTTGACAGGTTCCGACCGCGCAGGCTCGCCGCAGCGCTGGCGATCTTCATCGCGCTTGCGGCCGGCCGCGCGGCGGCGGACTCGATGAAGCTTCTGCATTCCGAGCGCTCGTTGTATCGCGAGGTGCTCGTGTACCAGAACGCCGGTATTCGCTGCATGTGTTTCACACGCTTGTGCCGCATCGGACGGCAGTCGTGCATGGACATGGAGCGGCCGGATCGCATCGTCATGCGCTATCCGCAGATGATGCTCGGCGCGCTCTACGTGAAGCCCGCGCCTCGTTCCGTGCTGATCATCGGTCTCGGCGGCGGCACGATTCCGCGCGTGCTGCTCGAGGTGCTTCCCGAGGCCCGCATCGATGTCGTCGAGATCGATCCGGCGGTCGTGCGGACGGCGAAGAAGTACTTCGATTTCCGGCAGGACGAGCGCGTACGGATTCACGAGGTGGACGGCCGTGTGTTCGTGAAACGCGCCATCCGCGCGGCGCAACGCTACGATCTGATCATGCTCGACGCGTTCGACCACGAATACATTCCCGAGCACTTGCTGACGCAGGAGTTTCTGCGGGAAGTGAAGTCGCTGCTGGCGCCGGACGGCGTGCTCGCAGCTAACACCTTTTCGACGAGTCGCCTCTACGACCACGAATCGACGACCTACGCTTCAGTCTTTCCGCAGTTCTTCAATCTGAAGCGCGACAATCGCGTGATCATCGCCGTGAACGGAGCATTGCCTGACGACGTGCGGCTGCAGGCGAACAGCGCCCGATTCGACAAGTCCTTTGCGTCGTATGGATTCGGCGCCGCGCAATTGCTGCCGCTGTTCTCGCGGCGAAGCGACTGGGACGCGCGCGCGCGCGTCCTCACCGATCAGTATTCGCCCGCCAATCTGCTGAACCGGAGCGAGTAGCTCAGTTCGTTCGCCCGCTGACGCGCTCGAGCTCGCCAAGGGCGAGGTTCACGTCCTGCAGGAGCGGCCGTTCGCCGCCGGTCATATTCTCGTCCTGCGCAGTCGACAACAGCTCTGCATCCTTCTTCCAGGATTCAAGAATGCGGCGCTTGTCTGCGGCGCTCAGCTCCTCATCGTTGACGACATCGATCGGCTTTGCGTAGCGGCGCGTGGGGTCGCCGATCAGTTCCTCGACGGATTCATGCTGGGGGCTCATAGGCGGTCCTCGACGGGGGCGGGGGACAAGCGACGGCGCCTGGCTGGAACTTCTGTGGGCACAACGCGGCGAACGCAGGCGGGTTCCGTACTTCCGATTCCTCCTGCGGACGATTAACCTCGCGCGATTGTCGCATCGCAAGGGACCAGGCTGTGGCTACCAAGAGCAAGACGACCGCGAAACGCAAGCGCGCGCCGGCGCGACGCAAGACGCCGAAGAAGGCTGCGCCGAGAACGCGTGGAATACTGCCTGACGAATGTCGTCTGGAAAGCTTGCCGCAGGAAGCCGCGGAGGTCGCCCAGAGGATCGAGCGCGAAGGCGGTTTACTGATCGGCAGCTACTGCGAACCGCTGGGCCGCAATCCGGTGCTGCTCGCAGCGTTGCCGATCGATCGTGTCGAACCGACGCCGTTTCAGCGCGACCTATCCGATGCGCACTACAAGCGGCTCTCCGGGGTCATCGATCGCACTGGTTTGTTTCTTGATCCGGTCATCGCGATCACGGCGCCTGAGGAGGGCTTCTGGACGCCGAACGGCCGCCATCGGCTTGAGGCGATGCGGCGTCTCGGCGCGAAATCGATCATTGCGCTCGTCGTGCCGAGGCGCGAGATCGCCTGGCAGATTCTGGCGCTCAACACCGAGAAAGCGCACAACCTGCGTGAGCGTGCGCTGGAGGTGATTCGTATCTATCGAGGTCTGATCGCAGAGGAGCCGCGACGGGCGGAAAGCGACTTCTCGTTCTATCTGGAGGAGGCGGCCCTCGTGACGCTCGGCGCCTGTTACGAAAAGAAGGGCAACTTTGCGGGCGGCGCCTACCACCCGATTCTCAGGCGGCTGGAAGAGTTCTCGGGCGAACCGATCGGCAAAGTGATCGCCGTTCACGAGAAGCACGCTGCGCAATTGTTCGAGCTCGACGAGCTCGTGAGCGAGGTGGTGGCGAAGCTGAAAGACCGCGGCCTCGTCAGCCCCTATCTGCGCGCATTCGTCGTGGCGCGTGTGAATCCGCTGCGCTGGATCAAGGACGAACCGCCGCCGCTCGCGGACGTGCTCAAGACGATGCGCGAACGGCTGACGCGGTTCAACGTCGAGAAAGTGAATCCACAAGATCTGGCGCGAACCGGCGGGGCGGCGGAACCGGAATGACGTTCATCGGCGGACCGGCCAACCGGCTCACCGGCAGGAATACATCGTCTTCACTCTGGCCAGTTGGCCGGTTGACCAGTTTTTCTCAGGGGTCCGGCGCAAATCCATCAGGAAACGGATCAGGCCGCCGTCGCGCATAGGTGGAGTCTTCCCACAACACTCCTTGTGCAACCAGATTCTTCCGCGAGTCGTAGTAGATGGCGATTGTTTCGTCAGGAGCGCTGGAGGCGCGGCGGAACTCGACGTACCGGGCAGGCGATGAATCGCGATCGCCGTGGCCCGTGCCCAGACGCGAGTCGCTGCGACGTTGCGCGTCAGCCCCCGCCGGCGAGCGCTCACTCTTCGTCGCCGGCGCCGGTTCGGAGCGATCGTCGCTCTCATGGGGCAAGTGCAGGCAACAGCGTTCCTGTTCGCGAAACAACGCCACCCCGATGACGCCGGTGTTGTGCGGCCGTCCGGTGCGCGCGGCGTAGGAGTCGGGCAGTCGCGTGAAATAAAACGTTGCTACTTCTTCCAGGCTCTTGCGCCAGCCGTCGATCGCGACGGAATCCCACGCGTCGAGCACATACCCGCCCTGATGCTGCGCGGCCGTCTTGCCGCTGATGACGTTGACGCCGTCGACGCTGACCACAGCAAGCAATCGCACGCCCGAGCGATTGCGGATGCGCAACTCGTATTGATGTCGCGGTTCGCCGGCGAGATACAGCCGGCCCTGGTGCTCATGGATCGTCAATGCTCGATGCGATGTTCGGTCATAGACTTCGATGTCCGCGAGCGTTCCCGCATGCGCAAGCAGCGGGGCGAACAGAGCAACGATCGCAGGCAGGGAACGAACAGCGGTCATGACGGACTCCGTCGGCGGCAATCACTGGCCGATACAAACGCGACCGCAGGCGCGCCGGGTTATCCGGCAATCGGGCGTGCATCGATGAGTCGCGTCTTCGTCCGGCGCAGGCCCCCGGGCCTCGCGCATCGCGTCAGATCGAGAACAAATTGGTCAAAGCCCGCACCCTCGGCGCGACGTTTCAGGGCGCGGCCGATGGCCTGGCGCCGCTCGTTCCCTTGGGCGGTGAACGGCGCGCATTCTGCGGCGCGAGCCTTGCCCTCGGGCGGCGCCCCCGCTATGTTCCGCCATCCCTGACAGGATCGTGACGCCGTATGGCAATGAATTTTCTGGACTTCGAGCAGCCGATCGCGGAGCTGGAAGCCAAGATCGACGAACTGAAGTTCGTCTCCAGCGACGCCGAGGTGAATATCGGCGAAGAGATCGCCCGCTTGCGCGCCAAGAGCCGCGCCCTGACGACGAGCATCTTTTCCAACCTGACGCAGTGGCAGATCGCGCAGCTCGCCCGGCATCCGCAGCGCCCTTACACGCTCGACTATGTGAGTGCGGCGTTCACGGACTTTCAGGAACTGCATGGCGACCGCATGTACGCCGATGACCATGCCATCGTCGGCGGCGTGGCGCGGCTCGAGGGCAAGCCGGTCATGATCATCGGGCAGCAGAAAGGCCGCGACACCAAGGAACGCGTACGCCGCAACTATGGAATGCCGAAGCCGGAGGGTTATCGCAAGGCGTTGCGCCTCATGCGTCTCGCCGAACGGTTTCAGTTGCCGCTCATCACGCTCATCGATACGTCAGGCGCCTATCCCGGGGTCGGCGCCGAAGAGCGCGGGCAGAGCGAAGCTATCGCGCGCAATCTGTTTGAGATGGCGACGCTCAAGACGCCGATCGTCAGCGTCGTGATCGGCGAAGGCGGCTCCGGCGGCGCGCTTGCGATCGGCGTCTGCGACCGCTTGCTGATGCTCCAGTACAGCATCTACTCAGTCATTTCGCCGGAAGGCTGCGCCGGCATTCTCTGGCGCAGCGCGGAGAAAAAAGACCTTGCAGCGGAGGCGATGGGCGTGAGCGCGGAGCGCATCGCGAAACTCGGCGTCGTCGATGAGGTCATCAAGGAGCCGCTCGGCGGCGCGCATCGCGATCCACAGATGATGGCCGATTCGGTCAAGGACGCTGTGCTGAGGCATTTGAGCGAGTTGCAGTCGCGTCCGCTCGAGCAGCTCATGAAGTCGCGCGAGGAGCGGTTGCGCGGCTACGGCGTGTACAGCGACGCGTGAGCGCGGGTGAGCGCGGATGTCTTTCCGAAGACAGTTGCACTCGGTACATCCATGTACCTCGCCCTTCGGGCAGCGCCAGGCTGCGCAAAACGGCTGTCCTGCCGTTTTGTAACGTGTCTCCGGACCGTGCGAACGCCTGACCGTGGGTGAGCGCGGATGCTCTCAGGAGACATTAACGTGTCTCCTGACCGCTGCGAACGCCCGACCTTGGATGGTCGGGCTGGAATGCTGCTACAGGGATGTATTAATGGCGCAACCTCAACGCGGACGCCTTTCCGAACACACTTAACGCCTCTTCGGACGCGCCTGAAGCCAGGCTCCGCTGCAGGGACTTATTGATGGCGCGACGATGAATCGATACAAAAGCGCCAGACACGCCATGCAGCAGTTTTCCCCCCAAGCCCTGGCCCGCCGCCTGCGCTCGCTGGCGATCGCCGACGATGCATCGCTGTGCGTCGCGTTCAGCGGCGGGCTCGACTCGACCGTATTGCTGCATGCCCTGACTCGCATCGCCGGCGGGGAGCCGCATCGACTCCGCGCAGCACATATCGATCATCAGTTGCATGCCGATTCAGCCAGATGGCGCGCGCACTGCGAAGCGACGGCGGAGCAGTTGGGCGTCCGATTCGCGCAAGCCGTGGTGCACGTTGAATGCGGCCGGGAGGGTCTCGAAGCAGCTGCGCGTCGCGCGCGCTATGCAGCGCTGCGCGAGCTGATGCAGGAGGATGAGATCTTGCTGACCGCTCACCATGCTGACGATCAACTCGAAACGATGCTGCTTGGACTGGTTCGCGGCGCCGGAGTCGCCGGGTTGAGCGGCATCCCGCATAGTCAGCCGTTTGGTTCGGGTTCGTTAGTGCGTCCGTTGCTGGAATTCACGCGCGCAGAGCTTGAGGGATGGGCGCGCGCCGAAGGGCTTGTGTGGCTGGACGATCCTTCGAACGACAACATCGATCTGGACCGCAATTACCTCCGTCGCAGCATCCTGCCCGCGTTGCGCCAGCGCTGGCCCGCCGCAGCCCGCAGCGCGAGTCGTGCGGGCGGCCATCTCGAGGAAGCGGGGCAACTGCTTGCCACACTCGCACGGACGGATCTCGCAACGGTTGCGGTCGACGCGCGCCTTGATGTTGCGCGACTCTTGCAGC
The DNA here is from genome assembly GCA_963723505.1 of uncultured Gammaproteobacteria bacterium. GTDB lineage: Bacteria > Pseudomonadota > Gammaproteobacteria > Steroidobacterales > Steroidobacteraceae > Steroidobacter. Next base: position 602,422 of record CAVRQU010000001.1, read on the forward strand.
TTGACCCCGGTCGACGCAGCAATGTGCTGCGATACTGGATTCGACAGTGCGGCGCTCGCACTCCGTCGACTCGCAAGTTGGCGGCGATCGAACATGACCTTCTGCCCGCGGCAGCGGATCGCACGCCTTGCGTGGAATGGGACGACGTTGAACTACGGCGTTATCGCGGTCTGCTGTATCTCGACCGGAGACTCCCGGCGTTCGACAGCGCACGTTGCCTCGCGTGGGACCCGACGACGTCGGTGGAGTTGCCGTCGGGTCTCGGGCGACTGCGACTGCAACCGGATCCTGCAGGCGTCCTCTCCAGGCAGAAGCTCGCGTCGACGCTGGAGATTCGGTTCAGAGCAGGCGGGGAGACGCTGCGGCCGGCGGGCGATGCGCATCGGCGCAGCTTGAAAAAAATGTTGCAGGCCTCTGGCGTGCCGCCCTGGCGGCGCGATCGGATGCCGCTCATCTATTCTGATGAGCGACTCGCCGCCGTCGGTGATCTGTGGGTCGCTCAGGAGTTCGCAGCACAAGGCGCTGCGTCAGTGCGCATCGTCTGGGAGAGGGAAGCGGTATAGCGAATAACGGAGGTCCAGCGGGAGGCGCGGGCGTCGACGCGGGTCCGCTGTATTTTTTCTGACTATCCGCTATCCCGCTATTCACTTCTTGAGATACACTGCACTCCCGTCGTGATCTCGGTGACGCGCGCCGCGCATCACCGCGCAAAGTCTCACTCTTCTTAAGAACGACGGTGCCTGCGATGACTCGTTATATCTGTGTGACTGGCGGTGTCGTTTCCTCGCTCGGGAAAGGCATCGCGGCCGCCTCACTCGGCGCCATTCTCGAAGCCCGCGGCCTCAAGGTCGCCATGGTGAAGCTGGATCCGTACATCAACGTCGATCCCGGCACGATGAGTCCGTTTCAACACGGCGAAGTGTTTGTGACGACGGATGGTACGGAAACGGACCTCGATCTCGGTCACTACGAGCGCTTCGTACGCACCACGACGTCGCGCAATAGTAATTTCACTACGGGGCGCATCTACGAGCGCGTCATCGCGAAGGAGCGGCGCGGCGACTACCTTGGCGCCACGGTTCAGGTTATTCCGCACATCACGGACGAGATCAAGCATTGCATCCGCATGGGCGCGGGCGATGCGGACGTGTGCATGGTGGAGATCGGCGGCACGGTCGGCGACATCGAATCGCTGCCGTTCCTCGAAGCGATCCGTCAGTTGGGCGTTGAGCTCGGGCGCAACAACGTCCTGTACATGCATCTGACGTTGATTCCCTATATTCCGAGCTCCGGCGAGATCAAGACGAAGCCGACGCAGCACTCCGTGAAAGAGCTGCGATCGATCGGCATCCAGCCCGACATTCTGTTGTGCCGTTCGCAGAACGCCGTGCCCGATGAACAACGCCGCAAGATTGCGTTGTTCACGAATGTCGAGGAGCGCGCCGTGATCTCGGCGGTCGACGCCGATGACCTTTACAAGATCCCGTTGCTGCTGCACGAACAGGGGCTGGACGACATCGTGGTCGACAAGTTGCGTCTCAACGTGTCGCCGGCGGATCTGAGCGAGTGGCGGCAGGTCGTTGCTGCAAAATCGAATCCCGACCTCTCGGTAACCATTGCAATGGTCGGCAAGTACGTGAATCTGCGCGACTCGTACATATCGCTGAGCGAGGCGCTGATGCATGCCGGCGTACGCACGCGGACGCGCGTCAACATCCAGTTCGTCGAAGCGACAGACGTCGAGAAGCACGGTACGGGCGCTCTCGAAGGCGTTGACGCGATCCTCGTACCGGGCGGCTTCGGCGAACGCGGCATCGACGGCAAGATCCAGGCGATTCGTTACGCGCGCGAGCGCCAGATTCCCTATCTCGGCATCTGTCTCGGCATGCAGCTCGCGATCATCGAATACGCACGCAACGTCGCCGGCCTGGAAGGGGCGAACTCGACCGAATTCAATCGTGCTTCACCGCATCCTGTCATCGCACTCATCACGGAGTGGCAGGATCAGAAAGGTACGGTCGAACAACGCACGGAGAAATCTGAAATTGGCGGCTCGATGCGGCTCGGCGCTCAGGAAGTCCGTCTGTCGCATGGTTCGCGCGCGCATCAGGTCTACGGCTCAGACGTGATCGCGGAGCGGCATCGCCATCGTTTCGAGTTCAACAATCGCTACCTCCAGAAGCTCATGAACGCGGGCCTGCGCTTCTCCGGTTTCTCGCGCGACGGTCTGGTCGAGATGATCGAGCTGCCCGCGCATCCGTTCTTCGTCGCAAGCCAGTTCCATCCTGAATTCCGGTCGACGCCGCGCGATGGTCACCCGCTGTTCACCGGCTTCATCAAGGCGGCCCGCGCTTATCGGGAGGGTCAGATTCCGGTGGCGGTGAATGCCTGAGACGCGAAGGCCAACTGGCCGACTGGCTAACCGGCTGCTGGCCAGAATGAACGCCTAGCTCCGGCCAATTGACCAGTTAGCCGGTTGGCCGGTAAGCCTATGTTCATGAAACTCTTCAACTTCACCGTCGGTCCCGACCAGCCGTTCTTTCTCATCGCCGGCCCGTGCGTCGTCGAGAGCGAGGGCCTCATCCTCGATACCGCGGGCAAGCTCAAGGAACTGACGACGCGTCTCAAGACGCCGTTCATTTTCAAGTCATCGTTCGACAAGGCGAATCGCTCATCGCGCACCAGCTTCCGTGGGCCCGGGATGGAGGAGGGCCTGCGGATCCTGTCGGAGGTCAAGCGTCAGCTTGGCTTGCCGGTGCTGACCGATGTGCATGAGGACACGCCCCTCAACGAGGTCGCCGCGGTGGCGGACGTGCTGCAAACGCCGGCGTTTCTGTGTCGCCAGACGAACTTCATCGTCTCGGTGTGCTCGCAGAAGCGCCCCGTCAATATCAAGAAGGGACAGTTCCTCTCGCCCTGGGAAATGCAGAACGTCGTCGACAAGGCGCGCTCGACGGGCAATGAGCAGATCATGGTGTGCGAGCGGGGCTTCAGCTTCGGCTACAACAATCTCGTCTCCGACATGCGCTCGCTCTCCGTGATGCGGGCGACGGGTTGTCCGGTGGTGTTCGACGCCACGCACTCTGTGCAGTTGCCCGGCGGCAGGGGCGACGCTTCGGGCGGTCAGCGTGAGTTCGTGCCGGTGCTGGCGCGTGCGGCGATCGCTGCCGGTGTGGCGGGGGTCTTCATGGAGACGCATCCCGATCCTGACAAGGCGCTGTCCGACGGCCCGAACGCATGGCCGCTCGCGCGTATGGACGCCTTGCTCACGACGCTCAAAGAACTCGATCGCATCGTCAAGTCCCGGCCTTATGAGGAAAGTCTGCTATGAGCAAGATCGTCGACATCCGCGGGCGCGAAATCATTGACTCGCGCGGCAATCCCACCGTGGAGGCCGACATCGTGCTCGAATCGGGCGCCGTAGGGCGCGCCGCCGTGCCCTCGGGCGCTTCGACCGGCGCGCGCGAAGCGGTTGAGCTCCGCGACGGCGACAAGCGGCGCTATCTCGGCAAGGGCGTCACCAAAGCCGTGGCGAACGTCAACGGCGAGATCAGGGCGGCGCTGCTCGGTCGTGACGCCGCCAATCAGGCGGACATCGACAATCTGATGATCAGGCTCGACGGCACGGAGACCAAGGCGCGACTGGGCGCGAACGCGTTGCTGGCGGTATCGCTCGCCGCGGTCCACGCCATGGCGCGCGAGACGAAGCAGTCGCTGTTCCGTCGACTCGGCGGCGCCGGGCCCAAGACCCTGCCCGTGCCCATGATGAACATCATCAACGGCGGCGCGCACGCGGACAACAGCGTCGACATTCAGGAGTTCATGATTCTTCCCGTCGGCGCGCCCTCGCTGTCTGAGGCGCTGCGTTACGGCGCTGAAATATTCCACACGCTCAAGAAGGTTCTGCACGAGCGCAAACTTGCGACGGCGGTCGGCGATGAAGGCGGCTTTGCTCCCGATTTGCCGTCGAACGAGGCGGCGCTGGAGACGATTCTCGAGGCGATCGACCGCGCCGGCTACAAGGCGGGTCGACAAGTGTTCCTCGGGCTCGACGTCGCGAGCACGGAGTTCTATGCGGACGGCGTGTATCGGCTCGAATCCGAAAACCGCCAGTTCACCGCCGCTCAGTTCGCCGACTATCTCGAAGGGCTGGTCGGCCGGTATCCGATCGTCACGATCGAAGACGGCATGAGCGAGAACGACTGGGACGGCTGGGCGCTGCTCACGCAGCGGCTGGGCAAGCGCGTGCAGCTCGTCGGCGACGACCTGTTCGTCACGAATACGAAGATTCTGAAAGAGGGCGTCGATCGGAAGATTGCGAACGCCATCCTCATCAAACCGAATCAGATCGGCACGCTCACGGAAACGCTCGCGGCGATCGAAATGGCGGCGGATGCGGGCTACGCTTCGGTCGTTTCGCATCGCTCGGGCGAGACGGAGGATTCCACCATCGCCGACATCGCCGTAGCGACGCGGGCGACCCAGATCAAGACGGGTTCGATGTCGCGCTCGGACCGCATCGCCAAGTACAACCAGCTGTTGCGCATCGAAGCCGAGCTGGGCGCGGAGGCGCGCTACGCCGGAGTCGAAGCGTTCCCTGTTGCGCTGCCGGGCGTTTCCTGCTGATCTTCAATCATGAAATTCGTCCTCGCCGCGCTCGTGCTGTTGCTTGCGTTGCTGCAGTACCGCCTGTGGCTTAGCGAGGACGGCATGCGCGAAGTCAGGCGGCTGCGCGCCGACATCACGGAGCAACGCAAGGAGAATGCAGCGCTGCGCGAGCGCAACCGTACGCTCGCCGCTGAGGTGCAGGATCTGAAAAAAGGGACGACCGCGATTGAAGAACGCGCCCGGACGGATCTCGGCATGATCGGCAAGAGCGAGACGTTCTACCAGGTCGTTACGCCGCGACCGACTGCACCCGCCGATGCACCACGCCGCGAGGGCGCGGACCCCCGGCAGGGCGAATAGCCGCGTGTCGCGATCCTGGGGAAGCTCTGCACAGGTCGACTACCCTGAGCTTTCAACGATGCAACTGGTTGAAAGACGGGGTCCGGAAATCTGATGAGCTCATCGGATGGCGCCTATGCAGAAGTTCCCTGGTGGGTTGTGATCCCGGCCGCCGGCGCTTCCCGGCGCATGGGCGCCGCGGCGGCGCCGAAACAGTATCTCCCGCTGGCAGGGCGCACGGTGATCGAGTGGTCGCTGGCGCCTTTTCTGGAACACACCGACTGCAGAGGCCTTGTCGTTGTGCTCGCGCCCGACGACGGGTGGTGGCGCGATATTCCCGCCGCTCTCGACCGCAGAGTAACGACGGCTGTCGGCGGCGAGCATCGTGTGCACTCCGTGCTCTCCGGACTCACGGCGCTGGCTGAGCGCGCCGACGCAGAGGATTGGGTGCTGGTGCACGACGCCGCCCGACCCTGTCTTGCGGCGGACGATCTGCGGCGCCTGATCGAGAGACTGGCCGGCGATGAGGTGGGCGGGCTGCTGGCTGCGCCGCTCATCGATACGCTGAAGCGCGCCGACAGCGGCGATCGCGTGCTCGCGACGGTGTCGCGCGACTTGCTGTGGCGCGCATTGACGCCGCAAATGTTCCGCTTCGGGCTGTTGCGGCGTGCGCTGGCGCTCGCCATCGACAACAATCTTGCCGCAACCGACGAATCGCAGGCGATCGAGGCGCTGGGCTTCAATCCGCGCCTGGTGCCCGGCGACGCGGACAACATCAAGATCACAATCCCCGCAGACCTCGAGCGCGCCGCGCGCATTCTGGAGGCCAGGAAGCAGCTCTAGGCTCTAGGCTGTAGGCTGTAGCCAGAGAAGAGGAGAGCCGAGCATTGCGCCTTCGTGATCCGTAGGTAAGCGTCGACGCTGCTGTGACTGAAGGGCGCAGCGGGCGCTGCGCTTCTCCTTTCTGGCTACAGCCTACAGCCTACAGCCTACAGCCTCGCGGGCGCGGAGCGCAGCGATGAGCGAGCTCCGCATCGGTCAGGGCTATGACGTGCACGCGTTCACTAGCGGCGATCACGTCACGCTCGGCGGCGAGCGGATTGCGCATACACAGGGAGTGCTGGCTCACTCGGACGGCGACGTGCTGTTGCACGCCCTGTGCGACGCCTTGCTCGGCGCCGCCGGCCTTGGCGATATCGGCATGCACTTCCCCGATACGGATTCACGCTGGCGCGGCGCCGACAGCCGCGCGTTCGTGCGCCACGCCCGCACGCTGCTGGCTGAGCGCGGCTTCCGGATCGTCAACGCCGACGCCACGGTGCTCGCAGATGCGCCGCGGCTGGGCAGGCATCGGGACGCCATGCGGGCCAATATCGCGGCGGATCTCGAAGTCGACATTGCGCGCGTGAACGTCAAGGCGACGACCAGCGAAGGTCTCGGCTTCATCGGTCGGCGCGAAGGTCTGGCGTGTCTGGCCGTCGTGCTGATCGAACAGCAGGGATAGCGGATGGCGGATAGTCAGAAAGAGGATCCGGGATCTCACTCCCTCCGGCGCCCGATTCCCGACTCCCGTCCAGGTCCTTCATCGTGGCCGCGTTGCCTGAACTACTGACGCTCCCGTGCTCGCTCGGTGGACCTGCCGGCTGCGCGCGGTTGCGCGTCACGCCTGAGGATTTTGTCGTGCGCGAATGGCTGGGTTTCAGCGCTGACGGCGAGGGCGACCATCTCCTGCTCAGAGTGCGGAAACGCGGCGCCAACACCCTCTGGGTCGCGAAGCAGCTCGCCAGAGCGGGAAAGCTCCATCCGCGCGACGTCGGTTTTGCGGGACTCAAGGACCGCGACGCCGTCGCTGAACAGTCCTTCACCGTCCCGGCGCGCTCAGCCGTTGGCGAGCAGTGGGCCGGCGTTGCGGGCGAAGGTTTCGAAGTGCTCTCGGCGGTGCGTCACAGACGCAAGCTCAAGCGCGGCGCGCTGCGCGGCAACGAGTTTGAGATCACGTTGCGTGAATTCACCGGCGACGGCGCAGTTCTCGAGCAACGTCTGCAATTGATCGCCGCGGCAGGCGTTCCCAACTACTTCGGGCCGCAGCGATTCGGGCGCGACGGTCGCAACGTAGCCTGTGCGATGGCGTGGTTTTCGGGCGAGTCGCCGGCGCCGGAACGGATCGAACGCGGTTTTGCGTTGTCGGCCGCGCGCGCCGTCATATTCAACGCTGTGCTCGCTGAGCGCGTGCGCAATGGAACCTGGAATCGACTGCAGCCGGGCGACATCGCCAATCTGAACGGCAGCGGCAGCATCTTCGGGGTCGATGCCGTTGACGAGACGCTTGCAGCGCGCTGCGAGCGTCTCGACATCCACCCGACGGGCCCGATGTGGGCTGCGGCTTCGCCTGCGTCGCACGGCGCAGTCGCAGTGCTGGAGCGGCAAGTTGCGGGCCGCCATGCGACGCTGAGCGCCGGACTGGCGCGCGCCGGGCTGGAGCCCGAGCGACGTGCATTGCGTACGCCGGTGAGCGAGTTGCATTGGGCCGAGGCTGGATCGGATATGCGTTTGCGGTTCAGATTGCCGCGCGGCGCGTTCGCGACGGCGGTGCTGCATGAGTTGCTCGACAACGCGTTCGTTGACGAGGCGCCGAGATCGGGCGAGTCGAAGGAGCAGTCGTCGCAAAAAGTGTCGCATAATGTGTAAATAAAGTGTAGAGAAGATGACGTCTGACCCGCAAGTCCTCGGCGCGATCTACACGTTTGCGCCTTATGCCTTTTTGCGGCACACCCGATTCTTTCGCAGCAGCACGTACACCGCGCCGCTGCCGCCGTCGATCGAGCGTGCGGAGCCGAAGGCGAGGATGTCCTCCGCGCGCTGCAGCCAATGGTTCACGACGTTCTTGAGCACGGGTCCGCGCGGTCCGGACCGGCGGCCCTTGCCATGAATGACGCGGACGCAACTCATGCGGCGATGCACGGCTGCTGCAATGAACTCACGCAGTGCGGCCTTCGCTTCGGCGCCGGTCATGCCATGCAGATCGATCTCGGCGTCGACCGCGAAGTGACCGCGGCGCAATCTGACCAGCACCGATTCCGGAACGTGCGGGCGTCGGTAGTTGAGTTCATCGCCGGTCTCGAGCATCGACTCATCGCTCGGGGGCAGCAGGCTTTCCCTGAGCACTTCGCGCTGATCGGCCCGCGTGAAGCGCGCGCGCGGCGTCGGTTTCGGCGCCGCCGGATATTTGACGCTGGCGCGTTTGAGGCGACGCACGTCGCGCATCGCTTCACGAAAAGTCCGCGCCTCGTCGTCGTCGTGGTTCACGGTTTCGTTCCGTCGCCGTTGGCGGTTGGTTTCCAGTATAGTTTCGCCGCGCGCGCAGTGCGCTGGATGCTCATCGGAGCCCAGCCTCCGGTCGCAGCCCGAATCCGAGCGCCCAGAGCCCAAGGAAGCTCTGCTGATCAACCCCTCCACCCAGACATTCGAAGAATGCAGACGCCCGAAAGATGGCCGCAGGAAATCCCGTCCCGCGGGACAAGGGATATCGAAGCTGCTGTTGTTCGTTCATGGCAGTAAATCAGAAACGACCTAATCCTCCTTGAAGATTCTCATCAGCAACGACGACGGGTATCGCGCGGAAGGGTTGCGCGTGCTGACCGAAGCGCTCGAAGCGCTCGCCGACGTCACCATCGTCGCGCCCGATCGCAATCGCAGCGGCGCCAGCAACTCGCTCACGCTCGATGTGCCGCTGCGCGTCTTTGCGTTCGACGAACGCAAGTACGTCGTACCGAACGGTACGCCGACCGACTGCGTGCATCTTGCGATCTCGGGCCTGTTCGACTTTGAGCACGACATGGTCGTCTCGGGAATCAACGACGGCGCGAATCTTGGCGACGACGTGCTGTATTCCGGCACCGTGGCGGCCGCGGTCGAGGGCAGATTTCTCGGGTTGCCGGCGATAGCGGTGTCGCTCGCCACACAGACAGGCTCGGGCCAGCATTTCGCAACCGCGGCGCGCGTGGCTGCCGGAGGTGAACCGCTTGTTGAACTTCGCCAGCATTTCCAGCCGCTTGTTGCCGCGGACTTCGGCGATCCCTTCGGGGAAGGCGAGGTAAGGATCCTTGTCGCCGGGGCTGCGGCACGAAGTAGGCTTCGCACTTCTGGCCGAGGTAGCCGGCCCGCGGGGCCAGGCCGCTGATCGTGATGTACGCCGGCAGATCGCCCAGGTTCGGCAGCTCGTGCGCGACGACCGAGCCGATGCCGGGGTGATCAGGTTCGGGAACGGCAGGTAGCTGGTCTGCAGTTGATAGGTGGCCCGGCCGTGATCGCCGTGCGTGCCGGCGATCGAGCGGATCAGCGAGCAGTGGTGCATCTGCTTGGCCAGCTGCGGGAAGATCTCGGAGATCTCGATGCCCGGGGCGGTGGTCTTGATCGGCTCGAACTCGCCGCGCGGTCGGGCGGCCCGGCTTGGGATCCCACGTGTCGATGTGGCGTCATGCCGCCGCCGTTCCAGAACAGGATCACGTGCTCGGCCTTGGCCGCGTGGTCCTTGCCGGCCGCGGCCAGCAGGTCGCGGCACGCTCATGCCCAGGAGCGTCGCGCTGCCGGCGGCCATCATGGCACGTCGCGAGCAGGCGATAATCGAGCGCAACCGATCGTCATGAGGAACTCCTTGGATGTCAGAAGTAAGTCGTGTGTCGAGTGAGTTACGGCAGGAAACGGAACTCGTTGCAGTTCATCAGGACCCAGCGCAGGTCGGCCATGCCGTCGAGCGGCGTGGCGGCGGCCTGACGATCTCCTTGCCTTCGGTCAGCTCTTCGGCGGTCGGCTGGCGGGTGAGGATTTCGAGATAGGCGAGCTTGACGGCTTCGTCGAGTTCGGCTTTCTTGCCGGTGAGCAGCTTGTACATCGGCTCCAGGTCGCCGACGCGGGCGGCTTCGTGCGTGATGCGGCCGTTGAGCATCATCAGGGCCTGCCGCATCGAGGCGCTGTCGTCGCGCAGATCGCCCAGGTCCGTGCGGTTCGGCTGGCCGAAGACGCGCAGGAAGTGGCCGTCCGGCGCGGGCGACTGCATCCGCAGCGACGTGTTGAACACCGGGTTGTCGTCGATCGTGCGGGCGACCTGTCTTCTCCTCGTACTCCATGCGCGTTCGCGCATCATCCGCTCCTGCATCATCCGCTGGGCTTCGATCTCTTCCTTCGACATGACCTTCATTTCGTCGAGGCCACTTCGTCGTCGTCCCGCTGTCCTTGAGCAGGGCGGTGAAGTCGAGCTCGATCGCTCCTTCCAGCTCATAGCCACTGCCGGCAGCCGGCATGGCCTTGCCGGCCATCGCCGTCATCGCCGGCTTCTTGCCGCGTCGAGCGCTGCAGCCGGCTTTGATCACTTCGCCGGGCTTGCTGCCCTTGGCACGCGGACGATGTCGTAGACGATCTTCTCGTTCTTGCCGGGGCTGTGCTTGGCCTCGAACAGGTGGCCGGCGGTGACGATGCTGTCGTACAGCGATTCGGCGATCATCCGCCGCATCGGCGTGGCGAGCAGGTGCTCTTCCATCGTCGCGCGAGTCGGCTCATCGGCGGTCAGCGGGAGCATGGCCGCGCTGATAGGCGTCGCTGCGTCACGACCAGCCGCACCAGCGTCCGCAGGTCGTAATCGCTGGCGACGAATTCCTCGGCCAGGTAGTCGAGCGCCTTGGCATGGCCGGCGGGTTGTCGTCGCGGAAGTCGTCGACCGGCTCGACAAAGCCGCGGCCGACCAGCGTCTTCCAGACGCGATTGACCAGAGCCCGCGAGAAATACTTGTTGCGCGGATCGGTGACCTGCTTGGCCAAGCTGCTCGCGCAGCTCGCTCGGCTTGTACAGCGCCTGCGTTGATGTCGATCTTGCGGATGTCCTTCTTGGCTTCGGCAGTCGGCCAGTTCCGCGGCCAGCTTGCCGCTGGTGGTCTTGTCGACCTTCTCGGCGATGACTCGTCCAGCAGGTCATCGACCGACGGGCCCTTTGGCTTTCGGCTTGGCCTGCGGCCGCAGCTTGGCGGCTCGCGAACGCTTCCAGCCGCGCGATGTACTCCGGCTTGCCGGTCGAACGTCGTCCGATCCGAACGGGAACTTCGGCGGGATCGGCTTGCGCTCGCTGTCGGCGGCCTTCGCCTTCGGGCGGCCAGAGGATCGTGTTCTGGTCGGCTTCGGTGGCGATAGACCACGCGGGTCAGCTGGCTCTCGTAGCGCCGCGTCTTGCCGAAGAAGGCGGCCAGGTCGTAGAAGTCGCGGCGCTTCCAGACGTCGAACGGATGGTCGTGGCACTGGGCACAGCCGATGCGCACGCCCAGGAAGACCTGCGACGTGATGCTGGCCATGGCCAGCGGGTCGGCGTCGTCGCCCAGAATGAAGCCGGCTTCGGGCATCTTGCCCGCCTTGCCGTTGGTGGCGATCAGCCGGCGGCACATCTCGTCGTAGGGCATCCCGTCTTGACCGCATTGTGCACGTAGGCCATCAGGGCCGCGCCGCCGGTCGCGTTCGAGCGGAGGCGGAGCATGTCGGCATAAAAGATGGTCCAGCGGTCGGCGAACCGCTCGTCGGCGAGCAGCTTGTCGATCAGCTTCTCGCGGCGGTCTTGGCCGGCGCAGCGGCAAACTCGCGCACTTCGGCCTCGGTCGGAATCCGGCCGATCAGGTCGACATAAATCCGCCGCAGAAACACCTCGTCGCTGACGATCGGCATCGCCTCGAGCTTCAAGCCGGCTGACTTGTTTTCAGCCGCGATGACGTCATCGAGCTGGCCCGCGCGAGCATCCACGGCGGCAACCCATAGCGACGCAAACAGAGCGATCAGCGCCGAACTGCCCAAGCGATGCATCACGGCGACTCCTCAATGTGGCGGGACCGGGCATTAGAAGCCTGATCCTACCTATCCACGGCAACTGATGTCAAAGATTCGGACGCACCATTATGGCCGCCAGCAACCCATTGGTTACTGGCTTTCGCCATTCTGAACGCCCTAACCAGGGCAGGCGTACTCAGAATTGCCTTAAGTGGCTGCCCGATAGAGGTTTGCGGTCAGTTTCTGGACCGGCCGGGCGTCAGATTGCCGAACGGATCGCGGTTGTTGCGGCACTCCGGCGAACCCGGTCAAGCTCTTTTCTTCTTCCGCACAATCCCCAGCGCGTCCTCGATATCCTTCCGCACCGCGGCCGTCTCGTATTTCTCGCGGACGCGGACGCGGAGCAAAGGCACCCCCGCGGCGGTCAGGGCCACGTTGACGAAGTTGTCCCGCCTCCGCCGCTGGGCCTTGGGCAGTGAGTGGTCGTCCAGCTCGATGGCCAGCTTCACTTCCAGCGTCTCATAGTCGCAGACCACGAAGTCGATGTGCTTGCCCTGGATGCGGCTGTTCCACATGAAGCTCTTCCGCGTCTTGGGGCGGACCTTGATGACATCGGCCAGGCGGACCATCGAGAAGATGAGCCAGTCCTCGCGGGCCGCAAGCTGCAGCGTGCGGTAGAAATTGATGCCCGCCGGCGTCAGCAACACGCCGCGGCGCTCGTAAGGCGGCAATTGGTTGCGCAGTGCGAGCATCGCCACCACGAACAGCGCGGCGACGATCGCGCCGAACAGCAACAACTGCCAGTTCTGAGCGATGAAAGGAATCATGCCACTCGGCCCCTCCGCCTCGGCTCCATACCGGTAACTCCCTCTGTCTATCGGAGTTGCGCAGAGCGCCGCTGCACGGGCCGGCGGTCCGCATGGATCAGCCGCTCCAAATCGGTCGAGCCGCGTTCCGGCTGAAGCGGTCCGGCGGACGCGACCGGGCTGGTTTGCCGCGTCGTTCCGTCTGGACCGACTTTGCCAACGACGCCGATCGTGCCGGATTCGCCAGCAGCGCCCAAGGCGTCGGACAAGTCTGCCTGAAGCGTTTGCGGTCTTCCGCAACCCCAAGCTGCTCGCAGCCGACAGACTTCACGCGAACTACGTTTTCCCAAGGACCCTACGGGTTTTGACGGGCCGGTCTCGTTCCCTCGACACAACCCCTGCAATGCTCGGCACGGCTGAAATCAACGCGCTGGTGGCTCCCTCGCCGCCGGAGTTCAATCTGAGCGCTGATCTCGCGCGCTGTGCCATCGCGCTCCGCAAAGCATTCGGCGTGTCATTCGCCCTGTGGGACGCCCACACCGGCGAGCTGCTGCATGCCTCGCTCGAACAACCCGCCAGCAACGATCCGATTCGTGGCAAGTTGGCCCGCGCCGTCCATGGCAGCGAGCCGCAGTTCCTCGCCGATGAGGACTGCGTGCTGCTCCTCGCGGTGCCGCTTGACGCTCGACAGCGACCGCCAGATCGTCGCGACTTCCGCCTTCGTCACCCGCCAGCTCGACGTCGGCGAGCACCTGAACGGCGCCGCCGAGCTGCTCGGCATGGACCACGAGAAAGCCCTGGCCTGGGTTCGCCGCCAGTCCATCTGGCCGGCCGACGCCCTGCTTCGCCTGGGCTGCGCCGTGCAGGCAAAGCTGGCAGCCGAAAGGCTCGCCCGCCAGGCCCAGCGCGAAGTCGAAAAGCTCTCCGACAACCTGGCCTCGACTTACGAAGAAATCTGCCTGCTGCACGGCGTCACGCAGAACCTGCGGATCAACAGCGACGAAGAGCAGCTCTGCGCAGCTCGTGCTCCGGTGGCTGCTCGATTGCCTGCCGGCCCAGCGGCGTGGCGATCCAGCTGCTGCCCGTCGCCAAGGAAGGCAACATCACGTACAAGGCCCGCACCAAAAGCGTGCCTGCTCACCGCCGGCCAGTGCCCGCTCGATAACCGACGGCTTCACGCAGCTGATCGAGGCCCTGCACCTCGAGGCCGGCTGCGGGCCGCTCGTCGCCAACCGAGCTGGTGACCGGCGACGCGCCGACTGGCCCTTTCCCAGCGTCCAGCAGCTGATCATCGTGCCGATGGCCGAGGGAGACCGCCTCTTCGGCTGGCTGGCCGCTGATCAACCACGCCGCCGGACGGCGAGTTCGGCACGGTCGAAGCCAGCCTGCTCAACTCGATCGGCGCGATGCTCGGCATCCACAGCCGGCAACCGCGACCTGTATCGCCAGCAATCCGAGTTCCTGGCCAGCGTCGTGCGGGCCCTCACCTCCGCCATCGACGCCAAGGACCCGTACACCTGCGGTCACAGCGATCGCGTGGCCCGCATCGCCGTCCGGCTGGCCAAGGAGCTGGGCTGCGAGCCGGAGATGCTCGCACACGCTCTACATGGCCGGCCTGCTGCACGACATCGGCAAGATCGGCATCGACGACGCCGTGCTCCGCAAGCCGGGCAAGCTCACCGACCGAGGAATTCGAGCACATCAAGCAGCATCCCGAGCTGGGCTACCGCATTCTGGCCGACATCAAGCAACTCGCCGACGTGCTGCCCGCCGTGCTGCACCACCACGAGCAATGGGACGGCCGCGGCTATCCGTTCAAGCTCGCCGGCGACCAGATTCCGCTACATCGCCCGCATCGTGGCCGTGGCCGACGCCTTCGACGCCATGACCAGCGACCGCCCCTACCGCCCCGGCATGCCCGTCGAAAAGGTCGATGAGATCTTCCAGAGCGGCGGCGGCAAGCAATGGGACCCGGAGGTCATCAACGCCTACTTCACCGCCCGCGACGACATCCTCGACATCGCCCGCAACGAACGGGCGAATCTGACGCTCGACGTGCAGCAGTGGACGTCAGCGCCGCTGGCGGAATGACCAAGCACCAAACCGCAATGACCAAACGGGTGTTCGGGACATTCATGCCTGATGCTTCGGAATTGTTTGGTCATTGGTGCTTGGTCATTGGTCATTAGAATGACAGGATGTCCCGCTCCGAATCCGACCGCGAAGATCTCCTCCGCGAGGCCACGGCGCGTAGTCGAGCGCGTCGAATTGCAAGTCCCCGGCTACGTTGAGCCCATCGTCGTCGGCTTTCGCCAGGACGGCTCCGCGAGCTTCTTCTTCGGCCCCGATCCGGTCTATCAGTTCAACGCCGCCAACGAGCTCCGGCGCGCCTTCGTCAACGACCTGCTCTACAAAGCCGAAGCCGGCAGGCTGGTGTCGCTCCGCCGCGAACGCTCGGCCACCGAGACGGCCCTCGTCCGCCACGAGCTGACCCCGGACGAAGCTGCAACACTCTTGGCCGGGCTTACAGGACACTTCGAAACACTGCGCCGCGCTGCAAAACCACACACATCACGTCGTCCGCGAAGTCCCTCCCGGCGCCAACTTGCCCCCGCGTATCCTCGCCTGGCTCCAGCAGCTCCCCGCCTCGATCCCAGTTGCCAAGGCTCCCCACGTCCACACCAACCCGAAGCGTTACAACATTATGCATTTGCCAGCTCACCCGTGAGGGTGCGCTGGGCATTGACGAGCAGTTTGGCGTGGACCCAGAGGTTTACGCGGTGGTATCGACGGACCCAACTGGGCAGCGGGGCCAAGCCGCCTCCGAAACTGGTGCAATTGCCGAACTTGCGTTCGATGCTGGTGCGGTCACGATGAAACGGTTGCCAGCCGCCACCTTCGAGCAGCTGCACGCTGAAGCGTCGATGCGGGCTCAGATAATGATGTCCAAAGCGGCCCTTCTTGCGGCGCGGGGCCAGCAGCTGAAAGCCCTGCGTGAACGCCAAGTCAAACAGCGCGTTGGAGTCGTACTGGGCATCGCCCAGCAGCCAGCCTGTGCCCGGCGTGCGGCGGATCAGTTCGGGAGCCATCTGTTTTTCACTGACGTTCATCGAACCAATGCACCAGGCCTCGGGCACCGCCGCCGGTCCCCAGACGGCGTAGAGCTTGTAGCCTTTGGCCATCGTGCCCGCAGCGCGGCCCCACCGCGCGTCAGGATCTTTGCTGTAACTGCCGATCGGCAAGGGCTTGGCGTCGATGACCTGGACGGGCTCGGGCTCCGGCGGCGGGGAAGTCGCGATTTTCAGGGCGTTTTCCATCAATTTCAGCAATTCCTGGACGGCCTTGGTTCGCAGCCTGCGGCTCATGGTCGATTGCGACGGGAGGCGGCCCCAGCCGAACTCGTCGGGCCAGTTGGCGGCCTGACAACTCCAGCTGACGGGACGGTCATGCAGCACGGCCCACAAATACACTCCCACGATGCAGGCCACGCTGTAGCGGTGCCCAAACCTCCACGAACGACTCAGTTCGCAAGCCAACTGATACAATCCCATCCAGCGTTCGCGTTCCATAACTTGTCTCCTTGTTTGGTCACAAGAAACAAGTATGAACGCGAACGCCCTTTCCCCTCATGAGGGAGCTGAGCAATCGCATAAAGCTGGTAAGCGAGGGCAGTAGCCGCACTCGCCAGAGTGTCGTCGTTCGCTCCGCGAACGAACGCCCTTTCGCGGAGCGAAAGGCGACAATATGTACCACTGACGACTAACCGTGATTGAGGTCGCGACCACCGCGGGGTTTCATTCCATGAGCTATCCTTCCCTTGGGCTTATCGCGCGATTGGGCGTGCTCGGAATCGCGAATCGTCTTCGGCCTGTGAGGGAAACTCGACGTGTCGTGGTTTCGTCTGGAACGTCTGCGCCTTGCGCTGCCAGCTTTGCAACTGGCCTGGCGCTACCTGGACGATGGTGATCCCTGGCGATCGCTGCCGCACGAACTCCCCATGGCGATGTACGGCGAGGGAAACCTGGCCCAGGATTTCCAGTGCTATCTGCAAGGGCCCAGTCGCGTCGACGTGCGTTCGCTGCGCGGCATTTGTGCCTGGCTCCGGCGCTGCAAATACCAGTCCGATTCGCGGCTGTTTGGTCGGCGCGACTATTGGCAATACCCGGCCGGATTCGAGGAGCTCCGCCGCGGCGACTGCGAGGATCACGCCCTCTGGGCCTGGAGGAAGCTCATCGAGCTCGGCTATTCAACGGAGCTGATGGTCGGCCGGTGGGGCGCGATTGACGCGGCCGACCCCAGCGAGGGCTGGCACGCCTGGGTGATCTTTACACAGAACGGCGACCGCTTCCTCCTGGAAGCCACGGCCAAGTCTCCGCCCGATATCGTCCGCCCCCTGCACGAAGCGGCGGCTGAATACGCCCCGCACGTCTCGGTCGATCACCGGATGCAGCGCCACCTCTACGCCGGCTACATCGGCTGGTTGCAGTCCGAGCGGCAACGCAAATCGGACACCACCGAGGAATGATTGTTTTCGCGCCACCGGTCGCGTTCTACTTGAACTCCCCCTTGTCCAGGCGTTCCCAGAACTCTGCCGGCGGCCAGGCTTGGTTGCCGTCGATGCCAATTGTTTTGAGGCTCGTGATGCCCTTGAGCACATCGAGGCCCTGGGTGATGTTCTGGGGGGTCAGGCGGAATTCTTGCAGCGCCATGCCTTGCAGCGGAGTCAGGTCGGTGACGCCAGTACCGTAAATATGGAGCCTGATTAGCGGCATCCCCTTGAGCGGCGACAGGTCCGAAATCTGCTTGTCCTGGAGGATCAGGTCGGTCAGCTTCAGCCCATTCAGTGGGGTCAGGTCCGTAACCTCATTCGCCTGCAAGAGGAGCGATCGCAAAGTGGTCATGCCCTGCAGTGGCGACAGGTCCGACACAGGAACATCCTGGAGGTTCAGACCCTCCAACGGCATACCCCTGAGCGGCTCCAGGCTGGTCACACCGATGGTGTGGTACAGGTCCAGCCCCTTCAGGGGCATTCCTTGCAGCGGCGACAAGTCTGTCACCGGAAGAAGCTGCGCCCCCAGCATTCGCAACTTCATGCCCTTCAAAGGGGACAGGTCGGACACCTTGGTTTCCGCCAGTCCCAAGTTCAAGCAAGGGCATTCCCTGGAGCGGCGCAAGATCAGAAACCGGATTGTGATTGAAGTGCAGGTAGGTCAGCGGCATGCCGGCCAGGGGCGTGAGATCGGCGATTTGAGTCGATGAGCAATCGATTCGGCTCAGCTTCATGCCTTTGATGGGCGAAAGGTCGGACAGTTTGCCTTTGTTGGGATAGGTGCCGCGGCAATCGAGATAGATCAGCTTCGTAAGCGCTCGCACCGGCGCGATGTTAGTTATCTGATCGGTGTTGACGGACAGCTCTGTGACAACGTCGTTCTCGATCGTGGGCGTGAGCTTGCCGTCGAAGCCTGGATTGAGCCGCTGCAACTCCTTGCGGACTTCCTCGACTTGCTCGGCGGCGGGAAGAGCCGCGATCCGCTGAGCGTCGGCGTCGGTGAACGGGACGACCTTGGGCTCGATCACGCGATCCCACGTCAAAATCCTCAGCGCCGGCCGCGCGGAGGCCAGCTTATCGACGTCTGCGTCCTTGACCGTCGGGCCGCGGAGATCCAGGTGCTTCAGGGTCTTCAGTCGGGCCAGATGCTCCAGGCCCGCGTCGGTCACCCCGGAGAGGGCGTAAAGGTCCAGATAGACGAGCTTGTCCAGACCGACGATTTCCTTCAGTCCCGCGTCCGTGACCTTGGTCGTCTGGAGGCTCAAATGCTGGAGGTTTTTCAGGCCCGCCAGCTCTTTCAGCCCCGCGTCGGTCACCTTGGTGCCCCAAAGACTCAGCATTTGCAGGTCGTTCATTCCGGCCAGCTGTTTCAGGTCCGCGTCGCCCACACTGGTGGCTCTGCAATCCAGGCTGGTCAGCTTCATCCCCGCTAGTGCCGCAAGGTCGGAGACAGGGGGCGAATCACGGAAATCCAATTGCGTCAGAGGCAACCCTTTGAGCGGGAGCAGGGCTGAGGCACTCAGTTGACCCAGGCCGACATCGCTGCCGGAACAAGAGAGAGATTTCAACCCGGTCAGCGCCCGCACCGGGGAGATGTCGCTCACCTGATCCGTCACGAAGCTAAGTTCAACGACGACGTCGTCTTCGATCCTGTGCCCGACCTGGCCGTCGAAGCCGGGGTTGCGGCGCATCAACTCCTTCCGCACTTCCTCGACCTGCTCGGCAGCGGGCAAGGCCGCAATGCGCTGGGCGTCAGCTTCGGTGAACGGGACAGGGGCGAATTCCTCCTTGTCGTAGCGCTCCCAGAACTCCACCGCGGGCCATTTCTCATTACTGGTGTAGCCGATGCCGATCGTATTGAGGCTCTGCATGTCGCGGAGGTGATTCAGGCCGTGGGTGATGTTCTTCGGGGTCAGGAAGATTTCCTTCAGCTCCATCCCTTGCAGAGGCGTCAGATCCGTAACGCCGGTCCGGTGAATGGCCAGATTTTTGAGAGGCATGCCCTTGAGCTGCTCTAAATCTTGGACGCGGGTGCCGGCCAGAGAGACCTCGGTGAGCTTCAGGCCCAAGAGCGGCTGCAGGTCCCGGATCTGGCAAGCATTCAGATGCAGCACGGTGAGCGGCAAGCCCGTCAGTGGCGTGAAGTCCTCAATCTGGGTGCAGTAACTAAGGTCCAGCGTGGTGAGCGGCATTCCCTTGAGCGGCTCACAATCCCGGACCTGGCGGCTTAAGACCCTTAACTTGTTGAGTGGCATGCCCGCCAGCGGCTGCAGGTCCTCAACCTGGCATTGGTAGAGCTGCAGCTCGGTAAGTCTCATGCCCTGCAGCGGTTTCAGGTCGCGGACCTGGTTGCTGACATTCAAACTGCCGATGAGTAGCCTGGTGAGCGGCAATCCTTGGAGCGGTCCCAGGTCCGCCAGCGCGGAACAGTTCCAAAGGTTCAGCGAAGTCAGTCCCGCCAGCGCCCGCACGGGCGAGAGATCCGTCAAGGCGTTTTGATCATCGGTGGGGTTGAAGTTGAACTCCGTCACCACGCCATCCACGATCTTGTGGCTCGCCGTACCGTTCAGGCCGGGGTTGCGTTCTTTCAAACTGGCGACCACCGCTGCCACCTGCTGCTCGGCAGGCAGGGATGCGATCCGCTGGACGTCGGCATCGGTGAATGGGCTGGCGGCGACCGGCGGCGTCTTCACTTCGGGCATGCCGAGGCTGTTTTTGTACGTGGGCGGCAGCGACGCCGCGCTCGCCGGCAGCTCCTTGATCTCGATCTTGCGGAATTGAACGCTGGTGATGTTCGGCCCCCAAGTCTGGAGTGCGATGTGACCGCGCGTCGATCGTCGATTCTCGTCGTGGTAGTCCGCCGCCGGCTTTCCATCGACCAGCGTTCGAATGTGGTTGTCCTCCGCGATCACCTCGAGCACGAACCATTCGTCCGGCTCGTGCGGCATCAATGGCCCGGCGTGCAACGTCGATCCGTCCGCCGCCGTCAGCGAGCCGGTGTGCGTGGGGTAGTTCGCTCGCAGCGCGATCGCCGCTTCGTACCCTGCCAGCAGCGCGAACTTGGCTGGGCCTGTGTTGGGCAGGCCCTGCACGTCGAACGGAGTCCGAATGTAAACTCCGGCATCCCCGTTGCCGTTGATCTTCGCCTCGACCCGTAGGTGAAAATCGGCGTAGTCGCCGGATTCGGAGAACAGGTAAGACGTGCTCCCGCGGCCATCGATCGCGCCGTCCTCCACTCGCCAGTCCCCGCCCGACAGCGAATGCGTCTTCCAGCCAGTCAGGTCCTTGCCGTTGAACAAGGACACGAAGCCCTCAGTCACGGGCGGATTCGCCGGGAGCTCCTTGATCTCGATCTTGCGGAATTGCACCAGAGTATTGGCGTGCCAGACTTGGAGAGCCAGATGACCGGTCTGGTGCCTGCCCTGCGGGTCGTTGCAATTCGCCGCCTCGCTGCCGTTGATCTTCGTGATGAATTGGTTGTTCTCGGCAATCACCTCGTAAGTAAACCATTCGTCGGGCTCCGTCAGCGAGCTGTCCAGGACTCGGCCCAAGCTCGTTGGCGGTGCATCGCCGGTCGTTTCCGAAATGCTGCCGGTCGGCAGGGCATGCGAACGGTTTTTGTGAAGCTCCGCTTCATAACAACCGGGAACACCAAACTCGCTGGGCGTTCTTCCTGGTCGCAATTCGAAGGGAGCCCGGAACATGATGCCGCTATCGCCACCCAGGTTGATTTTCACCTCGGCCCGCAGGTGGAAGTTGCCATAGTCGGCCCGTTCACTGAAGAGATGACTTTGGCGCTTGCTGCCGCTCAGAACGCCATCCTTCACTTCCCAGTTGCCCGGATGATCGAGATGGAACTTCCAGCCAGTCAGGTCTTTGCCGTTGAAGAGCTGCACCCAGCCTTCCGCTTCCGGTCCGCCCAGCTTCGTGACCTGGATTGGCGCAGGCTCGCCGCCCGGCTGGATCGGGTCGGTCGTGGGCTTACCTCCGAACAGATGCGTCACTCCGGCGAATTCCAACTGGGCGAGCGCGATCGCGGAAAAAAAACGACGACGGCCGCCAGGGCAGCCCATTTCCGCCGACCGGATCTGCGCGGCGGACGAGCCACGCGGAATGCGCGAGAAATCCTGCAGCTTGGAGTTGGCCTTGAGCTGCGCCTCGCAGTCGGCGAGCACGTCGGCCACTTCCCGGGCCGACTGAAAGCGGTCGTCCGGGTTCTTGGCGTGCAGCTTGGCGATGATGTCGCACAGCCACTGCGGCGTTTCGGGAATGATCTCGCGGATGTTGCGCGGCGTGTCCTCGGCGACCCGCTTGAGCACGGCGACCGTAGCTGTTCGCCCGAAACGGCGGCCGGCCGGCCACCATCTGATAGAGCACGCTGCCGAGGCTGAACAGGTCGGCCCGCTGGTCGAGCGTGTGCCCCAGGGCCTGCTCGGGGGCCATGTACATCGGCGTGCCGGCGATCATGCCGCTCTGCGTCATGCTGGCGTCGTCGGCGGCGCGGGCCAGGCCGAAGTCGGTGATCTTGACCTTCTGCTGACCCGCCTTCGAGCAGCACGTTGCCCGGCTTGATGTCGCGGTGGATCAAGTCGCATCGCGTGGGCCGCGGCCAGCCCCTCGGCGATCTGCCGGCCGATCCGCAGCACCTCCGGCACGTCGAGCGGGCCGATCCGGTCGAGCCGCTGCTGCAGCGTCTCGCCGGGGATGAACTCCATCACCAGGTACGGCAGCGGCTGTTCGCCGACCTCGTAGACCTGCACGACGTTCTCGTGCCGCACCTGCGCGGAGGAGCGGGCCTCGCGCAGGAACCGCTTGCGGGCCGGCGAGGTGGCGGCCAGTCTGCGGGGCCATCACCTTGACCGCCACGACCCGCTGCAGCACGTCGTCGAACGCGCGAAAGACGATGCCGAAGCCCCCCTTGCCGAGCACCTGCAGCACTTCGTAGTGCCCGATCCGGCCGAGCGAGTCGGGCCGCGTGGACGGCGCGAGGAATTCCAGGCTCGTCGGACTTCGTCGTCCGGATGCTTGCTTGGCAGGCATGACATCGCTCTGAATCGTGACGGCGTGGCTCGCCGAGTCTCGGGCTCAACGCTCGATCTGCTCGGCCGCCGGGACATCCAGGAACTCGCCGCTCTTGAAGTGGGCGGCGAGCAGGGCCTCGACCTGGCCGCGGAGAGCCGGTATCCGCGCCGCAAGCCTCGTCCAGATAAGCGGCTCGGGCGGCGCGTCGGGCAGGTCCAGGGCGGCCAGAAAGACTTGTTCTTCGGTCACAGCGGTTCCTCCGCAGGCGGCAGAAATGACGGCCTCAACCCCAATGCGAAATCCGGGCGCAAAGCTGGCCAAGAATTCTCAGGTTTTTTCCCCGCCCCCTTCGACCGCCCGCCGCAGCCAGGCCCGGGCGAAGGCCCAGTGGCGGCCCGCCGTCCGCTCCGAAAGCCCCAGGGCGGCGGCCGCTTCGGGCAGCGTCAGCCCGCCGAAGTACCGCAGTTTGACGAGCTCGGCCTTCAGCGGATCCTCGGCCGCCAGCCGATCCAGGGCCTCGTCGAGCGCGACCAGATCTTCGTGGACCTCCGGCGCCGCGGCCAGGTCCGGCTCGAGTTCGACCCGGGCCAATTCCCCGCCGTGCCTGGCGGCTGCCTTCCGCCGGGCGCGGTCCACCAGAATCCGCCGCATCGCCTCCGCGGCGGCCGCGAAGAAGTGCCCGCGATGGTCCCACTGCACCGTCGTCCGCCGGGCCGACCAGCCGCAGATACGCCTCGTGGACGAGGGCCGTCGCGCTCAGCGTGTTGCCCGGATTCTCGGCCGCCATCCGGGCCGCCGCCAGCTTTCGCAGCTCGTCGTAGACGAGCGGCAGCAACTCCCCGGCGGCACGGCTATCCCCCTGGGCGATGTTCGACAAGATGCGGGTGACTTCATTCATGCAATCCACAGCATAACCGGAGTTGAAGGCGGATAGCCTGCCCAGCGTGAACGTGATGGCGGCTGCCGATTGGCCTGAAGTTTGGAATTGGGCGATAATCCGGGGCATGAGCGTCGCTTCACTTCTGGCTGATCTGTTTGAGCATGGGCGAGTCAAAGTGCCGCAGCCGAGGCCGGCGCTGGAGCGGGAGGATTTGCGGCAAGCGGAGCGGGTGCTGCGCGAGCAGGAGGAGGTGCGTCGGTTGGAGTTTCCGGGGACGCCGCCCGAGTTGTTCGTGCCGGCGGCGATGTGGGGGGCGACGGCCTATTACCGGGCCTGCCAGCTTGCCGTCTATCGCGACCTGGATGCGGGAGCGATCGAGGAGTTGCTGGCCGCTGAGTGTCCCGCGGGAGACGCCGCCGCTCGGCATTGGTCGGTTGATCTCGTGTTCCGCTTTCTGCCGGACCTGGTCAAGCACGCGGCTGCGGCCAGCCAGGAGGATCCTCTGGTAGCGAAGCTTCGCTCGTGGGCGGGCGAGTGGCCGCTGTCATCGGTGGGGATGCCGGGAGTAATCGCGCTGCACGAAGATGAGATTGCAGGCCATCCGGGGATGCTACAGTTGTATGTCGATCGGATTCTCGCGAAAAAGGACTGGACGCGCCTCGGGCAGCCCGCCGTTCGCGAGGCGGTGCGCCGGTCGCTCGGCGGCATGGTTCGCTGTGGCCCGACCTGACGAAAATACTTGCAGCCGCGGAGCAACCGAACTCCCCATGATTCCACCGCCCGATGACCGCCGCCTGGCCCTCGCCCGGCGGCTGACCGCGGAAGTCCTCGCCTCGCTCAAAGCCGCGTTCGTCGGCAAGGACGAGATCATCGACCTGATGGGGGTCTGCCTGGCGGGGGGCGAGAACCTGTTCCTGCTCGGGCCGCCCGGCACCGCCAAGAGCGCCCTGGTGCAGCAGCTCGCGCGGCGGATCGACGGCCGGGTCTTCGACTATCTGCTCACGCGCTTCACGGAGCCCAACGAGCTGTTCGGCCCGTTCGATATCCGCAAGCTCCGCGAGGGGGAGCTGGTCACGAACACGGAAGGCATGCTCCCCGATGCGGCTGTCGTGTTTCTCGACGAGCTGCTCAACGCCAACAGTGCGATTCTCAACAGCCTGCTGATGGTGCTCAACGAGCGGGTCTTTCGCCGCGGCCGCGAAACCCGCCGACTGCCGCTGCTGATGGTCGTCGGGGCGAGCAACCGCCTGCCGGAGGATGATGCCCTGACGGCGCTGTTCGATCGTTTTCTGCTTGCGCGTGCGCTGCGACAACGTGCCGCCGGATCATCTGGGCGACGTGCTCGCCGCGGGCTGGAAGCTCGACCAGGGGCAGATCGAAGCCGCCCACACGATGTCGGTCGAGGAAATCCGCCAGGTGCAAACGCTCGTCGCCGACGTCGACCTCGCGCCCGTGCGGCAGACATATGTCGAGCTGGTTCACAAGCTGCGGACCGCGGGCATTCCGGTCTCTGACCGCCGGGCCGTCAAGCTGCAGCGACTGGTCGCGGCGAGCGCCGCGCTCTGCGGGCGGGCGGCGGCCGAACAGCACCGACCTGTGGGTGCTGCGGTATATCTGGGATGTCGATGAGCAGCGCGAAGTGATCGCGGCGATCGTCAATCAGGTGGTCGAAGCGAGCCCGGACGAACAGATGCAAACGAGCCATCCTCGGGCCAAGCAATCCGACGGCCCCGATCCCGAGGAGCTGGCCAAGGACCTCAAGCGGATCGGCGAACGCCTCGCGGATGCCGCCCTGGCCGAAGCGGAGCGGGCGATCCTGCGCGACCAGCTCGGGCTGCTCTCCGGCCGCTGCCAGTGGGTGGTCAATGCCCAGCAGCGGACCTTTCTCGACCGGCAGGTTGCCGAACTCTGGCAGCAATTGGGGGTGCAGCCGTGAGCGGCCCGTGGACGGTCTTGTTGCCGCGCGAATCGGCTGCGGCGCTGGCCGCGCCTGCGGGGCAATGTCGCTCTCGGAGTGTGCGAGACGGCAGACGGGCCTCTGGCTCCGCGGTCCGCAACTGGATGAGTCACTTGACCGGCAATTGCGGCTGATTCCCGGCGGCCGGCGGTTCGCGGTTGCTGGACGAAGGGCAGCTTGTGGCCGACGGGAATCTCGTCCCGCTCGGCCGCGTGCCGGCGGGACCGTGGGCGCTGCTTGAGCGAATGGCTGGAGGTTTCGCTGCCGGCAGCGGACCTACCGAGTGCAGTTGCCCGTCCGGCTGTTTCACTCACGCTTGCTCCAGCCACAGGGAGCGCGAACCGGCGCTGCTGGAAACGACTCTGGTCCAACTGATGGAAGTACGTCGCGACCGCGCCGCAGTGGCGGATCGAGCGCTGGACGTTCGCGGCGACGCAGGACGGCAGCGCGATCGTCCGCGGCACGCCGTTGCCGCCGCTTCCCGGCACGCAATGGGTGCTGGATCAAAAGCATCGCCACGCCGGCCGGCCTGACCTGGTCGCCGCCAGTCGATGCCGGGGTCGTGCAGCAGACGCTGGGACTGCCGGATGGCGAAATCGCCCTGCTGCGAGCCGACGGCACGTGCGACCGGATCGCCGCCGACCACTGGGTCCGCGCCAGCCGCTCGGCGATTCGTGGGACCCTGGAGGCCGCCGGCCGATGACGCTCGACCGCGAGCAAATCCGCGACTACTTCGCCCCCACCGCCAATTCGTATTGGCAGTGGGATGAGCAGGGTCGTGTGTTGGCTTGGACCGACGGCGCGACGATCTGCTACCGCGAGGAGCTTGAGGGCGTGCTCGCCCGCCTCGCGCCGCAGGGGCTCCCGCCGCTGGGAAGCGTGCTCCTGATTGCTCGCCGCTTGCCGCGACAATTGGGCTGAGGAGCCCTCGCGCCGTGCGCTGCTCGAATGCGCATCTGGGCGCGCATTACGGCCAGGAATACGGCGAATTCGCGGCCGAGGTGCTCACCGGCCTGGGCAAGCTGAATTGGAATCGCCGTCACTTCCGCGGCGAGCACGCCGGCATCGCCGCGTTGGCGGAGGTTCTTTTCGAGGAAGCACCAGGGTGTTACAAGCCGGAC
Organism: uncultured Gammaproteobacteria bacterium; assembly: GCA_963723505.1. GTDB lineage: Bacteria > Pseudomonadota > Gammaproteobacteria > Steroidobacterales > Steroidobacteraceae > Steroidobacter. The sequence continues at coordinate 628,504 of CAVRQU010000001.1, forward strand.
CATTCGGCGCTGCTGCTGCGGCATTTGCGCGAAGGCCTGGCCGAGGAGGACATGGTCGGCAAGGGAGGTTCCGCTCTGGAGGCCTGCTGCACGATCTCGGCTGCCTGCGATGGGGCTTGGCGCGATTCGATCTGGAGCGCGATCGAGCTGCGGCTGCAAGACGGGCTCGACGATCTCCCGCATGCCGCCGCCGTCGAGCCGCCGCCACCTTCGTCGGCCCGCGACCTGATCGCGAAGCTGCAGGACGATCCGGAGCTGGGCGCGGTGGCCCGCCTGGCGCAATTGCTCCTGGCGGCGGTGCAACTGCCGCGGGCCTGTCAGCGATCCGCGATGAGCTGCCGATCGGCGGCGTCAGCGACATCGTCAACCGCGGCCCGCTCGATCGGCTGCTGCTCAGCGAACTGGCCAATGACGACCTGACGCTCGGCGGTCCGCGTGGCGATGAACGAGGCGCTCTACCTGCGGCGCGAATCGCCGCCGCGCACGCCGCCCCGCGCGGCGGCGGGTGCTGCTCGACGCCGGCCTGCGCACCTGGGGCGTGCCGCGGGTGTTCGTCACGGCGGTCGGGCTGGCGCTGGCTGCCAAGAGCGAGCCGCAAGCTGCAGGTCAGACGTTCCGCGCTGCCGGCGACCGGCAGTGCCGGTCGATTTCAACTCGGGCGCGGGGCTCGAGGCACCTCTGCGGTCGCTCGACCACCGGCTGCACCCGGCCGCGTCCGTGGCGGCACTGGCGGAACGCCGACGACGACGAGGAAGACGAGTGCGACCTGGTCCTGGTCACGACCGACGACACGCTGGCGGATCGCGAATTTCAGCGGCGAACTGCACGCGGCCGGCGCGCTCGCCGCTCTATCTGGCCGCGGTCAGCCGCGACGGCCGGTTCCAGCTCATCCAACGCGGCCTGTCGCGGCAGCAAGGTGCATCTGCCAGGCGAAGTTCGACCTGGACGAAGTGCTGAAGCCGCGGCCGAAGCGGCCCAAGCTCCTCGACCCGAGCCGCGATCCGGAGCTGCCGGCGATCTTCCAGCAGCCCTTCCCGCTGCGGCTTTCGTGCCCGGTCGATGTGGAACGCTCGTGGCTCGTGCATCCGCGACGGTGCTCAGCTACACCCGCGACGGCCGGCTGCTCTTGTGGGACAGCCCGCAGCACGGCGGGCGGCAGATCGCCGAGGGGCTGCCGGAAGGCTCGCTGCTCTGGTGCTCGTCGCAATGGGAGGACGACACGCTGCGGCTCGTGGTCGGCAAACGGAGCCACCGCGGCCTGCTCGCCCTGACTTACGATCGCCGCCTGGGCGAGCTGGACTTTGTCACGCTCAAGCTCACCGGCACGCAGCCGCAGGCGGTCATCGGCCATCAAGGCTGGGCGTACGTGTTTTACGCCGACAGCCTCGACGTGCTCAGCCTCGCGACGGGCGAGATCGAGGGGAACCATTCGCTGCGGCATTATCCCGGTGTGAAGTCACTGTTTTTCCCGCTCGACGCCCGCGGCCTGCGGCGCTGGGTCATGATGGCTCACGATCCCGACTCCCAAATCAATTTCATGCAGCCGGTCTTTACGGAGACGGAAAAGATCCAGCTCATCGGCATGACCCACAGCGTCGGCCACGAAGGGCCGCTGGGAATCACGACGCGCGGCGAGGTGCTCGACCCGGCGACCGGCCGGCTGGCCGGGCCGGACTCATACCATGTCCCCCCCATCCCCAGGCCCCAGCCGCCCTATGCGCGATCGGGATCTCCCGCGATGGATCGCGGGCCTTCCTGCGAAATCTCGGTGGATCTGCCACCGGCGCGGCCCTGTTTCTGCAACTGCCCAAGGGGACGCTCGATCCCACCTTCATTAGCGGTCCCGGAGACCTTGAGCAGCCCCTTTTCAGGACGGCTCATCCGCGCGTTGTCCGCAGCCGGTTCCCCGCGATCGGCGTGGGCGCGACCGGCAATTGGTCCTCGTGTCGTGCCGCAGCCACTTGTGGCCGATCTCCCTGGAAGTCGGCGCAACGCACAATCCGCTTTCCGAAGTCGCCTCTCACGGGTCTGCTTCTGGAGAAGATGACGTTCGCCGCGTGGAGGGCGTGGACGGCGGCTACACGCTCGACCTGGCCGAATGGCCGGAGGCAGCAAGGCCTGGCTCGACGGCCGCGGCCTCTTGCACCTGAAGAGCTCCGACCGCTCGATCCCCGAGTGTACGCTGATCCTGACCGACGGCCCGATGGCCGGCTGGTTGCGGATGGCCGCGTCGTTCGGGCCCGGCTTACTGGCTGCAGGGGCAGGCGGTGCCCGACGAGGTCGTGTTTCGCGAGGTCCTGCAACGATTCGCGGGCGCATCGGATGAAAGTCACGCTGCAACTGCGCTACAGCCCCACGCCGCTTCGCGAGCGGCGGCCGGTTTATTCCCGGCGAAGACCCAGCGGCTGGCTCGCCGAAATGACAAGCTGGGGCGTGCCGTTAGCGAGCGCTAAGCTGCTCGTCGTGCCTGGCGAAACTTCCACCGATGCGGCTGGTCTCCTGGTCGATTGCCAGGAAACTAAAGCCGGCGCAGCGACGACCGCACTGCCTTACGGCCAGGTCGCGGCGCGTTGTTCCTGCCGATCGAAGCCGAACTGGATCCACCCCTGAGCGGCAAGGAGCTCGACGGCCTCGGTGCCGGCCGGCAGCGACACGTTCGTTTGGCATCCTGTATCCGGTCTCGTCCGATCTGCCGACGCGGCGCACTTACCGTCGCCCAGTTGCTCTGCCGCCGGCCGCCAGCGGCCGCGCCTTCGCGCCGCCCTGCCGGGGATCGCGACGAACCAGCGGCTGCTGTCCATCGAGCCGACGGAGCCGCCGTCGTTCGAAGAGGTGATGCGGGCCGGCCAGCGACGACATCGGTACGCAGCCGATGAGCGCCGGCGGCTTGCCGCAGGCACCCGGCGAGCCCGCGGGCGGCGCGATCGGCCGCGCCGTCGCCAGCGCCGGCCTGTCCGCCGCGGCAGGAGCGGCGGACATGCTCGCCTCCGCGGCTCAGGCTGTTTCCGCGGGACTGTCGAACTTGAGGGCGGTGCTTCGTCCGCGAGCGGGACGGCCGGCGCCAGCCCGCGCAGCAGCCGCGCCAAAACAAAGTGGGCAGCGGCGGGCCGAACTGGCTCGCAGCGCCTCGCCAACTGGCCGGCAGCGCCAGCAAGCGATGCAGAAGAACCTCGAGCAGCTCCGCAACAACCAGATCGAACGGCTGTTGCACTCGCTCCAGAATTCGCCCGACCTCGGCCTGCGCTTTGCGCTGCCGCTCACCGGCACCGGCGCCGCGGGGATGCGCTGCCCAGCGCCCTTCTGACCGAGCGGAGCGTCAATTTTAACCTCGGCCGGCTCGGCGGCGGCAGGGCCGCCGATTACTGGGACCTGTCCGACGACTATCGCCGCAAGCTGGCCAGCGCGATCGCGAATTGGCCAATCGCGAGATCGGCCTCGGCCGTCATCGCCGCGCGGCGTACATCCTCGCAGAATTGCTCGGCGACCTCAGCTCCGCGGCCGCGACCCTCGCCAACGGCGGCCATTTCCGCGAAGCCGCCCTCCTCTACGAAGATCGCCTCAAACAGCCGCTGGCCGCGGCCCGCTGCCTGCAGCGCGGGGCCTCTTGACCGAAGCCGTCGCCCTCTTCGCGCCTCGGCGAATTCGAAATCGCCGGCGACATCTTCCGCCAGCTCGACCAGCCCGAACCGGCCGAGCAGGCGTACCGGCAGGCGATCGGCAAGCCCTCCGCGCGGGCGATCACCTCGGACCGGCCCGGCTGTTCGAAAACAAACTCGAATTACCGGACAACGCGCTGATCGTCCTGATCAACGGCTGGCACGGCTCCACGCAAGCCGAGCGCTGTCTGGACGAGGCCTTCGCGCTGCTCGCGCGTCACCACAGGCACGAGCGGGCCGCGGCGCTGGTCGAGGAAGAACCGGGCGGTCCATCCGGCATCAAGCCGGTGATGCTGGCCGGCGGCTCGGCCCGCGTGATGACGAGCTATCCGCACGAGGGCGTCCGCGACGCCGCGCGGTCCGCGACCCGCGTCCTCGTCTCGCGAAACCTGCCTGCCGCCAATCCTGTCGAATCGGAGAACCTGTTGCGGGCCCTGAAGATGACGGTTCCCGCCGACCGCCTGCTGGAGCGCGACTGCACGCGTTATCAAGATCGGCGGGCCGACGAGGAGCGGCGGCGTCTGGCGGCCCTGGCCATGCCCGCCCGGATCGCGCGCGGCAATTTGCCGCGGCCCGTCAGCTCGTTCCGCTTGCCGCAAGGCAACTGGAAGGCCGCGGTCAGCGTCGGCGACGAGTTCTATGCCGCCGGCTTCCAGCAGAATTGGCTCTCGGCGTGCGCGGCCGCTGGGACGGGACCGTGCAGGTTCCGGTCGGCGATCCAGCCGTCGTGCCCGCGGAAGTATACCGATTCGCCGATCTTCCTGGCCGCCGATCCGCGCGGCCTGGCGTGGACGTATCTGCATGTGCCGCCGGACAATCCGAGCGCGATATGCAGTTCGTCGCCAGCGACAGGTTCCAGCGGGCGATGTCGCGTCTGTCCCGGTGGGGCTCCGAACATCCGCTCGAAGGGCTGACCTACGGCATGGGCCATTCGCTCCTCTTGCTTACGCTGCCCGAGCCGGGTGTCGCCCAGGTCGTGCCTTACGATGTTCCGCTCCGCGTGCAGGGGCTCCGCACGCTGACTTACTCGGTCGAGGCACTCGCCGAGGACGAAGACGACGAAATCGTCCGGCCGCTCCCTTCTTCGCCCGCGAGCAATCGATTTATCTCGCGGTGGGCTCGCGCCTGTACAGCAAGAGCAAGCAGCAAGCCGCCGCGAAGTACAGCTCGTCCATCCTGTCGATCACCGGCTCCGCGCCGCATGCCCGGCGCATCATCCTGGCCTGCGAGCAGGGGGGCTACGTGCTCTGGGGCGATTCAGCCGAGAGCCCCTCGACGCGCTTCGCCCAGGACCTCGCGCGGCCGGTCGTCGGCCTCGACGGCGCGGCGGCATGTCGTCGCGGCCGCGCAGGAAACCGTCGAAGTCTTCAGCACGCTGGGCGGCCGCCTCGCCTACCTTGGCCAGACTTCCGCGCCCGGCGCCGAGCCCCTCGCCATCCTCTCCGATGACTGACGCCAACCGCTTTGCCCTCCTTGCCGCCGACGGGCTGGTCACGATTTACGAAGTGCCGGCTCAGTCCTGCAGCACGCTCGCCAGTGCCGCGGACAGGCCGGTAAGCAACGTCGCCGCCCCGGTGGCGATCAGGAAGGCGCGCTGCACGGTGGTGCGCTTGGCGTACGCGCCGATCAGGATCGGAATGGCCGTCCAGCCGATGCCGCCGATGCAGAAGAAGATGCCCACGCCCGGCCGTGCAGCGATGGCTCGACATGGCTCAGCAGAATGGCGATCAGCGTCGGAAAGATCGGGCCCAAGATCAGTCCGGCGGCGACGACCGCCGCACACGTCAGCCCGGCCGAGCGGCTGAAGGCGATGCCGAGCGTGAAAGCGATGCACAAGCGCGCCATCGCCATGATCAGCAGCGTGTCGGCACCCGCGGGCAGCGTCAGCGCGGTGATCAGCCGCGAGCCAGTGAACGTCAGCCAGAACACGGAGAGCAGCGTCGCAGCGCCGTGCCTTCGCTGACGCCCTTGCCGGTCATCAGCGTCGTGGCCCAGGCGGCGACCGAGGCCTCGATCGGCACGTGGCAGAAGAACGCCAGGCAGCACAGCCACACGATCGGGTCGGACAAGCAGGATGCCCAGGCCCGCCGCCACGGTCTGCGTCGTCCGGGCTGACGAGCCGCTGCCAATGCACCCCCAGCCCCAGCACCAGCGGCACGACGGCCAGCGCGGCCAGGCACCAGGAACGTCGGCTCCAGGCGGATGCCGCGGACCAAGCAAGGCGACCAGGAGCGGCGTCAGCGAACGCGCCCATGCCGAAGATGAAATCGCCCATGTTCATGGCGTAGGCCATGTGCGTCGGTGATCTCGATCCGGCGGCAGAAACGCCGGCGGCGAGGTGACGTTGAGCACGTTGACCAGCGCCGACCAGCCCGTGCCCAGCAGCAGCACGGCCACCAGGGCCGTCGCGATAGGATCTCGCAGCGCGACGAGCAGCGCCAGGCTGACGATCAGCAGGACGAAGCCGCCGGCCAGCACGGCTTGCTGTGCCGAGCGCATCGACCAGAAAGCCGGCCGCCAGGACCATCGGGAATCAGCGTGAATCCGAAGACGCTCGACCAGGCCGCCGACGCGGGCCTCGTCGATCTGCAGCTTCCGGGCCAGCGGCACTTTGACGCTGCCCAAGCAGCGCATGGCACATGCCCGCCGACAGCCAGCGCGGCGATCTGCATCAGCGTGAGCATCGGGTCCATGGCGTAGGTCTCTGGTGAAGCGGCCGCAAAGCTCGGACAATGACCGCCATATCCTAACGCATCGCCCTTCGACGAGGAGCGTTCGTATGTTCCGGCTGCTGGCCTCCACCGTGTTGTATTCGGCCTCGATGATCGGCGTGTGTGCCGTGGCGACCGCCGCCGAACCGCGCAAGACCGAAGTCTCCATCGTCGGCGAGCCTTTCACATCAACGGCCAGCCGACTTACGCCGGCCGCACCTGGAACGGCCACAAGATCGAGGGGCTGCTGCTCAACAGCCGCATGGTGCAGGGGATCTTCGACGACCTGAATCCCGAGACGACGAGCAGCGTGGGCCTATCCCGACACGGGCAAGTGGGACGCCGAGCGGAACACGCGCGAATTCATCGCCGCGATGCCCGAGTGGCGCAAGCACGGCCTGCTGGCGTTCACGATCAACCTGCAAGGCGGCAGCCCGCAGGGTTACTCCAAGGACCAGCCCTGGCACAACTCGGCCATCACGCCGCACGGCGAGCTTGCGGCCGGACTACATGGCCCGGCTGGAGCGGATTCTGGACAGGGCCGACGAGCTGGGCATGGTCGCGATCCTCGGCATCTTCTATTTCGGCCAGGACCAGCGGCTGGACGACGAAGCGGCGGTCAAGCGGGCCGTCGACAACACCGTCGATTGGGTCTTCGACCGCGGCTACACGAACGTGCTGATCGAGATCAACAACGAGTGCAACGTCCGCTACGACCACGCGATCCTGCAGCCCGAGCGGGTGCACGAGCTGATCGAGCAGGTCAAGATCGCGCACGCGTGACGGCCGGCGGCTGCTCGTCAGCACCAGCTACGGCGGCGGCACGGTGCCGAAGGAAAACGTCGTCCGCGCCGTCCGACTTCCTGCTTGCTGCACGGCAACGGCGTGAGCGATCCCAAGCGGATCGCCGAGATGGTCCGCCAGACCCGCGAGGTCCCCGGCTACCGGCCGATGCCGATCCTGTTCAACGAGGACGACCATTTCGATTTCGACAAGCCCGACAACAACTTCCGGCCGCCATCTGGCGAGTACGCCTCCTGGGGCTACTTCGACTTCCGCATGCAGGGCGAAGGATTCGACGACGGCTATCAGAGCGTGCCGGTCAACTGGGGCACTCAGCAGCCCGCGAAAGAAGGCGTTCTTCGCGAAGCTCGCGGAAATCACCGGCGCGAGCGATTGACTATCGCTACATAAGCCCGCCCAGCGCTCGCCGCGGCTGAGGCAGGCCTCGAGTGTCTGCTCGCCACCGAGCCTGTCGCCGGAGCCACGCTTTGGTTGACATGTTTTCGGGCCGCAACGAGAATCGCCTGAATGGTGCCCGTTCCGAATTCTCGTCGTTTGACAGGCCAGCGCCGGCTGGCGCTGGAAGCGCTCGAGCCACGGCTGGCGCCGGCAACGTGGGTGCCGAGCACGCTGGACCCGATCGAGTCGAATGAGTACCTGACCGGCGCGGGGCTGTTGCCCGGGGGCGAGGTGCGGTGGGGCGGGCACGATTGGGGCGGCGGCAAGCTGTGGGACCTCGCGGGAGGACAATTGGTCCGCGAGCAGGCGGCGGTGGTCCCGCCCGGCCGGTCGCGGACCGAGATCGTAGCCATCTCGCCCAACGGCCGCTGGGTGGCGGCGGTGCAATATGACTTCGACTTCACCGGCGAGAACCTGACGACCTATGTCGTGTGGGATGCCGAGTTGGGAACCGAGCCGCAGGCAATCGACCTTTCATCCGCCACGTCGTTCCCTTCGGCCCGCATTGCCGACCTGTCGGACGAAGGCGTGGCGATCGTCCAAGTGGGCGTGAAGGCCTATCGCTGGAATGCCGCCAGTGGCCTCGTGCGGCTAACGACCCTGTATGAACTGGAAGGTCACACGAGTGCGGAGAGCCAGGAGGCCACGGTTCGCGCGATCTCGGCAGACGGGCGGACGATTGTCGGCGCCAGCGGCTACGTGTTGCCCACGCGGCCGACCGTTTGGAACGACCAGGGCCCGCGCAGCTGCCGACGCTGGGGGGCGCGGGCGGCGCCTCGTCGGTGTCGGCGGACGGCCGTGTGATCGGCGGCTGGGTGCAGGACGGCGCGGTGCGGCGGGCGGCGGTGTGGATCGATGGCGAGCTGATCGTCCTGGAGATCGAATCCGGCGGCATCGTCGCGCGGGAAGCAACGACCGTCGTCAACGGCCTGGGAGGCGATCCCGAGCGATGGGCCGCCTTCGGAAATGAAGCGCAGCAGGCCTGGATCGCCTATGACGGCGGGCGCGTGCAGCCGCTGACGCGCTGGTTGGCGGACAACTACGAAGTCGATTTCTTCGGCGGCACGATGACGACGCCCTGGGAAATCGGTCGTCCCGCAACTTCGGGAGTCATGGATGCGGTCATCCAGGACGGCAAGCTGCACATCGCCGCCCACGAGTGGATGATGACGGCGATGACCGCCGCCATTCCGCCTTCGATCTTTTACGCGCCCACGAATCCGCACTCGTTCGCTCTGGTCCCCTTGGACGACGAGCCGCTGGATGTCAACCAAAGCGGGGTGATCTCGCCGCTCGACGCGCTCCTGGTGATCAATGCCCTCAACGAGCAGGCCGCCAGCGAGCGGATCTTCGTCCCGCGCGGCCGGATCGATACGAACGGCGATGGCCAGCTCACGCCGCTCGACGCGCTGCTCGTCATCAACTATCTCAACGCCCACGGCCACGTCGCCGAACCGCCGGAGTTTTCCCAGGGCGAAACCGTGATCCACCCCCCAATCCAGCTCGGGGCCGAAGGCGAATCCGCGGCTGATGGCGCTTTAGTAATTCGTCCCGGTGACGTTCGTCTTCACGCGGCAGACATGTCGGCGGAGATGAAGAGCGTCTTGCCGTCGTCGCCGAACTTGCAGTTGGCGGTGCGCTGGCCGGTGTTGAGGCGGCCGAGCAGCTTGCCTTCGGGCGTGAAGCAATAGACGCCGCCGGGGCCGGTGGCCCAGATGTGCCCTTGCTTATCGACCGCCATGCCGTCGGGCAAGCCCGGGCCGGCCTTCCTTGGCCCACTTGCGTGCGCGTCGAAGAGCACGCTGGCTCTCGCCGAGCGTGCCGTCGGCGTTGACGGGGAACGCCTTCCAGATGCGCGGCTTCGGGATCGGACTGGGCGACGTAGAGCGTCTTCTCGTCGGGCGAGAAGCCGATGCCGTTGGGCCGGGTCATCTCCTTGGTGAGCAGCGTCACCTTGCCGTCCTTGCCGAGGCGATAGACGCCGAACCAATCGAGCTCGCGGCCCGGGTCCTTCTCGCGCAGCGGCAGGCCATAGGGCGGGTCGGTGAAATACAGGTCGCCGTTGGACTTATAGACGCAGTCGTTGGGGCTGTTGAGCCGCTTGCCGTCGTACTTGTCGGCGATGCACGGTGATCTTGCCGTCCTTCTCGATCCGCTTGATCACGCGGTCGCCGTGGCAGCAGCAGACGAGCCGCCCTTCGCGGGTCGAGCATCAGGCCGTTGGTGCCCGGCTCCGGCGTCGGCGAGACGAACGGCTCCTTGCCGGTGTAGCCGACTTTCTCCATGAACAGGCTGATCGCCGCTTTTGGGATCCCACTTCATGATCTTGTTCGGCGGGATGTCGGAGAAGACCAGGAAGCCGCCGTCCTTGATCCAGCAGACCCCTTCCGACCAGTCGAAGCCGTCGGCCAGGACTTCGATCTTGGCGTCCGGCCGGCACGAGCTTGTCGAACGCCGGGTCGAGCCGCTCGATCGAGCCGATGGATCTTGGGCGTTTCCGCCTGAGTCGTGGTGGAGCATCATGGCGAATGCCGCCAGTGCGGCGGAGAGGAGGGCGAAGCGTTTCATGGCAGGTTCCTGGGTGAGTTCACGCCGACTATTCACGGCATCGTAGCTGCTGGCGAAGCCAATTTGTAGGTCCTGACGGCCTCGGCAGGACTGTGGATTGACCTCGCCGGCCATTCGCAGACACACCCGCGGGTCCGCGGTGCGGGTGCCACGGAACGTGCATTCGCCTCCCAATTCTTTTCTCCTGGGAGCCAGATTCTCGCAACCCATTGCCTTGCAAGGCCTTGCGCCAACTTTCTGCTCCTGGGCCTCATTCACTTAATTCACACCGTGAATCATGACGCCTCGACCTCCACCCGCCTGCCCAGCCGAAGCTCACCAAATCGACCAGTCTGCCCAATCGCCCGCGGCACCATCACCCAAAGCTATAGACGCACTACTGAACAGTTTTATTCCATTAATCTGTCAAGATTTTCAGAATCGCCGCCCCGCCCCAAATCTGGCCTCAGGCGGCCGTTGCGCCAGCGGAACCTGGTGGTGGAACCAATCCTCGCGGCTGTTGGTGGCGAGGAGTGCATCGGGATGCAGCGGCAGCGTGCGCAGGCGAGCAGCGGCCATGGAGCGGACGCGGTCGATTTGCGGCTGGAGCCAGAACCAGCAGCGGCCGCTGGAACGATGTTCCCAGTTTTCGGCGATCGAGCGGTGCCGGCAGAGGGCCAGCTCGCGATAGGCGAAATCGGCGGGGTTGTCGTTCCGCGTGGCGACGCCAAACAGGGCCGCCATTTTCGTGTCCCCTTCCGCCAGCCAGCGGGCTCGGTGCCGGTCGTTGAAGGCATTCGACTTGACACACTGAATCTGCGAGTTCTCCCAGGTGTCGATATTCACCGCGCTGCAGGCTGCGTCCGGATCGGTCCAGATGCTGGCTGTATAGAGCACGGGCGAACCGGGCAGCGCCCGGAACTTCGCGCAGGCCTCGTCCACCAGCCGCGACATCTCGCGCTGGTAGAGCCACGGGTCGAAGCCAAAGATCAGGCGGAGGAGCGACATGCACGAGGAATTCTAACCGGCGCCGAGCGTGGATTGACGCCGCCTGCCTCCTAAAGACATAATGTCTGAATCAATCTACCTACCGGCCGACGTGCAGCGGAGGTTGTCCGATGTTTCGATCCAGCCTGATCTCCGCCGGACTCGCGTTCGCCGGATTGTTCAACGCCGTCTCGACGGCCAGCTCTCAAGATCCTCCCGCCGAAGCAAAGCCCGCCGACAGCATTCCTGCGCAGCCCGCAGACAGCATTCCCGCAGAGCCCAGTCCGAAGGAATGGCTCGAGCAGCGGCAAGCCGAGTTTGGGGAATACGACTTCCAACTTGACGCCCCGGAGTCGCGGAAGCTGACGCTGGAGTCGCGGTCGCTGCTGAACTGGTCGAACGCGGAGCGGGGGGCCTACTTCGGGGCGGTCTTTCTGTGGACGCATGACGGACGGCCGGAGCTCATCGCCTGTGCGTTTGGCCGCGGGAAGAACTTGCGGCATGAGTTCCATTCGCTCAGCTCACAGCCGATCAGCGCAACTCGCGGCGAAAGCAAAGTGCATCGCTTCGGGCCCGGCGTGGCGTGGCAGGAACTGCCCGCGCAGCCCGCCGATGGAGTCACTGCGCCGCCGCCCGCCAGGCAGCGGGCCTTGCGCCTGACGCAGATGCGACGCCAGGCCGAGCGGTTCCGCGTCGTCATGGGGGGCAAGCAGCCGGTGGAGATGCGGCTGCTGACGCAGCCCGTGTTCCGGTCGCCGAAGGAGCTGAAGGATGATGTGGCGCTGTTCGTCTTCGTGCAGGGGACCGATCCTGAATGTGTGTTGCTGCTGGAGGCCACCGCCGAGGGCAAGTGGCAATATGCCTTGACGCGCCAGACGAAGTGGCCGCTAAGGGTCGAGCTCGATGGCAACGAAGTGGCGGATTTCCGGTCCCTGGGCCGAACACCGGCCGAATCACCCTTCGTGGTGATCACGCCGCCGTCCGCCGTCGAGTGAGCGCCTCGCGTTTAGTCCCACCGCCACCGATCTGCCTTTGCTGCCAATTGCTTTCGTGCGCACCTCGGCCAGATCGGTGCGCGTTTCCGTGCGGTCCAGGACTGCCCAGGAATCAAGCTCGACGCCGCCTGAAACGCTGATGACCCAGCGGCCCTCCTTGCGGATCAGGCTGCGCGGGAGTCGATGGTCTTTGGCACTGAATACTCGGCGACGGCGATTCGCTTGTCTTCCAACAGCATCCCCAGGTCACAGCCGGCGCGAGCTGGCAGATCCTCTTTCACCAGAAGGGCCGCGACGACCGCGAGGTCCATGCAGTTCCGCAGCTCCGCGAAGACCGGCAACTCCGCGGCGAGGGGCTCGTACTTGGAGGTCATCGCGTCGGCCCACTTTTTGGCGAGCGAGTTTTCCTGAGCTTTGCGGGCGACAATCGCGCCGCCGCGGCCGAGGAAGCCTTCCTCGGTCAGCGTCTGCACGCCGGGCCCGCGAAGCTGCCACGCCAGTCCTTCTTCGTCCTTCAGCAGCGGCTCATAGCGGGGGGCCATCCACCAGCGGGGCATCGGATTCTTGGGCAGTGGGGCGGATTCGTCCTGCAGCATCTCCATATAGCTTGGCAGGCCCTCGATCGGCGCCGGCTCGAAGTTCATCGCCAGCCGCTTCATCAGGAAGTCGGCGGCAACGAGCACCTGGGCGAAGTGCGTGCTCGCCGGAACCCCCGTTAGCGTGATTTGCTGCGGGCCGACGGCTGCTTCCAGCTTGGCGACAGTCGCTTCATTCACCTGCAAATCACGGCTCTTGACCATCCGCGTGAAGCGGGCGATGCCTTCCTTAGTCGGATCGATCGAGCAGGTGATCAGCTCGCCGCTCGCCGGCTGCTGCCTGGCCGCGCGGAGGGCGACGACAAAATCGTCGAGCTGCAGCACAGGCTGGCCGCTCTTGATGCCGACCACGCCGCCCTGGTTGTTCACCTGCCAGCCTTCAGCCGGGCCGGCGAGCACGATGTCGCCGTGCTCGGGAAATACGAAGACAAACTCGATCCGCGTCAGGCCGGCCAAATTCTGCAACTCAACGGTCGCCGGCAGGCCCGCCTTGACCCGCTGCTCGATCGCCGCCGCCAGGCCGCGGAGCGAGATTTTCCGCATTTCGCTCGGCTCCTGCAGGTCGCCCGCGATTTCCTGCAAGGCCCGCTGCCGGGCATCGCGCAGGCGCCTGTGTTCTGATCGACGTCGCTCCGCGCGACGACGCCCCGCGCATCGATCGACACGCCGCCCACTGCCCCGCCCGCGCCCACGACCGGCACGAACCCAATCACAAACGGCCGCTGCTGCGTGAAGGCAACCCCGCCTTGGCCATTGGCCAGCTGGGGGAATGACATCGCCGCCAGAACAAACGGGCAGCAAACAAGAATCACGATCCGCCGCGCAGCACGTGCGCGGAACCCGCGGGAGAACACATGACCGGCCTCCTCTCACCAACGAGCTATCGCCCCTGCCAGCAGCCAGGCCCGGTCGCCGACGAATCTCAAGGAGGCCAATCAAAAGCAGTTTGCGACATCGGCGCGGGGCCACCGCTGCACCAGTCACGGTAGCAATTGGCGATTGGCGTTACAATGGACCACACGCTCGCCCTCCATGATGAATCCTCGTCCGACCCTCGAATTCTCCCACGTCCCGATCATCGACATCGGACCGCTCGTCGCCGGCTCGCTGGAACGAGCAGCCGTGGCCGAGCAGCTCGGAGCAGCTTGCCGCGAGTGCGGGTTCTTTTATGTGGTGGGGCATGGAGTGCCGGAGGAATTGGGCGAACGGTTGGAGCGGCTGAGCCGGGAGTTCTTTCGCTGGGACCAGGCCGAGAAGTTGAAGATCGGCATGACCAACGGCGGCCGGGCCTGGCGGGGATATTTTCGCGTCGGCGATGAGCTGACTTCGGGCAAGCCCGATCAGAAGGAGGGAATCTACTTCGGCGCGGAGCTGGCCGACGATCACCCCGCCGTCTTGGCCGGCAAGCCGATGCACGGCAGGAACCTGTTTCCAGAGATCCCACAGTTTCGCGAGACGGTGCTGGAGTACATGGCGGCGCTGACGCAGGTGGGCCACTCGCTGATGGCGGGCCTGGCGCTCAGCCTGGGGCTGGAAGAGTCCTATTTCGCCAGCCGCTACACGGGCGATCCGCTGATTCTGTTTCGGATCTTCAACTACCCCTATTCGCCGCGTCCGAGCCGAGCGCCGATGTGGCGTGGGGCGTCGGCGAGCATACCGACTACGGCGTGCTGACGATCCTGCGGCAGGACGATGCGGGCGGGCTGCAAGTTCGATCGCGGTCGCGGTGGATCGACGCGCCGCCAATCCCCGGCTCGTTCATCTGCAACATCGGCGACATGCTCGATCGGATGACCCGCGGGCTCTATCGCTCCACGCCGCACCGCGTGCTAAACACAGCCGGCCGCGACCGGCTGTCGTTTCCCTTCTTTTTCGACCCCAATTTTGACGCCGAGGTCCAGCCGATTGACGAACTGGCGGACCACGCTGCCGCGGACGACCGCCACGAGCGCTGGGACCGGGCCAGCGTCCACGAGTTCCGCGGCACTTACGGCGAATACTTGCTCGGGAAAGTGGCGAAAGTTTTTCCGCAGTTGCAGCAGGAAGTGCTGTAGGCGTGCATGTTTCCCCTACCGCGTCGGCCGCGTCGCAAGGTAGGATTGAATCTGTCCCGGAAGGCCAGCCTTCCCGTCGGCGCTGTGGTTTGTGCGAGCTTCGGATGGGCCGAGCGATTTCTCGTGCCTGGAAGTGCCGCAGCGGCGAGCCTGCGGTCGCACCGCCTGAGAGCAGGTGTTTCGATGGTTAGCGCGGAGAAGAAAAACGGCAATGGACAGCCACGAGCTGAAGATCGTCAAAGACGCCACCTGCACGTTCTGCGGCTGCGTGTGCGACGACATCGACCTGACGGTGCGAGGGCCACCAGATCGTCGAAGCCAAGCGGGCCTGCGTGCTCGGCACGGGCTGGTTCCTGAATCACGACATCGAAGACCGGCCGGCGTGCTTGATTCACGGCCAGCCGGCGACGCGTCGCGGAGGGCATCGAGAAGGCATCGCAGATTCTGGCGAATGCCAAGTATCCGCTCGTCTATGGCCTGTCGCGACACGACGACCGAATCGCAGCGCGTCGCCGTCGGCATCGCCGACTGGATCGGCGGCAACGTCGATACGACGACCAGCGTCTGCCACGGCCCGAGCGGCATGGCGTTTCAGGGCGTGGGCGAAGTGACTGCTCGCTGGGCGAAGTCCGCAACCGCGGCGACTTGATCATGTTCTGGGGCAGCGAACCCGGCCGAGAGCCATCCGCGGCACTTCACCAAGTACAGCCTGATGCCCAAGGGGCAGTTCCTGCCCAACGGCCGCAAGGACCGCACGTGCGTGATCGTCGATGTCCGCAAGACGAAGTAGCGCCAAGGCCGCGGACATCTTCATTCAGATCAAGCCGCGGGCCGATTTCGAAGGACTGTGGACCCTGCGGGCCTTGGCCAACGACATCGAGCTCGATCCCGTGCAGGTCGAAGCCGACACGGGCGTGCCGCTGGCGACGTGGCAGGACCTGATGGACCGGATGAAGCGGGCGAAGTTCGGCGTGCTCTTCTTCGGCATGGGCGTGACGATGACCCGCGGCAAGCACGCCAACAGCGAGGCGGTGCTGGCCCTGACCCGCGACATGAACAAGCACACGCGGTTCGTCTGCAAGCCGAATCGCGGCCACGGCAACGTGACCGGGGCCGACAACGTCGTCACCTGGCGGACCGGCTATCCGTTCGGCGTCAATCTCGGCCGCGGCTATCCGCGGTTCAACCCGGGCGAATACACGGCTGCCGACGTGCTGGCCCGCCGCGAAGCCGACGCCGCCCTGATCATCGCCAGCGACCCGATGGCCAACTTCAGCCAGCCGGCCCGCGAGCACCTGAAGAGCATCCCCTACGTCGCCCTCGACCCCAAAGACACTCCCACCACGCGGCACGCCGCGGTCGCCTTCACCGTCGCCACCTACGGCATCAACGTCCCCGGCACCGTCTATCGCATGGACGACGTCCCGATCCCGCTCCGCCCCGCGTTCGACTCGCCGTTCCCGAGCGATTTCGAGATTCTCACCGGCATCGAGAAGCGGGTGAAGGAACTGCGAGCTGTGCGAAATGGCGTGCCGACGAGGCGGTCGAGCTTGCGGCCAGTTGGCGTGTAGACAATGAAGGCAAGGGTCTTGTTACCGCTCATGGGACTACTGGCCGGCATTGGCGTGGCCGCCGTCATCTGGCTCGTCAAGTCCGATACAAGCGGCCTGGAAGTAACGGCGCACTACGCAAAACACGGGTTTCGTTTGACAGGGAAATATGTCGAAGGGGACATCGCATTCAACACGGTTTACTGGTCGCGAGACAATGACCACGAAGAAACTAGACCGAAGTTGATTCTCGCCGGCCGACAGCCGGGAGTGTCACTGGACGAATTGAATCAAGTAGAAGCTCAGTCATGGATCTCTGAGAACTACACCGAGCAAACCGCGAATGGATTGACGGACTGCATTGGCTTTGTGCCGATGGGGTCGCCGAGCCGTGCATATGGAAGGTTATGGTGGTCCGACAAGCAGCTCAGTGCGATCTACGTGAGTGAAGGCCTTCCAAAAACTCTCGACGGCAAGACGGAGGGGAGCTTCGAGATTCTGGCATTCAAAGAAGGAGCGATTCGCCTTCCGATGCGAAAGGTAGATGCGGACCGTCTCCTCGGCGCGCCGTCGAACGTCGAAGAGACTCGAATATTCCCATAGACGGCGCGGGGGGCGTCGCGGCTGCGTTAGTCGGACCCCGCCGCCTTCACCCACTCCAAGTTGAACCGCGCCAGGCAAAGGGCCGCATAACGGTCGCGGGGCGTGCCGGCTTGGCCGCGTTCGTAGAAGCAGAGGATCGTGCCGTCGGGCAGCACGGCGAGATCGGAATAGGCGGAGTAGCCGGGCTCGAGCGAGCGGCCGGTGGGCCAGGTCTGGCCGTCGTCGTAGCTGAGCTTGACGCTGAGGTTCTTGCGGTCGCGTGATTTGCCGGGCTCTTCCTTGCCGTCGGCGCGGGCGAGGTTGTGCGGGTTGGCGAAGAGGAGCGGTTCTGGCCGCCGATGCGGGCGCGGGAATAAACGACCAGGCTGCCCATGCAGATCGGCTCCAGCAGCGCGTCGTCGAACTCGGGCGTCGTCCAGCCGGTCGCGCCGTCTTTGCTCGTCGTGACCAGGCGGCGGTGGGCTTTCGATTCGCTGCGGACGTTGAGCATCACGCGGCCGTCGGCAAGCTCGCAAGCGACCGTCTCGTTGGGAAAGATCCACTCGGCTGTGTCGGGCACGGCGATCTCGCCGCGGTGCCAGGTCTTGCCGTGGTCGTCGCTGTAGATCGTGCGGTGACGCACGGCCGGTGGGCATGGCCGCCGGTGCCGGGCGAGAGCCAGACCGGCACGAGCAGCCGGCCGCTCTTGAGCTGGATGCCGTGAGCCGGGCCGGTGGCGAGCACCTTCCAGTCGTACTCGGGGCGGAACTGGTCGAACGTGGCGGTGATCTCGACCGGCTTGGTGAAGGTCAGGCCGTCGTCGTCGCTGCGGATGTAGAAGCAGCGCATGTATTCGAGGCAGAACAGGAAGTGGACAACGCTCTGCCGCCGGTGCTGGCCTGCGATCGACGAAGGCGACCGGGTTGTTGTAGGTCACGTCGGCCGGGTCGGCGAGCTTCTGAGCGAGCGCGACCGGGTTCTTCGTTTTCGGCCCCGGCACGTCGGCGATCTTCTGCCGCTCGCCAAGGTCTTGCCGCCGTCGGTGCTGCGGCGGAGCAGGATGTCGATCGTGCCCCAGTCCCCCTTGTCCGACTTGCGGGCCTCGCAGTAGGCCAGCACGGTGCCCTTCGCGGTGACGACGATGCCCGGGATGCGATACAGGGCGTAGCCGTCCTTTCCCGATTCGAAGAGGTCGGCCTTTTCCAGCATGGGCTCGGCGGCAGTGATCGAGGTCGCGAGAATCAGCGACAGTGGAAGGAGCAGCAACGTGTTGCGGGGTGCGAGTGCAGACATGGGCGAGTTTCCGTGGCAATTGACCGGGTCGGCAGAGCGTGGTAACTTGCTACCTTCCAACAACTTGCAACCAATTTAGCCGATCGCGGAGTGAAATTCAGACATGGGCGGAATCATCGAACGTCACAAGGAGATCGCCAAGCGGCGGCACCGGAAGAAGAAGCTGAAGATCCTCAAGCGGAAAGCCGCGAAGGCGACGATCTCGGAAAAGGCCCACATCGCCACGAAGATTCGCAAGCTGACGCCGGGGGCGGAAGTGATCATTGCCACTCTGGGGTTGGAAGAGCGGAAGTAGGCACCCAAGCTGCTGGTGAGTGGTGAGTTGTGAGTGGTCGTTGGCAGATTACGACTCACCACCGATTACTAACCACTCACTCCTACATCTACAGCCACTTCGGCTCGCGCTTTCTAAAAACGCCGTCAGTCCTTCGCGGGCGGCGTCGGTGGTGCGGGAAGTCGCGCTGGCGGCAGCGCCGGCACTTAGCTGCGTCGAGAGGTTCTCGCCGATCGTTTCGTTGAGCAGCTTCTTGGTGAGCAGCAGCGCTTCGGGCGCATCTTGGCGATTTCGCCGGCGATTTCGTTCCCGCGGGCCCAGACCAGATCGCTCGCCACGATTTCGTGATAGAGGCCGATTCGCTGCGCCTCGGCGGCCTCGATCGTCCGCGCCGTCAAGAGCAGGTTCGCCGCATGCGACGCGCCGATACGGAAGGCCAAGAGCGGCGAGACCATGCCGGCGACGATCCCGCGGCGCGGCTCGGGAAAGCCGAACTTGGCAGCGGGCGTGCCGATCACGATGTCGCTGGCCAGCACCAGCCCCGCGCCGCCGGCCACGGCGGGGCCATTGACCGCCGCGATGATCGGCTTGGGGAAGAGAAGCATCTTGTCGATCAGCTCGCGGTAGATCACCGCGTCGTCGTGCCACTGGCTGAGGCGTCCGGCTGCTGGCCGTCTCCTGCATCTCAGCCAGGTCCATGCCGGCGCAGAACGCCGGCCCGCTGCCGGTGAGGATCACGGCCCGCACCGCCGCTCCTGATGCAAGTCGTCGAAGGCCTGCACGAGGTCCGCGATCATCTGCCGCGAGAGCGCATTGCGCTTGTCCGGCCGATTGAGGATGATCGTGCCGGAGGGGAGGTTTACTTTGACGATGACGGTCATCGGGGAATCAGCCTTCAAGGGTGACCTGTACGACTTCCAAGCGATCGTTCACATCCACTCGCACACCGTGGTCCGTAAACAAGCCATCTTGGTTGAAGCAGACGTGGACAATGCCGTTGTCCCAGAACGAGAGGTTATCCAGCGACAGCCTTGCGCGAAACTCTTCTGCCGACAGCGGTGATCCGTCATTCCAGTTAGCATTGAATACGCCCAGCATATCCCGCGTCGCCCCATCGAGACTCAGGTTGATTGATCGTGTTTAGTTGGCGTAATACTCGCTGCACGAATTTAACGGTTTGCTTCGGCAAAGGTGGTCCAAAGATCAGCCGTCGCACGCGATTCCAGAGATCGGTGTGCGACGTTCGGCCAAATTGTGAACGATACGGGGCGATCTCCTCGCCAATCGAATTCGCCCTCCCAGTAACCATCGAACTTCAATGGACCCAGCACCTGGTCATTTTTGAAGTAAGGGATACCCTTGCGGCCAGTGATAAACTCGAGGAGACACACTTTCAACATCACGCAAGGATCGCCTTCCAGATCCCAATCAGACGAATAATATTCGAACTCGGCGACGAGTTGGTCGGACAGCCATCCAGCGGTAACTCGTGGATTTCTGTACGGATGAAAATGAAGATGTATTTCGAACAATCGTCGAACGCGCTGTCGGAAAAGGAGCGGTCGAATTCGTGCGATGTATTCTCCGCGAACGTGGGGCATACGAAAAAGCCTTCAGGTCTCGCGAGCTTCCCAAGCGTTAGCATGAAACGTCAGATCCAGCAGCGACGTCGCCAGCAGCTTCCCTTGCGTGTCGATCCGCAGGCTGCGGCTGGCGCCGCCGGCGAGGGCGTCGTAGAGCACGAAGTTGAGCGCGAGCACTTTGGGCAGCTCGTAGCGCTCGACGCGCGTCACGCCCAGCTCCTGAAAATGCGTTTGCACGCGGACGGCGGTCAGCCGGCTGCACGAGGACGCCGTAGGCGGCTTCATCGTTGGCGACGACGCCGATGTTGGCGTGGTTTCCCTTGTCGCCGCTGCGGGCGGAGGCCAGGTCGCGGACGTGAGATGGTTTTGCCGTGCGTCATGTCACGCTAGCCACTCCTTCGCCGGTCGGACTTCGACCTTCGGCGTGCACCAGCGACTTGGGCACGAGCGTCGGCCAATAGGCAAACACGGGCCGCACTTGCGGCCGGCCGGCGGCATAGCCGGCCAGGCCGGCGGGGCCGCTGGTGATCAGCGGGGCGAATTGCCGGGCAAAGCACTCGATCGCTTCGCGCCGCGGATCGTGAGCGGTGACGCGCAGCACCAGTTCGCCCGGCGACTGATACTTGCGCCAGAACCAGGCCCCGGGCACGCCGCCGCCATAGCCCAGCAGCTCGACGTTGCGTCCGCGCCAGCTCAAAGCCGGCCAGCTTGCAGCGCTCGAGGATGATCTCGCCGCATTCTTCGGCCTTCTCGCGGCAGTCGGGGCCATAGACGAGCAGTTGCCGCTGGCCATCCAGCCGTCGCGATAGGCGAGCGAGACTTTGTACGTGTCGGTCGCCGGCCGGCCGGTGGCGCTCGTTGACCGCGACGCGGTCGGGGCCGATTTCTTCGACTTCGACGGTCGTGAAGTCGCAATCGACGTCGGGCGTCAGATAGTGCCGCGGGTCGCCGATCTCATAGACGAGCTGCTCGACGACCGTCCGCCGGTTCACCGCCCCGCCGGTGCCCGGCGGCTTGGTGATGACCGCGCTGCCGTCATCGCGACAGCTCGGCGATCGGATAGCCGACGTCGGCCAGGTCGTACTCGCTGCCAATCGACGCTGTAGCCGCCGGTGACCTGGGCGCCGCACTCGATCAAGTGCCCGGCGACGCTGGCCGCCGCCAGCTTGTCCCAATCGTCCCACTGCCAGCCGAACTCGTGCATCGCCGGGCCGACCGTCAGCGAGGCATCGGCCACGCGGCCGGTGATGACGATCCGCGCCCGGCGGCCAGCGCGTCGGCGATCGGGCGGGCGCCGAGATAGGCGTTGGCGGAGACGATTGGCGGATTGCGGATTGCGTGAGTCATCGAGGATTGCAGCAGCGTCTGGCCCGTGTCGAGATTGGCGAACTCGCAGCCCGCGGCCAGCAGTTCGTCAAGCCGCGGCAGCAGATCGTCGCCGGTGACGCAGCCGATCGGCGTGTCGCCCAGGCCCGCCTCGGCCAGGATCTTCGCGGCGGCCGCGCACGCAGGCCGGCGGATTCATGCCGCCGGAGTTGGCGACGATCTTCAGCTGCGGCTGCTGCTGCAGGGCCGGCGTCAGGCTCCGCAGGATGTCGAGAAAGTCCTCGGCATAGCCGGCGCTGGGATCCTTCTCCCGCAGCCGGGCCAGGATCGACATCGTCAGCTCGGCCAGGTGCTCGATCGTCAGGTAATCGACCTCGGCCCGCTCGACCAGCCGCCGGGGCGCATCGAGCCAATCGCCCAGAAAACCAGCGCCGTTGGCGATGCGGAGGGTTGGCACTTGGAAACTCAGCGGAAACTCGATGACGGCGCCGTAGGAATTGTAACACGGCCCTCCGCAGTGCACGCCATCTTGCGATGGCGAAGAGTCAGCAGTGGTGTAGTGGCTTTGCTCTTGTAGGTCCACATGACGCGGCTATACTCCCGCACCGACCTATCCAGCACGTCAGCGAACTGCGCACGGTACATGCCGCGGAACCTCATCGCCGCGCCTGCCAACGGAACGGAAGCACCTCATGGATTCGGTCCTGATTTGCTCGCCGTATTGGCCCAACGAGAGGGTATCGGGCAGCATCACGCGTGTAAATCGCGTGCTCGAGCGCCTCAGCGAATTCGGCTTTCAATTGCACTTCGTCCTCGTGACTCGCCGCGGCAAGCGCCATCCGCGACGCGGCAGTTTGGGTGATCGTCTGGCAAGCGTACACGTGCTGGAAGGTGTCGGCAGTCAGTCCACGGAGGTCCAGCCAATCGCTTGGCGACACCTCACGCGACCGCCCCGCTACGCCAAACTGTGGTCTTGGCTGGGGGCTGCGGCGAAGCAGGACAAACTTCCGGCGCGTCTGCATGCGCTGCTCGACCGCACGCAGGCCAACGTTATCTGGATCAACCACTCGAGCCTGCTGCCGTTACTGGCCCATCTTCCCCGTGACAGGCCGCTGCTCAAGATTGTCGATACGCACGATTGCATGCACGAACGTGATGCAAGTTTTCTGGCTGCAGGACTGTCGCCCGAGTTTGGTGTCACCCGCGAGCAAGACGCGGCTCCTCAGGCAATGCGATATGGTGATCGCCATTCAAGATCGCGAGCGGCAGGAGTTCGCCCGGATGCTTCCCCACACAAAGGTCGTAACGGTTGAGCACGCTGCCGGCGTCGATCCCCAGCGAAGCCGGGGTCCCGACGTGTGCTTTGTGGGCAGTCGGTACATCGTCAACGAGCGCAGCCTGCTCGAATTCCTGAACCGCGCCTGGCCGGCCATTCGCGAGCGCTGCCCGCAGTCGCGGCTGCAGGTCGTCGGCGGCGTGGGCCAATGCGAACGCGTTGTGGCGGCTGCGCAGCGCGATGCCAGCATCGTCATTCGCAGCATCGTGACTCCCACGCGCGACATCTATGACGGACCCGCGGTCGTCGTTTGCCCGATGTGGATGGGCAGCGGCCTGAAGATCAAGCTGGTCGAGGCCCTTGCGCACGGCAAAGCGGTTGTTGCATCGCCGGTGGCGGCCCAGGGATTGGAAGACGGCGCCAACCGCGCCTTTGTGCTCGCGGAAACGCCGGAGGCCTTTGTCGAACCGGTGATTCGGCTGATCGAGTGCGGCGACGAGCGCCGGCAGTTTGAAGGGAATGCGGCCGTCTATGCCAACCGGCGTTTCTCCGAGGCGCCGCGTGTGGCAGGAGCTGCGCGAAGCGCTGGCACAGTGGCAAACATCCGGCCAGCAGCGCTGCGCCGCTTGACGGAACGGAATTCAAGGAGCAAGCACAGCCATGCAACGCGTCGCCGTGATCGGACTCGATGCCGCTGAAGTGGAACTGGTGGACGAGATGATCGCCGCGGGCTCGCTGCCGACGCTGGCTCGCTTGCGGCGGAGCGGCGCCACATGCCGGCTGACGAGCGAGGCAACCTGGAGGTCGGGCCGCGTCTGGGAAACCTTGCTGACGGGCCAGGCCGATTTTCCTGGAGCCGCCCTGTTTGACCCGACGACCTACGAGAGCTTTCAATTGGGCTCGCGCCGGCAGACGCCCTTTTATGCACAAGCGCCTGGACTCCGCGTCGTGGCGCTGGACGTTCCGTATATGTCGCTTTGGCACGATGTGCCGGGGCGCAGGTGATTTGGGGCGGCCACGATGCCGGCTATCCACGGGCTTCGCGGCCGGCGGGTCTGGTGCCGAGATCGACGCCCGGTTTGGCGTTCATCCGGCCTTTCACAACGATTTCGACTGCGCCTGGCATCACCCGTCGGCGATCGACACGTTGGCGGATGCATGCTCCTCGGATTGCGGCGGCGGATTGACGTCATCGCCTGGCTGCTGGCGAAGTTTCCCGATTGGAACCTGTTCATGACGGTCCTCTCCGAGGCCCACTCGGCCGGCGAGATGTTCTGGCACGGCATGGCTAAGGGCCATCCGCTCGAGCGGCATCCCACGGCGGACCTGGCCCGCCGCCGGTTGTGCGAGGTCTATAGCGAGTTGGACTCCTCGATCGAGCGGATCGAACGCCTGCTGCCGCCGGACACAACGCTGGTCGTGTGCTCGGTGCATGGCATGGAATCGAATCATTACGACGTGCCGTCAATGGTGCTGCTGCCAGAATTGCTGTATCGCGAGGCGACGGGCAAGCGGCTACTCCCGGCGAGCGATCTTCGCACTTGGCGACGGCGCGGCTGCCCGCCCGTTCTGCCGGCAGACGACGAAAAGTGGAACGACGCGCTTCGCAGGCAGTTCGGCGTCAGTCGCTGGCGAGCGTGGTGGCTGGCGGCGCGGCGGGCGGTGGGCCTGAAGCGAAACCGGCGGCGAGCCGTGGAAGAGTTAGTGGTGCCGATCAGACCCGAGTGCGAAGAGCGGCCCGAGCAGATCGCCGAACCGCGGTGGAAGCTGGACTGGCAATCGACCTGCTGGTATCGGCCTTATTGGGCCAACATGCGGGCTTTCCGCTGCCTGTTTTTTACGACGGCCGCGTGCGTATCAATCTGCAAGGCCGCGAGCAGGCGGGCATCGTCCCGCAGGAGGAATATCACGCCGCCTGCGATGCGGTGGAATCGCTGCTGGCCGAATGCCGCAACCCCCGCGACGGCCGCCCCGTGTTGGCGGAGATCGAGCGCACCGAGCGGCCGATCCGCTGGCGCAGGGCGGCCCGGATGCGGACCTGGTCATTACCTGGAACCAGAATATCGACGCTCTGGAGCACCCTCGTCTGGGCCCGATCGGCCCGATCCCCTTCCGCCGCACGGGTGGGCACACCAGCCGCGGCTTTGCCAGCGTGACTGGGCCAGGCATCGCCGCGCAGGATCTGGGAATGCGCGAGGCGCTCGATCTGACGCCGACATTGCTCGATCTGCTGGGTCAGCCGTACCAGGGCCGGTCGCTGCTGCGTTCGGCGCGGCGGGCGGCTTAAGCGCGGGTCGTCAGGGCCGCCGTCCGGCGTTCAGGTGCTGGACGAGTTCAGTAATCCGCCGGCACTCGCGATTGAACGCTTTCGGATCGTTCGTCTCACCCGTCCACCAGCCTTTCGCCGGGGGAGTGGCCAAATCCGTGGACACGCGGCACGCGATCAAGTCCGAGACGGCTTGCCAGAAGATTCGCCGACGGAACCAGGCTTGCGTCAGCCGCGCTGGCGGGATGCGGTGTGTGACGCGAACCGCGGGCGAATAAACGAGCCGCCCTCCGGCCGCCTGCAGGCGATCATGCATTTCAAGTTCTTCGTTGCTGACCAGCACATCCCCGCGGCGACTCAGGTCCTCACGGAAGCCACCCGTTGCGAGCAGCGCTTTGCGCCGGTAGGCGACATTCGTGCCGATCAACCACCGGTCTTGGCCCAGGACGAGCGGCCGCTCCCCCCAATCGAGCACGCTGAGATAACCCAGCAGCCCGTCGTGCAGCCAACTCGGGCGAGGAGCTTCCCACAGCGGTTCGACGGGCCCGCCGACCGCGGCGACCTCGGCGGAAGCTGCCGCAAACGTGGCGACGATTTGCTCGAGCCAGTCGCTGGCCGCCAAGGCGTCGTCATCGATAAACGCAATCAGCGGCGTTTGGGCCGTCGCGGTCGCCACATTGCGGGCGTTCGACAGCCCCGGCACGTCGAGCCGCACGAACCGCAGGTTCGCTGCATCGCCATATCCCGCAGCGAATTCGCGGGCTCGCTGGCCATCGCGTGAGCTGTCGAGGACGAGAATCTCATATTCTTCCGCGGCTAACGTCTGCTCGCGCAGCGAGCAGATCGTCGCCGCCAGCGTCGGATACCGCTCGTACGTGCAAACAGCAGCGGTGATCTTCATCGGATTCCCTTCCCAGCTTCAGATAAAAGATCTGGCGTCATCCCCGGCGCGATTCTGTAGCGATTCTTGCTCCTGGTTCGCCACGCACATTTTGGTTGTTCGCTGGCGATGGGAGTGTCGCCCAGGCTGGCATCGTGCAAGATTGTCGCGGCCGCGCAGGACGCAGGCCGGCGGATTCACGCCGCCGGAATTGGCGAGGATCTTCAGCCGCGGTTGCTGCTTGAGCGTCGGCGTCAGGCTGCGGAGGATGTCGAGAAAATCCTCTGGATAGCGGGCCTGCGGATCCTTTTCCCGCAGCCGGACCAGGATCGGCATCGTCAGCTCGGCCAGGTGCTCGATCGTGAGATAGTCTACCTCCGCTGCACTCGACGAGCCGCCGGGCGCGTCGAGCCAATCGCCAAAAAACCAGCGCCGTTGGCGATGCGGAGTGGAGGCATAGACAGACTAGGGCGAATTTGGTTTCGT
This sequence comes from uncultured Gammaproteobacteria bacterium, assembly GCA_963723505.1. Lineage (GTDB taxonomy): Bacteria > Pseudomonadota > Gammaproteobacteria > Steroidobacterales > Steroidobacteraceae > Steroidobacter. The sequence goes on from CAVRQU010000001.1 coordinate 654,808, forward strand.
TGTCGATGGCGGCACTTGAGTGACCAACGACACGGTCATTTGGGTTGTTTTGAGCTGGGGTGAGGAAGCCAACACGTCTGCCCCACCGCGGGTCATTCGTGTTGTACACGCCAAGCTCGTCCAGATTGGTAAGTTCGGCCAGTACCGCTGCACCGCGGTCGGTAATGTTCGGGCAGCCCAGGTTCAAGACGCGGAGGGCGCGGCATTGTTGAAGACTCGCCAGGCCGTCATCCGTCACACAATCACTGGAAAGCGACAGCTCCCGAAGTCTGGGCATCGTGGACAAAATGGCAAGGCTCTTGTCGGTGATTCGCACATTCGGCGAGGTCAAGTACTTCAATATTCCGGTGGCCTCGTAAAAACGAAAAACCTTCATCACCAATCGGAACTCGATACATCTGGATGAGAATCAGGTTGTGAGCCCGACGAAAGGGTTCCAGGTCTTCGTCACGGACATCCACGTCGTACATGATCAGATCAGTAAGCTGCGGCAAGCACGTCAATCCTTCGAAGTCGGACTGCCGCACCACGCAGCGATTGAGCATGAGAAACCGCACATCGGTTAATTCGGCAGTTAGCGATAGCGCTTCGCGATTCGGTGGCGGACCACCATCGGGGAGTGCGGTCGGCATTGTTCGCACGTTAGCCAAACGGCATGAACATCGTAGATCAGATCGTTCTCAAGCACCCAGTCCTTTGCCCACCGCGGGTAACTCTGCACCTGTCCCCTTTCGCCTTCCCCGCTGGTTTGAATGCCGGAGTCATAATCGACATCAACTCCCCTATGGCGCAGTTCGCGAACAACGCTCCGCTGGCGAAGCAGCCTGCCAACGACCCCGGCGGCGATAGCAGCGACGACGGTGAATCAGGATCAAGGCACAGAGCGAGAACTGCCACCTACGCTTGATTTGAACTGGCACGGGATTCGGAATCGCACCACTCATGGGCGACAGAATTCGAAAATGACGATCAACGGCCGACGCTCCGCATTCTAGCGGAGCGCGGTTTGTTACACCTGATACACCCCCACCCGAAACGGCTCGTCGCTGGCGTGGCGGGTGGCGACTTCCAGCGACTGAATCAGGACATCGCGCGTCTCGGCCGGGTCGATGATCGCATCCACCCAGAGCCGGGCGGCGGCGTAGCGGACGTCGGTCTGCCGCTCGTAGTCGCCTGCGACCTTGCTCGCGCAGCTCGTCCAGCTCGGCCGCGTCCGGCTCGTGGCCCTGCCGCTTCAGGCTGGCGACCGTGACGTCGAGCAGCGTGCTCGGCCGCCTGGTCGCCGCCCATGACGGCGTAGCGGGCCGTCGGCCAGGCGAAGATGAACCGCGGGTCGAACGCCTTGCCGCACAGGGCGTAGTTGCCCGCCCCGAACGAGCCGCCGATGATGACGCGTGAGCTTCGGCACGACGCTGTTGCTGATGGCGTTCACCAGCTTCGCCCCGGCCTGGATGATGCCCGCCTGCTCGCGAGTCGCGGCCGACCATGAAGCCGTTGACGTCCTGCAGGAACAGGATCGGCAGCCGAGTCTGGTTGCAGTCCATGACGAACCGGGCCGCCTTGTCGGCGCGTGTCGACGTAGATCACGCCGCCGAACTGCAAGCGGCCCGTCGGCCGGCTTGCACGCGCTGCCGCTGGTTGGCGACGACGCCGACCGGCACGCCGCCGAGCCGGCCGTAGCCGCAGACGAGCGTCTGGCCGTACTCGGCCTTGTACTCGTCGAACGGCGCCGTCGTCGAGGAGGCACGGCGAGCAGGTCGCGGACGTCGTACTCCTGCCGCGGATCGGGATCGAACGAGGTCGTAGAGATCGTCGCCGGGCCGGCCGGCTCGGCGGCTCGTCGCGGTCGACGGCTGCGGCATCGGTCGGCCGGCAGCAGCGTCGACCAGCCGCCGCAGCCGCTCGAGGCACGCGTCGTCGTCCGGCTCGCGGAAGTCGATCGTGCCGCTGATCGCGGCGTGCATCGTCGGCGCCGCCGAGCTCCTCGTGGCTGACCGTCCTGGCCGATGGCGCGCCTTCACCAGCGCCGGCCCGGCGAGGTACAGGCCCGCTGCCCTCGGTCATCAGCAGCTTGTCGCACAGCACCGGCAGGTAGCCGCCGCCGGCGACGCAGTTGCCCATGATCGCCGCGATACTGCGGGATGCCCGCGGCGGAGATGACCGCGTTGTTGCGGAAGATGCGGCCGAAGTCGTCCTCGTCGGGGAAGACCTCGTCCTGCAGCGGCAGGAAGACGCCGGCGGAATCGACGAGGTAGACGAGCGGCAGGCGGTTCTCGAGGGCGATCCGCTGGGCCCGCAGCACCTTCTTGCACGGTCATCGGGAAGAACGCGCCGGCCTTCACCGTGGCGTCGTTGGCGATGATCATGACGCCGCCGGCCGCGCGACCGTGCCGATGCCGGTGACGACGCCGGCCGACGGCGCCCGCCCCACTCGGCGTACATGTCCCACGCCGGCCCACAGGCCGAGCTCGAAGAAGCGGCGTGCCGGGGTCGATCGAGCCTGGCGATGCGCTCGCGGGCGGTGAGCCGGCCCTTCTCGTGCTGCCGCTCGATGGCCTTCGGCGCCGCCGCCGAGGCGGATCTGCGCCTCCTCGGCGCGGAGTGCGGCGATCAGAGTCGGGAGCGTGTCGGCCTCGGCTGCCGCATGCTGATTCATGGATGGATACTTCCTCTGTCTCTCAAAACGAGAGCCGCTTCGTCTCAGGCTGGGATTCTGCGACGATTTCCGATCTCTTCAGCCGCGATGCGCAGGCGCGATTTCTCGCCGCAGTCCCTAGGCAATTCTACGCTTCCGACGACGCTGGCGCTGGCGCGGTAGCTTCGGCACGATTGTTGCCAACGGTAACAAATCCGTCGAGATCACGCTCAGCAAGTCAGGTGGATTTTCGACGGATCATTCGAGCAAGGGTGAAAAGATGAAAACGACACGAATTCTGGCCAGCGCCCTGATGTTGGTTGCCGGTTTTGCCGACTTTGGCTTCGGCCCAGACTGGCTACATTGCAACCGGACCGCAGTCCACGCCGGGCGGCTTTGGCTATATCGGCGGTTATCATCACGCCTCGACCTATGAAGAGGGCGTGCTCCGCGGTTATGCGGACCTGACGCGGGCCGGCGGCGAGGCCAACTACTGGCACTCGGCGGCAGCGAACAACTGGCAGGATGCATACTCCAAGTACCTGGCGAACCGGGAAGCCAAGACCGAGACGTATTTCCGCATGCAGGCGATCAATCGGGCCGCCCGCGAAGCGACCCGCCCGCAGCGGATGACGACCGAGCAGCTCGCGATCCTGGCCCGCAAGCAGGCTCCCGACCGCCTGGGCGATCACCAGTACGAACGCGGCCTGGGCCGCCTCAACTGGCCGGTCCTCCTGCAGGATGGCCTCTTCGCGGAAGAACGGGCAATCCTGGATTCGGCCTTCGCTGCCCGCACTCCGGGCGACGCGGGCGTCAGCTCGGGCTTCAGCACGGGCGTCCGCCAACTGACAACCAGCATGCAGCACAAACTGCAGGCCAACATCGCCGGGCTGAACCAGATGGAATACCTGGCCGCGAAGAAGTTCCTCGCCGGCCTGGCGATCGAAGCCCAGCAGCCGCTGCTTCCTGTGCGGCTCGCCTCCGCGGAATAACGCACTCGGCCGCACGACTGCAAAGAAACACCCGCTCGAAGGGCGCGGCAAGGCAAACGTGGCCTGCCGCGCCTTCTCTATTTCTTGGCATAATCGGGCGATGAGCGATTCGCCGGATGTCGAGGAAGTAAACCCGAGCAGCGAGAATGACGCACAGCCCGGGCCGCCTCACACTTCTGGCCCTGGCGTTTGAAGGCGGCTTGGGAGCACTGGCGCTGACGATCGGTTGGCTGGCTGGGCACTCGCCGGCGATCGGCATGGAGTTTTCGTCTGCAGCGGCATTTGAACAAGTGGCGGCGATCGCCTGGGGTCTGGCGGCGACGGTGCCGCTCCTGGTGGCGCTTTGATCCTGGACCGGTTCCCGATTGGGCCGCTGCAGAGCGTGAAGGACATCGCCCGGGACCTGATCGCGCGGATGTTCCAGGGGGCGTCAGTTTTGCAACTGGCGGTCATTTCGCTGGCTGCCGGTTTGGGCGAGGAAGTGCTGTTTCGGGGGCTGGCGCAGGCGGGGCTGGCAAAGCTAATTGGCGGGAATCGGGGCGTCTGGATCGCGCTGGTCGGCGCGCTCCGTGCTGTTCGGCGTATGTCATTGGCTGAACACGACTTACGCCATCCTGGCGATGCTGGCGGGCTGTATTTCGGCTTGCTGCTCATGCTGAGCGGCAGCCTGTGGACGCCGATCGTGGCCCACGCGGCGTATGATTTGATTGCTTTGGTTTATCTGTTTGCGTCCGCAGAACCTGATACGATAGAACGGAATCAATCTGGCAGCCGATGCACGCATCCCAGCAGCTATTTCGTCTCGGATTTGCACCTGTTTTCGCGGCGGTCGCTGGCCCCGCGGCACGAGGCGGCGATGCACGCCGCGGCCGCGCGGGCCCACACGTTCGTTCTCGGCGGCGACATTTTCGACTTCCGCTGGTCGCACTTTCACTCGCCCGAAGAGACCGCCCGGCAGGCCGTCCGCTGGCTCGACGACCTGGTCGCCAGCCATCCGCGGTGCGATTTTCACTTCGTCCAGGGCAACCACGATTGCAACCGGCCGGTTCGTCTCGGCCCTGGAGACGCTATCGCGCCGCGCGGCCGAATCTGTCGGTCCATCCGTACTATCTGCGGCTGGGCAAAAACGTGTTTCTGCACGGCGACGCCGCCGATCATCCGGCGATGTGTGCAGCCGCGGCTGCACCAGCGCCGCGAGCACTGGTCGCGCGACGAAAGCGCGCGGCGAGATGCGTCACAAGCTGTACGACCTGGCCGTCACGGCCCGGCTGCATCGGCTGGCCGGCAAGGTGGCCCATCCGCGGCGGCGCGTCGTGCATCGAATTCTCGGCTACCTCGACCGCATCGGCCACAGGCCCGCGAACAGGGCGTGGAGCACGTCTATTTCGGCCACACGCACGACGCCCTGGAGAATTATCGCCACGGCGGCGTGACGTTCCACAATCCGGGCGCACCGATCGCCGGGCCTGCAGTTCCGGATCGTGGAAACGCAATAGCGGCGGCATCCGGCGACCGAGCGGTCGCTGGGATGGTGCGGTACCAATAGCACTGAAGTAGCAGTGCTCGAAACAGCAGCCGCCATTCCAGGCGGGCGATCTCGCGGGCGAGCTGCTCGCAGTGCGACTGTGCCGCGGGCAATCGCTTCGCACAGATCGACGAAGCGAAACGGCATCCCACGTGTTCTGCGTGGCGAGAAACTCCGCGGCCGGATCGAGCTTCTTGCTTCGCCGCCAGCTCCCGGGCCGCTTCCGCCAGCGGCTCAAAAATGGCATGCTGCGGCACGCGGCGGAACCAGTACTTGGCGTTGCCATAGTCCGGCTCGCGGCGGTGCATGATGCCGTGCCAGTAGCTGCCGTCGAGCGTGTCGATTTCCTGGCTGATCGCGTGCGATTCGTCCAGAAAATCGTGCCACAGCCAGAGTGCGGCAAGGCAGCAGCGGGCGGCATCGTGATCGGCGATCTTTCTGGCCGGCAAATGCCGATTCAACCGTCAACGCCGCGAGCTGCGGCCGGACCGCTTCGTTCGGCGTGCCAGGGCCGAGATCCGGCAGACCATCGGTAATCAGGCGGTGGCTGGGTCGATCGATGACGTCGCGCCTGACGAAGGTACTGAGTACTCAGTACGAGTACTGAGTAGCATCGAATGCGATTCCCATGTTACTCCACTCTGCACCCTAGCCTCGCCTCCTCCGCAATCTGCCGATACTTCGCAATCGCCCGGTCATAGGCCGCTCTGGCGTCGTCCCGCTCGGCTCGGCGATTCGCCGCTCGCGATTTTTCCACAACAGGTCGATCACGTCCAGGCACCACTGGGCGCTGTCGGCGAGGCGCGGATCGGCTGGTCGGCGACGATCACGTTGACCGGGTTGGTGTGCAGCTGCGGAAAGTGCCGCAGGGCGACCCAACTGCTCTGCTCGATCGGCACGTCGAACTGTCAGATCGTGAATCTTGCCGTCGGCTGCGACCTCCTTGCGAGGCGACCGCGCTGGCCGTTGACGACGATCTCGACCAGCCGCTTGCCGCCGCGAAGCATCTCCTCGTACCGCGGGCCGTGCAGCTCGACCGTGTCGCCGACGACGCTCGCGGCCGGCCGGCGGCGTGATGCCGCCATGGGCGACGGCCAGCGGCGTTTCCTCGGCGAAAGCGACCTGGGCGACGACTCTGCACCCTGCCCGGCTGCGGCGAGCTTCACGTCGCCTTCGCCCGGCCGCACGCCGTTCACCTGAAACTCGACCGCGTGGGCATAGCCGTCGGAGACATACGACCGGCCGGCGCGAATCCCTTCGCACCAGGCCGTGTAGTCGAGCTGTCTCGATCGGCCCCAGCCGCACATAGACCCGCCCCTGCCCCACATTGCGGCTGCTCATGCAGGGAAAATCGGTCTCGCCGCTGGCCTTGAGCGGAAAGCCGCAGTTCAGGACGTGATACCAGGTGTTCCATTCCTGAATCCGCCGCGTGTCCATCGCGCTGATGAAGTCGCAGACGCCCTCGGCCACGCTCACCGGCAGCTCCATCGCCCCGACGCCGTTCATTTCGGGAATCGCAAGGTTCGGCAGCTGCTCCGCGGCCCGCGCGTGCGCGGCGATCAGCTCCGTCGAGCGTCAGCTGCCGCTCTTGTCGGCGTCGATCTGCGTCGAACGGCTCCGGCAGCAGCGCGTCGGCCGACTTCGTCGCGGCGACAGCTCGCCGTCCTCGATGGCATCGAGCCGCGCCAGCAGCCGCTCGCTGGCCGATTTTTCGTCGATCCACAGGCCGCTGGCCGAATGGGCATAGCCGGTGACGCCGCCTTGCTCCTTGCACCACCGCAGCACCGGCACCGTCCAGGTCGGCCAGCCCTTCGTCTCCAGGCCGTCCGAGCCGGGATAGGTCTGATCCTTCAGATTCAGCAGGCAGACGTGCCCCAGCGCCTGCGAGCCGAAGCCGCTGATTTCCAGGTCGTATTTCAGCACGCGTCAGCGGCTCGCTCAGGTCGTGCGGCTTCGGCTGAAAGAACTGCCGCTGATAGCGATAGCACGGCCCCCAGGTGAGCACGCAGCCGACGTTGAGCCCTTCGCCTTTCACCTGCCGAAACATGTCCTCCGGCTGACGCCTTCGGTCGGGCTGGTGTAATGGGCACAGCCGGCGGCGTGGATGTGATGGTCGCCGCTGTAGAAGCCGAACGCCGGCCGTGTCGATCCAGCGCTCGAGCTTGAGCTCCAGCGTCGTGCTCCGGCTGCGTCGGGAATCTCGATCTCGCGCGACGAGCACGCGATATTCCGGCCCGCGGCTGTACTGCGACCGTGAACTTGCCCGGCGGCAGCAGCACGCGTCTCGCCGCTCGGCGCGATAGACGTGCGGCTGAAAGAACAGGTCGGGCGCGAGCCGCTTGGCCTGCGGCGGATAGACGTGGCCCTGCGCGTCGCGAAACAGCAGCTTGCCGATCGTCGGCTGGCCGTCGTCGTCGACGATGTTCAGCTTCACGCGCACCGCCGGCTGCACGTCGAACAGCACCGGCACTTCGCCGCGAAAGCCGAGGTCCTGGTTGCCCTGCTCGACATCGAAGCCGATCGTCGCCTCGCGCTTGCCCGCTTCGTGGCAATAGATCAGCGCGATCGCGTATTCGACTTCCAGGCCGCTCAGCTTGTCGGTCATCGGCGGCGCGGCGAACATCTCGACGCCGAGAAACCGCTCCTTGTCGCCCGCCTTGTTCGGATTCTCGCCCAGCTCGGTCTGCTGCTGCCGCTGCAGGCTCAGCGGCGCCGACGCCGGCATAGACCGGCCCGGCTTGCGGGCTGACGATCTTGCAGCCGCTTGGTGATCGTGCTCTCGTTGATGACCTTGACGAGCACCGGCGTATAGCCGCCTTGCTGCAGCATGGCCGCGGCCGGCCCGCGGAGCACTTTCACGCGCGATTCCGGATTGATCGCCACCACCAGCAGCACGTGCTTGTCGAGCAGCGTCTGCAGCCGGGCGTGATCGCGCTCCTTGGCCGCCGCCTCGAGCTTCGCCGCCACATCCGCCGGCAGCGGCTGGCCCAAAACTCCAGCGCCTGCACCACCCGCCGCACATTCGCCGCCAGCGGCTGGCCTTCGACCGTCACGACGGGCAAGTCATCACCCGCGCGGCTGGCCGACAGGAGGCGAGAGCCAGCAGCGCGAGAGCCACATGGGTCACATAACTGCGAAAACGAACGAGTCGATTCGATGATAGAGGCGCAACGAGGTGAGGTCCTCCTTAGCGGTGCCGTCGATTCCCCGAATGGGCTCGCCCTGGCCGTGAACCGCGGGCCTCAGCGAGCCGCCTTCGCAGCCGATCCACTCCGAGACGTACGCCCCCTGGGCGATCAGTTTCGATCCCTTGACCTCGCGGAATTCGATCTGCAGCGAATTCATCACCAGCCCCGCGTGGTAGCGCAGCCCGCTCACGGCAAAGCCGGGCTTGGCCAGCAGGATCGTCTCGCTTTGACGTCGCTGGTCCCGTACTGCAGCTGCCAGGCACGTATTTGCCTTCAACTTGATAGATCGGCTGAACGCCCAGGATCGCGCCGCCCCAATTCGGGCTCTGGATCACGCGCAGGCCGACCAACAAGCCTCCCTCCGGAGCATGGTCCGAAAAGTCCGCCTCACGGCCGCGCAATTCGCCATTCGCCTTTGCATCCGCCGACCCAGCGAGGCGGGCAGGGCGACCTCGGTGCGGCCAACTCGAGCGGCTTCAGCTTCGATGCCGGCGGGGCGGCGGCTCAACGGGGACTTCTGGGCGCAGGCTGGCCGGGGGTGGAACGATAGCCGGTGCAGGCGCCGCTCCGCCGGGATTGCGGGAGCGGCACGGCGGGACGCAGGATCACCGCGGCCACCGCGTCACAGGGCCGGGTTGTGGTCGCGGCACGGGCGGTGCATTGCCAGGCGGCGGGCCCTGCGGACGTTGGATGGGCCGCGCCAGATTTTGAGCCTGTTCGTCCTCGACGGCAGCGACCTGGTGGCGCTCAGCAAGAAAGCGCCGCCCGCCGAGTACGATCACCGCTAGCCGACGCTGCCGAGCCTTGAGCAATTGTCGCGCAGTCCGAGAAACAGCAGGATCGCTCCAGCGACCGCCAAGAGTCCGCCAATCACCGGGCGGCCGCACCCAGAAAGGCCAGGATTTTGAACTGCACGCCGATCAGCGGCAGCAAAAACCCGCCGATCCCCAGGATCGAGCAGGTGAAGCCCGGCCGCAGCGCCCACTCGACCGGCTCGCCGGCCGAAAGGCTGACGCCGGAGCCGGAACTGCGGCGATCCGGGCTCGCGTAGGGCGAATGCGCAGGCATATCCACCCGTCCCAAGCGGATTGGCCGAGGCAAGCGGCGCTGCTGCGGTGTATTCCGGCGCGGCGAGCGGCGGCAAGGCGCTGGCGAGTGCGGCGGCATCGCCGAGCGGATCGACTTCCGGGACGGGCACCTTGAACGGCTTGCCGCAAGCCTGGCATTTCGCCGTCTTGCCCGCGAATTGCTCGCCGACGTGGTAGTTCTGCTGACAGTTCGGACAGACAGCCAGAATCGGCATGACCAGCGCCTTTCCTTACTCCTTCTTTTCCTCTGCCGGCTTAGCCTCCGCCGCCTTCGGATCGGCGGGGGCGGGGAAGACTTCGGCTTTGCTGGCGAGGTTCCACAGCCGCACGCCTTCGTTGTGCGTGCCGACGGCGAGGACGGCGCCGTCGGGCGAGAAGGCCAGGCCCCAGAGCGTGCTCTTGTGCGGGCCGAGCGAGGCGGTTTCCTTCTTCTCGGTGATGCTCCAGAGCTTGACGGTCCTGTCGTGGCTGGCCGAGGCGAGCGTCGTGCCGTCGGGCGAGAAGGCGATGTCGGAGACCCAATCCTTGTGTCCTTCGAGCGTGCCCGTTTCCTTGCCGGCAGCGTCCCAGAGCTTGATTTTGCGATCGGCGCTGCCAGTCGCCAGCGAGCCGTCCTTGGCGAAGGCGATGGCCCAGACCGCGTCGCCGTGGCCTTCGAGCTTGGCCTTCTCGGTGCCGGCGTTCCAATCCCACAGCTTCGCCAACTTGTCGGTCGAGCAAGTCGCCAGCGTCGCGCCGTCGGGCGAGAACGCCAGGTCATAGATGGCCGCCTCGTGGGCCTTGAACGCCTTCAACTCCTTCGGACCTTCCGCCGGCATCTCGAAGAGGACCACATTGCCGTCTTCCTGCCCGGCGGCGCAGTTTCGTCCCGTCGGGCGAAAGGGCCAGCGTGCGAATCCAGCCTTTCTTCTCGATCGTATGCAGCGGTTTCTTTTCGGCGACGTTCCAGACGATGATCTTGCCGTCGTAGCCGCTGGTGATCAGCTTCTGCCCGTCGGGCGAAAGGGCCACCGACCAGACGATCGTCGGCTGGCCCTCCAGGCTGGCGATCTGCGCGCCGTCCTTCGCATTCCAGATCTTCACATCCCCCGCCCGGTACAGCAGGCTTTCGCCGCCGCCGGTCACGAGCTGATTCCCGTCCGCTGTAAACGCCAGCGATGTGACCCACCGCGTTTGTTTCGCCAAAGTCGGCGGCTCCTGAGCGACGACGGCAGCGGCGAGCGAGACAACGATGGGTAGCGCAGCAAGGTGAAATCGCAGCATGGGACAGGCTCCCGGCAAACGGAGTGATTGGTCAGTGCGCTACCACGGTACTACGCCGCGGGTAGGGGAAGCAATGATCCGCGGGTGCCGGCTCGCCTAGAACAGTTTCTCATCCGGTTCGCGGCCGATGAGTTTTCGGCGCGGTCGAGATCGACCTGGGCGTCCTTTTCCCGGCCGAGGGCTTTGAGCACGAGGGCCCGGTGGTAGCGGACGACGGCTACGCCCTGCTCGGGCGAGTTGATCCCGCTCTCGTCGATGTCGGCGGAGAGGATGCTCCGTTGCAGCTCTTCGGGCCGGTCCTTGATCTGCGTGAGTTGGTCCTCCATGCCGGGGACCGCGGCATCCAGGTCGGGGAGCGCCTTCTCGTGCTCGCCTTGCAAGTGCAGCAGGTAGCCGCGGGTATCGAGAATGGCGGGGCTCTGCGGCTGCGAGTTCGAGGGCCATGGCAACATTTTTCAGGGCGTCGTCGAGATCGAGTTTGCCGACAGCCCGAGCATAGGCGAGGCCGTTGAGGGCCTGCGCGCGCGTCGGCGTGCCGTGGGTCTGGCTGAGGCGGTCCAGCGTCTTCCAGTCCTGGATTGCCTCGGCGTGCCGGTCCAGATGTTGCAGGATCTGGGCCCGCAACTCCAGAACCTCCACATCGTCGGGAGCCGCGTCCGCTGCCAGATTGGCGTCGGTCAGAGCGGCTTCCTGTTGCCCGTCTTCCAGTCGCCAGACGGCCCGCTGCCGCAACATTCCAGCGTTCTTCGGCAACCAGCGAATGGCGTCCTGCAGGCGATCGTAGGCCTGGTCTTTCCTCCCGGCGGCGCGATCCACTTGGGCGGCGATGAGATGCCACAGGGCGATTTGCGCGGTACCAGGGCCGCGATGCATGGTGCAGTCAGAGCGGCGAAAAACAGCAAGACCATCAGCCGCGGAATCCAGCGGCGGCGCTTGGGGGCGGGAGGTGGCTCCGCGGGAAAGGGGCTGGAAGGCTGCGCGGGGGGCAGGCCTTGCGGGCCGCCCGGCGGGGGGCCATTCGGGGGATAGGTAGGTCGATTTTCCGAAGGCTGGGTCATGCGTCGTCAACGCCGGAATGTCAATTTGTCGCTGAATTCTACCCAGTGGGACAGGGGCGGCCTACCGCTGGCAGATGGTCTGCCAGCAACCACGCCGGGGCGGACACGATTTTGACATTGCCAGCGACTGCCGCTCCACAGACGGGGGCGGCGAGGGTACGATAATAATCACTTTCACCGAGGGTTCTGGCGCTTCGTCTTGCCATCTGCCTCGCCTACTGCCGGAGGTCGCTGCCATGGGTATTCGCTGGGGACTATGGGCTGGCGTGGGGCTGCTGTCTGGGAGTTTGTCTGCGCGGGCCGACGATGCGGCCAGCGCTCCAACAACGCCGGCTGCCGAGGCGGCGACGGAAATCTCGCGATTGATTCCGCAATTGGACGACGCGGAGTTCTCGCAGCGCCAGGCTGCCTCGCAAGAATTGATGGAAGCCGGCAAGGCGGTTTTCCCAGAGCTCGAAAAGGCGGCCCTGGAAGGGAGCCGCGAAGCATCCGGCCGGGCGATCGACATTCTCCGCACCCATTTCAGCCGCGGGGATGACGCCACGAAGCAGGCGGCGCAGGCCGCCTTGGAGCGGCTGGCCAAATCGGGCAACGCCGGCGCGGCGCAGCGGGCGGGTGATGTCCTCAATCCTCCCAAGCCGGTCGAGGACCCCTTCAATGGCCGCTTCGGCGGGGGTCCCATCCTCCGTGGGGCGGGCATTCAGATTCAGGTCGCTGCCGCCAACATCAACGGCGGGCGGCGCGTCTCCACCCGCCGCGACGCCAACGGCAAAGTCGAGATCGAAGCGACCGAGGGCACGAAGAAGACGAAGATCGTCAAGCAACCTGACGGCAGCATCGAGATGGAGATCACGGAGCCGGCTAACGGCAAGGAGACGACGAAGAAATACTCGGCGAAGAATTACGACGAGCTGAAGATGAAGGATGCCGAGGCCGCCAAGATCTACGACCAATACAACGCCGGCGGCATCGGGAACATTCCGATTCAAGCGGAAATTTGCGTCCTCGGCTTGCCTGGCATTCCCAATCTTCAGCGTGCGCCAAATGTCCGACCGGAAGTTCGCGACCAGATGATCAAGAACCTCGACCGGCAAATCGAACAGCTCAAGGGCCAGGCCGCCGAACAATCCCGCCGCGCAGCAGATCGTCGAGATCCTCCAGGAACAGAGAAGAATCGCTTGAACAGCGAAGCCCAAGCGGAAAAGAAGCCCGCCGAAGCCGCGCCCGCGGAGAAACCAGCCGAAGCTCCCGCGCCCGCCGAAAAGCCTGCCAGCGACAAATGACCGTGACGAGTGACTAATGACAGTATTCGCCGCCCGTCGCGACGCGCTTCGCCGTCTGCTCGTTGAAAAATCGCTCGACGCTTTGTTGGTCACCGACGAACGCAATGTCACGTACCTGACGGGCTTCACGGGCGATTCGAGCTATCTGGCCGTCAGTCGGCAGAGCGAATTGCTGCTCTCGGACCGGCGCTACACGCAGCAGCTTGAGGAAGAGTGCCCAGGCCTGGCACTGGCGATCCGCGGCCCCGGCACGAAGATGACCGAGTTCACGGCAGAGGTCGCCGGCAAGCTCGGCTTGAAGTCGCTGGGCATCGAGTCGGATGTGATGTCGGTCGGCGCGTTTGAGAAAATGAAGGCAGCGCCTGAAAGCGACGCCGCTCGCGCTCACGCGAAGGCCTGGTCGAAACGTTGCGCGAAATCAAGGACGCGGACGAGATCGCAGAGCTGCGCGAGGCGGTCAGCATCGCCCAGCGAGCCTTCGCCGTAATCCGCGCTTCACTGCGGCTGGGGCGAACCGAGAAGGAAGTGGCCGACGAACTGGAGTATCAGATTCGCTTGTTCGGCGGCGTGTGCGGGGCGTTTCCATCGATCATCGGCGTTGGCCCGCGAGCCGCGCTGCCGCACGGTCGGCCCACGCGCGAAGCTAAAATCGGCGACTCGGACTTCGTGCTCATCGACTGGGGCGCTCGCGGCCGCCTCTATCACAGCGACTTGACGCGGGTATTAGTGACCGGTAGATTGTCGCCCGAACTCCAGCAGGTATATGGAGTTGTGCTCGCCGCCCAGCGGGCCGCGATCGCCGCAATCCGGCCGGGCGCGATCATGAAGGAGATCGACGCCACGGCTCGCCAGGTGATCGCGGACGCCGGCTACGGCGAGCGGTTCGGCCACTCGCTGGGGCATGGCATCGGCCTGGCCGTCCACGAGCAGCCACGACTAGCGCCCGATCAGGACCGGCCGCTCGCGCCGGGCATGGTCGTCACCGTCGAGCCGGGCATTTACCTGCCTGGCTGGGGCGGCGTGCGGATCGAAGACGACGTGCTGGTCACGGAGGACGGCCACGAAGTATTGACCAGCGTGCCGAAGGAACTCGAAGAGTGTATGGCGACCTAGGCAACCGAGCGCTGTAGGGAACGCCCTCCGCGGCGTTCCGAGACTCGCCGATGACATCAAAACCGCCGCACGGATCGCCACAAAGGGCGATCCCCACAGATTGAGCCGCATGGCCGACCCCGACAAATCCCGCTCCCGCCGGCAAGCCGGCAAGAAGCCGCCGCCTCCCCCTCGCACACCGCCCCGGAAGCCCCCGATGAGTGAACCGGAAGTTAGCGCTGGCAGCGTGTTCGACACCGATCGCATCACGCCGCCTGGTCGAGCTGATGAAGCTGCACGACCTCTCCGAGATCGACCTCCACGAATCGCGGCAGCGGATCCGCATCTGCCGCGGACCGCAAGAGTCGCAGCGTCCAGCCTATGGCCCGCCCCCGCCTGCGTCCGGCGATGCCCGCGCTGCCGAGCCAACCCGCCGCCACGAGCTCTCCGGCCGACGCCGCCAACATCGTGGTCATCAAGAGTCCGATGGTCGGCACGTTTTATTCGCGACCGAACCCCAAAGCCGAGCCTTACGTCAAGGTCGGCGACCGCGTCGATACCAGCACGGTGGTGTGCATCATCGAAGCAATGAAGGTCTTCAACGAAATTCCCGCCGAAGTCCGCGGCAAGGTCGTCGCCGTGATCGCCAGCGACGGCGAAGGGGTCGAATTCGACAAGCCGCTGTTTAAAGTCGATACGAGCGGCTGATGTTCAAGCGAATTCTCATTGCGAATCGCGGCGAGATCGCCCTGCGGATCATCCGCGCCTGCCAGGAGCTGGGGATCGAGACGGTCTGCGTTTATAGCACGGCCGACGCCGGCAGCCAGTACCTGCAGCTCGCCGACGAAGCGATCTGCATCGGCCCGCCCAAGAGCGCGCAGAGTTATCTGAAGATCGATCAGATCATCAGCGCGGCCGAGGTCGGCAACGTCGAGGCGATTCATCCGGGCTACGGCTTTCTCGCGGAGAACGCGCATTTCAACGAGGTCTGCCGGAGCTGCAAGATCGACTTCATCGGCCCGACGCCGCAGGCGATGGAGTCGCTCGGCGACAAGAACGCCGCCCGCAAGATGGCCCGGCAAGCGAACGTGCCGGTCGTGCCCGGCAGCGCCGGGCTGATCGACGACGACGCCGAAGCGGTCCGCGTTGCCCACGAGATCGGCTTTCCCGTGCTGATCAAGGCGACGGCGGGCGGCGGCGGCAAAGGCATGCGCGTGGCCGGCAACGATCTGGCGCTGAAGACGGCGCTGCAGCAAGCGCGGACGGAAGCGCAGGCCGCGTTCGGCAATGCGGGCGTATATCTCGAGAAATACGTCGAGCGGCCGCGGCACGTCGAGGTGCAGATCATCGCCGATCACCACGGCAACGTCGTGCCACCTCTGGGAGCGCGAATGCACCACGCAGCGCCGGCACCAGAAGCTGATCGAGGAAAGCCCCGCCCCGCGCCTGCCCGCCGAGAAGCGTCTGGCGATGTGCGAAGCGGCCGTGCGGCTGATCAAGGAGGCGGGCTACACGAACGCCGGCACGGTCGAGTTCATCGTCGATCCAGACGACAACTTTTACTTCATCGAGGTCAACGCCCGCATCCAGGTCGAGCATCCCGTGACCGAGATGGTCACCGGCATCGACCTGATCAAGACGCAAATTCGCGTCGCCGCCGGCGAGCCGCTGCCGTTCACGCAGGAGGACATCGTTCCGCCGCGGCGCCGCGATCGAGTGCCGGATCAACGCCGAAGATCCCGACCGCAATTTCCGGCCGTCCCCCGGCCTGATCAAGCAGCTCTTCATTCCCGGCGGCCCCGGCGTGCGGTTGGATTCGCACGCCCACGTCGGCTACACCGTGCCGCCGTATTACGACTCAATGATCGGCAAGCTGATCGTCCACCGGCCGACGCGCGAGGAAGCCATCGCCTGCATGATCCGCGCCCTCGGCGAGCTCCGCATCGAAGGCATCAAGACCACCGCCCCCTTCCACAAGCTCGTCCTCAGCCACGCCACCTTCGCCGAAGGCATGGTCGATACGAAGTTCGTCGAGCGGACGTTCTTGAGCGAGACCTAATGTCGCCTTTCGCTCCGCGAAAGGGCGCGGAGATTGCATTCTCGGTGCCGCACTCTGATACTACCCAAGGGCGAAACGAGGCAGTCATTGCGGAGGGAAGGAAATGCATACGCTGCAGCGCACACTGTTGATCTGTCACGTCGCCTCGATCTCGTTGCTCATCGTGGTACCCGCCTGGGGCGACGAACCCAAGCCTGCTGATCGGACGATGCAAGTGACGGTTCTGGGACCCGACGATAAGCCGCTTGGCGGGGCCAAGATTCACATCGGCCTGTGGACGAAGGAGCCGTTCAAAGCAAATCGGGACTTCGTCTGTGATGCCGATGGACGAACGAAATTTGAACTACCGAAGCAGATTGAGATTCTTCGGATCTGGGCGGCCCAAGAGGACCACGTAACGCTATTCGCGCAGTGGTGGCCAGAAAAGGAACCGGTCGAGCGTCCGATTCCGGACCAATTCACCTTTCGGCTGGCAAAGGGAATGAAACTGGGCGGGACGGTGAAGAACGACAAGGGCGAGCCCATCGCAGACGCCAGGGTGGAAGTGCGACTGGCTGGCGGAGTTTCGTTCCCACCGGAACCTGTGCCCAATACGTGGCTTTCCACGGGGCCTGAAGCGGTAAAAACGGACGCCGCAGGAAAGTGGTCGCTGACCAACGCGCCGGAAGGCGACATCGACATATTGCTGCTCCTGACGCACACGGACTACGTGAGTGACGAGAAATGGGGCGGTCTGCAGGGTGAGCAGGGCGTGACGACAAAGTCGTTGCGCGAGGGCTCCGCGTCGATCGTGATGCACGACGGAATTGCCGTCACGGGGACCGTGACCGATCCCGCGGGGAAACCCGTTCCCGATGCAATGATTGTGTGGGGCGAAGATCCTTATTTTCAGTGGGGCAGCCAGGAGACGCGGACCGACAAGGAGGGCAAGTATCGCATCCCGCCCGTGCCAACGGATTGCTTACCGTCACCGTGGTCGCGGAGAACTTTGCTCCCCAGCAGCAGAAGATTCTGCTCCCAGGCCAGGCTGTCGCCGATTTCCAACTCGCAGCCGGCGAATCGCTCCGCATCCATTTCATCGACGAAGTCGGCGCTCCGGTGCCCGAGGTGAGTGTCCTGATTCGGCGCTGGCGTGGCAATGCAGGGCTGTTCAACATCAAGCATCCGAATGTGCTCGACTCCAAGATACCGCGGCTGGCCAGCAAGGACGGACTCTTTGATTGGTCGTGGGCACCGAGCGACGAGATCTCGCTGTCGTTCTACAAGGAAGGCTTCCGCCAAGTGCAACAAAACGTAATCGCCGGCAAGGGGCCGCTCGGTGTGCGATTGGAGCGGGAAACGGAAAAGCCCTAGTGCAACTTTTTGGTACGCAAACCTGGAAATCAACTATGTCAATCGCTTCACTTGCTTCCAGCCGTCGCTCGTTCATTGCTGCCGGTGCCGCCGTGATCGGAACTGCCGCGACGGCTTCTTCCGCTGTCGCCGAGGAAACAAAGCCCGCGGAGATCATCGCGCCGCCGGCCGGCAAGCGGATTCTGCTGTCGTGCAAGCTGGGCATGATCGCCAAGAAGGACGGCGACAAGGAACTCACGCTCGTCGAGCGGCTGAAGCTGGCGGCGGCGGCCGGCTTTGACGGGGTCGATTTCGACGAGGCGGGCTCGTTCACGCCGGAGCAGGCGCGGGCGGCCGTGCAGGAGTCGGGCGTGTTCGTCCATAACGCGATCAACCACGCCCACTGGAACCAGCGGCTGACCAGCGCCAAGGAAGAGGAGCGAGCGCAAGGGCGTAGCCAACATCGAGCACTGCCTTCGCGTGGCGCACGCGGCCGGCGGCAGCGGCGTGCTTGATCGTCGTCGGCCGCGGCGACGACGGCCCGGAGGACGAGATCAACGAGCGGGCCCGGCAGCGAGATCAAGAAGCTGATCCCGCTGGCCGCGTCGCTCGGCCAGCCGATCCTGTTCGAGAACGTCTGGAACAAGATGCACTACGACCACGACGCCCCGCCCGAGCAGATCGCCGAGCGGTTCATCCAGTTCGTCGATAGCTTCAACAGCCCCTGGGTCGGCATGTACTACGACATCGGCAACCACTGGAAATACGGCCAGCCGCGCGAGTGGCTGCGGGCCTTCGGCCGCCGGGCCGTCAAGCTCGACGTGAAGGGCTTCAGCCGGGCCAAGAACAAGTTCGTCGATATCACGTCCGCAGGACGACGACCTGCCCTGGAAAGAGGTGCAAGAAGGGCCTCGACGAAATCGGCTTCACCGGCTGGACCACCGCCGAAGTCGGCGGCGGCGGCCTGGAGCGGCTGACCACCGTGCGCCAGCAGATGCAGAAGGCGTTTGGGCTGAGCTAGTCGCGTTGTGCCTAGCGCACTAGAACAAGCGCCGGCGCATCGGAAGGTGCTCTCCCCCAATTAAACCTCCTCGGCCATTGATCATCAGGCGCAGCACCTTTGGCTGAAAAGACACTCGTTGCGAGCTGTAAACAGTTGCGCATTTGACCTTGGAGCGGACACTGATACAACGATTGCGGTGTGACGTCCCTCCATTTCAGTTGGGTTTGAATCGAGGCGAGGATGCTACTTTTGTTTGACTTTGTCCACAGCACAGCGGCATAGGCAGCCGAGTTTCTGAGGAAATCGGCAAACGCTTTGCCGGTAGCAGTTGGATTGCCCGCGTCGGCCCTGGAAAACAAATAGCTTCCAAACAGGACTGAGTCCGAGGTGATCGCGGGTGAGGCTCGCCAATCGGCCACCAGACCGGGTTGCCTGTTCACTACTTTCCCAGCTAGAGGAAGAGCGGGCTGCAATCTCGCCCAAAGCCGATCCCCCTGCCTGAGCATTTCGTGGCTCGTGTCAAGCCTTGTCCAAGAGTGGATGGGAAACGGTTTACTGAGTTTTGCGGACAAAGTCGCCATAAGCGACCAGGCCCACAGCGTCGCATCGGTACCCGCTCCGACGTCGACTATGCTAAGCGGTCGCTTTGAAAGCTCAGTGGCCAACGGCATGACCACGGAAAGGGCATCGTGAACTCGCTTTCCATGCCAGTGTGCTGTATACAAAGCCCCCACGCCTTTAAGCGAGTAGTCGCAGTCGCCTCCCGGCATCGCAACGCCGGAAGTCGTATCGGCGTAAAGCTTGTTAAGGGAATTGTTGGCGGCAATGAGTTCAGCAGAGTTTAAGCCGGCCAACCCGTCCTGCATCGCAACGCCGCACACTTTGTCGAAGACTGATTTGTTCGCGCCTCAACCAGCTAGAAAATGATCCCTCAAAAGAACTCATACAGGCGCGAACCCTTCCTTTCCTTCGCCAAGATTTGGGAGTCGCCGCCGAAGGATCTCGCCCACGGCGTCATAGCCGGCACCGTCCAGTTGTACCGCTCGATCAACGGCGTCGCGGTATCTTTCGTACCCGCCGCATACTGGCCTTTCTTTCCGTGGAACGGCTGCACGATGAACCTCGTGATGCCAGTGGCGAGTAACCGAGAGGCAAATCCTTCTGCGTCCACGACGGGCAAAAGAGGTGTCATCGTCACGCAGGATTGAATTCCCGCAGCACAGATTTCAGCAATCGCGTCCAGCCTTTGGTGGTTTCCCGGACAACTTGGTTCGAAGGCTCGGCGAACTTCCTCCGAGTCAGTTGTAACGGTCATGTTGACTTGCACCACCTCAAACTGTCGGATGAGATCGATGTCCCGCGTTACTAGTGGGCTTCTAGTCTGGATGACGAGGCGCGGCTGATGCTCGACCAGTTCTTTCAGAATTCCGCGGGTCAGCTCTAGCTCCTTTTCCACGGGCTGATAGGGATCGGTCACGCTGCTGAGATAGACCGCCTTTCCCTTCAGCTCGCGGCGCGATTCGCCTGAGCAAGTTCAGCGCGAGTTCTCCTTCACAATGACCCAAGCGCCCCACTCATCAGCTGAGCGTTCATCGGGAGCGAAAGATGCCGCGTAACGGTGAGCGCAACCAAACGCAGAGCCGGAATAGGGGTTTATCGTGAAATCATAGCCAGCCATGAAGCCCTTTGGCTTCGTTAAGATTCCGGATACTTCCTTGTAGTCAATTGTCGCTTGCCCGAACCGAGATAAGCGGGGCATTTCCTCGGACTCAAACCCCCAAAGGGGCATCTGGTCGGGAGTACCGTTTGGATTTGGCATGCTGGCTTACCTTGCCTAAGGGTGGATTGCTTCCTGCTTGGCAGTAATCCTACCCCATTGTAAGCAGCAAGTGGCTCTCAAGCCCAAAATCGCGTCGCAGTCTAAAGAACTCCCTACCGTTTCGGCCCTTCGATGTGGAGCGGATGGGCGGCCGCCCGGAAATTCGGGATGAGCGGGATGCCGAGATAGCCGAGGCTGGTTAGCAGCAGGCCTGTGAAGAAGACTTCGTCCAGGTTGCCGATGAACGGCAGGGCGTCGGGAATTTCCAGCGGAATGAAGCCGCCGAAGGTGAGGTTCGCGAGGAACAGCAGGGAGACCAGAACTCCCAGGATCGCCAATAGTTTACCGACCATGGTCGCTGGCGGCGCTGGCGAGGCGGCCTCGGTGCGTGGCAATTGGGATTCGGAGGAGGGTCATGCTGCTCACCTTAGCCTATTCGTCAGAGACGCGCGATTCTTGGACGATGATGCGGCCTGGGAACCGCGACCGCTGGTCGCGGCTTTGGGGCGGTTACTCGTAATCCCATTTCAGAATCCACGGATCGCTCGTCCGCTTCTGAAAATCCTTGAGCTGGGCCTTCATCTCGGCGAGCAGTTTCGCGTAGTTCGGGTCGCCGGCCAGGTTCTTCGATTTCGTCGGGTCGGCTTTGCCAGGTCGTACAGCTCGAACGGCCGGCCGGTGGATGTAGTCCTTCACCGTCCGCTTGCCGTAGAGCGTCTCCGGGCCGCTGGCGATAGGCGGTCTTGCCAGGTCGGCGCGTCCCACAGGTCGCTGGCGAAAGGGATACGGCAGCGGGGCGGCGATGTTCCAGATCAGCTTGTACTGGCGACGTGCGGACGACGCGCATCGGGTAGTACATCGTGATCTCGTGAAACGTGTGCGAGGCGTTCACCTCGTCCCAGCCCGGCGGCATTCTCTCGGCGCGATCGCCGTCTTTCCATGACCGGCCGTGCAGCTTGTGGTCCGTGCGGCAAGGCCCCGGCGAAGTCGAGCAATCGTCGGCGTCAGATCGACATGGCTGACCATCGCATGACTCACCTGACGTCCCGGCCCCTGTCTCCGTCATCTGCTCCCGGCCTGGCAGCTTGACCACCAACGGCACTCGCATCCCGCCCTCGTACACCGTCGTCTTGCCGCCCGGAAACGCGATGCCGTGATCGCTCGTGAAGATGATCAGCGTGTCGTCGTACTTGCCGGCCTCCTTGAGAATCTCGATCAGCCGGCCGAGCCCCTGATCGATCCGCGAGACCGATTGGTAGTACTGAGCCAGCTCGGCGCGGCAGACCGGCGTATCGGGCAGAAACGGCGGCACGATGACGTCCTTCGGGTCGTACTTCACTTCCGGTCATGCCCGGATAGCCGCCGGTCGGCTTGTTGCCGAACGGGTTGGGCTGCAGGTCGGCCGGCAGATCGGGATCGACGTCGATGTGGCCGCCGCTGCGGTGCGGATCGGCCGTGCAGAAATAGAGGAAGAACGGCTGGTCGCTCTTCTCGCTCGATGAACTCGCGGCAGTTGTTGGCCATCGCGACCGGGTTCCGTTCGGGCCCCTGGCAGATTCGTCTGCCACTTGAAAACCTCCGCCGGCTCGACGTGCAACTTGCCGATCCGCGCCGGTCCGGTAGCCGGCCTCGGCGAGCAGCACCGGCAGCGACTTCACGTTCTTGTAGGCGCTGAAATGGTGGTAGGCGTGGGCATGGCCATACTGGGCATTCGCGTGATTAAAACAGCCCCGTCAGAATCACGCTCCGGCTGGCCGAGCAGCTCGCCGTCGTGCAGAACGCATTCGGTCAGCCGAATGCCGTCCTTGGCCAGCGCGTCGAGGTGCGGCGTCTTGATGACCGGATTGCCGTAGCAGCCGGCGATCCTGCCCCTGTCGTCGGTGACGAACAGGACGAGATTGGGGCGAGCGGCGGCCAGCGGAGTTGAGATCGTGCCAACCAACAGGCTAGGGTCAGCAGGACAAGAATCGCGCGACTGGACATAGGCGTCTCCCTGGTAGTGCCGCAATTATGGTTCGCGACCGGTGGCGGCGGAATGAGATAGCCCGTAGCGCAAGCGAGGGTAATGGACTCAACGTCGCTCACCCTCGCTTGCACTACGGGCAACGATCCATGGCACACACTCGCCAGTGGCTGCTTTGC
Organism: uncultured Gammaproteobacteria bacterium; assembly: GCA_963723505.1. GTDB lineage: Bacteria > Pseudomonadota > Gammaproteobacteria > Steroidobacterales > Steroidobacteraceae > Steroidobacter. Next base: position 677,287 of record CAVRQU010000001.1, read on the forward strand.
GCCGTAAGATTACGTGGACGCCCGGAAGGTGGGGCGGCGGAACGAGACGAGAGGAAGGCCATGGGCTATCAGGATCGGGACTACTACCGCGAAGGCGCGGAGACGCAGTTCGTCACGTCGGTGGTGGTCAAGCTGATCATCATCAACGTCGTCTGTGTTTCTTGGCCGACATGTTCTTCGGCGGGCCCGAACCACAGAATCACCGAAATGCTGGCCCTCAATGCGCGCCACGCCTGCAGCAGCCGCGAATACTGGTGGCAGTTCCTCACCGCCGGGTTCGCGCACGCCGGAACTCTGTGGCCACATCTGTTCAACATGCTGGGGCTGTACGTCTTCGGCAAGCCGCTGGAAGAGCGGTTCGGCAGCGCGAGTTCTTGCGGTTCTATCTGATCGCCATGATCACGGGCACGATCTTGTGGGCCGTGCGGATGTATGTCTGGACGGCGGAGATTCCCGCGGCCGGCCGAGCCCGGCGTTCTTGCCTGGCGCTTCGGGCGGCGTGACGGCCGTCGACGATCCTGTTCTGCCTGCTCTATCCGCGGGCGACGCTGCTGGCTATTCTTCCTGTTTCCGGTGCCGGCCTGGTTGTTCGGCTCTCCTGGTCGGCGACCTGTTTGGATTGGCAGCGACCAGCCGGCGCGGCGGCGGCGTCGCCTATGACGTGCATCTCGTCGGCGCCGCCTTCGCCCTGGCCTACTGGTACTTCGGCTGGAACTTCGGCCGGCTTCCGGGATTCGCGGACGTCGGCCGGTTGTTCGCCTCGCCGAGAAGTGGATTCCAGCCGCGGCCGAACCTCAAGGTCCACGATCCCGAGCAATACTACGAAGACCTCGACGCCGAGGCCGACCGGATGCTGGAGAAGCTGCAATCGCGAAGGGCGAAGCCAGCCTGACGACCGAAGAGCGGCGGACGCTCGAAGACTACAGCCGGCGGATGCGGCAGAAGCTGCGGTGACACTAACCCGACGCGTCAGCGAGGGAGTGCCATGCTTGCGCGTCGGGTTAGCGTGCGTCGTCGCAGCGACACACTAGCTGCCCCCAGGAGGAGTGGCCTGACTTTAGCGCCGCACGTTTTTTTCGCGAGCGGCCCGGCAATAAACTTCGCTGCAAGTGATTTCGCGGCACAACCTTGGGACGAATTTTAGCGCTCGGATGGGCCCGGGCGACTTTAGCGCTCCCCTTCCAGCCCATTTCGCGGCGGCCAACCGCCGGCAGCGCCACGAATCTAATACTTCGTGCACACAGCCAGGATCTCAAAGAACAGATAGACCATCCGCAGCCACCTCGATGCATAGGTGCCGCGGTTTTTTTCTCCCCGCGGCAAATTGCACGCAACGCACATAGCCGCAACCACTTACGTCGAGAATATCGCCGCCGGCGTTATGCACTTTATGCAGCCGCTGCATAAGCGCGGCTGGTTCGCTCCGATCAACGAATCCCACAACCAAATTGCGAAAGATCACCCCGCGCGCAGCAGCAACACTCCGAGTATTAGACGCACAGCCCTGGACACGTCTGGTCCATTTCAGTCAAGCAAAAAAAGAATTCTTGAAATAGTTCGCCTGCCCGATTCGCCCAATTAGCCGCGGCGTTCACCGCGCTCGCCCGAAGGGTCTCGCGAACAATCGGTGCACTCACTCGCTGATCCACCCTACACACTTCGTCTCGGTCGATAAGCGTCGCCCGGCTAGAATCCCCGGATGCAATACCGCCTTCGCACGCTGCTGATTGTGCTGATGCTGGGGCCGCCGCTCCTGGCAGGTGGTTGGAGGGGCTGGCAGTCGTGGCGTGAGGGAAACGAGGAGAAACTAGGAATCGAGGTTATTGACGGACCCATCGCCACCAATCCACAGGGCACGACGGTTATTTTGCCCGACTTCGCATTCGCGCCAGTGAGCATCAAAGGACCGGCCGACGGTGGAAAGGTCTTGCTTGGCGGCATTCGCCGGATGCGGCAAAAGCAGTGGTGGCGGCGACTGACTGGCTGGCATGGGTGGCGTGAATCGAACGAGGAAAAACTTGTAATCGAGATCATCGACGAATCCACTGCCACCGAACCGCAGCGGTAGGCAAACCTAGAACGCCGCCAGCGCGGTGCTCTGCAATCGCAGCCAGTGCAGGGCCCGGACATACTCTTCGGCCTCTTCCGGTGAGATCAAGTACCCGCCGTTCACTCCGTCGGCTTTCGAGTTCGCGTCCTTCGATGGCCGCAGCCAGGCCAATCCCGCCCCAGACGATGCCCACGCCAACCAGGCAAATCGCTGCGGTCGCGTGCGGGTGGCGGCGGATCTTCTCGAACAGGCCGCCATAAAGGCCTGCGGCCCGCCGCGGCAGGCGCGATTGGGAGAGGGCGACGGCGGCTGCCAGGAGCAGAACGGCGGTGATGGCGATCGCGACATGCGCGGGCGACGGTCCGCCGGGTGAGCCAGGTTCGCCGAGTTGGCGCCGCGGTCTGCATGGCCGGTCTGCGTCTCCGCTCTATTTGATCTCACCCGCGCCGACGAGCGATTCTTGATAGTTGAGGATGCGATAGCGCTTGCCCCGGATGACGACTTTGTGCCCTTCCTTCTGGAGCATCTTCCGGATCGCGTCCCGCGAGCCGGGGCTTTTGATCGCGATGTCGCCGTTGTTCTTGATCGTCCGCCAGTAGGGAGCGATCCGCTTCTTGCCGGCTTTGCCCTGCTCGTGGGCGGCGTGCGAGACGAGCCAGATGCCGACGCCGGTGAGGATCGGGCAGCCGATCGTCGCCTTGTGGCGGCGGGCGACAACCTCCTGGATGCCCTTGGTTGTGATCAGCTTCCCTTTGGGCACGGCCCGCATGATGTCTTCGACCTCGCTCGAGGCGGGGATCGCGATCGTCCCGCTGCCGAAGCGGGCCGGAAGCCCTTGATCTTCTCTACGCGGGTTTTGGGCGGCATGATCTTCAGGCGGTCGGAATAGGTCTTATGCTTCATCCAGCTCATGATGTGTTCTCGCGGAAATTAGGGTAGTGCATTTTAACACAGATCGTGGGGCGTTCGCTCTTGGCCCGGAGCTAGTCGCGGCGTACCTTTCCCTAGTCGAAGGAGCTGCGACCGTGCTACGTACCCAGGCCATCATTCTGCTGACGCTAGCAGCGGCCCTGCAAGGGCTCGCGGCGTGCTGCGCGGCGGATGAGGAACCGGCTGAGCCTTTCACCCCTTCCGCTGAGTTCCAGGACTGGATGTGCGGCCTGGTGCGGGCAGAGCTGCCGGATCATTACGAGAAGAAAAAGAACTGGGGGCACCAAGCGCGGGCCCTCGACGGCCTGTCGATCCAATTCGACGACGGCCGGCTGAAGACGCATCGCAAGTACAAGCAGGCCAACGACGGCTCGTGGCAGATGTATCGCGTCGATCTGGTCGATCCGGAGGAAAAATTCGACATTCGCGTCGCCAACCTGCGTACGCTCGAAGATGGCCGCGTCGGAATGCAAATCACCGCGGTTGCCAGCGTGAAGGCGTCCGGGCGGCAAGCGCTGTGGGAAAAGGGGGTGCAGATCTACAGCATCTCCGCCGAGGCAGATGCCCGCGTACGACTGACCGCCGAAACGGCAGTCGCGACGCAGCTCGACCCGACGAAGCTGCCGCCGGATGTCTATCTGAAGCCTGAAGTCACCGCGGCGAAGGTCGAGATCCTGGAGTTCAAGCTGCGTCGGATCAGCGACCTCGATGGCCCGCTGATCCGCACTGAGCCGGACGGTACGGCAGGAGCTCGAAGAGAAGCTGGCCGAGGACAACAAGAAGTCGTTGCCAAGCTGAACAAGGCGATCGACAAGCAGGAGAAGAAGCTCAAGCTCTCGGCCGCGGACCTCGTGAAGTTCAACTGGGACCGGCTCGAGCGCCGGCATCCGCTCCAGCCGCCGCAGGATCTCGTCCAACCGGCGAATGATGGGCTCGATCGGTCCCATATCGCGGCGGTCAATGTAGAGCCAGGTAGGCCAATTCACCGCCGCAACGACCTGGCCGGATTCATCGAGTAAGTCGATGAGTTGGCGATCTTCCTGGCACAGAGGCCGCAGCTCCGCATAGGCATCCATTGCGAATCCGCGCACTCCACATCACTCCCACGAGACTGCCGACCAGCCGGGCGATGTCGGTCAGCGGCGTATCGACATTCAGCAGCTCCCGAAATCGACGATTCCGGTCACCTCGTCACCGGTGAAGAGCACGTGATCGTGCCAGATGTCACGAATCGCGGGTTGGAGTGGCAAGCGAGTTTGGGCTGCAGCGACCAGCGTGTCGTAGAGTTGGGGAAGTCGTTGCTGGCAAAGGGCAACCATTCTTCTCGAATCGAGCGTCAAGAGCAGGATAGTCAAGAGCAGGATAAGCGCCTGCACGGCGCCGCCGTGCCCCGTGCTGTTGCCGACGAGCGCTTTAACCTGGCGGATTCGTCGATAATGGAACCTCAGGTAGTCCCGACGATTGACCAGGGCTGGAACAACTCCGCTGGTCACAACTCGGACGGAAAGAAGATGAAACCTCGCCAACGTGTGCATTGCCGCACGCAGCCGCTCGCGAGAGGCGTGACATGGAAGTCGGCGATTCCCGGCATCCAAGGCGTGAGTTCCCAGAGGTGGCCTTCGTGTTCGGCAAAGGTCGGCGCCTTGCGACGTGCGGAATGGCATTGGGATGACATGCAGCCCTTCTGCCAGACGCAATCGAGCACGTCGTGGATCATTCGCAGTCTCTCGGGACTCTGGATGTTCGCGGGCCAGCGGCGGAGGCAGAGGAATCGGCGTGCGGCAAAACCCGGAACGCTACGAGGCGTTCCCTACACGCGCCTGTCGCGAGTTCGACTTCCAAATTGCGACCCGCTCCAGCCGCCGGCATTGCCCAGCGGCTCGATTTGGCGAACCATATCGGGCGGGGAAAGTAGTAAGAGAGGACGGCTGCGGCGGCAGCGTCGGACATACCTTATCGTATCCAGGCAGCCGCTCGGAGCGCCATTGGCCACCGTCAGGGTCGGCGCGAATCGTCGAAATCTCGTCCCCAATTATGGAAATGCGCGGTAGAATGGGGTATATTTAACGAGCAAGTTGAGTCCGGCCCCGGCAGACAAGACCTGCCTGTCGGCTCGGCAACTTGCCTCGACTCGGCCGGCGACTCGCCCGTCAACCAATCGCCTTTCCCCGTGGATTCCCTCCGCGCGGCTCATACTCTGAAACGAGACCTCTCATGAAGTTCGCGTTTGCTCGTCGTCGCTTGCTGCGGTCCTGTGCAGCGGCTCGTTCCCCGTGCCGCTGCTGGCACAGGCAAGGCCGATGCCGGACGATCCGACAGCCGACGCCGCCAAGGCTCCCGCCCTATGCCAACGTCCTGAAGGACGCCAAGACCGTCAAGCGGCATGTGGACGTCTCACCAAAAGGGCAACAACCTGATCTGGGAGATCGCAGTCCGGCGACTCTCGGCGGAGTACATCGTGCTGATCACGATCACCCGCGGCATCGGCCAGACGCCGATCCTCGGCGGCATGAGCTGGGGCTTCGGCGACGACTGGGTCTGGCAGTTCCGCAAGGTGGGCGAGAACATTCACATCGTCCGCCGCAACGTGCGGTTCACGGCCGAACGGCAACTCGCCCGAAGCGAAGGCGGTCGCAGCTGGCCTACACCGACAGCGTGCTGTTCAGCCTGCCGATCGTGACCGAAGGGCCCGAAGGGCGGCGATCGTGGTCGACCTGACGCCGGTGTTCATGAGCGACCTGCCGCAGATCGGCCTGGTGCTGCCGGGCTTTCGTTCTCGCCGCAACAAATCGACGCTGGGCCGACGGTGAAGGGCTTTCCCGAGAACGTGGAGCTGGAAGTCGCCGCGACCTACGCCTCCGGCGGCACAGTCGAGATCGAACGGTGCCCGACTAGCCGCGGCGTGACGATCAACGTGCACTATTCGATCAGCGAGTTGCCGCAGACCGGCTATCAGCCGCGGCTGGCCGACGACCGCGTCGGCTACTTCCTGACGGTGGTGAAGGATTTCTCGAGCAAGAGCGACGACGACCAGTTCGTCCGCTACATCAACCGCTGGGACCTGCAGAAGGCCGACTCCGTCGGCCGAGCTGTCGCCGCCGAAGAAGCCGATCATGTTCTGGCATCGAGAAGACGGTTCCGTTCAAGTATCGCAAGCCGATCCGCGACGGCATTCTACGAATGGAACAAGGCCTTCGAGAAGGCCGGCTTCGACAACGCGATCGAAGTCGCGCCAGCAGCCCGACAACGCGACGACTGGGACCCGGAAGACATCCGCTACAACACGTTCCGCTGGATCACGTCGAACGCCGGCTTTGCGATGGGCCCGTCGCGCGTGAATCCGTACACCGGCCAGATTCTCGACGCCGACATCATCTTCGACGCCGACTTCCTGCACGTTCTGGAAGCAGGAGTACGAAACGTTCACGCCCGCAAGCGATCGCCGCGATGACCGGCGGGCCGATCGATCTGCAAGAGTACCGGGCCGAGATGCAGCAGCGGCCGATCATCTGCGCGACTCGCACAGCGCCGCTGCGCTGTGCAGCTTGCTCGGCGGCATGTCGCGGCAGCTCGCGCTTCGGTCAGCGGCCGTCATGGCCGCGCGCCGATCCGAAGTCGACGCCGAGACCTGGAGAAGCTGATCATGCAGGGCCTCAAGGAAGTGACGATGCACGAGGTCGGGCCACACGCTCGGCCTGCGGCACAACTTCAAGGCCAGCACGCTGTGCTCAGCTGGAGGACATGAACGACCCGGCGAAGACCGACGAGACTGGCATCGGTCGCCTCGGTGATGGACTACAACCCGGCGAACATCGTGCCCAAGGGCGAGAAGCAGGGCGATTACTACTCGACGACGATCGGCCCGTACGACATGTGGGCGATCGAGTACGGCTACAAGCCGCTCTCGCGGCGGCACCGACGGGCGAAGTCGCCGAGCTGAAGAAGATCGCCGCCCGCAGCGGCGAGCCGGCGCTTGGCGTATGCCACCGACGAAGACACCCGCGGCATCGACCCCGATCCGCACAGCAACCGCTTCGACCTGGGCAACGACCCGATGGAGTACGCCAAGCCGCGGCCGCAGCTCGTGCAAGGAGCTGCTGCCCGGCCTGGTCGATCGGATGACGAAGGAAGGCGACGGCTATCACGCAGGCCCGCCGGGCGTTCAACGTGCTGCTGGCGCAGCACGGCCAGAGCGATGTTCTTCGCCTCGCGGTATGTCGGCGGCCTGCAAGACTCGCCGCAGCCACAAGGGCGACAAGGACGCCAAGCCGCCGATCGCGCTGGTCGATGCCAAGACAGCAGCGCGAAGCGCTGGCGCTGCTCGAAGAGCAACGTCTTCAGCGACAAGCCGTTCCAGTTCCCGCCGGAGCTGCTACAACCAGCTCGGCTGGTCGCAACTGGAACCACTGGGGCACGCGAGATCGCCGACGCGCAAGGACTTTCGGCGTGCACGACATCATCCTGCATGTGGCAGGACCGGATCCTCAGCCAGCTGCTCTCGTCGCTCACGCTCGAGCGGATGCACGACGCCGAGCTGAAGGCCGCCGCCGATGCCGACGCGCTGACCACGGCCGAGCTGCTCGAGCGGCTGACGAAGGCCGTCTACTCCGAAGTCGAATCGACTGAAGGAAGGCGAGTACACGCAACCGCAAGCCGGCGATCACCAGCCTGCGGCGCAACCTGCAGCGGGCCTACCTGAAGCGGCTGTCGCAAGCTGGCCCTGGGCAACTCCGGCGCCCGCAGGATTGCCAGACGGTGGCCTACGCCGAGCTGACGCAACCTGCAGCAGCGGATCAAGAGCCTGCTCGACAACCAGCCGGTGGCCAGCAAGCTCGACACCTACAGCCGGGCCCACCTGCAGGAATCGCAGGCCCGGATCAGAAGGTGCTGGAGGCGAAGCTGAGTTTGAACTCGCCCTAGTTCGTAGCCGAAGTCGTGAGACTTCGGGCTGAATTAGTACCCAACCGAACTCTTACGAGTTCGGCTACTGGCGCTCGTCCCGCAATCCGCGGGACGAGTTGGCGGTGGTATAATCACGGTTTTGCCGCCGTGAGTTTACCCATGCCATCCGCCAACGGTCGCCAGCCGACCGACGCCGTCTATCTGCATCCCGACGACAACATCTGCGTCGCCGCGCGCAATCTGGCGGCGGGCGCAGTCGCTGGAGATCGCCGGCACGACGGTCGCGCTGGCCGAGCCGGTCCGGCTCGGGCACAAGATCGCCGTGCGGCCGATCCGCCAAGGGCGAGTACGTCCGCAAGTACGGCCAGATCATCGGCCAGGCGACCGAGCGACATCGCAGCCGGGCGAGTGGGTCCATTCGCACAATCTGGTGAACGGCGAGTTCGTCCGCGACTACGCCAGCGCCACGGCCGATTCCGCCGCCGCCGGCGCCGATCGCCGGCCGCACGTTCCAGGGCTATCGCCGGCCCGGCGGCAAGGCGGGCACGCGGAACTACATCGCCGTCATCTCGACGGTCAATTGCTCGGCCACGGTCAGCCGGTACATCGCCCAGCGGTTCGACAAGCCGAGCTCTGCGCGACTTTCCCAACATCGACGGCGTCATCGCCGTCAAGCACGGCGGCGGCTGCGGCATGCAGTATCAGGGCCTGCAGCACGAGATGCTCAACCGCACGCTGGCCGGCATGGCCAAGCATCCGAACATCGGCGGCTACCTGCTCGTCGGCCTGGGCTGCGAGCAGGCGACGATGCGGCTACCTGATGCAGTCGCAGAACCTGGTGCAGATCGGCGGCAACGGCAGCGGCGACCGCCGGGCCCGCCGGTGCTGTCGATGCAAGACCTGGGCGGCACGGCCAAAACCGTCGAAGCCGGCGTGCAAGCTCGTCGCCGAGCTGCTGCCGCGAGCGAACGACGTGCAGCCGCGAGCCGATTCCGGCCAGCGAGATCATCCTGGGCACCAACTGCGGCGGCTCCGACGGCAACAGCGGCGTCACCGGCAACCCGGCCCTCGGCGTGGCGTCGCGACATGCTCGTCGCCTGCGGCGGCACGTCGGTCCTGGCCGAAACGACCGAAATCTACGGCGCCGAGCACCTGCTCACGCGCCGGGCCGTGCACGCCGCAGGTCGCCGACAAGCTGCTCGAGCGGATCAAGTGGTGGCTGTGGCACACCGGCCTGTACGGCGTCGAGATCGACAACAACCCGTCGGTCGGCAACAAGGAAGGCGGCCTGACGACGATCGCCGAAAAGTCGCTCGGCGCCGTCGCCAAGGCCGGCTCGACCGCGCTGACCGAGGTCTATCGAGTACGCCGAGCCGATCACGGCCAAGGGCTTCGTCGTCATGGACACGCCCGGCTTCGATCCGCCCAGCGTCACGGGCCTCGTCGCCGGCGGCTGCAACATGATGGTCTTCACCACCGGCCGCGGCAGTTGCTTCGGCTGCAAGCCCTGCCCCGACGATCAAGGTCGCCAGCAACACGCCGATGTACGAGCGGATGATCGACGACATGGACATCAACGCCGGCGAAATCCTCGCCGGCCGCCGCGTCGAAGACGTCGGCCGCGAGATCTTCGAGAAGATCCTCGCCGTCGCCAGCGGCGAGAAGACCAAGAGCGAGCTGCACGGCTACGGCGACGAAGAGTTCGTGCCCTGGCAGATCGGGCCGACGCTGTAGGATGGCGATTAGACGACAGGGGCTGGTTTGGGGGAGAGGCTATCGTGGATCCCATTTCCTGTCCAAACTGCGGCGCTCGATTTCCCGTGTCGAAGTTCGATGAGGGCGAGCGGAAGCAACTGCAAAATCAGAACTCGTATGAGTCGATGATCGAAGAGCAAGGGATGCTGCTCAAAGTCCAGGGCTACTATCAGCGGCATCCGGAAGCCGAGGACCAGATCAAGCCGGACTTCCTGCGCATGCTGGAATCGGACGATCCGCGAGTCCATGAGCAGCTTTGCGCGGGCGTTCCGTTCGACCGCATCGAATTCAGAGACAACTCAGCCCCTCCCCCGGTTGACTGTCCGGAAGATGCAGAGGTGGTCGAGTATCTGCGACTCAATTCGTTTTCCCTGAAGGGGCGTCTGGAGTTCGTCAGCGAGCGCGTGGAGCAGCTTGCCGGCTCAGTTGGCAGGGTTAAATGTCTCCATTGCAGTGAAGGCAAATTGCGCGTGCGACCAGAGGACTGGGTGCGTTTACCGAGCCCGACTCGATCATGTGGTACTGGCCGGAGTGGCACGGACTGGATGATGACGGAAACCTGACGATCAAGACATCGGGTTATCAAGGCGATGCCCATTGGTCGGGCCAGGTCCTTATTGAGCGAACTGCCCCCGACTGGGATTTTTGGAAGTGGTTCGTCAAACGGAAAAAGTATCATCGCCTGGTCCAGGACGACGAGCTGCCAGCCATTCGGGAAGAGTTTGCCAGCAGCACTCATTGTCCGTAGCCGACCCACTGCCAGCCGAGGGCCGCATCATTCCCGCCGTGCAACTTCTACCGGCCGAATCGATGGCGGCGTTTGTGGCCTGGCGGAACAAGGCGGATCGAATTGCGTATTAGGCCCGAACCTCGTCCAACCTTTCGCATCTATCAGACCGATGCTCATTCCCGACTACCAGGTCGATGCCTTCGCCAGCCGCGTTTTTACGGGGAATCCGGCGGGCGTGTGCCTGCTGGCCGATTGGCTGCCGGATGACGTGCTGCAGTCGATCGCGGCCGAGAACAATCTCGCCGAGACGGCATTCGTCGTGGTGCAGCGCAGTGATCCTGGCGGCGGGCTTCGCGGTGATCCTGGCGGCGGGCTGCGCGGTGATCCTGGCGGCGGGCTTCGCGGTGATCCTGGCGGCGGGCTTCGCAGTGGCCGCTACGATCTGCGGTGGTGTACGCCGACGATGGAAGTCGATCTCTGCGGGCACGCCACGCTCGCGCCGGCCCACGTGATCTTCGAGCATCTGGGCTATCGCGGCGATGTGATTCGATTCGACACTGCGCTCGGGCGAATTGACGGTGATGCGCGACGGCGATCTCTTGATGCTCGACTTTCCCGCGCGGCCGGCGACTGCGCTGTGAGCCGCCGACGGAACTCATCGCCGGCCTCGGCCGAGCGCCGGAGTTCACCGCCAAGGCCCGCGACTATCTGGCTGTCTTCGCCACCGAGCAGGAAGTCGCCGACCTCAAACCTGACATGTTGGCACTGGCCCAACTCGACAGCCTCGGCATCATCGCTACCGCCCCCGGCACGACCTGCGATTTCGTCAGCCGTTTCTTCGCGCCGCAGGCGGGCATCCCGGAAGACCCCGTCACCGGCTCGGCCCACTCGACGCTCATCCCCTATTGGTCCGAGCGGCTGAAACAGAAAAAGCTGCACGCCCGGCAAATCTCCGCCCGCGGCGGCGAGCTGTTCTGCGAAGACCGCGGCGACCGCGTGGGCATCGGCGGCCGGGCCGTCACCTACTCAACCGGCTTCATCCGGCTCTAGCGGACCCCGGAACCTCCCGCGCACCTCGGGGTTAGAACAAGGGAAGAGTGGCCGGCTGCGAAGGCCTATCGCGGCCGGTAACTGGTCCCATGTGCCGACTCGGCTTAGACTTAAGAAGAATCGCCCCGACGGAGCGCCAGCCAGCCGAGCCGCAGCCTTGGCCCTCACCCAATCACAGCCCATCAACTACGAGCTGCACGACCCCGACGTGCGGCTGATGCTGCAGGTGCGCGGCGGCAACGCCGCGGCGTTTGAGGAGCTGGTGCTGCGCTATCAGAACCGGCTGCTGACGGTTCTGGAGCACCTGGTGGGCAACCGCGAGCAGGCGGAGGACCTGGCCCAGGAGGTGTTTCTGCGGGTCTTTCGGGCCCGCGAGCGGTATGAGCCGGGGGCGAAGTTCAGCACGTGGCTGTTCACGATCGCGAACAACGTCGCCAGCAACGCCCTCCGCAGCCGTTCGCGCCGCCGCGAAGTGGGCGTGCCGGAGCGGACAACGGCAGCGGACAGCTCGCCGATGCAGCTCGACCAGTTGGCCAAGGCCGCCAGCGGCTTCATGCCGACGCGGGCCCTGGACAAGGCCGAGCAGGCCGAGATGGTCCGCCAGGCGGTCGCGGCCCTGAGCGAGCGGCAGCGGATGGCGCTGCTTGCTCGCGCAAGTTCGAGGGGATGAGCTACCAGGACATTGCCGAGACGATGGGCCTGTCGGTGCAGGCGATCAAGTCGCTGCTCTCGCGGGCCCGCGTGAACCTGAAAGAGATTTTGACGCCGTACGTCGAGCAAGGCACGCCGGCTGGACGAAGCCGTCGAACGCCGCCGCGGCTGGCCGATGATCGAAGGACTGAGCAGGAGTGAGTGCCGTGTGTGCGTGCCATGTTAGATTGAGATGTTGCTATGAGCCAACGACAAACCTACCCTGGCCGAAGCCAGCACGATCGACGAAGAGCTGGTCGCCTATCTCGACGGCGAGCTGACGCCGCGAGCAGCCGCGCGGATCGAGCGGCGGATGGCCGACGATCCGACATACGCGCCCGGCTGAACCAGTTGCAGCGGGCCTGGGACATGCTCGACACGCTCGGCCGCACCGAGGCCGACGACGATTTCGTCCACAGCACGGTCGAGATGGTCGCCGTGCAAGGCCGTCGAAGAGGCCAAGACGCAGAAGATGCGGAGCCGTCCGCCAGCGGAATCTCGGCCTGGGTGGCCCTGGTGGCCGCGTGCTGGCCGCGGCGACCACGGCCTATTTCCTCGTTCAGTAGTCGGCTGGACGAGCCCAACCGCGAGCTGGTCCGCGACCTGCCGCTGATCGAGCGGATCGACGAATACCGCAACGTCGACAGCGTGGAGTTCGTCAAGCAGCTGCAACAAGAGGGCCTGTTTGCCGCGGAGGTGGACGATGGCGACGTAAAGATTGCGGATTGCGGATTGCGGATTGCGGATTGGCGGAGTCCCGGCCGCGAATTGGGCACTGTGCTGTTACTGCCGGCTGTCATGGTATAGCCAGCGCCAGCTGCCGCCGAAGAAACCGAGGCGGAGCGGGCCGAGCGGCTGAAGCAGATGTCCGCCGAGCAGCGGGACGAATTGCTCCGCAAGAAGAAGCGATTTGACGACATTGAGGACAGGAGGAACAGAGCGACTGCACGCTTGCACGCCTCGATCGAGTCTTCCGAGAAAATTCCGGAGCTGCAGAAGACGCTGGACCGTTATCACGCCTGGCTGGGTACGTTATCTTCATCCAGCGCGCAGAGCTCCGCGACCTGCCGGCCGACAAGCGGATCGAGCGCATCAAGGAGCTGCTCAAGCAGCAAGAGATGCAGCGGTTCCAGGCTTTCGTTGGCAACCTGGAAGAGGACGATCGCAAGGCGATTTTCAGGTGGCTCGGCGATGTTCGTGACCGCGACGAAGAGGAGATCCTGGATCAACTGCCGCCGCGAGACCGCGATAATATTCGCGACATTCCCGACCCGGAGGCCAGGCAGAAGACGCTGGGTTTTGTGATGGCGATGCAGCGCCAGAACCCCAAGATGCCGGCCCCTAATCTCGAGGACTTCAACCGATTGATGGACAGTCTATCGAGCAATACCGTGGCGCAGATCGAGCAGGCCCGCCACGGAGCAGCCCGATCGCATCCGCGAAATGGTCGGGGCCGCGATCTTCAGCCGCCGCAATCCGCCGGTGAGCGACGAAGACCTCCGCAAGTTCTATAACGGCCTCAAAGCCGATCAGCGCGAAAGCTGGAGGGCTTGGAGCCGGAGGAATTCAAGCGCCGCCTGACGTGGATGTATCACAGCGAGAAGCGCGGCTGGCAAGGCGGCGCGGCCCCTGGCCCGGCGCGGGCTTTGGACCGCCGGGTGCAGGCCGGCCTCCCGGAGAAGGTACCCGAGGCGAGGGGCGACGCGGCGGAAGTCGATCGGATGAGGGTCGTGATGGCCCGACTGGCGATCGCCGACCCACGGGATCACCACCCGATGACAAGAAACCAATGCCGCCGCCGTCTGACTCCTGACCCCCGACTCCTGCCACTGTCCCTACCCCGCTTCTCTCCGGCGCGGCCGGTGGGCGGCTCGAACTTCGGGGCACAGACTTCGTCGTAGTCGTCGTAGTCCGTGGCGCGGTCTGCCGCGGCTTGGAAGGTGCGGAGTTGTAGCTCTCGGTGAAATCGACCTGCGACCTCAGGTCGTCGAGCCCCTTGCGGAACTCGCGGTACATGCCGCCGAATTTGCTTGGCGACGTCGCGGCAAGTTCTTGCCGAACAGCAGAATCGCCACGACGCCGACGATGAACAGTTCTTGAAAACTGAGTCCAAACATGGCAGCACCAATGCTGAGTGGAGGCGGGAAGGACGTGGGGCAGGCATCTTGCCTGCCAGCGAGACGATTGGACTTCGCACGCACAAGCGGCGAGGCTGGAAGCCTAGCGCCACGCCGCTTACGCGTCCTTCTTCTCTTCCGCCGCGCCTTCTTCCGGCTTGCCGTGCCAGGCCTTCCTTGAACTCCACCACGCCGCGGCCCAGCGACCGCATGACGCTCGGCAGCCGGTGGCCGAACAGGATGAAAATCACCAGCACGATCAGCAGGATTTCCCAGTGGCCGATGCCAAACATGGTCGCTCTCGCTCGAAAAAGGTAGGCGGGGAGAAACGACGAGCGGCGAAAGCGGGCGGCCGCCCGGCTGGGCAGCGCCTGAACCTGCTCGAACGCGGACTTCATTCTACACCAACTTGCGGCTAGCCGTGAATGGAGGAATCGCTCGCCGAGGGCTTTCTTCCCCGCGAAAACCGTTCTGAAACATCCGGATCCCTTGGCCGAGAGAATGCATCACGCCCGGCAGCCGATGGCCAAACAGCAGCACAATCACGACCCCAATGATCATCAATTCCCAGTGGCCGATGCCCATGGCAGTCCCCTTTCGCAAATGAGAAACGACGCGCCAAAACGCGGCGAATCGGCGAAAGCGGGCGACCACCCGGCTGGGCAGCGCCAGAACCAACTCGACCAGACAACCCTCTTATCCTACCGCCCGGGGTGGGGCGGTGTCAAATGCATGATGGTAGCGGTTCGCTTCCAATTTCGGATCCTACCCCGCGCTACCGGCTGCCAAGACAAGATCAGGCCAACTGATTCCGAGGCAGGCCGGATCGCTCCTCGTTGCTGCGGAGGCGTACTGCGCTTGCCGCTCGGGGAAACCAGCTTTTGCTGAACGTATGCACTGGCCAATGAAATCGCGGGATGCCAGACTACGAAGTCTCCAGGTTGGATCGAATTGTGAAACACAGGAGGGTCCCATGCGGGCTCGTGTGATTCTTTGTGGCTTCTGCTTGTGTGGCTGTTCCCCGAGCGGTCCCGGGCAGATTTCCGCGCCCGTGGGTGAGAGCGCCGCCTCCTCCGCCGCCGAGCGTCGTCTCCCGGCCCGCCTCCGCCGCCCCCGACTTCCGCGTTCAGACGAGCAATTTCGGAGCCGGCGCAGCGCCGGTCCGCGCCAGTGTCCGCGAGCAAGCCGCCCGCGGCTGCGGCCGCGAAGTCGAAGGGCCCGGTAAGCTGGGGGAATAGGCCGGATACCGAGGCCAACGCGGCGGGCGTTCGCCTCTTGATGTCGTTCGCCGGTCGCGACGAGCGATTCACTTATGCTCGCCATCCCAGCCCCTTCATCGCGGTCGGCAACGTCGTGTTCGACGCTGCCCAGGGCAAGGAAGTCGGCTCGATCAAAAAACTGTCCAAAAGGTCAACTCCCCAGTTTGCGCTCAGCCACGACGGCAAGCGATTCGCGCAGGTGATCGAAGATGCGGGCCGCCAAAGCGTGAACGCGATCGAGATCGTCAATACGGAAACCGGCGAGCCGCTCGGCGTGCTGGAGTACACCAATGAGCGTGGCCGGGACGTGATCCACGTGGGATTTACCTCGCTCAACTACTTGGCGGCGGTGGTGCGAGCTGCTCAGGGTTGCCGGTTCTGCCTGTGGAGGATGGAGGACGCGAAGATGATTCGCGACATCCCCTTGGCGGTACTTGAACGAGAGACAGATTACGCTCAACAACAACGGCCAGTACCTGGCGGCGGTGATGGACAGTCAGGTCGTGGTGTTCGATGTCGCCAAGGAAAAGATCGCCGCGCGCATGGAATTGCCCGACGGAGGGGGGCATCCTCGCGATCACGATCCACTCCTTGGCGTTTTCGCCTGATACATCGGAACTCGCCTGCCTAGCGCGGGGCAAAGATGCGTCGTTATACCTGCTGGTGTGGGGCGCGGACGGAAAAATCTCGCTGCAACACCACCTCGGGCTGCAGATCGGCGCCGCCTACATGGACGGCCCAGAGGTCGTCTGGGCGCCGGATGGCCAGGGCTGGCTCCTGCACGGCAATTATCTGTTTGACCGCCAACTCCAGGCGGTGACTTGGATCTGCAATGATCCTCCCAGCCACAATTTTCCCCAGCGGTTTCTCGACGATGAGCATCTGCTGACAACGCGGGGCGACTTTCAGGAGTTTCAGCTTGTCTCGGTAAAAATTCCCCGCAAGGAAATTGCTGCTGTAGCGGCGTCGCTCACTTCCGGCCAGCCCGCCTTGCTCAAGCCTGGCGATGCAGTCGCTTTGCAGATTCAACTGGGGCAGTTGCGGTATTCCGCGCCCGACACCGTGACTCGCGAATTGACCGACGCGGTCACCAAACGGCTCACCGCGGGCGGCTTGACCGTGGGCCTCGCGGGCGCAGTCACGTTAACGATCAAATACTCCGAAGTGCCGGGCGAGACTTTGCGCGTCGTCGAGCAACCCGGCGGTTTCGGCGAGCGGTACGATACGGGCCAACGGGTCAATGCAACCGTGGGCCGGCTCGAAGCGTCGATGTCGCCCGCGGGCGGCTCGCCGATTTGGGAAACCTCCGCCGAGCATGGCAGTCCCTATAGTATCGACGCGGTCGTGATCGACGATGCCAAGGTCCGCGACGCCATGTTTCAGGGCATCCAGTACATGCTCTCCAGCATGTCACTGCCCTACTTCGTGCCCGCCGACCCGAATGCCGTGCGGCTGCCGATTACGATTTCGACCGCCAAACCCTGGACACTGCAACAATGAAAGGCCCCTACGAACGCCTGAAATACGACCTGCGGCGGCTGTGGGAATGCCCGGTCTGCCACAAGCGCGAGCGGACGCCCGGCTCGGTGGCGTCGCGGCTTTGCTTGTGCCAGATGAAGCAGGCCGAGGGGCAGCCCGTGGTGATGAAGCTGATCGAAGACGGCCCGCAGCGGCTGGTGCCGCCGGTCGTGATCGAGCACGAGCCGCTGCCGCCCTTGCCGCCGATCGTGATGGAACCAGCCAGCGATCCAGAAGCTGCTGCAGTGCCAGAACCCGGGCCGGTCACCGGCCTCCGGGATGATCCCGGAGGCTCGTCCGATGCAAGTTGAACGCGTGGAATGGGGCGGCCTCAGCACGCTCGTCGTTCACAATCTGCCCGCCGAATCGCAGCCGCAGCTGGCTGTCGTCTTGTGCCACGGGTTTGGAGCTCCCGGCAAGGATTTGGTGGGCCTGGTTCAGCCGCTGGTGGAGCTGGAGCCGGCTCTGGCCGACAAGGCCGTTTTCCTCTTTCCCGCCGCACCGCTCGACCTGTCCGGCCGCGGCATTCCCGGCGGCCGGGCGTGGTGGATGATTGACCTGAACCGACTGATCTACGGCCCGCCGCCCGATTTGCTGGAGCGATTCCGCCGCGAATGTCCGCTGGGCTTGCCCGAGGTGCGCGGATCGTTATTGCAGCTCGTCGCAGCGGCCGGTCAGCACTTCGGCCTGACCGCGGACCGCTTCGTCCTGGGCGGCTTCTCCCAGGGCTCGATGCTGGCGATCGATGTGGCGTTGCGATTGCCCGCTCCGCCTGCCGGGCTGGCCATTCTCTCCGGCGCGCTCATCAATGAAGCCGAGTGGCGGCCACTCGCGGAGAAGCTCGGCCCGCTGACAGTGCTGCAAAGCCACGGCCGGCAAGATTCAATCCTGCCCTTCCCGATGGGCGTCGCCCTCAAAGAAATGCTGCTCGAAGCCGGCGCGGAAGTGGACTTTATTGCCTTCCCCGGCGACCACGAAATTCCCACGCTCGTCGTCCAAAAACTTGCTGCCCTGCTCGGTCGATGTCTGAACCTTGAACCCTGAACCCCGAACCCGCCGTGCATTTCGCCGTCCTCGCCGCCGCCGACAGTTGGTACGCCCGCGATCTGGCTCGCGCCGCGGCTGGCGACTTCGAGATTACGACGCTGCCCTTCAGCGAGATCGTAGGACGGGTTTCCAACCCGTCCTCTGCCCTCCAGAGCCGGCAGACGATCTGCAAATCATCTCCGCCGGCCGCGATCTGGCCGAGTTCGATGCGGTCATCGTCCGCACGATGCCGCCCGGCTCGCTGGAGCAGGTCGTTTTCCGCATGGATTGCCTGGGCGCTACGAAGCCGCCGGCGGCGTGGTCATCAACCCGGCCCGCGCCATCGAAGCCGCCGTCGATAAGTTCCTCACCTCGGCCAAGCTGCAGGCCGCCGGGCCTGCTGACGCCGCGGACGATCGTCTGCCAGACGGCCGACGACGCGATGGCCGCCTTCGGGGAGCTCGGCGGCGATGTCGTCCTCAAGCCGATCTTCGGCAGCGAAGGCCGCGGCATCACGCGGCTGAACGACGAGGCCCTCGCCCTGCGGGCCTTCAAGATGCTCGCCCAGCTCGGCGCCGTCCTCTACGTCCAGGAGTTCATCGAGCACGAAGGCTGCGACCTGCGGCTGCTGCTGATCGGCGAGCGCGTCCTGGCCATGCGCCGCCGCAATCCGCTCGACTGGCGCACCAACATCAGCCGCGGCGCGAAAGCCGAGGCCTTCACGCCGGACGATTCGCTGATCGGAATCGCCCGCCGCGCCGCCGCCGCCGTCGGTGCGCCGCTGGCCGGCGTCGATCTGTTGCCCGGCCGCGACGGCCAGCTGTACGCCATCGAAGTCAATGCTGTTCCCGGCTGGAAAGGGCTGGCCAGGGCCCTCGGCATCGATGTCGCCCGGCTGGTGCTGGACTTCGTCGCCGGCGAAGTCCGTCGCCCTACGCGCTAAGCACCGGTTGGCGGCTTCATTTTCAGGCCAGCGCAGCAAACAGCCCGCGACCGAGCCGGTCGCGGGCTGTTGTTGAGTCGCGCTCTGGCAGGCTGGAAGCCTGCCCCACGAGGCACTAGCGATTCATCGGCTTGACGCGCTTCTGGATGTCGGTCTCCAGGACGCCGAACACCGCTTCGTGCCGCTGCACCGACAGCGACAGGGCGTGCAGCAGCCGCTTGGCCGTGTAGTAGTTCACGATCACGCGCTGGGTGACGGCGATCGGGTTCTTCGGCATGCCCACCGGCTGCGGGTTGAGGCCGAAATCGACGATCAGCTCTTCCGGCGAGCCGGTCACGCGGCAGAAGTTGGCGTACGAGGCGGTGACGTGGGTGTCATCGACCTCGACCTGCATCATCTGCTGCTGCTGGCGGCTGCGGCGGGCGCCTGGGTTTCTTCGGCGGCTGTCGTTTTCCATGTTCTCTGGCCATGCTCAAGTTCTCCTGTGCCGCGATGTAGCGGCGGTGTAAAGGACAACGCGAAATGCGGCCGTAATGAAACAGGGCTCGGCTTGAACGAGCAGATCGCGAGATCGTGCAATCGTTCGCGGTTGCGAAACGTCAAATCTGGTTTGCTTACAAATCAAAGTGGAATGTCTTGGCGCAGTAGCGGTAGAGCCGGCGGCCCAGGGGCTGCCAGCCGGTGTAAATGCGGGCCTGCCCCTGCATGCCGGCTTGCAGCTTGCCGGCCGACATCGCCCAGCGGGGCGCGGGCCTGATACGACGTGTTCAGCGGCCGCACCTTGCCCGACGGATCGGTCTTGGTCTCCAGGCGGCCGCCGGCCTGCGTCGACATGCCGCGGCGAGGCGACCTTCACCTCGGTGCCGGCGATCTCTTCGATCTGGCTGTCGTAGGCCTGGCGCGTGTCGGCTTCGAGCAGCACGCGGACGGGCTGGCCTTCCTTGCACCAGGTCGATATAGGCCTGATCGATGATCAGCACCGCCTCCATATCGGCCGGGTCGCCGATCTGGCAGATCAGGTCGGTCGGCGTGAGCAGGGCGCCGATGTTCTTCGCGTCGAACGGCGTGCCTTCCCAGGTCGGCAGGCGGCCCTGGGCCGACGGCCATCTTGTCGCTGCCGCGACGGCGGCGGAATGATCGTGCCGGCGGCCGGCGCGATGATCGTCAGCTTGTCGAACTCGTCCTTCTTCTGCTTCGTACTGCTTATCGGCCGAGTCGAGCATCTCGCGGGCCATGTCGAGCTGATCGATGCGCCGTCGGATCGGTGAAGCCGCTGTCTTGCAGCGCCTCGACGACTGCTTCGGCCTCGCGGTAGCGGCCTTCGAGCTCGACCAGCTCGCAGCTCCAGGTCGGGATTGTCCAGCTGCATGATCACGTCGCCCGGCTGCACGACCTGCGCCCGGCCTGGCAGCCGACCTCGCGTGATCTGGCCCGGCATCGCGGTGAAGACCTGCTGGCCGCCGCGCGGCTGAATCTCGAACGTGCACTTCACCGAGAACGGCAGCGGCACGAAGAGCACAAACGGCGACCGCCGCCGCCACCACGCCGACCGTCGCCGACCACGCGTTCCTTTTTCATTTTGTTCATCCTCCCCGGCGTATAGAAAAACTTGCCCAGCTCCCAGACCGGCTGCACCACCAGGCCCACGAAGCCCGACAGGGCCATGATCTGGCCGATGATCTTCAGCCCGTACGGCTCGAACACCTGTTCAGGAAGAACATGATCGAAAACACGACCAGCCAGCGATAAATGACCGCCGCGACCGTGTACAGGCCGAACGCCCACTGGTGCTTGTGCGGCAGGAACGGATTCTCCGGCTGCTCGATGCCCAGGCACAGCCAGACGAAAAACCGCCGCGTGATCTCGGTCGATTTCTGCCGCAGGTTCGGAATCTCCAGGATGTCCATCAGGATGTAGTAGCCGTCGAACCGCAGCAGCGGGTTGCCGTTGAACACGACCGTGCTGACCGAGCAGATGAACATCACGCTGAGGGCAGATGTGAGTTGAGCAGGCCCGGCTGGCTGAACCACCACAGGAACGTGGCGATCGAGGCCAGGAACAGCTCGACATACATGCCCGCCGCGCCGATCGCCGCCCGGTGCCACTTGTTGGGCAGCATCCAGGAGTCGGAGACGTTGCAATACAGGGCGGGCGTGAACACGAGCATCATCGCCCCCAGCTCGTGGCATTCGCCGCCAAAATGTTTGCACGACAGGCCGTGGCCGAACTCGTGCAGCACCTTGACCATGGCCATCGTGATGCCGAGGTAGAACCAGTTCTTCGGGCCGAAGAACGCGTGAAACGCCGGCAGCTTGCGGCGTGAACTCGTCGAAGTTGCACCGCCGACCAGCGCCAGCGCCGCCAGGCCGAGCAGCATCACGCAGACGACCGTGTACCAGCGGAAGAACCAGCCGGTGTATGGATAGAGCCAGTTGAGGAACCGCTCGGGATCGACGCCGCGAAACCGCAGGGCGAAGACGTTGGCGAGCTTGCCCATCAGCTCGCGCCACTTCTTCTCGTCGCGGCGCTTGCGGAGCTGATGCCCCTGGCCGGTCGCTTCGCTGATCACCAGGCCGCTGCGGTGCAGCATGCCCACGAACTGCAGCAGGTCGTGATAGGTGATCTTCTGCGGCGTGAACTGTGTCTCGAATTGCTCCTTGATGTCGTCCAGGCTGCGTCCGGCCGTCGAGCATGCACAGGATCGCGTATTCTTCTTCGTGAAAGCGGAAGTAGTTGAGGCCCGACCGGCTCCTTGACGACCCAGAACGTGCGGCCGTGGTAGCGGTGCCGCCGCGCGGTCAGATCGGGCCGCATCCGCAGCGTCAGCGGACGCGACGTGCGAGCTGATCAGGCTTTCCGCAAGGGTGGCCATCGAGTCGGGCAGGCTTCATAGTTTGCAGGTTCAATGAGTTTGCATGAGTTTGCAGGCTCGTGCCTGGCGACTGCACTTGCCGGACGGCTTCTGCTTCCGGTGGTCGCGAGGCTGCGAGCTTCGCGTCGCTGCGGTCTTCTCGCCGGCCTTCGCCGAGTCGGCTGCCGCTTCCGGCTTGAGCGACTCGGCCTTGCCGGGCTTCCAGCGCTGCGGGCGACGTGCCGGCGCGGCTTGCGTCGGCCGCTTTGCCGGCTCGGCCTTGAGCGGGAGCGGCGGGCTTGCGGCAGCGGCGGATCAGGTCGATCGTCATCGTGGCCATCGAGCCGGGCTGAATCTTCCACGATTCCTGCTTGCGTGACCGGATCGACGAACTTCTCGTTGTCGACTTCGGCCCAGATGCGGAATTGGCGGCTGTTGCCGACGCCTTCGATCACCGGGCTGGCGAAGTCGATGATTCCCTTGACGCGTGTGCTGTCTTGCCGCCGGCGGCGATCGACGGTGATCTCGACCGGCTTGCCGATCACTTCGTCGGCGAGGCGCCGCGTCGGCATAGACGAAGCCCTTCACGCGCACCTTGTCGAGCCGACGATGTGCATGATCGGCTCGCCGGCCTGGACCCAGTCGCCGACGCTTCTTGATGATCTCGACGACCTCGCCCTTGAACGGGGCGTGATCTGCCGCAGGTCGAGCTCGATCGGCGGTCGCTTCGAGCTGGGCTTGCTTTGCACTTCGGCGTCAGGCCGGCGATCGATCTTTCTCGTTGAGCGCTTGCTTGACCTGGGCCATGCGCTTGCTCGCAGCTGGAACTTGTACTTTGCGCAGCTCGGTCAGCGCTGACGGCGCCGGGGTTCTTGCTCGCGAATTTCCTCGCATCGATTCGTAGCTCGGCCTTCGAAACTTCGATCGCCTTCTCGGCGACTTCCATTTCCGCGTCGCTCTCGGCCTGGGCCTTGGCCGCGTCGAGCTCGCCTTCGGCGATCTGCTGCTTGGCCAGCGTCTCGCGGTTGTCGATCTCGGCCGATGACGAGCGTCCTTCTCGACTCGCTGTCGCCTTCCTTGACGTGCACCTTCGTCAGCATGCCCGCTTTCGGTGGCCGGGACCGTTGACGTCGTCGATCAGCGTGACCAGGGCCTCGCTCGATCTTGATCGTCAGCGGCTTGCGCCGTCGGCGGGCGACTGGGCGCTGGCCGAGCGGGCGAGTGCGACCATCGCGGCAGCAGGCCGGCGACGATGGCCAGGAGGTGGCGGAGTTTTCGATGACATGGGTTCTCGTGACGAGTCTCTGGCGCAGCGGCAGACTTCAGCATCTCGATGGTCGCACGTGACAGCTGACTCGGACTATGCTCCTGACAAGTCGACTAGAACAAACAGGTTGGCTTCGAGCCATTCCCAGGCTTCGTGCAGCTTGGCCCACAGCCGAGGGGGCGCGGCCGCAGTGGACATTGGCCGTCACCGTCGCGCCGGGACGCGGGTTGATGAGTCTCGTCGTCGGGCTTCACGCGAATCCGCACCATGTTGCCGTGCTCTTCGTGCGGCTCGGCGGTCGGATTGACGTCGGACACCTTGCCGTAGTGCGTCGACGCCCGGATCGGTCATCAGGATGAAATCGACCTTCAGATCGTCGTTCGGATCGCCGCGCTTTGACGTTCTCGCGATGGCCGGCGCACGTGCTCCGATCCGCCGCTCGGGCATGTACAGCTCGACCTCGTAGTCGGTGTCCGGCCGCGGCGACCGTCATCAGCACCTGGCCCGTTTCGACCGGGCGGTTCTGCAGCAGCTTCTTGGCGTCCCAGGTGATGACGTGGCCGTCGATCGGGCTCCGGACCGTCAGCTGCTCCTGCGCGCTCGTTGAGCAGCTCGCAACTGCTTGTCCAGATGCTGCTTCACCTTGACGAGCTTGGCCTGATCGGCTTCAGCTTGCGCTCGCTCCTGGTCGCGTGAGCTTCTGGCTGCTGGGCTGATGAGCTGCTGGCGATCGCGCTGCAGGCTTTCGCGCGCGGCGTTGAATTCGCCTTCGACCTCCTGCTTCTTGATTTCCAGGTCGGGATTCCGCATCACGACCAGCAGCTCGCCCTCCTTCACCGTCGTCGCCGTTGTCGATCGAGCACCTCCATGCACTTCGCCCGGCATCGGGGCGAAAACTTCGTGCTTCTTCACCGGCTGCAGCGTCCCCTTGGCCCGCATGTCGAAGTTCGGCGGAATCGACAGATCCCGGCCAAGCAGCACCAGCACGATCGCCGCGGTGATCGACACCGTCTTGGGCAGCGTGCGGGCCTGCACGACCCACGCGCGACTTGCCGATCGTCCGCCAGACCGGCATCAGGAACAGGCTGTTGTGGTCGATCGCGTTCGACAGGGCCCGCGCGCTGTGCTCGTAGACCAGGTCCAGCCGCGGGGCGAGGATCTCGCGGGGAATGTCGCTTTCGATCTGCTCGATGATCAGGGCGCCGACGATCTTGCCCGGTGTGCGCTCGCTCTTCGACTGGCAGGCCGCCGGTCGGCGGACTGGCCGTATCGACCTGCTTCGGCTTGCGCAGCGGAATGACGGCCAGCGATTTCGTGTACGACTGATCGACGTATTCTTCGATCGCCTGCTTCGATCTGCGGCGGCAGGTCTTCGGTCGAGCCGCGCATACCACAGCGGCTCGCCCGACTTGACGACCCGCGTCGCCAGCTTGCCCAGCAGCGTGACGACGTTGCTGCGGTTGTCGAGCGTGTCCTGGCCGCTGACCGCTTCGACCACGCAGCTGCCGCCGCTTGAGAATGGCGACCGTCACGCGGTCGCAGCCCAGCAGCCGGCGGCCTTCGTTGACGATCGTGTAGCACGTTTCGCGAACGTCGAGGCTTTCGTGCACCTGGCCCGCGAGAATTGATCGGCCTGGGCCCACAGCGAGTGGCGGTCGCCGAGGTCGCGGAGCTTGCGGTTCTTGAACCACTCGGCGGCCAGCTCGCACATCTGCTTGAGGAACTGCAGATAGCCGCGCTGCGTCGCCGGCTGCGTATCGGCCCGCTGGAAGATTTCGATCAGGCCTTCGACCTGGTTGTCGTGGCCCAGCGGATGAATGACCAGCAGCTGCCGCGTCGGGTTGCCGCCCATCCGCTCGTCGCCGGCACGCGAGAGCGGCGGCACGAGCTGCGCCGCTGTTGCTGGCGACGATGTAGTCGAGCAGGCGATAGTGCTTGCCGGCTTCTTCCGATTCGGCGTCGAGCAGCTTCTCGCTGAGGTTGATCTGATAGACGAGCTGCGGCTTGCTTGCCTTCGCCCAGAACCCACATCGCCCCGCCGACCGCCGCCAGCGCCTGCACCACCCGCTGCAGGAACGCGGCGTAAAACTCCTCCGGCCGCCATATCGCTCTTGGAGAGCTGGGCGATCTCGCCGACCAGGCCGCGAATCTGCTGCTTGGTCTTTTCGATCGTCTCGGAGCTGACCTGCGTTTGTCCGGATGCCATGTTGCGGTCGATTCTGGAACTGGAAATCAGGGAGTGAGGGACGCCAATCGAGGCCGATGGCACGCTGGCCGACCGAACCCTGGAAACACGCTCGCAGGCCCGCCCGGAGGGCAGCTGCTCAACACTCGCCAACCCCATCAACTTTATCCTATACGTCGCTTCAAAACCTTACAACGTTTTGGTTTACGTCAACGAACAAAAGCCGCATTCCAGCGCGAAGATGAACGGATTCGGTGGCTTGTACGGCTTCGGACCAGCGCTCTCCCGCGAAGCTGCTCTGGTGTGCACGGAATGGCAGACCCGCACATCGGGGAATCCCCTTCTCGCAAACGCCGTACCCAGAAGCTTGCCAGCACGGCATTCGCTGCCGCAATTGCTTGCCAGACCGGTTGTAACGCTTATTGCGCCCGCCGAATCCTGCCATTTGCCAGCACGCTGGCAACATCGCGCGGTGCAACCGATTTTGTCGATTCTGCAACCGCGGGCTGCACCCGCGCGGCGGTTTCCCGCCAGCAACATCGGGTTGCGTAGGGGCAGCAGCCTTTGCCGCGGCGCTGATCGCGCCTGGGAAATGAAGCGGGCTGGTGGCGGATCGATTTTTAACCGCCCATGTGCTCCAGGCCGTCGCCCTTGGCGATGACGACGATGCCGCCGTCGCTGATCGGTCAGGCCGCGGCGGCGGTCGAGCTCCAGGTCGTAGCCGATCTGCATGCCGGGCGGGACCTTGACGCCCTTGTCGATGATCGCCCGGCGGATCTGGGCGTGCCGGCCGACATCGACCCCTTCGAACAGGATCGAATCTTCGACGTGCGAGTAGCTGTTGACGCGGCACCCGCGGGCCGAGGATGCACCGCTCGACCAGGCCGCCGGAGACGATCGTCCCCGGGCAGACGATGCTGTCCATCGCCCGGCCGGCGCGGTCCGCTTCGCCGCGGCTGCCGAACACGAACTTCGGCGGCGGCAGGTTCGGCTGGAACGTGCGGATCGGCCAGACCTCGTCGTACAGGTTGAGCAGCGGATCGACGCCGACCAGGTCCATGTTGGCTTCGTAATAGGCGTCGAGCGTGCCCACGTCGCGCCAGTAGGCGTCGGTCTTGCGGTTCTCGTCGCGGAACGGAAAGGCGATAGACCTTGTGCGTCTCGATCAGCGAGGGAATGATGTCGCGGCCGAAATCGTGCCGGCTGCCGGGCTTGGTCGCGTCGCGGCAAAGCTGCTCGAACAGGAACCGGGCGGTGAAGACGTAGATGCCCATCGAGCCGAGGCAATGCTGCGGGATCGCCGGGAATCGTCTTGGGGTTCGGCGACCTTCTCCTCAAAGCCGACGATCCGCTGCGTTGGTGTCGATCTCCATCACGCCGAACTGCGCGGGCCTCGATCGGATTGACGCGCAGCGCGCCGACCGTCACGTCGGCGCCGATCTCCATGTGGTACTGGACCATCGACTTGTAGTTCATCTTGTAGATGTGGTCGCCGGCCAGGATGACGACGTACTCGGGCCGCTCCTTCTCCAGCACGTAGATGTTCTGATAGACGGCGTCGGCCGTGCCCTGATACCACTGCTCGTCGATCCGCTGCTGCGGCGGCACGACGTCGATGAACTCGCCCAGCTCGCGGTTGAAATAGTGCCGCCAGCCCAGGTTGATGTGCCGGTCGAGGCTCATCGCCTTGTACTGCGTGAGCAGCAGCATCCGGCGGAATCTCGCTGTTGAGGCAGTTCGAGAGCGTGAAGTCGATGATGCGATACAGCCCGCCGAACGGGACCGCCGGCTTGGCCCGGTCGCGGGTCAGCGGCTCCAGCCGCGTGCCTTTGCCGCCCGCCAGGATCACCGCCAAGATGTTTTTCATGATGCAGCTCCGTGCCTGCGCGCAGTGCTGGCGCGTTCGGCCCCGCCGATTCTAACCAGCCGTGAAGTGTGACCCAAGGCGGCAGGGCGCCCAGTGCAATCGGTGCGCCGCACACTAACCCGAAGCGTCAGCGAGCGGAATCGCTGGACACCGCGTGGTCAACTCGCCTCGCTTACGCTTCGGATTGGTCGTCCACTCGCGCAGCCACGATTCGAGCATGACCAGCGCCCACAGCCGGTCGCTGTGGTCGAACCGCCGCTCTTGATGTTCGTCCCACAGGAGCTGCACGCTCTCGGGCCGAAAGAACTGCCGCGGCAGCGCGCAGTTGTCCGAGAGCAAGCAGGTCGTCGTCAGCTGGCTTCAGCTCGTGGCGGAACCAGTGATCCAGCGGCACGCCGAAGCCCATCTTCGTGCCGCGTGCAGACTTCGCGCGGCAGCAGGTCGCCGAAGGCCTCGCGCAGGATCCGCTTGCCGCGGCCGCGGCGATACTTAGCGCGGCCGGCAGCGACGGCGGCGAATTCGACGACGCGATAGTCGAGAAACGGCGCCCGGCATTCCAGGCCGTGGGCCATCGAGGCGATATCGACCTTGGTCATCAGGTCGCAGGGCAGATACGTCACCAGGTCGGCCAGCGAGGCGCAGCGTCACCGCATCGCGGCCCTGGCAGCGCTGCCAGGCGGATCGCAGGAACGCAGCCGGGTCGGTCGTGAGCTGGGCGAGGAACTCGTCGCTGATACAGTTCGGCCCGCCGCGCGTTCGTTGAAGATCGAGATCCAGTCGAGATACCGCCGCTCCGGCGGCAGCGCGAGCGCTTCGCTGAACCGCTTGAACTGCCGCAGGCAGCGACTTCTGCCGGCCCGACGCCGGCAGCCATTGCCAGAGCGCGGGCGGCGAGCAGCGACTTGAGCGGCGACGAGCCGGTCGAACAGCCGCGCCGAGCGCCACCGCCCGGTACCGCGGATAGCCGGCGAACAGCTCGTCGCCGCCGTCGCCGCTGAGCGCGACCGTGACGTGCTCGCCGCGTCAGCTGCGAGACGTACCAGGTCGGAATCGCCGAGCTGTCGGCGAACGGCTCGTCGTAGTGCCAGGCCAGCTTCGGCAGGATCGTCGACGGCGTCGGGCTTGACCTGCAGCTCGTGGTGGTCGGTCTTGCAGATGCTTGGCGACCAGCTCGGCGTATTTCGTCTCGTCGTACTCCTTCACCGGAAAGCCGATCGTGAACGTCTTCACCGGCTCGGCGGAGTGCTTCTGCATCAGGGCGACGATGATCGACGAATCGATGCCGCCGGAGAGAAACGCCCCCAGCGGCACGTCGCTCCGCATCCGCAGCTTCACCGCCGATTCGAGCAGCTCGCCGCAGCTCGCTCGACTGCGCCTGCTTCGCGTGATGCGCCGCTCGACGCGCGAAGTCGGGCTGCCAGTACGGCCGCACTTCGAGCTTGTCGTCCTGCCAGACGGCATAGTGCCCCGGCGGCAGCTTGCGAAAGCCGCGGAGGATCGTGTTCGGATGCGGGACGTACTGATAGGTCAGGTATTCGTCGACGGCCGCCGGGTCGATCTCGCGCGGCAGGCCGGGCACTTCGAGCAGGCTCTTCAGCTCGCTGGCGAACAGCAGCCGGCCGCGGTTCGTGCCGATAGACCAGCGGCTTTTTGCCCAGCCGGTCGCGGCCGAGCACCAGCCGCCGGCGGTTGGCGTCCCAGATGGCGACCGCGAACATGCCGTTCAGGTGGCGAGAAGCACTCCGGCCCTTCGTCCTCGTAGAGATGGACGATCGTCTCGGTGTCGCTGTCGGTGCGGAACTTGTGGCCCGAGCCTTCCAGCCGCTGGCGCAGGTGCCTGGTAGTTGTAGATTTCGCCGTTGAAGACGATCCAGACCGTGCCGTCCTCGTTCGACATCGGCTGGTGGCCGGTGGCCAGGTCGATGATCGACAGCCGGCGAAAGCCGAGGGCGACGCCCGGCATCGATTCATACGGCGGGCGGAGGCGGAACTCGCTGTGATACTGTCCCTCGTCGTCCGGCCCGCGATGGCGCAGAGCACTCGGTCATCCGCGCGAGTGTCGGCGCATCGATCCCACGCTCGGGATCGGTCCAGATCGCGCCGGTGATGCCGCACATGCTGCGAGTCAGGGGTCAAGGATCAGAAGTCAGAAATCGGGCGACAGCGAAGTATGGGGGTACAGGCTGAGCAGGGGCAAGCGCGGGCTGCCGCGGAATCGTGGTGACGAATTGCTTGCTATCCCCGGCGTGTCGCGGGAGAATGCGGCGTCAGGACTCTCCTCTTAGGTAACGGAATCCTTCATGCGCGTTCGCGGTCTGCGGCTGTGGATTGTGGCTCTGCTTCTCGCATCTTCCTCCGGCGCCTGGGCCCAGCATCGCTCCAAGCCCCGCCGGGACGCCGGCAACCAGGGTCAGGACGACGGGCAGGCAAATCGCGAGGACGAAGCCAAGCGCGCTGCCGCACTGGCCGCGGGCAAATGGCTGGAGACTTTTGATGCCGGCAATTACGGCAGGGCCTTTGAGGAAATGGCCCCCGCGCTGGCGAAAGCGATCGATTCCGCGGAGTGGGAAGCGGCGACCAGCGCCTTCCGCACGCCGCTGGGCAGGGCCCTCGGACGCCGGCCCACCGCGATGCAGTACCTACAGTCCGAGCCCACCGAAATCGTCGCCCAACTGTCGTCCACCACCCGGGTTTTCCAGAGAAAGCAGGTCGCTCTGCCGTATCGCGAATGGGTGTTGCTGCAGTGCCAGGCGCGGTTCGAGAACGCACCCGGCGTCATGCTCGAGACCGTGCAGTTGGCGAAGGACGACGACGGCACGTGGAAAGTGACCGGGATCAGGATTGAGGAAGGCCGTTAAGGCGTTGTGGTGCGGCCGCCCGCGGTGCACTACAATTCAGACATAGTGACTGGACTTCGCGGAGACCCGCCCTATGTCGCCGACCCGATTGGCCTTGGTTGGACTCTTTTTGGCCGCGCTCCTCGCGGATAGCGTTCGCGCTCAGGAATCTGATCCCGCAGCGCTGCGGGCCGCGATGATTCGCCGGATCGATGAGCTGGTGGATGCCCGGATCAAAGCCGCGGGCCACGAGCCGGCGGCGCGGTCCAGCGACGAGGAGTTCGTCCGCCGCGTGCTATCTCGACCTGACGGGGGCGATTCCGCGCGTGGCCGAGGTGCGGGCGTTTCTGGCCGACGAGTCGCCGGACAAGCGGGCGAAGCTGATCGACCGCCTGCTCGATTCGCCGGCACACGCCACGCACCTGGCCAACATCTGGCGGAACATCATGCTGCCGGGCGGCCTCAATCTCGAGCAGATCAACAACGTCGTCGGCGTGCAGAACTGGCTGCGGCAGCGGTTCGTCGAGAACCTGCGGTACGACAATCTGGTCTCCGAGTTGCTCGTGGCGACCGAGGGCGGCGAGCCGGCCCGGCGCTCTATTACACCTCGCTGGAGCTGGCGCCGGAAAAGCTGGCCGGCAGCACGGCCCGCATTTTCCTGGGCCTGCAGATCGAATGTGCCCAGTGCCACGACCATCCGTTCGATCAATGGAAGCAGAAGGACTTTTGGGGCTATGCCGCGTTCTTCGCCCGCCTGCGGCAGCCGGACACGAACAACCCGGCATGCGGGCTGCAGCGCTGGTCGATCTGCGACGAAGGCGAAGTGAAGCTGCCGAGACACGGAGGAGATCGTGCTGCCGAAGTATCCCGGCGGGCAGTTCGCCGGCGGACGGACGAAGCGGGCACTGCGCCGCGAGCAACTCGCGATCTGGATGGCCTCGCGCGACAATCCGTATCTGCCGCGGGCGGGCGTCAACCGCGTCTGGTGGCATCTCTTCGGCCGCGGGCCTGGTCGAGCCGGTCGATGACCTCGGGCCGCAGAATCCGCCCAGCCATCCCGAGCTGTTCGCAGAGCTGACCGAGTATTTCGTGAGCGTCGGCTTCGACCTGCGCGAGCTGTACCGCACGCTGGCGAACACCGCGGCCTATCAGCGCACGAGCGTCTGGACCGCCGACCCGCCTCCGCCGCCGGAGCTGTATGTCCACATGCCGGTCAAGACGCTCACCGCCGAACAGCTCTACGATTCGGTCAATCGCGTGCTGCACCGCAAGCCGCAAGCCATGATGCCGGGCGTCAACATCGCCAGCCCGCTGCTCGATCCGCAGCGGCAGGCGTTCATCGCCAAGGTCGCAATCGTCCGGCCGCAATGCGCTCGAATACCAGGCCGGCGTGCTGCAGGCCCTGACGCTGCTCAACGGCGCGGACCTGGCCGAAGCGACCGACCCGCGCAACGAGCCCGCTGCTCGGCTCGATCGAAGCGCCGTTCTTCACCGACGACGACCGCCTCCGCACGCTCTTCCTCGCCGCCTTCACGCCGTCAGCCCACCGACGAAGAGCTAGCCCTCTGCCGCGAGCAGCTCGCGAAGTACCCCGACAGCGACCGCGGCCAAAGCCTACAGCGACATTCTCTGGGCGCTGCTCAACAGCGCCGAGTTCGCGCTGAATCATTAGGTCCCTCGGCCGCCGTGTGGCTGTGTCGTGGCTGTGTTTTCGCGGCGAAAACACAGCCACCCCGCCCACCCCACGCGGCAACACTGCGTCACTTGATCACAATTGGCACAAGCTGCACCGCGTCGATCACGACGTAGCCGTTGGTGCCGGCGTTGGTGATCGACGACGACGGCTTCCTTGTCGAACTTGTACTGGCCGAGCGGAGTGGAACATCTTGTCGATCTTGGCGGGTCGCTTTCTCGTTGAGCGTGGCCTTCGCTCTCGCCCGTCGCGTGGCGAATCGTGACCGGCACGTTCGTCGCCCGGTTGGGATTGGCCGTGTAGGCAAGCCGCACTTCGTACGTGCCCGGCTCTTTGAGCGGGAACTTGAACGTCGCCGATCAGCTCCCCCTTCTGCTCGTTGTTGTCGTGCAGGTACTGCGTGCCGACGTAGCCGCCGATCGAAGTGCTCTTGGACCAGTCGCCCTTCTTCTCGGCCTGCATCGTCGTCGAGCACCAGGCCCGGCAGCTTCGTCGGGTCGATGCCGCGGCGTGCGGCTTGCGGGCCGGTCCAGTCGAGCACCTGCTTGTCGGCCAGCAGCCGCTCGCGGAGCTTCGCGTAGTCGACCTCCTGCACGCTCGTACTCCGCGTCGATCGCCATGGCCGCCGCCGTGGCCGACGACTGGCCGAGCACCATGAACACCGGCTCCATGCGGATCGAGCCGTAGCGATGTGCGAGGCCGACAGGCAGACCGGCACGAGCAGGTTCGTGCACTCGCTCGCCTTCGGGACGATCGAGCGGTAGGCGATCGGGTACGGCGGGAAGCCGCCGACCTGCACGTCCCCCTCGTTGCGGACGTGGCCGTTCGGCGTCGACGTAGCGCTGCGATGTTGTGCGAGTCCATCGTGTAGGCGGCCAGGCCGACCGAGTCCTCGGCCGACCGCCGGCCCCTGGCAGTTGTGCTCGGTCATGACGTAGTCGCCGACCATCCGCCGGGCCTCGCGGACGTAGAGCTGGTGCGGCCAGTTGTCGGTGTCGGGGAACTCGTCCTTCGCCAGGCCCCAGCGTCTGAAGTGCTCGCGGACCTTCTCCGGCACGCGCGGGTGGTTGGCCAGCGTCCACATCAGCCCCTGCTGATAGTCGATGTGCTCCTGACAGATCCGCTCCCGCGTGGCGTAGTCGCCGTCGGGATAGTCGTAGTTCATGCCGATGTGGTCGGTCGAGAAGGCGAAGTTGTTGTTCGAGTCGGTCTTGCGGTTGGGCATCAGCACCGGGTTCCACGGCAGCGCGCAGGTCGCCCGCCTCGAAGTTCCGCAGCAGCAGCTCGTACCGCCGCTCGTCGTAGCCGGCCGGCTTGGGCCACGGGACGGCGGTTCTCCGGCACGTCGGTCGGCACAATGCGGAAGTTGTAGGCCTGCACGCGCTTGTCGCCCGTCGCCGTCCTCGCCCGGCGGGCCGGCGTGCGACGCCGCGGCAGCAGGCCGCTGCTTGGGGTCGCCCGGCTTGACGTAGGGATCGACCGGTCTTGACGAACTGGTGCTTGGTGGCGTTCTCGACCTGCACGCCGTTGAGCGTCTCGCCGTAGTGGCGTTGGCCTCGCGGCCGACGTGGTACGACACGCCGGCCTTGGCCATCAGGTCGCCTTCGTAGGTGGCGTCGATGAACATCTTGCCGCGGAACGTCTTGCCCGCTTCCATGCGTGATGCGACGATCCGGCCGTCCTTCTTCCGACGCCGCTTTTCAGATCGAGCCGCTCGCCTGACGACGACCGACACCTTGCCTCGCGGCACAGCTCGTCCATAGATCTTCTCGGCGACGTGCGGCTCGAAGGTCCACATCGCGTCTTCCTTGGCCGCTCGCTGCCGCGGCCCGAGCGATAGTCCTCGGGCTTCTCGTGCTTCCAGCGCCGGGTCGGCGTAGTGCTGCTTGATCCGCTGATAGAACTCGCGGCAGATGCCGCCGATGGCCCCCTTGTTGCCGATGTCGGTCGCGCCGAGGCCGCCGGTGGTCAGCCCGCCGAGGTGCTTGCCCGGCTCGATGAGCACGACCGTCTTGCCCATCCGCGCGCGCCTGCACGGCGCCGCGACGCCGCCGGTGGTGCCGCCGTAGACGACGAGGTCGTAGGTCGGCTCGTCGGCGGCTGCGCGGAGCGTGCGCAGCGGAGAGGAGGAACAGAAGGACGCAAAGAGCAACGAAGCGGGGAAGCTGGTCGTATTGGGAGCGGTCAAGAATGGTCGTTTGCGGCCCGATTATACGACTGCCAGGTACTATCGAAGACGACCGTTTGCTTCGCGACCGGTGAGCTGCGACCGAACGACGAGTCTTGCACGCCGGCGGCACATCGGCCAGGAGCTGAGGACTGCGAAGTCGAAGCGCCCGTCGCGGTCGGTCGCGAAGTAGCCCGCCTTGATCTGCCTGTACCATCCGCTTCGATCCGGATGTGAAACGGCAAGCACGGCCTGAAATCGCTCGCCGCGGGCGTCGTGGAACTCGACGCGGAGCACGTCGACCGTCTGGCGTCGCGCCGACAGCCAATGCGATGGCCTCGATTTGCAGCGGCAGCAGTGCAGAAGACGTTGGCCTGCGGATCGGCCAGGTCGCACACGAACGGCCGGGCCTTGCCCTGCAGCTTTCGCCGGTCACGTCGTAGATGATGGCCGTCCCGGCGACTTGCGGGAGCAAAGCCGATGGTCACGCGAGCGGCACAGTTCCATCCGAATCAGGCCGGCTCGGGCGTATGTCGAGCTTGCGGCTAACGACGACGTATGTCGCATCGCGGCCGCCGCATCGAAGCTGCTCGACGGTCATCTGCGCTGGCGGCACCGGCGCTCGAGCACGACAAAGAGCGGGCTCAGCCGTGCATCTGACGTCCCTCACCGAGCCGACAAGCCGCTGGGCCCAGCTCTCGATGCTCAGACGCTGTCGGCCGAAAGCTCATTCGTGCGGTCGTCAGGCACAACGGCCACGGCTTTGTCAGCTCGCTCATAGCGCCTCCAACCCTCGCGCCAGTGCGTCGCGGACGAATTCGGCCGACTCGGTGCCGACCGACAGGCGAATCGTCCCGCCGGTGATGCCCAGAGCGGCTCGCTGTTCGGTCGTCAGGCCGCGGTGGCTGGTCGTTTCGGGATGGCTGAGCGTCGTGATTGAGCTCGCCGAGCGACGGGCAAAAGGGAATCCGCTTCGCCGCTGGGATGAAGGCATCGGCCGCCGGCCGTCCGCCGGCCAGCTCAAAGGAGACCATCGTGCCGAACCGGCCGCCGAATTGCTTGCTGCCAGCGCATGCTGCGGATGATCGGCCAGGCCCGGATAGAAGACCTTGGCCACGCGCGGCGACTGCGATCTGCAAGAATTCGGCCGCGGCCAGGCGCGTTGTCGCAGGCCCGCTCGATCCGCAGATGGGCCGTCGCCAGGCCCCGGTCGGCCAGCCAGCAGTCGAACGGGCTGCTCGAAAGGCCAAACGCCGAGATCACCTGCGGCACGCGCGGCCAGACGCCGCTTCGCCCGCCGAGCAGACCCAGGATCACGTCGCTGTGGCCGTTCATCGTCTTGGTCAGGCTCTCCATCACCAGGTCGGCGCCCAGCGTCCAGCGGCCGGCAGAGGATCGGCGAGGCGAACGTGTTGTCGATCAGTAGCACGATGCCGCGGCGGTGGGCGATTTCGGCCAGGGCCGCGATGTCGGCGACTTCCAAGAGCGGGTTGGCGATCGTCTCGGCCAGCAGCAGCTTCGTGTTCGGCTTTACGGCCGCTGCGGTCGCGGCCAGGTCGCACGTATCGACCGTCGTCATCTCGATCCCCAGCCGCGTCGCCTCGACGCCGAAGAGCTGGTAGCGTCTTGCCATACAGCCGGCTGCCGATGCACCGCGTGGTCGCCGGCCTGCAAGCTGCGAGAGCATGCGCGACGGCCAGGGCCCCCATGCCCGAGGCGGTGATTGCGGCCCGATCGGCGGCGTGCAATTGGCGGCATTTCTCGGCCAGCAGATACGCGTTGGGATGGCCGTCGCGCTGATAGACATAGCCCGGCAAGCGGCCGGCCAGCATGTCGTCGGCCTGCTGCGGGACTCTCGCAGACCCAGACCGACGTGGGATAGATCGGCGGGGCGTGCGGCGTGGTGGCCAGCGGCGGCAGCGGCAGCGGGCGGGGGCAGAGGTCGGCGGGATTTCCATTTCGGATTTCGGATTTCGGATTTCGGATTTCGGATAGGGGACAGTATATCTGGTTCGATCGGCGTCGCGCTTTGTGTATGCTGCAAGGAATTCATGTGCGAATCGATCGGCGACAATTCGTGGCGGGAGCGACTGGCTCGCTGGCAGCGGCAGCCGGCGGCAGGCTCGCCGCCGCGCCGTTCGTGCCGGCCCGCGATCCGCAGGTGCGTCGCGTTCGCACCCGGCGGCACGCTCGTCGCCACCGGCTGCTCGGGGATGACCGATAGCACGTTCCCGCCGCGGCCGCATCCCGATGTCCGCAAATGCGGCGTCGTCGCGGTCTGGGATGTCGCAATCCGGCAAGCGGCTCTTTCGCTGGGAGACCTTCGGCGATCTGACGAAGCTGGCCTTCTCGCCCGATGGCACGCTGCTGGCCGCCTGCCCGCCTGTTCGAAACCGACGACGGCCTGGCCCTGCACGAGGTTCGCGTCTGGGACGTGACAACCGGCCGGCTGGTCAAGATCGCTCGACCGCTGCCACAGCTTCGATTTCTCGCCCGACGGCCGGCAGCTCGCCGTCCTCAGCCGCAGCAAGTGCGCCCTGTATGACGTGAAGGACTGGGCCAAGGAAACGCTGGTCAAGCCGCTGGGCGGAGCGATTTCGGTTGCGTTCGCGGCCGATGGGCTGTCGCTGGTCGGCGTCGTGCGGGACGAAGGGAAATATCGGCTGCGGCTGGCGAGTGTTGCAGCCGGTCAAGACCGGCAGGCGAGACGCCTACCCCACTGGAGTCGCTGCCCCTCGACGAGCCCTTCTACCGCGTGGCCGTGGCGGTCGATGGTTCGCTCCTGGCCACCGGCCACGACGGCGGCAACGTCGTCGTCTGGGACGCCGCCACGCTCGACATCCGCTCGCGCCTGAAAACGGGCGAGCGGGGCCTGGCCCATCCGTTCTTCTCGCCCGATGCGAAGCTGCTCGCCGCCGGCTGCCAGGAGAACGGCGACGTGGTGATCTGGAACCTGGCCGAGCGGCAGGAAGTCGGCCGCTTCACGTTCGAGAAAGGGGGCCTGCGAACCTATCTGCCGCGGCCCGCCGGCGTGACCTTCCGCCCCGAGCGTGACCCCACGCGCTTCTGCTTCTCGCCCGACGGCGACGCGTTCCTCGTCGGCTGCCTACGGCGGCATCCTCCGCGCCACGCTGACCGGCCAGGAGCTGGGCCGGTTCGGCGACTGACCTTCGTGGGGCGGGCCTCTGGCCGGCCCGTGATTGCCCGCTTTCCAATGCCCGTCATCGTCTCCATTCAGGTCGGCCAGCCAACCGACTACCTCCACGCAGGCTTCGCCGACGACAAACCCCGCACCGTGGACCACCGCATTCTTCAAACGCCGTGGCCGGGAGCATGCACGTCGGCCGGCTCGGAGCGTCAGTGGCGACCGGCAGGCGGATTCGCGAGAACCACGGCGGCGTCGAAAAGGCGGTGCTGGCCTACTCGGCCGAACACTATGCTTATTGGCGGCAGCATCTCGGCCTGCCCGATATGCCGCTGGGCGGATTTGGCGAAAACTTGTCTCTGGAGGGTCTGGAGAAAGCAGCGTCTGCATCGGCGACCAGTGGCGGGCCGGCGAAGTGCTCTTCGAGGTCTCTCAGCCCCGGCAGCCTTGCTGGAAAATGTCCCGCCGCTGGCAGCTTCCCGACCTGGCGCGCAGGTGGTCGCCAACGGCCGCGGCGGCTGGTATCTCGGCGTGCTCACGGAAGGCGAGTTGGCCGCGGAGACTCCGTTTATGCTGGTCGAGCGGCCGCATCCGACGTGGACCGTCTCTCAGGCCAGCGAAATATTCCATCGCCGCAAGGACGATCTCGCCGGCGCCGCCAGCTGGCCGCGTTGCCGGAGCTATCGGCGGCGTGGCGGGAAGCTCTGCATTCCGTTCGCTCGTGAAGGGCGTGACACCTCCTTTGCGTTGACGACCCTGCCGCCGCTAAACTGGCGACAGCCGCATTCTTCCTCCTGGGTGCCAACGATGGCTACGAATACTCCTGCTTCGGGCCCTGCGTTTGGGTCATCCGATCTCCGCTTGCCCGACGAGTTGCGCGGGCCGCTGCTGGCGCATCTGGCCGATCTGCGCGAGCGGTATGTCGCCCGCGGCTGGGCGGGCCGCGTCGGCTTCGGCAGCGGCCGGCGCTGATCGTCATCGACCTGGCGACAGTTCTGGACGCGACCCGAGCAGCAGATCGGCAGCAATCTGGACCCGGTCGTCGAGAGCTGCTTGCCGAGATGCTGGCCGCGGCCCGGGCGGCGAAGATCCCGGTCTTCTTCACGACCTACGCCTACGACCCGGCCGATCCGCCCAGCCCGCAGGACAAGAAGCTGCGGCATGGACTTCAAGCCCGGCCGACGAGCAGCTGTTCGAGCTCGATCCGCGGCTGGAGCGCCGGCCGACGGAGAAGCTCGTCCGCAAGCGCTACGCCTCGGCGTTCAAGGGGACGAACCTGCACGAGATGCTGACGTCGCTGGGCGTCGACACGCTGATCGTCACCGGCATCAGCACCAGCCACTGCGTCTACGCCACCTGCCGCGACGCCACCGACAGCTTCCGCGTCATCGTGCCCCGCGAGGCCGTCGGCGAGCGCTGCGAGCTGATCCACGAAGTGAACCTGCTGGACATCGACATCGACCTGGGCGACGTGATGCCGCTGGCGGAGGTGGTGGTATACTTGCAGAAGGTCAGCAGGGGCGGTTAACCAATGAGCCTGCCATGCCAAGTGCATACGCACTTTTCTCTCTCCCTCGTGCTGTTTTGCTTGCCGCATTTCGGGGCTAAGTTCGCTCGCAGGATGAGAACAAGCCGCGCGATATCCAGACGCTGATCCGGGAACTGGGCAGCAGCGATCTTGAGGTTCTATGATGCGCTGAGCGATCTCCATTACGTCGGCGTTGCCGCATTGCCGGCAGTGCCGGCACTGACGAAGATTGTTGCCGAATCCTTCAGTCTTTAAGCGAAAGGATGCCTTGGAGATCCTCGGCGGAATCGGTCCACCGGCCGCCGCAGCCGTGCCAGACATAAGCAAAGCGGCTGAACGATTCCGATTTCGAGGTGCGAATCGCCGCGGCTAAACACTATTGCGGATTGCACCCGACCATCCGGGCGCGATTGCCACGTTCAACGCTTCGCTCCGGTCAAACGACAAGCACGAACGCCGCGAAGCAGTAGCGAATGTTGCCTGGCTTGTTCGTTTGGCTCGCGGGTGCAAGCCAGCCTTGATCGAGGCTGCTGACCACGAGGATTTCCAGGTCCGGTTTTACGTCGCTGACCACTCGACGGCCGGGGCTAGAGCCGGGAAAGTCCGTAGTCGCAACACTGCGAAAAATGCTGATCGACAAAGAGCCGACCGTCCGGGTTCCGCCGCGGGGTGCGCTTGGCGGCTGGAGGAACCGGCGGAAGCGGTGCTACCGACGCTCATTCAAGTGCTGAAGGAGTTCCAAACGGGAACGGAGGTCCGACCGGAGTTGCAGATCGTCCAAGAGCATCTGCCTGCGGAGCAAGCCGCGAACGCACTCGGTCGAATGGGCTTAGACGCAAGCTCAGCCGTTCCGACGCTGATCGAGGCGAGCGAGGCTTCGCAGATGGGATTGCGCCTGGCTGCTGTCGACGCTCTTGGAGACATCGGTCTCCCCGCCGAGCGGGCCATCGAACGGCTGGGCAAGGCTTTGCGGGAAACGAAGGTTATTCTGCCCCCTTCATCCATCACGGCCGGCGCGTAAGCGACCAGGCCGCGAATGCCTTGAGGAAGATTGGATTCGCGTCGCAAACGTGCTGATTGCAGCGCCGAGCGACAAAGATGCGCGCCGGAGATTCAATGCGGCCGATACCTTGGGAGAGATTACACGGACCGACGAGACGGTTGCTGTGTTGGTGAAATTGCTCCATGACCCGGAAGCGTCGGTTCGAGTAGCTGCCGTGGATGCATTGGGCCGGCAAGGATCCACGCGCGGCTTCGCGGCGCCCCGGCTTGCCCGCCTGTTAAATGACGACAGTAAACTGATGGTATCCTCCTGGCGGAGGAATCGGAACGAGCTATTACCTCAGCGACCGCGTTCTGGTGGCACTGCAAGAAACTGACGGGAATCTGAAGCTGTCGTTGCAGCTATCGTTAAGTTGCTGGAGAAGATGCGCCTCAGTTCGGCGTTGGTGAATATGTTGCGCTTCCTGGGCCGGGCGCGGTGAGTGCCGTGCCGGCACTCAACGCCTGCTCGTCATCCCGAGAATCCCGGCGGCGGCGGCGGCGCCAGCTTTGGTTGCTCCGGAGCGCGACGATTGCAAGGCGTTTTACAAGCACTCGCGGATCGTGATTCCATGGAGTATCTGTTAGCGGCGCGTGGCTTTCGCGACCTTCGCTCGCGGGCCTCGCCTATCCTGCCTCAATTGTTGGAAGAACTTGATCGGCTGAGCGATCCCGACGCCAAAGCCATCGTGGCAGCGGCGATAGTGAAGATCGATAAGAGACAAACCAACGTAGTCTTAGTTGGCTCACGGATTGCGAGATGCTCCGCAGTTGTTTCGATTTATCGGCGATACGACGCCACGGCAGCGCGGGTCGCACTTGGCACGGATGCTCAGCCGGGGACGGAATTGTGGTTTCCGGCTGCGTTACCAGGTGACTGATCCCACAGTCCGAGTCTTCGACAAGATACGACAGGAAGCCAACATCCGCTTGCGAGTGCCGAGTTGTTGATCGATATTTCGCTGCGGACGCCTGAAGCCGCCGCCGGCCTGATTGAGCTGTGCCAATCTCAGGACTCGTCGCGCGGGCGGGCAGCGGACGCCTTGGCCAGGCTCGGACTGCTGCTACTCCAGCCGTGCCGTGCGCTTGTGGTGATGCTGCCGGACGACGAGTACCTAGTTGGCGGCGATTTCCATGGCAATGGCGGGACGCCCGACTA
The DNA here is from genome assembly GCA_963723505.1 of uncultured Gammaproteobacteria bacterium. Taxonomy (GTDB): domain Bacteria; phylum Pseudomonadota; class Gammaproteobacteria; order Steroidobacterales; family Steroidobacteraceae; genus Steroidobacter. The sequence goes on from CAVRQU010000001.1 coordinate 717,997, forward strand.
TCCCGGCGAGCACGCAGCGGGGGCGCTGGCGGCGATCGGCGAGCCGGCGATTCCTGCGCTGCGCGCCGCGCTGAAGGACGACGAACCGGATACTCGCGAGCGCGCGGACCCCGCCTCGTATGTCGGCCCGCGAGCCGCTGCTGCTGAAGGCGACTTGAAGCGGGAGAGAACGACCGCTGCCGGGCGGTGCGGCGTGCGGCTGACGAGGCTAAGAAGATTTCGACGCCATGAGCGCGCCAACCGGCCGCCCGTCGGCCGCCTGGCCCCGTCGCCGACGGGGCGCAGCATGTGGGCAATGCGCGGACTTATTTGTTGGCGTGGCTGTCGGTTCGGTCGCGGGGTGGGCGGGTGATTTTGCGGATGGAGGATATCGATTCGCCGCGGGTGAAGCGGGGGGCGGCGGAGCAGGCGATCGAAGATTTGCGGTGGCTGGGGCTGGATTGGGACGAAGGGCCGGATATGGCGGGCCGCATGCGCCTTATGTGCAGACACAGCGACTGGAGTTTTATCGCGAGGCGCTGGAGAAGCTGAAGGCGGCGGAGCGGGTGTATCCGTGCACGTGCACGCGGTCGGATGTGGAAGCCGCGGCCAGTGCGCCGCATGTGGGCAGGAGGGGCCGCGTTATCCGGGAACGTGTGCCGCCGCGCGGGTGCGGACGCGCAATCGTAGCCCGAAGCGCAAGCGAGGGTAGTGCGGGTTCCAACTTCGTCTGGCGATTTCGAACATCGGATCAGATGCGCGAATTCGACGATCTGGTTGCCGGCCGCCGAACCTGCAATGTCGCCGACGGATCTGGGCGATTTTGTCATCGCCAAAGCCGATGGCACGCCGGCGTATCAGCTCGCGGTCGTGGTCGATGACCACGCAATGGGCGTGACGGAGGTCGTGCGCGGCGACGATCTGCTGCCGAGCGCTTTTCGCCAACTGGAGCTGTACGATTTTCGGCTGGACGCCGCCAGCGTTCGCCCATGTGCCGCTGGTGGTCGGGGCCGGACGGCCGCCGGCTGGCGAAGCGGCACGGCGACACGCGGCTGGCGACGCTGCGCGAGGCGGGCGTGCGCGCGGAGAGGCTGGTGGGCCTGTTGGCGTGGTCGTGCGGGTTGATCGAGCAAGCCGGAGCCGATTCAGCCGCGAGACTGGTCACGGCGTTTGAGCTGGCGAAGCTGCCGCGGGAGCCGTGGGTGTTTGGGGAGGAGCAGATGCGGTGGTTGATGGCGTAGGATGTCGGTCGGGGTGGAGAGTCGAATACCCTCGCTTGCGCTGCGGGCTACGATGGGTGGTTCGCGTTCGGTCCACGAGAGCAACAGCGGCAGGACGATCAGGTTGCCGAGCATGCCGCCGAGCATGGCCAGGCTCATCAGGGCGCCGAAATAGATCGTGGGCACGAAGTCGCTGGTGATCAGCACGCCGAAGCCGACGATCAGGGCGATCGTGGAGAAGATCATCGCCAGGCCGACGCTTTGCTGGCACTGGTCAGCGCGGCGTGGACGCTTTTGCCTTCGCGGCGGGCGCGGCGGAACGCAGACGAAGTAGTGGATCGAGCTATCGACCGACATGCCCATCGAGACGGCGGCGATCATCGCCGCGCCCATGTTCATCTTCAGGCCCGAGCCAGCCCATCAGGCCCATCACCATGTAGATCGGCACGGCGTTGGGGATCATCGCGATCAGGGCGTATTTCCAGACTGCGAAAGCCGATCCAGACCATCGCGCAGATCGCCAGCGAGCGAAATGGCGAACGTCGTCCACTGATCGCGGAGCATGCTCTCGATCAGGTTCGTCAGCAGGACGAAGAAGCCGGTGACTTCGGCGCCGGCGGACTCTCCTCGGCGGAAATTCTTCGCGGGCGATCCGCGTGACTTCGTCGATCAGCTGCCGCTTTTGCTCGGCCGGCTGCCGTTCGCGGGCGCGGAGCATGATCCGCAGGCGCGCCTGGCCGTGCTCATCGGGGTCGGCGACGCAGGGCGGCCATGAACGTGGGCATCGCGGCGGCGAGGCCTTGATACCGCAGCTCCGGCGTGGGCGTGAGGGCGGCGAGCGTCGGATCGACTTCGACGGCGTCGAGCGCATCGACCAGGCTGATGACTTTGGTCAGCGCGGGCGACCGTGCTCGCCGGCGCGTCGGATCGCGTGATCTGTCGAATGTCCCGCAGCCGCTGCTCGCAGCTCGCCGGACGCGGGCCAGGTAGTCCTCGTCGAGCACTTGCGGGGCGGGAATCGATCACGTCCCAGACGCCCGCGCCGCCGAGCTCGCGTCTCGACGAATTCGTAGGCCTGCGACGACCCGGCTGCCGCGGCGGAAGTTGCGCGTGAAGTCGGTCTCGACCTCCAGCCGCACGGCGCCGAGCGACGGCGACCAGGGCGACGAGGCCGGTGACGATGGCGACGGTCTTGGGGCCGGCGCCGAACGGCATCGACCGAATGCATCAGCCAGTGGCCGAGCTGCACCTCGCCCCAGCCGGGCTTGGCGCGGGCCGATCGCGGTGCAACGCGAGGCGCCAGGGCCGGCACGAGCAGGCAGATGGCGGGCAGCACGAGCAGCGAGCCGATGACCATCATCGTGCCGAAATCGCGCACCGGCTCGACCGAGGCCCACCACAGCGAGCCGAAGCCGGCGACGTCGGTCAGGATCGGCGCCGAGGATCGGCCCGGCCAGCAGCACGCCGGCCTTGTAGTGACGGCGTCAGCTGCGTCAGGCCTGGCGTGCGCAGCTCGCGGAAATGGACGATCAGGTGCATGACGCGTGGCCACGCCGACGACGGTGACGATGGCCGTGAGCATCGAGCTGACCATCGAAAGCTGCAGGCCGCTGAGCGACCAGCACGGCCCGCGTGATGATCAGCGTCCACTGCACGACGGCGATCGGGCACGATCAGCCACCGCAGGCTGCGAAAGAAGAGCGAGGATCGTCAGTCCCAGCAGCAGCGTGGTCCACGTGCCCAGCCGTCGGCCGTCTTCTTCCAGCAGCGCAAAGCCTTGGGCGACCATGACCGGCTCGCCGGCGAGCACGCCGGGCGAGAGGCCGCTCGGGCAGGTCGAGCGATGATTTTTTCGAGGTCGCGGAGGGTGGCCTGGCGGGGGTCGGTGCAGTTGGCAAATCGGGCGGCGGGTTACCCCTCAATCGTGCCCCTCACCCCCGGCCCCTCTCCCACGAGGGGAGAGGGGGAGAGGAAGTTCGCTCTTCCCCCCTCTCCCCTCGTGGGAGAGGGGCCGGGGGTGAGGGGGCAAAACGGGGTGAGGGGCGAACCGCCGCACGATTCTGCCAACGGCACCGACCCCCGCCAGGCTACCCTCCGCGACCTCGAAAAAGCCATCATCACCGACCTCCCCGACGGCCTCCGCCCCGGCGTCCTCGCCGGCGAGCCGGTCATGGTCGCCGAAGGCTTCGCGCTGCTGGAAGAAGACGGCCGGCGGCTGGGCACCTGGACGACGCTGCTGCTCGGGCCTGACGATCCTGATCTTCTTTCGCAGCCTGCGCTGGCTGCTCGTGCCCGATCGTCGTCGTGCAGTGGACGCTGCTCGTCACGCGGGCCGTGCTCGTCGCTCAGCGGCCTGCAGCTCTCGATGGTCAGCTCGATGCTCACCGCGATCGTCACGGTCGTCGGCGTGGCCACGGTCATGCACCTGATCGTCGACTTCCGCGAACTGCGCAGCGCAGGGCCTGCTCGCAGCGACGCCGCGCTGCACAAGCCGGCGTGCTGCTGGCCGGGCCGATCTTCGGCGCCGATCCTGACCGACGTCGCCGGCTTCGGCTCGCTGTGGTGGGCCAGCGTCGAGCCGGTCCGCGATTTCGGCACGATGATGGTCGTCGGCTCGCTGCTCGTGATCCCGGCGATCTGCCTGCTCGTGCCGGCGCTGCGCCCTGCGTTCGGCCGCCGCGACAGCCCGTCGCCAAGCCCGGCTGGGGCGAAGTGCCAACTCGGCCACTGGCTGATGCGTTCGGTCGATGCGATTCAGGCCCGGCCCAAGACGGTCGCCGTCGTGACGCTGGCCATCTTCGCTCCGTGCCGTCGGTCGGCGCGGTGCGCCTGGAGGTCGAAACCGATTTCACCCGCAATTTCCGCCGCGGCAGCGCGATCGTCGCGGCCTACGAATTCGTCGAAACGCGGCTCGGCGGCGCGGGCGTCTGGGACGTCATGATTCCCGCCCCGGCGACGCTCGACGCGGCCTACCTGGCCCGCGTCCGCCGGCTGCGAGGAGCAAGCTGCGGGGCCTGAGATCACCGATCCGAGTCACGCGGCCAGCGAGCCGGACGCCCGCCCTGACGAAGGTCATCAGCCTCGTCGATGCGCTCGATGCCGATCGAAGCCGATCCGACGCTCGCCGCGCTGACGCCCATCGCCGGAACTGCGGCTCCAAGGCCTCGCCGCGGCGATGCCCACGTTCATGGCCGCCCTGCCGTTCGCCGAGCCCGATGAGCACGGCCAGGCCCGCCTGCGGATCATGCTCCGCGCCGCGAACGGCAGCCGGCCGCGCAAAAGCAGCGGCTGATCGAGGAGGTCACGCCGATCGGCACGCGCGGAGTTTCCCCGGAGCGCAGCATTCGGCCGGCGCCGAAGTGACCGGCTTTTTCGTGCTGCTCACGAACCTGATCGAGAGCATGCTCCGCGACCAGTGGATGACGTTTGCCGTCTCGTCGCTGGCAATCTTCGGCCATGGTCTGGATCGGCTTTCGCAGTTGGAAGTACGCCCTGATCGCCCTGATCCCCAACGCCGTGCCGATCTACATGGTGATGGGCCTGCTCGGGCTGGCTGGGCCTGAAAATGAACATGGGAGCGGCGATGATCGCGGCCGTCTCGATGGGCATGTCGGTCGATAGCTCGATCCACTATTTCGTCCGCGTTCCGCCGCGCCCGCCGCGAGGGCAAGAGCGTCCACGCCGCCCTGCCCACGTGCCAGCAGAGCGTCGGCCTGGCGATGATCTTCTCCACGTCGCCCTGATCGTCGGCTTCGGCGTGCTGATCACCAGCGAGTTCGTCCCCACGATCTATTTCGGCGCCCTGATGAGCCTGGCCATGCTCGGCGGCATGCTCGGCAACCTGATCGTCCTGCCGCTGCTGCTTTCCTGGACGGAACGCGACCCATCCATCGTAGCCCGCAGCGCAAGCGAGGGTATTCGACTCTCCACCCCGACCGACATTCCTACGCCAGCAACCACCGCATCTGCTCCTCCCCAAACACCCACTGCTCCCGCGGCAGCTTCGCCAGGTCGAACGCCGTGAGCAATTCGCCACGGCTGCGATCGGCTCGCGGTTGCTCGATCAGCCCGCACGACCAGGCGAGCAGGCCGACGAGCCTTTCCGCGGTGACGCCGCTTCGCGGAGCGTCGCCAGCCGCGTATCGCCGTGCCGCTTCGCCAGCCGGCGGCCGTCGGGGCCGACGACGAGCGGCACATGGGCGAACCGCGGCGGCGTCCAGCCGAAGAAGTCGTATAGCTCAAGCTGCCGAAATGCGCTCGGCAACAGATCGTCGCCGCGAAGCACCTCGGTTACGCCCATTGCGTGGTCATCGACCACGACGGCGAGTTGATAAGCCGGCGAGCCATCGGCTTTGGCGATGACAAAATCGCCGAGATCGGTGGCGACATTGCAGGTTCGTGCGACCGGCAACCAGATCGTCCAATTCACGCATCTGATCCGACGCGCAGATACCGCCAGACGAAGTCGGAACCCGCACTACCCTCGCTTGCGCTACGGGCTAGGTGTTGTCGCGTCCGCCGCGCGGCGAGTCGGCACAGGTTCCCGGATAGCTCGGCCCTTCGTCCCCCACATGCGGCGCGCTGGCCGCGGCTGCGACATCCGACCGCGTGCAAGTGCAGGGATACACCCGCTCTGCCGCCTTGAGTTGCTCCAGCGCCGCTGGTACAGCTCCAGCCGCTGCGTTTGCACATAAGGCGCATGCGGCCCGCCGATATCCGGCCCCTCGTCCCAATCGAGGCCCAGCCAGCGCAAGTCTTCGATCGCCTGTTCCGCAGCCCCGCGTTTGACTCGCGGCGAATCGATATCCTCCATCCGCAAAATCACCCGCCCCCCGCGCGATCGCATCGACAGCCACGCCAGCAAATACGTCCGCGCATTCCCCACATGCTGCGCCCCGTCGGCGAAGGGGCCAGTCGGCCAATGGGCGGCTCGGTTGCGCACTCATGGCGTTGAAATCTTCTTGAGAGCCTCGCCAGCCGCACGCCGCACCGCCCGACAGCGGTCGTTCTCTGCCCGCTTCAAGTCGCCATCAGCAGCAGCGGCTCGCGGGCCGATCATGCCGAGGCCAGCGCCGTGCGCTCGCGAGTATCCGGTTCGTCGTCCTTCAACGCGCGCGCAGGCAGGAATCGCCGGTTCGCCGATAGCCTCCAGCGCCCGGGCCGCGTGCTCGCCGGGATAGTTGGGCGTCCCGCCATTGCCATAGAAATCGCCGCCAACTAGGTACGACTCGTCGTCCGGCAGCATCGCCACAAGTGCCGGCACGGCTGGAGTAGCGGCCGGTCCGAGCCTGGCGAAGGCGTCCGCTGCCCCGCCGCGCGACGCAGTCCTGAGATTGGCACAGCTCAATCAGGCCGGCGGCGGCTTCAGGCGTCCGCAGCGAAATATCGATCAACAACTCGGCACTCCGCAAGCGGATGTTGGCTTCCTGTCGTATCTTGTCGAAGACTCGGACTGTGGGATCAGTCACCTCATAACGCAGGCCGGAAACCAACAATTCCGTCCCCGGCTGAGCATCCGTGCCAAGTGCGACCCACGCTGCCGTGGCGTCGTCGTGGCCGATAAATCGAAACAACTCCGGAGCGTCTCGCAATCCGTGAGCCAACTCAACGACTGCCCTGGTTTGTCTCTTATCGATCTTCACTATCGCCGCTGCCACGATGGCTTTGGCGTCGGGATCGCTCAGCCGATCGAGTTCTTCCAACAATTGAGGCAGGATAGGGGCGGCCCGCGAGCGAAGATCACCAAAGCCACGCGCCGCTAACAGATACTCCATGGAATCACGATCCGCGAGTGCTTCCTGAAACACCTTGTGCAATCCGTCACGCTCCGGAGCAATACAAGCTACGCCTCCGCCGCCGCCAGGCGCTGCTCGGGATCGACGAGCAGCGCCTTCGAGTGCCGGCACGGCACTCACGGTGCCGGCCCGGAGCGCAACATATTCACCAACGCCGAACTGAGCGCCGATCTTCTCCAGCAACTTAACGATAGCTGCAACGACAGCTTCAGATTCCCCGTCAGTTTCTTGCAGTGCCACCAGAACGCGGTCGCTGAGGTAATAGCTCGTTCCGATTCCTCCGCCAGGAGGAAACGCAATCAGTTTACTGTCGTCATTTAACAGGCGGGCAAGCCGGGCGCTCGCGAGCCGCACGTGATCCTTGCCGGCCCAATGCATCCACGGCAGCTACTCGAACCGACGCTTCCGGGTCATCGAGCAATTTCACCAACACAGCAACCGTCTCGTCGGTCCGTGGTTGAATCTCTCCCAAGGTATCGGCCGCATTGAATCTCACCCGCTCATCTTTGTCGCTCAGCGCTGCAATCAGCACATTCCGCGACGCGAGTCCAATCTTCCTCAAGGCATTCGCGGCCTGGTCGCTTACGCACCAGCCGTGATGGATGAAGGGGGCAGAATAGACCTTCGTTTCCCGCAAAGCCTTGCCCAGCCGTTCGATGGCCCGCTCGGCGGGGAGACCGATGTCTCCAAGAGCGTCGATAGCAGCCAGGCGCAATCCCATCTGCGAAGCCTCGCTCGCCTCGATCAGCGTCGGAACGGCTGAGCTTGCGTCTAAGCCCATTCGACCGAGTGCGTTCGCGGCTTGCTCCGCAGGCAGATGCTCTTGGACGATCTGCAACTCCGGTCGGACCTCCGTTCCCGTTTGGAACTCCTTCAGCACTTGAATGAGCGTCGGTAGCACCGCTTCCGCCGGTTCCTCCAGCCGCCAGCGCCCCCGCGGCGGCAACCCGGACGGTCGGCTCTTTGTCGATCAGCATTTTTCGCAGTGTTGCGACTACGGACTCTCCCGGCTCTAGCCCCGGCCGTCCGAGTGCGTCAGCGACGTAAAACCGGACCTGGGAATCCTCGTGGTCAGCAGCCTCGATCAAGGCTGGCTCGCACCCGCGAGCCAAACGACCCAGCCAGGCAATATTGCTGAGCTGCTTCGCGGCGTTCGTGCTTGTCGTTTGACCGGAGCGAAGCGTTGAACGTGGCAATCGCGCCCGGATGGTCGGGTGCAATCCGCGATCGCGCTTCAGCCGCGGCGATTCGCACCTCGAAATCGGAATCGTTCAGCGCTTTGCTTATGTCTGGCACGGCTGCGGCGGCCGGTGGACCGATTCCGCCGAGGATCTCCAAGGCATCCTTTCGCTTAAAGACTGAGGATTCGGCAACAATCTTCGTCAGCGCCGGCACTGCCGGCAATGCGGCAACGCCGACGTAATGGAGATCGCTCAGCGCATCCTCTTGAACCTCAAGATCGCTGCTGCCCAGTTCCCGGATCAGCGTCTGGATATCCCGCGGCTTGTTCTCATCCTGCGACGCAGCTCAGCCCCGAAATGCGGCAAGCAAAACAGCACGAGGGAGAAGAGAAAAGTGCGTACGCACTTGGCATGGCAGGCTCATTGGTTAACCGCCCCTGCTGACCTTCTGCAATTGTACCACTACCTCCGCCAGCGGCATCACGTCGGCGAGGTCGATGTCGATGTCGAGCAGGCTGACGTCGTGGAACAGCTCGCAGCGCTCGCCGACGCTTCGCGCGGGACGATCACGCGGAAGCTGTCGGTGGCGTCGCGGCAGGTGGCATAGACGCAGTGGCTGGTGCTGACGCCGGTGACGATCAGCGTATCGATGCACAGCGAGGCCAGCATCTCGTGCAGGTTCGTGCCCTTGAAGGCCGAGGCGTAGCGCTTCTTGACGAGCTTCTCCGTCGGCCGGCGCTCCAGCCGCGGATCCAGCTCGAACAGCTGTTCGTCGCCGGGCTTGAAGTCTCATGTGCAGCTTGCGGTTCTGCGGGCTGGGCGGATCGGCCGGATCGAAGGCATAGGTCGTGAAGAAGATCGGAATCTTCGCAGCCCGGGCCGCGGCCAGCATCTGCAGCAGCCCGTCGATGATCGACTCCAGGTTCGCGCCGATCCGCTGCTGGGGCCGCGTCCAAAATGTCGCCAGGTCGATCACGATCAGCGCCGGCCGCTGCCAAAGCCGACGCGGCCGGCCCAGCCGCGGGCGACATATTTCTGTGCAGTTCGGCCAGGTGCGCCAGCAGCGGCCCTCGCAACTCATCGGGCAGGCGGAGATCGGAAGACCCGAACGCAGGGGGCGAGGCAGGAGTATTCGTAGCCATCGTTGGCACCCAGGAGGAAGAATGCGGCTGTCGCCAGTTTAGCGGCGGCAGGGTCGTCAACGCAAAGGAGGTGTCACGCCCTTCACGAGCGAACGGAATGCAGAGCTTCCCGCCACGCTGTCGATAGCTCCGGCAACGCGGCGAGCTCGGCTGCGGCGGCGGGATTGTCCTTGCGGCGATAGAAGATCGCGCTGGCCTGAGAGACGGTCCAAGTCGGATGCGGCCGTTCGAGCAGCATAAACGGAGTTTCCGCGGCCAACTCGCCTTCTGTCAGGCGCGCAAATACCAGCCGCTCCGGCCGTTCTGAATCACTTGCTTCGGCAGATCGACGATCTGCCAGCGGCGGGCCATCTTCCAGCACGGCTGCCGCGGCTGCGAGACCTCAAAGAGACCGGCCCGGCCCGCCACGTGTCGCCGATGCAGACGGTGCTTCCTCCAAGCCGGCGATCGTCAGGTTCTCGCCAAACCCGCCGAACGGCATCTCCGGCAGCGACAGGTGCTCCGCGCCAGTACGGATAGTGATCGGCCGAATACGCGAGCACCGCCTTATCGAGGCCGCCGTGATTCTTGCGGTCGGCCTGCTCGTCGCCTTCTACGCCCAGCTCACCCACTCGCACGCTCCCTGCGACCGGCGTCTTGAAAAACGCCGTCGTCCAAGTGCGATGCTTGCCGTCGGCTGCCCCATCATGGTCGTACGTTCGTCGCACTGGCCGGTTTGGATGGAGACGATCGCGGCATCGACTCAATCCCCAAACCGCGCCAGCTCCTGCCCGCCGCTCACGGCGCGGAGGATGCCGCCGTAGCAGCCGGCGAGGAACGAGTCGCCGTCGGGCGAGAAGCAGAACCGCGTGGGGTCGCGCTCGGGGCGGAAGGTCGCGTCTGGCGGGCCGGCTGTAGTAGGTCCGCAGGCGCCCCTTTCTCGAACGTGTAGCGGGCGACCTCCTGCCGGTCGGCCAGGTTCCAGATCACCACGTCGCCATTCTCCTGGCAGCCGGCGGCGAGCAGCTTGGCGTCGGGCGAGAAGAACGGATGGGCCAGGCCGCGCACGCCGGTTTGCAGGCGCGAGCGCACGTCGAGCGTTGGCGCATCCCACAGGACGACGTTGCCGCCGTCGTGGCCGGTGGCCAGCAGCGAGCCATCGGCCGCGACCGCCACGCGATAGAACGGCTGATCGAGCGGCAGCGACTCGGGCCGGTCGACTCGCGCCTGATCCGGCGACGACTCGCCAGCCGCAGGCGATACTTGCCTTCGTCCCGCACGACGCCGATCAGCGACAGGCCGTCGGCCGCGAACGCCACCGCCACGCTGCCGCCCAGCGGCTTGACCTGCCGCTCCTTGGTCCAGTCCTTCACGTCATAGACGACGCACTTGCTGCGGCTGAGCACGGCGAGCTGCCGGCCGTCGGGCGAAAAATCAAAGCCGTGGCAGCGGTCGAGCGACTTCACCACGCGGCCGGTCGTCACGTCCCAGACGCGAACCTCGTTAGCTCCATGCCGTCGTCGGTGGCAAACAGCCGGCAGGCGGCGAGCAGCGTGCCATCGGGCGAAAAGGCGAGCTTCGTCAGATCGCCAAAAGTTTCCCAGCGAAAAAGCCGCTTGCGGGTCTCGATGTCCCACACGGCGACGACGCCGCACTTGCGAACATCGGGATGCGGCCGCGGCGGAAATGTGCCGTCGGTCATTCCCGAGCAGCCCGTGGCGACCAGCGTTCCGCCCGGAGCAAACGCCACCACCTGCGGATCGCGGGCCGGCACAAACGGCGCGGCCGCGAGCTGCCGATCGCAGCGCTGCCAGCGCAGCGCAGCCGATCCGGCCAGGAAATGTCGGCGGTCGATGCGCACGTCATACGACTCCCTCAGCCTACCAGCATACTCCACGCGCGACGCTTATCCGACACCCGATATACTGCTACCGCTTGCCGATCCGCAATCTGAAATCTGAAATCCGAAATCTGCAATGCTGACATGCCCGCCGATCTTTGCCCCCGCCCGCTGCCGCTGCCGCCGCTGCCGACGCAGCCGCACGCGCCGCCGATCTATCCGGCGAGCGTCTGGGAGTGCGAGAGCCCGCAGCAGGCCGACGACGCTGCTGTCGGGCCGCGAAGCGGGCTACGTCTATCAGCGCGACGGCCATCCCAATGCCTGTCTGCTGGCCGAAAAACTGCCGGCGCTTGCACGGGGCCGAGCGGGCGGCGATCACGGCCTCGGGCATGGGGGCGCTGGCCGCGGCGCTGCTGTCGCAGCTTGAAGGCGGGCGATCACGCCGTCGTCGGCAGCCGCATGTATGGCAAAACGCTGTCGCTCTTTCGGCGGCGAGGCGACCGGCTGGGCATCGAGGTGACCGCCGTCGATACGTGCGACCTGGCGGCGGTCGAGGCGGCAATTCAGCCGAACACGAAGCTGCTGTGGCCGAGACGATCGCCAATCCGCTGCTGGAAGTCGCCGACATCGCGGCGCTGGCGGAAATCGCCCACCGCCGAAGAACACGCCGCTCCTGATCGACAACACGTTCGCCTCGCCGATCCTCTGCCGGCCGCTGGAGCTGGGCGCGGACCTGGTGATGGAGAGCCTGACGAAGACGCTCAACGGCCACAGCGACGTGATCCTCGGCTTTCTCGGCGGCCGCGAAGACGTGTGGGAGCGCGTGCCCGCGGTGATTTCGACCTGGGGTCTGGCGAGCGGCCCGTTCGATTGCTGGCTGGCCGACGCGCGGGCTGGCGACGGCCCATTTGCGGATTGAGCGGGCCTGCCAAAACGCGCTGGCTGCCGCCGAGTTCTTGCAGATCGCAGCAGCCGCAAGGTGGCAGAGGTGCATTATCCCGGCCTGCCCGAGCATCCGCAGCACGCGCTGGCCAGCAAGCAGTTCGGCGAGCGCTTTGGCACGATCGTCACCTTTCAGCTGGCCGGCGGCCGGGCCGCGGCCGATGCATTCATCGCCGCGGCCAAGCGCATTCCCTTTTGCCCGTCGCTCGGCGAGCTTTCGACGACGCTCAGCCATCCCGAAACGACCAGCCACCGCGGCATGACCGCCGAGCAGCGAGCCGCTCTGGGCATCACCGGCGGCACGATTCGCCTCTCCGTCGGCACGGAGTCGGCGAGTTCATTCAAGCCGCGCTGCGGGAAGGATTGGAGGCGCTATGAGCGAGCCAACAAAGCGGCGGCCGTTGTGCCTGAGCGATCCGCGCAAATGAATTTAACGGCCGACGAGCGTGCTGAGCATTGGGAGTGGGCCCAGCGGTTTGTCGGATTGGTGGGGAACGTCAGATTCACGGCTGAGCCCGCTCTTTTCGTCTCGAATGCCGGTGCCACCAGCCAGATGATCATCGAGCAGTTCGATGGGGGCCGCGATGCCCAGTATTTCGTCGTTAGCCGCAAGCTGGACAAACGCCCCGGCGCCGGCCTGATTCGGACTGAAACTGTACCGCCGCGCCAAACGATCGGCTTTCTGCCGCAGGTCGCCGGGACGGACATTATCTACGACGTGACCGACGAAACGCTGCAGGGCAAGTGCCGACCGTTTGTGTGCGACCTGGCGTCCGTCTGGTCCCGCGTTTATGCACTGCTGCCGCTACAAATCGAGACGATTGAATTGGCGTCCTCGACGACGCCAGACGGTCGAACGGCGGAGCGTCGAGTTCCGCGATGCTCGTGACGAAACGTTGCAGGCCGTGCTGCCGTTTCATTTCCAAATAGAAGCGGATGGTAAGGAAATCAAGGCGGGGAACTTTGTAACAAGAGCGACGGGCGATTTGATTTCCGTCCCCAGCACCTGACCGATGTGCCTCCTGGCAGCAGACTGATCGTTCGCTCGCAGCTTACGGGTCGCGAGCAAGAATGCGCTATTCCGTAGTCCTGGCACCGCCTGCGGCTCGCCGCTAAACGACTTCTTGAAGGTCCGAATATG
>CAVRQU010000002.1:0-18722 GCA_963723505.1 uncultured Gammaproteobacteria bacterium
GGAAGCCATCGATACGTCGCGGAACGTATTGATCGCCTGTGCTCGTCGCTGTGGATTGCTCTGCGCTCACATCGTCTCCAACGTTACAGGGGCTCGGGGCTTGAGGCTCGGGTCAGAAGGAGAAAGGAATCTGCGGCCCGCCCGAGCCCCGCGTCTTATCCCGGCGCCAGATCGAGTTTCGGCAGCACGCTCGTGTCGGTGACGTAGCGCGAAAACAGGCGCTTGTCCGAGGCGTACACATACGCATCGTCGGGGTCGATCTCCTTCGCCTGCACGTTCGCCAGCAACGCCTGATCCAGCATCTGCATGCCCAGATCCTTGCCGGTCTGCAATTGCGTGGGAATCTGGTGCGTCTGATCCGTCATGATGAGCTTCGCGATCGCGCGGGTGACGATCATGATCTCGCAGATCGCCTTGCGGCCGCGCTGATCGGCGGTCTTGACCAGCACCTGGGTGATCACCGCGATCAGGCTCTGCGACAGGAAGCTCTTCGTCTGTTCGCGCTCATCCGCGGGCAGCGCGTCCACGATGCGGTCGATCGTTTTCACTGCGCCTGTCGTGTGCAGCGTGCCGAGTACGAGATGTCCGGTCTCCGCGGCGGTCATCGCCCAGCGAATCGTATCGGCGTCGCGCAACTCGCCGACCAGAATGACGTCAGGGTCTTCGCGCATCGCCGCCCGCACGCCTTCAGAGAAGGAGGGCAGGTGCGTATTCAGCTCGCGCTGGATGATCTGGCTCTGCTTGCTCTTGTGCACGAACTCGATGGGATCCTCGAGGCTGACGATGTTCACCTTACGCGTCGAGTTCAGGTGATCGATCATCGCCGCGAGCGTCGTCGACTTGCCGGTGCCGGTCGAGCCTGTGACGAGAATCATGCCCTGGTGGTGATCGCACAGCTTCTTGACGATCGGCGGCAGCGCGAGCCGTTCGAGCGTGGGCACATCCGACGGGATGGCGCGAAAGGTTGCGCCCACGCCGGTGTCCTTGCGAAACACGTTGACGCGGAAGCGGCCGCCGTTCCCTGAAACATAGGAGAAGTCGACGTCGTGACCCTTGCGCAGCTGTTCCTGGTTCGGTTTGCTCATGATCTCGGCGACATAGCCTTCCAGCTCCGCCTGACTCAAATCGCGGAACTTGATCGGCATCAGGTCGCCATGCATGCGCAGCATGGGCGGCAGCCCGACGGCGAAATGAATATCGGAGCACCCCTGATCGGTGCCGAGCTTGAGAAATGCGTCGATACGAGCCATTGGAAGGGCTAGGGGCTGTAGGCTGTAGGAAGTAGGGGACGCGCGGCGTCTCAGCGCTGTCGTGAAGCGGGCTTTAATCATAAAGCTGGATCAGTTGGCCACAGCCTGAGCGTACAGTCTTCTGCCTTCCCGGACCCAGTCCCAGCCCAGCTCCCAGTCCTCAGCGCCTAGCGGACCTTGTCCAGCGCGTCCCTGAGCTCATCCATGTTCTGGAAGCGCTTCGTCTTGTCGACCGACATGGCCTTGGTGACGATGTCGGCGATCGGCCTCGGCAACTCAGGGTTCACCTCAAGCGGCGACTTGGCTTTGCCCTGAACGTGCTGATACATGACTGACATGTGATCGCCGCGGCTGTACGGGGGCTGGCCGGTCACCATCTCGTACAGGATGACGCCGATGCTGTAGACGTCGGCGCGCTCGTCGACTTTTTTGCCCAGGATCTGCTCGGGGGCCATGTACTTCGGCGAACCGATGACATAGCCGGTCTTCGTAAGCTGCGTATCGCCTTCCTTCTGCGCAGCCGCCACGCCGAAATCAACGATCTTGAGCAGGCCTTCGTTGTTGATGAGGATGTTCGCCGGCTTCAGGTCGCGATGCACGATGCCCGCCTGGTGGGCGACGGCCATGCCGGTGGCGAGGTCGATGCCGTACTGCAACGCCTTCGGCAGCGGGAGCGGCTTCTCGTTGACGATCTCGCTGCCCAGGGTGTGCGAGGGAAAATACTCCATCGAAATGGCGTAATTGCCGCGCATGAACAGGAAGTCATAGATGCGAATGACGTTTCTGTGCGTGATCTTGCGCGAATAGCGCAGTTCGTGCACGAAACGTTTCATCATCTCCTCGTCCTGGGACACGTTCGGGTTCAGGAACTTGAGGATCAGCCGTTCGTCGACGACGTTGTCTTCCACCAGCAGCACCGTGCCGAAAGCGCCCTTGCCGATCTTTTCGATGAACTTGTAGCGGCCTTCGATCACATCTCCCGACTTCAGCGTGGAGATGTCGAGTTTCGCGGAAGCGGCGGTCGCTTCTTCGGCCTTCTGGATAACGGCCTCGACGTCGCCCTTGTCGATGAGCAGCGTGCGCGCCGGTTCCGCCATTTTCGCCGCCTTCGCCTGAGCGGCGACGGCCGTGCTGGAATAACGACTGTCGATGTCCTCGATCGCGCGCAACGCGGCGTGCTGCACCGTGTTGTCGGCGGCGGCCGAGCCCGCGGCCTGAATGTAGCTGCGCACGCTGTCTGCGCGCTTGTCGTCGGCGAGGCGCGCGAGCGCGTTCATCGCTTCGACCTTGATCTCTTTCTCCGGGCGGTCGAGCAGACGAATCATCGATTCGATGGCGCGGCCGTCGCCGAGCTTGCCGATCGCGCGCGCCACGGTAGGCAACGAGCGCGTGTTTTCGGCGTTCAGCAGCTCCATCAGGGTGGGCAACGCCTTCTTGCTGCCGATTTCGGCAAGCGCGTCGACGGCGCGTTCGCTCACCCACCAGTCCTTGTCCTTGGTCGCCTCGATCAGGAAGTTCACGGCGCGCTCGTCCTTCGTCTGATTGAGGATTTCGATCGCGGCGCGGCGCACGTCCTCGTCCTCGTCGCGAATGAGCTCGATGACGGCGTCGACGACGCGGGGACCGCCGATCTTGCCAAGCGCGTCGGCCGCGCGCGTGCGCACCCACCAGTCGTCATCCTTGATGACATGCAGCAGGTGCTTGATGTCTTTCGCCGTGCCGAGATGATTCAGCACTTCCACAGCGGCGCGGCGCGCGTACTCATTCTCGTCTTTGAGGACCTCGATGAGATGTTTCATCGTATCGGGATCCTTGGCCCGCACGACGACGTCGACCGCGCGGCTGGACACTTCCAGGTCGGGATCGCGCAGCAGCTGGCAGATCGGGCCGATGTCGATCGGACCGTCCATCTTGGCGAGCGCGTTGAGCGCCGCCTGACGAATCAGCTTGTTCGGATCGCGCAACTGGGTCTGAATCGCCGCCGCGACAGACGGGCGGTTGAAGCGCGACAGTATCGTGATGATGTGCATGCGCGCGACGGAATCCTTGCCCTCGATGCGGCTTGTGAGCTCCGGGATCGAGGTCTCGTCCGCGAGGTCCCCGATGATCCGGAAGAGCGCCGCCTTTTCGTTCGCCTCCTGGGCGTAGGCGTGCTGCAGCAGGTCGCGGACGGAGAAGCGATTCTTGTGCGCCGTAATGATTTCCAACACGGCGGGTTTGGAGACGTCGTCGCGGTTCAGCAGTTCGATGAGCAACGCCGGACTGAAGTTGCGGCTCGTGGAGAGCGCCCAGCTCACGGCCGCGACGGTGCGGGCGTTGCCCTCCACCAGTCCCTCGACCAGGATCGGAAAGGTCTTGTTGTCGACCAGCTGTGAGAGGATGTCCACGTAGGACGCCGTCTCCTTCTTGTCTGCGACAGCGAGGGCGTCGAGGATCTTCGGAATGGCGCCGGCCCCGATCTTGGCGAGCTTCTGAAACGCCTTCTGTGAATCCGGGTGCAGCGGATCGCCTATTCCACGGATTTCGGCGATCAGGCGCTCGGCCTTCAGATCGGAAAAAAAACTCATCGAGTCGTCTCAATATCCATCGCGTCGTGCGTTACAGAACCTTGTCTGTTGTTGATTCGTCGGTGACAGTTCACGAGCGCTGCCGGTTGTTCAACAGCCGGCCGGCGCAGCGAGGCTAAACGTCGGGCGCCTCTAGCGAAATGACACTTACGTCTGCATTTGAGCGTTTCAAACATTATGCCACGGCCGCCGCGCGCCACGGTCGGCGCTGCGACGAGCGGATCCGCCTTAAGAGTTTTCGGTGCGATCCGCTACAATTCACGCCCTTGTCCCCGACCTGGCCCTACGGCTTTCCCTCAATCGCCCTTGATGATCCGACGACGGAACTTATGAGCTCGCAGCGCGAATCCGACGTACGCGAAGTCGTGGAAGCCTACTGCGACGCCTCCCTTGGCGTTGAGATCCGGGCCGTGGGGTCAGTGACTCAGGTCGACGTGTCTCAAGACGCTGTCGAGGTCGCCATCCACCTGGGATTTCCTGCAGATAAGTACCGGACGGCGCTGGCGGCGGCCCTCGAGCGGCGCCTGATGTCTCTCGGCTGGCCAAAGCGGGCGACGGTTCGCGTCGACTGGCGAGTCGTTTCGCACAGCGTGCAACGCAATCTGCAGCCCATCCAGAACATCCGCAACATCATCGCGGTAGCCTCGGGGAAAGGCGGCGTCGGAAAGTCGACGACCGCCGCGAACCTGGCGCTCGCGCTCGCGTACGACGGCGCCGCCGTGGGCCTGCTCGACGCTGACATCTACGGTCCGAGCCAGCCGCAGATGATGGGTCTGAGCGGGTCGCAGCCCACGAGCCCGGACGGCAAGAGCATGCACGCGCCGCTCGCGTACGGCGTGAAGGTCATGTCGATCGGCTTTCTGATCGATGCGGAGCAGCCGATGGTCTGGCGCGGGCCGATGGTCACGCAGGCTCTGGTGCAGCTGCTCGAGACGACGCGCTGGGGCGAGCTCGACTATCTGATCGTGGACATGCCGCCCGGCACGGGCGACACGCAGCTCACGCTGTCGCAGCGCGTGCCTGTGAGCGGCGCAGTCATCGTCACCACGCCGCAGGATATTGCGTTGCTCGACGCCCGCAAGGGTCTGCGCATGTTCGAGAAGGTCGAAGTGCCCGTGCTCGGCGTCGTCGAGAATATGAGCACGCACGTCTGTTCGAAGTGCGGGCACGAAGAGCACATCTTCGGCGCGGGAGGCGGCAGGCGCATGGCGCAGCAATATGGCGTGGATCTGCTGGGCGAGTTGCCGCTCGACATCCGTATCCGGGAGCAGGCGGACGGAGGCAAGCCGACCGTCGTCGCAGAGCCGGACAGCGCGCTCGGGCGCGCCTACATCGACTTCGCGCGCCGCACGGCCGCCCGACTTGCCCGTACGGCGCAGGCGCCGGGCCAGGCCTTTCCGACGATCAGCGTGGAAGACACCTGAAGCACGTTGTCGGTTGACCGTTGACAGTTGTCCGTCGGGAACGGACCCTGACGCGCCGCCGCCGACCACTCTCGATTCACGACTCACAACCCACAAATCACAACGGGCAACCCATCAGATATGAGCATCAAGTCCGACCGCTGGATCCGTCGCATGGCCGAGCAGGGGATGATCGAGCCGTTCGAGTCGGGGCAGGTCCGGGTCGCCAATGGCGGTAGGATCATTTCGTTCGGCACGTCGAGCTACGGCTACGACGTGCGCTGCGCAAACGAGTTCAAGATCTTCACGAACATCAATTCGACGATCGTCGATCCCAAGAATTTCGAATCCGGCAACTTCGTCGACCTGACTGCGGAGGTCTGCATCATTCCGCCGAACTCTTTTGCGCTCGCTCGTACGGTGGAGTACTTCCGCATCCCGCGCAACGTGCTGACCATCTGTCTGGGCAAGTCGACCTATGCGCGCTGCGGGATCATCGTGAACGTCACGCCGCTCGAGCCGGAATGGGAAGGCCACGTGACGCTCGAGTTCTCGAATACGACGCCGCTGCCCGCGAAGATCTACGCGAACGAGGGCGTGGCGCAAATGCTGTTTCTGGAGTCGGATGAGGTCTGCGAGACCTCATACAAGGATCGCGGAGGCAAGTATCAGGGACAGCGGGGCGTCACGCTGCCCAAAGCCTGACGATGACTAGTGACTGGTGAATGGTGAATGGTCATGAAAAAGAGGTGTTGCGCCCACCGTCTGCCGCATGGTGAGGCGTCAAGCCGCGGATGTCCGAAGGAGCCTCGATCCCCTTCTGACTGTCACTAGTCACTAGTCACTTCCTGACCACCGGTCGCTTCCCATTTAGTGAGCACCATCACCGTCTCGAGCTTTCCCTTGCGAATCTGCTCGGCGCGCACGGGCGCATAGTCGAACTGGGGCGCGAGCCACATGCGCGATACCCGACTCGATCCGGGCCGCGTGCTCTCGTAGATCACCGCGTCGATGGGGCCCAGCTTCGAGTCCAGCACCGTGCGCTCCTTGCGGGTGTAGGTGTAGCGCTTGATCCGGTTGTCGTCGATCAGCGGAATCTCTCCGGGTTCCTGGCCGGCCAACAGAGCAGTCGACACCGCGATCTGGATCGAAAGGCGATCCTGCAGTTTCGGCTCCGTCGGGATGCGGACCTCTTCGCCTTCGATCCGTCCGGTCGCCGCGCCCTGCGTCCAATCGAATTGCAGAAAGCCGTCGCCTTTGTCGCCCGATTTGCCGTCATCGAGACGCCACTCCAGCGGCCGCACGCCGTCGGCGTTGATCTCGATGATGCTGCGTTCGTTTGCGGCGCTGCTGACGACCAGACGGGCGAGCGCGCTCGGATCCGCGCGGGTCTCAAACGCGTACCGGCCATTCGCGGCGTCCTGCGCAAACTGGAACGCGAGCGCGCCGGCGTTCAACCCGCGGTACGTGACCTGGTACTCGGCGACGAAGGGCCGCGGTGCGGGCGCCTGCGCGCGCGCGACCGCGGCGGACGACATCGCGATCGACATCATCGTCAGCAACATCGTCGCTCTGGCGCGCACGCTCTCAGCCTCCCGTATTTCTCGCATCTACGATGACCGGTCCGTCAAGAAGTCGACCGTCCAGCCACACCTGATCGTTGCGCAGTTGCAGCCGGCCGCGCGCGAACCAGTCGATCGCTTGCGGATAGATCCTGTGTTCCTGCTGCTGAACTCGCGCTGAAAGGCTTGCTTCCGTATCGTCCGGCCGCACGTCGACCAGCGACTGAACAATGACCGGTCCGCCGTCGAGTTCCGTAGTAACGAAATGCACGCTCACCCCATGCGTCGCCTCGCCGGCCTCCAGCGCTCTGCGATGGGTGTGCAATCCGCGATATTTTGGCAGGAGGGAAGGGTGCACGTTCAGTATGCGGCCCGCGAATGCGTCGATGAAGCCCGGGGAGAGAATTCGCATGAAGCCCGCGAGCACGATGAGCGCAGGCTCATGTTGCAACAGCAGTTGCACGAGCGCAGCGTCGTACGCCGCCCGGTCCGGAAACCCGCGCGGCGACAGAGTCTGAGTTGGAAGGTGCAGCGCGGCGGCGACGGCCAGTCCGGCCGCCTGCGGCTGATCGCTTACCACGACGCGGACATCCACCGGCAATTCGCCGCCGGCGGCGCGTTCTGCGATCGCGCGCATATTGCTGCCGCGGCCTGAGATCAGGACGGCGACCGGCAGGCGCGCCGGCTGGGCGATCGACAGATGGGTCATCCGCGGATGATGACGCCGCCGTCGCCGCGACGAACTTCCCCGATGACGACCGGTTGTTCGCCGTGCGCGTGCAGACTCTTCAGCGCCTTGTCGGCATGTTCGGCTGCGACGCATACGGTCATGCCCACGCCGCAGTTGAAGGTGCGATACATCTCCGCGTCCGCGATCGCGCCTGCGTCCTGCAGCCAGTCGAACACCGGCGCACGTCGCCACGTCTGCGCGCTCAGAACGACTTCGAGTCCTGCAGGAAGCACGCGCGGCAGGTTCTCCGTGAGCCCGCCGCCGGTGATGTGCGCGAAGCTGCGCACGGGAATTTCTTTCGCGAGCGCGAGGAGCGGTTTCACGTAAATGCGCGTCGGCGCAAGCAGAGCGTCGTAGAGCAGCCCGCCGTCCAGTTTCGTCTTCGGCGTCGCTTTTGCACTCTTGATCAGCTTGCGGATCAGCGAATAGCCGTTTGAGTGCGGCCCGGAAGAGGGCAGCCCGATGACGACGTCGCCCGGTCGTGTGCGGCCGCCGTCGATGATGGCGTCCTTCTCGACGACGCCGACGCAAAATCCGGCGAGGTCATAGTCGCCTTCCGCGTACATGCCCGGCATTTCCGCTGTCTCGCCGCCGATCAACGCAGCGCCCGCCTGCACACAGCCTTCGACGATGCCCTTGATGACGGACTCCGCGACGTCGACGCTGAGCTTTCCGGTCGCGTAGTAGTCGAGAAAAAAGAGGGGCTCGGCGCCCTGTACGACGACGTCATTCGCGCACATCGCGACCAGATCCACACCGATCGTGTCATGGCGTCCGGTTTCGATGGCGAGACGCAGTTTCGTGCCAACGCCGTCGGTCCCGGAGACGAGCACGGGTCTGCGATAGCGATCGATCGGGACTTCAAACAGCGCGCCGAAGCCGCCGAGGCCCCCGAGCACTTCGGGCCGCAGCGAGCGCTTCACCGCGGGCTTGATGCGTTCGACGAGTTCATCGCCGGCTTCGATATCGACGCCAGCGTCTTTGTAGGTGATCGGCGTGGTGGGCGGCATACGGCCTTCCGGGGAAATGGCCTGTGTTATTTTACACGCCCGATGCGAGAAGCATCGCACTCGAATTGCCTGGCCTCGACTACTTGCGCGTATGACTCTGCGTTGCTGGAAAAATGCCGCTCTTGCGTTGTTGTCGACGTTCGCCGCCGTCGCGGCGCACGCCGTCACCGTTCCTGATCTCTATGAGACCGCGCAACCCGTCGGCGGCTCGCGCGACGCTGCGTTCGTAGATGCGCTGCAGACGGTCGTTGTCCGCGTCAGCGGCCAGCGGGACGCCCCGATGCGCCTTGGCGCGGAACTCAACAACCCTCGCAAGTACGTGCAGCGCTTCGGCTTCACCGCCGACAATGTTCTGGAAGTCGGCTTCGACAGCGTCTCGGTCGATCGACTGCTCTCCGACGCCGGGCTGCCGATCTGGGGCCGGGAGCGGCCGGCGACATTGGTCTTGCTTGGTACGGAGGGCGCAGGCGGCGGCGACCGCCTGGTCAGTGCGGAGGCGCCAGCGAGCGACCGTGAAGCGATTTCGAGGGTCGCGCGTGAGCGCGGCCTCCCGCTGATCTGGGCGACTATGGACAGCCAGGTTCAAGTCGACGCAGGCGGCGACGTCGCAGCGTCGACCGCGCAGTTGCTGCAGACAGCGCAGCGTCATGGAGCGAACGCGGCGCTCGTTGGCCATGTTCGCGGCGGAACCGTGCGCTGGACGCTCGTTTCCGCCGACGGGGCCGCGGAAACCGTCGGCGGACTGGGCGACGGCGTTCACCTCGCAGCCGACGTTTTCGCGCGCTTGTTTGCGACCACCGGCTCAGCGCTCGGCGACGTCACTGTTGAAGTGAGCGGCATCGTCGATCTCAACGCTTACGCGTCGACGCTGAACTACCTGGAATCCATGACGCTGGTGCGCGGCGTTGCGGTCGAGCAGGTCGCGGGCGACACGCTGCGCTTTCGTCTTGCCGTACGGGGCGACGCCGTGACATTGCGGCGGGCGATCGCCCTCGACAACAGACTGGCGCCGCTAACCGAGCCGAGCCCGGAGTCGGCGACGGCGGACACGCGCCTGTCTTTCCGGTATCAACCCTAGGGAGGCTATGCCAGGCCGACTACCCTGAGCTTCCAGGATGCAACCGGTTGAAAGACGCGGATGGAAGAACATGCTGACGTTTTCAAGACGCGGATGGAAAAACATGCTGACGTCCTCGGAGGGCGTCCATGCCGAGATTCGCCAGGGAAGAGCCGATTGAGCGGTCTACCCGACGCCCACGCGTGGAAATTGGCTGGAGACCGGAGGCTGGAGACTGCGGGCAGAAAAGGCAGCGACGCTCTACCTCCAGCCCTCCGCCCTCAGCCTCCAGCCCGGTCTTCCGAAAGACGAGGCATACCGGAGCTGCCGCTTCGCTCGAAGGGCGGCAGATCACAGGATGCCTAGCATGCGGCACATTCCGAACGCCCTGTGCGTGCTGCGCATGTTGCTGGTTGCGCCGGTCGCATGGTTGCTCACGCGCGGCGAGTATCAGTCGACGCTCTTTCTCTTTGGCTTCGCGGCCGCGACCGACGGTCTCGATGGGTTCCTCGCCAAGCGCTGCGGCTGGACCTCGGAGTTGGGCAAGGTTCTCGATCCCCTGGCGGACAAGATTCTGCTCGTCGGCGTATTCATCACACTCGGCGCGCTGGGGCTGGTTCCGCTCTGGCTTGCGATCGCAGCTGTCGGCCGCGACATAGTCATTACCGCCGGCGCGATCGCCTACAAGATCCTTTTTGGCGATCCGCACGGGCATCCCACTCCAATCAGCAAGCTGAACACGCTCTGTCAGATTCTGTATCTGCTGCTCGTCGTCGCCGCCCATGCGGCGAAGCAAACGCCGCAGATCCTGGTCGCCACGCTCGGCGCCCTGGTGTTCGTGACCACCATCGTCAGCGGTCTCGACTACGTCCTCACTTATTCGCGCAGAGCGATGCAGGCGAGCCGGCAACGTCGCTTGTCTGCGTGATCCCGGATCGATGAAAGCGCACCAGCTCCCGCTCGGCGTTCGCCTGCGCGACACTTCTGTGTTCGCGAGTTTCTTCGGCGGCCGCAACCAACCGGTCATCGACGCCTTGCTCTCGCTGCCGAGGGGTCGGGCGCCCACGTGCGTCTGGTTGCACGGTGCGGCGGGGGTCGGCAAGACCCATCTCTTGCAGGCCCTCTGCGCGGCCGGGAGTCAGCCCGGCGATTTCGCAGCCTATTTTCCGATGCTCGAAGCGTCGGACGTGAGTGCGGAGCTGCTGTCGGGCTACGGCGAATTCGCACTCGTGTGCATCGATGATGCACAGGTCATCGCCGGACGCGATGACTGGGAGCGCGCGTTGTTCCGTTTGCATCAGGAACTGGACGAGCACGGCGGGCGGCTCGTCGCGGCCGGCGCCGCTCCGCCGGCGGCGGCTGCATTCAGACTGCCCGATCTGGCGTCACGGCTGAACGGCGGCCTCGTCATGACGCTGCAGCCTCTCGATGAACAGGAACAGATCGCCGCGCTGCAATTGCGCGCGCGACTACGCGGCGTCGAGTTGCCCGATGAGGCGGCTCAGTTTCTGCTGCGCCGCCTGCCGCGAAATATGGCCGCCCTCTGTGCCTTTCTCGATGAACTCGACGAAGCCTCCCTCGTAGCGCAACGACGGCTGACCGTGCCGTTCGTCCGCGACGTCATCGAGCGCAGGAAGAACTAGGCTGGAGGCTGGGGGCTGGGGGCTGGGGGTAGAACTCAGAGAAGAGGTGAGCCAACGCTGTTCGGATCTACCTCCAGCCTCCAGCCCCCAGCCTATTTCCTTCAGCGAGTGACTCTGAGATAGGCGATCTGGACGACAAACAACGCGAAGCCGACGATCAGGCACACACCGGCCCATGCGCGCGCCGTGGGATCCGCGATCGCCTCGGTGAGCGCGAGCACGAGGTATGGGATTGTCGCAAGCGTCATCAATGCAAAAGTGCGTCGCACGCCGCGGAGCAGGTGTGGGAGTGCGATCCACAGCGGCGCTGTCGCCGCGACGGCCATCAGAACGCGCTCAGGTGACCAGCGCCCGGACAAAAACCAGGCGGCGACGAAGGCGATCAACGCGAGAGTGAGGCCGACCGCCGTACGCTGCAGGCGAACTTCAAGGACCCGCATCCGTGACTGCGCTGGAGCGTTCAGGAGCGCAGCCTGACCGCCAGTTCCGCGACGCGTCGGCCCAGACGCGACGCCAATGTGCGCTCGTCTTCGGACAATTTCGAGTGCGCCTCAGCGCCGGCGACATGACTCGCTCCGTAGGGCGAACCGCCCGTGATCGTCTCATTCAGCGCGGCTTCGGTGTAAGGAAGTCCGACGATCAACATGCCGTGATGCAACAGCGGCAGCATCATCGAAACGAGCGTCGTTTCCTGTCCGCCATGCATGGTCTGCGTGGAGGTGAACACCGCGGCGGGCTTGCCGGCGAGCGCGCCGCTGACCCACAACGCACTGGTGCCGTCGAGAAAATGTTTCAGCGGCGCCGCCATGTTGCCGAAGCGGGTGGGGCTGCCGAGCACCAATCCATCGCATTCGCGCAGGTCGTCGTGCGTCGCATAAGGGGGGCCGTCCACGGGAACGGGCGGCTGCGTCTGCTCGACGACGGCGGTCACTTGCGGAACTGTGCGCAGTCGCGCGTGGGCGCCGCTCACCGACTCAACCCCGCGGCATACTTGCCGCGCGAGCTCCGCCGTGCTGCCTTTGCGTGAATAAAACAGGACTAGTATCTCAGCCATGTGCGGCAACACTCCCGGAATTCTCACGCAGGCGTTTTCGTTGTGGGACGGATGCAACGCAGCAGGCGTGATTCAGCGGCCCGCATTGTATTCAGGCGTGTCTTGACGGTGTAGGTTTCGATTGCTACGGTCGATTGAAAAATCCATCATGACTCATTCCTCTTCCTTTCTGGTTCGCGTGCTGCCGGGTCTCATGCTGTTGAGCATGGGCCTGATCGCGTGCGCCGGCGCCCCGGTGCAGGAGATGAGCAATGCACGACAAGCCATCCAGGCGGCGCGGGACGCAGGCGCCGACAAGACCGCGCCGCAAACGCTGAACGAGGCGCAGGCGCTCCTCGACCGGGCGCAGGACAACCTGCAGCGGCGCGCGTATCGCGACGCCCGGCGCGACGCAATTGCGGCGCGCGGCAAGGCGGTCGAAGCGCTCGACGCGGTCCAATCCCCCAGCGGGAACGGGGCAAGCTAGGCAGGCGTTGCTACGACGGTCTTTCGCGGCGGTCCCGCGGCGGCCGCCTCCTCGAGTTCAGCTTATGCAGGATCGGTCGACGACGATCGCGCGACGGTGCTTCGTGGCGGGTCGGGTGCAGGGCGTGTTCTATCGCGCGTCGACGCGCGAAAAAGCACTCGAGCTCGGGTGTCGTGGTTACGCGCGCAATCTGGCTGACGGGCGCGTGGACGTGCTGATCGTCGGCGAACCCGCCGCCGTGCACGCCTTGATCGACTGGCTCTGGCGCGGCCCGCCCGCGGCCCATGTGACCGGTGTCGAGGTGCACGAAATCGAACTGCACGAGCTCGGCCCGGAACCGGCGGGGTTTGCTGCTCGCTAGCGGTTGGCGATTAGTGATTGGTGGTTGGTGGAGGCATTCGACGCGATGGAGCCCGCCTTCGCGAGCATGCCGGTTAAGGCGCGGCGAGCGCTTTTTCCATGCCACGCAACCGTACGAATCGCTTCTTCAGCGGTACTGCCAGCGATTCGCGAGTCGTGTGAGCACGAGATCGGAGTAGTTGCGCCGGCCGACGCTGCCGTTGTAGCGGGCCAGAGCCTTGCCGTAGTCGCCCTTTTCGCGATCCAGATAGAACTTGAGGATCGTGCAGCCCATGCGAACGTTTTGCGGAATTCGCACCAGCTCATGATTCGTCATGCCGAGCTCGCGCGGCCAGAACGGCATGATCTGCATGAGGCCCACCGCGCCTGCCGAAGACACCGCCCAGCGATCAAACCGGCTCTCGACGTCGATGACCGCCATCACGAGTCCGGGAGGGAGCTTCAGGCGACGAGCTTCGCAGTACACGTGGTGCAGGATGTCGGCGCGCTCCTTCACGTCCTTGACGGCCATGGTCAGTTTCGGCTCCATGGTCGCCAGCCAGACCTGCTCCTCGAACTTGTCGTCGAAACACTCGCCGGCGTTCAACGCCTGTTCGAGCAATTTGCCGAGTTGCGGGTCCTGCTGCCGGTCCGCAAAGGCGGACCCGCAGGCAAGGCACAACAGCAGGAATAGGATGCGCAGAAGATTCATTGTGGGGGCGGTCGGCGGCGCGACGAATCGTGATTTGCAGCGCCTTCCTGCGCAACGACCTGCATCACACGCGGGCAACACGCCCGCTCTGGTTGGCGTCGTCGCGGCCGCACCCTATCATGCGCCGCGGCGCGTTCCGGCGCGTCCGTCGGGGAACCTCCTGCGCGATGGCGCAGTTGTTTGCTGAATCCATCTGCTTCGCACCATGAGCGCAGAACACGAAAATCAGAGGGAGTCGTCAGCGGTCAGTCCAGGCCGCGGGGTGTACTGGCTGCCCAACCTGTTGACGACGGGCACGTTGTTCGGCGGCTTCTATGCGATCGTCGCCGCGATCGACGGCAACTTCTCCCGGGCAGGCATCGCCGTGTTCGTCGCCATGCTGTTCGACGGCCTGGACGGACGCGTCGCGCGCTGGACGAACACGCAAAGCGACTTCGGCAAGGAGTACGACAGCCTCTGCGATATGGTCGCCTTCGGCGTCGCGCCAGCGATCGTTGTGTATCAATGGGGCGTCGAGCACATCGCCGAGTACGGGAGGTTCTGGTTTCGCTTCGGCTGGCTGGCCGCGTTCTTCTACGCGGTGGCGGCCGCATTGCGGCTCGCACGTTTCAATGCCCGGTCGGCCATGGCGGACAAGAAATACTTCGAAGGCTTGCCGAGTCCGTCTGCGGCCGCGACCGTAGCGAGTTTCATCTGGCTCGTGAGCGACTTCGGCGTCACGGGTCTGCCGGCGCTCGTGCTCGGCTTCACGATCACCGTGGTCATCGGCGCGCTGATGGTCAGCAAGTTCTCCTACTGGAGCGGTAAGGAGCTGAACACGCGCGGTCGGATCCCCTGGGTGTACGCCGTCATCATTCCGCTCATCTATGTGATCGTGTCGTTGAGCCCCGAGTCGCTGTTCGGTCTGTTCGCCGCGTACGCGGTCTCAGCGCCGCTTTTCTGGGTCTGGCGCAAGACGACGAAGAGGAAGCGGATAGCGACGGATGGAAGCGGTTAGCGGTGGCGGTTAGCCTAGCCAGAAAGACGGCAGAATAGATCCATACTTCATGGGCAGTACGCGCTTCGCGTTCTGAACCAACCGCTAACCGCTAACCGCCACCCGCTTCTCCTCATGGACTCCCGTCGCCTCGCCTACCTGAATGCGCTCGATATCGATGTCTGGACTCGCCGCGCAGCAACCAGCTCGGTCTCCGGCGCTCCGGACGTGGCTGTAAGAACGCAAGCCGCAGCCGAGCCGTCAGCTTCCGGCATCGAGCCCGGGGACTCCAGCCTCGCGCAGATGGGTTGGGACGATCTCGCAGCCGCTGTCCGCAAGTGCACACTGTGCACCCTGCATGCCACTCGAACTCAGTCTGTATTCGGCGTCGGGGACCGCGCCGCGCGGTGGATGGTCATCGGCGAGGCGCCGGGCATGGATGAGGACCGGCAGGGCGAGCCGTTCGTCGGTCGGGCGGGCCAGTTGCTGAACTCGATGCTCAGAGCGATGGGTCTTGCGCGTGAGCAGGTGTTCATCGCAAACATTCTCAAGTCTCGGCCGCCGCACAACCGCGACCCGCGGCCTGAGGAAGTGCGGGCCTGCCTGCCGTACCTGTACCGACAGATCGAACTCGTCAATCCCACGCTCTTGCTGTGCGTCGGCCGGATAGCAGCACAAACCCTGCTGGAGACGACGGACCCGATCGGTAAACTGCGGGGCGTAGTGCATCGCATCGCCGCGGACCGCCCCATGGTCGTGACTTATCATCCCGCCTATCTGCTGCGCAGTCCGGTCGAAAAGCGCAAGGCCTGGGCGGATCTCATGCTCGCGATGCGCACATTCGCCGGGTTGCAGGAGGACGGGCGGACGTGAGCGCGGAACTGGATCGCAGCCCCCTGTTCGATTCAGTGCGGTTTCGCCCGATGACGCTGGCGGACGTGCCTGCGGTCGTTTCGGTCGAGCGGGGCTCGTATCAGTTTCCCTGGAGCGAAGGTGTGTTCCGCGATTGCATCCGCGTCGGCTACCTGTGCCGGGTCGTCGAATCGGCGGGCGAGGTGGCGGGCTACGGCATCATGTCTTACGGCGCAGGCGAGGCGCACGTCCTGAACGTCTGCGTTCGGCAGGACCTGCGCGGTGCGGGGGTCGGGCGGCGTCTGATGGATTTTCTGCTCGAGCGCGCGCGCGCCGCCCAGATGCAGGACGTCTTTCTTGAGGTGAGGCCGTCGAATCCGACGGCGATTCGCCTCTATGAAAGCCTCGGGTTCACACGCGTCGGCGTGCGCAGGGCCTACTACCAGGCTAACGTGGGGCGCGAGGACGCCTGGGTCTACAAGCTGACGCTTCCCCCAGAGGGCGGGAGGACGTAGACGGTTGACCGTTGACCGTGAGTTGACGGTCAGAGGAGACGTGTGGACGTGTAAGCGTGTAGCCATGTGATCACTTTTGCGCCTGCCAGCCGGCGCCACAGTTCTCGCACGTCTTCTGGCCGTCAACCGCCAACTGTCAACCGCTTTTACTACGTCCAGACGTCCTTACGCGCCTGCCGCGGCGCCGCTACAATCGCGCGCCCGCAACTTCCGACCGACCAGCTGATGTCCGCCATCGCCTCCGAAATCTGCCGTCGCCGCACGTTCGCGATCATTTCGCATCCGGACGCAGGCAAGACCACGCTAACCGAAAAGCTGCTGCTGTTCGGCGGCGCGATACAACTCGCGGGCTCCGTGAAGGGCCGCAAGGCGGCGCGGCACGCGACCTCGGACTGGATGGCGCTCGAGCAGCAGCGCGGCATCTCGGTGACGTCCTCGGTAATGCAGTTTCCCTACGACGGGCGCATGGTGAATCTGCTCGACACGCCGGGCCACGAGGATTTTTCCGAGGACACCTATCGCACTCTCACCGCGGTGGACTCGGCGCTGATGGTCATCGACTGCGCGAAGGGCGTCGAGGAGCGGACGATCAAACTCATGGAGGTTTGCCGGCTGCGCGACACCCCGATCATGACGTTCATCAACAAGCTCGATCGCGAAGGCCGCGAGCCGATGGAGCTGCTCGATGAAATCGAGAAAGTGCTGAAGATCTCGTGCGCGCCCGTGACGTGGCCGATCGGCATGGGCCGGGAGCTGAAGGGCGTCTACCACCTGCTCGAGGACCGCATCTACATCTATCAACCTGCCGAGAAGGGGCGCGCAGGCACGCATGCGACGATCGATCGGCTGTCGAGCGATGCGGCCGGCGGACTTCCTGGGCGATCGCGCGCAGGCGTTCCGCGATGAAATCGAACTCGTGCGCGGCGCGGCGCCTGCGTTCGACCCGGGAGTATCTCGCAGGCCGGCAGACGCCGGTGTTTTTCGGCTCGGCCATCAACAACTTCGGCGTGACTGAGCTGCTGTCGGCGTTCGTGACTCACGCGCCCGGTCCGATGCCGCGCGAGACGACGCGGCCGCGAGGTGCAGCCCCTCGAAGAGAAGCTGAGCGGCTTCGTGTTCAAGATTCAGGCGAACATGGATCCGGGCCATCGCGACCGGATCGCGTTCATGCGCATCTGCTCGGGGCGCTATCTGAAAGGCATGCGCTTGTTTCACGTGCGGCTCGGCAAGGAAATGCGCGTCAACGATGCGCTGACCTTTCTCGCCTCCGATCGCCAGCACACCGACGAAGCTTACGCGGGCGACATTCTCGGCCTGCACAACCACGGCACGATCAACATCGGCGACACCTTCACCGAAGGCGAGTCGCTGATGTTCACCGGCATCCCGAACTTCGCGCCCGAAATGTTCCGCCGCGTCGTGCTGCGCGATCCGCTGCGCATGAAGGCGCTGCAGAAGGGGCTCGATCAGTTGTGCGAGGAGGGCGCTACGCAGGTGTTCCGTCCCCTGCGCAACAACGATCTGATTCTCGGCGCTGTCGGTCAGCTCCAGTTCGACGTGGTCGCCTTTCGTCTGCAGGACGAGTACAGCGTGCAGGCCGCGTTCGACAACGTGAACGTGTACACCGCGCGCTGGGTGTATGCGAAGGACGCAAAGAAGCTCGAGGAATTCCGCGCCAAAGCCTACGACAATCTCGCCGTAGATCACTCAGGCGCGCTGGTCTACCTTGCGCCGACGCGAGTTAATCTCCAGCTCACGCTCGAGCGCTGGCCTGACCTCGATTTCCGCGAAACCCGCGAGCATCTCGCCGCCGCGGCTGAGGCGTAGGCACTGCGAAGAGAAGCCGCAAACGCAAAGAACGCAATAAGAAAAGAAGGTGCGCTAGTAACCCGGCAGATACGCTAGCTTGCGCCGCCGGCTGTTACCTCGTTCTCGACCGTTCATCTTTGCGTTCTTTGCGGTCTCGTCAGGTCCTGTTCCTATGAAATCGCCGCTGCTCACGAAGCAAGTCGTCGCGTGGGCGCCTATGATTGGGCGAACTCGGCGTTCGCCACGACCGTCATGGTCGTCTTCTTTCCCGTGTTCTTCAAACAGTACTGGAGCGCGGACGTCTCGGTGACCGAGAGTACCTCTTGGCTCGCTTTCGCGAACGGCGCGGCGAGCTTCGTGCTCGCGTTGACGGCGCCTTTGCTCGGAGTGCTCGGGGATCGCGGCGGCGCCGCTGCATTTCTGCTCGCGTTCACGATTCTCGGCGTCGTCGGTACGGCGGGGCTGTAGTGCGATCAGGGCGAATGGAGCGGGCGCCGTGCTGTTCGCTCCTCGGATCGGTGGGATTCTGGGGCGGCATCATTTTTTACGATTCGCTGCTGATCGATGTCGCCCCGCGCGATCGTCTCGATTCCATTTCGGGGTTCGGCTATGCGATCGGCTATCTCGGCGGCGGCGTGTTGCTCGCAATCAATGTGTGGATGACGTCGAACCCGGCCGTTTTCGGGCTCGCCGATGCGTCCGCAGCGGTAAGGCTTCGTTCGTGACGGTCGCCGTCTGGTGGGCGTTGTTCGCGATCCCGATCTTCGTATTCGTGCG
>CAVRQU010000003.1:0-460034 GCA_963723505.1 uncultured Gammaproteobacteria bacterium
GTCCGGCGCGACCGAGTCATCGCGAGCGATCAGTCGCGGGCCAACGGCGCTCAGCCCCATGGACGCGACGACGTCTTTCCACGGCTCGCCCTTCTGCAGTCGGGAAACCGCATCCGCCCCTTTCTTCGCTGCGGCGTCGCGGGCGCCCTGCATTCTCAGCTGCGATTCGATCTGCGCCCGGACGTCGGCCAACGGCCGCGGCTCCGCGGCCTTGTGCTCAGTCACACGCAGCACGAGCGCACGATCTTCGCCGACCGTGACCAGCGGACTGTTCTCGCGACGCTCCAGCACCTCGTCGCTGAAGGCCGCATCGATGACGCTCGCGGTCCTGACCCAATTCTCCGCCGCCTTCGCGCGTGAATCCGTTGACGGTCTTGAGCGGCAGGTCCATCGTCTTCGCCACCGAATCGAGCTCGGTCAGAGCTCGCGAACGCCGTGTCGGCGAGCTTCTGCGATTCATCGTAGAAAATCGTTTGCGCGCGCTCCTTGCGGTACTCGTCTTCGAGTTCGGCACGCGCGTCCTCGAAGCTCTTCAGCTTGACCCGCCTCGATTTCCTCGCAGACTGCAGCACGTGATAGCCGAAC
The DNA here is from genome assembly GCA_963723505.1 of uncultured Gammaproteobacteria bacterium. GTDB lineage: Bacteria > Pseudomonadota > Gammaproteobacteria > Steroidobacterales > Steroidobacteraceae > Steroidobacter. Next base: position 586 of record CAVRQU010000003.1, read on the forward strand.
TGCGTTTTGACCGGTCCCGCGGATCTCGCCGGGCGACATTCGCGAAGAGCGCTTCCTCGAACGGGCCGACGAACATCCGCTCTCCGCCCAACCGAGATCGCCGCCCTGCTGCGCCGATCCGGATCCTTGAATTCTCCTTGGCGAGTTGCGGCGAAATCAGCGCCGCCTTTCGCCTTCGCCGCCAGTTCCGTCCGCCTTTTTCTGCGCCGCCGCGTCGTCCACGCCTTCTCCGGCGGTGATCAGGATGTGTCGCGCACGGCGGCGCTCTGGCGACTCGAAGCGTTCCTTGTTCTGCTCGTAGTAATCCTTCAGGCCCTCTTCCGTCACGGTCACGCCGGCTTCCGCCTGCGCGCGCGTGAGCTCGAGGTACTGAAGGTCGACCGTCTCAGGCAGCAGATAGTGCGACTTGTGCTCGTCGTACCACTTCTGGATCTGCTCGTCCGTCACCGCGATCGATGCGGCGAACTCGCTCGCCGCGAATGAGCGCGTAGTCGACTTCGCGCTCCTGCTTCTCGAGCGCGTAGCGACGATCGAGCTCGTGCGGCGTCACGAACGCCGAATCGACGACGCCGTTCTGCAGCTGCTCGATGAGCGGCTCGGTCTTCAGCTCGGCCTCGAATTGCGCTTCGCTCAGGCCGCTCGAGCGCAACAGTGCGTTGTAGCGATCCTTCGAGAACTTGCCGTCGACCTGGAACTGCGGAAATTCCATGACGCGCTTCGCGAGCGCTCGTCGCTCACGCGGTAGCCGAACTCCTCGGCGCGTTGCGTCAGCAGCGTCTGGCGAACGAACTGATCGAGGAGCGCGGTCTGCTGCGACTTGACCATCTCGGTCGGCAGTTCGTCCCGCAGCATCTGCTGCAATTGCGACTGGCGTTGCTGCCATGCGCGCTGCACGGTTTCAATCGGGATACGCTCGCCGTCGACCTTGGCGGCGTAATCGCGGCGCCGCGACTGAAATCGATGCCCCAGAAGATGAACACGACGGCGATGGCGCCGAGAAAGAGCGCGGCGACCCAGCCGGTGATTTTGTCGCGTATTGTTTGCAGCATGGTGCGAGGACGGTGAGTCGTGATTCGTGATTCGTGAGCCGGCAAGACGATCAGGAGTGCGTCACTTCGCACGTCTCTGTCCGACTCACGACTCACCGAATCACGATTCGCATTCTGAAGAAAATGGCGGAGCGGACGGGACTCGAACCCGCGACCCCCGGCGTGACAGGCCGGTATTCTAACCAGCTGAACTACCGCTCCGCGCTTGAACCTGCTGAGATGTACTGCACAAAAGGCGTGGTGGGTGCTGAGGGGATCGAACCCACGACATTCGCCTTGTAAGGGCGACGCTCTACCGCTGAGCTAAGCACCCTGTGTTATTAGCCGACGCAGCGTCAGTCGCAGCGACTGCACGAACTGTCGTCGGACATCTCGTCGGAGACTTCTTCCGAGTGCATTACGCTCCACTCACGGCTGAAATCACTGGAGGAGCGCAGGCGCTGACTGGCCCTTCGAAGGCGCGCTAATTTACAGCATCCTTCAGGGCCTTGCCAGCTTTGAAGCCGGGCACTTTGCTCGCGGCGATTTCGATCGTTTCGCCGGTGCGCGGATTGCGACCGGCACGCGCGGCCCGGGCTTTCACGACGAACGTGCCAAAGCCGAGAGCGCTACCGAGTCGCCCGCCTTGAGCGCCGCGGTAATGGAATCGAAAACGGCGTCGACGGCGCGCGTCGCGTCAGCCTTCTGCAGGCCCGTCTGCGCCGTCACGGCGTCGATCAGTTCGGCTTTGTTCATGTGGCGGCTTCCTTCTTTTATTGATGCTGCGCCTGCAGCGGCAGCGGGGGCGCGTTATAGCAGCGCGCTCGAAGAGAGGGTCAACTGGAAAGTGCGACCGGTGAGCGCACGGCGGCAGGCGGACGATCGAAAGAAATTCGATCTTCACCGTCCGCGTCGACCGTGACCGTCGTTCAGCTGCGTCAATGCGCCCGCACCTGCTTCGACGCGCGCTTTGCAACACGGCGCGCGCGCGGCTTGTCGTTGCCGCGCGACGAGTCGGAGCCGGCGGCGATCGGCGCCGGCATGTGTTTGAGCGCTACCTGCAACACTTCGTCGATCCACTTGACCGGCTTGATCTCCAGGCTGTCCTTGATGTTCTGCGGGATCTCCGCGAGATCCTTGGTGTTGTCGTCCGGAATCAGCACGGTGCGGATGCCGCCGCGATGCGCTGCGAGCAGTTTTTCCTTGAGCCCGCCGATCGGCAGCACCTGTCCGCGCAAGGTGATCTCGCCCGTCATCGCGACGTCGGAGCGCACTGGCGACTTTCGTCAGCGCCGACACGAGCGCCGTGCACATGCCGATGCCCGCGCTCGGACCATCCTTGGGCGTCGCGCCTTCGGGCACGTGAATGTGCACGTCGGCCTTCTGGTAGAAATCCGGATCCAGGCCGAGCACGTTGGCGCGGCTGCGCACGACGGTCATCGCCGCCTGAATCGATTCCTGCATGACTTCGCCAAGCTGGCCGGTGTGCGTGAGCTTGCCTTTGCCGGGGACGACCGCGGCTTCGATCGTCAGCAATTCGCCGCCGACTTCCGTCCAGGCAAGCCCGGTGACCTGACCGACATGATCCTGCTCTTCCGCCCGCCCGTAACGGAAGCGCCGCACGCCGAGATACTTGTTCAGATTTTTCGGCGTGACGTTTACGACTTTCGTGTCGGGCTTCGCCAGCAATTGCTTAACCGACTTGCGGCAGATCTTCGAAATTTCGCGCTCGAGATTACGCACGCCCGCTTCGCGCGTGTAGTAGCGAATGATGTCGAGCAACGTCGCCTCCGACACCTTGAGCTCGTCGTCCTTCAGGCCGTTCTGCTTCATCTGCTTCGGCAGCAGATAACGTCGAGCGATCGCGCTCTTCTCATCCTCGGTGTAGCCCGGCAGGCGAATCACTTCCATGCGATCGAGCAGCGGCGCCGGAATGTTCAGGCTGTTCGCCGTGCACACGAACATCACTTCGGACAGATCGAAATCGACTTCGAGATAGTGATCGTTGAACGTCGAGTTCTGCTCCGGATCGAGCACTTCGAGCAGCGCGGACGACGGATCGCCGCGGAAATCCATCGCCATCTTGTCGACTTCATCGAGCAGGAACAGCGGATTGTGCACGCCGGTCTTCACCATGTTCTGGATGATCTTGCCGGGCATGGAGCCGATGTAGGTGCGGCGATGACCGCGAATCTCGGCTTCGTCGCGCACGCCGCCGAGCGACATGCGCACGAACTTGCGATTCGTCGAGCGCGCGATCGACTGGCCCAGCGAGGTCTTGCCGACGCCCGGCGGTCCGACGAGGCACAGGATCGGACCCTTCAGCGTCTTCACGCGCTGCTGGACCGCGAGATACTCGACGATGCGCTCCTTCACCTTCTCGAGGCCGTAGTGATCTTCGTCGAGCACCTTCTCGGCGAGGTCGATGTCGTTGTGCACCTTGGATCTTCTTTTTCCACGGGCACTTCACGAGCCAGTCGACGTAGTTGCGCACGACGGTCGCTTCGGCCGACATCGGCGACATCAGCTTCAGCTTGTTGAGCTCGGACATCGCCTTGTCGCGCGCTTCCTTCGGCATGCCTGCCTTCTGAATGCGCTGCTCGAGCTCCGCGAGCTCGTTCGGCGCGTCTTCGATTTCGCCGAGCTCCTTCTGAATGGCCTTCATCTGCTCATTCAGGTAGTACTCGCGCTGGCTCTTCTCCATCTGCTGCTTGACGCGGCCGCGGATGCGCTTTTCGATCTGCAGCACATCCATTTCGCCTTCGATCAGTGCGAGGATGTGCTCGAGCCGTTTGCGCACGTCCTGGATCTCGAGCACCTTCTGCTTGGCGTCGAGCTTGAGCGACATATGCGCGGCGACGTTGTCCGCGAGCCGTCCGGGCTGTTCGATCCCGGCCAGCGACGTGAGAATTTCCGGCGGCACTTTGCGGTTGAGTTTGACGTACTGCTCGAACTGCGAAGTCACGGAACGCGCGAGCACATCCATCTCGCGCTCGTCGTATTGCTCGATGTCCTTGACGGAGAGATTTCGGCGGAGAAGTATTGGCCGGTGATGAGCTTCTCGATCTTGGCGCGCTCGACGCCTTCGACCAGCACCTTGACCGTGCCGTCGGGGAGCTTCAGCAGCTGCAGGATCGTCGCGACGGTTCCGAGGCGATACAGGTCCTGCGCACTCGGATCGTCGACGTCGGCTTGTTTCTGCGCGACGAGCAGGATTTGCTTGCCAGCGCGCATCGCCTGATCGAGCGCGAGAATCGATTTCTCGCGTCCGACGAACAGCGGAATGACCATGTGCGGATACACGACGACATCGCGCAGCGGCAGCACGGGCAGAGCGGCGCGGCCGGCAGGTCTGTTCAGCTTCGGGGGTGTCGGTGCTCACGCGCGGTACCTCTGGGTTGATCGAGGATGCGCGTCGGCGAAGACGGCGAAGTTGCGGATCGAGACTGCGCGAGGCGAAGTCGAACTCGAAAATACCTGGAACGCGCTCGGCCCTGCCAGCGCAATGCGCTGCAGTGCATCTCAGATCGTCTCGGATCCATCCGATCCAGCGAACGATGATTGCAGGGCTTCGCGGTCGATTGCGTCGCCGCAGAATCGAATGCGCAAAAAGACAAGGGCGCCGTCAGGCGCCCTTCGTACATTGCGACGAGATCTCGCGACGCTCAGTGATGATCGCTGCCTGTCGGACGGCGTTCCTCGACGGGCGCCAGGCGTGCGTCGTCGGAGGCGCCGTACAGCACATAAGGCTTGCTCTCGCCGAGGATGACGGCCTCGTCGACGACGACTTTCTGTACGTTGCGCAGCGAAGGCAGTTCGTACATGGTCTCGAGCAGCACGTTCTCCAGAATCGTGCGCAAACCGCGAGCGCCCGTCTTGCGCTGCATCGCCTTCTTCGCAACCGCCTTCAGCGCATCGTGCGGAACTCGAGCTCCACGCCTTCCATGTCGAACAGCTTGCGATACTGCTTGCTGAGCGCGTTCTTGGGCTCGAGCAGGATCGACACGAGCGCCCCTTCGTCGAGCTCATCGAGCGTCGCGACCACCGGCAGACGTCCAACGAATTCCGGAATCAAGCCGTACTTGATCAGATCCTCCGGCTCGACGTCGTGGAACACGTCGCTGCCGTGCGGACGGTCGCTCTGCGCGCGCACATCTGCAGTGAAGCCGATGCCGGTCTTCTGCGTGCGGTTCAGAATGATCTTTTCGAGACCCGCGAACGCGCCGCCGCAGATGAACAGAATGTTGCTCGTGTCGACCTGCAGGAATTCCTGCTGCGGATGCTTGCGGCCGCCCTGCGGCGGCACCGAAGCGATCGTGCCTTCGATCAGCTTGAGCAGCGCCTGCTGCACGCCTTCGCCGGAGACGTCGCGAGTGATCGAAGGGTTGTCCGACTTGCGTGAAATCTTGTCGATTTCGTCGATGTAGACGATGCCGGTCTGCGCCTTCTCGACGTCGTAGTCGCACTTCTGCAGCAGCTTCTGAATGATGTTCTCGACGTCTTCGCCGACGTAGCCCGCTTCGGTGAGCGTCGTCGCATCGGCGATCGTGAACGGCACATTCAGCAGGCGCGCCAGCGTTTCGGCGAGCAGCGTCTTGCCGCAGCCGGTCGGACCGATCAGCAGGATGTTGCTCTTCGCGAGCTCGACTTCGTCCTTCGAACGCTGCTCGCCGGTCTTGGTCTGCAGGCGCTTGTAGTGGTTGTACACGGCGACCGACAGAACCTTCTTGGCGCGCTGCTGCCCGATCACGTACTCATCGAGCACTTTCTTGATCTCGTGCGGACGCGGCAGCTTGTCGCGCGTGCGCTCGGCGCGCTCTTCGAGCTCTTCGCGAATGATGTCGTTGCAGAGCTCGACGCACTCGTCGCAGACGAACACTGACGGACCGGCAATGAGCTTGCGCACTTCATGCTGGCTCTTGCCGCAGAAGGAGCAGTACAGCAGCTTGCCGTCGTCGTGTTTGCCGCGGGAATCGTCGGACATGAAGTCACACCCTCAAGGTCGAATCAGCATCGACGCAGCCGTTTCGAATGTGGCGAAACGATGTCGGGCTATATAGCACGCGCGCCATCAGGCTGCAAAGACGCCCTGCCCCGCCTTTCAAGAAGACGTCGCAACTACGATAAAACCTGAAGCAATTGAACTACTTGGCGGGGACAGCCAGCGCTTCGCCGCGACGCTCCATGACGCTGTCGATCAGGCCGTAGGCCGTGGCGGCTTCGCCGCCCATGAAGTTGTCGCGATCGGTGTCCTGGCGGATCTTGTCGATCGTCTGGCCGGTGTGCTTCGACAGAATCCGGTTCAACCGATCGCGCGTTTCCAGTACTTCGCGCGCATGGATGTCGATGTCGGACGCTTGGCCCTGAAAGCCGGCCAGCGGCTGGTGAATCATCATGCGCGAGTGCGGCAGGCAGTAGCGTTTGCCTTTCGCCCCGCCGGCCAGCAGCACGGCGCCCATGCTGGCCGCCTGACCTACGCACATCGTGCTGACGTCCGGCTTGATGAACTGCATCGTGTCATAAATCGACAGACCGGCACTCACCGAGCCGCCCGGCGAATTGATGTACAGCGCAATGTCTTTGTCCGGATTCTCGGATTCCAGGAACAGCAACTGCGCGACTACCAGGTTCGCCATGTGGTCCTCGATCGGACCGACGATGAAGATCACCCGCTCCTTGAGCAGGCGCGAATAGATGTCGTAAGCACGTTCGCCGCGAGCGGTCTGCTCAACGACCATGGGGACAAGATTCATGGCTGTCATGTGTTTGGTGACGATGGCTAGAGTTTACTGGAAGCGGTTGGCGGTTAGCGGTTACGGTCAGACCTGGCGCTGTCGGGCACGGTGCACGCACTGCGCGTCTTCGCTAACCGACCGACAGCTCGTTTCCTATGCGCCGAAATTCATCAGTTCTTTGAAGGTCGACGGCTGATCGGTCGACGTGGGCGCGCTCCAGCACCCAGTCGACAGCCTGATCTTCCAGCACCGCGCGCTTCCATCTGACGCTGGATCTGCGGATTGCTGCGGTACGTCTGCAGCGCCTGCGTCGGCATCCGGGAATTGCTGAGCGAGCTCCTCGAAGCGCGCCTGCACCTGCGACTGGTCGACGCTGCAGACCGCCTGTTTGACGACTTCGCTGATCAACAGCGTCAGTGCCACGCGGCGACGCGCCGCATCCTGGAAGGCGTCGGGCGGCGGAATCTGCGAGGCATCGTGCGCACCCATGCGTCGGGCGGCGTCGATCTGCAGTTCGCGCACCTGCGCATCGACCAGCGTCTTCGGCAGATCAAGCGGATTCGCCGCGAGAATGCCGTCCATCACCTGCTTCTTCAGGCGCGCGCGAACGGCATCCGCCAGCTCGCGCTTCATGTTGTCTTCGACTTCCTGCGCGCAAGCGTTCGACGCCGCCTTCCTCGACGCCGTATGCCTTGCAGAATTCCTCGTCGAGCTCGGGGAGCTTGCGCTCTTCGACGGACTTCACTGTGATCGCTGAACGTGCGCGTTCTTCCCCGCGAGCGTTGCGACGCCGGATAGTTCTGCGGGAAGGCGACGTCGATCGTCTTCTGCTCGCCCGCACGCGCGCCTCTCAGCCCTGCCTCGAAGTCGGCGAGCATGCGACCTGCGCCCAGCACGACCGGGACAGCTTCGCCCTTGCCGCCCTCGAAGGGCTGGCCGTCGACTGTGCCGTCGAAATCGACGGTGACGCGATCGGTGTCCTGCGCTTCGCGATCGACCGCACGTGTAGTTCGGTCGCTGTTCGCGCAGGTTCTGGATCATCGCGTCGACGTCGGCAGTCGGTGACCTCCGCCGCGGACGCGTAAGCTCGAGCTGCTCGATCCCTGCCAGCTTGAATCTGCGGCAGGACTTCGAAGACCGCGCGGTACTTGAGATCGCCGCCCTGATCCAGGCTGATGGGCTCGATGCGCGGCCCGCCGGCGGGCGTCAGCTTCTCCTGCATGACGGCTTCGTTGAAGGTCGACTGCATGACGTCGCCAAGCACTTCCTGGCGAACCTGCTGGCCGAACTGCTGGCGCACGACTTTGACCGGCACCTTCCCGGGACGAAAACCCTTCAGGCGCACGGTCCGGCTGAGCTTCTGCAGCCGCTCATCCACCGCTTTTTCGATGCGTTCAGCGGGGACCTGAACTTCCATCCGGCGCTCGAGCGCGCCGGTCGACTCTACCGAAACCTGCATTTGCTCAAGGACCTCTGTAATGAACTGTCGCCGGCGTCTGGTGCGAAAGGAGGGACTCGAACCCTCACGGGGGTTACCCACTGGAACCTAAATCCAGCGCGTCTACCAGTTCCGCCACTTTCGCGGCCCAGACCCAAGTTGGCCCCATCGGCCCGGAGCCGGTCCGCGCGGGGCGGCGGAGTATACCCGAGGGTCGGCGGTTAGCCGATGGCGCGTCCGTCTCGAGCGCACGCGATCGGCGGCTGACCGGGTGCGAAAAGATGGTGGGCCGTATAGGACTCGAACCTATAACCAACTGATTAAGAGTCAGCTGCTCTACCAATTGAGCTAACAGCCCACGTTGGAATCGTGTGATCTGGCGGTCCGGAACCTGAGGCCGCTCCACCATTCTTCAAAATGGGGTGGACGATGGGACTCGAACCCACGACGGCCGGAATCACAATCCGGGGCTCTACCAACTGAGCTACGTCCACCATCGTCCAGACCATCAATCAATCGCTTGCGGCGATGTAGTCCTGCCCGGCGCGCTGATGGCGCGCCCGGCAGGACTCGAACCTGCGACCCTCGGCTTAGAAGGCCGATGCTCTATCCAGCTGAGCTACGGGCGCCAAGCCGAAGGGGCTAATTATCAGCGGATGGGGGATAGCAAGAAAGCATCCCGTTCTAACCATCCCCTATCCCCTAGTCCCCTATCCCTATCCCCTGGTCATTATTCCCTTCGAAGTGGTCGGGGCAGAGGGATTCGAACCCCCGACCCTCTGCTCCCAAAGCAGATGCGCTACCAGACTGCGCCATGCCCCGCCAGTTCATGCATCCGGCGCCACCGAGCGCCAGGACCCCAGCCCGCACGGGGCGCGAATCATAATGAAACTGGGACTAGTGACTAGTGACTCGCGTTCCGCGTTCTCCGTTGTCCGCAAATGTCGCCGCCGCGGTCCGGACGCGCAACGGGCAACGGACAACTCTCCGTCAGGCCCGACGCCAACTGGTCGTCCCGTCCGGCTTATCCTCGAGGATCACGCCTTTTTCAGTGAGTTGAGCACGGATCTCGTCCGAGCGTTTGAAATTTCGCTCGCGGCGCGCCTGGATCCGCTCTTCCTTGAGGCGTTCGATTTCCTCATCGGCGATTTCAACCGATGGCGGGCCTCCCTCTAGCGTCGCCTGTCCGGGGCCTGGCGACGCCACGGCTCTCTTGCCCTGTCGAAGAAAATCCTCCGCTGGGCGCTGCAGCACGCCCAACACACCGCCCAGGCGCTTGAGCTCAGCAGCGAGGCCCTTCGCCTCCGTCGTGCGCGTCTCGTCCTTGGCGCGATTGATCTGCGGTCGCCAGCGACTGCAGCGCAGCGAGCGCCTCCGGCGTATTGAAGTCATCGTCCATGGCGGCTTCGAACAGACGCGTCGCCTCCGTCGGCTCGTAGCCTTGCGCAGGCTCAACATCACGCAGCGCCGTGTAGAGCCGGCTCAGCGCCGCATCCGCCTGCTCGATCTGCGCGAGCGAATAATTGATCGGTCCGCGGTAGTGGCTCGAGACGAGCAAGAAGCGCAGGACTTCCGGATCGCGCACGTATCCGGAATCGAGCACATCGCGGATGCGGAAGAAATTGCCGAGCGACTTCGACATCTTCTCGTCGTCGACGTTGACGAAGCCGTTGTGCATCCACACGTTCGCGAACTGTCGCCCGACGCGGCGCACGACTGCGCAATCTCGTTCTCGTGATGAGGAAACTTGAGATCCATTCCGCCGCCATGAATGTCGAAGCGCGAGCCGAGAAGCTCTGCGACATCGCTGAGCATTCGATGTGCCACCCGGGCCGACCTTCGCCCCACGGTGACGGCCAGGACGGCTCGCCGGGTTTGGCCCGCTTCCACAGGACGAAATCGAGCGGATCGCGCTTGGCTTCATCGACCGCGACGCGCGCGCCCGCGCGCAGATCGCTCAACTGCCGCCCGGACAGGCTTCCGTAGGGTTCGAACTTCGACACCGAGTACATGACGTCGCCGTTGGCGGCGACGTACGCATATTCCTTCTCGATGAGCTGCTGCGTCATCGCAATGATGCCGGGCACGTGCTCCGTCGCTTTCGGCTCGTGATCAGGACGCAGGATGCCGAGCCGGTCGTAGTCCTCGTGCATCGCCTTCGTGAAACGTGTCGTCAGCGCCTGCACGCTTTCATTGTTTTCAGCGGCGCGCTTGATGATCTTGTCGTCGATGTCGGTGATGTTGCGGACGAAGACGACCTTGTAACCGCGGTAGCTGCAGATACCGCCGCACGATGTCGAAGGCGACCTTCGAACGCGCATGGCCGACGTGGCAGAAGTCATAGACCGTATCGCCGCACACATACATGCGCACGACGCCCGGCTCGATGGGTCGAAATTCTTCCTTGCGCCCGGTATACGAGTTGAAGATCTGCATGGAGGTCGTGCTCATGATGAGAGCAGACGCGCGCGATGCAGGCGATCGCGCACTTCATCCGCCGGGATCAGCGCGAGCAACGGCGCAAGCTCCGGGCCATGCGTGACGGTCGTCAGCGCCGCACGCAGCGGCATGAACAGCGAGGGACCCTTGCGGCCTGTCTGCTGTCCCAGCTCCCGCACAGCCTGCCTGAACTCGACGTTCGGCCTCGTGAGCACATCCTCCGCAGCGGCGAAGAACGTTCCGCCGGCGTCACGTATCGTCGCCTTCGCCTCCTCGCTCCACTGCGGCGCGGGACGCGTGATCACATCCACCCAGAACTTCGCGTCGGCCGGAAAGGTCACGTTGGGGCGAATCGCCGCCGCGAGCGCGGCTCGCGGCTCGCGGGCTCGATCGTCGAAGGAAAGGCGTCGGAAATCCACGACTGAAAGTCTTCTGCAGAAAGGTGCGCCACCGCCTCCTTCTGCCAGTGCAAGCAGCTGTGCGTCGTCGAACTTGGCCGCGGCGCGGCCAAGACGCGCAAGATCGAACTCAGCGAGCATCGCCGCATCGTCCAGCCAGCCGTCGCTTACGCAGGAGTGACCGAGACGAACGAGGTGATTGCGCACCGCTCCGGGTAGATAACCGCGCTTGCGCAGGTCCTGCAGACTCAGGGCGCCCTGACGCTTCGACAGGGGCGCGCCGTCCATACCCAGCAGCAGCGCGACGTGCGCATACCGGGGAATGGGCAGATCGAGCGCATTCAGAATGAGTATCTGGCGCGGCGTGTTGGTCATGTGGTCGTCGCCGCGAATAACGAGGGTGACGCCCATCAGCGCATCATCGAGCGCGTTCGAGAAGAAGAAGGCGGTGCCGCCGTCGGTGCGGCGAATGATGAAGTCGCCGATGTCGTCCGTGTTGAAACGCTGCTCGCCATGCACCAGATCGTTGAAGGTCACGATCTCCCCGGCCGGGACACGAAAGCGCAAGGCGGCGGCCACGCCTCGCACCAGCCGCTCGGCGCGCTGCTCCTCCGTCAGTTCGCGGCAAGTGCCGGGATAGCGCGGCGGCTTGCCGGCCGCGAGCTGACGCTTGCGCGCCATGTTGAGCTCCGCCGGCGTACAGAAGCACGGATAGGTGAGCCCGCCGCATCCAGCTTCGTCAGCCACTCCTCATAAATGGCGCGACGATGCTGCTGGCGGTACTGCTGTGCGGGCCGCCGATGTCCGGGCCTTCATCCCAGTCAATGCCGAGCCAGCGCAAGTCGTTGAACAGCTCATGCATGAAGCCCTCGTCAGAGCGCGCCTCATCGGTGTCCTCGACCCGCAAGATGAATCGTCCGCCTGCCTTGCGCGCCGCGAGGAAATTGAGCAGCGCCGTGCGGGCGTTGCCCAGATGAAGAAGCCCTGTGGGACTCGGAGCAAAGCGTGTGACGAGCGTCGCGGCGGTCATCTGCGGGGAATTCCATGGAGACGCCGCATTCTATACAGCTTGGATCCTCATGCGTCCCCTTCCGCCGTACGTCCCACATGAGCTTTGCTAAGATCGGCGCGCCCTGAGTTTTCTCGTACGAAGAACTATGCGAATTGCCTTACTGATCCCGCTCGCCCTGCTGGCTTTGCTGACGTCGGTCGCACGGGCGCAGGATCCTCCTGTCGTCCGCGTGTACACCACCAAAGGCAGCTTCGTCATCGCGCTGGACGTCGAGCGCGCGCCCCTCACGGTCGCGAACTTTCTGGAGTATGTGCGCGCCGGCCACTACAACGGCACGATATTTCATCGCGTTATCGGCAACTTCATCGCCCAGGGCGGAGGTTTCGATGCGCAGTATGTCGAGAAGCCGACGCGCGCAGGCGTGCCGAACGAGTCAGGCAACGGATTGTCGAATCGACGCGGCTCGGTAGGCCTTGCGCGCACTGGCGATCCACACAGCGGCAACGCGCAGTTCTATCTCAATCTCGCCGACAACGCGGCGCTCGATCCGCAACCGAGCCGCTGGGGATACGCGGTCTTCGGGCAGATCGTCGAGGGCATGAACGTCGTGGACGATATCGGCGCCGTCGCAACGGGCGAAGTCGGTCCGTTCGAGCGCGACGCGCCGCTCACGCCGATCGTGATCGAGAAGGTGGAAGAGCTGAAATGAGAGGCGGCTGGAGGCTGGAGGCTGGAGGCTGGAGGTCAGAGCGCACTGCGCGCTCGTGCTCTTCGCCTTCTACCTCCAGCCCCCAGCCCCCAGCCCCCAGCCGATCGCTCCGTGACCACGCTCTTCATCTCGGATCTGCATCTCGACGGCGAACGGCCGGATATCACCGACCAGTTTCTCGGCTTCCTCGACGGCGAAGCGCGCAGCGCGCAGGCGCTTGTACATCCTCGGCGATCTGTTCGAGGCGTGGATCGGCGATGACGATCCCGACCCCGACAAGCGCCGCATTGTCTCGGCCTTGCGCACACTCACAGACGCGGGCGTGCGCTGCAGCCTGATGCATGGCAATCGCGACTTTCTGATCGGGCGGCGCTTCTGCAAGGAGACCGGCGTGCAATTGCTCGCCGACGGGTCGCTCGTCACCGTCTACGGGCGCCGCGTCCTGCTCATGCACGGCGATGCTCTCTGCATCGACGATCCCGACTATCAGCGACTGCGCCGAATCGTTCGGAACCCGCTCGTGCAGTTCGTCATGCGACGCTTGACTCTCAATCAACGGCAGCGGCTCGCCGCGCGAATGCGGGCAGGCAGCAAAGCGCACATCGCGTCGATGGACAAGACGGCGCCGTCCATCATGGACGTCAATCAGGATGAAGTGCGACGTACGCTGGAACGCTACCGCGTCGACTGCATCATCCACGGCCACACGCACCGTCCGGCGATTCACGAGATCCGGCTGAACGGCGCCATGGCGACGCGTATCGTTCTGGGCGATTGGTACGACCAGGGCAGCGTACTGCGCTGGAATGAACGCGGCTTCGAGCTCGCCACGCTCGCGCCGCCGGCGGTCACGGCGTGACGCGTGTGTGACGTGTAAGAGTGTGATGTGTAAGGCAGGATCAGGCCTCGCTGCCCGTTACACGTTAATCACAGGCCCCGACGGCTCGCCTGAGTGGAACCGGAATTGCGGATCGGCCGACGTCGCCAGCTCCGCTTCGATCGCTGCGAGTTCCTGCAATCGTCTGCGCCAGTCCGCACCGTGCGCGCGCTGCTCGACCAGGCGCAGATAGAGCGATTGGTGTCGCGCCTCCGATGCGGCCAGCCCTGCGTAGAACCCGGCCAGCGGTTCGAACAGGCGCGGCGCCAGACCCTCGAAGCGTTCGCAGGATCGCGCTTCGATCAGCGCTCCGCAAAGCAGCAGATCCATGAGTCGCCGCGGCTCGTTGCGATGGACCGCGCGCCGCAACCCTTCAGCATACCTGGAGGGCGCGAGACGAATGAACGGCGCCCGCAAGTCCTGCATCAGTTTCTGCACCTGCTCGAAGTGCCGCAACTCCTCGCGCGCAAGTCGCGACATCCGGTCTGCGAGCTGCCAATCCTCCGCATACGCGAAGATGAGGCTGAGCGCCGTCGACGCCGCTTTCTTCTCGCAGTTGGCGTGATCGACGAGGAGTTCGCGCCAGCGCTCGTGAGCGACGTCGTACCAGCGCGGCGGTGTGACGGCCAGCAGAATGCCCTGGTTGGCGGTTATCGTCGGCGCGGCGTTCATTCGGCCAGATAGGGAGCAAGCGACTCGATCAATTCGTCTGCGGAAGCAAAGCGCTCGCCGCGGTCCTTCGCAAGCAGCCGATCGAGCATCGGCTGATAGATCGACAGCTCTCCTTCCAGCGCAGGGACAGGCGCATTGGCGTGCAGGTAGATCACGCCCATCGGCGTGGGCGCCATGAACGGCTTCTTGCGGGTCAGCATCTCGTAGAAGATCACACCGAGGCTGTAGAGGTCGCTGCGCGCATCGAGTTCCTGGCCGTGCCCCTGCTCCGGACTCATGTAGTACGGCGTACCGAAAATCTCGCCGGCGCCCGTCATGTCGACTTTGACGTCCACGTGCTTCGCAAGCCCGAAGTCGATGATGGCGAGCGAGCCGTCGCTGCGCAGCATGATGTTGCCTGGTTTGAGATCGCGATGCAGAACGCCGACCGCATGGACAACCTGCAAGGCGCCGGCCATCTGCGCGAGATTCCTCACCGCAAGCTGGCGCTCGACGCCCTTCGCGATCTGCGTGCGCAGATCGCCGCGTGGAAAATATTCCATCGCAATGTATGCATGATCGTCTGCAACGCCGAGATCGAAAATGCGCACGACGTGCGGATGGCGGATCTTCGAGATCAGCTCGTACTCCTGCAGAAAGCGCGCAAACTGCATATGTACGTCGCCATTTTCCGGCGCGTCGCGCAGAACCTTGAGAACGACCATTTCACCGGCGCGCTCGCTCTCCGCGAGATACACCATCGAAGTGCCGCCGGTCGCGATCTCACGCACGAAGCGATGGCCCAGGATGGTCACGGGTCCGAATCGCGACAACTGCTCCGCCTGCGGCCCCGTACGCAGCAGCGCGAGCTCCTGTCGGCGGCGCAACACTGCATCGCGCAGCACATTCGCCATGCGGCGATGATCGATGCGTTCCCGCGCCAGGCAGTCGACGGCGCCGCGCTCGACGACTCGTACGGCGAGTGCGGGATCATCGCCGCGCGCGAAATACAGCACCGGCGGAAAGCCGGGCCGGTGCATCAGGTTCGCAAACCAATCCTCGCCCCGCCCTCTCTCCACACGGTCATCGAGCAGCACAGCGTCATAGCCGACTGCCGTGAAGCCGGAGTGAAACCGTCCGGATTGCAGCGGTGCGTGCACCCGGCACTCCGCCTCAGGCCAGATGATCGAGACATGCTGTTCGAGCGCGCGCCCGAGCTCCGTGTGATCGGTGATGATCATCACGCGCGGTGCAATCAGCGAACGAGTTACCGGCGACGGGCGCGCTGTGGGCGAAACCGGTGTGGAGGACATGATTCAGGAGGAGGCAGCGCGCGCTGCATCGGCGTTCACACCGCGCGCATAGCCTTCTGCGAGCTTTTGTGCAACTGGCGACGCCGCGCCTTCGCCTGATCCGAGCGCTCTTCCTGCAGTCGCGCCAGATAGTCGACGGTGACGTCGCCGGTCACGTACTTCCCCGAGAAGCACGAATCGTCGAACGATTGAATCTGCGAATCGTGATGCAGGCAGGCGCGCACGAGATCATCGAGATCCTGGTAGATCAGGCGATCTGCGCCGATGAGCTTGCCCACCTCTTCGTCCGTGCGACCCGCTCGCGACGAGTTCCGACGCGGTCGGCATGTCGATGCCATAGACGTTCGCGAAACGCACCGGCGGAGCTGCGGACGCGAAGTACACCCGGCGCGCGCCGGCTTCGCGGGCGAGATCGATGATTTGCGCCGAGGTGGTGCCGCGAACGATCGAATCATCGATCAGCAGGACATTCTTGCCGCGAAACTCCAGATCGATGACGTTGAGCTTTGAGCGCACCGATTTCGCACGCTGTTCCTGCCCGGGCATGATGAACGTGCGCCCGATGTAGCGATTCTTGACGAATCCTTCGCGATATTTCACGCCAAGGAATTGCGCGACCTGCACAGCCGCCGTGCGGCTGGTGTCGGGTATCGGGATGACCACGTCGATGTCATGGTCGGGCCACACGCGTCGGATCTTCTCGGCGAGCAGGTCGCCCATGCGCAGTCGCGCCTTGTGGACCGAAATATTGTCGATGATCGAGTCGGGGCGCGCGAAGTACACGTATTCGAAAATGCAAGGCGTATGACGTGCGGCAGGCGCGCACTGCTGCGAGTAGAAGCGGCCATGTTCGTCGATGAACACCGCTTCGCCGGGACCGACGTCGCGAACCCGCGTAAAGCCCAGCATGTCGAGCGCGACGCTCTCGGAAGCGAGCATGTAGTCCGCGCCCTGGGCCGATTCGCGCTTGCCGATGACCAGCGGCCGAATGCCGTGCGGATCGCGAAAACCCAGGAGCCCGTGCCCGACGATCAGCGATACGACGGCGAATCCGCCCCGCGATCGTCGATAAACGGCGCTGACGGCGGCGAAAATGTCCGCCGCAGACGCGCGCGGCGTGCCGGCGCGCGACAACTCGCTCGCAAGCACGTTCAGCAGAACTTCGGAGTCCGAACTCGTGTTGAGGTGCCGTAGGTCTTCGCGAATCAGCACCTCCGCAAGCTCCGCCGCGTTGGTGAGATTGCCGTTGTGCCCGAGGCAGATTCCGTAGGGGGAGTTGACGAAGAACGGCTGAGCTTCGGAAGAGGTGTCGCAGCCTGCGGTTGGATAGCGGACATGACCGATGCCGATATTCCCCTTGAGCGCGAGCATGTGTCTTTGCTGGAACACGTCGCGAACGAGCCCCGTCTGCTTGCGCATGAAGAGCTCGCCCTCATGGCAGGTCATGATGCCGGCGGCGTCCTGACCGCGGTGCTGCAGCACCGTCAGCGCGTCATAGATCAGCTGATTGACCGGCGTGTGTCCGACGATGCCAACGATGCCGCACATAGTCTCTTAGACTCCAGCAGGAATTGAGGCGCCGCCAGCAGAGCTTACGCCTTGCTGCTCAAGCGCTGCGATCCCCGTCTCTGCAAACGTCTGTATCCAGCCCGCCATTTCGCTCGCGTAAGGCAGGAGTTGCGATTCCTGCCACCAGTCCACGCGATTGAGTTCGACGAACTCACCCAGCAACACGAAGACGGCGACCACCACGGCGCCGCGCACGAGGCCGAACAACAGCCCGAGCAGGCGATCGACGACAATGCTCAGGCCCGAATGGCGCAGGAAGTAGCTGAGCAGGGCGGCGACCAGCCAGCCCACGATCAGAACGCCGATGACAATCAGCGTGCGCGCCGCCCAGGTGCTCACGGGCGGATCGCCGATCATTCCACCGAGCTGAGGCTCGAGCCAGGGCGCATATCGCCAAGCCAGCCATACGCCCCCAAGCCATGCGAGGACGCCGATCGCTTCGCGCACGAAGCCGCGAATCACCCCGAGCACCAACGAAGCAAAGAGCACACCCAGAATCAGGTAATCAGCACCATTCATAGTTGCGGCGGAGCCAGGTGACGCTGCACGAGTTGGAGCCTTTGAGGCGCGCGGATTCTATCAGCGGCGCTTCGCAGCTGCCCAACGGCGCGTCACACCTCGGCAGGGAAGGCGCCCTTTCAACACCCTTACTGTTGATGCGCCACCACGGCGGCGCCGGACGCCTTCGCCTTCAACGTACGCAGAGCTGCTTCAGCAGCGGCCCGGTCCGGCATCGGTCCCACGCGAACCCTGTACAACGTCGCTGCGCCAGAGCGCACGGGCATGACGAACGCCGAGTGACCTTCGCCGCGCAGCTCGTTGGCGAAGCGTTCGGCCGTCGCCTGCTTCGCAAAGCTGCCTAGCTGCACAGCCCAGGCCCCTGATGTGGGGGCTGAAGGTCTGGACGCAAGCGCTGGGGTTTGTGACTGCGCGGTCATCCGGGCGGGCGACGGAGATTCGATCCGCGGCGCCGCTGCGACCGTCGGCGCCGGCGCCGAAGGGCGCCGGAGACTTGGGGCGTCAGACGCCGGCTTCTGCGCGTCCTCCGCTTCAGGTTTCGCCTGATTCGTCGACCGGGGCGTCTCTGCATCGCCTGACGCGCTCTGCGGAGCGACCTGTTCCGGCGGCGGGGCTCGATCGTCTACGGCCTTCGCAGCGACAGACGAGCCAGGCGGTTGATTCAGATCGATTGTGTACGTCTTGAGCGACGTTTCCGCGCCGGTGCGCTGTCCCGATTCGTCTGTATTGCGATCCGGCCCCGATAGCATTTCGGGAATAAGAATGATGGCCGCCGCCATCAACACGGCGGCGCCGACCAGACGTTCTTTAACGTGCTTCTCCACGGACCGAAAGTATAAGAGGCGGGCCCGACGCGAATCACGTGAATGCGTCACTGCCCGAACAGAGAGCTTCCAGTGCGGGGCCTACGGTCAGGAAGGATCCGAAGACCACAATGCGATCCCCAGGCGCTGCGAGCGACTGTGCCGCCGAACAGGCGGCGACAACAGTGTCCGCGGTCGCCGCGACGTTCGCGCCGATGCGCCGCAGGCGCTCAGCAAGCTGCGCAGACGTCACGGCCCGGGGGCCGGGCAATCCTGCTGTCACCCACGTGTCAATCGCATCGAGCAGAGCGGCGCCTACGCCTTCGATGTCCTTGTCCGCCAGAATCCCGCAGACGGCGATGGTGCGACCGGAGAGCGGTCGCGCCGCTAACTGCGCTGCGAGCATCTTTGCCGCCGCGGGATTGTGCGCGACATCGAGTATCCATTCGCGACCATCGCGGGTCATGCTCTGAAAGCGCCCTGGCAGACGCACGCTCCGCAGTCCCGTTTCGATCGCAGCGCGACCGTGCGGCAGCCGATCAGCAAGACATTCAAGCACGCACAGCACCGCGGCGGCGTTGTCGAACTGAACTTCGCCCGCCAATGCGGAAGGCGGCAGATCAGCCAGCACACGAGACCGGCCCGTCCACGTCCAACGCCCTGCGTTCTGCGCCCAGTCGAAGTCACGCCCCAACCGCAGCAGGTCTGCGCCCAGGGACGCCGCGGTTGCTTCGATCGATTCCGGCGCTGTGCGCGCGCCGAATACCGCCGGACGCCCCGGACGAAAAATTCCCGCCTTCTCCCGACCAATCGACTCCAGATCGCCGCCCAGCCAATCGCAATGATCGAGCGCGATGGATGTAACCAGGGCGACGTCCGGGTCGACCACGTTCACTGCGTCCAGACGCCCTCCCATGCCCACCTCGAGCACGATTGCATCGAGTCCGGCAGTCTCGAAGACGAGCAGCGCGGCGAGCGTGTTGAACTCGAAAAACGTGAGCGTTTCCGCTTCGCGCGCACGATCGATCCGCTCGAATGCGGCGATCAGCGATGCGTCCGAAACTTCACGGCCGGCAATTGTGATCCGTTCGTGATAGCGAATCAGATGAGGGGACGTGAAGACGCCCACTCGATGCCCGGCGGCGGCGAGGATCGCCGCCGTCAGCGCAGCGCTCGAACCCTTGCCGTTCGTGCCGCCGATCGTAACGACGGGCGCCGACGGACGCCGCCACTCGAGCCGCTGCAGCGTGCGGAGCAGTCGATCCAGTCCAAGGTCGATCGCGCTCGGGTGAAGCGTCTCCTGCCACGAGAGCCAGTCAGAAAGTGAATGGCGGACAGCGGACGGCGGACGGTGCATACAGGGAGGTGAAAAGTGAGCGCGCGCGACGGTGCTCGGACCAGGTGGTTCAGGCGAAGCTCCGGCAGCTTCCTTCACTGTCCGCCGTCCGCTGTCCGCCGTTCACTAGGCTGCGGGCGCCGGCTGATGCAGAAACACGGTGAGCAGGCCCGCGATGCGATCGCGCAGATCACGACGGTCGACGATCATGTCGAGTGCGCCATGCTCGAGCAGGAACTCACTGCGCTGAAATCCTTCGGGCAGAGTCTCGCGCACGGTCTGCTGAATGACTCGGGCGCCCGCGAATCCGATCAGCGCCTTGGGTTCGCCGATATTCACATCGCCCAGCATCGCGAGGCTTGCGGACACGCCCCCTGTCGTCGGATCGGTCAGCACCGAAATGTACGGCAGGCGAGCCTCTGCCATGCGCGCGAGCGCAGCGCTGGTCTTCGCCATCTGCAGCAGCGACAACAGCGCCTCCTGCATGCGTGCGCCGCCGCTCGCAGAGAAGCACACAAGGGGCTTGCGGTGTTCCAGACAGTGCTCCACGGCGCGCACAAAGCGCTCGCCGACGGCCGAACCCATCGAGCCGCCGAGGAAACTGAACTCGAAAGCGCAGGCGACGATCGGCAATCCGTGCAGAGCGCCCGCGAAGACGAGCAGCGCGTCCTTCTCGCCCGTATTCTTCTGCGCCTGCTGCAGCCTGTCCCGATACTTCTTCGTGTCGCGAAACTTGAGGGGATCTTCCGGCCCCACATTCTGCGCGAGCTCCGTCGCGCTGTCCGGATCGACGAAGCTTTCAAGCCGCTCACGGGCGCCGATTCGCATGTGGTGCCCGCACTTCGGACACACGTGGAGATTGCGCTCGAGCTCCGCGCGATACAGCACGGCGTCGCAGGCGGCGCATTTCATCCACAGCCCTTCGGGCACCGAGCGCGTGCGACGCTCGGTCTTGATCCGCGAGGGCATGATTTTTTCGAACCAGGTCATACGGTCGGATCCGCGGCAAATCGGACGGGAAAGAGCGGCATCTATACTTGGTCCGGCGGGACCGGGCAAGACGCGAACAGGTCGTCGCGCTCGCTTGGCAGAGCGAGTCCCGGTGAGTAGCGGATCCCAGCCAGGTACAACCCGCCGGAGGGCGCAGTCACGCCGCCCTTCCTCCGATCGCGCGCCGCGAGCACTTCGCCCACCCAGCCAACCGGTCGTTCACCCGCTCCGACGGCGATGAGCACGCCGGCGATATTGCGAACCATATGGTGCAGAAACGCATTGGCCATTACGGACAGCACCACCAGCTCGCCGCGGCGCATGACGCTGATCTCGTGAAGATTTCGCATCGGCGTGCGGGCCTGGCACTCCGCCGCTCGAAACGACGTGAAATCGTGCTCGCCGACGAGGACCTGCGCGGCCGTATGCATCAGGGTTGCATCGAGCGGATCGCGCACCCAGCAGACGCGCTGCGCCGCGAGCGCCGGGCGCGGCGTGCGGTTCAAAATGACATAGCGATAGCGACGCGCCACTGCGCTGTAGCGGGCATGAAAGGCTTCGGGCGTTTCCCGCGCCCAAAGTGCGCTGACCTGCGGCGGCAGATTTGTGTTGGTTCCAAGCACCCAGCCACGTTCTGACCGTGCGGCGGGCGTATCAAAGTGAACCACCTGAATGACTGCATGCACGCCAGCGTCCGTGCGACCGGCGGCCGTCACGGCCACAGGATGGTCGGCTACCGCTGAAACCGCCGCTTCGACGACCGCTTGCACGCCGCGCGCGTGCGCCTGGGATTGCCAGCCGGCAAAGGCGCTGCCGTCGTACTCAAGGCCGAGTGCGATGCGAGGCATGAAACAAGTGACTCGTGACTCGTGATTTGTGATTCGTCCAGAGGCGCTGCCTGCGCCTTCCGCCAATCACCAGTCACTAGTCACGATTCACTTCCCTCTATCAGCGAATCGACTCCAGCAGCCGTTGCGCTTCCTGCTTCTGGTTCGGAGCGCCTTCCGCGAGCACCTCATCGAGGATGCTGCGGGCGCCGTCCGGATCGCCCATGTCCATATACGCGCGCGCCAGGTCGAGCTTCGTGCCAACTTCGCTCATGGTGACCGGCTCGAGCTCTGAGAGCTCCATTTCGGCCGTAATCTGCTTGTTCGTCGGCGCGTGATCTTCGGCTGACAGCGCGTCACCGACGTCCAGATCGATCCTCGGCGACTCCGCGGTCCGATCCGCAAACACATCGCTCGAGAATTGATCGTCCTCGGTATGGCCGGCGCGCGCCTGGCGCACCGTCGACTGAGCATCACGCGCGTCGGCCCCCGCGAGATGATCGAGATCGAGGTCCAGTTTGCGCGGCGTCTTCATGGTCGCCGTGGCGTCGACGTCCGGGCGCCGCTGCTCCACTGTATCGCCGCCGCCGGACAGATCGACCTGATCGATGTAGATCGTGCCCGTGCTTTCGACATCGAACTGGTCGAGGCTCGGCGACTGCATCGTACGCTCGAAGCTACGCAGGGAAGGCGCGAGCTGCGTCATCTCATCGTCACGCAACTGCCCGACTTCTTTCTCTCCGGTATCCGATTCGAGTGAGGTCGTATCCTCGAGCGAGCCCGAGTTGTCGAGTGCATTGACGTCGAGGCCGAGGTCATCGAGCGACAGTTCGGCCGTCTGCTCAGCACTGGCCCTGGCGAACACAGCTTTGTCGGCCTTCTCGCGAATCGTCGCTGACGAACGATTGAGGACCGGCGATTCGATCGTCGGCGTCTCCTGCGTACGCGCAAGTGGGTCGAGTTCGCGCGTCGATTCTTCGTCGGAGCCGCCCTTCCCTTCATCAAGCAGGAAGTCCAGATCCGACCCGGCGGCGTCCTGCGAGGGACTCTTGTGCTCGCCGCTCGCGAACTCGAGGTCGAGACCGGCCGGCGCGTCGCCTTCCGGCTCCGCGAACAGATCGACGTCGACCCGGTTCTCGCCGCCTTCGAGATTGACGTCCACAAGGTCCATTGTGGCGCTCGCCTCGCCCTTGAACATCGCGTCCTCGGGGGCGATCTGCTTGCCCATGATGACGACCTTGTCCCACTCGCCGGCCGCAGCCTGATTGCGGCCCGCGTGCAACTCCCGCGCTGTGTCGAGGAACAGATCCTTGTTGCCCCAGACGAAATAGATCTCGAGCAGCTTCAGCTTGAGGTCGCGGCGCGACGGTTCTCGATCGATCGCGATCTTCACCAGGTCGGCGGCCTGATCGTACAGGCCATACGCCATGTGGAAGTCCGCCTCGGCGAGGGCGTCCTGCTGGTCGAAGCGAACCGCGGTCTCGCTGCTCAGCGTGTCGTCAGCAGTTTTCGACGCAACCACCGGCTCGAGAGACTCGACCGGGCGCGTGCGGGCGGGTTCTGTCTGGCGCGTCGCAACCGGCGCGGGCGCCTCGAAATCGTCCGCGACTGCGTCGGCTGCGTCGCCTTCCAGCAGGAATGCATCGGCGCGATCCCTGCGCGTCGAAGCGGGCGCAGTACGCACCTGCGGCTCGAAGTTGCCGATAGATCCGAGAGAATCGAGCGATCCCGCCGACTCCGACTCGCGTCGGCGGCGAACGAACGCGCCCACCAGCCCGAGCACGACCAGCAGGCCCAGAACAACAGGAACCCACCAGAACTGGCCAATGCGTTCGCCGAGCGTTGGGCCGGCGGGTTCAGGCGCAGGCTGCGGCGCAGGACGCGTCTGGCGCACCGGCTCTTCAGCGGCGGGCGTCGGTGTTTGAGCTGCCGCCGGCGCGTCCGCGCTCGGCTCGGCTTCAACAGGCGCCGGTTCCGCAGGCGTTTCGTCGACGTTTTGTTGCGCCACGGCCAGTTCGGGGCTCGTGACTTCGAGTCGCTTGTCGCCCTGTGCAGGCGCACCGCTGGCAGAACCGGTCGGACTGGCGGTCGCTCGCTCAGCGGCCGCCGGCGTCGCGGCGGTCGGCGCCGCAGGCGTCTCCTCCGGCGTTACAAGCCGCAAGCGCTTGGTTTCATCGATTGATTCGCCAGGCGCGGCGCCGGCCCACTCCGCCGTCTGTCGCGCCACTTCCGTTGTCGCCTCGCCGGCGGACACAACTTCAATCTCGGCCATGTCCGGAATGCGCAGCACGCTGCCGGCGCGCAGGCGATTGATGTTGCCGTTGAATGCATCAGGATTCGCACGAAACAGCGCAATCATCGTCTGATTGACGCCCGACGGCGAACCAGGATTCGTACGGCTCGCGATTCGCCAGAGCGTATCGTTACGTTCGACGGTGTACTCGCCGCCGATCGTTGCCGGCGTTGCCGCCGCGACCGGCGCTGCGGGCTCTTCGGAAGTCTGCGTTTGGAGCGCGGGTTCGGCAGCCGGTTCGGGTTGGGGCTCGGTCTGCGGCGCCGGCTGACGCTCAATGCGACCTTCAGTGCGCGCGCCCGATTGGGGCGTAGCCACAGGCGCCGGCGTTTCGGACTGCGACGGCATGAAGACGGGCGGGTCGAGCAGCACCGTATATTCCCGAAGGAGACGACCGCGCGCCCAACTCGCTTCGACGAGCAGGGTGACGAAGGGTTCGGTGACTGAGCGATTCGATCTCACCTTGATAGTCGCGCGTCCGTCGCGCGAACGGCTGATCGAGAAATCGAAGTTGGACAGGTACGCCGGGCGATCAATGCCGTAACGGGAGAACAGCTCGTTGCTCGCAAGTCCGACCTTGAGGCCCGCGAGCTCTTCCGCCGTCGGCGAGATCAATTCGATGTCCGCATCGAACGGTTGATTGAGGGCGGAATTCAGCCGGATCTCCCCCAGGCCCAGCGCGTACAGCGTCACAGGGGACAGCAATGCACCCGTCAAAAGCAGGCGCGGCAAATGTCGTCTCATCAGGGCTCCCGAACGATGTCCTGAAGCATCCCAGGCTCTTTTAAGAGTGCTCTTGGGTAGGCGCGGCTGCCGTCAATGCTCATGTGATTCTTGACTTTAGGCGCGCAACTATAGCTTACAGGTAGTCTTTCACCAATATTTCAGCGATTTGGACGCTATTTAACGCAGCTCCCTTGCGAACGTTATCGGACACAATCCACAGATTCAGACCGCGCTCATGACTGATGTCTTCACGAATGCGACCTACGTACACAGGATCGGTCCCCGCGCCTTCGGTGACCGGGGTCGGATAACCGCCCGGTTGCTGTTCATCAATCACGACCACGCCCGGCGCGGCCGTCAACAACTCGCGCGCACGCACCGCCGACAGCTTGCGCTTCGTTTCGATGTGCACGGCTTCTGAGTGTCCGACGTGAACGCCTACGCGGACCGCGGTCGCGTTCACACGAATCGAAGAATCCTCCATGATCTTCTGCGTCTCCCAGAACATCTTCATCTCTTCCTTGGTGTAGCCGTTGTCGAGGAACACGTCGATCTGCGGGCACGCAGTTGAAGGCGATCTGCTTCGCGATCACCTTTGCGGTCGGCTTGTCGCCCTTCGCGAGAGCAGCGGTCTGCTGCGACAACTCGTCAATCGCCTTCTGACCGCCTCCGGACACCGACTGATAAGTCGCAACGTTGATGCGCTCGATCTGCGCCTCATCGTGCAGCGGCTTGAGCGCGACCAGCATCTGCATCGTCGAGCAGTTGGGGTTCGCGATGATGTTGTGCTTGCGGTAGCCCTTGATTGCGTGAGGGTTCACCTCGGTCACGACCAGCGGAATGTCGTCCTGGTAGCGAAACTGGGAGGTATTGTCGACAACCACGCACCCCGCCTTGCCCGCTCGCACCGCGTGCACCTTGGAAACCGCAGCTCCGGCCGAGAACAACCCGATCTGCGCCTGCGAGAAATCGAATGTCTCCAGATCCCGGACCGGCGACGTCTTTTCCCTTGAATTTCACCGTGCGTCCGACCGAGCGCGCACTCGCCAGGGGAAACAATTCACCTACAGGGAAATCCCGCTCCTCGAGGATCGACAGCATGGCGCCGCCGACGAGGCCGGTTGCGCCGACCACTGCTACATTCCAACGTCTGCTCATCGTCGTTAATGCGCCCAAGGGGACTCTTCTGAAACTCTGCGCGCTGCCATCTATTCGCGCTCATGGCAAGCGCGATTTGACGAAACACTACCTGAAACGCCGCACTCAGATAAGGTGCGGCTCGCTGAAATCAGCGTCAGATCACACCGCGCCCTGCGCGGCGCAGGCAGCGGCGGCCTATTCGACGCGCCCGGAGATCACTGGCGTAGCGGCCCGGACGTCGGCGTTCTGTGCGCGGTGTCTCAAAAAGTGATCCATCAGCACCAGCGCCAGCATCGCTTCGGCGATGGGCGTAGCACGCAATCCTACGCAGGGATCGTGCCGGCCTGTCGTAACGACATCCACGCTGGCGCCGTCGACGTCAATTGTGCGCCCGGGGATAGTGATGCTTGAGGTCGGCTTGAGCGCAATGCTCACCACGACGTCCTGACCGCTCGAGATTCCGCCGAGAACTCCGCCCGCGTTGTTGGACAGGAAGCCTTTCGGCGACAGCTCATCGCGATGCTCGCTGCCTCTCTGCTCGACCGAAGCAAAGCCCGCGCCGATCTCGACGCCCTTCACGGCGTTGATGCTCATCATCGCGTAAGCAATGTCTGCATCAAGGCGATCGAAGATCGGCTCGCCAAGGCCGGGGGGAAGACCCCTGGCGATCACATTCACGCGAGCGCCGACCGAGTCGCCTTCGCGGCGCAAATTGATCATGTACTGCTCGAGTTCGTCGAGTCGAGAGGGATCGGGGCAGAAGAAGGGATTGTCGTACGCCGACTCGGGGGATTTCGGCTCGAGACGCAACGGCCCCAACTGCGCCAGATAGCCGCTGATCGTGACGCCCAGTCGCTCGCGGAGATACTTCCGCGCGATGGCGCCGGCCGCCACACGCATCACCGTTTCGCGAGCCGATGACCGTCCGCCGCCGCGATAGTCGCGAAACCCGTACTTCTGCTGGTAGGTGTAGTCAGCATGCCCCGGCCGAAAGCGGTCCTTGATCTTCTCGTAGTCGCGCGAGCGCTGATCTTCGTTCTCGATGATGAGACCGATGGGCGTGCCGGTCGTGCGCCCTTCGAACACGCCGGAGAGGATGCGCACGAGGTCGGGCTCCTTGCGCTGGCTCGTATGACGAGACGTTCCTGTCCGACGGCGCTCGACATCCGGCTGAATATCCTGCTCCGACAGCTCCATTCCCGGCGGACAACCATCGACGATGCAGCCAAGCGCCGGACCATGGCTTTCGCCGAAGGTCGTCACGGTAAAGAGCTTGCCGAGAGTGTTGCCGGACATGTTTCTAGCAGTGACTCGTGACTCGTGAATGGTCAGAACGCGAAGTCGAGCATTCGCATTCTACTCTCGGCGACTAAGGAAATCGGATTGGTGCTCAGCAAGTTGCGCGGCGGTCAGGACGAAGACCCCTCCCCCGCCGCGCTCGAACTCCAGCCACACAAAGGGCGCGCGCGGAAAGGCGTCGTTCAGCGCCGCCTCGGAATTGCCGACTTCGACGATCAGCACGCCGTGCGGGTGCAGGCGCCTCCCGGCGCCCGCAAGAATCCTGCGGACGATATCCAGGCCATCGCCGCCGCCGGACAACCCACTTTGCGGTTCACAGCGATATTCTTCCGGCAGCTCCGCCATCTCTGCGTCGCCGACGTAAGGCGGATTTGAAATGATGATGTCGTAACGGCGCTCCGCCAGGCCCTCGAAGACATCGGCCTGCACGAGTCGAACGCGCGAACCAACATTGAAGCGCTCGACATTGACGGCGGCGACGGCGAGCGCCTCAGTGGAAGTATCAGCGGCGTCCACCTCCACCTCCGGGAGCGCCAGCGCGCTCGCGATTGCGATGCAGCCGGAACCCGTACCGATATCGAGCACGCGATGCACGGCCGCGGGGTCGATCCACGGCTCGAAGCGCGCGTCGATCACTTCGGCGAGCGGTGAGCGGGGCACGAGCACACGCTCATCGACATAGAACTCATGCCCGGCGAACCACATCCGTCGCGTGAGGTAGGCTGCGGGAATCCGCTCACGGATGCGCCGCTCGAAGAAGCGGAGCGCAGCATCGCGCTGCGCGTCGGTGAGCGTGCGTGGATAGGCTTCGTCTGCGTCCTCGTGCTTCAGTCCCGCAGCAAAGAACACGAGTTCGGCCGCCTCATCAAACGCATTGTCGCTGCCGTGACCGAACCACAGGTGCGCCTCCTCGAACGCCGCCGCGCCATATTGAATGAGTTGTCCGACCGTAGTCGGATTGGGTGCGGGTTTCATGATTCGTCAGCTCAATCGACGTGCGATAATCGGCGAGAGGAAACAATGTCACGCATTCGATCGATCGCATTCGGCGCCGCCATCGCCATTGTAGCCGTCGCCGCCGGCATGCTGCTCGCGCGCGCGCTCAACTTGCGCACCTCACAGTCGACGCACGCCCCGCTCGCGAGCGGCACGCTGCTTACTCCGGGGCGACCGCTGCCGGAGTTCGCCTTCATCGATCATGCCGGTCAGCCATTTGGCCCCGATCGTCTGCGCGGACGCTGGAGTCTCATTTTTTTTGGTTTCACAAGTTGTCCGGACGTTTGTCCGACGACCCTCAGTCAGCTCGCACAAGTCGAGAAGCGGCTTGCGGACCTGCCGGCTGACGCGCGGCCGCAGGTGATTCTGGTCTCGGTCGATCCGCAGCGCGACACACCGGAACATCTCGCCAGCTACGTGAAATTCTTCAGCCCATCCTTTGTCGGCGTAACGGGCTCACCGGCGGCCATCAAGAAGTTCACGCGCGCGATGGGCGTACCTGTCGCAATTACACCGACCGGGGCAGGCGGCTACACCGTTGATCATTCGGCCGCGGTGTTCGCAATCGATCCGGCGGGAGAGCTGCGCGCTCTTTTCTCTCCGCCGCATTCGCCGGAAACACTGGCCGCCGACCTACGCCGCCTGACGCGAGCGCCGCGGGATGGCTGATCAGCGCGCGCCTTCCATCAGCACGCGCGATCGGCTGTTCGCAGCGCTGCAGTACATGCTGCCGAAGCACTTGCTGACGCGCTTAGTTTACGGCGTTGCGCGCAGCCAATCGCCGTTCGTCAAAGGCGCCGTGCTGCGTGCGTTCCTGAGCAACTACCGCGTCAATATGGCGGAAGCAATTGAAAGCGATCCGTACGCCTATCGCAGCTTCAACGACTTCTTCACGCGCGCGCTCAAACCCGGCGCGCGACCCATCGACGTCGATCCGGCCGTCATCGTCAGCCCGGTCGACGGAACGGTCAGTCAGTGCGGGGAGCTCGAGGACAACCGACTGCTGCAGGCGAAGGGACATTACTATTCCCTCGAGGAACTCCTTGGCGGCGATCTCGAGACCGTCGCCGCATATCGCGGCGGACGCTTCGCCTGCATCTATCTCGCGCCCTTCAACTATCATCGGATCCACATGCCGTGCGCAGGAACGGCGCTCAGTAATCTGTACGCGCCGGGCGACCTGTTCAGCGTCAATGCTTCCACAGCGCGCGCTGTCCCGCGCGTGTTTGCGCGCAACGAACGGCTCATCTGCGACTTTGACGCCGCGCATGGCCGCATGGCCGTGATTCTGGTCGGCGCGTTGTTCGTCGGCAGCATCGAAACTGTGCATTGCGGAGAAGTGAATCCGCCTCGGCGACGTCGCCACGCGCCGCAGCCGATTCCCGCGGGCGTCGGCCGACAATTCGCGAAGGCCGAAGAGCTCGGCCGTTTCAACATGGGCTCGACGGTCGTCCTGCTGTTTCAGAAGGACCGCATCCGATGGGTGGATTCCCTCATGCCCGGATCGACAGTGCAGTTTGGACGCGCGATTGGCCGAGCGTTATGAGCGACTGGCGCCCGACGACGTCCGTTGCGACGCTCGAGGTGCGCGCTTCGATGCTGCGCGCAGCCCGGGAGTACTTCGTCGCGACGCGCGCTCTCGAAGTCGAAACGCCGACGCTGAGCGCAGCGGCCGTGACAGACGTGCACCTCGCCAGCGTCGAGGCGCGGGCGAACGAACAGCGCCGGTTCCTGCACACGTCGCCGGAATACGCGATGAAGCGCCTGCTCGCGGCGGGTTGCGGCGACATCTGGCAAATCTGTCGTGTGTATCGCGACGGCGAATGCGGGCGGCGGCACAACCCGGAATTCACCATGATCGAGTGGTATCGACTCGGCATCGACCATCACGCGCTCATGTCCGACGTCGAACGTCTGATCGGCGCGATGCTGCCGCCGTCGCGCTCGTTCGATCGCGCCGAGCGCATGAGCTACCGGGAAGCGGTGCAATTGCATGCTGG
This sequence comes from uncultured Gammaproteobacteria bacterium, assembly GCA_963723505.1. Taxonomy (GTDB): domain Bacteria; phylum Pseudomonadota; class Gammaproteobacteria; order Steroidobacterales; family Steroidobacteraceae; genus Steroidobacter. Next base: position 30,684 of record CAVRQU010000003.1, read on the forward strand.
TGTGGATGCGTTTCGCGATCCGCCGGCTGTGCTCATTGCACGCCTGCAGAGCGGCGGCGTCGACGTTCCGCCTGACCTGCATCATGATCGGGACGCCTGTCTCGATCTCCTCATGAGCACGGTGGTCGGACCTGAGCTTGGTCGCGACAGGTTGTGCTTCATTTACGATTACCCGGCTTCGCAGGCTGCGCTTGCGAGGGCGCATGGCGAAGTCGCCTCGCGCTTCGAGGCGTATCTGGACGGCGTGGAGCTCGCGAACGGCTTTCATGAACTTGCGGACGCCGGCGAACAGCGCGCACGCTTCGAGCACGATCGCCGCGAACGCGCCCGTCGCGGTCTGGCGGACATGCCCCTCGATGAGCGGTTTCTCGCCGCCCTGGAGCACGGGATGCCCGAATGCTCGGGCGTGGCGCTCGGTTTTGATCGACTCGTCATGTGCGCCGTCGGCGCGCGGCGCATCGACGAGGTGCTCGCTTTTTCGTTCGACCGGGCGTGAGCGCGGCGCAGAACCGGAGGGTCCGTGGAAACCACCGCTATCGACGTCAAACTACCGAAGCGCGAGCTCTACGCAGAGCTTGCGAAGCAGGTACAGGCGCTCGTCGCCGACGAGCGTGACTTTATTGCGAATCTCGCGAACGCGTCGGCGCTGCTGTTCTACTCGCTGGAGGATGTGAACTGGGCCGGATTCTATCTGCTGAAGGACGGTGAACTCGTAGTCGGCCCGTTTCAGGGGCGGCCCGCGTGCGTGCGGATTGCGCTCGGCAAGGGCGTCTGCGGCGCCTCAGCGTCGAGTCGCTCCACGCTCGTCGTACCCAACGTGCACGAGTTCGCCGGTCACATTGCCTGCGACAGCGCATCAAACTCGGAAATCGTCGCCCCGCTGATTCGCAACGGCGAACTGATCGGCGTGCTGGACATCGACAGCCCGAAATTCGGGCGCTTCGATGAAGAAGATCGGGCGGGGCTCGAATCTTTTGTCGAAGCTCTGCTTCGACATAGTGACTGGCGGACAGCGGACAGCGGACAGTAAGAAGCTTTCACTGTCCGCTGTCCGCCATTCACTGTTCCTGGGCGTCAGCCCTTGGCGCGGGCGATGTACTCACCCGTCCGCGTGTCGACGCGGATGAACTCTCCCTCGTTGATGAACAACGGCACGCGCACGACCGCGCCCGTTTCGAGCTTCGCAGGTTTGCCGCCGCCCGTAGCCGTATCGCCGCGCAGCCCTGGGTCCGTCTCGATGATTTTCAGCTCGACGTGCGCAGGAGGCGTTACGTTGAGCGGCACGCCGTTCCACAGCATCACTGAACAGCTCATGCCGTCCTTCAGCCAGATCGCGCCTTCGCCAAGCGCTTCCTTTCCAGCCGTGTATTGCTCGAACGTGTCCGGAACCATGAAGTGCCAGAATTCGCCGTCGGCGTAGAGATACTGCATTTCAGTTTCGACGACGTCGGCCGATTCCACGGTGTCGCCCGACTTGAACGTGCGCTCGATGACGCGACCAGTCTTGAGATTGCGGACTTTGACGCGATTGAACGCCTGCCCCTTGCCCGGCTTGACCATCTCGTTTTCGACGATCGAGTAAGGATCGTTCTCGAGCATGATCTTCAGCCCGGCCTTGAATTCGTTCGTAGAAAAACTGCCCATGTGGCCCTTCGTTCGATCTGTGAGAATGTGAACTTGAGGAAACGACGCGCCGTCCGGCGCGGCAAAGGGCGCAGATGATAGCCGCAACCCCCCTTCCGAGCCAATTCGAAAAGCCTGCTTCACACTGGCGAGAGTCGCTGGCCAGCGCCGTAACCGATCCGGCTGAACTCTGCGCGATCCTCGAGCTGGACGCCTCGCTCGTCGCGCCTGCAATCGAGGCCGCACGGGGCTTCGCGTTACGCGTTCCGCGCGGTTTCGTGAATCGAATGCGCCGCGGCGATCCGAATGACCCGCTGCTGCTGCAGGTGCTGCCGCTTGGAGCAGAGCTCGCTCAGGCCGCTCAGTTCACGACCGATCCGGTCGGAGACCTGGCGAGCCGCGCCGCGGCGGGCGTCCTGCACAAATATCACGGGCGCGCACTGCTGATCGCCACGGGCGCCTGTGCGGTTCACTGCCGCTACTGTTTTCGCCGACACTTCCCCTACTCTGAGGAGTCCGCATTGCACCAGGGCTGGCGGGGCGCCCTGGATCACATTCGAGCCGACGCAAGCGTGACCGAAGTGATCCTGAGCGGCGGCGATCCGCTGAGCCTGAGCGATCGTCGACTCGCGCAACTCACGCACGCGCTGCAATCGATCCCGCATGTGCGCAGACTGCGAATTCACACGCGCTATCCGATCGTCCTTCCCGAACGCATCGATGCGAGCTTCCTCGAGTGGTTCGACAGCGTGACGCTGCAGAAAGTCGTCGTGATCCATGCGAATCATGCACAGGAGATCGACGCGGTGGTTGCGCACGCTTGCCGGCGACTCGCGCGCGCGGGCGCAACGGTGCTGAACCAGTCCGTGCTGCTCGCCGGCGTCAATGACTCAATCGAGACGCTCGCGGAACTGAGCGAAGCGCTGTTCGCCATGAACGTGCTGCCGTACTACCTGCACGTGCTCGACAAGGTGCAGGGCGCCGCGCATTTCGATATTGACGAGGCGCGCGCCCTCGCCCTGCACGCCGGACTGAGCGCACGTGTTCCCGGCTATCTGGTCCCGCGCCTGGTGCGGGAAATTCCCGGCGAATCAGCCAAGACTCCGGTCAGGCCGCGTTAGCCTCAGTGCTAGAATCACTCTCAAGAAGCGGAGAGGGAGCTTGTCTGCCTGTTTCCGACTCCTGCTAACCGCTAACCGCTAACCGCTCTCCCGGAGAATCCCGTTGGCCGAACAAAGCGCTGTGCCGATGATCGTCCTGACGCGACACCAGGACAACGTCGAAGCCGTCAACAGCACCTTGCGCAATGCAGGCCACGCGGTTCGATGCAACTGGATCCGGGAGCTCAACGACCTTGGCGATGCGCTTCAGCAGATCAGCGCGCACATGCTGATCGCGTTTGTCGGTCCGGATCCCGCCGATACGGCGAAGGTCATGACGGTCTGCAAGCAATTCGGCGCCGAAGTTCCGGTACTGATCGCGCGCGATCAGGTCGACGAGGACATCATCGCTGCAGCGATGCAGCAGGGCGCCCGCGACGTCGTCACGCTGAAACATCCCGGTCGTCTCCAGGCCGTCGCCGCGCGCGAGCTCGAAGCGCACCGCCAGAGCCGCGCTCTCAACAGCACCATCAGCTCCGCGCGCGAGTATCGCGACCAGCTCAAGTCGTTCATGGCGGGTTCGGCCGACGCCATCGCCCATGTGCAGGAAGGCATCGTCGTCGACGCCAATCCGGCGTGGCTCGAGCTGTATGGGGTCCCCGACCTCGACTCGCTGATCGGCACGCCGCTCATGGACGCCTTCGATCCCGATGCGCATGCCGCGATCAAGGGTGCGTTGGTCGCGTGCCTGCAGGGCAAATGGTCCGATCACACGCTGCGCGCGAACGCCATTCTGGGCGACGGTTCCGCCGTTCCCCTGGAGATGGAGCTGTCGCCCACTGAATTCGACGCCGAACCGGCGGTGCGCTTATGCATCGTCGCGAAGAAGCGCGACGGCGGCAGTTTGAACGAGCAGCTCACGGACGCGCTGGAACGCGACGCCTCGACGGGGGCTTTGCAGCGGCGCTTCTTCATCGAAAGACTGCAGCAGTCGCTGGCGCAGCCGATCAAGGCCGGCGTCCGTCAGCTGGTCTCGATAGAGCCGGATAAACTGAGCGCGGTCTGCGACGACCTGGGGCCGCTCGCGGTTGAAGAATTCATCGGGCAGTTCGGCGGTCTCGTGAGCGAAACGCGCCAGTCCGGCGATCTCTTCGGCCGCACCGGGGACGGCGCCTTGATGCTTCTGATGGAGCGCGGCACGCCGCGCGACATCGAGACCTGGGCGAACAATCTGATTCGCAGAGTTGCGAGCCAGGTGTTTCGCGTGGGCGATAAACAGATCTCGTGCACCTGCAGCGTCGGCATCGGCATGATCGACCCGCGCTCGCCCGACGCAGCGACGTCGATCAACGATGCAATTGCAGCGCGGCGCTCGGCTCAGGAAAGCGGCGGCGGACGCGTCCAGGTCATCGACCATCAGGACGAGGACACGCGGCGGCAGGCCGCAGATGAGATCTGGGTGCGCCACATCAAGGCGGCGCTGATGGAGAATCGCTTCCGCCTGATGCAGCAACCGATCGCGAGCCTGCTCGGCGAAGACCGCGGCATGTTCGATGTACTGGTGCGCATGATCGATGAGCAGGGGCAGGAGTTGCTGCCGTCCGAATTCATGGCGGCGGCGGAACGCAACGATCTCATGAAAAACATCGATCGCTGGGTCATCGGCGCCTCGATGACGTTTTGCGCAAGTCGTCCGGTGAAGCAGTTGTTCGTGCGGTTGTCGAAAGATTCGGTTCGCGACAAGTCGCTCGTGCAATGGCTCGCGAACCAGCTCAAGGCGTCGCGCGTCGAACCGCAACGCATCGCCTTTCAGGTCAGCGAGCAGGTCGCGACGGAGTATCTCGGCCGACACGACCGAACTCGCAACCGGCGTTCGCAAGACCGGGTTCGTGTTCGTACTGGAGCACTTTGGAACGGGACGCGATCCGCGCCGCCTGCTCGCGCACCTGCCGGTCGACTACATCAAGGTGGACGGCACGCTGATGCAGGGAATCGCGGTCGACCAGGATCTGCAGCAGCGCGTACGCGCCCTCGTGGATCAGGCGAAGGCCAAGCAGGTCGTCGACGATCGCCGAGCGAGTGGAAGATGCGAACACGATGGCCGTCCTGTGGCAGCTCGGCGTCGAATTCATCCAGGGCTATTTCGTGAACGAGCCCGAGCAGGTGACTATCGGGTGAGGATCGAGTGAACCGGAGGACCGCAAAGAACGCAGGACACAGGAATTCAGCGTCACGGCGAATCGCAATCGAGACTCAGCTGCGAATCGAGCTGCTCTTGCTCTGCGATTCGCTCATTGCCTTTTTGCGGTCATTCGCGGCTCTCTATCCTCAGCCTTTCGACGTCGAGGCGATCCACCTTCCGCCAGCCGCGAGGCAGCACCGCGCCGCGCTGCGCGCGTTCTCCGCGGTAGTCCTTCAGGTCCGCGAACTTCAGCGTCATCTTGCGATCGCCCGATCGCACGATGAGGTTCTGCGTCGGGCGACACGACTGCAATGCCGGCAAGGTATTCCTCCCGACTTGCGACTTTCTTCGACGACAGACCAAAGATCTTGTTGCCCTTGCCGCGCGGCAGCTCCGGCAACTCCGTCACCGGAAACACGAGCAGCTTGCCCTCGGTGCTGACCGCGCACAGCAGCGCATCGTCAGTCGTCACCGGCGACGGCGCGAGGACGCCTGAGCCTTCGGGCACTTTCAGTACGGCCTTGCCCGCGCGATTGCGCGAATGCAACTCGCTCAGGCGCACGACGAATCCATAGCCTGCGTCGGAGGCGATCACCCAGCGATCTTCCGGCTCGCCGATCAGCACGCCCGCGAACGTCGCACCTTCCGGCGGATCGATGCGACCGGACAGCGGTTCGCCCTGGCCGCGCGCCGACGGCAATGAGTGTGCGATCAGGCTGTAAGCGCGGCCGGTGCTGTCGAGGAATACGGCCTGTTGCGTGCTCTTGCCGCGAGCCGCCGCCTGGAACGAATCGCCTGTCTTGTATGAGAGCGCCGCGGGATCCAGATCGTGGCCCTTGGCCGCCCGCACCCAACCGCGCTCCGAGAGCACGACGGTGACGGGTTCGCTCGCGACGAGGTCGGTCTCGTTGATGGCCTGGGCGGCGGCGCGCTCGACGATGCGGCTGCGTCGATCGTCGCCGAACGCCTCCGCGTCGGCGATCAGCTCTTCCTTCACGAGCTTCTTCAGGCGGGCCTTGCTCTTCAGGATCTTGTCCAGCTCTTCCTGCTCCTCGGCGAGCTCCTTCTGCTCGCCGCGAATCTTCATCTCCTCGAGCTTGGCGAGATGGCGCAGCTTCGTTTCGAGGATCGCCTCCGTCTGAATCTCCGTGAGCTTGAAGCGCTTCATCAGCACGGGCTTCGGCTCGTCCTCGCGGCGAATGATGCGAATGACTTCATCAAGATTCAGATAGGCGGCCAGCAGGCCCTCGAGGATGTGCAGGCGCGCCTTGACCTTGTCGAGCCGCCAGTTCAGCCGCTTCGTGACCGTGTCGATGCGGAACGTCAGCCAGTCCTCCAGCAGCGGCTTCAGATCCCATGACGCGCGGCCGGCCGTCGAGACCGATGATGTTCAGATTGACGCGATAGGTGCGCTCGAGGTCGGTCGTCGCGAACAGGTGCGCCATCAGCTGCTCGACGTCCACGCGATTGGAGCGCGGCACGATCACGATGCGCGTCGGATGCTCGTGATCGGACTCGTCGCGAATGTCCTCGACCATCGGCAGCTTTTTCGCCTGCATCTGCGCGGCGATCTGCTCCTGAATGCGGCTGCCCGACACCTGGTACGGCAACTGCGTGATGACGATGTCGCCGTCTTCCATCTCGTAGACGGCGCGCGCGCGAATCGAGCCGTTGCCGCTCTCATAGATCTGCCGGATCTCGGCGCGCGGCGAAATGATCTCGCCGCCGGTCGGAAAGTCGGGCCCCTGCACATGTTTGCACAGCTCGCGCAGCGTCACGTCCGGCTCTTCGAGCAATCGCACGCAGGCAGTCACGACTTCGCGCAGGTTGTGCGGCGGAATGTCCGTCGCCATGCCGACCGCAATGCCGGTCGCGCCGTTCAGCAGCACATTGGGCACGCGCGCCGGCAGAAGCACAGGCTCCTCGAGCGTGCCGTCGAAATTCGGCGCCCAGTCGACCGTGCCCTGACCGAGTTCGGACAACAACAGCGAGGCGTAGCGGGTCAGCCGCGACTCCGTGTAGCGCATCGCCGCGAACGACTTCGGATCGTCCGGCGAACCGAAGTTGCCCTGGCCGTCCACCAGCGGATAGCGATACGAGAACGACTGCGCCATCAGCACCATCGCCTCGTAGCACGCCGAATCGCCGTGCGGATGGAATTTGCCGATCACATCGCCGATCGTGCGGGCCGATTTCTTGTGTTTGGACGCAGCGGAAAGACCGAGCTCGCTCATCGCGTACACGATGCGACGCTGCACGGGCTTCAGGCCGTCGCCGATGTGCGGCAACGCGCGATCGAGAATGACGTACATCGAGTAGTCGAGGTACGCCTTCTCCGTGAACGCCCGCAGCGGCAGGCGCTCGATGCCTTCGAAATTGAGAGGGGGTTGGGTAGGCATGACAAAGAAGCGGTTAGCGGATTAGCGGTTAGTGGTTGGTGAAGAACGGGCGTGCACGTTACGTCCAGCATCTAGCGAACGAGACGGGAGCGGCGCGATCGTCTGGTCGATGCAGCGTTCTGACTCACGCAATCGCCAACCGCTAACCGCTTCCAATTCAGACCTGCACTTCAGCCAGGTTGCCTTTGGTTTCCAGCCATTCACGACGATCGCCGGCGCGCTTTTTCGCGAGCAGCATGTCGAGCATCTGGTCGGCCTGATCCTTCGCTTCGACAGTGAGTTGCACGAGCCGGCGGGTCTCAGGCGCCATCGTCGTCTCGCGCAGTTGAATGGCGCTCATCTCGCCGAGTCCTTTGAATCGCGTGACGACGGGTTTCGCGCGCGGATTCTCCGCCGCGATGCGGTCGAGGATGCCGGCGCGTTCGGCGTCGTCGAGCGCGTAGTAGACCTGTTTGCCCACATCGACGCGATAGAGCGGCGGCATTGCGACATGCACGTGACCTGCGAGCACCAGCGGCCGGAAGTGCCGCAGGAACAAGGCGCACAGGAGCGTTGCGATGTGCTGGCCGTCCGAATCCGCGTCCGCGAGGATGCAGATCTTGTGATAACGCAGCCCGTCGAGCTTGTCCGACCCGGGATCGACGCCGAGCGCGATGGCGATGTGGTGAACTTCCTGCGACTGCAGGACGTCGGCCGCCTCGACCTCCCAGGTGTTGAGAATCTTGCCGCGCAGCGGCATGACCGCCTGAAACTCGCGGTCGCGCGCCTGCTTCGCTGAACCGCCGGCGGAATCGCCTTCAACGAGAAACAGTTCGCCGCGCTCAGGCTCCTGCGACGTGCAATCCGCGAGCTTGCCCGGCAATGCGGGTCCGCTCACCACGCGTTTGCGCGCGACCGCCTTCGAAGCCTTGAGCCGCGCCTGCGCCCCGGCGATCGCGAGTTGCGCAACCTTCTCGCCGGATTCAGGATGCTGATTCAGCCAGAGACCGAACTGATCCTTGACGACGCCGGAGACGAACGCCGCGGACTCTCGTGAGGACAGACGCTCTTTGGTCTGGCCGGCGAACTGCGGCTCTTTCAGTTTCGTGGAGAGGACGTAGCTCACGCCGTCCCAGACGTCTTCCGGCGCGAGCTTCAGTCCCTTCGGCAACAGATTGCGGAATTCACAGAACTCGCGAATTGCGTCGGTCAGATCCGATGCGCAGACCGTTGACGTGCGTGCCGCCCTGCGGCGTCGGAATCAGATTGACGTAGCTTTCCTCGACGCGCGCGCCTTCATCGACGCGCCAGGCGACCGCCCATTCGGCGGCCTCCTGCTCGCCTTCGATGCTGCCGCTGAACAGTTCCTGCGGAAGCCATTCGCCCGCTCCCAGCGCTTCACGCAGATATTCGTTGACGCCGCCGGTGTAGAACCATTCTTCCTTTTCTCCGGTCTGCTCGACCTGCAGCGTGACGCGCAGACCGGGACACAGGACGGCTTTCGCCCGCAGCACATGCTTCAGTCGCGGCGTCGAAAAACTGACGCTCTCGAAGAACTGCGGATCGGGCCAGAAGCGGACGGTCGTACCGGTGTTGTTCTTGCCGACGTCGCCGACCACTTCGAGCTTCGAGCGCGCCTTGCCGTCCCTGAAACTGATGTTGTATTCCTTGCCGCCGCGCTTGACCCAGCATTCGAGGTTCTTTGACAGCGCGTTGACCACGGACACGCCGACGCCATGCAGTCCGCCGGCGAACTTGTAGTTCTTGTCCGAGAATTTTCCGCCGGCGTGCAGGCGGGTCAGGATCAGCTCGACGCCGCTCACCTTCTCCTTCGGGTGAATGTCGACCGGCATGCCGCGACCGTCGTCCGCGACGCTGAGAGAGCCATCCTTGTACAGGATCACATCAATGCGTTTGGCGTGACCGGAAAGGGCTTCGTCGACTGAGTTATCGACGACTTCGTGTGCAAGATGATTTGGTCGGCTGGTGTCCGTGTACATGCCGGGTCGCCGGCGCACGGGATCCAGCCCGCTCAATACTTCGATATCGGATGCGTTGTACGACTGGGCCATCTAGGAAAGTGACTAGCGGATAGCGGATAGTAAGAATCGAGGCGGCGCGGAGTCTAGCACGCGCGATTCGCACGCTAGGGTGAGCTACTGCATGCTAGAACAACGGCAGCTTCGACTTCCGTTGTCTTTCGGGCGTCTGTCATTCTGCGATAGGTCAGCGCTTCCCTGGACTCCAGCGCGAACGAGGCGAAGTTGGACCTGCGCGACCGCGCTCTGACTAACCGCTAACCGCCAACCGCTAACCGCTTCTGTCAGACAAGGTCGTTCGCCAGCGAATCGCGCACGGGCTGAGGCAAGGAATCCACCACGTGCCTGTAGTTGTCATGATCGACGCCGATCGCGATTGCAGCCCCTTTCTTTACTCCCGCGCACATTGCGGGAGTCAGCTCGAAGCGCAGGAAGTGCACGGATGAGGTTTTCTCCTCGTTTTCGCGCTCGAGGTCCTCATCCGCGATCGCAAAGACGCGATCGCAGCCCGCGACCTGCACCCAGCACCGATCCTCGACGCCCTTGAGCCCCGCGAGTTGCACGCGTCGCTCCGCCGGATCGGGAAACTCGATCAGAAACGTGACCTTCCAGTTCGCGCCGTCGGGAATCAGCGGGTTGTACGCATCGAGCTCGTCCTGAATGCCGCTCGCCTCGAAGATGCGCTCGACGCGCAGCATTTCCTGGATCTGGTACTGAACTGTGAGCCGATCCTCAAAGCACCAGGTTGCGCTGGGTCCCACGGCGATGGAGCGTTGATTCTTGTGCGCAAGCACCTTGCTGCGAAAATCCTTCCGGCCGGCGGAATACTGCTCGAGACTCATCAGATCCGCGCGAGTCAGCTTAGGGGAATGCATGATCCGTCCTGCGCTCAGAGTCCGTACGCCATGCGCAACAGTTTGAGCGGATGCGTTGGGGCCGCCGGTTGCTCCAGACCCGACTCGATCTGGCGACCCGCCATCGGACAATCGCTCGAATAGAAAGCAGCCTTCGCATCGGTCACCCGGCGCACCACCGGCCGGCCGATCTTCATTGAAGTCTCGCGAAACTCGCGCTTTACGCCGTAGGTCCCGTTATGACCCGAGCAGCGTTCGATCGGCTCGACCTGCGTCTCGGGAACAAGCATCAGAACGTCGCGCGTCTTGAGACCCAGATTCTGGACGCGCGTATGGCAGGGCGCGTGGTAGATGATCCTGCCCAGCGTGCGCGCGAAGTCCGTGCGCAAGACGCCCGCCTTGTAACGCGCCCACAGGTACTCGAACGGATCGAACATCGCGTCGCGGACCTTCTGCACCTCAGGATCGTGCGGAAACAGCAACGGGAGCTCCTGCTTGAACATCAACGTGCACGACGGCACCGGCGTCACGATGTCCCAGCCCTCGTCAACGAGCTTCGCAAGTATCGGAATGTTCTTGTCCTTCAGCTTCTCGATCGTCTCGAGATCGCCCATCTCCAGCTTCGGCATGCCGCAGCAGCGCTCTTGCGCCGCGATCGTCAGGGCGATGCCGTTATGCTCAAAGACAGCGGCGAGATCTTCGCCGAGATCAGGTTCGTTGCGATTGCCGTAGCAGGTCGCAAACAACACGACCTTTCCGCGGGTCTCGCCTGCAGGTCTCGCCTCCGGCGCCGGCTGCGTACCCGCCGCGTGCCGCTTGCGATAGGTCTTGCTGTGATACCGCGGGATGGGGGCCTCGGGATGAACGCCGAGCGTCTTGTCCAGCACCTTGCGGCCGAAGTCCGTCTTGTTGAAGGAGTTGACGACCTCCGCGACGACCGGGATTCCCGCAATGCTGCCGACGAGGTCCGTCGCACTCAGAATTCTGTCGCGAGTGCGCACGGGCTGGTTCCTGAACTTGAACGCCTTGGCGCGCAGCATCAGATGCGGAAAGTCGACGTCCCACGGATGCGGAGGGACATAGGGACACTTCGACATGTAGCACATGTCGCAGAGGTAGCAGTGATCGACGACGTTCCAGTACATCTTCTTGTCGACGCCGTCGACCTCGCCGGTGGGCGATTCGTCCACGGCGTCAAACAGCGTCGGAAACGTATTGCACAGACTGAAGCAGCGACGACAGCCGTGGCAGATATCGAAGATTCGATCCAGCTCCTTGAACAGGGACTGCTCATTCAGATAATCGGGGTCTTTCCAGGCGATCGCGTGACGAGTCGGAGCTTCAAGGCTCCCTTCGCGGGCGGGGCTGGCGGGAGATTCGGGTTTAGACACGAAGCTGACCCTCGACGACGGCTGGGGCTGGAGATTCGGAGGCTGGGGGTAGAGAAGCCAAGTGCGCCGCGACTAGCAGTCGCTCAGTTCAAGATAGCGATTGCGTAATCGCGCTGCTCTACCTCCAGCCTCCGGCCCCCAGCCTCCAGCCAGCGAAGCGAACCCTGCGCTTCGCCTAAAGAGTGTCCAGCGCCTTCTGAAATCGATTCGCGTGCGAGCGCTCCGCCTTCGCGAGCGTTTCGAACCAGTCAGCGATTTCATCGAAGCCTTCGTCGCGCGCCTGCTTCGCCATGCCCGGGTACATGTCGGTGTACTCATGAGTCTCGCCCGCGATCGCCGCCTTCAGGTTCGACGGCGTGGGACCGATCGGAAGACCTGTCGCCGGATCGCCCACGGCCTCGAGGTATTCCAGGTGGCCGTGCGCGTGTCCTGTCTCGCCTTCGGCCGTCGATCGGAACACCGCGGCTACGTCATTGAAGCCTTCGACGTCCGCCTTGAGCGCGAAATACAGATAACGACGATTCGCCTGCGATTCGCCTGCGAATGCGTCCTTCAGGTTCTTTTCCGTGCTGGTGCCCTTCAGAATTTTCATGACCATGGCCCTCGACTGGAGTGGAGCTAAGCTCTTAGACGTAGTCTAATTTGCTCAGAATCTAGACCGCGACGCCGGGCAAGTCAACGCTTGAGCGCGAGCGTTCTCTTCACTCCCGACAAGGCGATTGACCTGCAGAAAGGCGCATGCAATCTTGCGGCGCCCGCGGATCTCTCCCGCCCTCCAGGCGTCGCACGCTTTCATTTTCAAGTGACCAGCAAACACCCCACGACCGACGAGAACAGGGCGCCGGCCTCCGATTTCGAGCGCTCGCTGGCCGAGCTCGAAGCGATCGTCGACAAACTGGAACAGGGCGAGTTGTCGCTCGATGAGTCGCTGAAACACTTCGAGCGCGGCGTACAGCTCACGCGAGCGTGTCAGGCCGCGCTCAAGCAAGCCGAACAGAAAGTCGAGATCCTGATGCGCAAGAGCGGCGCGCCGGATCAGTTCGAAGCGGCGCCGTTCGATGCGAACGAAAATGACCGGGACGGCTGAACGTTCGGCCAAGGCGATAGAGCGCCCCGGGTTCGCCGACTTGCTGTCTGGTTGGCAGGCGCGGATCGAGCAGGAACTGTCCGCGCGCCTGCCCGGAGTCGAGGCGCCCCGCTGCGGCTGCATGAGGCCTTGCGTTACAGCGTCCTCGGCGGCGGCAAGCGCGTGCGGCCGGCGCTGGTCTACGCCGCCGCCGCGGCGCTCGAGATTCCCGAATCGAGGGTGGACGGCGCCGCGTGCGCCGTGGAGCTGATCCACGCGTACTCGCTCGTGCATGACGATCTGCCGGCGATGGACGACGACGATTTACGGCGCGGGCGCCCCACTTGTCACAAGGCGTTCGACGAAGCCACGGCGATTCTGGTCGGCGACGCCCTGCAGGTGCTCGCCTTCGAAATCCTCGCAAACGATCCGGGTCTGCCGGACGCGCCCGCGGTCAGGCTGAAGCTGGTCGAGTATTCTGGCGGCGGCGAGCGGTACGCTCGGCATGGCTGGCGGACAGGCGCTCGATCTCGCGGCCAAGGGACGCACGCTCACGATCGCCGAAATCGAAGACATGCACGCTCGCAAGACCGGCGCACTGATTCACGCATGCGTGATGATGGCCGCGGCCTGCACTCCCGAGTTGGACGATGGACGGCGGCGCGCACTGGATGTGTATGCGCGCGCCATCGGACTTGCCTTTCAGATTCAGGACGATCTGCTGGACATCGAAGGCGATGCGACGCTGCTCGGCAAGGCTACGGGCGCCGATCAGGCGCTCAACAAACCCACTTATCCAGCCGTCGCCGGACTCGAGGCCGCACGCAGTCGCATGCATGAACTGCATACGCAGGCGCTCAAAGCGCTTGAGACCGTGGGCCTCGCGTCCGGCCCCCTGGCGCTGATCTCAGATTGGCTGGTCTTGCGGCGCTATTGAGCGCGCTGTCGCTATTTCGTCGCCGCTGCGGCGGATTTCCGCTAGGTATCGCCCGAGTCGTCCATTCAGATGAGACGCCGTTCCACGATGACGCCGCCTCGATCGCCCGCAGCCGTCGCGCCCATACTTCTCCTGATCAATCGGGCCCTCCGCATCCTGTAAACTCGCGCCGACATGAACGATAGCTCGTCGTACCCGCTGCTCTCCGCCATCAATTCGCCGGCGGATCTGCGCACCCTTCCCGCCGGGGAGCTGGAAATGGTCGCCAGCGAACTGCGCCAGTATCTGATCGATACGGTCAGTCAGATGGGCGGACATTTCGCCGCAGGCCTCGGGACCGTTGAACTGACGGTCGCTCTGCACTATGTATTCGATACACCTCATGACCGGCTGGTCTGGGACGTGGGCCACCAGGCGTATCCCCACAAGGTGCTGACTGGTCGTCGCGATGCGTTGTGCACGATCAAGCTCAAGCATGGACTCGCCCCCTTTCCCACACGCAGCGAAAGCGACTACGACACCTTCGGCGTGGGTCACTCGAGCACATCGATCAGCGCGGCGCTCGGCATGGCGATCGCCGCCGCCCGCAAGGGTGAGTCGCGTCGCATCGTCGCCGTCATCGGCGACGGCGCAATGAGCGCCGGCATGGCGTTCGAAGCGTTGAATCACGCGGGCAGTCTCGACGTCGACATGCTTGTAGTCCTGAACGACAACGACATGTCGATTTCGGAGAACGTCGGCGCCTTCTCCAACTATTTCGCCCGCGTGCTCTCCGGCAAGCTCTACGCCACGCTGCGCGAGGGCAGCAAGAGAGTTCTGAGCCGCATGCCCACGGTCTGGGAGCTGGCGCGGCGCTCCGAGGAGCACGTCAAGGGCATGGTGTTGCCCGGCACCATCTTCGAGGAGATGGGCTTCAACTACATCGGCCCGGTCGATGGCCATGATGTGCACGCCCTCGTCGCCACGCTGAAGAACCTGCGCGATCTCAAGGGCCCTCAGTTCCTGCACGTGATCACGCGCAAGGGCAAGGGGTATGCGCCGGCCGAAGCGGATCCGATCAAATGGCATGGCCCCGGCCCCTTCGATCCGAAAAGCGGCGTCATCTTCAAGGAGAAAGCGAGCGGCCCCAGCTACTCGCAGGTTTTCGGTCAATGGCTGTGCGACATGGCCGCCGCCGACAAGCGCGTCGTCGGCATCACGCCGGCGATGCGCGAAGGTTCGGGAATGGTCGAATTTTCGAAACGCTTCGCGGATCGCTACTTCGACGTCGCCATCGCTGAGCAGCACGCAGTGACGCTGGCCGCCGGCATGGCTTGCGAGGGACTGAAGCCGGTAGTCGCGATCTACTCCACGTTCCTGCAGCGCGCCTATGACCAATTGATTCATGACGTCGCGTTGCAGAATCTGCCCGTCGCGTTCGCGATCGATCGTGCGGGGCTGGTCGGCGGCGACGGCGCGACGCATCAGGGCAGCTACGACCTTACGTATCTGCGCTGCATTCCGAATCTCGTCGTCATGGCCCCGGCCGACGAGAACGAATGCCGCCAGATGCTCTATACAGCGGTGGATCTCAATCAACCCGCAGCGGTGCGTTATCCGCGCGGGCAGGGACCGGGTACGCCGATCGACGCCGCGATGCGCGCGCTTCCCGTCGGCAAAGCGCAAGTGCGGCGCGAAGGCCGCAGCGGCCTTGCGATCCTCGCGGTGGGCTCCATGGTCGCGCCATGCGAGCGCATTGCAGACAAGCTCGACGCCACGCTGGTGAACCTGCGATTCGTGAAGCCCCTCGATGAGGAGCTCATCGTGCGTCTCGCTGCGGCTCATCGCGCATTCGTGACGGTCGAAGAGAATGTCATTGCGGGCGGCGCCGGCAGCGCGATCAATGAGCTTCTGGCCGCGGGCGCAGTGTCCACGCCTACGCTCAACCTCGGCATACCGGATCGTTTCATCGAGCACGGCTCGCGGGAGGACTGTCTGGCGTCAGCCGGACTGGACGCCGCGTCGATCGAAGCCGCGATCGCGCGCTGGTGGCGTGTGCCGGCGCGGGCGGCTGCTTACTAGCGCGCCTGGTCTGCCGCGATGCGAGAACAACCAGCAGCTTCGATGGTTCCTGGTTCGGGCATTCTGTATTCCTCGAGCGCCCTGGTAGACGGGTAACTCAGAGCCTCCCTGGGCGACCAGCCGGCGTCTGTGGAATTTCGGTCATTCCGGCGCTCAGGGCCGCGGTCCGCAGGCCTTGGCTTATACTGGGAACGACCCAATCTCCCCCGCCTGCACCGCAGATCCAGCTATGTCGACATTGCCCGCCAACGCCATTCCGCCGTCCACCCGGCACATCGAAGACGTGCAGGGGCATGCTGATTCCCGCCAGATCCCGATCAACAAGGTGGGCATCAAGGATGTTTTCCATCCCGTGCGCGTCAAGGATCGCTCGCGGGGCGAGCAGCACACGATCGCTAACTTCAACATGTATGTCGCCCTGCCTCACAACTTCAAGGGCACCCACATGTCGCGCTTCGTCGAAGTGCTGCACCGGAATGAACGTGAAATCTCCGTCGATTCGTTCCGTGACATCCTCGCGGACATGACGGAGAAGCTCGATGCGGAGTCAGGCCACATCGAAATGGACTTTCCTTTCTTTGTGATGAAGAAGGCGCCGGTGTCGGGCGTCGAAAGCCTGATGGACTACAAGGCCTCCCTGATCGGCGAGTTTCACGACGGCAAACCCGAGCTCTGGCTCAAGGTCGTCGTCGCCGCAACGAGTCTGTGCCCGTGCTCAAAGCGGATATCAGATTACGGCGCTCACAATCAGCGCTCGCACATCACGATCAAGGCGCGCGTCGACGGCGCACATGTGGCTGGAGGAACTGATCGACATCGCCGAGAAGGAAGCCTCGTGCGAGGTGTATGGAATCCTGAAGCGCCCCGATGAGAAGCACGTGACGGAGCGCGCCTATGACAATCCGAAATTCGTCGAAGACATCGTCCGCGACGTCGCAGTGCGCCTGAACGAGGAAGATCGAGTGCGCGCGTACGTCGTCGAAGCGGAGAACTTCGAGTCCATCCACAACCACTCGGCGTATGCGCTGATCGAGAAGAACAAGGACGCCGGCTGACGGCGTCGTTCTCCGTTCACCGTTTTGCGTTGTGCGCGAAAGCCCCGGAGCCCGCTCTACTCGCCGGGCAGAAGCGTTCTTCCGCGGAGAACGGGCGACGCACAACGAAGAACCGCTGACGCGGAAGCGTCAGCTGGGGCTCTGCAGTCGGCTGATCAGGCTGCGCAGGAAGACTTTGTTGAACCGCAACTGGCAGGCCGCGGAGGATTGTTCGAGGAGCGTCGAGCTGACCTTCATGAGCGTTACGGCGCTCTGGGCCTTGATGGTCGCCAGACGCTTGGCGCCGCGCACATAGCTCGTTTCACCGAAGCAATCGCCGGCTTCGAGCTCGCCGACCGCCTTGTTGTTTCTCATCACAGCGACGCCGCCCGAGACGATCACGTAGAAGCGATCGTCCATCTCGCCCTCTTTGACGATTTCCTCGCCCTCTTCGTAGTCCTGCCAGGTGCTGGCGCGCAGCACCTCCAGGATTTCGGACTGCGAGAAATCATGGAAAAACTTGAGCGTGCGCAGGATCGAAAACTGTTCCTGGCTATCGAGCTTCGAGGATCCGTCGCGCAGCGTCTGATGGACGCGCGTCAGGTCAGCGGCGAGCTCCAGGCCATTGCGATAACGTTTGGCCGGGTCCTTCTGCAACGCCTTCGCCACGGCGGCCTCGAGCACCTCGGGAATGTCCGGACGCAGCGTATGAATCGGCTGCGCGGTTGCATAGACGATCTGGTGCAGGAGTTTCGACAGGTTGCCGCCGCGAAAAGGGCGGAACCCGGTAAGCATCTCGTACAGGACAGCCCCGAGGGCGTACAGGTCGGAGCGATTGGTGATCTCCAGCGACTGCACCTGTTCGGGCGACATGTACGAGGGGCTGCCGGCGATCCCTTCGATACGGGATATCTCGGAGTCGGCGACCAGCGCGATGCCGAAGTCGATGATGCGCACATCGTTGGCCTGCGTCAGCATGACGTTCGACGGCTTGATGTCCCGGTGAATCACTCCGCGGCTGTGCGCGTAATGCAGCGCCTTGGCGCACTTGTACATGATCTCGACGACGTCATCGACCGGCAGGAGGTTGTCCGGCTTGCAGTAAGCGGACAGCGTGCGCGCCCCATGCACATGTTCAGTAACGACGTAGTAGCGCCCGTCCTCTTCGCCGGCGTCGAAGATGGGCAGAATGTTCGGATGCTGCAGCATGCCGACCATGTGCGCCTCAGAAAGGAACATCTTGCGCGTCACGCGGGCGCGGTCCTCGTCGTGCGACTCGAGGTTGTAGACCTTGATCGCGACGTCGCGGCGGTAATAGGAATCGTGCGAGAGATAGACGACGCCGGTGCTGCCGCGGCCGACTTCCTTGACGATGACGTACTTCCCGATGCGATCGGGAGTGCGCTCACCACGCGAGGCGTTGCGCTGTGCCATCAGACCGCCAGGAGAATTCACGATTTTGGTTTGTCGTCGGGGTCAGAGAATGAGCTTCACCCCGAGCAGGATCGCTCCCGCGAAAATGCCCGCGATGATGTCGTCCAGCATAATTCCCACGCCGCCGGCGAGACTGTGATCGGCCTCCCGGATCGGCCAGGGTTTGACGACGTCGAAAAACCTGAAGAGCACAAACCCGGCGGCGAGCCAATACCAATCGCGCGGAGCTGCCAACATCGTCACGGTATATCCTGCGATCTCATCCCAGACGATGCCCGGATGATCGTGCACCGCGAGACGTCGCGCGCTTTCGCCGCACACATAAACGCCGCAGAGGCTGACGCCGATCGCAAACGCAAGATGCGCCGCGAAGCCATAGCTCATCACGAACCACACAATGGGCGCCGCGATCAGCGTGCCGCAAGTGCCCGGCGCGTACGGACTCAGTCCGGAACCGAAGCCGAACGCCAGCAGATGCACCGGGTCGCGCAGCAGATTCGGATTTGCGCTCCACCTCATCCCGGCTCGCCCTTGAAATGGTCATACCCACCGCGTTTCGTCGCGAACGACTCTCCATGACGCCGGCAGCGCACTCCGCGCTCCGCCGTAATGAGGCCGATCTGCGTGAACGCGTGAGCCTCGCGAAGCTGCGCCAGATCCCGCGCCCGATCCGGCGAGGCGGTGAATATGATCTCGTAGTCATCGCCGCCTCCAAGTTGGTAGTCCACGCAGGCAGCGTCGTCGAACAACTCGCGCATCGGCGATGATGCGGGCAGCGCGTCGACATCGAGCACCGCACCGCATGCGCTCGCTGCACACAGCTTCTCGACGTCCGTCAGCAAGCCGTCCGAAACGTCCATCGCCGCGCTGACGATCGTACGCAGGCGCCGGCCGAGCTCGAGACGCGGCTCGGGACGAAGGAATCGTCGCCGCAGATAGGCGCCCGACTGCCCGCCTTCAATCTGCCTCTGGATCACCGCCAATCCAGCCGCCGCCTCGCCGGGCGTTCCTGAGACGAACAGCAGATCCCCCGCCTGCGCGCCGGAGCGGGTCAACCAGCGATCGGCTTCGACCCATCCTCCGATTTGCACGGTCGCCACAAGCGGACCGCGCACGGTGTCGCCGCCCACAAGGGCGACGTTGTAGCGGTCAGCCAGTTCGAAGAGACCGCAAGCAAAGCCGCTGATCCAGCGCTCATCTGCGCTCGGCAACGACAGGGACAACGTCATCCAGGAGGGCTGCGCACCCATCGCCGCAACGTCGCTCAGGTTGACCGCGAGGGCCCGATATCCAACATCCTCTGCACTGGTCCCCTGCGGGAAGTGCACGCCCTCGACGATGGTGTCCATCGCCACGACGAGCTTGCGGTCGGGCGGTGCATCCAGCACGGCCGCATCGTCCCCAACGCCGAGCAACACGTCGGATCGTACGAGACGACGCGTGAAGTAGCGGGCGATGATGTCGAATTCGCCGAGACTCATGCTGGACAAGAGTAACCGCAAAGAACGCAGAGAGCGCAAAAAAGAGACGATCGCAATCTGAACTGATCTGAGCCGGTCGGCGTACGCGTCGCAGCTCGTTCTTCTGCTCTACCCTTCTATTTTGCTTTCTGTTTTATGCGTTCTATGCGGCTCTAGTCCCTTTCCGCCGCCCGGATCTCACGCGCCGCCCGATCGAGCACTGCGTTGATGTACTTGTGCGCCTCCGTGGCGCCGAAGCGCTTGCAGAGTTCGACCGCTTCATTGATCACCACGCGGTACGGAACGTCGATGCGATGCTGCAGCTCGAACATCCCGATCATCAGAATCGCCGATTCCACGGGATCCAGCTGCTCCAGCGGCCGATCAACGAACGGCGTCAGCGCCACGCCGATCTCCTGGCTGCGTTCAATGCAACCCGTCAGCAATTCACTGAAGTGTTCGAGGTCGGCGCCGGCTGAATCCTCGCCCTCAAGAAACTGCCGCTTGATCTCCGGCGCCGACTGCTTCGTCAGTTGCCACTGGTACAGCGCCTGCATTGCGAGCTTCCGGGCGATGGAGCGGGCGCGAGTGCCGCGTGCAGTTCTTGGATTGGGTGGTTGGGCCATGGGAGGAACGCAGCCATCGACAGTCGCTGGGTCGCGCAAAATCTAATCGCCGATCCTGCGCAACAGATTCGCGAGTTCGACCGCGGTGACCGCCGCATCGGCGCCCTTGTTGCCGGCCTTCGTTCCCGAACGTTCAATCGCCTGCTCGATGGTGTCCGTCGTCAATACGCCAAACGCAACCGGCACGCCGGTGTCCTGTGCGACGCGCGCGAGGCCGCCGGCGCACTCGCCGGCGACGTAGTCGAAATGCGCTGTCGCGCCCTTGATCACAGCGCCGAGCGCGATGATCGCGTCGTACTTCTTGGAGAGCGCCAGCTTGCGCGCGACGAGCGGCAGGTCGAAAGCGCCGGGCGCCCGAACGAGTTCGATCTGCTTGTCGTTCGCTCCGTGTCGCCGCAGCGCGTCGACGGCGCCGCGCACCAGAGCATCGACGATGAACTCGTTGAAACGCGCCGCGACGATCGCAAAGCGCAGCTCACGGCACTGAAGATCGCCTTCGAGAGTTTTGATGGCATCCATAGGGCTAGGGGCGCGGGGCGTGGGACCTGGGTAGAAAATAGTCGACGCGACGCGAGTATAGCCGCAGTTCGCAGCTCGACGTCGCTCGACTCCGACCCTCCGGCCCCGAGCCCCATGTCCCGCGCCCTAATGATCCACATACTCGACGACTTCAAGGTCGAATCCCGACAGGCCGTGCATCTGCTTCGGCGCCGACAGGACTCGCATGCGGGTGACGCCGAGATCGCGCAGGATCTGCGCGCCGATGCCATAGGTGCGCAGCACTTTGGCGCCGCGCCGCGCCTCCCGACCGGAGGGCTGATTGATCGATTGCACGGCGTCCATAAGATCGCGCGGCGTTTCATCGGGGCGCAGGATCACGATCACGCCATGGCCTTCTCGCGCGACCCGCTCCATCGCTGAACGCAGCGGCCACCCGAGCGCCGGATCGTGAATGCCGACGACGTCCCCCAGGGTGTCCTTCAGATGCACGCGCACCAGCGGCGGGCGCTCGCCGTCGAGCTGACCGGCTACGAGCGCCAGATGCACGGTTCGATTGACGTGGTCCTCGAAGCAGTACATCCGGAAATCGCCGAACTCCGTCGTGATCACCTGCTCGGAGATGCGTTCGACGGAGCGCTCCTTCTCGAGCCGATAGCGGATGAGATCGGCGATCGTGCCAATGCGGAGCTGATGCTGCTGTGCGAATCGCTCGAGATCCGGCCGTCGCGCCATGGTGCCGTCATCGTTCAGGATCTCGACGATCACCGCTGCAGGTTCGAGTCCCGCCAGCCGCGCCAGATCGCAGCCCGCTTCTGTATGACCGGCGCGCGTCAGTACGCCGCCCGGCTGCGCCATCAGCGGGAAGATGTGTCCCGGCTGCCGCAAGATCCTCGGGCCTTGCGTCGCGGCGCACGGCCGCGCGGATGGTCTGAGCCCGGTCGTACGCGGAAATGCCGGTCGTCACCCCCTCAGCCGCTTCGATCGACACGGTGAAGTTTGTCGTCTGATGAAGATTGGTCTCGCTCACCATCAGCGGCAGGCGCAATTGCCGGCACCGATCGCCCGTCAGGGTCAGGCAAATCAGCCCACGCGCATAGCGCGCCATGAAATTTACATCCTCGGCGCGCGCGAACTCGGCGCCCATGATGAGATCGCCTTCATTCTCACGATCCTCATCGTCCATGATGACGACCATACGGCCGGCGCGCAGGTCAGCAAGAATCTCTTCGATTGAGTTGAGTTTCATGGATGAGCTCGGGGCTTGGGGCGCGGGGTCGGGCAGGATGAAGATCGCAAGCTCATCACTCTGACCCGGGCCCCAGGCCCCGAGCCCCGAGCCCTAACCGCTCCAGGTACCGCGCAATGATATCGACTTCCAGGTTCACGCGGGCGCCGGGACGACAGTCGTCCAGGGTCGTGACCTGGAGCGTATGAGGAATGAGGTTGACCGAGAAACGCGCCTCCACGACCTCGTTCACGGTGAGGCTGACGCCGTCGATGCATACCGATCCCTTGCGCGCGATGTACTTTGCGAGCGCTGCGGGCGCCTCGAATTGCACGCGCACGGAGCGTGCGTCCGCCGCTGCATCGACCACGCGCGCGACGCCGTCGACGTGACCTGTCACATAGTGCCCACCCAGCGGCTGGCCTGCGTACAGCGCCTTTTCCAGATTTACGCGCTGACCTTCGCGCCAGTCGCCCAGAGTCGTCACGTTGAGCGTTTCAACGGACGCGTCCGCCGCGAACCCATCTGTGGTCAGTCGCGTCACGGTCAGACAGCAGCCGCTCACGCTGATGCTGTCCCCGAGCGCGGTCGACTCGAGACCCAACGCAGGCGCCGCGATAAGCAGCTCAACGTCGCCGCCCCTCCGCGTGATGGCGCGCACGTGCCCCATGGCTTGAACGATGCCGGTGAACATTTCAGACAGTGACTCGCAACTCGTGACTAGTGACTCGTCCGGAGCCGGAGTTTCACATCCGGGCCAATGTGCTCCGTGCTGACGAGCGTATACCGGCGCGCGTTCTCCAGGCGATCGAGTTGCGCCAACATCGCCATCGGCCGCGCTTGCGGACCGAGTATGACCGGAGCGAGATATACGATCAGCTCGTCCGCGAGACCTTGCTCGAGGAATGCGCCCGCCAGCGTCGGCCCCGCTTCGACGAGCACATCGTTGCATTGTCGCTCGCCGAGTTCGCGCAACACCTCGCTCAGGGCGATGCGCCCCGATTCGTCGGCAGGTGCGTTGATGATCTGCGCCCCGGCGAGCCTCAGGGCGTTCGCCGCCTCTCCGGACGACGCGGTCGTGAATACAAGCGTCTCGCCGCCCAGAGTCAGCATCTTCGCGTCGGCCGGCATGCGCAGCTTCGTATCCAGCACGACGCGCAGCGGTTGTCGGCCCAGCAAGTCGATTGACGGATCGCGCACGTTCAACTGCGGATCATCCGCGAGCACCGTGTCGACGCCCGTCAGCACCGCGCTCGCCTCGGCGCGCAGACGCTGCACATCCGCGCGCGCCGCATCGCCCGTGATCCAGCGACTCGCGCCGTTCGCCAACGCGACGCGGCCATCCAGGCTCGCGGCGATCTTCACGGTTACGCGCGGCAGACCTGTCGTCATCCGTTTCTCGAAGCCCGCATTCAGTTCGCGCACTTCGCGTTCCAGGAGCCCGGTCGCTACTGCAACGCCGGCCGCTTCGAGCTGCCGCACGCCTTCGCCGAAGACTCTCGGATTGGGATCGAGCGCCCCGCACACTACACGCGCCACGCCTGCACGAATCAGGGCCGTAGTACACGGCGGGGTTCGGCCCTGAAAAGAATGCGGCTCGAGCGTGACGTAGACGGTTGCGCCCCGCGCCGCGTCGCCCGCCGCCTCGAGAGCACGCACTTCTGCATGCGGTTCGCCCCACCTGCGATGCCAGCCTTCGCCGACGATGCGCTCGTCCTGCGCGATCACACAGCCAACGCGCGGATTGGGATGGTTCGTGTAACGCCCATGCCGGGCGAGCTCAATCGCGCGCTGCATGAGGCGGACGTCGAGGGGGGAGAACATGCGTTCAGTGTGAGGTGTGATGTGTAGACGTGTAGGCGTGTAGCGCGTGCTCGCGAAGAGAGCGAGGCGTACGCACGCGCTTCTACACTTTACACGTTGCACCCTACACCCTACACGTCGTCTCACCTCTTCTTGCCCGCTTCGCCTGACCACAAGGCCAACTGTCCTTCGGCCGCTTCACGGCTCCTTCTGTGTCTCATCCGTTCGATCTCCTCACGGAAGGCGTCGACGTCCTGGAAGCTGCGGTACACCGATGCGAAACGCACATAGGCCACTTCGTCGAGATGATGCAGCTCTTCCATCGCCAGCTCGCCGACCAGACGCGAAGGCACCTCGCGCTCGCCGAGCGTGCGCAGCTTGTGGCAGATATGTACGACCGCGGCGTCCAGCGCTTCGCTCGACACCGGCCGCTTCTCGAGCGCCTTCAGCATGCTGTTGCGCAGCTTCTGCTCATCGAACGGCTCGCGGCTCGCATCGCTCTTGACGATGCGCGGCATCACGAGCTCGGCCGTTTCAAACGTCGTAAAACGCTCGCCGCATTTCAGGCACTCGCGCCGTCGGCGTATCTGCTGACCTTCGCCCGCCAGACGCGAGTCGGTGACCTTCGTTTCGTCATGGTTGCAGAAGGGGCAATGCATGGGCAGCGACAGGTGACTCGCGGAGAGAGGACAGTGAAAGACAATGGCTTCCGCGTCTCACTGTCCGCTGTCCGCTATCCGCTATTCACTCCTGTTCATAGACGGGGAACCTGCGGCATAGCTCGCTCACCTTGCCGCGCACGTTCGCCACGGCGCCGTCGCTCAGGTTCTCATCGAGGATGTCGGCGATCCAGCCTGCGAGCTCGAGGACTTCCCCTTCCCTGAAGCCGCGCGTCGTCGCCGCCGGCGTGCCGATGCGCAGGCCGCTGGTCACAAAGGGCGGTCGCGGATCGTTCGGCACCGCGTTCTTGTTCACGGTGATGTGCGCCCGACCGAGCGCCGCGTCGGCGTCCTTGCCGGTAATGTTCTTGTCGATCAGGTCCACCAGGAACAGATGGTTGTCCGTGCCGCCGGAGACGATCTTGTAACCGCGCTTCATGAGTCCGCCGGCCATGGCGCGTGCGTTCGCCAGCACCTGCTTCTGGTACGCAGTGAATTCCGGCTGCAGTGCTTCGAGCAGCGCGACCGCCTTTGCGGCGATCACATGCATGAGCGGCCCACCCTGAGTGCCCGGGAACACCAGCGAGTTGAGTTTCTTCTGAATCTCCTCGTTGGCGCGCGCGAGGATGAGGCCGCCGCGCGGGCCGCGCAGCGTCTTGTGCGTGGTCGTGGTGACGACGTCGGCGTGGGGCACCGGATTCGGATAAAGGCCTGCAGCGATGAGCCCCGCGACGTGAGCCATGTCGACGACGAGGTACGCGCCGACCTCATCGGCAATGCGCCGGAAGCGTTCCCAGTCGACGACGCGCGAATACGCGGAAAAGCCGGCGACGATCATCCGCGGGCGATGCTCCTGCGCGAGCCGCTCCACCTGGACGTAGTCGATTTCGCCCGTGTTCGGGTCCAGCCCGTACTGCGCAGCCTTGAACAGCTTGCCCGAAAAATTGACCTTGGCGCCGTGCGTCAGGTGACCGCCATGATCGAGACTCATCCCCAGGATCGGATCACCGGGATTGACCAGCGCGAGGTATGCCGCGGCGTTCGCCTGTGATCCCGAATGCGGCTGCACGTTCGCATATGCCGCGCCGAAGAGCTTCTTCGCCCGATCGATCGCCAGTTGCTCGGCGACGTCGACGTGCTCGCACCCCCCGTAGTAGCGCTTGCCGGGGTACCCTTCCGCGTACTTGTTCGTGAGAACCGACCCCTGCGCTTCCAGCACGCGCGGACTCGCGTAGTTTTCGGACGCGATCAATTCAATGTGATCCTCCTGCCGGCGCTGCTCGGCGTCGAGCGCAGCCTTGAGTTCGGGATCGAAGTCGGCGATGGTCAGATTCGCGGGAAACATGAGAGTCCTTGGCGCGGGTCGTGGAAAGCAATTGTAGCGGTTAGCGGTTGCGGTTGGCGGTGAGAACGCGAATGGCCTCGCGGGGCAGTTCCTCCGCTAACCGCTCTCCACAAACGACTCCACGACTCGCGTCCACGCGCGCGCGAGATTGCGCCGGTTATAGCCGCCGCCGCCCATGCCTACGACCCGGCCATGGCCCAGCTTGTCCGCAATCGCGCACAGCCGCGCGGCGGCGTGCGCATGCGTTTCTTCCGTAAAGCGCAGGTGGGTGAGCGGATCGTCCAGCAGGCTGTCGGCGCCGCACTGGAACAGAATGAACTCGGGCGCTCCGCGGAGCACATAGTCTTCAACTTGCGACCAGACCGACAGAAACTGTTCATGGCTCGAGGCGGGCGGGAGCGGCAAATTGAGTTTCGTCCCGTGCGCGGCGCCCACTCCGGTCTCCTCCACCCGACCTGTGCCGGGATACAGGAAGCGGCCGTCCTCATGCAGGTCCGCGAAAAGCAGGTCAGGATCGTCCTCGAAGGCGTAGAACACTCCATCGCCGTGATGCGCATCGATGTCGACGTAGGCGATGCGTCGCACGGCGTACCGGCGCCGAAGCATCTCGATCGCCACACCGCAGTCATTGAAGACGCAGAAACCAGCCGCCTGGCCGCGCGCAGCGTGATGCAGACCAGCAATCGGAATGAAGGCGCGTCGCGCCTTGCCCGTCATCACCGCGTCCACGCCGTTGAGCGTCGCGCCGACGACTGAGCTGGCCGCCTCGAAAACACCGCGCCATGCAGGCGTATCGCCGGCATCCAGATAGCCATGACCGGTCGCCGATCGTTGTCGCACCAGATCAACGTACTCGGGCGTGTGGAAGGATTCGAGCTCTTCGCGCGTCGCACTGCGAGGGCTGCCGCGCTGCACGCGCCCGTCGAGGCCGCTGGCATGCAACTCGCGCATGAAGGCGTCGTGCCGGTCCGGTCCGAAGGGGTGACCATCGCCGAATCCATAGCGGGCGATTTCGTCGCCGGAGATGAGGACGACCGAAGATGCGGGCGATGCAGTCACGCGGCGATCCGAAGCAGGTTGTAGACCGTAGGCTGTAGGTAGAAAGAAGAAGGGAGCGCCCCCGGGCGCTGTTCTTCTCGCCACAGCCTACAGCCTACAGCCTTTTTAGTATCATTCGCGCCCCTTTGCTTGCCTCCAGCCGCGAGTTAAGTCGAATGGCCCAGTTCATCTACACCATGAATCGCGTGTCGAAGGTGGTGCCGCCGAAGCGCACCATCCTGCGCGACATTTCCCTGTCATTTTTTCCCGGGGCGAAGATCGGCGTGCTGGGCCTCAACGGCTCGGGAAAGTCGACTCTGCTGCGCATCATGGGCGGACTCGACAGGGAGTTCGAAGGCGAAGCGCGGCCGCAGCCGGGCATCAGGATCGGTCTGCTTTCGCAGGAGCCGCAACTGGATCCGGCGAAAGATGTGCGCGGCAACGTGGTGGAGGGCGTCAGCGAGATTCAATCGCTGATCGATCGGTTCAACGCCGTCAGCGACCGGTTCGCCGATCCGCTGGACGAGGCAGAAATGAACAAGCTGCTCGAGGAGCAGGCGAAACTGCAGGACGCCATCGACGCGAAAGGCGGCTGGGAGCTCGAGCGCAAGCTGGAGGTCGCGGCCGATGCGCTGCGCCTGCCGCCGTGGGATGCGGACGTGACGAAGATCTCGGGCGGCGAGCGGCGACGCGTCGCGCTGTGCCGTCTGCTCCTGTCGCAGCCTGACATGCTGCTGCTCGACGAACCCACGAACCATCTCGACGCAGAGTCGGTCGCATGGCTGGAACGTTATCTCGAGGGCTATCCGGGCACGGTCATCGCAGTGACGCACGATCGCTACTTCCTCGACAACGTCGCCGGCTGGATCCTGGAGCTGGACCGCGGTTACGGCATTCCATGGGAAGGGAACTATTCCTCATGGCTGGATCAGAAGGAAAAACGCCTCGCCGTTGAAGAGAAGCAACAGGAAGGTCTGCGCAAGACGCTGCAGCGCGAACTGGAATGGGTGCGCGCGAACCCGAAGGCGCGCCAGGCGAAGAGCAAGGCCCGCCTGCAGCGTTACGAAGAACTGGCGTCGCAGGAGTTCCAGAAACGCAATGAGACGAACGAAATCTACATTCCGCCCGGACCGCGCCTAGGTGAGCTCGTGATCGAGGCGAAGGGCGTCAGGAAGGCGTTTGGCGAGCGCTTGCTGTTCAACGACCTGAGCTTCAACCTGCCGGCCGGCGGCATCGTGGGCGTCATCGGTCCGAACGGCGCCGGCAAGACAACGTTGTTTCGCATCATCACCGGCCAGGAAAAGCCGGACGCGGGCGAAGTGCGCATCGGACCTTCCGTGGAGCTCGCCTACGTCGATCAGTCGCGCCAGTCGCTCAACGATGCGAACACCGTGTGGCAGGAGATCTCGGCAGGCCTCGACATGATCCGCGTCGGCGCTTACGAGACCTCATCGCGCGGCTACGTCGGTCGATTCAACTTCCGCGGGGTGCAGCAGCAGCAGTCGATCGGCGAACTGTCCGGCGGCGAGCGCAATCGCGTACATCTCGCGAAAGTGCTGAAGAGCGGCGGCAACCTCATTCTCCTCGACGAACCGACGAACGATCTGGACGTCGAGACCTTGCGCGCGCTGGAGGAAGCGTTGCTGAGTTTCCCCGGATGTGTGGTCGTGATTTCGCACGATCGCTGGTTCCTCGATCGGATCGCGACCCATATCCTCGCCTTCGAGAGCGACAGTGAAGTGGTGTGGTTCGAGGGCAACCACGCCGAATATATCGAGGATCTGAAACGCCGTAAGGGCGAGGACGCCGATATGCCGCACCGGATCCGCTACAAAAAGCTGGAGGCCTGATCTCATGATCAGACGAGAAACGCACCTGGCTACACTGGCGCCATGAATCGCCCCACCCTGCTGATCGACGGTCATTCGCTGTCGCTCGAAAGCCTGCGTGCGTTCGATACGCAACGTCCCGTCGTGCGGCTCGCGGATTCGGCGCGCGAGGCGATGCAAGGGAGCGTCGCAATCGTGCGCGACGCTGTTCGCACCGACCGCGTGAGCTACGGAATCACCACCGGGTTCGGCGCCTTCGCCAACCGACGCATATCGGCGGATCAGGTGAGGCGCCTGCAGCTCAATCTCGTGCGCAGTCACGCGACCGGAGTCGGCAAGCCGCTCCCGGCGGCGATCGTACGGCGCATGCTGCTGCTCAAGGCGAACAGCCTTGCCGCAGGTTTTTCCGGTGTGCGGCCTGAGGTCCTGGATGCGCTGCTCGCGCTCCTCAACCGCGACGTACTGCCCGTCATTCCGGAACGCGGGTCGGTCGGCGCCTCCGGCGATCTCGCGCCGCTCGCGCATCTGTCGCTTTGCTTGATCGGCGAGGGCGAAGCGATCGAAGGCGAGCAGAAACTCACTGACGCCGCGGTCTGCAACGCGGCTGGTTTTGAGCGAATAGCGCTCGAAGCCAAGGAGGGGCTGGCGCTCATCAACGGCACGCAGCTGAGTCTCGCCCTGGCGCTCGACGGATTGTTCCGGTCACAGGATCTGCTCGACGCCGCCATTGTCATCGGCGCCTTGACCGTCGACGGGCTCGCCGGCAGCTACACTCCGTTCGACGCGCGCATTCAGGAAGCGAGCCGCTCGCCGCATCAGATCGAAGTCGCGCGCCGCTTCCGCCTGTTGCTGACGGAAAGCGAGATTCATCGCTCGCACGAGGATTGCGATCGCGTTCAGGACCCTTACGCCGTGCGCTGCATGCCGCAAGTGCTCGGCGCCGTCGAGGGCGCGCTCGCCCATGCGCGCGATGTGCTCAGCAACGCCGCCAACGGCGTCACGGACAATCCGCTGATCTTCGATCGCGACATTCTTTCGGGAGGCAACTTTCACGCCGAGCCGCTTGCGATGGTGTGCGACTACCTTGCGATCGCAGTCGCCGAGATCGCCAGCATGTCGGAGCGGCGCACTGATCTGCTCGATCGGCGCGTCAATCCCGCGCTCAACATGTTTCTGACGACGGAGCCCGGCGTGGAGTCCGGCTTCATGATTGCGCATGTGGCCGCCGCCGCGCTCACGTCGGAGAACCGCACGCTCGCGCACCCTGCTTCGGTCGACAATGTAACGACCTCGGCGGGCCAGGAAGATCACGTGAGCATGGCGCCCTGGGCGGGCTTCAAACTGCGGCGTATTTGCGAGAACACTGCGCAGGTGCTTGCGGTGGAGTTGCTCGCCGCCGCCCATGCGATCGACACGCTGCAGCCGCTTGCGACTACGGAAGCGCTGCAAGAGGTGCAGACGCTCGTGCGTAGCAGAGTGCAGTATCAGCCGTACGATCATCGCCTGGACCGCGATATCGCGGCCCTGGCTGAATTGATCGAGCGCGGCGAGTTGGGAAAGTACATCACGGGTGAAGCTACCAGCCTCCAGCGGCCAGGGCGCCCCTGATTTACCGCCATGCGAGAACAACGGCAGCTCGACATCCCTTGTCCTGCGGGGCCGGATTTCATGCGGTCATCTTTCGGGCGTCTGTATTCTTCGAATGTCACGCCAGACGGTAAATCAGCGCTTCCCTGGCCAGAAACAAAGAGAAACGAATGACAAACGCCGCGCCATTGCGCAGGGAACCCCGGCTCGCGGCTGGTCGCTAGCGGCCAGCAGCTTCCTTATGGCTTCCGACGCCATCGCCCTCGTCATCGCGATCTTCGGCCTGTTGCTGCTCGCGCTCGCGTGTCAGCGCCTGTTTCGCGCGCGTTTTCTTGCTGCGGCCGGCAGCGCGCTGATGGGCGCGCTGCTGCTTGCGGCGGCGGCGCTGTTCTTCGTCGTTTCGCTCAACCTGCACACGTACGCACGCCTCACACACGAGGAACCCGTCGCCGAGATTGTGTTCGAAGCGCGCGGGCCGCAACGCTATCGCGCGACGCTGTCGCAGTCGCCCGGCGGAGAGATGCAGATGTTCATGCTCGCAGGCGATGAGTGGCAGCTCGATGCGCGCGTACTGAAGTGGAAGGGTTGGGCGAATCTGCTTGGAATCGATGCGCAATATCGACTCGAGCGCGTCAGCGGGCGCTATCGCGACATCGAACAGGAGCGCAACGACGAGCGCACGGTATATGCGCTGAGCGACAACCCTGGCGTCGACCTGTGGACCCTCTCGACGCAGTATCCCCGCTGGCTGCCGTTCATCGACGCCGTCTACGGCAGCGCAACTTACCTGCCAATGGCCGACGGCGCGCGCTACGAAGTTGCGATGACGCAGTCAGGCCTCATCGCGCGGCCGATCAATGAGGCGGCGGAGAAAGCGGCCGGGAGCTGGAAGTAATAGCTATCGCGAAAGCCGAGCTCCGTCGGCAGGCAGGCCTCCGGCAAGCAAGCCGCGAAGACGCAGCAGGCGAGCCGAGTCCGTCGGCAAGTCAGAAATGAACTCAGACGCGCCTGCAATCCGTTCTGACTTGCCACGCAGTCGCGACTTGCTTGCTCGTCTTCGCAGCTTGCTTGCCGAAGGGCCTGCCTGCCGACAGAGTCGGCTGGCCGTCCTTCTAGCCGACCCACTTCCTCGCATTGCGCCAGATCCGCATCCACGGTCCGTCTTCGCGCCAGTCGTCAGGGCGCCACGAATTCAGCACTGCGCGGTAGACGCGCTCGGGGTGCGGCATCAGCAGCGTTGCGCGGCCGTCGGGCGTGGTGATTCCCGTCAGGCCCCGCGGCGAGCCGTTCGGGTTGGCCGGATAGGTCTCCGTGGGTTGTCCCTGATTATCCACGAAGCGCAACGACATCAGGTTCGCATTCACGAGCGCGCTCAGCGCGCCCTCGTCCGCAAACTCCGCGCGTCCTTCGCCATGCGCAACGGCGATCGGAATGCGCGAACCCTCCATGTCTGCGAAGAACAGCGACGGCGACCTGACGACCTCAACCAGGCTCAGACGTCCTTCGAACTGCTCGGAGCGATTGCGCACAAAACGCGGCCAGCGCTCCGCGCCGGGAATCAGCTCGTGCAGCGCAGACATCATCTGACAACCGTTGCACACGCCCAGCGTAAACGTGTCGCCGCGATGGAAGAACGCGCTGAAGGCGTCGCGCAGGAGCGGGTTGAAGAGGATCGACTTGGCCCAACCCTCGCCCGCGCCCAGCACGTCGCCGTACGAGAAGCCGCCGCACACCACCAGACCGCGGAAGTCATCCAGGCGCATGCGCCGGGCGACGAGATCGGTCATATGCACATCGTACGCAGTGAAGCCGGCGCGGTGAAAGGCCGCCGCCATTTCCATGTGGCTGTTCACTCCCTGCTCGCGCAGAATCGCAACCTTGGGACGCGCTCCCGTCGCAATGTACGGCGCAGCGATGTCCTCGTTCTGATCGAACGTCAGCCGAACGTGCAGACCCGGATCTTCGGGATCGACTGCGGCCGCGTACTGCTCGCGCGCGCACTGCGGATGGTCGCGCAGCTCTGTCAGGCGATAACTCGTTTCAGACCACGCGCGGCGCAATTCGGTGCGCGACTCATCCAGCACGACCGCGTTCGCGGCGCGAATCAGAATCCGGTCCGCGTTCGTCACTGACCCTATGTTTCTGGTGAGCTTGTCGAGGCCATGACGCGCAAGCACGCTCTTCACCGCGTGCGCGCCTTCACGCCGGATCTGCAGCACGGCGCCGAGCTCTTCGCTGAACAGCGCTGCGGGGACTTCTCTGGCCTCGCCGAGGTCGACGTCCAGACCGCAGCGGCCCGCGAACGCCATTTCGGCGAGCGTAGACGAACACGCCGCCGTCGGAGCGATCGTGGTACGCGAGAATCAGACCCGCCGAACGCAGTTCGGCGATGGCCGCGAAAAAGCTCGCGAGCGTCTGCGGGTCATCGCAATCCGGCGCCTGGCGGCCGATCTTGCCGTAGACCTGGGCAAGACACGAGCCGCCGATGCGATTGCGGCCAGCGCCGAGGTCGATCAGCAGCAGCGACGTTTCGCCGCGATCTGTGCGTAACTGCGGCGTCAGCGTGCGGCGCACGTCGCCGACCGGTGCAAACGCCGACACGACGAGCGACAGCGGCGCAACCATCTTGCGCGAGCCCCCTGCGTCGCTCCAGCTGGTCTTCAGCGACAGAGAATCCTTCCCGACCGGGATCGTGACGCCCAGCGCCGGACAAAATTCCTCGCCGACGGCCTGCACGGTCGCATACAGATCAGCGTCCTCACCCGGCTCTCCGCATGCCGCCATCCAGTTCGCGGACAGGCGCACGTCGCTTATAGCGGCGACATCGGCCGCGGCAATGTTGGTGATTGCTTCGGCGACGGCCATGCGTCCCGATGCGGGCGCATCAAGCAGCGCGAGCGGCGTGCGCTCGCCCATCGACATCGCCTCGCCAGTCACGGAAGTGTAGTCGCTCACGGTCACTGCGACGTCGCTGACCGGAACCTGCCAGGGACCGACCATCGGGTCGCGGCTGATCATGCCGCCCACCGTGCGATCGCCGATCGTGATCAGAAACGTCTTGTCCGCGATCGCCGGAAGGCGCAGCAGGCGATAAGCGGCGTCGCGCGCATCGACCTGTGAGGCGTCGAAATCGTCAGCGAGCGCCGCAACGCGTCGAACGTCGCGCGTCATCTTCGGGGGTTTGCCCAGAATCACATCGAGCGGCAGATCCACCGGCGCCGCTTCAAGCAGCCGATCGCCCACCTTCAGCCAGCCGTCGTCCGTGGTCTCGCCGACGACCGCATAGGGACACCGCTCACGTTCACACAGGGCGACGAAGCGCGTCAGATCCGCGGCGGCGATGACGACGACATAGCGCTCCTGAGCCTCGTTGCACCAGATCTCAAGGGGCGACATGCCCGGTTCGACGGAGGGCACGGCGCGCAGGTCGATGCGTCCGCCTCGATTGCTGTGCGCGATCGATTCGGGAATCGCGTTCGACAAACCGCCGGCGCCGACGTCATGGATGAGCAGGATCGGATTTCCTTCGCCGAGCGCCCAGCACTGATCAATGACTTCCTGAGCGCGCCGCTGAATCTCCGGATTGCCGCGCTGCACCGAGGCGAAATCGAGATCCTCAGCGCTTGCTCCGCTGCCTACCGAAGACGCCGCCCCGCCCCCGAGACCGATCAGCATCGCCGGTCCGCCGAGCACAATGATCTTCGCGCCGGGCGGGACATCCGACTTCTCGACGTGCATGCGGCGCACGTTGCCGACGCCGCCCGCAATCATGATCGGCTTGTGATAGCCGCGCAGCGTCGCGCGCGCATCCGACCGCGTTTCGATTTCGAAGGTGCGGAAGTAGCCGAGAATATTCGGCCGGCCGAATTCATTGTTGAACGCCGCGGCGCCGAGCGGACCCTCGATCATGATGTCGAGCGCCGAGGCGATGCGCGCGGGGCGGCCGTGATCGCCCTCCCACGGTTGCAGAAAATTCGGGATGCGCAGGTTCGACACGGAGAAGCCGGCGAGACCGGCTTTCGGTTTGCCGCCGCGGCCGGTGGCGCCTTCGTCGCGAATCTCGCCGCCAGAGCCAGTCGCCGCGCCGGGGAACGGCGATATCGCCGTCGGATGATTGTGCGTCTCGACCTTCATGAGGATGTCGATCGACTCATCGTTGTACTCGTACCGATGTGAATCGACGTCTGCGAACCACCGTCGTCCGCGCGGCCCTTCAATGACCGCCGCGTTGTCGCGATACGCGGACAACACGCCTCGCGAATTGCGCGCATAGGTATTCTTGATCATCGCGAACAGCGACTTCGGCTGGCGCTCGCCGTCGATCACCCACTCGGCGTTGAAGATCTTGTGGCGGCAATGCTCGGAGTTCGCCTGCGCGAACATCATCAGCTCGACGTCCGTCGGATCGCGACCGAGACGCTGAAAACTCGCCGCGAGATAGTCGATCTCATCTTCGGAAAGTGCGAGCCCGAGCGTCGCATTCGCTTCGACCAGCGCGTCGCGGCCGCGCACACGCAGCGCAATCGTGCTGAGACGGCGCGGCGCATCGTGAGCGAACAATTGCGCGGCGTCGTCGAAGGAAAAGACCGCACTTTCGGTCATGCGGTCGTAGAGGGCCGGAGCAATAGCGCCCAGCGCCTCGCGCGTGAGCGACGCCGGCGCGCGCAATTCGTAGGCGACGCCGCGCTCGATGCGCTCAATCCCCTCCAGACCGCACACGCGTGCAATGTCCGTCGCCTTGCTGGACCAGGGCGAGATCGTGCCAGGACGCGGGATGACGATGACAGCGTTCGCGGGCTGCTGAGCGCTGGACGCCCGAGGCTCGCCCGACAGTCGCGGTCCGTAGGTCAGCAACGCCTCGAGCACGCGACGCTCATCGGCGCTGAGCGCGCGATGCGTCTGGACGAAATGAACGAAGCGCGCGGTCAGTGATTCGACAGCGGGATGACGCAGTCGAACGGCGGCCAGGAGTTTGTTGATCCGGAAATCTGAAAGTGCAGGCGCGCCGGGCAGTGTCAGCATCTTGGGGTCGATCGATTCGCAGCTGATGCGAATCGTGGTGCTAAATTACGGGCGCGAATGATACCGGAAAACGGCGGCTGGCCGACCGGCAAACTGGTCTCTGGCCAGAAGCCAGTTGGCCGGTTGGCCGTTATTTCTTGCCATCCCCGGGCGTATACATCGGCATCGGAAATTGCGCGACGTTGGAGCCGCCCTCGGCCGCGCTCACTTTGCTGACGCCCTGCTTGCGCACTTCATCCACCCGCAGGACGGAGTGCAGCGGCAGGTAAGTCCGTTTGACGCCCTCGAACTCCGCCTTGACCTTTTCCTCGGAAGGGTCCACGACGACCGCTGAGCGCTCGCCAAAAACGAACTCTTCGACCTCGATGAAGCCGAACAGCGAGCCATGGCTGACCTTGCGGGCGTAGATCTCGTAGACCTTGCCCTGGTTGACAAAAACGACCTTGAAAATGTGACTGGCTGCCATCTTGCTGCCGGGCGGGGTTGGTAGGCTGCATGCATATTACATAGCGCAGGCTCGATGCGTCATCGCTTAAGGCGAATACTGAACAAAGGCGACCTGATGGCGACGGCAGCTTCGAAACCCCTGTGTTTCGGCAATTTCCATTCTGTTACCCCGGCGGCCTGCCGGCTTCGCCAGCGCTAACCTGGGTTTTTCACGCAAGTTTTTCCCGCAATGGCACTGAAACTCCGCGTAATCAGCGATCACTACAAGGCGCTCGGCAAGCGCAGCTCTCAGTTGTTTGGCGTGACCGGCGGCCGGATCGGCCGCGCGCAGGACAATGACTGGATTCTGCCCGACCCTGACCGGTACGTGTCGAGTCACCACTGCAAGGTCAGCTTCCGTGCGGGTCAGTGGATGCTCGAAGACACCAGCACCAACGGCGTCTTCATCAACGGTTCGGATACGCCCGCCGCGATCGAAGGCGCCTATGCGCTGCAGGACGGCGACCGGCTACGGCTGGGGGACTACGACGTCATCGTCAGCATCGACGATCGCAACGATTTCTCACCCGACGCGAGCGGCCAGATCCCGACGCCGCCGCGAGTCCGCAAGGCGGCGTCGAAAGCGTCGACCCCCGCGATCGAGGATCTGGGCGAAGAACTCGATCTGACTGATCTGCTGAGCGACTCTCTCATCACCCGCGGTCCATCGATTCCTGCGCCGGCGCCTTTGAGGCCAGCCATCGAGACAGTGGACATCAACAAGCTCCTGGGGCTGGAGCCGCCCACGACGCCGTCCGCGCCGGCGCAAGCCAGGCCGACGCGCAGCGGGTTCAGCTCGCTCCTCGAGAATGCGTCCGATGAGGGTAATCAACGCACGGTGACGCACCCGCGCAACGCATCGCCCCCGGACGATTGGCAGATGCAGACTCGCCCCTATGATCGAAAGACGCTCGCAGCGCTCACGTCGCCGGCGGCGCTCGCGGCGAAAGTTGAAAAGACAGAACCGGAACGTTCGCGGCGCACCCACGAGTTCAGCGCGCCTTCCGACAGCGCTGGCGGCGTAGAGGCGTTTTGTCGCGGGGCGGGCATCGATCCGGGTTCGTTGCCCAGCGACGCGCAGAATGCAGTGCTGACGCTCGCTGGTCAGATGGTGCGCGAGGTCGTTCTAGGCCTCATGGAAGCGCTCAAGGGGCGCGCCGAACTCAAGAACCGGCTGCGGCTCAGTCAAACGACGATCCAGCCCGGCGAAAACAATCCATTGAAGTTTTCTGCGAGCGTCGATGAAGCCGTCCGCAAGCTCCTCGATCCGCACAGCAGCCGCTATCTCGGCCCGATCGATGCGATCCGCGAGTCGTTCAACGACTTGCGCACGCATCAGACGGCGCTGGCCTCGGCGATTCAGGGTGCGGTCGATGAGCTGATGAACCGGATCGAACCCGGCGACCTGCAGGAGCGCTTCGATCGCGGCCTGAAGCGAGGCGCGCTGCTGGGCGCCGCAAACAAGATGAAGTACTGGGACTTGTACGTCGAGTTTTATCAGGCGCTCAACCAGCGCAACGAACAGGGCCTGCCGACGCTGTTTGCGGAAGAACTCGCCCGCACGTACGCCGAGCGCGCGACGCAGAAGAAGAAATGACGCGCGCGCTGCGGAGTGTCTCGTGTGACGTGTAAAGTGTGGAGGACGGAGGCGCTTGCGTCTCATACCTTACACGTGACACATCACACGTGACCGCCTCAGGGCGCCTGCGTCGAGGCGCTCACCTCGCGTTGCGACGGCGGCCCGGAATCCGTCGCTACCCAATCCAGGATGTCCATGTAGCTGCGGATGTTCTCGACATATCGCACCGGCTCCCAACCCCTCGCATAGCCGCGCTTGACGCGGGTGTACCACTTCGACTGCGTGAGCAGCGGCAGGTGTTCGCGCACGTCGTTCCATGAATCCGGATTCCTCTCGTGCATCTGCGTGAGAATGCGCGCGTCTTCGAGATGCCCCATGCCGACGTTGTAGGCGGCGAGCGTGAACCACGTGCGATCGGGCTCCAGAATCCTTTGCGGAATCTGATTGCGAATCCAGACGAAATAACGCGCGCCCCCGAAGATGCTCGCTCGCGGATCGAGGCGGTCGCCGACTTTGAGGGCGCGCGCGGTTTGTTCTGTGAGCATCATCAACCCGCGCACGCCGGTCGGCGACGTCGCCGCCGGATCCCAGTGCGACTCCTGATAGCCGACCGCCGCGAGCAAGCGCCAATCCACGCCTACCTCGGACGCCGCCTCCCGAAACCAGTGCCGATACTGCGGCAACCGGGTCTCGATGTGGTCGATGAAAACGCGCGCCTGAATGTAATCGAAACGGTCGGTATCCCCATAGTAGGAGGCAAGAATCGATGCGAGGCTGCCCTCCGCCCTGGCGGCCGAAAAAAATGCGGTGACGCGCTTCAGGAGACTCGCATCTCGCGTATCCACGGCCCAGGCGAGCGCCTTGCCGCCGGACAGATCAAACGCCACGCGAATCTCCGGATGAAAGGCGCGCCCGATCGCGAACTCGTTTGAATCGGCCACGGTGTAGTCGAATTCACGGCGCGAGAGCCGATACAACAACTCTTCAGTCTCGGCCACCGGGTTCTCCACCCAGGAGAGGTTGGGATTCGTTGTGCGCAATTGCTCAAGCGTTGCGGCGTGAGCGCTGCCGGCGACGACTTCAATGTGGCCCTGGTTCGCCTGCGCGATATCGCGCGGCCGCGAATCTCGCTGTCGGAAAATGAGGTGCTCGCGCACCTGCTGGTAGGGAGGACCGAACGCCGGTCTCGGGCGGCAGGCGAATCCCGCGGGTCAGCCCCGCGGCCGCTATGTGGGCCCGGCGAGATTCCAGCTCCCGCATTGCATCAGCGACGTTCGGCACGGAATAGATGCGCAACGCCACGCCCAGTTCCGCCGCGAAACGGCTGGCGAGATCGAACTCGGGGCCCTGCGGACCGGCCGCGCCAAGGTAGTAGGCGCTGGGCAGATTCCGTGTAACCACTCGCAGTTCGCCGCTGCGAAGAATCTGCTCGAGCACCGTCGGGGGTTGCGAGCAGGTCCCGAGCAACAACGTCGCGATAATGGCGATGGCGATTTTCAAGCTGAACCGGTCAGAGCTTCAACGTGTGGTGGGCGGTAGCCTACAGGCTGCCGCCGTCCAAGGCTTTCGTCGCCGGAAGAACACAGGATGCCGTCCATCCACATACAAATGAAAAAGGCCCTGCTTCAGGGCCCTTTCAAAGTTGGCGGAGAGGGAGGGATTCGAACCCTCGTAGGGACGTAATGCCCTCAACCGATTTCGAATCGGTGCCGTTGTGACCGCTTCGGTACCTCTCCGGGGGCGGCGATTCTATATGTGGAGCCGGCTAGCGGGAAGCACATCAGGCGTTTAGCAGGTTCCTCCAATGCCCGGGAACCCGTATAGCGCCGGGGCGCGCGAGTGCACGTCAAGTGAATTGGCGGAGGATTCGCTCCCGGGGATTCTGGCATGTCGGAAATCCGACGGTCTGAACGGAATCCAGGGCCGCTGGTCGAAGATTCGGACCTTTACAGCCCTGCGCGCGCGCACCAGACTCGACCCGTGAAATCAATCCACAATCTGCTTCTCACCGCAGCGCTGACGTTCGGCGCCGCCGCCGCGAGCTACGCCAATCCGGATGATCTGCCGGACATCGGCAGCCCCGCTCAGGCGATGCTGACTATTGAGGAGGAGTATCAGATCGGCCGGATGATCGTGCGCGGCCTGCGTGATCAGGATCAGATCCTCGAGGACCCGGAGGTCAGCGAATACATCCGCACGCTCGGCTTGCGCCTGTCCAGTCAGGCGCATGACGGCTCGCAACGCTTCAACTTCTTCATGACGAAGGAGAACACGATCAATGCGTTCGCCCTGCCCGGCGGCTTTATCGGGGTCAACACCGGTCTGTTCCTCGAGACCAGGAATGAAAGTGAGCTTGCGGGCGTGCTCGCGCACGAGATCGCTCACGTTACACAGCGCCATATCGCGCGCAGCATCGCGGCGCAAAGCCGCTCCACCCTCGTGTCGACCGCGGCGATGCTGGCGGCGATCCTTGTCGGCGCCGCCGCAGGCGGCGGCGACGCCGCGATGGCGGGCGTAGCCGCGGCGCAGAGCCTCGCGATTCAGCAGCAGATCAGCTTTACGCGTTCTAATGAAACCGAGGCCGACCGCGTCGGTATCGGCGTCCTCGCGAGCGCCGGCTTCGATCCGCAGGGCATGCCCGCGTTCTTCGAAACGATGAGTCGTCTTGGCGGCAGCAGCGAGGTGAATATTCCCGAAATGCTCCGCACTCACCCCGTCTCGAGCGCCCGTATTGCCGAAACGAGGGAGCGCGCGGCGCAGCTCAACCTCACGGGCGCTCCTGACAGCCTCAGCTATGCGCTTTCGCGCGAGCGTCTGCGTGTGCTGTCGACGCCGCCGGGCGAGGATGCGCGCTCGTACTATGCCGCCATCATCGGCAACGAAGCCGACGCAACCACCGCGGAAGTGTATGGCCAGGGACTTGCGCTGATGATGTCCGGGCAGCCCGCCAAGGCGGTCGCCATTTTCGAGCGGTTGCGCAAAGCCGATCCGACCGTCATGCAATATCACACCGCGCTCGGTCAGGCTCAGTTGCTGGCGAACCAGGGCGACGCATCGCTCGCCACGCTGAAGCGCGCGCGCGAACTGTTTCCACGCAACGTCGCCGTCACCGTCCGCTACGCGGAGTCGCTGATGCGGCTTGGCGATTCGAGACGCGCCCATGAGATTCTGCTGGACCTGTTCAACGTCGTGCCGCCGACTCCGGAACAGGCGCGTCTCACGGCGCTTGCGGCGAACGCCGCCGGCGACGTCGCGGACTCGTACTACTACATGTCCGAGTACCACTTGCTGAGCGGGGACCTGCCGCTCGCGATCAATCAGCTGCAGCTCGCGCTGGCGGCGCCGAAGATCACAGGTGTCCAACGCGCCCGGTTCGAAGCGCGTCTTGATGAGGTTCAGCAGGCGCTGCCCAAGCGCAGCGTGCGGCGGCCAGTGGCCGACAGCGGACGCCGACTCGACGATTGATAGAATGAACGCCTGCGGTGCGTTCATGCACCGCCTTGCTCTCCTTCGAGGCGCCGCCACGCATGCCTGCCACGATGCGCGTTTTTGCTGTGATGCTTGTAGCCTTGCTCGCGGGTTGCGCGACGGCGCCCGGTCGGACGACCGGCGATGATCGCTGGGAATCGTTCAACCGCGGCGTCTACAAATTCAACGATGTAGTCGATCGCGCGACGCTCAAGCCCGTCGCGAAGGGATACAAGAAGATCACGCCGCACTGGATGCGCGTCGGCATCGCAAATTTCCTCAGCAATCTCGATTATCCGGCGACCGTCTTGAATCAGTTCCTGCAGGGCAAGCCGCTGCTTGGCCTGCGCGATACGGGGCGCTTTCTGCTGAACTCCACGCTGGGCGTCGGCGGTTTACTGGATGTGGCAACGGCCGTGGGACTGGAAGCGAACGATGAAGACTTCGGTCAGACGCTTGCGGTCTGGGGCGTCGGCTCAGGCCCCTACCTCACCCTGCCCTTCTTCGGACCTTCCTCGCTGCGCGATGCGCCCGCGCGCATTATCGATCCCTTCTCGGATCCGCTCGCGTATGCGGACATTCCCTGGGAGGCGCTTTGGGCCAAGCGCGGCCTGGCCGCCGTGCATTCCCGAGCTGAACTGCTGCCGCTGGATGCGACGCTGCAGCGAACATACGACCCTTACGCGTTCATTCGCGATGCGTGGGTCCAGCAACGTGAGTTCGCGATCTTCGACGGCAATCCGCCGCCGGAAGTGCTGGACGAAGAATTCCTCGAAGAGGAAGAACCCGCCGCCGAATCGCCTGAGGAGAATCGCTGAGACTTCAGCGCGTCGACTCGACCGGCGGCGCGCAGTCGCCGCTCGCCGCCAGGAGATCCTCGACTTCGCTGATGCGCGCCAGTGCGTTGATCTGCGCCGGCACGTTCGTGAACTGGATGCGTTGTTCGCTTTGACGCGCAATGCGCAGCCATTCGATCAGCAGGGCGAGTCCGGCGCTGTCTCCCTCTGCAACGCCGCCGAGATCTACGCAGATGTGCGGCTCGCCCTTGAAGCGCTCGAGACTCTGCTCGAGCACATCAACGACCGTCGCGGCGTCGAGTATGCCGGTGACTCGAAACCGTCCGCCGCCGAGCGCCTCCACACGAGCCCTGCTCACGACGGCGGCGGAGCTCACGATTGCGACGCCGTCGGTTTCGACGCGGTCGGCTTCTGGACCGTGCCGCTCGCGATCTGCGACTCAAGCCGTTGAATGACTGGTTCAAGGCCCTTCTGCTGAATCTCCGCACTGAAGTCGGTGCGGAATGATTTCACGTAGGACACGCCTTCGATCTGCACGTCGTACGCTTTCCAGCCGTCGGGCGTCTTGCGCAACGAATAATTGACGGGAACGCGCGAGCCATTGTCGCGACGTACCTCGCTGCGTACGGTCGCCACCGGATCGTCGGGCTTGCCCTGGAAGGGCAGGATCCGCAGCCGATCAGGAGTGAACTCCAGCAACGCCTCGCCGTAGTTCTGCAACAACGACTGGTAGAACGCTTCGACGAAGCGGTCGCGCTGCTGCGCGTTCGCGGTCCGCCAGTGCTTGCCGAGCACCAGTTGCGCAGCGTACTTCGTGTCGAAGTGCGGCAGCATGTTCTTGTCGACGAGCTCTCGCACTTTCTTCGGGTCTTTCTGATAGTCGGCGCGATGAGCATCGAGATCCTTGAGCGTGTCCTGCGCCACCTTCGTGACGAGTTCCTGGGGCCCCAGTTGCGCGGCCTGCTCCGTCGCGCCTGCGCCAGAAGCGAACAGCGCCAGCGCAGCGACGCATCCGTAGAATTTGAGCAACTGAATCATTGTGGGGTTTCCTCCGCCGCCGCATCCGACTGGGCCTCTTTGGCGCGGCCCGCAAATGAAGCGAACAACTGATTGATGAGATTCTCGAGCACGAACGCATCCTGAACCTCGGTGATGCGATCGCCCTGTTTCAGAAATTCTTCCGTGCCGCCCGGATCAAGACCGATGTACTGTCCGCCGAGCAGCCCCGAGGTCATGATGCTGGCGAAGCTGTCCGTCGGGATCCGGTTGAAATGCGCATTGATGCGCATACGCACCACCGCCTTATAGGCCTGCTGATCATAGGTGATCGACTCGACGCGCCCAACCGTCACGCCCGCCATCGACACCGCCGCGCCGGGTTTCAGACTGCCGACATTCTCGAACTGCGCTTGCACTTCATAACTGTTGTCGCCGACCGAAAGTTCGCGGTTGGTGATCTGCGTCACGAGGAAGAACAGCGACGCGAAGCCGAGCAGTACGAACAGCCCGGTCGAAATTTCCACAGTGCGCGTTGCACGCATAAGGCGATCCTTGGAAAAACGTCAAAGCATGAAAGCGGTGAGCATGAAATCCAGTATCAGCGTCAGCACTGCGGAGGTGACGACGGTGCGCGTAGTCGCACGGCCGACGCCTTCCGCCGTCGGTACGGCGTTGTAGCCTTCGTACACGGCGATGAGACTGCATGCGAGTCCGAATACGCAGCCCTTGACCACCCCTTCCAGGACGTCGTCGAGGTCGACGCTGGCGCGCATCTGCGACCAGAATGAGGCGGCGTCCACGCGGAACCACTGCACGCCGACCACCTGTACGCCGAAGATGCCGACGGCGATGAAAATCACCGTCAGCAGCGGCAATGCAATCACGCCGCCGAAAAAACGCGGCGCCACCACGCGTCGGATCGGGTCGACCGCCATCATTTCCATTGCGCTCAGCTGATCGGTCGCCCGCATCAGGCCGATTTCGGAAGCGAGCGCCGTGCCGGCGCGGCCTGCGAACAGGAGAGCCGTGACGACCGGACCGAGTTCCTTGACCAGGGCGAGCGCGGCTGCGGTGCCCAACGCGTCTTCCGAACCGAACCGCTGCAGCAGGTCATAGCCCTGCAGACCAAGAACCCCGCCCACGAACAAGCCGCAAGTCATGATGATGACCAGCGACAGCGCGCCGGCGTTGTGGACCTGTTCGACAATCAGCCCGGGGCGTGCGAATACGCGGGGAGTCTGCCCGACGACGCGCACTAGAAATAGCGACATCGCGCCGACCGTCGCCACGAACTCCCGCAGATTGTCGGCAACCTCGCCTAGCAGCTTCATGCCTCTCCCGCGAGCAATTGTTCGTAGTAGTCGGGCGCCGGGTAGTGGAAAGGCACAGGACCGTCCGCGAGACCGTTCATGAACTGATTCACGATCTCGGAATCATGATCCTTGAGCTCAACGAAGCTGCCGGACGCGGCGACTTGGCCGCCCGCGATGATGTAGCTGCTGTCGGCGAGGATCGACAGTTCTTCGACGTCGTGCGACACGACGATGCTCGTGACGCCCAGCGCATAGTTCATCTGCCGCACGAGCCGCACGATCATACCCATTGAAATCGGATCGAGGCCGGTGAACGGTTCGTCGTAGATGAGCACTTCAGGATCGGTCGCCATGGCGCGCGCCAGCGCGACTCGTCGCGCCATGCCGCCGGAGAGCTCGGCGGGATACAGCCGTGCAGCGCCGCGCAGACCGACAGCCTGCAGCTTCGTCAGCACGATGTGACGAATCAGGGTTTCCGGCAGGCGCGTGTGCTCGCGCAGCGGAAATGCGACGTTCTCGAACACGTCAATGTCGGTCAATAGCGCGCCGTTCTGAAACAGCATTCCCATTCGCCGGCGCAACGCATACAGATCGCGCGTCTTGAGATGCGAGACGTCGACGCCGTCGAACAGCAC
The DNA here is from genome assembly GCA_963723505.1 of uncultured Gammaproteobacteria bacterium. GTDB lineage: Bacteria > Pseudomonadota > Gammaproteobacteria > Steroidobacterales > Steroidobacteraceae > Steroidobacter. The sequence continues at coordinate 75,155 of CAVRQU010000003.1, forward strand.
CTGACCATGATCCGGCCTCAATTGACCCGTGATCAGCTTGAGAAGCGTCGTCTTGCCCGTCCCGCTCGGTCCCATGATGGCCGTGATGCGGCCGCGTGGGATCGTAAGGTTCAGACCCGAAAAAATGGCGCGCTGCCCGAACGAATAGTGAACGTCGCGAATTTCGACGATCGTATCCGCGCCGGGCTGAACGGAAGGCGCGCTGCGCGCAGCATTGGACGCCATTGCATTCGTCATGCGCAGCCGGCTGGGGGAAGCAGCCTACGCTGCTTCCTGCTCCAGCTTTGCAGAGTAGCTGCCGGTGCGCGCAAGGCCGTTCAACTTCGCCCGGCGGAAGAACGCCTTCTGGCCGGCCGCGAAGTTTTCGGGCTTGCCGCCCCACGCTTTCATCGCTTCGTCCTGCAGCGCACGGCCGTACGAGAACGACAGCTCCCACGGCAGCGGTCCCAGCTTGTTCATGAGGCTCAGGTGTTCGGTCGCCTCCGCGGAGCTCTGACCGCCCGACAGGAACGCAATGCCGGGAACGGCGGCGGGAACGTAGCGCTTGAGGCAGCTGACCGTCGCCTCTGCGACCTGCTGAGGAGTTGCGCGCGTCGCCGCCTTCTTGCCGGAGATCACCATGTTGGGTTTCAGGATCATGCCTTCGAGATGAATCCGATGTGAATGCAGTTGTCCAAACACGGCAGCGAGCGTCGCACTCGTGACTTCTTCGCAACGCTCGATGGTATGCCCGCCGTCCATCAGAACTTCCGGTTCAACGATCGGGACGATATTCGCCTCCTGGCAGAGCGCGGCGTAACGCGCCAGCGCATGGGCGTTCGCCTCGATGGCGAACGACGTGGGTATCCTCTCGCCGATATCGATCACAGCGCGCCACTTCGCGAAGCGCGCGCCGAGCTTGTGATACTCCGCGAGGCGCTCGCGCAGCCCGTCGAGGCCCTCGGTAATGGTTTCGCCCGAGAAACTGGCGAACGGCTTCGCGCCCGTGTCGACCTTGATGCCGGGGAGGACCCCGAGCTTGGTCAGATGCTGAGCGAACGGCACGCCATCTTTGGTCTTCTGACGAATCGTCTCATCGTAGAAGATGACGCCGCTGATGAAATCCTGCATCCCCGCCGTCGTGAACAGCAGCTCGCGATACGCGCGGCGCGCTTCTTCGGTCGACTCCAGCTTGATCGAGTCGAAGCGCTTCTTGATGGTGCCGCCGGACTCGTCCGCCGCCAGAATACCCTTGCCCTTCGCGACCATTGCGCGTGCGATCTGCTCAAGTTCGTTGCGATTCATACGTGTCTCCGCCTGGACATCAGCCCGCGCGAACATTCCGCCGCGCGCCGTTCGTCGAGTTCAACCTGGGAATCCTTCGGAATCTCTTCGCGGTCGCGCACTCTCTCTCAACAACGTGCGTCGTCGAGAGTTCAGGGCCGACTCGCGCGGAGCCTCCTTTGGGGGCGCGTAGGATAACAAAATCACTTACGCCGGCAGCGTCGCTCGTTGTTGTTCACAGACGACAACCCCACCTGCGGCCCCTCCCCCTTGCATTCAGTCTGGTCGACCATAGCCATTGGGACTAGAATGGTCCCATATTCAGATCCAGCGATCGGCGACTAATGACTGGTGAATAGGGCAAGCGGCCACTATCGCCGTGTTCTGACTAGTCTCTGGTCACCAGTGTACGAGTCTTCTTGAATATGCTGCGAATCAGCAAATTGACGGACTACGGCACGGTCATCCTGGCCTGCCTCGCAAGCCAACCCGGCCGCTTGTGGACAGCGTCGGAGGTCGCAGAACGCACGCGTGTCGGGCTGCCGACCGTCAGCAAGCTCCTGAAGAAGCTGCAGCGAACCGGTCTCGTGGTTTCGACCCGAGGCAGTCATGGCGGTTATCAGTTGGCGCGCGCCGCCGCCGAGATCACCGCTGCACACATTCTCGATGCGCTCGAGGGACCGTTCGCGATCACGGAGTGCAGCGGCCAGCACAGCAACTGCGACCTGGAGTCGAATTGCCGCGTAGGCCACGCCTGGCAGCGCGTGAACGGCGCAATTCGTCGTGCATTGACCGACATTTCACTCGCGCAGCTCGCCGGTATGGAGCGCGGCGCGACCACGACCGTTCCGCTGACGCGTCTGGCGCGCACGCCTGAATAACCTCGAGCAGAACCCGTATGGCCAGCGACCCGCATTCCGACCCGACGCTCGACGCACTTGTCGGCCAGAAATACCGGCACGGATTCGTCACGGACATCGAATCGGACACCGTTCCGCCGGGTCTCGATGAAGACGTCATTCGACTGATCTCGCGCAAGAAGGCCGAACCCGCGTTCATGCTGGAGTGGCGCCTCAAGGCGTATCGCCATTGGCTCACGATGAGGCAGCCGCATTGGGCGCATCTGCGCATCTCGCCGATCGACTATCAGGCTATTTCGTACTACTCGGCGCCGAAGCCGAGAGCTGATGCGCCGAAGAGCCTCGAGGACGTCGATCCGAAGCTCCTGGAAACCTACGACAAGCTCGGCATTCCGTTGCATGAACGCGCGCGCCTGGCTGGCGTCGCGGTCGACGCCGTGTTCGACAGCGTCTCGGTTGCGACCACGTTCAAGGAGCGCCTCGCGAAAGCGGGCGTGATTTTCTGCTCCTTCTCCGAGGCGGTGCAGAAGCATCCGGACCTGGTCGAGAAGTATCTCGGCACGGTCGTGCCCTATACCGACAATTACTTTGCAACGCTGAACTCGGCGGTGTTCTCCGACGGCTCGTTCGTATTCGTGCCGAGGGGCGTGCGTTGCCCGATGGAACTGTCGACGTACTTCCGCATCAACGCGGCGAACACCGGGCAATTCGAGCGCACGCTCATCATCGCCGAAGAGGGCGCTTACGTAAGCTATCTCGAAGGCTGCACGGCGCCGATGCGCGATGAGAATCAGCTGCACGCCGCGGTCGTTGAGCTCATTGCGCTCGAGGGCGCGCAGATCAAGTACTCGACGGTCCAGAACTGGTATCCGGGCGACGAGAACGGCCGTGGCGGCATCTACAACTTCGTGACCAAGCGGGGCGAATGCCGCGGCGCCAACTCGCGCATCAGCTGGACGCAGGTCGAAACCGGATCCGCAATCACGTGGAAGTACCCGAGCTGCATCCTGACCGGCGACAACTCGGTGGGCGAGTTCTATTCCGTTGCAGTGGCGAACAATTATCAGCAGGCCGACACCGGCACGAAGATGATTCACATCGGGCGCAACACCCGCAGCACGATCGTCTCGAAGGGCATTTCCGCGGGCCGCGGTCAGAACAGTTATCGCGGTCTCGTGAAGATCCTTCCGAGCGCGACGAACGCCCGCAACTTCACGCAGTGCGATTCGCTGCTGATGGGCGACAAGTGCGGTGCGCACACCTTTCCGTACATGGAAGTGCGCACGCCGACCGCGAGCGTCGAGCACGAGGCGACAACCTCGAAGATCGGCGACGATCAGTTGTTTTATTGCCTGAGCCGCGGCATCTCGGCGGAAGACGCCGTGAACATGATCGTGAACGGCTTCTGCAAGGCGGTGTTCAAGGAACTGCCGATGGAGTTCGCGGTGGAAGCGCAGAACCTGCTGGCGGTGAGCCTGGAAGGCTCGGTTGGTTAGTTCCGAAGGGCAGAGCCGCGAAAGACCGCAAAAAAGAGAAATGAGGTATGAAGAGACTCACGCTCCTTTTGCCGTACTTCCTTTTTGCGGTCTTTCGCGGCTCTTCCCTTCGCCTCTGGAGTCGAACTGAATGCTGAAGATCGAGAATCTCCACGTACGCGTGGGCGACAAGCAGGTGCTGAGCGGCCTGAACCTGGACGTCGCCGCGGGCGAAGTCCACGCAATCATGGGCCCGAACGGCTCGGGCAAGAGCACGCTCGCGCAGGTGCTCGCGGGGCGCGAAGGCTATGAAGTCACCGCGGGTTCCGTGACCTATCAGGGGCGGGATCTGCTCGCGCTGGCGCCCGAAGTGCGTGCGCGCGAGGGCGTGTTCCTGGCGTTTCAGTATCCCGTCGAGATTCCCGGCGTGAACAACGTCTACCTGCTCAAGGCCGGACTCAACGCGATCCGCAAGCATCGCGGTGAATCGGAGCTCGACGCTTTCGAGTTCCTGACGCTCATACGCGAGAAGATGAAGCTCATGCAGGTGGACGAAAGCCTCCTCAACCGTGGAGTCAACGAGGGTTTCTCCGGCGGCGAGAAGAAGCGCAACGAAATTCTGCAGATGGCTGTGCTCGAGCCGCGGCTCGCGCTCCTCGATGAAACGGATTCGGGGCTCGACATCGACGCGCTGCGCGTCGTCGCGAACGGCGTCAACAGCATGCGCCGCGTCGATCGTGCAATCGTCATGGTGACCCACTACCAGCGCCTGCTCGACTACATCGAACCCGACCATGTGCATGTCCTGTCGAATGGCCGCATTCTGAAGAGCGGCGACAAGTCGCTCGCGCTCGAACTCGAAAGGCGCGGCTATGACTGGGTGAAGCAGGAGGCGGCGTGAGCGCGGCGACCGCGAAACAGACGCCTGCGGGCGCCGATCGCTATCTCGCGGCGTTCGAGGCGCGCTGGCGTTCGGCCGATGAGCTGACCGCGCTGCGCCGAACCGCGCTTGAGGCGTTCCTTGCGACCGGGTTCCCGACGCAACGCGACGAGGAATGGAAATACACGAACCTGCGTCGTCTCGAATCGCGCAGCTTCACCCTTGCGGAAGGTCCCACGGCGATCGACGCGCAATCCGACGAATGGATTGCGCATGGCGGCGCGCGCATCGTACTGGCGGATGGCCGCTGGTCGCCCGCTCTGTCGTCCAACAGTGCGCATCCGCCCGGCGTCACGGTCTTGCCGCTTGGCCAGTGGTTGCGGCGCGATCCGGCGGCGGTCGCGGCGCGCGTGTTCGAGCAACAGCCGCGGGCGTTCGATCCGCCATTCGAGCAACTGAACCTCGCGTTCTTCGAAGACGGACTCGTCATCGAACTTTCGGAAGGCGCGCATACGGATGAACCGATCTACGTCGTGCATCAGTGGAGTCCGCAGGCGTCGGGACGCATGAACCACCCGCGGATCCTCGTACGCGCCGGCCGCAACAGTCGTTGCACATTGATCGAGCACTATCTGGGCCCTCCCGATATCGAATACTTCACCAACGCCGTCACCCTGATTGACCTCGACGAGGGCGCCGGGGTGCATCACTACCGCCTGCAACAGGAGTCTCCGCGCAGCTTTCACATCGGCTGCGCCGGCGTGCGCCAACGGTCCGACAGCCGCTATGCGCTGCACGACATCGCGCTCGGAGCGAGTCTGGGTCGTATGAATGTGACGACTTTGCTGGAGGGCCCCGGAGCGCACGTCGCGCTGCACGGACTGTTCGCGCCCGCGGGGACCCAGCATCTCGACGTGCATACGCGCATCGATCACGTCGCCCCTCGTACGACGAGTGAGGAAGACTATCGCGGCGTCGCCGACGGTCGGGGACGCGGCGTTTTCAACGGCAAGGTCCTCGTTCGCCCCGATGCGCAGAAAATCGATGCGCATCAATCGAGCCGCAATCTGCTGCTTTCGCCGACGGCGGAGATCGACACGAAGCCCGAGCTCGAGATTTACGCCAACGATGTGAAGTGCAGTCACGGCGCAACGACCGGGCGACTGGACGCGACGGCCCTCTTCTACCTGCGTTCGCGCGGGCTGTCGGAGAGCGACGCTCGCGCGCTGCTCATACGCGCATTCGCCGAATCCATTCTGACGTCGGTCACGCATGCGCCGCTGCGGGCCTACCTCGAACAGCATCTGGAGGCTCGATTCAGCATATCGAGCGAGTCACAGCCATGAGCGTCGCCCGTTCCGCCCTGCGCGCCGATTCCGTGTTCGACGTGGCGGCAATCCGCCGGGACTTTCCGATTCTGGACCAGTCCATCAACGGTAAGCCGCTTGTGTATCTGGACAACGCCGCCTCCAGTCAGCGCCCGCGGGCCGTCATCGAGGCGATCAGCAGCTACTACGAGCGCGACCACGCGAACGTCCACCGCGGCGTTCATACGCTGAGCCAGCGCGCAACCGATGCATTCGAGGGGGCGCGCGAAGTCGTGCGTCGCTTCATCAACGCCGGCGAGACGAAGGAGATTGTCTTCGTACGCGGGACGACGGAAGCGATCAACCTCGTCGCGCAGAGCTATGCGCGCCCCAAACTGGCGCCGGGCGATGAGGTTCTGATCTCCGCGCTCGAGCACCACGCGAACATCGTTCCCTGGCAGCTCGTCTGCGAGCAGACAGGCGCAACCCTGAAAGTCATCCCCATCACGCCGTCGGGCGAGGTCGACTTCGACGCGTTCGTGCCGCTGATCGGACCTCGCACGAAGTTGCTCGCGCTGGCGCATGTATCGAATGCGCTCGGCACGATAGTTCCTGTCGACAGGTTCATCGCGGTTGCGAAGCGTTACGGCGTACCTGTTCTTCTCGACGGCGCACAGGCCGTTCCTCACTCGGTTGTCGACGTGCAGGCGCTCGATTGCGATTTCTACTGCTTCTCGGCCCACAAGATGATCGGTCCGACAGGTTTCGGCGTGCTCTACGGCCGCAGGCGCCTGCTGGAGGCGATGCCGCCCTGGCAGGGCGGCGGCGACATGATTCTCTCGGTGACTTTCGAGAAGACGACCTACAACCAGCTGCCCTGGAAGTTTGAAGCGGGCACGCCGGACATCAGCGGCGCCGTCGGCCTCGCCGCGGCCATTCGCTACCTGGAAGGCGTCGGCATGGCGCGCATCGCTGCATACGAACAGGAACTGCTCGAGTACGCGACGTCCAGACTCGCGGACGTACCCGGATTGCGCATCATCGGAACGTCGCCGCACAAAGCCGCGGTGGTGTCGTTCACGCTCGAAGGCGTCCACCCGCACGACATCGGCACCATTCTGGACACGGAAGGCGTCGCGATCCGCACCGGTCATCACTGCGCAATGCCGGTGATGGAGTACTTCAAGGTGCCAGCGACCGCGCGCGCTTCGCTGTCGTTCTACAACACCGTCGAGGAAATCGACCGCCTCGTCGCGGCGCTCGAGCGCACGAGACAGGTGTTCAGTTGACGCCATGGATCTCAAAGACCTCTACCGTGACGTGATCGTCGATCACAACCGCCATCCGCGGAACTTCGGCAAGCTCGATCCCGCGGACGCGCGCGCCGACGGCTACAATCCGTTGTGCGGCGATCAGCTCACGCTGTACGTGAATCTCGACGGCGACCGTATTCGTGAAACAAGATTCGAAGGCAGCGGCTGTGCGATTTCCGTCGCGTCCGCGTCGCTCCTCACCGAAGCCGTCCAGGGAAAGTCCAGACAGGAGGTCAAGGCGCTGTTCGACGAGGTGCACGCGCTGCTTACGCAGCACGACGCCAGCGTCGATCTGCCGAAGCTCGGCAAGCTCGCGGCGCTCTCGGGCGTGCGAGAGTTTCCGGCGCGCGTGAAATGCGCGAGCCTGTGCTGGCACACTCTGAACGCCGCGCTGGAGCACGAACCGGCGTCCGTGTCGACTGAGTAGCGAGTCGATCCGGCTTCCTGGTCTGACTAACCGCTAACCGCCAACCGCCAACCGCCTCCTATATGCATCGCCACGAACACGAGCCCGTCATCCTGCAGCGCGACGTCGAAGCCATCATGGTGCCGGCCGGCATCCCCGTGACCTTGCGCGCCGACAAGACCGGCTTTATCACCCAGGCGCTGGGCGGCAGCTTCACCGTCTACATCGAAGGCAACCTGTTCCGCATCCCCGGCAAGGACGCGGATGCGCTGGGCAAGGAAGCCACGCTCGGCCCCGAGCTGCCGCCCGACGCCACCGACGACGACGTGAAGAAACTGGTCTGGGATCAGATGCGCGCCTGTTACGACCCGGAAATTCCGATCAACATCGTGGAGCTGGGGCTCGTGTATTCCTGCGAGATCACGCATGAGGCGGACGGGGGACGCATCGCCGACATCAAGATGACGCTCACGGCGCCGGGTTGCGGTATGGGAGAAGTGCTCGTCCAGGACGTGAAGGACAAGGTCGAGCTCGTGCCGACGATCAAACGAGCCGACGTCGAACTCGTCTTCGACCCGCCGTGGAACCAGAGCATGATGTCTGAAGCCGCGCGGCTGCAGACGGGGATGATGTAGGAAGCGGATGGCGGATAGGCCGACAATCAGAGCACGAGGCGCGCGCTTCGACCTGCGGCCTGCACCGTGCAACCCAACTTCGAGCGCATGAGCGATACACGCGAAGACGAATGGATCACTGTGGGGCCTGAGGAGAACATTCCTCCCGGCGACTACGCGCAGATAGAAGTCAATGACGTGCTCGTCGCCGTTTTCAACGTCCTCGGCGAGTTCTACGCGATCGATGACATCTGCACGCACGACGGCGGAGAGCTCGCAGGCGGCGCGGTGGAGGATCACGTCGTCATCTGCCCGCGCCACGGCGCACGCTTCTGTCTGCGCACGGGCGCCGCGCTGACGCCCCCCGCCTATGAGCCGGTCAGGACCTACGAAACACGCGTGCTCAACGGCGTCGTACAAGTCAAGAATGAGACTGTAGACTGTAGGCTGTAGGTCGGATTTCGGCGCGCGATCGCGCTCTGCACTGGCCGCTTCCGCTGTCCGCTAGTCACTTCTTCATATGCTGCGCCTTACGCTTGTTCGACACGCCAAGACAGAAGCCGCCCGCAGCGATCAGGAGGACTGGGACCGCGAGCTCGAACCGCGCGGCCAGCGCGATGCGCACGAGATGGGTCATCGCCTGAAGGGACGGCGTCTGAAACCCGACCGGATTCTCGCCAGTCCCGCAGTTCGCGCACTGACGACTGCAACGATCATGGCGCGCGAGCTTGGCGTCGCCGCGAACAAGGTGCAACAGGACGAGCGTCTGTACCTGACCGCCGCCAGGGATCTGATGAAGGTTGTGCAGGAGCTCGGCGGCAAGTCGAAGCACCTGATGCTGTTCGGCCACAACCCGGGCATGACCGAATTCGCCGACAAGTTGTCGAGCGAGCGATCCATCGACAATCTGCCGACCTGCGCAGTCTATACGCTCGAGTTCGAGATCAAGGACTGGAGCGAACTCGAATGGGCGGGCGGCGTGAACGCAGACTTCGATTACCCGAAGAAGACCTGAGGGGAGGAGCAGGAGAAGAGCCGCGAAAGACCGCAAAAAGAAAAACCATGATCTGAGATTGGGGGCTGACGTTGGATGGATACGCCTTCGCCAGCTGCACGTGAATCATCCTTTCATTGCCCTATTTCCTTTTTTGCGGTCTTTCGCGGCTCCTCTGTCTTCTCTTCAATCCGCGATCGTCAGCAAGCTCGCGTTGCCGCCCACGGCCGCCGTATTGATCGTCAGCGTCTGCTCGGTGGCGAACCGCGGGAGGTAATGCGGGCCGCCTGCTTTCGGGCCCGTGCCCGACAAGCCGCGGCCTCCAAACGGCTGTACGCCGACCACTGCGCCGATCATGTTTCGATTGACGTACACGTTGCCGGCGCGCACGCGTGACGCGATGTAGCGCGCCGTAGCATCGACGCGCGTATGCACGCCGAGCGTGAGCCCGTAGCCCGTCGCGTTCACAGCATCGATCACATCGTCGATGCGATGCGCGGGGTACCGCACGATGTGCACGATCGGCCCGAATACTTCGCGCGTGAGCTGCGACAGCGCGTCGATCTCGACTGCGACAGGGGGGAAGAACAGCCCATTGTCGTGTTCGGGACTGAGTCTGCAGGCATGACTCCAGCGCGCCGACTTGCGAATCGCGTCAGCGTGCGCCTGCAGAGCCTTGCGCGACGCTTCGTCAATGACCGGGCCCACATCGGTCGAAAGCGACAGCGGATCGCCGATGCGCAGTTCCTCCATGAAGCCGCCGAGCAGTTCGGCGACTCTCGGCGCGATCTCTTCCTGCACGAACAACGCGCGCAGGGCGGAACAGCGCTGCCCGGCGCTGTTGAAACCCGATTGCACCACGTCGATGACGACCTGCTCGGGCAACGCCGAACTATCGACGATCATCGCGTTCTGACCGCCGGTCTCGGCGATCAGGACAGGAATCGGTCCGGCGCGGTTCGCAAGCGACTGATGAATGGCCTTCGCAGTCTCGGTTGAGCCCGTGAACGCGACGCCGGCGACTCGCACGTCCGCAACAATGCGGGCGCCGACAGTTGCGCCGTCGCCCGGCAACAGGTGCAAGGCGCCTGCAGGTACGCCGGCCTCAAGCAGCATCTGCACGGCCCGCGTCGCGATCAGCGGAGTCTGCTCGGCGGGTTTCGCAAGCACCGCATTGCCTGCCGCAAGCGCCGCTGCGATCTGACCCGTAAAGATTGCGAGCGGGAAGTTCCACGGGCTGATGCAGACGAACACGCCCCGACCGCGCAGTCGCAAATCGTTGCTCTCTCCCGTCGGACCCGGCAGGCGCAGTCCCTGTCCGAAGTCGGCGCGCGCCCGATCAGCGTAGTAGCGCAGAAAATCGATCGCTTCGCGCACCTCCGAGATACTGTCGACGACCGTGCGGCCGCCCTCGCGCACGCAGTAGGCGATGAGCTCCGGCATGCGCTCTTCGAAGAGATCCGCCGCGCGTTCGAGCGTTTCTGCACGCTCGCCGGCCGGCGTGGCGTCCCACTCCACCTGCGCCTTCACCGCGGATGCAAACGCGGCTTCGATCGACTTCTCGTCCGCGTCGACGGCTGTTCCGATGATCTGGCTCAGGTTCGCTGGATTACGCACCTGTCTTTGCGGCCCGTCCCGGAGCTTACCGTCGACCAGCGGGGCGCCGATCCACTTCTGCGCAGCGGCCTGCTGCACGCCGGCCAGCAAGGCGTTGCGGTTCGGCCGGATCGGCGATATTCACGCCGCGTGAATTGAGCCGCGCCGAACCGTAGAGCAGGCGCGGCGGCGGAATGCGCGAGTGCGCCTTCTGCTTCAGCGCATCGACCTCGGCGACGGGATCGCGGACGATATCCGCCGCCGCGGTCTGTTCATCGACAATGCGATTCACAAACGACGTGTTGGCGCCGTTTTCCAGCAAGCGTCGCACGAGATACGGCAGCAGATCCTCATGCGACCCGACCGGCGCATAAACGCGGCACGGAACGCCCAGCCCCTGTTCGCCGACGATCTGCTCGTAGAGCTCTTCCCCCATCCCGTGCAACCGCTGAAACTCGAATCGGCGCCCCGCAGCGCGCCCGAACTCCAGCACCGTGGCCACGGTCTGGGCGTTGTGAGTCGCGAACTGCGGGTAGATGTTGTCGCCCGCGGCGATCAGCTCGCGTGCGCACGCGAGATAGGAAACGTCCGTGTTCACCTTGCGCGTGAATACCGGATAGCCGGCGAGACCGCGCTCCTGCGCGCGCTTTACTTCGGTGTCCCAGTAGGCGCCTTTCACGAGCCGCACATTCAGACGGCGTCCCGTTGAATCCGCAAGCGCACGCAGCCAGCGAATCACGTCGAGCGCCCGCCGCTGATACGCCTGCACGGCCAGGCCAAAGCCGTTCCAACCCTCCAGCCGCGGCGAGCGGGCGACCTGCTCGATGATCTCGAGCGAAAGCTCCAGTCGCTCGGCCTCCTCGGCGTCGACCGTCAGCGCGACGCCGCCCGCATGCGCAGCGGCGGCGAGCTCTTGCAGCCGCGGCGCCAGCTCCTCAAGGACACGGGCCCGTTGCGTGAACTCATAGCGGGGGAACAATGCGGAGAGCTTGACTGAAATGCTGGGAGCGTCCTCGGGCGGCGCGCCGGCGACGCTGGCGGCGACCGCAGCGATCGCGTTGTGATAGGCGGCGAGGTAGCGATCAGCGTCAGCGCTGGTCAGAGCGGCTTCGCCCAGCATGTCGAAGGAATGGCGATACTTGCGATGCTCTGCGTTCTTCGATCGATCGAGCGCTTCCTCGATCGTGCGGCCCATGACGAACTGGTGCCCCATGATCCTCATCGCCTGACGGAACGCAGCGCGCAGCACGGGTTCGCCGAGCCGCCCGGCAAGCTTCGCAACGAAGCCGCGCGGGTCATGCAGATCGGCGTCGCCCGGCCTCACGATGCGGCCGGTCAGCATCAGACCCCACGTCGAGGCGTTGACGAAGAGCGATTCCGCATCGTCCAGATGCTGAGCCCAGTCGCCGGCGGCGATTTTGTCCGCAATCAATTTGTCCGCAGTCGCATCATCAGGGATGCGCAGCAGGGCTTCGGCGAGGCACATGAGGATCACGCCTTCCTGCGACGAAAGATCGTACTTGCGCAGAAAGGCGTCCAGACCGCTGCGCTTTGTCTGCGCGGCGCGCACGCCTTCGACGAATCGATGCGCCTCCGCAGCAATGCGTTCGCGTTGTTCCGGAGTCACGCGCGCCGCGTCGGCGAGTGCGCGCACCAGCTGTTCTTCGTCGCCGAGATAGTTGCGATTGATGGCGTCAGCCACCGGACGGTCGGAAGTCATGGGTGTTCAGTCGAATTCGTATACAACTTGAAGGTAATCAGTGCGTCCGGCGTATTGAAGCCCGACGGCGGACCGGTGTTGTACCTCACCGAATACCTTCAGAGCCAGCGCGCCGCCCGGCGACGGGCGACCTGCCGGCTGAGGTCTCGTTTGATGAAAGCGTTGCTCACCCCGGCTTTGCTCAGAAACGTGTTCCGCGACAAGGTCGCCGCATGCTCGGAGCCCTGAGCAGGTGTTCCTCATCGCGCGCCGGCTCAAACCTGAAATCCCTGCGCGCGGACGGCCAATTCACTCTGTTTGCGCATCTCCAGGCGCTTCGTTTTGTCCCGTGACTGTCGGAAGACGTATACACCGCTTCGGCCGCCGGCCCGTGCGACTTTCTGCTTGTTCGCGAAAAAGCGCGCATCATCACGCGCGCGCCGCACCAGTCCTGTAGGCGCATCGCGACAGCCCCTTGAATTTCGAGACTTGAAACTCAATCACGCCGGCGATCGTTACCAATTGCAGAGCAACTCAATGCAGGCGCCATCGTGACGCAGGAAACCACGACACTGAACGTAACCGCCGGCAATTTCATGACCGACGTGGTGGAAGCCTCCGCAACCGCGCCGGTGCTGGTCGACTTCTGGGCGCCGTGGTGCGGCCCATGTCGCCAGCTGACGCCCGTGCTCGACCGGCTTGCCGCCGACTATGGAGGCCGTTTCAAGCTCGCAAAGGTCAATACCGACGAGCAGCAGGAGCTGGCGCAGCAAATCGGCATTCGAAGCCTGCCGACCGTGGTTCTTTTCAAGGACCGCACGTCCGTCGATCACTTCGTCGGGCTCGCGCCCGAGTCGCAGATCCGGCAGATGCTCGACAAGCATCTCCCGGCGCTCGCGGATGGGCCGTTCGAGCGCGCGCTGGCGCTCAAGGCGGCTGGCAATTTCGGCGAGGCGCGCGCGCTGGTGGAGGCCTTGCTCGCTCGGGATCCGGAGAACATTGCTTTCAGGACCGAGCTCGCTGAACTGCGCGCGCTCGACGGCGATCTCGAAGGCGCCCGCGCCGATCTCGAACGCCTTCAGGGCGTGCAACCGAATCACGCCGCTGTAAAGCGACTGGCGGCGCTGCTCGCGTTCAGCGATGTCGTCGCGTCGCATCCGGACGTGAGAGCGCTCCGCGCGCGTGTGGCCGCGAATTCAGGCGATCTGGAGCTGAGGCACGCACTCGCAGTGCACCAGCTGCTGGGCGGCGACGTCGAACCAGCGTTGCAAACCTGGCTCGACATCATGCGCGAGCAGCGCACCTACGGGGACGATCTGGCGCGACGCAGTCTCGTGCTCGCATTCGAGCTCATCGGCGAGGCGGATCCGATCGTGTCGCAGACCCGCCGCGCGATGGCGCGATTCCTGTTTTAGGCCGTCGGAGCGCCTCGGCCCTGCCTACCGCCTCATTTGAGCGACCGCTGCGGCGGCGGCGACGCCGGTCCGCCACGCGCCGTTGATCGTGCCGAAGTAGTCGGTCGAGCAAGCCTCGCCGGCGAAAAAAACCCGTTCGCCCAACGGCTCGGTGAGCCGCTCACGCAAATGCGCGCAGCCAGGAAGCGCTGCGGAGTACGCGCCGCGCGACCAGGGATCGCGCGTCCATTCTGAATGCACGATGCGACGCACCTGCGACCGAAACTCCGAGCCGAAAATCCCAGCCAGTTCATCGAGCGCAAACGATTCCAGCTCGTTGCGTTCCTCCAGTTCGCGTGCGAACCCCCCGCCGAAGTACGCAAGCAGGACTTCGCGCTCGAGCGGTCGCGTCTGGTAGCTCGCGGTGCGCACGGATCGATCTGTGCCCGAAAAGTGCACAGAACCTTCGTAGGGCAACGCGCCTGGCGCCATTTCGATGAACACCTTGTTCGCCGCTCCCAGCGGCACGCCGCGACACGCTTCGAGCAAGGCCGGCGCGCGCGGAGTGAACCGAATTCGCTCTTCGGCGAGAACGGTCGTGGGCGCAGTCACAATGACCGCCGGCGCTTCCATCGCGCCGCGCGGAGTCTCCAGCCGCACGCGCTTGCCCGACCAGTCAATGCTCGTCACGGGCGTGTCGAGCCGTACATCGAGAGCATTTGCGGCGTCAGCTATGACGCTGCCAAGGCCTTCGACGACCGACCAGTTGCGATCTGAGTCTGCATATCGGTCATAGTCGAGCGTAGAGACCTGCGCCGTATCGACGCCCATCAGCCAGCTCATCACGCAGTCGAACAGCGGTCGGTGTCGGTCATCCGGCACCACGTCGGCGACAGCGACGTCGCGGCCGGCGCGCGCCGCGGCGGCGATAAGCTCCTCATTGCGTCTGAATGCGCCGTACCAGGCCGCCTGGTGCTCCTGCGAGGTCTCGGTCGCGCCGATGCGACGCTGCCACTGAGGCGAACGCTCGCGCACGGTAAAACCGTGCTCGCGCGCGTAAGTCATCCAGGGATTTACGTTCGCGGAGTGCAGCCACGAACATCCCATGTCGACCGGAAACCCGAACGCCGATACATCGGTCCAGGCTCGACCGCCGACGCGGTCGCGGGCTTCGAGCACGAGAGGATGCAAGCCTCGCCGCACGAGCTCGCGGCCGGCCGCGGCGCCCGCCGCCCCTGCTCCGACGATGAGGACATCGGCTTGCATGGCGGTCACACAGCGCGCGCCGCACCCTGCAGACGCTCGGCGGCATGCGCGCCCAGATACGCCCGAATGCCGCGCCGCGTGAGGTAGATGAGTGGAATCAGGAGGAACGCCATGAGGAGCTTGTACCCGTAGTTCACCGAACCCACCGCCAGAAACAACGGAACCGGCCACTGCTGAGGCCCGAGCACGAACGCGATGTACAGAACGATGAAGCTGTCGATCAATTGGGAGATCGCGGTCGAACCCGTCGCTCGCAACCAGATCCAGCGTTCGCCGGTGATCTGGCGTATGCGGTGGAAGACCGCGACATCGATCAGCTGGCCGATCAGGAACGCAGTGACCGATCCGGCGATCGTCCACATGCCCTGGCCGAAAATATTTGCAAACGCCGCCTGCATGTCCGGCACGCCGCGTTCCTGGTTGACGCCGACCCAGAACTGAGCAGGTACGAGCGAGATCGCGAGATACGCCGCCAGAAATCCGTACAGAATCATGGCGACTGTGAGCCAGGAAATGAAGCGAACGCCGCGCCGACCGAAGTATTCGTTGATGACGTCGGTCATCAGGAACACGAACGGCCAGAGCAGAACGCCGCTGGTAAACGACAACGAGCCGGTCCGCCCGAACAGGTCCCAGTCGAACGTCGACATGCCGAGCGTGGGTTCGAGGGCGAATATCTTCACCCCGACGAATTCGGCGATCAGCGCGCTGCAAACGAGGAACGCCGCCAGGACCACGAAAAGTCGCGCGGCCCGCGAGTCAAGCGGCGCAGCGTCTGCCGCGGAGACGCCGCCGCCAGGGAAGCTCTGCATGGGTGTATCCGATCGGCTCATCAGATCCGGGGCCGTCTCTCAATCAGCTGCATCGTGCCCGAAGCGGCGCGCCATGGACGATGCGCGTCTAGAAACGGCTGCGAACGCCTTTTCAACATCGTGCCAGATTCAGCGCGAGTCATTGTTGTTTGCCTGCGGAACGCGCGCAGCAGTATGCACGAGCGTAGGCGAAGCTGACCATCATCTGGTCGGCGACGCGCAGAGCGATAATCGAACAGCTCCGTTGCGAAGACGCTCTTGTGAGAAGGACGTGAGGCCGACATTATGAGCGCGTCGGCATGAACTGCGCCCAGGAGGTCGTTTCATGGCGCAAATCACTGCGCTCAACATCTATCCCGTAAAGTCCTGCCGCGGCATCGCCCTCGGGAGCGCACGCATCACGTCCATGGGCTTTGAGCATGATCGCGAATGGCTGATCGTGCGGCCGGACGGACAATTCATGACGCAACGGGAGGAGCCGCGACTTGCGCTGATCGAAACGAGCCTCAGCGGCGAAGGCCTGCAGTTGCGCAATTCTCACGGCGATGCGTTGCAGGTCTCCCTCGATGGAGCGGGAGCCGAAGTTGATGTCGCATGCTGGCGCGATCGCTGCGCGGCATTCGACGCCGGTGAGGCCGCCGCGCGGTGGTTGAGCGCTTTCCTGGGGAAACCCGCGCGGCTGGTGCGCTTCGATCCGCGTCGCAAGCGTCCGAGCGAGGCGCGCTGGACGCATGGCGTCGAAGCGCTCAATCGGTTCACGGATGGATTTCCGTGGCTGCTCATCTCGCAGGCCTCGCTCGACGACCTGAACAGCCGCCTGCCGACGCCGCTGCCGATGAATCGATTTCGGCCGAACATCGTCATCGACGGCGTGCCAGCCTATGCGGAAGATCGCGCGGCGGAGTTCCGGATTGACGGCGTGTCGCTAACGCCGGTCAAGGCCTGCACGCGCTGCGCAATACCGACAACCAATCAGATGACCGGCGAACGCGAAAGCGATGAGCCGCTGCGCACGCTGCGCCAGTATCGCTTCAGCCGCGAGCTGAAAGGCGTGGTATTCGGGCAGAACCTGATCCTGCGGGAAGGCGTCGATCAGGAGCTGCGCGTAGGGCAGCGCGTTGAGGTGATTGGTGACTTGTGACTGGTGAATAGTCAGAAGAACATCGCGCCGGGCGGCGCTTGCCAATCACTAATCACTAGTCGCGATTCACTTCCTTGGAGTCACGATTCACTTCCTTGGATTCCAACTCGCGCGACAACCGCCGCAGACCTTCGCTTTCCCAGCCGACGGATTCCTGGTTGAAGTCGATATCGCTTCGAACTTCGGCGATGCGCGGCGCCATACGGCGAATCACGGTGCTTTCCCAATCCTCACGCACAAGCGTCTCCTCCGGATCGACCTCCTCCAGCTCTTCCGCAACGGGCGGGGTCGGTCGGGGCATCTTGACGGTGGCTTCCGGGTCCTGATCGCGCTCTGTTGTCATAATTCCTGTCCCACCTGAGGTAAGGGCCATCCTGCCTTCGACACCGTACCTGTGAACCGTTACAGGACGGTGTGTGGCCGGTCACAAAGGTACGCCGCTGTCGGATAAATTCATTCGACCTGGACAGTCTAACGCTCAGGAAAAAACGAGCAGCGCAAAAAAAAGTTCCCGCCGCACGTTGGGTCGCGTGCACGCCACGGGCCCGGTCTGATTGCCCCACCGACGCGATCCTCATTCCTGGTCGCCGCAGCGGGCCGCTGATGGCGAGCGACTTAGTACCCCGCCAGTTGCGCGAAACGATCCGTGTGGTAGTACGCGTCGCCGAAAGCTTCGCCGGCCGCGCGCGCACGCTTTATGAAGAAACCGATGTCGAACTCGTCGGTCATGCCGATGCCGCCATGCATCTGCACGGCTTCATTCGTGGCGATGCGCGCGACCTCCCCTGCTTTCGCCTTCGCAAGGCAGACGAGGCTGGCCGCGCCCGGGTCCTGGGCGTCCAGGGCCTGCAGAGTACGCAATACGACCGAGCGAACCAGCTCGATCTCACAGAAAAGGTGCGCCGCGCGATGCTGCAGCGCCTGGAAGGCGCCGATCTTCACGCCGAACTGCTCACGCTCCCGCAGGTACGCGAGCGTCCGTTCGAACGCCTCTTCGGCGACCCCGAGAAGTTCCGCCGCCAGCACCGCGCGACCTGCGTCCAGCACGGCGTCCAGCACGACGGCGCCCTTGTCGAAGGTCCCTAGCACATCGGCGTCGGTTGCTGCGACGTCGCGAAATTCCACTGCGGCGACGTTGCGACTGTCGACCGACGATGTGCGCGTCGTCGTCACGCCGTTCGCCTTTGCATCGAGCAGAAACAGCGTCACGCCCTCGCGGCTCTCCACGTCGCCCGAAGTCCGCGCCGAGACGATGATGCGATCGGCGACATGGCCGTCGAGCACATGGATCTTTCTGCCGTTCAATCTGAATTTGCCGCCGCCGCCGGTCGCGCGCGTTGCAACGTTGTAGGGCGCATGACGGCTGCGCTCATCCACGGCGAGCGCAATCAGCAAGTCTCCCGCCGCGATCGCCGGCAGGAGCGCTTCCTTCTGCGACTGCGTCCCGCCGCGCAGCAACGCAGTGACTCCGAGGACGGCTGTTGAAAGCAGCGGCGTCGCACTGAGGTTGCGGCCGATTTCCTCCGCGATCAGTCCCGCGCCGACGAGGCCGAATCCCGCGCCGCCGCTTTCCTCAGGCGCAAGGACGCCGGACCAGCCCATTTCGGCCATCGCCTTCCAGGCGTCGCGGCTGAAGCCGACCGCGTCGTTCTGATCCCGCAACTTGCGAAGCTGCGCGACCGGCGCACGCTCCGCCGCGAAGCGTTTCACGGCGTCGCGGAACATCTGTTGCTCTTCAGTCAGTACAAGACTCATGGTCGATCCTCAATTCATTCTCTCAGCGGCGAAGCTTGGGGCTTGGGGCTTGGGGCTCGGGTCAGAGTTGGAGAGCTTTTGCCTGCCCCAAGCCCCAGCTCTCGCGCCCGGTCATGCGCCCGGCAGCTTCAGAACGTTCTTCGCAATGATGTTCAGCTGCACCTCGGACGTGCCGCCCTCGATGGAGTTTGCTTTCGTACGCAGCCACATCGGCGCGAGATCCGCGTCCGCCTCGCCAAACTTCAGTCCATCGACGCCAGCGACGGACATCGTGAGCTCCGCGCGACGCTTGTTCAGCTCGGTGCCGTAGTACTTGAGCATCGAAGACATTGCGCCTGTTTCGTTCCCCGCCTTCGCTTCGTCGGTCACGCGGCTCATCGTCAGCGCGAACGCCAGGCCATCCATCTCAAAGCGCGCGATGTCATTTCTGAGAACGGGCTCGGCAAGGCGGCCGGCCGCGAGGCCGATGCTCCTGATCGCAAGCTGGCTGACCGGCGTGAGCCGCTGTGTGCCCATCCCGCCAATCATGTTGCGCTCGTGCGTGAGCAGATACTTGGCGATGGTCCAGCCCTTGTTCAGGTCGCCGACCAGATTCTCCTTCGGGACCTTCACGTTGTCGAAAAAGGTCTGTGTGAAAGGCGAATAGCCGGAGATGAGCCGGATCGGCCGGGTCGAGATGCCCGGCGTCTCCATGTCGAACAGCAGAAAGCTGATGCCTTCCTGCTTCTTTGCACTGAAGTCCGTGCGCACGAGACAGAAGATCCAGTCGGCCTTGTCGCCATAGCTGGTCCAGATCTTCGAGCCATTGATCAGGTAGTGATCGCCCTTGTCGTCGGCGCGCGTCTTGAGCGACGCGAGATCCGATCCGGCGCCGGGCTCGGAATAACCCTGACACCAGCGGATGAGCCCACGCACGATTTTCGGAATGTGCTCCTGCTTCTGTTTTTCACTGCCGTATTTCAGGAGCGCCGGCCCCAGCATCGAAATGCCGAACGACGCGAGGGGCGGTCGACACTTGAGTCGCGCCATCTCCTCCCGCAGCACGCGCGCTTCATCCTTGGTGAGACCGCCGCCGCCGTACGCCTTCGGCCACTCCGGCACTGTCCAGCCGCGCTCAGCCATCTTTTCCAGCCACACCCGCTGAGCATCGTTCTTGAATTTCCAGCGACGCCCGCCCCAGCACACATCGGCGTCGTCGACGATCGGCTGTCGCATTTCTGCCGGACAATTCGCTTCGAGCCAGGCGCGCGTGTCGCTCCGGAAGGTCTCGAGCGGGTCGTGAGTTTGCGGTTGTGCGGACATGGCGGTGAACCTGTTTTCGATCAGATAGGGGACTTGGGGCTCGGGGCTCTGGGACTCGGGACTCGGGGCTCGGGGCTCGGGGCTCGGGTATAGCACTCGAGTCTCTATCGGCCAGCTACGCCCTCCTGCGCGATACGCCAGCCGATGGCCGCGAAGGTCTTCGCCAGCTCGCCGAAGGTCATCGCTCGACGATCGACGGCGTTGCCTTGCAGCGCGCGCGCATACACGCCCTGCGTAATCGCAGCCATGCGGAAACAGGAGAACGCGAGGAAGAACGTCCAGTCGTCGATGCGCGTGCGGCCGGAAGAGCGGCAGTAGAGATCGACGAACTCGCGCTCCGTCGGAATACCGAGAGCGTGCAGGTCGAGCCCGGCTAGACCGCCGCCTGCTCCGTCGCCGCCCGCCGGCAGATGGAAATACATGCATGCGTACGCGAGATCGCTCAATGGATGACCGAGCGTGGCGAGCTCCCAGTCGAGTACGGCGATGATGCGCGGTTCTTCCGGATGAATGATCGTATTGCCGATGCGGAAGTCGCCGTGGACGATCGCCGTCTCGTCGCCGGCGGGCAAGTGCGCGCTGAGCCACGCGAGCAAACGATCCATGTTCGCGTTCTCGTCCGTCTTCGAAGCCAGATACTGTTTCGTCCAGCGATCGAGCTGGCGGGCGACATAGCCTTCCGGCTTGCCGAAATCAGCAAGCCCGCACGCCCGATAGTCGACGCCGTGCAGCTTCGCTGCAATGCGCGCGTAGTCTGTGTAGATCGCGCGACGATCCGCCGGAGGCAGTTGCGGCAAGGCGACGCCGGTGATGACTCGTCCCTCGACGTGATCCATGACATAGAAGGGTGTGCCGATGACGGCCGCGTCCTCGCACAGCAACCGTGCTCGCGGCACGGGCACCTCGGCCGCAGGCAGCGCACGCAGAATCCGATATTCCCGCTCGATGAGATGCGCCGAGGGCAGAAGCTTCCCGGGCGGTTTCTTTCGCAGTACGAACTTCTTCGTCGGAGTCTCGATGAGGTAGGTGGGATTCGATTGACCGCCCTGAAACTGCCTCAACCGGGGCGGCCCTGCGAAATCTTCAAGCTCCGACTGCAGGCGCCGCCACAGGGACGCCTCATCAAAGCGGTGCTGCGGCAGTACGTCGATCAGCACGATATCGGACGACGCCGCCTGCGATCTGGTCTGGGGCTGGGATCCCGGCATTGCTCACGAACTCCTGAGGAAGCTCCGCTTTACCCGCCTGCCCCGACGCTCGAAGGATGCAGATGCCTGAAAGACGATGTGCATCGAAGCTGCCTTCACTGTCGATTGGCGGTGAACCAGAGGCTCCCGGACGCCCGATCCGCGGCGAACGACGCCGCGACTTTGAACTTGCTGACGACCGTATCGAGGTCATTCGCAGCGACCAGCACGCCGGCGGCGGCGCCTGATGAGATCGATGATTGTATGCGCGCGCGAAGCGCGCGGGTACTCGATCAGCCGGGTGAACTGCCCGGCTGTCGGTCCTGTGCTGTCTGGCAGGATGAGCTGCGGCTTACTGCGAAATCGTCAGCTTGCCGAAGGCGATGCCGAGGTCCCAGCCTCGACCTGTTCCGCTCAGCGCAAGCGAGACTTCGCCCTTCGTCATGACCTGCGCCTTGGCGGATTTGACGGCGCCCGCATGCGCCTCCGCGGCGACATAAGACCCGAGCACTTCGCCGATGCCCTTGACGCCGGAGAATTCGCCTTTGCCGTCTTCTATTGTGGACTTGCCGACAGTCAAACCTCCGCCCTTGGCGGAGAGTTTCACGGTCATCGCCTCGCCGTTGCTGCACTTGATGGCGCCGGAGCCGGACGCGGTCTTGTAGAACGCTGACCAACCGCTCATCGTGAACGTCATTGAGCACTTGACGTCGGCCGCCGCCTGCACCGGCGCAGCGCTTCCGGCCGCCATCGCTACGGCGATCAGGCCGGCGTACGCGACCATGGTTCGCAGATTCTGAACTGCAGACATACGATCTCTCTCCTCCAGCGATTCTGACTAACTATCACTCGACGCCGACGCCGGCTTCGATATTCCTCGTCTCTCGGGCATCTGCAATCGTTCAGCGTCAGGGTAGACAGGTAAATCAGCGCCTCCCTGACCCTGAAATGTACGACGGCGGGCTCAGGTCAGCCGCGCGCGCCGGTGAACTGCGTGTCGCCGAACACCGTTTTGCACGTGCCGCTGATCTGATCGCCGCTGATCGAACCGTCGAATGCGAGATTGATCGCGCCCATGGGGCTGTTCACGCGCGTCTCGAACCCTACGCTGTCGCCGTCGACCCTGATGTTGTTCAGCTCGGACCGCCCAGCCTGTCCGTCCATCGTTCCTCTCCATGCGTCGCCGGACTGCTGCAGATCCCACACGAACTTCTGCCTCCCGATCGGCGTGTCCATCGTCACGTTCCACTTGCCTGCAGCGCTCATCGTTCATCTCCCCTGACCCGCAGTGAAGAAAGGCGACAGCCAAGTCTAGCAAGCGCCGCGACGCCGGGTCTTGCCGGAAATCCCCGCTTCGGCGAGCCTTGCGAGCCCGCGCCCGGGCGTCCGGCGCTTCTTCACGACACGTGATGCGTTTCGGGAGATCCTTCCTTGACGCCGCGCACGAAATCTATCGCACGACCATCGGAAGCTGGGACAATCCATTTGTCTTAAGTCCCCGGCGGCGCCATGAACCATAGCGGCGAGTCCCTGACTGAATTCTTCCGATCTTATGAGTCGCGCGGCGAGCCGCTGGCGCTCGCAACGATCGTAGAGACGGTCGGATCGACCTATCAGAAGCCGGGTGCGCAAATGCTGATCGCAGGCGACGGTCGCGTTGCGGGGCTGCTGAGCGGCGGCTGTCTCGAAGCGGATCTCATGGAGCGAGCGCGGAGTGTGCTCGCAACCGGCGAAGCGATGCGGGTTGAATACGACACGCGTAGTTCGGACGACGTGATCTGGGGCATCGGCCTCGGCTGCGAAGGGGCGATGTCCATCGTGCTGACGCGCCTCAATCGCGAGAACCAGTACCAGCCGCTGGCATTCATCGAAGCATGCCGGCGTGATGACATCGCCGCAGGTTTTGCGATCATCGCGCGCAGCGAGGACGCCGCGCGCCCGCTCGGAACAGCCTATTGGCCCGGCGCAACGGAGCAGGCGCCGCGTGAAGTGGCGAGCGCGATCGCAAACGCATCCATCCCGAGCGCGCGGACGCGCCGCAACCAACGAAACCCGCTGCGGCGCATTGCGACGACCGTTGAAGCGGGCGGCGTTACGGCGCTGGTTGCGCCAATCGAGTTGCCGCCGCGGCTGCTCGTGCTCGGCGCAGGACCCGACGCAATGCCCCTGGTCGAAATCGCCGGGTTAATGAACTGGCGGATCACGGTGCTGGATCATCGACCCGCCTATGCGGTTGCTGAGCGATTCCCTCGCGCTCGTCGCGTCGCACTCAACGCCGCCGCCGCGCTGCACGCGGAGCTTGCAGCCGCGCGCTACGACGCCGCAGTGGTCATGAGTCATCATCTGGTCTCCGATCAGAACTACCTCGCCGCCCTTGCAGAGAGCGACATTCCATACATCGGCCTGCTCGGACCGGCGCCGCGTCGGGCGCGACTGATGAGCGAGATCGGCGACAAGGCCGCGAAGCTCGGCGACCGCCTGTACGGGCCGATCGGCCTCGACATCGGCGCCACAACGCCCGAGACCATTGCGCTCGCGATCGTGAGCGAAATCCAGGCGGTGCTGGCCGGACGTCACGGCGAACCGTTCAGAGAGCGGGCGGAAGAAGAAGAGCCGCGAAGGACCGCAAAAAAGAAATAGATCAGTTCATCATCGACATTTCTGGAGCGATATCCGATCCGGGAGTCAGCGACACATGACCTGCCGACGCAACTTAGATCGGTCACGGCTTCGGTTCTTTCATCAAACCTCGCTGCCTCTTTTTTGCGGTCTTTCGCGGCTCTCCGCTCTCAAATCCTCAAGGGCAGCGTTCGCAGCCGCTGGCCCGTCGCCGCGAACACTGCGTTCGCTATCGCCGGCGCGATCGGTGGGACGCCGGGTTCGCCCAGTCCGCCCATCGGCGCATCGGACGGCATGAACTCCACCGTGATATGCGGCGCATCGGCCAGTTTCGGCATCGGATAGTCGTTGAAATTTGTCTGCACGACCCGCCCGTCGCGGATTGTGATCTCGTTGAACAGCGCCGCCGCCATGCCGAAGATGACTCCGCCTTCGATCTGCGCCGCAGCCGTATCCGGATTGACCACTTCGCCGCAATCGACGGCCGCGCACACGCGACGCACCTTGATGCGTCCATCGACCACTTCGACTTCGGCCGTTTCAGCGACGATCGTGCCGAAGCTCTCCACGAGGGCGACGCCACGACCGCGTCCAGCTGCGAGAGGCTCGCCCCAGCCAGACATCAATGCCGCCTTCTCGAGCACTGCGCGATGACGCGGCGCATTCGTGAGCAACGCGAGACGAAACCCGAGGGGTTCCTTGCCCGCCGCGTGCGCAAGCTCGTCGACGAAACACTCGCTGAAAAATCCGTGCTGCGAGTGCTCCACGGAGCGCCATGAGCCGAGACGCACGTGCGTGTCGTGTTCGATCGCCCGGATGTCCTGATGAGCGATCGCATACGCCGTGCGCGCAGCTTCGCCGCCCGGACCGTTGAACCTGGAAATCCACACGAGCGGCGCCCCCGATGAATCCAGCGCGCCCTGGAATCGGCCGAGCACGGCTGGGCGATAGAAGTCGTGCTGAATATCTTCCTCCCGGCTCCAGATCAGCTTCACCGGCGCAGGCGACATGATTTTCGCAATTCGCACGGCCTGATCGACGTAATCATGCGCGCCCGGCAATCGACGACCGAACCCGCCTCCGAGTTGCTGGTTGTGCAGAATGACGTCGCCCTCATCCAGATCCGCCGCTTTGGCGGCGACCTTGCGCGCGCCGAGCGGATCCTGCACGCCCGTCCATACCTCACAGCGGCCGTCCGCTATCCGGACGGTTGCGCTCATGGGCTCCATGGTCGCGTGCGCGAGAAACGGCGCGCGATACTCGGCTTCGATCGTCTTCGCTGCAGCGCTGAGCGCTTTCGTCGCATTTCCGCTCGAATGCACCTTATCGCCGTCGTTGCGCTCGAGCGCGGCGCGATACGTCTCAAAGATTGCGTCGCTGGTTGCTCCGTTCCGGTCCGTGTTGCTGAACGAGGGAGTCAGGGCGCGCGTGGCCTGCAGCGCGCGCCAGTAGCCGTCGGCGACGACTGCGACTGCGTTCTCGAGTTGGACGACCTTCACAACGCCCGGCATCCGCTCCGCAACTTTCGGGTCGACCGCGTTGAGCCGCGCACCGAAGACCGGCGCGGCTCGCACGGTGGCGTACAGCATTCCGGGCAGCGCCACATCGATCGCGTAGGTCGCGACGCCGTTGACCTTCGATGGAATGTCGAAGCGCGGCGTCGCCCTCCCGACGATGGAATACTGCTCGCGCCGTTTGAGCGTCGGATGCACCGGTGGATCCAGCTGCGCCGCCTCTGCGGCGAGTTCGCCGAAGGACGCGGTGCGACCCGATTCCGCGTGCGTCACGTGCGATGACCTGGCGGCGCATTCGGACGCCGGCACATTCCAGCGTTTGGCCGCGGCTGCGAGCAGCATGGACTTCCCGGCCGCCCCTGCGACGCGCATGCCGAGCTGACCCGTGCCGCGCACGCTGCTGCTGCCGCCGGTGACCTGCAGATCCATCAGTTGCGTCAGTTTGAATGACGCGTAATCGACGCTGCGCTCCATGAACCTCGGGACGGACGCAGCGATCGGCAGGAATACGCGCACGAGGTAGCCGTTCGCATAGGCGCTGTCCGCCGGCGCTTCTTCGATGCGGACCAGGTTCCAGTCAGCTTCGAGCTCTTCGGCAAGCATCATCGCGAGCGCAGTGTGCGCGCCCTGCCCCATCTCACAATGCGGCATGATCACCGTCACGGTGTTGTCCGCTGCGATCCTAAGCCAGGTCGTGAGCTGCGGCGCATCGCCATCCTCGTCAGGCACGACGCCAATGCGATTGGGCGCGAACGCGACGCCGCCCAGGCCAATGGCGAGGCCGCCTCCGACCACGCCGCCGGTCGCAATGAAAGCGCGGCGCGTCCATTTATTCATGGACTGCTCCCTGCGCCGCCTCAGCCGCGGCATGGATCGCCTTGCGCACGCGTTCATACGTGCCGCAGCGACAGATGTTGGTGATCTCAGCGTCGATCTGCTCGTCGGTGGGTTGCGGCGCCTTCCCCAGCAACGCGGCCGCCGCCATGATCATGCCCGACTGACAATAGCCGCACTGAGGAACCTGATGCGCGATCCATGCGGTTTGCAAGGAATGCGGTCGATCGTGCGGCGCAAGCCCCTCGATCGTGGTGATCGCGCGGCCCTGAACAGAGGCGGCGGGGATCGAACACGACCGCGAGGCGGCGCCGTCGATGTGGACCGTACACGCCCCGCACGCGGCGACGCCGCATCCGAACTTCGTTCCCGTGAGTCCCAGCGATTCCCGCAGCACCCACAGGAGCGGCGTATCTTCGTCCACTTCCGCCGTGCGCGACGCGCCGTTGACCATCAACACGATTTGCATGAATCCCCCTACTGTTTTCCGATCATTGTGCTCTCCGCTCGCGCTTCTGCAAAGCAGACCGCGCCACGCAACCAAGTGAGTACGAGGATCGGAAGCGGGAAACGACGAGGCCAGCGTTCCGCTACGGGACGACTCTGTTCGCTATTTCGTTCGCGACTGGACCGGCGATCCTGAGAGCATCAGCCGCGACGCAGATCGCGCAGTGCGCGCCGCGCATGCTTATCGGGTCGTCCCTCCGGCGCGGGCGGCGACAAGCGCGCCTGCTCGCGTCGCCGGTCGCGCGCTGCGACGCTTTCCGGCGTTTCGGTGTAGTGCGCGCGCGCCTCGGGCGCCGGACCGCGCCGCGTCGGAATGCCCTGAACGATCACTTCGACAAGCGCCTCGTCTCTGGTGATCTGCAGCCGATCGTTGACATGAATCGAGCGCGAGGGCTTCACTCGCTCGCCGTTTACATGCACGAGTCCCCCGGCCACGGCTTCGCTCGCCTGCGAACGGCTCTTGAAGAAGCGCGCACACCAAAGCCATTTGTCGATGCGGAGACTGGACGAGCCCTCGGTGTGCTGATCACCCGACATAAGGCGAGTCTACGCCGCCCCCTGTCTTCTCAAGAAGAAGACCGACGTGAACGGCGCTCAAATATCGCCGCTCCGCGTCGTGGGTGCACCGCGCCGTCAGACTCCATGTCCGCAGAATCGCGCCGCCAGCGCATCCAGCTCATACTGGAAATCTGTCTCTCGAATCAAAACACGCGAACGCTGCGCGTGCGCTCCGAGGAGAAGATTTGTCGGTCGGCGAAAAAATTCTATGGTTCAATAACATGCATGTCTTTCTGCCTGATTCCGCGCCGCTGAACGTACGGAGGTTGACGTGGCCGAAGCCGACTGCGTCGATCTGCTCATCATTGGCGGCGGGGTAAACGGCGCCGGCATTGCGCGCGATGCGGCGGGTCGCGGTCTGAAGGTCGCGCTCATCGAGCAAGCGGATCTGGCCTCCGCCACGTCGTCGGCCAGCACGAAGCTGATCCACGGCGGCCTGCGGTATCTCGAGTTCTTCGAATTTCGTCTCGTGCGCGAAGCGCTCATCGAGCGTGAGCGACTGCTGCAGATCGCGCCGCACATCATCCGGCCGATGCAGTTTGTGTTGCCTCACGTGGAAGGGCTGCGACCGCGCTGGCAGATCCGCACGGGACTGTTCCTGTACGACTATCTGGGCGGTCGCAAGCGACTACCCGCGTCGCGCTCCGTGCGGCTGGCCGGCGGCTCGTTCGGCGAACTGAAGCAGGGCATCGACCACGGATTCGCCTATTCGGACTGCTGGGTGGACGACAGTCGCCTCGTTGTGCTGAATGCGATTGACGCGGCGGCCCGCGGCGCTGCGATCCACACGCGAACGCGCTTCGTAGCTGCAGACATTCGCGCAGGCATGTGGATCGCGCGTTGTGAGAATCAACGCACGCGGGGGACGCACGAAATTCGGGCGCGCGCTCTCGTGAACACTGCGGGACCCTGGGTGGAGCAGGTGCTGCGCTCGTTGCCGGGCGTGCAGGTGGGCGCGCAGGTGCGCCTCGTCAAGGGCAGCCACATCGTCGTGCCGCGGATGTTCGCCGGCGAGCACGCGTTCATGCTGCAGAATCCGGATGGCCGGATCGTGTTCGCAATACCCTACGAGCAGCACTACACGCTCGTGGGGACGACGGACATACCCTTCGAAGGAAACCCCGCTGAGGTCCGCATCTCGCCGCAGGAAATCGCGTATCTCTGCGAGACCGCAAACACGTATTTCGCAAGACCCATCGCGCCGTCCGATGTGCGATGGACGTACTCTGGGGTGCGGCCTCTGTCGGACGATGAGTCTGCGAGCGCCTCGAAGGTCACTCGCGACTACCGTCTCGAGCTCGACGAATCGGCGGCGCACCCCGTGTTATTGTCGGTCTTCGGCGGCAAGATCACGACCTATCGGCGACTGGCGGAAATGGCGCTGAGCAAACTACAACCACACATCGGCGGTCGGGAGCGCGGCTGGACCGATGGCAGCGCGCTGCCGGGCGGTGATCTGCCCGGGGCCGACTTCGACGCCTTCCTCAGGGAAGTGAAGCAACGCTGGACATTTCTCAGGGCAGATCAGGCCCATCGACTCGCGCGCGCCTACGGCACGCGGATCGAGAAGATTCTCGGCGCAGCGCGGCGGATGGAAGATCTCGGCGAGGAAATCGGCGCAGGTCTGACGCAAGCCGAAGTCGACTATCTCAGAGCGAACGAATGGGCCGCCGACGCAGAAGACGTTCTCTGGCGGCGCACGAAGCTTGGACTGCACATGTCAGACGCGGAGCGCGCGCGGCTGGCGCAGATCTTCTCGTGAGGCCCGCCGTTTGCGCCTGATCGACATCTGTTATCGCGTCGGATCCGAAGTCTGGCTGTACGACATCAACCTTTCGCTCGCCCCGGGCGCCGTCAACATCCTGCTCGGCGCCACGTCGGCAGGCAAAACCACGCTGATGCGCATCATGGCCGGCCTCGATCGGCCGACCAGCGGGCGACTGTCGATGGCCGATCGCGATCTGACAGGCGTCCCTGTACGCAGGCGCAATGTCGCGATGGTCTACCAGCAGTTCATCAACTACCCCTCGCTGACCGTGTTCGAGAACATCGCCTCGCCCCTGCGCATCGCGCGCCAGAGTGAGTCTGCGATAAGAGAGCGCGTCGGCAGGCTCGCGGAAACGCTGCGCATCACACCGTACCTGTCGCGCCGCCCAGCCGAACTGTCCGGCGGACAACAGCAACGCACGGCGCTCGCGCGGGCGCTCGCCCGGGACGCCGAACTGCTGTTGCTCGACGAACCGCTGGTGAATCTCGATTACAAGCTGCGCGAGGAACTCCGCGGCGAATTGACGCAACTCTTCGCGCAACGAAACACGACCGTCGTGTACGCCACGACGGAGCCTCAGGAAGCGCTGCAGCTCGGCGGAAATACGGCCGTGCTCGCCGCGGGCCGGGTGCTGCAGTTCGGCCCGACGACGCGCATCTTTCGCAGACCGGCTACGCTCGAGGCCGCGCGCGCATTCAGCGACCCGCCGCTCAACGTGCTTTCCGCCGCCTACGATCGCGGCGCTCGCAGGGCGCGCCTTTTCGGCGGCGCAGATCTCGCCTTGCCGCGCGCGCCCGATGGCCTCGACAGCGGTCCGTTGCAGCTCGGCGTCCGCGCGCACGATTTTTCAATGACGCGCACGTCGCCCGCGCAGGCGGCGATCACCGCACGAGTCGACCTTGCCGAGATCAGCGGATCGGAGACTTATGTTCATCTGTCGCGCGAGGGCGTCTCTCTGACCGCGCAGGCGCCGGGCGTCCACGAGTACGCACTCAATGAGCTGCGCACCTTGTATCTCGACCCCGCCGATGTCTACGGATTCGACATGAACGGCCGATTGCTGTTCGCGCCAGGGGACGCTCTGACTGGGCCCGAGCATGGCGCAAATTGATCTCATCGACGTCGGGCATTCGTACCAGCTCAGACGAGCTGATAGCGGCTACGGGCGACAGGCTACAGGCCACAGCCGGAAGGAATCAGATCTACCTCCAGCCCCCAGCCCCCAGTCTCCAGCCAGTCCCGGAGAGTGGGCGCTGAAACCGATGACGATGGTCTGGTCCGACGGCGGCGCCTACGCACTGCTCGGTCCCTCCGGCTGCGGCAAGACAACGCTGCTCAACGTCATCTCCGGACTGATTGCGCCCACCTGCGGCAGAGTTCTCTTCGACGGGCGCGACGTCACCGACGTCGCTGCGGAAACGCGCAACATCGCTCAGGTTTTTCAGTTCCCGGTGGTCTACGACACGATGACGGTGTTTGAGAATCTCGCCTTCCCGCTGCGCAATCGACGCTGGAGCAGCGCTGATGTTCGCAAGCGGGTACACGAAGTCGCTGAAATCCTCGAACTCAGCGGGGACCTCGGAAGGCGCGCGAGAGCGCTGACGGCGGACCAGAAACAGAAAATCTCCCTGGGCCGCGGCCTCGTACGACCGGACGTGGCCGCCATACTGTTCGATGAGCCTTTGACCGTGATTGATCCGCATCTGAAGTGGCTGCTGCGGCGGAAGCTCAAACAGATTCATCAGCAACTCAGACTTTCTCTGCTCTACGTCACGCACGATCAGACCGAGGCTCTGACGTTTGCGGATCGCGTCGTGGTGATGATGCAGGGTGAAGCAGTGCAGGTCGGCACGCCTGAGGAGCTGTTCGAAGCGCCCGCGCACCGCTTCGTGGGGCATTTCATCGGTACGCCCGGGATGAACTTCATTCCGTGCACATGGGTCAACGGCGTCGCGCGGATCGCAGACGTCGCCGTCGAGACGGTGAGCGTGCGCGCGCCGGCGGCGGGCGCCGATCTCGTCATCGGCGTGCGACCGGAATACGTGCAGCTCGCGGCGGAAGCTGGCCCCAATCACGTGCCCGCAACGATCGTAGCCGTGCAGGATCAGGGCGTGCACATCATGGCGCGCCTCGAGATTCACGGCGCCGCGCTGTGGGCGAAACTCCGCAGGCCGGAATCGGCCCCGAAGCCGGGATCCGTGTACGCGTACTTGCCGCCCGCACGGTGTGCGCTCTACGCGAGCGGCGTGCGGCTCGCATGAGCAGCGCCAAACCCGTCAATCAGCGAGCGTGGTGGCTCGTCCTGCCCGTGCTCCTGAGCGTCGCGTTCTCCGCCCTCATTCCTCTGATGACCGTCGTCAACTACTCGGTGCAGGACATCTTCGGTCCGGATCAGCGCGTGTTCGTCGGCATGGAGTGGTTCAAGGAGGCGCTGCGCGACGCGGACCTTCACAGCGCCCTGCTTCGGCAGCTCGTTTTTTCGTCGGCCGTCCTGCTCATCCAGTTGCCGCTCGGCGTCGCACTGGCGCTCGCCATGCCGGCGAGCGGCTGGCGCGCATCGCTCGTGCTCGTGTTGGTGTCGATGCCGCTGCTCATTCCGTGGAACGTGGTCGGAACGATCTGGCAGATCTTCGGCCGGGAAGACATCGGTTTGCTGGGCTATGCGCTCACGCGCCTTGGCGTCGACTACAACTACGCCCAGGATCCGACCGACGCCTGGATCACGGTGCTCGTCATGGACGTGTGGCACTGGACGCCGCTCGTGGCCCTGCTCGCCTACGCGGGCTTGCGCGCCATTCCGGACGCTTACTATCAGGCCGCTCGCATCGACGGCGCGTCGCGCTGGTCGGTGTTCCGGTACATCGAACTGCCCAAGATGCGCGGCGTGCTGATGATCGCCGTGCTGCTGCGATTCATGGACAGCTTCATGATCTATACCGAGCCGTTCGTGCTGACCGGCGGCGGCCCGGGCAACGCGACCACCTTCCTGTCGCAGTATCTGACGCAGAAGGCCGTGGGTCAGTTCGATCTGGGGCCGGCCGCGGCGTTTTCGCTGATCTACTTCCTGGTGATCCTGTTGTTCTGTTTCGTCCTGTACAACTTCATGAGGGATGTGGGGACCGGCGACGAGCGGAGCGCACGATGAAGGTAGAACAGCCCATCAGCGGAACCCGCCGCCGCCCCGCCGTCCCTGCGCGCTCGATGCTGCTTGTCGCCTATCTGTTGTTCACGTTGACGCCCATTTACTGGATGGCGCACATGAGCCTGCGCGACAACCAGGCGATCACGAGCGCCTTCGCGTGGCTGCCCGAGAGCTTCTCGCTCGCCAACTACCTCACGATCTTCACGGATCCCGCCTGGTACGACGGCTACATCAACTCGATGATCTATGTCGCGCTCAACACCGCACTGTCGACGACGCTGGCGTTGCCGGCCGCGTACGCGTTCTCACGCTACTCCTTCATCGGCGACAAGCATCTCTTTTTCTGGCTGCTTACCAACCGCATGACGCCGCCTGCCGTGTTCCTCCTGCCCTTCTTTCAGCTCTATACAGCCGTCGGGCTCATGGATACTCACATCGCGGTCGCGCTCGCTCACCTGGTGTTCAACGTGCCGCTCGCGGTATGGATCCTCGAGGGCTTCATGTCCGGCGTGCCGCGCGAGATCGACGAGACCGCATACATCGACGGCTATTCGTTTCCGAAGTTCTTCGTGAAGATCTTTCTGCCGCTGATCAAGGCGGGCGTCGGCGTCACCGCCTTCTTCTGCTTCATGTTTTCGTGGGTCGAACTGCTGCTCGCCCGGACGCTGACCTCTGTTGACGCGAAGCCGATCGCAGCCACGATGACGCGCACCGTGTCGGCCGCAGGGATGGACTGGGGCACGCTGGCGGCGGCCGGCGTGCTGACGATCATTCCGGGCGCGCTCGTGATCTGGTTCGTGCGACGCTACATCGCCAGGGGCTTCGCGATGGGGAGGGTCTGAGTAGTGACTAGCGGACAGCGGACAGCGGACGGTGCGGAACCGGAAGGTCCGGCATCTCCTTTTCCGGGCTTTCACTGTCCGCGGTCCGCTGTCCGCTGCTCACTCGTCGAGTGCAGGCGCATGAGCGCTCTCGCATGGATGGCCTGGACGCAGCCAGTCGCGATCTTTTTCGCGTGCATCGGCTTGCTCCTCATCGCGATGACGCTGTGGGAGCTGCGCTCGCCCACCGTCGCACGCAAGGGACTTCTGCCGCTCGTGACCACCCGCGGCGACCGCCTGTTCATCGGCCTGCTGACCGCGGCATACATCAATCTCGCGTGGACCGGTCTTACGGACTGCTACGCAATGGTGCGGCGCGGTGCTCGGCGCCGCGGCCACGGCGGCTATCATGCGTTGGGGTTGACATCCGTTGAAACTGATTCACGGCCAAGAGCGCAAAGATCGCAAGCTAGCCTCCGACCTGTGCAATCGCCAACGGCGAACCGGCGAACTCGAATAATCTAGATGCGGGACTTTGAATGAAGCACGTTTTGCTGATTGCAGGCGCGCTGAGCCTACTCGCGGGGCCGCTGCGCGCGGACGAACAGGCCGCGCGCCGCTGGATCGATCAGGAGTTCCAGCCCTCGACGCTCGCGAAGGAGCAGCAGCTCGCCGAAATGAAATGGTTCATCGGCGCAGCGAATCAACTCAGGGCGAAAGGCGTCAACGAGATCAGCGTCGTCTCTGAAACGATCACGACGCATGAATACGAGGCCAAGACGCTGGCGCGCGCCTTCGGCGAGATCACCGGCCTGCGCGTGAAGCACGATCTCATTCAGGAAGGCGACGTCGTGGAGAAGCTGCAGACGTCGATGCAGTCCGGCAAGTCGGTCTACGACGGCTGGATCACCGACTCCGATCTGATCGGCACGCATTACCGCTACGGGGCCGTGCTGCCGCTGTCCGACTTCATGACCGGCGCCGGCAAGGCCTACACGAGCCCCACGCTCGATCTCAAGGACTTCATCGGCGCGAAGTTCGTGACGGCGCCGGACGGCAAGCTCTATCAGTTGCCCGATCAGCAGTTCGCCAATCTGTACTGGTTTCGCGCGGACTGGTTCGCCCGCAAGGACCTGCAGGAGCGTTTCAGGAAGAAATACGGTTACGAACTCGGCGTGCCGGTGAACTGGAGCGCGTACGAGGACATCGCGGAATTCTTCTCGAACGACGTGAAGAGCATCGACGGCAAACGCGTGCACGGCCACATGGATTACGGCAAGAAGGATCCCTCCCTGGGCTGGCGCTTCACGGACGCGTGGCTGTCGATGGCGGGCGCCGCGGACAAAGGCATTCCCAACGGCCTGCCGGTCGATGAGTGGGGCATTCGCGTGGCGGCGGACAAGTGCACTCCGGTCGGCGCTTCCGTCAAACGCGGCGGCGCCGCGAATTCGCCGGCGGCGGTCTACGCGCTCACGAAGTACATCGACTGGATGAAGAAGTACGCGCCGTCGCAGTCGATGGGCATGACGTTCTCCGAATCAGGCCCCGTGCCGGCGCAAGGCGAAATCGCGCAGCAGATCTTCTGGTATACGGCGTTCACCGCAGACATGACGAAAAAGGGGCTGCCGGTCGTCAACGCGGACGGGACGCCCAAATGGCGCATGGCGCCCTCGCCGCACGGCCCGTACTGGAAGGACGGCATGCAGAACGGCTATCAGGACGTCGGCTCATGGGCGTTCCTGCGTGGACACGATACGAACCGCATCGCCGCCGCCTGGCTGTATGCGCAGTTCGTGACGTCGAAATCCGTCTCGCTGAAGAAGTCGATCGTCGGGCTCACCTTCATTCGCGACAGCGACATCCGGCACGACTACTTCACGAAGAATGCGGCGCGCTACGGCGGCCTCATCGAGTTCTATCGCAGCCCCGCGCGCGTCGCCTGGACGCCGACCGGCACGAATGTGCCCGACTACCCGAAGCTCGCTCAGTTGTGGTGGCAGAACGTCGCGACGGCGGTGACCGGCGAGCGCACGCCGCAAGCGGCGATGGACAATCTTGCGGACCAGATGGATCGCATCCTCGCGCGCCTCGAGCGCGCGGGTATGAAGAACTGCGCGCCGAAACTGAATCCGGAGAAGGATCCGAAGTCATGGCTGTCTGCGAACGCCGCCCCGTGGGCGAAGCTCGCGAACGAGAAGCCGCAAGGGCGAAACGATCGCCTATGACAAGCTCCTGCAGGCGTGGAAGGAAGGACGCGTGCGCTAGACACGGCGCACTGGCGAACCGGCGAACCGGTCAGAAGGCGTCCCTTCGATCTCTGGCCAACCGCCAGTTTGCCGGTTTGCCTATCAGCCATGAAAAAAGGCCGGTCGACCTTGCGGTCGACCGGCCTGTTTCAACCCAGGACGATTGGATCAGTTCCCGAAACGGTACTGCAGCTCCACGCCGTACGTACGCGGATACACCAGACCGACGTCTCTCGACTGCGCGCCCGCCGGCGACGGCTCGAAGCCCGTCGCGCGCAGGTACGCGTCTTCGTTATCGCGTTCTTCACGAAGCCGATGATCGTGTAGCGATCCTACGAATCGTTCCACAGCAGGCGCAAATCCAGCGATCTCGTGCGAGGGCGCCACGTGAATCGGATTCTCGAACACGCCTGACTGCAGCTCATGCGTGTAAGAGCCAGGCGCCGCCGAGCGTCAGCGCGCCGGGCGCGAAGTTCCAGGTGTAGTTTGCCCCCACCGTGTACTTCGTCTCCGGCGAGTTCGGCATGGAGTTGCCGACCAGCGTCTGCGCGCCGCCCGCGCCGACCGGTTGCGCGTTCGGGGCCGTCGCGGTCGGATCCGCCGCGTCCTGATAGCAGCACCCGCGGGTGATCTCGGAATCGACGTACGACGCGTTCGCGAACAGCCTGAGCGGATCGACCGGCGACCACACGGTTTCGATCTCGACGCCCTTCATCTCGGCGTCCAGATTCACGAACTGCGTCGCAAAGAGCTGTCCGCCGCTGCCGGGCAGCTGGACGCGCAGCGGCGCCTGGAAGTCCGTGTAGTCGTAGTAGAAGACCGCCGAGTTCAACTGGAAGCGGCCGCCGAACGCCTGCTTCCAGCCGAGCTCGTACGAGTTCAGGTATTCCGGGTCGGCGTACACGCCCGGGGCCATGTTCGCGGAGGCGATGAAGCCGCCCGCCTTATAGCCGCGCGCGTACCGCGCATAGAGGTTCGTGTCTTCGCTCGGCTGCCACTGCAATCCTGCAGTCGCCGTGACGCCGTCCCATTTGCCCGCGAGGTTTCGCGTCAGTCCGCCATCGGGATTCGCGACGCAACCGACGCAGCCCGTGCCGGCCTGGGTGATGTCCAGGGCGACAGCCTGTGTCTGCGCCAGCACACCGGCGGCGGTGCCTTGCAGGCGGGCGCCAGCAGCGGACCGGTTACAGGGCTGGTCAAAGCGCCGTAGAGCACCGCGTCCGGCGCGGTGGCAAGGCCAGCGAAGGGCGCAAGCGCCGGGTTGGTGGCGAACTGGTTCCGCAACGCCGCTTCAAGGTTCGCTTCGGCCGCCCCGATCGCGGTGGCGGGACTGCGCCCGACGTACCACGCCTTGTCCCAGCCCTTCTTCTCGTCCTCGGTGTAACGGGCGCCGAGCGTCAGGGTCCACTCATCGGCAAACGTCCAGTCGATCTGGGCGAACGCCGCATGCGACTTGCCCTCGAGATGCCCGTCGATCGCGCCGCTCCACGCCGAGCGGATTGCGCGTGCGAACCATCCGCGGGCGTGAGCAGCCCCGCATCGCCGTGCGCGGTCGTGTGCTGCGGGTTGTCCCAGGTCGTGTCGTACTGATAGAGACCGACGATCCATTGCAACGCGCCGTCGCCGTTCGAGGAGACGTTGATCTCGTTCGACCACCAGCTCTGCGATTCTTCGTAGAAGCCTTCACGGTCCGTCGTGACGCCCGTCGCCGTGTACGCGGGGCGCGCGAACTGAATCGGGCGTCAGCGGTCCCGCGGCGCCGTCCAGGTCGAGCCGCATCGTGCTCGCAACGCCGGCGACGCCCGCGGGCACCAGGCACGTTGATCAGTCCCGTGCGCGACGTGCCGTCGCTGTCGGAGCCTGTGTGGTACAGGTATTCCTGATAGCCGCCGAGGTACTTCAGCGTCGCGCCGCCGAGATCCCAGGTCACATCGAGGTTGATGCGATTGTGATCGTTGAGCGTGCCGACGACCGTGCGATTGGCGTCGGCCGTGTAAGGATTCGTCACCGCGGGATTCTGGCCGGTGAAGCCGAAGGTCGGGTTGTAGTAGAGGCCGCCGAGTTGTACGGCGACGTCGTGTCGTACCGTCCAATGTCGGCCTCCAGCGTGTTGCCGACGCCGTACGTATCGTTCCACTCGAACTTCGTATAGCGCACACGCGCGACGACGCTGTCGCCGAGATCGGCTTCGAGCTGACCTTCGACCATCCACCGATCGCTCGTGGCGCCGTCTTCGGCCGGGCCGCGGTTCTTGATGAAGCCCTCGTCGCGCTTCTCGACGTAGCCGCCGACGAGATAGCGGAAGTTGTCCGTGAACGGACCGCGGATCAGGCCCTCGCCGCGGTAGTAGCTGTAGTTGCCGCCCGTGGCGCGCACTTCGCCCTCAAACTCGTCGGTCGGGCGCTTCGAGATCACGTTGATCGCGCCGCCGACCGAGTTGCGGCCGTACAGCGTGCCCTGCGGGCCGCGAAGAATTTCAGTGCGATCGACGAACAGCGGCGGCATAGACATGTCCGCCATGGAGGTCGAGAAGATGCCGTCGTAATACAACGCGACGGCTGGATCGGTGCCTACGGCGTTCGTGAGGCGGCCGACGCCGCGGATCGCCAGGCGATCGTCATTGCGATACGCAACGCTGGGCGTGAAGCGCGCGAGATCCTCAACGGTGTTCACACCGAGCAGAGTGCGCGTCTCGCTCGTGTACGCGGACACCGCGACGGGGACCTCCTGCAGATTCACTTCGCGCTTTTCCGCCGTGACGATGACTTCTTCGAGGATGCTGCCGCGTGTCGTGTCAGCCGCCGATGCGACTGAAACGCCAAGAATGCTGCTGATCGCGCACGACAGCAGCGTTCGCTGTTTCGAACTCATGAAGATCCCCCCATCGGACCGAGCGAAAGTCCGAACGTTAGTTATTTACAGAATTGTCAATCGCTCTGCAGTCGGGCCGATGGTAAGTCCGTCGTTTGCGGAACATCAATAGGGTGAAGAAACAGAGACAAGCCGACTGCGGCCTGATCCACGCAGCCGACCATGCGGCCGCCGAACACACGCCACATGAAGAAACAGCGATTTCGCAGACTCTTGTCTTTCGGCGGCTTGCGTTCTTCGACGCCAGCAACCCGCGCAGATAATCTCAATCGCGTCGAGGAGTGATTGAGGGAATCCCTGAGTCGTTGCGAAAAAGTGTAGCCGACTGCGCGCGGAGAACCTGCGAGCGGTCAGCCATCGAATGATCCACGCGTCGTTCTGCGCAGTGGCACAATTCGCGCCTTCGACCTCGAGGATGGTGCTCATGAAACAAGCGATTTCTGGATCGGCTGCGCGAGGAGACCAACCAACTGAAAGCTCAGGGGCTCTTCAAGCCTGAGCATGTGCTCACCTCGCCTCAGCAGGCCGTCGTTCGCGTCGCAGGCGGCCAGGAACTGATCAATCTCTGCGCCAACAACTATCTCGGGCCTCGCCAATCACGGAGCTGTTCGCGAGGCGGCGCGTCTTGCGATCGATCGCTATGGATACGGCATGGCGTCAGTGCGTTTCATCTGCGGCACGCAGGCGATCCACAAGAATCTGGAAGAGCGACTGAGCCGTTTTCTCGGCGCGGAAGACACGATTCTCTATTCCTCGTGCTTCGATGCGAACGGCGGCTTGTTCGAGACGCTGCTCGATGAGCAGGATGCGGTGATCTCGGACGCGCTGAATCACGCGAGCATCATCGACGGCGTGCGGCTATGCAAGGCGCAGCGTTTTCGCTACGCCAACAACGATCTCGACGAGCTCGAGACGAGGCTCAAGGAGGCGGCGCATTGCCGCGTGCGGCTCATCGCCACCGACGGCGTGTTCTCGATGGACGGCGTGATCGCGCGGCTGCAGGGACATTTGCGATCTCGCCGATCGTTACGACGCGCTGGTCATGGTCGATGATTCCCACGCCGCGGGATTCATCGGCGCAGAAGGGACGCGGCACGCACGAGCTGCGAGGCGTCATCGATCGCGTCGACATCCTGACCGGCACGCTCGGCAAGGCGCTGGGCGGGGGCAGCGGCGGCTACACGTCGGGCCGCAAGGAGATCATTGCATGGTTGCGGCAGCGCTCACGCCCGTACCTGTTCTCGAACAGCATTCCGCCGTTCATCGCGGCGGCGAGCATCCGCGTTCTGGACCTGCTCGAAGCCGACAATGAACTTCGCGTACGCCTCCGGGAGCAATGCAACGTACTTTCGCGAACGGATGACCGCCGCGGGATTCAATCTCGCTCCCGGCGAACACCCGATCATTCCCATCATGCTCGGGGACGCGCGGTTGGCGTCTGAATTCGCCCGGCGGCTCCTCGACCATGGTGTATACGTGATCGGCTTTTCCTTCCCGGTCGTCCCCCATGGCAAGGCGCGCATCCGCACGCAGATGTCCGCAGCGCACACGCAGGAGCAGCTGGAAAAAGCCGTTGCAGCATTTGCGACGGTCGGTCGGGAACTCGGCGTCGTGAGCTGATTCGCCAGCAGGCTGTAGACTGCTGGCAGACTGTAGACTGTAGGCTGTAGACCGTAGGTAGAACCGCGCTGCGCGCGCATGACCTGGTCACTAGTCACTACATCACTGATCACTTCTGAAGATGCACGCCCTCGTCAAACACCACGCCGCTCCAGGCATTCAACTGCAGGACGTCGAGAAGCCCACGGTCGGTCCGAACGATGTGCTCATCCGCGTGAAGCGGACCGCCATCTGCGGCACCGACATGCACATCTACAACTGGGACGCATGGGCTCAGAAGACGATACCCGTGCCGATGGCCGTCGGTCATGAATACTGCGGCGAAATCGTCGAGATCGGCAGCGAGGTGAGTGGGTTCTCGCCCGGCGATCGCGTTTCGGGCGAAGGGCACATCACGTGCG
This sequence comes from uncultured Gammaproteobacteria bacterium, assembly GCA_963723505.1. GTDB lineage: Bacteria > Pseudomonadota > Gammaproteobacteria > Steroidobacterales > Steroidobacteraceae > Steroidobacter. The sequence continues at coordinate 115,320 of CAVRQU010000003.1, forward strand.
GCTATTGCCGCAATTGTCGCGCCGGGCGTCGACACCTGTGCCGCAACACTGTCGGCGTCGGCGTCAACCGTCCCGGCTGCTTCGCCGAATACGTCGTCATCCCGGCCTTCAATGCGTTCAAGTTGCCCGCCGCCATTGATGATGAGATCGCCGCGATACTTGATCCGCTCGGCAACGCCGTGCACACGGCGCTGGCGTTTGACGTCGTCGGCGAGGACGTGTTGATCACGGGGGCCGGACCGATCGGCATCATGGCCGCCGCGATCGTGCGCTTCATCGGCGCGCGCAACGTCGTGATCACCGACGTCAACGACTATCGCCTGGATCTCGCTCGCCGGATGGGCGCGACGCTCGCGCTCAACGTCACGCGCGAGTCGCTGGACGACGCGATGAAACAGCTCGGCATGCAGGAAGGTTTCGACGTCGGTCTGGAAATGTCGGGCAACGCCGCCGCGCTGCGCGACATGCTGAGAACGCTGCACCACGGCGGCAGCGTGGCCATGCTCGGCATTCCGCCGAATGAAGTCGCGATCGACTGGAACGACGTCATCCTGAAGGGACTCACGATCAAGGGCATCTACGGCCGGCAGATGTTCGAAACCTGGTACAAGATGGCGGCGCTCTTGCAGAGCGGCCTCAACATCCGCCCTGTCATCACTCACCGCGTCCCCTATACGGACTACCAGCACGCCTTCGACATCATGGGCCGCGGCCAGTCGGGGAAGGTGGTGATGGATTGGGAGAGGAAATAAGCGGCGGAGAAGAGCCGCGAAAGACCGCAAAGAGGAACTGAAACGACTTCTCGCGAATAAACGGTTCAGACGCGTCGTTGAGCAGACGCACCTCTTCCCGACCCATCTCTCTTTTTTGCGGTCTTTGGCGGCTCTTGTTCTGACTTCTCAGTTCACGGAGCACGGGCAGTAGTAGTAGACCTGCTTCGGATCTGTGAACCGCGACAGGCGGGTCAGTTCCGCTTCCAGCGGCGCCAACAAGCGGCGCGCTTCGCGCATGAATTCCGCTTGCGGTACGAGCGTGTGCGTCAGCCGAGCTGCAAGCACCTGCGTTTGCACGGCCAGCGCCTGACGCCAGCCGAGCGGCGGTTCGATGTACTCGACTTTGTAGTCCTCGCCCAGATCGGCGCGCGCGGCCGCCGCGTCCAGCGCCGCGTCATACGAACCGAGCTTGTCGACCAGGCCGTTCTGCATGGCGTCGACGCCCGCCCAGACGCGGCCCTGAGCGACATTGTCGATCTCGTCAAACGATTTCTCGCGCGCCGACGCGACATGATTCACGAACACACGATAGGCGTGCTCGACCGAGAGCTGCAGGACCTCACGCGCCGCTTCATCGAGCGTCCTGTCGATGCGCAACGCGTCCGCCAGCGGGCGTCGTGCCGACGCCATCGACCGTGACGCCCACCTTTCCCAGCGTGCGTTCGATCGTTGGAAACACGGCGAACACGCCGATCGATCCTGTCAGCGTCGCGGGGCTCGCCCAGATTTCATCGGCGTCCATCGCGATGTAGTAGCCGCCCGATGCGGCGACGCTGCTCATCGAGGCGAGCACAGGTTTGCCCGCCTCCCGCAACGCATCGATTTCGCGCCGGATCACCTCCGACGCAAACATGCTGCCGCCCGGACTGTCGATGCGCAGCACCACGGCCTTGATGTCGTCGTCATGCAGCGCCTGACGCAGCAATCGCGCGGTCGACTCCGATCCAATGGCGCCTGGCGGCTGCTCGCCGTCCAGAATCTCGCCCGACGCAACCACCACGCCGAGCCGATCGCCGTCAAGCTGCAGTCCGCGTGCGGAGCGCACAGCTGCAAGGTAGTCCCAGTGCGCGATGCCCTGGTAGGTATGCTCGTCCTCATTCTCTCCGACGAGGCCGATCAACTGCTCTTCGACTTCGCGACGCGTCTTGAGCTCGGTGACGAGACCCTTTTCCATCGCCACCGCGGCAAGATCGCCTTGCTGCGACTTCGCGGCGGCCGCGAAATCGTTCGCATACGCAGCGACGGCGCCCGCGTCCAGACCGCGCGCTGCAGCCACGCCCGCCTGATACTGCGCCCACAGCGCGTTCAGCCACGCGAGGCTCTCCTGCTCCTCCTGCTCCGACATATCGCTGCGGCTGAACTGATCGGTGAACGACTTGAACTTGCCCGCACGGAACACGTTCACGTCGATAGCGAGCTTGTCGATGACGCCCTTGAGAAAGGTGCGGTAGTACCCGAAGCCTTCGATGAGCACGAGACCCTGCGGATCGAGGTAGATCTCGTCCGCGTGCGCCGCAACGTAGTATTGCGACTGGTCGAAGCCGTCGCCGTACGCGATGACTTTCTTGCCGCTCGAGCGGAAATCGCGGATGGCCCCGGCGAGTTCTTCGAGCTTGGCGACTCCGCCGCCGGCCATGGCGCCGAGATCGAGCACGAGCACTTCGATGCGCTTGTCCGTCTTTGCATGGTGAATCGCCTCGATGAGGTCGCGAAGCAGCGTCTCGGCGCGTCCCTCGCCGGCCACCTCCGCGACTGCGCGCTCCAGCGGGTCGCCCGCGAGCTGCTCGACCAGGGCGCCCTGCGGCGAGATCACGAGCGCGGTCTTGTGCGGCACGATCGGTATGCGCGGCGAGAGCACCGCCGCCATGATGAGGAAAAACGCCAGCAACACGATGAAGTGCATGACCTTGCGCAACCCATCGAGGGCGCGCCAGAGTGAAGGCGAAGAATGCAGCGAGGTATTTCATGGGGCTATGTAATCGACTGGTGGGGCTTCAACCCGACAAGTTCCTGCCGCTGGCGCAGATTTCGACCCGAGGACGACCCCGAGCGTTCAACGCTGCAACCGGTCGAAAGACGGGACTTGAATACGGGATGACGCTTTCAGATCGAGCCTATGCAAGGGTTTCCTACGACGTTGTTCCATAACTGATCCGATAGATTGCGCCTGCGGCGTCATCCGAGACCAGCATGGAGCCGTCATCCAGCATCAGCAGATCGACCGGCCGTCCATAGACTTCATCGCCGCGGATGAAGCCGGTCGCAAAGGGCTCATAGCTCACGGCCTTGGCGCCGTCGAGCTTCACCATCGTAATGCGGTAACCGCTCTTCTCCGAGCGATTCCAGGAGCCGTGCTCGGCGATAAACGCCCGATTGCGGTAGCTCTCCGGGAAGCTCGCCCCCGTGTAGAACTTCACGCCGAGCGGGGCGACGTGTGCGCCCAGCGACTGCACCGGCGGCGTCATCCTGCTGCATTCGCCGAGCTGGGCGTACTTCGGATCGGGGTCCCGGATGTCCTTGCCATGGCAGTACGGGAAGCCGAAGTCGAGGCCGGCGCGCGGCGCCGCATTCAACTCGCACGGCGGGCGATCATCGCCGAGGTAATCGCGACCGTTGTCGGTGAACCAGAGCTGCTTCGTCGCGGGATGCCACGTCAATCCGACCGTATTGCGTACGCCGCGCGCGAAGACTTCCTGATCTGAGCCGTCCGCATTCATGCGCGTGATCGACGCGTATTTCGGTTCACTGCACACGTTGCATGGCGCGCCGATCGGGACGTAGAGCTTGCCGTCGGGACCGAACGCGATGTACCTCCAGCCGTGATGCCGGTCTTTCGGCAGGTCATCGCGCACAACTTTCGGCGCGGGGACCTGGTCCAGCGACGTTTCGATGTTGTCGTAACGGGTAATGCGGTGGGTCTCGGCGACGTAGAGCGCGCCATCCCGGAACGCGACGCCGTTCGGCATGTTGAGCTTGTCGGCGATCACGTGCACGACAGGCGGCGCGCCGCCGACCGCCGGACTCACGGCGTACACCTTGCCGGCGCGCGTGCCGACAAACAACGTTCCGCGCTGACCAAGCGCCATTGAGCGCGCCGCGGGTACGCTGTCGGTGTACACGTCCAACCGGAAACCGGCAGGCAGTCGAACATTGTCCAGGACCTTGTCCGTTAGCGGGCTGGCTTGCCCCGCGCTGCATGCAAGCAGAAGGCACAGCGACAAAATCCGGCGCCGGACTGAACGAGTCGTGGGCATGTACGTCCTCAACTGAAGAATTGCGACCCGCGGGATGGGCGGGCGTTGCAGTGTACCCGTCGCGCCCGCAGGGCTGCTACGCGAGGGACGCCAGCGGTCGGGTCGCTCGACGCGTTTCGGCTGAGTTCGGAGGGAGACGTCTTTGGGAGGAAGTTGAACAGACCGGAAGAAGCGGAGGACGGCGCCCGACTGTTCAGCGACGGACGGGAACCCGCGGGCGCGGGTCCCCGGTCGTGAGGCGACCGTCGATTCTCAGACCTTTTCTTCGATGCGCGCAGCCTTGCCGGTCAGGTCGCGCAGGTAGTACAGCTTCGCGCGACGCACGTTGCCGCGGCGCTTGACGGTAATGGCGCCGATCGACGGGCTATAGGTCTGGAACACGCGCTCGACGCCTTCGCCGTGCGAAATCTTGCGCACGGTGAACGAGGAATTGAAGCCGCGGTTGCGACGCGCAATGACGATGCCCTCATAGGCCTGCGCGCGCTCGCGATCGCCTTCCTTCACCTTCACTTCGACGACGACGGTGTCGCCGGGCGAGAAGTCCGGAATCTTCTTGTTCAGCGCTTCGCTTTCGAGTTTTTCAATGATGTTCATCGTGGTACCCATCCATTTCAAGCCTGCCAACGGCCGCTCGCCTGCGCGATGCTCCGCCATGAATTCTTCCAACAATCGCTGCTGCCCGGCAGTCAGCGTCATCTTCCCGATCAGATCCGGCCGCCGGAGCCACGTACGGCCCAAGCGACTGCTTTTCCCGCCAGCGCCGGATCGCCGCATGGTTGCCGCCGACCAGCACCGGCGGTACGGCCCGTCCCTCGAAAACTTCCGGCCGCGTGTAGTGCGGCCAGTCCAGCAGTCCGGCGACGAACGAGTCCTGCTGCGCGGATTCTTCGGACCCAAGCACGCCGGGCAGCAATCGCACGACCGCGTCGATCAACACCAGCGCGGGCAATTCGCCGCCCGACAGCACATAGTCGCCGATCGACACGCTCTCATCGATCTCGGCCTCGATCAGCCGCTCATCCACGCCTTCATACCGCCCCGCCAGCAACATCAACCCCGGCAGTTGCGCGAGACGTTGCGCTTTTGCATGCGTCAGCGGCGCGCCGTCCGCAGCCAGATAGATGCTGCCGCTGCCCGGCGGCAAGCGCGCTTTCGCTGCACGAATCGCCGTGCGCGCCGGCTCGATCTTGAGAACCATTCCTGGTCCGCCGCCGTAGGGCCGGTCATCGACGGTGCGATGCACATCCTCCGCGAATTCGCGCGGCGAGGTCGCATTTACGGCGGCGCGCCCCGCTTCGACGGCGCGGCCCAGCACTCCAACGCTCACCGCATCCGCGACGAACTCGGGGAAGAGCGTCACCACTTCGATGCGCATCGCCCTCACCCCTACCAGTCCACACCCCAGTCGAACACGATGCGTCCCGCATCGAGGTCGACCTTCACGATCCGATCCTTGACGAACGGAATCCAGTGCTCCCGCGCGCCGCGTACGATAACGACGTCGCCGGCCGGCGTGGCGCGAAAGTGATCCACGCGTCCGAGCGCTTCGCCGTCTTTCGTCAGCGCCTCGAGTCCTTCGAGATCTGTCCGGTAGTACTCACCTGGCGCGGGCGCCGGCAGGACGATGCGCCTCACGCCGATCTCGACGCCGCCCTGAAGTCGCGCGTCTTCGGGCGTCTCGATCCCGGTCAGCTTGACGAGCACGCCCTTGCTGGTCACGCGCCCGTCCTCAATTTCGATCGGCCGCCAGCGGCCGGCGCCGCCGATCAGCCATCTGTCATATTCGAGAATGTTTTCAGCCGGATCGGTGTAGGACGTGATCCTCACCCAGCCATGGACGCCGAACGCCCCACCGATCCTGCCCAGTACGACGATTCGCTCAGCGCCGCCGCCGAGATCGCTGGATTCGCCAGTTACATTCATTTCCGGCGAAACCCGTAACCGATGACTGGCGGTCGGGACGTGCAACCCCCGCCGACCGGCAATCTTCAGGCTGCACCGCCTGCTTGCGATGCTTCTTGACCAGCTCGGCGACGCGCTCAGAGGGCTTCGCGCCTTTGCTGACCCAATAGTCGATCCGGTCGAGATTCAGCTCAAGGCGACGCTGCTTGCCGGCGGGGATCGGATTGAAATAGCCGACCTGCTCGAGCGTCGAGCCGCCCTGCCGCATCCGGCTGTCCGTGACGACCACGTGATAGAAGGGCTGCTTCTTCGCCCCGCGGCGGGTAAGCCGAATAGTAACCATGCTGCTGAAGCCTCGAAATCGCTGGGTGTTTACCGGACGACCGGAAGAATCCGCCCGGAAAAGGGCGCGCATCATACTGAATGCAGGAGAGAAGTGAAAGCCGAGGCGGCTGGCCGGCCAACCGGCTCACTGGCCGACTGGCAAGACGAAACCTTTTTCGCTCGGTTGGCTTCGATCTGGCCAGGTTGGCCAGTTGACCCGTTGGCCGGTCAGCCAGCCGGAAACCGGCCGCCAAAGGTCCCGCATCATCCGCGCAAGCCCGCCGCCCTTGCGTCATCGTCTTCATCATCTTCTGCATCTGCAGATGGTTCTTGAGCAGCCTGTTGACCTCGGAAACCTGCACTCCCGACCCTGCGGCAATGCGCCGCTTGCGCGAGGCGTCGATGGTCTTGGGATAGCGGCGCTCACCCGGGGTCATGGAGCGGATCATGGCGACCTGACGCCGGATTTCTTTTTCATTGGCTTGCGGCGCCGCAGCCGCCTTGCCGGCGAGCTGAGCGGGCAGTTTTTCCATGAGGGCGCTCAGGCCGCCCATTTTTTCGACCTGTTGCAGCTGGTCGTGCAGGTCCTCGAGGTCGAAGTCCTTACCCTTCTTGAGTTTGCGGGCCAGCTTTTCCGCCTGCTCGCGGTCGACGCTGCGAGTGACGTTCTCCACGAGCGACAGGACATCCCCCATCCCCAGGATTCGTGAAGCGACGCGATCCGCCTGAAACGCTTCAAGCGCGTCGGTCTTTTCGCCAGTGCCCATGAACAAAATGGGTTGGCCCGTAATCTGCCGCACGGACAACGCTGCTCCGCCGCGTGCGTCGCCGTCCGTCTTGGTGAGGACGACGCCCGTCAGGCTCAGCGCATCGCCAAAGGCTCGCGCCGCATTTACTGCGTCCTGGCCCGCCATGCTATCGACGACGAATAGCGTTTCCGTGGGCGCGACGCCGCGCTGATCTCGCGGATCTCCGTCATCATTTCCTCGTCGACATGCAGTCGACCGGCGGTATCGATGATCAGAACGTCGAACAGGGAAGCGCGCGCTTCGCTCAGCGCTTCGCGCGTCAGAACGTCACCGCCGACTTTTTCGGATCCGAAGGAAAGAAAGCGATATGGAGCTGCGCCGCAAGACGCTCAAGCTGCAGGATCGCCGCGGGCCGATACACGTCCGTGCTCGCGAGCAGCACCTTCTTGCGCTCGTTATCCTTCAGCCACTTCGCGAGCTTCGCCGCAGAGGTGGTCTTGCCGGCGCCTTGCAGACCCGCGAGCAGAATCACGACCGGCGGTTGGGCGCGCAGGTTGAGCGGACGCACGCCGGCGCCCATCAATGCGATCAGTTCATCGTGAATGATCCGGATCAGCGTCTGTCCGGGCGTCAGACTCTTGTCGATTTCCTGTCCAACGACCTTCGTGCGGATCGCATCGACAAAGGATTTGACGACAGGCAGCGCGACGTCAGCTTCCAGCAGCGCCATGCGCACCTGGCGCAGCGCATCGGCGATGTTGTCGTCGGTGAGACGCCCGCGCCCGCGCAGACTTTCCATGACGCCTTGCAGGCGCTCGGTCAATTTGTCGAACATTGAAGTGGGTTACGACTGCGGGTAACGGGCTACAGGCTACAGGCAACAGCTGGAAGAACCTAGACTTGTAATTGATGGGCCGCGACCCAAGGAGGCGACAGGTTCGCTTGCTCGCTTCTGGCTGTCGCCTGTAGCCTGTAGCCTGTCTCCTGCCCGAGTGAGCCTCACGCCGTCCGTGCTCTCCATCGTCGTCCTCGCGTGCTACCTGGCCTGCGCTGCATGGCTCGCTTCGAGCGCCTATCGAGCTGCGAATAGCGCGGCGCACGGCCGTCGCATCGCCGGTCTCGCGCTCGGCGCCATCGCGATCGTGCTGCATGCGGTCTTGCTGTGGCGAAGCGTGTTCGCGAAACCCTCGCTATCGTTCGACGTCGCAGAAACGGCGTCTCTGATGGGCTGGCCGATGGGCGTTATTGCGATCGCGTTGGCGTGGCGCGCGGCCGCGCTTTGCAGGCCTCGCAGCCATCGTCGCGGCGACGGCCGGCGTCGCCGCCGTCATCGGCGTCGAAGGCGGCCCGGGTTACGCCGTGGAACGTCACAGCTGGGAGGTCGGCGCGCACATCGTTCTGTCGACGGTGGCGTACGCCGTGCTTTCAATCGCTGTGGTGCTTGCCGATAGCGCTCGCGCTGCTGGATCGGCGCCTGCGGCGCCGGCAGCCGCTCGGCTGGCTTGCGATTCTGCCCTCCGTAGAAGCGCTTGAGGCCGGTACGTTCCAGGCGCTCGCCTCGGGCTTTGCGATCCTGACGCTCGCACTCTTCAGCGGCTTCATCTTCGTCGAAGACCTGTTCGCTCAGCACCTGATCCATAAGACGGTGCTGTCGTGTCTTGCGTGGGCCGTGTTCGCCATCCTGTTGTTCGGACGCTGGCGCTTCGGGTGGCGCGGGCGCATGGCCACCGGCTGGACCCTGAGCGGGTTCGCCTTGCTCGCGCTCGCGTACTTCGGTTCGAAGATCGTGCTCGAAACGATTCTTGGCAGACACTGGGGATAGAGCGTCGCTGACGGCGTCGGCAGCGTCCGCCTATATCGGGTATTGCATTGGACGATCCTCCTCTAGCGCTTCTTTTCTTTTTCCTCGCCGTCGCCGCCATTGCAGCTGCGGCGCTCGTCGGCTTTCGACTGGGCTCACGCAGGGCCCGCGGCGCGAGGCGCACGACGCGCGCGCGCCATCCGCGGATCAGCGCAGCCGTCTCACCGACAAGCTCCTCGATCTCGAGACGATCACCGTCAACGACATCATGATTCCGCGCACTGAGATCGCCAGCATCGATCTCAACGACGACTGGGACACGATCCTCGATGTGCTGCGTTCGACGCCGCATACGCGCCTGCCTGTGTTCCGCGGAAACATCGACAACATCGTCGGCATCCTGCACATGAAGAAAGTCGCGCATGCGCTTGCCCGCGGCGATTTCTCGCGCGAGCGCCTGCTCGAACTCGCCGGCGAACGGGAGGGCTACTTCGTTCCGGAAGGCACGCCGCTCAGCGTGCAGTTGCTCAACTTCCAGCGGGACCGTCGCCGCATCGCTCTCGTGGTCGATGAGTACGGCGATATCCAGGGCCTGGTTACGCTCGAGGACATCCTCGAAGAGATAGTCGGCGAATTCACGCGCGCTCCGGCGACCCTGCACAAAGACATCCATCGCGAGAGCGATGGGGCCTACGTCGTCAACGGCTCGGTGAGCGCGCGCGTGCTCAACAGGACGCTCGGGTGGACGCTGCCGACCGACGGACCACGCACGCTCAACGGGCTGATCCTCGAGTACCTCGAGACGATTCCGGAACCGGGGACGACTCTGCGCCTGGGCGAACTCTCGATCGAGATTCTGCAGACAGCCGACAACAGCGTGAGGACCGCGCGTATTCGCACCCTGCATCCTGACGCCGAAGCGCCTCGCTCAAAAGGCGCTGCGTAGCTCTGCACAACCCGACAGGTTCCTAGAAGGCGGAACGCAGCGCATCGGCGAGGCGTTCGACGCCGATCACCTCCAGCCCATCGATCCCACGTCGCGGCTTGTTGGACTCCGGAACGATCGCACGCACGAAACCGTGCTTGGCCGCCTCGCGCAGTCGCTCCTCGCCGTAGGGCACCGGCCGCACTTCGCCGGCGAGGCCGAGTTCGCCGAAGCACACGAGCCGATCTGCGAGCGGCCGATCTTCGACGCTCGACACCGTCGCAAGCACGGCCGGCAGATCGGCGGCGGTCTCGGAAATCCGTACGCCGCCCACGACGTTCAGGAAAACGTCGCGGCCGCCCGTGGAAACTCCGCCGTGCCGATGCAGAACCGCGAGCAGCAACGCGAGACGGTTCGCCTCCACGCCCACGGCGACGCGCCGCGGATTCATACCCTGAGCATCGTCTGTGAGCGCCTGGACCTCGATCAGCATCGGACGGCTGCCTTCGCGCGCCACCATGATTGCGCTGCCCGCGACCGCTTGCGAGTGCTGCGAAAGAAAGATCGCTGAAGGATTCCTGACCTCCTTGAGACCCGCTTCAGTCATGGCGAATACGCCGACTTCATTTGCCGCGCCGAACCGATTCTTGACCGCCCGCACCAGCCGGAAGCGACTGCCTGCGTCGCTTTCGAAGTAAAGCACTGTGTCCACCATGTGTTCGAGGATGCGCGGGCCGGCGATGGCGCCCTCTTTCGTCACATGACCGATGAGCAACACTGAAACCCCAGTGGCCTTGGCGAAGCGCACAAGCGCCGCAGCTGACTCACGCACCTGCGACGCGGATCCCGGCGAGGATTCCACGTTCGCTGCGAACATCGTCTGAATCGAATCGATGACCAGCACGCGAACGCGCGCCTGCTGTGCGCGCTCGATGATCGTCTCGACCGAGGTCTCGGCCAGCAGTTGCAGGCTGTCGCTGACCACGCCCAGTCGGCGAGCGCGCAACGCCACCTGGTGCAACGACTCTTCGCCAGTGACGTACACCGTCGAAATGGCGCGACTGAGCGCATCGCCAGCCTGCAACAACAATGTCGACTTGCCGATCCCCGGATCGCCGCCGAGCAATGTGACTGAACCGAGCACCAATCCGCCGCCGAGTACGCGATCGAGTTCTTCGAGGCCCGTTGCGATCCGCGGTTCGTCCACCTCCGTTACTTGGGACAGGCGATGCGGTTCAACAGCGCCGGGGGCAGCGGTCGGCGGTCAGCTTTCCCCTTCGCAATCGTCATGCGCCTGAGCGTATCCCCTGCCCCGCATGCAGGGCACAGCCCCTGCCATTGCAGGCTCTCATTGCCGCACTGATCACAGACAAAAATCTCGCGGGTCTTGGCCATAAGAAGCGGTTCGAGCGGTTAGCGATTGGCGGTTGTTCCAGCGTGCGATCGCGCGCTTCTGGCTATAGCCTACAGCCTACAGGCTACAGGCGTTTCTCGTCGCCTACGGCCGAGTGTGACGCCACCTGCAATTTGCGGCGTAAGGCTTCGTCTATACTCGCGCCGGCGTTTTACAGCGGCAGACCCGTGGCGGCAAAACTGGCGAGATTTTCCTGGCTCCCTGGAGGGCTTGCGGCGGCTATCGTTATTGCCGTCGGCCGTCTGCTTTCGTCCACGACTTCGGCCCCCCTTGAACTTGCGCTATACGATCGCGTGCTGCGCGCGTCCGACGCCAAGCCGTCCGCGGAGATCGTGATCGTCGCCATAGATGAGGCGAGCATCACGAAATTCGGCGAGTGGCCATGGCCGCGCGACGTGCACGCGCAATTGCTCGATCAGCTCCGTTCCCAGGGTGCGCGTGTCGTCGCCTTCACCGCCCCGCTCGACACTTCGCAACGCACCAGCGAGTTCGAGCGCATCCGTGCAGCGCTTGCCTTGCTCGAGTCCTCGAACCTGGGCGGCTCCGAGCAGGCGCGACAGCTGCGCCGTCTGCTGGGGGAATCCGGCGCAGGAAGCAATCCCAACGCGCATCTCGCGCAGGCGATGGCTGCACAAGGCGACGTAATTGCGCCCATCGCAATCGAACTCGGCGAGACGAGACGCGGCTCGCTCGATGCTCCGGCGAAGTTTGCTCCTGCCGCCAATCCCGCGGCGCTCCGCAGCGCCGTGCGAGCGAACGTGTGCGCAACAACCGAGCGCCATGCTCGTCGACGCCGCGAGCGCCGTCGGCCACACGCATCAGATGCGAGACTCCGATGGCGTGGTGCGCACGGATCTTACGGCGGTGCGCATCGGCGATGCTCTGCTGCCGTCGCTCGCTGCAGCAATTGCGGCGCGCGCCGCCGGCGTCTCGCCGCACGACCTGGCGTTCGACGGCGAACGCAATCTCGTGATCGGCGATGACGTCATCTCCATCGAGGCCGGCCTTCGTACGCGGCCGCATTACTTCACACGCTCGCCAGCGACATTTGCGCAACTTCCCTTCTGGCAGGTCGTCGCCGGCGAAACCGCGGAAGGACAACTTCGCGACAAGGTCGTGCTGATCGGCTTCACGGACGCGCGTCTCGCTCCCAATTCAAACGTCGCAACGCCGGCGCGCGAAGACACGCCCGCCGTGGTCGCCATCGCAAGCGCGGCATCGAGCCTCATGACGCGCGCGACCTACTCACGACCAACGCTCGCCATAGCGCTTGAGTGGGCTGCGGCGCTCGGCGTCGTCGTCTTCGCCGCTTTCGTACTGCCGAGCGCCGGCGTAGGCCTCGGCGCCCTGGCGGCGGTGCTCGTGGTCGCGATGCTGCTGATCGGTGAAGTCGGCCTGCTCGGCTCTGCGCACATCTGGGCGCGCCTTGCGTTGCCCTGCGTCGCCGTGGCGGGAAGCTATTTTCTGTACGCGCTCAGTGAATTCATCCGACGCGCGAACGCGAGGAGCGCGCCACGCGAGCCCGCGGCGAGTTTTCACAGCCTCGCGCAAACATTTCACAAGCAGGGGCAGCTCGATCTCGCCTTTGAGACGTACCAGCGTTGTCCGCTCGATGCGGCCACGATGGATCTGCTCTACCAGCTGGGACTCGATTTCGAGCGACGCCGTCAGCTGCAGAAGGCTGCGGCGGTTTACACGCACATGGCGACGCGCGATCCCAACTACCGCGATCTGCGCGCCAGGCGCGCGCGGGTTCGCGAGGAACCGTCCGTCGGTGAAACGCCCCCCGGCGCACGATCTGCCGCGTCGGCTGCGCCGCGGCGAGTCGCGCGAGTCGCACAGCGTCGCCGTCGAGGACTACGACTTCCAGGCGCCTGTGCGCGCGTCCTCACGCACGCTCGGCCGTTATGAGATCGAGCGCGAGCTCGGCAAAGGGGCCATGGGCATCGTCTACCTGGGACGTGATCCGAAGATAAATCGCGTCGTGGCGATCAAAGCGATTCCTCTGGCGGAAGCATTCGAAGAGGATGATCTGGCGGAAGCCCGGGCGCGCTTCTTCCGCGAAGCTGAAATGGCCGGACGGCTCAATCATCCGTCGATCGTGACGGTGTACGACGCTGGAGAAGATCAGGGGCTGGCGTACATAGCAATGGAGTACTTGCGCGGTCAGCACTTAAGTCATTTCACTGACCCAAGTCGCCTGTTTCCGCCTCAAAACGTGATGCTGCTCGTCGCCCGCGTCGCCGAGGCGCTTCACTATGCGCACCGCCAGAACGTGGTCCATCGCGACATCAAACCGGCTAATATAATGTTCAATCCCGACACGGATGAGTTGAAGATCACAGACTTCGGGATTGCGCGCCTGACCGATACAAGCCGAACTAAAACCGGAATAGTCCTGGGCACCCCCTCATTCATGTCGCCGGAACAACTGGAAGGCCGACCCCTGGATGGCCGCTCGGACCAGTTTGCTCTGGGGGTGAGTCTGTACCAGTTGCTGTGCGGTCAGTTGCCGTTCCGCGCCGAATCGATGCCGAAGCTTATGCAAAAAATCGCCACCGAACCTCACGCCTCCGTGCGCCTAGTCCGGCCGGAACTGCCCGAGCGCATCGATGCCGTGATTGACCGCGCGCTCGCCAAGTCCGCCGACGACCGTTACGTGAATTGCGGCGAGCTCGCGCTCGCGCTGCGGGCCTGCGCAGAATCCATGGCGACGGCTCGGGCTGCTGAGGCAAAGCACGAGTGGCTCATTCCGTGAGAAACCTTGATATCAACACCGCGTCGCCACGGAGGGCGTCGTGATGCGCGGCAAGATCCGTTCAGTAGGTTTGAGCGACGTCGGCCGCGTCCGTGAGCACAATGAAGACACAATCGGCGTCGACGCCGACATCGGGCTCTTCGTCCTGGCCGACGGTATGGGCGGCTACAACGCAGGAGAAGTCGCGAGCGGCATCGCCGTAAAGACCGTGATGAGCCTGGTGAAGGAAGCAGTCGAGCATCAGGACATGAACTCGGCCGATACGGAAACCGGCATGGCGCGCCCCAGCATCGTGCTGCGGGACGCGATCGCCCGCGCCAACAAGATCATTTATCAGACCGCCAAGACGCAGCCGCAGTGCGAAGGCATGGGCACGACGATCGTCGCCTGCCTGTTCTTCGACAACAAGGTTGCCATCGCTCACGTCGGCGACTCGCGGATGTACCGTCTGCGGGCCAATCGCTTCGAGCAGATGACGATGGATCACTCGCTCCTGCAGGAGCTCGTCGATCGCGGCTTCTATTCGCAGGCCGAGGCGCAGCGCGCCACGAACAAGAACTACGTCACACGAGCGCTGGGCGTTGAACCTACGGTCGACGTCGAAGTCCACGAGCAGCCGGTCCAGAAAGGCGATTTTTTCGCTCTGTGCTCGGACGGTCTCTCAGATATGGTCGAGGACGACGACATTCACTTAACTATGAGCACCTTTAGTGCTAGTCTTGAAACGGTTGCTAAGCAATTGATTCAGTTATCGAACGATAACGGCGGACGCGACAACGTATCGATTATCCTTGCGCAAGTTGTCGACTCGTTCGCAGCAAAGACAGGTGTGGTTGACAGAATCTTGCGCTGGTTCGGTTGAGCCGGTGAATTGGGGACGAGTTATATGGCGCGGTTGATCCTTAGCCTGGATGGTCAGGTCCTGGCCGAATACAACATGAACAAGGAGCGTTATACGATCGGCCGTCTGGCCGATAACGATATTCGCATCGACAACCCGGCGGTGAGCGGTCATCACTCGCTCATCATCAACATCCTCAACGACTCCTTCCTCGAGGATCTGAACAGCACGAACGGCACCTACGTCAATGGCAAGCTGATCAAGAAACACGCCTTGCAGCACGGCGACGTCGTGACGGTCGGCCATCATCAACTGCGTTTCTCCGACACGCAGAGCTCCGATGCGGAGCCTGATGAGTTCGAGAAGACGATGGTGATCACGCCGGGCTCCGCCGTCGCCGCCGCCGCTGCGAAGAAGGCGTCCGCGATCGCGCCGCCCCCGGCGACAAAACCCGCCGCCACCGGCGCAACGACGTCAGTCCGTGCTGTGCCGACCAGTGCGACTGGCGAACATCCGGTCGCATTGCCGAAGGCGAAACTGCAGGTGCTGAGCGGCGCGTTCGCAGGTCGCGAACTGGAGCTCAACAAGGCGCTCACGACGCTCGGCCGCCCGGGCGTGCAGGTCGCAGCGATCACGCGTCGCGCCGATGGCTACTTCATCGTGCACGTCGACAGCGGCAAGCCCAACGACTATCCGCACGTGAACGGCGCACCGATCGGCGAGCAGGCCCGCAAGCTGCAGGACAACGATGTGATCCTGCTGGCCGGCGTAAAGATGGGATTCTTCGAGGGATAAGCACGGTGTGAGTCGTGAATCGTGAGCCGTGATTCGTAAGATAAGGTTCCGACTCTCGACTCACGACGTCACGACTCACGAATCATTTCCACTCCCTGCTGACTCGCTCAGTCACGCGACACACCAGTTCATAGCCCAGTGTGTCTGCATGGCCCGCGACTCGCTCGGCCGGCAGGCCTTCCCCGAACAGCACGACTTCATCGCCGACTTTCGCGTCCGGCAGCCCGGTGAGATCGATCGCCGTCATATCCATTGACACGCGACCTGCGACCGGGGCTTCGCGTCCATTGACCAGCACAGGCGCCCGTTCGGCATGCTGCGCGGGTAGCCATCGGCGTAGCCGATCGCCGCAATGCCGATCTGCGAGTCGCGCGCTGCGCGCCACACACCGCCGTAGCCTACCGTTTCGCCTTGCTGCACGCGGTGCACGGCGATCAATCGCGTTGCAAGCGTCATCGCCGGCCGCAGGCCAAGCTCTGCGGCGCTCGTTTGCGGCATCGGGGACATGCCGTAAAGCATGAGGCCAGGACGCACCCAGTCGACGCGTGTTTGCGGCCACCCGATCAGTCCGGCGGAGTTCGCGATGCTGCGCTCCCCGCGAAAGCCGTGAGTCGCCGCGTCGAACGTCGCGAGCTGTCGTCGTGTGAACGAACCATCCGAGGCCTCGGCGGCGGCGAGATGCGTCATCAATCGCAGGGAACCAACCGCGCCGCAGCGAGCGAGTCGATGGTATGCGTCAGGGAAGTCCTCCGGCGCCATCCCGAGTCGATGCATGCCTGTGTCGATCTTGAGCCAGACCACAAATCGGTGCGCGCCGCGATACGCTTCGAGCATCTGGATCTGATCGAACGCGTGCACCACGATCTCCATCTCGTGAGCGCCGGCTGCCTGGAGATCCTCCGCGCATACCACCCCTTCCAGCAGCACCAACGGATGATTGAGGCCCGCGTTGCGCAGAACGAGCGCCTCATCGAGGCGCGCCAGACCGAAAGCGTCGACCCCGGCGAGGGCGCGCGCGCTTGGCACGAGTCCATGACCGTAGGCGTTCGCCTTCACCGCCGCCAGCACGCGCGACTCCGGCGCCAGGCGTCGCACCACTGCGAGGTTGTTGCGCAGCGCCTCGCTGCTGATCGTCGCACGGGGGAAATTCACGCGAAGCCGCTCGCTTTTAGGCCCCGCTAGCCGAACGGTCCGTCGCCGTGCGCATGCTCCGGCGCGTAGTTCACGAACCGAGTGAACTCGCCTTGAAATGTCAGTTGCAGCTCACCAATCTCCCCGTTACGTTGCTTCGCGATGATGATGTCCGCAATTCCTCGGCGGGTCGTGTTCTTGTCGTACACCTCGTCCCGATAGATCATCATGATCAGGTCTGCATCTTGCTCAATAGCTCCTGATTCACGAAGGTCCGACATAACTGGCTTCTTGTCATTGCGTTGTTCAACGCTGCGATTCAGCTGAGACAAGGCGATCACCGGCACAGCCAATTCCTTTGCCAGCGCTTTCAGAGAGCGCGAAATCTCTGAAATCTCCGTCGCCCGATTTTCTTTTGTCCCCGCCACCTGCATGAGCTGCAAGTAGTCGACGACGATGAGATCAAGACCGTGCTCTCGCTTTAGACGCCGAGCCCGCGCGCGCACGTCTGTCGGCGTCAACGCTCCCGTATCGTCGATGTAGATGTCGAACTCTTCATCATGGCAATCGCAGAGTTAATGCGCGACCATTCTTCGTCGCCAATATTGCCAACTCTCAAGATGAGTCTGATCAACCTGGCCCAATGAGGAAATCATGCGAAATGCGAGCTGCTCGCGCGACATTTCCATGCTGAACACGCCAACCTTCGCCTTCGTTCTGTCCGAAAGCCGCGTTTTCGGCGATGTTGAGTGCGAACGTCGTCTTGCCCATCGACGGCCGTCCGGCAACCACAATCAGGTCACCTTTCTGAAGGCCCGCGGTCATCTCATCGAGTCGCTTGAAGCCCGTGCTAAGGCCAGTGCAACTTACCTTTGTGCTGGATCAAAAGGTCGAGCCGATCGATCACCGGCCCTAAGTCGTCTTTGAGCTGGACGAATCCTGATCCGCTCTTGTTGCGGCTCTCGGCGATCTCGAACACGCGCCGCTCGGCCTCATCGACGATCTCGCCTGCTTCGCGGCCTTCAGGATCGTAGGCGCTGGCGGCGATTTCTCCGCCGACATGGATCAATGCGCGCAGCGTCGAACGCTCGCGGACGGCGTCAGCGTAGGCGCGCACGTTGGCGGCGCTGGGCGTGTCACGCACGAGGCCCGCGAGATAGACGAGGCCGCCCGTCTGGTCGCCGAGCCCTTTGCGCTCGAGGGATTCCGACAGCGTCACCGCGTCGAAAGGCCCGCCTTTGCCGGCCAGCTCCGCGATGGCATCGAAGATGAGTTGATGATCGCGACGATAGAAGTCGCTTGCGACGAGACGGTCGGCGATCGCATCAAACGCGCGATTGTCCAGCATCAGGGCGCCGAGCACCGCCTGCTCGGCTTCGATCGAGTGCGGCGGCACACGGATCTCATCGACCGCGGCCTTGTCGCGGGCCCGCCGCGGACCCACGATTGCAACCCTGCTTTCGATTTCGGCCATCGAATGCCTGCCGCCGCGATCTACTCTTCAGCGACGACGACGACAGGCAGATCGACGGTAACGTCGGTGTGCAGGTGCAAATGAACGATGTGCTCGCCGGCCTGGCGAATGGGGCCATGCGGCAGACGCACCTCGGAACGCTCGATCTGGTGACCCGCCCTCTGGCACGCCTCGGCGACATCGGAGGTGCCGATCGATCCGAACAGCTTGCCTTCGCCGCCCGCTTTCGCGGTCAGCGTCAACTTGAAGCCTTCGAGTTTGCTGGCCCGAGCCTGCGCGCCTGAGAGTTCTTCGCCCGCCGCCTTCTCGAGCTCGGTACGCCGCGCTTCGAACTTCGCAACGTTGTCCGCGGTGGCGAGCGTCGCCTTGCCCTGCGGCAGGAGGAAGTTGCGGCCGTAGCCGGCCTTCACTTTGACGCGATCGCCGATGTTGCCGAGGTTGGCGACTTTCTGCAGAAGAATGATTTCCATTGAGACACCTGATGAAAAGCCAATGAATCAACAATCATGGCTGGAGGCTGGAGGCTGGCGGCTGAGGGTAGAAGAGAAGTGCTACCTCCAAGCCTCCAGTCCCCAGTCTCCAGCCGCGTTTACGCACCTTGCGTCCGCGGCCGCAACCAGTTGTCAGCGTATCCCCAGACCGCAAGGATAAACACGGTAATCGAAGTCGACAAAGGCACAACCAGCAGCACATAGATCGCCGCCAGCGAGCCGCGGTTCAGGCGTCCGCCCGCCTTGGAACGGTGCGCGGCGGCCAGACCCTGAAACGCGAGCGCCGCGAAGGCGACCCACGCCAGCGATGCGATCAGCGAAGATTCTGTTAACAGAGCCAGCGACGAACAGCAGCGTAATCGTCACGCCAAGCGCCGTGCCGAGACGCAGCTTGCGATATTCGGCGCCAAACTGACCCGGCGAGTGCAGCAGCGACAGCCACCACCGTCCAAGCAGCAGTCCGCCGAACACAATCGCCAGCGCCAGCGCCGCCAGGGCGCCCCACATCGTCCGCGCCCAGACAGCCACGATCTCGTCCTGGTCGCCCTCAAGGCGAATGCCGGCTTCGGCCATCGAGTCCATGACCTTGTGCAGCAGATCGGCCCAAACCGCGATCGGGTCGGGCAGCGCAAGATGCACGCCGATCAACACCGCCGCCGCCCCGAGCACCGCGACCTGAAAACACAGAACGATCGAGCCGGTGTTCCGCAGCAGCAGCGCAAGCGCCAGGGGACCCACGAACAACAGGCCGATGGCGACGAAAACCCACACTGTCGGCGCAGTCACAGACAGCACGACAGACGCCGCCGCCACAGCGCCGGCGGCGGCGACGCCCAAACCGGTTTTCGGATCGAATCGCAGCGCGATGAGCGCCGGAATTGCGCCCGCAAGAACCGCAAACGGCAGCAGCATCTGCGGCGAAAGGGCGCCGCAGAAAGCGCTCGCGACTGCGGCGCGCCACGGTCGCTCTGTCAGCCAGGCGGCGATAGCTCGGTGCATGTACCGTCCGCACCCGCACAGGGTGTGCGGGACGGAACCTCGACATGACGTCTTAGTGCTGATCGGTGTACGGCAACAGCGCCAGATAGCGCGCGCGCTTGACCGCGACTGCGAGCTGGCGCTGATAGTGCGACTTCGTTCCGGTGATGCGGCTCGGAACGATCTTGCCGGTCTCGGTGATGTAGCTCTTCAGAATGCCGAGATCCTTGTAGTCGATCTGCTCGATGCCTTCAGCGGTGAAACGGCAGAATTTTCGCCGACGGAAAAAACGGGCCATGACGAAACCTCTTGAACTGCTTAAGCGGACTGGGACGGGGAGTCGTCGTCGCCGTCGTCGGCGAAACGCTCGTCGCGCGATTCGTCAGCGCCCTTCGCCATCGGCGAGGGTTCGGTGACGGCGGCGTCCATCTTGATCACCAGGTGACGCAGCACTGCGTCGCTGAACCGGAACGCGCCCGTCAGCTCATTCAGCGTCTTGCTGTCGCACTCGATGTTCAGGAGGACGTAGTGGGCCTTGTGGACCTTGGTGATCGGGAACGTCAGCTGACGTCGGCCCCAGTCTTCCAGGCGGTGAACGAAGCCGTTGCCGGCCGCGATCATGCCTTTGTAGCGCTCCAGCATGGCTGGAACCTGTTCACTCTGATCCGGATGAACCAGAAAGACGATCTCGTAATGTCGCATTGCTGCTCCTTATGGAGATGCCGCCTGGGTCGAGAACCCACGGTGCGGCAAGGAGTTGAAGAAAACCCTTGCAGAGGCTCTGCAACGGGGTCGCGCATGGTATCGAAAGAAGCGACGAGTGACCAGTGATGGGTGAATGGCCGGAATCAGGGCGCTAACCGCCTCTCTGGCGGACGGCCTCAAACAGCACGACGCCGGTCGCCACGGAGACATTCAGGCTTTCCACTACGCCGCACATTGGAATGCGGACCAGCAGATCGCAGCATTCCCGCGTCAGGCGACGCAGTCCTGTTCCCTCCGCGCCCAGAACCACAGCGAGCGGGCCGGTCAGCTTCGCGCCGAAGACCGACGTGGAGGCCTGATCGTCCGTCCCGACAACCCATAGCTCGCGCTCTTTCAGCCAGCGCAGCGTCCGCGCCAGATTGACGACCTGAAACAACGGCATGGTCTCGGCCGCGCCCGAAGCCACCTTCCGGACAGTCGGAGACAAGCCCGCCGCCCGGTCGCGCGGCACGATGACCGCAGCCGCGCCGGCTGCGTCTGCGGTTCGCAGGCAGGCGCCGAGGTTATGCGGGTCCTGAACGCCGTCGAGCACCAGCAACAGCGGCGACGCCTGCCCCTTGTCGAGCAAGTCATCGAGCGCGCCCTCGCCTAACACGCCCGCCGCACGGACATGCAGGCACGCGCCCTGGTGGCGATCGCTCCCGGCGAGCCGGTCCAGCCCGCTCGCATCCCGCCACTCGGTGCGCACGCCAGCGTCCTGCGCGAGCCGCATAAGTTCGGTCGCGCGCGCATCGTCGCGGCCCTTCTGGAGAATCAGCAGCGACGCCCGTTCCGGCCGTTGTTGCAGCAGCGTACGGACCGCGTGCTGTCCGAAAATGAGCGTCTCCTCGCTCATGACCGTCCTTTACGTCGCCGCCAGGGGCCGCGTACGACGCGCGCGCTCTGGCGCGTCTCGGCAAGTTCGAAGTCAATCTTGCGCTCATCGATGATCACGTTGATGAGGCGCACGCGCAGGTGATCGCCCAGCCGGAACACGCGGCCGCCGCGTGAACCAACCATGCGGAAGCCCGATCGATCCCGCGAGAAATAGTCGGCGCCGAGCGCACTGACATGCACGAGTCCGTCGACCTGGATGCCTTTGACCTGCACGAACAAACCGAAATCGACGACGCTCGTCACCATCGCGTCGAACTCCTCGCCGATCTTGTCGCTCATGTATTCGCACTTGAGCCATGACAGCGCATCGCGCGTCGCATCGTCCGCGCGCCGCTCTGTGAAGGAGCATTGCTGTCCGAGCGCCGCCATGCTCGCGGCCGACCACGAGCTCGCATCGCCGCCTCGGAGGACATGGCGAATGCCGCGGTGTACGAGCAGATCGGGATAACGCCGGATCGGCGACGTGAAGTGCGCGTACTCGGCCAACGCCAGGCCGAAATGACCGATGTTTTCTGGCTGATAAACCGCCTGCGGCATCGAACGCACGACGACGGTCTGGATCAGGTGCGCTTCTTCGTTGCCGATCGCCCGCTGGAGCACTTCACTCAGATCTCGCGGCTCCAGCTCGCGGTCCGTGGGCAGATGCATGCCGAAGCCCTGGAGGAACTGGCGCAACGTCTCGAGCCGATCGGCTTCCGGCTGGCCATGGACGCGATACAAGCGTGGGAATCCGATGCTTCTTGAGAAAGCGCGCCGCCTGCACGTTCGCGGCGATCATGCATTCCTCGATGAGCCGATGCGCGTCGTTACGCGTGTACTCAACAAACGCCGCGACGCGGCCCTCAGCGTCGAAGCGGACTTTGAGCTCCGGGGCGTCAAAATCGAGCGCGCCGCGCTTCGTACGCGCGCGCAGCAACGCCTTGAAGAGGGCATGCAATTGCTCGAGCTGCGGGCCGACCGATTTTGCTTCGGACTCCTGTGCGGCATGCGGATTCGCAAGGTAGGCCGCGACTTTCGTGTAGGTCAGCCGCGCAGCCGAGCGCATCACGCCTTCGAGAAAGCGAGCGCGCGTCACCTTGCCGTCGCTCGTCACACGCATCTCGCATGCGAGGCACAACCGATCCACCAGCGGATTGAGCGAACACAGCCCATTTGATAGCGCCTCGGGCAGCATCGGGAGCACGCGATTCGGGAAGTACACCGAGGTTCCGCGATGCTGCGCTTCACGATCGAGCGCCGAATCGGGCTCGACGTACGATGCGACGTCCGCAATCGCGACAATGAGCCGCCATCCGCCGCGTATTTCCTCGCAGTACACGGCGTCGTCAAAATCGCGGGCGTCTTCGCCGTCGATGGTCACGAGCGGCAGGTCGCGCAGGTCCTCGCGATTGCGCTTCGCAGCGGCGCTGACCGTACTGCCGAATGCTTCGGCCTCCGCGATCGCCTCCCGCGGAAACTCGAACGGCAGGCCGTGCGAGTGAATAGCAATTTCGGTCTCCATGCCCGGCGCGGCGTGCTCGCCCAGGACGCGTGTGACGTGACCGAGAGGTTGCGCCGTGCGCGTCGGCTGTTCGATGAGCTTGACGAGGACGACCTGCCCCGCCGTGGCGCCGCCCAGCCGGTCGTGCGGTACGAGCACCCGATGGCCTATGCGCGGGTTGTCCGGCACGACAAAGCGGATGCCCGACTCGTCGTACAAGCGGCCGACGATTTCGCGCGTGTTCCGCTCGATGACTTCGACGACCGATCCTTCCGGTCGCCCGCGCTGATCTTGGCCGCTGATACGCACAGCGACGCGATCGCCATGCATGATCTCGAGCATCTGCCGGTGGGCGAGAAAGATAGGTGCGGAGCGATCGTCCGGCTGCAGGAAGCCGTAGCCGTCCTTGTGTCCACTCACCGTGCCGACGACGAGCGGCAGGCGCTCTCGCAGGCAGTATTCATCGCGGCGATTGCGCAGAATCTGACCCGCGTGCTGCAACTCCTGCAGGTCGCTCGTCAGACGATGGTGCGCAGCGGATCCCGTTCGTCCCAGTCGGTGCGCCAGTTCATCCAGCGTCAGGGGCCGCCCGGCGTCCCGCAGTGCGTCCGTGACCGAAAGCGTCGCCCCTCGCTGCTCTGGGCGAAGGTTTTTCGGCGATGCGGACCTGATTGATTTTTTACGCTTCTTCTTCGAGTGCATTGAATGGTTCCGGCGAATTGACACCCCCGGGCGCCATCGGTACATTGCGCGCCTCGTGCGGGGGCCCATCGGTTTCCGCGTTCCCTTCCTTGCCCAGGTGGCGGAACTGGTAGACGCGCTGGTTTCAGGTACCAGTGGAGCGATCCGTGGAGGTTCGAGTCCTCTCCTGGGCACCAGTTGGATTCCCTTCCCAGCTGGCATCGTATCGCAAAGTAGGCATAAGGCCCGCGAATGTTCCGGGCTCTGCATGAACGCGCCGACCGTCAGGGGCAGGCGTCGTTCACTGCCGCACGGATGAGTCCGTCGCTGACGCAGTCGGCAGCAGCTTCGTTCATCCGTGACAGGCGCTGCACACTGCGGTTCCCTTCATTCGAAGCGAGTATCGTCTGGCGGCAGCAGTCACACCAAAAATACAGCATGTCTCCCCTGCCCCCCAGCCGCCTGCCCGTCCTGGTCGGGATCGGCGAAGTCACGAAGAAGTCGCGCGATCTGTCGCCGGCGCACGAACCGATCGAACTGATGGCGGAAGCGTTGCGGCGCGCCGCGGCTGACGCATCGCCGCGGTCCGCAATCGAGTTGATCGCGGGAGTCGATTCGGTAGACATCGTGAGCGAATACTCCTGGCCGTACACGGACGCCTGCTCGCTCCTGAGTGAGCGCCTTGCGAACCGCCCAGCGCGCGCCGAGTACGGCGTCGCCGGCGGTGAAAGCCCCGTGCGCTTCATTCATGAGGCGGCGCTGCGCATCTCGCGGGGCGAAAGTACGGTGGCCGCCGTCGTCGGCGCCGAAGCGAACTACAGCGCCGCGGCCGCGGCGAAGACGGGCGTCGCGCCGCCCTGGTCGCCGCGCGATCCGGATGCGAAGCTGCTGCGCGGCAAGGACATGTGTCACCCGCTCGCCGTGCGTCACGGGATGGTGCAGCCCGTTCATGTCTACCCGTTGTACGAGAACGCGGCGCAGGCCGCGTGGGGCCAGACGCCAGGCGAAGCGCTTCGTGAGTCTGGCGAGCTTTGGTCGCGCTACTCGGAGGTCGCCGCCGAAAATCCGTACGCGTGGCTGACGAAACGCTACTCGGCGGCGGAGATCACGACGCCGACCCCGGACAATCGTCTGATCGCGTGGCCGTACACCAAGCACATGGTTGCGAACCCGCTCGTCAATCAGGGCGCGGCGGTGCTGCTCACGACCCTTCAGAGGGCGCGCGAACTCGGCGTGGCCGACGATCGAGCGGTGTACGTGTGGTCCGGCGCGAGCGCTGCTGAACCGCGCGACTACCTCCAGCGTGACCAGTATCGACGTTCTATCGCCCAGGACGCCGTCATGCGCGCCGTGCTCGCGCAGGCGGGGGGCGTTGCGTCACGATTTGCGCTGGTGGAGTTGTACAGCTGCTTTCCCGTCGTACCGAAGATGGCTCGTCGCACGCTCGGGCTGCCCGCCGATGCACAGATGACGTCGACCGGCGGACTGAGCTTCTTCGGCGCGCCGCTCAACAACTACATGACGCACGCCGCCGCAGGGGTCGTGCGGCGCCTGCGCGAGCAGCCCGGCAAGCTTGCGCTGCTCTACGGGCAAGGCGAGTACGTGACCAGACACCATGCCCTGATCCTCGCGTCAGCGCCTCCGGATGAGCATCAACTGCAGCCTGACTACAGCGTGCAGGCGGCGGCCGATCGCGAACGCGGCGTCATTCCCGAACTTGTCCTCGACTACACCGGCCCGGCGTCCATCGAGACTTTCACTGTCGTGTACGGGCGCGACGGTGCGGCGGACTTTGGCGCGGTGATCGGACGCACGCCGGGCGGCGCCCGATTGATGGCGCGCGTGCACGCGGATGACGCTACGACGCTGGCGATGCTCACTGACTTGTCCGCCTCGCCGATCGGGCGCAGCGGCTTCGTCAGCCGCGGATCCGACGATCTTCTGATCTGGAAGACTGCGTGATCCTCAAGAAGCGGTTGGCGGTTAGCGGTTGGTGAAGATTCGGGATCAGATGTCGCCGAGAGGCGATAGCCGGTCTGACTAACCGCTAACCGCCAACCGCCAACCGCTAACCGCTAGTCGAAGGGATGCTTCACCACGATCGTCTCTACGCGATCGGGACCGGTTGAGATGATCGCGATCGGTGCACCGACGAGCACTTCGAGGCGACGCAGGTAGGACTGAGCGTTCTTCGGCAGATCGTCGAACGATTTCACACCGACGGTGCTCTCCTGCCAGCCGGGATGCTCTTCGTAGATCGGTGCACAGATCGAGAGCGCGTCGGCGCCGACCGGCAACAGGTCGCGACGCTCGCCGCGAACCGTGTAACCCACGGCGACCCGCACGGTGTCGAGTCCATCGAGCACGTCGAGCTTGGTGATGCAAAGACCGGTGATCCCGTTGATCTCCACGACGCGTCGCAAGCCGGCTGCATCGAACCAGCCGCAACGTCGCGGTCGACCCGTCACAGAGCCATATTCGTTGCCCCGGACGCGCAGTCGTTCGCCGACCTCATCATCCAGCTCGGTCGGGAACGGTCCGCCGCCGACGCGCGTGGCGTACGCCTTCGCCACACCCAGCACGTAGTGCAGATGCTGCGGACCGACGCCCGCCCCCGCGGCCGCCTGACCCGCGACGCAATTACTCGACGTGACGAACGGGTACGTGCCGTGATCGACGTCCAGCAGCGCAGCCTGCGCGCCTTCGAACAACAGTCGACGGCCGCTGCGCATGAGCGCATTCACTTCGCCCGACACGTCCGCGACCATAGGCTGCAGGCGTTCGGCGAACTGCAACGCTTCGTCCAGCGTCTGCTGGAAATCCACCGGCGCGACCTTGAAGTAGTTGCGCAGCACGAAGTTGTGATAGTCGAGCACTTCGCCGAGCTTGGCTGCGAAACGCTCGCGTGCAAACAGATCCTGAACGCGAATGGCGCGGCGCGCGACCTTGTCCTCATACGCCGGGCCGATGCCGCGCCCGGTCGTGCCGATCTTCGCTTCGCCCATCGCGGCTTCGCGCGCCTGATCGAGGGCGATGTGATGCGGCAAAATGAGCGGACATGCTTCCGAAATGCGCAGCCGAGTAGCGACGTCGACGCCGGCGCGCTCGAGTTCGCCCATTTCCTCAAACAGCGCCTTCGGCGACAGCACGACGCCGTTGCCGATGAAGCACTTCACGCCGTCATGGAGTATCCCGGACGGGATCAGCCGCAGGATCGTCTTCTTGCCCTTGATGACCAGCGTATGGCCGGCGTTATGCCCGCCCTGAAAGCGCACGACGCCGCCGACGCGATCCGTCAGCAGATCGACGATCTTTCCTTTGCCCTCGTCGCCCCACTGGGCGCCGATGACGACGACATTCTTGTTCATGGGATTAGCTGCGAACGAAGTAGAGAAGAGCGAGGCCCGCACTCATGCTGATCAGGCCCCACAGCCGCAGGTGAGCGTCGGCCATATTCGTGAGCGACAGCATGATGCGCTTCAGGGCCTGCGGGTTCACGAACGGCAGAACGCCCTCCAGCACCAGATACAGCGCAAACGCCGCCAGCAGATCCGACCAGTTCACTTCACACTCAGCGGGCGCTGGCGCGGTTCAGGAACTTGAAGAATTCGCTGTCGGGCTCGATCACCAGTACATCGCTTTCCGTGCCAATCGCCTTGCGATACGCCTGCAGGCTTCGGTGGAATGAGTAGAAGTCTGTGTTGCGCGAATACGCCCTGGCGTAAATCTCTGCGGAACCTGCATCGCCTTCGCCGCGGATGATCTCCGCTTCGCGATAGGCTTCAGCAAGCAGTTCCGTACGCTGACGATCGGCCTCGGCCCGCAGCTTTTCGGCGTTTTCATCGCCTTCCGCGCGCAGCCGCTTCGCCTGTCGATCGAAGTCCTGGCGCATACGCAGGAACACTGATTCGCTCACTTCCTCAGGCAGATCGATCTTCTTCACGCGTACGTCGACGAGCTGCAGTCCAAGTCCGCGCGTGCTGCCCTCGGCGGTTTTCAGGATCTCGCCGGTGAACTCCGCACGCTCCGCCGCGACCACCTGCTGAATCGTTCGCCGTGCGATGACGCCCTTGATGCCGTCCTTCACGATGCTGCCGAGACGGCCCGCCGCGATCTCTTCGTCGCCGCCCGCGGTCGCCTGGTAGTACGTCGAAACGTCCGCGATGCGCCACTTGATATAGAAGTCGATGCGCAGAATCTTGCCTTCGCTGGTCAGGAACTGCTCCGACGGATAGTTGCGCGTCACGATGCGTCGCTCGAACTTGCGGATGTTGTTGACCATCGGCAGCATGAAGTGCAGTCCCGGCCCGTAGTCGGCGCGCACGATCTCGCCGAAGCGGAACTTGATCGCCAACTCCGTTTCGCGCACGGTGAACGTCGCCATCGCGACGAGCAGCGCGCTCAACGCAGCGGCTACGATAAGAAGAAATCCGCGATTGGCCATGACATGTACTCTCAACGTGATCCGCGCGGACGACGATCCGCAGCCGCCGTATCGGATGACGAACTTTCTATGGTCATCGTCGACTCCGGCGCTTCGCCCGCGGCGCGTGGGGCGCGCCTTCCCTGCTCGAGCA
Source organism: uncultured Gammaproteobacteria bacterium (assembly GCA_963723505.1). Lineage (GTDB taxonomy): Bacteria > Pseudomonadota > Gammaproteobacteria > Steroidobacterales > Steroidobacteraceae > Steroidobacter. The sequence continues at coordinate 143,309 of CAVRQU010000003.1, forward strand.
GCTTGTCGATCGGCAAATAGACCAGGTTGCCGGCGCCGTCTACGTCGATAATGACTTTCTTGCTCGCCGCGAGCACCTGCTCGATGGTTTCGATATACAGACGCTCGCGAGTAACTGCCGGCGCGCGTTCATATTCCGCCAGAAGTTTGAGGAAGCGCTGCGCTTCACCTTCGGCTTCCGCGATATTGCGAGCGCGATACGCCTGCGCGTCCTGAACCTGACGCACGGCCTGGCCGCGCGCTCTCGGAATCAGGTCGTTCGAATACGCCTGCGCTGCGAGGGACAGACGATCCCGATCCTCGCGCGCCTTGATCGCATCCTGCTGCGCGGGCGCCACTTCGTTCGGCACTTTCACGTCCTGCAGATTGACGGTTGTAACTTCGATGCCGGTCTCGTAAGCGTCGAGCGTGCGCTGAATCAGCTCCTTGGTGCGCGCGACGATGTCCTGACGACCCGATTCGAGAACGCCGTCGAGCTTGCTGCGGCCGATCACCTCGCGGATCGCACTCTCGCTCACTTCCTTGAGCGTATCGTCCGGCTTGAAGACGTTGAACGCATAGTCGAGCGGATTGGCGCGACGAAACTGGACCTCGAGATTGATGTCGACGAGGTTCTCGTCGGCCGTGAGCATGCGCGTCGTCTCGCTGATGCTGTCGATCGACTGAATGTTCACGATCTGCTTCGTTTCGATCGGCCATGGCAGGTGCCAGCGGAGCCCTGGCATCGTTGTGCCGACGTGCTTGCCGAATCGCAGGATGATGGCGCGTTCGGCCGCATCGACGGTGTACAGGCCGGTGAACGCCCAGATCGCGAGCAACACCAGGAGTATCGTGCCGATCCCGAAACCGCGCGCCGGCCCGCTCACGGCGCCGCGGCCGCCGCCGCTCCCGCCGCCGAAAAGCCCGGACAGCCTGCGCTGCAGGTTGCGAATCAATTCGTCGAGATCGGGCGGGCCCTGGTCGGGCTTGTTGCCCCCGCCCCAGGGATTTCGCTTGCCGCCGGAGCCGCCGGGTTCGTTCCACGCCATGTTGTTGGATAGCTTGCTAGGAGTCAGGGAAAAGGGCGACGACCGGTCTTCAACCGGCCAGGGAAGTCGGGACGCGCGATTTTAGGAACGCCTCTGAAGGCGCACAAGTTTTGCCGTCGATTGCGTACGCAAGGCCCTCGCTGCGACACAAGTGCTCAAACGCCTGCCGCGGCATCGATACATCGAGCTCCACCTGACCATCGGCGAGCGCGCGCTCCGACAGCACCGCGCCCGCTTCGAAGAAGCGCGCGCGAGCGCGGCCGTGCTCGGGCCGCAGCCTGACGTGTCTGCGAACGATCTCGGGACCGAGAATCTCGCCCAGCGCGTCTGTAAGCAGATCCGCGCCGTCGCCTGTGTGCGCCGACAGCCAAACGCGGCGAACGGCGCCGGATTCACCCAGTTCGACGTGCGGCGCCTCTCCGACCAGATCGGACTTGTTGAATATCTCAACCTGCGGCAGCGAACCTGCGCCGACTTCGCTCAGCACCTCGTTGACCTGTGCAATGTGCTCGCTGCGCTGAGGATCAGCCGAATCGATTACGTGCAGCAACAAGGTCGATTCACGCGCTTCCTGCAGCGTCGATCGAAACGCCGCAACCAGTTCGTGAGGCAGCTCGCGCACAAAGCCCACGGTATCGGCGAGCAGCGCGAAACGCGCATCAGGCAATTCAAGCCGCCGAACGGTCGGGTCAAGCGTTGCGAACAACTGATTGGCGGCATACGCGCCGGCGCCCGTCAACCTGTTGAACAGGGTGCTCTTGCCTGCGTTGGTGTAGCCGACCAGCGCGATCGTGGGAATCTCCGCGCGCTTGCGCTCGCGACGTGTGGTTTCGCGTTGCGTGACCACCTTGTCGAGCCGCGCATTCAGGGTCTTGATGCGATTGCCGAGCAGGCGACGATCGGTTTCGAGCTGCGTTTCGCCCGGGCCTCGGAGGCCAATGCCGCCCTTTTGTCGTTCAAGGTGCGTCCAGCCGCGGACCAGCCGTGTGGCGAGATGCCTGAGCTGCGCCAACTCGACCTGGAGCTGACCTTCGAAGCTGCGTGCGCGTTGCGCAAAGATGTCGAGAATCAGGCCGGTGCGGTCCAGTACGCGGCACTTGAGCAGCGCTTCGAGATTCCGTTCCTGGCTGGGCGACAGCGCATGATCGAACAGGACCAGGTCGGCGCCCTTGCTCTGCACGCGCGCGCGAACCTCCTCGGCCTTGCCGCTGCCGACAAACAATCGGGGGTCGGGCGCGCGTCGGGTTCCAGTGATCAGGTCAAGGATCTCGGCGCCGGCTGAACGCGCCAGCGCCTCGAACTCGCTCAACTCATCTTTACCGGGAGGACTCCCGAGACCTATGCGTACGAGGAGCGCGCGTTCACCGCTGCGAGGACGCTCAAACAACCATGCACTCCCGCGGCGGTCCGGTCATTCGCTGGCGACGGCCTCCGCACCCTCTTCGTCGCTGCTGGGCAAGCGGATGGCGCGCGCAGGCACCACTGTGGAAATGGCGTGCTTGTAGACCATCTGACTGACGCTGTTCTTGAGCAAAACGACGAACTGATCGAACGAATCGATCTGCCCTTGTAGTTTGATGCCGTTCACCAGGTAAATGGAGACCGGAACGCGCTCCTTGCGCAGTGTGTTCAGGAATGGGTCCTGTAATGATTGCCCTCTGGCCATCATTTATCTCCTTGTTATGACTTCGAATTCTTGGTTGAGCGCTTCCGACAACGCCGCTTCCCTGCAGCCGGAGGACAGCTGACGCTCGCCGCCCGGCGCCCGTTGCAGCGCCGCAGTCTAGCATAGCGAGATTCGCGTCGAAGGCGCCGTTTCGTTTAATACGGAGCTGCATGCGAGGTGAGTAGTGCGATCGAGCGCTCCATGTGGGCGCTTGCAGATGATTCAAGAGCATCGACGAATCGCAGGTCGGTGTCCGACCGTAGCCAGATCAGCTGCCGGCGCGCCAGATGTCGAGTCGCGAAAATCGCTCGTTGCACTGCGGACTCCAAAGGCTCGTCGCGGGCCAAATGTTCCCAGAGCTGCCGATAGCCCACTGATCGTATCGCCGGCAACGCAGCATTCAGATCGGCGCGCGCGTGGAGCCGTCGCACCTCGTCGAGAAAGCCATCACGCATCATCTGGTGCAGCCGCCGTTCAATGCCGTCATACAGACGCGTTCGGTCAGCGGGCGACCAGGCGTAGGCGACAAAGGACAGATCCGGCCGCGCGGGCCGGGCCGCCGCATGCAACTCGGTCAGGGTCGAACCTGTCAGGCGATGGACTTCGAGCGCGCGCTGGATGCGCTGCGCATCGCGCGGCTGGATGCGCGCCGCTGCGGCAGGGTCAATCGCGGCCAGCTCTGCGTGCAATGCGGGCCAGCCTCGGCGAGCCGCGTCAGCATCGATGTCGCCGCGAACTCTTGCATTGGCCTCCGGCAACTCGGCCAATCCGCGTCGCAACGCCCGAAAATAGAGCATCGTGCCGCCGACGAACAGCGGCGTCTTGCCGCGTGCGCGAATGTCATCGATGGCGCGATGCGCGTCGCGGACGAACTGTCCCGCGGAATACGACTGCGCCGGATCGAGAATGTCTACCAGATGGTGCGGGTGCTGGCGCAGGACGGCCGGCGGGGGCTTACCCGTCCCAATATCCATGCCGCGATAAACCATGGCCGAATCGACGCTCACGATTTCCAGCGGGAGGCGCTGCGCCAGACGAATTGCGAGATCGGTCTTGCCGGCGCCGGTCGGCCCCATGATCAGCGGGATCGGCGCCGCGCCGCCCCGGCCGCGCGAAGCGCTCATCGTCCGCGAAGAAACATGCGATCGAGGTCGCCGAGACTGACGTACGTCCAGGTCGGACGCCCGTGATTGCACTGATCGCTGCGCACGGTGCGCTCCATCTCGCGAAGCAACGCGTTCATTTCCGGCACTGTGAGATTGCGATGCGCGCGCACCGCGCCGTGACAGGCCATTGTTCCGAGCACTTCATTGACCGCTTCCTGCACGCTGCGCGTGGCGCCGGCGGCGACCAGGTCGCCGCTGATGCGCTGAACGAGCTCAGCAAGGCCGTTCGCAGCCAGAAACGCAGGAAGCGCTCGGATCTGTACGCTCGCCGGACCCGAACGGGCGATATCGAGGCCAACCTGCATAAGGGTCGCGGCATGCTCTTCGAGCAGGTCCGCTTCCGCAGGCGCGACAGCGAGCGCGACAGGAATGAGCAGGGGCTGGCTTGCAATTGCGCCGCTCGTGAGCGCCGCCTTCATGCGCTCGTAGGTCGTTCGTTCGTGCGCGGCATGCATGTCGACGAGAATCAATCCGTCCGGCGCCTGCGACAAGATGTAGATCCCATGCAGCTGCGCCAACGCAAATCCAAGGGGCGGAGTTTCCTCAGGCGCTGCAGCTTCAGAGAGCGACGGTGCGTCGACCGGGCGCGTCAGCGTCGCAGACTCTGCGACTCGCAGCCCCAGCGACGACTGATTGGAAAGGTGCGCCCGTGACCACACGGCGGCCGAGGCGAAGGTCGCTCCAGGCCACTGTGCTGGGACACTCTCCGGAATCAATGAGGCCGCATTCGCCGGCGGCGGGGCGGCGCCCGCAGCCCCCGCGTAGGTGTTGCGCAGCGCCCGTTCAACCGAATGAAACAGAAAATCGTGAACGAAGCGCCCGTCCCGAAAGCGCACTTCGAGTTTCGCAGGGTGCGCGTTGACGTCGACCTGCCGCGGATCGATGTCGAGAAAGAGTACGAACGCGGGATGACGCCCGTGAAACATGACGTCGCGATAGCCCAGTCGGACCGCGCTCGAAACGAGTCGGTCGCGCAACATGCGGCCGTTCAGATAGAAGTACTGCAGATCAGGCTGAGCGCGCGCGTAGGTCGGCTGACACAACCACCCCGTCAGCCTGCAGCCCGCAGCTTCGTGTTCCACGTACAGCGCATTGCTGATGAACTCATCACCGACGATCTCGGCGACGCGCCGCTCGCACTCCAGCCGGGAGGCGGCGGACGCGTAGCCGGCAATCGCCCGCTTGCCCGCGGACAACGTGAACGCCACGCTGAAACGCGACAAGGCGAGACGCTCGATCATGCGGGAGATGTGCTGCGTTTCGGTGCGCTCCGCTCGCAGAAATTTCCGGCGCGCCGGCACATTGAAGAACAGGTCGCGCACTTCCACGGTCGTGCCGAGCGAGTGCGACGCGGGCGTAAGGTCGCTCAACTCGCCGTTGTCGGCGCTGATGCTGTAGCCGACAGACTCCTTCGCGCTGCGCGAGGCGATGCGCATACGCGAGACGGATGCGATGCTTGGCAACGCTTCGCCCCGGAAGCCGAGAGTCCCGACCCGTTCGAGGTCGTCGATCGTCGTGATCTTACTGGTTGCATGGCGCGACAACGCGAGCGCCAGTTCGTCGCGCTCGATGCCGCCCCCGTCGTCACGAACGCGTATGAGACGCGCTCCGCCGTCCTCGATTTCCACGTCGATGCGCCGAGCCCCGGCGTCGATGCTGTTCTCCACGAGCTCTTTGATGACGGACGCAGGACGCTCGATGACTTCGCCTGCGGCGATCTGGTGAATGAGCTGTTCGGGAAGGATGCGAATCGGCATTGGGCGCGGAGGGAGCAAAAACCGCGCGCAGAATAGCAGACAGCCCTCAGGGCCAGTGACTGCGTCGCCCGTTGTCCGTTGCTCCGCAGAACGAGAGAGCCGGCGGCTGCGGACACATTCTGCGCACAACGCACAACGCAGAACTCACAACCGGGCGGCGCTCCGGAGGCTTCCTAATTCGATGTGCCCGCTGCGGCCTTGACGTTTTCCGTTGTCGCAAGGACCGTCTTTTCGCGGCCTTGCGCCCGCAGTTGCGCGATGAGCGTCCCGGGCGGCGGATTCGCGTAGAAGTAGCTGCGAACGCCCAGATGGATCGCTTCCGCAAGACGCTGCTGATGACGTGGGTCGAGGAGCCGCGCCTCCTCCGCAGGGTTGGAGATGAAGGCCGTCTCGACCAGGATCGACGGGATATCCGGGGACTTCAGCACGATGAAACCAGCGTGCTTGACGCCGCGGCGCGTTATGTTGCCGATACCGTCCAGTTCGTCCATCACTTCTTCCGCGGCCGCGATGCTGGCGCTCATGCTGGCGCCCTGCGAAAGGTCGAGCAGAACGGACGCGAGCACGCTGTCCTTGTCGTCGAGCGTCACGCCGCCGATGAGATCCGCAGCGTTTTCACGATCCGCCAGCCAGCGCGCCGACTCGTCGCTTGCACCGCGCGCCGACAACACATAGACCGATGATCCTGCAACGGCGCGGTCGCGGACTGAATCGGCATGCACCGAAATGAACATATCGGCCTGCTGTTTGCGCGCGCGTACGATTCGCTCACGCAACTCGACGAATTGATCGCGGTCACGCGTCAGCACCGCGCGCATGCCAGGCTCGCGATCGATGCGCTCCTTCAGTCGGCGTGCGATCGCTAGCGTGACGTTCTTTTCGTAGGCGCCTCGCTTGCCGATGGATCCCGGATCGACGCCGCCATGACCGGCGTCGATTGCAACGACGATCTCGCGCCCATGCGCGTCTCCGGCGGATTTCACGACGACGGGCGGACCCGGCGCGGGCGCCGGCGCCAGATCGACGACCAGGCGATGACCGTACCCTTCGTTAGGCGCTACGGCGAAGCTTCGCGGACGCGCGGGCGCCGCGAGATCGATGACGATCCGCAGATCGCCGTTGGCCTGCGGCCCGACCCGCAGTTGCCGAACAAAGCCCTGATCCGCCGGCCAGGTCTGGTCGGTGCGATTCAGACGCGCCGCAGAGAGATCGATCACTACGCGATCCGGATCCGGCAGCGACATAAGCGTGTGCTCGACCGGGGCGGAGAGATCGAGCACGAGCCGAGTCTCCGTCGGTCCGGCCCAGACGCGAATGTCTTTGACAGTGACGGGAGACGCCGCGTAGCAGGAGAGCGCCGGCGCATACGCCAGAGCCGCTAACAGCAATTTGAGTACACCGCGCCGCATCGCACCTAATCTACCCTTGCCGCCATCGAGATTTCAATACAAATTATGGAGATAGCGCGCTCAATTCGGGCTTCGCGGCAACGATAGCCTGCACCAGCTTGTCACCGCACGGGGTATTGGATGCCAACCGCAGCGTGCGCCCCCTCGCGGGATCCGCTTCGTACTGAATTTCGAGATCCACATCGGTCTGCGGGAGCCGGCCGGCGGCGCGCGACGGCCACTCGATCAAGAGGACGCTGGACGCGTTCAGCAGATCACGGATGCCGAGCGTATCGGCCTCGCGCGGATCGGTCAGGCGATACAGGTCGAGGTGATGGACGGCGCGCTCTGAACCTTCATACGGCTCGATGAGCGTGTACGTCGGACTGCGCACAGGGCCGCCAACGCCGAGCTCCGCGAGCACGCCGGCGACGAAAGTCGTTTTGCCGGCGCCGAGTTCGCCCTCAATGCCGATGACGATCGCGTCCGTTCCGCACCTCTGCAGCGCGCGACCAAGCGTCCGGCCCGCAAGCCGCATCGCTTCAGGAGTCGGCGCCGTCAACGCGTCCACGGCGTCAATCCGTGTCGCTCGGCCCGGCGCATCGCTGAGAGCTCCGCGTCGTGGTCCGGCGCTGCGACCCGCCCGGGTTCACGCATGCAGGCAAGTGCTCGAAGAGATCGGACGCCAACAAGCCCCGTTCACCGCGTCGCGCCGCCAGGTCGCCAGCAAGTGCGTGCACCAGCACGCCTGCTTTCGCCGCAGAGATCATGTCTGAAGTCTGACCGGCGACGCCCGCGATCACCCCAGTGAGCACATCGCCCATGCCCGCCGTCGCCATGCCGGGATTGCCCCGATCGCAAATAAACGGCGCAGCGCATCCGCTCGCTACGATCGTGCCGGCGCCCTTCAGCACGACCGTTCCCAGATAACGCTCAACGATGGCGCGCGCCGAACCGAGACGGTCCGCCTGAACTTCCTCGATAGTTGCGTCCAGCAGGCGGGCGGCCTCGCCAGGATGAGGCGTCAGGATCCACTGCGGAGACCCGCGCGGACGCTGCGCGAGCAGGTTCAAACCATCGGCGTCGATAACTGTGGGCTTGTTGCTGCTCAATGCGGCGTCGAACAGCGTCCTCGCCCACTCGTCCTGGCCCAGACCCGGCCCGACTGCGACAACGTCTGCGCGCTCCAGCAACGGCTGCAGATCTTCGACCCGCTCGACGCCGCGACAGATCAGCTCCGGACGGGCGCCCACGATTGAAGCGACGTTCTGCGCATGGGTTGCGACCGTTACAAGACCAGCCCCGACTCGCAGCGCCGCTTCGCCGGCCATGCGCGCTGCGCCCGCCATGCCGACGCCGCCGCCGATGATGAGCACGCGTCCCTGAGCGCCCTTATGAGTCGTGCGACGCCTGCGCGGCAGCGCCGCAGCGATCGCGTGCTCGTCAATGCGCCAGGCTGTCGGCTGAATGAATGCAAGCGCGCCGGGAGGCACGCCAAGACCGTCGAAGAGTACGTCGCCAGTGTGGTCGGGTCCGACGCCCAGGTAGAACCCCAGCTTGAGTCCGATGAAGGTCATCGTTCGGTCGGCGACAATCGCTGCGCCGAGCGCGTGCCCGGTATCGGCGTGCAGGCCGCTCGGAATATCAAGGGCGAGCACGGGCGCCGCGCTCGCGTTGACAGCGCCGATCCGATCCGCCATCGCGCCGTCGACGGTTCGCGTCAGCCCCGTCCCGAAGATGGCGTCAGCAATCACATCCGCGCCTTGCAGAAGCTGTTCATTCCATGAGTGCGCCTCGCCCCCGGACCCACGGAAGTCGTCGTATGCGCGTCGGGCGTCGTCTTTGAGCTGCGCAGGATCGGTGACGGCGATCACTGCGACGTCGTATTGCCGTTCCCGCGCCAGCCGCGCCAGCACGTAGCCATCGCCGCCGTTGTTGCCTGGTCCGCAGACGACGACCAGTCGCTTTGCGAGCGGCCAGCCGCTGCGCACCGCCGCCAGAGCCGCCGCTCCGGCCCGCGTCATCAGCGTGTACGACGGAATCTTGAGGATCTCGATCGCATGGCGGTCCAGCGCCCGCATCTGGGCGGCGCTATGCACGGCGAGAGGCAGGGAAATCATGACGACAGACTATCAAAACAGCCGCGCGATTCGAGGCGTCTCGCACTCGTATACTCCGCAACTACGGAAGCTCTGCACAGCTCGACACCCTGAGCTTTCAACGAGGTAACTGGTTGAAAGACGGGTTCTGGAAATCTGATGAGCTCATCGGATGGCGCTTATGCTGAGGCTCCCAGAGCGCTTTCGACATGCCCGACGCCGCATTCTCCACTCACTCCCTTGCCGAACTGGCCTTGCTCATACGCCGCTGGGGCGTCGAACTCGGCTTTCAGCAGATTGGCGTTGCGAACGTCGACATCCCTGCGGACGAGGAGCGCCTGCTACGTTGGCTCGAGCACGGTCGGCACGGCGCCATGCACTACATGAAAAGACACGGCGTGCGACGCGCCCGTCCGCAGGAACTGATCCCGGGTACGCTGCGGGTGATTTCGGCCCGCATGGACTATCTGCCGCCGCAGTCACGCGACCCGGAAGAAGTACTGAACGACGCCGAGCTGGGTTACGTCTCGCGATACGCGCTCGGGCGCGACTACCACAAACTGCTGCGCAGGCGCCTCGCATTGCTGGCGGAGCGTATTCAGGCGCACAGCGCATCGCTTGCGCATCGCGTGTTCGTCGACAGCGGGCCGGTTCTCGAGAAGGCGTTCGCGCGCAACGCCGGACTGGGCTGGATCGGCAAGCACACGAATCTGATCAACCGCAACGCCGGCTCCTGGTTCTTTCTTGGCGAAATCCTGACCGACCTGCCGCTCCCGGTCGACGCGCCCGCGACCAATCACTGCGGCTCGTGTCGCGCGTGCATTGACGTGTGTCCGACACAGGCGATCGTCGGCCCTTACGAGCTCGACGCGACGCGGTGCATCTCCTATCTGACGATCGAGCTGCGCGAAGCCATTCCGGAAGAGTTCCGCAGGGCGATCGGCAACCGGATTTACGGCTGCGATGATTGCCAGCTGGTGTGCCCCTGGAACAAGTTTGCGCGCATGACGAGCGAGACGGACTTCACCGCACGCCATGGCCTCGACAGCGCGAAGCTTACAGAGTTGTTTTCGTGGACAGAGGAAGAGTTTCTGTCGCGCACCGAAGGCAGCGCTATTCGACGCATCGGCTATGAGTGCTGGCTGCGCAATGTCGCCGTCGCTCTGGGCAACGCGCCGACGTCGCCTGAAGTGCTGAGCGCCTTGAATGTGCGGCGCGAACATCCTTCAGCGCTGGTGCGCGAGCACGTGCAGTGGGCGCTCGCACAACATCATGGGCAGCGGTTAGCGGTTGACGGTTAGCGGTTAGTGAGACTAAGAGACGAGCATGCCGGCGTGGCGACCGCTGGTCGGACCAACGCCAACCGCTAACCGCTAACCGCTAACTGCTTCCCGGGCATAGCCCGGACGTTGTCGATCAGGCGCGCGCGGCCGATGCGCGCCGCAGTCAGCACCACCAGCCCGGTCGACTGATCGTCCGGCCCGCCGAGCGTGGCCGCGTCTCGCACTGCGAAGTAGTCAGGTTTGAAACCTGCGCGTCGCAGAGCTGCGGCGCCCTCTTCTTCTATCGCAGCGAAGTCCGTAGCGCCTGATTCGAGCGCGCGTCGCGCTTTTTCGAGCTCTGCGAAGATGGCGGGCGCCGCCTTGCGCTGTTCGGGAGTGAGATACCGGTTGCGCGAACTCATCGCGAGGCCGTCCATCTCACGTGTGGTAGGAACGCCCACGATCTCGATCGGCATGCACAAATCGGTCGCGGCGCGACGGATGATCATGAGTTGCTGGTAGTCCTTCTCGCCGAACAACGCGACGTCCGGCTGCACCAGATTCAGGAGTTTTGTGACAACAGTGGCGACGCCCATGAAGTGCCCTGGGCGGAACGCGCCGCAGAGAATGTCCTCGAGATCCGGCACGTGTACGCGAGCAGTCGACTCCTGTCCGCGCGGGTATATGTCGTCTACGCCGGGCGTAAACAACACATCGACGCCCAATGACGTGAGCAGAGCCCGATCTTCATCCGGCGTGCGCGGATAGGCCGCAAAATCCTCATTCGGGCCAAATTGCAGCGGGTTGACGAAGACGCTGACGATGACGAGGTCAGCCAGCTTGCGCGCGCGACTCACGAGGCTGCCGTGGCCCGCGTGCAGATTTCCCATCGTGGGCACAAAGGCGATGCGCTCCGCCTTGCGACGCCGCTCAGAGACGAGATCCCGCAACTCGTCCGGGCGAGTGATCACTTTCATGGCGGAACTCTGCGCCTCAGAAGCAATGTTCAGCGGCCGGATAGGACCTGGTTTTCACTGCTTCGGTATAGGCCTTCACTGCTTCCAGCGCGCTGTCGTGTCCGGTCAGGAAATTCTTCGAGAATTTCGGCTTGCGTCCTGCCGTAATGTCGAGCACGTCGTACAGCACGAGAATCTGGCCGTCAGTATCGGGCCCGGCGCCGATGCCGATCACCGGCACATGCAACTCCTGCGTGATCCGTGCGCCCAGCGCGGCAGGAATGCACTCCAGCAGAACAATATCGGCGCCAGCCGCTTCCAGCGCCTTCGCGTCGCGCACCATCTGCTCGGCCGCAGCTTCTTCGCGACCCTGAACCCGAAAGCCGCCGACCTTGTGCACCGATTGCGGCTTGAGCCCAAGGTGCGCACACACCGCGATATCGTGTTCGGCGAGAAACTTCACGATCTCGACCTGCCCGCCGCCGCCCTCGAGCTTCACCATCTTGGCGCCGCCCTCCTGCATCAGGCGGACGGCGTTCTCGAGCGCCTGCTCGCGCGAGGCGTAGGTCATGAACGGCATGTCCGCCATCAGAAACGGGCGATAGAGGCCTTTTACGACCGCACGACAGTGGTAGATCACGTCCTGCAGCGTGACGGGCACCGTCGTGTCGTGACCCTGGATGACCATACCGAGCGAATCGCCGACGAGCACCAGATCGACGCCCGCGTCATCGACCAGCGTCGCAAAGCTCGAGTCGTAGGCAGTGATGGCGGCGATCTTCTCGCCCTCCGCCTTCATGCGCTCCAGCGTCGCAATGTTGACGGGCGGTCGCGGCGCGTAGCGCTCTTGCAGCTGCTTGTACATGGGTTCGCCGGCGTACTGCCCAGTGAACTGAACGTCAGGGGACGGAAAGAATGACCGAGGGTCCTGCAAACATCAACTGAGCCATGGAAGTGACTGGTGATTAGTGAATGGGCGCAGGCGCTCCACTCAGGAGGGCGAATGGCTCCAACACGTCACGAGACTAGTTACCGTCATGGCGCTGCGCCCACGAGGGCTGAACGCCTCCGACCAGTCACCATTCACGAGTCCCTTCTTTCATCAGACCGCGCTCTTGAGCGGATTGTAGTAATGACGCCCGCGACGGAGGCGCTGAACCTGCTCCAGCAATTGCGTGTAGTCGCGATCGTTCGATATGAAATCCGCCTGAGCTGCGTTTACGATCAGCAAGGGCGAGGCGTCATAATCATGAAAGAAACGCGCGTACGCCTCCTGCAGCTTTTCCAGATACTCACGCTCGATGTTCTGCTCGTAGCGAATGCCGCGGCGCTGGATGCGCTCGAGGAGCACGTCGATCGGCGCTTGCAGGTAGATCACGAGGTCCGGCGCGGGAGCGTCCACCGCGAGCCTTGAGTACACCTGCTCATAAAGAACGAATTCCTCGTCATCAAGCGTGAGGCGTGCAAACAGCCGGTCCTTGTCGAGCAGGTAGTCCGCGACGCGCACTGTGTCGAACAGGTCGTGCTGGCGAATGTCTTCGAGCTGACGCGTCCGCTGAAACAGAAAGAACAATTGCGTCTGCAGCGCCGCCGCGCGCGGATTGCGATAGAAACGCTCGAGAAAAGGATTATCGTCCGCCTGCTCCAGGATCAGCTCGCTGCCGAAACTGCGCGCAAGACGTCGGGCCAGGCTGGTCTTGCCGACGCCGATCGGTCCTTCCACGACAATAAGGCGGTGCGGCGTGGCGACTGCGGATTTCTCTGCCATGGATCTCGCTGCGGTGTTCACTTGATGGCTGCGAGACCATTCGATCCCACGCGCTTCGCCAGGACGCTCGCTCGTCCGTGTCCGGGGATGAGCAGCGTCGGCGCAATATCGCACAGAGGATACAGGACGAAGTTGCGGGACGGGACGCCGCGATGCGGGATCGTGAGATCGTCGTCATCAGTCCGCGACTCGCCGTGGACGAGCAGGTCCAGATCGATGCGCCGCGCCCCCCACCGTACGATGGGCGTCGCACGTCCCATCCGCGCTTCGATCGCCTGCAGCGCTCGCAACAGTTCGCGCGCCGTGAGTTGCGTCAGCAGTCCGGCGGCGGCATTGACGAATTCAGGTTGGTCCTGCGGCCCAAGCGGCGCGGAACGGTACAGGCGTGAACGCGCGATAAGCCGCGATTCGCGGCAGCGACGTCAGCTCGTCGAACGCCGCCTCGACCTGCGCAACCGGACCATCGAGATTGCTGCCGATCGCAATGTAGGCCGGCGTCCAGAGACTCGCGTTCACGCTCACGCAGGCGGCGCACGCCGGCGCCGACGTCTACGCCGGCGCGGACCAGCAGGCGTCGTCCGCGGCGCGCCGTCTGTCTGTTCTACGAGCGCAATCCGCTCGTCCGCCGAGAGCGGTTGAATGTCCGTCCACCATTGGGCCAACTCTGCATCGGCTTCGCCCGCAGCGGCGCGCAGCAACAGAAAGTCGTACCCAGCTCGAAAGCGCGGGTGATCCAGCAGACGCAGCGCACGTCGGCCGTCACGACGCTCGAAGCGCGGCTGCAGTCCGACGATCTCACGCAGCGGCAGCGTGAACCGTTTCGGAATCGCGACCCGCGCCTGCTGACGCGCAGTGACGCGCTCACAAAGCGCAAGCAGGTGCTGAGCTTCGGCGCCTTCGGAGGGCGGCTCGCGGCTGTAGGCCTGCTGAATCGCCGGCCACAGCAGCACCGCGAACAGAAAGGTGGGGGTCACGGATTTCTCGGCGAGCACGCGCTCGTCCGTACCCTGCAATCCGACGCGCAAGACCTGCACCGCCGTGCTGTCCGGCGCTTCGTGGATCACTGCTCGCAAGGTCGGGGAACAGATGCTCGAGCAGTCCCATTCGATACAGCAAGTCGAACGTATTGCGGGCGCTGCCCGCGAGAAACATTTTGTTGATTTCATCGAAGAGCCGCGCAGGCGGCACGGCGTCGAGCATCCATGCCAGCTTCGGTATCGGCGCGGCGGTGTCCGGATGGATGCTGAATCCCAGCTTCGCCGCGAAACGCACGGCGCGCAGCATCCGCACGGGGTCTTCGCGATAGCGCGTTTCCGGGTCGCCGATCAGCCGCAGGACTCTTGCTGCGGCGTCGTCGAAACCGCCGACGTAATCCCACACCGAGAAGTCTTCGATGTTGTAGTAGAGCGCGTTCGCCGTGAAGTCACGACGCCAGACGTCTTCCTCAATCGTTCCATACAAGTTGTCGCGGAGAATGCGGCCGCGTTCATCGAGCACGCGATGTCCGGCCTCGTCCACGCTATTGTCCTCATCCATTGTCGTGTGCGCGGCGCGAAACGTGGCGACTTCGATGATCTCGTAGCCGAAGCGGACATGCGCGAGATGAAAACGTCGACCGATCAGCCTGCAATTGCGAAACAACTGCTTCACCTGATCCGGATGAGCGTTCGTCGCGACATCGAAGTCCTTCGGGGTTCAGTCCGAGCAGCAGATCGCGGACGGCGCCGCCTACGAGAAAGGCCTGAAAGCCTGCCTCCTTGAGTCGATACAGAACTTTGAGCGCGTTCGACGAGATATTGGCGCGCGAGATCGGATGCTGATCACGCGTGACGACCCTCGGGCCGATGTCAGCGTCCGATTCGAATGAGAAATTGCTGTCTTTCAATAGCACACGCCGCTTGAGCCGAAAAAAGCGCGCCGTATAATACCGCACGATCCTCACCGGCGTTCGACCGGCATTGCGCTCTCCGCTCCCATCGTCTAGAGGCCCAGGACACAGCCCTCTCAAGGCTGGTACGAGGGTTCGAATCCCTCTGGGAGCGCCATCCTGAGCGCAGCGAAGGATCCGGTCACAGGGTATGAGAACCCTCGTAGAGGGTTCGACAAAATCGCCGGGAGCGATTTTGGACAGCGACCGCTGGCCCGAAGGGCGCGATCCAGGGATGGGCTCGCGCATATCCCTCTGGGAGCGCCATCTTGCGCGGCGCGAGCGAACCGCTCGCGCCGATGAGAACCCTCGTAGGGTTCGACAAAATCGCCGGGAGCGATTTTGGACAGCGAGCGCTGGCCGAAGGGCGCAATCCAGCGCCTCGGAGCGCCTTCTTCGAGCAGCTGAACGCCCTGGGCCCGCCATCCGCTCACTGAAGCCACGCCGCGCTTCTCAGTAACCCTATCCGTCCGCGCTGGCTCCTGTGCATAATGTGCGCACCGGACCCGGAGCCCACATGACGCCTGCGGATCGACGCATCTCGGAGTTGATTGACAAGTGGCTCGCGAGCATCGACCTTCATCTGAAATACGTCGAGCTGAGCGACGCTGCGTACGCCCGTGCGCAAGCCTGGCCGAAGCACGATCGTCCGACTCGCTGGGTGCTCGAAGTCGCGCGTCAGAAGGTTCTCGAGTTGAAGTCGCACGTCGAGAATCGCCAGGCGATGGGCGACGGCAAGTTCTCCGAGTCCCTTGAGCTCATGGCCTTCCTCGCGAACCTCGTCGGCATTCAGCACATTCAGCGTTTCATTCCACTGGCCGACGGCGCGAGCGCCGCACCCTCATCGAGCGCAAGTCAGACGATCGAGGCGCCGACGGTCAGCAAATCGGGCCCGGCGCGCATCCGCCCGGCAGTCGACGAGACGACCCGTGAGATGCCGCGCCTCAAGCCCCAGGCGCCGCCAAGAATTGCTCCATCGGTCGAATCAAAACCGCGCATCGAGACGGTCAGATCGCCTGCACGCGCAGCCGCCCCGGCGGCTCAGCCGAGTCCACCCGCCAAGACCGCTCTGACCCCCGACCTGAAGGGCAAGATCATCGCGGACGCGATTCGCCTGCTGAAATGGGGCAAGCCGTGGCATGAACTCGCGGAGCTGATCGCCCGCATCGCCGATCGTCCGTCGGCGGCGGAAATAAGAAAGGTCCTGCGATCACACAAGGCGGAAATCGAAGAGAAGGCCGCGGCAGGTTAGGCGTCAAAAAAGGGGCCGGGCGCTTTGCAGACAACCGCGGCCAGTCAGGGGGATTCGAGTCTGGGCGGCATCCCGAACGTGGCTCAGCTCGCCAGCAATCTGTGCAATAACAATACCTTAGTCGCTTACAGCCAACGACTGCAGGACGTCATTTAGCGATGCCAAATACAGAGCATGCTGCTTCGCAACACAACGACCATCAGCAGAGGTTTTCCGCAGTTTCGTAAGGATCTAAGACCGGCCGCGAGCGCGTCGATCGGCCGACCGCCGATACCCGAACCGTCTTGCCTGTCCATTAAGGCTTCGTAACGCGGCTTGAAAATCACAACTGCGCCAGACCAGAATCGCCGCCCTCTCCTGCCAGAGCTCGCCCGAGACTGACGAGACGTTTCTCCCGGGCGCCGAGGCTCCGGCGCACATGTCGCCACAACATAAGTGACTGGGCAGGAGTTCGCCTGCACGCAGAAGCGGAGGGTTCCGACCGGAACCGCCGCGCGGACGTGCAGTCTGAAGAACACTTTCGCGAAGGCGCATCAACACCATGATTGAGATCAGCCATCTGTCGAAGCGCTACGGCGCGCTGACTGCCGTGGACGACGTTACGTTCGAGGTCAGGCCAGGGGAGGTGCTGGGATTCCTCGGACCCAACGGGGCCGGCAAGTCCACGACCATGAAGGTGATTACCGGCTTTCTCGCGCCGACTTCGGGACGCGTGCGGGTCTGCGGTCACGACCTCGAAAGCGCACCTCTCGCGGCCAAGACATGCATGGGCTATCTCCCCGAAGGGGCGCCGAACTACGCAGAAATGACGGTGCGCAACTTCCTCGACTTCATCGCGGACATCCGGGGACTCGTCGCCGAGAAGCGCCGCACGCGCCTCAATGACGTGATCGAACGCCTGCATCTCTCGATCGTACTCGAGCAAGCCATCGAGACGCTGTCCAAAGGCTTCAAGCGACGCGTCGGCCTCGCGCAGGCTCTGGTGCATGATCCGCAAGTGCTGATCCTCGATGAGCCTACGGACGGCCTCGATCCCAATCAGAAGCACGAGGTCCGCACGCTGATCAGCGCGATGGCGAAGGACAAGATCATCGTCATCTCCACTCACATCCTCGAAGAGGTCGACGCCGTGTGCAATCGCGCCATCATCATCGCGAACGGACGGATACTCGCCGACGACACGCCGAAGGGCCTCGCGTCGCGCGCCCCGTCCGGCAGGCTCGATGACGTGTTTCGACAGATCACTACCGGCGCGAAGCAGGAGGCCGCCCATGCGTAACGTCGCGGTGATTTTCCGGCGCGAGTTCGCCAGCTACTTCGCGACCCCGCTCGCGTTCGTTTTCATCGTCATCTTCCTGGTGCTCGCCGGCGCGTTTGCGTTCTATCTGGGCGGCTTTTATGAGCGCGGTCAGGCGGATCTGACGCCGTTCTTCAACTATCACCCGTGGTTGTATCTGTTCCTGATTCCCGCGTTGTCCATGCGGCTCTGGGCGGAGGAGCGCAAATCCGGAAGCATCGAGCTGCTGATGACGCTGCCCGTGACGACGTTGCAGGCGGTGATCGGCAAATACCTCGCGGCATGGGCTTTCGCGGGTCTGGCGCTCGCCCTCACATTTCCGATATGGATCACCGTGAACTATCTGGGCGATCCTGACAACGGCGCGATTCTCGCTGCGTACGTCGGCAGCTTTCTCATGGCCGGCGGTTTTCTCGCCATCGGCGCGTGCCTGTCGGCGGCGACGCGCAATCAGGTGATCGCGTTCATCTTCACCGTGGTCATCTGCTTCGGCTTTCTGCTCTCAGGCTTCGCGCTGGTGCTCGGACTGTTCGAAGGCTGGGCGCCGCAGGCGGTGGTCGATGCGATCGCCTCGCTGTCGTTCCTTACGCACTTCAGCTCGATCTCGAAGGGCGTGATCGATATTCGCGACTTGATCTATTTCGCCGTGCTGATCGCCGCCTGGCTCGCCGCCAACGCGATCGTACTCGACATGAAGAAGGCCGACTGACATGACGACCCAAACGAACGAGGCCGGCATGAAGCACGCCGGCAGAAAAGTCTACGGCGCTACGGCGCTCATCGCACTCGCCGTGCTGTTCATCGGCGTGACGATTCTCATCACGTTCGTGTTGCGCGGCGCGCGCATCGATCTTACCGAGAGCAAGCTCTATTCGATCGCGCCCGGCACGCAACGCATCGTCAGTTCGCTCGCCGAGCCCATCAACCTGTATTTCTTCTTCTCGCAGGAAGCAAGCAGCCAGTCGCCGCCCCTGCGCGCCTACGCGCAGCGCGTGCGCGAGCTGCTGGAGGAGATGGAGCAACGCTCGAAGGGAAAGCTGCGGCTGTCGGTCATCGATCCGAAGCCGTTCTCGGAAGACGAGGACCGCGCTGCGGAGTTCGGACTCGCAGCTGCGCCGCTCGGCGCGAGCGGTGAATCGCTCTACTTCGGGTTGGCCGGCACGAACTCGACGGACGGCCGCGAAGTGATTCAGTTCTTCCAGCCGGACAAGGAAGAATTTCTCGAGTACGACATTGCGAGCCTCGTCCATCGGCTGAGCAATCCCAAGCGCCCGGTGGTGGGCTTGCTGGCCGGTCTGCCGGTTGATGCATCCTTTGATCAGATGACGGGCCGCATGCAGGAGGGCTGGGCGAGCATCGCGCAGTTGCGTGATACGGCGGACGTTCGCCCGCTCTCGGGCGACATCCAGAAGATCGAGGATGACGTGGACGCCCTGCTGCTGGTTCATCCGAAGGATCTCTCGCCGCAGACACTGTACGCCGTCGACCAGTTCGTCATGCGTGGCGGCAAGCTGCTTGCTTTTGTCGATCCTCAATCCGAGAACGATCCGGCGGCGGCGCAGATGGGCGGACCGATGGCGCCGCGCTCCTCCTCGCTCGGACCTCTGCTTGACGCGTGGGGCGTGAGCTTCGATCCATCGCAGGTCGTCGGCGATCGCGAACTCGGGCTCACGGTCGCGCTGCGCCAGGGCGAAACGCCGTCGCAGCACATCGCCATCATCGGTTTCAATCGCGCGAGCATGGATGCAAAGGACGTGGTGACGTCCACGCTCGATTCCATCAACGTCATGACCGCAGGCGCCCTGAAAAAGAAGGACGGCGCAACGGTCGCCTTCGAACCGCTCATTCAGTCGAGCACGAATGCCGCTCTTCTGCCCGCCGCTCGTCTGGCGTTCCTGCCCGACAGCGGCGCGCTGCTCGATGACTTCAAGGCGACCGGCGAGCGCTATGCAGTTGCGGCGCGCATCAGCGGCAAACTCAAGTCGGCGTATCCCCAGGGCAAGCCTGGCGGAGAGGGCGCGGCGCCCGCCGCTGAGCACAGGGCGGAATCCACTGAAGACGCGAATCTGATCATCGTCGCAGATTCCGATCTGCTCGCGGATCCCCTGTGGGTGCGCACGCAGAACGTGTTCGGACAGCGATTCGCCGTCGCGTGGGCCAACAACGGCGACTTCGTCGCCAACGCCGTGGACAACCTCTCCGGCAGCAGCGATCTCATCAGCATTCGCGGTCGTCAGAGCTTCTTCCGCCCGTTCACGCGAGTTGAGGAGTTGCGACGTCAGGCTGACGATCAGCTGCGGGCGAAGGAGAAAGAGCTCGATCAGGAGCTGCGCGATACCGAGCAGAAACTCTCAGCGCTCGAGTCGGGCCGCACCAACGAAGGTTCGCTGTCGCTCTCGCCCGAGCAGCAGGCGGAGCTGCAGCGGTTCCAGCAGGAGCGCGTGCGCATTCGCAAGGATCTGCGCGACGTGCGACGCAGTCTCGATGTCGAGATTGAACGCCTCGGAACGACCCTGAAGATGTTGAACATCGCTCTCGTCCCGGCGCTGCTGGCGGTGGGCGCCATTCTGCTCGCTGTCGCGCGCCGCCGTCGTTTGCGCGCCGGACGCGCCGCGGCCCGGACCGGTTGAGGAACCTCCCGATGACTTCCAGAAGACTTCTCACTCTGATCGTTGCGGCGCTGATCGCCATCGGCGCGGGGGTGTGGCTCGCGACTCGTCAGGCCTCGACCGTCGCGGTTCAGGAACGCGCCGCGCTTTACCCGGAACTGAAGCAGCAGCTGGACGCCGTGAAGAGCGTGGGTATCTACAAGGCTGGCGACGTGCGTGCAGTCGAGCTCATGCGTCAGAACGGCGGCTGGGGCGTGAGCGAGCGCGCCGGCTACCCGGCGGACGAATCCAGGCTGCGCAAGCTGCTGCGCAGCCTTGCTGATGCAAAGGTGTACGAAGAGAAGACGTCGAACCCGGCCAGTTACAAGAGCCTCGGGGTTGAGGACATCAAGGATTCGGCCGCGGCGGGCGTGCGCCTCGAGTTGACGGGTCAGCAGACGCCCGTAAACCTGCTCGTGGGCAAGTCGGGCGTGGGGGGTGAATCCCACTATGTTCGACGGGCCGGCGAGGCGCAGAGCTGGCTGGTCGACGGCAGTATCGATGCATCGGCGACGCCGGACGCGTGGCTGCGCAAGGACATCCTGGAGGTCTCGGCCGATCGCGTGCAGTCGGCTAGCGTCAGCATCAAGGGCAAGAAGACCTATACGGCTGCGAAAGAGAGCCGCGCCGACGCAGGCTTCAGCGTTGCGAATCTGCCGAAGGGGAAGAAGCTCAGCTCCCCTTCTGCAGCGAATGGTTTCTCGACGGCGTTGAGCGGGCTGACGCTCGCCGACGTCCAGGCGGCAAGCGCATTCGAGGGGCAGGCGCCGGACGCGCAGGCGACCTTCAGCACGTTTGACGGGCTCGTGGTGCAACTCGACGGCTGGAATCGGGACGACAAGCGCTTTGTTGCGGTGAAGACGTCTTACGACGCGCAGCTTGCCGAGCGTTTCAAGGTTGCGACGACGCCCACAGACGACAAGACGAGCGCAGAGGACGCGAAACCGGCATCCAAGCCCGCCGAGCCGAAGGCCCCGAACGCCGCAGAGGAAGCGAAGGCGGCGAGTGACCGCCTCGCGGGCTGGGTGTACGAGATACCGTCGTACAAGTACGAGCAGATCTTCAAGCCGCTTGATCAGTTGTTGCCGGCCAGCTGAAGCGATCAGAAGATCGGGTCCGGCGCTTTCCTGACATCCGGACGGCGCCTGCGTTCGCGAGGCCAGCGGTTTCAGGCAAATCTTATGCGGCTCGGCGACGTTTGGGCGTCACGATCACTCGCGTGCCGCTCCAGCGATCGTGCCACGCGAGCCGATCGCGATCGATCCGGATCCAGAAGTACGCGGTGAGGAACGGCAACAGCGCGACCGCAGTCGCAAGGGTCCGCGCGTCCGCATCGCTCCACTCGCGCCATATCAGCTGATAGCCGGCCGGCGCCGGGATCAGGAGCGCCGCGACGAGAGCGAGTCTCCTGATCGCATCCCGCCAGCTGACGTCGCCGCCGTCTGCACGCTGAATTCGCAGACGCCAGGCCAGCATGCCGAGCGTTTGACCGCGCCTGGTCCAGAAGAAGACGAAGAACGCAGTCACGAGGACCAATTCCCAGAGCCAGTAGAGGTAAGCGAGCGCGCCGACTTCGCGCGGCACGAGCACCTTGCCGTGCAGAAAGGGCAGGAAGGGAAACGTCGCAACAATGAGAATGCCGACGAGGATGAGGCTGTCGTACAGCATGGCCCCGAAGCGGCGTCCTATCCCGGCGGATGTGAGCGCCGCATCGCCGGACATGTCAGCGCACTCGCGCGACGGCGATCGTCGTGATGAGCGCCAGCAACGCCGTCGGCGCCCATGCAACGATGATCGGCGGCATGTCGAACACGGCGCCGCCGCTCTCCAGCATTCTCGCGAGCAGGAAGAACACCACGCCGATCATGACTCCGACGACGGTGCGCGCGCCGGTTCCCGCCGATCGCATCGGACCGAACGCAAACGGCACAGCCAGCACGACGATGATCGCGACGGCGACGGTGCGCGCGATGCGCGCCCAGAACGCAGTTTCGTGCTGGCGCGCATCCAGGCCGTTCGCGCGCAGGTGGCGCACATAGCGCCACAGGTCGCGCAAGGGCAGCGATTCGGGATTCACGGCCGCGAGCCCGAGGAACTCCTGCGAGATATTTGTCTGCAGTTCCGCCGAAGCGGCGCGGCGCGGAACCACGCGCTGTCCTTCGAAACCCGATTCCCGGTAATTGTCGAGCCGCCAGCGATTGTCCGCCTCGATGCGTGCGCTGTTGGCGCGTCCGACGCTGCGCAGGCGTCGCTGCGGATCGAAGTGAAACACGTAGACGCCGCCGTACTGATTGTCCGCCGACTGCCGCCGCACAGAGATGATGGTGTCGCCATCCTTCGCCCAGGCGCTGCGATTGCCCGCCATGCTGTAGTCCTGGAACTTTGCGAACGTCTTCATCTGCCGCCCGTAACGCTCCAGCGGCGGCGCCACGAACTCCCCGATCGTGCCGGTCAGCGCCATGAGGATCAGGCCCGCGCCTGCGACCCATACTCCGATTCTGAACGGCGACACGCCCGCCGCACGCACGACGATCAGCTCCATCGAACGCGCCAGATTGCCCAGCGCAAGCAGCGCGCCAATCAGCGTGGCGATGGGCAGGAGATCGAATGCGTACTGCGGCAGCGTCAGGGCTACGTACAGCAACGCATCTTCGAGCGTGTACGTCCCGATGCCGATTTCATCCTGCTGCGTGATGAAGAGGTAGAGGCCGGTCAGCGCGAGCAGCACCAGCATCACGAGCAGCGCGTGTCCCAGGATCGCGCGAATCAGATAGCGGCCGAGTACGGAAGTCATGCCGGCTCCGATGCGACCCGAATGCGCGTCGGGGGACTTTCGCGCAGGAGCAGTGCGAGTGCGACGCCTAGCGCAACGCCATGCACCCACCACAACCCCAGGAACGACGGAACGACGTCGTTCTCGACCCAGGTGCGCGCGGCCACCAGCATCTGGTAATAGAGAAAGAACGCAAGGATCGCGACGCCGATGCGGCCGAACCGGCCCTGGCGCGGACGCAATCTCGCGAGCGGCACGGCAAGCACCATCAGAATCATCGCAAGGAGCGGCGTCGACATCCGCCACTGCAACTCGGCGCGGTCCTTCGGCTCGTCTGAGGCCAGCAACGCCCGTGTGGGCTTCATCTCGGCGTCGGCGGGACCCCCGGCGATTTCGCCGAGTCGAATCGGGATGCCGCCCTCGGCAAATTCGATGATGCGAAACTCGCCGCTTCCCGGAGACCCTTCGTAGCGCTCGCCGTCGTAGAGCACGAACGTCTGTTCGGCCTGTCCGGCGCCGCGCTGCTCTGCGCGGGTCGCCACCCAGATTTCGAGCTTGTCGGCGTCGTCGGATCTGGATGATGCAACCGCATCGCCAGACTTGCCCTGGGCTTTCTCCGCCGGTCGCTCGACGAACACATGCACGTTGTGCAGGATCTTGTTGTCGTCCACGCGTTCGGCGTAGAAGACCACGCGGCCGCCGGCGAACGTGCGAAAACGGCCGGGCTCGAGCGAGCCGAACTGCGCATCGCGCAGCGCTTCAGCACGCAACTCCTTCGCGCGAGCGGTCGCGCCAGGAATCCCCCAGAACGACAACCAGACAAGAAGGCCGAAGATTGCCGCGCCGAGCAGCGCGATCGGGCGATACAGGCCCGCCGGTCCGACGCCGCAGGACTGGATCGCCGCCATTTCGCTTTCGTGGTACAGGCGCCCGAGCGCCAGCAGGATAGCGAGGAAGAAACCAATCGGGACGACGACCGACAGGTATCCGGCGGAAGTGAGGCCGATCAGAGCAAGCACCACGCCGCGCGGGAAGTCGTTCGCCGCCGCCTGCGTCAGCACGCGCGCGAGCTGATTCGACACCAGAATCACAAGCAGCACGCCGCTCACGGCGAGCCAGGTCGCCGCGACCTCGCGAAAGATGTAGCGATCAAGCAAGCGCAGAACGAGACCTCATCCGCATGGACGGCGGGCGACGACGTTGGAGTAGACTACGGCGCTTTCAACGCCGTCCCAAAACGCTGCAGCGCGTAACTTAAGCGACGCGGTCTGCCTTCGTAAACACATCCGGAAGCGATTTCTTGCGAGGAAGTCTCATGGAATATTTCGTCAGCACCGCATCCGCCTCCCGTCAGCGCACCGACTGCGCGATCGTCGGCGTGTACGACAAAGGCGTGCTGTCTGCCGCCGCTGAAGACCTCGACCGTCGCATTGGCGGGCGGATCGCACGCCTGGTCAAGCGCGGCGACTTGCGCGGCAAGGCGGGCGACGCTGTCCTGCTGGCGGATCTGACCGGCGCCCCGTGCGATCGCGTGATTGTGATCGGACTCGGCGCGCGCGGAGCGTTCAAGCGCAAGCAGTATCGCAAGGCCCTCGCCTCCGCCGTCGCAATGCTTGCTCGCACAGGCGCCCGCAATGCAGTGAGCTACCTGAGCCTGGAAACGATCGGCGACGCCGACGCCTATGCGCTCGCGCGTACGGGTGTGGAGGTCATTGCGAATTCGCAGTACCGAATTCCCCATCACAAGACGAACGACAAGCGCCCGAAGTCCACGCTCACGCGCTTCGGGATGGCGGCAGCCAGCCGCGGCGACCGCAGCGCGATGGAACGCGGCATAACCCACGCCGAAGGCGTCATTGCGGGCATGTCGTTGATGCGCGACCTGGCGAACCAGCCTGCGAGCGTCTGCACGCCGGCCTATCTTGCGAGGGCCGCAAAGACGCTGGCGAAGGATAACCGCAGCATTCGCGTCCGCGCGCTGAACGAAACGGAATGCCGGCGTCTCGGGATGGGCTCCTTCCTGTCGGTTACCAACGGCACGGAGGAACCGGCGTACCTCATTGTGCTCGAGTACTACGGCGCGCCGCGCTCGCAGGCCCCGACCGCGCTCATCGGCAAGGCGGTGACGTTCGACACGGGCGGCATTTCGCTCAAGCCGCCGGCCGCCATGGACGAGATGAAGTTCGATATGAGCGGCGGCGCGAGCGTCCTCGGAACGTTCAGGGCGGTGGCGCAGCTCAAGTTGCCGATCAACCTGATCGGCGTCATACCGGCGTGCGAGAACATGCCGAGCGGCCGCGCAACCAAGCCGGGCGACATCGTAAAGAGCATGTCCGGCCAGACGATTGAAGTGCTGAACACTGACGCCGAGGGCCGCCTCATTCTGTGCGACGCCATCACCTATGCACGCCGCTTCAAACCCGACGTCATGATCGACATAGCGACGCTCACAGGCGCCTGCGTGATCGCGCTCGGCAACAATTTCACCGGCCTGTTCAGCAATGACGACGACCTCGCCGAGGCGCTGCTGGAGGCGGGCCAGCGTTCGGAGGATCGCGCCTGGCATATGCCGATCGGTGAGGAATACGGCGACCTGCTGAAGAGCAATTTCGCCGACTTCGCGAACGTCGCGGGTCGGGAAGGCGGGGCCATCACAGCCGCCTGCTTTCTCGCCAAGTTCACCGACGGCCTGAAATGGGCGCATCTCGATATAGCGGGCACCGCCTATCTGAGCGGCGCGAACAAAGGGAGCACCGGTCGCCCCGTGCCCCTGCTCGTCGACTACCTCATTAATAGGTGAGCGTGGTGAGCCGGGTCGATTTCTACGTCCTGGCCGAGGACGCTCCCGATGCGCGGCTGCGGTACGCGTGTCGACTCGCCGAAGCGGCGGTGGAGCGAGGCGAGCGCGTCTACCTGCAGACGGCAAGCGCGGCGGAAGCACAACGGCTGGACGATCTCCTGTGGACATTCAACGACCGGAGCTTCCTGCCGCATGAGATTTTCTCAGGAGCGCCGGCGTCTCACGACCGCGTGATGATCATGCTGGGCCACGAGTCAGCGCCGGCGACGCACCGACGGCTGCTGATCAACCTGACTGAACTCGTGCCGGCCGACCTCGGACAGTACGAGCGCATCGCGGAAATCGTCGACGTCGATCCCGAGCGCAAGCGCAGCGCGCGTGAGCGCTATAAGCAATATCGTGAGCAGGACTGCGTGCTGGAGACGCACAACCTGTGACTCCAAAGAAGCGGTTAGCGGTTGGCGGTTAGATCAGAGACGATGACTTGCGTGGCGGTCCCAGCGCGGGGATTCACGCGAGACACGCTTTTCCGAACTAACCGCTAACCGCCAACCGCTAACCGCTACTCAGGTAGGCCGCGTGATCCACGGAGACGCCCGGCGCGCCGCGCGCCAGGGCGTCGCGCAGTCGCGGCGGGAGCGGCGCCTTGGTCAGCGTATGCGTATCGACGTGCACGTATACCGTTTCAGTGGTCGCGATCACGCGCTCCTCGCCTGCGATGCGAAACTCCGTCTGCAGCGTGAACGACGTATTCCCCAGATGTCTGGTCGCGACGGAGACCTCCAGCACCTGGTCGTAACGCGCCGGCGCGCGCCATTCGGTGGTTTGCCTGACGAGCTGATAATCGAGCTCCGCCGTCTGGATCTCCTTCTCATATCCCAGTGAGCGAAAGAACTCCGCAGCGGCGAGATCGACGTAGTCCGCATAGCGTGCATTGAATACGACTTTCTGCGCGTCGCACTCGCCGTAGCGCACTCGCAGGAAATACCTGAATCGCTCGTCGCTCACCGATCCGGCGCCTCTCGGGTTCAGAGCTTCGATCATACCGATGCAGAAGCGGTTGGCGGTTAGCGGTTAGCGGTTAGTCAGAACGCATTAGCGCGGACGGGCCCGCCCTTCTCGTGCAGAACGGCGAGAATCAGAATCTTGGCGACATGCCATGAACAGGCTCCATTCGTCCATCCGGTCCTGACTAACCGCTAACCGCTTCTCCCCCCGTTATAATCGCCCGCCCCCCTTTCCAGTCCCAGCCAGTTCGTTCGCCATGGAAAAGACCTACGACCCGAAAGACATCGAGCAGCGCATCTACCGGGAGTGGGAGGCGAACGGCTGGTTTGCGCCGTCCGCTGAGGGTCAGCCCTACTGCATCGTTATTCCGCCCCCGAACGTGACGGGGACCCTGCACATGGGACATGCGTTCCAGCACACGCTGATGGACGCGTTGACGAGGCTGCATCGCATGCTGGGCGACAGGTCGCTGTGGCAACCCGGCACGGATCACGCGGGCATCGCGACGCAGATGGTCGTCGAGCGCCAGCTCAACGCGGAAGGACTCCATCGCCGCGACATCGGTCGTGACGCGTTCGTCAAACGCGTGTGGGAATGGAAGGCGCAATCCGGCGATACGATTTCGCGACAGGAACGCCGGCTCGGCAACTCGGTCGACTGGTCGCGCGATCGCTTCACGATGGACCCGGACCTGTCGCGAGCAGTCACCGAAGTGTTCGTCCGCTTGTACGAAGACGGCCTCATCTATCGCGGCAAGCGGCTCGTGAACTGGGACCCCGTCCTGCACACAGCGCTGTCCGATCTCGAAGTGCTGGCCGAGCCCGAGGCCGGTCAACTCTGGCATTTGCGTTATCCGCTCGCCGACGGCTCGGGTCATCTCGTCGTTGCGACGACCCGTCCGGAGACGATGCTGGGCGACACCGCGGTCGCCGTTCATCCCGACGATGAGCGATACCGGCATCTGGTCGGTAAACAGATTCGACTCCCCCTCGCCGATCGGCTGATCCCGATCGTCGCCGATGACTATGTGGATCCTGCGTTTGGCTCCGGTTGCGTCAAGATCACGCCTGGCCACGACTTCAACGACTACGAACTCGGCAAGCGTCATGCCTTGCCGCTCATCAATATCCTCGATGCGAATGCGACGCTGAACGATGAAGTCCCGGCCCGGTATCGCGGGCTCGATCGCTTCGAGGCGCGCAAGCTCGTCGTCGCCGATTTCGAAGCGCTCGGCCTCGTCGAGAAGATCGAGCCGCATACCCTGCCCGTGCCGCGGGGCGATCGCAGCGGCGCCGTGCTGGAACCCTGGCTCACCGATCAGTGGTACGTCCGCATCGCGCCGCTCGCCGAGCCCGCCATCAAGGCGGTCGAGGACGGCCGCATCCGCTTCGTGCCCGACGCCTGGGCGAAAACGTACTTCCAGTGGATGCGGAACATTCAGGACTGGTGCATCAGCCGGCAGCTCTGGTGGGGTCACCAGGTCCCCGCATGGTACGACGATCAGGGGAACATCTACGTTGCGCGCACCGAAGCGGACGCGCAAGCGCAGGCGCGCGCGAAACTCGGCCGCGAGGCGCCGCTCAGCGCGATGAGGATGTCCTCGACACGTGGTTCTCCTCCGCGTTGTGGCCTTTCTCGACGCTCGGCTGGCCGGCGGAGACGCCCGAGCTCAGAACGTTCTATCCGACGAGCGTGCTCGTTACAGGCTTCGACATCATTTTCTTCTGGGTCGCACGGATGATCATGATGGGACTGAAGTTCGTCGGCGACGTACCGTTTCGCGAGGTGTACATCACAGGGCTCATTCGCGACGAGCATGGCGACAAGATGTCGAAGTCGAAGGGCAACATCATCGATCCGCTCGATCTCATCGACGGCATCGAGCTCGAGGCCCTGGTCGCGAAGCGCACGCAGCGGACTGATGCAACCTCACTTGAGGGAGAAGAATCGAGAAGAACACGCGCAAGCAATTTCCGGCCGGCATTCCTGCCTATGGCACGGACGCGCTGCGGTTCACCTTCTGCGCGCTCGCGACCATGGGCCGCGACATCCGTTTCGATCTGGGTCGCGTCGACGGGTACAAGAACTTCTGCAACAAGCTCTGGAACGCCGCGCGGTACGTGCTGATGAATCTCGAAGGCGTCGAGAGCACGGCAGCCGGCGCCGACTGACTATTCGATTGCCGGACCGCTGGATCCGCTCACGCCTCGGCGCAACAATTGAGGCCGTACGCGCGCGGCTTGCGGAATATCGCTTCGATCTCGCCGCCCAGGCGCTGTACGAGTTCGCGTGGTACGAGTACTGCGACTGGTATCTGGAGCTGTCGAAGCCGACGTTGCAGTCGGACCACGTCTACGGACGCCGCAGAAGCGCGCGGACGCGCAACACGCTCGCTCAAGTGCTCGAAGCGTATCTGCGTCTGCTGCATCCGCTGATGCCGTTCATCACGGAAGAAATCTGGCGGGCGGCCGCGCCGCTCGCCGGGCGCCGCGGGCCGACGATCATGTTGCAGCCGTATCCGCGTCGGGAAGACTTCGCGCAGCGATGAAGCGGCCGAGCGCGCGATCGCGCCGATCAAGGCCGTCATCCTCGGCGCACGACAGATCCGCGGTCAGCTGGACGTGCCGCGCTCGCGGCAGATGCCGCTCTACGTGAGCACGCCGACGTCAAGCGAGTGGAGCGTCGATTGCGGCGACACGCCGAACTGATTCGCTTCCTGGCGAACGTCTCGGAGATTCAGAGAATCACGGATGAGGGCGCACTGCCGCCGACCGCCATGCAGATTGATCGACGGCCATACGATCCACGCGCCGCTCACGAGCCTGATCGACGATCCCGACGCCGAGCTCGCGCGTCTTGCGAAGCGCAAGGCAAGGCGCGCCAGGAGCTGACGAAGTGTGAAGCAAAGCTGGCCAACCAGAATTTCGTCGCGAACGCGCCCGCTGAGATCGTCGAACAGGAACGCGCCCGCATCGCCGATTTCACGCGCGAGATCGACCAGATCGAGGAGCAGGAGCGGCGGGTGGCGCTGCTCAAGCGCGAAGGGAAGCGCTGATCCAGCCGGGACGGACGTCAGAGGGAGGATCGCCCGGCGAGCGAGGACAGGCTCTGCAGGGCGGCCGGGTCAATGGCGCAAAGAGCGCAGTCCGCACTTGCAATCCGCGCCGATCTCGCGACACTCGCCTCATCCTGACCGCGAGCGACTCATGACCTCACCCGTTCCCACCCTGATCACGCAGGCCGATCCGGTCGAGCTGGTCGGCGCGACGATCGCGCAGTTGAATCGCATCATTCTCGGCAAGGAGCATCAGCTGCGGCTGTGCATTGCCTGCCTGCTCGCCCGCGGACATCTGCTGATCGAGGACATTCCTGGCGTCGGCAAGACGACGCTCGCCCATGCGCTCGCCGAAACGCTTGGGACTCTCCTACCAGCGCATTCAGTTCACGAGCGATCTGCTGCCGGCGGACATCATCGGCGTCTCGGTGTTCGAGCGTGAGACGAGCAGCTTTCAGTTTCACAAGGGCCCCGTCTTTTCGCAGCTCGTGCTCGCCGACGAAGTGAATCGCGCAACGCCGAAGGCGCAAAGCGCGTTGCTCGAAGCGATGGAGGAGCATCAGGTGACCGCTGACGGTCACACTTATCCGCTCGCGGCGCCGTTCTTCGTCATTGCGACGCAGAACCCGGTGTATCAGATCGGCACCTATCCGTTGCCCGAGTCGCAGCTCGATCGCTTTCTGATGCGCATCGAACTTGGCTATCCGGACGCGACGCTCGAGCGCCAATTGCTGATGGGCCAGGACCGTCGCGATCTGCTCGCAACGCTGGCGCCGACGCTCTCTCCGCAGCAACTGCTGCTCATGCAGACGATGGTCCCGAAGGTGCACGCCTCGGACGCGCTGCTCGACTACGTGCAAGCGATCGTGCGTTACACGCGCGAGACGCCGCAGTTCGAAGCCGGTCTGTCGCCGCGCGCGGCGATCGCGCTGCTGCGCGCCGCTCAAGGCGTGGGCGCTGATGCACGGTCACCAGGCGTGTTGCCAGAAGATGTTCAGGCGGTGCTTGCCGCCGTCGTCGGACATCGCCTGAAACCGCGTGACGACGCGAGCGCCAGGTCGGTCGCCGAGATCGGGCGGGCAGTGCTGGAGGCGGTGGAGATACCGTGAAAGAGCGCTCAGGGCTCGGGGCGTGGGGCTTGGGCAAGAGTAAAGAAGGCCAGTCCTGCATTCTTCAGGCGCTCAGTCATTGGAACGCGCGCTCGGCCACGCGTCAGCGCGTCCTTATCGTTCTGGCCCGAGCTCCGCGCCCCAAGTCCCATGCCCTCGCTCTCCTCCCGCCTCCGCAGGGCCGCCCGCCGCTGGGCGCGCAAGCGACATGGCGTCGATTCCGATCCGATCACGCTGTCCGGCCGGCGCATCTACATCGTGCCGACGCGGCCTCGGCATCGCGTTCGGCCTGCATGATCTTCGCGATGTTTCTCGGCGCGATGAACTATGGGAACAATCTGGCGCTGGGGCTTGCTTTCATGCTCGGCGCGCTGGGACTGACGGCGATGCACTTACTGCCAGCGCAACCTCGCCGGCGTGCATGTTCGTCTCCGCGGTGAGCGAACCGGTGTTCGCAGGTCAGATCGCGCGCTTTCGCATCGCGATCGAGAATCCTGCGCCGCTCGCGCGGTCACGAACTCACGATCGCGAACGAGCACGGGACAGCGCCGCCGGTGCGCGTGAATCCGGGCGAACGCGCCGTGCTGGAGGTCGAGTTGCCTGCGCCGCGTCGCGGGCTGGCTGCCGCTCGATATTTCGAGATCACGACGCGTCATCCGTTCGGACTTGTTTCGCGCGTGGGCCTACCTGCACATGAACGTCCGTTGCGTCGTGTATCCGCGTCCGAGCGAACGCGGCGTCCCGCCGCCGCCGCTCGAAACCGATACGGGCGGCGCGCAGGATGCTGTGCGCGGCGATGAGGACTTTGCCGGCCTGCGCGCCTTTCATCCCGGCGATTCGCCGCGCCGCATCGCCTGGAAAGCGTACGCGCGCGAGCAGGGCTTGCAGGTGAAGGTCTATGCCGGCACAGCAGTCACCTCGCATCTCTTCGACTGGGAGGCGTTGCCCGGACTGGGCGTCGAAGCGCGCCTGTCGCAGCTATGTCGCTGGATCGAAGACGCGTCACAACGCGGGCCGCGCCTTCGGCCTGCGGATGCCGGGCGTCAACATTCCGCCAAACGTCGGGGCCGCCCATCGCCAGCGCTGCCTGACCGCGCTGGCGTTGTTCGAAGAGAAGCCGCCATGGCTGATATCGCCGGAACCATGCGGCGGTGGCGATTGCGGCTGTCAGACAACGCGCTCCTCGCCCGCGCTGCAACGCCTCCTCTGGGTCATCGCAGCGCTCGCGCTCGCGATCGCTCCTCATCTGCCGCATCTGGCGCCCTGGGTCGTATTGCTGGCGACGGTCGGCGCCGCTTGGCGCGTCACGATTGAAGTAAGACACAGCGGCTCTGCCGCCGAAATGGCTGCGTGTGCTCGTCGCTTTCGCCGCGCTGCTCGGCGTGCTCGCGACGTATCGAACGCTCAACGGCCTCGAAGCCGGCACGGCATTGCTGGTGGTGATGGCGGGCATGAAGCTGCTCGAGACGCGCACCGTGCGCGATCTCACCGTGATCGTCTTTCTGTCGTACTTCGCCCTGTTCGCCGGCATTCCTCTACAACCAGGAACTGCTGCGTCTGCCCTACATGCTCGTCACGGCGTGGCTGTTGACGGTGACGCTGATGCGCATCCACCAGACGACTTCGAAGATGACGCGTGCGCGAGGCCGCCGGCCTGACGGGGAAGATGATCTGCAGTCGCGCTGCCGCTCGCGGTCCTGTTGTTCCTGTTCTTTCCGCGACTGCCTGGCCAATTCTGGGCGATGCCCGCGCGCAGCGAGGCGAGCACGGGACTCGACGATGAGATGAGTCCCGGGCGATGTATCTGAGCTCAGCATCTCCGGACGCATTGCGTTTCGCGTCAAGTTCGAAGGCGAGCCGCCGCCGCCGCGCGAGCGCTACTGGCGAGGGCCCGTGCATGCACGAATTCGACGGGCGCACCTGGCGTCGTGCGCGTGCGATGTTTGCTGCCGCAGGCGATCCGCGCGGCGGGACCGGAGTACCGCTATCGACTGACGCTCGAGCCGCACCAGCGACACTGGGTCTTCCCGCTCGACATCGATCACGGGATGGCCCGCGCAGCGCACGATTCGAACCTCCGACTTTCAGTTGCTCACGCTGCAGAGCAACCCGATATCGACGCTCACATCCTTCGAGCTCGCATTCGGTCACGAGCATTCGAGATCGGCGGGCCCCTGCCGCAACGCCATGCGCGACGCCGACCTTCGCATTCCCCGCCGAACGCAACCCCCGCTCCGTCGCCTTGCGCGAGGCAGCTGCGACGCCAAGGCCGGCAGCGACGCCGCCTTCATCGCTGCGGTGCTCACGAAGTTTCGCGACGAGGAATATTACTACACGCTCGAGCCGCCGCGGCTCGAACGCGACTCCGTCGACGACTTCCTTTTCAACACGCGCCGCGGCTTCTGCGAGCACTTCGCCTCCGCGTTTACGATGCTGGCGCGGGCCGCGGGCATTCCCGCGCGCGTCGTCGCCGGCTATCAGGGCGGCGAGTTCAATCCGATGGGCGGCTATTTCGTCATTCGTCAATCGGATGCGCATGCATGGTGCGAGGTATGGCTCGAGGATCGAGGCTGGGTGCGCGTCGATCCCACGGCCGCAGTCGCGCCGGAACGCGTTGAAGCGGCGGCCTCTACGCTGCGCTGCGCGGAAGAAGACCGTTCCCGGCAGACTGGTGCGTCAAAGCGCATTCCTGTCGCAGATCCGGTTTGCGTGGGACGCCGCCAACACGTTCTGGAACGACCAGGTCGTCGAATTCGGCGAAGCGCAGCAGCGACGGCTTCTCAGCCGACTCGGCATCGAGGACGTGCCTGGGAAAATCTCGGCTGGCGCTGTCGGCGTCGTTGCTGCTGTTCTTCATTCGGATTGTCCGCTTATCTGGCGCATGCGCTTCAGACCGCGCCGACCGACGCCGATCGTGCAGATCTACGAGCGCCCTGTGCGGCAAGCTCGCGCGCAAGCAGCTGCCTCGAATGCCGTACGAAGGTCCGGGCGACTATCTCGACGCGGTGATCCGGATTACGCCCGGAACTCGCAGCACGCGCTCGCGGAGATGCGCTCGTCTGTATCTGAGCATTCGCTACGGCCCGTCGCCGCTCACCACCGAGTTCAGCCGGTTGAAGCATCTCGTGAACCAGTTGAAACAGAGCTTGAGCGACGACCGTCCGCTTACGAATACTCCGCTCATTCTGTCTCGTCGCGAGCGCTGTGGCTGCCGCCGGCATGGATCATGCTGCAGCCGATGCTGCGCAGTCGGCGCCGGATCGAGATTGCGCAGCAGTGGCTGTCACCGGAGCAGGTGCGCATCGGCTGACGGCGCGAATGCCGCCCTATGCGTCGACTTCCGCACGAATTGCGCGAGCGGCTGCACGGGTTGATTCAGATATTCATTCGCGAGAAGGAGTTCGTCGGCTGCGACGGCCTCGTCGTGACGGACGAGATGCGGACTCGTCATCGCAGGCTTCGCGTGTCTCCTCGCCGTCAACCGGCCGGATGCACCCCGGAAGCATTTCTACGACGACCTGTTATCGATTCTCGTGTATCCGACGGCGTTCGTCGTTCGCGAGACTCATCACGACGACGACGGCCTGGTCACGGAGAGCGAAGAAGTGCTGTCAGGTCAGGCCTGGGACGCGAGTCGCATCATTCTGTCGTGGCAGGACATCATCGAGGGCGTCGCCGGGCGAGCCCAGCGTCGCACTGCACGAGTTCGCGCACTATCTCGACCTGGAGGACGAAACGATGGACGGCGCGCCGGGTCTGGGCGATGCGCGCGCATACGCCGAGTGGTCGGAAACGTTCTGGGATGAGTATGAGCGGCTGTGCGATGACGTCGATGCGGGGACGGCGACGTTTCTGGACCCGTACGCGGCGACTGAACCCGCGGAGTTCTTCGCAGTCGTCACCGAAGCATTCTTCATGCAGCCGCGCGAGCTGCTCGCAAATCATCCCGCGCTGTACGCACAGCTTCAGAAATACTACCGGCGTCGATCCCGCGTGCTGGGGGAAGCAAGGAAGCGACTAGCAACTAGCCACTGCGACTGCCAATCCGGGTCTGGCTACCTGGCTCAGCATCTTCCTTGCTTGCAGCTCATGTGCGCGCGGCGTCATCGCAAGGAAGATCGCGCCGCCCAGAAACAACAGGGCCACATGACAGGATGGAAGTGCGCGGATCGCCCGTGAGCGAGCCGTCACCCCCATCAGGAACGGCCGAGCACAGCGGCGAATTTGCCCATCATGTTGTAGAAACCGAAGAACTCGCCTGGCCGATCGGCCGGAATGAGACGGCCATAGTACGAGCGACTCATGGCTTGAATGCCGCCTTGCACACAGCCGATCGCAGCCGCCATCACGTAAAACTCCGTCGATGTCCGTCATCAGCACGTCGCATAGAACGTCACGGCGGCGTAGATCGCGATGCCAGATGAAGATCCCCACGAGCGGGCTGATGCGATCCCCGATCCAGCCGAACAACAACGCGGCGGGGAACCCGATGAACTGCACCATCAGGATGCCGGCAATGAGACTGTCGAGCTGTGAAACCCGAGATCGAGCCCGTAGTCCACGGACATCTTCATGAATCGTGTTCACGCCGTCGATATACAGCCAGTACGGCAGCAGGAAGAACCACACGGCGCGAAACTTGCGCACTCGCCGAAACGTGCGCTTGAGCGCCGCAAAACTCTCGCGCATGGCGTCGCCGGCGGACATGCGCGGCCCCTCGCTGCCGCGCTCGCGGAGGAGATCTGAAGATCGGGAATCGAGAACAACACCCACCACAGGGCGACTGTCATGAACGACGCGCGTTCGCCGCTTCCGGGCTCGCAAGACCGAAGAGCGCAGGGTTCAGCGTCATCCCACATTGATCGCAGCAGCAAGCCGCCGCCGAGATAGCCGATCGCGTAACCGAACGCCGGATACCGAGTCGATGCGATCGCGCGGCGCGACGTCGCACCAGCAGCGAATCGTAGAAGATGATGCCGCCCCAGAATCCGACCGAGGCGATCGCAAACAGCACGGCCGCCTGACCCAGTCGCCCTGGTCCCCACGAACGCAGCCTGCCCGTCGGGATGACGCCGAGCACTGTGAACACTGCGAGCAGAACGCAGATGAGCGCTGCCCGCGATCGCCAAGCGCGCCGAGCCATGGCGCCATGATCGCGAGCACGAAGCTCGCAATGCCGTTCGCCATGCCGAGCCAGAAGGTGCTGCATGACCGCAGCCGCCCGACGGTCAGATACTGTTTGAAGAACAGCGGAAAGAACACGACCATGACCGTCGTCGGCGAACGCCGAGTTCGCCCAGTCATAAAGCGCCCAGGCGACGACTTCTTGGTGAGGAGCGGCGATTTCATGATTCTGGAAGCAGGAGTCCAAGAGCCGCAAAGAACGCAAAAAAGAAGTGAACTAAGGTCAGGATTCGGATTCAGCTCGGACGCCCGCATTTTCCGTCGTCAGATGCCCTGCTGAGCTCTTCTTTTGCGTTTTTGCGGCTATCTACTCTTCTCCTCGCCTCAAGCCTAAGCCGCAGCGGCCAGGTGCTCGCGGGTTTCGCGGAAGTCCAGGTCCGGCCAGCGCTCGAGCGTGAGCTGCAGGTTGACGCGCGTCGGCGCGAGGTAGACCAGCGCGCCTGAGTGATCGACCGCGAGGTTCTCGTACGCCTTGGCGCGAAATTCCTCGAGCTTCTTTGCATCCTTCGAGTACACCCAACGCGCGGTGTAGACGTTCACATTGTCGAACGCGGCCTGCACGGTGTATTCGTCCTGCAGACGAAAGGCCACGACGTCGAACTGCAGCTGACCGACAGCGCCGAGGATCAGATCGTTGTTGCGCAGCGGCCGAAAGACCTGCGTGGCGCCCTCTTCGCACAACTGATCGAGTCCCTTCTGCAGCGCCTTCATGCGCAGCGGATCGCGCAACACGACGCGACGAAACATTTCGGGCGCGAAGTTCGGAATGCCGGTGAACATGAGCGATTCGCCTTCGGTGAAGGTGTCGCCGATGTTGATCGTGCCGTGATTGTGCAGACCGAGGATGTCGCCGGCGAAAGCCTCGTCGGTGTGCTGCCGATCGGCGGCGAGAAATGTCAGCGCATCGTTGATGCGCATTTCCTTGCCGAGCCGCACGTGGAACAAGCGCATGCCCTTTGCAGTAACGACCCGAGCAGATGCGCATGAAGGCGATGCGGTCGCGATGCCCGGGATCCATGTTCGCCTGAATCTTGAACACGAAGCCGCTCAGCTTTTCCTCGAGGGGCTGCACCTCGCGGCGCGTCGTCTCGCGCGGCAACGGACCGGGCGCATCGCGTCACGAACGCCGACAGCAACTCAGTCACGCCGAAGTTGTTGATCGCCGAACCGAAGAACACCGGCGTCTGTCGGCCGGCGAGATATTCTCGATGGCGAAAACAACGGCGCCGCGCCGCGCACCAGCTCGACTTCATCCCGAAACGCCTGCGCGCGATCGCCGAGAAATTCGCCGGCCGCAGCGCTGTCGAGGCCGATCGATCGTCGCATGCGTCCCCGCACGCCCCTTCTCGGCCGGCTTGATAGATGTAGATGCGATCCTCGAGCAGGTGATAGATGCCCTTGAGCTCGCGTCCCATGCCGATCGGCCAGGTCACGGGCGCGCAGGAGATCTTCAGCACCTTCTCGATTTCATCGAGCAACTCCATCGGCTCGCGCCCTTCGCGATCGAGCTTGTTGATGAACGTCATGATCGGCGTATCGCGCAGCCGACAAACCTCCATGAGCTTGATCGTCCGTTCTTCGACGCCCTTCGCGCAGTCGATCACCATGAGCGCCGAATCGACCGCGGTCAGCGTGCGATAGGTGTCCTCGGAGAAGTCCTCGTGTCCGGGCGTGTCGAGCAGATTCACCATGCGCCCGTCATAAGGGAACTGCATGACTGAGGAGGTCACGGAGATGCCGCGCTGCTGCTCGAGCGCCATCCAGTCGGAGGTGGCGTGCCGCGCCGCCTTGCGACCCTTGACCGTTCCCGCGAGCTGAATTGCGCCGCCGAACAGCAGCAGTTTTTCGGTCAGCGTCGTCTTGCCGGCGTCCGGATGCGAAATGATCGCGAACGTGCGGCGGCGGGAGATTTCGGATGGCAGAGGCGGACATGAGCGAGTCGGTCGGACGTTGCGGGCGCGCGATTGTACGGGCGCGGCGATCGTAGGCGCGAGAGTACAGCGAACGTGCGGTGCGGCGAGCGACGTCGGCCTGAGAAGGACGCGGTCTCGGCGCTACAGGTCACAGGCGCGCTATCCAGCGTCTGAGATACGTCTGGCAGAAGCGTCAGCTTGTAGACCCAGGCGTCTTCGCGTCCGCCGACGGCCTGGTAGTAGGCCTTGCGCACGCCGACGCGCGCGAACCCGAGACGTTCGTAGAGGCGTATCGCCGTCGGATTGGACGGCCGAACTTCCAGAAAAACGTCCTGCATCTGCGCGGCGCGCGCGCGCTCGAGCAGAAAATCCATCAGGCGTCGGCCGACGCCCGCCTGCGCAGATCCTGACGAATGCAGATATTCAGGATGTGCGCCTCACCCGCGCCGTAGGACATGATGCCGTAGCCCGCCGACTTCGCCCGCCGCCTCGACGACCCGGCACAGATAGCCGACGCGGATGCAGTCGCGAAACACGCCTTCGCTCCAGGGAAACTGATACGAGCCGCGCTCGACGGCGACAACGGCGGGCACGTCCGCGAGCGTCATCGGACGAAAGCGCACCGAATCGAAAATGCTGACTGCCGATCGAGTTCAGCGCTCACGTCCGCCCGACCTCCTCGCAATCGCGCAAAGGTGCGCATCGCCAGCATGAGATCCGCCCACGCTTTGCGCTTCTCGCCGGGGCTGCGCAGCAGATAGGCAGGATGATAAGTCACGACCATGGGCCGATCCCGACGGCGATGCGATGCAGCTACGCCGCGCAGTTTACCGATCGGAGTCAGTCCGTCTCCAGCAGGGTTTGTGCGGCTATGCGTCCGACGCACAGGATGAGCGTCGGATTCACGAGCTCGATCTGCCGATACAGATACGGCATGCAGGCGCGGACCTCTTCCGGCCGCGGGTCGCGGTTGTTCGGCGGCCGCGATTTGAGGATGTTCGCGATGAATACCTGCTCGCGCGCGAGCCCCATCGCCTTGAGCATCGAATTCAGCAACTGGCCTGCGCGGCCGACGAACGGCTCGCCCTGCCGGTCCTCTTCCATGCCCGGCGCCTCGCCGATCACCATCCACTCGCGCCGCGCGGTCGCCGACGCCGAATACTGCCTGCGTGCGGCTGGCATGCAGCGGGCACAGCGTGCAGCTGCGCACGGCGGCTGCGAGATCGTCCCAGCCCAACGCGCCGCATCGCGCGTGGACGCCTGATCCGGCGAGTCTCGGGCCGAGACGGCCAGACGCTGCCGGCTGCGGCTAGTCGCGATCTCGGCACGGACTTGCGCGCGGGCTGGCTGGCGCGGCAGGTCGCGGCGCTCCCAGACGTCGATGTCGAGCGCGTTCAGATAAGCGAGGCGACGAGAGTCCATGATTGCAGGAGCGAGCGGATAGGGGCGGCCGAATTGGGCTGACAGTGAGTTCGCGCGTCTGGAGCGATCCGCTAGCCGCCGTCTGCGACCCGTCTTCCTTTGCGGCGCAGCCTTGCGCCACACCAGTACAGCGGGAGCAGAGAGGGCGTAGGCGCCGAACAGGGCGAACAGCGACTCCGGGCTCAGCGAGATGATCACATAGATGAGCGGGATGATCACGGCGTACACCCAGGGGATGCGGCCGCGCACGTTCAGTTCTTTGCCGCTCCAGTACGAAAACTTGCTGACCATCAGCGCGCCGATGAGCAGCGTGATCGTGAACGCCGAGCACGAGCGCCGGCAGACCCGTCACTTCGAAGTCACTCACGAGCCAGATGAAGCTCGCAACGGTCGCCGCCGCGGAAGGACTTGGCAGCCCTTCGAAGTATCTCTTGTCCGCAACGGCCGCCCGCGAATTGAACCGCGCGAGCCGCAACCCGCGGCCACCGCATAGAAGAACGCCGCGAGCCAGCCGAACCGGCACCAGAACTTGCCGTAGTCCGCGATGCGCTCGATGCCCCATTGATAGACGACGATCGCGGGCGCGACGCCGAACGCCACCATGTCGCACAGGCTGTCGTATTCCTTGCCGAAGTCGCTCTGTGTATTGGTCCAGCGGGCGACGCGACCGTCGAGACCGTCGAACAGCATGGCGATGAACACCGCGATGCCGGCGCGCGAGAAATTGCCGTCGATCGCGGCCACGATCGCGTAGAAGCCGCCGAACAGCGTCCCGGTCGTGAACAGGTTCGGCAGCCAATACACGCCGCGGCCCGGTCTGCGCTGGCGTCGAGCTTTCAGGTGCGATGGTTCGGAGCTCATGCAGCTCGATGCAATGTGGATACCGGCAGTTCAGGTGAGCAACTGACGTGTCGCGATCGCACGGTGGGTTCCCGAGCGACGCCAGAGCGCAATGCCCTGGCATGATATTGTGCGGCGCTTCGACGACGCACAACCCGAGGCGCCTGTGATGCATGTTGCATGTCGCGCGAACGCCCGCGCAGTCCCACGATCCGCTGCGACGATCGACCTGGCCGCCATCGAATCTTCTGCACTTCCGTGCATCCTGTCCCTGCTGCTTCGCGGCCTGCACCGCGCTGGCGGATCGTCAGCAGGATCCGGAGCTCGGCAAGCTGCTCGAGCAGGCGCTGCAGGCAGGCGAGTGCTTCGAAGACAAGTTCGAGCAGCAGGTGTGGCTCGCGGCCATGGAGCCGAAGCTGGCGACGCTCGTGAAGGATGCGAAGGAGCGCGCCGACATCCTTCACCACGTCCACTGCGAGGCGCGTCGCCTTGAACTGCCGCCCGGTCTGGTCATGGCTGTCATCGACGTCGAAAGCCGCTTCGACCGCTGGGCGGTGTCGCACGCGGGCGCCGTCGGGCTCATGCAGATCATGCCGTTCTGGCCGCGCGAGCTGGGCATGACGAACCAGGAACTGGTCCGCATTCCGCAGAACATCCGCATGGGCTGCACAATCCTCAAGTTCTATCTGGATCGCGAAAAAGGCGACTACACGCGGCGCTCGCGCGCTACAACGGCAGCGTCGGCCGCCGCAACTACTCCGATCTGGTGCTCACGCGACTCGCGAATCGCTGGCAGACTAGAGCTCGGAACTATGACGACTGCAAGCTGGGGTCGCGTCACGCGCCATCGACCGTCTCAGCCAGCGCTGCTGAAACCCCCGGGATCCTGGTCGAGCTCGGCACAGCTCACTTCCTGCACCTCGACGTCGGTGACCTGGCCGCGGGCGGGCCGCTGCCACAGCCAGTCGATCAGCGCCTGCGCGGCGCACGGCTTCGCCGACGACCAGCACTTCGACGCGCCCGTCGGGCAGATTGCGCGCATAACCGGCGACAGCCGAGCTCGAGCGCCTTCTGCCGCGTCGAGGCGCGATAGAACACGCCCTGCACGCGGCCAGAAACGAAGCAGCGACGAGCGATGATCGGCGGCCGATCCTGCATCGAGCGTGAAACCGTTCTGGTGAAAGCGGGGCCTGTGAAGGCAGATCCGCCTGTGACGGCAGACCACTGGGCAGCAATGCCTCATCAGCCCGCGCCGTTCCCGCTCGCGTCTGGACGGCGTCGAGCGCTCGGCGGCCTTGCCGCGCGCCGCGATGGCGTCGCGTCGCGCATCCTTGTAGCGCGCCGCTGCAGATTGTCCTGCGCGCGATCGAGCAACGCCTGCGCTTCGCTCAACGTCTGCGGCGCAGTCTTGCTCGGCGCCCGCATCGCGCGCCGCCTTGATCGCCTGACGGGCGTTGCTCATCTCCTGCACGGGAGCGCCGGCGCACGCGCACAGGCCCATGCCAATCAGCACGAGCCACCGGGATAACGTCGACGCAGTAACGAAGGTAGTCATGGTGATTATTTCAATCGACCGTAACAACCGAAATCTACACCGTCAAGGCGCGCTGCACTACAATGCGTGCCGCTCGAACGCGCATGCTGCGTTGCATCGATCCCACAACAGCAACTCGCCGATGGGTCGACCGCGTCGTCGAACAGATTCCCGGAGATTCTCGCGCATGGCCGAAATCCTGGTCTTGTTTTATTCGCGCAAAGGCAGCACTGCCGAGCTGGCTCGACAAGTATGCCGCGGCATCGAATCCGGTGAGCCGGCGCACGCGCGCGTTTGCGCACGGTTCCGCAGGTCGCCACGGTCGTCGAGCAGCCGCAGCCGCCGGTGCCCGCCGACGGCCCTCCCTATGCAACGCACGACGACCTGCGCGAATGCGACGGACTCGTGCTGGGCAGCCCGACGCGCTTCGGCAACATGGCCGCGCCGCTGAAACATTCCTCGACGGCACGAGCGCGCTTGTGGGTGAGCGGCGACTGGCCGGCAAACCGGCCGGCGTGTTCACCTCGACGCAGACCATGCATGGCGGGCAGGAAACGACGCTGTCTCGATGATGCTGCCGCTGCTGCATCACGGCATGTACATCGTCGGACTGCCTTACACCGAAGCCGCGCTCAATCAGACGCTGACGGGCGGCTCGCCCTACGGCGCAAGCCATGTCGCCGGCGGTGAGACGCAACCTCGCATTGTCCGAGGACGAACGCGTGCTGGCCGCACTTCTCGGCACGACGCGTCGCCGAACTCGCGGTCAGGCTGCGATCTTGAGCGGCCCGCGAAGTCGCGCGAAGCACGATACTGCGCAGTGCCGGCTGCAACGTGCAGCGGTCTGCCTCACGCTGTTGCTCATGCTCATCGCTGCTGTGGTGCTGCTGGTTCCGCAGTTCACGCCGCGCTGCGCTGGCTGATCGCCGTTGTCGCGCTGACGCCGCTTGCTTTGGCTGCCGCTCGACTGCTCGCAGGCAACCGGCGCACGTTCGCCTGGATGACGCTCTGCGTCGTGCCCTACCTCGTGTTGGCGCTGACCGAAGCCGTCGCGAATCCTGCGCGCGCGCGCATGGGCCGGCGCTGTGTCTGCTCGTCGGCGTTCGCTGCTGTTCGTCGTGCTGATCGGCTACCTGCGCGTGACCGCAGCGCGAGACTGACGAAACGCCTTCGAGCACAGCTGCGCACGAACGGCAGCGTCAGCCGTCGTTGCGCGACGAGCGAGCCTCATCGAGTTCATCGAGAAACGCGCACAGGCTGGCCATGTCTCGCGGCAGGCGGCGCAGCAGAAACTGCGCCGCCTCGTCCGGCAACTCGAAGCCGCGCAGATCGCGCGCGCAACTGCAGCGCCGCGATCTGTTCCTCTTCATCGAGCGGCTGCAGCGTCAACACCAGCCCGCCGTTCAGCCGCGACGCCAGGTCGCGCAAGTCTGAAACGCACGCCGGCGCCGGCGCCGCGCCTGCCGCGACGAACCGCCCGCCGCGCTCGTCGAGCTCCTGATGCAAGCCGAACAACGCGCGCTCCCAGTCTGGTCGCGCCGGCGATCGCGTCTCGCATCATCGACGCACACGAACGCGAACTCGCCATAGCCGGACAACAGCTCCGGGCTCCGAGCGATCAGTCTCCGAGCGGCAGGTACGCTGCCGGCCTCGTCGCGCCTGACCGCGGCGCGCGCAGAGCGCCTGCAAAAGATGGGTCTTGCCGGTCCCCGGCGCGCCATGCAACCAGATGCACGTCGGCGCGCCGCCTGCCGGAAGCGCAAGCAACGCATCGACGACCGGTTGATTGCGCCCGCCGAAGTAGCTCGCGAACACCGAGCTGTCGCGCAGGCGGATACGCCAAGCGGAAGCTGTTGGGACTTGCACGCGACATGCGGTCAGATGGCA
This sequence comes from uncultured Gammaproteobacteria bacterium, assembly GCA_963723505.1. Classification (GTDB taxonomy): domain Bacteria; phylum Pseudomonadota; class Gammaproteobacteria; order Steroidobacterales; family Steroidobacteraceae; genus Steroidobacter. The sequence goes on from CAVRQU010000003.1 coordinate 187,047, forward strand.
TGCCGCGACTTCTGTCGGCTCGCCTGCGATCGCCTTGCGCGAATAGGTGATCACGTAGTCGAGACCGCTGACGACGGTGGTCGACGAACACCAGCGCGCCGAGCACTGATCGACATGATCTGCGGCGATGTGCTCCGCCGCATGCGCCGCGACGACGAGCAGCAGATACAGGATCTGGCACAGCGTATTGAGCTTGCTGATCGCGGTTGGCTTGCCCGTGCGGATAGCCATAGAGCACCTTGTACGCGATCGCGCCCGCCGTAATGACCACATCGCGGCCGACGGCTGCGACCGCGAGCCAGAGCGGCACCAGCCCCAGTGCGGCCAGCGTGATGAATACGCCGACCAGCAGAATCTTGTCGGCCAGCGGATCGAGGATCTTGCCGAGCTCCGAGGTCCAGCCGCAGCGCTTGGCGAGAAAGCCGTCGAGACCATCGGTCGCGGCGGCGAAGCCGAACAGCCACAGCGTCAGACTGATATTCGCCGCGCGTCAGCAGCCAGGCGACGGGCGCGACCAGCAACATGCGCAGCACGCACAGCGCGTTCGGATATGCGCATGCCGAAGGATTTGAATCACGCCGGCCTTCTTCGAATCTCGGGTAGACGGATAATCAGAGCTTCCTTAGGGCTGATAGCGGAACGACAGCGCTCGTCCGCCGGCGCCGGCGCATCTGAGTCAGCGGCACGAGTCTGATTGTCCAGCGCGATCGCCCGCCGCAATGTCGTCGCGTCGCCGCGCACCGCCAGACGAAAGCGCAGCGTGTCGCCGGCGATCTGCTCGACCGCGACGCCGCGCACCAGCGTCATGCCTTCGAGATAGTTCAGCGTCGACGCATAGGCGTTGAGATCGCGACGCCGCACACTTCGACAGTCCACGTCATCGAGGAGAGCCGGAGGCGGCAAACACCCGCGCAAAAGTGTCGGCCGCGAGATGAACGCCGTCCTCCAGATCCGCCGACAGTTTCGGCGGCGCCGTCCGCGGACAACGAGCGTCCAACGCACGCATCCGCCGCGACGCGGCCGACCAGCGCCGCGTTCGCGCCGTAGCGCTGCGCTGTCTGCAGCAGAGTCGGCGTGGTCGACGCTGCAGCGTCGCCGCCAGCCGATCCGTTGATCCTGGCTGTCTTAGCGGCCCACATCAGCGGCAGGCCGCGCTCACGCGCTGCTCTCGCAATCGACTTCCGCTCGGCCGCGGGCGCATCGGCGCTGACCCAGCGGACGCCGCCGTCCGGCTGCCTCCACGTCGAGCATGACCAGCGTCGCCGGCCGCTCGCGCCCCCAGATCGGCAGTCCGGCGTCGCGACAGCAGCTGTCGACGGAGACGCTGTCGAAGCCGACTTGCAGCACATTGTCGGCGGTGAAGCCGAAGCGCTGAACGTACTTGCGCGGATTCGCGAGTTCCGCGCCGAGACGCGCCGGCAGCATCGCGCTGGCCGCTGACGCGCACAACGACCGTCTTCAGTGCTTCCACGAACGCAGCGTCGCGCGAGCCGCCCACCGGCTGGGCGTTCGTACAGGTCGCGAACGGTGACGGCGGCGCCGCGGCGGCAGGAACGCCGACAGCAACAGCAAGACCGCGGCATCATTGCTCAGCAACGAACCATGCGTCATACTTGCGAGTACGTGCGAGCCTGGACGAATCTCGCGGCGATGCATCCTCGCATGCGGGCGTGTAAAATAACACAGGCCATTTCCCCCGAAGGCCGTATGCCCCCACCGACCGATCACCTACAAAGACGCCGGCGTCGACATCGAAGCCGGCGATGAACTCGTCGAGCGCATCAAGCCCGCGGTCAAGCGCTCGATGCGTCCCGAAGTGCTCGGCGGCCTGGGCGGTTTCGGCGCGCTGTTCGAAGTTGCCGATCGATCGCTACCGCAAACCCGTGCTGGTGTCCGGCACGGACGGCGTCGGCACGAAACTGCGACTGGCGATCGAGACCGGACGGCACGACACGATCGGCATCGATCTGGTCGCGATGTGCGCGAACGACGTCGTCGTGCAGGGCGCCGAGCCGCTGTTCTTCCTCGACTACTACGCCACCGGCAAAGCTCAGCGTCGATGTCGCCGAAGCCGTCATCAAGGGCATCGTCGAAGGCTGCGTCCAGGCGGGCGCCGCGCTGATCGGCGGCGAGACGGCGGAAATGCCGGGCATGTACGCCGAAGGCGACTACGATCTCGCGGGCTTTTGCGTCGGCATCGTCGAGAAGGACGCCATCATCGACGGCAGCCACACGCGCCCCGGCGACGCTGATCATCGGCCTGCCCTCCTCCGGCCCGCACTCCAACGGCTATTCGCTGATCCGCAAGCTGCTCAAGACGGCGAAAGCAACGCCGGCGACGAAGCTCGACGGCGGCACTGCTCTACGACGCATTGCTGGCGCCGACGCGCATCTACGTGAAGCCGCTGCTGGCGCTGGCGAAGGAAGTCCCGGTGCACGGCATCGCGCACATCACCGGCGGCGGACTCACTGAGAACATTCCGCGCGTGCATTCCCGACGGGCTGGAAGTCCTGCTGAGCGCGCAGACCTGGCAACGCGCCGCCGGTGTTCGACTGGCTGCAGAAGGCCGGCAACATCGCCGACGCGGAGATGTATCGCACGTTCAACTGCGGCATCGGCATGACGGTCTGCGTCGCCGCCGAGCACGCCGACAAGGCGCTGCAAGCAGTCTGCGCGACCACGGCGAGCAGCCGGTCGTCATCGGCGAAGTCCGTCGCGGCGACGGCGGCGTCATCATTCGCGGATGACCGATCTGTCGAGCGCTCACGCGGGCGCCGCTTGCCCAGTCGTGATCCTGATTTCAGGGCGCGGCAGCAACATGCGCGCGATCGCCGAGCGCGCGGCGCGCGGCGAATTGCCGGTCGACGTGCGCGCCGTCGATCAGCGACAAGCCGCAGGCCGCCGGGCTCGCCGTCGCTGCAGCGCTGGGCATTCCGACCGCAGACGCTGTCGCCGCGCGACTATCCGGATCGGGCAGCCTACGACACCGCGCTCGCGGACTGCGTCGCTGCGCTACGAGCCGCGGCTGGTCGTGCTGGCGGGCTTCATGCGCATTCTGACGCCGTACTTCATCGACGCATTCGCCGGCCGCATCCTGAACGTGCATCCCTCGCTGCTGCCGAAGTATCGCGGCCTGCACACGCATCGGCGCGCGCTGGAAGCCGGCGATCGCGATGCATGGCGTCAGCGTGCACTTCGTGACCAGGGAACTCGACGGCGGGCCCGTCATTATCCAGTCGCGCGTCGACGTGCTGCCGGACGACACGGAAGCACCCTTTCAGCGCGAGTTCAGCAGCAGGAACACAGGATCTACCCGCAGGCGATCGACTGGTTTGCGCGCGGCCGCCTGCAACTGCGCGACGATCGGGTCTGGCTGGACGGTCGACCGCTCGACGACACCGATCATCGTGGATGCGAGGATGACCGGAGCGCTGAGCGTGCGCAACCGATCTCGACGATGTTGCTGACGACGATGGCGATGGCGCTGTCGCTCAGGCGCCGCGGCGACCGCTCAGGCGCGCCTGCGCCCCGAGCCTTTCGTCGCGACGTACGCGGTCACGCTATCGCGGGCATCGAAGCCGGCACGCTGACATTCGAGCTTTCACAGCGACGCCGCCAACCGGCCGGTACGTGTACGAGACACGCGCGGATCCGAGCGCGCTCGCCGCGTCTGGTCGTGAGCGGCGGCGCGAATCGAGCGCAGCATCGATCGAGATTGACGCCGACGGCGTGCGGCCGCTGGAGTGGCATCTCGATGACGGCAAGTCGGGCGACAAAGGCGACGGCGATCTGCAGTTCGACTGGGCAGCAGGCGCGTCGACCGGCCGGATCGAACGCGAAGCCGGTCGCACTTCCCGACTCGAGCCGGGCTGCAGGATCGCCTGTCGATCCAGATCGCGGTGTCGACGGCGCTGCTGCGAGGTCAGGAACCCGGCGACGATCCCGCTGATCGACGACAACCGCGTCAAGCGCTACACCTACACGCGCAAAGAGACCGACGGCGCTGGACTCGACGCTGGGCATATCGACGCAGTGATCTACGAAAGCACGCGCGACGGCTCGAGCCGGCGTGTCGCGCTTCTGGCTGGCGCCGCCGACTCGACTACGTGCCGGTGCGCGCCGAACAGATTCGCAAGGGCAAGGTCGAGACGGTGATGGATCTCACGTCAATGGGAAGCGACCGATCGACCAGTGACTCGTGATCACGTGATGTCGTGACGGACAACTGGCGCAATGTTCGAGGAAGGCGCCGGTCATGTCGCGCTTCTTCTCGTGACTCATTCATCGAGCTCACGAGTCACTCTGCTCAGGCCTTGGGCAGCGTCACGCCCCGCTGTCCCTGATACTTCCCGCCGCGATCCTTGTACGAGGTCTCGCAGACCTCGTCCGATTCCAGAAACAGCATCTGCGCGACGCCTTCGTTGGCGTAGATCTTCGCCGGCAGCGGCGTCGTATTCGAGAACTCCAGCGTCACGTGGCCTTCCCATTCAGGCTCGAGCGGCGTGACGTTCACGATGATGCCGCAGCGCGCATAGGTCGACTTGCCCAGGCAGATCGTCAGCACGTTGCGCGGGATGCGGAAGTACTCGACCGTGCGCGCCAGCGCGAAGGAGTTCGGCGGAATGATGCAGACGTCCGCGTGTCACGTCGACGAAGCTGCCCGAATCGAAGTTCTTCGGATCGACGATCGTCGAATTGATGTTGGTGAAGATCTTGAATTCGTTCGCGCAGCGCACGTCGTAGCCGTAGCTCGAGGTGCCGAACGAGATGATCTTGCCGCCGTTGGCGACCCGCACCTGCCCCGCCTCGAACGGCTCGATCATGCCCTGCGCGGCCATGCGGCGGATCCAGCGGTCGGACTTGATGCTCATGTCAGGTTCCTGGATCGAGCGCTGTGAGTGTGCGTGACTGCAGTGCAAGGATCGCAGTCGCTGCGAGCGTCAACGTCGCCACGGCTCAGGTGTCTTCGATCGTGATGGTCGGAAATGCCGGCCCCGGCGCATGCGCCGCGACGAGCCAGTCGCGCCGCGGTGCGGCGCGCGAAGTCGATGTAGGCGCGCCCGAGCGCGCTGTCCGGCTCGGCGACGACGGTCGGGCGACCGCCGTCGGCCTGCTCGCGGATACGGATATCGAGCGGCAACTCGCCCAGCAGGTCCACGCCGTATTGCTCGGCCATGCGCCGCCCGCCGCCCGCGCCGAAGATGTGCTCCTCGTGGCCGCATTTCGAACAGACATGCGTGCTCATGTTCTCGACGATGCCGAGCACCGGCACTTCGACCTTCTCGAAACATCCGCAGCCCCTTGCGCGCATCCAGCAACGCGATGTCCTGCGGCGTGGTCACGATGACGGCGCCGCTGACCGGCACGCGCTGCGACAGCGTGAGCTGCGTATCGCCGGTGCCGGGCGGCATGTCGACGATCAGATAGTCGAGCTCGCCCCAGCGCGTCGTTTCCAGCAACTGCACCAGCGCCTGCGTCACCATCGGCCCGCGCCAGACCATCGGCTGCTCTTCGTCGATCAGAAAGCCGATCGACATGACCTTCACGCCGTAGGCCACGGGCGCGATCATGCTGTGCTGGTCCGGGCTCGTCGGGCTGCGTCCCGCTCAGGCCCATCATCTGCGGCTGGCTCGGTCCGTAGATATCGGCATCGAGCAGGCCCGACTGCGGCGCCCTCGTACGCCAGCGCCAGCGCCAGGTTGGCGGCGGTCGTCGACTTGCCGACGCCGCCTTTGCCGGAAGCGACCGCGATGATGTTCCGGATGCCCTGGACGGGCTGCAGATTGCGTTGCACGCTGTGCGAAGCGACGCGCCAGTCGACGTCGACCTTCGCCCGCTTCGACCCAGCCGAGCGACTGCAGACGCTGCTCGAGGGCCGCCGCCAGCTCCGGCCGCATACGTGTCTCGCGGGAAAGCCCAGAGCTGGATGCGACGCTCGACAGCGTCGTGCAGCACGTCGACGCTGACTGCACGACCCGCACGGCCCGCGAGCTCAACGCCGAGATAGGGGTCGACAGTAGGCTTCCACGACGCTCGCGCACGGCGGATTCGCGCTCAGTGGTCATGAGTTCTGTCGTCGAATCAGTCGAAGCGCGCGAGCTTGAGCGGACAAGCCCGTAGGTGCGCGGTCGGCGGGCACAGGGCGCGAATTGTAGCGGATCGCGCCGGGAACTCTTAAGGCCGCCGCTCAGACTCGTCGCAAGTCGCGCGAGCCGTGGCGCGCGGCGGCCATGGCATAATGCTTGCAACGCTCAAGGCATGACGTAAGTGTCATTTCGCCTGACGGCGCCCGAGCTTACGTCCTCGCTGCGCCGGCAGGATGCTGAACAAGCCGGCAGCGCTCGCGAACTGCCACCGACGAATCGACGACATCGGGCCAAGCGTTCCGAACGCACGACGCGATGGATACCGAGACGACTCGATGAGTTTTTTTTCCGACCTGAGAGCCGAGCGCCTGATCGCGGAGATCCGGGGCATCGGCGATCCGCTGCATCCGGACGCGCAGAAGGCGTTCCAGAAGCTCGCCAAGATCGGCGCCGGCGCGATCCCGAAGATCCTCGACGCGCTGGCCGTCGCCGACAAGAAGGAAACCGCGTCCTACGTCGACATTCTCGCGCAGCTGGTCGACAACAAGACCTTTCCGATCCTGGCTGCAGGGCCTGGTCGACGGCAGCCGCGCACCGATCGCCGCCGTGAGCTGGGCGCTCACCACCAGCCGCAACTACAGCCCGTCGCTGCTGATCGAACTGCTGGACCGCGACGATGTCTCCAAACCCGCGGTGCTCGACATCATCGCGGCGCAGAAGAACCGCTTCACGGTGCGCGATCTGCTGCAGCACGCCTACAACCAGGAGGCGAACGAAAAGGCGGCGCTGTTCCGCATCATCGGCGAGCTCGCCGATGAGACCGCGATTCCGGAGCTGACCAGCCGCATCGAGGGCAAGGACTCCGTCGCGCGCATGCACATCATCAACATCCTGTCGCGCTTCAACCGACCGGATGTGCGGCGGCGATCCAGACGCAGCTGCGCGATCCGAACAAGCTGATCCGCCAGGCGGCGCTCAATGCGCTGGCGAAGATGGACGGTCCGCTCAACATCGGCCCGATCTGCCAGCTGCTGCGCGATCCCGACCTGGAAGTGCCGAACCGCGCGATCGACGTCGTCGTGCGCGCCAAAGATCCGGACACGATGAAGTATCTGGTCGAGGTGCTCAAGGACGAGAACGAGTACGCGCGCCGCGCCGCGGTCGAAGTGCTGAATCATCTCGGCACGGCGCAAGGACATCAAGCAGCTGCTGCAGGTCATCAAGGATGACGACTGGTGGGTGCGCACGCGCGCCGCCGATGCGCTCGGCAAGATCGGCGGCCCGCGCGTCGTCGACGCCGTCATCGAGCTGATCCGCGACGAGGACGAGGACGTGCGCCGCGCCGCCATCGAGATCCTGAATCAGACCAAGGACGAGCGCGCCGTCAACTTCCTGATCGAGGCGACCAAGGACAAGGACTGGTGGGTGAGCGAACGCGCCGTCGATGCGCTCGCCGAAATCGGCAGCAAGAAGGCGGTGCCCGCGCTGATGGAGCTGCTGAATGCCGAGAACACGCGCTCGCTGCCGACCGTGGCGCGCGCGCTCGGCAAGATCGGCGACGCCCGCGTCATCGAGCCGATGATGCGTCTGCTCGACCGGCCCGGAGAAGGAGATCAAGGTCGAGGCGATCGAACGCGCTCGCCCGCCTCGCCGACGACAAGCGCGCCGACAGCGTGCGCAGCTACATCCAGGCCGCGGGCTCAGCCGCCACCGACGACACGATCGCAGCACGCCGCGATGCGCGCGATCGAGGACATCGACAGGCGTTACTCGAGCACGGCCGTCGCCGCCCAGGCGAAGGCCGCGAAAATGGCCGAGCCGGCGCGCACGCTGCTCATCGAGAAGGGCGACGTCGACGCCGGTCATCAAGAAGGCCGAGGAAGCGACCGCCGCCTCCGCGAAGCTCGACATCTCGACGCTCAAGTCCGGGCGAGATCATCGAGGGCCGCTACAAGTACATCGAGAAGATCGGCAAGGGCGCGTTCGGCACGGTGCTGCTGGTCGAGGACACGGTCGTCGACGAACGGCTGATCCTCAAGTTCCTGAACCCGAACGTCTCGCAGGACGAGGAGATGATGAAGCGCTTCGTGCACGAGCTGCGCTACTCGCGCAAGATCACGCACAAGAACGTCATCCGCATCTACGACTTCCTGTTCATGCGCGGCAACTACGCCATCTCGATGGAGTACTTTCCCTCGCACACGCTGGGCAGCGAGATCGTCAACGAGAAGCCGCTGCCGCTGCCGCGCGCGATCCAGTACGGCATCGACATCGCGACCGGCATGACCGTCGCCCACCAGGCCGGCATCGTGCATCGCGACCTGAAGCCCGCGAACATCCTGATCAACAACGAAGGCCTGCTGAAGATCGTGGACTTCGGCGTGGCGGCCGCGCAGAAGGAAGGCGACACGCAGCTCACCAAGACCGGCTACGTGATCGGCTCGCCGAAGTACATGGCCCCCGAGCAGATCCTCGGCAAGAAGGTCGACGAGCGCGCCGACGTCTACAGCGTCGGCGTCATCATGTACGAGATGGTGACCGGCCAGCCGCCGTACAGCCGCGGCGATCACATGTCGGTCATGTATCAGCACGTTCAGGGCAAGGCCAAGTCGCCGATTGAGGTGAACCCTGCAGTTGCCGAAGCCGCTGTCGGACCTGGTCAGCAAGGCCATGTCGGTCGACAAGATGAAGCGCTTCCAGAGCATGGACGAGATGCGGCGGCGCGCTGGAAAAGGTCGCTCTGAGGCCGCTCGCTGGACCGTGCGGCTGAGCACTGGCTGTGGCTCGGAGGCTGTAGGCTGAGGCTGTAGACCGTGCGCTCAGGCAGCTCGACACAGCTGTTCGATGACAGTCACGTCCATCGAGTCCATAGCGCTGCGTGGCCGCCTCGACCTACAGCCTCACAGCCTACAGCCTATAGCCCTTCCGCATGGCCCGCATCGACGCATTCCTCAAGCTCGGCACCGACCAGGGGTGCTCCGACATCCATTTCGCCGTCGGCCTGCCGCCGATGCTGCGCATGCATGGCGATCTGATGCCGATCAAGTTCCGCGATCTGAGCCAGGCCGAGCTCGAGGGCTACATCGCCGAGATCATGAGCAGGCCGCAACCAGGAACAGCTGCGCAAGGGCCACGACGTCGACTTCTCCTATGTGTCGGCGAACGGCGGCCGCTTCCGCGTCAACGTGTTTCGCAAGGACACCGGCATCGGCGCGACCTTCCGCGCGATTCCGACCGAAGTGCCGACGCTCGATCGGCTCGGCCTGCCGCCGATCGTCAAGAAGCTGTGCGACAACCACCAGGGCATGATCCTCGTCACCGGCTCGACCGGCACCGGCAAGTCGACGACGCTCGCCGCGATGATCGATCACCTGAACTCGACGCGTAAGGTGAACATCGTCAGCCTCGAGGATCCCGATCGAGTTCGTGCACAAGAGCAAGCAGAGCCAGATCATCCAGCGCGAGCTGAACACGCACCTGCCCTCGTTCTCCGAAGGCGTGCGCGCCGCGATGCGCGAAGATCCGGATGTCATCCTGGTCGGCGAGTTGCGCGATGCGGACACGATTCGCTGGGCGATGACCGCCGCGGAAACCGGCCACCTCGTGCTCGGCACGCTGCACACGACAGGCGCCGTCAAGACGATCGACCGCATCGTCGATGCGCTGCCCGCCGATGAGCGCGAACAGACCAAGAGCTTCCTGTCGCAGAGCCTGATCGCCGTCATCACGCAGGTGCTCGTCAAGACCGCCGATCAGCGCGGCCGCAAGGCGATCTGCGAAATCATGATCGTCACGCGCGCGATCGGCAAATTGATCATGACGGACCAGACGCACCAGATTCCCATCGCAGCTGCAGACCGGCAAGGATCTGGGCATGCAGATGCTGGACCAGGCGCTGCTCGCGAACGTCAGGCGAAGGAGATCGATCCGGACGATGCGTACGTGTACGCCAGCGACAAGCGCCTGTTCTCGCGCTACGTCACCGACACGAGCGTGCTGCCGAAGCTCGATCTGGCGCCGGGATGAGACGCGGCGGCTGAGCGAGCCGCAGATACCTTTCTTCTGACCGAGCCTCAACCACGAGCCCCGAACGTTAGAGACGACGTGAGCGCAGAGCAATCCACAGCGACGAGCACGGCGATCAGTACGTCCCGCGACGCATCGATGAGTACCTGAAGGAAGTGCTGAGCAAAGAACGGCTCGGACCTGCACTTCATCGCGGGCGATCCGCCGCGCATTCGCCTGTACGGCGAGCTGCACAACCTGCGCCCCGAGGTGCTGACGCCGCAGTTCGTCGAAGAAGTGCTGAAAGAGATCATGCCCCGCGCCGCGCTCGCAGCGGCTCGAGGAAAAGCACGGCGCCGACTTCGCGTACATCATTCCCGGCGTCTCGCGCTTCCGCGTGAACGTGATGCGGCACCTGTACGGGCTCGGCTGCGTCTGCCGCGCGATTCCCTCGAAGGCGCTGACGCTCGATCAGCTCAACATGCCGGATGCCGTGCGCAATCTGTGCAAGGTGAACAACGGCCTGATCCTCGTCACCGGCAAGACGGGCTCGGGCAAGTCGACGACGCTCGCGGCGATGATCGACGACATGAACTCGCGCCTGAAGGGCCACATCCTCACGATCGAGGATCCGATCGAATTCGTGCATCCGCGCAAGAACTGTCTGATCAGCCAGCGCGAAATCGGCACGCACAGCCCGTCGTTCTCCGAAGCGCTGCATTCGGCCCTGCGCGAGGATCCCGACGTCATTCTCGTCGGCGAGTTGCGCGACTACGAAACGATGAGCATCGCGGTCACCGCCGCCGAAATGGGCATTCTCGTCATGGGCACGCTGCACACGAACGGCGCGGCGCCGACCGTCGATCGCATGGTCAACGCCTTCCCCGCCGACAAGCAGTCGCACGTGCGCGCCATGCTGTCGACCTCGCTGCGCGGCGTGATCTCGCAGCAGCTGATTCCGCGCGCCGGCAAGCCCGGCCGCGTCGCGGCGCTCGAAATCCTGGTGAACACGCCCGCCGTCGCGAACCTGATTCGCCAGGGCAAGCTCGACCAGCTCGAAAACACCATGCAGAGCGGCGCCGCAGCACGGCATGCGCCTCATGGACTCCGCCATCCAGGAACTGCTCGACAAGGCGATCATCACCGGCAAGGAGGCCTACAAGAAGGCCATCAACAAGGCGAAGTTCGAGCCGCTGAAGGACATGGGCTGACGCGTTGACGCGTTGACGGTTGACGGTCGGAGCCGAAGTCTCCTGCGTGTCATGTCTGGCTCGTCAACCGGTCAACCGCACAACCGTCAACCGGCTTCGACATGGCATAATTCGGCTCTTTTGCAGCCGAATTCGCCATGCTCCGATGACTGCCTCCCGTCACCTCTTCGTCACGACCGCGCTGCCGTTCGCCAACGGGCCGTTGCATATCGGCCACATCATGGAGTACATCCAGGCCGACATCTGGGTGCGATTCCAGCGCATGCTCGGCGATCATGTGCATTTCGTGGGCGCGGACGACGCCCACGGCGCGCCGATCATGCTCAAGGCGGAGAGCCGAAGGCATCACGCCGGAGGAACTGGTGCGGCGCATCGCTGCGGACCGCCCGAAGTATCTGCAACGGCTTTCACATCTGAGCTTCGACACTGGCACTCGACGCACTCGCCCGAAAACATCGAGCTGTCGCACGGACATCTATCGCAAGCTCCGAGACGCCGGCCTCATCTACGTCAAGCCCGTCGAGCAGTTCTTCGATCCGGTGAAGAACATGTTTCTGGCGGATCGCTACATCAAGGGCGAATGCCCGAACTGCCATGCGAAGGATCAGTACGGCGATGCCTGCGAAGTGTGCGGCTCGGTGTACTCGCCGACGGATCTCATCAATCCGTACTCGACGCTGTCCGGCGCAACGCCGGTGCGCAAGACATCCGATCACTACTTCTTCAAGCTTTCGGATCCGCGTGCGTGGAGTTCCTGAAGGCCTGGCTGGGCGCGCCGGGACGCCTGCAACCGTCCGTGGCGAACAAGGCGCGCGAATGGCTGACGGGCCAGGGCGACAGGCGCTCGAGCGACTGGGACATCTCGCGCGATGCGCCTTACTTCGGCATTCCCGATGCCCGACGCGCCCGGCAAGTATTTCTACGTGTGGCTCGACGCGCCGATCGGCTATCTCGCGTCGCTGCAAGAACTACTTCGACAGCGGCAAGGCGCGCGCGAACGGCGAGTCGCGCAGCTTCGAGGAGTTCCTCGCCGCGCCGCGACGTCGAGCAGATTCACTTCATCGGCAAGGACATCATCTATTTCCACACGCTGTTCTGGCCGGCGATGCTGCAGTTCGCAGGCCGCAAGGTGCCCGACAACGTCTACGTGCACGGCTTCATCACCGTGTCGGGCGCGAAGATGTCGAAGTCGCGCGGCACGGGCATCAGTCCGCTGCGCTATCTCGAAATCGGCATGAATCCGGAGTGGCTGCGCTATTACATCGCCGCGAAGCTGAACGCGAACGTCGAGGACATCGACTTCAATCCGGACGATTTCATCGCGCGCGTCAACAGCGACCTCGTCGGCAAGTACGTGAACATCGCAAGCCGCGCGGCGCGGCTTCATCACGAAGCATTTCGACGGCAAGGTGCTGCCCCTCGAGCCGCAGCGCGACGTCGCGACGTCGCGCTGGAGCGCGCTCGCCGTCGAGGCCGCAGACACGTCATCGCGGCGCACTATGATGACACGTGAATTCGGCAAGGCGATCCGCGAGAGTCATGGAGCTGGCCGATCGCATGAACGATAGCGATCGATCGCGAGAAGCCGTGGGAGCTCGCGAAGGATCCGCGCAGGAGCGGCGACTTCACGAGGTCGTGCTCGGACTGCCTGAACGCGTTCCGGCAGCTGACGCTCTATCTGGCGCCGGTGCTGCCGCACACTGCGGAGCGGCGCAGGTCGAGCGATTCTCGGCCTGAGCAAACCGCTGCGCATGGGCGCAACTGCGCAGAGCCGCTGCACGTCGCCATCAAGCCGTACGAGCACTTTGCTGCACGCGCGTCGACCCGAAGCAGCTCGATGCTTTGTTCGACAGCACGAAGGAGCGGCCGCGACTCCGCCTGCGGCGCCGAAGCGCGCTGCGACGCGCGCTGCCGCCGGCTTCAGTCGCCGAAATCACCGTCGAAGACTTTGGCAAAGATCGATCTGCGCGTCGCGAAGATCCTGGCCGCCGAGACCGTCGAGGCGCCGACAAGCTGCTCAAGCTCACGCTCGACATCGGCGACGCCCAGCGGACCGTATTCGCAGGCATCCGTTCCGCTTATGCACCCGATCAGCTGGTCGGCCGCCTGACGGTCGTGCGTCGCGAACCTGAAGCCGCGCAAAATGCGGTTCGGAACCTCCGAAGGCATGGTGCTGGCCGCCGGTCCGGGCGACAAGGACATCTTTCTTGTTGTCGCCGGACGCGGGCGCAGCGGCGGGAATGAAGGTGAAGTGACCGGCGGACGGCGGACAGTGAGACAATCGCGACCTGCCGACTGCACGCGCTTCGGAATTCCTTGAAGCAATTCGTCTGCAACCAGCTTTTCACTGTCCGCCGTCCGCTGTCCGCCGGTCACCTCCGCATGTCCTCTCTCCTTCTCATCCTCTTGAGCGCGGTGCTCGTCAGCATCGCGGTGCTGACGAGCGCGCCGCGATGGCGCCGTTCAGGCGTGACGGACACGTACGGCGGCGCCCGGGCAATGGCGCTGACTTCGCTGTTGATCATTCCCGCCGTCACCTGCTCTGCTGGTTGACTGCGACCTTCGTGCTCGGCCCTTGGGCTGCAGTACCTGCGCACGCTCGCGTTCGTCGCGTCCTCCTGATCGTCGTGTCGGCGGCCGAGTTCGCGCTGCGACGTTTTACTGCGATCGAACCGCAGCGACCCGGCTTCGCGTTGCTGATGACCACCAACGGCGCAGCGCTGGGCGCCGCGCTGCTCGCACAAATTCGCCTGCGATCGGCGTTCGAGGCGCTGCTGTCGTCGTCGGCGCCGCCGCGGCGCTGGGCCTTCTGCTGCTCGCATTCGCGTCGCTTCACGAGCGCCTGCAAAGCGCGGATGCGCCGCGCCCGTTTCGCGAGGCGCCGCTCGCGCTCATAACCGCCGGCCTTATCGCGCTTGGCTTCATGGGCTTGACTGGGCTCTCCAGGAATGAGCGAACTACTGGCGCTGATGATCGTCGTCGCACTCTCCGCCTTGCGGCGCCGCCGCAGCGCTCGCGGCGACACGCTCGCCGGACGCCGAGCGAGGCTGATCGAGCGCATCAACAGTGCTGTTGCCGCAGACGCAATGCGGGCGGTGCACGTTCAGCGGCTGCAGGCCCTATGCAACTGCGATCGCGCGCGGTGACGCAGACATCAATCAATGTCCGCCGGGCGGCGAGCGCACCGCGGCGGCGCTCGCGGCGTTGATGGGGCGGGCGCCCAGGCCCGTGGATCCTCGGTTCGGCGTCACGCCCGCCGCCCCGATCGTCGCGTGGATCGACGAGCCCGCGTGCATCGGCTGCACGAAATGCATTCAGGCATGCCCGGTCGATGCGATCGTCGGCGCTTCCCGATACATGCACACGGTGATCGCGGACGAGTGCACCGGATGCGAGTTGTGCATTCCAGCCGTGCCCGGTCGATTGCATCGAGCTGCGACCCGGACTGTATCCAGCGCTTCGAGAAACTACGGTCGCCCTGGAGGCGTAAAGCATGACTGGAACGGCGGGTGTGCGCGGTGGATTGCGGCTCGATGCTCACAAGCAGCGCTCCACCGCTCAGCCGCTCCGGACGGCGAGCCCGCCTCCGCATCTGACGCTGCCGCTCGATCAACACGCCGGCGCACCCGCAACGCCGAACGTCCAGCCTGGGGATCGCGTACTTCTCGGACAGCCGATCGCTGAACCCGGCGGCGCCATCAGCGCGTGGCTGCACTCGCCCGTGTCGGGCAGGGTTACTGCGATCGAGCCGCGGCCCACACCCCATCACGCCGGCGCCCCCGCGCTCAGCATCGTCATCGCGAACGACGGACGCGACGAGCCCTTCGACGCGCCGCGCCCATCGAGCTTTGAGGATCTGTCGCCGCAGGAGTTGCGCGAGCACATCGCACTCGGCGGCGTCGTCGGTCTCGGAGGCGCAGTATTTCCCACTGTGACCAAGCTCAACGCCTCCGCCGCCGCGAGCGAGCCGCGAGTCCTGCTCAACGGCGCCGAGTGCGAACCCTACATCAGCTGCGACGACATGCTGATGCGCGAGCGGGCGCAGGACGTCGTGCTCGGCGGCTGCATCCTGATGTATGCGCTCAACGCAAAGAGTTGCACCATCGCCATCGAGGACGATGTTCTCCAAGCCGCCGAGGCCCTGCGCAATGCGATCGCCGACAGGCGCGATGAGCGGGTCCAACTCGCCGTCGTGCCGCGCGTATATCCGGCAGGGGGTCAGCGGCAGCTGATCGCCGCAGTGTTCGGCGTTGAAGTCCCGTTCGACGGCCTGCCGACGGATATCGGCGTCCTTTGCCAGAATGTCGGCACGGCGGCGGCGATCGCGCACTGGGTGCGGGACGGTCGTCCGCTCACCAGTCGCATCGTGACGGTCACCGGCGATGGCGTGCAGAACCCGGCCAATCTGGAGGTGCGGCTTGGCGCGCCGATTTCGAGCGTGATCGCCGACTGCGGCGGGTACACGGAGCGCATGACGCGACTCATCATGGGAGGTTCCATGATGGGTAGAGCATTGCCGCACGATGACTTGCCGGTCACCAAGGCGACCAACTGCGTGATCGCCGCATCGGCGCTCGACCTGCAACCGCGATCGAGAGAGATGCCGTGCATTCGCTGCGGCAACTGCGCCGAGGTCTGCCCGGCGATATTGCTGCCGCAGCAGCTTCACTGGTACATCGATGGCAGGGATTTCGACGCCCTGGAAACCTACGGCCTGATGGATTGCATCGAATGCGGCTGCTGCGACTACGTCTGTCCCAGCCAGATCCCCCTGGCGGAACGCTTCCGCGAAACGAAACCGGTTCTCCTGCGGCGGCGGATCGGCCACGCGACTGCAGACGCCGCCCGGGCGGCCTTCGAGGCGCGCAACGCGCGCCTTACGCGACTTGAAGCAGAGCAACGTGCGGCGCTGGCGAAAAAGCGCGGAGCGTTCAAAGACAAGTCGTCATGATGACCTCCCGACCATGACCTTCACGATCTGATAGCGGCATCCCTTCAGCACAACTGCTCCGTCATGCCCTTTCCTACCGAAGCCGCCCCGCACGTCGTCGAACCGAACAGCGTGACGCGCGTGATGCGTCTCGTTCTGTACGCGCTCGCGCCGACGGTCGCGCTGCACGTTGTGTTCTTCGGACCCGGAATAATCATCCAGATCCTGCTCGGAATCGCGACCGCGCTCGCTGCAGAGGCGCTCGCGCTGCGTCTTCGCGGCAGACCGCTCCGGCCGTTTCTGACCGACGGCAGCGCGATGGTCACCGCCGTGCTGTTGGCGCTGTGCCTGCCGCCGCTCTCACCGTGGTGGCTCATCGTCAGCGGCGCGGCCATTGCGATCCTGCTCGCAAAACACCTGTACGGCGGGCTCGGCGCGAATCCGTTCAATCCAGCGATGGTCGGCTACGCCGTGCTGCTCGTGTCCTTTCCCGCGCAACTGCTGCACTGGCTGCCGCCGGACGGCGCCGGACTTGAGCGCGCGGACCTGACGCTGCTTCAGACGCTCACGACGATCTTCACCGGAACGCCTCCGGCTCAATTCACCTGGGATGCGATCACGTCGCCGACGCCGCTCGAAGCGCTGCGCACGAACCTCACCATGGGCATGACGATGAACGAAGCGCGCGCCGGTCCGATCTTCGGCGGCCTCGGCGGGAAAGGGTGGCAATGGATCAACTTCGCAGCGCTCGCCGGCGGCATCTGGCTGCTCGTGTTGCGCATCATACGGTGGCACATACCGGCAGCCATGCTCGGCGCGATTGCGATCTGCGCAGCGGTCATGTACCTCGTCGATCCCGGCGCGCACGCAGGCCCGGTCTTTCATCTGAGCTCCGGCGCGAGCATGCTCGGCGCATTCTTCATTGCAACCGATCCGGTCTCCGCCGCTACCAGCGATCGCGGCAAACTGATCTACGGCGCAGGGATCGGGTTTCTGACCTACGTCATTCGCGCGTGGGGAGGTTATCCGGATGGCGTTGCGTTCGCCGTGCTGCTGATGAACATGTGCGTGCCGCTGATCGATCGCTACACCATTCCGCGCATCTATGGCCACCCCGAGTAACGATGTCGGCGGCGATCCGCGTGCGCCTGCGACGGGCGCCGTCGCGAGATCCACAATCTCTCTCGCCCTCATTGGGGCGGTGCTGGCCGTCGCATTGTTCGCCCTTGCACAAATGACGAGCAGCCGCATCGCTCGCAACCAGCAAGGTTGGATCAGGCAGCCGCTTTACGCGCTGCTTGAGCCGGGCAGCTACGACAATGACCTGCTGGCCGACGCCGTCAAGATCGCGGCGCCGGATCTCCTTGGAACCGAGTCGCCGGCGACGATCTACCGGGCGCGACGTCGCGGAGAACCGGTCGCCGCGGTGATTCATACGGTCGCGCCAGACGGCTACCGCGGCCCTATTGAGTTGCTCGTGGCGATCGCCTGGGATGGAACGCTGCTCGGCGTGCAGGTGGTGCGCCACAACGAGACGCCCGGTCTGGGAGATGCGTTCGAAACGCGGGACGCCGACTGGCTCAAGGCCTTTCGCGGACTGTCGCTGTCGCATCCGCCGCAGAACCGCTGGACCGTGCGCAAGGACGGCGGCGATTTCGACGCGTTCACCGGCGCCACGATTACACCGCGCGCAATCGTGAAGGCCGTCCGACGCGCGCTCGAGTTTTACGGTTCGCAGCGCGACCGCCTGTTTGCAGCGGGTGAGTCGCCATGAACTCATCGGCGCCGAAGCGCGACGTGTCGCTGCTCCTGATGATGTGTCCGCTGCTTGCGGTCAGCGACACAGTGGTGAATGCAATCGGCGGCGGCCTTGCGGTACTGATCGTCGCGCCAGTCGCAGCCGCTCTTTTCATGCTCGCGCGTCGCTGGCTCACGCCGGAAACGCGCCTTGCAGGCGCGCTGTTGCTGCTGGGCGGCGCGACAGCATGCATCGAATTGCTGATGCGTGCGTACTTCTATGACCTGCATGGGTCGCTCGGGGTCTTTCTCCCGCTCATCGTCGCCAATATCGTCGTGGTCGGCGCTCTGAACGAGCCTGAACAAACGATCGCCGGCGGCGTGTCTTCGACGCTGCGGACGAGCGCCGCGATCGCACTGACGCTCCTCATCCTTGGCGTCGCGCGTGAACTCGTCGGACGCGGCTCACTGCTGCACGACGCCGGACTCATGTTCGGGCAATGGGCGCGCGTCTTCGACACCGGGGTGTTTCGCGTCGACAGGGGATTCCTGCTGGGCATGCTGCCGCCGGGCGCATTTATCTCGCTCGGCTTGCTGCTCGCCGTGCGCAACTGGCGGGCGGCGCGTAGGGACGGAATGGCGTGATGACGTAGGGCGCAGAACAGCGCCTTCGTCCCCCCTCACGCCATCACGCCATCACGTTCTCCACGAATACCATGAACAAGAAGAAGATCACGGTAATCTTCGAACGTCTCAAGGCCGCAAATCCGAAGCCCACGACCGAACTTGAATACCACACGCCGTTCGAACTGCTCGTAGCCGTGATTCTGTCTGCGCAGGCGACCGACAAAAGCGTCAATCTCGCTACGCGCGTGCTGTTCAGACACGCGAACACGCCGCAGGCGATCGTGAAACTCGGCGTCGAGGGTTTGTCGCCCTACATCCGCACGATCGGCCTGTTCAATTCGAAAGCGCGCAACCTCGTCGCAATGAGCCAGCAACTCATCGACCGCCACGGTGGGGAAGTGCCCGAATCGCGCGAAGCGCTGGAAGCGCTTCCTGGGGTCGGCCGCAAGACCGCAAACGTCATACTGAACACCGCTTTCGGCCAACCGACGATCGCGGTCGACACTCATATCTTTCGCGTAGCGAATCGCACGGGGCTGGCGCCCGGAGAGAACGTGCGCGCAGTCGAAGATCATCTGCAGAAAGTCACGCCCGACGAGTACAAGCACGACGCTCACCACTGGCTGATCCTGCACGGCCGCTATGTCTGCGTCGCGCGCAAGCCGAGATGCCCCGCGTGCCCGATCCTGGAGTTGTGCGAATACACAGAGAAGACGACCAAGGCTGGTGGCCGGAGGCTGGAGGCTGGGGGTAGAGTGCGAAAACAGCAGTAGTCTCTTTCTGGCCCAACCTCTGGCCCCAGCCTCGAGCCCGTAGTCTCCAGCCCTGCAGCGATGCCTTTCTTCGATACGCAATCCCGCGATGAACTGCGCCGCGTTTACATCGAGGCCTGGCGCAAGCGTCGCGAAGGCTTGCCGATGGAGCCGCTGGAGATGCAGGTGGCGGATGTTGTCGCGCTGCATCCGGAATACCACGCCGCGCTTGAGCGTCCGGACACGTCGGTCGATAAGGATTACGGCCCCGAGGGCGGTCAGTCGAACCCGTTTCTGCATATGGGATTGCACCTGGCTGTCCGCGATCAGCTTGCAACCGATCGCCCTCCCGGCATTCGCACCGCCTTTGAGACGCTCGCAAGACGTACGCGCTCCGCCCATGACGCCGAACATCGCGTCATCGAATGTCTCGCGGAAGCCATCTGGGAGGCGCAGCGCTCGGGGCTGCCGCCGGACGAGGCGGCCTACCTGCGCCACGTGCAAAGCCTGTCGCGATAGCAGGCGATGGTCGGCGTAGCCGCCTTTTTTCCTGCTGACCGCCGACCACTGCGCGCTATCCGACAACCGCTCCGTGGTAGATTCGCCGCCCCACCCACGTCTGACCTTCGCATCCATCGACATGCCGCTGATCAAACAGGACGACGTCATCCAGAGCGTCGCTGACGCACTTCAATACATTTCCTACTACCACGCGCCCGACTTCATCGCGGCCATGTCCGCGGCCTACGAACGCGAAGCGAGTCCCGCCGCGAAGGATGCGATCAAGCAGATTCTGGTCAATTCCCGCATGTGCGCGGAGGGTCATCGACCGATCTGTCAGGACACGGGGATCGTCACCGTGTTCGCGAAGGTGGGCATGAACGTACAGTGGGACGCCACGATGAGCCTCGCCGACATGATCAACGAGGGTGTGCGGCGCGCCTACAGTCATCCGGACAACACGCTGCGCGCGTCGATCGTCTCTGATCCTGCGTTCGACCGGAAGAACACGCGCGACAACACGCCCGCCGTGATTCATATGGAAGTCGTGCCCGGCCAGGAGCTCGAAATTGCAGTCGCGGCGAAAGGCGGCGGCTCGGAGAACAAGGCCGCGCTCGCCATGCTCAATCCGTCGGACTCCATCGTCGACTGGATCCTCGAAACGGTGCCCGAAATGGGGGCCGGCTGGTGTCCGCCAGGCATGTTGGGCGTCGGCATCGGCGGCACAGCGGAAAAAGCCGTCGTGCTCGCCAAGGAATCGCTGTTCGATCCGATCGACATTCACGAGATTCGTGCGCGCGGCCCGCAAAACAGGATAGAAGCGCTGCGGCTCGAAATTCTCGATAAGGTCAACGCGCTCGGGATCGGCGCGCAGGGTCTCGGCGGCCTGACCACGGTTCTCGACGTCAAGATCAGGGACTACCCGACGCACGCAGCCTCGCTGCCGGTCGCCGTCATTCCGAACTGCGCCGCGACTCGTCACGCGCACTTCGTGCTCGACGGCTCGGGCCCCGCCGTGCTCGATCCGCCCGATCTCGAGCTGTGGCCGAAGCTCACCTATCAGGCGTCCGCCGAGTCGCGCCGGGTCAATCTCGATGCGCTGACGCGCGAAGACGTCGCTGCATGGCGGCCGGGCGAGCGCTTGCTGCTCTCGGGCAGAATGCTCACGGGCCGGGACGCTGCGCACAAGCGCCTCAGTCAGTTGATCGAGGCGGGTAAGCCGCTGCCGGAAGGCCTCGACTTCAAGAATCGCGTGATCTACTACGTCGGCCCCGTCGATCCGGTGAAGGGCGAAGCCGTCGGCCCGGCCGGCCCGACGACCGCGACGCGCATGGACAAGTTCACCGAGATGATGCTCGGCAGGACGGGACTCATCGCGATGGTCGGTAAGGCGGAGCGCGGCCCGGAGGCCGTGGAGGCGATTCGCAGACACAAGGCCGCGTATCTCATGGCGGTAGGCGGCGCGGCGTATCTCGTATCGAAAGCGATTCGCTCAAGCCGCGTCGTCGCTTTCGGCGACCTCGGCATGGAAGCGATCTACGAATTCGAGGTGAAGGACATGCCAGTGACCGTCGCCGTCGACGCGCGCGGCGCGTCCGTCCACGAAACGGGGCCGGCCGAGTGGAAACGCCGCATCGGCGGCATTGCGGTGAAGGTCGAAGCGTGAGGGCGTGAGGGGCGTTATGGCGTTATAACGCAATGGCGTTATTTCGTAATGGCGTAAGGACCTGTATTTGAAGTCTTCCCCGTCTCTCACGTCATGACGTTTCTTACGCCCGCCCGTGCTTGCATCCTTACGTTCTTACGCCCTCACGTCCCCACGTCATTACGCCATAACGTCCTCACGTCATAACGTTCAGTAGCCGTCATGCCGCCCACCTACGCCATTCTTCTCCCGCCGACGGCCCTGGCCTTCCTCACTGGCTTCGTCTGGCTGCGACTGGGGTCCGATCGGCTTGCGGAGATGCGTTCCCGCAGAATTCATCCGCAGCAGGTTGCGACGTCGCGGCAGATGGCCGAGACGATGCAAAACGTGCAGTCAGCCGACCATTTCCGCAATCTCTTCGAAGTCCCCGTGCTGTTCTATGCGTTGTGCGCCTTTCTCGCGATTACGAAACTGACGACGCTGTTTCTGCTGGCGTGCGCCTGGGGTTATGTGGTCCTGCGCACCTTCCACACGTACATCCATCTCACGCATAACAAGGTCGTGCGCCGCTTTCAGGCTTTCGTCGCGAGCACGATCGTCCTGTATGTGATGTGGGGAGTGTTTGCGGTCAGACTGGTGACCACGTGAGTCGTGAATCGTGAGTCGTGAGCCGCAGAACCCAATCCGCCGATTCTTTCGAATCACGACTCACCACTCACGACTCACGCTTCAGGAAAGCGATAGTCCGCAAACTGCTGTCTCAGTTGCAGCTTGCTCAATTTGCCGGTCGCCGTGAGCGGCAGCTTCTCGACGAACACGACGTCGTCGGGGATCCACCACTTCGCGATTTTGCCCAGGAAGTATTCGAGCACTTCCTCGCGCGTCGCTGACGCACCGGGCTTCAGCACTGCGACGAGCAGAGGGCGCTCCTGCCACTTCGGATGCGCAATCGCAATGCAAGCCGCCTGCGCAATTGCCGGATGCGCGACCGCGAGATTCTCGAGCTCGATCGAGCTGATCCACTCCCCGCCTGACTTGATCACGTCCTTGGTGCGATCCGTGATCTGCATGTATCCGAGCGGAGAGATCGTCGCGACGTCGCCCGTATTGAACCACCCGTCCGACTCGAATGCTGCGTCGCCGCTGCGTTTGTAGTAGCCCGACGCGACCCACGGCCCGCGCACTTTCAGCGCACCGAACGATTTGCCGTCGCGCGGCAGCTCCTTGCCGGACTCGTCAGTGATCTTCAGCTCGACGCCGAACACGGTGCGCCCCTGCTTTGCCCGCAGCGCGCCGCGCTCGTCCGGCGAAAGCTGCGCAGCCTCGGGACATGACGCGTTGATCGTGCCGATCGGACTCATCTCCGTCATGCCCCAGGCGTGCACGACGTCGACGCCGCGTTCGCGCAACTGATTCATCAGGGCGACGGGGACCGCCGAACCGCCCGACAGGATGCGCTGCAAGCTATCGATGCGCTTGCCCGTCCTGTCGAGATAGGCCACCAGCCCTTGCCAAACGGTCGGCACGCCCGCGGTGAACGTGACCTGCTCCTCTTCGATCAGCGCTTGCAACGTCTCCGGGTCGCCCATCTTCGGACCAGGAAAAACCAGCTTCGAGCCGACCATCGCACAGCCGTACGGCAGGGCCCAGGCGTTGACGTGAAACATCGGCACGACCGGCAGCACGACGTCTCCTGCGCTCAACCCCATCGCGTCCGGCAACGCAGACGCATAAGTGTGCACCAGCGTCGATCGATGGCTGTAGAGCACGCCCTTCGGGTCGCCGGTCGTACCGGACGTGTAGCACAGAGAGCTCGCCGTGCGCTCATCGAACTCAGGCCATTCGAACTCGGCGGATTCCTGCGCGATGAGCGACTCATAGCTTTGCGCGCGCGGCAACCGCGTCGCAGGCATGTGCGCGTCGTCGCACAGCACGACGCAGCCCTCGAGCTTCGGCAGACGCGACTGCAACTTCTCGATCAGCGGGACAAACGCCGGATCGAGGAACAACCAGCGATCCTCGGCGTGGTTGACGATATAGACGATCTGATCTTCGAACAGACGCGGGTTGATCGTGTGACAGACGAAGCCGGAACACGACACGCCGTAGTAGATCTCGAAATGCCGGAAGTCGTTCCAGGCAAGCGTCGCAATCCGGTCGCCGCTATTCACGCCGAGCCGCCTCAGCGCGTTGGCGAGCTTGCGGGCGCGCGCAAAGGCCTGCGCATACGTGCATCGATGACGCGGATGATCTGCGGTGACCGAAACGATTTCGCGGTTGGGATGTTGCGCCTCGGCATGGCGCAGGATCGCGCTGATCAGCAAGGGCCGATCCATCATTTGTCCGAACATGAAACCCCCTGTCTTTTCTCGCGCCCACCGCTTTGCGCCGCGCGCGACTGCAGGCTGTAGGCTGTAGTAAGAGTAAAGAGCGCGCGCGCCGCGCGCCACACGGAAAACCTGAACCTGGCTTCCCGGCTGCGGCTGTTCTTTTTCTGGCTACGGCCTACAGCCTACAGCCTCGCGGCTAGCGGCTGGAAGCTTCCGTAAACGCCGCAGCCTGAGGAATCGGCGAGAGCGTGTCCGCTGCGATCACGGCGGGCGTCTGCGCCGGACCAGGGTCATGCGTGTCAATCGCCGGCATCGCCTCCATGACGGGCGGCTGGCCGAAGCCGAACTGCACGAGGATGCGGGCGATATGCGGATGATCGCTGCTCCAGTGCATGAAGTTCACGCAGACGGCTTTCTGATCCTGACCCTGCGCGTATTCGAAGGACTTGCCAGTGAAGCGGGCGCCGCCCAGATCCTGGTCGAACTGTGCGCGATGCTCCTCCCACGCGTCCTGCACGGCGTCGGGCTGCACGAACAGGTCGATGCGGTCCACACGCGCGAACGCCGGGATCGTGCCGCACAACGCGAGGCGCTGCGCATCCGTCTCCGAGCACACTGCTCCAGCGTCGCTGCGGCGGCAGGCCGGCACATACACGACCGACTCGACGCTTTCCTGCAGGCCGTGCATAGCTGTCGGAACAGCGCCGCTGAGTTCGGTTGTCAGCGCCCCGCTCGGCTCGGGCGCGGCGGTCCCCAACTGTTCGGCGGCGAAGCGCGCGGTCAGCTCTTTCAGCTCCTTGAGTTCGTCACGCATCGCGCGCATGTCTTCCCCATTGCGCTGCTTGATGAACTCCGAATAGAGGAAGCCGCCGGCCGCTGATGCAACCATCAGCGCCAGAATCGCGAGGATGGAGCGCACGGTCATCCCGCGCTTGTTGGGCCGGGAGTCGACCTTGCCTCTGCTGCGCCACGCCATCACCAGCTGAAACAGGGCCGTGGTCATGGTCGCGGTCGCGCCAATCATCGCCGCGACGATCGATTCGGAAATTCCCATGACCTCTTACGACTCCCTCTTGCGAAATTCTGGACGAGCGCTTCTCGATTGCGTCAATTCATCTTCCGGCAACGGACTCGATCTGGGCCGCTTTTCGTCGGACGCAGCCTGTCGCGCGCCTTCATTTAACTTATGTGCAATCCGCGACGACAAACTGTAATGCGTCACACTTTGCGGCGACCGATACGCAGTTGGCAGTTTTCGGCGCCGGCTGCGGTCCGCTGTCGATCAATTGAGGGTTCCTCGCAAGATGCGCTGTCGATGGACGATCCGGATCGCCCGCTCCCGCATGGTCGGCCCCGCGTTTTTTGCGACCTGCGTCGCCGTCCGCGCATAAGGCGTCCTTGCGTACTCAATTCCGCCGCCCCCGCGCCGTTATCCGACGCAATCGCTGCTGCGAATCGGCGCCCGCGCGCCGACTCGTCGGTCACGACGTCAGACCAGAACGGAGATTCCATGTCCGCCGCCCCGGCTCAAGTCATTCTCGCCGTCGACGATTCCGCGTCCATGCGCCAGATGGTGCGCTATACGCTTGAGGGCGCCGGCTACACAGTCGTGCAGGCGTCGGACGGCGTTGAGGCGCTTGAGTTCGCGAAGACTCGGGGCGCCGATCTGGTCCTCACCGACGTGAACATGCCGCGCATGGACGGCATCACGCTGGTGCGCGAGCTGCGCTCGCTCGCGACGTACAAGTTCACGCCCATGCTGGTGCTGACGACCGAATCAGGTCAGGACACGAAACACCGCGGCAAACAGGCCGGCGCGACGGGATGGATCGTAAAGCCCTTCAACCCCGAGCAGTTGCTCGCCACGATTGCACGCGTCCTCTAAGCACGCAGGTTGCACGTCGATGCTCGCCGCCGACACCATGACCGTCGAAATTCCCGCCCCTGCTGCAAACTGGACGCCTGAGCAGCAGATCGCGCACATGCTGGATCTGTGCGAGGCGCAGATCGAGGCGGCTCTGTCGGAATCCGATGTCGCCGTCGACGCATTGATCAAGTCATTCACGGGTCTCTCGGAGATCGCTCATTCGATCCGCACGCTCGGCGCCAATCTGCCGGCCGAACTGCAGGGCGCTGCGACCGAGCGGATCGACGAACAGGTGGGCGCGATCTCGCAGCAGATGGCCTCGGCGGTGGTCGCGTTTCAGTTCTACGACAAACTCACGCAGCGCCTGGGGCATGTGCGCTACAGCCTGTCGACTCTCGCCCTGTTCGTCTGCGATCGATCGCAGACGAGCGAACGCGATCAATGGCGCAAACTCTTCACGACGCTGCGGCGCCTGTATCGCACCGAAGAGGAGCGTCAGATCTTCCAGCTGATGGTGGAAGGCGCCTCCGCCGAGGAGGCCCGCAGCCAGGCCCAGCAGACCACGCAATCCATGCGCCGGGCCGGAACGGGCGACGTCGAACTATTCTGACCGATCCGTCATTGCGGCGAGTGGGACTGACGTCGAGCAGGCCGCGGACGCAGCAATCAGGACGACTTGGTCGTCCGGCAAGATTCTGACCCGCTCGCACAGCGAGCTCGCCCGCGAACGCTTACTCGCGAATGCCTTCTCGCTCGCCAGCCTGATCCCGACTGGCAATCGATGTGACAGAACATCGCCTCCATTCCCCCAGGGCTCGCACTAACGCTCGCTAGGCCGAGACCTGCGTCCCGATCGATCCCATTGCCTAAAACGGGACGTTCTCACTGTGATGTGACGCACAGTGCGCGCGCGCCAAAGGACTATCGTGCAAATCGAGCATAGGTCTTTAACGCTCATCCGGATCGAGAGCGCCGCATGAGCAACCGCAGCGTAAGGCGCCGCGGAGAGGAGGTCGTCATGGTCATTGAGTCGCGCACGATTGTTGGGGCCGCCGGAGCGTTCGCGCTGGTGGGCGCCGCGCTGTGGGGATCGGCGATGATGCTGGAGCCCCCGACGAAGGCGAATACGGGATCCGTTGAAGTGCGGCAAATCGAAGAGCGGTCGTGGGCTGTCGAGGTGAAGGATCTCGGCGCCGTCGACACGACCGAAGCGACGCGGACCGCCGCAGCTCGCTGATCGTCGCCCGCTTGCAGCGCGAAGCCGGTCCCGGGGAGGGGGCCGCTTCGCTTTTTTCCCTCATCTGGGCGCAATCGCGCCGCAAGCCCCCTTCGTTGGCAGGTAAGCCTTCGGCTAGCGAGCCGCGTCAGCGGCAAGCAAGCCTTTCGGCAAGCAAGAACAAACCTTCTGACCTGCTGACTCCGTCAGCTTGCCTGCCGCGTCTCGCGGCTTGCCTGCCCCCGGCTTGCTTGCCGACGGAGTCGGCTTTCAGCGCTCGGACGCAGCATTCTGACCTGCACTGCGTCGGCTTAGCTGCCGCAGGCGCATTGCCGAAGGCTTGCCTGTCGCGGAGCGATTTGCCGCTGACCTTCCTGACCAGGCCCGGTAATCTTGCGCGCGGTTCACCTCGAACCGCTGCAGTCGACCTGATGAGCACCATCTACCTGATCCGCCACGGCCAGGGATCCTTCGGAACCGACAACTACGACCAGTTGTCCGGGATCGGGCGCGAGCAGGTCAGAATGCTCGGCGCCCACCTTGCCGAGGCTGAAGAACGCATCGATCGGATTTACTCGGGCTCGTTGAATCGCCAGCGGGAGTCGGCAGAACTGATCGCTGCGCAACTGCGCGCGGCGCCGCCGATCACGGTGGAACGCGCGTTCGATGAGTACGACAGCGACGCAATCCTGCGTTGCTTCGCAGCCTCGCTCAATGTGCAGCAGCTCGAAGACGCGGGCTGGCCCGGACTGCGAGTCGACCGCAGGCGCTTTCAATTCTTTCTGGAGCGCGCGGCGCGCGCCTGGGTCGACGCGCAGATCGAGGCCGGGGATATGACCCCGTGGACGAGCTTCCACGGACGCATCGTCGCCGCCATGCGGGACATCATGCAGACAGAAGGTCGATCAAAGACGCTCGTCGTCAGTACTTCGGGCGGCGTCATCGGCACGATCGTCGCACACGTGCTCGGCCTCGCGAATCACGTCGGCATCGAGCTCAACTGGGCCGTTCACAACGCCTCGATCACGCGCCTGATCTACAACGCCGACAAGGTGACCCTGTCGATGTTCAACGCTCTGCCGCATCTGGATCGCGAGGGCCGCAGGGAGCTGATCACCTATCGGTGATGAGCAGCAGCGGTTAGCGGTTAGCGGTTAGTTCAGATCGGCGCCGACTATTGACTGCCGGCACGCGGAAAAACGTGCTTCCGGCCTTCTCCGGCCAACCGCCAACCGCTAACCGCTTCTTCAACCCTCACCATCCCAGCTCCCGCTTTCTTCTGAGCACGCCTTCCGGGTCCTCGAGGCTGGGACCGAGGCTCTGCAGGATGCCGTTCTCCAGCCCGTAGATCAGTCCGTGGATCGCGACCCGCTGACCACGGCCCCACGCGTCCTGTATCAGCGTGGTCTCCGCGACGTTGATCGTCTGCGCGAGCACGTTGAGCTCGCACAGGCGCGCCAGCCGCGCGTAATCGTCCTTCAGTTCGCGCAGCTCATCGCGATTGCGGTTGCGAACGTCCTGCACGTGGCGCAGCCAGTTGTCGATCAGGCCGAGCTTGTCGTCGTGCAGCGCCGCGCGCACGCCGCCGCAGCCATAGTGTCCTGTGACGATGATGTGACGGATGCTGAGCACATCGATGGCGAACTGAATGACCGACAGACAATTGAGGTCGCTGTGCACCACGACATTGGCGACGTTGCGGTGTACGAAGATCTCGCCGGGCGCCAGACCCAGGATCTGATTTGCCGGCACGCGGCTGTCGGAGCACCCGATCCAGAGAAAACGCGGCGCCTGCTGCTGCGCAAGCCGGGTAAAGAATTCCGGGTCAGAGCGGGTCATCTTCTCCGCCCAGGTGCGATTGCGCTCCAGCAATACTTCCAGCGTCGGATCTTCCGAAGGCGGCGTTGACATGGGACGGCAAGAACCCCGTTGGCTGCGCAAGTCCGCGGAGTATACGCATGCGCACCGCGTCGGCCCGCATCGGCGCCGCCGACGCCCTCGCAAGGCGCGGCGCGACGCAACGGCGGATCGGGACGCACGAAGTTGACCGCCGATAGAACCGCCCTCCGACCGTACCGGTACTTACGCCGTTCGACGTGAACAACGGACGTGGAGGGCCGCATCATGCTTCGCAAACTATTGATGGTCTCCGGACCGGTTGTCCTGGCGCTCGGCAGCGGCTCGGCCGCCGGCGAGGACTTCGTCGCGCGTCTGTCACCGGGCCAGGAGGTCCCGGCGCTGTCCTCAACCGGGAGCGGCCGTTTCAAGGTGCATGTCGACGAGGAGAAGAAGACGATCTCTTTCGAGCTCAGCTACGAGAATCTCGTTCTCGCGGAACCGCCCCTGTTCGCGCACATCCACGTAGGACAGCGCGGCGTCAACGGCGGGGTCAGCGTGTTCTTGTGTGGTCCGCCCGAGAACGCAGCCCAAACCTGCCCGACCGCGCCCGCCACCGTCGTAGGCGAGCTGATCCCAGCGAACATCGTCGGACCCGTGCCTCAGGGTATCGACCCGGCGACTGACGTCGACAACGGGTTTCACGAGCTTGTTGCCTTGCTGCGAAGCGGCAGGACCTACGCCAACGTTCACTCGTCGATATTCCCGGGCGGCGAAATTCGCGGACAAATCAGGACGGTCAGCCGGTAACCCGACGACATGAAGAGCTAAGCGAGTGCGGCGGCCGACGACCGCCGCAACCCGCCGGAGTCGTGTGAAACCATGATGGATTGGCAGCCGTATACTCAAACGTGGAGGATCAGCAACGTTCGTTCTGATTCATGGCGACGCAACGCGCCCTGTTCTGCAGCGCCTGGTGCATGGTCGTGCAAGGCGTCGTGCTGTCGGCGCCCGTGGCGCAGGCCGACGAGCGCTGGAGCGGTTCGATCGGCGCTTCAACCGACTACGTCTACCGCGGCGTCACGCGGACGGATGGCGGGCCGGCGCTGCAGGGCGGCGTGGTCGCGCAGGCGAGCGGCTGGAGCGCAGGCGTTTGGGGCTCGACCGTGGACGTGAACGGCGACGGTCACAACGGCTATGAGCTGGACCTGCACGCGACGCGCGCGTGGACGCTGCATCCGGACTGGATCGCGACGTTGGGCGTGACTCATTTTGAATACCTGCATGACGACGCGGCGCTCGACTACGACTACGACGAACTGAGCGCCTCGCTCTCGTTCCAGGAACGGGTGACGGCGACGATCGCGTGGTCGCCGAACACCTCGCGCTGGCGCGATGGGCCCGCACGCGGACAGGCGACAGCGTACGAACTCTCATTTCTGCAGCCGCTCGGCCAGCGTTGGTCCGTCTTTGCGGGCGCAGGCCACTACGATCTGCATGACGTCGCCGGCTACGGCTATGCCTACTGGAGCGCTGGTCTCACTTTCGCCTGGGCTTCGCTGCAGATCGACGCCGCTTACATCGGCGCCGATGATCATGAAGCGAGTCGGAGCCGATGGACCGGCGCAGTGAGCGTGCGCTTCTGAAGGCCGCGCCATGAGTCTCGGACTATCCGGAATCCGCACGCCGCTGAATGCGGCCGCAAGCGCCGCCAACGAACGCGAGCTCGAGCTCCTGCGCCTGATCGCGCAGCGCGACCGGGAGGCCTTCCGCGAGCTCTATCTCGCCTACCACCGACGGCTTGCACGTTTCCTGATGCGCATGACGTTCCGTCACGACGTGATCGAGGAAGTCATCAACGATACGTTGATGACAGTGTGGCGCAAGGCCGCCGACTTTCGCGGGGAGTCTCAGGCGTCAACGTGGATCGTCGGCATCGCTTATCGGCGCGCGCTCAAGGCGCTGCGCGTTACACACGCCGCACGCACGCTGGACCCTGAGCACTCACCGCTCGCTTCCGACCCTCACTTGCTCGATGAAGATCGGCAATGGCTCGATCGGGCGCTGGCCGAACTGCCGTTCGAACAGCGCATGGTGCTCGAACTGTCGTACCTGCTCGGCCACTCGTGCGAGGAGATCGCGTCGATCATGCAGTGCCCGGTGAACACAGTGAAGACGCGTATGTTTCACGCACGCGAAAAGCTGCGCCGGTCGTTGCCGCGCCTCGCGGGCGTCGAGAAGTCATGACGCACGACAACGAATCGCCGTTCAGCCCCGCCCGGCATCGCGAGTGCTGGGATCAGATTGCGTGGATCGTCAACGGGACGCTCGCCCCGCGCGAGTACGCGCGTCTCGAAGCGCACCTGCGCGTCTGCCGCGAATGTCAGGACGAACTCGATGCGCAGCAACGCCTGCGGGATGCGATGCGCGCCGAGGACGCCGTCGTGCTTGCGCCCCAGTCGGCCCTGCAGAAACTGATGCAGCGTATTGACGCAGAACATGCCGCGCCGGAGACCGACGCATCGCAGGACGACGCTTCCGCAGGTCCCGTGCAGGCTCTTCCCCGCAAGTCCCGTTGGCTCGCAATCGCGGCGGCGGTTCAGGCGGTCGCAATTGCATGGTTGCTTGCTGCGCAACTACGCCCCGCCGAGGAGGCTTCCACTGAGCCGCGTTTCGAAACTCTCACCGAGCCTCGCGTCGTCGCGGAGGGACCGGTCATTCGCGTCGTATTCGACGAGGAGGCGGCGCTCGACGACGTCAACTCAATCCTGCGCTCCGTCAATGCACAGATCGTTGCAGGGCCGAGCGAGGCCGGCGTCTATACGCTCGCGTTGAAACCCGCTCCTGACGCTGCGGCGACAGGCGATGCGGCGGTCATCGATGCGGCGCTCCTGCGGCTGCGCGCCGACCAACGCGTGCTGTTTGCCGAATCCGCGGTAACCCGGACCGCGCCATGAGGTTGGTCTGCTCGTTCTTATGTTCGCTGGCGCTCGCGGGATGCGCTTCGTCGCCGACCGGCGATTCGCAGCTGTCGGCGAGCGGTGATTTCTCACGCTATCTCCTCGTGACGATTCGCAATGAACCGACGGCGGCGCCGCCGCGTCCGGGCTCAAGCGTGCGTACCTACGCGGGCGCACGCAGCTACTCCTCCATTTCCCCTGCGACTCGCAGCACAGCGAAAGCGATCGCCGCCGCGCATGGTTTGCGGGAGGCCTCTTCGTGGCCGATCGCTCTGCTGGGCGTGCACTGCGTAGTCTTTGAGACGCCGCCGGGCGAACAAGCCACGACGACGATCAACCGCCTGCGTCGGGATCCGCGCGTCGAATCCGCACAGCCGTTGAACTCGTTCGCTACGCTGTCTACCCCACAGCGCGATCCCTACCGCAAGCTCCAACGCAACCTGGACATAATGCAGGTCGGCGCCGCTCACGACTGGTCGCGCGGAGCAGGCGTTCGCATCGCGATCATCGACACGGGCGTCGATGCGTCCCATCCCGATCTCGCCGGCCGCATCGCCGGGCAGCAGAATCTCGTCGACGACCGGGCGCGACAAGACACGCCCGATCGTCACGGAACGGCCGTCGCCGGCGTCATCGCGGCGGTCGGCGACAACCAGCAAGGCATCATCGGCGTCGCCCCGGAAGCTGACCTCTATGCGCTCCGTGCCTGCTGGCCGCGGCCCGATGATGACGCGCGCGCGTACTGCAACAGCCTGACTCTCGCGAAGGCGCTGACGATTGCGATCGATCGGCAAATGCAGATCGTGAATCTGAGTCTTGCGGGTCCTGCGGATCCGTTGCTGACGCGCATCGTTGAAGTCGGCATGAAACGCGGTGTTGTATTCGTCGGCGCAACACCGCCGTCCAATGCTGAACACAGTTTCCCCACCAATATCCGCGGGGTAATTGCGGCGAATGCGTCTGGCGCGGACAGCGTTGCTGATTCCACATTGTTCGCGCCGGGACGCGACGTGCTGACGCTCACGCCGGGCGGGGGCTACGACTTCATGTCGGGCAGCTCTCTCGCCGCCGCCAGCATTTCAGGCGGCGTTGCGCTGCTTCTCGCGCGCGATCGTCGTTTGCGGGCGGAGGACGCACAACGACTTCTGATGCGTTCGACCGTGCACGTTGCGACCGGATCGGGCGACGAAATCGCCAGCGTGAACCTGTGCGCTGCACTAGCAACGCTGCTGCATGAGACGACCTGTAGGACGAGCGGAACTTCGCGCTGACCGTATCGTTTGTTCGATATCTCGCTGCACGCGAACACAGGATATTGCATCCCAGTTGCGTGAGGAGTGCGGAGGATACGGCGCCTGGCGACAGGCTCGGGTCGGCAGTGATGTTCAGAACGTTTCTGATTTTGGCAGGCGTATTGTTCCCGCTTTCCGGCATGACGTGCGAAAGCGGCGATCGCCGCACGTGCATGGAGCAATTCCGCACGCTGGTTTCGTACCGGATGGAAGCGATCGAAGGCGCCTTCGGCGATTTCCTGGGCGCGCTGCCCGACGACGTGCAGATCAAATTCGCGGGCTCGAAGGACGGTGAGTACGGTTATCTGCGCGGCCGGGAGGCCTACGATCAGCAGCATCGCGTTCTGGTGTTTCCGCGGCGCGCCCTCGGGGCCAAGACGCCGAATCCGCTGCGCTGGGCGAACTACTACTGGCCGTACTATCAGAATGAACGGCATCGGGTTGAATTTCCGATTATCGAGACCGTCGACAATCTGCTGTGGAACGCGTACCTGCAGGAAGCAGCCTATACGCGCGGCCTGTCGTGGCCTCACAAGGAATGCGTTTCCTCCGACGTCGGCAAGCGGCTGCCCTGCGAGATGCTGATCAAGGGAGTCGCGGAGCATGTCAAGGCGCTGCGCGGACCGATGTTCAACGAGAATCGCATCGATCGCATCTGGCCGGAGAACTTCGCTGAATTCGAACGACGCGTGTGGCGCACATCGGATCAGGAGTATCTCGACGTGCAGCGCTACGGCGGAATTCTTCTGGCGGGACCCATCGTCAATGAGTTTGGCGTGCTGCGCGCGATCTCGTACATGGCGCAAACGCCGTTCCAGATCGAAGAGAACAACCTGCGCGTCTCTGCGCTGCGCTATCAGCAACGGGCGCGGGACACGCTGACCGCGACGAATGCGAAGCGAACGCTCGACCCTGGACGCATGGCCGTACAGGCGGTGCGCTCCGACCAATCTGAGGATCGCGTCAGCAAATCGCCCGACGGCGCCCGACCGACGCCAGTCGGCGACTGAAGCATCTCGTCCGGCCCGGCTGCAATACTCATCCCGCGTGCTACTCTCGCGCCCGCTCGACAATCAGCGGCCGGCGCCGCGCGGGAATCCGCGGATCCCGCGCAGAACGCGAATGAGACTGCAGCATTGAACTGGCTTGCGCATGTGTTTCTCTCCGAAGCGAACGTCGAGCAGCGGCTCGGCAATCTGCTGGCGGACCTGGTGAGAGGCGACGACCGTGCAGCGATGAGCGCCGACTTTCTGCTTGGCGTTCGGCGACATCAGGCGATCGACTCGTACACCGACGCGCACCCCGTTGTGCGGCGCAGCCGCTCGCGTATCGGTCCTGAGCATCGTCGGTTCAGCGGCGTGCTTGTGGATGTCTTCTACGACTATTTTCTTGCGACAAACTGGGCCCGCTACTCGAGTCAACCGCTGGCGGAATTCACCGCGGGTTTTTATGCCGACGTCAGGGCGTGTCCGCTCGAGCTGCCGGAATCAGCGCGCATCACCGTCGACCGGATCATCCGGCACGATCTGCTCGGCGCCTATCGGAGCCTCGCTGGCGTCGAGCAGTCGTTGCGCCGCCTGTCGCTGCGGCTGGAGGTGCGCTGGCGCCGGAAGTTCGCACTGGAAGGAGCAGTCGCAGATCTGCGCACGCACGAATCAGAGCTGGCGGACGATTTCGCCGCTTTCTTTCCTGAACTGCAGGCGCATGTCGCGACCGTCGCGGGACCGGGCGCATCGCGCTGGGCGAGTGCTGAAGGCCGCCCGTGAGCGAGCCTCAGTCCATCTCGCCGATGTACTCAAAGCGCGGGACCGCCGCTCCTTCCCGCTGAACGACCTCGCTGAACATCTCCGGGGAGCGCAGCCACAATTCGCGCGCTCCATACAACGCGCGATAGACAACCATCTCCTGCATGGTTTCTGAGTCGCGCGCCACGCCGATCACCTCGTACTCCCGGCCTTTGAAGTGCCGGTACCTGCCGCGTCTGATGCTGCTCACCTGGTCCCTCGCGTCGTCAATCAGCCGACGTGCGGACTACCACTTCCGGCCGATATTCGCCAACTCCGCGTCACGTTAGCTTCACATTCCTTCCACACATGCCTGATCAGCGGCAGGGATATGCCTCTGTCGGGAGTGCACACGCATGGCTACCAGTCACGCTGCGGTCGGTCTGCAACTTGCCTCAGCTCGAAACCACGTCACGACCCCTATCAGGGTCACAACCGTCGAAAAACGCACCCCTCGAGCGATCAGGAAACCGCTGCAGTCCGAAAGCGCTCCACAACGCGTGGCGCTGGTCACAACTGAACGGCTGCGCACGCTCCCGCGGCGTCCGTCGTGGCTGACGACAGCGGCCGCGGTCGCGGCCGTCGCAGGCCTCATGTGGTGGATCATGGCGCAGCGAGCCCCTGACATCGATCCGCGCAACCTCATCGCGTCCAATCTCAACGCGGCGCAGCAGGCGATCTCCGCGGGCCGCTACTTCGACCCGCCCGGAAGCAGCGCCGTGCATTACTACGGCACGGTTCTCGCTCTGGATCCGGCGAACGCGGAGGCGACCAGCGGCATCGACCGCATTGCCGACGTGTTCCTCGCGAACGCGAAAGCGTCCATCGTCGACGGACGCATCGCAGACGCGGTCATCGCGCTGGAAGATGTGCGACGCCTTCGCCCGGGCCATCGCCGCCTGGCGCTGATCGAAGCTCAGTTGCGCAAGGAAATGGACAGGCAGGTGTTCCTGAACACGCCCGAACCGGAAGCCGCGCCCCTCCAGCCCGTGCGACGGCGCGAGGGTTCCAGCGCCCCGGCCAAGGCAAAGACGAATAGCGAGATCGGGACAGGCGCGGCGATGACGGCCGCACGTCACGATACGCCTGCCCAGGTCGATGCGACTGCGTCAGTTCCGGTCCCGCGTGATGCAACGAATTCGATTGCGAATGAAGCTGAAGCGCTCGCCGCCGGGATCGCGCCGTCTGTGGACAGCGCATCCGCCGGCGACGCGAGCGGTTCCGCCGTCGGCGACTCCGCGACCGTACCCGACACGATGAATGCTTCGTCGACAAACCCGCCTGCGCTGCCAGTCGCAATCGGCGGCGATGCCGGCGCCGCCGCCGGATCTTCGCTGGCGCCCGCCGAGAACGCACCGACTGCAGCATCGGCGTCCGCCGCGCCGCCGGCGCAACGCGCGCTCGTGAAATACATCGCTCCCGAGTATCCGCGCGAGGCGCTTCTCCGAGGCATCGAAGGCTGGATTGACATGAGCCTTTACGTGACGCCCGGCGGCGACGTGCTCGAACCGCGCGTCAGCGACGGCAAGGGCCGGCAGCTGTTCGATCGCGCTGCGCTCGCCGCCGTCCGCCAATGGAAATACGAACCGCGTCCGGGGCAAGACGCTGCGCAAGCCATGCAGGTCCGTGTCTCGTTCAAGCTGGAATAAGTACGCGGCCAGGAGCTGGAAGGCAGCGGCTTCAACCCATTTCTCAAGGTCTTCCGTCAGGCGTTGGGCGCACCCCTGCCCCGCGCCCGCGATCGCGCCCGCGAAGAGTTCGAGCGGCTGGCCAGAAGACGCTATTCGACGCCCTGCTAAGATTGCGTGCAGAGGGAGACGCCAATGCACAACTTGTTGCCATCCTGGCCGCTATTGTCGGCCTTCCTGATCGCGAGCTTCCTGCTCGCCGTGACGCCCGGTCCGGGCGTGTTTTACATCGTCACTCGCAGCCTGACGCAGGGCCGGCGGTCCGGTCTCGCCTCGGTGGCAGGCGTCGCGGTCGGCAATCTTGGCAATGCGCTCGGCGCATGCATCGGTCTGGCGGCGTTGTTCGCGGTCTCTGCGTCGGCGTTTGCCATCGTGAAATACGCCGGCGCGGCGTATCTGATTTATCTCGGCGTTCAAGCCTTACGTTCGCCGCCCGCCGTCGCAAATGAAGGCGCCGCGACGCCGGCGGAGAGCTTGCACGCGAGCGACCGACGGATCTTCCGTGACGGTTTCCTCGTCGCGTTGCTGAATCCCAAGACCGCCATCTTCTTCGCGGCCTTTCTGCCGCAATTCATTGAACCGAATGCGGCGCCCTTGATGCAGAGCGTGACGCTGGCGTCGCTGTTCGTCGCGATAGCGGCGATGACCGACACGACCTATGCGCTCGCAGCCGGATCGATCGCACCCCTCCTCACCCGGGCGCGCGGCGTCCGATCCGCAGGTCGATACCTCACGGGCGGCGCCTTCATCTGTCTGGGGTTGCTCACAGCCGTGAGCGGCTCGCGAGGCGGCAAGTAGTGGAGTCCGCCGCTGCGGGAGAAGGAAGGTACGAGAGAAGAGCCGCGAAAGACCGCAAAAAAAGAATTAGATAAGCGATGGATGCGATGTTTGCCGGAACAAACGTCAGATCTGGCGCAGCCCGCGTCCATCCGACCTCAGTCTCGCGCCGACAAGGCGACGTTTCAGAATCATTTGTGTTTTTTTGCGGTCTTTCGCGGCTCCCCTGGACTCAGGAACCTGAGCTTTCGGGCAGCGCGATCCATGTCGCTACGCCGAGCGCACAGCGCTCACCGTCTTCATCGAACAGTGCGGTTCCGACCCGATGCTTGCGGCGGTCGATGCTGATCCGCCAGCCGATGATGACGCACGGCTCATCGATGTGAACGGGTCGATCGATGTGAACTGCGAATTCACCCAGCAGCGCGGTCTGCGGGCTCGCCAAGGCGAAGTAGCCCGGACAATCGAGCGCCGCCCAGATGAACTCGGGCCGCACTCTCCCGGCGCCGTCATCGAGCGAACGCTCGGGCAGCCAGGGCGCCGCCACGATATCCGTGCCCGGTACGGCGCCTGGAAAGATGCGCAAACCATCATCCTGTCGCCGCGCCGGACCGCACACGAAGCAGCCTGGGAAAGGATGCCGCGCGAAGCCGACGAAATGCATCGACACGCCGAGAGCTTCGATATAAGGCACGGCGTCCGGAACCTGTGCGGCGACGGTTGTCGTTCTTGCGGTCGCGATGAGCTCCGTTCCCTCGCGCACGTCCCAGCGATCGTCGCCGCTGGCGGCTACGCTCAGGTCGCGGCTCATGGGCACCGGCTGCAGCAGTCGAACGTCCACGGTCTCGCCGGTTGCGCCCGCCACGAGGCCGGCGGCGTAGCCGCCGTTTCCGGAATCCGGCGGACCGTTGAAGCGCGCGTCGATGCGAATGCTGGGCATCAGCGTTGTCTGTTCGGGAGCTCAACCCGGGCGTCGATTGCGTAGCGTATAGCGCGCCGCGAATTAACACATCCCCACGTGAGCGCCGCGGCGCAGGACGCCGGATCGGCACGATGACCGCGCTGCGGGAAAAATGAGCGGGACCGCAGGGATGGTCGCCCGGCTGGAGGTGCGGGTGCGACGCTCACGAGAGCGGCTTAAGTCGTGTCGTCGCTGTCGGCGTCGCTGGCGGAGCGTGCCAGAAAAAAAGAAGAGCCGCCGGGGGCGAGAAAAGGAGGCGGTTCTCCGTCTCTTTTCCTTCTTGCTGGCCAGTAAACCGGTGGGCCGGTTGGCCGTTGACCGTGCGTCTCAGGGGCGGCGAAGCCTCATCGTGCGCTGCTCGCGAGTTGCGAGGACGGCGCGCCCTGCTCCATCCATTTTCTGATGCGCCTTGCTTCCGCGACGCGCGTGAGCTTGCCGAACGAATTGAGGAACACCATGACCACGGGCCGATCCTGGATGACCGCCTTCATCACGAGGCACTGGCCCGCATCGCTCGTGTAGCCGGTCTTCTGCACCCTGATGTCCCAGTCGGGCTTCGACACCAGCGTGTTGGTGTTGCGAAACTCGATGAGCTGCCGCCCGACCTGCACAGTGTAATTCTCGTCCGTCGAGAATCTGCGGATCACGGGATCGTCGGACGCTGCGATCACGAGCTTCACCAGGTCGGCGGCGCTCGATACGTTCTTGCTGGAAAGCCCCGTCGGGTCGACGAAGCGCGTGCTCTTCATGCCGAGCGCCTTCGCTTTGACGTTCATCGCCTTCACGAACTGCTTCAAACCGCCCGGATAGGCGCGGCCCACGGCATGCGCCGCCCGGTTCTCCGACGACATCAGGGCGACATGCAGGAGGTCGCCGCGCGACAGCTTTGCCCCAACCGTCAGGCGCGAGCCCGATCCATGTTCCGTGTCTCTGTCGTCGCCTGCGATCTCGATCGTTTCGTCCAGCGGCTGGCCGCCTTCGAGCACGACGAGCGCAGTCATCAGCTTGGTGATCGAAGCGACGGGGACGACCGCGTCCGCCTTCCTGGAATACAGGATCGATGAATCCGCCTCGTCGACCACGACCACGGAACTGGATTTCACTTCAGGACTGACCTTCGCCTGCGCCGTGAGAGCGAACAGCAGCGCAGGCAGAATCGTGATCAGCAGCTTCAAGCCCCGCAGCGGGCTTCGCGTCGTCTTGGTTATTTTCATTCTGGATCGCGTGATGCTGAAGATGCGGAAGACTACCAGTTCGGATCGATGTGTTGTGCGCAGCGCAGACCGGGGCTTGAAGCTCTGCGCTGTTCGGATCGACCGCCCTGACCTGCGAACGGCGCAGCTTGCTCGAAAGGCGGCGCCCGGAAACATGAGGGCCTCCGTCGAGGCGCCTATGCTAAAGACCCCCTTGCACGAAGGTAGGCGATCGACGATGCCGGGACTGTGAGCGTTTCCCTGTTTCTTTGCGCGAGATTCGGGACAGACGCACAAATCGGAGCGTCCACAAGGTCAGTTGCCTTCAGTCTGAAGCGGCGAGCAGACTTCCGGCCCGTCTTCACTACCGTTTTGAGCGTTCTGCGCCCCAGCGCTAGCCGATTTCAGTTCTTCAAGCCTTCTCCGCCGAGCGTCGCGCCCACGGCGATCGCTGCGGAGTTCGTCGTGCGCCCGCAGATATCTGCCCGCGCACGCTCACGAAGCAGGCGCGGCGGCGGACTGAGATCTGGCCGGGGACTGTCCCCATCTTCCGCTCTGGAGCGGGGACGGCCCATTTCAGTTCTTCCGTCGCCAGATCCAGCATTGATCAGTCAGTCGGTCCTTCGACTCGCATCCGCACCGCGCAGTGCTTCCGCGATGGAGTACTGCCATGGGTTTGCGATTCGAGCGCCGTTGCGAGCGCTGGTGCATCCGCCCGATCGCGCCGCCCCGCCCGCGGCGCTACTGCCCGACCTGCAAAGCGGCGAGCGAATTTGTATGCAATGAAAGGTTCCGGGTGAATGCCCAGAAGAAAAGATCGATGTCTGGTTGAACTACCGGTGCAGCTCATGCGACGGCGTCTGGAAGGCGCCGGTCATCGAGCGTCGTCCGTGTGTCAACTCAGCTCCGCTCCTCGAAGCCTTCGCGCGCGCGATGAGGCGACTGTCTGGAGGTACGCCTTCGATGTGGCCCGCCTGCGTCCTCATGTCATCAGCCATCGACACGAATGTCCGAGTGCGCGTCGAGCGCAGTCGCATTGAGTGCGGCAGCGATGATGCGGCGCTCGCGTGCCTGCATTCGAGGTTCCATTTCCCTGCGCTCTTCGGCTCGATCGGCTGCTCGCGGCGGAGCTGGCGCTGCCGCACGCGCCGCTGCATCGCTGGCATGAGCAAGAGAAGCTCACGGTCTGGCCCGGGCCGCGCGACGCTCTGCGCAAACCCCTTCGCCAGGGTCAGCGTGTGCGCCTCCTCGTCCAGATTTCGAAGCGATAAAAAGACTCGACAGAAAGATCCGTTCAAGTCCTCGACTAAAAGCTAGCGGCCGAGCTGTGAGAACACATCGATCAGGCCGATGACGGCCGGGCCAACAGCGACGAGGAAAAACGACGGGAACAGAAACAGCACGAGCGGGAAGATCATCTTCGTGCCGATCTTCGCGGCCTGCTCTTCCGCGGCCTGAGTCCGTTTGTCGCGAAATTCCTCGGAGTACACGCGCAGCGCATCAGCTACGCTTGTTCCGAAACGCATCGTCTGGACGAGCAGCGCCGTGAGCCCGCGGATGTCTTCCAGACCTGTGCGATCCGCGAGGTTTTTCAGTGCGGCCCCTCGCTCCACTCCCGCACGCATTTCTGCGTTGACAAGGGCCAACTCATCTCCGAGCGAAGGGTGACTCATGGACAGCTCGTCCGCGACGCGTTGCAGCGCTGGGGCAAGTCCCAGTCCTGACTCCACACAAACCACCAGCAGATCGAGCGCATCGGGAAACCCGGCCCTGATCGCGCGCTGCCGACGCTCTACTGCACGATCTAGCCAAATGCTGCAGGAGATTGCACCCAAGTACCCCGCGCCGACCGTATAGAGCATCAGCATCGAAGTCGAAACGCCCGGAAGCAGCGGCGACGCAAGCAGCAAGAGACAGGGCAACAGTACGATCGCCAGCGCCTTCACGCCGAAAAAGACAGTGCGCGCGTTCTGTGAGCGAAAGCCTGCATGCACCAACAGGCGATCCACGCGTTTGCGCTCACGCTCCCTCTTCGGACTCACGATCCCGGCGAGAGGGCGCAAACTTGCTGCGACTTTCTCAGAGAACTTCGGAGCCGGACTTTCGTCCGTGCTCACCTGGCCCAGGCGCTTCCGTACGGGATCGAGAAGACCTGATGCGAACGCCGAGACCGCCATTGCGAGGGCGAATCCGGCGCCGGCTGCGAGCACGATGAAAATCGAGTCGCCGTCGCCGCCAAGAGTCAGGAAGTCCTGCACCGTGCTCATAAGTGCGTTCATGCGTTAGACCTCGATGCGTACGAGACGCCGAATCCACAGAACGCCGACTGTGCCCATGCCAATCGCCGTATAGATCAGCGTCGGTCCGCGAGGATGCTCTGTGAGCAGCGTGATGTAGTCGGGTTGCATGAGCCACATGATCCCGAAGAGTACGAGCGGCGTCATCGACAGAACCCATCCTGACATGCGTCCTTCTGCAGAAAGCGTCTTCACTTTTCGCTGGAAGCGGAAGCGGCCGCGAATCACGCCGCTGATCCGTGCAAGGTTCTCAGCAAGATTGCCGCCCGTTTCACGCTGCACCAGGACCGCAGTGATGAGCGCCGTCACGGAGACGCTCGGCACGCGTTGCAGAAGTCCCAGCAGCGCACGGCGCGGATCGTTGCCGTAGCTGATATCCGCGAAGGTCAGCTCGAACTCACGTGCAATGGGCTCGTCCATGTCTTCCGCGACCAGCTTGAGGCATTGACTGAACGGGTGGCCCGCCTTCAGCGCGCGCTGAATGACGTCGATGGCCTCGGGCATCTGCTCCTCGAGTTTGGCGAGGCGCTGCGCGCGCAGACGCAGCACATTCAGATAAGGCAGCAGCAAACCGACAAACGCGGCCGCAAGAACAATCTGCCACTCGCGCGAGACGATCCATCCGCCGACTGCGCCGACGATCATGAAGACGATTGAGAGCAGCGCGATTCGATAGGCGGGCGTCTCCCGGCCCGACTGCTCGATCAGATTCGACAACCGCTCCATCCCGGGCAATGATTCAAGCGTACGCTCGAGCGGCGACAGATCGCGCAAGTACTTTTCTCTGAGGATCGAAGACAGCTCGACCCCATCGCCCTGCGCGGCGTTGCTCAATCGGGAGGCGATACGCTTGCGCATCTTGCGCGCATCGCTGAACACGGGCACCACCGTGCCCTGCAGGAGCAGAACGACGGCGAAGAAGACCAGCAGAACGAATAGCCAGACGCCTTGCATGACTATCTCCTCGTCAGCCGCTGCTCGACGTCGTGCCTGAAGAGATCCACGGGCAGCTCGATGCCGCGGCTGGTGCACCTCCTTGAGGAACGCCGGGACCATACCCGTGGATTTCAGCTCGCCGAGCACGTTGCCTTCGGCGTCCAGACCACGCCGCTCGAATGCGAACAGCTCAGTCGTGGTGATGATTTCGCCCTCCATGCCATTAACTTCATGCACGCTCACCACGCAACGCCGGCCGTCCTCCATGCGCTCGGCCTGGATAACGATGTCGATTGCGGAGGCGATCTGCTGA
Source organism: uncultured Gammaproteobacteria bacterium (assembly GCA_963723505.1). Classification (GTDB taxonomy): domain Bacteria; phylum Pseudomonadota; class Gammaproteobacteria; order Steroidobacterales; family Steroidobacteraceae; genus Steroidobacter. The sequence goes on from CAVRQU010000003.1 coordinate 229,992, forward strand.
CGCAGCGCCTTTGTCGGGAAAGTTGATGCCCGTCATCGAGACCATGTTTTCGATGCGCGCCAATGCGTCTCGAGGGGTGTTCGCATGCACGGTCGTGAGCGAGCCGTCGTGGCCCGTGTTCATCGCCTGCAGCATGTCGAGCGCCTCGCCGCCGCGGATTTCGCCCAGCACGATGCGATCGGGACGCATACGCAGGCTGTTGCGAACGAGGTCACGCTGCGTGACTGCGCCTCGCCCTTCGATGTTGGGCGGGCGCGTCTCCAGCCGCACCACATGAGGCTGCTGCATCTGCAGCTCGGCGGAGTCCTCGATCGTCACGACGCGTTCCGTCTCAGGGATGAAGCCGGAAAGCAGGTTGAGCAGCGTCGTTTTGCCGGCGCCGGTGCCGCCCGAGACCACCACATTCAAGCGTCCGCGCACGATCGCGCTCATCACCTGCGCGACCGCTGACGTCAGGCTCCCGAGCTCGAATCAGATCCTCGATCGTCAACAGCTCAACTGCGAATCGGCGGATGGAGAGCACTGCGCCGTCGAGCGCAAGCGGCGGGATGATCGCATTGACGCGCGATCCGTCCTTGAGCCGTGCGTCCACCATCGGCGAGGACTCATCGATTCGCCGACCAACAGCCGAGACGATGCGGTCGATGATGTTCAGCAGGTGGGCGTCGTTCGTGAACGTCACGTCTGTCAGTTCGAGCTTGCCGCGGCGTTCCACGTACACCTGGTTCGGGCCGTTCACGAGAATGTCGGCGACCGCCTTGTCGGCCAGCAGCGGCTCGAGCGGCCCAAGGCCGAGCACTTCATCCTCGATGCGCCGGATGATCTTCTGACGTGAAGCGACGCTGAGCGGCGCGCGCTCCTCGGCCAGCAGGCTCTCGCAAACATCCTTGATCTGCCGACGCGCATCCTTGTCGTCGGCGCTCGCAAGCAACGAAAGATCGAGCACCTTCAGCAGGCGCTGATAGATGGATTCCTTCCATTCACGTTCCGCGGGCGTCAGCGGCCGGGTGCGATCATCCTGCGCTTCCAGAATGTCCAGTTCGGTCCGCGCAGATCACATGTCTTCGCTTCCGCACTCATTTCGCCCTCCCACTTACAAAGCTCGACCAGGTGCGCGCGAGCAGACTGCCCGCGCTTTGTGTTGAAGAACCGCTAAGCCGCGCCTGAAGGTCGAGCACCGCGCGCGTGATCGCAGCGCTGCGCGCATAGGTCAGCAGCGGCGTGCCGGTATTGACGCACTCAGACGCGGACTGGAAATCGTTGGGCACGAGGACGGGCGGGTTGTCGCCTCCAAGCGCCTTCTGAACATCCTCGAGCGTGACTTGCGCTCGCTTTTCGTAGCGGTTGAGGACGATGCTCAGCTGGTCCCTGGTCACGCCGAGGTCTCCACGCAGCCACTGCAGAAGCCTTGCCGCATCGCGCAGTGCAGTGACGGATTGCTGCAGCACGACGACCACCTGGTGCGCGCGCGAGATCACAGCGGCCGTCATCGGCTCGGCGCGTCGGGGCAGATCGATAATGAGGTGGTCGTGATTGCGTGCGGCGACCGAGATGAGCTGATCCGCCACGGCCGCCGGCAGACTCGCCACATTGACCGGATCTCCTACGGCGTGACTGAGAACATTCAGACCGGACGCGTGCTTTGTGAAATAGCCGTCGAGCGCCACCTCGTCCAGGCCGGCGAGATTCTCCGCAGCTTGCGCGACGCCCCGCTTCGGGATACAGATCGAGGTAGAGCGGCGCCGCGCCGAACTGCAGATCCAGATCGAGGAGCGCCGTCTGCTTCTTCGATTCGACGGTCAGCATGTGCGCGACATTGCAGGCGAGCAGCGTGGCGCCGCAGCCGCCCTTTGCGTTGATGAATGCTGCGATCTTTGCTCCGTCGCGCCGGGACGGAAGCTTGCGTTCCTGCGTTACGCGTTCGAGCGCTTCGAGCAGATCCGTGCTTGTCGGCGGCGCCGGCAGCACATCGCGAGCTCCTGCCTGCATGGCGAGGCGCATCACGGTCATGTCGTGCGTCGCACTGATGAGGATCAGCGCCGGCCGGCGTTCCGGCGGACGAGCAACGAACGACTCGAGCTCCTCGCGCCACAAATGGCTGAGGTGCAGGATCACAACCTCGGGAAGCTCCTCGACCCCATGCAGCGGATCCACGTGTCCATTCGTGTTCAACTGCTGCTCGCGAGGCGAGACCTTGCGTTGCGCAGCATCTGTGCGAGGGAGTCCAGGACCTCACGCTTGCGCGACACCAGCAGTATATTGAGTGACTTTGACATGGTTCAGACTGGCTCACAGGGAAGGAACGCTTGCGCGGTGGGCGAATAGCCAAGACTTTCGATAGGCAATGTCGCTGTGAACGAAGGCATCAGAAACGACGGCACGGACGAACGGGATCAGCATCTGCTGCGTGTAGCCCACGATGCGGACCTGCACGTACCGGATCGCTGCGTAGTTGGTGGCCGTGTCGGCGATCACAGCGCCGCGCGGTCTGAGGTACGACACCGCTACATTTGCGGCGCTCACGGCCGCGGCGCAATCAGACTGACGCCGTCAGCGTCCGCGAAGATCGCGACCTGCGCCGGCCGCGGATCGCCGACGGGACACACGGCCGCGACTCGGGCGGCGCGCCGCGTCCCCTCGGCCAGGGCGTTCGAGACGAACAATGCACGACCGAATTCGATCACGGCGAAGAGCAGCACGAACAACAGCGCGCCGACGATGGCGAACTCGACCGTGGTGACGCCGGACTGACGGCTGCGCATCACAGCGCCCTCATCACAACCGTCGCAGTGAGCGACACGGTTCAGATTGATCGGCTCGCCCAGGCCGAACGTCGGCAACGTCGCACCGAAACGCCGGTGCGTAGTTATAGATGGCGGAAACGGATCACGAAGCCGTTCGCATCGTTCGTCACGCTGACGTTCTCTGCCGACAAGCCCGGCAGGAGCGGCGCGCCCGCACCGTTGATGTTGCCGCTCACGACGAGATTGCGGGTCTGCGTCCGCACCAGTGGCGTGATGTTCACGATGCGCGTCGTGCCTACCGCCGCTTCATTCACGGCGAACCGGACTCCGTCCCGCACCGCTTTCGTCAGGGTGTTGTACTGATAAACCAGACGCCCAAGCTCGGCGGTGGCGAGCATCAGCAGCAGCAACAACGGTGCGCAGATCGCGAACTCCACCGTTGCGATGCCTTTGCACTCGCGCTGCGCAATTTTCACGCGCATTGGTCATGAGTCGTTGCTCGCAGGATCGCGGTAGAGCTGAATGATGTGCGGACCATTGCCCGCAACCGGATTGGGCCCGGGCACGCCGTTCACTTCGCAGCCCTCGACGAACTGCCCGTAGATGAAGGCGTCGTTGCCTTGCTGCTCCGCTGGCTGCAGCAGGAAGAAGCACGCGAAGCCAAGCAGCGGCACCGAACCCGGCCGTTCGTCGTGCCCGTGCAATCGCCGACCGGAACCGCGACCACGCGCCGCTCGAACGCTCCGATGCCTCCTTCCGTCGTCGGCTGATAGTCGTAGGACGAGGGATTGGCGAGATCGGCGTTGTAGTCCTGGTAGCTGTAGAGCTGATCGATGTTTTCGTGCGTGATGTGCGTCCCGCCCTGATACACGTCGTAGCCTTGCGCGGGGTCGCCGTTGCGCGGCACGGCGTCAGCGGTGGCGATTGCCCGTCGACGATGACGTCGGGCGGATAGGTCGCCTCGGTCCCGTTCATCGGGCCGTTGTATTCGCCGAACCGCGTGTTCAGCCCTTGCGCGACCGGTCCGGCCTCGTTGCCGGTCTGCGTCTGTATCGTGCTGCCGCCTGCTGATGCAGGCGTCATAGCTGCCCGCCATGTTCTCGCGGACGATCGTCCGCGCCCGAGCCGCCCAGCTGAATCAACTGGAAATTGCCGGGTCCGACGCCGCGATTGGCCGCCAGGCGTCGACTTCTTCAGCACGGCACGGTTCATTCAGTCGTATATCCCCACATGCCAGGCGCACCTGGATCTGCCGCACACCATCATCGGCGCGACGTTGCACACGGTGCTGCCGTTGTTCAGCGTACGCGGACCGGCAACGGCGCGTCGCCGCAATGATCTTTCCATGATGCCGCCAACGCGCACGAGCCACGCCGGCATCACGAATCCGGTCGCGCGCACGCGCACGTAAGGACCTGTCGCGGAGCCTGGCGTGAACGGCGGCAGCGTGCTCGAGTACTCGACCGTCACCTGGATGACGCCGGCGCCCGATGCGTACGCGTCGCCGAGTTCCCGATTGCCGCGGCGCCGCAGCGTTGTCGTCTAAAGCCTGCATCGCCTCGGCGGTCGCGAGCGCCGTGTTGCCCGTCTGATCCAGCACCTTCGCCGCTGCGAGCGCCGCCGCATCCACCGTATTCTGCAGACGCGTCTTGTTGAGAAACGCGTGGCTCATATCGAGCGCGAGCCCCGCCATCAGATCAGCGCAGCGCAAGCCGACCGCGACGAGCACGACGACGGCCCCGCGCTGCGTAGCGAATCTCGGTTGCAGAGCATGAGTCGCGCATGGCCGCCTCCGCTCACTTCTTGCCGACTTCGAACACGATCGGCTGCTTCACGTCTGCGCTGCCCTTCGCAACGTCCTTGCGGTGCTCGTCGAGCGCGTTCTTCAGCCGCGCACCGTCGCCTGATTCCGGCGCAAGCGCCGGCGGATTGCTCGAAGCGTTCAGGTCGTAGGTTTGCGCTTGCACCATCTGCTCGACCGACTTGCCGTAGTCCGCATCGGCGATCGGAGTGTCTGCTACGCAGCCGGACGCGGCGATGGCGGCGGCGAAAACCAGGAAATTCTTCATGAGCTGGATTCCTCTGTTGCGACTTTATGGCGCTGGCTTGTCGGACGAAGCGGGAGGCGCGGCTGCTGGGCGGCGGATGACGCGCCCGCCTTCTGACGTCCTTCGATGCGCCCCTCCAGGAAGAACTCGGCGTTGCGTCGGCTCGACGATCGCATCCGTCGGCAACTTGACGTCCGAGGGCTTGATCGGCTTGGCGAGCTTGGGCGTCACCAGAATGACCAGCTCGGTCTCGCCCTTCTGGAAGCGCTGGCTGCGGAAGAGCTGACCGAGGATCGGCACATCGCCGAGGCCGGGGAATTTGTTCACGGCGGTCCGCATGTTCTCGTTCACGAGGCCGGCGATGCCGATCGTCTGTCCGTCGCTCAGTTCAACGGTCGACATCGCGCGTCGCTCGGTGAGCGACGGAACCGCGAACACCGAGTTAGTCCCGCTCGGAGCAAGTGCGATCGCATTCGTATTCGACAGCTCGCTCACGCTGATGTTGAGCTTGAGATTGATGCGGCCGCTGTCGAGCACCAGGGGATTGAAGACGAGCTTGACGCCGAAATCCTTGAACTCGATGCCGATCTGGCCGTTCTCCTGCGACACCGGAATCGGAAAGCTTCCGCCTGAAAGGAACTGCGCTTCCTGTCCCGTCAGCGTCGTGAGCGTCGGCTCCGCCAGAATCTTGGCGAGGCCGCGATTCTGGAACACATCGAGCACGACGTTCGCGAGGAAGTCGTTGCTCAGGAAGCTGCCGAACAGACCCGTGCTGCTGATGGCCGGCGTGTTCGGCGCGAACTCGTCGAACACCGGGCCGATCGGGTTGCCGCCGGCGTTCGTGCCGTCGCCGAAGATCGGAATGCGCACGTTGCCGGGCTGGAAGAGTGCGTCCGGGAAACGTCGCGCCGCCGTTGACGCCGCCGGCGACCCACTTGCCGTTGTTGTTGATCGCGCTCATCTGCGCGTTGAGATTGCGCGCCGCGTCGCGGCTGACTTCGGCCACCCGGACCTGCAGCATGACCTGCTGCGCGCCGCCGACGGTCATCAGGTTGATCACCTGCCCGGCTCTTCTTCTCCGATCGCCGCCGCCGCCGCTTCTCCTCGAACATGATCTTTTCTTTGGCCGTCGCGACCTGTTCCAGGTAGCCGTTGGCGACTTGCAGCGCGGCGTCCATCTTGAGCACGCTGGTGACCTGCCCCGACAGCACGATGTTGCGCTGTACGCTCGCGAGATCGATCTTCTCGCCAGGCAGCACGGCCGCGATCTCGCGCTTGCAGGCTGTCGAGATCGTGAGTCACGGTGACGCTCAGCGCGCTCACCAGTCGTCCTCGCGATCCCACAGCAGCACGTTGGTCGCGCCGAGGTCCTTGCCGAGCACATACAAGGAATCAGTGCCCGAGCACCAGCACGTCCGCGATGTCGGGGTTGCCGATGGAAACGCGCTTGACGGGCGCCGGCACGTCGACGACGCGGCTCTTGTAGAGCGGCACGCTGAAGCTGGTGTTGCGCGTGGCGCGCACGATCTGATCTGAGGATTCCTGCGCGAAGCGCCGCGTTCGGTGCCGCCGAGCGCCGGCGGTTCCGAGCAGCAGCGCGCAGTCATGACGAGCAGGTTAAGACGCATGGTGAATCCTGTTCTAGTAAATGCGTTGGTCGTTGATGAATATCAGTTGAAGCGTTCAGCGTGCTCGCCGCCGAATTGTCGACGTTCGTGCCGCGGATGATCGTGACGCTCGGCGGCGCGCTGCGCGACGGCGCCTCCGCGCGCACCTTCTTCGGCGCGGCGCGGGCGCCGGCGCCGGCGCAGGCTTCGGCGACGAGCTGCGGACGGCACTGCGTCGTCGGTGGGATTGCGCAGCGTGAGCTGGATGCGACCTTCCTCGCGCGCGCGCACCAGGATCTCGGCCTGCTTCGGCGTCATCTCCAGCGTGACGGCGCGCACGACCACCGGCTCGTTCTTGTCCTGGTTGGAGGTCTGATCCACCGCGAGCACGTTGATGTCCATCAGGATGGTTTCCGTCGTTGCGCGGTCGTTCTGCTTGCGTGCAGCGACGATGTCGACGTGGTTGCCGGGCAGCAGGAATCCCGCGACGCCCACGACATCGTCGACGCGCACGGTGATCGCGCGCATGTCGGGTTTGATGAGCGCAGCCAGCGTGCTGCCTGCGCCGCGCTTGCGTGAAGCGCTCCTTCAGCAGAACCTCGTCGGGCAGCGCCTTCTGCATCGCCACGAGGCCTTCGATCTCGGGAACCTGCGCGAAGTGATTGCCGAGCGGCGTGCCCTTCGGCACGGTGATCACCTTGACGTGCCGGGCCTCGATCGTCGTGCCGTACGGAATTTCCATGGCCGCCACGACCACGCTCGCCCGGTGTTCCGCGGCATTCGCATCGCGCGTGCGTTGCTCCACCCAGTTCTTCGCGGCCCAGGCGGCGCCGACGCCGAACACCAGCGAAAGCAGAACCATCAAAAAGCCACGACGTTTCATTAGACTATCTCCGCGAGACTCAGACCTGCGGGCCGAATCGTCGGTTACGAAATAGTTGTCCCAGGCCCACTGCAGCAGATCGCGTGCGCAGCTCCGCCATCGCCCTTCAGATACTCCATGCGATCGAGCGCCATGCCGATCAGGTCGCGCTGGGATGACACGGCAACATGGGCGTGCCTGCTTGCGCATGCAGCGCATCGATCGTGAACTGGCACACGCTCGGGTCGTAGCGCGACATCGTTCTCTTCGCAGACGCCCCGCCAGATCGAGTGATACTGCTCGGCGGTCAGCGCATCGAAACGGATCTTGTAACCAATGCGGCGCAGGAACGCGTCGTCGACGAGATCGTCCGGATTCAGGTTCGTCGAGAACACCAGGATCACATCGAACGGCGTGCGAGAAGTGCTGGCCCGGTGTTGAGCGTCAGATAGTCCGACGCCCTCTTCCATCGGCACGATCCAGCGATTCAGCACCGTGGCCGGAGCGACGCGCTGGCGACCGAGATCATCGAGAATGAAGATTCCGCCGTTCGCCTTGAGCTGCAGCGGCGCGCGGTACTGACGAGAGGCTGGGTCGTACTGCATCTTCGAGCATGTCCGCGGTGAGTTCACCGCCGGTGATGACCACAGGCCGCCTGCAGACGACGAAGCGCGGATCGTGGCCGACGTTCAGCATCGACGCTCGGCGACGTCTCCCTGATCTGCTTGATGCACGCTGGCGTCGTACACGCGAACCACAGTGTCGCCCACCGCGATCGCATGCGGGATCAGACACATGTCGTCGAACAGACGCGCGAGTTTCTGCGTGATGAAGGTCTTGCCGGTGCCCGGCGCGCCGTAGACGAAGATCGCTTTGCCCGAATTCACCGCAGGCCCAAGGCGATCGAGCATCGCCGGATCCAGGATGACGTCGGCGAACGACTTGTGCATGTGCTCCCGCGTGACGCGTGCACGCTCGCACCGATTGCATGCGCACGATGCGACGTAGTGCGGCGAGCGGCACGGGCGCCGGACCGATGTAGCCGCTCACCGTCAGTGCGGCGAGCGCGCTGCCGCGGCCGCGCTCGGTCAGTCCATAACGCAGGCCCTGCTCGTCTGCGATCTGCGTGCGCACTTCGATGCGTCCTTCCTTGCGCAGGAAATTCAGAATCTCCTCGAGCAGTCGCCCTGACAGCGCGCGTGCGCCGCACGAGATCGCGCAGCGGTCAACACGCCGCCTTCGAACAGGTGCTTCTCGACCAGATCGCACAGGAAACTCGAGCGACAGCCCGGTCGCTTCGATCGTCTGCGGCCGCGGCGCGAGCTCTCCCGCGCGCAGCGACATTGGGATCAATTTGAGTCGCCAGGTTTGATTCGATCGACATGATGCTCCCTCAGATAGCTTGATTGATCAGAATCGACCTGACCAGAACAAGGTCGCCATCACGCCCGCTGCGATGGCGGCGCCGTAAGGAAACCGTTCCTGCCCTGCTGAATCGGAGCGCTCCGCGCCGCGCGCGAACGAGAACGGCGCAGCCGATCACCGCGAACACGCGGTAGAACGCCGAAGCCGGACTCGCGGCAATCCTCAAGAGCACCGCGATCCCCAAGCACGCTTCCGGCCATCAGCGTCGCTGCAACTGCGACAAGGGCCTGTTCCGGGCCAAGAAACGCGCCGACCGCAGCCATGGCTTTGACGTCGCCCGCGCCGAAAGCGCGCAGCGCATAGAAAGGCAAGAACATGCAGAGCCGACGCCGGCGCCGCCTAGTCCGGCCAAGGCGCCGTGCCGCGCCCTGCGAGAAGCTCTGCAGAGCCAATCCCTGCAATCGCCGCGGCAAGGCACAGCAGGTTCGGAATGCGATGCGTTCGCAGGTCCACCAAAGCGACGGAACGACGAACGCAATCAGAGCGGCGGTGCTGAGATGTTCGAAGCCAGAATTGCATCACGTTCTCCTGCGGAGGACGGAGGATGCCGTTAAGGACATCCTCCGCCTGTTCGCGCGCTGAATCACGCGCATCCAGTTATTACGGCGGTCAACTCCGTGTTGATGTCGGTCGATGATCCCGCTCACCGTGAGACCGAGAGCGCGGAACGCCCCAACGACGAGCAGGCTGATCAGCCCGCCCGCGACGGCGTACTCCACAACCGTGAGACCTTCTTCTTCGCGAATGAACTTGACGATGACATTTTTGAGGCTGCGCATGTGATTGCTCCGTAGTGCCTAACATCTGCCCCGAGAATGGGTGGGGCGTTCCCCTTTAAGCCCTCGTCCGCCGCAGCGGCTTCGGTGGACGCAATTTTCGCGATCTGGCGTCGTGGAGCTAGGACGCTCTTGCAGAGGACCAGCACGCATTGCAGTATGCGGCGCGCAATGTGATCAGCGCTCACTCTGCCGCATGCGTCCAGGCGCTAAGCGCGCAGCGCGCGCGTGCGTGATCGGGAATTTGCGACGCGCCGTCATTTTTCCCGCTTCACGGCGGGACTCAGATCACCGCCTGATTAGTCGCGGATTCGCTACTGTCTCTGTCAGAACAACTACCCACGCGTTATGTACAGTGGAAGAGCCAATACTATTTTGGGTTGACATGCATGCGGACGCTCTCGCCGCCGAGCCTCCGCAGGCGTTTGCGCGCCACTGCGATGTCAGGCTGATTGAACAGGGCATCTGTGGACGACGGTGCACCTCGCCTCGCGGGCGGACATGATTTGTCTGAACTTCGATCACCCAGACATCGAAGGCCTGCAGTTCGCGGCGGCGACCAAGACGCGTTTCCCGTCGATTCCTATTCTCATGCTGATCGCTCAGCAGTCGGCCGATATCGTCCTCTGGGCGTTGCGTTCACGGATCTTCGATGTGCTGGTCAAGCCCGTGACTCCGCAGGAGATTCTCCGCGTCACGAACGCCTCGCTCCGATTCTCAACGCCAGAAAAAAGCAGTCGAGCCGCGCCAACGTCACGGCTTCCGCATTGATTCCGGATGAGTCGCGTTACCGGCTGCGCGAGCACGCCCGCCACAAACTCGCGGCGGTCGTCGAGTACATCGCGAAGAACTACTGCGCAGCAGATCAGCGAACGGGAAGTGGCGGAGATGTGCGGCATGACGCCATTTCGCTTCAGCCGCGGCTTCCGCGCGGTCTATGGCGTGACATTCAGAGACTATCTTGCAGACCACCGCCTGAAACAGTCGCGGCGCCTGCTCGCAAACCGGAACGTTCCGATCACCGACGTGGCGGCGATGAGCGGCTTTAACGATCCATCCTACTTCGCGCGATTGTTCCGACGGCGTCTCGGCATGTCGCCGAGCGACTACCGGTTGTCTCTCTCGAATACGGCCATAGCTGTCGGAGAGTGACAAGCGGCGCTGCAGATCGAAGGCGGGAAGACGCTCGTCAGAGCATGCGACGCGCACGTTCTGCGCTTGCGCGCGCGCGGCTCGCTTACGACGGAAGTTTTCCCAGCGGGTGGATTAGCGCCCTGGCCTGTTCCGTGCGCGTCGCTACATCTCGTCGAATAATGATTCGACCGCACTGAGACAGAACGGCGGCACCAAAGCACTGTGATATGCCTCCGCGACTGCCGCCGCTCCGCCGTCAGTCGCCCCGCCGGCGACCGCAGCGGCGGCGACGGCGGACTTTGCGGCTGCGAAGCCGGCCTTGAGCGCCGCATAGGGATCACCGAGCGTAACGTCGCTGTCGACGTCCAGCACGCGGATCGGCGCAGTCGCCCCGTTCGCCGACCAGTATCCCTGCATGAGCTGCGTGTTCAGGTAGAACACGGTCGGATCCTCGTTGCCGGCGCACAGCAGGACCGGTGAGCCGGGAACCCAATTGCGAAGGTCGTTGGTCTTGAACGCTTGTCGAAGACCGTTGGCCGGCGCCGCCGCAGGTCGGCCGTCCGTGGTGTTCGGGAATCCGCCATCCGGATGCGCCTGCGCGTCCTGCAGATAGGCGAGCCGATACGCATTCGTCACGAGATTCTCCGGTCCGAACCCGAGAGCGAACACATGCGCGAGATTGGCGGGCGTCGTCGCGGGTGTATAGGGCGCGTATGCCGGATCAGGAGGCGTGCTGCTGAACAGCTGATCGCTCGGCAACTTGCCCTGAGCGAATAACTCCGAACGCGTTCCGGTCGTCGGTAAGAGCGTCTCAATTCCCGTCGCGTAGCGCGCTTCGAAAAAGTCGGTGGGAGTCGTATAGATATTCCCATACGCGCGCTGGTATCCCGTCACCGCGTACGTCATGAACAACGGGGCGCTGCGGCCGACCTGCCCGTAGAAGAAGGCGTCGCCCAACGCGCCCAGCGCATACGGACCGGACATCGGCGCCGAGGCTGTGACAGGCAGGCCGGACTGCTGCAGCAGGCGATGCGTCGCCATCGCAACATAGCCGCCCTGCGAATAGCCGGTGATGAACAACCGGCCCGAGTCGGTCACGCCGGGCATGAATCGTGTCGGCAACGAACTGCGCGCCGCAGTCAGCGCATCCGCCGTATCTTTGGATTGCTGATCGGCGTTCAGAAAAGGGTGGTGCGTCAGCGCCGAGGTGTCGAATCCTGCGTAGTTCGGCGCGACCACGATGTCGCCATGGGCCGCAAAGACGAGCGCAATCAGCAGTCCCTCCACGTTGTCCTCGTCCGTGAGATTCGCGATGTTGTACGCGCGCTCGACCTGTGTTCCATGTGCGTACACGACGATCGGCCGCGGGCCCTGACAGGCGGGATCGCTCCCGGTTGGGACCATCAGCGCGCCCGAAGCGGTCGTCGGCTGACCCGCCTGATCCACTGTGTTGTACTGCAGCTGATGGACGTCGATGTCGCAACGCGGTCCTGCAATCAATTGCAGTATCTGTTGCCCGGCAGTGCTGGCGCTCATCACGGCGAACAGATTCGAAGCCGTGAAAGAGGCGATGCGCGCCGGCGGATTCTGAATCAGCGATCCCCGGGCTGGCGTCCCGGACCCACCTGCGGGTTCGTCGTCGCTGCTGCTGCACGCCGCAAGCATCAACACCCACAGCGCCAGCAGCATCCTCTTCGCAACGTCCGTCATAGTTGAGCGCCTCGCACAGCCGCCGTGTATTCGCTACACACGTAAACGCACGAGAGACGCCTTCGTTCGCACCGCAGAAGAGTTTGTTCGCTTTGTGGACGCCTCCTGCCCCGATCGCCTTACGGCGCATCGGGGCGAGATCAGGACTTGCGCGGCGCCTACGAGTGCATGATCGGCTGCAGCGCCGTCATGATGCGCGTCATCTGTTCAGGCGTCGTCATGCTGCTCAGCAGCCGGCCGAAGTGCGCGTGCTCCACGCCCGAAATGATGTATTGCCAGCGATAGGCCGCCAGGACGCCTGCATTGATGCGCTCGACCTCCTCCGGCGAGCAGGCGCGCCGCGCGTTGCGCACGAAATAGGCCGCATCGGACTGCGATTGCCCCTGCAGGATTCCGTCGACCGCGCCGACCAGCGCGATGAGGTCGTCGACGCCCTGATCGCGCTCGGCCTCACTCAGCCGGGCGTGTTCCGCCGTCCACTCCAGCTCATCCAGCATGACGTGCTGGCATTCGTCCCGCCAATGGAGCCGGAACACATCCTTGAACAGCGGACACAGCTCCTCGCGCGGTTCGATGCTCTGCTCGTAGTGCGACTGCACAAACAGTTCGATGTGACAGGTCAGCGCCAGGACCGCCCAGGCGCTCTTGCCGAGCACTGCGCGAGCAACGTCGTTCGGATCGGCGACCATGGCATAGCCCGCCGGCATGTTGTCTCCGATCATCTGTTCGAGGCGCCGGAACAGCTCCTGATGCTTCAGCTCTTCGCTGGAAAAACGCACCAGGCCTTCGAGCGCGTTCTGGTCGCCCAGGATGTGACCGCGCGTCTGATCGAGCATCTTTGCGCTGATGAACCGTTCGACCAGGCCGAAGATATATGCGTACGTGCGTCCCTGGATCTGGCTCAGCAGACGCGCGTCGTCCGCAGCGAGGAAATCCAGCCGCTCGAGGAGCGACAGGCCGTCGGGCAGAAATTTGCGGGAGAAGTCCAGCGAGCGGCCGCGGATCAGATCGCGATCGATCTGCCATTCGACCTTCTTCGAGACTTTGAGGCAGCGCGCATACCGCGCCGCGCGGTTGGCTGAGGGGAAAGCGTCGGAGGCTAATGCACTCATCTGAGGGCTCCTGTGCGTCGAATACGGCCGAAATGACCGACATACCCCCACATGCGTAGAATCACCGCAAACTGGCTCATCGAAGTGATTCGCGAACGATGACCCCCGGGGACGTCACTCGCCTTCTCGAGGCCGCTGGCGCGGGAGACCGGAGCGCCTTCGATTCTCTGTATCGGTCGGTTTATGACGAGCTGCACCGCATGGCGCGGGCGAGCATGCAGCGAGAAAGCGCAAGTCATACTCTGCAGCCGACCGCCCTGGTCCATGAGGCTTACTTGCGCCTCGCGCCGGCGAACTCGAACTGGGACGATCGTCGCCACTTCTTCGGCGCAGCCGCTGAGGCGATGCGCCGCATCCTCGTGGATCACGCCCGGCGACGGCTCGCGGACAAACGCGGCGCCGACTTCGAGCGCGTCACGTTGACCGACGCTGCGCTCGACCTCCCCGCCCCCCAGGCAGGCGTCGACGTGTTGCAACTCGATCGCGCGCTCGCGCAGCTGCGCGACGAGTCGCCGCGGCTCGCGGACCTGGTGAATCTGCGTTTCTTCGCCGGCCTATCCATTGCGGACGCGGCGCGGGCGCTGCAGATCTCCCCCGCCACCGCGAAACGCGATTGGGCGTTTGCGCGCGCCTGGCTCCAGCAGCGCATCGCTTCCGATCCGACGTGAGCGCGTCGTGAATCTCGAGCGGCAGCAGCGTCTGTTCGAGGCCTGCCTCGATGCAACCACGGACGCTGATCGTGAGCAGGTGCTCAAGTCCTGTCCCGACGCTGCGCTGCGTGAGCAGGTGCGCGGCCTGCTTCGCGCGCATGACGCCGGTCCGGACTCCCTCATCGAGGCGTTTGCGGCGCCGGAATCGCCGCGCCTCGCCGACCCGCGACAGATCGGTCCCTATCGGATTCTCGGGCGCATCGGCGAAGGCGCGATGGGCGATGTGTTCCTCGCCGAGCAGCAGACGCCGGTGCGGCGGCGCGTCGCGCTCAAGATTCTCAAGTTCGGACTGGATACGCGCGAAGTGATCGGCCGTTTCGAGCTCGAACGGCAGACGCTGGCGCTGCTCGCGCATCAGAACATCGCTCGTATCTTCGACGCCGGCGCGACGGAAGACGGCCGCCCCTATTTTGCGATGGAGCATGTGCCCGGCGATCCGATCACGAAGTATTGCGACGACCGCAAGCTCGATCTGCCGGCAAGACTCGCGCTGTGCGCCCAGGTGTGCGCCGGCGTACAGCACGCGCACCTGCGCGGCATCATTCATCGCGACCTCAAACCTTCGAATATTCTCGTGGCCGAAGTCGACGGGGCGCCCGTGCCCAAGATCATCGACTTCGGCATCGCCAAGGCCGCGACTGCGACGGCCAGCGCCGCCGACGCCTTCACGCGCGTCGGATACCTGCTCGGCACGCCGGAGTACATGAGTCCGGAGCAGGCGCAACTCTCACCGCTCGACATCGATGCAAGGACCGACGTCTATTCGCTCGGCGTCGTGCTCTATCAGTTGCTCACAGGTTCGCGTCCCTACGCCGTGACCAGCGACACCGTGAATCCGGCGATCCTTCTCAACGAGATCGTGACCCGCGAGGCGAAGCGGCCAAGCGAAGTCGCCGCCGAGACGGGTCCAGAGAGCGTGGCGCGCGCTCAGCTGCGCGGAGTCGCCCCGGCCTCGCTTGCTGCGCAGCTGCGCGGCGATCTGGACTGGATCGTACTCAGGGCGATCGAGAAGGACAGAGAGCGTCGTTACGACTCGCCCTCTGCGCTCGCCGCCGATCTGCAGCGGCACGCTGACGACGAACCTGTGCTGGCCGGCCCGCCGTCCAGGTTATATCGCTTCGGCAAATTCGTTCGACGCCATCGCTTCGCGGTGGGCGGTCTCGGGGCCGCCTTTGCGGCGGCGCTCCTGTTCGGATCCGCCATGGCGTGGTTCGCGCGCGAAGCCGCGGCAGAGCGTGATCGCGCGAATCAGGAAGCCGAAGTCGCCCGTCGCGTCACGGCGTTCACCGCCGGGCTCTTCGAACTTGCGAATCCAACGAGCACCGGTTCCAGCGAGATTTCCGCACGCGAGTTGCTCGACGCCGGCGTACGCCGCCTTGAGCAACAGAGCGACGTGCAACGCCCCGATGTGCGCGCCGCGCTGATGGAAGCGGCGGGAAACGCCTATCGCGGCCTTGGCGCCCACGCCGAGGCGGAACGATTGTTGAACGAGGCGCTGGCGTTTCGCGCACAGCACAGCGCCAGCGCGCCGCTCGCGCACTCACAAGCCCTGCTCAGCCAGGCGCTTGTGAAACGCGAGCAGGGCGACTTCGAGCGCGCAGCGCTGCTCGCGCGCGATGCGATTCGGATTCTCGAGAGCGCAGGCGACGTGGACGCCTTGCAGCGGGCGCGCCTGGAGCTCGCCGAAATTCTGCGCCGGCGGAGCGAGCTCACCGAAGCTGCTGAGCTCGCGACGGGCGCGCTAACCGACCCTGCGTCCGACGCGATCCGCGCACGTGCGCTCCAGACGCTCGGCCGCATCCGGCGCGCCGAGGGCGACCTGCCGCAGGCGGAGCGTCTGTTGCAGCAGGCGCTGGATCTGCACTTGCAGCTCAATGGCCCACTTGCCGAACTGACGCTCGAGGCGAAGAGCGCTCTCGCGGACGTGATCGTGATGAAGGGCGAACCGGCGCGCGGCGAACCGCTGCTGCGCGAGTTGGTGGACGACGTTCGCAAGGTGTACGGAGAAGAGCACGGTGAACTCGGCGTGGCGCTCAACAACCTGGCCAACGCGCTCATGGACATTCCGGAGAAGCGCGCCGAAGCAGCGAACGTTTATCTCGCAGCGGTTGACATCTACCGCAGAACTTTAGGCCCGATGCACCCTGAAGTAGCCACTACCTTCAACAACCTCGGTGCGCTCTACCTGAAAACGCAGGACTGGGCCAGGGCCGACGAGGCCTTCCAGCAGTCGATCGCCATCAGAATGAACACCATCGGCGCCGATCATCCGGAGACTGCAGCCGCGCAACACGGCCGGGCGCTGGCGCTGAACAAGCTGGAGCGGTTTGACGAAGCGGAAACGCTGCTCCGCCAGAGCATCGCAACATTCAGCCGTGCGCTCGGCGCCGATCACTGGCGAACTGCGAACGCAAGGATGTATCTCGGCCTCGTGCTGAACAATCAAAGGCGCCCTGCCGACGCCGAGCGGGAAATGAAACAGGCGTACGCAGTCCTTGTCCGGGAGCTGGGCGAGGATCATCCCCGTAGCGCGGCGGCGCGAGAGATGATGAGTCAGGTCGCGGTCGCGGCCGACTGACGATGAGTACGCGCCAGTAACGGCGTCCGCGGTCCTCGGCGTCACGATCCGCCACATCGGAGTCGTTTGTGCACCAAGGAATTACCCGGCGCGATTTCGTGAACGGCGTCGCCGTCTCGATCGGGGCGAGTCTTGCGCCTGCTCGCTGGCTAACTGCAGCGCCGAAGACATCGAGCTATCCGCCCGCGTTGACCGGCATGCGCGGAAGCACGGATGCTTCGTCCGCAGCGGCGCACGCCCTGCGTGACGGCCGGCGCTTTTCGATTCAGAGCCTCGCCGTCGAAGACGACGTGGATCTTGTCGTGGTCGGCGCCGGCATCAGCGGTCTGGCTGCGGCCTACTACTTCCGCCAACGCCTTCCCGCTGCGCGCATCCTGATACTGGACAATCACGACGACTTCGGCGGTCACGCACGGCGTTGTGAAATGCGCGTCGATGATCGGCTCATTCTGAGCTATGGCGGGAGTGAATCGATCCAGTCACCGGCTGGATTGTGGAGCGAAGGCGCGCTCGCGTTGCTCCAGGATCTCGGCGTCGATCTGCGCCGGTTCGACAGCGCCTTCGATCGCACGCTCTATCCGGGGCTCGGCTTGTCGCGCGGCGTGTTGTTTACACGCGAGACTTTCGGAATAGACAAACTCGTCAAGGGCGATCCCACGCGGATGGTCGCCGGCGACATTCCACCCGATCGCTTGAACGCGCGTACGCCGCGCGCTTTTGTCAGTGATTTTCCGCTCGAAGCTGCGGAGCGCGAGCGTGTGATCGCCCTCTACACACAGGCGCGCGATTTCTGGCCAGGAAGCTCCGTCGAACAGAAGATGAAAACACTTTCCGCCGATCGAGTTACAGCCAGTTCCTGAAGACGTATTGGGACTTGAGCCCGCGCGCCGTATACGTCTTCCAGAGACGCTCGCACGACTTCTACGCCGTGGGGGCCGATCTATTGCCCGCCCTCGAAGCCGCCAGCACGGGCTATCCAGGCTTCGACGGCCTGGGTCTGCCCGTGCACCCGAAGGATGCCGCCGCGATGGACGAGCCGTACATCTATCACTTCCCGGACGGCAACGCGTCGATTGCCCGTTTGCTCGTGCGCAAGCTGATCCCGGACGCGGCGCCGGGGACCACGATGGACGACATCGTCACGGCGCCGTTCGACTACTCGAGGCTCGACGCCAGCGACGCGCGGACACGAATGCGCTTGAACAGCACTGTGGTGTCGCTCGCGAACGCCGCGGGTGATCGCGTGGACGGGGGCTACGTTCACAACGGCGCCCTCACGCGGGTGCGCGCGAAGCATGTCGTCTACGCCGGATACAACTCGATGCTGCCGTACGTGCTGCCGGAAGTCAGTCAGGAACAGAAAGCGGCGCTTGCGCGCGGCGTCAAAGCGCCCCTGGTGTACGTGAAGCTGGCGGTCCGGCGGTGGCGCGCTTGGGTGAGCGCCGGCGTGCACGAAGTGACCAATCCGATGGGCTTCTATTCGCGAATCAAGCTCGACTATCCCGTGAGTCTCGGCCGTTATCGATTTGCGGCCGACCCGGGCGACCCCATCGGATTGCACCTGGTCCATGTTCCGACGCCCGATGGCAGCGAAGATCAGCGCTCCGCCTGGCGCGCCGGACGGGTGCGGCTCTACGAGACGAGCTTTGCGCAATTCGAAACGCGCGCGGTCGACGAACTCACGCGCATCCTTGGCGGCGGCGACTTCGATGCGAAACGCGACGTCGCAGCCGTGAGCGTCTACCGATGGGCGCACGGCTATGCGTACGGCTTCAACAGTCTCTTCGACAAGGAGGCGGACCTCGCCTTGCAGGAAGTCGCGCGACAGAAAGTTGGACGCATATCGATCGCGAATTCAGACGCTGCGTGGAGCGCCTATGCCCATGCAGCGATCGACGAAGCGGCGCGCGCTGTTGGCGAGCTGCGCGGATAGCAACATGTGGAGGCGGCCTGCGGCAGGAAAGCCGTGGGCAGGAAAGCTGCAGACGCGACAGGCGAGCCCTGGGCAGGATAGACGGAAGCTCATAAGCATTGCCTCTTCCTCTGGTTGCCACTGGCCTACTTGCAGAGAGCGTGCCTGCCAAGGCTTTGATCAGCGGCCGTCGTTCGCGGCCCGCGTCACGGGGGGCAAGCCGACGCCGCCTACAGGGATCGTCGTTGCTCCCTGCTCCATCCCGGCGATGAGCGGCCGCGCCCTGGCGATCGCCTGCTGAACGGACGGCAATTTCAGTGAGCCGGCGTGGCTCTCCTTGCTATCCCACACCTCACTGATCCAGATCCCGTTCTCGTCCTTGCTGTCCTTCGCAACGATATAACTCAAGCAGCCCGGCATCTCCGCCGTACCTTCGAGCAGTATCGAGATCAGGAGATCTCTCTGCCCCGGCGCTGCGTTCATCTTGCCAATCAGTCCATGCATAGTCTCGCCTCCCGCGGCTTTGCAAGGCGCCGCCGATCCGATCAGCGTCAGCGATACAGAGCCGCCCATGAATTCACGACGATTGAGATTCACGGTTCCACCGTAGCAGAGCGGTGCGCTGAACCGATAGCACGTACGGACGCCGCCGCCCTATGCGCTGACCTGACGCTCGCCGACGCCGAATCTCGACCGATACTCGCGCGGCGTCATACCCACGTGGCGTGCAAACAGCTTGCGAAAGGAAGCGACGTCTTCGTAACCGCATTGCGCCACGATGTCTTCCAGCGACGAGGTCGTCGTCTCGAGCAGCCGCCTTGCGTCTCCAATGCGCCGCGATTGCAGGTAGGCGAGCGGTGAGGCGCCCAGCGCCGTCTTGAACTTTCGCGAGAGCGTGCGTTCATTCACGGCGATCCGCCTGCACAGTTGCGCAATCGTGATGCGAGCTCCCGAGTGTTCCTGCAGGTAAGCGACGGCGCGATCGACGTCGCTGTCGAGGCCTCCCAACGGCAGCGCGTCCTGAACGATGAACGGCGACTGCGAACCGCGCCGTCGCTCGACCAGGAGCAGGCGCGCCGTGGCGGCGGCGACTTTCGGCCCGGCGAGTTCCTCGATCAGCTCCACGCCCAGATGCAGATACGCCGAACCCGCCGCCGCGGTCCACCGATCGCCGTCCGCAACGATCAGCTTGTCGGGCGCAAGATCGACGTCCGGATAGCGTTGCTGAAACCAGGAGGCGAGCCACCAGCAGGTCGTTGCGCGCCGGTGCGACAGCAGGCCGGCGTTCGCAAGCAGGACGGCGCCGCTGCAAGCACTGGCCATGATCCGCGAGCGACGCGCCAGCGCCCGCAGCTGCCTGATGCGCGATTCCAGCTCAAGTGCGCGTTGCTCGAGTTCTTCCCGGGATTCGCACCAGATCGGCGGCACGATCACGGCGTCGTAACGTCCGCGCGGCGGCTGCGCTTCGAAGCTCACGCCGTGCGCACTGCGAATCCTCCCTCGCGACTTGCCGATCAGATGACAATCGAAACGCGCCGTCCGCGACGCAAGCTTCGCCGGCGGCGGCAGATTGTTGAGAGCGACGTTCGCGACGGCGAAGAGTTCGAGCAGGCCCGCAGCGACCCACGCGGAGCAGCCTTCGAAGCCGAACACCCCTACCGATACGGGGAGGACGCCTTTGTCTGATTTCGCCATGACCGTGGCAAGTATGCCACTTCCGCCGACGCTCGCGTTCGATCAGGATGCAAACCGACGCTTCGGAAATCTCTGCACAGGCGCCATCCGATGAACTCATCAGAGGGTCGACCTGGGCAGAACTTCCTCAGGAGACGGCTGTGACTCAAGAGCGCGGCGCCGAACGACGACGCTTCATCGGCATGAGCCTGGCGGCGGCAAGCATCGGCATCGCCGCCGCATCGCGCGCCGCTGAGAATGTCTCAGCCCCCTCGGACGCCCGATCGACGTACCTGGTCATCTATCGTGCAGGTCCGTCCTGGCCGTCAGGCGCACCGATACGCGCATTGCCGTTGCGCGAACATGGCAGGTACATGCTCGAACTCTACAGACAGTCGGTCCTGCGATTCGCCGGTTCGTTCGCCGATGACAGCGGCGGCGCAGTCATGTTCGATGCGGAGAACGACGCTGCGGCGCGGGCGATTGTCGACGCGGACCCGGCCGTCATATCAGGAATTTTTACGTTCCAGCTGCATCGCTGGGCGCTCGTGCCCTGGGCCGAGATCGCAAAACGAGCCCGCGAACAGTAGCGCAAGGACCGGAGAGGAGCCGCGAAGGACCGCAAAAAAGAAACGAATATCAAGCACAAGGATTCAAACCTGGCTCTAACGCATCTTCAGCAAGTCTTTGCAACGCCCTGTCTTCTTGATTCGGATGAACTCCGCTCTATCTCCTTTTTGCGGTCTTTCGCGGCTCTACTCCCATTCCAGAGATCGCTCAGGGCGCAGGTTTCGCAGTCCGCTGCAGCAACGCTTCGAGATGCTGTTTCCAGATCTTCGCGACGGTGTGCGTTCCGTGACCGCGCGTGTTGCTGGTCATGGGCATGACCAGGGCCTGACCCTGCGGCACGCGCCTGATCTCGCGTTCGAGAATTCCCAGCTCGGGCGGATTGACAAGATCGTCTGCGAAGTTGATCGCGACGAGCGGCGCGCGGATCTTTTCCAGGTCCGGTCCAGGATCGTAGTCGTACGATGCTTCGACCTGATACAGCAAATCGTTGGCGTCTCCCGTCTTCAGGGAATTCGCCACGGCGGCGTCCAGCACGGCGTCGCTCCGGGCGAGCGTCGGCATTTCTTCCTGGCGAAGGACCGGATTGCTCCCGACGAGAAACAGCATCTGTTGCGCCGTCCGCAGACTCCGGGGCTGGGTTGAGTACGCTCCGCCGCGCCATTCGGGGTCGCTGCGAATCGCGTCGATGACGATCCGGCGCCAGACGCGATTGCGGCCGGAGATTTGCGTGGGCAGGCTTGCGAGCGGCATGAGCGCATCCATGAACTCCGGATAACGCTCGCCCCAAAGCCAGGCGTGCATGCCGCCCATCGACGTTCCGATGACGAGCCGCAGATGATCGACGCCGAGGCCGTCGTGCAACAAGCGACGCTGCGCTTCGATCATGTCGATGTAGCCATAGCGCGGAAAGCGCGCCCGCAGACCGTCGCTCGGCTTGCTCGACTGGCCGTGACCGACATTGTCGGGAAGGATGAGAAAAAAGCGCGAGCTGTCTAGCGCGCTCCCGGGCCCGAACAACTCCCCCGCAAATTCGGCGCGCATGAACTGCGCCCCACTTCCGCCGGTGCCATGCAGGATGAGCACGGCGTTGCGGGCGCGTCCCTGCGCGTCGCGCGCGAGCGTCCCGATTGTCCGATAGTGGATCCGCAGCTCCGGAAGCGTCTCTCCCGAAGCAAACCGAAAATCCCGAATCACGAAGTCGCCCTGCGCCGCCTCCGGCGCATCGGCGGCGCGGACGGCGAAGGAGCTCTGGATCGCCAGCGCGGCGAATATGCCAGTCACACAGCCTCTGATCATGTGATGCCGCCGTCGCTTTGAGGATGGCCGAGGATCCTTCCACACTTCCAGTGCAGACGCCACGCCTGGCGTCGGGCATGCGCTGCATGGGACGACCAGCGCATCGACCGGTACACTTCCGTTCATATCAACGGAGGCATCTGAATGCAGTTCAACGTCTGGCGAGCCCTCGCAGCAGCGACGCTTGTTTTTTCGGGAGCCGCGCCCGCGGAAGTAACTCAGGAAGAACTCGATGGCGCCGCCAGAAAGATCGAATCGAGGGTGATCGAATGGCGGCGTGACTTGCACCAGCATCCGGAGCTCAGCAATCGCGAGGTGCGCACCGCCGACGTCGTGGCGAAGCGGCTGCGCGCGCTCAGGATGGAAGTGAAAACAGGCATTGCGGTCACTGGCGTCGCCGGCCTCCTTCGCGGCGGGCTGCCGGGTCCGACGATCGCCTTGCGCGCCGATATGGATGCGCTGCCCGTGACGGAACAGGTCGATCTGCCGTTCAAGTCGACCGTCAGGACGCAGTTCCGCGGCGAAACCGTCGGCGTGATGCACGCCTGCGGTCACGACGGCCACGTCGCCATTCTGCTCGGCGTCGCCGAAGTGCTCGCCGGCATGCGCGAACAATTGCGTGGCCAGGTGCTGTTCATCTTTCAACCTGCGGAGGAAGGCGCGCCGGACGGTGAGACCGGCGGCGCGAGCCGCATGCTGGCCGAAGGTCTGTTCGACATCGCGAAACCGCAGGCGGTGTTCGGCCTGCACCTCATCGCATCGCTCCCCACCGGCGTGATCGGCTATCGCACGGGACCAATGATGGCGGGCTCGGATCGATTCACCATCGTCGTGACCGGCCGGCAGACGCACGGCTCGCGTCCCTGGGCGGGCGTCGACCCGGTCATTGCTTCGGCGCAGATCATGACTGGCCTGCAGACGATCGTCAGTCGGCAGGTGGACATCACGGAGACCCCCACGGTCATCAGCATCGGCGCCGTCAAGGGCGGCATCCGCTTCAACATCATTCCCGACAGCGTGGAGATGATCGGCACGATCCGGACCTTCGACAAGGCGGTGCGCACCGACGTCTTTGAGCGCATGGACCGCACGGTGAAAAATATCGCGGCGGCGAGCGGCGCCACAGCGACGCTGACGTTCGGCGACGCTCCCAATCCTCCCGTGATCAATGATGCGGCGCTGACGCAGCGCTCGCTGCCTTCGTTGCAGCGGGTCGCGGGCGCGGACAACGTGCGGACGATCAGCCTGCAGACGACCTCTGAAGATTTCTCCTACTTCGGGCAGGAGATTCCGTCGCTCTACTTCTGGCTCGGCTCGACGCCCGCCGATCGCGATCCCGCTTCCGCGGCGTTCAACCACTCGCCGTTGTTCTATATGGATGAAGCGGCGCTGTCGGTCGGCGTACGTGCGCTGCTCGCGGTCGCAACGGATTATCTGGGCCAGTCATGATGGCATCTGGCTGGGGCTGCAGGCTGGAGGCTGCAGGTCAGGTACAGCCCGGGTACATCCTTTACACATCTCTCTCCGGGTACATCCTTTACACGGTTTGACTTCAGGCTGGCGAACCTCGGAGGTTCGCTATGCCACGAGACTACCGTGATGGATGAGCGCTGCAGCCCCGCATGACTTTCCGCACCGCATGCCTGAGGATGTTGCTCGTTGGATGCTTGAGGGTCGTCGTCGACGAGGAGGTGCGCGCGCGACTGGTGTTCGCTTAAAAGAGGTTTGGGCTGGAGAAGTAAATTTTCGATGACGCTTCAGTAACGGGAAGGCGTGTGCCGCCAGGCTTCTGCGGGTGCAATGGATCGCTCAGGTGTCGATCTCAACTTGGAAATAGGGTGAAGCCGCGTTTGTCACGTTCGGGCGCTCGGATTGCCGATGTACAACTTTGGCGAACCTTCCGCGCTCAAGGCCCACTTCGATCACATCGCCCGCACGCGCGTCACGTTCCGCTACACGGCGTCAGGCCCGATCGGCCTCTTGCCCGACAAGCCGGTCTACGTCCTCGCTGCTCGCGGCGCCTGTTCGCCGATGCGATGGCCGCTTACGACACGGCGCGCACGCCGCATCCGCGCCCGAATCGCGTCTCGATCGCCGTCTCATGGCCCGAGGGCCGCTGTATCAGGGCCTTTGAGAGTACTATGCGCCCGCGTCCATCTGGAACGCGCGCTGCAAGGACACGGTTGATGGGTGTCACGTCACGACTCGCACCGTGTCCTGGCGGCCAGATACAACGCCGGCGCCGCAGGGCACTCGGCCACCTGCGGCGCTCGCGGTCCATCCGGGGCAGACCGGCGCCGTGGTTGCGTGTCGGCGGCATGTTCCAGGAGCCGTACCCGTGACCGACGCTTCCGACGCGTCGACGTACGACCTCTTCATCAGCTACTCGACCGACCCCGACGCGAAGCTCGCGCGCGAGCTCGAGAGCTTCCTCGAGTCGTTCCACGACCTGAAGACGCCGAGCGACCTGAAGCTGCGCGCGCTGCGCGTCTGTCGCGACGGGAGCGACTTCAGCCTGAAACAGCTGCGGGCACGCGGCGCGGCCGACGCGGATGCTGTCGGCACGTTAATAGACACGTATCTCCGCCGCTCCCAGACGTTGCTGGTGCTCTGCTCGCGCCGCGCGAGCGAATCGCCGTGGGTGGACCTCGAGGTGCGCTGGTTTCTTGAGCATCGCGGCGCCGAGAACGTCCTGCTGGCCGCGGCCGAGGGGCAGGATCCACGCGATGCCTTCTCGGCACGCATTCGCGATGCCCGTCTCGACGCGAAGCCTTGGTACGATTTCCGGGAGTTCAGGGGCCGTGCGGCGCGGGCCTGGTCGAAGGTGAAGGGCTTCGACGACGAGCGCGTTCGTCTGGCCGCCGACCTGAACGACGTGTCGGCCGGCGACGTCCAGCCTATCTGGTTCCGGGAGCAGGCGCGGGCGCGACGACGGCGACGCATGGCCACGGGTGTCGCGGCGGCGCTCGTGATCGCCGCGGCCGCCGTCGCGCTCTACCAAGGCGTCGTCGCGCGCCGCGAGCAGGGCTTGAAACTCATCGCCGACAGCTACGAGCTCCTGTACCGCGATCCGTCGGCGGCATTTCTAAAAGCGTACCGGGCGTCGGCGTTGGTGCCGGGGGCGGCGTCACGCGAAGCGCTGATGCGTGCCTATAAGGTCACGGTCCTCCATCACCACAATCGGCGCGAGCTCGATCAGCTCACCGGGAGCGGGCCCGCGCACTTCGCCGGGCGATGGTCGGAAGGTTCGGTCTTCGCCGAAACCAGTCCGGACGGTCGCTACCGCCTAGTGGCGACCGAGCGGGGCGATCACGGTCCTGATCCGCCGGGGGACGTGTACCTGATCGACAACGAATCGCTCCGGACCGTGAAGCTCGAACCGTGCACAGGGTTCGACGTGGATCGGCGGGTCGAAAACGTGAGCTTCGACGAGAGGAGCAGCCGGGTGTTCGTCAGTCGTCACTACGAGGTGAGCATCTATGCGCTGGGTGGCCGCTGCATCGGCGCCGTCGACATGAGCTGCTGCACGAAATCGCCGGTGCACCTGGTGCGTGGGCGGCTCGGGGATCGGCTGCTGATCGTGGCGGAGTCCAAGGGTGGCCTCTGGCTGGTCGACCCGGACCATCCGAATCGGCGGATCACGCTGCAGCGCGAATTTCACGGCGATCCGGCCTTCGTAGCCCGACTCTCTCCGGATCGCAGTCGGGCCCTGGTGGTCTTCGAGTCCGGACGGTCGGCGCTAATCACGATGGAGGGCGACGGGGCAAGCATGCAGGCGGTCACGAGCGAGGGCGTGCTGTTCGCCGCCTTCGAACGCTCCAGCAACAATCGATTCCGCACCACCGGTGAGGACGGTACCATCCGCGGCTGGCGCATCGACGGCGGCGGCGTAGAGCCGACGGAGAGCGCGCACGTCGCCGACACGGCGATCGATTGGCTGAGCGACGCGGCTGACGCGGAGAGGATTCTCGCCATCGGCGCGAATCACACGGTCTACGTGCTCAATGCCGCGACGAACCAGGTTGTCGACACCGTCCGCGACGAGCGCGTCGATTGGACCGACGTGCGGACCGTCGCCTTCGATCCAGTCACGGTGTCGCCGAAGGCCATCGCGCCGCTGCAGCCGCGATCCACCTCCGACGTGCGGGCGCGAGCGCGCCGCACGCTCGAAGGGGCCGCGCGGACCTGGATCGTTGCCGACGAGCCGGGCGAATCGGGTTTCCCAACGCGCGTCACCTACCTCATCGACGGCGAGCGAGCCGTCACCTATCCCAGCCTGACGGTCGACGCGCAGGCGATCGAGCAGCACGGCTACCTAGTATGGTTGCGGAGCGGCACGTCGGCGGCGGAGTTGCGTGGCGGCCCGCTGTTGCGATTCGACGAAGGCGACGTGTCCGCCGTGGCGGGCTGGGCAACCGCCATCGTCCGCCACCGGGGCAGGCTGTACATCGGAACCAGCGGGAGCGGGTTGCTCGTGCTCGACGGCGACCGGCTCAGCCGCATCACGCGCGAGCGCAGTTCGGTCGGCGTGCAGGAGCTTCGCGTCGTCGGGAAACGCTTGTTGATGGCGACCAACCGCGGCGCCTACGTCGTCGAAGACGACCGCGTGCTGCGCATCACGGAGCCGTTCCTGAATGTGAGGAGGGTCGTCGGCTTCGCCGGCGACGTCTGGCTCCTGTCCGGCGAGACGCCGCCCGGCCCGGCGTACCTCGTCGACGGCTACTTCGCGCGTCCGCTGCCGAGCCGGCTCGCCCACGTCGCCGACGTGGTCGCCGCGGGCGGCAAGGTGTGGCTCGTCGGCGCCCCCGGGCTCCACCTCTTCGATGGTGGGCGAACCCGACCGGTCACCGGTGTGAAGGAGCAGATCACGGTCGTGCGCGAGAACGCGGGAACGCTCCGACTCGAGACGCAGACAGGCTTCCCGCCCGAGCCGGGCCCGACCTACACGCTCGACCCTGCCACGTTACGAGCAACCCCTGTCGCGAGCGGAGCGGGAGGATGATCTCTCCGTGGAATCTCTGTCTGCGGCGACGGGTAATACTCATCGCTGCTGACGACCTGCGTCGGCAGCGGCGTGCGATGAGGAAGCCATTCGGAGGGGCGAAGCTCTGCAATTTCCTGCGGCGTAAGAAGACGAGCCATGACAGCCTCCCTCGGCTCAGGCAGTAACGCACCGGTATCCGCAGAAGTTCGCCGACGCCTCTAGACGCCGCTCGCGAATCGCGTGACGCCTCCGAGCGTCGCGAGCGCGAAGAGCAGGACCGTTACGCCGTCCCCGACCAGTTTCATAATCTGCAGCGCTTGCGGCGTGAGATCCGGATCCACGCGTCGCCTGATGAGCCACCGAGCCGCCAGCAACAGGACTTGTACTGCGACTCCGATCAGGAGCATTCGTCCGTGACCAGCATCGGGATCGTTCGTGCGCTCGAAAAAGAAAGAGAACGCTGCGATACCGTAGCCGATGAGCAGCGTACGAACGGTCCCGCGGACCCGCGGGTTATCCATCCTTGAGCGCATTGCGGACGAGCGCGGACGCCGCTCACCACTTCAGGCGCTGTGGTCTTCCTGCGTCAGCACGAGCTGGCCATCTTTCACTGGAATGCGCTCGCCCGGATGATGATCCATCTGCGTCGATCCCTCTTCGTCGCCGAGACGATAGCGCACGTTGTAACCGACCTGCTTCTCATGCGAGTCGTAGACGGTGTCGCAACGCCGCTCTGTCGTCGTATAGGTCGCGCCCTTCTGCATCTTGTCCTGAATGCGATTGCCTGCGTACCCGCCGCCCGCCGCGCCAGCGACCGTCGCAATCTTGCGCCCATCGCCGCTTCCGATCTGATTGCCCAGCACGCCGCCGACCACGGCGCCAATCACCGTGCCGGCGATCCTGTGCTGATCCTTCGGCTGCTGCGTCTGCGTGACGGCGACGTCATGACACACTTCCCGCGGCGTCTTCACTGTCTCCATGACGGGCTGCACGTCCAGCACTTCGGCGAACGCGGGTTCGCGGAGCATCTGGAATCCTGCGAAGGCGCCGCCCGCCGTAACGACCGCAGCGCCCAGCACGCCGCCGACCAGCAACGACTTGTTCATTTAATAGTTCTCCTGTGCGTCTTCTTAAGAAAGCAGCCGGGGGCTGCACATTGGGGCGCACTTCTAGCGAAAGGCGATTCGACGCGCCAGTGCCGCGGATTGGCGACAGAGGGAAACTCGCAAGCACGATCGCGTGAGCAACGGGGTCGGTCTCGCTCAACCAGCAGCCGCCAGGATCGTGCGCCTGACGACCGCCTCCAGCACCTGGACCTTGTATGCGTTTCTGGACAGCGGAGTCGCTCCTTCGATCGCGATGCGCGCCACTTCGGCGACCGTCGCTGGATCGACCTTCCGACCCTCCAGGCGCCGTTCACTGTTCGTCGCGCGACGGGGGGTGGGCGCGACCCAACCCATTGCGATCGAAGCCGCCTCGACTGCGTCGCCTGACATTTGCAGCACCACGGCGACGTCGCAGATGGGCCAGTCGTAACTGTCGCGCTCAGTCTGCTTGTGGTACGCCGCGCGGGAGTGCGGCGGCAGGAGAGGGACAGTCACATGAGTCAAGACGTCGCCGCGCTCCAGCGCAGCATCGCTCGTGCGCGCGGGATCGGGCGCGAGCAGAAAATCCCTCAGTGCAACGCTGCGCTGTCCACGCCGGCCCGTGATGTGAACCGTCGCATCGTACGCGAGCAACGCTGTCGCCGGCGTCGAGGCGTGGACCATGGCGGTCTGCGCGTTGTCGAAAATGGCGTGATGCTGGTTCTCGCCGTCGATCGCCAACGCTCGTCGATGAACGTCGTTGAGGAAATGCTCGTTGCGAAAGTACCAGCAGCGCGGGCGCTGCAAGAGATTGCCGCCGATCGTCGCGGCGTTTCTCACCTGAGGCGTGGCCGCGTGTCCAACCGCGGCCGCCAGCGCAGCGTAGCGCTGTTGCACCAGCCGATCCCTCGAAATTCGCGAGAGCGTCGCAAGGGCGCCGAGATGCAGACCCTGCTCGTCGATGCGAATCTCATCCAGGCGCGGAATGGTCAACAGATTGACGACTCGCGCGGGCCTGACGACGCCTTCCTTCATCAGATCGAGCAGATCCTGGCCGCCAGCCTTGGCCGCCGCCTGACCGGCAGAGTCTTCACCCAGAAGTTCGACGGCTTCCTCAACGGAACGGGCGTCGATCCAGTCGAATGAGTGCATGGCGCGCGCCTTCAGAAACCCGCATCGTCGCGCAACGCCGCGAGCACGTTCGCGGGCGTCATCGGCAAAGTGCGGATGCGTTTACCGGTCGCGTTGAAGAACGCATTCGCGACTGCCGCGGCGGTCGCCACGTTGGCGGGCTCGGCCGCGCCGCGGGCGTCCGTCGAGGATTGCCCGCCCAATTGTTCGATCAGATGCACTTCGATCTGCGGGGTCTCGCGCGAACCGACGATCTTGTACTGATCGACGTTCGCGTTGAGCTGCACGCCGCTTGTCGCATCGAGATGTCGCTCCTCATAAAGGGCGTAGCTCACCCCCTGAATGACGCCGCCGTAGATCTGGCTCTCCACGAGTTGCGGATTGATGGGCCGGCCGCAATCGTGCACGGCGAGCACGCGCTCGACTTTCACGACGCCGGTTTCGGCGTCGACGACGACGCTCGCGAACTGCACGCCGCCAATTCCGTGCCTGCTGATGAGCAGATCGCCGGCGGTGCGCGCATACCCCTCGTAGTCCGGCGTGCGCTCCACACAATGCGAGATCCGATCGAACTGCGCGCGGCGCACGGCGTCTGTGAAGCTCAGAGACTGCGCCGGCGCGCTCCGCGCGTAAACGCGCCCCGCCTTGAAGACAACCTGATCAGATGTCGTATTCAGAACGGGCGCGATGCGCTGTGCGAGGTCGCGCGCTGCGCGGTAAGCGGCGTTGCGCGCCGCCGGCGTCAACGACGCGGTGACGCGGCTGCCGCCCGACGCCGGACCCGGCGGAAACCGCGTATCGCCGATATGAGCGCCGATGTCTTCTGCGCGCAGGCCGAATTCCTCCGCGACGACCTGCGCCAGCACCGTGCGCGTCCCGGTGCCGATGTCCTGGGCGCTGCTGAACGCCTCGACCGAGCCGTCGCCGCTCACACGCACTTCGCACGCAGTGGACTTATGCACGATGTACACCCACTGCGACTGCGCCATCCCGACGCCGCGCTTCACCGGACCACGGTCCGACGCCGGCGGCCTGCGATCTTTCCACGCGAAGCGCTCGGCGCCGATGCGTCTCTCCACGGCGCGCGCGGCGGAATCGTCGCAATCGCGCGTATCGATCCGATCCCGAAGTGCGACCGGATCCATGCCAAGGCGATGCGCCAACTCATCGAGCGCCTGCTCCAATGCAAAGATCCCCTGCACCTGGCCGGGCGCGCGAAAGGCGGCGCAGGGGCCGGAATTGGTGAAGACGTCGTAGTGTTCGGTCGAGGTGTTGGGACAGGTGTACATGTTGCCGTGACAGAACCCGACGCCTGCGCCCGCAGCGACGCCGCCCGTTCCATAGCTGCGCAGTTGCACGGCAGTCAGCGTTCCATCGCGCTTCGCGCCGATTTTCAATCGCTGCAGGCTGCCCGGGCGATTGCCCACGGAAACATGTTCCTCGCGCCGGTTCAGCATGAAGCGCACGGGCGCCCGCGCGCGGCGCGACAAGTGGATCGCGAGCGCGCCGTAATTGCCGATGCCGTACTTGGCGCCGAAGCCGCCGCCCGTGAACTCGCTGATCACACGAACCTTGTCGGGCGGAAGGCCGAATGATTCCACGGCTTCGTCGCGGACGCTGAGCGTGTACTGCGTTGAGGCGTAGATCGTGAGTTCATCGTCGCGCCAGTCCGCAACCACCCCGTGCGTCTCCATGGGGACGTGCGTCTGCACTTGCGTGCGGTACTCCCCTTCGATGACGACATCGGCTTCGGCAAATCCACGAACGACGTCGCCGCGCACGTTCTGTGCTGGTCCGCGCAGATTGCCTTGCTGCGGCAGGCCCTTCACCGCCCCGCCGCCGCCGGCTGTCGCTTCCTGCTCGGTCGGCCCCGGGAAGACCGCGGGCGCATCCGGCTGCATCGCCTGCTCGAGAGTCGCAACGTGCGGCAGGCGCTCGTACTCGACACGCACCAGACGTGCAGCCTCGCGCGCAGCCCGCGCGGTTTCCGCCGCCACGCCTGCAATGGGCTGACCCACATACCTCACGATCGGATAGCGCTCGTTAGCCTCGACGCCCGGATCGCGCAGCTGCGCCGTCATCATCACACGATCCAGGACATGGACAGCGCGCACGCCCGGGTGACGTTCCGCCGCCGTCGTATCGATCGATTTGATGCGAGCGTGAGCAACGGCGCTGACGACGCTGCATCCATGGAGCATGCCCGGCAGCTGTACGTCAAAGGTGTAGCGAGCGCGCCCCGTCACCTTCTGCACCGCATCCAGACGCGGCGACGCCTTGCCAATCACATCCAGTCGGGCGTTCTCCGGCAGCGGCGGCGGCTCATCGACCGGCACGCGGCGTGTGACAGACGTCAGCTTCTCGCCAACGATGCCGCAGAGCACCGTCTCCTCCTTGTGCTCAGACGTACTCATGTCCGCGGCATTCCGCTGGTGTGGTCAGCGCTCATTCTCCGGCTGCGTATCTCGGCCGCCGCCGCAAGCGCGGCCTTGAACACGTTGGGATAGGCGCCGCAGCGGCACAGATGCCCACTCACCGCTTCACGCACGTCATCAAGCGTGCAGTCGGGATTACGCTCAACCAGCTCCGCACAACTCATGACCATACCGGGTGTGCAGAAGCCGCATTGCAATGCGTCGTGCTCGACAAAAGCACGCTGCACCGGATGAAGATTGCTCCCGTCAGCGAGTCCTTCGATCGTCGTGATCTCCCTGCCGCGCACATCCAGCACAAGGGTCATGCAGCTCGCGATCACGTGTCCGTCAACCCACACGGTGCACGCCGAACAAGCGCCGCGATCGCAACCGATTTTCGTTCCTGTCAGGCCGAGGTCGTCGCGCAGGACCTCGACCAATGTCGTCGCCGGATCCGCCCGGACGCTGCGGACCTCGCCGTTGATCCGGAGCTGCAACGAGAGTGCATCCGGACCCAGCGCCCGCCCCCGAACCGAACGCGCTTCTTCCATCGTCACTTCATCAGACAGCATCGCCGCACCTCACCGCGTGTGCGCATGGAATGATCGCCGCCATTTGCTGTGGGTCATTCCGCACCATCTCCGATCGCCGCAGTCGGACCGCTCGTTTACAGGGTAGCAACGGGCGCCGGTCGCGGGGGTTCCATTGCCGAACGCGCGAATGAGTCACGACCGTCGCATGCAGCCGGAGGGGGTCACGGCGCCCGCCAATCGACCGCAAAGCTTGTTTCCGGCGTACTCCCAGCACGCTACGACGGCGACGCCGCCGCATCAATCGGCGATTGTGCTTTTGCACGGCGAGCCCGCGCGGGACCGCGTCTTGGGGTTGCGCGGTCGAGTTCGAGTGCGGGTGGAACGACGTGGGGCCGGCGCACGGAGCCCGCCGACGCGGCCGGCGTGCGATCGCTCGCACGCCGGCTCAGCGTTCAGCGATTCTGATTTTCAGTCACAGGAATGACGCGCGGGTCGACTTGCTCCTCTTCCGGGGTCAGCAGCCAGAAGATGACGTACACGAGCACGCCCGGAAACGCCGCTGAGCAGACAGAAATCAGCACATAGAGCACTCGGGCCAGCGTCACGTCGATGCCGAGATACTGCGCCAGTCCGGCGACGACGCCTGCGATCATGCGATTGGAGCGCGAGCGCCGAAGCGGTGCATTGAAGCCAGTCATCTGTGGTAACTCTCCTCTGAAGTGAGCCAAGGCTGCCGGCGCGCGGTCATTCGCAACGCCGGCAGGGGGCATGTAAATGTTGAAAAAGGCTTTCCATACCATTTTCAACGTCGCTTGCCCAAGTCTTTATGAAAGACATGGGCGTGGTTTTCGCTGCGCTCCCCAATGTCAATCGAACATGGCAAGCGCTTGGGAAAAGCGCATGCCACATCTATTTGCGCGGGCCGGGCCATCCGTAGCCCGGCCTAGCAGGCGATTGAAAGAGTCTTTCACAAGCCTGCCAGACAACTACCGAACCGCCGTCAACGACGCTGTGTCGTGCAGCATCGACTGCGCCCCGTAGGCCCCGAGACTCAGACTTGCGGCGACGATGACAGCAGACATCAGCATGCAAACAGTGCGCTGTGCATTTCTGCTGAACTCGAGGACGGCGAACATGACACTCTCCTTCGTTGCGGTCTGCCGCGGTGTTGCGACGTTTGCTTCTTCAGACGCGATTATTCGCGCGCGGGTTGCAATCGATGAAGGGCTACCGGCCGGTCGCCGTTGTACGCCGGTGAAGCTGTCAAAGCCTTGCCCGTGCGTGGAATTCTGGCCGAAGCTGTCCTGAAGCAGCATCGTCGACTTTGGCGAACGGCGGTCGATCCTCAGCAGTGGGATCTTCGTTGAGGCTGTGCGATGCTCGCCCGCAAGAAACGCAATGCTGCGTCATGAAGTTTTCCTGTCAGTGCGGATGCAAAACCTGAAGAGTCTGAGCAACGTCAGGGCAGCTGCTCGAAAGACGACCGCAGGGCATGCCGTCCCACAGGACAAGGCCTATCGAAACGGCGGATGCTGTCGTATGGCGTAAATCAGCGGCTCTGACGCCTCACAGGCAGCCGATTGTGCGATTCCGGCCGCGAAGCGCCGCGGGTTCAGTCGCAAGAAACGGAACGCCTGCGTGCGCGGAACCACTCACCATTGCGCCTGGTCCACACCTGGACGTGACGCGCCGCAAACAACGACTCATCCTGGTCGACAGGTGCACGCATGGCGAATGACAGGCTGTATTACTTTCTGAAGAGGCTCGCGCTGTCTGCTCTGGCTCTTCTGGCGCCGGCCGCAGATCTCATCGCTGAGGAAACTACGAACGCTGCAATCGAGCGGCAATCGCTCGACGACGCGTGGTGGACGGGCCCTATTCTTGCGGCGTCGGCGTCGACCTTGCCGCAGGGCCATTTTCTCGTTGAGCCGTATCTGTTCGATGTGATTTCGGACGGCCGCTACGACGAGAACGGCGAGCGACAAGGCGCCGCCGACAGCCAGACGTTCGGATCGCTGACCTATCTGCTCTATGGCCTGGTGGACACCGTGAGCGTCGGTCTGATCCCGAGATTTGGCTTCAATGACCTCAGCATCGGCAAGGACAGTTCGGGCGTGCTGATCGGCGACCTCACGCTGCAGGCGCAGTATCGTTTCACGCAGTTTCGCGAAGGCAGTCCGATTCCGACGATCTCAGTGGTGCTGCAGGAAACCTTGCCGACAGGCAAGCATGATCGGCTAGGCGATCGTCCGGCGGATGGTTTCGGAAGCGGCGCCTATTCGACGACGCTCGCCCTGTACGCCCAGCACTATTTCTGGATGCCGAATGGACGGATTCTGCGCGCGCGCCTGAACGCATCACAAACGTGGTCGGGCGACGCGAGCGTCGCGGATGTGAGCGTCTACGGGACGCAAGCCGGATTTCGCGGCCACGCAGAGCCGGGCGACTCTTTCACGATCAATGTCGCCGGCGAATATAGTCTGACGCGCAACTGGGTGCTCGCGCTCGACGTGCTGTATCAGCATGACGCCAACACACGCGTCGTCGGGCGCCAGTTCGACGTCGACGTCAACCGGAACTCCGGTTCCGGCTGGCTTCTGGGCGTCGCTCCAGCGATCGAATACAACCTGAGCAATCGTGTCGGCGTGATCTTCGGCGCGCGCTGGTTCCCGGCGGGCAGCAACGCCAGCGCCAGCATCACGCCGGTCGCCGCGATCAATATGGTCTATTGATTCGTTGAGCGTTGGCGCCCCGTGCGCAAGAACCGAAGCTGCGCGGCCGCCGTCAAGAGACGTGGTAGTTGTCCAGAAGAGCGAAACAGCGAAACTCGAATAACCGCATAGAACGTGACCAACGGAAATCCCGACCGAGTCGGGGAAAACGGAAAATGCGTCATGGGTGTAATAGATTCAGCTCGCTGAATTCCGCGGCTCTGCGTGCTCGCTCCTTCGATTTTGAGATCTTTGTGTTCTTTGCGGTTGCTCCGCCGGGAAGTCCCGGACCTGCTCTCACGATCTGCCGACTTCGCTAAGTCACTGATCGACGGAAAAAAAATCGGCGCCCGCCAGGCACAGGCGTGCACAGCCTGACCGCAATCGAGCGGCGTGTTCGCAAGTCCGCAAGTCAACTCAATCCATGCTGCTCCCGCCGGGTGCATTAAGCTTGCGACGGCACGGAGAACCAGGTTGGGACAAGACAACGAGTCGCTGTGGAATCTGGTCGATGCGCTACGCAACGCTCACGCGGAACTGCGTCAGAGCCTCGAGCGGTTCGAGCGCATCACCCGCACGATTCCGTGCGTTCTGTATGACTTCAGCACGGCGCCGGACGGAACGAGCAAGTTTCTGTATTTGAGTCCGCGGTGCGAGGAGTTCTTCGAGATCTCCGGCGAGAGCATCGTCGAGGATTCCAATCGTTTCTGGCGGCTCATGCATCCTGACGACCTCGCGCGACTACAGCAGGAAACCTGGAAGACGACGCTCTCGCGCGACCATTTCGAAACCGAAGCGAGGGTCATTACGCCTTCCGGCCGGACCCGCTGGATCCAATTCTCATCCCTGCCGAACGCTCCCGACCCCGGACAACCGATCGTGTGGAGCGGCTTCATGCTCGATGTCACCGAACGCAAACTCATGGAGGAGGAAGTCAAACGCCTCGCCACGCTGGATTCGCTCACAGGCATAGCGAACCGTCGCCGGTTTCTCGAGCAACTCGAAGCGGAACTTGAACGCTTTCGTCGCACTGGCGCCGTCGCGTCCTTCCTGATGATCGATCTGGATTCATTCAAACGCATCAACGACAGCGAGGGTCATGCAGTCGGCGATGTGGTGCTGAAGCACTTCGCCGACCTGGTTCGCCAGAATCTGCGGCAGCTCGATGCATTCGGCCGCATTGGCGGCGAGGAGTTCGCGGTGCTGCTGCCGCAAACGCGCCTCGCCGGCGCGATAGAGCTCGCCGCGCGACTTTGTCAGATCGTCGCCTCGAGCCCGGCGGCGAGCGGCGAGCGTTCCATCGCGTTCACCGCCAGCATGGGCGTCACTGAATTTCAGCCCGGAGAATCCGGACCGGAAAGCGTCATGGCTCGCGCCGACGCCGCGCTCTATCGCGCGAAGCAGGGCGGACGCAACAAGGTCGTCGTGTACTGATCAGCGGCGGCGGGTCGGAAAGAAGAAAGTCAGAGGCACCGACGCTTTCGTGACCTCTTCGGCTGACTACGCCGCACTGCTCGCCGGCCGTCGCCCGGCGCTACGCGCCCCGACTTGTCCCGCCATGCACTGTGACGAAATCCGTAGACGGGAGCATCACTGAACAATGAACCACGCCAACTCCTTGTTGCGCACACGCGTTGCCGGGGACGTCGCCAGGGTCGGCGCGATCGAGCTGTTCTTCGACCTCGTTTTCGTGTTCGCAGTGACGCAACTGTCGCATTCGCTGCTGGCGAACCTGACGCTCCACGGCATGTTGCAGACGTCGCTGTTGTTGCTCGCCGTGTGGTGGGTGTGGAGCTACACCTGCTGGGTGACCAACTGGCTCGATCCGGAACGCATCCCCGTCCGCATCTGCCTGTTCGCGCTCATGCTGGCGGGTCTGCTGCTGTCAGTTTCCATTCCGGAGGCCTTCGCCGATCGGGGTTTTCTGCTCGCGAGCGCTTACGTGTTCATGCAAGTGGGTCGGACGCTGTTCTTCCTATGGGCTGCGCGCGGCGCTCCGATCAGCCTGCAACGCACTTTTCAGCGCATCCTGGCGTGGTTCACGCTGTCCGCCGTGTTCTGGATCCTCGGCGGAATAGCACGAGACGAAGAACGCTTCCTCTGGTGGGCGCTCGCGCTGCTGATCGAGGTCATAGGACCGTGGGTCTATTTCTGGACGCCTGGGCTCGGCCGGTCGAGCACCGCGGAATGGACGATTGAGGGCGGTCATCTCGCCGAGCGCTGCGGGCTCTTCGTCATCATCGCGCTCGGCGAGTCGCTGCTCGTGACCGGCGCAACCTTTGCGCAGACGCCGTGGAACACGGATAC
This sequence comes from uncultured Gammaproteobacteria bacterium, assembly GCA_963723505.1. Classification (GTDB taxonomy): domain Bacteria; phylum Pseudomonadota; class Gammaproteobacteria; order Steroidobacterales; family Steroidobacteraceae; genus Steroidobacter. The sequence goes on from CAVRQU010000003.1 coordinate 267,315, forward strand.
AGTCGCAGCGTTCCTCATCGCCGTGCTCGGCAGCATCGCGTTGTGGTGGATTTACTTCGACACCGGCTCGGAGCGCGCGCAGCACCGGATCAGGCGCTCGGCGGACCCAGGCCGCCAGGGGCGGATCGCTTACACGTATCTCCACGCCCTGATTGTTGCGGGCGTCATCGTGTGTGCAGTCGCGGACGAAATCGTGCTGATGCATCCTGAACACGCTACGGCCGCGGGCCTCGCGGCCATCCTTGGGGGTCCGGCGTGCTATCTCGTCGGCGTCGCCCTGTTCAAATGGGTGACCAGTGACAGAGAAGGGCCTCCGCTCTCTCATCTGGCCGGACTGCTTCTGCTCGCATTGCTGACCTGGCTCGCGCTTGAGCGTCATTTGAGCGCGCTTGCGCTCGGCGCCGCAACGACGGTCATTCTCGCGCTGGTTGCAGCGTGGGAAGCGATCGCGCTGCGCCGCCCCTGAATTGCTGGCCATTGGCTACGGGCAAACCGGCAACTGGCCAGACACGAGTGCACGTTCGTTCTGGCCGGTCACCCGTTGACCAGCAGCCCCTCTGACCTCCGCCGTGTCCATGAGTCGTCAATCGTTCCGGTCGGTCCGTCTCCGCTTCCGGGAGCGCGATTCATCGCCCTGTGAAATCTGCGCCAGTTGCTGGAGAGCCTTCTCCTTGTCCGCCGGCGAGCAGCCTTCGTAGTAGAGATCGATCAGGCGTCGGGCGATGCTGATCTTCAGGGCTTGCGCATCCGCCGGCAGTTCGAAGTCGATCTGATCGAAAGCAAGCATGACTTTGAAAAGATGCTCCAGATCCGGCTCTGGTATCGCGTGGTCGGTTTCAATCCGGGCGCGTATGGCGCTCACGATCCTGTTCGAGTAGGTCGTCGCCAGATTGCGAGCGACGGTTTCGTAGTCGGCCGCATCGGTCGCGATGACTTCGTCGAGGAGCGCCAATCCCTCTTCGAGACGCCGCAAACCCTCCTTCGTGTCGTAGGCCGCCTCTGCCCGGGACAGGTGCTCGCGCGCGAAGGTGAGTTGACGTGGTTCGGGCATCGGGCGCTACGTTATACGGAACGCTCCTCGATAAGCGCGCGAAAATGTCCTTTCGGGCCGCCGTGTCGGAAGACCCGCATGTCGTTCGTCCTTGGGACGCCGTCACGATTCGTCGGAATTCCTCAACCTACGGAGATTCCAATGGCCCACTATGTAGATGGATTCGTTGTTCCCGTGCCAAAGAAGAACATCGATGCGTACCGCAGAATGTCTCGCAAGGCCGGCAAAGTCTGGCGCGAGCACGGCGCGCTCGAGTATCGCGAGTGCGTCGCCGACGACGTGAAGCCGGGCAAGTACACCTCGTTTCCGCAGAGCGTGAAGTTGAAGCCCAACGAAGTCGTGTGGTTCTCCTGGATCGTGTACAAATCGCGCAAGCACCGCGATCAGGTCAACGCGAAGGTCATGAAGGACCCGCGTCTTGCCAGCATGATGAACCCGAAGGATCTGCCGTTTGACGGCAAACGGATGTTCTGGGGCGGCTTTAAGGTTGCAGTCGATGTGTAAGCGTCTCTGAAGACGTCTGACGCCGTTCGGATCTTTCCGGAGAAAGAAAACGGACTGCGTCGGGTAAGACCTTCGTCGAGAAGAACACTATCGCGGAGAGACGACCTCGGGTCGTCGAGTCAGAAGTTCTGTCCCGACGGCAAAGCCGTCTTTCGCGCCGAAGGCCTGCTCGCGAACGCCCTCTCGCCGCAGGCCGTCCACTAATTCGCGCACCACGATCCCTGGAACCCCGCGCGCCTCTCGACGATACTATCGTCCGGAACGACCACGCATTCGGGCGCTGTAGGGAACCTAATGGATCTCAGCTACGTCTGCGGTACGAGCGATGAGCCGCTCCTGTACAAGACCGTCGGCGCGGTGCTCGAAGAGGCGGCGGCGCGCTGGCCGGATCGCGACGCCCTGATCGTCCGCCAGCAGAACATCCGCTTGCGCTATCGCGAGCTCAACGCGGCGGTCGATCGCTTCGCGAACGGACTGCTCGCGCTTGGGCTTGAAACCGGCGATCGCATCGGCATCTGGTCGCCCAATCGGTACGAATGGATCGTCACGCAATTCGCCTCAGCCAAAGCCGGTCTCATTCTTGTCAACGTCAATCCGGCGTACCGACTGGCGGAGCTCGAGTTTGCGTTGAACAAGGTCGGCTGCAAGGCGCTGGTGCTGGCGCCGAGCTTCAAGAGCAGCAACTACGTCGACATGCTCCTCACGATCGCGCCCGAGATCGCCGCCAGCACGCCGGGTCAACTTTCGTCTGCGCGACTGCCGACCCTGCGCGCGGCCATCGTATTGCAGGACGCTCCCCCGGCGGGTTTCCTCAGCTACCGCGATGTCGACGCTCTCGGTGCACGAAGCGACGCGGCGAATCTCGCAGCGCTGCAGAGCCGACTGCAGCCGGAAGACGCCATCAACATCCAGTTCACGAGCGGCACGACCGGACTGCCCAAGGGCGCCACGCTCTCGCATCACAACATTGTCAACAATGGATACTTCGTCGCCCGGCGGATGAATTTTTCTGCGACGGATCGACTCTGCATTCCCGTCCCGCTGTATCACTGCTTCGGCATGGTGATGGGCGTGCTGGGCTGTGCAACGCACGGCGCCGCGATGATTCTGCCCGCGGAGGCGTTCGAGCCGCAAAGCGTCCTCGAGTCCGTCAGCGCAGAAAGGTGCACCGCGCTCTACGGCGTGCCGACCATGTTCATCGCGGAACTCGAGCACCCTGCGTTTTCCGGCTACGACCTCTCGTCGTTGCGCACCGGCGTGATGGCCGGCGCCCCCTGCCCGGTTGAAGTCATGAAACGCGTGATCGCGGACATGCACATGAGCGAAGTGACGATCTGCTATGGCATGACGGAAACGAGCCCGGTCAGCTTTCAGAGCCGCAGCGACGATCCGCTCGAACGGCGCGTCTCCACGGTCGGCGCCATTCATCCGCATCTGGAGGTCAAGATCATCGACGCTGACGATCGGGTCGTGCGGCGCGGGGAGCGCGGAGAACTGCTGACGCGCGGTTACAGCGTCATGCACGGCTACTGGGACGAACCGCAGAAGACGCGCGAGGCGGTCGACGAACAGGGCTGGATGCATACCGGCGATCTCGCCACGCTGGATGATGCGGGCTACTGCAACATCGTGGGCCGCGTCAAAGACCTCATCATCCGCGGAGGCGAGAACGTCTCGCCGCGGGAGATCGAAGAGTTCCTGTTCCGCCATGCAAAGATCCAGGATGTGCAGGTCTTCGGCGTCCCCGACCGCCGCTTCGGCGAGATCGTGTGCGCCTGGATCAGGCTGAAGGCGGGTCAGCAGTGCACTGCCGAAGAAGTTCGCGACTACTGTCGCGATCAGATCGCTCACTACAAAGTCCCGGTGCACATACGTTTCGTCGAACAGTTTCCGATGACCGTGACCGGCAAGATCCAGAAGTTCGCGATGCGTGAGGCGATGATCGCGGAGCTTGCGCTCGTGGAAGAGAGAACGGCGTGACCGGACGCCAGCGGTGTTCATGACGTTCCAGGTCGTGTTCATTTCGGTCTGCGTTCTCTGGGGGCTTGGAGAGCTGACGATCAGCCGGATCCTTCGCTCCGGCGCCGCGACGAGTGCGCACGATGCAGGTTCACTACGGTTGATCCTCGTTGTCGCATACAGTTGCACCGCTGCGGGCGTCTGCATCGCGCTTGTGAGCCGCCGCGGCTCTCTGCCTGGGGCAGCAGCACAGCAATGGATCGGTCTTGGCATGATCGTCGCCGGAATCGTGATCCGGGTGATCGCGATTCGCACACTGCGCCGGTTCTTCACGTTCGACGTCGCTTTGCTGACCGATCATCATCTGATCCGCAAGGGCCTCTACCGGTACGTGCGGCATCCTGCGTATACCGGCGCGCTGCTGTCGTTCTATGGCTTGAGCGTGGCGCTCGCGAACGCCTGGTCGGCTCTCGTCATCGTCGTGCCTGTGACGGCCGCGTTTCTCTATCGCATACGCGTCGAAGAGTCGGTGCTGCGGAGCGCCTTCCCCCATGAGTACCCCGAATACGAGCGCACGACCGCTCGCCTCGTTCCTTATCTGTACTGAAACGCGAGCAGAGTATGAGCGGAGCGCCATTCCGGATACGCGACGCAGGGGAAGCTGATCTTCCCCAGATCACCGCCATTTACGCGCACTACGTACGCACGCACACCGCGTCGTTCGAGATCGACCCGCCGGACGAAGAGGAAATGCGGGAGCGCTGGAGCAGCATTCGCGCGGCTGGCTTGCCATACGTCGTCGCGGAGCACGAGGGGCGCGTCCTCGGCTACTGCTATGTCGCGAAGTACCGCACGCGAGTCGCCTACCGGCGCACGGTGGAGAACTCCGTGTACGTCGCTCCCGATTGCGCTCACCGGGGCGTCGGCCGCGGCCTTCTCGAGCATGTAGTCAGGGTCTGCGAGCAGGCGGGCTATCGCGAGATCATCGCCGTCATCGGCGATTCAGAGAATCAGGCCTCGATTGGCCTGCACGCGAAGCTCGGATTTGTGCATGTCGGCACGCTGAAAAACGTCGGGTTCAAGTTCGGTCGCTGGCTCGACTCGGTCATCATGCAGCGATCGCTGGGCCGCTGAGCGGCGAGCGAAGGAAAAACCGGCGTCGCTCCGCTCGCAGCAGGCCTTCGGCAGCAGGCCGAATCGATCGGCAGCCGAGTTGCGGGTTGCTCGCGGAGCGAGCCCGCTGTCGCGATGCGACCTGCGGAAGCGCCGCGCAAGCGACTACCCTGAACTTTCACAGATGCATCTGATTGAAAGACGGGAGCTGCAGAGGTGGAGTCGCTTTCGAATGCCGCCTCTGCACAGGATCTCCGCTGCGAACGCCCACTGCCAACAACGTTGGCCGGTTTCAGTCTCCTACGGTTACGTCGCTTCCTTCTTCGCAGCCTTCATCGCGTCTGCGAACTCTTCCTTCGTCGCCGTGGGCCCGTGCACGCTCGCGATGCGGTCCGGGTTCAGGCGCAATTCCTTCATGCGCGCTGCGAAGCTGACCGTACCCGCCTGCGGGGGTCCCGGCGGCGCCTTGTTGATCGATGCGAAGAACAGGTCGCCCTGGAACACGAGGCGCTGTTGCGGCAGCCAGGCGATCACCATCTCCTTCGCGTGCGGATTGGGTCCGATGTCGATCAACTCGAGCGTTCGAGAACCGTCCTTCAGCACCCGCTTGCCGCGTTCGATGAAGAGAAACTCGGGCGCGCGTGGGTTCTTTGCGAGACGATCGATCTGCGGCGCCGCCGCCATAGCCTCCACGACCTTGCGGTTGGTTTGCGTAGTGATGACCGTCGCGCCTTCTGCGATGAAGCTGCGCAGGCCGCCGATGTGATCGCCGTGATGATGCGTCATGGCCACATAGCGGATCGGCTTGCCAGGAATGGCCTCCTTGATGCGTGCGATCACCTTGTCCGCGCCATCGCTCGAACCCGGCGCCTCGACCGCAACGATGTAGTCCTTGAATTCCACGGCGAGCGTGTTCTGATTCTGGCCCGCCACGTTCTGAATCACGAACACGCCGTCCGCCAGTTTCTCAACCTGTTCCTCCAGGGTGTTCGGCAATGGCTCGACGCGTGCGTAGCCTTCGGCCGGAACTTCGAACGACTGATCCGTAATTTCCGGGTTGATGTCGACCTTCAGCTTGAACCGCGACGAGACATCGCCCGCCTGCCGATTGCTCCAGGTCTGCGGTACGCGATACTTGCCCGCGCTGATGTAGTCGCCGAACATGATCTCTGAGGCTTCCTCCCCGGTGAGCGGATCCACGAAGATCAATTCGTACTTGGACACGAGCCCGGTCGCTGCATCCACATAGACGGCGACCTGTTGCGTGTCGGGCATGACGAACGTGAAGACCTCGTGTGGCTTGCCCTCGAACGTATCCTGTCCGAGATGCCGCAACGTGTTCGTGCGATCGATCGCCTGACGCAACAGAAGGTTCGGCAGCCGCCGGTAGATACTGCACGAACTGCTGCTGACTCGATTGCGCCGCGGGGATTGGCGTTGCGGTGCGCGCGCGATGGTCGTAGTTCACGCCCTCGCCCGACTTGATGACGATCGTATTGTTGTTCTCGAAGCCCTGCCCGTCCCCGTGTTGCTCGAGCCGCAGCCGGTTGTTCTTGAAATCGACCAGCAGCGTCTCGTGGTTCGTTCCCGCTTCGAACGGCGGCGCTGCGGTCGTCATCTGCAGCCGCGGCCAGGTCTCGCCATCCAGCTGCATTCGCACCACATCGATTGCGCGCAGCGCTTCAGCGCCGCCGAGCGCCTCGACCGCGCGATCGAGGATGGCGCGGGCGTTCGCCTGGGAGCGCTCCGCGATGGTTTCAGGATTGTCGGCGTACGCTGTGGAAGCCGCGATCAGGCAAAGCACGATCGAACGTCTCAGCATGGCAGTCGCTCCTTGAGAAGGATCACGCCACGCTAAGACCGCGCTCTTGCAGGTTCAACGGGAGATGCGTCAGGCCGACGGGATTTTTCGGCAGGCCGTGAAGAAAGCAAACTGTGCGACTCTGACGATGCGCTTTGATCGAAACTTCTGCCCGCGTGCGCCGCGGCATGCTGCCAAGGCGCCATGACGAACTGGCGCATGCCGCCGCACTTCCGCCCGGTTCACCCGAGGGGCTCAGGCGGCCGTCTGAGCGCACGGAACAGTAACGAAGACGCGCTGTTGCATGAGGATGCCCGCAAATTGCGGCGGCACGATAGAGTGCGCACGTGTCGTCATGAGTTCAGGACCGCCGTACATGAAATCGAGCCCGTTCAACGCAATCATCGCTGCTGTCGCCGTCTTCTGCTGTTCGCCGGGGTGGGCGGCGTCGTCAGCGCCCGCGGCCGCCGAGCACGGGATGGTTGTGACGGCTCAGCACCACGCTACGAAGGTCGGCGTCGATGTGCTGAAACGCGGCGGCAACGCGATCGATGCCGGGGTTGCCGTCGGTTACGCGCTTGCGGTCGTCTACCCCGCCGCAGGGAATCTCGGCGGCGGCGGCTTCATGACGATCCAGCTCGCTGACGGCCGCAAGACGTTTCTCGATTTTCGCGAGAAGGCGCCGCTCGCCGCCGCCGCAGACATGTATCTCGACCGCAACGGCGAAGTGATTCCGAACCTGAGCACGCGCGGGCATCTCGCCGTCGCTGTTCCGGGAACGGTCTCAGGCCTGGAATACGCGCGCGAGAAGTACGGCTCGATGAAACGCGCTGAATTGGTCGCTCCGGCGATTCGCCTGGCGCAACGCGGCTTCGTGCTCGAGCAGGGCGATGTCGACATGCTGCGAGAGGCCACCGAGGACTTTCGCAAGGACGCCGCGTCGGCGGCTATCTTTCTCCGCGATGACGCGCCGCTCGATGTCGGCGCCAAACTCATTCAGCGGGACCTGGCCCGCACACTGCGCGACATCAGCCGCCGGGGTGTGGCCGGTTTCTACCAGGGCGCCGTGGGCGCGGCGCTCGCCGCCGCAAGCAAGGCGGGCGGCGGCCTCATCACGCAGGCCGATCTCGACCGGTTCGCGACGCGCGAGCTGCCGCCGATCGAGTGCGACTATCGCGGCTTTGGCGTCATTTCGGCGCCGCCGCCGAGTTCAGGCGGCGTCGCCATCTGTCAGATGCTGAACATTCTCGAGGGCTACCCTCTGGCGACGATCGGTTACGGCGCGGCGCAGGGGGTGCACTATCAGATCGAGGCGATGCGCCGCGCCTACATTGATCGCAACGCTCTCCTCGGCGATCCGGCGTTCGTCGCGAACCCGTTGGACCTGCTGCTCGATGAAGGCTATGCGGCGGACATCCGTTCGATGATCAGGCCGGACAAGGCGGGCGTTTCCGCGGAGCTGCGGCCTGGCGTCGCGCCGCGCGAAGGCAGCCATACCACGCACTACTCCATCATGGATAGCGCAGGCAACGCTGTTGCAGTCACCTATACATTGAACGACTGGTTCGGCGCCCGCGTGACAGCAGCCGGAACAGGCGTGCTGCTGAACAATGAGATGGACGATTTCACGGCGAAGGTCGGCGCGCCGAACATGTTCGGCCTCGTTCAGGGCGAAGCAAACAGCATCGCTCCGGGCAAGACGCCGCTCAGCTCGATGAGTCCGACGATTGTGACGCGCGACGGCAAGCCCTTCCTGGTCGTTGGCACGCCCGGCGGCAGCCGCATCATTACCGCCGTGCTGCTCACCATCCTCAACGTCATCGACTATGGCATGGACATTCAGGCGGCGGTCGATGCGCCGCGCTTTCATCAGCAATGGCTGCCCGAGGAAACGCTCGTGGAAGACTTCGCATTGAGTCCCGATACGCGTCGGATTCTGCTGGAGATGGGCCACAAGTTCGGCTCGCCGCAGCCCGAGAATCACGTCGCCGCAATTCTGATCGGCGCGCCCGCGCTGAACGCCAAACCTGTGGGCAGGAACCGTTTCTACGGCGCGAATGATCCGCGGCGCAACACCGGGCTCGCGATGGGGTACTGAGCGCCGGGCGGCAAGACGTTCGTCGAGCAGGACTGACGTCGGGAAGGACACTGTCGAGTGAGACGACCTGGGGTCGTCGAGCCAGAAAGCTCTGTCCCGACGAAGTCGCCAGGACTTCGTCGAGCGGGACTATCGTCGGGAAGGGCGCCGCGACGACCTGCGGTCATCGCCGGGCGGCAGGACGTTCGTCGGGAAGGACGCTGTCGAGTGAGACGACCTGGGGTCGTCGAGTCAGAGGTTCTGTCTCGACGACAGGGTCGTCTTTCCCGCAAGGCCTACCCGCCGAAGGCTTTCCCGCCGCAGGCCTTCTTATTTCTTACCCTTTTCCTTGGCTTTCGTTTCCGGCTTCGCATCCGGGTTCTCGATCGCCTGGATCAGCGTGTCGTCGAGCTCCGGAACCACGGGCAGGTCCTTCGCTTCCAGCGACTGCAGTTGCTCGTGCAGTTTGAGCGACAGCGCATGCACGTCGCGATACTGAGTGACGAGCTTGGCGCTGTTCTCCTGTACGCTGGCCGTCTTCTGATCCTGCTGCTGTTTCTCCCGACGCAGCGTCTGGAAGCTCGCTTCGACCTCGCGGCGCGCGTCCGCCTCGTCCTGTTTCTGCTTCTTGAACGTGTTCATTTTCTTGAGCACGTTCTCCGGCGTGTCGGCGAGCGCCGTATTGATCGCCTTGAGCGCCTTTTCCTTTTCGGCGAGCAGCGTTTTCAGCTTCTGCTGCTCCTTTGCAGCGGCTGCGCGTTCAATCGCAATCTCCTGAGTCGTGTTCTCGAGCTTCGCTTTCAGATCGGCGACGGAAGCCTCCGCGACGGACTGCGCGCGCTCGGTGATCGCAAGCTTCTTTTCCAGATCCGCGATCGCCTGCTTCGCCTGCTCACGCGCCTGAACGACTTCGGCGTCCGCCTTCGAGATCTTCCTGATGAACGTCTCAAGCGCAACTTTGAGTTCGTCCTGACTGCAATTCGGATCCAGCTTCAGCGCGTCTGTCGCTGTCCGCATCAACACCTGCTTGCTGATCGCAAGCTCTTTCCACACCTTCAACTGCAGCTCTAATTGCGCTTGTTCCACATGCACTCCTGTTGGTTGCCTAGGGGTTTCTGGCAGATTGTCGACAAATTCTTTCATTCATTCGCCCGCTGGTCCGGGCCACGGACGGCCCGGTGAGATCATGCACACTCCGATGCGCCTGATTTTGGAGCGCCGCGAGAACCACGCTCTTCGCAAGCGACGTTGAAAAACGGCGCAGAGCCTTTTCCAACATCCTGTTTTTGGGGGCGCGAATTGTATCCGGAATGAGGCCCTTCGCCGAGTGCCGGGGCCCGGCATTCGCTGTCGGGAAACCCTGCACCTCGAGCAGGCCGGCGGAGGCATCCGCGCGGGACGACCGCGAAGTGGGGACGTTCCTCGTTTTCCCAAGTCCCTCAACACGCGTCTCCCTGCTGAGCAGGGTAAGACAGAAGCAATTCTTGGCGAATTCTTCCGCCTGCTCAGGCTCCTAGGCGCCGACACTTAAGGCACAACTTCAATGTCGCCCTCTGGGCGCCAAAACCTCCTCGGTGGCTGCGCGCACATCGGCCGACCTCGTCGCCGGCCCCTACGGCGCCCGAATGCAAGGGATGCGGGCGCCTCATTCGGCGTTGCATACCAGCCGGTCATGCCTGGCGAACCAGGGATCGAACCGCCTTCGGCTATCCTGCCGCCCCCTTTTCCGGACCGAGGTGCGCCTCCATGGCCCATGGATGTAGTTGATTTCGAAATCTTCGGCGATGACATGCAGTACGTGGAGATCGAACTCGATCCGGGCGAGGCCGCCATCGGCGAGGCGGGCGCAATGATGATGATGCAGGACGGCGTCGAGATGGATACCGTCTTCGGCGACGGCTCCGCCCAGCAGGGCGGTTTGTTCGGCAAGCTGATGGGGGCTGGGAAGCGTCTGGTCACGGGTGAATCGCTGTTCACCACGATTTTTCACAACGAATCGAAAGCCAAACGCCGGGTGGCGTTTAGGCAGCGGCGGCGCTTATCCGAGGCGGGGCATCCGACTGACTGCATGGCTCGCAATACGACTATCGCTGGACGTCTCGAAGAATGCACAGATCGATGCATTCGCGGTGCCGGGCGGATCATGTCAGAACAGCGACACGCGCCGGCCGCCTCGGGATACAGCACGTCGAGCAACGTCACAGCCTGCAGGCCGTCATCAAGGATCTGGGATTGCGCGGCCTGTGGCTTCTCGCGACCGGCGACGCGGGCGGCGGTCTGACGGGTCGGGCGGCGCTCGAGCTCACAGCGCTCACGTTCTCGCGCGATGCGGAGCTCCAGGCGGACGCTCGCGCGTTCGACACGCTTGTCGGCAATGGCGTCGATCCAGACGGTTTGAGGGAATTTTTTTGTCTGCTGACGCAGCACGAAGGCGCCGCGCCGCCGGCATTTCTGTCAACGCACCCCGCCAGCGCTGATCGTGAACGAGCATTGCGCGCACGCGCGGCCGAAGTGAGCACTCGTCGCTTTGAACCGTTGCAGTTTGGAGCGTGGCCGCCCTGATCGCGAGATCGGATGAGGGCTGACGGATGCGGCACGCATCGGGAAGGCCCGCTTGGTTCGCGAAAAGAATCTGACGCGATCGGACGTCGTCCTGCCCGATGCGACGGCATCCGCCCGCCGAAGGCCCGCGCGATCCGTCCGAATCTGCCGGTCAGCGGTGCGAGAGCATCGTCACGAGGCCGAGCGGGCGCAGCCCGCGAGCTCGCGGACGGCCTCGATCACCACATCCGGCCGATCCTTCTGGATGTAGTGTCCGCTGCCTTCGACGCGCACATGACGCGCACCCGGAAAATCCGCAACGATGTCTTCCTGCAGGCGCGCGCCTTCAGTGCGGGACGCCGGCGTTTCGCCTCGTGGCGCGCCCGTGCTCGAAAGCACCACGGTCGGCACGCCGGCGGCTCGTGGACTGTCATGCACCTGTTCGCCGGCGCGCGCGCTGTCGTTGAGCTCGCGACGAGCGATAAAGCTCATGAAGAGCATGACCGTGCCGCGTCTGTTGAACTCATTCTGAGTCGATGCGCCCAATAGCAACTGCTGATTCCAGTGTGTGGAGTCCACGAGCACCAGTCCCGCGACCTCGTCCGCGTACTGCCGGGCGAAGTACTGCATGTACAGACCGCCGAGCGAGTGACCCACGAGCACATAGGGCGGCGCGATACCCTGACGATGCAGTTCGTCGCGCAACTCGCTCACGATCGTCGCCGCGTCACGACTCCCCTGAGCAGCGTTGCTGCCCGGATATCCCGCCCGGTTGTAGGCGACCGTGCGGCCGCAGTGCGAGGCGATTGCGGACTGAACCGCGGCCCACGTATCCAGCGTATCGCCGAGCCCTCCTTCGAGAATGACTACGGGCCCGCGATCGCCCTCGATATGCAAGCGATGATTGAGCGTCTGGACGTCAGGGGCGGCCGAGGTCGCGTATGGCGTCAGGATGAACAGTGCGCAGGCGGCGACGAACAGCGGTGCGGCAGCCGGAGACGGGCGGGATTTCATAACGACATCGGCGCTGATGTTTCGTTCGCTCAACGTTGCACAACCAGCATAGATACGACGCTTGAACCCCGTCCAGAGTTCGGTTCGGTTAAGCAGGCGCGTATGACCCCTGTCACTTCACGCTACTTTCACCCAGGCGTCAGCGCGGAGTTCGCGCCTGAAGTCTAGGTTGCGCGTTTGCAATTTCGCATTGGCCTTGAGTGCATCTTACGTCCGCACTCCTGCAGACGCCTTGCGCAACCCGGCGCTCGCCAGACCTTGCACCAACGACGACGCATGCTCGCACACGCCTGCAATCGATCGACGTGTTGCGCGGCCTCGTAATCGGGCTGATGGCCCTCGACCACGTGCGCGCCATTCACCAGCGTGCGCTTCGATCCGCTGGTTCGCGAAGGTGAAGAGGCGTCGGAGCGACTGGTGGCTCTCTCAATCTCCGAGATCCATGCCCGCGAGACTCGCCTGCACTCGACATATCGCAAGTTGTGTGAGATCCCGTCCTCGGCCATTCTGCAGCCAATCGCTGACGGCGTCCGCCGGATCGTGCTTCGGCGGCATGACGACCTCAGCCCTTGAGTCCAGAAACGTCGCCCATGTCGCGGCGAACCTGATCCATGAGGAATTGGAGCATGTCCCACACAGTCTCCCCGGCGAAAGTCGCCGCCAGTCTGAAGGAGTTCTGGTCGCCGCGGGTGATCGGCGAAGTCGACGACGCGTACGTCAAAGTCGCCCGCGTGAGCGGCACGCTCGCATGGCACAGCCACGAAGACGAGGACGAGTTGTTTTACATCCTCAAGGGCCGCTTACGGCTCGAGATGGAGCATGAAACCGTGGACCTCGACGAGGGCGAAATGTTCATCGTCCCGAAGGGCGTGCGACACAATCCGGTGGCGGACGCCGAGTGCCACGTACTGCTCATCGAGCGCAAGACGACGAAGCACACCGGCGACGTCGTGACGGAAAAGACCCGGTCCCTCGCTCAGCAGCTGCGAACCGTCTGAATAGACGACGGCCTGCGGCAGGACGGCTGCGCAGGAAGGCCGCGGCAGAAGGGCCCTCGGCAAGACAGATTCAGAACCCTGAACCCCAAGTCGAGTTGTCGCTCGATCGACGTCTTGTTCTGACTTGCCGAAGGCCCTCTTGCCGACACGAAGCGTCGGCTTTCCTGCGCACGCCTGCTTGCCGAAGCCGCAGCGAAGGCCGTCGTGCCCAGATCAGGTGTCCGGCGACAGCTGAATCAGATCGTCGCGGTACAACTCCGCCAGCACGATCTTCACGCCTTCGACCGAGGCTGCGGGCGCCAGATCAAACTCATTCCTGAGCACGCGACAAATCGTCTCGACAGTCTGCGGCGTCTCGAGCAGCTCCCAGATCCGTAACGACGCTTCAGGCGGATTCGCTTCGCAGACCTGCTGCAGCGTCTCAAGCAGCGCGTGCTCGTCGCCGCCGGGTGGAAGGGCGTCCGGGTTGCGCACGTACGAAGCCGAGCCCTGAATTTCGATCATCGGTTCGTCTCCACAAGCCGTCAGCCTGGCTTGAACGAAGGTTCCGTGGAGTCTCAGTCGTTCCTCGCGGAGAACACGCCCCGGAAACTACCTATAAGCAAGGTCTGTACTGCCGAGCCCTCGTACACCAGAAAACGGTCAGTCGCCGCTTCCCTGAAACGCGGGTACGCACACCGCCTCTACATTGTTGCCGTCCGGGTCCAGAAGGAACGCGGCGTAATACGCGGGACCATAGTAGTCGGCGCGAACGCCCGGCGCGCCCTGGTCGCGACCGCCAGCTCTCAGACCCAGCTCATGAAACCGATCTACGGCGGCGCGCGTTGTAGTGCAAAATGCGACATGAACTTCTGGACTCACCTGAGAGCGTGCGGCGTACAGCCACAACGTAGCTTCACCTCCGGAGCCGAGCCCGGCGTAGTCCGCGTCGTTAGCACATAACTCGTGGCCCAGCGGCGCCAGTGCAGCCTCATAAAAACGCACGCTCGCCTTCAGGTCGCCGACTTTGAGGCCAATATGGTCGTACATGAGAAACTCCGGTGATTCGGGCGCCTCATGCTGGAGGCGGGCGCGCTGCAGCTCTTGGAGAATCTTGCGACGGAAGGGCTCTCATCGCTCCGCGGTGCGGCGGCGCTGAGGAGTGGTTCGACGCTCAGGGAGCGATCGACGCTCTCCTGCGCTGTGCGGAAAAGAATGATGCGGGTCCTCTATGCCTCAACTGATTGCCGGGATCCAGTCGCTGCGCCGACGCGCAATGCTGATCTCCTCGGCGCGCAAGCTGTCGCGATCTCCGAGCCTGCGCTCCGCGACGTTCCTCGCCGCCGGAGGCGTCGGCTTCGCCGTCGGCAACATCCTGCTCGCGCGCGTTCTGCCCGAGGCGCAGTTCGGCGCCGTCGCATTGGTGCTCTCCCTGATCCAGGTGGGCGCGGCGTTGGCGGCGCACGGGCTGCCCAATCTCGTCGTTCGTCATCAGCTGAATGCTTCGTCAGGCTTGTTGCGTCAATCAACCTTCAGCAGCCTGCTTGCGGGCGCCGTTGTACTGGCTATCGCCGCAGCTTTGTACGACCTCGACGCGTTCCTCGCCCTCATGCTCGGCGTCACCGTCGTGCTCGCCGGCACGGGCCGGGTGGCCGGCGCGCTTTTTCAGTCGCGCGGGCGCTTTGGTTTCTCCCTGTTTCTGATCCAGATCCACAACTGGGTGCTGCTCGCGAGCGTGCCGATCGTGCTGTTGTTCAGGCGTCCGTTCGCCGAATTGGTGACGGCCGTCATCCTGTGCAGCTATCTCGCGACCAGCGTGCTTGGCTGGCGCCTCGCTGCGCGCTTGCCACGGGACGGGACGCAACCCGCATACAACCGCGCGTTCATGCTAGAGGCGCTGAGCGCAGCGGGACTGGCTCTGTCGAGCAACATTTTTTTCCAGATCGACCGCCTGGTGATCGGTCGTGCGCTCTCCCTCGAGGATCTCGCGCGCTATTCAATCGTGGCGGCGATCGCGGGATCGGCGTTCCGCATGCTGCAGGCTGGCGCGGGCTACTCGCTGACGCCGCGTCTGCGCGCGTGCAATAGCAGGGCGCAGGCGCTCGTTCTCATCAGGCACGAGGCCGCATTGGTTTTCGCGATGGGCGCGCTCGCCGCGCTCGTGGTCGTGATGGTGACGCCCTGGTTGATCGAGCGCTTCCTGGCAGGGCGTTACAGCATTCCCGGCGGACTGATCGCTGTGGTGATCGCCACTGGATTCATCCGCATCGGCGAAGCATTCGCCGCATCCGTGGTTGTCGCCAGAGGATCGGCGCGCCAGCTGTCGCTGCTCAACCACTCGGGATGGATTGCACTGGCGCTGGCGCTCGTCTGCGCCTGGGTCGCTCGCCCGTTCGGACTCGTCGGCGTCGTCGCCGGCCTCGGCGCAGGCTGGCTCGGACTCGCCCTCGCCGCAAGCACGCTCGCGGCGCACGTGATGCGAGACCTTGGTTCGACGCCGTCGACCACGGCGTGACGTCGCCGCTTCCTGCAGAACGCGGGATCGGCTCGCTTGCCCGCATTTCTCACAGTGATCGCGGATGATGGGGAGTCTGCGAGCCTGGATCGCCGACACGTTTCTGCGACCAGGATAGATCAGGGTCCTGGCGCTTGCGACAAACCGCCGAGAAATGCGGGCTGGAGCACGACGTTCCCACCCTGGCTTGATGGAGCCGTTGGCGGCCGGACGCCGCCGTCAGCCTACGCAGGGCTCGCAAATGATGCACCGGAGCGAGCGGACTGCGAGGGTCGGGACTGCGAATCTCTCGTCGCCGCGGGGCGGTAGCGCTTGCCGCGCGCGTCGACATACGTGCGGCACCAGAGCTCGAACAGAATCAGCGTCCAGAGATAATAGAAATCCGGTTCGGTGCACCTGGCGCGCGCCACCCGCAGACGCAACTGCGCTACGTCCTCCGCATCGAATGCTCCTCGCGAACGCACGGCGGCGGGAGACAGCAACTCATCGCCCATCGCTCCCAGCGCGCGCTTGAGGCGCGCATCGCGCGTAATGCGTATCAAGCCCTTCGGACGCTGGACGAACTCGGCAGGCAAGATACGTTCGGCCGCGCGGCGCAGGATGTGCTTGCCTTGCGTGCCGCGGATCTTGTATTTGCCGGGAATGCGAAACGCATATCGGGACACTTCGCGTCCGTAAAACAGGGAATCCGCGCGCAACCCGGCCCAGGTGTGCAGCCGTTCCATCGCCGCGGCGACGCCCGGCTGACCGATGCCCGCCAGCAAGGCGCAATTGAGCGGCTCGACGGGAGCGAGCCTCAGTCCCTCCTCCGTCATGGACTCCTGCGCGAGCGGCGAGCGCGGCCGACTTGAACGCCGCCCGCGATAGTACGCGTTCACCAGCAACTTGCCGGACAGCGATCCAGGCGGCGCGCCGCTTTGCGTGTAGTCGTAAAACTCCGTGATCGCCTTGCGTGCGAACGGCAGTTCGCTAGCAGCCTTGATGAGCAGATGACGCGGCATGCCGCCGAACAATCGATCCGCCATCTGGCCGTACAGCAGGAGCGGCGTCTCGCCGGCGGCGCGTTGAGCAAGTGCGTCGTAGACAACCATTTCCTCGCGGGCGACGGGATCTTCCATCCGCCAGATGAGCTCGGGCAGCAACTCGGGCAGATCCTCCGGCGAGAGAATGATCTCGCGATGAGTCGTGCCGAAGTAGCGCGCGGCTTCGGCGGCAAGCGCGAGGTCCGGATCCTTGGGGCTGAAGCTTGCGGTGTAGGTATAGACAGGCAACGAGGGAGCGACCGCGCGAATCGCCCCCAGCGTGAGCGTCGAATCCAGTCCGGCGCTGAGCGCAATGCCGACGCAGTCGTGACCGTCAACGAGACGTCTCGCCGCATCGAGGATGTGCTCGCGCAAGGCGATCGCGTGCGCCTCCTCGGGGAGACATTCATCGACTGCAAGCTGGAACGGCGAGTAGCTGGCCGCGCGGACGTCGGCGCCCCTGATGCGCACGAACTCTCCCGGCCCCACGGCCTGCACGTTGGACAAGAGGGTTCTGTGGGCAGGGAAATGCTTGTTTGCAAGCACGTACGCGGCTACGGCGACATCGAGCGCCGGCGCAGGCGCTTCGTCGCCCAACAGCGCCTTGTACTCGCTGGCGAACGTCCAGCCCGCCCTGCCCGCGGCGAAGTAAAGCGGTTGCGAGCCCCAGCGATCGGCGGCGAGGACCAGACAGTCGCTGTGCGCATCGAAAAGCGCGATGGCGAACGAACCGTCGATGCGTTCGAAGGCGTGAATGCTGCGAGCGCGATAGAGCTCCCAGATGAGCTGTTCATCGTTCAGCTCCGCGCCGCTGCCGGCGTCGCCAAGTTCCCTGAGGAGCTCCGCTCGGTTCGTAATGGTGCCGGCGAACACCAGCGGCGCCTCGTCGTGTTCGCGTGACGCCTGAGGGTCGTCGTCGCCGCGCTGTGCGAGGTACAGCTCGGGCGAGATCGTGAGCAATTGCAGGCGCGGGCCCCGATGCTCAAGTCGCGCGCTCATTGCAAGGACGTTGTCGACGGCGCAATCGCCGCGCGCCCCGCAAATGCCTCTGCTCATGCGGATCTCTTGCTGCTTAAAGTGAAGATGACGACTATCGTCGCCGCCTGACGCGTGCATCCTCGCGGTGTGTATCGCGGCAGAGCGGTCGGGTTCCAGCGATCATGCATTCTTTGCGTACGGTGAACGCCGCCTGATGCGGCTAAGTTCCTGCACAGAAACGCCGTCAGAGGGCGACGACAGACCGGTCAGCCTTGCAAGATTTTCAGACGGTCCTGAAAGATCGTGCAGTCCCCGGCGGCCGCCCGCCGAAACTCCGTCGGAGACACGCCGGCTGCGCGCCGGAACGTGCGCACGAAGTTCGACAGATCGCCGAAGCCGACCTCGATCGCGATATCAGTAACGGAGCGCTCGCGCTCGCTCAGCAGGCGCGCGGCGCGGCGCAGGCGCGAGCGGACGAGATACTGATGCGGCGTTGCTCCCACGACGCTCGAGAACATCCGGAGAAAGTGGAACGCGCTCAGCCCCACTTCGCTGGCCGCCTGCTGGAGGTCGATGGACTCCTGGGAATGCGCATCGATCCAGAGCGCCGCCGTCACCGCGCGCCGTCGATCGTCGGCCCGCGACCGCAGCGGGCGGCGCTTGCGACCCGCGACGATCTCGCAAAGCCGCGACGCCAGCACCCAGCCAATCTCATCGAGCCCAAGGTCATTTGCTCCCCCGACCGCCGCCTGCGCCAGTTCGCCCAGCACCATCAGTTCGGCAAGCGGCGGCACATAACCGACCCGCCATGCGTCTGCGTGCCTGCCGAAAGAGTCGATCAGCGACGGCGAGAAATGGAACGACAGGCATTCATCGCCGCAGCGATGGTGGCGATGCGTGCACATGAATTCATCGCCGCGCTGGCCAACGAGCAGGGCGCCCGGCGCAAGCTCGAACGACTCGCCGCGATACTGATACCCGAAGGTCCCGCGACGCACGTACGACGCCGTCGTGGCTTCGTGCAGTTCTACATACGGCTCGTCGTGCGGCCCCGCCGTGCAGCGATAGTCGCGGACCGAGAGCCCGTCGCCGCGATACAAGGAGTTGACGATCATGAGTTCAGGTTCCAGAACCGAAACCGGCCAACATGGTTGGCAGCAGGCGTTCGCAGCAAGGATCCTCGGCGTCAGTGCTGTTCGAAAGGGACTTCGTCTTGCGGGCCTCGTCTTTCGACCGGTTGCATCGGTGAAAGGTCAGGGTAGTCGACGTGCGCGGAGCTTCCCCAGGTCGCCCTGCGACAGCAGGCTCGCTGCGAGAGCAACTGGGAACGGTCTGGCGATGAAATCGGCCCGCTGCTGCGTCCGCAGCCTCCTGCCGCAGGCCTACTGCGAGCGAAGCGAAGCCGGTTTCTCGCGAAGCGCCTGGTCGGGAGCCTACAGACCCCCCTGCCCGCTCGTCTATCCTGAAGCGCCTAGCAGGCCGTTGAAAAACTCTTTCAACCGCCTGCTAGACCGCGCCACGGATGGCCCGGCGAAATCATGCACATTCTCATGGGCTTGATTTCGGGAGCGCAGCGAAAACCACGCTTTTCGCAAGCGACGTTGAAAAAGGCATGGACAGCCTTTTTCAGCATCATGTCAGAGGTCGGACCATGACGAAGCATCGCAATCCACAAGCCGAGCAGATGGCGGATGAATCGATGTTGCGCACGCTCGCGGCGCAGGCGAACGCCATCTGGCCGCAGGAGGAGCGGCTCTTTGACCGCTATGATCTGCCGAAAACGGCGCGCATCGCCGACGTCGGCTGCGGCAGCGGCGAGATCACGGCGCGGCTTGCGATGCGCTATCAGCAGGCCGCAATCGTCGGCGTCGACATTCTCGAAACTTCGGTCGCCCATGCACGCGAGCGCCTCGCAACGCTTTCGCCGCGCGCGCGTTTCGAAACCGGAGACGCTTTCGCGCTCGCGTTCCCCGACGCCCATTTCGACCTGGTCGTCTGCCGGCACATGACGCAGGCTGTGCCCGAGCCGGAGCGGGTTCTGGCGGAGCTCGAACGCATCTGCCGGCCGGGAGGCTGGCTGCACGTGCTCAGCGAGGACTACGGCATGCTGCATATGCCCGCGGTGCGCGTCGATCCGGACGACCTGTGGCACAAGGGTGTTATCCCGTACACACATAACACAGGCACGGACGCCCGGATCGGTCGGCGCACCTGGTCGATCATGCATGAGCTCGGCATCGAGGCATTGCATGTCGACTACGTGATCGTCGACACGCTGCGCGCGCCGCGGCGCACATTCGCGGCGATCATCGAAGCGTGGCGCGATGGGTACACAGACGTCCTGGCGAAGCACACCGCGCTCGGCGCAGAGGAGGTGCGAGCGCTCTTCGATCAGGCCATCGACTCCATCCTGGATCCGAAGCAATACGCGGTGTGGCACGTACCAATCGTCAGCGGCCACAAGCCCGCCCGATAGCGCGTCCGCGTGAACGAAACCCAAACCGGCCGACGCTGTCGGCAGCAGGCGTTCGCAGCAGGTAGCTTGCGACAGTAGGCTCGCTCCGCGAGCAAATTGGAGATCCGTCTGCCGAGCGATCGGCCTGCTGCTGCGTCCGCAGCCGCCTGGCGCAGGCCGACTGCGAGCGGAGTGAAGCCGGTTTATGCGAATGCGGTTAGGGCCAGAGGGCGAGCACGACGGCAAAAAGCACGAACTGCAGTGTGTGATAACCGGCGTCGATCAGCCACAGCAGGAACGTGCGATTCGCGAACTGGTAGTTGATTCCAAAGCTGGCGCCGACGAAGCACGCGCCGGCCGCGAGGCCGTTCATGAGCGCCGGCCGCAGTTCCGGGTCGGGACCAAGCCACCAGGCAAAGGTGAACGCCGCAACCAGCGAGAAGACGAACGCAACGCCGAACACCCGCGCGGGATGCGGGCCGGCAGGCGTCGACTCGCTGCGACCCGCCTCACGATTCCAGAGCTTGTAGAACATCAGCGGCGAATACCACAGGCCGCCCAACGCGAAACTCGACACAGCGGCGACGAGCACCGCCCAGATATTTATGTTGTTCATAGTTGTTAATTGGCCAGGAGACCGGCGCATTCTCCCGGAAGTATGACTGCGCGTAAATCCTCAGAGCGCGCGGAGGAATTCCACCGCTTCGCGACAACCGGCTCGTTGCGCTCGCAGTCGGCCCGTGGCAGGAGGCTGCAGACGCAGCAGCAGGCCGATCGATCGGCGACAAGGGTCCGGAATTGCCCGCGAAGCGAGCCTGCTGTCGCGTCTGCGACATGGGCAAGCTCCGCACAGGTCGACTACCCTGACCTTCAGCGATGCAACCGGTCGAAAGACGAGGCTCGCAAGCACGAAGCCCTTTCGAACAGCACTGACGCCGAGGATCCTTGCTGCGAACGCCCGCTGCCAACAATTGGCCGGTTTCGAATTCTTCTGATGATGGTCAGCGCTACACCGGCCGGATGACGACGAGCCTGTCGTCGGTTCTGATGCGAGCATCCTGTTCCCAGAACGCAAGCTCCTGAGCATCCCGAAGCACGCGTACGATCAGCGAATCGACGATCTCCGCGGGCAGCCGGCCGACCTCGTCCGGCCGCGCCGCGCGCTCCACCAGCGTGATGCGGCCGCCCGCACTGATCAGATCCATCACAGCGGAAGCCACTGCTGAAGACTCCAGTGAATCGGCCATGAGAAGACCGCCCACGCGCGAGGGCAACACGGTCGCGTCGGCGCCGCTCTGACGCACGAGCTTCTCGTTCTCCGCTTCCTCGACGCGCGCCACGATCCGCACGTCGGCCGACAGGTGCCGCGCGGTCAGCGTAATGAGCACATTGGTGTCGTCGCGATCCGTGCAGATAAACAGCGCGCGCGCCGTGTGCACCATCGCCTGGCGCAGCGTGTCCTCATGAGTCGCGTCGCTCAGGATGCCGATGTATCCGAGCTCCGCCGCCTCCTCCAGCCGCTGCTGGAGCATGTCGACGATGATCACCTGTTTGCGGTCCACGCCGCGCTCCGTCAACTCGGCGGCGGCGCACCGGCCCGAGTGTCCGAATCCGCAGATGATCACGTGATCCTGCAATTTCGCCTGAAGCGCGCGCATCCGTAGGTCCTCGATGAATCGCTGCAGCACCAGCTGATACGCCGTGCCAAGAAAGATCAGCCAAATGAACAGACGGATCGGGGTGACGATCAGCGCATCGGCGATGCGTGCGCGCGTCGTCACGGGGACGACGTCGCCGTACCCCACGGTGGTCACCGTCACGACGGAGAAGTACACGACGTCCGCGAACGAGATGTGCTCGTCCGCATGATCGCGCAAGCCGTCTCGATCCAGCCAGAACACGAGCACGACCGCGAGAAACATCACGAGCACGAGCAGTGTACGTGTCACGAGAGCGCGGCGGACGCTGCGCTCACCGCCGATGAACAAGCGCCTTGCTTGCGTATGCAGGCGCCGGTCAAGCAGATGCGAAGTCCCGGACAGGACGGAATCGGTTCGATCCGGACTCAACGACATCGGGCGATCCAATCCTGCACGATCGAACGGGCGTGCGGATCCCTGTGCGGGGTCGCGGCGGTCGTGATCTCCCAGGTCAGATCGCTGCGATCTTCAAAGTAAATCGAGAGCTGATCGCCGTGATCCTCCTCGCGAACGTCGAAACCCGCCGCCGTCAGCTTCGCGCGCCACTCATCAAGCTGTTCACGGCCGCGCACCGCAAACGCGCAATGCGGCAGATCTGCGGCGACTCGCGGATGCGCCTGCACCCCTTGCAGCGCACAGAGCGCAATCTGCGTCCCGTCGGCGAGACCGAAGATCATCATCAGCCAGGGTGCGCCGTCCCAGTCATCGCCGGTATGCGCGGCGAGCAACGGAAGCTCGAGAACGTTCGCAAACAACTCGTAGGCGCTCTGCGCGTCCCTGACCGGCGCCGCGATGTGATCGAAACGAAGCGCTGCGGATGTACTCATGGCGCGAACCGCTCCTCAGGCAAGAGTGAACCGGTTGTGGATGACGTCTGCGTCGTGCAGTCGAAATGCTCCATGGCGGACGGCGAGCCGATCCACGCGCGTCGTCTCGATTCGTAGGTTAGTGGTCCGCACTCATCGCGCGGCGACGCGCCCGGTGAGGATACTCGCCTTCACAACAGCCGCAATCCGCCGGCGTCTAGCGGCGATCCGGTCCTCGCGCACCGTGCGCGGTCCGCTCACGTCCTTCAGCAGCACAGGGTTCTCGCTCGCTGCGCGGTCGACGCCCTAATAGGGGACGCCGTTTCGATGCTGGAACCCTTGCGCGCCCTTTTCGATCTGCAGGTCAATGTCTGGATAGAACGTGGCGTCATCCGCGAGGCGTCGGCTGCCGACTTCGAGCACAACAGCCTCGCGAGCTGAACGATTCTGCAAGTGATGTCCGTTGGCGACGCCGGCCCTGAAGCCGGCGCAGTCGCCGCCGCGCAGCACCTCCTCGCCATCGTCAGTGACCAGCGTCACCTCGCCCTCGAGTATGAAGACAAACTCATCCTCCTCCGTGTGCCAATGACGTTGGCTCGACCAGGCCCCAGGCGACAGGCGCAACAGGTTCACGCCGAACTGCGTCAATTCAGCGGCGTCGCCCAGCCGTCGGCGAACTCGTTCCCGACATGGGCGATCGAACGGCGCGGGGTAACGCGAGCCGATAACGGCGGCAATCGAATCGACGTCGATCTTTTTCGTCATGAGTCCTCCACAACTGTTCGCGGAACCGGAACTCGTTCCCGCTTCCACCGACTCCCAGTGTACGATCTCGCGAATCCGAAGGCGCACGCCGATGGCGAGGTGGATCGATGCGAGCGGCCATTTACGATCGAACCGGCGCGGCGCGCGACGTGCTGCGAATCATGGACGCGCCCACGCCGCAGCCGGGGCCGGGAGAGGTTCGCGTCAGACTTGCGTGGTCGGGCGTCAACCCCTCGGACGTGAAGTCTCGCGCGGGGACCCGCAGCCGCATGCTGCCGTTTCCGCAGATCATCCCGCACAGCGACGGCGCAGGAACGATCGACGCCGCAGGCGACAGCGTTCCGCACGCACGTGTAGGCGAGCGCGTGTGGCTGTGGAACGCCGCGTGGAGTCGTCCATTCGGCACAGCGGCCGAGTACATCGTGCTGCCTGCGAATCAGGCGGTTCCGCTGCCCGACAATGTCGATCTCGAAATCGGCGCGTGTCTCGGCATTCCCGCATTGACCGCTTACCACGCCGCGAACGTCGACGGCGGCGTTGCAGGCAAGGCCGTGCTCATTGCGGGAGGGGCCGGCGCGGTCGGTCACTATGCGATTCAGTTCGCGCGTCTCACGGGAGCCAAACAGATCCTCGCCACCGTAAGCGGTCCCGAGAAAGCGGCGCATGCGAAGGCGGCGGGCGCTGACATCGTCCTGAACTACAAAACCGAGGACGTCGTCGCACGCGTGCAGGCGGAAACGCAGGGGCGCGGCGTCGACCGCATCATCGAGGTCGATTTCGGCGCGAACGTCGCCACCGATCTGCAGGTCCTGAGTCGCGACGGCGATGTCATCGTCTATGGCAGCAACGCGCCCGAAATCGCAGTTCCGTTTGTGCCGATGATTCTGAAGAACGTCCGCCTGCGCTTCTTCATCGTGTACAACCTGAGCGAGGCGGATCGCACGCGCGCCACGGACGCAATGACCTCGATGCTGAAGACGAATCAACTCCAGCACAACATCGCGGCGCGGCTGCCGCTCGAGCGCATCGCCGAAGCGCACGAACTTGTCGAACAGGGCCGGGCGATCGGGAACGTCATTCTGCACATGTGAGGACGCACGCTCTTGCGGCGCTTGCGATTCACTCTGCCGGAATCGCGAAGACGCGGGCGTCGCTCTTCTCCGCGAGGCAAACGAAGGTGCGCCGCTGACGACGCGCCGCGATCTACTGACAGCTCACAACGACGTTGGTGACGTCTGTTGTGGCGACTGTTCCCGTACCGTTCGCGACGGTGCATACCTGCGACGGGTCCTCGGGCTGCTCCTTGACTGTGACTTCGTAATGGTCGCCGCTCTCCAGCGTCTCATCGAATATGAAGCCGCCGTTGCTGTCGATGTCGAGATCGTCGTCGCCATTCAGTTCCAGCTCGAGGTCCTCGCCGAGCAATCCCGAAACGGTTCCGCCGATCGAGTGTCTGTCGTCGGCGCAGCTCACACGAATGTCACGCACATTGCTGCTTCCAACGGTTCCAGCGCCCCCCTGAACCGTGCATACCTGCGACGGGTCCTCGGGCTGCTCCTTGACTGTGACTTCGTAATGGTCGCCGCTCTCCAGCGTCTCGTCGAATATGAAGCTGCCGTTGCGGTCGATGTCGAGATCGTCGTCGCCATTCAGCTCCAGCTCGAGGCCGGATCCCTCCAGTCCGTCGACCGTCCCGCCGATCGTGAAACTGCTGCTCGTGCAGTTCACCGTGATGTTGGCGACGTCGCTGTTGCCGACCGTGCCCGAGCCGTTCGCAACGACGCAGGTCTGGTTCGGATCGGCGGGCTGCGTCAACACCGTGACGTTGTAGGACGCGCCCGGCGGCAGGGAGTCGCGGAATGTGAACGGGCCGTTCGACGCGATCGCGAGGTTGTCGCCGCCGTTGTTCTGAAGTACGAGACCCGAGCCGTCGAGCCCCGATACCTGGCCGCCCACGGTCAATTCGACCGTCTCGCACTGAATGCGGATACTCGTGATGTTGGCGACGCCCACAACGCCTGAGGCGTTCTCTAGCATGCACGACTGCGTGGGGGAGGTTGGCTGCGCCGCTATCGTCACGCTGTAAAGTTCACCGCTCGCGAGCGGCGTATCAAAGGTGAAGGGTCCGTTCGCGTCGATCGGCAGATCATCTGCGCCGTTGTTGCGCACGACGAGTCCGGATCCCTGCAGGCCGCTCACACTGCCGCCGACGGTGAAGCTGTTCGTGGTGCAGGTCACTGCAACGTTGTTGATGTCGGCGTTCCCAATCGTGCCGGCGCCTCTCGCGACGACGCATCCCTGCGCCGGATTGCTGGGATTGGTGCGTACCGTCACGTGGTACGCGCCGCCGCTCGCGATTCTTTGCGGGAAGAAGAAGGGACCGTCGGCGATCACTTCGACGGCGTCGCGACCGTTGTTCTCGAGCACCACTCGGTCGCCCAGGAGCCCAGTGACTGCGCCGCCGACAAGAAACGTGCTGGTTGCACAGCTCACTCGCACATTGCGGACGTTCTCGCCGCCGACTGTGCCGCTTGCAAACTCCACCGTGCAGGTTTGCACCGGATTCGACGGCTGCGCCCCGACAGTGACGTTATAGTGCGAGCCGCTCGCCTGCGGCGTTGGAAACGTGAAGTTGCCGATGGAAACGATCGACAGGGAATCGGCGCCGTTCTGGAGTACGAGACCCGAACCCGCAAGACCCGTCACCGTACCGCCGATCGTGAACGAGCGCGTCGTGCAAGAGACCAGGACGTTCATCACGTTCGCGCCGGCGACGATGCCGGTAGCGTTCTCGACAACGCACTCCTGGGATGGAGCGGCCGGTTGCGTCAGAACGCGCACAACGTAGCCGGCGCCGCTGGGCGCCGCGATTGCGAAGTCAAAACGGCCGTTGGTCGTAATCTGGCGATCATCCTGCTGGCCGCCGACCGCAAGGCGTAACACCAGTTGCGCGCCCGCCGCGAGACCCGTGACCGTCCCGCCGATCGTGAAAACATTCGTTGCGCAGGCGACCGTCACATTGGTGACGTTTTCATTGAGCACGATTCCGGCGGCGTTCTGCACGGTGCACGTCTGCCCCGCCGGCTGCGCGGCGATGGTGACGTTGTAAGGGGCGCCGCTGGCAAGTCGGGTTGGGAACGTAAACGCCCCATTTCCGCCAATCGCCAGGTTTTCGCCGTTGTTGACCAGGACCAGTCCCAGTCCTGTCAGCGCCTCAACCGTCCCGCCGATAGAGAAAGAATTGGTCGAACAGATCACGCGGACGTTTGTGACGTCGACGCCGCCCATCACGCCCGAGGCGTTCTGGATCGAGCAGGTCTGCGAGGGATTCGCAGGCGGCGCGGCGACGCTGACGCTGTAGCTGGCTCCCGTCGCGACCGCCGTCGCAAAGCTGAATTCGCCGTCGCCTGCGATCGCGAGATCGTCGCCGCCGTTGTTTCGGAGTACGAGTCCGGAACCCGTCAGGCCAGCTACGACGCCACGGACGGCGAAAGCGCTGGCATTGGCCACGCAGACTATGGCGACGTTGGTGACGTTGCTTCCCGCAATCTGACCGGCGCCGTTCGACACTGTGCACGTCTGCGCCGGGTTGGCCGGCTGAGCGCCAATCGTTACCTCGTAGGCAGCCCCGGACTGCAGCGGATTGGCGAAGGTGAACGCTCCATTCGCAGAGACTGGCAGATCGCCGGCGCCATTGATCCGCAACAGGAGTCCCGATCCAGCCAGCCCGCTGACGCCGCCGCCGACTGTGAATGTCGCCGGCTGATTCTGCGATTGAGTCTCTTCAACGCTGCCCCTTCCGTTGGAGCAACCGACGAGCAACGACAGGAGGGCCGTCGCCCTCAGAGCGGCTCTGCACACCCCGCGCGCATAACGCAGCGCGACCATCGCTTCGCCTCACGATGTCGGACATTCGTACCGCCCTGTGAGAGCTTTTCGCAAGCGAAAATGTTCACAGTCGATGCAACAACGCAGCGCACCACTGAAGCAGCGGTGATCAGACCCGCAGGCTGCTGCGGCGGTCAAGGATGGAAATCGTCGACGAGAATCCGAGGAAAGTGAAGTAGGTAAACTCCGGCGCGCTGCTTCGTTCGGTTGCGCGCCGACATGCGATCCGAAAACAGGTCTACTGGCAGGTCACTGCAATATCCGTGACGTTGCCGCCCCCGACGGTTCCCGCGCCGTTCACAACGGTGCAACTCTGGAACGGCGTCGCTGCCGTGACGCTGTAGGTCGCGCCGCTCAGCACAGGCGTCGGAAACGTAAAGGGGCCGTTGGCGACTTGGATGTCGTCGCCGCCGTTGTTCTTCAGAAATACGCCAAACACCGAGGCGCCTGATACAACACCCCCGATCGTGTAGCTATTGGTCGTGCACGTCACGGCAATGTTGGTGACGTCGCCATTGCCCATCGTTCCCGACCCGTTCGCAACGACGCAGGTCTGGCTTGGAGTTGCCGGCTGCGCGCCTACCGCAACGTTGTATGGCTCGCCGGGTGAAAGCGAGTCCGGGAACGTGAAAGGCCCGTCGGCGGCTATTGGCAGATTATCGCCGCCGTTGTTCTGCAGCACGAGGCCCGAGCCGGAAAGACCCGATACGGCGCCGCCAACCACGAACTCGATGGTCGTACAACTGACGTGGATGCTGGTGACGTTGCCCGCGCCTACGACGCCTGAGCCGTTGGCGACCGAGCAGCTCTGGAGCGGACTGGTCGGCTGCGCTGCAATCGTGACGTTATACGCGGCGCCGCTCGCAACCGGCGTTGCGAACGTGAACGAAGTAGCGTTGGGGCTAACCGTCAGGTTGTCCGCGCCGTTGTTGAGCAATACGAGTCCGGACCCTGCAAGTCCGGTGATCTGGCCGCCCACAGTGAAGCTGCTGGTCGTGCAACTCACTGCGACGTTGGTCACTGCAGCCGCGCCGACGGTCCCGCTCCCGTTTGCAACGGTGCACGACTGCGTCGGGTTGGAGGGAGATGTGCGTACAGTGACGTTATACGCACCCCCGCTCGCGATCTGGGTCGGGAATGTGAAGGCGCCGTCCGCCCTGACCTCGACTTGATCGCCGCCATTGTTCTGCAGCACGACGCGGTCGCCCAGCAACCCGGACACCGTGCCGCCGATCGAATACTGGTTGACGGCGCAGGTCACGCGAACGTCACGCACATTGCTGTTTCCGATCGTGCCGGTCCCATGCTGAACCGTGCAGGTCTGCGGCAGATTCACCGGCTGCGCGGCGACTGTTACTTCGTAGTGCGCGCCGCTCTCCAGCGGCGCATCGAACGTGAAGCTGCCGCTGCTGGCGATGGACAGATCGTTGCCGCCATTCAGTCGCAGCACGAGGCCAGAACCCTGGAGATCCTCGATCATGCCGCCCACGGTGAAGCGCTGCGTCGTACACGTCACCGCAACGTTGGTGACGTTGGCGCTATTGACGACGCCGGCGGCGTTCGCCACGGTGCAGGTCTGCGCGGGATTTACGGGGTCGGTCGCGACCGTGACCACATAGCCCGTTCCATTCGTGAGAGATCGCTCGAATGTAAAGGCGCCGTTCCTTGCGGCGGTGTGGTCCACACTCTGTCCGCCGGCGTCCATGCGCAGCACGACGCGCGCGCCTGGCGCAAGGCCAGTGATCGAACCGCCGATTGTGTAAACGTTGGAGGCGCAGGAGACCGCTACGTCGGTCACATTTGCGCTCTGAACCGTTCCGCTGCCGTTCTGAACGACGCAGTTCTGACCCTGCGGTTGCCCCTCGACGCTGACGGCGTAGCTCGCACCGCTCGCTACAGCGTTCCGGAAAGTGAACGGCCCATCGCCGCCGATCGCGAAGATCTCGTCATTGTTCTTCAATCGCAGACCGAGGCTCGTGAGACCCGTGACCGTCCCGCCGATCGTGAACGCGCTGGTCGAGCAAATCACTCGCACGGTCGTCACGTCCGTAGCGCCCATGACGCCATTGCCATCCTCAACGCTGCACGTCTGCGTCGGATTCGTGGGCTGCGTCGCCACGATCACGCTGTACGCGGCGCCAGTCGCAACGACCGTCGGGAAAATGAACTCACCGTCGGCAGTGATGGGCAGGTCTTCGACGCCGTTGTTGCGCAGAACCAGGCCCGAACCCACGAGGCCGGTGACTGCACCGCCAACCGTAAATGCGGTGCTCCCGGTCGTGCAGACGACCGCCACGTTCGAGACGTTGGCGCCCGTAATTCGTCCGGCCCCGCTCGACACCGCGCACGTCTGCGCGGGGTTAGCCGGCTGCGTCCGAATGGTGACATCGTAAGCGGCGCCGTTCGCCATTGAACCGGCGAACGTGAACGCGCCGTTCGCGGATACGGGCAGATCGCCTGCGCCGTTGATCTGCAGCACGAGCCCCGCCCCCTGCAAGCCCGTGACCGATCCTCCTACCGTGAATGCTGCTGTCTCGCCGTCGGTTTCAACGCTGCCTCGTCCGTTCGAGCACGCAGCGGCGAGCCACGCCGCGCAGACCACCAGTCCGAGGTTGCGCGCACGCTGCAGCGCAATCATCGTTTCCCCTTTCTGTGTCGGACGTTCATCCCGCCCATGTCATATCAATTCCGGGACGTAAATGTTCCACGCAAGCTGTGAAATTTCTGCGATGCGCTAGCTGCATCGCATCCCAGCAGTGCCAGTGAGTCCTGTCAATTGTGTAAAGGTTGCCATCGGCGTGCTGCCTCGGAACGTTGATGTAACCGCATGAGTTGCGAGGACGGTCCGCTTGCAAGCTCAGTCCTACACGGAGGCCTCATGAATCGCGCGCCAGGCGCCGCACAAACGAATGTAGTTACCGGATTGTTCATGGATCGGGGAAGCGCCGAACGCGCCTGGCGCGCCGCGCTCGATCTCGGCTACGAAAGCGCGGACATCAATCTGATGCTGGCGGAAAAAACCCGGAAGCAAATGTTTGGCGAACATGTCGCCCCCGGCCTGAGCGCCAAGGCGGCCGAGGCCGTGGAAGAACCGGCGACAGGCGCAAAGCAACTCGGCGGCCCGACCGGCGGCGCCGTCGGCACGCTCGCGCCTGTGTTGGCGGCCGTTGGCACGCTGCTGCTGATTCCGGGCGGCATTGTCGCCGCAGGACCGGTTGCAATTGCGCTGACTGCCGCGGGCGCTGTTGGAGTCGCCGGCGGCGTCATTGCCGCACTTACCAACTGGGGAATTCCAAAAGGTCGCGTGGAACTCTATGAAACCGGGATCCGCAACGGCGGCGTGTTGATCGGCGTCAAAGCGAAGTCGCCGGAGCACGCGCAGCAGTTGGCGACGCTGTGGCGCGAGAGCGGCGGAGAATCGGTGCACTCTTGAGAACGCCGCGCCTGTGCTCGTGCGGCTGGAGGACGGAGTCGTGGCAGGATGAGTCGGGGAGGACGATCATCGATCGTCGAGTCAGAATTCTGACCCGACGACAATGTCGTCTTGCCCGACAAACGCTAGTCCTGCTCGACGCGAAGCGTCTTCCTCGATGACGTGGTCATCCAGCCTCCAGCCGAATCAGGCGAGCCTCGATGCCTTGAATCAGGCGAGCTTGATTCCCTGCGCCGACAGCGGCAGCGAACGCACCGGTTTGCCGTTCATCACAGCAAGCGCGTTGGCGAGCGCAGGCGCGATGACCGGCGTGCCCGGCTCGCCGACGCCAGTCGGCTTGTTCGTCGACGGCAGGATGTGCACTTCAATGGGCGGCATTTCGTTGATACGCAACACCGGATAGTCATCGAAGTTGCTCTGCTCGACTTTGCCGTCCTTGAAGCGTCACCGCGCCATTGATCGCCGCCGAGAGTCCATAGCCGATGCCGGACTCCATCTGCATCGCCACGATGTTCGGATTCACGGCGAGCCCGCAATCGACCGCGCAGATGATGCGCTCGAGTTTCGGACCATTCGCAGTGCGTCTCAACTTCGCGACCTCGCCGACAACCGAGTTGAACGACTCGTGCAGCGCAAGGCCATACACTTCGTCCGGCGCGCGCGTGTTCTTCCAACCTGATTTCTCCGCAACCAGATCGAGCACGGCCAGGTGCCGCGGATGCGCCTCGAGCAGGGACCGCCTGAGCGCGTACGGATCCTTGTTCGTTGCGCGAGCGATGTCGTCAAGGAAACATTCGGTCGAGAACGCCGTGTGCGTCGAGCCGACTGAGCGCCACCATTGCACCGGGACCTGCAACTTCGGCGAGTGCAATTCCACGGAAGAGTTCTGGATGTGATACGGCAGATTGGACGCTCCTTCGACCGACGCGGGATCGATCGGTCCTTCGTCCGGCGAAGGGCGTGCCGGCAAGAATCGACTGGCCGACGATCCGGTGCCGCCACGCGACGATGGCGCCTTGCGGATCGAGGCCCGCCGTGAGCGTATGCACGAACATCGGTCGGTAGTAGCCGGCGCGCGTGTCCTCCTCGCGCGTCCACACGAGCTTGACCGGAGCGCCGCCGCCCGCCGCCCTGGCGATCGTGGCCGCCTCGATGACGTAGTCGGACATCGCATTCGCCCGCCGGCCGAAGCTGCCGCCGGCGTAAAGCTGATGAATCGTTACGCTCGGCGGCGGCAGACCCAGCAGCTTCGCGACCGCGAGCTGGTCGCCGGACTGAAATTGTTCGCCGTTCCAGATTTCGCATTCCTGAGCGCCGATGCGCACGACGCAGTTCATCGGCTCCATCGTCGCGTGCGCGAGGAACGGAAATTCGTACGTCGCCTCCAGCGTTCTCGCAGCGCTCGCGAGCGCCTGCTCCACGTCGCCTGCCTTCTTTGCGGAATCGCCGGGCTTCTTCGCAAGCTCGCGATACTCGGCGAACAGATCAGCGGAGCTGCGTCTGAACGCGTTCGATTCGTCCCATTCGATGGTCAGCGCGTCGCGCCCCTGCTTCGCCGACCAGAAGTCCGTCGCGAGCACCGCCACGCCGGAACGCACCGGCGTTTCGAACGCGACGACCGATTTCACACCCTTGATCGCCTTGGCCTTCGAATCATCGAAGCTTTTCACCTTCGCGCCGTACCGCGGACCGTGCGCTACGACTGCCGTCAGCATGCCAGGCAGGCGAACGTCCTGCGTGAACTGCGCTGCGCCAGTCGACTTCTCGCGGCTGTCGACGCGCGGCGCATCCTTGCCAATGAGCCTGAACTGACCGGGTCCTTGGGCTTCGCGTCTGTCGGCGCGGGCAATTTCGCCGCGTCGGCCACGAGCTCGCCAAAGCGGGCGGACTTGCCCGATTTGTGCTGCACGACGCCCGATGAAATCGTGATCTCGCTCGCAGGGACCTTCCAGCGCTGCGCAGCCGCGCTCACCAGCATCGCGCGCGCCGTTGCGCCGGCTGTGCGCAATTGTTCGTACGAATTTGCGATCGAGGTGCTGCCGCCCGTACCCTGGAACGGACCCCAGGCGAGATTGTTGTAGAGCTTTGCGTCCGCCGGCGCGCCTTCGACGCGAATCTGTTTCCAGTCGACGTCGAGCTCGTCCGCGATGATGGTGGCGAGACCGGTGTAGACGCCCTGCCCCATCTCGAGATGCTTCGCGACTACGGTGACGACGCCATCCGTATCGATGCGCACGAACGCGTTCGGCGCGAAGCCGGCGGCCTTCGCCGCGCCAGCATCCGCACGCGCGCCTTGCGGCAGCCACAGGGAGATCGACAGGGCGCCGCCCGCCTTCAAAACGTCGCGGCGCGAAGCCGTCATCATTGATTCGTTGCTCATGGCGTGATCCTCAGGCGAGCGAACCCGCGGCGCGCTTGATCGCGGTGCGGATGCGTGTGTACGTCGCGCAGCGGCAAATGTTGCCCGCCATCGCTGCGTCGATGTCGGCGTCCGTCGGTTTCCGGTTGGACGTCAGCAGCGCGGTAGCGCTCATCACCTGGCCGGACTGGCAATACCCGCATTGCGGGACGTTTTCCGCAATCCATGCTTCCTGCACGGCCTTACCGACGGGCGACTCGCCGACCGCCTCGATCGTCGTAATCTTCATGCCGGCGGCGGCGGATACGGGCAGAACGCAACTCCGCTTCGCCTCACCGTTGATGTGCACCGTGCACGCGCCGCAAAGCGCCTTGCCGCAGCCGTACTTGCTGCCCGTCATTCCCAGGTGATCGCGCAACACCCAGAGCAACGGCGTATCCGGCGCCGCGTCCGTTTCTACATTTCTGCCATTGATGTCGAGGGTGAGCATGGGAACCTCGCAATTGGGCTCACTGGCCAACTGGCTAACCGGCCAACTGGCCAGAGAGAGTTCGGCGTACGACGGTATAGCGACGCCAGGCAACCGGATTGTACTCGCAGAACTTGCAGTTGATAGCGAGCGCCAGTGGAGTGAGTATCTTCGCCCTCGGACCAGTTGACCGGTTGGCCGGTTGGCCCCAACGGAGCTCCAATGCAGTACACCCGCCTCGGCCGCACTGGTCTCAAGGTATCGCGCCTGTGTCTCGGTTGCATGACATACGGTGCGCCGACGGAGCGCTGGCCCTGGGCGCTCGATGAGGACGCGAGCCGGCCATTCATTCATCGTGCGCTCGAACTCGGGATCAACTTCTTCGACACGGCGAATGTTTATTCGGGCGGCGCGAGCGAAGAGGTGCTCGGTCGTGCGCTCAAGGATTTTGCGAAGCGTGACGACGTCGTGATCGCGACCAAAGTGTTCTCGCCGATGGGCTCGGGGCCCAACGACAGGGGCTTGTCGCGCAAACACGTGCTGAGTCAGATCGATGCGAGCCTGAAACGGCTCGGCACGGACTACGTCGATCTCTATCAGATTCATCGGCTCGATGCGAAGACGCCGGCCGAAGAGATCATGCAGACGTTCGATGATCTCGTGCGCAGCGGCAAGGCGCGCTACATCGGCGCCTCCTCGATGTGGGCGTGGCAGTTCTCGAAGCTCCAGTATGCGGCGACGCTGAACGGCTGGACGCGCTTTGTCTCGATGCAGCCGCACTACAACCTGATCTATCGCGAGGAGGAACGCGAGATGCTGCCGCTATGCGAGGACATGGGCGTCGGCGTCATACCGTGGTCGCCGCTTGCGCGAGGATTTCTTGCGGGCAATCGCCAGGAGGACGGCGGCGACACGAAGCGCGCGCGTTCCGACGCATTCGCGCGAGAGCTCTACTACGGCGACGATGATTTCGCCGTGGTCAATCGGCTGAGCGACGTCGCAAGGGCCCGCGGCGTCGCCAACGTGCAGGTTGCGCTGGCGTGGATCCTGTCGAAACCCGTCATCACGGCGCCGATCATCGGCGCGACAAAGATGTCCCACCTGGAGGAGGCCGTCGCGGCGCTGGAGCTCGAGCTGGACGAATCCGAAATCAAGGCCCTGGAGGAAGTGTACAAACCGCATCCGGTGCGCGGGCATCGCTGAGCGATGTCGGGCGGCGTTGACCGTGCACAGTTGACCGTTGACAGTCTGAACCCAGGGGCTCCGGCCGCCGGGTGTTGCATCTCTGATAAGGAGCGTCTGATTGCTCCCATTTGAAAATGCAGGCGGCTTCGATTGGCCTTGTCTTTCGCGCATCTGCATACTTCGAGCGTCCGGGTAGACGGGTAAATCAGAGCTTCACCAGGCTTTGCGCCCACGCGTGACGCGCCGATTCCGGCCGTCAACGGTCAACTGCCAACCACACAGGAGTCATCGTGCCCTTGAACGTCCGCGCCGCCGTCGTGCACGGCCCGAATCAGCCCTTTGCCATTGAAGACGTGCAACTCGACGGCCCCGGTGCAGGCGAAGTGCTCATCCATGTGAAGACGACCGGGCTGTGTCACTCCGATCTGCATGTCTACGAGGGGAAACTGCCGTGGCAGTTCCCTGCGATTCTCGGCCACGAAGCGGCGGGCGTCGTCGTCGAATGCGGACCGGGCGTTACGAAGTTCAAGCCGGGCGATCACGTGATCCCGTTTCTCATTCCACATTGCGGAAAGTGTCTGTATTGCGTCTCGCCGAAAACAAATCTGTGCGTCGAAGCGTTCGCGAGACTTGCGCCCGCGCGAAAGTCGCTTCTCGCTCCACGGCAAACCTGTGACGCAGTTGTGGGGACTCGGCACGTTCGCCGACTACACAGTGATGCCGGCCGACACGATCGCGAAAGTGCGCAGCGACGCTCCTTTCGATCCGATCTGCTACATCGGCTGCGGAGCGACGACCGGACTCGGCGCAGCGCTGTTCGCGGCGAAGATCGAAGCCGGCAGTTCGGTTGTCGTGTTCGGGCTTGGCGGCATCGGCCTGAACGTCGTGCAGGGCGCGCGGCTCGCCGGCGCGAAGACGATCATCGGCGTTGACGTGAATTCAGACAAGGAAGCGATCGCGCGCAAATTCGGCGCGACCGGGTTCGTCAATCCGAAGAGCGTCGAAAAACTCACGAGCCATCTCATGAAGCTCACCGGCGGCGGCGCGGACTACAGCTTTGAATGCATCGGCAGTCCGGCGGCGATGCGGCAGGCGTTCGAGTGCACCAACGCCGCGTGGGGAACCAGCTATGTGATCGGCGTGGCCCCGCACGGCTCGGAAGTGAGCGCAGTTCCCGGCAACCTCATGATGGGTCGTCACTGGACCGGCTGCTACATGGGCGGCGCGCGCCTTGATCGCTTGCCGGAAATCGTCGATTGGTATGTGGAACGAAAGATCGACCTCGACTCGCTCGTCACCCATCGCCTCAGGCTCGAGCAGATCGGCGAAGGTTTCGAGATGATGAAGCGCGGCGAATCGATCAGGTCGGTCGTCGTGCTGTGAGCAACAGTCCGTTGTGCGTTGCCCGTTGTGCGTCCAGAGCGCCGCGCCTTCTGGCGGACAACGGACAACGCAGAACGGAGAACCGGGCACGGGGACGCAGGGCTATTCCAGCCACAGTCTCGACACGTACATCTCATCCGGAGGCGAGTCATTCGCCTTGAATACGATGACGCCCCGGATATTCGCAAGGTCCATGACGCGCCCTGCGGGAGCGCTTCGAATTTCCTCCAGAGGAAAGCGAAATACATCGCGCGCGCCTGCAGGCAGCGTGATTTGCTTGTTGTAGCGGTCGTTGAATTCATTGTTGTGACGCGCATCGTGCACGCGCACGACCAGTTCCAGCGGACGCTCGGCCGGATTGGCGAGTTCGATGGCGAGGCTTGCATATCCCCGCCAGTCGGACCATGGCTCATGGAAGTTCAGGCCTGGGTAGGGATGCGGCAGAAAACGCACGTGCGCTGCGGACTCACCGCGCGCGGCGCTCAGCGCCGCGGGAAGCGGAGCGAAGTCCACGACGACGTCGCTGCGCCAGGTGAAATACAGGTCGAGGCGGCCTGAAAAATCAGCGATCACCGGAAACTGGCTGCGGCGTCGGGAGTACTCGGTGATGGACTGAGCGATTGGAGCGAAAAGATAGCCAAGGAGCGCGACACCGACGAGCAAAGCCGCCCCTCGCCGCCGCATCGACGCGAACTGCAGGCGGGCGGGCGGATCGAAAGCCGCCCAGAGCGCCAGAAACGACACGCCGCCGATCAGGTCGCTCCGGACATCGAGCCAGGAGGCGTCACGCCCCGCTGGAATCTGAGCAACTTCGGTCACGAAGCCGAGCGCGGCGGCGCCGGCGAGCGCGACTGCATACTGGCTCGCGAGGCCGAGCGCCGCGAATTGCCGCGTGCGACGCAGCGCGATCAACAGGAGCACGGCGACGCATCCGAAGATCGGACCGTGCGCAAAGTCATGCAACCTGCTGACCCAGATTTTGTCGCCGAGGTCTGGCGCGAACACGACGGCGACCAGCAAAATGCCGATCAGCGCGCAGGCGTACAGCGCCGTCCGGCTCATGCAGAGGAACCGTCTTGACGAGTAGTCCAACCCCCGCCCCGACTCCGACGCCGCGCCCTGCGGCCACGGTGCTGTTGCTGCGCGAGCAGGGACGCCGGCGTCGAGGTGCTCGTTATCCGTCGTCATGAGAATCTCGCTTTCATGGGCGGGATGTGGGTCTTTCCGGGAGGCGCGCTCGCCGCGGCTGACGTTTCGCCCGGCGCGCTTGCGTGCATTCCGGACCGCTCGAAGGCGCGCTGCATTCAATTCGAGGACCTGCACGGGGCTGCGCTCAGTCGAACGCAATGCCTGGGCCTCGCGATCGCGGCATATCGCGAGACGTTCGAAGAAACGGGAGTTTTGCTGGCGACAGATGCAGACGGAAATCATTGCAGCAGATGATCTGTTGATCCGGCTGCAGGCGCAACGCCGCGCGATCGCGTCCGATCCGGCGCTCTTCGCTCCGCTTCTGACCGAAGCACAGCTGCTTCTGGACGTCGATCGCCTGCTCTACTGGGCGCACTGGATCACGCCTTCCAACGCGCCGCGGCGCTTCGACACCCGTTTTCTCGCAATCGTCGTTCCCGCGGGACAGACGGCGGACATCGACACGATCGAAGCCGTGGATCATGCGTGGATGACGCCAGCGGCGTTGCTCGCGGCGGCGGCGCGCGGCGAGATGCCGGTCTCGCAGCCGACGCTGTACAACCTGATGGAGCTGGACAACAGCCTGCGCGAACACGGCGCCCTCGCGGCGATGCTCAGGGCCGAGTCGGACAGAAAGATTGCGCCGGTGCTTCCAAAGATGATTCGCGAGGCGCAGACGGTGATGGTGCTGCCATGGGATCCGGAGTATGCGGCGCTTCCGGGTGAAGGCGCGCCGGCGGGTCTCGAATACCCGCAGCGCCTGCGCGCGCTTCCGTCCCGGCTGACCATGCGCACGTAGGTCCGCTTTCTGTTTTCCGTTGTCAGTTGTGCGTTGTGCGTCCAGAGCGCTGCGTCTGCGGACAACGGAGAACGCAGAGCACGGACAACGCATCAATCACGGCTTACGGAGCGACCGAAAGAATAATCTTGCCCTTGTGCGCCCCGCTTTCCATGTAGGCGTGCGCGTCTGCGGCGCGATCTAACGGGAATACCTTGTCGACGACCGGACGGATGGCGCCGTCTGCGATCAGCGGCCACACGTGTTGCTCGAGCTTCGCAGCGAATCTGCCGTTTGAATTCGCTCGAACGCGCACGCAGCGTAGATCCCGTCACGACGAGCCGCTGCTGCATGATGCGCAAGACGTCAATCTCACCTTTCACGCCGCCCTGCGTCGCGATCATCACGAGCCGACCTTCTGTGGCGAGCGCCTGCAGATTCCGTGACACGTAGCCGCCGCCGATCATGTCGAGCACGACGTTCACGCCCCTTCCTTCCGTCTGCGAGGCGAGTACAGCCACGAAATCCTCGGTCCTGTAGTTGATCGCTCTGTCCGCGCCCAGCTGCTCGCAGAAGCGACACTTGTCATCCGAGCCCGCGGTCGTAAACACCTTGTGGCCGCGCGCGCGCGCCAGCTGAATCGCAGCGACGCCGATGCCGCTCGCGCCGCCGTGCACGAGCAGAGTCTCCGCGGGCTGCAGCCGACCAAACTCGAAGACGTTGCTCCACACCGTGAAGTAAGCCTCGGGAAGCGACGCGGCTTCGACGAAATTGAGAGCGCCCGGCGTCAGCAGCACTTGCCCCGCGTTTGCCGCGCAATACTCGGCGTAGCCGCCTCCCTGCAGGAGCGCGCAGACGGCGTCCTCCGGCTTGAAGTCGCTGACGGCGGCGCCGACCCGCACGACGACGCCCGCAACCTCGAGCCCCGGATTCGTCGGCGCGCCTGGCGGCGAGGGATACAGCCCGCGCCGTTGCAGGATATCCGCGCGATTCAGACCGGCCGCCGCCACCTTGATGAGGACGTCGTCGTCACCCACGACTGGCAATGGCCGCTCCGCAACGATGAGCGCCTCCGGACCGCCTGGCCTGGCGATCTCAACCACCCTCATCGACTGCGGCAACGCGCTCATCCGCGGGGGTTCTCCGTTGTCGGTTGTCCGTTGTGCGTGGCCAGACTCCGGAGCTCACCACAGCTCACGCAGGGCGCCGTTATCCGTTGTGCGTCCAGAGCGTAGCGCAGAGCCTCTGCGGACAACGAACAACGGACAACCGACAACTCACACGCTATTTCATGCCTTCATTCTTCAATGCTTCCAGGGCGCGGAGGTCCAGTTCCGCCAACGCCGCCTTCAGCTCATCGATGCTGTCCGCGGCGCCGTTCACCTGAACCGAGAATCGATCGCCGAGCACGATCCCATATTCGCCGAACTTGGAGTCGGCGTCCCAGCGCTCATGGATAAGGCGACCGTCACGGCTATACGTCTTTTCGTAGCCGCTGGAAGATTCACTCTCCGACTCCATGCCGGCCCAGCCTGCAAAGGCAAGCAGCCCTTTCGCCGTGCCCGCATCCGTAATCTCCAGATTCACGGAGCGACCGTCTTCCCTGGCGTACGTCGCTTTCGCTTCCGTGATCTGCAGACCCATGGCCTGGTTCCGCTCAACGGAGAAATCCGTGCGAGCCATTCCTCCCAGAGATTCGGGCACGAACGGCTTCAGACGTTCCGTGGGCAACGATTCCACCTGGCCGCCGCCCAGCGCCGCGCCCATCATCTGGGTCAACGCCTCGGCCTGCGCATCCTGATCGCCGGACTTTCCGGCGTCCTCCAGTTTTTCGCTCGCTTGCTCGACGTTCTTGCTCCATTGCTCGAGCTTGCCGAGCGGGCTGTCCTTGTCGAATTGCACATCGTCGTCGGCGCTGCTGAAGACCGAACCGCGCGACCACGGACTGAAGCCTGCGACGCCGGCGATGAGCGCGCCGATCACGAGATTGAGCACGAATGCAACGATGATGGACACTGCTGTGTAGCCGGCGGCCTTGTCTTGCGGACATTTCATCGTGTGCGGCAATCCGAGGTACAGGAGATAGATCCCGTAGGCGACGCCCGCGATCGTGATGAGCAGCGCGAACCACGGCACGATCGTTCCGATGCTCGCAACCCAGCTCGCGGTGTACGAGAACGCGACAGTCTTCAGGGCCTGAATGCGATTCTTCTGACCGCCGAACGTCGGTGCAAGCGCGTCGACGATGAGCGCAATGACGTACACCATGGCGAGCGACAGCACGTAACCGACCACCATGCTCGAGACGCCTGCGCCCACGCCAATGCGCATTCCGCCCAGCAACGGCACACTGACGCCCATGACGCTCATCTGCAGGAAGCTGAAGATCGCGGGAATCGCGGCCAGCCACATGATGTAGCCTTTGTAGAGATCTGCGACGGTGGTCGGCTCGTCGGCGACGACGGGCCATTCGGTTTTGGGCGTCAGCAGAATCGCTTTGGCGCGCGCAATCAGTTTGTTGAGGTCCACAACGGCGCTCCCCTTATATTCGAGTTGGAGGCGCGGATTGTACGCTGAAGACCCACTGCAATCGGTGGCCCAAAAGGGCCACTCCTGGCTCACTGGCCTACTGGCGGCTGGCACGTTGGCCTGAGGTCGAAGAGCTTCCTGGTTCGGCCGATCAACCCGTCAGCCAGTTGGCCGGTTGGCCTTCTTCTTCGGCAGATACAAATCGGTGAGCGTTCCATCGAACGCCTCGGCGGCGAACATGATGGTCTCCGACAGGGTCGGATGCGGATGGATCGTCAGACCGAGGTCCGCGGCGTCCGAGCCCATCTCGATGGCGAGCGCCACTTCGGAAATCAGGTCGCCGGCGTTCGGACCGACGATACCGCCGCCGATGACGCGGTGCGTCGCAGGATCGAACAACAGCTTGGTCAACCCGTCGTCACGCCCGAGCGAAAGCGATCGACCGCTCGCGAGCCAGGGGAAGCTTGCCTTTTCATAGGCGACGCCTTTCGCCTTGGCGTCGGTTTCCGTGAGCCCCACCCAGGCCACTTCGGGATCGGTGTACGCGACGGAGGGGATCACGCGTGCGTCGAACGCCCGTTTCTCGCCGTGCGCGACCTCGGCGGCGAGCTTGCCTTCATGCGAGGCCTTGTGCGCCAGCATGGGCGGACCGGCGATATCGCCGATCGCGAAGATATGCGGCACGTTCGTGCGCATCTGATGATCGACAGGAATGAAGCCGCGCTCATTGACGAGCACGCCGGCCGCCTCAGCGTCGATGCGCTTGCCGTTCGGACTGCGGCCGACCGCCAGCAGGACCTTGTCGTAGGTCTGCGGCTCGAGCGTCGTCGCGCCTCCCTCGAAGGCGACGCGCAACCCGTCCTTCACGGCCTCCACCTTGCTGACTTTCGTCTTCACGAGAATGCGTTCGTAGCGCTTTGTAATACGCTTCTCGAGCGGCCGGACCAGATCGCGATCACACCCGGGCATCAGTCCTTCCGTGAGCTCGACGACGCTCACCCGCACGCCAAGCGCGCTGTAGACCGTCGCCATCTCAAGACCGATGATGCCTCCGCCCACGACCAGCAGCCGCTGCGGCAGATCGAGCTCCAGGGCGCCGGTGGAATCGATGATGCGCGGATCGTCCGGCAAGCCCGGCAGGCGCACGGATTCAGAGCCTGCGGCGATGATGCAGTGAGCGAATGAAACCCTGCGGGTTTCGTTCGCGGGCCCGGGACCTGGGGCCTGGGGCTTGGGCAAATCCCCTCCCGATTCTGACCCGAGTCCCGCGCCCCGAGCCCCGGTTCCGTCAATCTCGATTTCGTGCGGCGATACGAACTTTCCGGTTCCACGAATCACTTCGACCTTGCGTTGCTTCGCCATCGTCGCGAGCCCGCCCGTGAGCCGCGTGACGATCTTGTTCTTCCAGTCGCGTAGTTTCGCAGCATCGATTGTCGGTGCGCCGAACATGACGCCGGCGCTCGCCATTTCTTCGGTTTCATCGATGACTTTCGCCGCGTGCAGCAGCGCCTTCGACGGAATGCAGCCGACGTTGAGACAGACGCCGCCGAGCTGCGGCCAGCGTTCGATGAGCGCTACTTTCATACCCAGATCGGCCGCTCGGAATGCAGCGGTGTATCCGCCCGGTCCGGCGCCAAGCACGACCACCTCGAAGTCGTAGGAAGGAGCGGATGACGGTTGGCGTTCAACACCCCTTTCCGGGGGAGCAGATGGTTCGGACACACCCTCTCCCGGGGCGCCGCTCCAGCGCTTCCCTGCGCCCGCGGCATTCGCACGTCCTGTGCGGCAGAGGGTTGGGGTGAGGGCGTCGTCGGAGCGGCCACCGGCTGCGGTTCCGCTTTCTGACTATCCGCCGCCCGCGATGCGCTCTGCGCATCCAGGGTGAGGATTAGACTGCCCTTGGAAACGCGATCGCCCTTCTTCAGGGCGACTTCCTTCACCACGCCCGCCGCCGACGATGGCACGTCCATCGTCGCCTTCTCCGTCTCGAGCGTAAGGAGCGGCGTTTCGAGGGCGATCTCATCGCCCGGCTTGACCAGAACGTCGATCACTTCGACGTCTTTGAAGTCGCCGAGGTCGGGAACGGTGATCTGTTGAGGCATGCGGAACCTGGCTACCTGGCCAACTGGCTAACTGGTCAACTGGTCAACTGGCCAGAGAAGACGAAAGATGGCGCGCCGCTGCTCGCTCAGCCAGCTCGCCAGTTGGCCAGTTGGCCAGTTGGCTGCCGGTCACGGCACCGCCTCCAGCAACCCGCGTACATCGGCGAGCTTCTCGGCGAGGAACGTAGTGAAGCGCACGCCGCCGGCGCCGTCGACGACCCGATGATCGTAGGCGAACGTGAACGGCAGGATGAGTCGA
Source organism: uncultured Gammaproteobacteria bacterium (assembly GCA_963723505.1). Classification (GTDB taxonomy): domain Bacteria; phylum Pseudomonadota; class Gammaproteobacteria; order Steroidobacterales; family Steroidobacteraceae; genus Steroidobacter. The sequence goes on from CAVRQU010000003.1 coordinate 310,166, forward strand.
GGGACGAACTGACCGTTCTGATAAACCGGTCTCATGGTCGAACGCGCGACTCCGAGAATTGCGACTTCAGGCGCGTTGATGATCGGCGTGAAGGACGTGCCGCCGATGCCGCCAAGGCTGGACACAGTGAAGCTCGCGCCTTGCATCTCCGCCGCGGACAGCTTGCCGGCCCGCGCCTTCTCAGACAGCGTCGCGAGGTCGCGCGCGAGCTCGTAGACATCCTTCCTGTCGGCGTCGCGAATCACCGGCACGACCAGGCCGTTCGGCGTGTCGGCGGCGAAACCAAGATGCACGTACTTTTTCAGCACGAGATTCTGGCCTGTCGCATCGAGCGAGCTGTTGACGAGCGGAAACTCGTGCAACGCCTTCACGCACGCCCTCAGGATGAACGCGAGCGGCGTCAGCTTCACGCCCTCCTTCGCCGCCTTGCCCTTGAGCTTGTTGCGCGCGTCTTCGAGCTCGGTGATGTCCGCCTCATCCATCTGCCACACGTGCGGAACATTGAGCCAGCTCGCTTGCAGACGCGGTCCGGAGATCTTCTGAATGCGCCCGAGCGGTCTGACCTCGATCTGACCAAACTTCGCGAAATCGACCTCCGGAATCTTCGGCAACGCGCCGCCGCCAGCCGCCGGCGCGCCGCTCACAAGCGCCTGCTTCACCCAGGCTTTGACGTCTTCGGGCGTGATGCGCTCTTTCAGGCCGGTGCCTTTCACTCTGGCGAGATCCACGCCGAGCTCGCGCGCGAACTTCCGCACGGAGGGACTCGCATGGGCGCGCGCGAAACCCGCTTCGTCGATCGCCGGAAAAGAAGCGGTTAGCGGTTGGCGGTTAGCGGTTGGTTCAGAAGGCGCCGCGGGGCGTTGCGCTTCCTTCGCGCGATCCTCTGCTTTAGAGACCAGGCGTGCTTCGTCGACCGGCGGGTTTTCCGCTCCCTCTTCCTGGGGCGCCGCTCCGGCGCTTCCCTGCGTCCGCGGCATTCGCACGTCCTGTGCAGCAGGGGTAGTCTTCTGCGCCGCCGCTGGCTGCGCTTGCTTCTGACTGACCGCCGACCGCGAACCGTGACCGGACGGGAATCCCGGGGGCGTGGGTCCCGCGGGGCTAACCGCTTCTGGTTCGAGCACCGCGATCACGCTGCCCTTCGAAACACGATCGCCCTTTTTTACGGCGACCTCCCTGACGACTCCGGCTTCCGCGGACGGCACGTCCATCGTCGCCTTCTCGGTTTCCAGCGTGAGGAGCGGGGTATCGACGTCGATCCTGTCGCCCGCCTTGACGAGGACGTCGATGACCTCGACGTCCTTGAAGTCGCCGAGATCGGGAACGGTAATGGACCGGGCATAGGAATTTGGCTAGCTGGCTACTGGGCTCTGGCCAGAGGGAGTCGAGAAGGCGGAAACCATCCAGCTGCTGTTGCGAATCTGGCCAGCTTGCCAGCAGACCAGTTGGCCAGCAGCCGTGAGCACGTACGTGCTCACTGCGTCACCGGACTCGGCCGGTCCGGATCGATGTTGAACTTCTTCATCGCGCTTCTCACCGTCGCCATGTCCAGCTTGCCTTCGTCGGCAAGCGAGCGCAGCGAAGCGACGACGACATGGCCTGCGCTCACTTCGAAGTGACGTCGCAGTTGTTCGCGGGAGTCGCTGCGGCCATAGCCGTCAGTGCCGAGAACGATGAAGCGTCCCGGCACCCACTGACGAATCTGATCAGGCACGATCTTCATATAGTCGGTCGCCGCGATGAACGGTCCAGTGCGATCGCCCAGGCATTGGCGCACGTACGGTTGACGACCGGATCCGTCGGGCTTCAGGACATTCTCACGTTCGACCTCCAGGGCCTCGCGACGCAGCTCGGAGAAGCTCGGCACGCTGAACACATCGGCTGGTACGCCATAGTCGCGCTCGAGGATCTCCGCCGCTGTGAGCACCTCCCGCAGGATCGTGCCTGCGCCCATCAGATTGACGCGCACTTTGCCGCGCCCGCCGATCTGCAGCAGATACATGCCCTTCAGAATTCCCTGCTCTACGCCCTTGGGCATCGCCGGGTGAGCGTAGTTTTCGTTCATGCAGGTGATGTAATAGAAGATATCCTCCTGCTCCGCGTACATGCGGCGCAGACCGTCCTGCACGATAACCGCGAGTTCGAATGCGAACGTCGGATCGTATGACACGCAATTCGGTACGGTCGTCGAGAGCAACTGACTGTGACCGTCCTGGTGCTGCAGACCTTCGCCGGCGAGCGTCGTGCGACCAGCGGTGCCGCCAATCAGAAAGCCACGCGCCTGACTGTCGCCCGCCGCCCAGATGAAATCGCCCACGCGCTGGAAGCCGAACATCGAGTAGTAAATGTAGAACGGGACCATACTGACGCCATGGTTCGCGTAGGCCGTTCCGGCCGCGATCCATGAGCACAACGCGCCGCCTTCGTTGATGCCTTCCTGGAGAATCTGCCCTTTCTTGTCTTCCTTGTAGAACATGAGCTGATCGGCGTCCTGCGGCGTGTACAGCTGGCCCATCGACGAGTAGATGCCGATCTGCCGGAACAGACCTTCCATGCCGAACGTACGCGCCTCATCCGCGACGATCGGTACGACGTGCTTGCCGATGTGCTTGTCCTTCAGCAGCGTCTGCATGATGCGCACGAGCGCCATCGTGGTTGAAAACTCGCGATCCCCGGAGGCCTGCAGCAGCGATTCGAATGCTTCGAGGGGCGGTACGGTGAGCGGCGCCGCGTTGGCCCGCCGCTGCGGCAGGTATCCGCCCAGGAGCTTCCGCCGCTCGTGCAGATACTTCATCTCTTCGCTGTCTTCCGACGGCTTCTTGAAGGGCGCGTTCTTGATCTCTTCGTCGGAGATTTCGATGAAGATGCGATTGCGGAATTCCTTGAGCGCCTCATCGTCCAGCTTCTTCTGCTGATGCGTGATGTTCTGGCTCTCGCCCCAGCGGCCCATCATGAAGCCCTTGACGGTCTTGGCGAGAATCACCGTCGGCTGCCCTTTGTGATTGACCGCCGCGTTGTAGGCGTTCCACACCTTCTGATAGTCGTGGCCGCCCCGATTCAGGCGCCAGATGTCGCTATCCGACATGTGCGCGACCATCTCCTTCAATTCGGGATACTTGCCGAAGAAGTTGTCGCGCGTATACGCGCCGCCTTTCGCCTTGAAGTTCTGATACTCGCCGTCGACGCACTCTTCCATGACCCGCCGCAAGAGACCCTTCGTATCGCGGGCGAGCAACGGATCCCAGCGTGAGCCCCAGATGACCTTGATGACGTTCCAGCCGGCGCCGAGAAACGCGGCTTCGAGCTCCTGAATGATCTTGCCGTTGCCGCGCACCGGGCCGTCGAGGCGCTGCAGGTTGCAGTTGATGACGAACACGAGGTTGTCGAGCCTCTCGCGCACCGGCATCGTGATGGCGCCCATCGATTCCGGTTCGTCCATTTCGCCGTCGCCGAGAAACGCCCAGACTTTGCGATCGGTCGGCTTGACGACGCCGCGATGCTCCAGGTAGCGCTGAAAGCGCGCCTGATAGATCGCCATCATGGGCCCGAGGCCCATCGACACCGTCGGGAACTGCCAGAACTCCGGCATCAGCCAGGGATGCGGATAGGAGCTCAGGCCGTCGGGGCTCAGGCACTCCTCGCGAAAGTGCGCAAGATGATTCTCCGTCAGCCGGCCTTCCAGAAAGGCGCGCGCGTAGATGCCCGGCGAAGCGTGGCCCTGGATGTACACCATGTCGCCGGGATGCTTGTCCGACGGCGCGCGCCAGAAGTGATTGAAGCCGACTTCGTAGAGCGTCGCCGCCGAGGCGTAGCTCGCGATGTGCCCGCCGTACTCCGAGCTCTGACGATTAACCTGCACGACCATCGCCATCGCGTTCCAGCGGATGTACGCCTCGATGCCGCCGTTCGATCGTGCGATCCCCCGGATATTCCTTTTCATGGCCAGGCGAGATCGTGTTGACATAGGCGGTATTGGGCTTGAAGGGCAGATACGTGCCCGAGCGGCGCGTGAAATCGATCAGTTTCTCGAGCAGGAAATGCGCGCGCTCGGCGCCGTGCGTCTTCAGCACCGAGTCCATCGACTCGAGCCATTCCGTAGTTTCCTGCGGATCCAGGTCGTCAAATCGCGAAGCTTCAGACATGTTGGACGCGGTGCTCATACGGTGACCTGCGATCAGCGTCTGGGGAAGCGACTGATTCATCCCACAGGCTGACTGAAATCGAAGAATGGAAAGGGTCGAAGGACAAGAGTCGAAGCTGTCCCCATCGGACGGCGTTTATCCAACGTCTGCAGCGAACTCCTGATGGAAGTCTCCGATCACGCATCTCCTTCGGGGCGTCGTGCGCCGCGAAACGCAGCGAAGTTGGTGCGTTCGGCGGCGGACCGGTCGCCTCAGGGCGCGTATCATCGGAGTTTGAATTTTTCAGGTCAAGAAACGCGAAATGCATCTGCGTGGTGCGCAAGCGCGCGTCGCCTGCAGCGATGCGTAACTTCGACACGCCTTGCAGATCAATCATCTGCATCCCGTCGTGACGAAGGTGTTCGGATCGGATGCAGCTTGCTGAGGGTCTCGTAGTGGAATTGCTTCCTGCACAGCGCGACACGCAGATCTCTTACAAGCGCTCGGCGCTCACTGAGCGCCTGGCGCAGGGACATGATGCAATCATCATGGCGTGCGAGCGCGAACGTGCCGCCGAGCTGATTCAGCGCCTGCCGTTCGCAGCTGCGTGGCGCCGCCTGTATAGGGAAGCGCAGGCGCGCGGGCCGGTCACGACCCTCAGCGCTCGCGTGGCGGATTCGGCAGCCGCGATGACGCTCGTCTTCGCAAAAGAAGGCGCAACCGCATTTGAGCGTCTCACGCTGGCCGCGCGTGCGTGGAAGGACCTCGCGCCCCCGCCGCGTGCGCGAGTGCTGTTCGGCGCGCTCGGGATGGAGGCGACACAAAGCGCCGCGCTGCTTGAAGCGCTGGTCGCTGCGGCGCTCGCCGCCACGGCGCCGATGCCCTCGATGAAAGCGAAGCCCCTCAAAGCCGCGACGCCGGCGTCGATCACATTGCTTCACGACGGAGCTCCCCCCGATCTCGCCAGGTCGGTCGCAGTCGATCGCGGCAATCACCTGGCGAGGTGGCTGACCACGCTCCCGCCCAACGTCCTGAACAGCACAACCTACCGACGCGCGCTGCGCGATCTCGCGCGGCGGCGGCGCTGGCGGTTTTCGTTTCTGGGCGAGGCCGCGCTGCGACGTCGCGGCGCCGGCGCATTCCTCGCGGTGGCGCGCGCCAACGAGCACCGCGACGCCGGCATCGTTCGCCTGCAGCATCGGACCGCTCAGCGACGCAGGACGCCCCCGCGGCTGGCGCTGGTGGGAAAGGGGATCTGCTTCGATACGGGCGGCATCAATCTCAAGACGCACAAGAGCATGTACCACATGCACGAGGACATGCAGGGCAGCGCCGTAGCCGTCGGAACCATGCTTGCCCTGAGCGCGCTCGAGGCGCCGTACGACATCGACTGCTGGCTGGCGATCACGGAGAATCAGATCGGAGCGCGCGCCTTTCGACCGCAGGAAGTCGTGCGCGCCTCGAACGGCGTGACGATTCAGGTCGCGCACAGCGATGCGGAAGGCCGCATGGTGCTTGCGGACACGCTGGCGTTTGCGGCGCACACGACGCCGGACATCATCGTCGACTTCGCGACGCTCACAGGGTCATGCGTCGTCGCGCTCGGCGATCGTTACAGCGGCGCATTCACCAATCGACCGGAATGGCGCTCTGCACTGGAGCTCGCCGGTCGCGACAGCGGCGAGCGTGTCTGGCCGTTTCCGATGGACGAAGACTATGACCTTGAACTCGACTCAACGATCGCCGACATACTGCAATGCACGCCTGACAGCAAGGCCGATCACATCCTCGCTGCACGATTTCTGAACCGCTTCGTGCCCGCGAATATTCCGTGGATTCACCTGGATCTTGCGGCCAGCAATCGCAGCGGCGGCCTGGGCCATATCCCCACCGACTACACCGGATTCGGCGTGCGCTATGCAACGCACCTCCTGCTGGACCATGACCTTCCGGGGCTGCGCGAGCGCGCCGGCCGGCAAACTGGCAAACTGCCAACCCGCCAACCGGCTAACCGGCTAACTGGCAAACCGGCGAGAGCAAGACGAACGCGCCGTTTGGGGTCTGGCCAATCAACCGGTTAGCCGGTTGGCCGGTTCGCGTATTTCCAATCGAACTCATGCCGCCCACTCTGACCATTCTCCGCCCTGACGACTGGCATCTGCACGTGCGCGACGGCGTGCAGCTTGCGAGCGTAGCGCCGTTCACCGCGCGACAGTTTGCGCGGGCGGTCATCATGCCCAACCTGAAGCCGCCGGTGACGACGGTTGCGATGGCGAAAGCCTATCGCGAGCGCATTCTGGAGGCCGTTCCGCCGCGCTATCGGTTCGAACCGCTCATGACGTTGTACCTGACGGACGCAACACCGCCGTCGGAGATCAGGGCTGCGCGCGCCAGCGGTTTCGTCGTCGGCGCCAAGTTGTATCCGGCCGGGGCGACGACGCATTCGGACGCGGGCGTCACTTCGGTCGAAAAGATCTTCCCGGCGCTCGACGCGCTGCAGGAATGCGGCCTCGCGCTTCAGGTGCATGGCGAAGTTACGGACAGCGATGTCGACGTTTTCGACCGCGAACGCGTCTTCATCGATCGCATCCTGGCGCGCGTGGTGGAGCGCTTCCCTGCGCTGCGCGTCGTGTTCGAACACGTGACGACGCGTGAGGCAGTGCAGTTCGTGAGGAGCGCGCGCGACGGCGTCGGGGCGACGATCACGCCGCAGCACCTGCTCCTCAATCGCAATGCAATTTTTCAGGGCGGCGTGCGTCCGCATCACTACTGCCTGCCCGTGCTCAAGCGCGAAGACGACCGACGTGCGCTCATCGACGCGGCGACGAGCGACGATGCGCGTTTTTTCCTCGGGACCGACAGCGCGCCGCATGCGCGGGGCGCCAAGGAGGCAGCGTGCGGCTGCGCAGGCATTTTCTCGGCGCACGCAGCCATCGAACTCTACGCAGAAGCGTTCGAGCAGGCAGGACGTCTGAATCGGCTGCAGGCGTTCGCCGCAGAACGCGGCGCGGACTTCTATCGGCTGCCGCGCAACACCGATCGCATCACGCTCGAACGGGCGCCCTGGACGCCGCCTGCGGCCTATCGTTTCGGTGAGGACGAGCTGGTGCCGTTTCGTGCAGCCGAATCGATCGCCTGGCGGCTGGTGGAGGCGCGAGACCAGTGACCGGCAAACTACCCATGGCGACCCGCTTTCGGGGCTTCCTGCCCGTCGTCATCGATGTCGAATGCGGCGGCTTCAACCCGAATACGGATGCGTTGCTGGAAATCGCCGCCGTGCTGATCGAAATTCAGGGCGACGGCTCAGTGAAGCCCGGCGAGAGCTGGCGCTATCACGTGCAGGCGTTCCCGGGCGCCAACATCGAAGCGGCGTCGCTCGCAGTCAACGGCATTGACCCCTATCACCCGCTGCGCCCGGCGGTGCCGGAAAAGGAAGCGCTGACCCGTCTGTTCAAGGAAGTGCGCCGCGCCATGAAGGACAACGATTGCACGCGTGCGATTCTGGTGGGCCACAACGCGGGTTTCGATCTGAACTTTCTCAACGCGGCGATTGAGCGTACGCAGATCAAGCGCAGCCCGTTTCATCCGTTCTCGAGTTTCGATACGGCGACGCTGGCCGGCGTCGCGTATGGGCAGACCGTCCTCGGCAAGGCGTTGCAAACCGCGGGCATCGCATGGGATTCCAGCGAGGCGCACTCCGCGGCGTACGACGCCATGAAGACGGCGGAGTTGTTCTGCAGCGTCTGCAACCGGTTCGGGAGTGTTGCTGCGCCCGGTTGAGAACAGAGAAGAGCCGCGAAGGACCGCAAAAAAGAACTAAGGAGCTCAGAGTTCTCGAACGGAAGTCCTCCATCTTCATACAGAGGATCCCGCGATTCGCAGCGTCGGAAGCCCACGCTGAGCGTCGCCTCGCCTTAAGATGATTCAGTTCCTTTTTGCGGTCTTTCGCGGCTCTTTCCTCCTCGGGCGTCGACTACTTCGTGGCCGCGACGAGCTTCTGCAATTCGCCGCTCTTGTACATCTCGACAATGATGTCGGAGCCTCCGATGAGCTCGCCGTTGACATAGAGCTGCGGATACGTCGGCCAGTTCGAGTACTGCTTCAGCGCCTCACGCACCTCCACATCCTCGAAGATATTCACGTGCGCGAACGTGGCGCCCGCCGAGCTCAGCGCGCGAACGGCGGCGGCTGAGAAGCCGCACTGCGGAAAATCGGGCGTGCCTTTCATGTACAGCACGATCGGGTTGGTGGAAAGCTGCGACTTGATGCGTTCAATGACATCCACGTTTCATTACCTCTTACCTGTTCAGGAGCGATGAGCTGCGTTGCGCAACTCGCGCAGCCGCTTTGTCGCACACCGCTCGTTGCTGCTCTTCGGTGAGACGCGACCAGTCCGCAATCTCCGCCAGCGTACGGCCGCAGCCCGCACAAACGCTGTGCTCATCGAGCTTGCAGACTTTGATGCAGGGAGATTCGACGCTTGGCAGTGGGGCGGAAATGGGCGTCATGGCGCGGCAACGCGTTGAATTATGGGGATCGGTCGCCTATTCTTCAATCGCTTTTTTGCAGAAAAAACACTCAAGAATTCAGACATCAGGAGAATATGGCTATGCATCCGCTCACAACCGTCCGGGGCGCGATCGTCGCCGCCTTCGCGCTTGCGATCATCGTTTCCCTGATCATCACCTCCGTCGTCGTGGGCGGAGACGCCATCGGCTTCAACCATCCGCTGGTGGACCGCTGGCTGCATATCGTCGCCGGCGTCATGTGGATCGGTCTGCTGTACTACTTCAACGTCGTACAAGTGCCTGGTCTCGCAGACGCCGCCGCAGACAAGGGCGGCCCCGGAGGAGCCGGCATCACGAAGTACGTGGCCCCGCGCGCGCTCTGGTGGTTTCGCTGGGCCGCGGTCGTCACATGGGCGACCGGCGCGTATTACCTGCTGTTCGGATATGGCCCCGAAGGCGCATTGCATCAGGCCTTCGCGCTGCGCCCCGGGTTCGTGACGATCGGCGTCGGCGCATGGCTGGGCACGATCATGCTGTTCAACGTCTGGGTGCTGATCTGGCCGAATCAGAAGAAGATCCTCGGCCTGGTCGCCGCCACGGACGATGAGAAAGCGAAGGCCCGCAAGACCGCGTTGTACGCGTCTCGCGTGAACTTCATCCTGTCCGTACCGATGTTGATGTGCATGGGCGGCCAGAGCCACGGCCTCCCCTTCTAGATTCGCTGTGAGTCGTAGGTTGTCCGCTATCCCGGGCCCGGCGCTCAGCCTGACCCGGGACCTGCTCACAACGCAGAACGCACAACTGAAGACGAACACCGACGGTCACGATCATGTTTCAGCCGCCTGATTCCGGCTACGTGTCGCGGACGGTCGCCGCCGCCCTCCAGGAAGATGTGGGCGCCGGCGATCTCACCGCGCAGCTCATTCCGGCCGAGCGCACGGCGCGCGCCACAGTCATCACGCGCGAAAAGGCAGTGCTGTGCGGGCGACCGTGGGTCGATGAGGTCTTCAGGCAGGTCGACGCCGGCATTCGCCTGTCGTGGTCGGCGGACGACGGGGACCGCATTCGCGCGGATCAGGAGCTGTTCACGCTGGAAGGTCCGGCGCGCGGCCTGCTCACGGGCGAGCGCACCGCGCTCAATTTTCTGCAGGCGCTGTCCGGGACAGCGACGATCACCTCGCGCTATGTGGATGCAGTGCGCGGCACGTCCTGCCGCATTCTCGATACGCGCAAGACCATCCCCGGCCTGCGCCTTGCGCAAAAGTACGCGGTCCGATGCGGCGGCGGTATCAATCACCGCATCGGACTCTTCGATGCGATTCTGGTGAAGGAGAATCACATTGCCGCCGCCGGCGCCATCGGTGCGGCTGTGAATGCGGCGCGTCAGTTGAACAATCGCGTGTTGCTCGAAGTTGAAGTCGAAAATCTCGGCGAGCTGCAGCAGGCGCTCGACGCGCGCGTCGATCGCATCCTGCTCGACAATTTCTCGCTCGACGAGATGCGCAAGGCTGTCGAAATCACGCGCTCACATCGCAACACCGGGATCGAGCTCGAAGCTTCAGGGAACATGACGCTCGAGTCGCTGCGGCACGTGGCCCGGATCGGCGTTGATTTCATCTCCGTAGGCGGCCTGACGAAGCATCTGCGGGCGGTCGATCTGTCGATGAGGTTTGAGAAGTGACTCTCGAGAAGTGACTTGTGACTAGTGACTAGTGACTCAGTGACTAGTAGATAGAAGAAGCGACCCGTGCTTGCTGCTCCAGCAAGGCCTCGGGTTTCGGGGCTTGCGACTCCCGATTCCGACTCCCGATTCCCGGTTCCCGAGTCTCGAGTCTCGACTGGATCGGTCATCGAGCTCTCATGGCGCCGAGGTTCTGAGCGGCGCCGCCATTTCTGGACTATTCACCAGTCACTAGTCACTTCTTCAGCTTCAGCTCCATCTCCCATCGAGAATACATGGGAAATCTCCGCGCGAGCGCGATGACCGCCGCGACGAATCCGGACGCGAGGCCCAGCGCAAGGATGACGTCCAGCCAGCTGTCGAACGGCCGATCATCAGGCGAAAGCGCGGGCACGACGATCAGATATTTGTTGAGCCAGATCCCCACGTTGATGCTCAGGGCGATGAGACACATCGCCGCGAGCGAGCGCTTGACGATCGCGAAGATGAAGGATGCAAAGGGCAGGAAGAAGCAACCCGCCATCATGGTCCAGTAGTACGGCGCATAGTGTCCATACATCTGCCGCCACACAGGTTCGAATTCACGCGGCATGTTGCCGAACCAGATCACGAAGAACTGCGCCCAGAAGAAGTACAGCCACATCAGCGTAAAGGCGGTGAGCAGCATGCCGAGGCCGCGGATCGCCTCCGGGCCGAATTGCGAGCGTGCGTCGGGTCGGCTGAGCAGCGCCGGAAAAATGATCAACGCCGCCGTACCTGCGAACAGGTTGCCGAACCAGAAATAGATCGGAAATACGGTGCTGTGCCAGTGAGGGATCAGCATCATGCCGAAGTCCCACGCGAAGAAAGTGTTGCAGATGATGAAGGCGAGAATGACCCAGGGCGACAGAAGATAGAGCTGACGTTCCAGTTCGCGTGCGTCAGTGCCGGCTCTCCGGCCCCCGCGACAGATCCTGCCGGAGACTCTTGGCGACATAAAAGGCGCTCAGGCCATAGAACAGCAGCAGGCCGAAGAGACAGCGGATCAGCAACCAGCGGGGGTTCAACCACGGACTCGAATGCTCGTCTGCGGGACTCGCCAGCCAATAGAACAGTTCGTCGCGCGCGTAAACATAAATCAGCAGGAACGCGCCGAGAGCGAAGGGAAAGAAGGCGAGCGCGCTCAGTTCGGCGAGGCGGTAGTAGGGCTTCGCCCATTGCGCGCGCACCAGACGAGTGATGGCGCAAAATACTACGCCCGCCTGACTCACACCCATGAGATAGAGAAAGGACACGGTGAGGAGCGGGTAGTCAGGCCGCGTCGATTCGCTGCGCATCGCGAGGAGGAGGCTCACCAGGCCCAGGCCGAACAGCCCGAGCAGCACCCACAGAGCCACGCGCGAGCGCGGCGATGACGCGACGTAATCGTCCGCAGCAGTGACGGTTTCAACGCTCATTGCGCTGCTCTCTTGCCGCCGAACTCGCTTCGCAGATAGTTGATCACGTCCCAGCGCTCCTGCTGACTCAACGCGTCGCGATAGAACGGCATCGCCACCCGTCCGCGTGTGAGCGTGAAGAACAACTGTCCGTCAGCCTGGCTCTGCGTGTAATCCTTGTTCAGATCGACCGGCGACGGATCGAATTTGCGACCGACCGGCCCGTCGCCGCGTCCTTCCTTGCCGTGACAGACGACGCAATTGATCTCATACAGATACGCTCCTCGCGCCACGGACTCGGGAGTCGCAGGTACGGGATTCCTGATCACAGCCGCGTCGTCTTTGGCCTTGAAGAGTTCCTTTTCCGTCTTCGGCGCAGGCAAGCTTTCCCGGCCGGTAGTCGGCACAGCATTGGGCGGCGGCGGCGTAGGCGCCCTCTGCGGTTTCGCCGACGGCTGATCGACCATGTCCTTGTCCCACGGGAAAGCCCCTGCAGGCGCCGGACCCAGCCACAAAGCCGCCGCGATCGCCAACATCGCACAGCGGTTAGCCCCGCGGGGCCCTCGCCCACGGGATTCCCTCCCGGTCACCGTTGGGGGTTGGCGGTTCGTGAGTGCGCTACGAAGCTGCCGCATCTCGAAGACAGGCTCCACGGAGTGGCGCGCGTCAGCGCGCTCTCTGGTCTTGACCAACCGCCAACCACCAACCGCTGACCCCGTCTTCATAATCAGCTCTCCGCTATGCTGCGGATCTCTTCGGCGCCCGACTCACGCAGGATTGCCGCCGCGCGCTCGAACCGCTTGTCGTCGTCGCAGGTCACGGCGACCGCAAATCTGTCGACGGCCGCTTCCGGCGCGTAGACCCGTTCGCGCACCGCCGGAAGACGTGCGCTGATGAGGAAGCCGATCACCGTCGCGAGGATGCCGAACAGGATCGTCATCTCATAGGTGATGATGAGGAACGGCGGAAACGGAATGATCGGACGGCCGCCGGTGGGATGGAGGTAGAGCACCGCCGTCCCCGCAGCGAGCGTAAATCCCGACAAGCCGCCCAGAATCGCGCCGAAAAACGTGAACCGCTTGATGACCGATTTCTTCTCGCCGAGAACCTCTTCCGCGCCTTCCAGCGGAATTGGCGAAATCACGGCAGGTGCAGCGAATCCGGCGCCTTTGAGCTTGCCAGCCGCGGCCAGCGCCCTGTGAGGAACGTCGAAGAGTCCCAACGCGGTGACTGCGGACATCTTTACTCCTTTGCGCTCGAAAGTCCTGACGCGCCCGGCCCGATTACAGCGCACAGCACTGCGCCGGAAACGCGCCGCCGCGCACCTCGAAAAATCATCCCGGCTGCCATTGGGCGGCGCCTCGCTCGGGAACGTGTGACTCGGCTGCGTGCGCACTCTCGTGCAGCGTCTCCTTGACCTCGTAGATGGACACGCTCGGGAAGATCTTGACGAACAGCAGAAACAGCGTGGTGAACAATCCGATCGAGCCGACGAGAATCGACAGCTCAACCAGGCTCGGGACGTACAGACCCCAGGCGTCGGGCAGATACTTCCGCGACAGCGATGTGCCCACGATCAGAAAGCGCTCCGTATACATGCCGATATTGATCGCGATCGACAGGATCAGCATCGGCGTGAAGGAAGTCCGGAAGCGCTTCGAAATCATCAGAAGCGGCGCAAAGGCGCAGAACAGGATCATTTCCCAGTAGAGCGGCGCGTAGTAACCGAACAACTTGTACTTCAACGCCTCGATTTCGCTCGAGGCGCCGCTGTACCAGCCGGTGAACAGCTCGAGCACGTTGATGTAGGTCCAGATCAGCGACAGGGCCACCAGGAGTTTGCCCAGGTTGTCGAAGTGCAGCTTCGTAATGTACTGCTCGAAGTTCATGTACTTCCGCAGCAGAAACATCACGGTGACGATGCCGGCTGTGCCGGAGTAGATGGCGCCGACCACGAAGTACGGTGCGAAGATGGTCTGGTGCAGAGCCGGAACGATCGAAGACGCCCAGTCCCAGGAGACGATGCTGTGCACCGATACGGCGAGCGGGATGATCAGCACGGCCAGCAACGTATACGCCCATCCGAGCCGGTGCCATTCCGTGTCGCTGCCGCGCCAGCCGAGGGACAACAACGTGTACATGTGATGACGCCACCCGGTCGTGCGATCGCGGACCGCCGCGAAATCAGGAATCGATCCCATGTAGATGAAAACGGAGCTGCCGGTGAGATACGTCGCGATCGCCGTCACGTCGAACAGCAGCGGCGACCGAAAATTCGGCCAGAGCTCCATCTGATTCGGATACGGGAAGGCCCAATGGATGAACCACGGGCGACCGACGTGCACCATCACCATCATGACGGCCACCATCAGCGAGAACAGCGTCATCGCCTCGGCGCTGCGATACATCGCCTTGCGCCACGAGCTGCGAGTGATGTGCAGGACGCACGACAGCAGCGTGCCGGAGTGACTGAGGCCGATCCAGAAAATGAAACTCGCCTCGTAGGTGCCCCACACCTGCGGATGATTCATCCCGGAGGCGCCGATGCCGAGCCTCAACTGATAAAACCAGGGGAAGAAAAAGCACAGCAGCGTCAGGCCGACGACACAGCCGAGCGTGATGTAGTACTTCGGCCCGGTCTCCACCAGGGACCGCACGACGTCGCGATTGACGTCTGCGAAACTGATATTGGCGTCACTCATTCCCCTGGCCTCTCACTACGGAAGTGACCCGTGATTCGTGACTAGCGACTGGTCGGAAGGAAGACCAGTCACCGGTCCTGATCACCAATCACTAGCCACTAGTCACTTTCTTCAGATAGATCACCGACGGTCGTGTATTGAGCTCCTCCAGCACACGGTAGGCGCGCGGATCCTTCATCACCGCAGACACGTGGCTCTCCGGGTCCTTGCGATCTCCGAACACGAGCGCTTCAGCCGGGCACGCTTGCACGCACGCCGGCTGCACTTCACCGTCCCGTATGCGACGGCGCCCGTCGTCCTTCGCATGATCCTTCGCCTGGCGTATGCGCTGAATGCAGAACGTGCACTTCTCCATGACGCCCTTCTCTCGCACCGTCACGTCCGGGTTCAGTTGCTGCTCGAGCGGCGGATCCCAGTGATGATCGTTGTAGTTGAAGTAGCGAACTTCGTAGGGACAGTACACGGCGCACGATCGAGTACCGATGCAACGGTTGTAGACCTGCACGTTGAGGCCGTCCTGGTTGTGATAGGTCGCGGTTACGGGACATACCGTCTCGCAGGGCGCAGCCTCGCAGTGCTGGCACAACATCGGGATGAAGCGGAGTCGCGCGTGCGGATACTCGCCTTCCCAGTAGCGCTCGACGCGGATCCATTGCACTTCTCTTCCCTGCGCGAACGCCTTTTCGCCGACGATCGGCAGATTGTTCTCGGCCTTGCACGCCGCGACGCACGCTTCGCATCCGGTGCAGCGATCGAGATCGATGGTCATGGTCCAGGCGTAATCGAACTCCTCGTAGTAACCGGGTTTGCGGTACGCGCGCCATTTCTCGAGCACGCCGGGTTCGGTCTTGTTCTGTTTGTTCGCCGTGGAATTCATGTCGACGCCACCTTGATTGGAATGCTCTGGAGCTTCGCGCTGTGCTCCGCGCCGGCCGCTCGAACCGGTCGTGCGGATGATGTTGCGACCCAGGTCGCGCGAGGTTCCATCGGTCTTGAGCAACTTCACACGCCGCCCCGTGGGAACCAGTTTCACGCGCGTTGCGCTCCACGCGAGACTGCCGGTCGACGGTTCGACTTCCGGGGCCAGGATCTGAATCGGGTTGACGCCGCGGTTTTTCGCGTAGCGCCCGTACTCGCCATGACCTTGCCCGATCGGCATCGCGACGACGTCGGGTCGAATCGCCGGATAGACGAAGACCGGCGCGGTGACTTGCCCATGGACGGATTGCACGTCGACGACGTCGCCTTCGCTCAAACCCAATTCCTTCGCGGTCGCCGGATTCAACTCCACCCAGGATCCGTAGACGATGCTCGTGAGCGGATCGGGCAGCTCCTGCATCCACGGAAGATTTGCGCCGCGACCGTCGTGCAACCCGATCGACAGATAAGGATGCAGGACGAAGGGATGGGTTTCCGACGCCGGCGCAGCGTCGACGCTGAGTCCGTCGATTGCACTTGGCGGGATCTGTACAACCGTGGCCGCGCGGTGGCCGGCCTGGCCCCAGACTCCAGCCTCCAGGACGGACGTCCAGAACGTTTCGAAACTCTCCGCTTCGCCGCCGGGCGCGCCGCGCTGGAATATTTCGCGCCAGCCTTCCTTGACGCACGCCTCCATGTTCGTCCACGGTAAGGCGGCGCCAAGGTCGAGGCGTTGCGCGAGAGCGAGAATGATGTCGCCCACTGCGCGCGTGTCATACAGAGGCGCAACCACCGGTTGCGCAATCGCGCCAACCGGAAAGCCGACGCCGGGTTCGGGGAAATCATCGCCCCAGCTTTCCAGATACGTGTGCGCCGGCAGAATGAGATCAGCGAACGCCGTCGTTTCATCCATGAAACTCGACAGGCTGACGATCATCGGTATGTCGGCCAGCGCTTCCTTGAACTTGGCTGCCGCCGGCAAGGCGAACACCGGATTCGCCTTGTTGAGGATCAGGACGTCGATGCGGCCGGCGCGCGCGTCCTCCGCAAGCTCGAGCATGGCGCGATAACTGGCGCGCCGGGGGACGGACTCCGCACCGGCGACAGGCGGCGGATTGAAGATGAGCCCGCCGGACACGCCCACGTTGCCGGCCAGATAGTTCAGCACGTTGACGGCGATCAGAATGTCGACGCCATTGGTGTGATTGCCCGCGGCGCCGCCGCCGATCGCGAGACTCGGGCGCGTGCGCGCGAACTCGTCCGCGAGCCGCACGATCATGTCTGCGGGTACGCCGGTCTCGCTCGCTACGCGCTCGGTGGAATAACGAGACAGCACGCTCGCCCAGCCATCTTTGTCGGCGCCGCGATAATGTCCTTCGCTAACGATTCGATGCGCCAGACCGAGCGCGAGCAAGCCCTCGGTCCCCGGGCTCGGGGCGATCCACTCATCCGCCGCAGCTCCGCTCAGAGACATGCGCGGCTCGATCTGCACGAAGCGTGCGCGGGCATCGGGCCTACCCTGTCGGCTGTAGCCGAGACTCAGGCTGTGATGCACCGGTGAAATCCACTGCCCGAGAAAATCGGCGCCGAAGGACATCAGATACCGGGTATTCCTCAGGTCGTAGTACGGGAGTTGCGGCTCTCCAAACAATCGCCTGTTCGCTTCGTAGAGCGTCGCCGGGTGCGCAAAGTCGTAGTGCAGAAGACGCTGCGATCCAAGCTGCGCCATGAGGCGCTCGAAAACCATGGCGAGCCGCCCGCGAACGCCCTCGCTCAGCAGGCAGACGCGATCGCCCTGACCTTTCGCGCGGAGCGCGCGCAGACGCTCGGCAAGCCGGGAAAGCCCGTCGTCCCAGGTTGCGGGAACGAAGCCCTGAGCGCCGCGCTCGCCCGTACGCAGAAGCGGCGTCGTCAGACGATCAGGGTTGTACAACGCCTGCACGCCGGACTGGCCCAGCGCGCACAGCCGACCTTGATTCACCGGATGCGACGGATTGCCCTGAATTATTTTTGGACGGCCCTCGCGCGTACGCACCGAGATTCCGCAGCCCGCTGGACACATTGAGCACACGCTGTTGTACCAGGTGGCGATGCCCGGACTGAACTCCTCGGGCGGCACGGTCTGAGGAATCAGGTGCTCGAGCGGATGCTTGATCGCCTCCGCGAGCATGAAGCCCGCGCCGACGCCCACGCCGCCGGCGCCAACCAGCCTCAGGAAATCTCTGCGGTCCAGTTTTGCCATTGGGCTTTAGGCTCCAGGCTGTGGGCTGTAGTCCGTAGGTAGAGGCGCGCAGCGCGCGCTTTCACTGTTCACGATCACCGCTCTCCAATCTCGAATCGAATCTGGAATCGACTTCCGATTCCTCTCTTTCGGCTCACGACTCACGACTCACGAGTCACTTCACTTGTGGCACGTCCAGCAATCGAGTCCATTCTCGACCTCGTGGTCCTTGTGGCAGTTGAGACACCAGCCCATCTTCATCGGTGCAAGGCGCTTCACGCGGTGCATCGTCTCCACGGGACCATGACAGGTCTGGCACGCGACATTGGCCTGTACGTGGCGCTTGTGCGGGAAATAGACGAAGTCGGGCAGATCGTGCACCTTGATCCAGGGAATGGGCTGCTGCGTGGCCCAGTAGTTCATGACCTTGCGGATCTGCGGCCTGTCCTTCGCGACGATGTTGTGGCAGCCCACGCACTTGTTGACGCTGGGAACGCCCGCCACGATTGATCGTCGCGCTTGCGTATGGCAGTACAGGCACGGAATGGCGTTGTCGCCGGCGTGGATCTTGTGGCTGAAGTCGATCGGCTGTACGGGACTCGTCCCCGGAAAGAACGCAGCGTTCGCCCAGAAGCCGATCAGCACGCCGCCGAGACCGGCGGCGACGGTCAACGCCGCCGGTTTCAGCGCTCGCAACGCAGGGACGATGGAAACGCCCATCTTTTCCTCACTTCGAAGCAGTTAGCCCCCGCGGGACCCAAGCCCCCGGGATTCCCTCTCGGTCACGGTTGGCGGTTAGCGGTTGGTAAAGATGCCGGAGCGCGCGTATGCGCTCTCTTGCCAACCGCCGATCGCTAACCGCCAATCGCTCCTTCCTTATAAGCCCTCATCGTTGTCCGAAGGTCTGGCCAAACTTGTCGCCGAACTCGTGGATCGACTGCGCCAACGCAGAGTTCTTTGTCGCGCGCAGGTAGGTGTCAGCCATCTTGTGCAACACCTGATAGACGAAGGAATTCATGTCGTCGACCGTCATATCGCTCGTCCACAGATCGATCGCCGCTGTCGATTTCTTCTCGCTGTCCCACACTGAGAGCATCATCGCCTCACACTTCTGCGCGCGCGCGTCGGCCGCCTCGGTGGCCTGCCATGCGATGCGCGTCGCCAGATTGTCGGCGTCCAGCTCAACTGTCACCCTGATCTCCGCGGTTCTTGACGTCATGCAACGACCCTGATTCGATGCACCCGGCCAGCAGCACACGTCCCCATCCAGCCTCCAGCCTCCAGGCGCCAGCCCCCAGCCCGACGAAAGCCGATGTTCAATCTCCTCATCCTCCTCGTCATGCTCGGCATCCTCGTCAGTCTCGGCGCGGGCCTGTTCTTCCTCGTGCGCGACCCGGGCCAATCCGAGCGCATCGTCGTCTCACTCACTGTTCGCGTCGCATTGTCTCTTCTGCTGCTGGCGCTGCTCGCCTGGGGCTTTGTGAACAAGTTCCTTCTGGACTCGTGACTGGCGGCTCGTGACTCGTCAGAAAGGTCGGTCGCAGTCGTCGGGAAACGACATCGTTTCCCAGCGAGCCAACATTTCTTGCGAGTCACGAATCACGATTCACCACTCACTTCTCAGAACCAATATACGAACGTAAACAGAAACAGCCATATCACGTCCACGAAGTGCCAGTACCAGCTGGTCGCTTCGAATGCGAAATGATTCTCCGGCGTGAAATGCCCTCTGAGAATACGCAGCAGCATGATCGACATCATGATGCAGCCGAGCGTCACGTGCGCGCCGTGAAACCCGGTCAGCATGAAGAACGTCGAGCCGTAGATTCCCGAGCCCAGCCCGAGCCCAAGCTCCCGATACGCGTGCACGTATTCAATCGCCTGAAGCGTAATAAAGGTCACGCCGAGCGCCAGCGTCACGCCGAGCCATAGTTTCAGCCCTGCCCTCCGACCTTTCTTCAGCGCCCAATGCGCGAACGTGATCGTGCCGCTGCTCGTGACGAGGATCACCGTATTCACGAAGGGCAATCCCCAGGCCTTCATCGCTTCCGTGCCTTTGCCTCCGGGCGTCATGAACAGCGGCCAGGCTTCGGCGAAGTCGGGCCACAGCAGCAGATGCGTCTCCAGCTTGTGGCCCGCGCCGGCCAGCCAGGGCACGGAAACCAGACGCGCGTAGAACAGCGCGCCGAAGAAGGCGGCGAAGAACATCACTTCTGAGACGATGAACCAGAGCATCCCCATCCGGTAGGAACGGTCGAGCTGGCGACTTACCAGCCCCTGCAGCGATTCCTTGATGACGGCGCCGAACCAGCCGAACATCATGAACGCCATCACGGCGAGCCCGGTGTAGAAGATCGGCGCGCCGAAGCGGCCTGCGTCGGCGACTTTTCCCGTGCTTTGGTGAATGAACGTGGCCGCGCCGAAGGCCGTGACGAACAGTGCGATCGAACCGATGATCGGCCAGACGCTCCTGTGCGGCACGTAGTAGTGCTGCGCTTCGCTCATGACCGCGATCTCGCGATGGACGCCGGCGCCTGCTCGCCCGTCGCATCGGCTGACCTTTGTGCATCGGAGCGCACGGGGAACAGCGTGTACGACAGCGTGAGCGTGTGAATCTGCGGCGGAAGATCAGCCGCCACGTAGAATCGCACGGGCATTTCCATCTCTGCGCCGGCCTCGAGGCGCTGTTGCGAAAAGCAGAAGCACTCGAGCTTGTTCAGATACGGCGCTGCCGGACCCGGCGCGACGCTGGGCACGGCCTGTCCGATGACTGCGGCGTCTGCGCGATTGCGCACGTAATATCGGGTGCTGTAGATCTCGCCTAGCCGCACGCGCAACTGGCTTTGCGTCGGACGGAATTCCCAGGGCATGCCGTTGCTGGTCTGCGCCAGAAACTGAATCGTCACTTCGCGATCTGCGGCGGACGGGACAGGTTCGTTGCGGCTTGCGCGCTCGGCGGTCCTGCCGTTCAGGCCGGTCAATTCGCAGAACACGTCGTAGAGCGGGACGAGAGAGAACGCAAATCCGAACATGCCGGCCGCCAGCGCGCACAACACGATCGTGTGTGTGCGCCGCTTGTTTTGGATCCGGGCCATTGGAGCGTCGCTCATATACGCCGTCAGCCAGTCGCTGAGGCTGCTTGTTTGCGGAGCTCAAGCGCAAAATCTGGCGGGGTCTGGAAAGTGTGGTGAGGCGCCGGCGAGGGAACCGCCCACTCCAATCCTCGCGCGCCTTCCCAGACCTGATCCGACGCCTTGGCGCCCCCGCGGATCGTCTTGATCACGATGTACAGGAACAGGACTTGAGTCAGACCGAGTATCGCCGCGCCGATGCTGGATACGCGGTTGAAGTCGGCGAACTGCAGCGAGTAGTCCACGATCCGTCGCGGCATGCCGGCGAGTCCGGAGAAATGCATCGGGAAGAACGTGAGGTTGACCCCGATCGTCGCGGTCCAGAAGTGAATCTTGCCGAGGCGCTCGTCGTACATGTGGCCGGTCCACTTGGGCAGCCAGTAATACACCGCCGCCATCGTCCCGAAGATCGCTCCCGGATAGAGCACATAGTGGAAATGCGCGACGACGAAGAACGTATCCTGGTACTGGAAGTCCGCCGGCACGAGCGCGAGCATCAGGCCCGAGAAGCCGCCGATCGTGAACATCATCACGAAGCCGAGCGCGAACAGCATCGGCGTCTCGAAGGTCAGCGAGCCGCGCCACATCGTCGAGACCCAGTTGAACACCTTCACGCCCGTCGGGATCGCAATCGCCATCGTCGCGTACATGAACAGCAGCTCGGCGGTCAACGGCATGCCGGTCGTGAACATGTGATGCCCCCAGACGATGAACGACAGGAACGCGATCGTGGCGGTCGCGTACACCATTGAGCGGTACCCAAACAACGGCTTGCGCGAGAAGGTCGGGATGATCTGCGAGGCGATGCCGAAGCCCGGCAGGATCATGATGTAGACCTCCGGGTGCCCGAAGAACCAGAAGATGTGCTGAAACATCACCGGATCGCCGCCCCCGGACGCCTGGAAGAAGCTCGTGCCGAAATGGCGGTCGGTCAGCATCATGGTGACCGCCGCCGCGAGTACAGGCATGGCCATGATCAGCAGAAAGGCGGTGATCAGCCAGGTCCACACGAAGAGCGGCATCTGCATCAGCGTCATGCCGGGCGCGCGCAGATTCAGGATCGTGACGATGATGTTGATCGCTCCCAGCACCGAGGAAACGCCCATCAGATGCACGCCGAAGATGAAGAAGTCGGTGCTCGGCGGGCCGTAGGTCGTCGAGAGCGGGGCGTAGAACGTCCAGCCAAAGTTGGGAGCGCCGCCATCCATGAACAGAGACGACAGCAGGAGCACGAACGCAAAGGGCAGCACCCAGAAGCTGAAGTTGTTGACGCGCGGCAGCGCCATGTCGGGTGCGCCGATCATGAGCGGAATCATCCAGTTCGCGAGCCCGACGAATGCGGGCATGACCGCGCCGAACACCATGATCAAGCCATGCAGCGTGACCAACTGGTTGTAGAAATTCGGCTCCGTGAACTGGATGCCGGGCTCGAACAGTTCGGCGCGAATCACCATCGCCATCCCACCCGCCACAAAAAACAGCACGAAGCTGAGCCACAGGTACAGCGTGCCGATTTCCTTGTGATTGGTGGTCAGCACCCAGCGCGC
This sequence comes from uncultured Gammaproteobacteria bacterium, assembly GCA_963723505.1. Taxonomy (GTDB): domain Bacteria; phylum Pseudomonadota; class Gammaproteobacteria; order Steroidobacterales; family Steroidobacteraceae; genus Steroidobacter. Next base: position 332,407 of record CAVRQU010000003.1, read on the forward strand.
GACAAAGGCGACTACCGGATGTTGGGCGCGGGTGGGTTCAGCGTGCGCATGCATGGCTGTCAATTCCCTCAACGGGCCTCATAGACGGTCTTGGGCTGAATGACGTCGCCTGCCTTGTTGGCCCAGGTGTTGCGCTCGTACGTCATGACGGCGGCGAGATGCAGATCGGACAATTGCGGCGCCCAGGCCTGCATCTCGGTGTCCGCCTTGCCGTTCATCACGCGGTTCATGTGATCCTTGATGGGGCCCGTCACAATGGCGCTGCCGGATAGCGCTGGATACTTGCCGGTCTGACCGAGGCCGGTCGGCTGATGGCACGTCGCGCAATGCTCCAGATAGACCTCCTCACCGAGGCTCATCAGCTCGGCCATCGCCCATTCCTTGTTGCGGGCTGCCACCGCCTCTGCAGAAGCGAGCGTCAGCGCTTGCCGCTGCTCCGTGATCCAGCGATCGAACTCCGCTTCGGGTCGCACTTCGACGACGATCGGCATGAAGGCGTGATCCTTCCCGCACAGTTCGGCGCATTGGCCGCGGTACACCCCCGGCTGGGGGACGCGCGTCCATGCTTCGTTGATGAAGCCAGGAATGGCGTCCTGCTTCACCGCGAAGTCCGGGGCCCACCAGGAGTGGATGACGTCACGCGAAGTCGTCAGAAAACGGACCTTCTTGTTCGTGGGCAGCACCAGCGGGCGATCCACTTCGAGCAGGTAGTGCTCGCCCTTGGCCTCCACATTGTCGATCTGTTTACGCGGCGTAGCGAGATTGCTGTAGTAGCCAAAGTCCGCTTCGACATACTGGTAGTGCCATTTCCATTGCGAGCCGGTGATGAGGACGGTGAGGTCCGAATCACTGTTGTCCTCGATCTCCATTAGCGTGGTGGTCGCCGGGACCGCCATGCCGACCAGAATCATGGTTGGGATCAAAGTCCAGATCACTTCCAGGCGCGTGTTCTCGTGGAAGTGCGCGGGTTCAGGCCGCTTCGAACGGCGATGCGCGAAGATCGAATAGAACATCGCGCCGAAGACAATGACGCCGACGACGACACAGACGGTGAGACTCATGTGGTGCAGCGCCTGGATGCGCTGACTCATCTCGGTCGCGCCTTCGCGCAAATCCCACGCAGCAGCGTAGCTGGAAGTGGACCAGACCGCGCTCAGCAATGAGAGGCTAAGGGCGGGAACGGTTCTGCGCGAACGCGCGAGCGCAGACTCCCCGCGGGAACCGCTCGGGTTCCCGAGAAGACCTGGCGCTCTTCTTCTTGTTGTTCTCGCCTTCTCGACTATGCGCATCGGCATAGATAAACCCGAAGGTCGAAACGGCCATCAAGTCTCAAAAACCCTTCAGCGCCTCAATTGCGCGACGGTGCGCAACTGAGGATCCCCGCGCCAATCGCGATAGCGCACGGCGCTCGCGCGTTCGGTGCGCCCTTTCCAGTCGCCGCGACGGGCGAGCAGAAATTGCTCGCCCTCGATCTTTGCCTGCCAAGGCTCACCCTGCCAATCGGTGAACGCAAGGGTGGGGTTGGCATGGCGCCGCCATTTGCCCTCGTGTCGGGGCGCCAGTTCAAATCGATCGCCGTGAATCCAGGCGGTCCAGGCTTCGTCGTCCCAGGCGACAAATTCCATTCTGTTCTGCGCCCACGGCGCCGGCGTCGGAGCCTGGTCGGATTCGGCCTCGACGCGGTACCAGACTCCCGCTGCGAGGACAGCGACGACGACAGCTGCAGCGAGCCCCAGGAGCGCTTTGATCATTGGCAGGCGAGCGACGGGATTGACTCCCAGCCGCCGTCACGTCGCGACGCCCGCGCCGCAGCAGCGACGGGGCGCAGCCAAGCACGCGGCATCGCCGCGAAGCGGGACACTATGCGGGGCATCGCTCAGGACCTCGCCCAAGGTTCTTGAGCTAGCGTAGTTTTCGCGGAACGAAAGAACCAGTCGCGCAACCCGCTACATGACGTCGCGGCCGCGTTGAGGCAGCGCAGCAAATTCGCCGCCAGACTTTATGGTTTGACGTCCGTCGGCTGTCATCTCTGGTCTCGCGTCAGACGCCCGCTTCCACCGAGGGTTTGTGTCTTACGCGGAACGGATGAGTGGGGTTGAAGCGCTATCTGATGAGTGCAAACAGATCGCAGGCCGGTCTTCCAACCGGTGTGCAGTAGAAGGCCGAAGTCGGGTCCGCGGGGAGTTTCCCTGGCGAGCCAGGTAGACGCGCAAGTCAACGCTTCGCTAGGCAGTAGCCTTCATCACCCGTTGAGGCATCGCGATTCCATATCCCTGCGCATAGTCGACCCCCAGACTGCGCAGCATCTCGATGATCTCGTGATTCTCGGCGAACTCGGCGATGGTTTGCTTACCGGTGAGGTGGCCGATTTCGTTGATCGATCGCACCATTTCGCGGTCGATCGGATCATGCAGGATCTCTTTCACGAAGCTGCCGTCAATCTTGAGGAAATCGACCGGAAAGTGTTTGAGGTAGCCGAACGACGACAGGCCTGTACCGAAATCATCGAGAGCGAAGCGGCAGCCCAGCTCCTTGAGCGCCTGTATGAAGCGATTCGCCTGAGAGAAGCTGGCGATCGCCGCAGTCTCAGTGATCTCGAAGCATATTTTCGAAGCGTCAATGCCGCTGCGATGGAAATGGTCGATCACGAAGGGCAGGAACTTGTCATCGCCCAGGCTCTGACCGGAAAGATTGATCGAGCACATCTCCAGCTTCTCGCGCTCGTCGGCCTCCGACACCAGCCAGCGCAGCGCATGCTCGATCATCCACCGATCGATGTTCGGCGTGAGGCCGTAACGCTCCGCGGCGGCGATGAACTGATCGGGCGCAACGATCTTGCCGGCCTCATCGCGCATGCGCAGCAGCAACTCGTAGTGCAAGCCGCTCTGCGGCTGCTGCAACGGCTGTATGACCTGGCGAAAGATCTCGAAGCGCCCGTCCTCCAGCGCATTGTTGATGCGCGCCGCCCATTGCATCTCGCGGCGACGCCGCATGAGGTCGATGTCATTTTCCTGGAAGCTGTAGATGCGGTTTCGGCCGTTCTCCTTGGCCGCGGCGCAAGCGCTGTCGGCGGCTGAGAGCAGAGCGGCGACGTCTTCGTTCTCCGGCGACAGCGGCACGACGCCGATGCTGGCGCCCAGGCGAAACGTGCGTTCCTCCCAGACGAACTTGTAGTTGCGAATCGCCTCCCGCAGAGCCTCCGCGTTGCGGATCGCCTCCTCGAGCGAACAGCTCTCGAGCAGCACGCCGAATTCATCGCCGCCGAGTCTTGAGACGGTGTCGCGCCAGCGGATCTTCGACTTGAGCAACGCGCCGACCTGGCCCAGCAGAGCGTCGCCTGCGCTGTGACCGCAGTTGTCGTTGATGATCTTGAACTGATCGAGATCGATGTGGCAGAGAGCGAACGACGCCTCGCGGGCGCGGGCGCTTTTCATCGCCCGTTCGAGACGCGACTCGAACTCGCGCCGGTTGACGAGCCCGGTGAGAATGTCGTGGCTCGCGTGGTAGGACAGCTTGCGATTGAGCTCGCGGCTTTCGCTCACGTCGTGGAACACGAGCACCCCGCCGGAGACGGCGCCGGCGCCGTCGCGAATCGGCGAGGCGCAGCTCTCGATATACAGTTCGTTGCCGTCCCTGCGGATGAGAAGCGTCGGCCGCACGGATTTGATGGCGCGCGTGCGTCGAATCGCAACGGCCAGGGGATTTTCCAGCGGTTCGCAGGTTTCCTCGTGAAAGCTGCGGAAGATCTCATCGATCACGCGTCCCTGCGCATGTTCGAGCCGCCAGCCGGTCAGCTGCTCGGCGATCGGGTTCAGATATTCGATGCGGCACTTCGAATCCGTCGTGATCACGCCGTCGCCGATCGACTGCAGCGTGATCTGCGCGCTCTCCTTTTCCTTGAACAGCGCTTCCTCGAACAGCTTGCGCTCCGTCACGTCGAGGTCGACCCCGACGATGCGGCGCGCCCGCCCCTGCTCGTCGACGCGGGCCTTCGCGCGACTCACGACCCACAGCCATACGCCGTCGCGATGTTTCAGACGGTGCACGCTTTCGAAGAGCGGTTCCTTGCCGGACAGATGCTCGCGCAGCGCAAGCTGCACGCGCGTCAGGTCGTCCGGATGCACGAGGTCCCGCCAGTCGGTCAGGGGCTCCACCTCGTCATCGACATATCCCAGCATGGCCTTCCAGCGCGGCGAGAAGTACGTCGTCTTGCTGTCGAGATCGAAATCCCACAGCCCGTCGTTTGCGCCGGGCAACGCGAGCTCGTTGCGCTCTTCGATCTGTTCAAAATGGCGCCGATAGCGCAGCCGCTCCATTCCGCTCGCATAGCTCGAACCGACCAGCTTCAGCATGAGATGCAGATTGGCGTCCCAGCTGTCGCGCGGCAGCGTGGAGCAAAGCGCGATGAACGCCCGAACGCGTCCCTGGATGGCCACCCCGATGATCAGGGCTGCTCCCACGTGCAACGCTGCAAGCCGGGCCGCCTCCGGCGCCAGGTCGCGCCGAGGCTCCGAGGTGTCGCGGATCTCGACGATGCGCAGGTGTTCGAGGCGACCGCGCAGGTACGGGAGTCTCTCGAGCGACTCGCCGCGCAACACGATGGGATTGAAGGTCGAAAACAAGGCGCTTGAGGCCGCGATCGACTCGATCGAGCTGTGCGAATCGTCGAACGTGGCGATCAGGAGCGTATCGAGGCCGGTCGCCTCACGCAGCGCCTCCAGATTCTCTTGCAGCAGCGGATCGTCGTGCTCGGAAGCGAGGTTCTGCAGATCGATGGCTGCCTTGATCAGGAGGACATCGAGCCCCGCCCTGGCCTTGCGCCGGCTCGCGGCGCGGGAACCGAAGATGGGTTCACCGCTCGCCGTCGGCAGGATCTGCGCTGGCTCTGTCGAATTGCTCGCCACTACCTGAGATCCGTGCGAATCAGCGTCGTTGACCCGCGGCGATTGAGCGCGCCGCACGCACTCGGATCACAGGAGAAAAAACACGCTCGCTGACCCAACGGCGCGACGGGGCTGTGTTGTTCATCAATAACCCTCCCAGCCGCTGGCGACCCTCGACGCTTTATGAATTGGTGGCCGCAGCAGCGCGAGCCGATTGTGTCACAGCGAAATTACCGATGAAAGGCAAGGAAGCTGTTCATAGTCGACTTCATCGCGATCGCAAAGTTGCCTGCTGCGCCGGCCAACGGCGCCGATACAGGGATTCCCTGAATGAGGGCGCCGTGAGACGCCTGATGAGCGTCGCTTTCCTGATCAGTCTGCTGTTGCAGTGAGGCCGGTGCGAGCGCAGAGCGTTTGGCGCGGCTGCTCCTCGTTGGTTGGAGATGCGAGCGCCGAATTTCAACCAGTTGAGTCGGTGCGAGCGCGAGGCGATTCTCCGCGCACACCGGCGCCAGGCGGGGTGTAGGTGCGTGCAGCGCCCAGATTGCCCTGGGCCGCACACCCCGCGTCTGCGGAACCGCTGACAAGGAACCATTGCTCTCGATTTGCCTGCCCGGCGTTCTGCGCCGTCGCCATCGGGAAACAGAACTCGCGAGTCCATTGGTCGACCAGCAACATACGGCCCGGTTTCGCTGCCAGCCAGACGGCTGCATCGGCAGCTTCTTGATGGGCCTCTCGCCAACGTGCGTGTCCAAAATTCACGACGGAGCGCCTCAAGTGCAGGAGGTATTGTTCCCTGTACGCCACGAGACCGAGTTCCTCGCTGCTCGCGGCGAGGCGCTCCACGTTGCGGATGAACCGCACCCCGGACCGGGCCGCATCGATGGTCGGATTGACCCAGAAGCTCACGATCAGCAGGCACGCGAGCAACACGCCGCCATAGGCGACAAAACCGCGGACGGGCCGCGCCAGGGCGCACGCAACGGCGCCGGCGGCCCCGATCGCGAAGAGCGGGACGACGACGTCGATGTCGTAGGCGGCCGCGAGCGCTTGTCGTTTCCCCGCGTCGAACAACACGAGGAAGGCGCCGACGAACGCGACGACGACGATCCCGCACGCGATCGCGAACACCGTGTTGCGCGGTCCGCGACGCTGCGCAAGCGCGGGGAGGAACGGCGCGCAGGCAAGCACGAACGCAGGTACGGCCGGCAGGATGTAGACGCCGCGTTTGCCGCTGCTCAGACTGAAGAACAGAAGAACCAGCACGACCCACGCGAGCGGCGCCCACACGCGCAGATCGCGCGCCCTCCAGCTGGCGCGCCAATCGCGCCATAGCCAGGGAATGAGCGCGACCAACGGCAGCCATAGCGCCGGAATCACGTTGACGACGAAGTACCAGAAAGGTTTCGTGTGATGCCAGGGGTGTGCGTAACGACCGATCGTCTGGCCGAACAGGATTTGATCACGATATCGCGCGAGCTCCGCCGAACCGCCGGCCGCAATCAGCATGGGCGCCAGCCACAGCGAGACTGCTCCCGCCATCGCCAGCAGGCCGAGCGCCCATTTCCAGCGGCCCGCTTTAGTGGGCGCCTGAATCCATCCGGCAGCGCGCGCCAGCGCGTACGGAATCAGCAGCAGGATCGGGAGGAATCCCACACCCTTGGTGATGATTCCCAGGCCCGCCGCCGCCCAGCCGATGCAATACCAGCCCCACGAAGGCCCGAGCAGCAGATGTCGCAGCAGCCCGTAGATTCCGAGCGTCGTGAAGAAGCACAGAGTCGCGTCAATCTGCCCTTGCCGCATCTCCCAGACGAACTGCAGCGTCGCGAGCAGCGCCAGACCCGCGACGAACCCCACATCGCGACTCCACAGCCTGCGGCCGAGATCGTAGATGAGCAGGACCGCGCCCAGTCCTGCGAGCAGTCCGGGCAGAAGAAATGCGACGCGCAGCGAGCCCGTCGCCAGCAGGAACAGCCCGACCAGCCAGAAGAAAAGAGGCGGTTTGTCGGCGTAGAGATCGCCGCCGACCTGTGGAATCAGCCATTGGCCCGTCGCAACCATATCGCGCGCGATCAGCGCGAAACGCGGCTCGTCCGCGGGCCAGGGATCGCGGAGACCCATACCGGCGCCGATGAGGACCAATCCAAGTCCCAGCAGCCACAGAATATCGAGACGCACCGCCTCAGGCCCGCGCCGCCCCGGCCGCAGGAACCAGTCAGAGGTTGCGCTCATCGCTCGGTGATCTGAACGGGCGGCGGGTTGCGAGCAATGAGCCAGCCCACGCCGAAGAGGTCCACGATGCCGACCCAGAGACGATTGCGCAGCCCATACTTCGATACGCCCCGTGTGCGCGGCCGGTGCCGGACCGGAACAGAAATGACCTGCGCGCCGGCCCGCTGGAAGAGCGCTGGCAGAAATCGATGCATGTGATTGAAGCGCGGCAGGTCGAGAAACGTTGCGCGATCCATGAGTTTGATGCCGCAGCCGGTGTCCGGCGTACCGTCGCGCAACACACGGCCGCGCACGCCGTTCGCGATGCGCGACGACGCTCTGCGCAGCCAGGTGTCCTTGCGCGCCGTGCGATTACCCATCACGAGTTTGAGCGCCGTATCGCGGCCGTCGAGCGCGCGCATGAGCGCGGGAATATCGGCCGGATCGTTCTGACCGTCGCCGTCCAGCGTTGCGATCCATTCGGCATGCGCGGCCCGCACGCCGGTGCACAGGGCTGCGCTTTGTCCACAGCGTCGCGAATGCTGCAGCAGGCGGATCTCGGGGACGCCCGCGTCTCGCGCCGCGCGCACCGCCTCCGCGGTGCCGTCCGTGCTGCCGTCATCGACGAAGATGATCTCGAACGGCGCGTAGGCGGCAAGCGCAGCCTGAACCTCACGCGCAAGGGGCTCGACGTTGTCAACTTCGTTGCATACAGGGATGACGACTGAGATGCGCATGCGTCCGTAGTATAGGAAACCGCCCAGAGAAGTCGTTAGACGTCGGACCCTCCGGAAACAATCGCGGGCGCACACGGGGCCGTGCTCAACGCCTTGCACGTGGCTTATGCTCCCGCGCATGAGCGTTCCACATTCGCATCCCGTCGGGCCTCATCGCCACGAACACGGCTCGCATCACCGGCATGGTCATGGCCGCGACGCCGGCCATGCGCATTCAGCGGGTGGATCGCTCGGCGCCGCGCTGGCTTTGACGACCCTGTTCATGCTGATCGAGTTCGCGGGCGGCCTATTAGCCCGGTCGCTGGCGCTGATAGCGGATGCGGGCCACATGGTTACCGACGCCGCAGCGCTCGCCCTCGCCTGGGCGGCCTTGCGCATAGCGGCGCGCCCGGCCGACACGAAGAGGTCCTTCGGCTACCAGCGGCTGCGCGTGCTCGCCACATTCATCAACGGCTGCGCGCTGCTGTTTCTGGTCGCATGGATCGCGATTGAAGCCGTGCAACGCCTGCTCACGCCGGCGCCGGTGGATGCACGGCTCGTGCTATGGATCGGCTCAATCGGCTTCTTCGTCAATCTGGCCGTGTTTGCGATATTGAGTCGAGGCGGCAGCCATGACATGAACATCGCCGCCGCGACGCTGCATGTGATCGGCGATCTGCTCGGGTCGCTGGCTGCGATCGTCGCGGCGCTGGTGATCCTGTGGACGGGCTGGCTGCCGATTGACCCACTGCTGTCGCTGTTCGTCTGCGTTCTGGTCGTTCGCAGCGCCTGGACGCTCGTGCGGCATTCCGCTCACATTCTCATGGAGGGCTCGCCCGATTGGCTGGATCTGGCGGACTTGCGCAGCACGCTCGAACAACGTATTCCCGCCATCCGCGACGTACACCATGTGCATGCATGGCTCGTCGGCCCCCATGAAACGTTGCTCACGATGCACGCATCGGTCAGCGGCGGCGCCGATCACGCTCTGGTGCTGAAAGACGCAAAGGCTGTGCTGGCCGAGCGCTTCGGCATCACGCACGCGACGATTCAGATCGAAGCGGAGTGTGTGGACGACGATTGTCGTCCGGACACGTGTAAGGTGTGACGTGTGAGTGTGTGGGACGGTGTGTCGACCGCGACCCGCCACACCCGATCTTGACCTGACACGCTACACGGTCGCGCCTACAGGGAGGCGCGTGCCGCCCTGTACGTCTCCAGGAGGCGCTGCTCCACTTCGCGCTGCGCCGCCGCCATCTGTTCTTCAGTCATCTCCGCCGGCGCAAAATACGGTTCGCCGATCGCAATGCGAATGCGCGCGAACGGCGACGGAATGATGAATTTGTCCCAGGTCGTCAGCATCCAGGCGGGTTTCGCGGCGTACGCGATCGGCACGACGGGCTTACCGGTGATTTGTGCAGTAAAGACGGCGCCCGGCTTCAGAACGAAGCGTGGACCGCGCGGCCCATCGGGAGTAATCGCCGGCGATATGCCTTCCTTGACGATGGCCTGATGCACGCCGCGCACCGCCCGCACGCCCGTATACGACCCTGAGCCGCGCACGACATGAGCGCCGTACTTCATCGCGAGCATCGTCGGCGCCTGGCCGTCCACGGAGGGAGAGACCATGAAGCCCGGCTTCAGTCCGGCGATGCGGCCCGCGACCATGAAGCGGCCGCAGATCAGCAGATGCTGATGCCAGAACACCGGCACGACGGCCCCCTGCTCTCGCAGAAGCGCCGCCAGGCGTTCTCCGCCGACGATGCGTATGCGGCCAGTCCGCCAGAGGATCTCGAGAATCGCGGAGGCGAGCAGCACCGCGATGCGATACACGAACATGCGCGCGGGCGTCAGCCTTCGCTGCGACTTACTGCGATAAGGTTTGACGGCGGAACGCATTGGCGCTGGATCCTCTGCAGAGCGCTGGTTCGTGATCCATTCGAGCGCGGGGCTTCGGCGCCCTGCGTCCTGAAATGCAAACGCCGCGCTAAGCGCGGCGTTTGCAGGGAGCCTGTCCGGGCGATGGTTCGCCTGCAGCGGTGCTCCAGGGCGCCGATCGGCTGCGTCACACCCTCGAAGCGACGCAATTGCTCGGACAGGTCCGGAAAATGGTGCCGGAGAAGAGACTCGAACTCCCGACCCGCGCATTACGAATGCGCTGCTCTACCAGCTGAGCTACTCCGGCGAGGGGGGCGAAGTATACGGATTCGGCTCGGGCCCGCAAAGCCGACTGGCGCAAGCGCGGCTTGCCGGCCGGCCAACTGGCGCATCGGTTGACTGGCCAGAACGAGAAACGATGTTCGGGAATTTTCGGGCCGGATTGCCAGTTAGCCAGTTGGCCGCGGAGCTATTCCTTCTTGCGCAGCCGAATCACCACTTCGACCGCCTCAGCCTCCATTCCTTCGGGGAGCGAGGGGAAGCGGCTGAAGGCGATGTCGCGAGGATCGATATCCGTCAACTCACCGGTTTCGAGATCGTGGAAATGATGATGAGGCGCTCGGGTTGAGTCGTAGACCGAACGCTCCGGATCCAGGTGAATCTGGCGCACCAGGCCGCGCTGCGCGAGGACCTTGAGAGTGTTGTACACCGTCGCCTTGGACACTCGCTCGCCGCCTCGGCGGAGTTTGGCCAGGATCTGGTCCGCAGTGATGTGCGTCGGGGCGCTCATCAGGAACTCCGCGATCCGCACGCGTTGCGCGGTCGGCTTCAGTCCGTGCGCCTGCAACTCGTGCACGATCTGCTCGCGGGTCAACTGGATGTCAGGGTGTCCGGCGATCACGGTAGGCCCATCGGTATGGATCGGTTGGGCCGAGCATAGCGCGCGCGCCCGGAGGAGGCGAGATTTCGCCGTAAATACCGAGAAATGGGCACGCCTTGTCGCGCTGTCCCGGTCTAGCGTCGCCGATACATTCCGGGAACGGGTTTGCCATAAGCAAAGGAGTGCAGGATGCGCGGCGGACAGGGCGTGACGCTCATAGAAATGCTGACAACGCTGACCGTCCTCGGCGTGCTTGGAGCCATGGCGGTTCCTGGCTTCAACACTCTGCGACGCGACGCCGGGCGTACTGCAGCGGTCAACGATTTTTTCCACGCCCTGTTCCTCGCCCGCAGCGAAGCGATCAAGCGCGGCGAGATGGTGAGCCTCTGCAAGTCCGGCAATGGCGAAACCTGCACGCATCGCGGCGCCGAATGGAGCAGCGGCTGGTTGGTGTTCGTCAACGCGGACCGTGACGAGTTGCCCGAACGCGATGTGGGAGAGCAAGTACTGGCGAGCTACGCTGGCTGGCCCGAAGGACGCATCACCTCCAATCGGCTGGCCTACTCGTTCCGGCCGCATATTCAAGGCGTCGTCAACGGAACGATCGTGTTTTGCGATTCGCGCGGTCCGGAACAAGCGCGCGCGATCATCATCAGCCACACGGGACGACCGCGCGTCGCGCACCGGGATAGCAGCGGCCGGGCGCTGCGCTGCCCGAGCGCGTGAGCCCGAGGCTGTAGACTGTAGGCTGCAGGACGTCCGACCTATTGCCATGCGAAAACGACAGCAGCTTCGATATCCGTGGTCTTTCGGGCGTCTGCATTCTTCGAGTCTGAGGGTAGACCGGTTGAATCAGAGCTTCCCCAGGCTGTAGGTAGATACAGGAATGCTCGCGACGCCATCCGCCGATGAACTCCCGCCTGACCCGGCAGGAGTCAGGAGGTTTCTTTTCCTGCCTCCAGCCCCCAGCCCCCAGCCTCCAGCCTGTTCTGGCTTCACGATCATCGAGACGCTGGCGGCTCTGCTGGTGATCGCGGTCGGCGTGATCGGCGTGGCCGCGCTGTACCTCGACAATGTACATACGTCGCCCGAAGGGCAGCTCCACCTACAGGCGGCCGACCTCGCGGAATCGATCGCCGTGAGGATTCGCGAGAACTCCGCGGGCCGGGTCGGGTATGCGGGCACGATCGGCGTGGTGTGCGATTCCGGCGCGCGATCGAAAACGGCCCAGGACGCCGCCGCGCAGGAGGCGGCTTGCTGGGAAGCCGAAGTGGAACGAACGCTTCCGAGCGGCGTCGGGTCGATCAGTCGCGATCTGACTACGACGCCCGCTACCTACGTCGTCGCCGTGAGCTGGTCGGCGCCTGAAAGCGGCGCCGCTTCTTACGTCATTCGGGTTGACTAGCTCGCAGGCGGCCGCACGCGCAATTCGCGCGGGAGACTGAACACCACGTTCTCAGGCTGACCGACCATGTCGACCGGCGCTGCTCCGCCCCACTCGCGAATCCGTCCGACGACCCGTTCGACGAGCACCTCCGGCGCAGAGGCGCCTGCGGTGACGCCGACGACTTGCTTGCCCTCGAACCACTCCTGCTGCAGGTCATCGGGTCCGTCGACCAGGTACCCCGGGATGCCCGCCTTTTCTGCGATCTCTCGCAGGCGATTCGAATTGGAGCTCGTCGGCGAGCCGACGACGAGAATGATGTCGCAACGTTCGGCGAGCCGCTTGACGGCGTCCTGACGGTTCTGCGTCGCGTAGCAGATATCTTCCTTGCGCGGACTGGCCATGCGTCGGATAGCGCCGTTTCAACGCATCGACGACCCGCTGCGTATCGTCCACCGACAACGTCGTCTGGGTGACGAACGCGAGCCGTGAGGGATCGCGTACGTCGAGCCGGTCGACGTCCTCGGGCGTCTCCACGAGCAGAATGCGTCCGCCGAACGAGGCATCGAACTGACCCATCGTGCCTTCCACTTCCGGATGGCCCTCGTGGCCGATCAGGATGACGTCACGCCCTTCGCGTGCATATCGCGCCACCTCCATGTGCACTTTGGTCACGAGCGGGCAGGTAGCGTCGAACACTTTCAGCGCTCGCCGCTTCGCTTCGTCCTGCACCGCGCGCGATACGCCGTGGGCGCTGAAGATGACCGTCGCATCATCCGGCACTTCGTGCAGTTCCTCGACGAAAACCGCGCCCAGGTTGCGCAAACGATCGACGACATAACGGTTGTGCACGACCTCGTGACGCACGTAGATGGGCGCGCCGAACAGTTCTATCGCACGCTCGACGATGTCGATGGCGCGATCGACGCCGGCGCAGAAACCACGGGGATTGGCGAGAAGAATTTGCATTTCTGGAAGTGAACTGTGACTCGTGACTCGTGAGTAGCCAGAAGGCGGCTACTTTGCGCCGCGCGCTGCGCTCTTCGGCGCTACGCGCTTCTCGTGGCCGCTTTCGCGGAACGCATCGAGCAGCAGACAGCCCGCGCCGATGGAAATCGCAGAGTCGGCGATGTTGAACGCGGGGAAGTACCAGCTGCGCCAGTGAAAGTAGATGAAGTCGACGACGAAGCCGTGGATCACGCGGTCGAAGACGTTGCCCAGTGCGCCGCCGAGGACGAGCGCCAGACCGACCGCAAGGATCGTCTGATCCGCGCGGATCCGCCGCAGCCAGATCATCAGCGCGACGCTGACCGCGAGCGCAAGCAGGATGAAGAACCAGCGCTGCCAGCCCGAGGCCTGCGCAAGAATGCTGAAGGCGGCGCCGGTGTTTTCGAGATACACGATGTCGAGTATCGGCAGCAGCTCGATCGCGTTCTGCAGCTTCACGGCGCCGACGACCAGCGCCTTGGTCGCCTGATCAATCACGACGACGAAGAACGACAGCCATAGCCAATTGCTTGCGCCGCGCGTCGGCGTGAACCAGACCTTCGACAGTGTGTTGTTGCTCATCAGATTCCGATTATCCGCCAGTTCACCAGCACCGCGGCTTCTCAGGAGAATCGCCGCACTTCACCCTCGCCGACGACGTTCGTCACGCACCGTCCGCACAGCTCCGGATGGTCGGCATGGCTGCCGACGTCGGCTCGCTTGTGCCAGCAGCGCACGCACTTCGACGCTTCGCTCGGGCGCACGACGATCCACGCGGCGTTGTGATCGCTCTCGTCAGCGGCGGCCGCATGCGCGGGACGTTGCTCCGCCGGATGCACGCGCGCTTCCGAGGTGATGAAAACAAAGCGCAGCTCGTCGCCGAACGTCTGCACCGTCTCAAGTAGACCCGGCGCGCAATACACATCGATTGTCGCATCGAGCGGCGCGCCGATCGCCTCCGCATTGCGCAGCTTCTCCAGCTCGCGCATGACCGCGCTGCGCAACTCGAGCACCGCATCCCAGTCGATCGCAGGGCGCTCGCCCGCTCCCTGCGGCAATGACGCCCACGTATTGAAGAACACGGACTCAGCGCGACTGCCAGGCATGAAGCGCCAGATCTCCTCGGCCGTAAACGACAGGATCGGCGCCAGCCACCGCACGAGCGCCTCGGCGATCCAGAACATCGCCGTCTGCGCCGAACGCGCGAGCATGGCTCTTGGCGGGCGTCGTGTACAACCGATCCTTGAGCACATCGAGATAGAACCCGCCGAGGTCGACGCTGCAGAAGTTGTGCACCTTCTGGTAGATCAGATGGAACTGATAGTTGCGATAGGCGGCGATCAACTCGTCCTGCAGTTGCTGAGTGCGCCACAACGCCCAGCGGTCGATCGCGACCAGTTCGTCCAGCGCAACCTGATCGGCTTGCGGATCGAAACCGGCGAGATTGCCGAGCAGGAAGCGCGCGGTGTTGCGAATGCGTCGATAGGATTCGGCGACGCGCTTCAGAATCTCATCCGAGAGGCTCATCTCGTTCGCATAGTCGGTCGCCGCAATCCACAGCCGCAGCACGTCGGCGCCGAGCGTCCCGACGACCTTCTGCGGCACGATGACGTTGCCGAGCGACTTCGACATCTTGCGGCCCTTCTCGTCGATCGTGAATCCGTGCGTGAGCACGGCGCGGTACGGCGCGCGATCGTACAAAGCCGCCGAAGTCAGCAACGAACTGTGAAACCAGCCGCGATGCTGATCGGAGCCTTCGAGGTACAGATCTGCGGGCGCGGTGATTTCCGGATCTGCATCTTCGAGACGCAATGATGCATGACGCCCGAGTCGAACCAGACGTCCATGATGTCGGTGACCTTCTCGTAGTTCTGCCGCCTCGGCGCCGAGCAGTTCGACCGCATCGACGTCGAACCACGCATCGATGCCGTCGCTCTCAACGAGCTCCGCCACGGCGTCGAGCAATTCCGCCGAGCGCGGATGCAGCTCGCCCGTGGCGCGATGCGTGAACAACGCGATCGGCACGCCCCATGTGCGCTGGCGCGAGATGCACCAGTCGGGGCGATCCGCGATCATGTTGCCGATGCGGCTTTCGCCCCACGCGGGCGTCCATTTCACCTTCGCCGATCTCACGCAGCGCCGACTTGCGCAGGCCAGCCTGCTCCATGCTGATGAACCATTGCGCCGTGGCGCGGAAGATCACCGGAGTCTTGTGCCGCCAGCAATGCGGATAGCTGTGCCGCAGCGCTTCCTCGTGCAGAAGGCGGCCGCGCTCGGCAAGCACCGCGATGACATGCTTGTTGGCGTCGAACACGCGCTCGCCCGCGAAAAACGGCGTGCCTTCGACGAAGCGCCCATCGCTGCCGACCGGATTGTCGACCGCGAGCTTGTATTGCTGGCCGACCACGTAGTCTTCCTGGCCATGGCCCGGGGCCGTGTGAACCGCGCCGGTGCCTGCATCGAGCGTGACGTGCTCGCCGAGAATGACCGGCACGATGCGCTCGTAGAACGGATGCTCGAGCTGCACGCCTTCGAGCGCTGGCGCCTTCGACTTCGGCGATGCGCTGCGAATCGCTGACGCCTGCGCGCGTCAGCACTGCGTTCGCGAGATCGCTCGCGACCACCAGCCACTCCGCGCCCGTATCGATCAGCGCGTAGCGAATCTCCGGCCCGAGCGCCACGGCCTGATTCGCAGGCAACGTCCACGGCGTGGTCGTCCAGATCACGACGCTCGCCGACGCGCGCGGCGTCGCCGTGCACGCCGAAGCGCCGCGCGAGTTCGGCGGGATCGCGCACGGCGAAGCGCACGTCGATCGCCGGCGACGTCTTGTCTTCGTACTCGACTTCCGCTTCAGCGAGCGCCGAGCGACAATCGAGACACCAGTGAACCGGCTTCAGGCCCTTGTAGACATGGCCGTTGCGCATGATCTGCGCGAAGGCGCGCAGCTGTTCCGCTTCGTACTCGCGCTGCATCGTCATGTACGGACGATCCCAATCGCCCATCACGCCGAGCCGTTTGAAGTCCGTCGCGCTGCACGTTCACCTGCTCCATCGCGTACTCGCGACATGCCTGACGAAACGCGCGCGGCTCGAGCGTCTTGACTTCCTTGCCGCGCGTCTTCTCGATCTGATGTTCGATCGGCAGGCCATGACAATCCCAGCCCGGCACATACGGCGCATCGTAGCCGTCGAGCGTGCGCGATTTGACGACGATGTCCTTCAGCACCTTGTTGATCGCATGACCCAGGTGGATCGCGCCGTTCGCGTACGGCGGACCGTCGGCAAGAATGAACGTCGGCCGCCCGCGCGCGACTTCGCGCAGCTTCGCGTAGATCTGATGCTCTTCCCACCACTTCAGCATCTCGGGCTCGCGGCGCGCGAGATCCGCCTTCATCGGGAAGTCGGTCTGCGGGAGATTGATCGTTTGCTTGTAATCCATGGGCCGGTTGAAGCGGTTAGCGGTTGGCGGTTAGCGGTTAGTACGGAAAGATACTGCAGCGTAGTAATCGCGCTTCGCCACCGTTGTCGAGGAAATCAGAACTCGCTTCAGTCGACAGCTCGCGGTCTGGACTGTCCGCTGTCAACGCTGACCGCTAACCGCTCGCCAGGATGCTGCGCGCCTGCGCCGCATCCTTGTGCATCTGCTCGACGAGCGCGTCCACGTTCGGGAACCACAGTTCGTCGCGCAGGCGCTCGATGAAATCCACATGCATG
The DNA here is from genome assembly GCA_963723505.1 of uncultured Gammaproteobacteria bacterium. Classification (GTDB taxonomy): domain Bacteria; phylum Pseudomonadota; class Gammaproteobacteria; order Steroidobacterales; family Steroidobacteraceae; genus Steroidobacter. Next base: position 349,060 of record CAVRQU010000003.1, read on the forward strand.
TAGCGGCGATACAGGTCGCCGTCGAAATCGAACACATGCGCTTCCAGCAACAGTTCCTTGCCGTTCACTGCGGGCCGCGTTCCGAGACTCGCGACGCCCGGCGCATTGATGCAGCCCGCGCCTGACACGCGGACCGCGAACACGCCGGCGACCGGCGTCGCGCGGCGATGCGGCCGCAGATTCGCCGTGGGAAAGCCCAGCTTGCGGCCGAGCTTCGCGCCATCGATCACCTTGCCCGTCATCCGATAGGGCCGTCCGAGAAACTTCGCCGCGCGCGCCACGTCGCCGACGTCGAGCGCCGCCCGAATCAGCGAACTGCTGACCCGCTCGCCATCGATCTCGAACGGCGGCACTTCGGTGACGCCGAAGCCGCCGTCGGGTCCGTGGGCGCGCAACGTCGCGACGCTGCCTTCGAGGTCGCGAGCGAACCGGAAATCGTGCCCGACGACGATGTGACGCGCGCCGAGCGCTTCGACCAGCACATCGTCGATGAAAACGTCTTGCGTCATCGAGCGCATGCGTTCGTCGAACCGCACGCACACGAAGCGATCGACGCCGTAGCGTTGCAGGGCGTCGAACTTCTCGCGAAAGCGCGTCAGTCGACGCCGGCGGCGCACCTTTCGCGAAGTACTCGCGCGGCGTGGGTTCGAACGACAGCGACCGCCGCAGGCGCCCTGTGCACCTGGGCGCACTGGCGCAGCACCCGGATCATCTCCTGATGACCCAGATGGATGCCGTCGAAGGCGCCGATCGTGAGCACGCAACCCCGATGCCGCGCACGCAGATTATGCAGGCCCCGCACGAGCTCCATCGCGGCCCCGTGCTCCCATCGTCAAAGCGGATGCCCGGCATTATAGGGGACAGCGCGCCGCCTCCGCCGGAAGAGCGTTCTAAGTCGCTGCAGCGGACGATAGCACCCGGAAGTGCCTGAGACGCACGCCGAGCGCCATGAGCACTGCGAAATACACGGCCACACCGCCCCCGACCAGCGCAGTCAGCCAGATCAGGCGCTGCGTGGTCGACGCCTGGATCCACTCGGAGACATCGCCGCCAAACCACCACAGCCCGACGCCCATTGCAGTGCTGGCGACTGCGATCCGCACCAGGAGCAGCTTCGATTCCACGATCTGCGTGCAGCACGTGCGTTCGACGCAGCCCAAGATACAGCATCGCTGCGTTCATCAGCGCGCCCACGCCGTTCGTCAGCGCGAGCAAGGCGTGCGTTCCAGGCGACTTCAGATGGCCAGTCGCCGCCAGCGTCAGCACGACGATGACGTTGAGCCCCATCGTGACGCCCAGGGCGCGCATTGCGATCCTGACCGGCCCCTTCGTGTCCTGACGTGCGTAGTAGCCGGGCGCGAGCACTTTGATCAGGCTCCACCCGAGCAGCGCGAACGAAAAGGCCATCAACGCGAGGCGCGTCATCTCCACGTCGACCGCGCGAAACTCGCCGTAGTGATAGATCGCGACGGTCAGAGGCCCCGCCAGCGCAAACAGCGCCACCGACGCCGGAACGACGATCACGCACACGAGCCGCATCGCCCACGCAAGCGTCGCCGAAAACTCCATCGGGCGACTCGCTGGCGTGATGCGCCGACAGACTCGGCAGGATGACCGTCGCGAGCGCGATGCTGAAGACGCCCAGCGGAAACTCGACCAGACGGTCGGCGAAGTACAGCCAGGTCATGCTGCCGTCGGCGAGGAGCGAGGCGATGCCCGTGCTCAGCATGACGCTCAGCTGCCCCATCGACGAACCGATGATCGCCGGCCCCATCAGCTTCGCAATGCGTTGCACGGCCTCGTGCTGGCGATTCCAGCGCGGCATCCGCAGAACGCCCAATCGCAGCAGCGACGGGATCTGGATGATCACCTGCAGCACGCCGCCCACGAAGACGCCGACGGCGAGCGCGACAACCGGACGCTCGAAATACGGCGAGAGCCACGCCGCGAAGACGATCATCACCATGTTGAGCACGACGGACGTGAACGCAGGCAAGGCGAAGCGCCCATAGCTGTTCAGTACGCCGCCCGCGAGCGCGGTCAGCGAGACAAACAACAGGTATGGAAACGTCCAGCGCAGCATCTCGACGGCCAGCGCGAACTGACCTTCGTCTTTGGCTGCGAAACCGGGGGCGCTGATGAGAACGATCAGCGGCGCGGCGATTACGCCCAGCACCGTGACAAGCATCAGAAGCCCACCCAGCGTGCCTGTCACGGAGTCAACGAGATCGCGCACCTCTTCTGTCGTCCGCCGCGCGCGGTACTCGGCGACGACCGGCACGAAGGCCTGCGAGAAAGCCCCCTCCGCAAACAGCCGCCGCAGCAGGTTCGGGATCTGGTTCGCGAGAACGAAGACCTCGAGCGCAACGGCGGGCACCACCGTGGCGTACACCATGTCGCGCGCGAGTCCGGTGACGCGCGACAGGAGCGTGGTGAATCCGACGATAGCGGTGCTGCGAAAGAATCCGCGGCTCATGAGCGACCGCGCCGTCTTGGGGTGTTTTTCATGGGGGCGCAATCTTAAGTGAATAGCGGACAGCGGACAGTGAACGGTCGTTTCCAGAAGCCATGAATCTGCTCTAGGAAAGGGGCGCAATCATGGCCGTTTCGGGTTTTCCACGGGCGCCGGTCGCCGAGTTCCTCACTGTCCGCCGTCCGCTGTCCGCCGTTCACTCGGGTGGCGCTTGCCTTAGCGCCTCGCCGTGGGCAGAATTCGCGCCCCATTTCAGGAGTCTGGCGGTAGACCCGCAGCCGAACAGGCCGACTCCCCCGGGGCTTGAACAACTCGATTTGCGCAGAAGCCCGCTGATCGAGATTCATCGCCAAAAGGCATCACATTCTGGTTGTAAGGTAGAAGTCCGTGGCCAATATCAAGTCCGCCGAAAAGCGCGCCCGTCAGACTGTCAAGCGTCGAGCCCGCAATATGGCCGCTCGTTCCAAGCTGCGCACCGCCATCAAGAACGTTGTCACTTCGGTCAATGCCGGGAACAAGGAGGAAGCCGCTGCGAATCTGAAGGCGGCCGGCCCGATCATCGATGCGGCTGTCACGAAGGGCGTGATCCATCGCAACAAGGCGTCGCGGCACAAGAGCCACTTGAACGCGCGAGTGAAAGAGATGCCAGCGGGCTGACTGGCCACTGGCAACAGGCCAGAATCCCAAAAAGCCGGGCCCTGCCCGGCTTTTTCTTTGACCACCTCTCATAGCCGCTAGCTGCTGACCGGAAACAAGGAGAAAGGCCGACGATAGCCGGGCTTTTTCTTGCCACCTCTCCTTGGGGAGCCGCCCTTCGGCGCATCCGAGCGCACGCGGCATTCGCACCTCCATGTGCAGCAGAGGTCGCGCTCGGCGCGGGTTAGGGGTAAGCCCGTCTGTCCTAGGCGCTTGCGGCGGCGGCTTCCCGGTCGATCTCTTCCAGCCGGGTCATGATCGCCTGGGTCAACGCATCAGTACCTTGTCGCGCAAGCCCGGAGATCCGATACACGGGCCCCTTCCAGCGCAGCCGCCGCACGATGTCCTTGCAGCGCTTCTCGGCTTCCGCCGGCGGCAGCAAATCCACCTTGTTCAGCACGAGCCAGCGCTCCTTCGCGGCCAGATCGGCGCTGAACTTCTTCAGTTCCTGAATGATGGATCGCGCGTCCTTGACCGGGTCGGCGTCGGGATCCGGCGGCGCGATATCGATCAGGTGCATCAGGAGGCGCGTGCGCTGCAAGTGCTTGAGAAACCGAATGCCAAGCCCGGCGCCTTCGGCCGCACCCTCGATCAGTCCGGGGATATCGGCCATGACGAAACTGCGGTGCACCCCCACGGCCACCACGCCCAGATTGGGGTGGAGGGTCGTAAAGGGATAGTCGGCAACCTTCGGCTTCGCCGCCGAAACAGCGCGAATCAGGGTCGATTTGCCGGCATTTGGCAATCCGAGGAGCCCGACGTCAGCCATCACCTTGAGTTCGAGCCTCAGATCGCGTTTCTCGCCCGGCAGGCCAGGCATCGATTTGCGAGGGGTGCGATTGGTGCTGCTCTTGAACCGGGTGTTGCCCCAGCCGCCCTTGCCGCCTTTGGCGACCAGAAGGCGCTGACCGATTTCAGTCACATCGCCCAGTTGTTCTTCCGTATCGACGTCGACGACGACGGTTCCGATCGGCACCGTGACTTCCAGATCCGCCCCGCCCGCGCCGGTGCAATCCCGGCTGGCGCCCGCCGTCCCGTTCGGGCCCCGAAACGCGCGATTGAAGCGGAAATCCGCCAACGTATTGATGCCGGGCGTGCCGACCAGATAGATGTCGGCGCCCTTCCCGCCGTCGCCGCCGTCCGGACCGCCGAAAGGAACGAATTTTTCCCGACGAAAGCTCACAGCGCCGCGTCCGCCATGGCCGGCCTGCACCTTGATCGTTGCTTCGTCGACGAAACGCATGAGATTGGTTAGTGAATGGCGGACAGCGGACAGTGACAGAGCGGAAATTATGGGTGCGCAGCGAACGGCGAAGTCAGCTCGTCATCCCTTGGGCAGTGCCGGCCAAACGCGTCTCCGGTCGAATCTGTTCTTCACTGTCCGCCGTCCGCTGTCCGCCGTTCACCAAAAAAAAGCCCCGGACAGGCCGGGGCTCTTCATGCCATGGAGATGGCTTTGAACCTTACTCGGTCGCGATGCTCACGAAAGTGTGCTGCTCGACGCCTTTCTTGCGGAACTGGACGCGGCCGGCGGCCTTGGCGAACAGCGTGTGGTCCGTGCCAATGCCGACGTTTTCGCCCGCGCGATACACCGTGCCACGCTGACGAACGATGATGTTGCCGGCAAGCACCTGCTCGCCGCCGAACTTCTTGATGCCGAGTCGTTTGGACTCTGAGTCGCGGCCGTTCTTGGTGCTGCCGCCTGCCTTCTTATGCGCCATGACTAATCCTCGAAGTGATTCGTGACTCGTGATTCGTGACTGGTCCAGAAACCGCTCTGGCTATTGCCTAGCGCCTAGTCACTATTCACTTCAACCCACGATGCTGGTGACCTTGATCTCCGTGTAGGGCTGACGATGCGTGCCCTGACGAAGGTAGTGCTTGCGGCGACGGAATTTCACGATCGTCTTTTTCTCGCCCTTGCCGTGGCTCTGCACGGTAGCGATGACCTTGCCGCCGCTCAGAAACGGCGAGCCGACCTTGACCTGGTCGCCTTCGCCGACGAGCAGAAGCTTGTCGAATTCGACGTTGGCGCCGGCCTCGGCCTCGAGTTTTTCAACCCGCAAAACCGACCCTTCGCTGACGCGATACTGCTTACCACCCGTTGAAATGACGGCGTACATGACCTTCCGGAGCTCCACAGACCGGGAGACCCCCGGCGGAAAAGGGCGTGAAGTGTACGGATGAGAGGGCCAACTGGCAACCCGGCCAACCGGCAAACTGGCCAGAAGCGGCGCCAGGGAGGTGAACCGCGTCACGACCCGCCCTTTCGGATTCCGCCTGAGAGACCAACCAGCCAGTTGGCCAGTTGCCCTTCTCCATCGGCTACCATTCCCCCGTCCTTCTTTTTCCTTCTTCTACATGAGCTTCGAATCCGTCAAAGCACTGGTGGGCGACGACCTCCGCGAGGTCGACCACGTCATCCGACAGCGCCTCGCGAGCGACGTCGTCCTCGTGAATCAGATCGCCGAATACATCGTCGGCAGCGGCGGCAAGCGGCTGCGGCCGCTGGTCGTTGTGGTCGCAGCCCGGGCCTGCGGATACACCGGGGAGCGACACGCCGAAGCTGCTGCGATCATCGAATTCATCCACACCGCCACACTGCTGCACGACGATGTCGTCGATGGCTCGACCCTGCGACGCGGCCGCGACACGGCCAACGAGGTTTGGGGCGACGGAAGCGAGCGTGCTTGTCGGCGACTATGTGTATTCGCGCGCCTTCGAGATGATGGTTGCACTCGACGACATGCGCATCATGGACGTCATGGCCAGCGCGACCAACCGGATCGCCGAAGGCGAAGTGCTGCAACTGATGAATGCGCACGATCCGGAAACGACCGAGGAACGGTATTTCGACGTCATCTATCGCAAGACGGCCAAGCTCTTCGAGGCCGGAACGCAGATCGCGGCCATCCTGGCGGACGCCGCCGCAGCGGTCGAAGCCGGTATGGCGCGCTACGGCAAGCATCTCGGCACGGCGTTTCAGCTCATCGACGATGTCCTCGATTACCGCGCCGATCGCGACGAACTCGGCAAGAACCTGGGCGACGACCTGGCCGAAGGCAAGCCGACGCTCCCTCTTATATATGCGCTGAAACACGGGTACGAACGAGCAGCGGGCGCGTCGTGCGGACCAGCATCGAACAAGGCGGCGCCGCCGATCTTGCCACGGATCACGGCCGCAATTGAATCGACGGGGGGCTTGCGTACACTGCGCGCCTCGCGCGGCGGGAGGCCGCCCTCGCCATCGAGGCGCTCGCCGATTTGCCCGACTCGGCGTACAAGCAAGCCTTGCGCGAACTCGCGGATTTCGCGGTCGAACGCACCTACTGACCAATCGCCGTCAGTACTTCGCCGCCCACCTTCGGGGTGTAGCTCAGCCTGGTAGAGCGCTACGTTCGGGACGTATAGGTCGCAGGTTCAAATCCTGTCACCCCGACCACTGAAATTTCTGGAAATCTTTCCGCGACGCTTCGCTGCGGCTCCAGCGAAAAGCCGATCACGGTTCCAGTTTCGAGTTCCAGAATCTCATTCCCCTGGTGCGTCTCGAGCGTGCGCACGATCTTCTGCGTCGTGTCGTCGAGGTAATAGACGTCGCCTGACTCACCGCGTCCCGAGGCCGCCCCACTTAGCAGGGTCACGATGACGACCGGGACATCGCGGAGCGTATAGCCGGAGATGCGGAACGGCGCTTTCAGTCGTAGCTGCTGACTTCGACCAGCAGATGTCGACCCGACGTGCGTCAGTAATTCGTGTCGAACGCAATGAGATGGAAGACCAGCGCGACCCACAGCACGATGAGTGTGGCGAGCCCGAGCAGCACTGCCCACGTCTTTGCGTACCACTTGCGATGGCTGCGCACGACCACGATCGCGTTCCAGACGCCGACGGCCGCCGCGCCGATGAACACGACCGCCGACAGCAGTTGCAGGAGCAGCAACCAGAGGTCGAGGCGCGACTGGTCCGGGTTGGAGTCCCCCATCATCACTGTGAGTGTTAGGCCCCAGGCGAGGAGCGTCGCCACGACGGCAGTCGACGCGATGCGAATCCTTCGATGCGTCTGCGCATCCTGTCCCGTCAGCTGATAGGGCGCGCGATAGTGTCTGCGAACCAGTGCAGAGACGGGCCAGGCGATCGTCGTCAGGAGCAGCGCAAGCAATCCGGTCAGCAGTGCCGGGATCAGCCAGACGGACGAGATGTGCGCCGGCATCGGCTCGAACACCATGAACGGCGAGACCCATTCGAAGCCAAAACGCGCGATGCGCCCGTCCACCACTTCCGCAGAGAGGAGATCCTCTCCATCGACGTCGCGCCACACGAACGGCTCGATCTCGCGCCACTTGACCGGCTCACCAGCCAGATTCGTCCAGATCGAAACGCTGATAGTTGCATCGTCGTTGGCAGTGACTTTGACGCTCGCCAGACTGAGCATCCGGATGAAGCTCGACTCCGCACGCCGCGACACCTGATAGACGCCGGCCATCATGCGCGCGTGCTCGGCGGCGACTTGCGCGTCGACCTTGCCATCGAGCGTCGGGCCGGGCAGATAGCGATCGGCAAACTGCTCGAACACGGCCTTGCGGATCTTTCCCGCCGCACCGTCCTTGCCCGCGCTGTTCAAGGAAATGAACAGGCCGACGCCATCGTCGATGAACAGATAGAGATCGCTGTGGAACCACGCGGTGTCGCCCGCGTGCGCGATGACGCGACGGCCGTTGCGATTCTGCTCATAGAAGCCGAGCACCATGCGATCGACTCGGGGCAGCACTGTGAGCGCCGTCGTGTGCATCTGTTCGGCGGTCTGCGCCTGCAGGATGCGCCCGGCGCCGAACGCACCCTTCTCAAGATGGGCGATCATGAATCGACCCATGTCTGCGCCCGATGCGGACTGGCTGCCCGCCGGTGCGGCCACAACCATCTCGAACGGCTTCGGCGGCGCGGAAGCCCGTGCGTACCCGTTCGACATGTGTTCCTTCAGGTTCGTCGGCAGCGGCTGGCGCAACGTCGAATGCTGCATGCCGAGGGGCGTGAGAATGTGCGCGTCGACGTAGTCGTCGAAACTCTGACCGGCAACCCGCGCGACGATGTAGCCTGCGAGCGCCGTTGCGTAGTTCGAGTATGCCGGCGTAGTGCCTGGCGCAAAGATGCGCGTCGGAACCCAGTTCTTCAGATAGACGTCGAGCGGCTCGAAGGGCTCGCCCTCGGCGATGATCAGAGACTTGATCCTCTCTTCGAACCCCGGCGTGTGCGTCATGATCTGGCGCAGCGTGATCGGCTTGCCTTCACGCGCCGGGATCGCGAAGTCGAGATAGCCATTCACGTCCGCATCGAGATCGAGCTTGCCCTGCTCGACGAGCTGCATCACGGAGGTCCACGTCGTGAGCTTCGACACCGAGCCCGTGCGGAACATCGTGGTCTCGGGGTCGACCGGCTTTCGAGCCGCGACGTCCGCATAACCATAGCCCTTCTGCAGGAGCGTCTCGCTGCCCTTGACGACGACCACGACTGCGCCGGCAACGTCGCCATCGGCCAGCGCGTACGGCAGGAAACCATCGAGCCAGGCTTCCAGATCGCTCCGGGTAAGCGCGGTTTCGACCGGCGCCTGCGAGGGCGTCGTCCCCGTTTCTGGCATGGGACCGGGCGGCGTGCTGGGACCAGGGATGTCCGCCGCCGACGCAGCCAGTGAAACGAACAGGGCAATCAATGCCGTCGACACACGTGGATTCATGGCTGGTTTTTTGGGGCGCGGCCGGGATCGTCATGTCCCATACAGACAATACAGTCCCATTTGGAGAACCGTCAACCTACAGTAGTTGCCGCTGTTGCGGCGCTAACGGCGCCTGCGGGCGAGCCTGACGCTAATCAGCGCCGACAGAGGTCAGCGCTGATACGTCCCCACTGTCTCGGTCTGAGCGATGATGTGTGGCGGCGGCCCCGATCAGAGCATTCCGCATGACTCAGATTCCATCTGCCAGCCTGACCGTGGCTCACAGGACGTGCGCCGGAAGGATCGCGAGAAGAACCTCGCGCTGCCGTCAAAGGACGCAGACGCTCGATTTTGCCAAGGCTTTCGACTTTGCTCCCGTGTACGTTGCTCACGCCTACGAGAGAGCTCTGCGGGGGTGAACATGCGCCACGGCCTTTCTCGCTCGCTCTCGATGCTCGGAGCGAGCGAGTGCGCATCGGCTGAACAGTCGCCTTGAACTAGTAGTCCTTCTTCGCTTTGCTCGCTTCCATATCTTTCACATGCGCGGTGACCTCACCCTTGGAAAGGTAACCATCGCTGTCCGCATCGACCGCAGAAAAATGCTCGGTCAGCATCTTGTCTCCCGCGGCTTCGGTTTTGCTGAGGCGCTGGTCGGTATCTCTGTCCAGCGACTTGAATGTCGCGTCCGTGCTCTTCATCGACTTGTCATCTGCCATCGCAAGGCCGATCGATAGGACGGTTGCAACTGCTACTGCAATGAGTCTCTGCGTCATGACGACACCTCCTGGAAGCGCTCACAAGGAGCGGTGAGATCCGCGCAGCCGCGCGCGAACCTTGCGAGGACTCGCGCGCGTCGCGAAACGTCTTCAGGTGCGCGGCTGGAGGCTCATAAGGCCTCCGTTGCGTCGGCGGCGCACCTGTGCGCAATCCAACCACGGCGCCCGCACGATGCGTACCCTTCCAACGATGTTGCTTTCGCACAGGTTCCGCATGCATCCGCATCGGTCTTCACGAGGCTGCGACGATGGCAACTCTTACGTTGTCGCAGCGCACGCCCATCTTCTCCGGGCGGAAACGGGATTTCTCGCTCGTCAGTTCGGAAAGCAGTCGTGCCCTCACCCGGGTAATCGACCGGCTTGCATCGCTCAACCGGTTTCACGACGCTCTCCCGGCTCCCATTGATCTCGCCTGAGAACGGACGGGGGCTCGCACTGAGGTGTTCAGCGCCACGGCGGCGCGAATGAGCGCCTTCAACGCCTTCTCATTTTCTACCTGACGCGAAGACGCATCCGCACCGCAGGGACAGTACAAATCCCCTCACCCCGACCAAGTCATTCAATGAGTTTGTGCGCTACTCGCTGCCGACGCAGTGATGGCACGTGAACAGGCCGTCGGGATCGTACTTCCGTTTGATCTGCACCAGCTTCGGGTAGTTCTCGCCCCAGAATGATTGTTGCCAGTCCGGCTCGAAGTAGTCGGCTTCGTTCACGTAGGCCCCTGCACCGGGTGTCGCATCTCGAATGATCCGCATCGCTGCAGTCACCTGCGCGCGTTGCTCTTCGCCTTCGGCGCGATTCGGCTGGCGGCCCGCGACACCAGGATAGCCTTCGGCGCTCGCAGCGATGATGGCGAGCGCAGCTGCGCTGTAGACAGCGGGATTTGTCGAGGTCTCGCGACCGCGCCGCACCGCATCGGCTGACGCGCCGGCGAGTCCCTTGTTGAAGTGCAGTCCCACCTCCCAATGGCGCGACGCCTGGAAGAGAGCGGCGGCGAGCGATTTCGCTTGCGGCGGGTCGAACAGCGCGAGCGGAATCCAGCGCGATTGATACGCATACCAGTAGGTGGCGACCTGCTCGCCGTCGCCTGCCCACCAGAAATGATCCTGCGTTTCCCCTTCGCGTCGGTCACGCACGAGCGCGGCCGGGAAGTGCTGCCCGATGAACTCGTGATCCCACATCTTCTCGGGCGGCGCTTCGATGAAATCGGCAGTAAAGGTGTAGATCTGCGGACGCTCGCGCAACCAGGCAAGCAGCGGTTGCCAGGCCGTCTCCGCTTCGCTGGCGCTGATGCCCGTGAAGCTCATCGAAAGACCCAAAGCGTTGTCGCTATCGATGTGGATCTGTTCACCCCAGTGCTGGTTGTTCAGCTGCTCGCGGTAAAGCGCGATGAACCGCTCGATCAACTCGGCGAACGCCGCGTCGGACTTCGCGGTGATGCTGCCGCGGATAAACCCCAGATGCGTGGGCAGCGGATGCGTTAGCAGCGTTGCCTGCGCGACGACGCCGAACGTTCCGCCGCCGCCGCCACGCAAGGCCCAGAACAGGTCCTGGTTCTGACAGGCATTGGCAACGAGCAATCGACCGTCCGCCGTGACGATACGGGCCTCCAGCATGTTGGAAGCCGCCGTGCCGTACTGCTTTGACCAACTCCCGAAACCGCCGCCTTGCAGAAAGCCGCCAGCAGCTCCGACCGAAGTGCAGCCGCCGCCTTGCACGTAGCGATGATGCTTTCCCGTCACATCCTGGTACGCATCGAGCCATCGGCTGCCGGCTTCGACGGTGACGGCGGGAACGCCCGCTTGAGATGCGGGGCAGCCTTCACCGACGAACGAATCGGTGCTCGTTACTTTGCGCATCTCGTGCGTCCACACGAGCAGCGAATCGGCGGCGTTCGAGCGGCCCAGATAGTCATGACCGGCGCCCTTGACGACAAGCCGCAGCCGATGCGCCCGAGCGAAGTTGACGGCCGCAACGATGTCCTGCGCGTTCTTCGCAACGACCGCGTAGGCGCTCGGCTGGGCTTCCCACGCATCGAGCCAGCCCATCGATTGCGTCCCGCCGCTGAGATCCTGAATCGCGAACGGATTCTTCAGGTCGCGCATCACGCCGGCGCAGGCTTCGCCGTCTGCGTCGGCCCTGCACGGTTGCAACGGAGATTGCGGCTGCTCGAGCCTCCCCGTGAGACTCGATCGCAACTGTTCCCAGTCGGAAGAAGCCGGCCAACAGCCTTGTCCAGGCTTGCAGAAACCTTTCGCCGTCGGCACAGGCGCCGCAGGCGCCTCACGATCCGTGCAACCGCCGATCAGAACTGCGCTCAACAGAGCGCCGGTAAGAATCGTATAGCGCATCGTTCAGGCCTTCATTGCAGGAGCGTTCGTTCGCCCGCGGGTTGGCCATGCTATCCGACCGAAGGAGGTCCGATCATCAGAGACCGCGCGTTCGAGTCGCACCTCGAGACCCGTCAGTTACCCGCGTTTAGCCGCCACCATTGACCACCGAAGGAGGAACACCATGAGTCCGCAGATTCTCGCGCTCGACGTCGCCCATTAACTCCCGTCTTCGCCGGGCACGAGATCGACTTTCCCGCCGGGTAGTTCGCGCACGATCGGGCATCCGGTTGACCGCTACCACCTGTCACTGCAGTAGCCTCGCCAAGGCTCCCATGCAGTGGCCCTACGGACGGCGCATAAATGGCGCTAGCGACTGGTGCGGACTGCGTGCACCTTGCTCACTCTGATTCTCCATCGAAAACCGGCGACGTCCACATGAAGAAGAGCTTCTGCATCAAGCTCGTTGCCAGCGTGGTGGCGGCCTTCAGCGCAGTCGCCGCCGCACGATCGGCGCAGCAAGCGCCCAAGCCTGAGCAAGCTGGAATCAACCTGAGCGGCGTGCACAGCTTCGATTTCCTCGTCGGCGAATGGCGGGTGCACCACCGGCGGATCAGCGCCGTTAGCAGGAAATGGGTGGAATTCGACGGCACATGTAGCCTTCGGCTGATCATGAACGGCTCGGCGAACGTCGAAGAGCATACGTTCGACTCACCGGATGGCGCCTATCGCGCCATTGGACTGCGCTCCTTTGATCAGAAGACCGGCGAGTGGTCGATCTGGTGGCTCGATGGACGGTATCCCAGCCGCCCGCTCGATCCGCCCGCGCAAGGTAGTTTCGAGAACGGCATCGGTCGCTTCTACGCAAAGTACGAGCAGGACGGCAAACCGATGATCGGCAGGCTCAAGTGGTCGGACATCACGCCGAGCACAGCCCACTGGGAGCAGGCAAGTAGCGCCGATGACGGCAAGACGTGGGCGACGAACTGGATCATGGAGCTCACACGCGTCAAGGAAACGCCCAAGCCGGCGCAGGTTGCGGCCGATCTGCACGATGCGCACGATTTCGATTTCGAGGTCGGCGAGTGGCGCGTACACCATCGAATCAAGCGGGGCGATCACGATTGGATAGAGATCGACGGCACAACCGTCAATCGCTCGATGATGAACGGCGCCGCCAGCCTCGAAGAAAACGTCTTCAATAGGCCAGGCGGCGTTTCGTACGCAATCGCGCTGCGCTCATACGATCGGAAAACTCGCGAGTGGTCGATCTGGTGGCTCGACAGCCGCTATCCATCAGGCCCGCTCGATCCGCCTGCGAAGGGCCGTTTCGCCGACCGCATAGGTACGTTCTACGGCCAGGATATGGTCGACGGCAAGCCGGTCCCTGTGCGCTTCACCTGGTCTGACATCACAGCCACCTCTGCTCGCTGGCGGCAGGGGTACTCGTACGACGGCGGCAAGACGTGGGAGACGAACTGGACCTCGGAGTTCCGGCGGCTTGCGCCCTGACATGCAGGTTTCGTTTTTTCGGTTGTACCCCTCACCATCGATCTGTTCTTGATGAACGAGCCACATCGAAATCTGCACGACTGTATGCACGACTGGATGCACGACTGGACACGCACCCATTTGCTGGGAATGCACGACTGGACACGCACCCATTTGCTGGGATATGAACTTTATGCACGACTGGACACGCACCCATTTGCTGGGACCGCTAAATCGCGCGAGCGGTCGGTTTGCCTGCACGCGATCTTGATGTTTGGAACTCAGCAGAAAATCACTCGCACCACTGCCGGACGATATCAATGCTCATGCGTACAGTTTGCGAGCGCTTTGAAGCCCACGTACCCAGGACTGGCCAAGTGTGTTGGCGTGCAGTCGGAGGTGATCGAGCCGCCCCATTGCCCGACCAAAAACATTGCCGTGCGGCCGCATCGCGCGCAGCCATGCTTCGGAATCGATGTTGAGTCGCTGCGCGATCGACGGGAGTCGATCATCGATGGATGCCCGCTTGTCAGCACGCACGGCGCGACCGGTCCAATCAACGAGCGCCAGGTAGTCATCGAAGCCATAAGGAATCGCAGCCTTGTCGCCACCGCGCGAGGCGAAGGGTCGTAGCGGCGCCTTCCGCTTGTCCTTTGCCTCCGCGTCGAGCTCCCTACCCTTCAATTTGCGGATTCGCTCGTAGATCGATGTGAACTCAGATTCCTCAAGCGTCTTGGCGATTCCGGCGCGAATTGGATTGAGATCCACATACGCCATCGCAGTCAATAAGCCGGCTTCATCGAGCAGCGCCTGCGATCTAAATCGGCCTTCCCAGAACTTGCCAGTGCAGTTGTCCTCCGCATTTGCCCGCCGAGCCAGATATTCGTTCAGACACTTCATGAACCAGCTGATGTCATACAAGCGCGAACGCCACAGCTCGATCATCGACTCGGCGAGTTCTCGCTCGGCCTCACTTGCTTCACCGCTCAGGCAACGCGCGATCGCCGTGGGCGTACCAAACAACTGGGTCCAGCGCTCGACCACTTCTCGCTGAGTCAGCTGTTGGGCACGCAGCTGATCGACGAACAACACGAGGTGATAATGATTCGACATCACCGCATAGGCGCAAATGTCGATGGTGAAAATCGACGCAAGCAGTGACAGCCGGTCGACAGTCCAGTCCTTGCGGTGCGAGTAATCCTTGCCTGCGTACTCGTCGAATCCCCACAGCCACGCGCGGCGTACGCAACGAGAAACCACGTGGTAGTACGGGGTGTCGTTCAAGGACACGAGCGCCTTCCGTGCGTAACCCATCGCACCTCCTGTGCGAATAGAACCGGCGATCAGGCCAACTACATAGATAGGTGATCAGCGGCGGGCGCAGTCGGCTATTAATTCGTCAGTTCATCCAGAAATCGATGCCTGTCCACAGGCTTCATCTGCTCTCACAGACTTCATTCTTAGAACGAAGAACGTGAATGGACGCAACCGCGCTTCCGGCTAGGAGCACACGTTCAGCCAAGTCGAGTGGACTGTGCCACCTCGAGATCGCTCGACACACGACGTGCGGCGAGTAGGTAGTGCAGCGATGCCCAGATGAAGATCAGCATCGTGAAGACCAGTCCGTACCTCGTGCCTAGCGCAAGCGATTCCGCGCAGGCTCTGCCAAGCTCGAGGCTCGATCCTGCGGGAGCGACACCGCCGGGGCATGTGCTGGTGAAATCGCCAAAGCCGGTCTTCGCAAACAAATAACCGCTGAATAGGTCGATTGCTGTGCCGGTGAAATACGGCCCGATTCCCAGCGCGATCGGGGTCAGCACCAGGAAAAAGAGGGCCGTCGCGGTGGCCCGCATGCGAGGCTCGACGAGGTTGTGCATCACTCCCAGCGTCGGACCGATATAGGAGTAGTGGAAGAGCCCGGGCAGCAGCAGCAGCCACGCCGCGAACGCCCACCTCTCGCGCGTGTACGCATAGATGTAGCAAGGCGTTGCGAGCAGCACGCCGGTGGCCGGAATCAGGGCGTACCACTTCGCCTTGCGTTTGCCGGCCCAGTCGGCGAGCGCGCCACCCAGGATCGTGCCCACGCCTGCGGAGATTCCGTTGAGGACGCCGAACACGAGTCCGACCTCCGCGTAACTGAGGTGGAACATGCGGATGAAATAGGGTTGCGCGAAGGTTCCTGCGCCATAGCCAACGAATGAGGTGAGCGTGGCGCCGATCGTGATGTGAACGAACGACGAGGCGCCGAAAAGCTTCTTCGCGACGGCGCGGATCGGCGGCATATCCAGATGCCTTTCCGCTCCGCCTGGTTCGGCCATGCCGCGCGCAGGTTCGCGAACCACGAGCTTCAGGATGATCGCCAACAACACACCGGGCAGGCCCACCACGACCAACGCGACGCGCCAGCTGATGTTCTGCGCGATCCACCCGCCGCTCACGGCGCCGAGCATCGTGCCGAGCGGAATGCCGAAGGAAAAGATCGAGAGCGCCGTCGCGCGAGCGCTCGCTGGATAAAGGTCAGTGATTAGTGAATGCGCTGGCGGCGCACAGCCCGCCTCGCCGACTCCTACTCCCACCCGGTACAAGAACAACTGCAGGAAGCTATGCGCGCTGCCGCACAACACAGTCATGCCTGACCATAATGCGAGGCACACAGAGACGATCGTGACGCGGTTGTACCGCTCGGACAAACGAGCGAGCGGCAATCCCAGCAGCGTGTAGAACAGCGCGAACGCGAACCCCTGTATCAGTCCGAGCTGCGCATCCGTGATCTTGAGGTCGACTTTAATCGCCTGACCCAGCGTGGCGATGATCGTGCGATCGATGAAGTTGAACGTGTAGACCAGCAGCAGCAGGCCCAGGATGGTATGCGTGTAGCCTCGCGAGAAGGGCCGCGCGAGCGTCAACGCCGATTGAGCCGGACTCTTAAACCTGCGCTGCATCGCGATTCGGCGCTGGAGTTCGACACTCAATCGACGGGATCGTTGGCGCGAACGTTTGCGGCAAGACGAGACTACTCCTGTTCGTGTTCCTTAGTGGCGCATGAACGTTCCTTCGAACTCCGCAGCGCGAGAAGCCTTCGTGCGCCGCAGCAGCAGCTCGGCGCCAGCGAGTGCCGGGCGCGAGCCCGCCTGCCATCTGGTCCGGTTCTTTTTTCTGCACCTTGCCGCGGCGCGAAAGCCGAAATGCGACCCGCGGCGGACTAATTTGTGACAGGCGCCCTTTCTGCGACATCTTCTCTTCTGAGCGCTACGGTAACGTATGAACACACCGCTTCATCTGGAGAATTGAGGCATCTAGTTCAGCGCCCTGTTATGGCGCATCGGACGCGCGCATGGAATGCCGCTGCTCCAAGCCGTTTGGAGAACCATCACCGCGCCATCGAGGCGATGTGGCTCATGTGGCGGCCTAGATGAGCACGCGGAGTGATTGTACGGAGTTCGGCCCTTTTCGGCTCTTCCCAGCCGAACGCCAGCTGCTGAAGGGCAGAACACCGTCCAGATCGGCAGCCGCGAGTTCGACATCCTCCTTGCGCTCGTCGAGCGCGCCGGAGAAGTCGTCACCAAGCGAGAGCTATTTGCGCGAGTTTTGGCCGGATGTCGCTGTCAGAAGAGAGCAGCCTTCATGTCCATGTCGCCGGACTTCGCAAGGTACTTGCCGATGGGCACGATCAAGCGCGTTACATCGTCAACGTCCCGGGCCGAGGCTACTCCTTTCGTGGCCTCCCTTGGTGGGGCCGTCGTCCCGCGCATCGTTTTGCTGGGCTGGCGCCCCGCCCCAACGTTTGACGCGCATTATCGGGCGCGACAACGACATCAGCGCCATCGCTGCACTTATCGCCGAGCATCGGTTCGTCACCATTCATGGCCCCGGCGGCGTTGGCAAGACGACGCTGGGCTTGGCCATCGCAAGTGCGCATGCGCACGCGTTTGCAGACGGCGTCTGCTTCGTGGACCTCAGCCTGAACATTGGCGTTCACACTGTCGCTGATACACTGGCCTCCGCTCTCGAGCTCATCGCCAGAGCCAGAGACCCACTGCCGTCATTGTCGATTTCATCCGTGCCCGCGAGATGCTGCTGGTGCTCGACAGTTGCGAGACCACCATCGGCGACGCCGCGGCCCTGGCCGAAAGCATGATCCGCCAGGCGCCGGGCGTCGCCGTCCTGGCGACCAGCCGCGAACCATTGAGGGCGCAAAGCGAGCATGTCTACCCACTCGAACCATTGAGCTTCCCGCCCGAGGGCGTGATCGCTACGGCATCCGACTTGCTGGTCTTTTCCGCCGCACAACTCTTCTGCGAACGCACCGTCGCGGGCGGATATCGCGCCGAACTCAAAGATGCGGACGCCGGCATCGTCGGAGATATCTGCCGCAGGGTCAACGGCAACGCGCTCGCGCTCGAGCTGGCTGCGAGCCGCGTCAGCACGTACGGCCTACGCCAGACGGCTGACTTGCTCGATAGCCACATGAAGCTCACATGGCGGGGCCAGCGCACCGCACCTCCGCGGCATCAGACGCTCACCGCCATGCTCGATTGGAGCTATGCCCTCATCGACGAGCGCGAGCGCGATGTTTTGCGACAATTGTCTGTATGTGTTCGTCGGCGGCTCGGATATGGACGAAGCTCGTGGAGTGGCGGGCGAGAGTGATGAAGTCATTGAAGCATTGGAACAGCTCGTCCTGAAGTCGTTGGTCGCGGTCGATACGAGCGGACAGAAGCCGCGCTATCGCCTGCTCGATACGACGCGGGCGTATGCCAGCGCAAACTTGCTCGAAACTGGCATGGTCGGAGAGGTGCATCGTCGTCATGCACGTTACTATCTCGATTGGCTGACGCGCTCGACCGATGTGCGCCGCTGCTCCGGTGGAGCACACCGCCAACATCCGCGCAGCCCTCGAGTGGGCCTTCTCAAACGAAGGTGCCGCCGAGATCGGATTGGGGTTGGCCACTTGCCTGCGAGCTTTTCCTGCGACTCGGCATGCTGGCCGAGAGGCCGGCCCGCTGAGTCCGAACGCAGTCTGGAAAGTCTGTCGCCCGAGCGCGCCGGCTCACTCCAGGAGATGGCCCTTCAAGCCGCCATTGGGCACGCGACGATGATCACGGCGGGCAATACTGGCGCCGCGCGCGAGGCGCTGGAACGTGCGCTTCGAATCGCGGAAGAACTAGGCGATCCTTTGCACGAGTTTCGCCTGCTGAACAGCATGATGATTACCACCGCCGCATCGGCGCAGTCGATGAATTGTTTCCAGATTGCGGAACACGCCGCGAGAATTGCCCCGCGGCTCGGCGGCATCGCGCCGATCGTCGCGGCCCAGGGGATGCTGGGCCTGGCCCACCACCTCAAGGGCAATCTCACAGCGGCGCATCGCTATCTGATCGCAGTCCGCGACGCAGAGCTTGGCGCCAGCGCGGTAACCAATTTCTACGGCTTCCATCGCGCCGCCGAAGTGCTGATTGCGCGTACGCTCTGGCTCCTGGGATACCCTGACCAGGCTGCTCAAGAACCAGAGCGCGATGCCAACGGTAAGGACGCACACAAGGATCCAATCACGGCATGTCTAGGGCTCACGTGGGGCGTCAGCGTCCACTGTCTGTGCGGCGATTGGGCGACGGCTGACGACTACATCGAGCGCTTCCTCGCGATAGCGAGCGAGCACGGGTATTTGCCGTACAAATGGTTTGCGATGGCGATTCACGGCGAGCTCCAACGCCAACGTGGCGACACGCTCGTGGGAATGAGCAATCTCCAGGAATATCTGCGCCGCCTCCGTGAAGGACGCTATGAGATCTACACGCCCTGGCTGACGTGCTGCCTCGCCAAAGGGTCGGTTGACGGGCGCGTCGCGTTGAGCAAGCGCTGCAACTGTTCGACGACTTCAATCCGGATCCTGAGCGGCAGTCCGCTGTCTACATGCCGGAATTTCTCCGCATTCGCGGCGTGATCCTGGCGCGGGCCGGTGAGATGGCTGCCGCGGAGCGGGCGTTTCAAGCCTAGCTGGATATGGCCGACGCGCAAGGCGCTCTGTCATGGCGGTTGCGCACGGTGTCAAGTCTCAGGCGCGTCTGCGTCTCGAGCAGGCGCGCCTGTCGGAAGCCAGAGAGCCGTTGGCCGAGACATACTGGACGGTTCACGGAAGGCTTTGAAACGCTCGACCTGCGAACTGCACGCGCGTTGATCCAGAGATCGACGCCCGCGCCGGCGCAAGTGCGCCGAACTGAAGCGCGGCGTCACTTCACGGAATTTCAAGCCACTTCACAAAGCTGAACTCGCCCCGGCCATGCCGAGCGGCGATCCTGCAGCGGACACAGATGACAAGCCGCTATGAGCAAGAAACTCAAAGAGGGATCGCCTATGACAGACCCTGCCAAGACGAGCAAACCGACCGGCGACGCGCACGCTGGCTTCACCGTCGCCAAAGAAACCCGCCTCTGGTCGGTCCTCGCCACACAACGAGAGGCCCTTCTGCGCGAAGGCTCGCCCTCGCTGGAAAGGCGCCGAGTCGGACCTGTTGAAGCTCAAGACAGGGGATTCTTCCTGCGCGCCGCCGGGACTTCGAAGCTGCGATCAAGGCTGACTTCGGCCATCGGTCCGCCTACGAGACCGCCATCATGGAGATCATGCCCACCGTCCAGGGCATCGACTATCTGCGCAGAAACCTGCGGCGCTGGATGCGTCCGCGCGCGCGGCGCGTCGCGATGCACTTCCGTCCGGGGACCGCAAAGGTCGTGCTTCAGCCGCTCGGCATCGTCGGCGTCATCTCGCCATGGAACTACCCCGCGAGCCTCTGCCTCACGCCGCTCGCCACCGCAATCGCCGCCGGCGATCGCGCGATGGTGAAGCCCTCCGAGCACACGCCGAAGACGTCCGAGTTGATCGTCGCCCTGGTGCGCGAGCTGTTTGCGGAAGAGCAGGTCGCGGTCGTGACGGGCGGATCCGACGTCGGCGAAGCGTTCGCCGCGCTGCCCTTCGACCACCTGGTGTTCACAGGGCAGCACGAGCGTCGGGCGCGCCGTCATGCGGGCGGCCAGCGCGAACCTGGTGTCCGTGACGCTCGAGCTCGGCGGCAAGTCGCCGGTGATCATCGACCGGGGCTACTCGCCGATGCGCGCCGCCAGGTCGATCGTCTACGGAAAGTTGAGCAACGCCGGCCAGACCTGCATCGCGCCTGACTACGCACTGGTCCACGACAGCAACGTCGACGCATTCGTCGCCGCGTTCGACGCTGCCGCGCGCGCGGCCTATCCCGCCGGCGCAGCGGACGAAAGCGTACTCAGCGATCATCAGTCAGCGGCACTACGACCGCCTGACGGCGCTGATCGAGGACGCAAGGCGGAAGGGCGCCAGAGTGCTGGAGATCGGCGCGGCGCGCGGGCGCGAGCGAGCGCCCGCAAGCTGCCGCCTACGCTCATCGTCGGCGCAACGCCGGACATGGCCGTCATGCAGGAGGAGATCTTCGGTCCGATCCTCCCAATCATTCCATACAAGGCGCTCGGACGCGATCGCGTGCATCAATGCGAAACCGCGGCCGCTCGCCCTCTATGTGTTCAGCGACGATCGCGCGGGTCGTCGGCCAGATGCTCGAGCGCACGACGAGCGGCAATGCGACAGTCAACGACACGCTCCTGCACTACGCCCAGGACGATCTTCCGTTCGGCGGCATCGGCTACGAGCGGAATGGGCGCTTATCACGGCGAGGAAGGCTTCCTGGCGCTCAGCCATGCGAAGGGTGTGTTCATCCAGTCGCGATGGAACTCCGCCGGCCTGATGCGGGCGCCGTTAGGCCGACTCACCGATTTCGTCCTGAACTTCCTGCTGCGCTGAGCCGCAAACGATGACGCTCTCAACTCGATGCACAGGAGACGATCATGGAACTTGACTGCAGTCGACACTTCCCTCGGCGAACAGCACCGGCGCGCCGTATGTCGCCGGGAACTTCGCGCCGCTCATGAACGAGGTCACCGCCTTCGACCTGAAGGTGATCGGCCGTATTCCCGAGGCGCTGAACGGGCGCTTCCTCCGGATCGGCCCCAACCCCGTCGATGAGCCGCACCCGCTCTGGCTGATCGGCCACCATTGGTTCGCGGGCGCCGGCATGGCGCACGGCTCAGGTTGCGCGACGGCAAGGCGGAATGGTTCCGCAGTCGCTTCGTCGTCGATGAACACACCGCCAAGGTCCGGCGCCTCGAGCCGATCCCCGGGCCTGGCGAAGGCCAGCGCGACAGCAACGTCAACACGAACCTCACCAGGGTCGCCGGCAAGCTCTGCGCCGTCGTCGAAGCCGGCAGCCTTCCGGTCGAACTCGACTACGAGCTCGAGAGCGTGCGGCGCACCGACTTCGACGGCACGCTCGAAGCCGGCTTCACCGGCCACCCGAAGTTCGATCCGGTCACGGGCGAGCAACATGCGCTGGCCTACGAGCCGTTCCAGCCGGTGCGCTACATCTCGGTCGGCCGCGACGGACGCGCAACGACCAAGGCGCGCATCGACCTGCCGCACATTCCGCTCATCCACGACATGGCGTTCACGCAGTCGTACATCATCGTCCCCGACTTCCCGGTGACGTTCCAGCCGGAGGGCGCGCACACGCAATTCCCGTGGCTCTGGGACGAGCGCCGGCCTTCCCGCATCGGGCTCTTGCCGCGCGACGGCGACGTCTCGCGGCTGCAGTGGTTCGAGGCGCCGCGCTGCTTCGCCTTCCACTTCGCCAACGCCTATGACGACGGCGACTCACCATCATCGACCTGATCAAGCACCCGAGCATGTTCCGCACGGATCAGAACGGCCCCAACGAAGGCGCGCCGATCCTGGTGCGCTGGACGCTCAACCGCACGACCGGGCGCTTGACCGAAACCGTGCTGGACGATCGCGGCAACGAATTCCCGCGCATCAACGGACGTCATGGCGGACAGGACTATCGCTACATCTACACCGCCTACTGGGGCGACCAGGTCGATTTCGGCCCGGCGATGAAGCACGACCTGCGCCGCGGGACGACCGAGGTTCACGACTACGGTCGCGGACGCATGACGTCCGAACCCGTGTTCGTGCGCAAGCCAGGCGCCGTCGCCGAGGACGAAGGCTGGATCATGTCCTACGTCTACGATCCCGAGCGCGAGCTGAGCGACGTCGTCATCCTGGATGCCCAGGACTTCGCGGGCGAGCCGCTCGCGACGATCCGCTTGCCCGTTCGCGTGCCCTTCGGCTTCCACGGCGGCTGGGCGCCCGACGCCGACCGCCCGCCCGTCGCCTGAGCCGACTCAGCCGCAGAAAGGAGCACTGTCATGACCAACGACCTTTTCAACACATCGCGCCGCGGCGTGATTCTGGGCGCTGGCGCCGTCGCCGTCCTCGGCGCGGCTGCAGGCGCAGGCGCAGCAACACGACAGGAGATTCACATGGGCACGTTCAAAACGCGCGACGACGTCACTATCTACTTCAAAGACTGGGGCCCGCGCGACGGCCAGGTCGTCATTCTCAGCCACGGGTGGCCGCTCAACGCCGATAGCTGGGAAAGCCAGGCGTTCTTCCTCGCTTCCAAAGGCTATCGCGTCATCACGCACGATCGCCGCGGGCACGGCCGCTCGTCGCAGCCGTGGGAAGGCAACGACATGGATCATTACGCCGACGATCTGGCGCAGCTCATCGAGCATCTGAACCTGCGCAATGTCTCGCTCTTCGGTTTCTCGACCGGCGGCGGCGAAGTCGCGCGTTACGTCGGCCGCCACGGTACGAGCCGTGTCGCCAGAATCGGTCTCATCGCCGCCGTGCCGCCGATCATGTTGCGCACGCCGCGCAATCCGACCGGCCTGCCGATGGAGGTGTTCGATGGATTCCGCGCGGCAAGCATCGCCAACCGCTCGAAGCTTTATCGCGACATCGCGAGCGGCCCGTTCTTCGGCTTCAATCGCACCAGCGCAGTCGACCAGAGCCTGGTCGAGAGCTTCTGGCTGCAAGGCATGATGGCCGGACGCAGACGCTTACCGACTGCATCGCCGCTTCGGCGACGGACTTCACGGAGGATCTCGCGCGCTTCGATAAGCCCACGCTCGTCATCCATGGCGACGACGATCAAGTCGTCCCGATCGACGCTTCGGCGCGGTCTGTGAAGCGCCTGGTGCAGAGCGCACAGTTCATCGAGTACAAAGGCGGTCCGCACGGCATCACCGATACGCACAAAGAGCGTCTCAACAACGATCTCCTCGCGTTCCTGCAATCGTAAAGCAAGGCGGCTGGCTCTCCATCCGAGCGCCGGCCGCACCGTTCAACGCCCTCGATGGAGCCGGTTATGATTTCGTCAGCCCTCCACAGAACTTCGTCCGCTCGCGCATGGCCAGTCGTTCCATGTTCGCTGAAAGACCGGTGCTCACAGGCATTGCCGTGGGCGTAGCGACCTTGGCGCCGCATGTCTTCTTGCCGCCGGAAGGCTCAGTCGGTTACGCAGCGGTTGTCATCGCACTGATCGCGGGCATCTACTTTGGCTTTGCGGTGATGAACGGCTCGCCCGCGCGATCAACTCGTTGAGTTCAACGTTACAGGCCTGTTTTGCGCTCACCGGCCGTTCTCGGTCTTCTGCGTATGGCCCGTATTGCTTCCGCTCGCTTACTTGGCACACGCCTTGTGGGACTTCGCACACCACAATCGCTTCCGCCTCAAGCTCGTCGCCATTCCGGCCTGGTACGTGCCATGGTGCGTCGTCATCGACGTAATCGTGGGTGCGGGCCTTTTCCTAATCTGGCGTGGTCACGGCCTCATCTAGATGAGCCCGGAATCATCAGCACGGCCATGACTGATAGTAATTCAACCTGAAAGGAACGCTCATGTATCACGCCATCGTGCGCCGAAAGGTCGAGAAGCTCTTCGAAGGGCTGGGTCGCGGCGATGTCGGTTACGCTGTCGCCGGCACATGGCCGACAGCGCTTCGAGCACATCTTCCCCGGCGATCATGCGCTCGGCGGCGTGCGCCACACGCGTTCTGGAATTCGCGCCTGGCTCGAGCGGCTGTTTCGCGTGCTTCCCGGGCTTCGATTCGAGATCAAGCACATCGCAGTCAGCGGAACGCCGTGGAACACCACCGTCGTGGTGGAGTGGCGCGACTACGCGACGCTTGCCGACGGCACGCCCTATGTGAACGACGGTGCACACGCCATCCGGATCCGCTGGGGCAAGGTCGTCGTCCTGCACGCGTATCTCGACACTCAGATCGTGGTGGACGCGATGCGCGCAATGGCCGCGGCAGGCGTCACCGAGGCCACGGCACCGAGGATAGTGGATTGATTTCAACTCCGCTAATCCAACCCAGTTCGACGACTCGAGCGAACGTTTGCAGCGCAAGCATCTTGTCCATCGTCCGCACGCTCGGACAGTGATTCCGCCCTCAGGGCGTTTATCCATTCGGAGCGGCTAATCATACTGCGCCCACTCACCGATAAGCCGTTCAAGAGGAGTTTGCAATGAACATGAGAGTCCTACAGCCGCTTTCTGCGGCAGCGCTGATGGTCGCGGCGCTGGCGCAGCCCGTTGTCGCTGAGACTCTGGGTGAACACCCGGCAGTCCTCGTTTCCAAGAGCTGGAGCACGCGCGGCATCGACCCCAATACGTTCATCGTCGCGCACCCGGCGCGTCTGACACTGCTCGCAGCGTCTCCGACTTGAGCCCGTGAAAGCGCGCCATGAGCCGTCACTGCACACATCTCAATAACGTAGAGCCTCGATCGCAGAGTTGAGACAGCACATTCGCAATCGGCAATTACTGAACTGAAGAGGAGATCAATCCATGAAATCACGTTTACTCTTGATACCCGCGATTCTCGTGACGACCGCCGCTCTTGCGGACACGTCTTCTGCGTTCTGGGATCCGCAGGGGCAGGCGGCTGCACTGCTCAAGTCGGCCCCAAACGTCCGTAACAGGCAATGTGCACAGTGAGTGGAACCCATCGCCTGTGGAATCAAAGTTGGATGGGCACGCGCGTGCAGCAGCTCTGCTCAGTTCGTCGCGCGCGGAGGGACGTGCGACGTCTGTGTCGGTTGTCCAGGCGTCGGCTGGGCGCGTGGATGCACATGAGCAGGCGGCAGCGCTACTGAGCGGTGCGCGGATTCATCCGGGGTCGCAGCAACGAGCGCCACAGACGCGTGTCGCGAACGCACCCTTCTAAGAGATCGTGGCCGCGATGACCGCCTGCAAGGACGATCGCTCTTTGCGGGGGTCTCGCGGCGCGGCGCCTTCACCTGTCGCCAGTTCGGCATGTGAATAGGTGATCAGCGGCGGGCGGAGTCGGCTAATTCGTCAGCTCATCCAGAAATCGATGCCTGTCCACGAGCTTCACCGCCGCAGCGCGGTGGTCCTTCGGGAGCGGGGAGAAAGCAGCGCCTCCGAAGAGGCGCTGATGAATTTAAGCTTCGATCGGCAGGCTGTCCTCGCCGGCTGGACCTTGCGAGCTCGCTCGCCGGGTCCACAACCACAGGGCCAGCATTCCCGTGAATGGCAACGCCGGGATCACGAACTTGAGCCAGGTACCGCTCACGGGCGATAGCGCAAAGGCCAAGAGGTAGAAGGGGCATCCGACCGTCACGCCGATCAGAAAAAAGACGGCCATCGGCATGCGCCGCTCAGAGCGATTCGAGTCCAGTTTCATGGGGCGCCTCCAGGTTTCAAAGGACCTGCAAGGTGTAGCGAACAAACGTTAGTTCGGCCCTGACTTAGATCAGCCCGCCGGCGTGGGGCGGCAGGCTCGCTCGGCGCCGGTGGCGACTACCCGACGATCTCTCCGATCTCCTGAGGGGTGAGTGGGCATTCCATCAGGTCATGCCCATCCGCAACCGCCAGGAAACGGCCCCTGCTCGCCCAATCCGTTCGGTCGCCCGGCGCGCCCGCAGATCGCGGGCGCGCTGGGTCTAGCGTCCGTCAGAAGGCGACCGTCGCCTCCACGCCCCACATGCGCGGCTCGGAGATCGACGCGAACGGCGTGCCGAAGGTGTCGGTCGTGATGTTGTTCACGCCCGTCACGTACTGGTCGTCCAGCACGTTGGTCACGTAGGCCGCCAGGCCGTATCTGTCGTCCGTGCTGGTCCAGCCCAGTCGTAGGTCGAGCCGCTGCGTGTCCTCGCCGACTTTGAAGCTCGAATGGAGCTGGCAGGTTCCCTGTCGCTCGGAGTCCGCGTTGCAGCGCGACTCGCCTCGATACGCGTAGCGGCCGGACAGGTCCAGGTCGCCCACGGCGCCCAGCGCCCATCCGTAGCTCGCGCCGAGCGCGGCGCTCAGGTACGGCTCACCCGTCGGCTCGCCCGACAGGTCGATGGGATCCGTGCCCCGCGTCAGCTTGTCCTTGTACGTGGCGTCGATGTAGGCGAGGTTGGCGTACAGCGTGAAGTGGTCGGCTTGCGCTGCCACTGCGCCTCGAGGTCGATGCCCCACGCCTCCTCGTCGCTGGTGTCGATGACGTACTGCGGGATGTCGGACCCGTCGACATCGTTCACGAGCGCGATCGCCTGCTTGTCGTTGTAGATGTACTTGAACGCGGACGCGTTCAGCATCACGCCCGCATCCGGGTACAGGCTCTTCATGCCCGCCTCGACATTCCAGACGTCCTCGTTGTTGAACTCCGACCCGACCTCGACGCTGTTGTAGCCGCCCGCCTTGTAGCCCTTGGCGACCGAGCCGAACATCATGACGTTCGGGGTGATCTTGTAGTCGAGCACGAGACGCGGGCTCACGTCGTTCCAGGTGTCTTCGCGCGTGACGCCAGCCGCCGGCGTGTCCACCGCGAAAATGATGTCCGCGAAGCGATACGCCTCAGCCGGGATCCCGATCACATCGAAGAAGCCCGCTTGCTGCGAGGCCCGCGACGATCTGGTCGAGCTCGGGCGTCTCATGCGGCCCGTTCTTCCAGGTGAACTCCTTGGTGTCGCGCGTGTAACGCAGACCGACCGTCAGGTTGGTCCGGTCGTTCACATGCCAGATCACGTCGCCGAACGCCGCGTACGCCTCGAAGTCGCCGTGGTTGTACATCGCTTCGCGCCACGGCAGGCCGAGCATGCTGAAGGGGATGCCAAACTGTTCGAGGAACGGCGCTGGTGCCGCCGTACAGCGGGAAAGGCAGGCCCAACGCCGTCCCAGATACCGAGGTTCGCGCCCAGCGTGTCGATGCCGTCGGTGTAGGTGTGAGTGTCGCTCGTCTGGTCGGCCTTCTCACGGTAGTAGCTCACGCCGCCCACCCAGTCGATGCTGTCCGTCGCGCCGGAGAACTTGAACTCCTGATAGAAGCTTTCGTTGTCCTCGATGTTCGCCGTATCGAAGTACGTGGCGATCAGATTGATGCCATCCTCGTCCTCGCGGTTTACGGTCTCGAATTGCCGCCACGGAGGTGCTGGAGCGGAAGTCCGCACCGCCGAATGAGTGGTCGAGGAACAGGGTCGAACTGGTCGAGCTGGCGCGATTCCTCGTTGCCGACCACGTCGTTGTAGACCTTGGCCTTGCGGGGATCGAGATAGGTGGCCGGATCGGCTGGGTACGGGACTTGCGTCTGGCCGGACTGCACCGGGACGAGGCCGATCGCGGGCCGCGCCAGCTGGTCCAGGTCGTCATGGTCCCAGGCGAGCGTCGCGGTCGTCGTCGTCCGACAGCTCCCATCGGAGCGCCGCGCGCCCGGCCCAGTTCTTCTCGGGCATGAGGTTCTCGCCGGTGGCCGCGTCCTTCATCCAGCCGTCGCTCTTGTTGTAGACGCCGTTGATGCGCAGCGCGACGCTGTCAGTGAGCGGCGTGTTGAGCATGCCTTCGTAGTACTGCTTGCCGTACTCGCCAAAGCGCACCCGCATCAACGAATCGAATTCGTTCTAAGGCTGGCGGGTGACGATCGAGATCGCGCCGGCGGCGCTGTTGCGTCCGAACAGCGTGCCCTGCGGTCCCTTGAGCACCTCGATACGCTCAATGTCGTTGAAGGCAAGGAGCGATGCGCCGGAGCGCGCCGCATAGATGCCGTCGACATACACGCCCACCGCGGGGTCGGTGCCGACGCCGAAGTCGCCCGTCTGGATGCCGCGGATCTGATAACGCGGCTGCGTCGGGCTGTCGCTCGACACGACCAGCCCCGGCACGAAGCCGTTCAGATCGCCGAGGTCTTCTGCAGCGACGTCTGTAATCAGCGTCGCTGTCGACGACCTGCATCGCGATGGGCACGTCCTGCAGCGACTGTGTGCGGCGCTGCGCGGTCACCACAATTTCCTCGAGGCCCTGCGACGTCGGCCTCCTGCGCCGCGGCAATACCGGGCGCGGCGGCCGCGAATCCCGTACCCGCCAGCACTGTGGCCACAGCGTACGCCAGCCTGTTCCTGCGATTACTCATTTGTCTTTCTCTCCAGGGGTCAATTGGTCACTTGCAGCATGTACTGCGCCACTGCCAGGCGCGTCTCGGGATCGAGATAGTCTTGCGGGGGCATTTCTGGATAGTCGTCGCGCTTCTTCGCGGGCTGCGCGATGTAGTCGGCGAGGCCCTGCGGGTTGTCCATATACAGCGCCTGGATCACCTGCACCGGCGGGCCGATCATGCGGCCGTTGTAGATGTGGCAGCCGCTGCAGATGCCGAGGTACACGACCTTGCCGCGTTCCCCGGGCTCGATCACGCGCGGCGGCACAGGCGGCAGCAGGTAGTTCACGGTGGTCGCGGTGTTGGTGAAGTCGCACTCGGCGAAGTCGCCCACGCCCACGCTCACGTACTGGTGGCGGTTGATGATGCAACTGCCCGGGC
The DNA here is from genome assembly GCA_963723505.1 of uncultured Gammaproteobacteria bacterium. Lineage (GTDB taxonomy): Bacteria > Pseudomonadota > Gammaproteobacteria > Steroidobacterales > Steroidobacteraceae > Steroidobacter. The sequence continues at coordinate 378,275 of CAVRQU010000003.1, forward strand.
TCGGGCCGACGCGCACGATGTCGAGGCTCTTGCCCATCTTGCCCTCGGAGAGCATCAGGGCCTTGGCCTCCTTGATGGTGTCGTAGCCGTTCCTGAGCATCACGTTGTCGACGATCTTCACGCGATCGGAGTTCGGCTCCGACTCGGGGTCGGCGGTGATGTTCGCCGCATGGGCGTGATCCGTGATGATGACGCCGGCCACCTTGTTGTCCGAGATGACGTTGCCCTCGATGACCACGTCGTCGGCGGCCATCACCAGGATGCCGGTGCCGGCCGGGATACCGGCCACGGTCGAGCCCGGAGCGCCGAAGTTCGCGTGGTTGTTCCCCACCACGAAGTTGTTGCGGAAGAGCACGTCGACCGTGGTCTTGATCGGCAGCCCCGGCGTGACGAACGCCAGCAGGCCGCCCGAGTTGTTGTGCACGTAGTTGTGCTCGACGATCGCGTGGCGACTGTTTTCGATCTCGATGCCGGCGACGCTGTCGAACACGTCGTTGTGCGCGACGTGGATGTTCTCGCTCATGCCGACATAGATCGCGGCGTCGGCGATCCCCGATACGATGTTGTGCTCGACGATGCCGTTCTTGCCGAGCTGCGGGAAGATGCCGTACACGCCGGTGTCCACAACCACGTTGTTGCGGATCTCGAAGTTGTTGCCGGCCTGCCCCATGATGCCGTTGCCCTTGTAATTGCGGATCTCGAGGTTCTCGGCGACGAAGTTGTTGCCCGAGTAAAGGATCGCGTCGTTGAGCTTTTTCTGGCCGTCGAGCACCGCGCGGCGGCCCTCCTCGATGACGCCGATGAGGCGGATGTCGTCCTTATCGATGTACACGGTCTCGTGATACGTGCCCGGCATCACGCGGACGATGGTTCCCTTCGGCGCCGCCTTGATCGCCGCCTGGATCGAGTCGCCGTCCTTCACGACCACGACGTTCGTCGGCGCCGGACCGGCCACCGATCTGATCGCGCCTGAGGCTGTCGCGGCGCCCGCCCCCTCGCCCTCGGCTTTGAAGCCGCCGCTGTAGCTGGCCCCCGACGTGGACGAGCTGATCGTGAGGTCCTGCTGTGAATTGCGGCCCAAGTACGTCCCGGCGCCGAACGCCACCGCCGCCGCGAGCAATCCCAAAATGAGGCCCTTCTTCATCGTCATTCTCCTTGTTTCAGCGGCGTCAGGCCGGACGGGACCTGCGCCGGCGTCTTCGGCAGGAACGTCTCGTCCGTCAAGGCGCCCAGGAAGTCCACGATCCGGTCGATCTCAGCATCGGTGAGCTTCGGGTCCGAGATGTGCCAGTGCAAATAGAGGGGCACGCCCTGCGGCGTCGCGTGTCCTCGTCCCTTGTTGTAGAACTCGACGGCGTCCCGCAGCTCGGTGAACGCTCCCGAGTGCGAATAAGGCGCGGTGCGCGTGATGTTGCGCAGCGTGGGCACCTTGAACCCGCCCTTGAGCTTCGGGCTGCCGAAGATGGCCTCAGCGCCGACGTCGAACGGCCGACCGGCGGGCTCCGGCGCGCCGATCACCGCGATCTGCTCGTTGGTGAACAGCGGCGGCGTGTGGCACTCGGAACAGCGCGCGACAAACGAGCGGAACACATTCAGGCCCTCGATCTCACGCTCGGAGAGTGCGGCGTCGTGCCCGTGGACGTAGCGGTCGTAACGGCTGTTGAGGGAGACCAGTGAGGTCTGGAAAGCAGCGAGCGCCGTGTAGATCTGTCGCTCCGTGACCGGGCCGGCGTCGCTCGGGAAGGCCTCCTGGAACAGGCGACGGTAGGTCGCGTTGCCGTTCAGACTCGCCAGCAGCTGCGCCGCCGTGTTGCCCATCTCACGGGGCGAGTAAAGCGGCCCGGGGGCCAGCGCCTCGAGAGAGTCCACGCGCGCGTCCCAGAAGAACCGCTTCAGGAACGCCACGTTCCACAGCGTCGGCGCCGCGCGGCCCGCATCCGCACCGTGAATGCCGATCGACCGAGGGCGCCCGTCGGACAGGCCCCGAGCGGGGTCATGGCAGCTCGCGCAGGACAATGCGCCATCGCCTGACAGCAACGGGTCGAAGAAGAGGTAGCGGCCGAGGTCGATCTGTTGCGGCGTGAACCCGTCCCGGTGCGGCGGCAGGGCTGTGCGCGTGCCGCCGACGCCGCGATCCTGCAGCGAGTCGTAGAACTGGTAGAGCGTGCGCAGTTCGCACACGCCGGCGCGGGTCTTCTCGAATCCCGGCGGGCAAGCCGGATTGAGGGTGAACTCAGTTGGCGCCGGGCCGGCTGCGCCAGCCATCCCCATGGCCATCATGAGCAACACCAGCGCGCGAATCATTTCGCTCGGCCCTGCTGGTGAATGAACGCGATGACGTCGTCGAGGTCGCGCTCGGTCGGAAGGGTCCTGGCCATCAAGGCCATCTGCCGGCCGGGGACGTCCTGCGGGTCCGTACCGCGCACTCCGTCGCGGAAGTGCGCGAACTGCCGCTTGATGTAGGCGGCGTCGAGGCCCGCGAGCCGCGGCGCCTTCAGCGCCGGATTGCCCTCGGCCGCGCCGCCGTGGCATGCACCGCATTTGCCATGGTAGAGGTTGTTGCCGTTGCGCAGGTCGCCGCGCCCGGGCGCCGCCCCGGAAGTCTGCGGAAGCGTCGCAACATAGGTGGCGACTTTTCCGACGGCCGCGTCGTCCGCGAGCGTGGCTGCAGCGGCGGCCCGCATCTGCGCCCCGAGCGAGTCGGACTTATGGCTGCCGCGACGTTCACTGCGGAAGTTGCGCAACTGGCGCTCGAGGTACGCCACATCCTGACCGGCGATGGCAGGCGCGTTCAGCGCGGCGTTGCCCTCGGCCCTGCTGCCGTGGCACGCGACGCACGGCGCGAACAGCGTCTTAGCGTCGGCGGCGAGCGCAGCTCCGCTGCAAATCAGCAGTACGCAGCCGATCCACGGCGTGAGCTGGATTCCCCACGAGAAGCGGCTTGGACGCGTCGCTCGCTTGTTTGGCGACAGTGCAGCCGTTTCCTCCACGGGGACCATGTCTATCAGTTGCGCTTGACTCGGGAGCATCAGAGAGAGCGGCGATTTGTATGTTGGCGGTCGCCTCCAGCGTTGAGAGTTACCTGATCCGCCAGTGTGCAGCAATCAGGCTGCGGATGATGTTGCAGTCAGGCGCGTCGCTGACAATGACAGAATGCGGAATCTGGAAGAGCCCGCACAATACCTGTAGTTAATTTTGGTCTTCTATCGATTGCGCTTGATCAATTTCGCCTGCGCGACTTTCTCAGCTTCAATCACTCGGTTGACGATGTCCTTCATCTCACCTGGCAGGATCACGTGCTTGATACCTGCGGTTGCGAGCTTGACGCGGTGCTGTTCGATCTTGCCGCGCGCCGAGCTCTGAATCTCACGATCCAGATCACCACGATCACCAATGCGTGATCAACCAGCGTGTTCGCCGATCGATCGTTCAAGTTCGATCCGCGTGCTCGAAATCAACATCCAGGGCGCACTACGCGTTGTGCTCAAAGATCGGGTTTCTTGCTGGACACCCACGTGATGTGACGGAATCGATGGGGCGCCGCACGGCGTTCCGCCGCCGCTCGCACAGTCGAAGATTTTGAGTCCGCTACACGATCAGCGGTTGTGAGCCAACCACAGGATCCTGCGATCGCGCCATCGCATCGGGTGCGTCGGCGCGCACGCTCTTGCGTTGCTGAAGGTACGCCACAAGGTGCGTGGCGATGTCGCGGACGTCGTCTTCCGCGCCGTGAATGAAGCTCGATTTGCGGCGGCGCATGAAGTTGAGCCCGAGCGCATAGAGTCCGGGCGCGTCGACGACTCCGCCCTCGTGACGCAAACGACCTTTCCGGTCCAGCGCCGGTACGTGCAGCCACGAATGGTCGGGTCGAAAGCCAGTGGCCCAGATCACCGTGCCGAACCGCTCGCGCTCGAGGTCAAGACCGAGACGCGGCGAGTCCTCGACTTTAGTGGCAGCCGGTCGCTGCCCCTCGGGCAACGCTTCTCCCTGCAGACCTTTGCCGTCGATCCATTCATCGATCCGGCCGAGCAGACGCATGAGCTTCAGATCCGCCATGGCGCAGTGATTGCGCAACGACCCGGAAAATTGCAGCTTGCCGCCGTTCGCGCCGACCAGGCGCCCGACGAGCGTGACGCCGCGCGCGGTCAACGCATTCAGATCCAGTGTCGCGCGCTCCGGCGTCCCGACGAGCTGCGGCGAGGGAATGTTGCGGGCACGCTCGATGGCCTCGACTTCGTCATGGCGCTCATCGAGGATACCGAGCGCGTCGAGCCACCACTGTATGTCGCGGCCACGGTAAGTACGAGGCATGCGAATGTGCTCGCCGACCGCAAGAGTCACTTCGCGTCCCGAACGGCAGATCTCATCGGCGAGCTGTAGACCGGTCGCTGACGCACCGACGATGAGGACGCCACGCGCATCGAGCTGCTCCGGGTTGCGGTAGTTCTTCGCGGTCCAGGTTGCGACCGACGCCGGCAGTGTCGCAGCGACGGCCGGCACGATCGGAATGTTGTGCGCGCCGCTCGCCAGGACGACCGAGCGGCATTGCCAATCGCCGCGATCGGTCATGACGCGATAACCGCCGCCGCTCGCCGTCACCGAGGTGACCGTCGTCTCAGTCCTCACGGGCGCATCGATCGCGCTCGCATAACCGGCGACGAACTCGATGACCTCCCGCATGGTCATGAAGCCGTCCGGATCGTCGGTCTGCCACCGATATCCGGGCAGCTGGCTCTGCCAGTTCGGCGTCAGCAGCCGCAACGAGTCCCAGCGCTCGCGCCGCCAGGAGTTCGCGATTTCGCCGCGCTCGAGGACCACGTGGTCGATCGAGCGCTGCGAAAGCGCATGGCTCATGGCCAGTCCCGAATGGCCCGCGCCGATGACGACGACGTCAACGGCGACTGCGTGGCGTCGCAGAACGTCTTGGGTCATCGGACCTCGACCGCGACGTTGGTCGGGTTGGTAACGATGTCGAACACAGCCGAGCGCTTCTGCGATTGTGCGACGAGAGCAGCAATGTCTTCCTTCGATGCATCGGCATCGATGTCGAACGTGACCTTGATGCCGTCGAAACCATTGCGCACGTCTTCGTCGATACCGAGGATGCCCTGGATGTCCATCCCCCCCTCGAGCGTCGCCTTCACGGAACGTAGCTGGATCTTGCGGTTCTGCGCGACCGCGGCGACACCGGCCGTCAGGCAGGACGCGAGGCCGACCAGCACCAACTCGACGGGCGTCGCAGCCTTGTCCTCAGAGGCGAAGATCTCTGGGTGGTCGGCGTCATAGCTGAACTCCGTCTTGTGCGACTGCTCGGCGCCGAGGCCGAAGAAGCCCTGCACGGTCGAATGGCTATGCGTGCCATTCACCCAGCTGCAGCTCGCACGCCACTTGAACTGAGCAGCGGCAGGCGTCTGGGTCAATGCTTCGCGGGCGGCCAGCAGCGCTTCGACGTTTACACCGTTATCGACGACTTTGCTTGAAGTTGAGGCGGCAGACATTTCATTGCTCCTTCCTGACATTCGGGATTCATGGATCAGCGACACGAATAGGAGGGGCCTCGATCGCGGGAACGAGGGACGTCAGCGAACGTATCACGGCGATGCAGCGTCGACACCTGACCTTTGGTAGGGGTCGAAACCCGCTTGAGTTTGCACACTTCCTCCCCCACGGGATTCAAAGTAGAAGAGAACCTGAATATCCGCGGAAATGTTGCATGCGGCTCCAGTGGAAGCAGCCGCCCTTGCAAGGCACGCCGCAGGAGGTAGTCGGATCTCGGCAACTTCTATGAAATGTTGCCCATTGTCGGAGTTGCAGGATGGGGCTCGACCCCGAACTCTGGCGGGCCCTTGTCGCCGTCACGAGCGGCGCTACACTCGCCAGCGAGGTCTTCCCATGCGCAGCGACAGCGTTCCCGTCATCGATATCGCCGACCTCGATCGCGCCGCAACGCGACGCGCCATCGACGACGCCTGCTGCGAGTGGGGATTCTTCCAGATCTCGAGCCACGGCATCGACGAGGCGCTGACGACGGCGCTCAGGCAGCAGATGCGGCAGTTCTTCGCGCTGCCTCTCGCCAGCAAGCAAGCCATTCAGCGCACCGCGGAGAACTCGTGGGGCTACTACGATCGCGAGCTGACGCGTCACACGCCCGATTGGAAGCAGGTGTACGACTACGGACCGCCGGACGGCGGCTATCTCGTCCCGCAGTGGCCGGACGGACTGCCACAGTTTCGAGCGGTCATTCAGGGCTGGTACGACGCCTGCGATGCGGTCGCACTGAGGCTCCTGCACGTGCTCGCCGGCAATCTCGGCATGCCGGAGGGCTCGCTCGACACGCTCTTCCGACCGGATCACACGAGCTTTCTGCGGCTCAACTACTATCCGAAGTGTCCGACGCCGGTACGCCCCCAGGATGTGTCCGTCGCGAGCGGCGGCTATCTGGGCGTCAATCATCACACCGACGCCGGGGCGCTGACGCTGCTGCTGCAGGATCGGCAGCCCGGTCTCGAAGTTCTGAACGATGGCGCATGGAAACTCGTTGAGCCGCGCACCGATACGCTCGTTGTCAACCTCGGCGATATCGCACAGGTCTGGTCGAACGATCGCTATCGCGCCGCGCTGCATCGTGGCCTTGCAAACGCCGAGGCTGAGCGCTTCAGCGCGCCATTCTTCTTCAACCCGACATACGCCGCGGATTACGCACCGCTCCCTTCGACGGTCGACGACCGCCATCCGCCGCGCTACCGCCCGATCAACTGGGGCGAATTCCGCGCGCATCGCACTGCCGGCGATTACGCCGACTACGGCGACTACCATCAGATCAGCCACTACTTGCAATCAGGACAGTAGCCCATGGCCTTCATCGACACGATTCCCGACGACGAGATCGACGATCAGGTCCGCGCGATGTACGAGCGGCAGGCCTCCTTCTGGGGCTTCGTGCCCAACTATGCAAAAGTCTTCTGCTACCGACCCGAGATCATGGGGCTGTGGGCGCAGCTTCAGGCTGGCATCAAGAAGCCCATGGGCAAGCGCCGCTATGAGCTCGTGACCTTCGCGGCCGCAAATGCGCTGCGCAGCACCCTGTGCTCGCTCGCGCACGGCAAGAACCTGACCGAGTTCTTCCCGAGCGAGGAGGTGCAGGCAATGGCGAGAGGCGAAGCGCCGTCAGGCCTGACCGCAGCCGAGACGGAAATGATGAAGTTCGCGCGCAAAGTCGCACGTGATGCGTCGTCGGTCACGCGTGAAGATGTGCAGAGACTCAAGGTCGTCGGCTTCAGCGACGCAGAAGTGTTCGACATCGCCGCGGCGGCGAGCGCCCGCGCGTTCTTTACGAAGGTGGTGGAATCGCTCGGCGTTGCGCCGGAAGCCTCGCTCCTCGGTCTCGATCAGGAGTTCATGCGCACAATGGCGGTTGGACGTCCCGTCGAATTCGTCTGACGCAGCGCAACCAATCGCATTGGTGTGAATTCACTTGACGCGTATCCGAAGCGTGAGCGCAGGGATAGCGCGTGGCGCTTCACGCCGACCTTCGACTAGGTTCGCCGATCTTTCGTCTCCCCCGCTCCAGACAACCGACTGTCTGGGCTCGGCCGGCCGCTGCACTCGCGGGAGCGCGAGAACTCTCTGTCCCCATCGCGAGTTCTGACGTTGCTCATCCGCTACTGAGTGCGACGCTCGACGGAGGCATGACCATGGAGTTTTATCGAGGCAGGCTAATCGACCACATCCATCTGCGCGTGCGCGACCTGGCGTCAAGCAAGCGATTCTATCGAGCTGTACTCGAATCGCTCGGCAGGGGCGAGAGCATTCGCGAAAGCGAGCAGCACTTTTCAGCCGACGAGCTCTGGATCGATCGTGCGGACAGAGCGACTTCGATTGTCCACCTCGCGTTTCAGGCGAAGGATCGCGAAGCCGTGCAGGCGTTCCACAAAGCGGCGCTCGCCGCGGGCGGTCGCGACAACGGTGCGCCAGGGGAGCGTTCTTATCATCCCGGCTACTTCGCTGCGTTCGCTCTGGATCCGGACGGCAACAACGTCGAGGCCGTGTATCACGGTCCGTTCACTGCCTCTGCAGAAGTGATCGCGATCAGGCCGGCGTGACTTTCCCTGGTTTGGTTTGGAATGCGCCCGATGACTCCTGGCGGTATCCGTCGCATCGCTAGCGCGAATGTCTATCTCGTCCCGATAGCTGTGCGAGGCTACACATACTTTCATGGGTGTTGGCCCGTTTAGTAGCAGCGGCCTCGGTCGCCTCATTCGCCCAAAATGAATCGAACGGTCAGGAAGAGAATTGACATGCAGATCTTCACCGGACAACTGCTCAATGAGCTCGCTGCCAAAGCGTCTGCCAGTCCGCGTGGGCGGACGAATTTCAACATCCACGCCTCGGCTGCCGATCCGGTGCAACGCTTCTTCATCGTTGCAAACCGGCAGTCTTACGTTCGACCGCACCGGCATCTGTCGAAGTCGGAACTGGCGCTCGTGCTCAGGGGACAGTTCGAACTCATCACGTTCGACGACGGCGGCGCGGTCACCGCGCGTCATGTCGTCGGTGGTGACGCGGACGGCTTCGCGTTTGAAATACCGCACGCGACGTGGCACACCCTGATCGCACGGGAGGATGGCAGCGCATTCCTCGAAGTCAAAGAAGGTCCGTACGATCCGGCGGCCGCAGTCGAGTTCGCATCATGGGCGCCGGCCGAAGGCGAGTCCTCCGTTCCGCAGTTCATGCAATGGCTGCGAACGGCGCAGCCAGGTGACCCTCATCCATAGCAGGCTGTTGAAAGCTCTTTCAATCGCCTGCTAGCCCGGGCCACGGACGGCCCGGCGAAATCATGCACATCCTTATGTGCTTGCCACATCTATCAAATATGGGGGAGCGCAGCGAAAACCACGCCCATGTCTTTCATAAGACTTGGGCAAGCGACGTTGCCGTCGGCAATCCACTAAAACGGCAAGGAAGCCTTTTTCAACATGCTGATAGATCACACGACGCGCCGCGCACGATCAATAGTGCAAGCGCACGCCGATCAGGTTGAACGCGAACCCGAACCATACGATCAGGACACACGCGGTCGCCAGCGCGACGCTCCATGCCTTGCTCCACCATTTCGCGCTTCCTCGCCACGCCAGCCACGCATTCCAGATCGCCACGCCTGCGCCGATGAGACCGACCAGCCCGAGGAGCTGGAACAGCATGATCCATCCGTCCATCCGACCACCGAAGGCCGCAAGATCTGACATTCCCGTCTGGATGATCAGGGCCCACCCCAACAGAAAGACAAGGCTGACGATCGCAGCAGCGCGCGCGAGGCGATACGCCAGCGCCTGCTGCCCAACCAACGCGAACGCTGCTCCATAGCGGCGACGGATCAGCGCCGCCACGGGCCAATAGATCACGGTCAGCAACAGCACGGCGATCGCGACGACCAGCGCCGGCAGGATCCACGCGGAGGATTCCATTAGCGGATACAGGCATGCAGAACCTCGATGCCTCCGGCCTCATCGAATCCGAGAAAGCGGACCCGCCCATTCTCGATCTTCGCTGCGAGGCGTTCCTGTCCACCGACTTCACGCCACACATAAGGCGCCACTTCGCGCCACACCTTCGGTTGTCCATTCAGGCCAGTGAGTGCCGGAATGACGAGCGTGCCATCGTCCTTGGCGACGACGCGCGCCTGACCGAGCAGCGTCACCACCGCCGAGAAGGACGTCTTCGCGCGGCGCGAGCTCGCGTACAACCCGGCCACCTCGCGCGCATGTTCGACGGCAGTAGCTGTCGTCGGCTCCTGCGGCGCGGGCGCCGGGAAATAGCGATCGGTGAACATTTCGAACAGAGCGCTGCGCAGCCGGTAGACGGCTCCATTCTTACCCGCGCTGTTGAACGACATGAACAAGCCCACGTTGTCGTCGGGGAACAGCAGCAGATCACTGTGGAAGTACTGCGTGTCGCCGCCGTGACCGATGATGCGTCGTCCATTGCGATTCCGCTCGAAGAATCCGAGTGAATTGCCATGGGTCGGCGGCGCCGCACGGAACATCGATGTGTGCATCAGGCGCGCGGTTTCGGGCCGCAGCAACGTCGATCCGCCGCTCTCCACCTGCAGATGAGCGATCATGAAGCGCGCCATGTCCGCGCCCGTTATGGCCAGGCTTCCCGCCGGCGCAGGGCCGGCCAGTTCGTAGTAGCGCGGCTCAGATGAGGCGACGCTGTAGCCCTTTGACATGTCGCCTGCAAACTGGTCGGGCAATGGCTGCCTGAAAGTCGAGCGCTGCATGTTGAGCGGCTGGAAGATGCGCCGGTCGAGGTAGTCGTCGAACGTCTCGCCGGAGACGCGCTGGACGATGTACGCCGCCAGCGTCAGACAGTAATTGCAGTACGACGGCGCTTCGCCCGGCGGAAACATGCGCACCGGCTTCGTCTCGCGCACGATATTCGTCGATGCCTTTGTACGCCTTCGGATCCGATTGCATCAGGCCGCGCAACAGCTCCTCGAACCCAGCGGTGTGATTCATGAGGTTGCGCAGCGTCACTGGTTTGCCGAACGCGTCGGGCACGCGGAAATCAAGATAGGTGTTGATATCGGCGTCCAGGTCGAGCTTGCCCAGCTCCACCTGCTGCATGACGGCCGTGTCCGTCACGAGCTTGGCGACGGAGCCGGCGCGAAACAACGTGCGCTGCGGATCAACCGGCTTCTTTGCTGCGACATCCGCGTAACCGTACCCCTTCTGCAGCAGCACCTGCCCGTCCTTCACGACGACCACGACTGCACCCGCCACGTCTCCTGTCTGCAGCGAGTAGGGAATGAGTCCATCGAGCCACGTCTCGAGATCAGCCTGACCGAGCTCGGGAGCGCTGTGCGCGCCAGGCGCCGCATCGACGGGAGCGCCGCTCGCGCTCCCATTGAGGCTCTCATCGAGCGCAGCTGCAGACGCACTCAGCAGCACCAGACTGCAAAGACCCGCTCCGACAATTCCAGTCATACGCATGCATGTTCTCCAGCGGCGCAGCCGACGGCGCGACGACGGTCGCACTCTACTGCGGTCGATCACGCGCAGAGGATTTTCATGGCGAGCGGCCGGATTGGTCGCTCGAGCGGCCTGCCTGACTTACCCAGGGCGCAGTTGGCGACGCAGCTCGAGCTCAAACCTTGCGCACTCGCGGCGGTGAAGCGCAGTTGCGCGTTCGTACAGCTGCTGTAGTCACGGCTCGATGACATTCGTGCGTTGACCGTCCAGGGCGCCGAAGCGACCGTTCACCACGAAGTTTTGTCCGCCGGCAGGCGGGGAGATAGATTGGAACAATGCATCCATTCCGGCGTCCCATCGCGGCATCCGCGTCACTCGCTTACTGGGCCTGCCAGTTGCTTGGATGGGGCGTCTATGGCCTCAGCCAGGTCTATAACACCGTCCTGACGCTGCACATCCCGCTCGGGCGCGCCGTTTCCGAAATTGCGCTGCTCAACGTGGCAGCCATTTGTCTCACACACGGCTTGCGTCGCTTCATGCGACGGCGCGCGTGGGGAACCCTGCGCATGCCAGCGTTGCTGCCTCGCGTCCTGGCGGCCAGTGTAGTGCTCGGTCTGGTGCAGGCCGCGATCATGCACTTCATGGCGGTGGCGCCGATGTGGGAGCTCGATCCTGTCGACGACGCAGCCGTGGTCGCCGCGCTTCCCGACATCCTGCTCAATCCGCTGGTGCTGCGGATCCTGAACTGGAGCGTCGCATTCCTGGTGTGGATCGCGATGTATCTCGGCATCACGTCCCTGCGCGATCGTCACGCGGCCGAGCTGCGGCAGTCCGAGCTGACCCGGGCGCTGCAACTCTCCGAGCTGCGCCTGCTCAAGTCTCAGCTCAATCCACATTTCCTGTTCAATTCCCTCAACACCGTGCGCGCGCTCATCTCCGAGGATCCATCCGGCGCTCAGAAAGCCGTCACCCGGCTGGCGCGCACCCTGCGCTATACACTCACCTCCGGCCAGGAGGAGCTGGTGACGCTCGAGCGTGAGCTCGAGATTGTTGAGGACTACCTGGCGCTCGAGTCGCTGCGCTTCGGCGAGCGCCTTCGCATCGAGCGCAATATTGAACCCAGTGCTCTCGGCGTACGCATCCCGGTCATGCTGTTGCAAACCGTCGTCGAGAATGCAATCAAGCACGGCATCGCAGAGTTGCCCGGCGGAGGCGTGCTGCGAGTCTGTGCTGCGATGCGCGAGGATGGTCTTCATATTGATGTAGAGAATCCGCGGCCGGCGGTCGGGATACGTCCCGGCAATGGGGACGGCGTCGGGCTGCACAATGCCGCGGAGCGTTTGCGGCTGCTGTTCGGCGCGCGCGCCAGTTTCGAGCTCGATCTTTCCCGCGCCGATCTGGCCACTGCGCGCATCTGCGTGCCGGGAACGTCATGAAAGCGATGATCGTCGACGACGAACCTTTGGCGCGGCGTGAGCTGCGACGCCTGCTCGCAGAGTTTCCGGACATCGAGATCGTCGGCGAAGCAGCCAACGTGGCGGAGTCGGTAGTCGGCGTCGAGCAATGGCTTCCGGAGTTGCTGTTTCTCGATATCCAGATGCCGGGCGGATCAGGCTTCGACCTGCTTGCGCGCCTCGAGCACGTTCCGAGCGTGATTTTCACGACGGCTTACGATCACCATGCCGTGCGCGCATTCGAAGTCAACGCGCTCGACTACCTGCTCAAGCCGATCGAGCCAGAGCGACTGGCCGCAGCCATCGCGAAAGCTCGATCCGCGAAGTCGGAAGGCGCGCCCGCCGCGCAATCAGGCGCGACCATCGAGCGACTGTTCGTCCGTGACGGCTCGCGCTGCTGGTTCGTGCCCTTGCGGGAGGTTTCCCTGATGGTGTCCGAGGGCAACTACGTGCGGCTCCACTGGGGCAAGTCCCGTCCGCTGCTCGCGCGTCCGCTGACCAGCCTCGAGCAGCGACTCGATCCGGCGCGGTTCTTTCGTGCGAACCGCCAGCAGATCATCAATCTCGACTTCATCGAGAGTGTCGAGCCCGGCGTCGGCGGGCAGCTGCATGTGCAACTACGCGACGGGCCCGAGGTCGAGATCTCGCGACGTCAGGCGCGGCTGTTTCGGATGCAGACCAGCGTCTGACGCGCCGACATTAACGAAAGCTCGCCCAAACCAGCCGGCCCCGATACGTTGCACTGCCAGGCGAGCACTTTGGCTGTTTTGTCCGACGCCGCCCGGCAGCTGCAGAAGATGGCCGAAGCGCTGCTCTCACGCGCGTCATTGAAGGCTCGCGTCCTTCGATATGTGTTTCGCCCGCGACATCGCGAGCACTCTGCGTTTCCTTGTCCGAGCTCTCGCTCATGAGCGAGGCAGCAAGTTTCGGGTCGGCGACATGCCCCTGCGTAAGGAGCAGCGAGGTCCAGATGTTCATGGCGTGCTCTCCGCTAACGTTGACTTGAGTTCAAGCTTAGGCATGCGCCAAGATCGAGAAAAGCGACAATTTTTCGAATGAGGCTTGAATAGGATTCAAGATGGCTCGTCCTCCGCTCCACGCGCTTCAGGGCTTCGTAGCTGCTGCACGAGCGGGCAATCTGAGTCGTGCGGCTGATTCGATGCACGTTACCGTGAGTGCGCTCAGTCATCAGATTCGTCTTCTCGAACAGCGATTGGAGTTGCGGCTATTCGAGCGCGGTCCACGCGGCGTACGACTCACGGCGGATGGATCACGTCTGTTGGAGCGGATCGCACCGCACCTCGATGCATTGGAGCACGCGGTTCGGCCCTTCGCGGCGCGTCATGACGATGTGCTTACATTGAGTGTCATCCCGTCGATGGCGTCCGCGTGGTTGGTGCCGCGTTTGGGTGGATTCGTCGAACGCCACCCCGAAGTGCAAATCAATCTGTTGTCCGATGTGGCGGTCGTGGATTTCGGTCGGAACACCGAAGTCGATGCTGCGATTCGGGGCGGTCGCGGCAATTGGCCAGGCGTTATTGCAGAACATCTCTTCGACGAGTGGCTCGCGCCGGTTGCAAGTCCCGCGCTGATTGCCCGTATGCACAAGGCCGATCCGAAGCGTCTCGAACAATGGCCGCTGCTGGGTGATCCGGATGTCGATTCGTGGGCGCGCTGGTTCGCGCAGCACGGCAACGGGGCCACGCCTTCGCGATTCGTCGCGACCTTCGATGATTCCGAAGCGCTGCATCGAGCGGCTGCCGCGGGTGTCGGCGTCGCTCTCGGCAGACTGTCGCGCGTGCGGTTGCTGCTCGAAGGCGGTCAATTGCGACGTCTTGGACGCGAGCGAGTGAAGACCGATTACGCCCACTACCTGGTCTTTCCGCCGCGCACACGCACACATCGTGCGCTCGTGGCATTCCGCGAGTGGCTGCACGATGAAGCGAAACGATATGCGATCGAGATGCTCGACGATCGCGAGGAAAGCCTGCAGATATCGCGCCGCCGAAAGCGTGCTGCCGTTCGAAGATGAAATTGACGAGCAGAATGTCAGGCTCGAAGGACTTGGTCATGGAGGCTCCGCGGGCGTCGAGATCGGCTGACTCCGTCAGCCTCCGCGTTGACGGCTTTCACCCATCCATTTCGCGATCGTTCAAATTAAATCGATGGGTATCTTGAGATGGACGCCTCCCGCACTTCTGACGCGGTGTGCGTCAAACTGGTGATTGTCTAGGCCATCAGGTGAGAGGAGTCCACCGTGAACAAGATTAAGCTCGTTGCAATTGATCGCGAACCCAAGAGGGGACAGATTTATTTTCCGCAGATCACGAACTCGAACTCGATCGACCGCGCGACCGAAACAAGATTCGCGCGCCGGTCCGACGCTGAACAATGTGATGGGGATAGTTCGCGACTGCGATCCGAACTTTCGTGGCATCAATGCCTCCTGCGTGCGCGGTATTCTTGGCCCGATTGCGCCGTGCAGGACCATCAATTTCAGGTCGTTCTCGGATAAATTAAATCTGTTCCCTTTGAAAGCAGACTAGCCTCGAGCAGCGACTCGATCCGGCGCGGTTCTTTCGTGCGAACCGCCAGCAGATCATCAATCTCGACTTCATCGAGAGTGTCGAGCCCGGCGTCGGCGGGCAGCTGCATGTGCAACTACGCGACGGGCCCGAGGTCGAGATCTCGAGACGTCAGGCGCGGCTGTTTCGGATGCAGACCAGCGTCTGACACAGGTGGTTGCGCAGGCGGACATCGGGATCGCAGGGACAGCACGAATCCCCTCACCGAGACTGCTGTCGGAGTCGGGTGCGCGCGCGAAGCGCTCAAAGACTACGGGCCTTCAATCCCGCCCCTACTACCCATCGGCGAGCACAGCCGCTGTGTCGAGCACGGTGCAGTACTCCTCATCGAGGTTGGCGAGCGACATCGAATGTACTTCGTCTGCTGTACGCAGTCGGCCGTGAAAATCGCGGCGTGCAAAGGTGAAACATGCGTCCGCGACCAGATATGTCTGGAATCCAAGATTCCCTGCCATACGGACGGTCGCTTCCACCGAATTGTTGGTGCTCACGCCGGCAATGACCAGTGTCTCCAGCTCAGCCTCACGCAAATAGTGCTCGAGTCCGGTTCCGATGAAGGCGCTATTCGTTCGTTTCGGAATAACGGTCTCGCCCGCTACGGGCGCCACTTCGTCCTTGAAGTTGTTCCCCTCCTGGCCGGGCCGATAGGCGGACGTCGGAAAGGTGGAGTCATGGCGGATGTGAATAATCGGCCGGTTGTCCCGCCGCCAGGCAGCCAATAGCCGCCCAATGTTCCTTTCGGCGTCTGGATTGTTCCGCGGCCCGGTAGCGGCGTGATAAGCCGCGTCGATTGCCTTCTGAACATCAACCACCAACAGGACGGCGCGGGCGAACTTCGGCATCGTTGCGATTCCCGACGGAATTGAAGCCGAGCGCATCATATCGCGCCGCCCGGCGCAGCTGATCTCCTTACTCGCACCCGGATCGGCGCTGCAGGACAGCGCAAATCCACTGCGTTGCGTGTTGCGCCTCCTCTTGCGCTCAATTTGGAGCGCTCGCCTTTGTGTTGCTGTGTCCGCGATTTTCACAACCGTCACCACGGCAGCTTCGTGGACCTGGTGGCGGCAGTCGGCTTGATCGCTGAAGGATAGGACTGCTGGGTTCGGGCTTTGCGCGGCGCCGCGCGCACAAGTTAAGTCTGTCACCTGTTAGCGCATTCGTAAGGTGTCGTGAGCTCGGTCACGGAGTTGCAATCTTGCAAACCCGGCCCCGCTGACAAGCGCACAAATCCTTCTCGAGGGGCAATTACACAACTACATAGTGTGATCGACGGCCGGTTCAGCTGTCTGTCCACGCGGACTGACGATGGTGGTGACCGCCATATCTCCGGTTACGTTCGCCACCGTTGCGATCATGTCGGGAATCGCATCCACGGCAAACAGTAGAGCGATCGCCTCGACTGGCAGACCCACCGCCAGAAAAATCGGCGTGATCGGCGCGAAGTATGATGCGCCGCTCGGCAGCCCAACTCCGCCGATGCTCATGAGCACCGCCAACAAGCAGACCAAGGCAATCTGCGTGGGACCGAGCGGGATGTCGTACATCCTGGCGACGAAGACTGATGCGACGATCAGCCAGATTGGCGCGCTCACACGAAAGACCGTGACTGCAAGCGGAAGCACGATGCCCGTCACTCGCTGGGGAAGGCCGAGTCGCACTTCTGCCGCCTCGATCATGGCTGGTAGTGTTGCGAGCGACGATTGCGTGCCTAGCGCGACCAACTGCACAGATGCGCTCGCCCGTGCAAACCGCAATGCAGGGATGCGGCCGAAGACACTGGCGACGGGGTAGAGCGCGAGCGTACAGAGAGTGAAGAGCAACGACAGGAGTGCGACGTAGTACGCCAGCGCGCCGACGATGGCGAACCCAAGCCGCGCCGCAAGCGGAAGGACGACTGCAAATATTCCGACGGGCGCAAGCACGAGCACCCATCGCACGATGATGAGCATCGCATCCGCCACCCCCTGAAAGAAGCACACGGCCGCCTGTCGTTGCTCGCGCCTGATGCGCGCGATGGCGAGACCGAACATCATCGCGAAGACTGCGAGCGGAAAGATCTCGCCGTTCACCGCAGCGGCAAACGGATTGCTCGGAATCATCGCGACGATACGGTCGGCAAAGCTGACTGCCGCCGTTGCATCCTCCTCGAGAGGCGCGGTCGCCGGGTTCTCCGACGATAGGATGCTGCCCCAGGAAGGGTTGAGGACCGCAACCAGCATCGGTGCGATTAGCGCGGTGACGACCGCGACGACCAGGTATAGAAGGAGGAAAACCCAGAGCGCCTTTCCGGCGATCCGTCCGAAGTTGTCCGAGTCGCCTGCAGAGGCGATGCTCGTGATCACCAGAGACACGACGAGGGGGATAACCGTCATCGTGAGCAGGCTCACCCAGACGGATCCCACTGGCTCGATAGCGCGGGCGAAGTTTTGAGCTGCCGAGTTATCGACCAACGAGATGACGAGGCCGCCGGCGAGACCGGCAGCCAGGCCGACAAGGGTGCGCGATGTCGGTTTCATCGGGCCCCGTCATGGCGCCTTAGTGCTGCGCAACCATCCCACCCCGAGTGGGAAGAGTTTGCATACTAGCGCGCACCTATCGGCCTGCGGAGAATTTGGCCTCGGAAAATCAAACCCAGTCGCCATTGGCCGATCGCTTGCGATCGGGTGCGGCGAGCGTCGCAGGCGATCATGAACTTCCGAATCCGAAGCAATCCTTGAGCTATGTGAACGATGACGCGCCAGTCGGTCTGCGTTAGCCAATACCTTACATCTTTGTCATTCGCTCGATGCGCCGGGCAAGCGTAGGCTCCCTAAGTATGCTTGCGCGATCCCTCTTCACGGTGGTCTGTCTGATTGTTCTTGCCGGGTGCGCCAGTGCTCGGCTCTCATCGAGACCCGGTGAATACGACGTGACGGTGCAGCGAATTGAAGCAACGCGTGACATTCACGCGACCTACGTGCGTCCGGTGCATCCTTTGCATCCTGGCTACTTCATCGTGTTCGCCACGGGCGACGACGGGTGGTTCGGCACAAGCGCCGCGGTGTTCGAACATCTCGCCGAAGAGGGCTACACGATCGCCGGTTTCAGCGCGCCCGAAATCATCCGGCCGATCGCCAGCTCGGGAACACGCGTGAGCACCGCGCAAGCGGCGCAAGGATTAAAGCGCCTGTATGCGCGGGCGAAACGTGATCTTGGTCTGCCAGAGTCGACGCCCATCGTCATCGTGGGATTCTCGCGCGGCGCTTCCGTGGTCGCGTTCACAGCCGTGCACCAGGAGCTGCGCAATGGAATCGGCGGCGCGGTCGCTATCGCACTGACACGCGAGGCCGACTACCTGCGCGCGCCCGAAAGCGATCGCACGCCGGAAATCCAGGTGGACGACCAGGGTCGCATCCAGCTCTATCCCGCGTTGAAGCTCCTCGGCTCCACGCCCCTCGCGGTGATCCAGTCGACCCACGACGATTACGTTCCCGCGGCCGACTCGCGTCAGCTTCTCGGAGCGGATACGTCCTCACTTCGTCTGTACGAGGTCGAAGCCGAGGACCATGGCTTCAGCGACGCTCGTGAGAAGCTGATGCAGGACCTGGACGACGCCCTGCGTTGGATCGAGAGCACGGCGTCCGCATCGTGAGACTGGAGATGGTGGCCAGGGGTGGGTGAGCGCGGATGACTTTCCGAGAAGACTTGACGCCTCCTCGGACCGCGCGAACGCCCGATCGCTTGCGAGCGGGACGGGCCAGAAGCAAAGAACAGAGCGAATCGTGCCTGGCGAGGCGAACCACCGACACGCGGATCTTCATCGCCGATCGACTGATCCAGTGCATGAAACATCACGATCTGATCAGCGAGTTACGCTAGATATTCCGCACCTGTGGCGCGATCGTCATTGATTGATCGCCGAAGCCCAAAACAAGGCCGAGACATACAGGCCGACGCCAAAGATCGTATGTGCAAGGACGCTTCGCAGACGGGCTGCGTTCGGGTTCGGGGTCTTCGACGCTGCAACGCCGGCCCCCATGCCAGGTTGCAAAATGAAAAATGGCGCGACGAGCGCGAGCAGACTGAGCGTCAAAGCCGGAAGCAACGTCGGTCCGCTCGCCCAATCAACGCCGCATATTATGAGCAGCAATGTCGAATAAACGATCCCGATCACATAGTGCGCCAACCAGCCGATGATGAGCTCACCGCGAATCGGCGAAGCATTCGCGATGTTGTCATGGATGAAACGCCCCCGCGGAAAGTGTCCAAACCAGCGGCCCACCAGCGCCCAGTTCGTCGGGGGAACTCCAAACAGGAGTTTGAGAAGTGCAGCCCACGAATCGAGTACGACCGTGGCGCCCACGCCGATCACGAAAGCAGCGCCAATGAACTCCAATTTCTCGCCCATCAGGCAGGCCCTCGTATCAATTCAATCCGTTCCACGCACCTCACTCCATCGAGAAATCGAGTTCGACCCGGAGTCGCTGCGTGGTTCATGCGTTCCTGCGCATGATCGGCCTGCTATGAATCAAATCGGCCGGTCTCGCTCCCGAGAACGGCGAACGCCCGCGAATCAGCAGCGCCGGGAAGCAGCAACGAGCTTCATACCGCCGTCAATTCCGGCTGTCGCTTGTGCCATTCCGTCGCCTGCTCGAATGCGTGCGCCAGCGCCAGCACCGTCGATTCAGCGAACGGTGCGCCGCTGATCTGCAGGCCGATCGGTAGCCCCGAGCTGGTGAAGCCGCAGGGAACGGAAATCGACGGGAGCCCCAGGACGTTGAAGGGCGAGGTGTTGCGAATGCCGATGGGATCGAAACTCTTGCTCTGCGCCAGCGTCTCCGGCGGCCGCGGCATCGTCGGAGTGATGAGCAGGTCCACGTTCGTGAATACCGACGCGATCTGCCGTCGCAGCTGATTGGTCTGGCGAAGCGCATTCGCATAGGCCGACACCGTCACCCTGGCGGCGTTCGCGATGATCCGATCGCGAGTAAAGCTCTGATATTGATCGGGAGACTCGACAATCCACTTCGAGTGATAGGCGTGAGCTTCCGCTCCGAGGATAGGCAGTAGCGGTGCGGTCGACGGAAGCTGCGTCTCGGTGACGCTTTTCGTCATCTTGCGCAACACGCCGATGGCCGCGTCGACAGCTTCGGCAACCTCAGGGTCGATGCCTTCAAAAAATGGCGAGCGCGGAATCCCGAGGCGGAAATCGGACGTCTTCATCGCGAACGCGCGAGCGTAGTCGGGCGCCGGATGGTCGACGGTCGTGGCGTCGAGGGGGTCATAACCGGCAATTGCGCCGAGCATGAGCGCGGCGTCCTCCACCGTCTTGCAGATCGGACCGACGTGATCGAGCGACCAGGCGAGCGGAATCACTCCTCGGATGCTGACTCGCCCGTAGGTGGGCTTGAATCCGACGACGCCGCAATACGATGAAGGCATCCTCACGGATCCCGCTGTGTCGGTGCCGAGCGAAGCGAAGCAAAGATCTGCGGCGACGGCTGCGGCGGAGCCTCCGGAGGATCCGCCCGCGATATGATCGAGCGCCCATGGATTGTGCACCGCGCCGAAATAGCCGATGTCCGATGTCCCACCGTAAGCGAATTCGTGGAGGTTCAGTTTGCCCAACAACACGGCGCCGGCATCCTTCAACCTGCGAACGACATGCGCGTCCTCAGTCGGTACGCGATCCTTGAACAAACCGCTCGCTGCGGTCGTCCGCGTTCCGGCAGTGTCGATGTTGTCCTTCAGCGCAATCGGAATTCCGTGGAGCGGTCCGCGCCACCTCCCCTGTCGCTGCTCAGTTTCCATCGCGTGAGCTGCCTCAAGGGCGCTTTCGCTCGTCACGGTAATGTAGGCATTCAGCGCGGAGTTGTACTTTTCGATGCGCGCCAGGCACGCGCGCGTGAGTTCGACGGCCGAGGTCTCCTTGCTGCGCAAGAGTTCCGACGCCTGCTTCAGCGTCAAGCCAGCCAACTCTCGCGATACTGCGAACGCTGGCTTCAACGCGAGCCCCGCAGCGGCGGTCGCAGTGGCTTGAACGAAAGTCCTGCGGCTCAAAGCGTGCGACTTCATGGTCCTTCTCTACCCGCAGATTGAAGGCGTGGCTTGATGGTAGCTCAAATGGTCGTGGCGCCTGACGAGCTCAGAGCGTATGGATGCAACAGCGTTGCCATGCTCGAGGTACTGCTGGGACTGAACCGTGCTCCTTCACAACCAGCACAGACGCCATCGATTCGGTCGGAAGCACGCTGTCCAACGCAACCAGAGGTCGGTGATGCGCCCGCTAGCCAGCGTGCCGTTCACGTGGTTGAGGCTATGAACGAAGGCCAGCTCGCCGTACATCGTGACGTTCAAGTCGCGTATCTCGTAGGCGATTGGGCTGGTATATGCAGCGAAGACTTCTTGCCAGGCTCGACGTTTGCCGTCAGCCCCGGCATATCGCAGGGGCGGACCTATATCGAATGAAACGATGCTGGGTGCATAGAGGGACATGACGCCGTCGATGTCCTTCGCGTGAATCGCCTTCGCATAGTGCTCCGACGCACTGTCGAATGAGGGCTTCAGGCACGGATGCAACTCCGTGCGGATGGCTATCGCGCCGGCTCGAACAACTCGATCGGATTGCCGTCGGGATCCTCGATCTGGATCTGCTTACCCCCTGGGCCCGTCTCGATGTCGTTACGAAAACGGAGGTCAGCCTTCTTCAGCGCAGCGACGAACGCCGGAAGATCCTTGACCCGAAGTACGACACGATTCCATCCGCCGGGTGTCTGCTGCTGACCGTTCGGCATCGGCCGAGATCCGGAGGCTTCCGGGCCGCTGAGCAGAATGTTGACGTCACCCAATGAGACGTTCGCGAACGCTGGAAGCTGTTCGTACTTGAGCGTGAAGCCCAGATGCGTCGTGTAGAACGCGACCGACCGGGCGACATCTTTGGTCTGATATCGGATGCCGTGCACGCTTTGGACAAACTCGTGCTGTCTGCCGCTCTGCTCCTGACCTCTCTTGGTCGTTTCACTCACACTCGCCATCTCTGTCTCCTCCTGTCAGTTGAGATGTGCGTGACCAGAACGCTCACATGTACCCAATCGAATGCCTTCGACCTTTCTGTTTCTGTCGTCCTATCGGTGAACGTCTGCAGCCGCGGTCAGTTCCCGGCGCGAATGCCGGCGAAACGCGGACGTCGCCAGGTGTGCACGCAGTCAATCGAGGGAATCCGACGGCATGGTGTCCGAACTGAAGCGGAACCTGCCACATCGGCAGCTTTCCAAACAGCACGCGCGGAAACGAGACGTATACCTCGTCTTGAATCCCGACAGTTGCGCGCTGTCACAACCGCGCTGGCTCCTGCGTCTTGTATTTGAAACTCTCAACGAAAGGAGACGTCATGAAAGCACGCATCGATTTTGAGAAGGTGTTGCTGCCGAAAGCCATGCAGGCCATGTCCTCGATTGTGAAGTACGTCAACAGCTCTGCGCTCGATCACCGGCTGCTCGAGCTGGTCAAGATGCGCACCTCGCAGCTGAACGGCTGCGCGTACTGCATCGACATGCACAGCAAGGACGCGCGCGCCGCCGGCGAAACGGAGCAACGCCTCTACCTGCTCGACGCCTGGCGCGAAACGCCGCTCTATACCGAGCGCGAGCGCGCGGCGCTCGAGTGGACGGAAGCCGTGACGCGCGTCGCCGACGGCCACGTGCCCGACGACGTGTATGGCCGGGCGCGAGATCACTTCAGCGAAGAGGAGTTGATGAACCTGACGATCGCCGTCATCGCGACCAACAGCTTCAACCGCCTGAACATCGCTTTCCGACCGGAGGTCGGCGATTACCGGCCGGGAATGTTCGATCAGCCGAAGAAGGTACCGGCGGCGATCTGAGCAAAGTCGTCCTCTTCCTGCGACGCCCCGGTGGTGCTCTCACCTGGTGCGCGGTTGAGCCGTGGTGAGCGCCTCGTCGAGCATCTTCAACTTCTCTGCAGTCGCGACCGCGCCGTCGGCTCGAGCCGTAAAGTCTCGATCCGATGGTGCGTCCAGGCAGTCAACTTCCCGGCGACTTCGCGCCACTCCATCGATTGCGCGAGCGCGCGCTGCTGTTTGTCGATGGAGGCCTGATCCGGAAACAGTGCAAACCAGACGAACACGCTCTCTCTCTCTCGCACGGGCAAACTTGGATATGTGTTCGGGCTGTGTTCGCTCACCAGTTGCGCGATGACGGGTTCGCCGGCCTGTTCCCAGCGCGGCCTGAGCTCCTTCTCGAAGAACTCGCCGAACTCGCTCGGCGTGTTTCGTTCCACGTAGACGATGTTTGCGACCAGCACGCCTTTCCCCGGACCGCGCGCGCCGGGCGGCGGCAGCGCGATCTTCGACGGCGCGAACGCTGTCTCCGGGCGCAGAGGTCGCAGCAATAGAACGTTGTCCGAATCGACCATCGTCCCCGCGGCGAGCCGACCGTGCGCCTTCCAGATCGGACCGGAGTAGAACTTCGTCAGCGCGGCTTTCCTCGCTTCCATGTCGGTGAAGCTGCGCAGCCAGACCAGCCGATCCGGATCATCGAGATCGCGAAACTGGCCGATGATCCGCATGTCCTCCGCCTCCTGCCCTTCGACGAACTTGTCGTCGAACACGTCGGCCAGCACGTCGCGCTGGCCTGGATGCAGCGTGTATTGACGCAGCTCGAACACGGTGTCTCGCGGCATCGTGGCTGTCTCTCGTGGTTGATCGGCGAACGTAGTCGCGGCGAGGATCGCGGCGCAGGCCGCGACGAACGCGAAGCGTGGCGCCGTGTTGCTCATGGATGTCCCTTCAGGATCCAGTCGTCCGGATCGATGTTGACGTTCGTGATATCTGTGTCGGTGACGCTGCGGCCCATGGGAATCTCAAAGGTCTGCTCGCTGCGATCATTCCAGACGATGTGGCGGGTAGCGCCGGCAGCTGTCGTGACCAGCACGTCGATCGGCATCCTGAAAGCGGCGGCATCCGTCTGAACCTGGCGTATCGTGACCGCGAGCTGATCGTCGGCTGCAGCCCAGCTCACCCGATAAGTCGGACGCGAGACCCCGTAGATCCACTGCGCGAAGAACCAATCGAGGCTCTTGCCGTAAAAGCGCTCGCATATGGCGCGGAAATCCTCGGTGGCCACGTTGCGATAGCTGTACTCAATTACATACGCCTTCAGCGCAGCGAAGAACTGCTGATCGCCCATCACGTGCCTCAGCATGTGAAGCACCCACGCGCCTTTGTAGAAGGTGGCGGCGCCGAACAGCTTCTTGCTGTCGGTGACGTCGGCCATGAAGACCGGCCCCTGCAGATCTTCATTCGCGATCCTGTTCATCTCCGCTTGATAAGCGGCGCGGCCATTCTGATCTTCCTGCCAGAGCATGGCGGCGTAAGTGGCGAATCCCTCGTTGAGCCACACGTGCCTCCAGTCGCGAACCGAAAGGCTGTTGCCGAACCATTGATGCGCGAGCTCGTGGGCCAGGATGGCGTCGTTGGCGTGATCGCCCGTGATCAGCTTCTCCGCATAGCTCGGCAACGTCTGATGCTCCCGGAAGCTGTTCGTCGCGAACTCGGCGACGCCGTACTTCTCGCGCAGGAATGGATATTCGCCGAAGCGCCGCACGTGATTGCGCATCATGTCCGGCAGGACGCTGAAATCACGCCGCGCCTTTTCTTCGTCGGGAGGAAAAACGTAGAACTGCAGCGGCATGACGGCGCCGTTGGCCGCTCGATACTCATCCTCGAATACGTTGTATTCGGCAATTGCGACGGACACGGTGTCTGGATAGATGGGATACCCGACGCGCCAACGATAGGTGCGTGTGCCGTCGGCGTTCGTGTCGGTTGCGACGAGCTTTCCGTTGGACGCGGCCGTCAACGGCGCCGGAACGGTGATGATGATATCGGCCGAGTCGGCCTTGTCCGCCGGATCATCCTTGCTCGGCCACCACTGGCGCGCAGTGAACGGCAAACCGTAGTTCGAGATCGCGGGCTGACCGTTGCGTTCCGCGAACGTGAAGCCCTTGCCTTCCGGAGTACCGTGATACGTCACCGCGATCGAGAGCACTTTGCCTTTGCGCGGCAGTTGCTTCACAGCGACAAGGATCTGATCGTCATTGCGCTGAAAGTCTGCGGGCTTGCCGTCGAGCGCGACAGCATCGACGGTGAGCGCGCGCGACAGATCGAGTGTCAGTTCAGTCGGTGTGTTCGACAGGAGCTGCGCGTGGATTTCGACGACGCCTCGCAAGGACTTCGATGCAGGGTCGACGCGCAGGTCCAGGCGGTAGTGCTGCACGTCCATCGCGCCGACGTTCACGTCTGCACACGTTGCGGTGAAAGGCGCCAGAACGATGCCGACGGCGGCGGCTACGACTTTCATCGATGCATTCCTGAAGCATTGATTGCGCGACTACAGGCCCGCAGTCGGCCGCAAATCCAGCATGCGTCAGGGGTCGCGGAGGCGGAAGGGCCATATAGGAAGCGATGGGTAGGCCACTGTCGCTCATGACGCGCCCGCCTTTGAGCGGGCGCGCCAGCTGCAAGCGCCGATGAGTTCAATTGGCGCCCGCACTCGACACACACTCCTCAAAGCCCTGGTCGCCGGGTCCTTACCCCCTAGGGTGATACCAAGAATAGATGGAGACTCTCACCTTGAGGAGAGTCTGAATGCGCAAGTTGAAGTTCAGCGAGAGCAAGATCGCGGCGATTTTGAAAGAGGTTGAGGCCGGGGTAGCGGTGAGCGAGGTTTCTCGCAAGCATGGCGTCAGCGCGAGTACGATCTATCAGTGGCGCTCGAAGTTTGGTGGCATGGCGGTATCGGACATGCAGCGGTTGCGCGAACTGGAAGCTGAGAACGCCCGCCTGAAGAAGATGTACGCGGATCTGGCATTGGACGTCTCGGTGCTCAAGGAAGCGCTGACAAAAAAGTTCTAACGCCCAGCCAGCGCCGAAACGGGGCCGGGAGCCGCCGGCCTCGGTCGATTCATCGCAGGAAGAATGGAATGGGCCAACACGCACTAAAGTCGGTGGACGAGCAAGACCTGAGAGCGGGACACTGATCACACACCTCTCTCTACGTTTCTCCAGGGCGATGCCTTCGACGCCACAGGACAACGTGTTCTCATCGGGAGCGCTGCCGTATGCGTGTTCTTCTCACAACCATTCTTTGTGTTCCACTGATGTGTGTTCCGCTGGGCTTGCTCGCGGACGAGCCGCACTCGCACGGTGATCATGCCGGCCATGATCTCGGCAACATTGGAACCACGCACTTCGCCACTTCGTGCAATCAAGCGGCTCAGCGAGAAATCGATCGTGGCGTCACGCTGATTCATTCTTTCTGGTACGTCGAAGCGGACCAGTCTTTCCGACGCGCTGCAGTTGCGGACGCACGATGCGGTATGGCGTGGTGGGGCGTCGCGATGTCCAACCTGCACCCGCTGTGGGCGCCGCCGACGCCGGCGGAGCTGCGCACGGGCGGCGAGGGCGCTGCGAAGGCGCAGCACGTCGGAGCGAAAACGGCGCGCGAGCGGTCATTTATCGATGCGATCAACACGTTCTACAAAGACGCGGACAAAGTGACGCACGCCGATCGCATGGCGGCCTATGAAAAAGCGATGGCCGGTGTTGCGGCAGCAAGTACGCAAGACGATGAGGCGGCTATCTTTCATGCGCTTGCGTTGCTTGGTATCGCATCGCCGAACGACAAGACGTATGCGAAACAGAAAGAGGCGGCACAGATCCTCAATCGCATTCTGCCGCGGCGGCCGGAGCATCCGGGTATCGCGCATTACTTGATTCACAGTTTCGATTACCCCGAGCTTGCCGAGCTCGCGCTTCCGGCCGCGCGCTCCTACGCGAAGCTCGCGCCGGGGTCGCCGCATGCACTGCACATGCCCTCGCACATTTTCACGCGGCTGGGGTTGTGGGACGAGTCGATTGCCTCGAATCTCGCCGCGGCCGACAAAGCGCGTAGCTATACCGATCGTGTAATGCCCGGCGCAGTCGCCTTCGATGAATTGCACGCCATCGATTATCTGGTCTACGCCTATCTGCAGCAGGGCGAAGCCGAGAAGGCTCGAGCACTCGTCGAACGCACCGCTGCGGTCAAGAAGTTGGACCACGGCAACCACTTCGCCGGCGCCTTTGCGATTGCGGCGGCGCCGGCGCGATTCGCGTTGGAACGGCAGGACTGGCGCAACGCCGCAACGCTCGCAGTTCCTGCAGTCGTCGATTGGCAGAAGGTCCCGTATGCAGAGGCCAACATCCACTTTGCCCGCGCAGTCGGGGCTTCACGCGCTGGCGAACTGGCCATTGCACGAGAAGCGATCGCACGACTGGAGGCGATTCGGCAGTCACTGCTCGACCAGAACAACGCTTATTGGGCCGATCAGGTCGAGATTCAGCGACGTGCGGCAGCCGCCTGGTTTGCACGGGCAAATCACGATTCGGCAGAAGCGTTGCAAATGATGCGGAGTGCTGCGGATCTCGAAGCAACGACGGAGAAGCACCCTGTTACACCCGGTGCGATTTTGCCCGCGCGCGAGCAACTCGCGGAGATGTTGATCGACGCCGGCCACACCGACGAAGCGCGCGCGGCAATCCAGCAGGTCCTGCGCGACACTCCGCATCGTCGAAACGCCGAGCGGCTAGCAACCCGCGCTCAGGCCATCACAGCTTCCAGCGCGCGTGCGCCATAGTCGTATCGCTTGACGACGGATCTGAGATGTCGAGTGGAACGCACAGAGCATGTCGAAGGCGACACGGACGTGTTCACGCTCTCATTCAGCCTGGCAAACCAGCGCAGAACGCGTTTGTGGAGCGCTTCAACGGCACGTTACGCGATGAACTGCTCGAGGTTCATTGCTTCCGAACACTGGATGAGGCGCGAGCTCACACACAGCGCTGGATACGAATCCACAACGAGAAGCGAACCCATCGATCACTCGGCAAGCTGCCGCCGAGCGAGTTCAAGGCAAGATGGCAGCGTCAACAGTCTCCATCTATGACTGGTATCGTTTGAGTGGTATGGACAGCCGGACCTGGACAGCTTGCAGGAATCTCGCGACCCGTCGGTATCCTATCTGCCTCCAGTCCGCGTATTGACTTGGGTCCCGCCGCAGGTCGAGCATGCCTCCAGCCGTCTTCGGAGAAGCGCCTGCTCCGCGTGAGTCGGGGCCGCGGCGAGCGCACGCGTCAAGTGCGCAGCCGCGCGCTCGCGATCCCCGCGGCGGCGATAAAGCTCCCCGAGTGTCGCGTCCCAGAGGTAGTAACCGAGGAGCCAGGGTGGCGCGTTGAGCGCCTCGAGCAGAGCGAGCCCCGCGTCGGGGCCTTGCCGCTCGGCAATGGCGATCGATCGATTCAACGTATTGATGGGCGACGGAGCGACGCCTTCGAGCATCTCATAGAGACGCGCGATCTCGCCCCAGCGTGTCTCTTTGTAGGTCGGCGCGAGACAGTGCTCAGCGGCGATTGCGGCTTCGGCGTGATACCGCGTGAAGACCTCTCCTCGAGCCGAGCGATGCAGGTACGAGATCCCGGTGTGGATCAGATCGCGATCCCAAAGCGAGCGATCCTGTTCCTCGAGAAGCAGCAAGCCGCCGACGCCGTCCACGCGCGAATCGAAGCGCGCCGCGTCCAGGTACATGAGTGCAAGTAACGCGGCGGTCTCGGGAGCAGCGCCGACCGGATGCTCGTCGAGAAGCCGGCCCAGGCGGATCGCTTCCTCGCACAGTTCGTGACGGATCATCTTGTCTGGTTGCGCCGAGCTGTAGCCTTCGGTGAAGAGCAGGTAGATGATCTCGAGGACCGCAGGAAGGCGACTCGCGAGCTCCTCGACGCCAGGCGATTCGAGCTCCTGGATGCGCTCGCGCAGCGCTGCACGAGCCCGCTGCAGCCGCTTGTAGATCGCTTCATGACTTTGGAAGAGCCGCAGCGCGATCTCCTCTACGCTGAACCCGCAGAGGATCTTCAGCGCGAAGACGATCTGGGATTCGCGCGGGATTCCAGGATTGGCGCAGACGAAGAGCATCCGGAGCTGATCATCCCTGACCTCGTGCTCGAGGTAGACCGCTTCCTCT
Organism: uncultured Gammaproteobacteria bacterium; assembly: GCA_963723505.1. Lineage (GTDB taxonomy): Bacteria > Pseudomonadota > Gammaproteobacteria > Steroidobacterales > Steroidobacteraceae > Steroidobacter. Next base: position 407,339 of record CAVRQU010000003.1, read on the forward strand.
GTGCTGTCGTCGGCGGCCAATTCCTCGGCGTTGTCGATGGAGGCATCGGTGCGTCTCCCACGTCGGAGCGCACCGAGCACCTCGTTGAAGGCCACCCGGTAGAGCCATGCGCTCTTGTCGTCCGGCAGCCCCCGTTGCGGCCACGACTGCACCGCGCGGAGCAGCGCCGTCTGGACGGCGTCCTCGCAGAGCTCCACGCGGTGCACGCCGAAACGGCGCGACAGTACCGAAACCAGGCGACCGGACTCGTGGCGGAAGTAGTGCTCCGGAAGCGCGGTCGCAGGGTTGCGATCGGCCACGGTCTCAGTACCCCATCTCCCGGATCTCGACGCTGTAGTTGGGGTTCGTGCTGAGCGGGGTCTCCTTGATGATCTCGATCGCACGCGCGAGCGAGCTTGTCTCGATGATGGAGTAGCTCGCTATGACTTCCTTGGCCTCGATGTAGGGACCATCGGTCACAGCGCCGCCCCTGACGATAGCGCTACCCCCGCCCTCCCGCTTCAGCGGCCCGCCAGGCGTGAGCTCCTTCTCGAACTTCTTCATCCAGGCGGTCCAGGCTGCGTATTGTGCCTGCATTTCCTCAGGAGACGAGGGCTTGGACGGGGCGCCCGCGGGGAAGCGAAACAGACACAGAAACTTGGTCTTGGTCGTGGTCGTAGACATGTGTTCCTCCGAGTTGGGTCCCGCCGGTCGGTCGGCGGGCTCTCAATACGAAGATGCTCGAGCATGGTCCGATTGGACGCGGCGTCGTGAAGATTTTCGTCCTGGGTCTGCACGAGGGTCCGCCGGCCAGCGGCGGAGTGTCGCTTACGCACGAGTCCGACGTCACTCACTCACGGCAGGTTGATCTACGAATTCTCCTTGTACTTTGTGCTGGCGGATTCGATCCGCGACAGCCCCCCTCCTCACCGCAGGTGCTTGATGTCCTCTGCCAACTCGGTCAGATCGTCGTTGAGTTGGTGGTTCCGATCCTCCAGACGGCGAACGATCGCCCTGGGAAGCGCCCTCGCATACATTTCAACATGGGAGAACGGGACAACTTCATCCGCGCGGCCGTGATAAAGAAACACTGGAATTCGGCGTGGCAGGAGGTCGGCTGCGTCCTTTGGCAACGCTACTTCCTTCCATCGCCAGACCTCGTGGTCATGCCAGAAGGGAGCGGCGATCAGAAAGACTCCCGCTATGGATTGCCCAACATCTCCATCGGCGAGAACCTTGATTATCACCGACCCACCGATCGAATGACCCGCCAGAATGGCGTCGTCGCCCATGAGCTCAAGTTCCCTGGAAATAGCGTGCTTCCAAACGCTGTAATCGGGGTCGGCCTCGTTCGGCATCATTGGGTAGCGCACCGTGTAGCCCGACCCGAGCTTCTCCCTGAGACTTTCCACCAGTTTTGCGTCCTCTGCATAGGCGCCGCCACCGGCGCCATGAACAAACAGCACCTGCCTTGTCATGGGGGCGTACTCCTGACTGACAATAAACTGCTGTCAGAACTGATCGCGTTGCAATGTCCTCAATCGGAAGGGCCTTTCGCGCCGGATTTAGTGGCAGGCCTGAGCAACACCCACCAAGCTTCTGCGTTGACGAGCGAAATTCCCTCACCCAACCATCCTTTCACTTTGCCGCTGACGTAAAACCCGTCATTTACGCGCGCGCGAATTCGTACAGGGCCGCAAACGCGACACCGACCGCCCAGAACACTGCATAAGCAAGTGCGATCGCTGCAACACTGAAAGCAGCTTTGACCACACTCGCCCTGTACACGCGCCGGTTTGCGACAAAGAGGTAGTACGCGATCCACGCGTACAGCAAGAAGTCGAACCAGTCGCCCACCTGGCTGCGCCAGCCGATTGCGTGGAGCAGCGCCGCGATGCATGCAGCCAGCAGCAGTCCGAGTGAACCCGCAAGGAAATAGAACGACTGGAAATGCAGAATGAAAATGAGATTCTCGACGTACAACGACCGTTGTCGCCGATTCAGCCAGTATTGAACCAGCGCGACGAGCGGCAAGACGGCGAACATCACTTTCGGCAGCAGGCCGCGCAAGGCATTGCTGAACGGAAGTCCTTCCTCCTTGAACGCGCGCTCGCACGATCTTTCCACATCGGGCACGAGATAGCGCAACCACGTTGCACCGGCCGCGATCTGGGCGCAGTTTTGCGCTTCAAGTTCCTGTCCGTTCGGGCCGATGTGCGAGTCTGCGCCGTGGTGACGACGGATGCAACGCAAAATAGATGAGCGACAAGACCAGGTAGCTTCGCAAGGGCGGCGCATAAGACTTGCGCTTGCCGTTCAAGTACTGCTCGGTGAGAAAGCCCGGCCTGAAAAGCAGCGGCAGGAAGGTCCGCCAGAACGTCGAGTCGAAATGAAACATCCCCTCCACGAATTCGCCGACGAAATGTCGAATCGACAAACTGACATGCGCGTCCTGGCCGCAATGTGCGCAGTAACGATCCGCAAGATTCGTCCCGCAGTTCTCGCATGTGGTTGGAGAGATTGCTGTGTCACCGACCATCTGAGGGCCCTCCGCCCATAAATCATAGTCGATGACGGCAGCCTCCCGGCGGTGGTCCGGCCTTGGTCTCCCGGACACTGCCTGCGCAGATCTTGACCGGTCGAACTCGGCAATGAACTACCGTCGGCTGCTCTGGTTCGGCGTCGCGCTACAAACTCGGATATACGAAATACCGGCGTCCGGCGCAGTATGTGCGCCCCTCCGGATCCTTAGACCTGCAATGGCCCGCATTGCGGCCCCGATCCCGCAACGAATGAGACTCCTATGAGACGAAACCTCGGCGTGACCGGTCCAGCGCTCTTTCCGCTCGGACTCGGGTGCATGGGGATGAGCGAAGGCTACGGCGCGCCTGACGAGCGCGAGGCGATCGCGACGATCCAGTCCGCGCTCGATCGCGGCGTCAACTTCATCGACACCGCCGACATCTACGGTCCTCACAGCAATGAGCTGCTGGTCGGCCACGCCATCCGCGGGCGTCGCTCCGAGGTGGTGCTCGCGACGAAGTTCGGCTTCGTGACCGATCCGGTGCGCGCCCGCGAGCGCGAGCTCGATGGGCGGCCGGAGTACGTGCGCCAAGCGTGCGAGGCGAGTCTGCGGCGATTGGGAGTCGAGGTTATCGATCTGCTGTATCTGCATCGTCTCGACCCCGCGGTGCCGATCGAAGAGACGGTGGGCGCGATGGCGGAACTCCTGCGCGCGGGCAAGGTGCGCTATCTGGGGCTGTCGGAGATCGGCGTCGAGACGCTGCGGCGCGCGCACGCGGTGCATCCGATCTCGGCGTTGCAGAGCGAGTACTCGCTGTGGACGCGCGATCCCGAGCGCAATGGCACGCTCGACGCGTGCGCGCAGCTCGGCATCACGTTCGTTCCGTTCAGTCCGCTCGGCCGCGGTTTTCTGACGGGGGCGATCCGCTCGCCGAACGACTTCGAAGCCGACGACATGCGGCGCGAGAATCCGAGGTTCCAGGGCGAGAATTTCGCGCACAACCTGCGGCTGGTGGAAAAGGTCAAGACGCTCGCCGCCGAGCGCGAGTGCACGCCGGCGCAGTTCGCGCTCGCCTGGCTGCTGGGGAAGGCCGCGCATATCGTGCCGATTCCCGGCACGAAACGCCGCGCGCGGCTCGAAGAGAATCTCGCAGCGGCTGATCTCCAGCTAGCGCCGGAGGACTACACGATCATCGATGCGATGCTGCCGCCCGATGCGTTCGCGGGCGAGCGCTACCCGGACTCGATGCTCGCGCTGGTCGAGCGTTGAAGCTATCGATACTCGATGCGGTAGATGCCGGCGCGGGGACATGCCGAACATCACACGCGGCCTGGTCAAGCGCACCTCGGCATCGAGGGTGTTGACCGGGGATTGTGGACGAGGATCAGCGCAAGCTCGGCGTCGCGCTCGACGCGCGCTACAGGGACGGAAGACACCGGATGTCAGAAATTCCTGGTGACGCTGAAAGCGAGATTGCGAGGTCGCGCGTAAATGATCTCGGCATATCCGGAGGCGGTGGTCAGCGAAGAAGTCCCCGCGACCGGATACAACTCGTCCGTGAGATTGTTGCCGCTCAGCACGAAGCGCCACTTCGCATCCTCCGTCTCGAGCGCAAGCGACGCATTGAGGAGCGTCACCGCCTCGTCCTGAGCGATCTCCACCGAGTTGCCCGCGTCGAAGAACTGCTCGTCCGTGTAGCTCACATCCACGCGCGGAGTCAGCGACCACCTCGGGCTCAGGTGGAATCTGTAAGAGACGCCGAAGTGTCCCTGCCACTCTGGCGTGAACGGCAGCCGGCTGGCCAGCGTGGCCGTCGCCGTCGGAGTCACGGGGCCAAATGGCGGCGGAGCGGTGATGCTGTCGAACTTGGCGTCCAGGTAACCGACGCTGGCGTCGAGCTGCAGGTCCGCAGTAGGCGCAAATGCGATCTCCAACTCACCGCCATCGATCGATGCGACGCCTGCGTTGAACAACAGCGGCACCACACCCAATCGATACGTCATCTGAATGTCGTCGTACTCGGTCGAGAAGACGGCGACGTTGACCCGCAGGCTATCGGTCGGATCCGTCTTGAAGCCGAGCTCCCAGGACTGCGCAGTCTCGTCGTGGAAGGAAATCGGCGCGTTGCCGGGCGGAGCAGCGTTATAGCGCTGATTGAATCCCCCGCTCTTGAATCCCTGCGACCAGCTCAGATAAGTCATCAACCGCTCGTTGAAACGGTACTGGACACTTGCCGACGCAGTCGTCGAGGAGAACTCCCGCTCGAAGCGGTTCGTGGAGATGAACAGACAACCGGTCTGCGTCGGCGGCGGTCCCGCAAACGGGCACAGTGCCGTCGGCGGCGGCGGTTCCGCTGCCGTCGCAGGCGAAACATTGAACATGATTGCCTGCAGACCTTTCGTCTCCTGCGTATAGCGCACGCCTGCGGTGGCGCTCAACGCGTCGGTGAGCTTGAATGTCCATTCGGTGAAGGCCGCTCGCGCCTCGGCATCCATGGATACGCGCTGCGTATCGTACGAGGTCCCGGGGTTGCCGAGCGGCACAAGCAGCCGGTCGAACGAATCCTCGTCGAAGTAGAACACCCCGATCACGCCATCGAGACGCTCCGAGTCGATCAGCGCCTGCAGCTCCTGGCTGAGCTGCTCGCTCTCGCTCGTGTAGTTCGTGTGCAGGATCAGCAACGGTGTGTTGTCTGCATCGCGCGTACCCGACCACTCGAGGCGCCGGTCGGCGGTGATGGATTTGAACGCCAGCGTCTCGTTGACATCCCAGCGGGCGACCAACGACACACCATGGTTCTCGAGCTTGCTGGAGGCGGGATACGTGCCGCCGTTGGTGAAGGACCCCAGCGCCTGTGCATCGTTGCCGCAGCGAGGGTCAGCCAGCGGACCGACGAGCAGCGGCGGCGGGAATGGATCGAGGATGTTCGGACAGCCGGCGGCGATGCTGGCGGCGCCGACGAAGGTCGCCCCTTCGTTCATCGCGCGAAATACGAAAGGCGAGCCGTTCTCGTCCTCCTTCGTGTAATCGCCGCGCAAAGTGAATGCAAGAGCGTCCGACGGTTTCCACCGCAGCGCCACCTGCCCCGTGTACATCTTCTCGTCACCCAGGTCCGCGCCGTCGGACACGCGCGTCACATAGCCGTCGCGTTCGCGGCCGCCGAGTGACAATCGCGCCGCCCACGCATCGTTGATCGGCAGATCGAACGCGCCGAACAGCTCGTGCAGATTGTCCTCGCCCACGCCCACTCGCACGGAGCTGCCGGCGTCTTCGCCCGGTGCATTGGTCGTAAGCAGCACTGCCCCGCCGATGGTGTTGCGGCCGAACAGCGTGCCCTGCGGTCCGCGCAGGATCTGTACGTTCGCAATATCGCGGAAGTCCATGGCGCCGCCGACCGCGCGCCCCATGTACACCTCGTCGATATAGATACCGACGCCGGGATCGACGGCGGGCGTCGCATCGGTCTGGCCGATGCCGCGAATGAAAACCTGCGCGGCGGAGTTGTTGCCGGTGAGCGTCCCGTACGTGTGGAACTGCAAATTCGGCGCGACCTTGTCCAGGTCCGTCGTCGCAGTGATCTGCTGACGCTCGAGCGCCTCTGCGCTCAGCGCAGTGACGGCGATAGGGGTGTCCTGTAGAGGCTCTTCGCGGCGCCGTGCCGTCACGACGATCGATTCGAGGATCTCGACGCGCGCTGCCTGACCGGGCTCGGCCGCCGCCTGAGCGGTCCGATGCGGCGTCGAGCATGAATGGTGCAGTAGCGAGCGGTGCAAGCCAACGCAGCTGCGCAGTTCCAGGTCGGCGGAACACTCGGCTGTGAACATCAAACTTGTCCATAGGTCCCCCCAAGACAAGAGCGGAGATGTTGTATTTGTATGTGACACATACTATTCGTGTTGCAAGCAAATTGGCAAGCCGCTACATTGCTGCACATTCTGCTGTGTCCGCGGGAGAGGTGATGGCGCGCAACTCGAGTCCGAAGGTGGACGATCTGTCGGAACCCCTGGACGGCCCGAGCCTGATGTTCGAGGAGCTCGACGGACTGCTCGGCTACAGGCTGCGTCGCGCGCAGGGCGCAATGCACCGGGACTTCATGGCCGCCGTGGCCAGCCTGGATCTCACGCAGAAGCAAGCCGCAACGTTATGGCTCATCCACAGTAACGCCGGTGTTGCGCAGGTATCAGTGGCTGCCGCCCTCGGCATGGATCGGGCGACGATGATGGCGATCGTCGATCGCCTCGAGGAGCGGGGGCTCGTGATTCGCAGGCGATCGAGCACGGATCGCCGGCGCCAGGAGCTTTATCTGACGCCCGCCGGTCAGAACACGTTGCGCAAGGCCAAGGCGCGCATCGCTAAGCACGAGGAACGCTTCAAATCGCTCTTCACTGCTGCCGAGCTCGAGTCCCTGTTGAAAGCATTGCAGAAGTTGCAGGATGCCACTTGAGTGCTGCGCGACTGCGTTCTGCCGCATACGGGGATTCAGACGATTTAGAGTTCGGTGTGCCTGCCATGCTCCACGCTCAAGCGGCCTGCGTGGCTTGGCCGACAACAATGTACCGAGCCATGAGGAGCGCACGCAGCAAAGCGCCGGGCAGATAGCGGCCGGTGCGCCGGTAAGCGAAAGTGGATATCACCGCCACCACGCTCATCAGCGGCACGAGATTGACCGGCCGTGCGAGTGGTATGTGCGGATCGATATGGAGTTCCAGAGCGAGATTGACTGGTGTCGTCGTCGAGGTGGAATGCAAGCCGCACCGCACGTTGAAATTTCCTTTCAGCGAGCACAGGAAAGCCATGAGCGGCAATTACTCAAGAAGAAGGAGCCCACAGAGATCCGACAGCTGGAGACAATCTCCTGATGCGGATTCGGGATAAAGGCCAGGCGTACTTCGGAGGATTGTGATGCACCTCATCGACGCCGATCAGATCCGCGCACTGGTCAACATGCCCGAGTTAATCGAGAGGCTACGCGCGGCATTTAAGGAAGGACACGCGGCGCCGCCAAGACAGATTGTGCCGGTTCCCGGCGGCGCCGGAGACCGGCTCATGCTGTTCATGCCGGCGTTCGCCGCCGACGGTGGGGGCGTGGTCAAGCTGGCCAGCATTTTCCCTGACAATGCGCGCAGCGGCGCACCCACGATTCAGGGAGCACTGGTCGTGTTCTCAGACACCGGTGCGCCGGTCGCAGTCATGGACGCCGCCGCCGTGACCCAATTGCGTACAGCCGCCGCCTCGGCCCTCGCCTCGTCCTATCTTTCTCGCGCCGACAGCAACCGCCTCGTCGTGATCGGAACCGGCGCGCTTGCGCCTTACATGGCCCTGGCGCACGCCAACGTGCGCCCGTTGCAATGGATTGGTGTATGGGGCCGCAATTACGAGCGCGCCGCCGCGACAGCCGCGCACATCAGCCGCCTCGTTCGACCGACCATCGAGGTCGTACCCGTCGAGCAACTCGAGCCCGCAGTTCGCGCCGCTGACATCATCAGCTGTGTCACGAGCAGTACCGAGCCGGTGCTGCAAGGCCGGTGGCTCAAGCCAGGCGCCTTTGTTGATCTGGTAGGCAGCTTTTCGCCCCACAAGCGGGAGGCAGACGACGAGGCCGTGCAACGTGCGCGTATCTTCGTCGACACGTTCGAAGGCGCCCTGAGCGAAGCAGGAGATCTTCTCGATCCGATGACGCGAGGCGCTATCGATCGGACGCGCATCGAGGCTGAATTGGCTGACCTCGTTGCGAGCCGAAAGGTCGGCCGCCTGAACGACAACGAGATTACGCTCTTCAAGTCCGTCGGCGTCGCGCTCGAAGACCTCGCAGCGGCGCAGTGTGTTCTGGCGGCGCTTCCCCGATCGGCGATGACGGACTCTGTCGCTGACAGGCGCTAAGCGCAGTTTCGCACCAGCCAAAGGCTCGCATGGCGCGGAGTGCTCACGAGACGCCCGCTCTTGTGCATAGGGCTCCGACTATTTCAGCCGAACGCGAACGGGCGCTGCAGGTGCATCACAAATCCTAGGTAAAGACTGAACAAGTCTTTTACCGTGCACGCGCGCCGGCCCGCGGCGCTCAGGCAGCGGGCTGCACGTTGTTGTTGAGCCGGAACAGATTGCGCGGGTCGTATTGCGCCTTGACCTTCTGTAGCCGCGGATACGCCGGGCCATAGCTGCCCGCCTCAGCATTCGGCCGTTCGTACTCGATGTTGCTGTAGTAGCCGCCGGTGTGCGGCTCGAGCGCGCGGAACCAGGCGCGCGTCTCCTCGATGACGGTCTCGTCCTCGGCCGGGTTGTCCCAGATGCTGCCGATGGCGACCATCGTCTCCGCGTTCCGGTGTGGGAAGGCGGTCGCCAGCTCATCAACGCGCTTGACCGCCCCGCCGGCCGTGTGCGTGAAGAGCGCGAGCCGCGGATCGGGACGGAAGGACTCAATCATCGCGTCGATCAGCGCGGGCGTGACCTTCCCGACCATGCCGTTTTTCACGTAGGAGCGGCGGCCGGGCGCGAACGTGCCATCTTCCTGCGTCTGCATGACCATGTAGTCCTGAACCTTGATGCCGTCGTCGGCCGGCTTGCCGATCTTCCGCAGCGGCGCCAGCTCCTTCTCGCCCGCCGCCGGGTCGCCGTTGTAAACGACCTCTATCGCGAGCACGCTCGTCCCGTCCGGCATCGTCAGCATGGCGGGACCAACATACAGCTCGTCGGAGAGGCCCTCGTACCAGCCGCCGTAAAACTCGAGCACTTGGCGAGCTTGCTCGATCGGCCACACGATCATGCCGGACAGCACGTTGCGCTTGAACGGGTGCAGTTGGTACTCGAAGCGGGTGACGACGCCGAAATTTCCGCCGCCGCCGCGCAGGCCCCAGAAGAGATCGGGCTCCTGTTGTTCGCTCGCCGTGCGGATCATGCCGTTCGCCGCGACGACTTCCGCGGACACTAGGTTGTCGATGGTGAGACCGTACTTGCGATTGAGGCGGCCGAATCCACCGCCCAGGGTCAGTCCGCCCACGCCGGTGTGCGAAACGACACCCGCAGTCGTAATCAGGCCGTGCTCAAGCGAGCGCGAGTCCAGCGTGTTGAGGAGCGCGCCGCCGCCCGCGAAGGCGCGGCGCCGGCCCGGCTCGACGAGGACTTCGTTCATCGGCGACAGGTCGATCATGAGGCCGCGATCGCAGACGGACTTGCCCGGCCAACTATGTCCGCCGCCCCGGACGGCCACGAGCAGATCGCGCTCACGCGCAAATGTGACGGCATGCCGAACATCTTCGGTCGAGCGGCATTGCGCGATCAGCGCGGGCCGCTTGTCGTGCATCCCGTTCCAGATTGCGCGCGCTTTGTCGTAGTCGGCATGGTCCGAGAGGAGCAGCCGGCCCGAGAACCTGCCTGCGAGATCATCGACCGCCCGACGCTCTAGCTCGACCTGCTTGCCGTCGAGCGTCAAGGCCGGGATGCCGGGGCCGGCACGCCCCGACCGCTCGCAGGCCTGGAGAAGGGGATAAGAGAGCGCGGCGCTGGCGGCGAGCGTGGAACGGCAGAATTGGCGCCTGTCCATCGTGAACCTCCCTTCCTCACGCTGGTAAAAACAGCGTAGCAAGCAGATCACGGAGCGCAATCCGGGATCGCCGCTGCGCCAACATAGGTGCAAGAACTGGCCGCCGTGCACTAACGGCACGCTCGCGCGGCAGCGCGATCAGCGCCATTCCTTTAGGTAAGGGGCTAAGTCCCAAGCACCGTGGAGTTCTCAATACAATCTGCGCGGTCTGCAGTGTCCTTGTGATGATTGAATGAAGCAGCAAAGCCTGTCGATGTCGGAAGACTGCAGTGCGAGCTTCCAGCGTCCGCACGGACGGCGTACGAAGCGCGAGCTGTTCTTGCGGCAGATGGAGCAGATCGTGCCGTGGGTGGAGGTGGCAACGGTGATCGAGCCGCACTATCCGAAAGCGGGCAATGGTCGGCCGCCGGTTGGGCTGGAGCGCATGTTGCGCATCCATTTTTTGCAGCATTGGTTCAATCTGGCCGATGAGGCCTGCGAGGATGCGCTGTACGACAGCGCTGCGTTTCGCAGCTTTGTCGGAATTGATCTGGGGAGCGAGCGTGCGCCGGATGCCACGACGCTGCTGAAGTTCCGACGTCTGTTGGAGCAACACCAGTTGGGCGAAGCGCTGATGGCGCGCGTCAACGCGCATCTGAAGGCCTCTGGCGTAAAGGTTGGCGCTGGAACGATCGTGGATGCAACGATCATCGGTGCCCCGTCCTCGACCAAAAACCGTCAGAAGCAGCGCGACCCTGAGATGCACCAGACGAAAAAGGGCAATCAGTGGTATTTCGGCATGAAACTGCACGTCGGGGCGGACAGTCGCAGCGGCCTGGTGCATCGCGCCGAAGTCACGGCCGCGAACACGCATGACTCGCAGATACTGCCTCAGCTCATGCACGGCAAGGAGCAGCGGCTGTATGGCGACTCGGCTTATCGCGGCGCGAAGCAGAAAGCCGCCATGCGTGAGGCTGCGCCGCAGGTGAAGGACTTCACCAACGAGCGGGCTCACCGCAACGCGCCCTTGAGCAAACAGCAGAAGCGGAAGAACACCAGCAAATCCTCAGTCCGGGCGAAAGTGGAGTACGTGTTCTTGGTGATCAAGAAGCTGTGGGGCTTCGGCAAGGTGCGCTATCGAGGTTGGCGAAGAACAAGAACCGCCTGCTCACGAGCCTTGCGCTGGCCAACTTGTTCATCGCTCGCGAGCGATTGTGCGCGTAACACACTCCATGTGCGCCCAGTGCGCGCTCGGCGCGGGGCAACAACCGAGTTCAGCGGCCATCGAGCGCCGCGCAGGCGCATACCAGGCTGTTTTCAGTCCGAATCGTTTGTTCAAGACTATGAATCCGGCGTCCGATCACATCAGCCAGGGCATCAGCTCAGAACGAGACTTAATCAGCGCTTACCTAGTTGATTTTAGGTTCGGCCCGAACGCGTTTCAGTTGTTGCTGACCAGCCCAATTGCTGCGGGTTCAAACGAATCATTACACCGCGTTCATCTGCCCGAGGCGTGCGGAACTCCTGCGAGGATGCGGGCCACTAAACGTTCTGCAATCACTCGTGCGAGCCGCCATGAGATGGATATGGAGCACGTCGCTCCCCACGTTCTGGCGCAGGAGATCCGGCCATGACCACCGCAACCACTTCGACCCGTCGAAACACTCTTGCAAATCTGACGATTGCGTTCGCCTTCGGGGCGTTCGCGATCATGAGCACTCGCGCGGATGCCGCCGATCTCGATCAGATCACGCTTTCCGGCCCCGTCGTGAAAACCGTCGGACACGACATTGGCGGTGCGCGAACCGAAAGTGTCACGGTCACAGCGCTGGTAACGACCGATCCCCAGACGCTCACGTTCGATTCCGGCGTCGCACTCTTCAAGGACAACGTCCGCGAGGCCGCTCGCAAGGCTTGCGCCGCCGCCGACCGGCTCGGGCCCGACGACGGTACGTGTGTCCGAAACGCCATCGCAGCTGCGAAACCGCAGGTCGATGCGGCCATCGCGGACGCGAGGACCCATGTCAATGGTTAGTACCGTCCTGCGGCCGACATGTCGCGAGGCTGCGGCGGCCTGACGGGCCGCTGGGAACGCATCCATGCGTATCACGGCATTCGCACATCCTTGTGCAGCAGCCGCCGCAGCTTGCACCTGATGAGTCTGCGGAATTGCGAGCGCCTGGCGCGAGCCAAGGGCGCGAGTCTGCGTTCGCTTCACCCGCGACCAATCACATCTTCATTGGGCTGAGTCCGAAACAGGGAGTCATTCAGTGACGGGTTGGTGATGATCCTTCACTCATGCGCAAGTCGCGATCGGCGCGATAGACGCCTTGATAGGTCATGTCTATCAAGGTTGTAGGAATAATCGACTTCAACCGCGGCGCCCGTGCGAGTAGCGTCACATCACCATTCAAGCCACGGAGATGAGCAATGTCAGCCGAGCCCAAGTGCCCATTCAAACACAGCGGCGGCGCCACGAACCGCGACTGGTGGCCCAACCAATTGCGACTGGATCTCCTGCACCAGCATTCATCCAGGTCCGACCCGATGGGCGAGGACTTCGACTACACGAAGGAATTCAAGAGCCTCGACTTCGCTGCGCTGAAGAAGGATCTCGCCGCGCTGATGACCGACTCGCAGGACTGGTGGCCGGCGGACTTCGGTCATTACGGGCCGTTGTTCATCCGCATGGCCTGGCACAGCGCGGGTACTTACCGCACGGGTGACGGCCGTGGCGGCGGCGGCAGAGGCCAGCAACGTTTCGCGCCGCTCAACAGCTGGCCGGACAATGTGAGCCTCGATAAGGCGCGCCGCCTGCTCTGGCCGATCAAGCAGAAATACGGCCGGAAGATTTCCTGGGCCGACCTGATGATTCTCAGCGGCAACGTCGCGCTGGAGACGATGGGCTTCAAGGCCTTTGGTTTCGGCGGCGGTCGCCCGGACACCTGGGAACCGGACCAGGATGTGTACTGGGGCCGCGAGACCACGTGGTTGGGCGGCGACCTGCGCTATGCCCACGGCTCCGAGGGTGTGGAGAAGCCAGGCGGCGTGCTGGTGTCCGACGATGACGCCGACGGCGACATGCACTCGCGCAAACTGGAGAACCCGCTCGCGGCGGTGCAGATGGGCCTGATCTACGTGAACCCGGAAGGCCCGGACGGTAACCCCGACCCGCTCGCCGCAGCGAAAGACATCCGCGACACCTTCGGGCGCATGGCGATGAACGATGAGGAAACCGTTGCGCTGATCGCGGGCGGCCACACCTTCGGCAAGACGCACGGCGCCGCTCCGGCCACCAACGTGGGCGCTGAACCCGAAGCCGGCGAGCTCGAAGCGCAGGGCCTCGGCTGGGCGAACAGCTTCGGCGCAGGCAAGGGCGCCGACACGATCACCAGCGGGCTGGAAGTCACCTGGACCACGACGCCGACGAGGTGGAGCAACAACTACTTCTGGAATCTGTTCGGCTACGAATGGGAACTGACGAAGAGCCCGGCCGGTGCGCACCAGTGGGTCGCCAAGGGCGCCGGCGCGACGATCCCGCACGCGTTCGACAAATCGAAGAAGCTCGTCCCGACGATGCTGACCACGGATCTTTCGCTGCGCTTCGATCCGGCGTACGAAAAGATTTCGCGGCGTTTCATGGAGAACCCGGATCAGTTCGCCGACGCCTTCGCTCGCGCCTGGTTCAAGCTGACGCACCGTGACATGGGTCCGCGCGCGCGTTATCTCGGACCGGAAGTGCCGAGCGAAGAACTCATCTGGCAGGACCCTATTCCCAACGTCGATCATCCGCTGATCGACGACAACGACATCGCCTCGCTCAAGGCGAAGGTGCTGGCTTCGGGGCTCACGGTCTCGCAGCTCGTGTCGACGGCCTGGGCTTCGGCGTCCACCTTCCGCGGTTCGGACAAGCGCGGCGGCGCAAACGGTGCGCGCATTCGTCTCGCGCCACAGAAAGACTGGCAGATCAACGAGCCGGCGCAGCTCGCGACGGTGCTGAAGACACTCGAGGGCATTCAGGCCGACTTCAACAAGTCGACGCCGGGCGGCAAGAAGGTCTCACTGGCGGACCTCATCGTGCTCGCCGGCTGCGCGGGCGTCGAGCAGGGGGCGAAGAACGCCGGCGTCAGCGTGACGGTTCCCTTCACTCCGGGACGCATGGACGCCTCGCAGGAACAAACGGATGTGGAATCGTTCGCAGTCCTCGAGCCGGTCGCCGACGGTTTCCGCAACTATCAGAAAGCGAAGTACGCCGTGCCGTCCGAGGCCTTGCTCATCGACCGTGCGCAGCTGCTGACGCTGACCGCACCGGAGATGACGGTGCTGATCGGCGGACTGCGCGGCATGAACGCCAATGTCGGGAAGTCGCAGCACGGCGTCTTCACCAAGCGGCCCGAAGCGTTGACCAATGATTTCTTCGTCAACCTGCTCGAGATGGGCACGGAGTGGAAGGCCACGTCGGACGCGAAGGACGTGTTCGAAGGTCGCGATCGCAAGACGGGCGCGGTGAAATGGACCGGCACGCGCGTCGACCTGGTCTTCGGTTCGAACTCGCAGTTGCGGGCTCTGGCAGAGGTTTACGGGAGTTCGGACTCGCAACAGAAGTTCGTCGGAGACTTCGTGGCGGCCTGGAACAAAGTGATGAACCTGGATCGCTTCGACCTGAAGTGATCCTCCGCGGCGGGGTCGAGCATACGGATGGTGTGAGACCCCGCCAGGAGTCAGCGGTTCGGAAGTAGACGGGCGTCACACGCATCGCATGCGGCAATCCTCTCCGTTCAGCGCTGAAGTGCAATTGCCCCCTGAGAGCAGCCCTGGCGATTCAAGCCTTACTTGACGCGGACGCGCACTGAGAATGCAGGGAAGCTGACCCTGCATCCGATGGTTGAAGAGAGACGTATATCCCCACGTCCGCTGTGCTCGACTCCATGCGAGCCGGCTGCTCAATTCAACTCAGTGAAGGAGAATGATCATGTCCGTAAATCGTTTCGTTGGCGCCGCGTGCGTCATTGCGCTCGGCATCGCCGCGGCTTCTGCTTCGGCCGACGTGATGGTAGGCGGCAGCGCGATGTTCCCTTCGAAGAACATCGTGCAGAACGCGGTGAATTCGAAGGACCATACGACGCTCGTCGCCGCCGTCAAAGCCGCTGACCTCGTCGACACCCTGCAGGGCAAGGGCCCGTTCACGGTGTTCGCGCCGGTGAACGCGGCGTTCGACGCGCTGCCGGCCGGCGCTGTCGATACGCTGTTGAAGCCTGAGAACAAAGCGGCGCTGACCAAGGTGCTTACGTATCACGTCGTGCCGGGTCGGCTCACTTCTGCGGATCTCGACAAGCTGATTCGCAAGGGCAAGGGCGCCGCCACGCTCGCGACCGTGAGCGGCGGCTCGCTCTGGATCATGAAGAACGGAGATCGCAACATCACCGTGAAGGATGAAACCGGGGCCGTGGCGGACATCAGCATCTACGACGTGCTGCAGTCGAATGGAGTGATCTACTCCATCGACCGCGTCCTGATGCCCAGGTAAGCGGCAGCATCCAACAGGCGGCCCGCGCCCTCCCCTCGCGAAGCCGCCTGTTCTCTTCGTAATGGATGCAGCGATGAGCCGGACTCGGTCACCCCCCATCCATCCGGGCTGCGTTCGTCTGCTCCACTGGACCAATGCGGGCGCGACGCTCGTGATGATTCTGTCCGGCTGGCAGATTCACAACGCCTATCCGATTCTGCCGTTCGCGATCCCCGCGTGGATGACGCTGGGCGGCTGGCTCGGAGGCGCACTGCTGTGGCACTTCGCTGCGATGTGGGTGTTGGCGGCGAATGGTGTGATCACCAGGAACGCCAGTTTCCGGACCGCGTCATCGGGACGAGCTTCGTCAACCCCGATTTCGAGCTGATCGGTCGCGCGTTCGGTTTCAACGTGACGCGCATCAGCGCCAATGAGGATCTGCGATGCCTGCCCGAGATCCTGGCCCGCAGCGGGCCGGAGCTCGTTGTCGTCGCTACCAGCATCAAGGCCGTTCTGCCGGAACGGCCGCCGGCCGGTCAGACAGCTCGCGCGTAGGCGTCCTATGTCGACTCGGCATAGCTGGTAGCGCGATCAATGCGCGGGCCGCTCTCATATCCTCGCATCCACTCGCCGTCTTGCATCGTAGGAGAGGTGAAGCACGTACGCCGCGAGCCACGGGAGTCGAAGCCACCTTGCTGCAACTCGATCTCATTCAGACACTCGCCTTCGGCGGCCTGGCCCTCTTCGTCGGCCATGGCGCTTGCCGCGTCATTCCGCTGCTCGCTCGCTACAACCTGCCGTCGCCGATCATCGGGGGCTTGCTCGTCGCCGCCGCTGTTCTGATCGCTCGCGATCAAGGTGTGATGCTGTTTCAGTTCGACACGACGCTGCAGAGCCCGTTGATGATCGCCTTCTTCACCAGCATCGGATTGAGCGCCAGCCTGTCATTGCTGCGCGTGGGAGGTCCGCAGGTGATGCTTCTGTTCGGAATCGCGACGGTCTTCGCGCTCATCCAGAACGTCGTCGGCGCCGCGCTGGCCTCGTCGTTCGGACTGTCGCCGCTCCTGGGCGTCCTCGCGGGATCCGTCACGCTGACCGGCGGGCCGGCCACGGGGCTTGCGTTTGCTCCTCTGTTCGAGCAAGCGGGAATCAGCGGCGCGGACTCGATCGCCGTCGCGGTGGCGATGGCGGGCATCGTGTGCGGCGGCCTGATCGGCGGACCTGTGAGCACGTTCCTCATCGAGCGTCACCGGCTCGTCAGGTCCGGCAGCACGTCCATACGCAGCGCTGGCGAGTTGCGCTCGTCGGCGCCAGCGTCGACCGGGTCAGAAGCGAACGACGACGCGCACGTCGCGCTGAAAACCATCGTCGTCATGCTCGTGGCGATGTGGGCCGGGTCCTGGGTGAGCAAGGGATGCGCCGCACTGGGGCTGACGCTGCCCGCGACGATCGGCGCGATGCTGGCGGGCGCCGTGATCAGGAATCTGGACGACGCGACCGGCTGGATCGGATTGTCGCAACAGACCATCGAGAATGTGGGTTCGGTGGCGTTGTCGCTCTTTCTCGTCATGGCGCTGATGACGCTCGATCTGTCGAATCTGGCCGGGCTGGCGCTGCCGCTCGTCTCGATCCTGGCGCTGCAAGTCCTGCTGGTCGCCGTCGTGTGCTGCTGGCCGGTGTTCCAGATGATGGGGCGGGACTATCAATCGGCGGTGCTGTGCGGCGGCTTCATCGGTTTCATGCTCGGAACGACAGCGAACGCAATGGCCGTGATGCGAACGCTGGCCGAGCGCTACGGACCTGCGCCGCGTGCATTTCTGGTCGCGCCCATGGTCGGCGCCTTCTTCATCGATTTCACCAACGCGCTGATGATCACCGGCTTTCTCAACATCTGGCGTTGATTCACAACTCCGGAACAATCACGACCTTGCCCCGAGCGCGTCCCCTCTCGACGTAGCCAACCGCCGCGGGCGCCTCGCTCAGCGTGTACCGCCTGTCGATCAACCGAGCACATCTGCGGCTTCGGTCACGTCAAGGAAGCTCACCTGCGCAAGGCGTCGGCGCAGCGCGATGCGATCCTGGAGCGACTCATCCTGCCGCCCGCTCCTCTCGCCCCTTTGTGACGAATTGCTCCGAACCCGGGCCGCGCCGGTCTGTGCGCCCAGCACGCCGGCCCCCACACTGGTCACGGAATCATTAAAGGAGCGTGTCGATGTCGATCTGTTGGCGCGAAGCGAGTGTCGCGGGCACGTTGTGCCTGGTCGCAGCAACCACCTGGGCAAGACCGGCGTCGATCGAATCGGGCGTCCTCGACGGCGTGATGAAGGACGGTCTCACTATATATATGGGTGTGCCGTTCGCCGCGCCGCCCCTGGGCGAGCTGCGCTGGCGCGAACCGCAGCCGGTTGCGCCATGGAAGGGAACGCGCAAGGCGACTTCGTTCGCGCCGGCATGCATGCAGAAAGGCGTTTCCATGCCCGGGGAGAAGCCGCCCGTGACGAGCGAAGACTGCCTGTATCTGAACATCTGGACGCCCGCGAAGGGAGCAAACGACCGCTTGCCGGTCATCGTCTGGATTCACGGCGGCGGCTATACGAACGGATCGGCATCGATGCCGTTGTACTGGGGCGACCGGTTGGCGCAGCGAGGCGTTGTCGTCGTCACGATCGCGTACCGACTCGGGCCGCTGGGCTTTCTCGCCCATGTCGATCTCACCGCCGAGTCTGCTCACAAGTCCTCAGGCAACTATGGATTGCTCGACCAGATCGCGGCGCTGGAATGGATACAGCGAAACGTCGCGGCCTTCGGCGGCGATCGCGAGCGGGTGACGATCGCGGGCCAATCCTCGGGGGCCATGTCGGTCAGCATGCTGATGGCCTCGCCGCGGGCGAAGGGGCTGTTTCACCGGGCCATCGGCCAGAGCGGCGGCGTATTCGAGCCCGTACAGATCGCTCCGTCGTATCTCCTGACGAACGCCGAGCAGGACGGCAAGGAGTATGTGACTTCGCTCGGCGCTGACTCGATCGCGGGCCTGCGTAAGCTGCCGGCCGCCGATCTGCTGGAAGGCAAGGCCGGGCGCGTGAGTCACCCCGTCATCGAGCCCTATGTGCTGCCTGCGGCGCCATACGACGCCTTCGTTTCCGGCGCCTACAACGACGTGCCGCTACTCGTTGGCTTCAATGCGGAGGAAGCCCGTGCGCTCGTCGACGTCGAGCCTGTGAAAGCGGCCACCTTCGCGGCTGATATCGAACGCCACTTCGGTTCCCTGCCGCCGCCGATCATGAGCGCCTACCCGCATGCGACCGATGCGCAGGCGCGGCAGGCTCGCGTCGATCTGGAACGCGACTTGCGCTTCGGCTGGGACATGTGGGCCTGGGCGCGATTGCAGGCGCAGTCGGGCCAGGGCCGCGTGTACTTCTACTATTTCAAGCAGCAACCGCCGTTCCCAGCAGGCTCGATCCACGAAGGCTGGGGCGCGAGTCACTTCGCCGAGCTGTGGTACATGTTCGATCATCTGGATCAGGACCTCTGGCGCTGGTCCGCGGCGGATCGACAGCTGGCCGCACTGATGTCCGGCTACTGGACGAACTTCGCGAAGGGCGGCGATCCGAACGGCGATGGCCTGCCGCGCTGGCCGGCCTTTGGCGGCGACGGCAAGGTGCTGCACCTGGGCAATTCCGTCACCGTTGGCGGCGCGCCCAACCTGGAGAGCCTGCAGGTGTTCGATGCGGTCTACGACGCGGTCCGCGGCAAACCGTTCGGCGCCCGATAGAGCCGTTTCGATGGGCGACGATGCCGGCCGTCATTGTCGCAGAGGCGCTGTGCGCGACGCTTCCGTCATGGCCTCTGCCCAACGCTTCCGGATGACCTCACGATAGCGGCGACTCGCTCGAAGCTCGCAGCCGTCCTGGAGTACCAGCATCGAGTCGCCGTTTGCGAGCGGGCGAATCTGGCGTATGCGATCGACGGCGACAATCACACGCCGGTGAACGCGGACGAACCTGACTGGGTCGAGTCGGCCTTCGAAATTCGCCAGCGTCTCGCGGATGAGATGAGAACGGCCACCGACATGCAGCGCCAGATAGTTTCCCTGGCTTTCGACCCACTCGATGCTGGCAAGCTCCACATAGCCAAGACCTCCCCGCGTCTTGACTGCAATACGAGTCGGCCGGCTTGGCGTTAAAGCGCGCGCCTCGCGGATCCGCTGCGGTAAGAAATGCGCTGCGTGGGCGATCGCGGTGAATGCGCATATGGCGTACACCAGCAGCAGCCAGTTGGCGGCGAGTTCGTCGCGTACATCCGCGACCGAGGGTAGCGCTTGCCCCGTCAATATCCAGGCCGCGAGAAAGCAGGACATCAAGATCAGCGCGAAAGCGAGTGCGGCCGTCCCGGCTGCGTGAATCGATGCATTGCGCCAGCCGCCGGACCCCGGCAGTGGAAATCGCCGCGTCAGCACGACCAGTACCGGCGTGATGGAAGCGCCGAGCAACGCAGCCACCAGGATGCGCGCAGCTTCGCCGTCGAAATCCAGCGTGTGCCCCATGGGCGTGCGTGAAGCACATTGCCTGGCTCCAGCGCCAGCAGAAAGACGAGCCAATACAGGAACCCGTAACCCGCGCTGCGCAGCCACTGCGGCAATGCGGGTAAGGACCGTGCGTGGCCGACAAGGTCGATGAAGATCATGAACTTTGAATCCGCGATGACATGCCCGCCGCCGCCGGACCCGGTAGGCCCTCCGCGTGACGGACCGATCCGGAATTGGACGCGGCGGCCTGCCCCTGGGTTGCAGACGGCATGCATGCGTAACGCATCAAGCCCGGCAACCCGCAGCAGAACGGCCGGCACGAGCGCATGCATTTGACCTACCTGTACAGCTACTCCCGCGCACCCCGCCGCCGCAGCAGCAAACCCTGCATGCGTTGGCGGTAGGTGCGACCGGACGTGAACCGGTGTCCACTCCGCATCGTGATGACGTACTCGCCGTGGAACCACTTCTCGATGCTGCCGACCATCGCCGTGTTGATGATGACCGAGCGATGTACGCGCACGAATCGCGGCAGCGTCAGCCGTTCCTCGATCTCACCGAGCGTCGCGCGCACTCGATATGAATGCGGGCCTACCGCGATCACGACATAGTTGCGATCTACTTCGATGTATTCGACCTCGAGCGGATCGATGAAGCTGACGCGTCCGCCGACTTCGATGATGAGCCGCTGATCCTCCGCCGCCTGCGGACTTGCTCGCAGCTCACGCGCGGCCGCGAGCACCAACGCTCGTAGTTCCTGTCGCGCATCGAGCGTGAGGCGCTCGCCGACCCGCGCGCGCACGCGCTCCAGCGTCCTGCCGAAGCGCTCGGCGTCGAACGGCTTCAGCAGGTAGTCGACCGCGTTGAGCTCGAACGCCCTGACGGCGTATTGATCGAACGCTGTCACGAACACGATCACGGGCGTGTCTTCGGCGCTGAGCTGGGCGGCGACGTCGATTCTCAAGGGATTGAACTTTGCTCGTCTGCAAATGATAATAATTCTCGTTTACCGACCAACCGGCCGTGAATGACGGGCCCACAAGAAGAGAGTCCTGGCTGAAATGACCATTAGAAATCATAGTGTTGTGATCTCTGCCGCGCTGACCGCTGCTGTTGCTGGCAACACATTTGCTGCCGACACATCGGGCGACCTGGTTGAAGAAGTGATGGTGACCGCAACTCGGGTCGAACGACCCCTGAGCACCATTCCGAACACCGTGACCGTCATCGGCGCGGTCGAATTGGAGCGTCAAATCGCCATTCACAACGACATCTCCACCGTGCTCGGCAACCTGATTCCCAGCTTCTCGCCCAGCCGACAGAAGATGACGAACGCGGGCGAAAGCCTGCGCGGCCGCAAGCCTCTGTACATGATCGACGGCGTGCCGCAGTCGAGCCCCCTGCGCGAAGGCGGTCGCGACGGGCACATCATCGATCCGGCGGTCCTCGGACGTGTCGAGGTGCTGCATGGCGCGAACGCCATTCATGGGCTCGGCGCTTCGGGCGGCATCATCAATCTGATCACCAAGAAGCCGACTGAAACATTCGAGCAAACTTTTCGCGCAGACGGCGTTTTCCAGACAGAAGACGCGCAGGAGAGCGGCGAGTACGGCCTCGTCTACAGTCTTTCGAACAGCTTCGGCGATCTCGATGTCCTCGGCAGTCTGGCGTTGCGGGATTCGGGGATTGCGTACGACGCGAATGGCGACGTTATCGGCGCGGACAACACGCAAGGCGACACGATGGACTCGCGCTCGCTCAACGCGTTCTTCAAGACCGGTTACGACTGGAGCGATCAACGCGTCGAGCTGACGTTCAATCGCTATGACATCGAAGGCAACAATGACTGGATTTCAGCGCCCGGGAACGTTGCCGCGGGCATCCCGACCAGCGCGGTGAAAGGAACCATCATTGGCGAAGGCGCACGCAACAAGGTCACGAACCTGAGCTTGAGCTACACGAACGAAGTATTCCTCGGTCAGAGACTTGCGTGCACAGATATATAGCCAGGACCTGGAGTCGACCTATGGCGCCGAAGCGACCCCAATCGCGACGTTTCAGGATCCAGTGTACGGCCCTAACCTCATCGATCAGTCGCAGAACAATTCTGAAAAGCTCGGCCTGAAGCTCACGCTCAACAAGGAACAGATGGCCGGACTGCCGTTCAACTTCGTGTACGGCCTCGACATGCTGGTCGATGAAACGTGGCAATCGCTGATTCGCACTGGACGCACGTGGGTGCCGAAGTCGCGTTACGAAAACTACGCGCCGTTCCTGCAGACCGAATTTACAGGCGTGGATCGGTTGCTCGTAACTGCCGGCGTTCGCCACGAAGAAGCCAGATTGGAAGTGGGCGACTTCACGACACTGGCGTCGGCCGGCAGACGATTCGTCAAAGGCGGCGAGCCCGAGTTTTCGGAAACACTGTACAACCTCGGCGCCACATATCGTCTGACAGACGGCTGGCGGGCGTTCGCGAATTACGCCGAAGCGTTCTCCATGCCCGATGTCGGCCGCGTGCTTCGCGGCATCAACATCCCGAATCAGAGCGTCGAGAGCTTCCTGAATCTCGAGCCTGTCCTGACCGAGAACGTCGAGCTCGGACTGGAATACAAGACTGCAACTTTGGACGCACAGATCACCTACTTCGCTTCCGATTCGGATTTGGGTCAGCGTCTCCAGCGCGGCAACGACGGTATTTACACCGTGCAGCGCGAGAAGACGGAGATCGACGGCGTCGAGTTTCGCACCACGTGGAATGTGACCAACGCAGATTCCCTCGGGTTGCGCTACGCGCATACGAAGGGGCGCTACGACTCCAACGCCGACGGTCGCGTCGACTCCGATCTGGGCGGCGCCAACATCGCACCCGATCGTATCAATGGAAACTGGGATCGCACCTGGTCGGAGATCGTCCGCTCGCGTCTACAGGTGAATCATCTGGTGGATCGCGACTTCGAAGGCGTCAATGACGTCACCACCGCTACGTTCGAAGGCTACACCACCGTGGATGTGAGCGCGGATGTGAAGGCCTTCCGCGGTCTGATCACCGCCTCGGTGCAGAATCTCACGAACGAGGACTACTTCACGTACAACTCGCAGACGAGTCCGCTGGACGTACGCTATTTCAAGGGATTGGGACGCACCTTCCGGCTGACCTATCAGATGAGCTTCTAGCTCACCTGCGAGCGCGACGACATGCTCTGGCTAGATCGGATTCATCGCTGGACGGGCGGCATCATCGGCTTGCTGCTCGCGGTGCTGGGTCTAAGCGGCACGTTGCTCTTGTACGAAGACGCCTGGCTGCGCGCCACCGTGCCGCATGCGGCAGAGCCGCTCGACATTGAGAAAGCACGTGCGACCGCAGACCGCTTGCTCGCGGACGAGTCGCGACCCAGCAGCCTTCTGTTTCCGACTGAAAGCCTGGGCGTGTTTCGCCTGCAGTTCGAAAGGGTCAAGGCGCTTACGCCGATCAATCAGGACAGATCGTCGTGCGCTGGACATCGAAGTGGGATCGGCTCGAACTGTGGATGTTCGATCTGCATCATCACTTTTTTCTGGGCGAGACCGGCACGACGCTTGTCGGCGTTCTTGCGATGATTGGCCTCGGCTTTGTGATCACGGGCGCGTTGCTGTGGTGGCGGTCGCGCAAGTCGTTTGCGCCGCGGCCGTGGCCGAACGGTCTGTCGCGGCTGCAGATCATTCGCCATCATCGCGATCTTGGCGTAGTGATGGCGCCGCTGTTGTTCATCGCACTGCTCACCGGCGCGATGCTGACGCTCCGGCCCGTTGCAGAATTCATTCTCGCGCCGCTCCCCTCTCCCGTCACGATTGCTGAATCGCTCGCGTCACCGCAAGCGAAAGGCGGGCCGCTCACTGTACGATTCGACTGGGGTGCGACGTTGACGACGGTGCGCAAGATCTATCCTGAAGCCGACCCGCGAAGCATCTCCGTTCCCCGACAGACAGGCGATCTGATTCGCATTCGAGTCCGTCAACCGTCCGAATGGTTGCCCAACGGTCGCACGGTGTTCTGGTTCGATCCAGCAGACGGCCGACTCATCGAGGTTCGCGGCAACGAGTCGCTACCGCTGGCCACACGCGCCTTCAACCTCGTCTATCCCGTTCATGCCTCGAGCGTCGGCGGCGTGATCTACAAAGCCGCCCTCACCTTCGCCGGACTTGCTCTGACGTTGTTGGGAACGCTGGCGGTGTGGGCATTCTGGGGTTATCGCATTCGCCAAAGAGCAATCGCACCTGTCACGGCGCAGTGACCTTGCTCGACACCGCGCTGACGATGCGACAAGAGCGCACGCGGCGGCGTGCTAGGGAACCTCTGCACAGGTGAGTGTGCGAGTGTTCGTTGAATCAGAAAATGGCGTTTCAATCATGAGAAGAGGCAAGAAGCGAGCGCATTTGGGTGGTTTGCAGCCGCTACGCGGGCGCTTTTCGCCGTCCCGGTCTTCACAAGAGACACGATCCCTGCTGCGACAACAAGCGTCGTCGCAGCAGATACAGATTCGCCAGGGCGAAGGCGGTGAACAGCCGCGCGGTGTTCTTCGCCAGACCTCGGATGCGCAGCATCCGTTGCATCGGGTGCGGCTGCGTGCCATTGCCAGCCTTTGGATAATGCGGCTCGATCAGCGCCAGCAATCGCGGCCAGGGAATAACCGCGTCCATCTCGGCCAGAAAGCGCTCGCGACGCCTGACCTTGCCCTTGTGGCTCCACGCCGCCGAGGCAAACGTCGTCTGCTTCATGGTTGTTCGTTCACCGCGATCGGTTCTGTCCCCTGCACGCAGTATCGGTCATCCGCGACTACCTGTGCAGAGGTTCCCTGGGTGGCAAGACGTACTTCCTCGCCAATCGGCGATGAATCCATCGAGAGCCAGCGGTGCGCACAGACCTGCTGTGAGCATCCATGAGCAGTCCGTCATAAACGTTTGAAAGAAGCTCTTGAAATCTGGGTAGCCGATGCAGTCATCCGAAGAGAGCCCCAAGCGGCGAAACCACATGACAACAGGATCAAGTATAGGAGAGAAAAACAGCGATTCCCTCGAGGGAATCTACAAACTCGCCATCAGCCGTAAGGTCGATCGGATATGCCTCGGTCGGTGGCTCTGAAAAACGGTGCGTTCTTATCACGTCGCCTAGCGACGTTATTGGCTGATCTCTGGTTCGCGTTCGTACCGCCAGCGTTCGCCGGAGCAACGAGACGCCGAGTCTCGTCGCTCCAAGATCACCCGCGCAGAATGCGGGGCGCCGGCTTACTTGACTTCGATCGATATCGGTTTTGTCTTTGAAGCCTGCTTCTTCGGAATGCGCACGCGCAGAACACCGTCCTTCGATTCCGCGCGAACTCCATTCGGGTCGACATTGTCGGGCAGCGCGAAGCTGCGCGAGAACGTGCCGTAGAAGCTTTCGACGCGAATCTCGTTCTCATCCTTCTGTTCTTTCTCGTGCCGGCGCTCGCCGGTGAGCGTGATGACGCCGTCTTCGAGCGTGATCTTCACGTCTTCCTTTTTCACCTCGGGCAGCTCGGCCTTGATCAAATATTCCTTGTCTGTCTCGGTGATATCCGCCAGCGGCGTCCAGTTCGTCTCTTCGCCGCCGCTACGACGCAGGGAGCGGCCGAGCATTGGCGAGTATTGCCGGAAAAAGTCTTCCATTTCGCGAAAAGGTTCCCAGCGTGTGATGTTCATGTGGAGGTCCTCCTGCTGCCGAACAGCTGTTGCAGGGAAATAGGTAAGTTTCGCAGTTCTTGCAGTCGCAACAAGCCGGGGGATATTCGTAAGCAGTCCAGACTTGCGTGCGTGAGGCGCACGAGCGGTGGCGTGAAGGATCGTAACCTTATCCGCTGTCGGTCTGGAGATCACGGACTGCAGGCGCAAGTCGATCGTCACGCTCACGCAGTAACCAGTAGACGATCCCGAGCACCAGCGTGGCGACAGCGAGCGCCGCGATCGTCGCGGCGCCTGTGGCGTAGACGTCCAGGATGATGAACTTGCGACTCAGCGCCAGCAGCGCGACGAGGATGACAGTCTTTACCTGAATGATGCTTTCGCGCCGCAGCGCCACTCGGATGATCGAATGCTTGAATTCCATGGCGATGAGCAGCGTCATGATCATGCCGAAGAGCGCCTGGAACACGCGGTGGTCGAGTGGATCGAGCGCACCGCCAAGCAGCAGCGGCATGATCTTCATCAGCAATTGAATCAATGCGATCACTATCACGACGGCGATGAGCAGACTCAAGACGAATGCCACGATCTGCTCGAAGCGCTCGTACGCGGTCATGATCGGCCAGTAACGACGCGTTTTGTCGAACGGCCGTGGATCGTGATTCGATTTCATGACGACCTCTGAGGGACGTGAGCCGTAGCGACATTCTATGACAGCGCGGGCGGTTAGCCGGGTGGGGGCGCGAGCGCCCGCAATGAGCGGGATGTGGTGAGTTCGCTTCCACGCGTACCGGGAGCGGGTGCGGGCATCCCGTTCAGTCTCCACAACTGGTTCAATGCGCCGCAACAGTGCGAGCGGCGATTGCGAGTGTTTTCGCCATGCGTTCTGCTCGGAACGTGTGGAGCGGGATGTTCGTTAAAATTTGATGGGCGACTGGCGACAGCCCTTTCATCGGATGTCGCCGACCCTCTGGCGATTGCGGTCAAAACCGTGAGTCGTGCGCTGAGGACCTTGCGTGGTGCGATTGCCTTCAGGTGTCTGAATCGCGCCAGCTCTATTGGACAACGCGGGACACGGCGTGGCCGATGCCGCGGCTCGCCAGGCGAGGCACGGAGCAGTATGCGGAAGACCTGCGCCGCGACCTGCCGCGATCTTCTTCACTCAACGAAGACGAGGCTGCCATGACGTCACACAGGCTCGAAAAAAGGGAGTGGCGCGGTTTCTGCGACCGGGTGTCTCTGGGACTGGCCGGCAAGCGCGCCGCAATCGAGATCGCCTCGCTGGAGGTTGGCACGCACCTCCAGGCTCGTTGGTTGCCCGTGATGGGCCTGGCATACGACCCGACCGAAGATGTTATCGAGATCCTGCTCGATGGGCTCGAACACATGATCTTCAATCCGCGTGAGCTGTACGTCGACTACGGACCCGGCGGGGTGGAGAGCCTCGGAATCGTCGACCACGACAGAGGGTGGCAAATCGTGCTCTTGCGTGATCCGCTGATGCTGCCGGCGCCGCGCGTCTAGCAGCGTCCGCGTCGAGTCCCGCCGTCGATGGGTCAACTTCGATCGCATGAGATAGGAAACCTCTGCATAGGCTCCATCTGAGAGCGTCAGCACGTTTTCAAGCCCCGTCTTTCAACCTGTTGCATCGTTGAAAGCGCAGGGTAGTCGACCGTGTGCAGAGCTTCCCTAGATAGATCCTCATGAGCCCTCCCGCGCCCCGTCAGCTTCAGCCGGTTGTTGGCCCCCACGCTCTCCAAGGCGAATCACCTTCGGCATGCAGCGCACACACGTCGGCGTCACTTCACGGGCTTCGGTTGCCCAGGCCGGTGGACGAGGTCGTGTGCACCGCTTCGTGCCGTCCGCTCAGCGGTCGTAAGCAGGCCGTCGAGCGTCGAGCGGTCAAGGTAGCGACCCCTCGCGACCACCGCACGAATCCGTCGCACGTTGCGGATGTCGACGAGCGGATCGGCGGTAGTCTCGAAGCGAACGCCTGAGAGCATCTTCACGCTGATTCCAAATACTCAGGGCAGCACGCAGCGACGTGCGCGGAACCTTCTGCGTATCGAGAAACTCTTCAGACGCAGCGAGTTCTCGTCAGCGCCCGCGCCATTCGCTTTGTCGCGAGGGAGATCAGTCCTGCGGCGCGCAGGTCTCAATGATCGGTGAGCGCCGTTGCTTACCGAATCCCCACCGAACTCCGACAGTTCCCCGACCAATCGCCAGTAGCCGCCTCGTACGCTGCAGTCACGTCAGGTTTAGACAACGCCAGCACGCGATGCCTCAACCCGACTTGGTAGCGGTTGCACTCACTTTTGTCAGGAGCACCACCATGACAGCAAAGGACAAGACGAGCCCGTTCAACACGCAGTCGGACAAGGGAATGCGCGATGAGGTCATCTCCGAGCCGACTGCACTCTTCGAGGTCAAGCCGGGTCACGCGAAGGAGCCGGCGGCAGCGGCCTTCGAGCGGTTCGCCGCGGTACTTCGCACGGCGCCCGTCGAAGAGACCGTGAAGACCGGCCTGCGCGACTCGAGGCACGCGCGCTTCAGCAGTGGCGAGCGCCTGCTCTGGAAGACCACGTTCGAGTCGGAGTGGCATCGATACATCGGCAAACCCATCAATCCATCAACCATCCATTAGCACTGCAAAGGAGAAGTTTCCACACGATATGCGCAGACGCGCGAGGAGAGAAGCAGCATGACCCCACATCCGAAGTTCAAGGCCCGCAACGCGTCAATGCGTGACGGGCGTTTCGTTCCGTCAGAGCCCGAGCCGGAGCCCGAGCAGCGGCTCCCTCATGGCTGGTGGATCTTGCCCGGCCTGGTGATGGGGCTCGGGATGGTCGGGATGTTCTTCATCGGGAGGCTCTCAGTATGAACCTCTGGCGCAGATTCGAGCGTTTTGGTGGGGCGATAGCCGCTCGGTCGATTCCGAGCCCTTCATATATGTGTAGCGTTCAACGAGAACGAGCGAGGGCAGTTCGGCCGACGCTCTTCGATCGAACTCCTGCCGGCGCGTTAAGCGGCGCCGCCTTTAGCCGCGTCTAAGATCCACGACGGCGGACTGCGAGCATGCTTAGTACCGGTACGACACCTGCAAGGCGACAGTGCGAGGACGTTCGGACTGCGCATTCGCATTCCCGGCCGGTAAGAACGGCGTCGGGAACACAAACGTATAGCGGTTCTCGTCGGTGAGGTTGCGCCCGACCACGCGCACGGACAGCCCGTTTTCGGATTCAACGCCGACGCCGGCCCCGTACATCGTGATGCTGTCCGCGCGCGGCACTGCATGCGGATCCTGCTGGTGCGTCTGGCCGGATTCGTAATCGACCGATCCGTCGAGCGTCAGCCGCCACCCATGCGACAACTCGTGCCCGTAGCGCAGCACCACGCCGCCGGACCAGCGTGGGGCGCGCGGGATCTCCCAACCGGTGTTCGCGTCCTCGGCGTCGGAGTAGGTGTTGCGCCAGCTGAAATCGAAGCCCGGCGCGAACTGCGGGCTCCATAGAACTTCAGATTCGATACCCACCGCTTCCAGATCCGTGTTGTCGACCCTGAACTGCGTTCCGGTGAACGTCACGAGCTGGTAGTCGTCCACATCCGTCGCATACAACGTGGCGTTGACCGTCAACTGGCGGTCGCTCGTTTGATAGCGCATCCCGAGCTCGGCCGTTTGCGCGACCTCGGACTCGTACTCGGATTGATCGAGCAACGTAGCCGAGTCCGCAAAACCGCCGCTCTTCGTCCCCTGCGCCCACGAGACGTAGAACATGAGGTCGGCGTTGGCCTTGTAGCTGAGGTTCACGAGCCCGTCCGTGACGCTTTCGTTGCGAGACCATGCTGAAAGGTGCGTAGGGCGGAAAAACGAACAGCGAGAATATGCCCGGCGTCAGCACGGTGCGCGCGAGGTCGACGTCCTTCTGCTCGTCCGTGTACCGAACGCCGCCGGAAATCGTCAGCCGATCGGTCAGATCGAAGTCCGCCTGGCCGAAGAGCGACCATGAATCGGTCGACTGATCGAAGTCGGTGACCGTATCGCCCGCCAATGGCGGAGCGCCGGGATAATTGGCGAAGAAGGCGTTGGACTGTTCAAAGTCGTTCGCGCCGTAGTACGCGCCCAAGACGTAACGAAAGCGCTCCGCGGCAGGCGAGGTCAGCCGCAATTCCTGGCTCACGGCATCGGCGTCGATCTTCGTGTTCGCAAAGAAATAGTCGCCCGGAAGAAAATCGGTCCCGGCGCGCGCGTCCGAGTCGCTCTGCGACCACGCGGTCTGGCTGGTCACGACGAACTCGCCCACGTGCCAATGCGCCGTCAACGAGGCGCGATCGACGCTGCTGATTTCGAGAAAGGCGTCGCTCACGCGGCTGTCGCTCGATGCATTGACCCGATCGAACTGCGTCTCCAGCTCCGGGAAGCCGGCGAGCGCGCTCAACCCGAACGCCTCCGGCGTGGCGGTGATGATCTCCGCCGGCATGCCGTGCCCGTCATATTCCTGCGATTCATAGACGAGCGTGGCGTCGAATCGCTCCGACGGCTCCCAGGCGAGGCTGATCCGCCCGGAGTCGCGCTCCACCTCCTCGCTCTCGCCGCCGATCGCCGCGTTGTCGACCCAGCCGCCGAGGGACTCTGATTGCGCCGCAAGGCGAACCGAAAGCTGCTCGCCCAACGGTACGGTCACACCGGCCAGGCCCGTGATCGAATCCAGCTCTGCTTCGAACGTGGCCCCGACGTTGAACTCGAACTCATCGCCCGGCGCGTGAGTGACGACATTGACGGCGCCGAGACTGGTGTTCTTGCCCAAGAGGGACGACTGCGTTCCCCGTACGACCTCGACGCGCTCGATGTCGAACAGCGCCGCCGCGAACTCGCGAGTCCGCGGCACATACGCGCCGTTGACGAACAGGCCGACTGAACTCTCGAATGATGCGGCGCCCGGAGACGATCCCAGTCCACGCAGCGTCACGCCGGTTTGGCTCGAATTGGGCGCCTTCTGGAGAATGACGCCTGGCACGGCGCGCGGCAGATCGAGCAAGGAAGTCGCCGCGACGCGCTCCAACGCTTCGTCGGTCGCCACGTTCACCGAGATCGGAGCATCCTGAACCGTCTCACTGCGCAAGCGCGCCGTAACGACCACCTCCTCGACTGTGTCCCCAAGCTCCATGTTCTGCGCCAAGGCGGCGGGCGCGATGGCGATGCTCGAGAGTGCGGCCATCCAAGCATGCGCAGTTGTCGCTTTCAGCATGATTACTCCCCTGATGTTGCTCACCGGGAGGCGCCGCCCCAGATTGGGGCGCGCGATCCGCGCGAGCTTCTATGGACTCGGATCGTTGGGCATGGCCCTGATAGTGACCATGCACGCGCCGCTGCGACCCCGCCCAAATGGTGGGGGCTCGTTCGCCTCTTGGAATGGCGGGCGGGGGACTTAGGGCGACAAGATCAACGCAAGACTCGATCGGACCTGGAGCCTCGAAGGGTCAAGTCATTGCGGGAGCTCTTCGGGCGCAACCAGCTGCAGCATGCGCGCCCGCTGCACGGCGTGCCGTCGGCCGCCGACGTTGAGCTTGCCGAAGAGGTTGCCCAGGTGCCACTTGACGGTCGCGGGACCGACGTCCAGCGCCCGAGCGATCTCCTTGTTCGAATAGTTGCGGACCAGGAGCGCGAGAATTTCGCGCTCCTTTGCCGTCAGTAGAGCGCCGTGCAACACGCCCGATGGGCTCACCTCGGAAACCGCGAGCCGCGCGGACCGCGCCCGCCGCCCCTGCGATCGGTTGCTCACCCTCCGACCGGCGAGGCGAATCGACGCGCGACTGCAACTCGCGCAGTAGTCTGTACATGCCGTTTGCGGCGGCTGTCTCCTCGATCTCCCGCCGAATCGTATCGGCCGACTCGTCGCACAGGCGCGCCGTCTTCCACCGCAGCAGCAGGAGTTCCAGCCGGTCGCGTGGACCGGCATCGGCGAAGCCGGACTCCTGCAGCCGCTCTGTTTCGGCGCTCGCCGCGCGCTCATCGCCCGCGCATAGCGCTGCTCGGATCTGCGCCAGACCCGCACATGAGGTCAACCATTCTGCCGACGCCCCGTTCGGCCGGCCGCCAGATTTCGCGTTGCTCGCGCAGGCGTTTGAGCGCGAGCGCGCAAGCGTCGCGACGCTCCAGCCAAGCTTGGACGCGGACCTGCTCGGCGAGGCTCGCGACGATCATGCGGGGTTGGCGACGCTGTACGCCCAGCGAATAGAGGCCTTCGAGCAGATCCTGCACTCGTCCGAGCTCGCTCCGGTCGAACGCCACTCGCGCGAGCGTCAGGTACGCAAGCGCGACAGCCTCGGGCGCGGAGGTCCGCTCGATGACGTCGAGACGATTCGCCAGCGTCGCCTCGGCCGCATCGGGCTGATCCTGGTCATACGAAGCCGCGCTGAACACCGAGGCCAACAGGCACGCTGGCGGACTGCGTCGGCCGAACGTGCTTTCGGCCCGCGAGAGCGGAAGCTCCAAGCCGCGAGCGGCGGCGACCGGACGGGCGTCGATCAAGTAGCTCAATCCGGTGAAGAACAGTGCGTAGTAGTTGGCGAAGTCCTCTCGCCCATCCGGCGCCGGCAGGCCGAACTTTGCAAGCTCCATGCGTGCGCCGACCGTGTCGCCGCGCGACAGCGCAAGCACCGCGCGCAACACTCCGTTGGCCTCGCGCACGACCGGCGTCCCGAAGAGATTGTCTTCACCCACCTGCGCGCTGACCTGCGCGGCCGCCAGCAGGTCGTCGGCGTGGTGCGCCGCCGCGCCTCGGACCTGCAGCGCTTCGAAGCGAACTGAAGGATCGGTGTTCGAGGCGATCAACGACTCGGTGAGCGCAAAAGCTTCGCCGGGATCGTGCGACAGCGCTCGGAGCCACGCGGCCACGAGTCGCAAGCGATCGTTACCGAGCACGCTGTCTTGCGGCAGTCGCTCCAGCCAGTCGCGCGCCGCCGCAACGCGCCCGGAGACGACGAGTCCGTAAAGCGCATGACCGATCCATGCGTACGCCGTTTCGCGCCGTCCGGCGGCCAATGCATGGTGCGCGGCTCGCTCATGCATCCCCGCCGCGTGCAGCCACTCGGCGGCTCTCCAGTGCAAAGCCGATCGCTCGACCTCCGGCAGCGCCTCGAACCTACGCAGCAGCACCTCACGGCAAGCTGCGTGCAGATGAAGCCACTCACTGCCTTCGGCCGCGTATAGCAGCGGCGTGTCGTTGCGCAATCGCTCGAGCAGTTCGCGGCTATCCTCACGCCTTGTCACTGCGGCGCACAGGTGCGGTTGGAATTGTTCGAGCGGCGCGACGGCCGTGAGGAACGCCACGTCGTCGGCCTCGAGCCTCGGCAGCATCACATCCGCAAAGAGCGATCTCAGTCCGGTTGCACTCGTCGCGATCCGGCGCAGCGCTTCGCCCGGATCGCGCTTTTGCTCCACATCGACGAGCAGCAACTGCAGGCCCATTGGCCAGCCTTCCACGCGCTCGTGCACCCGCACGACAGTGTCGGCATCCACGCCCAGGCCGCAGCGCGCCTGCAGCAACGCGCGGGTTTCATCGAGACGGAAGCTCAGGTCTGAAATGTCGAACCAGGCATATTGTCCGTGGGCGAGCAGATCGGACGTAGAGAACGGCAAGCGCCGGCGCGTACCGACGATGAGGTGAACGTTCGACGGGAGATTGAAGACGAGATATGCCAGCAGGTCCGCGCTGATTGTCGGCGACAGGACGTGGACGTCGTCCAGGAAAATCGCGGCCGGCCGTGCGGCGTCGGCGAGATCGCCCAAGAGCGCTGCGATCCCTTCCCGCGGCTCGATCCCGCTGCTCAGCATCTCTTCGGTGATTCGGGCGGCGGCTGGTTTGCCGAGGGCCGTGTAGACACTGAACAGCAGCGCTTCGACGAATCGGCCCGCATCGTCGTTTGCGTCCAGGGACACCCATGCGACGTAGGCGCCGGCGCCCAGCCATTCGCGCCGGAGGCGGGCAAGCAAAGAGGTCTTCCCATAGCCCTCGGGGGCTTGCACGCAGACCAGGGTGCACTCGCGGACCGACTGAAACTTATCTACCAAGCGCTGCCGGGCGATGATCCAGCGCCGAGTGCGCGGCGGCGCGATTTTCGCCGCCAGCAGCGCAGTGGCGCCTTCTTTTTTTGACGTCGACACAAGCAGAATCCGCGACGCAACGGGTCTGAGCGATGCTAGCACACTGCTGCATCGCAACTCGTGGTCGGCGCTGGCAGCGACGACAGCGCAAGCGCGGCTGACGGATGATCCGTCGGCCGCGCCGAAGGTCATCCCGTGGCGACTTTGCGGCCGAGAATTCGTTGCAAGGCGCCGGCGAGCAGGGCCGCCGGATCGGTTGCGGAGCCGATGGAACGCCAGCCGATGAATCGATCAGGCCGCACGAGCACGGCGCCATTGCGCTCAATGCCACGGTATTGCAGCCATGCGAGCCGCGGATCGAACAAATCGCCGTCGACATGGCCGATGCGCACTGCGTCGAGCGGAATGTCGTTGGCGCGCGCGATCTCTCGAGCCGCCGAACACCAGGGGAAACCGTCCTCCCCTGCGATGAGCAGGAAACGACCGGGCCTCACCAGATCCTTCAGCGGCCGTCGGACGCCGTCCTCATCGTCTATCCATGCATGCGGAAGTGGGCTGCCGGGCCGCGTGCTCGGCTCGTACAGGCGTACGTCGTCGAGCGGACGTGGTTCAGGCGAACGGTCCTCGACCACCGCAGCAGACGCGTAGCGATAGCCGTACTCGACGTTCAGCTCGTTGCTCTCCATGGTGATGGCGCGGATGGCCCGCAACGCCTGGCCGCGGTGCTGCGCATCCTCCGGCTTGCCGCTCCACAGCCGCCGCATCTGCACCCAGTTCGCCGCGGGCGAGGCGCTGGGATCCAAACCCAACAGCGTACCAAGCGCTAAATGCGCCGCGGCGTTCTCCATCGATCGCTGAACGTTGCGCGCATCGACCGCACGGCGTTCCGGCTCATACGTGTCGAGCAGACTTTCGCCAGCGTAGCCGCCGAGCACAGCAGCGAGCTTCCAGCTCAGATTGTGGACGTCTTGCACCGCGCTCGTCAGGCCCAGACCGCCGGTCGGCGGATGGCGATGCGCGGCGTCGCCGGCAATGAATACGCGGCCCTCACGGAAGCGTTCTGCAAGCACGCCTTCGAGCGTCCACCGCGTGAGCATGTGAATCTTCATCGGCAGGTCGCCGAGTCCGAGTGCGCGCCGCATGTCAGCCTCGATCTGGGCATCCGTGAGGCCTCTCACCGCTTCACCGTGGTAGGTGAGGTGGAACACCCATTCCTCGCTCTGCGGACCCCAGCGATTCGGGCCCATGGGAACGAGCACGGCCATGCGGCCAATCTCGGGGCACCAGATCCAGCGGATCAACACGTGCGGGTCCTTCGCGATGTGTGACAAGTCCGCGCTGACGTGCACGGTCGCTTGAGTGGCCAGCGCGCCCATGCCCTCGTAGCCGATTCCGAGCTGCTTGGGCACGGTCCGCCCGCCGTCGCAGCCGATGACGTACTTCTGACCGCACCACATACCTGCTTCCGTCGGAGACATTGCGGATGTGGGACGTGACTCCATGTGCGTCCTGTGCGATCTCTACGAGCTCGTGATGGAAAACACACCCTGCCCGGCGCCAGCGCTTCGGCGCGCGCCTTTAGGATTGGTTCGCAGCCGGATCTGTGGGAGGTTCGCCGAGCGGCACGGGCTCTGCGGCCATCCAGTTCAGATTCGTGTACCCGTCGCCCCAGCTTTCGACCTGTCCAATGCGCCGACCGCATTCAGGGTGCGTGCCTGCCAGCCCCGCATACCAGGCCATCGCTCGCATATTCTCCGCTGGCGTGCTCTTCGCGTAGATCTCCTCGGCGACATCCGCATCGGTGAGGATCTCCATCGTCTTCTGATTGAGCACATGGGCCTTCGGCAGGATGGACGTCGTCCGCTGCGCGCTGACCAGCAGGCTTTCCACGCCCAGCTGCGATAGCAGCATCGAGGCGGCTAGGCCGGCGCCTCCGCCGCCGACGATCAGGACTGGCGTCTCCAGGACGGCGCTCGCGCTGCGCACGGCGTCGGGTGCTTGAGAATGCATGGCGTCTCCGTGAGGCATATATATGTGTCGAGACGACCATAGGCGGCTTCAAGCCTTCCCGCGCCCTCCTAGCCGGCGGGCGGCTTCATTCGCATCGATACGGGCTGGATGGGGTGAAACCCGCCAACTTGGCGGGGGTAGACCTCCAGTGCAGGCGCTACAGTCCGCACGATCAGTCATTCCCCGCAGTGTTGCGCCAGCCGCAGGCCTACCGCGAAAGCCGACTGCCGTCGTGGTGCAGCCGCTCAAACGGCCCGCCGCGCTGGGCCGCGCCGTCGAACTGGCGTTTCTGCGCTGGGAAAAGCGCGCGGCTCGCGCCGACCGAGGGCTTCTGGCGCGATTTCGGCATGCACATCGTCAGCGCATCGCCCGAGCGCGTGCTCGCGCGCGGAGTCGGGCCGGCGCCCTGCATTGCGATTGCGATGCGCGCACCGCGCAATCGCTTCATCGGCCCTGCGTTCCGCATGTCCGAGGACACAGACCTCGAGCGCTACGTGAGGGATCTCGGCGCGCATCACCTCCCATCGGACTCGATTCCGGGCGGAGGTCGCGGCGTTGAGCTGTCGGATCCGGCCGGGCGCAGCGTCTGGCTCTTGCAAGGCCAGGCCTCGGTCGAACGCCTCCCCTTGCGCCAAGCAGTCATCCCGGCGACGAACACGGCGCTTCACGCTCCGCGGGTGAACCGCACGATCCGTTCGCCGCTCGAGCCGGCTCGAGTCATAAAGCTGGGCCACCTCGTTCTGCAGACCGTCGACTTTCCGCGAATGGCCGATTGGTACCTGCACGTCCTCGGCCTCATTCCAACCGATGTGCAATATCTCGGGGACGGCAGCCCGAACCTTGCCTTCTGTCGTCTCGACCTCGGCGTGCAGCCGGCCGACCATCACGCGCTCGTGATCGTGGGCGGCGCTCGAGGAGAAATACGAGCACAGCGCCTACGAGGTCCTCGACCTGGACGCGCTGGGCCAGGGTCAACAGGTCCTGCGCGCGCAGGGCTACGGGCACATGTGGGGTATCGGGCGGCACGTGCTCGGCAGCCAGCTCTTCGACTATTGGTTCGATCCCGACGGCTTCGAGCACGAGCACTACACGGACGGCGACGTGTTCACCGCGGATTTCGAGACCGAATATTCGCCGCTCGAGATGGGCGGCTTGTGGGCGTGGGGCGACGACGCGCCGTCGTCGATGAAACCGAAGAAGGATCTGCGCACCCTGCTGCGCATCGTTGGCTTGTTACGCCGCAAAGCCATCACGCCGGAGCGGCTGAAGCTGTTGAGCGAAGCGCTCGATGCGCCGGCGCGCCCGTGGGGCTGACTCAATAAGGGACGATCACGACACGTATGCCGCGTACTTTGATCCGCTATCTCGAGGACGGCTCGCCCCGGTGGGGCGTGCAATTTGAACAGCTCATCGCGCCGCTGCCTGCAGGCGCAGCCAGCACGGGAGAGGTGCTGACCCTCCACTGGGAGCAGATCTGGTCGGCCGCACCCGCGCAGGCTACGGTGCGGCGCGAGCATGTGCAGCTGCTCGCGCCCGTGACAACGAACCAGCAGTTCATTTGTCAGGGCGTCAACTATCGCAGCCATGTGGAGGAGTCGGGCCTGAAGGCCGAGAACTTCCCCTTCAACACGATCTTCACGAAGGCGCCCTCGTGCATCACGACCGCCGATGCACCGGTTGCGCGTCCACCGCAGGTGCAATTGCTCGACTATGAGATCGAGCTCGGACTGGTGCTGCGCAGAGATGCGCCCGCTGGAACGCAAGTCAGCACGGATGACCTCGCGCCGTGGCTGGCGGGCGTCACGATCGTCAACGACTTGTCGGCGCGCGATGTCCAGCTTCCGCAGGGGCAGTTCTACAAGGGCAAGAGCTTCCGCGGCTTCGGTCCGGTGGGCCCTGCGCTCGTGCTGTTGACGGCCGCGGGAATGGGCGCGCTGGCCGGAGCTGCACATGCGGCTCGCGGTGAACGGACAGACGCGCCAGGACGCCTACTGCCGCGAAATGATTCATGGCCCCGCAGCGACTTTGACGGAACTGGCGTCGGTGCACGACCTGAACGCCGGCGACCTCATTGCTACAGGAACGCCGGCGGGCTGCGCGGCGCGCGCACCCGGCAAGCTCACGATGTTTATCTTCCGGCATCTGGTGAGCGAGGCGACGAAGTGGCGCCTGTTCATCCAGAAGGGCCGGAAGAACCCGGCGTACCTTCGACCCGGCGACCGCATCAGCGCGACCATCCGCACCGACGACGGCACGATCGATTTGGGCGAGCAGACGACCGTCATCACCACGCCCTGAAGGAGGCGCGCGTGTCGGAGACTGCGTTGGAAGAAGTTGGAACGGCCCAGGCCGCAGCGCCTGCATCCGACGTCGACGTCCTGATCGTGGGGCTCGGGCCCGTGGGCGCGGCGCTGGCGAACTTGCTCGGACGGTACGGCGTGCGCGTGCTCGCGATCGACAAAGCGATCGAGATCTTCATGAAGCCGCGCGCCATCGCGCTCGACAATGAAGCGCTGCGCATCCTGCAGCTGGTCGGGGTGCGCGACGGGGAGTTCTCGACCGTGGCGATTCCGCAGGTGCAGTATCACTCGCCGCTGTTCGGACGCTTCGCACGCATCAACAGCACACGCATCGTCGATGGGCACCCGATGCTCGTCACGTTCTACCAGCCCGAACTCGAGCAGCTGCTGCGCGCGAAGCTCGCACAACTGCTGACAGTGCGCGTGCAGCTCGGCATGACGCTTGAGAACTTGTTCGACGACGGGCGTCAGGTCAAAGCGTTGCTCAGAGGCGCCAACGGCGCTCAACAGGAGGTACGCGCGCGCTACCTTGTCGGAGCGGATGGCGCCAACTCGCTCGTGAGGCGCCTGCTCGGTCTGGAGTTCGAAGGTCGCACGTTTCACCAGGACTGGCTCATCGTCGACGCCCTCGACGTACCGAATCCGATCGACCACTGCGAGTTCATCTGCGATCCACGCCGGCCGACGCCGCACATGGTTGCGCCCGGCGGACGCCAGCGCTGGGAGTTCATGCTAAAGCCCGGCGAGCAGCCCGAGGACATGGAGCGGCCGGAATCGGTGCGCCGTCTGCTCGCACCCTGGTGTGACGTCGAGAAGATCCGCATCGAGCGCACTGCGGTGTACCGCTTTCAAGCTCGGGAGGCGAAGTCCTTCTCGAAGGGCCGCTGCTTTCTCGCGGGCGACGCCGCTCACGTCACGCCGCCGTTCGCAGGCCAGGGTCTCGTCGCAGGGTTGCGCGATGTGGCGAATCTCGCGTGGAAGCTCGCGTGGGTGATTCGCGGCCAGGCCGACCAGCGAATCCTCGACAGTTACGACGTGGAGCGCCGTCCTCACGCGAGGAAGATCATCAATCTGGCGCGCTTCCTCGGCGCGTTGGTGATGCCGAGCAACCGTGCCGTCGCCTTCGTCGTGCACGGTTTGATGCGCGCAATCCGCGTGTTGCCTGCGGGCCGCGCGCTGTTCGACGACTTGAAGGTGAAACCGGAAAACACGTTCGATGCAGGCCTGTTCTGGCGGTACAAGCGCGCTGAACGGCTGCGCGCGGGCTCGACGCTTCCGCAGGGTGGGTGCGTACCGCAACCGACAGCGGTCCCGATCCTGAGCGATGAAGCGCTTGGGCTCCACTGGGCTTTGATCGGCGTGGGCGTGGATCCGACGCCGTACCTGCGCAGCGCTCAACTGCAGCGGTGGTACGCGCGCTGGAGGCAAGCTGTGGCAGTGGTGCCAACGCTCGCAGGCGCAGCACCTCGCCGCGCCGGGCCAGCGGCTCGAAGCGCTCGATGAGACGTTGCTCCCGCAACGCGCGCCGCTCGGATGGGCTGTCATCGTCCGGCCCGATCGCTGCGTGATGGCTGAGGGACCCGTCGAGCAGGTCGAACGGATGCTCGAAGAGGCGCTCGCACGCATTGCGCCCGCCCCTGACGCGCCCGCTCTGGGAATCGCTGCTCGCACTGCCTTGGGTATGACGCATGCGACGTGAACTCGTCTGCGACGAACCAGCCACGCCGCCGCGACTGCTGATTCGAACATGCGCAACGCCTCGGGCGCTTGCCGATCAGGTGTGCGTCCGCGTGCACTCGACTGCAGTCAATCCAATCGACGTTAAACGCGCGAGTGGCTACGGTCGGCGGTTGTTGGGGCTGAAAGGGGCCGCGTCGTTTCCGCTCGTGCTGGGCAATGACTTTGCGGGGCAGGTCGAGGCGATCGGCGCGGGTGTGTCTCGCTTTGCCCCGGGGCAGCATGTGTTTGGTGTTGTGGCGACCGGCAAGAAGGGAGGCTCGCACGCGTCGCATGTGATCGTGCCTCAGGAGCAACTCAGGATGGCGCACGACGCGGCGGATCTGGCGATGCTCGCCACCCTGCCCTACTCGTTCACGACGATGTGGTTGGCCGTGCGGTCCACAGGCCTCACTCGGGCGAACGCCGACGGCAAGCGCGTCCTGATCAATGGCGCGTCGGGCGGATTGGGGCGGCTGTGCCTGCAGCTGCTGCGCGGCTGGGGAAGCGAGTTGACGGCCATCTGCGGGCGCAGCGGAGTCGACGACTGCCTTGCGCTTGGTGCAGTACGTGCGGTCGAACGCGGGGGCAAAGGCATTGCGTCCCTGCCTGCGGATTTTCACGTCGCATTGAACTTCGGGGCCTGGAACGACGAGCCGGCGCTCGCCTCGCGTCTCGGCCGCGATGCACTAGGTCACGCCACGACCATCCATCCGTTGCTCGCGAACTTCGACAAATTCGGCTGGTGGCGCGGCGCGCTCGCCAACCGGCGCGAATGGCGAGCTATGCGATCAGCCGTAACGAGCAGAGCGCCGAGCGCGCGCTATGAGCTGGACCCTATTCAAGCCCGATCGCGAAGCGCTTGACGTGCTGGAGGCGGGATTGCGCGAACGCAAGTACTCGCTTCCGATCGGAATTCGCGTCTCCTTCGAAGAGGCGAGCGCGGCCTTCGCGCACGGCGCGGCGGCAAGACCCGGCCGTGCGTTGCTCGCTCCTTGACATGCCCAAGGGAGCGCAGGAAATGAGCGGCGTCGCCACGATGGCGGACGTTATCACGATCGAACGACGGCAGCCCTCACTGCCGAACAGCACGTACGAAATGATCCGGGCCGCGGCGGCTGTGCACGGCGACGCGCCGGCGCTGTCGTTTTTCATGCGAGTGCAGGACCACGAGCGGCCAACGACCTGGAGCTACGGTCCTTCTTCGCCCGCATTACTGCGACCGCCAACTTCTTTCGCAGCCTCGGAATCAGGAAGCACGATGTGATTG
Organism: uncultured Gammaproteobacteria bacterium; assembly: GCA_963723505.1. GTDB lineage: Bacteria > Pseudomonadota > Gammaproteobacteria > Steroidobacterales > Steroidobacteraceae > Steroidobacter. The sequence continues at coordinate 448,468 of CAVRQU010000003.1, forward strand.
CCTTCGTGCTGCCGAATCTTCCCGAGACTCACCTCACGATCTGGGGCGGCGAGGCCACGGGCATCGTTTTCGCCATCAATCCCATGCTGGAGCCGGCCGCAATCGCCCGTTTGCTCAGAGCCGGCGAGGCGAAGGTACTCGTGACGCTCGCGCCGTTCCCGGACATGAATCTGTGGTCGAAGCTGCAGCCGATCCTGGGCGAGGCGCCTACCTTGAGGCATCTGGTGCTCGTGAATCCTGCGCATCACTTCCCGGAGGCCGAGCGCTCAGCCGTGATCGCTTCGCAGCAGCACGAGGAGAAGAGACTTTGCGGCGAGGGCGGCGTTCGTGCTGTGAGCGGCCGCCTTGCCGTGCACGATTTCACCGAGAGCATCAGTCGCCAGCACACGAACAGTCTGATCGGCGGCCGACTGATCGAGCCAAACGACCTGTCATCGTTCTTCTGTACGGGCGGCACGACCGGCCTCCCGAAAATCGCGATGCGCACACACGCGAACGAAGTGGCCAATGCATGGAGTACAGGTCAGGTTTTCGGCCATGGCGTCACAGCATCCAAGACGCTCTTCTGCGGTCTGCCTCTGTTCCATGTCAACGCCGCGCTGGTCACGGGCTTGCTGCCGTTTTCTCGAGGCGCGCACGTGCTGCTCGGCACGCCGCACGGTTACCGCGGCGAGGGCGTCGTGCCACGGTTCTGGGAGCTGGTCGAGCGGCACAAGATCAACTTCTTCAGCGGCGTTCCGACCGTGTACGCGGCTCTGCTTGAGCAGCCGACGCAAGGTCGCGACCTTCGCTCCCTCGAATACGGGCTCTGCGGCGCTGCGCCGATGCCCGCCGAGTTGATGCGCAACTTTCAAAAGACGACGGGGCTGAAAATACTCGAAGGTTACGGTCTCACCGAAGGCGCATGCGTCAGCACTTGCAATCCTCCAAGCGGCGAACGCCGCATCGGCTCAATCGGATTGCGCGTGCCGCTGCAACCGATGAAGGCGGTTGTGCTGGACGACTCCGGTGCGTACGTGCGCGACTGCACCGAAGGCGAAGTGGGCGTGCTCGTGATCCGCGGTCCTAACGTCTTCGCGGGCTACAAGACGGCCGAACATAATCAGGATCTTTGGGTCGATGCGGGCGATGGTGCGCGTTGGCTCAACACCGGCGATCTTGGACGACGGGATAAGGACGGCTACTTCTACCTGACCGGCAGAAAGAAGGAACTGATCATTCGCGGCGGGCACAACATCGATCCCGCGAGCATCGAGGAGCCGCTGCATCAACATCCAGCCGTGCAGATCGTTGCAGCCGTGGGCAGGCCGGACGCACATGCAGGGGAAGTTCCCGTCGCGTACGTCCAGCTCAAGCCCGGCGCTTGTGCGACCGAAGCGGAGCTCATGTCGTTCATTGAGCGCCGCATTGGCGAACGCGCCGCACTGCCCAAGGCGATTCGGATCATCGAAAACATTCCGCTGACCGGCGTCGGCAAGATCTTCAAGCCGGAGCTGAAGCATCGCGAGATCGCGCTCGCATTGAGCGATGCGCTGCGCGACGCGGGCGTACTCGTCAGCTCACTGACTGTGTGCAGCGAGCCGAATCAGCAAGCCATGGTTCGCGTATCGTTGTGCGCTCATTCGAATCCCGACCTCGCCCGCCCGGTCCTCGGCCAGTTCCCGTTCCCCTTCGAGCTCGAGCAGGGCACGCCCGGCCCTGTGTCGCCGCGGCAATCGAGCACCGCAGCGCCGTCTTCATCAGAGCATCCGGGCGCTTCTTGCTCTTGAAGTTGCGAAGCCCGCAGATCTTTGGCGGTCAGCACGGCCGAAGAACTGGATGAAGCGAGCCTGCCATGTAGCACTGCTCGCCTTCAGCGCCTTTGAACCTTCTGCGTATCGAGAAGCTCTTCAAACGCAGTGAGTTCCCGTCAGCGCCCGCGCCATTCGCTTTGTCGCGAGGGAGATCAGTCCTGCGACGCGCAGGTTTCAAATGATCCGTGAGCGCCGTTGCTCACCGAATCCCCACCGAACTCCGACATTTCGCTGACCACTTGCCGTAGCCGACTCGTACACTGAGTTAGGTTCAGACGACGCGAGCACGCGACGTCTTCACCCGGCTGAATGAGGGGACACACACCTGGTCAGGCGCACCACAATGTGAGCGAACCACAAGACGAGCCCGCTCACCACCAAGTCGGGTAAGGGTACTTGAGGAGAAGCCAACATGAGCACCTCATCAGTCGAGAATGCCGTTCGTCGCGGTGTGAAGTCCGCAGTGTCGGCATTGGCGTCGTCTTGCGCACTCGCCTGTCCGATGCACGCGAGCGCAGCCGATGCAGCCATCACGCTAACGATCGAGAACGATCTGGTCACCGGTTCTGACAACAACTACACGAATGGGATCGGCCTATCTTGGGTTTCCGAGGAACTCAACACTTATGAGTCCGATAGCTTCGTGCGCAAGTGGGCGCAGTTGTGGACGTTCTTACCGTTCGTTGCGGACGAGGGCTACGAAACGTATGCATCCTGGTCTCTTGCCCAGGAGATGCACACGCCGGACGACATCAACGACCCAAGTCCGCCGGAGGACGATCAGCCCTATGCCGGCATTCTGTATGTAGACAGCCTGCTCTATGCGCGCAAGGAGCGTTGGACGCATGCGTGGGAGCTCAAACTTGGAGTGGTGGGTCCAGCTTCGCGGGCGGAGAACGTGCAAAAGGACTTCCACGAACTCGTCGGCGGCGATGAGCCGATGGGCTGGGACACGCAATTCCCGGACGAACCCGTCATCAATGTGAGCTACACGGTCGCGCACCTGCTGACCGAAGGAAGTGCGGGCGAGTCGGCCAAGTGGCGAATCGTGCCTGTCGCCAGTGTGGGACTCGGCACGTATTTCACCGGCGTCGGCGTCGGTACGTATGCAGAGGTCGGGTGGAATCTCGTGCCGGCTTTGGGCGGAACTGCGCTTCGTGAAGGACTGAACTCTGCATCGACGGTCGGCGTGGGGCCGGTGGAGGGCTGGTCCGTAGCTTTCTTCGGCGGTTTCGCGGGCTACGGCGTCGCTCACTATCTGCCGCTCGACGGGACTGTCTTCAAAGACAGCCGATCCGTCGGCTCGGAGCCGCTCATCGGCATGGGTTCGGCAGGCATGTCGGTGCGACATGGTAGCTTCGTGTTGGGCCTGAGCGCGACGTTCTACACACAGACTTTCGATACTCAGCGAAAGAACCCTGAGTTCGGGACGTTGAGCGCGTCCTGGTATCTCAAATGACAGTTCGTCTCGACGTGACGTTGCAACTGGAGCTGACCGCCGACGTGGGCGACCCGCTGTCCTGTAGTGGGCCATGACGTGTTATGGAAGCGACTCTAATTACTGCGATGGCTGGCGTGTTCGGTTCGTTGGTGGGCGCCAGCGCTTCGATCGGGACGACGTGGCTTACGAAGCGCACGGAGATTGTGCGCACCACCGCGGAACGCAACCTGCGCGAGCGCGAGTACCTGTACAAGGAATTTCTTACCGAGGCTTCTCGCGTAGCCGTTCACGCCTTGACCCATTCATTCGAAGGGCCTGATCAGATTGTGGCGCTTTACGGAATTCTCAGCCGCATTCGACTCGTTGCGAGCGATGCGGTAGTGCGCGAAGGTGAAATGTGTTGCGTGCGGATTCTCGCGACGTATGGGAAGCCCAGTGTTACGGCGGATGAGCTCCGCGGGGTGCTTATGGCGGCGAATGATCTCGCTGAACTCGATCCGCTCAAAGCGTTCAGCAATGCATGCCGGGAGGAACTCCGAGTCATCGAAGAGCGGCTTTCTCGCCCCGCGTAGGCCGAACTGCGAACCTTTGCCGACCTGCAGCATCTCGAGGCTCGCGACGACGATCCTGTGAGCTCGCATGGTGGTCGAACACCTCGAGATTGGCGCGCAACGTCTCCGAGCGCTCAGAAATCGCGATCTGGAACGCCCTCGTTCAACGTGGTCCAAGGCGTCTACGACGTCCTTGGGGAGCACGCAGAACAATGCGTGATCGCTGCGTGAAATGTTAAACGTTAGGCCCGATAACGCGTCGCGTGCCGCCCTGGGCGAACGCCGTCGGATGGCTCTGCAACGAAAGCGCCTCAGAACCGCCCCTCCACTTATCTGAGCGGATGCTCCGCCTCATGCTAGCGCCGCGCGTCGGCCGCGTTCGCAGCTTGATCTTGTCCGGCTTGGTGCATTCGTAACGGATCGTGTTCAGCACTGCGTGATAATTCTGAGCCGAGCGCGCCCCTTGTCCTCGGACCGAACCACATACCAGGGCGCGAACTCGACGTCGCTGGCTGCGAACATATCATCGCGGCGCGTAGTCGTACCGGCGGGTATTGCTCTTCAGATCGATCAGCGACTGCTTCCAGATTTTGGGCGGATCGTCGATGCGGTCGTGTGAGCGCCGGGTCTGCTTTCCGCGCTCACCTCAGCGGCAGCCCTCCATGCTTCTATCGAAAGCATTTATCGCGACTCGATCACGTAATCGAAAAGCCGCGGCGGCATCCATCTCGCGAGTCATCGCGGCGCGCTGCCGCGAAGCGAACCAGGGCCGGTCAACCCTTCTTCGCGCTCGCTTTCTCGTTCTCAAGTCCCTTCGCCGTGATGTGCTCGAACAGCGAAAGCACCTCCTGCGCCAGCGGCTTGAATTGCGGCTGTCTCTCGAGCAACGTCGGGATGAAACGTGCTTCTTCGGCGACCTCTTTCAAGAACTCTTGATCGTAGTTGGTGAGCAGTTCGCCCTTGTCCACGCGGTCCTTCATCTTGAGCGCATAAGGCAGGCGTTGCTCATTCAGACGCTGCAGCATGACCTGCGCGATACCGAGATCTTTCTTCGACATAGTCATCGTGTGTGCTCCTGTCAGATGTTCGCCGACTTCCACGACATCCAGGCCCAACCTTGCACGTCGACTCAAGGATGGCGATCCTCGGCCGACGACCGCAGTGGTCTGTTCATGAGGGCAACTTAGCTCTCATTGCGATGCGAGTGGTCAGCGAAACGTCTGGCTTCGGTCCGGATAGACGTGCAGGTCCAAGCTGGAAGAGCGACGTTTCGCTGACCAGACCCTCAAACACGATGCAGATCTTCGCTCCCGTGCGCTGCACCCAACGCTGGACCTGTACGAGCTCCGCGTGCAGGCGCTCGAGTTCGTCCGGCCCCGGAGCGCGACTTCCGGACGCGAACCCGGCGGCTCAGTAAGCGTACGAGACATACACCATTCCGTACTTTAGGGACTCGGTCCGACCGAGGCCCTCCTCGACTGCGTCGCCCGGCTCTGCGTAGGCAAACACAAAGCTGGCCGTGATGTTCGAATTGATCTTCCAGTCGACATAGGCGTCGAGCTCGTAGGCGACGTCGTCCGACGTTACGCCTGGCGCAAATGTCTCCGGTTGATCCAGGAGGAAGTCGTAGGCGATGAGACCACCGCTCAGGGATTCGCTCGGGGTCACATGCAACCGGACCTGATGCGAGGTGAGGTTCGAGTTGGCGAGGAAATACTCGCCCGCGATCTCGCCTTGATACCAGGTGCCCCAGTCATAGAAGCCCAGGTAGAGAGCGTCGAAGGCCTCACTCTCAGGCGTGTTGGGATCGTCGCCTTCGAAAGACGTGTAGCGGTAGGAAAGTCGGGGTTTCCATGTGACCTCGCTCAGCTCATAGCCCAGCTGCGCCGTCCAACCTGTGGATTCCATCGCGTCGCCATTGTCTTCGAGCGCGTACTCCAGCTCGAGCGACAGCCCAGGGAGCGAGCTGAAGGGCGCTAGGAAAGCGCGCGCGTCGTAGACGTCCATCCCGTCGCGCAGCGGCTGCGTGTTCTCGTCAGCCGACGCCTTGATATAGGTGAGCCCGAGGGTCGAGTTCTCCCCGACCGCCAGCTCATAGTTTACGCCCCACAGCTTGGTATCCGTTTCGGCCTCAGGCAGGTCGTCTCGTTCGAGATAGAACGTCTCGAGCGTGTGATTTTTTACCTTGAAACGCCCGATCGCGGCACGCTCCCACGCCGAGCGCGCGCCAGTCCAAAATCCGCCGCGACTGCCGCCATCGCCCGAGCCGTCATAAATAAGGAAGCCGTGTCCGAGCTTGTAAGGCGCACGACCCAAGGTGAGTTCGATCGCATCCTCACCGAGGTCCAGCGAAGTGCCGGATCTCCAGCCGATGTACAAGTCTTCGGCGTGGTACCCGGAAGCGCTCTCGCCGACGATGCCCGGCGGCGCCGAGAACGTGCGTGCGCCGACGACACTCCCCTTGGCGAATACGGTGCTGCCGTTGTGCAGCTTGAAGTCGCCCGACAGCGCCGGCTTGACGTAGCTCTCCTGCCAGTTGGAGCTCAGGTCTCCTGAAGGGTCGGGCCTCGGGTTCGCGTACAGGGAGTTGCTGAACGCGAACGCGCCCAGCCCCGCATTGATATTGAAGGTCCACTCGCCGGCCTCGGGCAACCCTGTGGGGCGTGCCTTCTGCTCGTCCTGCGTGTCAGCCGGTGATGATTCCTGCGCCCGCAGATCCATTGCCGCGCCGAGCAAGATGATGCTCATCGCGACGGCACGAGTGATGTGGCCGGACTGCGCAGAGTGAGTACGTTCGATCACCATTTTCATATGAGCCTCGCAACGGACGCAGAGGAAGACGCGTGTGATGCAAGGCTGGCGCATGAGACGCGCAAGGTAACTCCCCTGAACGGGGGATGCTGCACGTCGCGTGTGCACGCGTGTTGACATCGAGCGCTTCGCGCCCGCGTACCGGCGTGACCCTGATCCCCTTTACGGGGGATGCCGCAGCTTCACTTCGCCGATGAGACTCGCACCCCAGGGCGACAACTCAGCAAGCAACAGCGATGGCGACCAACGAATCAGCACTGGGTGTATCTGTTGAAAGCAAGCCGAAGTCGGAGACGGCGCCGTCGAAGCTGACACTCCTGCCGCTGACCGCACTGGTCGTGGGATCGATGGTCGGCGGCGGTGTCTTCAACCTGCCTTCGGACATGTCGAAGGGCGCATCGCCGGGCGCGATCATGATCGGTTGGCTCATCAGCGGCGTCGGCATGCTGATGCTCGCGTTCGTTTATCAGCGCCTGGCGATTCGCAAGCCCGAGCTCAATGCAGGACCGTACGCGTATGCGAAAGCCGGCTTCGGCTCGTTCGTCGGCTTCAACAGTGCGTGGGGATACTGGCTATGCGCGTTTCTCGCCAACGTGGCGTACGCCGTTGCGATCTTCTCGGCCCTTTCGAGTTTCTTTCCCGTCTTCGAAGGTGGCAATAACTTCGCCTCCATCGCGGGCGCGTCGATCTGTCTCTGGCTGATTCACGCCCTCGTACTCAGGGGAATCAAGCAGGCCGCCTTCGTTAATGTCGTGACGACGATCGCGAAGTTGGTTCCCCTCTTCCTGTTCGTGCTGCTGGGCATCGTCGCCTTCAACTGGGACAAGTTTGCTTTCGATTTCTGGGGCCAGGGAGGCGCGCAAGGTCAGGGCGGTCTCGGCTCCGTCATCGACCAGGTCAAGAGCACGATGCTCGTGACGCTCTGGGTGTTCATCGGTATCGAGAGCGCCAGCGTTTACTCCGCGCGTGCGGCGAAGCGCTCGGACGTGGGCAGGGCGACGATATTCGGCTTTGTCGGCGCACTCGGGCTCTATGTGCTGGTGTCACTGCTCGCCACCGGTATCCTCACGCAGCCTGAGCTCGCCGGCCTGAAGGTGCCGTCGATGGCCGGCGTGTTCGAGCCGATCGTCGGATCGTGGGGCGCCGCCCTGATCAACATCGGACTCATGGTCTCAGCGGGCGGCGCGTTCCTGTCATGGAGCCTGTTGTGCGCAGAGATCCCGTACACCTGCGGTCGCGATGGCACGTTCCCCAAGTGGTTCGCGGCAGAGAACGCCAACGGCTCGCCCAAGAACGCGCTCTTGGCCACGAACATCATGATCCAGCTCTTCCTGGTGCTCAGTTTCTTTTCGAAGAGCGCCTATCAGTTCTTCTACTTCATTGCCTCGGCTGCGATCCTGCCCCCCTACGTCCTGTCGGGCGCTTACGCGCTCAAGTTGGCGCTCTCCGGTGATGGCTACGGATCCAGGGAGTCCCGCACCCGCGACATCGTGATCGGTGCGGCAGCGACGATCTACGGGCTGTGGCTGGTCTATGCCGCGGGCGTGCATTACCTGCTGATGTGCGCGGTTCTCTTTGCTCCGGGCATCGCGGTCTATCTGAAAGCACGCAAGGAACGCGGCGAGCGAGCCTTCACCCCTCGCGAGGCCGCAATTGCTCTTGGCATCGGCGTGCTGGCCGTGGTGGCGGCAGTGCTCATGCTGACGGGCAAGATCAGTCCGCTATGAGGCCAAGTCGCGTCGGGGCGCGCAACCCAACATACGTAACGTGATGGAGACAGTCGATGCGTAATTTCGGCGTGCATTCAGAAGTCGGAAAACTGCGAACCGTGATGGTGTGCCGGCCAGGCCTCGCACATGAGCGCCTGACGCCGGGGAACTGTCGTGAGCTGCTCTTCGACGATGTCATCTGGGTGCACGAGGCGCAGAAGGACCACTATGACTTCGTTCTGAAGATGCAGGAGCGGGACATCGAAGTACTCGAGTTCCATGATCTGCTCGCGCAGACACTGGCAATCAAGGAAGGCCGCAGCTTCATTCTCGATCGTCGCATTACGCCCAATTCGGTTGGCGTTCTCGCAAGCGCCGCCATTCGCCCCTGGCTGGACGACATGCCGGCAAAGGGCTTGGCAGAGCACTTGATTGGCGGAATCGCAATCGCCGATCTGCCCCGCGGAGAAGTGACGACCGGACTGCGCAGTGCATTCGGCGGCACGGAGTTCCTCGTGCCACCCATTCCGAACATCCTGTTTCAGCGCGATCCATCCTGCTGGATCTATGGGGGCGTCGTGTGCGACCCGATGTACTGGCCCGCCCGCAAGCCTGAAACGCTTCTGCAGCGGGCCGTCTACAAGTTTCACCCGACCTTCAAAGGCGGCGACTTCAAAATCTGGTGGGGCGATGCGGATGAGGATTTCACTGGCGCGTCCATGGAGGGCGGCGATGTCATGCCGATCGGCAAAGGCGTGGTGCTCGTCGGCATGGGCGAACGCACGTCGCATCAGGCCGTCACCCAGGTGTGCCAGGCGCTCTTCCGAGCCAAAGCCGCCACGCGCGTCGTGGCTTGCCTGATACCGAAGAGCCGCGGCGCCATGCACCTCGACACGGTCTTTACGTTCTGCGACCGCGATGTGGTCACGATCTTCCGCGAAGTCGTCGATCAGATCAGCTGCTACAGCGCCTACCCGATCGACGACAGCGGCGCGTTCGAAGTCCGCAAGGATACTCAGCCGCTCCTCGACATTGTTCGCGACGCGCTGGGGCTGAACGAATTGCGCGTCGTAGAGACCGGCGGCGACTACTTCGAGGCCGAGCGTGAGCAATGGGATGACGGCAACAACGTGGTGGCGCTCGCGCCAGGCGTCGTGGTCGCCTACGACCGCAATGTCTACACCAATACCCTGCTGCGAAAGCAGGGGATCGAAGTGATCACGATTCGCGGCGCTGAGCTCGGGCGCGGCCGCGGCGGCGGGCACTGCATGACCTGCCCGGTTTGGCGCGAGCCCGCGTATTGAAGCGATGAATCTTTGGAAACGACACTACGGAGCGACACATGAGTTTCAATCTTCGTAACCGCTCGCTGCTCACGGTCCAGGACTACACGCAACGCGAGTTTCGCTACCTGCTGGACCTTGCGCGCGATCTCAAGCGCGCGAAGTACGCGCGGACAGAACAGAAACATCTCGAGGACAAAGAGATCTGCCTCATCTTCGAGAAGACCTCGACCCGTACCCGGTGCGCGTTCGAGGTCGCCTGTCACGATCAGGGGGCCAACGTCACCTACCTGGATCCGGCAGGTTCCCAGATCGGTCACAAGGAATCGTTCAAGGACACGGCGCGCGTGCTCGGGCGCATGTTCGACGCTATCGAGTATCGCGGCGCATCGCAGCACGGCATCGAGCAGCTCGCCCAGTACGCGGGTGTCCCGGTCTACAACGGACTCACGGACGAGTACCACCCGACGCAGATGCTCGCCGATGTCATGACCATGCGCGAGCACAGCGACAAGCCGATCTCAGGGATCAAGTATGCGTATATCGGCGATACCCGATCCAACATGGGACACTCGTTGATGATCGTGGGCTGCCTGATGGGAATGGATGTCCGCATTTGCGGCCCGAAGAAGCTCTGGCCCACGGATGAGTATCTGAAGATTGCGCGCGATCTCGAGACCCGATACGGCGCAAAGCTGACGCTCACGGACGACCCCAAGGTGGCAGTTGCGGACGCAGACTTCATTCACACCGACGTCTGGGTCTCCATGGGCGAGCCCAAGGAAGTGTGGAAGGAACGCATCGCGCTGCTGACGCCCTACCAGGTCAACAAGGAACTCCTGCAGGCGAGCGGCAATCCGCAGGTGAAGTTCATGCATTGCCTGCCCGCGTTCCACGATACGGAGACGAGCCTCGGCAAGCAGATCGCTGACAGCTACGGCATCGCCAACGGCCTCGAAGTCACCGACGAGGTCTTCGAATCCGAGGTCAACATCGCCTTTGAGCAAGCCGAGAATCGCTTGCACACGATCAAGGCCATTCTCGTCGCGACAATCGGAGACTGACCCATGCGCATCGTCGTTGCACTCGGCGGAAACGCCTTGCTCAAGCGGGGCGAGCCGATGACCGCCCAGGCGCAGCGCGCAAACGTCAAGGTTGCGGCGCAAGCGCTGGCGCAGATTGCACAGGAACATCAGCTCGTCATCAGCCACGGCAACGGGCCGCAAGTGGGGCTGCTCGCACTCCAGGGCGCCGCATACAAGCCCGACGAAGCGTACCCGCTGGATGTGCTGGGCGCCGAGACGGAGGGCATGATCGGCTACATGATCGAGCAGGAGCTCGGCAACCTCCTGCCCTTCGAAGTTCCCTTTGCCACGTTGCTGACGATGGTTGAAGTCGACGGCGCAGATCCCGGCTTCAAGAATCCGACGAAATTCGTGGGGCCCGTTTATGAGAAGGCCGCCGCGGACCGCCTCGCGGCCGACAAGGGCTGGGTATTCAAGCAGGACGGTGCGAAGTGGCGCCGCGTCGTGCCGTCACCCGACCCTCGCCGCATCTTCGAGATGAGGCCCATCAAGTGGCTGCTCGATCACGGCACGATCGTGATCTGCGCCGGCGGCGGAGGGATTCCGACCATCTACGAGCCCGGAGCGAACCGCAAGCTGGTTGGCGTCGAGGCTGTGATCGACAAGGACCTGTGCTCGGAGCTTCTCGCTCGTGAGCTCAACGCCGACCTTCTGGTACTGGCTACGGATGCGCAGGCGGTATTCGTCGGATGGGGAACTCCCGATGCCAGGGCTATCCATCGGGCGAGCCCAGCCGCGCTCGCCAGCTACAACTTTCCGGCCGGCTCGATGGGCCCGAAGGTGGAGGCCGCTTGTCGGTTTGCTACGGCGACTGGACATACTGCCGCGATCGGTGCACTCGCCGATCTGCCCGCCATCGTGCGCGGTCTCAGCGGCACGCTGATCAACAGCCGC
>CAVRQU010000004.1:0-20474 GCA_963723505.1 uncultured Gammaproteobacteria bacterium
TATCCACAGCCCTGCGAATACAAGCTACGGTCCATCATTCTTCCACAGAGGATCCGGCCGACGGCCGCCCAACTGCGACTTTCTTGCGCCCGTGCAGCATCGCGGCAATCAGGTTTTCGCGATGACGAACGGATCCGTACAGATCACTACCGCCGACGTGCAACGCAACGAGCGCGAACAGAACATTCGCCATTGTTGTCTGTGGAGCGTTTCGACCCACTCGACGCCCCAGAACCGATCGGTCGTAAAGAGCCAGCCGCTCGCTGCCGACGAGCGTCACCATGGACGAGCAGGGCGACGATCATCCAGCCGCCGAGCGGGTTATGGCCGATGCTCTCGCGGCTCGCGTCCCGCGCAACACGCGTGGGCGATGTCAAGGGGTGTCGCGCGGGCTGCGCAGAAAGCCGAAAGCGTGCGTAACCGACTGGCTGCGCCGTCAGCCCCACAGGAGACGGACGGCGACGATCGCGAGCGACGCGTAACCGATCCACTCGTGCCAGCGGCCCGGGGCTGTGGCGCGTCAACCAGGCGGTGAGCATGCTCTAGGTGCGAGCAGCCAGTGCCCGATGCGCACGAGCGGATCCCAGACCCGCTCTGTGCTGCGCTGTTTGTCGTGCCGGTGCGTCGCTCATTCCTTCTTTTGTAGGAACCGACTCGAGCGTCTTCGGGTGGAAGTAGGCTTCCACTCGCTCGCCCTTTTCGTTGAGCGCGTACACCTCGTAGCAACCGCCGTCGATCTTGATGCGTCGGACCGTACCAGCCCTTGTCGGTCAGCTGCTTTTCAAGTTTCGCCTGCGGCTGCCACGTTTCCCGCGGACCCGAATCGCAGGTCGCAAGACCGGTCGCAAAGACCTCGCTCGAAAAGAAGATCGCCGATCAGGGCGATCGCGCACAGGGAACGTTTCATCATGGACTCCTTCTGGAACGACCTGACGGCGGCGTTCACTATACCTTCGCAATCTTCCGAGGTTTCTCGCGTGGCCCGATTTCGCCGAAGGTTGACCGGCTCGTACGCGGCGGCCGTTCACGGCAGCCGTAGCGTTGAGGTCGCCGGCCGCGCGCGTGCGGGGCGCTCGCTCCGACGACAGCCCACGGAGAACCAGAGAGCCATGTTGCCATCTGCTTCGGCCCGCGCTCGGGGACTGTCCCTCAGGAAATCCATCGCCGATCTGCGCCACGAAGCGAACTCGCATGGCCTGAAGCGCACACTGGGTCCGGCGAACCTGCTGTTCCTCGGCATAGGCTGCATTCTCGGCGCAGGCGTCTACGTGATGACCGGAACGGCCGCGGCCAACTTCGCCGGACCTGCAGTCATTCTCTCGTTCCTGATTGCGGGCGCAGCCTGTGCGCTGACCGGCCTGTGCTATGCAGAACTTGCAGCCGCGATGCCCGTCTCGGGCGCGTCGTACACCTATTGCTACGCCGCGATCGGAGAAATCGCCGCATGGGTGCTCGGCTGGTTGCTCGTGTTCGAGTACGGGCTCGCCGCCGGCACGCTCGCCGTTGGATTCTCCGGCTATTTCGTGAGCCTGCTTGGCGACTTCGGCCTTGCGCTCCCTGCGGCGTTTGCGACGCCTACGATCCAGGCGACGATGACTGCGGGCGGCATGGCGTTCATCGCAGGCGACGCGTTCAACCTGGTTGCGGTGCTTGCAATCGTCGCCGTGACGATCGTGCTGACGATCGGCGTGAAGGAGTCGGCCTTTGTCAACAACATCATGGTCGCCATCAAGGTGTTGGTGCTGCTCGTCTTCATCGCCGTTGGCGTGCACGCCGTGCGACCCGAGCACTGGACCCCGTTCATCCCGCCGCATCAGGGCGACTTCGCATTCGGCTGGCCCGGCGTCATGCGCGCCGCCTCTCTGCTGTTCTTCGCCTACATCGGCTTTGAGACGGTCTCGACGGCGGCCTCTGAGGCGCGCAATCCCCAGCGCGACATGCCGATCGGCATCCTCGGTTCGCTCACGGTGTGCATGATTCTCTACGTGATCGTCGCTGCGTTGCTCACGGGCATCGTGCCCTATCGCGAGCTCGGCGTGCCCGATCCGATCGCCGTCGCGGTCAATCGCATGAATCAGCCGCAGATCGCAGTCCTGGTGAAGATCGGCGCGCTCATGGGTCTCGCCTCCGTGCTCCTCGTGAACGCCTATGGACAGTCGCGCATCAGTTTCGCCATGTCGCGCGACGGCTTGCTGCCGCCGCTCTTCTCGACGCTCCATCAGAAGTTCCGCACGCCCTGGCTCGGGACCATTCTGCTCGGCGCGATCTCCGCACTGACCGCCGCCGTATTGCCGATCTCGATCCTCGGCGACCTCGCAAGCCTCGGCGTCGCGACTGCGTTCTGCATCGTGTGTGTCAGCCTGATGTGGCTGCGCACGACGCAGCCCGACATCGAGCGACCGTTTCGCGTGCCTCTGGGCGGCCGTTGGATCGGCAAGATATGGATCGGTTACGTACCCGTCGCAGCGATTTTCCTGTGCATCGCGATGATCGTTCCCGTCGTGATCGATATCATCACCCAGGCCGTCCGCGGCGATGTCATTCCGGCGCTCATCATCGGCTTTTACGTCGTCGCGGGCGTGATCATCTACGCGATGTATGGATCGAAGCATTCGAGGCTGCGGCGAGAACAACGAGCGCGAGACGCTGCCGACGGCGCGCCGCTCGAACCCACGGGAGAACTGCTGCGCCTGTAGCACGCCGTTTCGATGACCTGCGGGCGTCGCGCCGCGTTTGCGGCGTCCGCGCCCGTCGCCCTCTGAAAGAGAAGCAAGGAGATTGGCCGCCGCCGCGCGACGGAAGCTAATATGAAAGGGATGGCCATTGGGGATCCTCTGGAGACGGGCGCGCGATTTTCTGATGCGTGGCTCGCGAACCTGCGGTCCCGCACGCTGCGCATGCCCGATCGCGAGAAAAAGATTCGTTGTCCGGGGCCCGAATGAAAAGAACCTCAGGTCTGCGCCGACGCGCCTGCGTTGCAGCGGCTGGCGTACTGCTCGCTATGAGCGTCCATGCGGCCCGTGAGCCAACCCTGTTCGCGGTGGATCCTTATCCGAGCACGTACACGCCGATGCAACGCACTGACACAGTCATCGTGAACGCCACTGTTCTCGACGGACTCGGCAAGCGCATCGACAATGGCGAGGTGCTGATCCGCGAAGGGAAAATCGTCGCGGTGGGTCATGATCTCGAACGCGGCGGCGCGAGGGTGATCGACGGCAAAGGGCGCTGGCTGACGCCCGGCGTGATCGACGTCCACAGCCACAACGGCACGTTCTCCATGCCCCTGACATCGCTCGACTCCACCGCATCGGACGTCTCTGAAATCAGCGATCCGAACGTCGCCGACACCTGGGTCGAGCACGCGGTTAATGCGCAGGATCCAGCGTTCCCGGCCGCGTTGCGCGCCGGTGTGACGACGCTGCAGATCCTGCCGGGCTCGACGCCGTTGTTCTCCGGTCGTTCCGTGACAGTCAAACCCGTGCCCGCGGCCGATGTGCTCGCGATGAAATTTCCGGGCGCGCCGCAGGCGTTGAAAATGAGCTGCGGTGAGAACGCGAAGAGCCATTTCAGCGAGAAGAACAAGGCGCCGAACAGCCGCCAGGGCGAGATCGCGATCGTACGCACCGCGTTCCTGAGCGCGCAGAAGTATCGCGATGACTGGAGCGCCTGGCGAAGAGGCAAGCGGAAGGAGCCGCCAGTGCGCGACCTGAAGCTCGATACGCTGGCCGCCGTTCTCGAGGGCGACATCCCCGTGCACATGCATTGCTATCGCGCGAGCGACATGAGCACGATGCTCGCAGTGGCGCAGGAGTTCGGCTTCCGCATCGCCGCGTTTCACCATGCGACCGACGCCTACAAGATCGTCGCGCAACTGAAGCAAGCCGGAACGTGCGTCGCGGTCTGGTCCGATTGGTGGGGATTCAAGATGGAGTTGCTCGATGCGATCCGGGAGAACGCCGCGATGGTCGATGCGGCGGGCGGTTGCGTGATGATGCATTCGGATTCGGGCATCGTCGGTCAGCGCCTGACGATCGAAGCGGCGAAGGCCGCTGCAGCAGGGCGCCGCATCGGTCTGACGGCGCCGCCCGAACATCTGATCCGGTGGGTGACGAGCACGCCTGCGAAGGCGCTGGGTCTGGGCGATCGCATCGGCGCGATCGCGCCGGGCTTCAACGCCGATCTCGTGATCTGGTCGGGCGATCCCTTTTCGATCTACAGCAAAGCCGACCAGGTGTTCATCGATGGCGCGCTGGCGTACGACCGCGCCGCGCCGGAACGCGCGCCGCGCTCCGATTTCGAACTGGGCCGGCCGGAGATGGGGCGTCCGCTGTGATCCGTCCAGGCATGTCGCTCACGCTCGCACTGCTGTTCGCCAGCGCCGGCGCACAGGCGGAGACCGTCGCTATCGTTCATGCGAAGGCGTGGACGCTCACTGCGGACGCTCCGCTCGGGGACGCCACGGTCGTGATGGCGGACGAACGAATCGTATCCGTGGTTCCCGGCGGCCCCACCCCTGCCGGTGCGCGCGTCATCGATGCCCGCGGGCGTCCAGTGACGCCTGGACTCATGCACGCCGCGTCGCAACTTGGCCTGGTCGAAGTGGGCGCGGCGGCGGAAACCGTCGATCACACTGCCAAGACGCCGCAAGCGCCCGGCGCGTCGTTTGACGTGCAGTACGCGATCAATCCGAACTCGGCGCAGATTCGGCTGGCGCGCGCCGACGGGCTCACGCGCGCCGTGAGCCACCCCAGCGGCAGCGCAACGCCGACTTTCGACGGCGTCGGCGTCTTGCTGAGACTGGTGGAGCGCGGCGAACTGCGCGAAAAGACTCAGGTCGGCGTCTTTGCGACGATCGGCAATCGCAGCGCGATGTCGAGCGTCGGCTCGCGCGCTGCGCAGTGGCAACTGTTGCGCACCGCGCTGGACACGGCGAAGGCCAATCTCGCCGCCGCGGCATCCCCGACGACGCGTCCGCCGGAGACGCTGACGCTCGAGCCCGTGCTCACGCGCAAGACTCCGCTCGCGATCAACACGCACCGCGCCTCGGATCTGCAGCAAGCCGCGAAACTGGCGCGCGACTATGCGATCCGCGTCGTCGTCATCGGCGCCGCCGAAGCGTGGCAGGTTGCGGGCGAGCTGGCGGCCGCACACGTCGCCGTCATCCTCAATCCGATGTCGAACCTGCCGTGGTCGTTCGACGAGCTCGGCGCGCGACTCGACAACGCCGCGCTGCTGCGCAAGGCGGGCGTCGTGATTGCGATGAGCCTCGGCGGCGTGCAGAGCTACAACGCGGGCGCCTCGCTGCGCGAAGGCGCCGGCCTCGCGGTCGCGAACGGCTTGCCGTACGTCGAAGGACTGCGATCGATCATCACCAGTCCTGCGAGCATCTGGGGCGCATCCGAGCGCTACGGAACGCTCGAGACAGGCAAGGACGCCGACGTCGTCCTCTGGGACGGCGATCCGCTCGAGCCTTCTTCGCTGCCCGTCATGGTTTTCGTGCAGGGGAGAGAAGCCTCGCTCGTCACACATCAGAGCGAGCTGCGCGACCGCTATCTGCCGTCGATCGAGAAGACCCGCGGCGCCGCGGCGCCGGCGCGTCCATGATGCGCAGGGCGCTGTGCATCGCCCTGGGCGCCGGCGCGGCGGCCACGCACGAAATCGAGCTGCCGCTGTTGGCGGGGGGCGAGGCGGCTGCGCAGGTCGACACGCTCGCGAGCCCGCCGCGTCCACGACAACCGCCGGGACAGACATTGCCGTTACGGCCGACGCGCACGATCAAATTCGATACCGATGAAGGCACGTGGATCTCGGTCGATATCTCGCCCGACGGCAAGCGCATCGTGTTCGATCTGCTCGGCGATCTCTATGCGCTCGAGACGCAGGGCGGAAGAGCCGTAGCGATCACACGCGGCATGGCGTTCGATGCGCAGCCGACGTTTTCGCCAGACGGACAATGCATCGCCTTCATCAGCGACCGCTCGGGCGCCGAAAATCTGTGGCTCGTGCGCGCGGACGGCGCCCAACCCCGGCAGATCAGCTTCGGCGACGACGACACGGTGCTCGTCTCTCCGGCGTGGACGCCCGACGGCAAGTCCATTTACCTGAGCCGCTTTCGCTGGAGCGTGAACAACTACGAGTTGTGGCGTTACGACCTCGACGGCGCGGAGACGCTGATCGCACCTGTCGACGCCCCGCAGCTTCCCCAGACCGGACGCATCAGCAGCCTCGGCGCGGTCGTCTCTCCCGACGGGCGGCGCTTGTATTTCGCGCGTCGCACCGGCGACGCGGACGACGGCCTCTGGTCGGTCGTGCGCCGTGAGATCGCGAGCGGCAAGGAAGATACGATCGCTCCCGATCCGCCCGGTCCGGGGCGCGCTGCCAGCGGCGGCAAGTTCTTCCGCCCGGCGCTGTCGCGCGATGGACGGCGGCTTGCGTATGCGGCGCGCTTCAAAGGTCAGACCGGATTGCGCCTGCGCGATCTCGCGACCGGCGCCGACCGCTGGCTCGCCTTCCCGATCGAGCGGGATCAGGTCGATGCGCAGAGCTGGCAGGACCTGATTCCTCGCTACGCGTTCACACCCGACGGTCAGGCGGTGATCCTGAGCCGCAACGGAAAACTGGAGCGATTGCCGATCGACGCGGGCGCCGCGCAGCCCATCCCGTTCACGGCGTCCGTGGAACTCGAGTTGGGACCGCAAACGCGTGTCGACGTGAAGCAGGAGACTGGACCGGTGCGCGCCCGGTTGATCCAGACGCCGGAGCAGTCGCCGGATGGCGAGCAGCTCGCGTTCTCTGCGCTTGGGTCGATCTATGTGATGCCGCTCGACGGTCGCAGCACACCGCGCCGGCTGACGCGCGGCGCTACGCCGGAGTTTCAGCCGAGCTGGTCGCCCGATGGGCGCCGCATCGTGTACGTCACATGGACAGCGAAGGAGGCGGGACACGTCTGGATCGCACCCGCGGCGGGCGGCGCACCTCGGCGCGTCAGCGAGGATGCAGCTTTCTACACGCGGCCTGTGTTCACGCCGGATGGGCGCAGCGTTCTGGCGATCCGCTCGAATCAGCGGGGGCGCCTGGAGACGGTGATGGACATCGGCGATGTTCGCGAAGCCGAACTCATCGCGTGGCCGACCACTGGCGGCGCTGCGCACGTCGTTCACTCAGGCAAGCTGGGCGGCAAGCCGCACTTCAGCGACGCTCGCAACGTCGCCCATCTCCACAGCCCCACCGGCCTGACTGCAATCGACCTGGCGACCGGCGCAGCGAAGCCGATTGCTCAGGTGCGCGGTCCGGGCTGGTACTTCATGGATGCTCCAGCGCCGGTCGACGACAGTCGCCTCAGTCCCGATGGGCGCTGGCTGCTCGTGCTGATCGCGCAGCAGTTGCACCTGCTCGCAACACCGCCTGACGACCAACCCGTCGACTTGTCGCACGCAGGCCTCGCGCACCGACGCATCACGGACGTCGGCGCCGATTTCTTCGAATGGGCGGACGGCGGCAGGACGATCACGTGGTCGGTGGGCTCGACGTTCTATCGCCGCGCACTCGCCGACATCGAACTCAACCTGCCGGATCGACCGAACTGGTCAGCCGACGCCGCCGGACGCGTGCAGGCGTTCGCAGCCGTCGTGCATGCGCCCCGCGATGCGCCCCGCGGCGCGGCGCTGTTGCGCGGCGCGCGCGTCATCACGATGCGAGGCGATGAAGTCATCGAGGATGCGGACTTGCTCGTGCGCAACGAGCGCATCGTCGCAGTCGGTCAACGTGGAGCGCTGCAGCTTCCGTCCGGCGCGGACGTGCACGACATGACGGGCAAGATCATCGTCCCCGGCTATATCGACATTCACGATCATGTCGCCGACATTCGTCGCGACGTGCTGTCGATGGAAAGCTGGGGACTGCGCGCGCGTCTCGCCTATGGAATCACGACGGCGTTCGATCCTTCGTCCCTGAGCATCGACATGTTCGCCTATGAGGACCTCGTGGACGCCGGCGTCGTCACAGGATCGCGCATTGGCACGACCGGCATGGCGATGTTCTCCTTCAACCGCGTCGCCTCACGCGAGGAAGCGCTTGCGCTCATCAGTCGTCATCGCGATCACTACCGCACCCCTAACGTGAAGCAGTATCTGATCGGCAATCGCCGGCAGCGTCAGTGGCTCGTGCAAGCGGCGAAGGAGATGGGCGTCATGCCAACCACGGAGGGGTCGCTCGCGCTGAAGCTCGACCTGAGTCAGATCATGGACGGCTTCGCCGGCAGCGAACACGCTTTGCCGACGGCGCTCTATCGCGACGTCATCGAGCTCGTCGCACGCAGCGGCACGGCGTATGACGCAACGTTGCAGATCAGGAACGGCGGACCCGCGGCGCAGGATCAATTCATCATTCGCGACCGACCCTCGAGCGATGCGAAGTTCATGCGCACCCGCCCGTATGCCGTTGCGGCGGCCACCGTGCTGAAGCGCGAGTGGATCGATCCGGGCGCGATGGTGTACCCGCGCATCGGCGGCGACGCCGCGAAGATCCAGCGCGCCGGCGGCGTCGTGGGCCTGGGCTCGCACGGCGATATCCCCGGCCTCGGCCTGCACTGGGAAATGGAAGCGCACGTCCAGGGCGGCATGACGCCGTGGGAAGCGCTGCGGGCGGCCACGATCGGATCAGCCGCTGCGATCGGGCGTGCGAACGAGTTCGGCAGCATCGAAGTCGGCAAGTACGCTGACCTCGTCATCCTCGACGCCGACCCTCGATCAGATATCCGCAACTCGCGTGCAGTCGTGCAGGTGATGAAGAACGGCCGCCTGTATGACGCAGAGACGCTCGATGAAGTCTGGCCGCGACGGAGGAAGCACGAGGCCCCGTGGTTCGTTGAGGATCGACCAGAGCGGCGGTGATTGATGACGCCGGCGCGACTTCTCCTCAAGGAGATACGCTGCGCGCGCGGCTCTTCACCGAAGCGCGGATGAGGTGTTCCGGCGCACCTGCTCGGTATCCGCTATCCGCGCCTTGGCCCGATCTCGCAGAAGATTGGCCGAGTCGAACGCGTCCGCGGGCGGCGCCGCCGCTAGTGTGGCGTCGACTGGAGGAGCGTTTTTGTGACGACGAATCGTTTCGCACCGCGTTCGGATCAGGACGTGGCGCAACTGGTCCTGAGCCAACCGCTCGCGTGGATCGTGTCCGGCGTGAACGAGACCTTTCGTGCGACCTTGCTGCCAGTGCGGCCCGAGGTCGATGCGAACGGCCGACTCGTACGGCTCACGGGGCATTTCGCGCGCTCTAACGACCATTTCAAACTGCTGCAGGCGAATCCGCGCGCGCAGATCCTCACACTGGGCGCGCACGGCTACATCTCGCCCTCCTGGATCCACGACAAGACGTGGGCCCCGACGTGGAACTACGCAAGCGCACAATTTATCGTCGATCTGACGTTCTTCGAGGAAGCGACCGAGATCGAGGCTCACCTGCGCGACCTCGTCGATGCGATGGAGGCGGAGCGCCCCGGCGCCTGGAACGTCGACCTGATGGGGCCGCGCTTTCACTCTCTGTCGAAAGGCGTCATCGGCTTTCGCGCCGAAGTACGCGAGATCCGCGCAAAGTTCAAGCTCGGCCAGGATGAGCGCGACGACGTCTTCCGCGACATCGCCGCGGGCCTGTCGGCTTCACGGCAGAACGAGCTGCTGGCGTGGATGAACGATTTCAATCCGGGACGCGCGGGCTGATCGGAAGAATCTCTCGCGGAGACCGCAACGAACGCCGAGAAAGAAAGAATGACCCGCGGCCGATTCCTCTCTGCGATCTCGGCGCTCTCTGCGAGAGAATGGCGGCGATGGGTCCTGACCAACTGTCAGTGAGAGTGATTCATGATCAGCAGCGAACACTCGTGTCCTAAACCGCCAACCCCCTCAACGAGTTCGCCTCGAGAGCGATGGATTGCATCGGCATGGCCTCTCACTTGACGCTCAGCGTATTCGTGCTCGCCTCCCTGTCCACCACCCATTGCGCATAGGCATAGAACAGCGCCATGAGCTCGAGCCGATCGGAACGACCGCCGCCCCCCTGGTGACCGGCGATCATGTCGATCCTGAAGAGAATGGGGTTGCCACTGGTGCTCTTTTCCCGCAATGCCGCCACCCATTTCGCAGGCTCCCAGTAGCCGACGCGATCATCGCGAACCGCGGTCGTGGCGAGAATGCTCGGATAGGGCTGCGGGCGGACGTTCTCGTACGGCGAGATGCTCGCGATGTAGTCGTAGTCTTGTGGGTCGGACAGCGGATCGCCCCAGTCGGGGCGGAACAGCGGCACGAGCGGGTGCTCCGCATCACTCATCGTGTTGAGCATGTCGACGAAGGGCACCTGCGCGATCACGCCCGCCCAGAGGTCCGGGCGCATGTTGGCGATGGCGCCCATGAGCAGTCCACCGGCGGACAATCCATGCGCAACGATGCGCTTCCTGCGCGTGTAACCCTTGGCGCACAGATGCTCCGCGCACGCGATGTAGTCAGTGAAGGTGTTCCTTTTCTTCCGATGGCGCCCATCGAGAAACCAGCGACGGCCGTTCTCCGAGCCGCCGCGCACGTGGGCGATCGCGTAGATCCAGCCGCGATCGACGAGCGTCAAAGCGGGGATCGAGAACTCCGGCTCACTCGAGATGCCGTACGAACCGTAGGCATACAGCAGCAGCGGCGCCGAGCCGTCGAGAACGGCGCCGCGCCTCAACAGCACCGTGATCGGCACGTGCTCGCCATCCGGCGCCGGGGCGAGCAAACGTTGCACAACGTATTCGGAGGCGTTGAAATCACCGCCGACCGGTTGCGTCTGCAGGATCGTGCGCATACCGGTGGTCAAGTGGCAGTCGAGCCACTGCTTCGGAGTACGTGGCGTCTGATAGACGACGCGCAGCGATCGTGAAACGTACTCCTGGTGCGGCTCGATAGCGACATCGTACGCGGCCTCGTCGAAGATCAGCTCCTGCTCCTTCAGCGAGCTACGCTCCGTGATCACGATCCGCTGATTGGCTGCCGCGCGCTCGACGCGCACGAAATGATCGGCGAACGCGTGCGTCTGGACGATGTAGCGACCCGGACGATGCGGAATCCACTCCTTCCACGCAGGTCGGGACGGGTCGGTCGTGGGCGTCCACATGAGCTTGAAATCCGTCGCGTTGTCCGCGTTCGTGAGTATGACGAGGCGGTCGTCCCAGTGGTTCACGTCGTAGTGCAAGCCGACGCGGCGTGGCTCCACAACACGTGGCGCAGCGGTCGGTGCGCCGGCAGGAATCAGCCAGACTTCGCTCGCATCCGGATTGCGCAGGCGGATCGTGACGAAGCCGTTCGAGGCAGTTCGCTCGACGCTCATGAACATCGCCGGATCAGATTCCTCGTACACCAGCACGTCTTCGCCGCCGCGCGCCGGCCGGCGAAAGACCCTGGCGGGCCGGCTGAACTGCGTCACGCCAGGTCCAGAAAATCCACTGCGAATCGGGCGAGAACACGAAGTCACCGAATGCATCCGCGGCCGCCGCTGCGAGGATCTCGCCCGTCTTCAGATCCCGCACACGGATGCGATGACGCTCCGCACCTTCGTCGTCTTCGGCCCACGCGAAGAGCGTGTGATCGGGGCTGTGCTGCGCATTGAGCAGGCGGTAATAGAACTTGCCACGCGCCCGCGCGTTTTCATCGAGCAGCACCTGCTCGTGACCACCAGCGCGCAGCCGACGCGCGTGCACGGGATGATCGGCGCGAGCTTCGAAGCGCTCGTAGTAGGCCCACGGCCCATCAGGCCGTGGGGGCGAGGTCTGTCCGTGCGTCAGGCGCTTCTGCATCGCTGCCAACAGGGCAGCCTGCAAAGGCTTCGTCGGCTCGAGCACCGCGTCGGCGTAGCGGTTTTCCGCCTCCAGGTGCCTGCGGATTTCCGGTTGCAGCACCGACGGGTCGCGCCAGACTGTCTTCCACTGCGGATCCTTCAGCCACGCGTAGTCGTCGACACGCACTCTCCCGAGCTGCACGATGCGTTTTGGCCGCTTGCGTGCAGTCGGCGGTTGCAAGGGGTGCTGCCCCATCAGCGAGCGCTGGCGCCTGACTCGAGACGACGCTCCAGAGTGCGAGCGAAAGCAGATCGCGACGATCCACTATCTGCTCCAGGATCGTTCGAACTCGCGCAGGAACGCAACCAGGTTCACCGGCAAGGCCGGACAGACATAGCCGCCCTCCTGCACGATCACCGTCGGGAGGCCGAGTCGTCCGATCGCATCGGCGACGCCGACGAACCCCTTCGTCGTCACCTTGAGCACGCCAAGCGGATCGTGCTCGGACGCGTCGAGCCCGAGCGCAACGACCAGACCTGCCGGCGCGAACGTCACGACGCGCGCGAGCGCTTGCTCGAGCGCAGCTTGAAAGTCGGCGTCTCCCGCGCCGTGAACCTGCGGCAGATTGAGATTGAAGCCTCGGCCTTCGCCCTCCCCGGTTTCGTCCGCATAGCCGCAGTAGAACGGAAAGTAATTCGTCGGATCGGCGTGAATCGAGATGGTCAGCACATCGGCGCGCTGATAGAAGATGCCCTGCGTGCCGTTGCCGTGATGCACGTCGACGTCAATGACCGCGATACGGCCCTGCAGAGCCGAGCGCAGACGTTGCGCGGCTACGGCAGTGTTGTTGACGTAGCAGAATCCGCCGGCGCTGTCCGCAAACGCGTGATGACCGGGCGGTCGGCACAACGCATACGCATAGCCGTGTTTCGCCGCCGAATCAGCTGCAGAGACGGCGCATTGAGCGGAACCATACACGGCGCTCCAGGTGCCCGCGCGCAGCGGCGTCGAAGTGTCTGCTGTGTGATAGCCAAGCAAGCCCAGCAGGCTGTTGGGCCGTCGGTGCATCTGCGGACGGGCGAACTGAGTGGTGAGGATTTCCTCGGCGTTGGGATCGATCTCCGCGCGGCGATTCCATCCCTCCGCGAGAAACTCCAGGTACTCCGGGGAGTGGACGCCTTGCAGAGGTTCGATGCCGGCGTCACCGGCCTCGCACAGGGTCATGCCTGCGTCGACGATCGCGTTGCGCAGAACACGATAACGCTCTGCGCGCTCCGGGTGCTCAATCGTGGTTCCGCGTCGGAAGAACGTCGTCGGGTCATGGCGGACCGACGCGGGCGAATGATAGACGTGCATATCAGCTTGAACCCTGTGCGACCTGCTCGAGGAACCGGAACACCTCGCGCCAATAAGTGCGAAGCTCCGGCACTGGCGCCGTGCCATGTGCAGCGCCCGGCAACTCGACGTACGTCACGGGCTTATGGAGCGCGCGCAGTTTTTCCGCCATTGACTGACTCTCGATCATGCGTACCCGATTGTCGTTCGCGCCATGCAGAAGCAGCAGCGGACCGGTTGCACGCGCCGCGTGCGTTTCGGGAGAGCGATCAAGCCACTTCGCCGGATCCTTCTCGGGCGCATCGCCCATCAGCTCGACCGACCAGCCGCGGATGTTCGAGTTGTCCGCATGACGCATCAGATTGCTGATGCCGGCATCGGAGATGGCGAAACCGAAGCGAAAATCGGCGGTGTGTCCATTGATCGTGGCGGGCAGGGTCAGCAGACGCATCGCGGCATAGCCGCCGTGACTCAGCCCGAACGCGCCGATGCGTTTCGCAGGGACACCCAGGGCGCTCTCACCCCATTTCGCTGCCGCGACGACATCGAGGATTTCATTGCCGCCCAGGTCGCCGTGAATGAGATGGCGGAACTCGACGCCCATTCCCCACGAGCCACGCGGCGCCGGACTCAGGAAATGAATTCCGGCCGCGCAGAAGATCTGGGCGACGGGCAGTGGGTAGATCGAGCTGAACGGTTTCGCGCCCCCGTAGAATGCTTCGACGATCAGCATCGCCTTGTCGCTGGGGAGCGGCTTCTTCGGACGATAGAGCCACGCGTGCAGCGTGCCGTTTTCACCGGGCGCCGCGAGGCCATCGAACGTGCGGAAGCTCACCTTCTCCGGAACACACGTAACGGACGTGTCCGCCGCGTGCGCGTACTCAGCCACCGGCTTCAGGGCGAACGCGCTGCGCTCGCCTGTCAGGGCCAGCACCTTCACCGGGTTGCTCGGTGACGTAGTCTTGAGAATCGCGCGATCGCCGAGTGAGGACTCGAGCGAAACCGATTCCGGCAGCGACTGTTCGAAGACGAGCTTGCCCGACGGCAGCTCGAGCACGTAGATGCTATCCAGTACGGGTCTTGCCACGACGGTCACGGCGAACGGCTTGCCGTTCACGTGGATGACCGACGCATTCGTGAGGCTGCCAGCATCTCCCGGCTTCAGTGGCGAACTCACCTGTGTCGCGTTGCCCTCGGCATCCCCGCGATAGAGCTCGTAGCGCCCGCTCTGTGTAGAGATGAAGATGAACTCCCGATCATTGAGCCATGGACTCTTCGGCAGCACGATCTCCCGCCGCACGCTCTTATCTGTGACGAGCCGCGGCTGTCCGCCAGCCGGACCACTCGTCGTGACGAGCGCGACGTTCTGCAGCGCCCGATCCTCATCGACCACCATCGTGAGCAGGAAGGCGCCGCTGTCGGCGCGCCAGGCCGGAGTACTCCAGTACGGACGCAGCGCCTTTGAATCAGTGAAGAGCACCCGCTCGGTGCGCGATTTCAGATCCATGAGCCGGATCGTACCGGGCGAGAATTCCACGCTTTCGCGACTCGCATAGGCGAGCCAGCGGCCGTCCGGGCTGATGCTCCAGCCGTAGATGTAGCCGACATCCGTGATGCGCTCGAACCGACCGTCGGGCTCGACGGTGTAGAGATTGAGTCGCTCCTCGCCGGCTTCGTCGGTCAGGACGAGCGTCCGATCCAGCCGCTCACTGTAGCCGGCGCCCCAGAAATTGCGCTTCGACACGTCGACGGGCGAAATTGCCTTGGCGGCCGCGATGTCTGCTGACGCGCCACCGTGCTGATCATTGAGCGACATCTGCGCCACGCGCTTCGCGTCTCCCGAAGACGCAGCGAGATAAATGCGCCGTGCAGACTGATCGATGAAAAACGACTCCGCGGGCGCGAGGGTAAGCCAGATATCGAGATCGATGGTGCGCCCGAAGGCGCTCACAGTGTGCGAAGGCTCGACGCGTTCGGTCGAACCGGCCGGCAGAGAAACGAGACACGAAATGATCGCAAGCAGTGCGATTCTCATCATTGAGCTCCGCGACCCGGATGAAACGACCGGGCGCCGCCTGTGCGCAGCGCCCGGCGATTGCTTCAGAAGTTCCAGTTCAGCCGCAATCCATACGTCAGCGGGCGGACGACAGAACCCAGCGGCGGATTGTAGAAGTCCGCGAACGGCGCATTCACCGTGCCGTACTCGTTGGTCACGTTGTTCGCGAACAGCGACAGCGACGTGTTCTCGCCCAGAGTTGCAGTCGCGCGCACGTCGACGACGCTGTAGTCACCACGCTTGGTTATCGAGTTGAACGCAACGTCGGCCTCGGAGACGTACCGGTGGGTGACTTCGAAGCGCGGCTGCAATGGCGCGGAGTCCAGCCGCAAGGTCGCCGTCAACGCTGTGGTCCATTCCGAGGATCCCGGCAGTGGAGTTCCCGCCGCATGTCCGCCGCCGGGCGCGAACGTGTCCTCAACGAACTCGCTCACCGCGGCGTCTTGCCACGTGACGGCGGCCTGAAGATCGAAAATCGACGTCACGCGCCACACGCCCGAGAACTCGACGCCGTCCACTTCCGCTCCGCCGGCGTTGCTCACGTAGGAGTAGAAGAACGGCGCCGGCGTGAACAGACGAACCTGCATGTCGTTCCACTTGATGTGGAAGGCAGCCACATCGACCAGCAGGCGCTGGTCGGCGAAACTCGTCTTCAGGCCGATTTCGTAGTTGTCCACCGTGTCGCTGTCGTAGCTCGTGGGCACGCCCGTGAGGCCCGGGGGATTGGGATTCGCGCCGCCGACGCGGAATCCCTGTGAGTACAACGCGTAGACCATCAGATCGTCGCTGGGTCGGTACGAGATGCTTGCCTTCGGTGTGAATCCCGTCTCCGATTGCAACTCCCTGAACGAGGAGCCGACCGGATCGAACGAATCGGGGAACAACGCGCTCGGCGGCCGCGCCACGGTGGAGTCGCTCTTCGTGTCGAAGTAGCGCCCGCCCACGGTCACGGTCCAAGTGTCCGTCAGCTTGTACGACACCTCGCCGAAGATGCCGAGATCCTCGTTGGTCTGATCGGCGTCGTAACGCGAGATGTTGTCGTCCGGCGCCAGGAGCGAGCCCGGGTATCCGCCGAAGAGCGCCGGATTGGCGTCGATGTACGCTACGGCGCCGGGCTGATACGTGACATCGAACGTGCTCTTGTCGCTCTCGGCGTAGGCCGCGCCGACCAGCCATTCGAAACGTCCTTCGCCTTTCGAAGCAAGACGCGCTTCGACGTGCCAGGCGTCGGATTCAACGTGGCTGTTCGCCGGTGTAGGTACGGATGCCTGCATGAACCCACTGGCCGTGGAATCGAAGACCGGCGTACCCTCCTTGTCGGCCATCGCGCCGAGGATCGTCAGGTCGGCGAAGCCGACGTCCTGATCGAGCCGCAGGCTGTTGATGATCAGCTCGGTGTCATGCGGCTCGGGGACGAACGTCCTGCGCACGAACGAGCCGATCTCCACGTAGGTCTGATCCTCGAGCTCCATCTCCTGGTACAGCGTCAGCCACGACAGTTTCGTCGACTCGCTCGGGGTCCATACGGCCGACAGGCGACCGCCGGTCGTCGTGAGATCGTTCGAGCCGTCCTTGCCAAGGGTCACGTTGTCCAGATACCCGGCGTCGTAGCGCTGCAGCCCGACCAGGCGCACCGCGAACTTGTCCTGCGACAGCGGAACGTTGACCATGCCCTTCACTCCGTAGTTCGCTTCGTCCGCCCCGTCGGTTTCGCCGATCGTGGACTCGACCGCCGCATCGAACTCCGCAGTATTTGCCTCATTCGCGATGTAGTTCACGAGGCCGCCGAGGGCGACGCGCCGAACAGCGTCCCTTGTGGCCCTCGCAGCACTTCGACTCGATGAGATCGAACGTGTCCACGTCCGGGATCACGACCGGCCAGCCGGCCTCGCTGAGTGGAATCTCGTTGATGTAGTAGCCGACGACCGTCTGCCCCTGCTCGTGATAGGTGGTCGCGGAGATGCCGCGAATCACGACTTCCGATACGCCCGGCTGATAGTCGTTGAAATGCACGCCCGGCAGTCTCGTGACGTAGTCGGCCAGGCTCTGCGCGCCCATCTCCTGCAGCTGCTGGCCGGTCATGCGCTGACGGCGGCGGGAATGTCCGCAGTCCTGCTCGCGCTTGTTCGCGGTGACAATCACCGTATCGAGCACTTCGGCCGGCGCGGCGTCTTGCGCGTACGACGCGGGTGTCGCGGCGATCGATGCCGAGGGAGCCGGCGCACAGCAGCGATCTGTTCAAGCTCTTCATGTTCACGTGACGCATGGTTTCCCCTTCCCCGAATGGTTCAACGTATGCAGAGATCTTCTACGGGGAAAGCTTGCGCGGCGGCAGATCGTTCCGCCGATGTAGCAGGGTCGAGATATGTAGAGATTGGGCCACCAGCGTCGGCTGCTGCGCGGGAGCCACGACTGCGCCCTGCGCAAGCCGATGCCGCGGTCAAGTCTACAATCCCGACAATCATGGCAAGACGTCTACAGCTCTGCTTACCGAAGGCGTGCTTGCACGCGAAGCGGCTTACGGCGTGTGCTCAGACGCTTCGGGCTCGTGCTCCTGCTCGGTCATGTACCGGTGGGCGCCGCGCCAAACGCCTTGCGGAACATCGCGGTGAACGCGCTCGGGCTGTTGTAGCCGACGTCGAACGCGACCGCGGTGACGGGCTCGCCGGTCGCGAGTCGCGACAGCGCCTCCATGAGTCGGACGTGCTGCCGCCAGGCCGCGAAGCTCATGTGCGTTTCGCGCCGGAACATGCGCGTGAACGTACGCCGGCCCATGCGGCCATGCGCGCCCAGTCATCGAGCGTGTCGTCGTGGGCCGGATCGTCGAGAATTGCCCGACAGATGCGTATCAGGCGCGGCTCCTGCGGCATGGCACATGCAGCGGAATGCTCGGGGCCGCCGCGATCTCATCGAGGAGCAGCGTCATGACGCGACCGTCGCGGCCGTCCACGTCGTACTCGATCGGCATGTGATCGCCTCGAGGATCAGTTCGCGCAGCAGATCCGAACTTCGACGACGCGGCACTTGTCGGAGAATCCAGCGCGCGCGCTCGTATCCACATAGAGCGTGCGCACCGAGACGTGGCCGCGACAATGAACCTCATGCGGCACGCCGCCCGGAAACCACAGCGCACGCTGCGGCGGAACGACAAAACTCGCGTGATCGGTGGTGACCTGCGTCACCCCGCCGATGCGTACAGGAACTGAGCGCGCTTGTGGGTGTGCATCGGATCGACAAAGCCCGCTGCATATTCATCGGCAAGCGCCGCGACCGGACGCGGCACGTCCTGATAGTCGATCCCGCGCGTGCTTCGGCCAGGTATGGGTCTTGCGTGACCGAGCGCTGCAGAAGCGCCCGCGGCGGCGAGCGCACTGCGACCCAACTGGCCCGGACGAGACGAATGTTGCTCCATCGGCGACAGCAGACCTGCGAGCGGCTGATTAGATTTTTACTCATACCACAAATGACTGCTGCGTCGGCAACAGGAACTTCCACTTGGACGGCAGAACCTTCAACACTGCAGGCCCAGCGGGCGCCGACCTCGATCCGGACATCCGACGCTTCAATCGAGGCGGTCGGCGCAGCCTTTGCGCGTTACGCGGATTTCGACGCGCTGCCGCCGCGCAAGCGGCAGATTGTCGAGGAAGTGCGCGCGCCGTGGGCCGCCGGCGGACCCGCGATGGCGAGCAGCACGGAGCGGACGTTTCCATCGGGCGGCGACGGTGCGCTTCCGCATACATAACCCTTCGGTCGACCGCGGCAAGCCCGCGCTCATCTACCTGCACGGCGGCGGATGGACCCTGTTCAGCCTCGATACGCACGATCGATTGATGCGCGAATACGCCGCCCGCGCGGACGTGGTCGTGATCGGCGTGGACTATGCGCTGTCGCCGGAGGCGAAGTTTCCTGACGCTCTCACCCAGATCATAAGCACGGTCCGACGGGTCAGAAGCACGGCGCCGCGCTGGACGTCGATCCCGAGCGCATTGCGCTTGGTGGAGATTCGGCGGGCGGCAACCTCACGGTGGCGACGTGCCTGGCGCTGCGTGATGCAGGTGAGCCGAACGCGGTCCGCGCGATGGTGCTGAACTATGCCGCGATCGATGTCGAGTGCTCCGCGGAATCCCATCGCCGGTATGGCGGCGAGGGATACATGCTCGGCAGCGATGAGATGCGCGTGTTCTGGAACAACTATCTCCGAGACGAAGCCGACCGACAGAATCCGCTGGCGCGGCCGATTCGTGCGCACCTCGCGAATCTTCCGCCGAACTTTCTGGCGATCGCCGAATGCGATCTCCTGGCGGAGCAGAGCATCGCGATGGCGGAGAAGTTGCGCGCCGCAGGCGTCGCCGTTCAGGCGATCGTGTACAAGGGCGCGTCACACAGCTTTCTTGAAGCGGTCTCGATCGCGGCGGTGAGCGAGCGTGCGCTGAACGAAACCTCGCACTGGCTTCGCGAGACCCTGAGCCGCGGAACTCAGATGAAGATAGAAGTGGCCGCAAGGAACGCACAAGAGAACGGATCAATAGAGAAGAGTACCGGCGGGAGAGCAGAATGAAAGTCAGTTTCGCATTGATCGCAACACTCGCCATGTTGTTCGGCTCAGTGGCGCGCACCGACGACGCGCCGCCGGCTGCACCGCGCGCACTGATCGAGATCTATCGCATCGCACCGGGTCAGCATGAGCAGTTTCTGCGAATGATCGCGCGCGCCGACGAGGCGAACACGATGGCAGGTCTGCCGCCGCGACAACTCTATGTGCATCAGGACGGCGCAGACTGGGATTTCATTCTGATTCAGCCGGCGAAGACGCCGCCGGAGAAAGCCGACGCGCTCGATGCTGCGTGGACGAAACTCGGACTGCCGTCCGGTCCCGATTTCTTCATCGAGTTTCGTCGCTACATCGCCGAGCACAGCGATACGTTCGCCGAAGGGCCAACGTCGGCAGCGGCATGGCTGTCCAGACTCGCGAAGAGCGAGAGCGCCGCGAGTACAACCGCACCTGTTGCGGGCGCCGTCGCGTCTGCGGAGTAATCTCAGGCCAGCGTCGCCGCCAGTCCTTCGCGGCGAACCGAACGATACAGACTGGCCACCGAATGGCTTGCGCTCAGAGCGCGCCCGCATTACGAGGCGCTGGCGGCGCATCGATTGCGCTGACCGAAGCGAGGACTGCCGTCCGGCCCCGATTTCTTCGTAGAGTTTCGGCGCTACAGCGCGGCGCGCAGGGACAAGTTCGCCGAAGGACCGATGTCGGAAGACCTACGCAAAGCTGTCGAGTTC
>CAVRQU010000005.1:0-33402 GCA_963723505.1 uncultured Gammaproteobacteria bacterium
TAGTGTGTTCGCCCACGCGTGCGAATCTGCAGTCCGGTCGGGATCAGGCTCGATTCGGCATCACGCAGCACATTCCGGGATTCCGGCGGCCGTTCGCGAGGCTGATCGATCCGGAGTACCGCCCCAGCTGCCGCTACAGGTCGAGACGTTCGCCGAGCGGCTGCGGGCCGCGGGGTACACGACCGGATACTTCGGCAAGTGGCATCTGGGCGGCGAAGGCTACGGCCGTCGCAGCAAGGCTGGGACGTCGCGTTCGAACACCAGGGGCACACGGCTGCTCCTGCGCTCAGCGGAGGCGGATCCGCGCGGCGCGCGGCGGAGTTGCTGGCCGAGAAAGCGGTCGCGTTCATCGAGGCGAACCAGCGCAGGCCTTTCCTCCTGCAGGTCTCGCCCTATGCGGTGCACATCCCGATCTCGGCGCCACTGGAACTACAGCAGAAGTACGGCGAAAAAGCCGCATGTCCGGGTACCCGAGCTGTCCCGACTATGCGGGGCTGCTGAAGAGCTGGATCCGAGCGTCGGCAAGATCGTCGACGCGATCGATCGCATGGGACTCACGCGGAACACGCTGCTGATTTCGTCTCCGACAACGGCGGCCTCGAGCACGAGCAGAACGGCAGAATCGTGACGTCGAACGCGCCGCTGCGCGGAGAGAAGGGGTCACTGTACCAAAGGCGGCATTCGAGTCCCTGCCCTCGTGCGTTGGCCGGGCATCGTCCCGGCCGGCGTCGTGTCGGACACGCCCGCGATCACAATGGACATCTATCCGACGCTGATGGAAGCCGCCGGCGCACCGTTACGGCGGATGCGACACTCGATGGCCTGTCGATTGTTCCCGTCCTGCGAAACACGCGGTCGGCCATCAGCCGCGACGCGCTCTGCTGGCACCTGCCGCACTACCATCACAGCACGCCTGCGAGCGCGATCCGACGCGGCGAGTGGAAGCTGATCGAATTCTTCGAAGATGACAGGGTCGAGCTCTACAACCTGCGCGACGATCCCGCCGAGCGACGGAATCTTGCCACCGCGCACCCGCAGACCGCGCGCAACCTGCGCGCCGATCTGTCACGCTGGCGACGACAGGTCGGCGCGCAGATGCCGAAGCCGAATCCGGCTTACGATCCCGCGCGCGCGAACGAACTCGCCGGCCGCGGACGCGGCGAGCGGAGCGTACGGTAACGGCACAACTACTTGTGCGGATTCGAGTTCTCACTGCGGATTAGGGGATCACCGATGAAACGGACCATCGCCTTCTCGATTCTGCTGGCACTTGCTGCGTCGCCCGCCATCGCGCAGGAGCGCCGTCCCACGCACGAGAACGTCGAAGTACGGCCCGCACGAGCGGAACGTCATGGACGTGTGGCTCGCCAAGTCCGACAAACCGACGCCAGTGCTGGTGTCGATTCACGGCGGCGGATTCCGCGACGGCAACAAGAGCGTCAGCCCGGACCTGCTTGCGGCGATGCCTGGACTCCGGCATCTCGGTCGTCGCCATCACCTATCGGCTGTCCGACCAGGCCATCGCACCGGCTCAATTCCTCGATTCGGCCAGGGCGATCCAGTTCATCAGGCACAACGCCAAGGAATGGAATCTTGATCCCAAGAGGATCGCAGCCACGGGAAGCTCGGCGGGCGCCGGCCTCTCGCTGTGGCTTGGCTTCCATGACGATCTGGCCGATCCCAAGAGCGACGATCCGGTTCTTCGCCAATCCACCCGCCTCACCTGCATGTCGGTGTTCAACGGCCAAACGTCTTATGATCCCCGTTTCATCCGTGACCTGTTCCCCGGCACGGACGTTTACAAGGAACCTGCGCTTGGCGAAACTGTTCGACGTGGACTTGAACAAACTGGACGATCTGCCCAAGGAGAAGTACAAGCTGTTTGAGTTCGTTTCCTCAATCAATCACCTGACGAAGGACGATGCCCCGGCCCAACTGATTTATGCCAGCAAGCTGGACACGCCGATCACGAGCCAGGGCATCGGCATCCATCACCCCAAGTTCGGGCAAGCCTTGAAAGAACGCATGGACAAACTCGGCATCGAATGCGAGGTTCATACGGGCATTGACCGTGGCCAGGCGTTATCCGACCTGACGCTGGCATTTGTGAAAAAGCACTTCGGTCTTCGCTAGCGTCGGAGATCACGATGTCATCAGCAACATCAGATCGCGTACTGTCCCGTGCCTCCGGCGCACCGGACACGAAGTCGTTCACGCTGCTCGGGCGTAGTAAGTGAGCAACCCACCGAGACGTTGGTGTCGACGCACTCGACCGACACGCCCTTTTGCAGGCTCGCCGTCAATCAGTTCGTTGTCCAGTCCTTGATGATTCCGCTCGCGATGGTAGTGGGCGACAAATTCCGCGACAGCCCGTCGATGATGGCGCTCACCAAACGGAATCAAGCGGTTCAGACATTCCTCTTTGATCGAGCGGACGAACCGTTCGGCGTAGCCGTTGGCATTGGGTGCCCGATATGGTGTCTGGACGACGCGAATCCCCGCGTCCTGCAAGCGCGCCCGCATAGTCGAGAACCTTGTTCTGGACACCGGCGCTGAGTCCCCGGAACGGGCACACTCCAATGCGAGCAGTAGCCAGAGCGACGTCGAGCTGCGGGACGAAGCCTTCGATGAGCACGCCGGGAATTGATGATACTGTTGCGCCGGAAGCGCTCCAATCGGACCGATAATCCTCAGGACAGCCTGCGGAAACCGATCACGAACTTTCGAAAGTACGCGCTGCGCAAAGAACCAGGCCGCATCGAAATTCTGCAGGCTGTGCAGATTTCCGACGAAGACGATTTCATGTTTCTCGGCGGACCGTCAGCGCTGGGGGATCGAGTGCGGAATATCGCTGCCGTTGGTCGCCACCATTAGGCTGCGAAAGTCCCCAGAATCGAATAGAAGCGCGGAGACCACGCCCGAGGCGAGTGTGACCAAGTCAAAGCTCGTCGCTACTCGCCGCTCATGGGCGGCCAGACGCCTGGCTTCAATTCCGGTAAATGAGACGCCGGAAATCGAAATACTCGGCGGGTGCGCTCGATGCACGCTGCATGCTGAGCGATATGGCGTCCGTCATCTCCAGGATTCGCACTGCAGCTAAGTTGCGCGCGTAGTCGGCCGTGCGTACGAGGTGTGCGAGCACCGCGTCATGCCTGGGCGCCAGCGTGCTGACGGCTTGCCGAAGGCCTTGCTTCGGTAATAGGCGACCTGAAGTGGTTCATCAGTTGGCAGCGCGGAGAGAGTGTTGAGCCAAGGACCGCCAAGGAGGAAGAACCACGCGGTGCACCTCCTTGAACACTCCATCATCCGGCAGCGGCGCCCTCCTCTCTCGTTCGGATCGGCAAAGCGTCAGCAGCGTCAGGTCGTGGTGTCTGGACAGTTCTCGCGCGAGACGATGGATGCGCAATCTGTCTCCGCCGATCGTGGGATACGGATCACGCGGCGTGAGCACCAAGATTCGGCGACGGGAGCTTCGCATGGTTAACACTCAACTGAGAGTGTGGAACGAAGCGCATTGACGGTTACGAGTCCGTCAGAGGGGCGGACCCTCTTCAGCTGGAACCTTTTGGACTGTCGCTGGATCGGCGTGGACAGTTGCGAGTCGCGCCGAACGCTGTCGGCCTGTCCGCCCATCGTCTCGAGGAGTGCCTGCTGATCTGGCGGCAGATTGCGGAATGTCTGCTGTTGTGCGTGCGTTGGATTCGCCTGCGCGAGCGCGAACTGCGGGATGGCCGCAGGCAGCGCCAGGAGAATGAGTGCGACGCACGAACGCGCCGCCGGGGCACAGATGTCCCAGACAATCCGCATGGTTGAGGGGAATTCCGCTGACGTTTTACAGAAGGCGGGAGTCTAGGGAGATGTCCCACCCCCGACAACCAGACTTTCCCTGAGGACTTGGCGAGTTAGATGCGCTTCTCATTTCAGAGCTGGGACGAGTTCTGGCGGAATTCGCAAGACGCGCGAAGGCAAGTCGAAACCATAAGTCTCCACCTACGTGTCCATAGGACGCCCCGCGAACCGGCACTCTGCTCAGGGATTGCCTCATCCGCTTCGCGGTACACACCTCACCCGCTCCGTGCTGCACAGGGATGTGCGAATGCCGCGGGCGCAGGGATGCACTGAAGATGTGCTGGCGCGGACTGTCGCGGTTCAGGAAGGACTCCTGCTAGTGCTGCGGGAAGAGTGAACCGAAATTTCACCTCACCCGCTCCGCTGCCCTCTCCTCAAGGAGAGGGCGGTTGCCCCTTCTCCTCGGGGAGAAGGTTGGGATGAGGGGGCGCGCGGAGCGCGTTCTGGCTAACCGCCAACCGCCTCCTATAGAGAGGGTCACACCATCGTGCGGAGCACGCGCAGTCCCCGTCTCAGCGTCTCCGTATCGAATACGCATAGCGACTCAAGCCATGCGGCCGAGCGCGCGCGATTCTTCTGAAAACTATTCAGCGACTCCGCCAACGCTCGGCGCACGGCCGACCCATAGGCCCCTTCAGCCATGTGCAACCCGGGAAGCAGGCCCCTCTTGCCGACGTTCGCCGCCAGAAATGCGAGGTCGATCAGATCTCGCCCAAGCGCGGATTCATCGAGGCCGCGATCTGTATTGGCAAGAAATTTTTCAGCCGTCGCATGATCGATCGTCAGCACGGGCACGCCGAGCTTCTTGTCGATCGCTCCGCCGAGATCGATTCGACCTTCGAGCAGCAGTTCCAACTTTATCCGCACGCCATCGACGGCGAAGAAGGTGCGAATGCCCTCTCGATCCGCGCGCACCTCGCGCGCGAGCTGAAGCGGTCGTCGAACAATCCGTCCGAGTGAATTCTGCGTCACGCACTCTCGGAGCTTGCGAAAACCAGTCCGGCTGGAACACAAGAAATCGATATCCCTCGATTCGCGGTACTCGCCGTAGGTCAGGGCCAGTTGCGTACCGCCGCCGAAGTAACATTCGGCGTTCAGGAGTAAATCTGCATCCAGAGCGTGCAGCACGCGACCGACGAGCTGATGCGCGCGCCGACGAAACTCACGCATTGATGACGCCTGCGCCAAATTCGAGCTTCAGACGATCGATCAGCTGCGTCTCCCGTGGAGTAAGGCTTTTCACATCGACAAAGCGCCAGTTTCGTTCGTAGAGCCGGAATGCCTCCCGGGCGGCTATGAACTCATCGTTTCGATTCCAGGCGAGATCAGCAAGCTGTGGGTAATCGCTCACGCGTATCACAGCCCGGTCTAACGCCTCGTTGAGTACATGCTCGAACGTTCCCGCCCGACGCGCCACGGCGATCTTCTCAGCGAGCGCCTTCGGCGTCGCGAGCTGCACATGAACCAGCCCGGACAGACGTTGACGCGCACGTTGCCGTCGCTTCGCCTGCTTCAACTGCTCGGCGCGCGTGAGCTTGCTGGTTCTCGGGCGTCCGGCTTTGCGCATGCCTGAAGACTGCCTCATGTTTTGATGGCATGTCAACTTAAAGGAACGCCAGACGACCTCCTCCGTTGGGTAGAAGGTTGGCATGAGGAGATGCGTGCGGAGCGCGCGAGCCAGTCGTCATGTTCCAGCTCACGACCCGAGGAAATCCGCAACTTGAGATCGCGAACCGCGATCTCAAGTTGGGGCGGCCGTCGCTATCGGCCCTTCGCCTTCACGGAGTATGGCGCCGTTCAGGCCGCCAACGTCCTGCGCTCAAACCGCACCGTCGAGATGAGCCTTTACGTCGTACGCGCCTTCGTGCAACTGCGCGAAGTACTGACCTCGAACAAAGAGCTCGCTCAGCGAATCGATGAACTGGAACGCAAGCTCGCTACTCACGATCAGTCCATTACCAGCGTCATCAATGACATCCGCAAGCTGATGAATCACCAGAGACGAAGAGGCGGGGATGTGCGATGTGCGCGAGCAACTCGTCGGGTTCTAGACAGTATGACTTCCGCTGTTTGAAGCGCTGACCCCCACGAAGGCCGATACGCGGGTTAGCGTGACGCCAGAGCCGCAGGAGCGAGACGAAGCTGCGCTCATTGGATGGTCTCTTCAATGGAGGTCAGCATGCGTAACCATAGCACCGTCTTTGTGGCGCTGGACGTTCATCAGAAGTCGATCGTTGCAGCCTACGCCGTGGACGCCGGAGAGGTTGAGGACCTGGGCGATATCGGCACGCGCCAGTACGATCTGGATCGAGTGTGCAAGCGCATGCAGAGCAAGGGTGCTCGGGTTCGTTTCGTGTACGAGGCCGGGCCGTGCGGCTATGCAGTGTATCGCTATCTTACTGGCAAGGGCTTCGACTGCACCGTGTGCGCACCTTCCAAGGTCGCACGTAAACCAGGTGATCGGGTGAAGACCGATCAACGCGATGCGCGCAAGCTGGTGCGGGCGCTGCGCATGAATGACCTGTCCGCGGTCCATGTCCCGGATGCCGCCGACGAAGCGTTTCGCGATCTGGTCCGGGTATGGAGCGCCGCGCGCCAGGATTTGGCGAAAGCCAAGCAGCGACTGAAATCCTTCCTGCTGGTGCATGACGTGCGCTACACCGGTAAGGCCAACTGGGGTCCAGCGCATCGGCGCTGGTTGTCGGAGTTTGTTTTCAACGAGACGAATTCCCAGCTCGCCTTTCAGGAACACCTGCACGCGATCGAGGATCGACTCGCCCAATGCGAGCGCCTGCAAGCCATGCTGCAGGAGTCCGCAGTTCATTGGCGCTTCTATCCCGTCGTCCGCGCGATCCAGGCGCTGCGCGGTGTCCAATTTACCGTGGCCGTCGGACTCATCGCCGAACTCGGCGAGCTGTCCCGCTTCGCTTCAGCACCGCAGGTCATGGCGTGGCTGGGGATGACGCCGAGTGAATACTCCACTGGCGAACGCAGACGCCAGGGCGCGATCACCAAATGCGGCAACGCTCACGCACGTCGGCTTCTCATCGAGGCCGCCTGGGCCTATCGCTATCCGCCCAAGGTGAGCCCTTCGATACAGCAGCGACACGAAGGCTTACCCAAAGCAATCATCGATCGTGCCTGGGATGCGCAGCTGCGCTTGTGCAAACGCTTTCGCAAACTCACCGCACGCGGCAAGCCGCACAATGTGGCCCTGGTCGCAGTCGCGCGCGAGCTCGCAGGCTTCATCTGGGACATCGCACGCATGAGTACTGTGGCCTCGAGCACGCGCTGCTGACTGTCTTGGCCGATGATCTACCACTCAATCTGCGACAGGATCGAGTCTGCTGTCGGGCGGCGCAGCCCCGGTAAGGTGCGCAACCCGCCATGGCGTTAAGCGACGACGTGTTCCGACTCGCGTTTCTAGAGCGCGGCAGGCGCACAGACGGATCACAGCACTGCGGTAGCCAACCCGCGAATATCAGCATGATCACCGTCGAATGTGCTGGCTGCGCCGCCCACAGCAGACTCGCTGAATGTCATGGGATGTAGCAGCGCCTCGCTCGATCAACTCACCGCCAGCCTTGACGGCGGAAGTCATATCAACGCTACGCTTCAGGTGCGCGCCTTTCGCGCGTCACCCAGAAGCATTGTTATGTGCGACTTCGCCAGCGTCGCGGGTGACGACTTCCATGACGCTATGCTTCATAGTCTTTTTCGAATGTCGGCAATCACGTCAGCGGCTGGGCGTCCAGGATTGCCATCAGCCTCATACACATCGAGTCGGCGGTCTAGCTCGGCTCGCTGCTCAGGCGTGAGGGGTAACGCGTTCTGATCGGAAGCGATGCTATCCCACAGGTCCTCGACAAGACGGATCCGCTCCTCGAGCGGTAGCTTGCGAAGATTGGCGTTCATAGGCCAAGCATATGCCTGGGGCGGGTTCTCTCCAAGCGCAAATAACTAACCGCTAGCCGCTTCCCTGAAGACTTAAACTTACCTCACCCGCTCGTGCTGCACATGGATGTGCGAATGCCGCGGGCGCAAGGATGCGCTGGAGCGGCCCGCCCTCTGCTGCACAGGGACCGTGCGAATGCCGCGGGTGCAGGGATGCGCAGGAGCGGCGCCTCAACGAGAGGGCCACCATCTTCTCCAATGGGGAGAAGGCGGAGATGAGGGGAATGCACACGCGCCGACCACCTCACTAGCTCCCTCTCTGCCATCTGCTCCTTCTCCTTGGGGGAGAAGGTTGGGATGAGGGGTGCATTTCTCGGCGAATCGCCCAGAAACGCGCTGAGCGCGTCCGGCGGCGCCAAGTACGCTCCGCCAATGAATGAGCCCGTCATGCTCCGTCGCGCGCGGCAGATGCGGAGAGAGCCACCTGACTCTGAACGGAAGTTCTGGTCGCTCGTGCGCGGCCGACGATTCGGCGGCTTCAAGTTTCGTCGTCAGGTCTGGATCGGGACATTCATCGTCGACTTTGTGTGTGAGCAGCCGAAACTCGTAGTCGAAATCGATGGCGGACAACACGCGACGCAGCTGTCGTACGACCTGGCGCGAGCGCGAAATTTCGAAGCGCGCGGCTATCGTGTCGTGCGGTTCTGGAGCAATGACGTGCTTGCGCGGACTGAGGCCGTTCAAGAACGACTGCTGCAGGTTCTGGCAGAGGAATGAAGGAGAACCCCACCTCACCCGCTCCGCTGCCCTCTCTTAAAGGAGAGGGCGATCTCCTTCGGGAGAGGGAATGATCTCCTCACCCGCTCCGCTGCCCTCTCCCCAAGGAGAGGGCCGTGGGCATCACGCTCGCCACTTCTTCACCTGATCGAGCAGGCCTCGAAGAGATGGATCGACATTGGTCGCAGCGTCTGGATTCTCCACCGCCGGCGCCAGCGAATCCGCCAGCTTCTTGCCAAGCTCCACTCCCCACTGATCGAAAGCGTTGATCCCCCAGATGACGCTTTGGGTGAAGACCTTGTGCTCGTAGAGCGCGATCAGGCGGCCAAGCGTTCTTGGGCCCAGTCTCGGGAAGAGGATGATCGAGCTGGGTCGGTTGCCTGGATGAAGCTTGTGAGGAATCAGCCGGGCGATTTCCGCTTCGGGCAGCGCCTTGGCCGTCAGGTCGGCGCGCACCTGCGATTCCGTCTGTCCGAAGGCGAAGGCCTGCGCCTGGGCGAAGCAGTTCGCGAGTGCAAGGTTTTGTTGCTGTTGATATGGGCTCGATGCATTCACGGGCGCGATGAAGTCGAGCGCGACGTTCGCCGTGCCCTGATGCAACAGCTGGAAGAACGAATGCTGTGCGTTCGAACCAGGTTCGCCCCAGAGCACCGCCCCGGTATCGAATGAAACGGGTTGCCCGTCGAGCGTCGTCCGTTTTCCGTTCGACTCCATTTCGAGTTGCTGAAGGTACGCCGGAAAGCGATGCAGCCGCTGGTCGTACGGCAGCACGGCGAGCGAGTCCATGCCGAGGAAGTTCCGATTCCAGACGCCGATGAGCCCCATGAGCGCCGGTAGGTTCTTCTCGAACGGCGCCGTCCGGAAGTGCTCGTCCATCTCATGGCCGCCCTCGAGCATGAGCTCGAACTGATCCATGCCGAGCGCCAGCGCGACTGACAATCCAACCGCGGACCAGACGGAGTAGCGACCGCCGACCCAGTCCCACATCGTGAAGCGGTTCTGCGGAGGAATCAGAAATGCGTCCATCGCCTTGCTGTTGGTGGAGACAGCAGCAAAGTGCCGCGCTGGCGCGCCCTCGCCGAGACGATCGACGATCCACTGGCGCGCGATCTTCGCGTTCGAGAGCGTTTCGAGCGTGGTGAACGTCTTTGAACACACGACGAACAAGGTGCGCGCGGCGTCAACTTCCTCCAGCACATCAGCGAGCTGCACCCCGTCGATGTTCGACACGCAGTGCAAACGCAGATTGCGATGGCGGAACTTCGCCAGCGCCTCGGTCGCCATCACGATGCCGAGATCGGAGCCGCCGATGCCGATATTCACGATGTCCGTGAACGCCTTGCCCGTCGCGCCGTGAATTCGACCGCCGTGCACGCCCTCGACGAAGGTGCGCATCTTCTCGAGGCTCGCACGCACCTCGGGCATCACATCCTGGCCGTCGAGAACGATCGCCCGAGCAGAGCGGTTGCGCAGCGCGGTGTGGAGCACGGCGCGGTTCTCCGTGGTGTTGATCTTCTCGCCTGAAAACATCGCGTCGATGCGCTCACGCAGACCGCACGCCTCCGCGAGCTTGACCAGGAGTCCGAGCGTCTCGTCGGTCAGGCGCTGGCGGGAGAAGTCGAACAGCAAGTTGAGGTCGGTGCGCGAAAAACGCCCGAAGCGATCAGGATCTGAAGCAAACAGATCGCGGAGGTGGGTATCGCGCACGCGCGCAGCATGCGATTGGAGGGCTGACCACTCGGGAAGGTTGTTCGCGCTGGACATCGGTTGTGCGTTCTCCGTTGTGCGTTGTGCGCAGAAAGTGGGCGCTTCACGGGTCTCACGCGAGCCGATTTACACAGCGCCGCCGGATGAGCGATCCTAGCAGCATCCGCCATGGAGGGCACTGCGATGAGCCGAGGGTTCAAGGATCTGCGCGTGTGGCAGCGCGCGCACGCTCTCGCCGATCACGTGGTCAGCTTGACCGACTCGTTTCCTCCGACAGAGGTGTATGCCCTCGTCCCACAACTGCGCAGGGCTGCGCGCTCCGTGTCGCACAATATTGCCGAGGGCGCTAGCAGACGGACCGCTGCAGAGTTTCTGAATTTTCTGTTTATTGCACGCGGCTCATTGGCGGAGCTGGAAGACCAGCTGCTCTTCGCACGCAAACGAAACTACATACCACCCTCGCCGGACCTCGATGAGGAGGTCGAAGCGGTGCGGCGAATGCTCAACAGGTTGATCTCAGCGCTGTCTGTGGGCGGCACCCCGCGGCGCTCGCGAGCCCGGTGACCCGGACCACCTGGTTCCGCTGCAGTTTGACCGTTGTCTGTTGTCCGTGTGTGTCGCAGAAGGATTCTGTCACGTGCGGCGTCCGTCGTAAGGGACGCTATGCTCGCCAGCAGGAAAACAGCGACGCCATGCCGCGTTCTATGACGGACAACGACAACGGACAACTCACAACGGCGATGCCATGTCGCCGCCTTCTGACGGACAACGGAGAACGGATAACGCACAACGTCCCGCGATCAAGCGCGACCGTAATACCCCACATACCACTCCACAAACCTCCGCACGCCCTCTTCCACCGGCGTCGCGGGTTTGTAGCCAACGTCTCTTACGAGATCCTCGACGTCGGCGTACGTATCAGGCACGTCGCCCTGCTGCAGCGGAAGAAGATTCTTCTGGGCCTTCTTCCCGAGATATTTCTCGACGCACTCGATGTACTTCATCAGTTCCACAGGTTGGTTGTTGCCGATGTTGTACAGACGGTAGGGCGCCTTGCTCGTACCTGGATCCGGATCGTCGCTGTTCCAGTCAGGATTTCCTGTCGCCACGCGGTCCATTGAGCGCACGACGCCCTGCGCGATGTCGTCGATGTAGGTGAAATCGCGGCGGTGATTGCCGTAGTTGAAGACGTCGATCGGCTTGCCGGCGAGAATGTTCTTCGTGAACAGGAACAGCGCCATGTCCGGACGACCCCAGGGCCCATAAACGGTGAAGAAGCGCAGGCCCGTCACGGGCAACCCGTACAGCTGCGCGTACGTATGCGCCATCAGCTCGTTTGCCTTCTTGGTCGCTGCATAGAACGACAGCGGATGGTCCACGTTCTGATGCACCGAAAACGGCATCTTCGTGTTTGCGCCGTACACCGAACTCGTGGAGGCGTAGACGAGATGCGCTACGCCGTTGTGGCGACAACCTTCCAGAATGTTCGCGAAGCCGACGACATTGCTGTCGATGTAGGCCAGCGGATTCTGAATCGAATATCGCA
Source organism: uncultured Gammaproteobacteria bacterium (assembly GCA_963723505.1). Classification (GTDB taxonomy): domain Bacteria; phylum Pseudomonadota; class Gammaproteobacteria; order Steroidobacterales; family Steroidobacteraceae; genus Steroidobacter. Next base: position 11,774 of record CAVRQU010000005.1, read on the forward strand.
CACCCGCCTGAGCGGCGAGATGCACGACGCGCTCGAACTTCTCGCTCGCGAACAGCGCCGGCATCCCTTCGCGATCCGCAAGATCGAGTTTCACGAAGCGGAAATTCGAATAGCCGCTTGAGCATCGCAAGCCGCGCTTCCTTGAGCGACACATCGTAGTAGTCGTTCAGGTTGTCGAGCCCGACAACCTCATCGCCGCGCTCAAGCAGAATTTGCGCCGTGTGGAAGCCGATGAAGCCGGCGGCGCCCGTAACTAGTATTTTCATGAAGCGGTTAGCGGTTAGCGGTTAGCGGTTGGCGGTTGGTCCAGACAGCGATTTCCTGGATTTCTGCGCATATGTCGACGTTTTCGGCGTCGCGAGACACATACAGCCAAGAGAAGATGGTCTTGGGACATCGCCAAGGCTCGATCTCATGAACGCTATCGGAAGTCACAAGGATCTAATCGTCTGGCGCAAATCGATCAGTCTGGCAAGCAAAGTCTACGCCGCCACACGGTTACTGCCCAGCGAAGAGCGTTTCGGGCTCAACCAGCAACTACGCAGAGCAGCTATATCGATAGCGAGCAATATCGCGGAAGGTTCAGCCCGTGGAAGTCGGGCGGAGTTCATCCAGTTTCTGCACGTCGCGCGCGGATCGCTGTCGGAGATCGAGACGCAGGTGATGATTGCCGTCGATCAGGGATTCATCAAGGAAAGCGAGTCGCCTCTCGGTGAAATAGCCGAGGTTGGTCGACTTCTGAACGGCTTGATCCGCAGCCTCGCCGCGGCGAGCAGGATTGCGCACGCCAGGGCGTGCGCCCCAGAGCCGCGCAGTACGCAGCCTGACTAACGCTAACTGGCGCTTCACCTCTCCTATTGGAGCCGCTCCAGCGCGTCCATGCGCCTGCGGCATTCGCACATCCCTGTGCAGCAGAGGTCGCCCGAAAGCGCGGGTGAGGCGCTCTTCGCGCCGCAGACCCTCACCCCACCCTCTCCCCAGGGAGAGGGAGCATTATGGGCGAGGCGCCTGCGCGTTCTGACTAACCGCGAGCCGCGATCGCTTTGGAAGGGCGCCTAGAGGCGCCCATCGACCTCGTCAGCGTCAAACAGGTACTTGATGTCGTAGAGGACGTGCGGCTTCTTCGCGAATGCGCGAATAGCGTTGACGCCCATTTCCTTGAACTCCTTGTGGGCGACCGCCAGCACGATGGCGTCGTACTTGCCCTTTGTCGGCTGCGAACGGTCTTGACGCCGTATTCGTGCTCGGCTTCCTTCGCGTCAATCCACGGATCGTACACATCGATTTTCGCGCCGAACTTCTTCAGTTCCTTGATGACGTCCGCGACTTTTGAGTTTCGCAGGTCCGGGCAGTTCTCCTTGAACGTGAGGCCCATCATCAGAATGCGCGATCCTTTCACGTGGATGCGCTTCTTGATCATCAGCTGCGTGATGCGCTCGGCGACGTAGATCGCCATGTTGTCGTTGATGCGTCGGCCCGCGAGGATCATCTCGGGGTGATAGCCGATCTCCTGCGCCTTGTGCGTCAGGTAGTACGGGTCGACGCCGATGCAATGTCCGCCGACGAGGCCTGGCCGGAAAGGAAGGAAGTTCCACTTGGTGCCCGCGGCTTCGAGCACTTCTTCGGTGTCGATGCCGAGGCGATTGAAGATCAGGGCGAGCTCGTTGATGAGCGCGATATTGACGTCGCGCTGCGTGTTCTCGATGACCTTGGCGGCTTCCGCGACACGGATGCTCGACGCTTTGTGTGTGCCGGCCTTGATGATGCTCGCATATAGAGAATCGACGAAGTCGGCGACCTCGGGGGTCGAGCCGGCCGTGATCTTCTTGATCGTCGTCAGACGATGCTGCTTGTCGCCCGGATTGATGCGCTCGGGGCTGTAGCCAGCGAAGAAATCACGGTTGAATTTCAGGCCGGACAGGCGTTCGAGAATCGGAACGGCGACCTCCTCGGTGCAGCCAGGGTAGACCGTGGACTCGAACACCACGATGTCGCCTTTCTTCAGCACCTGTCCGATCAACTGGCTCGCACTCTCGATCGGCTTCAGATCAGGACGCTTGTAGCCGTCAATGGGCGTCGGCACCGTGACGATGAACACCTGGCACGTACTCAAGTCCTTGAGGTTCGTTGAGTACTTGAGCTTTCTGGCTTCGCGCAGCTCCGCCGGCTCAACCTCGAGGGTGCTGTCCTTGCCCTTCTTCAGCTCGGCGACGCGAGCGGCCTTGATGTCAAAACCGACGGTCTTGAAGACCTTGCCGAATTCCACTGCGAGCGGCAGGCCGACATAGCCCAGACCGATGACGCCGATTTTGCAGTTGTGCAGATTGAGTTCAGACATTGACAAGAAGCGGATAGCGGATAGCGGATAGCGGTTAGTCAGAGCGCTGCGCGCCCGGATTCCGCCGCTCGCCACGGCTGCTCCGGTTACTCCCTTGTTTATTGGTGGCTGAAAGGCGGCAGAACCGCCGCACGGGGCGCAAGAATGCCACAGAACGCGGCCACAAAATGGAGACGCAGGTGCAGGCACAGGACCAGAAGCGAAGCTGGCGGTGATCTATGACTAGACCGCCAACAGGTAACCGCTCTCGCTGAGACTCACCTGCACCCGCTCGCGCTGACCTCTCGCCCAAGGGAGAGGACTGTGATCAAGAGGTGAGCGAGTCGCGCCATTCGCGAGCGACTAGTCTCATTGGACTAACCGCTATCCGCTATCCGCTTCTCAAAGCAGATACACCACCGCCCAAAGGCCAGTCAGGGTCATGGTGACGGTGTACGGGAACGCCATCCACAGCATGCGCCCGTAGGACAGGCGGATCAGGGGCGCAAGAGCCGACGTCAGCAGAAACAGGAACGCGGCCTGGCCGTTCGGCGTGGCGACGCTTGGGATGTTTGTTCCGGTATTGATGGCCACCGCCAACGCATCGAACTGCTCCCGGTTGATGGCGCCTTCCAGCAACGCAGCCTTGACCTCGGTAATGTAGATCGTCGCGACGAACACGTTGTCGCTGATGGCCGAAAGCGCAGCGTTCGCAAGATAGAACATCGCGATCTGCGCCTTGCCTTCCAGCTGCAGCACCGCCGCAACAACCGGCTCGAAAAGATGCTGATCATGCAGCACCGCGACTATCGCAAAGAAGACGACCAGCAACGCGGTGAACGGCAACGCCGCTTCGAACGCTTTACCGATGCGCTGCTCGTCCGTGATCCCGTTGAGTGCGGTCGCCAGGATGATGACCGCGAGTCCGACGCGCCCACCTCAGCAAGATGCAACCCGAGGGCGACCAACAGAAAGACGGCGGTGAGCGCCTGTACGATCAGTATCGCAACATCGCGCGGCGTGCGCTTTTGCGCCTGCTCGCGATCATACGTCGTGAGCACTTCCCGCACGCTGGCGGGAAGCTGCACGCCGAAGCCAAACCATCGCAGCTTCTCGACGGCAAACAGGTGAGCAAACCCGCCGCGAGGACGGGCATCGACACGGGCGCCATGCGCACGAAGAATTCAATGAATTCCCAATCGGCGTGCTTGGCGATCAGAAGGTTCTGAGGCTCGCCGACCTGCGTCGTGACGCCGCCAAGGGCCGTTCCGACCGCCCCATGCATCAGGAGGCCGCGCAGAAACGCGCGGAACCCATCCAGATCAGAGCGATGCAAGTCGTGTACGGCCTCATCATGACCAACGTCATGTTCTACGTCCGGATGCTTGCCTGACGCAAAGCGATGGAACACCTGATAGAAGCCTGCGCCGACGGTAATCAACACGGCCACCACCGTCAGCGCATCGAGAAAGGACGAGAGCGCCGCAGCCGTAAAGCAGATCATGAACGACAATGTCGTCTGCGAGCGGATGCCGAGGAGGATCTTCGTGAAGGTGAACAGCAGCAATTCCCGCAGAAAGAAAATGCCGGCCACCATGAAAACAAGCAGCAGAATGACGGGTAACGCAGCTACTGTTTCGGCGTAGACGGACGTCGGCGTGGCGAGCCCGATGACGACGGCCTGGATCGCAAGCAGGCCGCCCGGCTGCAAGGGATAGCACTTGAGCGCCATCGCCAGGGTAAAAATAAACTCAACAGCAGCAGCCATCCAGCGATGACCGGGCCGTGGACGCCGCCAAAAAACATTACAAGCGGGTTCAGGATCAGAAACCCGACGATGGTCAGCTTGTACCACTCGGGCGCATTGCCGAGGAAATTGCGGCCGAAGGCCTGGGGGAGAGTCATGAGAAGCGGTTAGCGGTTAGCGGTTAGCGGTTAGCAAGACGAAGAGGACCGCCGCCCCAATTCAGCACATGCGCTCGACCTAAGCGATGTCTCAAAATCGATCATAGTCCCGCCCCACACGACTCCACGACAACACAGCGCTTCGCTCCGAAGACTGCCGCTTCGCGTCCCCTCACCCAACCCTCTCCCCAGGGAGAGGGGCTGTATTTCTTCACCTCTCCCTGGGGAGCCGCTCACTGCGCGTCCATGCGCACGCGGCATTCGCACATCCTGTACAGCAGAGGTCGCGCGAGCGCGGGTGAGGGGCACGCTTGCGCGCTCTACTAACGCTAACCGCTAACCGCTAACCGCTATCCGGCAGCCACCAAGGGCGCCGCTTCGACTTCCTCGATCAGGCGGCGCCAGATCGTCTTGCCGCCGCTGACCTTGTCGATGACCGCGAGCGCTCGGTCATGCGCCGCAAGCTCATCGGCGGTCGCGCGCACGATGCAGAGCCCCGCGAGCGGACGCACGGTCGCTGCGACCGGCTCAAACGAAGCGTCAACACGTACTGCGACCTCCTCGCCAAGAATCAACGCCGTCTGACCGCCGGTCATGGCGAGATAGACGTCGCGCAGAATCTGTGCGTCGAGCAGCGCGCCGTGCAGTTCGCGATGGGAGTTGTCCACGCCGTAGCGTTTGCAAAGCGCATCGAGGGTGTTGCGCTGTCCCGGATGCATCTGGCGGGCGAGCGGCAGCGTGTCGATGACGCCGCACAGGCCGACGCATCTGTCGCGACGGCCCCGGCAGACGCTTCAGTTCGGCGTCGAGGAACGCGAGATCGAAAGCTGCGTTGTGGATGATCAGCTCAGCGCCGCTCAGGAATTCCAGCAACTCCTCGATCACGTCCGCAAAGCGCGGCTGCTGCGCCAGAAACTCATTCGTGATGCCGTGCACCTGCAGCGCGCCTCGATCGATTTCGCGATCAGGGCGCAGATAGCGATGAAAGGTGCGTCCGGTCTTGCGCCGATTCAGCAACTCGACGCAGCCGATCTCAATGATGCGATGACCTTGCTCGGGTTCGAGACCGGTGGTTTCAGTGTCGAGGATGATTTGGCGCATGAGCGGGAAGCGGTTATCGGTCTGTCAGTTCTGCGATTGTCGTGCCTCACGCAGCCTTCGGCTTTTTCTCGCATCGCTCCAGGGTCTAACCTGCCGTCGTCGCCGAGAGTCTAACGTTTACAGCTGCGAAAGCGCCTTCACGACTTTCGCTTGCTGATCAGCTGTCAGGTACGGATGCATCGGCAGGCTCAACACGCGCCGACCCGCAGCTTCGGATACCGGAAAACTTCCCGGACCCTGACCCAGGGAGGCGAACACCGGTTGCAGATGCAGCGGGACGGGATAGTGCACCGCCGTTGGAACGCCGCGCGCTTTGATTCTTCTTCGACCTGCGGGCGGTCAGGCGACTTCGACCGTGTATTGCGCATAGACGCTCGTACAGCCCGGCGCAAGGTAGCGGCGTGGATACGCGTCGTCCGGGATCCGATTCCTTTCCGAACGCTTCGTCGATCATCGACGAATAGCGCGCGCCGATTTGCGCGCGTGCCGCGACTTCATCCTCGAAGATCTCCATCTTCGCGAGCAACACTGCGGCCTGCAGCGTATCCAGTCGGCCGTTGACGCCAAGTCGCGGATGATGGTAGCGGCGATCCTGACCATGCACGCGAATTTCACGCATCACTTTCGCGAGTTGATCGTCGTCCGTAAACAAGCGCGCCGCCGTCGCCATAGGCGCCGAACGGTTTCGAGGGAAAGAACGACGTCGAGCCGACTTCCGACAGGGCGCAAGAACGCTTGCTCTTGTACAACGCGCCGAAACTTTGCGCGCCATCCTCGATCACCGGCACGCCGACGTTTGCGCGCAATGACGTTGATCGCGTCGAAGTCTGCGCATTGTCCATACAGCGACACCGGCATGATCGCCTTCGTTCGGGGCGTAATGGCTCTCTCGATCAGCGCCGGATCGATGTTGTACGTGCGCGCATCGATGTCGACGAATACAGGCTTGGCGCCTGCCAGCGCAATCATTTCGCCCGTTGCGATGAAAGTGAACGGCGAGGTGATGACTTCGTCGCCGCGACCAATCCCATAGGCCATGAGAGCGATCAGCAGCGTATCTGTGCCACTCGAAGCGCCGATGCAATGTTTCGCGCCGACGTACTGTGCGAGGCGCTCCTCGAGTTCAACGGTTTCGCGCCCGAGAATGTACTGCCCGTGATCGAGCACGTCCTGAATTCGCGAGTTCACTGATTCGCGAATGCGTTTGTACTGACTCTTGAGATCGATGAAGTCCATAGCCGGTGAGTGGCGAAGGGCGGACGGCGGACAGTGTACAGATTAGTGACGCGGACGGCGGACGCGGATCAGTGAAAGCAGACGCGCTCCGATACCGGATTTGCCTGTCTCCACCAAGTCCGCCGTCCGCCATTCACTGATTCGACCATCACCGTCCGCCGTCCGCCGTCCGCCATTCACCGTCCGCCAGCATCGGGCGTCGATCGCTTCGTTGGCGAGCCGATCTGCGCGTTCATTGCCCGGCACGCCCGCATGACCTTTGACCCAATGCCATGCGATGCGATGACGTTCGATTTCCTTCTCGAGCATCTGCCACAGGTCGATATTTTTTACTGGTTTGCGATCGGCGGTGCGCCAGTCACGCGCCTTCCATTGCGCCAGCCATTCAGTGATGCCTTTGCGGACGTATTGCGAATCGGTGTACAGATCGATCACGCACGGACGCTTGAGCGCGGCCAGCGCTCGAATCGCCGCGGTCAGCTCCATGCGATTGTTGGTCGTCTCCGGTTCGGCGCCGCGGAGCTCTTTTTCATGCTCGCCCGAAATGAGCACTGCGCCCCATCCGCCCGGCCCGGGATTTCCGCGACATGCGCCGTCGGTGTAGATCGATTACCGGGGTCGCATCGCGAGTGCGCTGTTGGGGACTTGCGGCTGAAGGCGCTGGGTCATCCGGCATGCACGCAGTATCGATGAGCCGCGCAGCGGGCGCACCAAAAACTTCCAGCGACCGCACGATCAATTTCCAGCGCCTGGCCCGCGTTGCACTCGCGCCGTCAGGTTCGATGAGTCCGCCGACGACTTTCGGGCGCAGCCGCCAGCGCGGGCGGATCGGCGTCAGCGTGTACACCCGTTTGCGAGCCTTGATCAGATAGCCGCCAGCGAACAGGGGCCAGAGGTGCGAGCCGGCTCGTTCGAAAAAACTGCTGGACGAAGGGGAAGCCGCTCCCCAGGGCAAGCTGAAGAGATAGCGACGCGCGTCGACGATCTCGAATCCAAGCAGCTTGAGCCAGTCGCGCAGTCGCCCCTCGCCTATCAGCCGCTCAGGCCGGGAGGAAAGCCATCCTTTCGCGAACAAGTGCCGCAATCCCCAACTGGAGAACGGCCGAAACCCGAAGACCACCAGGTGGCCTTCGCCGGAGAGGATCCGCCCACTTCGCGCAGGATCTCGTGCGGCTCGGGTTCGTACTCGAGCGTATGCGGCAACATGCACCGCGTCAACGAATCCGAGGCGATCGAGAGCGAGTCCGTGCGCGAACGGATCGTCCGGTCGATCTGCGGGCCGCTCGCCGCGCCGGCAAGCACCGTCCTGCGCTGTGTGCGTCCTTCGGCGATCAGACCGTCATCGTCGCCCCACAGACCGATTTGCAGCATTTGCCAGCCGAAGACTTGTGCGAGCGCCTCTGCGGCCAGCTTGCGCTCCAGTGCATAGACGCGCTGGCCGAGCGGCGATCGCAACCAAGACTGCACATCAAGCGTTGGAGCGTCGGACATGGCGTAGGAAACCGGCTAGCGGATTAGCGATGTCAGAGCCACACAACTGTGCCTATCGGTTCAATCTTAGCCTCGTACGCCCTGGGTTCCGGAGACATGCCGGCGACCTTTCTTGTCGGGTGCGCGCGTCCGCAGCGCGCATCGGTTTCTGATCGACGGCAAGTCGAACGCTTGCCGGTCCGCCTACGCGCCATGTCTAATAGGGCCTAGAAGCCACACTGCCCCGCGGGACTCGGGAAGATGCTGCAAGTCACGCCAGTTCGGGCCTTTTCGGACAACTACATCTGGTTAATCCATTCGCCGCGCGACGCGTCGCAGGTGGTGGCGGTGGATCCCGGCGACGCGGCCCCGGTCGAACAAGCCCTGTCGCAGCGAAATCTGTCGCTTGCCGGGATTCTGATGACGCATCACCACCTCGACCATGTCGGCGGCGTCGCCGCGTTGCTGCATCGGCGAAAATTCCAATCTTTGGTCCCGCACAACGAACAAACGCCTGGCGAGCCCGTCCTGCTGAAGCAGGGGGATCCGCGCAGTATTCCCCGCGCTCGGACTCGAATTCGGCGTACTGGACATCCCGGGTCACACCGCAGGCCACATCGCCTATGTCGGCCATGGCGCGGTTTTCTGCGGAGATACCCTCTTCAGCGCCGGATGCGGGCGGCTGTTTGAAGGAACGGCGGCACAAATGACGGACTCGCTGGCCAAACTCGCGGCCTTGCCGCCCGACACGCTCGTCTACTGCGGCCACGAATACACGCTCGCCAACCTGCGCTTCGGGCTCGCCGTCGAACCGCGAGAACCGGAAGCCGTCGGCTATCTGCGAGGAATGTCGGGCACGAACGAGCGCGAGATGAGGCGACGGTGCCATCGACCATGAGGCGAGAGCGGAATGTGAATCCGTTCCTCCGCTGCGATCGAGAGAGTGTGAAACAGGCCGCGGAAGCCCGAGCCGGCCGTAGGTTACATAATCGAACTGAGAGTATTCGCCGTCATTCGCCAGTGGAAGGACGGGTTTCGCTAATGATGCGAGCGGCCGGCGCTCACCAGTGTTGGCGCCTTCGACGCTGACAGACAACGAGCGCCGCGAGGGCCTGAAGGCAGGCTCGCCGCGTGGAGGGGTCGAATGAGCCAGATATCCCGCCTTCGGGCGTTATTGCAGTATTTGCAACGCGGCCGTCGTCTTCACCGCCGGGTGCAGCAGTCAGCGCACCGCGCCTGAAGAGGTCGAAGACGAGGAAGTCGTCGAGACAGATCGAGCTCGACCCCGCCATCGGCAAGATCGACGAAGCGGGCGTCGCGGCGGCCGGGCCCGACAAATCGAAGACGCCATCGAAGCGCTCTGACGCACAGACGGAATCCGCGCCTCGCCTCGTCGGCCAAGTTGGGAACCCTCGCCGCGCACGGAGCCGAAGCGATCCAGGCGACCTGTTCGAACGTATTCGCAGCGGCTTCGCTCTCGACCGACGTCGATCATCCTACGGTCGATACGGAGGTCAAATGGTTCTCGCGCGCAACCCGGAGTATCTCGACCGCACTTTCAAACGCGGCGAGCGCTACCTGCACCACATCGTCAGCGAGATCGAAGCGCGGCAAGATGCCGCTCGAGCTGGCGTTGTTGCCGGTCGTCGAAAGCGCGTTCAATCCCGTCGCTTATTCGCGTGCGCGCGCCTCGGGCCTGTGGCAGTTCATTCCGGGCACCGGACGCCGCTACGGCCTGAAGCAGAACTGGTACTACGACGGCCGGCGGGACGTGATCGCCGCGACGACCGCTGCGCTCGACTACCTTGAGTTTCTCGCGGACGAATTCGACGGCGACTGGCTGCTCGCTGTCGCGGCCTACAACGCTGGCGAAGCGAGCGTCGCCCGCGCCATTCGCAAGAATCAGGCGGCCGGGCAAGCCGACGGACTTCTTCAGCCTGAAGCTCCCGCGCGAGACTCGAGCCTACGTGCCGAAACTGCTCGCGATGCGCCGAATCGTCGCCGATCCGACGTCGCAAGGGCTCGCCTTCGCCCCGATTGCGAACAGCCCTATTTCTCCAAGGTGGATGTGGCGGGTCAGATCGATCTGAATGTCGCCGCCGAACTTGCGGACGTGGCGAAGGAAGAATGCTCGCGCTCAATCCCGCATTCAATCACTGGGTGACGGATCCCGACGGCCCGCACCACTTGCTCGTACCGATCGATCGCGAAAGCCGCTTCGCAAAGGCAGTGGCGGCGCTGCCGCCGGAAAAGCGGGTTCGCATCGTCTATCACCACGTTCGCCGCGGCGACACGCTCGGCGCGATCGCCGACAAATATGGCGTCTCCGTGGCCGCGCTGCGCACACGAACAAGATTCGCGGTTCGATGATTCATCCCGGTCAGGATCTGCTGATCACAGCCGCCCCTCGCGGCGTCGACGCGGCGACGCTGGCTCGCGCCGAGACGATCGAAGAATCGGCGCCCGTGCGGCGCAGCGCGCTCCAGGCAAACACATCGTCCGCCGCGGCGACACGCTCTGGAGCATCGCCCGCACCAACGGCGTGAGCATGGACTACCTGGCGGACAGCAACGGTCTGCGGCGCAACGGTACGCTCTCGGTCGGTCAGGTGTTGTCCATTCCCGGCACGACGACGATTGCCTCGACTGACGGCGCCGAACTCCGCGTCGATGACGTATGTCGTGCGCGCAGGCGACACGCTTTCACGCATCGCGGCGCGCTTTCGCGTGCGCCTCGAACGACCTCATGGGCTGGAACGACCTGACAAAGCGCAGCGTCATCCGTCCTGGCCAGCGCCTGGTGATGTACGTCGATAATCGTCGCGCCGAAATTTGAGAACAGGCGGTCGGCGGTTAGCGGTTAGCGGCTTGTCAGAGGCTCAGCCCCACTGACGCTCTCGTTACAGACACGTTTCGTTCTCCATCGCGTTTCGTTCTGACCTCTGCGGAAGCCGCTCCTGCGCGTCCATGCGCACGCGGCATACGCACATCTTGTGCAACGAGAAAATGGCGCACTGCCGGGCGAGGGGTCGTCGCATTGCGCACTTGCCAACCGCCAGGCGCTAACTGTCAGCCGGTTTCTGGCACAATCCGCGCTCCGCGAACCGTCATGTCGCCTCCGGAGCAGCCATGGGCTTTCTCGCAGGCAAACGCGCGCTCATCGTCGGTCTTGCCACCGAGCGCTCCATTGCCTATGGGATCGCCTCGGCGATGCGGCGCGAGGGCGCCGAACTCGCCTTCTCCTATCAGGAGCGATTCAAGGATCGTGTCGAAGCGATGGCGCAGGAGTTCGGCTCCAAAGCGGTCTTTGAGATGGACGTCGCGAGCGACGCCAGCATCGACGCCGCATTCGCGAAACTCGCGAGAGCCTGGGACGGCCTGGACATGCATCGTGCACGCCGTCGCCTTTGCGCCGAGCGATGCGATCCGCGGCGGCTTCACCGAAGTCGACTACGCGCGAAAATTTCCGCATAGCTCACGACATCTCGAGTTACAGCCTGACCGCGATCGCCAAAGCGGCGCTTGCCGATGATGCAGGGACGCGCCGGCTCACTGCTGACGCTGAGCTATCTCGGCGCCGTACGCTCCCTTCCGAGCTACAACGTCATGGGTCTCGCGAAGGCCAGTCTGGAAGCGAACGTACGCTTCCTGGCGTCGGATCTGGGTCCGAAGGGCATTCGCGTGAACGCGTGTCGGCCGGCCCGATCAAGACTCTGGCCGCCGCGGGCATCGGCGGGTTCCGCAAGATTCTGGGCTACGTCGCCGCCACCGCGCCGCTTCGTCGCAATGTGACCATCGAGGACGTAGGCAACACCGCCGCATTCCTTTGTTCCGATCTCGCCTCGGGAATCACAGGAGAGATCATCTACGTCGACGGCGGATTCAATACGGTGGGGATGTCTCTCGGAGACGAGGTAGTGGTTAGTGGTTAGCGGTTGGCCGCTACAACGCATCCATGCGTTTCCGCGCCATTCGCACATCCATGTGCAGCAGCGGTTCGCGGTATGGGCAAGACACGCTGCCGCGCAGACCTACCCCGCGCTATTGCGCGACTTCTGCGGCACTAAGACGTGCGAATGCCGGGTGCGCATGTGATGCATATGGAGCTGTGAATGCCGCGGGGCGCATGTGATGCACATGGAAGTGCGAATGCCGCGGGGCGCATGGATGCGCCGGAGCGGCGATGCACCGGAGCGGCGACGCGGAGGAGCGGCGCCTCGAGGAGGCGTGAGTGGCGAACTCCCTCTCCCGTTGGGAGAGGGTTGGGGTGAGGGGGGCGAATCGTTCTGACTAACCGCGAACCGCGAACCGCTACTCAAACAATTTGTCGTTCTTGACGATGTCGGTGGTGCGCTCGGCTTCAGCGACATAGCCGGCGAGTTCTTCAGTGCCGGCCAGACGTTCCGCACGCCGCAGCCGCACGGCTTTCTCGGCTTCGGGTTCGGCTGCCGGATCGCCGCTGCGCAGTTGAGTCACTGCGATCACTGCATAGTTGCCGTCGTCGGTCGTCGACCCCGACGTAGTACGGCTTGTCTGCCGAGATCTGCGCCTTCGGCGCGCTGAAGGCGCTGCGTTTGACTGCGGCCGGCGCCACGCTGTCGTCACGCGTCATGAACCGCGTGCCGACGACGGGCAGTGCGAGCGCCGACGCGACGTCGCTCCACGCCTCGCCTTTCTGCAAGCGTGCGACAGCGTCAGCGCCCTTCTTCGCCGCGGCGTCGCGCGCGCTCTGCGTCTTCAGCTGGACTCGATTTTCGCGCGGACGTCCGCGAGCGGCATTGGCTCCGCAGGCTTGTGCGCCGCGACACGTAGCACGAGCGCACGATCCTCGCCGACTGTGACCAGCGGGCTGTTCTGGCGCGCTCGAGCACGTCGTCGCTGAAAGCCGCATCGACGACGCCCGGCTCCTGACCCAATTCTCCGCCGCCCTCACGGGTGAATCCGCTCACGGTCTTGAGCGGCAAATCCATCGTCTTCGCAACCGAGTCGAGCTCGGTCAGACTCGAGAAAGCCGCGTCGGCGAGCTTCTGAGATTGATCGTAAAAAATGGTTTGCGCGCGCTCCTTGCGGTACTCGTCTTCGAGTTCCACGCGCGCCTCATCGAAGGTCTTGATGCGACCCGCCTCGACTTCTTCGAGCTGCAGAACGTGATAGCCGAACTGCGTCTTCACCGGTCCGCGGATCTCGCCGGGCGACATCGCGAACAGCGCCTCCTCGAACGGGCCGACAAACATGCCGCGCTGGGCCCAACCGAGATCGCCGCCCTGCTGCGCAGAGCCGGGATCCTGCGAATTCTGCTTGCGCGAGCGCCGCGAAATCGCCGCCCTCTTTGGCTTTCGCCGCCAACCCTTCCGCCTTCTTCTGCGCTGCCGCGTCGTCAGATCCTTCCTCGGCGGTGATCAGGATGTGTCGTGCGCGTCGCCGCTCGGGCGACTCGAAGCGCTCCTTGTTCTGCTCGTAGTAGTCCTTGAGCCCATCCTCCGTCACGGTGACGCCGCTCTCCGCGCTCGCCCGCGTCAGCTCCAGATACTGAAGGTCAACGCTCTCGGGCCGCATGAACTGCGTCTTGTGATCCTCATACCACTTCTGGACCTGCTCTTCGGTCACTACCGTCGATGCAGCGAACTCGCTTGCGGGAATGAGCGCGTAGTCGACTTCTCGCTGCTGTTTCTCAAGCGAGTAGCGATGCGCCAGTTCATGCGGCGTCACGAACGCCGAATCGACGACCCCGTTCTGCAGTTGCTCGCAGGAGCATCGGTCTTCAGCTCGGCCTCAAACTGCGTTTCGCTCATGCCGCTCGAGCGAATCAGCGCGTTGTAGCGATCCTTCGAGAACTTGCCGTCCACCTGAAACTGCGGGAATCTCCATGACGCGTTTCGCGAGCAGCCCGTCGCTCACGCGATAGCCGAATTCCTCCGCGCGTTGCGTCAGGAGCGTCTGCGCTGACGAACTGATCGAGCACTGCGGCCTGCTGCGACTTGACCATGTCGGCGGGCAATTCGTCCCGCAACATCTGCTGCAGTTGGGATTGGCGCTGCTGCCAGGCGCGCCGCACGGTTTCGATCGGGATTTCCTCGCCATCAACCTTGGCGGCGAAACTCGCGGCGCTGGCGCCGAAATCGATGCCCCAGAAAATGAACACGACGGCGATTGCGCCGAGAAAGAGCCTGGCGATCCAGCCGATATTTTGTCGCGTATTGTTTGCAGCATGGGCGAGGAGTGAGTCGTGAGTCGTGATTCGGTGAGCCGGAAGACGATCAGGAGGGCGTCACATCGCACTTCTGTCGACTCACGACTCACAATCACGACTCACATTCTGAGAAGAAATGGCGGAGCGGACGGGACTCGAACCCGCGACCCCCGGCGTGACAGGCCGGTATTCTAACCAGCTGAACTACCGCTCCGCGCTTGAACCTGACGAGATGTGCTGCTCAAAGGCGTGGTGGGTGCTGAGGGGATCGAACCCACGACATTCGCCTTGTAAGGGCGACGCTCTACCGCTGAGCTAAGCACCCTGTGTTGTTATCCGACGAGAGCTCAGGCGCACCGACGCGATGAAGTCTCGGCCGACATCTGGAGATCTCTCGACAAACTCATCGCCCCAGTCATCTCTAGCTGATCATCGCTAACTGGGTCAACCGTGCGGAAATCACTGAAGGAGCACAGGCGCTGACTGGCCCTTCGAAGGCGCGCTAATTTACAGCATCCTTCAGGGCCTTGCCAGCCTTGAAAACGGGCGCTTTGCTCGCTGCGATCTCGATCGTTTCGCCGGTGCGCGGATTGCGCCCGGCACGCGCAGCCCGGGCTTTGACAACGAACGTGCCGAAGCCGAGCAACGCTACCGAGTCGCCCGCCTTGAGCGCCGCGGTGATCGAATCAAACACGGCGTCGACGGCGCGCGTGGCGTCAGCCTTCTGCAGGCCCGCCTGCGTCGTCACAGCGTCGATCAGTTCGGCCTTGTTCATTGGAACCTTCCTTTTTTATTGATGCTGCGCCTGCAGCGGCAGCGGGGGCGCGTTATAGCAGCGGCCCGAAGAGAGGGTCAACTGAGACGCGAGGTCGAGCGTCGGCCGGCTGCAGGTAAAGATGACGGGAATTCACCTGCAAAGCCGGCGACCGGGCCGCCTTCGCTGCCCTTCAGTGCGCCCGCACCTGTTTCGACGCGCGCTTTGCCACACGGCGGGCCCGCGGCTTGTCGTTGCCGCGCGACGCGTCCGGAGCGGCGCGATACAGGCGCCGGCATGTCTCTTGAGCGCTACCTGCAACACTTCGTCGATCCACTTCACCGGCTTGATCTCCAGACTGTCCTTGATGTTCTGCGGAATCTCCGCGAGGTCCTTCGTGTTGTCGTCCGGAATGAGCACCGTGCGAATTCCGCCGCGGTGCGCTGCGAGCAATTTTTCCTTCAGCCCGCCGATCGGCAGGACTTGCCCGCGCAAAGTAATTTCACCCGTCATCGCGACGTCTGAGCGCACCGCAGCCTTCGTCAGCGCCGAAACCAGCGCGGTGCACATGCCGATGCCGGCGCTCGGTCCATCCTTGGGCGTCGCGCCTTCGGGCACGTGAATGTGCACGTCGGCCTTCTGGTAGAAATCCGGGTCAAGGCCAAGAACATTGGCGCGGCTGCGCACGACCGTCATCGCAGCCTGAATGGATTCCTGCATGACCTCGCCAAGCTGACCGGTGTGCGTGAGCTTGCCCTTGCCTGGGACGACCGCAGCTTCGATCGTCAGCAACTCGCCGCCCACCTCGGTCCATGCAAGTCCCGTCACCTGTCCGACGTGATCCTGCTCCTCCGCCCGACCGTAACGGAAGCGACGCACGCCGAGATACTTGCTCAGATTCTTCGGCGTCACGCGTGACGACTTTCGTGTCCGGCTTCGCGAGCAACTGCTTGACCGACTTGCGGCAGATCTTCGAAATTTCACGCTCGAGATTGCGCACGCCTGCTTCGCGCGTGTAGTAGCGGATGATGTCGAGCAACGTCGACTCCGACACCTTCAGCTCATCATCCTTGAGCCCGTTCTGCTTCACCTGCTTCGGCAGCAGATAGCGTTGCGCGATCGCGCTCTTCTCATCTTCCGTATAGCCAGGCAGCCGAATGACTTCCATGCGATCGAGCAGCGGCGCCGGAATGTTCAGGCTGTTCGCCGTGCAAACGAACATCACTTCCGACAGATCGAAGTCGACCTCGAGGTAGTGATCGTTGAACGTCGAGTTCTGCTCCGGATCGAGCACTTCGAGCAGCGCCGATGACGGATCGCCGCGGAAATCCATCGCCATCTTGTCGACTTCATCGAGCAGGAAGAGCGGGTTGTGCACGCCCGTCTTCACCATGTTCTGAATGATCTTGCCCGGCATCGAGCCGATATACGTGCGGCGATGGCCGCGAATCTCGGCCTCATCGCGCACGCCGCCAAGCGACATGCGGACGAACTTTCGATTGGTCGAGCGCGCGATCGACTGGCCGAGCGAGGTCTTGCCGACGCCCGGCGGACCGACCAGACACAGGATCGGACCCTTCAGGGTCTTCACGCGCTGCTGGACCGCCAGGTACTCGACGATGCGCTCCTTCACCTTCTCGAGACCGTAGTGGTCTTCATCGAGCACCTTCTCGGCGACGACGATGTCGTTGTGCACCTTGGATTTCTTCTTCCAGGGACACTTCACGAGCCAGTCCACGTAGTTGCGGACGACCGTCGCTTCGGCCGACATCGGTGACATCAGCTTCAGCTTGTTGAGCTCCGAAATTGCCTTGTCGCGCGCTTCCTTCGGCATGCCGGCTTTCTGAATGCGCTGTTCGAGTTCGGCGAGCTCGTTCGGCGCGTCTTCGATCTCGCCCAGTTCCTTCTGGATCGCCTTCATCTGCTCATTCAGGTAGTACTCGCGCTGGCTCTTCTCCATCTGCTGCTTGACGCGACCGCGAATGCGCTTCTCGATCTGCAGCACGTCCATCTCGCCTTCGATGAGCGCCAGGATGTGCTCGAGGCGCTTGCGCACGTCCTGGATCTCGAGAACCTTCTGCTTGGCGTCGAGCTTGAGCGACATGTGCGCCGCGACGTTGTCAGCCAGTCGGCCGGGCTGCTCGATGCCGGCCAGCGAGGTCAGGATTTCGGGCGGCACCTTGCGGTTGAGCTTGACGTACTGCTCGAACTGCGAAATGACCGAGCGTGACGAGCACATCCATCTCGCGCTCGTCGAACTGTTCGATGTCCTTGTACGGGATGACTCGGCGGAAAAATACTGGCCGGTGATGAGCTTCTCGATGCTGGGCGCGCTCGACGCCTTCGACGAGCACTTTGACCGTGCCGTCCGGGAGCTTGAGCAATTGCAGGATCGTCGCGACCGTGCCGAGGCGATAAAGGTCCTGCGCGCCCGGATCATCGACATCGGCTTGCTTCTGCGCGACGAGCAGGATCTGCTTGCCAGCGCGCATCGCCTGATCGAGCGCGAGGATCGACTTCTCGCGCCCGACGAACAGCGGAATCACCATATGCGGATACACGACCACATCGCGCAGCGGCAACACCGGCAATCGCGGCGGCGGCGGCGGCGAGGTCTGTTCAGCTTCTGGAGTGTCGGTGCTCACGCGAGGTACCTCTGAATTGATGAAGGCGAGCTGCGAGTCGAGACTGCGCGACTCGCGAGTAAGTCGAAATCAAAATACCGTAAACCCGCGCTGGCCTGCCAGCACAACTGCGGCGAGATCCAGTCCTCGGATGCGACCGGAAGCACTCCGATCCGGCTCACAATGCAGGGCGCGCCTCGCGGTTGCATTGCATCGCACGCCAATTGATGCCGAAAAGCACGAAAGGCGCCGACGGCGCCCTTTGCTCACTGCATGCAGATCTAGCGGCGACTTCAGTGATGTCGCTGCCGGTCGGTCGCCGCTCTTCGACGGCGCCAGGCGGGCGTCGTCCGAGCGCGCCGTAAGCACGTACGGCTTGCTTTCGCCGCCGATGACCGCCTCGTCGACGACGACTTTCTGCACATTGCGCAGCGACGGCAGTTCATACATGGTTTCGAGCAGAACGTTTTCAAGAATCGTGCGCAGACCGCGCGCGCCGGTCTTGCGCTGCATGGCCTTCTTCGCGACCGCTTTCAGCGCGTCGCTGCGGAATTCGAGTTCCACGCCTTCCATGTCGAACAGCTTGCGGTATTGCTTGCTGAGCGCGTTCTTCGGCTCGAGCAGAATGGAAACGAGCGCCCCCTCGTCCAGCTCATCGAGCGTCGCTACCACCGGCAGGCGTCCGACGAATTCCGGGATCAGGCCGTAGTTGATCAGGTCCTCCGGCTCGACGTCATGGAAGACGTCGCTGCCGTGCGGACGTTCGCTCTGCGCGCGAACATCGGCGGTGAAGCCGATGCCCGTCTTCTGGGTGCGGTTGAGGATGATCTTCTCGAGACCGGCAAACGCGCCGCCGCAAATGAACAGGATGTTGCTGGTGTCGACCTGCAGGAATTCCTGCTGCGGATGCTTGCGGCCGCCCTGCGGCGGCACCGACGCGATCGTGCCTTCGATCAGCTTGAGCAGCGCTTGCTGCACGCCTTCGCCCGAAACGTCGCGCGTGATCGACGGGTTATCCGACTTGCGCGAGATCTTGTCGATCTCGTCGATGTAGACGATGCCGGTCTGCGCTTTCTCGACGTCGTAGTCGCACTTCTGCAGCAGCTTCTGGATGATGTTTTCGACGTCTTCACCGACATAGCCCGCTTCGGTCAGCGTCGTCGCATCGGCGATCGTGAACGGGACATTCAGCAGGCGCGCGAGCGTCTCTGCGAGCAGCGTCTTGCCGCAGCCGGTCGGGCCGATCAGCAGGATGTTGCTCTTGGCGAGTTCGACTTCGTCCTTCGAGCGCTGCTCGCGACGGTCTTGGTCTGCAGGCGCTTGTAGTGATTGTAGACGGCGACCGAGAGCACTTTCTTGGCGCGCTGCTGACCGATGACGTACTCATCGAGAACTTTCTTGATCTCGTGCGGACGTGGCAGCTTGTCGCGGGTCCGTTCGGCGCGCTCCTCGAGTTCTTCGCGAATGATGTCGTTGCAGAGTTCCACGCACTCGTCGCAGACAAACACCGACGGACCGGCGATGAGCTTGCGCACTTCATGCTGGCTCTTGCCGCAGAAGGAGCAATACAGCAGCTTGCCGTCGTCGTGTTTGCCGCGGGAATCATCGGACATGAAGTCACACCCTCCAGAGATCGAATCAGCATCAAAACGCCGCCGTTTCGAATGTTGCGAACACGATGTCTGAGGCTATATAGCACGCGCCGCCATCAGGCTGCAAAGACGCCCTCCCCTGCTTTCAAAGGCGCAGGAAATAGGCGAAAGCCTATTAGAATTGAACTACTTGGCTGCGGACAGCAGCGCTTCGCCGCGGCGCTCCAGGACACGGTCGATCAGGCCGTAGGTCGTCGCCGCCGCTCCGCCCATGAAGTTGTCCCGATCGGTGTCCTGGCGGATCTTGTCGATGGTCTGGCCGGTGTGCTTGGACAGAATGCGGTTCAGGCGATCGCGCGTTTCCAGCACTTCGCGCGCATGAATGTCGATATCGGACGCCTGGCCCTGAAAACCGGCCAGAGGCTGATGAACCATGATGCGCGAATGCGGCAGGCGAGTAGCGCTTGCCCTTCGCGCCGCCGGCGAGCAGCACCGCGCCCATGCTGGCGGCCTGGCCGACGCACATGGTGCTGACGTCGGACTTGATGAACTGCATCGTGTCGTAAATCGACAGTCCGGCGCTGACCGACCCGCCGGGCGAATTGATGTACAGCGCGATGTCCTTGTCCGGATTTTCCGACTCCAGGAACAGCAGCTGCGCGACGACCAGGTTCGCCATGTGGTCCTCGATCGGACCCACGATGAAGATCACGCGCTCCTTCAGCAGCCGCGAATAGATGTCATAAGCACGTTCGCCGCGAGCGGTCTGCTCGACGACCATGGGGACGAGATTCATAACTGCATGTGAATTTGTGACGCTGCATCGAGTTTACGAAGCGCTTGGCGGATGGCGGTGAGCGTGCACTGGCCGGACTGAGCGTCAGCAATGATGCGCGCCCGTGCTCGTCTTTGCAATGACCGTGGACGCTCGTTCTATGCGCCGAAATTCATCAGTTCCTTGAACGTGGACGGTTGGTCGGTCACCTGGCGCGTTCCACAACCCAGTCGACCAGCCTGATCTTCCAGCACGGCCGCTTCCATCTGACGCTGGATCTGCGGATTGCTCCGATACGGTCTGCAGCGCCTTCTCGCATCCGGAAACTGCTGCGCCAGTTCCTCGAAGCGCTCCAGCACCTGCGCCTGGTCGACCTTCATATCGGCGATCTTGATGGGCTCGCTGATGAGCAGGCTCAGCGCCACGCGGCGACGCGCCGCCTCCGAAATGCATCCGGCGGAGGGATCTGCGATGCGTCCCGGGCGTCCATGCGTCGGCCAGCGTCGAGCTGCAGCTCGCGGACCTGCGCATCGACCAGCGTCCTCGGCAACTCCAGTGGATTCGCAGCCAGGAGCCGTCCATCACCTGTTTCTTGACGCGCGTGAATCGCATCCGCCAGCTCGCGCCGCATGTTTTCCTCGACTTCATCGCGCAGCCGCTCGACGCCGCCTTCCTCGACGCCGTAGGACTTGCAGAATTCGTCGTCCAGCTCAGGCAGCTTCTGTTCTTCGACTCCTTCACTGTGATCGCGAACTGCGCCTTCTTGCCCGCAAGCGTCGCGGCGCCGTAGTTTTCGGGAAACGTCACGTCGATGGTCTTCTGCTCGCCTGCGCTCATGCCTCTGAGGCCCGCTTCGAAGTCGGCGAGCATGCGCCCTGCGCCCAGCACGATCGGAACGCCTTCGCCGCTGCCGCCTTCGAACGGCTCGCCGTCGATCGTGCCCTCGAAATCGACAGTGACACGATCGGTGTCCGCGCTTCACGCTCGACGCGTCGCGTAGGTCGGCCGCTGTTCGCGCAGATTCTCGATCATCGCATCGACATCAGCCAGCGTGACTTCCGCCGTCGGGCGCGTGGATCTCGAGATTCTCGACGCCCGCGAGCTCGATCTGCGGCAGCACTTCGAACACCGCGCGGTATTTGAGGTCGCCGCCCTCCTCGCTGCTGATCGGCTCGATGCGCGGACCGCCCGCGGCGTCAGTTTTTCCTGTGTGACAGCTTCGGCAAATGTCGACTGCACGACGTCGCCCAGCACTTCCTGCCGGACCTGCTGGCCGAACTGCTGTCGCACGACGTTGACCGGCACTTTGCCCGGGACGAAATCCCTTCAGCCGCACGGTACGGCTCATTTTCTTCAATCGCTCGTCGACCGCTTTCTCGATGCGCTCGGCCGGAACGTGAATTTCCATTCGACGCTCGAGCGCGCCGGTTGACTCTACCGAAACCTGCATGTGCTCAAGACCTCTGATGAGGACTGTCGAAAAACAATCGCCGTGCGCCAATGGTGCGAAAGGAGGGACTCGAACCCTCACGGGGTTACCCACTGGAACCTAAATCCAGCGCGTCTACCAGTTCCGCCACTTTCGCCGGCCCATTGGCCCATTCGGGCCCGACGGACCGGCCGGTCCGCGCGGGGCGGCGGGAGTATACCCGAGGGTCCGGGTTTA
>CAVRQU010000006.1:0-66690 GCA_963723505.1 uncultured Gammaproteobacteria bacterium
ATGGCGGTACTCTACGTCCTTGCGGTCGCATTGCTGCTGAGTACGCGCACCTCGCTACGACGCACGGTGATCGAGACTCGCCAGGGCGAGCCTCGCACGGCGAGGAGTCGCCCATGACCGCTCATGCGCCGGCATTTCGATCGGAAGATGCGAGCCTCGTTGCAGCAGGTATCGTGTTTGCGGACCTGTGCCCTCTCATCGATCGCGGCGCCGCTCACGTGCGCTGCGCCGCGCGTCGATGCGACCAACGGACGGATGGACGATCACCTGGCCAGTTCGGAGACGGACCCGGAAATCGTTTCGTTCTCGCGATCGCGCAGCAACGTCCTGAGCGCGGCGCTGCTGCGGCGGATTGCGGCTCGATGTGTCGCTCGAGGACGCGGCCGACGCGTCAATCGAATCCATCGGCCTGCGCATCGGACGCGCCGATCCGGTGCTGCGCTATCTGCGAACGGCTACACGAGTTGGGATGGCAGCTACTTCATAGAGTTGGACAGCGCACGCGGTGTCGTCACGGCGGATACCGGCGCGTTGGCGGGCCATGCAGTGACGGCACTCGCGGCGCGGGGATGGCAGCGCTGCAGTGCTCGGTTTCTTGCGACATGATCGATTTCAGAGTCGCTTCCGCTTCGCGTTCGACGGGCCGCTGACGATCGATGTCGAAACCTTGATCGATGAGGTGCCCTGCGGCGAACGGATCGCCGCAGAGCCGTTGCTTCTGCTCGCGGGCCCTGCCGAAGATACGTTGCGCACGTGGGCTCGCGCCGTTGCCGCCGAGAGCCCGCAACCGCCTCGCGTGCGCCGAAGCGAATTTCCGGCTGGTGTTCCTGGTACAACCTCTATGCATCGATCACCGGAGGGCTCGATCCTCGAGCATTTGCGGGCCGCCGCGAAGTTCCGCGACCGGCATGGCATCGACCTGGAGGTTTTTCAGATCGACGACGGCTACACACCGGAAATGGGAGACTGGCTCGAGGTGAAGCGCAGTTCCCCGTGGCCTCGCACCACTACTGGACGACGTCCGCGCCGCGGGTTTCACCCCGGCCTGTGGATCGCCCCACTGATGGTGGGGAACCGAAGCCGACTCTACGCCGAGCATCCGGATTGGGTCGTTCGCGACCGCGCGAGCGGCGCGCCGCTCGCGCCGATGAAGTTCTACGGCGAATTTCGGTGGCACAAGCGCAGCGAGGAATACTACGTTCTCGACATCACGCACCCGGAGGCGGAAGCATACGTGCGCAAAGTGTTCCGGGTTTGGCGCCGGGATTGGGGTTGCGGCTACTTCAAGACGGATTTCATGCACTTCGGCTGCGAGTACGCGCCGAAGCAGGCGCGCCGCTACCGGGACGGTCTGTCGCGAATCGAAGTCTGGATGCGCATGGTCCGGCTCATCCGCGAGGAGATCGGCGATGCGCTGTGGCTCGCGAGCGGCTCGCCGATCTGGGCGCCAATCGGCTGGATCGATGCGGTGCGCATCGGCCGGGACATCGGCGTGTGCTGGAAGGGGCACTACTCCGCCGAATCTCTGTTGCGCGATCAGGCGGCGCGCAATTTCGCCAACGGCGTCCTCTGGCAGGCCGATCCCGATTGCATACTCCTGCGCGAGCGCTTCCACGATCTCACGGACGACGAAGTACACTCGCTCGCGCTGTTCGCGGGTCTTGCCGGAGGCGTGCTCATGACGAGCGATCAACTCGATGAGGTACCCGACGCGCGCGGCCGTCTGTTTGCGGAGTTGGCTCGCGCCACCGAAGCTCGCCCATGCGACTTCCCTCGCCTTGGGTGCGATGCACTGCGCCACCACATCGGCGTCGGTCACACCGGTCAACCCCTCGTGGTCTCCGTCGGCGATCCTGTCCTGGTGCAGCGGGTGAAACAGACCGACGGCGCGGTGCTGATTCACGTGTTCAACACGGGGGATCAGGAAGAAGAGCGGCTCATCGAGCAGAGCTCGCGTCGCCCGGGGTCGTGACAATGCTCGACAGCGTACAGAGTTGGCGAACGAGCGACTCCGGTGTGCAAGTGCGTCTGCGTCCCCATGCTTCCTGCCGACTGCTGTTGTCGGCGCCTGCGTCGTGATCCACATGTCGACTTCGAACGC
The DNA here is from genome assembly GCA_963723505.1 of uncultured Gammaproteobacteria bacterium. Lineage (GTDB taxonomy): Bacteria > Pseudomonadota > Gammaproteobacteria > Steroidobacterales > Steroidobacteraceae > Steroidobacter. The sequence continues at coordinate 2,102 of CAVRQU010000006.1, forward strand.
AGCGTCGCAGCCGCAGGCAGTCCCTCTGCGGGCGAGATTCCTTCATTTCGCAGACCGCGAACCCCAGATCAGTTTGGCACGGCGCCGAACTAGCCACGCGGACGAGTCGTCACCATGAGCCACGTAAGCATTGGCATAGACTTCGGCGGCACGAAAATCGAGGCCGCGGCGCTGGACGGTAACGGCGAGTTTGCGATGCGGTTGCGCGCGGCGAATCCCGGGAACTACGACGACGCGATCAAGACCGTCGTCGATCTGGTCGCCGCGATCGAGAGCCGACTCGATGTGCGTACGACCGTCGGCGTCGGCGCGCCCGGTTCCGTATCGCCCACGACCGGCACGATGCGCAATGCGAACTCGGTGTATCTCAATGGACGGCGCTTCGTCGAGGATCTCGGTCAAGCGCTCGGGCGTGAGGTTCGCGTGGCGAACGACGCCAACTGCTTCGCATTGTCCGAAGTGGTCGACGGTGCCGCGGTGGGCTCGTCGGTAGCGTTCGGCGCGATTCTCGGAACCGGCTGTGGCGGTGGGCTCGTGATCGACGGCCGGCTTGTCGAAGGAGCGAACGGCATCGCAGGCGAATGGGGACACGTTCCATTGCCCTGCCCCACGCACGAGGAGATCGATGCGCCGCCGTGCTGGTGCGGCCGACAAGGTTGCCTGGAGACCTGGATCTCGGGAACCGGACTCGCGCGGGACTTTGTTCGCGCCGGCGGCGGCGCGCTCACGGCCGAGGCAATCGTCGAGTCTGCGCAGATGGGGGATCCCGTGGCGGGCAGCGTGTTCGATGGCTACGTGGACCGGCTCGCACGCGCGTTGGCGATGATCGCCAACGTGGTCGATCCCGATACGTTTGTTTTTGGCGGCGGCATGTCCAACGCCCGAACCCTGTATGAGCGGCTGCCACAGGCCGTGCGACCCTACATCTTCTCAGATCACTGGCACGCGAAGATCGTCCCTGCGCGATGGGGCGATTCGTCAGGCGTGCGCGGCGCGGCGCGGCTATGGTCGAGCTGACACAACTCACCCGAGCGCTACGGTCATCGATCGCGCGGCGTACGAGGTCTGGTGGCGTCATGGCGCGGATCACGTGCGCGGTGGTTTTCACGAGCGGTTGAACCATGACCTGACATCGACCGGCGAACCGCGCAGGTCGCGCCTGCATCCGCGCCAGGCATTCGCATACAGCCATGCCCCGCACTTGAGCTGGAACGGTCCGACAGCGTCAGCTGTAGAGCACGCGCTGCTTTTCTTCATGGCTCACTATCGGCGTAAGGATGGGTTGTTTCGCGCGCTGGTCTCGCCCGAGGGCGAACGGCTCGATGACGACATTGTGCTGTATGACCAGGCCTTCGCATTACTCGGCCTCGCATCCGGCTACGCGACATTGCGCGAGGAGCGCTGGCGAGACACTGGGATCGAACTCTACGACACGCTACGCGCAGCGACTCGCACATCCGGCAGCCGGCTTCGTCGAAACGTTCGCACAAGCCGAACCGCTCTCGTCCAACTCTCACATGCACCTTCTCGAGGCAAGTCTGGTCTGGTTGGAGCTCGATGAGGATCCGCGCTGGCGCACCCTCGCCGAAGAGATCATCGAGCTTGCGATGACGCGCTTGATCGTGCGCGAACGGGCGCACTGCCCGAATTCTTTACAGCGGACTGGCGGCCCCAGCCCGACTGGGTCGTCGAACCCGGGCATCAATTCGAATGGGCTTGGCTGTTGCTGCGCTTCAACGCCTTTCACAGTGACGCGCGCATCGAGCGTGCTGCGCTGAGATTGATTGAGATCGGCGAAATCCACGGAGTGGATCGTGAGCGGCGAGCCGTCGTCGCATCGCTCGGCAGCGACTTTTCGGTGCGCGATTCGTACGCGCGGCTCTGGTCGCAATGTGAACGCATCAAGGCCGCATGCAGTGCCCACGCCTTGACCGGTGCAGCACAGTACGAAGCGATGGCCCTGCAAGCAGCCGAAACGCTCGCGACCTATCTCGATACGCCGATTCGCGGACTGTGGCGCGACCGCTGGATGCTTCAGGATCGTTCGTCGAGGAGCCGGCACCCGCGAGCTCTCTTTATCACCTCGTCGGTGCCGTCCTGGCGCTCAGCCGCCTCACCGAACGCCTTGCGCCGCTCAACACGGAGTCGATGCAGAACGTCACCTCAGCCGGTGCGCGTACCGCGCCACGCGATCTTCCTGGCAGCGGTCCAATTGTCGTCCACATCGGCCGGCATAGGATTCGACAGACTCAAGGCACATCGGAGATCGTTGCGATGGAAACTGGATTGACTACGGTTGAGCGTGATTTCTACCAACAGCACGGTTACCTGCACATCCAGGGTCTGCTGAGCCCGACGAAGCCGCGACGTACCGGGAGGAGTGCCACGGCCTGGCTGACCGCTCCGGCAACAGCGATGCGACATGGAGCAGCGTCCGTTCCGGCGAACAAGGCGGCCGGATGCGCCTGACGCACTGCCACGATGTGCAGTTCTATTCGGCGGCGTTCACGCGCCTGCTGGTTGATGACCGGATGATGCGCGTCGCGCGAGGGATCATCGGGCCGAACGTGCAGCTCCATCACACGAAGATGTTCATCAAGCCACCCGAGCATGGCGCGCCGTTCCCGATGCACCAGGACTATCCGTACTTCCCTCATCAGCAACACTCGATGATCGCGGTGATCGTCCACTTCGACGATGCGCCGGAAGAGAAAGGGTGTCTGCGGGTCGTGCCGGGCAGCCACAAGCTGGGCCCGCTCGAGAGCGTCGGGCAGGATCATCACTTGCCGGAGGAACGCTTCCCGATCGATGCTGCACTTCCGCTACCCGCCCGGGCGGGAGATGCCATCTTCATGTCTTATCTGCTGGTGCATGGCTCCGGCGTGAATCGCTCGAATGAAGCACGCACGACCGTGCTGTTTCAACTGCGCGATCCGTCGGACGTGCCGCTCAACGAACGCCACAGTTCGCGCGGCCAGGGGATGATGCTGGCCGGCATCGATCCGCGTCTGTCGAAATTCGAGTTTGAGTGGGAGCGAGCCGGCCGCGAGCCCGCCGGCATTGGTTGAAGAATGGGGACTGTCCCCGTTGCTGTTGCCGTCGGCTACGGAGAGGAACGACTGCCAAACGGGGACTGTCCCCATTGCCACCACTTTTGATTGCCACGGCGTCCCCATTGCCACTGCGGTTGGCACTGCGCGTCAGTACTTCTTTCCAATCGCGCAGCGATCGTCGCGGCGCACACTTGGCGACGAACCGTTTCCGAGCTCGCGAACCCGCGGCCCGGCGACGTCAGGCTTTGAATCGCTGAAGGTGAGACAGAGTGGGTCGTTTGCCGGCGAGTAGCGGACAGTTCGCAGGGTGCATCGCCTCGGTCCTGGCCGCCGACAATGCCATCGCGTCCGGGTCAGAAGGTATCGGCGGGGCGAAACACCCAGACAGCGGCCCCCTCGCCTCCCGCGGCTCGTGCAGCGACGAACAGGCGGTCGAGTTCTGGTGAGAAGAATGCTGTACGCGCGCCCGGACTTGTCTCTATGCGAGCTACGCGAGTCGTACGATCGCCGCGACTCGTCAGCACATCCATCACACCCTGACCACACGCGACGTAGATGTAGCCGCGGCGCGCATCAACAAACACGTCGTCAGCGTCACCGCAGATCTCGACTCGTTCCTGCACCGCCCCGCTGCCGGCATCGAATGAGACCAGGGTTGCAGGCTGCCGGAACGCGACGAGTACACGCTTGCGCGATGACTCAAGCGCCATCGGATAGTTGGACCTCAAGCCGGCCGTGGGCCAACTGGCGATCTGTTTGTTCGTCTTTCGATCGAGGACGGCCACTTCGCGCGCGTCCGGGACATTGACGTAGATTCGCGATCCTTCGCTCTCCAGCTGAAAGCTCTCGGGATGACCCTTCAGTCGAACCTCACCGACTTTCTTGAAGGCTGCAGCATCGATGATCGTCAGGTTGCCGCTACCGGCGCCGACGTAGACGCGTCCTTGATCGCGATCGATCCGAATGTTGTCGGCGTCGTCTTCGAGAGCGACCTTGCCGACAGGTTCCAGCTGTGCCCCACGGAACGCCAACAGAACGCCATCACCGCCGTTCGCTACGTACAGCGTCTCGGTTTGCGAGAGGTATGCGACGCCCTGCGGCTCATCGAACCCCTCGAGCCTGCGGATGACTTTCCGTCCATCGATGTCGACGACACCGACGGTGTTGTTCCCCAACTCGGCGACGAACAGCCGCCGCCGTGCCACATCGATCGTCAAATGATCGATGCGACCTTTGATGTCGCCCAAGGGAATCTTTGTCTCCAGAACCAGTGGTCCACGCTCGGCTGTCGATGCCATCAGAGGCCACCCCGCAGCACAGAGTGCGATGAGCAGTTTGATCAGACGTGATCGCATGGTTTACTTCCTCGCAAGCAAGAACGCCCACGTGACGCCGATCCGACCCTCGTAGCTCCAATCCTGATCTTCTCTGATGGCGCGTACCGCCAGGTCGAAGCTCAGGTTCTCGCCACGTTCCCAGATCGCACCGAGCAACACGCCGACGGATCGCGCATCGGTCCCACGCTCGTATTCGAAGGTCAGCTCCGCAACCAGGCGCACCGGTGCGCTTGCAGCGCCTTCGACGATCAGCCCGCTGAAGAGCTCAGTGTTGCCGTCTCGATTCTGCGCCAGGGCGGCGTTCACATGGATCATGGCGCGACCTAGCTCTCGCGATCCTATGAGCGCCCATGTCGCGCCATAGTCGTCATCGAGGTTCACTGTCGGTACGTAGAACTCCGAATTCGGTGGCGATACTCCAGCCCGTTTGATCCTGCAGTACTCCATCGCGAACAATCCGCTTGAGCAGCAGCGCGGCCTCGGCGGTCTCGATGTCATGCTCGTCCGGCGAACGCGTGATCGCTCGCGCGGCGTCGATCACTACTTCCCAGCCATCCGCTACGCCAGCGTTGACAGTCACCACAGGCAACTCAGTGACGCTGCCGTGCCGCACGTGGGTGTAGGCCACTGGGCCAAGCTCGACCTCAATGATCCCTGGATCCGCAACGGCAGCGTCTGTGGAATCAAACGGCCGGTAGGCAAGTGCGGCCTGCGGACCGGCCAACACCAATAATGCAATCGCAACCGGCGCTGAACGCATGGCGCGCAGTCTAGTTCACGCACCCAGGTGAGTTTCTGAAGGTCTATTAAGAGTCGCGGAAATGAACGAGCCCGACAGAGTGCTTGACTCTGCCCTTGGGACAACTCGCATGCTCCGCTCGCACGACGTCAATGTCGCACGCATGGACAGCACGCCCGGAGATTCGCATGGACCTCTCGAACCTCATCGTTCGCTTGATACCAGTGCTCGCTGCCCTTGCACTGGCTACAGCCATCGAAACCATCGTGCCGCTGCGAAAGCAATCGCGGCGGTTGCACGGCCGCCTCTCGACCAACCTCGCGCTGGTGGGCATCACCTTGGGACTCGGCATGCTCCTCAACTTCGCGCTCGCGATCGGCGCTGCGTACGTTGCAGAGAGTGGTCTCGGCCTGCTGCAGGTCGTAGGCGCGGGCACTGTTGTTTCATTCGTCGTGACCGTGCTAGCGCTGGATGGCGCCACGTACCTCGTCCATCGTTTCATGCACCAGATGCCGTTGTTGTGGCGCGTCCACCTGGTGCATCACATCGACGCATCCGTTGACGCGACGACGGCATTTCGTCAGCACCCTGTTGAGGGATTGGTGCGATTCAGCTTCATCGCAGCGACAGCGTGGATCCTTGGAGCTCCACCGGTCGCGGTTGCGGTGTATCGACTGCTAGGGTCGCTGAATGCGGTGCTGGAGCACGCAAACATGCGGGTGCCGCGCTGGCTCGACCGCGTCCTGGTCTACGTCTGGGTGACACCTCACATGCACAAGATTCACCATTCACGTGAGCGGACCGAGACGGATTCGAACTACGCGAACCTTTTCTCGTTCTACGATCGCCTGTTTGGCACCTATACGCCTAGCAGCCGCGGCACGTCGGTGGCATACGGCATCAACGGATACGATGCTCCGGAGCACCAATCACTGGCGGCCGTTCTGTGGTTGCCCTTCCGCCGCGCAAGTCGCCTCGTTAGCAGAGAGTCCCCGCGTGCTGCGAGTACACCCGCGCCCTAGTCGTGGATCCGGACTCAGCGATCTACTGCGAGGCGGATACCCAATGTGACGAAGAGACCACCGGTCGCGCGGTCGATGATGGTGCGCACGCGCGGATTTCCTCCGAAGAAGCGACGCAGACGTGCGGCACCGATCGCCAGCATGAGACACCAGACAGTTCCGGTCGTCACGAACGTGATGCCCAGCAACAAGAACGCGAGCGACTTGGAGGGACTGCCCGGCTCGATGAACTGCGGCAGGAGAGCGAGGAAGAACAATGCGACCTTCGGATTGAGGATGTTCGTGAGAATCCCCTGCCGAAAAGCGGCCCACGCTGTCTGCGGTTCCGACGGCTCCACGATCAGGTCGGCGGTCCTCGAAGGTCGCGCAAGCAGAAGTTTCGCGCCGAGATAAATCAGGTACAGCGCGCCGGTAATCCTGACGACAAGGAAGGCTGCGGGCGACGCAGCGAGTATTGCCGACAGGCCCGCAGCAGCGGCCACCGTATGAAAGATGCTGCCGACGCCGATGCCGAGCGCTGACGCAATCCCGGAGCGCAGCCCGCCCGTAAGACTCCGGCCGAGAATGAACATCGTGTCCTGCCCCGGCGTGAGATTGAGCAGCACACCGGTCAGGACGAACAGCCAATAGTCATGGATTCCGAACACTCAGCACGACTCCGCCCCGTCATTTGGCCTTCGCCATGCGAAGCAGCGCATCAGCCAGCTGATCAATTTCGTTCCTGGATGTGTAGAGATAACAGGACGCTCGAGCAGCAGCGGTGACGCCAAAGCGCTTGAGCAGCGGTAACGCGGAGAGGTCGCCGGCGCGAATCGCGATCCCCTGTGAATCCAGCTGCCGCAGTACCTCCGCGGGAGTGAGCCCGTCCAGCGTGAAGGAGAACACTGGAATACGATGTTCCGGCGTCTTTGGGCCGATGAGGTTCAATCCGGGCACACTCGTGAGGCGATCGAGAGCGTGGGCTGTTAGCTCAGCTTCATGACGCTCGATGTCCTCTCGACCCAGTGAGTGCATGCATTGAACGGCCTCGGCCAGGCCGAGCGGACCGGCAACGTTCGGCGTGCCCGCGCCGAATTTTCGCGCGCCATGTTCGAGCGCCTGTCCATCAACGTCGACTTCGTGTGCCATGTTGGATCCCGCCTGATACGGCGGCATCTCCTCGAGCACCTCGGTCCGTGCCCACAGGACGCCCACGCCCATCGGGCCCATCATCTTGTGGCTGGAGAAGGCGAGGAAGTCGCAGCCCATCGCCTGCACATCGAGCGCGACGTGCGGTGCCGACTGTGCTGCGTCGACGAATACGCGCGCGCCGGCTCGTCGAGCGGTGGCGCAGATCTCGGCAGCAGGATTGATGTACCCGGCGACGTTCGAGACATGGCTGAACGCCACGAGCCGCGTGCGCCCCGACAGCTTTCGATTGAGATCGTCCAACGAGATTCGGCCCTCGTCGTCGACCTCGACGAAGCGAACGCGAGCGCCCGTCGCCTCCGCGGCGAGCCTCCATGGCAGGAGATTCGAGGCGTGCTCCGCAATCGTTAGCAGAATCTCATCGCCTTGCCGCAGGTGGGAGCGTCCCCACGCTGTTGCGACCAGGTTGATGCCTTCTGTCGTGCCGCGCGTCCATACTACCTCCGCTGGTGTGGCGGCATTGATGAAGCTCGCAAGCGTGCGCCGCGCGCTCTCGTAACGCTCATTCGCACGGCGGGCAAGCTCGTGCAGCGCGCCGCCCGGATTGGCGTTGTCGCGGCGATAGAAATCCATGATCTCATCGAGAACAGGAAGCGCCCGTTGAGTCGTCGCCGCGCTGTCCAGGTACACCAACTGCTTGCCGCCCACGCGTTGGTCGAGGGCCGGGAACATGGCGCGCCAGCCGTCGAGGTAGGAATAGCCCTTTGCCGCGGCGGCTCCCTGCGCTTGATCGAGAGGCGCGGCAATCGCCGTTGCCAGCGCCGCCAAGCCAAAACCCCGCCGAGTTATGGTTGCATTCATGGCTGCGCACGTTACAGCTTGCCCAAGGGGGAAGGTCAAGCGGGCGCGTTTCTTAAGATTCCTTCAGGAACCGACTTCGTTGCTGCGCTTTGGACTGTGAGACATGACCCCGTGATAATTCCGCCGTGGCACAGATCCTCATCATCGAAGACGATCCGAAGACGGCAACCGCCATTCGCGAAGGACTGTGTCTGGACGGACATGACGCCGTAGCAACGAACACTGGTGAAGAAGGGGCAACGCTCTGCCGCTCGCGCCCTTTCGATGCGATCGTGCTCGACTGGATGCTACCGGCGCGCAGCGGCATCGATGTCCTGAAAATGCTGCGTGCCGACGGAATCCGCACGCCCGTGCTGTTGCTGACAGCGCGCGACACCATCGAGGATCGCGTGCTTGGCCTCGACAGCGGCGCCGACGACTATCTCATCAAGCCGTTCGCCTTTGCCGAACTGTCGGCGCGCGTGCGCGCTCTGGTACGGCGGGCGGGCGAACCGGATCCAGTCAACCGCCGTGTCGGCGATCTTGTGCTCGACGTGGCTCAGCGCAGGGCAAGACGCGGCACGCGCCAGATCGCGCTCACGCCGAAGGAATTCGACCTCCTCTCCTACCTTGCGCGCCATCAGGGGCAGATAGTCACCCGACAGATGCTCGCCAAGGATGTCTGGCATGAGGTACACCGCGTGACGCCGCTCGACAATGTCATCGATGTCCACATCGCGCACCTGCGACGCAAGATCGATGAAGGCGAGCACGCGAAGCTCATCCACACCGTGCGCGGCGTGGGCTTCACATTGGGCAAGACGCCCGCGTGAGCAGCTGGTGGCAACGGCAGTCAGTCAAACTGCGTCTCACGCTCTGGTACGCGCTCGCCCTCTCACTGGTGCTCGCGTTCTTCGCGGTGGCCGTCTATGAGATCGTCGAGCATCGCATGGAGAACGAGCTCGATCGTCAGCTGCGCATCGATTTCGACCTGGTCGAAGCACAACTCGATTTTGACGAATCCGGCCAAGTCCGCTGGCATGTCCGAGGTGCGCATGGCGATGAAGGATTTGCGCGCCTCTTCGCATGGTTCGAGGTGTGGTCCGAAGACGGCCGGTTGCTGCTCAGGCATTGGCCGGTTCCAGAATCGCAGATCAAGCGCCCCCTACCTACGCCCACCGGTACGACATTGCAGTTTCGCGACTATGAGCTGGAAGATGATCTGCCCGTTCGCTTGATGGAACGTCCCGCGCGGTTGCTGGGCCAGGGTGTAGTGCTGCGTATGTTTCGCGACCAATCGGGGATGCGGCAGACGCTGCGGCAGATCGTCGAGGTCTTTGCCCTCATGCTCCCGTTCGCGGTTGCTCTGGCCTCTCTCGGTGGCTATCTCCTTGCGCGTCGGTCGATGGCGCCGGTGAGCGCGATGGCGGCTCAGGCAAGACGCATCACGTCCGAATCGCTTGGAGCACGCCTGCCGAATCCGAACCCTCACGATGAGATCGGCCAGCTCGCCACTGTGGTCAACGACACGCTGTCGCGATTGGAGAGCTCATTCCGTGAATTGAGGCGATTCACAGCCGACGCCTCGCACGAGCTGCGGACTCCGCTGACTGCGCTGCAAGCAGTGGGCGAAGTCGGGTTGCGTCGACCAGACGATCCCGCAGCACTACGCGAAGCACTTCAGAGCATGCTCGAGGAAGTCCAGCGTTTGACGGAACTGACCGAGGCGCTGCTGACGCTCGCGCGAACGGAGAGCGGCCCCCTGCAGCTACACGTCGAGACACTCAGTCTCGCGGAGATTGCGCGGCAGGTGACGCACAGCCTGGGAATTCTGGCGACCGACAAGGAGCAAGAGTTGGAGGTCGACGATACCGACGTGACAGCAATCGCCGATCGGGCGCTGCTCCGCCAGGCGCTCCTCAACATCGTTCACAACGCGATTCGGTACTCGCCCGCAAAATCGCGCATCGCCCTGCGAATCCGCCGAGGCGAACGGGAGGGAATCATCGAGGTCATCGACCAGGGTCCAGGCATCGACATGCAAAACCGGACCAAGGTGTTCGACCGGTTCTTCCGCGTCGATTCCGGACGCTCGCGCAGTGAAGGCGGCTACGGATTGGGGCTCGCGATCGCCAAGGCCTCGATCGAACGCTGCGGCGGCAAGATCGAAGTGGATAGCGAGCCTGGACGCGGCAGTACGTTTCGCATCCGCCTCTCCGGCTGAAGTGCCTTAAGGAACATTCAGTCACTCCCCTCCCGGTCCGGCCTAGACTCATCATCTCGCCGCGGAGAACAGTTCATGCTCCTCACCGTGCTGACTGCAGGGATGGCAATTTTGCAGACCGTCAGCTTCGATCAATCGACCGCGCTCCCGGATGGCTGGCTCTCCGGTGTGACGGGGCACGGTGCCGCGAAGTGGGAAGTCGTCGCCGATCGTTCTGCCGCCTCGCCTCCCAACGTCCTGCGTCAATCGGGTGAGGCAACGTTCTGCTGGGCCGTGAGCACGAACCACAAGCTCAAGGACGGATTCGCCGAAGTGAGGATCCGGCCGATCGCCGGCAAGGAGGATCAGGCGGGAGGTCTCGTCTGGCGCTTCAAGGATGCGAACAACTACTACGTCGTGCGCGCCAACGCGCTCGAGGGCAACGTCGTTCTCTACAAGACCGTCAACGGCAAGCGGTCATCCATGCAGGTGAAGGGCCGCATGTTCGGGTATGGCGTCGACACGGACGTGCCGAAGGGGAAGTGGAGTGTCCTGCGCGTGGAGTTTGCCGGCGCGCTGTTCACCGTTTTCTACGAAGGCAAGAAGCTCTTCGAGGTCGAAGACGCCACGTTCCCGGATGAAGGCGCAGTTGGCGTGTGGACGAAAGCGGACAGCGTCACGCTGTTCGATGACTTCAGCTACGGCGGCAAGTAGCCCTCTCATATGCGCTCCTCGGGCGGCGGCAGTCCGCGGAAGGCCCGCCACAGAGCCAGGTCATAGACGATCTTCATTCCAGCGAGGGTAATCGCAAGAGCAGTCTGGCACGATGGCTGACACAGCCTTAAGGAACATTCAGGAACGGCTCCGACACGCGGCCCTAGACTCGGCCGTTGGCGCCGACTGGCAGGAGGTCGATCGGAGATTCGCGACGCGGCATACGGCGTAACGATGGTGACTCCAACACTTCCCATGCATCGACGGGCTTTGCTGATGGCGATCACTCTCGGCGCGGCACTGGGCGCGTGCTCATCGCCGCCTCAGGCAGCATCACCGCCTCGTCAGGTGCTGTTCGTTTGTGAGCACGGCAACGTCAAGAGCTTGATGGCAGCGTCCTACTTCAATGAACTGGCGCAAGCGCGCGGGCTGCCGTTCCGAGCTGTCTCACGCGGCTTGGCACCGGACTCCAACACCGTGCCCGACTTCGTGAAGAAGCCACTTGCGGCAGAGGGATTTGATGTCAGCGGGTTTCGGCCTCAACGCGTGACTGACGATGACATCGTTGCCTCGGACCGCGTCATCGGCATCAGCACCACACTGCCAGTCGAGGCAGCTTCTGTAGCCGCGAAAATCGAACAATGGAACAACGTCCCAGCAGCGAGCACGGACTACGCACGATCGCGCGACTCGATCAAGGCGCATGTGGTGGATCTTCTGGAACGGCTGGCGCATCCCGTTAACGTCGAAGTGCGCTGAAAGCGTGCCCAAGTTCAGACGGTCGAGTGATGACCTAGCTGCTCGCTCAGGAGCGCCAGCGCCATCTGCCACGATCGGCGAGCCGCCCGCGCGTCGTAAGCGAAGCCCGGAAAGCCATACGCGTCGATTTCGGGGTTGGTGTATGAGTGCCCGACCCTGCCGAATACATGGAGTTCCCAGTCGGCACCCGCTGCATTCATGGACCGCGCGAACGCGACGCGGTCCTCCTGAGGAACGATCGGATCGGCGTCGCCAATCATCATCAGGATCTTCGCGGCGATCGGACCGTCGGGGCTCCCGGCGGGGCGTTTCAGTCCTGGATGGAATCCGATGGCGCATTTGATCGGCGCGCCATGGCGCGCGAGCTCAAGCACGGTGACCCCACCAAGGCAGAATCCGATCGCCGCCAATCGTGCTGAGTCGACGTTCGCCTGGCTCGCAAGCGCATCAAGCGCCGCATTGGCGCGCGCGTACAAAAGACCCGGCGTCGTCATCACCAGCGAACTGTGCCGGCGTGCCTCCTCGAGTTCGAGATCATGCGCGCCGAAAAGATCCAGTGCGAAAGCGACGTATCCTTGTTCCGCTAGGGCACGGGTGCGTCCCTTGACGTGCTCTGTCAGACCGGGTGACTCATGGGCGACCAGAATGCCGGGGGCCGGGTTGCCCTTTGAACCATCGGCCAAGTAGCCCTTGAGCGGGACGCCGTCAGCTTGATAGTCAATCGGGCGCAGAGTCACTGGGCTCTCCTGAGAGCTCAGCAGAGGTAGTTAGGCACACAGGCACCCTTCTAGACAACTCCGGGTAACCAGACAAGTCTTGAAAATCCACTTTCGCGGTCCGCATTGAGTTCTTGCGCGATCGCACGCTTTACGTCGGAAAGCATGTACGTGTCTCTTACAGCCGAACCACCTGGACGTTAGCGCTCCAGCTGCTCGAGGAATTCCAGGAGCAATTCGTTGACTTGATCAACGCGTTCTTCCGCAGCGCTATGGCCCACGCCAGGCAGCAGTATCTTTTTCCGCAGTCCAGGCAGATAAGTTTCGAGCTGGTCATAGAGGCCGCGGATTTCGATCGGTTCGAGGGAAGGGTCGGCAGCGCCGCCGATGAAAAGGCTTGGCTGACGCACCACGGCGCCGTCGAGAAAGGCCGTGATTTCCCAGTTCCGGTCGCGACAGCGGTAGTAGTTCAGGGCGCCGGTAAATCCTGTGCGCGTGTATTCATCGACGTAGTAGTCGATCGCCCGTGCGCTCAACCATGACGGGAACTCCTTCGGCTCAGTGAAGGCGTTGAGAATGGGCTCTCCGGGTTCGATGAACAGGCGCCAGCGTTCGGCGCCGACGGCGCTGCCGGAGACCGAGTAGAAGATGCTGCGCAACGTCTTGCGCGGATCGCTGGCCAACTCGCGATCCGGCTTACCGATCTGCTGGAAGTACAGGTGGTGGTACACCCTGCCCTTCGCCATTGCCCGCAAGCCGACGGTCGGTTTGACCTTTCCGCGCGGTGGCACCGGAGTATTGAGCATCACGAGGCCGCGGAACAGATCCGGCCTCAGCATGGCCGCCGCTTGCGCCACCCATGCGCCCAAGTCGTGTCCGACGATCACCGCGGACGTTTCACCCAGGGCCGCCATCAAGCCAACCATGTCTCCGACTGCCTGACTCATGTCGTAGGCTTCAATGGAATCTGGCCGATCGGTTTGCCCAAATCCTCGTTGATCGGGGACGACGACCCGAAAGCCGGCCTCGGCCAACGCCACGATCTGGCGCCTCCACATGTACCAAAGGTATGGAAAACCGTGCAGCAGAATGACGAGCGGGCCCTGCCCCTCGTCGATGTAATGCATGCGAATGCCGTTGACTTCGGCGAAGCAGTGATTGAATGCATCGGGGTCGTCGGCATCCACTTGCCCCAATGCCGCGCGCGGCTGACCGATGTGCATTGCAGCGCTCGTGTCCATTGTCTACTCCATCTTTCGAAGTTCTCGGCCTCAAAGATAGCCCTGACCGCCTGCGCTAACTAAGCTTCTCAGGACATAATCTTGTGAAATTGGGACAGGTGACGGTGCATGCATGCCTTGACGCGAAGTGCCAGCCTTACCGACTACGAACACGTTGCCCGTTCAGTGGGGCTCGATCCGTTTCGGATGCTGCGGATGGCCAAGCTGCCGGCCAAGGTCCTCGACGATCCGAATATGATGATTAGTGCCGATTCGGTTGGGTGGCTGCTGGAGGAGTCGGCACGCCTGTCCGGCCAAGAGGCCTTCGGACTGTTGCTCGCGGAAACGAGAAGCCTGGCCAACCTGGGCATGCTGGCGCTGGTGATCCGGGAAGAGCCAACGCTTCGCGCAGCAGTGCAATCTTTGGTCCGCTATATGCGACTGCACAACGCCGGCGTGGAATTGCGGCTTGACGACGCAGGCGACGTCGTGCTGCTGCATGTGGGTGTGAATATGCAGCGCCACGGCGTCTGCCGCCAGGCTATCGAACAGTCGATCGGCATCGGACTGCGGACGTTGAGCGTGCTGAGTTGCGATACCTTCCGGCCGGTAAGGATCTGTTTCACCCACGAGCGGCCCGCCAGCCTTGAAGTGCACCGCCGCGTGCTGGGAACAGCTATCGAGTTTTCACAGGAATGCAATGCCATCGTTTGTCGCGGCCGCGACCTGGACATGCCAATCCCTGCTGCAGACCCGACGCTGAATCGCGAGGTGAGGCGATGGCTGGACATGCAGCTGGCCAACTTCCCCGACGAGCCGGCGCAGCGGGCGCGCCAGATCGTCAGGATGCTGCTGCCAAGCGGACTTTGTTCCGTCAGATCGCGTTGCCCAGCATCTTGGCATGCATCGACGCACCCTGAACCGACAACTGGCGGCCGAGGGTGAGAGTGTCACAACGATCATCAATGCTGTACGTGCTGAACTCGCCGAGGAATATCTGGCCAACAGCAAACGCAGGTTGTATGAGGTCGCCGAACTCCTCGGCTTTTCCTCTGCCGGTGACTTTTCTCGCTGGTTCCGCGGTCAGTTTGGCAGGACGCCCTCGGATTGGGCCGCCCACTACCGAGAGAGAAGGCGGCAGCCGAGCACATCTCGCATAAGTAGGAAGGCAGGTTCGAGGGCGTCTGACGCGTCCCTTCGTCATCCCAGCCAGCCACACCGCCTGAACCCGCCGCGCCCTACACGTTCCTGACGCTACAGATCCCGGCCTGCTCCCGCGATTGCCGGCTTTGCCGCCCGGACTGCGCCGGAGCGTTGTCGCTATCGGCTTTCCAGCCATGGACCCTGGCTGCGGGTCCCAATATGCGAAGAAATTGTCCCGCCACACAAATGCGCTCGCGGCCTCAATACCTACTATGAAGCCCGTGGACCGACGAAACGGTGCACCTGCCCCGCTGACAGGGACAAGCTACATCTGCCGGCCGCACATATTGCTCGCCGCCGCGCAAGCACAGATTGGAGACATCATCAATGACAGCAACCGGCGTAACCCAAGACACTACTTCACAAGCCACGCCCATGGCGCCGGCCATTATCCGGCCATCGGTGCGCCGGCATTCGATCAAGGTGGAGCTTTGCACGCCCGCCATCGGCGCCGAACTCAGCAACATCAGCCTGGCTGATGCCGCCCTGGATCCTGACGTCATTGCCGAAATCCGGGCGCTGTGGCTGAAGCATAAAGTACTGTTCTTTCGCGATCAGAACATCTCGCCGATGGAGCAGCAGAATTTCGCCGCGCAGTTCGGCGAACTGGAAGCCCATCCCCTTGCTCCGAGCCATCCGGAGGCGGACAAGCTGCTGATGCTGTACCGCAATCTCGACCCGAGCAAGCCCAAGAACTACGTCGAAAAGGCCAGCCGCGAAAACCTCTGGCATGCCGATGTCACCTACAAGAAGGCGCCGCCCCGCGGCGCGGTGTTGCGCTGCGAACAGGGTCCGGAAACCGGCGGAGACACCATGTGGTCCAACATGGTGATGGCCTATCAAAAGCTGCCCGACGCCATCAAGCAACGGATCGATGGCTTGTACGCAAAGCACAGTGCCGAGCAAACCTTTGGCGCCCAGTTGCCGATCGAAGAACGTCACGCGATGGCCGCGAAGAACCCCGCCGCTGAGCACCCGGTTGTGCTCACCCATCCTGAGACGGGCGAAAAGGTTTTGTTCGTCAACTCGGCGTTCACGACCCATTTCTCGAATTTCTTCAACTTCGAGGACATCCGATACGGCCAGGACTTCATGCCGGAGGCTCATCATCTGATGAACTATCTGACCTCTCAGGCCGCGATTCCGGAATACCAGGTACGTCTGAAGTGGAGAACCAACACGGTTGCCATGTGGGACAACCTGCAGGTTCAGCACTACGCAGTGGCTGACTACGGCAGTGCGCCAAGAAAGATGCTTCGCGCCACCCTCACAGGCGCCCCGCTGGCCTGAGCCGAACGGTTCCCTCCTGCGAATCCAGGGCGTCCGCCCATAAGAGACAGGCGGGCAGCCCTGGCACGTTCACCAATTTTCGACCTCAAGCACACCAATGGAGACAGATATGCTCTACGAACACGTCGACACCGCAGTCATCGATGGCGAATCGCTGCCGTGGGTGCCGTTTACGCCCTATGCAGAAAACGTCCTGCTGAAGTACTTCAAGCTTGACCCGATCCGGGGTGAAGTGATCGTACTGATGAAGGCGCCGCTCGACATGCAACTGCCCAGGCACCACCACACCGGTACGGTCATGGTCTACACGATCGAAGGCAAGTGGAAATACAAGGAGCACGATTGGGTCGCCGGGCCCGGCAGCGTCGTGTACGAGACCGCCGCATCGACCCACACGCCTGAAGTCGTCAGCACGGAAGGCGGAGGCGGATATGTGGTCATGCTGGTTCAGATGACCGGCGATCTCGCGTTCCTCGACGAGAACGACAACATCGTCGCGCTCGAAAACTGGAAGACCGCGCTGCAGCGCTATCTTGCCTATTGCAAGCAGCATGGCATCAAGCCGAAAGACCTCACGGCATTCAACTGATCTGGATTTCATGGGGACTCTGATATCCCGGGTACCCGTGTCACCCAGTGCGTCGCACGCAAGAACGCGTGAGCATTGGTGGTGGCTCGCCTCTTCTTGACCGCGGAGGCGACGCAACAGACGGTCCGGCCATATCAAGACCCGGCGCCACGCCGAGTCTTCTGCTGCTCCGCCAACGTGAGACGGAGTTCGGCATCGCAGGTCATAGGCGCCGAGAAAATGGCTGCGTGTACCGGCCACGCAGCCCATTTCACACCACGATCCCTCCTGCCGTCAGAGTCCGTTGCCTGATCAACAAAGACTCAGGAGAGGGGGAACACGCTGTCCCGGCTCGCGGCCTTGAAGCGGAACCTACGCAGGGGTACGGCCATCCGCCCGCTCCCCGATCACAGACATCAGTACGAAGGGAACGATGCAATGAATGGCTTGATGATGCAAAAGCAGTTGTTGATCTCCTCACTCATCGTGCATGCCGACCGCCATCATGGCGATACGGAGATCGTGTCCCGGCGGGTGGAGGGCGATGTCCATCGCTACACTTTCCGTGACTGCCACCGTCGCGCGCGCCAGATGGCCAGCGCGCTGACCAGCCTGGGCGTCAAGCCCTCCGATCGGATCGGCACGCTGGCATGGAATGGCTATCGTCACCTGGAGTTGTACTACGGCGTCTCCGGCATGGGCGCCATTCTGCACACCATCAATCCTCGCCTGCATGAAGACCAGGTCGCCTACATTGCGAATCACGCCGAAGACCAATACATCTTCTTCGACTTGACCTTCCTGCCGTTGATCAAAGCCGTCGCTGGCCGTTGCAAAACGGTCAAGGCGTTCATCGCCATGACCGATCACGCCCACATGCCGAAGAACGCCGGCATTGACAACCTGCTGTGCTACGAAGACCTGATCCAGCAGTGTTCGTCCGACTACGCCTGGCCGATTCTCGACGAGGAGGCCGCCGGTACGCTGTGCTACACCTCTGGCACGACAGGGAACCCGAAAGGGGTCCTGTACAGCCATCGCTCATCGCTGCTGCACACCTATGCAGCCGCGCTGCCGGATGCGCTGAACTGCTCGGCGCGCGACGTGATCCTGCCAGTCGTGCCGATGTTTCATGTCAATGCCTGGGGACTTCCATACATCGCGTGCATGGTAGGCGCGAAGCTTGTTCTCCCCGGGCCGGCTTTGGACGGCAAATCGCTGTATGACCTGCTCGAAGCCGAGCAGGTTACGCTCTCCGCTGGAGTTCCGACTGTGTGGCAAGGCCTGCTTGGCCATCTTGAGGCGACTGGCCAGCAATTTTCGAGCATGAAACGCACCATCATTGGCGGCTCGGCCTGCCCGCCAGCCATGTTGCGCAAGTTCCAGGAAGCATACGGCGTAGCGGTATTGCACGCCTGGGGGATGACTGAGCTGAGTCCTATCGGGACCGTCGGCGCCATGAAAGCCAAGCACCTTGAGATGCGCCCGGAAGAGCGTTATGCCGTGCAATCCAAACAAGGTCGTGCAGTGTTTGGCGTCGACATGAAGATCGTTGGCGCTGACGGCGTCGAGTTGCCCTGGGACGGCGTGAAATCTGGTGACCTGTTGGTGCGCGGACCATGGGTGGTGCGCGACTACTTCAGGAACGAAGGGGGCAATCCGCTGCATTTCGATCACGAAGCGCAGGGCTGGTTCCCGACCGGCGATGTCGCGACCATCGATGTCGATGGCTTCATGCAAATCACCGATCGCAGCAAAGATGTGATCAAGTCCGGCGGCGAATGGATAGGCTCAATCGACCTGGAAAATATCGCGATGGCGCATCCGGCAGTCTCTCAGGCGGCGTGTATTGCTGCTAAACACGCGAAGTGGGACGAGCGTCCATTGTTGATCGTCGTCAGGAAACCGCAAGCGGAACTGACGCGAGAAGAATTGCTCGCCTTTTATGAAGGCAAGATCGCGAAATGGTGGACGCCGGATGATGTGATCTTCGTCGATACGATTCCATTGGGCGCTACAGGCAAGGTCCAGAAGAACCGTCTGCGGGAGCAGTTCAGCGATCATCTGATGGCCAAGGCTGCAGGCTGAGCATTGTGAGCGCCGCACGGCGCTGTCGGCGGCCTACGACGCAGGGCTGCGCGCCAGCGAGGTCATGGCGTTCAAGGTCGTCGACGTCGACAGCCAGCGCATGGTGCTGTCGTCGCAGGGCAACGGGCGCAAATCGATCGTTGTTCAACGATGCGCGAAAACGCGCATCGAAGAGAGGCCGAAAGTCGCATTGACTTTCGCGCTTCTCTGCGCCGTCGCCACAGCGGGATCGTCGGAGGATCCGACGGCTTCCAGCGTAGGGTTGTCGATCAACAGGATCCCGATTTCCCGCCTTTACGGACGCGCGGCGGCGAAGGCATCCATGCCTTCCTGCCGATTCCGCGTGCGGAGAATCAGGCTACGCCCGCCGCCGGCTGCGCATCGGGGTGCTCGGCCGCGTCCTGCACAGACCGTTCTTTGCGAGTGATCGCCTGGTGATCGGTCGCGATCAGCTGATAGAACACCGGCACGACGAATAGCGTGAACAGCGTACCGACGGTCATGCCTGTGACGAGCACGATGCCGATGCTGTTGCGCGCTTCTGCACCCGGGCCCGCCACGAGCACCAGCGGGAAGTGGCCGAAAACCGTCGCAGCGGACGTCATCAACACCGGTCGCAGGCGAGTCAACGAAGCCTGGCGAATGGCGTCCAGCTTCGCGAGGCCGCGCGATTGCAGTGTGTTCGCGAACTCCACGATCAGGATGCCGTTCTTTGCGATCAAGCCGACCAGCGTGATCAATCCCACCTGCGAGTAGATATTGATCGTCGTCAGTTCGAGGAACGTGAACACGAGTGCGCCGGAGATCGCGAGCGGCACCGAGCCGAGCAGCACGATCAGCGGATCGCGGAAACTGTGGAACTGCGCCGCGAGGACGAGGTAGATCAGGATCACGGCGAAACCAAGCGTCGTCGTGAGCGCCTGGGCCTCCTGCCGGATCTGCCGCGATTCGCCGGCGTAGTCGAGCGTGACCGCCGAGGCGCCGGCCTTGCGCGCCGCCTCTTCGAGCACTCGCAATCCCTGATCCTTGGTGACGCCAGGAGCGACGCCGCCGAAGACGCGGGCGGAGTTGCGCTGCTGGAAGCGATTTAGCTGGCGCGGGCCGGTGACGGTTTCGATGCGAGTGAACGTGGATACCGGCACGAGCCGTCCGTCCGGCGCCTTGATCTTCAGATCGAGCAGCGGATTGAGCGTCGCGCGGTCCTCATCGCCGAGCTGCGGGATCACCTTGTAGCTGCGATCGAAATAGTTGAAGCGGTTGACGTACGCGCCGCCGAGGAGCGTACCGAGCTCACCGCCGACCGTCGCCAGATCCAGGCCGAGATCGGCAAGGCGCTCACGATCCAGCACGACACGTGCCTGCGGCAGATCGATCTTGAGCTCCGTGTCTACGTACAGGAACTTGCCGCTTTGCTGACCTTCGTTGACGACCGCCTGGATGATCTCGAGCAACTGTTGCAGCTCGCCGTCGTTCTGCACGATCAACTCGACGTCATACTGCCCGGGCGTCGGCAGCGGCGGATCGAGGCGGGGGAAGACGCGCAGCCCCGGCACCTGCGAAACGGCGCCGTAGACTTCACCGAACATCTCTTCGGTCGAGCGCTCGCGTTCCTTCCAGTCTTTCGCGACGATGCCGCCGAAGCCGCCCCAGTTCGCGGTCAGCGACCACGTGAAGTCCGTCTCCGGAAAGCCGATGACGCGCTTGGTCACTTCGAGCGAATTGCGATGCGAGTTCTCCAGCGTCGAATCCGGCGAACCTTCGAAGAACAGGCTGATGTGGCTCTGGTCCTCGACCGGTGCGAGCTCCTGATGCGAGTACTGGTAGAGCGGCCACGCGGCGATCGTCACGATCGCGGCGACGGCCACGATGCCCCAGCGCATGTCGAGCGCTCCGCCCAGCAATCTTCCGTAGGCGCGACTGACCGCGCCGAAGCCGCGATTGACGAGCTTCGTCAGCCGCGTTTCCTCGCCGTGCTCATGGACCCACTTCGAGCTCATCACCGGGGAGAGCGTGAGGGCGACCACTCCGGACACGACCACAGCGGCGGCGAGCGTGATCGCGAACTCCAGGAACAGCGAGCCGGTCAAGCCGCCCTGGAAGGCGATCGGCGTGTAGACGGTCGCAAGCGTGATCGTCATCGCGATGATCGGCCCTTTCAGCTCACGCGCGCCGATCAGCGCCGCCTCGATGCGTGACTTGCCCTCGCGCACGTGACGTTCGACGTTCTCGACCACGACGATCGCATCATCGACGACCAGACCGACCGACAGCACGATCGCAAGGATCGTGAGCAGATTCAGACTGAAGCCGAAAGCGATCATCACGATGGCGGCGCCTAACAACGACACAGGCATCGCGACCAACGGCACGAGTGCGGTTCGCACCGAGCCCATGAACAGGAACACCACGAGCGCGACAATCAGGATCGTTTCGCCGAGCGTCTTCGTGATCTCGGTGAGCGCATTGCGCATGAACATCGTGCCGTCCCACACCAGGCGCATCTGCACATCGCTCGGAAGCGTCGGCTCGATGCGCTCCATCTCTTTAACCAGCGCCTGCTGCACTTCGATCTCATTGGAGCCGGGCAGGGGCCACACACCCAGGTACACGCTCTGCTGGTCGTTGTACTTGGCGATCAGCGTCGCTTCTTCAGCGCCCAGCTCGACGCGCGCCACGTCGCTCAGGCGTACGATGCCGCCGTCGCGTTCGGCGACGATCAGGTTCTCGAACTCATCGGCCGCGCGCAGATCGGTGTTTGCGAGCAGGTTGACCTGCACGAAATTGCCCTTGGTCTGGCCGACGGCCGCGAGATAGTTGTTTCGCTCGAGCGCTGCATGCACGTCGCCGGGTGCGAGGTTGCGAGCCGCGAGGCGATCAGGATCGATCCAAACGCGCATCGCGAGCGGGCGCGCCCCTTCGAAGCTCACTCGCTGCACGCCTTGCAGCGTCGACAACCGCGGCTGCAAGGTTCGCGACAGCCAGTCGGTCAGCGCTGGGACGTCGCGCTGTGCCGAGGTGAAGCCAAGATAGAACGTCGCGTACGGTCGATCGGCGCGTTGCACTTCGACGACCGGCGGCTCGGCTTCGGCCGGCAGCTCGGAGCGGACCTGCTGCAGGCGCGCCGTAACCTCGGCCAGTGCTGCGGTGCTGCTGTGATTGAGCTTCAGACGCACCGTGATCGTGCTGACGCCGGCGCGGCTCGTCGACTCGACATAGTCGACGCCGCCGATCGACGAGACCGCGCGCTCAATGGGCGTCGTCAGAAACCCGCGGACCGTTTCTGCGCTCGCGCCCGTATAGACCGTCGTAATGATGACGGAGGAGCTTTCGACGCTCGGAAACTGTTGTATCGGTAGCGTGAACAACGCGCGCGCGCCGACCAGCACGATCACGAGATTGACCACCGCCGCGAGTACGGGGTGCTTGATGAACGTATCAGTGAACGCTCGCATGACTTCTCCCTGGACGCAGCAGGCTTACAGCTTCGTTGTACTGGTCGCCGCCGGCGTGTCAGCAGTGGAGCGATGTTCAGGGACTGCTTCGGGCTTCTGGATGATCGAGACCAGCGCCGCATCGCGCAGCTTGAACGATCCGGATGCCGCCACCTGTTCGCTAGCCTTCAGTCCGTCGCGAATGACGATTTCATCGCCGGCGAACGCTTCCACGTGCACGAGGCGGTATTGCGCGCGCGTCTTGCCTTCCTTATCCGCCGCGACGACGAACACGTAATCGCCGCCGGGGCCCTTGCGCAGTGCGCTCGCCGGGATCGTTACGGCAAGGCGCGACACGCCGACCGGCACCTGCACGCGGACGGATGCACCAGGCGATGGCGCCATGTTTGCGTCGGAATCTGCGCCCGCACGGTTGCATTGCGTGTTGTCGGATCGACGCGAGCGTCCGTGGCCATGATCGCCGCAGTAATCGGCTCGGTCGCACCCGCAAACACCTTGACTTTGTCTCCCGCGCGCAGCGGTCCTGCTACGTGCTGAGCAACGGTGAAGTCCACGTACGCGGACTTGTCCACACCCTGCAAGGTCGTGAGGTAGGTTCCCTCATTGAGATACTGCCCGGGATGCACATCCGAAATGCCGACGCGCGCGCGAAATGGAGCCCGGATGGTCTTGCGTTCAATGACTGCCTTGATACGGGCAATCTGCGCGACTGCGACATCGCGCGTAGCGCGCGCGCTGTCCACTTCTTCGGTGGAGACGGCGCGCTGCTGACTCAACTGAGTGACGCGGGCGAATTGTGTTTGCGCCAGTGCGGCCTGAGCTTCCAACGCCTCGAGATCCGCGAGCTCCACAGAGACGTCCAGCCCGACCAGCACCGTTCCTTCCTCGACGATTTGTCCGGGCACGAGTGTGACGCGTCGGACGGTGCCCGGCAGCTCGTTACGCACACTGATCGATCGCGTCGCGACGACGGTGCCGATCGCTGTGGTCACGGGCCTGTACTCACGCTCCTTTACGACCGCGGCTTCGACGGACTCGACGGGCTCCGGCTGGTTTACCGCAGCAGCGTTCGCATCCTCGAGCGCGGCATGTTTCCACGCGGCCAGCGCCGTGCCGCCAGCGACTACCGCACCAACCATAACGATCGATCCAATCCAACGTCGGCTCAGTCGGCTGAACATGGGCGATCAAACTCCCCAGCGTCACTGCAGGCTAACGATGACGTACCTTAGGCGTGCGTCGCTCGCGGAGAAATGCGGCGCGACGAAACTCACTCTTGCATCCGCGGCAGGAATCGCGACGTCTTGCGACGCAATTCGTGACACCCACCGACCAAATGCGCCGATCCAGGCCAATAAACCGACGGCAAGTCAGTAAAGTGGGACAAATCCTGGCGCGCTGTATGTGATCGCAGGAATTGCTGTCACAGAGGGCGAGGTGACAAAGATGTGACCGCGGGCGCGACGAACGCGCGAACAGTTGCGTTGGACATGCCGCTCTCCTTGTATACGTTCGTCGTATACGTTCGTCTCAAAGACGAACGCGAGCGCGGCAAATCGCGCATCGAAGCGGCGCTCATCGGCGCGCGCGCTGCGCGGTCCGATCATTCGCGATGACGATTACGCTCGCGACCGTGTACACGCCGATTGCCTTTCAGGGCGGGCTGACGGGGTCGCTGTTTCTTGAGTGCGCGATCACGGCTGTGCGTGAGGCGTCGTTGACCCGACTGCGACCCGTGCTGATGAGGTCGGCGGCGACCGTGTTCGGACATTTCCCCCTGGTGCTCGTGTCGGGAACCGGCGCCGAGGCGCGCAACAGCATCGGCATCGTGTTGGTCACCGGCATGATTGTCGGCACGCTCTTCACGCTGTTCGTGGCGCCAGTGTGCTACACGCTGATCGCGGCCGAGCATCGCCCTGATGAGCCGAGCGAGGCGGTCGAGCGGACGGCGCCCGACGGGGAGCGCGCGCAGCCGATCGCCGGGATTGCGTGAGTTGCGAACAACGGCGGCAATAGCTTGCCGCGTCAGCGGCAGGCGAACGCCGATGGACGTGTCGAGCTAACAGTCTGTGCAGTTGCAGGAATACCTGAGGGCCTGGTTAAGGGGACATCCGATGAATACGCGCCTGTCGCTGCTCGATACTGGTCTTACCCCCAACTAGCGCCGAATCAACGCTGACGAGCATCGACATGAAGCAACTCCATCCCCTTCCAGCTCTCGAGCTGCAACCTGCTGTAGCTGCAGGGGAACGCCGCAAGTCGGGTCGCGCCGTGTTCGAAGCGAGCGGCGCCACCGTATGGGAATGGCAGATCCAGACGGGTGTGTTCGAGCGGCACGTGACCGACGAGCAGCTGCGGATGCTTGAGGCGCCGGAGCTCAGGATTGTCGAGTCCGCGCCGAAGCCCAAGGTCGACACATTGTGGGTTTACGACTCGCATCGCGCGAAGTCGCCATTCAAGCCGAGATCGCCGTTCGATCCGAATCGCTCAGGACGTATGCATGCGGCGCGTCCGAGCCGACTGCGTCAACTGTGGTCGCGGTTCGTCGGCGAGTAGTCCCTCCCCGCGGACAGAGCGGGCCCGTTGCAGGTATGGTCTGACGCCGAATCAGCTCTGTTCGAGAAGGTCGAGCATCCGCGCCCGAACCACGAGGTGTTCGCGCCTCGCGGCGTTGAGTTTGCTGAACAGATTCTTCACGCGCCGCTTGACGGTTTCGTCGCCGACGCCGAGCGCGCGCGCAATCTGCTTGTTCGAAAGATTGCGGGCGACGAGCCGGAGCACCTCGCCTTCCTTGGGCGTGAGCAGGCCTGTGACCGGGCTCCGAGGCGCTGGCGGCTTCGATGAACTGCGCTGGTCCGTGGGAGCCTGCGAGCGAGCATCGCCGACGGCGGCGGACGCCTTTGCGGCCCATTCGGCGAGCGCGGGATGTGTGTCCGCCGCGATGTGCTCGAACCCGAGTGACGGAACACTGGATGCACCGTAACGATTGTGCGGGCATGAACGAGGATCCGCGACCTCTGCAGCCCGAGCCGGATCCCGATCGGCGCCCCGATGACCCCGCGCCGCCTCCGCTTCCGCCGAGCGATCCGCAGCGTAAGGCGCACCCGCAAGTCTGACGCGCTTTTTCGCTTCTCCCATTCGCACGTCCTTGTCCGTCCCCTGCGCCCGCGGCATTCGCACGTCCCTTGGCGTCAGACTCCCCTTACCCTTATAGGCGCGGGGCGTGGGTGCGGATTAGGCTCCGGGAGGCGCGTGGACGCCGCGCACGCGAAGCATCAGCGCAGATAGGGAACCGAGAACAACGGCATGGCGCAGCTGAAGAGCATTCCCAGGATCGCCGGTCTGGCGCTGGTTGCTCTCGTCGTCTTCGGCATGGCGGTCTGGGGTGCGCTCGCGCTCCACTACTCAATTATTCCGAGCACGGCTTTGCGGAATGCGCTCGCCGCGGCGTTCGCATTGTCGGGTCTGGTCGCGCTGGTCGCGCTTTGGGCGAGGCGCTGGCGCTGGCGCGTGCTCGGGACGTTTGCGGTGATCTCTGTCGTACTCCTTGCGTGGTGGAGTCGGATCGAGCCCTCGAATGATCGTGACTGGAAGCAGGAGGCGGCGGTCCTGGCCTACGTCACCTTCGACGGCGACGAGTTCACCGTTCACAACATTCGCAATTTCAGCTATCGCACTGAAACGGACTTCACGCCGGCGTACTACGACCGGACCTTCGATGTGCGCGAGCTCGAGTCCCTGGACGTCATCGCGTCCTACTGGGCGGGACCGGACATCGCGCACATCTTTCTGAGCTTCGGCTTCGGCGGCGACGAACATCTCGCCGTCTCGATCGAGCGACGCGATGAACGTGGCGAAGGCTATTCCACAGTCAAGGGCCTGTTCAGGCAGTACGAGCTCATGTATGTCGTCGCGGATGAGCGCGATGTGATCCGTCTCAGAACCAACGTGCGGCGCGATCCTCCCGAGGACGTTTATCTGTTCACCCTGCACGGGCGGGTCGAGAACGCGCGGCTGCTGCTGCTGGAGTATCTTCGCAAGATCAACGAGCTCCATGAGCATCCCGAGTTCTACAACACGCTCACCACGAACTGCACGAGCAACATCTGGCTGCATGCTCGCGTGAATCCCGGGCGCGCGCCGTACTCGTGGAAGATCCTCCTGAGCGGTCATGTGCCCGAGTATCTTTATGAGCTCGGCAGGCTGGACACGCGCCTGCCCTTCGCCGAACTGAAACGTCGCAGTCAGATCAACGCCGCAGCCCGCGCCGCAGACGATGCTGAAGATTTTTCGACGCGAATCCGCGTCGGGTTGCCGGAAGTTGAGCGACCCGCGTCCGCATCCGGGACGCAGTAACTTAAGCCATTTAGCGAGAACTATCCGGGGGAACGCATGATGATTCCTTCCTTGCGAGCGAGAGCGACGAACAACGCGGCTCTCGGCAATCGCGGCTGGCTCGGATTCTGCGGCTGCCTCATCGCTTGCGTGATGCTTCTTCATGCTGCGGAGATCAATGCGGAAGAGGAAGCCGCCGCCCGACGACCGCGAATCGGCCTCGTGTTGGGCGGCGGCGGCGCGCGAGGCGCCGCGCATGTCGGCATCCTCAAAGTGCTCGAGGAGCTGCGTATTCCTGTCGACTACATCGCCGGTTGCAGCATGGGATCCATCGTCGGCGGCCTGTATGCGTCGGGTATGACTCCGGCGCAGATCGAGAAAGAGATCCTGGGGATGGACTGGGACGATCTGTTCAAGGACTATCCGAGTCGCGAGGAGCGCTCATTTCGTCGCAAGCGCGATGACGACTTCTACGTGTTCAAGGTCAAGCCCGGGTACAACAACGGCGAGGTGCAGATCCCGCTCGCCTATATTCGTGGGCAGAAGTTCGATCTCACGCTGAACCGTCTGACGCTGTCGATGTCCGAGGTGAAGGATTTCGATCGCATGCCCATCCCCTACCGGGCCGTCGCCACTGACATTGAGACTGGCAAGGAAGTCGTGCTGTCTTCGGGCAGCCTCGCCAAGTCCATCCGCGCCAGCATGGCCGTTCCGGCCGCCTTTGATCCGGTCGAGATCGACGGCCGGCTCCTGGTCGACGGCGGTCTTGCGAACAATGTCCCGGTGAGCGTCGCGCGCGACATGGGCGCCGAAGTGTTCATCGTCGTCGACGTGGGCAGCGGGCTGTACAAGCGCAATGAACTCACCAATGCGCTGGACAT
Source organism: uncultured Gammaproteobacteria bacterium (assembly GCA_963723505.1). Classification (GTDB taxonomy): domain Bacteria; phylum Pseudomonadota; class Gammaproteobacteria; order Steroidobacterales; family Steroidobacteraceae; genus Steroidobacter. Next base: position 29,650 of record CAVRQU010000006.1, read on the forward strand.
CACCGAGCAACTCGCGAACTTCCTCTTCACGCTCAACACCGAACCGCAGTTGACGTCGCTTGGATCCCAGGACGTCCTGATTCGCCCGGAGCTCGGCGATATCGGCAGCAACAGTTTCGACCGCGCCGCCGAGACGATTCCGATCGGAGAAAGCGCGGCGCGCGCGGCGATCGAATCCTTGCGGAAGTATTCACTGAGCCCGGAGGACTACTCCCGGCACGTGGCTGCCCGTGTGCATCCGGGCGCGGACCTCCCGGTCATCGAGTTTGTGCGCACGAACAATCGCTCGCCCCTGGGCGACGCGGTCATCGCCAGCCGCATCACTGCGAAGACTGGCCAACCTCTGGATGTGGCGCAGCTGGAGGAGGACATCGGCCACGTGTACGGGCTCGATATCTTCGAGTCGGTGCGCTATGACGTAGTGCGCGAGCAGGGCAAGACAGGTCTTGAGATTACCGCGACAGAAAAGCATTGGGGCCCGGCGTACCTGCAGTTCGGGATAGCTTCCTCGAACGATCTGAACGGCGACACCACGCTGCGAACCGGTCTCCTGTACACCCTTACGGCGCTCAACGCGCTCAACGGGGAATTGCGGGCCGGAATGCAGATCGGCGACCAACCCGCTGTGTTCACGGAGTTCCACCAGCCGCTCGATCCCTTGTCGCGGTATTTCGTCAGCGGCGCGGTCGGCTATGAGAGCTTCAACGTGCGCGCTTTTGACGACGCTGGTCATCATCTGGCCAACTACCAGATCAACCTGCGTGGCGTGGAGTTGGGTGCGGGCAGAGAGTTCGGCACGTGGGGCGAAGGCAGGGTCGGGTACCGGCGCGCAACCGGGACTGCAGAGGTGCGCATCGGCGAGCCCGCGCCGGAAGAGGACGTCGATCGCGGCGAATTCTTCCTGAGACTGTCCGACGACAAGCTGGACAATGTCAACTTCCCGCGGGCCGGTCACTACGGCAGGCTGGAGTGGACCATCGCACGCGAGAGCGCTGGCGCGAGCAGCGACTACGATCAGGTGCAATTGGACTACGTGCATGCATTCTCCTGGGGATCCAATACCCTGGTCGGCGGACTGTCCGGTGCGACCACGCTGGACGAGGACGCGCCGCTCGAAAGTCTGTTTCCGTTGGGCGGTTTGTTCCGTCTTTCCGGCTTGCAGGAAGACCAGTTGTACGGTCAACACATTGGCCTGGTGACCATCGCCTATCTGCGACGACTGCAGGAATCGCGCTTCCTGCAGACGTATGTCGGCGCCACGCTCGAGGCCGGCAACGTGTGGCAGCAGAGGAGCGACGCGTCGTTGGACAACTCCATCATCAGCGGCAGCGCGTTCCTCGGGCTCGATACCGCGATCGGGCCGATCTATCTGGCCTACGGGCGGACGGACACGGGAGAAGAGGCCATCTACATCAACCTGGGTCCACGGCTGACGTTCTGAAGGAGGAAGAGCCGCGAAAGACCGCAAAAAGGAATGGCACGGTCAGAGGGATCTCCAGACGTGTTTCGGCTCTGGCGTCGACAGGGCTCCTCGAATCCCCGCTCTGTCCGCACCAGTTCTTTTATGCGGTCTCTCGCGGCTCTTCTCCGATGACGCGCGCGCTACTTGTACGCGGGTACACCCATGCAGTGAGCGAGCGTTGGCTGCCGGCGAACGCGGCACGTCTGAGTGTTGGTTGTCAGTCAACGAAGTGACACAAGCCACGCGCTGCAGGCGGCGCCGTTGAAGCGGCCTCGCTGGATTTCTTTGCTCGTGCGATCAAGGCCTTAGCGATCGCGTGGCCCACACGCACACGCCCCTGGCACGCCCCCTGCAATATCCCCCGCGAGAGTTGATTGTTTGAAGATCAACTTCTGTTACCCCAACCGATTCACTCACCTAACTTTTCGGAGCACCTTAATGAACACCCTGAACATCGCTGACCTCGGCCTCTCCCAGGACCTCGACCGCGAAGCGCTCGCCACGATCATCGGCGGCGCCGGCTACTACGACGGCGGCCCCTATGCCGTGTCGTATGCCACCGGCAGCTGGAGCGGCTACTACGACGGCAAAGTGCTGGCGGACTTCTACAACACCTGCGGGCAGAAATATAAGTCGCAGGTTCGCTGGACGCGCACGCGCGCAGCAGTACGAGTACAGCTACTGGAACTACTACTGGACCTAATCAAACGATTAGCGCCATCGGAAACGGAGGCCCTCGGGCCTCCGTCTTCCTGAGGAGGGCGCCTCAAGCGCTGAGTGTTGGCTGCCGGCGAACGGCGGCACGTCTGAATGTTGGGTGGGAGTCGACGAAGTCCCTCAGCGGGCTTCGGCGCGCGGCGCCGCTGAAAGCCCCCGGCAGAGTTTCTTTGTTCATGCGATCAAGGCCTTAGCGGCAGCGTAGCCCCCACGCGCACGCCCCTGGCACACCCCCTGCAATATCCCCCGCGAGAGTTGATTGTTTGCAAGTCAACTTCTTTCGCAACCCACACTCACTTTTACTTCTTGGAGTTACTCGCATGATGAATCTGAACATCGCCGACCTCAGCCTCTCTCAGGACCTCGACCGCGAAGCGCTCGCCACCGTCATCGGCGGCGCCGGCTACTACGACGGCGGCCCCTATGCCGTGTCGTATTCCTATGGCAGCTGGAGCGGCTACTACGACGGCAAGACGCTCGCCGACTTCTACAACACCTACGGGCAGAAGTATAAGTCGCAGGTTCGCTGGACGCGCGCGCGCACGCAGTACGAGTACAGCTACTGGAACTACTACTGGACCTAATCCGCCGATCGGAACCGGCAAAGAAACGGAGGCCCTCGGGCCTCCGTTTTCTTTTGTGCGCGTCGTTCTCCACAACGCGCGACGCTCACGCCGCATCGGCAATGGTTGCCTTGCACGGAAGCATGCGAATGCGCTGGTGTTGCGAGGAAGAGCCGCGAAGGACCGCGTAAAAGAATTGGGCATCGGAAAAGAGCCGCGAAAGACCGCACAAAGGAGCAACGCGGACAAAACGCGGATCCGAGGTGCAATCATTTCGCCGCCGGCGCCGAAGCCCGTCTGTGGACCCTACTGACGATCCTATTTCCTTTGTGCGGTCTTTCGCGGCTCTTCTCCGACGAGACTTGTCGCTATTCATAAGCGATGCTGCGCTCCAGGGGCCGGCCAGGTGCAGCATCTGGTAGCGCGCGGTCAGTGGGTAAGAATTGCAAGCTGCTCGATCTCTTTCCGCAGCGCGATTCACGACCCCTTCATGCCTCGCGCATGAACCGTCTCTCCCGGCGCGGCGCAGTGCATACGTGCTTCGTCCGTCGTCCTCTACCCAAACAACGGATGCACGCTGCTGAGCCGAGGTTGCACGATTCTCATCAGCTCTCGCAAAGCGAGGCGATGACAACCGATCTTCGCTGAGCCCAGTTCAGATCGGCGCGGAACAACCGTATGCGCTATCGATGACGATGAGTTCGTCAGCAGCTACTGTGTAAGGCACAATCAAGGCGGCTCACGATCCCTGACTTTGTCTCGCTGATCTGAATCGAGGGAGACGAATAGTGAGCGCCTTCGCGTTTCGCAGCACGCGAGGAGTCGCGGTCTGACCGCGAACACACACATGGAACCAGACAAGCGCCAGTTCACGCGCAACCGAGCGACAATTGCGATGCTGCGCTTCGCTGCGCTGCTGATCACAATGATTCCGGCAGGTCTCGTTACCGCCGCAGAAGGAACCTCGCAGAGCAACATCGAAATCATCGGGTCGTTGCAAACAGACTATATTCAGGACTTCAAACGCGTGGATGGGAATTGGGACGACACGCTGCGGCCCTCGAAGATTCCCACGCAGGAAGGACAGTTCGGCGACGACGGTCAGGCGATCCTCAGCGTTCGACAAAGCGGCATGGGCGTCAGGTTTGCCGTGCCGGCCGGCGCTCATGAGATCAAGGGGCTCTTCTACTTCAATTTATTCGGCAGCGGCGCCAATGAAGGCGAGACGACGTTTCATCTGTCGCGCGCCTATGCCGAATGGGGGCCGTTGCTCGCCGGCTATTTCGACACCGTCTTCATGGACGTAGACATATTCCCAAACGTGGTCGACTACTGGGGGCCGCCCGGCATGGTCTACGTGAAGAACCCCCAGATTCGCTGGACCGCGCTTGCCAATGATCGATATCGCTTTGCGGTTGCACTCGAGAAGCCGAGCGATGATATCGATCCGGGGCAGATTCGTGATTTCGATCCGGTGCTTGGAGAAAACCTGCAAAGCGACGAAGAAATTCCGGATCTCACTGCGCACCTCCGGATGAAGGGCGATTGGGGTCACGTGCAGGCGGGGGCGCTGTTTCGCCGCATCGGCTTCGAGACCGCGGGCACGCCCGACAATGAACCAAGCGGCGACGAATTCGGCTGGGGCGTCAATGTGACGTCCGCTATCAATCTGCTCGGCGGCGACGATCAACTTCTTGTCGGCGCGGTCTACGGCGAAGGCATCGCCAGCTACATGAATGACGGCGGTACGGATCTTGCGGCCAACGGAACGTTCGCGGCGCCGGAGCCGACGCCTGTGGAGCTCCTGGGAGTCTCCGCGTACTACAACCACCAATGGAACGATCGCTGGACCAGCGCGATTGGTTATAGCCGCACCGAAGTGAACAACACGGATCTGCAGAGCGACGACGCCTTCAAGTTCGGGGCCTATGCCTCGGCCAATCTGCTCTTCAATCCGGCATGAGCACGTTCTCATCGGCGCCGAAGCGCTGTGGGGGCAGCGTGAAGACAAGAATGGCCAGAGCGGCGACGACGTGCGCATCCAGTTCACCGTTCGTTACAGTTTCACAACCGTGGTGCTTACGCACTGAGCGTCAACGACGAGCCGGCTTGCGTGATGGCTTGGGAACGATGGGGATCGAAACCTGGGAACTGATGAGCTACGTCGTGACGACGATCGGTCTGCCGATCGCGATCCTGGTCTTTCTGTATGAGCAGAGAAAAGAGCGCGACAACGAGGAGCAGGAGGTCTATCAGCTGCTCTCCGACAACTATCAGGACTTTCTGAAGATCGCGCTCGACAATCCCGACCTGCGACTGTTTTCCGCTGAAAAGACTCCGGAGCTCTCCATGGAGCAGCGCGAACGCAAGATGATCATCTTCAGGATGCTGATCTCGCTGCTCGAGCGCGCCTATCTGTTGCTCTACGAACCCAACATGTCCTCGAAGCAGATGCGACGCTGGTCCTCGTGGGAGGACTACATGCTCGAATGGCTCCGGCGTGACGATTTTCATGCGCTTCTGCCGGTCCTGCTCGAGGGCGAGGATCCGGAGTTCGGCGCCTACATCCAGGCGCTCGCAAGTCGCGATGCGCCGCGGCGGCGACAGACTGTCGCAAGCTCACTTCAATAGCCGCACCGTCGTCTTCTGTAGGCGCATCGACGAGTCGTCGGAGGGCGTTTGCCCCTAGTGCTTATCCCAATCCGCCGCGGGGTATCGACAATGCCCGCATGGACCCCCGGACTGTCACGCTCCTGATTTTGTCGGTGCTGACGGCGGGGTTCTGCGGTTTGTCGGCCTGCGGCAGGAAAGCTGACGCGCCGACGTCTGCGCCGGTCGAAGTGAAGGCCATCAAGGTCGAGGTCGGACCTGCACAACTGTATGTGGACAAGGTTGGCGAAGTCCGAGGCTCGCAGGAGGTGGACTTGCGTGCGCGCGTCAGCGGCGTGCTGATGAAACAGGAGTTCGTCGACGGCTCTCTCGTTCAGGAAGACCAGCCTCTGTTCTCCATCGACGCCCGTGAATACCGCGCGCAACTCGCGAGCGCGCGGGCGCAACTCGCCGCGTCGCAGGCGAATCTCGCCCACGCACAGCAGGACGTCGATCGCTATGCGCCGTTGCTGGCCGAAAACGCGATCAGTCGGCAGGTGTACTTTCTCTGATCAGAGCATCTCTCGCCAAAGCGAGAAGAGCGCAAGAGTCCTGACCTGATCAGAAGATCTGATCCGACCTGGCGTTCTTTGCGATCCTTGCGACAGACTTCCGATGAGCCGACTATCTCTCGCCAAGGCGCCAAGGGCCTGACGGAATGCTGATCAGATCTCTCATCTGACTTGGCGTACTTGGCTTCTTTGGGAGAGATTTTCCATTGACTTGCTCGGAGCCGGGCTGGCGACGCCCGCGCGCCGCTCCTTGCCTTGATGCGTGTCGCCGTTCTATTGTCACGCCTGCCAATAGAAATCAGGACGGACGCCGGTTTGTGGAGGGTTTCATGGGGCGGGTGACATATGTCGGGCACGACGGGACAATTCATACGGTCGAGATCGCCGAGGGTGTTTCGCTCATGGAGGGCGCGGTCTCGAACGGGGTTCCCGGCATTGACGCGGATTGCGGCGGCAACTGCGCCTGCGCGACGTGTCACGTGCACGTGGACGCCGGGTGGACGGCGATCGTGGGACCTCCTGCTTCAGAATCGGAATCCGAGTTGTTGCAGCTCGCGCCGGAGGCGGCGCCTGACTCGCGGCTTTCCTGCCAGATCAGGATGCGCGAGGAGCTCGACGGCGTCGTGGTGCATCTGCCCGAAGCGCAACACTGAACTTGCGAGGAACTCAACATGACGGACCCGTTGCTCGATATCAGGAGCGCTGCGCCGAACGTCGACCTCAGCTTGTTCGACGACGTCCCGCATGACCTGCCGGCCGCGCGCCAGGATGCGTACTCGAAGGCCATCGAGGCCATCGACGTCGCAAATCCCAAGCTGTTTTACCACAACGTCATCGGTCCTTACTTCGAGCGCCTGCGGCGCGAGGATCCCGTTCACTACTACGACAGCAAGGTCTACGGACCGTATTGGTCGATCACCAGATATAACGACATCATGGCGATCGACACCAATCACAAACAATTCTCCTCCGAGGGCGGCATCACGATCTTCGGCGACGGCCGGGAAATGCTGCCGATGTTCATCGCAATGGATCCGCCGAAGCATGACGTCCAGCGCAAGACTGTGACGCCGATGGTTTCGCCCGCCAATCTCAAGAATCTCGAGCCGCTGATCCGGCAGCGTGCGGCGAAGATCCTGGATGAACTGCCGATCGGCGCAGAGTTCGATTGGGTCGATAAGGTCTCCATGGAGCTGACTGCGATGACGCTCGCGACCCTGTTCGATTTCCCGCAGGAGGAGCGCCGCAAGCTCACGCGCTGGTCCGACGTCGCAACGGCCGTGCCCGGCGGCGGCGTCATCGACAGTCGCGAGCAATGGCTTCAGGAGATGACCGAGTGCTTCACGACGTTTCAGCGCATGTGGGTCGAACGTTTGCAAAGCGCCGGCGGCAACGACCTGGTCTCGATGCTCGCCCACGGGCCGGAGACGCGAAACATGCCGCCGCAGGAGTTGCTGGGCAACATCCTCCTGCTGATCGTCGGCGGCAACGACACCACGCGCAACACGATCACAGGCAGCGTGCTCGCGCTGAATCGGAATCCGGACCAGTACGAGAAGCTCCGCGCGCGTCCCGAGCTCATTCCGAGCATGGTGTCCGAGACGATCCGCTGGCAGACCCCGCTTGCTCACATGCGGCGCACGGCGCTCGAGGACGTCGAATTTCACGGCAGGCGCATCCGCAAGGGCGAGAAGGTCGTGATGTGGTACATCTCCGGCAATCGCGATGAGGAAGTGATCACGGATCCCGAGAGCTACATCATCGATCGCGCGCGGCCGCGTCAGCACATCTCGTTCGGCTACGGGATTCACCGCTGCGTCGGCAACCGTCTTGCGGAGCTGCAGCTCCAGGTGATCTGGGAGGAGATCATGAAGCGCTTCCCGCAGATCGAGGTGACCGGCCGAACCTGAGCGCGTCTACTCAACTTTCGTGCGCGGCTATCGCGCGCTGCCGGTGCGCATTCCGCGCAGACACTGATGAAACGTGCGGATGTCCTCATCGTCGGCGCCGGTCATGCAGGTGCGCAGACCGCCATCGGCTTGAGGAACGCGAAGTTTGCAGGCTCCATCGCGCTCGTGAGCGATGAACCGGAGCTTCCGTATGAACGGCCGCCGCTCTCGAAAGACTATCTCGCCGGCGAAAAGCCCTTCGAGCGACTCCTGATCCGGCAGCCTCAGTTCTGGGTGGAGCGCGAGATCGACGTGATCACGGAACAGTGCGTGGCCTCCGTCGACCCGGCTGCAAAGCGGGTGCGAAGCGTCAGCGGTTCAATCTTCGAGTATGGCGCGCTGGTGTGGGCGACCGGCGGCCTTCCGCGTCTGCTCGCGTGCTCGGGCGGTGATCTCAACGGGGTGCACTGCGTGCGAAGCCGACATGACGTGGACCGCATCGTCGCCGGACTGCCGGACGTGCGACGCGTCGTGGTGATTGGCGGCGGATTTATCGGCCTCGAGGCGGCGGCAGTGTTGTCGAAGCTGGGTAAGGCGGTCACGGTGCTGGAGGCGGCGCCCCGAGTGCTCGCACGCGTGGCTGGTGAAGACATCTCGCGCTTTTATGAAGCCGAGCATCGCGCTCATGGCGTCGAGGTCTGCACCGCCGTCGCCATCGAGCGCATCGAGGGGGAGCAAGGCAAGGTGACCGGCGTGCGGGCGGCAGGCGGGCGACTTTTCGATGCGGACATGATCATCGTTGGCGTGGGCATCCGGCCCGCCATTGACGCGCTGAGCGACGCCGGCGCGGTATGCGACAACGGCGTTCATGTCGATGAGTTCTGCCGCACCTCGCTCGCCGATGTTTATGCGGCGGGCGATTGCGCTGCGCATGTCAACGCGTTCGCCGGCGGCGCCAGAGTTCGGCTGGAGTCCGTGCACAACGCGCACGAACAGGCTGCGACAGTGGCGAAAGCGCTCTGCGGTCGCCCGACGCCGTACCACAGCGTTCCCTGGTTCTGGTCGGATCAATACGATCTGAAGCTGCAGACTGTCGGCCTGTCGATGGGTTACGACGCAACTGTGGTGCGAGGCGATCCTGCAACGCGCGCCTTCTCGGTGGCTTACCTCACGCAGGGTCGTGTGCTTGCCTTCGATTGCGTCAACACGCCGCGCGATTACGTGCAGGGGAGAAAGCTTGTGACGGAACGCGCCTGCGTCGATCCGGCGCGTCTCGCAGATCCTGGCGTCGCGCTCAAAGACCTCGCTACCTGAGATTGTCGACGGAGCTCGCCCGACGGCGCTTCGGCGCCGCGGGATACGCGCGCCGCACCAGATCCGTGGCCGACAGCTTGTTCAACTCGCCAACCGGCAGGCCCACTGCGGCATGCAGTCGATCGCCGATGAGCGCATTCCCGAGCGCGGTCGTGATCAGCACAAGTGCGTTCTGACGCACGGAAAGCTCCCGCTCTTCACCGGGCCTCGGCGCGCCTCGCGACAACTCGCGAACGATCTTCGCCACCGTCCTGAACAACGGCTCGAGCGCTTCCAGCTTTCCGGTGGACGCCAGCCACGAAATCAATCGACCGGCGCCGTTCTTCGAGAAGGCGTCGAACAACGCATCGACGACCTTGACCGGATCTGTCGCCCCCGTACGAAGCTGCGTGACGGCGTTGTTGACGTTCCGGGTGAGCTCATCGGCCATCTGATCGACGAGCGAGGCATGCAAGGAGCCCACCGAACCGAAGTGGTGCGTGATGTTCCCGTGCGTCATGTCCAGCTCTTTGGCGATTGCCGGCAAAGTCACGGACTCGGGCCCCAGGCGCAGCAGCAGATTCCGCGCTGCCTCCAGCGCCGCAGCGCGTACGACGTCGGGCGTACGGCGCCGCCGTTTGATCTTGGGGGTTCGTTTTGTTGCAGCCATCCGTAATCAAGCCTCACGACCCTGGGCGCCAAAATCTCTCGGGTATTCATTAGTGTACCCGTGCCGCCGCGCCCAGCGCCGAGGTCCGCCGGCGGCGATGGGTGCATCTCGTTGCAATGCGATGGAGTGAGTGACTGACGCAGGCGGCGCGAAGGTCGCTCACTCGGATCCCCGGCGGTCGGCTACGAAAATGGACCAGACGAGCCGCCTCACATTCTTCACGCAAGTCATTGATGGCCAGATCTATGGCGGTGCGATATCGACCTGGTCGTCTCCAGTCGGCATAGCTGGACAGTTCTCCCGTCGGCAGCGCGGGCAGCCCTGGACGCGGCGAGATACGCGCTTGAATCCTTTTTAATGTAGTCGCGCAGCGACAGTCGCGCCGATTCCGTCGCTTGGCGGCGCACAGACGGACGATTCGGTGATTTCGGCAAATTGAGCTTTTGCTCTCCGCATCACCGCGGCGCTGGCGTAACGAGCGGCTCGCCATTCGCGGGGGCTACTGATGTAGAAGTCACAATTGCGACGAAGGGGATGCAGGAAGTACACCTAATCTGGGTCAGAAGAAATAGCGGGGAGACGGCGCCATGTCGCCTGTCATCAGATGTACTTGCGGTCACTGCGGACATGAGAGCTACTACGATGGCTCGCCGGACGGTCTCGGCCAGAAGGTCCTGATGCTGTCGACGGCGCGATGTTCGAAATGCGATCACACGGGCGCCGTGATCACGCTGAACATAGACCCGCCGCCGGAGGCGAGGGTGTATCGCGATATGCCCGCCGCTTACGGGCCGCTGGCGTGAGCGACCAGGAAGGGTCGCGGCCAAAGAACACGGGACGCGGGAAATAAGCGATAGTTTGCCTCTGTGCAGGTGGCGCATTCAGCGCCGTCCTTGTCCTGCTCGTTCCGCCGATCACCAGGAGACGCCATGATCAAAGTCAGCGTGATGTACCCGAACACGCCCGGGGCGCGATTCGATCACGAGTACTATCGCGACAAGCACATGCCGCTGGTGAAGGCCAGGATGGGTGAGAGCTGCAAGTACTACACCGTCGACAAGGGTCTTGCGGGCGGATCGCCCGGCGCACCCGCAACCTATGTCGGGATGTGCCACATCTTCTGCGAATCGGTCGAAGCCTTTCAGAGCGGCTTCGGCCCGCACGCCAAGGAAATTCTGGCGGACATTCCGAACTACACCGATCAAACGCCCGTGATCCAGATCAGCGAAGTCGTCGTTGGATGAGGTGGGTAGCGCCGCCCCCAGGGCCGGCGCTTGTGCTGCTCCCCGGAGGTGAGCGTAGAAAGATCTCAGACGCAGGACGATGCGCTGGTCGCCCTCTGGCGCTGCGCGACGACGTGGACCGCGCCGTGCAGTTCCGGTCCGCTACGAGCGGAATCCACAGCCCGCCAATGAAGGTGATCTTTTTGACGGCGCCCTCGCGCAAAATTCACGGCGCGATGCGCCTTGCTTTCACATCCTTGTCACGAATCTTTCCTGTCAGCGTCGCGACCGCATTCTTGTCTACGTCGTTCCATGTGATGGCGAGAGTCCCGACATTCTTGCCGTTCTGCCGCAAGCGGACTTTGGTCTGGCGTCGGGGTTCTATGGAGCGGCGTCCTCAAGGGACATCACTCGCTCCTTGCGGCTCGACTAACTGCGATCCGTGCGACGAGTTGCTTTGCCGAGCGCCACGCTATTCCCCTGACGTCGTACCCAGATGGGCTGCGAGAAAAGTCTCCAGCTCCCTGAGCACCCGCACGCGAGTCTCGCTCTGTGAGAGCCAGTGATCTTCGCCGGGTAGCTTGACCAATGTGTGCGGCTTGCCGAGATCCGCGAGCGCCCGCGCCATGGCGTCCGCCTGCGTGATCGGCACAACGGTGTCTTCGGCGCCGTGGATCAGAAGTATCGGTGCTCGAATCTTCCTCGCAGCGCCGGCCGGAGATTTCTCGATGACTTTTGGATCATGACCGCTGCCGATGTGTCCGCTCCAGTAGGCGAGCGAGTTGGACTCCTTGCCCCACCGCTTCGCCACATGCCCGAGCATGGCGGGCAGATCCGAGATGCCGTTGATGCTTGCTGCGCATCTGTACAGATCCGGTGTGAACGCCGCACCAGCGAGCGCAACGTAGCCCCCGTAACTTGCACCGACGATGCAGATGCGGCGCGGATCGGCGAGGCCCTGCTCAATCAGCGCCTTGACGCCGTCCGTCACGTCGTCCTGCATGAGCCCGCCCCATTGACGATATCCCGCTTTCCGGTGGGCTTCGCCGAATCCGGTCGAACCGCGGAACTGGGGTTGCAGCACAGCGTATCCGCGCGAAGCGATGAACTGCGCGAACGGATCGAACTGCTGCTCATCGCGCGATTCCGGTCCTCCGTGCGGCATGACGACCAGCGGCAGGTTTTCAGGTTTTTCGCCAGGAGGAATCGTGACGTACGCCGGTACGGCGTAGCCGTCGCGCGCCTTGTAAGAGATGGTGCGGACTTCGCCGAGCGGCGCTTTTTCAAGGGCCGGATAGTCGTCGCCGACGATGTCCGCCGTACCCTTCGAAAAATCCACGAGATAGTAAACGACCGGCGCCGAGTGACTGCCGACTCGCGCCAGTACGCGCGAACCATCTGCGGAGCGGCCATAGATGGAGACGCCGCGTCCCGCGAAAGTGCGTGACAACGCCTTGTGACGTGCTTCGGCCGTAGCGTCCATCCAGCGAACGTGCGGTTCAGGTCCGCCGATCCACGCGCCGAGCGGCGCCCACGAGTAGCCGTCGCGCACGACAGCCTCGATATCGTAGTTCTCGTCCTCGAGCAGAACCTTCGCCCCGGATCCATCGAGTGGAATCGCCCACAGCTTTGCTCGCGCGTGTCCGTTGGCGCCTAGCGCGACAATCGCAGATCCGTCGGCGGTGAGGCTGTAGAGCTGGAGCACTTCCCCGTCTTCCTGGCGGTGTATTTCCTTCCAGCCGCCGCCGTCTTTCGCGAGAACGCGATACGCGCCCTGCTCCGCGTCCCATTCACTGCGCGCCGCGGATTGTCCGTCCTTGTCGATCACCCATTCGTACGTCAAATAGGATCCGTGATCGATGAGCTTCCCCTTGCCCGAGCGCGTATCGACCTCGAACAGGTTGAACAGCCAGCCTGCATCCTTGCGGCCGCCAATGAGTCGTGAATCGATCTCCCGACCCTTCTTGGCCGCTGAGTAATCCCACGTGGCCATGATCACTGTCTTGGGCTTGCTGGTATGCAGAGCGAGCAGGTCCGCCGACGTGGCCACAGAAGCGCGCGCCTGATCGGCGAGCAGCAGAATTCGAGTCGGACCGCCTGCGGCGTCCACAGCGAGCGTGCGATACATTTCGTACTGCACGCTGCCGATGCCGGCGCCCGCTGTGTCAGTCACGCTGAGATGGATCAGCAGCGTCTCGTCGTCGGCCCAGTCGAGAGCGCGCAGCGTCGCATTGCTCCCGACGCCCATCTTCCGTTTCTGAGTACGGGTGTTTAGATCGAAAATTACAACCATGGGCTCGCCGCCGCTGCTGTCCGACCAGGCGAGCAGATTGCCCGCAGCGTTCAACTCAACATCTGCAATGGCGGGAACCTTGCCAAAGGCTTCCACCGACAGCGAAGGCGTCGGCGCCGCGATGACGGCAATGCCGTGGAGGAGTGCGATCAGGAAAGCGCCGCCGACGATGGTGCGACGAGACGTCGTGCTCATTGTTCTTGTCTCCGCGGAAACGTTGGTCTCTGCGCGTCCATGATACGGGCGCACACAAGCCTTGGCAGTGCAGAGCCGACCCTCACATCGTGGTAGGGGTTTCCCTTAACAATCCTCGCGTGGCGGCGATTCGATGAGGGACATCAGAGTTCCGGACATCAGGTCTCACGTACGCATACATATATATGTGTGCGCTCTCCGGGCAGTGAACATAAGCTGGCGCCCGTGGGACGGGAGTCCTCTACGCGGACTCCGGCGCGAGCGTCTGGATCACTTCGCCCCTGGCGTTCAGAAACTGCAGCGCGCCGTGACCTTCGTCCGTAATCGTCAGCCGCAGTCTTGGCCGCTCTTCTTTGTCTGTGAGAAACACCTCGGGCGTTCCGTCGGGTTTCACGCCCAATCTGATGCGCGTCTTGTTCTGTCCCGGAATCAGCCGATCGCCCAGCGCTGGTTCGCGCATTTCGGGCGCTGGTGAGTTCAATACCATCGCGGAGGAGCCGTCCTTCAGCGACGTGAATCCCGCAGCTTCAGAGGTGCGATGGTCGATCATCATGACCATCGCCTCGTGGCCTGCCATGTATCCGATGCCGCCTCGCTCATTGCCGCGATCATCACGCAACATGATTCCCGAGACCGGCGCCACACGCTTGTAGGCGATTCCATCGATGATGGGATCCGGCAGCGAGGCGGCGATCGTCATCCGGATCACGCCTTTCTCATCGACGATATCGATCCGACGCACGCGCAAGGCGTCGTGATCCACTTTGGAGACGCGAACTTCGGGATCGCGATCCGAGACCAGCTTCAGTACTGCTTCGCGGAATTTCTGTGCATCTGTTTGCGCCGTTGCGACGACGCCGACGAGCAATGTCACGGCGACCGCTGCCGCCCTGATGGTTCTGATCCTGTTGCCCATATGTCCTCCGTTTTATTGAGTGCATCCCCCACCGTCAGTCGGACGGTACCCGCTGAAGGCCGGCCGGATCAGCAGGGCGTTGCCGAGTAGGACGACTTTGGTCGTCGGGTGGACGCTGTCGGGTAAGACGACCTGCGGTCGTCGCGTCAGGATTCTGTCCCGACGACGATGTCGTCTTACTCGCCGCGGGCTTACTCGCGAACGCCTCCTCGCCGCAGGCCGACCCAGGGTGATGTACAACCGCAACCTGGAGGAGGTCAAGGTTCCGAGGAGGCGCGGCATTGACCGTCAGGAGCGATCGTTCGAAGATCGCAACGTCTCAACTTCGATGCGAGCTCACATGAATCCGAAATTCATGCGCGAAGCGATCCGCATCTCCATGGTGAAGATGCGCGCCAACGAGGGCGGGCCGTTCGGCGCCGTCGTGGTTCGCAACGGAAAGATCGTGGGGCGGGGATGGAATCGCGTCACGTCCACGAACGATCCCACCGCGCATGCGGAGGTCGTGGCGATTCGCGACGCATGCACCCGGCTCAAGAGCTTTCAACTCGATAACTGCGACCTCTACACGAGTTGCGAACCGTGTCCGATGTGTCTCTCGGCGATCTACTGGGCGCGGTGCAGATGCGTCTTTTATGGCGCCACGCGCAAGGATGCAGCGAAGATCGACTTTGACGATGACTTTATCTACCGCGAGGTCAGCCGCCCGCCGTCACGCCGCAAGATTCCGATGAAGCAGTTCAAGCGTGCAGAGGCGCTCGCGGCGTTCCAGGCGTGGCGGGACAAGGCGGACAAAGTTCTCTACTAGCACCTCGGCTGATTGCAGCTGGCGACTGGCCACTGGCCACTGGCAAGAGATTTCCGAGCAGCTAAGTCTGGCCAGTAGCCAGTAGCCCAAGGGGTTTCGGGCTTCCTCAGCTGACAGGCCGGCCGCTGTCGGCAGTGCGCAGAGGTACGAGCGCCGAGACCTGCAACTCAGGCGTCTGAATGCTCAACTGCTTCGGGGTGCAAAACACTTTGTCGGCGACGATTCTTGCCGAGAGTTTCGGCAGCACGTGGTCGCGCAGGCCTTCCATCAGTTCACAATCACCAGGTTGCAGATCGAGTTTACGGTCGCGCGACAGGTCTACCGTCTTCCAGGCCGCGGGAAACTGTTCTTCGGTGAGATCGCTCTTCGCGCCGAGTCTCTTCAGCAGCGCCTGTTCGCTCTTTGCATCCGTGGACGACGCCGCGTCCGACGCTGCGACGGGCGTCGCCGTAGTGATCGTCACGAAGAAATTGCGGGACGGCCGGTCAAGTCTGCAGCCGCTCGCGCGCACTTTTGTCTGCGGATGAGCACCGAGCGTCGTAAGGATTTCCTTCACCCGCGACTCGTAGGCCTCGCAGCCATACGCCGTCGTGAATCCATGGTAGGAGTAGCGAATCTCCTGGGGTTTCCAGGTTGACGGCACCGCCGCGGAATCGTCCAACGACGCCGTCGCGTAGGCGCCGAGCGGAATAGCTGCGCTGGCAATGCACAGGCAGGCCTTGAGTGACGTGCGCATGAGCGTTCTCCTTGAGAATACGAATACCTGTTAGAGGCAGGCGTGCGCGTGAGCGTTCCGCGCCTGGCGTTAAAGTCATATTAAGAGATGTTCAGGCGCGGGGACTGTCCGCCAGGCGACGGATCTGGTCAGCTTGCCGGGGTAATCTGCTGACGAAGTCAGCTGCTCTTGCGGCTCGGAGCGAGCGCCTCATCCAGGGCTTCGATTGCCGCTTCACGAACGACGCTGTTCTCATCGGTGGAGGCCGTCCGCAGCAGACGCGCCGCCGTCGGTCCGCCGATCTCACTCAGCGCATCCACGGCTGCCGTGCGCACTGAGGCGTCTTCATCCTTCAGCGCAATCGCGAGGGACTGAACTGAGCGTTCACCGCCGATATCTTCGAGCGCTCTGACCGCCGCTTGCCGGACTTGCGCGCTCGGATCCACGAGGGCCCGTTGGAGCGATTCAATGCTGTGACCCTCGTCGCCGACAGCGCTCAGGGCGTTGATTGCTTCCGCACGAACGGATGAATCGGCGTCATGCAGAGCGGCGGCGGTCAGCAGCGCTGCGGACTCATCACTGGGGACCTCCGCGAGCGCGGAGACGGCGTCGAGGCGCGTGTTCGCATTGGCGTCGACCAGCGCGATGCTCAGCCGTGCAAGCCTATCGTCTGCATCGATGACCTCCGCTTCTTCGATGGGGTCGTCGGACGCAAGAAATGTTGACGCGCTCGCGTCGTGCTGCGATGTTCTGGCAAAGATCCACAGCCGTCCCGCGGGCTCATCGATCAAGGCGCCTGAGCGCGAGGCCTGCATCGTCTGCTGCAGAGCGAAGTCATGCTCCTGCAGAAGTTGTCGCAGCGCCTCGCGCAGGGGGAGTCGCAAGTCCGCGTCGACGCGCTCCGCGAGCGGATCGTGCATCAGCAGCTCAAGTCCGCTGCGGCGCGCGATCTCCTCAATGATGTCGCCCAGTCTCGCCTCGTCTGCGCGCACTGTCACGACGTCGCCTTCGATCTCTACATGGAGCTCCGCCGATCCCGCGTCAGTCGTGGGCGGCGCCTTCGGCTGCGGACGCTCAGTTGCTTCGCAAGCCGCGAGAAGCGTCACGCATGCAAAGAGAGTGGCCAGAAGTAGAGCGTGTCGCCACAAGTTGCTCGAGGAAGGGCGAGTCGCGGACGCGGCAGGCAAGCCTATCGGCAAGTAAGCCGTGGGCAAGCAAGCCGACAAGGTCGGCAAGTCAGAGCGAAAGAATCTGACCTGCCGGCGAAGCCGGCTTGCCTGCCGACTCGCTCGGCTTACCTGCCGCAGGCTTGCTTGCCCACGAAATGGGCTTGCTCCGGGGAACAGCACTATTCGATCTCGAAGCAACTCTCGACTGCAGTCTGATTGCCATTGGTCGCGCGGACAATGATCTCGAACTTGAACGCGTCGCTGAGCGCAATGAAGTCCGATGGAAACTCGAATGAGGTCACATCCGGCGGCAGCGGGACGCTCATTGCTCGCTCCGTTGGTTCCTCGATTTCCAGGATCAACTCGTACTGCTCGACTTCGACGGCGACGTTGGGTGTGCCGATATCGGGATGCGACTGCGTCACCGGATCCCAACTGATCGTCACGGAGTCAGCGCTGACCGAAGGCAGCGGGACCGCATCGCAATTTTCTGCTGCGTCGACGCCGGAGATCTGAATGTTTCCGGGCGGGGCGGCCAGGACGTGGGAGAGCGTCACCTCGCTTTCCAGCTCTTCGCCTTCGAGCGTTATGCCGCCGATGTCGTACACGCCCTCGGGAAACCGCTTGAAGAATTGCTTCGGCGGCAGTTCATCGAACGGCGGTTCCGCGCTTTCGAAGAAGAACTCCGTGAGCCCCTGCTTCCGCAAGCGATTACGGACGAATACCTCGAGCATCACGACGTCATTCGGACCGTCGATTTCGAGCCGCTTCCATGCGTCGCCATCGATGAGCGCGTGAATGCCGAGATCACCGTCGGTGTGATTCAGCTCGAAGAAGAGGCGCGCCTCATCGAAGGGCGTTTCCTGTTCCTCGGTATTGGCGGTGGTGGATTGGCCGGAAGCGGGGCCGCAGGTCAGGAATGCCGCCGCAATCGGGGCGGCGGACCACAGATGCAGAGGTTTCGTCATGGGGGTTGCTCCTGTATGCGCATCGCGCAGCCGCATGCATGACCGCAGGGCAGGCTCAGCCGCTCGCGGTCTGGATCCATTAGACGAATCCGTAGCGACAATCCTTCGCTTTCGGCTGTCGCGGACTGCAACCCGGCGGCGCGTCGCAGCGTCAGTCCCAGCGATGATGTTGCGGATGAGCGGCAGGGCGGTCCCGGGCGGGCCCGAGGCCGACAAGATGAGGATCCGCTGGATGCGCTTGAAAGTTTCTGACTGCTTGCAGCGAGAGGAAGAACGGTTCGCTCCCTGGAATGAAAGCACCCGTAATGGATGAAGAGACGTTCTGGCAAATTCGTTGCGGCCTCTGCGAAGTGATTGTGAGGCGAAGGTGTCTCAGTTGGCGTGCGGCCCGACGCAGCTATGGGGACGCTTTCAAACGAGCGGCCCGCAGGGGTTCAAGATCGTTGCGCGCGCCGCATCACTGCGGCGATGGCCGAAGAGTTGCAATCTGGTTTATTCGTGACGTGCGCATGCTGGCCGAAGAACTGGGGGGCGCTCTCGCCTGTATCCGCGCGCTGAGCCCCTCGCGCTATGCTATCTATCAAACGGCACGGGCTGATCCCGCCGCGCACGCGCCGCCGTCGGGCGCGAGTCAACGCCGGGCGCCGCGTCCGAGCCGAGCATCCCAATGAGCTGTGGACGATCGACTTCAAAGGGCAATTTCGCACCGGCGATCATCGCTGGTGCTATCCCTTCACCGTCATGGACAGCGCCAGCCGTTATCTGTTGGCCTGCCAGGCACAGTACGAGCCGAGCGCCGCCCCGGTGAGCCGCACGATGTGCATATTGTTCAGGACGCGTGGGTTGCCGTTGCGCATGCACTTTGACAATGGCTCGCCCTTCGCCAGCCGCGGGCTGGGCGGGCTGTCGCGGCTGTCGCTGCAGTGGTTGAAGCTCGGCATCCGCCTTGAACGCTCGCGTGCCGGTTGTCCGCAAGATAATGCGGCCCACGAACGCATGCATCGCACGCTGAAAGACGACACCGCGCGCCCACCGGCGAGCAATCTCCCTGCCCAGCAGCGTCGCTTCAATCGATTTCATCGCGAGTACAACTACGAACGTCCTCACGAGACGCTCCATGATGGCGTGCCCGCGGACTTCTACCAGCCCAGTGCGCGCAGCTTCCCCACACGCTTGCCGCCGCCGAGTTATCCCGGGCATTTTGAACTGCGGCGAGTCTCGATCAATGGAGACATCTCCTGGCGCAATCAGACCCTGTACGTGGGACTCGCCTTCGTGCGCGAAACCCTCGGCTTGGAAGAAGTCGCCGATGGTCTGTGGTCCATGTACTTCGCTCATCACCTGCTGGCTCGATGGGATGCGCGCTCCAATCAACTTATCCCGCTGCCCGTGTAAAACGAATGTACCGAAACTCCGGTGTAAACCATGTTCCGAACTGGACAGAGTCGGGAATCGAGACTCGGGACGCGGGATGCGGGGCTAGTGGCGGCTCGTCTTTTTCCTGCGATTCACGAGTCACAGGTCATGACGCAGTCGGCCCGAGCAATCCTCGCCCCGGAACGAAATTGATCTCCAGGCGGATGCCGTCGGGATCTTCGAACAGAATCGAGTAGTAGCCGGGCGCCCACTGATCCTCACGCGGTGCGCGCAGAATGCGCGCGTTCATCTCCTGCAAGAGTGCATAGGCCGAGTCGACGTCCTCGCGCGAACGGGCGCGCAGGCAGACGTGATGGAGTCCGATGCGCTGCTGATTGAACGCCTCGTTGCGGAATTCCGCTGCGCACGGTTGTATGCCCAACCCCGTTCTGCCGCCGATGCAGTAGAAAATTGCCGGGGAGTCCATCACCGGCTGCATGCCGAGAAACGGCAGCAATCGACCGTAAAAGGCCCGTGATCGCGACAGGTCCGACACGCTGAGAAAGACATGAGCGACGCCGTTGATCTCCATGACTGCTTGCGTTCGCCGCTCAATTATCGCCGGCGTCGTCGAGCCACGCGTACTGCCAGGCGACGGCCGCGGTGATGAAGTCGTTGCCGGCGCGCACCGAGGCGCCGTCGCTCCATGCGAGCTTGAGCGACTGCCGCGCCCCGAGCGGGATGGAAATGGTCAGGCCGATTCGCATGTTGGACTGCCGATCCGCATTGGCGACCCCGTCTATTTGTGTGCGCCCGCCGTCGTAGTGAGTGGCGTTCAGCGCGACCCAAAGGCTGCGGCGAAACGTGTAGCTCACATGCGCCTGCACGCTGGTCATCGGGTCCTGAGCGCGCCGGGATCCGAGGTAGTAGTCATTATTGTCCGTGAACAGCCAGACGCCCGCGTACGCTTCGAGGAACCACTTGCCGATGGGATGCGACACTCCGAGCTCGGGTTTGAACGCCCAGCGGTTGCTGCCTATGTTGATGAGGCGCGACGAGTCGTATTGGCCGGTCGGCGCCACGACGCGAAGACTTGCTCCGAGTGTGGTGCGCAGGGGACGCTGCGAAAATTCTGCGGGCGACAGCGCAGGGCCGCCGAGCAGATTCATGCTCACGCGCAGGTACGAATCGCCGAGCCCCGAGCGCTCGGCAACGCGGCGACTTGAGCCCACTTCGCCCGATGCTTCACCCGAGACGTACGGCGCGGCGACCGCGAAGTTTGCGGATCGATTCCACATGCCCAAAGGTTCGCCCATACCCCAACGCGACGGAATCGAGCGTCGCCTCCGCGTCCTTGATCGGCACGGCAGGATCGAAGAGCACGTCGCCCTCCGAATGGCCGTAAGTGAGCGCAAGGAAGTTGAGGCCCACCGGGCTCGGCGAGTAGGCGCGCGGTTCCAGTTGCTGTGCGTAGACAACGTCGGTCAGCAGGCAGGATGCGAAGACGAAAAACAGGACCGCGAACCGAAAGCAGCGGTGCGCTGGCGGGGTCGCCAGCATGTCGGGAATCGAGGGCGCCATAACTAGAATCATCCGCTCGGGAGCTGCCGCGACCGCCACAGAAAGTCTGGACCGTGGACCCCGACTGAATGAAGTCGGTTACGAAATGCCGCCGCCGCCGCTACGCTGGTGGATGAGATCGGCGATGTCGACCCCCTCGATTGAATCGTCGCGCACCCGCCTGAGCACTACGTGGACACCGCACGGATAGTCACCTCCCCGCGCAATTTTTTCATGGCGACTGCCGCGGCGGGCTCTGACAAGGCCTGGGCCAGACCTGGGGAAGCGCTGATTAAGTCCGCAGGCTGCCGCCGTCGAAGGATGGCAATGATTGAAAGACAAGGGTTTGCGAAGCTGCTGGCTTCATCGAATAGCCCTTGCTCAGCATTTAGCCTAGGGAAGCTCTTCACGGGTCGACTTCTCTGAGCTCTCGACGATGCAACTGGTTGAAAGACGCGGGCTGGAAATCTGATGAGCTCATCGGACGGCGCCTTTGCAGAGGTTTGCCGGGCTTCGACGCCAGTTGCGGTTTGGGCATGCACATTGCAGCGTATGACGAGCGTGAGCAGTTCGCGAGGGGAACAAAGATGATCAAGCACGACAGATTTCTGATCCTTCTCGGCGCCGCGATGCTGTCCGGATGCGCCTCGGGCGGGTTTGTTTCGTCCTGGAAGGCGCCCGATGCAACGCCGCTCGAATTCCGCGGCGCCAAAGTCGCGGCCGTAGTGATGATGAAGGACGAAGGTCCGCGGCGTGCGGCGGAGGACACGCTGGCGAAGGAGATCACGGCCCGCGGCGCACTGGGCGTTCCCATGTACACGCTGTTGCCGAACACCAGCCCTTCCGATAAGGAGCGGGCGCGCGCGGCGCTCGAGCAGGCGGGAGTGCAGGGCGCCGTCGTGATGCGGCCGATCAGCGTCGAAAAGGAAGTCTCGTCGACGCCTGAAACGTATCTCGACCCAAACCACAGTGAGATGTGGGGCGGATACTACGAATACGGTTGGAACTCATCCTGGGGAACGCCGATGACCACTGGCGGCGACATTCACGTCGACCAGGTCGTCTCCGTGGAAACGATGGTGTATTCGCTGAAGCAGAACAAGCTCGTGTGGGCCGGACAGAGCAAGACCACGAATCCAGAAGGCGTGAATGAGCTCGTGAAGCAGCTCTCTGCAGATGCGGCCGCAGAACTCGAGAAGCAGGGCCTCATCCGCCGCTAGGGACAGTAGCGCTGCTACCTGCCGCCAACGAGGTTGGTTCGGCTTTCGCTGACTGCTCGTGATCGGAGTCCTGGCGGAGAGGAAGCATCTCTCGCAAAGGCGCAAAGATCGCCAAGTAAAGAAATGAATCACCGAGGAGCTTCCGGGAAAGAATCACTTCGCGATCTCGGCGTCCTGGCGAGAGGAACAATTCGGGTTGTACGCTGGAGCCTCGCTGTCGCGTCAGCAACGTGCTGCGAACGCAGCGCCGAGACGGTTGGCAGTTGACCGTTGACGGTCGTACTCTGCACGGCTCTTCTGACGGTCAACTGTCAACGGTCAACTGTCAACTGCGCGCACGCGCATGGCTGCTGATCCGCGATGATCCGTGACAACGACTGGCGCGTGCGATCCCGACCAGTACACGCGGCGGCAGTCGGCGCAACGAGCAAAGCGCTCTGTACCCGCGAGCACTCCCGGCGGAACGACTGCCGCGATGCTGCGCTTCGTGGCTTTGCGTAGCTTGCCGTTGCATTTCATACAGCGCGAGAAAGGCTTCGCCTTGCTGGCGAGGTCGAGCGCATTCACCACCTCGCGCAACTGGCGCTCCGGCCGGACGCCGCGAACGAAGCAGGCGTGCGTGAGCGCCTTGTGCTTGAGCAGTGCGACATCACGGGTCAGCAGAATTCTGTGCTCGGCGACGGACAACCGGACAAGCGCGGGATCGTCAAGCTGATTGTCGTAGCGCGTATCGAAACCAAGCAGCCGCAGATATCTCGCCAGCGTACCGAGATGCACGTCGACGACGAACTTTGGTATACGCAGCGGCGCTGGCCGTAGCCGGATGAGGGGCGCGATGTCGAAACGCTCGAACATCGGATACACGGCGACACGCTCCCCGCCACGCAGTCTGTGGGAGAAGCGCACAGGCTCGCCGTCCACGAGGATCAGATCGACTTCCGTATGCGGCACGCCGAGCCCCTCGATGACGTGCTTGACCGCAGGAGCGCCGCGAAACCGCCGGTTGAAACTCTGCTTGCGCAAGGAAGGCGGCAGGAAGTCGTTGAGCTCCTCGTAGAAGCGAAACTCGCTCGCAGCGCCTGTTTCGAAGGGAAAACTCATGGACGTCTCGCCAATCGTCTGCGCGACCAGAGGCAGATGCTACGCTCCGCGGCTGTGCGTTGTGAGTCGTCCTTTGTCTCGCAGGAAGGTGAAGGCCGCGACCCTCTGCGGACAACGGGCAACGCAGAACGGATAACCGACAGCGGCCAGTCTTTTCACGGCCGATTCACGGGACGCCGGACGTGGATTTCACGGCGCCCGCCTAACGTCTCCTGGCCTCGAGAGGCGCGTGCAGCTCGTGCGCCCTTTGCGCCGGCGCTATGCGCTTGTTTCATTGGGCCAACATGAACAGGAGATACAGCCAATGCGAATTCTCGTCCTGGCCGTGCTGATCAGCATCGCGGGGTGCGCTTCGCCTCTGCGCACTGCCCGACGATCCACCGGGCGCCGCGACCCCGCCAGCGCTGACGCAGGGCAGCGCCGCGCCCGTTGCTGCTGCGGCCAGCGAACACGTTGACGACTTCGAGCCGCCTCCTGGTTTCAAAGCCCGTGCCGGGAACGGCGAGACGATCTATTGCCGCAAGACGGTCGTATTGGGCTCGCGCTTTCCGAAGGAAATGTGCCTGACGGAGGCGCAGTTGAAGGACTTTGAGGCGAACAACGACAGCATGCGCCGGAATAAGGACGAGGCCTCGCGCGTCTGCGCGAATCCGGCCGCATGCGGCGGCGAATGACGATTGCGAGGCGTCGCACAGAGGCCGGCCTACGCCACTGCTGGAAACAACGCTCTCCGGCTCGGCGGCGAACCTGCCGCTCGCGTCCGAACTCGCCTGCCCGGGAGTGTTCCAGCCTTCGGCGCCGACGTATTCTTCGCGATGGTTGGTCGCAGAACGTGACAGGAGCGTGCCGCACGGCGCCCAGGAGCGATTTTCGAATGGAGCCAACATCATTGCCGCCGGTCAGGCGCATCGTGACCGGGATCGATGAGCGCGGCCGTTCATACATTGCCGAGGACGGCGTAGCTCCCGCCGTGATGACGATGGCGGAACGGCCGGGCTATCGAAACAACAATCTCTGGCGGACCGTGGGTAGTCCGGCGCCGCTCGGTGCATCAGATACTTCCACGGATCATCGCGGTGTGTTGCCGCCGAAGGGCGGTACGGTGCTGCGCGTGATCGACATTCCTCCGGAAGAGAAGGACCCGGAGCTGCGCAGGCGACAGACCGAAGCCGTGTTTGCGAGCATGTTCGCTGACGCGAAGCACGATGCCGGGCATACCCGTCATCCGGGGATGCACGTGACGGAGACGATCGACTACGCGATTCTCCTGCAGGGCGAGCTCGTCGCGATTATGGATGAAGGAGAAACCGTGATGCGCGCGGGCGACGTGCTCATTCAGCGCGGGACGAATCACGCGTGGGCGAATCGTTCGAACGAGATCGCGCGAATCGCTTTCATCCTCATCGATGGTCGGCGGTGAAAACCGGCGCCGCGCAACCTGGCAGCCGCCCATTTCTGCTCTCGGGCAGAGCCGAGCTCGCCGCCCGCTTCGAGCAAGCGCTCATCGCCCGCGACGGCGTCGACGGCGCTCACTGCATTCATGAACTGTGGATGCGCGGGGAAATGGCTGTTCATATCGAACGGGCGCTCGACCGCCTCTGGAAGCACGCGGCTGATTCGATCCCGGATTGGCTGCCGACGCGCCACATCGATTGGCTGCCGCTGGCGTATGAGGCGGCGGCTCAGTTCAAATCGACGAGACGCGGACGCAGCAACCTCTATATGGTCCTGCTCGACTATGCCGACAGTCGCGATGATCCGTACGGGGTCTATGTCGGCATGAGCAGCTACACGCCGGCGGAGCGATTCGATCAACACAAGGCGGGCATTCGATCGGCGGGCTGCGTCTTGCGCCGGGGTCTCGAGTTGCTCATCGGTCCGACGCTGCACCTGCAGAACATCAGCCGATCCGAAGCCGCGCGCATGGAAGAGGAACTCGCAGAAGCCCTCCGGGCTCGTGGCCTGTTCGTTCACGGCGGACATTGAGGAAGGTCGCGCAGGAATGCCGCCGCGTGCACGCGAAACGGGCATGAAGGTCGAGGCGCGGATCCCGGCTCAACACCGGATCCGCCGCGTACTGATTCAAGCGGCGCGCCTGGATCACGCCAACCCCGCTGTCGGTATGCACATGACGTACGTCCCGCTCGCGATGAATGTCAGGATTGCTGCGGCGACGAAGCTCGCGAACGTCTTTTCCAGGGTCTTGCGAATCGACACCCGATCGTTGTGCTTGTTCATGTAGATCTCCTCAGGCTGATCATTTCAGGGGCGCGAAGAATGCCCTGCGCCAACGAGGAGAACTGTCAACCGCACGACATGCGCGCAGGTGAACGTCGGGATCAGTCCTTGTGTGTGAGGTTGCGCAGCGCGCGCTGGTTCGTGATCACGACGCGGCCTCTTGCGAGGGTGATCCACTCCTTGCCCTTCCACGTCTGCAGATGCTTGTTGACGATCTGGCGCGAGAGGCCGAGGAATTGCGCGAGCTCTTCCTGCGACAGCTTCAATTCGGCGCCGGCAGGCGTTTCGCGTCCATGCGAGCTGTGCGAGACTGACCAGGCGTTTTGCGAGGCGCGCGGGCGCGCTGGAGGAGCGATGAATCCTCCATCTGCTCCGATGTCCAGCGCACGCGCCTGCACAGCAGCTCGATCAGATGCACGGCGAGCTTCGGCTCGCGTTGCAGAGCGCGAGAAAGTGATCCCGTCTGGATCACGATCAGCTCAGTCGGCGACAGCGTCGTCGCCGCCGCCGTGCGGGGCTGGCCGTCGAGCAGGGCGATCTCGCCGAACGCATCGCCCGGCTCCATGATGTTCAGAAAGATTTCCTTGCCGCCCGGCGCGCTCGCGCTGATTCGGACCCTGCCCGTCACGACGCCGTAAAGGGAATCCCCGGGATCGCCGCGCAGGAAGACGACTGCGCCGCTCTTGTAGGTGCGCCGCGAGGCCAGGTCTGCGATTTGTTCCAGGGTCGACGGCTTCAGCCCGCGAAAGAGGCTGTTGCGCTCGATGATGGTGCGGGCGTTGAGCGGCAAGACCTACATCCTCCGTGCGGGCATTCAGGCTAAGGAAGCTCTGCCTGCCCACCTACTCCGATATTCAGGAAATGGAATGTCTCTGAAA
The DNA here is from genome assembly GCA_963723505.1 of uncultured Gammaproteobacteria bacterium. Classification (GTDB taxonomy): domain Bacteria; phylum Pseudomonadota; class Gammaproteobacteria; order Steroidobacterales; family Steroidobacteraceae; genus Steroidobacter. Next base: position 56,045 of record CAVRQU010000006.1, read on the forward strand.
GATGTACCGATTGAACTCCGCTCTGCGCCAAGAGGCATCCAACCCGCAGGTGTTTTCGGCGGCGAACGCACGACCCCTGAGGCTCTGCGGAAGACGTCGAGGCGTCTGCCGCCAAACTGGAACAACGCCCACCCACTTAAGCCAGTCGTGGTTCGAGCCGCGCAACTGTACCATTGCCGTTTTTGCGGGCGGCTCTCTTTTATGTCCGGCTGCAAAGTATCTGCTCCCTTGCTGCTCGCGGCCTGCACCGTTGCTTCGGCGCCGGCGTATGCGCAATACGAGGTCGACGAGGACAGCCCGGTCTGGTTACGGGCGTTGCTCGATGTGCGCGTCGCCCGCGGCGGATCGGCCCCAAGCTGGACCGACCACGGACCTGGCAAGACGCGCTACGGCGGCCGATCGACCGACGCCGGGTTCGAGCAGGTGACCCGATTGGCGCTGGCGCAGCTCGCCATTCAGGTCGGCGCCTCGCTGCCGTGGGGCATACGCGCCCAGGCGCAAGCGAACGTGCAGCCGGACATCGCCGACGACTATGACGCCGTGGCTGATCGAAGCCTTCGTGCGCAAGGAATGGGGCGGGCCAGCCGACAGGCTGGGGTGTGCAGGCCGGGCTGATGAGCGCGCCTTTTTCGCTCGAGCACATTGGGCCGGCGTGGTCGCCCGAATATTCGCTGTCCGCTTCGGCGCTCAACAGTTGGCTGTGGGAAGAAATCACCGTCGCCGGCGTCGAGGGCGAGTGGCGTCACGAGCTCGAAACCGGTCCGCGTGTGGGCGTCGTGGTAGGGGCAGGGCTACGGTCCGGATCAACTCGGACGCCTGCTGGCGCTTCGAGGCTGGACGCTGGGCGACGGTTTGAGCGGCCTGAACAGCGACCTGCCGTTGCCGAACGGCACGCGGACGGAGATCTTCGATGAGCGCGATGATCGTCCCGCGGCCTACACATTGATCACGCTCAGCGATCCGGGCGAGCGCGGCGCATTGAAACTCGGGCTACTTCGACAACATGGGAGATCAGGATACGAGGGCGTCTGGCATACGCGCCTCGCGACGGTCGGCGCGCCATTCATCCACTGCCGAGCATCGACGTGGTGGTGCAGTATCTGCGCGGCGAAGGCGCTGGTGCGCACACCCACCAATGACAGCTCGCTGCGCGCGTTCTATGCGCTGCTTTCGCATCGCCGCAGGCGCATCGTGTCAGCGTCCGTTACGACGAGTTTCGCGTGCACGACCTCGACGGCGGCAATTCCACGCGCGAAACGGGCGACGGCGTCACCGTCGGTTACGCATATGAGTGGGGTCTGCGTCAACGCGATCGCCGTCGAGTACATTGGCTGGACAGCAATCGCCCTGGGAGCGCACACCCGGAGCCTGTCGCAGGACGGCTGGCAGTTGAGCTATCGATTCCGTTACTGATCGAAGATCGCAGCGTGCGCTCTTACAGAATCTCGTTCTGTGCCTTTGTCACTCGCGTTGGCGATCCGGCGCGCGATTGCGTCGTTCGCGGCGGCAGCGACGATCGCGGGGCAGGTCGTCGGACGCAGGACGGCAAGGGGATCCCGCAGGCCGTCGTGTTCGTGCAGGAGCCCGCTGAACGCCGCGTCAGCGGCGCGCAGCCCGCCGCACGATGGATCAGATCAACAAGACGTTCGTGCCCGGCGTGCTTGCCGATCGTGGTCGGCACGCAGGTGAAGTTTCCGAATCGCGATCAGATTCGTCATCACGTCTACTCGTTCTCGCGCGCCAAGCGTTTCGAGTTGCCGCTCTACAAGGGCGAGGAGGCGCCGCCGGTGCTCTTCGACAAGGCGGGCGTGGTCAAGATCGGCTGCAACATCCACGACTGGATGTCGGCGATCATTCTGGTGCTGCCGACTTCGCACTATGCAGTGACGGACGAGCGAGGGACGCTTCGCGCTGTCGGCGCTCGAAAGCGGGCGCTACACGCTGGCCGCCTGGCATGCGCAGAGCCGGGACAAGACGGAAGACACTCTGCAGCAGCGTCGAGGTCGGCGGCGAGCGATCCCGAGTCGACGTTCAAGCTCTCGCTCGCGCCCGTGCGGTGCGCGCCCCGCGACGCGCGGCGCCCGATGGGACGAGTAGGCTGGTGGTCGCGCAGCCGCCTGCGCACCAGGATCTTTCTGGCGTTTTCCGCGTTGGTGCTCGCCGTGCTGCTCGCGACGCTGGGATTCACCCAGTACGTCGTGAGCCGCGACGCGAAGCGCACGCTGAATCGCGAGCTGCTGACGACGGGCGAGGTCTTCGACGGTCTGCTGGCGGAACGCGCGGCTCGCCTCGAGACGAATTCCATCCTGCTGGCGAGCGACTTCGCGCTGAAGAGCATCATCGCGACGCATTTCGATCCCGCGACCTACGATCCCGCGACGCTCGCCTCGGCGGCGTTGAGCTACAGCAAGCGCATCGGCGTCGACCTGCTGTGGATCACCGATGAAGCGGGCGCTCTGCTGGTGAGCTCGCGGCGGCCGAGCGATGCGGTCGCTCCGTCGCGGGTCTGTCGCCGCTCAGGGAGGCGATCGAGACAGAAGAGGCCGCGGCGGCGATCGGCGCAGTCGGACGACACGCTCTTTCAGCTCGTTGCGGTGCCGGTGTTCGGTCCCGACGTGATCGGCTTTCTGCTGCTCGGTCAATCGATCGACGACGCGCTCGCGAGCGCGTCTCGCGGCAGGCGACAGGTTCGGATATCTCGTTTCTGACGCAGGACCGCGTGTTCGCGTCGTCGTGGCCGGCGAAGGCGCGCGACGCGGTATCGTTCCTGCAGGAGAAGTCCGCTCGGGATTGCTGGCTCGTCGCGCGGACGCGCACGCACGACGGCGCGCTCGATGCGCGAGACGCTTTCTGTCACTGACCGTGCCGATCGAGTCGAGCCTGCCGCAGCCGCTGTACGCGTTGATGCAGGGGTCGTATGACAAGGCGCTCAGCGCCGCTGCGTTCGCTGCAGCTCGAATCATAGTGATCGGTACGGCGGCGCTGCTGGCGGCGCTCTGATCGGAATCGGACTCGCCGAGCGGCATCACCTCGCCGCTGCAGAGCCTGGTTGCAGGAATGCGGGAGGTGGTCAAGGGCAACCTGCGCTATCGCTCGAAGATCGACCGTGAGGACGAGATCGGTTTTCTCGCGCAGCTCGTTCAACGACATGGTGGGCGGGCTTGAGGAACGCGAGCGCATCCGGGATACGTTCGGCCGCTTCGTCTCGAACGACGTCGCGGAAGCGGTGCTCGCAGGGCGCGTTCCGCTCGAGGGCGAACAGTCGGCGACGTCAGCATTCTGTTTCAGGACATTCGCGGCTTCACCGGTCTGAGCGAGCGCATCGATCCCGCGGCGCTGCTCGGCTGCTCAACCAGTTTTTCACTGAAGTCGTCGCCGCGGTTGAGGCAGAAGGCGGCGTGGTGAAGCAATTCCTCGGCGACGGCGTGATGGCGCTGTTCGGCGCGCCGCAGACATACCCGGATCACGCCGAGCGCGCAGTGCGTGCGGCGCTGGGCATCGTGCGCCGCCTTGCAGCGTCGAACGAGAGCTTGCAACGCCAGGGCGTCGCGCCGCTCGAAATCGGCGTCGGCATTCACACCGGCGCCGTCGTGGCCGGATTGATCGGCCCGGACAACCGGATGGAGTACGGCGTCGTCGGCGACGCCGTCAATCTCGCGAGTCGGATCGAAACGCTCACCAAGGAGTTGCGGGCGACGATACTCGTCTCCGCGGAGATCGCAAGCCAGCTCGGGACGGCGTTCATGCTCGGTCGCAGCGCGGCGCTGCCGGTGAAAGGCAGGACGCAATCCGTCGAAGTCGTCGAAGTGCTCGGCTTCAAGGCTTGATGCGCGGCGCGCAGCGGACGCCACACGGTGTCCGTTGCCCGTTGTGAGTTGTCCGCAGAGAGCGCCAACGTTGTCCGTTATCCGATGCGTGTTGTCCGCAGAAGGCCGACGCTCTCTACGCACAACGGAAAACGCACAACGCACAACGTGGCGCCGCTTGCACAACGCGCAACGCACAACCCTGAAGGGCGCCTGCCTGCAAATGTCATTCAGTTGACAGTTCTCCCGCATCGGACGCGCACGATCGGCGCCGACCGATGTTGACTCGAGCGAGGAGATCGCCATGGGCAGGCTGTTTAGTTGGGAAGCAATGCGGACCGTCGCTGATGAGGCGTTCGCTGGGTTCATCCTCTCGCTCACGATCGTGGCGCTCGGCGGCGTGCTCGCGGTTGCCTGCAGAGCGTGAGCGCCATGAATAACACGGCTACTTCTGGGCGCAGTGAACGAGCGCGAGGCGCATTCGCCTGCACACGAGCAGCGTCATAGCCTGGAGTTCACCTACGGATCGCTCCAGGACCGCGCGACTCCTGAGATGTGCAATTGGCTGGAAGAGGTGCGAATGGCTCTCAATGGCCCTGCCCTTCGAGTCCGCCGTCGGCGCCGCGGCTAGCGCAGGCGACCGCAGCCGCAGCGCATCAAGCCGTTTGGCAGGGCTCCGCACCCGACCAACGGATCTCTCCTTTTCATCCTCCGAGGCTATCGGCGGCGCACCCATCCCCGCAGAGTTTGCCGCCTTCTTTCAATACCTCGAAACCAGGAGCGACGCGTGAGCAACGAAATTACCGTGCGCCGGGCGCGCAAGCTGCGACTGCTGAAGTTCGTGCTGTTGCAGGCATCGTTTCGGATCGCTGGCTGCGGCGGCGGCGGCGGCAGGGGAGACGGCGACACGGGCGCTAATCAGCAAGCGGCGGCGCCGCAAGGCGCAGGTGCAGGTCGCCGAAGCGCAGTTCACCGATGCGACGATCGAAGGCTCGGCTTTAGCGTCGACGCGAGCGGCTTCGAAGGCAAGACCGAGCCGGCGGCAAGTTCGTTTCGCGGTCGGCCGGCCCGTGCAGTTCTTCATCGGCAGCGGCGCGAATCGGCTCGTGATCGGCACGGCGACGCCGAGCGGCGGTCAGCGGGTGGCGCAGCGCCCTTCACGTCTGCACGATCTCGCCGAGACGCAGAACGACGGAGATCAGTACCTCGGCAACCTGGTCAATCTGCTCGCCGCGCTCGATGCGAACGCGGATCTGAGCGACGGCATCGTGCTCGATGCCAGCGCGCAGGCCGCAGTCGCGCACGGCGGCCGCCGGCGGCAAGAAGGTCAATTTCGCCAGGCGCCCGATGCGTTCGCGAAGGATCCGGTCGTGACCGCGGCGTTGACGCGCGCTCGGTCGCGCTCGCTGCAATTTCGAGGAGATGCTCGCGCAGTTCAGCCCGCTGTTCCGTCAGGGACGCTCGAGCACATTGCGCTGACGCGCGACGACGACGCGCGCGTCGTGGTGAATCGCCAGAAGAGCACGGTGTCCGTGATCCGCGTGCGCGACCAGACGGCACGGACGTCAGCCAGCTGCTCGCCGAAGTGCCGGTCGGCAAGGAGCCGCGCTTCGTCGCGCTGAGTCCCGACGATACGCGCGCCTACGTCACGAACGCAGTGGACGGCACGATGAGCGTCATCGATCTGACGGCGCGACGCCCCAGGTGGTCGGCGCGCCGCTGTCCGTCGGCGTCGAGCCGCGCGGCATCGCGGTGACGCCGAACGGCACGTATCGCCTTCATCGCGAATCACACCGTCGGCGAAGTCACGATCGTGCGGCTGGCGACGCTCGAAGTGGTGCGCTCCATCAAGACCGGCGGCAATCCTTACTCGATCGCGATCACGAACGACGGCGACCGCAACGATCGCGACGAGCGCGTGTTCGTCACGCGTCTGTTCGGCGAGCTCATCGATCCGGCGCGGCCGGACGGCTTCGACGACGCCAAGCAGGGCGTGGTCGATTCATTCCGCGTCGGCGAGGCCGTGGACGGCGTCGCGCAGGTCTCGCAGTTGCTGCTCAAGCCGCTGGCTTCCGGCTTCGCCGCCGATCGGCGCCCTTTTTGTCTCAACACCCGCAAGGCGCTGCAGGACGCCGGCACACCGTGTTCTTCAACAGCGGCGCCGACCGGAACCGCTGGACGGCGCCGCGCAGCTGCCAAGCCCACGTTCTGTCCGGATGTGAATTCGACCGACGACGTCCGATACGGGCCCGATCGCGAAGAACCCGCAGAAGGTGTATCCGAACATGCTGTTCGGCGCGCTGGTGCGCGGCGCGTTGCTGTACGTGCCGAACGTGGGCGCGCAGCCCGAGCCGCCGGTGCGCTTCAACGTCAACGTGCAGGGCCTCGTCGGCGTGCTGAATCGCGTGCAGGGCGCGGAGAGCCGATCGCGCGGTCAACCTCAACGCACAGGTCGCGAAGGAGACGCAGCCGGCGGTGGCCGATGAGACCAAGACGCTCGATCGCGTGTTCCTGAACGATCTCGTCGCGATCGATGCGGACCGTCGCGGCAAGCGAGTTCCTGTTCGTGAGCCGCGGGGCGAACTACGTGCTGCGCGCCAAGCTCGGCGAGGACGGCAAGCTCAACATCCTGGATGCGCGCCAACAAGGCGGTGCGATTCCAGACCGGCAATCTGCCGAGCGGCGTCGTGATGAGCCGCGACGGCAAGCGCGCCTACACGAACAACGAGCTCAACACGTCGATCACGCGCGATCGACCTCGACGAACAGCACAGGTGCTGGCGCGCGACATCGAGTCGAGCGCGCCGCCCGCGCCCGGTACGGTCGAGCATCGGCGCTCGTTCGGCAAGCTCGCGTTCTTCACCGCGCTCGGTGTGCCGGACGTGATCGACCAGAACGGCGACGGCAGCTACGACGTCGCGCTGCGCGACATCGATCCGCTGCTGCATCGGAACAAGGCGTCCGACAACGGCTGGTCGAGCTGCGCCTCGTGCCACGACGACGGCCACGCGGACAACGTCACCTGGATCTTCGAGACCGGCCCGCGCCAGACGATTCAGCTCGAGGGCACGTTCGCGCGCCTCAACCTCAACGACCAGCGCCTGCTGAACTGGAGCGCGCGTGCGCGGCTCGAATACGGACTTCAACAACAATGCCCGCGGCATTCAGGGCGGCAAGGGCTTCGCGACCGACGTGCGTGGCGTGAACCGTACGGCGGAGGTGTTCAATCACGGCCCGGTGCTCGGCATCAGCGATTCGCTCGACGCCATCCAGGAATGGGTGACGACCGTGCGCGCGCCGATCGTCCCGGATCTGCCGGCCGCGGCGCAGGCGGGTCGGACGTGTTCGTCGACGCAGTGCGCGCGTGTCACGGCGGCGTGAAGTGGACGAAGAGCCGCACGTCGCCTGTGTTCAGCAACAATCCGACGTTTGCGGAGGATCCGATCGGCGCGAACTTCTTCGTCGGCGTGAAGCCGATCGATCCCGGCGTGACGGCCGCTGGGCCGCAGATCGTGTCGGTGACGCGAGACGGCAAGGGCACGCTCACGTTCCTCGACAAGGTCGGCACGTTCAATCCGGCGAATCCGCTCGAGCTTCGCGGCGCGGCCGCGGTGGCCGGTCAGAGCACGCAGGGCTTCGTGGCCTTCGGCGCGCCGGCTTCAACTCGCCGTCGCTGCTGGGACTGCGCCTGTCGGCGCCGTACTTCCATGACGGCTCCGCGCAGTCGCTGGAGGACGTCATGAAGCGGCATACCTTGAGCGGCGGCCAGACGATCGAGCAGACGTTGTCCCCCAGCAGCTTGCGGACTGCTGAACTTCGTACGCGGCATCGACGAGCAGACGAGCCGGTGGAGTCGGACACGGATCGTTTCCTGAAGTAGTACGATCTCCGCAACGAGCCGCACGCCTGGAAACAGGCGTGTGGTCTTGCTCTTCGGGCTGAGGCGGGGAGACCGGGGGGCTGGAGGCCGGGGGTAGAGTTGGCCCTCTAACCGCGAAAACAAAACGAAAAAAAAGCGGCTGAACTTTGTTTCGCAGAAGGCCTTCGGCAGCAGGCCGACTCCGTCAGCAGTCGTAAATCTGATCTGATCTGCTCGGACTGTCCCATGTCCACAGCGGCGACGACGTGAGCAGCGAATACCAGCCGAAGTTTGCATTCTCCGGCGGCAAAGTCGTCAAGGTGATGTTCGGCGTGTTCGACGATGTCAACGTCGACATGGAACGCCGGAAGCTCGCGGTCATCCAGTACACAGTTGCGGAGGAACGTACGGATGTACGGCCCGACGCCGTCGTGTCAGACATGGAAGCCTGGTCACAATCGAACTGGTGAAGTGAGCCGCCGGCCAGCCCGATGGTCTCGCACGACAAGGATGCCAAGCGGCTGTCGTGCGGAAGGGGGAGCCATGTCCAAGCGCGCCACGTTTCCGAAGGAGACTTCCGCCCTCGTTTTTCTGACGCTGTCCAGCATCCTGGCAGAAGCGCACGACGAGGTGCGGCAGCTTCCGAACCCATCCTTATCGAGGATCCACAGAACCGCTCGACCGGGGCGTCTGACATCAACAATGGGGGCGTGGTTGTCGAGACTCTGACCGACCTCCGATCCATTCACTTCGGTAAGCGTCTCGCCGTGGTCACCACGCACCGGCATCATCGAGCTGCCGCCGGCAATTGAAAACGGCTTCTCCTCGGCGACCGGCATCAACGACTGCGGCGGGGTGGGGTTCGGCCAGGCAAGCTTTCCCGGCGGCTTCAGCCATGCCGCGCGCTGGACACGCGACGGCGAGCTCGAAGATCTCGGCGCATTGAGCGACAGCGTGTCCGCGTCCAGCGTAGCGACCGACATCAATGAGCTCGGGGCCGTCGTGGGCGTCTCGGAAACCGATGTCGATGGCCTTGAATTTGCTCATGCGTTCCTCTGGACCGAGGCCGACGGGATGCGCCGAGGACCTGGGGACGCTCAGTGGCCGCGACTTTTCCTTCGCCCGCGCCGTGAACGACGGCGACCAGGTCGTCGGGATAAGCGTCCCCAACAACCGCGATCCGCACGCGTTTTTATGGTCCGAGCGCACCGGAATGATCGATCTCGGCAGTTTTCCCGGGAGGTGATAGAGAGCGACGCCTTCGGCATCCAACGATCGCGGTGTAGTTGTCGGGAACTCTGAGGTCAACGGTATCGGCGACTTCCATGCGTTCACGTGGACTCGTCAGCACGGACTGAGGCCGCTTGCGTTTCTAGCCCCCGGCGGCTTCTCGGGCGCGAACGACATCAGCCGGGGCGGGCGAACCGTGGCGGCTCAAGCGACGATTCGGGAGGACGCACGCGCGCCACGCTGTGGGTACGGCGGAACAGGATCGTGAATCTTTCCCCGGATCTGGTGGCAGGGGAGTCGGTCGCGAGCGCAATCAATGACAAGGGAAGAATTGCCGGTTCGATCATTTTCGATAAGCCCTCCGAGTGTGCGGCGGCACGCGTGCGGCCGTCTGGCAGATCGACCGTCGCTTCTTCAATCCGCCAGATTCAAAAGAGATCAATCGATTGTGCAAGCGCCCTGTCCAGTTCGGAACATGGTTTACACCGGAGTTTCGGTACATCGTTTACACGGGCAGCGGGATAAGTTGATTGGAGCGCGCATCCCATCGAGCCAGCAGGTGATGAGCGAAGTACATGGACCACAGACCATCGGCGACTTCTTCCAAGCCGAGGGTTTCGCGCACGAAGGCGAGTCCCACGTACAGGGTCTGATTGCGCCAGGAGATGTCTCCATTGATCGAGACTCGCCGCAGTTCAAAATGCCCGGGATAACTCGGCGGCGGCAAGCGTGTGGGGAAGCTGCGCGCACTGGGCTGGTAGAAGTCCGCGGGCACGCCATCATGGAGCGTCTCGTGAGGACGTTCGTAGTTGTACTCGCGATGAAATCGATTGAAGCGACGCTGCTGGGCAGGGAGATTGCTCGCCGGTGGGCGCGCGGTGTCGTCTTTCAGCGTGCGATGCATGCGTTCGTGGGCCGCATTATCTTGCGGACAACCGGCACGCGAGCGTTCAAGGCGGATGCCGAGCTTCAACCACTGCAGCGACAGCCGCGACAGCCCGCCCAGCCCGCGGCTGGCGAAGGGCGAGCCATTGTCAAAGTGCATGCGCAACGGCAACCCACGCGTCCTGAACAATATGCACATCGTGCGGCTCACCGGGGCGGCGCTCGGCTCGTACTGTGCCTGGCAGGCCAACAGATAACGGCTGGCGCTGTCCATGACGGTGAAGGGATAGCACCAGCGATGATCGCCGGTGCGAAATTGCCCTTTGAAGTCGATCGTCCACAGCTCATTGGGATGCTCGGCTCGGACGCGGTACCCGGCGTTGACTCGCGCCCGACGGCGGCGCGTGCGCGGCGGGATCAGCCCGTGCCGTTTGAGCAGGCGGTAGATAGCAGAGCGCGAGGGCGCCTCAGCGCGCGGATACAGGCGACGAAAGCGCCCCCGCAGCTTCTTCGGCCCCCAGCGCGGATGCGCACGCCGCTCACGAATAAACCAGCATTGCAACTCTTCGGCCATCGCCTGTGGACAGTGATGCGGCGCGCGCGAACGATCTTGAAGCCCCTGCGGGCCGCTCGTTTGAAAGCGTCCCACCCACTTGTAGCCGGTCGGTCGGCTGACGCCAGCCTGCAGACACAACTCGCTCATCTGGTACTTGCCGCTCAGATAGGCCGCAACGAATTTACGTCTTTCATCCATACGGGTGCTTTCATTCCAGGGCATGGCGAACCTCCTCGGTTCGCCAGCGTGAGCTCACCCGTGTAAACGATGTACCGGAACTGATGTGTAAATGATGTACCGAGACTGAACC
>CAVRQU010000007.1:0-31273 GCA_963723505.1 uncultured Gammaproteobacteria bacterium
CCTCGACCTTCATGGTGTTCTCCCAGGAAGTGAATAGTGGCTGGTGATTGGTGAAAAGCGCCGGCGCCGCCATTCTCCTCCCGAGCTCCGACTAATCACCAGTCACTAGTCTCACCAGTCACTAGTCACTGACGTACAGATCGTCTCTTCTCCGGCCACGGGCGTTTCGACGCTCCAGGCCGCGGTAGGACGCGGGCATGAGCCCGAATTCGCTGCGACGTCGCGGACCCGCGCGGCGATCCTTGTGATGGCGGTAGCGGCACGTACACTGAAACGCATCGCAGGTCGGCAGCGGCAACGGCGGCGCCTGCCGCGAGAGGAAACGCTGACCAGTAAAGCGATGGCACGCGGCGCAGACGTCCGCGCCAGGAAGAATTGATACAGCGTGATAGGACGTGTCGGTGCGCGGGGCGGTCGTTGACTGACGCTTCCTGAACCCGAAGAACTCTGCAAGCGACCATCGCGGCGATCCGGACGCCATGAACCTCACCCACTTGTTGCGCCAGCAGCGCTGCACGCGCACAAGAGGTAAGAGCAGCCGACGCGAGATTGTTCCTGCGACTCTCGCCGAGGCCGACCGTGGAAAGCCTACAGTGGATAATCAGGTCGGCATCGTGAGAGTCAGACTTGCCGGGCAAACTAGTCTGACTATGCCCATCCCCTGCTCAGCGTCCCCTTCTTACTCGCGCAGCGAGCGCAGGAAGGCCGCTGGATCATCGCCGCGTTCCAGCACTTCCACGAGCGCGGAGCCGACAATCACTCCGTCCACGTAGGGCGCCAGTCGCCCGACCTGCTCGCGCGAGCGAATGCCGAATCCGGCGCACACCGGGACGGGCGACGCCTTTCTGACGCGATCGAAGTAGTCGAGCACATCCTGCGGTACGGCGACGTTCTTCCCTGTGACGCCAGTCATCGTGACTGCGTAGATGAACCCCCCGCTTGCCTCGCACAGCATCTTCATTCGATCGGCCGGCGTTACTGGCGTCACGAATTGCACGAGCGCAAGCCCCTGCGAAGCGAGCGCGGCGCGCATCTCGGCGCATTCCTCATAGGTGAGATCCGGCACGATGAACCCGGCTACGCCCGCACGCGCGGCGTCGGAGGGCAGCTTGTCCAGGCCGTAGGCGAGCAATGGATTGAGATAACTCATGAGCAGAATGGGACTGCCGGACGCCGGCCGTCGACCGGACAGCTCCGACAGGATCCATCTCAGAGACACGCCTTGTTCGAGTGCGGCGCGGCTCGAGCGCTGGATCGTGGCGCCGTCCGCCATCGGATCGGTGAACGGCACACCGATTTCGACGACGTCCGCCGCGTCGGCGATTACGCGCAACTGGTCGAGGAAACCCGCGCGAGTCGGGAATCCTGCCGTCATGTACGCGACGAGCGCCGGACGACCTTCTTTCTTCGCGTTGCGGACCGCAGCGCTGATGGAATCGCTTGCAGCCATCACAGTGCATCCTTGAGCAACGTACGCTGCAGGGTGGGCATGTCTTTATCACCGCGGCCCGACAGACCGATCAGAATGCACCTGCCCGAATTCGCCTTCGCGTGGCGACGTGCGCCGGCGAGTGCATGCGCGGATTCGATCGCCGGCAGAATCCCTTCAGCGGCGCAGCATTCCGCCAGCGCATCCAGTGCGTCGTCGTCATCAACCGCCTCGTACGTCACGCGGCCGACGCTCATCAACAAGGCGTGCTCCGGCCCAACCCCCGGATAGTCCAGGCCCGCCGACACGGAGTGCGTTTCCTGAATCTGGCCGTTCTCATCCTGCAACAACAGCGAATAGCTTCCCTGCAGCACGCCGGGTCTGCCATACGTCAGCGGAGCGGCGTTCTCACCGAGACCCACGCCCTTGCCGCCCGCTTCAATCCCCAGCATTTGCAGGCTGCGGTCGCCGAGGAACGGATGAAACAAGCCGATCGCGTTCGAGCCGCCGCCGACGCAAGCCACCACGAGATCAGGCAACTTGCCGGTCGCCGCGATGATCTGCTCGCGCGCTTCGCGACCGATCACCGACTGCAGCTCGCGGACGATATAAGGATACGGGTGCGGGCCGATCGCCGAGCCAAGGCAGTAATACGTACCGTTGGGATCGGACACCCAGTCGCGCAGCGCTTCATCGACGGCGGCGCGCAACGTCTGGTCGCCGCTCGTCACGGGCACAACGGTCGCCCCGAGGAGCTTCATGCGTCCGACGTTCGGCGCCTGCCGCTCCATGTCGACCGATCCCATATACACAGTGCAAGGCATGCCAAGCCGCGCGCAGGCGGCGGCTGACGCGACGCCATGCTGGCCAGCGCCCGTCTCGGCGATGACTCGCTTCGCCCCGAGCTTCCTCGCGAGCAACACCTGACCGATCGAGTTGTTGATCTTGTGCGCGCCGGTGTGGCCGAGGTCTTCGCGCTTCAGCCAGACGTCGGCGTTCCACCGTTTCGACAATGTGTGTGCGCGCGTGAGCGCCGTGGGTCTGCCGACCCAGCTCCTGAGCTCAGCTTCAAACTCGGCGAGAAAGTCTGGATTGCGCAGGTAGCGTTTGACGCCCGCCTCCAGGCGATCAAGCGCCGGCACGAGCGTCTCCGGCACGTAGCGCCCGCCGAAGGGTCCGAAGCGACCGCGCGCATCGGGATAAACGCCTTGCAGAACGTTCGCGAGCAGCGATTCACGTTCATGCGCACTCAGAACCTGTGTCATCGATTTGCTCCCGCTCGCGCGTTGCGCACGAACTCGTGAATCCTCAGCGGATCTTTGACGCCTGGCGCGGACTCGACGCCGCTGCTGACGTCAACGCCGAACGGTCGTACCTGCGCGATGGCGTCGCCGACGTTCGTCGCACTCAAGCCGCCTGCGAGCACCACTTCCCGAATGCGCGCCAGTTGCGACGCGGCTCTCCAGTCGGCTGTTTCACCGCGGCCGCTCACCGGCCCCTCGAACAGAATGCGCGCCGGCAGAGCTGCAGCCGTTGAAGCGCCGTCCCGCACGACCGGCATCAGTTGCAGCCCCGCGGGCGTTCGCAACGTCGTCAGATCCTCGATGTCTGTCTGCAGGACGTCGGGCCGAAACACTGACCACACCTCATCGACGAGAGCCTGCGCGGGATGCAGCATGACCGCCACGCGGGCTACATGCGGCGGCGCGCTGCGCGCGAGGTCCGCGGCGCGCTGCGCCGACACCTGCCGCGACGATGGTGCGAATACGAACCCGAGCGCATCCACGCCAGCATCAAGCGCGGCCTGGACGCCCGCCTCGGTCGTCAAACCGCAAATCTTGATCCAGAGGCTCATGGGCCGTATGGCGTGACGTCGAGAGGCCGTGAGGAGCGTAAGGATGTCGGGGACCAGAACAGCGGTTTCCACATCACCAGGTCCTCACGCTTCTCGTCCTCTCGCTTCACGTCCTCTCGCTTCACGTCCTCACGTCCTCAGGTCCTATCGTCATCAATAATGATCTTCCGCGTGCGCACCGCCAGCGCGCGCTCGCGTCCGCTCGCGAGCATCTCGCCAAGTAGCTTGCGTGGATCGGCGGAGTGCATGAGCGTCGTTCCAACGAGCGCAACGTGATAACCGATATCGACTACTGTCCTCACATCGTCCAGCGAAGCAACGCCGCTTTCGGCGACGTGCGTAAACGCAGGCGGCAAGTATTCCGCCAGTTGGTGCAGACGCGGCAGATCCACCGTGAGCTGGTCGAGATCGCGACAATTGACGCCGATGAGAATCTGTTCGTTGTGGCCTTTGCGGGCCGCCAGCACTTCGCGAGCAACTTCGAGGTCGTGAGCATCGAACGTTTCGAGCAACACGAACATCTTCAGCATGCAGGCGCAGTCGAGCAGCGCCGTGATGCGGCTGCGATCCAGCATGCGGACGATCACCAGCACGCCCCCCGCACCGGCCGCGCGGCCCTCCATGACCTGATACGGATCGACCAGAAAGTCCTTGCGCATGACCGGAACCTTGTGCGGCGTGAGCACGGCGGCGGCCTGCGCCAGGTGTTCAAGCGAACCGCCGAAACGCGATGGCTCCGTGAGCACGGATACGGCGCAGGCGCCGCCCTGCGCGTACGCAATGACCCGGCTCTCGACCGTGTTCGTATGCGCCGAGAGATCTCCTGCGGACGGTGATTGCAGCTTGCATTCGGCGATCACATCGAACCCTTCATGGGATAGGGTCAGGCGCGGCGCCGGCGGCGCGTCCGACGCACGCGTCCACAACGCCCGTTCGGATTCGCGCGCACGGGCCCGCTCGAGTCTTGCAAGACTCGTCTGCGCCATTTCGGTGAGTAGACCTGACATGGAGAGCGGTTAGCGGTTAGCGGTTAGCGGTTGGTAAAGACGCCGTCGCGGCGACGTCAATTTCAGCGCGGCGAGCATGATCGAACACAACATCGCGATTTCCTCTCTGACTAACCCCTAACCGCCAACCGCTAACCGCTTCTTGAAGCGCCGAAGGCGGCGAGCTTCTGCAACAGGGCTGTTCCTGCGCCGGCGTCGATTGCATCGGCGGCCATCTTTGCCGCATCCGCAGGCGAGGACGCTTTGCCCATCAACTCCATGACGAGCGCCGCTTGCAGAACGATCGCGTTGCGGTGCGCCCCACGATCGCGGCCTTCCAGCACCTCGCGCAGATGATGCGCATTGTATGCGGCGTCGCCGCCCTGCAGGTCCTCCGCGCGGCAAGGCGGCAGCCTGAATTCCTCGGCGCTGCGGATAGTACGCACGACTTTGCCCGCACGAACGTCGAACAGCGTGAAAGGCCCGATCGGCGTCGCTTCGTCCCAGCCTGGGTGACCGTGTACAACATACGTGCGTTCCATCGGCATACCGGCGAGCGTCTCAGCCATCAGCGCAGCGATGTCGACGTGATAGGCGCCGATCAGATTGAAGGCCGGCTCGGCCGGATTCGACAGCGGCCCGAGAATATTGAAAACCGTGCGCACGCCCAGGGCCTGCCGCACCGGCATCACCGCTTTCATCGCGGGGTGATAGTGCGGCGCGAAGAAGAACGTGAACCCCGTAGCCGCGAGACATTCGCCAGCCGCCGTTTCATCGAGAGGCAGGTTCAGTCCGAGTGCGCGAATCGCGTCCGCGCTGCCGCTGCGGCTGGACACGGAGCTCGTGCCGTGTTTCGCCACGCGTTCGCCTATCGCGGCGACGAGCAGAGCGGCGCCAGTCGACAGATTGAAGCTGCCCGACGCGTCGCCGCCGGTGCCGACCATATCGACGAGCGGGCCGCCCGGCGGCAGCACGGGACGACGGGCAAGCTTGCGCATGCTCTTGGCGAAGCCGCGCAGCTCATCCGCGGTCACGCCTTTTGCGCGCAGCGCGGTTAGCAGAGCGCCGCCCATCGCCGGCGGCAAGGTGGGGTCCGTCAATACATTGAGCAGCTCCGACGCCTGCTCTTCACTGAGATGGCGTCGGTCGAGAATCTGTTCGAGCGTCTCGCGCAACACCATCGCGCGCTACCTCTTGCCGCCGGACATCTGCAGGAACGATCCCATGAGCAGCGGACCCTGGGGAGTCAGCACGCTTTCGGGATGAAATTGCACGCCTTCAACAGCGAACGTCCTGTGGCGCACGCCCATGATCTCGCCTTCATCGGTGCGCGCCGACACCTCGAGTGCATCGGGAATCGATTGGGGCTGCGCGATCAGGGAGTGATAGCGCCCTGCCTCGAACGGCTCAGGCATCTCTCTCAGTATGCCGCCTCCGTCGTGATGAACCATCGACGTCTTACCGTGCATGAGCCGGCCGGCGCGAACGACCTTGCCGCCGAAGACTTCGACGAGCGATTGATGACCCAGGCAGACGCCGAACACCGGCACGACGCCCGCGAACGCCTCGATCATCGCCATCGAGACCCCCGCGTCGTGCGGCGTTCCCGGCCCCGGCGAGATGCACAGGTGTGTAGGCTGCCAGAGTCCGCGCCTGATCGATCGTGATCTGATCATTGCGATGCACGAGCACGTCGGCGCCCAGCACCATGAACGCCTGCACCAGGTTGTAGGTAAACGAGTCGTAGTTGTCGATCAGCAGCAGGCGCGGCTTCGAGGTCTGTGCGGCGCTCATAGCCCCTCCTCCGCCAGCGCAAGCGCGCGGCGCACGATGGCGCTCTTCGCGAGCACTTCCTGATACTCGGTCGCCGGCACGCTGTCGGCGACGATGCCCGCGCCGGCCTGAAAGCTGTACGTATCGCCGCGGAACACCATCGTACGAATCGTGATCGCCTGGTCCATGTCGCCGCCAGTGCCGAAGTAGCCCACCGTCCCGCCATAGAAGCCCCGGCGCACCGGCTCCAGTTCATCGATGATCTGCATTGCGCGAACTTTCGGCGCGCCGACGAGCGTGCCCGCAGGGAACGCGGCGGCGAACAGATCGAAGGCGTCCCTGCCGCTCGCGAGCGCGCCGTTGACGCCGCTCACGATGTGCATCACATGGCTGTAGCGTTCAATGTGTCGATAGGGATTCACATCGATCGTGCCCGCCTGCGCAACGCGGCCGAGATCGTTCCGCGCGAGGTCGACGAGCATTACGTGTTCGGCGTTCTCCTTGGGATCCGCCAGGAGCTCGGTCTCGAGACGCGCATCGTGCGCCGCGTCATCGCCGCGCGGACGCGTTCCCGCAATGGGGCGCATCTGCGCCCGACCCCTTGAAAGCTTCACCAGCGCTTCCGGCGAAGAGCCGACCACGACGCAATCGCCCAGATCGCAGTAATACATGTAGGGCGAGGGATTCAGCAGCCGCAGCGCGCGATAGGTTTCGAACGGCTCGAGCTCGCACTGTCCCGCGAACCGGACCGATAGCACGAGCTGGTACACATCGCCCGCCGCGATGTACTCCTTGGTGCGATGCACGCCCTGCATGAATTCCGCGTCGCTCAGACTGCCGACTGGCGGCGAATAGCGAATGCGCTTGCCGTTTGCCGGAATCCCCCCGCGTAACGCGGCGATCACGTCCCGGCGCAACGCGATCCGATCCGACTCGCTGCCCGCGTGCAGCAGCGCGACGCCACGCGTCAGGTGATCGAAAACCAGCAACGAGCGCGGCGCGAGATAGTGGGCCTCGGGCGTCGGTTCACTGAGCTGCACACGCGGCGGCAAGCGCTCGAAGCGCCGGACAAGATCGTAGCCAGCGACGCCCACCAGTCCGCCGAGCAGCGGCACGCCGGGTATCTGGGGACTCGGTTGCGGCGCTTTCGCGAGGGCGGACCGCAGCGCGTCGAGCAGTTCGCTCTGCGTCGCTGGCGCGGCCCTCGTTTCACCCGCAACCGTCAGGCCGCGCTCATCAAGGCGGACCTCGAGGCAATCGCCGAAGCCGATGAATGAATACCGCGCGAGGCGTTCGCCGCCCTCGACGCTCTCCAGCAGAAAGCGCGGACGAAACGGTTTGAGCTTGAGATAGGCCGACACTGGCGTGTCCAGGTCGGCGGCGATGTCAAATGGCGGTTTCAAGCAGTGCTCCTTGAGGTGGCCGGTCTCTTGCGAGTCCGGTGGAGCGGCGAAAAAAAACCCATCCCCGGACTATTCGGAGATGGGTTTTCTGGATTCGTCAGGGGTGTTCGATACGCTTACGCGAGATCCAGCGCCGTCTCCGTTATGAGAGGCGTCGCCACCAATGGCCCAGGCTTGCGTGCGGTTGCGTATACATCGCGAGGGAGTATTACTGGGGCCTTCGCGGCGAGTCAACAACCCCGAAGGGCAAGTCGCTGAGGGGACGCTGGCGCCTGCCGGCGACGCCCGCTCCCATGCCGATTCCATCGGTTTGCCTGTCGAAAGGCGCGCCTGCCGATGCGGCTGGTCCGCGTTCTCTACCCAACTCGCCGTGTTGGTAACCCCTTTGTCACTGCTGCGCGACTGATCCCTCATGTCCGCCTTTCGTACGATGGCGTCGAGCTAGCGCGCTGTGCGCGGCTTCGACTTGGCTGCCCGCGGGAGACGTATGCAAATCTCACAACGACAGAGGGCGATGGGGTCACGCACGAATATCCTCTCCGCCGTCGTCAGCGGCGTGCTCGCGATGACGGCGCTCGGCGCGCGCGCGGAGGATGGCTTGTCCGACCTGCACAGGCGACTGGACGCTCAGGAGCAGAAGCTCGATGCGCAGGAGCAGCACATCCGCGTGCTCGAGCGCAAGCTCGAACTGAATGATGAAGCCGCGAAAACGGCGACCGCTTCGACGCCTGTTGTGAAGGCGGGCCCGAAGGGCTTCAGTCTCTCGTCCGCCGACAACGCCAACACCGTGAAACTGCGTGGTCTGCTGCATTTCGACGGGCGCTACTTTCTCGACGATGCGACGCCCGACACTGCGGACACGTGGATCCTGCGGCGCGTGCGCCCGACACTCGAAGGTACGTTCAACGGCATTTTCGATTTTCGCTTCACGCCCGACTTCGCGGGCGGCCGTACAGTCGTCCAGGACGCGTTCGTCGCTGCGCGCCTCCAGCCGTGGGCCGTCGTGACCGCGGGCAAATTCAAAGTGCCGGTCGGCCTCGAGCGGCTGGTGTCGGCATCCGACTTGCGCTTCATCGAGCGCGGGTTGCCGACGAGCCTCGCGCCGAATCGCGATCTCGGCGTACAACTCGGCGGCGACGTCGCCGGTGGGGTCGTGAACTACTCCGTCGGTTATTTCAATGGAGTGAGCGACGGCGGCAGCTCCGATGCGATCGGCGATGTGGAAACCGACACGGCGGGCGATTGGGCGGCGCGCATCTACTTCCAGCCGTTCATCAACTCCGACAACTTCGCGCTGCGCGGACTCGGATTCGGCGTGGCGGGAACGTACGTCGACGCCACGGGCAGTGCGACGAACATGCTGCTGGCTTCTTATCGAACGCCGGGACAGCAAACGTTCTTCAGCTATCGAACCTCGACCGCGGCATCCGGAACGACGCCAGCGAC
Source organism: uncultured Gammaproteobacteria bacterium (assembly GCA_963723505.1). Taxonomy (GTDB): domain Bacteria; phylum Pseudomonadota; class Gammaproteobacteria; order Steroidobacterales; family Steroidobacteraceae; genus Steroidobacter. The sequence continues at coordinate 8,893 of CAVRQU010000007.1, forward strand.
CAGTGGAACGTTCGCGGACGGCGAACGCCTGCGTTGGACGCCGCAGGCCTATTACTCCGTCGGCAGCTTCGGGTTGCTCGCGGAGTACGTGAACGTTTCGCAGGACGTCACGCGCGCGACGCCTGCGGCGGGAACGCTCTCGGCGACGCTCGACAACACCGCATGGCAGGTGCAACTCGCCTGGTTCGCGACTGGTGAGGACGAGGCCTTCAAAGGCTACACGCCGGGCTCGGTCTTCTCGCCAGGCGACAGGACGTGGGGCGCGTGGGAGTTCGTCGCGCGCTATCACGAACTCGACGTCGACGACGACGCGTTCACCGGCGGCGCCAACTCTTTCGCAAATCCGGCGACAGCCGCCAGCAAGGCGAGCGCGTGGGGCGTCGGCGTCAACTGGTATCTGACGCAGAACTACAAGTGGTCGTTCAACTATGACGTCACGAGCTTCGAAGGCGGTGCGGCGACTGGCGACCGGCCCGATGAGGAAGCGCTCTTCACGCGCTTTGCGGTCACGTTCTGAAACGAGTGCGCAGTTCCAAGAGGAGCTTCTGTACATGACATTCAAGACGCCTCGCCGCCGGCTGGCGGCGGCCTTGCTCGGACTGATGATCGTCGCTGCGCCTGCCTTCGCCGCGACATCCCTGCTCAACGTGTCGTACGACCCCACGCGTGAGCTCTATGACGAGTACAACAAGGAATTCGCGCGGTACTGGAAAGCAAAAACCGGCGAAGACGTGTCGATCAAGCAATCGCATGGCGGATCGGGCAAGCAAGCGCGCACCGTGATCGACGGTCTGCCCGCCGACATCGTGACGCTCGCGCTCGCCGGCGACATCGACGCGCTGGCCACGACCGGCAAGCTGCTGCCGGTCAACTGGCAATCACGGCTGCCGCACAACAGCGCGCCCTACACATCAACGATCGTGTTCCTTGTGCGCAAGGGAAATCCGAAAGGTATCCGCGACTGGGGTGATCTCGATCAAGCCCGGCGTGTCCGTAATCACGCCGAATCCGAAAACTTCCGGCGGCGCTCGCTGGAATTATCTGGCCGCGTGGGCGTGGGCGTTGAAGCAGCCGGGAGGCTCGGAGGCGACTGCGAAGGACTTCGTGCGCAAGCTGTTCAGGAACGTGCCCGTACTCGACACCGGCGCGCGCGGTTCAACGACGACGTTCGTACAACGCGGCATTGGCGATGTGCTGCTCGCCTGGGAGAACGAAGCGTTCCTCTCCATCAAGGAGCTGGGCCCCGACAAGGTCGAGCTCGTCGCGCCGTCGCTCAGCATTCTCGCCGAGCCGCCGGTGGCAGTCGTCGACAAGGTCGTCCTGCGCCGCGGCACGCGCGAAGTCGCGACGGAATACCTGAACCACCTGTATTCGCCGGAGGCTCAGGAGATCATCGCGAAGAATTACTATCGTCCGATCGATCCCCGGGTCGCCGCGAAACACGCGACACAGTTTTCGAAACTGAACCTCGTGACGATCCAGGATTTCGGCGGCTGGGCCAACGCGCAGAAGGTGCACTTCGCGGACAAGGGAGTGTTCGATCAGATCTACGCGCCGGAATAGCCCTCACCCGGACTGGCGTCCGACCTCTGCTGCACACGGATGTGCGAATGCCGCGGGCGCATGTGACGCACATGGATGTGCGAATGCCGTGGGCGCATGGATGCGCAGGAGCGGCGATGCGCCGGAACGGCTCCCTTCAGGGAGAGGCGAAACGTATATGACCCCTCTCCCTCGAGGGAGAGGGGCTGGGGTGAGGGTCAGTCCTCGTCGTTGTTCTCTTGAATGCGCTTCTTCATCTTCATCCATTCTTCGAGCTTCTTCAGATCTGTCGGCTTGCGCGCCGGCTGAGTCGGCGGGGTCGGCTGAAACTTCTTGCCGAGCGCCTTCGCGTTGTCGTACGGATTAAACCCGCCGCCCGTCTGCGGAGAGTTGTCGTAAGGATTGAATCCGCCGCCCGGCATCGGCGCCTTCGTATCCCCGAGGCCTGGCGGGCGCTTGTGGGCCGCCGTCTCAGCGATTGACAGGTCGCCGAGTTCCAGCTTCTTCAGCTTCTGTGTGCTGACGTCTCTGCTATAGACGCCCGTTTCGAGCTGCCATTCCCACACCGAGTTGCCGCGCTCGTCGAACGCCACGCGACCGGAGCGCTTCTCGCTCGCGGGCGGCGGCGGACTTTGCGGCGTTTCAGGTGAACCCTTGTTCTGCTGATCGCTCATTACAACATCACGGTTGGGCGCTTGCCGCTTAGGGCGGGCAAAGCGCCCTCTCAACGATTCTGTTCTGTCCTCCGGGAACAAGCAAACTCGTAGGAAGCAGATGACGCCACGCTACCGCTAAGTGACAATCTCACTATTCGCGACTCACTGGTCACTAGTCACGAGTCACCAATCACTTCTTCTTCAGCATGAATCCTCCCCGCCGGCCCGGCACGTCCAAGCCTGATCTGACGCGCGGCTTTCTCGGCGTGTTCGGTTACAGCCGGCGCGCAATCGAACTTGTCTGGACGACCAGTCGTCCGCTCACGCTCACGTTCGCCCTGCTGACGCTGATCGCAGGGGCTCTGCCCGCAGCGGTCGCCTATGTCGGCGCCCTGATCGTCGATGCTGTCGTCGCGGCGATCCAGGCTCAGGACGCGGCGCGCATCGCCTTGTCTCGTCAGGCGCTCGTGCTCGTTGCAGCCGAAGGTCTGCTGGTTGCGACCATCGCGGGCGCCCAGCGCGGCATCTCGTTGTGTCAGTCGCTGCTGCGGGCGCAACTCGGTCAGCGCGTGAACGTGATGATCCTGGAGAAGGCCCTCACCCTCGAGCTCACGCATTTCGAGAACTCGGATTTCTACGACAAGCTGACGCGCGCGCGGCGTGAAGCGTCGAGCCGACCGCTGTCGCTCGTCATGCGCACGTTCGGCCTTGCGCAGAACGGGGTGTCGTTAGTGAGCTACGGCGCACTGCTCATCTCGTTTTCGCCATGGGCGGTCGCGGTGCTGATCCTTGCGGGCCTGCCTGCGTTTCTCGCGGAAGCGAAATTTTCCGGCGACAAGTTTCGATTGTTCCTGTGGCGCTCACCCGAAACGCGCATGCAGCTCTATCTGGAAACGGTGCTGGCGCGCGAGGACCATGTGAAGGAGGTCAAGCTCTTCGGGCTCGGTCCGCTGTTTCTGGAGCGCTATCGGAATATTTTTCGCAAGCTCTACAAGGAGGATCGCGACCTCACGGTGCGCCGCGACGTATGGGGCTTCTTCCTCGGACTCATCGCGACGGCCACGCTCTACGGCGCATACGCGTGGATCGCGCTTTCCGCGATTGCTGCGCGCATCACGCTCGGCCAGATGACGATGTACCTGATGCTGTTCCGACAGGGTCAGTCCGCGGTTTCGGCAATCCTGTCAGCGGTCGGCGGAATGTATGAGGACAACCTCTATCTGTCGACGCTCTACGAATACCTGGAAACGCCGGCGGACGCAGACAGGGGCGCTGCGGTCCGCGGCCCGCAACCAGACGACGGCATTCGCTTTGAGAACGTCAGCTTTCAGTATCCGGACGCCGAACAACCGACGCTCATCGGTATCAACCTGCATATCCGGCCTGGCGAGTCGCTCGCGCTGGTCGGAGAGAACGGGTCAGGCAAGACCACCCTGATCAAGCTGCTCACGCGGCTGTACCACCCGACCTCCGGCCGCATCACGCTCGACGGTCAGGATTTGCGTGAATGGGACGAGGCCGCGCTGCGCGATCGCATCGGCGTCATCTTTCAGGATTTCACGCGCTACCAGCTCCTGCTGGGCGAGAACATCGGCGCAGGCGATGTGCAGCACTTCGAAGACGAGGAGCGCTGGCGCGATGCAGGCGAGAAAGGCATGGCGGCGCCGATCGTCGAGACCTTGCCGCAGGGTTACCGCACGCCGCTCGGAAAATGGTTCAACGACGGCCGCGAACTCTCCGGCGGGCAGTGGCAGAAAATCGCACTATCACGCGCATTCATGCGCTCACGCGCCGACATTCTGGTGCTCGATGAGCCGACCGCGGCCATGGACGCCGGCGCCGAGGCGATCATCTTCGAGCATTTCCGCGCGCTCACAAAGGGGCGCATCGCGATTCTGATCTCGCACCGCTTCTCGACGGTGCGCATGGCGGATCAGATCGTGGTGATCCAGGACGGCCGCATCATCGAACGCGGGAGCCACGAAGAGTTGATGCGCGTAAACGGCCATTACGCGCATCTGTTTTCGCTGCAAGCGAAGGGATACAGATAAGAGGTGATTCGTGACTCGTGATTCGTGATTGGTCAGAAATCCCTCACCCGCGCTTCGGGCGGCCTCTCCCTCAGGAGAGGCGAAAGGATGCGCTGAGCGCCTTCGCAATCACCTCTCCGTAGGCAGCCGCTCCAGTGGGTCCATGCACCCGCGGCATTCGCACATCCCTGTGCAGCAGAGGTCGCGCACAGCGCGGGTGAGGGAATCTGCCGCGAACGCGCTCTGACCAACCGCTATCCGCCATCCGCTATCCGCTTCTTCAAGAGCGCTCCGAGCACTGCGATTCCTTTCTGAATCTTGTCCGGCGGCACCGTTACGAACGACAGACGCAATGTGTTGAGCTGCGGGTCGTTGGCGAAGAACGGTCCGCCGGGAACGAAGGCGACGTTCTGCGCAATCGCCTCATCGAGCAACTTGAAACTGTCGACTCCGGCCGGCAACTGCACCCAGATGAACATGCCGCCTTCGGGCCGGTTCCACTTCGCGCTGGCGGGGAAGTACTCGTCCATCGCCTTGAGCATCGAGTGACAGCGCTGCGCGTAGAGCGTACGGATCGTCGGGATGTGCGTGTCGAGGAAACCGTCCTTCACCGTCTCATACACGATGCGTTGCGTGAAGCTCGGCGTGTGCAGATCCGCGGCCTGCTTCGCCTGCACGAGCTTGCGATGCAACGCCTGCGGCGCGATCAGGTAGCCGACGCGCAAACCGGGCGCGAGCACTTTCGAGAATGAACCCATGTGCACGACGTTGTCCGGATTCATCGACAGCAATGACGGCAGCACGTCGCCCGAATAGGAGAGTGCGCTGTATGGATCGTCCTCGAGAACGAGCAACCCGGCGTCCGCTGCGATCTTCATGAGCTCCTGACGACGGGCGAGCGGGATACGCCGTCCGGTCGGATTCTGGAAGTTCGGCAGGCAGTACATGAACCGCGCCCCGCTGAGAAACTGCGACGTCATCGCCGCCGGCAGCGGGCCGTGATCGTCTGACGGCACGGAGACGAACTGCGGCTCGCACAACGAGAACGCCTGCAGCGCGCCGAGATAAGTCGGCGTCTCCACGAGCACGCGGCTACCGGCGTCGATGAGCGTCTTGCCGAGCAGATCGAGCGCCTGCTGCGATCCCGTCGTCACCAGCACGTTCGCCGGGTCGATTCGCATACTCGCGGTCGAATGGCGATTCGCGATCCACTCGCGCAGCGCCGCGTAGCCTTCCGTCGGTCCGTACTGCAGCGCCGGCGTCGGCGTGGTCCTGAGCACTTCATCGGTGTGAGCCCGCAAGCGCTCGACAGGAAACGTGTCCGGCGACGGCAGCCCGCCCGCAAAGGAGATGACTTCGGGTCGTTCGGTGACTTTCAGGATTTCACGAATGGCAGAGCTGGTCAGCTTCTGCGCACGCTGGGACAGCGTCCAGGTCATGGCGCCTCACATCGGATCAGGAAGGAAAGGACGCGAAGTGTAAGGGCTAGCGCGACCTGCAAGCAGCGGCAGAACCCCGGTAAAGGCGGCAGTACAGCCCTGCGTATACAGTTGTCGCAGCGCAAGGTCTTTGCGGCGAGCATTCATCGCGCCAGCACGCCGACTGCATCAGCAGCTCGTACACAATCCGCGACCTTGGTTTCTGGCAAGCTACCCTGGGCGACAGCCTGGTGCGTCTCTCGGCTCATCCTTGCCTGGGTGGGCTGAAGTGGCTGAGGCGTTCGTAGTGCGAAGACAAAGGCAGGCGCGAGATGAAGAGCCGCAAAAGACCGCAAGAAGGAAATACTGAAAGCAACGAAATTGAGAAAGCTCGCTTTGGTTTGTTCCCGGATCAGGCAGCCGGGTTGCCGAACATTCAACACTCTCTTTTGCGGGCTTTTGCGGCTCTTTCCAGCATCGTCGACCGGATGCGGCCGAAGGCCCCTCCTGTGTTTCTCGGTGCGTTGATGCTCGCCGGCCTGGCGCCGGCGGCGAATGCGGATTCGCTCGACGCTGAATCCGCGGCGCGCTTCGCGCAACTCGCGCTCGAGTGCGTGCATCGCGAGTATCCGAACAAGATTGCGCACGTCCTGCAGAGCGATGCAGACGTCAAGCCGCCTCGCGAACTGACGCCCGCTTTCTTCGGCTGTTACGACTGGCATTCGTCCGTACATGGGCATTGGCTGCTGGCGCGCGTCGCGCGACTGTTTCCCGACGCGCCAATCGCCACGCAGGCGCGCACCGCACTCGCACGAAGCCTGACCGACCAGCACATCGCGATCGAAGCGGCGTATCTGCGCGGCGCAGGCCGCACTTCCTTCGAGCGCCCGTATGGTCTCGCCTGGTTGCTGCAGTTGGCGGCTGAGTTGCGCGCCTGGAACGATCCGCAGGCGCGCGCGTGGTCGAAGGCTCTCGCACCGCTGGAAAGCGAGGCCGCCGCTCGCCTGAAGCAATGGTTGCCGAACCTTCGCTATCCGATCCGCGAGGGTGAGCACGATCAGACGGCGTTCTGCATTCGGGCTGGTCTGGGATTGGGCGAAGCTTGCCGGCGACGCCGACATGCAGCGGCTGCTGCAAGAAAAAGCGCAGCAGTTCTATGCGCAGGATCGGGCATGTCCCCTTGTCTACGAACCGTCGGGCCAGGACTTCCTGTCGCCGTGTCTCGCAGAGGCGGACTTCATGCGGCGCGTTCTCGACCCGCGCGCATTCGCGGAGTGGCTCGGTGAATTTCTGCCGCAGATCGCGCGCGATGCATCGACGAACTGGCTGCGTCCGGCTGAAGTCACCGATCGCAGCGATCCCAAGCTCGCGCATCTCGACGGGCTCAATCTCAGCCGGGCATGGATGCTCGAAGGCGTCGCAAGGGGACTGCCTGAGCGGGATCGCCGCATCACGGCGCTGCGCAAAGCCTCAACTGAGCATCGCGACGCCGCTCTCGCCGCGGTTACGAGCGAGCACTACGTCGGCAGTCATTGGCTGGGGACGTTCGCCCTCTACGGCGGCACGCTCTAAGACACCCGTTGTGTGTGCGGCCAGGTCTCCGGCTCGTCTTCTGCCGGCAGGCGTTCGCAGTCGCCTTCAGGAGCCGCTCCAGTGCGTCCATGGACCGGGCATTCGCACATCCCGTGCAGCAGAGTTGTCCTTGCCCGGTGCGCCCTTCGCCGCAGCGTCGCTCCCGACAATCGTCCGTCCCTCAACTCGAGTGAGCCGGCAGTGGCGAACTCGCCTTCGATCGGCGAGACTCCCCGCCCCTGCTGCGTTGGCGAAAGGATCCTTCCCATGAACCGCTGGCTCGTCATCGTTGTCGCTTTGGTTGCTTTGTCCGTCCAGGCAGCCGACGCAGATTGGATCGCCGCGAGCAATCGCAATTCGCAGATTCTTCTCGATGTGACGGCGCGCTATGCGCCTGAGTACGCGACGCTGCTCGGCGTCGAAGGGTATGACGACGACGTGTCCGACCTGAAGCCCCGGTTTCTCGAGCGACAGGAAGCGGATCTCGAAGCGGCTGCGAAGCAACTGGAGTCCATCCACGCGACGACGACCGACCCGCGCGTGCAACAGGATATCGACATTCTCATTGACGCCGCGCGCGATCGGCGGACGACGTCTGAGATCAATCGCAAATACATGCTGCCGTTCTACGACGTGCCGCAGGTCATGTTCACCGGCTTTCAGAATCTGATCGACGACCGCGTTCCGAAGGAGCGACAAAAGGCGGCGGTCGCGCGTCTAAAGCGCTACGTCGGCGCGGAGAAAGGTTATGAGCCGATCACCAGGCTGGCGCGCGCGCGGTACGAGGAGGCGGCGGCCAACCCTGCGCTGCTCGGGCCGTGGGTGGTCGAAGCGCAGCAATATCTCGATAACCAGACGCGCTACGTCGACGGCATCGAAGAGCTGATGAAGAAGAGCGGCCTCAAGGGTTGGCAGAAAGATATGGGGGCCCTGCGTCGCCAGATCGACGAATACGGCGCGTGGATCAAGGGAACTGTCCTGCCGCGCGCGCGCAAGACGAGCCAGTTGCCCGCCGAGATCTATGCCGACAATCTCAAGGCGTTTGGCGTCGAGATGGATCCGCGCGAGCTGATCGATCGCGCCTCGGCGAACTACGTACAGTCACGCAGCGAAATGGACTCGATTGCGCGCGCCATCGCCGCGCAGCGCAAGTGGAGCGTCAACGACTATCGCGACGTCATTCGCGAGCTCAAAAAGCAGCGCATTCCGGACGATCAGTTGTTGAAGCTGTACACAGACCGCCTCAAGGCGATCGAAGAGATCGTGCGTCGCGAGCGCATCGTGACCCTCCCGGAGCGCGACGCGGCGATTCGTCTCGCGACCGAAGCCGAATCCGCCGCCCAGCCCGCACCGCACATCGATCCGCCCCGACTGGTCGGCAATACCGGCGAGCCGGCGGAGTTCGTGCTGCCCACGAAGAATCCCAACGCCAAACCCGGGGCGGAGATGGACGACTTCAACTATGACGCCATCGCGTGGACGCTCACTGCGCACGAGGCCCGGCCAGGGCATGAGCTGCAATTCGCCGCGATGCTGGAACGCGGCGTGTCGACGGCGCGCGTGGTGTTCGCATTCAACAGCGCCAATGTCGAAGGCTGGGCGCTCTACGCCGAGGCCCAGATGAAGGAGTTCCTGCCGCTCGAAGGCCAGCTCGGCGTCATGCAGATGCGCATGATGCGCGAAGCGCGCGCCTTCCTCGATCCGATGCTGAATCTCGGCATGATCGAGCCGGACGCAGCGAAGCGCTTCCTGATGGAGGAAGTGATGTTGTCCGAGTCGATGGCGAAGCAGGAAGTCGATCGCTACACATTCAACGCGCCCGGCCAGGCGACCGCCTACTTCTACGGCTATTCGAAACTCAACGCCTTGCGCACACGAGTGGAAATCGCCCTGCCCGGCAACTTCAGCGAGCAGCCGTATCACGACTTCATCATTAGCCAGGGCCTCCTGCCGTTCAATCTGCTGGAGAAGGCCGTCATGGAAGAGTTCGTGCCGTCGAAGCGGAAAGGCGCGGAGTAAACGCCATGTGATGTGCAAGGTGTGACGGGTGACGTGTAGCGGCAGCCGCCGCGTTCACCCCGTTCACACCAGGCGCGTCACACTGTACACGTCGTCACTCGACGATTCAGAAAGCGCGCCGTCCAACAAGGCGTCTGCGCCGTTTACTGTCCGGGGATCGGCAGACACTCCATGATCTCGACCGAGTCGCCCGGAAAGATCGTGAAGTGCGGGTGCTTCTCAAACATCCGCGCAGCAGCTTCATGAGACTCAGCCTGGACAATCACGTATCCGGTCATGCTGTTCTTGATGTCAGAGACGCCTTGCGCCGACGTACGCTTCGTTTTTCCAAGCGGGCCTCCCTGGTCGACAACGGCCGCCTTGTTGGCCGCCATCCAGTCTCCCCACGCTTTCATCCCGGATTGCTCGCGCTCTTTGCGCTTCGCTTCATCCATCGCCTTCCACTTCTCGATAGCCGCCGCCGTACCGGTATAGATGGCCAGGAATTTCTTCATAAACAACTCCACGTCAGTGTAATGGTCAGTGTTACGGCGCCGACAACATGACGCGCCGCAGTAGCGAGCTGATTTTCCAGCCCGACAGAGGAAAGACGACTGGCAAGCCGCAATACCGACAGGCCTAGCACGCGGGATCAAGCTCGATGGTTCCTCGATGCAGTGAACACTCTGAACTGGCCCTTCCAGAGGAGCGATTCGCGATCGCTGTCTTCGCCTTCGCGATGCGGAAGTAAGAATCGACAGGTCGAGCGGAACGATGAAGCCTGAACGCCGGTTCCCGGCAAATCCATTTGTCGGTCTGCTGCGCGCTCATCCGTCTTCTTACTGGTTCCAGCGGAGAGAACCTCATGAAGCAGACTTATTCGGGCGGCTGTCACTGCGGCGCGGTTCGCTATGAAGCCGACATGGATCTGAGCCTGGGCACGCTCAAGTGCAATTGTTCGGTTTGCAGCAAGGCGCGAGCCTGGCTGGTCGCCCTCGATGGTAAGGATTTCCGACTGCTGAGCGGGGCAGACGCGCTCAGCGACTATCAGTTCGGCGCCAGACGCATCCACCATCTGTTCTGCAAGCACTGCGGCATCAAGTCCTTCGGACGTGGCATCGGGCCTGACGGTCAAAGAGTTCGTCGCCGTCGTCGTGAGCTCTCTGGAGAATGTCCCGGATGCCGAACTCGCCGCGCTGCCCGTCATGTACGTCGATGGTCGCAATGACGACTTCCAGTCGCCGCCTGCGGAGACGCGCTATCTGTAACCACCCGAAGGCCGGCACGTCCGCCCTCCCCGATCTGCACACGGCGACCGGAGGAGGGATTGAGAAAGAGAAACGTTTCCGCGGAAACGTATGCAAGTTCAAGGATGCTTGTTCGATCCTACTTCGTCTTCGTGCTCTTGCTCTCCATGGCCGTTGCCCACGTTCCGTCAGGGTTCTGAAAATCCATCTTGAACGTGTACTGCGTGGGCGAGAGTTCCTTGATCACGACACGCGACTTGACCTTCTTGTCGCCCATCATGCTTTCGTCGTGATACGTCCACGTATCGCCCTGTATCTTTCCGCGCGGGACCGTCGTCATCGTCATGCCTGAGCTGTCGACGCCCGAATAGGTGTACACCTTCTCCTCGGGGCTGTAGCCCAGGATCCCGAGGCTCTTGTTCGGCCCCATGGAGCTCGTTCCTTCGGAATTGCACACGACGGCGAATCCGCCCTCGAACCAGGTGCATTTATCCGTGCCCTTGAACTTGCCACCGGGGCCCATCTCGCTGGGCTGCATCTCGCCTTCCGTGGTCCATGTGCCGACGAAATAGCCGAGTCGCTTGTGCTCGGCAGTGGGTGTCGGGGCCTTTGCATCCTCGGCGCCGGAAGCGATCTGAATACTCAAGCATGAAACAGCAGCGCAGGCCGTTAGCCATCCGATTCTGATCATGACGTACTCCTCCGACTGTGGGGCTGCGATGATATCGCCGCAGGCATTCGCAATAAACTGAGTTCGGCGGAGCAGCGCAACCTCGAAGCCCTCACGTCTTGCCCTTACGTTTGATGATGTCCTGCACAAGCTCGGGCTTTGTCGAAGACGGGCAACTCCACATCGCTCGTGCCGAGCGGCGTCAAACGTTCGTCATGAAGCGTCTCGCGTGCCGGGCCGGCAAACCGGGAAACGCATCAGCGAGAGTCCACCGTGCCGCCCATCAGCCAGCGGTTGTCAAATAGCACGAATGTCCTCTTTCGATGCGCGCTTCGCGCCATCGTTAAACAAATGATCGACCTAAGATCCGCATCCGTCGTGTCATTCGTAAGGTGTCGCATCCGATGCGCACCAGCCACCCAGTCAGGATCAAGGCTCAAAGTCTGTCAGGCTTGCAGGCCCCTGGCTTAGTCGAGTAAGCCCCAGACACTCGTTGGTTCCACGGGCCGTCCAGGTGGAGTACAGGTTGTCGGGCTGGGCGTTCGCACGCACGCCAGGCAGTCGGGGGTCGGGCCGTGGGCGCATCGAAGTTTCGATCATTGGAGCAAGGGGGCAGGCGACGGCGGCCAATCGGGTTTGGTGGTTTCGCCATGCACGGAGCGGGTTTCACCGTCGCTGCCCCTGTTCAGCTCTTGAACAGTCTGTCCGCGTCGAATCGCACCTCATCACGCAGAATGAAGTAACAGGCGCGCGCGAGTTTGTGTGCGATCGCCCTGATTGCAACGATGCGATTGCGCTGTCGCGATTTGCGCTCGTAGTATCATAGCCTGCGCTTCGATCAGACCATCGACCAGCCAATACCAATTGAATGTCGACTCCACCGCAATCACGCTCAGCGTGCTGCGATACGGCTCAAGTGTTTGCAGCGTCACCGACAAATCGTTGGGTAAGCGCCGCTCCACCAGACGACCATCCTGCTCGTCGATGATCGTCAACCAATGGTTGTTGGAATGCAGATCAATCCCGCAGTAGAGTTTCATGGTCAGCTCCTCCAGGTGGTGATGCACCTGTCTGCTCGCCGAGGGCGAAGCTACCACCTCGCTACTCGGAGAGGAGCTGGCTGGAGGAGTATCAGGTTTGCAGGACTGCAAGTCTCGCAGAGCAAGGCGCCTGCAGCGATCGAGTCCTCGACGCGCTCGCAGCCTTGCCATCCCGCAACCTTGCACACCCGGCGCTAAGCGGCTCAACAGGCGGTGAAAGTCTTCGCGTTTATTGTCAGCGCAACGTCTTCGCCACGCGGATGCCGATTGAGTCATCGCGGTGCGTGGCGGAATACGAAAAGCGCTCCGCCGTACGCAGATTGTGCGCCAGTGTGCCCACGATCCGCCCTTGGCCATGCGGCGTGAGCACGCGGTCTCTGTTGTCGGCGGTGAACCCGACTCCGAGAGGACATCGTGCGAGGAGCTGTAGCAGTCTTCCACCCATTCGGAGACGTTGCCGATCATGTCGTGCACGCCAAACTCGTTGCGGGCCAGCGAGCCGACGGGCGCCGTATTGAGCCAGCCATCTGCGCAGCTCAGTGGGTCGAAGACTTTGTAACCAGAGATGTCCATGCCCGCGTACGTCGCCATCGTGGTCTGGTCGAAACCATTGGCGAACCGAACAACCCTCGGCCGGATCGTCACCCCACGGATACGCGCCATTCTGCGATGCGCCGGCGCGCGCCACGTATTCCCATTCAACTTCCGTGAGCAGGCGATACCCGCCGTGCGTCTGCGTATTCAGCCACGCTACATAGGCCCGAGCTTCGTCCCAATTCACGCAGGCCACGGGATGATCGCCGGTCTGCGAAAACCCGGGATCGCGAAAGGTGACGCCTGCTTCGATCACCCAGCTGCCGCGCTGAACACGGTCGCTGAGACAATCGCCATGGACGGCGCGATTCGTCGCGCGCACGAACGCCTCATACTGGTCACGGGTAATCTCGTATCGGCTGATCGCGAAGGGTTCGCGAATAACAAAAGTGCGTTCTGGACATTTCGTCGGCGCTGCGAAGCCGATCGTTGGCGGCAGCGCCTAGAATCGCCGTGCCCGCCGGCACTACCACCATCTCCGGACAGTGCGCGCAGTCGCGTGCGTCATTGAGCGAGCCGGTCGAAAAACACGCTGACAAGACGGCGAGCGGCGATAGAACAGCAAGCCGGCGACTCATTCGCATGCGTATCTCACGTCGCAGGGGCGCACGGTGTCAGTGTGCAAGGTGATAAGAACACCATCGTGACAGAAGGCCGGCATGGATACATGGCCTCATGAAGCTGTTGCAAACGAAAGCGATCTCGCCGCCATAGACTCTTCGCCCACCGTAATTACTTGTTGGGCGAAGCAATGCGGACACAGCCCGCACGACGGGCTCGGCGCATCGTGCGGTTCGTGCTCTCGACTAGACGACTGCGTTTCGAGCAATCGTCTCTCGATAAAACGTCGCGCTCAGCTTCGGCGTCCGCTTCAGTGTCTGGTAATCGACATAGTGCAGGCCGAAGCGATCGGCGTAGCCGGCGGTCCATTCGAAATTGTCCATCAGGCTCCATTGGAAGTAACCGCGCACCGGGACGCCATCGTCGGTTGCTCGTTGCAGGTGCATCAGGTAGTTGCGCAGGAACATGATGCGGTCGATATCGTCAACCCGTCCTTCGGCGGTCATCACGTCGCGGGCGGCGCAGCCGTTCTCGGTGATGTAGATGTCCTTCACGCCCCACACCCTGGCAAGGTGCCGCGGCGCCCAGTACAGCGCCTCGGGACTGATCCGCAAGCGTTCCACCGCTATGTGCGGGTACGCCTTGGGAAACGGGACGAGGACATAGCCAGGATCTTCCTCGGAAGCGCGCACGAAATGCTGCGGCGTGTAGACATTGATCCCGACGAAGTCGACCGGGGAGGAGATCGCCTTCAGGTCGTCATCGGTGACCTTGGGTGCGTCCGCGCCGGCCGCTTTCAGGTAGGCATCGGTATAGCGCCCTTCCAACATCACAGTCAGATATGCGGCGTTGATCTCGCGCGTCGCGCGTTCGGCCGCCTGGATGTGCTCAGGCGTCTCGACGACCGGTACGGCGATGGTGATGTTCTCCGCCGGCCCGACCTTCGTGTCTGGCTTTGCGCTCGCGCGGATCGCCTGCAGTCCGAGGCCATGTGCGAGCACGGCGTGATGCCGAGCCTGGTGCAGGCGGCCCAGCGGCAGCTTCAGTCCGGGAGCGATGAAACCGACGCCGTATCCGCCCTCCACGAACGAATAGAATTCGTTGATCGTGATGACGTGGTGCACGCGGTCGGTGATGCGCTGCGCGACGTAACCTGCGTAATCAGCAAACGCCTTGGCCGTATCGCGCGACTCCCAGCCGCCGACGCGATCCTGCAGCGCCTGCGGCAAGTCCCAGTGATAGAGCGTCGCGAAGGGTTGTATGCCGTTAGCCAGCAGTTCGTCGATCAATCGATTGTAGAAGTCGAGCCCCTTCGGATTCGGCGCGCCCGTTCCGCGCGGAAACACGCGGGGCCATGCGATTGAAAAGCGATAGGCTTTCGCCCCGAGCGCTTTCATCAACTGCACGTCTTCTTTGTATCGATGGTAGTGATCACAAGCGACGTCCGCGTTCGACTTGTCCCAGATTTTCTCCGGGGTATGCGCGAATGTGTCCCAGATCGACGGGCCGCGGCCGTCCTCGTGGACAGCGCCTTCGATCTGATACGCCGAGGTGGCGACGCCCCAGAGAAATCCCTGCGGAAACCGTCGCGCGGCTTCTGAACGCGCGTGCGCCTCGTAACGAGCCGGGGTTTCAGCGGCTGCGACGGCGCGCGCGGCCGAAACCCCGAAGGCTGTTGCGCCAGCATTCTTCAGAAAATCACGGCGAGTGCTCTCTTGTTTCAGCATGATGAACTCCACAGCGCCCACGTCACCGCTCAGCAGCGTTCGGACTAGCGCTCGGCGAACGACACGATCAGGATGGCTAACGATGTGACTCGCACAAGGGTTCGACATCATTGGGATTTCCCGGCGCTCGGCCACGGCGACTACCGCGGTTGCGCCGGTTGCGCCTCGAAAGCGCGTCCAATCAAATCGAGCTGGAACTTCCAGGGATCGACTTGCACGATGGCTGCAGCGTCAGGTGTGAGCATCTACTGAGCGTCGTACTTCGGCGCCGGGCCGCGGGTTCGTGCGTCTGCAAGCGACCTCACCACCGGGCACGATGATCCATGATTGAACGCGCCACCACCTCGCCAGCCCTGCTCACGAAGGCGCTGCTACGCGCCGCAGAGGAACTAGGGCTGTCGGCAGATCTTGCATCACTGCTGCAGGCGTCTTCCGAAGACGTAGCGAGCCTGCAGTCGGGCGCGCGTGTTCTGGATCCACAGCGCCAGGAGTGGGCGAGCGCGCTCAGGATCGTCGGACTATTTCGCACGCTGGTGTCTTTGGTCGGAACGACAGAACGCGCACGAGCGTGGCTTCGGCGGTCCAAATCAGGCGCTAGGCGCCAATCCCGTTGAGTTGCTTCGCACGCCCGACGCCGAGCGGGTCTACCGTTATCTTGACGCAGTGATGAAGAACGAACTGCGGTTGCCGCCGCGATGGCGGCGCGATCACTAACGCCCCCGCCGTCTGTCTGCGTTGCGCGGAATCTGCAGCGGAACTCCTGCGTTCGCTGATGCCTTCATCGGTGAACGAAGAGATCTTTCACTGGAGAGCACACATGCCGCGCGGACGTTCTCGCACACGCACAAGCGCCTCTCGCAGAAGAGCCGTGCGCTATGCCGTCATAGGTCTGGGTCACATCGCTCAGGCTGCGGTATTGCCGGCCTTCAGGCATGCCGGCCGCAACAGCGTGCTGGCGGCCCTGGTCTCCGGCGAGGAGAAGAAGCTGCGGCAACTGGGCCGCCGCTATGGCGTGCAACGACTGTGCGACTACAGCGATGTCGATGAGCTCTTCGCGAGTGGGGACATCGATGCGGTCTACATCGCCCTGCCAAATGATATGCACAAGGAGTACACGGTTCGGGCTGCACGCGCTGGGCTGCATGTATTGTGCGAAAAGCCTATGGCCGTGACCGCGCGTGAATGCGAAGCGATGATCCGTGCAACCCGTGATGCGAACGTCAAACTGATGATCGCGTATCGATTGCACTTCGAACGGGCCAACCTCGAAGCGGCGAAACATGCGCGCACGGGCAAGCTCGGCGAGCTGCGCTTCTTCAGCTCCGATTTCTCGATGCAGGTGAGCGAAGACAACATCCGCCTCAGACCGACGTCCGAGGGCGGCGGACCGCTGTACGACATCGGCATCTACTGCATCAACGCGGCGCGCTATTGCTTCGCCGAGGACCCGATCAAGGTCTGGGCGACAGCCACGCGAACCGCCGACCGCCGCTTTCGCAACATCGATGAAACCGTGGTCGGCGCCATGCGCTTCAGGGACGATCGGCTGGCGACCTTCACGTGCAGCTTCGGCGCCACCGACCGCTCTACTTACACGATCACTGGTGCGCGAGGCAGCCTCACGATGGACCCGGCCTACGAATATGCCGAAGGACTCGCGTACGAGATGAAAGTCGGCGGGCGCCTGCTGAAGAAGAAGTTCGGCAAGAGCGATCAGTTCGCACCAGAGCTGTTGTACTTTTCGAACTGCATTCTCAACGGCCGCGATCCCGAGCCATCGGGCGAAGAGGGTCTTGCAGACGTGCGTATCATCGAAGGCATGCAGCGCTCGATTTCGAAGGGACGCTGGGAGTCTATCGAGTTGCGACAGCGCAAGCGCCGGCCGACGCTACGGCAGGAAATTCGACGCCCTGCCGTGAAGCGCGAACCGAAGCTCGTGGATGCGAGGGCGGCGAGCCAGTGAGAGAATCATCCTCGCCGGTCGTACTTCGACGCCGGGCCGGCTGATTCGTTGGCCCATCAACTACTCGCTACTACTTGGTTTAGGTGCTCGAGCCGTTCCTCATCACAGGCGTCCTCGGCGGACTTACGAGTGAAGCTGCAGTCGCGCAGAGGCGGCGTCTCGACGAGCAACTGCACAGTTACCGCGCGCAGCTGGCGAACCTCGATGCGATTCCGGCCATTCAGTTCAACGCGGCGGAAGACTGGGACGAGCATGGAAAACTGAAGCCGCACGCGCCGGTGCATAGCCCGTTCATCCGCCATCGACTCGACTGGAGGCTCGAGGGCTCGGGAAACTCCACTACAGCCTGCAACGCGTTCCGCCTGACCGAAATCGCGGAGTAACGCGCGGCCTTTTTTCCCGGTGCGCCGTGCACCGACGCGGCATCTGCAACACCGCTCCTGAGAGCCAGTTCGCAAAAATCCACGCGGCAGGACCCTCATTTTCCGACCAGTCCTGCCGATGCAGGCTGCGAAGCGCATGAAGACGCGCGCGGGAAACGCGAACACCTCATAAGGCATGACTATTGGTCTTGGGCCCGATGCTGAAGAAGATCGCGATATCGCAGGTCCAGACAGGGATGTTCGTCGACTCTGTCGAGGGACGGTGGCTCAATCATTCCTTGTGGAAGACCCGCTTTCTCATCAAGGATGAGGAAACGCTGGCGCGCGTCCGCGGTTGCGGCGCAGCCGAATGCTGGATCGACGTGTCCCAGGGCGATGACGTCGCGGCTGCAGAACCAATCGTCCAGCAAGCGGCCTCGCCCGCACCAGCGGCAAGGACGAGCGAACGCAAGTCGATGGCGGACGAGCTGCAGAATGCGTCAAACGTCCTGAAGCGTTCGAAGACCGTGGTCAAATCCCTGTTCGCGGAAGCGCGCATGGGGAATGCGGTCAACGCCAGCGACTGCAAGCCGCTCGTCAACGACATCGTCGAATCCGTGGATCGCAACGCCGATGCGCTGATCAGCCTCAGTCGGCTGAAGCTGGCGGACGAATACACCTATATGCATTCGGTGTCGGTCTGCGCGCTGATGGTGTCGCTGGGCCGGCAGCTTGGTCTCGATGACGCAACCTGCCGCGACGCGGGAATGGCTGGCCTTCTCCACGATCTCGGCAAGGCCGCCATGCCGCAGGACATCCTCAACAAACCCGACAAGCTCACGGACGAGGAATTCACGATCATCAAGTCGCACCCCGTAAGAGGACATGAGATGCTGCTCGAGAGCGGCGTCGACAACGAACGCGTCCTCGATGTCTGCCGACACCATCATGAACGCATCGATGGCAAGGGCTATCCCGACAGACTTGCCGCGGAGAATATTTCGCTGATCGCCCGCATGAGCGCGGTATGCGACGTTTACGACGCCGTCACTTCGAACCGGCCTTACAAGGAAGGCTGGGACCCGGCGGAATCGATCGCCCGGATGGCTTCCTGGCAAGGCCACTTCGATCCGATAATCCTGCAGACCTTCGTCAAGACCATCGGCATCTATCCGACGGGCTCCCTGGTGCGCATGGCCTCCGGAAAGCTCGGCGTGGTCGTGGAGCAGAATCCGAAGAAGTTGACTGCGCCGAAGGTGAAGCTGTTCTTCTCCACGAAATCCGGCATGCCGCTGCAACCGAAGCTGGTCGATCTCATGGAATCGCACGTCCAGGACAGGATCGTGGCCCGCGAGCCGCCCGAGAACTGGAACTTCGGATATCTCAACGATCTGTGGGCGACCCACATTCAGTGAAGGCGTCCTTTGTCCAGTCTCGAGGCGGCTCCACTCGATCAACGAGCGCGCTCGCAACCGCTGGCGCTCCAGTGATTCTCGTGCGAGAGAACGCGTGTGCTATCGCCTGCGCGGATTCCGAGGATTGATGCTGCTCGCCGTTGTCATTTTCAGCTCCCAACTGCGCGAACCGGTGTAGCGCGCTCAAGTGTGAGGATGTACCGAGAGGCTCGGATAGCCGATGCGACGAGCAGCGAGCCGGTGGGTCCGGAACGCGATGTGGGCCGACGAACGACGAGGTTTGTCCTTTCCCTTCCTGCTGGAACCGCTGGTTCCGAAGAGTGTGTGCGATATCCTGTCGCCGCCTGTGATCCGATCGACCTTGACCTGTTCAGGAGACCGTCATGCGTCATGCATCCAAGATTCTCGCGGCACTGGCGAGCGTTCTGATTTTCGCCGGCTGCGCTCACACAGATTCTGCAGCCCATACGCACACCGCCGAACGCGTCTTCCTCGAGAAGATGGGCGAAGGCAAGTTCGACAAGCTCGACGAGATCTACGGGCCCGGCTTCGTCGCGCACGGCGCCTCGCGCGACTACACGCTCGAAGAGGACAACGAATCCGGCAAGACGTGGCGTGCAGCGTTCCCGGATGTCAAGGTGAAGATCGAGCGCACCGTGGCGAACGACGACCTCGTCGCCGTGCACTGGAGCGCCTCAGGTACGAATACGGTGGCGGCGGGCGGCATGCCTGGCCAGGGCAAGAAAGCGAACGTCGAAGGTATGACGTTCTTCCGCTTCGCCGACGATCGCATCGTCGAAGAGTGGAGCATCATCGATATCGCTGCACTCAACAGGCAGCTCATGCAGGACGCACCATGATTGAACGAGAAACCGGGATGTCTCGACGGAGCCTGAGCGTTGATGGCGCCCATTGAGTTTCGCGCGCCGTGGAGCCGACTGTTGCGCCTCGCCACGGTGTTCTCCGTCGCGGTGCTGGCTGTCGTATTCGTCGCCGGCTTCTTCGCACGCGGTCACATGCCGTGGTTCGGCTCATTCATCCTGATGGCGACGCCGCTCGTCGTCCTCGCGGGGGCGCTGCCGTTCATGGTGCGCGGGTATGTGTTGACCGAGGACGCGATCTTCGTGAAGCGACTCGGCTGGTCAACGCGTCTGCCGCTCACGAATTTGAAATCCGTGTCGGGCGACGTCGAGGCGTTGCGGCGTTCGATTCGCATCTTCGGCAACGGCGGCCTGTTCTCCTTCACGGGCGAATTCTGGAGCCGCCGTCTCGGCCGCTTCCGCGCGCTCGCGACGGATCCCGACCGGGCGATCGTGCTGCGTTATCCGAAGCGCACAGTCGTGATCACGCCGCATGATCCGCAGCACTTCATCATGCGAGCGCGCACGCTGGTGAAGCATGCGGAGTTTGAGCGCAGATAAACGCGGATGCTCGAAGGATCGCTTGCGCCGCGGCAGAAGAAGCGACCGATCGCATCAGCCCCCGAGCTACATCAACACGCGCCGCGCCTTTGAGTCCACGATTACGCTTCCATACACGTCAGCGACCAATCGTTTGAAATCTCGCCACCCGAAATTATTCTCCGCGTGCTCGAGAGCTGAGCGCGCGACAGACTCAGCGCGTGAGCGCTGGTGAAACACATCCAGCATCGCACGACTCACGCTTTCCGGCGTCGGCTCGCACAGAAACGCGCGCTCGCTATTGAGAACAGGTTCGTGCGCCGGACCCCTGGTCGCTACGATCGGCTTGCCAGCCGCCATGTACTCGAACACTTTCAAGGGGACATTCTTGCTCGTCGGCCGCAGCGACACGAGACAATCGGCGAGGGCGAAGAAGGCCGGCATGGTGCTTCGTGGTCGTCGCGTCAATATCCTGACTCTGGATCGCTGTGCGTTATTCAGGCGACCCAGCCAACCTTCGCGAGCTTCCTCGCTTGCACCCACACACAGGAGCGTCAACGCAGGATCCGCTTGCGCTGCGCGCGAGAATGCTTCGAACAGCACGTCGATTCCCTGGTATTTGGCAAAATTGCCGCTGTACAACACCACGCGGGACCTCGCACCGAGCTTCAGGTCGGAGCGCAGGCGTTGCACGTGCTCAGGATCTGGCTCCGCGCCGCCTGCGGAGAACCGCCAATCGATGACCTTCGCCTGAGGCTCACGCTCGCGCACGTAGTCGCTCAGGCCCATGCTGCAAACGATGTGTGCGGCGCTCTGGAGGACGCGCTTCTCCATCATCTGCAACGCGCGCTGAGCGGCAGGCCGTCCCAGCACCGAATGGCTACGCAGCTCCAGCGGTATCGCTGAGGCCATGTCATAGATGAACGGCACACGGTGGAGCTTGCACAACGTCAGGGCCAGGTACGAGGCCTCCTCGACTGCGTGAACGACGTCGTAGCGGTTCGATCTCAGCATGCGCTCGAAGGAGCGACACAGCGAGACGTCCAGCATGCATTTGCGGGCGGAGAATCCGATCGGCACGGAACGGACTCGAAACGGGTTGCTGCAGCGATGCAGCGCCGTTCCAGGTATCGAGATGTTCTCTCCAATGGGGAACGCAAGCAGATCGACGGTGCAGCCCAGTTGCCCGAGCGCACGGGCCGTGTCCGCAACTGCGATCGGCGTACCTCGGTCCTCATAGAAGGGTTGCGGCGTGACGAGCAGAACCCGAGGCGGCCGATGACGATACGGAGAACAAGCGTGTGGGATCTTCGCGGTCAGAGGGCCCGCCCGGCTCGACATCGTTGTGCCTCCGAAGACGCATGAAGTAAGAAGAAAGGTGTTGCTCCGGGTTCATCACTCGCCGCTCACTCGCGAGAAGCTCCTGACCCGTCTCCCTGCCAAGACACCTCGTCACTCAGCGAGACGAGGCGTTTCACGATCGCCGGAACGTGTGCACCGCCGTATCAGTTCCGAATCAGAACCTGGCGGCTGCGAATTAAACCGTGTTCACGAATAGCTCCGTATATGGATGGATACGCATTGGTCTCACTGCGATTGCGGTGGGCGGCGTGTTTCTTATTGCCGACGTGGGAAAAGTGTTCACTCATGTCACGCACGATCGGCGCCCTTGCTCGTCGCGGGCATGGTGTTGAGTCTGCTGACGAGATTGGCCGCAGCCGAACGCACGTACGTCATCACGCGAAACGCGGGTCTCGCGATTACACGTGTGCAGACATTGGCCGCCATGTTCATCGCGAATTTCTGGAGCTTTCTGTTGCCCGGAAGCATTGGCGGCGGTGTGGCGACGGTGCTGATCTACAAAGCGATGGGCGGCGCCGTTGAAGTCGTCATTGCGGCGCTGACGGCCAGCAGAGTCGCCGAATTGGCGGCCTATTGCGCGCTTGGAAGCATCACGCTCGCCTGGACTCCCCATGTGCCCGCTTCCGCACAGGTTGTGCTTGTTAGCATCGCGGTCGTCACCGCCAGCCTTTTCGTTACGTCGAGACAGTGGACGCCGTTGCTCGCGAACGGCTCAGCAAGGACGCATGGACTAAGCATCGTCGCGAAAGTGCGCAAGCTTCGGTGTGCGGACGCTGACGTCGTTCGGCGCCATTTCGCCGGGCGCGCTCGCTCCGGCCGCTCTG
>CAVRQU010000008.1:0-33071 GCA_963723505.1 uncultured Gammaproteobacteria bacterium
CGAAGCTCTCCTTCGATCTGCTGCTGGCGTTGATTCGCGCTGCGCCGAACGTCGTCCCGAATGATGAACTGATGGCGCAGGTGTGGCCGGAGTGGTCGTCAGCCCCGAAACTATCAGTCAGCGCGTGAAGCTGCTGCGCGATGCCCTCGGGGACGATCCGCACGCGCCGCGCTATATCGCAGGATTACGCGGGCGCGGATATCGACTGATTCCGGAAGTGCGGTCGATCGCGGAGGACTCGTCACACACGTCACCGCAGCCAGGCCCGGAGCAGAGCGATGCGGCGGGATCGCCGCCGCTGCGACCGATCGAGACGAAGACGGCTTCGCAGCCCCAGTCTTCTGTACGCACTCGCACGAAGATTGTAGTTGGCGTCGTCGCAGCACTGGCGCTGGCGGGCGTTGCGACGTACGCCGTGCTTGCGCTGCGCTCACAACCCGCTGCGCCAAAGCCGGACTCAGTCACGGTTGTCGGCCTGCCGCCGCGCACGGTGGCGGTGCTGCCCTTCGAGAATCTTTCGCCCGATCCGGCGAACGAATACCTGGCGCTCGGCATGGCCGAGATGGTGTCAATCGGCTCGCGAGCGTAAGCGAGCTGGTCGTGATCGCTCGCTCCTCGTCATTCAAGGCCGCCGAGGCGAATGCGGACGCCCGCGAGACTGGCAAGACGCTCAACGCTCGCTATCTGGTGGAAGGCGGCGTGCAGCGTGAGGGGGACAAGTTGCGCGTGACGGCGCGGCTCATCGATGCGGACTCCGGCGCGCAGCTTCAGGCGCTGCATTTCGACCGCGCGCTGGCCGAGTCTTCAGCATCCAGGACGAGATCGCCGAGAAGGTCGCCGGCAGCGCTCGAGACGAGCCTGTCGAACGCGGCAACGGTCGAAAAGCCGGGTGCGCGCAGCGCGAACCTCAACGCGTATCTGGCTTATCTGCAGGGCCGAGCTCTGCTCGCGAAGTACACCGCGAGCGGGTACGAAGCGGCGGAGAAGCAGTTTGAGCGCGCCATCGCACTCGATCCGAGCTTCGCGTCGGCCTACGTCGGGCTCGCGGACGCCCAGATGTCCGCGGCATGGCGCAGGGGCGAAGCTCTCGAAGCGCCGACGCCGCGCCGCTCGTCGCAAATGCCGCGGCTCTCATCGACAAGGCGCTCGCGCTCGATCCCTCCCTGGGCGAGGCGTACCTCGTGCGAGCGAACTGGGTGTGGCCAGACGAGGCGTCCGCGCAGATCGAGGCCGATTACCGCAAGGGACTCGAGCTCGATCCCAGCAACGGCCCCGGCCTCACGAGGTTTGCCGATTTCCTGGGCCCCACGGCCGCGTCGCTGAGGCCCGCGCTCTGCTCGACCGCGCCCTGCTCGTCGATCCGCTATCGGCGCGCGCTTACTACCTCAGGGCGGATCTCACGGAAACAGAAGCCGAAGCGGAACAGATGCTGGTCGCAGCGCTGAAGATTGATCCGCAGTTCACTTCGGCGCTGACGCAACTTTCGCTGCTGCGTGCGATGCGTGGCGAATTTGCCGAAGGGGTGATGCTCGCCGAGCGCGGCATTGCGGCCGACCCCGTGAATCCGTGGTCGCGATCGCGACAGAGCGCATACAACAGGTATCTCGAGCTGGGTGATCTGGCGGCGGCGCGCGATGTGATCGTGGGATCCAGCGCTGCGGGCCTCGCGCCCTTTCAGGTGTTCCAATACCTCGGCGATTGGCGCGCCGCCGGTGAGGGTGTCTACGACGTTCCGGAGCGATTACGCGGCGCCTACAATCACCGGCTCGCTGCGGAAGCCGTGCGCGACCTGGCGTTGCACACGGGCGACTTCCCTCGTGCAATTCGCTTCATGGAAACCAGCCTCGGTCTCGGCGGCGCCCCGAGAGCTGAACCCGTCACAATATCTCGTGCGGTTCCGCTTGCTCACTTGCTGCAGGCGAACGGTCAGCGCGCCGAGTCTGAGAAACTGCTGGACGAGACGCTCGCCTGGGTGAATAGCAAGCGCGACCCGAGGCGGGAGTATTTTGTGTGGTGGCCGTTTCGGCGCGTGCGTGCAGACGCGCTCGCGCTGCAGGGACATCGCGATGCCGCAGTCGCGGAACTCGCCGAAGCGTTTCGATCAGGCGAACGCGCAGACTGGTGGTACACGATCGAGCGCGATCCGGTGTGGGAGTCGATGCGCTCCGATCCGCGGTTCCAGGCGATTGCTGCGGAAGCGCGCGCCCATGCCGCCGCCCAGCGAGCATTGCTCGAGGAAATGCGGCGCAAGGGTGAAGCGCCGTACAGACCGAAAGAAGGGCCGCGCAAGTCCGCAGGCTGATGCGAGAGATAACCGCCTGCCTCGCGCCGAACATTCGCAGCTGTCCGGCGCGGGGCGGCGTCGAGGCCGTTCAATGGCCCTCACTGGTCTTTCGCCACCTGCGCCGGCGGCTGGGTCTTGCCTGTGCGGTTCAGGTGATACGCACTGAGCACGGGCTGGTCGATCTCCCTGACTGACCGCGCAATCGACTGGTCGAAGCATTCGCGCCAATTCGTTTTGTGCCTGAGCGTGTCGCCTTTGAACGGCGCGCAGACCTGCGTCGCCGCCATCCGGAGGCGGCCGTACAGAACCCGGGCGCCCGGCTCGCTATTCACGTTGAGATCCTCATAGCTCACGACCTTCGTCAGCGGCTCGCCATTGATCTGATCTGCGGTCGCAGTCGTCATTGCGACGCCGCAAGAGATTGCAGTCGCGAGTGCTGCGCGCAGACCGAAAGAGCGAATGGATTTGTAGAGGTTGGCGTTCATGACTGTCTCCTCGCTGTGTCCAGATGGGTTTCACCTTTCGCCCGGCGGCGCACGATGCGTTCCGGCGATGGGACGAGCGTGAAGAGACGCGGCCTTCCGTGCATGAAGGGCAGCCCAAGATCAGTCAAAGATTTCGCGAAGGAATCCCGGGCGCCTCTTGAAGGGCGCAAACGAGATGCGGAAGACAACCTGGCTGTCTTGTTTTGTGCTCTACGCGGGCTGCGTCTTCCGCAGCGCGCTTGCTGGCTGTCGGAGTGGACTTCGATACGTGACCCGAGGCTTGAGGTGGACCCCCAAGCCTCAGGCGCCAGGCTGATTCAGCGCACTCCCCCAAGGAAGTCCGCTTTGCCAAGCTCCACGCCGTTGTGGCGCAGCAGGTTGTAGGCAGTCGTCACATGAAAGAAGAAATTGGGCAACGCCCAATGACGCAGAAACGTGACCCCTGGAAATGTAAACGTTGCGCGCGGCGTTTGAATATTGATGGTGCGCTCTTCCGAGCCGTCGATCTGCGCCGCCTTGAAGCTCTGCAGGTAGTCGATCGTCTTGTCGATGCGCGCGATCAGCTCGGGAATGGTCGTTTCCGTGTCTTCGTACTTTGGCGGTTCAACGCCGGCGAGCCGCGCCGCTGCGCTTTTGGCGGCGTCGCTCGCGATCTGCACCTGCCGCGTCAGAGGCAACATATCGGGAAACAGTCGGCTCGCCGCCAGCACGTTAGGGTCGAATTTCCTCGCCTCCGCATGCGCGAGACCTTTTTCCAGAATGGCCTTCAGACTTTTCAGCGTGTGCAGAAAGGTCGGGACCGACGCTTCATACATCGACATGCTCATCGTCGTTGCCTCGCAGGTGAGTGGATCAGCAGCTGGCGATTATGACGCATCGCCGCCGCGCGATTCGTCGCCGCCAAGAACCACAGTCCTGAGCGGCAGTCACGCCTGCCGTCCGGCCATGACCAACGTCTCGGCCTCGCGGCCGAGTTCGAGGACGCGCAATCGGCCGACCTGCGTCTCGATGATCGACACAGACGCATAGTCTGGACGAAAGCAGACGACCTGCTCGCTGCCCGTTGCGGCGCCGACCGCGATGTTGATCGCAATGAAGTGCGTATAGATCACGCAGTCATGCGGGATGTCCAGCAACGAGCCGATCAAGTCGCGCCGCCAATCGAGGTAGTTGATGGCGCCGGCAGGCGCCGCGTCATGCAACTGCGTCCAGGTCCCGCTCATGGCCCGGCCAAGCCACGCACGGTGCAGAGCGGGATCCAACGGCGGCGCAGGAATCTCCGACACAGACGGCTGGATCTGCGCCTCGCAGTTCCACAGTTCACAGAGCGCACCGGCGGTCTCCCGACAGCGGCGCATGGGACTGCTGTAGACCGGTATTCGCGCGACAGACCCGGCAAGCTGCTGCGCCGTTGCGCGCGCCTGCGTCTCACCAGGAGAGTCGAGTCCGGGGTCCGGATCTTCACCCCACGACGCCGCAGGCTTCGCGTGTCTGATCAGATAGAGGCGAGGCATGAGCCCGGCGTTCGTGCTTTCGGCTTGCTACAGATCGGGATTCTTCAGGGCCTCGGGCGTGAAGACGTCGACTGACAACGTCACGGTTCGCCCCTCGTTCGCCTGCAAGGCGCCGACCCCGACCACCTTGCGCGCCACCTCTTCTCCGCGATCGTTGCGGATCGAGACGACGACGGAGTATTCCCACATACCGCCCGCGGGCGGGTGTCGGAAGCGCCCCTCGACCCGTAGCGCTGACAAGGTCGCCTGCGCGCGTCGCTCGACGATCGCCTTGGGGTCGAACCGCAGATGATGCTGGCAGGCGGGACAGATGCTCGCGCTTTCGAGAATCGTCGCCTTGCAGTGCGGGCAGACGCGCGTCTTGCCCGTCGTCGTGATGCGGCCGGCCGTGCTCACGACAGGTCACTCATGCAATCGATCATGTAGTCGACTTGCCGCCGCCCTTCTCGTCCCAGCCGAATTCCGCCCGACCGCGCATGCGAGAGCCGGCCGCGACGATGAGAGAACCCGCTTTCAGATCGCCGTTGAGCACGCCCGTTTGCAACAGCTCAACCCGCGCGGCCGCGTCGATATTGCCTTCGAGCTCGCCGCCGACAACGACCGTGTTTGCGCGCACGCCGCCAGTGACTTTCGCGCCGGGTTCGATCGTGAGGTTGCCCTGCACGTGCACATCGCCTTTGAAATTACCCGCAATGCGGATGTGGCCGGCGCCCTCGATCTTGCCTTCGATGGTGAGGCCGGCAGCCAGCAGCGATTCCTTCGCGTCAGATCGCTGCGGAGCTGCCGCAGGTTGGCGAGCACTTTCAATACTCACGGGAGTCGCGGGCGTCGCCTGCTTCTCCGTCGCCGGCTCCGTCCCTTGCTCCCTGCCGTACTGATCTTTCCACAACGCCATGTCGACTCTCCTCATGTGAAACGGAGAGCGCTAATTACACACCCCCTTCGAGAGTGTCAAACATTCCGACAGTCAGCGTCTGCTCACAACGACAAGCGCCGTCGGAACAGGGTTTGTGAGAGCGAACTTCAGCGTCTCGCCGATCGCGGTCTCCCGACGCGACCATCTGCATTTTCATCTGGCGTCAGGATCGACGGGCGCATCAGAGCTTCCTCAGCCTTCGATTGCGCTGAGCGCCATCAGCACGACTGTGCTCACCAGGAACATGACTGCGATGCCGATCATGGGACCTCCTTTTGCCTCTGCCGCGCACTTGTTTGTTGCAACGCAGAATAACATTAAAGCCTTTTGGATCAATGTGATTTCCGCGTATAGATTGCATCGCAAAAAGAGATTCATCGCTGCTTCGTATGCATGAAATCCGGAGCAGTTCAGCAGAGCGTGCGCTCCGTAGCATTGCGCTGGAGACAGAAAAAGGCGGGCGTATAGTACGAAGCGGCAACACACATAAGCCGACGTGAGGACAGCTACATGATCAAGCTCACGATCAATGGGAAGGCGCAGGAAGTAGAGGCCGCGGGGGATACGCCTCTGTTGTGGGTGCTGCGTGACACCCTCGGACTCACGGGAACGAAGTACGGCTGCGGCGCGGCGCTTTGCGGCGCATGCACCGTGCATGTGGATGGAGCGCCGGTTCGATCGTGCTCAACGCCGATCGAAAGCGTGGCGGGCAAATCAGTCACAACGATCGAAGGGCTGTCGGCTGACCGCAGCCATCCGGTGCAGCAGGCATGGATGGAGATCGACGTGCCGCAGTGCGGCTATTGCCAGTCGGGCCAGATCATGTCGGCGGCGGCGCTGCTCGCGAAGAATCCGGCGCCATCCGATGCGGACATCGACTCAGCGATGGCCGGCAATATTTGTCGCTGCGGGACCTATCCGCGGATCCGCAAGGCCATCCATCGGGCGGCCGAATTGACAGGCAAGGAGGGCGGCTGACATGTCACGCGTACCCGAAACCGCATTCATCACGACGACTGACGCAATCACACGTCGCGGATTCCTGAAGACGGCCGCCGCAACGTCCGGCGGGCTCGTCATTGCGATGTACCTGCCAGGATGCAGCAAGCCCGACGAAGCGGCGCGCAGCGCAGGACCGCCGAAGCTCATTCCGGCCAACGCCTGGCTGCGAATTGGCACGGATGGATCGATTGTCGTGCTGTGCGACCGATCGGAAATGGGACAAGGCGTCTACACGGCGCTGCCGACGTTGATCGCTGAGGAATTGAGCGTCGATCCGTCGACGATCAAGGTCGAGTTCGCGCCGCCTGGCCCTGAGTATGTGAACAACCTGCTCGGTGGACAGGTCACGGGCGGCAGCACGAGTGTGCGTGATGCATGGGAGAAGTTGCGGATGGCGGGCGCGGAGGCGCGCGAACGCCTGATCGCGGCGGCGGCGAAAGAGTTCAGTGCGCCGGCGTCGTCATGCACGGTCGCGAACGGGTATGTCGTCTTCACGAGCCGGCGCAAGTCGTTCGGCGAACTGGCCGAAGCGGCGATGGCGCTGCCCAAGCCCGAGAACGTGCAGCCCAAGCCGCGCGACAAGTATCAATACATCGGCAAGACGCATCAGCGACTCGACACGGCGTCGAAGGTCGACGGTAGTGCTCAGTTCGGCATCGATGTGCGCCTGCCGAACATGTTGTACGCCGCGCTCGCGCAGTCGCCGGCGCTCGGCGGCAGCGTGAAGAGTTTCAAGGCGGACAGGGCGCAGGCGATGCCTGGCGTGCGTCATGTCCTTCAGACAGCCTCAGGCGTCGCGGTCATCGCGGACTCCTGGTGGCAGGCAAAGCAGGCGCGGGACGCCGTCGAGATCGAATGGATCGCCGGCCCGAATGCAAAGCTGTCGACGGCGTCGATCTTCGCGGGGCTGAAGTCGGCGTCGGGCGGCAAGGGCAAGGAGGTGCGCAGCGAAGGCGATGCGAGCGCCATGAAGTCGCTGAGCCGTCGCGTCGAGTCGGTCTACGAACTTCCCATGCTCGCGCACGCAACGCTCGAGCCGCAGAACTGCACGGCCGAGTTTCGGGAGGACGGTTGTCATATCCACGTGCCGACTCAGGTGCAGCAGACGGCGCAGGCCGCGGCCGCGCAGGCGGCGGGCTTGCCGCCGGAGAAAGTGTTCGTTCACACGACGTTTCTCGGCGGCGGTTTCGGACGCCGGCTGGAAGTCGACTTCATCCCGGCGGCGGTCGAATGCGCAAAGGCGGCTGGCAAGCCGGTGAAGCTGCTGTGGACGCGCGAGGACGATACGACGCACGACAAGTATCGGCCGCCCGCCCGCAATACGCTGTCCGGCGCATTCGATGCGCAGGGGAAGCTCAACGCCGTGCGCATCCATCTCGTTGCGCCATCGGTCACGGCTCGCTGGGCGCCGGCTGTCGTGGAAAACGCCGTCGACCCGTTTGCGGTCGAAGCGGCGCACAACTTTCCGTACGACACGGCGAACCTGCATATCGACTACCTGCAGCACGAGATCGGCGTCGACGTGGGGTACTGGCGCTCGGTGAGCCACGCGCTCAACTGCTTTTCGGTCGAATGCTTCATGGACGAACTCGCGTCGGAGGCGCAGCTTGATCCGTACGAATTTCGGCGGACTCTGCTGAGCAAGCAGCCGCGCTGGCAAAGCGTGCTCGACGCTGTTGCGAAGAAGGCGCAGTGGGGGCGGCCTGCCGAGGGACGCCATCAGGGCATCGCTCTCATGTCCGGTTACGACACCTACCTGGCGCAGGTCGCCGAGGTGTCGGTGCAGGGCAAGCAGCTGAAGATTCATCGCATCGTCTGCGTGATCGACTGCGGTCAGATGGTGAACCCCGGCATCGTCCAGGCGCAGGCGGAGGGCAGCATCATCTTCGGGCTCACTGCTGCGCTCTGGGGCGAAATCAACATTGCGAACGGTCAGGTGAAGGAACAGAACTTCAACGACTATCGCATGCTGCGGATCAACGAAATCCCGGCGATCGAGGTGTACCTCCTCGAGAGCTCGGAAAAGCCGGGCGGCATGGGGGAACCTGCGGTCGCGCTGGTGGCGCCTGCAGTCTGCAACGCGATCTACGCAGCGACGCGCAAACGCTTGCGCGCGCTGCCGATCGCGAAGCAGGGATTCACTGTTTAGGAACTGTTAACGGCGGCGGTTAGCGGGGCGTGCAGTCGCGCGACCTTCTACCGCCGGCCCCAAGCCCCAAGCCCCAAGCACCAACTCCCAAGCCCCAAGCCCCAAGCCCCAAGCCCTTCAACAGCATCGCGACACGCCCGTCCATTTGCGCTGTTGCTCGCTCAGGTAGAACTCGCGCCGGGTCAACGGCGCCGATGCGGCGTGCATCCGTGCGTGGTGCATGAGGTAGCGCTCGTACGCGTCATCCGTCGCGAGCGTTCGCATGAGTCGCCAGAAAGCGCGCCATCCTTGCATCATGGCCGCGCCTCCGCAGTCACCCGCACAGCCGGAGCTTCCGAGCTCGGCAATACGGGCAGCCCGCGCACGACGCGCGAGCTGACGCGCAGCATGTCCGCGATGACGACCCACAGGATGGCGGTCAACAGCATCGCGAGCGCGGCGTCGAGCCGCTGATTGAAGATCAATTGCGGAGCGACTGCGGCCTGCTCGGGATTCAGCGCGCCTGAGGCGAGCTTGTCAGCGAGTTGATCCGCCGCTGCAAGAAAACCGACGCGCGCGTCGGAGGATGTCACCTTCTGCCACGTCGCGGTCGTCGTGATGATGGCGAGCCAGGCGAGCGGCGCTGCGGTGACCCACGCATAGCGGAGCTTGCCTTGCTTCACGAGGATGCCCGTCGCGACGCACAGCGCGATGCCCGCGAGCAGCTGATTCGCAATGCCGAAGAGCGGCCACAGGATGTTGATGCCGCCGTTCGGGTCCACTACGCCGATGAAAAGGAAATAACCCCATCCGGCTACGACCAGCGCGCTCGACAGCAGCACTGACGGATACCACGAAGTTTCGCCCATGGGTTTCCATGCGTGCCCGAGCGCGTCCTGCAGCATGAAGCGACCAACCCGCGTCCCGGCGTCGAGCGTCGTGAGAATGAAGACCGCTTCGAACATGATCGCGAAGTGGTACCAGAGCGCGAGCATTCCCTGGCCGAAGGCGTTCGAGAAAATGCTCGCCATGCCGACAGCGAGCGACGGTGCGCCGCCGGTGCGCGCGAACAGCGTCGATTCGCCCATGC
Source organism: uncultured Gammaproteobacteria bacterium (assembly GCA_963723505.1). Classification (GTDB taxonomy): domain Bacteria; phylum Pseudomonadota; class Gammaproteobacteria; order Steroidobacterales; family Steroidobacteraceae; genus Steroidobacter. The sequence goes on from CAVRQU010000008.1 coordinate 9,420, forward strand.
TGTGGGCGAGCGATTGCATCTGCTCCACGGTGACCGGAAAGCCCCAGCCTGAAATGGTCGAGACCGCCGCGTCCGCGGTCGCGCCGACGACGCCAGGAGCGCTGTTGATCGCAAAATACACGCCTGGATCGAGCAACGTCGCCGCGATCATCGCCATGATCGCGACCACCGATTCCAGCATCATGCTGCCGTAACCGATCAACCGCACATCGCTTTCGCCGCCGATCAGCTTGGGCGTGGTGCCGCTCGACACGAGCGCGTGAAAACCAGAGATTGCGCCGCACGCGACGGTGATGAATACGAACGGAAACAGCGCTCCGCCGAAGATGGGGCCTGTCCCGTCGATGAACTGCGTGACGGCGGGCATCTTGATGTCAGGGCGCAGCAGGACCACCGCAATTGCAAGCAGGAACACCGTGCCAAGCTTCAGGAACGTAGACAGGTAATCGCGCGGCGCCAGCAACAACCAGACCGGCAGCACGGCCGCAGTGAATCCGTAGGCGATCACGAACCCGGCGAGCGGCCTGCCGTCGAGGTCGAAGAGCGTGCGGAGAGTTGCGTGTTCATTGACCGCGCCGCCGCCGACGACCGCGAGCAGCAGCAATGAGACGCCGATGGCCGAAGCCTCCAGCACCCGGCCGGGGCGAATGTTGCGCAGGTACAAACCGATCAGAATCGCGATCGGAATCGTCGCGAACACCGTGGCCGTCGCCCAGGGACTGTGCTTCATTGCATTCACGACGACGAGTCCCAGCACGGCGATCAGGATGATCATGATCGTGAGCGTGCCGATGATCGCCGCGAAGCCGCCGATCGGACCAAGCTCATCACGCGCCATCTGTCCCAGACTGCGTCCGTTGCGGCGCGTGGACAGAAACAGGATCGTCATATCCTGCACGCAGCCGCCGAGGACGGCGCCCACCAGGATCCACAACGTCCCGGGCAGGTAGCCGAACTGTGCAGCGAGCGTGGGACCGATCAGCGGGCCTGGACCTGCGATGGCCGCGAAATGATGGCCGAAGACGATCCAGCGATGGGTCGGTACAAAGTCACGACCATTGTTCAGGCGAATGGCGGGCGTCGCACGGGTCTCATCGACGGTGAGAACGCGTGCAGCGACCCATGCGCTGTAGAAGCGATAGCCGATCGCGTAGACGCAGACGGCTGCGATGACGATCCACATCGCATTGATGGTCTCGCCGCGGTGAAGCGCAACGCCGCCGACGGCGAACGCGCCAATCACGGCGACAAGAATCCATAGAGACTTCATCATGGCGTCTTGCGTCCTCTTTGTGACGGGCTGCCGGAGGTTGGACGCCGGAAAAGGAGCAGAGCGTTCTTTTCCGGTTCCTGCCAGAGCCCAGCGGTTCGCGACCCTTCAGGCGCAGGGCGTGCGCGCGGGGTTACTCAGTGCGACCGAACGCACTGCTCGGAATCCCGGCCCATTCAGTGCAGAAGAGCTTGCTGTCGCGCAGTTCAGTCCTGATCACGCCCGTGTGCGGCAGCGGATTTCGCAGGGCGAAGTCCGGAGGAATGTTCGTCGCAAGCACGGGAGTCAGGAAACCGAGAGTGGCGCTGTGGGAGACGATGACAATGACGCCTGCGTCGAGCGCATGTCGGTTCATCAGTTCGCGCACAAACGGCAGGAAGCGCCGCTGCACATCGGCGAAGCTCTCGCCCGGGCCGTGCCTCGCGTCCATCTCCTTGTCGACGAGCCAGCGCTGCGCCAGATCCATGTAGACGGCGCGTACATCGTCGCTATCGCCTATGCCAAGATTGATCTCGACCGCTTCCGGCGCCAGCGTCAGGGTCAGTCCGCGTTTGAAGGCGATGGCGTCGGCTGTCTGCACCGCACGCAGATGCGTGCTGGTGTGGATCGCAAGGATCGGCGCTGAGGCCAGCGACTCTGCGAGCGTTCGCGCCTGGTCGACGCCTTTGAGCGTCAGCGGATAACTCATCCCGCCGTCGGGCACGGGCCGCGGCGCGTTCGGCAGATTGATCTCGCTCTCCGCGTGGCGAATGAACCAGATCTGCAGCCGCTGCGCGACGCCTTCGTCCGCCGCTGAAACGCGATTCGCGAACGCGGACGCCACGAACGCCGCGCCGGCGGCGCCCACAAACGCCCGGCGCGAGAGCCGGGGCCCAGCATTTGTTTTCATAGTTCTCGTATCGACGGCGCATTCATGCCCGGATGCATCGGGCGCTGTTGTACCTCATCGCCGGCCAACTGGCCAACCGGCGACTGGTCAATTGGCCGGAAAAGAAAACCTGAGAACAAATCTGCTCTGACCAACACACGCGCTGACCAGTCGGTCAGGAGGCGGAGAACAAGTCTGCTCTGGCCAGCCTACCGGTTGGCCAGCTAGCCAGTTGGCCCGAGAGAAGGGTCAGTCGGCCCCTTCTTCCAGATGCTGCGCGGGCGGGGCTTTGCTCGCTCAGCCAGCCCGGAATTTGACGGCCGGTGTCTGAGCAGCGTGCTCGACCGTCGCCGAATGAACGCCTGGCGCGCGAGCGGAAGCTGCGATTACACGTCTTTCGAGCGTCCGGGGCTCGGCGGAGATGAACACTGTGGATGACAGGCCGGTCAGAAGTACGGCGGCGGTCGCGCAGACCACGTGTTGGCGAATTTGAGTCGTTTTCATGGGCGGCTCCGGGAGTGATGATGGAATGAATCGATGACGACCATTCTCGTCATCGCCTTCCACCACCACATCGCTCGGAGGAGCCAACGAGCGGCGGAGGGGAGCCATCACGGAGAACCGGCCAACGGGCCAACCGGCTAACCGGTCAATCGGTCAATCGGTCAATCGGTCGGAAACGAATGAACTCCCATTTCTGGGCAATACGCCGGTTGGCCCGTTGGCCGGTTAGCCCTGGCGAGGGGGGAGCACCGTCCAGTTCTCGATGCACGTCTCGCTGACCACCTTGCCGCCCGATATTTCCAGGATACGGACACGCTTCAGTTCGACAAAGTCGCCGGCGACGACAGGCGCATGGTCCATGCCTTCGCCAGCGTAGACAAAGCGCACCGCGAACTCGTCGATCGCCTGGCGCTCGTCGCCGTTGCGACGCAGAAACGTGAATTCGGGATCATGCATCCCGCTTGCCTCGCGCAACAGATGGCGGATCACCTCTTCGCGGCCGACGCGGTAGACGCCACGGCATGGCGCACACCACTTCACGTTCGGCGAGTACAGATCGCGCGCCGCCATCAGAAAGTTGGGATGCGCATTCAGCGACTGGTCAGTGGCCGCGCAGGAGCAGAGAGAAGAGCGCTGCATGAAGAGATCTCGACGCTCGCGGCGGGTCGCCGTGTACGCCAAGTGTCGGGGGCTCGCCGACAGAGGGTCGATACGCCAAAGGAGCCATCGGGCTGGGCGCAGGGCTCGAGGCGCGGGGCTCGGGTCGGATGGACGCCGCGCTCAAGCGCAGGCGCGTGCTTCAACAAAGCAAGGTTTCTCGCTCTGGCCCGGGCCCCACGCCCCGAGTCCCACGCCCTGGCCAGGGTGCGCCCGGCGAAAGAGATCCGCCGCCTGTCCGCGCGACGCGCAGTCCAGCCTGTCGAGAATATTGGCGATGTGCGTTGACACTATGCAGGCTCAGCGTCGTGCGCGGGTCGCCATAGGTCGTCGGCATCCGAAACGTTGATGAGTCCGAACTGCCTCCTCAAGGGTCGTTCGGCGGCGCGCCGGTGCGCGAAATTTAGTCAGCGGGGCGGCGTTCCATGTCCCGACGGCCTGCGGGTGGCGGCCATGAATTTGCGGATCTTCGGGCAACGCCTCGGCGCGAAGTTTTTTCTGCGATGATTTCAGCGAGCGCTGTAACGCCATGCGCCTACTTTTGGAGCGGCGGGCAGAGTATGCTCGATCGATTGAACGTATCGTTTTCTGATTCCTCAACAAACAACTCTGCGAGGGAGATGACGATGGCCGATCAGGGTATTCGTGGACGATTCGTCTGGCACGAGCTGATGACGCCGGATACGGCAGGCGCGCATTCGTTTTATTCGAAGGCGCTCGGTTGGAAAACGCAAAGCTGGGACCAGGACCCGTCGTATTCGATGTTCGTGGCCGGCAGCGGGCCGCTGGGCGGCTCCGTCGCGGAGCCAAACGGCGCGCCGAACTGGCTTACGTACGTCGGGACCACCGACGTCGCGGCGACGGTCGAGCAGGCGCGAAGCCTCGGCGGCAAGGTCGTCAAGGAATTGACCAGCATGCCAAACGGCGGCACGTACGCCGTGCTCAGCGATCCTCAGGGCGCCAGCTTTGGCGTGTACGCCTCGACAACCGAACCAGGTCCGGAAGGCGCACCCAAGCGCGGGGAATTTTCATGGCACGAGCTTGCGACGACTGACTATCGGGCGGCCTTCGACTTCTATTCCGCCTTGTTCGGGTGGGAACGGCTCCAGGAGCACGACATGGGGCCGATGGGCGTCTATTTCATCTTCGGCCGCAACGGCGTGCAGAAGGGTGGAATGTTCAATAAGCCCGCCGAGATGAAGGGGCCGCCGGCCTGGTGCGGCTACGTGCGCGTCAAGGACGTGAACCAGATAGTCAACAAGGTGAAATCCGCCCGCGGCACGCTGATCAACGGACCTATGGAGGTGCCGGGGGGCGACTGGATCGCCCAATTCCTCGATCCTTACGGCGCGATGTTTGCGGTGCACGCCTTGGCGGCCGACGTCAAGGCGCCGGCCGCGGCCCCGCGGGAAGAAGCGCCAGCGTCGACCGCGGCAGCGGAGCCTGCAGCGCCCAAGGCTGCGCCGAAGCCCGCCAAGAAGGCCGCGAAGGCTCCGGCGAAAAAAGCCGCCGCAAAGAAACCTAAAAAGGCTGCGAAGAAAGCTGCAAAAGCTGCGAAGAAAGCAGGCAAGAAGGCTGCGAAGAAGGCCGCCGCCGGGAAGAAAGGAGGCAAGAAGAAGGCGAGCAAGAAGCGCTCGGCTGCGAAGAGCGCGAAGCGTCCGGCGCGCAAGGCTGCCCGCGGCGCGAAGCGCGGCAAGAAGAAGGCCGCCCGGAAGAAGTAGCCGACGTCAGGGGGAAGGGCGGATCGCCCTTCCCTCGGCCTGAAACGCCAGGGAGCGCTCCTGCCTTGGCGTCTGCGCCCCTTTACAGGGCAGTTTCCCGTCAGTCCACCGCCCGCATCGACCGATCCGCCGGCGCCAGTGAACCTCAGTACAGGCGCCATCCGATGAGCTCATCAGATTTCCGGGCCCCGTCTTTCGACCAGTTGCATCGTTGAAAGCTCAGAGTAGTCGACTGGTGCAGAGCTTCTCTGGGTCAGCGGCGGCAGTGCGTCTGGGCAATCGGCGCGCATTCGTGCTGAAATGCGCGCCCTCTCGAACAGTGATGTGACGCGCAGATGAAGACGATACGGGGTAAAACGTTCGACGGTCAGCGGGTGGTGCTCGACGGCAAGATCTTTGTGGACTGCCACTTCAAGGACGCCCACATCGTCATCGAAGGGAACGGTCTCTTCGAAATGCAGAACTGCAGGATTGAGGAAGATTGCCGCCTCGCGGTCGAGGGCCCGGGTCAGGTCCTGCTGCATGCCCTGAAAATGATGCTCTACTCCGGCGGCTGGATGGCGCGTGTCGCCGATAACGTCCTCCATACGGTGCGGCAGCCGCCTAAGGCGGCGAAGAAGAAAACGGCCGGATAAGGAGGAAGAGCCGCGAAGGAACGCAAGAAGCAGGTAAGGATGGTCGAAGAGAGCGCCTGAGATTCTCGTCGCCCTCGCCCCGCTGTGGTTTCCCTTCGTCACCGCCGGATTTCCGCTGGCCGCCAGGCGGAAACCGGTCCTGAAATTTGCGGAAGGAGTTGAATTCTTCGCTTTCGCAGGAACGACGATCGGGGGCGGGCAACGAAGATGGGATCGCGCGCCCCGTTTGAGCGCCGGTGTGTTTATTTCCTTTTTGCGGTCTTTCGCGGCTCTTCGTGGGCGCTAAGCGCCAGCCGCCGCCATCCGTTTCGCTTCGATCATCTTCGCGAGCGCATAGATCGACTCTAGCGCGGGCATCGCCACGCCGGCCCGTTTCCCTGCACGCACCGTAGCGCCAAGAATCGCTTCGATCTCCATCGGCCGGTGGTTCTCGTAGTCGAGCGCCATGCTGGTCTTGTAGGCAGGCATCGCCCGCGTACCGGCGATCATGTTGTCGATGAGCTTCGGACTGAGCGTATGGCCGGTTGCGGCGGCGACGTCGCAGACCTCCTGCATCGCCTGGCGGACGAACGCTTCGCTCTCCGGCGAATGCAGCATCTGCGCCGTATCCAGCACGCCTCCCATGATCGAAATGGGGTTGAAGGTCGCGTTCCAGACCGCCTTCTGCCAGCGCGCGGCGACGACGTCTTCCGTCAGTTTGCAGCCGACCCCGCTCGCTTCGAATAACGCCGCGAGTTTCTGAGCGGCCGCCGTTATCCCCAGCGGATATTTCCCGAGCAGGAGCGAGCCGAGCGACTGATGGTTCACTTCCCCCGGTTTGCCGCGTCCGACCGCCACGAACGCGAGGCTGCTCAGGAGCTCGTTCGAAGGAAATGCGTCGGCGATCTCCTGCTCGATGTCGACGCCGTTCTGGATCAGCAAGATGACAGTTTGCGGACCGACGACCGGTCGCAGGAGGGCGACGCGATCGATGCTCGAGTGCACCTTGGACGTCAGGATGACGTAGTCCAGCGTCGTCCTGCACTCGGCCGCTTCGCGATACACGTGTCGCGGCCGGAATCGATGGTCGCCCAGCAGCGGACTCTTGATGTCATAACCGTCACGCTTCACAGCGTCGTAGTCCGAACGGCAAACGACTGAAACGTCGACGCCCTGGCGCGCGAGCGCGGACCCGAACAACGCGCCTACGGCGCCGGCGCCGATCACGAGAATCTGCATAAGAAGTGACTAGTGACTGGTGATTGGGGACTGGAGAATCGCCGGGAAGTCTACTTGCGTTCGCGCCCCTTGCGCCGCGGTCCGTGGAATACCCACGCGTAGATGGCGGTGTTCACTATGAAGACCGTCGCCCCGAGCGCGATCTGCATTGTGCGGGTCAGCCCGTCCGGATAGATCCAACCGGTCAGGTAGTGGTCAATGAAGCCGCCTGCGTAGCCGGCCTCGCCGCCGCGCTGGCGGAGAACATTTTCAAGCGGCGTGAGCGGGCAGATTCGACCGGTCAACTCAATGAAGCCGCCCCAGAGTGCGGCCGGCAGGTGCGCCCATGCGACCCATCGCCAGCGCAGCACCAGAAAACCGCCGACCGCGACGAACAGTACGAACAACAGGTGAACAATCAGCGTGAAGTCGGCGAGCAGGCGATAAAGCATTCGATTTTCCGAGATGAAACCGGCCTTCGGCAGTCGGCCATTGGCAGTCGGCCTGCGGCAGGAGGAATCGGACTCTTGCGCTCCACCTCTGACCGCCGGAGGCCTCCTGCTACGAAGTAGCCCACGCCAGTGGTCCACTGCCGAAAGCCGTTTTTGCACGCGCCTGAGCATAGGCCTGCCAGACTCAACCCGCTAAGATTCGACTCGCTCCCCATCCGTCGATCGAGGACTGCATGCCTGACATGACCCGATTGCAGGCCGAAGACTTGCGCGCCTGTCACAACCAGCTTCGTGACCGGTACGAGGCCTTCGCGAAGCGTGGACTGAGACTGAATCTGACGCGCGGCAAGCCATCATCTGAGCAACTCGATCTGTGCAACGAGCTGCTCGGCCTGCCTGGCGTCGACGGCTACGTGTCTGACGCCATCGATACCCGCAACTACGGTGAACTGCAGGGGCTGCCCGCATTGCGGGCATTGCTTGCGCCGGTGTTCGGCGTGACGGCTGAGCGCGTGATCATTGGCGACAACTCGAGCCTGTCCCTGATGCACGACGCGGTCGTGTTTGCATTGCTCAAGGGAACCTGCGACAGCGAACGTCCGTGGGCGAAAGAATCGCGCGTTGCATTTCTCTGTCCGACGCCTGGCTACGACCGCCACTTCTTCATCTGTCAGGAGCTGGGCGTCGAAATGATTTCTGTGCCGCTCCTGCAGGACGGTCCCGATATGGACGTCGTCGAGCAACTCGTCGCCGCAGATCCCCAGATCAAGGGCATCTGGTGCGTGCCGAAGTACAGCAATCCGTCGGGGGCGGTGTACTCGAACGAGCACGTCGAGCGGCTCGCGAAGATGAGAGCGGCCGCGGGCGATTTCCGCATCTTCTGGGACAACGCCTACGCCGTGCATCATCTGACGCCGGAACGCATCGAGCTTGCGAATATCGACGAAGCCTGCGCACGCCACGGTCACCCGAATCGCGCATTCATCTTCGGTTCGACGTCCAAGATCACGTTCGCCGGCGCGGGCGTCGGCTTGTTCGCCGGCTCCAAGGACAACGTGGCGTGGTATCTGAAGCGCATCGAGAAGCGCACGATCGGCAGCGACAAGATCAATCAGCTGCGCCACGTCCAGTTGCTGAAGAATATGGATGGGATCGAACGCCTCATGGATCGCCACCGCGCAATTGTGGCGCCGAAGTTCAACCGCGTGCTCGAGATCTTCGCCGAGCGCCTCGGCGGCTCGGGCGTTGCGGACTGGACGAAGCCCAAGGGCGGCTACTTCATCACGCTCGATGTCCTCGACGGCTGCGCGAGGGAAGTGGTGAAGCTCGCGAAGGCGGCGGGCGTCGAGCTGACGCCGGCGGGCTCAACGCATCCGCTCGGCAATGATCCGCGGGACCGCACGATCCGCATCGCGCCCACTTTCCCGAATCTCGCGGAGATCACGCAGGCCGCGGAAGGCGTTGCGCTGTGCGTACTGCTTGCCGCCGCGGAGAAGGTGCTGAACGCGCGGAATGCTTAGCGCGGGGAAGCGATCGAGCCGCGACCCGCCGCCGGCAACTGGCCGCTGGCGTCCAGCCAGAATGTCCGATTGACCTCTGGTTAGCGGCGAGTATGGCTACGTCCGCTCACCGGCGGCGTCGCTGCCGCCCGCTTGCCAGCGCGCCGCCGGCTCGCCCGCGAGCGGCCTTCGCGCAGTCGTGAATTCATGAAGCACGACGCAGTCACGGCCGGCATGCTTGGCGCGATACAGCGCGGCGTCTGCGTCCGCGAGCAACTGCCGCAGTTCGTAGCCGGACGACGCGGTGGAGGCGACGCCGAAGCTTGCCGACACTGTGAGTTCGACGCCGTCGTAGCTGCTTGAAATGGCTGCGATCGCGAGGCGCAGCTGTTCGGCGCGCAGACGCGCATCGTGCAGGTTGCAGCCGGGCAGCACGATCCCAAACTCCTCGCCGCCGAAGCGACCGAAGACATCGCTCCCGCGCAGATGCAATTGGCACGCTGCGACGGTCTGTTTGAGGACGAAATCGCCGGCTGCATGTCCGTGCTTGTCGTTGATCGACTTGAAGTGATCGAGATCGCACAGCACGACGCACACTTCCTGCGTCGATTTCGTGCCGGCTTCGAGCGCGCTCTCCGCGAGCTCGATGAATCGCGGACGGTTCGCAATGGCGGTCAATCCATCGACCTGCGACAGGCGCATGAAGTGCAGCTGCGAGCGCTTCGTCCGGTACGCCCAGAGGGCGATGGACAGCAGCACGATGATCAGAAGCGTGATGTAAAGGCCGCTCGTTTCCACCGCCTTCTTGTCCAGCGCGCGCTGCAGCTGGAGAACTTCGTTTTCCTTGTTGAGAGTGTCGATCCGGAGTTTGTCAGCGACGGTCGCGTGATTCACACGCTGATAGGCGAGCTGTCGGGCGGTCACGTCGTCGAGATAGCCCTTGTCCGCTGCGGCGTATTGTTCGTGATAGACGAGCGCTGCGCGGGCGTCCGCCTGTTCCTTGGCAAGCACGTAGAGCAGGCGATACGCAGTGACGAGCGGCTCCGTGTACTGACCCTTTACGCCGTTGTCGATTGCGCGTTGGGCGTACTTGCGCACCAGCTCCGCATTGCCCGTCTCGCGATAGGCGACTGCGAGCAGCGCATCGAACTCGGAAATGAGGCGGGAGTATCGAGTCTGCCGCAATTCCTCGTAATGGTCGTTCAACAACTTGATCGCATCGTCGAACCGCTTCTGATCGATGTGCAACCGGGCCATGAAAGTCCGGATCACGTTTGCGTACAGAACTTCCCCTGATTCTGCGCAAGCATCGAGTCCTGACTGGAATTCCTGACCCACGGTCCGCAGCTTCACGCTCTTGTAGAGCGCCTCGAGCTTCAGCTGCGCGCCGCGACACGCGCCCCGACCATTCCAGTTTTCCCGCTCAAGCATCCTGGCGTAGTCGAGGCCCAGGCCATATTCGCCCACTTGATTGTAGAGGTACGCAGCAACCGCCAGGCCCTGCTCGCGCGCCGCCCCATCGGAGACTTCAGGAAGCATCTCGATCATCTTGCCCAGTTCTACGAAGGCGCCCTCGTACTGGGTCGAAACCGCAAGGACGTTCGCTGCTGCGGCTCGCGCCCTGAACTGCAACGTCAGATCCCCGGGCTCATTCGCGATCGACTTGAGAGCGGGCAGCGCGTTCGTATAGTCGCCGTTGTAAGCGCTCTGCCACCCCTCCAGATAACGCAGACGACGGCGCTGCGCCGGTGAAAGTCTGGAGGCGTCGGCTTTCAGGGATGTCAGGATTGAAGCGAACTCGGCGTAATCCGCCGTCTTTATTGCATCCGCCTTCTCGAGCAGCTCGCTTGCGGATTGCGGCTCGCCTGCAAGCGCGCAGCACGCAAAAATCGAGGAAAAGAACGCGACGCCGCCCGCAAGGCCTCGGGCGGCGTTGATGCGACCTGATGCCTGCCTAGGCGATCCCTGCGGCATGGCGGAACGCCCGCTGTTTCGGAGTCGGGCTGTCATCCTTCTTGTCATCGTCGTCGCCGCCGTCGTCCGGAGCCTCCTCGGGCTCATCCTCATCGGGAGCGTGGATGAGACAACACGAACTCGCGTTAATCCCAAGGAGCGCCTCCAGCGCGCGTCCATCCTCGGTCAGGATCGCGGACTGCAGATCGGCGTCGATCCCTGCGCCCGCCATCGCCTCCAACAATTGACTGCGCGGCGCATTGCGCAGTCTGGGTTCCTGTCCCATCAGCTCCAGAAAATCGATGACGTTGGACATGTGATCTCCCTCGTTATTGGAATCTCATTGCGCTGGTCCGCGATGCACGGTCGATCCGCCAGACTTGCCATGCAGGACCGCCGGCCTGCGCTCTCTCCGGGGCCCGCTTGAACCCTACGCTGATGACCAGTCGTTCGACAATTGCATAGTCGACGGAAATTTGCACCCAGACCTCGTCGATCGGTAGCCGCTCAAAGGCTCGGTCCACCAGCGCTGCGAGGCCCTCTCTTGAGTAGCCGCGCGCCCGAGCGGCGGGATGAAGGATTATGCCCGCCTCGGCGACGCCCCTTTGCATGTCGATGTGGTGAAGGCCGCAGATCCCGATCGCTTGACTGCTGCTTCGTTCCTCGATGGCGAGCACGACCTGTTTCGCCGCGGTCCGACGCAGAAGGCGTATCGCTGCGCGAAAGCTCTTCTGCGCGCGCGTGAAGGTCAGCGGCGGGCCGATGAAACGCATGGTGTCCGGGTCCGTATACAGCATGCAGTAGAGGTTCTCATCACGCGGCGCCAGCGGACGAATGCGAAGCCTGTCCGTTTCGACCTCCAGGGCGGCGGCGCAGGCGGCTGATTTTATCGGGCCTCTCACTTCGGTTCCGGGTTGATGGCTTCGAGCCGCGATCGAATCTCCGTGTCCGGTTCCAGCTTTTGCACGGGCGGAATGACGAGCGTCGCGTGCATGTCGATGTCCAGGTCGGGCAGGCGTCGAAGTGCGGTGCGCCTGATCTTTGGTGAGTGCGTTGGGAGCGTTGCGGCTGTGTAGACAACGCCTTCATGGTCGAGATCGTAGTCTCGCGCAAGCACATCAACGAGCACTTGCCGATAGGCAGACCCAGTTTGAAATCGTGCGAGCGACTGATCGCCGGCGACGCCGACTTGCCAGAGAATCAGGTATGCGGACGGATCGATGCGCCGCCGGTAAAACATGATCTGGCTGGCTTCGTAGTGCTGGCAGCCGAATTTTCCGGGATCGATGCCGAGATCAGCGTACAGACAGTCTTCCGCGGAAACGCCAGGCTCCATGTGGGCGGCGTAGCCTTCGCTGCGCGCGATTTCAATCGCCTTGTGCGGCGGCCAGGCGAAGACGCCCGGGTGTCCGTAAAAGGCGCCGCAGACATTCTTGCCGGCGCGCACCTCGGTCAGCATCGCATCGACCATCTCGCGATAGGTCTGCATGCGCGATTTGCCTTCCCTGTAGTAAGGCTGAAGGCTCCGCACATCAGGATGCATCTGCTGCACCCACAATTCGATGATTCCGTCGGATGCGCCTACGAAGACGACGTCAGACTTTTCGATGTAGCTGCGGCTGAGCGGCGTGATGTGCGAGCCGAGCGTCATGCCGAGGCCGACGCACACCAGACTCCCCGGACGATCCATGTGCAACTCCGTTGTTGGTCAGCGTCAGTGTTTCAGAGGGGGAGGAGAAGAGCCGCGAAAGACCGCACAAAAGAGACCAAAAAATCGCAAACGAGACGTCAGTCGTGAGTCGTGAACCGTGAGTCGCAAATCGGTAATTCGGGAATCGGGAATTGGGAATTGGGAATTGGGAATTGGCTCATTCTCAATTCCCTTTTGTGGTCCTTCGCGGCTCTTCTCTGAGCTCCGCTCACTTCGCGTCGGGCTGCACTTCCGGGCGTGCGGCGGCGAATTCCGGCAATGATTCAAGATGCGCGCTGACGGCGGTCAGCGTAGGGAACGCGGTGAGATCGGTTTCCAGGCGCCGGGCGTTGAACATTTGCGGCACGAGGCAGATGTCTGCGATCGTGACCGAATCGCCGAAGCAGTAGCGCTTGCTGGTTGAGAATTCGCGCGCCTGAACTTCGAGGCCGCTGAAGCCTTCCGTCACCCAGTGGCGATACCAGGCGTTGACGCCGTTGTCGTCCTGCTTCAATTCGCCGCGCAGATAGTTCAGCACCCGCAGGTTGTTGAGCGGATGGATCTCGCAGGCGATTGCGAGCGCCATCGAGCGCACGCGTGCACGATCCAGGGGTCCCACCGGGAGAAACGGCGGCGTCGGATATTTGTCGTTCAGGTACTCGATGATCGCAATCGACTGCGACAACACAGCGCCGTCGAGCGCGAGCGCGGGAATCAGCCCCTGCGGATTCAGAGCAAGGTAGGCGGCGGCGCGATGCTCGTTCTTCAACAGCGCCATCGAAATGGACTCATATTTGAGACCTTTCAGATTGAGCGCGATGCGTACGCGAAAGGCGGCGGAGCTGCGAAAGAATGTATAGAGCTTCATGAGAGCATCCGATGATGATTCGGAACGAAGAGCCGCGAAAGACCGCAGAAAAGAGAAAGAGCAATGAATCGAATCCTGATTGCCGCAGGTGCATGCGGCGCTCCGATTCCTGATTATTGATGGTTTTTTTGCGGTCTTTGCGGCTCTTCTCCTGTTGGCGGGCCGAGGGTGCTAAGCAATGGTCGTAATCAGCGTGTCAAGTCCGTCAACGCCGCCTTCCAGGCGGTCTCCGGCCTTCACGGCGCCGACGCCGGCGGGCGTTCCGGTAAAGATCAGGTCGCCCGGCGCGACTTCGAACAGTGTGGACAGTTCCGCAATGATCTCGGGCACGGTCCAGATCAATTCGGAGAGATCGGCGTTCTGACGGATTTCGCCATTGACGGAGAGCCAGATGCGGCCCTTGCTGAAGTGGCCCGTCTCGCTCGCCGGGCGTATCGCAGTAATGGGCGCGGATCGCTCGAAGGCTTTGCTCGTATCCCAGGGACGACCCTTGTCGCGCGCGTCGAACTGCAGATCGCGGCGCGTGAGATCGTTCCCGACTGCGTAGCCGTAGACGTGCTCCAAAGCCCTCGCCGCCGGGATGTTCTTGCCGCCCTTGGCGAGCGCGACCACCAGTTCAATCTCGTGATGAAAATTCGCTGTGCGCGACGGATAGGGAATCGTTGCATTGTTCGGCACGATTGCATCCGCAGGTTTGCTGAAAAAGAACGGCGGCTCACGCTCCGGATCCATGCCCATCTCACGCGCATGGGCGGCGTAGTTGCGCCCGACGCAATAGATGCGATGCACGGGAAACCGTTCAGCGCGACCCTTGATCTCAACCGACGGCAGGGCAGCGGGCGGAAATACGAAAGACATGCGACCTCGGAAGTGAGCAGTGACCAGCGGCTCGTGACCAGAAGAGCGAAGGGCGCGTGGCGCGCGACGCAAGAGCGTTCTGACTATTCACCAGTCACGAGTCACGAGTCACTTCAATGCACTGCGGCGCTTGATTGTACTCTGATGCGCAGCCAGATCCTGTCGAGGTTTCGGCGGTCTTGCGTTCCTGCAGCGGGCAACGACATGCTGTGAATCGAGTGTAAGCCGCATTCGCCAGGGGCGCCTTCCGCCATGATCGATCTCTACTACTGGACGACGCCGAACGGCCACAAGATCACGATGTTTCTCGAGGAGACGGGTCTCGAACATCGCATCATCCCGGTCAATATCGGCAAGGGAGAGCAATTTCGGCCGGAGTTCCTGGCGATCAGCCCGAACAATCGCATTCCGGCGATCGTCGATCACGAACCGCCCGACAGCGGCGCACCGATCTCCATTTTCGAGTCCGCGGCCATCCTTTCTTACCTCGCTGAAAAGTGCCGCAGGCTCATGCCCACGGATCTGCGAGGGCGCGCCGAGACGATGCAGTGGCTGATCTGGCAGGCGGCGAATCTCGGGCCGATGGCCGGCCAGAATCACCATTTCGGACTTTATGCGCCGGAGAAGATTCCATACGCAATCGATCGCTACGTGCGCGAGACGAATCGTCTCTACGGCGTGCTCGATCGTCGGCTGCGTGACCGCGCCTTTCTGTGCGGCGACGATTACACGATTGCGGACATCGCGGCCTATCCGTGGATCGTTCCATGGAAACGGCAGCAACAGAACCTCGACGACTTTCCGAACGTGCGGCGCTGGTTCGAGACCATTCGTCATCGCCCGGCGACAGTTCGGGCGTACGACCTCGCCGCACAGTACGAGACGACGCAGCCGACCAGCGAGGAGAGTCGCAAGATTCTGTTCGGCCAGACCGCGGACGTGTTCAAGGGTCGGTAGGAGCCGGTGAACTCACCAGATTTCCGGACCCCCGCCTTTCAATCAGTCGCACCGTTGAAAAAGCTTGTGTCGTCGACGGGTGCTGCGCAGCGCTAGTCTCCTCGCACGCCGACAATCAGGCCGTCGGCGATCCAACCCCTCAGCAGGCGCGCCGCGCGTAGCGGCACCTCCGCGGGAGCGCACACCGTGCACAGCGCATCGCACACATCGTCGAATCCGCCGCCGCCGACTGCTGCATCGAGTGCGATCGCTTCCGCATCATCGACCGAGCGATAGTTTGTCTGCAGGTCCTTTCGCCAGATCAGCCAGGCCTGTCGCCGCTCAAGAACCTGCGGTTCAGGCGCCGGCGCCTCGTCCGCCAGCGCCTTGAATAGCGCCGGCGCGTTCGTGCTGAGCCGGATACGCTGCATGGAGGGGTGGAATTCGAAACGCAGTGCGGCCCATTGATCGGGCGGAACGTGGGCCAGCGCAGCCTCATCGAGCGCTTCGGCGTCGCGTGCATCGAACGCGGCCGCGATCATCCACTCCCATTGCGCGAGGTCCGCGAGCCAGGGTTCCAGCGGATGCGAAAGCTCCAGGCAGGCGGGTAAGGCGGCGCCGAACCAGCGAATCGAGCGGAATGCGGAGGGATGGCTGTCGATGTACCGCTTCGCGATGGTGGAGAATGCTTCGTCGCCCAGCCATTGTTGCAGTCGCGGAAAGTTGCTGCCGAGCGCCTCGATCAGGCGCAGGCGATACGCGTCCGCGTATATCGCCAGGCGCGTGGGCGCCGGAATGCGCCCGGAAGCGTTGATCTGGCGCGCTACCGCGAGATCGCCCGCCAGTACGTGTTGCTGAAACTGCCGCTGCAGTTCCGCAAGCGAAATCATGCGGCTTCCTCTTTGGCCGCGCCAATTCTGCGCGCGTGATCGAGTTCGGCCAGCAGAGTTTCGAGGGCCGGGATGTTGTCATCGCGTTCGATCATCGTCGACAGCGGACCGAAGCGCTCGATCGCCGCCCTGAACAGCCTCCATACCTCGTCACAAACCGGCGCATCGTGTGTGTCGATCAGATAGCCGTGCTGCTCGCGATGGCCGGCCAGATGGAACTGTTGCACGCGCTCGACCGGCACGCCGCGCAGGTAAGCAAGCGGATCAAAGCCGTGATTGACGCCGCTCACGTAGACATTGTTCACGTCGAGCAGCAACAAACAGTCGGCGCTTTGTGCGATTTCGCGCAGGAACTCCCATTCAGTCATGTCCGCCTGCGTAAAGCTCACGTAGCTCGATACGTTCTCGAGAACCAGCCGGCGTCCGAATCGCTCCTGAACGTGCGCCACGCGCGCCGCCACGTGCCGGACGGTGGACTCGGTGAACGGCAGCGGCATGAGATCGTGCAGGTTGACCCCGTCGACGCCCGTCCAGCACAGGTGGTCAGACACCCAGGCCGGTTCGAAGCGGTCGATCAGCGCGCGGACTTCGTTCAGGTAACGCTCGTCCAGCGGGTCGACGCCGCCGATCGACAGCGACACGCCATGGAATGCGATTGGATAGCGCTCGCGCAGGCGTGCGAGGTAGTGCAGCGGTTTGCCGCCCGGGACCAGATAGTTCTCCGTGAGCGCCTCAAGCCAGGAGACGCTTCCGGCGAACTCGCCCAGGAGCTCATCGTAATGCTGGGGACGCACGCCCAGCCCGTATCCGAGCGGGGGGCTGACTAACGGCGACGGACGCATCGTCATGAGGACATCGAGCGCGGCGGGCCGCAGGCGACGCCGCGCTCGTAATCCGATGGCTCAATCAGGACGGCTTTGTCGCTTTCGCCTTGGCGGCTTCGCACTCTGCTTTGGTCAGTTGGAGATATCCCTGACCCTTGCACGCGTTCTGGCCCTGGCAAGCGTTCGTTGCGGTCGCGCACGCCGATTTACCCTTGCACGCGTTCACGCCTTCGCACTTCACCTTCGCCTCGTCCGCGGCGTTCGCCGCCAGGGGCGCTGTCGCGAACAGGACAGCCGCCGCGGCGGCGAGCGCACAGCCCGAAACTTTTCTGTTGGTCGTCATCGATGCAACTCCTCGATACAGTCAGTTCGGTACGAACCGCAGAAGTATACGTGGGCGAACGGTCGGCAGATGCGGCCGCCCACGACTGGCGGGGAGCTTCTGGTACCTACTTTAGTCAGGAGTTGATTTGGCAAGGCAAAAACGGGCGGCCTGGTCGCCCGCTTTGCGCCCCCAGCCCGACTGCGCGCTATTTGAGCCCAGCTACTTCATCAGGGATGTGCCGCGACCCGAGAGCAATCGCAGCTTCAGTACACCGTACATCTTGCCCCGCGGGATCAATATCACGGTAGGCCGGTCAATCAGAGCCTCTCAGTCAGCTCGTCGACTTGCGCACCTGCATAGCGTCCTTAACCTGCTTCACGCCTTCCACTTCCCGCGCAAGCTGGAGCGCACGTGTTCGTGCCTCGTCTGTTTCCACGAAACCGCTCAGCTGGACCTGACCCTTGAACGTCTCGACGTTGATCTCGTGCGCCTTCGTCACCGGATCTTCGATCAGGGCCGCCTTCACCTTCGCGGTGACGACGCCGTCATCGATGGCCTGACCCGTGGGCTGCTGCGAAGGGGTGGATGTGCACGCAACCACCCCCGCAGCGAGCATCGCCGCCAGAATCAACGTCGCCCGGGTTCTGTTCGCCATAAAGGATCGTTCCTGCCCTACCGCTGCAGATTAGCCGAGTGCATTACGATACCCGAGCCTTGGCCTTCGCAGGTCAGCCTGCTCAGCCTGCGCCATCGCGACGCATTTCGGCGTCCCGCTTGGCGCGTTCGAGGTCTTTGTCAGCGCGTTCCTTGCAGTCGTCCTGTGCGTCGCCGCTCAGGGCGTCGCACTTCTCTGTCGCGACCTGGTGGGTGGCCTCGGCCTGTGCAACCGCTACCTTGTAGCTGTTGTCCTGAGCCGTTTCGCCGGCCTCCTGCGACTGATCCGCGACGTCAGGGGCGTCGTTGTCGGCCCGCGCTTCGGCGACATCCTCCTGCGCGTCGGCCATGTTTTCCTGCGCATCGGCCTGGGCGTCCGCAACATCCCGCTGCGCGTCCGCGCGGGCGTCGGCTACGTCGTGCTGCACATCCTTGGGAGCTTCGGCCTTATTGCAGCCCCCGAGCGCCAGTCCTGCCGCAACGATCATCCAAAGTACGTTGACCTTCATCATTTCTGGTTTCCTCACTCACCGTGTGACTTGAAAAGAACTTCTCCGCTGCGCCCAGGTTCCGGATCAGGCGTCCGACGCTGCAGGAAACCTTTGCATGGGCGGAATCCGATGAGCTCACTCAGGCTTCCGACCCGTCTTAGGTCCTTGTAGCGACAGGTGCGATTGCGCGTCGTTAACGTGTCGCTGTTATGCAAGGTTCCGGCAGATACTCACCGCGGCATCTGGCTCTGTCGCCGTTCGCACGCACCCCAAAGCCCTACAGCGGAACCTGAAAATGCTTGCACGCGTTGTACCTGCGCCCTGGCCAGGTCGCCTGCGCGGCAAGGCGTCTCAGCGTCGCCGAGAAATCGTCCAGCCGCGGTGGTCGTGGGGGCGCTGAAGTCGCCGAACTGGCCGCACTCCCGGGGTCGGCTGCACGCTCACTACTCAAGATGCGATGAAATTGTCTTCCCGCACGAACGATGCGCCGCTCGCAACAACGAGCGGTGTGCCGATGCACGTCATCGCCGTCATCGTTCTGTCGATCGGTTTGCTGGTGGTCAACGCCTCGCTCCTGATCATCAACGCGGCCGCCACGATGGAGTCGCATGCAGAATATGCGCGCGCCTATGAGATCAAGCGGGCGCTCAATACCTTCCAGTCGGTCCTGACGGCGGCGGAGTCCGGCCAGCGCGGCTACCTGCTCACGGGGCAGACGGGCTACCTCGAGCCCTACTATCGCGCCATGCGCGGCTGGCGCAATGAGATCGAGCGGCTGCGCAGTCTGACCAGCGACAACCCCGAGCGCCAACGCGACATCGCTGAAGCGGAGAAGGTGACCGCTGCGGCGATTCTGCGCCTCGAGCAGACGATCGAACGCAGTCCGCAGCCGGGTCCGAACGGCGCCACGGATGTCGCGAGTTCCGACCGCGCGGCGCTCACCATGGATCGCGTGCGCGGCATCGTCGAGCGGATGACGGTGGAGGAGGATGCGCGAGTTGAAGCCCTGCGACGCGAGGTGCTGCGGGATCTGTGGGTGGCCGTCGGCGTGGCGCTGTTCACGACGATCGTCACCGTCGCGGTGCTCATCGGTCTCAACAAACTGTTGCAGCGTTACGGACGCGAGCGCGAGGGCGCAGAGCGTGCGTTGCGCGAGACAAATCAGGGCCTGAATGCGCTGGTCGAGCGTCGCACGGAGGAGCTGACTGAGTTGTCGCAGCACCTTATCCGCGTGTCCGAAGAAGAGAAGGCGTCGCTCGCGCGCGAGCTGCATGACACGCTGGGCAGCAATCTCACGGCGATCAATATGGACCTGAACTGGATTTCGCGCCGCGCGCCGGAAGCCTCCAGAGAAGTACGCGAGCGCCTGCAGCGCGTCATTCAGCTGCTGGGGCAAACCGTCGAGCTCAAGCACGAAGTGATCGAGGGGTTGCGTCCGAGCCTGCTCGACAACCTGGGCCTCGCGTTTGCAACGCAATCGCATTGCAAGGAATTTACGCGTCGCACGGGCATCCCGTGCGAAATCGACGTGGTTGAGGACTTTGACGATCTCGACCCGGCCTGGTCGATCGCGCTGTATCGAATCGTCCAGGAATCGCTCACGAACATTTCCAAGCACGCGCAGGCGACCCGTGTGCGGATCGAGCTGACGCGCGAAGCGGAAGGCGTGCGTCTGCGAATCGCCGACGACGGAGTCGGCATAAAGGACGAAACCCTGTCGAAACCGAAGTCGCACGGCGTAATCGGCATGCGCGAGCGCATGCGTCTGGTCGGCGGACGCTTTACGATCACACGGGCGCCGGGCAGAGGAACCGTGGTGGAAGCGTTCATTCCGTCTGTTGCACCCGCGCTGGCGAGGAAGGAAACGGCGAGCGACGTAGGAAACGTCTTACCGTTGACCGGCTAACAGACTTTCTCGCGGCCCGTCTGCGCATTTGTACGACGAAAGCTGCGACTCATTGGAACTTTTCCCCGCTCCCATGCGGTTTCCTCACTCTCAGGCCTGTAAACCTGACCGGCGCCGACGCTTTTCGAGCCGGAGCTGACGGGGTTGGAAGAATGGCGAAAGACGAGGTTCATCAGACTACCGGTGTATTCGACGGCGCCGGCCGTGAATTAGCGAGGGAGCATCGTATGGAGAATCAAGCGACCAACACTGCCCTCACGGGCGAGATGCGCTCGGCTTACGGCCGCGAGTCGGCTGCGCAGCTTCCTGAGGTCGACGACGTCCCTGCGTCGCCGATGGAAATGCCCCGCGTGGAGATGAAGCGTATCGACTCGCTGCGCATTCCCGTGGGAACCAATCTCGCCGATGTCGAGCGATGGATGATCTTTGCGACGCTCGAGAAGTGCGGCGGAAACAAGACGCGTGCAGCGGCGTTGCTTGGGGTGAGTCTCAAGACGCTTTACAACCGGCTGAACGCCTATCGCGCGCAGGGTCTTGCGATGGACTACGACGCGGGCGCCGGCCAGCACGGGGGAGGCGACGACCATCTTGAAGTTGAACATTCCGGAACCGCGCGCGCGCGCGGACTGGAAGGTAATCCCACGGAGACACAGTGATGCTTGACGTACGCGAAAGCGAAAACCGCGATAACTTTCAGGCAGTCCACACGCCGGTGCGCGTGCTGATCGTTGATGACCACGCGATTCTGCGCGCGGGAGTGCGCGAAATGCTTGCCGAGGAATCGGATCTGCAGGTGGTCGCCGAAGCAGGCTCTGCAGAGGACGCCCTCGAACAATTGCGCGAAGGTCTGGAAGTCGATGTAGTCGTTCTTGATATCACGCTGCCAGGTCAAAGCGGCATTGACCTGCTGAAACAACTGAAACGCGATCGGCCCGAGCTGGCGATCCTGGTGCTGAGCATGCATCCGGAGCGCAGCTTCGCGGTGCGGCTGATGCGTGCGGGCGCGAATGGGTATGTACCCAAGATGATCGTGCCCGAAGAGCTGGTGAAGGCCGTGCGCGCGGTGGGCTCGGGTCGCCGCTACATCACGCCTCTCGTCGCTGAGCTGCTTGCATCCGAGTGCGCAGCCGACGAAGAGGGCCCGTTGCACAATCGCTTGTCCGAGCGCGAACTGCAGGTCTTCACCCGCATCGCCCGCGGCGTGTCGCCGGCAGTCATGGCGAATGAACTCGGCTTGAGTGTGAAAACGGTGAGTACGTACCGCGCGCGCATCCTCGAGAAGATGGGTATGCGCAGCAACGCTGAGATCGCGGCTTACGCTGTCAGGAATCAGCTGGTCGAGTAGCGAAACGGGGCGGAGTGGACATTGCGCAACACGTCACATGGACCTCCCCAGGACGATGGGGGCACCCGCTGAGAACCCATCGGACGCCGTGATGACGCTTGCGCACTTGAGGCCGCGCTGAAGGGCACGGCCTCTTTTTTTGCCTGTACGCGAGCGGCGTCGAAGCGTTAGCTACGTGCGCTTCGCAGGCGGCTCTGGACTCGTCGCGCTGTAGTCGCGGCTGCGCAGCCGCTCAGCCGACTGCACGCGCAACTGGTTGTCGATGTCTTTCACGCCGCAACGCTCGATCAGATCCTCAATCGCGTACTTCGTGCGACGATCGTCGACTGAGCCGTTCAGCCGCACCACCGTCTGAGTGACCTCGACGCTCACATCGCTCGCGTCGATGCGCGGATCGTCGGTGAGCCGCTCGCAGATTATCTCCCTTAACCGCGCATCCAAGCGCTCGTAGCCTTTCGGCCCGCGGCCGCGAAAGGAGTGCAACGGCCTGTACAGAAGAAATCGCCACCGGCGCCCGGGTCCGAACCAAAGCCAGCTCTGCGGCCGCCGTAACCCGTACGAATCGACTGCCCGTACCCGCGACCGTAGCCCGACTGGCTCCATACGTGGAACGGCCGAAGTTCTCGTAACTTCCACGGGGACGCCGCCGCTGCTTTCCGGCAGCCAGTCATGGCGTTCGCTCCAGTCGCCGGATTCGTCATACCCGGCATCGCCCCAAGAGCCAGCGTCGCTCATGCGCGAACTCGGCTCATACCAAAGCCTCCGCCATAGTGACTGCCGACGCCGTAGTAGTCCGCGTTTTCATCGTCCTCGTCCCAGCGCAGGCGCTCAAAATCGCTGCGGCGACTCACTCTCAAATCGCGTCGTTCCTGAGCGAGGCGGTCCGCCCGATAGTCGCGTCGATAGCCGAACTCCTGCGGATGGCCGCTCCTGGGTAAGTACGGTCGCCCTCGAAGGCGTCCTCATGTGAACGCGGGTTCCACTCGGCGCGATAGCGACGCTCGTGCCGCTTGCGTACCGGTCGCGATCTTCACCGGAACGCAGGCCTCCGCTGCGACGGAAGTCATGTCGCTCATCGCGTTCACTGCGCGGGCGATGATCCGACGGTGGGTAGTCTCGATAGTTCTGCGGCATGGCCGTCCTCCGGGATGTAAGCGTCGGGGATGTCGCGTTCAACTCAGGAACGCCTGACGCGGCACGGCCTCGCGGATCGCTTCGCTCTCCTGATGCACGAGATCCTTCACGACCTCCGCAGCGACGACTGAGCGGCATGGCGGGGGCAGCGATTCCCGAATCAGGCCGAGCATTTTCGGACCCGCGACGATGACGAGACGCTCGAATTCACGACGCACGCGCGCTTCATCGAGCGTGCGCGCGACCTCGCGCGCGAACTGTTCGATTTCATGCTGCTTGGTGCTGCGTTCGCCGTCCATCGCGTGCCGACCCGGTGCGCCTCGATTGAAGCCGCGACCCGATTTATCCGTCTCGAGATCCCGATCCTCCAGTCCGGCGAATTCGTTCGTCAGCACGCCGCGCGCTTCAAGCGGCCTGCGACGCCTGCGAAATCGAAAAAATCTGCTTCGCGTCGTCTGCGACCACTACTCTCACGTTCATGCTCTTGCTCCAGTCGCGTCCGCGCGTTGCGCCGTCGCTGATTCCAGATCAAAGCACGTCAGCAGACAGATGTTCCCTCCCGCATCGTCGGCGGATCGCGGCAATTTCAACCGACAGGCCGTACGAGGATCCAGCGCGGCAGAACTTTTCCGCACCCGCTGGCGTTTCATGATTCTCGGTTCATTTCTCGAGGAGTTCTCCATGGCGCGACCGATATGGAACGGCGCGATTTCATTTGGGCTGCTGAACGTGCCAGTGCGGCTGGGACAGGGCGGCGCGACGCGTAAGAGTCCGCAACGGCGTGCGCGCGCCGCGCGACGCAAAGCGTCCTGACATTAGCGTCCTGACATTGATGTAACCAGTGATCAGTGACTGGTGACTCGTAAGTCGACGGCGCGCCGATTTCTCGCTTTTCACCGGCTCACTATTCACTTCCGCAATTCCGGAGATCAAGAGATGACCAGCACGCAGCAAAACAAACCGCAGCCCCCACAG
>CAVRQU010000009.1:0-180237 GCA_963723505.1 uncultured Gammaproteobacteria bacterium
TGAATCGCGGCGTGCAGGACGGCGAGGCCCTCGAAGAATAATCAGCAAGCCGCAGACGCGGCAGGCAAGCCGTGCGGCAAGTAAGCCGCGAAGACGCGGCAGGCAAGCCGACAGTGTCGGCAGGTCAGAATGATTTTTCTTGCCTGCCGGCGGAGCCGGCTTGCTTGCCGTCAGGCAATGTTGCCGACGGCTTGCCTGCCGAAGGCTTGCTTGCCGACGGAGTCGGCTTGCTCTGCTGTTTTGCTTGCCGTGAGGCTTGCTTGCCGACGTAGTCGGCTTGCTCTCTCAGAACGCCCAGCGCATCAGCGCCAGCACGAGCACTGCGAGGAACAGCGTTTCTCCGATCATCAGTACGACCGGCCGAATGCCCACGGCGACGACCTGCTTCAATTCCGTCTTCATTCCGATCGCGGCGATTGCTATCACCAGGCACCAGCGCGACAGATCGTTGCCGAATCGCTGCGCCGTCGGCGCGATCCAGCCCGTGCTGTTGACCGCGACGAAGACAATGAACGCCACAGCAAACCACGGCAACAGGGGCGGCCGGCGGCCCTCCTCTCGCCGCCGCGGGCGCGCGAGATCATCGCCGCGCAGATGATCACGGGCAGCAACATGGCGACGCGCATCAGCTTCACGACGGTCGCGGCGTCGCCCGTTTCCCGCGAGACTGCGTAACCGGCGCCGACGACCTGCGCGACATCGTGAATCGTCGCGCCGAGGAACACGCCCGCGGCCTGCGGCCCGAGTTCAAGCGCGTGAACGATCATCGGATACGCGATCATCGCGAACGTCGACAGCGTGGACACGCCGATCACCGTGAACAGCGTGGCGCGCTCCTTGTTCGGATGCGCAGGCAGCGCCGCCGCGAGCGCGAGCGCGGCGGAAGCGCCGCAGATCGCTGTGGCGCCGCCGGTCAGCAGTCCAAACAATCGCCTGAAGCCCAGCGCGCGCGCCGCCGCCATCGACGCCAGGATCGTGATCGCGACCGTGACCACGACGAGCGCGACGGGACGCCAGCCGAGGCTCGCGATCTGCCCGAGCGTGATGCGCGTGCCGAGCAGCGCCACACCCACCCGCAGAATACTGCGCGCCGCGAACTCGACGCCGGGCCGGCACTGATCCTGCGTCGAAAGAAAATTCATGGACATGCCGAGCAGCAACGCGAACAGCATGACGGGCGCGCCGTAGTGCTCGGAAAGGAAACTCGCGGCCGCGGCGATGACGATGCTCGCTATCACGCCGGGCAGCAATTGTCGGCCGCGACTGTGCAGCGCGGCGAGCGGGGCTGCGTTCATCATTGACGCTCCGGCTGGGTCGCTTCGGAGACACGTCGCGACATGGATCTTCAGGGAGCGCTGGTAGCGCCGCCCAGAGTAAACGCGCGCACACGTTCCAGGTCGCGCGCGTAGTAGCGCTTGCCGATCAGGAATGCGAGCGCCGCGGCGAGGCTGATGCACGGAATCACCTGCAGCGCGCCTTGCAAGCCCAGACGATCGGCCAGTGCGCCGGTGACGAAGGGACCCGGCGCGATGCCCAGCAGATTGTTTGCGAGCGTGAGCGTCGCGAACGCCGTGCCGTGAATCGCGAAGTGAGTCAGGTTCGCCACCATGGCGCCCGCGGGCCCTGCGGTTCCCGCGGCGACGAACATGCCGAGTGCGATCGTCACGAGTTGGAGCGCGCCGGGCGGCTGGTGGAATCCCGCCGAGAGCAACACGAAGCAGGTGAGACACAACGCGATCGCCAGAGACAGCTTGCGCGGCGGCGAGTGCTTACCAAACCGGTCGCTGATGAAGCCCCAGAAGATCATCCCGGCGCCGCCGCACAGTACGAACGCGGCGGAGACGACTCCCGCCTTATCGGCGCCCATGCCGTAGTAGCGATTCAGATAGCTGGGCATCCAGGCGATCAGACTGGCGCCGATGAAGAGCTGCAATCCGCTGCCCACATACGCGCTGATCACTGAGCGGGTCGCAAACACGGTCGCAAGCGGAGATTTGAACGACGCGTTCGGCGGCGGCGCGCCTTCGCTGCGCCTGGCGCTCTGCTCGTGATTCCCCGCAGCAGCGATACGCGACTCTCGCACGATCAACGGATACAGGGCGGCGAGCGCCAAGCCGAAGATCGCCATGCCGGCGAACGACCAGCGCCAGCCGAAATGCTCCGCGAGGACGCCGCCGGCCGCCATGCCCAGCACGGAACCGAACATGCCGCCGGCCATGAAGGCGCCGGTCACCGTCGCGCGCAGACGTGCGGGGAAAACGCTCAGCAGCACCGCGATTCCGACGCTGCCATAGGCGGCCTCGCCGATGCCGACGAAGAGCCGCGCGAGAAACATCTGCTCGAAGTTCTTGGCGAAGCCGCACGCGAGCGTCGCAAGACTCCACAGCACCGCCATCAAGGTGAGACTGCGCACGCGTCCCCACCGATCTGCCGCAAGCGACAATGGAAACGTCAGCAGACCGACCATCAGAGCGACGATGCCGCTCAGCAGGCCCATGCGTGCATCGGACAACGCCCATTCAGCCTTGAGCAGCGGAAAGACGGCGTTCAGGACCTGCCGCGACATGTAGTCGGAGATCAGCAGGCCGAACGTCAATGCGAAGACGATCCACGCATAGGTGCGCGTCGCGCCCGACCCGGTCGCGTCGATAGTACGGTGATGAGGCATCAAGACCGTCTCCTCGACCGTCTCAGGTCGTGCGTCGTTGCGTTTGCAAATCGGGCGCCATGCGCCCCGTGACGGGCAACCCGCGTCGCCCGTTTCGTAGTTGAGGACTTCGGGTACGCCGGCCTGGTAGAAGCGAACGGCGTTTGCCATCGCGGAGTTGACCTTTGAGCTGTGAAAGGTGGCGGCGCTTTTACGCCGAAGTGCAATCTGGTCAACGCCGCGACGCTGCGTTCACGCAGAACTTTTACATGGACGTAGAGGCGCGATCGACGGGCGCGCTGTTTCGTGCTCCCCAGACCCCTGCCGCTTCAACCGATTGCATCGTTGAGAGCAGCGGGGGAGTCGACCTGCGCGGAGCTCCCTTGAATCGGCCCTCCGCCCTGACGGGCGGAGGGCCGCAGCTCACTCAATAGTTGACGCGGAAGGTCACGCCGTACGAACGGGGGTTCTGCAGCAGACTCTGGTAGCTGCCGTCAGTAGGCGCCGCGTAGAGCGTTACGACGGCGTCGAAGTTGGCGACCGTCTCATCGGTCAGGTTGTCAACCCACAAAGCAACCTCGTAATTGTTCCAGCGCGTTCCGGCGCGCAAGTTCACCCAGCTGTACGCATCCTGCTTCAGGCGCGGATCGGCCGAGAAACTCGTGTTGTACTCATCCGTCCATGACCAGTCCGCGCGCGTGAAGAGGTCGCCCCAGCTCACAGGCTGTTCGTACTGCATTCCGAGATGCGTTTTCCACTCAGGCGCATTCACCGGATGCTCGCCGCTCAGATCGCAGGCGCCCGGCGTCGTCGCGCTGTTTGGCGTCCGCCCCGGATAGCACTGCCCGTGGGTGTTCTTCTCGTAGACGAGGTCGGCGTAGGACACCGCGAAATCCGCAGTGAGCCGCTCGCCGAGCATCAGCTCGCCTTCCACCTCGGCGCCTTCGAGCTTCGCCTCCTCGGCGTTGTCGACCGTGAATTGACCGCCGACCCAGGCGGCGTCCTGATAATTATCGTAGACAGTGTTGAACGCGCTCGCCGCGAGCCGCATGCGGCCGTTCAGCAGCTCGTACTTCACGCCCGCCTCGTAGTGCATGATGTCCTCGTCTTCGAACTCGCGCGCCGCGATCGGCAGACGTCCGAAGCCCGTATTGAATCCGCCCGATTTGAAGCCGTGCGCGGCGGTCGCGAACAGCATGGCGTTATCCGTGACGCGCCACTGCGGCGTCACGGACCAGGTCACTTCGCTGGTATCGCGCTCGAGGCCGTTGGCGCTCACCGCCGCCGGCGACAAGAGCAGCGAAATGATGCTGGGCGCGGGATTGTTCACCCACTGACGGATATTGGCTTCCTTGCTCTCTTCCTGCCAGCGCACGCCGCCGGTGATGAGGAACTGGTCGCTCACATTCCAGGTCGACTGCCCGTACACGCCAAGGTATTCGGTATCGAGGTTGGAGGCGAGGAACCCGAGCTGACCCGGCGCCGCGACGGGCAGCGGGAACGGCGTCCGGAGCAGCACCTGATTGACCGCGCTGACGGCCGGATGACTGCTGTACGTATCGCCGAGGAACGTAGCAGGATCGTTGGGCTCGCCGCGCTTGTTTTCATTCGTGTAGTAGAACGCGCCCGTGAGCCACGAGAGCGTCTGATCGCCTGCCGAAGCGAGACGCACTTCCTGCTGCAGCGACTCGCTCTCCTGCCGGTCATGGAAGCGCAGCAACGGCGCCTGCATCTGGGCGACGTCATCCATCGTGCCCTTGAACATGAAGTGGTCCCACGACGTGACCGTGTTCAGCGTCATTCCATTGTCGAAGGAGTACTGCCCAAGCAGCGTCGCTTCACTGCGCCTCGAGATCGGTCGTGAGCGCCTGGTTGACGCAGGTGATGCGATTGTGAGGATCGTTGTCGGCGCAGGTGTCGCTCACGCCGGCCGCCCGCCAGGCTGGCAGCACGACCCTGGCCAGAGGCCCGGCAGGGTCGTAAGTGATATCGGACGTTTCCTTCTTGTCGTCTTCCTGGACGGCGCCCACGATCAGGCGCAGGTTGAGCGAATCGGTCGCGTCCCATGCAAGCTGGCCGCGCACCGCCTGGCGGTTGGTGTCATTGGCCGGCTCGCCGGTGTTGGTCAGCGCCTCGCCCATAATCTCATCGTTAGCGGTGTAGGATCCGCCCAGGCTGGCGCCCCAGCGATCTCCCAACGGTCCGGACAGGACAGCTTTGAACTGTGTCGAGTTGGCGTCGCCGGCGCCGCCTTCGATAGACCCGACGAGAGGCTTCGCCGCGCGCGCTGAACACATCGGTCGGCGACGCGGTGTAGATGCCGATCACGCCGGCCGTCGTGTTCTTGCCGTACAACGTGCTCTGCGGACCGCGCAGAATTTCAATGCGCTCGACATCGAACAGATCCGTTGCGCCGAAGATCGCGCGCGACCGGAAGGCGCCGTCGACGAACAATCCGACGGCCGGCTCAAACGTCGGGATGTTGCCGAGGTTGCCGACGCGGCGGATACGGAAGTTCGTAGACACCGGGGTCACGCTCGACTGCATCTCGAGGACCGGGGCCTGACGCGTGACGTCGCTCATCGTCTGTACGCCGGCGTTGAGCAGGGCGTCGGCGCTCAGCGCAGACACGGCCATGGGCACGTCTTGCAGCGACTGCTCAACCTTTTGCGCCATGACGACGACTTCTTCCAGCTTCCCCCCCTCCTCCTGCTGCGCGCTGACGCTCAGCGGGTGAGCGACGCCCAGCGTCGCCGCCAATACGGCAAGCGAGAGCCTGCGGCTATCCGAACGAAGGACTCGAGAATCAACCGGGAATCGCATCCGCGTCTCCTTGAGAAATGTCAATCGGCGCGGCCGACTGTATGCGGAGCGATCAGAGCCCCCTTCGCTTTGCGGGACAGTTGCTTTTCATTTTAGGACACACGATCTTGCGCCTCATGCAACGCTCGGCGAAGCCCGTAGAAAGGCGCCGGTGTTGTTGCGTTGCTTCTACATTTGAAGCCTTTGTGGGCGGCGCCCACGCTCTCACATTTGTGATTCGGGCTGAACGAGTTGGAGAGCCTTCGATGAGGCATGCCGCCCTTGCTCGTCGCCACACTGCTTGAGCTGTCAGAGAGCGGCTGCTGGCAAGTGACGGGCAACTACTTGTCGTCCGTCGTGGGGTTGACTGATCGGTCGCCCTGTTCGCTTCATCTCGCCACACACACGTATGTGTATGTGTGGCGCCGCCCAACGCCGGCGACTGCCTCGAACCTGCCTCAGAATCGCGAACGCTTGTTGTGCGCGTTCCCCAGCGCCCTCACCCTGGCCCTCTCCCAAAGGGAGAGGGACGATAGATTCTGAGATTGGTTGCGGTAGGAAGAGCCGCGAAAGACCGCAAAAAGGAATGGAAATGACGAGAACAAAGTTGGATTCACTTCTTTGCTCTCCATGAGTCCAACTCTTTTGTGCGGTCTTTCGCGGCTCCTCCTCTCTGTCTGCGCTGCGTCCTTCCCGACGACAGTCCTTCAACACTTCAGCATTCAGGAGACTGCTCTGTCGTCGACGGTCCGGCGATGCAGACGGTCGTGGACAGCGAGAACGGAACTTCGCCTGCGTCCTTGAAGGACATTTCTGCAAACGCCGCGGTATAGCCCTGTTTCGCACGTGGAGTACGGCAAATGAACTCATCGCGCGAATGCGTGCAGCCATGCGATGACCAGCGTGCGTCGCGAAAATCGAGCGTCGCACTGTATGCGCGCCACACCCTCACACGGCCCGACCGATCCGCTTGCACGTTGACCGCGAGATCGTGCGGCGCCGGCGCAAACCGCCACGAAAGCTGCGGGAGCGACTTGCCGTCTGTGGCGTACCGATGCAGCGCGCTCAGGGCGCCGATCACCCGGTCGACATCACGCAGCCCGTGTCCCTGATTCGGCACATACAGAACGCGCTTCGGTTCCGGCAGATCGGTCCAGTACAACTTGAGCGCATCGAGCGGCCAGTATCGATCGTTGCTGCTCAGGAGAATGAGCTTGGGTTTGGTCAGTCGGTCGCGATAGCTGTACGGATCCACGATCGACAACAGCTCGCGCCCTTTGTCAGTGCTCAACCGTCTCGGCAGATCCAGATCCGAATAGTCGCGGATCTCCTCGGACACATCGCCCCACGTCGCTCGCTGGTGTTCCATCTGGGCGCCCATGTTCAGCACGTCGATCACGATCGGCGCCACGGCGTCGACCCGCGGATCGATTGCGGCGGCGAGCCACGAGGTCCAGCCGCGTTTCGAGGCGCCGGTCACCGTGAATCCGTCGATCGGAACGGTCCAGCGCTCTCTCGCGACCTCCTGCATCACGTCCATCGCCCGCACGGCGCTCTTCACCATCGGCAGCAGCAACGGCCAGTCGCTTTCCCCTGTTTCCAGAAACCGGTCGAATGTGTAGGCGATGAGCGCATCGTCCTTGCGCTCGAACAGCGGTCCATTGGGGACTTGCCGCAAGATGCCGACCGGAGCGCGAAGCGTCTCCGCAAGCCGGGCGAAAAGGAGGGCTTCTCGCGGCAAGTCCGCCCGCGCGCCGGGCTGTTCGTATTCCTGTTTCCAGCGGCCGCCGTGGATGAAGAGCATCGCACGGTGCACGTCCTGACTCATGTTCGCAGGCCGCAACACAAACAACTGATGCTTCCAGGGGACGCCGCGCCAGGTCTGCGACGTCATCAGCAGTTCAATGTAGTTCGTGGCGCCGATCCGGCCCGCGGCGGCCTCGCGCCAGGCGAAGCTCGCGTCCGGGCGCTCCACGTACGCGGCCAGTGCATCCGACTCGCCTTGCTCCGACGACCATCCCGCAGATACGGCGGAGCAGGCAAGCGCTGTGCACAATGCGAGGCGCCTACACAACCATAGCAAGCCGGCGCTTCCGGGCCGGCAGGCAAGCCTTCGGCAGGCGAGCCGATGCTTCGGATCGGCAAGCAAGCCGCGGGCAGGACAGAGCAGAGCAGAAACGAGAAACATGAAGCAGCGATCCACTTTCTGGCTTGCCAATGGCTTTCCTGCCGGCCCGCAGCGCCGGCTTTCCTGCTGACCCGTCGCGTCAGCCTTCCTGCCGACTCGAAGCGTCGGCCGTCCTTGCCATATGAGGGATCAGGACTATCCGCAAGTGAAGGACGCTGACCGCGCCTCGCAACGCAGGGTGTAGCATGGCGATGAGAGAGGAGTCTGCCTGCCCTGTCAGTCCGCCGTCGGCCCGGAGAGCGCCATGAGCGAGCACGTCTACAAGACCATCGAAATCACCGGTACGTCGACCAAGAGCGGCGACGATGCGGTGCGCGTCGCCATTGAGAAGGCGTCATCCAGTGTGAAGAATCTGCGCTGGTTCAAAGTCGTCGAGACGCGCGGGGCCGTCGAGGCCGGCAAGATCGCGCACTGGCAGGCGACCATCCATCTCGGCTTCACGCTCGAGTAGCGCCCTGGTCTCCGGCGCTCCGCGGCGACAGTCATCCCCGCGCGACCGCTGCTGAAAGGCCATGCGGCTGGCGCATCGGCTCATCGCGGTATGTCTGCGACGTCCGCGGACTCGGCTTCGACGTCATCGCGAGGACATTCAGCGCCGCGATCTGCACGAGGCGCCGCGCGGGCTAGGATGCATCGCCCGTCGGGACGATCGCTGCCGTTTCAACCATCAGAATGACCGCTCTGTCCGGCGCGCGAGTGCGATGGACAACGCCCTTTGGAACGACGTAGCCCTGCTGAGGCTGCAGATCAATGGATTGACCTTCGAGGTCGATGATGAAATGGCCTTCCAGAACAAAAAAGAATTCGTCGTCCTTGTCGTGCTTGTGCCAGTGATACTCGCCCTGCACTACTCCAAGACGGATGACAGAATCGTTCACCTTGCACAAAGTCTGGTTGTACCAGGCGTCCTTGCACTGCGAGACCAGCGCCGGGACATCAACGACGCTGAGCGAGGCAAACAGAATGTTGAGGTTCGTTGCGTAAGCGTAGTCGCGTGGCGTTGACATGGGTTCTCCGAAATGTTGCTCGACTCCCGACAGCGGCCCTTCAAGCGCGCCCTTTACGCTGCGCCTACTGGTCCTCCCAGCCGCCGCCAAGGGACTTGTACAAGGCGATGAGTTGCGTCGACATCTGTGTATTGCTGTCGCTGAGCGCGCGCTCCGCTTGCAGCAGCGTGCGCTGGGCGTCGAGCGCCACGAGGAACGTCGTGAGCCCGTGCTCGTAGCGGACGCGGGCGATCTCATAGGCGTCCCGGCTCGCTGAAACCGCCGCGGCGAGATCCCGGCTGCGGCGTTGCTCCGCGACGTAGGCGCTCAGGGCGCTGTCAATCTCATGCCACGCTCGCAACACGGTGCGCTGATAGTTCACGGCGGCTTCCTGTTGCTGGAGCGTGCGCAGTTCGACGACGGAGCGGAGTCGACCGCCGTTGAAGATCGGCAGATACAGGCCAGGACCGATGGACCACTGGCGCGCACCCCATTCCGTGAAATCCGACGCCTCGAGGGACTGCGAAAAAAAGCCGCCTGTCAGCGTGATGCGAGGATACAGATCCGCCGTCGCGACGCCAGTCTCCGCGGTTGCGGCGTGCAGCCGCGCCTCAGCGCCGCGAATGTCGGGGCGGCGGCGCGCGATCTCGGAAGGAACGCCGACAGCGACCTGCGCCGGCGCCGCTGGAATGGTGCGCACGGCAGAGAGTTGTTCCTTGAGCGCGCCCGGTTGCTCGCCCAGCAGCAGCGCAAGGCTGTCGATGAGCTGCTTCTCCCGTTGTTCGAGCTGCGGAATGCGGGCGCGGGAATCCGCAAGTCGGGCGCGCTGGCTCACGACATCCAATTGCGTCACGAGACCGCCGGCGGCGCGAAATTCAGTCAGCTCGAGCAGGCTCTGCGCCGCTGCGACATCGCTCTCGGTGATGCGCAATTGATCCTGCGCGCCGCGCAGCTCCAGATAGTTGCGGGCGACTTCCGCCGTCACCGACAATTGCGCCGCGTGCAGGTCCTCAGTGCTCGCAGACACCGCGGCGTCGGCCGCCTCGACCGTCCTGCGTACGCGCCCCCAGAAGTCGAGCTCCCATGACGCGTCAAAGCCGGCCTGATACACGTCGTAGGGCTCGCTCAGCACATCGATGATCGCGTCTCGTTCCGGGGCCGGGACGATCGCATCGATCGCGCGTGTTCCCGTCCCGAACTCACTTTCTCGCCGCCGCGCATACGAGGCGCTGGCGGTCAGGCTCGGCGTCCTTTCTCCTGCGGCTGCTGCGCGCTGCGCGCGGCTCTGCCCGACGCGCAAAGCCGCCATGCGCAGGTCGAGATTGGCCTCGCGCGCACGACCGATCAGCTCAACCAGCAGCGGATCGTCGAATCGCGTCCACCACTCTTCGTCGACGCTATCGCTCACAACTGTGCTCTTCAGATCACGCTCGCCTTCGGTCGTCGCCCACTGGTCCGGCAATGCCGGCGTCGGCTGCTCAAAGCTCGGTCCCACCGAGCAGGCGGTGACGACGCGTGCAGCAGATCAACATTGGCAGAATTGTCTTGGACATAGCTAGAACCTTCAGGTCACGAATTTCGGCTGGAAGACTGGGGACTGGGGGCTGGAGGTAGAGCAGAATATCTGGAGCTTGTCTATTCCGGACCCCCAGCCTCCGGTCCTCCAGCCCCCAGCCTCAAGCCATCACACAAGCCGATGACGGAACAGCCACGCGGCGACTGGCAGCGTCATCGCCGCAATCAGAGCGAGCGGCCACAGATCGTTGAAGATCAGCGTGAGACCCGCTCCCTCCAGATACACGCGATGCATGAAATCGATCGCGTAACGCAGCGGGTTCGCCAGCGTCACGGTCTGCAGGACCTGGGGCATGTTCTGATCGGCGATGTGAGGCCCGACAGCAGCATCATCGGCATCAGCAGCACAAAGGTGTACAGCATCGCCTGCTGCATGTTGGCGGAGTACGCGGAGATCGCGAGGCCGATGCCCACGGCTGCAATCGTGAACAGCGTGAGAGCGGTGAACAGGGTGATGAGCGAACCGGCGAGCGGAATGCGGAACCAGAACAGCGAGATGAGCAGGATGAGCGTGGACTGCGAAAGACCGATGAGGATCGACGGAACGGCCTTGCCGACCATGATCTCGCTCGGACGCAGCGGCGTAACGAGCAATTGGTCGAACGTCCCCTGCTCGCGCTCGCGCGCGACCGATAGCGCGGTGAGCATGAGCGTCTGCAGCATGCTGAGCGCCGCGATCAGACTCGGGATCATGTTCCAGCGCGTTTCCAGATTCGGGTTGTACCAGGCGCGAGGTTCTCGAGCGTGAGCGGCGACGCTCCGCCGCCGCCGTGATCTGCGCGCCAGCGCGCGTTGAAACTCTCGATCACGCGATCGAACATAACCGGCCGCGGTGCCCGCAGTGTTCGAGTTGCGGCCATCCGCGATCACCTGCACGACCACGCTCTCGCCCGGCCATGAGTCGCCGCTCGAAGTCTGGCGGATGTGCATCACGATGAGCGCCTGCTTCGGCTGATGACCGTCGGCGATCTCGCTCGCGCTTTGCAGGTTCGCCACGCGCTCGAAAACGCCGCGAGCCTTCGATCGCGGCAGTGAAGTCGTGCGAGGCGCCGCTGCGATCCTGATCGAGCAGCGCATAGTAAACACGGTTCAGGTCGAAGGTGGCGGCGTAGCCGAACAGCAGCGACTGCAGGATGATCGGGAGCGAACAGAACGATGCGGCTGCGCGGATCCTTGAGTATCGCGAGCGCTTCCTTGCGACAGAGAATCACGAATGCGAAGCAGCGACTCACGCATAGACGTTCCTTCATGGGGCTCGGGGCTCGGGGCTCGGGGTCGAGCAGACGCAACGCCAACGCTCGGCGTCGGCACACATGCTCGTCGGAGGGAGCACAGCAGTGCGGGCCTTGCTCAGTTTCCAGCCCGAGCCCAAGCCCGAGCCCGAGCCCATCGCTGTCATCAGTCCAGCTCCTTGCGCGTCTTCGATCGCGCGAGCGCGAGCAGCACGACGGCCGCGACCGCCAACACCGCGCAATCCTTCAGGATGAGCGGCCAGACATTGCCGGCGAGGAACAACGTTTGCAGCAGCTTCCACGTAGTACGTGGCGGGCAGCACGGCTGCTCACTGCGCGCACCGCCCCGGCAAACTCGGCAGGTCGAAGATGAAGCCTGACAGCATCAGCGCCGGCAGAAAGCTCGAAATGAGCGAAATCTGCGCTGCGAGAAACTGATTCTTCATTGCGGCGGAGATGAGCAGCCCGATGCCGAGCGCGACCAGCAGATACAGCATCGAGGCGAGCAGAATCAGCGAGCAGCGACCCGCGGATCGGCACCGCGAAGAGCAGGCGCGCCGCGAGCAGACACAGCGCGAGACCGATGAGCCCGACGCAGAAGTATGGAACGATCTTGGCGATCAGGATTTCCGTGGCGCGTACCGGCGTGACGAACAGCGCCTCGAGCGTGCCGCGCTCCCATTCGCGCGCCATCACGAGCGACGTCAGCAATGCGCCGATCAGCGTCATGATCAGCACGATGAGCCCCGGCACGAGAAACCAGGTGCTGGTGTTCGCCTCGTTGAACCAGATGCGTTGATCGATCACGACCGAACCGATGCTCGTGTCAGCGGCCTCCCCGGCGGCCGCGCGCCGCACTCCCCATTGCGCGATCGCGCCCTGCGCATAGGCCAGCATGACGCGCGCCCGATTGGCGTCGACGCCATTGACGAGCACCTGGATGCGTCGCATTGCCTGCGGCAAGATCGCGCGAGAAATCGGAGTGCAGATGCACGATGCCGTCGACTTCTGCGCTTCCATCATGAGTTTCTCGGCGACATGCATCGAGGTGAGCGGCAGCGGCGTGAAGTACGGCGACAGATACAGCCCGGAGACGGCGTCGGCCGCCGTCGGCGAGGCGTCCTCCATGACGATCGCCACGGGCATGTTCTTCACATCGAAAGACAACCCATAACCGAAGATGAGGATCAGCATGAGCGGCAGGAGCATGCCGACCATGAGATTGCTCTTGTCGCGCAGGAGTTGGCGCGTTTCCTTGACGATCAGCGCACGGATGCGCCGCCGCGATGGCGATCCCGGAGCCGGAGGAGAAGGAGTACCGCAATGCGTATGCACGCGTATGATCGGGACCAGGAGAATCGCGTTGCCGGCTGTCTGGTGATCCTCGATCTCTTGTCTGCGGCTTGCGATCTGCGTTCATGCGGTTACTCATATCATGCCCGACTCGCGCGACGTTCTCGACGATCGCGATGAATGCCTCCTCCATCGTGTCGAGATCTCGGCGCCCGCGCTTTGCGCGCACTTCCTCAGGCGTGCCGATCGCGAGCATCGATGCCCGCGTCCTGAATCATGATGCGGTCGCAGTACTCCGCTTCCTCCATGAAGTGCGTCGTGACGATGACGGTCGTGCCGTGCATCCGCCAGCGCCGTGATGCGCGCGCCAGAATTCCCGCCGCGCGAGCGGATCGGCGCCGCTCGTGGGCTCGTCGAGAAACAGGATCTCGGCTCATGCAGCAGCGCCGCGGCCATGGCGAGCCGCCGCTTGAAGCCGCCGGGCAGATCCTCCGCCGGCATCGCCT
Organism: uncultured Gammaproteobacteria bacterium; assembly: GCA_963723505.1. Lineage (GTDB taxonomy): Bacteria > Pseudomonadota > Gammaproteobacteria > Steroidobacterales > Steroidobacteraceae > Steroidobacter. Next base: position 13,230 of record CAVRQU010000009.1, read on the forward strand.
GCATGCTGTTCGAGTTCGAATTGCGCGAGTACGTCCCAGTCGATCACGTTCAGGCGTGCGCGTTGCGCAGACCGTACGCCCCGCCGAAGAACTCGAGGTTCTCGCGCACGCTCAAATCGCCATAGAGCGAAAATTTCTGCGCGACATAGCCGATGTTCTGCCGCGCCTCGGCGCGCGCGTGTCGCAGGTCCGCGCCGGCGACGCGCAAGGTCCCGCTGGTTGCGGGCAGCAGCCCGCAGAGCATCCGAAAGGTGGTCGTTTTGCCGGCGCCGTTGGGTCCGAGCAGTCCGAAGACTTCGCCACGATGCACCTGGAAACTCGTGCGGTTCACCGCTGTGAAGTCGCCGAACATGCGCACGAGATCGTGCACTTCGATGACGACTTCGCCTCGCTCCCCTGCTGCGCCTGTCAACTCTCCCGCCAATCCACGCGCCGCAGGCGAAGGCGAGGCGCCGTTTCCCTCTCCCTTCGCGACACGAGCCGAGTGCGACGGAACGGATCGCTCCCGCAGCAGCACCATCAAGCCGTCTTCCAGACTCGCTGGCACGGACTCGATCTGCACACCTGCCGGTGCGGCGCTCTGCATCGCGCCGACCTGACTCGCCCCGTACACGACTCGAACCCGGCCGCCGTGGGGAACGGCGTCGATGACGTCGGGCTGCTCGAATCAGTTGCACTGCAGTTTGCGAGGCGGCTCGTCGCGTCTCGGACCACGGCGAGATAAGCGTGCCCATGTCGCGTGCGCGCGGATCTCCTCCGGCGTGCCGGTTGCGAGCACCCGCCCTTCATGCAGCACGATCACGTGCGCGCAGCGCTCGGCTTCATCCATGTACGACGTGCTGACGATGACCGACAGCCCGTCGCTCTCCACGAGCTCATGCACGATCTCCCACAGTTCGCGGCGCGACAGCGGATCGACGCCGACCGTGGGTTCATCAAGCAGCAACAGCTCCGGCGAACGCACCAGCGTGCACGCGAGGCCCAGCTTCTGCTTCATGCCGCCGGATAGCTTGCCGGCGAGGCGATCGCGAAACGGCGCGAGCGCCGTCATTTCCATCAAGCGCGGATAGCGTTCCGCCCGTTGTTCTCGCGACACGCCATGCAGATCGGCGTAGAGATCGAGATTTTCCTGCACGCTCAGATCTTCGTACAGGCCGAAGCGCTGCGGCATGTAGCTGATGCGATCCTGAATCGGCTGCGGATGTTCGCTCGCCTCGAAGCCCGAGCACGCGTCAAGCTGCCTTCATCGGCACGCATCAGGCCGGCCGCGAGGCGCAGGAGCGTGGTCTTTCCCGCGCCGTCCGGCCCGACAAGCGCCGTCAGCGACGCGTGCTTCGCCTCGACTGAAACGCCGTCGAGCGCGACAACGATGTTCACCCTTGCCGTGCACGAAACGCTTCGACAATGCGCGGCCGACCAGCGCCAGTTCGGGTGATGCGTTCATTCTGCGCCCTCGGCGCCCGCGATGCATCTTCCGCGCAGGATCGAACCGCACTGTCGCCGGCATACCGAGGCGCAAGCGATTCTGCGGGTCCTTGACGAAGACGCGGACCTCATACACCAGGCTCGTGCGCAACTCTTCGGTCTGCACGGTTTTCGGCGTGAACTCCGCCACGGAAGAGATGAATCCCACCGAGCCCTCAAGCGCTTCGTCCGGGAAGCTGTCGATCGTGACGCTTGCAGGCATGCCCGGCTTCAAGCGGCCCAGCATCCCGTTCCGCTACATAAGCGCGCACCCACTTCGGGTTGACTACTGCAAGCGAGAACACCGGGCGCTGCGGCGTCGCAAGCTCGCCCGGCTCCATCAGCCGATTGCGCACGACGCCGTCGGTCGGCGCCACCAGTTCCGCGTCCGCGAGTTGCCGCTTGAGCAAAGCGAGCTCCGCCTGAGCGCGCCTCGAGTTGAGCCTGCGCCTGCGCGATGTCTTCGCGCGCGGACCGGCGAGCGCCAGCTCGAGCGCTTGCGATCGTTCTCAACGCGCGCCTCGCTCGTGCGCACCGCCGCTTTCAGCCGCATCGAGATCCTGCTCACTCACCGCGCGACCCTTCGACGACTCGCTGATTCCCTTGAGCCGCTCGTACTGACTGTGTGCGTTGACGGCTTCGGCCTGCGCCGCCGCAAGCGCTGCGCGCGCCTGGGCCGTTTCCTCGGGCCGCGTGCCGTTGCGAAGCCTGCGCAGTGCTTCGCGTCTGCGCCGCGACGCGCGCTTCGGCCTGCTGCACACGCGGCACCAGCCGTCCGGTGTCCAACCGCGCCAGGACCTGTCCCGCTCGCACCGCGGTCGCCCTCGTCGACCAGCACTTCGGCGATGCGCTCGCTGTCCGCGAACGGCAGCTCGACCTGGCGAATATCCACATTGCCGTGCAACACGAGTTCGTCCGAATCGCCCCTGTGTGTCAGGAAATAGACGACTACGAGCGCAATGGCGACGACGGCGGCGACGGGAATCGCAAGCTTCTTGTTGATGGGCATGGCGGTGGGGAACCGTGAATCGGGAGTCGGGAGTCGGGAGTCGGCCTGAGGCGTGAGTGGTGAGTCGTGAGTCGTGAGTCGAAAGATCACTCTTGCCGCTCACGGCTCACGACTCATGGGAATACCTTCCCTTGCAACCGACGTCGATTCTATTCAAAATCAAATTTGAATTTCAATTAGAGATTGCAATGAGCATGACTGCACGCACGCCGAAGCGGGCCGTGCCCGCACGCCAGGACGGACTTGCGACGCGGCAGCAACTGCTGGAGGCGGCGGGTCAGGTCTTCGCCGAACACGGCTACGCGAAAGCCACCAGCAAGGAAATCTGCACACGCGCGGGAGCGAACATCGCGGCGGTGAACTATCACTTCGGCGGCAAGGACGAACTGTATGCGGCGGTGCTCGAGGAAGCGCACGCGCGTCTCGTCAGCGTCGAGACGATGGCGGCCGCTGCGCAAAGTCGGATCGATCCGCGCCAGAAGTTGCGCATGCTGTTGACCCGCATCTTCGGCGAGGTCGTAAAGCGCGACAAGGCCGCGTGGGAGCTGCGCGTTCTGAGCCGCGAACTGCTGTCGCAGTCGCCGATGATGACGCCGATGATCAACCATCAGGTGGCGCCGAAGGCGAAGATCATGCGAGCGGTCCTCGCCGAGATCATGGACTTGCCACCGGAGCATCCTACGGTGAGCCGCACCGTGCTCAACGTCATGGGCCCCGTGCTGCTCATGCTGATTGCAAGCCGCACGCTGCAGCAGAAGGTCGCGCCGAACCTCGACCTCGACCCTGCAAGCCTCGCGGACCACATGGTGGTGTACGCCCTCGCCGGTATGCAGGCCGTCGCGCGCAAAGCGAAGTGAAACGACTATCCTCGACAGACAGACTGACAGTGTGACTGGCCTGACGAACCAAATCTGGGAAATGCCGTTTACTCGGACCATCTGGGCAGAATTCATGCGTATCCTGGATTGAGTGTTCTCGCCAAGGCGCAAAGCTCGCCAAGAAATCATTCTCATTTTCGTAAGTTCTCGGACTGGCATGCCATGTCTCGCCTTGGCGGCCTTTGCGTCTTTGCGAGAGATTCTTCTGGAGCTGGGCGAACCCGCTGGACGAACCATGGATCCAACCTACGCCGCGGAACGCGCAGAACTCATCGCGTTGTTCCGACACGCCGTTGAGGCGGTCTCTGCACGCAGGGCGATGCCAGGCACGCTGACGCCGCCGCCGCTCGGCCGCGTTCTTGTGATTGCGATCGGTAAAGCGGCCGCTGCAATGATGCAGGCGGCGTTGGAGCGGTTCCCGACGACGGTTGCAGGACTCGTCGTAACGCCCCACGGACATTTGACCGTTGAGCCGGCTTTGCCACGCTACATCGAAGTCATTGAAGCGGGGCATCCCGTGCCTGACGACGCGAGCGTTCGCGCGGCCGAGCGGGCGCTCGAACTCGTCCGATCGCTTGATGATCAGGATCAACTGTTGTTGTTGCTGTCCGGCGGCGGCTCTGCTCTCTGCGCCGCCCCGGTCGCGGGCGTGACGCTGGCCGACAAACAGGCCGTCACTCGCGCACTTCTCGCGAGCGGCGCGACGATCACCGAGATCAATTGCGTCCGCAAGCATCTGTCGCGAATCAAGGGTGGACGATTGGCGCTGGCCGCGGGCCGCGCGAGAGTCACTACCCTCATCATTTCCGATATCCCCGGCGACGACGCATCATTCGTCGCCTCCGGACCGACCGTTGCGGATCACACTACGCTCGCGCAGGCGCGCGACGTCATCGCCAGGTATGCAATTGAAGTGTCCGCCGCGGTCGACTCCGCTCTCTCGGATCCCGCAAACGAAAGTCCACCTGCCGATAGTCCGGGTCTCGCTGGCGCAGAAACCGTGATCATCGCGCGCGCGCACGACGCGCTTGCGGCGGCGGGGAGGCACGCTCGCAACCTGGGCTATGAAGTCACGGATCTCGGCGACCGCCTGCAGGCAGAAGCACGCCATCTCGGAGCAGGTCACGCTGCGCTGGCGCAGCGCCTCTCCGCTGACGGGCAGGCGCGCGCCATCATCAGCGGCGGTGAGACGACTGTTGCGGTCGCAAACCCGGACGGTCGCGGCGGCCGCAATCTTGAGTATCTGCTCGGGCTGGCGATCGGGCTGGACGGCGCGAAGGACGTCTGCGCGCTGGCGTGCGACACCGATGGCGTCGACGGCGCCACGGACGCTGCGGGAGCGGTCCTATTGCCCGATACGCTGGAGCGTGCGCGCAAACTCGGCCTCGATCCTGCCGCTCACCTGCGCGACAACAACAGCTATCTGTTCTTTCAGCGGCTCGGCGATCTCGTCATCACGGGGCCGACACGGACGAATGTGAATGACTTTCGTGTCATCCTGATCGCCGGCGAGAACCGCCGCGCCGTCGCCTCATCATAGGCAGCCTCTGGTTTCATGCCATGCGAGAACAACAGCGGCTTCGATGTTCCTCGTCCCGTGTGGACGGGATTTCCTGCGGTCATCTTTAGGGAATCTGTATTCTTCAAATGTAAGGGTAGACGGGTAAATCGGAGCTTCCTCAGATCATGCGCAAGCCCGGCCTCTACGGTGCGATCGAAGCAGGCGGGACGAAGTTCCTGTGCGCCGTCGCGAGCGACGTCGATGACATCGTGGGGGAATGTCGCATCGACACGACCACGCCCGACGAGACGCTGGATCGCGTCTCGCGCTTCTTCAGAACCGCACAGGATGAATTCGGCGAACTACAGGGGCTCGGCGTCGCCTCGTTCGGACCCATTCAGCTGGATCGCGACGCGCCCTATTGGGGGAGGCTGTTCGCGACACCCAAACCGGGCTGGACCAACGCAAGCATGCTCGACGCGTTGCACGCAGTTGTGAACTGCCCGATCGAGCTCGACACGGATGTGAACGCCGCCGCGCTGGCCGAGGCGCTCCTTGGCGCCGGTCGAGGATGCGACGACGTCGTTTATGTGACGGTCGGCACGGGAATCGGCGCCGGTGCAGTGATCAACGGCCAGACGGTGCGCGGCCGCCTGCATCCGGAAATGGGACATCTCCAGATCCGGCGCGATGAGCGCGACATGAACTTTGCCGGCGTCTGTCCTTTCCATGGCGATTGCCTTGAAGGTCTCGCAAGCGGAGGCGCCATCGAGCGTCGTTGGCGCGCCGAACTCACGGCGTTGCCCGCAGAGCATGCGGCATACAGCATCATCGGCGGCTATCTGGGCCGGCTTGCGGCGACGATCGCACTCGTCGTATCTCCGGAATGCATCGCGTTTGGCGGAGGCGTTCTGACGAACGGGCTGCTGCTACCTCATATCCGCGCAGCGATGCGCGATGTTCTGGCGGGATACCTGCCGGCGCGAGCAGGACGCGCCGCGGAAGAAGTGGTGTGCGCCTCGACGTTGCAGGGACGCGCCGGGTTGCTTGGCGCCCTGTTGCTCGCAAGGCGTACGAGCAAGCCTCCGCGTCCCTCCCCTTCACACGAGTACTGATCAGAGTGATGTCGGTCGACAAGCCGGTCGACGCGCTCGCGCGTCGGGCGACCGTTTCCCTCCGTCTTGCACACCTGACACCGGACAAGTTCCGACGACGCCCAGCGTTAAAAAAGAGCTGGTGCGGGCGGAGCTGAGATCCGAGGAGCAATCATGTCGGCGCCAGAGCCGAAGCATGTCTGTGGATCCTTCCGACTATCTTTTTCCTTTTTGTGGTCTTTCGCGGCTCTTCTCGGATGGCGACCGCGCTGCGATCACGACTCTCCCGAAATGGCGGCCCGCTTCGAGACGCTCATAGCTGCGCGCACCGCGGCTGCGCTCAACTGAGCGAGCGTTGGCTGCCGGCGAACGCGGCACGTCTGAGTGTTGGTTGTCAGTCAACGAAGTGACACAAGCCACGGGCTGCAGGCGGCGCCGTTGAAGCGGCCTCGCTGGATTTCTTTGCTCGTGCGATCAAGCGCTTAGCGACCGCGTGGCCCCTGCGCACACGCCCCTGGCACGCCCCCTGCAATATCCCCCGCGAGAGTTGATTGTTTGAAGATCAACTTCTGTTACCCCAACCGATTCACTCATCTACTTTTCGGAGCACCTTAATGAACACCCTGAACATCGCTGACCTCGGCCTCTCCCAGGACCTCGACCGCGAAGCGCTCGCCACCGTCATCGGCGGCGCCGGCTACTACGACGGCGGCCCCTATGCCGTGTCGTATGCCACCGGCAGCTGGAGCGGCTACTACGACGGCAAAGTGCTGGCGGACTTCTACAACACCTGCGGTCAGAAATATAAGTCGCAGGTTCGCTGGACGCGCACGCGCGCGCAGTACGAGTACAGCTACTGGAACTACTACTGGACCTAATCAAACGATTAGCGCCCATCGGAAACGGAGGCCCTCGGGCCTCCGTCTTCCTGAGGAGGGCGCCTCAAGCTGTGAGTGTTGGCTGCCGGCGAACGGCGGCACGTCTGAATGTTGGGTGGGAGTCGACGAAGTCCCTCGGCGGGCTTCGGCGCGCGGCGCCGCTGAAAGCCCCCGGCAGAGTTTCTTTGTTCATGCGATCAAGGCCTTAGCGCCAGCGTAGCCCCCACGCGCACGCCCCTGGCACACCCCCTGCAATATCCCCCGCGAGAGTTGATTGTTTGCAAGTCAACTTCTTTCGCAACCCACACTCACTTTTACTTCTTGGAGTTACTCGCATGATGAATCTGAACATCGCCGACCTCAGCCTCTCTCAGGACCTCGACCGCGAAGCGCTCGCCACCGTCATCGGCGGCGCCGGCTACTACGACGGCGGCCCCTATGCCGTGTCGTATTCCTATGGCAGCTGGAGCGGCTACTACGACGGCAAGACGCTCGCCGACTTCTACAACACCTACGGGCAGAAGTATAAGTCGCAGGTTCGCTGGACGCGCGCGCGCACGCAGTACGAGTACAGCTACTGGAACTACTACTGGACCTAATCCGCCGATCGGAACCGGCAAAGAAACGGAGGCCCTCGGGCCTCCGTTTTCTTTTGTGCGTGCCAGGCCTGTTAAAACAACGCGAAGTAGGGCTGTGCTCCCCTGAGGCGGCGCCGCAGATCCGTCAGGCCTCACTCGAAGGCAGCAACAGGTCCTCCAGAAAATAGGCAGCCAGGGAGGCGCGCCCGCTCAATTTCGATTTTCGATAGACGGCGAGGGCTTGTTGCCGCACGGTTCGCTCGCCTCGGCTGCGCAGTTGCGCCACTTCCTTGTGACTGAATCCCTTCAGCAACAGGAGCGCGACGTCCTTCTCCGCGGGCGTCAGATTCCAACGGTCGAACTGTTGGTCGATGGCGCTGCCGAGGCCCTGCAGCAGATCCTTGACGCGTTCGCGCCATGCAGCGCCCTCTTCTCTCGCCAGCGCCAGCTCGCGCAGCATCTGCTGTTGCACGTGTTCCTGGTCTTCGACGCGAGTAAATAGCACCATCACGGCGAGACTCGCGGCGACGATCAGAGAGATCTCCACCAACTCGAGGCCGAGCTCCAGAAGATCGACCTGCTCTTCATCCACGACTTCCAGAGCCAGAAGGAGCGCCACGGCTGTCACCGCGACCGCTCCCGCCTGCCAGCGACTCAATCTGGGTGTGGCCAAGTCCGCATCCTCCGCCAGTGAGATGACAGACGATACGCCGCCATTACTGCGTACTGAATTCGCATGATGCGGAAGTCTTGTTACCTTCCGCGGTCACGGACTTCATCTCGATCTCGTATTCCAGCCCCGGGGCGAGAAACCCTTCAGGGATCACGAAGCTGGTTCGATCGGAGCTTTGGGTAACCCGCAGATTGGCGCCGGTATCGTCCTGCTCGATGATGATTTCGTAGCCGCCCTCCGCGCCGGGGACGGAATTCCAGGCGATCGTCACCGAGCTGCGCGGATCGACCTCCTGCTCGCAGGGATCGAAGTTGAAGAAATCGGGCGCACCGACCACATCGTGCGTGATCGTGGCTCGCCCGTGCAGCAAACGGCCATCGACCGACCAGCCCCGGAATCGGTACGTCCCTTCAGGATAGGCCTGCTGCACCTCTTCCACCGACGGTTCGGCGCTTTCCATCTCGACCTCCGCCAGGCCCAGATCGTCCCGGGAACGAACGTTGGCGACCGTGCGCCCGTTCGGCGCGAGAATCAGCAGCGAATCGATGGGATGATCGGGATCTCAATTCCGATCGTGACTTCAGCGTCCTCGTCGGTTGCGCTGAACTGGTAGAACATTTCGATGTCGAGCTCGGCCTTGCGGACGGGATGGCTGTTCCCTGCGTGGGTTGGGCAGGTCAACAACAGGCCCGCCGCTGAAGCGACGGACAGCACTGAGGCTCTCATGACAGCGTCTCCATATTGAATGAACAGGTCTGCAAGCACCGATCGCTCGGTGCGCAGGTGATGCTAGGTGAGGGAGCCGCGCCGTACCATCCAGCAAACGACGCAAACTGCGTTGCGAGGACGATGTCTGGCGATCTGCGCACCCTGATCGCCCTATGCGTCATTCGACCGAGGGAATCAGCGCCTCATTCGTGCGGTCTGACAGCTGTAACATCGCCGTCGCCTCGATCGTCACACGTTCGTGACCACGGAGCTGCGCAGTCAACACGCTCGCCGAGACCCGCGAATCGCGCATGCGGCAGATGTGCAACTGTTGCTTACCAATGCCGCGCTGTGCCAACACCTTCGCCGCGCTCCTTGCAACGTTGGGGTACGTGCATGACGCGCCGCGAGCCGCCGTTGCGCCGCTGGAGGAGGTCGTCGTCACCGGACAGCGTCTCGCCCAGCAACGCTCCATTCGAAGCAAGCGTGAATCGCGAACCGTCGTCGAACGGGTGTCTGCAGATGAGATGGGCAGGCTCCCCGACAGGAATCTGGCCGAGGCGGTCGGCCGTCTCGCCGGCGTATCGCTCACCCTGGATCAAGGCCAGGGGCGGTTCGTCGCGATACGTGGCCTGAACTCATCACTCAATAACTTCACCATCAATGGCATGCCCGCAGGCTCGCCCGAAGCGGAGGGCGGCGGTCGGCGAGTGCCGCTCGATGCAATCGGAGGCGAGCTCGTCGAAGCCGTCGAGGTTGTGAAGGTCCAAACGCCGGATATGGACGCCCAGGGCATCGGCGGCACGATCAACGTCGTCCTCGCTGGGCCTTTCGAACACACCCTCAAGCCAGCCACCGTCATGTCCTTTCGAGCGGGACATGACGAGCTTAACGGCGAACGGCCGTACGGAGTCGAGTTCACGAGCGCATACGTCAACGAGAGCCGTACGTGGGGATGGCTGTTCGGCGCCTCGCATTCGTTCCGTCAGGCCGAAACCCGTGGGATCTATCAGGACGATTGGAGCGACGCGTTCGCCGCCGACGGCGCAAGCGCGATCATCCCGCAGAGCGCCATGAACGCTCTTTACGACGTCGAGCGTCGACGCACCGCCATGCATGCCGCGATCGAATGGCGTCCATCCGACGACAGCCGCTACTTTGCACAGGGATTCTTCAGCGGCCTGGCGGAAGATGAGACGAGACTGCGCCACGAGTCCTTCTTTCGCGAGGAGCCACAGAGCATCACGCCGACGACCGGGACATCGGCTGCAGGCGATCGCGAACAAGAGCTGCGGTTCGAGCACAAGGACAAGCGCTTCCTCAACTTCTCGATCGGCGGCGCCCACAGGCTCCGTGAAGTATGGCGGCTCGACTACACCGCGCAGCTCAACGACAACGAGCAGGATCTGCCGAATCGCAACTGGGAATGGCGGGCTGACGGCCAGGGAACGAACCAATGGACCTTCGATGAGCGCGGGTTGGTCGATGTGACGGCGCAGGCGACGGATTTCGACCCGGCCCGGTTTGCGTTTGCGCGGCTGAGCACGCGTGCGCACATCACGCAGGAGAGGAGCTACCTCGCGGCGGTCAACTTGCAGTACTCCTTCGCCGACGCTGATTCGTTTCTCAAGACCGGCGTCAAGTACATGCGCACTGAGCGGACCAACGACGCGAATCAGACGCTCTATGCGCCCGGCGCCAATGGCTGGACGCTCGCCGACCTCGATCAGCGCGACGCAGTGTTCGTCAACGACGTCGCGGGCAGGAGGCGTTCAAATATGGCAGTCGACCTGGCCGCGGCCAATGCCTTCTTCGACGCCCACTCGCGCAATGACGAGTACTTCGACGTTGAGGAGCGAGAGACGTTCGCGGCGCAGCTCGAGGCCGACTACGACGTATCCGAGCGAGTCCTCGCCGCCTATGTCATGACCAACTGGGATTTCGGACGTGGCAGCGTGATAACAGGCGTGCGCGCCGAACACACCGATCTGGATGCGGCCGGCTTTCAGCTGGATGTCGAAGCGATGAGCGCCGGGCTAACCACAGACCAGGGCAGCTATACGAACGTCCTTCCGGGGGTCGTGGCCCGCTTCGATCTGACCGACGCGCTCGTGCTGCGCGCCGCGTGGACCCACAGCATCGGGCGGCCCAATTACGAGCAGCTGGCGCCGATTTCAGTTCTCGAGCGCGACGGCGATGCGGGCTTGCTGAGTATCGGCAACCCCGATCTCGAAGCGCGCGAGTCGGCCAACTACGACCTCGCGCTCGAGTGGTACTTCCCTCGCGGACTCCTGGCGGCGAGCGTATTCCGCAAGCGCATCGAAAGCGAAATCGTCAGCCGCTTCCGCACGTTCGACGATTTCGCATTCGGCGGCGAAGACTTCGAGCGGTTCACGATCACGACGACGGAGAACGCGCATCGCGCCGAGGTGAAAGGTTGGGAGCTGAGCTATCAACAACAGTTCGACTCCATGCCTGCGCCATTCGACGGTTTCGGTGTGGCGCTGACGTACGCAGCGCTTGACTCGCAGACGCACGTGACGGGCCGTAACGACACACTGCCGCTTGCGCGGCAGCCCGATTGGACTGGCGGCGCCACGCTGTTCTACCAGAAGGCGGGCTTTGAATTCGCGCTCGCGTTCTCCGCGTCGGACAGCTACCTGGCCGAGATTTCCGACGCGCCGCAAACCGACCTCTACGCACACGAGTACGGCCGGCTGGATCTGCGCGCAAGTTACTCGTTCCGGGAGCGCTACGGACTGTTCTTCGAATGGCACAACGTCAACGATGAGCCAGCAGTCGAGTATCAGGGCTTGAGTGCGCGGCAGAAGACTCAGTACGAAGTCTACGGTCAGACCTGGTATCTCGGGCTCACGGTACGGCTATAGTCGAACCTGCGCTTGGGTTGAGGTATGCCGGCTACTACGACGGCGGCCCCTAACCTACCCGGAAACGGAGGCCCTCGGGCCTCCGTTTTCTTTGGCGTCCCGTGTCAGGAGGGCAAGTTGGCTGGACTGGGCAGACCAGAGAACAGTTGGCTCCTTCCATTGATCTTGCCAACTTGCATACCTGACACCGTATGAGTAGACGACGCAGACCGCTTCAGCGCGCAAGAAGCGCAGCGATCCGCAAACGAAGCTCGGGCAGGAGTTGTTGCTCAAATCCGGAATTGCGTTGAAACCAAGGCGTGTTGCGCGGTGAAGGATGAGGCAATGGAACGTACTCTGGAAAGTACTCGGCCCATGCCCTTATCGTTTCAGCCAACGACTGCTTGCGACGGCTGCCCAGAAAATGACGTTGCGCATGCTGCCCGATGAGCAACGTCAATTCGATCCGCGGCAGCTTCGCGAGCAACCTATGGAGCCACAACTGCGCGCATTCACGACGCGGCGGCAGATCACCGCCTTTGCCTCGACCGGGATAGCAATAGCCCATCGGAATGATCGCGATCCGCGATGCATCGTAAAAAACATTCTTGCTCACACCCATCCACGCGCGCAGACGCTCCCCGCTCGGATCGTCCCAGGGAATGCCGCTCTGGTGCACGCGCAAGCCGGGCGCCTGTCCGACGATGAGGATGCGCGCCTTCGCGGCGGCTTGCAGCACCGGACGCGGGCCAAGCGGCAGATGCGGTGCGCATGCGCGGCAAGCGCGCACTGCCGACAGCAGCGCTTCGAGCGAAAGATATTCTGGCGCCGACAACTTGTCGCCAGGGGTCGAAACAGACATTCGTTCTCTCCGGCACCAGCAGGACCGCGCCTTTGTCATTTCGCCAGCGCGCGCAGTCAACTTAGCCTGACAAGAAAGCACACCACCACACAAGGCGGCAAACCATGAGCTTTTGGTCGCGACGTGCACTTCGCTCCTGCAGATTTCATATCGTCTTTTTCGATGTGAAGCGTCAATATTCTTCGCTTGTCTGATGTGACTGTGGTCTCTACGCTTCTTTCGACCCACTGCGGAAATGTTTCTCGCAGTCAACGAATAGGAGAGCGAAGAGATGCCGCGATACACACTGCCCGGACCGCTCGCCGCTTCGTTGCTGATGCTGGCGAGCCTTTGCTTTGCCAATCCAGCAGTCGCCGCAACTCCCGCGGCCTCGCCTGAAACGGTCGCCGTGTTTGAGACGAAGATGGCGCTGCGTGACCTGTGGGTCGAGCACGTCTTCTGGATCCGTGGCTATGTGCTCGCCTCGAAGGCTGGCGACGAAGCGCAACGCAAAGTTGCCGAAGCCGAGGTCGTCACAAACGCGAAGGCGCTCGCCGCGACGATCGCGCCGTTCTACGGTCAACCGGCTGCCGATGGCCTGCTCAAACTGTTGGCAGCACACTGGGCTGCGGTTCGCGACTACAACACCGCGATGACGGGGCATTCGCAAACCGGCCAGGAGAAGGCGGTGCAGGCCATTACCGCCAACGCCCAGGAAATTGCCAAGTTTCTGAGCGGCGCCAACCCTTACCTGCCCGAGGACGCGGTGTTCGGCCTGCTGTCTGCGCATGGAGCGCATCACGTGTCGCAGATCAACCAGATTACCGCTAATGACTTTCGCCACGAAGCCCGCACCTGGCAGGCGATGCGTAAGCACATGCTGGTGATTGCAGATTCAATCGCTGACGCTCTGGCCAAGCAGTTCCCGGACCGGTTCCAGGTGACATGAACGGCATCCGATTTACTCACGCCATGAGGATGGCGATTACAGGAGGCTGACCATGAACGCACCCTCTCCTTCTTCTCGACGAGGCGTTGCGTCGCCAATGAATTCTGCAGCACACGCCCCCGCTATCGCGATGCTCGCGCGTGACACGCGTGCAGCCGTGAACGACGACGCAGTGACGGCGGTTCCTGAATACGCGATCAATCCGCTTTGGATGATCACGACCGCGCTTGCGATCTTGTTCGGAGCGACGGCTGTCCTCGTGGTGACGAGTTGATCAATCGCTCCTGCGGCGGGTGAAAACTGGAGCCTCCGAGGCAGGCGCCACGATCGCCGCAGGGGCGAGGAGCATCGAGATGACGACACCAGGCAACCACAGGATCTCGCGCGCGAAAGAGCTTCACGATGCCACGCGGGACGGCGCGCCCGCGTGTTTCATGCATGAGCTGGACCCGGCGTCGGTCGGCGAACGCGATGTTCGCATCAAGCGTATCTACGACGAACCGGCGAAATCCGACGGCTGCCGCGTGCTCGTCGATCGCATCTGGCCGCGCGGTATCAAGAAGCGGGATGCCGCTCTGGATGAGTGGCTGCGCGAGCTGGCGCCGAGTACCGAGTTGCGAAAATGGTTCCACCACGATCCGAAACGTTGGCCCGCATTTCGTAAGCGCTACCGCGCCGAACTCCACCAGCACGCATCCGAATTGAACGGATTGCGACAGCTTGCCGCGCAGCGGCGTGTAACGCTCGTGTATGGCGCCAAGGATCGACAATTCAATCAGGCGGTGGTTCTCAAAGAGGTCATCCGGGAGTCTTAGACTGGTGTCCGCCGTCGCAAGTGCGGCGCCCTCCGTCGCAGACGACCGCGACGGAAGCCCTTACTCGAGGCCATCGCGATCGACTGCGAGCACGGCCGTCATCGCTGCCTTCTTGAACCCGATGCGCCGGCCGATGACCTCTACGATCGGTGTGATGCTTCAACGTACCGCCCCGCGTCCGCATTCGCGCACGATCGACGTGCATTCCTCGTCGTTGGCTATCACGGCCTCAAAAGCGTTGGCGGCCAGCACCACAAGTGCGCTCGCGAACGCTGGTGCGGACACTGCCATGGGTGTCGAAGCCGAGGAACAGCCGCGGCGCATCGACCAGCAGGTGCGGTGCGCCGCGGCGTTCTCATCCGCTTCGCGGGGTCACCTGCTGCATCACTAGCAAGTTGTTGAAAAGCGCTTTCGAGCGGCCTGCTGGCCCAGGTTGGCGTGGATAGCCTTTTTCAACATCGTCCTAGTGAGTAGAAAATGAGCACCAACTAAGACGTTGGTGCGCGTCGATCATGCCTTCCGCTCCTGCCTGCTTTTGACCTCCTCGATTGTGTCGAGGGCCAGAGCCGAATGGGCATAGGCGCCGCCTGCGCGCATCTCGGCGGCTACCCAGATCGCCTCCATGATTTCTTCCGCCGTCGCACCGTGCCGCAGCGCCGCCTTCGTGTGGCCGCGAATACAGTACGGACACTGCGTGATGTGCGCCGCTGCGACGGCGATCAGCTGCTTGATCTTGGTCGGCAACGCGCCGTCGGCGAAGACACGCTCGCTGAAGGCGGTGAACGCATCATGGATGTGCGGCGCGAGCTTCTTACGTGTCGCGGCGAGATCCGGTGTCGTTTGTGGGAAGATATCTTTGGACATGATGCGCTCCTCTTCAGTCCCGCCGTTACAACAGGAAGTCTCGTTCACTGAAATGGTTCCGGGATCCGCTAATGCAACCGGGCGCCGCCCACGCATTCTCTCAGGCGTCCAGGCGTCGGGCCGACTCCACTTGGGCAACTACTACGGGGCCGTGCACCAGTTCATCCAGCTGCAGAACGATGGCCAGGCCCTCTACTTCATCGCCAACCTGCATGCGCTCTCGACGGTCCGCGATGCGCGCAGCCTGCGCGAACACACGCTCGAAGCCGCACTCGCCTATCTCTCGCTGGGCCTCGATCCGCACAAGGCGATTCTCTTTCGCCAGAGCGATATTCCGGAGATCACCGAGCTCTTCTGGATCCTCGGGTCGCTCGTGCCAATATCCAATCTCGAGCGCGCCCATAGCTACAAGGACAAGATCGCCCGCGGCGTTTCCGCCAACTTCGGCCTATTCTCGTATCCCGTGCTCATGGCCGCGGACATTCTCGCTTTTGGCGCGGACGTTGTTCCCGTGGGCAAAGACCAGATCCAGCACGTCGAGTTCGCGCGCGACTGGGCAACGCGATTCAATATGACCTTCGTCGACGACTACGACCCGCAAGATCCACAAGCGAAAGAGCAAGGGCATGCGCCGGGAATCCTCAAGCTACCGAATGCTCGCGTCCCGGAACACGCTGCAGTCGTCCCCGGCACGGACGGACAGAAGATGTCCAAGTCCGCCCGCAATACGATCGAGTTATTCGCGACGGATGCAGAAGTGCACCGCGAAATCATGGGTATCAGAACCGATTCCACGCCGCTTGAGTCGCCCAAGCCTATCGACAACGCTCTCTACAGATTGCTCGCGTTGATCGCTCCGCCCGACGAGTTTGCGCCGCTCGACGCGAGCTGGAAGGCGGGCGGCAAGGGTTACGGCGAGTACAAGAAAGTGCTGCTCGAATACTTCCATGCGACATTCGATGCAGCGCGACGGCGTCGCGAAGAGCTGCGCCAGGATCCGGCCGAAGTGGAGCGCATCCTCGTCGACGGCGCCAGGCGCGCTCGGGAGATCGCCACGCCGATCATGGAACAGGTTCGCCGCGCAGCAGGCATCCGCTGACCGACCGGATTGCGCGCAGTCTGATCCGAGAAGGAAACTCTGATCCATGTGATTGGCTTTGCCCGGGTGAACAACCAGTACGACGAACTGCCGGGCCCTGTTCAGGGAACTGCTCGCGAATTAAGGCAGCCGCGAGCGCTTCAACGCGCTTCTTTCGTTGTTCCGACCCTTCACCGCGCGGACCTCCAACAGCGACGATCCGCAAAGTCCCGATGTAGCCGCCCTACTCTTTATCAAGTGGTGAGAGCCTGCCGGCGTTTATGCGGCCATCAGAGCGACCCTTCAGGTAGGCGTACAGGCCTTCCCAGTTTTCGGCGACCATCTTGCTCGAGCTGAACGGCGGCATACCCTTTACCGGTCGGCCGTTCATGATCGTCGTGCGAAATTCTTCCTTGGTGAGTATCTTCAGCGAGTCCACGAGTGAAGGGCCGACAAGCCCTTCCTGTTCGGCGCCGTGGCAGCGTTCACAGGCGAGAGCACGCCACGTCTTCCAACCCGCCAGAGTTTTCGTATCGACCTTGTTCCCATCCCTGGCGATATAGAGAGGGCCCGCTGATCCGTCGAGGTCGGGCGCTGCCTGAGCGGGCCCTGCAGCCGAACGCGCAGCGCTGCTGGTACCCGTTGCAGCGGCGGTCGTCGAGGCGACAGGACCGTGCGCCTCGGGAGCCCTTGTCTCGGGAATTGTGCTCGATGAAACATTCTGGGCAGACGCGAGCGTCATTGCACTGATGAGCACGGCGAATAAAGAGATCGGCAACCAGTCATTTCATCACTGCACTCCTCGATCGACCGCATTGCGCCAAGGGCAACCCGGTTCGCATGATTCCTCGGGAGAAGGTTGCAGCGTGCGACCGCATGCTGTGGTCCGGATCCGCTGCGAACAGTTGATGTGGTTTTCATGTCATCGATCGGGTCGATGCATCGCGGTCGCGGTTCCAGCGTCCGGCAGTGCGAACACGAACAAAGACCCACCCAGCGTTGTGTACCTGGCGAGGTCCTTGTAGCCGCCGACGGCCCCGAGGCCGGCGGTGGGTTCGGTGAGGCCGGCCGCCATGCCCAGCCCTGCCCACCCGCCGATTCCAGAGTACACGCCCACGTACTGCTTTCCTTCGTATTGATACGTGAACACGTTGCCGATGATTCCCGACGGTGTCTTGAACTTCCAGAGCTCCTTGCCGTCCTTCGGGCTGACGGCCTTCAGATAGCCCTCGAGCGTCCCGTAGAACACGACGTCGCCGGCAGTCGTCAGGACGCCGGACCACACCGAGAAATGTTCCGGTTTCGTCCAGGCAATCTTGCCCGCCGCAGGATCCCACGCGATAAAGTTGCCCATGCCGCCATGGCTGTTCGGCGCCGGAAACATCGACACAGTCGATCCGACATAGGGCTGCCCGGCGGTGTATTCGACTTGGAACGGCTCGTAGTTCATGCAAACGTGATTCGTCGGAACCATGAACAAGCCGGACTTCCGATCGTAGCTGGAAGGCTGCTGGTCCTTGGAGCCAAGCGCTGCCGGGCAGATGTTCTTCACATTGACGTCCGGCCCGGTCGTTCCGGGTGAGTACTTCGCGTCCACGACCGGACGACCTGTCTTCATGTCGATCCTCATCGCCCAATTCACGGTCGGGTCGAACTTCTCGGCCACGAGCAGCTCGCCAGTCGCCCGATTGAGCGTGTAGGCAAAGCCGTTGCGATCGAAGTGCACGAGGGCCGGGATCTTCTTTCCCCTGATCGTCACATCCACGAGCGGCATCTCGTTCACCCCGTCGAAATCCCATTCGTCGTGCGGCGTCATCTGGAACACCCACTTCGCGACGCCCGTATCGAGATCGCGCGCGAAGATGGTCATGGACCATTTGTTGTCACCGGGACGTTGCGCAGGATTCCATGTGCCGGGATTGCCGCTGCCGTAGTAGACGAGATTCAGCTTCGGGTCGTACGAGTACCAGCCCCAGGTCGGCCCGCCGCCGAGCTTCCACTGCTCACCCTGCCAGGTGTTGAGCGAAGAGTTCTTTCCCACCGGCGCCATCCTGCCGTTGGTCCAGGTCATAGTCTTCGCTGGATCGAACAGCAGGTCGCTGTCCGGGCCGACGCTCCAACCCGTCCACACTTTCTTACCGGTCTTGATGTCGTACGCGATGAGACGGCCGCGTACACCGAACTCGCCGCCAGAGATGCCCGTGAGCACCTTGTCCTTGAAGACGTGCGGAGCGTTCGTGTTCGTCTCACCGATCTTCGGATCGCCGTTCTTCGCGGTCCACACTACCTTTCCGGTCCTGGCGTCGAGAGCGACGAGAGTGGTGTCGGCTTGCTGCAGGAAGATTTTCCCGTCACCGTATGCGAGTCCGCGGCTGACGGTGTCGCAGCACATCATCGGAATGACGTCCGCGTCCTGCTTGGGCTCGTACTTCCACTTGAACGTCTGGTCTTTCAGGTTCACCGCGTACACGTTATTCGGAAACGGCGTGTGCACGTACATCGTATCGCCGAACACCAGAGGCGAGCCCTCGTGTCCTCGCAGCACGCCGGTGGATAATGTCCACGCAACCTGCAGCTCCCCGACGTTGCCGGCGTTGATCTGCTTGAGATCGCTCCAACGATGATTCGCGTAGTCGCCGGCCTGCATCGCCCAGTTCGCCGGGTCGCTCATCTTCTGCTCGAGATCGTCGTCAGCGACTGCTGAGCCTGCCGCAAATGTCGCGGCGAGCGCTGCTATTCCAACGAGTAGGGATCGCACTTCGTATCTCATTACGTGCTCCAAACTTCTGCTTCTGCGCAGATGCGCAACAACTCACAACCGTGGCGTGCTTCGGACCAGAAGCACGGTGAGGACGGAACGCAGCGCAGGTTGTACAAGACGTGACTCCGAATTCGAGTTCATTCACTTCACCGTTTGAAAAGTGGTCTCAAAACTTCGTAGGGAGAGTAGGAATGATCTCGATATCAGACAAGCGAAGAATCTTCGCGTCTGATATCGATTCGATCGATAACAATTTGCGACGCCTCGCTCGTAACGTTTGAAACCGATGCGAGTGAGCACCGTCGTGAACGGGCGGCGGACATCACAGCAGCGTTCGCATCAATCCTCTCGGTTGCGAGAAATCATGCGGAAAGATTCCGGGCATGTGCTTTGCAAATACTGAATGCTGCTGCTCCCTCGGCATCGCAGCAGGAGATAGGGAAGGTCTGAGCCTCCTGAATCTCGCCCGTGTCGATCGTATCGTTGGGGGCGATCGTTGACAGGCATGCAGCCGCTGGAAGTCTTGCCTGCAACTAACAATCGGTGCTTGTCATGCGCGACAGAAGTGTTCTATGTGGTGCTTTCTAGCCATTCATTTTCCTCAACGCATCAGAGAACTCTTTCGATCGCAAGAATCCGATGCGCATGCTGCGCCCGCGGAGGTGCGCCCGTGACCGCAGCAGAAACACGCCTAGGCTCAAGCCTCGTAGTTCGATCTCCCGGCGCGCCCACATTCAGCGTCCCTTCGGATCCTCCGTCCGTGGTGATGACCCGGTAGCGATCACCTTCATTGATGCCGGTCGGATGGCGTGCTCAACTTTCTCGGTGCGCGCGAGATTGATCTTCACAACCACCTCCCGCTTACGCCCGCGATAATGCTTCGACTGCGGCATCGTCTTCGCGCTCAAGCGCCGCCTCGATCGCAAGGCTCTGCCGATCGCGCCCGATGGTGACAACCGCCAATGGGCGCCCGGCGCGGCGGTAGACCACGGTGGCATCACGGTCCGGGAGACTACCGATCAGCTCAGCAACATCCCCTGCGCTCGCGTGGCCCACGTACGCGAGCGTGACGTCGTAGTGCTGACTCCAGAAAAAGGGAACGTCGCGAAACGGCGCCCCAAGTCCCAGCATGTCGCGCGCGACCGCCTGTCCGTGGCGCTGCGCCAGCACCCAATGCTCGATGCGCACTGCGGTCCGCAGACGCACCTCGGGGTAGCGCGCCGCATCGCCCGCAGCCCAGATACCTGGAGCGCTGGTGCGCAAGAACGTATCAACCACGATTCCGTCTGCGACGGTAAGCCCCGCCTTCTCAGCGAGCCCGACGCGGGGCCGCACACCCACACCGAGCACGACGAGATCCGCCGCCAGCATGCGGCCATCGTCGAGCTCGACGGCGTGCGAATGAATCGCGCGGGGACTCGCCGACAGGTGGAAGTGCACGCCGTGCTCCTCGTGGAGTTGCTGCACGAATCGGCCGAGTTGTGCGCCTAGTACACGCTCGAGCGGCGCTGAGTCGCGGCTCACGACATCCACTTCGAGGCCGCGCGTCCGCAGCGAGGCGGCGGTCTCGAGTCCGATGAAGCTCGAACCGATGACGACCGCGCGCCGAGAGGCTTTTGCTGCAGCAATGATGCTTCGAGAGTCAGCCAGCGTGCGCAGTGTAAATACGTGCGGCAGCGCCGCCCCTTCGATCGGCAAGCGTACTGGCTCCGCGCCCGTCGCGAGCAGCAACGCCTCGTACGAGAGCGCCTCTCCGCTTTCGAGCGTGATCGTCTTGCGCACGGGTTGCAGTTCAACAGCAGCATTGCCCGTTCTTAGCGTCACGCCTATCTGTTCGTAGAAATCCGGCGTGCGCAGCGACACCCACTCTTCAGGCGCGGAGCCGGCCAGATAGTCCTTGCTCAGATTCGGTCGGTCCACCGGCCCCGGTGCTTCGTCCCCAATCAGCGTGATCGGCCCCCCGTAGCCGAGATGCCGAAGCCGCTCGGCCGCCGCCGCGCCGGCGGCGCCGGGCCCCGATAATGATCACGGACGCGGGAGAGCTGGGCGGCGGCGTCGCTTCGGGGAGTGGCTTCTTCTGGCCGACGATCACGCGATCGCCCTGTCGTTGCACTTCGTAGCACGCGATCGAGTTCAGGGCCGGTGCGCCCACCGCCTCGCCCGTGCGCAAGTCGAAGCACGCATGATGCCAAGGGCAGCGAAGCGTTTCCCCGACGACAAGTCCTTCGCCGAGCGGGCCGCCATAGTGCGAGCACGTCGCTCCTACTGCGCGCACGTTCGATCCCTTGCGGATGAGCACAACCGCCTTGCCCTGTGCGTGTCCGAGAACGGGTACATTCTCGGACAGCTCGGACATCGCGATACCGGTTGCGAAGTCCGGTCCAGCAAGCTCCGTCGCGTGCGCCATTACATGACTCCTTGTTCACTTCGTGCGACGCCGTTACAGGCGCAACAGGTTCGAACCACCCGAGAGCAGCGACTCTCGTACTGTTCGACGCCCGCCCCTGTCGGCGGATCCATCTGCATCTCAGGCTGCCTGCTTCAAGCTGCCGTGGGGATCGATGACAAACTTCCTGGCGGCGCCTTTATCGAAATCGGCATAGCCACGTGTCGCATGGTCCAAGCTGATCACCGTCGTGTTGACGGCCTTGGCGATGTGAATGCGATCGTGGAGGATCGCCATCATCAAGCCGCGGTTGTACTTCATGACAGGGGTCTGCCCAGTGAATAATGCGTGCGATTTGGCCCATCCGAGACCCAGGCGAATACTGAGATTGCCGCTCTTGGCAGCGCGGTCGCGTGCGCCGGGATCGGCGGTGACATAGAGACCGGGAATTCCGATCGCGCCTGCCGCGCGGGTCGCTTCCATCAGCAGATTTAGCACCGTGGCGGGTTGATCCTCGCCGTCTTGCCCCTTCGCTTCGAAGCCCACGCAATCGATTGCGCAATCCACCTCGGGTACCCGCAATATCTGCTCAATTCGCTCTGCGATCGTGCCCCCTTGGGACAGATCGATAGTTTCGCACCCGAACGAACGCGCCTGCGCGAGTCGCTCACTATTGAAGTCCGCGACGATGACGACGGCGGCGCCCAAGAGGAAGGCGGACGCGGCCGCGGCGAGCCCCACGGGTCCGGCGCCGGAGATCAGCACAGTCGATCCGGTGGTGACACCGGCTGAAATGCAGCCGTGATAGCCGGTCGGCAGAATGTCTGACAGGCACGTCAGGTCCTGAATTTTTTCCAGCGCCTGGGCCTTGTCCGGAAACTTGAGCAGGTTGAAGTCGGCATAGGGGATCATGACGTACTCGGCTTGACCGCCGATCCATCCCCCCATGTCCACGTAACCATAGGCGCCGCCGGCGCGGGCCGCGTTCACGTTCAGACAGACTCCCGTCGCGCGTTCCTTACAGTTCCGGCACCGTCCGCAAGCCACGTTGAACGGAACGGAAACCAGGTCTCCAAGCGTGATGAACTCCACATCGCGCCCGGCTTCGATCACCTCCCCCGTGATCTCGTGACCGAGAATGAGTCCTGCGGCTGCCGTTGTGCGACCCCTCACCATGTGCTGATCGCTCCCGCAGATATTGGTGGTCACGATCTTCAGGATCACGCCGTGATCGCATCGCCTCCCGCCAGGACCGACTAATTTCGGAAAGTCGATGCTTCGAACCTCGACCCTTCCGGGCCCGACATAGGCGATTCCACGGTTGCTTGCCATGAGTTACTCCTCGTTCGATTCAATCGAGAGCTGCGGCGCCCGCTTCCGCCACCGCATGATCCTGCTCACCCGAGCCACCACTCACTCCGATGGCTCCCACGACCTTGCCGGCGCGCCTGAGCGGCACACCGCCTGCAAAGATCATCACACGACCTTCGTTCGATGCATGGATGCCAAAGAACGGGCCGCCGGACTGAGAGAACTTCGCCAGGTCTTTCGTGGAGACATCAAAGGCGCGCGAGGTGAACGCCTTTTTTATCGAGATATCGATGCTACCCATCCACGCCTCATCCATCCGCACGTGAGCGACCAGATTGCCGCCGGCGTCCGCCACAGCGATGTTCATCGGCTGCTCGAGCTGATTTGCCTTCTTCTCGGCCGCCACAATGACCTTTCTCGCATCTTCAAGCGTCAGCATCTCAATCTCCTTTCATCGAATTCGTGATCATCATCCGCAAGCGCGCAGGGACGGCGAGCTTGTCGCTGTCACGACGCCTCGCGCGAAGACCCAAAGTGCACTGCCAACGTGCGCCGCGAGATATGAGGCTCGAGGGCATCAAGCGCGTAAGGCAGGGAGGGCAACGTGAGACTCATGGGAACTCCAAATGGACAGCCCTGATCCTAGTCGCGGTCATCTCTTTTACAAGCAACAAAAATCGGCGCTCAATATCGACGTTACCGATGGATACCGAACTCGCCTGCATTTTTCTCGTCGTGTCGCCCCGGGCGCCTTCGCTTGAGGCGGTTCAACGGTTGCACGTCACGCAATCGACGGTGAGCACGCGGATCCAGCGACCGGAAGAGACACTCGGCGCTGAGCTATTCGTGCCCAATAAGGCGAGGACGACGCTGACCCCGGCGGATCGGCAATAGTGGAAGTCGGTCGATGCGCATGCTCGATGCGCCCGCCGAGGCTCAATGTAATGAGCCGGACCCTTCCGCGTCCGGCGCCGCCACGAGAATGTCATACTCGAGCGTGCGCAATACGTCGTTCGCGACACTGCCTCGTACCACGCTCTTCAGCATCGAACGGTCCTTTGTCCCGACTATCAGCAACTCCGGTTGGACACGTCGGATCACACGTCGAATTGCGCGCAGCGGCCGGGTTTGTTGAAAGACCAGACGAAAGCGAGAACTCTCGATTCCGGCAGCATCAAGTCTCTGTACCAAGCGCTTCCCGGCTGCCTTCTCCCATTCCTCGATGTAGCGTTGCGCGGCATGCAGACCGAAACCTGCGGCGTACAGCGGACCGCGGTAAGGCGACTCAAAGCCGTGGACGATCGATACTGAAGGCGCCTCGAGCAATCGCAACGAGGCGGCCAGGCGGGCCACTCGGATGAATGCATCAGAGAGCTCTGCCGCAATCACTACCGCGCCATACCGCGCGCGGGACTCGAGGTTGACGATCAAGGCTGGACGCCGGGCCAGGCTTGTGATGCGCTCGGCGGTCGTCCCGATCAGCGGCGCCAGAGCCCTTCGTCGTTGGGATCCGAGGACGATGAGGTCGGCGTCGGTTTCCTCCGCGACCGCTGCAATGGTCTGCACGCAGTCACCCACACGCACCTCGATCTTCGGTTCGCGGCCCGTGGGCAGCCGGATTGACAGGAACTGCTGAGCGATCTCCTCGCGTACCTGCGCAGCCCGCTCGAGCAGCTGGTCAGCTGCCATGACGTGCAACAGCATGAGCTGCGCATCGAGCCGACTAGCCAGGAGCGCTGCGCTTTGCACGGCGCGCTCCGAGCGCGCAGAGAGGTCGGTGGCGCAAAGCATCCGCTTTTTAGCTATTCCAACTCGGCACGTTCCGAATATGTCAGGAGCCAAGTCGCTGACCAACTCGCTCAGCCGTCTGTCCGTTCATTCGCAATCCTCCGCAATCCCGCACTAGCGTCTTGCACAAAGGCCCATCGACATTTCTCTCGAACACATCTTCGACGCGTCAGCAGTCGCGTGCGCCGCATGACCCGCCGCTATCGCGTTCCCCTGCCGCACCGGTTCGAAATTCAGGATCTTGTGAGCGCGCATCTTCGTCGTGGTGCGCGATGCGCGCTCCGCCCGTCGTCCAAGAATCCGCAACGGCGCGTCTTCATCGACGACGTGCAGCAACAGCAACCTCGCGTCGGCCGTTTCGGCGAGCGTCAACGCGCGCTGTACGGCGAAGTCCGAACTCGCCCACAGATCAGTCGCGCACAGCACCTTCAGCGGCCGCTCCTCGTACGACGGCGCAAGGTGGACCTTCAGGCGCGCCGGCAGCGACGCCCGGGCCGCGATCGTCAGCGCCGTCATGCCGCGCGCAACCAGGTCTTGCGGCTTGCCGCCGGTGAAATGGCGAGGACGTCGCAATTGATCTTCCGCAGCACCTGATCCGCGACGCTGCCCACCAACAGTCGCTTCAACATGAACCAGCGACTGACGCCAATGACGAGCAGCTCGGGTCGCGCGCGTTCCAGTGCGCGTTCGATCGCGTCGAGCGGGCGGGCCGGCTCGGCAGCGATGTGCACGCGCGTCGGATCCACGCCCGCTTCCTCCAGCTCCCGCACGAGCTCGCGACTGATGGCGTCCCGCCAGCGGCGTTTGTGCTCCGTGAGTTGCTCCTCGAGCACGGCTTCCGTAGTAATCATGCCCTGGTACGGCGGAGCGAATGCATGCACCAGCCATGCGTATGCGTTCGCAAGGAGACCCATGTCGACTGCGGTGCGCGCGAGATGCGCGGAGGCGGGCGACAGATCAGTCGCGAGCACGACGTTCTCATAGGCGCCCGTCGCAGCGCCGCTCACGATCAGCACGGGCCGATGCGTCGCGCGTATGACGCGCTCGGCCGTGGTCCCGACCACGAAATCGAGACGGCGCTTCCGAGGGGCCGCCATGATGACCAGATCGGGGTTCCATTCGGCCGACGCGGCGGCGATCACCTGCACCGGCTTACCGAGCCGCACCGAAATCTCCGCATCCTTCGGCGCATGCTTCATCGCCCTCTCGCTCTGCGACAGCAGCCGCACCTGGGCGCGGTTGACCTTCATGCGTATCGTACGACCCGGCTGAGAGTCGTCGACGGCGTGAACAAACAGCGCCTGCGCGTTCATCTGTCGCGCCAGCAGCGCTGCACGCAGCATCGCCTGATCCGAGCGGGGTGAAAGATCGGTCGCACACAGCACTCGCTTTCTCATTGGCGCACCTCCTCAAGCCGCCAGCCAGCGCGTTGCCTCAGGATCATCGCCCGAGTGGTGCGCATGCAGCACGTCCTTGATCTGGAGGACATACATACCGCCCGGCATGGACCATTCGACGATGTCGCCGACGCGGCAACCGAGCAGCGCCGTACCGAGCGGCGCCAGCACCGAGATGCGCCCTTCAGTCGCCTCCGCCTGTCCCGGCAGCACCAGCGTGTAGTGGTTGTGCGCGCCGGTTTCAACGTCGCGCACAATCACCGTCGAGCCGATGGCGACCACGTTAGTCGGCGCTGCATCGACGATCGCCGCTCGGTCCATCTCTTGCTGCAGATCGAGCACATACGCGCGGTCGTTGGCCGACGAGCGACGCGAGCCGAGCAGCGCCCGCAGTCTCAGAAGATCGCGTTTGCTCAGTATGATTCTGCTTTCCATCGGGAGTGCTCCTTGTTCAGGCGACGCGGAGCGCCGCGTCAGGGAATTCGAGGGTTCACGAAGTGCAATCTTCGTGCACGTGTGTTGTAACCAACGCGAGCGCTTAGATCCATTAGAATTATCGGAGCGAACAGTTAGAGATCCTCTAAACCTTTTCTTCGATGCAGATGGCCATTCCCATTCCCCGGCTCAACTATCAGCACCTGCTCTATTTCTGGGCAGTAGTGCGCACGGGCAGTCTCACGAAAGCGTGCGAAGAGCTGCATCTGTCTGCACCGACGGTGAGCGCGCAGTTGCGCACGCTCGAAGAACGCATAGGGGCGAAACTCCTGGTTAAATCGGGGCGCACGCTGGCGCCGACCGAAACCGGCCGGATCGTTTACAGCTACGCCGAAGAAATCTTCGGACTGGGAAGCGATCTGCTGAACGCGCTGGCGCAGCGCCCGACGCGCAAACCGATGCGCGTCGTCGTCGGTGTCGACGACGTCGTGCCGAAAGGGATCGCTCAACGCCTCCTGCAAGGGGCCTTTTCGCTGAGTCAATCCGTGCAACTCGTCTGCCGCGAAGGCACGCTCGAGCACCTGCTCACGGCGCTGCAAGTTCATGAGCTCGATGTCGTGTTGTCCGATTCGCCCGTGACGCCGAGCCTGAACATGCGCGCATACAATCATCAGCTCGGCAGTTGCGATGAATGCTGGATGGCGTCGCCGGTGCTGGCGCGCTCGCTGCGCGCCGGCTTTCCGAAGTCGCTCGACGGCGCACCCGTGTTGCTGCCCACGGCGGACACCGCCATACGCCGATCGCTGGATCAGTGGCTCGATCGACACGGCGTGCGCCCGCTCATTGTCGGCGAATTCGAGGACTACGCGCTGCTGCGCGAGTTCGCGCGCGCGGGCTGCGGCGTCGCGCCTGTCCCGGATGTGCTGGTTGAGCAGTTTCGGCGCGAATCCGGGCTTCTGCTCCTCGGCAAGGCGCGCAAGGTGCGGGCGGAGTTCTACGCCATCTCGATGGAGCGCAAGGTCAGGCATCCCGCCGTATCTGCGATTTGCGAACGCGCGCGCGCCATCTTCGACCAGTAGCGCCAAAACCGCAGCGTCCGTCCGGCGGGACGGAATGCAGCTTTCCTGTTCTTCCCGACCTTCATCTGCCCGGTCCCGACGTATCGGAGAATCCGATCGCAGACGACAAACTTATTCGCTTTCCTTCAGCACCTGCGCCTTCTAAGTTTTCAGTACCGCCCGATCGCGTGGTGTAGCGCGCGTCGGCGGCCGCAGTCGCAAGACTCGTTCTGGAAAGCTCGGAGACGCATCATGCACGCTCGCAAACTTCATCATCGACACAACCTGCCTCGCACCACAGACGTCCCTGCTCCTCTCCTCGTCAGGGTGACGCGCGAACACGCATCGCGCGCCGCGAACGAAGAGATCGCAGCGGCTGCTCGCGAACATATGGTGAATCCGCTGTGGATGATCACCGTCGGATTGGGCGCCATGTTTGCGCTCCTCGCTCTGCTGGTTGCGTTTGACTGACGTCCTGAACGGCGCTAACGGCCGTCACTGAAAGTACAGCGTCGAGACCGGATCGCTGCACGGAAAAGTGTCGGCCAGCGCGTCGTCCAGGAGGCGCTCCGTGTGATTGCCGAGAGCCTCGGCGTCAGGCGTCTGCTCCTTCACCCACTCTTTCCGCGGCTGCGGGACGACGGGATGATGCTGTGTGTTCGTGAATCTCTGCTCCATCGACGCCTCTCCTTGCTGCGTGGCTTCTCAATTTAGTTACGCGAATGCGCATAGCGTACAGCGCCTTTGTACCTGAGCCGGCGCTTCGGCTCCATTGGCATTTTCCTTCCAATCCCTTAGAGATTAGCTAACCGACGCAGCCGAACGTCGCGCCCACTCCTGTCTCCGCAGCGCTCAACGTAAAGTAGAACGCAGCGCCATAGCCAATCTGCGATTTCGCCCAGAGATTGCCAGCGTGACGATCGATCACCCGCTTGACGGTCGAAAGACCGATGCCCGAGCCCGGAAACTCGCTCTGGGTATGCAATCGTTCGAACGGCGCGAATAGACGCTCCGCCTTCGACATGTCGAAGCCCGCGCCGTTGTCGCGAATGAAGTAGATACTCTCTGCGCCGACATTGGCGCCGAACTCGATGACAGCCTGCGGCTGGCGGCTTGTAAACTTCCACGCGTTGCTCAGCAAGTTATCGAGAACAATACGCACGAGCCGGCGATCGCACCATGCGTTGACATTGTCGGCAATGACTACGTGCACAGCACGCATTGGCGTGCGATTCCTGAATTCCTGAAGAATCTCCTGCACCATGTCGGAGAGGTTCACGCATTCTCGTTCCAGCGGCGCTCGAGTAACTTGAGCCAGATCCAGGAGATCGCTGATCAGCACCTCCATATGCTCCGCGGCTTTCTGGATCTGCTCCAGGCAGAACCGACTTTCGTCCGCTGCAGCGAGCTTTGGGTTCTGAAGCAGGATCGCGCTGAAGCCATTGATGGCCCGCACCGGTCCTCGCAGATCGTGCGCGACGGAATAGGAGAACGCTTCCAGCTCGGCGTTCACGGCTTCAAGCTGCGCCGTGCGCTGTCGGACGCGGGACTCCAGCTCCTGATGCGCGCGAATCCTTTCGAGAACCGCCGAGGCGCTGTCTGCCAGCGCTTGCAATACTCTCGAGTGAATCAGTCGGAGTTTCATCGAGGGGATTCTGACGCCACCGGACCCTCGGACGGCTCTCCCCACTCATCGTCCGTGATGTTCAGCGCCGCGCCGCCGATTGCGGCGGCGGGATCTCCGCCGCCGCGCTGCGCGCCGCCGACTTCCATCGCGAGCGGCTCTCCGCCTCGGGTTGGAATGCGGCGGCGAGATTGCTGTTGGCGAAATCCCAGTTGATGAGGTGCGCCATGAACGCACTGATGTAGTCCATGCGCCTGTGCTGATAGTCGAGATAGTACGCGTGCTCCCACACGTCGATCGTGAGCAGCGGGATTTGCGCCGAGTTGAGCGGCGTATCCGCATTGGTCGTCGCCACGATACGCAACCGCTCGCCCTCGAGCACCAGCCATACCCAACCACTGCCGAAGTGATCCCCCGCCGTCGCGACAAACTCCTGCCTGAATGCGGACTGCGCGCCAAAGCTCGCTTCGATCAGCGCCGCGACCGGACCGCGCGCCTCGCCGCCTCCCGCTGGATGCATGCTCGACCAATAGAACGTGTGGTTCCACGCCTGCGCCGCTGCATTGAAGAGATTGCGATCCGGCTGGTCGGCGCTCGCACGCACCACTTCCTCGATCGATGCGGATTCAAGCGGCGTATGCTCAATCAGCCTGCGGCTCTTCTCGACATAGCCCGCGTGATGGCGGCCGAAGTGCACAGCGAGCGTGCGTCGCGACACATGCGGTTCCAGCGCGTCGAGCGCATAAGGCAGCGGCGGCAATATGACGTTCATGAGACCTCCAGATCGGAACTGCCGTCGAGTCTAAAATCGGACTCATGTTTGACAAGCGAAGAATATTCGCGCGAAGTATCGCCATCGCCGATGGATACTGAACTCGCCCGCACCTTTCTCGTCGTAGTCGCCGCCGGCAGCTTCGTCGACGCCGCGCAGCGGCTGCATGTCACCCAATCCACCGTAAGTGCACGCATTCAGCGCTTGGAGGAAACGCTCGGCGCAGAACTGTTCGTGCGCAACAAGGCCGGTACGACGCTTACACCGGCGGGCCGGCAATTCCAGCGTCACGCGGCGTCACTGACCCGCACGGTCGAACAGGCGCGACAGGAAATCGGCGTCGCGAGCGGTTTTCGGGAGACGCTCACGATCGGCGGCCGGATCGGACTGTGGGAAGACCTGCTGCTGCGCTGGCTCCCCGCCTTTACCGCGCTCGCGCCTGATGTCGCCCTGCGTGCGCTCATCGGATTCGAAGAGGACCTCATGCAGGCGCTGATCGAAGGTCAAGCCGATATCGGCGTGATGTACACGCCGCAAGCGCGGCCCGGCTTGAGAATCGAGCTGCTGCTCGAAGAGCAGCTCGTCATGGTGTCCACGCGCGCAGACGCGAGCAGCGAGCCTGAACGCGATTACGTGTACGTCGACTGGGGCGCGGAGTTCTTCGCGCATCACAGTCTGGCGTTCCCGAACTTCTCCGGCGCCGCGCTCACGGTGAACATTGGCTGGCTGGGCCTGCAGCGCATTCTCGCCTGCGGCGGAACCGGCTATTTCCCGGTGCGCCTCATTCGCGAACTCGAACTTGCCGGCAAATTGCATCGCGTAGCGGACACGCCCGAGTTCCGGCTGCCCGCCTACGTCTGCTACCCCGCGAAAGTGGAATCCGAATCGCTCACGCTCGCGCTGGACACGATGCGGCGCGTGGCTGCGGACGTCCCATGATCGCCGCGAGCTGGTGCTGCTCTATTCCAATCGCCGGCCGGAAGACGCTGCATTTCTTGCCGAACTGGAGCAGCTCGAGCGAGAGAACGCGCACTTCCGGCTGATGGCCACGATGACGCAGGCGAACACATCCGATCGGCCATGGCATGGCGCGAGCGGCCAGATCGACAAAACGCTGTTGAGAGGGATCGCAGAAGAATGGCCGGCGCCGATCTGGTACGTCGCCGGGCCTCCAACGATGGTCGAGGCGATGCGGCGTGTGTTGAACGACGCCGGCGTCGATGGCGACGATGTTCGCAGTGAAGAGTTCTACGGTTACTGACCAACCGAACAAGGTCAGTGTCAGATGGACAAGGCTTCGCTTTGACCTCTCCCGGTTCCGGGAGAGGTCGCGCAATGCGCGGGTGAGGGTCTACTCCGGAAGCGTCACGCCCGAGCCGCCCATCTCCTTTGGAAAGTCCTGCATCTTCGGCAGCCCATCTTTGATCCTCAGCACTGCTTCCTTGTAGTTCACATGCACGGCGGGCTGAAATTTGAGGTCCGGAAGCATTGCCGCGTAGACGTCCGTGAGTTTCAGGGGCGGGTGCTCGGTCAGCAGATGGCCGCCGCAAGTCTTGCACCACTTGCGGTAGCTCACGGGCGTCTTGTTGTAAACGCCGATGTTGTCCACGCCCTTGGTGACCTTGACCGCCGAGGGTTGCCAGAGAGTGAACGCGTTCACCGGGCCGGCTGACCAATGCCGACATGATTCGCAATGACAGTAGCCCATCGCAGCGGGCGCGCCGCTGACCGTGAATTCGACAGCGCCGCAAAAGCAGCGCCCTTTGTACTCACCCATCGTCCACCTCCAGCGTATGTCTTCTGTTCGACTGAGTCTTGCTGCGGGAGTTTCAACGCGTGTGTCATCTGAAGGACAGATCGGTCGAAGCAGGAGTGTTTTTGTCGCCGGATGACGGCAGGTCAGCTATTGAACCGCACATGGATATTCAGCGCAGGCCGCCAACAGGTCGACGCCGGCATGCGAGGCGCGGACTCGGAGCAGTTTGGTCACTGAACGAGCCTATCGAGCGTGCACAACCTGGCGGCGTACATCCGCGTAGTCGGCCGAGAGCGAACGGGATAGAGTGTCCTCGCAACCCAGGCTACAGGAGAGCGTCATGACGTCTTGGGAATTCAAGGGGCGCGAGCTCGTCAACTGCACCTGCGAGTATGGCTGCAACTGCCAATTCAATGCGCTGCCGGACAAGGGGCATTGCCATGCAGTGGCCGGCATCCAGATCGACGAAGGCCATCACGGCAAGACGCGGCTTGACGGTCTGCGGATCGCCGCCATTTTCAAATGGCCGGGACCGATCCACGAGGGCAATGGAGAGGGTATCCACTTCGTCGACGAGAACGCCGATCAGGAGCAGCGCGAGGCGCTCCTGAAGATCATGACCGGACAAGACACCGATCCGTTCGCCACGATGTTCGCGGTCTACGCCTCCACCGTCACCAGGATGCACGCTCCGGTCTTCACGACAGATCGATCTTGAGCTCGACATCGACGGCCGAAGGGGCCGCATTTTCGTCAAGAACTATATCGACACGAAAGGCGAACCCATCCGCAACAAGAAGACAGGCGCGGAATCGCGCGCGCAGATCGTGTTGCCGGCAGGCTTCGAGTACACGGTGGCCGACATCGGCAGTGCATCGAGCAAGACCAGCGGCCCGCTTCAGGTCGAGACGAAGAACACGTACGGTCAGTTCGCCCGATTGCATCTCAGCAATCACGGCGTCGTGCGGGCCTGAGGAAGCTCCGACTTTACCCGTATGCCCTGACGCTCGAAGAATCGGGCTGCCTTCACTGTCGAATGGCGGCAAACGGGGTCCATGACGCGCTGCATCTAGGCGCCAGCATTCGAGCGCTTGCTCAGACGCGACCGCATCATCACGCTTGCGGGGCTGGCGGCGCTGTGCGTGCTGGCCTGGCTCTACATGGTGACGGGCGCAGGGCTCGGCATGAGCGCGTGGGACATGACCACGCTTGCGATGTTTCCCCATCAGCAAGCCCCGGACATGATGCCCGGCATGAACACGGGCGCCGCCGCATCGGCGCCGACATGGGGATTGGGCGCCTGGGCGCTGATGATCGCCATGTGGTGGACCATGATGATCGCCATGATGACGCCGAGCGCGGCGCCGACCATCCTGCTTTATGCGCGCGTGCATCGCCACGCGCTTGCGCAGCGGTCAGGCTCAGGACAAGCTCGCGCCGACCAGCGCTTTTGCAGCCGGCTACATGTTGGTGTGGCTCGGCTTTTCCACTGCCGCCACGGCGTTGCATTGGGCGCTGGAACGCGCCGGCCTCGTCGCGGCAATGATGATGGGCTCGCGGAGCCGCTGGCTGTCAGGCGCCGTGCTGATCGCCGCGGGGCTCTATCAACTCTCGCCGCTCAAGAATGTGTGCCTCGCGCATTGCCGTACGCCAGCGTCGTTTCTCTCACGCCATTGGCGCCCGCGAGCCCTGGGCGCGCTCCGTCTCGGCGCCATGCACGGCGCGTATTGTGTCGGCTGCTGCTGGCTGCTGATGGCGCTGTTGTTCGTGGGCGGTGTGATGAACCTCGTCTGGATCGCTGCACTCGCCGTTCTCGTGCTGATCGAGAAAGCGCTGCCCGCAGGCCAATGGGTCGGCCGCGGCGTCGGCGTCGCGCTGATCGGCTGGGGCGTCGCTACGCTCGTGGTCTGACCGGTGCGGCGCAGGCAGCCTGAAGGCCGCTTCGTCGAGCTGCAGCCTGCGTTTCAGTTTCGGGCCCCGAGAGCATCAACGTCGCGGCCCCTGCATGATCGCCTCGCGAACCGCTGCGAGGGGTGCATCGTCACGCAACTCGACCGAGGCGCCGTTTCGTTCGACGCCAAGTCGCCGCCAAAGCGCCGTCAGGTCGGGCGTGACCGGCGCGTCCTTCGTTTGCGCGTAGAGATCACTCAGAACCGATGTCCCGACCGCAGCGTCGCCAGTCGCCAGGACGCGAGCGATGGGCCAATCGACGACAAGCCCGCCGCTCGATTGCAACACCGCTCGCAGCGCATCCTGCAAGCCGAACCGGTTATCGGTCCGGCTATGGATTTCAACGTCGGCCAGCAGGCAGAAGAGCGCTCCGCCCCAATAAGTGCGTCCCCACGTATGCGTGTGGTCAAGGCCTTCGTCACCGGGCTGCGGCAAACCTTGCGGCATCGCGCGTGCGAGCTCGCCCCATACGCTCGCGGCCGTGCGATGACCAGCCTGCACGCGCGCAACTCCCTCAACATAGGTCGCCAGCCCTTCTGATAACCATGCGTGCGTGCGGCCGACTTCGGGCAGCGCCAGATGAACCATCTCATGCACCAGGATCCAGTCGTTGCGCAGCTCGCTCGCCGTCACGTCGCGGCCGACTTGCAATCGGATCAGCGGCCGTGCGCCGCCAAATGCCGTGCCGTGGCGCACGCCGCCTCCTTCGCCCGACGACACTTGTATGCGCAACTGCGCAGTGGGGAAGCGTCCGTAGTAGCGCGCCACGATGTCGATCGAGCGCTCGATCCAGTTGATGATCTGCGCAGCGCCATGACGGAAGTCGGTGTCCGAGAAGTCCAGGCTGACGCTGGCGCCCGCGACCTCGAGCGATTGCGTGCTCGCTGTGGGAACTCGCTCTCCGACAGACGCCGCCTCACGCGCTTCACGATCCTCAGCAATCGCCAACGGCGCCATGATGAGCGCCGTGACATAGAAGACGACGCTCGCGAGGGCGCCGCGAATACATTGCGACATCATGGTGATGCTCCACCGCCTGCACAAAACGCTCTGTCACCTGCCCCGCTTGTGTTTCCCTCGGAAATAAACACAGGCGTCAGCGGTCCAATAGCCATACGTTGGACAATCACCAGATGACAAACCAGATCACCACGGCTGGGCTCGGGCTCGATCGCGACCCATCGCCCGAAATACCTCCCTGTTAGCACTAAACGCAGATCCCAATAAGCCCGAATGGAATGTCCGGCAGCAGATTCGCGCATTCATCGATAAACATGAAAACCCCGGCGCTGGGGCAGACTCGTGGTCTGATCTGACCGGAGCATCCTACTTCGCTGCCACAACCCGGCGTCGGCGCACACAAGGCAAAAACATCGATAAAAACAGGCATTCCCGCATGCCATGAGGGTGCCTTGCAGTACAATGCTGTTGTACATCCGCTCAGCCTGTGGAGATACTCATGGAAGGTGCGCGTTCCGAGTTTGCCGATGTGCGGCAGGGTTCAGAAATCCGCCCGCTGCGAGTACTCACTGCCGAGCAGAGAGCCGATTCCGCGCGCTCGATTGAGAACCTCAAGGCGAGATCACCAGACTCGCGGGTCATCTGAACGCGGCGAACCATCGCTTTCTGATCTTCATCGCCGAGTTCGATCGCCGTGAAGGCTGGTCGGACGGCGGAACGCAGTCGTGCGCGCATTGGCTCAACTGGAAGTGCGGGATCGATATGGGAGCGGCGCGAGAGAACGTGCGCATCCGCACTGCCTCGAGGGCCTGCCGAGGATTTCTGCAGCGATGGCGCGCGGTGAAGTGAGCTATTCGAAAGTGCGTGCCCTGACTCGCGTGGCTTGTTTCGGGACCGAAATGCTTCTTGTCGATCGCATTGCACGGCACAGCCGATCACGTCGAGAAGCTCTCGAGGCTATGGGCGTGCGAAGGATGCAGAGGAACTGTCGCGCGAGGCTCGGCAACAGGCGAATCGGTACTTCAGCTATCGATACGACGATGACGGTTCGCTGACCTTCCATGGCCGCGTGCCGGCGGAGAATCGGTCGCGCTTCTTACTAAAGGCGCTACAGGCTGGAATGGATGAACTTCCGCCAGCCAACATTAGCGGAAACGCCAACTGTTAAATCGGAGATTCAGGTGCGACGCGCTGATGCGCTCGGACGCATCGCCGAAAGCTTGCCATGGAAAACAAACCGGCGTCGAATGAACGCAGCGGCAACCCGAAATGTCAATTTCCAGGTGCACGTCTCCGCGGAAACGTTGCGCCACAAGGAAGCCGGCTGCTGTGAGATCGTGGAAGGCCCCTCAATCACGGGCTGAAACGGCGCGTCGCTCGCATACGCGCGGCGTCGTCGCGATAGTCA
Source organism: uncultured Gammaproteobacteria bacterium (assembly GCA_963723505.1). Lineage (GTDB taxonomy): Bacteria > Pseudomonadota > Gammaproteobacteria > Steroidobacterales > Steroidobacteraceae > Steroidobacter. The sequence continues at coordinate 49,033 of CAVRQU010000009.1, forward strand.
TCAAGAACCAGAGACGGCGAAACGCTCAACGTCAGCCCAAGAACGCGCACGATTTAATAGCCTCTGCGTCGCTTCCTGAACGAACGGACCGCGGCTGCCGCTTCCCAGGCTGCACGAACACGCACTGGGTCGATGCACATCACAGTCGTCACTGGGGCGAACGGCTGAGAAACAAAGCCGTCGAATCTCGTTTCACTCTGCCCGATTTCACCACCGCTTGATGCACGAGGGCGGCGTTGTGATTCACGCGCTCGATGACGGCGCGATCCGGTTTGTGCATCCAAACGGTCAAAGCTTCACAGCGTCGCGCCTGATCACGTCCATCCGTTCGACTGGACCCCGACTACCCGAGATGCACAGAGGAGCGCGGCATACACATAGATGAACGCACCGCCGGCACACGTGGAGCGGCGAGTCTCATGGACTATAGGATTAGCTGTCGAAGTCTTGCTGCTCAGGCGCGACGAGCGCGAGGCGACGGCGCTGCAAGGTCGGCGGCGACTTAACATTGGGCACTTCGGCTGGAATGTGTGAGGCTCCGGGCTTCGTGGGCTCCAGCAACTTCCTCATACACAGCCCCCTCGAACCGCGCGCGGTTCTCCGGGCCGCCATCGAAGGAACCGGATTCTCGTCCGATGGCTCCTGGAAGTTGTCGTTGTGCGTCCGGAGACCAGCCTGCGCCTTCTGCGGACGACGGAGAACGGACGACTCACGACGACGGCGAGCCAATGTTGGCTGGCTCGCCCAACTCGCCTTTCTGTGACGCACTACGACACGGGCGACTTGCGGATGCTCTGATTTGACGTGTCATGCCCAACGGAAGCATCAAAGTGACGCTTCACCTTCATCGCAAACCCGACCTTGAGTTCGACGGCTTCCTGGCGGAGTCGGGCGATTCTCCGGGCTGCTCTGTGACTGCCGAATCTGGCTCCCAAAAGACGCCACCGAGGACACTTCGGTAGAAGAATCTTGTCCAGCTGAAGTCCGGTCTGCACGGGTAGTGGTCCGCTGGTGCTCGCCGGAAAAGGTGGAACGTCCCAGAGGTCCTGGTACTGGGGTTGTGGATGAGCGAAGCGCCAGCGGGAAACGTTTAAAAAGCTCCGCGCCTCGCTGGTCGACGGCAGATCCGCTGGGGCACATCGACGGATTCCGGAGCAGCAGGTTTCGAGGCACCGAAAGTCGGTGGACGCCCGGCTGATTACGCCGTGAGCTTCCATCTGACCGATCGCAAGTACCTAAGTCCGGTCAAGATGATTCAAGCCAGCTATACGGGCAGCGTAACGATCAGCACCTCCGTCGGATTGAGGTCGTGTATCCGAAGTTCAGGGGAGATCGTGAACGGCATTACTGGAACTATCGGCAAACCGTCGTGGCTGACGATACATCCAGTCTGGTCGCGGAAGTTCTTGAACCGCGTAGAGAATAAGTGCGGACGCTGATTGGATGGAATCAAAATGACGATGTCTGTTTAGCGTCCCTAGCCGCGCGTCATCGAGTATTGGTCCTGGGGCTGCGGTCGCGAGCCACGCGAGCTCTATCGTTCTTGGATCACTCCACTGAAGCGCCATCGTCCACCTGCGCAGAGCGGTTTACAGAAAGTTGATTGAGCTGGCGGATTTCGAGGATTACTTCGCAATTGTTGCCGAATATGTATTAAACGCTAGCGACGAGACGCGGCGAGTGTCCGCGAGGCGATCTATCCGCTGGTCCGGCATCTGCATTTGACGATGTGGAACTTCATTCTTCTCGATATTCTCTGTCCGTCGAAGCGTTGTCAGGATCAAAAAGCCCGATCGACAGCAAAACCGCCCATTGTGGATGAACCGCGGTGGAAGACGGTCAAGCGCGAAGTTAAGAAGGCCATCAAATTCACTCAAAGGTCAGACATTTCTCGGAACAACAAGGAACGCCAATATCGTCGAAGATTCGGGATTCAATGAACAGAACATCGAAGCTGCGACTGCAATTCTTCAGTCGCTACCCAACTCCGACCGAAGATTTCGATGTTCGCTCCTCGGAGATGCCGGTCTGGCAGAGATCCGTAACCGGCTGACGGTGACACTCCTTCCGACGATGCACTGGGCGCATTGGAGGTCGCGAAAACATCATCTGGCTCTCTTGTTGGAATGTTGCCTGCTTTCAGCGCTCGGGTTTCCGCTCGAACGCTCCCGGGCCAGGGCATAGAAGCGTTCAACTAGAAACCGTTACCGAGAAGCAACAGGTGAGACAATTCCGACGAATATCGGCAAAAAGCGCCAAACGGCAGCTGATCAGCAGCAGTCCCACCGCCGCCCTATGACTTCACCAGACGAGGACCTGCGAAGCCTCTGCGGTGCCCACCTTCTGATCTCACCGCCAACCGCTAACTGCGATTCGCCAGCTCCTGCTCCCGCAGCACATAGCGCTGCAGCTTGCCCGTCGCCGTCTTCGGCAATGCGTCGAGGAACACGACTGCGCGGGGATATTTGTACGGTGCGATCGTTTGCTTGACGAAGTCCTGCAGCGCTGCGCGCAGGGCGTCATCGGGCCGATACTCCGGCTTCAGGACGACGAACGCCTTGACGATGCTGCCGCGTTCCTGATCAGGCGAACCGATGACCGCGCACTCGCGCACGGACGGATGGCCGAGCAGCGCCCACTCCACTTCGGGCCCGGCGATGTTGTAGCCGGCGGAAACGATCATGTCGTCCGCGCGCGCCTGAAACCAGAAGTAGCCGTCGGCGTCCAGATAGTACGTGTCGCCCGTCATGTTCCAACCGTGCTGCACGTAGTTCTTCTGGCGCTCGTCCGCAAGGTAGCGGCAACCCGTCGGACCTTTCACAGCCAGTCGCCCGAGGTTGCCAGGCGGAAGTTGTTTACCCGCTTCATCAAGGATGCATGCGCGATAGCCCGGCAGCGGTTTGCCGGTTGCGCCGGGACGAATCTCGTCGCCCGCCGCGGAGATGAAGATATGAATCATCTCTGTCGCGCCGATGCCGTCAATGATGCGAATGCCGGTCTGCCCGAACCAGGCGTCCGATGTGGCCTTCGGCAAGGGTTCGCCGGCGGAGACGCACTGACGCAGACTCGACAGATCATGGTTGCCGGTGATCGCGAGCATCGAGCGATAAGCCGTCGGCGCGGTAAACAGCGCCGTCGCACGCCAGGATTGCACCGCGCTCAGCATCGCATCGGGCGTCGGGCTCTCGATCAATCCCGCCGTTGCGCGAAAACGCAGCGGGAAAACCAGCAGCGCGCCGAGACCGAACGTGAAACCGAGCGGCGGGCTGCCGACATAGAGATCATCCGGCGCCGTCTTCAACAGATGTCGGCCTACCGTGTCGGCCATCGCCAACACGTCGCGATGGAAATGCATCGTCGCCTTGGGTTCGCCAGTGGTGCCCGACGTAAACGCAAGCAGGCTTACGTCCTCCGCAGCGGTCGCCACGTTCTCGAACGTTGCGGCCTTCTGCGCCATGCGCGCTTCGAGATCGCCTCCGCCGTAGCTCACTAGTTGCTGCAAGAGCCCGGTCTCTTTGGCTGCGAGCTCCACTTCCCTGCACAGGCGCTGCTCGCAGATCACATGTTCGATCCTGGCCTTGCGCGCGATCACCGACAATTCGCGCGCGCGCAGCATCGGCATCGTCGTCACGGCGATTCCGCCGGCTTTGAGGACCGCGAACCACGATGCGACCAGCATCGGCGCATTCACGCCTCGCAGCAGCACCCGGTTGCCGGCGATGAGCCCGCAATCCTCGATCAACACCTGTGCGATCCGATTGGCGCGCTCCAGCAGCTCGCGATACGTCCAGGCTTCGTTCGGCGAGCGAAGCGCGATGCGCTCGCCATGCCCTTCGGCGATCGCGTCATCGAGCAACACGGCGGCGCAATTGAGACGCTCCGGATACTGCAGCTCCGGCAACTCGAAGATCAGTTCAGGCCATTCGTCTGCAGGCGGCAGGTGGTCGAGGGCGAAAGTGTCGCGGTGGGCTGTATACATTTGCTTCGGTTCTTCCACGGCGCCTGAGGCGCAGAAACGCGCTGACCGATCCTACATATATATGAACGTAAGCTCTAATCCGACTTGGCGACCTTGGCGAGCTTTGCGAGAGACTTCCGATCGGTTTGCTCTGATCAGATTATCTCTCGCCAAGACCGCAAAGAACGCAAAGGGCCAGACGGAATGTCTAGCAGCGATCTCAGCGAGAGGAACGCATTCTCCTCCAGCGCTGCGGCTACTCAGGCGGTCGCCCTGTTCGCATTCGCGTGCGCCACGGTCAAGGCTGTCATGTTGACGATGCGCCTCACAGTCGCCGACGGCGTGAGAATGTTCACCGGCGCTGCGCAACCCAGCAGCATCGGGCCGATCGTCACATTGTTGCCGGCGGCCGTCTTGAGCAGGTTGTACGCGATGTTGGCTGAATCGAGATCGGGCAGAACCAACAGGTTCGCCGAACCTTGCAGCGTGGTCTCGGGCAGCGCCGCTTTGCGCAGGTTCTCGTCCAGCGCACAGTCGCCGTGCATTTCGCCGTCGATCTCGAGTCCGGGCGCCTGCGCGCGGATGAGCTCCAGCGCGCGGCGCATTTTGAGCGCCGAGGGCGCATCGCTCGTACCGAAATTGGAGTGCGACAGCAGCGCGACCCTCGGTTCGATGCCGAAGCGGCGTACGCCTGCAGCCGCCATGAGCGTGATCTCAGCGATCTCTTCGGCCGTGGGGTTCAGGTTCACGTGCGTGTCCACGAGGAAAACCTGCCGGTTCGGAAGGAGCAAGGCGTTCATGCCGGCGTAGACGGTCGCGCCGGGCGCGCGCCCGATGACGTCGTCGATATATTTCAGATGACGCGCGGCCAGACTGATCGTCCCGCAAATCAGGCCGTCCGCCTCGCCCTTGCGCACCAGCATCGCCGCGATGAGCGTCGTGCGGCGGCGCATTTCCAGTTTTGCGTATTGCGCGGTGATCCCGCGCCGACCCATCAGACGGCGATACTCCTGCCAGTACTCGGCGTAACGCTCATCGTGTTCCGGATTGATGATGAGGAAATCCTGACCGACTCTGAGCCGCAGGCCGTAGCGCTTCAGTCGATGCTCGATGATGGCCGGGCGTCCCACGAGGATAGGACGTGCTATCCCCTCATCGATCATCACCTGCGCGGCGCGCAGCACGCGTTCCTCCTCGCCCTCTGCGAACACGATTCGCGAGCGCTCTGCAGGAATCTTCCTGGCGGCCGCGAACACAGGTTTCATGAACGTGCCGCTGTGATAGACGAAGCGTTGCAGCTTCTGCGCATAGGCGTCGAAGTCCTCGATCGGGCGAGCCGCGACGCCCGCCTCCATCGCCGCCCGCGCCACGGCGGGCGCTATTTTCAGGATCAGCCTCGGGTCGAACGGTTTCGGAATCAGATAGTCCGGACCGAACGACAGGTCCTCGATGTCGTACGCGCTCGCCACGATGTCGCTTTGCTCCTGACGCGCGAGATCCGCAATTGCGCGCACCGTCGCGATCTCCATCGTGCGCGTGATCGTCGTCGCGCCGACATCGAGGGCGCCGCGAAAGATGTAGGGGAAGCACAGCACGTTGTTGACCTGATTCGGGTAGTCGCTGCGGCCCGTGGCGATGATTGCATCGCTGCGCGCAGCCTTCGCGACCTCGGGGAGAATCTCCGGCACGGGATTCGCGAGTGCGAAGATGAGCGGGCGCGCGTTCATGGCCGACAGCATCGGCGGTTTGAGCACATTGCCGGCCGACAAACCGAGAAAAATGTCAGCGCCCGCGATGACGTCGCCGAGCATGCGGTGAGGCGTCGATTGCGCGAATCGCTCCTTCTCGGGATCCATCAGCTCCTTTCTGCCTGCGTAAACGACGCCCGCCAGATCCGTGAGCCAGATGTTCCGTTGCGGCAGACCCAGATCGACGAGCAGGTCGACGCAGGCGAGCGCCGCCGCGCCCGCGCCGCTGACGACCAGTTTGACCTCATCGAGGCGCTTGCCGACGACCTGCAGGCCATTCAGGACAGCAGCGCTGACGATGATAGCGGTGCCATGCTGATCGTCGTGGAACACGGGAATCTTCATGCGCGCACGAAGCCGTCGCTCCACCTCGAAGCATTCCGGCGCTTTGATGTCTTCGAGGTTGACGCCGCCGAACGTGGGCTCGAGCGCGGCGATCACCTCAACGAGCTGCTGCGGATCGCGGGCGTCGATCTCGATGTCGAACACATCGATCCCGGCGAACTTCTTGAAGAGCACCGCCTTGCCTTCCATGACGGGCTTCGCCGCGAGCGGACCAATCGCTCCGAGGCCGAGCACGGCTGTGCCGTTCGTGATGACTGCGACCAGATTGCCGCGGGCGGTGTAGCGAAAGGCGTTGAGCGGATCCGCTGCAATTTCTTCACAGGCGGCGGCGACGCCGGGGGAATACGCCAGCGCGAGATCACGCTGATTCGTGATCTGCTTGGTCGGCGTGACCGAAAGTTTTCCAGGCGTCGGCAGTTCGTGATAGTCGAGCGCCGCACGACGCAGGTCGACACGTGCGTTGTTCAAAGAGCTGTCTTGACTCATCTCGGCTCGGGAGGGCGTGGCGATCGGTGGGGCGGCCCGATTCTCCCACGAAACCACCCGCTGACGCCCCCGGCGCCTCGAGACAAGCGGTCGAGTCTCGGCCCGACGCTCAAGCCGATCATCAGGTCATCGCGCCCATTCGATCCTGAAGCCGCTTGCGGAAACGCCGGCTCAGTCGCAGGCGAACCTTGGACTTCAACACGACCTCGTATTCGCCGCCGCTTTGCAGCTCCAGCCCATGGATCCGTTCGATGTTGACGATGATCGAGCGATGGATGCGGATGAACTGTTCCTCGCCCAGGTCCCGCTCCAGCTCTCCCAAGCTCCGCCGTATGATGTGGGTGTCACGGCCGACATGGAGGCACGCATAGTAGCTCGCGGCCTCGATCCAATCGATGTCGGAGACATTCACAAACAGCAGTTGGCCCGGGGATCTGACCACGAGCCGCTTGGCCGATTGCGGCTCGAGCAACGCATAGTGCGCGAGCTTGTCTTTGGCGCGACGCAGAGCGCGGGCGAAGCGTGCATCGTCAAACGGCTTCAGTAGATAGTCGAGCGCGCCCGCCTCGAACGCCCGCAGCGCATACTTGTCGTACGCGGTCACGAAGATGATGGCCGGCGGCAACTCGGCGCCCAGCAGCTCCAGCACGTCGAAGCCCCCGCATTCGGGCATCTGTACGTCGAGGAACGCCAGGTCCGGTCTCCACGTTCTGATGATCTCGACAGCCTCGATGCCGGATCCGCATTCGACGATCGATCCGATATCCGAGTCGCCGCGCAGCAGGATCGTCACATTGCGTCGAGCCAGCTGCTCGTCGTCGACGACCAGGGCCCGAATCGGCGCCCCGCGTTGCTCACGAGCCGCCATTCACGGCCCCTGCAGAGGCAGGGTGACGGCTACTTCCACGCCGTCCGCACCAGCGCGCCTCATCTGGAGCTCGGAGGTCTCGCCGTGCAGGATCTGCAGACGCGTGCGCAGATTAGCGAGGCCGACCCCTGCGCCCTTCGTGTGCCAATCGTCCGGAAGGCTCGGCCCGTCGTTGTAGACGCTCAGGTGGAGGCTGCCGTCCCTGCGCGCGCCGGTGACGCGAATTGTTCCTCCAGTCACGCGCTTGGCGACGCCATGCTTGATGGCGTTTTCCACGAGAGGCTGCAGCAGCAGGTTGGGAACCTGCGCATCCAGCAGGTCCGCCGGGATGTCGACGCTGAACCGAAGACGGTCCCCGAAACGAACCTTCTGGATCTCTACGTAACGCTGCAAGTATTCGACTTCTTCGGCAAGGGTTACCTGGAAGCGGTGTGAGTCCTCGGAGGCGCGACGCAAGAACTCGCTCAGCCCGACAATCATGCTCACTGCCGCTTCGTTTCGATGATCGCGCACGAGGCCGGCGATGGAATTGAGCGCGTTGAACATGAAGTGCGGTTCCATCTGTCGGCGCAGCGCGGCCAGCTGGGCCCGCGAGAGCTCCTCATTGAGCCGCGCAGTCTCGGTCATCTGGCGGGCGATGTTCTCGCGCGAGTCCACCAGGTACGTGATAGTCAGGATCAGCGCATATGCGATCAGGAAGATCAGGATCTGGTACAGAAGAGTCGTGCTCCAAGTATCCCAGAAGGTCGGGGGCCGGCGATTACCCCACGGGTTGAAGAGCACCTGGAGGGTCGCGGACCAAACCTCCGCGACCACGCTGATGGTGGCGAACGCGGCAAGGTGCACGACGACCGTGCTTAGGGTCGTTTTGCGGATGATGGGATAGCGCCGCGCCAAGCTGATGACGAATGGGGTCGCCAGCGCCCACGGCAGCCAGGTGGCCAGTTCGATTACGAACAGCGGGAGCCAGGCGTGACGCCTATTCTCGGCGAAGCGCATGATGAGTACGGCCTGACTGGCCTCGAACATCCCGCCCGCGCACCACGCCACGGCGATCCAGCGCCAACTCGTCGAGCGCACGGCAGTGTGGGCTTCTCGCATGGCCGTCACTCTACGCCAGGAATCGCGTCGCTGACTCACCCGATGCAGCGAATCGCCGGCCCGCTGCAGCGAGCGGTCTGCGTCCCGGCGGTCGTCGCTCGTAGACTGAATTACCTGTTCTCTCGGGGTCAGGTCTCATGGCGCCTTTACGCCCTTATGGTGCAGTCGCGGTTGCTGCTTTGACGCTTGCGGGGCTTAGTGCGTGCAGCCGCTCGCCTGCTTCGCCTCCGGACGCCAGCGCACCGGCTACGCCGGCGCCCAACGTCGAATGGGTCAGGTTCGTCGACGAGTTCATCGAGTCGTACTTCGCCGCCCAGCCAGCTTTCGCGGTCACCAAAGGGCGCCATGAGTTCGACGGCCAGCTGCCCGACTGGACCGCAGCAGGCATTCGGAAGGAGATCACTCGGCTGGAGCAGGCGCGCGAGCGCGCGTTGGCCTTCCAGGACGGCACGCTTTCTCGCGAGGAGCGCTTTCAGCGCGACTACCTCGTCAGCTATATCGATGGCGACTTGTTCTGGACGCGTGACGCACGCCAGCCGTTCACGAACCCGACCTGGTATTTCTACGTCGGCCTCGATCCAGGTACCTACGTGGCAGTGCCGTACGCGCCGGCCGATGAACGCCTGCGCGCGTTCATCAAGTACGCGAAGCAAATCCCTGCGGTGACGCAGACGATCAAGGCGAATCTGCAAACGTCGCTGCCGCGCACGTTCCTGGACTGCGGCGCCAAGAGCTTCGGCGGCTTCGCCGACTTCTATCGCCAGGACGTTCCGCAGGCGTTCGTGGAAGTGCAGGATGCGCAGCTCAAGAGCGAGCTGAATGCGGCGATCGAGCCCGCCGCGAAGGCCATGCAGGAGCTGAGCACCTGGTTCCGAGCGCAGGAGCCCGGCGGCAACGGAGCTTACGTGCTTGGACCCGAGCTCTATGCGGCTTGTCGGCGTTCATTTTGGCAACACAGGCATCCGATGCTCGCCTCGGGTGCGTAGCGCTCGCATTCCTCGCTCAGCGCCGCGAGATTGCGCTCGAGGTCCGCGCGCCCGATCGCTTCGAGCTTGTCGAGCGGCGTCGTCACGCCCTCGGTCATGCGCAGCATCTTCGCGATGGGTGGCGCAGTGGCAGGCGCACGGCAGCAACTGGCGCAGCTGCCGCAGTTCATGCTCGACCGCGACATCGTGTCGATCCCCGGCGAAGAAGAAGCACTGGTGATGGAGGCGCCCGCGTATCGCCGCCAGAACTTCGCGTACATCAACATTCCCGGCCCGTATGAGGAGAACCTGCCCTCGGTCTATCGCATCTGAATGAACCACTGGAGCTCTCACGCCGAACGTGCGTTGACTCGTCACGCGCCACTGAGCGTGCTGGCGCACCGCTCATCCCTGCAGTGAATCGCCGGCCCGCTGCAGCAAGCGGTCTACCGCCCCGCGGTTGCGACTCCTAAACTGATTTCCGAGTCTTGCGGCGGCGACTCGCGGCAAGAAAAGCATCCAGGAGACGAATGTATGAAGAAGAGAAGTGTGATGCGACAGATCGCAGCGATGTCCCTGGTCTCAGTTTTAGGATGGGCGAGCTTGGGCGCGCCGGTCGCAGCGGCAGCCGGCAAAGACGGGAACTCACTCGCGAGAGATCCGCGCCTTGACATGGTGTCAGTCCTACAGGCGACGGGCCCACATCGCTCACTTGGCGAGCAGGCGAAGGTTTTTGAAAAGCTCGTCGGACGCTGGGATGTCGAGTACACCGATTTCTTGAAATACGTCATCGGATGGATCCTGGATGGGCGCGCCGTGCAGGACATCTTCACTATCCATCCCTCCGAGGCGGGCAAGGACAGATATATCGCCGCCATCCTGCGCCATTTCGATCCGAAGTCCGGCACATGGCACGCCACCTTTATTGATCCGGCGAATGATTCAGTGATGAGACTGACCGGAGTGGTGGAAGGCGAAGATCGCATCGTGTTGCGCAGCGAGCCAGTGAACGGCAAAGAATCGCGTTGGTCATGCAATGACATTGGCGCTGATTCTTTTGTCTGGCGCGAGGAAGAGTCCCACGATGGCGGCCAGACCTGGCGACTCGAGGCCGAACTTCGCATGACGCGTGGGAACGCAGTTCATCCTGCGAAGTGATCGCACACGCCACCGCTTCGTGAGTCCACAACCAACCGCGGCTTCTGAACAGCCATGTTCGCCGGGATTGCAAGGCTGTCGCACCTCACGGCTGTCGCCGTCGCCCTCGCAGGCGCGTCACCTGCAGCGGCGCAGGATAGCGCGGTCGAGTCCGCCGCGGACGCCTTCGGTGAACGCGTGGGAACTGAGCAGTCGGGACTCTACAGCGAGACGCAGGTCCGCGGCTTCGACCTGAACGACAGCGGCGCATACCGCATCGATGACGCCTACTTCAGCCGCGCCGCGGCGTTGAACGATCCGGTGCTCGCGGGTGTGGGCGTCCGAGTGGGCGTCAACGCGGTTCGACTCGCGTATCCCGCGCCATCCGGTGTCGTGAACTATCGCCTGCGCCAGGCCGGTCCAACGAACGAGCTGCGGCTTGGCGCAGGGCTGCGCGACTTCGGCACGCGCGTGATCCAGGGCGACGGCTCATTTCGCGCTGGAGATTTCAGCCTCGCCGGCGGTTTTATCTGGCGTCCCTTGCTGCGTTTGGCTGGCGGCAACGAGGGCCGCGCGTTCGATGTCGGCGGCGTCGGCGCCTGGAAGATCACGCGAGACCAACGACTGCGCGTCTTCGGATCGCTCTACCATCGACGCTACGACGGCGACTACGCAGTCATTGCCGCCGAGGCGGCCGTGCCGCCGAGCCTCAGGAAGCTTCATCAGTACTCGCCTTCCTGGGCCGAGTCGGAGGCCGTGAACTCGAATTTCGGCGTGCTCTACGACGCGCGAATCGGCGATTTCACGATCGACCTCACGGCCTTCCGTTCACTCTTCGATATTGATCGCACGGACTACACTCTGCTCTCCGTTGACGCGGCTGGGCTCGCATCGGCTACGACCTTCCGTAATCCCGACCGCACCAGACGCTCGGACTCGGCCGAGGCGCGCGTGGGTCGGCAGTTCGAAGCGGCTGGGCTCAGCCACCTGGCCACCGTATCGCTGCGCGGCGGCCACACCACCGTGGACCTCACATCCAATCTCGCCATCCCGCTCGGCGCCTTTGACGTGCGCGGCGACCATACGCCGGATGCACAGGAGCTCCCGTGGTCAGGAACCCGCGGCACGGACGTGGTCGAGCAGGTCACCGCCTCCGCCGGATACGGGCTTGCGTTGCGCGATCGTATTCAGCTCCGCTTCGGCCTTCATCAGACGCGCTACGACAAGGACGTGCTTTCCGTCGCCGGTGTACGCACCGAAGGCATCAGCGAGCATACGCTCTACAACGGTTCCGCCGTTGTCAGTCTGACTGACCGCATGGCTGTGTTCGGCAGCTGGGTGACAGGCCTCGAGGAGTCCGGCGTTGCGCCGACGTCGGCGATCAATCGCGACGAGGTGCTGCCCCCGGTAGAGGCCGAGCAGTTCGAGCTGGGCGTGCGACACGCCATCGCGCCGAGGCTAACGTTCATCGGCGCATTGTTCGACGTCTCGAAGCCAACCAATGGCTTTCGAACGGACAATTCGTTCGGACTGGTGGGCAAGGTGCGTCACCGCGGGGTCGAGGCCTCGATCGCAGGCCAGCTGGATGCAAAAACCAGCGTCGTCCTGGGCGCCGTGGCCTTCGAGTCGAAAGTGAGAGGGCCGCTGGTTGACGCTGGCGTGGTCGGCTCGGAGGCCGCGGGCATCTCGCAGCGGATCGTCAACGCCAATATCGAGCGCCGGCTCGGGGACAGCTGGTCTGTGGACGCGGGCCTCAGCTACTCGGGCGAGCGCTGGGCTGACACAGCGGCCACTTTCAAGACGCCGGCCATCACGCTCTTGAGTCTCGGCGCGCGCAGCCGCTTCATGCTCGCCGGCCGCCCGGCCGAGTTCCGCGTGCTCGCCTCAAATCTCACCGGCGCCGAAGGCTACGCGGCCTCGCCGTCCGGCATCCTCATGCCAATCACGCCTCGCACGGTGAGGGCCTTGCTGACTCTCACGTTCAGGCCAGACGGCTAAAGCATTTTTTGTCCGGTGATGAAGAGGTCTGCCATGCGGTCACTCGTTGCAATGTTGTGCGGATTGATCGCGGCAGCGTCGTTCGCCGGTACGGAGGCTGCCGAACAAAAGGTCTCCAAGGCCGTTCTCGTCACCGGAGCGAGCAGCGGCATCGGGCGCAAGATCACTGAACGGCTCGCCGCCAACGGCTATTTCGTCTACGCCACTGCGCGCAAGGACGAGGACCTCAAGGCCTTGGGAACTATCCCCAACGTGCAATCCCTGCGGTTGGATGTCACGCAGCCTGCAGACATTGCTGCTGCAGTCGAATCGATCAGGAAAGCCGGGCGCGGCCTCTATGGACTCGTCAACAATGCTGGTGTCGGAACCTATGGCACGATTGCGGAGATGAGTCTCGAAGAGTTCGACCTTTGTATGAAGGTGAACGTGTATGGTCCTGTGATGATGATCCGTGCGGTCCAGCCGATGATCATTGCGGAGCAGGGCCGCATCGTAACCATCGGCTCACTCTCCGGTATCCTCGCCGGCCCCAACATACCTGCGTACGTCATGAGCAAGCACGCGATCGAGGGGCTGACGGACTCACTCGCTGCGCAGCTGGCTCCCGTCGGCGTTCGGGTCAGTGTCGTAGAACCCGGTAACTTCCGATCCGACATCGGCAGGAAGATGCTCGCGAGGCTCGCGGAGAACGACAGGGAGAAAGTGATCAAAGCCTTGGGAGAGAGGCTTGACGTATCTCACGATCCGGAACCTGACGAGGTCGCGCAGGCGGTCGAACAGGCGCTTTTTGAACCCACTCCCAAGCGCCGCTACATGGTCGCTCCGGATCCGGACCAGGTAGAGCGGACCATCCGCAAGCAGATCGAACAGCTCGTACAACTGAACGAGGGCCACCCACGCACCTACGACCGCGCGACTCTCATCAAGATGCTCGACGAGGCGCTCAAGCCGGCTCGACCGCGGACCTTGTGAGGTTCTGAGCTTGAGCGATGTGAACGTTCAGCAGATCCTCCCGGCGCGATCTGGTAGGTCCGCTGAGGGCTGGGCCATCGATTGCGGTCGAGTAGTTGCGGCCCCGGATGGTGACAGTGCGCTTGTGGCGCCAGCGCTCGAGTCATGCGAGCGCGTGCGGCGCACGCAGAGTCGAAAGTGCGCCGCGTGTTCTCCGGGTATCGCTGGGGGGCCGCAGCGTCTGGAAAACGATGGCGCCGTTGCATCATGTCCTGCAATCGACTTGGTATCCGGGCCGGCAGCCGTCTGATCGCACGTGTCACAGACTGTCGCATCGTGTCGCACGTTGTCGCATTTACTTCGCCCGCAAGTCCAAGGACATCGCCGCCTGAGGCTGTCTCGTGCAGAACTAGCGGCGGAAGCTCCCGATTCGAGCTCTAGCTCACCTAACCCTTATGCGCTCAGGACTGCTGGAACAGACCAAATCCCCTCGCTCCGATCACATCAACAAGCTGCTGCGCGATAGGTAGCGCCTTTCACCACCGTACCGCCGGGGACGTTGCAGAACTGCGGATTCCTCTCGCGCTTGCCTCCCTCGTTGTCGAGTAGAAAGCCCCCGCTATCGATGGGCGTTTTCTCATGCGGAACGGCAACCTCAAAATGCACGTGGTCGAGCATCGCGCAGCCGACCGCCGCCTCATAGCCGATGAAGGCGCCGACCTCAACGACATCCCCGACTTTAAGCTTTGCGATCTCGGTCACCGAGCCTTGTGCAAGATGAGAGTAGTTGGTCCATTCCCCGTTCGAGTGTGCAATCCAAACATAGTTGTTACGACATTCAGCCGCCGCTCGCCCGGCCTGCTGAGCGCCATACGTGTCTTGAATCGCCATCACGCGTCCCGCCGCCGCGGAAACGACTCGGTATGGTCGTCGTCCTTCGACAGCGAAGAAATCGATACGGCCGTGCGGGCGATGGGTGGTGAAATCGTCGAAGACCTTGATCCTCGTGGCATTAGCATAGGGCAGCCGGTAGATCCCCTGGCTTGCCAGTGTTCCGACCGCCGTTTCCTCAGCCATCGAAGCACCGCCAAGCCCGCAAAAAGAAATGATGATGCAAGTCCACTTGTTCATGATCGCTGTAGTACTTCGGGCTGCCTTTTGCTGCAGGGTTGAAGACTACCTCACGCGGTGCACACATGGGCGCTCGTAAGTACCGCGCGAGATTGATCGTCTCCGCAATGGAAGCGCATTCATGCGATCCTTCGCGCATGACCGATCTCTTCTCCGCCGTCGTCACGCTCTTCCTGATCATGGATCCGCTCGGGAACGTCCCGGTCTTTCTCTCAGTGCTCAAGGAGGTCGCACCGGAGCGCAGACGCGTCATTCTCGTCCGGGAAGTGCTGATCGCGTACGCAGTGCTGCTGGTCTTCCTCTTCCTCGGCAACCACGTGTTGCGCGTACTGAACCTGGATCAGGAAACGATCAGCATCGCCGGAGGAATCGTGCTGTTCCTCATCGCGCTGCGGATGATCTTTCCGGAGCGCAGCGCCTTCGCCGAGGCGCCGGCGGGCGAACCATTCGTCGTGCCGCTCGCCATTCCTCTCATCGCGGGCCCATCGACGCTGGCCGCGCTGCTGCTGCTGCAACGGACAGAACCCGGCGCTACGTGGGGGTTGTGGGCGGCAGTGACGATTGCGTGGGTCCTGACCGCGATCATCCTGCTCGCCGCCCCTTTCCTCTACCGCGTGTTGCACGAACGCGGCCTCATCGCCCTCGAGCGCTTGATGGGCATGGTGCTCGTCATGATCAGCGTGCAGATGCTGCTCAATGGACTGAGCACGTTCCTGCGCCGCTGAGGTCTATCAAGGACTGTCGTCGGGAAGGACATTGTCGGGAAGGACGTTGTCGGGTGAGACGACCTCCGGTCGTCGAGTCAGAGTTCTGTCCCGACGACTTGAGTCGTCTATCCCGCCGAAGGCCCACCCGCGAACGCCTTCCCGCCGCAGGCCGCCCGCATGAGTATCGAGCGGCGCGCTTCATCGTATTCACGCTTCATGCGATCGATGATCGCACGCGTGTGCGTCACCGTTTGTACGGCGCCGATGCCCTGACCGCTTCCCCAGATATCGCGCCACGCCTTGGCGCCGCTCTCCTTCGCGCCGAAGTCCATCTTCGATGGATCGCTGCCCGGCAGTTGCTCAGGATCGAGGCCAGCCCGAACGATCGAGGAGCGCAGGTAATTGCCGTGGACGCCCGTGAAATAGTTCGTGTAGACGATGTCCTCGGCGCGGCCTTCGACGATGCCTTGCTTGTAGTCGCTCGTGGCGTTCGCTTCCTCGGTTGCGATGAAGGCGGATCCGACGTAAGCGAAGTCCGCGCCCATCGCCTCCGCGGCGAGCACCGACCGTCCATTCGCGATCGCGCCTGAAAGCACGAGCGGGCCGTCGAACCACTGACGAATCTCCTGGACCAGCGCGAACGGCGACAAACGGCCCGCGTGGCCGCCCGCTCCCGCCGCGACGGCGATGAGTCCATCCGCTCCCTTCTCCACCGCCTTGCGGGCGTGCGCAATCGTAATGACGTCGTGCAGAACGACGCCGCCGTAGGAATGAACGGCGTCGTTCACGTCGGTGCGCGCGCCGAGAGACGTGATGACGATGGGCGCCCGATGCCGCACGCAGGCGTCGAGGTCGTGTTCGAGTCGATCGTTCGACTTGTGCACGATCAGGTTGACGGCGTACGGCGCGGCGCCCGGCTCCCGTTGCGTGACCGCCGAGATCTCGGTGAGCCATTCCTGCAGGAGTTCCTTCGGTCGCGCATTGAGCGCGGGAAAGGAGCCGATGACGCCGGCGCGGCACTGCTCGATGACGAGGCGGGGGTTTGACACGATGAACAGCGGCGCTGCGATGACGGGCAGACGCAGGCGAGCGCGGATGCCTGCGAGCGTATCGCCGACCTGCTGGAGCTGTGCAGCCATCTTGCGTCGGTTCCTCAGGAAGATTGTCGGATCTGGCTGAAAAAAGCGTCGGGAGTCTCTCGCAAAGATCGCCAGGAACGTCAAGTCGGATCAGAAGCTTTGACTAGAACATATCTCAAAATCGTAGACCCTCGTCGTACGCGTAGCGCGGGTGAGGGCCGCTCTCGCGCATCCCTGCGCTCCGCGCCATTCGTGCGTCCATGCACATCAGACGCGCGATCGCGTTACAAGAGCGCAGCGAGCTGCGCCCCCTCACCCTGTCCCTCTCCCAAAGGGAGAGGGGACGATCAACTTCGAGACAGATTCTGGACAGTCCGCCCTCTCGCCCTTTGCGATCCTCGCGCCTTGGCGAGAGACACTCTGGTCCGAGCAAGCCGGGTGAAGTCTCTCCCAAAGATCACCGCCAACGATACGTGAAAGAGACTCCGTAGGTCCGCGGCGGATTGTAATTGCGGTTGCCGGCGCCCAGTCCACTGTTGAGGCCCTGCACGACGTAGCGTTCGTCGTCCAGATTCTTGCCCCACAGCATCACTTCCCAGTCGCGCGTCTCGCTGAACAAGCCCAAGTCGTGCGTTGACGATCGTGTAGCTGTCGGCTGCGATCACGGGATCATTGATCGCGTCCTTGAACACAGCGTCGCTGTAGCTTGCATCCACCTGGATGAGCCCGCCCAGCGCCTGCGTGAGCGTCGCCTCATAGCGCGCCAGCACACCGAACGTCATCTCCGGAGAATTCGGCAGCTCGTTGCCTTCCGGCACGGGGCCGGTCAGCGTAGTGAACGCGCCGAGCTCGGAGTCGAGCCACCCGATGTTCGCCTGCAGCGTCAGAGCTTCAACGGGCGCCCAGGTCGCTTCGATGTCGACGCCGTTGACGGTCGCCTCGGAAACATTACCGAGCCGCTGGATGATGAACGGACCAATGTCCACCGCGATGAAGGTCTGAATGTCCGAGTAATCGTAGTGAAATGCGCTCGCCGCGAGATACAGGTTCGCGAAGCTCGCCTTGAAGCCGACTTCATAAGCGGTCAGCTCTTCGGGCAAGAATGGCTCGAGCTGCAGATCCGCGGTCGAGATGCCCGAGAAGAACCCGCCGCTCTTCGTGCCGCGCGAGACCGTCGCATAGAGCAGGCGCGCCTTCGCCGGTTGATATTCGAGCCCCACGCGCCACGACCAGTTGCGATCCTCGATCGTCGTGTCAACGCCCGTGAGCGTCGCGGGCCCGATGAATCCGGGCGTGCAGGTCGGGCTCAGCAGGCAACTGGCGCCGTACGGATTGAGATCCGTCGTGCCGCCGACGTAGCGCCGCTCCTCCCAGGTGTAGCGCAAACCCGTAATGAGACTCAGACGATCGGCGAGCCGCCAGTCGCCGTTCGCAAAGGCCGCGGCGGAATCCGTATCCTGGTCGACGGAGACGAGCGTGCGCGTAAAGAGCAGATCGTCATGCTGTCCGGGAATGCTCGTCACGACCTCATCACGCGAGTAGAAAGCGCCGACGAGCCATTCGAGCAGCGCGCTGTCGCCCGCCAGACGCAGCTCCTGCGAGAACTGTCGCACGTCGTCGGTTTCAAGGAAGTCGAGCTCGCGCGCCGGCGTTGCGTCGCTGTCGATGTCGAACGTGCGATCGAAATCCACATAGCCCGTGACGCTCGTGAGCGTCATGTCGCCCAGATGCGCATCGACGGTAAGCGTCGCACCGAGATTGTCTGAATCGTAGACTGCGTCACGCGCCCAGTCGCCGAGATAAGGATCGCCGTCGACGTCGGTATAGCCGAGCAGATCCGTGCACTGCGTGTTGTCGATGCGCCCGGCGAGAATCGGGGCGCAAGGCCCGCCGGTGGTGGGATCGATTGTGCCGAAAAACTCCGGCTGACCGAGTTCCGAGCGGGAGCGCGAGCCTTCGATCTTGAGATTGAGATCCACGGCGTCGCCTGGCGAGGCCGCGAGCTGCACTCGCCCCATGATCACGTCGCGCTCACCGATCGTCTCGCCCGGCAGCTCGCGGCTTTCCCAGTAACCTTCCGACTGCTGGATGCTCTTCGCGCTGATGCGCAGCGCGGCGTTGTCGCCGAGCGGCGTATTGAGCGCGCCTTCCGCCTCCATCGTGTCGTAATCGCCGTAGCCCAGCGTCGTGTAGGCCTCGAACGCGCCGCGCGGCTTCTGCGTGATGACGTTGATGGCGCCGGCCGTCGAGTTGCGGCCGTAGAGCGTCCCCTGCGGACCCTTCAGCACCTCGATGCGCTCGAGATCGTAGAAGTCGAACGACATCATCGCGATCGACGCAACATAGACCTGATCGACGTAGACGCCGGCGCTCGGATTGTTGGCCGCGCCGAAATCGTTGAGACCGACGCCGCGAATCGTGATGACGGGAATGGCGCCGGGCACTTGTTCCTTGATGTCGAGATTCGGCACGAGGCCCGCCAGGTCGGTGACCTGATTCACGCGCTGCGCGGCGATCGCTTCGCTCGACAATGCCGTAATCGCGATGGGCACATCGGTGTTGCTCTCGCGGCGTTTCTGCGCGGTGACGATGACTTCCCCGATGACCACGCTTTCCTCGCCCGGATCGCCGTCCGCAGCAAGGGCTGGCGTCGCGGCGAGGCCGGCCGCGGTCAGCAAGAGGCAGGGCGTCAGGCGTGTGGCGGCGCGCTCCGCGGTCCGCATCTGTTCGCTTGTCATCGCAGCATCCCCCTGAAGTCAGTGCACGGCCCGGCGCTCGCGCGTATTTGACACTACGGTATCTCTATCTGACTCCTTGTCGAATTCACTTGTCAAGCAGTTTGACGCTGGAGTATGTTTATCGCCGTAGGTGTTGAGTCTCGATGGAGCCGCAATGGCAGTAATCCGCAATCGCAGGACGCGCCGGGCCCCGCCGCCGCGCGCCCGCCGCAGCACGCGCAGCGCAGCAACTGCAGCCCCGCCGGCTGGACGACGCCTCGCCACCCGCGACGCCCTGCTCGATGAGGCCGCCGCCCAGTTCAACGCGCGCGGCATTTCCGGCGTCTCCGTCAACGACGTCGCGCGCCGCGTCGGCCTCACGCGAGCGGCGGTCTACTACTACGTCGCTGATCGCGAAGACCTCGTCTTCCAGTGCTACATGCGAGCCTGTCACCTGCTCGCCGAGGATCTCGCGCGCGCGCAGGAGGAAGGCGCCGACGATCTCGGGCGCGTGGAGGCTTTCGTCCGACGTGTACTGTCGCCGGAGCGGCCTGCCGCCGCGGTCGTGAGCGAGATTCCGTATCTGTCCGCGCCGATGCGCGCGCTCGTGGAGAAGGAAAATCGCCGCAATGTCGATGCGTTGCAGGATTTCATTCTCTCCGGCATGCGCGCCGGCGCGATTCGCGACTGCGACGCTTTCGTGGTCGCACAGGCGATCCTCGGCATCCTGAACTGGGTCGTGCTCTCGCCCGGCTGGGTGGAGGAACGGGACCCGCGCTTCATGTCGCGCATCGCCGATGCGCTCGTCGATCTGCTCGAGCGCGGACTCGCGGCCTCGCCCGATGCGGAAGTGCGCTGCACGATCGACGTGAAGTCTCTGGCCGCGCAGAACCCCGCGAACATGTTCGATCGTGAATCCGCCGCGGCGCTCAAGGCCGACCAGTTGCTCGAAACCGCCTCGCGCCTGTTCAACCAGCGCGGCCTGGACGGAGTTTCGCTTGACGACATCGCCGCTGCGCTCGGCGCGACGAAGGGCGCGTTCTACTATTACTTCTCGGACAAGCGCGAGCTGATTCTGCGCTGCTATGAGCGTTCCGCGGCGCTCGATGAGAAGTTCGCGGACGTCGCCGAGAGCGTCGGGCGCACGGGTCTCGAGCGCGGCATGATCGGCCTGCATCTGAACGTGCAGGCGCAGATCGGCGGCCCTTCCCCGCTCGTCCCCCTCATCGGCTTCGAGTCCCTTGCGCCAGGTCCCCGCAAGGCGCTGCAGCAGCGACTCACTCAACTCGCGCAGCGATTCACCCGCATCGGCGAACAGGGCATTGCGGACGGCAGCAACCGGCGCTGCGACGTCGAGGCGCTTGCGCTCGCCGGCGCCGGGATGTTCGGGTGGATTCCGAAGTGGCTCCCCACAGATGCGGTCGAGCGCAAATGGGAGATCGCCGATCAGATGGTCGCCCTCTACACACACGGGTTGCGACGAAGATGAAAATTGAATCAGCCGCTCACTTACCGAGCGTCGGCGCAGACGCTGCGTCGCAAGCCACGCAGCATTCACATCGATGGCGGAGTTGTTCCCGGCTTCGAACGCGTGCGCGAATGCTTCGAGCGCAACTTTCACCGGTCTGACGAGCGACGCGAGGTCGGCGCCGCCCTCACCGTCTTTCATCGTGGACGCTGCGTCGTCGATCTGCATGGAGGCGTCAGCGACCCGCACGGTGCGCAACCGTGGCGCGCCGATACGCTCGTCAACGTCTATTCGGCGACGAAGGGCGTCGTCGCGTTCTGCGTTGCGCTCCTTGTCGATCGCGGCGTGGTGCGCTACGAAGATCCGGTGGCGCGCGTGTGGCCCGAATTCGCACAAGGAGGCAAGGAGCGCATCACGATCGGTCAGGTGTTGTCGCATCAGGCCGGTCTGCCCGCCTTCGACGACCCGATCTCGCTCACGGATCTCTATGACTGGGATGCCCGCTGCGCGGCGCTCGCCGCACAGCGGCCGCGCTGGCCCGCCGGCGAAAAGAGCGGGTATCACCCCGTTACGTTTGGTTTTCTTGCGGGCGAAATCGTTCGTCGTGCGAGCGGGCGAAGCGTCGGCCAGTTTCTGGCGACGGAGATCGCGGCGCCGTTGCACGCGGACTTCTACATCGGGCTTCCCGCAAAACTCGATAGTCGCGTCGCGCGTCTCATACCGCCGGTGCATCTGATCGATCCGGCGATGATTCCCCTGCCCCCCGAAACGCACCTCAGCGTGACAAACCCGGCGCTGGATCCCGAGTGGGCGAATACACCAGCCTGGCGTCGCGCCGAATTACCGGCGCTCAACGGTCATGCTTCTGCGCAGGCGCTCGCCCGCATTTATGCCGTGCTGGCGCATGGCGGCGAATTCGCAGGTCGAAGGCTTGTTTCAGCAGCGACGATCGAACGGATGAGCGCAGTACAGAGCCGGCGCGTCGATCTGATGCTCGGCTTCGAAGTTGAGTGGGCGCATGGCGTCGCGCGCGACGGCGGCACAGGCTTTTTCGGTCCGAACCCGCACAGCTTCGGCCACTCAGGGTGGGGCGGATCTTTTGGCTGCGCCGATCCGGAGCAGCGGCTCGCGATCGGCTATGTCTGCAACCAGATGGGACCCGATCTCGTAGGCGACAGTCGCGCGCGCGATCTGTGTCAGGCGGTCTATCAGTGCCTGTGAACTCTGGCGGCAAACTCGAGACTCGAGACTCGGGACTCGGGACGGTTCAGTCTCGGTACATCATTTACACATCAGTTCCGGTACATCGTTTACACGGGTGAGCTCACGCTGGCGAACCGAGGAGGTTCGCCATGCCCTGGAATGAAAGCACCCGTATGGATGAAAGACGTAAATTCGTTGCGGCCTATCTGAGCGGCAAGTACCAGATGAGCGAGTTGTGTCTGCAGGCTGGCGTCAGCCGACCGACCGGCTACAAGTGGGTGGGACGCTTTCAAACGAGCGGCCCGCAGGGGCTTCAAGATCGTTCGCGCGCGCCGCATCACTGTCCACAGGCGATGGCCGAAGAGTTGCAATGCTGGTTTATTCGTGAGCGGCGTGCGCATCCGCGCTGGGGGCCGAAGAAGCTGCGGGGGCGCTTTCGTCGCCTGTATCCGCGCGCTGAGGCGCCCTCGCGCTCTGCTATCTACCGCCTGCTCAAACGGCACGGGCTGATCCCGCCGCGCACGCGCCGCCGTCGGGCGCGAGTGAACGCCGGGCGCCGCGTCCGAGCCGAGCATCCCAATGAGCTGTGGACGATCGACTTCAAGGGGCAATTTCGCACCGGCGATCATCGCTGGTGCTATCCCTTCACCGTCATGGACAGCGCCAGCCGTTATCTGTTGGCCTGCCAGGCACAGTACGAGCCGAGCGCCGCCCCGGTGAGCCGCACGATGTGCATATTGTTCAGGACGCGTGGGTTGCCGTTGCGCATGCACTTTGACAATGGCTCGCCCTTCGCCAGCCGCGGGCTGGGCGGGCTGTCGCGGCTGTCGCTGCAGTGGTTGAAGCTCGGCATCCGCCTTGAACGCTCGCGTGCCGGTTGTCCGCAAGATAATGCGGCCCACGAACGCATGCATCGCACGCTGAAAGACGACACCGCGCGCCCACCGGCGAGCAATCTCCCTGCCGAGCAGCGTCGCTTCAATCGATTTCATCGCGAGTACAACTACGAACGTCCTCACGAGACGCTCCATGATGGCGTGCCCGCGGACTTCTACCAGCCCAGTGCGCGCAGCTTCCCACACGCTTGCCGCCGCCGAGTTATCCCGGGCATTTTGAACTGCGGCGAGTCTCGATCAATGGAGACATCTCCTGGCGCAATCAGACCCTGTACGTGGGACTCGCCTTCGTGCGCGAAACCCTCGGCTTGGAAGAAGTCGCCGATGGTCTGTGGTCCATGTACTTCGCTCATCACCTGCTGGCTCGATGGGATGCGCGCTCCAATCTACTTATCCCGCTGCCCGTGTAAACGATGTACCGAAACTCCGGTGTAAACCATGTTCCGAACTGGACAGACTCGGGACTCGGGAATCGGGAATCGGGAATCGGGAATCGGGAATCGGGAATCGGGAATCGGGAATCAGCGTCGCAACGCTGAACAGGCAAGGCGCTAGCGCGGCAAGCAAGCCGACAGCGTCGGCAGGTCAGAGCAGAATATTCTTGCTTGCCGGCGATAGCCGGCTCGCCTGCCGATTCGATCGGCTTGCCTGCCGGGAGGCTTGCCTGCCGACATCGTTGGCTCGCCTGTCTCAGGCTTGCTTGCCAGCAGAGTTTCGCCGTCTCCGCGCTTCAATGCGCGCGATCGCCTACGGTGAGACTTCCGCCGGTTCAAACTCGTAGATGCCGCCATCGGCCATCAACGACAGAAACAAATGACCATCCTTCACCACGTACGAACGTATGTACGGCCACTGCTTGACCCACTGATCGTGCAGCGATCCGGGCGGACACATGGCGCGCGTGAGTGCGAGCGGGCCGAATTCAATCTGTCCGGGTCCTGTGGATTTCCATGTTCCACGGCCTCGATTGCAATCGACGCGCGTCGCAAGGCTGCCATCCGCATTGATCTGAATCGTGTACTTGCCGCGATCGTCGGGTGTGCGGGTCGTGTCGTCGCCGCCGGCGAACTTGACGAGTCGCCACGAGGTGCCGGCCAGACCTTTCGTAGCGTCAGGCTGTGGCGCCGATGAGCTGCAAGCGACCAACAGCGTCATCACGCCGGCGATTGAGCATCCGATGAACCTCTTCATGATTGCGCATCCCTGATGCTGAGAAAATGGGATTGCGCAACAACCGAGCGTCGTGGGCGCCGGGTCGGGAGTGTCGGGAGTATGCGAGTTGTGTGTGTCTCTCTGGAGTCATAGAGCGACTTGCAGAACTCACCATCGTCGCGAACGAATGCCTGAACCTCGAGATCACTCAATAATCCCGATACTCCCGCCCCGGCACGCAAGCAACTAGCCGCGTTCAATTGACTAACCCTGTCGCAGGAGGTTGCAACGAGAGGTGCAACGACCTGGCAAGGCGATGCGCCTCGATGCCCGAATCGAGGCGGGGTCGTGCGCATGCTGTCCGCGCCATCAGGTTGGTGTGGGAGGAGCCGTGTCCCCGGTCAAAAGCGAAGCCGCCAACAGCACGCACGTTACGACGACCGCAATCGAAGATTTGCGGGGTGGGATGGAGTTCAGAGTCACGGCTTCTCACTGGTAAAGATCGAAGCGGCTGAGTTTCAAGAGCGCTCCGACACAACAGGAGAGTGTCCTTCGATGATACGTGGAGGTCGGTACGCTAGCGAGCTTAGGTGCTCGACATGCGCTGGTTCGAGGATCGCTCGTGATCCTCGAACCAGGTGCGACAGGTTCGGTCTAACTCAACTACCTGCTATGCGCGTCTGATCCTCGGTGAAGATCAGCTCGACACGACGGTTCTGCTGACGCCCATCCGCACTCTCGTTACTGGCGACGGGGAAGTTCTCACCTTTGCCGAGCGTGGTGATCTGAGTGCGCGCCACACCGCGTTGCGTCAGGGCCGACTGGACGGACTGCGCGCGACGTTCGGACAATCCCAGGTTGCTTTCATCCGAGCCGACGTTGTCGGTATGACCTTCGATCGCCACCTGGCGTCCTGCCTTCTCTCGCAACGCCATGGCCAGGCGATCGAGCGTCTCGTAAGCGCCCACTCTCAGCGTCGACTGATTCGTGTCGAATAGTACATCCCCGAGCGTCAGCACCAGGCCCCGTTCCGTCTTCTGCACCTTGAGGTCGGCGAGCTCCGCCTCGAGAGAATCCGCACGCTGGGCATTCTGCTGCGATTCACGTTCGCGCGCCTCAAGCAGCACGGCTTGACCTTGCGCCGCACCTTTCGCGCTTTCCTCATTCGCTTTCGCAGTCAGAATCCTCTCGTTGGCGATTTGCGCGCTGAGCACGGCGTTCGTCGCTTCGTACTCGATGTCAGATCTCTTGGCTTTGGATGCATCAAGGCGGTTTGCTGCGTCCAGCGATTTGCGCGCGTTCGCGATATCCACCGCCGCTACCCCGGCGCGCGGGGATTGTTCGACGGCCGGCACCATCGTTCGCGCCGTTTCCAGTGGTTCGTTGCGTTCGGGTGCGGCGCTGCACGCACTCAATACTGCCGCGACCGCCAGGCCCACGACAACTCGTTTGTTCAACTTCATAAACTGGACCTCATCTGTACATTCGAAGAATTTGTTCAGCGCTGCGTCGGCGTGGTGCGTTCAGTCTCCTGCCGCAGCGTCTCGACGCCCGCGAGCCCTTCATTCGCCGCTCTGCGCGCCTCGGCGCTCTGCGACTTCGCAACCGCAAGCTCAGCGTAAAGGTGCGCCTGCGCAGCGGAGCGCTCCGCCTGCTGCCCCTCACCTTTGGCCAGCGCGCTCTTGGCGGCATCCAGCTGGTCTTTCGCTTGCTGCAGTTCGACGGTCCCCTGCTCGGAGTTTCCGATCGTCTGCCGCGCCTGCTGGACCGAAGTCTCGCTTTGCGCAACTCGCTCTTTCGCAAGAGGCGACACGCTGCTGCAGGCGCTGAGCACGGCGAGCATGCCAATGCCAAGCGGCGCCGCCCAGACCTTTGCTACGCGACGCGCTCCGCGACCCGACGAGGATTTCCGGATTCTGTGTGCTTGTAGGAAGTCATGCATTTCGATTCTCGCGGTGAAGGTGGAGGAGCAAGACGACCCTCGGCGTCTATGGATCACCGTGATAGTGCGCCCGCTGCCGGAGAATCTCGGTACGCTGGCGCACACAGGCATGACGAGGAAATCCGTACGCGTTGATACCTCAGGGCTTTGCGGTAGAAGCAAAGCGCAGGCCGTCCGTCTGCGGCATGAGGCAGGAGTTCAAGCTCCAAAGCCCTCGGCGCACGAACAACAGGGCCTGAAAAGAGCGCTCGCGAACGGAACAGCAAACCGAGCAGCCGGCGCATCAAGGCGCAACTTAGCGGCTGAGCTTTCGCATTTCTTTCGACGCCTTATCAGCACTCGAGCGTCGTGGGCGCCGGGTCGGGAGTGTCGGGAGTATGTGAGTTGTGTGTCACTCTCTAGCGTCATAGACGCGCCTTGTAGAACTCACCATCGTCACGAACGAATGCCTGATCCTCGAGACCACTCAACAATCCCGCTGCTACTCCCGCCCCGGCACGCAAGCGAACCAGTTCCAGTGCAAGCGAACCGCCGGAAGTGGACACTGCTTCGGGCGCCGGATCACACTGATCTGCACCGCGTACGCTCCTGTCCGGAGACTTCCATGGAAACCCGCCCACCGTTGCCGCCATTCACCCTCGAAACCGCCGTTCAGAAAGTTCGCCTGGCCGAGGATGCCTGGAACACGCGCGATCCGTCCCGAGTCGTGCTCGCGTACAGCGTCGACACACGATGGCGCAATCGAGCCGAGTTCCCCGTGGGACGTGAGGCGTGCAAGGCGTTCCTCGAGCGCAAGTGGAGCCGCGAGCTGGACTACCGCCTGATCAAGGAACTCTGGCTCTTCGGCGGCAATCGCCTCGCTGTGCGTTTCGCCTACGAATGGCATGACGATTCCCAGAATTGGTATCGCAGCTACGGCAACGAAAACTGGCAATTCAACGACAGCGGCCTGATGACGCATCGTTACGCAAGCATCAACGATTTGCCGATCACGGAGGCGGAACGGAAATACCGTTGGCCGCTCGGGCGCAGGCCCGATGATCATCCGGGCTTGTCCGACCTCGGGCTCTGAGAAGCGCAGGGCGCCCGCGTGGGCGCCGGGTCGAGGGTGTCGGGAGTATGTGAGTTGTGTGTGTCTCTAAGTCATCGAGCGACTTGCAGAACTCACCATCGTCGCGACCGAACGCCTGATCCTCGAGATCACTCAATAATCCCGGTACTCCCGCCCCGGCACGCAAGCGCGCAGAGACTTGAAGCGGGCCCTCCCAAACCTTTCCGGTGCAATCGTCCTCTGCGTTCGCTCGCCGCGCGAGATGCGGGTTTGGTGTGTAGTAGTCGCAATTGACATCACTTGGTTTCAGTGCAGATTCCGCGAGAGCCTGAACAAGGAGAAAGTCATGAAATATGTCGTCGTTGTCAGTTTGGTGCTGCTTGGTTGCACCAAAGCGTCGCCCACGGTTTCCTTATCGGCGAACCCGGCCTCTGTCGAGCAAGGTCATTGCGCGACCCTGACCTGGTCGTCTACGAATGCTTCCACGGTCTCGATCGACCAGGGAGTCGGGAAAGTCGATGCCAGCGGGTCCAAGGAGGTCTGTCCCGCGAGTTCTACGCAATATACGATCACCGCAGCAGGCGGGGGAGCATCAGGGACAGCATCCACGACGATCGACGTGACCGAGCTGGCCGCGCAAGCCATGATATTCCCGGAAGCGGCGCTGTTTGAGTTCGGCAAGTCAGAGCTGAAGCCGGAGGGGAAGGAGAAGATTGAAGCGTACCGCGAACAGGCGAAAGAAGAGTTGGGCCGCGCCGAACATGTGATAGTCACTGGCTACACCGACAACGTAGGTGAGCCAGACCACAATGCGACGCTTTCGCTGAAGCGTGCGGAAGCGGTCCGCGATCAGCTGGTCAGTCTTGGGGCCGACCCCACGAAGTTTGAGGTCAACGGCGCGGGCGACGCCACTCCGATCGCCGATAACAGCACAGAATTAGGTCGCGCCAAGAACCGCCGTGTCGAAGTTGCAGTGATCGGCACAGAAAAATGAGGCAGTTGCTTTCGTATCGCGTTGGTGGCGGCCTTCGTTGGACTCAGAGGACGTTCGCGACGCTATTGAAAAAGGCGGGCAGCCATCGTTAGCGAAGTCCCACGTCAGTGAAATCAACGGTGTGCGAAACCCAACTCAGGCCCCGCTACCACATGTCCCTGCACCCACGGCGCTGCGCACCAGCAGCGCCGTGGACGCGGCTTCCCTTCTGTCGAGCGCTCAGAAGTAACGTCGCCAGTCGAATACCAGTCGCACTCCGATCGAGTACACCGGATCCAGGTCTACGCCCGGTGCGCCGGGCGGAAAGACCACGTTCCCCTTGTTCGGAATGTCCACGCCGCCGAAGAGTTGCAGGATCAACTCGGAGCTCTGGGTCGTGTCGAATGCGCGATAAGGACGGTACTCGAGGATTGGGAATTCGAGATACGTCGACTCGAACTTGATCACCCTCGGTCCCGTACCCGGCGGCACGCCCGGCGCCAGCAGACTATCGTCTCGACCCGAGTCCATAGAAGGTCGCGCCGATCTCGCGCCCCAGCACGAACTGAAATCGGCCGAATCGAGTCGCCCAGCCGAGCTGCCACGGGATCAGCCCACCATTGACCGCAGTGACCGCCATGCCCTGATAGGTCTTGGGCGATGCGAAGTACAGCGGCGACAGGAGCAGCAGATCGCCGGGTATCAGGTAGAACGGCATTCGCAATCGCGCCGAATATCCAGTGCGTCCCGGGATCGCGGCCGTGAGGGTGCCGCCTTCCTGCGCAGCTGCCGCCTCGGTGAACTTGTTGGTCGAAGGCGTATCGCCGCTGTAGCCCACGGAAAAATAGACGAGCCCATCTCCCTCTTCGCCGAGCACGCCGTCGAGTCCATATCCGAGACGCAGCGACAGGTCCGCCCCGCCAACGAAGCCGTTGCCACTTTCCAGGCCCGTGAAGCCGCCGTCCAGATAGCGCACGTCGAGCGAGCCAGCCACGCCGATGAACGGGCCGACTTCTGCCCGGAAGCGCGGCATTGCCCCAAGTCCTGCACCCAGACTCGGCACTGGAGTGAGCAGCAGGACCTCCACGCCCAGCTGCACGGCCTCGGGCGCCGGTTCTTGTCCCACCGGCCATTGTCCAAGCGTGTCGTTCTTGCACACGTCGAACGCTTCAGGTTCGGCAGGAGCCGCCGGCGTGTACGGAAGATTGATCTTCCGCGAGCGCCCGGCCGCCGTGTCGAGCAGCTGCTCGAGGCTCAGACGCACCGCTTCGGCAGCGCGCTCGGCATCCTCGGGACGCATGTGCGCGTCGCCCATCAGCACGATCGTGTTCTCGCCTCCCTGCCAGGTACGCACCTCCAGGCCACTCGCGTTGTAGTAGTCGTGAGTGCCCTTGCGTTGCGACACGTCGCCCCAGGTTCCGGCCACGTGCCCCGCGGCGAAGACGTCCTCCATGAAGTGAAGTGCAAACGCTTCATCGGCCAGCATGGCGCGCGCGAGGGCGGAGCGCTCTTCAGGGGCCAGGTTCTCTCGCGCAAGCCTCGTTGCCTTCTGCAGGGCGCTCAAGTGATACCGGCCCCACACGCCGACGGCGTTGATCTCGGATCCGGCCTTGAGCGTGGCCTCCATGTATTCCCGTCTGGTGAAGTCCACTCTGGGACGGGCGAGCAGGAAATGGGCGTTGTTGGATCCCGCCCGCGTCGCATACTCCGGGTCGGCGCGCTGCAAACGTACGTCGGCGATCCGAAGCGCGTTGACGCGCTCAGCCCTCACCGCTTCGCTCTCCATCTGCCCCCGCAGATCACCGATCAGGCCCCCGCCGCTCCGTGCGGGACGCGACAGGCGACGCTTTCGAGATCCGCAACAGATCGACCTTGAGTTGCGCCGCGACGTCGGCGACAGCGAGGATCCGATTCGGAGGTGCTGACCGTGTCGAGCAACTGCTTGCTCGAGCACGAATGGTCGCCGGCGATTGCGGACATTGCCGCCCAGTCGATGCACTCAGGCATCACGCCTTGCGCAGTGTCGGCGCCTTGCTCGCACAGGCGTTTCTCGTGGTCGATGCGCGCCTCGGCCCAGAGCCGATCGAATAGCGCTTTGCGTTCCGGGTCGAGGCTTTCGACACCGAGGACAGCGATGTCGCGGTGCTCGGGGTAGACCCATGCGAATGCCGGACCCGTAGCGCAGGCGAGACCAAGGGCAAACAGCAACAGTCTGATCGCCATTAGCGCCTCCACGAACTGGTCAACCACAGGACGTGCGGTCTTGAGCGGTCCATGCGCCCTTCGTTCCCGATGCCGGGTCAAGCATCGAGCCGATTCTTGGTTGGCCTGAACGAAGACTACTATCGATCTAGTGGTTGTTCGAGAGGTCTTCCTCGACGAAGCGCAGCACGGCCTCGAGGAGTGCTTCGCGGGGATAGGCGTTCTGGGTCACGAATACTGCTCCGATCGTCGCATGCGACCGCGCAATCGGCACTGCGAGAGCCCAATGGTCGGCGTTGACGTACGCCATCAGGTCGCTGCCGGGGATGACCTGGTCGTAGAAGATGACCTGGCTATCGTTGCGTGCATCGATGCGGGCGAGCTTGCGATAGCTCGATTTCAGCACCGAGGAAATGCGCTCCGGCTGCGGGAACGTGACCAGCGAGTAGTAGCGAACGTCCATCGGCAGTGGGTTCGTGGCGAGCCACGCTCTGCGCGTCGGCAGGCCGCAGGCTCGCGACCGCGCCTCCATCGCCCGACTCGCAGGTCGCGCCGGGGAAGTGGCGCAGCATGTCGGCCTGGTATTGCTCCGCGTCGTTCGCGAGCGGCGATCCGCCGACCGCGCCTGCCGCGCTGATCACGGCGGCCACGCGACTGCGGATCTCCGGATACGTGACGAGCGCATCGAGGATGTCGGGCGCCCTTTCGAGTAACCGATCAGCACCAGACGCGCCGGACCCGACTCGGCCGGCATCGCCAGCAGCGCATCCCGGATCTGGCGCGCGTTGTTCGCCGTGCTGGACAGAGCGTCGACCTTGATCATCACCTGGTCGTATCCGTACTGGCGCACGTGCTCTGCGGCGGTTCCCGGCGATTCCAGCCACTCCTCGAAGCAATCGAATCCGAGGCCCGGCACCACTGCTGCAACAAGGCGCCGCCTCGAGGGTCCCAGATCGACCGGCCGCCCCGTCCCGGCTGGCTCTTCCCCGACTCGCGTCAAGGCTTCCTCGCAGGGCCGATGGTCGGGCAATCCCTGTCGCGCTTCGAGGACGGCGCAGTAGATCTCGCGGAAACGTGCGCGCTTGTCGACGACGCCGGCCTGAGCAGCCGGCGCGAGCACCAGCGGTGGGGTGTCGGTCGAATAAGGGACGAGTGGCTCCGAAGCGCAGGCAGCCAGCACCAGGCACACCCCGGCGGTGATCAGGACCATGGAGACATCGCACGAGCGCGACTTGCTCATGGCGCCGCACTCTCTCGACACGCATCGATTTCGCACGAAACGCGAGTACACGCGGACGCGCATCGATTTCGAGAAATAGCGAGAGCAGAAGGCGCCGAACGTGCACGCAACCAATTCGCTGTTCGCCAACGACACGTTCATGTCGGCCGCAACGCGCTCGCCAGCAGATCGAGCCCCTCCTCGACGATCTCGTCAGAGGCTGTCAGCGGAAACAGCAGCCGGATGCTTTCGCCCTGAGTTCCGCAGGTGAGCAACAACAACCCCAGTTGATGCGCGCGTTTCGCCACTGGCGCGGCGCCCGCCACGAGCACCTCATCCGCGTCGCGCTTTGCGAGTATGTCGAATCCGATCATCGCGCCGAGTCCCCGAATGTGACCGATCGGCTGCAGATCGTTCCGACGCGCCATCGCAGCAAGGCGCAGGCGTGCAAGGTCGCCAAGTTCGTTCGCCCGCTCGATCAGGCGCTCGCGCTCAATCACCTCAAGCACTGCGAGCGCGGCTGCGCACGCGAGCGGTGATCCTGCATACGTTCCACCCAGGCCGCCTGGCTCCGGCGCATCCATGATGGATGCAGTCCCGATGACCGCGGAGAGCGGCAAGCCGCCCGCCAGCGACTTGGCTGCAACAAGCAGGTCCGCGCGGACTCCCGCATGCTCGAGCGCAAACATCCGTCCGGTCCGCGCAAAGCCCGTCTGCACTTCATCCGCCACCAGCAATATTCCGTGCGCATCGCACAGCTCGCGCAGGGCGATCAGCAGTTCGCGCGGCGCCGGATGGAAACCGCCCTCGCCCTGCACGGGCTCGATGATGATCGCCGCGACGCGATCTGGCGCCGCGTCCGTCCTGAACACGGAGTCGAGCGCACGCAGACTGTCCTCCACGGCGACGCCGTAATGCGCGATGGGAAAGGGAACTCGATATACATCGCCCGGCAACGCGCCGAAGCCTGACTTGTACGGCGCCGTCTTGCCGGTGAGCGAGAGCGCCATCAGCGTGCGTCCATGGAATGCGCCGCTAAACGCGATGACGGCGCTGCGCCGCGTCGCGACGCGCGCAATCTTGATTGCGTTCTCGATCGCCTCAGCGCCGGTGCTGAACAGAATCGTCTTCGCGGGCCCGCGCACCGGCGCGATCGCGTTCAGTCGCTCCGCCAATTCAATGTAGGGCTCGTACGCCATCACCTGGAAGGCGGCGTGCGTGTACAACTGGAGCTGCCGCTCCACTGCTTCGACCACGGCCGGATGTCGATGGCCCGTGTTGAGCACAGCGATGCCGGTTGCGAAGTCGATCAGGCGCCGGTCTTCGACGTCCCAGACTTCCGCGTTCTGCCCGCGCTGGATGAAGAACGACGTCGCTGTGGCGACGCCGCGCGGCACTGCCAGGCCCCGCCGTTCCGCCAGCGCTGCATTCGTTTTCGTGTCCGTCGGCTGATTCATCGCGACACCCTCCTGCCTGCTGCATTGGCGTGCGCCTGCGAGCATGCTGAATCCGGGCGCGACCCGCGAGAGGATCAGATCGCACCCGACCGTGACGTCAGTTTGATGGCTTCCAAGGGTCGCTGCTTGTGAAGGCTCTGTCGATCCGCTTCGGCCGCACGATCCCGCTGAAGTCGCGCCGGTCATCGGCTGCGGACCCGGATCCTGCATTTTCCACCGGCTGGATTATCCCCGTCCGCGCGACCTGGGGAAGCACTGCACAGGTCGACTACCCTCACCTTTCAACGATGCACTGGTTGAAGACGCGGTCCGGAAATCTGATGAGCCCATCGGATCGCGCCTGTGCAGAGGTTTTCCTGGGCGCGGAAATGCCCTGGGGCGCCGGTCCCCGCGGGGTGTGCGTCGAGTCAGGTGCCCCCGCGTACAAGTAGCGCGCGCATCATCGGAGAAGAGCCGCGAAAGACCACAAAAAGGAAAAGGATCGTCGGAAGGATCCACAGAGAGGCCGCACAAAAGAAAACGGAGGCCCGAGGGCCTCCGTTTCTTTGCCGGTTCCGATCGGCGGATTAGGTCCAGTAGTAGTTCCAGTAGCTGTACTCGTACTGCGTGCGCGCGCGCGTCCAGCGAACCTGCGACTTATACTTCTGCCCGTAGGTGTTGTAGAAGTCGGCCAGCGTCTTGCCGTCGTAGTAGCCGCTCCAGCTGCCATAGGAATACGACACGGCATAGGGGCCGCCGTCGTAGTAGCCGGCGCCGCCGATGACGGTGGCGAGCGCTTCGCGGTCGAGGTCCTGAGAGAGGCTGAGGTCGGCGATGTTCAGATTCATCATGCGAGTAACTCCAAGAAGTAAAAGTGAGTGTGGGTTGCGAAAGAAGTTGACTTGCAAACAATCAACTCTCGCGGGGGATATTGCAGGGGGTGTGCCAGGGGCGTGCGCGTGGGGGCTACGCTGGCGCTAAGGCCTTGATCGCATGAACAAAGAAACTCTGCCGGGGGCTTTCAGCGGCGCCGCGCGCCGAAGCCCGCCGAGGGACTTCGTCGACTCCCACCCAACATTCAGACGTGCCGCCGTTCGCCGGCAGCCAACACTCACAGCTTGAGGCGCCCTCCTCAGGAAGACGGAGGCCCGAGGGCCTCCGTTTCCGATGGCGCTAATCGTTTGATTAGGTCCAGTAGTAGTTCCAGTAGCTGTACTCGTACTGCGCGCGCGTGCGCGTCCAGCGAACCTGCGACTTATATTTCTGACCGCAGGTGTTGTAGAAGTCCGCCAGCACTTTGCCGTCGTAGTAGCCGCTCCAGCTGCCGGTGGCATACGACACGGCATAGGGGCCGCCGTCGTAGTAGCCGGCGCCGCCGATGATCGTGGCGAGCGCTTCGCGGTCGAGGTCCTGGGAGAGGCCGAGGTCAGCGATGTTCAGGGTGTTCATTAAGGTGCTCCGAAAAGTAGGTGAGTGAATCGGTTGGGGTAACAGAAGTTGATCTTCAAACAATCAACTCTCGCGGGGGATATTGCAGGGGGCGTGCCAGGGGCGTGTGCGTAGGGGCCACGCGGTCGCTAAGGCCTTGATCGCACGAGCAAAGAAATCCCGCGAGGCCGCTTCAACGGCGCCGCCTGCAGCGCGTGGCTTGTGTCACTTCGTTGACTGACAACCAACACTCAGACGTGCCGCGTTCGCCGGCAGCCAACGCTCGCTCACTGCATGGGTGTACCCGAGGTCCGCGCCTGATGCTCTGAACGAGGAAGAGCCGCGAAGGACCGCAAAAAAGAAAATAGAACGGTCAGAGGGGTCCACAGACGTGTTTCGGCTCTGGCGTCGACAGGGCTCTCGAATCCCCGCTCTGTCCGCACCAATTCTTTTATGCGGTCCTTCGCGGCTCTTCTCCGAGGATGCCCGGGGAGCTGCGGAAACCGGCGCTCGAGATGCGCCTGATCCCGCGGACGGCGGCTCATTCAGCGTGAAAGGAAAGCAGCGTCTGCCGCATCCCGCGCCGCCGGATGGCTGTAAACCAGGATTCGATCGTTTGGGCAGCGTGCGAGTCGGCGCGCCACACCTCGCGGAATAGCCCGTGCTCGCCCACGACGGCCTGCACGGCGGCGCGCGAATCCTCGGCGAGTTGGCGAACGCCGAGCAACCGTTCCGCCAGCGGATCATCGAGCTGCTGCGACGGCCTGCATATGAACGCGATCCACGACGCGAGTGCAAAGAGCAACGCCCTCGGCGTCTTGCCGGACCGCTCCAACGCGACGATCGATGCGAGCCAGCGCTGCGGAATTTTCTGCGTGCCGTCCATCGCGATTTGCACGAGTCGGTGCGGCAGCGCCGGGTTGTTGAATCTGCCGAGCAGCGCCTCGGCATAAACGGAAAGATCCAGCGTCGCGGCGGGCGTGAGGGTGGCCGCGGCTTCGCTGCGCATCAGCCGCGCGATG
This sequence comes from uncultured Gammaproteobacteria bacterium, assembly GCA_963723505.1. Classification (GTDB taxonomy): domain Bacteria; phylum Pseudomonadota; class Gammaproteobacteria; order Steroidobacterales; family Steroidobacteraceae; genus Steroidobacter. The sequence continues at coordinate 84,216 of CAVRQU010000009.1, forward strand.
AACGGCGCGAGATCCGGATCCACGACAGCCTGGTGGACATGCTCGTATCCGAGTTGAAGCCCCAGATACGCGAGCGCCGAGTGGCTGCCGTTGAGCATGCGTAACTTGGCGGTTTCAAATGGCCGCACGTCGGCGACCAGTTGCGCGCCGCCTGCTTCCCATCGCGGCCGCCGACCGACGAAACGATCTTCGATGACCCATTGATGGAACGGTTCGGTGACTACGGCTGCGCGATCCTCGATCTGCAGCGCGCCTGCGATTCGAGCGAGATCGGCAGCCGTCGTCGCGGGCACGATTCGATCGACCATCGTCGAGGGACAACTCGTCTCGCGCCGCGCCCACGCCGCAAGCGCTGCATCGCGTCGTTCGAGAAACTCGTTGAGCAGCGCCTCCAACTGGCGGCCGTTGTCGGCAAGATTGTCGCAGCTCACCAGACTCACACCAGGCAGACCCGCCGCCCGGCGGCGTGAGAACGCACGCTCCAGAAATCCGTAGATCGTCCGCGGCGCGCCCTCGCCTCGCAGATCGTGCGCAACGTCAGGCGCTTCGATGAGCAACGATCCGGACGACGGATCGCGCCAGTAGCCTTTCTCGGTAATCGTAAAGGTGACGATATGGATGTCCGCAGACGCCAGTGCGTTGATGACGGCTGCGGCGTTCTCCCGCGCAACATGAACTTCGCGGACGGCGCCGATCACGCGCAGCCGCTCGTCCTCGGCGTCGCGTTGCGACAATGTGTAGAGACCGTTCTGCGGATGGAGTTGGTCGCGCACGTCCGGCGAACGCAGCGAAACGCCCGCGATCGCCCAGTCGCGATCGCCCGCCGCCATCGCGTCATCGGTGTAAACGGCCTGATGCGCCCGATGAAAGGCGCCGATGCCGAAGTGAACGATGCCGGTTCGCTGCGCCGCCCGATCGTATGCGGGCCGACTCACACGCGCCGGCAGCGACGCGAGGCGCGCGTCGCAGAGTCTGTCGCCGGTCACAGTCGATACGCCTTCTTCGCGAGGTGGTACGAGAGATCCACGGCGAGCTCCGCCGCTTCATCGATCTCGAGCCGATGATCCGCGACGAGCTCGGCCAGAAAGCCACAGTCGATGCGTCGCGCCACATCGTGTCGCGCCGGAATCGAGAGAAAGGCGCGCGTGTCGTCGTTGAAGCCGACCGTGTTGTAGAAACCCGCAGTCTCCGTCACTTGCGCGCGGAAGCGACGCATGCCTTCGGGGCTGTCATGGAACCACCACGCCGGACCGAGCTTCAACGCGGGATAGTGACCCGCGAGCGGCGCGAGCTCGCGCGCATAACTCGTCTCGTCCAGCGTGAAAAGAATGAGGGTGAGCCTTGGGTCATTGCCATAGCGCGACAACAGGGGACGCAGGGCGTGCACGTAGTCGGTCGCCGTCGGAATGTCTGCACCCTTGTCCCGACCGAAGCGCTGAAAGAGCAGCGGGTTGTGATTGCGGAACGAACCCGGATGGATTTGCATGACCAGGCCGTCGTCGAGACTCATGCCGGCCATCACCGTCAACATGTGCGCGCGGAACAGGTCTGCGTCGTCCGCCGTCGCGCGACCGGAGGAGACCGTTGCGAACAGTTTCTCCGCCTGATCGACCGACAGATCCGCCGTGGTCGCACGCGGATGACCGTGATCGGTGGACGTCGCCCCTGCCGCCGCAAAATCGCCTCGACGCTTGCGCAGCGCGGCGAGATAGCCTTTGTAGCTGAAGCAATCCTCGCGCGTCAGGTCGGACAGCGCGCGCAGATTGTCGACGAATCCCTCGAACTCCGGATCCACCACAGGGTCGGGACGAAACGCCGTAATGACCCTGCCCTTCCAGTCTGAGGCGCGAATCGCCGCATGGTGCTCGAGCGTATCGAGCGGCGATTCCGTGGTCGCCAGCACTTCGATATTGAAGCGGTCGAAGAGCGCCCTCGGGCGGTAGGCCGGCTCTGCGAGACGCGCATTGATCGTGTCGAAGTATTCGTCCGCGGTCGTTTCATCGAGCCGCACTTTGAGACCGAATGCGGCGCTGAACACCCAATCGAGCCACATGCGCGACGGCGTGCCGCGGAACAGGTGATAGTGACGCGCAAACGTGCGCCATGCGGTGCGTGCGTCAGCAGGCTCGCTGGCGCCGTCCTTCGGCGCAACGCCCAGGGCTTCCAGCGACATCCCCTGGCTATAGAGCATCCGGAGCACATAGTGGTCGGGACGCAGCAGCAGATCAGTCGCGTCAATGAAGGGTGCGTTTTGCGAAAACCAGCGTGGATCCGTATGGCCGTGCGGGCTGACGATCGGCAGATTCGCGACCTGATTGTAGAGCTGTCGCGCAATGTCGCGCGTGCCCGGATCGCGGGGAAACAATCGATCGGGATGAAGGTTCAGCGGCTGCATGAACGTCGACTTCCAGGAACAAGGCCGGGCGGATGAATATCATGCCTGACGCGGTCGCGTCTCGCCTCAGATAGAGCGGGGTAATGATTGGTGTCGCCATGCAAGCGCACTGACGTCGCGAGGACTTTCGTTACCGTCGTTTCCGCAACGGCGGCGGAGCGTCGCTGGCGTCGGTCCATGGGTGCGCCAGCAGTATCTTGCAAGTTTCGCAAGCATACTGAGTCAAATCGGGTCGTAGTCGGACATTCCGATCCTTTGCGCTCTTTGCGCCCTTGGCGAGAGTTACTCTGCTCAGAGCAAAAATCTTTCGGAATCTCTCGCAAAGATCGCCAATCACGCCAAGTGGAACAGCGCCCTATCCGAATGCTTCGATCCACTGCTCGAACGCTTGCAGAAACGTGCTCAGGAATTCGCGCGTCTCCGGCTTGACCAGACGTCCGCTCTCATCGAATAGCGTCGCGGCGGCCGGAATAAAGGCCTCCGGATACGGCATCGCTGCAAGATTCACGGCCGCCAGCACCTGGCGCAACTGGAGGTTGGCCGCCATGGCGCCGAGAGCGCCGGGCGTCAGGCTGATGACCCCCGCGGGTTTGCCGTTCCATACGCTCTTCCCCCACGGCCGGGAACCGACATCGAGCGCATTCTTCACTGCGCCCGGCATGCCGCGGTTGTACTCCGGCGTAACGAACAGAATCGCATCCGAGGCCGCGATTTGCGTACGGAAGGTCGTCCATGCAGCGGGCGGCGTTTCCGTTTCGAGATCGTGGTTGTAAAACGGCAGGTCGCCGATGGCGATGTCCACGAGCTTCAGGGACGGCGGCGCGAGCTCCGGCAGCGCGCGCGACAACATGCGAGTGTATGCGCCCTTGCGCAGACTGCCGACGATGACCCCTATGTTGCTCTGTTCCATGTACCGTCCTCCGATGTTCTGACGTTCTGATGGTTGTCGGCGCCCGGCAGATGACGAGCGAAGAATTCGGCGAGTAGTTCGTTGTACGCCGCCGGACTGTCGAGGTTCGACAGATGGCCGGCGCCGGCGACCACAGACTGGCGCGCGTTCGGGAGCCGATCGGCCAGCTCCGTCCCAGCCGCGCGTCGCTCAGTGGTGTCGCATTCGCCGTTGATGACGATCGCCGGCATGGCGATACGTTCCGGATCGAGGATGGGCGACAACGATTGCTGAGCGACATGCAGGTCGCGCCCTGGATAGCGGTCGACGATTTCACGAAGCAGCGTTTGCCTTCGCACATCGGCCGAACGCAGCTGCATGAACGGATGTCGGCGCCACAACTCGCGAAACGCGTGCATGCCATCCGTACGCACGAGTTCGCGATACGCCGCCATTGGAATTTCCGCCTGCATCGGCGCGTCCTCGACGCCGCCTTCCCGCGGTGGTCCGTCGAGAACCAGGCAGGCCGTCATCCGCGGAAATCTCATCGCCCACCGCAGCGCCACCCGGGCGCCCTGAGACATGCCGACGATCGCAACGCGGCCCGCGCCGACGGCTGCCAGGATCTGCGCGAGATCGTCGACGTCGGTCTCTACGTGAGGGAGGCCGGACGAAAATCCGAATCCGCGCCGGTCGAATGCGATCAAACGATAGCTGCCGGCCAACGCTTCGAATTGCGGTCGCCACATGTCGAGATCGAGCGCCCAGCCGTGAATGAACACGACGTTCGGACCGCTCCCCTCGACGCGACAACGTAATCGCGCCCCTCGCACTTCGATGAAGCCGTCACGGCTGCGCATCGCCCGGCCGCCTGGCGAGGGAAATCGAAAGATCAGGCGTCCTCTCGCAAAGGCGCGGCCTCACGAAGGAGGAAGAATGAATCGCCGCAATAAGGCGCAAAAGTCGCAAAGAGGAATAGAAACCGAACTGGCGAAGTGAGGAATCGTTCCAATCCCTTCCCTCCTTCGGAGCCTCACTTTGCATTTGCTCTTTTTGCGACTTTTTGCGGATATTCCTCTCGCTTCCGTCGCGTCGTCCCGCACGCAGAGCACGCCAGGCAACAGGGATGAACGCGCGATCTGAAGCTTGTGAGGAAATCATCTTTGCGCACTTGGCGGCTTGGCGACGAAAGTAGTCAATGAGCGCCCCATAGACGATCCGATGCGATTCTTGCGCCGTCGGCGAGGGCGCGGAGCTTGAGAAATGCGACGTCCGGATCGACGGGGCCGAAACCGGCGAACGTTCCGAAGCCGCAATCGCTGCCCGCAATCACACGTTCGCGCCCAACCAGGTCGGCGTACCGGCCGATGCGCTCGGCGACGAGGAGCGGATGCTCCACGTAATTCGTGGTCGAGCTGATCACGCCCGGTATCAGCACTTTGTCGTCCGGGAGCTTGTGGCTGCGAAATACGGCCCATTCATGCGCATGACGCGGATTCGCGCCCTCGATCAGCAGGCCCTGCACTTTCGCCCTGGCGAGAATGGGCCACAGCTGTTCGAGCGGCACGTCGTAGTGATGCGGACCTTCGTAGTTGCCCCAACAGACATGCATGCGGATGCGATCAGACGGGATGCTGCGCAGCGCATGGTTCAACACGTCGATGTGCAAGGCGGCTCGATCAAGAAAGTCGGCCACGCTCCTGTCGCGATACATCGTGTGCCGACCCATCGCAAGGTCCGGCGCGTCGATCTGCAGCAACAGGCCAGCGCCCACGATCGCCTCGTATTCGGTGCGCATCGCTTCGGCGACCGCTTCGAGATACTCGTCCTGCGTCTTGTAATAGTCGTTGGGTTGAAAGAGTGCGATGACGCCGGGCGAAGCGGCGTTCAGGAATCCTTCGCTGGGAGCGGCGGCGGCTATCGCGGCCTTCATGTTCGCCACGTCCGCTTGCAGCGGTTGCGAATTCTTGACGCGAATCTCGCCCACGCAGCGCGGCCGCGTGTACTTCGCGGTCGCCCCGAGATCGGCCAGGCGCTTCAGGATGCGCGGAAATTCGACGAGATCCTGGCCGGGCTCGCGAGGCGTATCGCCCGCGAACCCCGTGAGTCGATCCTTGATGTACGTGGCGTAGCTGATCTTGCTCATCTCGCCGTCGCTGACCACATCGACGCCGCTCTCCACCTGCCTGCGCACGACGTCGCTGACGGCTTGCGAGATGGTGGAGGCCGCGGCTGATGCATCGTGCAGCGTGCCGCGATCTCTCGCGAACAGCACATCGACCACGGCCTGTGACCTCGGCAGGCTGCCGACATGTGTGGTGAGGATCCGATCTACGCTCGCTTTCATCTGTAATGCGTTGTCCGTTGTGCGTTGTCCGTCCTAGCGGCGCGCTGATGCGCCCGCGGCGTTGCGACTAGCCGCTAACCGCCAACCGCTAACCGCTTCTTTCGTCATCGGTACATATTGTTGGAGCGATGGTCACCCGCCAGCCAGCGCTTCAACTCAGAGTGCGCATCGGCCCGACGCGTGGCCTTGATCTTCTCGACATCCGGATGATCGACCGTGAACTCGACGATCATGCCGTCCGGATCTACGGCGTACACCGAGCGGCAGTACCCATGCTCGAGTACGTACATCCGCGGCTCCGTGAAGCCGGCGGCGCGCAGTCGCCGCTCGATGCCCTGCTGGACGTCGGCGTCGACCTTCAGCGCGATGTGATGAAACGGCGTGTCGGGCATCTTCGGCCCGAACTGTTCCTGATCCGACTTGTTCGCGAACTGGAAGAACGCGAGCGCGCCGCCGTCGCCGAGGCTGAAGAACAGATGACAGTAAGTGCGCTCGGCGCCGAACAACATGTCGGACTCGCACCACGTCGCGACCAGCGGCAGGCCGATCACGTCTTCGTAGAACTTGCGCGTCTCCTCGAGATTCTTCGAGACATACGCAGTGTGGTGCAAACGCGAGGGAAGTTTCTGGGCAGTGGCCATGTTGAATGCTCCTGATGCAGTCGTGCGCGACCGCGATTCTCAGAATCGGTACGCCAGGTCGACGCCCCAGCGCTGCGGCAACGCCTTGAATACGAAGTTGTTCGTGTAGCCTGGATTCGGGAAGAACTGCGGACCGGGCGACCACTCCGCATTGTATTCCTCGTCGTTCAGATTCTTCGCCCAGGCGGTGACGGACCACGAGTCCGTTTCGAGTCCGAGACGCAGGTTCAGAACTTCGATCGTGTCGCGCTCCGTGAAGTTGTCGGGATAGAACCAGGTGGGGCCCGTGACGTCGAGGTCTCCACGGATGAACAGGCTCGCGCCGTTGAACGCGTCGAGATCGTGACGATACTGCAGCCCGAGATTCACGCTGTATTCCGAGACCAGCGGCGCCTGATTGCCGACGTCGCTTGCGGCGCGGTCGGATTCCTTGATTTCGCTGTCGGTGTAGCCCACGCCGAGATACGCGTCGAAGCTGTCAGTGAGGAGCGCCCTCACTTCGAACTCCAGACCCTTGTAGTCCACGTCGCCGAGATTGCCCAGGTTCTGCGTGCTGGTGTTCGGATCGAAGACGAAGAAATACGAGCCGTTCGCCTGGGTGTAGTAGAGACTGAGATTCAGCCCAAGTCGGCGATCCAGGTAGTCGCCTTTCAGTCCGGCCTCGTAGGTATCGGCCGTTTCCTTGTCGAACAGATCCTCGATGCCGGGGATATTCGCTGCGCCGACGCCAGTCTGGTTGAATCCGCCGCTGCGAAAGCCGCGGCTGTAGCCGACATATAGCGTTGAGGTATCCGACGGCTTGTAGCGCAACGTGACCTTGGGCTGCAGCTCGTCCCAGCTTTCTTTTCTTACCTGCCCCGGAAACGCTTCGCCGACGAGGGGCGCAGGGATGAACGCTGCGGGAGTCTCCGTCGTGTTCTCACGCTCGTCCTCGTCATAGCGCAGCGCGAACGAGGCTTCGAGCTTCTCGGTCAGATCGACGCCCAGTTCGCCGAACACCGCCCATGCGAAGTTGTCCTGCGAATCGGCGAGAAAGGTGAATTGCGGGTTGAATATGGGCAGCGGCGTGCGGCGCACTTCCGGCACGACGCCGGTCCCGAGATCGAAGACATTGCCGGTGGAGATGAAGCGGTCGGTGGCGATCGCATACGCCCCGAAGATCCACCGCACGCGATTCTCCGAAGGCGACGTCAGGCGCAGTTCCTGGCTCACGGCCTCGACGTCGAGAAATTGATGCTGCGCCTGATCGGAGCCGAAGAACTGAAACAGGACGGACTCCGGAATAGGCAGGAAGTCGAACTGGTCCCCGGTCAGAATCTCCTCGAGCTTGTCGTACGCCGTCACAGACGTCAGCGTACCGAACGACGTGGTGAAATCCATCTTGAGCGAGGCGCCGTAGATCTCGCGATCGTTGACGCCGCGATTGTTGACGCGCACCGGCAGACTCGTATCGTTCACGCTCTCCGTGATATTGAAGTAGAGCGCCTGCGTCGAGACGTCTGAGATGTACGCCCGCAGATCCGCCTTGAAGCTGTCGCTCGGCTGAAACAGCAACAACGCGCGCGCGGAAAGATCTTCGTACGGGTCGGCTTCCTCGCCGAGAAACGGATTGTCGATATAGCCGTCCGTATCGAGGTACGAGACGGTCGCCCGATACTTCACCGTCTCGCTCATGGGACCGCTGATCGTAGCGCCGACCTTGTAGCCGGGGCCGGAATCGTAGCCTGCCGACACCTTGCCCTCGAATTCATCGGTGGGCTGCTTGCTCGTGATCAGAATCGCGCCGCCGATGGCGTTGCGCCCATACATGCCGCCTTGCGGGCCCTTCAGCACCTGGATGCTCTCGATGTCGATCAATTCCTGGTTGAATTGCGAAGGATTCGCCATCGCCACGCCGTCGATGAGCACCGCGACGGAAGGCTCGCTGTTGCGCGCCTGAGAGATGCCTCGCACGGTGACGAACGACGTACCCTGATTCTGCGTCTGCACGAGCGTCATGTTCGGCGTCAGATCGATGAAATCCTGCGGTCGTTCGATGCCCGCGGATGCAATGTCCGCCGCTGTGAACACATTGACGGCGACCGGCACGTCGATAAAGGCCTCATCGCGCCGGCGCGCCGTCACGATCACTTCCTCCAGAGCGGACGCGCCTTCCGTCTGCGCCCGACCCTCGGGCGTCGTCGCGCACAGCAGCGTCGCCGCGCCCATCAGCAGATATCGCCGTTTGTTGGTGTTCATTCGAAGTTCCCCCTTGTTTTGGCGGCGCATGGAGTCGCCTTCATTTCAGTTCCGCCCGCACGATGCGTGCGCCTTCGACCATGGCTCGTAACTTGGCGTCGGCGACGTCGCGCGGCAGATACTTCATGCCGCAGTCAGGCGCGACGATGACGTTCTGCGGCCGGACGTACGGCAGCGCGCGCCGGATGCGCGCTGCGACCTGCTCGGGCGTCTCCGGATTCATGTCCGCGAGATCGAGCACGCCGAGCAGGATCTGCTTGCCGTCGAGTTGTTTGAGCACCGAACAATCGAGTTTCGACTGCGCCGTTTCGATCGACACCTGCGAGCAGGTGCATTGAGCGAGTTCGGGCAGGAATGAATAGCCGGACGGCCGCTCGTGAATGATGGCGGCGTAGCCAAAGCAGATGTGCACGGCCACCGTACCCCTGACGCCGTCGAGCGCGCGATTGAGCGCCTTGAGTCCGTAGGCACGCGCTTCGTCCGGGCGCGCCTGCATGTACGGCTCATCCATCTGCACGACATCGGCGCCATGCGCGAAGAGATCGCGTATTTCCTCATTCACCGCGGCCGCATAATCCAGCGACGCAAGCTCGCGGCTGCCATCGTAGTAATCGATCTGCGCCTGCTGAGCCATGGTGAACGGCCCGGGCACGGTGACCTTGACCGGTCGATCCGTGCATTTCCTGAGGAACAGCAGATCGTCGACCTGGACCGCGTGCCTGCGACGGATTCTGCCGACGACGCGTGGTACAGGATTCGGATGCCCGCTGCGATCGAGCGCCGTGCCCGGATTGTCGACGTCGACGCCTTCAAGCGCCGTGGCGAAGCGATTCGAGTAGCTCTCCCGGCGGATTTCGCCGTCCGTGATGATGTCGAGACCGGCGTCTTCCTGCGCCTTGATCGCGAGCACCGTCGCGTCGTTCTGCGCCTCCGCCAGCCAGGTTTCAGGGATTCTCCACAGTTCGCGCGCACGCACGCGCGGCGGAAATCGTTTCGCGAGCTTCTCGCGATCGATCAACCAGTCCGGTTGCGGATAGCTGCCGACGAGCGTCGTTGGAAGAAGCATGTCTGCCTGACTCCTCTCGCGCTACGCTGCTTCGCCGCCCGCCAGCGGCCAACCGCCGTCGCCCGACAGCGATTGTCGAATCGCAGCGCCGTGCTCATTCAGCAGCGGCGCCGTCCTCACACGAGCGGCTCTGGCGCCGTCGAATTGAACGGCGGGGCGCACCGCCTGTTTGCCCGCGTGAGCGCCCTCCACCGGCACAATCAGTCCGAGATGCCGCACCTGAGGATCTTCGACGACCTCGTCTATCCGGTTGATGGGCGCGAACGGCACATCGTTCTGGCTGAGACGCTCGACCCAGTGCTGCGTCGGACGCTTCGAGAACTCTGCATCCAGTGCGGCGCCGAGCGCTTCATAGTGATCGATGCGGCTCTGTCGGGTGCGGAAGCGCTCGTCGTCGCCGATCGTCGGCGTTTCGAGCGCGGTCGTGAGGCCCTGCCAGAATTTCTCCAACGATGACAGATGAATCGCAATCATTCCGCCGTCCGCTGTGCGGAGGATGTACGACTGCGCCAGCCGCGGCCGATCGCTGGAGGTGGGCGAGGCGTTGAGTGCGAAGAACGCAGCGAAGGGCTCGACCGAAAAGTGCGCCATCGCTTCCAGCATCGACACTTCGACCAGACTGCCGCGTCCGGTGCGATTGCGTTCGAACAGGGCGCCGAGCACACCATACGCGGCGTAGATGCCGGTGATTGCATCGGCCAGCGCGGGTCCCAGAAAGCGGGGGCGATCCGGATCGACCACGACGCTCAGGAAGCCGCTCAAGGCCTGCGCGACGGAGTCGTAGCTCGGGCGATCGACGTACGGACCGCTGGAGCCGAAGCCGCTGATGGAACAGTAGATCAGCTTTGGATTGATTTCCTGCAGGCGTTGCACGCCGGCGCCGAGTCGTTCCGCCGTGCCGGGACGAAAATTCTGGATGTAGACGTCGGCGTTGCGGATCAGATTGTCGAACAAGGTTCGGTCAGCCCCGCCTTGCAGGTCGAGCGAAATACTGCGCTTGTTGCGGTTGTACGCCTGAAAGTGCGGTGAGAACTGCCCGGTCTGATAGGCGCGATACGGATCGCCCGTTGGACTTTCGATCTTGACGACGTCGGCGCCGAGATCAGCCAGCATCATTCCGGCGCACGGTCCGGTGATGAACGTGCCTTGCTCGACGATGCGAACGCCTGACAGAACGGATTTCATGGACAGTTGCTCACTGATCTCGCGCTACGAAGCCTTCCGGCGCCGGGCCGTCATAGCCGATCGCCGCGGCGCCGGCGTGCGAGAGCACGAAGCCGATAGGCCGGCTCTGCTCCTCCAGCAGGTGCGCGATCAAACTCGCGGTGCGCGCCAGAAGCGGCGCACCCTTCAACGCCAGCAGTGGATAGCCTGCATCGAGCAGCACTGCGGGAATGGCGCCTGACACGTTCATCACAAGCGGCTTGCCGGTCAGTTCCGGCAGGACGCGTTCGACGGCGGCGGCCGCCTCGCAATGGCGACCGCTGCAACCCGCCTCCTTTGCGACTTCGAGCAGGCGCAGCGCGCGCGGGTCGGAGCTCTTGTGCAGCGGATGGCCGTAACCGGGAATCGACCGACGTGCGTCGCGATACTCACTTACCACTTGCCTGGCCGCCGACTCCATCGACGAACCCGCAGCTCGCGACGCGACTTCGTGCAGCAGACGCCCGGCGTTTTCTGACGCGCCGAGAATCACCGAGCCGCAGCCGAGAATGCCGGCGGCCACGGCGCCCTGCAGCGCCTCAGGCGCAGCGGCCAGCGTCATGCGACTTGCCTGCACGCTGGGAACCAGCCCGTGTTCGGCGATGGCGACGAGGGTGGCGTCGAGCACGCGACGCTGCGCCTCGCTCGGCATGTCGCCTGTGACGAGCAACCACACGTGATCCGTGAACGTGATTCGCCCGATCAGCTCAGCGCACAAGTCGCGGCCCCGCACGAGGATCGTGTCTTCGTTGGAGGAAGAGATCGCCGACGAGCGATGCGCCTGTGAGCCGATCTTCATGGCTGTTTTCTAGATTTTTTCGTATAGCGAAACTATCTTCGCCATGCGAACATGCTTGCCCCGATACAGCGCTGTGTCAAGAACGCGCCGCGATCGGTCTTCCCTTTTTCGGATAGCGAAACAGCTGGGCCATGAAACGCCGCAACGACGCTCCGCCGCGACGAGAGGCGATGGGCGGGCTCGCCAAGGGCCTCAACGTCATTCGCGCCTTCACGCGTGAGTCGCCTGCGCTGACGCTGAGTGAAATCGCGCACCACGCCGGTCTGCCCGCAGCGACGGCGCGACGTTGCCTGCTCACGCTCGCCGAGTCGGGCTACGTGATGCAGTCGGGTCGCAACTTCCTGCTGCGACCCAAGGTTCTGGAGCTCGGCGCGGCGTACCTCGAATCGATGAACATCGAAACGCTGACGAAGACCTACCTCGAGGATCTTGCGCGTCAGACGGGCGATTCGGCGGCGCTCACCGTAATGGATGGGCTCGAGATCGTGTATGTGGCGCGAACATCGGTGCGCACGTTGATGCGGCTCGAAGCGCATGTCGGCAGCCGCTTTCCCGCATATCCGACCTCAATGGGACGCGTGCTGCTGGCGGGACTCAGCCCCGAACGGTTGCAGAAGTACTTCGATGAGGCTCAGTTCACCGCGCTGACGGAACGCACGGTGACCGATCCTTTGAAGCTCCGGAAGCTGATCGAAGAGTGCAGGCGCGCCGGCTACTCTGCAGTGGAAGACGAATTGGCGTACGGCGTCGTCGCAGTCGCAGTCCCTGTGTACGACGCTTCGCGCAGGGTCGTCGCCGCACTGAACAGCTCAAGTCACTCGAAAAAGATCACCAAGACGAAGCTCGTTCGCGAACGCCTGACCCTGCTGCAGGAACTGAGCGCGCAGATCTCGAGGGAGCTCGATCGCGTCCCGGGACTGTCGCTGAGCGCACAGACGTGACCCGGATTGGCCTGTGGCGAGAAGGCGTTCGCGAGTAAGCCGACGAGGTCGGCGGGAAGGACATCGTCGGGACAGAACTCTGACCCGACGACCTCGGTCGTCTCACTCGGCTGCGCCCGTCTCGACAGTGTCCTTCTCCACCGCAGCAGAGGCCGCGCCCTATTTCCGGCGCAGCGTCTCCGGTGGCTTCCGCCGCCGCATCATTTCATCGTCGGCATCACGTACTCCGAACCGCCGCCGACGCCAGTCGGCCAGCGTGACGTGACGGTCTTGAGGCGCGTATAGAAGCGCACGCCGTCCGGGCCGTGGACGTGCAGATCGCCGAAGAGCGATCGCTTCCAGCCGCCAAAGCTGTGAAACGCCATGGGAACGGGTATCGGCACGTTCACGCCGACCATGCCCGCCTGCACTGAATGGGAGAACGTGCGCGCGACGTCGCCGTCGCTCGTGAAGATCGAGGCGCCGTTGCCGAATTCGTGGTCGTTGACGAGCTGCAACGCCGCGTCGAGCGTGGGCGCACGCACCACGATGAGCACAGGTCCGAAGATCTCTTCCCTGTAGATTCGCATCTGCGGCTGCACATGGTCGAACAGCGTGGCGCCAAGATAGAACCCGCTCTCGTGGGCCGTCACTTTCTGATTGCGTCCGTCGACGATCAGCGCTGCGCCTTCCTTGACGCCAAGATCGATGTAGCCCTTCACGCGGTCCCGGTGCTCACCTGTGACGAGCGGCCCCATTTCAACGCCCTCGCCTGTTCCCGGTCCGACTTTCAGCGCCGCAATCAGCGGCTTCAGTTCATTGATGAGACGATCGCCCGCATCGCCGACTGCGACCGCCACCGAGATCGCCATGCAACGCTCTCCGGCCGAGCCGTACGCCGCGCCCATCAGCGCCTGCGCCGCGAGCTTCGGATTTGCGTCGGGCATCACGACCATGTGGTTCTTCGCGCCGCCGAGCGCCTGCACGCGTTTGCCATGCTGCGCGGCCGTCTCATATATATGTCGGGCAACGGGGGTCGAGCCGACGAAGCTCACCGCTGAGACGTCGGGGTCCGTGAGCAGCGTCTCGACCGCTTCGCGATCGCCGTTCACCACATTGAGGACGCCGGGCGGCAGGCCCGCCTCGCTCAGCAGCTCGGCGAGTCGCAGGCCGCACGAAGGGTCTTTCTCCGAGGGCTTGAGCACGAACGTGTTGCCGCAGGCGATGGCGATCGGGAACATCCACATCGGGACCATCGCGGGGAAGTTGAACGGTGTGACGCCCGCACAAACGCCGACCGGCTGACGCAACGACCAGCTGTCGATGCCCCGTCCGACGCTGTCGGAGAATTCGCCCTTGAGCAGTTGCGGAATACCGCAGGCGAACTCCACGACCTCGAGTCCGCGCGTCACCTCACCGCGCGCATCCGACAGCACCTTGCCGTGTTCGCTCGTGATGATGCGGGCGAGCTCATCGATATGCTCATCCAGCAACGCCTTGAAGCGAAAGAGCACGCGCGCGCGTTGCAGCGGAGGCGTCTGCGACCAGGCGGGGAGCGCATTGCGCGCAGCCTTGATCGCGGCGCGCGTTTCCTCCGCCGACGCGAAGCCGACGTGCGCCGTCACGCGGCCGCTCGAGGGATCGAAGACGACCCCGGATCTCCCCGATGCGCCGGCGAAACGCTTGCCGTCAATGAAATGCTGCAGTGTGGGCGTCTGACGCGCGGCCGCGGCGGCGTGTGTGCTCATGGTCAAAACTCTCCTCAGCTTCTGCAGTCTTCGCCGCTATGGAGCCTCTGCAAAAAGAAACGGGACAGGATGACAAGATAAACAGGATGCACAGTATTTCCATAGGAAGTCCCCTCTTTCATCCTGCTAATCCTCCAGATCCTGTCGAAGCCTCTTTCCTCCTCGGCATGATATTTCGTCTCGCTGCGCGCAAATGCGCCGGCAAGCAGCGGGGGCGTCAGCGCGCGCGTTACACTTCGGCGTCCGGGATGACGGCGGTCGCCTCGATCTCCACTCTCGCCTGCGCTTCCATGAGCGCGACCACCTGCACGACCGACATGGGCGGATAGCAGCGACCCATGATCTCGCGATAGGCGGCGCCGATGTCCTTCAACTGCGCGTAATAGTCGTCACGGCTCGTGATGAACCACGTCAGGCGCACGATGTGCTCAGGTCTGCCTCCCGCCTCGGCGAGCACCGCGACAATGTTCGCGAGCGCCTGGCGCACCTGCTCGCTCAAGCGTTCGCTGACGATCTGCTGCTGCGCATTCCAGCCGATCTGTCCGGCTACGAAGATCTGCCGTCCGCGCACGGCGACGCCGTTGGCGTACCCCTTTGGCTTCGCCCAATGTGCGGGCTGCAAGGTTTGAGCGCTCATGTCATTCGGCCCAATAAGAGAGAGCACTGGAAGGAGTAACCGCATAGAACGCATAGAACGCAAATGAATGGATCCGGCAAACCGAGATCAGGTGTTCGCGTTTCATGCTGAATATTTCCGTTCTGCGTTCTTTGCCCCGACTATGGCCGGTTATGATTTATGCTGGTCACGTTCTATGCGGTTAATCAGTTCTGTGCTCGCCTCACGTCAGTCGCCCTCGAACGCCGGCTTCTGCTTCGCGACGAACGCGCGATAGGCGCGCCGGAAATCTTCCGTTTGCATGCAGATCGCCTGCGCCTGCGCCTCGGCTTCGATCGCCTGCTCGATTCCCATGCTCCATTCCTGATTCAGCATCGTCTTCGTCATCCCGTTGGCGAAGGCTGGGCCCGCGGCGATTTCGTTCGCGACCTTCAGCGCCGCGTCGAGCAAGTGCTCTGGTGCGGCGAGTGCGTTGAAGAAGCCCCACTGCAGCCCCTCCTCGCCGGACATCGTGCGCCCGAGGTACAGCAGCTCCGACGCGCGACCCTGACCGATGATTCGCGGCAACAGCGCACAGGCGCCCATGTCGCAGCCCGCAAGGCCGACCCGGTTGAACAGAAAGGCGGTCTTTGAACGCGAGGCGCCGATTCGGAAATCCGACGCCATCGCAATGATCGCGCCCGCGCCCGCGCAGACCCCGTCCACCGCAGCGACGATCGGCTGCGGACAGCCGCGCATCGCCTTGACGAGATCGCCCGTCATGCGCGTGAACGCGAGCAACCCCGTCATGTTCATCTTCGTGAGCGGACCGATGATTTCGTGTACATCGCCGCCGGAGCAGAAGTTCTCACCGGCGCCGCTCACGACGACGACGCTGATCGTCGGATCGGCGCTGAGCCGCCGGAACAGGTCGCGAAGTTCCGCATAGGATTCGAACGTCAGCGGATTCTTGCGTTCCGGCCGGTTGAGCACGATGCGTCCTACCCGATCGTCGACGGACCAGAGGAAGTGCTGCGCGCGATAGTCACGCAAGGACGCGTCGTTTGCTTTCATGGTCGTTCGTCCACAGGCACGTTGCTGAGAATGTGTTCCTTCAGGGAGTTGAGCTGATCCGCAAGCGCGCGGGAGTCGCGAGCGGACAAGCCGGCGAATATTTCGATGATCCAGCGTTCATGCTCCGCCGCCATGGCGCGGAACACGCGACGGCCCTCGCGGGTCAGCTTCACCCGCAGCGCGCGCCGGTCGGCGCCGTCCGCTTCCCGCGTCACGAGGCCCTCCTCTTCCAGCGAATCGGTGAGTCCCGTGACGTTCCCGCCGGTAACCATCAATCGCCCCGACAGTTCGTTCATGCGCAAGCCCTCCGGCGCGCGCTCCAACTGCGCCATCAGATCGAAGCGCGGCAGAGTCGTCGCAAAGCGGGTCTGCAGGCGGCGGCGCACGCGCGTTT
The DNA here is from genome assembly GCA_963723505.1 of uncultured Gammaproteobacteria bacterium. GTDB lineage: Bacteria > Pseudomonadota > Gammaproteobacteria > Steroidobacterales > Steroidobacteraceae > Steroidobacter. The sequence continues at coordinate 100,525 of CAVRQU010000009.1, forward strand.
CGATGAGGCTCGTGCACGCGTAGAGCCGCAACCACAAACGCAGCGCCTGATGATCGTCGCTGGTCGCGCGCGTCTCGGCGTCAATGGATTGTCTGCGGGCGCTCACATCACTTCTCCGCCCGCGACTGCAATGCTCTGCCCTGTGACGCTATCCGCGGAGCGTGTGCACAGCCACGCCACCGCTTCGGCGACCTCCTGAGGTCGAATCAATCTGCCTTGCGGGTTGCGTGACGTCAGCGCCGCGGTCGCCTCCGCTTCGGCGCGGCCCGTCTTCGCGCGGATGTTCGCGATCGCTTCCTGCACCATGTCCGTATCGGTATACCCGGGACAGACGGCGTTTACAGTGACATTCCGGCGTGCGAGCTCCAGCGCCAGTGCGCGCGTCAAACCGATGACTCCGTGCTTCGCGGCGCAGTAAGCCGTGACATAGGGGTAGCCGATCAGTCCCGCGGTGCTCGCAATGTTGACGATGCGCCCGCGCCCCGCCTGCAACATGTCGGGCAACGCCGCGCGAATGCAGTGATATGCGCCGGTGAGATTGACGCTCAGCATGTCCTCCCAGAGTCCGTCCGGCGCGGTCGCGAGCGGCGCACTACGCGCCTGCCCCGCATTGTTGACCAGAATTGTGATATGCCCCACGCGCTCACGGCAGTCATGAAACGCCGCGCGTATGGACTCGGGGTTCGTTACGTCGGCGACCGCTGTGCACGTTTCGCCCCCGCAGGCGGCCGCGGTGCGCTCAAGTGCGGCGCGATCGCGTCCGAGCAGACTCACGCGAGCGCCGCGCTCCGCGAGGGTCCTGGCGATCGCCGCCCCAATGCCACGGCTCGCTCCGGTGACGAGCGCGTGTTCGCCGTTCAGCGACGCGCTCATACCGTCGCCGCAAGCAACGCGGCGCGTTGCAGATTCCGCTCGAGCTGACTCTTGCCCGAGAGATACTGCGGCGGCCACCACTGCGCGTCGTACTGCTGCTCGGCGGCGGCCTGCAGCGTCCACGATGGGTTCGCAAGGTGCGGCCGCGCAATGGCGCACAGATCTGCGCGACCCGATGCCACGATCGAGTTCACGTGATCGGCTTCGTAAATGTTCCCGACCGCGATTGTCGGCACGCCGAGCGTGTTGCGGATCAGATCGGAGAACGGCGTCTGATACATGCGCCCGTACACTGGCTTCTGCCAGGGCACCGTCTGACCGCTCGAGACGTCGATGACGTCGGCGCCGGCGTCGCGCAGCGCGCGTGCGACGCCGAGCAGATCGGCTTCGGTCAGGCCATCGCGCGCCCAGTCGCTCGCGGAGATTCGCACTGAGAGCGGCATACCCGCGGGCATGCGCGCGCGAACGGCGCGCACGACGGCGCACAGGGAAGCGAACCCGATTCTCGAGAGCGCCGCCGAACAGGTCGGTGCGCCGGTTGGTCAGCGGCGACAGGAAACTCGCGAGCAGATAACCATGCGCCATGTGCAGCTCGATCATATCGAAGCCTGCGTCAATGCCGAGCCGCGCAGCGGTCACGAACTGCCCTGTGATTTCTTCGATGTCCTGTTCGGACGCTTCCGCCGGAACCTGACTGACTCCTTCGAGATACGGCAGCGGCGACGCGGAAATCAGCGGCCAATTACCCGCAGGCAACGGATAGTCCATTTTCTCCCAGCCCAACTGCGTGGATCCTTTGCGCCCCGAGTGGCCAAGCTGCAGGCAAATCTTCGCCTGTGAGTGCGCATGAACGAAGAGCACGATCCGTCGCCAGGCCTCACGCTGTTGTTCGTTCCACAGCCCAGTGCAGCCCGGCGTGATGCGCCCGGGCGGCGACACGCAGGTCATTTCCGTAAAGACGAGCCCGGCGCCCCCGGTGGCGCGCGAACCGAGGTGCACGAGGTGCCAGTCATCCGGCACGCCTTCGCGCGCGCAATACTGCGCCATCGGCGACACGACGACACGATTCACCAACTGCAGATCGCGCAGGCGAAACGGCAGGAACATCGGCGGCGGCCCCTTGACGTGCGTTCCCGCGCGTTCAGCGAGGCGATCCTCCACCTTTCTGACGAACTCCGCATCGCGCAGCTTCAGATTCTCATGGCCGATGCGCTGACTGCCCGTCAGCAGACTGTACGTGAACTGCAACGGCTCAAGATGCGTGTAACGCGCTACGTTCTCGAACCACTCCATCCGATTGCGCGCTGCGCTTTGCAGTTTGAGCGCCTCCAGCTCGCGTTCCTCCTGATAGCGCTGCAACGAGTCGCCGACCTCGCCGCCGCGAGCAATCTCGCGACTGAGCGCAATGGCGTCCTCCATCGCCAGCTTGGTCCCTGAACCTATCGAGAAATGCGCCGTATGGGCTGCATCGCCTATCAACACGATGTTGTCCGTGAACCAGCGCCTGCACAGCACGCGATTGAAGTTGAGCCATGCCGAACCGCGCAGATGCCGCGCATTGCTCATCAACGGCGCGCCGCGGAGGTACTTGCCGAAGAGGCTCTCGCAGAACTCGACCGACTCATCCGTGTTCGCACGGTCAAGGCCATGCGCCAGCCACGTTTCCTCGCGAGTCTCGACGATCACCGTCGAAAGCTCCTTGCTGAACTGATAGGCGTGGATCTGGAACCAGCCGTGCTCGGTGCGTTCGAACGCGAACGTGAACGCCGGAAATTTCTGCGTCGTGCCGAGCCAGATGAAACGGCACTTGCGCACATCGACGCTCGGCTGCAACGCTGCGGCATGCCGGACGCGCGTCCGACTGTTGACTCCGTCGGACGCAATCAGCAGATCGGCGTCGGCAAAATCCGCTTCATCGCGTACTTCGTGTTGAAACGTCTGTTCGACGCCGAGAGCCGCGGCGCGCTCCTGAAGAATATTGAGCAACCGCTTGCGCTCGATGCCGCTGAAACCATGGCCGCCGCTGCGGATCATCTGGCCGTGGATGTGCACATCGATGTCGTCCCAGTGATAGAAACTGTCGACGATGGCGGCATGCGATTCGGGATCGGCGTCCGCAAAATTGGCCATGGTCTTGTCCGAGAACACCACGCCCCACCCAAAGGTGTCGTCCGGCCGATTCCGTTCATGGACTTCGATGCGGGCGCGCGGCAGATGCTTCTTCAAAAGTATTGCGGAGTACAGACCGGCAGGTCCGCCGCCCATGCAGACGATGCGTTTCACGAACTCTCCTGTAAGCGGCGTAGTCGCGCAGGCCGCCGCCAAACAATTTATGTCTTGATATTTTAAGTGTCAATCTAATCGGCGTAACCCTTCAATGGGCAGGCGCCGCTTCCCGAGAAACCCAGGGCCGGGGCCGATACGTCCCCGCCCACCTCGGCCGCCTTGTTCGCGGCGCTCTAAGCCCAACCTCTCGTTGCAAACAAGAATGATTCGCACTACGCTTCCTAAGTGCGCCTGCAGGCGATGCCGGCAAACAATCAAGAAAGGGAGAAAACTCCATGAGCTTCAATGCATTCGGCCTGAAGGTGCTCGCGCAGCGCAGCATCCTTGCGGCGGCCATCGGAGCGACCCTTGCGTCGGCGGCGCGCGCCGCCGAGGAACAACCGAAGGTCATGAAAAAGGTGACTGTCGGCGCCGACGTTGAGAGCTACAACCGCGAGGAATCCAGCTCGGCGAAATACACGCAACCGCTGGTCGACACGCCGCAAACGGTCGTGATCATTCCCCGGGAAGTCATCGCCGAACGCAACGCAACCACCCTGCGCGATGTGCTGCGAAACACGCCGGGCATCACGTTCCAGGCAGGCGAAGGCGGCGGCGGATTGCCGGGCGACCAGAACTTCACGATGCGCGGCTTCACCTCGCGCAACAGCGTGTTCTCCGACGGCGTCCGCGACGTGGGCAGCTACACGCGCGATGCGTTCAATCTCGATAGTGTTGAAGTCGCCAAAGGTCCGACTGGAAGCATCGGCGGCCGCAGCTCCACCGCCGGCGCCATCAATCAGATCAGCAAGGCGCCGAGCTTCGAAGACGCCGCATGGCGGCACGCTGGGACTGGGGCTCGATGAATACGACGTGCAACGGCGGACCTCAATCAGGCGTTCGGCGACAGCATGGCGTTGCGCGTGAACATGCTCTATCACGACGCTGAAGTGGCTGAACGCGACGTCGTGGAGAACAAGCGATGGGGTATCGCGCCCTCGTTCGCGTTGGGTCTCGGCGACGCCACGCGCCTCACGCTGAGCTATCTCTATCAGGAAGAAGACAACGTACCCGACTACGGTCTGCCCTGGGTCGCCATCACCCAGAACGGCGTCACCTATCCCACCGGCGCCTACAACGCGAACCCGCCCGTCGACCAGAGCAACTTCTACGGGCTCAAGAACTATGACTTCGAGGACCTCGACACCCAGATCGCGACAGTGAAGCTGGACCACGACTTCAGCGAGGGTGTGCGTATCGAGAACATCACGCGTTACATCGACAACGATCGTGATTCGGCGATCACAGCGCCGCGACAGCAGGGTCGTCAGCTGCAGCGACGTACGATGGGTTACGAGAATCTGACCAATCAAACGAACCTGAATGTTCACTTCGCTACGGGCGCCGTGCAACACGATCTGGCGACCGGCGTCGAACTTGCGAGCGAACAAACGACCAGCCGCAACAGCGCGCAGGCCACGAATCAGCCCGGGTTCGACTTGTATTCGCCGAATCCAGACGACCGGCCGTTCGGTCCGATGCCTCCCAACACGGGCAATCCGAGCGAGACGCAGCTCGATACGATCGCCGCGTTCGCGTTCGACACCGTGACGCTGAGCGAGCACTGGGAGCTGACCGGCGGCCTGCGCTGGGATGAAGTCGATGTGGACTATGAGCTGCGCGATCTGGTCACGGGACGTGGTCACTCGTCTCAACAAGAGCCGAAGGCTTGCTCAGCTGGAACGCCGGGCGTGGTCTACAAGCCGCGCGAGGAAGGCAGCATCTATCTGAGCTACGGCACTTCGCAGGATCCGACGGTGGACGCCGGCGCCGTCGGTGCGGCCTGAGCGATGTAGCGACCGCAGCGAACAACGTGAATCTCGATCCCGAGGAAAGCCAGCATTACGAGCTCGGGACCAAATGGAATCTGTTTGACGCGCGACTCCTGCTCGGCGCAGCGGTGTTCCGGACTGAAAAGACCAACGTACGTACCCGCCTCGACAACACCACGTCCGTTCGTGCTCTCCGGGGAGCACGAGTCGAACGGCGTCGAACTTGGCGTGACCGGCGCGATCACGGAGAACTGGTCTGCGTTCGGCGGGTATGCCTATCTGGACTCGAAGATCGAGAGCAGCGTAAATCCGATCGAACGTCGATGCGGTCCTGCTGCAGACGCCGGAACATTCGCTCAACCTGTGGACGACGTACACGTTGCCCTTCGGACTGGTCGATCGGCGCCGGCGCGCAATTCATCGACGAGGTTGTGCGCTCGCGCACCGGAACCAGCGCCGCCGTCGTCGAAAACATTCTGTCGAGCTACTGGCTGGTCGACGCGATGGCGTCGTACGCGCTCACCGACTCGATCACGCTACGGCTCAACGCCACCAACCTGACTGACGAGTTCTACGTCGATCGCATCGGCGGCGGGCACTACGTTCCTGGCGCCGGTCGTGCGGCGTTCTCTTACAGCCGACATTCGATTCTGAGTCGTACGCATGCTGTTGCACGTGCCGGATGTTCTTTCCGCGGACCAGGTGAGCGCCTGTCGCAAGGCGCTCACCGATGCGGCCTGGGCGGACGGCCGCATGACAGCCGGCCATCAGTCGATTCGCGCCAAGGATAATCTGCAGTTGCCGGAGGACTCGCCCGTTGCTCGCGAACTGGGCGCGCTGGTGCTCGGGGCGCTTGAACGAAATCCGCTCTTCCTGTCCGCGGCGTTGCCCGCGAAGATCTTTCCGCCGCTGTTCAATTGCTATCGCACGGGTCAGTCTTTCGGCGTTCATATCGACAACGCCGTGCGTCAGTTTCGCGGCAGTCAGTTCCGGATCCGCACCGATCTGTCCGTGACGCTGTTCCTGTCAGCCCCTGAGGAATACGACGGCGGCGAGCTGGTCATCGAAGACACCTACGGACCGCATCGGGTGAAGCTGCCGGCGGGACATCTGATTCTCTATCCCGCATCGAGCCTGCATAAAGTGGAGGCGATCACCCGCGGCGCACGCATTGCCTCCTTCTTCTGGGTGCAGAGCATGGTGCGCGACGACAGCGAACGCGCGCTGCTCTTCGATCTCGACAATGCGATACAGCGCTTGAGCGCCGCACGGCCGGACGATCCGACGCTGGTGCAGCTTACGGGCGTGTATCACAACCTGTTGCGACGATGGTCCGAGCTCTAGTCCCGCGTGGCCGGAACCGGGGATGTACTGGATCAACGCGTCGACTCAGGACGCAGACGCGCGAGCGTCGGCTGAGCTACACGGCGACGCTCGAAGTCATGGCTCAGTAGCCCTTAGGCCAGACTCGACGCCCGCTCGGATGCCGGTTCAACCGCAGTCCCTGCGTCGCTCACTGGCAGATAGACATCGATGCACGCCCCCTCGCCGGGCGCGCTGGTTACGCTGACTGCGCCCCCATGCCCCTTCACGATGCCGTGCACGATCGAAAGACCGAGACCCGTCCCGCGCCCAGGTTCCTTGGTCGTGAAGAACGGTTCGAAAATGTGCGCCTTGGTGTTTGCGTCCATGCCCGGTCCGTCATCGCTGACGCTCAGCCGCAGATAGGGTCCTGTCGTCTGCAAGCAGAGCGCCTGCGGTGTTTCCTCGAGTACGACGTCGACGACGCCGCCGCGTTCGCCGATCGCCTGCGCGGCGTTCGTCACCAGGTTCATCACGAGCTGGTACATCTGCCCCGCATCCGCGATTACTTTCGGCATCGGCGTCCGCAAGTGCGCTCGCAACTCGATCGTCGCCGGCACAGCGGCGCGCAGCAGCGTCAGGGCTTCGCTCACCACGGGCGCAAGATCGATCTCCCGGCGATCGGGCGACGCGGGGCGACTGAACGTCAGCATACGCCGCACGAGATCGCTGGCGCGTGTACGCGCCTTCTCGATCTCAAGGAGGCTCGTGCGCATGGGGCTCTCGACCGGACAATCAGCGAGGGCCAACTGAGCATTGCCGCCGATCGCGAGCAATATGTTGTTGAAGTCGTGCGCGATTCCGCCGGCGAGCGTGCCCAACGCGTCCAGACGCTGCGCTTGATGCAATTGTGATTCGAGTAGAGCACGCTCCTCCGCGGCGCGGACGTGATCGGTGATGTCCTGCAGGACGCCGGTCACGCGACATACGCGTCCGCGGGCGTCGCGCTCCAGATGCCGCGAGGAGCGGAAGTGGCGTACATCACCGCCTGGCTGAATGACGCGATACTCCTGGCGCGCCTCCGTCACGTTCGATCGCACGGAGTCCATGAACTCTTGCAGGACTCGCTCTCGATCATCGGGATGTATCAGCCTGTCATGCTCTTCCGCCGACAGATCGCTGTCCGACGGCACGCCATAGAGCTCGCGAATTTCACGCGTCCAGGGCAGCGACGCACCCGGCTCCCATGACCACGTGGCGAGGTGCGCAATCCGGTGCGCCTGCCGCCGATAAGACTCGGTCGCGCGCAGAGATTCCAGCATTTCGTGGCGTTCCGTGGTGTCCCACGCGATGCCCGTCAGAATGGTCGGCTCGCCCCGGTCGTCATTCATGAAGCTGATGGTCGCAGACAGCCAGCGCACGCCGCCATTGGGGAGAATGATCCGGTGGTCGAGCAGACGCGGCCTTTCCGCCAGCGGCGCCGTCAGGATCGAGCGCACAAGTCCGCGATCCTCCGGATGGATCAGTTCGAACAGCTTTTCGGGGTTGATCGCGGTTCCTGTCGGCAGTCCGTAGAGCGCGCGCATCTGCTCATCCCATTCGATGCGTCTCGTGATCAGATCCAGACGCCACACACCGAAACCGGCAAGGTGAAGGGCTTCACGCAGTTCTTTGTCGCGGTTGGCGGGCACGAAATTCGTTCTTCGAACGGAGGGGGACCACTACGTTGCAGGGCAGCACAACCAGCGCGGCGTTCTGCTGACGTGGTTGTCGTGCATCTTCGGCGAGCAGGCGAGCCGCATCGAGCAGGCGAACAATGCAATCACCCTACGCCTCACACGCAAGATGGAAGCGGACCGGACGCAGCGTCGCTCGTTGCGCGACGGGCGGCGCCATGTCCGTTGTCGGCGCGGGAGTCGAAAACGTTAGCTATTGCGCCTTCGCGCGCGCGGCCGACGCGCTGAGACACTTGAATGTATGGCGCTAACCAATTGTCCTGCCTTAGATTTTTCAGCGAAGCCTGCCGGGATCGAACAGACTGCCGGATGCCTTCTGACCACACGGCGGATGGGGGCCGCATCTGCCTATTGTCGGTAGCTCGCGCCGCAGGCGACCGCTTAGCGTTTGCACCTTCGGTATCCGATCGTTCCCGCGAGGCGTGCTGTGAAACTCGAAATCGTCGCTGCTGGGCTGGCTGCTGGGCTGTTTGCGATCACCGCCATTCCGTCTACCAGTCACGCCAAAACGGGTTCAGTGGCCGCGCTCGACGCCTGCGTCAAGGCCTTTCGCGAAGCCTACCTGCCGAATCATCCCGTGCGACAGATCAGGAAACGCATCCCGACAAGCAGTCCGGTGGAAGCGTACTGGCGTCCTCGCACGTACACCGTCGCGCTGAGCGCCCACGTCGCCGATAGCGGCGATCTCATCGCACAGGTGCGCTGTGTCGCGACCAACACCGGCGTGGTCGTCATGCTCGACGCGCCGCCCACCGCGGAGCGTCGCGCGCGAGATTTTGTCGTGTCGCTACGCTAGCCAGCTTCAAGAGCCGCCATCGTCCGCCGCAGCGAGGCCGCGGAATTTCTTCAGAACCTCGCTTTGGCCGACACGAAGAACTGTCGGGGCGCGCCTCGCAGCAGCGTCTGCGTCGTGCCGTTCGGATCGGCATTGACGAAACCGTTCGAGTCGATCGTGCTGAAGTACTCCTCATCGGTGACATTGGTCGCATCGGCCTGCAGCACCAGCTCCCCGAGAACGCCGAGGTTCGTGAAGCGATACCCCACACCCAGGTTCAGCAACGTGTAGTCGCCGACGCCGCCCTCATTCAGATAGGTGTAGAACCGCTCATCGGTGTAATTGACGTCGGCGCGGGCGAGGAAGTACCCGTTGTCGTACGTCAGTTCCGACTTGAGCAGAATTTCTGGGGCATCCGGAACCTGCTTGCCAGACACCGGCACGACCATCTGCACGCCCGCGTTGTTCGTGACGGTGTAGTCGTCGTCGAACTCTGAATCGTTCCAGCCGAGCGACGTGAACCAGGTGACGTTCTCGAGCGCCTGCCACTCCAGAGCGGCCTCGACGCCATTGGTCTTTACGCTGCCGACGTTGGCGAGCACGGGCGGGTTGCCGACGATGCCCGGTCCCTGCGTGATGCCGAGCAGCCGATCCTCGAAGTCGACGTGATACGCAGTCAGCAACGCATCGATCGTTGCGCCGCGCAGGCGGATTCCGATCTCGTAATTGGTCGACGTCTCGGGCTGCAGCGTGTCGCGAATGGCGTTGAAGCCGGCGGCCGTCGTGCTGAACGGTCCGGACGTGCCGCTGCTCGCAAATGCGCGCACGTTCTTCGCAGCCGACCCGAACAGCTCCGTGCTCCGACGCCGACTTCATCATTGAGTTCATGCCGGGCTTTTACTTCGGCGCTGCGTTGCGCGGCGACCTGCTGACTGACGCACCCTACAAAGGCACGCATGGCTATCTGCCCGAGCGGCCCGAGATGCATGCGGCGTTCTTCGCCAAGGGCGCGGGCATCGCGCGCGGACGCAATCTGGGGGTAATCGACATGAGGGCCATCGCACCGACCCTCGCAAGACTCCTCAAGGTGGAACTGCCCGATGCACTTGAGGCGCCGCTATCGCTGCAGGCGAACGACGCAGCGAGCGAATGAGACTTTCGGCGACTGCAACGAGTCGCCGCCTTCAAACGCCGCCAGATCTCGACCACGCATAGCGCGCTCCGTGTCGCAGGCGTCAAACGCCTGCACCCGTGGTTAGTCATCAGAAACCGCAATCGCTCGACTGCGCCCTGGAGGAATCGCGAGTTCTTGTGGGAAATTGCCTACGGCGTTGACAAGCCATCGGTGGGTGGCGGCAGTTGGACGAGCGTCTCAACGCGTACATGCGTGTCGGGGCTTGGACTTCGGCTGTGACGATCGCGAATCCGCCGACGTCTCAGCTACCCGAATGTTCAATACCCTGGTGTTGCGGAGAATGCATACTCGCGGCACGCCTATTGCGTCTAAAGCAACACCGAATGCTGTTATATCGTTCGGCGACTGCGCCACGTCCATCGTGCCGCTGAGCACAGGCGCGAGGGACTTCCGAGCCACACATTTTCCGACCGCTCATGTCCATTCAACCAGGTTGCTCAAACGATGATCTCGACCGCACGGACGAGCTTCCCGTTCTCGACGTAGAGGCGTATGAGGCGAGCCTCGCCGAGAACCAGCAAGGTTTATCGCGCACCGACGCCTGGGCCGTGGAGGCTTTGCGCGACATGGATGGGCTTGCCGAGTCAGCGCAGCAACGCAAACTTGCCTCCGGCCGCAAGGCTGGAAAGGAGAGCGCCGACGCCAGCGCACTGACCGTCAATGTCGAGCGCATTCTGAAGCGGATCGCCGAGCTCGAAGGAGAGATCACGGCGGCTCACGAGGCCAACGCGGCCCTGCAGAAACGCAGCAAGGCGATCGAGGCTGATCGGGATCAGCAGGCGCTGCGAGCCCGCTCGCTCGAGGCGGAGAACGCGCGGCTCTGCGAGCACCGCACGCTTTCCGAGGAAATGGTTGCGCGCTTCGAGCGGGAGTTGCGCGAACAGTCGCAGCGCGCGGACGCAGCGTTCAAGGAACTGCAATCGACGAGTTCCGCCGAGCGCTTGCGAGCAGATCAGGAGCGAGAGGACCTCCAGCGTCAGCTCGACAAGATAGCCGCGAGGAGCGCGGAGCTGCAGGAAAACTATTGTGAGTTGCAGGGTCAGCTGCAGGCGTCGGTCTCGCTCGCGGATCAACGCGCGGAGTTTCTTGCGGCGCTCGAGAAGTCGCTGGGCGAGGAAAAGACTGGCAACGTAGAACTGGCGCGCCAACTTGCCGCCAAGCTCAAAGACTGTGAGCTGCTGACCTCGGTCGTCGACGCGCGCAATCACACGATCGACGAACTCACCCATGCTCGCGATGACCTCACTCAGCGGCTGCAGCAGGAAACTGCTGCCAGCGCAGATCTGATTGAGCAACTTACCGCAGCCCAGCAGGCTATGGATGCGAATCGCGCGATCCTGCTCGGGCGCGAGAGCGCTATTGTTGAAAAAGACGGACAGCTGGCGCAGCTCACGGAGGACCTGGAGCGTACTGCCGGCGAACTCGCACTGGCGCGGCAACAGCACGATGCAGCCAGCCGAGATCTCTCGGCGCTCGATTCGGCGCACAGCCAGTCGGTCAGCGAGCTGACGCAACGCCTCGCGGAGATCGCCGCACTGCAAACTTCTGTGGAGGCGGCAAAACGCCGTGAAGCCACGGCCCAGCAGGAGCTGTCGGACGCGCTGCTCGCAGCCGGCGATGAAGAGCGGCGGAGTCTCGAGCTGGAGGCGCGGCTTCAGAAAGCGCAGCAGAGCATTGTCGCACTCGGCCATGAGCGAGACGCCGCGCTGGTGCAAGTCCGCAGCATGAACGAAGAGCGCGAAGCTCTGCTGCCAGCCTCGGAGCAACTCGCCGCACTCACCGCCGAACTCGAACAAAGGGGGATGGAGTTGACGCGGGTGCAGGGTGAGCTTGCCGTCGCTCGCGCCGAAGTGCAGAGCCGTGCGCAGCTTGTGAACCAAATGACTGAAGAGCTCGCCGGCGAGCGCACCAGGTTCAGCGAGCAGCTGACGGCAATGGGCGAGCTCGAGCACGCGCTGCGCACCCGTGACGAACTTGTGGAAGGGTTGATGGCGCAGGTGCAAAGCGCGCGAGATGAACAGGCCATCGTGGCCAGCCAGGTGAACAAGCTTCGGACCCGAGTCAAATCACTGACTCAGCAGATCTTCAGCAGGGACAACGAGATTGCGGAGCTTCAGGCGGATCTCGCTGTGCATACTGAAGCGCTCGACGCTATCCGCCGCGACGTGAACCGTATCGGAGAAAACACCGACGTCGAGGCGCTCGACGACGTAGAGCATACGCTCGAGCCGATCGAGCACTCGGGCGAGCCGATTCTCCTCAATGGCCGCACGTTCACGGTAGGACGCACGAGCGAGAATGATATTTGTATTCCGTCCAATCTCGTGAGTCGCCACCACGCACGACTGCTGGTGGGACCTACCGGAGTCATCGTCGAGGATGCGGGCAGCACCAATGGATGCTTCGTCAACGGAGACCAGGTTCGCCATCATCTGATGCGGGACGGCGACGTGCTGGAGTTGGGCGACGTGCGCTATCGATTGCGCACACGCCTGAAGCATGACACCAAGCCGCGTGCGACCGGCGTCCCCACGTTGACAGCCGTCGCCCCGGTGCACACGATTGATCGAGGGGACACAGTCACGCCCCTCATGGAAAAGAGCACCGGCGCGGACGTTCGTACCGAGCTCAACTAGCAGCCTTGAAACGTCATCGGGCCAGCCAGCCCCGAGATCGCATCGGACATAATCTGACCCCTACCCGCACCCGAGCTCTCAACACACGTATACATATATATGTGTGGTTCCCGCCTGCAGGAGACCCCAGAAAGCGAAGCGGCCGTAGAGAACGGCCATGCATGCGGCGCGACGCGAACCGGGATGGACAAACGCAGCGCGGGCGGCGGTTGGCGCGAATCGATGCAGCGCACGTGAAGATGGTCCGCGGGACGGCGCGACAACGAGGCTGCACAAAAGAAAACGGAGGCCCGAGGGCCTCCGTTTCTTTGCCGGGTTCCGATCGGCGGATTAGGTCCAGTAGTAGTTCCAGTAGCTGTACTCGTACTGCGCGCGCGTGCGCGTCCAGCGAACCTGCGACTTATACTTCTGACCGCAGGTGTTGTAGAAGTCCGCCAGCACTTTGCCGTCGTAGTAGCCGCTCCAGCTGCCGGTGGCATACGACACGGCATAGGGGCCGCCGTCGTAGTAGCCGGCGCCGCCGATGATCGTGGCGAGCGCTTCGCGGTCGAGGTCCTGGGAGAGGCCGAGGTCAGCGATGTTCAGGGTGTTCATTAAGGTGCTCCGAAAAGTTAAGTGAGTGAATCGGTTGGGGTAACAGAAGTTGATCTTCAAACAATCAACTCTCGCGGGGGATATTGCAGGGGGCGTGCCAGGGGCGTGTGCGTATGGGCCAAGCGGTCGCTAAGGCCTTGATCGCACGAACAAAGAAATCCAGCGAGGCCGCTTCAACGGCGCCGCCTGCAGCGCGTGGCTTGTGTCACTTCGTTGACTGACAACCAACACTCAGACGTGCCGCAGTTCGCCGGCAGCCAACACTCGCTCACTGCATGGGTGTCCCCGCGTACAAGTAGCGCGAGCATCATCGGAGAAGAGCCGCGAAAGACCACATAAAAGAACTGGTGCGGACAGAGCGGGAATTCGAGGGGCCCTGTGGACGCCAGAGCCGAGACACGTATGTGGACCTCTCCGACCCGTTCTATTTTCTTTTTTGCGGTCTTTCGCGGCTCTTCCTCCTTCAGAACGTCAAGCGTGGACCCAAGACCCCGCGTGCGATCCTTGAACTCTTACAGCCTCACGATCTGCCGCACCGTCTTGCCGTCCGCAAGCCGATCGAACGCGGCGTTGATGTCATCGAGTGCAATGCGTTCGCTCAGTAGTTGATCGACGGCCAGCCGGCCGGCGCGATACATCTCGATGTACCGTGGAATGTCGCGAGCAGGATCGCAGCTGCCGAGATAACTGCCCTTGATCGTGCGCTCTTCGGCCACGATGCCGACATGAGGAATCGAGAACAGGTGCTGCGGATTCGAGAGTCCTGCGGTCACCGTCGTGCCGCCGCGGCGCGTGATCTTGTAAGCGAGTTCCATCGCCTTGACTGAACCGGCCATCTCGAATGCATAGTGCACGCCGCCGCGTGTGAGGTCCCTGACCTTTTCAACCGCGGAAGCATCCGCCGCGTTCACGATGTGCGTCGCCCCCATCCGCTGGGCGAGGTGCAGCTTTTCGTCGCTGAGATCGCAGGCCACGATGATCGAGGCCTCGAGCGTGCGCGCGCCCAGCAGCGCGGCAAGACCAACGCCGCCGAGACCGATCACGGCAAGGGTGGATCCGGGACGCGGCTGAACCGTATTCGTCACTGCGCCGACCCCCGTCAAGACAGCGCAGCCGAAGACGGCGGCTTCATCGAACGGCAGAGTCGAATCAACTTTGACGAGCGATTCGCGAGCTATCGTCGCGTACTCGGCGAACGCAGAAACCCCCAGGTGATGATGGATCGTCTGAGCGCCGCGATGCAGACGCCGACTGCCGCTCAATAGCGTGCCCGCCGAGTTCGCCTTGAAGCCTGGTTCGCACAGTGCGGGACGGCCAGTCGTACAGGGCTCACAGGCGCCGCAACACGGAACGAACGCGGCGACGACGTGATCATCTGCCTTGAGGTCCTTCACGTCACGGCCGACTTCGATCACTTCGCCGGCGCCCTCGTGCCCGATCGCCATCGGCAGCGGGCGCGGCCGATCGCCGTTGATGACCGAGAGGTCCGAATGACACAGCCCCGCCGCGCGCATCCGCACAAGCACTTCGCCCGGGCCGGGCGGATCGAGCTCCACCTCGACGATCTGCAAGGGTCTGCTCTGCGCGTAGGGTCGCGGCAGATTCATCTCGTTCAATACTGCAGCCCGTGTCTTCAATGGAACCTCCAACCGGCGTATGAGCAAGCTCGTTGTTCGTTGTCCGTTCTCCGTTCTCCGTTGTCCGTTCAGAAAGCCGAGTGGGCACACCAACGCGAAACTCTGCGCACAACGCACAACGCACAACTCACAACGGGGACGGCGGGTCAGCCGCCCTCCCAAATTCTGCGTACAACGCACAACGCAGAACGCACAACGGCGATACACTTTCGTTGGCGCCAGTCATCACACGAGGAACCATGTCGAACGCCGCCGCGCCGAAGCGCACAGAATTCCGGGTTCTGCGACCGATGCCGACCCGCTGGATGGACAACGATCACTACGGCCACGTGAACAACGTCGCCTACTATTCGTATTTCGATTCGGCCGTCAATGGCTATCTGATGGAGGCTGCGGCCACCGACACTCGTGCGCTGCCTGCGATCGGCATCGTCGCGGAAACGAGCTGCCGATTCTTCAGGGAAGTCAGTTTCCCCGACGTGCTGCACATCGGCCTCCGCCTCGAAAAGCTCGGCAACAGCAGCGTGATCTATCAACTCGCGGTGTTCCGCGGCGATGACATCGAGCCGGCAGCCGTCGGCCGCTTCGTGCATGTCTACGTCGACGAGCAGACGCGCCGCCCCGTGCCCGTCCCGCAAGTCATCCGGTCGGCGCTGGAAAGACTTTGAGGCCGGCGCCGTTGTGCGTTCCCCGTTGTGCGTTGTGCGCCAAGAGCGGAACGGCAATGGTCTGCTGTCAACGCAGAAGACACGCGAAGCCGCCGCCTCTGCGGACAACGGAGAACGCCGAAACGGACAACGGACGTGCCCCAGGGCTCAGTCCTCACTCCCAATCCAATCGCGCAATACAGCTTCCGCGTCGGCGCCGCGAGTCGGAATTGCGCCCGGCGCGCCCGCGGGTGTGCCGGAGAAGCGCGGCGCTGGATTCGCCTGCAACAACCCAGCGGAATTCGAGTAGACGTCCCGCGCCGCCATGTGCGGATGTTTTGCCGCCGCTTCCGGATCCAGCACCGGCGCGAAGCACGCGTCCGTCCCTTCGAGCAGAGCACACCACTCGTCGCAGGTGCGCTTGGCGAACAGCTCGGCGAAGCGGCCCTTCAATTCAGGCCATGCGCGCCGATCGTAAGCGTTCGCAAACCCCGGATCGGACTCGAGACCGAGCTTGTTCACCAGCACTTGATAAAACTTCGGCTCGAGCGAGCCCACCGAGATGAAATGGTTGTCGGCGCAACGATACGTCGAATACCAGTGCGGCCCGTCGAGGATGCTCGCGCCGCGCTCGGTGACGAACTGCCCGGTCGCCTTCAAGCTCAACAGCAGATTCATCATGTGCGCGCTGCCGTCGACGATCGCCGCATCCACGACTTGCCCGCGGCCGGTGGCGCGCGCGCTCATTACGCCGGCCAGCACACCCACGGCCAGATAGAGCGCTCCGCCGCCGATATCGCCGACGATGGTGGGCGGCGTCATCGGCGGCTCGCCGGGCTGGCCTGAGTACCAGAGCGCGCCGGACAGTGCGATGTAGTTGAGGTCGTGACCCGCCGCCTGTGCGAGCGGACCGTGCTGACCCCATCCGGTCATACGTCCATAGACGAGGCGCGGATTGCGTGCGATGCAGATGTCGGGACCCAGGCCGAGGCGCTCCATGACGCCGGGACGCATCCCTTCGATCAGCGCGTCGCAGTTCTCGACGAGGCTCAGGACCGTCTCGACGCCCTGCGGCGACTTCAGATCCACCGCGATCGATCGCTTGCCGCGGTTCATGATCGCGGCCCGCCCGATATCGATGTTCTGCGCATTCGGTTCAACCCGATCCGCCAGCACGACGTCGGCGCCCAGATCGGCGAGCAGCATGCTGCAGAACGGCCCGGGCCCAATGCCCGCGATTTCAAGAACTCTAAGTCCGGCGAGAGGGCCGGCACGATCAGCGCACATGATTCAAGCTCGCCTGCTTCGAGTGGGAGTTGAACATTGCTCGGTCGCGCCGCCGGGCGCAAGGCGATTCAGAGCGCCGCTCCTCATCGGCCAACCGGCAAACTGGCCGACTGGTAGATCGGCCAGACAAAGAAGGGACGATTGCTCGTCCCTTGTCTCTTTCCTAAGCCTCTGGCCAGTAGGCCAGTTGACCAGTTCGCTCCTCTCTGGCCGCACAACGCGCAACGGACAACGCGCAACGCGAAGCTTGCATCAGAACCGCTCCTTCGTCTCGATAAGGAGCTGCACCTTGTTGATCGATGGGTCGCCGTCGAGCGGAAATGCGAGATCGACGTGAATGATGCCGCCGAGCCCCGAGCGGGTGTTGCCGATGCGCAGTCCTATCCCTACATCCTTGAGCAGCCCCTGACTCGGCGTACTCACAGGCGTCGAGCCCCATGTGCGGCCGATGTCGAAAAATGCAGCGCCTCCGACCCGAAACAGCCGGAATGGATACCAGTCAGTGAAGTAGCGTTGCTCGACCGTCAGCAATGCGCGCGCATCGCCGCTCTGATAGCGCAACGGATAGCCGCGCAGGCCGTTGTCTCCGCCGAGCAGGATCTGTGTGTCCAGATCGAGCGCTCGCCCGAGGGACCCCTCTAGCGTGGTGAAGAACAGCCGACGTTCCGATTGTCGCAAGTAGTAGCGCGCGGCGGCGTCGAAGACCGTGTTGCGCAACTCGCCGCTTTCGATCCGACCTTTGACGGCGCTATCCAGCAACAGTGTGGAATCGTCCGAGGCGCTGAAGCCATGGCCGGCCTTCGCCGACACGATCAACGCGTTGCGATCGGCGCCATACGCCTCGCTGGCCCAGCCGAGTTGCGCCTTCACGCGCGTGCCCAGAAAGAAATCTTCCGTGCGGCCGATCTGATCGTGATTCAGGAATTTGCCGAAGTCGTCCTGAATCAGCTCGTACGCGAGCCATGGATAGACGAGCTTGCGATCAGCGGGCACGAGAGTGGTCGTTGCGGGCGGCGGCGCCGGACTGAACACTGTCTCGTCATAAGTCGCGCCAATGCTCCAGCGTTGCGCCCAACCATCGCGAAGCCCGCGCGACCATCCCCAGAATCCGGAGGCGTATTTCTGGTGTGAGCGGAATTGATCGACGACCTGCCCCAGGTCATACAGAGGCTCGATTCGATCGTCATCGAGTACGGAAACCCCACTCGCCCAGCGTGTGTCGAGCGCATAGAACGGCAGGGCGAACTTGAGCCCATGCACCGACCCGTCGCTGTTGCTGGCGTAGGTCGCATCGAGCGTCGCCCACGTGCTCGAAACGTGCGGATTGTGGTATTCGATCAGCGTCGAGTCGCGATCGATGCCCGATTTGCGCCCGACCGACAGGCTCGTGCCCGTGCCGAGAATATTGAGTTCTTCGAGCTCCACGCCGGAAGTATTCTTACCGCCGCTGCGGCCAAAGGAGACGCCCGGATTCAGCGTCCAGACATCGCGCGTTGTCACAGCGACATCGACCCGTCCGTCATGGCAGGCTATCGGACGAACCGATGCGTCGTACAAGTAACGATCGGTTCGCAGAATGCGCTCGGACTCATCGAGCAGACGTTGCGAATACGGATCGCCCGACTCGAACAGCAACTGCTGGCGGATGACGCGAGGCTGCGTGTGGATATGCAGCTTGTTCGCCAGCCTGAATAAAGACTTGTCCTCCGCGGGATCTTCGAAGTTGAAGATGTTCTCCGGATAAACGAACACCTCGCCGATGACTGCGCCCTCGCATTGGAAGTCCGCGGGCGTCGGCGCTGCAAGAGCGCTCGGGTCGGCGACCTCGTCTGCGGACGCCTCGACGGCGGCTACGAGAAGTGCTGCAAGAATGAGCCAGAGTGAGCGCGCATTTCCAATCGGTTGCAGTGTTTGGATGAATTCAGGCACAGCATTTTTCCGGAAGCTTCGACAACGCGATACAAACTGTCCCGTGCGCGCACGCGGCCTGCGGACCTGTGATTGTTTGACGTGCGAAGGTGGGCGCTTCAATCGCGGCATGCGATTGATTCAAACCCCTGCGACGTCTTACATGTATGAACGCTTCCACCGTGAGCACGCCGCGCTGCGGGAAGCTCCAGGCCGCCGTTCTGGCCGCTGTACTCGGCTATGCCGCCTCCGTCGGCGCAAGCGAAGACGACATCGAGTTCGCAGCCGAGCACCTGCCGGAAGCAGCAATGGACAATCGTTACGCTGCGCTGCCCGTGTGGAGTTCGGCTGAAGAGAGCGGCGAGACATGGTCGTTTGCCGGCCAGGCAGCCTATGCAAGTACGAGCACGGGCAATCTGAAGAATGCCGGGCCCATGTTTGCGGTCGCGCTGAGTCGTCAGCTCTCGTCGCGCTGGGGTTTGGGGTTCTTTGGATTCGTCGATACGTTCACGTTGTCGGGCGACGACGATTACCGGCCGTTGCAGACTCTTTTCTCGCCGAATACGCCGATCTCACGTCCGGTGGATGCGCGCTTCGAGGATCTCGACGGCCAGATGCGTCACTACGGCGTCGGCTTTCACCTATCGATGTCTGCGAATAACGGCTGGTTTGGCTCTCATCGCTGGACGGGCGGTTTGGTCTGGGAACGCGTCGAGCTGCGCGACTATCGACTCAACTATCAAATCCTTGGAGGGGATGCGGCCGGCGTGCGCGGTCAAATCGATTTCGACGCAGACTATGCGCATCTCACGCCGTTCCTTGGGATGGAACTGCCGCGCAGTTGGACGCGCTGGTCTATCGCGCCGCACGTGCTCATCGCCTGGCCGGTTCCGAGACGCGGGATGGTCGGCCATATCACCGGTCCCGGATTCGACCTTCACGGAGACACCGAGGATGTGGGCGAAGGCAAGCATTTCGGCGATCCGTCGCTCACGATCGGTCTCGATGTGACCTACCTGCCCGCACATTTCACAATCGATGTGGGCACGCTGCTCACGCAGCGCTTTCTTGAGCCGCTCATCCACGATGGCGTCGAAGCAAACTGGCTGCTGAGCTGCCAGTGGCGTTACTGACCCCGCGCGCGCTGATCGTTGTGAGCGTTGCGTGCAGCGATTGATTTGACACGCGGGGAGCGTCTAACCGAGTGCATGACGCAACCGGTGGGAATCCCACCCGAGCACCCGTGTCCACCTTTAGCCTGAGCAAGATCAAGTCGAAACCAATACAGATTATTCGATAGGGCGTCGATCTCGCAGTCTCCATACATACAAAGCCTGCCGCGCAAACGCACTGAGCGCACGCGCCGACTGGCCTCACTTCACCCGAGTGGCCTCAATCCCCCGGGCGCACCTCGAAGCGCCTTTGCAGAGTAATCATGGACCATCACACGAGAACGGTGCGGCATCTGCGCTCGCGACGGCTGCCTTGGCGGCGCCACAGGGCGATCGACGCACTTGAGCGAAGAAATCACGTCGGGGACGATCGCCGGCATCCAATTGCTCATCGAAATACGCCGCACGTACTGAAGAGCGCGCCGCCGGCTGAAACAGCCGCGCAGTTCTGGTGGCGACACGCGCGCTGGCCGCTAACAGCGTTCCTTGCAGCAGCGCTGTTGTTCGCGAGTACGCACATCGAACTGGGGCTCGCGAGCGCCCTGTTTTTTGATGCGTCCGGCCATCATTGGCGCGGCGCAGGGAATTGGTGGATCAACGATTTTCTGCACACAGGCGGACGTTGGGCGGTGCGTATTGTCGTTGCGCTTGCGCTGGCCGTATGGATAGCGGCCCTCTTCCATCGTTCCATGCGTAGGCTGCAGCGACCGCTGGGATACTTCGTAGTCGCTGTCATTCTCACAATCGGCGTCGTTGGATTGCTCAAGACCGTCACGAATGTCGATTGCCCCTGGGATCTGGAGGCGTTCGGAGGATCGTTTCCGTACGTGCAGCTGTTCGCGGCCCGACCGATCGAGTTGCGTCACGCGCAGTGTTTTCCGGCGGCGCACGCCAGTACGGGCTATGCATTCATGGCCTTGTACTTCGTCGCCTACGAGCGCAGTCGCAGGCTCGCGGTCTTCGGACTGGGCGCCGGCTTGCTGCTTGGCCTGATATTCGGCGTTGCCCAGCAAGCTCGCGGTGCACATTTCGCATCGCACGACCTCTGGAGCGCCTTTCTCGCCTGGATCATTCCGCTTACGGTATACGCGTTCGCGTTCCGCGCTCGTCTGCACCGGTGCGTGGACCCGCACCTGCAATGATCAGCTTCTGAATGTGGCTCGTTCCCTCGCAGATTCTCGCCACACGAACATCACGGTAGTAGCGCTCGACGGGGAAGTCATTGAGCGCGAATCCGCGGGACGAGCGAAGCGTAGAAGCGCTTCAGCCGCAACAGGCTTGCTTCGATCTCACTGGCGTTGAAGGAGCGGGACAGCCGCAACCAGACTCTCCTGCGGCCTTCGCCTCCTCGTCCTTCACGCAACAGGCTCCAACACTTGCCTTTGGCGGACCCCCACAGCAGTCAGAGGATTGTTGCTGAGCGCCGTCCCTTCGATCAATCGCTGGGGCCGGTCTTGTGGTTTCAAGCTTCGGTTCGAGCTTCAGACGAAGCTCCCGCATGGACGCAGAATTCGGACGCGCGCCGGCCGCATCGGCGATCTCATCAATGTTTGCATCCGCCTTCGTCCGTTTCACTAGTGTCTCCGCGCGCTCCTTGCGCTCGCTGTATCGATCAACGAGAGGCCCGGCAATGTCGCGCGTCAGGAGTGTGAACTTCATCAGCTCCTCCATTACGTCCACGACACGATCGTAAAAAGAGGACGGCTTCATGCGTCCGTCTTCGTCGAACTCCTGGTAGGCCTTGGCGACCGAGGATTGATTGGGAATCGTGATCATGCGCATCCAGCGACCGAGGACGCGCATCTGGCTCACCGCGTTGAACGATTGAGATCCACCAGAGACCTGCATCACCGCCAACGTCTTTCCCTGCGTCGGACGCACGGACCCGACGCTCAACGGAATCCAGTCGATCTGCGCCTTCATGATCCCAGTCATTGCGCCGTGGCGTTCCGGCGAGCTCCAGACCATTCCCTCGGCCCAATTCGCAAGCTCTCGAAGCTCGCGCACCTTTGGATGAGTGTCGGGCGCATCATCGGGTAGCGGCAAACCGGAAGGGTTGAAGAAGCGAGTCTCGGCGCCCATCGCGTTCAGGAGTCGACCGGCTTCCTCGGCGAGCAGGCGGCTGTACGATCGCTGCCGCAGCGACCCATACAGCAACAAAATGCGCGGCGGGTGTGCAGACGGCGTCGCGCGGACGAGCCCGGCGTGATCTGGCGCACGGAAATGCTCGTAATCGATATTGGGAAGGTCGGCGCAGGATTTCATAGGACGGGTTCCGACGTCATGACTTCCACGCCGCGTGACTTCGGTCATGCCACATCGGAGTGAGAGCGACCGATCTCATCGACGCGTTGCTTCAGACGCGTGCGTTCGAGCGCTGTCATCGGAAGGCTCGTGAAGATCTTGATTCGCGCTTCGAGTTCCCGAAACGCCTTGTTGAAGGCCTCGCGCCTGCGGGCTTCGGTTCCCTCAACGGCAGCAGGATCCTCGACGCCCCAGTGCGCAGTCATCGGCTGGTCGGGCCAGATCGGACAAACCTCGCCGGCGGCTTTGTCACACACCGTGAGAACGAAATCGAGCCGTGGAGCGTCAGGCTGTGCGAATTCACGCCAACTCTTGCTTCGCAGACCCTCTGTCGGCAGTTGCAGCCGTCGCAGCAACTCGATGGCGAGCGGATGCACCTGCCCCTTCGGTTGGCTGCCGGCGCTGAACGCGTTGAACTTGCCCGCACCCCAGCGCCTGAGAGCGGCCTCCGCAAGGATGCTGCGCGCAGAGTTTCCCGTGCAAAGAAACAAAACGTTGTATGTCCGTTCGCTCATGGCTTCACCATCAGGACGGCAGCGGCAGGACACAGGGCGCTGAACTGCGTCGTCGCCCGGATCTGCGCAGGCGCCTCGTCTCGATGCAGACGGCGATAGCCGAGAGAAGCGAAGAAAGATTCAGCGGTCGTCGTCAGAAGGTAGATGGATTCGACCCCGACTTTCTTAGCAAGCGACTCGGCCGCCGCTACTAATTCCGCTCCACGGCCTCGCCTACGAGTTTCTTCGCCGACGACCAGCGATCGCAGCAGCCCCACCTCGCCATAGCATTCGAGCCCAACCGCCCCGAGGACGAGTTCACCCTGGCGCAGCACCAGGAAGTTGTTCAGCAGCCCTTCGGTGACGTCGTCAGTCGGCAGGTGTTCGAACCCCAATAGCCGCCGGATCGCGGGTAAGTCGGCAGCAGTTGCGGGACAGACGTTCACGCGCGCTTCCTCCTTGCGGGCGCCGCAGCCGGCGTGCATGCGCTGACGCACCCCGAGTCGGTCAAGCTGCAGCATTTCTCAGTCAGAAACCCGATCAGGCCCTGCATCGTGTCGAAGTTCGCGCTGTAATAGAGGAAGCGCCCTTCGCGACGCGAACTCACCAACTGAGCGCGCAGCAATTCCTTCAAGTGGAATGAGAGGGTCGGCGCAGGTATCTCGAGCTTGCTGATCAGGTCGCCGGGCGTGTAGCCATCGGGACCGCGCTTGACCAACTCGCGGAAGATCGTCAGGCGCGACTCCTGAGCGAGCGCCCCCAGGGCTGCAACCACCTCCATAGCTTTCATACTTCCAAGGTTATGGAAGTGTTGTCGAATTTGCAAGCCCTCAAAGTCTGGAGCAGCAATGCACTGGCGGAACGTCTGGTTGAGACGTCCGCCTGGCTTGTTCTGTTGAAGAATTCCAGACGGCGCCGCCGAAAAAGTTCTGGCTACGATGCGCGCCAACGACGTACGAGGCCTGCAGCGTCCGGGGAGAGGATGACGCGCAGCCGACGCAGCTCGCGGCATGCTCTCCCCCGCCTTTAGCTCTTCAGTTGTTCGGCGCTCCCGAAGCGATCCAGGATTTCACCTGATCAATGGTGGCCTGATCGAGGAATGGGCCGCCGAGGGGCATTTGCGAACCGGTGATCGTCGATGCGCCTTCCAGCTTGTGGATGAGATAGCTGTTCACCGGATCAAACAGCTTCACGCGCATGAGAGCGGGCTGCTCCTCACTCGCCACGTTCACCAGTGATGTGAAGCTTGCCGCTGCGGAGGTCAGGTTCATCGAAGCCGGCAGGAAGCTGCCTCCGCCCGTGTGGCACACTGCGCAACGCGGCGTGAACACCGCTGTTTGTACCTGAGTCAACGTGGCGGGCAGTATGACCTGCCCGCGCAACAGGCCGCCGGGGCTTGCCGGTGTGTGCACGTCGAGGTACCAGGTGTTGGCGCTGAACGCCGCACGATCCGCTTCGGCGATTGCTTGCTGCTCGATCGACCAGTGTCCCGGCGCTACCGCGTCCTTCGTCAGCGAAAGCAGCGCCGTCGCAGCGTTCGTTCCGGGCGCTCCGATATGCACGTGAGCTTCAGTCGCATCGTCCGCGCCTGTGACATTGAGATGCACCGTCGCGAGGCTGGCCTTGACATCCATCGTCGTCGCCGCGACGCCGCTCGCGGTCGTTGCGACGGGCGGAACCACACTTGCGCCGTTGAGGGGCGTAAAGACGACCGTGACATCCGCCGGTTTGATCTGGCTGCGGATCTCTCCGTCAGGGAAGGCCGCCGAATGCACGTTTACGTAGAGTTTGCCCGCCAGCAGGTCAGTGACTTGCTCCGCAGTGAGCAGACTTCCGGCGACCGGCTCCCAGCGATTCGGATCCGTGGCGTTTGCCGCGAAGTTGACAATGATGGGGCCGTTGCTCCCTGCATACGCCTGGTGAATGTGCGCTAGCGTCGCCGTGACGCCGGTCAGGCTCACGCCGCCCGTGATCGCGCCAGTGATCAGGTTGAACGTGAGCTGACCAAGACCAGTGGCGATCGATGTCGGTCGGGGGAACACCTCATCAGGCGTGAGGAAGAGATTGATGACCGGATTGTTGTTGACGGTGACTGCTACAGCGGCTGAAGTCGCTACAGCGCTGGCGGCGTCAGTGACGCGCGCCGTGAGGCTGTGAACGCCGTCCGTGGCTGTCGAAGTGTCCCAGTTCGCTGTGTACGGCGCTGCAGTGACTGTGGCGATGACCGTGCCATCGACGAGAAACTCCACGCGCGCCACGCCCGCCGCTGCGGTCGGCGTCGCCGTCAATGCGACCGTGCGATTCACGCTCGTGCCGGCCGGCGTCGCCAGCGTCACGGTCGGCGCTTGGCCGTATGCCGCGGCGATCCCACCGCCGCCATATCCGGCAACGAACAACAGCAGCGCAATCACGAAGCGCCACGGCAGTCCTGCACCCTTCGCGCACAATCGGTCGCACATGATTCTGGCTCCAGCACTGGTCGTGGTAAGTGCGTGGGCATCCGCCTCGGGTTCAATTGAATTGCGTGGTCTCAGGTTCAATTGAATCGCACTCCATCAGTGTGCTCAATTCACTGGGTGCGCCTCGGGGAATGTCCACCTCCAATCAGCGGGCAGTAGTATCGCTAGGCCTTTTAGACACGTCTGTCAGCAAGATGACAGACCTCAGCTTGCGCTGAACTCGCCTCGCTACCGATTAACTTGTGCGACTGCCTGGAGATGCTCGATTGGTTAGGGCGCATCGTGCGCGGCGGCAAACGCATGAGCAAACGCACGTACAGCACGACGATGAATCGGCCTTATCACGTGCTCTTCCTCTGCACTCGTTGTGCACGCGGTGATCATCGGACGATGCAGGAAATGATGAATGTCCCCATTCCCCACACACATATATATGTATGGCGCGGCGCCCTCAGTCAGGACGGGGGGCGCACGATAACCCGCCGCGCCATCGAGTCGCGGCTGGTCATTTGATCAGCGTCGCAGGTTACTGGCCGGGAATCGGCAGACGCTCCATGATCTCGACTGCTTCGCCGGGGAATATCGTGAAGTGCGGGTGATTCTCGAACATCCTTGCAGCCGCCTCATGAGACTCCGCCTGGATGATCACGTATCCCGTCATGGCGTTCCTGACGTCTGACACGCCCTCCTTCGACGTACGTTTCGTCTTCCCGAGGGGACCGCCCTGATCGACGATCGCGGCCTTGTGCTTCTCACCCCATTCCATCCACGCTTTTATCCCTGACGCTTCCAGCGTCTTCCGCTTCGCTTCATCCATCTTGTCCCACCCCGATTTCTCACGCGTCGCAGGCGTACCGAGATAGACGGCTAGAAATTTCTTCATGGATTCCTCCAACTACAGAAGTCGACGTCGATGAGCTTGCTCGCCGGACAGCCGGCTCGCCGTGATTGCACAACTCAGAGACGAAGGAGAAGTTGCGAAACCGACAGCCGGCGGAAACACGCTGCGGGCGGACGCCTTCGCAGGTTTCCGAACTACGATCTGAAGAATGCGACCGCGCTAGTCGCCTACAGCGCCGTCGTCGCGCATTCGTGACCGGTCCTTCGTCGGACCGTATTGCCGCGAGAGATAGTCGGCGAGCCCGGTCATTTCGTCGTCATCGAGGCTGTCGAGAAAGCGCACCAGGTGTTCATCGACGTTGCGCGTGTGCCAGCGCGCCATCGTCCGCATCTCATTCAACAGGTAGGTGTAGTGCTGGTTGCGCAGCGACGGGACGAAGCCGTCGTCGTCGCCCCGCGCGTCCGCTTCGTGACATGAAGAGCACTGCTCACGGAAGATCGCTTCGCCCAGTTGGACATAGCGCCCGTCGCCGTGCTGCGGATGCGGCAGCGGCGGCAGACCATTCACATAGGCGGCGATGTTCGCCCAGGCCTGCGGCTCAGAGATCTCGGCGCGCGCGACCACGTTGTGCATTTCGCGGCTGTCGCGCTCCAGTTCGCTGAAGTCGGCGAGCTGCTTGATCACATACGCCTGACGTTGACCGGCAAGCGCCGGAATGTTGCGCGCCGGATCGCCGTACGCCCTCTCGCCATGGCAACTCACGCAATGCTTGCGATAGGCCGCTCGGCCATCCTCCAGATTGACATCCAACTGCAGCGCGTTGTGGATCAACTCATCGACCTGCTCGACGGCCGCGTGCGCCGGATTCGCAGCAAGCGCCATCGCGCCGAGGGAAGCCGCCGCCAGAACATATGCTTTGCTGAACATGCGCATGACCGCCCCTGTTCGCCTTGACGCAGTGTCGGCGATCAATCTGCAACGGCTATCGGGGAAACCTCGTAGCAACTCGCGGGAAGCGCCGCCTTCGCCGGACAAGCCGCCGGCTAGGGAGCCTGCGGCAAGCAAGCCACGGGCAGGCAAGCCGTCGAAGACTCGGCAAGCAAGCCGACCGGGTCGGCAGGTCAGAGCGGAACTGGAGCAAGCCGCAGATGCCGGAAGACGACTAGAAATTTTTGACCTGCCGGCGGAGCCGGCTTGCCTGCCGACTCGATCGGCTTGCCTGCCAGCGGCTTGCTTGCCGCAGGCTCCCTAGCCGGCGGCTTGCCTGCCGACGAGGTCCGCTAGGTTCGCTCTCCGCTCAGTTCACGAATCGCCTCCAGCAGCGCATTCGTATCGACCGGCTTGCTCAGGAACCGGCAATTTTCGATCGGCGTCTTGAGCGAACGCAGTACGGAAGGCAGATCGCCGCTCAGGATGATCCCGGGCGTGTCGCGCCGCACGCGCTTGCGCAGATCCAGGAGCAGGTCGAGCCCGGTGTGCTGGCCGTCGAGGTGATAGTCTGCGATGACGATGTCATGGCGCTGAAGATCGGCGAACGCCTTTTCAGCGTCGGCCGCTGAGGACGCGCTGAGCGTCTCGAACCCCTCGAACTTCAGGAACAACTCGGTCGCCTGACGCACGCCTTCATGATCCTCGATGAGAATGAGCCGCGCCTTATGCGGCGGGCTGACCGCGATTGCCTGCGACCCAGCGCGTCCCTTCGGCGCCCCGCCCGTCACGAGGAAGCGGGCCGGAATGCTCACGCGCGCCTGCGTTCCCTCGCCGTGGCGTGAGCTGATGTTCACAACATAGCCGAGCAGACTCGCCACTTCTTTCACGATCGCGAGGCCGAGGCCCACGCCCATGCGTTTGGCGCCGTGAGTATCGACCTGGTAATACTCGTCGAAAATGCGCGCGATCTTGTCTTCCGGAATGCCGACGCCAGTGTCGTCGATGCTGATCGTGAGGCCGTCCTCGTCGGCGGCGCACGTCACGGCCACGGAACCGACGTCAGTGTATTTGAGGGCGTTGCCGAGCAGGTTCTGCAGCAATTGATAGAAGAGCGTGCGGTCTGTCGAGAGCACAGCCGACGGAGCATCGAAGTGGAGCCCGACGCCGCGCGCGCGTGCGATCGGATTCGAATTCGGCCCGCAGGTCTGCGAAGACGTCCGCGAGCGCCACGTGAGCGAGCTTCGGCTCGACGGCGCCCGATTCGAGCCGGCTGATGTCGAGCAGCGCATCGAGGAGCCGCGTCATGCTTTCGATCGCCTGATTCTGCGGGCGAAGCAACTCGCGAATGTCGGGTTGCGGCACGACCTTCAGCATCGCCGCATTCAGCAGACGGATCGTCTGCAGGGGCTGACGCAGATCGTGACTTGCCGTTGCAAGGAAGCGGCTCTTGGCCCGATTTGCGCGATCCGCCTCTTCGCGCGCGGCGACAAGCGCCTCGTTGATGCGCGTTCGCTCGGTGACGTCGCGAATCGCTGCAGCCACGTAGAGACCGCCGTTCGCCGTCCGAAACGGCGCGAGGCGAATGCTGGCCGGAAACTCCGAGCCGTCGCGACGGCGCGCCGACAAGTCAGGAATCTGCACGCCCATTTCGCGCGTGCGCGGATGCGCCATGAAACTGCTGACGTGCGCGCCGTGACTGGCGCGCAGACGTTCAGGCACCAGCGTTTGCAGCGGCTGTCCGATGAGATCGTCGGGCGCATACCCGAGCAACTCCCTGACCGAATCGTTGGCGAAGCGAATGAGCCCGCGCTCATCGATCACGATCAACGCATCCGGCGAGAAACGAATCAGTTCCTGAGCGATGTCGGTTGGCGAATCCATGGGAGCTGTCTACGAACGCAACTCGTATTCTGTCGGCTCGTGTGGCGGTGCGGCAAGCAAGATCGGATCAAGAGCAAGCCGCGGCTCACTCTGCTGGTAATCTCCGCGGCTTGCTCGCTTGTTATCGTACTGACCTGCCGGCGGAAGCCGGCTTGCCTGCCCGCGGCTTGCCTGCCGATCCGATCGGCTTGCCTGCCGATTCGATCGGCTTGCTTGCCGACGAAGTCGGCTGACCTGTGCGAAGTTACGGAACCCACGCAGCCCATGAGGGGATTTCTCGGGGTGCGGGATCCCGCCCGATACGGCAGGCTGGACGTCGCTTGCAGATTGGGCGGGTTGCATCTCACGCTTGCCCTGCAGGCCGACCGTCGCAGATGCTTGAGGAGCCATGGAACCCACAGTGCCCGCCAGCAGTGAACCCGCCGTGTCGCAATCCATGATGCAGCAACTCATGGAGATTGCGCGCGCCTCGGTGCTCGAGGAAATGGCGAGCGGCATCGCGCACGAACTGAACCAGCCGCTCGGCGCGATTGCGACGTTCGCGCAGACCGGCGAGCGCATGCTGAATCGCCCTGAACCCATGGTCGCCGAAGCGCTGCAGGTGTTTCGACAGATTTCGTCCGAAGCGATGGGCGCGGGCGCCGGCATCCGGACGATTCGTCGCCTTTTCAACCGTGAAACATCGACCAGGACCCGGCAAGCCATCGGCCGCCTGATCGATGAGGTCTCCCCGTTGCTCCAGGCGCTTGCGCACCGCGCCGGCGGCGATCTGAGCGTCGAAGTACAGTCCGGTCTGCCGGACGTCATGGTTGACGCGCTGCGCATTCAGCACGTCGTGCTCACACTGGTTCAGAACGCTTTCGAGGCGAGCGCGTCCCCGGCGCTGGTGCGGATCCGCGTCACGGGTGATCGCTACGGCGTCGAAGTGTCGGTGCTGGATCATGGCAGCGGAATTCCGGAGAACGCACGCGCCGCCATCTTCCGTCCTTTCTACACGACCAAGCCTCAGGGCACGGGCCTCGGGCTCGCCTCGACCCGTGCGATCGTGGAAGCTCATGAAGGAACGATCGGTTTCGAGGACGCGCCGGGCGGAGGCTCACGGTTCTGGTTTAAACTGCCTGCGGCCTCCTGAAAGATCTGGCGTCATGAAAGACACGAAGAAAAGCGGTCCGGTCGTTTACATCGTCGACGACGACAACAGCATGCGCGAAGCGCTCACGCTGTTGCTCAAGACCGTCGGCTACACCACGGCTCCCTTCGCGCGACCCGGCGATTTCCTGGCGAAGCACGACCGAACCAGCCCGGCTGCGTCGTGCTCGACGTCCGCATGCCGGAGATGAGCGGGCTCGAAGTGCAGCAGCAACTCAACCGCAGCGGCTCGTTGCTGCCCGTCATCCTGATCACCGGGCACGGCGATATTCCCATGGCCGTGCAGGCGATGAAGGACGGCGCGTTCGATTTTCTGCAGAAGCCATTTCGCGATCAGGACCTGATCGACCGCATCAACGCCGCGCTCAAGCAGGACGCCGAGAACCGCGAGATGGTCGAGCGTCACGCCGACCTGCACCGGCGCGCCGAATCCCTGACGCCGCGCGAACGCGAGGTGATGGCCGCGGTCGTCGACGGCAAGGCGAACAAGGTCATCGCCATCGATCTCGGTTTGTCCGAACGCACGGTGGAAATTCACCGCGCGAACGTGATGGAGAAGATGGGCGCACGATCGGTCGCGCACCTGGTGAAGATGCATCTGACGCTCACCGAAGCGTGAGCTTGCGTCGCGCGTCTACTGGTCGCCCGGCTCGCGTCTGTCACTTCACGCTCGTCTTCTTGAGCGGAGCATGCGCAGTGCTGGCTGCGATACACTCCGGATCGCACACGATCCGCTACGCGGACTTCACGATACCGCGATCGCCGTTGGGAGCGCCTAGTCCGCTCATCGGGAAAGCCCGCAGCGGAGCCGACACATGCGCTGGCGCAACACAGCTTCCAGATATGGTTTTATAGCCTCATCGCTTCATTGGATCATTGTCCTGGGGGTCATCGCGCAATACCTCCTTGCCGAAGCCGGCGAGGACTCCGAAGACGCAGCATCTGCAGTGGCCGACCCGATAAGTCTGCACGCTTCGTTGGGCGTCACGCTGCTCGCGCTCGCGGTCATACGCGTCGTATGGCGCTTCATCGATCCTGCGCCAGGGCCGCCCGCGAGCGCCAAACCCTATGAGTCGGTGCTCGCGCGCACCGTACATGTGCTTTTCTATGCGCTCCTTTTTGCGATCCCCGTCAGCGGATGGATGCTTGCTTCGCTCGAAGGCGACTCACTGCGCTATTTCGGATTGTTCGATCTGCCCGCCCTCGCCGGCGCAGCGTCCGAAGATACGATCGAGGAAGTCCATGAAATCCTGTTCAACTTCCTCGTCGGACTCGCGCTGCTGCATGTGGCGGCGGCGTTCAAGCATCGCCTCGTCGATTCTCGTGACTTTCTGAAGCGGATGTTGCCGGGGTCGGACGCGAAATAGCTGCTGGGCCCGCAGTCTGGCTCGTCGCTGACAGCCAGAAGCTATCCGCGCCAGGGCTACCTTGGCGCGGAACGCTGCAACATCCAGAGGTCATCCGTGAGACGGGTGATGTCGCCGCCTCCGCTATCGCCGTGGCACGAGGCGCAGAAGCGCAGATACAAGTCTTTTCCAGACATCGCGACGTAGTCGGCCGCACTGGCCGGGCCGGCGAACAGCGTGATTGCGGCGACCAATGTGAATAGGGCGCTGCATGCCGTCAAGACTCCTGAATCGAGCGCAGATAGTCGACCAGCCGACCGATCATGGAATCGGTGCGAGCGCGTTCGCCCGCTTCATCGCTGCTCGAAGCATCGTAGAGCCGCCAACCCCAGACCGGCATGTCGCGTGCGCCATGCGCGGGTCGATCCCAGCGGCCGTCGATTGTACGCCGCACGTCTTCGGTCGGAAATTCACCGCCGTCGCGTTTCGGCGATGCGCGTGAGGTCGGGAACGCCGATCTTGATCAGCGGGGCGATCGGTCCGTCGCCTTTCGCGGCCACCCCATGACAACTGGCGCACAGGCGCTCATAAAGCTGCATGCCCGAGAGCGACTGGAGCGGCGCGGCGGGCGGTTGGGTCCGACAGGCTGCAAGCAGCGTCAGAGCGAGAACGGCGATGCATCGGGCGGCGACCATGAGAAGCCTCCTCCGTACAACGAGGCGGATCATCGGACCTGTCGCATTCTGAGAGGCTGCGAGAACTGCGGCTACCGAGTTTTCCGAGAACGGCGCAGGGGAAGCACGTGGATTCGAATGTATGACGACGTGCGCATCGCGCCCTATCCTGCCGCCCGGAACAACAACACGATAGAACGCCGCCGATGCCCGAGAGCAGCCCATGATCTCCGGCCAAACGCATGCCCCGGGCTCAGCGCCGAGGAAGCGGCTCGGCGCCTCGCCGCCGACGGCGCGAATGAATTGCCGGGACAAGGCGCCGCGCACGCTCACGTTGATCACGCGGGAAGTGCTTGCGGAACCGATGTTCCTGCTGCTGATCGCCGCCGCGGCGATCTACATCGTACTCGGCGACCTGCGCGAGGCCATCGTGCTGGCCGCGTCGATTGTCGTCGTCCTGCTGATCACCATCCTGCAGGAGCGGCGCACCGAACACGCCCTCGCCCGCCTGAAAGATCTGTCGAGTCCGCGCGC
Organism: uncultured Gammaproteobacteria bacterium; assembly: GCA_963723505.1. Taxonomy (GTDB): domain Bacteria; phylum Pseudomonadota; class Gammaproteobacteria; order Steroidobacterales; family Steroidobacteraceae; genus Steroidobacter. Next base: position 132,996 of record CAVRQU010000009.1, read on the forward strand.
GCTCGTGATTCGCGACGGCGAGCAGCGCCGGATTCCCGGACGAGAGGTCGTCGTCGGCGACATCGTGCTCCTGCGCGAAGGGGATCGTGTTCCTGCAGACGGCGCTGCTTCGCAGCGCCACCGCCTTGAGCGTCGACGAGTCGATTCTGACCGGCGAGTCGCTGCCGATCGACAAGGCGGCGGCTGGCGGCGACGACGCCGCTCGCGTGTATTCGGGCAGTCTCATCGTGCGCGGCTTCGGAGTCGCTCAAATCACCGCGACGGGCGCCCGCAGCGAGATCGGCAAGATCGGGCGCGCAATCGCGACGCTTTCGCCGGAAACGACCCCGCTCTATCGCGAAGTACGCCGCATCGTACGGTGGGTCGCGGCCGCCGGGCTCGCCCTGTGCGCGCTCATCGCCGTGTTCTATGCCCTGTCGCGTGATGACTGGCTCGGCGGCGTGCTCGCCGGCGTCACCGTCGCAATGGGCGTACTGCCGGAGGAATTTCCGGTAGTGCTTACGGTCTTTCTCGCGATGGGCGCCTGGCGGATCTCTCGCGCCGGCGTGCTCACGCGGCGCATGCCGGCGGTGGAGTCGATCGGCGCCGCGACGGTGCTCGCCGTCGACAAGACCGGGACGCTCACGGAGAACCGCATGCGGCTCGCGCTCGTCGAAAGCGCCGGCGGCTCGGTGGATCTGCGCAGGGGCGATGCTTCTCTCGATGAGCATGCTGCATCCGTCCTGGACGCCGCACTCGCCGCGTGCGAACGCGACGCGTTCGATCCGATGGATCGCGCCATTCACGAGGCGGCGCAACGGCTTCGCCCAGCGCGCGCGCAGCAGCTACGCGAGGCGGAGCTCGTGCGCGAGTACGATCTCACTCCCGAACTGTTGGCGGTCACGCACGTCTGGCGGCGTCCGCATTCAGACGCGTACGAGGTCGCAGTCAAGGGCGCCCCGAAACCGTGCTGGATCTCTGCCGCGTCGATCAGTCGCAGCGGGTCGCCCTGCTCAATCGCGTCGCCGAGCGCGCACAACAAGGGCTGCGAGTGCTCGGCGTCGCGCAGGGGACATATCAAGAAGCCGCGATGCCGCCTGGCCCGTTCGCGTTCGAGCTGCAGTTCCTTGGCTTCGTATGTCTTGCGGACCCGCTGCGCGGCGACGTACCCGCTGCGCTCGCCGATTGCGCGCAGGCCGGCATCCGCGTCGTGATGATCACCGGCGATCATCCCGGCACCGCGCTGACGATCGCCGCTCAAGCGGGATTCGACACGCGCGGCGGCGCGCTGACCGGCGCGGAACTCGAGAAGTCCTCTGATGAGGAGCTGCGCGCGCATGCACGCTCAGTGAACATCTACGCGCGCGCCAAGCCCGAACACAAACTGCGTCTGGTGCAGGCGTTCAAGGCGAACGGCGAAGTGATCGTCGATGACCGGCGACGGCGTGAACGATGCGCCCGCGCTCAAGGCGGCGCACGTGGGCGTCGCGATGGGCGGACGCGGAACGGACGTGGCGCGCGAAGCCGCGGCGCTCGTGCTCGTGAACGACGATTTTGCGTCGCTCGTCGCGGCGGTGCGTCTTGGCAGACGCATCTATAGCAACATCCGTCACGCAATGAGCTACATCGTCTCCGTGCACATTCCGATCGCGGGTCTCGGCCTTTTGCCGGTCGTGTTCGGCTGGCCGCTGTTGTTCTTTCCGGTGCACGTGTTGTTTCTGGAATTCGTGATCGACCCGGCGTGCGCGTTCGTGTTCGAAGCCGATCCGGCGTCAGACGACATCATGCGACGCAGGCCGCGCCGGCCCGACGAGCGATTGTTCTCGCGTGCCTCTGCTCGAACGCAGCGTGCTGCTGGGAGCGATCATGCTCGCGTTCTCGGTCGCAGTTTATGGCGTTGCGCTCACGATCATGGGCGAAGGCGCCGCCCGCGCGCTCGCGTTCATCAGCATCGTCATCGCGAACCTGGCGCTCATCTTCGTGAGCCGCTCGCGCAGCGACAGCTTCGGCGCGCTGCTGGCGAAACCCAACAGAATCTTCTGGTGGATCGCCGGCGTCGCGTGCCTTGCGTTGGCGCTGGCGATCTATGCGCCGCCGATCGCAGCGCTCTTCCAGTTCACGGCGCCCATGCCGGAGGCGGTGGGCCTCGTTGCAGGCTGCGCGGTCGTACTGGTGCTGTTCGCGGGGGGATTGCTGCGGCGGCGGCTGTAATCACGCGGCCAACTGACCAACCGTTTACGGGCCGGAAAAGACGAACCTGGGCGTGAGTCTTCGATCGCGACTGGGCTCACAAAAGAAAACGGAGGCCCGAGGGCCTCCGTTTCTTTGCCGGGTTCCGATCGGCGGATTAGGTCCAGTAGTAGTTCCAGTAGCTGTACTCGTACTGCGCGCGCGTGCGCGTCCAGCGAACCTGCGACTTATACTTCTGACCGCAGGTGTTGTAGAAGTCCGCCAGCACTTTGCCGTCGTAGTAGCCGCTCCAGCTGCCGGTGGCATACGACACGGCATAGGGGCCGCCGTCGTAGTAGCCGGCGCCGCCGATGACGGTGGCGAGCGCTTCGCGGTCGAGGTCCTGGGAGAGGCCGAGGTCAGCGATGTTCAGGGTGTTCATTAAGGTGCTCCGAAAAGTAGGTGAGTGAATCGGTTGGGGTAACAGAAGTTGATCTTCAAACAATCAACTCTCGCGGGGGATATTGCAGGGGGCGTGCCAGGGGCGTGTGCGTGTGGGCTACGCTGCCGCTAAGGCGCTTGATCGCACGAGCAAAGAAATCCCGCGAGGCCGCTTCAACGGCGCCGCCTGCAGCCCGTGGCTTGTGTCACTTCGTTGACTGACAACCAACACTCAGACGTGCCGCAGTTCGCCGGCAGCCAACACTCGGGTCACACAACGTCAGCCGACTATCGTCGGCAAGTAAGCCTGCGGCAGGAAAGCCGAGGGCAAGCAAGCCGGCAGCGGCCGGCAAGTCACGAGTCGGAGTCCGCGAAGCAGGCAGCAAGAACGGCGCCGGCGCGTCGGAACGAGAAAGGACACTCTTGCTTGCCGCGTCTCGCGGCTTGCCTGCCCGCGGCTTGCCTGCCGCGTCTGCGGCTTGCTTGCCGACAGGCTTGCTGCCTTGCTTGCCGTGAGACCTCGCGGTCCTTCCTCCTTCGCGTACCGGCGTTCGCGCGGTCTGGAGACACGTTAAGGTCTTCGGAGATTCATCCGTATTGAGGTCGCGCCACTAATACATCCATGTAGCGTCGCCCAGCCCGACCATCCACGGTCGGGCGTTCGCGCGGTCCGAAGACACGTTACAAAACGGCAGGACAGCCGTTTTGCGCAGCCTGGTGCTGCCCGAAGGGCGAGGTACATGGATGTATCGAGTGCAACTGTCTTCGGAAAGACACCCGCGCTCACCCCGGTTTGCCGTCGGCGCGAGGTCCGATGAGGATCGGCGCGTACACGATGAGGTAGAGGAGGAAGCTCAGCACCCACGCGAGTCCCGCGATGCTCATCGCGAGCGCGTAACGCTCCGGCCAGAGCACGCCGCCGAAGACGCGCACGAATACGCCGAGCGTCAGCAGCACGTACGCAACCGCGATCACCCGTGAGACCACGAGCGGCCGGCCCGTGTGACCGAGCGAAGCGCGCGTCATGACCGCGAGGATCATCGTGGCGAGCACGCCCATCGTGAGCGCGTGCTGCCACTTCATCGCCCATTCGACGCCGCCGAGCAACCAGCACGCCTTGAGAGCGAGACCAAGCGGCAGCCACGCATAAGCGACATGCAGCACCCACAGGATTGGCTCGCCGCCCGTTCTGAAGCTGCGCCAGCCGGAAAGACGAATTGCGTGGGCGACCGCGGCGAGCGCTGCAATCAGTCCGGTCAACTTGCCGTTCGGCGCGAACACGTCCGCCAGGGCGATCGCAACCATCGAGGCGATGACGGCGATCTCGAGCCAGCGCCGGCTCACGATGTCCGGCGTCTCGCCGCGCCGACGCAGCGCATTCGCCGTGAACGCAGGCACGATGCGTCCGCCGATGACGGTGACGAGCACCAGCACGAAGTCGACGGCGAGAGTCATCGTGCGCGCAGCGAGCACAATGTCGCCGTTTCTGAGCGAGACGAGAAACGCTGCGTCGATGAGCCACAGCAGGCCGAGAACCGCGAGCAGGGGCCTGTTGTGGTTCTGGCTGCGAAACAACGGCGGGATCAGCAACGCGGCCACCGCCGGCAGCAGGGCGAGCTCCGCAACCGCGGTGACCCAGAACGGCGCGTCGCCCACCGTCGCCATTGCGATGCGGCCCGCCGTCCACAGCCCCACGACGATGATCAACGGCGTTCCGGCGAATCCACGGGCGCCAGTCCAACTCGGCACCGCCGTCAGCAGAAATCCAGCGACCGCGGCGACGACGAATCCGTAGAGCATCTCGTGCGAATGCCAGTACATCGCCGGCAAGGCGCCGAACGGCGCGCCGTGATGTGCATAGAAGTAAAGCCACACGGGCACAATCGCGAGCGCGTACAGGCCGGCGAGCAGGAAGAATGGGCGAAAGCCGTAGTCGAACAGCGCAAAGCGGCTCGCGAGGGGATCGTTCGAATTCGCCGTCTGGGCAAGGTCGGTCATCAGGCTACATTCGCCTCCGCGTATTCATCGATTGGGCGCTCCTCGGCCGGCGCCGCAGCGGCTGCCTTGCCGGCGTTGAGATCGTGATGCACCTGCGCGATCACGCGCTGCGCATCGTCCATGTCGAAGTCTGCGTGATAGCGCTTGCGCACGCCGAATTCCGACAACGTGTAGTGCAGCGCGGGCTCGACGCCATGGCGCTTGAGGCAGTTCTTCACACACTGCAGCGGACAGCCGTCCAGCGCGATGATCGGACGCCCCGACGTGGCCGTGCGCACCAGGGACTCAACGTCGCCGCCCACACCCGCGATGCACGACATCTCCGCGACCTGCTCGCGATCGAGGCGCAAGGCGATGTGATTCGCGAGCTGCGCAGCGTTTGAGCAACCCGAACACGAATAAACCAGCGGAAGCCGCCGGTAGGAACTGTGTTTGCTCATGAGCCGATGGTGGCGACCCGGTGGCGCCGACGCTTTGATCTGGGTCAAGCGAGCCTGCGATCGAGGCGGCCGAGTCATCAGCCGCCGGAAGACGACGAGTCGTCGGGAGGGACTCACGTCGGGAAGGGCGTTGCCGAGAAAGACGACGTAGTCGTCGGGTCAGATTCTGTCTCGACGACAACGTCGTCTCTCTCGCCGCAGGCTTTCCCGCCGCAGGCCTTCCCGCGCACGCCTTCCGGCGCCAGGCCACCACGGACAAGACGACAGCCGCTCCGGGGATTCCCGGATGGGGCGTACCGGGCCCCGATGAGAATCTGCATGCCATGCAATTTCCCATCAAGGTCATCTTTCAGGGCGCCGCAGCCCGTCCCGAAGTCGAAGCCAGCGTGGTCGAGGCGGTCTCGCAGTTGGAGGATTTCTGCGATCACATCACCGCGTGCCAGGTGTTCGTACACGGCCCGACCGCCAGCAGCGATCAGGGCTTGATGATCAGCCTGAAACTGTGGACGCCGCACGCCGAGATTACGATCGCAGGCGGCCGACCGAACAATCACGGGCGTCGCGACCTCAGGGCTACGCTGCAAGACGCCTTTGCGCGGGCGTATCGGGAACTGAGTCTGCTCGAGTTGCCCTCGTGCCCTTGCAAATCGGCCGCCGTCTGACGGCGGCCGATCAGTCAGGCACGCAATTCAGGAATGATCTCAAGCCGCCCGTTGACGGTTGTCCGTTGACCGTTGCCCGCAGACGGCTGCGGTGACGTGAGCAAGAGCGCGGCTTCATTCTGCGCACAACGCATTACGGACAACGCAGAACGCTTATCTCGATGCTCCGAATTTCTCTCGCATGGAACGTCAAGCGTGCAAAGCCGCGTCGCAAGGGACACACGGAGTTACGTTCTGTCGCAGCCCTTCCCGGGCGGACTGCTTCTCGATTCATGCCGATGCAGCCAGTGCGTCGGGCGCAGCGTCGCTTCGGAAATGCGCGCCGCAACTCACCGTGCGCCGCGCCGCGGCGAGCAGCATGTGCTCAGCAAGCAACAGGCGCGCATGATCGAGCTGCATGCTCGCCGGCGTTTGCTTGCGCAGACGCGCGAGGAAACCGAGGCCTTCCGCGATGGTGTTCGCGCTGCGCTCTACCCCCATGCATCTCCACATGACTTCGCGCAGTTCGCGCCCCGCGCCCTGCTCCGACAATCGTCCGGGCTCAATTTCCCAGGCGCTGTGGGGCCTCGCCGTGTAGAGGCGCTCGCGCGCGAGCGTGCGGCCGAGGCGTCGCCCGAAGACCACGGCTTCGAGCAACGAGTTGCTTGCGAGCCGATTCGCGCCGTGCGCACCGGTGCACGCCGCCTCACCCACCGCCCACAAGCCCGGCAGATTCGTGCGTCCGTCCAGATCCACGGCTACGCCGCCCATGTGATAGTGCGCGGCCGGCGTGATCGGGATCGGTTCGCGCCCCAGGTCGAACCCATGCTCGCGACAAAGCCGGTGCACCGCTGGAAATGCTTCAGCGACCTCGCAGTCGAGACCTGTCGCGTCGAGCAGCACGCGCCGCCCCTGGCGCTGCGCGGCGTAGATCGTGCGCGCCACGACATCGCGAGGCGCCAGCTCGGCGCGCGGATGCACGCCCGCCATGACGGACTTGCCGTTCTCATCGACCAGCTTCGCTCCGGCGCCGCGCAACGCTTCCGTCAGAAGCGGCAGCGGCCGCACATCGACGTCGAGCGCTGTGGGATGGAATTGCACGAACTCGAGAGCGTTGCAGCGCGCGCCCGCCGCGAGCGCCATGGCGAGACCGTCGCCGCAGGCGCCGACCGGATTGGTCGAACGCGCGAACAACCCGCCAACGCCGCCGGTCGCGATCACGACCGCACGCGCGTGAATCGTGACCGGCCGACCGTCTTCGGTCAGCGCCGCCACGCCGCAGATTCCCTGGGTATCGCGCAGCAGACTGACCGCACGCGTACACGGCAGCAACTCGATATGGGCCGCCGCGGCGAGCGCCCGGCGCAAGCCGAACATGAGCGCTGCGCCCGTCGTATCGCCGACATGGAGGACGCGCGCCCGCGAGTGGGCCGCTTCGGTGTGCAGCGACCATCCATTCGCATCGCGGTCGAAGCGCACGCCGAGCGACTCGAGGTACGCAATGGCGGCGGGTCCTTCGCGGCACAGACGACGCGCCGCGGCGATGTCGACGCCCTCTCGCGCCGCCTGCACGGTGTCATGCAAATGCAGCGCGGGCGAATCGTCCGGGCCCACGGCTGCGGCCAATCCACCCTGCGCGAGATCGCTGGCGGCGGTCTTGCCTTCCCCTCCGTCCGGCGTGACCACCGTCACGCGCCGGCCGCGCGCGTTCAATGCGGTGACGAGCCCGGCTGCGCCTGCGCCGAGAATCAACACATCTGTGTCGTGGGGCGTCATGCTGCGCGCGGGGCTGCGATGTCGAACATTCGCTGCACGCAATTACGCGCCGCGAGAGCGACGCCCGTCGGCAGTTCGATTGCAGGCTGCATGTGGGTAAGCGCCGCATGAATGCGCGGAAGCGTGATGCGCTGCATGTGGGGACAGAGATTGCAGGGCCGCAGGAACTCGGTCTCCGGAAAGCTGCTGCAGATATTGTCCGCCATCGAGCACTCGGTGATCAGCGCCGCACGCGCCGGGCGCCGCCGCGACAGAGCGTTGATCATTCCGGACGTCGAGCCGACGTAGTCGGCCGCCAGCTGCACATCGCGCGGGCACTCCGGATGCGCGAGCACATACGCGTTGGTCGCGCGGCGGTATTCCGCTACTTCCGCACCAGTGAACCGCTCGTGAACTTCGCAACGTCCGCGCCACGGGATGATGCGCACATGCGTGTTCGCCGCGACGTAAGCCGCCAGATACTCGTCCGGAACGAAGATCACTTCCCGCGCGCCGAGACTCTCGACGATCTCGAGTGCGTTCGCGGACGTGCAACAGGCGTCGCACTCGGCCTTCACCGCGGCGCTCGTATTCACGTAACAGACGACTGGCGCGCCGGGATGCCGCGCGCGCAGTGCGCGGATGTCGGCGGGCGTGATCGATTCTGCGAGCGAGCAGCCCGCTTCCGGCGCCGGCAGCAGCACCGTCTTCCCGGGCGCCAGCAATTTCGCCGTTTCGGCCATGAAGCGCACGCCGCACATCACGATCACGTTCGCCGCGGAGCGCGCGGCGTCGCGCGCAAGCGCGAGCGAATCGCCCTGTACGTCGGCGACGCCATGAAAGACTTCCGGACGCTGATAGTTGTGCGCCAGCACTATTGCGCCGCGTTCACGCTTGAGCCGCTCGATGTCGCGCACCAGATCAAAATGCGCCTCCCACTCCACGGCGGGCATCAGGCGGGCGACGCGCGCATAGCGCTGCACATGTTCGCCAGGACTGTAACCGCCAGAATCTGCATGCATCGAAGGGGCTCCACGGGCTCACCAGAGACACGGACGCGAGGAATGACGACCTGTCGTCATCTGGCGTCGGGAAGGACCCACGTCCGGAAGGGCATTGGCCGAGCAGGACGACCGCGGTCGTCGAGTCAGAGTGCTGTCCCGACGACCAGGTCGTCTTTCTCGCCCCAGGCCTTCTCGCGGAAGCCTTCCCGCCGATGGCCCGAGCGTCATGTCTGTGCATTGAGACTACCGACGCCTGATTGCGAGCTGCTTGACCTGAATCAATTTCCCCGCGCGAGGCGCGCTGTATAAATGATCCAACGCAAACTTCCTCAACCGACGATGATCGATAAGTCATGAACACCGACACGAAAAACAGCGGGTATGAACGCGCGGGACCGATCGCTTGCCGCTCCTGCGATCTCAATGCGATCTGCAGGCTCATGGGGCTCATCGCCTATGAAGGCGGCCGGGCGCGACAGAGTACGGGCGCCTTGCGGGCGATCCGCACGGGCGCGACGCTGTATCGCGCCGGCGCGCCAGCCCATGCGCTGTTCGCGATCCGTCAAGGCACGATCAAGCTGACACGGAACACCGACGACGGCGACGAGCGGATCGTGTCATTCCACACGCCGGGCGAAGTCCTCGGCCTCGAAGCATTCGGCATGGAGGCATACGTTTGCGACGCGGTCGCGCTGGAGCCGGTGCATTGCTGCGAATTGCCGCTGCCGCGGCTGAGCGATCGCTCGCAGCCGACAGCGGAGCTCGCAGCCGAGATCATCCAGCTCCTCAGCCGCGCCGCCGGACTGCGGAGTGACTTTGCGCGCGGCTCGGCGCGCGAGCGCGTCACGAACTTCCTCCTTGATCTGTCGCGGCGCCTGGTGAGCCGCGGCCTGGATGGGACGCAACTGAAGCTGAGCATGAGCCGTCTCGAGATCGCGAACCTGCTCGATACGCGAATCGAAACAGTGAGCCGCACGCTGCAACAGCTCAATCGCGAGCAGGCCATTCATGTGCGCGGCCACCACGTGCGGCTGCTGAACCTGGGGGCTGCAACCGACGGGCTCGTCAAAGAGCAGTGCGCGTGAGACTTCATCCATGAGCGTCATCCCTGTGTTCGATGCCGATCTGCTGCGCCGCTACGACCGGCCCGGTCCGCGCTACACGTCGTATCCGACCGCGCCGCAGTTCGGCGGCGATTTCGGCGAAGCGGAGCTGCGCGAGAGCATTCGCCGCAGCAACGGCGATCCGATCCCGCGCCGGCTGTCGCTGTACGTGCACGTCCCGTTCTGCTTCAGCCCGTGCTTCTACTGCGGCTGCAATCGCATCATCACGCGCGATGCGACGCAGGGCCGCACATACGTGGCGCGGCTCGTACGCGAGATCGAGCAACTGGGCGCGCTGTTCGACCGCGATCGCGAAGTCATCCAGCTGCACTTCGGCGGCGGCACGCCGAACTTCCTGCGCCCGCAGCGAGCTGCGCGAAGTCGTCGACGAGCGTCGCGCAGCCACTTTCGCCTGAGCCGTGCGCCGATCGCGACTTCTCGATCGAGCTCGATCCGCGCTTCATTCAGCGACGGCGACGTCGCCGCGCTACGCGCGACTCGGCTTCAATCGCGCCAGCCTCGGCGTGCAGGATTTCGATCCGGCGGTGCAGCGCGCGGTGAACCGCATCCAGAGCGTCGAGGAGACGGTGCGCGTGATCGACGACTGCCGCGAAGGCGGCTTCCGCTCGGTCAACGTCGACCTGATCTACGGGTTGCCGAAGCAGACGCCGGCGGGATTCGAGCGCACGCTCGACACGGTGCTCGCGAGCCCGCCCCGACCGCATCGCGGTCTACGGCTACGCGCATCTGCCGGATCTGTTCAAGCCGCAGCGGCAGATCGAGGCGGCCGACCTGCCTCGCCCGAAGACGAAGCTCGGACTGCTGCAGCTGGCGATCGACAAGCTGTCGGCGGCGGGCTACGCGTACATCGGCATGGACCACTTCGCCCTGCCCGACGACGACCTGGCGCGCGCGCAGGCGGCGCGGCGACTCTGCATCGCAACTTCATGGGCTACACGACGCATGCCGACAGCGACCTGGTCGGGCTCGGGCGTGAGCGCGATCAGCCACATCGGCGACAGCTTCAGCCAGAACCCGCGCGACCTGCCGAGCTGGCAGGTCGCGCTCGACGAGGGCCGCCTGCCGGTGTTCCGCGGCATGCGCCTGGACGAGGACGACGTGCTGCGCGCCGACCTGATCCAGCAGCTGATGTGCCAGGGCGAGATTCGATATCGCGGCCTGGAGCGGCGCTACGACATCGATTTCGATGCGTATTTCGCCGATGCGCTGGCAAAGCTGCAGACCGCTGGTGGAGGACGGCCTGGTGCGGTCGAGCGCGAGCGGATCACGGTCACTCGCGCGGGCGGCTGCTGTTGCGTAACATCGCGATGTGCTTCGACCGCTACTCTCGACCAGCGCCCCGCCGCCGCGCCGCGCTTCTCGCGCGCGATCTGACGCCGCGCCTGGGTCGCGCGTGAGCGCGGCAGCGATGCCCGGAGCGCGTCCTGCGCGCACCGATCGCCGACGACGGCGACGCGCTGCACTTCTGCTCCACCTGCGCGTTCTCCGCGGCCTGCCTCGAGAGGGCAAGGACAAGAGTCGCTGAGGGACCTGCACGTGCTGGTCGAGCACGTCGGGCCGTTCCACGCAGGCGAGCACGTCTTCCGCGAGGGCGATCCGTTCGAGGCGATCGCCGCGGTGCGCGCCGGCACGGTCAAGACCTACGTCATCGACTCGCGAAGGCCGCGAGCACGTGCTCGGCTTCTTCCTGCCCGGCGAGGTGATCGGGCTCAACGCGATTCGAAGGCGCGCTACCCGTGCAACGCCGTCGCGCTGGACACGGTGATGCTGTGCCGCTTCTCGTTCCCGAAGATCGCGGTGCTGGCCACGCGCATGCCGGGCCTGCAGCGGCAGCTGTTCCGCCTGCTCAGCCGCGACATCGGCCGGGCCGCGCTGCTGGCCGGCGACTGGTCGGCGGACCAGCGCATGGCGGCGTTCCTGATCGCGCCTGTCGCGCCGCTCGCCGCGCGCGGCTTCTCGCCCGACCGCTTCCAGCTGACGATGGCGCGCACCGACATCGCCAACTACCTGCGCCTCGCCGCCGGAAACCGTCAGCCGCGTGCTGCGCCGGTTCCAGGACGACGGCTGCTGCGCGGTCGACCGCCGCGAGATGGAGCTGCGCGGACCGCGGGCAGCTCGAAGACGCTGGCGAAGAACTGTGCTGCGCAGAGTGAGCCCGATCGCCGACGCTGCATGCGGCTGACGTGACCTCGACTGCGCGTCACTGCCCGGCATCCGGCCATCGCATCTGATCTGCAATCAAGGCGCACCGCACCTGCTCGGCACGACCATGCTCGCGGACAACAATAGGAGTGATCCGTCATGAGCTAATACCAGAAAGCTGTGGGCTGGGCTTGGCGCCCTGCTCTCGTTTCGTTCGCGGTGCTGCTGTGGGTCGGGCGGCGAGATCTTCCGCGCCGCGCCGCCGATGCCCGAACGGTGGTCAGCGCGGACGGCGACGTGGTCTACACCCGCGCCGACATCGAGAAGGGCCGGCAGGTCTGGCAGTCGATGGGCGGCATGCAGCTCGGCTCGATCTGGGGCCACGGCGGCTACGTCGCGCCGGACTGGAGCGCCGACTGGCTGCATCGCGAGGCGCTTGCGTGGCTCGACATGTGGGCGCGCGCCGAGGCGGCGCGGCGACGTACGCGCAGCTTGCCGGCCGGACGCGCAGGCCGCGGCGGCGTGCGCGGCTGCAGCAGCGAGATGCGCGCGAACACCTACGACGCGGCGACCGGCACGATCACCGTGTCGAACGATCGCGCCGCGGCGATGTCGAACGTCGCCGCGCACTACGAGAAGCCTGTTCGGCAACGACCCGGCCACGCTCGAGCTGCGCGAGGCCTACGCGATGAAGAACGACACGGTGCCCGATGCCGAGCATCGCGCGCGCTGACCGCGTTCTTCTGGTGGACGGCGTGGTCCGCCGTCGACCGAGCGACCCGGGCACAGCGACATCACACTACACCAACAACTGGCCGCAGCGAACCGCTGGTCGGCAACACGCCGCCGCAGCCAATTGTGGATGTGGTCGGTCTTCAGCGTGCTGTTCCTGATCGCCGGCATCGCCCTGCTCGGCTGGCACCACGCGCGTCACAGGCGACGAAGACCCGCTGCCGCTGCCGGCCAGCGATCCGCTCGCCTCGATGCGCATCACGCCGTCGATGCGCGCCACCGCGCAAGTATTCTGGGTGGTGCTGGCGCTGTTCCTGACGCAGATCCTGCTCGGCGCGATCACCGCGCACTACCAGGTCGAAGGCCAGGAGGCCTACGGCTTCGCGCTGTCCGACATCCTGCCGTACTCGATCACCCGCACCTGGCATACGCAGCTGGCGGTGCTGTGGATCGCGGTGGCGTGGCTCGGCACGGGCCTGTACATCGCGCCGGCGATGTCCGGGCATGAACCGAAGTTCCAGCGCTTCGGCGTCAACTTCCTGTTCGCCTGCCTGCTGATCATCGTGGTCGGCGCATTCGCCGGCCAGTGGTTGGCGGTGATGCAGAAGCTGGGCCTGGCGCACAACTTCTGGTTCGGCCACCAGGGCTGGGAGTACGCCGACCTGGGCCGCTTCTGGCAGTGGTTCCTGTTCATCGGCCTCGGCGTGTGGCTGACGCTGGTCGGCCGCGCGCTGTGGCCGTGCGCATCGGCCAAAGGCGGCGAATCGAAGTCGATCGTCGGGCTGCTGTTCCTGTCCACGGTCTGCATCGGCCTGTTCTTCGGCGCCGCGCTGATGTGGGGCGAGCACACGCACATCTCCGAGGTCGAGTACTGGCGCTGGTGGCTGGTGCACCTGTGGGTGGAAGGCTTCTTCGAGGTGTTCGCGACCGCGGTGATGGCGCTTCTCTTCACGCGCCTGGGACTGCTGCGCGACGCCTCGGCGACGACGCGGTGCTGTTCGCCACGATCGTGTTCATGTCCGGCGGCGTGCTCGGCACGCTGCACCACCTGTACTTCGTCGGCACGCCGACGGCGGTGGTCGCGCTGGGCGCGAGCTTCCGCGCGCTGGAAGTGGTGCCGCTGGCCTACATCGGCTTCGAGGCGTACCACACCTACAAGCTCGGGCAAGGCGACGCCGTGGATGCCGCGCTATCGCTGGCCGATCCTGTTCTTCATCGCGGTGTCGTTCTGGAACCTGGTCGGCGCGGGACTGTTCGGCTTCCTGATCAACCCGCCGCTGTCGCTGTACTACATGCAGGGCCTGAACCTGACACCGCTGCACGGCCACACCGCGCTGTTCGGCGTGTACGGCATGCTCGGCATCGCGCTGATGCTGTTCTGCCTGCGCGGCCTGCAAGCCGAAGTGGTGTGGAACGAGCGCGCTGCTGAAGACGTGCTTCTGGGCGTTCAACATCGGCCTGGCCTGATGGCGCTGCTGACGCTGCTGCCGCTGGGCATGATGCAGCTGCGGGCGGCGATCGAGCACGGCTACTGGTACGCGCGCTCGGCCGAGTTCATGCAGCAGCCGATCATCGACATGCTGGTCTGGATGCGCGTGCCGGGCGACACGATCTTCAGCGTCGGCGCGCTGGCGCTGGCCTGGTTCGTGTTCCGGCTGTGGGTCGCGCCGAAGCGCGAGGCGACGGCGCGCGGCGGCAGGTGTGCAGCCGGTCAAGCGCTGACTTGTTTCTGACTGGGGGCTGGAGGGGCTGGGGACTGGAGGTAGAAGCGCGCTGCGCGCTGCTTCCGAGTCTTACCCCCAGCCTCCAGCCCCCGGCCTGCAGCCATTCTCATGCTCGACTTCTATCCTCAAATCCGCTTCGTCCACATCGCCGCCGTGCTGGCGAGCGGTGGACTGTTCTTCCTGCGCGGCCTGATCGTCCATCTGGGCGGCCGCTGGGCGATGGCCGCGCCGCTGCGCTATCTCAGTTACACGATCGATGCGTTCTGCTGACTGCCGCGCTGATGCTCGCGACCATCCTGCATCAATATCCGTTCGTGCACGGCTGGCTGACGATGAAGGTCGTGTTGCTGGTCGTTTACATCGTGCTCGGCAGCTACGCGCTGAAACGCGGCCAGTCGCGCAATGCACGCGTGCTCTTCTGGTTCGCCGCGCTGGCGGTCTACGCGTTCATCATCAGCGTCGCGCGCGCACACCCACTTGGCGTCCTCGCGTTGCTCGGCCGCTAGCTGCTGGCTACTGGCTACTGGCCACTGGCGACTGGCCAGATCCAAAGCGACCCTCACCCGCGCTCTGCGCGGCCTCTCCCTGAGGGAGAGGCGAATACGAAATCCCCGCTCCCTCCAGGGAGAGACGAGATCAAAGCCCCTCCCTCCAGGGAGAGGCGAATACGAAATCCCCTCTCCCTCCAGGGAGAGGGTCAGGGTGAGGGTCTTCAGTGAATGCCCCGAGATCGGCTATGAGGGAATGCCGGAGCGGCTAATGACGGCCGCGCGTAGCGCGGGTGAGGATGGCCTTCGCGCGCTGCGAGGGCGGTCTTCGCCAGCGCCGCCTCCCGCACTACTCCGCAATCGTTCTCGGGGTTTCCTTAGTTTGGGAATGGAGCGCCGGCACTATTGCGGCGCCAGAAAGCGGTGCTGCGCGAGTGGTTTCTCAAGATGTCCGGTGCGACAGATCTTCCGATGAATGCGGGCGAGCGCTACAACGACAAAGTCGTGCGCCAGTTCGCGATCATGACGGTCGTCTGGGGCATCGTCGGCATGGCGGTCGGCGTGCTCATCGCCGCGCAGCTCCTGTGGCCGGCGCTGAACTTCGATATTCCCTGGCTCACCTACAGCCGCCTGCGTCCGCTGCACACGAACGCCGTGATCTTCGCGTTCGGCGGCTCGGCGTTGTTCGCCACTTCGTATTACATCGTGCAGCGTACCTGTCACGTGCGGCTGTTCTCCGACCGGCTCGCCGCGTTCACGTTCTGGGGCTGGCAGGCGGTCATCGTCGCGGCGGCGATCACGCTGCCGCTCGGCATCACGCAGAGCAAGGAATACGCGGAGCTCGAATGGCCGATCGATCTGCTGATCGCGATCGTGTGGGTCGCGTACGCGATCGTGTTCTTCGGCACGATCGTCAAGCGCCGGGTGAAACACATCTACGTCGCGAACTGGTTCTTCGCGGCCTACATCATCACGATCGCGGTCCTGCACATCGTCAACAACATCGCGATCCCGGTCTCGCCGACCAAGTCGTACGTCGTGTACGCCGGCGTCGTCGACGCGATGGTGCAGTGGTGGTACGGCCACAACGCGGTCGGCTTCTTCCTCACCGCCGGCTTCCTCGGAATGATGTACTACTTCGTGCCGAAGCAGGTCGGCAAGCCGATCTACTCGTACCGCCTGTCGATCGTGCACTTCTGGGCGCTGATCTCGATCTACATGTGGGCCGGCCCGCATCACCTGCACTACACCTCGCTGCCGGACTGGGCGCAATCGCTCGGCATGGTGTTCTCGCTGATCCTGCTCGCGCCGTCGTGGGGCGGCATGATCAACGGCCTCATGACGATGTCCGGCGCATGGCACAAGCTGCGCACCGATCCGATCATGAAGTTCCTCGTCGTGTCGCTGTCGTTCTACGGCATGTCGACGTTCGAAGGTCCGATGATGTCGATCAAGACGGTGAATGCGCTGTCGCACTACACCGACTGGACGATCGGCCACGTGCACTCCGGCGCGCTCGGCTGGGTCGCGTTCATCACGCATCGCCTCGCATGTATCAGATGATTCCGAAGCTGTTCGGCAAGACGCAGATGTAGAGCGTCAAGCTGATGGATGCGCACTTCTGGATCGCGACGATCGGCATCGTGCTGTACGTGACGTCGATGTGGATCGCCGGCGTGATGCAGGGCCTCATGTGGCGCGCGATGAACGCTGACGGCACGCTGACCTACACGTTCGTCGAATCGCTCAAAGCGACGTATCCGTACTACGCCGTGCGCTTGCTCGGCGGCCTGATGTTCCTGAGCGGCATGCTGATCATGGCCTACAACGTCTGGCGCACCGTGCGCGAAACGAAGCCGGTCGATGCGGCCGTGCTGGCGCCCGCTAGCGCTGCGCGCTGACTGGCTGGAGCTAGGCGCCAGTCACTCGCTCACCAGTCACCAGTCTCCACCTCCACGAGTCATGAGTCACGAAATCGTCGAGAAAAAAGTCGGCCTGATGGGCGTCCTGATCGCGGTGGTGATCAGCGTCGGCGGTCTGGTCGAGATCGTCCCGCTGTACACGCAGCGCTCGGTCATCGAGCCCTCGCCGGGCGTCAAGCCCTACGCGAGCGCTTGAGCTCGAGGGACGCGACATCTATGTGCGCGAGGGATGCTACAACTGCCACTCGCAGATGGTGCGTCCGCTCCGGCTGAGACCGAGCGTTACGGGCATTACTCCCTCGCCGGCGAAGCCGTCTACGACCATCCGTTCCAGTTCGGCTCAAAGCGCACCGGTCCGGATCTCGCGCGCGTCGGCGGCCGCTACACGGATGAGTGGCATCGCGTGCACCTGCTGAACCCGCGCGACGTCGTCCCCGAATCCAACATGCCGGGCTTCCCGTGGCTCGCGGACGCGCGCTCGATCCGCAAGCACGACAGTCGAAGATGCGCGCACTGAAGAAGATCGGCGTGCCGTACACAGCCGAGGACATCGACGCGGCGCCCGCGCGCCGTGGCGAAACGAGTGAAATGGACGCGCTGATCGCCTACATGCAGGGCATGAAGTTCCGAGGCGCGCCGAAGGATGCGCAGGCTGCAGCGGTGAAGTTCGATGGGGCCGCTGCCGCGGCGCGGGAGCAATGATGAGTCTCACGACGATAGGCCTGGTGCGCGGCACCCTGACGGTGATCCTGTTCGCCGCTTTCATCGCACTGTGGATCTGGGCATGGAGCAAGCATCGCAAGGCCGATTTCGATGACGCCGCGCGGTTGCCGCTGGAAGAGACCGACTGGCGCATCTGACGACGCTAGCGCTATCGAGTCGATCGCCATGATGACCGAACCCGCGAGTCTTTTCGTCATCGTCTTCACGGTGATCAACATCGTCGCATGCCTGTGGCTGATGTGGTGGACGGCGCGCACGCGCGCGCCGAAGATCGATCCCACCGCTTCAGAGGAATCGACGGACAAGACCGGCCATGTGTGGGACGGCGATCTCGAGGAGTACAACAATCCCCTGCCGCGCTGGTGGCTCGGGCTGTTCATCGTCACGATCGCATTCGCCGCCGCCTATCTGACGTTCTATCCCGGGCCTCGGCAACTTCTCCGGGCGCGAAGCGCTGGACCCAGGTCGGCGCAGTACGAGGCGCAGGTCGCGGAGGCCACGCGCGCAACTGGAGCAGCGGCTCGCGGCGGTGAAAGACAGGCCCCTCGCAGAACTGGCGCGCGATGCGAACGCCATGTCGACGGCGAGGAATCTCTTCGGCGCGAACTGCTCGACTGCCACGGTTCGGACGCGCGCGGCGCCAAGGGCTTTCCGAATCTCACGGATAGCGACTGGTTATGGGGAGGCGGCGCAGACCTGATCTATCAAACGATCGCACACGGACGCACCGGGATGATGCCGGCGCTCGGCGACGGTGCTGGGCGACCGACGGCGTCAACGAAGTCGCGTCCTACGTGGTGAGTCTGAGCGGTCAGCAAAGCGCCCGCCGACTGGGTCAGCGCAGGCGAGCAGCGTTTCGCAACGCTTTGCGCCGGTTGCCATGGCGTCGAGGCGAAGGGCAACCAACTGCTCGGGCGCGCCGAATCTGACCGACGATGCGTGGCTGCACGGCGGCGACTTCGACACCGTACGCGCCACGATCACAAAGGGCCGGAACAATCAGATGCCGGCGCATCTCGACACTGCTTGGCGAAACGAAAGTGCGACTGTTGGCCGCGTATGTACTGGGGCTTGGGACTCGGGACGCGGGACCCGGGTCAGAAGCGCACTCCAATGCAACCACTGCACCTCTGACCCGCGCCCCAAGCCCCACGCCCCGCGCCCTCTCCCACCAGTAGCGAGATGCACGACCCACGGGAAGTGACGAGCCGCGGCTGGTCGCGTCTGCGCCAGGATGCGGCTGCGCTCCTGTGGTCGTCATTTCTCGCCGCGTGCATCGCGACGATGGTCTTTTTCGCCTGCTTCGACCCGCTGCTGCTCGCCGATGACCTCCATCCGCCGAAGTGGCTGACCGATCGCATGACCGGATACGCGCTCGGCTTCTTCTTCTTCTGGTTCGTCTGCGCGATCGCCGCCTTCCTCACGGCTTGGCTCGTCGATACGCGCTCCCGACGGGGACGCGTAATGAACGCTCGACTGCCCCAGGTCGACAGCGGCCTCTACGCCGCGCACCAGAAAGTCTACCCGCGCGAAGTCGACGGGACGATTCAATCGTCTGCGCGTCATCGCGGTGATCGCGCTGCTCGGTTTGTTTTACGCGATGCCCTGGTTGCAGTGGGATGGACGCCAGGCCGTGCTGTTCGACCTCCCCGCGCGCAAGTTCTATATCTTCGGGCTCACGTTTTTTCCGCAGGATTTCTTCCTGCTCGACGTGGCTTCTGATCATCGCGGCGCTGTCGTTGTTCTTCTTTACGGCCGCTCGCGGGACGGCTGTGGTGCGGCTACGCCTGCCCGCAAACGGTATGGACCGAGATCTTCGTGTGGATGGAGCGCTGGACCGAAGGCAATCGTCAGCAGCGCATCAGGCTCGATCAGGCGCCGTGGAACGCGAACAAGCTTGCGCGCAAAGTCAGCGAAGCAGTTCCTCTGGATAGCATTCGCTCTCGTACACCGGCTACACGTTCGTCGGCTACTTCACGGCGATCCACACGCTCACGCAGGCAGTGTTCACGACGACGCTGGGCGCTGGGAGACTTTCTGGATCCTGTTCTACGGCTTCGCGACCTATGGCAATGCCGGCTACATGCGCGAGCAGGTCTGCAAGTACATGTGCCCGTACGCGCGCTTTCAGGGCGCCATGTTCGACCGCACACGCTGATCATCACCTACGACGCGAAGCGCGGCGACCCGCGCGGCGCGCGTTCCCGCAGCGCCGATCCGCGCGCGAAAGGCCTGGGCGATTGCATCGATTGCACCTTATGCGTGCAGGTGTGTCCCACAGGCATCGACATACGCAAAGGTCTGCAGCTCGAATGCATCACATGCGCGGCGTGCATCGACGCCTGCGACGACGTCATGGACAGGATGAACTATCCGCGCGGCCTGATCCGCTACACGACGCAGGCTGCGATGGACGGCAAGCCGCGCGAAGGTTCTGCGGCCGCGTACGATGATCTATAGCGGCGTGCTGCTCGCGCTGATCGTCGGTTTCGCCTTTGCGGCGGCGAATCGCACGCTCGTTGAGCTCGACGTTCTGCGCGATCGCAACGCGCTCTACCGCGAAGTCGCAGGCGCGCAGATCGAGAACGTCTACACCGTTCGCTTCATCAACAAGGACACGCGCCCGCACCAGATGCAGCTCTCGCTGCGCAACCTCCCGCAAGGATCGATCGACAGCGATCGCGGCAGCTTCGAGATCGGCGCCGGCGAAGTAGTGAGCGCCGCCGTGCGCGTCCGCGCGCCGGCGAACAGCGTGAGCGGCGGGCGGGATATCGAAGTTGTCGCACACGCGACGGACGCCGACATCGAATCCATCGCAAAGGCGAGATTCATCGCGCCGGCGAAACGATGATGCGCAGTGTTGCGCGGCCGGAGCCCCTCACCCAACCCTCTCCCTCAAGGGAGAGGGGCGATTCTTCTTTCGCCTCTCCCTCGAGGGAGAGGCCGGACGCAGTCCGGGTGAGGGTGGAGAGGCCGGACGCAGTCCGGGTAAGGGGCGAGCAGCGCGCCAGCGCTGCCTGCTTTCACTGCGGCGAGCCGTTGCTCAACAGCTCGCTCGTTGCGCGCATCGCCGGCCGCGAAGAACCTGTCTGCTGCGCCGGTTGCCTCGCCGTCGCGGAGCTCATCGCGGGCGTCGGGTTCAGCGACTACTACGCTTATCGTGAAGCGCCGAACGCCAGGCCTGACGCCGGATCGCTCGCGCATGACGCCTGGGCCGCGTATGCAAACCCTGAAGTGGCGGGTCAGTTCGTCCGTCGCAGCGGCGACCTCGCATCAGTGACCTTGATCGTCGACGGCCTGCGGTGCGCGGCGTGCAGTTGGCTCATCGATCGCGTGCTGCGCAAACGCGACGGCGTCAAGGACGTCACCGTCAATGCCGCGACCGGCCGCGCATACATAGAGTGGGAGCATGCGCGCCTCACGCTCGCGGAGGTCATGCGTGCGATTGCGCAGCTCGGCTATCGGCCGCACCCTCTCACGGACGCCTGCCTCGCGCAGACTCAACAGCAGGAACAGCGGACCGCGCTCAAGCGTCTGCTGGTCGCCGCGTTCGGCATGATGCAGGTGATGATGTTCGCCGCCTCGGTGTACTCCGCCGAGATCAACGGTGAAACGATGGACCCCGGCATTCTCGAATTCTTTCGCATCGTCAGTCTGCTGGTCGCAACGCCCGTAATGTTCTACGCCGCCGCGCCGTTCCTGCTCGGCGCCTGGAACGGCCTGCGCGCGCGCAGCGTCGGCATGGACGTTCCTGTGAGTCTTGCACTGCTTCTCGCGTACGCTGCGAGCGTCTGGAATACGTTTGCGGCGCGCGGTGAGGTGTACTTCGACTCCGTCACGATGTTCGTCTTCTTCCTCACGCTCGCGCGCTTCATCACCATGAGCGTTCGACATCGCACTGCCGGCGTCGCCGCTGCGCTGGCGCGGCAGTTGCCCGTCGTTGCGCATCGATTGCTCGGAGAGGAGACTCAGGAGGTTCCCGTCGCGGCGCTGAAGCGCGGCGATCTGATCCTGGTGCGGCCTGGCGAAGTGATTCCTGTGGACGGTGAACTCACTGAAGGCGAAGCGAGCGTCGACGAATCAATGCTGACCGGCGAGTCGCTGCCAGTGCGCCGTCACGCAGGTCAATGTGTGACCGCAGGCGCGCTCAACATCGACGCGCCGCTGCGAGTGCGCGTGACTGCTGTCGGCGCCGCCACCGTGCTGGCGCATATTGCGGCGCTGCTGCAGCGGGCGCAGGCGCAGAAACCCGGACTGTCATGCGTGGCGGAGCGCGCAGCCGCGCGCTTCCTGACGTGGGTGTTGGTTGGGGCGGCGGCGACGTGCGCAATCTGGCTCGCCCTCGAGCCGGCCCGTGCGTTTGAGGCCACGCTCGCAGTGCTCGTCGTCGCCTGCCCGTGCGCTTTTGCGATCGCCATGCCGGCAGCACTGTCGGCGGCGACAGCGCAGCTCGCCCAACACGGCGTGCTCGTCACTAATCCGGACGCCCTGCAAACGCTCGCCCGAGTCGACGCCATTGTCTTCGACAAGACCGGGACGCTGACGCGCGGCGCGATCCGAATCGAGCGTTGCACGCCGCTCGCGGACCTTGACGAGTCGCGCTGTCTCGCTCTCGCCGCCGCGCTGGAGCAATCGTCTGAACATCCGCTTGCACGGGCGTTCGGGCGCGCTCTCAGCCAGCCGGCCAACTGGCCAACTGGCCAACCGGCGAGAGAAGGCGATGAAGTCGTCACAACGGTGCGGACGATTGCAGGCGCTGGCGTCGAAGGCATCGTGGACGGTCGACGTTATCGCATCGGGTCCGCGGAGTTCGTCGCCGAGCTGCGCGGCGCAGCAGCTACGTCTGAGCCCGCGACCGGCACGATCGTGATGCTCGGCGACGAAGCGCGCGAACTCGCGTCATTCGAGCTTCGCGATGAGTTGCGGGCCGATGCCGCTGCGACCATGGGCGCGCTGCGTGCACTGGACGCGGCGCCTCAGATCCTGAGCGGCGACAGTCGCACAGCCGTCGCGGCAGTCGCCGCGGCGTGCGGGATCACAGAGCATCTCGCGCAGCGCACGCCGCAACAGAAGCTCGCGCACGTGCAAACGTTGCAGAACGCGGGCAGACGCGTGGCGATGGTCGGCGACGGCGTCAACGATGCGCCGGTGCTCGGCGTCGCTGACGTATCGATCGCAATGGGCCGTGGCGCAGCGCTCTCGCAGGCGACGGCCGATCTGATCCTCGTGCGCGAGGATCTCGCAGCCCTGCCTCGCGCCATCGCCCTCGCCCGTCGCACACTGAAAATCGCCCGCCAGAATCTGATCTGGTCTACGGCTTACAATTTCGGCTCATTGCCGCTCGCTGCTCTTGGCTACATACCGCCGTGGTTCGCCGCGCTCGGCATGTCGCTGAGCTCAGTCGCGGTGGTGGTGAATGCGATGCGCTTGTTGCCCAAGCGATCCGTGTTCACGGATCGCCGGCTGGAGGCTGGCGGCTGGAGACTGGAGGAAGAGTCGGAGAGGTTCGAGCCAACGGATCGCGGCTGGAGGCTGGGGGCTGGAGGCTGGGGGAAGAAACAAAGCGATCCGTTTCCACGGATCGCCATCCGGAGGCTGGCGGCTTGAGACTACAGCCAGTTGATGATCAGCTGCGCAAAAGCTCGCCCACCCTTCTACCTCCAGCCTCCAGCCTCCAGTCCCCAGCCCGCGGAGCGACCCCGTGAGCATCCTCTTCGTCCTCGTTCCCCTGAGCCTCGCGCTCGTCGTGTTCGCCGGTTGGGCGTTCTTCTGGGCCGTCGGCGCCGGCCAGTTCGACGACCTGGAATCGCCGGGGTGGGACATCCTGAGGGAGGAAGGGACCGATCGTTGACAGCTGTCGGTTATCGGTTGACGGTTGACGGTTGACGGCCGGAAATGGAGGCTTCCTCCTCTCTTGCTGTCAACGGTCAACTGTCAACCGTCAACTCACTCTGATGGACGTCATCAGCTTCAGCGCCGCCTTCGTCGCGGGCATTGCGGGCAGTACGCACTGCTTTGCGATGTGCGGCGGCATGGCCGGCGCGCTCGGCATGCGGGCGCGGACGCTTGCGACGAATCCGGCGGGCGTGTTCCTCAACGCCGCGACCTATCAGTTCGGCCGCATCTGCGGTTACGCGATCGTCGGTCTGATCTTCGGTCTCGCCGGAGCGACGCTGCAATCGACGTTCGACCTGATGCGCATCGGCGCGGCGTTGCGCATCGCGAGCGGCGTGCTCCTCATCCTCATCGCCCTGCGCATCCTGATTCGCTGGAACGCGCTCGTTGCGCTTGAACGATTCGGCGCGCGCTTCTGGTCGATGCTTCAGCCGCTCGCACAGCGCGCCGCGCGCTCGCAAGGCCGCGCTCGTGCGCTGCTGCTCGGTCTGCTCTGGGGCTGGCTTCCGTGCGGCCTCGTGTACTCGATGCTGATGTTCGCGGCGACGAGCGGCGACGCGCTTCACGGCGCAGCAATCATGGCCGTGTTCGGCGTCGGCACGCTTCCTTCGATGCTCACGAGCTCCCTCCTCGCCTCACAATTGCAGCGCCTGCTTGCGCAGCGCTGGCCGCGCCTCATGAGCGGCGTGCTCCTCATCCTGTTTGGCGTGTGGATGATCGCGATGCCGCTGCTGCACGCCCAACCCGCTGGTCACGTGCATTGAGGCGGCCTCAACGGTGAGTAACCGCAAAGAACGCAAAGAACACAAAAAAAGGGCGAGAAGCGAGGGACTCATCTACTGCTTCAGATTTTGCGCTCTCCTTTTGTGCTCTCTGCGTTCTTTGCGGTTAGCTCTCTCCTACACTGACGCCTTGACCACGTGCTGATCAATGGGCTCCGAAGCTGCCGGCCTGGGCGTCGTCAATCAACCCGATGAACGCTGCTCCATGCCCGCTGAAAACAGCGGCTTGGCGCGAACCTTGAATTCCGCATCCAGCGCGTTCGCCCACTTCGTATCTTGTCCGTAGACGTCACGACGGAAATTCATGCGACCCTCTGGATCAACCCAGGCGGTCCAGTAGGCCAACAGCACCGGAATGGGCTTCCTCAGAATCACGTTTTGCGATTGTCCACTCGCGACCACGCGTGCAATCGAATCCTTGGTCCAGCGTTGCTCATCGTTGAGCACGAGTTCGGTCAGCTCCAGCGCGCGCTCCACCCGCACACAGCCTGAACTGAACGTGCGTTCGGCGCGGTCGAACAGCGTCTGCGACGGCGTGTCATGCAGGTAGACGAGATAGGGGTTCGGAAACATCAGCTTGACGCGACCCAGCGCATTGGACGGCCCTGGATCCTGCCGCAGCGTATAAGGAATATGGCCGCCCTTGTATCGCGACCAGTCGATCGAATCCGGGTTCAACTCCTGTCCGCCGGCGTCCAGCACTCTCAATCCCTTGCGTGTGATCGAGCCCGGGTCGCGCTGCGCCGCCGGCAGGATGTCGTTCGCGATGATTCCCGGCGGGACGGTCCACGTGGGATTCAACACCACATAGCTGATCTCGGAGCGGAAGATCGGCGTGCGACGAAACGGCTTGCCCACCTGCGCCCGCGCGCTCCAGACGATCTGCTGGCCGCGCACGAAATAAACCGCGAATCCGGCGATGTTCGCGACCACGAATTCGTCGGGCAGGTCCTGCAACAGCACCCGCCCGCGATCGAGATTGACGCGCAACTGCCTGATGCGATCCTCGAGCGGCGCGTTCAGCTCCGCGATCGTACCTGGTCCGACGGAACCGTCGCTCTCGAGCCCCATGCGCTGTTGGAATCGCCGCACCGCCGCCTCGAGCGGAGCGTCATAGTCCGGGGAGTCGCTCGCCGACCCCGCGTCGAGATCGCCGCTCGCAATCAGTCGCACACGCAACGCTGATGCTCGCGCATCGCTCATGCCCGGCTTGAGCGTCTGTCCCGCCGCGATCACCGGCCAGCCAGTCGCAGCGGCGGCTCGATACCGCGCCAGCTCGCGCTTGAGTTCGATGTATAGATGGTGAGTGGGCTTCAGGGCCTCGACGCGCTGATAGATGTCTTCCGCAGCGAGGGCCTGCTCAACCTCCTGCGTGACGTCCATGCTCGCGAGTGTTCGCTCGTAGTTCCACTGCGGATCGAACGTTTCCGGATCGACCTTTCCGAACGACAGGTGGTAGGCAAGCCGCAGCAACGCCTCGGTCAGCAACACATCGTATTGAGCGCGCAGGACGTCCGTCGCGGTGGGTTGGTTCACTTGCCTTGAGAGGTCTTCCAGCAAAGGCAGGTGATAGTCGGCGGGATCGAGCCCGTCGTCGTAGCTGTCGCCCAGGGCCTTGAGCAGCTGTTCAGCGTTGTGCGCGCTGCTCCACGCGGCGCGAAATCCACGTCGCGCATAGAATTCCTGAATGAGCTCCTGCAGGGCGATGCGCGCGCCATGAATGGCGCCCACCTCGGGGTGCATCAGCGCATCGAGTTCTGCGGCGATCGCGAGCGCGACTGGGTCGCTATCCGCCGGGGCCGCCTGCGCCGGGAGGAGGCGCGGATGCAGTCCCGCTGCAAGACAAACTATCCACGTCAGAACAACGCGGCGGACGATATCCATGGCGACGACCGGACAGACAGGTTGTCGGCACGATACCCGCGGTCATGGTGACCGCTCTATGGGCAGATGCCGCACGCCGACAGATCGGCGTCCGATCTATCGGCCCGCGTAAATGAAGCCGCCGCCGCTGAGTTCCGCCACGAGATTCGTGACCACGGCCGGGTCGACGACGAAGCAGCCCCAGCTCCTGCCGAGCTTGCCACGCTGCGCCACCATCTGATCGGAAACATACCACTGCGAATGCACGACGACGGCGCGCTCCATCGCCGAACGATTCGTTGCATCGAGACCCTGCAGGCTGAGAGACAGCCCGTGCGCTCCCTGGTAAGGCGATTCAGCCCGATAAGCGCCCAGCGACGAGGCATGCGATCCGATCGCGTCGGAAAACGTGTCTGCAAAGGCGTCGTGGTCCGGATCGGAGCCGCGTCCGTGCGCAACCAGATACGACTGCACCGCGCCGGTTTTCAGGTCGACGAGATATAGCCGCCGTTCTGAAGAGGGTTTGGAGAAGTCGACGACAGCAATGCTGCGCTCGGAGAGGCGCGCACTTTCATGCTGTGCGTACGCGGTGAGCGCACTGGAGAGCAGTTGCGGACGGATGAGCCCATCACGATCGATGACAACGCCTCGCCAGGTCTGTGCATGGACGGCGCCTCCCGCCAACAGGAGCATGGCGGCGGCAAAAGTCATCAGGCGCTGTTTCATTGCGCTATTAGACAGCGCCCGTGACGCGGCAATATCCAAGGGAATCCCGCCATCGTGCGTACGTCTTTCCCTGCGCTGCACCGCCACAGGCGGCGTGCAGAATCCTATGCGTTAACCTTTGAGCTCTTTGCGCCTTGGCGAGAGATACTCCGATCAAAACAAGATCATCGGAACTCTCGCCAGGATCGCCAAGGACGCTAAGCCGGATCAAAGTATTCCAGGCGCGTTGCGGTCTTTCCGCACTGGCGAGATCTGATCCGTTATTTCTTCTACCGCGACAGCGAGGTTCGCGGCATGCAGATATGCATGAAAAGCCGCCGACGCTACTTTCCCGCTGAGTACGAGGTCGACAGATATTGCAGGATCTGCTTTGCATCGGCGTCGCCGATGGGCGCGCCCATCTTGTCGATCATCTTGCGGACGCTGGTTTCCCACCGGGCGGCGGTCATCACCGGCGCGTTCATGGGTATGTAGTCGAGACTGTGGCATAGCACGCAGTTCCTTGCGACGAGATCGCGCCCGGCGCCTTCCTTGAGAGTGATCTCTTCTTCGCCAGCGTTTGCGCCGACGTGAGTCAGCAGCAGCGCTGTGCAGATGAGGCCTGCTGTTCTCCCGGGACGCATCATGCGATCTCGAGCTGCACTCGCTGCACAGCGTTGTGATGATATCCGGAAGGATTCGGCACGAGTGCATCCGGCTGACGCGCGCCGGCGCGACTCGTCGCGCGCACCAGTGCAGTCATGCGGCCAGCGCTCTTCGTGTCCACAGGAAATCGGAATTGACGCCATGCGTAGCGTCCGAGATCGCCGCCGAGCGCAGCCTCGCGCCACGTACGACCCTCGTCGACCGAGATCTCGACGCCGCGAATTCCTGCGCCGCCGTCCCAGGCCCAGCCGCTAAGTTCGGCGCCGCCGCCCCGCGGCAATCGATCACCATCGCGATGACTCGTGATCAGCGAGTTGACCAGGATGTCGGTAATCGGCCATGTCGCATCGTTCTCCTGAGAACGGAAGCGCGCGGCTGGAAACGCATTCGCCGGAATGCGATACGCCGATTTCATCCAGAAGCCGTCATGCGTTCGCGGCTCGATGCGAACTTCGGTGAGGTGCTTCACCCAGTAAGTAGCGGTCCAGCCCGGCACGACGAGCCGGGCCGGCGCCCCGTGCCAGTGGGGCAATGGCTCGCCATTCATTTCGAAGGCGACAAGCGTGCCTTCATCGCGTGCGCGGTCCACAGGCAGGCTCTTCGAGAAGTCGGGCGTGGCGGCGAGAGCGCCGGCGTCCGCTCCGTCAAAGACGACCTCGAGGGCGTCTGCATTGACGCCCGCCTGATCGAGCAAGTCACGCAGCCTCACGCCCGTCCAGGATGCGTTCCCAATGGCGCCATGAGTCCACTGAATGCCCGCGGCCCGCGGCGTAAACAGGCCGCGGCGGTTTCCTGAGCATTGGTTGACCGCTGCGATCGTGACGCGCTCGTAGTTGCGCTGCAGATCCGCAAGCGAAAGCTCCATCTTCTTGCGTGCACTCGCGCCGCCGATGCGCAAGCGCCAGGCTGACGGGTCGAGCTCAGGAATGAAGCCGAGGTGGTAGCGTACGAAGAACGCTTCATTTGGCGTGAACGCAGCGCGTAGATCGACCAGCGGCGTTTCAAAATTTGGCGGCCTGAAGCTGCGTTTGATCAACGGCTTCTTGCCTGGCAAGGCGACGAGTTCCGAATCGCTGACCGGCGCCGCGCCGGCGACAGCTGCGCTGATCCTGATCCAGGGCAGCGCACAAAGGCCTGCAAGAATCTGACGGCGGCCGTGAACTGGACGATCCGACATTCGTATACGTTACCACCGCGTTGTGTCGGCGGCGAATGGAGTTCGCTAGCCGCGGTCTTCGGCAGGAGTATTAGCCGGTTGCTTGCCAGGCGGTCCATCGCTCGCAGCGAAGCTCCGCACCGGACACCGCCCCTCTCTCGGCACGACAATCGCGCTGAAGCGATCGAAGTCGCCCGTCGGCCCAGCGTCAAAGCCAAGGCTCGTTGCAAAGTCGAGCCCAAAGCAGGGGGCCATGAGCGTCGCGTAGTACCAGTTGCGATGAACATCCTGAATCCAGACGCCGCGATTGCGATCGGCCTCCCAGTTACGGATGCCGCCGTGCCGCACGAATGGAATGGAAACCTCGGGCGCCGTCGATCGGGACGCCGCCTCCGTCGCATGAACCGCGCCCCCGACGAATGCGGCGAGAAAAAGCGCTACGCCTGAACCACGAAGTTTCACGAATTCACCTTCAATAAAACCGCGCTCTCTCCACAATCTGATTCTCACGGCGCGCGCCTGTTCCGCGATTTTCCCCCACCGGGACTGACTGTCGTGCTGCGCTATCGATTGAAGGCCGCACACCGTCGCAGCCAAGAATTTGCTTTCTCAACCATCCGAGACTGCGCGCTTCGAATGTGGCGTCGGTGCGGACAGAATCGATCGTGCACTCATCCGCTGTGGAACAGCGACACAGCAGAAGCAGGACCACGCCGAACGCGACCAGAGCTGCACTCAGAAGGGAGGGTCTGAACACGTAAGGCTCCTTTCGCATCCGGAATGCCGGATGAGAAGGAGCATCGCGCAACTACGTACCGCGGCTCTGTCAACGCGATGACACAAGTCGCGTGCATGGCGCGGGACTTCGAATGTTTACGCTTCTATGACAATGAGAACGGGCGATCGCTCTGCCTGAGGACTAAGCAGTGCGGAATCGCGTTGGCTGCACAACGTCGCGGCCGTGGCCCTGACGTCGCCGACTGCAAAAACTTCAAGTCAAAGCCGGCGCCGCACTGTGTAAGGTGCGCTTATTGAATCGGACGAGCCCATGTCGTAGCGTCGCGCGCGGCGTGAATATTCACGTCAGGCGGTCCGATTTACGTCGGGCGCGACAATGTCGTCCCGAGAACAACAAGGCGATCCGCATTGACATGCGGCGTATATGGACGATCTCACCATCCGGTAAGAAGTACGGAGTGCATTTCATGAAAACTCATGAGGGATTGCCGTGGCTGCGAACGTTCGCGCTACGGCTGGGTGTGCACACTCTGGCATGTGCGGCGGCGGCGCTGGTGTTCTCGCCGGCGCACGTCGAGGCTAAGGAGGCGGTGCGAAATCTCGGCGGCGGCCTCGAGCAGATCGCCGCCCCAGCGAGCCGCGCGCCAGGGACGGCGTCCGCGCAGAAATCCGCCGCGAGCGCGGAACCGGAGATCAAGGGAATCCATCCAGTGCAATTTGACGCGGCGGGCCGCGCGCTCGTGCGCATCACGCTCGACGGCAAAGCGCCGGCCGCAACGATCCTCCAGAGTCTGCGTGTCATGGCGGGCGTGGAAGTCACGGCTTCGGACATGAACTATCGTGCGGGCGTGATCGAAGCCTACGTGCCGACCGCTTCGCTCGTGAGCATCGCCAGGAAGAAGGGCGTGCTCGCCGTCGTCCCGTCGAGCCCGATGATGACCAATGTCGGGCTCACCGACAGCCAGGGCGTCGTGCAGCACCGGGTCGACAAGATCGCCGACGTCGATGGCGACGGCATCACTGTCGGCGTGATGTCTGACAGCTACGACACCAACACGGCGCCGAACAGCGCGACGCTCGACATCTCGACCGGCGATCTCCCCGGTGCAGGCAATCCCTTCGGAAACACCGAGCCCGTCGTGGTCGTGCAGGACTCGCCTGGCGGCACGGACGAGGGCCGCGCCATGCTGCAGATTGTTCACGACATGGCGCCGAAAGCGCGCCTCGGATTCGCCACCGCCAACGGCGGCGAGCTCAACTTCGCGAACAACATCCGCGCGCTCGCCGGCTTCCCGAACGTCCCCAACACCGTCGCGGGGTTCAAGGCGGACGTCATCGTCGACGACATCATCTACCTGGCGGAGCCGTTCTTCCAGGACGGCCTCGTCGCGCAAGCGGTCGATGAGGTGGCCGCAAAGGGGGTGGCGTATTTCTCTTCGGCTGGCAACCGCCCGGCGACGCAGGCGTACGACTCGACGCCGCGCATCGTGCCTGCGTCAGCGGCAGACGATTCCGGCCTGGACTTTTCGGACGTGCCCCCGGCGCTGTACGCGGGCGGCTTCCACAACTTTGCGGAAGGCAGTGACGTCGATATCGCACAGCGGATCCAGTTCAATAGCGGCAGCGTAATCGTCTTTCAGTGGAATGAACCCTTCGATCCGCAACCGCCGACACCGGTCGGACCGCCGATCGCTGCGGGAACGGGCAACGTTCCGCCAGGCGGCGGCGTCACCCCCTTCACGTTCAATGGCGCGGCGGGGCAGCTCGTTGAAATCTTCGTGGATGCGGACACCACGCGGGGCACTCCCCATCCGGACCTGACGTTCGAATTGTTCGATCCGAACGGCGACTCAATCCAGTTCGTGGATTCGACGACGAACCCGGAGTCGTTGATTCTCGAACTGCCGCTTACGGGTACATACAGAGTCGACGTGGGCAGCTTCCAGCCGACCCAGTCTGGCGATTTCCTGTTCCGCGTGCAGGAAGTCGAAGTCGCCGAGCAGGTGCTCTCGGACTACAACCTGCTGTTCTTTTTCAACGGCGCCTTCGTGTTTGCCAGCGCCGAGCAGAACCTGTTCACGAACCGCCCGCTCGAGCTGTTCCAGCTCCCCGGCGCGCCTCTCGAGATGGTCATTGCGCGGGCCAACACGCCCAACAGCAACAATCCGAACGTCGCGGACCGGATTCGGTACGTCGGATTCAGCGGCGTGAATCCGCAGGAGCACTTCAGTTACCTTGGTCCCGTGACCTACGGTCACAACTCGGCGGCAGGCGCCAGCGGCGTCGCGGCGTACGCATTCTTCGCGCCGTTCGTACCCGAGGCCTTTACGTCGCCGGGACCGTCCACGATCTATTTCGACAAGAACAACAAACGTTTCAAGAATCCGGAGATCCGGCAGAAGCCGGACATGGCGGCGATGGACGGCGCCAACAACACATTCTTCAGCGGCGATTCGTCGGTCGATCCCGATACGTTCCCCAACTTCTTCGGCACCAGTGCGGCGGCGCCGCATGCAGCCGCCATCGCGGCTTTGGTGCTCGACGCGGCCGGGGGCCCGGGCTCGGTCAAGCCGACCAGGCTGCGGAAGATTCTTCAGGACAGCGCGTTCCGCCACGACCTCGATCCTTTCTTCTCTTCGGGGTTCGCCTTGTCTGCGGGGAATCTGTTCGCGGTCAGTGCAACGGCCGATCAGAATGCGATCAGCCAGTTTGATCCGAATGTGTTCACCTTGACGCAATTCGGCATCCGGCGCCTGCAGAGCCTCTCCATCAATGGAAGCGGCGGCGACCCGACCCAGACGCCGAGCGGGATCGTGTTCGACGAGCGGCCGACGGTGGGCCAGCCGTTCGTGGTGGGTCGCACCCTCGGTCTCAGTACTACAGACGTGACGAACGTCTTCACGCTGCCGGCAGACGCGCCGGGAGTCGCGGGCCAATGGAAGCAGCTCAATCTCAGCTTCCTGGCGGGCGCGTTCAGCAGCGGCGACGTGCTCTCCTTCGGCGTGGATCGCGATGAGGCCGATGGAGCGGGTCCGGTGACGGGCGCCGCGGGCGGCAACTCCGCTGACTTGCTCGGCGGCGGCGTCCTGATTCCATCGGGCCAGTTCGTCCCGGGCGGCGCCAGCTTCTTCGGCGCGTATGAAGGCGGCGTTACCTTCCAGGGTGAGTTCTTCAACGCGATCGGCAGAGGCTACAGCCAACTCGATGGCTTCGGCTTCATCAACGCTGAAGCCGCAGTCAATTCGGTTTCGAAGAAGTAAGAAGAACGAAAAGAAATAGAACGACGTCAGCCGTTTCTGATCCAGGCCCGCATCGGTTGCGATGCGGGCCTTTTTTACACGCCACGAAGTCGCGCCGACGGTTGCGGAGTCTCTCGTGTCGGTGGAGCGATTCGCGGGAACCCCGATTGCGAGACCTTTTTCGGCGGATCAGACGTTCCCAAGAGCGCCTCACCTGAGAAGTGATCACGGAGCGAGCCATGGACATCGACATTCGCCGTTTGCTTGCGCCGGCGCTGGGACTCCTGCTCGGCATTTCGCCGCTGGCCGTTGCAGATGAGGCGGCTGATCGCGCAGCGCTTGAAGGCGCCGCGCAGGCCTGGATCAAGGCCTTCAACGCGCGCGATGACGACGCCCTCGCGGCGTTCACGACGGAAGATGTCGTCCTGCTGGATCCGAGCGTCGCTCCGGTCAGCGGCCGGGAGGCGGCGCGCCACGCCTGGCAGCAGGCGTTATCTGCAGCCAGAGGTCAGGTCACGACTGCAACCAAGGAGGCCGTGATAGCCGGCGATATCGCCTGGAGAATAGCCGCCCTCGCTCACAAGCTGCCGAACGGCGACGTGGCGAGCCGCGGTCAGTCTCTGGAAATCTGGAAGCGTGTGAGGGGCGAATGGAAAATTCACCGCCAGATGTCTTCGAGCATTCTGGCCCAGCCAAGACTGCTGCCGCGGCCGCTTCCTTCCGAGCCGGTGCTCGATACCCCTCACGACTAGTCAGGATCGCAGGATACGAAGGGAACGTTCGCTTCTGTGCGGAAAGGGAACGACGAACGCTTCAATGCGCGTTTCCCAGACGAACTCTCATTTGTGAACGAACCACTGCCGGCGCATAACCGAATGACCGCCGAAACGCGGTCGTGAAATGGCTGTGATTTGAGAAGCCAGCATCGAGCGCGAGCCTCGACAGGTCATCGTACTGCGGCAGCATTTCGAGCGCGCGCATCAGTCGCAATCGCAGCGCATACCGATAAAGAGACACGCCTTCAACGATCCGGAACGTCTGCGCGAGCCGCGTGGATGACACGCCCATGGCCACGGCAATCTCAGGGAGTCTGACTTTCTGGTCGAGGCGAGCGCTCAGGTACTTTCTCGCCTTCGCTACGAGCGCTCGCCCTGGATCGTCCGGTTGCGAATCCATGAAGTCGATGTTGCTCTTCACCGGGCGGCGAGCAACGCCATCAGTGATCCCGAGCATCGAAGCCCTGTGTCGCCGCCATATGCCCAGCAACGCGCAGATCTGGTTTGCGCCGGCGCCGTGGGGCTGAAAGGAAAAAAGTTCAGCGCTGACCAATTGAATTTGCGGTTCCATAAGTCACCGAGCTCGACGCGCGCCCGATGTGCACGCGGCACGGAGGAATAGCGTAGCGCTGTAACGCGGCGACGGGACTCCATTTTGTTTGCATATCCACATAACTGAACCGATGCGCCGGACTGAGGATTTCGAAAGCGCGCGGCGCGCGGCGCCAATAGAGTCCCTGCGACTGGCAATTACCCGACCAGTTTCGAGAGGGGACCGAGCCATGAAACGAAGTTTACTTCTGCTGCCCGCGATCCTTGTGATGTCCGCAGCAGTAGCCGATGCGCGGAGTTCCGCGCCCTCGGGTCCACCCGATGCGCACGCTCGGGCGGCCGCATTGCTGAGTCGCCCACAAAGCGCGCAAACGTTGAGCGTGGATGAGTACAGGCATCGGCCGACAGCTCCATCATCAGCAATGGACGCTCAGGCGCGTGCGGCAGCGTTGCTCAGCGGCCATTGGCCCCGAGGTCCAGTGACAGCATCGGTTGCGGTTGGACCACGCTCACCTGCACGCACGTCGGCGGATGCGCACGCGCAGGCCGCCGCCTTGCTCAGCGGTTCTCGAACCTCCGCGGATTTGCGGCGGCGGTCGCAACGCACGCTGAGCGACGCACGTGCGAGAGGCGAAGGTTCCGGGGGATACAGCGCCACACTCTGACGAGTCTTATCTCAATGCCTGGACAGAATATCTCTCCTGGCAGATCGTCCAGGCAGCAGGCGACGCCTCTCTGCAAGCAAGCGGGGACCGCAACCGGAGCCGTGCCGTGAATCGATTTGTTATTTCCCTCGCAGCGATCGCCTGCTGCAGCGGGTTGCTGTCGACCGGCAGCGCCGAACCCAAAGCACCAACGGCGGCGGGCGACGCCCACCATCCGGAATTGGCGTATCTGAAGTATGTGAATCAGCTGCGTCCGCCTTCGGACCCGGAGCTGCTCTACATCCTCATGGCGCAATTCGCGAACGCTGGCCGTTACGCCGAGGGCGTCGAGTACTTCAATGGCGTGCTCAGACGTTTCAAGCCCGCAATCGATGACACGCAACAGGCTCACTACCTGACCGCGATAGCGTCGCTGCGCGCGGGTCAGGCGTCGCAGATCTTTCTGCTGCGGCGCTTGGGCTGGATGCGCGAGACCATCGGATTTCTCGACGAAGCGAAACGTCTCACGAGCGGCAACATGTTTCTCGCGCGCTGGATGTCCGGCGTTGTGCGCGCGCAGACGCCCCGATATCTGGGTGAATGGGAGACTGCACGTGAGGATCTCCTGTGGTGTGTGAAGCATGCCGACGCGGCGCCTCACACGGGCTGGTTGCGCGAAGTGTACTTCCACCTTGCTGTACTCTCTCGTGAGAGAGGCGACGACGTCGAGGCGCACCGCTATCAATCGCTCAGCGGTTACACGAACGAAACGAAGCCCGTCATCTTCACTACTCCGTTTGCCTCGGACGCATCCTCCGGGCACACATTCTCGCCCCGGAGCATTCGTGAACTATTGCCCGGCACGGTGTATCTCGTCTCGGGCTTCGAGTTCACGGAATATTATTTCGTCGTTTCCGCCGATCGACGCGAACTCATCGCGATCGACGCCGGCACGCGCGCCGACTCAGCGCAGGCCGCGCATGAGGCGTTGCGCGCGCGCTTTCCTGCATTGCCGCCGCTGACGACCGTCATGATCACCCACGCACACTGGGACCACGTCGGCGGCTATCGATACTTTCGGCGCCTGAATCCCGCTGTCCGATTCATCGGTCGCAGCAACTACCAGGAGGAGCTCGCGCACGACGCCATGGGGAACCTCGCGACTCTCCAGCGATTCTTCGGTCAGCGATTCCGGCTGGAGGACGTGCTCAGCTACAAGCCTGACATGGCGATCGATAAGCGAACCGATCTGGTCGTCGGCGGCTCCACCTTTGAATTGCTGCCTGCGCGCGGCGGAGAGACCGCAGACGCGATGCTGATACACATGCCGGCGGAGCGCGTGTTGTTCGTCGGCGACGTCCTGATGCCCTACCTCGGCGCTCCATTCACCGAGGAGGGCGGCCTCGATGGGCTGCTGGCTTCGATCGAGCAGATCGAGGCGCTGGCGCCGCGCCTTCTATTGCATGGGCATCAGCCTCTGACGCGAATCTTCACGTCTACAACGATGCTCAACGACCTGCGCGTCCAGTTGATCTGGCTTCGGGACGAGGTGTTGCGTGCGATGCGCGAAGGCAAGGAGCGCGGCGAAATCCAGCAGGCCAATCTCATACCGCCAACCCTCGCGCGCAGTCCCACGAACGTTCATCTCGCCTATCTCGTGCTGCGGGAAAATCTGATCAATCGCGTCTTCGACCAGAAAAGCGGGTACTGGCAGAACGGCCTGGACGGATTGGACGCTCTCACCCACGCCGATTACGGCGACGCGCTTCAGTATCTGGACATCTCGGACTCGCAACTCGCTGCAGCGATCGAACGCATGCAGAGCGACGGTAGATATGAACTTGCAGCGGCGCTTCTGCGCTGGACGCACTCACGATTGTCGGAGAGTCCGACATTGGCCACGCTGCACAGGACGACGTATCTCAAGTTGATGGAAAAATATCAGGAGTTCAATCCATTCAAGTTCATCCTTTACGCCGGCGAAATCGACCAGTCGACTGCACAGATCAACCAGGATCTGACGCGGGACGCAGGAGCGCGGACGGACGACTCCGGCCATAGGTCGGGCGCCGCCGAGTGATGCTGCGATTGCAAGGACTTACGGCGGCCCCTCCGCGTTAGTAGCGTCCGACGCTGGACGCATTGATGCAGCGATTCGCTGCGGTTATGGGGCAGCCGGTCACCAGGATTGATGCGCCTTGATACTAGTCCAGGAACTTCCACGTCTGCGCTCCGTCAAGATGACGAACGCGCACGCCCTTCAAGACCTCTGGGTCGACGTTCCTCGTATTCACGCCCATCCGACCTGAGCGCGGATTCCTTGCTCCCACCCAGTGGGTGATGCAACCGCACTGTTGACATCGCATGAAGCGGATTCTCCGCTCTCCCCAGAGATACGATGACATCGCGGTGCGCCCGCCACGGATGCGAACGTCCGTTGCCTGGTAATAAGCCCAGAGCGCCCCATAGCGTCGGCAGATTGAACAATTGCAATCCGTCAGTGTGCGAGGTTTCCGGGGTATATCGATCTTCACAGACCCGCAATGGCACGAGGCTTCAATCATGTGACACCCCCACGTAGCGCCAGCTCCTGCTCTGCGGCTCCGCTGAAAGCTTTCCGTATCCATTCAACTACGCCTGATGTCGGGCGTCCGGTCACATGCTGGTCCAACGCAGAACACTGAACAAGTCGCCGACCTTGCGTGCAATCTGGAGACAGTCCCGAAGGTGATTTTGGCCGCAAGCAGACGCGAACGGCGCGACCGCTTGCGACCCAAAGGAGACCTCGGCAGCGCCTGAAAGCGGACATTCGGGCGCCCATGACAACCTGTCCTGCGGTCAGCACTATCGGCCTTGTTATACTGACAGCCACAAAAAAGGACTTTGATTTACCAGTGACTTACGCGTCGGCAGCGCTGCCAGTACTAACAAGAATGTCCGGACGCCGGCATCGTTCTAAAACCTGTTATGCGTTTGATCGAGAGTAAGAGCAGTCAAATCAAGAACGCTGTCAATCGAAACGAGGGGGGCGAAATATGACGACCTATCTTCTTATCCACGGAGCATGGCATGGTGGCTGGTGCTGGAAACATGTGGCCCGGCTATTAAGAACAGCAGGGCATGAGGTCTTCACGCCAACGCTCACGGGACTCGGAGAGCGCGCGCATCTTCTCAATCCTGATGTCGGACTCGATACCCATGTCCAAGACGTGCTTGGCGTGTTGGAGTACGAGGATGTACGCGACGTGGTCCTGGTCGGACACAGCTACGGCGGAATGGTCATCGCGGGCGTGGCGGAAAAAGCCGCCGAACGAATTGCGCATATGGTTTATCTCGATGCGTTTGTGCCGGGCGACGGGCAATCGCTGACTGATTTCCAGCCGCCGGAAGTGTTGGCGATGTTCAAGGAAAAGGCGCGCGCCGAAGGCGACGGCTATAAGCTCCCCTCGTTTCCGGCGGAAGTGTTCGGGGTGACAAAAGACGACGATCTGGCTTGGGTGAGACCAAGACTGAATCCGCATCCTTTCAAAACAAAACTCGACGCGGTGCATCTTTCCAATCCGAAAGCGACGGCGATTCCCCGAACTTATATCTACTGCAACAATCCGGCGATTGGCCCGTTCGGGCAATTCGCCGAACGTTTTCAGACAGACAAGGCTTGGCGGTATCTGGAGTTGGCGACCGGTCACGACGCAATGGTCACTGAACCGGAACAGCTTTCTCGTCTATTTCTTGAACTCAGAACACCTGCGTCCGACGACTTGAACAGATAAGACGTGCCGTGGCTTGCAAATCGCATAACAACGCGCTGCAAGCGACGTGGGATCTTCCCCCGATATAGTTGACACCTCGAGCTAACGAGATCGGAGGTGTGAGATGGCGAGAACGCTGCTGAGGAAGATCAATCAGTACAGCGACGAGTTCAAAGCGACGGCGGTTGGATTGAGCAGGCTTCCGGGCGTGTTGATGCAGGACGTCGCCAGTTCTCTGGATATCCACCCGTTCATGCTGTCACGATGGCGCAAGGAAGTGCGCGAGGGGAAGATCGTGGCCAAGCGAGTGAACCTTGAGCCGCAGAGGAAGGCGGAGCTGAAGCGGCTGCGGGAAGTGGAGCGGCAGTACAAGTTGCTTCAGGAGGAGCACGCGATCCTAAAAAAAGCCATCCGGTTTGCTTCCGAACGAAGACAGAAGTCTTCGAGTTCATCGAAGCAAACCGCACGCAGCACGCGATCGCGATGATGTGCCGACTCTACGAGGTGACCCGAGGTGGGTACTACGCTTGGCGCAAGCGCCGCCCGAGCGAGCGTAGTGAGCGGAACGCGCAGCTGCTCAGATGCATCGAGCGGGTGCACGCGGATAGCCATGGGACGTACGGCAGTCCGCGAATTCAGCGGGCGTTGTGCATCCGGGGCGTGCGGGTAGGCAGGAATCGCGTAGCGCGGCTGATGCGCAAGCATCAGATCCGGGCGCGAGCGGCCAAGATCTACCGACGCAACCCGGGAGTGCATCGGTTCTTCGAGAAGATCCCGAAGCAGCGACTGAAGGTGCTGTCGGGGAATCCGAATGCAGTGTGGGTGGGAGACATCACCTACCTGAAGCTGGGCGCGACCTGGAGATATCTGGCTACGGTGATGGATCGGTGCACGCGGCGGGTGATCGGGTGGAGCCTCGGGCCGAAGAAGGATGTGAGATTGACGCTGCAAGCGCTCGATCGAGCCGTGCATCGTTGTCGGCCGCGGCGGGGCTGATCTTTCACAGCGATCGCGGCACCGAGTATGCCGGCTATGTCTTTCGGGAGCGGCTGGCGGAGCTGGGAATCGTGCAGAGCATGAACGAGCGAGTGAACGACAATGCTCACATGGAATCCTTCTATCACTCGATGAAATCGGAATCTGATCCATGGACGCACGTTTGAAGACGAAACGCAGCTCAAGGATGCAGTGGTCAGGAGTACATCCGGTTCTACAACGAGCGTAGACTGCACTCATCGATTGGTTACGTTGCGCCCGCAACATATGAACGACATTTATCCCACAGAGGTGTCAACTAAAGTGGGGAAGATCTCGTGCGAAGACGCACGCGCTTGAGCGCAAACGTTGAACGTCCGCTCTCGGGAAATTTCCCCTCGCCTGCTGCGACCGCTTTTGGCGGTCGTTTCAATCGATCGACGCAACACACTCTTGGAATCGTTCAGCTGGGCTATGGTAGCTCAGCGTCTTGCGCGGTCTCTCGTTGAGCTCGCGGGCTATGCGATTGAGCGTCGCCTGCGAGTGCACCGATAGATCAGTCCCTCGGGGGAAGTACTGTCGCAGCAAGCGGTTGGTGTTCTCGTTCGAGCCTCGCTGCCACGGACTCTGCGGATCGCAGAAGTACACCTGGATATCGGTCGCCATGGTGAAGCGCTTGTGATCAGTGAGCTCTTTGCCGCGGTCCCAAGTCAGCGACTTGTAGAGTTCCTCCGGCAGATGCTTCGACTGCTTGATCAACGCATCGATGACCGAGCGAGTGTCACGGGCGGCGAGCTTCGCCAGCATCACGTAACGCGTCTGCCGCTCGACTAGCGTGACGATATAGCTGTTCGAGGAGCCGGTCAGTAGGTCACCCTCCCAGTGTCCTGGGACAGCGCGATCCTCCACAGAAGCAGGACGATCGCGGATCGAGACCATGTCTGGGATCTCCCCACGCGTGTCGGCTTTCGCCGTGGCATGCCGCGAACGTCGGATCGCGCGATGCGTGCGCAGATGCTCGATCAGCGCCTTCTTCAGTACGCCACGGGTCTGCACGAACAGGCTGCGATAAATCGTCTCGTGCGACACCCAGAACGCCTCGTCCTCGGTGTGGTTGAGTCTCAGCCATCCGGCAATCTGCTGCGGCGACCAGTTGCGTTGGAGCAGCGTTGCAACAACCCGCCGAAGATGCGGATATGTAGCCAGCTTACACGCCTTAGGGCGGCGTGCTCGCCGCCCAGCCTGTTGGTCGGCAGCAGCAGCTCGGTAGGTGCAGAGGCCGCCGTTGCGAGCAACTTCCCGGCTCACCGTGGAAGGCGCACGACCCAGGCCGCAAGCGATGACGCGCAACGAATGACCGTTCACCAACCCGCGGGAGATCTCTTCGCGCTCGGCCAGCGTCAGCGCCAGTACGGAGCGTCGTCGCGCCGGCGGTCGAATGCCGCCAGTTGGTCTGATGTGCGCAAAGATCGAGGAGGATGTCTTGCCGAAAACTCTGCCGATCGACTTGAGACCTTCACCCTTCTGCCAACGCTCCCAGATCTCGGCGCTCTGCGCCGCCGTGTAATGACAACGCTTCCGTCTTTGCCGCTTCACACTCCACCTCCGCATCGAAAGGTAAAGTGTTGCGTCGATCAGTTGAACTCACCGCCGAGAGCGGACACCGGCCGTTCGGCATCCGCGGCGCTCCGGATACATCATGCCGACGATGAAGCAAAGCGGAAGCGCGTCGGCAGCGGGGCTTCTTCGTACGCGGCGCTCCACAGCCATAGGCCGATCAGCGCGCGACCGAGCGGTTGGATGAATAGCTCCAGTTGGCTGGCGAGCGGCTCCGGCAACCTGCCCCACTGCAACTCGCCAGTCATGTACGGAAGCGTGAGTGCGACGGCGGCGAAGAAGAAGATGCCGACGAGACGCGTGACGCCGCGCCCCGCGCCCGCCAGCGCGATACCGAGAGAGAGATTGCCGATCGCAAAGCCGGTCAGCAGCAGGAAGTAGAGCGCGTCCCAGAGACCATCGTACATCGAAGCATTGGTGCGAATGATCGCGCGCGTGGCCTCGTCGGCGGCGAAGTATGCCGCTCGCCATTTGTCGAAGGCGAACAGCGTCAGCGTTTGCTGTCCGGCTTCAGTGCAGGCCCAGAGCGCGAAGCCCGCCAAGCCGATGATTGCAGCCGCGGAGCGCAGGGCGCGGATTCGCAACCCAACTCCCAGCGCCGCCGCAAACGTTATGAACGGATGCACGAAGTACACCCACGATCGCAGCACATACGCTGGATCGTGGACGCGCGTCATGCGTCCTTCGAACCCTTCCACAGGCCGATAGAAGTCCGGCAGGTAGACCAGCAGCAGCGTCGTGACGGCGGACAGGAACGAGCACACCGCCACACTGCGATAGAAGGAAGGTGCGAGTTTCATAGGTACGTCGCTCGAACAGCGGATCCAAACCTCGCGCCACTTCAGCGTCGCGGCGCCTCGCGATCAAGCGCCCTGGGACGAACGGTGCGCGGTTGTGACGAACGTGGCCTATGGGGGCGGCTCTGGGATGAAAGTGCACGTGTTGTCGAGGAACTGGCGACCGACGGGCAGCTCCGCACCGCAGCGAAGTTGGACAAGTCGCCGGCCGCGCGGAGCACGGCGAGTGGCTACGACGTGCAGGGCATTGACGAGAAGCGAACGGTGCACGCGCACGAATCCGACCGCGCGCAGTTGCCCGCCCAGATCGCACAGGGTCGTGCGCATCAGCAACGTTCGATCGTGCGTGATCAGCTCGACATAGTTGCCCGCGGCCCTGACATATTCGATGTCGCAGGTCCGCACCGCGAGTACGCCGTGTCGGGTGGGGACGTTCAGAACCGGCTCGGTCTGGAGCCGCCGCAGGCGCTCCGTCGGCGACGCTGCGTCCGTAGCAATCTCAGCGCCTGACACAGCCTGCTCACCACGAATGAACGGTGAAGTCAGCAACAGCAGCGTCGCTGCGCCGATACCCAGCGGGATCGGCAGCAGGCGATAGAGGATCTCCGCGAGCGAGGCGGAGTCGTTGGAGGAGTAGATCGCCGACAGCGCATGTTCCAGCGCGGCGCAACTGACGAGCGCAGCGATCAGGATCGCAGGAACAAGCAGCGGGCGCAGACGTTGCGCACCCGGTTGCGCGCTCAGCCGCTTCAACCCTTCCCACGCACACGACCAAGGCAGAGTCGACGTCACACCTGATGCCAGCGAGAGTGGTAAGCAGACGCCGTCCTTCGCTACCAGCCCGTGAGCCAGGCAGTAGGTCGCTGTGATGAGACTCAGGCCCCCGGCAACGCCGATGAACCGCAGTGGCGTCAGGGGCATGGTGACCAGATGCAGTCCACGAATGGCTTGCACGACATTCTCACTCGGCGATGACCTCTGCCTAGGTTACACCGCCGGCGGCGGTACGAAGGAGTGGCCGAAAATGTCCGCTCCTGGCCGAGGCTGTGTGAAAACTCTTGTCTAAAGGCTAGCATCAGCCCGTGTTCCCGCTCGAGGATTCTCCGTGAGCCGGTTCATCGATGAAGCCGACCGATCTCAAGGCACCTTGCTCCCCGAGACGATCGACGAGTACGTCTGCGAAGAGAACCCCGTCCGTGTGATTGACGCGTTCGTGGGAGCGCTCGATCTCGCGTCGCTCGGCTTCGACGGCGTCGAAGCCGAGGCGACCGGTCGGCCGGGTTATCACCCAGGCACGATGCTGAAGATCTATCTGTATGGCTATCTCAACCGCATCCAGTCCTCGCGTCGGCTGGAGCAAGAAGCCAGACGGAACCTGGAGCTGATGTGGCTTGCGGGCCGTCTGGCGCCCGACTTCAAGACACTCGCCGACTTCCGATCTGCCAACACGGCCGCCATCAAGAACGTCTGCCGCGAGTTCATCGTGCTTTGCCGCCGCTGGAACCTCTTCACCGAAGCAACGGTGGCCATCGACGGCAGCAAGTTCAAAGCGGTGAACCACCGAGACCGCAACTTCACGAGCGGCAAGATGGCGACGCGGATGACACTCATCGAGCAGAGCATCGCCGAGTACCTCGAGCAGCTCGACCGGATGGACCGCCGTGAGACGCCGAGCAGTCCACGGCAGGCGGCGCGCCTGAAGGAACGGATCGCTACGTTGAAGGATGAGATGAGCCGACTCGATGGACTCAAGGCTCGGATGGAGACCTCACCGGACGGCCAGGTATCGCTCACCGATCCGGACGCTCGATCGATGGCTAGCCAAGGCAAAGGCACCGGCATCGTCGGCTACAACGTGCAGACGGCGGTCGAGACCGAACATCACCTCATCGTTACGCATGAGGTGACGAACGTCGGCTCGGACCGCCATCAGCTCAAACGCATGTCCGAGGCGGCGCGCGAGGCGCTCGGAACGGGCGAGCTCACCGCGCTCGCTGATCGCGGTTACTACAGCGGCGAGGAGATCAAAGCCTGCCACGACGCCGGGATCGTGCCGCTGGTGCCGAAGGTACTCACCTCGAACAGCAAGGCCGAGGGTCGCTACGACAAGAGCGACTTCGTGTACGACCGTGAGCGCGACGCGTTCCGCTGCCCGGCGGGCGAGTACGCGATCCGGCGCTTCACCAGCGTCGAGAAAGGCATGGCGATCCACAAGTACTGGTCGTCGGCCTGTCCTAGGTGCGCACTACGCGCGAAGTGCACCACGGCGGCCTACAGGCGCAT
This sequence comes from uncultured Gammaproteobacteria bacterium, assembly GCA_963723505.1. Taxonomy (GTDB): domain Bacteria; phylum Pseudomonadota; class Gammaproteobacteria; order Steroidobacterales; family Steroidobacteraceae; genus Steroidobacter. Next base: position 176,718 of record CAVRQU010000009.1, read on the forward strand.
CGGCCGATGGGAGCACGAGCACGTACTCGACGAGATGGAGAGCCGGCTCGATGCCAACCCAAAGGCGATGCAGGCGCGACGAAGCACGGCTGAGCATCCGTTCGGCACGATCAAGGCCTGGATGGGCGCCACTCACTTCTTGTGTCGAGGGCTACCGAAGGTGAGCGCAGAGATGAGCCTCCACGTGCTGGCTTACAACCTGAAGCGAGTGATGAAAATCATGGGAACGGGACCGCTGATCGAGGCGCTGCGCGCCTGATCGCAGCCCGCCTCAATCAAACAGTGCTGTCAGCGAGTTGCCGGTCCATCTCGACGCTCGACGTGGCTGTGAGTTTTCACACGGCCTCGGCCAGGAGCGGACATGCGGCCATACTCCGGTCAACGACTTTTTAAAGGCCCAGGAAGAAGAAATTGGCGAACCGTTCAAATGAATTGCGTTCAAAGTTTCCGTTTGGAGATGCCGAATGGTCGACCTGATCCTCACCACTTTCGATCGGGTTCCAGAAACGCCGCGCGGTCATGTGCGGGACATACGCGTGCGTCGGGCGCCGAAGAGGCCCGATTGCCTATCGCGTCAAAAGCGTGGCCAGTTCGCGCTACGGTTCATGGTCGGCCAACATGATCGTGGTCCGCTCCAGTTTGTGGTTCTCGACGCGAGAGCACCCACTAACGAAGACGGCTACATTGGGTACAACTTCTTCCATGCCAAGTCGTCTGCATCGCTAGAGGGTCGGTTTACTTTCTGAGCGACATGGCCGCTTTGGGTCATTGGGTTCTCAATTCCTGCGCGGATCGCGTAGGCGTTCGCGGCCGTGCAAACGTTCTGGTCGTCTCCTGCATCTATCGCTCTACTCCGTGAAAACGTAACGAGAGCCCCATGAATCGACGCCTTCTGCTCGCCGCGGCTATGTCCCTGATCGCCAGCATCGGTTCCGACGCCGCGGGGCAGCGCAGCAATTTTCGCGAGGCCGCCGTAGCGATCAACAACACCATTCGCGCGAACCACTACCATCGCGCCGAGCTCGATAGCGATGTGTATCGCCAGATCGAAAAAGACGTGATCGCGCTCGGCGAGCGGGCAGCGTCGGCCGATGAGTTCATGGATGGGTTTAATGCGATCTGGCGAAAGGGGCCGTTTTCGCACGTGGGGCTGCAGAAGGCCCAGGAATCCGCTGCGGATCGTATCGCGCGCCTCGACACGCTCGTTGCCGGCGCCGACGCTGTGACGCTCGCATGGAAAGGCGCCGCCGCCATTCTGACCGTCAACACGATGAGCGGCGCCGACACCATCGAGGCCATCGACGCGGCCTACAGCGAGATCGTCGCACGCAAGGCAGAAAAGCTGATCATCGACTTGCGACGCAATGACGGCGGCGCGTTTGCGGTCGTGCCTCTCGTCGGACATCTCATTGACAAACCGCTCGACACCGGCGTCTTCGTCGTCGGCTCATGGTATGTCGATCATCAGATGCCGCCCGGTCCCGCGGATTTTCCCTCCGCCAAGCCGTGGCAAGGATATTCCGTGAGAGCCTTTCAGTCCGATGTGCTGACCCGTCCGCTGACCAGCTATCGCATCGATCCGATGCAGCCGCTCTTTCAGGGTCCGGTTTTCGTGCTCACCAGCGCCCGCTCAATCAGCGCAGCGGAAATCGCCGCCGACGCCCTGAAATCAATCGGCCGCGCGAAGATTATCGGCGAGAAGACTCCCGGCGCCGTGCTGTCGTCGAAACTGTTCGACATTCCCGGCGGCTTTCACCTGCGCGTGCCGATCGCAGATTACTACTCAATCAGGAATGGGCGCCTGGAAGGCTTTGGCGTGACGCCGGACATCCCCGTCAGCGCCGATCAGGCGCTTGAGGCCGCGCTTGGGCAGTAGTCGAAAACAGAAATGGTCCGCGACAGAACGAAGGAACATGTGAGCCTGGACGAGGATGTCTCCTCTCGGCCCAGAAGCGGACATTGGAAGCCTCACGCCCCCGCTGGGATCCGATCACGTCGCGGCCAGCGCCGCGGCGGCGAAGCCGGGCATCCTGGTCATTTCCGCGACTTGGCCGTCCAGAAGACTTCGCGATACGTGATCCCGGTCGCCGCGACCGCTTGTCCATCGATGAACTTCGGCCGAAAGCGCGAAGCACGAACTGCATCGAAAATCTCCTGCGCGTATTGCTCGCGCGTGTCGTGATCTACGATGCGCGCGTCCCGGACTGACCCATCAGCGGCGACGGTGAACTCGACCTGCACGTAGTGGGATCGCATTTCTTCCGCGGACACCGCAGGGACATCACTCACGATCTGCGGTGTCGGATAGTAGACGCGCACCGGTACGTTCAGCGCTGTGGCCGCGCAGTTCGACAGACTCGCAGCCTCGTGGATGAGCTTCCAGGCGCGTTGATAGTAAGGCAGCGCTTCGCGCGGAGCCTTCTTGATCTGGCGCCAATCGCCCATCTGAATCAGCGTTTCGATCAGCGTCTGCAGCGACGCGCCCGGATCTGCCTCCAGGATCCGCAATGCTCGTTGCAGCGCGTGCTCGCCTTCCCGGTTGAGCTCCCTGGGTTCGACGTCGGCGCGGCCGAACGGACACCACTGGTTCGGGGCGAAGCAGGCCGGCCGCGACCGCGGGCGCAGCCAGGACTCCGGATAACTCATCCTGCGCATGTACGTCCGGGCTATGCCTCTCAGGGGCTCAACGATAATCGGGGCGTTCAGAGACGCCTTGTCTCCAGCGATGTTGAGCGCCAGCTGAAAAGTCATGCGAGCCTCGGGAGACATGCCGACTTCGGCGAACCAATCCCCCAGGTCGCACACTGCCGGAATGACCTTCGGGCTTCCTTCGCCGTACGTCTTTTCGGCGGTGCGCACCCTGTAGATCATCAGATCCTGCGCTTCCGCCGTGCGATCGAGCGCAGTCAGGCTCGCGGCCAACGTCTTGAGCGTGTCCTGCTGACGCAAGTCGAACAGTCCATATTGCGAGCGCTGGATCGCCAACGCTCGCTGCAGGCGAAGAACGGCTTGCTGGTGACGCCCGGATGCGGCGAGCGTATTGCCCAGACCCAGCAGCGGAGCGAGGACGCGCTCGCTCTCGAGTCCGGCGTGCCGTTCCGCCAGTTGCAGCGCCTCATTGTAAGAGGCTTCGGCAGATGCGTACTGACTCGCGTTGAGGAAAGCGTCACCCAGAGCGGTCAGCGCATCTTCGAGCGCGAGCGGATCGGCATCGGCGCGAGACCTGGCTGCGTTGACTCGCGCGAGCGCTGCTTCGATATCGGCGCTCGAGCTGGGATCCGCCGCGGGCGCGGAAAATTCAGTCTGCGTCGAAGCATGCTCAACCCGCTCAGCCGCGGCGGCGCAGATCGCGAAGGCGGCCGCGATCGCGGTTACGGCTGCTCGGATCAGGTATGGATAAGGACGGTCCACGGGCAACGGGCATCTCTTGGCCTTCCTTATAAGACGGTTCACACGGGGCGACAACCGTCGGTACATGGGGAGCGATGTCCGTATGGGTCGAGAGAGGAAGTCAGCCTTC
>CAVRQU010000010.1:0-912438 GCA_963723505.1 uncultured Gammaproteobacteria bacterium
GTGGGTTCCAGATACGCTCACGAACACGTTCTTCGCGTCTGGCGGCCCAATCCACGCAACTTCTGTGCTCAGGTTTTCTCCCCGCGGGCCGGGGATCGGATAGCTGTGCCTTTCGAGGTGAGCACCCGCTGCAGCGGCGGCCTCCTGGAACAGCTGGCGAGCACTCGCAAAATCTTGACTGAACGGTGATGCAGTCATATGAAAACCTCATCCTGGTGACGCCGAAGACGGCGTCGAATATTTGATGGTGGCCGGAGCGTGGGACGAACCACTGCGTGGTTCGCTTTGCTCAAAACACGCTCCGCTCAGTCCTCGCTTCCGGCGAGCCTGTTCAACGGAGATTCGTCCGCTGCTCTTGTCTCGCAATAGGTCGCGGGCGTCCTGCCCGCAAGGAAGGCTCGATCGCTGAAAACAGAAATACCGAAACCCGGCGCGACATCACTCTGAGAAGGCTTACGAATGCGTTGTCATGTCAGCCGCACGGCGTCGCGCAGTCGACGGTGCTGCACGAACATCACTGCCATTGCCACGATCGAGAGGCGATTTCTCGAGTGACGTCAGGGCAGGAATTCGCGCGCCTCGTCGCGCCGGCACGAGTCGACGGGCTCGGGCTCTCCCCATTCCCCGAGGACCTGCCAGCACTCCTGAAAAACGGAGCAGTAGCAGAACTCGACGTCCCATTTCCTCTGGGCGCCATTCAACAGGTCCCAGTGTCGGGCATTCTCAGGCGTTCTGGGCATGCGAAAGACCAACTGCTGCGCGCCGCCCGGAATGAACCGCTTTCGCACTCCATTCTTCATCGGGTCGAGGGCGCTTTCCGCCTCGGCCGCCTGGTCCGGTCCCAGCGAGGCGACGATCAGCTCGCGCACGGACTTCACGTAGCGCTCGCCCACCTTCACCCGCAGGCTCTGCTCGTGCGCGGGCCCGACGCCACGGTTGAGCAGGTCGAGGGAAAGCACGCGAAGGCCCTCAGGAGTCACGTTGCTGAAGCCGCCCTGCATGTACGGGACGGAGTTGGCCTGAACCAGCTTTTCCATGATCTGGCCGTGATGTACGGCGATGGCGATGGAGCTGATCGACGTGATCAGTGCGGTTACAGCGATCGTCAGCTCCAGCCAGCGCGGCAGGCCGCCGTGCCGGGCGTGCGGAGTGTGAACTTCGGGATTCTCCACTGCATCCTCCGGTTCGCGCGGACGGTCAGGCACGTTCTCAGGTCCGCGATCAGTGCGCAAGTAGCGGCCGCGCGCCGAACGAGCGCTAGCGCCCGCTTCGTGGCGCCGGGGATCGGGAGTATCGGGAGTATGTAAGTTGCGCATCTCACTGGAGTTACAGAGTGAGTCGCAATGTGGACTCACCATCGTCGCGAACTAATGCCTGATTCGCGGGACATCACCCAACAATCCCGATACTCCCGCCCCGGCACGCAATGTCCTTTCGAAGCAGGTCGATCACGGCATCGCCGAAACCGGAAAGCCCAGGAGCGCGATGAACGGCGCCACGAAGTCCGCTACGCTAGAGCCGCACAGATCGCCATCCCCATTCGACAGGAGGTCCCATGAGTCGCCGTTTCACGTGGCTCGCCACCAGCGTTGCCGCCATTGTCGTCGTCATCGCGGCCACGGCCGTGGTGCGGTCGCAATCGACGAACGACCCGCTCGATCCTGTGAAGGTCGCGCCCGACAGCCACAAGCTCGCATTCGAGAACTCGTTCGTCCGTATCCTCGACGTCCACGTGGCGCCCGGGAAGATCGAGCCGCGCCATAGCCATCCGCACGGGCTCAGCGTCTATTTCAAGGACTGGGACGCCAAAGTCACGGTCGACGGCCGCGAGCCGCAGGTCCACCACCGCAAGGCCGGCACCTTCGCCTGGAGCGACGCGACGATTCACACGGTCGAAAACGTCGGCAAGACCGAGGGACACATCCTGCGCGTCGAACTGAAGTACTGACTTAGCAGCGAAGTCATCCGGTGCACGAACTGCTGCACCGGCTCGCGTTTCTGCTCCTGTGCTCGTGCGTGCTGCTGCTGCTCACGCTTCTGAGAAGTCGCTGGGAAGTTCCGGCTTGCGCTCGCTGCTCGTGGATTTGGGAACATTCGCGGTTCTGATCGCCGTCATCGCGACGTACCTAATCATTGCGACCGGCGTTGTCTATGGCGCGACGGGATTGGCAAGGTGGCGCTGCTCGCCGTCGTCATTGCGGCAGCGGCGCCCGGCTATCGATTCCTGATTTTCCTGGTGACGCTGTACTACACGTGACCGCGACACGCGGTCAGCGCCGCCCCAGGATCAGCACCGTCACGCCGAGCACGATGATGCCGACGGCGAGCCACTCTTGTCGCGTGACGATTTCGTCGCCGAGCGAGACACCGAGGAACATCGCTATGACGGGATTGACGAAGCTGTTGCTCGTCGCCAGCGCAGGTCTCGTGTTCGCCAGCAGCGTCATGTAGGCAGAGTAGGCGATGATCGAGCCGAAGATCGCCAGGTAGAGCCATGCCGCGGCGGCGAGCGGCCGCGGGGGCCATCCGAAGGTCTCTCCGGCCAGCAGCGAGAGCGTCAGCAGGACGCCGCCGGCGCAGAGCATCGAGCTCGCGAATCCGGCGGCCGCGGGCGCGAGCCGCAGGACGTGTTGACTCAGAACGCTGCCGGCCGACCAGCCCAACGCTGCAGCGACGATCGCAATCACGCCGACCGGCGATCCGGCGAACGCGGCGCCGCGCACGAGCAGCAGCACGCCGAAGAAACCGAGCGCGATGCCGACCAATTCCAGGCGCGACGGTCGGACGCCGAATGGGACGCTGGCGAGCGTGATCAACGCCGGCACGATGGCGATGAAGGCGACCACCAGGCCGGACGCGAGCCATTGCTCGGCGTAAGCAACTCCACCGACGTTTGCAGCAAGCATCAGCGTGCCGACGATCGCAGCGTTGCGCCACTGTGCGAGCGTCGGCATCGCTTGTTTGCGCCAGCGTGCCCACGCCAGCAGGAGCGAGCCGGCGAGCAGGAAGCGTGTGCCGTTCTGAAAGAACGGCGGGAAGCTTGGCAGCGCAAACTTGATGGCGAGGTAGGTCGATCCCCAGATGAACCACGTCGCGGCGAGGCAGGCGACGATGCGCGGTCGCGTCACGGCCGGGTCGGGGGGAGGCCGTAGCTCAGCGTCGGGCGTAGCGTGAGAATCTCGACACTCGTCTTCGCTACGAGGCGGTTCGTCGCGTCGGGCAGCAACGGCTCGTTCGCCGCCGCGATGGCTGCCGCCAGCGTCGCCTGCGGACGCAGCCGGACGTAGCGCGGAGCGATCCCGCCGGCGACCATCCGATACCAGAGAGTTTCCTGTTGTGTCGCCGCCTGGCGGGCGCGCAACGCGGCCTCGAAGGCGGCTTCTGCGCCCGGCACGAGCTCAACGATCATGAATTCGAGTCGCGCGGTCGGTTGCGGCTCGCCGGCGCCGCGAGAGAGCTCGGGCAGAAATCGGTAGAGCGCATTGCCGGCGAACTGAGCGTGCGGTGTGACATTGACGACGTTGTCGCGCTCATCGTCGGCCGGGGACACCGGGTTGTCGAAGTCGGCAGCCGCGTGGCCGAACGACGCGTACACGAACCAGCGCTGACGGTCGCCGAAGGTGACGTTCCAACCGTACCAGACCCATTTGTCGCCGGCCTGCCGATGCCACTCGAGGTGCCGGGTGTAGCCTGCTTCGAAGTCGACGGTGTCGCCGTCATGCGGACGCAGGATCGCGATCCGCGCGTACGGACCGCGCCCGCTGTCGGCGGCCGGCGCGGCGGCGGCGAGCAGCGTGACGCCGAAAAGCAGCATCCAGGTACGACGCACGATTCGCTCTCCCAACTGCGTCCCCGGATCGTATTGGAGCGCACACGTCTGTTCGCGACACAGATCCGCCTGCACGCGCCATCGTGAGCCGCCAGCGCTTGCGCCGCGCTTCGGGGCGGCGGCATAGTCGGCGCGCGTATGGCTGCAGCCTCGAAGAGAACGGCGTCGCGTCGCGCTGCCTGGAGCCGCCGCATCGTCGTGGTCGCCGTGCCGCCGGTCGACGAGCTCGATCTGGTCGGGCCGATGCAGGTCTTCAACTCGGTGAATCGCCTCGCGGGCCGAACCGTCTACACGATCGAGGTCGTGACCACGGCGAGGGGTCTGAAGGTCGAAGGCGAGGGCGGCATCATGACCTTCATGGCCCGCCATCACTTCAGCAAGCTCAAGGGTACGTGCGACTCAGTGCTGCTCGTGTGCGGACTGGGCACACGGACGGTGCGTGACGCGACGCTGTCTGCCTGGCTGCGGAAGACAGCGCCCGAGGTGCGCAGGCTCGGCGCTGTGTGCGTCGGGTCCTTCCTGCTCGCCGAAGCCGGCCTGCTCAACGGGCGGCGAGCAACGGCGCACTGGAAGTTCGGGCGCGAGCTGGCGGCACGGCATCCGCGAGTGCGCGTCGAGCACGATCCGCTCTGGGTCAAGGACGGCAACATCTATACGTCGGCCGGTGTGTCCGCGAGCATCGATCTCGCGTTGGCGTGGGTGGAGGAGGACTGCGGCGCCGCGCTTGCGCACGAAGCGGCGCGCGAGCTGGTGTTGTTCCTGCGCAGGCCCGGCGGACAGCCGCAGGTCAGCGTATCGCTCGCCTCGCAGGCGTCCGAGATGGCGTCGATCCGCGAGCTGCAGATCTGGATCGCGGAACATCTGCGGACGAAGCTGTCGGTGGAGGATCTCGCGGAGCGCATGTCGATGAGCATGCGCAACTTCGAACGAGTGTTCACTCGGGAGGTCGGCACGACGCCATCGCAGTATCTGTTGCAGACACGCGTCGAGGCGGCGCGCCGTCAGCTGGAGCGCGCGGACCGCAGCCTCAAGCACGTCGCCGCGGCTGCGGGATTCGGCAATATCGATGTGATGCGGCGGGCGTTCGTCCGCCTGCTCGGCATCACGCCGCGCCGCTACCGTGAGCTCGCCTGCACCCGTGTGCTTTGATGCGACACGAGCTGCCAACGCCCGTCGCTGCTTGTGAAGGTGAAGGGATTGAAACGGTCACTCAGGGTTGCACTTATCGCAACGGTCATTGTCGGCGCAGGGTCGTTCGCATGGTTCCAGTACAAGGCCATGCGGCAGGGCTCACTGATGGAAGCGGCGACAACGGGCGACGATGAGCGCGTTCGCGAGGCACTAGCGCAGGGCGTGGATGTGAACCGGCGGTTCGGCGGTGATAGGGAAACGGCACTGCATCGTGCCGCGAGTCTGCCGCGTCCAGACCTTGTCATCTTGCTGCTTGAGCATGGGGCAGACCCGAGTATTGCCGACGCCGAGAACTCAACGCCGCTACTAGTGTCGAGCTATGGCGGGCGTGTCGAGAATGTGAAGCTCCTCATTAGGGCAGGCGCAAGAGTTAACGAAGCTGAGTCCCGCTACCATTTCACGCCGCTGATAGATGCGGCATGGAAGGGTCACACGGGTGTTGTGCGTGTCCTGCTCGACAACGGAGAAGACGTTACCGCAACGACGGTCGATGGTAAGACTGCCCTCGACAAGGCACGCAGCGAGGGGCATGAGGATATCGTTGAAATCCTCAGTGCGGTAATGGGAATTCAGCTCACCGACTAGTCGTCCGATGAGAGATGCGTCAGGAAAGGCGCTGCCGCTCGGCGGTGCATCCCGTTCGCGTGTGGCGCGAACGCACGCACAAGCACTTCGGGCGCCGGGTCGGGAGTATCGGGAATATGTGAGTTGCGGGTCTCACTCGAGTTATAGAGTGAGTCGCAATGTGCACTCACTATCGTCGCGAACCAATGCCTGATTCGGGGGACATCATCCAACAACCCGATACGCCCCGGCACGCAACCCTGTGCGCGCTCTGAACCAACCGCCAATCGCTAGCCGCTAGGCCCGGCGCTGCCGCGCGCCCGATTGCGGCTTTCTTCCTTGCCTTACGCCCGCCTGCAGGAAAGAATTACGCGCACAACTCGCATACAAGAAGAGTTGCGGTCGAGAGGGTAAACCGCAGGGCCATTTCACCGTACCTGCGCTTGTGCGTTCCCTTCAGATTCTCGACGCCCATCACCGCGGCAGTATCGCCGTGCAAAGCGAAGCGGCGCCGGGCCGAGGCTTCGTGGGTTTCTGCAACTTCGCTGAAGCAAACCTCGAACCGTCGGCACTGCGCCTCACAACGGCCGTTCAGGGCGTGAACATCACAGCCGATGTGCCGGCGACGCTGCGCGTCGATGAACAGCGCCTGTGGGCGTCTGCAAATGGCGTTGCGTTCGCATCCTTTCCGGGCCGCAGCGTACTGACGCGCAGCCTGCGGATCTTCAATTCCCAGAAGCGTGACATTGCCTGGGCGGCAAGTTCAGATCAGAGCTGGCTGTCGGTCACGCCATCCGGCTCGGGCGAGGAGGCGCTCACGCTGACCGCGACGCCGGGCTCACTCGCAGCCGGTGAACTGCACGTCGCAACCGTCACCGTCTCATCCGGCGACGCGCGCATCGTCAATGACGAATCGATCCGCGTCGGATTGTGGATCGGCGAGGACGATCCGCAGGACCTGACCTTGAGCGTGGCGGCGCGCTACATCGTCGCGAATCCCGTCGAGCCCCTCGTGTTTGCTCACAACGGCGGCACGAGCATTTCGGTGTACGACGTCTACACTGGCGAGTTGGTGCGCACGCTCAACGTCGGCACAAATATGGGACCGATGACGTTCAGCTCCGACGGCCTCACGCTGTTTGCCGTCAACGCCAATGAGCAGAGCGCGCTGGCGATCAATCCGACCACGGGCGCCGTGATCCGAACGTACGCCTATAGCGCCGCGCACTTCTCCGATTCCGAGTTGGGCGAGATTGCGTACGCGAGACCATCAGGTCATCCGCTGCTGCTGTCGGGATCGATCGGCGATGTCTTCGACGTCGCGAGCGGCGCAAGGTTCTCCGCTCGGCTGTTAGGCGATGGCCACATCGCGGTCAGTAAGGACGGCCAACGCGTGTATCTGGAAGAGATAGTCACGATGCGCACGCCGTGGTACTTCAACGAGCTGAGGTACTCGACGTTGGATTCCGCCGGTGTGTCGATCGTGCGCTCGTTAGAAAAAACCAGCAGCCTCTCCGTGGTGAATGGTCAGGATCTTGCGCTTAGCCATGATGACTCCCGTTTGTATCGCGCCATTGGCTCGCCGGGCCGAGGCTTCGTGGGTTTCTGCAACTTCCCTGATGCAAACCTCGAACCCTCGGCCCGGCACGATCAGCCAAGCGATCCACGCGCGCGCGTCCACTTTTCAAGGCCGGCGCCCTAGCGACGAGCTGTACTCGCCTGAAAGGCGATAGTTGTACCTCGGTGTACTGTCGTGGAAATCCGTTACTTCCTTCTCTGTGAAGCCGAGACAGCACAGCGCTTCCAGGCGCCAGTAGATTGACTTCAATTTGGAGCGAAATTTTGCTTCAAGATCCTGCTGCGGCACACTTGCGCGCCTGCTACTTTCGGACTCCAGATATTCCAGAACGTCCCTCTGCGACGCGGGCAGCCGTTGCCGGCGCGTGGGCCAATCCAGTTTCAACTCTTCGGCGAGATAACTCGGAACGATCACCTCGCCCGGCGCTGGAGGAAGCACGCCGATACGCTCCACCTCGCGCTGGTACACCGAGGCTCCATAGGCAGGCACACCAAGGGCTCCGGCGACTTCTGCAACCAGCTGATGCAGTTGTGCGGCGCTCGCGCATGAAAGCGCATTCAGACCAGCCAGCGGCCACTGTAGGATGGTCGAACGCACACCGGGGGCAAGCAGCGGGATGATCCTCTTGCCTGCTCCCCAGCGGGCGCCGAACTCAAGAGAGACATAGGTTGAGCGAAGGCTGTCATGCGAGATGACGCCAACGAAAGCCGCTGCTGCCGGCACCTCCCGCCTGAGGTGAATATCGATGTCTGCACCGCCTGGGAGTCGGTACCCATCCAGGCTGCTACAGCGAATGTTCTCAGGCGCAAGCGGCAGGGCTGCCCGGAACAAGTCGACGAGGGCCTCGACCACCTGCACGTCTTTCGAGCTGTGGCTGATGAAGAGCATGTGCGGTTAAGTTGTCACGGCACGATGATCGCTGCCCAACTCAGATACCGATCGCCAGTTGCCGTGATTGTATCCCGCTGAAGGTCAGAGGGCGCCGGGTTTAGGTTGTGAAGTTATCGAGGAGTGGATCTGTCGAGCGGCGCCGGCGAGGCGAACAACTTCGGGAGAGGAGATCGTCGCGGAGATCATCGCTCGGTTCGCAGCACGCGTGCACGCGTACTGCTGGATGACCAATCACATTCATCTTCTCGTGCAGATCGCCGATGGCGCGGACCAGGTTCTGCGCGCCGCCCGCGACAAGCGCGGGTCTTCTTCATTGCGGCCGCGTCGGAGTCGACACCAGAAAATCGTCGGGATCCCGGATTCGCGCATCGAAGAGCAAAATAGAGTTTCTGGCGATCGGATTCTCATCCGGAGCTCTCGTGCGGGAAGGAATCACTCGGCGTGATTTTCTGAATGGCGTCGCTGTTGCGATCGGCGCAGGGTTCGGACCCGCGCGGTGGTTGCACGCAGCGGCTGACACTTCTGTGTATCCGCCGGCGCTCACTGGGATGCGCGGCAGTACGGACGCCTCGTATGCAGCGGCGCATGCGCTGCGCGACGGCAAGCGCTTTGCGTTTGAGCAACTCGCGTCCGAAGGTGAAGTGGATCTGGTCGTGGTCGGCGCCGGAATCAGCGGCCTTGCGGCGGCCCATTACTTTCGCAGGCTCGATCCTGCGGCACGCATTCTGATACTGGACAATCACGATGACTTCGGTGGGCACGCACGACGTTGCGAGATGCGCGTGGGCGAAAGGCTTCTTCTGAGTTATGGCGGCAGTGAGTCCATTCAATCACCTGGGGAGTTGTGGAGCGAACAGGCGCTGGCGTTACTCAAGGATCTGGGAATCGATCTTCGCCGCTTCGAAAGCGCCTTCCACCGCGCACTGTATCCAGGGCTCGGATTGTCGCGCGGCGTGTTGTTCACGCGCGAAGCCTTTGGCGTGGACAAGCTCGTCACCGGCGATCCGACACGAATGGTCGCGGATGATATCTCTCGGGATCGTTTGAACGCGCGCTCTGTGCGCGCCTTCATCAACGATTTTCCACTCGATGTCGACGCACGCGAGAGCCTGATTGCGCTCTATACGCAAGCCCGCGATTTCTGGCCGGGAAAGTCCGTCGAGCAGAAGATGGCGACGCTGGCGTCGATCAGTTACCACGAGTTCCTGAGCCGCTACTGGCGTCTGAGTGCGCAGGCGGTCAAGGTGTTCCAGAAGCGACCGCACGATTTCTTCGCGGTGGGTATCGATTTGCTGCCCGCGCTCGAAGCCGCCGGCACGGGATACCCTGGCTTCGATGGTCTGGGTTTGCCCGTGTCTGCGCCAGACTCGGCGAAGATGGACGAGCCGTACATCTATCATTTCCCGGACGGCAACGCTTCCATAGCTCGATTGCTCGTGCGCAAGCTGATCCCGGATGCGGCGCCGGGCACGACGATGGAAGACATCGTGATGGCGGCTTTCGATTACTCGCGCCTCGACGCAGCGAATGCACCGACGCGACTACGCCTGAACAGCACAGTCGTCGCCCTGGCGAACACTCCAAACAGCCGCGCAGACGTTGGCTATATCCACGATGGAATCCTCAGGCGAACATCGGCAAGGCACGTCATATACGCCGGATACAACACGATGCTGCCGTACGTAGCGCAGGAGCTGCCACGCGAACAAAGGGCGGCGCTGGCTCGCGCCGTCAAGGCGCCGCTGGTGTACGTGAAGCTGGCGGTGCGCAACTGGCAGCCGTGGGTGGAGGCGGGCGTGCATGAAGTGACCAATCCCATGGGTTTCTACTCGCGCATCAAGCTCGATTATCCGGTGAGCCTCGGCAGCTATCGTTTCGCGAGCACACCGCGTGATCCCATGATCCTGCATCTGGTTCATGTGCCCATCCGCGCCAATAGCGTTGATCAGAGCGCCGCGTGGCGGTCTGGCCGCGCGAGCCTGTATCAGACGAGCTTTGAGAAATTCGAACAACAGGCCGCAGGCGAACTCAGCCGCATTCTCGGCCGCCGCGCATTCGATCCGGACCGGGACATTACGGCCATCAGCGTGTATCGCTGGGCGCATGGCTACGCGTACGGCTTCAACAGCCTGTTCGACAAGGAGCAGGATCTCTCCTTGCAGACCGTTGCGCGTCAGCGAGTCGGACGTATCGCGATCGCGAATTCCGATGCCGCCTGGAGCGCCTATGCGCACGCAGCGATCGAGGAAGCTGCGCGCGCTGTCGCGGAGTTGCAGTGAAGAGAGTGTTCCTGAAAACGCCGGGCCGGGGGATCGGAGTCTTTGTGGCGATTGCTGATGGCGCCGAATGAGGCCGTGACGTCGCAACCGTCCCCGATTGGCGAGGCGGTGACCCTGGCAAGCCGTCCAGTCCGTGACGCGATACAGTAACGAGCCGTGCGTCTATCGAGGCTCCCCTTTTTCCTTATCGATGAGGATTGACGCTACATGCCGCACGAGACGACGCTGATCACAACGATCGCCATTGCCTTCGTGCTCGCGTTCGCGCTCGGCTTTCTGGCGTGGAAGTTGAGGATTTCGCCTCTCGTCGGATATCTGTTCGCTGGGGTGCTGATTGGACCGTTCACGCCCGGCTTCGTCGCCGACATTAGCCTCGCACGTCAACTCGCGGAGGTCGGCGTGATCCTCCTCATGTTCGGCGTGGGCCTGAACCTCTCCGTCAAGGATCTCATGGCCGTGCGTGGCATCGCGATCCCGGGGGCAATTGCGCAGATGCTATTGACCACGCTTCTCGGCGCCGCGATGGCGTCACTGTGGGGTTGGGAACCGGGACCAGGATTCATCTTCGGACTCTCGCTCTCGGTCGCAAGCACCGTCGTGCTTTTGCGGGCGCTCGAGCAGCGCAACGCGGTCAGCTCGCCCGAGGGGCGTATTGCCGTCGGCTGGCTCATCGTGCAGGACCTCATGATGGTGATTGCGCTTGTGTTGCTACCGGCGTTGGCCGACACACTCGGGGGGGCGTTGAGCCCGCAGGCTCGTCCCCCCGGTGCAGATCTCTGGATGGCGCTCGCGCTCACGCTCGCGAAGGTTGCGATCTTCGTCGCCTTCGCACTCATCGTGGGTACGCGTGCAGTGCCGTGGGTCTTGATGCACGTGGCGCGCACGGGATCGCGCGAGCTCTTCACGCTTGCGGTGCTGGCGGCCGCACTCGGGATCGCGTTAGGGTCAGCGGCGCTCTTTGGCGTGTCTTTTTCGGTCGGCGCCTTCTTCGCGGGCTTGATCCTCAGCGAGTCGGATCTCAGCCATAAAGCGGGACAAGACTCGCTGCCACTGCAAGATGCATTCGCCGTGTTGTTTTTCGTGTCGGTCGGCATGCTGTTCGACCCAACGATACTGTTGCGCGAGCCACTGGCCGCTCTCGCCGTGCTGCTCGTAGTCGTTATCGGCAACTCAGTAGCCGCTTTCCTGCTCGTGCTCGCGTTCCGATACCCCGTGAGCACGGCCCTTACCGTCTCCGCGGGCGTGGCTCAAATCGGCGAGTTCTCGTTCATTCTGGCCGCTCTCGGCGTGAACCTCGAGTTGTTGCCGACGCAGGGGCGCGACCTGATTCTCGCCGGCGCTATTCTTTCGATCACGCTCAATCCTGCGATCTTCGCTGGCATACCGATGATCTTACGAGTGCTTAGGACACAGGAAGGCGTCATGCGCTTTCTCGAGCGGTCGCGTGAACCCAAGCTTGTCTCAGCAAGAGAATCATCGGTACTGAGCGAACACGCGGTAATCGTTGGCCACGGTCGCGTCGGCGGAGTGATCGCACCCCTTCTTCAGAGCGAGGGGCTGCCCTTCATCGTCGTGGAGCGCGATCGTCTGCGGGTTGAGAGCCTCCAGCGTAGCGGTGTTCGGGCGGTATACGGAGACGCCACGGCGAGGGGCGTGCTTGATGCAGCACAGATCGCAAGCGCGCGTCTGCTCATTGTGGCCTCGCCCGACGGATTCCAGGCACGCCGAATTCTCGAGCTTGCGCGGGCCGCAAACCCGCACATCGAGACGGTCGTGCGCACTCATAGCGAGGAGGAATTTGCCTATCTAAAAGAGCAGGGCGTGGGTCTTGCTGTGATGGGCGAACGCGAACTAGCCCGTGGAATGGGGGAGCACGTGCTCCGAGTACTCGGTGTGCCACCTGCTCGGGCGCGATTGCTTGTCCAAGGAGAGAGTCCTGCAGAGCTCGCCGAAAAGGCCGAGCGGCTCTGAGCGCAGGTACACAAGAAGAATGCGGGTTGCCTGGAGCTGGGAGGTTGCCGAAGGCGCACCTGCCCATTGGAGTCGGAGTCATCTCCAATCGCCGCCCGTTCCTCGTGTTTCCCGCCAGCGAACCGCTTCGAGTCCTGCGATGCATAGGGCGACCCATGCAGCGCCGGAGGCGTAACCGGCAAGAACGTCGCTCAGGTAGTGCACCTGCAGCAGCACGCGGCTCGAGCCGACGAAGATAATCAGCGCGACGCTGACCAGCGCGACCGGAATATGCCACGCGCTCGAAGTGTGCCGCACGATCATGTAACCGAGCAGCCCATAGACGAGCATCGAGCCCGAAGCATGACCGCTCGGAAAACTCCAGCTCGTCTCACTGGCGAGTCCGTGATCATGCAACGGGCGAGTGCGCTCGAAGATGGCTTTCAGCAGATGGTTCAGCAGCCCTCCGCTCACTGTCGCGACAATCCATGCGCCCGCAAGCGTCCAGCGGCGCAGCACCAGAAGAATCACTGCGACGCACGTGCTGAGAGCGATGAGGAATTCCGGGTCGCCCAGTTGCGTGATCACCGAAAAGAATCGCAGCGTTTCGTACGACAGGCGTTTGCGCAATGCTGCGCTCAGTGCAGCATCGAAATTCGCCAGCGACTCGCCCACGCCGATTTCATCGACCAGTTCGAAGAACAGTGCGAGCGCGCAGGCGGCGAGCCCGAACGCCACTATCGCGAAGACGCCCAGGTAGCGCGCCGCGCTCAGTGTTCGGGCGAGCGAGAGGCCGATCACTGGCAGGCGCCTGACTCGTCCTGCCAACGTCATGCTCTCGAGCACGTTCCACGCCTTCACCACAATGCGCCAGCACGCGGGCGCATAGGTGTTCACGAGGCGCCAGAACAGCGCCGTTGCAATGAGCAGGACGACCGCAGCACCGAACAGAACGAACAGCGCGTGACGGGCAACGAGATCGGCGAGCGATTCCATTGCAGTATGCTAACCGTAGCGAATACAACGATGATGTCTCAGGCTAGGCTAGTTACGTCGCAAACAGCACTCTTTGCACTCGCAATCCTGGGTGATGGCCAACGGACGAAACGCCAGTCTCACCGAAGTTGCAATTCGGTTGGGACGTGTAGAGTCGACGTTGCGCGAAGATCAGAAGCGTTATTACCCGACGCGATGACCCCAATCCCTCAGCCCGGATGGAATCAGAAATGAACCTCGATGCTGAGCTTCAGCGTGTGGTCTGGAGTCTTCTCGTTGAGGCCTTCAAGCAGTCCAACGCCGACGGTCAGGCTCACGTCCTCCTCTTCCTCGCCGGACTGCAAGGCTGATCCGAATCATTGGCTCGAGGGGCTGGGAACCGCCAAGTCGTAGGTGTAGTAAAGGACAGCCCCCGCGCGGTGCTGGTCGAAGTCTCCGAAGAGTTGCGCCGATGCCGAAGCAAGTCTCTTCCGGCGCCGGGTCGGGAGTATCGGGAGTATCGACGGTATGTGAGTTGTGCGGGTCTTACTGGAGTTACAGAGTGAGTTGCAGAACTCACCATCGTCGCGAACTAATGCCTGATTCGCGAGACATCATCCAACACTCCCGATACTGCCGCCCCGGCACGCTATGCCCGGCCACCGCTCATGATCCCGGCGGATCAGCGCATGCAACAGGATCACGAGCTGCGGCGCGCCCCACGAGGCGCCGCCTGAGACGCCTCAGACCGACGTCATCATGAGGGCCCGCACGGCCCAGATGAGAATTCCAAGCAGCATGGCCAGCATCGGCAGCGCGGTCAGCGCGAACCCGAGCGTTCGGCTTTTCGGTTCCTTGACGTACAACATGCAGTAGATCGCACGTCCAACGATCCAGACCGTGCCCAGCCCGGCAGCCCAGACCTCGCTGACGTAGTACCCGAAGATCCACAGTGCAGGCAGGAACAGCGCGAGTTGCTCCAGCGTGTTCATGTGCACGCGGAAATAGCGCTCGAACACCTCGTGACCGGTGGTCGCCGGCGCGGCGATGCCGTAACGGCCGCGGGCGCGCCCGACCATGATGCCGAAGAACTGGTACTCCAGCAGCGCGAGAACGGTGACGATCGCAACGTAAGGCATGACGACTCCCCTCGTGAATGCCGCCGGATGATGTAGGTATGATGGAGGCGGCGCTGCGAAGAGTAGCGCAACCTTGCGTTCACAGCACCAGCGAGGGCTCGATCGATGACAGGCTTCATCCTGCGCGCGGTGATCTGCCAATCGGCAGCACGAAACATTTCATCGTGCGGCCTTGGGAATGCTTGAGAGCGATGGCGCCGGGTTTGATGTGACTCGTGGCTGAGAGCACTTCGTGGCGCCGAGTCGGGGGTAACGGGAGTATGTGCGTTGCATGTCTCACTGAGTTACAGGGCGAATCGCAATGCCGACTCGCGATCGTCGCGAACTAGTGCCTGATTCGCGAGACATCATCCAACAAGTCCCGATACGAGGTTATCGGGACTTGGCTATCGATTCAGTGAGCATTGGCGCGCGAGAGTCGAGCTCACCTTCTTCAATGATGCGGCTACGGCAACAGCCGGCGTCACGTATCGATTCTGACTGTTACGACGAAAGTCTTGCTCACGTGCTCTGTTTTTTTTTTTTTTTTTTTTTTTTTTTTTTTTTTTTTTTTTTTTTCGCGGTGAGATCACCGCGAGATCGGTCATGCGCAAGCAAATATGCCAAGACCGGAGATATCAGAGAGAGCACGCCCCAACGTGAATGCTAAGCCGCGTGTCCATTTTGCCGAGGTTGACAGTCTGCCGGCGCAGCCGTGCTGCCCCTGTGGGTGTTTTCGGTCGAGAGCCGCGCCTGCCCCTGCGGCGCTCGGGGACTCAAGCCCGCGCAGCAGCTCGACCGTATGCTGTGCGAGATCGCCGAGCGTTTCGTTGCTCATGGGCAGGTGAGCGGGTCACGAGAGAACTAATAGGGGAGGGATAGATCCGGACAGATCCGATCGGTCCCCTTTGGGCCCTCCGGAGTCTTCGGGTCAGACGTGCTTGAATATGTGCGCGTGTGACGTGCTGACCGGCAACCGCTCTTCGCGCCGCTTGAGCCTGACCTTGAGGTGGCCGCGCAAGTCGCGATCGATGGCGGCGATGGCGTTGACGTTCACCACCGTCGCGCGGTGGATCTGGACAAAGACCTCCGGGTCCAGCTCGTCGACGAGTTGCCGGATCGTCTTGTTGATCAAAGACTGACTCGTCGCGGTTACAACCAGCGTGTACTTATTGTCTGCCTGGAAATAGCAGATCTCATCGCAGGTAATGAGCTGAAGATTTCTGCCTTTCGATACCGAGATCCACCGCAGATAGTGACGTGAAGCACGGCTCTGCTCAGCCAGCGCTTTCAACACCTCATCGAGTTTGGCCGGCGCGCTCCTGATGCGATCTCTGATGCGTGCTACCGCAGTAGTTAACCGCTGCGAGTGAAATCGGTTTCATTACATAGTCCACAGCGCCTTGCTCAAACGCCGCAACTGCATAGTGATCGTAGGCGGTCACAAACACGACATGACATCTGCCGCTCGCAGCCGCCGCCACTTCCAGCCCGTTCGCGCCAGGCATCTGGATGTCGAGAAAGATGACATCGGGCGCACATGTCTCCAACGCCCGCATCGCTTCTACGCCGTCTTCAGCCTCGCTGACGATATCGAGCTCTGGCCAGAGCGCCGTGAGCGCCTCCTTCAGCTCGCCGCGCAGCAGCGGCTCGTCCTCAGCGATGATGGCTTTCGGTCGCGTCATACGGAATTTCCAGAACGATGCGAGAGCCGTCTCTGGATGACCCGACGTGTAGCTTGCCGCGCTCGCCATAGAGCGCATGCAGACGTTCGCGGATGTCACGCAGGACTCCACGTGCGTCCTTCGCCAGTGGCCGCGCATTGCGGTCGGACACGGCGAGGCAAAGCGCGCCTGCTTGAGCGCTCACAGAGATCTCGATAGCGCTGGTCGCTTCGAGCGGGTCGCGATCGGCGGAAAGCATGTGGTCAACAAGCGGCAACAGCATCATGGGAGGCACGCGGGCGCTGTGCGCTCCAGCCGGGGCGGCGACATCCGGCCGTGCGCCCGGCTTCGAGGCCTGCTTGATGCTCAGATACGCTCCCGCAAGATTCAACTCCTGCTGCAGAGTCGAGTTCGAATCACGCATCTGCGGCAGCGCGGCTCGCAGATAGACGATGAGATCATCCGCCATCTGCGCGCCCTGCGCGGGGTCGATGTCGTACAACTCACGCATCTGCAGGAGTGTGCCGAATAAAAACTGCGGTTCGACGCGCGCCTGCAGCGCCTGCAGCTGAGATTCCAGCACTCGGCGCTGCAGCTCCGCGCGCTGCACCTGCGCGGCGTTCATTCGCGCCGACGCCAGCAGTGCAGTGCGACGATTCGCATAGACCATGACGATGATTGCGGCCCAGAGGAGATATTCCAGAAACACGCTCGCGGCTTGCGGGATGTGCGTCAGCAAGTTACCAGCGGCGTCTGCATCGCCGCCCCATGGCAACCAGCGCTGCACCAGCAACTGGGCCGTGGCGGCGACTGCAGACCCCGTGATCACGGCCCAGCCATAGGCGCGCAGCCGCTTGGCGCCTCGATCGACCGCCTCATCGGCGACGAGCGTCGCGAGCATGACGCAATACGCCATCAGTAGATTGCTCGTGGCTCTGTCGGCGTCATTCTGCGGGCCGTCCGGCATAAGCAAATCAGTCTCGATCGAGAACCATGCTTGCAGCGCAATGGCGATCGCGAACGTCGCGCCCACTATTTTCCACGTCAGTCGTCCGGCAATGCTTCGCAGCAGCTCGGCTGACAGTTGTGCTGCTCAGTGACTTCGCGGGCGCGGCCGCTGTCGCCGACGAGCTCATGATGCATTCA
Organism: uncultured Gammaproteobacteria bacterium; assembly: GCA_963723505.1. Taxonomy (GTDB): domain Bacteria; phylum Pseudomonadota; class Gammaproteobacteria; order Steroidobacterales; family Steroidobacteraceae; genus Steroidobacter. The sequence goes on from CAVRQU010000010.1 coordinate 17,187, forward strand.
CCGCCCACGATAGCGGCAGAGCGATCCTGGCCGTGACGCCGCCGAGCTCGTTGTTCTCCAATGCAAGGCTGGCGTTGTCGCCGAACTGCGCGGCGAGCCGCGCCCGGATATTGGCCAATCCTGTGCCCGAGCCTGAGCCCGGAGCGAAACCCACGCCAGAGTCAGCGACGGTCAGCAGCAACTGTCGACCCTCCGAATGTGCGGCCACCCGAATCGCTCCGCCGTGCATCGACGGACCGACGCCGTGCTTGACTGCGTTTTCGATGAGAGTGAGCAACATCATCGGCGGAACCGGATGCTCCTGCAGCGCAGCGGGCACATCGATGCTGAACGCGAGTCGCCGTCCCATTCGCGCCTGCTGGATCTGCAGATAGGCCTGCGCGAGCTCCGCATCCCCACAGAGCGACGTTTCGCTTACCCGCATCCGGGGCAGCGCAATTTCCAGATAGCGGATCAGGTTGCCGAGCATGGCCCGCCCGGCAGCGCGGTCGGTTTCATACAGCCGGCGCACGGTCGCGAGCGTATTGAACAGGAAATGGGGCTCGATCTGCGCCTGAAGCACACGCAGCCGGGATTCCGACATTTCCCGCTCGAACGCCGCTCGGTCCACCGCAGCTTGCTGCGTAACTATCACGCTCGCCATCTCGCGCCGGTGGAACTCAAAGGCGACGGTCAGCATGACCCCGAGCAGCACGTAACGAGGCCAGACGGCCAGCGTGAATTCCGCAGCTCTGTCCCAGCCGGGACCGACCCCCGTCAAACCGGGGATTGCGATGCGCAGAACAATGGCTGCACACGCTGAGAGTAAGATCGCTGTTGCTAGTGCAACAAATCGCTTTGGTCCTCGCTGCGGCCCAAGGTTGGCCGTGACCACAATCGCCAGCAACATCGGCATCGCCGCCAATGCGAGGTTTACGAAATTCTTTGCCTACGTACCATACGATCCAGCGATGTCGTGCGTCCGCAGACATCGGCGAGCCCCGCAGCTAAGCGCGCGAGCGAACATAAGCGCAGCGATGATCGCGAAGATATGCGGCGTCAAGCCGGCGAATGCGGATCGCCAGAATCCAGATGGGCCATCGCAGCGAGGATCCGGAAATCGCGCCCACGGATTGTCCAGTCATGGTCTTCGAGCTCGGGCGGCGGCGAAGGTCAGGTCATACGCCGAGTTACGGTTCCGTTCCAGAATACGCCCGCGACAACTGCGACCACAACGATCCCCGGACGAACACGGGAATTCATGGTGTGGTTACGATCCGCTGCAGATAGATCGCCCGCGAGCGTCACGGGGTCGCTCCGCGGCGCTCGTGCGAAAGCATCAACTCTCGAGTAACAAAGGCGCCGCGGGAAGGTCTCAGCGGCGCCTCAAGGCCAGCAAGTCCGACCATCGCTGATCGGCTGGACTCTCTCTTCTGATCATTGATCACGGCAGGATGATCGCTCCCGTGACAGTGATGATCGCGGCGCCGCCAGCAACCTTCACGGTGCCCGTGGCGGTACCAGTGGCGCCCTCGAATTGACCCGTCCCGCCCATGATAGTCAGAGTGATGGCGAGGAACTGGGGGTTGCCCGGTAGCCCGAACGCGGTATAGCCGTGCTGCCCTGAATTTCCGGGCGATGTGAACTCGGCCAAGTCTCCAAATTCGAAGATCACGAGCTGGCTGCCGTCGACGAGCGTAATGGTCCGCATGGAGCAGGTGGGCCCGCAAGCTCCGAACGCTACTACCGAGGAACCGTGGCCCAGCAGACCGAGGTTGGCAGTGCCGCACGACGTGCCAGGAGGGCACTCGAACGGGGAGTTGACTGGCCCGCCGGCCGGTTCGACGAAGGTCGCGTGGAAGTCCGCGACAGTGTCAGCTAACGAAGGTGTGGCGAGGACAAGCAATGCTGTGGGGACTCCAATCACCAGCCTGACGGCGATGATTCCGAGCGTCTTGCATCGTTCAAAGGAGGTCATGTTCCTGCTCCCCGATGTTGGTGTGGAGAATGGGTGGAAAGAAGGCGGCGGGAAGAAGCGATCGAATGAAAGAACCGCAGCCTTGCGTGCTCATGTTTCAAGTCATTCGTCGACGCCAAACTAGGCGAGGCCGCGCCGCACCTTCAATCGCCATCCGATGAAACGCGAAAAATCTGGAATAGAGTCGAGCGGGAGACGACCAGCAGGAAGCAAGCGCTGGCGCGTCGCCTCTCCTGCGCCAGATGTGCTTTCGCAACTACGATAGGTTCGATCGCGTGGTAGGCGCGAACGGGACTGGAGCCCCGAGCTCGAGCGCCATCTTGTCAAGTGCGTGTACGCCGACCTCAACGCCTGGACTAGCAGGCGCCTCGCGCGAGCACGCACTGCATCAAGGGGAACGAGCGCAACGGAGGCGCCCGCCCCCGGCCGACGTTGCAGCCGGCGTAGCTGCGTTTGGCTCAAAGGTCAGTCGTCGCACGCTGCAGGCACTCCGGCGTGTCCCATATTGACCGCGGCGTAGGCCGAGCGTACTGATGCTCCGTCACCTTTCGAGCGAGAACAAGGTGATCCAATGAAACGTCTGCATCCTTTGTTCACTCTCTCGCTATTCTGGGTGGCTGCGTCAGCCCCGAGATCGCCCCACCGAAAGAGCCAATCGCCTCATCGGCCAGGAAGTGCGAAGGAGCGGCGTCGATCTCGACGCGATGGATACGACGTGCAAGCCGTGTGACGACTTCTGGCGTCATGTGAATGGCCGTTGGCTCGACGAAAATCCCATTCCGGCGGCGTATCCTTACTGGGGGCCATTTCAGATGCTCACGAGGTCAACGCGCGAGCGACTGCGTGGACTCCTTGAATCGGCGGCCGCCAACACCTCGGCGCTGGTTGGACGAGCGACGTGCGCAAGATGGGCGACCTGTACGCGAGTTGTATGGACACGAGGGCGATCGATGCGCGTGGGCTCACGCCGCTGGAGCCTGACTTCGGCCGTATCGCTGCCATTCGTTCACGTGCCGATCTCGTATCGGCCTTGATCGCCTTCCAGCGATCGGGCTGTCCCTTCGGCGCGGTGAACGGCGCTGTCGTCGGACCGTTTCGCGTCACCTCGCGGCTCGATGCAAAGAATCCCGACCGCATCGTCGCACACATCGTCGAGCGGGACACCGCGTACCGCAGCGGCACATCGATCTTTTCGCTACCCGACCGCGACTACTACCTCAAGGCGGATGTCGCGTCGCGCGCGACGCGAGAGCGTTCGTCGACCATGCGACTCGCCTCCTGGAGCTTGCCGGGCTGCCGCACGCGAGATGCCGAGCGTGACGCGCGGAGCGTGCTGATATTCGAAACCGCACTGGCGCAGTCGGTCATGACCATTGCTGAGAGGCGCGATCCAGAAAAGACGTACCACCTGATGGACGTCGACCAACTGCGCGCGCTCGCGCTCGCCTTCGATTGGGCGCGGTTGCTGCAGGAGTTGGAGCTGCCAGCATCGGCGCCCATCAATGTCTCGGAGCCGGAATTGCTGAAGCGCATGAATGAGCAGCTCGAGGCAGTTCCCCTGTCGGATTGGAAGGTGTGGCTGCGCTGGCGTGTGCTGAAGCTCACCGCCCCATACCTGGCCAGCGCCATTGCTGCTGAAGACTTCCGCTTCGATCAAACTGTCCTCGCAGGAGTTGCCGAGCCGCCACCGCGTTGGGAAACCTGCGTGAGAGTGGTCGACCGTGACCTGAGAGATGCATTGGCCCAGACGTACGTGGAGAAGTACTTCCCCGCGTCGGCGAAGGCGCGGATGGAGACACTGGTAGAGAACCTGCGCGGCGCGATGCGCGAGGAGTTGGAGACGTCGTCCTGGCTGCAGCCAGAGACGAAGCGGCATGCGATGGAAAAGCTGAACGCGTTGCGCGTCGAGATCGGCTACCCGTCGACGTGGCAGAGCTATGCGGCTGTTCCAATAACGCGATCGTCATATTTCGAAAACGTGCGCGCAGCGTGGATGGCTGGACAGCGGCGCGAGCTGCAGAAGATTGGTCGGCCCGTGGATCGCACGGAGTGGGCGATGAGCCCGCCGACCGTAAACGCCTATTCACCTCGCGATATCGTTAAGGTGGTGTTTCCGGCCGGGATTCTGCAGCCCCCGTTCTTCGATCCGGAAGCCGACGATGCCGCCAACTACGGCGCGATAGGCGCCGGTAATCGGGCATGAGATCGGTCACCAGTTCGACGATGGGGGATCGAAATTCGATTCAACAGGGCGTTTGAACAACTGGTGGACCGATGAAGATCGGACAACTTCGAGCGCCGCACGGCGTGCATCGTCGACCAGTTCAACACGCTCGACGTGGGGGGAGGACTGCATCACAACGGCAAGCTGGTGCTGGGCGAAGCACTTGGCGATCTTAGTGGACTGAGGATGGCGTACCAGGCCTACCGCCGCTCCCTCGCGGGGAAGTCTGAGTCGCTGGTACTCGAGGGCTTCACTGCTGATCAGCGCTTCTTCATCGCCTTTGCGCGCACGTACGGAACACAGTACCGCGAGGAGGCGAAGCGCCTGATGATAAACACCAACCATCACCCGCTCGATCAGTTCCGGGCGAACGGTACCTGCAGAACATGCCCGAATTCCACCGGGCTTTCGGGTGAAGGAAGGCGACGCGATGGTGCGCTCTGTGGCGCAGCAATGCCGTGTGTGGTGAGCACACGGCTTCTCCGCAGCGCCAGCAGTGTCAGCCTACAAGGTGTTGAGCGTCCGCTTTCTTCCTCGCCGATCAATGAACGCAATCGTCCGCAGAAGCTTCCTGCTTCTGCGGACGCACGATTGACGATCGTGTTGAGCGTTAGCGCGACGTCAGGTAGATGTCGTAGATGTAATCGGCCACCTGGTAGCAATTCACTTCGCTGGTATCGATCTCGAACTTGAAGCAAGGGCGTGGCGCCCGACTTTGACTATTCGAATTGGCGCTGATGTCTAAGCGCGAGAGTACAGAGGCCTTGTGCGGTTCTGAAGAATCATCTTCACACCTCCTTGAAGCGGAGTCGCGCTCGGTCACGACGAAGGGACCGTGCGCGCAGACCCGCATCAGTCCGGTGCTTGTGAAATGCCGCGACGTCGCTGCGAGCTGAATTCAGTGCGGCAGTTGCTGTTGCTACGATGGCAAGCGGCGATTGGATGCGGATAACCGACTCTTGCGGCACGGAACGTTCCACCACGCATCCATATCGCGCAGTGGCCGGTGAGTTATCCGACGACTTGCAGACAGTTGGCGTCCGACACTGAGCGGCAGATTTTTGGTACTCGACCCAGCGCCGCTCAATAATCTCCGGCGACGCGATAATGATCTGATGACGCAGCAGCATTGCGAAGGCGCAGCGAAACCGGATTCAGCGCCCTGGACGTCCTGATTCCAACGCGGCGATGAAGTTGCGTGCGCGGACAGCGACTTCGCCGGCCGCAAATCCTGGCGCGTAGAGAGCCGACCCAAGGCCGAAACCGGCAGCGCCAGCGTGCAGCCAGGGCGCGAGGTTCTCGGGCGTAATTCCGCCGACCGGAAGGATGCGAACGCCATGCGGCAATACGGCGCGTATCGCTTTCAGCACCGCAGGGCTTGAACCCTCTGCCGGGAACAGCTTCAGTGCGGTCGCCCCGGCCTCGAGGGCGGTGAAGGCTTCGCTCGGCGTGGCGACTCCTGGCAGCGAAGCAAGACCGGCGCTCGCAGTAGCTGCGATCACTTCGATATTGGTGTTAGGCGAGACGATGATCGCGCCGCCGGCTGCCCGCACGGCTGCGACATCCGCCTCACGCAACACAGTGCCGGCGCCAATCACTGCTCGACCTGCAAGTGCTCTCGCCAGCCGGGCGATGCTGTCCAACGGTTCAGGCGAATTCAGCGGCACTTCGATGAGATGAAAGCCAGCCGCGACCAGCGCTTCGCCGATGCCTACGGCTTCATCTGGCGTAACACCGCGCAGGATCGCGATGAGCGGGCAGCGGCGAAACGCGGCGTCGAATTCAGCGATGCGGTTCATTGTCTGCCTCTGAGCGAGCTCCAGGCGACGAGCCAGGCGACAGGATGCAGCAGGCCCATCAGCAAGAAGATCTCGTCATAAGAGCCAGTGCTCGCGATCTGACCGACGAGATGGGTCGATGCGAAGCCGCCGAGCGCGCTGCCCGCCGCAATCAGGCCGAACACCGTCGCCACGTTCCGCATCGGGTAGAGATCCACGACCAAGGCGCCCATGTTGATCTGGAACACGAGATGCGCAAACGCCACCAGTGCGCCGATCGCGAGGGTGGGTGCGATGCTGAGATGCGTCGCGATCAGCATGCCGACAGGCGCCAGCCCCGCAGCGCACCCCATCGCGATCAATCGGCTGCGCGGCGGAGCGACGCCGGAACGAATCAGCCGGCCGGAGAAATAGCCTCCGCCGACGCTGCCGATATCGGCCGCGAGATAAACAATCCAGGCGAGGCTCGCGACCTGAATCAGTCCCATGCCGCGCTCGTCGGTCAGATATTTCGGGAACCAGAAGAGATAGAAGTACCAGACCGGATCCGCGATGAGGCGCGTGATAGCCAAGCCCCAGACGCTGCGGTCGCGCAAGATCGGACCCCAGCGGATCGGCTCTTTCGTTCGCGCCGGTTCTGCGCCATCGGGGCTGCGATACACGACGAGCCAGACCGCGAGCCACACGAACCCCGCCGCACCGGTGATGACGAACGCGGCGCGCCAGCCGTATTGCAGGGCCAGCCAGGCAATCAGCGGCGGCGCGATCGTGGCGCCGATCATCGCGCCGGCAGTGTAGACGCCGATCGCGAAGCCGCGTTCTGCGGGCGGAAAATGTTCTGCGACTGCCTTGGGGCCCGCGGTGTAGACGCCCGGTTCACCGAGACCCAGCATCATCCGGGCGAAACCGAGCTGGGAAGCATTGCGCACCCAGCCGGTGGCCATGTTGGCGAGCGACCACCAGCCCAGGAACAAAGTGAGCGTCAGCTTCGCCCCGAGCTTGTCGGTGATCCAGCCGGCGCCGAGATACGAGACCGCGTACGCGATCAGAAAGTACTGGACGATGCGTGCATAGCCCGCATTGTCGATGCCGAGATCCTTCTGCACATGAGACGCGAGAATCGACAGCGTCTGCCGGTCGACGTAGTTGAGCACCGTCGCCGCGAAGAGCATTGCAAGAATCGCCCAGCGAAGCTTGCTGACATGCGTGACCCCTTCTGCGGTGACCGTCGCCGGTGCGTGCATGTTTTATCCGCCGATCTCTGTCGCGGCGGCGCGTAGCGCCTCGACGAGCGGCGCGGTCGCAGCTTCAGGAATCCAGCCGGACATTGCGACCCCGGCGTGAGCGGGATCGCCGGTAGAGACGGCGACGATGTGGTGATCGCGATCATCCGCGACATGGACGCGCGCATAGCCGAGTTTGCGCACCTCGGCCAGCTTGGCGAGAAGCTGATCGACGCCGTCGGGAAACATCGGAATCTCGCGGTCCTTGTACAGCTCGCGTACGTCTGCGTCGTCGTACTCGGACAGCAGCACGATCCCGATGCCGCTGGTGGTCGCGGGAAGCAGGCCGATGCGGCCCAGTCCGCGCGAAGCCTCGATGCCGGGCGGAGCGTGGAACAGGTAGCTCACATTGTCTTGCCACAACACGCCGAGCGCGACGGTGTGGCCAAAGCGACGCAAGCTCTCGAGCACCGGCAAGGCGTTCCGGATCAGCCCGGATGCAAACAAGCTCTGCGCCGCCAGCACATGCATTCCGGGTCCGGCGGTGTACTTGCGGTCAGCGGTCTGACGCGCAATGCCGAGATAGGCGAGCGTCTTGAGCAGCCGATTCACCTTCACGGAGTCGATGTTCAGGCGTCGCGCCAGTTCGCGGCAGCCGACCGGATAAGGCGAGGTCGCCAGAGCCTGCAACGTGGTGATGCCGTCGATGAGACTCTTGTTGGGTTGTGCGTTGAGTTGGGGTCGCATGGCGGACACAGAAAGAAGCGGTTAGCGGTTAGCGGTTGGCGGTTAGTCAGAATGGGGCCCGACGCGGGACACACGAAAGCAGGACGGCGCCTTCCGGCCAACCGCTAACCGCTTCCTTCATGTGATGCGCTCCGCAAACTCCCACAGACGCGGATTCGGCGCGGCGCCGAGACCGGGCGCGGTAGGAAGCAGGTACGCTCCGTCGGCATAACCCATGTCGCTGTCGAGAAGTCCCAGGTTTCGCTCGAACACCGAATGCTGCCATTCATGCTTCCATAAATGCGCCAATGTCGCCGAGACCTGCAGGCTTGCCGCCAGAAACAGCCCGACGCCGATCGTCGCATGCGGCGCGATCGCGGCCCCATGCTCCGCTGCGATCCCGGCGATGCGACGGAATTGGGTGATGCCGGTGTGGCCCATCTCAGGCTGAAGGAAGGCGATCGGTCCCGCGGCCAGCCGGTTGCCGGCCTCGTACGCCGTATACCACTCTTCGCCCGCGGCGATCGGCACGGGGCTTTCGCGTGCGACGCGAGCGAGTCCGGCGTGGTCCTCAGGTTTGACCGGGGCCTCGACAAAGAAGGGCTCGTATCGCGCGAGCGCGCCGATAACCTCGAGCGCCTCCGCAGCTGTGAACTTCCAGTGCAGATCGACCATGATCTGCGCATCGGGTCCGAGTGCGTCGCGCAGTGCGGCCATTTCCGCCACGATGCCCTCGTGACTCACCGCGGCGGCGAATTTGAACGCGCGATGTCCTGCTGCATATTTCTCGGCGGCGAGCGCGACACGCTCTTCGAGCGTGGCGGCGGGCAGGCCTGAGAGATAGCCGGGCACGGTCGGCATTCACGGTCGGCCCCAACAGGTCGCGAATCGGAACGCCGCGCAGCTTGCCGCGCAGGTCCCATAGCGCGATGTCGATCGCCGCGATCGCGTCGACGTGGAAGCCGCTGCTGCAGCCTCGAACCCGCATCAATCCGTACAACTCATCCCAGACTTGCTCGACGTCAGCCGGGTCCGCCCCGATCGTCACGGGCGCCAGCAGGTCGTTGATGATTTCGCAGGTCGCCCGGGGAGCGCAGATCCCGTAGGTCTCTCCCCAACCGATCGCGCCGTCCTCCGTCGTGATTCGCACGACGATCGAACGATCGACGATCGGATAGATCGCGCCGTTGCCACGCCGCACGACATAGCCGCGCGCATTGACCCGCTCGCCCGGGCCGAGCGGCCCCAGATACGGCGTATCGCGCGGTATGGTGACGATGAACGTCTCGACTGAAGCAACGCGACTCACGCGGCAGCCGCCTCGAGCGGCAGCAGATCCGAAAGTCGCGCGAGCAGAGCATCGAGCTCCATTCGATCGTAACGATCGAGCTCCGGTCCTTGCGCGCGGACGAACGTACTCTCGATCAGTCCGCGGCGCTGGAGCACTGCCTTGGTCAGCCGCCAACGAAAAATCGCCTGCATGTTGAGGAGGGGAAGCGTGCGTTCGAAGAGGTCGCGCGCGCCGGCGTCGTCCTTGCGATGGAATCGATCGAACATCGCAACGTGCAGTTCGGTGATCTCGCAAGCGGGCATCGTTCCTTTGGCGCCGCGCGACAGTTCGTCGATGACGTAGCGCGCGCCTGCGCCGCCGAATACGGCAAGCAGCGAATCACCGGCCAATTCCGTGAGCTTCGTGATTCGCTGACCCGAAGGAGGAGCTTCTTCCTTGACGTAGCGGACGCCGTCCACCGCGCGGGCAAGTTCGGCGACCTTGTCGAGCGACAGCCCGATGCCCATCGGCGCGGGCGCATTCTGCAGCATGATGTCGATGCCGGATCCAGCGTGGACGGCGCGGTAGAAATCCCGCATCCCCGCCGGGTCGTCGGCGAACGCCTTCGGCGTCAGGACCATCGCCGCGACAGCGCCTGCCTCGGCGCCTGCCGCAGCGAAGGCGACCGCATCGTCGGTGGTCGCCGCGCTTGCGCCGACGATGAACGGCGCGCGGGCGCCGATCCACTCGCCGATCAGTCGGGTCATGTGCAATCGCTCTTCTCGGCTCAGCGTCTCGTACTCGCTGGCGAGGCCGGGAAAGACGATCCCGCGAGCCCCGAAGCCGATGATGTAGTCGACAACCCGCCTCGTCCCCGCCTCGTCGATGGCGCCTGAGGCCGTGAAGATGGTGGGAAGGATCGGCAGGACGCCGCTCAAGATCGCCATGCTCCGACTCTCCTCTCTCGGCTGCCCGAGGCCGACCAAGTGTTGCTATATGTGTAAGACTCCGCCTTGGACAGGGGATCATGTCAATGGCTCGCGCTCGTGCGATGGCGTGCGCAACCATGCTCGAAGGGGCTTCAAAGTAAAGGCTCGGCGAGAATCTCGCGCCACAGAGACGCCAGGCTCACCGCGGATAAGTCCTGCCTTGATTTGTCCATGGCGTTGCTATATTAGTATCAGAATCATCGGCGATGTTGCACGGCAACTCACTCACAGCAGCGCGCCAGGAGAGGGGGAAAAAGTCATGACAAAGATCCTGACGAATCGATTCGTTCGCGGCCTGGCGTACTCGGTGCTCAGTCCGGCAGCGCTGTTCGCCGTTCCCGTCCATGCGCAGACCACAGCGCAAAACGTCCGTGCGGGCGACGATGAGTCGGCCGCTAATCTGGAAGAGGTGATCGTCACAGGCATCCGCCAGAGTCTCAACAAGGCGCGCGACATCAAGCGCGAGTCCGCCCAGTTCGTCGACGCGATCGTCGCCGATGACATCGGCAAGCTCCCCGACCGCAACGTCGCCGAATCGCTGGCGCGCGTTTCGGGCGTCCAGGTCGATCGCGGCATCGCGGAAGGCACGAGCGTGTCGGTGCGCGGGCTGCGGCAGAACGTCTACTTATTCAACGGCCGCCAGATCATCGATCCAACGGGGCGCGGCGGCGCCGGGCTCGAAACGCTCGGTACCTCGACCTATGGATTGTTGGCGCTGGTCCCGTCGGAACTGATCTCCCGCCTCGAGCTGACAAAGCTGGCGAGCTCGGACCAGATCTCCGGAGCGCTCGGCGGCATCGTCGACGTGCAGACGCCGATGCCGCTCGAGGGACCGAGCCGCCTTGGCGCCAAGGTCGGCGGCATCTACTACGACCAGGCCTCCGAAGGCGGCTACGAAGGCTTCGGGCTCATCTCGCAGAAGTTTGCCGATGACACGCTCGGCGTGCTGCTCTCGGCTTCGTACAACAACCGCGATCTGTCACAGGAAGGGCTCGATACGTTCTCGGGTTATTCCCGCTTCACTGACAGCGGCGGCGCGGTGCGTTTCGGAAATGCCGACGCCCGGCCGGAGGAGATTGCCGAGAACCGCGAAAATATCGGCTTCAACGGCGTGGTTCAGTGGCAGCCCGCCGATGGCGTGGAGATCATCGCCGATACGTTCTATTCGAAGCTCCAGTCCGAGCGCGAGCGCTGGTGGCTGTCGTTCAACCCGACGGCAGGTCTGAGCAATGCGACGCTACTCCGACGACAATATCCTGCTGTCCGGCACGGCGGCGGCCCGGTGCTGACCAACACGGAGTTCCTCGATACTGACGCCGACATCTGGTCTTCGGCATTGCGAGGGAATTTCGATGTCACCGATCGACTCCGCGCCAGCGCCGAGGTTGCGTACACCGAGTCGAGCTCGACCGCGCACCAGGTCTATTTCCGTCTGCAGCCGATCGTCGGCATCACGCCCACGGTGAACTTCGATTTCACCGCCGGGGATCTCGGCTCCTACCAGATCAACGGCATCAACCTCTCCGACCCGGCGCAGCTGCGCTACACGATTCTGTTCGACAATACCTTTGTCGCGGACAGCGAGGACACCGCAGCCCGAACGGACTGGACCTACGACCTCGACGCGGGACTGCTGAAGGCGGCGAGCATCGGGCTTCGCTACGACCGCGTCGATTCGGAGCAGAATCCCTTGCGCGCCGATATCCGTCCCGCGGGCGGCATCCCGGCGACCGCACTGTCGCCGTACGTTACTTCGTACTCGAACTCAGGCTTCGCCGACGGGGAGTTCGTCGGCGTGCCGCGATCGTATCTTGCCGCCAGCTCGTCCGTGACCGGATGCTCGGCGTTCGCGGACGTCCCGGCGATCTCGCAGAACGTCCAGTGCCTCGATCCGAAGAACAACACCAATGCGCTGTCGAGCACGTTCGAGATCAAGGAGCGCTTCACGGAAGGGTACGGCAAGGTCGATTACGACACCGAGATCGGTACGGCGTCGCTGACGGGCAATGTCGGCGTGCGCTATGTCAATCGCGAGCTCGAGTCGATCGGCAATCAGATCGCCCCGACCGGCGGCGCGACCCCGAGCACTTTCGAACGCACCGACACCGACTGGCTGCCGTCGGCGGTTGCGAAGCTCGAGCTGAACGACGATCTGATCTTCAGGCTCGGCGCCGCCCGTGTCATTGCGTTCCCCAATACCGTGGACCTGAACAGCGGCGTCACCCTGGCGAACAACGCGGTGTTCGTCGGCGGCGTGCAGACTCAGCTCGGCACCGGAACCGGCGGCGCGCCGGATCTCGATCCATTCAAGGCCGATCAGGTCGATCTCTCGGCCGAGTATTATTTCGGCGAGGACGCGCTGTTCTCTCTCGGCCTGTTCTACAAGGACGTCTCGACCTTCATCATCCAGCAGCAGAGTCCGGAGACCTATGGCGGCGTCAACTATCTGGTCAACCGCAAGGTCAACGGCGAAGGCGCGGAGGTGCAGGGCGTGGAAGTGCTGGTCCAGCTTCCCTTCTACTTCCTGCCGGGTGCGCTCGACGGCTTCGGCGTGATCGCGAGCTACTCGTACATCGATTCCACCACGCCGATCAAGGATGTGGCCGGCCGCACGCTGCCGTTGCCGGGTCTGTCTCCGAACAACGTGAACTTCGTCGGTTACTACGAGAAGGGCCCCATCAGCGTGCGTCTCGCCTACAACTGGCGTGACGACTACCTGATCGGATTGTCGGCGGCGGCCACGGGCATCTATAACAGCCCGTACACGGATCTGTCGGCAACGCTGCGCTACGACTTCTCGCCCAGCATTTCGCTGGGGCTGGAGGCGAACAACCTGCTCGACGAGAAGCAGCGTACCTATGACGGCGTCGACGAGGCGCTGCGCACGAACGTTTTCTTCGGGAGAATCTACAAAGCCAGCGTCAGTCTGAAGTTCTGATCCTGCTGGTGCAGGCGGAGATCACCCATTGAAGCAACTAAGTGGGCGTGTGGCGCTCGTGACCGGCGCGGCCAGCGGCATCGGCGCAGCGATCGTCAAACGATTTCAGGCTGAGGGCGCGCGCGTCGCCGGGCTCGACGTCAATCCCGGCGCCGCGAGCGATCACGACCTGATCGCGGATCTCCGCTCTGCCGCGGCGATCGAGGAAGCACTGGCGGCGATGACCGAGACGCTCGGCGCCCCGGACATCCTGGTTCATGCCGCCGCCGCGAGCTTTCCGGGCGGCGTCTTCGAGACCGATCCAGCGACGTTTCTCGATCTCTACGATGTGAACGTGGTCGGGGCTGTCCGCCTGCTGCAGCTCTGCGTGCCCGGCATGCGTTCGCGAGGCGGTTCCGTGGTGGTGCTTTCGTCGATCAACGCCGATTTCGCCACGCCGAGCCTGGCTGCCTACGCGGCGACGAAGGCGGCGTTGAACAATCTGGTGCAGACGGCCGCGCTCGAGCTCGCATCCGCACAACATCAGGATCAACGCGATCGCACCGGCCAGCATCGACACTCCCGCGCTGCGCGCATCATTCGCGCGCACTCCGGATGCGGAGCAGGCTCGCGTCCGCAATATCGCGCGACACCCGCTCGGACGGCTGGGCAGCGCAGAGGAAGTCGCCGAGCTGGCGCTGTTCCTCGCTTCGGACAGCGCCCGATGGATCACGGGATCGATCTATCCCATCGACGGAGGCGCAGGTGTCACCCGGCGCTGAGACCGACACATTCGTCGGCGTCAACTGGGGCAGCACGAACTTCCGAGCCCTTCTCATCGGTGCAGACGGCGCCGCGATCGACGAGTATTCCGCACCTGCCGGCGTCGTCGCGCTCGATCGCGACGGCATGGCCGCGACGATGGACGATCTCGCTGCACGCTGGCCGAACCGTGGTCCGATCTACGCTTCCGGCATGATCGGATCCAATGTGGGCTGGATTGAAGTCCCCTATGCCGAAGCGCCTGCAGGCTGCGCGGACCTTGCAAGGGCGGCTGTCGCCACACAGATCGGCAACGTACCGCTCCACATCGTTCCGGGCGTCGCGTGCCGCCGCAGCTTCGACGGTGAGCCGGACATCCTGCGCGGTGAAGAGATCGAGTTGATGGGACTGGCTGCGCTGCGCGCCGTCGAGGGGTGGGTCGCGCTCCCAGGCACGCACACGAAGTGGGCCCGGCTGGAGAATGGCCGCATCGTCGATTTCTTCACCAGCATGTCGGGAGAGATATTCGACCGGCTCACGGCGAAGGGGCTGCTGGCCTCGATCGTCGCGGGTGAGGCGGCGGATGGTCCGGTATTCCTCAGAGGAGTCGCCGCCGGTCGTGCGCGTCAACTGAGCCTCGGCACATTGTTGTTCGGCGCGCGCGCCCAGGTCGTGCGCGGCTTGCTCCCGAAGGCGGACGCGGCTTCCTACATACGCGGCTTGCTGATCGGCGCCGAGATCGCCGATGCACAGGCCGTCTATCCAACGGTAGGCAACGCCGTCATCCCGCTGATCGGCAATCGAGCGCTCTGCCATCTGTATGCGAGCGCACTCGCCGCAGCAGGGGCGTCCGGCGAATTGATCGACTCCCGCGCAGCGTGTCTGCGCGGGTTCCGGGCGCTGCACGAGATGCGACATGCCTGACGTTCACGCGCCCACCGTCCGGCTGATCTGCGACGCGCGCGTCGTGATCGGCGAATCGCCAGCGTGGCAAGAGGGCGGCGTGCGCTGGACCGACCCGGTGTCGCGGCGGCTGCTGAGCGTCGAGCAGAACGGGGATCTCCAATCGATCGCCATGGCGTCCGCAGTGTGGTCGCTCGCCGCATCGCCCGATGGAACGCTTGCCGGAGCGCTCGACGATCGTTTCTGCACCATCGGCAGAACCGGCGAAATCAGTGCAGGTCCGGCGGCGATGATCGATCCCGGTTGCCGCTTCAACGACATGACGGTCGACCCACAAGGCGGGCTTTGGGTCGGCATGATGCATCGAGGCGTCCTCGCAACACGCGGCGCGATTTTCCATTCGCGCTCACTGCGGGAACAACCGACCCGCGTGGCGCATGGGCTCGGCGCGCCCAACGGCATGAAGCTCTCAGCCGATGGTCGCACGTTGTTCGTCATCGACACGCTCGAGCGCACGTTGCTCGCCTATCCCGTGGATCGCGGCAGCCTGGGTGAACCTGTCATCGTTTCCGATTTTCTCGGCCTGCCGGGCAAACCCGACGGCATGACGCTCGCGCCGGACGGCAGCTTCTGGGTGGCGATGTGGGGCGGCGGCAGCATCGTCCAGCTCGCACGCGACGGCGCGTTTCTGCGGCGGATCGCGCTACCGGCGCCGCACGTCAGCAGCCTGTGCTTCGCCGGAGAAAAACGATTGCTGATCACGACCTCGCGCATGCGGCTGAGCCCGCAAGCGCTGCTCGATCACCCCGGCTCGGGCGGTCTGTTCGAAGTTCTGCTGGAAGCCGCATGATGCGCGACAAACTGCGAGCCGCCGCCGATGTCGCCATGCGGTGGAACTATCGCGTCTGGGGTTTCGGCGAAGCGATCGCGTTACGCGGACTGCTGCGAGCGGGCGATGTGCTCGGCGATCCTGCGCCGTTCGGCTTCGTCCATGGAATTCTGCGCAGCTGGCTGGGGCGCGGCGTTGCGCGCACGCACGAGGATCATGTCGGCGCCGGGCGCGAGCTGCTCGAGCTTCACCGGCGAACTGGCGACGTCCAGTTTCTCGAAGCCGCCCGCAAACTGGCGGCGCTCAACGGGGGATTTCCGGCTGGGCCGAATGGCGAGCGGTATCACCGCGGCGACACACCAGGTTGGCGCTGGCAGATCTGGGTCGATTGCATGGATGTCGACGGCCCGTTCCTCGCCGCGTTGGCGCATGCGACTGGCGAGGATCGCTACTTTGATCAGGCCGTCGGGGAATTGCTGGGCTATGCGCGCACGCTTCAAGCGGACAGCGGTCTGTTGTTCCACGGCTTCGAACGCGATTGCGGAAGAAATGGTGAGCTCTGGGCGCGGGGCAATGGCTGGGCGCTGATGGGCCTGATCGATACGCTCGTACTGCTGCCGCGCTCGCATCCGGCGTGGGCGGAACTGCAGCAGCGCACCGACGCGCTGGTCGATGCCCTTGCCCGCGCGCAAGATCCGAGCGGCATGTGGCACACGGTAGTCAACGACCCCGCGACCTATCTCGAATCGACGCTCGCGACGATGGCCGCCTATGCGCTGCGCGAAGGCATGAAACATGGTGTGCTCGCATCGCGCCATACAGACACTGAGCGCAAGGCGCGCGCTGCGATGCATTCGCAAGTGAGCGTCGGATGGCGCACTCCAGCGCGTCAGCGACGCGACGCCCGTCGGTGCGCGCGCGGTTTACGCGACGCGTCCTTTCGGCACGTTTCCATGGGGCCAGGGGCCGCTGCTACTCGCCCTGTGCCAGGAGGTCGAATGAAGATCGTCAAAGTCGAAGCGTTTCCGATCCAGGCGGAACCGATCGACACGCGCGCCTACTGGGGCAGCCGCGCCTGGGGCGCTGAACGCTCGGCCCGCCAGGCCGAGCTGTCGACCGAATATCCCGTGCCGCTGCGCCGCCGCTTCGTTTATTCGAAAACGATCGATACCGTCATCGTGCGCATCGAAACCGACAGCGGTCAGGTCGGGTGGGGCGAGGCCAAGGCGCCCGTCGCGCCGCAGGCGACGGCGAAGATCATCGAGCTCCTGCTCACCGACATCCTCATCGGCGCCGATCCGCGCGACGTGCTCGTGTTATGGGAACGCATGTACGCGGGCATGCGCGTGCGCGGGCATCGCGCCGGTTTCTACATCGAGGCGATCGCAGGCGTGGACATCGCGCTCTGGGACCTCGCGGGGCAGGTCGCGGACGCTCCCATTTCGACGCTGCTGGGCGGCAAGATGCGCGAGAGCGTGCGCGTTTATGCCTCCGGAATTCCGTCCCTCCCGCTCGAAGCGCCGGACGAAGCCGTCGCTGAACTCGTGGAGGAGGCGCGTTCGCTCCGCGCCGCAGGGTATACCGGCGTCAAGATGGCGATCGGGCGCGGCGTGCGCGGCGACCTGCGCGCGATCCGGGCGATCCGTGACGAGCTGGGAGCGGACTTCGCGATCTATGCCGACGCCGCGGGCGTCTATTCGCGAGCTGACGCGATGCGCCTTGGCGAGGCGATGCAGGAGCTCGATGTCGGCTTCTTCGAGATGCCGATTCCGCCCGAGGATGTCGAGGGCTATGCCGAGCTGGCGCAGAAGCTCGCGATCCCGATCGCGCTCGATTCGATCATGACGCGTCATGAGACGGTCGAGCTGATTCGCAACCGCGCGATCGACATCGTGCAGCCGGATGTCTGCCGCGCCGGCGGCATCACCGAATGCCGACGCATCGCCGAGCTGGCCGATTGCTTCGGGCTCGCGTTCCAGCCGCACGTCAGCATCGGCTCGGCGGTGCATATCGCCGCCAGTGCGCACCTCGCAGTGGCCATGCCCAACAGCATCGTGTGTGAGTACTGGATCGGCAAGAACCCGATCGGCGCCTCCGTTGCGGCGACGCCGGCCGAGGTGAGGAACGGATATCTTTTTGCGCCGACCGGCGCAGGCCTGGGCATCGGCCTCGACGCCAAGGCGCTGCTTCGCCACGCGGTGCAATGACGTCCGCGCGCAGGGAACCCCGCAATAGCGAGGATGAGGAATGAAGGGCGCCCGCGATCTGATCCGCTTCGCACTGTTGCTTGCTGGATTCGCTACTTGTGCTCACGCGCAGTCATCGACACCGCAGTATCGGCTGAGCGCCGAGTCGAGCGGCGCTGTCGCGGTCGAGCGAGGCGGAAAGCGGGCCGTGTATCAGCCACAGTTCACCGTCATTCGCGCCGAAACAGATCCGAAGCTCGGCCTGTCGGGTTTTGCTTCGACGCCTGGCGAAAGCCTCGAAGGCGTGAACGTGGAGAACTATCCGCTCCCGCGCTGGCGAGCAGCCAATGGGAACGGGATGACCGATGTCGTCTACGAGGCCGGTTCGGTCACCGAGATTCGTGCGACCGACAGCCGCTCGCTCGCTGACGGCGGCATGGCCTGGACGTTCGCCTCCAATCCGCACTTCACCCTCGAAGCCGATATCCGCCCCGTCTCCGGTGAACCGCCACGCATCTCGTGGAAGTTCACCGCGCTCATGCCGGGTTGGTACACGGTCGGATATACCGGCGGGCCGGCGAACGATCCGGCCGCCGTCGACGGCTTTCTGCAGCCGTTGATCTGGCAGGAGAAGCGCTTTCCGCGTGCTCCTCTGCTGAGCGCCGAGAGCATGGGCGGCCTGCCATTGACGCTCGTCACTCGCGATGGCGTGACCCACGGCCTGAGCGTCGATCCCCGCGAAAGTCCCTATCGCTTGCCGACGATTGCGAATGCGCGGTTCGGCGTGATGCTGCGCAATCCGAAGGGTGAGGCGCAGCCGTCCGCCTTCGCGCCGCTGTTGGGTCAGACCGATTCGCGCTTCGAGGCGGGGCAGAGCGCGACGTTTTCGGTTCGACCGCTGCTCGTCAGCGGCGACTGGTATCGAGCCTTCACCGAAGTTGCGCGCGGTCTCTTCGGCTTTGCCGACATTCGACAGAACGTTGGCCAGTCGCTCAATGCGACGATCGATACCATGACCGAGTTCGCGATGGACGACGCGCATTCGGGCTGGGACGCCGATCTCAGAGGCTTCGACTACAACACCGACGTGAAAGGTACGGTGAAGGTCGTCTCCGCGCTCCATCCGCTCGCCGCGTCGCTCGTCCAGGACGATCCCGAGATCTATCGCCTGCGTGCGTTGCCGATCACCGAGTTCCTGATGTCGCGCACCAAGTATCTCTACAACGCGCTGCCGGACGAGGCCGGGCAGAATGCTGCGCGCGACATGAAGGGCCCGGCCGCGGAAGTGTCGGAGCTCGCTGAGCTCTATCAGATGTCGCGCGAGCAGAGCCCGGTCTTCCGTCACTATGCGCTGCAGCTTGCCGGCAAACCACGCCAGCTCAATCTGCTGATGGTCAGCGACGGCGCGACGTTCTGGGACAAGCTGGCCCTCTATCGGCTGACGGGCGACAAGGCGACCCTGGCTGAGGCTCGCTCACTCGCCGATGCGTACATCAAGAGGCGGATCGATACGCCGCAGCGCGATTTCAGCGACGTCCATCTCGATCGCGGTGGCCAGTTCTGGTCGGACTTCGCGCCGCGCTTCGTCGAACTGTTCGAGTTGTGGCAGGAGACGAAGGAGCCGCGGTATCTCAATGCCGCGCTGACTGGCGCGCGCAGGTACGCGAGCTACGCCTGGTACTTCCCGACGATTCCCGACGTCGAGGTCGCCGTCGATCGCGGCGGCGTCGCGCCCGTCGGCTTGTTCACCGCGAAGCCCGGCGCCACGCCGATTCGCACTCCGGAGATCACGCTTCCCGCGTGGCAGGTCTCGCAGATCGGGCTCACTCCCGAGGCCCACACCACCTACGACCTGAATCCCGGCATCTTCCTCGCGCACCACGCCGCTTACGAGTTGCGCATCGCCGCGGCGGCGAACGATCCGTTCCTTCACGACGCGGCCCGCTCGGCGATTGTCGGGCGCTACAAGAGCTTTCCCGGCTACGACATCAACGTCGCCTTCTCGAATCTCTACGCGCGCAGCGACTACCTGTACCGGCCGTTCAGTCATCTCAACCACAACGAGATCTACTACAACCATGTGTGGCCGCATATCGCGCTGCTCACCGACTATCTGATGTCGGATTTCGAGACCCGCTCGAAGGGCGCCATCGCGTTCCCCGCGCGCTATGCGCAGGGGTACGCGTATCTGCGCAGCAAGGTGTATGGCGATCGCCCCGGCAAGTTCATGGGCGACGACGATGTCCGGTTGTGGATGCCCCGGCGCATAGTCCGTACCGACGACCCGCAGGCGAACTATCTGACCGGCTATGGAAATGGTCGCTTCTATCTGGCGCTCAGCAACGAGTCGGCGAACGCACGCCGCATCACGGTGACGCTGGACCGGGAGCGCATTCCCTATGCCCTCAATCGAAGCTATAGCGCACGAGTGTGGACCGACGGCAAGCCGGCCGGCACGACGACGGTGGTCGATGGCGCCGTGACGCTGCCGCTGTCGCCCAAGGGGCTGACTGCAATCGCCGTCGACGACATGCCGGTGTTCACGCGCCTGCACGCCGACTATTTCGGCGGCGAGCAACCGATCGCTCCCGCCGACAAGAAGAGTTTTCGCACCGACAAGACGCCGGTGGGCGACGCAACCGCGATGTTCCTGTCGTTCGCTGGCCGGCACGAGTTCTATCTCTGGACGTCCGCGTCGGACACCGAAGTCAGCGCGGCGCGACTCACACTGAGAAACGGGCCCGCAGAGCGCACGCTGACCGATCAGCGGCATCCCTTCGAGTTCAGCGTTCCCGCCGGGGATCTCACGACGATCGACTACCACCTCCAGTTGGTCCGCGCCGACGGTGCGATCGTCGATGGCGGGCAGCATTCGATTGCGCGCTGAGGCAGGCGCGAAAGGATCCATGCTGATCCTGCACGACTCAGGATTACCTATCGACGCAACTCTTGCTGTTTGACGTATGGCGCTGGGTTGACCGCGGCATCGATCATCATCGCGCTTAGCGGAACTTATGCGGGCCGACATCTTCGACGAAGCGGCGCTTCGATCGGGGCTCGCACGTTGCGATATCGCCATCCAGCGACCAGTCTGCCGCGCCAAGGCGCACCCAGGCGCGCAGAGCGGCGACTGCGCTGCGAACGATCCGCTTCAATCTGACACAGGGCGCCCAATATCCCTAGGGCGCCGGGTCGGGACTATCGGGAGTATATGAGTTGTGCCGGCGCCGTGGACAACTCAAGAGTCCAGCGGTTACGTTCGCATGGCAAATTCGATCGTTCACTTCCCGTGGCGACTCTGCAGCTGCGCGTGCAGGGTCCGCACGACATTGCTCGCAGTAGTCTTGAAGAGACATGGCAGGAGCGCGTGCGCGAAGGCCGCCAGCGCTCCAACGAACATTCGGGCGCCAAAGGCGAACGCCGTCGCGAAGTGCTGGACGTACGATTCTCCGACGGAGCGCGGATGTTCGAACAACAAGACATCGAGCGGTCGAAAGGTAGTCATGACGCTCACCACTTCCAGATGCGTTCATACTGCCCGAATCGCGTGCTCAGTGCTTTGCGCGGCAGAACCTCGATGCCCGCCAGCACGGTATCCGCGTCGAGGCCGCGCTCCACGAGATCTTCCTGAATGACGGTAATGCGCGCGCCGGCCTGCAGCAACTTGTCGAGCTCAGAGAGCATCGCCGGTGCGTGGCGCTGCGACCAGACTCCGATTGCAAGCCCGCTCGAGTCCTGGTTCGGTGCGCCGTAGTTGGCGGCCGCGCCGAGCAACAAGACATCAACGCGTGCGCCCGCCGCGGCAATCGCTCGCGTGAACCACACGACGGTGTCGTCCTGCTCCTCGAACGTTGCGCGATAGGCGGATTCGATGATTTGTAGTACGTGCATGAGGGCTCCCTCGCGTCGCTCCAGGCCTAACGGGTTGGAATCACGAGCGTGTTGAGCGATTCACCGGCCATTTTCCAGAAGTCGGCTGGCGACCCGCGTCGAACGCCGCCGACAACCTCTGTCGCGCCACGTTCATCGACACACAAGCCGCAATTCACCCAATCGAATTTGAGATGTCTATCTGCCGCGAGCCGCATCAGGGCATCCACCCAGGCATGTGGCGTTGGGTGAGCCTCCTCCTCAACTGTCCGGCCGTGCATTGCGTTCGCATGAGGCTTCTGTTGCGTCATCGGCAGACTCACTGCGCCTTCGTAAGCGAAAACGTTGATGTGGAAGCCCGCGCGCAGCGCCGCATCGAGAATGCGAAACGCCGTCGTGGTGCGCGCCTGTTCATACGGTGCGTCCATCAGGAGGAACGTCAGGGCCTTTGCGGATGACATGGCGTGATCCTTTACAACTTCGTGTTTCCGACGGTCAGCTCCACAGTGCTTTTGCGCCATCGGCGAGTCGCGCCACCAGCGCGTCGAGCCCCGTCGACTGGACATGGATCGAGATGTCGCGCGCATCGATACCGCGTTCGCGTAGCGCCAATGCATCCGCCATGACCGTCGCGCCGGACTTCTTGAGCATCGCGAGCTCGGCGATCGGTGCGCGGACTCGCGCCCCGAGCACTGCGTTCTCGACCAGAAACACCGTGACGGCGGCGCCTTCGCGCGCGAGGCTCGCGGCGAGCTCGCAGCGCATCGCGAAACTGCGTGACTCGAACGGATCGCGCGATTCGACAAACATGTACTGCGACATTCTCGGTCTCCGAGCTGGGCCAGCGGCCTGTTGTTCGTTTTATAGCCATTGCAAAAAAGGAAAGGAAGAGGCCAAATTTGCAATAGATCTTTTCATTTTTGGGTAGCTTGTGGACTGGGAGGACCTGAAGGTCTTTCTCGCCGTGGCAAACGCCGGGAGCCTGGCGGCTGCGGCCCGTCGCTTGCGACTGTCCCAGGCGACTGTCTGGCGTCGCATGCGCGCACTGGATGAGGCGCTCGATACGGAGCTCTTCGAGCGGCGCGCTACCGGATACGTGCTGACCTCACGAGGCGCCGCGTTTTTTCGCGCACTCGACGGTGTGGATCAGACCATCGCGAGTGCGCAGCGGCGGCTCGCGAGCGGGAGCGAAGTTGCCGAAGGCGAGGTGCGCGTGGCTGCGCCCGAGTTTCTCGCGCCGCTCATCGCCACGCGCGCTGCCGCACTTGCCTCGCGATATCCGCTCCTGCACATCGAGGTCGTCTTCGCGAGTCCGCTGGCGCTGCTCGGCGTCCGTGACGCGGATATCTCCATTCGCGCGGAAGCGCCGCTCATCGGAGGCTTCTACATCCACGGCGCTTATCCGATTGCCTTCGGAGTGTACGCATCGCGCGCCTATCTGGAACGGCGCGGGATCCCGAAGTCTCTCGATGATCTTGCTGGCCACGACCTCATCGACTTCGATCATTCGATCACGCATGCGGCGCCGGATGCGTGGCGATCGGCCGATCTGAGCGAGGTGCACATTTCCTTTCGCGCCAGTAGTCCGCATGCGCGGCTCGCGGCCGCGCGCGCGGGACTTGGCCTTGCCATGCTGCCGAGCTGTCTGGTTGCGGACGAGCGTGAAGTCCGAGCGGCGCTGTCCACGGATGAGATCGGCGCGCTCGATCTCGTCATGTGTGTGAATGCGGAGCTGCGCAACGAGCCGCGAATCGCAGCCTGTGCTCAATATCTGGATGACACGCTGCGCGCGGCGGCTCGATAGCAGGTCCGTCAGCAGCTCGTGGCGTGACTTGGCGCCGGGACGTACGTTCGTGTGGTTGTGAGTCGCGCGTAGCAGTCCTCACGGATAGTTGAAGTCTCGTATGAGGGCGGCTGCCAGGTTTCGAGAGGCGTTTATGTCCACGCATGGTGTTTCGGGCGCCATCAGTCGTCGCGAACTGGGACTGCGCTTTCTGCAGTTCGCGGCGGCCCTGGCGATGTGGCCAGGGTCGCGCGCTGAGGGCGCAACGGGCCCACACGACGTCGTAGTCGATCGCGATGTCATGGTCAAAATGCGGGATGGCGTCAGGCTCGCAACCGACGTTTACCGCCCGGTGGGAAACACGCCTTCGGTCGTGAAGCGCCCCGTTATCCTGGAGCGTACGCCATACGGCAAATCGCAACCGACCGAGCGTCACGCGAGCATCGAGGTTGCGAAGCGACTTGCCAGTCACGGCTACGCAGTCGTCTACCAGGATTGCCGTGGCCGCGGCCGCTCCGAAGGCGAGTACGTCAAGTACCTCAGCGATGGGGCAGACGGCTTCGATTGCTGCGCATGGATCCTGAAACAACCTTGGGCCAACGGGCGCATTGGCGCCATGGGCTTGTCCTACGCTGCTCACACGCAGGCCGCGCTTGCGAGCGCCGGCGCACCGGGCGTCGTTGCGATGTTCATGGATTCGGGTGGATTCTCGAGCGCCTATCAAGGGGGAATTCGCCAGGGCGGCGCTTACGAGCTCAAGCAGGTCACCTGGGCCTTCAACCAGGCGCTCGAGGCGCCGGAGATTCGTTCCGATGCGACGAGGCTTGCAGCCTTGAAGAGGATCGATATACGCGACTGGTTTGCGCGAATGCCCTGGTCGCGCGGCAACTCACCTCTGAGTCTGGCGCCCGAGTACGAAGACTTCGTGTTCGATCAATGGGAGCACGGACGTTTCGACGATTTCTGGAAGCAGCCTGGTATCTACGCCAAAGGCTATTACGACCGCTTTCCAGAAGCGGCGATCATGATGCTTTCGTCCTGGTACGACCCCTATCCACGGACCGTGATCGATAACTACCTCGGCCTGAAGCAGCGTAAGCGAGGACCCGTGCGCCTTGTCCTCGGCCCGTGGACGCATGGCGACCGCGAACTTACTTTCGCAGGAGACGTTGATTTCGGCCCCGCAGCAGCTTTCTCGAAGGGTGTGGGCGAAAGCTATGTCTCTTTCAAGCTTCGCTGGTTCGACCGATTCCTGAAGGAAGAGCGGAACGCGATTGATGGCGAGCCCGAGGTGCGTGTGTTCGTGATGGGCGGTGGCTCCGGAAGGCGTAACGCCGAGGGACGTCTCGACCATGGTGGACGTTGGCGCGGCGAGCCGGCCTGGCCAATCCCGCGTGCACGAGCAACCCGGTTCTATCTGCACTCGAGCGGACTCTTGTCGACACGGCAACAGGACCGTGGCGCACCGCCGCGTACCTTTACGTATGACCCGCGACACCCGGTACCGACGATCGGCGGCACGATTACTTCCGGCCAGCCGGTGATGGTCGGAGGCGCGTTCGACCAACGCGAGGCGCCGGCATTCTTCGGCTCGAAGCCTCCCTACCGGCCTCTCGCAGAACGCGAGGACGTCCTTGTTTTCGAGACCGCACGGCTCGCCGCTGATGTTGAAGTGACGGGCCCGATCGAGGCGACACTGTGGATCGCATCGGACTGCGCAGACACGGACTTCACGATCAAGCTAATCGACGTTTATCCGCCGAGCGCGGACTATCCCGATGGCTACGCGATGAACCTTACTGATGGGATATTGCGATGTCGCTACCGCTCCTCCTGGGAGGCGCCAAGTCTGATGCGGCCCGGGCAGGTGTATGAAGTCAAGGTTGAGGCCTTTCCGACCTCGAACCTTTTCAAGGTCGGACATCGCATTCGGCTCGACGTCTCGTCGTCAAATTTTCCGCATTTTGATGTGAATCCGAATACCGGCGCTCCCGAGGGCCGGGCCACCAGTACGCGCGCAGCAACGAATCGGGTCTTTCTCGACGCCGAACGCCCCTCTCATGTAGTACTGCCGATCGTCCCAGTTACCGCTTGACGCCAGATGTTCGCGCCAGCCTTCAGGTCACAACTCGAAATGGCCGCAGCGCGTTTGAGAATAGAAGCGCGATACCTGCGAGGCGCCGTACCTGCGAGGCGCCGGACTTAGGATATGCGGCAAACGCACTTGCATTAGTGGTTTGATGTCTCGCGAGCAATTCGCTGAGCGTGCGGGCCTACCACCGAGAACTTGGAGATCTGGCCAGTTTGCCGCGTAGCCTAAGTCCGGCGCAAAGTCCCTCGGCCGCTGCTCTTCTCTCGCAATCGATCGCGGCATCTTGCACGCCAGCAAATGCGCGATGAAAACCGAGATACCGAAACCCGGCGCCGAATCGCACTCTCCGGCGCGGACTCGCATTCTTTGATTCGCCGCCGCAAATGTGGTGCAGCGATGAAGTTCGGCAAGCACCTGTTCATCAGCTACGCGCACCTCGACAACCAGCCCGTGGCGGAAAACGACGTGGGTTGGGTGAGCCGCTTCCATCGATCCCTCGACGCCATCCTCAGCATGCGCTTGGGCTGCAAGGCCGAGATCTGGCGCGACGAGCGGCTGCAGGGTAACGACGTCTTCGCACAGGAGATCGTGTCCCAGTTTCCGGAGACTGCCGCACTGGTCGCGGTGGTGAGCCCGCGCTACGTGCAGTCGGAGTGGTGTCTGCGTGAGGCACGTTCCTTCTGCGAATCGGCGCTGAAGTCGGGCGGAGTGACAGTCGGCAATCAGTCACGCATCTTCAAGGTCATTACGCTGCCTGTAGAAAGCCAGGACCCGCTGCCCGCGCCGATGCGGGACACGCTCGGATTCGACTTCTATGTGCGCGAACCCAACGGCGTCGAAATGGCGCTCAACCCCGCCTACGATCCGGCGCTGGGTCCGAGGCTCGCGAACGAGTGCGTGCGTCTGGCCCAGAGCATCGCAGGCGTGGTCAAGAAGCTCGAAACTCAGTCCGAACCCGGTACGACGGCAACGCCCGCCGCGCCGGCCAAGCCGGCGATCTACCTGGCGGAGTGCAGCAAGGATCGCCGCGAAGATCGAGCAGCGCTGCGTACCGAATTGCAGATGCGCGGCTACCGAGTGCTGCCCGAGGGGCGGTTGTCGAACGAAGAAGAGCAATACACGGCGGAAGTTTTGCGGCTGCTGGGCGAGTGTGCGTTGGCCGTCCACCTGGTAGGCGCCTTGTACGGCGCGGTGTGCGACGGCGAAAGCCAGAAATCGGTCGTCGAGCTGCAGAACGTGCTGGCGGTTCAGCGTGCACGAGCCGCAGGGCTGCGGCGCATCATCTCGTTGCCCGAAGGCGTCCGGACCACCGACTCCCGGCAACAAGTTTTCATCGACTCGCTGCATCGCGAACCCGACGTCCAATTCGCCGCCGACGTAATCACCGCGGATCTCGAAGCAGTGAAAGGCGCGGTGCGGGCTGCGCTCGCCCGCATCGAGAATCCGTCGCCCGTCGAGACCGCCGCCGCCAGCGGCTCGAGTGGGCGCGTGTTGTACCTGGTCTGCGACGAGCGCGACCGGAAAGCCACGATCCCGCTGCGCCGCTTCCTGAAGGAGCAGGGGCTCGAAGTGGAGATGCCGGTGTTCGAAGGTGACGCCGCCAGCGTGCGCAACGCTAACCAGGAGCGCCTGGCCCGGTGCGACGCGGCGCTCGTGTTCTATGGCGTTGGCACTGAGGCGTGGAAAGCCACCGTCGATAGTGATCTGCGCAAGGCTGCTGCGCTGCGAGCCGGCCGGCCGCCGCCGGTCGTCTACACCTGGCTGGCCGAACCTTGTACCGGCGCCAAGACCGACGCTATCGACATGGGCGAATCGAACGTCATCGACGCGCTCCAAGGCTTCAGCAAGGCTGCGGCGGCTCCCTTGATCAAAGCGCTGGCTGGAGCGAGGCATGGCTGAACTCGCACTGAGCGCAGTGCCAACATCAATCTCTATTCCGCGCAACCCTTTCCCGGGGCTGCGGCCTTTTCGCCCCGACGAGGAACACCTTTTCTTCGGTCGTGAAAACCAGATCGACCGCATGGTCGACAAGCTGGCGGCACGTCGCTTCCTCGGCGTAGTTGGAACCTCAGGCAGCGGTAAGTCGTCTCTCGTGAACTGCGGGCTGCGCCCGGCGCTGCATCGCGGCTACATGGCCGACGCTGGTTCGTCGTGGCGGATAGCGCAGTTCCGCCCGGGTGTCGACCCCATCGGCGCGATGGCCGAGGCGCTCGCTCGCCCGGGCGTGCTGTTCGATACGCCAGTGCAGTCAGGGATGCCTCTCGAACAGCTCGTCGAGGCTACGCTGCGCCTGGGCAATCTTGGCCTGGTGGATATCGTCGAGCAGGCGCGGCTGGCGACCGGCGCCAACCTGCTCGTGGTGGTGGACCAGTTCGAAGAACTGTTCCGTTTCAATGCGCTGTTGCACAAGGCGGCGCGGCCTGCCTACGGCCCGGCCACGGACTCGGTCGCCTTCGTGCGCCTGTTGCTCGAAGCCGTCGCCCAGCAAGAGCTACCGATCTACGTGGTGTTGACGATGCGCTCCGACTTCCTCGGCGAGTGCGCGCAGTTCCACGGACTGCCGGAGACCATGAACGAAGGGCAATACCTGGTGCCTCGCCTGAGCCGCGACGAGATCCGCGCAGTCATTACCGGGCCGGTGAGCGTCGCGGGCGCCAGCATCAGCCCGGTGCTGCTGACCCGGCTGCTCAACGATGTGGGAGACAACCCGGATCGACTGTCGATCCTGCAGCACGCGCTGAACCGGACCTGGGCGAACTGGGAAGGCGGCGGAGGCGCCCAGGGCGCACTTGAGCTTGCTCACTACGAAGCCAGCGGCGGCATGCGGCGTGCCCTGGACCTGCACGCCGAGAAAGCTTTCGGTGAGATGGCGGCCACGCGCCAGCAGCGCATCTGCGAACGCGTGTTCAAGGCGCTGACCGACAGAGGCACGGACGCGCGCGGCATCCGCCGGCCCACGCGACTGTCCAACCTGTGTGGGATCGCCGATGCCACTGAAGACGAGGTGGTCGCGGTCATCGATCGCTTCCGCAAGCCCAGCCGTTCTTTCCTGATGCCGCCGCTGGGAGAGACCCTGTCGCCGGAATCGGTCATCGACATCTCGCACGAAAGCCTCATGCGGGTGTGGCGACGTCTCGCCGTCTGGACCGACGAGGAGGCTAACTCCGTTCGCATCTATCGTCGCCTGGTCGAAACGGCTGCCCTCTATCACCAGAAGGAGGCGAACCTGTGGCGCGACCCCGATCTGCGCCGCGCCCTGGACTGGCGGGAGCGCAACGAACCGACTTCGGCCTGGGCCGCGCAGTACGAGGGGAACTTCGCGTCGACGATGGCCTTCCTCGATCGCAGCCGCGAGGTGCAGATTGCCGAAAAGCTCGAGCTCGAAATCGAGCACCGCTGGCGCGGCGGATGGTGCCTGCTGCCGGTTGCAGTGATCGCAATCGCGTTCTTCGCTCTGCAGACATCGAGCCACGTGCAGAGGTTTGCGAAGGGTATTGTTGACCCGTTCGTTTCCGTCGGGGCTTCGAGCGACCTGGTCGAGCGGCTGATAATCCAGCTGTTGATCGGCATACCCGCTGCACTCGGCTACATGCTGCTGGCGCCATTCTGCAGAAAGCTCTTCCGCAGCACCCTTTTGAAGTCCTTGCAGCGGCATGAGGGCGGCGCCCGCGCTTTTGTCGAGAAGGTGGAAAAGCTTGCCGACGCCAAGGTCGTCGATGCCGTCGTGGTGCATGCCACCGTCTACGCATCGTTTGGCAGACGCGCACTGGCGCATCTTGCCGACTGGATGTGTCTGTTGATTCCAACCTTGGCGCTGATGGTCTTCGCAGCCATATATTTTGTGAACACCGCCGCCTCGCTGATCGGCTTCTACGGGTCGCCTCTGCTGCTTTTCTGGCTGTACCACGCCCTGATGCTGACGAGCGCGCGACAAGCCACACTGGGCATGCGCATGGCCGGCATCTTCATCACCGACCTGCAAGGACGGCGCCTGAGCTTCGCGCGCGCCACCGCGCGTCACTTTATGGGCTTCGTGTCTTACTACGTCGCGTTCCTGGGCTATCTCATGCAACCATTCAACGCGAGGCGCCAGACGCTGCACGATCGCGTGAGCGGCGCCGTGGTGCTGCGTCGGCCACCCAAAGCATGACGCCGCACAAGTTCGGCGCCCGTACCTGCGAGGCGCCGGACTTAGGAGATGCGGCAAGCGCACTTGCATTAGTGGTTTGATGTCTCGCGAGCAATTCGCCGAGCGTGCGGGCCTACCACCGAGAACCTGGAGATCTGGCCAGTTTGCCGCATATCCTAAGTCCGGCGCCAAAGTCCCCAATCAGTCAGCGGGACCGTCAGGAGTTTGCGAACAGTCTGGACTCGTTGCTGGCGAGGCGGACGCGTTAGAGGACGCATGGAACCACTGCTGACTTCGAAAGTGCACGAGACATTACGGGCTGCAGCTCGCAGCGGTGTCGCGACGGCTGCCTGCTCGCTGGACCTGGATCGCTCGACGGTATCCGTTGACATCGGCGCGACAGAGTGGACATGGCATGGTCGCAGGTTCCCGTATCTTGAGATCTGCAAGGAGAGGACGATCTACTATTGGGCGGACACGGCATTTGAACCCGCTGCACGATTCACGACGGCTCTGTTCAAGCTCGTGCCAACCGACTGGGGTCCGCCGACATTCGAGATTGACGGGATCAAGATGCTCCCGACCGCGCACCTCTCCCCGTACGTTGACGCCGCGCGCAAAGTCGCTTTGATCCGGCCACGCGGCAAAGTGGTTCTGGACACTTGCGGCGGACTCGGCTACTTCGCCGAGTGTTGTCTGCGAGGCCAGGCCCGACAGGTGCTTTCTTACGAGAAAAGCGCTGACGTCATGTGGCTGCGCGCTCTGAATCCGTGGTCGCCCGAGAACGGTTCTGACGCCCGCGATGCGTTGCGATTGACTCAGGGAGATATCACGGAGGAGATCGAGCTGCTGCCCGACAGGTCCGCGGACGCGATACTGCATGATCCGCCACGCTTCGGCATTGCAGGAGAGCTGTACTCGCAAACGTTCTACGATCAGCTGGCGAGGGTGCTCAAGCGCAAAGGCATGCTCTTTCACTACACGGGATCGCCGAACAAGCTGAGCAGCGGACGCGATCTGCCTGGCGAAGTGGCGCAGCGATTGCGCCGCGCGGGATTCGTCGCCGAATTGAGCGGAGATGGCGTGTTGGCGAGGAAACTCTGAGCGGATCAAAGCCGCAGCGTCGCACCCGGTTTGCGGGCGCTACTCATGCGCCTGCTACCGTCGCGGGTGCGGTAAGCTCGTCGAGAGATGATCTTGTCGGTAGCGCGTCGTCGATCCAGCAACGCTGCGCAGCTCGCCGCTGCTGAACGTACGCGACCCCTGCGCATGATTCTCCGCCGCACCGTCGGCGAATCTGGATAGCCTGCGGCCGCGCGCACGATCGGCGCTCGCTGTCATCCGCGACTTCATGTCGCCGCCAGGCCCGGCGAGCTCATGCCGCCGCCGACTGACCAGCGCATCTGCGCACGGATGCGGCGCGTGCGCCTGGGTCGCGTCGCTGCAACGTGGATGGCTTCCCACGGTCCCTGAGAGCGTCGAGTCACGTGCGCGAAGCCCAGCACCCCGCCATCCCTGGCCACGATTGTCTCGACGACTGTCGTACCCCAGTAGATCGCCCCGCCAGGTCGGCGCCGCCACCCGTGCTGCGTGTTGACGCCGCAGTCAGCCGCGCATCGCAGGCTGCGGCCTGGAACACCTGCCGCGATGTCGCCGGGAACGTAGAACTGCGAAACATGGCGATGGAGCACTTTGTCATCGGCGTGTGCAGCGCCAAACGATCCTTCGTACCAGGAGATGACCATGCCGCTCCGATCGAGCACTGCCAGCGAGCAGCAGTCGGACCGTTCGGTGAAGCGCTCGTGCAGACGCGCACCCTTGCTCAGAAGCATTCGGTAACGCTGCTCTTGCTCGCATTGCGTCGAGCTGCAGTCCGTCAGGGGCGCATTGAATTCCGCACCGCTCGTGTGCTCTGAGGCTGCGAGTTGATCAAGGCGGAGCTTTCCGCCCGCGTGGTCGGCAATGGCCGGCGCCGAATTGCGTCGCACTCTCGGCAGCCCTTTGATCCAATCAGGCAGTGTCATTTTCGCAGCTTCCTTGTAAGTCTGAGCGGCATCGGCGCGCTCGGATGATCAGCGTTCGCGTGAGGCGAGGCACGCCCGCTTCCTTGCGAAAGCCTGACTCGCACGACCGGTCATCTCCGGAGAAGTTGATGAACTGCGTAGGCGTTCGCCGTCCGCTGGCCTCGCGATAGCCGCGTTTACATTCCCAGCCGCCGCCAGCGGGTTTGCAGTGTGCGCGCCTCCGGCGCCTTTAGATAGGAAAATGAACGAGCGCGTCAGCGTGATCGCAGACCGCCGGCACTAGCGCGGACCACGAGGCTGTAATCGTTGAAGTTCTACTGTTAGTTCTGTCGGGCCCTGCAGCTTTGCGAGCTTGCTAATTCACAGCCGCGCCAAGGCGGTTCAGTCGCTTTTGTTCGCACATTGCGCAGCTCACGAGGCAGCTGCGCCGCCAGGGGGCCGTCGGCAGACCATCGGGAAGTGAGCGGTCTATCCGACATCGCGCGATAGGTTGTGTCATGGTGCTCCTGGCGATCCGTCCGGGCGAGACTCATGCGATGTCAACTTCCTATCTATTGAAGTCCGCTGAACGAGACACGGAAGGACCTGAAGTGGCGCTTAGAGTGGTCGGATCCCGCGAGCCGCCCGCGCGCATGGTCATCCAGATCGCCGTTGTCGGGGCCGCCACAGTTCAGATCCAGGGCCGCATTGCACGTGATGCGCCATGGCAAAACGTTGGGCCCGCGCACTGCGCTTCCGCGCTCTTGCATGTGGAAGCCATCCAGTTCTTACGCGCAGTGGCCACGAGCGTAGTGGCCAAGTCGACCGTGTCCGTGTGGGCGGTGTGGGCCTGGTAAGCATACGAGCGCGCTGACCGATTTATTTTTCCGCTGTCACTCCTGGAGCAGGCGCCCAGTGAGCGGAGGGACGATTAATAGCTTTTGCGCGGGCGCCGATAAATAGATCTGTCCCCATTGTTCTCGACGTCGCGTTCACGAGGGCGGATGTCCGTCGCCATAGACTTTGAACTTTGCCAACTTGCAAACCCAGTACCCAAACACGAGCGGCACTTCAGCTTTTCTCTCGCAGACGCAACGCATCGAGCGCGGCGTTGTGAGCGATGGTGAACAACCACCGGTCCCCTTCTCGATGTTGCCAGCAGAGGGCTAGGGCTCGGGCAGGCCACAGGGGGTCCGTGCAAATACGTGGGACGCGAGATGAAGTCCGCCCATGCACACCTCAACATCACGCGGCAGGAATGGCAGGCGATGCTGGCCGATTTCGGCAAGGCGCTGGACAAGTTCAAGATCCCAGCCCGCGAGCAGAAAGAGCTGGTCGCTATCGTAAACAGCACGAGGTCCGACATGTTCACGACCATTGATAAACGGCCGGATCACTTCAGTTTGGACGAAGGGAAATGAGGAATGTCCCCATTTCCCCGTTCGATCGAGTCGCGCTACTCGCCTGCCAAGTCCGCACCTCGATCGCGCGTCCAGGCGATCTCCTTGCGCATTGCCTGACACGTCGATTGGGCCGCACCGAAGCGCGCTGCGTTGAAGTGTCCAACTCCATTTCAACGATCCCAGACGAGCCTCCTGAAACCTACAAATCTGCGGCCCGGCGCCGAATGGTTCACGCGAGCCGGATAAGAACACGCATCTTCATCCGACTCGAAGCCGCGGCGGCTAAATTAGCGGGCGGCCCGAAAGCCGATTTTCCCGCTCGAAACGGCATTGGGTTCGGTCGCACCGTTGACATAGAACGGGCCAGCGAACGCCCCTTGGTCGAAGCTTCCGCCCCTGATTAGAGTGCCCGGCGGACCGTCCGTCGCAGCACCAGTTAGGCACTGATCGTTGTCGGAGAAAGGGGACCAGCTTCCGCAGACTGTCGAGCGAGGCGCCCATTCCGCGACCCACTCCACTACATTCCCGACCATGTCAAACGCACCCACGTCAGACACACAGTTCGAGCGGCTGCCGGTCGGAACGGTTGTGGGTCCAGACCCGACGTGACATGTCGTGCTCCCGTCGTCGCCGACGCTGCCGTCCGGCGTTCCGAGTGCCGCAGCCTGCCACTCCGCATTGGTTGGTAGGCGCTTTTCAGAGTTTCGCGCAGCAGCCACTGCCTGAAACCAGTTGAAGAAGCTCGATGGTCTAACACCCTTGATTGAGACGGCGTAGAAGTCCTTGCATCCCGCACCGCTATCAGGACACCCGGGATCGAAATCATCGCTCGTCACGCCCCGCTGAACAGCTCCGCCCGCGATCAACTCCTCGCGTGTGACGGTTCCCTTCTTTATCTTCCGAATCAGATTCTTGTTTGTGGTCTGCCAGATACTCGCCTCGTATTTGTCGACACAAGCCACGCCAGCTGGAACGGAGTCGCGTGGACACCGCCGGATCTGCTCGGTCGCCGGACTCGTTTGGATTGAAGATCCGTACGAGGAACTGGCAGCTACCGCCCCGTCTGGCGAAGCGGCGTGCGCCGACAGTGATGACACACCGAGCAAAACGACGGCCAAACACAGCACGAGGACATCCCCCGCGCTGACCAGGCACAGACGAGCGGCAACTGCCGTCCGTAGTCTGCGTTGTCCGCTCAACTCAGTAACGCGAGAAACGGTCGTCTTCATTTGATCTCTCCTCGCATGGTAGGGCGGCTCAGTTTCTCACTCCGACCCGCCCGTGAGCACTCCTCGAAAGTGAGGATGGGATCGCCTAGGCGCATCCGCGACTTCGTCCAGGCCCGCAGCTGTGTCGAAAGTTGGTCTCGCGCAATACGAAACAGGTAGTCAGTGCCCCCTACACGGTTCTGCGGATGGTTGGCGCGACGAGACGTGTCTACACTCGCAATGCGCAAAGTCAGTGGCACGCGAAACGAGACCGAGCCATGCCAGGACAACGCCCCACCAGCAGCCCGTCGTCATGCGACGAATCCACCGACCTCAGGGTCAGGGCGGCGCAGATCAAGATGGTTTCCGATGGCGCGCTCAGGAACACAGGCGCCGGAATCCTTGCGGCAATCATCATTGCCCTGGCCGTTGTCCTCCAGGTCGACCGAGCCAATGCGCTCTACAAGGCTGGCACCTGGTTCGTCCTGCTGACGGTGGGTCTCATTCGCGGCATCCTGATGTCGCACCGGGCATCGAAGGAGTCATTGGGAACGGATGCGATCTTGCAGCACGGCCGGCGGCTCGCCCGGAATAGTGCGTACTGCGCCGTGATCTGGGGCGCGGCCTCCTGGTTGTTGCTCCCAGCCGGCACGCCCGAGCTCGAGGTGTTCGTTCTGACTGCGATAGCGATGGTTCTCATGGGCGGTGCGGGCGCCCAGGCTGCCTATCGAGGCCTGGTGCTTTCCTCCGCTCTGCTGTTGTCGCTGACATTTGTTGCGGGCCTCTTTCGCTTTGGCGACGAGAGTCATTTTTTTCTCGGCGTCGGCTTTCTCCTGTTCACGTTCGTAACCATCATGTTTGCGCGGCATCAGGAAGATGCGTTGCGTAAGCAAGTGATCTTCGGCCTGGAGCGCGAGTCCTTGCGGGCCGATGCGGAGAATGAGCGCGCGCGGGCAGACTCCGCTTCGCGCGCCAAGACAGCATTTCTCGCTGCGGCCAGCCATGATCTGCGCCAGCCGATGCATGCTCTCGTTCAGTACTGCGCGCACCTGAAGAGAGAGAACCGGGACATGCGGCTCGACGAGACGATCAAGAGGATCGATTGGTCGCTCAATGCAATGCAGGATCTCCTGGACTCCATTCTCGATCTTTCAAAGATCATGATCGGCGGCGTGCAGCCTGTCATGACCACCGTTCGGGCAGGCAGCATGCTCGAGCGGCTCGACGCTCAGTTGCAGGCCGATGGCGACGAGCAAGGGTCTGCACTTCGTCATCGGGAAGGGCGATGCATTCATCAGGACAGACGAGGTGTTGCTCGAGCGTATTCTGCGCGAACCTGACGCTGAATGCGATCCGCTATACGGAGACCGGTCGCGTGCTGGTTCGCTGCCGGCTTCGCGAAGGACGTCAGTGGACCTTCAGGTCTGGGACACGGGCATCGGCATTCCGCGAGATGAGCTCTCGAAGATCTATGATCCGTTCTATCAAGTCGGCGAACGAGGCGCGCGATCGAAGGAAGGGCCTCGGCGTCGGGCTGGCAATCGTTCGACAACTCTGCGAGATCCTCGGGCATGACATTCGCGTGCGCTCCGTAGTCGGCAAGGGCACGGTATTCGCTGTCCGCGTACCGCTTTCGACGGAGTCCGTGAGCGAAACAGCCGCGACCCGGGGCGAGGACACGAACGAACGAGACTATGTCAGAGGCGCCTTCGTCGTTCTGATAGATGACGACAAGATGAGCAGAGAGGCCTCCGAGCACACGCTGCGGGAATTTGGATGCCGTGTGCATGTGCGCATCGTCCGGCGTCGACGCAGTAGCCAAACTACAGAATCAGGAGTTTCCCCCGAATATCATCATTGCAGACTATCGAATGGAAGGTGAAAACGGGCTCGAAGCGATCAAGATGGTTACCGAGAACCTCAATGCACTGTTCGGCGACGCGTTTTTCATCCCTGCACTCGTGGTCTCCGGCGATACGTCGCCGGAGGAGCTGAGTCGCGTGACCGAGTCCGGATATCCCATGCTTCACAAGCCCGTGGCGGTCGAAGCGATGCGGTACGAGATGAACAGGCTGCTTGAACGCAAGGCGCGGGAGATCGAATTTTGAAATCTAGTCGAGCGTGAACTTGAGACCGCGCTTGGCTATTTCGGCCATGACGCCCGCCTTTGCGTTCATCGTTACACCGAGCTTCCAAGCCATGTTCCCCACGTGCGTGCGCACCGTGTTCTCGGAAATAGGCTGCTTGTGGCGCCTTTCGATCGTCTGGGCGATCTTTTTGTACGTCATCCCTTGAATGAGAAGAGCGGCGATCTCGCGTTTCTCTGGGTGTGAAATTTGGTTGCGCCGGCGCGGCCTGCGGATCGCGACGCGATGTTCGTTGGGTTTGGGCGCTAAGGCCCGAAGAATCTCTTCCGGGATGAACACACCGCCATCCACTGTCATGGCCAGCGCATGCTCGAAGAGCTTTTGCCGTCGTGCCCTTCAGGATGAAGCCCGTTCCGTGATTTGTCAGCACATCGGTGACCAGGTTCGGGTTGTCATCACCCGCACCCGACAAAACGACCGTGCGCGGCTCAATCTGCTGACTCTCACACCAGCTGACGGAACGCGACGAGCGTATCGATTCCCCGACTCTCTCTGAGATTGAGATCCAGGATTACCAGGTCCGTGCCTGGGTTGCTCTTGCAACGAAACGATAGGCATCGTGAAGGGACGACGCCTCGGCGACAGCGGCGTCCGGCTGGATGGATTCGATCGCCTTGACCACGCCTCCCCGCGTGAGCCAATCATCATCCACCACCAGGAATTTCATCCGCTGTCCCTCTGCCTCCATCGTATCCAATTCCTGGATCGGAGCATGTAGGTCAATCCATGGCACGGCCGCCCGTCGGCCAAGGGAGCACCCGGGGAGCGCGAGCAAAGCCTTGGGGCGCCGGGTTGGGAATATGTGAATTGTGCGTGTCTCACTGAAGTTACAGAGCGAGTTACAGAACTCACTGTCCTCGCTAAACGAATGACTTGATTCGCGAGACATCACCCGACATCCCGAGACTCGCGCCCCGACACGCGATCCCCGTGGGCTCGATCTACGACGACGGCCGCTAAATCAAATCAACCGCCGACATTAGATTCCGAACGTATGGCGCGCGCCTTCACGTGCGAGAGCCGCTCGGTAAGACAATTGTGAACCGACTGCCCTTGTCGGATAGCGGCGAATACCGCACCTCGCCGCCGTGCGCACGAGCGATCTGACGCACGAGCGCCAGGCCCAGCCCGAAACCTCTGACCGAAGCGCTCGCGCGCGCCGAACGATAGAACGGCTCGAAGATCTTCTCCCGTTCGTCTTCGGGAATGCCAATGCCCCGATCTTCGACGATCAACTCCGCGTCACCCGCAGCATTCCTGTTGACGAGAACGCACGTCGCGCCGCCCGCGTGTCGCTCGGCATTGTCCAGAAGATTACGCAGCATTCGGCGCAGC
The DNA here is from genome assembly GCA_963723505.1 of uncultured Gammaproteobacteria bacterium. Lineage (GTDB taxonomy): Bacteria > Pseudomonadota > Gammaproteobacteria > Steroidobacterales > Steroidobacteraceae > Steroidobacter. Next base: position 54,921 of record CAVRQU010000010.1, read on the forward strand.
AAGCCGGGATCGCCTCGGATGATTACGGGCTGTCCGTCTACGTAGCGGTCGAAATGTGAGGCTTCCTCCGCGACCAGCGCGAGCAGATCTACGTCCTCGCTATGCTCCAGCGTGCGCAACGCATCGAGGCGGCTCGCCAGCAGCATTTCTTCGATCAATGAATCGAGCTCCGCAATGCTGCGAGTCAACTCATCGTGCAGCGCCTGATCCGGACTGCGCGGCATGCGCTCAAGACCGAGGCGGATACGCGCGAGGGGCGTGCGCAGCTCATGGGAGCAATTAGCGAGCAGCAGCCTGTGAGATTTGACGAGCTCCTCAATGCGCTCCGCGGAAGCGTTGAAGCTGCGGGCGAGCGCGGCGAGTTCATCGCGTCCCCGGACAGGAACGCGTGTGGAGAGATCGCCTGCGCCGAGTTGATCGACGCCCGCTTGCAATCGCGCCAGGCGGCGAGTGAGTCTTCGTGCGATCGGGTAGGCGCCGAGCGCGAAGGCGAGCACGATGGAAATCGCAATGACAAGCACGTGTGCGCCCGATTCGTGCCGCGGATGATGAGGTCTTACGACCAGTCGCCGCCCATCGTCCAGCGGAAGAATCCAGACGGGGCCCTCATGCGAGAAGGTCCAGCCCTCTCGCTGCAGCCGTCGCGATCCGAGCCGCGGAGTGTGGCCGGCCTTGCCGAGCAATTGGCCGCGCGCGTCGTACAACGCAAGGTCCATGCGCAACCGCAAGCCCAGATGGGCTACTGCTCGCTGTTGTTCGGTAGAGGACGCGGTGGCGGCCGGCAGCAGACTGGCTGCGAGCTGCGCCGCGGTCTCCATACTCCATGCCTCCCCGCGTGTGACGCCAGTAAGGTTCACGAACAGCGCAATCGCGAGCAGAAAGACGCCCAGCGTCGCGAGGATCGCGAGGTAAAACTGGATATGAAGCCTGTTCGGGCGCCACATAGAAATCGGAGGTCCTGCTACGCCCGATCCTGCTCTTTCGCGAACACATACCCGACGCCGCGCACTGTCAGGATGCGCCGCGGTTTCTTCGGGTCATTTTCGATTGCGGCGCGGATACGCGAGATGTGCACGTCGATCGAGCGATCGAAGTCCTCCAACACGCCGCCTTTGGTGAGGTCCATGAGCGCATCGCGCGACAGCACGCGGCCAGCGCGCTCGGCTAGCGCGAGCAGCAACGTGTATTGATAGCCCGTGAGGGGTTTATCGCGCCCGTCTACGCGCACCTGGCGCGCACCGCGATCGATTTCCAGGCGCCCGAATCGCAGCACGTCGGCGTCGGGCGTCGTGTGTTGTCGGCGCAGAATCGCACGTAGTCTGGCGAGCAGCTCACGCGGCTCGAATGGTTTGGGGAGGTAGTCATCCGCACCGAGCTCGAGACCGACCACGCGGTCGAGCGGATCGCCGCGTGCAGTCAACATCAGCAGAGGAATGTTGGACTGCGCGCGAATGCGCCTGCATAGATCCAGGCCGTCCGTGTCCGGCAACATGAGATCGAGAACAAGCGCATCGAATGATTCGCGCTTCAGCCGTCGTTCGGCTTCCGCGCCCGAGCCGGCGACGGCGGCGCTAAAACCCGCCTCACCAAGATAGTCGGCGACCATGGCGGCGAGGCGGGCATCGTCCTCGATCAGCAGAATGCGATAGCTCATGCCGTCGCTATGGTGCCTCTGTTTCCTCTTCGTGCCAGTCGTGGTGTTTCTCGTGGTGTTTCTCCATGCTCTGAATGAGCTGTGCGCGCTGCTGCGCCGTGAGCACCTCGGCGGCGTCGGCGACGCCTTCGACAATGCGTCTGGACGCCTCATCAGCGAGGCGCATCTCGTCGGCCCGCAGGTTCTCCAAACGAACGCGATCGATGCTCTCGGCAGAAAGGATGTCATGAATCTGCCGGTGGGCGGCGACATGCTGATCGCGCAGTGCGTGCACATCTGCGGCTGCGGCCTGCAGGATCGCGGTGACTTGCTGTTTCTGCTCCGCCGTCGCATCGATGTCCGATAGCAGATGCTTCACGCCGTGCTCGACGCGGGCCGCGAGGGCCTCAGAACTCATCGGGCCGCCCCAGCCGTGACGCCACCCGTCGCCTCTTGCGAGAACGTACTGCCCCGCGCCGATCAAGAGCGCCAGCACGCCCACGACGGCGCCGCCGATCAATAGGAATCTGCGCCTTCGCGGCGACTGAGGAGGGGAGGGATTTGAAGTGACCGGTTCGCTCATGGTGGTTCTCCGCTTTGACTACGACGCTGCGGCAATGTGCGCGCACGGCGTTTCGCCCCGATCAACCGGAGGTAAAGTTGTGTAAAGCAAGACCTGCTCGCCGCGCGAGGGATAGCGTCGACTGGATGAGCGATGGGTAGGCAGCCGGGCAGCGAATCATGAGGGTCACGTACGAAATGCGCGGCGAGCGTGTTGATTCAGCGAGGGCGCCGTGCTGCACCATGCTTGGCCGACGAAGGATCTGCGCGAATTTCCTGCGTGCGAGAATCGCCATGAACTCTTGAGAATCGTGCGTGTCCTCATTTACCACGTCGTTTATTGCGACGGGGCCTCACCCTCACTCGTAGAGCAGGTGACGTAGTGCGTGGAAGGACGATTTTTGCGCGCGCCGATAAATAGATCTGTCCCCATTGTTTTCCTTGTGCTGCTCGCTGCAAGCGTGCTCGCGCCGGCGAACGCGGCGCAGGTGAACATCGACGGTGTCGTCGACGAGCCGGCCTGGGGCGAGGCGAGGCGCTTCGAGCGCTTCTTCGTGACCGAGCCGTTCACACGCGGTGCGCCGCGCCATCCCACCGAGGTGCGGTTGCTTGGCACGCCGGACGGCATTGCGGTCGCATTCATCTGCACCCACCCGCCCTCAACGCCACGTCAGCGCGCAATCACGCCGCGCGATGCGGACATGCCGGGGGACCGGGTCAACGTGTACCTCGACTTCGATGGCGATGCGCGGATCGCCTACAACTTCACGCTCGGGCTCAGCGGAGCGCAGCAGGACGGCACACTCACGAACGAGAACGTATACGTGACCGACTGGGACGGCGAATGGCTCTCCGCGGTCGCCGAATCGGAAACGGCCTGGACCGCCGAAGTGCTTATCCCGTGGACGATCGCGAGCTTCAAGGGTACGGGCGCCCCCACGCGCAACCTGAACGTCCTCTTCGATCGCGTCATCGGCGCCACGCGCGAGCGCAGCGCCACGCAGCCCATCACCTTCAACTCCCCGCGTTACATCTCCCTCTTCGAGCGCGTCGAGATCGCCCAGTACCGCAAGCCGCTGCTCGATTTCTATCCGTACACAAGCGTCGAGAGCGACCACGTGCACGATCACGTGAGCGGCCGCGTCGGCGCGGACCTGCTGTGGAAGCCGTCAGGGAGGTTCCAGCTCATCGCCGCGGTCAACCCCGATTTCGGCCAGGTGGAGGCCGACGAGCTGGTGGTGAACTTCGACGCCATAGAGGCCTTCTTCACCGACAAGCGACCGTTCTTCACGGAGAACCAGGGCATGTTCGACCTGCGCACGCCCGATGAGGGTGTGCTCATTTACACGCGTCGCATCGGCGGTGCGCGCGACGACGACCCGACCCGCATCGCCGAGATCGACGGCGCCGTGAAGCTGACGGGCAGCGCCGGTCGGGCGGACTACGGCGTGCTCGCCGTACTCGAGCGCGACTACAGCGATGACCTCAACAGCGCCTTCTATGCGCAGCGCGCCGTCGTGCCCTGGGGCCGCGCGCAGATCGGCTATCTCGGCACCCTCGCCGACCGTCCATTCTTTGACCGCACGGCGCAGGTCCACGCGCTCGATGCCGTGTGGCGGCCGAATGCGAGCTGGCTCGTCACCGGTCAGCTGCTCGGGAGCTTCATTGACGAGCAGGGCGGCTCGCGCGATGGCGACGGCATCTGGGCGCGCGCTTTCCACCCGACGCAGTCCGGCTGGGAGCACGAGCTCGAGCTCACGCACTTCGGACAAGCGCTCGACTTCAACGACATGGGGTTCCAGGAGCGCGCGAGCCTGAATCAGGCCCGCTACGAGCTCACGCGCCGGCTTTCCGGATTCGCCGACGACGATCCGCGCGGCGGCGTGGCGTGGACCGGCATAGCGCAGCTGAGCTGGAATGATCGCGGCGAGAATTTGCCGCACGGATTCGCGATCCAGCGCACTGCCCAGCAGAAGTCCGGCGCCGTCCTCGAGTCGCTGCTCGAAGCGTTCTCGCGCGGCGTCGATGATCTCATCTCCCGCGGTCACGGAAACGTCCGGCAGGATGCGCGCTTGACGAGTGCGTTGCAGAGTTACCAGAGTGCGCGTTTCGGTCGATTCCGCTACTTCGCGGCAGTCGAGGTGGGCCAGGAGGGCAACGACGACTACGCGCTCAGGCTCGAGACGAACCTGCAGTTCTATGCGCGCGAGAACCTCACCTTCGACGTCTACCCTCGAGCCGCTCTGGAGCCGCGACTGGCTCATCTGGCGGCGCGACGATCTGCTCGCGAGCTTCATCAAGCGCGAGATCGCTGCGAGCCTCGACGTGGATTGGTTCCCGGCCCGAGGTCACGAGCTACGCATGAAGCTGCAGTGGCTCGCGATCGATGCGCACGATCCGACGCCGTATCGGATCGGCCCCGGCGGGGAGCTCATCGAGAGCCTCGATACGGTGGCGCCCTTCACGGTCAACAACCTCGGCGTGCAGCTGCGTTACCGCTGGACTTTCGCGCCGCAGTCCGACCTCTATGCGGTCTACAGCCGCGGCGGCCTCGAGCTGACGGCGGATGGGGAGGGCGAGCGCTCGGCGACGCGGATGTTCCGCGATGCGCTCGCGCTGCGCGATGCGGATCAGTTTCTAGTGAAAGTGCGGTACCGGTTCTGACGCGGGTCAAGCGGCGAGAGGACCCGAAGGGGACAGATCTGATCTGTCCCCTTTAGCTCTCGAGTCCTGCTTGACCTTGTCCTTGGGGAAAGCCGTAGAGTCCCGGCGGTCTTGTAGTTGCTTATCCCGCTGCGTTATCAAGCGAGTGCATCAGATCGGACGGACTCTTAGGTCAAGGCCGATTCACGAGGAAAGCACACCATGCGCGGGGTATTGCCTGGCATCTGCAGTTTGGTCTTGTGTTCGACCTCCCTCGCTGAGCAACCCGTGCCGCTCGTCCTTGAAGCGAAGATTTCCCTCGGCGATGTCAGAGGGCGCATCGATCACCTGGCGATCGACGTGATCCATGAGCGCCTATTCGTCGCCGCGCTTGGGAACAACACGGTCGAGGTGGTCGATCTCGCGGCCCGCAAGGTGACGCGCACCCTCGCAGGACTCCATGAACCGCAGGGAGTTGCTTACTCGTCGCGCGCTCAGACGCTGTACGTTGCAAACGGCGGCGACGGGTCGCTGCGCGCTTTTCGAGGCCTTGAGCTCACGCCGGCAGGGGGCATCGCACTCGGAGAGGATGCGGATAATGTTCGCATCGATGAAGATCAACAGCAGATCTATGTCGGATACGGAAGCGGCGCGCTCGCCGTCATCGATCAATCGACGTACAGGAAAGTCGCTGCGATTCCGTTGGCAGCGCATCCGGAGAGCTTTCAGCTCGAGAAGTCCGGACCACGAATCTTCGCCAATGTTCCGGACGCGGGTGAAATCGCGATCATGGATCGCCGTACAAACAAACAGACAGGAAGTTGGCCAACGAAGGATCTGCGCGCGAATTTCCCTTTGGCGCTCGATGAACCGAACAAGCGGGTGCTGACGGTCTTCAGACGACCCGCAACGATCGCGCTGTTCAACCTGGAGAGTGGTGCGGACATGGGCCGAATCGGCACGTGCGGCGACGCCGATGACATATTCGTCGACGACAAACGTGGGTATGTCTACGTAAGTTGCGGAGAAGGATTCATTGACGTGCTGGCGGATCGGAACAGCAGCCTCACACGTGTTGCACGCCTGAAGACCATTGCTGGCGCCAGGACGGCGCTCTTTTCTCCCGAGCTGGGGCGTTTATTCCTGGCTGCCAGAGCCGCGGCCGGCGAGCAGGCGGCGATCTGGGTGTTTCGCGCGTCCGAGTGAGCTGTGGCTGCCCGACTATCGACCTGCGCAGCGATCATCGCGGTCGTTCATCCGTCGCCAGCCCTTGCGTATCGGCCATTTGATTCCACAGACGCAAGTGTCGTCGGCGCGCACGAGTTCGAGCTGGAGTTTGGAGTAGGGTACACGCGAGAAGATGCGGAGGAGTCGCTCACACTTCCAGCAGTGGTGGCGAACTACGGCATTGATGGCGATCGGGAGATAGTTCTCGAAGGCAGAATCTTTACGACGCTCGATGCTGAAGACGACGCGGAACTGGACGACGCCGCACTATCACTAAAGCAGGTGCACAGGGCTGGCAGCTTGCAGGAAAGATCAGGAATCAGCGTCGCGAGCGAGTGTGGGATCCTGCTGCCGACGACACGCACAGAGGACGGCATCGGCGCCGCTTGCGCACTGATCGCCTCGCAGCGTTGGCAAGCCGCAACCATTCACGCCAGCGCCGGTGTGGCGGTCAATCGCGACCATCGCTGGGAAGAGTCTTTGGGGACCATTCTCGAGGGGCCGGACGGGTGGCTCGTGCGGCCAGTCTCAGAAGTGACTTTCGAATGGGATGAAACGCAGTCTGCCGCTCGATCCGCGCTGGTGGGCTTGATCTGGCGCGCGAGAGAAATGCTGTCGTTTGACGCCGCTGTGCGTTACACAAGAATCGGTCAGTCCCACGACTGGGAAGTACGAGCCGGATTCACGTGGGCTCGCTGAAGGTCCGCCTCACTTGTTCGTTACAGGCCCGGCCCTATGGACCGCGAACGTCCGATAAATCCAATTTGCGCCGCGCAGACGCGCTGAGAAGTACGGCGGCGGGAGTCGGCGTCCGCGTTCGGCGAGAAGCGGTCAGAGTACGAGGGCGAGAATCTCCCGAAAGCGGACGTTCAACGTTCGCGGTCACGCGCAGGCGCCGGGTGCAGCGGCACTCGCGGCGCACCCCAACACGAACGTTACGGGCCACATTTCCCGGATGGCTTCCAGTCGGATGGAACACCCCTCTCCTGAGTCGAATCATGGATGACCAGGGCAAACGCCCGCCGGAGCGTCGTACCGGTTACATTCAGTTCCATTGGAACGTTCGGTGGTACCGTCATGGTTTGTCCCGCGCCAGCCCTATTCGCGCCTGCGGGAGTCTCCAGGCACTGCTCTCCCGCGAGCACATACCAGCCCTCAGGGCCCGGGTGTGTGTGCACTCTCGAACTGTCGCCCGGCCGCATCACCGCGTACGAGAGAACGGCGCTATAACTCTTTGCTACTGGAAGCTGCAGCGGTCCGACGACGGCGACAGCTTCACCTCCACGCGGAGCGGTGTCGCGCGCCCCAAATTCAGAGAGCCACACGCGGCCGTCTTCCTCCACAACGATTCCGGTCGCACTCCTGGCCGCCTCGGCAGCCTTTCTGCTTCCAAACGCGTAGAGATGCCAGTAGACAGCCGCCTGACGGAACTGGAGTTCCTTGACCGTGCCGATGTTGAAGCAGCCAAACTCGGGCCGCTTCTCGCCCGGCGGCACGTCCACGCAAGCCACTTCGGTCAAGTGCTCGTGTCCGGTCGTGCGGGACGCCTGAGCCTGCAGCTCGCCCGTCGTCCCGGTTGGAAGGACTGTCAGTGACAATACGAGCACGACGAGGTTAAGGACGAATGGAGTCCTGATCATGATTTCGATCCTCCAGAAGCGCGCTAGTTCGCACCCAACGTCGTCAACACAGCCGCCTAACGCCATTGCTGGATGACGCGAAAGTTATTGGCAGATCAAAGTCCTTTTCTGTGGCTGTCGGTTATAACGAGGCCAATAGTATGGACAGGTTGTCATGACCGCCCGAATGTCCCGCTTCGAAGCCGCAAGATCCTTCGGGTCGAAAGCAGTCACGCTTCCGCGTCTGCTTCCGGCCCAGGAGCGGTCATCCACATCAGCGGCGCGCCTTGAACGCCGCGATCACCGGAACCGGAACTCGTGCAACGGTGATGTGTTTCGGACCGTTGCCAATCGACAGCCGCACGACTTCGGAGCGACTGGGGATCGAGATGATCGAGAGGTCGTCGCTGCGAGTGTTCGTGATCAAACACACGCGACCATCCTCGGCGACCTCCGCCCAGCCCGGCGCATCACCTACTGGAATCGTGGCGATGAGCGTCAGGTCCTGCGCGCGGACCAATGCGGCATAGTCCGAGGCGCGACCTGCGAGGCAGAGCGTCTCGCCGTCGTCCGTCAGCGCAAGACCGTGATGCGGCGCCTCGAAGTCCCAGTCGACTGACGTCACGCCCGGCTTCACTGGCAGATCGAGGCGACGGATCACCTTCCGGCTCGCGACGTCGTAGGCGACCACCGCGTGCTCATTCGAGAGCTGCGCGTAGATGACCTTCTCGTCCGGGGCGAATTGCCAGGGACGGAACGCGTTGTCGAGTCGTATCCGGTCGCGAACCGTCAACGTTTCCACGTCCGCAACCGTCAACTGAAAGGGATAGCCCGCTGTCTCCGTCGGCGGCGGAGCACTGCCGGAACGCGGCAGCGAGCCAAGCGGCCCGAGGCTGGAGTTGTACAGCCGTTGGCCATCCTTCGAGACTTTGTTGTCGTGAGGATAAACGCCAGTCACCAGATGCCCCTTGACCTCACCGGTAGAAGCGGAGAGCTGGTAGACGCGGTTGTCCATGAGGGCCGAGACGAACAGGCTCGCCCCGTCCGGCGTGATCGTCATGTGGTCGGCGCGCCCGGTGTTCAACGACCGCTGCCACACCATCTGCGCGGTCGCAATGTCGAACGCCGCGACGTCGCCGAGATAGCCTCGGGAGACATACAGCGTGCGGCCGTCAGGCGACACATCCGTATCCTGTGCGTAGTTCGTCGCGCCGGGGCCCTTCCTCTCGGCATGCGCAGGATTGGCGTCGATGACGCCGAGGATCGAGCGCGACGCGACGTCCACCAGGGCGACCGTGCCTGCTTCCGCGTTCGCCACGAACGCAATTTCTGCGAGCTCCGGCGGCGCCTGCGCCGCCTGTATCTCGAGCGGCAGATGCGACACGATTCCGGCGATCATCACGGCAGTAGCGAGGGCACGTCTCACGTTTGTCTCCAGGCGAAGTCGCGAAAGATTTGCGCGCCGATAACGTCTATGTTGTACGAACGGGGGCGCTCGCTGCTAACCAGATGCTAACAAAAGGGAACAGATCTATTTCTTGGGCCCAGGGACAGATGTTACTCGTCGCCTCTCGTCGGATCGCCACACCGTGCGCCAGGCCAAAGAACGGGCTCTCGCGAGTAAAGATCTGTCCCCTTTAGTTTGTCCCGGCGGCGGGGCGCCGCGGATACTCACGCGCGGCAACGACGATGTCGGATCAAGCAGCGTTCTCTGCGCCTACCCGCGCAGCGATGTGGTCATCGTAGTTCTGTCGCACGCGGGCATCAAAGCGGAGAGGATCTCATGGTCCAGCGCAGTACACGGACGCCTCGAAGCGCTGCCGTTCCCGACTCCCGAGCGCCAGTGAGACGTTTCGCTTGACGAATCTGGCGCCGCTTGGACATCCACAGCTAACCGACCTCGCACGACCGAACTAGCCCAAGTCTCCCAACAGGGCGCCGGCTCGAGCGGGGTGTACGCTCACGTCTTCTACCGCTTGTCGAACACCATCACATTCGTGAATGGCTGCCCCTTGTCGTCCGTACCCTTCACCGTAATTCTCAGCTCCTTGCGGTCTTTCGAGACTTCACGTGTTGCATTGCTGACGATCTTGCCGTCCTTGCTGCTCGTTGCGTTGACAGTGGAATCGTCAACACGCTTCATCGCGATCGAGTTGACCGTTGGAGAGCCGGCGACCGGATAGTCCTTGCCGTCGTACTTGGCGCTCCACTCCTGGTGTGTCGGGTTGCCCTTGGCGTCCACTCCCTCCGCGGTCAGCGTAATGCGGTCTTGGTCGCTCGCGTACGTGCGCGTCTGACTTTGCGGCGGCGGGCCAGGAACGAACTTGGATTTCTGCACATTGAGCTGCCACATCCCGATGACCGGATCGCTGGACTCAGCTGACAGGCTCGCGAACGGGAAAGTCATCGCAAGAGCCACAGCCAAGGCAAATGCATGCTTGATTTGTTTCATGGCGCTTCCCTCTACAAGCTCGGCTGCACAAGGTTTCGTTCGGGCGCGAATATGCGCGCGCGGCAAGGTCTGGAGCAAGGCTCTGCGTCAGCCTTGCGCATCAGTAGCGACGCGTCGGAGCATGAGGATGTTCCCATTCTCCGCGTGATCGACTGAGGCCTACCTCGCGCGAGTGAAGGCGAGTGAGCCGGCCGCTGCGCAGGGCGAACCGCGCGTCAGGGGGCGCGCCTTTGTTTCATTGGCGCGGGGGTCGAGTGTCGAAAGCAGAAGTCAGCAAACAGCAGGAAGGGAACAGTCTGGCAGGCGGCCCGTGAAGTAAGAATGTGCTGCCGACTTGTGATCCATATACGGCTGGAGTCAGCTGAAAGTCATCGGGCGCTGGACGCAGCTGTTCGCACGGCCGCCATTGGCGCGACCCTTCCAGAGCAACGCGTTTGCCGAACCATGCTTCGTGCAAACGCGTCCTCCGGCCGAACTCTCGGGCGCCTACTGATAAAAGACGTAGTCGGCCGTGTACGGAATAAGCTTCGTCTTGCCGACGTCTCCCGTCGCCGCGCATTCAGCGGCCGGCGCAACGCCTCCCGATGTATTTACACGGTGAATGAAGGTCGTCTTCGGCAGTCGATCATTCGGACTGCCCGCTGCTGAGAGCCAACCACCTGCAGCAGGAACCACTTGATCGCACCTGGCGCCACGAACTGCGGATCATCCGACTCCTCTTGCTTCACGGCCCACACCGCGCTGGTCGTGCTCGAGTGTTGCCACGTGGCGCGAGCAGCATTGCTCTCGGCAGGGTTCGGGCTGAGGAAGTGCGTCATGATCTGCTCGCCGTCCTCGTCGAACACCGTCGCCTGCGGACTGAACAGGACCCACTTCCGCTACTCTCCGTCGGGCAGGCAAACGTAATTGCTGTGTGCCCACCGCGTGGCCGATCGCAAATGCTTTGCTTCCCTGCTGGACCGCAAGATTGCCCGGCACGGCGGGTGGGGTGATGTCTCCGGCCATGCCGGCGATCGGCGCGGCCATCGCAAGCGCAGCATGAACATGCTCTTCGAAAAACATGTGGGTCTCTCCTTCGAGATTCGGGTCAGGGTTGCTACGAATTAGTTGTGAGCCACGAGCGCTTGATCGGATCCTTCTGCTGCGGCTCCAAGTAAGTGATTCAGATCGCGTGATCGGCAACGCGCCGTCGACTGCGGCGCTGCGACGCGCCTTCGTGAAGGGCACGAGCATCGGCACGCGTTTGCGGTACTGCGCATACTCCGGGTGCTCGGCGATGAGGTCGCGCTCTTCGAGCTGAATCGCGATCAGGATGTACGCCGTCGTCGCGATCGCGAACACCAGGTGCGCTACGGTCATCGTCGGCGTCGACCAGAACGCGAAGAACCAGCCGACGTAGAGCGGATGACGCACGTAGCGATACAGCAGCGGCGTCTTGAACGGCAGCGGCGTGTACGGCTCGTCGGCGCAGCTGCAGCCACACCTGCCGCAGGCCGAACAGGTCGAAGTGGTTGATCGAGGAACGTCGACACCAGCACCAGCATCCAGCCGAACGCGAAAGGCGCCATAGATCAGCGCCTGCGTGCAACGGGCGATTCGACGCTCCACACGATGCCGCCGATGGGCTCCCAGAACGCGAACAAGGCGATCAGGGCAACGCTCGAGAGCAGCGTGTAAGTGCTGCGCTCAGCTTCCTTGGGAATGATGCGCGTCCACCAGCGCTTGAACGCCGGGCGGGCCATCACGCTGTGCTGGATCGCGAACAGGCCGAGCAGGCCGGCGTTGATCAGCAGCGCAACGCCGAGCGGCGCTTCGCGGGCGGAATCGATCGACTTCGGCACCCACAGGTTGCCGACGAAGCCGATCGCGTAAAGGAAGGTTGCGAAGAAGATGGCGTAGCTCACCACGCCATAGAGGAATATGAGCCAGCGTTTCATGTGCGTGTCTCGAGTTGGGATTGCCAGGGGGAAAAAGATGCGCTCACCGGATAAATCGGAAAGCGCCGGCCAAACCCGACACGAGAACGCAGGCTTTTTTTTATTTCCGCAGCGCAGCCTGCATCGCCACGGCTTCGCGGGTCAGTGGCGTGATCGCGCCCAAGGCCGTTGGTAAGCGCTTCGACCGCGCGATCGAGCGTTCGCCTGCGCGGCGGCTTCGATCGCCCTTCGCCGGTGAATCTAGCGCGAGCACGAGCGCCGCTTCGCCCACGTCGGCGCTCTGAGTCGCCTCCCGTGCAATCGATTCCGAGATCCGCAATGCTGCGAGTGCAAATGACTCCGCCTCCGGCAGCTGTCCCAGAGCGAGATGGACTCTCGCGGCGGTCGTCAGGGCAGCAGTCAGGCCGAGAGCGATGTTCGCGGATGGATAGCCGAACTGCTCGAGGGAGACGTCGATCAGCTCCTTGGCCTCATGGAGCCGTCCTTGCGCCAGCTCGATTTCGGCGCGCGTTCGCGTGAGATCGGCCAGCCGATCCTTGTTCGCCGTTGGGTTCTCGCTCCATGCGCGGCGCACCTCCTCGAGGAGCTTCAGCGACTCGTCGTACCTGCCGGAGATCATGAGAGCACGCGCCAGGTGATAGTCGGCGCTGAGCGCCCAGCATCCGACTGCCGGCCGCATGCAGCTCGCGGCTCGCCGGCAGTCAGGCGCTCGATCGATTCATCGCTGCGGCCGAGCCGGTTCAGAATGATGCTGTACGACACCGCATGGTCGGGCATGGATGGCTTGTCCTCATCGCAGCCGCTGGGCGCGCAGCATCGCGTCCAGACTGGCGGCTTCCGCCCGCTTGACTTCGCCGAGCCGCAACAGGATCGAGGCGTGATTCATCGCCACTCTGACGCGGCCGAGCGTTCCGCCGCGTCCGTTATCGTCCAGCGCGCGGCGGTCCGCTCGTTGAGCTCCAGCGTTTCGCGAAAACGGCTCGTCCTGAAATAGATGCCTCCCAGGTCGGTGAGGACCGCGTGATACTGCAGACCTCGCGTCGTCTGCGTGTCCTCCAGCAGTCGCTGAGCTGTCCTCAGATGCTCGATCGCCGCCTCGGTGTCCTGACGCGCATCCGCGACCTCGGCCTCCGCTCGCAGGCAGTCGACTTTCGTCGCGACATCCGCATTCGGGTGCGCGAGCGAGGGCGGCCCGTGCGCTCTGCATGTGCTGCTCGGCCGAGTCGAACCGGCTCGCATCCGTCTCGGTCCTCACGATCGTGCATTCGACGTCCGCGAGCAGATCGGGATTGTTCTGTTCCTGTGCGATCGCCAGCGCGCGCGCGAGCACCTGCGACTGCTTCTCCGTGTTGCCGAGATCCATGTAGCGCCTGGACATCTGCAGCAGCATGCGCGCCGCGAACTGCGGATCGTCGCCGTACCTGCGATCGAGCAGCTGGACGCCTCGATCGACGAGCTCGACGGGCGTGAGCGGCTTGCCGCCGGGCCCGACCTCCTCGAGCATCAGGCTCATGAACTCGCTGGAGGCCTCGGCGCGCTGCGCCTGAAAACGCGCTACGTCTCTTTGACGCGCGCTCTCGCGTGCTTGCGCCGTCGCCTCGCGCGCGCTGGCGCCTCGCTTCGATCGCCTGCCACGTCGTGCCCGCGATCCCTGCAATGAGCACGAGCACGATCGAGCGACACAGCGCCGACCGCGAGACGGTGTCGCCGGACGAATTTCGCCAGCCGATAGGTGCGCGAGTCCGCGACGCGCGCTGACAGGCTCGTGATTGAGGTAGTGCTGCAGGTCGCTGGCGAAGGCGTCGGCCGTCGCGTAGCGCTCGGCGGGCACTTTCTTCAGCGCCTTGGCGACGATATTGTCGAGATCGCCACGCACGAGCACGCGCGAGCTGCGGCGGCGACATGCCGCGCATCTGCGCCATCTCTGCATCGACTGTTCGAGCGCCGCATCGCTCAGACGCAGCGGCTCTGCGTCGACCAGGGCCTGCATCTGCTCGATCGGTGTGCCGGTCGCACTCGCCGTCGGGTGTCGTGCCGACCAGCAGGACGTAGAGCAGCACGCCCAGTGCGTAGACGTCCGTTGCCGTAGTGACGTCCGCACGCTGCAACTGCTCGGGCGCGGCATACTCCGGCGTCATCGCCGCTACGCCGAGGCGAGTCAGCTCGCTCGGCGGCGTGCGTTTGTGCCGTCGCCTTCGAGCAGCTTGGCAATGCCGAAGTCCAGCAGCTTCACGCTGCCGTCCTTCGTCACCAGAATGTTCGAGGGCTTGAGGTCGCGATGCAGGATCAGTCGGCCGTGCGCGTGCGAAACGGCCGCGAGCACCTGGAGGAACAGCCGCACGCGAGCCTCTACGCGCAGCCGCTTGCGCGTCGCACCAGCGATCGATCGGCTCGCCTTCGACATACTCAAGAATGAGATAGGGCTGTCCGGCGGCGACGCCGGCGTCGATCAGATGAGTGATGTTCGGATGCGCGAGCTTCGCGAGCGCATTGGCCTCGTGCCGCAGGCGCTCGGCGCCGCTGCGGCCGAGCGATGCCGAGGTTCAGCAGCTTGACCGCTGCCTGGCCCTCGTAGCGTCCGTCACTGCGCCGGGCCAGCCACACACTTCCCATGCCGCCCTGGCCGAGCGGGCGATCGAGCGTGTAGCCGCCGAAGCTTCGGCCAGCGAGCTCTCCGAGCCCGAGCGGATCGAGTGCGCTGCCTTCCAGGAACTGCTCCATCTCGACAGCCGCCTGTCGAGCCAGCAGCTCCGCGACCTCATCGCTCAAAGCAGGATTCTGCATGCGGAGCTGCGCCAGCCGGGCAGCACGCTGGGCGTCGTCAGCGTCGAGCAACTCATCGAGCAGCGCGCTGACTGCCTCCCAGCTCGCGCCGTTGATTTCGGGCACGGTTCCCCCTTCAGTCGATCGCCAGGGAAGCGCTCGTCGGTGCGATGATAGGATACTCGCGCTCAGGAGACGGCACTCTTGTCTGACCAGCCACTCGCGTCACTGATCACCGCGGCGGACGCCGGGGACACCGACGCTCGGCAGCAGTTGTTTGCATCTCTGTATCGGGAGCTGCACAGCATCGCCCGTCGTGAGCTGCGGCGCGGCGGACCTGCCGGTGACGCTCGGCGCGACGACGCTACTTCACGAGGCGTACCTCAATCTCAGCGAGCGGGAAGGAGCGCTGTTTCCGGACCGGCCGCGCTTTCTCGCTTATGCCTCCCGCGCAATGCGCGGGCTGATCATCGATTACACGCGCAGCCGGCAAGCATTGAAGCGCGGCGGCGCATTCGAGATCACGTCGCTTCCGACAGAGGTACCCGAGCAAGCGGCCGACTGCGATGGCTTGCAGCGGCTCAGCGATGCGATCGAGCAACTCGCCACGCTGGAGCCACGCTTGGCGCAGGTCGTCGATCTCAAGTACTTCAGCGGCTTTTCGTTCACGGACATCGCGGCCATGTGGGGGGTCTCCGAACGCACGGTGCAGCGCGATTGGGAGAAGGCGCGGCTGTTGCTGCATCGTGCCTTGTCCGGCTCGGATCATTCCTCCCCACTCTGATAGATTCTCCGCAGCACCAGGGTGAGCGAAGCGGCGCCGGGGCGAGGCTTCGTGGGTTTCTGCAGCTCCGTGATGCGAACGCTCGAACCCTCGGCCCGGCGCCGCTCAGTGCTTAGCGCGCGGCGTGGCAGGCGAGCTGCGTGAACAGGTTCCTCAACAGGCAGGCCCCGGTGCGCGGGCCGCGACTCGGACACAGGTTGACGTCGACGATTACCGGGTCGTGATCCGAGGTGCGCGCCGCGTTGGGCTCGTACAGGTTGTTGCCGGTCGGCTCGGCTTCGAATGTCGCTTCACCGGCGTCTCGCACGGTGTCGTTGTAGTCGAACACCGGCGCTTCGTCGGCGTTGATCGGCCAGCTCTTGAGACAGACCACCTGCTTCGTCATCGAGGGGTTGGCGAGCGCGTGATCGAGATAACCGAGCTGGCCGTCAAAAAGGTAGGAATAGGCGTCCGGCCCTTCAAGCAGCCGGTGCAGGTCCAGATAGCCGGCGCTGCGCAGCGCGGTGATCGGCGTTTCGCCGCGATAGGCATTCAGATCTCCGAGGATGAGCACGTCCGGATCGTGCTGCCCGGTGGGGTCCGACGGCAGCCAGGCGTTCGCGAGGTATTCGGCGGCGCGCGTGCGCGTGTCGTTCCAGGCGGACTGACCGTCGAGTTGATCGGCATCCGCGCCCGTCGCGCCATCGGCGCCCTTCGATTTCAGGTGATTGACGACGACCGTGAAGACTTCGCCGCGAGCGAAGCGGCCATCGAGCACTTCGAACGCCTGCGCGATCGCGGGACGGTTACGCTGCAGCCCGGTCGCGTTCGGATCGGTAAACGCTGCATCGGTGAGAATCGCGACCGAACCGCGCGGGCGCACGACGGCGGGCTTGTAGATGATGGCCACCGTAATCGCGTCAGTGCCGACGACGCCGGTGTCGATGTACTGATACGTCGCAGTCCCGGCGGAGTTGTTCAATCGCGCGACGAGCTCCGCCAGTGCAGCAGGGTTGTTCTCGATCTCGACCAGGCCGAGGACGTCCGCATCGATCGCCTTGAGTGCGGCGATGAGCTTCTCGTTCTGGCGATCGAACTCGACGCTGCTGTCGGCGCCGCGACAGTCGAGCGTGCCGGAGGGGCCGCACGGCCCCGTGCTGGTGCTCGAAGTGGTGTCGATCGTGGCGAAGTAGTTCAGCACGTTGAAACTCGCGGCACGAAGGTCGCCGAAGCGCTTCGGCGCCTTTGCGGGGCGCGGATTTCGAACTGAGAATGTCACGGGCGTCGCCTGCGTCGGGCGTATGCGCCACGCGTCCGTGCCTGTCTGGCCGGCAAACGACCAGTGCAACACGCCGGTCAGGTCATGGACGACGTCGCCGCCGCGGAAGAAGGTCGCGCCCTGCTGGCCCGCGCCGAAACCACCGGGCTGCGGGTGAAAGAACACGCCGTCGGGAAGCGGTGCGTTCTGCACATTATTGTCGTCGTCGAGGAGGACGCGGCGGCGAGCCAGTGCATCGCGAAACGCCGCGTACTCCACCGCAGTCGGCGTCGTGTCGTCATGCGTGTATTGGAACGGCCGCTCGCCTTCGGTGAGCACGACTTGACCATAGCGCGCGACTTCGAAGTACTCGGATACATGCAGCGGATCGCTGAACTGCACGCGCATGCCCTCGAACTGCTCGTAGGAATCGTTGATGTCGCCGAGGATCGGTAAATCGATCGAGGCGGGAGCAGGAAGCGGCGCGTCATCGGCAACGAGCGTGAGACTGCCGGGCGCGGTCGCCGTCAGTTGCGTCATGCCGAAGAATTCACTCACGCGCCCTGCGATGCAGACTTGCTGGCCCTCCTCGACGTCCAGCACGGGCGCATTGCCCGTGAAAATGAAGAGACCTTCGGAGGTTGTGGGATCGGCGTCGTGGTCGTCGGTCTCTTCCTCGACGAAGAAGCCCCGCAACTCACCGGAGCGCGTCGGCTGCGGCAGGGACTGGAAGTCGGCGATCACGACTCCTTCGATCGTGACCGTTACGCCGCTCAACGGGCTGATGTCATCGTGCACGCCGCCGGCGAGCTGGTTCGAGCTATTGCCCTGGATTGAGCCGATCGTGTGCGTTGGAGTGCACGTGGTCTGGGCCGACGCTCCTTGAGCGACAACGACGCTCAATGCGATCCCAAGCACGGCGCCAAGCAGGGTGAGTTCGTTCTTCATCGCATCTCTCCGGCGCGTTATCTGACCCGTGAAAGCTGCGAATCGTTAGCCAGCACTCCTGTCATTCATGTGAACATCAGATGAAGTTCTGATTGCGCTCGCACTGCAGCTGGACCGCAAGAGAACTGTCATTGTCGAGCAACGCTGCAGCCCGACCCTTGGCGGCACAAATCAGCGCGGTTGAATACCCGGCGAGTTCGCCGAGCTTGCCCGTTCCAAATGAGAACCGAGCGTCCTGCAGAGCCAGGTTCGGCGCTCTTTATCAGCGTGTCTGGCGCCGAGGAATGCGTGATCGTGAGTCCAGCGGGTAAGCGACTGAGTGTGCATGTCCTTCTCGTCCTCCAATGGAAGCGGGCCCCTGAGCGATCAGCCGGGAAACGAGGACCGATGGGCGCCCGGTGTTCATGGCAGCTTCTGCAGCCCTGCGGCGGTGAGCAGGTACCCGGGCGCAGTGGTAGCCGCGTCTGCCCGTACCAGATCCACCAGGACGGACCCGGCCATCTCGGGGGTCAATACTGGCCCCATCTGCTTCAGGAATGCCTCTTCGGTCTGGCCGCTGCGGGCCGCGTACGCCTGAATCCCCGACCTGCCCACGTCTCCGAGCGGAGTCATCCTGGGCATCACCGCCGTGACGGTAATGTCCAGCCCGGCACGGCGCGACTCTTCCTGCGCGTATCCCGCAATGAACCGTTGGGTTGCCTTGGCCCCGGCGTAACCTCCGCTGGCCGGTGATCCGTTGATGGCAGCTCCGCTGCTCATCACTACCACCCTGCTACCAGCCGGCAGCGGCTTCAGCAGTGCCTCGCGCAACCAGGTGAACGCGATCTTTACGTCGGTATGCCAGTTGACCGAGAACGTTTCCCATGTCTGCTCCTGGAGCGGACGCATCACAGGGTTGGCGCCGGCGACCAGGATAAGAATCTCCGGCTCGTACTGGTGCAGCAGGCTTCGCGCCACCGTCTCGTCGGCCGCATCCGCGACCTCAGTCCGGATGTTCGCGCTGGTCGTTGCCAGCTCAGCAAGCGCCGGGCCGCTTCGGGCGACTGCAACCACCGGGGCGCCAGCCTCGGCGAACGCACGAGCGATCCCGCGCCCCAAGCCCCGGCTGGCGCCAACGACGACAGTAGTTCTGCCCGACGGGTCACTCGATAGTCGTTCACTCATGGTCGCTCTCCTTCGTTTGCGTGTGCATTCGCTTATGACGTGACGGGCTCTGCTGCTACGAACGCTGCAAACTGCCGCTCGAGCGCCTTGGCCACGCCGCTGCGCCAGCTCTCCGCGATGGATTCCGACATCGGATCCGGGAAGATGTCCTCCTCCTCTTTCTCCACTCCGTCGAAGATGGCTCGCGCGACGGACTTAGGAGAGGCCTTCGGTATGTCGAGGCCGCGTGTCATATCGGTGTCCACGGGGCCGGTCAGCACCGCATGAACTCTGACGTCCCGTCTGGCGAAAAGTGCGCGCAGTGATTGTGTCAGGCTAAGCGCCGCCGCCTTTGAGATCGAGTAGGTCGGAGTGAACGGCAAGGCGGCCACGGCCGCGAGCGACAGAACGTTGACGATGGCTCCCCGAGAGCGGGTCAGCAACCGCATGAGAGCCTGAGTCACGTCATAGGCGCCGAAGAGGTTGACGGCGAGGTGCTGTTGGAGCGCGGCACGCTCACTGAGGTCACCGTGAAGATCCACGCCTGCGTTATTGATGAGGATATCGAGCGACTCGACTCCCTCGACAGCTGCCTTAATCTGCTCAGCGTTGGTCACATCCAGGATCAGCGGCGTGACCCGCGCGTCCGAGTGAGTAAAGGGCCGGCGCGTACCGGCATACACTCGCTTCGCGCCTCTCCTCAAAGCTTCCTCGACCAGAGCCTGCCCAATACCGCGATTGGCCCCGGTCACCAAAACTGTCGTGTCCGCGATTTTCATACGAGGTCTCCTGTAGTAGCCGCCTACCCAACTGAGCCGCTACCACGTTGCGACGACCTGCGAGCGCAGGGCTGGCTCTTACTGGGTTCTCATAGATATGACGGCCGGGGTCTCGCCATTTCTACAGCCGACGAAGGATCGTGCGCGGCTCAGCGACCGCGGCGTTCCAGCAGGAAAATACGCACGGCGTCGTCCTCGCTGAGTCCGATCGCGCGATCGAAGGCCTCGGCAGCGTCCTGCGTGCGGTGCAGCTGTCGCAACAGGTGCGCGCGCACCGCCCAGTAGGGTTGGTAGGAGATGACAGACGAGAGGTCGATCTGGTCCAGCAGCGCCAAACCACTTTCGGCCCCGTGGATTTCGGCGTGCGCCGCGGCACGCGCCACGGCGGCGCCGAGCGACGGCGTCAGTTGCATCAGTTGATCGTAGAAAGCGGCGATCGCGGTCCAGTCCGTGCGAGCAGTGTGAGCGCGCTCGGCATGCACCGACTGAATCGCCGCTTCGAGCTGGAAACGTCCCACCCGCGCCTGCTTTACCGATGCCGCCAGCTCGAGCTCGGCCTCATCGATCAGCGGCCTGAGCCAGGTCTTAGGATCTTGCTCGGAAAGCGGAACGAATCTCCCGTTGGCGCTTCGACGCGCCGGACGCCGCGCTTCGCAGTGAAGCATCAGTGCGAGCAAGCCACGAACTTCGGGTTCGTCCGGGATCTGCTCGCGCAGTACGCGCGCGAGCCAGATTGCTTCCTTGCCAAGCTCGGCCGCGTGCTGATCGGCGCCGGTCGCGTCCTCCCAACTGTTGCCGTAGGCCGCATAGATGGCGTTCAACACTGCTTCCAGTCGCTGCGGAATCTGGTCGGCGGCAGGAATCTCGAAGGCAATTCGCGCCTGGCGGATCTTGGTCTTGGCGCGCACGAGCCGCTGACCCATCGTCTTCGGTGAAACGAGGAAAGCCCGTGCGATCGCGACGGCATCGAGCCCCAGCACCGTCTGCAGCATGAGGGGCGTGTGCATGTCGGCATCGATGGCGGGATGCGCACACACGAACAACAGCTTGAGGCGCTCGTCGGGCAGCGCATCGACGTCCAGCGCTTCGTAGAATTCGCCCGTCATGATCTCGAGCGTCGGCTTGCTGTGCTCGTGGACCTGTCGATGTCGCGCGTGATCCAGTAGACGATTGCGCGCCGCGGTCAGGAGCCACGCCTGTGGATTCTTCGGAATGCCGTCGCGAGGCCACGTGCTCAGTGCGGCGACAAGCGCGTCGGCCAGCGCGTCTTCGGCGCCCGCAACGTCTCGCGTACGCGCCGACAAGAGCGCGACCAGGCGTCCGTAGGATTCGCGCGCTACCGCCTCGACGGCGCGGTGCGCTTGCTCATCGACTCTGGTGTTCACCAATGATGCGCTGATGCATGTCCGGCGCGAGCGGTCGCACTTCGACCGCGCCGTACGAAGCGGCGGGACAGCGTGCAGCCCACTCCAGGGCTTCATCGAGCGACGGCAGCTCGAGCAGCATGAATCCTCCTAACTGCTCCTTGGTGTTGGCGTGGGGCCCGTCCTGAATATGTCGCTTGCTCTCTCGCAGCCGCACGGTCGTGCCGGTTTCCGGCGCGTCCAACGGAGCGCCGCCAACGTGGATTCCGGCCTCGACAACCGCCCTGTAGTACGCGCGCCAGGCGCCGACGTAGGCATCAGCCTCGGCGTTTTGATCGCGGCGGGCAAAATCCGTGGGGTTCTCATAGATGAGTAGGGCGTACTGCATGTCGTTCTCCACTAAGGGCGTCTTGCGTCCGTCACCGATATGACGTGCGGGCGCCGGCGACTTCTACAGGAACGCCATCAAGAGTCGCGTCGTGGCTTTTGGCCGGCTGCCCGCCGCGCGCTCAACAGCCAACGGTTCACCTCGAGAGCGACGACTCGTGGCGGAAGCTCACCGGCGATTGACAGCAGCCGGGTCATCAGGCCGGGAATGGCGACGCGGCGCCCGCGCATCATCGCGCGGTAACCTACGCTTGCAACCGCCTTCGCGGTCGACTGAGGAACAAGAGTGTATAGCCGGGTCCGGCCTGCGCCCGCTCTGTCCTCGAACGATGATTTCGTGACGCCAGGACTCAAAGCTGTGACCGACACGCCCGAACCTTCGAGCTCCCGAGCGAGGCCCTTCGAAAACGACAGGACGTACGACTTCGTCGCGTAGTACACCGCCATGCGAGGTCCGCCGGGCTGATATCCGACCACGGATGCGACGTTCAAGATCCGGCCGCGCTTGCGTGCGAGCATGCCCGGCAGCGCGAGTCGCGTCAGCGTCGTGAGGGCTACGACATTGATCATCTGCATACGCGTCACGACGTCGATCGACTGGTCCGCAAGTTCTCCATAGGCGCCGACGCCCGCATTGTTGACGAGGATGTCCACGGTGTGTCCGCCTGCCGCCAGGGTCGACCAGAGTTCTTCCGCAGCGCCAGGGTCAGACAAGTCCCGGGCCTGGACGTGGACGGAAACGCCGTACTTTGAGTGCAGCTCCTCTGCGGTCGCCGCCAACCTGACGCGATCACGGGCGACCAGGATCAGGGAATGACCGTTCGCAGCAAGCTCTCGAGCCAGCTCCAGCCCGATGCCGCTCGATGCTCCGGTAACGAGCGCCGTGCCACGCGCCACGTCTTCCTTCGCCACGAAACCCCCTCCGCACGCGCTCAGGGTTGAGCGCTTCACCTCATCAGTGCTTCATGTCCGTAAGGCAAAGAACATCGCGATAGGCGCAGAGATCGTGGAGAAGATCCTTTCCGTCCGCCAGGATCCTGGCTTTCTCTGCCTATCCGACGAGTTGGATCATGTAGCTTTGCTCGGCGTTCCCCTGTCGATCGATGAACGGATGAAGCAGACTGGAGTGATCACTGAGATCTGGAACTGCTCCAATGTCTTCATTCGTGATCCCCGGAGCGTAGAACATCAGGTGCGGCATGGCCATGGTGTGAACCTTCATGTCAGGAGGCCCCACTGTGCGCATGATCGGCGCGACCATGTAAGACAACCTGCCTTCTCCGGAGCTTTATAGGTCTTGTTCTGGTAACGCTTTTCAACTTCAGCTTTCAACGCAGCAAAGCCTATTCCTTGAGCGCGCAACGTGGCTGCGTCCATGATGACTTTGAAGTGAGCCTTGCGCCCACGACGTCGTAGCAGAGCGGAATATAGATGTCGTTAGTGAGTAACAAGTTCGTCGTGATTCCACCAACGGTGGACGACAAACCGGCGCTGCGCGCGCGGCGACGCCATCGGCAGCTCACCAGTAGATAGTCGTTGGCGAGCCGTGTTCCCGCGCGGCTCACAATTTCAGTTGCCCGATTGTGCTGGCTCGGCCCTGCGTGCACGTCAATCCCTTGACCTGGATTTCCGCAGGGGCGCGCGATTCAACTCATCGATGAAGGATCCTGCAAAGCAGCAGCGCCTTTGACTGCGAGTCGAGCTTGCGGCGTTGATTGCTTCTCTTGCTTCGCTGCGTCTTAACTTCCGAGGTAATGGCCCGCGAGGCCGCGTTCGGCTACGTTGCTTCACGCCTGTGTGCGTTTGCATGCAGCCACTCCACGGAGGCGCCGATGCCGCGGTTGAGCCAGGTCGTGCTGACATTGCTGATCGCCTTGCCGATTGCTGTGAGCGCGCAATCTCCGCAAGCAACGCGGCAAAAAGCCGTCCTCGTCACGGGCGCCAGCACGGGAATCGGCCGGAAGGTTACTGAGCGGCTGGCCGCAGATGGTTATTTCGTGTACGCGGGCGCGCGCAAGGACGCAGATCTGGAGCAACTCGGGAAGATCAGGAACGTGCAGGCAGTGCGCCTCGACGTCACCAGGCAGGCAGACATCGACGCCGCAGTCATCACGATCAAGCAGGCGGGCCGCGGCCTCTACGGCCTGATCAACAATGCCGGCATCGGCACGCAGGGGTCCGTCGTCGACGCCAAGTATGAGGAATTCGAGCTGACGATGATGGTCAACGCCTTCGGGCCCTGGCGCGTCACCAAGGCGTTCGCGCCGCTGATCATTGCCGAGAAAGGCCGCATCGCGACGACCGGCTCCATCTCGGGAATCCTGGCCGGCGGAACCATAAGCGCCTACACCATGAGCAAGCACGCGGTCGAAGCGTTCACGGATTCCCTGGCGGCCGAGATGGCGCCGCTCGGGGTGCACGTGAGCGTCATCGAGCCCGGGAGCTACAGAACAGAAATCTACAGGAACGCCGCCGCGCGTCTGGGCGGCCAGTACGCGGAGCGCGCCAACGAACTCGATCGACTTCAGGAACCCGACGACGTGGCGGCCGCGTTCGCTCTCGCGCTCTCGGAGCCCAAGCCGAAACGCCGCTACCTGGTCGTCCCGGTGGAGGATCAAGCGCGACGGACGATACAGAAACAGATCGCTCAGCTGGTGGAGCTGAACGAGGGTCACGCCTATACGTACGACCGCGAGACGCTCATCAAGATGCTGGACGAGGCTCTGGCAGGTTCCCGACCTCGGACCAGGTGATGTCTACAACGTGGCACGCGCCACCAATGTGAACGAGGATGAGAGTTTCATTGAGGTGCTCATCCTTTTGCTGCTTGAGCTGCAATATTCCTCCGGATGCGAGCCTCCTCTTCGGCGCGGTACTCGGCGATCCGGTTCCGATCAGCTTCGGCAAGCGCGCGCCGAAGAGCAGTGGCTCCAAGATCCCGGCAGTAGGCCGGCGTTCCGGTCTGCTGCCGCCAGGAGTTGTCCAGATCACCACCGTCGACAGGGTCGAAGCCAAGATCGTCGACGAGGCGAAGCACTGCTGCCCTGGCGTCCGACGAATCGCCGACGACCGAGAGCGCTATTCGCCCCGTTGCTCCCCTCGGAACGCCCTTTTCGAGAAGGCTCTTGGCGAAGATGTTGTTGAACGCCTTGATCACAGGACGCCCGATCTGCTGCGCGACCCATTGGCTGTCAAGCATGCCCCGGTCGATCGCATCGATGCGGCCATCGCGAAGCTCCGGATGGTAGTTGCCGGTATCGATCACGACCACGCTGCTCGGCGCGTTCGCAAACAGCCCCTGCGGTAGATCGGCGACGGCCTTCGTTGGGATCGCGATGACAACGATTTCTCCGGATGTGGCGGCGTCGACAACAGAAACGGGCGTCGCCCCGATCTCGGCCGCCAACGCTGTCAGGCTCTCCGGTCCTCTCGAATTGGCAATCGAGACCTGATGGCCAAGCTTGGCGAGGTGGCGCGCAAGCGTCCCTCCTATGCGTCCAGCACCGATGATTCCGATTCTCATGCCGACTTCTCCACTGAAGCTCCATGCTGCAGCCATGGATTCAGGTCGCGCAATTGAGGCGCACCCAGCGGTGAGGTCCGTGGCGCAGCTTCGCCGGAGGTTGCCAACCTGCTCCCTTTTATTTAGCCGATTCCGTAGATCAGGCTTACACGTCCGCCTTGAAGCTGCTCAACCTTCCGAAGTTCAAGCGCACGACGACGTTCCGTCGTCGCAAAGAGCGCTTTGCCTTCACCGGCGATCAGTGGATAGATAATGAGCCGGAGCTCATCTACCAGCCCCGCATCGATAAGGCTCGTCGTCAACCGAGCCCCGCCCATGAGATAAATGTCCTTGCCGGGTTGCCGCTTGAGCGCAGCAATGTCTTCGAGTCGCCGGATGAAGCTCGTCTTTGGCCAAAGAGCCGAAGTCACGGTGCTCGAGAGGACATAGTGCGGGGTCTTCGCGGCGAAACGGGCCCATTCAACTTCATCCGGCGTCGGTACCTTGCTGGTAAGCGGGTGGGGCTTGTCCGGCTCATTCTGTATCGCGGTCCAATACTGCTCGTAGCCGGGGTACATACCGCCCCCAAGCACGCACGCATCCACTTGCGGCGTCAGGCCGTAGTCCTCCGACCACGCTTCTACCCAATCTGCGTAGCCTTCCGGCCCTTCTACCTTGCTATCGACAGAGGTCTTCATTCCAGCGATCAACTTACGCATGTCATCCTCCAATCGTAAAGTCAGGTGGAAATCGCCGGTCGTGTTCCTTCGGCGCCTTCACGGACTCGGTGCGCTTGCGACTTAGTCACAACCACCGGAATTTGACTGCCATGAAGCCGAGAGCGCCGACTCCGGACGCGTTACTCGCGGCAACGAGGGCCGACGAGAATCGCGGTTGTCATGCATGCGGGACACATCGTTGACTCCTAACAGGCGCATCGTGACTCAATGAATCTACCCAAGCGGCAGCGAGGCAGGGAGTAACAAGATCGTCGTGAATCCGGCGAGGGGCGGCGACAGCCGCAGTGTGCTCGCGAAGCGCTTCGCTCTACTGCTGAACGAATCGCCGCTCACGTATCTCGCTCGGTGGCGGCTACAGCTCGCGACCCGCCTTCTCGAAACAACGGATCGGAAGGCGCTGGCGATTGCGCTTGAGGTCGGCTACGAGTCGGAAGCTGCTTTCAACCGCGCGTTCCGGCGAGAAATCGGGGCGCCGCCGGCGCGATACAGGCGAGAGCATCGGCGCGCGGAGTCCGTCAGCACTGAGAAACCACCAGCAGGCCCGACAGGGTCGCCAGTCTCGCTTTGCTGACCCGGAGCCGCGGGATCCTTGGAGGCGCCGGGTCGGGAGTATGCGAGCTGTGTGTCATCACTGGAGGCTCACAGCGAGTCGCAATGTGGACTCGCCCTCGTCGCGAACCACTATCTTGATATGCGACTCCGCATCGTCGCCGTCGCGCTGGCGCTGCCGCATGGTCGCAAGAGAACCGTCATAAATACTCGAAGCGGCGCCGGGCCCGAGGCTTCGCGCCTTTGATCAGGGATTGCTCGACCGATGGCGTCAGGACGCCGCCAAGGGGTCAGATCCGATCTGCCCCCATTGTTTCCCGACAACGAGCTGCATGGCGTCGGCGCCGCGTCGGATCCCTGCGTTAGCAGCACCATGCAGGCGAGCCTGCAGACGAGCGCACGCCGCTGATCTTCCGCTGCACGATCGCTCTACGCCTTCCGCACGAAATCGCTGGTCCAGTTCGTTTCCCAGGTCGCGCCGCCATCTGCGGAGCTCGCCTGTTCCCAGCGCGCCGAACGCGGAGTGATTCGCGACCACTGCACACGAGTCTTGATCGGGCGGCCGTTGAGCGTGTCATCGCCGACGAAGGCGCCGATGCCATGCGCGAATCCGCCGCGAAGGGGCGGCGCGATAACGGACGGATCGCGCCCATCGAGCCACCAACTCAACCATTGCCGAGTCGCGGGATCGTACGCGCGGATGCCGACGCCGCGTACCGTTTCGCCAGGAAAGTTCCATGATGTTGTCGCCGACATTGCCGTTGCCGCCGAGCACCGGCCAGTTCACGAGCGTGCCGCCGAATTCGTCCCATTCGTTGCTGCCGACAAGTCGTTGCCGAAGTCTGCGATGCCGTACGTTCCAACTGCCGACCAGAAAATCCCAGTCCTTCTGCGCGTCGGCCAGCTTCGGCAAGGACGTCGGCGTCGGCGCTGTGCGAGTGAAGTAGTTGCGCCAATTGATCTCCCAACTCGCGCCATCGTCGGGAGAGAAGGCCTGCTCCCACCACGGACGCGTTCCGTGGATTTCCCGCCAAACGAAGCGCATGACGATCGGGCGGCCTTTGAATGTGTCGCGGCCGATGAACGTGCCGGTGTCGCCTGCAAAACCACCGAGCACCGGCGGGTCGATGTGCGTCGGGTTGCGACCGTCGAGCCACCAGATCGCCCATTTGCCGGACTTCGCATCGAAGGCGCGAATGCTCAGCCCGCGGTAAGACCCGCTGGGGATTTCCAGCGAGTTGTCGTCGACGTTGCCGAGGCCGCCCATCGTGAGCCAGAACGCGCTCTTGCCGCTGAATTCCTCCCATTCGTCGCTACCGACCAGACGGTCCTTCAACCGGCGGTGCCACACATCCCAGTTGCCGAGCAACCAGTCCCAATCGTGCGCGGGATCTTTGGCTCCGGACTGCGCCGCTGCGAATGCCGGCAAGCCGAACGCAGCCGCACTACCGGCGATCGACATCGCGGCAATGAAGTCGCGGCGAGTCCTCGTAGGCATGTTTTCTGTCATGGGTTGGTCCTGTTGCGCACCGCAAATTGGATGATCGCGATGATCGCGACCTGGTCTGTGTTGACCATTCGAAGATTGGCCTGCAGGCTAAGGCAGACTTATGGTCAGCGGTCACCGATTCCCCTCGCTTGTATCGATTCGGGCTTTCGAAGCCGCCGCGCGACTGGGCAGTTTCGCCAAGGCGGCGCAGGAGCTGGACACGACGTCGGCGTCGGTGAGCTATCACGTGCGACGGCTGGAGCAACAGATCGGCGTGCCGCTGTTCGTGCGCCATCCCAATCAGGTGTGCCTGACGCAGTCCGGAGAAATCGTCGCGCGCGAAGCGATGAACGCATTCGCGGCGCTGCGCGCCAGCTTCATCAGGGCCGTTGATGCGGACGAAGCGCGGCTTTCTCTTACGACGTTGCCGACCCTGGGCACGAGCTGGCTTACGCCGAAGCTCGGTAAGTTTCGCAGCAGGTATCCGGACATTCTGCTCGGACTGGATCTTTCCGCGATCCCCGAGGACTTGACGGCGGGTCGCTTCGACGCCGCCATTCGCAACGGTCATGGACGTTGGCCAGGACTGCACACGACTCAATTGTTGCCGAGCATCTTCATGCCGCTGTGTGCGCCGACATTGAAGGATGCGGCCGCGAACATCGCGAACCCGCGTTGTCCGTTGCCAGTCCCGCGGCTGGGCCGACCTGACTGGTGGGCGCTGTGGTATCGCGCACTCGGTCTTCAAGACAGTGTGTCGCCCGAGAGTTTCGGTACGCAGCTGTCAGCCGAGTATCTCGACGTCGCCGCCGCCGTTGCGGGGCACGGCATCGCGATCGGTTCGCCGATCCTGTTCCGGAACGAGCTCGCCTCCGGAAGACTGATCCCCGCACACGATTTTGTCGCCAGCGACGGCAGATCCTTCTGGCTCGCCTATCCTGTAGCCCGACAAAACAGCCGCAAGATCGCGCGATTCCGCGATTGGCTATGCGATGAAGCCGCGAGCGATCGCAGCGAGGCGCGGACGTTCATTCGCAGCGCCGTAATTGCCGAGCCTTGAGCTCAGTCTCCTTCGGATGGAGTAGCTGCCGCTCATTCGCATCTGTTTTCGACTGGAAGCGGACACGGGCTGCACTTCGGTCCGTTGCCGAGGCTATTCAGATCCCTGCATACCAGGACCAACCATTCTGAATATTCCCCTGGCTGCCGTTATCGTCAAAGGCGTCCGTCACGACGATGCGGCGCAGAAACTTCATGCTCTTGTAACCCAACTGGGTCTCAACCCTCGCGCGCAGCGGCGCGCCGTGGCTGATCGGCAGATCACGGCCGTTCATCCCATAGGCCAGAATGGTCTGCGGATGTAGTGCGTCCAGCATGTCGATGCCGTCAGCGTAATCATCGTAGGCATAGAACTGCACAAATCGCGCAGTGGGCTGAATACGCACGGCTTCCAGAACACTGCGCAACGGGACTCCGGTCCACTGTGATATTGCCGACCAACCCTCCTCGCACGTGTGCCGCGTAATCTGTGTTCGTGACGGCATGCGCTTCAAGTCGGCTAGCGCGAAAGCGCCTGGCCGCGCCACGCTGCCCTCCACGATCAGCCGCCACCCGGAGAACTGCTCCGCCAGCAGCCTCTCATATTCAGGCCCGTATTCCGGGTTGAAGATGGACTTGTTCGGGTCGGCGGGGTTCGTGGTTCCGATGGCGGGAACCGAGGAAATATCGCCGTAATCGTATTCCCGGACCAGTGAGTGCCGTGGCAGCAAAAGGCGGTGGGCTTTGTACGTGAACAGGTCGCCCATCCGTAGCAGGTTGCCATAGGTCGGCGGCTCGGTCTTCGCACAGCCAGCCAGTACGACGCCCGCGGATGAAGCCATGCCCTTGATGAAGGTGCGGCGGGGCATCGAACCTTGCCAGTTCTTCATATCATTTCCCCAGAATCATCGCGCGCAGCTGCCGGCGGAATCCCGTCGCAATTACCATCGCTACGTGAACGATCAGGAACAGAATCAGGGCTGCGAACCCAAAAAAATGTACGGTGCGAGCCGTTTGATAGCCGCCAAACAGATCCAGCAGAAATGGGTAGGCGGCGGTAATCGTCGGTGACATTGTTAATCCGGTTACCAGCATCAACGGTAAGGCGATGAACACAACGCCCGCATACGCCAGTTTCTGCAGCAGCCCATAAGGTCGGCCAGCGCTGGCGGACCGGAATTGCGGTTGCATGTGCTGCTTCAGATCGCGCCAGAGCGCTAGCGGCGCCAGTTCGCGGACACTGGGAAGCAGGTCGCGCCACAAGTGGCCCGTGACGATGCCAAGCACGAAATAGATCGCACCCACGGTCACCAGTATCCACGCCGCCAGAAAATGCAGGCTGCGCCCCCATCCGTTCTGATTGAAAATCGAATAGTTGCGATCGGCGCTGATCGGCGCGCCCGCCAATTCTGTGAACGATACAGTCGGCTCCAACTCGCTGGGCCGGAAATTATTGCTGATCGGTATTGCCAGCAGCGCCGGCGTCAGGTCGTTGCCGACCTCGCCCAAATACAGTCGGGGATGCACCATCAGAATGAGAACGCCAGTGACGGCAAGCGTGAGGAAGCTCACGGCAACCATCCAGTGACAGATTCTGACCCAGCGGCGATGGCGCTCGGGTTGCGAGGTGGAAGAGGCGCCACTTAGTGGCGCTGCGGCTTCAGACACGTTCCGCTCCTGCAAGCCGTTACAAAAGTGCTTTCTCGTTTCAACCGAGCATACGCCTCCACTCTCTCGGCGTCCGCTTCGGGGGAACCCGACCAGAGGCGAGACGCTTTCGATAGTCGGACTGAGGAGAAGGCTCTGGCGAACTCAACCATCTGAAGGACGGCGAGTCGCAACCAAAGACAGTTCGCCAAGGAACAGATCTATTTCCGCTCTCACTCGTGGAGCGGACTGCCAGAACCGCCGGGGAAGGGCGAACGGCTTCGGTCGTGGCGCACCTGCTCGATGACGCCGTGGATACGATCGTGATGGCTGTACGCTGCAGCAGGAAACCCCGATAAACGGGGCCTCCCGCTGCAAGACGTCATTACACCGTCAGAACCTCATGGCGCAGCGCAGTTCGCCGGGACGTCGAACGACTCGGTGATCTCCACCACCTTTCCGGTCAAATCGCCTCGCGCACCGACCCCGACGCCAAACTGCGCGAAGGCCTGCCACACGAGACTGCAGTCTGATGGCGTCGAACCGTTCGCGACCGACGCGAGAATGCCGTCGCGCATGTTCTCGTACGCAGGCTTCGATGGCGTGAAGTTCATGCCGTCGACCACGTAGGTGAACAGGAGGTCCCGACGACCCTCGAACAGCTCGATCATCCGCCACACGATTGCCGCGTAGATCTCGCCGTCGAAGTGCACCTGGCCATCTGGCCCTCCCACGGCGGCATAGGTCCTCGTATATCCGGCATAGGGCCTCGACCGGATTCCGCCCGGGGTGCTCGCTGAGTACTCGCCCACAACGTCGTCGCCGTTCACCAGCAGCGCGATGCCATCGGAATTGCCCTCGCCGATAGCGCCCGCGAGGGGGCCGCTCATGTGACCGATCATCCGCCAGCTGAGCCCGTGGCCGTATTCGTGGTAGACGACGTCGGAATCGAGGGCCGAGTCTATCTGTAGAGGCAGGACCGCAAGCTCGCGCAACGTCGCGTTGGGCGATGAGATCGCCTTCAGGGCAGCGCCGTCGTTCTGCGAGATCATCACGGCCGATATTTTTTTGACCCGATCCCCGACTGCGCCCGGGCCCATCGTGATGATCGCGGTTCCACCTTGGTTGTTCGCGACGATCACCGATATGGCTCCGGCGCGCTGCGCATTCAGGGCCTTGAGGCCGAACTCGCAGGTCCCGCGGTCGATCAGCGCAATTCGACCCGCCACGGAAGAGGTGATGTCCGTACAGCCGTCGGCCGGCACGGCGGCGACGACATCGCCAGTGATTCCGGTCTTTGTCAATTGCGCCCCGAATGCCGCGGGCAACGCGGCGTAACTCACGGAGACCGGTGAGTTGACGACGACTTCATGCGTGCCGCCGGCGCCCGTCCAGAGGAACATCTGCATCCGCGGCCTGGAGCCATCCGGAGGCGTGGCGAAGTTCGCGTTGTCGGTACCACCGCCGTCCTGTGCCTCGGCTCGCACCGGATCGTCGCCCTCACCGCCGTTACCGAAGTTGTCGATCTGGAAATTGCCCGCAGCTTCGTCAA
Organism: uncultured Gammaproteobacteria bacterium; assembly: GCA_963723505.1. Lineage (GTDB taxonomy): Bacteria > Pseudomonadota > Gammaproteobacteria > Steroidobacterales > Steroidobacteraceae > Steroidobacter. The sequence continues at coordinate 86,915 of CAVRQU010000010.1, forward strand.
AGCCATGCCGGTACAGGATGTCGTGAATGCTGTTGTTCAGATAGAACAGGTTCTGCACGGAGACTTCGTTGTTGGGGGCGACCGTGGGCTCTTCCGTCAGGTTCGCGGTGGCCAGGAAATCGCCGGTCGTCACCGGAGTGCCGCCCTCGTCGGGTTGGCCGTTCTCTATGGTGTCGAGATACGCGTTCACGTTGTTGCCGGCGATATTGATCGTCGACTGTGCGCCGTTGCCGAGCCAGCCGACCGGCGACTCGGCATTACCCGCACCGGGCCCGCGACCACGGTCTGCAGCGCATCCTTACCCGGATCGACCAGGAAGACCTTGTAGCTGTCATTGGCGGTGCGAGACTCGATGTCGAGCACGCGCCCATCGCCGTCCACGATCGTGTGATGCAGCTGGTTGGTGCGTGAGGTCCACGTTTCGACCAGCCATCCGCGCGTGGCCCGGCCGTCCGCCATGGGCAGTACCACGGCCGTCGCACTCGGCGCTCGGTGGAAGTACTCCCCGCCGTTGAAAAGTGTCGTGTTGCCATCTTTACCGGCGGGCCGCAGGACGAGCGCGGTCTCGGTCGGGTGTACCGCCGCCATCGCAGCGCGCACCGCCTGGTCCGCGCTGATACGACTGGGAACGGGATTCGAAACCGCAACCGTGCGATCAATGACGTGCACAAGTTCGCCGTTGCGAGTTGATCGCCGCCTTGACGTAGGCGCCCTGCACCGTCAGGCCATCGACCACCTGCTCCATCCGCAGATGCGTAACGAGGTTTGCGCCGGTTGACTTGTCCGTGGTGCGCAGCGCTGGCGCGCGGCCATTACTGCGCAGGTATCCGGCAACAATCGCTTCCGGCGTTGCGCTTGACGCCGCGGTCAGCGGCTTTCCGGCGGCAGCCTGTGTGACACGGGCGGCGCTGCGATCCAGTTCGGCCGCGCCGGCAGTCACTGCCGGCGCCGCTGCTGCCAAAATCGCAACGACGACACCGAGATGCTGACCGAACAGCTTCTTGATATTCATTTTTCCTCCTGACGTTTCTCTTCGTGGAATCCGGCGGTCGCACGGCACGGCTGACCGCGGAATGTTGTTGCAGCCTACGACTCCCAGCCAGGAAGGCAAACATGCGGACAACAGCGGAATGCCTTCTGGACAAGGCGCCAGCAGGACACCTCTTCCGGTCGTGGGCGCCGGGTCGGGAGTATCGGAGTAGTTGTGAATCTCACCGGAGTCACTGAGCGAATGGCAATGGGTACTCGCCACTGATTCGCGAGACATCACGCAGCAATCCCGATACTCCCGCCCCGGCACGCAATACCGGGACGCGCCGAATTCACAGCCGATGTGCGAATCGGGGCTGGCTGCATGTGCAGCCATAAGAAGAATTCAGAAAACTTCACCGCCGCGCCAACGACTTTCTCGGCGCTGGCGTGGAAATTCTACGCGCTGTCGCGGTAGGCCGGACGAAGCCGTGCACTGCGATAACTAGTCCGTCCAGGCGGTCGCGAGGTGCGAGATGCCCGCGGCCCCGTGACGCACAAATCCAGCCAATGCGCCCGAGGAGGAGCACGCCATGATGAAAAAAGTGATCCTCGCAGTTCTTGTCGTAGCGTTCGTGGTGTCTACCGCCGCCGAAGCTGCATATATCGGCACGATCAGTCGCCAAGGCGGATACACAATTGAAATCGTTGCCGGTGCAAACGTAACAACGTCTGTAACCTTCCTGTCGGTCGTCAGGGGACGGCTGGAGGTTGATGACGTGATGACGTGATGACGGTTAATGGGAACTCCCCTGCAATCCCCATTACGATTTCGCGCTCGGCGGAACGGTGCATTCTGCTCATAGACACTCAAGGCGGGAGCGCGCTGATTAGACTCAATGGTGGCATTCAGGAAGTTTCTGCGGACCCGGAGGCTCGAATCGTCTTCGATGTCACAGATTGACGCCGACCGCCCTGCGACTCAGGCGCAAATCGGTCGGCGATGCGGCGAGCGTGACGGCTCGCGATATATGGATCTCCCCATCGTTTTCGCGCGCCCATGCGTTCTCCGTGCGGCGCTCGCTTCGTTGGCTGATGTGATGAGCGTCGACTCCGACCTCAGCTACGGGATCTGTCCGGTACGCGACCGGCCCGGCGCATGCCCTCCAGAATTTTGCGTTGCTCAGCGGCGTGAGCACGGCTTCGCGTGAGAAGGGACTGAAAGCGCGGATCGCCTCTGAAGTTGGGCGAAGGTCGGGTCGTTCTGCAGCGTGTACCACCATCGCCAGTATTCGCCGTTCGAAAATGCGTTCTCCAATGCCTCGATAGCTTCGTCATTCTGGCGGAGCAGGGCGAGAGCGAGCGCGCGATAAGTCTCAAGCCAGTCGTGACGGTAATGGGCAGCCTCGCGCTCGATCCAGTCGAGTGACGCCCTCGCGAGCGCGTCAGCGCGATCCTTGTCGCCGGCGGTGAGCCGCACTTGCGCGAGGACCAGAACTTGACCCACATTGTAGAGGTTGACGATCGGGTCGCCGCGAGCATTCTTGCGCAGCATCGAGTCGAGATAGGCGTTTGCCCTGTCGAACTGAGCGCCTGCCAGAGCGTGATCCCGTACGGCGTAGGCACGGAGATCGCGATAGGGCCAGTCTGCTTCTGGGTGCGGCGCTTGCGCCAAGGCGCTCTCTCCCGCAAGTTGCAACTGACGCTCGTACAGGTGGATCGGAAGCCAGATCTCGGGCCGTCGCTCGCCGACTTCCTCGAGCACCTGCGCCGCCGCTCGCGAGTCTTCCATGTCGAGATACATCTCGATCAATTGCCTCACGCACCCAGAGCGCGTGCGGTTCGATGGCGACAGCCTGCTCCTCGAACTTCGCCGCCTCGGCAAGCTGGCCCCTGGCATGACGGACGAGGCCGAGGCGTGCGACCGCGGGATAGTAGTCCGGGGCAAGTTCGAGCGTATGCACGAAGAGGGTCTCGGCTTCCTCGAGAAACCCTCGCTCGAGCAGCGTTAGGCCCGTCAGGTAGTGATTGCGCGGCGTCAGCGGATCGATGTGACTCGCTTGTCGAAACAACGTGAGCGCTTCCTCGTACCGATCCGCATCCTCACTGAGGAAATCGGCATACTGCTGGAACGCCCTGGCGTCGTTCGGGTTGAGTGCAATCGCGCGCCGGAGATCTGCCTCCGCGGCTTCCTTCTCGCCAGCATCGATTTTCAGTTCCGCGCGCACGAAATAGGCTTCGGCAAGTCGCGGATCAAGCTCCAGCGCCTTCGTGGCCAGCGGTGCGGCGGTCCGGAGGGCTCGCCTGAGCGCCTCATCGTCGAGTCCTCCTTGCGAGAGCCTGCTGGCTTGCACGTGCGCATCCGCCAACGCGGCGTAAGCCGCGGCAAACTCCGGATCGAACGTGATTGCCGCAGAGAAGCGCTCGATCGCCTGCTGCCCATCCGCTATCTTCCTGGTGGCCATGAGCGAGCGCCCCTGGATGAAGGCGAGATAGGCATCCAGATTCGTCGTGCCCTGACCAACGAGCTGCTTCGTGAGAGCGGGGTCGAGGCTGACGCCTAGTGCGTGCGCCACTCCGTGTGCGATCTCGTCCTGCACCGCGAATACATCATCTGGCTTGCGGTCGAATTGCAGCGACCAGACATGGGTTGCGGTCGTCGCGTCGACGAGCTGCGCGGTAACGCGGAGTCGATCCTTATCGCTCTGCACACTGCCTTCCAGCAGGTACCGCGCGTTGAGCTTGCGGCCTATGTCGCGTGTATCGAGATTTCGGTCCTTGAACAGGAAGGACGACGTACCCGCGATGACCGTGATCTCGCTCAGGCTCGCGAGCTGATGCAATATCGTATCGGCGAGTCCCGCGGCGAAGAGCTCGCTGCCCGGCGCCGCGCTCAGGTTCTGAAAGGGAAGCACGGCGATGCTGCGCGGCAACTGCGTCACGGCGGTTGCAGACTCGCTGCGCGCGGGCACGGCTCTCTCTTTCGCTTGCCACCATCCGACATGCCAGGCATACGCGAACAGTGCGATACCGACCGCCGATGCAGCGAGCGCGACAGGTACGACACGCTTCGACCGATGCAGCTTCCCGGAACTCGCATCAATCAATGAGGCTCGCGGCGGCGCCGTCGGCTCGGTCTCCGGCACATCTGGGACGCGCGTGACGTCGGCGACGAACCGATAACCGCGGCCAGGCACCGTCGCGATGTAACGATTCTCGCCCCGCGCTTCGCCCAGGATGCGACGCAGCATCGAGATCACTTGCGTGAGGCTGTTCTCCTCGACCACGAGACCGGGCCAGAGCTCGGCCAGGAGCCGATCCTTGTCGAGCAACTCGCCGTGGTGCTCCACGAAGTAAAAAATCGTCTCGAAGCGCCTTGGGAGTGATCGCGAGCGGTTCGGCTACGCTCTTTGCTAAGAGCAGACGCCGGGTCACGTCCAGCCGGAAGTCGCCGAACTCATAAACGATGTGCGACTCGGGCCGGCTCATGGGTCAGCCATCACAAGAATTCAGAAAACTTCAGCGCCGTCCCAACGACTTCTGGCGCGCTGGCGCGGCAATTCTACGCGCTGTCTCGGCGGCTGGACGAAGCCGTGCACCCGGATCGTTCACGCGTGCACCGAGGAACTTTGTTTTGAAACTGCCGCAGAGGCGTCGGCTGCAGCCGCTGCAGGAGAAATGACTATGAACACTTCAGTTCTAGGAGAAGCAATCATGAAACCCAATCGCTTCCGAGCGACTGCCGTGGGCTTCGTTGCCGGGCTGGCGCTCCATGTCGTGGTCGCAATGCTCGCATCAGGACCGACTCGGACACTAGCTGCGGATGACATCGCCACAAACGTTGACCCAACTGGGCGCTTTCCATACGACCTCGAGCACGTTCACGGCGCCGTTGAGATGGGTGGCACCGTGGTGCTCACGACAACAGATGTTGCCAGCATCCAAGCCGACCTTGCAGAGCTGCGTCAGGTTACGGCGGCGTACCACGACATCAACGTTGCGCTTGCCGATGGCTTCCAACTCGGCATCAACGGCCTCGTCAAACTCTGCGTCGCGCATCCGACGCTCGGCGCGATGGGCTATCACTACTCAAGGCAAGACCGCTTCGACGACGTCACGATCAACGAGCTCGAACCCGAGGTTCTCGTCTATCACACCGCGGAAGACGGCTCCCTCAAGCTCGGCGCGGTCGAGTGGGTTGTGCCAAAGGCAGCGTGGGAAGCCGAGCACGGCGTCGGCGCCTCGCCGCCAGTCGTTTATGGCGCCGCGCTCACCGTCATCAATCCCATGCTGAACTGGTATGTGGCGCACGCCTGGATCTGGAAACCGAACCCGTCCGGCATTCTCATGAATTGGAACCCGGACGTGTCCTGCCCGTAACCTGGGGGGCGGCCGAGGGGTGCGCCGTTCGCCCCGGTCGAGCGCCGACCTCGGCCTACTTGACCGGGCAGGCGATGCAGTATGCGCTCGCGGCTCAGACTCAGATCTTGTCAGATCTTGGCAGCGAAACTGAGTCTGGGCGGGCTCGGATATCTCACCATCGCAGTTCCCCTGTCCATGGGTCGGGAGCTCAAGCTTGCTCCTCGGGCGGCTTACTTGCACGAATATACTTGAGATGTCAGCAATCGAAGTGCGGCTCGCACAGCCCCTTCGTGCCTACTGCGCTGCCACATCCCACTTGCCAAAAGGCTCGTGTTCGATGATGTAGATCCGCAGATGCTCAACGTGGGATCGTCACCGCCTCTGCGCGCATCGCAAAGGCGCTCAGTGCGATCATGAAGCGTGAGTGCCTCCTTAGGCGCCGGGTCGGGAGTATCGGGAGTATGTGAGTTGCGTGTTTCACTAAGTTACAGAGCGAGTAGCAATGCGAACTCGCCATCGTCGCGAAGTAATGCCTGATTCGCGAGACATCATCCAACAATCCCGATACTCCCGCCCCGGCACGCCATCCCGGCACGCAATCCCCCGCAAGTCATAAGCATATTCCCAGCGCGGTAACCTAGCGGTCCGTGCGCGCAATGTATTTGACATCAGCAGTCCGACAAGCGACACACCAGAACACGGTTGGTCTGCTGAGCCATGCACGAAGCAATCTGTCGGCAGATCCCATACGCCGAGAGGTGTGCGTCATGAAGTCCATCGCCGCTCTTATTTTCGCCGTTGCCTGTGGCGCCGTTTACGCGCAAGGGGCGCCGCCACCGATTATCGACATGCACCTGCATGCCATACCGCTCGCCTATTTCGAGAAGCTCGGCGGCCCAGCCCCGATTCCTCACTGCGTTCCCATGACGGATTATCCGGTTCCCCCATCGGGGCGCCGCTGGCTCGAGACATTTCGCTCGCGCGCGGTGACCTGTCGTGCAGCCTGGTCACCCTCCACCGACGACGAAGTGATGCAGAAGACGCTCGCGATCATGAAGCGACGAAACGTCATCGCCGTCACGAGCGGCTCAGAGGTGGCGCGCTGGAGCGAAGTCGCGCCGGGACGCATCATTCGGAGCTTTTCGTTCGGAGGCGGTCCCGACGCACCCTCGGTCGACGACGTGCGCAAGTCGTTCGAAGCCGGTCGATTCGCTGTTTTCGGCGAAGTGGGCGCGCAGTACCTCGGTATGGCGCCGGATGATCCGTCACTCGAACCGTACTGGGCTCTATTGGAAAAGCTCGGCGTCCCGGTCGGCATTCACATCGGTACCGGACCGGTCGGAGCGCCGTATGTCGGGTTTGATCGATATCGGGCGCGATTGCACAGTCCACTTGCGCTGGAGGAGGTGCTCGTTCGTCACCCCGATCTGCGCGTTTACATCATGCATGCCGCCTGGCCGATGCTCGATGATCTGCTCGCCGTCCTCTGGACTCACCCGCAGGTGTATGTGGACGTGGGCGCGATCGTCTGGGCGCTGCCTCGCGTTGAGTTCCACCGGTACCTGCGGCGGATCGTCGAGGCGGGCTTCGGCAAGCGCGTTCTCTTCGGCTCCGACCAAATGGTCTGGCCCGAAACGCTGGAGATGGCGATCGAGAGTATCGAGTCCGCAGAGTTTCTGACTGCGGAACAACGGCGCGAGATATTCTTCGACAACGCAGCCAGGTTCCTGCAACTGTCCGAGCAGCAATTAGCCGCTATGCATGCGCTCGCGGATAACTAACGTTGTTCGGGGCTCAGCGTCTTCATAGCGAGTAGACAACGGATAATGCTCGTCGGCGAACCACTACCTCAGATATGCGAGACGTCATTCAACAATCCTGACACTCCCGCCCCGGCACGCAATCCACTGAAGAGCCTTTCCTACTGAATTCCGACGCTTGCCAGCGCCTGAGCTATGCGTGGCGGGGCATTGGGCGCGTGTACATGCGCTCCATATACAGGAGTAGGTTGGGACAATCCCCAGGAGCTTCACCTCGTTTCCCCAATCGAGCGTGTACGCGAGTACGAAGTCGCCGACCGAAACTCTGTCGCCGACGATGAATTGACGACCCTGCATATGCGCCTCGAGCACTGCGGCCATCTCCTTGAACTCCCGACTCGCTATCGCAACGTCGGCTGGCAGTCGCTCGGCCTCAGGATAAATTTGTGTGTGGCGCGCAATTCGCCAGAGCGGCTGCTCAAGCTCGGTCACGGTGAACAGCATCCAGCGATTGAGTTCGGCGCGCTGCCGGAGATCTGCGGGCAGCAAGCCTTTTGTGCGGATATTTCTCAGCCAGATACACCACGATCGCTACGGACTCTGTGAGGACGAAATCCCCGACCAGGGCAGGCAGTTTGCAGGCGGGATTGACCTTGCGGTACTCCGGCTGCGTGTTTTCGCCCGCGAGTAAATTGACGACGATTGCCTCGAAGTCGACATCCAGTTCCTGCAGCGTCCAGCGGGCGCGGATCGAACGGGTCGGCGCAAACTCGTAGAGTTTCATCGAAGACCTCCGGGTACTGAACTACACGAAGGACGTTCGACGCTTGCGTGCTCCGACACTAAACCGGTAATGAAGCTACCGCGCGGCGCCGCCGCAGGTCACTCGTTGACTGATCTTCAGGCGTTGCGGCCAGACTCAAGCCGCTCGAGCCGCGCAATCAAAGCTTCAGCTTGCGGCCACTCACCGAATCCCGAGGCAGGATTGAGATGGCCGACGGCGCCGAGATGAACGCATTCGCTGCCCCAATCGCGCGCCAGTCGTTCAGCGCGCTCGAGTGATGCGAGCGGATCGTTGCTGCTGGCGGCCACGAGACTCGGAAAGGGCAGCGTCGAGCGTGGCACTGGCAGCCAGCCGTGTTCCCGCAACGCTTCGACGGTTGGATAGCCGGGAGGCATGGGCGTTTCGATATCGGCTGGCGCAGCGAGCAGCGCACCGATGATGTCTGCGCGTCGATACTGTTGCGCCCAATGCGCGACCAGGATTACGCCGCCGCTGTGTGCAACGAGAATGACCGGGCCGTCGATCGCCTCGAGCGATCGCTGGATCCTTTGTACTCGCGGAGCGCAGGCGAGGTTGTCGCGCCCCAGCGGCGGCACTGTGCTCACCTTGCGCGTCTTTGCGAGCTTCGCTTCGAGCAACGTCTGCCAGTGATCGGCGACGTGATCACGCAAGCCGGGAACGATGAGGAGGGTAGGGTGCATCTAGCGAACCTCCGCATAGGCGCCATCTGAAAACGTCATCGCGATTTCAGATCCCGTCTTTCAATCTGTTGCATCGTTGAAAGCTCAGGGTAGTCGACCTGTGCAACGCTTCCCCAGGTCCTGCCAAATGCACAGCGATCACTTTGCTCCGAATCCTGGTGCGTGTCACTACACGCACCCGATCGCCCCTTCCAAGTCGGGTCCAAATCAAATGTCTGAATGGCCGTCGCCTGCCTTGGCGGCCTCCTGCCATTCCAATGCGAATTTCTGCACGCCCCGCGACTACATACGCACAAGTCCACATGCCGGGATAGGCAGGCGATCATGATGAGATTCGACAGCAGCGCTGCGACAAGAGCACGATCGACCCAGGAAGCGTTACCCGAGTGACCGACTGGCGCACGGGAGGCGCGGCGGCGCTCGTTGGGCGAGGCGCTGCGGCGGCTGCGCAGTGGTGCTCATCGCTGCGCTAAACAGCAGGCGACTGAACGGCGGAGAGGAACCATGGCGACGCAAGACAAATGCTGCACTCTCGGACCTTATTTCAAGGTTGCTGACGGCAAGCTTCAGGCGTTCAGGGCGCTCTGCGAACAATTCGTCGCCAGGACGCAGACTGAGCCGAAGTGTCTCTATTACGGCTTCAGCTTTGACGGAGATCAGGTCCATTGCCGCGAAGGCTACGCGGACGCGGAGGGCCTGCTGGCGCACCTCGAGAATGTCGCCGCTATTCTGCAAGAGGCGCTGACGATTGCTGCAATCACACGGCTCGAGGTTCACGGGCCGCCCGATCAACTGGACAAGCTCCGCGAGCCGCTTGCCGGTTTGAAGCCGCAGTTCTTCGCCCTTGACTATGGCTTCAGGCGATAGGGCTCGCGCACTTCGCGCTTCGCGTCGTTCGTACGCCCTCGCACCAGCGAACCAGCACGCATCGCCGTCCGCGCTGCTTCGTGGCGCGCGTGCGCGCGCCGCGAAGCTGCAGCACTTCAAAGGAAAACTGCAGGGCTGATTTACGGCCGCTGCCGATTCGCAAGCGAATCGGTGTTGCTCACGCCAGCGTCCGCACCAGCGTGATGACCGGCTGCTCCTTGTAGCTGCCGCGGCTCAGTTCGCGAAACCGGAGCCCCTCGGCCAGGCGCAACGACGCGCCATTGTCCGGATGGATGAGGCAGAACGTGCTTTGTGCGCCAATGGCGGCATCGAACCATGCGAACGCCGCTGTCATGGCCTCCTTCGCAACGCCGCTCCCGCGCATCCGCTGGGCAACTCGCCAACCCGCCTCGGGCATTCCTTCGCACCGCGAATCCACGGCGCGCTCGAATCTTGCGATCCCGACTTCCGCCACGATGCGGCCGGAAGCGCGTTCCTCCGCCACGAACAGTCCGTACTTAAAGACGGCCCAGTGGCCGATGAAGCGCAACAGCCGCGCCCATGCGTCCTCGCGATTGAGGGATGGCAACGCATAAGACGTTGCGGGCTCCGCTTCGGCGAAGAGCGCCGCGTAGCCGTCGAGGTCATCGACGCGATGAGGGCGTAGCAGCAGACGCGGCGTTTCGATCATGTCCGGGAGAATAACCCACGAACGCAATGCGCCGGTCAACGTCATAGAGGCGCCGGGTCGGGAGTATCGGGAGTATGCGAATTGTGTGTGGTCTCACTGGAGGCTCAGGCGCAGTCGCAATGTGGACTCGCCATCGTCGCGAACCACGCTTTGATTTGCGGGATATCACTCAACGATCCCGACACTCCCGCCCCGGCGCGCAATCCCAATGTGCGGCGAAATAGATCTGTCTGAGGTTTCCCCACGAACGAATTGCTGAATCAAACGCTTGCGACGTAGGCTGCGGAAAAACGCCGCGTGCATGATGAGTTGCGGCGTCCTTTTGGTTACCACACCGGAAGGAAGCCCTCGCCATGCACGCAGCAAGTTCAGTATGCAGAAGTGTTTATCGGGCGTCACTGACTCGATGCACGTCTATCGATTGCGGGCGTTGTCGGATCGGTGCAGTGCTTGTTGTCGTGTCGGCGTCTGATCCTGATGGATATGGCGCGCAGTTGGCCGGGCGTGCAGCGCGTACGGGAGCCGCTGAAGCGCCTGGATCGCTTGCTGAGTAATCTGCATTGGCGAGCGAGCGCGGAGCGCTCTAGCCGCGATGGCGCACTGGCTGATTCGACATCCGAATCCGTGATCCTGATCGATCGGTCGGATCTGCACGAAGACTGCCGTTGGCATTTGCTGCGCGCCTCGATACCGATGAGCGGACGCGCCGTGACGGTGCTGGAGATGATCTTTCCAGAGTCGATGAAGGGCTCGCCACGCGCCGAGAAGAATGTTTGCAGCGCCTGCGCGCCTTGCTGCCGGCAGGAATCAAGCCGATTGTGCTAACGATGCCGGCTTTCGTGCGCCATGGCTGCGCACAGTGGCCCAGTTCAATTGGTATCACGTGGGTCGACTGCGCGGGGGCACGCGCATCCAGATCGCAGATGGCCTCTGGTTCGACAATCGAGAACTGCACGAGAGTATCTGCTTCAAAGCGCACCGCCTCCAAGACGTTCGCATGGTCAAAAGTGATCCTTGGCGTATGGATCTGGTGCTGTATCGAAGGCCTTGCCAAGGCCGCGTGCGGCTCTCAGTGCGCAGACGTACACGCAGCCGTGCGTTTGTCAGCCTCAAAGCGCAACGACGTGAAGCCGAACCGTGGCTGTTGGTGGTCTCGCCGGAGTTGCGCCACTTGCATGCGCGTCAGCTCGTGCTCATCTATTCCAAACGGATGCAGATCGAACAGAGCTTTCGAGATCTGAAATGCGATCGTCTCGGCTGCGCTTTCAAGTACAGTCTGACGCGTGATCCCAAGCGCATCGCGATTCTGTTGTTGATCCACGTGCTCGCCACCTTCATCGCTTGGCTGGCCGCGCTATCGATGGCAGTGAGCGCGCAGGTGCGTTACGGCGGCGTGAAGTCATCACGCCCTCGATTGCACTATTCGCTGTTGCGTATCGGTTGGGAAGCGCTGCGACGCAGTGATGAGAGCTGCACGAACGGCGCATTGCAGGCTGTCTTCAACTATCCGCCGCCCGCATACCTCGCAATGCTGGAGGCTCCCGCATGAAATTTTGTGGGGAAACCTCAGGATCCTGTCCCCTTTAGTTGATCCTGAAAGCTGGTAACAGCAGCACGCCAAAGAGCGGCGAAGGATTCCATTCGGCCATAGCGTCCAAGACATAGCAAGACATCGATTGCGACTGGGAATCCAGGCAAGAATGGAGCAAGGCCATGAAAAGACACATTGGAATTATTTGCAAGGCCGCGGTGGCCGGTGTAGCGCTGGCGGCGGCGGCAACGACCCCCGCCACGGCCGCCCAGCCTGAGCCGTTCAAGCTGACGAACATCCACTTCGAGACGAACGCGTCGGCTTGCGACATGGGCATTCAGATCAGCTTCGATACGGACGGTATTACGGAGGGCTCGGTCGAAGATCCGAACGAGCAAGTCGTCTTCAGTTTCCGGGCGGTAGATGGCATGGAGGTCACCCAAGACGTGACCGAAGGGTTCCAGGAACGCGTGGAGCCGCCAATCATCGACCTGGAGAGTGCACTCGGCTGCGAGCCTTCCCCCGACGCGATCTCGCTGAGCGAACTCTTCGCCACTTGGCCCGCCGGGACGTACGAATTCGAGGGCCGGAGCGGGGGAGTGGAATTTGAAGGCATAGCGAGGCTCACGCACAAGATTCCCGCCGGCCCTGAAATCACCGCGCCGGATGACGGCGCCGTGGTCCCCCACGACGCGCCGCTCCTCATAAGGTGGAAGAAAGTGACTGGCCCTATCCTCCCTAATCTCGGACCGGTCGAGATCGTGGGCTACCACGTTGTCGTCGTCGACGTTACCAACCCAGTATTGCCGCCGGGAAAATTGAAGACCGCGCTCGACGCTGACCTCTCGAAGACAGAAACGACCTTCCTGGTGCCGAAGCAGTACCTCGAGCCGAACAGAATCTATGAATTCGAGGTCCTGGCAACCGACAAGGGTGGCAACCAGACCATCACGGAGGGGGGTGCTTTCTGTACGCCTCCGATCGCTCCTGCAAATTGCGAGCTGCCGTAACAAGCGCGCCGCTCGCAATCAAAGCAACCAAAGACCTGCGAGGCCGTCGGCGAAAGCGACGGCCTCGCGTAGTGTTCGACGTTATCTGCGGTCGGTTATCTGCCGTCGAACACCCTGCGCTCGAGTTCCCACCCGGCGCGCTCGAAGTTTCTGCAAAGATCCTCAAAGGCCTGTTGAGCGCCGCCTTGCGAGTGGTCGACGCAGTCGCAACGCAAACTCGTCAACGGCGCTATCGTCGTCCTGGGCACGACGGCTCTGACCGTGGCCCAACCAGTTGGCACAACGTGCGGTTGGAAGCGATCGGTAGCTCGCTGCGCGTGTATGTCAATGGAAAGCGTTACCTGGAAGCGCGCGATACATCATTTCCAACGGGCAATACGGCCTCGTGACGTTTCGAACGGCTACAGATTTCGATGAGCTGCTCGTATCGCAGCATGATCAGCGCCGGATCGGGAGTAGCGGGAGTATCGGGAGTATGCGAATTGTGTGTGGTCTCACCGGAGGCTCAGGCGAGTCGCAATGTGGACTCGCCATCGTCGCGAACCACTACCTTGATATGCGAGACGTCACTCAACAATCCGACACTCCCGCCCCGGCACGAAATCTGGTCACGCGGAATCACTCTTCAGGTTCAGAAGAATGCCATTCAGGGGATCCGGACCACGAAGGGGACAGAGGAATCAAGTGAAGGCGCCAGCGTCCAAGCCCGCTGCCGAAACGTCATGAATCTCTGCCCGACCGAAGGCGTCGGTTCTTGCATCCCTGTCGCCGTCAGCCCAACCGCTATTCACTCTGATAGCTACGTTGGCCGCAGGGACCAGTAAGTGATCCCTGACGGTGACGATGACGCTGCCCACTCCACGAGACTGCGGGTTGCTCGAAGCATTGGATTCGTCGTGATAGCTGCGCCGCCGCAGCCGTTGATGCCGGGCGCAAGGACGGCGAGCAACGCGCCTCTTGCGATTCGACGAACATGCGCTTCCATGTGAGCCTCCTGCGATTGTTGTGATGCACGGGCACAGAGCCGCACGGATCCTGGAGGCCGTGGGCCGCAAGCCGCCCACACCAGTCGGGATCCTCCGATGCCGTCAAATACGTTCTGTTTCTTGACGCGTGTTCGTCGCACCTCGTTCGCCCGGAAGACAATCAGTGAGGATTGGGTACGTCCAAAGGAGCGCCGCGAATCCCCTCGGCGCCAGAAACCTCGACGCTGGCGCGGACGGTACGATCGTAGGGAGGCTCGCCTTTCTTGGTCGCGTGCTTTGCGCTAGATTCCCTGAGAGCGGCGCTTTCCGAAACCGAACCCACGACATACGGGAAAGAGCGGCCTATGAGTGCACCCAGTGACCGGGTTCTGCCGCGCAAAAGAGTCGGGACGACTTACCGAACGAAGGGCCGAGGGGAATACATGCGAGTGTCTTGAGCTTCGGCCTTTGCCAGAGGAGTCCTGGTCCAAAGGGCTGGTCATATCGATGCTCGATGACCTCGACCAGGCTCGCGGAAGTCTTCGAAACATTTGTTCCAGCCGCTATTGGGCGAGCCGGCTGTCACGCAGGAGGAACGTGCGATGGAGTCGACAACAGAAGAAGGCAAAGAGTCGATCGAGGCGCAACGCAAGCAAGATGCTGCAACGGACGAAGCGAAGAAGTCCCTCGAGGCGAAACGCAAGCAGGATATTGCAATAGAAGAAGCCAGAGCGTCGCGCGAGGCGCAACGCAAGCGTGATATCGCTCAGGCTGACACCATCCTGCGCGGCGCGGAAGCGAGCGCCGCGGACATGTACGAGCTGGCGGAGCGCCTCAAAAGCTGTAACGAGTTTGGCCATGCCCGCAAGCTCTTTGGCCGCATTCGCGCCAAGAGCGGCTACCACAGACTCAGGAAATCCGCTGCCATAGTCGGTCAGCGCCACGCACTGTGCACTTACAAGGATCCGGACCTGCCGGCAGCGGACCGCTTCGAGCGCGCACTTGAGATTCTGGACGAAGTCGATCCGATGGAAATGTCTCCTGCGGTCCGGCAGGAATCGCTCGGCCTGCGCGGTGCGGTGTACAAGCGTCGGTGGCAGGTGGAGGGGCAGCGCGCCGATCTCGCGCAATCGCGCAACTTCTATCTCGCCGGATACCAGATCGGCCCGGAGCACGACCTTGGCTACACGGGCATCAACGCCGCCTTCGTTCTCGACTTGCTGGCGCGAGAAGACGAGTCCAGCACGTTCTGGCGACAGGCCCGCGAGATCCGCGAACGCCTCGTGAAGCTCCTGCCGGAGCTTGCGATGGCGCCGCAGAACAGTTGGGTCAAGACTGAGTGGTGGTTCTATGCCACTCGCGCCGAGGCGCATTTCGGCCTCGGGCAATTCGACGAGGCGCTGCAAGCGCTACGTGCGTTCAATACCGGAGCCGGCCTGAGTCATCAAGGCCCGCCGCTGGAGCGGGTTCCTCCATGGGAGTTCGAGTCGACCATCACCCAACTGGCGTCGCTGGCGCAACTGCAGGCAGATCTCGCTGAGTTGTTGAGCAAGCAACCGGACTGGGAAAATCCGTGGCCTTTCCCGCCCGCGGAGATGCGCGAGCGGGCGGCGCGTGCGTTGCGCGAGTATCTCGGGAAATTTGCGGCCGGGGTCGATCGCGCCTTCATCGGCAAGGTAGGGCTGGCGCTCTCGGGCGGCGGCTTCAGGGCGTCGCTGTTCCATATCGGCGTGTTGGCTTGTCTTGCCGAGAAGGATCTCTTGCGGCACGTCGAAGCTCTGTCCTGTGTCTCGGGCGGCTCAATTGTCGGCGCGCACTATTATCTCGAGGTCCAGCGACTGCTCGAAACCAAGGAAGACGGTGCGATCACTCGCGAAGACTACATTGACGTCGTGCAGCGCCTCGAGCGCGATTTCCTGAGCGGCGTTCAGACCAATATCCGCAGCCGCACATTCGGCGGCGTCTGGTCCAACCTGCGCGCGTTCCTGCAGCCGGGATATACGACCACGCGTCGCCTCGGAGAGCTCTATGAAGCGCTGCTTTACTCCCTGGTGGAGGATAAACGTGGAAATAAGCCCCGCTATCTCAATCAGCTGTTCGTGAATCCCTGCAACGATCCGGGATTCAAGCCCAAGTACGACAACTGGCGTCGAGCCGCCAAGGTCCCGGTTCTTGTGCTCAACGCGACGACGCTCAATACGGGTCACAACTGGCAGTTCACCGCCTCATGGATGGGCGAGCCGCCCAGCCGCCTCGAAAAGGAGATCGGCGGCAACTATCGTTTGCGGCGCATGTATCACTGGGAAGCGCCGCGACTCGCGGACAAGTGGCGCAAATGGTTCAGGCGACCGTTCGCGCCCCCTGACTATCAACAGTTCAGATTGGGCGACGCGGTGGCCGCTTCTTCGTGTGTGCCCGGCCTGTTCGAGCCGTTGGTCCTGAAGGATTTGTACGACGGCAAGACGGTGCGGCTGGTCGACGGCGGCGTATACGACAACCAGGGCGTCGCGAGTCTGCTGGACCAGGACTGCACCGTCATGATCGTGAGCGATGCGAGCGGTCAGATGGATGCTCAAGACATGCCGAGCGGCGGGCGCCTGGGCGTACCGCTGCGTTCCTTCAGTCTGTCGATGGCGCGCGTCCGCCAGGCGCAGTTCCAGGAACTCGATGCGCGACGCCGTTCGGGATTGTTGAAGGGCCTGATGTTTCTGCATCTGCGCAAGGATCTCGACGCAGACCCGGTCGACTGGCGCGAATGCCAGGATCCTCACGAGGCGTCGGATGAGGCGCAACCGGCCGCCCAGCGCGGCGTTCTCACCCGTTACGGATTGCAAAAGCGCGTGCAGCGCCTGCTCTCCGCCATCCGTACCGATCTCGATTCCTTCACCGAAGTGGAGTCGTTCGGGCTGATGACGAGCGGCTACCGTCAGGCGCAAATGGACCTGCGTCAGCTGAAGACCTTCCAGTCCGCCACATCGACCCCCGTCCCATGGCGCTTCCTCCAGATCGAGCCGTTGCTGAGTCCCGGCCCCGGCTTCGATGATCTGACGGAGCAACTGCACGTCGGACGACTGAGCGCAGGTAAAGTCTGGCTATTGTGGTCGCCCCTCACCATCACAGGGGTCATCCTCGCTTTGCTGCTTGCGTTCGGTCTGTATCGGTTGTGGGACATCAACCAGGACCGCTCCCTGCTCACGGTGTACACGCTTGGCGTCTCCATTGCGGTGCTCGCGCTTGGGACTGCGCTACCGCATCTCGTCAGGATCATTCGCTATCAGCAAACGTTCCGCGACATCTGGCTGCGTAGTCTCCTTGCGGCCGTCCTTGCATTCGGCTTCAAGGTTCATTTGATGATGTTCGATCCTTTGTTCCTGAGGCTTGGGCGGGTGTCCCGTTTGCGCGCCAAACGGCAGCTAAAGTGAGACGAAGGCGTCTTAGCTAAGTGCACGAGCGGCGTTACGTCGGCGGCTACGAGAGTATTCAGTTGGCGACTGACTTGTCTTCGATCTTCGCGATCGATGACTGATCATGATCAACTGCTCGACGAGCCGGCTGCACGTCGATGGAATCTCCGCTCCAGCACGGCGCCAACCGTGAGTCCCCACGCCAGATGATCGGCGAATTGCGGCCAGAAGGGCAGTGCGTGAATTTCGGGGAACAATCGTCCAATGACGCGTAAGTCGAGCACCGCAATCGCCGCAGCCGCCAGCGTCGCTGCTATCACGGTATGACGTCGCGGCAGTGTCAGCGTGAGCACCGCCGCCCAAAAGAGCGAGATCGTCAGATGCACGAACGTCGCGGCTGCAATCAGCTCCACTGTGCTCGAGTCGATTGGAATCAGCATGGCGCCGGCCGCGCGCGTCGCCTCCAGGACATCGCCGCCGGTCCACCACGCAAACAACGTCGATGGCGCGCCGCTCGTCAACGCGGCGCTCAAGCCTGCAAGCAACGTGTCCTGCCAAATGTGATGCGACGATGCGTCATCACGTTCACCACGCTCGCTCATTGCGTTCACCGACGTGCGCGAGTTGCAGCGGCGGCTGAAGCGCACTGGCGTCACGCCGGCGACGGAAGCCGACGAACCGGGCGAGGGCCCCGCCAGCTTCATGGTCATCGACCCGGACGGCAATCCCGTTCTCATCGACCAGCACCTGTAGATCCTGGCGACTCTGAGCCTGACCAGGACGCCCAGCGATTCCCGGGATGACATAACGTGTCAATCGCCGGCGTTGTCGACCGCCACACATATATATATGTATGCATGGCGGGGGTAGCCCGGCACGAAGCGCTCCCTCGCCGGTGGGGGCGCGGCTCCGCACGTCGAGTCTCACCTGCGCTCAGGATGTGACAACTGTGCTATGAGCTCTTTGACGTGGGCTCTGAGTGAATCACGCGCGGCCGCGTAGTTGGCGGTCGCAGGCGGCACATCATTCCACTGCTCAATGTCCGCTTCCGCGTCTTCGGCAGTTGCGGGCAGTGCGGCGCCGATTGTGATCACGCGCTCAGATGCGGATACGTCCGCAGGGCTGACTGCCGCGGGGCGAAAGTTGCTGACGTCGAAGCCTTCCGCATGAAGTCCTGCGATGATGGCGTCGGGTACGGTCGTCGAGTCAGGCGCCGAACCACGCGAGACGCCTCGAAAGGACAAGCCGCGTTCTTTCGCCAATTCATTGAAGTACGTCGCCGCCATGAGGCTCTTGACGTTGCCGTGTTCGCAGACGAAGAGCACTTGCGAAGGCCTTTCGGGAGTCCGCGGTGGGGCGGCGCACGCGGCCGTGACGGTGATCAGACCCGCGACAATCATCCTCGCTACACGCTGCATACGTACGCCTCCTGGATCTGAGCTGCAGGCCCGGATTGTCGCCAGGATCTTGCGACCTGCCCCGAGGGGAAGGTCAAGCGATGGTAGAGCGCGGTTTATTGTGCGGAGCAAGGCGCTCACTTGAGCCAGAGTGGACGCCGTACGCACGGCGTCCACTGAGCACGAATCCGCACGCCTCGAGGCGCGGATCGCTAGCGGGCGAGCGTAGCGTCGCTGAGCCCGAACTGCCGCAGGAACGACACTCGGACAGCCCTGGGCATTGGCGCCTTCATGCGTACTTCGGCCAGCGTGTCTGGCTCATTTGCGCCGCCTTCAGAGGCTGAGGGCAGCGGCGTCGCCCAGAACGCCGAAAACTGTTCCGTGCCTGGAGTGAACGACTGGCCTGCGATCTGCCCATCATCGTTGATATCGTTCGCAGCGTAGAGCACGTCTGGATGACCCGGCACGCGATCGTTCAGGTCGACCATGGCGCCCTTCTCCCACAGAAACGCGTGACAGATGCTGAAATCAGCTTTGCACGAAGTGCCCACCACTTGCCGTCGCTCGTTGATTCCCAGCGCCTGGCTTATATCCATGCCCGGCAGAACGCCGAGATCCCGGATGCGCCCGCGATCGATCACGAGAAAAGCGCGCGCTCTGAACGCGGTTCCGTCGCTGGCGGAGAAGTTGGAGAACCCGACTATGTCGCCGCGCTCGTTGATCGCCATCGGAGTGTTCCAGGCGACGCCGCCAAGGTCGCCGATATTGCGCACCTTGCCTTTCTCCCAGATGACGGAGTGTCTCGCGCTCGCAGCTCCAACCGCCGTGCCACAAATGCCGGAGATGCCGACCACCTGACCCTTGTCGTTGATCGCGGTGGCCGCTGACGTACTGTCGTCCCCGAGCGGCGGCAGTTCCTGGATCTGGTCCTTCTCCGGACCCCAGATCACGGCGCGGAATTGCTGTTTGACATGAAGGGGATTGCACGTCGGGTCCAGCACGGTGTTCTGCGCCCAACCGACGATCTGACGATGATTGTTCGCTCCCGTGGCGAAACCGTTGTAGCCGCCCAGCGTCGGCAACGCGCGGATCTGACCGTTTTCCCACACCGCGCCGAGGCAGATGAACCCGCTGCGAGTGGTGAACGCGAAGAAGCTGCGGCAGCTCCAGGTCTGACCGAGCGGTTCGGCCACGTCAGTCTGTGCGATGCCGGCGATGAGACCGATCGTATTCTTGTTCGGCCAGGCCACGTTGCTGTTCGGCCCGCCGAGCGTGCCAAGATCGAATTTGAATCCGTATAGCCACAACATGGCGTGACGACTATTGCCATCAGGCAAATCGGAAAATCCGGCCACCAGGCCCACATCGTTGATGCTGTTGCCCGAGGCGGTCATGCCGCCAAGGTCAGCAAGCCTGACGATGCGGTAATTCACCGGGTGCTGTGAAGTGAGCAGGTCGTCGCCGCAGGCGATGCTGCCGGACAACGCTGCAGCGATGAAGACGGGGACAACGAAGGCTTTCATGAGAAAAACTCCTTGACGTCATCAGACTCAGTGCGGCATCGCCGCCATGTGCATGGCGCGATCTACCGCGGACGCCGAGCGTTCTCATCTACCACTCTCCTTGCGCCGTTACTCGCCTCTTTCGGACGTGAATAGAGGTTCTCCTCGGTGTGCGGTGGCGGGAACGCCGGCTGCAATCGAACGTGAAGAACAGGTAAGAACAATAGCGTTCATTCTGCTTGCGGCGCGCGCGAAGGGCGACGCGCGTCGCGGCGATTGCTCGTGAGGTCTTCTGGAAATCGTGACACTCGCATGTCGCCTGCGACGCGCAATCGGCCGCGCGCCTCACGCGCTAAACATTCTCGCGGCCGGAACGTTGTCTGCACGCTTCACGGACTTACGGCCCCGGGGTTGTGGCATTGTTCTGGCAACAGCGCCGGCAGGCGAGGGACCTTGCGTCGCGCGCCTGCGTTAGGCAACGTGAGTCGGTGGAAGCTTGCGGACGAGGCGGCGAAGGACGAAATCCCCGGGCGGATTGAGCCGCCGACGGGACCTCTTCGCGAGCGAGGGAATGGTTCATTCGTGAAGTTACGATGTGGCGGTGTGTCGCCATCGGGTGTTTTCGTTATGCCGGACGACCCTGCAATCGGAAAAACTTTCAGTGACAAACGCCATGCCGGAACCCGAGGCGCCAATAGATTCACTGCCGCCTTCGCCTGCCTGGGCTGGCGCCCTGGGCGTCATTGCAATCGTACTCGGCGTCTTTCTGACGGCGACGCACGCCAACGAATGGATGAAGCAATCGGTAGTCGCGGGATTCGCTCCGCCGAGCAAGATCCTGCCGGCTGCAATTTGTCCCGAGGACGAGTTGGCGGACGAAGGTCTTTCGCTGGTCGAATGCGAGCAGATGGTCGCCCGCCTGGAGGGCGTCATTCAGGCGACGCCGGATTGGTTTGTCGCGGTGCAGACTGCGCTGGCGTCTCTCGGAACATTGATCGCGTTTGGATCGATCGTCGTCGGGGCGGCGCTCGTGAACTTCCGAACCTGGGCGCCCCTCGCCGCGGTCGTGACATTCGGCGCATTGCTGTCGATCGACATTGGCGGCGCGCTGGCGGCCTTGAACGCCGGGCCGATCGTCAGAGAGATGTATCTGTGGAATGCGCTCCTGTGGATATTGCTGCACCTCATGATGACCATCGGCGCTGTCATCGGGCAGCGCGGTGGCGCAGAAGCGCACCGTTTCGTCCGGAGTGCATGATCACACTTGCGCGACAGGAGCCGCTTGATGGCGAACCAGAACTACAGTCCGGCCGCGGTGATCATTCATTGGCTGATCGCCGTGTGCATCTTCTTCCTGTTCGCCTCGAGTTCGTGGATGCTGGCGCTGCCGCTGTCGTCGGATGAATTCCCGTTTCGTCAATTGCCATTTCAACTGCACAAGAACATCGGCGTCACAATCGCTTTCCTTCTGGCTCTGCTCCTCTACATCCGTTTCAGGCGCCCGCGGCATCGTGAGGCGCGGTCAAAGGAGATGGAGTCGTGGATGAACAGGCTGGCGACTGTCGATCACATTGTTCTCTACCTGCTTGTGTTCGCCTGCTGCGCCAGCGGCTACATCGCATCGTCGTATAGCGGCTACGCTACGACGCTCTGGTGGACGCTGAAGCTTCCGCACTGGGGACGCGCAGATAAAGATCTCAACATGCTCTATTCCGACATCCATGCCTGGGCTTGCTGGAGCCTGTTGGGATTCCTGGCGGTGCACGTGGCCGGCGCCGCGTATCACGCCTTCCAGAACGACGGCGTTGTGCGCCGAATGATGCGTCTGCGCTGAACGGAGCGACACATTTGATGTAGGCGACACATATACAAGAGCGCCCGTGCACGCTGATTAGCTGGCATTTCAAGATCTCTCGCAGAGGCGCAAAGTTCGCCAGGCGAGGGTGACCGAGCGCGAGATCCTGTATGTCCCGCCGTTGTGCTCTCTGCGGCGTGGCGAGAGATACTCCCAGGTCGGCGCCGCGGTACGTCGGATCGGGAGCGTGTCATGAAAGTGATCACTGCGTTAATCACCACTCTCCTTGGTGTTGTTGTCGGGACACCGCAGTCGCCGCCGCAGTTCGATCCTGAGATCAGGACCGTCAAACTCACCGACAAGCTCTATCTTCTCGAAGGCGCCGGTGGAAACGTCGTGGTGTTAGTGTGGGATGACGGTGTTCTACTGGTCGATGACAAGATCGCGCCGGCCTCCGCTCAGGTGAAGGCCGCGGTCGCCGCCATCACGCCGAAGCCCATCCGCTTCGTGGTGAACACGCACTGGCATCCGGACCACCGAGGCGGCAACGCCGCGCTGGCGGGCGATGGCGCAGTCATCGTCGCGCACGAGAATGTGCGCCGGCGTCTCAGCGTGGACGGCTTTGTCGAGGTCTTTGCCCGCAAACAGCCAGCGCCGCCTCCGCAGGCGCTGCCGATCGTCACGTTCACGCGCGACGTGACTTTTCATCTCGGCGAGGAGGAGATTTCGGTAGTGCATGTCGAGCGAGCGCACACGGATGGCGACTCGTTCGTGCGCTTTCGCACTGCGAATGTTCTCCACATGGGCGATTGCTATCTGAACGGCAGCTATCCGGTGATCGACTATACGAACGGCGGGACCTACACCGGCATCATTGCCGCAGCCGGCACAGCGCTCGGGATGGTCGACAACCGTACTCGCATCGTTCCCGGACACGGGCCTGTCTCGGATGATCGCGGTTTGCGCGAGTGGCGCGACATGCTGGCGATGATTCTGGACAGCGTGAAGACGTTGGTGACGAGCGGCAAGAGCCTCGAACAAGTGAAGCAGTCGCGGCCCACGAAGGAATGGGACGATGACTTCCCGAAATCCTTCGTCACGTCAGATCACGTAGTCGAGGAAGCATACCGTGCGGTGACCGCCGAGCCGGCGCGCTGAGCCGAATCGATGCCTCCGAGTGGATTCCTCGGACTATGAAGGTGCGGCTTGGCATGGGGGTCGACCGTGCAGTTCCTTGCGCGTTGCGACCTACGCGACGTGAGATGTGAGCCGAGCCATCGTCACAGACTCACATCCCCCGTCGCTCGATCCCGGTGGACAAACGTTCCGGCGCGCCTTCGATCTGTTCCGTGTCGCCGCCGGGCTGGCCTCACCGATTCTCAGCGCGCGATCAATTTTCCGATGCCATCCTTGTCTGCGCTCCCGAGCGTCCAACGCTCGCCCAGCACGCGCCAGTTCATGCGCGGATGATACTGATAGCGTCGCCCCAACTCTCCCATCAGCAACGTCATGCGCTCGACAGTGCGCGCATTCTTCAATGCGCCCGCATCGATATAGCGAAACGGCGTGCCTGCGGCGAGCTCCAGGAACGACTGCTTCGCCTGGGCATCGTCGCTGACGACGAACACATCGCTGAGCGCGCCGTCGAAGTACGGTGCATCGAACACTTCCCACCACACGTTCTTGAAGGCGCCTACGACCCGCGCGCGAGGGAAGCGCTTCTGCAGCTCCTCGGCGCCGCTGGTGTTCCACGGCAGAATGAAGTCGCTGTACGTGTCATTGAACGGGTTCGTGATGTCGATGAGCAGCTTATCCTCGAGGTCGCCGCGAAAGGCTTCCAGCAGGTCGAACAGACCATCACGAATAAACGCCGCCGGCAGCACGGCAGATGCGACCAGTGCGTCGTCATAGGTTCCGGCGATGATGCCCGGGACGTTCAGCCCATCGACAATCTTGGCCGCGCGCGCCCGATCTCGTGAACCGAGAACGACGCTGCGGCCGGCGCGGGCGAACATAACGGCGAGCCTCACGCCCATGCGGCCCGTGCCAAGGATCCCGATGGCAGGACGCTGTGTACGGATGTTGGATACTTTGGTGCTCATGCTCGTATTCACTCTCTGGACAAGTTGATAGAGGAAGGCGGCTCGAACGGCTTGCAGGGTCAGAAGACTCCCGGCGGGCCGTGCGTGCGGGAATTAGAAGGGCGGGCGCGGTCAGCGACAACCGCGTTTTTCTGTGGACGCAGATAAGAAAAACTTTGCCGCGCGCAGAACACGCGCGTCGCGCCTCTGGCGGTCGTTCAGCGTCTGAGGGCGCGCGCTTCTGCGAGCAGCCAATCGCGCAGCACCTGCACCTTGGGCGAGCTCAGCGACTCTTTCGGATAGACGACATAGTAGGCGCAACGCGTCGCCTCGACGAAGTCGAAGGGTCTCACGAGCCGACCCGCCTTGAGATCCCCATCGACGATGACGCTCCGCGCCAGTGCGACGCCTTGCTTTTCAATGGCGGCCTGAACGGCGAGCACCGATGAATTCATGCGCAAACCGCGCGTGTGATCGATGCTTGCCATGCCGTGGCCGAGCAACCACGTGCGCCACGTCGGGAAGGAGGGGTCGAAGTCGCTGGTCGTGTCGTGGATCAACGTCATGCGCGCCAGCCAGTCCAGACCGGCCCGCTGCGACTCGTCCGCCAGCAGCGCCGGGCTGCACACTGGAAAAACCTCTTCGTCGAAGAGCTTGTCGGCCTCCAGGCCCCGGTAACCGCCGAGGCCGTAACGCACGCCCAGATCGATTCCCTCGGCGGCGAAATCGACCAATCGATCCGTGGTGTCCAGGCGTATGTCGAACTGCGGGTGCTGGTCGCGGAACACGTCGATTCTCGGCAACAGCCATTTGGCTGCGAATGACGGCGGCACGCTCAGTGTGATGAGGCGGTCCTGACCAGAGCCGCGCAACTTGCTCAGACCCGCGGCGAGCTGCAGCAGTCCGTCGCGAATGTCGGGGTACGCGTCGCGCGCCTGAGGCGTCAAAGTAACGCCCACCTTCGAGCGCACGAACAGCGCCACATCGAGATACTCCTCGAGCGTACGGATCTGCTGGCTGATCGCCGGCGGCGAGACGTTGAGTTCATCCGCGGCGGCGACGAAGCTCAGATGCCGCGCCGCCGCTTCGAATGCGCGCAGCGCGTTCAGATGCACGAGCTTCTGCTGCTGGGTCCGGATAAGCATCGCTTACCTCCCGCAAAAGAGAAAACGAATGGAGCAGGCAGGGCCGCGTCGGTAGATTGAACTGCGCGGAGGCTTCGTCCGAACGCCGCGATGCTGCACCCCCCACGATAATCCTGTCGACCGCCGCCGAATGCAAACTCGAGGATGGAGGACCACGCATTTTGAATGAGACATCGCCGCCGGTATTGAGTTATGTTCCCGGTCGTCGGCAGACCCGAACAACAAACGCTTGCTGAGTATGAACCAGGCCATCGTCACCGACTCACAGCCGCATCGCCCGATCCCGGTGGACAACGGTCTGCCGTACTTCGGGCACGCCTTCGGAATGTTTCGAGACGTGCTCGGCACGGTGCAGCAGCTCGAGCGCCGTCACGGGCCGGTGTGGCAAACGCGCATGGGTCGCCTGCGCATCATCAATCTGCTCGGCCCCGACGCGCTGGAGCTCGTACTCAAGAATCGCGACGGCGTGTTCAGCAGCGCACGGGGCTGGGAGTTCTACATCAGCCGCGTCTTCCCGGGCGCGATCATGGCGATGGACGGCGACGAACATCGCTATCAGCGCCGCATCATGCAGGTCGCCTTTCGCAAGTCCGCCCTGCGCGCGTATTTCGACCAGATGGCGCCCGCCATCGACCACGGCCTCGGGCAGTGGCTGTCAGGCAGCGCACGCGCGGACGGGCGGTGCGTGTTTCCGCTGTTCAAGCAGCTCACGCTCGATCTGGCGGCTTCGGTGTTCATGGGCGTCGAACTGGGCCGAAACGCGACCGCGCTCAATCGCGCTTTCGTGGACACCGTGCAAGCTTCCCTGGCGTTCGTCCGCAAACCGATTCCTGGCCTGAAGATGTGGCGCGGCGTCCGCGGGCGGGAGTTGCTCGTCGAACGGTTCCGCGCGCTGCTGCCGCAGAAGCGAGCAGTGCACAGCAGCGATTTCTTCAGCGAGTTCTGTTACGCCGAGAGCGAGCAGGGCGAAAAGTTCACGGATCAGGAGATCATCGATCACATGATCTTTCTGATGATGGCGGCGCACGACACGACGACGAGCACGCTGACCACGATGATGTACCTGCTCGCGCGTCATCCTCATTGGCAGGATCGCGTGCGCGACGAGGCGCGCGCGCTCGGCAAGGCTCATCTGGAGTACGACGATCTCGATCGGCTCGAAAGCCTCAACTGGCTCATCCGCGAAGCGCTGCGTCTGTATCCGCCGCTCTCTTCGATGCCGCGCATGTGCATGCGCGAGACGGCGTTCCGAGACTATCTCATTCCGGCGAACACGCTGGTCGGCGTCTTTCCGATTCACGTGCACCACATGCCCTCGCTGTGGCGCGATCCGCATTCATTCGATCCGGAGCGATTCAGTCCTGCGCGGCAGGAAGACAAGAGTCATGCGTTTGCGTGGGCGCCGTTCGGCGGCGGCGCGCACATGTGCATCGGTCAGCATTTTGCGATGCTGCAGGTCAAGGCGATCATGCACTCGCTGCTGTTGCGGTACCGATGGAGCGTGCCCGACGGCTATACGATGCCCTATCAGATGGCGCCGATCGCAAAGCCCCGGGACGGACTGCCGGTGACGTTGCAGCGGGTGTGATCAGTTCTGAAGCTCGCCGCGTCGTGGCTTCAGTGGTTTGCGAAAGCCACGAACCTTAGCGACGTCCGAAGGATCAGCCGTCGCTTGCTGGGCGGAGGAAAGCGTCACAGGCATTCGTGATGGCGCATTGCTCGAGACGTCATCGCTGACGCCTGGCGACGCGACGGTTTCGCCTAAGCCGCCGCGGCCGCCGCGGCGTCCAGCATCGTGCGCGCAAGGATGCTGTACGCAGTCGCCCAGGCATCCTTCACGTCGGGGGTAAAGGCGGCCCCCAAACCTTGCTCCAGCGTGGCGAGCAACGCCGCACCGACAGTCGAATAGTCGCTCGCCTTGACGCCATAAGTTCCGTGTCGTTGGCCGAGACTACGCACCGCCGGCACTATGGTCTCGAGACGATCGAGCGCATTCACCGCGACGCCGATCATCTTCATGAGCTTGCGCTTCTGCTCATCGAGGTTGCTCTTGAACAGCGATCTAAGGGCGGGATCCGCTGCGAACAGCTTCTGATAGAAGATCGTAGCCGCCTGCTCCTGTATGGGCGCTACGCGTTCCCACGTTTCTTGTACGAGACTCACTTGCTTTGGCGTCATCATTGCCTCCGTCAGGCCCGTGAAACACGGCGGGCAGCCCGCACCGTAGGCGACGCTTGAGACTCGGCCCAGTGGCGCGGGGAGGGTTCGACAATATCCAAAGTCAGTGATGCCGCGAGCGAGCCGCCTGTGCGCAGGCTCGCCCGCAAGCACATTGATTTGTCATGACGCCAGCCCGGCGCTTTAGCTCAGCGCTTTTCGTTGGTGATGTGACCGATGAATTTCCATCCCGCGTCGCGGATCCAGGCGAAGGCGTACGCCGTCGGTCCATCGATGAAGACCGCCATCGGATCATCGGTCGCTACCGTCGTGGCGTCGGCCTGCGATGCGACCGAGGAAAAGCTGCTCTTCTCAAGCGCGAGCTTGTCCTGGCGGCCGGAGGATTCCGCGCTGACGACGTACTTCCAGCCGCAGCGGAGAAAAGGCGAGCTGCAGCGCATGTCCACCTGCGTCCTCCAGAAGAAGCGTAAGCGCCGGCGTACGATCCGCGCACTGCGCGCTCGCCGGTCGGAGCAACGACTGCAGACGGCAGAGGCAGCGCGAAATCGCGCGAGCTCTTGTTCGCCGGTCGAGTCATCGGCGATGCAGCTGACGGCTGCAAAGCCCGCCATTGTCAGACCGATTCGTACGAGAACGGCCGTGGGCGATGCGGTCGAGATATTCATGTCAGTCTCCGACGGTTTCCGGCTCGAACTGACATACGTGGATTTCCAGGCGAAGGCGGCCAGTACTTTCGGGCAGGAGGCGTGCTCGACCTGGGGAAGCTCTGCACAGGTCGACTACCCTGAGCTTTCAACGATGCAACTGGTTGAAAGACGCGGCTTGACTATGCGGTGACGCTTTCAGATGGAGCCTATGCAGAGGTTTCCTATCGTCGCGCGATCGGCGGCGTCCGTATTTCGCTTTGTGTCTGTGTCAGGAGCGCTTGATCGGTGGGCAGGCCAGCGGTAGCGAGGATGTCGCTTGCCTGACGCAAGGACGTTGGTCGCCTGTCGGCGACGTCGCCGGCCGCAGCGAGAGGCGCGCCCCTACCAGAGAAGTGCGAGTCCGGTGCTGCGTTGGTTGGGATCGAAATGACTCCAGAACGCCACGGCTTCTTCGGCGGACGCCAGTGCTTCTCTTGTGCGGCCCAGCGCGAGCTGCGCCCGAGCGATGTCGACTGCAATGTCGGCGAGGTCGGGCGATCCGTTTCGCTGCGACCTGAGCAAAGGGTCCGCGCCTCTCGCAGCACCTTGAGCGCTTCCTCGACGCGTCCACTCGCCAACAGTGCGTCACCGAGATCGGCAAGCGCGAGCGCATGCGTCCAGTCCGATTGCGCCGTCCGCGAAGAACTCGAGCGCGTCGCGCAGCAGCGCCAGCGCCTCGTCATGACGGCCTTGCGCGCTGCGCAGTCTCGCCAGACGACGCTTGAGGACGGCCTCGCGGGCGCTGCTGAGCGGTTTGTCGCGCAAGCCGGCGAAGACTGCGTCCGCCGCGTCGAGGCGGCCGAGCATCGTCAGCGTGAGCGCAACGCCGGAGCGTGCGAGGCGCGCCATCTGGTTGTCTGCGCCGTAGAGGGCGGAATAGTTCGCATCGGCGTCGCGCCACTCGGCCAGAGCCGCGTCATAGCGGCGCGCGTTGGCGAACACCTCGCCGGAGCCCAGCTTCGCACGGGCCATCTGCGGCGTCGGCTCGCCGGCGCTCTTCGCGGCGCAGATTCGCAGCGCCTCGCTCATGTTCTCGATGGCGGCGGCGGGATCGCCGAGCATCAACGACACCTCGGCGAGATGCCGCACCGTGCGCGCGACCTGCGTGTGATCGGCGCCGAGCAATTCGGCTTGCAGCCGGCGCACTTCCGCAAGCTGCGCGAGCGCTTCTGCAGGTTCGCCCTCGTCGGCAAGCGCCAGCGCGTAGTTCCGTCGTGCTTCGAGGAGCATCGGCGTCGGGCGATCGTCGTACAGATCGCGCGCGAGCGCCAAACCTCGTTGTGCGGGCGCCAAAGTATCTTGCGCTGCCCCTGGCGCGTGAAATCCACGAGCGCCCCGTACGAAAGGGCGAGCGCCTCTTTGCCATCTGAGGCAGGAAGACGTTCTGCCGCACGCACTGCCTGCTGCGCCAGATCGGCGGCGCGATCGTAGTCTCCTTCGCGCGCATGCAGCTCCGACTTCCCGCGCAACACGAAGGTCAGCATCGCCATGTCGCCGATACGGCGTATGCGCTTTTCTGCTGCATCGAACTGCTGCGCAGCGCCGGCAAGCTCGCCCCGTCTGGCGAGCGCGAGGCCGTGGGTCGCGAGGGCCCACCCCGCGACCCCGTCGTGGTCGCCGGATGTCGCGCTCGCCAGACGCGCCGCTTCAGCGAGCAGCCCTTCGGCTTGCTTGAACTCACCGTATCCCTGCAGGGCCCAGCCAACGGTCGTCAGCAGTTCGATTCGGATCGCATCGTCGGTGATCGCAGCAGCGTCGAGCCGGCCGCGAGCCTGCTGCAGCAGATCGAGGGCGGTCGTCTCCCGCTTGCCGCCGCGGTCGCTGTTGGCGGCGTCGAAGAACGACAGCACGAACTGCTTGACTGCCTCGGCGCGCGCCGCCTGCTGCTGCGCGATTCGCGCCTGCCACAGGGAGACAAGCGTCCCGGCGATCAGCGCGGCTCCGATCGCCGCGGCCGCCGCCACCGCCAGGCGGTTTCGCGTGACGAACTTGCGCGCACGGTAGCCCCATGACGCTGGCTGCGCATGCACGGTCTGTCCGTTCAGATGGCGACGCAGATCGTCGGCGAGCTCCGCGATCGTGGCGTACCGCCGCGCTGGTTGCTTGGCGAGCGCCTTCAGTACGATTGTGTCGAGGTCGCCTCGGAGGGAGCGAGCCAGCCGCTTCTCGCTCGCGCCGCGTTTCTGCGCCGCCTCGGCAGAGACCGCGCTGCTGGGCCGCGATGGGTCGACGGCGACGATCGCCTGTTCCAGCTGCGCGACTGACGCCAGTTTGAGGTGGTACGGCGCTTGGCCGGCGAGCAACTCATACAACACCACGCCAAGCGAGTAGACATCCGTGGCGATCGTCAGGGTCTCACCCGTGATCTGCTCGGGGCTCGCGTAGTCCGGCGTCAACGCACGGCCCGCAAGTTGCGTGAGTTGCGTCTCGTGCGCTCTTCGATCATCGGACAGGAGCTTCGCGATACCGAAGTCGAGCAGCCGCACCTGGGCGTCTTCTGTTACGAGCACGTTCGACGGTTTCAGGTCGCGATGGACGACAAGGTTGGCGTGCGCAAACTGCACGGCGTCGAGCACTTGTGCAAACAGCGAAAGGCGCGCGGCGATGTCGAGCCGGCGCTCGTCGCACCACTGGGTGATCGGCTACCGTCGACGTATTCCATCGCGAGATACGGAAGGCCGTCGCTGGTCACGCCGGCGTCGTAGAAGCGCGCGATATTCGGGTGTTCGAGCCGCGCCAGGATGTCGCGCTCGTGCGCGAATCGCGCCGCGAGATCGCGCCGCAGACGGCTGAGGTGCGGAAGTTGAGTGCGACATCGCGTTCGAATGCGCCGTCGGCGCGCTCGGCCAGCCAGACATCGGCCATGCCGCCGCGGCCGATTTCGCGTTTCAGTCGGTAAGGGCCAACGCAGGCGCCGAGGGCGAGGCCGGACGCGTCGATCGAGTTGAGCTCACTTGCATCGAGGGTCGGCAGCTGCTGCAGCACGTCGTCCGTCTCGCTGGTGGCGTGAGCAGCGAGGAGCTTGCGCAGGATCGGCGCGAGGTCGGGTTGGGCTTCACCGATGCCGTTAATCCATGCGCACGGGCGGCCGGATCAAGGTCGAGCGCCTCGTCCAGCAGTTGTGAAACGGCATGCCACGTCGCGGCCGAGACCTCCATCGTTTGCTCCCAACTCGTTGCGCGATCGCCTGATCAGTCACTCCTCGAGCGTAGCCAGCAGGAATGCGCGCGCCTTCTCCCACTGGCGTCGCACCGTGCGCTCGGAGCTTCCGGTCAGGTCGGCGATCTCCACCTCGCTGTAGCCGGCGAAGTAGCGCATCTCGACAATCTGCGCCAGTACGGGATCGAGCGCCTCGAGCGCTGACAGTGCATCGTCGACGGCGATCAGCGATGCATCGCCATCGGTTCCGGCGAGGTTGCTGGCAAGCGCCGTATCCAGTTGCAGCGGACTGCGGCCGCCGCCGCGGCGTTGCGCACAATGCTCGACGCGCAAACTCGATGATGATGTTGCGCATCGTCTTTGCCGCGTAGGTGAAGAAGTGCTTGCGGTCCGCAAGCGCCAGCTGCGCCGCGTCGACCAGCCGAAGAAAACTTTCGTGCACCAGGGCGGTGGTCTCCAGATGAGCGACGCCGCCTTGTGACCGCAGGCGGGCATGGGCGATCCGGCGCAAGTCCGGATAGAGCGCCGTGAACACGCGATCCAGTGCATCGCGCTCTCCCTGAGCGGCGAGTTGCAGAAGCTCCGTCAGCGGCGCGTTGCGGCTATGCATCTGCGCTGATCTTCAGCGAGAGCCGGCAGTTCAGGCGGCGAGAGATCGCAGAATAGTCTGCCCCGGCGCCCTACCGAAGTCACGAGGGGAAGCCGATGCCGAGTCAACGATCTCAGAATGTGCGGCGCGACAAGTAACGCCCTCATCGCTTTTCGGCCGCTGCATGCGCAGCGCCGCATCGACGGCGTGGAGCCGCGGTTCTGTTTTGCCCCGAGTCGCGGTGCGAGTTGTTCCGCAAGGCGGTTGGTGAATCAACCGGTCGTAGCTCTTTGCTGCAGGCCAATAACGCTGAAGGAAACCCCGCCTGGAAGATCTTGAGTCTGCTGCTCTCCACCGGGCCGGAACTCCGCCGACTCAACAACTGGATACGTGAGGCGAGCCTGTCCGCTGCGTCGACCCGCCACTGACCGCGCCGCGACAAAAGTCGAGCAGCTCGATCGGATCTTCTTCGCAGCGTCGTCTGGCCGGTTTCTCTCCGGAATCGCATATGTCCGTTCGAGCTTGGTGACGGCTAAGGAAACCGCGTCAAGGGATTGCCGGAAGCCTTCGCCGGCCCACGTGAACTTGCGACGTCGGACGAAGCCTCGTCGGTCGCATCAACAACCGGGAGCACTAAACGAGGAGGGGCAATCATGCAAAGCGTATTCGCATCATCGAGGCGTTGGTTTCCGCAGCAGTCCTGAGCGCCGTTCCGGCGCTCGCGCTTGGCGATGAAGCTCTGGAAGCAAGTGCAGCATCAATGCCTGTCGTGGGTTGCCTTCCTTCGGCAACCTCAAAGCTGCACTGCAAGCTGTCGTCGCGCCAGGGGGCAACGGCGGACTGGCGAACGACATGTGGGCTACCGTGGTCAACCGCGACGGCATCGTGTGTCAGGTCGCATTCACGGGGAGCTCACGGGGCGATCAATGGCCTGGAAGCCGCGTCATCTCCGCACAAAAGGCGAACACCGCCAACGCATTCAGCCGGCCGAGCGGCGTCATCGGATTTGCAGGAGCGCTTTCCACGGCCAACTTGTACTCCGCAGTGCAACCCGGGGGATCTTTGTTCGGCTTGCAGGAGAGCAATCCCGTCGATCCGCGCGCGGCCTATGGCGGGAATCCTGCGCGCTACGGTCAGGCCAATGATCCGCTGCGCGGCGCACGCGTCGGCGGCGTCAATGTGTTCGGCGGAGGTCTTGCGCTCTATAACGCCGACGGAGTGCTGCGTCGGCGGAATAGGCGTGAGCGGGGACACGTCATGCACCGATCATATCGTCGCGTGGAAAGTGCGATTCGCACTCAATCTCGACAACGTGCCCGCGGGGGTGAGCCCGACCGGCGATGACAACATCATCCACGATGTCACCGTCGATCCGGCCACAGGACACACCGTCAGCGCGGGCGGCTTTGGGCATCCGGAATGTGACGCAACGGCGACAGCGATCGCAGAAGATCTGCCCGAGACGCATCCAGTGGGGTCGGCGGCGGCGCGTCAACGCTGAAACAGCAGACTGGCGCCAAGGGCGAGGCGCCGTTTCACGGTGTCGAAGCGCCGAGGCGCTGATCCGGAAATGCCGAGGTACGCGACCCGGGTTCGTCATGCCGGGTCGCGTGTCGTCAATGGATCCGGATCTGCGACTGTTGCGCAGGCCATTGATGTCTGCATGAAACGGTGGTCGTCGGCTCGTCGACCGCAGCCAGGTCCAGTGATGCGCATCAAGCGCGCGAGAGCAGCGCGCCGCACAGAAAGCGCGGCATGGCGATTGTCCATCGCTAATTTCCGGCAGATGCTGCGCAACGAACTCGATGTCTTCGGCGGGGTTGAAAGCGAAGCGAAACCGACTCGCAGCGAGAAGCCGAGCGCTGCGTGCAGGCCTGAGCCATGCAATTCAGCGCACAGTGTCACGTTCCCTGCAAGAGAAACTTGCATGCACGCCGGACGTTGCGCTTACATGAAGCAATCGCGCCGTCGCGAATGAAATCTGGCTTGCGGCGCGTCTAACGACACGTTCTAAGATCCGCGCCTTGGCCAAATCCCTTGCCCCCCAACTGCCGCACACTGCGACCTGCACAACTAACGCCCTGGCTGGCCGCCGTCGCATGGCTGGCGGCTGCTGCGGCGTCTTGTCCGGCTGACGCCTCAGAAACGCCGCCGGCCGACTCAGCGCCAGTCCTGCCAGATCCTGCGGAACTCGAACGCCAGGGCGCCGTCATCGGCGAGGTGTTCATCTACCCCGAAAACATCTTCAACCTGGAAGACCCCGAAGAGAACAAAGGGCTGTACCGACTTGCCAACAAATTGCATATCCGTACGCGGCCAGGGGTGATTCGTCAGCAGCTGCTTTTCAAGAGCGGCGATCTCTATTCGGAACGCCTGCTGAGCGAGTCCGAACGCATTCTGCGGTCCACACGCTACCTCTACGATGCGTCGATCCGTCCCGTCGCCTGGCGCGATGGCGTGGTCGATATCGCAGTGACGACGCGCGATGTCTGGACGCTGAATCCCGGGCTGTCATTCAGTCGCAGCGGCGGCGAGAACAGCGCGGGTGTGGAGATCGAGGAGTTCAATTTTCTCGGTACGGGGACGAATCTGTCGATCGGCCGAACATCGGACGTCGATCGCGATTCGACGCTGCTCGAATACAAGGACCAGCACCTCTTCAGCACGTGGGTGAAGATGGAAGCGACGTACGCCGACAACAGCGATGGCTCGGTGCTTGCGCTCGATATTGGTCGTCCTTTCTATGCGCTCGATACGCGATGGGCTGCGGGCATGTCATTGCTGGACGACGAGCACATCGAGCCTTTGTACGATCTCGGCAAGGTCGTCGATGAGTTCAGTTCGCATCAGAAATTCGCGTCCGTCGCGTGGGGATGGTCGCGCGGTCTCGAGAATGGCTGGGTTCGGCGCTGGAGGATCGGCGCAACGTACGATGAGAACGAGTTTGGCGCGGCGCCAGGATCGGTCTCCGCCAGCCTCGTGCCGGAGAACCGAAAACTCGTCTATCCCTGGCTGGGCTTCGAGCTGGTGCAGGACAGTTTTGGCAAGTACAGCAATCACGACCAGATCGGACGCACTGAAGACTTCTATCTGGGAAGCCGCTTTGGTGCGCAAATTGGCTATGCGGACAAGGCTTATGGGGCGGACCGCAGCGCCCTGATTCTGTCCGCAAGAGCGAGTCATGGATCCGGTACGTCCGATGACGCCACGCTGCTCCTGAGCAGTGCTGTTACAACGCGGGTTGAGAATGGCGAGCTTCGCAACGCTGTGCTCGACGGCGCCGCGCGTTATTACGTGAAGCAATCGGATCGGCGCCTGTTCTTCACGACGCTCGAAGCATCCGTCGGACGTGCGCTCGATCTGGATACGCAGATCCTGCTCGGCGGCGATAACGGATTGCGCGGCTACCCGCTTCGCTATCAGGGCGGCGAAGCGCGTGCGCTGCTCACCGTCGAGCAGCGCTACTTCACGAACTGGTATCCATTTCGTCTTTTCCGTGTCGGCGCCGCCGCATTCTTCGATGTCGGCCGCACCTGGGGAGAGACTCCCGTCAATACGCCGAGTCTGGGCTTGCTGAAGGACGTCGGCGTCGGCTTGCGTTTCGGCAACAGCCGCTCAGGCCTCGGCAACATCATCCACGTCGATCTCGCGTTCCCGCTTGACGGCGACTCCTCCATCGACGATGTGCAACTCCTGATCGAGACGAAGGAGCGGTTCTGATGAAGGGTGAGGGACGCATCGCGTAAGTCGAGCGCGCTCGGCGAATTCGTGATCGGTTCAGAACGTCTGACGCCACTGCAGAACTACGCCGTCGTCCGTCGGCGCAAGCGCGAGCGCAGCATTCGACTCCTCCAGACCGAGAAACGCGTCGTTGATGAACGATCCCAGGAAATTCCCGAGCGCCATACTGAACAGCGCGTCTGATGGGAAATGCCAGCCCGCCTCTATGCGCGCCCAGCCAGTGCCGATCGTCATCGCGATCAGGCCAACGTCAAGGATGCGACGCGTGCCGCGGCTCATGTCGATGGATTGCAGGCTCTCGGAGGCGAGACGCGTGTGTACAGCGGAAGATGAGGTGTGACCGGACGGAAAACTCTCCTCCGCGAGACCATTGGGCCGCTCGCGGTCCGTACTCTTCTTCAACTGGCGAGTCACAGCGGACGTCGCGCTGACGGCCGCAACATGCACGAGCATTCCCTTTGCCTTTGAAAGAGCCCAGTCAGGTGCATCAGCGCCTCCGGGCGTAGTCGCCACAGCGACGTAGTGCGCCCACACGGACGCCTTGCGCAGATCATCGCTCCAGTCCTCTGCGCTTCCTTGCGAGCCGAATACTGGCGTGTGCTCTCGAGCCCAGTCCGAAGTGCGGCGATCCCAGTTGTCGATCTGGAAGGCCGCGGCGCCGATCAATGGTCCCCAGATCCACGGGTCGCGAGCGGCTTCAACCGCAGAAGCGCGTACGCGCTCCCACCCCGGACGCAGCGTGGCATCCTCTCCCCAGAGTCGACCATTCGGCAGGGTTGCGCAGCCGGATAGTGCTATCGAAACCAGTACTGCGAGGATCAAGCCGCCAGCGCGTGCACAGTATCTCGACTTGGAACGGCGCGCGTGCGAAACCATATCGTCGAAGACTTTCGCCACGCCGTGGTCGAACGCAAAGTCATCTATGCGACTTCTCGCGTTGCGATAGACGTTGTAGCGGAATTCCCCGCACATCGCCTGATCTCGTCCGGATCCGGATTGACTATTAGACGTTGGTTTCCGAGAAGATCAATCGCTGCAGACCACCGCGCACCGGGATGCGCGGGCCGCAGGCTTCGCAGTGTTGCGCACTTCAATGCAGCCCGGCGCCGTCGCTCACGCCGTGTCGCCACACTTTGAACGCAGACACGATCAGTATTGCAGCCAGGACTGGGAACAGCACTCGACTCGGTACAACGCCAAGCATGTATCCGCCGATTGACGCGCCCATGAGCGATCCGGCAGCCATACAGAGCACGAACGACTTGTTGCGTCTGAGCGCTGCAAAGCTGCTGTCGCGACTGTAGCGAGTGAAGCCGACCAGCATTGTCGGTAGGCTGACTGCAAGCGCCAGGCTGCCGGCCAGCTTGATATCTGCCCCAAAGAGCAGAACCAGGGTCGGGATCAGAAGCTCGCCGCCCGCCACGCCCATCAGCGACGTCACCGCACCGATTCCCAATCCTGCGGCCACACCAACCGCTATCTGCGCCGCTCCGGTGAACTGCGGATCGCCAGCCGTATGGTCGTGTCCCACCAGGAGCGCGGCCGCCATGAGGACCAGCAGAGCCGCCA
Organism: uncultured Gammaproteobacteria bacterium; assembly: GCA_963723505.1. Classification (GTDB taxonomy): domain Bacteria; phylum Pseudomonadota; class Gammaproteobacteria; order Steroidobacterales; family Steroidobacteraceae; genus Steroidobacter. The sequence continues at coordinate 123,801 of CAVRQU010000010.1, forward strand.
GAACGCGGTGCAAGCTCTGGCTCGTGATTCTGGTCGCCCAGTCCGCGCCCAGCCATGCGCCGAGCAGGCTGCCCGCGAGCAGATTCACAACGACGGGCCAATGCGCCAGCACTTCATCAAAAGGCACGGCCTTCGTCCGGAACAACAAGGCGGAGGCGACGACGACCAGGCTCATCGCCTTGTTGAGAATCACTGCGGAGAGAGCGGCAAACCCGAACAAGCCGATAAGGAGCGGCAAGCGAAATTCAGCGCCGCCGAGACCGATCAGTCCGCCGAGAATTCCGATGCAGGCGCCGCCAATGAAGGCGAGTAGAGGCCTGCCTTTGCGAGGCGTTGATGCGTGACATGAGGCGACGATCATATGGCATGCGCTGCCGGCGCTGTGGACGACGAAGATACGCATCGATTTCTGGAGGAAATGACGAGAATCTGTCTCAAGTCTATCGTCCCCTCTCCCGTTGGGAGAGGGTTAGGGTGAGGGGGCGCAGCTCGCTGCGTACTTGTAGCGCGCGATCGCGCGTTTGTTCCCTCACCCGCGCTGCGCGCGGCCTCTGATGTGCATGGATGCAGGAATGCCGCGGAGCGCAGGACGCGCGCGAGCGGCTCCCCAAGGAGAGGCGGAGATCCGCACACCAAGCGTTCGCGATGTTGACATAGGTTCGAGTCAGTCCCGGCGTTGGCGGCCTCGACAGATACATATGTGTGGCGAGATGAAGCGAACAGGGCGATCGTTCAGTCGACACACAACGAACGACATAGTCGCTCTTGTAGCCGCCGGTCACTTGCCAGAGCGGCGGCCCCTCGCATTCCTCTGACGCTTGAAAGTTCACAACTGCGCGTCAAGGTGTAGCACGCGCGTGATCCAGGCCTGGAAGCGGCGTCCGGCAGACGCCTTCGGATCCGAATCGAAATTCTCTTCGCCGTCGCTCCAGCGCAGGTCGCCGTCCTCGAGCGTCACCTGCCAGGCGCGTTGACTCCCGGACTGGCTGGCGAAAATCGTCTCGAGCTGCTGCGCAAGCGCCGGACTTTCCACCAGCACGCCCTGCTCGCAGTTGAGCCAGGTGGAGCGGGGATCGAGATTGTAGCTGCCGACGAACACGGTACGGCCATCGACGTAGAGGGCTTTGGTGTGCAGGCTCGCGCCTGATGAACCGAAGAAGCTCGACTGCACGTCGCCGGTCAACGGCTTCAGCTCCCAGAGTTGCACACCTCCTTCGACCAGCGATTTCCGGTAGCGCGAATAGCCGCCATGTACGGCGGCGACGTCATTGGCGACGAGCGAATTCGTGAGGATGCGCACACGCTTGCCCGTCTGCGCGCCGCGCGCCAATCCGGCAGTACCTTCCTTGCCGGGCACGAAATATGGCGAAATGATCGTGACCTCCGTTTGCGACGCCTGCACCAGCGGTACGAGCGCGCTGGCCACCTGCGAGCGCTGCAGATCGTCCTTCTTCATCGTCGCCTTGAGCGGGTCGTCCGAAACGAACCGATACGTGCCGGACCACTCAATTCTCCAATCGCCTGAGCCCAGGCGCTTCAATCCTTCGTCGCTACGCAGTGCGGCTGCGTAGCGACTCGTCTCCGCTTCCTTCGCGACCTCGGCCGAGTTTCGTGCGCAGCACTTCCAGCGCCCCGGCGTTGACTCCATCGGGGTCGAGCGCCTCGATCGGGTAGGCGGCAGGCGAATTCCAGTACTTGTCGAACGACGCCGAAACCTCGCGCACGACAGGTCCTATCATCGCGAAGTCGAGATCGACGAAGTTGATGTCCTCGCTCGCGCCGAAGTATTCGTCGCCCAGATTACGGCCGCCGGCGATCGCAATCCGGTTGTCGGCGATCCAGCTCTTGTTGTGCATGCGGTGATTGATCCGGCCGAAACTCCCCAGAGCCTCCGCGGCGAAGCTCAACGTACCTTTGCGCGACGCAAACGGATTGAACATGCGCAGCGCGATGTTCTGATGGGCGGCGAGCGCAGCGAACGCAGCATGTTTGCCGCGGGCGTCCATGTCGTCCACCAGTACTCTTACCTTGACGCCGCGCTCCGCGGCTTCAAGCAACCGGTGCGCAAGAAACGCTCCGGTGAGATCGTCATGCCAGATGTAGGTCTGAACATCGAGACTGCGCCCGGCGACCTGTGCGCTGCGCGCACGAAGGGCGAACGCCTCCGGGCCCTCGCTCACGAGGCGGAATGCCGGACTCGTCGGGATGACGCGCCTCCCCAGCGGCGATGTACTGATCGAGCGTCGTGTCCTTGCCCGGCGGAAAGGCCGCCTCGACAGCCAGAGTCGGAAGCGGCGGCAGCTGCGCGCATGCGTCAGTATGTCGGCAGCAGAGAAGACAGAGTCAGGCGATAGCGACGCATGTCGTGATTACTGGCGTCCGTCACAGGTCCAGTAAGCGTCGGACCGATTAGCACTGAGGTGGAGACGCCGTGCAATCCGGTGCTGCCGCAATACAATGCAGGCGACCGTGCATCTACGTCGAAACGCGTCGCCGGTCCGACAGCCAGTCGTACTTCTCATTCGGTCAGGGTGGGCGTGCGACGGCCGTGACACGCTGTATGCTGCGGCCCTGTAGGTCGCTCGAAGATGGGTCGTCAAGAGGACAAGTTCGCATGAGCTTCACACGATGGAAGACTGCCTGCGTCGCAGTCCTTTTGAGCGTCTCAGTGCTTGCGCACGCACATACAAACGTTGCGAGTACGTCGCCGAAAAACGGCGCCGTGCTGAAACAGTCTCCGCCGACGATCGAAATCAACTTCGAGCACGCCGTTCGGTTGACGTCCGTTGTGGTTCTGGCGGCGGCGGGGCAGCCAGAGCGCAAGCTGCAATTCAGCCCGATCGAGAGCGCGAGCACGTTCACGGTGACAGATCCTGCGCTCGCGCCGGGCCGCAATGAAATTCAATGGAAGGCGCTCTCGCGCGACGGCCACGTCATCAGCGGCTCGCTGATTCTTGTGATCAAGCCCGCAACCTCCTAGCGCGCATGCTCGAGGCGGCGGCTGCGGCGACGAAGGCGCTCCTGTATGCGGGACTGTTGTCGTGCGCAGGGGCGGCGTTCGCCAACGCAACGCTGCGTCTGTCCGCCGACGCTGCAGCATTTGTCGCGCAGGTCGTCCGTCGAGGAGCGCTGCTGACGATTTGCGCGGCGCTGACGAGCGCGGCGGTTCTCGCGCTGCGGCTTGGCGACGAAATCGACGCGACGATTCTGTCGGCGGTCTTTGTCTCGAGCGCCGGCGCCGCGACGGCGTTGCAACTCGCGGGCGCGGTGCTGCTGTTGACGACCACGGGCAAGGACGCATTCGCACGGACCACGCAAGCTTTCAACGCGGCAGTCGCAATGGCTTCATTTGCGTTCACCGGTCATGCGGCCGCGGTCGGGCTGATCGAAGGCCTCATCGCGTTCGTGCATGCGTCGGCGGCGGCCTGGTGGGTGGGATCGCTGTGGGCGCTGCGTTATGAGTGTGCGCACTCGATCCAGGAAGACCTTGCCGCCATAGTCGAGCACTTCAGCCGAAAGGCCATGGTTGTGATCGGCGCACTGGTGCTTGCCGGCGTCGTACTGATCTTCGTGCTCGTCGACTTTGCCCGAGTTCCAGCACTCACGCCTTATGCGCAGGTTCTCATTCTCAAGATAGCTGCGGCGGCGCTTGTGCTCGGCCTTGCGACCTACAACAAGTTCCGGCTTACGCCGCGTCTGCTCGCGCGCGAAGGCGCCGCGACGACAGCACTGCGGCGAAGCATCGTCGGCGAGCTGACGCTGGTTGGCGTCGTGATCGTCATTACTGCGATTCTGACGACCTATCTGTCGCCGCATCGCGAGGAAGGACCGGTAGATGCGCGCCTTCAGGAGGAGATTCGATGAGCGTAGTGACCGCGGCAATCGCGCTCTGACGCCGCCGGTGAAGATTCATGCACTGTCAACGGTCTTATGCCCGGTCTTCTGAGCGCCGTGCTGCGCGCGCCAGATCACGGGCGCAACGCCAAACTGGACGGTGAACCATCGCGTGAAAGAGCTCAGCATGGAGTATCCGAGCAGCTCGGCGATGCGACGCAGCGGGTAACGCGAGTTCTCCATGTAGCGCAGCACGAGCTCGCGCCGCACTTCATTGATCACGTCCGAGAACGTGCACCCGCTTTCCTCGAGGCGCCGTTGCAGTGTGCGCACGTTCATACCCAGCGCCTGCGAGATCTGCTCGATGGTCGCGCGACCCATGGGCAGTCCGACGTAGATCGCCTTGCGCACGTCGAGCACCAACGAAGGCGCGCCGGCGCCCGGCAAGAGAATCGACGAAGCGCGCGGCATGGCGGGCCATGGTCGGATCCGCCAGCGGATTCGGGTGATCGAGAGCGGCCGCCGGACAGACGATGCCGTTGAACTCGGCGTCGAACTCGAGCTCGCACCTGAACATTCGCCGATGCAGCTGCAGATCGGCTGGCGCAGCGTGCGTGAAGCTGACGCTGAACGGTCGCCAGTGCGCGCCGAGCAGCGCCGCACACAGACGAAACAGCACGCCGATCGCGAGCTCCGTGGCCTGGCGCGACGAGGTCGGGAAATCCGCAACGACTTCCTCGCGCAGGATCACCATCTTGCCTGCGTCCTCGATGTGGATCGCGAGCGATTCGTTCAGAAGATGCTGGTATTCCATCGTGGATCAGCAGCGCATCGCGCAGGGTTCGCTGATGCGTGAGCAACAGGCTCACGACGCCGAAATCGGCGAGCTGGCGCGACTCCGCCATGCGCAGACCGAATGTGCTGCAGCCCGTCACGCGCGCGGATTCCTCGAGCAGCGTGATCACGGCCGCGAGGGGAATACGCTGCTCGGGATCGGCGAGCAGCTTGCGGCTCAGATTGACTCTGTGCAGCAGCGGCTGCGGATTCAGGCCGAGATGCGCCGCCACTTCGAAGTAGTTCGTCAATACGGCCGCACGGACCAGCGTGCTCATTGCATCGCCCACTAAGGGTTCGACTGTAGAAGCAACGCAACAAACCGGCGTCTGTCTACGCCCTTCTCCGAGAGTTGCGTAGGCGCAAGATCGCCTGTCATGAAATGAAAAGCAACTGTCGCGCAAAGTGAAGGGGCGCTCTGCAGCGCTCCGCATACAGTCGGCCGCACGATTGACCATTGCCTCAAGGAGACGCGGATGCGATTGCCCAGTTGATTCTCGAGTCCTTCGTTCGGATAGCCGCAGGCTCTCGCTTGCCGTATTGGCGGCGACGCTGGGCGTCGCTCACCCGCTGAGCGTCAGCGCGCAGCAGGAGGAGGAGGCGGCAAGCTGGAAGAAGTCGTCGTCATGGCGCAAAAGCGCGAGCAGTCGCTGCAGGACGTGCCCATGGCCGTGTCTGCGCTGAGCGCCGACGCCCTGCTCAATGCCGGCGTGCAGACGATGAGCGACGTCTCGCGTCAGGCTCCGGTGCTCGAAATGCAGTCGAGCGTGAGCCCGGTGATGACGAACTTCCGCATCCGCCGCGTCGGCAATCTCGGCAACATCCCGACGTTCGAGCCGGCCGTCGGCTTGTTCGTCGACGGCGCGTTCCGTTCGCGCGCGATCTTCGGCGCAACGCGATCTGTTCGACGTCGAGCGCATCGAAATTCTGCGCGGTCCGCAGAGCACGCTGTACGGCAAGAACACGACGGCCGGCGTGATCGGCATCTACACGGCTCCGCCAACCGATACGTTCAGCGCACGCGGCGAAGCCACCGTCGGCTCGATCGACGGCGGCGCCGGCGACGCCACATCGTCACAGATTCAAGGCCAGCCTGTCCGGACCGCTGAGCGATAGCTTCAGCGCCAGCCTCGGCGGGTCCTACACCGCCAACGACGAGATCATGGGCGAGGCGCTGACCAACAGCGGCGAGCCGGCCAACGATACGAATCGCTATGCAGTGCGCGGCCAGCTCGAATGGGACGCGACCGATGCGCTCAACCTGCGCCTGATCGTGGGCGCCGTCCAGGAAGACGACAAGAAGGAAACGTCCGACATCACTTACGATCCTGCCGGGCCCCTGGCCAGCGTCGTGCTGCCAGCCTGGCGGGCGGCCGGCGTGAGCGACACCTGCACCGACAACGATCCTCACAACCGCATCACCTGCGTCAACCAGCCGCTGACGACCGATCTCGATGCGCAGGAAGCGACGCTGCTCGGCGCAGTACTCCTTCGACAACGGCATGACGCTCAACACGATCACGTCGTGGGACCACTTCATGTTCAAGGGCACGATGGATGACGTCGCGCAGATGCAGGCGCCGTTGCTGCGCTTCCATGACCGGCAGGAGAGCGAGTCGCTGCAGCAGGAAGTGCGTCTCGACTTCGGCGGGCGATCAGACGGTCGTCTGGCTCGCGCGGCGCGTTCTACTACACGAACGAATTCAAGCGCGGCGAGCCCAACGATCCCGCTACGTTCCTCGGCGACACGTTCAGCAGTCATCCGGCCGTCGCCGCGGTCAATCAGGTGCTGCTCCGCGACGCCGTTCCCGCTGCCCGTCGCGGCGCCGGGTCAGCTCGGCTTCCTCGCCTCCAACCTCGATACCGAATACGTCGGCGTATACGGGCAGTCGACCTGGAATCTGAGCGACCAGCTTCCTCATCACCGGCGGCGTGCGCTGGCAGGAAGAGAGCAAGGAAGCGAATATCCGTCAGTGGGTGAACAATCCTGCGCCCAGCATCATTTCGCTGCTCTTGTCGCCGGCGGCGGTGAGCGCCAACGGCCTCGAGCGCGACACGAGCGAAGTGACCTGGTCGGTGACGCCGCAGTGGCGCGTCACGGATAACGCGATGCTGTTCGCGACCGCCGCGCACGGCTTCAAGTCGGGCGGATTCAATACGGGCTTCGGACGTCTGCCGATCGCGGCAGCGCGAGTTCGGCGACGAAGACATCATGCACTACGAGGCGGGCGCGAAGTTCGAGCTGCTCGAACGGCCGCATGCGGCTCGCGGCGAGCGCGTTCAACACCGTCTACGACGAACTACCAGGACGCCGCTTTCGTCGGCGCGCAGTTCACGGTCGGCAACGCCGAGGAGGCGAAGCTCGAAGGCGCCGAGGTGGAAGGCGACGCTGCTGCTCGGCGAGCGGCTCACTGCGGACTTCGCGGTCTCCTACGCCGACCTCGTCTACGACGAAGAACACCACGGGCAGTGCTATCCGGGGCGGGCGCCGAACAGCACGACGACGCCCGGGCGCTTGCGATCTGAGCGGCGAGCATCCGGTGAATGCGCCTGAATGGAAGACGCATCTCGGATTGCAGTACGACGCAGCCGGTGAGCTGGGGCGATCTCTTCGCGCGCGCGGACTGGTCATGGACGGATGAGTACAACACCAGCTTCTCGGCCGATCCGCGCCTGAAGCAGGATGCGTACAGCTGGGTGAACCTGCGCGCCGGAACGCGCTTGGGAGAACTACGAGGTCGTCTTCTGGGTCGACAACGTGACCGATGAGACGGTCGTCAACCTCGACCCCGTCGTCACGCTCTACGCGGCCCGACGACGGCAGCTACCAGAGCCTGCTGCAGGCCCCCGTTCGTACGGCGTGACCTTCCGCGTCAACTTCTAACAACGTTCACGCCGACCTCCGCCGCAATGCGGAGGGCATCCGTTCGATGACATGACATCGGCTGCAATGACTGGCGGGGACTCTGTAGGCGCGCCGACGCCTGTCATGAAATGCAAAGCGCGTGTCGTCATGCGTGAAGCGCGACGCAGCGTCGACTAGATTGCATCTCGGCGCAGTAGCCCGCTATCGACAGCTCACAGGTCAACTCCACGATGGCAAATGCCGTTCGCTTCTACCAGACCGGCGGACCCGAAGTTCTCAAGTACGAAACGCGTCGCAGTCCCGAAGCCGGGGCCGGGCGAAGTGCACATCCGCCACGTCGCCGTCGGCCTCAACTACGCCGACACCTATTTCCGTACCGGCTACTACCCCGCGCCGCTGCCGAACGGCATCGGCGTCGAGGCATCCGGCACGATTCTCGGCGTCGGTCCCGGCGTCACGGAATTCGCGCCAGGCGATCGCGTCACGTACACCGGCAGCCCGCTGGGCGCCTACAGCACCGAACGCGTCATGCCGGCCGGCTCGCTGATCAAGTTGCCGGACACGATCGCGTTCGAGACTGCAGCCGCGATGACGATGCGCGGGCTCACCTCAGCGTATCTGCTGCGTCGCATCTGTCCGACACTGAAAGCCGGCGACACGATTCTGCTGCATGCGGCCGCCGGCGGCGTCGGGCTGATCGTCACGCAATGGGCGAAGCTGCTCGGGCTCACGGTCATCGGCACCGTGTCGAACGAAGCCAAGGCGGCGCTCGCGCTGCGCGCACGGCTGCGATCACATCATCTATCTACGGACGCGAGAACGTGTCGCCGAGCGCGTGCGCGAAATCACCGACGGCGCCGGCGTGGCCGTCGTGTACGACAGCGTGGGCAAGGACACGTTCGCCGGCTCGCTCGCTTCGCTGCGCCGCCGCGGCATGCTGGTGTGCGTCGGCACGTCCTCCGGTCCGATCCCGCCGATCGATGCGCTGCAGCTCGCGATCAAGGGCTCGCTCTACGTCACGCGGCCCGCATTGGCCGACTACATCGCCGATCCGCAGGAGCGCGCGGCGCTGGCGGGCGAGCTGTTCGATCACGTGGCGAGCGGACGCATCCGGATCGAAGTGATGCAGCACTACAGCCTCAAGGATGCGGTGCAGGCGCACCGCGATCTGGAGGCGCGCAAGACGACGGGCTCGTCGATCTTCGTCATCTGAGGAAGCGACGCATGCGCGTCGAGCAACTGACTTGCAGCATCGGCGCCGAGCTGTTCGGCGTCAGACCTCGGCGACGCTTCGCGCGACGATGCGGCTGTTCGGCGAAATCAAGGCGCTGCTGCTCGAGCACAAGGTGCTGTTCCTGCGCGACCAGGACATCACGCGCGCCGAGCACGTCGCCTTCGCGCGGCGCTTCGGCGAGCTCGAGGATCATCCGGTGGTCGGGCAGCGATCCGGAGCATCCGGGCCTCGTGCGCATCTACAAGGATCTCGACAGCCCGCCCGAGCACTACGAGAACGCGTACCACTGCGATGCGACCTGGCGCGAGGCGCCGCCGATGGGTTGCGTGCTGCGCTGTGTGCAGACGCCGCCAGGTCGGCGGCGACACGATCTGGGTCAACATGGCGCGCGCGTACGCGGATCTGCCCGAGCACGTGAAGACGCAGATTGCGGGGCTGCGCGCGCGGCACAGCATCGAGGCGAGCTTCGGCGCCGCGATGCCCGATCGAAAAGCGCCACGCGCTGAAGGCGCGCTTTCCCGATGCGGAGCATCCCGTCGTGCGTACGCATCCGGAGACGGGCGAGAAGGTCCTGTTCGTCAACGGCTTCGCGACGCACTTCGTGAACTTTCATACGCCGCAGAACGTGCGCTACGGCCAGGACTTCGCGCCCGGCGCGGCGCAGCTCCTGAGCTATCTGATCGGCCGCGCCGCGATTCCCGAGTACCAGGTGCGCTGGCGCTGGACAGGCGAACAGCGTCGCGATCTGGGACAACCGCTGCACGCAGCACTACGCCGTGCAGGACTACTGGCCTGCGGTGCGCAAGATGGAGCGCGCCGGAATCATCGGCGACAAACCTTACTGACTCACCGCATCCGTCAGACATACATCCACGAGGAACATCGCCATGCAGTTTCTAGACGACTCGCTGTTTCCCGAAAACCAGGAACCCCTCGTCATCCAGGTCGCGCCGTATGCGCCGTCGTTCCTGCCGCGCGACTCGGACTGACATCCCGGTCACGATGGACGAGCAGGTGCAGAAAGCGGTCGATTGCTACAACGCAGGCGCGACCGTGCTGCACGTGCACGTGCGTGAAGCCGACGGTACGGGCTCGAAGCGGCTGTCGATGTTCAACGAAATGCTGGCGCGCCTGCGCGACGCCGTCCCGAAAATGATCCTGCAGGTCGGCGGTTCGATCTCCTTCGCGCCGGAAGGCGAGGGCGCCGCCGCGAAGTGGTTGAGCGACGACACGCGGCACATGCTCGCTGACCTCAATCCCAAGCCGGAGCAGGTCACGCTCGCGATCAACACGAATCAGATGAACGTGATGGAGCTGATCGGACCCGAGGATTGCAAGGGTACGTCGATGTCCGAGCCTGCGTACTACCAGGCGTATCGCGAGATGACGTATTCCCGCGGGACCCGGTTTCGTCGATGAGCATCTGCGCCGCCTGCAGGCCGCCGGCATCCAGCCGCATTTCATGCTCGGCGACGTCGGTCAGCTCGAGACCGTGGAGCGCATGATTCGCCGCGGCGCCTACACCGGCCCGCTGATTCTCAACTGGGTTGCGATCGGCGGCGGTCTCGACGGCCCGAATCCGCGCAACATGATGGAGTTCATCAACCGCAGTGCCGGACGGCGCGGTGCTCACGATCGAGAGCATCATGCGCAACGTTCTGCCGCTCAACGCCATGGCGATCGCAATGGGCCTGCACGTGCGCGTCGGCATCGAGGACAACCTGTGGGGCCGCAAGGGCGAGCGCATGACCTCGGTGCAGCAGATCGAGAAGCAGGTGACGCTCGCGCGCGAACTGTATCGTGACGTCGCGACGGCCGAGGACGCCCGCCGCATCTACAAGATCGGCGAGCACTACAACAGCGTCGACGAAACGCTGGCGACGCATCGGCTATGCGCCGAACCGGCGACCCGCTGAGCGCGGCATTCCGCGGCGTCGCGGTCGGCTGAGCGGGTCGGCCGGCTCGTGCGCAGCGCAGGCCGCAGCTGCGTGCATGCCGCAGATGCGACGAACGGTGCGCACGCTGCGTCCAGGAGACGGTCTTGACGCTCATCACGACGGCAGTCGACGCGATCCACGTCGGGCGTGACGCGCACCTACGCCTGGATCGTCTTCGCACTGACGTTCGGCCTGCTGATCTCCGACTACATGTCGCGGCAGGTCCTGAACGCCGTCTTTCCGCTGCTCAAGGCTGAATGGGCGCTGTCCGATGCACGCCTCGGCTTGCTGAGCGGCATCGTCGCCCTGATGGTCGGTCTGCTGACGTTTCCGCTGTCGCTGGTCGCAGATCGCTGGGGACGCGTGCGCAGCCTCACGCTGATGGCGGTGCTGTGGAGTCTCGCGACGCTCGCGTGCGGCCTCGCCAGAAACTTCGAGCAGATGTTTCTGGCGCGGCTCTGCGTCGGCATCGGCGAGGCCGCCTACGGCAGCGTCGGCATCGCCGTGTTGCTGAGCGTCTTTCCCGCGCGTCTGCGCGCCACGGTCACCGGCGCCTTCATGGCCGGCGGGATGTTCGGATCCGTGCTGGGCATGGCGGCCGGCGGCGTCCTTGCGACAGCACTTCGGCTGGCGCTGGTCGTTCGCCGGCATGGCGCTCTTCGGTCTGGCGCTCGCGCGCTGTATCCGATGATCGTGCGCGAGTCTCGCATTGCGCCGCGCGAGCCGCACGAAGGCGCTGCGCCGCGACGGCGCGCAGACGCCGCAGCAGATTTCAGGTCGCCGCTCGCGACCGTGTTTGCGACCCGTTCGGTGATCAGCGCCTACGTGGGCAGCGGGCTGCAGCTGTTCATCGGCGCCAGTCTGATCGCCTGGATGCCAAGCTATCTGAATCGCTACTACGGCATGAGCGCCGATCGGGCGGGCGTCGCTGCCGCGGCCTTCGTACTGTGCAGCGGCGCCGGCATGATCGTCTGCGGCTGTCATCAGCGACCGGTTCGGCAGGAACTCGCCGCCGCGCAAGCTGTCTCTGGCGATCGCATTGTGTCTCGTCTGCTTCGTGTTGCTCTCGGTCGCGTTCCAACAGCCGCCTGGCGCGCTCCAGCTCGCGCTGATCGCGGCCGGCATGTTCGTCGCGGCGGGGACCGCAGGCCCCGCCGGCGCGATGGTCGCGAATCTGACGCACTGTCGCGATTCATGGCACGGCCTTCGCGACGCTGACGCTCGCAAACAATCTGCTGGGTCTCGCGCCCGGGCCCGTTCGTGACCGGCGCGCTGGCGGATCGGCTGGGCTTGCAAGCGGCGTTGCAGATCGATCCCGTGCATCAGCCTCGCCGCGGCGCTCGCATTCCTGATCGGCAAGCGCTACTACGCGCGCGACCTGGCGCGCGTGCGCGCGTTTACGCTGGGCGGCGCCACGAGCGCTCGCCTGAAGATCCATGTCGCGACGTATCGAAGTGCCGCCGGCGAGTCGTGCCTGGGCGTCGGCGCGCGCGCGTCTGTTGCGCGTCGAGGGTCGCAGCATCGCGCTGTTCAATGTCGAAGGTGCGCTCTACGCGATCGATGACAGCTGCCCGCACGCCGGCGTCTTCATTGCTCGGCGGCGTCGCTGAGCGGACGCACGGTGCAGTGTCGCGCGCACGGCCTGCGTTTCGATCTCGCCACAGGCTGCATGCTCGGCGCCGCCAGTCTTCGGCGTGAGAGCGTATCCGGTGGAAACGTCGCGACGGCCGGATCTTTCTGCACTGGTCTCCGAAGCGACGCAGCCGGAGCGTCAATGCTGAACGCAGTCGCCGCTCGCCGCGTCGGTGCGTCGCGGCCGACAATTGCTGCCCGGCGTGATTGCGAGCGTCGTCATCGCGGCGGCCGCGAGTTTTCTTTCCGAGCACTACGGCGCGCCCGTCATGCTGTTCGCGTTGCTGCTCGGCATGGCGATGAATTTTCTTTCGACGCAGGATCAGTGTCGGCCAGGCATCGAGTTCGCGGCGCGCGACGTGCTGCGCGTCGGCGTGGCGCTGCTCGGCATGCGCATCACGCTCGGTCAGATCGCGAGCCTCGGTTGGCGGCCCGTCGTGCTGGTGATCGGTCACGGTCGCGATCACGATCCTGGCGTCGATGGCTGGCGGCGCGTGCGCTGGGCTTCAAGATCTGTTCGGACTTGCTGACCGGCGGCGCCACAGCGATCTGCGGCGCCTCCGCGGCGCTCGCGCTGGCGGCCGCGCTGCCTGCGCATCCGGGCAAGGAGCGCGCGACGCTGTTCACGGTGATCGGCGTCTCGGCGCTGTCGACGCTCGCGATGATCGCCTATCCGATGATCGTTCACGCGCTTGATCTCGGGCCGCAGGCCGCGGGCGTTTTCCTCGGCGCGACGATTCACGACGTCGCGCAAGTCGTCGGCGCCGGTTACGCCGTCTCGCGGGAAACCGGTGATGCCGCGACCGTCGTGAAGCTGATGCGCGTCGCAATGCTGCTGCCGGTGATCGTCTGCGCGGCGATGATCACGCGCGCTGCGCGGCGGCGAGAGCGAGGCCGCCGCCCGCCGCTGTTGCCGTGGTTTGCGGTGGTGTTCATCGTGTTCGTCGCGGTCAACAGCACGGGCTGGATCGCGCCGCCGGTGCAGCAACTCGGCAACGAGCTGTCGCGCTGGTGTCTGGTCATCGCGATCGCCGCGATCGGCATGAAGACGGAGCTGAAGCAGCTCGTCAGCGTCGGCATGCGGCCGGTCGCACTGATGATCGGAGAAACGGTGTTCCTCGCGGTGCTCGTGCTGGCGCTGATGCGCTGGGTTTTCTGAGAGAGCAAGCCGACTACGTCGGCAAGCAAGCCTCGGCAGCAAGCAGAGCAAGCCGACTCCGTCGGCAAGCAAGCCTCCGGCAGGCAAGCCGTCGGCAACATTGCCTGACGGCAAGCAAGCCGGCTCCGCCGGCAAGCAAGAACTTCTGACCTGCCGACCTTGTCGGCTTGCCTGCCGCGTCTTCCTCCTCTCCGCGGCTTACTTGCCGCAAGGCTTGCCTGCCGCGTCCGCGGCTTGCTGCCTTCGGATTCGTTTCTGACCTGCCGACTTGTCGGCTTGCTTGCCGCGCTTTGGCGGCTTACTTGCCGGATGGCTTGACTGCCGCGTCCGCGGCTTGCTGATTGTTCCTGGCCAGCGTCAGCGCCATACGATTGCGCAAGGCCCGCTATCTCCGCCAGAACGCCGGAGTGATGAGCACGAGCAGCGGGAAGATCTCGAGCCGACCGAGGATCATCGCGAGCGAACAGATCCAGCTCTGCACGTCAGTGAGTCCGGCGTAGTTCGCCGCAGGGCCGACGCTGCCGAGGCCGGGGCCCATGTTGTTCATGCATGCGATGATGGCGCTGAATGCAGTCAGGAAATCAAGCCCCGACAACAGCAGAGCGAACGTCAGCATCACGACGCAAATGAAATACAGGAATGTGAAACCAAGAACAGCCGCCGGCAGGTGATCCGGCATTGCGCGAGATCCAATTCTCAAGGGGATCACCGCTCGCGGGTGCATCAGCTGCGTCAGCTGATTCGCCGCCTGCTGTCCGAGTACGAGCGTGCGAATCATCTTGATGCCGCCGCCGGTCGAGCCCGAGCTGCACGTAACGCAGCTGAGGAACAGCATCCACATGGGGGCGAACACGGGCCAGGCGGCGAAATCCTGAGTTGCGTAGCCGCAGTCTGTCGCAATCGTCACGAGATTGAACGTCGCATGCCGCAGCGCCTGCAGCGGGCTGTCATACGTACCCGTCACAAAAAGGTATGCGCCGATTACGAGGCAGCTCGCTGCGAGCACGCCGACGACCCACGGCGCCTCGGGATCGTGGAGATAGGCGCGCAGGCTGCGCGAACGCCATGCCAGAAAGTGCGTGGCGAAGTTCAGGGCGGCGATGACCTGAAAGACCGTCAGCACAACCTCGATCGGAACAGAATTGAAGTAGCCGACGCTCGCGTCATGGGTGGAAAATCCGCCGAGCGACATCGCCGAGAACGCGTGACAGATGGCGTCGAACCACGTCATGCCGGCGAAGTAAAGGCAAAGCGTGCACAGCACCGTGATCGCTGCGTAAACGAGCCACAAGGCCTTGGCTGTCTGCTCAATACGCGGGGTCAGCTTGCTGTCCTTCATCGGGCCCGGCGTCTCCGCCTTGAAAAGCTGCATTCCTCCAACGCCGAGCAGCGGCAGAATCGCCACCGCCAGCACGATGATTCCCATTCCCCCGAACCAGTTGACGAGATGACGCCACAGATTGATTGATTGCGGCATCGAGTCCAGATCCGTGAAGATCGTCGCGCCAGTCGTGCTGAGCGCGGAAGCCATCTCAAAGTAGGCGTCCGTGAGACTGAGTTTCGGGCCGAAATGGAGCAGCAGCGGCAGGCTTGCAATGAGCGGAACGAGCGTCCAGGTCAGGGCGACCAGCAGGACGCCGTCGCGAATCCTCAGCTCACGTTTGAAGCGGCGCGTCAGCATCCATAAGACCGCGCCGACGACAACGCCAATCAGGGCGGCCCGCGGCGAATGCGGGCAGCGCAGCGTCGTGGCTGACGAAGAGCGCAAGCCCGAGCGGCGCGAACATGGTCGCGCTGAAGGCCACGGTGATGGCTGCAAGCACATTTGCGATGGGCAGGATCGTTTCGGCGAGCTTGTCGCGACTTGCAAGCACGGCGGCAGGCGTCACAACCGGGCGGGAGCGCGAATCGTCTGCGGGCATGGCTCACTTCGTGGCGATGGGGAAGCGCGGCGGCGCGCTTGGGACGCAACCACATAGTTGATGGGATGTGAGAATGGTGTGAGTTTTCTCCCCAATGTCCGGTTGATGAGCGAGGTTCGGCTGTCATTCTGGTTGCGCCGCGGCGGACGCTGGACATTTCGTGGTAACGCGAGACACTCCGCCTGCAAGATCAGTCAGGCGCAGCGAGGTGCGTGATGAGCAGCAGCCAGGAAGCGTTCGAGGGCCAGTGTCTCTGCGGCGCTATCCGCTATCGCTCGACGAAGCCGCCGCTGCGCGGTGTGATCTGCCACTGTCCCATGTGCCGCAGACATTCCGGCGCGCCGGCGCTCGCGTTCGTGCACTTCCCCGCCGACGCATTCACGTGGCTCGCCGGCGAACCGAAGAAATTTCGCTCCAGCGAATATGCAGCGCGCGGCTTCTGCCCGACCTGCGGCAGCACCATTTCAATGCACGAGGACGTGCTCAACGACCGGGTGCAGATCTGCGTCGGCACGCTCGATGCGCCCGACAAGGTGCGTATCGACGATCACGTCTGGACGCAGCACCGCATCGCCTGGTTCGATGTGAGGGACGATCTGCCGCGATTCGCCCAGAGCAGTTCCGCCGTTCCGACGAAGGCCCAGTAACAGGAAGAGCAAGCCGAGCTGCGTCGGCAAGCAAGCCTTCGGCAGGCAAGCCGTCGGCAAACATGCCTGACGGCAAGCAAGCCGGCTCCGCCGGCAGGCAAGAAAAATCATTCTGACCTGCCGACTCTGTCGGCTTGCCTGCCGCGTCCGCGGCTTGCTGCCTTTGGACGGCTCAACGCGAAATGTGCACGGGGACAGTTCCCGCCGCAATTCGCTTTGTCTTGCCTCCTTCGTCTTCCCAGGCGCCTAGCGCCGTTTCTTGCTGCTTCTTTTCCTCCCTTCTTTGCTCTTCTGATGCGCTAACGGGGATCATCGCTGCAGTGGGTTCACGCGGTGATGCGAACGGAGATACGTCAGGCGCTCGCGGGCCGCCATCGAGACTCTGAGAGTTTCGAGGGCCGACGGTGGGCCACATGATCCAAGGATTGGGAGTCCATGGACCCGAGAAGCGCTGACTCGCTTTCATTCCGATCGTGGTTGGATTCATACATGCTCCGGCGGCTGATTCAGTGCAATGCTCCGATGAACGGCGGTCGCTGCGCGCATCGCCATCTGATGCGAATGGAGAGTTGCCTGCGATTCTTCACTCGTGAGGTAGGTCCGTCAGGCGAGGTTGCGTCTCGCTGTCAGCGCCGTGGGGTTGGGTTGGGGGAGCCGAGCGCGCGGCCAACAGCGCCAACGCCAATAGCGCGCACATCACGCCGAACGCCAGCAAACTCTTGCGGGGCGGCACGTACACGTAGGTGTTCATTGCTTGTCTCCTGTCTTGCGCTGCATTTCCTCCGTCAGCTTGTCCGTGCTGCGCTTCATCTCGTCGTTGACGGCCTTGGCCTTGACCGTCTCTGTCTTCGCAGAGGCCAGCTCGGCGCCAACACGCGACTCGAGAGCCAGGCGCTCAGCCTCAACCATGCGCTTGCGTTGCGCGGCCGCTTGGGCGGCGATCGCCTGCTCGGCCGCCTTCAGGGCAACGGCGTTACGGATTGAAATCAGAGTCATGCTGGCTTCTCCTGAGGAAACATCGAAGCGGGCCTTCAAGGGCCGCTTCCATAGGAGGAGAAAGTGTCCTCTGAAGCCGCGCCGAGATCGGTGCGCTGGCGAACTTAGGCGCTGAGCGCAGCGTTATGTGTGCGAGCGTACTTAGGAAGCGCGCAGGCTCCGCCCTGAGCGGATAGGAGAGGAGATCCTGGATGGTTGCGGCTCATGACCTCCAGCAGAACCGTCCGGCAGCCGCGCTGCCGGCATCGGATTTCGAACGATTGAAATCCAATCTGACGCTTGTGCAGCCGCCTCTGGGTGCTGTACGAATCGGGCAGCCGCTTGCGTCAGGTCTATTTTCCTACCCCGGCGATCGTCTCACTGACTCTACATGATGGCGGACGGCGCCTCCGCCGAAATCGCGATCGTTGGCCATGAAGGCATCATCGGGTTTCTCCTTTCATGGGCGGCGAGACCACGCCTGGCCGCGCGGTCGTGCAGAGCGCAGGCCATGCGTATGAGTTGACCGGCAAGTGGCTCAGAGAGGAGTTCACTCGCGCCGGCGCCATGCAACACCTGTTGCTGCGCTACACGCGGGCCTTGCTGACGCAAATGGCGCAGACCGCCGTGTGCAATCGGCATCACTCTCTCGATCAGCAACTGTGTCGGCGCCTGTCGCCAAGTCTCGACCGCTTGTCCGGAAACGAACTCGTCATGACGCGCATCACCGTGCTCGATCGCGCTGGCCTCGAGAACGCACTTGTAAGTGTGCTACGCCGCGCTCGAGAAGGAGTCCGATCGTTTGTTGCCCGCCCTGACTGCGTCTTGATTCCATGACAG
Organism: uncultured Gammaproteobacteria bacterium; assembly: GCA_963723505.1. Lineage (GTDB taxonomy): Bacteria > Pseudomonadota > Gammaproteobacteria > Steroidobacterales > Steroidobacteraceae > Steroidobacter. The sequence goes on from CAVRQU010000010.1 coordinate 141,681, forward strand.
CGTGTCTCTCGAGGCAAGCGACACAGACTCAAGGCGTCGAAATCCATCGCGCCATTCGTGCTGATAGCAAGGCCTGACATACAAACTGGCGAATTAAATACTTCTTTTCGCAGCAAACCGCACGAGCTCGACATACGGCGCATACTCCGCGTCCTCAGCCGCATACGAGCTGAGTTGGCTGGCGAATTCTAGCTGGCTATACGTCGAGGTTTATTTTTATGGATCAATCAAGAAGCACTCCTGGTACGGAAGCCGTCAGGAACAACCCCACGGGACCCGCAAGGAACATCGTCGATACGGCGATCGCTGCGGGCAATTTCACCATCTTCGCTGCCGGCCTCAAGGCAGCGGGTCTGACCGATGAATTCGCGGCGAAGGGCCCATTCACGGTCTTTGCGCCGACCGACGAAGCGTTCAAGAAACTTCCGTCCGGCGCGTATGACGCACTGCTCAGGGACTCTGCGAAGCTCAAGGCAGTTCTGAAGTATCACGTCGTCTCGGGCCATTTCATGGCGAAGGACGTGAAGTCAGGCGAAGTGATGACGCAGCAGGGCAGCACGCTGACGGTAACGGGATCGCCGGCGGACATGCGCGTCAACGGGGCCCGCGTCACGAAGGCGGATCTTGCGGCGACGAATGGAATCATTCACGCCATCGATGCAGTCATTCTGCCGAAGAACTGGCAATTGCTGGCAGCCGCTGCCTGACGATCGCCTCTCGAGCACGCTAGTGCACTGGAGGCCCCGCGCGCGGGGCCTTCTTTTTTATGGGGTCGCGGGGAGCAGCAGCCGGGTTGCGCATGCCTTTGCCTCTCGGCGGTCGTCGTGAATGAGTGCAAGGGATCGCACTGTAGCCGCTCGTCAGCACCTCGCGATCGAACGAGCACACGGCGCGACCGAAACACGGCGGCGGTAATGGAGACGGCTTTGCACGCCTTCGCATCAAACGCACGGCGCACGCAAACTCCGCTCGAGCGGATCTCCACCAACTCGTTTCACATTTGCCCGTCACCCCACCTGCAGCGCACGAGCGTATCGGGTGACGGCTAAAGAGCCGGCATGGTGGAAGCGACATTGAATGCGCCTCGGTCAGGCTCATGCCCGCGCTTCGCTCCACGATGAATCGTCAGTGTAACCGCGGTTCCCGCCGCATCGGCCGGCCTGCCAAAAGCAAGTGCGCCGTGCAGTTGCGCCGCAAAGGCGCGGATGAGCTTCAGTCCCAGGCAGCTCTCAGCGCTACTCGAGCGCATGCCGATACCGTTGTCTGTGATGTGCAGAATCACTGCGTTCTCGGGCGCGCAACTGACGCTGACGGCGATCTCTCCCGAGGAGCTACCCGGAAAAGCATGCTTGTAGGCGTTGGTCATGACTTCGTTCGCCAGCAGCGCCATCGGTATGGCGTCGTCCGGAGAAAGTACTATTTGATCGGATGTGACTCGCAGGCTCACGCGACCCGATATTTCAGCGAATGATTGGCGCAGAGCATCGCCCATCGCTCGAAGCAGCGTCGGCAGGAGGATTTCCTGCGTGCCGTCGGCGCTCGCGTAGAGCAGTTCGTGCACTTTGGCGAGCAGGCGCAGACGTCCGTAGCTTTCCTGCAAAGTCGAGCGCACTCGCGCAGAAGGAGTCGCGTGTGCGTGCAGCGATAACAGGCTCGCCGCTATCTGGATGGTGTTCCTGACCCGCTGATGTAGTTCACGAATCACCGTGTCCTTGAACACGAGCGCTTGCCCGACTCCCCTCTCAGGCGCCTCGACCTGTTCGCGGCGGCTGCGCTCTTCGGCCAAGGCATGGGCAAGGGCTCGCTGCGCCAGTCTGTGCGATTCGAGCAGCGCCAAGGTATGTCGATGCTGTCTGGCTTGCTCCAGCAGCTTGAGACCCAGTACTAATTGACCGGCAAGCTGTTCCACGCGTGCATCATCCAGAAGTCGCCGCAAGGCTTCGCATGGATCATCCGCCAGAATTCTGGACAGCTCGCAAAACGTCGCAATCTCGGCCTGCAAACAAGGCGGTCGTTCGGGCGAATTCAACAATGCTCTGGTGATGAGGAGATCGGCCGGTCGAATTTCTGCATCAGCGATCTTTGCAGTATTCACGGATTTGCCCCCGGCATGCGACCCGATTGACGTGATCCGCTGTGTGGCCAGCTTCTGTGTGGCCAGCTTCTCGCGCACTCGGTACCTGAGCGCCGCCTCAGGCGCTCCACGGCTGCAAAGCGTACGCGCCAGCTTTCCCTATGGCTGTACGCTGGCGCACACAACCAAACAGCGTTCAAAGTCGGGCCTGATGTCATACCCGGCGCCGAAGTCTTATTCTAGTTGGACGGACTCTATCAAAGGCCCACGGCCGAACGGGGGGCTGCGAATGCGGCTCTGGGATGGCATTCATTCGAGGTGTTGCGCGTGCAAGATCGCTGCGCCTGTGGTTGCACTGAACGTAGTCTTCAGTTGCGCTGCCGCACAGTCGCCGGCTGAGAATTCGCCGCCGCTCAAACCCGAATCAATGACGGTGCTCGACTCCACGCCGGCGTGGCTGGAGGTTGTTCCGGTCGAGCTCAAGGATCCTACGACTGCCGCCGAGGATCTCTGCCGGGACAAGCCCGGCGACCCGGATTGGCTCAGTCAGTTGCGCGCCGGGCTCTACCGGACGATGTGTTCATCGGCAGCCTGGTTCGACGGCTTCTTCGGCAACGCGCGTTTTGACGATGAGTACGAGGCCATGCACGGCAGTGTGGCCGTCGGCGCAGGGTGGGACGAGCGTGATCATTGGGATCCGAGTCTGCGCTTTCGCGCGCGCGTGAAGCTTCCGCAATTGAGTGAGCGCTTCGACGCTTTCGTCGGCCGGGTCGATCCAGAGGAATACGTGACGGAGCTGCGCGATGACTTCGACACGTTGCCGCGGCAATTCGCCCGGCAGGAAGACGACGCGGTGCTTCTCGGCCTGGGTTACGGACAGCCCGGTCGCGGCGGCGGACATTTTAGCGCAGGCGTCGGCGCGAAGGTGGCGTGGCCTCTGGAGCCCTATGCCAAAGGCACGTATCGCTACGCGCGGCCCTTCCTTGACCGCAATTTGGTCCGTCTGCGCGAAGCGATCTTCTGGGAGGAGCAGGAGCACTTCGGCGTGACGACGCGCGTCGACCTGGAGCGTCTGCTCGCGGAGGATTACCTCCTGCGCTGGACCAGTTCGGGCAGGTTCACCGAGAAAACCCAAGGCGTGCGCTGGTTTTCGAACCTGACGCTCTATCACAGCCTGGGCTACGGGCGCGCGTTCGCTTACCAGGGCGGCATCTCCGGAGAGTCCGATCATGAGGTCGGGATCGTCAACTACGGCCTGCGCGTGATCTTTCGGCGCCGCATCTACCGCGAGTGGCTGTTCCTCGAGCTGCGTTCGAGCATCACCTGGCCGCGCGAGACGCTGCTCGAACACCGCGAGTCCAATCTGGGCGCTGGCGTTGCGCTCGAGCTGATGTTCGGTGAGCGGCAGAGGAAGTGACGGACTGATCCAAACCCGTGGCAGCCGCGGCCCGGAACCGAAGTCTACCGCAGGGGGTTTATACTTCGTGTCGCGAAACCTCTGACTCAACCAGGGATAAGGAGGACGCCATGTCTAGGATTTCAAAGCTCACCCAGCTTGTTGCAGTCATGCTGATGGTCTCGTTCGTTTCAGCTTGCGCGGGCTCGCGAACCCAGGAGAGCACCGGCGAATACCTCGACGATTCGATGATCACGAGCAAGGTGAAGGCCAAGCTGCTTGAAGACAAGGAAGTGAGCGGACTCGCCATCAACGTCGAAACCTTCAAGGCCGTCGTCCAGTTGAGCGGATTCGCCACGACCGAGGCGGAACGGCAGAAGGCCGCGCAGCTCGCGCGCTCGGTCGGCGGCGTCAAGGACATCAAGAACGACATCCAACTCAAGTGAGGCAGGTGAGACGGCTGCGTTTGCCGTTTACCTGTGTGAGTCGCCAACCCGCCCGCTCACGCGCGAAAGTGTGAGCGGCTGGCAACGCTTCTGAGGAGCTGCTCCAACTGCTCGCGCCGAAACGGTTTGCTCAGGCGCGGCTGATCGCGCCACTTCTCGGGCAGCGTTGATTCGCCGTAACCGGTCGCGAGAATGAACGGGATGCCGCGTGCTCTGAAGTTCCTCGGCCGCCGGATAGACTTTCTCGCCGTCGAGGTTGATATCCAGGACGGCCACATCAAACGCCTCCTCGTGCGCCAGCGTGATCGCTGCCTGCAATGTGCCGACCGGCCCGACGACCTCGCAGCCGGCTGCACGCAACATGTCCTCGATCTGCAATGCGACGATCATCTGGTCTTCGACGAGCAGCACCCGAACGCCTTTGAGCTCATTCGTCGACAAGGCGGCTATTTCCGGTCGCGCTTCACGGCGAGCACGTGACCTGTCTTGTCCGTCAGCGGGAAATTCGATCTTGCATCGCACACCTTCCGCGTGAAAATCCCGCTGCACACTCGCCTGCAGCTCGTAGTTGACGATGCGCTCGATCAGCTGGCTCCCGAATCCGCGCCGCGTCGGAGGCTTGACCGGCGGTCCGCCGGTTTCGATCCAGTCGATCGACAGCCGCGGATTTTTCCTGGAATTCGCCACGCTCCAGCTCACTGCGACTTTGCCCGTGGGCGTGGACAACGCACCGTACTTACCCGCATTGGTCGCCAATTCGTGCAGCGCCATCGCCAGCGTCTGGGTGGCCTTCGGCGTCAGGACAACTTCGGCTTTGCCGTCAATGACGATGTTCGCCTCTTTCCCGGTCCGATACGGCGCGAGCTCTCCCACGATGACGTCGCGCAATGCCGCCCGATCCCAATCATTCTGGTTCAGCAGATTGTGCACCCGGCTCAATGCCTGGATGCGGCCCTCGATGATCTCCGCGAATTTTTCCGGCGAATCCGCGCTTTTCACGGTTTGCGCAATGAGCGAGGTGATGACCATCAGCGTGTTCTTGACGCGATGGTCGAGCTCGGCCATCAGCACGTTTTTGTGCTCCTCGGCCGCCTTCCGCTCGGTGAACTGCCGCGCGATCGTCGAGGCGGCAATCATCTTGCCGCGGGCATCCTTGATCGGCGAGACGGCGAGCGAAACGTCGATCTTCTTGCCGTCCTTTCGGATCCGATCGATCTCAAAATGATCGACGCGCTCACCTCGTTTCAACTTGTCGAGGATCTGCGGCACATCGTCTTTCTGATCCTCGGGGATCAAGGATGGAGAAGGGCTTGCCGATGGCCTCCGCCGCCGTATAGCCGAAAATTGCCTCTGCGCCCGAGTTCCAGCTCGTGATCGCGCCGTCGAAGGCGTGGCCGATGATGGCGTCCTGCGAAGATTCGACGATGGCGGCCAGCCGCGCCTGGGCTTCCTCGCGGCGTTTGCGCTCGCTGATATCGATGAAGGTGATGACGACGCCGTCGATGACGTTGTCCACTGAACGGTACGGCCGGATGCGCATGATAAAGACCGTCTCGTCCTCCGCGATCCGCACCTCGTGCTCGATGACGGTGAGCGTGCGCAGCACCTTGGCCACATCGCGTCGCAGATCGGCGTAGTGCATCCGCGTGACGATCTCCGTGATCGGCCGGCCGCGGTCGCTGTCGCGCAGATGGAAGAGATCGGTCATCGCCGGCGTGAAATTCTTGATGCGCAGCTTGTCGTCGAGAAAGATCGTGGCGATCTGCGTGCTTTCGAGGAGGTTCTTCAGGTCGCTGTTCAAGCGCGTCAGCATCTCGTTCTTGCCGATCATCTCCGCATTGATCGTCTGCAGCTCCTCATTGACCGACTGCATTTCCTCCTTGGCGGTTTCGAGCTCCTCGTTCGAGGACTGCAGCTCCTCGTTGACCGACTGATACTCCTCGTTGGCCGATTTCATCTCCTCGTTGGAGGTTTCCAGCTCGTCGATGGTCGCGCGCAGCTGGGTCTTCGTCGTCTGCAGCTCCTGCTCCAGCGCCTGCACGTCGGCCTGCGGCGCGCCGGCCGGCGTCTTCGCATCCTTGCCGGTGGCCGCGGCAACGGTCTCCTGGAACGCGACGACCCAGCGACCCGCCTCGGCGCCGCGCTCGCCGCGCTCATTGACCATGGGCTCCACGATCAGCTTCACGCAGCGGCTCCTGCCCTCGATCTTGATCGTCGTGTTCTCGGTCGTGACCGTTTCTGCCGTCTTCTGCGCCCGCTGCACGGCCGCCCGAACGGCGGGCCGCAATGCTTTACGAACGATACCGAACAGATTGAGGCTCGCCGTGCCGGGCGAGGGTTCGAGATAACGTCCGACGTCGCCGCCGGAGAAGCGCAGAATGTCGTGCTGCCGGTCGATCACGACATAGGCGGGGGAATATTTCTCCATGACGCGACGGACCTCGGCATCGATCGGGTCCTGAACACGCAGGGCCGTCCGCGTTGGGACTGGTCCGGGCTTCGCCGTGACCGCGGGCGCGGCCATCAGAAAATCCGGCGCTGCAGCCGAGGTCTCGCGGCGCTGGAAGATTCGATGCTTCTTGTCGAGCGTGGCAAAGAGTTTGGTCTTGCGCGTGATGCTTTCCGACTGGCCGAGGACACAGATAGCCGCCCGGTCGCAAGCGCGTAGTGGAACGTTTGCATCAGGCGATCCTGCAGGCCGGTCTCGAGGTAGATCAGCAGATTCCGGCACGAGATCAGATCGAGTTTCGAGAACGGCGGGTCCTTCACGACGCTGTGGGTCGAGAAGATGCACATCTCGCGGACTTCCCGGACCGGGCAGTACTCTTCACCATCCTCCGCGAACCAGCGCTCGATGCGTTCGCGCGACACGCCCTCCATTTTCGAGTAGCGAGCGGCGCGGGCGATCGCCACGGCGGCATCGTCGATATCGGTGCCGAAGATCTGCACTTTCAGCGCCGAGCCCCATGCCGTTCCAGGGCTTCCCGGACGAGGATGGCGATCGAGTAGACCTCCTCCCCGGTCGCGCAGGCCGGCACCCAGATCCGGATCGGATCATCGGCGCCCTTGTGCTCCAGCAGCTTCGGAATGACGCGTGGTCTGCAGGGCGTCAAAGGCGTGCGGGTCGCGGAAGAATTGCGTCACGCCGATCAGGAATTCCCGAAACAGCAAGTCGACCTGCGCGTGGCTCCTTGCGCAGCCGCTCGATGAAGGCGGCGCACGTGTCGATGCGCAGCACCTGCATGCGGCGCTGAATCCGCCGCAACAGGGTGTTGTGCTTGTACTGGCTGAAGTCATGGCCGGTGCCGGTCGCGCAGCAAGGCGCAAATCGCTGCCAGGTGCGCAGACATATCGCGGCGGTTGCCGTCGACATCCTTTGCTGCGCGACTTTGTGCAGATGCTGCTGATAATCCATGAGCAGCGCCGGCATCTCCGCCGACGGGAATGATGTGATCGACCAAACCCGTGGCCGCTGCGCTTTGCGGCATCCCGCTCATCGCCGTCGCATCGAAGTCGGCCTGGGCCAGGCTGAGTCCGCCGTGTTCCTTGACCTTCCTCAAGCCCAGCGTGCCGTCGCTCCCCGTACCCGATAGGACGATGCAGACCGCACACTCGCCCTGATCCTCGGCCAGCGAGGCAAAGAAGGTGTCGATCGGCCGGCGATGCTCGCGGGGCGGCGCGGGCTTCGACACGCGCAGAGCGCCGTCCGTCGATCGTCAAGGTGGCATTCGGCGGAATAATGAAAATGCGGTTCGCGGCCACTCGCATGCCGTCGGCCGCCTCGATCACCTTCATCTCGGTGTGCCGGCCGAGCAGGTCGACGAGCATGCTCTTGTGATGGGGGTCCAGGTGCTGCACCAGCACGAACGCCATGCCGGAGTCCGCGGGCATATTGGCGAAGAACGTCGTGAAAGCTTCAAGCCCGCCCGCAGAGGCGCCGATCCCGACGATCAGGCGCGGGTACGTCTGCCTTCCTTCCCGCATGAGGGTTTCGCAGCGCTGACCTCGCGCGGGGCTTGCCGCGGCTGGTGCGTCGCGTTGCCACGCCGGATTTCCTTTTCCCGTTGGGATTTCTTTCGGTCACGGTACTGTTTCCGCACAGTCATGGAATTTTCTGTCGCGGCAGAGGCGACGGGCAGAGACACCTTTCGAAGCTCCCGGGAGGCGAAGGGGGACGATTTGAACCATTTTCGCTGAACCACCAAGCTGGGGAATGGATTCGCGTCAGCAGCGCCGAGATGGCACTTGCAAATCTCAACCAGATGACCACGCAGGTACGACGCGAAGGCGTGGGCCAATAAGAGCGCTCATGCCTTTGAATTGGTAGTTTGTTCCTTTATCTGCCTTTCCCGCCGGTTCTGCAACTGCCGTGAGCACCCGATGCGGCGATATCTACTGTTTTCCGGCGCCTATGCTGTGCTTCCGATCCTTTCCCCGAACGCTTAAGTGGCGGCGGCATCCGCGGTCGCGGAGTCGGCATCGAACAGCCGGGCGACAGACGAATTCGGCGCGTGGCCACTTCACTTTGATAGTAGGCCAGAGCTTTGCGGCGCCAGGCGAATCACAGATCGTGGCTGGCCGGGAACGAACTGTGCGGTTGCGTACAGACCGCACGTCGAGCGGAGCCTAAAGTGCGCGTAACAACGTGGCCATGACCATAACTCAGGAGAGCAATGTGGTTATCCAGCCGAAACACATTGTCGTAGTCGCGACGCTCGCAATCATCAGATTGTCAGCGTCGAGCCTGAAGTCGTTCTGAAACAAAAACATGGCGTCGCGATGACTGCACAACGGCCCGTGATGAAGGCGGCCACACTGCTCGCCTTCTTGGCCGTGGGTGTGATCTTGTATTTCGCGCAAGACGCATTCATCCCGGTGGCCGTGGCGTTGTTTCTGGCATTGCTGCTGTTTCCCGCGGTGGACGGCTTGCACCGCTGGCGTGTACCTCGCGGTTTGGCTGTAGCGATCGTCATGTTGGCGGTGCTGCTGGCAGGAGCCGGCGCGGTCAATGCAGTCTGGAATCCGGCAATAGAGTGGTTGGAACGTGCGCCGCAAACTTTGCGCAAGATTGATCAGCGCGTGCGTCCCCTGCGTGCGGTGATTGCTCGGTTCGATGAGATCACGGAACGGGCGGGACGATTGGCGCAAGGCGGTGCGGATACCAAGGCCGCTGCTCCGACTCGGGCGAATGAGAGCGGGACCGCGCTTACGATGACGAAGTTGGCGCTCGAGGCGCTGACGGTCATCCCGCTTACGCTGTTCTTTCTGATCGGCGGTCCACCGCTTTTTGCGCGCATGGGCGCCTCACTGTCGGGCAGCGACACGTCTGCCAACGCGCTGCGACTTACGCAGGCGATTCGTGTTGAAGTCAGCCGCTATTTCGCGACGATTGCTCTGATCAATTTAGGGCTGGGCGCGGCAACGGCCGCCGCGGTCGCCGCCCTCGGGATGCCCAACGCCATTTTGTGGGGGATGATTGCAGGCGTTCTCAACTTCATTCCGTATCTCGGACCTTCTGCAACGATTGTCATTCTCGGCGGCGCCGGGCTCGTGACGTTCGATGAGCTGGGTCGGGCAATGGCCGTACCGGGCTCCTTCGTCCTGCTGCATTTGATCGAGGGGCAGGTCGTGCAGCCACTCACTGTCGGCCATCGTCTCAAGGTCAACGCCCTCGTCATACTGCTGGCTGTGTGGTTTGGATTCTGGTTTTGGGGAATCCCCGGCGTGCTCCTGGCAGTGCCCGCGCTCGTTGCCCTGAAAGTAGCGGCGGAGCAAGAACCTTCCTGGCGGCTCGTCCGGAATTTTCTCGCGCCCAATGACCCCTGGCGCCGGGGACCCCTTAAGCTATTGCGTAAGACAGGCGAGCAGCACGCGACGCGCCCGCGGTCTTCCGCCGAATCCACCGCTGCGCTCGGAAGCGGCGGCGCCGCGGTTCGTCGTTGAGCGCGCCATGAGATTCGGAAAGACCAGGCAAGCGAGCCTCAGTCCGGATGTGCGTCAGAGCTGGATTCAGCCACGCCCGACGGGACTGTAACCTTGTCTATCGCACTGACCATTCTCGGCACTCTGTGTGCAACCGCGTTCGTACTGTGGCTCGGAGCGAATCTGGCGACCACCGAGAAGCGGCTGCTTTACCGGCCGCGTCGGTTATACACGAGTCGCGATACGGACTTCAGACGCGCCCTTGGCATCCTGCTGGGTCCGCCTTTCGTCGCCGGCAATCGGGTTACCACGCTGATCAACGGCGACCGGATCTTCCCGCCGATGCTGGAGGCAATTCGTTCGGCAGCGGTCAGCATCACGTTCGAAACATTCGTATTACGCGATGAGATCGGCGCCCAGTTCTGTGAAGCTCTTTCTGCGGCCGCGAGGCGCGGCGTGAAGGTTCATATTTTGCTCGACTGGCTCGGATCACGCGGGATGGATGGCGCGCTCCTCACTGCCACCCGCAGCGCAGGCTGCGACTTGCAGCTCTACCATGAGTTGTCCTGGTACCACCTTGGACGCTTGAACAATCGCACACACCGCAAAGTCCTGGTTGTCGACGGTCGGATAGGGTTCACAGGCGGCGTAGGAATGGGCAACGAGTGGACCGGCGATGGGCACGACAGTGCGCACTGGAGAGAGAGTCACTACAAGGCCGAAGGACCTGTGGTTTCGCAGATGCAAGCGGTGTTCGTCGATAACTGGATCAAAGCGACCGGTCGCGTCTTGCATGGCTCAGAGTACTTTCCGACAACGCATCCGACGATGGGCGAAATGGACGCACAGATGTTCGGAAGTTCTCCCGTAGGGGGTTCTGAAAGTATGCATCTCATGGTCTTGCTGGCGCTGACAGCGTCACAAATATCGATCGATATCGAGAATGCGTACTTTGTGCCCGATAAGCTCACGGTGGATGCGCTGATAGACGCCTCTGTCCGCGGCGTGCGCGTACGTATCGTCGTTCCCGGTCGCTATAGCGATGCCCGCGTAGGCCGCTGGGCGGCGCGGGCGCTCTATGGAGATCTGCTCAACGCTGGGGTAGAGATCTACGAGTATCAACCGACCATGATCCACTGCAAGGTCATGGTGATCGATGAGACGTGGACCTCGGTGGGCTCGGCCAACTTCGACGATCGCTCCTTTCGCCTGAACGATGAGGCGAATCTCAATGTGTTCAGCGCCGAGCTCGCACGCGAACAGATCGGCTACATCGATACGGACATCAGCCAATCGAAACGCATGGTTCTGCGACGATGGGCGCGTCGTTCGGGCACGCGGCGGGTTTATGAACAGCTCGCGCTGCTCCTGCGGTCGCAGCTCTGAGCGTTATGTGGATGGAAACGCACGGGACGTTGTGATTGTCGGCGGCTCGTCGCGGAAGATACGCCGCGCCGCCTCGGCATTAAACCGCGTGCTGATGCATCAGACGAAAATCCTTGTCACTGTTCTTGTTCTTCTCTTCCGCCTTCGTTTTCCCAGGCGCTCAGCGCTGCTCCTCGCTGTTTCGTTTCTTCCCTTCCTTGCTGTTGCGCGGCGCCAGCGACTGTCCGTGCGGCCGTGCGTTCATTCTGCGATGCATGCGCCGACAGGTGCTGCGCTTGCCCGGCGCCGCCGTCGATCCTCTGGTCATAGTGAGCGCGAGGCCGGCGCAAGGTGAGCCATGGAACCGTGCTCCAGACGTCTGAAAATACGTTCCCGCTCCCAATCCCGATCCCGCGCCCATTTTTCTCGATACCGATCCGCTTCATACATACGCTCCGTTCAGTTGACTGACAGATCGCTGAAACGAATTTCAACGATCTGCCAATCGCTGCGCCCTCATAGCCGAACGTCAGTTTCGCCGCCGTCGAGCTCTCTCATTTGCGCGCTTGACGAGGGAATCGCGAAATCGATGGGTCAGCGACTTGCTTGTGCGACTTCGTGTCGACCAGGCAGACTCTCTGGTCCTCTGCATTACGAACACAGATGTTCCAGTGCGTGACGACCGCGACTGACGGCGCCGACAATTCGGTCACTTCCCCTCCGGCCAGGTCGACGACCAGGGGCGGCGTGTCTTTCGCGGGCGCAACGACGAGGAGCTGCTGTGCATCATGCACCAGCAAGTCACCTGGCCTGAGCGTGGACGCCTCACGGAAGTCTGTCCGTACCTGCTCGAACAGATTGGGCTCGACGGTAAAGCACCGCCCCAGACTCAGCACGAAACGCTCGGGCGCCTCGGTGGCTGAAAGCTCCGTTCGTACCGCTCGCAAGGCGCCACGGTCGGCCCTGAAGGACACCAGGGCGGCTGCGGACGGTTCCCCGGCTCGATGAACTGCGATGGCGAAATATTGCTCAGCATCAGCGCCGGTCGGTCCGATGAGGACCAGTGATCCGGGTTCGACGTTCGCAAGCTGCACGTGAGTCAAATGAATTGCATCCATGGTTGCTTCCTCCAGGCCACCGATAACGGGCGTCTCCATTCGGTCGCTCGTACTATCTCGATGACACAAACAAGTTTCCGATGATCACTTCCACGCGTCGATTCTGCCGGCGGCCGCTGGTGGAGCTGTTGTCTCCCACCGGCGAGCTTTCGCCTTTGCCGAAAGCGGCCAGTCGAGTCGAGCTGATGCCTGCCCCATCAGATAGGCTTTCACCGCCTCGCCTTGCGCTGCGATAGCGCAAGGCGCTCGCAGGCGAAGATCGAGCGGCCAAGTTTCAGGGACCGTTCGATTAGGAGTAGGAGTGTCCTCTGAAGCCGCACCGGAATCGGTGCGCTGGCGAACTTAGGTTCTCTATTTGTGCGCTATGGAACAGAGGGAACGATGTATGCGCTACACTGGAGGCGCCAGGAGATCATTCGATGCCAGCCGCTCATGACCCCCGACAAAACCGTCTGTTAGCTGTATTACCGGCGACGGATTTCGAACGTCTGCAGCCTCATCTGGCGCTGGTCCCGCTGCCGCTGGGTGAGGCGCTGTATGAGTCCGGCATCGTATTGCGCCACGTCTACTTCCCGACGGATTCGATCGTGTCTTTGCTCTACGTCATGTCAGACGGCGCCTCGGCAGAGATCGCTGTCGTAGGCAATGACGGCGTCATCGGGGTTTCACTCTTCATGGGCGGCGAGACCACGCCGAGCCGCGCGGTCGTGCAGAGCGCAGGACATGCCTATCGACTGACGGGCCAGTTACTCAAGGAAGAGTTTCTTCGGGCCGGCGCCATGCAACACCTGTTGCTGCGCTACACGCAGGCCTTGCTGACACAAATGGCGCAGACCGCCGTCTGCAATCGGCATCACTCGCTGGACCAGCAACTGTGTCGATGGCTGTTGCTGAGTCTCGACCGTCTGACCGCGAGCGAACTCGTCATGACGCAGGAATTGATCGCCAACATGCTCGGCGTGCGACGCGAAGGCGTCACGGAGGCCGCCGGCCATCTGCAACAGGCAGGTTTGATCCAATACAGCCGCGGCCGCATCAAGGTGCTCGATCGCCCTGGCCTCGAGGCCCGCACTTGCGAGTGCTACGCCGTGGTCAAGAAGGAGTCCGATCGTTTGTTGCCCGCCCTGACTGCGTCTTGATTCGTTTGCTTGTCGTCTCCGATACGACGAGCGCCGCGTTCGTCACGATCGTTACCGTGCGCGGCCGTTCGGCTGCTCACACACGAGGCCTGGGTTCTACATTGCGGAGGAAAGTCGCTCAGGTCGACTTATCGATCAGCCACTGAGCGAGGCCGCTGTGCGCGGCGCGTTCCGCCAGGCTGCGGCTTCCCCAGAAGTTGACGCCAGTGCGGCGAGCGCTCGCGCCTTCCTTTTCGAGACCCGCGATGGCCGAGTGGGTCACGAAGTAGAAGCGATCGAAGCCGACCATCGCGGCATACCGCGCAGAATAATCGCGATAGTCGCTGATCGAGGCGCGCGCTTTGACCTCGACTGCAATCCGCTCGCCCGTCACGGCGGATTCCAGTGCAAGGTCGATATCGGTTTCTGTCTCGGCAAGCACGCCTACACGGTTCCAGCCTGCGTTCCGGAATATGAGGTCGACGAGGACTTCGAGATCCCTGGCGTGGAGCCGCTCGACGATCGGCTGGAGCGCCTCGATGAGCGTCGTGAGTGCGCGACTCGCGGCATCGACGAGCGGCGGATTGGCGCCATTGATCTTGGGTACGACGTAGGTTTGGTCGACGGCGCAGATGGTTCCCCGATACGCCTGGACCGCCAGGAGGCTGCCGCTCAATCGAGATTCCGTCAGCGGTTCATTCCTGATGTCGGTCTGGCGCCACCCGTCGACTGTGGAACGAACCCTCGTGCCGTCCGGCAGGAGCGAAACCCCGGGAGCTGCAAAGCACCACCGCATGCCCTCAGCATCAAACGTGATCCACAGCACCGCTGCCGAGGCCTCGTAAAAATCGCGAATCTGATTGCGGTGTCGCGCGACAGCCTCCCGATCCTTGCTCTCCGGCAAGATCTGTGAATCGACCTGAGTCCACCGACCGTCGAGGCAGAACTCGTGAGAAACTTCCGGATATCCGAGGCGGAGCTGCCCATCGCGGAGGCATTCCTCGGCCCACTCACCCGCTTTTCCGAGCCTGATATACAGACAGCGCTCGGCTTCGATGGCCATCGATCTGTGCCTCCGGGCGCCCCGCTTCCCGCCCCGAGCATCGGCGCCGTTGAATGTAATCAGTAGTTTGCGCCAGAGCCGTGGCGTAATCGGTGCGGTATCGCACGCAGGCGTTCACCGTTTGCGTTGGCGCGAACAGGAAGCATATGTACGTTCGCGCACCGACGTCTTCAAGCGCAGCCGCGCATGCTCATTCGTCTGGTGTATGACCGGCAGAACCGTCACGTCGAAATGGATATCGACGATCCGCCAGCCACGAAGCTGCGTAGCTTCTGATAGCAGTACAGGACACTTTTATGAACATCATCATCTGGCTCGTGATCGGCGGACTGATCGGATGGGTAGCGAGCCTGTTTATGCGAACCGACGGCATGGAGGGAATTCTCCTCAACATGGCGGTCGGAATCATCGGCGCGGTCCTCGGCGGATGGTTTAGCGCGCTCGTCGGAGTCTCGATCATCAGTCAGGGCAACTTCAGTGGCGCGGGCTTGTCGTTGGCGGGAGCAGTCATCCTCCTGACCCTGGTCAACGTCTTCCGGCGAAGTGCATTGCGGTAGTCGAGTTACGTTCATTCGTGCTAGCGAGGATATCGGCACGGCGATGCGAGTGGCGCGCTCAGTCAATGGCGTCGCCTCAGTCAAGAACGACATGCAACTGAAGTGATCAGTGCGCGACGAGCCGTCGCCTACTTATATATCGCACGAGCGCATCGGGTGACGGCTAGAGAGCCGACATTGTAGAAGCGACATTGGACTCGACGCGCTCAGGCTCATGCCTGCGCTTTGCTCCACGATGAATCGTCAGTGTAACCACAGTTCCCGCCGCATTCTCCGGCCTCGCAAAGGACAGCGTGCCTCCCAGTTGCGCCGCAAACGTGCGGATGAGCTTCACGCCCAGACCGCTCTCACCATTGCTCGAGCGCATACCGATGCCGTTGTCCGTGATTTGCAGAATCAGCGCGTTCTCAGGCGCGTAACGCAGATCGATGGCCACCTCTCCCGAGCAACCCTCCGGGAAAGCATGTTTATAGGCGTTCGTCATGACTTCGTTCGCCAGCAGGGCCAACGGGATAGCGTCGTCCGGAGAGAGCATGATGTGTTCGGATGTGACTTGCAGCCGCACGCGGCCTGACATTTCAGCGAATGACTGCCGCAGAGCATCGCTCATTCGCCCAAGCAGCGTCGGCATGAGGATTTCCTGCGTGCTGTCGGCGCTCGCGTAGAGCAGTTCGTGCACGTGGCCAAGGAGGCGCAGGCGTTCATGGCTCTCCTGCAAGGCCAGGCGCACTTGCACAGAAGGAGCCGCGCGCGCGTGCACCGACAAAAGACTCGCAGCTATTTGCAGGGTGTTCCTGACCCGATGATGTGCTTCATGAATCGCAGCGTCCTTGAACACCAGCGCCTGCCGGATTCCGCTCTCTGACGCCTCGGCCTGTTCGCGGAGGCTCCGTTCTTCGGCCAGATCGTGCGCGAGAAGGTTTCGCTGCGCCATTTGATGCGATTCGAGCAGGGCCAATGCATACCGATGCTTGCGTGCCTGTTGCAGGAGCTTCACAGCCAGCACCAATTGAATCGCAAGCTGCTCCATGATGCGCGCATCGTCGGAGCAAAAACGGGACGCGGAGTCGTGGTGGGCGATCCAGAACGTGCCCAGCGGTTTCCTGGCGTTGTCGTACAAAGGAACGATCAAGTCTTCAACGATCGAAGGCCGAGTCTCGCGCAAGTAGGTGAATACCCGCTCCGGCCGTGATACGAGAATCGTCACGCCGCCATCAAGGCAGAGGCCGCAGGGACTGAAATCGCGCGGCGTGTCGGCGCCTTCATGTGAGGCCAGCGCTCCACCGATTGCCGCCCAGCGAACGGTTGTTTGACCTGCGTCATGGGGCTGCAGCAAGCTCAGGCCCGCGCTGCCTGCGTTGCACAGACGCAGCGCTATTTCGAGAAGTTGCCGCACGGCGGCGCGCGGATCATCAGCCAGAATCTTCGACACGTCGCAAAATGCCGCTGCCTCGGCTTGCAAGTCAGGCGCGCGTGCTGGCCGCCGCGACAATGCGTTGGTCGTAAGGAGATCGGCCGGTCGCATTCCGACGTCTGTAGTGCTTGCGGTGTTCACGGACTTGCTCCCCGGCCTGCGACTCGATTGGTGTGATCACGTCTGTGTGGCCGCCTTACGGCGCTTCTGAGGTCGCGCTCACCATTGCAAAGGGTACATACCGGACTATCCCTATGGCTGTACGCCACCGCACACAAGTGTTGGGATTATTTCTCCGCAGCAAACGAAAAACGGCGCAGCGTGCCCGCAAAATCTTCCAGCGCCTTGATTCCACTCGCTTCAGCTCGTACGCACCACTCCCTGAACATTCTCAGCACATCGTCCCTGCTTGGGTTGACCGTTTCCCACAGTTGCCGCAATTGTTGCTGGCAATCGTGAACAGTCTTGAGCGCCGGGTAGGCGTCAAGCAGTTCCTGCAATCGGTGTCGAGCGCCGGTATCCAGCAGCACAGGACTGGATATAAGGAGCTTGCGGAATACGCGAGCCGCTTGCCTTCGTGACGCTCTGCGAAGTTCGCATTCGAGGACCGGCGCGACCACCTGCACGGCATAGGCCCTGAGCACGTGCATCCTGTGTTGGATGACTGCGTAGACCGCATGGGGATCGGGTTGCTGTCCGACGCCGATGACGCGAGGTTCGGGCGCGACACGCTTCACCTTCGCGAGGCCCAGCGATTTCAGACAGACCACGCATAACCACCCCGCGTCGAATTCCCACGGCCGCATGGAAAATTTCGCGGATGAAGGAAACGCGTGGTGATTGTTATGCAATTCCTCTCCGCCGATGATCATCCCCCACGGAATGATATTCGTGGAAGCATTCTCGACCTCGTAGTTGCGATAGCCGATGCTGTGACCCACGCCGTTGATGACGCCGGCCGCGAGCACCGGCATCGCGAGCATCTGCACAGCGATCATGATGATTCCAGGCACGCCGAACAGCATGAGCTCCAGCACCACGAAGGCGACAATTCCCGCGTTGCGGTGGCGAGAATAGATGCGGCGCTCGATCCAGTCATCGGGCGTCCCCTTGCCGTAGCTCTCCTGTGTATCCGGATTGCGGGCCTCACGTGCATACAATTCCGCCCCTTCGAGCAGAATGCGACTCAGACCTTCATTCACGGGACTGTGCGGATCGCCGAGTCTATCCGCGAACGCATGATGCTTGCGATGCACCGCCACCCATTCGCGGGTCAGCATGCTGGAAGTCAACCAGATCCAGAATCGAAAGAAGTGCCGCAAGACGGGATGCAGATCAAGGCTGCGATGCGCGGCGTCGCGATGCAGATAAAGGGTGACCGCCATGATGGTGGTCTGCACCATTGCAGCGGTGATCGCCGCGTAGCCCAGAAACGTCAGATTAATGAGACCGTATAACCACTCAGTATTCATGGAGGCTTACGTCTGAAGATCGTCGAGGAAGGGGGGGCAGACATGCGGATATAGCGCGTGCATGCGTAGAAAAATTCTCAACCGATGAATGTTGGCGGTCTGTACGCTACCGTACACAACTCGGCTGCCGGTCATCTTGAGCACGCACGTCGCCGATTCCTGCGCTCATGTACGCGACCGCACATAGCATCAGAATCCCCGCGCGTATAGTGAAGTCTTGAGAACGCGAGTCCGGATTTTCACCCGGCTCGCGAGAGGCCCAATGAAGGCATCGAAACACTCGGCGCCGGAAAATCGTCTGCTTGCTGCATTGCCTGATCGGAGTCGCAAAGACTTTCTGGCGAGCTGTGACCAGGTTGAGCTTGGTTTCGCCGACGTGCTGTGCGAATCAGGCGAGCGGATTCGCCACGTTTACTTTCCAACCCAGAGTTTCATTTCGCTGGTGACTACTCTCGATGACGGCGCAAGGTTGGAGGTCGGCATCGTGGGTGACGAAGGCATGCTGGGAACTTCCCTGGTTCTCGGTGTGGATATTTCGCCTCAACACGCCCTGGTGCAGGGTGCGGGCCCCGCACTGAGAATGAGCGCAACGGTTTTCCGCCGTCACTGGGAACAGAACGCGACGCTGCGACAAGGATTGAATCGCTATATCTATGTTCTGATGAGCCAGCTCGCGCAAACGGCCGCTTGTACGCGTTACCACTTAGTTGAGGCGCGCCTCGCTCGTTGGCTGCTGCTGTCCCGGGATCGCGCCCATTCCGATAAGTTTCACCTTACACATGAGTTTCTCGCGTACATGCTCGGCGTACGGCGTGTCGGGGTCACGCGAGCCGCGAGTTCATTGCACGAGCGCGGTCTGATCGACTACATCCGCGGGGAAATTTCGATCCTTGATGGCGCAGGCCTGCAGAAGGCGTCGTGTCGCTGCTATCAGCAGGGCAACAAAATGTATCAACGCATATTCGCTTCGGACCGCGGCGCATCGCATCGCGGTTAACCAGCAGGTAGCGCATCGCTTCTGCGCCCCAGCCTGGTGGTGCACTGTGTTCGTTGGCGCACCGACGCACTGCAGCCCGAGCCCGCATAGTGTGCGTGCGACGCGTTGTCCGGGAGAGGCGTATGAGTTGGAAGCATAAGAGTCGAAGGTTCCGGGAATTGGGACACAACACTGCGTATCGAAGTGCAGATGCTGCAGCGCCCGCGACCCCTGATGCTGATTTGAGTTCTGCACCAGCGACGCCGGCGAGCAACGCTGGCCTGACCGCCGTCGGAAGCGCTCAGGCCGGACAGCCGGTCAAATTGGCCAACGAAGCAGTTCAGCCGGCAGATGACCGCGGCGAGAAGATTCGAAAATGGCGCCGCCGAGTGCTACTGAGAAAGGGCGCGCAGATGTACTCGGCCATGGGCGTGAATGCCGGGCAGTGTTCACTAGCGATGCTCGATCCAACGGGCGTCGTCGTCGCCTGGTATGACCTCACTGACGATGGCGAGCAGGCAGCCGGCCACGTCATGGACCGTCACGTGTCCCAGTTCTACGTTCTAGAGGACATCTCGAGCGGTCTCCCGCTGCGCGATCTGCAGGTGGCGGTTGCTGACGGAAGCAGCGTGCAACAGGGATGGCGACGGCGACCGGGCGGCGCGGTCTTCTGGGGCACGACTGTCATTGACCCGCTGGTTCTTCGGGACGGACGGTTGCAGGGATTCTGCTGTGTCACACGGAGGTCCCAGGGTCCGTGGGACGTGCGTGCCGCAGAGACGAGGGCCAACGCACGCTGGCCGCTCAACGCAGGCGCGCTCGGCTTCCTGCGCGCGGGGTCGTTTGCATGAAGGATCGAATGGCGGCAACTCATGGTCGCACGCGGCAGCGTCGATTGTTCAGCCTGGCGATGCTGATTCGCGCCGCCGGGAACCGGTCGATGAACCAGTTGCCGCCAGGCTCTGCGACGGACGAGGACATTGCATGCCTGCGCGAGGAGTTGAAAGCGCTCGTGCTCGCGACGCGGCGACGTCAGCGAAGAGCCCTCTGGTCTTATAGCGCCGCTGCTTCGAACCACGCTGCTGGTCAGCGAAGGATCCTCCGTTGATCACAACACGACAACCGCGCGCCTTCGCATTTGTCCTTCTTGTGCTTGTTGCATCCGGTGCAGTGGGCGCCCCGGGCGGATCGAGCAGGCTGCCGGAGCATGCGAGAGCGAGTCGCTATGGATCCGATTGGATATGCGTCAGAGGATTCCAGCGAGTCGACGACGCCTGTGTTCCTGTCGCAGTGCCTGCGAACGGGTACCTGGATTCTTCCGGCAACGGCTGGAAGTGCAATCGCGGCTACCTGGTGGTGCGGAATGAATGCGTCCTCGTGGAGGTTCCCCACAACGCTTACACGGATGATTCCCACGGCCCGGGTTGGAGATGCAATCGCGGTTATCGAGAAGTCAGCGATGCCTGCGCAGAAATAGTAATCCCAGCCAACGCGCACTCGATCGACTCCTCCTATGGTCTGGGTTGGGAATGTGATCGCGGGTTTCGGCTTGCCGACGACGCAGCATGCGTCGCCGTCAGTGTGCCGCTGAATGGCTTCCTGACGCGCTCAGGAGACGCCTTGAAATGTGAGCGTGGGTTCAGACAGGTTGGCGAAAGGTGCACAGCCGTCGACGTCCCGAAGGACGCCTATCTTGATTCCCGCGGCGCCGACTGGAATTGCGAGCGGGGCTTCCGGAAAGAGAATTCCGCCTGCGTGGCGTTGCAGATTCCGGCGAATGCTCACCTTGACTATTCGGGGAACAACTGGGCATGCGACACGGATTTTCACGCGCGCGGGTCAGCCTGCATCGCTGACTGAGACGAAACGTTCCCTCATCGAAGAGCTGGCCGACTGCGTCGGCAGGCAAGCCTCCGGCAGGCAAGACCAGCAGAGCAAGCCGACTACCGTCGGCAAGCAAGCCACCGCCTCCTCAAGAAAGACGAGCCTTGCTCGTCGAGGAGGACGGAGTCGGAGCGGACCGAGTCGGGTGAGACGACCTTCGGTCATCGAGTCAGAATTCTGTCCCGACGCCGGAGGCATCCTCTCGACAACACGTTTGTCTACCTCGACGCGAAGCGTCTTCCTCGACGACGTAGTCGTCTTCCCGGAGTGGCTTGCTTGCCGCGTCCGCGGCTTGCTGATTGTGCCTTCGAAAGGCCGTCACTCATGCTTCCCGAGCGCCGTTTCGTAGGCGTCAATCGGTGAATTGAAGGCGATGAACAGGACGCAGGCTTCCGCCTTCGCGCAGGAAGCCTCGTGCGCCAGCTTCGGCGGCCCGTACGCGTACATCCCAGGCTTCAGAGTGACGGGCTTCTGGCCGTCGTAGGTCACCTGCAGCTCGCCCGAGACGAGAACCATGCGTTCTGCCGACGTATGCGCGTGAGCTGGGATTTTGGCGTTCGCCGGAATCTTGAAAAAGACATCCGCATTGTCACTGGCCGGATCGCCATGAAGAACGGCGATTTCGCAGCCTTTCGGCATGAATGCGGGACAAGGACCCCATTTGAGCTGAGCGTCCCTGAACGTGTTCGCCGCAGGCGACTCCTCAGCGATGCTCTGTCCGGACGTCATCGACAGCGATAAAGCGACAAGGAAAGCGAGTGCAGGGATGCGAAGCGACATGGCTTTACTCCTTTCACATCTGATGAGAGAACGCTTACTCAAGCTCATTGGATGTCGGACTTGGGCTCGGGGCGCGGGGCTTGGGCCAGAGAAAGGCACTCTTCGTGCTTGCCCGAGCCCCACGCCCCAAGCCCCGAGCCGGGTTGGCGCGTAGGAGTGCGCCATTGGCCCAGGCGCCGCCGACGTCCCATCACCGCCGCGTAATCACAATCTGCAGATACCTGCTCGGCACGACCATCGAGCCGTCCGCCGCGCGATTGAAGTGATCGATCAACGCAAGCAGATCCTTCTGCAGCGCCGCTTGCTGCGTCGTCTCGAGCGCCGCGAACGCCTTGAGTACTGGACCGTAGTACGTCCGGAAGACGTCGAGCCAATGCTGCGGCGATCGGTAGCGGAAGACGAAGTCGCGGGGCGTCGTTTCAATCGACGCGGCGTACGGTCCGAACAGTTCATCGATGCGTGAGGGGACGCCCCACAGGGCGGGCGACTCGGCGCCCGCCGGCGGCTGGACGTATTTCCCGATCGTCTTGAAGAGTTGGCCGATGAACCCCTCGGGCGTCCAATTTGCAAGACCGATCTTGCCGCCGGACTTGCAGACGCGAACCATCTCCGCCGCGGCGCGTTCGTGATCGGGCGCGAACATCACGCCGAACGTGGAGACGACGACGTCGAAGCTTTCGTCTGCGAACGCCAGCGCCTCCGCATCGGCCTCGCGGAACTCCATCTCCAGACGCTCGGCCGCGGCGCGCTCGCGGGCGCGCTCGAGCAACGCGGGAACGTAGTCGGTTGCAACGACATTGCACCATCTGCGCGCCGCAGCGAGCGAGGCGTTGCCGTTGCCGGCCGCGACGTCGAGCACTGTGTGTCCCGAGCGTACGTCGAGCGCCTCGCACAGCTCCTCGCCCACAATCTGCAAGGTCGTACCGACGACGGCGTAGTCGCCGGATGACCACGCCGACTGCTGGCGAGCCTTGAGCGCCGTGAGGTCTATGTGGCCCGTCGGCTCGGGAGGGCGGTTGATGGCGGCGGCGGTATTCATGCTCTGTCTCCTCATGAGGGTGTCCCGGTAGACTTAGCGAGCCTGCGGGCTGTTGACGATGTAACTTCTTGAAGGGTCTGGGCTTTACGGCCCGGATAAGGTCTCAGATGCTGCGTATGCAGAGGTTCCCTGGCGGCCATGCTCCGGTCCGTTCGCCGTGCGCGCCGCGACTCATTGATCAACCGTAGGCGGAGCGCGTGGCAACGAGCGTGGGAGTTGGCGTGGAAACGGTCGTAAAAGGTGAAGATCTGGACGCCCGCCGCAACGCTTCGATCCACATCCGACTGCTCGGGTCGTTGGCGATTCAACGCAATGGTCAGACCCTCACCTTGCCGGCGTCGCGCAAGGCGCGCGCGCTGTTCGCCTACCTGGCGCTGGCGCCGCGGCCTGTTACGCGAAGTCAGCTTTGCGAACTGTTGTGGGACGCGCCCGATGATCCACGCGGCGAATTGCGTTGGTGCCTGAGCAAGATCCGGAGCCTCGTTGACGAAGCAGGCCGCCGGCGCGTCATCACGCGCGAGGACGCGGTGCAGCTCGCGCTTGCCGATTGCTTCGTCGATGCGCTCGAGATCGTGCGTGCGACAGAGGCCGGCGTAGCGACGCTTTCGCCGGAACAGCAGCAAGCGCTGCTCGCCCTGTTCGAAGGGGACTTCCTCGAAGGGTTCGAAATCGAACGCAGTCCTTTCTTCGAGGGCTGGCTCATCGCTCAGCGGCGACGGTTCCGCGGCGCTTACACCGCATTGCTGGAAAGTCTGGCGAAGAACGTTCCCGATGAAGAGGCGCTCGCCTATCTGGACAGATGGCTCCGGTCGGCGCCGTTCGACCGTAGCGCCCACGAGCGTCTCCTGACGACGCTTGCGCGCCTCGGGCGAAGGCGGGAAGGCGAGGAGCATCTGTTGGGGGCCGCGCGGCTGTTCGAGGCTGAAGGGGTGGACTGCGCTCCCCTGCGCGAAGTCTGGCGCTGCGCGCTAGCGCTCGCCTCTGCTCCGCGAAGACAAGCGGCGTCGAGCGTCGCCCCCGCGAGCGCTGCGAGCGAGGGTCCGCGGCCGCTGTCCCGCGACGCGCTTCCATCGCCGTGATGCCCTTTGCAGACCAGTCCACGGCGGCGGACGTTCGCGGCGGCGCCGGCGATGCGCTCGCACACGACGTCATCACCCAGCTTGCCAAGCTGCGGAGTCTGTTCGTCATTGCGCAGGGCAGCGTCTTCGCGCTGCATGAGCGCAGCATCGGCGCAGAGGCGGCCGGCCGGATGTTGAATGTCGACTACATTGTCAGCGGTTCGGTGCGGCGGCTCGGTGAGCGCATCACGGTATGGTCGAGCTGGTGGAGACGCGGACTGCGCGAATCATCTGGGCGGACGATCTTCGACCGAAAGACCGACGACGCATTTATCGTTCTGGAGGAGATCGCCGGCCACATCGTCGCTCCGTCGTTCATGAGATCGAGGCGACGGAGCGCAATCGCGCGATCCTGAAGCCGCCGAATTCGCTGGACGCATGGGAGGCGCATCACCGCGGGCTGTGGCACATGTATCGATTCAACAGATCCGACAACGAGCTTGCGCAACATTTCTTCCAGACCGCCGTGCGCCTCGATCCGACGTTCGCGCGCGCCCACGCCGGGCTGTCGTTCACGCACTTTCAGAATGCATTCCAGGGCTGGGCGGAGCGCGCGCCGCAGATCGATCTGGCGTTCGAAGCGGCGGGACGAAGCCTCCAGGCCGACGATCGCGATCCGGCCGCTTACTGGGCGATGGGCCGCGCGCTGTGGTTGCGCGGCGACCAGCACCAGTCCGTCATTGAGCTGGAACGAGCGATCGACCTGAGTCCGAACTTCGCACTGGGTCATTACGCGCTTTCATTCGTGCATTCGCAGGCCGGCGATCCGCATGCGGCGATCTCGGCCGCCGATCACTCGCGAGACTTGAGTCCTTTCGATCCGCTGCTCTTCGCCATGCTTGGCGCACGCGCGATGTCGCTCGTCCGTTTGGGTCGCTTCGAGGAAGCCGCCGAATGGGCGAGCAAAGCTGCGGCCCGCCCCAACGCGCATGCCCACATCCTCGCGATCGCCGCCTACAGCCTGGCGCTCGCAGGTCGGTTCGACGAAGCGCGCGGGCATGCCGCCGCGATCCGCAAGACGCTGCCGCACTACACCGTCACTGACTTCCTCGACCGCCTTCCGATTCGACGCGCACGGCGCCGCGCTCTTTCGCGACGGCGCAAGCAGCATTGGAATGACCTAGCCAAGAGCAAGCCGACTCCGTCGGCAAGTAAGCCTGCGGCAGGCAAGCCGTCGGCAACATTGCCTGACGGCAAGCAAGCCGGCTCCGCCGGCAGGCAAAACCACAGAGCAAGCCGACTCGTCGGCAGGCAAAACCACAGAGCAAGCCGACTCCGTCGGAAGCAAGCTCGGCAGGCAAGCCGTCGGCAGCATGCCTGACGGCAACAAGCCGGCTCCGCCGGCAAGCAAAACCACAGAAGCAAGCCGACTCCGTCGGCAAGTAAGCCTGCGGCAGGCAAGCCGTCGGCAACATTGCCTGACGGCAAGCAAGGCGGCTCCGCCGGCAAGCAAGAAGTTCTGACCTGCCGACTCTGTCGGCTTGCCTGCCGCGTCCGCGGCTTGCTCCCTGCGCCATACAGAATCCCGAGCCAGTGGCGCGTCATTTGTGTAGTTGAGATCCAGCTCGCGCGTTGCACGCATTGAACGAGCGCTCCAGCGCGCCATTCGCAGCGCTCATCAGCGTGGCGACGTCAGCTCGCCTCCTGAAATATTTTCACGATCAGTTGCGAGTTGCGCGGCCGCAGCTGCGACAACTACGGACCGCTGCTCGCAATGGCGCAATTTCGGCGCTTGCGCCGCGAGTCTAGAGTTCGCCGCTCGTAGACTTGGTCTATATTGAATCGAGTCAAGCAAGGGGGAGGCCCAATGCTGGCAACCCCGAACGCATCGGCTGCAGCGCGATCGGCGGCGCTTGTGAGCACGCTCGCCATCGCATTCGTCACCGCCTATTCGCCTCCGGCTGGATCACAGGAAGGCGGCGTCATCAAGGGTGCGGTCGTGTACACGGGCGCCGTGCCGACGAAAAAGGTGATCCCGAAAGACCCGGAAATCTGCGGCGAGCCGCACAGTGAGCCGCAGATCGTCGTCGACGCGAACAAAGGCGTAAAGGACGCGATCGTTTATATCGAAGGCGTCGCCAAGGTGCCGCCGATGTCCAAGCCGGCGAAGCCGGCGGTCATCGACAACAAGAAATGCAGCTTCGTTCCCGAATCGCAGATCGTTGCGCCTGGGCCGATCGAGATCGTCAACTCTGATCCGGTGCTGCACAACACGCACGGCTTCTACGGCAAGCGGACGGCCTTCAATGTCGCTCTGCCGAACCAGGGGCAGCGCGTCACGAAGGAGCTCCCTCGATCGGGGATCGTCAGAGTCGAGTGCGACGAGCACGGCCACATGCATGCCACGGTCTACGTGGCGGACCATCCATACCATGCTGTGACGGGTGCGGACGGCGCTTTCACCATCAAAGACGTGCCGCCGGGCAACTACAACTGGTCGTCTATCAGCGGCATACCGGGCCGATCGAGACGCCGGTTGCGGTCAAGCCCAAGGAGACAACAGACGTCAAAGTCGACTTGAAGCAGTGAGCCGTTCTGCGCACGACACTTCCAGGGGGAAAAGTCATGAGCGAGATTGAATCTCTGCGGCGCGAGATGGACAGGGAGTTGCGCAAACCGGGAGAACACCCGGACAGATCAGTCAACATCACACGCCGGATCTTCCTGCATCGATCCTTGCTGACCGGAGTGGTGGTCACAGGGGCGACCTATGGATGGTTCCCGCTCCTCAACACCATCGAAGTCGCCCATGCACAAGACAGGTTCCAATTCGCCTGGCTCTCCGACACGCATCTTTATCCCAGGGACGTAAATGAGCGCTTCGTCGAGAAAACTGTCCGGGCGATCAAGGAAATCCAGTCCCTCAACCCGCCTGCCGATTTCTTGATGTTCGGGGGCGACCTTGCTCAGCTCGCTGATCCGGTGGAGCTCAAGCTGGGTGCGGAGCTGCTCAAGGAGGTCCAGATCAAGAAGCACTTCATCCCGGGCGAGCACGACTGGTACCTCGACATGGGCAAGCTCTGGACGAGCAATTTCGGCAAGGCGCCGTGGACCTTCGATCACAAGGGCGTCCGCTTCGTCGGCCTCGACACCGTCAGCCGCGCGCCGGACTACTGGTCGGCCAAGAAGATGAGCCCCAAAGAGCGCATGGGCCATATGGCGACCCTCGATGGCTCGGTCGCCGGCGCCTGGGCCGGCCTGGGCCCGGAGCAGCTCTCGTGGCTGGACAAGACGCTCTCCGGCTGGGGCAAGGACAAGCCAATCGTGCTCTTCAGCCACAACCCGCTCTACGAGTACTACCCGCCGTGGAACTTCTGGATTCGCGACTGGCGCGAGCTTCACGAGGTGATCAAGCCTTACAAGAACGTCACGAATATTCATGGTCACACGCACCAGGTGCTCTACAACGAGATCGGCAGCATGCGCTCCATCGGCATGCTTGCCACGTCCTGGCCGTGGCCGTACGCGCCGGAAGGTGTGCCCACGCTGACCAAGGCAATGGTGCGCGCCAATCCGGGCAATCACTTCGATGGCGTCGGCTGGAGCCGGCTGACCTTCGATGGGACGCGCATGGAAAACGAGTACGTCATGTGGCGAAAGACCAAGACGGTCGTGGCCGAGACGGCAGTGGATTCCGGTACAGGGGACAACGTGAACCAGATCCTGAGCCCCCGCGTCGCGGATCGCCTCTGGCCTTACTCAAGGCATCACACGGGAGAGCGTGGCGCACCTGCAGTCCGCGACTTCACTGTAGAGAGGGGATGGGTCATGAACCACAAACGGATCGCTTATGCGCGTCTCGGTGCGGGCGCCTCATTGAGTTTCTGCGTCACGCTCCTGGTCGGCAGCGCTCAGGTGGCTGCACACGAAAAGCCACACTCTGCCAAGGAGCTGCAAGCCTATGAGGCAGAGTTCAAGGAGCAGGTGCGCATCGGCGACCTCCTGTTCCACGGCGACGCGGAAACGGAGAAGCAGCTGGGCGTGAAGCTCTCGACTACAGGTATGGCGTGCGCCATGTGCCATCCGTACGCGTCCGACACACACCCGTACGAGTTCCCGAAGTTCCAGGAACAGATGGAAGAGTTCGCGACGCTGCGGGACATGATCAATTGGTGCATCGAGAAGCCGAATCAGGGCGAAAAGATCGACCCGAACAGCCCGGCGATGAAGGCGCTCGAGACCTACATCTACTGGTCGAACCGAGGCTCGAAGCTCGACCCGGGCAGGCACTGAATCGTGACGCGCTGAGGCGCGCGACACAACGGACTCGACCCTCGCTGCGAGGAGGAGCGATGGCGGCAACGACCACCAGCGTCAACCTTGACGAGACCACCAGCGTCAACCTTGACGAGCTCATCGATCCGCAGTTGATCCGTCAATGGCTGCTCTGGGGCATGGCGTGGCTGATGTTCATGCCGGCGGTCGGGGTCTTGATCTCCGGGATGTTCACATTCCCGGACTATCTGGGCGTCTCGCCATACGTGCAGTTCGGGCGGTTACGGCCGGTGCACGTCAACGGCGTGATCTTCGGCGCCTTCTCCACGCTGTTCATTGGACTCTGCTATTACATCGTGCCGCGACTCGCAGGCGTCACGTTGATCTGGCCACGGCTCGGCTACTCGCTCGTGTGGGTGTGGAATCTCACCGTCCTCGCCGGGCTCACCTCGCTCCTTCTGGGTTACAACCAGGGGTTCGAGGCGGGCGAGTTTCCGATCGTCATCGACACGCTCCTCTTGATCGTGATCGCTGCGCTTACAGCGCAGTTCCTGATCACGATCGCGCGGCGGCGATTCCAGCGCCTGTACGTCGCCACCTGGTACCTGATCGCCACTTTCGTCTGGACTGTGATCAACCTGATCATGGGCACCTACATGGTCCCGTACACGCTGCATGGCACCAACAACGCGGCGTTCCATGGGCTCTTCATTCACTACATCGTGGGATTGTGGATCACGCCGGCCGGCTACGTGCTCATCTACTACTTCCTGCCGGTCGCCGCCAGAAATCCGGTCTACAGCCACAAGCTGTCGCTCGTCGGATTCTGGTCACTCGCTCTTTTCTATCCGTTCGTCGGCATCCACCACTATCTCTACAGCCCGATCGCCGACTGGGCGGAGACCATTTCCATCGTCACGTCCATGCTGCTGATCATTCCGGTCTGGACGGTGCTCGTGAACTTCTTCGGAACGATGCAAGGGCGCTGGGCCACCTTCGGGCAGAACCTGCCAGCCAAGTTCCTGATCATGGGCTCGGTCATGTACTTGTTCGGTTGCTTCCAGGGATCGACTGAGGCGCTGCGTGCGATTCAGCAACCGACGCACTTCACCGATTTCGTGATCTCGCACTCGCACCTCACGGTGTTCGGCACCTTCGTGGTCTGGGCCATCGGGGGGCTCATCTACACATGGCCCAGGATCCACGGGCGCGAGCTCTGGTCGTTCAAGCTCGCCAATTGGTCTTTCTGGTTGATCACGGCGGGCATCTCGCTCATGGGCCTGGGGCTCTCGGCGCAAGGGCTGCAGCAAGGGTTTGCGTGGATGAGCGCGGTTGAATGGCTCGACAGCGTCAACCCGATGAAGCCCTACTGGCTGGTGCGCACGCTGTCGGGGATTTCCATGGACCTTGGCATA
The DNA here is from genome assembly GCA_963723505.1 of uncultured Gammaproteobacteria bacterium. Classification (GTDB taxonomy): domain Bacteria; phylum Pseudomonadota; class Gammaproteobacteria; order Steroidobacterales; family Steroidobacteraceae; genus Steroidobacter. Next base: position 171,053 of record CAVRQU010000010.1, read on the forward strand.
ACCCTGCTCGTTTATAACCTTGCGCGTACCGTCCTCGACCGGCGCCGCGCCTGGCGCGAGCTGAGCCGACGTCCATCGAGCCGCTGCGACCCGGCGAGGTAGCGCCATAAACGCGAACCCTCGAATGCTGAGACTGAGGCATCTCGCGCTTGGCGCGGGGTTCTTCTTCATTACGCTCGCGATCTTCACTCAGGGCGTGCTGCCGGCGCTGCAGCCGCAGTCGCGCGATACGAAGGTGACTCGCGTCGTGCGCACCGACCTCGGCGAGCTCAAGTGGACGGTGTCGGAAGCGAGCGACTACACGCCACTGGAACGACGCGGCCGTCGGGTCTACGTCATCGAGGGCTGTTGGTACTGCCATTCGCAGTATGTGCGCCCGGTCACGGGTGAGACGCGTCGATGGGGACCGGTCTCGCAGGCGGGTGAATACGCCTTCGACGGCCTCACCTCTTCTCGACACGCCGCATTGGCCCGGACCTCACGCGCGTGGGGATGAAGTTCAGCGACGAATGGCACCTCGCGCACTTCTGGAACCCGCGCATGGTCGTGCCCGACTCGATCATGCCGAGCTTCCGTTACCTGTTCGACGGCCCCTATGGTCCGGTGAAGGTCGTCGAGAAAAATGGCGAGCGCACGCTCGAGAAGACGCCGCTGACCGAGAAGCTGTTCAAGTTCGACAGCGAGGAGGAGATTCGGCTCACGCCGAATCCGGAAGGCCTCACGTTCGTGCCGGCATATGGCAAGCGCCCCGTGATCTTCACGCCCAACGAGGAGTACACGGGCGACACCGTGCAGCTCGTGGGCATGACCGAGGATCTGCGCGGGCTCGATCGCGTATGTCCAGAAGCTCGGCATGAACCGCGGCAACTGGCGCGATCTCTTCGAACCGCAGCGGCTCGACGTCGCGCAGATGTCGCTCCCGCGGTCCGAGGAGTGGATCGAGTACGGCAAGGCGGTCTACGAACGGCGCTGTCGTGGGTTGCCACGGCGAGAAAGGCGACGGCAACGGCCCGGCCGCGACTTTCCTGCACAAAGTCCGGCCGCGGGCGTTCACTGTGGGAGTCTTCAAGTTCCGCACAACGCCGACGGGCTCGCTCCCTACAGATGGCGATCTGCTGCGCGTGCTCGCGCGCGGCGTGCGCGGGACCGCAATGCCGTCCTGGCACGAGCTGCCCGAGAAGGACCGCTTGGCCGTGATCCAGTACGTCAAGTACGAGTTGGCGGCGGACCGCAGCGATCCGCAAAAACCATACTTCTACTTCGTCGAGGAGCCGGTCTCGCCCCCGATCTACGTCGGCGCCCCGCCGGAGCCCTCGGAGCAGATCGTCGCTCAAGGCAAGGACGTGTGGCAGAAGGCGAAGTGCTGGGAGTGCCACGGCGATACCGGCAAGGGTGATGGCGAGAAAGCGGAGGGTCTCGAGGACGACTTCGGCTTTCCCATCCCGCCCGCCAATCTCACCGCCGGGCAGTTCAAATCGGGCCCGGCGGTCCAGGACATCTTTCGCACGATCAGCACGGGTCTGAGTGGAACGCCGATGCCGTCCTACGGGGACAGTCTGGAGCGAGGAGGAACGCTGGGCGTTGTCCTATTACATGCTCTACGTTCTCAGCCTTCACCGATCCGTTGACGCGACAACCGCTCAAGCTTGCTGCCGAGGACCGCGCGGCGCTGAACAACCCGCAGCTCAAGGCCGACTCTTCACGCCTCGCGTACCAGCCACGCGGCGGGCGCGTGCAAGTGGCCGAGCACTATGCCGGCGAGGCGTGGGCAGCCAAGCACGGCATCGAGACGACGTCCGGCGGCAGGACAGTAAGTCGCTAAGGAAGCCGATATGTTCGAGCTCACGGCGATTCAGTTTCTGGTGGCGCTCTTCATGGGGCTGGGCGCCCTGTGCGTGTTCATATGGGCCGCGCTCTCCGGTGAGTTCACGAACGTAGAGGACGTGGCCCGTGAGGTTTATCGACGCGAGGTTCCAGACGATGGAGAGACCGACGAAAGAGCAGCATGAAGAGGTCGGGCAGTACGCCGGCGGCGAGATCACGGACCGACCCGGGAAAGTCGACTGGTGGCTCGCGGTCGTTTACCTGGTGCTGCTCGTATGGGGACTTTATTACCTCGTTACCCACTGGGGCGGGCTGGGGCCGGGTCTCGATTACTGAGGAGGAGCAAAGATGCAGATCGTGAGGATCATCTTGTATCTCGCTGCTGCTCAACCTGGCGTTCCTGGCGTCGGAGCTCGTCTTCAACGTCGCCGCGACGGTGTTCTGGGCGAAATGACAATGAGCGTGATCGAATGGGTGGCGATGGGAGCTGGTCGCGGTCGCTACCGTGGGCTTCCTTGTCTGGGTAGCGGTGCTGACGCTGAAGCGTTAGCCGCAGCGAGGCCTTCGAGTGTCTGACCTCGCGTTTTACCTCGCCGTGTTCGCTGCGGGCTTCGTGGGCAGCGTGCATTGTGTGGGCATGTGCGGCGGCTTTGCCTGCGCGCTGTGCGTCGCGCACGGGCGGTCCTTGTTGCGCCGACAACTTCTCTACAATCTGGGCCGCGTCACCACGTATGTGTTCCTCGGCGGCCTCGCCGGCGCCGCCGGCGCGCTCGTCATGCACAGGCTGCGTCCTGGGGACAGCGTCGCGCAGCGGCTGCTTGCCGTGCTTTCGGGCGCGCTGCTTATCGTGATCGCGCTGCAGTTCTTCGGTTACCGCCTGAGCGCACGTCTCGGCCCGGCGGCGCCTCTGATCGACAGCCTTGCCAACGGACTGCGCGCCGTGGCGCGCAGCCCGCGGCTCACGGCGCCGCTCGCGCTTGGTGTGTTGAACGGATTTCTTCCGTGCCCGCTCGTCTACGCGTTTGCGCTTCAGGCCGCCGCGACGACGGAGGTCTTGCCGGGCATGGGTGTGATGGCGGCTTTCGGGCTCGGCACCTTCCCAGCGATGTTGCTCATGGGATTCGGCGGAGCAGCTCTTGGGTCCCGATTGCGACGTGCGTACGTGGCTGGAGCGCTTCTCCTCGTGCTTGGCGTCGTCACTCTCGCGCGCGCCATGCTGTTCGCACCCATGCACGGGGCGCATCTGTGAGCGCGGAGTTCTGCCGTCTCTGCCTGCTTCCGATTCGTCGCGGCGGTTACGCGCGTACGATCAATGGCGAGCCCTTGCTCTTTTGCTGCTACGGCTGCGCGCTCGCGTTCCAGGTGCGCCATGGGCAAGGCGAGGAGGCCGAAGCTGTGGGACTGCTGATCCGTCTCGCGGTCGGCGGCTTCCTCTCGATGAACACCATGATCTTCAGCTTGCTGCTCTATTCAGGAACGCTAGGCGCGGAGGACGTCACGCTCACGCGCGCCATCCACTGGCTGCTCCTGGTGGTCACCACTGCTGTGATGGTGTTTCTGGCCGGGCCGTTCATTCGACAGGCGTGGCAGGCGGCGCGCGAAGGGCGGTTGATAAGCGACACGCTCATCAGTCTCGGCACGCTCGCTGCTTACGGGTACTCCGCCTATCAAGTGCTGATCGGAGGCAGCGGGATCTACTTCGATACCGTCACCATGGTTCTCCTGGTTTTCACCCTCGGGCGGTATCTCGAGGCGGCGGCGCGCTCGCGCGCCGCACGTAGCCTCGAGCCGATGCTGGCCGCCGAGCGTGCTGAAGCGAACGTCGTCCTCGATGGCGCCGACCAACGGCGACCCGTGCGCGAGCTCGCGCCTGGCGCAGTCGTGCGCGTGCGCCCGGGCGAGCGCGTTCCGGTCGACGGCGTCGTGATCGAGGGTTGTTCCGAATGTGACGAAGCGATCCTGACCGGCGAGCCGCGGCCGCAGCCGAAGTTCCGCGGCGCCTCGGTCTACGCGGGCAGCCTCAACGGGACCGGCCAGCTGTTGATCCGGATGGCGGCGGCGGGTGCAGCGACGCGCTGGGGCGAAATCTCCGCTCGCGTGCGGCAGGCGCTCGCGCGCTCGAGTCCTCTGCATGGCCTGGTCGATCACGTGGCGGGTATCTTCGTGCCAGTAGTGATCCTGCTCGCGATTGGCGTCGTTTCCTTCTGGAGCCAGCGTGCGCCGTTCGAGCAGGCGCTGATGGCTGGGCTGGCCGTGCTCGTGGTGGCTTGTCCGTGCGCCCTGGGATTGGCCGCGCCGCTCGCGACTGCCCTCGGCATCGCTCGCGCGCTCGAGCGCGGCGTGCTCATACGCAGCGGCGCCGTGTTCGAGCGTTTGGCGCGCGCGCGCAATGTCGCTTTCGACAAGACCGGCACGCTGACGCGAAGCGCACCACAATTGGCGGCCGTCCTGACGCTGGAGAATGTGTCACAGAGCGAGTTGCTCCGGCGGGCGGCCGGAGTCGCGCTCGGATCGGAGCACCCGCTGGCGCGCGGCATCATGGAGACGGTCCGCGCACTCGGACTCGCGCCGGTCGCGCTCGAGCAAATCCAGGCGCACCCAGGCGCCGGCGCGGTCGCGCTCGCACCCGTGATGACCGCGATAGGTTCGTCCGAGCTGATCGAGAAACTCGGTTGGAGCGTGCCGCTCGATTTTCCGCCGCGAGCGCAGCAGTTGGCAGATGTCAGCTCGGTGGTTTACGTCGGCTGGGATGGCGTGGTCTACGGTGCGCTCCTGTTCCGCTGGGATGCCGTTTCGGAGGCGAAACCGACGATCGAGTCGCTCAAAGCGCAGGGTCTCCACGTCGCGCTCCTCAGCGGCGACACTCCGTGCGCCACCGAGCAGGCGGCGCAAGCGGTGGGTATTGAGTTCTGGCGGGGTGGGCTCTCGGCCGAGGCCAAGGTGTTGGCATTGAACGCGATAGCAAAGCAAACCGGCCCGGTGGTCATGGTGGGCGACGGGCTCAACGATGCGCCTGTACTCGCTTCGGCGTCCGTCGGCATCGCGGTTGGCGCCGCGACCGATCTCGCGCGAGAGACTGCGGATGTCGCGTTGCCGCCAGGAGGCCTGCACGACCTGCCCTGGCTCGTTGCACTCGCGCGCCGCGTGCGCACGACGATGATCGTCAACATGGCCTGGGCCTTCGGCTACAACCTGGTTGCGCTCGCTGCCGCCGGCGCCGGACTGCTCCAGCCGGTTCTCGCCGCGGCGTTAATGGCGGGATCCAGTTTCTTCGTGCTGGGCGCCTCGGTCGCTATGAATCGGCGCGCGCCTGATGGCCGGACGCAGCCCTTCCCGCCGACATCTTCCTTGGCAGCAGCTGCTGGCCGCTGACCGGCGCGTGGCTGCAAAGGCTGCACGATTCCGTCCGCCAGGCCGGAATCGCCGAGGCTCTGCATCGAAGGAAGTTCGTGGGCCGCTACGCTCTGCTTTTCCGACCATTCTTGTCGGGCGCCGGCGCCCGCCCGGTACTAGACTCCCAGCGGGTTGTCATTCGCCGAGGGAGTTTCAAGATGACCACAAGAATGCTTCGCGCCTGGGTCGTGGCGATTGGGTTCATCGCGCTCGCGGGCTGCGCCTCGCAGCCGGGCGAGGGTGGTTCAGCGGCGTCAGGATCCGATCTTGCTCAGGCGCTCGCGAGCACAACGCGGCCGCAGGCGGATCGCGATCGCGACGCGGATCGCAAGCCCGCCGAACTCATGACGTTTCTGGGCGTCAAGCCGGGAATGACCGCCCTCGATGTGATCGCGGCCGGCGGTTACATGACCGAAGTGCTGGCGACGGTCGTCGGCCCGAAAGGCAAGGTGTACTCGCAGAATCCGCCAATGATCTATCAGGCGATGGACGGCAGGTATCGACCGCAGGTCGAAGCGCGGCACGCGAATGGGCGATTGCCGAATACCGTGCGCGTCGACGCGAATCTGCCGGCCGCTCCTGCAGTGCCGCCCGGCAGCGTCGACGTGGCCGTCACTGCGCTGAACTTCCATGACGTCTACAACATGGACCCCAAGCTGGCGCAGCTATTCATGAAGGGCGTGTACTCAACGCTCAAGCCGGGCGGCGTGTTCGGCGTCATCGATCACATCGGCGTCGAAGGCGCCGACAACGTGAAGCTCCATCGCGTGCCGAAACAGATAGCGATGGATGCAGCGAAAGCCGCCGGCTTCGTCGTCGAAGCCGAAAGCAACATCCTTGCGCATCCGGAAGATGATCACACGAAGGGAGTGTTCGATCCGGGGCTGCGCGGCAAGACCGATCAGTTCGTGTTGAAACTGCGCAAGCCGAAGTAGGCGGATCGCGGTGGGATCCGCCGTTATCCGTTCTCAGTTGTGCGTTGTCCGCAGAGCGTTGGCAAGTACGTCCGGCTGCTGCGGACAACTCGCAACGGACAACTCACAACTGTGGCGCACGGTCGTCTCTCTCGCCACAGGCCTACTCGCGAATGCCATCCCGCCGCAGGCACGTCGGAGTGGGCTCACGATCCGGACGCTGGTTCCTTCTTGGCGCAGTTACACGCATCGCATCCCTTGTCGAACACGACGCGCCACTTGCCGTCCGTCTCGCGGCGCCACACTGAGTTGAAGGTGCCGACCCGCTTGCCTTCCGGATTGAACACCGGTCCGCTGCTGTGCGCGAGCGTGCCGGAGTCGAGAACCTGCACCGTCTCCGGCTCCCACGAAAATGGCGCAGTGGAGCGCTCAAAGAAAGCCTGCCACGCCGCCACGACGGCGGCTTTACCGCGCACTGCTTTCTCACCATCGAAGAAAACTGCTTCCTCTGCGATGTGTTCGCGAAAAGCCGCCTGATTGCGGTCCGCCATCGTCGCCGCGAAAGCGCGTTCGGCGCTGCGCACCTGCTCAGCCACGGCGTCTTCGTTTGCAGCTCTTGAAGATGCGCTCGCGAGCGCTAAGAAGGTCAGATAAGCGACAAGGTACGGTGCACGCATGGTCGGCCCCTGCAATGGCTGTGAGACGACGATACGCCCCCGGATCCATTTGTCAGCCGGCAATGCGACGAAGAGACAATGCGCTGCGACGAACGAGCCAGACAGCAGAGCAAGCCGAGCTGTGTCGGCAAGCGAGACAGAAGAGCAAGCCGACTACCGTCGGCAAGCAAGCCTTCGGCAGGCAAGCCGTCGGCAACATGCCTGACGGCAAGCAAGCCGGCTCCGCCGGCAGGTCAGAAAGGAATCCGAATAGGTAGTCGCACAAGCGGCGAACAGAATCTCGCCTGCCGAACTTGTCGGCTTGCCTGCCGCGTCTTCGCGGCTTGCTTGCCGTGAGGCTTACCTGCCGCGTCTGCGGCTTGCTGCCTTTGGATCTTGGGTCTGCGGCTTGCTGCCTTTTGTCATGTCGAGCACCGTACGCACCGTTCTCCAGTTGCGCGCGGTGGCGTCAACGCCAAGCAGGCGTTCTGCGCGCTCGGCAAGTTTCGATACGCCAAAGCCCGCCGGCGTGTACAGATAGAAAACTTTGCCTTTGAGTTCGAATTCTTCCGTCTTCGCCTTGAGTGGTTGGAGACCTGCAACGTCCGGCGACGACGGCGTCTTTGCAAGAAAGAACAGGTGCAGACTCTTCGGATTCTGATCGGCCTGTGGAAAAGGATTTGCGGCGGCGGCCTGCGCCAGTTCGGTGCTGCTCAACACCAGCACCCTCGGCTGGAAGTCGAAGCGCTCTGCAACGCAATCGCCGATGCGTTTCACGAGTTGCGACGCGGTTGCTTTCGGACAGCTGAAGAGAACGTTGCCGCTCTGAATGTAGGTCCGCACGTCAGTGAAGCCGACGTCCTCGAGCGCCGCCGCGAGTTGCTTCATGGGCAACGTGTTCCCGCCGACATTGACGCCGCGAAAGAAAGCGATCCACACGCTCATAGAAAAGGACGTACCGCCGAGTACCTGCTGCATCTGTGCATGCGTTTGGAGCACCACCGTCTCGACATGTCACGGTAGCCTCGTTGCTCGGTCAGGCGGCGCGCCCTCTCTGCCCGTCCGGGGCGACTGTCCACCTTGGGAAGGCGGCATTCTGCCACTGAATTACGCCCGCTCGTCAGCAGCGCGACCACTCCAGGCCGCGCTCCGCGCGCTTCAAACACTCTCAGGGTGGCCCGCCTTGCGGCCTCCGCGCTCGGCGGTCGTCGGCGCGGCGTGGCCAGCGATGATCTGGCGCGCCATGTCGAGGGACCGGCCGGCGAGCTCTTTCGCGCCGTTCCGGAGGTGCTCGGTCTCCCGCACGTACGCGACGTTGTTCTCCATGTCCTCGGCGGACCAGCCGCGCGAATGGGCTATGAACGGGAACTGGGGGAAGAGGAAGCCGAGTTCGCCGAAGAACATCATCATCTGCCCGGCCACGGCCTGCACGTTGTCTTGGCCGCCGGTGATGATGAACGCGGCGACTTTGTTGCGGATGAGCACGCGGTCGTGAGTCGTAAGCTGGTTCTGCACGCAGTTCATGCGCTCGATCATCTTGAAGTAGAGCGACGACGCGCTGCCCCAGCGGATGGGGGAGGCGATGATCACGACGTCGGCCCAGTGAATGAGCGCCTCGTACACGCGGTCGAGCTCGTCGCTCGAGTCAAGTTGGGTGATTGTGCAGGGCCAGGTGCAGGCGTGGGCGCTCTTGGAGTAGTACCCCTCGCACGCGCGAAACTTGAGGTCGTTGAGCTTGATGAGTTTCGTCTCGGACCCATGCGACGTGGCGTGGTCGAGGGCGACCTGGAGGAGGTCTTCCGACGTCGAGTAGCGCGGCTGGTTCCGGTTCATGACGGTGGTGGAGATGCCGACGACGCGGGGCGGTCCCGGTTCGCGCTCGATGGGTCGTGTGAGCGGGTGGGGCTTGTGGGTCGGCCGCTTCGCCTCGGTGGAAGGTGTTGCTGGAACCCAGAGCCGTCCCCCCTCGACTTTCGTCTCGTAGCGCGGGACGGCGACGTCATAGCCAGGTCGGCCTTCTCCAGTCCGCCAGTGGTAGTGCCAACCGTGCCAGGGACAGACGAGGTAATCGCCCTTCAGCCGGCCCTCGCCGAGCGGCCCGCCGGCGTGCACGCACCGCCCAGCGAGCGCGGAGAAGACCCCATCATTGTAGATGAGCGCGAGGGGTCGTCCGTCGAGATCGATGGGCTGCACTTCGCGGGACTTCAGTGCGTCAGCAGCTCCGAGGTCTTTCCAACCGTCCATGGCGTCAGATGCTCTCATGCCCTCGAAACGTAGTCCACGATCGATGTCCGCTCTGGGTTGCGGATTCAATCGGTCGATGCAACACCTAGACTCTCAGTGTAGAGAGGAGGATGTTGCTCATGAAGCGCCGGATGAGGATCCAGTACACCGAGGCCGACAAGGCGTTGATGTGGGAACGCTGGCGACGAGGCGAATCGCTGCACGCCATTGCTCGCCTCTTCGATCGTTACCATTCTTCGATTGGTGGGATGCTCTCGAGGACCGGCGGGATACGGCCGCGGCCTCGATGCCGCTCTGCGTTAGCCCTGGCTTTGGCTGAGCGCGAGGAGATCTCCCGTGGCGTGATGGCAGGGCAGTCAGTTCGTGCGATTGCTCGCACGCTTGGCCGTGCCGCTGGCACGGTAAGCCGAGAGTTACGTCGTAACGGTGGTCGGCGAGCGTACCGAGCGAGTGCTGCGGATCAGGCGGCGTGGCATCGTGCGCAGCGTCCGAAGCGCTGTAAACTCGCGAAGAACCCTGCGCTGGCGCGTGTTGTGGCCGACAAGCTGCAACTCGAGTGGTCACCGTACCAGGTGGCCGGGTGGCTCAAGCGCACGTATCCGCAGGACGAGACGCGCCAGGTGTCCCACGAGACGATTTATCGCACGCTCTTTATCCAGGCTCGCGGAGCCCTGAAAAAAGAGCTGTTGCAGCACCTGCGACGCACCCGCGGGATGCGCCGCTCGCGCCACCACACACAGAAGACACCCGATCATGGCCGGATCACCAACACGGTGTCGATTCGCGAACGTCCGGCCGAGGCCGAGGACCGGGCAGTGCCGGGCCACTGGGAGGGTGATCTGTTCTTCGGCAGCAACAACAGCCAGATCGCCACCTTGGTGGAACGTCAGACGCGCTATCTGATGCTCGTGCGAGTGGCGGACAAGGGCAGCGAAACGGTGATCAATGCGCTCATCAAGCAGGCACACAAGCTGCCCCGGGAGCTGTACAAATCACTGACCTGGGATCGCGGCTCCGAGATGGCGGAGCACAAGCGCTTCTCGCTGGCGACCGACGTGAAGGTCTACTTTTGCGATCCCCAACAGCCTTGGCAGCGCGGATCGAACGAAAACACCAACGGACTACTACGGCAGTACTTCCCGAAAGGAATGGACCTGTCGGGCATCAATCAGATCAGGCTCAACGCGGTCGCGCGACGGCTGAACGAGCGACCCAGAGAAACGCTCCGCTTCGAAACACCGGCGGAACGCTTTGCCCAATGCGTTGCGTCGATCGGTTGAATCCGCAGTCGGAAGCGGAAGTGAGTAAGCGGCAAATTGAAGTCGTTCAACAGAACGATGCACTCGCTGATTCACTGAGTCACAAAGTCACCAGATCGAGAACGCGACTCCGGACTTCGGTTCACTGTGGCTAAGTGACTCAGTGGCGCGAAGCGACAGAGTTTCCAGGCAATCGCTGACAACCTCCTGGTTCGGTTGGACCGGATCAGCGAACCAAAGACCATAGCCGGTTTCTAGTGGGCTGCCGGATGCCGGCTCTGTTCTGATTTTTCTTTCTTATTTTTCTCTTTTCACGCGCACGCTTCGATTGCTCCTCCACCCCTGGCGGAGAATCCCGGCCCTCACCGCAAACCACGAATCGGCGACGCGTCGAAACGAAACGCCCGGAGCGATCAGGGTCCTTCCGCCAAATGTCATAGCAGCGGAGTCTCGGCGCATTCTGCGCCCTCGCCGGTTACTCAGCCGTGCAAGTCACGTGCTGCTCGAGACACACGTGCAGGCTGAGCTTCTCAACTAAGTCCACTCGGTGACCGCGTCGCGAAGTGCGCGTCGTCACCTTGTTGTGTTGTGGACTTTGGTGACTCTGTGACTTCGTGCCATTGCGGAGATGGTGGCGTTCGTTCGCCTGGGCGATCCCGAATCCAAGTGTGCTTTGAAACTCGCATCCACGTGGATCACTGGTCTGTATCTATGTGCCGCGCGCACAGAAGAGTGCGGAGTGTAACGGCGCCTCCGACACACTTTACACACTACACCTGACGCGCCAGGACGCCGAAACCGGCCGACGCTGTCGGCAGCAGGCGTTCGCAGTAGGTCGCGAAGCGACAGCAGGCTCACCCCGCGAGCAAATCGGATCGTGGCTGCCGACGGAGTCGGCCTTCTGCCGCGTCTGCGGCCTACTGCCGGGGGCCTGCTGCGAGCGAAGCGAAGCCGGTTGCGCTCACCGGCTCAGCCTTCGCCAGCCGATCACAATGCTCGAGACGGAGATCGAGAGTCCTGCGAGGCTGAGCGCCCACATGAGGACGTTCCACGCCGGCGGGCGCCTGAGGAGCCAGCCGAAATCGAAACTGTGCAGCGAGTTGAAGAGCCAGCGATGAATGCGGTCGCTGGCGCGCAGCCATCCGACAAGCCTGCCTGTCCGCGGATCGACATGCGCCCACGTCCGATCGACGTCGTCGAATTTGAATCGCAGCACCGGCAGTGTTCGCTCAGCGCGGCGTGAATACCAGTACGCATCCTCCTGATCGAGCCGCTCAGCCGCAACAAGTCGCGCGCTCGAAATGAATCCGCTCGCTTGCAATGTCAACTCGCTTTCGCTGAACACGCGATCCTGTCCCGTGAGCGCGTCGATCACGCGCGTTCGCCCCATCGGGTCCGTCAGCACGATCTGCGGTTTCCCGAGCGCCCACATGAATGAGACCTCGCGCACGTCCCCACCAGCGAGTTGCTGCAAGGTTTCGAGCCGCGCGGGAAAGTCCGGTTCGCTATTGCCCGCGAGAGCGGCGGTCGCCGCCGCGCGCGGCGTCGGGTCGAACTCGCGTTCCCACGGAACCGGCGGACCCATCGACAGCCAGCCGCTGAAAATCCAGGTCAGCAGAAACAGACCGCCGATCACGCCGGCGACGTGATGCCACGCCATCCAGCCGCGAAACGGCGTAATCGAATGCGAGCCATTGCGGCGCTTCAGTCGCAAACGATCGATACCCAACCACAAACCGGTGAGCGCGACGACGATGCCGACGCCCGAGATCCACATCACGACGTCGCTCCACACAGAAGGGTTCGCGCGCAGGTCGCGAAAGTAGAGCCAGTGAACGACGGCGCCGACCCAGTTCCAGCCTCGCTCGCGTGCAGTGCTGTCGAGCACGATCTCGCCCGTGCGCGAGGAGACGTAGAGCTCCTCGCCCGCCGCGTCGTTCAGTGCAACGCGATGCAGCGGACGATGTCCCTCGAACGTTCCGGCGACGCTCCATTGATCGCGTTCGATCGTTGCAACCGTTGCGCGCGTCGCCGATGTCGAACTGCGCACGATCGCGAGCGCCTGTTGCTCATCTACCTTTTCGATGATGCGACCGGTCGCGGCGGACACCGTCTGTCGCGGCGAGCGTTGCGCCTCCACCCGATACACAGGTTCGCCGGCCATCATCTCAAGACGAAAATCGCGCGGGAATTCGCCGAGCGCGAGTTCGTGCAGTACGCGCTCAGGCGCGATTCGCACCTGCCGCCAGTCGATGCGCTGCAAGCGGCTCACTTGCTCCTCGCGCGTCAGCTCCGGGAAGGCGACGTACATCATCACGAGGCCGGACGCGAACCACATCGCGAAGAAGAGGCACATCGCGATCCCGAGCCAGCGGTGACCGACGATCAGCCAGCGCCACGCGGTCGCCTTGAGCGATGTGCTTCGTTCGAGTTTCACGTAGCGTGAATCCTCTGGGGCTTGGCGCTCGGGGCGTGGACCCGGACCAGAATAAAGACGCTTTCCTGCCCGAGCCCCAGGCCCCGCGCCCTCTCTAGAACCCCACATTCACTGCGAGTTCGGCCGCGCGCGGGCGACCGAGAATCCATTGCTGATCGCCGTACGCGCTCGTGACGTAGGTTTCATCTGTGAGGTTGTATCCGCGCAGGGCGGCGCTGACATTGCGCGCGATGGCCCATTCGAGCGCTGCATCGACGACGGTGTACTCGGGTACGTCGAAGGTATTCGCGTCGTTCGCATAGGTCTTGCCGACATAGCGCGCTCCCCCTTGCACGCGCCAGGCGGGCATGAACTGCCACGTAACCCAGAGGTTCGCCATCTGCTCCGGTACGCCCGGCGGGACGTTGCCGCTGAAGCCCTCGTTGAACTTGTCGTACTCGGCCGTCAGAACCGCGGCGTTCGCCTCGATCAGCACAGTGGGAGCGACTTGCAGCATGAGGCTCGCTTCAACGCCACGCGCAGAACGCTCGGCGACCGGCAGACTGAGACCCGGAATGGTTTCATGCGCGGTCAACAGATTCTTCTTGACGATATCGTAGGCGGCGAATGTCCAGTAACCCCTGTCATCGGAAAATGCTTGCTTGAGCCCCAGTTCGACCTGCGCCGCCATAGGCAGGTCGAAGTTCGTGTCCCGCAACGAAGCTGTGATGAGCGAGCCCAGCGGGTCGGCGCCTTCTGAGTACTGGCCGTAGAGCGACAGTCCTGGCGACATTTCGGCCACCACGCCGACGCGCCAGCCCAGGCTGTCGAAACTTTCGTCATAGAGACGCTCGCCGCCGATGACGTCGCGCGCGACTTCGATGCGATCCGCGCGTACGCCGCCGACGACCGACCAGCGCTCGTTGAAGGCGAGGCGGTCCTCGGCGAACACTGCGTACTGGCTTGTCTTTGTGCTGAAGCGAGGCTCGATCGGTATGTCGTAATAGAACGCACCAGGATCAAAGCTGTAGGGATCGACGGCCGTGTCCGCGCCGATCTCCTCGAGATTCAGGTCGAAGTTGTGGCTGTACTCGAGTTCGACCTTGTTCGCCTCGGCGCCCAGGACGACGGCGTTCGCCATCCCGCGGATGGCATGGCGGATCGTCACGTCGGCGCGATCGCCGATCTGCTCTTCATCGTGGCGGATGCCGAGATAGTCGAAGCGGTCGATGAGACCGCTTGCCGCGTCGTATTCATAGCCTTCGGCGTTGCGCCAGGTGCGGTCCGTCGTGAGCCGATACAGGTCGTTGCGCATGGACACTGCTTCGGAGGGACTCCATTCCGTCTTGAGCCGCGTCCAGTTGTCGACGTAATGAATGTTGCTGTCGGCGACGTTGTAATTCTTGTCGGCTGTGCGGTCATCGAGCGCGCCGTTGATCAGCGGCGCGCCTAAATAGCGCATGGGTTCCTGCTGACCATAGTCGTGCGACAGCGTCAACACGAGATCAGGCGTGACCGCCGCGCGCAGCGTCCCCGCGATCGCGAGGCTCTCCGAGTCGCCGCGATCAACCCAGTTGTCGGAGGCGTTGCGACTCACGTCGACGCGATACGACACACTCTCGTTCACGGGCCCGCCCATGCCGAGCGCAGTGCGCACGGTCTGATCCGAACCGAAGGCCGCCTGGCTGTCTACCTGCAGTTCCTGCGTGTTGGGTTGGCGCGGAACGACGTTCACGGCGCCGCCAATCGCTCCTTCTCCGTAGAGCACCGATGCCGGGCCACGCAACACCTCGATGCGCTCCGCCATCCAGGGATCGAAAGGGAAGGTGACCGTGCCGGCGGCGACATACAGACGCATGCCGTCATAGAGATGCATGACCGATCCATGTCCGGAGAATCCGCGCGAAACGAGGCTCGTACCGCCGTTGCCGGGATTGCCTGAACCAGTGACGCCCGTTACGCGCGTCACTGCCTCGAGAATGCTCGCATCGCCGCGTTGCCGGATTGCATCGGCGTCGAGCACTTCGATGCTCGCCGGGGTTTCAAGCATGGACAGATTGAGGCGGCTGCCCGCCGTCGTGGGCGCCGCCGGATCAGGCATCCGCGACGCCCAGACCTGCACTTCTTCTACCGCGCCGGCGGACGTGGACACGGACTCCGCCGCGAGCGCTGCACCGGGCAGCACAAGGCAGCAAGCCAGGGCGGGCAGACGCGCCGTGCGAAAGCGAGGTTCAGGCGCGGCGATGGTGAAAGCGGGGCTCGCGACGGGGGCGGAGCGTCGGGTGCGGTCGATCACGGGACGGTTCTCTTGGGAGGTCAGTCGAGCGGCCGCATATTGGGCCGTCGAAGCATCCGCTTATTAACGTTGGCCAGGACGTCAATGTTAATGGACGAATGCGTGGGAACGTCCCTGAATGACAATCCTTTTCTTTCGGAGATCTGAGCACAAGGAATAACGTGCACGAGCATGCGGTGCATGCTTGTCCGTTTTTGACCGCTGGCTGTCGAAGGCGGGCATGGCGGCCGGCGCCGGTTCGGGCCGATCATGACGCTTCTTCACGGAGGCCCATGATGAAATCCGCCCTCATAGTCATTGACGCCCAGCGATCCTTCACGCAGCGCCCGTATTGGTCGGACGCCGATTTGCCCCGGTTCATCAACCGGCTGCAGGCCCTCATCGATCGTTGCGAAGCGCGCGACGTTCCGATCCTTCAGGTCTTCCATGTCGAAGAGGAGGAGGGGCCGCAGAACCCGTTTTCCCGCAGGTCCGGATTCGTCGAGCCTCTGCCTGAGCTGCGCATTCGTCCGACGGCCGTGTTTACGAAGTCCGTGCACTCGGCGATGTTCGCGAGCAACGCCGAAGGACAGAGCCTCGACTACTGGCTACGTAAGCAGGGGGTCGACCGCGTCATCGTCTCCGGGATTCGCACCGAGCAATGCTGCGAGACCACGACGCGCCACGCTTCCGACCTGGGCTATGCTGTCAGCTATGCGATCGACGCGACGCTGACGTTTCCGATGGTGGCCGGATCCGGCCGTTCCTATACGCCTGCAGAGATCATGGACCGCACTGAGCTCGTGCTCGCCGGCCGGTTCGCCGACGTGGTGCGTGTGGAGGCGCTGCAATTGTGAGAACCGTGTTGTTCGCGATTCTGCCGGAGGTTGTCTTGCTGGACGTAGCCGGCGCCGCCGAGTCGTTCCGCATGGCCAATCAGCAGAAAGCGGGCAGCTACGAGTTGCGCTTTGTGGGTCCGACGGCGAATGCGCGCGCGGGTGTGGGATTGCAGCTGCACCAGCTGGAGCCGCTGCCCGCGCGGCCGCCCGATCGGTCGATAGTCGTGGTCACAGGCGTCACGTCGGAATCTCTCGATCTAGACTCACCGCCGGTCCGGCGCCTCGCTGACTGGTTGCGAGAGGCGATGCGCAACGAGACGATCACGCTGATGTCGGTGTGCGCTGGCGCACTGATCGTCGCAAAAGCCGGATTGCTTGCGGGACGCGAGTGCACGACCCATCACGAGCACATTGAGGCGCTGTCGAAACTCGAGCCATCGGCGACGGTGCATGCAAACCGCATCTTCGTCGAAGATGGTCGCGTGCTGACGAGCGCCGGTGTGACGGCGGGCACGGACCTGACGCTGTATGTCATCGGCCAGCAACTCGGCCATCAGATCGCGGCGGCCGTTGCCCGAGACCTGGTGGTCTATATGCGTCGCTCCGGCGCGGATCCGCAGTTGTCGCCGTGGGTCATGCACCGCAACCACCTGCATCCCGCGGTGCATCGCGTGCAGGACGCCGTCACGAAACATCCCGCGGCCCGATGGTCGTCCGCTCGACTCGCCGGCGTCGCGTGCATGAGCAGCCGCAATCTCGCGCGGTTGTTCGCGGAGCACGCCGGCTGTTCGCCGCTCGACTATGTCCAGCGTCTGCGCGTCGCGATGGCGCGTGAACTGGTGTCGAACAGCAACCTGGCGCTCGAGCGGGTCGCCGAGAGGACCGGCTTCAGCTCCGCGCATCAATTGCGGCGCGTGTGGAGACGCTGGGAAGACTCACCGCCGACAAGGCATCGTCTGCGAGAGTTCGTCTAGACCCGCCAATTGCAGAGGGATTGCCGCAGATGGCGCGCTGATGCGCCGTATCCGTGGTCTGGAGGTCGAGTCTTCGCGGCCTTCATGACCGCCTTTCGCGCGAAACCGCACTTTGAGGGAGGTCGGAGAGCGCCCAGATCAATCCTCCGCCGCCCGCTGGTTGAGCCGGATTGCATACCGGAGCCGAGCCGATTTCGCCACAAGCGCAGTGCTTGTCGATAACTGGCGACTAGTCGGTCGTACAAGGCCGGAAGAAAAGAAAAAATTCACGTTTGGACTGTAACCTTTTCGGTCCTGCGCACGTCGAAGGGTGACATTGGCGCAGACAGGCCTTCCCCGCGGAGTTGATAATGAATAACAGTGCAAGGCAGCAGTCCGCTCGTTTCGACGAGATGGAGCCCACGGACGTGGCCGACCCCGAGGCGGCGCCTCCGGACCACGGACACGGCCCCGCGCCCGCTATGGCGTGGGTCACGGACTTTCCCGCCCGGAAGACCGACGCCGAAGCTGCGGCGGCTGGTTCTCACCAGGAGGCCGCGGCGGACGACAAGGAGAAGGGATCGATGTGGAAATGGATCGGCCTGGCGCTGGCGATCATCGTCGTCGGCGTGGTCGCCTGGGTGGTCATGCGCGCCCCAGCGGCGCCCTCGGCGGCTGCAAATCCAGCGAATACGCCCCTGGAGCTGGCCGCAGTCGACGTTGCGACCATCGAGCCTCGCGTTCTTACACGCCTGCTGCCCCTGTCCGGCTCGATTGCACCGTTCGTGCAGGCGACCGTGAAGTCGAAGGTGGGCGGGGAGGTCGAGCAGGTGACCGTGCGCGAGGGTCAGGATGTGAAGGCCGGCGACGTCATCGCTCGTATCGACACCCGTAATCTGCAGGCCGAATACGATCGCGAACTCGCCGCTGTTGAGAAGGCGCGCGCCGACCTCGATCTCGCGACGCTCAATCGCGACAAGAATCGCTCGCTCCTTGAGCAGAAGTTTATCTCGCAAAACACCTACGAGCAGACTGAAAGCGCCTACGCCGCCAGCGTCGCAAGTCTCAAGCTTGCGGAAGCCCAGGCGAGACTCGTGAAGATCAGCCTGGAGGACGCCGTGGTGCGCGCGCCCTTCAGCGGCACGATCGCAAGACGTCTTGTGCATCCGGGCGAGAAGGTTTCGCCCGATTCGGAGATCGTGAGCCTCGTTGATCTGCGCCAGATGGAGCTCGAAGCGGCCGTGCCGGCCGCGGACATTCCCTCGGTGCGTCTCGGTCAGACCGCAGCGTTCACCGTCGGCGGTTTCGGCGCGCGCAAGTTCGCCGGGCAGGTGCAACGCATCAATCCCACGACAGCGGAAGGTTCGCGTGCGATTACGATCTATATCGCGGTCGCGAACGCGGACCGGGCTCTCAAGGGGGGCATGTTCGCGCAGGGCGAGCTGACGCTGGACGCCACGCAGCCAGTTCTGGCGGTTCCGCAGCGCGCCGTGCGCGAGGAAGCCGGCGCCAACTATGTGCTCACGCTGAAGGACGGCAAGGTGGTGCGCACGTCGGTCGCGCTGGGGGCTGCGATCGAAGGGGCCGCCTTCGTCGAGGTGCGTCAGGGACTCGCGGCGGGCGACCGCGTGATCGTCGCGGCCATCAAGGACGACAAAGCCGGCGCGACTGCGATCGTGCGCGGCGAAGCCACGTCGGAAGCGGCGACCGCGGCCGCCGCCAACTGATCATCGTCACATCGCACTGAAACGGCGTTCTGGCCAATAGCCAGTAGCCCGTAGCCCGTAGCCCGAGAATCGCGTCATGTGGATCACCCGCACCAGCATCAACCAGCCAGTCTTCGCGACGATGGTCATCCTCGCGCTCGTCGTGCTGGGCGTATTTTCGTATCGGCTGTTGCCCGTCGAGCAGATGCCCGAAGTCAACATGCCCATGGTGTGGGCGACGGTGCAGTATCCCGGCGCGTCTCCGGAAGCCATCGAGAACGACGTCATCAAGCCGATGGAGAACGTCATCAACACAGTTGATGGCGTGAAGAACATTTACGCGACCGCGCGTGAAGGCGTGGGGTTTCTGCAGATCGATTTCCGTATGGACGTCGATAT
Organism: uncultured Gammaproteobacteria bacterium; assembly: GCA_963723505.1. Classification (GTDB taxonomy): domain Bacteria; phylum Pseudomonadota; class Gammaproteobacteria; order Steroidobacterales; family Steroidobacteraceae; genus Steroidobacter. Next base: position 189,931 of record CAVRQU010000010.1, read on the forward strand.
CGTCGCGGCCGCGCAGGAAGTGCGGGACAAGGTGGCGCAGATTCGCGCCTCCATGCCGCGCGAAGTGAAGGAGCCGACGATCTCGCGTGCGAATAACGACAGCTCCGCGCAGCCGGTGGTGAGCCTCGTCGCCTATTCGACGACCCGGACTCTCAGGGAAGTCTCGACGATCGTGGACCAGCAGATCGTCAAACGTCTGCAGAACGCGTATGGCGTCGGGAACATCGTCGTCGGCGGCGCCGTCGAGCGGCAGGTGCAGGTGTTCCTGCGTCCCGAGCAGCTGCAGAGCTACGGCGTCGGCGTCGATCAGGTCATCGCGGCGATTCAGGCCGCGAATCAGGATCTGCCGGCAGGCAGCATCTCGCGCGGCGCACAGGAGCAGATCGTTCGCGTCGAAGGCAAGATGCGCGATGCGCGCGCCTTCGAACGGATCATCGTCGCGAATCAGGGCGGCGCGCCCGTCTACCTGCATCAGGTCGCGGACGTCGTCGACGGGGAAGCCGAGGAAAGGTCGATCTCCCGCGTGGACGGGCTTCGCTCCGTGTCGCTCGAGATCTTCAAGGTTCAGCAGGCGAACATCGTCGAAGTCGGCACGGGCGTTGATGAGGCGATCAAGGATCTCGAAAGCCGGTTGCCGTCCGACATCAAGATCCGCACCATGTGGTCGGATGCGAAGTTCATCGAAGGTTCGCTCGATCGCGTCAAGGAGACGATTGTCGAAGGCGCTCTGCTCACGATCCTCATCGTCTTCCTGTTCCTGCATTCGTGGCGCTCGACCATCATCACGGGCCTGACGCTGCCGATCTCGGTGATCGCCACGTTCATCGCGCTGAATGCGTTCGGCTTCTCGCTGAACTTCATGACGCTGATGGCGTTGTCGCTGTGCATCGGTCTCCTCATCGACGACGCCATCGTCGTGCGCGAGAACATCGTGCGCCACGCGGACATGGGCAAGAGCCATCGCGCCGCATCGCTCGAAGGCACTTCCGAGATCGGCCTTGCGGTCATGGCGACCACGTTCGCCATTCTCGCCGTGTTCATCCCCGTTGCTTTCATGAGCGGCGTGATCGGCAGGTTCTTCCTGCAGTTCGGCATCACGGTGGCGGTCGCGGTGCTCGTGTCGCTGTTCGTGAGCTTCACGCTCGATCCCATGCTGTCGTCCATCTGGCCCGATCCGAAGGCAGGTCGCTTCCGTCGCGCGCCCTGGCTTGGGCGTGTGATGGAGAAAGTGGAGGAAGGCGTCGACCGTGCGCACCAGATCTATGACAGGCTGCTGCGCTGGGCGTTGGGCGAGCGCCGCTTTGCGATTCCTGGCCTCGCGCAGATTGCGCGCCGCCGACATCCGGAGCGCGTCACGCCGCGTTGGGCCAGCGCCAGTCCGCGACTGTTGTTGCTTCTGCTCGCCGCCTTCTTGTTCTTCGGCAGCTTCATGCTGGTGCCGCTGATCGGTACGGAGTTCGTGCCCCAGGACGATCAGGGCATGGTGTTCATGCGGGTGAATACCCCGATCGGCTCGAGTCTGGAATACACGGATGCGAAGATCCACGACGTCGAGGCGACGATCCGCGAGCTCGACGGCGTCGACGCCATCATGACCACGGTCGGTACGGATGAAGGCAAGAACTACGCGCAGCTTCGTGTGAAGCTGAAGGATCGCCAGACGACCGAGCGTCCCTCGCAGAAGGACATCGAGAAGCAGATCCGCGAGCGCCTCGCTCGCATGGCCGGTCTCGAGCTGTCGATCAGCGGCAATAACGGTCCGCCCATTTTCGTGTCGATCCTCGGGCCCGACACGCGCAAGCTGACTGAGCTGTCGCAGGATTTGATGGCCCGGTTCGCGAAGATCCCCGGCATCGCAGATCTCGAGAGCAGCGAGAAGGGCGCGAATCCGACGGTCGCGGTGCGGATCAACAACGAGCTCGCAAGCGACCTTGGACTCACGACCGCGCGCATCGGCAACGCCTTGCGTCCGCTGATCGCGGGCGATCAGGTGAGCACGTGGCTCGGGCCGGACGGCCAGGATTATGAAGTGATCGTCCAGTTGCCGAAGAACCGCCGCGAGATCGCCGCCGATCTGGGCGACCTGTACGTGAGCAGCACGCGCGTCGATGAGAACGGTCAGCCAATGCTGGTGCCGCTGCGTCAGGTGGCGGAGTTCGTCCAGACGAGCAGCCCGCAGCAGATCAAGCGCCTGAATCTGCAGCGCCGCATCTCCATTTACGCGAACGCGGAAGGTCGTCCGTCAGGCGACGTCGGTTCGGATGCGGAGAAAATCGTCAAGGAAATGAAGTTGCCGCAGGGCTATCGCTTCGACATCGGCGGCGGTCAGCAGGAGATGAACGAAACCTTCGCCGCGGCGGTCGCGGCGCTCGGTCTCGCCGTCATCTTCATTTATCTCGTGCTGGCGTCGCAGTTCGGCAGTTTCACGCAGCCGATCGCGATCATGATGTCGTTGCCGCTGTCGCTGATTGGCGTGCTGCTGGCGCTGCTCTTCACGCGCACGACGCTCAACATCTTCTCGATCATCGGCTTCATCATGCTGATGGGCCTCGTCACGAAGAACGCCATTCTGCTGGTCGACTTCACCAACCACGGGCTGCGCGCGGGCAAGAACCTGCGCGAGGCCATCCTCGAAGCCGGCCAGGTGCGTCTGCGTCCGATCCTGATGACGACGTTCGCGATGATCTTCGGCATGCTGCCGATGGCCGTCGGCGTCGGCGAAGGCGGGGAGATGCTGGCGCCGATGGGACGCGCGGTGATCGGCGGCGTGATCACATCGACCTTGCTGACCCTGCTCATCGTGCCGGTGCTGTACACCTATCTGTATCGGCTCACGGAGCGCATCAAGGCGGCGCGCCGCCGGGCGCACGAGAAGCATGCGGAAGCGCATGCGCCGGTCGCTCAACCGCAGTCAACGCCAGCGCATCCTGCGATCGTCACTCGCGAAAGCTGAACCACGCACCCTTGCCACTACGGCCGGACTCGTCGGCGGGAAAGCGTGCGCGGGGTGGCCACTGGCGGGTAAGACGACGTTGTCGTCGGGACAGAGTCTGACTCGACGACCGCAGGTCGTCTTTCCCGGCAACGCCCTTCTCGACGTGAGTCCCTCCGACGACGGTCCATTCCGGATGTCGTTGGCCTGCGGCGGGAAGGCATTCGCGAGTAGGCCCGTGGCGGAAAAGACGACACTGTCGTCGGGACAGAAATTCTGACTCGACGACCTGCGGTCGTCTCACCCGACACCGTCCTTCTCGACAATCGTCCCGCTCGACGAAAGTCCGTCTCTCCTAAACTAGCCTGACGATCAACCCCGCCGCCGCGCACATCGCCAGCGTCGGGATCATCGGCGCCTTGAACTTCAGCAACGCAATGATCGCGGCGCTCGCGATCGCGACGGCGCTGTAATCGATCGAGCTGATCGCCGGGATCGGAATCTGAAGCCCGAATCCGCGCCACACGCTCACTTCCGCGAAGAGCGCATGCAGCGCGAACCAGACCGCGAGATTCAGGATGACGCCGACGACTGCGGCCGTCACGCTCGCAAGCGCTGCTGATAGCGCGCGCTTGCTGCGAAGGCGCTCCAGATGCGGCGCCCGAGCAGGATCCACAGGAAGCACGGCACGAACGTCACCCACGTGGTCAGCAGCGCACCGAGCACGCCGGCGGTCATCGGTTCGAACGGCGCCGCTTCCCTGAAGGCCGCTATGAATCCGACGAACGTCAGCACGAGAATCAGCGGGCCAGGCGTCGTTTCGGCAAGCGCGAGGCCTTGCATCATGTCCGCGGGCGTCAGCCACTGGTAGTGCTGCACGGCTTCCTGCGCCACGTAGGCGAGCACTGCATAGGCGCCGCCGAACGTCACGACGGCCATCTTGCTGAAAAACACGCCTTCGAGCATGAGGACGTGGGACGAACCCAGCGTCGCGTAGATGAGCAGGAGCGGCGCAAACCAGAGCACGAGGCATACCGTCAGTATTCGAACGCCGCTGGCAAGCGCGGACGCCTGCGTCGGCGCCGAATTGACCTCGGCGGCAGCCGTGGAAACGAGGTCAGATTGCGGGAGCAGGGGCGGACGCCGCCGTTCTGCGAAGAATCCAACGAGCGCTGCGCCAAGAACGATGACCGGAAAAGGGATCGCGAGCGCGAAGATGCCGACGAATGCGCCGGCCGCGATGAACCAGCTCAGCCGGTCCTTGAGCGCCCGTCGCGCGATACGCACGACGGCTTCCAGTACGACGGCGAGCACCGCAGCCTTGAGTCCGAACAGGACGCCCTGCATCGGCGACCAATTGCTGAACGTTACGTAGATCGCGCTGACGAGGGTGATGAGCAGGAATCCCGGCAACACGAACAGCACGCCGGCCGCGACGCCTCCGACCGTGCGATGCTTCAGCCAGCCGATATAGATCGCGAGTTGCTGCGCCTCCGGTCCGGGCAACAACATGCAGAAGTTGAGCGCATGCAGAAAGCGCTCTTCCGATATCCAGCGTCGCTCCTCGACGAGTTCGCGATGCATGATCGCGATCTGCCCCGCCGGCCCGCCGAAACTGATGAAGCCGAGCTTGAACCAGAAGCGCAGCGCTTCCGTGAACGAGACGGGCTGTTCGCCGGTCCTGCCGGCCGTCTCAGCGTTCATCGACAGGACGGAAGAAGAGGAAGAGCCGCGAAAGACCGCAAAAAGGAATAACAAATAAGGCGACTGGCGACGATGCTCTGGCGAACCCTTCCTGCGGTTCAAGACGACTGTTCATAGTCCCATTCATATCATTTCTTTTTTGCGGTCTTTCGCGGCTCTTGATTCTTACGCACGCGCACTGCTCGCCTGCTGCTGCGGCCAGGAATGCGTCTCATCATGGGCCGTCTTGCACCACGCATACAACGCGTCATACACGGGCATCGCCTGTTCCAGCAACAGGATGTCGTCTGCAAAATTGGCGGACAGTCCGAGTGAAATCGCGAGCAACCCCGGCGCCTCGCGGGACTGGTCGAGCTGGGCCGTGTCGGCGGCGCGCACGATGTCCGCCACCATGTCGAGAACGGAGTCGTGCAGGTCGAATTCATCCAGAAAGGCGTCGAAGCTGCAGCGGGGCCCGCGATGCGAGAAGCGCACATCGGTGATGTCGTACGGTTCGGCGCCGAGCGGTTGCGCGTCGGACCGAACGCGATGCGCGGGTACATAGAAGAACAGCGCCTCAGGATCGATGAAGCGCCGGATCAGCCACGGACACGCGAGCCGATCGATCTTCGGACGCTCTCTCGTCACCCAGCGTGATCCGCCGGGCACATTGAGCTCGCGGGAGATCTTCACTGTCGGATAATCCTTATCGAGCCATGCCGCGACGCCGCCGTCGAGTACGGATGCAGGGTACCCGAGCGATGCGAGCGTGTTCGCGACGCCGTGGCTGATCTCGCCGCCGTGCTGGCAATAGACCGAGACGGCGCGCGTGCGCGGCAGCGTTCGCGACCATCGCGCCACATTCGCGGGATCGCCGCGCAGCGCACCCGGAATGATCCGCGGACTGCGTCTCGCAATCCTGCTCGCGCCTGACATCCACAATGACAGGAGCGTCCGGAAGGCCGAGTTGCTGGTACATCGATTCGGTCGTGATTGTCGCAACCATGACGACTACTCCATCGGCGGATTCAGTTCGTAAGCCCACAGGATCTGCGCATGCAGTCCGGCGTCGCGCACAGCGATGGAAGCGAGCGGAACCTCCATGGCGCGATATCCACGTCGATCGAACCAGTCGAACAGCGCATCGAGCGCCGCCGTGAACTCGCTCGCGTGCGCGTCACGTCCTCGTCGAGCACACTGCGCACGTCGCCGCAGGCATGCGCCGCAACGTCACGCCGTCCGGTGCAACGGGCGGTGCAGCGAGCGGTAAGAAGAATTTCGAGCCGGCCCTCTTCGTCCGAGACCGGATCGATCAGGGCGCAATAGCCTTCAGCCAGGGGCGACAAGCCGGCTCGCACGGCCGTATCGCGCATTCGGGCGAGCTGCATCCGATAGCTTTCGACGAGGCGTTCGCGCGTCGCAGTAAATGCGCTCACGGCTACGGTCATGGCGTCCCGTTCGCGTTCGACGATCGCGAGCGCATCGCCGCCAGGGCTGGCGCGCATCAGCATGAGCGCCGCCTGTAGAGCGCGCTTCTCGCGCGCGAAGCGCCGGTCGAGCTCCAGCGCGAAATGTCGCAACAGCATCTCGGCGCGAGCGCCTTCCGCCGTCACGACAGCGGCAATCTCTTCGAGCGGCAGATCCATGTCCCGCAGCGTGCGGATCAGGCGCCCAAGCTTCACCTGCGCACGGCTGTAGTAACGGTAGCCGTTCGCTGCGTCGATGCTCGCAGGGCGGCAGCAGGCGTTGTTCATCGTACAAGCGCAGCGCCTTCGGCGTGAGCTGCGTCGCTGCGGCGAACTCACCAATCGAGAGCAGACGCGATGCGCGTTCGGCGTTCACGTCGCGACTTTAAGCTCTGTCCCAAGGGAAAGGTCAAGCCGAAGCGATAAGGACGGCCCTTGGCAGGAAGGCGTTCGCAGGAAGGCGTTCGCAGGAGGGCCTGCGGCAGGTCAGAAATGAATCGGAATTCTGGCCTGCTGACGCAGTCAGCCTTCCTGCGAAGGCTTTCCTGCAATCGCCTTCCTGCCGCAGGCCGTCGTTATCTCCAATGCGCGAAAGGAAGTAGCGCCGGAGTGACCGCCGTCAACAGATCACCGAGGTCTGACTCCGTCTCAACTCACGGGTGTCACGGAAGAAGTCGCGTGACGTCGGTGCCCGGGAAGAAGCTGTTGGTCGCTCCCCACAGGCCGTCACTGCGAAACGTGATCGTCGTGAGTACGGGCAGGCCCGAGACCACGGTCTGGCAGTTCGTCGTCACGAGGTCGCACGCTACGACAGAGCCACCGAGCGGGATTGGCGCACCCTCGAATGCGGCGAGCTCGACCGCGAGCCAGCTCTGATCATCGATCTGAGCAGCGTAGAGCCTCCCGTCGGGCCCGAACGCAAGGTCAACGATCGACGTAAGGCCGTCGAGCGCGAGGGTGCAGAGCGGGCTCACGCCGCACCTCGCATTCCGGGCGTTCGGCGCGATTCGCCACACGCCTGAATCATTGAGGGGAGCAGGGAATCCCTTGAGCTCACCGACGTAGAAGTACCCGTCCGGCCCGATCGCAATGCTTGTGGCTACGGGCTGGGCAGGCAACTGCGGCGGAAAATCCTCCCCGAGGATCGCTTCGGCATTCGCAGTCGAGACGAGCTCGTCCGGCAGCACCGCGACGAGCTTCACCTTGCCGTGCTTGTCCACCTTCAGCAGTGTGTTGCCACCGGCGTCTGCGACGAGCGCTTCGTCCCCTCCAAGATCGGCGACGTCGAAGGGATTGGAGTCGACCGCTGCGGGGTGCGGATTGAACTTCGCCTCGTAGGCGAACAGGTTCACGATCTGGGTCGCCTCGCCGTTGCCGTCAATCCGCCACAAAGCCTGGCCGCTGTCCTCGGTCACTGGGTCGGCTGTGGTAAGAGCCCACAGCTCATCGCTGCCAGCGATCGGCGCAATGTCGACGATATTCGGCAACACTGCGAGAACCTCCCCGGTATCACCGTCGACGACGCCTTGTGCGTAGTCAGCGACGAGCAGTCTGCCATCCGTCGCCGTCGCGACACTGTAGATCGGCCCGACATAGAAGCTCGGGTCTGCGTGCGTGACTGCGGGCGCGAGCATCAGGACCGCTGCAGCCGGCCCGCCACACGACCCGAGCGCACGGCCGACGGCCAGCGCGAGCTTCGATCGATGCTTTTGAGTGGCCATGACCCACCTCCCTTGGAAACTGATGAGGTCTGAATTCCCGGTTAGCTGCAGCTATTGGCTTGTAAACGCATCGTACGGCCGCAAAAAGGGCGCCGGTGAGTAGTCAACAAATGCTGGGGCCATTGGTACTCCGACGGGAGGTGCAAGGTGGAACACAGGAAACAATAAACAGAACGTTATACCTAGCTCCGAGCTTTTTAGCGGCGGTGTTTAGATCTTCGGGATCTAGGTCCTGCCAGCTTCCCGTATCTAAACGCCGAATGAGTGTCTGTAGAGCTGCAATCGTTTCTGCTTCCGTAAAATTGCAGTGGCCTCCGCGATGCACGAATATTTGTCGCAGCAGCGGGCTGTTGGAAGCCTTGGCGACGACGTCCGCATAGGCTTGCGCATGTTCCACCGACACTACGTCGTCATCGGTGGTGTGCAACGTCAGCACCGGGACACTGATCTGCCCGTTGAAGATTATGTTTTCGCTCAAATACTCGACCGCTGCGGGATCCGCGGCAATCCGCGTTGCATTGTTCAAAGTGTCCAGATCGGCATCGAGATCCAGGCCGGCCTCCTCGTACAGCGCGTGGACCTCGGCGTTATCAATTGAAAGCGCCAGTTGTTTCTTGTAATCAACACCCGTGTTCCATGAGGGATTGCCGCCCGCGCGGCCTTCCAGTTCCGCCCGGAGAGGAAAGAATGCAAAGAGGCCGAACCCCTGCTGAAACTCAAGAAACTGGTTTGCCTCCTGGGTTGCGTAATCTGTTGGACTCTGGTTCAGGTGAAAAAGGCTCGATCCAGCCGGATAGGTCCGTAAGAGCTGCCACCAAGGCAATGCGGGCCCTTCCTTCGGCGCGTTGCTTGCGCGGCGGTGAGAGCTTGCTCGCGCGATAGAGAAGTTGGTGTCGGGGTCGGTGATATTGACAACCTGTAACCCTGATCCGGGAGCAAGCAGGGTCTTGAAAGCGAAGGCAGCATCGAGCCACTGGTATTCAAGAAGCCAACGCTGCCTCCGGTTGCTCCGCACATCGAGAGTGCGGCGGAGAAACGGTCGGGATATTTCTGTATCAGACCGCGCTGTAATGATCCCGCCCAAAGAGTGGCCCCATGCGATCGTGCGAGCCGGCGGTCCGACGAGTGCGTTGAAAGTGTCGAGCACCTCAATCTGCTCAGAAAAGGCTTCCTTAATCCTGTAGCCGACTGAGGCGGATGAACCGGCCAGCGCATAACCGTGAGTTAAGAGATAGAAACGCAAGAGAGGATCTGCTGCGCCACCCGGCCCTACCGTAACAACGGCGGGAACTGGAAAGGGAGCGTAGCCTTGGCTGTAGAGCAGCAGCGTTCCGTTCCAGCTTTGGGGGACCTCGATTAAATACGTTGCCCCATCGGAGAGATTTCCGGTGTACGTCTGGACACCCCTAATGTTGGTCAGACTCGCCTGTGCTTGGGCGCTCAATTGAATTGCCAGCAGCCCCAAGACAAGGAGCAATACCCAAATTTTGTGGTTGCGCATAGCCTTACCTCCAACGCCTTCGGCTCGGAGTGTGTTCATGCATAGATTTCCTTGTCATTGACTGGCACTTCACTGAGGTAATAGAGAAAATCCGGCGCGAGGTTACGCGAAAAGTTGGCTTGGCCGCGTTAAATCGTTGGTAGTGCAACGAATCTTGTCGGTTCTCAGAACCTGGGCCCCGCGGACGCCGACTTTCTCAGAACCATCCGCCTCTGAGGGGCAGGTTCTCAGAACCATTCCCTCCTTCTCTCGAGGCGTGACGAGCGCGCCTGCGATCCTCACACCTGCGGCCGGTGCGGCCGTGACGGGGGCGAGGCGTTAAATCGTTGAAGCGTTGAAGCGTTAAAGAGGACCGCGGATCCGCTCCGCGCAGCGCTCCGGCGCGACAGGCAGCCGCGGACATGACGGATAAGAAAAACAATCGCATGAGGCAAAACAGCCGCCAGAACGGTGAAGCGGCGACGCGACGAGAGAGCGAATCAGTCGGCTCCCGTTCGACAAGCCCCGGGCAAGCTGAACCTTGCCACCGGATCTACCCCGCGCGTTAGTTTTCTGAAACCAATTCCTGAAAGCGAGGATCGTTGCGGATTGGGTCCCACACGGGATCGAGTCGCAGCAGCGCGGGAGTCATCACACCGGGAGTCATATCCGGAGAGGGTAGGTGCAATAGCCGCCTGATAATCGGAATCGCATGATCGGCGTCGCCCAGTTGAGCGTAGATTTGCGCCATATCCCTCTCGAGATCGGGCCCATCGGTCGGATATTTCGACGTGGGGTCTATCGCTATCGCTCTTTGTCCCTCAGCGATAGCAAGGGCCGCTTCGCCGAGGCCTGCATAAGCGCGACCCAAAGCAGCATGTGCTCCTGCCTCGGCGAATGAATCCGGCATGACCTCCCGAAGTTCTTGCTGAAAATCCTGCGCTGCTTTGAGGTAAGTCGCGTGCGCGGCGGCGATATCGCCGGCGCGTTCCTGACTCAAAGCCAGAAGAAGTTTCAGCATGCGGCTAGGACGCCCGCGCTGTCTCCGCCGCTACCGCACCTGAGAGAATTTGTGCGGCTTCGGCGTAACGACGCTGAAGGAACGCCTGCAGACCGCGTACGCGCGGAGAGATCCCGGGATTTTCCAGCAGTCGTTCCACCGCCTGCAGATCTCCCATCGACCAAAGAATAGACGCTTTCGTTTGAAGCGTAGAGGTATCGGTCGGTTCCCACGCAAGTACGGAGTCAACCGCCGCCAGAGCTTCAGGGAAACGGCGCAGCCCTGATAGGTCATCGCGAGGTCGTTGTACGCGGTGATGCTACGAGGAGCGAGTTCAATGGCGCGCCGTAGCCCCACAATCGCTTCTTCCCAATGTGCCAGCCGCCGGTTGACAAAGGCGATCGCAAAGGTGACATCCAAATCATTTGGCAGACCTTGTTCCGCCTGCCGAAATTCCGCGAGCGCTCCGGCAAAATCGCGCTGTCCATAATAGCGGTAATAGCCGAGAGCGAGATGGGTTTCCGCTGAGTCTGGGGCAAGAGCGAGTGCATGATCGAGCGCATCTTTGACACCAGCCAACCGCTCCGGCTTTGGATCGAGTGATTCCACCCCGTAAATTTGACTCTGCGCACAGGAGAGACGTGCCCAAGCCAGCGCAAAACTGGGATCCAACTTCACTGCCTCCTGGAATGATCGGATTGCATTCTCCGCGTTGCGTCCACTAAATTCGATAGCGAACGCAGCGAACGCGCGGCCATGCAGATAAGCCTGGTAGGCGGCAGGGTTGTTCGTCTGCTCGGCTGCCAAGCGCGCTTGTTCTTGCTCGGAAAGCTTCGCGCGCCTCGCGAACGCGCGTTCCTCCTGGACACGGGACACTTCCCAGAGCGCACCGGCAAGGCCAACGGCAACGACCGTGATAAACGCCGCAGTTGTTCGATTCCGTCGTAACCATTTCTTGCCACGCGTGAAGACGCCAGTATGTCGGGCCCGAATCGGCTCGTGGCGCAGCCAACGTTCAAGATCTTCGGCCAGCGCGAGAGCCGAGCCATAGCGACGCTGCGGATCATGTTCGAGGCACTTCAAACAGATCGTGGAAAGATCGCGATCTATCTTCGGATTCCAAAGCCGCGGCTGCCGAGGTTCGCTTTCCAAGACCAGCCGAACGGTCTCGTATGTTGTTGGGCCAGCAAAGGGAGGGTGGCCGGTAAGTAATTGGTAAAACACTGCCCCAAGTCCATACACATCCGTCGCGCTTGTCAGCTGTTGGTTCTGACCGGCTGCTTGCTCAGGCGCCATGTAGCTAGGCGTTCCCATGACGTCCATCGTGCGAGTAAGAGTGCTTTCCGCTTCCACCAAGCGAGCCAGCCCGAAATCGGTGAGATGCGGTTCGCCTTTGGTATCGATGAGAACGTTGCCCGGTTTGATGTCGCGATGCAGGATGCCGTGCTCGTGCGCATAATGAACTGTGCGCGCGAGCTTCGCGATAAGCTCCGCCGCATGGCGAGGGGAGATCGGCTTGCGCTTTGCCACTTCATCGAGTTGTCCGCCTTCGATGAACTTCATGCTGAAGTAGCAGGAACCCTCGCGCTCGCCGACTTCATAAATGGGAACGATGCAAGGATGATCCAGCCTGGCGGCGGCTTCAGCTTCCAGACGGAAGCGTTTCACATGCGCTTTCGTGGCCCATTGGCCAAGACCGATGACTTTCAATGCGACCGTTCGGTTGAGACTCTTCTGCCGCGCACGGTAAACGACGCCCTGACCGCCCCGGCCGATTTCCTCCAGCAATTCATAGTCGCCGAAATCCATCAGCACGTCGGCTGGATGACCGGGATCATCGATCACGGCTACAGTTTCGTCTGCGAGCGGGCCGAGGCCTGTCTCTAAAACGCAGGCCGGGCAAAGTCCTCTCGGCGCATCGCCGAAGATTTTCCCTCCGCAGCTATCGCAGACCCTGCTCGCGGTCTTCATTTGTTGGCCAATGCCGCCAGTTGCGGCCAGAGTTCCGCAGAGCCAGCTTCGCCGCTGAAAGCGGCGTCAGGCCGCGGCACTCCAAAGCGGTTTCGCCGAGAAGACCATCCGTGTCTATTTGTGTTCGGTCGTGGTTGGCCGTTAGCCGCGCAAGACCGAAGCCAAATGTCGCAGTTCATCCTCGACATCGCCTGGTGCTATCACAGTGTGGGCGACTTCCTCGCGCAATAGCATCCTGTAGCGTCGGCGAAATCGATGAAACGCCTGCTTCACCGCGTTCTCGGTCATCCCTAATCGGACCCCAATCTCAGCTTGGAGGGGCCGACTTTGTTCGCCAACGAGGAATTCCTTCAACTGGTCAAACAACGGCGCGTTGCCTGCCGCCCGGTACTCGGACTCTAGTCGAGTGAGCACTTGCTCCAGCATTGCCAAGGCCCAGCGACGGTCGTAGAGCTGGTCGGCACTCAGCGTTTCCGCCAGCTCAGAATCGACGGCCTCCGACTCGAGCAGTTCATCCAACGGGATGTGCGGGCCGGTCTCGTACCGCTTGACTCCAATGGCCCGGTGACGCTCGCTGGCCAAAAAATGTTTGAGCGACACAAGCAGATAAGAACGCAAACGTCCCTTCTCGCGGCGGACCGTTTCCAGATTTCTGTGTTCGAGCAGACGCGCGAAAAACTCCTGAACCAGATCCTGCGCCTCCTCTCGGGTAAGGCCCTGCAGCCGGGCAAATCCGTAAAGAGGTCGCCAATAAGTTCGGCAGAGTATTTCGAGTGCTTTCCGTGCAGCGGGCGATTCGCCTTGCGCCTCGAGCACGATGCTCCAATGAGTGGTGGTGAATGCCATTGCATCAAAAGGATAGGACTTTCAAAGGCCCTGTCACAGCAGCTCCCGGGCGATGAGGGGCAGGATTCTGGAGCGAATGCGGGCTGCGAGTCGTGGCTTGAGCGGCCGCCGAATCTCGAGCGCCCGATTCCCTTGGCGAATCTCGCGCAGCGCCTGAGAAATGCCCCGCGCCCGTTCGCAGGCGGGGACAGCGGGCGAGCCCGCCCGTTGGGCTGGCGGCGTCCCAGTGAGGAGAGAGGCGTCAGATCGGCAGGCTGTGCGGCGGGCGCGGCTCGTGCACTCGCAGCGGGTGATCCCTCGGCGCATTGAAGCCGGTCGCCCTGCACGACGACGCGCCTGCACACGCGCTGCGAGGCATCGCGATGGCGCAGCTCGGCGATCACGTTCGAGCGTGCGATCAGGCGACTACGCGGACCAAAACAGTCGGCGGATTCGCGCGTCGCGGGGTGCAGAAGGCCGTCTGGTCACGGAGCATTCGCGCCCGGTTTGGCTGCTTCGTACTGCGACGGCGTCACCCTGGAGTGTGCGAGATAGGCTCGCAGGTTCCTGACGCCTTGCCTGTCGAGCACGTTGCTGTGATGCGGACGATGCAGGACGCCTTCGATTCCATTGAGCCGCACGCGCACGCGCGCCCCCGATAGCGACTCGACCGTCGCGCCCAGGTGATGAAGGAGCGACTCGACCTCGCGCCAGTGAATGTTGCCGCTGATCGGCTCGCGGAAAATGGCGCGAATCAATTGCTCGTGTTTGTGGCTCATGGGCGCTGCATCAGGCCGGTGACGTCGGGCTCAGACTCGGGAAAGAGAGTTCGCGCCCAGGGAGAAGTTTTTGTGTGGGCTGGCCCTGGATGCCTCGGCATCCAGGGCCGCGAATTGTCTATACCGTCTCGAGTTCGCGATCGGGTTCCTTCCTCTTCTTTTCCGGAGTTGCGCTCGTCGCAGGCCGGCTGGGCTGCGTCGCTGGCGTAACGCGCTCGACTTCACGCGCGGACTCCTGACGCTGCTGCGCTCTTTTCCTCGTCCATCGCTGGAAGAATGTCTCTTCGTAGCACATGACAAGCCCTCCTGTGAGGATGTCGAGAAAGGCCCCTTTCTATGGAAAGCAGGCCGCGGCTCCCCGCCATTCACAGTAGCACCGCGCGAATCGCGGAGCAGTCCGTCAACTTCCTATCGCGTGGCGACGTTCACGCCGCCGCAAACCAGGTCTTCGAGGCTGGCCCGGCCAGATCCGTGCGAGCTCCCGGAAGCGTCCGGGGTCGCCGTCGATCACGCCGCAGTGCGACCGGGAAAAAACTTCCCGCGGGTTGGCGGGGCTGCAGGACTCGTCGACACGGCCCGCGTTCCGCTCTATCTTCGGAAATCTCATGGCAAGCCAAGGCAATTCAACCCGCGCCATCTTGTTCGCGCTGGGCGCGAATCTCGCGATCGCAGCGACCAAAGGCGTTGCGGCGTTCATCACGGGCTCGGGCGCCATGCTGGCGGAGACGGTGCACTCGCTTGCCGACTGCGGCAACCAGGGCCTGCTGCTGCTTGGCCTCAGGCAGGCGAAGAGCCCGCCGTCGCCCGACTATCCGCTCGGCTATGGCAAGGCGATCTACTTCTGGTCGTTCCTCGTCGCCGTCATGTTGTTCACGGTCGGCGGCATGTTCTCTCTCTATGAGGGCGTACACAAACTGCAGCATCCGGAGCCGATTCGCTTCTGGTGGGCGGCGGTCGGCGTACTCACGGTCAGCATCGTCGCCGAGGCGATCTCGATGAAGGCCTGCCTGACCGAGGTGAACAAGTCGCGCGGCGAACGGAGCCTCGTGCGCTGGTTTCGCGAAAGCCGTCAGGCGGAGCTCATCGTGATCTTCGGCGAGGATCTCGCTGCACTGCTCGGTCTGATCGTTGCGCTCGCGGCCGTGAGCCTGGCCGTGATCACCGGCAATCTGATCTGGGATGCGATCGGCACGCTCATCATCGGCACGCTGCTGATCGTCATCGCCGTGTTCATTGCAATCGAGGTCAAGGCGATGCTGATCGGGCAGAGCGCTGACCCGGTCCTCAACGCGGACATGCGGGCGTTCCTCGAAGCCCGCCCGGAAATCGAGCGCGTCTTCAACCTGATCACGCTGCAGATGGGCGACGACATCATGGTGGCGGTGAAGGCGCGCATGAACCACACCGCTCACCCGGTGGGCGAGACGATCAACACGGTGGAAGTCGCGTTCAAGCAGCGCTTCCCGCACGTGCGCTTCAGTTTTTTCGAGCCGGACAACGTCGACTGAGCGGCTTGCCGCGGGCGCTCCGCCTCAGCAAGAGCGAACTGCAGCCTCAAGCGCGAATCCGTCGGATCTGGCATCGTGGCGCCCATGAAGAAGCTCGTCCTGTGTCTGCTGCTCGCCTGCGCGTCCTGCGGATCTCCACAACAACCCGCGGTCGATCGAGTCGATCAGGACGAAGTCGAGGCGTGGCGTGCGCAGGCGCAGAACGTAACGATCACGCGCGACGATTGGGGGATCCCGCATGTTCGCGGCAAGACAGATGCGGATGCGGTCTTCGGCCTCATGTACGCGCAGGCGGAAGACGACTTCAACCGCGTCGAGACGAATTTTCTGCTTTCGCAGGGACGGCTCGCGGAAGCGGAAGGCGAAAAGGAAATCTGGCGCGACCTGCGTATGCGGCTCTTCATCGATCCCGCCGACATGAAGGCGAAGTACGACGCAAGTCCGGACTGGCTCAGGAAGTTGATGAACGCGTGGGCGGATGGCCTGAACTACTACCTGCAGACGCATCCGCAGGTGAAGCCGCGCGTGATCGCCCGTTTCGAACCGTGGATGGCGCTGACGTTCAGCGAGGGCAGCATCGGCGGCGATATCGAGCGCATCTCGCTGACGGAGCTCGAAGCGTTCTACGCCGGTAAAGCCCCGGCAGTGCAGCAGACCGCGCGCGAGACAGGGTTGCTGCAGCCCGAGCCGACAGGTTCGAATGGTTTTGCGATTGCACCCTCGAACTCCGCATCGAAGCATGCGCTGCTGTGGATCAATCCGCATACCTCGTTCTTCTTTCGCGCGGAGGCGCAGGCGACGAGCGACGAAGGGCTGAACGCCTATGGCGCCATCACGTGGGGACAGTTCTTCATCTATCAGGGCTTCAACGAGAGCGCAGGCTGGATGCATACCTCGAGCGGCGTGGACAACATCGACGAATACCTCGAGACCGTGACGCAGCACCCGAACGGCTTCGTCTACCGCTACGGCGGTGATATGCGTCCGCTGCAGACGCGCGAAGTCGCCATTCGTTACAAGACCGCCGCCGGAATGGCGCAACGGCAATTCGTCGTGTATCGCAGCCACCGCGGCCCCATCGTTCGCGAGGTCGATGGGAAGTGGGTGAGCGTGCGCCTGATGGACGAACCGGTGAAGGCGCTGACGCAGTCTTACCTGCGCACCAAGGCGAAGAATCTCGAGGAGTTCATGGAGCTCATGAATCTGCACACGAACTCCTCGAACAACACGGTGTTCGCTGACTCGCAGGGGAACATCGCCTACCTGCATGCGAACTACATCCCGAAGCGGAACGTGAGATTCGACTGGACGAAACCGGTGGACGGCGGCGATCCGGCGACGGAATGGCAGGGTGTGCATTCGGTGGACGAGGCGCCGAACGTGATCAACCCGAAGAGCGGCTGGCTGTACAACACGAACAACTCGCCGTGGACCGCCGCGGGCGCGGACAGTCCGAAACAGGAGGACTATCCGCCCTACGTCGACGACGCCCCGCAGAACCCGCGAGGCGTGCACGCCATCCGGGTGCTGAGCGGGAAGAAGGAGTTCACGCCGGAAACGCTCATTGCCGCCGCTTTCGATGCTCAGATGCCGGCCTTCGAGACGCTCATCCCGCGGCTCATCAGGGATCACGCCGCAATTCCGGAAGGGAATTCGCTGCAGAGGAAACTCATCGAGCCGATCGCCGAACTGAAACGGTGGAACGGTCGCTGGGCGGCGAACTCGGTCGCGACATCGCTCGCCGTGTTGTGGGGGGAGGAGCTCTGGGGCCGCGTAAGCGCAGATGCGGAGCGTCAGAACGTTTCGGTGTACGAGTACATGGAGAAACACGCGAGTGCGCAGCAACGCCTCGAGGCGCTTGCCAAAGTCATCGACCGGCTCACCGCCGACTTCGGGAGCTGGCGCACGCCGTGGGGAGAGATCAATCGGTTCCAGCGTCTGACGGGCGACATCGTGCAGCCGTTCAACGACGCCGGGCCGAGCATTCCCGTGCCGTTCACTGCGACGCGTTGGGGATCGCTTGCGACTTTCGGCGCTCGCTCGTACCAGGGCTCGAAGAAAATCTACGGCACAACCGGCAACAGTTTCCTCGCCGTCGTCGAGTTCGGCGAGAAGGTGAAGGCGAGAGCGATTACAGTGGGCGGGCAGAGCGGCGATCCCGCCTCGCCGCATTTCAACGATCAGGCGGTGCGCTATACGAACGGCGACCTGCGCGAGGTGTATTTCTACCCGGAGCAGTTGCAGGAACACACCGAGCGCGCGTATCGCCCCGGTGAGCTGCTGCAAGAGAAGCGGATTGCGGATAGCGGATAGAGGTCAGAGGCGGCGCACGGTCGCGGCGCCTTCAATCCAGGGGAAGGCTGGAGGCTGGGGTGAGAAGGGCGGGAACAGCAGGGCTGAGACTCGGCGTGCGCGCATGTGACCTCAGTCCATGCAATTGCCTAGGCGGAAGAAAAAATTCATGCGGAATGAATCATCGCCGCAAGGCGCAGGCAATACCCGACGACGCGTGCTGTTCGCGAGCCTGATCGGCACGACGATCGAATACTTCGATTTCTACATCTACGCGACTGCGGCGGTGCTGGTTTTCCCCGCGCTGTTCTTTCCGGCGGGCGATCCGGCGTCTGCGAGACTGCAGTCTCTCGCGACCTTCGCACTCGCATTTCTTGCGCGACCGATGGGGTCTGCAATCTTCGGCCACTTCGGCGATCGCGTCGGGCGTAAGGCGACCCTGGTGGCGGCATTGCTCACGATGGGGCTGTCGACGGTCTTCATCGGGTTGCTGCCGGGCTATGCGTCGATCGGCGTGCTGGCGCCGTTGCTGCTCGCGTTGTGCCGCTTCGGTCAGGGACTGGGGCTGGGCGGTGAATGGGGCGGGGCAGTCCTGCTCGCGACAGAAAATGCGCCGCCCGGCAAGCGCGCATGGTACGGAATGTTTCCGCAACTTGGCGCGCCGGTCGGGTTCGTGTGTTCGACCGGCATCTTCCTGCTGCTGAGTGAAATCTTGAGCGATGCAGAATTTCTTGCGTGGGGCTGGCGCGTGCCGTTTCTCGCGAGCGCCGCGCTGGTGTTCGTCGGGCTTTACGTGCGTCTGCGTCTCGAGGAGACGCCGGACTTTCTGCGCGCGATGGATAACGACGAACGCGTGCGCGTGCCGATGTTGTCGGTCGTGAGAGAGCATCCGCGCATCCTGATCCTCGGGACGTTCACGGCGATTGCGACCTTCGTGATCTTCTATCTCATGACGGTGTTCTCATTGAGCTGGGCCGTCTCCGTGCTCGGTTACACGCGACAGGAATTTCTGAGCCTGCAGATGTTCGGCATGCTCGTCTCGGGGGTCACGATTCCGGTCTCGGCGCTCATCGCCGGGCGGCATGGTTGCAGGCCGGTGCTCATCGCCGCTGCGCTTGGCGTGATCGCGTTCGGATTGACGTTCGCGCCGTTGTTCGGATCGGGTACGAAGGTCGGCATGCTCGCGTCCTTGTGCATTGGCCTCGGTCTGATGGGCTTCACCTTTGGGCCGCTGGGCACAGCGCTGTCCGAGTTGTTCCCGACGGCTGTGCGCTACACCGGCGCCTCCCTGGCGTTCAATCTCGCCGGCATCCTCGGCGCCTCGCTTGCGCCCTACGTCGCAACCTGGCTCGCCGAACGGTACGGCCTCGCCTCCGTGGGCTATTATCTTTCCGCGGCAGGCGTGCTCACGCTGCTCGCGCTCCTGTTGATCGGCGAACCGGCGACGCAAGCCTCCCCGCGGATTTCGTCGGCGCGTGCGGCGAACAGAACCATTGAAAACGCGGAGTTGAACGAATGAAGATTGTCCTGATCCTGCTGGTTCTCGGCGGCGTTGCGTATGCGGGGTATAGCAGCTTCCAGGCGCGCAATCCGGAGCTGATCGAGCAGCCCGTTTATGCGGAGATCCGCCTGGACGCCAGGATCAGCGGTCGCGAGCTGAATCTGGTCCTGTTCGGAGAAATGGCGAGCGACGAGGATTGCCGCGAGCGCGCGAATCGCGTCTGGCAGAAAACGATCGAGGGCTGCACCGGTTGTACGATGAAAACGACGCTCTGCAAAACGGACCTCGAGCCTCGTTACCGCCGCCTCTTTGAGGACGCGCCCATCCAGTCAACCTATCTGAGCTTCGCGCGCGGTTCGCGCTATGAGCGCAACGGGCGCATGGTGATCTACGGTCTGACCTCCGATGAAGGCGACGCGATGTGCGAGATCACGAAGGCGGAGTTCGAGAAGAAGTATGAAGGCGTAGTGCAATGCGTGCATGGCCGCAGGTAGTTGGTCTTGAGGAAAGAAGGACCGGAAGTTGGAATAACCGCATAGAACGCAGAGAGCGCAAAACGGAAAATACATCGGTGGGAGAGGGATACTTGATAGCTGCACACGCTCCATGGATTCCGAATTCACGCTTTCCCTTTGTGATCTCTGCGTTCTTTGCGGTTACTTTTTCTGCTCTCCTGGGCCGCCGCTCCGTCAGGGCCCGAGGCGCGTTTGCAGCGTGAGCAGCGGGTTACGATCAGCACCATCGTCCCAGGGCGTTTATCAGCGACCCGACCGGAACAAACGTGAGGCACGCGATCGCCGTCGGTTTTCTGGTGCTTGCGCCCCCAACATGGGCGGAGGGCGTCTCCGGTTCGATGGACGTGCGCTGGATCGAAGGCGCTCAAGACTGCGCCGGCGATACTCGACCTTCTCTGCAGGTCCACCGTTACGAATCGCAGACGTACATCCTGCGTCAAAGCCCATGCGCCAGCTTCGAGGCGCCGTTTCTGTATCTGCTGATTGGCTCTGAGAAGGCGTTATTGATCGATACCGGCGCGGTCGAGAGTCCCACGCAAATGCCGCTGGCCGAGGTCGTGCTCGATCTGCTGTCGCGTCAGGGCGATACGCCGCCGCCGTTGACGATCGTGCATACGCACGCGCATCGGGATCATTGGGCCGGAGATGCGCAGTTCGCCTCTGCCGCCGACGTTGAAGTCGTGTCTGCGGAACTCGACGCCGTGCGAACCTTCTTCGGATTCGATCGCTGGCCCGAAGGCGTTGCGAGCGTGGATCTCGGCGAGCGCACCATCGCTGTTCTTCCGGCCCCCGGCCACGAGCCGGCGCACGTGGTTTTCTACGACGACCGGACTCATCTCGTATTTTCCGGGGATTTCCTGTTGCCGGGTCGCCTTCTCGTAGACGACGCGCAGGCGTATGGGGACAGTGCGCGTCGCGTCGCGGAGTTTCTGCACGATCGGCCGGTTTCGCGCGTTCTCGGCGCACATATCGAGCTCAATGCGGACGGCGCGCTGTATCCATCAGGTGCGCAGCATCACCCGAATGAGCGCCGCCTCGAACTGACGAAGGACGAACTGCTCGCACTGCCCGCCGCGTTCGACGCCTTCAATGGCTTCTACGCCGCGCATCCGAACTACGTGCTCACCAATCCGAAGCGCAATTTGCTGGCCCTGCTGGCCGGCGCCGTTGTGCTTCTCGCCGTGTTGGTGTGGGTCGCGCTGATCGTGATCCGGCGTCGTCGGCTGAAGCCAGGTTGACGCTCGCAAGCGTCAACTTACCGCTGCGTTGATGCGTTCCCAGAAGCGCGTCGCCTCGCCCTTGCGTCCGCGCTGCACGAGATAGCTGTAGCCGATCGATCCGGCCTCAGCGGCCAGCGCCTCATCCTGGGCGGCCGCCGTTATCAGGTGCTGTAGTCCCTGTTCATCGCGGCGTTCGAGCAGGATCTGTCCAAGCAACAGATGCGCTTTGGGATAGGCGCGTTCGCGCGCAGCGAGCGCCCGGAGGACGTCGATCCCGTCCGCTTCGCGGTTCACGTCGAACAGCAGATGCGCTTTCGCCCAGAGATCTTCGGGGCTCAACGCGCTGTCTTCATATTGCTCGTACTCGGCGATCTTCCAGCGCGCCTCCTTGAGTTCATCATGACGCTTGCGCCAGTTCGCCACGTGTTGCCGGCGCCACTCTTCGTCGCAGTGATGGATGAGAGCTGCCGCGCTGGACCCGAGCAGCGACAACGCCGAGGTCCCTGTCGCGAACGTGGGTACGGCCGGCGTCAGATCGAGCGCCGCGAGACGTTCGGCAAGGCTTGGATGCGTATCGTCGTCAGCGGCGTATCTGCCGAGCGACTCGGTCAGCCAGTCCCGTCGAGACCATTCCTTCTCCGCAGCCTGGAACGCGCGCTGCATCAGCGAGTAAGGGCGATACGGCGGTTCCGGCGTCTTCTCCACCTGGGCGAACAACCGCCGCCAGAAGATTTCCGAGAGGAAACGGCCCATCAGCTCCACCTTGGTGAGCGTGCGGCCGACGATCTGCGGATGCGTCATCGCCGCGGCCGCGCGATCGGCCGCATATTCCTGATTGCGCGCGAGCACAAAGCTGTAGGCGTGGAAGTAGGGCGCATACCAGCGATAGAAGGTCGCAAGCGCCTCATCGAACAGGTTGGACGGCGCCTCGAACTTCTGGCGCAGCGCACGCCACGTCGTGCGCTGGCGATAGATCCACGCGCTGAACTTGCCGTGCTGACCGCCCAGGTGGCCCATCTCGTGCGCCAGCACGGAAGCGAACTCTTCGACGCTCAGTGCGGCGAGCAGCGGGAGTCCGAGCTGCAGGTGATTGCGATAATTGCCGAACACGCCCCAGCGCGGAATCTGACAAATGCTGGCGTTGAACTCGCCGCTGATTGTGACGGACTCGAGCGGTACGCCGTTCATCCGGCCGGACAGATCGTCGATCAGCGCGAACAGCGCCGGCGCCTCTTCCCGCGTGATCGCCCGATCGTTCGGTTCATCGAGCCGCACCCAGAGCGCACGGACCATCGCGATCAGCGTTGAGATCGCAGCGACGCCAACGATCAGCATCCAACCGGAAGGCCTGCCGACGGCGACGATCGATCGAATGATGTAGAAACACGAGAGGAGGATTCCGCCCGCAACGAGCGCCAGGCCGAGGTAGCCGAGCGCTGCGACGAGCGCCACTTTGGCGGCATAGAGCTGCGGCCTCTCATCGGCTTCGCGATCGAGCCGTCCGATCAGAATGGAAAAATCGGTGCTGTCCAACTACGTCCTTCCGCTTTCTTGCGGTGGGCAGATTACGTTCAGCAGGTGCGGGAAAAGTTTGAATTGCGTCACAGATCGGCTGCATCCCGGCGACCGTCGGTCGGGCGAATCATGAGCCCGGCGACCACGCCGCCAAGTGCGGCGCAGACCGCCGCGGTGAACATCACCGCGGTGTAGGCCGCATGAAAGGCGTCGCGCGAGTTCGGCGGGACGTCGCCGGAGGCGGCGAGCGCGTGCTGCAACGTGTCCTGCGCCTGTGCAAGTGAGGCGGCGTCGCCTTCCACGGCGAACACGTGCGCAAACAACACGGTCATGACTGTGACGGCAAGCAGGCCGGCCACGCGAGCGACTGCGTTGTTGACGCCGGAGGCGAGACCCTCGCGGCCCCGGGTTGCAGCGCCCATCACCGTCGCCGTCAGCGGCGCAACCGCCAGCGTCATACCGAACGCGACGACCGCGATCGCAGGCCCGACTCCGGTCGCATAGCGTTGACCAGGCTCGGGCAGCATCAGTGCGGCGAACCCAGCGGCGACAATCAGCGGACCGACAGTCAGCGGTAATCGCGGACCGAAATGATCCGCGAGTTTGCCGGCCGCTCCGGAGAGCACGCCCATGATCACGGAAAACGGCAGCAGCGCCGCGCCGGCCGCCGTGGCGGAGTAACCGTGCAGCCGAATCAACTCGAACGGCAAAAAGAAAAGCGCGCCGCCCAGCGCGAAGTAGAGCAGCAGCGTAAGGAGATTCGCGCCGGAGAACGCGGCGGAGCGAAACAACTCCAGCGGCAACATCGGCGTCTTGCTGCGACGTTCCGCCATTACGAAGGCGCTGAGCAGCAGGATGCCGCAGATCACGGCGCCGATCGTGACGGGATTCTGCAAGCCTCTTTCTGATGCGTACGTCAGGGCGAAGCTCAGCGCGCCGAGCCCCAGTGTTGCAAGCACGGCGCCGCGGACATCCAGCCTCTTTGCATTCGCGTCGCAGCTTTCCGGAACGACCGCCAGGGTCAGTGCGATAGTGATGGCAGCCAACGGCGCATTGAGCAGAAAGATTGCTCGCCAGGAGATCGTATCAACGAGCCACCCGCCGAGCACTGGCCCGACAGCCGCCGTCAACGCACCGAAACCCGCCCATGCGCCGACTGCAGCGCCGCGCTCCTGTTCGTCGAACGTCGATCCGAGAATCGCGAGGCTGCTCGGCGTCAACATCGCTGCACCGAGCCCCTGCAGGGCGCGTGCGCCGATCAGCGTTGCGGCGTCCGGCGCCAACGCGCAAAGAATGGACGCGATCGTGAAGACGCTGATCCCGGCCAGAAAGATTCGCCGCCGCCCGTAGCGATCTCCCGCGGCGCCGCCCACGAGCACCAGCGCGCCGAGCAGCAGCAGATAGGCGTTGATGATCCACTGCATCTGCGCCATGCCGGCGCCCAGATCCGCTTGTATCGCGGGCAACGCGATGTTGACGACCGTACCGTCAATGAATGCGAGACTGGAACCCAGCACCGTCGCCGCCAGCACCAGCCGTTTGCGACCCGGCGACAGCGTGCGCGCCGCGTCGCATCGTTCGATGCTCCGGATGACGCCTGCATCGCATGGAGGTGTCTGAACGTTCAGCATCGCGGTTGAATAGCGCTGAGAAAAACCCGGGAAACTCTCGCAAAGGGGGGCGCAACGCTCCCAGGCTCAAATCACACACTGGACGCGGATCGCGTTCATGCGAACGGCGGACAGTGATGGGAAAGGGAAACTGATAATGCGCAGGGTAGTCAGCGTCTCTGACCTCCAGCCTCCAGCCTCCAGCCCAGAAAAAGGCCTGCTAGCCGGCGAGGCGCCGCATCTGAGCCGCGGCCTGGTCGGGATTGGAAAACTCCATCGCGTCATCCTCGACAGCGCCGAACTTCAGCGCCATGACGTCGAGCGCATAGTTCTGGTGCAGTCGCCACGGCGCCTTCGATCCCTGCTTCGGAAAACTTGCGATCGATCGTTGCACGTAACCGGAGGAGAAATCGATCCAGAGTTCCTCGCTGATGGAGGGATCGTTGCGACGAGGCGTGCACTGGCGCAGCCGATGTTCGTCCATGTGATTCAGCAGGCGGCACACGTACTCGCAGGTGAGATCGCACTTCAGCGTCCAGGACGCGTTCGTATAGCCGAACGCCGAGGCGAGGTTCGGCACGTCGCTGTACATCATGCCCTTGTAGGTCAGCGATCTCGCAAGATCGACGCTCTGACCGTCGACTGTGATCTGCAGGCCCCCGAGCACGAGCAGATTGAGTCCGGTCGCTGTGACGACCAGATCCGCATCGAGTTCCCTGCCAGAGCGCAGCCGGAGGCCCTTCTCGGTGAACGTTTCGATCTGATCCGTGACGACCGACGCGCTTCCTGCGTTGATGGCTGCGAACAGATCGCTGTTCGGCACGAGACACAGACGCTGATCCCAGGGGTTGTAACGCGGCGTGAAATGCGCGGCCACGTCGTAGTCCGGACCCAGCTCTCTGCGCACGCCTCGCAGGATCATTTTCTTCGCGAGTTCGGGATGGCGTTTGCACAGCCGGAAGAACGCCATCCCGAGCAGGACGTTTTTCCAGCGCGTGACGCCGTACGCCGCCTGGGCTGGCAGACATCGCCGCAGGAAATTCGCGATGCGATCCTCCTGCGGCAGCGAAATGATCCAGGTCGGCGAGCGTTGCAGCATCGTGACGTGCGCCGCCGACTTCGCGAGCTCGGGCACGAGCGTGACCGCGGTGGCCCCGCTGCCGATCACGACGACGCGCTTGCCGGCGTAGGCGACGTCGTCGGTCCACTTCTGCGGGTGCACGATGCGGCCGGCGAAGCGTTCGATTCCTGGAAACTGCGGCGAATAGCCTTCGTCATACCGGTAGTAGCCGCTGCACATGAACAGGAAGTTGCACGTGAGGCGCGCGGTTTCGCGCCCAGGGCCTCGTTCGACGTCAACCGTCCACATCGCCTCCGGCGTCGACCACGACGCCCGCTTCACGCGATGCTGGAAGCGGATCTTCCGGTCGACGCCATAGTCCTTCGCCGTATCGCGTACGTATTTCAGGATGGAAGGCCCGTCGGCGATGGCCTTCGCATCACGCCACGGCCGGAAGGAATAACCGAGCGTGTACATGTCGGAATCCGAACGGATGCCCGGGTACCGGAACAGGTCCCAGGTGCCGCCCATGCACTCGCGGGCCTCGAGAATCGCATAGCTCTTGCCGGGGCAATTCTTCTGCAGGTGATAACCCGCGCCGATGCCTGAGAGGCCCGCACCGACGATCAGCACATCGAAATGTTCATGCATGAGAGAGAAGTGACTAGTGACTAGTGACTTGTGATTCGTCAGAGAGGCGCTCCGGCTCGACCTTATGACGGGCCAGCGACGCCTCGAGAAAGCATTCCTCTCGCCAAGACGCCAAGAACGCCAAGGGAGGATTTCCATGCAGAAATCGGCGCTTCTTCCGCGAGTCCTGCTCTGATCTGTTCATGACTTGGCGAACTTTGCGTCTTTGCGAGAGATTCCTTCCTCCTGAGAACGTCACTGAGGCCGGGGTCCGTTCTCGCTTTCTGGAGTATGACGAAGAACGAGGGAGGACACAGTGGAATTTCGGTTCTATTCTTGAGCCCAGCCGCGCATGAGAGCGCGCGCACTCCTTCCGCTCCACAGAACTCATTTGACACCGGGACGGAGCGAACCGAATGGGGAGAGCATCAACATGAAGCGAACTTTCGCGGGATTGCTGGCCGTGCTTCTGACGGTGACTGCTGCGGTCGCCGCGGACAGAAATCCTGAGCCATACGATCTGTGGATCAAGGGCGGTCTCGTCCACGTCGGCGACGGCAGCGCGCCTATCCGGGCGGATGTGCTGATCCGCGGCGATCAGATCGTTCGCATCGGCGCTGCTGCGAGCCTCGAGGCGAAGCGCGTCATCGACGCCAGCGGCAAGATCGTTGCGCCGGGTTTCATCGATACACATTCGCACGGCGATCCGCTCGTTGACGCATCGTTCGAGAACTTCGCGCTGCAAGGCGTTACTTCGATCGTGCTGGGTCAGGACGGCGCTACGCCCGGCTACGAAAGTGAGAGCGGCGAAGGCGGAACGCCGCGCCGGTCGCTCGGGGAGTGGCTCATGGCGGTCGGCGACGCTCGTCTTCAGACGAACGTGGCGACCCTCGTCGGTCACGGGACGCTCAGGCGACAGGCAGGCGTCGATGTGACGGTCGAACCAACGGCCGCGCAGATGAGCACGATGCAGTCGATCCTGCGAGAAGGGCTCAACGCCGGCGCCTTCGGCATGAGCTCGGGTCTCGAATACGTGCCCGGCCGTTACGCCCTGCGGAGCGAACTCGTCGCGCTGGCGGATATCGTCGGCGAGGCTGACGGCGTCGTGATGAGTCACATGCGTTCCGAGGATTCGGACAAGGTCGTCGATGCGCTCGATGAGTTGCTGGCGCAGAGCCGACGCGCGCGGGTGCATGTCTCGCATCTCAAGATCGTCTTCGCGAAGTCGGCCGCGGAAGGCGAGCGCGTCGTTGCGCTGCTTGACGGCGCACGCAGCCGCGGCGTGTCCGTCACCGCCGATGTATATCCGTATCTCGCAGGCTACGGCGACTTGTCGCTTGTGTATCCGCCGTGGGCCAGGACGCGCGATGAGTGGAACAATGCGCTCGCAAGCGATCGTCCGAAGCTCGAAGCGTACCTGCGCGAACGCATCGCGTTGCGCGGCGGGACCCGAAGCAATACTGCTGGCGGAAGCGCCGTACGCAAACCGCACGCTTGCGCAGATCGCGGCAGGATTGCAACGACCCGCGGAGGAAGTCGTCATCGACGTGCTCGGTTTCGGCGGGCCGAGCGCCGCACATTTCAACATGCGCGCCGACGTGCAGGATCGCTTCATCGCGTGGGAGCACGCGGCGATCGCGACGGACGGCGGACCCACGCTGCATCACCCGCGCTCCTGGGGAACTTATCCGAAGGTGCTGCAGGAGTTCGTGCGCGATCGCAAGGTGCTTACGATGGAACAGGCGATTCGCAAGATGACCAGTCTGCCGGCGGCGATCGTGGATCTGCCGGGGCGGGGGCAGATCAAGGAGGGGTACTACGCAGATCTCGTGATCTTCGCGCCGAATGCGGTGCGCAGCACGGCGACGTGGGAGAAACCAGCGCAGGCGCCCGTCGGCGTCGAGCACGTCGTCGTGAATGGCTGCGTGCAGGTCGAAGCGAGCCGGATGACGGCGAACGCCTGTGGACGGCTTCTGCGCAAGGAGCCGGGAAAACCGAAAGCGGCTTCGCTCCGCTCGCAGTAGGCTGGCGCAATTGGCCGATGGAATCGGCAGCAGGCCGACCTCGTCGGCAGGACAGAATTCTGACTTGCTCGCAGCGCGAGCCTGCTGCCGCGTCTGCAGCCTTCTGCCGGAGGCCTGCTGCGAACGAAGTGAGCCGGTTTCGGATTGGATAGTTACGGAGGAACGGACATGAACGACAGCGTCGGCAAACTGATTCTGCGGCTCGTGCTCGGCGTCGCGATCCTGCTGCACGGGATTGCGAAACTGACCGGAGGCATCGGCGGGATGCCCGGTATGGTGGCCGGCGCGGGCCTGCCCTCGTTCGTCGCCTACGGGGTGTACATCGGCGAGGTGATTGGGCCGATCCTGCTGCTGCTGGGCTGGTATTCGCGCATCGGCGCCGCGCTCATCGCGATCAACATGCTGTTCGCCATCGGACTTGCGCATCGCGGCGAGGTGTTTGCGCTCAACAATCAAGGCGGCTGGGCGATCGAGCTGCAGGCGATGTTTCTGTTCACCGCGATCGCGCTGGCGCTCATGGGCCCGGGACGGTATAGCCTCAATGCGAAGTGAGCGCCCGAGGCGAGTGACTAGTTACTAGTGAGTGGTCAGAGAGAAGAGCCGCAGAAGGACTCGCAGAAAGGAACTGAAGGCCAGCCAGCAGACGAGTTCGGTTGAAATCTTCTTCCGAGTTGTTGGCCTTTTTTGCGGTCTTTCGCGGATCCTTCTCTGCCTTGGCCGTCATTGAGCTGCACTCAAAGTCCGGCCGGACTATTGGCCGAGGCAGAGGCCGATCGTGAGCAGTACGGCGGCGGCAAGCGACGCGAGCGTCCGTACGTGATTCCACTGCGTCCACCGCACCAGGTAGCGGCGCCAGACAGCGTCGCACTCCACGGTGGCCGGATTGGTCGCGGCGAGTCCATTATTGAGCGGCACGTTGAACGCCATCGTCACTCCGATGGCGCCCGCCAGGTAGAGCGCGCCGCCGATGACCACGTAAAGGGCGCCTGGATCTTCGGGGGCGAGCAGCGCCGCAATCAGAACGATCAGAGAAGCGGCGGCGGTTCCGAAAAACAGCACGAAGAACAACGGATTGAGAATCGTCGCATTGATCGACTGCATCGCCGCGGCGCCGGCTGCCGTCGGCAGCCGGCCAAGCGCTTGCATGATGAACGTCGAGAACGCGTAGAACAGTCCGGCGATCATCGCACTGCCGATCGCAGCGGCCAGCAGCATCGGAAACCAGTGGTAACTCATGGAGGTTGCTCCTCGGCTTATGAGCTTCTTCTGGCTGGAGGCTGGAGCCAGAAAGTAAGAACAACCGAAACGCCGACGCAGTAGCGCTTTCTACCTCCGGCCTCCAGCCGGCGTCTCGACCTTAGCCGGCGATCTTCTGCGCCGGCCACGACACGGCTTCGGGCGACTCCGCAGCGGGCGTCGCGAGCTGGCCGACTGGCCCCGGGTGCGAGAGGCTGCTGACGGTTGGTATCGCGTCATCGCCGTGGAGGCGCTGACGCGTGATCTCGAGCCAGCGTTGGATATGGGCGCGAAACCGTGCGATGGCGCGCGCGCGAAAGAACGCAAGACCATGGCCGTCGTACCTTTGCTCTTCTGCGGCGGAGACGTGGTACCACCACTGCAGACGCTCCAGCCGCTCGCCGTTGCGGTACGGCAGCGTAATCGAGAATCGACGGCCGCGGCGTGTGGGATCGGTTTCAGCGAAAGCGAAGTATTCCTCGAGTGCGCGCGGCAGTTCGATGAGCGTCATCGGATCCGGAAACTCAGCCAATGATGACTGATGTTAGCTGCTCTGATGTCGACGTTCTATACCGCATGCTGATCGATGTGAGCGCGCTCGCGCAGTACCTGTCGCGTTTTCTTACACGAGCAGCGCATGCGATTGCGCGGAAGCTCGACCTGCCGCGGCGAGCAATCTGTCGGCGACTCGAAATTCTGTTGAAGACGCGCCTCGTCGCCGCGACAACGCGAAAGGTGAGCAAAGAATTGTCGTCGTTGCGCCATTCGGGAACGAAGGCCCCGTCGTTCAATCGGTTGCATCGGTAAGAGGCCGGAGTAATCAACCTGTGCAGCGCTTCCCACGGTAAATGCCGAGCAAGTGCTATTCGACAAAGGCAGCAGCTTCGCAAATCCTTGTCTTTCGATCATCGCCATCCCTCGAGGGCGGCAGCCTGCGGACGTAATCAGCGCTTCCCCAGGGTATTCTGCGTAGAGGCTATTCGAAAACGACTTCAAGCTTCCAAGCCCCGTCTTTCAACCAGCGGTATCGCTGAAAGGTCGGAGTAGTAACCCTGCGCAGAGCTTCCCCAGGGTTGCCGTCGGCGGATCGTGTTCCGATAATTCGTCGTTTCTTCTCCGGAGCAGAGATGTCGCGAACCATGCAGACGCCTACGCGATTCACTGTGGTGCTGGCGCTCGTCGCGGCCTTCGTAGCGCCTGCCTCCGCGCAGCAGCGCACCATCGACGAATTCTTCGACGAATTCACTGCGACCTGGGTGCGCAATGATCCGGATCTCGCGACAGCAATCCGCTATTTCTCCGGCGAGGAGCAGGATCGGCTCGAGCGGCAGATGACTCCCAACACGCGTGCGTGGCAGCTTGATCGGATTCGCCGCGCCCGGGAGGGTGTGCAGCAGTTGCAGGCGTTCGAGCGCGCGAAGCTGACGGACGCGCAGCGGCTGTCGGCGGACCTCATGCAGTGGCAGCTCGAAGGCGTGGTCCGCGGCGAGCGTTTCCTCGACTATCGCTTCCCGCTCAATCAGTTCTCGGGCGCCAACGTCGATCTCGTCGAGGCGTTGACGCTGCGGCATCCTCTCGTGACAGCGAAGGATGCCGACAACTATCTGGCGCGGCTCGAGCAGGTCGGCGAGCGCATGGACGAAGCGCTCGCAGAGGCGCAGATGCTCGCGCGCAAGAACATGATTCCGCCGCGATTCATCCTCGGGACGACGCTGACCCAGATGCGGACGTTCCTCGAGCCGCCGCCCGAGAAGAATCCGCTGGTGAGCGCGTTCGCGGAGAAACTGACGTCGATCGAGTCTCTCGATGCGGGGGCGCGCCGCGAACTGCAGTCGAAGGCTGCACGCATCGTGACGGCCGAAGTTTATCCGGCCTGGCGCCGCGCGATTGCGCTGCTCGAGTCGGTCGTTCCGAAGTCTAACGACGACGCGGGTCTGTGGCGCTTTCAGGGCGGAGACGCGGCATACGCCTACGCACTGAACCGCTTCACGACGACGGAGCTCACGGCTGATCAGATTCACGAAATCGGTCTGCAGCAAGTGGCGCGTATCGAGTCGGAGATGGATGCAATCCTGCGGAAGCTCGGGCGCAGCGAGGGCGCCGTCCGCGATCGCATCGCAACGCTGAAGAACGAGCTCAGCTACCCGGATCCTGCCTCCGAGGCGAGCCGGGCGGCGATCATGCGCGATATCGACAAGCATATCGCCGGCGCGCTCGAGCGCAGCCCCGCGTTGTTCGACCTGCAGCCAAGGACGCCGGTGGTTGCGAAACCGTTTCCACGTTTTCGCGAAGCGAGCGCCGCCGCGAACTACAACCGCGCGCCGCTCGACGGCTCGCGCTCGGCGATCTTTCAGATGCCGCTGCGGCCCGAGCGCATGACGAAGCTGGGTTTGCGCACCCTCGTCTACCACGAGACCGTCCCCGGGCATCATTTTCAGATCGCCCTGGAGCAGGAGAACACCGCGCTGCCGCGATTCCGACAGGCGCGCGCGCTGGGCGGCATTTCCGCACTGTCGGAGGGCTGGGCGCTGTACGCGGAAAAACTCGTCGCTGAGGAAGGGTGGTACGAAGGCGATCCGGAAGGATTGCTCGGCCAGCTCGACGCGCAGCTCTTTCGGGCGCGCCGCCTGGTCGTCGACACGGGTCTGCATGCGAAGCGCTGGACCCGTCAGCAGGCGATCGACTATGGGCTCGAAGCGAGCGAAGTCGAACGCTACGTCGTGAACCCCGGCCAGGCCTGTGCGTACATGATCGGCCAGCTGCGGATTCTCGAGCTGCGCGATCGTGCGCGGCAGGCGCTCGGCGAGAAATTCTCGCCGCGCGAATTTCACAACGTGGTGCTCCGTACGGGGACCGTGCCGCTCGGGATTCTCGAGCGGGAGGTCGAACGCTACGTTCGTACGCAATCGCGAGGCTGAAACTGGCTCACAACGCGAGCGAAACTGACTCCGCCGAGTGAAACCGGCCCGCTGCGCTCGCGGTAGGCCGGCGCAGTCGGCCTTCGGCAGCAGGCTCCGCAGCGAGCAGGTCAGCGTTCCAGATCAGGACCTGGAGGGGAGCCGCGAGAGACCGCAGAAAGAACCACCACGTCAGGAACCTTAGAGTCTGGGGCGGGTGGCGAGCGCATGCGTCTTGTTTTCCGCCGAATAGATCTGCTGTCCTTTTTGCGGTCTTTCGCGGCTCTTCCCTGGTTACCGACGGAGTCGGCCGACTGCCGTGTCTGCGGCCTATTGCCGCAGGCGGATCCCTTACCTGGTCAGTGAGTCGGTTGTCAGTTGGCGGCGCGAGCCGCTGTCAGTTGAGAAATCCCGGACGCCCGCGAGCGGGGTGACGGTCATGCCTGAGACAAGTCTTGCCAGAACGGCGTCGGCGACGGGCAGGCGTGAGAGCGGGGCGGCGAATCGATCCCGGACGATCGGCAGCAGGCGGCTGTCGGACTGGTAGAACGGCGTGAACATCGCGCTCGCCCATTGAAACAGACGGACATGCCAGCGACGCATGCGTGCGTAGCGCCGCGGCGCCTCGGCGATCTCGGGGCTGATTGCGACTGCACGTGCAAGCGCCAGCGCGTCGAGCAGCGCCATATTCGCTCCTTGTCCAAGCTGCGGGCTCGTTGCATGCGCAGCGTCGCCGATGTGCACCAGACGCTCGCTCCACGGCGTCGGCAGCGTGAAGTGATCGTATTGCGCAAACGTCATTTCATCGCAGTGTGTGACGTCGCCGAGGAGCGCGACCGCCTGCGGCCACAGCGCAGCGACATCCTCCTTCCATGCGTCGACGCCTCGTGCGCGCCAGTTCGCGACGTCGCTGCGTTTGAGGCTCCAGAAGAACGCTGCTTCCGTCCGGCCGCCGGCGGCGCGTCGTCCGATCGGCAACACGCCCGCCATGTGACTCGCACGCCTGTACCGTTGCTCGAGCGCCTCGGCCTGGAAAGGTCCTGCCTGCGGAAATGCGACCGTCGTCCACAGCGCGCCATAGGGCAACACCTTTCTGCGCGCCTTGCGGTTCGCCAGCGAAGAGTTCGCGCCGAGCGCATCAACGATCAGGTCGAAAGCGCCGAGCCGTTGCTCGTTCGCTGCAACCAGCGCGGGCTTCATGCCGCGATCCTCGATGCGAACAATGCGCTTGCCAGTCACGATCTCGATGTCCGCGGCGCGCACCGCCTCGTGCAGTACGCCAAAAAGCGCGGCGCGATGAACGGCGATCGCACGCCAGCCGGCGCCCAGCGCGCGATAACGTACGTCCAGCACGACCTTGTGCGACGGAACCACACGCCCGTACAGCCGCTCGATCTGCGCTCCGAGCGTGCTGATGACGCCCAACAGTCCGAGTTCGTCGAGCACCGCGAGGCCCGTCGGCTGCAGGATCAGGCCGGATCCGAGCGGCCGTGGCGCATCGAACTGATCGAATACGCGCACGCGATGGCCGGCGCGTCCGAGCAGCAGCGCGGCCGCAAGTCCGGCCGGACCGCAGCCGCAGATCGCAATGTCGCGTTTGTTGCTCATTCTTGGCGTATGCGATGCATCAGGCGGATGATAACCGCATGGCGAGAACGAAGAGTGTTGTGCGTTTTCCGTTGTGCGTTGTGCGCGGAACCGCAGGGACTCTGACGGACAACGGTCAACTGTCAACGGACAACTTCAGCAATCGGCAGCAGGGTGAGATTGCATGAATCGACGGCAATTTCTCGAACTGGCCACGGCCATGGGCGCTTCGCTCGCGTGGACGCGCGGATCGGCGCGCGAGTCGCAACTCTCATGGAGCGAACGACGGGATCTGTATCCGCAAGGCGTGGCCTCCGGAGATCCGCATCCGGACAGTGTGCTGCTCTGGACTCGTCGACCGCCGGCCGCCGGCGTCGCGGCGAGGCGCCTGACGCTCGAGGTCGCAAGCGATCCTGAGTTCAGGCGCGTCGTTGCGAGTTCGAGCGCGGAGACGTCCGCCGCCGAGGACTGGACCTGTCGTGTGCTGGCGGCGGGATTGAAGCCTGCGAGCGTCTACTGGTATCGCTTCATCGATGAGCACGGCCATGGAAGCCGCATCGGACGGACAAAGACGGCGCCTGCCGGAAAAGATGCACCTGCAGTCCGCTTCACGTTCGTGAGTTGTCAGAACGTTTGTCAGGGCGCCCAGAACGCCTATCGACGAATGATCTTCGAGGATGCGCGCAAGCCTGCCGCAGAGCAGCTCGATTTCGTCCTGCATCTGGGCGACTTCATCTACGAACTGATCTGGTATCCGGAGGACCGGCCGAAAGGAATGTATGACCGACGGTTGCGCGATGTGGTGCGGTTCGAACATGGCGAGAAAGTCGAGGACTTTCACGTTCCGGTGACGCTCGAGGACTACCGCGCGCTCTATCGCGGGTGGCTACAGGATCCGGATCTGCAGGACGCCCGCGCCCGCTGGCCGTTCGTCTGCGTGTGGGACAACCATGAGTTTTCGTGGCGCGGCTGGCAGGGGATCATGAACGTCGCAACGCCGCGGCCAGCGCAGACGAGGAAGGTCGCCGCCAATCAGGCGTGGTTTGAATATCAGCCTGCCCGCATCAAGAAGCCTGACGGCGCCGAGATCGAACGCTTTGTCGCGCCGCCAGTCGCCGATACGCCGATCGAGCGCTTCGACGAGTACGGCATCGGCGTCGAGCCCAACAATCTCGCGGCCATCGGCAGTTTGCTTGTCTATCGTCGGCTGCAGTTCGGCCGCAACGTCGATCTCGTGCTGACGGACAATCACTCGTTTCAGTCGCACGACCCGATGGATACGCCGGAAGGCGAGGCGTTCCAGAGCAAGGCGTTCCCCTATTTCGCGCCCGAGGAGGTCATCGAGATCTTCGATGCAGGGCGCGAGTACAACGGCGGGCGTCCCCCTGACACGATCCGCTTCGGCGATCGGGATTTGCCGAATCCACGCAACACCGCGTCGCCGCTGACGATGCTGGGCGTTGCGCAGAAAAAGTGGTTCTTCGAGCAACTGCGCGCATCGAACGCAACCTGGAAGATCTGGGGCAACTCGCTCGGCACACTGGACTGGCGCACCGATCCGCAGAATCTGCCGCCGGACCTGACGACGCCCTGGCCGGGCGCAGGTTATGCGTCGCTGGGCGGCGGCGACTGGAGCGGGTACCTGACCGAGCGCGCGGAGATTTTCGATTTCGTGCGCGACAATCGCATCCCCGGGTTTGCGATCGTCTCCGGCGACCGGCACTCGTTCTGGGCCGGGCTTGCCGCGAAGGCGCTGCCGCCGCGGAAATTCGAGCCCGTCGGCGTATCTTTCATTACGGGCTCGATCTCGGCGCCGGGGCTGCCGGAATCCGCCGAGCACAATCTGTCGCGCGAGCATCCATTGCGCTCACTGTATGTGCATCAGACCGCGCCCGATGCGCCTGTCCAGCGCACGATGAATATGCTGCTCATGCACGGCGTCCGTTCGTGCCTGGAGTTCGCGAAGTCCGGGAACTACAACAAGGCGCTGGCCGTATCGAATCCGGATGTCGCGCCCCACCTGTCGTTTCTGGACCTCGGCGGGCATGGCTATGCCGCGGTGAGCGCGAGCGACTCCGCGCTCGACGTCGAATTCGTCTGCGTTCCGCGACCGCTCGAGCGCAGCGCCACGCCCGACGGCGGTCCGCTCGCGTACCGGGTCGTGCATCGCGCCCGATTGTGGAAGGCCGGTGAAACTCCGAAGCTCGAACGCACGTTGCTGGAGGGAACGACGCCCCTCTCGATATGAGCCGACAGTAAGAGTAGGAGATTCAATTGCCGCAAAAAGGCGCAAAAGGCGCATAGCGGAGATGGCGAATCGTCGGAAGGGGCTCGACGCGTCGAAGACTGTCTACTGCTTCTTGCATTCTTAGATCCGCAGTCTTTTCGGAATGATTTTTTTTGCGCTTTTTGCGCTTTTTGCGGCCATTACTCTTCTTCTTATTGACTGCGCGAGGAATGACGACGGAGGAAACTTCTCATGGCGGTTGAATCCACGATGCTTTCGCTTGGCACGCCGGCGCCGGACTTTCGCCTCAACGACTTCAATGGCAAGGCGGTTGCGCTTGCCGACCTTCGCGATGCACGCGGAGTTGTCGTCGCGTTCATCTGCAATCACTGTCCCTTCGTGAAGCACGTGCGCAGCGAGTTCTCCCGTTTCGCGCGCGACTATCAGCCGAAGGGGGTTGCAGTCGTCGCGATCAATTCAAATGACGTCGTGACCTATCCGCAGGACGGTCCGGAGGGCATGGCGGAAGAGGCGCGCACCGCGGGCTATACGTTTCCCTACCTCTTCGACGAGACGCAGTCGGTCGCGAAGGCGTACCAGGCCGCGTGCACGCCGGATTTCTTCCTGTTCGACGCGCAGCGAAAGTTGATCTATCGCGGACAGTTCGATGAAAGTCGCCCTGGCAAAGGCGCCGCAAGCGGCGCAGACCTGCGCGCCGCGTGTGATGCATTGCTGAAGGCGCGGAAATTTCGCAGAAGCAGAAGCCGAGCGTCGGCTGCAGCATCAAGTGGAAGTGATTCGTGAGTCGTGAGTCGTGATTTGTCAGATCGAGAATCGGGAATCGGGAATCGGGAATCGGGAATACGAGAGTCTCGGAGTACGACTCACGGCTCACGAATCACGAATCACGATAGCGAAGACTCCGCAGCTTCAACTGCCCCGATGCGCGTCGAGAGAGCGAACTGTTCGTGACATACGCTCGACGGATGCATCGAAAAACGTAGCGTGCAATCTGCCTTGAGCATCGACCAGATAGACCTGCGAAGTGTGCTCGACGAGATAGTTCCCGGAATTGTCGGCTGGCAGTCCCTTGAAAAACACGGCGGAAAAATTGGCTGCAATCCCGCGGACCGTGCGCGGATCCCCGGTGAGACCGATGAAGTCCTTCGACAAAGGCGCCAGGTAGGCCTTCAAAGCGGCCGGCGTGTCACGATCGCCATCGACGCTGATCATGATGACTGCAGGCACCGAGCCGCCATCCTGTCGAAGCGTATCTGTGAGCAACTTCAGCTTGTATAGCGTCGCAGGGCAAATGTCCGGGCAATGGGTGAAGCCGAAGAAGATGAGTGCATTTCCGCCCTTCCGCTGGCTGAACCGGAAAGGATGGCCATCCTGATCAAGGAGCTCGAAGTCAGCGAGTTGAACAGGCGTTGGCGCGACGCGAACCTCGCCCTGTTCGGACTGCGCCTCTCCAGGCGATGCAGTACTGAACGAAATGAGGGCTGCCGATGCGCTCGCGCCCGCGCTCATGCGGCCGCGACGCAGCCAGTGATGATCCGACAAGCGTGTATTCACTGGGCCGTTACAGTCTTGAGCGCTGTGGCAGCACTCAAATAGCCGGCGGCGTCACGCGCCCGGACCGCGTACGTGTAACGCACACCCGCGACTGCTGACGTGTCTACCCAAGGCGATGCCGGCGCCATGGGCAAACAACGGGCCCGAGCGTGCCATTGGTGGAACGGTAGATGTTGTAGCCCACCACACCGACGTTATCGGTCGACGCCGTCCAGCTCAGTCGTGGATCGCCGTTGGCCAGGGTGACTGCAAAGCTGCCGGGCTTGGTCGGCTTCTGGTAGGCCACTATGGATTTGAGCGCCGAGGCAGGACTGATATTTCCGGCTGCATCGTATGCTTTCACCGCATACGTATACCGAAGACCTTCCTGCACCGTCACGTCCGTCCACGTTGTCGCCGATGTGCGTGCGATTTCGGGCCCCAGAGCGCCGTTCGTTGACCGATAAATCGCATATCCGGATACGCCGACCGCATCAGTCGAAGCGTTCCACGTCAGCTTCACATTGCCGTTCACGCGCGCGAGCACGAGGTTCTGCGGCTTGTCGGAGCGACCGTATCGCCGCCTCCCCCGCCGCCGCCGATCGACACCCTCACAATGCGTCCTTTCGAAGGTACACCCGCGCCATTGATCACGAACAACAGGTAATAGCCCGGCGGAATATCCGTCGCGCGTGACGGCGCGTGAACGGACAGCACTCCCGCCGATTCAGTGAACGCGAGTTCCACGAAGCGCTGATCCATGTTGAAGCTGTGAGTCACCGCCCCCGTCTTGACGAGCGTCACGCGCTGGATGTTGGCGGCTGCCGACGCCGACGGTGAAAGTCTGTCCGGCCGCAAGCGTATCGGGCGCAGAGCTGATGGCGGGACGACTCGCGAAGTGTCCCGGCGCATCGTACAGATACGGCGGATAGTAAATCTCCGAATGCAGATTGTTTACCGGCGAATCGGCAGACGCACCGCCGCCGCCCACCAGCACGGAACCATCCGGCAACAGCAGCGCCATGGAGTGATAGAGGCGCGCTCGATTGCCGCTCGCTCCCACCGTCCAGGCGCCGGTGGCCGGGTTCCAGATCTCGGCCGAGTTGTTCACGTTGACCAATTTGTCCGGCTCTCCGCTACCGCCTGTCACCAGAACGCGGCCATCCGGCAGTACTGTGGCGGTTGACCATGCGCGTCTTGATGACAGCGCAGCGGTAGGCGTCACCGTCGGCTGCGAACCATTGATGTCTATCACGCGCGCCTGGTTGCTATTGCCGCTGACCAGCAGGATCTTGCCCGGCCGGAACATGGCGGCCGAGGACCACCGTCCTACGTAACTCAATGCGAGCTGTCCGACTTGCGAAATGGCGCCGAGACCTTCCGTGCTGACGTAGTACATCTTTCCGGCGGTGTCGATTCCAAACACGCGGCCATCCGGGGCGACGAAGTTGCGGGGATAATAATAGGAGTAGGCGTGCGTGTCGGCGGCCGTCAAGGCGCGGAAACTTCCGTTGATCTGGCGCACTTCCGGATACGCGGCGCCGCCGCCGCTGCCGCCCTGAATATAGATCTCGCCATTCATCAGCGCCGTCGCGGTGGAATACCATCGACCTCGCTTCATGTTGCTGCCGCGGGTCAGCGTGTTGCTTCCCGCGTTGAACAGATTGGAGTTATTGTTGCCGGTCTTGGTAATGGCAGTTCCGCTCCAGATATCGCCGCCCGCAATCAGGACGTTGCCATTGTTCGGCAGAATCACCATCGAGCTGCAGAAAATGTCGGTGAGAGTCCGATTCTCGAGTGTCAGGTGCGGGCCGGACAGACCGTCCGCAGGATCCCAGACGTCATAACTGAAGAATCCCGTTGCAGCACCGGCCTCATTGCTGCCGTACGTCAGCACGCGGCCGTCAGGCGTCAACACGGCGTGAAGCGGAATGAGAGGCCAGTTGTCTGCCGCGGGCGAAACCCAAGCCCCGCGCTGTGGGTCTGCATGCGCCGCGAAGGCGACCAGAACTGTTCCGGCCGTAGCAGCGAGAATCTGGACGATTTTGTTTCGCGATCTTTTTGTAGTTGTTCTTGCGACGCGCTGTTTACGCTCCGAACACACCAGGACGTCCGTCCTCGGTGCGTCGCTGTGTACTCCACGCATAGGAAATCTCTCTTCCCCTCCGCGGTGACTGTCGCTATTGAGCGACTCTAGAATGGATTCTTTCGTTCGACTGTGTAGCTGTACTTAAGTGCTACTCCTTTTCGAAGACGCAAGTATTAACAACTCTTAAATGAAGTGATTCGTGAATCGCCAGGATCGGGGATCGGAGCGAGCCCTTCGTACCGGACTTGGATTATTGGACGATTGCGGATGTTCTCGACGACACGACGCGCTCGGGCGCAGTAGCTAGATGCGCTTGCTTGTCTTGTGAGTGGCACGAATACTCGACTTCCACGCTTGCACGTTCTCGGCGGCTGCTATCAAGTTCTCCTGCGCGGCAATCACCGCGAGGCCCTGTTCGCCGGCGCCGCGGACGGGCGAACACTCAATGCAATCGTCGCTGAGCTCATCAGCCGCTTCGACGCGCGATCCGCAAGTCGACGCGCAAGCGACGGGCGCAGATCCCGCAGTGTCGCCCATGTCTGCGGAGGGAGAGGACCTCAGCTTTCAACTACCCCGATGCGCGTCGAGAGAGCGAACTGTTTGTGACATACGCTCGACGGATGCATCGAAAAACGTAGCGTGCAATCTGCCTTGAGCATCGACCAGATAGACCTGCGAAGTGTGTTCGACGAGATAGCGCCCGGAATTGTCGGCCGGCAGTCCCTTGAAAAACACGGCGGAAAAATTACCTGCAATCGCGCGGACCGTGCGCGGATCTCCTGTAAGACCAATGAAGTCCTTCGACAAAGGCGCCAGGTAGGCTTTCAAAGCGGCCGGCGTGTCACGATCGCCGTCGACGCTGATCATGATGACGGCAGGCGCCGAGCCGCCATCCTGTCGGAGCGTATCTGTGAGCAACTTGAGCTTGTACAGCGTGGCGGGGCAAATGTCCGGGCAATGCGCGAAGCCGAAGAAGATGAGTGCATTTGCGCCCTTCCGCTCGCTGAGGCGGAAAGGATGGCCGTTCTGATCAATGAGTTCAAAATCCGCGAGTTGAAGAGGCGTTGGCGCGACGCGAACCTCGCCCTGTTCTGACTGCACCTCTCCAGGCGATGCAGTACTCAAGGAAATGAGGACTGCCGCTGCGCTCGCGCCCGCGCTCATGCGGACAGCGACGCAGCCACTGATGGTTCGACAAACGTGTACTCACTGCGCCGTTACAGTCTTGAGCGCTGTGGCGGCACTCAAATGGCCGGCGGCGTCACGCGCCTTGACCGCGTACGTGTAACGCACACCCGCCACGGCTGACGTGTCCACCCAGGGCGCCGCCGGCGCCTGGGCGAACAACGGGCCCAGCGCGCCATTCGTGGAGCGGTAGATGTTGTAGCCCACCACACCGACGTTATCGGTCGACGCCGTCCAGTTGAGTCGTGGATCGCCGTTGGCCAGGGTGACTGCAAAGCTGCCAGGCTTCGTCGGCGGCTGGAAGGCCTCTATGGTCTTGAGCGCAGAAGCAGGGCTGATGTTGCCGGCTGCATCAAACGCCTTCACCGCATACGTATAATGCACGCCTTCCTGCACCGTCTCGTCGGTGTACGTCGTCGCAGAGGTACGCGCGATTTCGGGCCCGAGCCCCCCATTCGTCGACCGATGAATCTCATATCCGGTGACGCCGACCGCATCAGTCGATGCATTCCACGTCAGCTTCACATCGTCGTTGACGCGCGCGAGCACGAGGTTCAGCGGCGTCGTCGGAGCGACCGTGTCGCCGCCTCCCCCGCCGCCGCCGCCGACCAGCACGCGGACGATGCGTCCTTTCGAGGGTGTACCTGCACTATTGATCACGAACAACAGGTAATAGCCCGGCGGAATATCCGTGGCGCGTGTCGGCGCATGAACGGATAGCTCTCCACCGCCAGAGTCAGTGAACGCGAGCGGCACGAAGCGCTGATCCATGTTGAAGCTGTGAGTCACGGCCCCCGTCTTGACGAGCGTCACGCGCTGGATGTTGGCGGCGCCGACGCCGACGGTGAACGTCTGTCCGGCCGCAAGCGTATCGGGCGCAGAGTTGATGGAGGGACGACTCGCAAAGTGTCCGGGCGCATCGTACAGATACGGCGGATAGTAGATCTCCGAATGCAGATTGTTCACCGGCGCGCCGATAGCCGCACCGCCGCCGCCCACAAGCACGGAACCATCCGGCAACAGCAACCCTATGGAGTGATAGAGGCGCGCTCGGTCGCCGCTCGCTCCCACTGTCCAGGCGCCGGTGGCCGGATTCCAGATCTCGGCCGAGTTGTTCACGTTGACCAATTTGTTCGGCTCTCCGCTACCGCCTGTCACCAGAACGCGGCCATCCGGCAATACAGTGGCGTTGGCCCATGCGCGCCTTGATGACAGCGAAGCGGTGGGCGTCACGACCGGCTGCGAACCATTGATGTCTATCACGCGCGCCTGATTGTTATTCCCGCTGACCAGCAGGATCTTGCCCGGCTGGAACATGACTGCCGTCGACCACCGTCCGACGTTGCTCACTGGGAGCTCTCCGACTGGCGAAATCGCGCCGGCGCCCTCCGTGGTGACGTAGTACATCTTGCCGTTGGTGTCGAATCCAAACACACGGCCGTCCGGGGCGACGAAGTTGCGGGGATAGTAGTAGGAGTAGCTCGTGCGTATTGACAGCGGTCATGGCTCCGGAAACTTCCGTTGAGCTGGCGCACTTCCGGAAACGTGTCGCCGCCGCCGCTGCCGCCCTGAATATAGATCTCGCCATTCATCAGCGACGTGGCGGTGGAATACCATCGACCCTCGCTTCATGTTGCTGCCGCGGGTCAGCGTGTTGCTTGCCGCGTTGAACAGATTGGAGTTGTTGTTGCCGATGTTGGTAGTGGACGTTCCATCCCAGTGATCGCCGCCCGCAATCAGGACGTTGCCATTTGCCGGCAGAAGCACCATCGAGCTGCAGAAAATGTCCGTGAGAGTCCGATTCTCGAGCGTCAGATGCGGGCCGGCCAGACCGTCAGCGGGATCCCACACGTCATACATGAAGAATCCGGTTTGTTGCCCGGACTCATTGGAACCGAACGTCAGCACACGACCGTCAGGCGTCAGCACGGCGTGAATCGGAATGAGAGGCCAGTTATCTGCCGCGGGCGATAACCAGGCGCCGCGCTGTGGATCTGCGTGCGCCGCGGCGGCGACCAGAACGGTTCCGGCCGCAGCAGCAAGAATCTGGACGAGTTTGCTTCGCGATCTTTTTGTAGTTGTTGTTGCGACGCGCTGTTTACGTTCCGAACACACGAGGACATCCGTCCTCGGTGCGGCGCTGTGTACTCCACACATAAAAAATCTCTCTTCCCTCCCGCGGTGACTGTCGCAATTGAGCGACTCTAGAATGGATTCTTTCGTTCGACTGTGTAGCTGTACTTAAGTGCTACTCCGTTTGAAGACGCAAGTATTAACAACTCTTAATGAAGTGAGTCGTGATTCGTGAATCGTCAGGATCGGGGATCGGGATTCGAGACTCGAGACTCAGAGATTAGAGACTCGGGACTCGAGATCAGAAACCAGAGACGTCCAGAGTCGGGTAGCGGTCGTGAGCTACGTGACGCGCGTGCCGCGGGGTTCCGACGAGTCTCGAGTCTCGAATCTCGAGTCTCGATCTGACCGCTCACGCTCGGCATTCCATAGCACGATCACGCCGATGATGGCCGCCGCTACAGAGGCGCCGAACACCGCGATCTTCGCTGCAGCGAAATCCGCTGCAACCGGAAACGCTTGTCCGGCGATGAACAGCGACATGGTGAAGCCGATGCCGGCGAGCGCTCCTGCACCAGCCAACTGGCGCCAGGAGTACTCGTCCGGTTTCGTCGCGACGCCCAGTCGTACCGCCAGGACGGAGGCGAGCACGAGGCCGAGCGGCTTACCAAGCAGCAGACCCACGGCGATGGCGAGCATCAAGGGCTCGCGACCTGAAAATACGTCCGTGGTCGCCGCGACGCCCGCATTCGCGAGCGCGAACAGCGGCAGCACCAGATAACTCGATCGCGGTCCGACGTGGCGCAACATGCGTGCGGCCGGAGACTCCAGTCGATCGTGAATGGAATCCAGCGCGCGCAGCGCCGACTCGGATGGACCATGACGCAGAACTTCGCCGCCGCGGCGCGCTTCCGCGGTCACGATCGCGTCGGCTTGCAGCACGAGCGCGCGCAGATCCGGCGGCGGCCGCGTCGGAATGAAAAGCGCCAGAACGACGCCGGCGAGCGTCGCGTGCAGGCCGCCGCTGTGTACGCAGATCCAGAGCGCTACGCCTAGCAGTACGTATGGAAATGCGCGATACACGTGAGCAGCGTTGAGCGCAGCGAGCCCCACGACGACGGCCGCCGCAGCGCCCAGAAAACCGAAGTGCAGCCCGCCCGAATAGAAAAACGCAACGACGATGATCGCCCCGATGTCGTCCACGATCGCGGCGGCGGTGAGAAAAATGCGCAGCTCGATCGGAACGCGCCTGCCCATCATCGCAATCAGCGCCACGGCGAACGCGGTGTCGGTCGCCATCGGTACGCCCCAGCCATGGGCCCAGGCGCCTGAGGGAATCAGGAGCATGTAGAGCAGCGCCGGCGCAGCCATGCCTCCGATTGCGGCCGCAATCGGCAGTGCGGCAGATCGCTTGCTCGCAAGGTGGCCCACCGTGAATTCGCGTTTGATCTCCAGTCCGACGACAAGAAAGAAGA
Source organism: uncultured Gammaproteobacteria bacterium (assembly GCA_963723505.1). GTDB lineage: Bacteria > Pseudomonadota > Gammaproteobacteria > Steroidobacterales > Steroidobacteraceae > Steroidobacter. The sequence goes on from CAVRQU010000010.1 coordinate 233,986, forward strand.
TCGTGAGCAGAGCGTCGTTCACCCAGTCACGCAACGGCATGTGGAAGCTCGCTTCACCGAACGTGAATCCCCACGGCTGTTCCCAGAACGCGTTGAATGCGGCGCCGAACGGAGAGTTCAGCAGTACGGCGGCGATGATCGAAGCGAGCAGGAGCAACACGCCTGCGGACGGCGCCCAGCTAGCGAAGTCGAGCGCCGCGGCGCGCACGCGATGACCGAGCGAGCCCAGTATGGCGTCGGCGAACGAGCTTTCATCCCACGGCCCGTCGTAGCGGCGGCCGTTGATGAAGAACGTCGGCGTGATCAGCACGCCGCTCGCGCGCGAGCTCACGACATCCTCCTCAACGCGTTTCGCGGCGCGCGCCGCGCGCTCGTCGTTCCTGTCGCTGACCGCAAGGTCCGAGGCGACGGCGGCGACGTCGTCTTCGGTCAGCGTCTCGGAACGCGTCATCAGCTTGATGTGCGCGTCCCAGAACTGTTGGGGCGTGTCCGCGTGCTCGACCAGTTCGGCGGCGCGTTGCGCGATGGCGCTGCCCGTGAGAGGTCGGTGCCGGAAGACGTACCGGATCCGATCGCCGAACTGATCGCGAATCTGAGCGATGCGATCATTGGCGGCGCGGCAATATGGGCAGGCATAACTGCCGTACTCAACCAGTGTGATCTCTGCATTGGCCGGACCGAGGATGTGATCGTAGGCGTCATCCACGGGACGATCGAGGCGATTGGTTGTTGTTGGCATTCCAGATACGAAGTGACTAATGACTGGTGACTAGTGAATAGTGAATAGTGAATAGTGAATAGAGAGTCAGAGGGGTTACGCCGGCGATGAGCCTCCTGTCTGACTATTCACCAGCCGCCAGTCACGAGTCAAAGAACACATAGACAACCAGAAGCGAGCAGGGAAGGGGATTCATTGCCGCAATAAGGCGCAAGAAGCACAAGAAGGAATCGGCCCTCTTTCCTTTGCGCCTTCTGCGTCTTTTTGCGGCCATTAACTCACCTGTCTCTTCCTTGCATATGTTCGCCAGAAGACGAATAACCGCACTTCTCGTCAGTTGCTACACTCCACCGGGCTCGTGAATGAGCTGCAGACGGGCGGCGTTCGCGATGACTCCTGTCTGGCTGCTTACCAATCACTAGTCACTAGTCATTTCTGGCCGTGCCATGCGTCCCGAGAGAGAAACCGTTCTGCACAGCTGGAGCCGGCAATCCGAATGGTCGGCGCCGACGATCGTCGGCGGGCATGGAGCGCGCATTTTCACGGAGGACGGCCGTTCCATTCTGGATATGAGCAGCCTGGCGGAATGCAGCAACCTCGGCCATCAGCATCCGCATGTCGTCGCGGCAATCAGGCGGCAGGCGGAGCAACTCTGTTTCGTGACGAACAGCTGGGGCGCCGAGCCGCGCGCGCGGCTCGCCGCCATGTTGCTGGAGAAAGCCGGGTTTGAAGGCGGACGGGTGTTCTTTACGCTCGCCGGCGCCGACGCCAACGAGAATGCGGTGAAGATAGCTCGGCAGGCTTCCGGCAAGCCGCGCGGCAAGATCATCACGCGGGATCGCTCTTACCACGGCGCGAGTTACGCCGCGATGGCGCTCTCCGGCGACAGCCGCACGCGGCATCAGGTCGATCCGGAAGCGTTCGGCGTGATCCACGCGCCGCCGCCGTACGCTTATCGATGTCCGTTCGACAGCGCGACCGCGGAGGAATGCGGCGAGCGCAGCGCGCGGCATGTCGCCGAACTGATCGATGCGCAGGGCGCCGCTCAGGTCGCCGCCGTGATGATGGAGCCCAACGCAGGCACGAACGGCATCGTGGCCCCGGCAAACTATTGGCCGCTGTTGCGCGCGCACACACGGCAACGCGGCGTATACCTCATCGCCGATGAAGTGATGAGCGGCTTCGGGCGTTGCGGCGAATGGTTTGCGTGGCGGCGCCATGGCGAGAACGGGCGTCCGGACCTGATGACGCTTGCCAAAGGTCTGACCGGGGCGCACCTCCCGCTCGGCGCGGTCGTAATGTCCGCGGAAATCTCGGCGCGCCTCGAACACGAGATGTTGTATACCGGCCTGACCTACTGCGGTCATCCGCTGTCGTGCGCGGCTGGCGTCGCCGCGATCGAAGCGTACGATAACGAACGGCTGATCGAACGCTCGCGTCGCCTGGGCGCGGATCTGTTGCAAAGCCTGCACACCCTCCAGGCGAAGCATGCGGTGATCGGGGACGTGCGTGGCGGCGACGGATTGTTTGCGGTGCTCGAGCTCGTACGCGACCGGACGACGAGAGCGCCGCTGAGCGAGTGGCCCGATGCGCATCCGGCGTTGAAGAAGCTGGTAAAGGACGCACTGACGCAAGACGTATCGTTCGCAATTCGCGGCAACCTCATCCTGCTCGCGCCCCCGCTGGTGATCGAAGAGGCGGAGTTGCACGACGCCGTGGCGCTGCTGGATCGGTTGCTGGGACAGATGAATTGTGAGTCGTGAGCCGAAGGAAGTGTCCGTTGTGAGTTGCGAGTTGTGCGCCCGGAGCGAATTTCAGCTTCTGTGGACAACGGACGACTGAGAACGGAGTACCGATCGGCCTGGCTCACGGCTCACGATTCACGACTCACATGACTTCATCCATGTCATACAAACTCACCTACTCCACGATGTTCGACCCGCCCGCGGAGATGCACGCGCGTTTCGAGGCGGCGCTGCGCGACGTGCGCAACCGCCTTGGCGAGAAGCACGCACTGCACATCAACGGCGAGGATGTGCTCACCTCGACGCTGCGCGACAAGCGCAGTCCGATCGACCGCGACTGGCTGCTCGGATCGTTCGCCCAGGCGGGGACAAGTGAAGTCGACCGGGCGATGCGAGCCGCGCACGACGCATTCGCCGGCTGGCGTGCAACGCCGCCTCAACAGCGCATCGGGTTGTTGCGCCGCGTTGCGCAGCTGATCGAAGAACGCGTTTACCACATCGGCGCGGCGCTTACGCTCGAAGTGGGCAAGAACCGCATGGAGGCGCTCGGCGAAGTGCAGGAGACCGCCGACTTCTTCAACGTGTACTGCGATGACTTTCTGAAGCAGGACTGCTTCGATCATGCGCTGCCGAACGACCCGCTGCCCGACGCCGTCTCGCGCAACCGCAGCGTGATGAAGCCCTACGGGGTGTGGGTCGTCATCAATCCATTCAACTTCCCGTTCGCGCTCGCGGGCGGCCCGACGGCTGCAGCGCTCGTCACCGGCAATACAGTTGTGCTCAAGGGCGCGAGCGAGACGCCGTGGGCCGGCCGACTGCTCGCCGACTGTCTGCGCGACGCGGGCTTGCCGCGCGGCGTGTTCAACTATCTGATGGGGCCCGGAGGCGCCGTCGGCGATGCGCTCGTGCAGCATCGATATACGGCGGGGGTTACGTTCACCGGCTCGTACGACGTCGGCATGAGCATCGCGCGCTCGCTCGCCGGCGGCCGCTATCCGAAGCCCTGCATCGCAGAGATGGGCGGCAAGAATGCGTGCGTCGTGACCGCCAACGCGGATCTCGATCGCGCGGCGACCGGAATCATGCGCAGCGCCTTCGGCATGGGCGGGCAGAAATGTTCGGCGTTGTCCCGGTTGTATGTCGAAAGCGCGGTGGCGGACGCATTGATCGACCGATTGCGCGCGAAGCTCGCAGCGCTACGCGTCGGTGATCCCACTCGAGCCGAGAACTGGCTCGGTCCGGTCGTCAGCGAACAGGCGCATCGCAAGTACGCCGGCTACGTCGACCAGCTGCGCAGCAGCGGAGCGACGATGCTTGCCGGGGGTGAGGTGTTGAGCAGCGGCGAGCTCGCAAGAGGCTTCTACGTTACGCCGACCCTCGCGGAAGCGCCCGCCGATCATGCCTTGTGGCGCGAGGAAATGTTCCTGCCCATTCTGATGCTTCGGCGTGTGCGCAGCCTCGACGAAGCGATCGCGCTCGCCAACGATTCGGAGCTCGGTCTCACGGCGGGCGTTTACGGCGCCACGCACGAGGTAGAACATTTCATGGAGCACATCGAAGCCGGCGTCGCCTACGCGAATCGCGCGCAGGGCGCCACGACCGGGGCGTGGCCCGGCTACCAGCCGTTCGGCGGCTGGAAGGGCTCGGGCAGCACCGGCAAGGCGATCGCTTCGTTTTATTATCTCGCTCAGTACCTGCGCGAACAGTCGCAGACCGTCGTGGAGTAAGAGCAGAGTAACCGCAAAGAACGCAAAGAGCGCAAAGAAGAAACGATCACCAGGAACACAGATGAGACGCAAGGAGGGCAGAGAAGGTTTCTCCATGCGGAGAATGAGTTGCGTCTCTCGTCTTGTATTTTTTTGTGTTTTTTGCGTTCTTTGCGGTTACTTTTTTCTTCCTCCCTGGTCTCTCTTGTTCCGTGTGGTTGGTCTTTTCTCCTGACCGGTTAACGCTATGAAATCCGCACACATCAAGACTCCGCTCCCGGGTCCCAAGGCTGAGGCGATGCTGAAGCGCGACGCGCTGGTCACGACGCCGTCCTATCCGCGCGACTATCCCTTCGTCATGTCGCATGGTCGCGGCGCCGAGGTCTGGGACGTCGACGGCAATCGTTTCCTCGACTTTGCGGCCGGCATCGCCGTGTGCTCGACGGGGCATAGTCATCCGCAAGTCGTGCAGGCGATCAAGGACGCCGCAGATCAGTTTCTGCACATCTCGAGCGATTACTGGCACGAACGTCAGACCGCGCTCGCGGAAAAGATCAGCGCGCTCGCTCCGATGGGCGAGCCCGTGCTGAGCTTTTTCTGTCAGAGCGGGACGGAGTCGGTCGAAGGGGCGATCAAGCTCGCCCGCTATGTGACCGGCCGCACGCGCTACATCGGGTTTCTCGGGGGCTTTCATGGCCGCACGATGGGCTCGCTGGCCTTCACGTCGAGCAAGTACACCCAGCAGAAAGGCTTCTTCCCGACGATGCCCGGCGTCACTCATGTTCCCTATCCGAACGTGTATCGACCGTTGTTCGCGGGCGAGGACCAGGGCGCGGCGGTGCTCAACTACATCGAAAAAATCCTGTTCACGTCGGCCGTGCCGCCGAGCGACGTTGCAGCGATTCTGGTGGAGCCGATTCAGGGCGAAGGCGGCTATCTCGTGCCGCCGGACGGCTTTCTGCAGGGATTACGCTCGCTGTGCGACCGGCACGGCATCCTGCTGATCTTCGATGAAGTGCAATCCGGCGTCGGCCGCACCGGCAAGATGTTCGCCTCACAGCACTTCGGCGTGGCGCCGGACATCATGACGCTCGCGAAGGGAATTGGATCGGGCATGCCGATCGGCGTCACGGTTGCGAAGAAGACGATCATGGAGCAATGGAAGCGCGGCGCGCACGGCAACACCTATGGCGGCAATCCGCTGTGCTGTGCAGCGGCGCTCGCGACGCTCAATCTCGTCGAGAAGGAATATGCGGGCAACGCTGCGCGCGTCGGCGAGTACTTCCTCAACAAGATGCGCGACCTGCAGTCCAGGTTCGATTGCATCGGTCACGTGCGCGGCAAGGGTCTGATGCTGGGTATGGAATTCGTCGAGAGCCGCACGACGAAGACGCCCGCGGGGCGCCTGTCGGAAGCGCTCGTGCGCCAGGCGTTCCAGAACGGTCTGCTGCTGCTCTCGTGCGGGCAGAGCACGATCCGCTTCATGCCGCCGCTCCTGATCACGACCGCGGACGTCGACGAGGCGATGACGATCGTGGCGGCGAGCCTGGAGGAAGTCGCTGGCGGCAGAGAAGAAATCGGAGAAGGGAGTAACCGCATAGAACGACATAGAGCGCAAAAAAAAGAGAATGATTGAATGAAAGTCGTCCTGTGTTTGCCGACGCCTCTTGGCAGCGGCCGATTCCTCGCGTTTCTCTCACTTCCAGAATTTGTGTTCTTTGCGCTCTTTGCGGTTACTCCCTTTCATATCCTTCCTCTTGACGACGCTGGCGCCGGCGCAAGGCGCGCTCGCGGCGCGAGAGCCGGTGTTGAAGCAGATCGATCTGCCGCACTCGTACTACTTCCGGGAGATGTTCCTGCCGCAGCTCACGAGCGGTCCGTCCGGCGTGGACTTTTCACCGGACGGTCAGGAGCTCATCTACAGCATGGCGGGCTCGTTGTGGCGGCAGAGGATCGGCGAAGACGTCGCTGTCGAGCTGACTCATGGACCAGGCTACGACTACCAGCCCGACTGGTCGCCGGACGGCAGGTCCGTCGTCTTCACGCGGCATCTCAACAACGCGATTGAACTGTGGCGGCTCGATTTGCCGACGTTCACCGCACAGCAGTTGACGAAGACGAACGCCGTGAACGTTCAGCCGCGGTATTCACCTGACGGGCGACAGATTGCATACGTGTCCACCGCCGGGAGCGGCCATTTCAATCTGTTCGTCGCTGCGGTGGATGCGGCGGGGCTTGGTCCTGCGAGGGCTGTCATCGCGCCCCGCGAGAGTGAGATTTCGCGCTACTACTACTCCACGCATGATCACACGATCAATCCGTCGTGGACCCCGGACGGGGAACGAATTGTGTTCGTGTCCAACCGCGAGACAGCCTACGGCACGGGGAATCTGTGCATGGTCGCGCTTGCGGACCCCGCAGCTACGAAGTGTTTTCTCAGCGAGGAGACGAGTTGGCGCGCCAATCCGGAGGTCGCGCCCGACGGTCGTCGTGTGCTTTACAGCAGCTATCAAGGACGGCAGTGGCACCAGCTCTGGCTCACCACGTTGTCCGGCGATGCGACGCTGCCGCTCACGTTCGGCGAATTTGACGTCACGCAGGCGCGCTGGTCGCCGGACGGCCGACGGGTCGTCTACATCAGCAACGAGACAGGCAATCTGTCGCTGTGGCTGCGCGACGTCGTCGGCGGCGAACGCAAGCGAGTCGAGGCGCGCGAGCGACGTTACCGGCGGCCGATGCATGCAGTCACGCTCAGCGCGACGAATCCGCAGGGGCGCTCCATGCCCGCGCGCTTCAGCGTGCTCGGCGCTGATGATCGCGCTTACGCGCCTTCCGACGCCTGGGTGAGTGCGGACGACGGCTTCGATCCCCTGCGCCAGCGCGAGGAGACGCACTACTTCCATTGTGCTTCGTCTTGCACGTTGCTGCTGCCGGAAGGCGATGCACGGATCACTGCGTGGCGCGGGCATGAGTACGAGCCTGTGCAGCGGTCAGTGCGCGTGAATGCGGCGACGACGGCTGCGCTCAGCTTGCAGCCGCTCACGCTGCCGAACTGGGCGCCGAGCGTGACCACAGCCGATATGCACGTGCACATGAACTACGGCGGACACTACCGGCACACGACGGAGTCGCTCGCACGGCAGGCGCTCGCTGAGGATCTCGACGTCGTCTACAACACGATCGTCAACAAGGAACAGCGCATTCCCGACATCGGCGAATTCAGAGCGGGTCCGCACGTGCAGTACGGCGTGACGATCCAGCCCGCCCAGGAATATCACACGAGTTTCTGGGGCCATCTGGGACTGCTGTATCTCGACGATCATTTTCTGACGCCGGATTTCAGCGCCTACCAGCATAGCGCGCTGACGTCGCCTTACCCGCACAACGGAGCAGTCGCGGATCTCGCGCATCGGCAGAACGCTCTCGTTGGCTACGTGCATCCGTATGACTGGGCGATTCAGCCCGACAAGGAGAAATCGCTCACGCACGCGCTCCCGGCGGACGTTGCGCTCGGCAAGGCCGATTACCTCGAGGTGGTCGGGTTCTCAGATCACAAGGCGACAGCAGCCGTGTGGCACGGACTTCTCAATCTCGGCTTTCGTGTTCCTGCCGGCGCAGGTACGGATGCGATGGCCAACTACGCGAGCCTGCGCGGCCCGATCGGCATGAACCGGGTCTACCTGCACAGCAAGGATCCAACGCCGGATGCGCTGCGCGCAGCGCTGAAGGAGGGCCGGAGCGTCGCGAGCAACGGGCCGCAACTCGCCTTCCAGCTTGAGGCGAGCAACATCGGGGACACGATGCGCCTGCCTGCGGGCGAGCATCGTCTGCGTTTCCGCGCCGCTTTGCGTTCGCCCGTACCGATCGACCACCTCGAAGTCGTGCACAACGGCCGTGTCGTCGCGGCGCACCGATTCGGCAAGGATCGCAAACGCGTGGATTTCGACGGCGCGGTAACGGTGCGCGACAGCGGCTGGATTGTGCTGCGCGCCTGGAACGATGAGGCGCATCCGCTCATCTTCGACTTGTATCCCTACGCGACCACGAGCCCGATCTACCTGGAAGTCGCTGGTCGCCCGGTGCGCTCCGCGAAAGACGCCGCGTATTTCGTACGCTGGATGGATCGCGTCATCGCCGCGGCGGAAGCGCGCGACGACTACAACAATGAGGAGGAAAAGAAAGACACGCTCGCCTACCTGCATGCGGCGCGAGCGGTGTTCGAGAGCAAGAATCAAGACAGGGAGTAACCGCAAAGAACGCAAAGATCGCAAAAGGAATCGGGATAAAGGAGGCGGCCGGACAAATCTCGCATCTTGCGCCGACGGAGCTTCTCGAAGGCGACACAAGTTGGATTCACAGGCGAACTCCGTATCGCGCACACCGTGAGCGCCTGCGTCAGTACTCCTGATCTCCTTTGTGTTCTTTGCGTTCTTTGCGGTTACTCCATTCTTACGGGCACTGTTCTTCAGCGCTCTCAGGCGGCCGTACTGGCGCAGCACCTGCTGCAGCGCCTTGTGATCGATCGCGACCGCCTTGTTCCCATCGCGACCCGTCATCGTCTCCGCGGCGACCAGCGCATTGACGATGCTTTCCTCGACCGCCTGCACCGTCGCGAGAAACAGCGGATCCATCTGTTCGTTGCCGAGCGCACGCAAGTTCGCCGTCGTCGCCTGGCCCGCAGATTCGTTCGCCGTCGAGAATGCGATGAAGATGTCGCCTGAACCGTTGCCGGCGTAGCTGCCGTTGCGGGCGAGCCCGAGCGCGGCGCGCCGGGCGACGCGCTTCAGTTGGTGCGGCAGGAGCGGCGCATCGGTGGCGATCACGATGATGATCGAACCCTGATCCTTCGGGCGCGTCCACAGCAGATCGTTCTGCAGATGCTTGCCGACGGGGACGCCGGCGATGCGCAACTCACCGCGCACGCCGTAGTTTGCCTGCACCAGTACGCCGACGGCGTAGGGCCGGTCGTCGATGTGAACCACGCGCGAACTGGTCCCCGTGCCGCACTTGAATTCGTGGCAGATCATGCCGGTCCCTCCGCCGACATTGCCCTCCGCAATCGCTCCGCCGCTCGAGCCGTCGAGAGCGGCGAAGACGTGCTCCGGCCGAACATGGAAGCCGTTGACGTCGTTGAGCTCGCCGTCCCACGTCTCGGCAACGACAGGCAACGACCACCAATATCCGGACGCATCGGGTTTCCCCTGTCTGATGCGCCATTGAATTGCAGCGTCGCGCACGACGCCGACGCTGTGCGTGTTGGTGATCAGCACGGGCCCTTCGAGAAATCCGGATTCATCGATCCAGTGCGTCCCTGTCATTTCGCCGTTGCCATTGAGGCTGAACACGCCGGCGAATACGGGCTTATCCCCGCTCGCTTTGCCGCGAGGGAGAATGGCGGTGACCCCGGTGCGAACGGCGTCGCCCTCGATCAGCGTCGAATAGCCGACTGCGACGCCGGCCACATCGGTGATCGCGTTGAACGAGCCGGGCGAACCGTCGAACGGTACGCCCAGATCGCGCGCGCGGGGAAGTGGTCCAGCGAAGGCTGTACATAACGTTGAGCACAGACAAGCGCACAAGAACGAGAGAGTTCGGCGTTTCACGAGTAGACTCCCGACAAACAAGTCGACTGCTCCGCACTCATATATATGTTGTTCGACCTGCGTCTGTCGATTCTTGCGAAGCGCCTGAGCGTTGCTGCGATAGGTTGCCTGCTGTGCCTCGACGCCGCCGCCGAAGTGCTCGTCGTCCGCGCGGGCAAACTCATCGACGTGGAGCGTGGTCGCGTGCTGGTCGACCAGGCGATTCGCATCGAAGCAGACAAGGTGACGTCCGTGTCCGGTTTCAGCGCGGATGCAACCGGGGATGCGCGCGTCATCGACTGGTCGGGCTATACGGTCCTGCCGGGGCTCATGGATCTGCATACGCATCTGGTCGGCGACATCACTTCGGCGGATATCGCGGCGCCGCTGCAGAGCTCCGCAGCGGAAGACGCGCTGCAGGGCGTTGCAAACGCACGTGCGACGCTGCGCGCGGGATTCACGACCGTGCGCGACGTTGGCTGCTATCGCGCCTTCACCGACGTCGCGTTGCGCAACGCCATCGACGCCGGCGTCATCGAAGGTCCGCGCATGTTTGTGGCCGGCGCATACATCACGGTGACCGGAGGCGGCGGCGAAGTGACCGGCTTCGCCCCTGATGTCGTCGTGCCCGCCGAAATGCGCCGCGGCGTGGCGAACTCGGCTGACGAAGTGCGCCAGCGTGTGCGCGAGCTGATCGCCGGCGGCGCGACGTTCATCAAGGTGATCGCAACCGGCGCGGTGCTCACGGCGGGCACGAACCCGGGCGCGTCAGAGTACAGCGAGGCTGAAATTCGTGCGGCTGTCGAAGAGGCTGCGCAGTATGGCGTGTTCGTCACGGCGCATGCGCACGGCGCCGAAGGCATCAAGCGTGCGGTGCGCGCGGGAGTGCGCTCTATCGAACATGCCTCGTATCTCGATGACGAGGGCGTCGCGCTGATGAAGCGTCACGGGACCTGGTTGGTCGCAGACATCTACAACGGCGACTATATCGATGAGGTTGGCCGCCGTGATCGCTGGACCGAGGAGATCATGCGCAAGAATCGCGAGACGACGCAGAACGCAACGTGACGGATTCGCGAAAGCGGCGCGCGCTGGGGTGCGGATCGGCTACGGTACGGACAGCGGCGTCTATCCGCATGGCGACAACGCACGGCAGTTCGCGTACATGGTTCGCTATGGGCTGAGCCCGATGGATGCGATCCGCTCCGCGACCTTGAATGCAGCGCAGTTGCTGGGACAGGAGCGCGATCTCGGCTCGATCGCCGTGGGCAAATTCGCCGATCTCATCGCGGTCGAGGGCGATCCGCTGCAGAACGTCGAACTGCTGCGCGACGTACGGGGCGTGATCAAGGGCGGGAAAGTCATGAGTCGTGAGTAGTGAGTCGTGAGCCAGTTGATTGGTTGCCCGTTGTCCGTTGACCGTCTGCCGCAGAGAGCTGCCGATATCGCATGCTGGACGCACAACGCACGAACTCGCAACGGCACAACATCTCACGATCAGGCTAGCTCATGACCAAGCCACGCCAGCTCGGTTTCTGGATGTGCCTCGCGCTGGTCGTTGGCAACATCATCGGCTCTGGCGTCTTCCTGTTGCCGGCGTCGCTGGCGCCGTATGGATTGAACAGCATCTTCGGCTGGCTGCTCACGGCCACCGGCGCGGTGATGCTCGCGATCGTTTTTGCGAGACTCGCCCGCGTGTATCCACAGGCCGGCGGGCCTTACGTCTATCCGCGCGTCGCCTTCGGTGAACTCGCCGGGTTTCTGATGGCCTGGGGTTACTGGACCTCGGTCTGGGTCGGCAACGCCGCCATCGCGATCGGCACGGTCGCATATCTCGCCGAACTCGTTCCCGTCATCAAGACGACGCGTCGGCGCGCCTGCAGTCACCGCCGTGGCGCTCATCTGGGCTGCTGACGATTGCTCAACTGGCGCGGCGTGAAAGCAAGCGGGCGTATTTCAGCTCGATCACGACGGTGCTGAAATTGCTGCCGTTGCTCGCCGATCATCGTGCTCGCATCTCATCCTGTTCGGCGGCCAGGACGCGTCCGTGATCAAGATGGAGCCGCAGCCGTTTACGGTTCCTGCGATCACAGCGTCGGCGACGCTCACGTTGTGGGCGCTGCTCGGTCTCGAGTCGGCGACCGTGCCGGCCGAGAACGTCATCGATCCGGAACGCAACATTCCGCGGGCGACGTTGTGGGGCACGCTCGTCGCAGCTGCGATCTACGTGGTTGCGTGCTCGACCGTCATGCTGCTGGTTCCGGGCGCGCAGCTCGCGCAATCGAGCGCGCCGTTCGCCGACGTCGTTCGCATGTTCTGGGGCGCGGGCGCAGCGAATCTGCTGGCGCTGTTCGCTTTCATCAGCGGTTTCGGCGCGCTCAACGGCTGGATTCTCATTCAGGGCGAGATGCCGCGCGTGCTCGCGCGCGAAGGCGTGTTTCCGAAAGTATTCGCGCAGGAATCGCGCTACGGCACGCCAGGCGCCATCGCTCTTCATCACCAGCGCGCTTGCCACGCCGCTGATGCTGCATGAACTACAGCTCATCGATGGTGCAGATCTTCACATTCGTCATTCTCGTGTCGACCTCCGCGTTTCTGGTGATGTACCTGTGCTGTTCATTGGCGGCGTTCAAGCTTGCGTTGGCGCGGCGACCTCGGTCTGCAGGGGCGCAAGCTCGGCAGTGTTGCTCGTCGTCGCAATGCTGGCCGCGATCTATTCGCTCTGGACGCTGTACGGCGCGGGCGCGAAGCGTTCTGGTGGAGCATGGCGCTCTTCGCCGCTGGGCTTGCCGGTGTACTTCGGAATGAAATGGCGTCGGCAGCGCGAAAGCGCCGCAACGCCGAGCGGTCGCGCCAGCGCGCTGAGCCGTGATTCGTTGACTCGTTATCCGTCGTCCGTTGTGCGCAGAGCAGCGGCGCCTGGCCTCGCCGATCAGTCCGGATCCACGACTCACGACTCACAACGTCACATCGTCCGCCATGCGCTCTCCCCGCTACGACATTCTCTTCGAACCCGTTCGCATCGGTCCGGTGACGGCGAAGAATCGCTTCTACCAGGTCCCTCACTGCAACGGCATGGGGTATGCGATGCCCGAGGCGCATGCGGCCATGCGCGAAGTGAAAGCAGAGGGCGGCTGGGCCGTGGTCAGCACGGAGGAATGCGAGATCCATCCGAGCGGCGATGTGTCGCCCTATGTGGAGGCGAGGTTGTGGGACGATCAGGACATTCCCGCGCTCGCGCTCATGTGCGACAAGGTGCATGCGCACGGCGCTCTCGCGGCCGTCGAGTTGACGCACAACGGACCGACCGCCTCTAACCTCTATTCGCGCGAAGTGGCGCTCGCGCCGTCGCATCAGCCGCTCAAGTACGGCTATCCGCACCAGGCGCGTGCGATGACGCTGCGCGACATCCGCGACTATCGTCGCTGGCATCGCGAGGCCGCCTTGCGCGCGAGAAGAGCCGGGTTCGACATCGTGTATGTCTACGCAGCGCATGATCTGTCGCTTGCGATGCACTTCCTGCAGCAGCGGCGCAATCAGCGCACCGACGAATATGGCGGTTCGCTTCAGAACCGCGTCCGGTTGCTGCGCGAGCTGATCGAGGACACGAAGGATGCAGTCGGCGACAAATGCGCCGTCGCGCTGCGTTTCGCAACCGAAGAGTTTCTCGGCGTCGCAGGCGTACACGAGGCCGAGGCCCGCGAAGTCGTGGCCCTGCTCGCCGATCTGCCCGACCTGTGGGATGTAAACATCGCGGCCTGGTACATGGATTCGCAGACCTCGCGATTCTCCGGCGAAGGCTATCAGGAGCCCTTTACACACTGGGTCCGGCAGACTCACGGGCAAGCCGGTCGTGGGCGTCGGGCGATTCACATCGCCGGACGCCATGGTGAGTCAGATTCGCCGCGGCGTGCTCGATTTCATCGGCGCTGCGCGCCCGTCGATCGCAGATCCGTTCCTTCCGAGGAAGATAGAGGAAGGCCGCGGCGAGGATATCCGCGAATGCATCGGCTGCAACATCTGCATCACCGGAGACATGACGAGCACGCCCATCCGCTGCACGCAGAATCCGACGATGGGAGAGGAGTGGCGCAAGAGCTGGCATCCCGAGCGCATTCGCGTGAGAGACAGCGAGAGGCGGGTCCTCGTCGTCGGCGCCGGGCCGGCAGGACTCGAGGCGGCTCGTGCGCTGGGTCAGCGCGGCTATGATGTGACTCTTGCCGAAGCGCAACGCGAGCTGGGCGGGCGCGTGAGTCTCGAGGCGCGCCTGCCGGGGCTCGCAGAGTGGGCGCGCGTGCGCGACTGGCGCGTTGGACAGATCAACAAGATGGCGAACGTTGCGGTCTATCGGGACAACCGCATCACGGCCGACGATGTGCTGGCGTTCGGCGCGGAACGGGTCGTGCTTGCGACCGGCTGCTACTGGCGGCGCGACGGTTATGGCCGCAGCAACGGATCGGCCATTCCGGGGACCGATCGCACGAACGTGTACACGCCGGACGATCTGCTGCGCGGCGTCATGCCCGAGGGCGCGGTGCTGCTCTTCGATGATGATGCGTTCTACCTCGGAAGTGTGCTTGCGGAGCTGCTGCGAGCCGCGGGACGCGACGTGATCTACGTGACGCCGGACGACGTCGTCGCTTCCTGGACGGTGAACACGCACGAGTACCGGCATATCCAGAAGCGGCTGCGGGCGCTCCGCGTGCGCCTGATCACCGCCCATAATCTGCTGTCCTTCGACGCCGACGGGGTCCGCATCGGGTGCGTGTACAGCGGCGATGAGCAGCGAGTGCAGTGCGCCTCCCTTCTCATGATTACGGCGCGGCTCCCGCACGATGATCTCGAGCAGGCGCTTCTGCGCCGCGAACCGGAATGGCGCGACGCCGGCGTGGAATCCGTCGCGGCGATCGGCGATTGCCTCGCGCCCGGATTGATCGCCCACGCGGTTTACGCAGGGCATCGCTATGCACAGGAGCTGGACGCAGGGGCCGAAGGCGAAGTGCGGTTTCGGCGTCGATAGAACCGGCGCGCCCTCACCCGGACTCCGTCCGGCCTCTGCTGCACAGGGATGTGCGAATGCCGCAGGCGCTGTGATGCACAAGGATGTGCGAATGCCGTGGGCGCATGGATGCGCACGAGCGGCGATGCGCTGGAGCGGCTCCCTCGAGGGAGAGGCGAAGAAAGAGCGCCTAGCTCAAGGGAGAGGCGAGAGAACAATCCTTCTCCCTCAAGGGAGAGGGGTCAGGGGTGAGGGGCGGCCTGCGCAGGTCGCAGATCCCGCGCCGCAAGCCTCGCGGTACACTGCTCGCCCATGGGGTCCCGCTATCGTGCGCTCGCCGTCTACTCGGCGCTGCTGGCTACCGTCGCCGGAGTGTGGTTGACGCGGGAGCTGGCCGTTTCGCACGAGTTTCCGCCCGGTTGGGTGGTCGCGATCGGCATCGCCGTCTGCCTCTTCGTATGGCAGTTCGGCCTGCGCGTGGGCATCGGCCTGATATCGATGGAGCGCGTGCCGCAGATCGGCATGCTGCTCGTGTTCAGCCCGCCTGTCGCGGCCGCGATTTGTGCGACGGCGTCATTCATCTGGCCGCTCGTCAGCCGCACCTATAGCCAGGGTTCACGCACGGTTGCGGGATTGCGGGCGCTTCACAACGCGGCGATGACGATCCTCATGCTGCTCATCGCCGGCAAGGCCTATCTGGCCGCGGGCGGACATCATCCGCTCGACAGCATCACCGTTTCCGATCTCTGGCCGCTGGTCGTGCTGGCGCTCGTCGCGCAATTGGTGAACATCGGCGTGATGGCGCTGTTCTTCCGTTTTGACGGGCGCGACGTACGCAGCGTCATCAAGCCGGCCTACGCGCTGTCCGATCTCGTATTTGCGCCCGCCGGCGTGCTGGCCGCCGCGCTCTACAACGCGGCTCACCCCTCGATGTTCGGGCTGTTCGCGATCGTCATGATCGTATTCGTCTTGAGCTTCAACAGCATTGGCGACGCCGCCAGCGCCGCGGCTCAACGCAGCCCGATGGCCAAGCTGTTCGAGACGAGCCTCGCATTGCACGGCGCGCGGCGTATCGACGAGCTCGGCGAACGAATTCTCACGGAAACACGCACGCTGCTGCGCTTCGATGAGTTCTATTTCGTGCTCGTGGAGCGCGGTCAGCAGATTCTCGACCTGCGGGTCCATGAAAGGCGCGGCGTGCGGCAGCCCGGACGCATCAAGAGCGTCAATGCCGGACTGTTCGGCTGGGTCGTGGAATGCGGCGAACCGTTGCTGGTCGGGGACTGGACGCACGCGCCCGCAGACCTGCGCCGTCGCGCGGAGTCGACGGGCAAGGAAACAGGTTCAATCATCGTCGTGCCGCTGATCGAGGAAGGCGTCGTGACTGGCCTGCTCAGCGTTCAGCACACCGAGATCGGCGTGTATTCGCAGGCGGATCTGCATCTCATGCGGCAGCTCGCGCAGCAGGTTGCGCCCGCCATCGCGGATGCACGGGCGTTCGAGGATCTCGAGGACTATCGTAAACGACTCGAGGACCGCGTCGCCGAGCGCACGCATGAACTCGAGAAGGCGAACAGTGAGAAGGAGCGCCTGATCGCCGCGATGCGCGAACGCAGCCTGAAGCTCGAACGCGAATCGCAGGAGGATCCGCTGACCGGACTCGCGAATCGCCGCCATTTCGCCCATCGCCTCGCGGCCGAGATGGAAGTCGCGCTGGCCGTGAGTCAGCCGCTCTCGGTCGCAGTCGCCGATCTCGATCACTTCAAGGTCATCAACGATCGTCTCGGTCATGCCATCGGGGACAAGGCGCTCAGCGAGATCGCTGCGCTCATGCGCAGCGTGTGTCGGCCGAGCGATCTCGTGGCGCGCATCGGCGGCGAGGAGTTCGCGCTGATTCTTCCGGGGATGGCGCAGGACGCCGCGCTCGCGTTCTGCGAGCGCCTGCGTGAGGTCGTCGAGCGTCATGAATGGCGCCGCGTGCAGGCGGACCTCAACGTCACGCTGAGCATCGGCCTGTGGCAATGGGATGGCAGCGCTGACGTTACGGAGCTCCTGCAAGCGGCCGACATACAGCTCTACCGCGCCAAGCGGGCTGGGAGAAATCAGGTTGCGTGACCGTCGGGCTGAGCCGTAACGGAGCAAGAGGAACGAGAGTAACCGCAAAGAACGCAAAGAACGAGAACGCAAAGAACGCACATAACACTGATGACAGGATACGCGGAGGCGATTCATGGCCGTTCTCCGTAATTGCATTCATGCGACTGCGCGCTATCGTGAACATTTCGTCTGCTTCCGTGCAGAGATAGTTCTTTGCGTAGTCGCTTCAGTTCCGTTTTGAGCTCTTTGCGTTCTATGCGGTTACTCGTAGTTCGTCCGTCTTTTGTCGAGCAAAGGGGAGAATGCTGATGTCACGTCTTGCAGGCAGTGCCGGGGTTTTGATCGCGGCGGGAGCGCTGACGGCTGTCGCCGTGTGCGCCCACGAGGATCAGGTTCCCGCGAATCCGATAACCACCATCTCAGTGGGTCGTGATCAAACCGCCGCTACGAAAGTCACAGACAACATCTATCAGGCGATCGGATTCGGCAATACGTTCATGGTTACGACGCCGGCCGGCAATGTGATCATCGATACGTCAATCGCCTTCAATACCGCACTCCACACGAAGCTGCTGCGGGCCGTGAGCGACGCGCCGGTGAAGTACATCATCCTCACTCACGCGCATGGAGACCACACAGGCGGCGTCGAGGCATGGCGGAAGTTCGGCGGACCGGACACGCAGATCATCGCCCAGCGCAACCACGTCGAATTCCAGCACTATCAGACGCGGCTCAAGGGCTTTTACGATCTGCGCAATGCAGCCCAGTTCGGCCGTCCCATGAGCGCGCCAGGCGGAGAGTCTCCGGGCAACTATGCAGCGCAGATCCGGCCGACGATCCTGTTCGACGACCGCTACGCGTTCGAACTCGGCGGCGTCAACTTCGAGGTGCTGAGCACGCCGGGCGAAACCTACGATCATGCGACAGTGTGGATGCCGAAGGCGAAGGCCGCCTTCATAGGCGACAACTACTACGACTCGTTTCCCAACATATACACGCTGCGAGGGACACAACCGCGCTGGGCGCTCGACTATGTAGCCTCGTTGAACAAGGTGCTCGCATTGCAGCCGGAGATCGTCCTGCCAAGCCACGGCATGCCCCTTCGGGGCGGCGCGGAGATCGTCACGCGGCTCACGCGGTATCGCGACGCCATCCAGTACGTGCATGACGAGACTGTCAAAGGAATGAACGCTGGCAAGGACGTCTGGACGCTGATGCGTGAGATCAAGTTGCCGCCGGCGCTCGATATCGGCGAAAGCTACGGAAAGCTGTCGTGGTCGGTGCGTGGCGTCTACGAAGGCTACGTGGGCTGGTTCGACCTGAATCCGGCCACGATGTACGAAACGCCGGCGCGGGCGGTGTATCCGGATCTGGTGAAGCTCGCCGGCGGCGCGGATGCAGTCGCGACGCTGGCGCTCGAGCGGGCGCAGTCGGGCGCCTCCGTCGAGGCGCTGCACTTGAGCGACGTTGCCCTCGCGGCTCATGTCGATCATCGAACTGCGTTGCAGGCGAAGCTCACAGCGCTCGAAGCGCTGCGCAGTGAGTGCAGGAACAGCAACGAACGCGGGTGGCTCGACTACAGCATCGCGAGCGTGCGCTCGAAACTGGCTGCGAGGTAGGAGAAGAGCCGCGAAAGACCGCAAAAAAACGAAATGAAATAAGCAGAAACTTCCTGCGCAGCGTTTCGTCGCGACCTCGACCGGGAAAGGGCTTTATTCAGGCTTATTTGTGATTCCTTTATGCGCTCTTGCGCGGCTCTTCATTCTTCACTCTTCTTCCAGCCGCGTCGCCGGACGACGCCCGACGGGTGCGTCGTTTCGAACATCAGCAGCAACGCAATCGCCACGAGCAGCGGCAACACTTCGTAGACCGCACGGTACGCGAGGACCGCGCCCAGCAATTTGGCAGGCGGGACCTGCGGCAGCAGCAGGAGCAGCGCAGCTTCGAGGACGCCGAGGCCCACCGGGACGTTGCTGAGCTGACCGGCGACAAACGCAATGCAGTACATCGCGACGAAGGCGGGCCAGCCCATGTTCAGTTCCGGCGGCATGAAGAGATACAGAATGGTGGTCATCAGCGATAGCTGTGCGAGGCCGAACGTCGTCTGAATGAGCGTGTCGCGCAGCGTGGGAAGCGGCAGCGGCTGCCCGCGAAACACGAACGGTCGCTTGCGGCGGGCTACGAGGACCGGCCAGCCGACATCCTTGATCAGCCCGACGACGCCGATTGCGACGACGGCCCCGACAGATAGGTGCAGTGCCCTGGCAGCCTGAGCCGCATTGAACAGAAGCGACAGGTCGATCAGCCAGCCGACGCCCAGCACGTACGGCATCGCCGCGAGCAATATCACGCCGCCGATCTGTCGCGCACTCAGGCCGGCGGACGCATGCATGCGATAGCGCAGAGCGCCGGCGCTCAGCAGCGCGGCGCCGATGGCGCGCCCGATCGGATTTGCGATCAGCGCCGTGCGAAAAGGCTGCAGGAAGGCGCGTCGTCCGGAAGCAATGCGCACTGCGAGGCCTTCGTAGACGCCCACGAGGCAGTAGCAGCCCGCGCTGCACGCGACGCCAGCGAGCACGACGGACGCGGGCAAGGCGCGCAGCGCGCTCAGGATGTCCTTGAAGTCGATCGCGCGCAGCCGATCGGACAACACCCAGCCCGCTGCGGCGATGATCGACAGCCAGAGCAGAGGCGCCCATTTCTTCATGATCTTGCAGTTGTCCGTTGTGCGATGTGAGTTGTGCGCAGAGGCCGCTCCTTCTTGCGGTCAACAGTCAACTGTCAACGGTCAACGATTCCCGGTCAGGTTTCTCTGCACGATCATCGCGAGCTCGTCGATCGTGTCTGGCTTGAGAATGATGTCGCGGACGCCGAGATCGCGCGCGGCGGCGACGTCCGGTGCGCGCACATAGCCCGTCGTGATCACCACCGGCAGGTCGCGGCGAATCATGAGCAGCTCGCGGGCCACGTCCAGACCGCTCATTCCCGGCATGTTGAGATCCGTAATGACCAGATCAAAAGAGTCCGGTGCATGTCGCACTATCTCGATTGCGCGAGCTGTGTTCATCTCGCCAGTGCAGCGATATCCGGCGCGTTCGAGCGTGCGTTGCACGAGAAACACGAGCGGCTCCTCGTCGTCGATGTACAGCACGTGCTGCTCAGTTCCGCGCATGACCGCGCGCTGCGCAGACTCAAACGACGCCGGAGGGGCTTCACACGCCGGCAGGTACACGAAGAAACTCGTTCCTTCTCCCGGACGGCTCGTTACCGTGATCGCCCCTTTGTGGGTCTGCACGATGCCATGCACCACGGCGAGTCCGAGGCCGCTGCCTTCGCCGGGCTGCTTCGTCGTGAAGAAGGGCTCGAAGATGTGCTCCAGCGTCTCCCCTGACATGCCGGCGCCCGTGTCGAGCACTTCAATGCACACGTAGTGTGAAGCGCCATGCAATGGCGCGCCTGATTGCGCACGCGCCTCCTCTTCGCTCAACGTCGTTGCGTTGAGCTCGATGCGGCCCGTACTCGTGGGCATCGCCTGCCAGGCGTTCGTGCTCAGGTTGAGCAGCACCTGGTGAATCTGCGTCGCGTCCGCGAGGATCGCCGGCGTATCCGGCGGCACGCGCACGGTCAGCTCGATGCCCGCGGGAATCGTCGCGCGCAGCATGTGCTGCACTTCCGTGATGAGAGGCGCCAGCGGAATCGCGCTGCGCTGGGATTCCTGCTGGCGACTGAAGGCCATCAGGCGTTTGACGAGGTCGCGCGCCCGATGCGTTGCGCTGCGAATCTCCTTCGCGCTGCGCCAGCCGGGATGAGCTTCAGAGAGATCCTCGAGCAGCAGGCGAGTGTTCCCGACGATGGCGCTCAGAATATTGTTGAAGTCGTGTGCGATGCCGCCCGCCAGCGTGCCGACCGCTTCGAGCTTCTGAGATTGCCGCAAGGCTGCTTCGAGCGCCTCGCGTTCCGCCTCTGCGATTCGCCGCTGCGTGATGTCCCGAGCGGTCACCTGCAACGTGACGCCGCCTTCCGTCTCGAACGGCAACGCCAGCACTTCCACATCTACGACCGATCCGTCGCGGCGCAGCAGTCGCTGCTCAACTGGCGGCAGGACAATCCGGCTTTCAATAATCGTCTGCAGACGGCTGCGCACGATTTCGTGGAACTCGGGATGGATGAACTCGAAAATCGATCTGCCGACAAGCTCATCCGCGGATCCGGCGCCAAGGAGCGCTACGGTTGCGTTGTTGGCGAACGTGATGCGGTCGCCACGGTGCAGAAAAATGGCGTCGGGACTGTTCTCGACGAGCACGCGGTAACGTGCTTCGCTTTGCGAGAGTCGCTGCTCGCTGTTCCGTCTTTCCGCGACCTCCTCCAGCAGCTCCTTCGTCAGCGCCTGCAGGTGCAACCGCCTGCGTGTGAGATGAAAAGCGGCGATCGAGCCGAGCAGCGTCACCGCCAGGCTGGCGGCGAGGAGCGACCAGATCGGCGCGAGGTGTGGATGGCCCGCATAGCCGGGCGTCGATACGAACTCAAGTTGCAATCGGTGATCGGCCACCTGTATTGCGCCGCTCCAGCGCAGGGGCTTCGGGCCGGGAATCCCAAGCGCCCGTTCACCGCGGCCGGCGCTGACGGGCGTCATCGACCCGAGAATCGTCGAGTCGGCCGGATCCGTGAGTTCGACCGCGATGCCGTCGCGCGCCGCTTCGGTCAGCGTTGTTCTCAGCAGCTCGTCGATGGAAAAGGTTGTGCGTACAAAGCCGAGCACGCCGCCTGGCGATGTTGCGGCGGCTGCGTGATCGAAGATTGGCAGGTAGACGACCGCGCGCCGGCGCGGCGGTGCGTCGACCGCAACGCGCAGCTCCACGATCGACGTTGTGGGACGATGTGTCTGCGCTGCGGCGTGCATGGCCACAGCGTTCGGTGCGAAGGTGTGAGGATCAACGCCGACGCGAGTGAGCCCGTCGCGCGCCTGAGTGTAGAGAATCGGCCAGTATTCGCTGCGAGCGGTTGCAGGCTCAACCTCGCCGTCCGCGGCGCGCTGCCTGATGACGTACTCGATGCCGAGTTCCCTGCTGGCGCGCGCTTCGAAGCGTGCTCGCTCCGCAGCGGGCACGCGGGGCAACCACTCGAGTGCGTGCATATGCGGGTAGCGTCGAAGGAAATCCTTCGTGTAACGATCAAACTCCTGCGCGCTCACGTGTTCGCTGCTGTCGAACAGCGCGCGCACGCCGTGCAGGACTTCGATGTGCGCATCGAGCGTTCCTTGCAGACGATCGCTGCGCTCTTCAGCCCACGCGGAGAAATGCTGGCGCGAGTCGCGGATTTCGACGGAACGCTGCAGCAGGAACGTAGTGAGCGAAAGTAAGAGTCCCGCCAGCAGGACAACCGCGCTCGCGGCAAAGCGCAGCACGAAGGGCGGCTGGGTTCTTATCCTGCCTGCGTCCGCGGCAGTCGGCGTGTCCTGCAAACTCCCCCCGAAAATTGGTGCATTCCAGTGGAGATGACGTGCACGAGGCTACAGCCGATTTGGCTACCGGCTACAGGCGACAGCCAGAGTGAACCAACCAAGCCAGGGCTTCCCTGCTGACTGTAGTCCGTAGCCTATCCATCATGCCCCGCGGCGCGCCGTCACTTCGATCTCGATCCGCATGCGCGGATCGGCGAGCCCTGCGGAAATCATCATAGCGGCGGGGCGCGCCTCGCCAAAGTACCTGCGCAGCGTGGGCCAGCACGCCGGAAAGTCGGCGGCGTCGGGCAGGACGTAAGTGACCCGCACGACGTCGCGGAAACTCGCGCCCGCCTGCTCGAGCGCTGACTGAATATTCCTGAGGCACTGCTCCGTCTGGACGGCGACGTCATCCGAGATCGTCATCGACTGGTAGTCGAACCCCGTCGTGCCCGACACAAAAATCCAGTCGCCGTCGACCACGGCGCGCGAGTAGCCGATGTCCTTCTCGAACGTTGAACCCGAACTGATGAGGCGGCGAGCCATGAAAACTCCCGTAGAAAGTTGTCCGTTGTGCGTTATGCGTTTTGCGTCCAGAGCGAAGCGGCGAGGTTCTGCGGACAACGGACAACGCAGAACGGGCAACGCACGCGCCCATGACTGAAGGAAACTCCGCGGCGGGGGCTAACCGCCAACCGCCGGCGCCGTCGCCCCCGCGGGTGTACGTCGCATCGGCTGCCTGCGCCAGTAGGTGAGCGATCGCCACAACCACTCCGCAGGGCCGAAACGTAAGTGGGCCAGCCACAGCGGACTCCAGACAAGCTGCACGATCCAGATCGCTGCGACGACGTAGTACAGCTCATGGCGCTCGAGTTCGCCAAACAAGGCGAGGCCCGCGCCGGTGAATACAAACAGGCAGATGAGGCTCTGCGACAGATAGTTGGTAAGCGCCATTTGCCCGACGGCTGCCAGCGTTCGCATCGCGGCGGCAAGCGCCGGCGCGCGGCACAGAAGACCGATCAACCCGATGTGACCGAGCGTCATTGGCGCGCGGCCAAGATCGTAAGTGAGATACGACTCAATCAGCGCCTGCACGGTAAAGCCGGCGCGCTCGAGCCGCGTCATCTCGAAAACATTCACCGCGAGTCCCAATGCATATCCGACGATCATCATCCTCAGGTAGACGCGCGAGGAGACTGCGCCGGTGAGGACCCCAAGTTTGAAAAGGGCCATGCCCAGCAACATCATGCCCAGACAGTCGAGGAGTCCGTGCCGGAAGAAGAAGTCCGTGTGCGTGTACCACGTGCGCTCGCTGATGATCCTGAAAGCGCCCGCATAACCCGACTGCACGGCCGCGATCATTCCCTCGAGCGTCTCGCGCGTTGGTTTGAA
This sequence comes from uncultured Gammaproteobacteria bacterium, assembly GCA_963723505.1. Lineage (GTDB taxonomy): Bacteria > Pseudomonadota > Gammaproteobacteria > Steroidobacterales > Steroidobacteraceae > Steroidobacter. Next base: position 257,665 of record CAVRQU010000010.1, read on the forward strand.
GTCCTCCTCGAGCGACTGGAGGGCCTCGATCGCCTCTCTCTGTGCGCCGCTCAGCGATTCCCCCGTGGCCTGCACATCCTGTGCGGCTTGCGCTTCGGCTTGCATCTCGCGATAGCCCGCCCACTCAAAAGTCGTCACCAACGTTTGCAACGCCAGCGCCGCAACCGCGCACGCGATGAGTCGCCGCGGCGTCAGGTTGCGGAACACGAACAGCAGGAATCCGGTCACGCCATAATAGAAAAGAATATCGCCGTCCCATAACAGCACGTAGCCGTTGAACAGGCCGAACACGATCAGCCACATCGTGCGCCGGAAGTACAGGTCAGCCGGACGCAAGCCCGGGCTGCGCGCGGCATGCCGCTCGAGGAAGAGCAGGGCGCCGGCGCCGAAGAGCACAGTAAACAGTCCGCGCATCGTGCCCTCAAAGAGGAGCGCCATCGTTCGCCACACAGCGAGGTTGGCGCCGTCGGCGCCGCCCCAGTTCGTGGGATCGTCGTACGCGTTCGGCAGCCCGAAACCTGTGATGTTCATGAGGAGAATACCCAGCACGGCGATCCCGCGCGTCGTATCGAGCATCGCGATACGTTCGGCGCTGCGCGTGGGTTCGAGCGGAGTACTCATGCGAACTCGGCGACGCGTTCTGATTGTCACGCCAGTGTGCGCGCGAGCGGCGGTGTTTGCCAACCCGCTGGTCGCTTTGCGACAGGCGGCAAGTGGGCTGCGGACAGGCACGCCAATCGCTCAGAAATATTCAGCCACGGGAGCGCCTGAAGTCCGGCGCGCGAGTTCGGCGTCGATGGCCTGCAGATCCGCCCGCGAGTTCTTGCCTCGCGCGTCTGTCCGATACGAAGATCGCGCATCGTGGAACTTGCGGACGCCTCCCGGGCGTTTCATCCCTGATCACACCGGAGGAGCGCGCCATGGCGAGCACGAGAGATGCTGGGCGCGAAGCAGCGCGTCAATTGAACCGCCTGAGCTGGCGTGCGGCGGGTGCGCAGTTTTATCCTGGGGAAGCTCCGTCCGATCCGACTCCCCTGAGTTCGTATGATGCAATTGATCGCAAGACGCCGATCGCAGGCGCGATGCGCTTGTCGAATGGCGCCTATGCTGAGGGTGCGGGCGGCGCCTATGACGCTCTCCACGAACTCTCGCATCGTGGCCGCGGCCCGAAGGGTTATCGGCGCAGCGACGAGCGCCTGAGGGAAATCATCTGCGAACGTTTGACCGAGGATCCCTTCATAGACGCGAGCAACATCACGATCGACGTGCGCAACGGCGAGGTGACGGTGCAGGGTGCGGTGCAGGTGCGTCAGCAGAAGTACGCGATCGAAGATCTCATCGCCGATGTATCGGGCGTAACCGAGATTCACAATCACGTGAGCGTGGCCAGCCAGGAGATCGAAGAGAGAATGAGCGGGTTGTGACGGCGCACCGCCTGCATGCTTGCGGCCCGCGCTCAGGACCGAGACTCAGTTCCCGTGACCACGACCTGAGGTTCGCCCGGGTACGGCCCGGCGCGTCGACGGATAGCGGCGGCCGCTGAGAGAAATGCGGTGACGGCGGTCGTTCTCTACGGGCTGAGTCGCAGCGTCTACACGCGCATCGCCCGACTTGCTCTCGAGGAGAAGGGCGTCGAGTACGCGCTTGAAGAGGTCGAGATCTTCGGTCCCGCCGGTGCGCCGCCGGCGCACCTCGAGCGACATCCCTTCGGACGAATTCCCGTGCTCGAGCACGCCGGTTTCGTGCTCTACGAGACGGGCGCCGTCACGCGCTACATTGATGAGGCGTTCCCGGGGCCCGCGCTGCAGCCGGCCGACGCGGCCGCACGGGCGCGGATGAATCAGGTCATCGGCATCGTAGACGCGTACGCCTATCGCCCGATGATCTGGGGTGTTTTCGTCAACCGGGTATCGATACCGCGCGAGGGTCGTGTAGCCGACGAGGTCGCGATTTCATCGGCGCTGCCGCGGATCAGAACGGCATTGCGGGCGCTTGAGGGCGTATTGGGTGCGCAGCCGTTCCTTGCAGGAGAGCAGCTTTCGCTGGCTGATCTGCACGTTGCGCCGGTGTTGCTGTACTTCCAGCTTACGGGTGAAGGCCGGAGGATGATGGCTGAACATCCTCGCCTGGAAGCGTGGCTGGCCGGCATGAAGGAGCGACACAGCGTGCAGACGACGAAATCGCTCTATGAGACGGCCCGATGAACGCGGCGCGGGCGTCTTCAGCGCTGCGCAAGTCATCGTCGCTTGCGGCGCGCTGACGCTGCCGTCCGGCCAGGCAGACCGCGGATGAGACGCTGGGATCGCTGCGGTCGGAGCGGGGTCGAGGACGCAGCAGATAGACGCCGCAGATACATGTGCGTAGCGACCCGCGGCAAGCGCTGCGCATTCGCCGCCTTCGACGGAAGGTCGTTGCGATAGAGGCGCAGGTTGTTTCTCACGTGCGACGGCTGCGTTCAGCGCGCACTCGATTGGCCCGCGTCGGAATGCTTCCTGTCTGTTCGCATCACGCGCTTTGTTCTGCGTCGCTGCACGTTGGTCGACATTGACTAAACTAATACTATGCGGCGACGAACCTGCTCCCACACTCACAACAAGGACACCACGTGCCCGTCCAACTCTCCGCTGCGCTCGTCATCTTCCTCATCACCATCGTCCTGAGCCTCGTTGGTCTGTTTCAGTCGCCGAAGCTCATCGAGCGCAGCCTTTTCCGGCCTTACTGGCTGCTGCGACGGAAGCAGTACACCACGATCGTCACCAGCGGCTTCGTGCATGCGGATCTCATGCACCTGATCTTCAACATGATGACATTCTATTTCTTCGCGTTTCCGCTCGAGGGCTACATCGGAAGCGTATGGTTCGTCGTCCTGTACTTCGCGGGGCTGCTCATCAGCCATGCAGGCACGTGGTACAAGCAGCGCAACAATCCGGAGTACGCGAGTCTCGGCGCCTCCGGCGCGATCTCCGCCGTGTTATTCGCCGCTATCGTGTACTTTCCCGAGCAATCGCTGTTCATCATTCCGATTCCCGTCCCCATCCCGGCGCCGTTGTTCGCCGTCGGCTATCTCGCCTACACGTGGTATGCGGCCAAACACCCCCACGGGCGCATCAACCACGACGCGCATCTCGGCGGCGCTCTCACGGGTCTCGCGTTCGTCGCTCTGACCGAGCCGGCCGCTTACGGGAATCTGATGCAAAACTTCTTTGAGCAGGACGGCCGACTCCATCCGCAGGAAAGCCTTCGGCAGGAAAGCCGTTGGCAGGTAAGCCTTCGGCAGGCCAGAGGAAGATTCAATCAAACTGCTGTCGCGGCGCGATGCGCTTCTAACTTGCCGGCAGGCCTTCCTGCGCAGCCTGCTTGCCACTGGCCTTCTTGCCGCAGGCCGTCCTTGGCTGCGAACGCCGGATAAAGTGAAGCCCCGTCGAAGAAGGCGGGGCTTCGTGCTTCATGCTCCTTTAATCCGAAGAACCCCTACTCGATTCAGGGCGGAATGAAGCGGCGGAAGAGCTTGGAATTCAGCTCATGATTCGTAGAACGACAACGGGGCCATTCTCGTGATCACTTTGCTGAGTACTTCGCTGCTTCCAGCAAAATGACGTCGAGCCCGCATGAAGGTTCCATGACATGTCGGGTCTGGATGCGGTTTAAGCGTGGAAGAGATGCACGCCGCAGCTATTTATATTCCGCGAGCAATTTCTCGTTGCGTCGGCTGTGAATGAGCATCGGCCATGTGCGTCGCGCCTGACGTGCTCCGAGAGGAAGCAGCACGATCTCACGTACAGGATTGAGCGCTCGCTGGCCGAAGAGCGAATTGCAGCACCGCGATGCGAGCACGCGTACGGACACCTGTATGCCGAAAACTACACAGCGGTCGCCGTTGTTTCGCATTCTCAGTAGCGTTGGCCATGGACGGAGCGCTCTCGTTCGTATTTGAGCGGATTGGCGTCACGAATCAGAGTTGTGCTACGGTCGGCGCCCTCGACTGGGGAGTCAGAACTATGCAAAACAAGCAATTGCTTCTTTATTCGACAAACATCATCGCGCATTGCTCGCTTCCGATCTGTATCCTGCAAGCCACATGTATACAGGCAGCGGAGCAGCAGAGCGTCGAGGAAGTCATCGTCACCGGCTCACGCATCGCGCGCGGCTCCGACTTCGAAAGCCCGTCGCCGGTCCTCACGGTCGATCGCGACAGCATCGAGAAGTTCGGGCTACAACAATCTGCAGCAGCTGATGGAGAAGATTCCGGCCAACGGCAACGGCGCGTTCTCCACGCGCGGCAACAATCAGGACTCGACCGCGAACGGCGCAGCGTCGATCAGCCTGCGCGGCCTCGGCGCCGATGCGACGCTCGTGCTCGTCAACGGCCGCCGCGTCGCGATCAGCTCGTTCGCCGAAAACATCACGACCAATTTCGTCGACATCAACTCGATTCCGGTCTCGGCGATCGAGCGCGTCGAAGTGCTGAAGGACGGCTCGTCCGCCGTGTACGGCTCCGACGCCGTCGCCGGCGTGGTCAACATCATCCTGCGCAAGGACTTCGAAGGCTTCGAGGCGCCGGCCGGCTACGGCGCTGCCGACGGCTACGACGAGACCACGGCCTCCGCGATCTGGGGCATGGGCGACGACGGACTCGAACGTCACGTTCATCGCTCGACTACTTCAAGAACTCGAACCTGTTCAACACGGAGCGCGGCACGCTGGGCACGCGCGAACCAGACGCGCGCAGGGCGGCCAGGACTTTCGCTCCTCGCGCGGCTATCCCGGGTCGCTTCATCGTGAACGGCGTCGACGCACCGCGCGATCCCGCGTGCCCTGCCGGCAGCATCGCCGGGCAGACCTGCTTCTACGACTTCGGTCCGTGGAACGTGCTGATTCCCGAAGCCGAGCGCACCGGGCTTCATGATCCTCGGCTCACCAGGAGCTCGGCGAGGCCTGCGAGTTCTTCGCCGAAGTCGCCGTGCAGCACAACAAGTCGTTCGCGCAGGGCGCGCCGACGCCGCTCGATGAGAGCGCGCGGCATGACCGTGCCGGTGACGCATCCGAACAATCCGTTCCCGGGCGCCACGACGATTCGGCATCGGCCGCTATCGCACGGTCGATGCCGGCCCGCGTCAGTGGGACATCGAGACGGACAATCTGCGCGGCGTGCTCGGCGTGCGCGGCGAGCTTCGGCGACTGGGACTGGGAAGTGGCGGCGCAGCGCGCGCGCAGCGAGTCGGAGCAGACCGGCGATCGCTCGCAAGGCTGGGTACGCACGGACTTCCTGCAGACAGGAAATCAACGCGGGCCGCTACAACCCGTTCGGCGGCGTGCAGAACCCGCAGTCGGTGATCGACGCGATCACGACGAACCTCGTGCGTCGCGGCGAGTCGCGACTCGACGATGTACGACGCGCAGATCTCCGGCGACCTGTTCGACCTGCCGGCCGGCGCGGTGCGGATGGCCGCGGGCGCGGAGTATCGCGAGGAGAGCGTCTCCGACGTTCCCGGACGATCAGTTCCAGCGCGGCCTGATCTTCGGCACCGAGGCGGTCTCGGCGGCCGCGTCACGCGACAGCTGGGCGGCTGTACGTCGAGTTCGCGGTGCCCGTTGCTCGAAAGCCTCGAGCTGTCGCCTGGCGGCGCGCTACGACGACTACAGCGACTTCGGCGACACGACCAATCCGAAGGTCGCCGTGCGCTGGGCGCCGATCGAGACGCTGGCGTTCCGCGCTTCGTGGGGCACGGGCTTCCGTGCGCCGTCGCTCGCGCAGATCGGCCTCGGACCTTCGCAGGAATCGCAGTTCTTCATCGACACCTACGGCTGCGCCGACAGGCGTCCGGCGTACTGCGCGCCGACTCGACTACAACATCGTCTTCTCCGGCAATCCGGACCTCGAGGCGGAGGAGTCGGAGACGCTCAACGTCGGTGTCGCCTGGCAAGCCGACCGACTCGCATCGAGCTGACGCTCGACTACTGGGACATCAAGCAGGAGAACAAGATCGACGAGGTGCCGTTCGGCTTCATCTACCAGCAGTTCTGCGGCGACCAGGCCAGCACGGTCTGCGTGCGCGGCGCGCCGCTGCCGGGCGACACGCTGGGCCCGCTGCAGACCATCAACGCCGGCGTTCATCAACATCGGCGAGCAGACGGCCAGCGGCATCGACCTCGGCGGCTACTTCGGCTTCGATGTCGGTCCCGGGCACGCTGACGTTCGGCCTCACTACACGCACCTGCTCAAGTTCGAGCGCGTCGAGCTCAACGCGGCGGGCACGGCGTTCGTGACGCGTCGCTCGAAGGCGAGTACGAGTATCCGGAGGATCGCGCGCATGCTCACGGCCGACTGGGGCACCGACAAGTGGGGCGTGTACGCCAGGTCGAACTACGTCGGCGCGTTCGAGGACACGCCGGACGTCGACTTCGACGGCATGCTGGACTACGACACGGTCGACACGCCGGAGGTCGGCTCGTTCACGACGCTGAATCTGCAGTTCGCGGTACACGGGCTTCGAGAACGTGACGCTGCTGGTCGGTGTCGACAACGCGCTCGACGAAGAGCCGCCGTTCGCGGTCGGCGACGGCGACACGGACCTGTACGGCTACGTGCAGAGCCAGCACAGCCCGCGCGGCCGCTTCTGGAACGCGAAGGCGATCTTCAGGTTCTAAGAGTGCAGATGAGATAAAAGGGGCGCAGCAATGCGCCCCTTTTTGGTTTCGTAAATGACTTCGACGGCGTCGCAGGACGCCAAGGACTGATACCAACTCACACGGGGTCTTGTCATGAATCGAAGAACCAGAACGATGATGATGGCGTTCGCCGCTCCGGCGCTGATCGCTCCCTTCGCGGTCCTGTCTCAGGAGACCGGTCAAAAGACGACCCTCGAAGAAATCGTCGTGACGGGTACGCGCAAGGTCGGGCAGTCGCCGACGGAAACTCTATCGCCGGTGGATCATGATCGGCGGCGAGCTGATCGCCGATCAGGCGACGTACGACATGACCGACTCGCTGACCAAGGTGAGTCCGGCGATCAACACGCAGCGCTTTCCGATTGCGGACGGCACGGCGTTCATACGGCCGGTCACGTTGCGCAATCTTTCGCCCGATCAGACGCTCGTGTTGATGAACGGCGCGCGCCGGCATCGTTCCGCGCTGGTCAATCTGCAAATTGAGCCGCTCGGCACCGTCAATCAGGGCGCCCAGGCCGTCGATTGGGCCGCGTTTCCCGCCGCCGCCGTCGAGCGCGTGGAGGTCCTGCGCGACGGCGCCTCCGCACAGTACGGATCGGACGCAATCGCCGGCGTCATCAACGTCATTCTGAAGGACGCGAACGAAGGCGTCTCGCTCGCGGGACAGTACGGTGAGTACTTCGAGGGCGACGGCGAGCGCATGTCGTTCAGCGCGAACGCGGGATTTCCGCTGGCGCCGACCGGATTTCTGAACGTCACAGGCGAGTATTCGACCTCCGACATCACGTCGCGGGGCAACGTGCGCGAGGATGCCGGAGCAAGTCGGCAGCCGTTGTCGGCAGCGATCTCGTGCCGCTCGGTGGGCTGGGGCAGCGCTGGGGCGACCCCGACGTCGAGGCCGTGAAAGTTCTCGTCAACGCCGGCGTCGACCTGAGCGAGAACCTCGAGCTCTATGGCTTCGCCAACTACATGGACAACACGACGCTGTCCGACTTCTTCTATCGCGGACCGGTTCTTGCGAACCCAGCGGCGCAAATTGCAATTGCCAGCAAACGCCACGCTCCAGGTCGATGCGAACGGCGACGGCCTGCCGGATACCGGCGCCGGCAGCGCTGGTCAGCAGCATCATCGCGCAAGGCTTGAATCCCGCAGGACTATCTCACGCCCGGTGCGCGAGCCCGAGCGGCTTCGTGCTGCGCAATCCGATCTACACGCTAGTTTCCGGGCGGCTTCAACCCGGATTTCGGCGCGGACCTAACCGATTTTGGCGTGCGTGCTTGGCTTGCGCGGCGAACTGGCGAACGACCTGACGCTGGGATGTGCGCGGGCGGTACGCGCGAGAGCGAGGTCGGACTACACGCTTTCCGACACGATCAATCCGAGCCTTGGCCGCCTTTCGCCGCTATCGTTCAAGCCCGGCACGCTCACGCAGGAAGAAAGCGGCGTGAACGTCGACTTCGTCAAGACGTTCAGCGGTCGCCGCTCAATCTCGCGTTCGGCGCCGAGCTGCGCAATGAAACATACGAGATCGGCGCCGGCGATCCGGCGTCGATCCAGGCCGGACCGACCGCGGCTGTGTTCGGCTTCGGTTCCAACGGCTTCCAGGGATACCCGGTAGAATCCGCCGGCGACTTCGAGAGCGACAGCTGGGCAGGCTATGTCGATGTCGAAACCGACATGACGGAGCGATTGTCCGGCGCCGTCGCAGTGCCGATATGAGGACTATGACGTGTTCGGCGACACGTTCGACTGGAAGGTGTCCGCGCGCTTCGAATTCACGGACAACTTCGCGATTCGCGCCACGGTGAACACAGGTTTTCGCGCGCCGACGCCCGGACAGGTCAACACGCTGAACGTCACGACCACGTCGGACTCGGCGCGGCAATCTCGTGCCGAGCGGCACGTATCCGGTCGCGCACCCGATCGCCGTCGCGCTCGGCGCCGTGCCGCTCGAGCCGGAGGAATCCGAAAGCTACACCGCCGGCCTCGTGTGGAGACGCGACCGACAGGACCAGCGTGACGCTGGACTACTACCACATCGAGATCGACGATCGACTCACGCTGCTGAACAACACGGTCGGTCCGGCCGAGGTCGCGCGGCTCACTGCGGCGGGCATTCCCAATGCGCGCAAACCTCCTGCTTGGCAGCAGTGCGAACTTCTTCGTGAACGGCTTCGATTCGGAGATCGACGGCGTCGACCTTGCGGTCACGACGAGCTTCGACGTCGGCGGCGGCGACCTGAGCGTCGACTTTCGCTACAACTACAACAAGCAAGACAGTCTCGAACGTCACGCCGGGCACGATCGATGCTTCCTTCGATCTACGACCTGGAGAACCAGATGCCCGAGAACCGCGGATTGCTGACGTTCGACTACTCGAGCGGCGGATTCTTCGGCGCGCTGTTGCGGCTGAATTATTACGACAGCTGGACGACGACAGGCGGGTCAGTTCGGCCCGGGAGACGCCTCCGATCAGTATTCGTATGGAGAAGACGGTCCTCGTCGATCTGGAAGCGCGCTTCACTTTCGCCGAGAGGTACACGGTCGCCGTCGGCGGCGAGAACATCTTCGATGAGTTCCCGGACGACGAGCAGGATCCGACGTCGCAGTTCCTCGGCGTCAACTACGCGCTGACCTCGCCGTACGGCTTCAACGGCGGCTTCTACTACCTGAGGTTGTCGGCGGACTTCTAGAGACAGCGCTGCTATCAGGATTTCGAGGCCGACGCTGGTCGGCCTTTTTTTTGGGGGGCCGTTGTCTGCCTCTGTCGCGAAGCGCGTCTTTGTCGGGCGATGGAGGAGCAGGATTCAGCCGCGATGATGTCAGCTGAAGGAGACAACCGCGGCCTTCTTCAGGATCAACCGACAATCGTCGTATCATCGCGCGCTTCTGTTCACATACACGCGAGATTCTGCAGGTTTATTCATGGCCCACTCACGATCGTGTTCTATTCCTCTTTGTTGCATGATTGCAGGCGCACTGGCCCTTCTCACCGCGTGTGATCGCTCCGAGGCGCCGGCGCAGCATGCGACGACGCCGCCGGCCGCCGCCGTCAACGTCGAGTGGACCAAGTTCGTCGACGAGTTCATCGAGAGCTATTTCGCAGCGAATCCGGATTTCGCGGTCGGCGCGGGGCGTCACGAGTTCGATGGTCAGATGCCCGATCTCAGCGCGGCCGGGATCCAGAAGGAGATCGCACGCCTCGAGCAGATGCGGACTCGCGCTGCGGCCTTCAACAACGCATCGATGTCCCCGGAGGAGCTTTTTCAGCGCGACTACCTGCTGAACGCGGTGGACACCGATCTGTTCTATCTCCGCGAAGCGCGTTTTCCGTTTACCAATCCTGCGTGGTATCTGGATGCGGGGCTCGATCCGAACACTTACGTCAATGTGCCGTATGCGCCCGCCGACCAGCGCGCCCGCGCATTCATCAAGTACGCGCAACAGATCCCGGCCGTCGCCGCACGCATCAAGGAGAATCTGCAGACGCCGATGCCGCGCACATTCATCGACTACGGCGTGGCCGGCCTTGGCGGCCTCGCACAGTTCTACCGCAGCGACGTGCCCGCAGGCGTTCGCGGAGGTGAGAGACGCCGGACTTCAGAACGAACTGAAGGCCGCGATCGAGCCGGCGGCGAAGGCGATGGAGGAGGTGAGTCGATGGCTGGGATCGCAGCGAGCGAAAGCGACTGACGCTTACGCGCTTGGCGCCGACCGATTCGCGACGATGCTGCGGATGACGGAGGGCGTAACGACTCCGCTCGACCGGCTCGAAGCGCTCGGACGCGCCGACCTGGAGCGAAACTCCGCCGCCCTTGCCGATGCGTGCAAGCGATACGCAGCGAACGCGACGATCGACGCATGCATCGCGAAGATGAATGCGGACAAGCCCGAGGGCGGCGCGGTTGAGGGCGCGCGCGAGCAGCTCGCGGACATAAAACAGTTTCTGATCGAGAAGGAAATCGTGTCGATCCCCGGTACGGAAGAGGCGTTGGTGAAGGAAGCGCCGGCGTATCGGCGGCAGAATTTCGCGTACATCAACATCCCCGGACCGTATGAGAAGGATCTGCCGTCGGTGTACTACATCGCACCGCCGGATTCGAAGTGGTCGAAAGCGGAGCAGGAGGCCTATGTGCCGGGCAAGGCGGATCTGTTGTTCACCTCAATTCACGAAGTGTGGCCGGGCCATTTCCTGCAGTTTCTGCATGCGAATCGATCGTCATGGAAATTCGGTCAGCTCTTCGTCGGGTACGCGTTCGCGGAAGGCTGGGCGCACTACAGTGAGGAGTTGATGATTGAGAAAGGCATCGCCGCCGATAAGCCCGAGCTGCAGGTCGGGCAGGTGTTGAATGCATTGCTGCGCAACGTGCGCTACCTGTGCGCGATCGGACTGCACACGCAGGGAATGACGGTCGCGCAATGCGAGCAGATGTTCAAGCGAAAAGGCGTATCAGGACGCGGGCAACGCGCGTCAGCAAGCCGCACGCGGCACGTACGATCCCGGGTATCTCAATTACACGCTGGGCAAGCTCATGATCCGCAAGCTGCGCGACGACTGGAGCGCGTCACGCGGCGGCGAGCAGGCCTGGCGTCAGTTCAACGACGAGTTTCTGGCCTTCGGCGGCCCGCCGATTCCTCTGGTGCGTCAGCAGATGATGAAGGGACAGGCCGGCGAGCTGTTCTGAGCGGCTACGGCTGGCGGCTGGAGACTGGAGGTAGATGGCGCGCTGCGCGCTGCTCTCTGCGTCCCGGCCTTCGGTCACTGTCTTGTCTTTCTCTACCCCCAGCCTCCAGCCCCCAGCCGCGTCGCCATCCGCTAATTGTGCTTGATTACAGCGCCGTTCCTGTCGCCCGTCAGATCGTTGTACAGCGTCTCGATGAAGAGGTCCGTCGACACGAACGGGCCGGACAGGTTCTTCCAGGGCTCGAGCACTTTGTCCTGCTTCAGTTGTTCGAGCGACTTGCCGGCTTTGACGCCTTTCTCCACCACCGCACGCGTTTCCCGCAACACACCGATGTATCGCGCGCACGTCATCGAGGTTCGACACGGGGCCGTGTCCCGGAATGACTTTCACATCCGCGGGCAATTGTTTCAGCGCGACTTCAAGCCCATCGATCATCCCGCTTACGCTCCCGCCGCCCATGAGGTCGATGAACGGAAACCCATAGGTCACGAAGTTGTCGCCCATGTGCACGACGTTCGATTGCGGAAAGAACACCACGCTGTCGCCGTCCGTGTGCCCGTGCGGAGTGTGCAATGCGCGAATGTCCTCACCGTTCAGGTGCACCGTCACATCGTGCTCGAAGGTAATCACGGGCAACGCTTCTGCGGGATCCGCGGGCTGGTCGATTCGCAGGGCGCCGCCGTTGCCCAGAACGGATCCGCTGGCGAGTCGTTTGCGCACGTTCTCGTGCGCGATGATGGTCGCATCCCTGTGCAGCGGAGCATTTCCGCCGGTATGGTCGAAGTGATAGTGGGTGTTGATGATGAAGCGCAGCGGTTTGTCCGTGACGCCGCGAAGCGCTGCGCGAATCTTGTCGGCGAGCGGAGCGAACTGATCGTCGACGATGACGATGCCGTCGTCGCCGATCGATGCGGCGATGTTGCCGCCGGCGCCCTGCAGCATGATAAACGTTCCCCGAGATCTTCGAAACCTTGATCTCGACCTTGCTGAAGTCTTGCTGCTGAGCGAACGCCGTGCCGCCGCAGAGCGTCGCTGACGCCAGCTAGTAAGCGAATGTTGTTCTTCATCGAGGCTCCGTCGTTTGTTGTGATCCGATTGTCCGTCATCCCCCGGGAAGCGCCTGGTCGCCGCATGAATGCTCCCCTTTGAGAAGATGACAGATAAAGCCTATCCGGCGCTGACGTCAGAGGAGTCGTCTGGCTATTCACCGGTCACGAATCGCGAGTCACTTCTCATTACGCCCAGGTGCTGCGCTTCGGTCGCGACTTGATCCAGGCGCCCAGAAGCAAGCCGACGAGCACGAGGGCGCCTCCGGCGAGGAACCATTTCAGCGTCACATTGCGCTCGAGCTGTCGCACGCGTTCGGTCAGCTGCGTGACCTGCGTGCTCAGCGACTGATTCTCGTTCTTCAGCTGCTTGTTCTCTTCGTAATTGGCGATTGAAGTCGCCGAGACGCGGCGGATTTCTGCGAGCTCCGACTGCAGTTTCTCTGTCTGCCTGGTGAGATCGCTTGCGCGGCCCTCGACCTCGCTGCGTTCGCCGCGCACTTCCTGAAAGTTCTCCTTCAACGACTTCAGCTGCGCCTCGAGGGTCTCAACCCGCTTGTTTGCCGCGGCGAGCCGATCCTTCGCGGCCGGCTGATCGACCAGATACTGCGTCGGCACCCAGCCCTCCGTGCCGTTTGGCGTGCGCACTTGCGTGAAGCCTGCCGCGCGATCCTCGCTCAGGACTTCAAGCGCCATACCGGTCGGCAGGCCGGCGTGGATGATCTTGTGGCTGTTCGACGGACCGCGACGCAGGGGCACGGTCAGTTGATCGGATATGTAGAGCGTTGCAGCGCTCGCCGATGCACACAGAAGCAGCACGAGGAACGCCAGCACGAACTTTCGCATCATCCACATCCCATAGATTTGCACTGCGATTGTCCGCCCGGAGCGACCTGATCGCCCCGGTCGGGGCGGGTGACTATAGCGAAAGTACTGACATCTGCAGGAGTTCGCCAATCGGAGACATACGGTGGAGGAGCCGTCGTTCCTACGGCGCAAAACGCGAAGTCCCGTCTTGCGGCGGGGCTTCGCTAGGAACTACACGATCTGCGGATCGAGATCAGCGCCTGACCTCATAGTCACTGGTACGCCCCGTGGGTCTCCTCCGCACGGCGACGTCACTCGCGTCCCGCGGTCGCCTGCGCCGAGGCGACGGTCGGCGCCGCAGGCTTTCCGACTTCCTCATCGAGGTAACGGTAACGCACGAAACCGATCCCCATCTCTTCGAAAGTCTGGTCGCCCCAGCGCACCGTCGCGGTCGGATCGGGGTTGGCCGGATTCTGCGGCGAGTTGTCCCAACTGAAGGTCCAGACCAGTTTCGAACCAGCCGGGATCTTCTTCGGCTCCCGATACGAGTACACCGTCTGCCAGTTGAAGTCGTACTTCGGCACGTTCAGAAGAATCTCCTCAACGCCGTCCGGGTAGACCGCCTTCATGAGGCCCGCCTTACCCCGCAGGTGCGAGTGCGGCATGAGGTTGTAGATCAGCATGTCGCGGTCGATCGCTCGCGTCACCGTCGTCGTATGGCTCTTGGCGCCCGGCGGAATTACAAAGCGGAAATCCACGAGCGCCGTCAGCCGCAGCGGATGCTTCGGCGGATTATTCGCCTCCCTGAAGTGGAAGCCGACCTTGCTGTGGTCCGTGACCGCCTTGCCGCTCGGCGTGTAATGCATCTGGAATACGAAGTCCGCATCCTTGGGGAACAACACTCCGGTGTTGTCCGGATACACGATCGGCGACATGCCGGGCGCAAAGCCCGCAAGATTTCCGCCGCCGCGCTCGCCGCCGGCCACAATCGGATCGTTGACGATGATGTGGTGAAGCGCCTGCCTGGCGTCGGGGTGGATCTCGACTGCCGTGATCCATACATCGCGGCCGAGAGGATTCTTCACGCGCGGATACTGATATTCGATCACGCCCGAGGCTGGAATGTCGTACGCCGGGATTTCCACGATCAGGTCCGGCTTGCCCAGCTTCCATTCAGCGGTATCGGGTTTCACGCCCAGAAGGGGATCGTTCCCCGAGCCGCGGGGCGCACCGGCCTCGATCCAGTGCACCAGCAATTTACGCTGGTCGTTCGACATCGCGCGCACGCCTTCGAACGAACCGTAGTGCGGGTCCGCGTGCCACGGCGGCATGCGCTGCGTGCGCACGACTTCGCGGATCATCGGCGCGAAGCCCTTCACCATGTCGTAGCTCGTCATCGCCCACGGACCCACGCCGCCGACCTGATGGCACGCGACGCACTTATCCTTCAGGAGCGGCGCGATCTGCTTCGAGTAGGAGATCTGCGCGTGCGACTGCTTGCGGCCGCGTTCCGGAAAGTTCACCAGACAACCGACGCCTTCAGCCTGCGCCACTCTTATGGATCGGTTCGCAAGCACATCGTCGAGCGCATCGATGAGATAGTGCTTCGTCGCCGGACGCTGCTTCTCATACGACAGGCGATCATCGATCGGACCGCGATAGACGAGCTTCCAGCCTTGCGGGTCAATCACGAAGATTTCGGAAGTGCGCACCACGCCCAGGGATTCGCCGATCAGCTGCGCCTCATCGAGCAGAATAGGAAAATCGATCGCGAATTCCTCCGCCTCCTTCGCCACGGCGTCGCGCTTGTCCTGCAGGTTCGAGTTCAGCAAGAGAAATTCGACCCCCTGCGACTCGTACTTCGCCCGCACTTCCTTGAGCGCAGGCAGTGCGTGACGCACGATGGGGCAACCGTTGCCCTGGACCATGAGCACGACCGCCTTCATGTCCGAGGAGTAGTACAGCTCATGCGACTTGCCGGTATGGTCGAGCAGCCGGAAGTTGTCCACGACTTCGCCCGGCGCGAGAGCGAACGCGGGACTGATCAGCCATAGCGCCGGCAGCATCATCAAGCGCAGAACCGTCTTCATCTCAAGCTTCTCCCCCGGAGCGCATTTGAGGCAGCCGATGGACCGACCGCCGAAATCCGGACGTCAGGATATCCGCTTCAATTTCTTATCTACAGTGGTGTCAACGGGACCTTCCGCGCAACTCGTGAGCGGGTGACGCAAAGATTTGTCGTTAGCGCGGCCCGGGCTTTTGCAATGCAGCAGCTGTCTTTCAAATCGGTTGCATCGTCGAAAGCTCAGAGTGGTGCGACCTGTGAGGAGCCTCCCCGGGATCCTCTGACTTACCGCCATTCGAGAGTGCATGCAGCTTCGATCAGCCTTGTCTTATGGGGGCCTCCATCCTCGAGCGTCAGGGTAGACGGGTAAATCAGAGCTTCCGTAGCTGCTAAACTCCGCGCCCCCAAAGCCCTTCCGATGCAGCGCCTGACACGTATGCCGACGCTATTTCCCTCCGCTTTCCGCGCCCATCCCTGGCACGGCGTTGAACTCGGCGCGGAAGCGCCGGCTGTCGTTACTGCATACATCGAGATCGTGTCGACCGACACGGTCAAGTACGAAATCGACAAGGTGACCGGACTGCTCAAGGTGGATCGGCCGCAACGCTTCTCCAATGTGTCTCCATCGCTTTATGGATTCCTGCCGCGCACGCTGTGCGCCGAACGCGTCGCCGAATATTGCGAGGAGCGCACCGGGCGTTCCGGAATCGTCGGGGACGGCGATCCGATGGACGTCTGCGTGCTCACCGAAAAGTCGATCGGCCATGGCGATCTGCTCGTGCAGGCGATTCCGATCGGCGGGCTGCGCATGATCGACCAGAAGGAAGCCGACGATAAGATCATCGCCGTGATGCGCGAAGACGCGCTCTACGGCCACCTCACCGACATCGCGCAGTGTCCCCCGTCGGTCATCGAGCGGCTAAGTCATTACTTCCTGACGTACAAGCACGCGCCCGGCTCGCCGGAACATCGCGTGGAGATCACGCACATCTATGGCCGCGAAGAGGCATACGAAGCGATTCGCCGCAGTCAGGCGGACTATGTCGCGGCGTTCATGGGCGCGGGGATGCTCAAATAACGGCTGCTCGCAGCCGAGGCTGTAGACCGGAGGCTGTAGGCTGTAGGTAGACACGGGTGCGAGGCGGCTAGATACATGCCATCCTCTGGCATGGTTCATGACCAGAATTGTCTTACAGGCGAGGCCGCTCGGGCCTCCTTGCTGGCTACAGCCTACAGCCTACGGTCTACAGCCTGATAGATGCGCGCCGAACGACTCATCTCGTTGCTGATGGCTCTGCAACGCAGCCATTCGCTTACCGCCGGCGAGCTTGCGCAACGGCTGGGCGTATCGATCCGGACAATCTTTCGCGACGTCGACGCGCTCTCGACGATGGGTGTGCCCGTGTACACCGAGCAGGGCCGCGGCGGCGGAATCCGGCTCGTCGAAGGCTACAGCTCGGACCTGACAGGTCTCTCGTCAGGCGAAGCCGAGGCGCTCGCCTTGATCGCGAGTCCGGCGGCCATGGGCGTGCAGGAGCTTGCAACGCCGACGCGCACGGCGCTCGACAAGCTCGCGGCAGCGGTGCCTTCAATGCATCAAATGCGCGCACAGCACGCGCGAGGCCGCCTGTTGTTCGACACGAAGCCCTGGTTCAGATCCGTGGCCACCTCTCCTCACCTGGATGAACTGCGTGCGAGCATCTGGAAGAACGAGTGCATCGACATCAACTATCAGCGCAGCAATGGCGAGCATCGCGACTACCGCGTCGAGCCCTACGCGCTCGTCGTCAAGATCGACACCTGGTATCTCATCGGGCGCGTGAAGCGCGAGTGGCGTGTTTTCCGGATTTCGCGTCTCGGCACTCTCAAGGCGACCGGCGAAAGCTTTCAGCGCGACGCGGACTTCGATCTTCAGAAATTCTGGAGCGCCTGGTGCGCGCGGTTCGAGGCGAACCCTCCCGGCGGGTTCGAGGTCGCGTTGAAAATTTCCGCCCGCGGTCGTGAGCGACTCCTCCAGTCCTTCGGCGCATGGTTTCGCAAACGTCTTGAGCCGCTCGGGGAGCGATACCGGGGCCGCAAGGATGTCAGCATCGATTTTGAGCGCGAGGACACTGCACTTCGCGTGCTGTTCGATCTCGGCGGCGAGGTTGAGATCGTGAGACCGCGGACGCTGCGCCGAAAGCTTCATGCACAGGCGAAGCGCGTCGTCGAGCCACTGGTGATGAGCCAGGGATAGCGGCGCGCGAAGCAGGACGCGCCTCTGCCAGGGTTGCATCGCAGAATTAATTCCGGGCGGCGGGGCGTCTGCCTTCCGCGCGCATCGTACTGCATCTGACGCCCGCGAGCAGCCTCCTGCCGCAGTCCGCTTTCCTTCTCACTGGTTGGCCGGCAGTGCGCCGTTGTTCACCGACGCGGCGTTTCCTCGCGTCACGCGCGCCATCTACACTTCTCTTGCCGGAAACAATAACTCAGGGCTCGCCATGACTGCACTCGTTTCGCTGCGCAATGTCACGAAGAGCTACGTTCGCGGCAAGCAGAAAGTCGAAGTGCTCCATGGTGTCGATCTCGAAATCGCTCGGCGAATTCCTGGCGCTCATGGGCCCGTCGGGCTCCGGCAAGACGACAATGCTCAATCTGATAGCAGGCCTCGATCAGCCGACGCGGCGAGGTCGCGTCGCGGGCGAGCGCATCGACCGTCTTTCGCGCGGCGCCCTCGCAGACTGGCGCGCGCGCCACATCGGTTTCATCTTCCAGTTCTACAACCTGCTGCCGGTACTGACGGCAGAAGCGAACGTCGAGGTTCCGCTGCTGCTCACGAATCTGTCGAGGTGCAACGCCGGCAGCGCGTCCAGACGCGCTGCAACTCGTCGGACTTGCCGATCGCGCCAAGCACAAACCGAACGAGCTCTCCGGCGGTCAGCAGCAGCGCGTGGCGATCGCCCGAGCCATCGTGGCCGATCCGACGTTACTCGTGTGCGATGAGCCGACGGGCGACCTCGATCGTCAGAACGCCGAGGAGATCATGAATCTGTTGCAGGCGCTGAACCGTTCGCAGGGAAGACGATCGTCATGGTGACGCACGATCCGCGGGCGGCGGGGTACGCCTCGCGCGAGCTGCATCTCGACAAGGGCCAGTCTCACCACGCGATGCAGCGAGGCGCGCTGCATGAAGTACTTTCCGTCTCATCTGGGCGGGCTTGTGGCGCAAGAAGGCCGCACGATCTTCACGATGCTGTCGATCGTCGTCGCGTTCCTGCTCTTCGGCCTGCTGCAGGGAATCAATCAGGGCTTCAACACGCGTCGTCGAGCAATCTCAACGTCGATCGTCTGTACGTCTCGGCGAAGACGAACATGATCGACGGCCTGCCGATCGCGCATGCGAAGCGCATCAAGGCCGTGCCGGGCGTCGCGCCGTGTCGCACTGGACCTGGTTCGGCGGCTACTTCCGCGAAGCGCGCCAACCGATTCCCGCCTTCGCGACCGACGCCGAGCCGTTGTTCGCATCTACAAGGAGATCAAGATCAAGCCCGAGTACCTCGAGGCGATGAGAAGACGCGCACGCGGCGCGCTTGTGAGCGAGACAACTCGCGAAGCAGTACAGCTGGAAGGTCGGCGACCGCATCCCGATCGGGACCTCCATCTGGACGAACAAGCACGGCAGCAACACCTGGTATTTCGACATCGTCGGCACGTTCGACTCTCCGTCTACGGGGCCGGCTTCCCGTCTTTCTATATCAACCATGAGTATTTCGAGGAGGCGAGCGCGTTCGGCGGCAACGATCGTTCACTACTACCTGGTCGGGATCGAAGATCCGCCGCAGGCCACGCAAGATCTCGAAGCACGATCGACGCCCTGTTCGCAGAACTCGCCGAACGAAACACGGACACAGACTGAATCGGCGCTTGCGCAGATGCAGCTCAAGCAGCTCGGGCGATATCAACTTCATCGTGAACACGATCGTGGGCGCCGTGCTGTTCACGCTGCTGTTTCTGACGGCGAACACGATGATGCAGTCCGTGCGCGAGCGGACGTCCGAGCTCGCAGTGCTGAAGACGCTCGGTTTCTCCGACGGCAAAGTGCTTGCGCTCGTGTTGATCGAGGCGTGCTGCTGCGTCTTCGCGGCGCTCGCCGGCCTTCGGCCTGGCGAGCGTCGTGTTCAGGTTGCCGGCGCTGCAAGACGATGTTCGGCGACTTTCACCATGCCGATGATCGTGCTCGCGATGGGCGTCGGCATGGCGATCGCTGCTCGCGACTGGTGAGCGGCTTGCCGCCGGCCTGGCGTGCGAAGCGGCTCAACATCGTCGATGCGCTCGCCGGACGCTAGCGCGCGCGCGCCATGTCCGCCTGCGTTCCCGGTAGTGCCCAGAAGCATTCACGACTCTTGGACTGACCACGGACAACTGACAACCCACAACAGGCCGTAAACATGACTCTCTTCAGACAGATCGGCGCCGTTACGGCGATGAATCTGCGCAGCCTGCCGCAGCGCGTCGGTACCTCGCTCGTGATCGTCATCGGCATCGCCGGCGTCGTGGCGGTGCTCATTTCGGTGCTCGCGATGTCGACCGGCATGATCACGCACGATGAAGAACTCCGGGCGCGATGATCGCGCGATCGTCATGCGTAACGGTTCGGCCTCGGAAGCAGCAGCGCGCTGCACCGCGATGCACGAGACTGATCGGGGACGGCGCGGGCGTGCAGGCGCGACAGCCGACGGCAAGCCGATCGTGTCGGCCGAAGCGATGCGGCTGATCAACCTCTACAAGAAAGGCCGACGGCGCGGAGGTCAACGTCACCATTCGCGGCGTCGGCCCGAAGGCGCTGGCGTTGCGGCCCGAGCTCAAGATCATTGCAGGGCGCATGTTCAAGCCCGCCGTCACTGAGGTCATCGTCGGGCAAGGCGGCGCATGCCCAATTCAAAGGCCTCAACGTGGGCGACGCATCACGACGCGCGGCGCGACCTGGACGGTCGTCGGCGTGTTCTACGACGACCGGCGACTCGCACGAGTCCGAACTGATGACGGACGCCGAAACGCTGATCGCCGCCGACTGCGACGCGGCGGCTTTCAGAGCATGACGGTGCATGCT
The DNA here is from genome assembly GCA_963723505.1 of uncultured Gammaproteobacteria bacterium. Taxonomy (GTDB): domain Bacteria; phylum Pseudomonadota; class Gammaproteobacteria; order Steroidobacterales; family Steroidobacteraceae; genus Steroidobacter. The sequence continues at coordinate 278,026 of CAVRQU010000010.1, forward strand.
CGAGTCGCCCGCGGCTTTTCAGAAGCTTCAAGGATTCGCTGACCTCGAATCCGGCGCTCGCGCGTGGACGTGAGCGCGAACGCGAATATTTCGAGCAGCAGTCGAAAACGATCGAGCCAGATCATCTCGATCGTCGCTTACGTCGTCGGCGGCATCATGGCCGTCGGCGCGGTCTTCAGCGCGCTCAACACGATGTACTCCGCCGTCAGCGCGCGCCTGCGCGAGATCGCAACGTTGCGCGCGCATCGGCTTCGGCGCGACGGCGATGGTCATCTCTGTGCTCGCCGAGGCGCTCCTGCTTGCTCTGCTCGGCGGTGCGATCGGCGCAGTCCTCGCGTGGCTGTTCTTCAACGGCACACAGTCAGCACCTCTGGCGGCGGTCCAGCCGCCGGTCAACTGGTCTTCGATCTGAGCGTCAGTCCGCGGCTCATCGCATGGGCATCGTGTGGGCGTGCGTGATCGGACTCTGGGCGGCCTTTTCCCAGCCATCCGCGCGGCGCGCTTGCCGGTCGCGACGGCGTTGCGGGCGGTCTGAGAGGCCAGCTCGGACAACTGGACTACTGGCTGGACAGATGCGTCGATGGCTGATCCCAAGTATCTGGTCATCTGGTCAGTCGCGGACAGCTCTTAGTCTGGCTCTGGCCAGTCGGCCAGTTAGCCAGTCAGCCCTTGGCCGTTGCCGTGCAGCAAACCATCCGCTTCATCAAGTCCGGACGGTGTTCGTCTGGCGGTCGGCGACGTCGGGCAGTCGGTGCCGCCGCTCGTGAAATCGGCGAACTGGTTGTCGCATCTCGAATTCGACTGGCAGAGCCCGGTGTGGCGGCATTGGTTTCGATTTCTCTCGGCGAGGCCGTCAGCTGATCCGCTTTGATCCACGCGGCTGCGGACTGTCGGACTGGGAAGTCGAGGATCTCTCGCATGCGGCGCAAGTCGCCGACCTCGAGGCGATCATCGACGCGTCCGGTCTCGACAGGTTTCCGCTGCTCGGCGTGTCGCAGGGCGGCGCAGCCTGCATCGAGTACGCCGTGCGTCATCCCGAGCGGGTGACCAAGCTGGTGCTGTACGGGTGCTACTCGGAAGGCTGGGCGCAGCGCAGCGAGGAATCGCGTCGTCACAGTGAGGCGCTGATCGAACTGATCCGTCAAGGTTGGGGACAGGAGAATCCGGCTTTTCGCCAGCTGTTCGCGTCGCTGTTCATTCCCGACGCCGACGCGCGAGCAGGTCCGGTGGTTCAGCGATCTGATGCGCACGACCACGCGAGCCGACGATCGCGGCGCGCATCATCGAATCGTTCGGCGAGATCAACGTGCGCTCGCTGCTGCCGAAAGTGCGCGTGCCGACGATCGTCGTGCACGCCCGCGGCGACGCGCGCATTCCGTTCGATCAGGGCCGCTTGCTCGCGGCGGAGATCGCGGACGCGCGCTTCGTGACGCTCGAGAGTCGCAATCACATCCTCATCGAAGACGAGCCCGCCTGGGAGCGCTTCTGCGAAGCTTCGACGACTTCCTCGGGGCCGCTCCGGAGCGCGTGTCGGCCGCAGCCGGACGCATGGACGCGTTGACTGAACTCACCGCCCGCGAAAACGACATCCTGCATCTCGTTGCGCAGGGCGAGGGCAACGCCGAGATCGCGAAGCAGCTGTTCATCAGCGAGAAAACTGTCCGCAATCACCTGACAAACATCTTCGAAAAGCTGGGCGTCGATTCGCGCGCGCGCGCGATCGTCGCTGGCCCGCGATCGCGGGCTCGGTCTGAGAAGTGACTCGTGATAGTGACTAGTGAACTAGCCGAAGACGGCGCCCGCAGCTAGGACTCATCGGTCAGCATCACGAGTCACGAGCCAATCGCCAGTCACTCAGTGCACTTCGGGAGTGGTTCCAGTACATTTGTCGCCGACGCGCGGCTCAAGGAAATGAGTCCCTGCCTCATGCGCACGCGACTGAGAATTCTGCCTCATGCGACTGCTGCGCGCTCGGTCCTCTCTGACCATCACGATGACACCAGTCACGAGGACACAGCCATGAGCGCAGCCGTCGAACGTGGTCGTCTCACCCGCATCTGAGCAGAATCTTTCAGGAGAACAGCGATCGCGCGCGCTATGCGCGCTGCATCAAAGCGTCCAAGCGCGTGCGCTGGGACATCGATGCGGACGTGTTCCGCGGCCGCATGTTCGATTTCAAGCGCAAGTTTCTGCCCGATGGGCTGACGAAGGTCAATGAACTTGCGTTCCTGTCAGCCGGATGAGAAGCGCACGATGAGCCAGGTGCAGGGCCGCACATATGCCTACCTCTTCGGTCTCGTCGAGCGGTTCATCAGCGCGAAGACGCTCGAGCTTGCCTGCTCGCACGGACTCGGCGATCAGATCGTGCTGGAAGGGCTCGTTCGCTTCAGCGATGAGGAGATCAAGCATCAGGAGCTGTTTCGACGCATCGAAACGGCGATCGCAGCCAAGATGCCGGGCGGCTACGTGCAGATCGCCGACGCGAACGAAGTCGCGCGCGCCGTGATGCGCAAGTCGACATGGGCTGTGCTGGCGCTGACCTGTCACATCGAACTGTTCACGCAGGTGCACTATCGCGAGAGCATCGAGCGCGACGAAGAGCTCTCGGATCTGTATCGCGACGTATTTCGGTTTCACTGGCTGGAGGAGTGCCAGCATGCCGTCATCGATGAGATCGAGTGGGGCCGCGAGGATCGCGGGCTCAATAGCGGCCAGCGCGATCGCGGCGTGGACGATCTCATCGAACTACTGAAATTGCTGGACGATATTCTGCGCGCGCAGTCGGCCGCGGATGCGGGCTACTTCATGCGTCTGTGCGAACGCAGTTTCAGCCCGGCAGAGCAGCAGGCGATCCGTGAGACCGTCCTGCACGCCTATCGCTGGCAGTACATCGTGTCGGGTTTCCGGCACCCGCACTTCATGAAGCTGCTGAGCGGGATGATCACGCGCGCACAGATGCAGCGGATGGAAGCGGCATTGGCGCCTGTTCATCGAATGCTGACGCCCGCGGCGCTTCCGCCGCGTTGCCAGTTCTCCGTTTTCCGTTGTCCGCAGACGTGGGCGCTTGACGCGTGAACTGGGCGCCTAGCGTTCTGCGCATAACGGACAACGCGCAACGGAGAACGGAACCAGGGGACGAGTTGACGTCTTCCGCTTCCAGGCGGACGCTTGCTGCATCAGGGGAACATAGATGCAGTTCCAGCGCACGGTCGTCGCAGCGTTCGCGGTGTGTCTGCACGGCGCGCCGGCGAGTGCTGTCGATCTTCAGCATGCATCGGCCCCCAACGATCCCGCTCAATGGCGCGCCCTCGCGCTCGATCGCGCGCTCGAGACGGCCGCAACGATCGAAGATCCCTACCGCCATGCCGAGGCGCTCGCCAACGTCGCGCGGCTCCAGGCGCCGATGGGAGATCCGACTGCAACGCATCGGACGATTCATCAGGCGCTCGCAGTCGCCCGGCAGGTCAGCGAGCCTGCCTTTCGCGGCTGGGTGCTGCATGACATCGTGCTGGCGCAGATCGCCGTTGAGGATCTGCATGGCGCCCGCGAGACTGCCGGCCTGATCGACGCAGCTCGTCCACACGGCGCCGCTCTCGCAGCGCTCGCTGACATTCAGCTGCGCGGCGGCAACCTGACTGCGGCGCAGACGACAGCGATGCAAATCCGCGACACGGGCGCGCAGAGCGATGTTCTGCGCCAGGTCGTCTCCGTTCAGGCGAGCAAGGGCGAGATCGCGGCTGCACGCAACGCCCTGGGACACATCAAGGATCCGTTCCAGCAGATGCTGGCGCGGGGCGATGTGGCGGTCGCCGAGGTGCGAGCCGGCGACATCGAACAAGCGCTTGACTTGGCGGCGCGAGCCCGGCGCAAGCATCGGGCGCAGGTCTATGGACGGATTGCGCTGGCGCGCGTCGCTGCGGGCGACAGACGCGGCGGCGCGGAAACGATGCAGAAAATCGATGACGTCATGTACCGCGCTGTTGTGCAGGGACGTATCGCGGCAAGCCGCGCGGAAGCGGGCGAGCGCGACGCCGCGCGCCAGATGTTTACGTCAGCGATCACGTCGGTGGAGACCGTCGGCAGCGCCGAGCGTAAGGCGCTGACGCTGGCGCAACTCGGTCGCATGCAGGCTGCGGCGGGGGAGCGCACGGCGGCGCGCGAGACACTGGGACGTGCGCGCCTCGAAGCTGATCGGTTGTCGCAAGCTGAAGAGCGTGACGACGTGATGGACTACATCGCACGCGGACAGGTCAGGGCCGGCGACATTGCCGGCGCGCTCGACTCGGCGCTGCGTGTGAATGACCGCGTCGCGCGCGCGCTGCTGGTTCGCGACGTTGTGACATTGCAGAGCGACGCGACGAGCGCCTCGGCCTCCGCAAGCGCTGCAGCCTTTGACGATCCGCTCATCGACGCCGCGGCGCAGTTTGGCGTCCTGGGCGTGCAATTGCTGCGTAAGGGCGAGCCCTTGTCCGCGGAGACCATCGAGGCTGCGCGCGCAGCCGTTCGAAAGATCGACGATCCGCAACTGAAGCCGGCAGCCTTTGCGGCGCTAGCCGCCGCGCAGGTGCGATCGGGCGACGCCGACTCCAGCGACGCCGCTTTCGACGAAGCGCTGAGGGCTGCCGAGTCTCTCGAGCGAGCGGATCAGCGCGCCGCCGCGTACGTCCGGATCGTGACCGCGCTCGATGAACGACTGATTTTTCTCGGGCAACCGGCGAGGGTTGGCGGTTCTGACGAATAGCGATTCCGATGCGCGCCCGGAGTCTCGATTCGAAGGCATCGCAGCAATCGTGAAACGACTCGAGGAGGACGCGTCGGGGACAGATCTACGGGAGTAGATCTGTCCCTCGCCGATCGACCAGGCAAGTGAGCGAAACCGCGCCGGTCCGGTCAGCGTGAACGGATCGAACGCGCCCATCCAGAGGAGCAGCGGGCGTGAGACTCGGACCTCCGCAACGTTCTCAGTCGCGCGAGTCGTCGCCTCCTTCAACATCTTCGAGCTTCGGTCGGAAAGAGAACGCGATCCAGTCGGCAACGAATTCGCCAATCTCGGCGCCCACTTCGACGGAATTCCGAAAGTGCATGCCACCATACACGCGCGCATTGATGATTTCAGCTCGAAGGTCCTGCGTCCTCTCGAAGACGCGGGTCGTCCCGGTCACCGCGCTATCGAGTGCGAAATGAACCAGGTCCGTACCGTTGAAGAGCTCGAGAATTCTCGCCGCCGCACTCGTCCAACACCCGTGTGCCGCGGGATATTCAGGGTGTGCAGGCGTGACGGCCAGCCCGATCCATTCAGCGTCGGGCGCCGTAGAAGGGTTCCCGTCGGTGTCCCCAGCCCGAATCGCGGTCACCGGTCGCCAGAAGTTATAGTGAAATTTGGCGTCCCAGCACGCTATCTGAGAGTCGAGGATCGCCGTGTTCGCCATCGCAAAGAAGCGAGCGGTCTGCGGAACACCCAGTTCGCTTTCGATCGCGTACCGCCGAAGCGCGCGGCTGTACTGGGCCACTGCGTGCTCGGTGTAAAAACGCCCAATCTCGGTTTGCTCGTCCGTCCGAAGCGATCCGGTCGCCGCTCCGAAGGCCTTCACCTCGTTGTAGTCCCTTGTCCACACGCTGCTCGAAAGGGCAGGTGGCGGACCAGGCCGAAACTGGGATGCGCTGGTGAGCGCAAACGGCGTGACCTGCGCAAACCCGGGAAGTAGCGCATTCGCGAACGCAGGCGGGGTCGGCTGCCACACACCCGGACCCGCACCGGGTGTGTAAGAGACGGTCGGGATCACCCCATCGTGAATCTCGAGCAGGCGCGACGCCACTTCCTCTCCGATCGCAATGCCGTTTTCCTTCTTGACTCCGTCACTAATCATATTCAGCGAGTTCTCGCGCGCCGCGTCGAGGGCCGCCTGCTGACTCGGGAGCAGCCTGACGAGAATTCCGTGGGCCGCCGCGATCGCAGCCGCATCGCGTGATGCCGGTCGCAGGTGGGCCGGCGTCACCTTGAATTGTTCGTAGTCGCGACTGATCGACGTGACGGCGTCGTAGATGGCGACATGAACGAGCGTCATCCAGAGCTGCGAACGCTGAATCGGCTGCGCACCGATGGTGACGATGGCGTTTTGCGCGATCGCATTCCACTCAGTAACGACATTGCCGTCAGATTCTCCCCGTTCAGTTCGTCCCGGCAGCTGGGCGGCCTGTGCGTTCACAGTGGAGAGGAGCAGCGTCACACACACTGCCGCAAGGGTCAGTCGTTTTCGCTTCATGACAGCACCTCCGCTGTCTTCGTCCGTTGTAGGAGATGCCACCCGCCCTTCGCTCCGATGGGTTGAAGGCATCCGGGAGAAGCGCGCAAGAATTCGACAGCGAAGCGAGCCCAGCACATCACGGCGTTCTCCGATGTTGCACTGCGCATTCTGGGCGGTCGCCGGCAAAGAGGCTGCCGCAAGGGTCGCGCCGATCAGCGCTGCTGCCGTGCTCTTTGACACTTTCATAAGGACCTCCCGCCGCGTTGCCACATACGATCTGCATCGCTGTCTGGCGCGACTTCGGTGGCGTACCATTCATTCGCGGCCGCAGGGATTGCGGCCATGCGGGCAGCATCTGCAACTGACGCTCAAGAATCCTGCGGATCGCCATCAAGTTTTCTCAATGGCGACGCAATCACGATGGACACGCGCACGGCGCACCTTGTCTATGAGTTCGGCGGGTTCCGGCTCGACGCCGTACGCCGCGTCCTGCGCTCGCGTGTGGATGCGCGCCCCATCGACCTGCCGCCACGAGCGCTCGACACCCTGCTGTATCTCGTGGAGCACGCGGGTGAGATCGTCGAGAAGCAGGCGCTCATGGACGCTGTCTGGTCGAACGTCGTCGTCGAGGAGGGCAATCTCACCCAGACCATCTACCTGCTGCGACGCGCTCTGGGCGAACAACCGGACGAGCATCACTTCATCGTCACGGTGCCGAAACGTGGCTATAAGTTCGTCGGCGAAGTGAAGAACGTTGACGCCTCGGCGCCATGTCGCGTCGAGGCTGTGGCAGCGCCGGTCACGATGTCGCGTCCGGGAGCCGCCAATGGACGCTGGAGTTTCGCGCGGCGCGCGGGTTCAGGAGCCGCAGTACTGTCGATTGCCGGCGTCGCGTTTCTCGCCTACCACGAATACGGCCCCGACCGAATGCAGACGCAGGGTGCATCGATCAGGTCCATCGCTGAGACAGACGCAGTCACGTCGCTCCAGCGCAGCGTGTCGCAGGCGCCGCACAACTCGATCGCGGTCCTGCCGTTCGTCGATCTGAGTCCTGAGCAGGATCAGCAGTATTTCTCGGATGGCGTTGCGGAGGAGATCCTGAACCTGCTCGCGCAGTGGCCGGGCCTGCAGGTGATCGCCCGCACGTCGTCGTTCTCATTCAAAGACCGGAACGCGGACATCGCCGAAATCGCGGCGAAGCTGAACGTTGCCTACGTGCTGGAGGGGAGCGTGCGCAAGTCCGGCAGCCGTCTGCGCATCACAGCCCAGCTCGTCGATGCCGCCAATAGCGCGCACCTGTGGTCCGAGACTTACGACCGCGAGCTGCTGGACATATTCGAAGTGCAACGCGATATCGCCGTACGGGTGTCGGAAGCTTTGAAGGTCACACTAACGCGCGAGGTGATCGTACGCGCGCCGTCCATGCCGAGCGCCGAAGCTAACGACCGCTTCCTGCGCGCCCGTTTTTTTTACAACCGCGGCACTCCGGGCGACAACGAGAGGGCTAAGGACTACTACGAGCAGGCGCTGCGAATCGATCCGGGGTTCGCACGTGCCTGGGCAGGATTGGCCGGTGTGTATGGCGCTCAGATGAGCGACGGGGAAGCTATCCACGCAAGTCGGGCTTGCCAAGCGAACAGAAGCCTTTGAGCAGGCGCTCGCGCTCGATCCGACCCTGGCTGAGGCCCATATACGTGCAGCACAGCATTACGAGGAGATCGGCGACGGGCGACGCGCCAGGGAGCATTTCGGGAAAGCTTATGCGCTCGATCCCGACAATCCCTTGGTGTTGACGTACTACACGCATGAGCTCTGTGTGGCAAGATCGATTCGATGAGGCGCTGGAGGCGATGCGGCGTGCCGTAGTCCTCGACCCCGTCTCGCCCCTCACAGCACAGCGTGCTCGACGCACTTCCTAATGGCGGCTGGCCGTTACGATGAAGCGCGCGCCGGAAAACCTCGAAGAGCTGGAGCTCAATCCGGCAGCGAAGCCTGACATCGACATCGACCTCGGGTGGATTCTCATTCTCGCAGCACCGATTCACCGAGGCGCGCGAGCTGATCGAACGCTGGCCTGAGGGGGCCGACCGCAATCAGGGACTGGCGCTGGTCGACCACGCGCTCGGCCGACGCGCCGATGCGGAAGCTGCGCTCCAGAGGCTCGCAGCGGGAACTGACGCGGGCACTGCCGTGCGTTTGGCTGAGGTGTATGCCCAGTGGGGCGACATCGACGAAGCGTTTCGATGGATGGAAACGGCTCGCGGCCGATTGGGTCCGAATCCCTGGCTTTCAACGCAGTGGCGGTCGGCGTTGGATGCTGCGTATGTCGCCCTTCCTGAGACCCCTGCACGGCGACTCTCGCTGGAATGTGACGAGTACGGTACGACCTCAGGAAAAGAACGCAGCTTGAAACAAAGGCGACTTTGACGGCGCTTGCGACACGACGTCAATCGACACTTCAACTATCGGTGAGGACCGCTACGCGCAACTCACAAGCGTACGAACGTACGTCCCGGCGCGAGGGCAATGATCCAAGTCCGACACGCGTGCCCGCCTCAGCCTCCGCTGGACCCGCCTTCACAGGGATGACGTCGACCGGTGCATTGCGTTCGTGGGTTATTCTCCCGGACATGATCGAAACGCCGCGTCTGCTGCTACGCCCTCATCGCGTCGATGACCTCGACGACTACGCGGCGCTCTTGGCCGAAGCGGAGCCCGCAACGCCTTATGCGTTGCCATCCTTCAATCGCGAGGACGCATGGGCGCGGCTATTGCGCTTCATCGGCCACTGGGCCGTCTTTAAGTACGGACTGTTCGTGGCGGAGGAACGCGCTCTTCCTGATGCACCGGGCATCGGCGCTGGCGGTAGTCGGACGATCGCGCGAGGGCGATCAGGGGCGCCAAGGCGCCTGTATGATTTTCGTGTTCATGATGTCCTTCTTGCTGTGATCAGCTGTTGTCCTGAGCGTGCGCGATACGGTCCATGTTTTTGGCGCCGCGTAGCGACGGAGCAGCGAAATTGGCGCTATAAAGAAGCTGAAGCGTTCGCGAAACGAGGCCGTAGCCGGCGATCGGGGCCACGCGAGATGTCTGCGAATCGAAGCTACTCGTTCGGCGAGTACACGCTCGATCTGGCGCGGGGCTCCGTGCTCAAGTCAGGCGCCGACGTGAAACTGCGGCCCGAGTCATTCGAAGTGCTTCGGCTGTTGGTCGAGCGGCATGGCCAGCTCGTGACGAAGGACGAGTTGCTGGATGCTGTGTGGGGGCGCACGGTCGTGAGCGAAGGCTCGATCGTGCAGTGCCTGATCGACGTGCGACGGGCGATCGGGGACGAATCGCAGCAGATGATCAAGACGGTGCTTCGCCGTGGCTACATCTTCGACGTACCAGTCACGGTGTCGGACGGTGCGCTGCAGGAACAGGCCGTCGACGAGCGCTCGCCCGCACCTCCTCGCTCGCAATCCGGATTGCGTTCGCTGCGGCAGGGTCTCTTCGCTGCGGCCCTCATTTCGCTGGCGCCCGTCGCGATCTGGTTGGGTCTCGAAAGCCGAGGTACGGATGCGATTCCGCCGATCGAACGCGGAGGTGCGCGAACACCGCACAACTCCATCGCGTGCTTCCCTTCGCGGACCTGAGCCCGGCGCGGGATCAACAGTACTTCGCGGATGGGATCGCAGAGGAGATCCTGAACCTGCTCTCCAAGGCCACGACGCTTCGCGTCATTGCACGCACGTCCTCGTTCTCTTTCCGTGGCAAGGACGCGGACGTCACGCGCATTGCCGAAGTGCTCGGCGTAACGCACGTTCTCGAAGGCAGCGTGCGAAAAGCAGGTGAGCGGATCCGGGTAACGGTCCGGCTCGTGGATGCGTCAGATGGCAGCCGGTTGTGGTCGGAATCGTACGATCAAGGAGTGGGAGATATTCTGGCGTTGCAAACCGACGTTGCCAGGTCGGTTGCCGCGGCGCTCAAGGCGAATCTGCAGAATGATGTGGCCGTTGCCGCCGCCAAACGCGTGAACGCGGAAGCGTACGATCTGTATCTCCGCGGTCAGCAGAAGCTTCGTGTGCAGGCATTTGGCGAGGCGGCCCGCTACTTCGAAAAGGCGCTCGCGATCGACTCCGAATTCATTCCGGGGTACTACAGCCTCGGTGTGGCGTACGTCCTGCAGGTTGTCGATGTACAGGTCGCCGTGGCAGAGAACCGAGACAAGCTGCGCGAGGTTCTTCGTCGCGGCCTGCGTCTGGCGCCGGACGATCCGGGCCTGATCGCGCTCAGCGGGCAACTGGCGCGGTATGACGGCGATATCCAGCTCGCGGAGGAGCGATTCGCGACCGCGCTGCAGAAGGATCCCTCGAACAGTGTCCTTCGAATCGTGTACCCGATGTTCAAGCTCGATCAGAGCTACCCGGACGAAGCCCTCGCACTGAATCGTCGCTCGCTCGAGATCGATCCGTTGAATCCACTCACCTATGTCAACGTGTGGGCCAGCAATATGGATCTGTGGAATGCGGAGGAGGCCATCGCAGCGGCCGCACATTACCGAGAGGTCGCGCTACCGTCAGACCCGACCGGGGACGCATTGACAGCGCTCCACGCGCTCGCTGCTCTCAGGCGATCTCACCGGGAGCATCAGCGACGTCAGCAGAGCCGTAGCCCGGCTCGAGCCGCAGGACAAGGCACTGTTGGCTTCCGCTGCTGTATTACGTCATCGGCGATCTGCAGACGGGAGATGCCCTGATGGAGCCTGCACGACAGACTCCCTGGAATGGGTCGAAAATGATAGCTGTCGAAGCCTATCGGCATCTCACCCACGGTGACATCCACGAAGCACGGCGTCTGGCGCTTTCAGCCCTGACGGCGCCGAAGAAGGTATGGGGCGGCGCGGAAATTGATGTCATTGTCGTGCGGCTCGCGGTCGATGCGCTGATCGAACAGGGTGAGGCACGGCGGGCCGTCGATTTCCTGGAGACGCTGGCGCCGGAGTATGCCCGCTACAAAGCAAGCAAGGACATTGATCCACAGAACTTCGCGCCGGCGCCGGTTCCAGTGAAGAGCGCGTATTCATCGTACCCAGCCCTCTATTTCCCTGACTACATCCGCGCGTTGCGTGCAGTGGGCGATGAGGTCGGCGCTGACCAGATGCTCGATCATCTGGAAGCGATTTTGGAGCTGCGCAGAAGGCGAGGCCTGTTCATCGAGGAGCGCTACGCCGCGGAAGCGCTGGCGTTACGCGGAAAGACGGAGGCGGCTCTGGATGCACTTGAAAAGGCCGAGCGCGATCGGACGATCTACCATCGCTGGCACCTCGTGTTGCTACACAACGAAATCTTCGCCGGATTTCGCAATCACCCTCGCTTCGTGGCGCTGGTCGAGAAGATCCGACGCGACCTGAGCCGACAGCGCGACGAGCTAAGCCGAATTGATCGCCGAAATTCAATCGAAGTAGCTGGCCGTCTCGCGGGCGAGCAGACGCCAGATTGATTCACTCGGCACGAGCACAGCTCCGCGGGCGGAGCGGAAGTCTATGAGCGGGTGACCCGAGCGATCGAACGGCCAGATTGACGTTGCGATGCGAAGCCGACACGGAATCGCGCGGTTGCTCCATCGCTCGCGTGCTGAAGCCGCCTATCGACGAATGGCGGATCTCGTCCGTGACGTTGGTAATCACGCGCGCAAAGAGAGCCCCCGCCGAATTCATAGCCGGCTCTTGATTTGTCCCCTCGCAGCAATCGTGACGCGACTCGACGAACGCGTCTCTGCAGGTCATCGGTGTAAGCTCGGTGCAGCAAACCCCTGAACAGAAGCGACAATGAGTGTGGCGTCGCATCAAACCCCGATCCCCGCCGGCGTCGCTTCATATCGAGTCGGCGATCTCACGATCGATCTCGGATCCCAGCGCGTCATGCGCGGCGAGGACGAGATCTCGCTGCCAAAGCTCTCCTTCGATCTGCTGCTCGCGCTGGTGCGCGCAGCGCCCAATCTCGTATCGCTCGACGGACTGATGCACGAGGTGTGGCCCAATCTCGTCGTGGGTCCCGAGACGGTCAGTCAGCGCGTGAAGCTGCTGCGCGACGCGCTCGGAGACGATCCGCGAGCGCCGCGCTACATCGAGGGGCTTCGCGGTCGCGGCTATCGCTTGATTGCGCCTGTGTCGCGCGTTGCTACGGTGCTTTCGGAAGAGGTGCGCGAGGCCTCAGCTCCCGCGTCCGACTTGCCGCAGCGACGTGCATCTTCGGTCGGCGCGGCGTCGTTGGTGGATTTCTGCTGGAGCGCTCGCAACTCTAGTGCTCGCGGTCGCGACGACCAGCGTCGTGGTCACGCGCATGCGCGACTCAACTCGGGACTCACCGGCGCCCGCTTCGTCCGTCACGGTTTCCGCGTTGCCGGAGCGCACGGTCGCGGTGCTGCCCTTCGCGAATCTGAGCGGCGAAGCGCGTGATGAATTTGTCGCCCTCGGCGTTGCTGAGGGCGTACTGCACCGGCTCGCGGGAATTCGTGACCTCACGCTGATCGCCCGCAGCTCCTCCTTTGCGCTTCGCGACAAGCCTGCAGATGCTCGCGAGATCGGGCTCAAGCTCAACGCACGATACCTCGTCGAAGGCAGCGTGCAGCGCGCGGCCGATCGACTTCGCGTCACCGCGCAGCTCATCGACGCAACGACCGGCGCACACGTCTGGTCGCTCCGCTTCGATCGCACGATGGACGACATCTTCGCGGTGGAGGATGAGATCTCCCACAGTGTGGCTCGGGCGCTGGAGGTGAGTCTTACGCAGAGTGCGCATCCCTTCGCGCGCTTCGGCATCGATGCGTATCTGGCGCTCCTGCAGGGACAAGCCTTCGTCGCGACGCGCAAAGTGGCCGATGCAGAACGCGCGATCGAGAGCTTTTCCCGCGCCATCGAAGTGGCCCCCGACTTCGCAGCCGCGTATGTGGCTCTCGCCGACGCCTATATCCTCCTGGCGCAGCTGACCGAGACTTCCAGTGATTCTTCGCTGGTCACGGTTGAAGCGCATGATCGGGCGCAAACGTTGCTCGCCCGCGCCCTGCAGCTCGACCCGTCACTAGGCGAAGCCTACGTTCTCCGCGCCGATCTGAAGCAATGATGATGCGGCGGGCGGCGGAAGCGGACTACCGCAAGGGTCTGGCGCTCAGTCCGAGCTACGGGGTGGGGTACGGGCGCTTCGCAGAATTTTTGCACGAACAACCCGGACGTTTTGACGAGGCGCTGGCGGCGATTGACAGAGCGCGCCTGCTCGATCCGCTGACGCCGCGGCACCACTACTTCAAAGCATTAATGCTGGATCTCAGCGGCAAAAAAATATCGGAAGTCGAGGCGCTGTACCTGCAGACTCTGGAAGTCGACGCCGATTTTTACCCGGCGCTGCTCAGGATCGCGGAGTTGCGCAGGACTCAGCAGGGTCGCTTCGCCGAGGCCGTCAAGCTCGCGGAGCGCGCGGCGGCGATCGATCCGCGTGCAGACTGGGTGCGCTCGTTACTCGTGGAGTTCTATCTGGAGCTCGAGGACGTGACCGCTGCACGTAACGTCGTCACGGAGCAGCCCTCAGCGCAGCCGCTGCAGTGGGTGCCGATCTGTCTATTCGTGGGAGCGCTGGAGCGCGGAGCGAGTCTGGTCCGCACAAATTCAGAGAGCATTCGTGCAGGCAAACTGCAGGGCTTCGAAGCCTATGTCATGCGCGACGCGGCGCTGGCGTTCGGACGTCCCGACGATGCTCGCAACGAGATAGTGGCGCTACGCGTCGGCCTGGACTTCGATTTGTCCACGAACGCGACGCTTGCTCAGCTAAACATCGCCATGGGAAACCGGCGCGAAGGCGAACGACTCGCACGCGATACGCTCGACCTTGAGAATGAGATCAGGGCTTATGCGTTCGCTCACCCGAAGGCTGTAGCGCTCGCTGTGCTGGGGCAGAACGACGCGGCGCTCGATACGCTCCGGCGGAACTTTGATCAAGGGTTGAGGCGGAACTGGTGGTACAGGATCTTGCGGGAGCCTGCTTTCGAACGGCTACGCAGCGACCCGCGCTTCAAGGCGCTTGTGTCCGACGCTCAAGCGCACGCGGCGGCGCAGCGCGCATTGCTCGAGCAGATGCGCGAGCGCGGCGAAGTGCCGCGGCGCGTGGCGAGCGCCGGGTCGGCGCCGATCTGTTAGCCGCTATCGAAACGCGTAGCGAAGCTCGAGGAAAGTACGTGCGCCCGAGCAGCGGGTAGGCTGCGGCGTCGGTGCTGGCGCCCCGGCGAACGGGGAGACGTTTGCGTTTGCGGCGCTCTGGGACAAGTCGATTACGCCAGGGGACGAGGCGATCGTGTCATGCGCCGTGATAACGATGCCGGCCAACGGTTGCTCCGCGATATCCATAACAGCAAGCTTCCGCATGTACATCGAGACGTGGTTGTCGGGAACGGCAGAGGAGGCGCGGGCCGTGCTGCTGCCGTACCCATCGGATGAAATGATCGCGTGGCCAGTCTCCACCCGCGCCAACACGCAAAAGAACGACGGTCCGGATTTGATTCAGCCGTGGGAAGGCGAGGGATCACTTCTCTAGAGCGGGGTTTGGCCTCTTCGCATATTGGTGCGTCCCCCGGTGCGAACACCATTCGCGACGGGTGGCCCGATCTCGCGGCTTGCCAGGTGTCGCCCTGCTGCCTACTGTCCGCGCACGAGTGCTATGAACATCGTCTTGCCCGATTTGCTTAAGGCGTTCGTATGAGAACGTGCATCTCCCTGGTGCTCGTCTCTTGATTTCGGGAGCGCAGAGAAAATCACGCTTTTCGCAAGCGACGTCGGAAAAGTCTAGGGAAGGACTTTTTCAACAATCTGCTAGTGATCTGTTCGGAAAGCAGGAAGCGTTGCGTAGTGATGCTCGTGAAATGTTCCCCGCTCTCCTTGGGCATCGCTACCTTCGTCGGCAGCCACTGCGTCCAGTGCTTCCTCGCCTTGCTTGCGAACATCTGCACGCTCATCGCTCTGCCGCCTCCGCCAAGATGGCGTCTACGTCTCGATCAATCCTCGCGCTCACCTGGCCATCGTAGGTTGCTGAGGTCCTGACAGTACTGTCGCATCCCTTAAAGAGATGTGCCTACTGTTCGACCGTGCGGTTCCTGCTATGGTGCGCGCGCGGAAATGCAGTCGGAAATGCAATGCGCGCCATCGAAGCACGTCGCCACACTTTCGAAATCTGCAGGTGGGGATCCCGCCGGAACTCCCGCTCATGGCGCTCGTGGATTCAGGGTTGCGCAACCTCAGCTTCGGGGATGCCGACGCGGTAGGTTACTTCCAGATGCGCGTGAGCATCTGGAACCAGGGGGCTTATGCGGGCTTTCCAGAGAACCCCGAGTTACAGATCCCGTGGTTCCTCGATCAGGCGACCGCCGTGCGCGCAGCCAGGATTGCTGCAGGTGATGCAACCTTCGGAAGCGATCCGCTGAGTTGGGGGGAATCGGACTGCGGAGGTGCGACGACCTGCGGAGCAATCCCGTGGCCGCTACCAGCTGCGCCTTACGGACGCCCGAAGGTTGCTCGATCTTGCATGCGGAGGGTAAGGCACAACCAAGCGATTTTCTTCTGGATGTCGGTAATGAAAAGCATTGATTAGCGAATGAGCACTGACAACATCCGAAGCAACGCAGCACTTGAGTTGGAAGTGTATGAGGTCTCCGACCTCGTGATCGATGTTGCGCGCCAGTGCGTCACGCGCGCCGCCATGGACATTGCGCTGCCGAAGCTCTCCTTCGATCTGCTGCTCGTGCTGGTGCGCGCGGCCCCCAATCTCGTATCGCTCAATGGACTGATGCAGGAGGTGTGGCCCAATGCCGTGGTGAGCCCTGAGACTGTGAGTCAGCGCGTGAAACTGCTGCGCGACGCGCTTGGCGATGATGCACACGAGCCGCGCTACATCGCAGGTGTTCGCTGCCGAGGATATCGGATGGCTGCGCTCGTCTGCCGCCTTGCACCCACGCCGGCGGATGCGGTGCGTGAAGCATCGGGGACCACCTCGAACCTGCGCCGCCGGTCATCTCGCCGTTGGTGGGTTTCCGCAGCATCTCTGGGAATCACGGTGCTTGTGGTTGCGGTGGTAAGTGTGGCGGTCCCGCCCATGCGTAGTTCATCTCGGGACGCACCTGCGCCAGCCTCGTCCGTCACGGTTTCCGCGTTGCCGGAGCGCACCGTCGCGGTGCTGCCGTTCACGAATCTGAGCGGCGATACGCAGGATGAATTCATCGCGCTCGGCATGGCGGAGGGCGTTCTGCACCGGCTTGGAGGGGTTCGTGACCTCACGCTGATCGCGCGAACGTCATCCTTTTCGTTTCGCAACAAGCCGGCAGACGCCCGCGACGTCGGACTCACGCTCAACGCGAGATATCTGGTCTCAGGCAGCGTGCAGCGCGCAGACGATCGACTTCGCGTCACTGCTCAGCTCATCGATGCATCGAGCGGCACGCATGTCTGGTCGCTCCGATTCGATCGCCCGGTGAATAACATCTTTGCAGTGGAGGATGAGATTTCCAATAGCGTCGCTCGAGCCCTGGAAGTGAGCCTCGCGCAATCCGCGCATCCGTTCGCACGCTTCGGGACCGATGCGTATATGGCGTTCCTGCAGGGACAAGCATTCGTCGCGACGCGCAAAGTGGCGGATGCAGAACGCGCGATCGAGAGCTTTTCCCGCGCCATCAAAGTGGCCCCCGACTTCGCAGCCGCGCATGCGGCTCTCGCCGCCGCCCATATCAACCTGGCGGAGCTGACCGAGACTTACGGTGGTTCCTCGCCTCTCCTGGCCCCCGCATATGATCGAGCACAGCGTTCGATTGAACGCGCCCTGCAGCTCGATGCATCACTCGGCGAGGCTTACGTTCTGCGCGCCGATGTGAAGGCGCACAACGGAGATGCGGCAGGCGCCGAAGCGGACTACCGCAGGGGTCTCGCGCTCAGTCCGAGCTATGGGGTGGGGTACGGACGCTTCGCAGAATTTCTGGAGGGTCAACCCGGACGTTTTGACGAGGCGCTGGCGGCGATTGACAGAGCGCGTCTGCTCGATCCGCTGACGCCGCGGCACCATTACTTCAAGGCGATTAATGCTGCATTTCAGCGACAAAAATACCGGAAGCTCGAGGCGCTGTACCTGCAGACTCTGGAGGTCGACCCGAATTTTCACCCAGCGCTGATCAGGATGGCGCAGTTGCGCAGGTCTCAACAGGGCCGCTTACGCGGAGGCCGTCAAGCTCGCGGAGCAGGCGACGGCGATCGATCCGCGTGCAGACTGGGTGCGCGCCTTTCTCGTAGCCTTCTATCTGGAGCTCGAGGACGTGAGCGCCGCGCGTGACGTCGTCACGGAGCAGCCCTCGGTGCAGCCGCTGCAGTGGTTGCCGATCTGTCTGTTCGTGGGAGCCTCGGAGCGCGGCGCTGAGTCTGGTTCGCGCGAATCCAGAGCGCATTCGTGCAGGCAATGCAGGTCTTCGGAAGCCTACCTGGTTCGCGACGCGGCGCTGGCGTCCGGACGTCTCGACGATGCTCGCAACGAGATCCTGTTGCTACTCGACCGGCAGAACGAATTTGTCGATCTGTCCGCGACTATGACGCTTGCTCAACTGAGCATCGCCACAGGCGATCGGCGCGAAGGTGAACGACTCGCACGCGAGATGCTCGACTCGTGAGAATGAGATCAGGGCTTATGCGTTCGCTTATCCGAAGGCTGTAGCGCTCGCCGTGCTGGGGCAGAACGACGCGGCGCTCGATACGCTCCGGCGGAACTTCGATCAAGGGTTGAGGCAGAACTGGTGGTACAGGATCTTGCGGGAGCCTGCTTTCGAACCGCTGCGCAGCGACCCCCGCTTCAAGGCGCTCGTGTCCGACGCTCAAGCGCACGCGGCGGCGCAGCGCGCATTGCTCGAGCAGATGCGCGAGCGCGGCGAGGTGCCGCGGCGCGTGGCGAGCGCCGGGTCGACGCCGATCTGTTAGCCGCTATCGAAAGGCGTAGCGAAGCTCGAGGAAGTAAGTGCGTCCCAGGAGCGGGTACGTGCCAGCGTCAGTATTGGCGTTTGACTCGTTATCGACGAAGGGCGGATCTTCGTCGGTGAGGTTGGTGATCGCTGCGCGCAGAGAAAGCCCGCTGCGGAACTCGTAGCCGGCCTCAAGATCGTGGAACAGTGCGGATTCGACTTCCCTCATGTAGGGATCGAAGCCGAAGTCGAAGAAAGGAAAGACTGGTTCGCTGAAGCCGCCGGCGTACTGGACAGCGTAGCTCGCGCGCCAGGGGCCGCGGCCCCAATCGACGTGACCCCACGCGCGCCAGCGCGGCAAAGTGCGCGGAAAATTATCGACGAAGCGGATCTTGCCGGCGAGAGGAAACACCTCGCCGCCCGGGAACGGTTGCTCGTCCCAGTCCTCGAGATACGTCGCGACGAGTCCGACGTTCACGTCTCCAAAGCGCGTCGTCGCGTCCAGATCTACCGCAGCGTCGACGCCGCGGGTTTCGAGTCGCCCCAGATTGCGTCCAGTGGCCGCGACAACGGCCGGGCGGCCGTCCGGAAAACGGCGTATCGCATCACACACCGCCGCGCTGCCGCGCTCGGCGCATTCGAAGAGCAGCCGTGTCGACGCTGGGGCTCCCGATGAAACCGGTGAGCTCGATCTGGAAATAGTCGACGCTTATCGACAGACCGGAAGCCCACACCGGCGAATAGACAACGCCCGCGCCGATGCTGTGTCCCGTTTCGGGCTGGAGATCCGGGTTGCCTCCGTACACGACAGCGAAGTTTTCGCCGCTCTGCACATACGCGCCGTCCGGCACGCCGTCCGCGGCGCAGTTCACCTGTTGTGCTCGGCGTCGGGTCGTTGCCGCATGGATCGAACCACGTCTCGATGGCGACTGCACGAGATTGATACAGCTCGAAGAGACTCGGCGCCCGAAACACCTCGGAGTAGTTGGCTCGCAACGCGATCTGCTCCGTGGGTCGCCAGCGCAGCCCGGCTTGCAAGGATGTGTTCTCGTCGAAGGAGGAGAACTTCGACCAACGGGCGCCCAGGTTCATTGCGACTTCGTGAGCCCATGCACGATCGTGAAGCAGCGGTATCAGCACTTCGCCGAACAGCTCCCGCGCATTGAACGAGCCGGCGGGCAGATCCTGGGTGAATTCGGACACCGTCCCCGCCATGCGCAGCGGGTCGCCGGTCAGACTGCCGCTTTCCCTTCGATACTCCGCGCCGAAGACCCACTGCACGTCTCTCCCGAAGAGTTGTCCCCAGCGACCGCTGAGAACCGCTTCTGCGATGTCCTGCTCGTTCGTTCCGGAGTTCACGAGCGGGACGCTCAGATAATCGAGCTGCTCCTGAGTGATGGTCCCGGCGCCGCCAAACAGATTCAGCGGTACGCAACCTGCAATGACGTTTGCGGCCGGCACGCGGCCAGTGGCTGGATCGCGCATGCCGCACACGATGCGGCCAGAATCGTCGGGTCCCGACGGCCCGAGCGCCGGTTGCACGCGTGAAGTGAGCAGCAGGCCGCTCTCCAGGTTCGTGGAGTCCGACTCGGCGCGTCCGATCGCGAGCTTCCAGTCCCAGTCGCGCAACTCGCCTTCGACGCCTGCCAGCATTCGCCAGAAGTCAAGTTCCTGAGTAAATCCGCGAGTTGGTTGCTCAACGACGCGGCGGGTGATGAGCCCGCTCATGTCGACGCCGAACGGGTTGTAGTAGTTCTCCGCCGGCACGCCCGTCGTCCCGTCCGGGAGCGTCGGTCCGGCGCCAAAACCAGGGAATATCGGCGCGGGCGCGAGTTCCTGGCTCGAGTCACGCTCATGAACGAGCGCCTCGACGAAGAAGCGCGCGCTTTCTGCGATCGGCGCCGAGCCGAGCAGCCAGACGGACGTGCGCTCGTTGGGCGTTTGCGAATAGTTGAACGGCGCGAAGTTGAATCCGTCGGCGTTGGTAAATGGCCGATAGTCGGCAGCCGTCTGGCCTGCGGCGCCCGTGACGCGCGTGTAAAAGCCGGGCTCGAGTCCGAGCGCATTCTCCTCAGGAACGTCGAAGAGGCCTTCGGGAATCGCGACGTTGCCGACGAATCCGACGCCGCCGTTCGCATCGATGGTCTCCAGCGGCGCGGCGGAGTAGTCGCGGCGCGCGAGGCTCACGCCGTCCTGCTTCGTATAGTCGACGCCGATGCTCCAGGATCCTCCGAACAGATCGAAACCGACCAACCCGTCCCCGCGAACAATCTCTCCGTCGCCTCGCTCAGTGATTGTCCATCCGCCGCCGAACTCAGCGCCCTCGACGTCAGTACGCGTGATCACGTTCACGACGCCGCCCACAGCGTCGGCGCCGTACACGGCCGAGGCGCCGCTCGCGAGCACTTCGATGCGCTCGATCCAGGAAACGGGCAGCATGTTGAGATCGACCGAGGCGTCGCCGCCGACGCCGCCGTTTGGAAAGCGCCGCCCATTGAGAAGCACGAGCGTGCGTTGCGAACCCAGGCCGCGCAGATCGACGCGCGCGGCGCCGTCGCCGCCGTTGTTCACGTTCGTGCCGATGGGAGAGCCGGTGTTCATCGGCAGTACGCGCACGATCTTGCCGACGGAATCCGCGCCGGTACGCTCGACGTCGCGACGATCCAGCACCGTGACCGGGGCGATCGAATCCGACTGGGTAACGTTCAGGCGCGTGCCCGTGACGATCACTTCAGCGAGCGTGCGATCCTCTGGGACTTCAGGCTCGGCCGCGTGGGCATCGCTGCATAGCCACACTCCCGTCCAGGCGCAGAGGAGCTGGCGCGTATTTGAGTTCTTGCGCCGCATCGGTTCCCCCGGTACCAATCGAATGTCGACGCTCAATCTCCGCCCCTGCAGCGTAGTCATCGAGGCTCGCGGCCTCAATCAGGTCAAACCGCGGCTTGGTCATTCGGCTGCAAGGTATGCTTGCCCGGGCTATGGACGCGAACGTGCGACGCAGCGCAACAGGTGAGTTGGAGGTCTATGAAGTCTCCGACCTCGTGGTCGATGTTGCGCGCCAGCGCGTCACACGCGCTGCCGCCGAGATTGCCCTTCCGAAGCTCTCCTTTGATTTGTTGCTCGTATTGATCCATGCAGCGCCAGCCGTCGTCTCGAACGATGATCTGATGGCGCAGGTCTGGCCGGGACTCGTCGTCAGTCCCGAAACCGTCAGTCAGCGCGTGAAGCTGCTGCGCGATGCGCTCGGGGACGATCCGCGCGCGCCGCGCTATATCGCAGGGCTGCGCGGGCGCGGCTATAGACTCATTCCAGAAGTGAGGTTGATCGAGGAGGACTCGTGTACGCAATCGACGCAGCCAAGCCCGGTGCAGAGCGATTTGGCCGGATCGCCGCCGCTGCACGGATCGAGACGGAGACGGTTTCGCAGCCCCACGTCACGCTCGCACTCGCACGAAGGTCATCTTGGGCGTCGTTGCAGCACTGGCGCTGGCGGGCGTTGCGACGTACGCCGTGCTTGCGCTGCGCTCACAACCCGCCGCACCAAAGCCGGACGCAGTCACCGTCGTCGGCTTGCCGCCGAGGACCGTGGCGGTCCTGCCCTTCGAGAATCTCTCGCCCGATCCGGCGAACGAATACCTGGCGCTCGGGATGGCGGAGATGGTGCTCAATCGGCTCGCCAGCGTGAGCGAACTCGTGGTGATCGCCCGCTCCTCATCGTTCAAGGCCGCCGAGGCGAGTGCAGACGCCCTTGAGACCGGCAAAAAGCTCAATGCTCGCTATCTGGTCGAAGGCGGCGTGCAACGCGAAGGAGACAAGCTGCGCGTGACGGCGCGGCTCATCGATGCGCAGTCCGGCGCGCAGCTTCAGGCGCTGCATTTTGACCGCATGCTGGCCGATATCTTCAGCATCCAGGACGAGATCGCAGAGAAGGTCGCGGGCGCGCTCGAGGCGAGCCTGTCGAACGCGGCAGCCGTCGAAACGCGGGGCGCGCGCAGCGCCAACCTCAACGCGTATCTCGCCTATCTGCAGGGCCGCGCCCTGCTCGCGAAGTACACGGTGGGCGGGTTCGAAGCTGCGGAGAAGCAGTTCGAGCGCGCCATCGCACTCGATCCGAACTTCGCGGCGGCCTATGTCGGGCTCGCGGACGCGCAGATGTTCGCGGCATGGCGGAGGAGGCGACACGAACGCGTCCGCGCCGCGCGTCGCAGCAGCCGCCGCTCTCATAGACAAGGCGCTCGCGCTCGACCCTTCCCTCGGCGAGGCGTACCTCGCGCGAGCGAACTGGGTGGGGATGAGGCGTCCGGCGCAGATCGAGGCCGATTATCCGCAAGGGACTCGAGCTCGATCCCAGCAACGGCCCGGGCCTCACGAGGTTTGCGCGATTTCCTGGGCCAGCAGGGGCGCGTCGGCGAGGCCCGCGCCTGCTTGACCGCGCGCTGCTTATCGACCCGTTCTCGGCGCGCGCTTACTACCTCAGGGCGGGTCTGACGGAAACAGCAGCGGAAACGGAACAGATGCTGGTCGCAGCGCTGAAGATTGATCCGCAGTTCACTTCGGCGCTGAAGCAACTTTCGCTGCTGCGTGCGATGCGTGGCGAATATGCCGAAGGGGTGATGCTCGCCGAGCGCGGCATTGCGGCCGACCCCGTGAATCCGTGGTCGCGATCGCGACAGAGCGCATACAACAGGTATCTCGAGCTGGGTGATCTGGCGGCGGCGCGCGATGTGATCGCGGGCGTCCAGCGCTGCGGGCCTTGCGCCCTTTCAGGTGTTCCAATACCTCGGCGATTGGCGCGCCGCCGGTGAAGCTGTCTACGACGTTCCGGAGCGATTACGCGGCGACTACAATGACTGGCTCGCTGCGGAAGCCGTGCGCGACCTGGCGTTGCACACGGGCGACTTCCCTCGTGCAATTCGCTTCATTGAAACCGGCCTCGATCTCGCGGCGCCCCGAAAGCTGAACCACGTCACCATGTTTAGTGCGGTTCCGCTCGCTCATTTGCTGCAGGCGAACGGTCAGCGCGCCGAGTCTGAGAAACTGCTGGACGAGACGCTCGCCTGGGTGAATAGCAAGCGCGACCCGAGGCGGGAGGATTTTCTGGGGTGGCCGTTTCGGCGCGTGCGTGCAGACGCGCTCGCGCTGCAGGGACATCGCGATGCCGCAGTCGCGGCGCTCGCCGAAGCGTTTCGATTAGGCGAACGCGAAGACTGGTGGTACACGATCGAGCGCGATCCGCTGTGGGAGCCGATGCGCTCGGATCCGCGCTTTCAGGCGATCGCTGCTGAAGCCCGCGCCCATGCCGCCGCCCAGCGGGCACTGCTCGAGGAAATGCGGCGGAAGGGTGAAGTGCCGTACAGACCTCGCCTCACCGATCGCGGGCATCGTCCGCAGCGTCCGCACGCTCCCGACGCGAGATAAACCGCCTGCCTCGCGCCGAACATTCGCAGCTGTCCGGCGCGGGGCGGCGTCGAGGGCCATCAATGGCCTCTTATTGCTCTTTCGCCACCTGCGCAGGCGTCTCGGCCTTGCCTGTGCGGTTCAGGTGATACGTAGTGAGCACGGGCTGGTCGATCTCCTTGACTGACCGCGCAATCGCCTGGTCGAAGCATTCGCGCCAATTCGTTTTGTGACTGATCGTGTCGCCTTTGAACGGCGCGCAGACCTGCGTCGCCGCCATCCGGAGGCGGCCGTACAGAACCCGGGCGCCCGGCTCGCTATTCACGTTGAGATCCTCATAGCTCACGACCTTCGTCAGCGGCTCGCCATCGATCTGATCCGCGGTCGCAGTCGTCATTGCGACGCCGCAAGAGATTGCAGTCGCGAGTGCTGCGCGCAGACCGAAAGAGCGAATGGATTTGTAGAGGTTGGCGTTCATGACTGTCTCCTCGCTGTGTCCAGATGGGTTTCACCTTTCGCCCGGCGGCGCACGATGCGTTCCGGCGATGGGACGAGCGTGAAGAGAGGCGGCCTTCCGTGCATGAAGGGCAGCCCAAGATCAGTCAAAGATTTCGCGAAGGAATCCCGGCGCCTCTTGAAGCGACGGGCTAGGGCGCAAACGAGATGCGGGAAGACAACGTGGCGCTGTCTTGTTTTGTGCTTTACGCGGGCTGCGTCTTCCGCAGCGCGCTTGCTGGCTGTCGGAGTGGACTTCGATACGTGACCCGAGGCTTGAGGTGGACCCCCAAGCCTCAGGCGCCAGGCTGATTCAGCGCACTCCCCCAAGGAAGTCCGCTTTGCCAAGCTCCACGCCATTGTGGCGCAACAGGTTGTAGGCAGTCGTCACATGAAAGAAGAAATTGGGCAACGCCCAATGACGCAGAAACGTGACCCCTGGAAATGTAAACGTTGCGCGCGGCGTTTGAATATTGATGGTGCGCTCTTCCGAGCCGTCGATCTGCGCCGCCTTGAAGCTCTGCAGGTAGTCGATCGTCTTGTCGATCGCGCGCGACCAGCTCGGGAATGGTCGTTTCCGTGTCTTCGTACTTTGGCGGTTCAACGCCGGCGAGCCGCGCCGCTGCGCTTTTGGCGGCGTCGCTCGCGATCTGCACCTGCCGCGTCAGAGGCAACATATCGGGAAACAGTCGGCTCGCCGCCAGCACGTTAGGGTCGAATTTCCTCGCCTCCGCATGCGCGAGACCTTTTTCCAGAATGGCCTTCAGACTTTTCAGCGTGTGCAGAAAGGTCGGGACCGACGCTTCATACATCGACATGCTCATGGGATCCCCGTGTGGTGTCAGGTGAGACGTGTAAACGTTTAGACGTGTAAATGTGTGGACGTGTGGACGTGTAGACGTGTATGAGGAAGGAGCCACCTCGCATACGGCTTCCATCCAACACACGTTACACATTGCTGAGCGAGGACACGTTAGACGGCCGGCCACCACCGACGTCTCGGCCTCGCGGCCGAGTTGGAGGACGCGCAATCGCCCCGACCTGCGTCTCGATGATCGACACAGACGCATAGTCTGGACGAAAGCAGACGACCTGCTCGCTGTCGGTTGCAGCGCCGGCCGCGACGTTGATCGCAATGAAGTGCGTATAGATCACGCAGTCATGCGGGACGTCCAGCAACGAGCCGATCAGGTCGCGCCGCCAATCGAGGTAGTTGATGGCGCCGGCAGGCGCCGCGTCACGCAACTGCGTCCAGGTCCCGCTCATCGCCCGCCCAAGCCACGCACGGTGCAGAGCGGGATCCAACGGCGGCGCAGGAATCTCCGACACAGACGGCTGGATCTGCGCCTCGCAGTTCCACAATTCACAGAGCGCACCGGCAGTCTCCCGACAGCGCCGCATGGGACTGCTGTAGACCGGTATTCGCGCGACAGACCCGGCCAGCTGCTGCGCCGTTGCGCGCGCCTGCGCCTCACCAGGAGCGTCGAGTCCGGGGTCCGGATCTTCACCCCACGATGCCGCAGGCTTCGCGTGTCTGATCAGATAGAGGCGAGGCATGAGCCCGGCGTTCGTGCTTTCGGCTTGCTACAGATCGGGATTCTTCAGGGCCTCGGGCGTGAAGACGTCGACTGACAACGTCACGGTTCGCCCCTCGTTCGCCTGCAAGGCGCCGACTCCGACCACCTTGCGCGCGACCTCTTCTCCGCGATCATTGCGGATCGAGACCACGACGGAGTATTCCCACATTCCGCCCGCCGGCGGGTGTCGGAAGCGCCCCTCGACCCGTAGCGCTGAAAAGGTCGCCTGCGCGCGTCGCTCGACGATCGCCTTGGGGTCGAACCGCAGATGATGCTGGCAGGCGGGACAGATGCTCGCGCTTTCGAGAATCGTCGCCTTGCAGTGCGGGCAGACGCGCGTCTTGCCCGTCGTCGTGATGCGGCCGGCCGTGCTCACGACAGGTCACTCATGCAAGCGATCATGTAGTCGACTTGCCGCCGCCCTTCTCGTCCCAGCCGAATTCCGCCCGACCGCGCATGCGAGAGCCGGCCGCGACGATGAGAGAACCCGCTTTCAGATCGCCGTTGAGCACGCCCGTTTGCAACAGCTCAACCCGCGCGGCCGCATCGATGTTGCCTTCGAGCTCGCCGCCGACAACGACCGTGTTTGCGCGCACGCCGCCAGTGACCTTCGCGCCGGGTTCGATCGTGAGGTTGCCCTGCACGTGCACATCGCCTTTGAAATTGCCCGCAATGCGAATGTGGCCGGCGCCTTCGATCTTGCCTTCGATGGTGAGGCCTGCAGCCAGCAGCGATTCCTTGGCGTCGGATCGCTGCGGAGCTGCCGCAGGTTGGCGAGCGCTTTCAATGCTCACCGGAGTCGCGCGGCGTCGCCTGCTTCTCGGTCGCCGGCTCGGTTCCTTGTTCCCTGCCGTACTGATCTTTCCACAACGCCATGTCGACTCTCCTCATGTGAAACGGAGAGCGCTAATTACACACCCCCTTCGAGAGTGTCAAACATTCCGACAGTCGGCGTCTGCTGACGACGACAAGCGCGGTGGAAAGAGGAATCGTGAGAACGAACTTCAGGGAGCGCCAATCGCGGTCGCCGACAAGGTCCGGCAGCAGGTTGCGCTCGCGGAGACGCGACTGATCCAGACGTCTCTGCTGTGACTGATGCTCAGCGCCAAACAGCGCGACCGCGCTCACCGCGTACATGACTGCGACCGCCGATCTGGGAGCCTCTGCGCTCTGGCAGTTTCTGCATGCAGCATAGCCCTAATCCCTTCTGAATCAATGTGATTTCCACGTACAGATTGCATCGCAAAAAGAAATTCATGTGAGGCGGGCGTCGGCGAAGCGCGGACAGCTCAGTGAGCTGCGCGATCCGTAGCATGGGATGGAGACGGAAAAACGCGGGCGTATAGTACGAAGCCGACACACACATAAGCCGACGTGAGGACTGCTGCATGATCAAGCTCACGATCAATGGGAAGGCGCAGGAAGTAGAGGTCGCGGGGGATACGCCCCTGCTATGGGTGCTGCGGGATACGCTCGGGCTCACGGGCACGAAATACGGCTGCGGCGCGGCGCTATGCGGCGCCTGCACTGTGCATGTGGACGGAGCGCCGATGCGATCGTGCTCGACGCCGATCGAAAGCGTGGCCGGCAAATCGGTCACAACGATCGAAGGGCTGTCGGCCGACCGCAGCCATCCGGTGCAGCAGGCATGGATGGAAATCGACGTGCCGCAGTGCGGCTATTGCCAGTCGGGTCAGATCATGTCGGCAGCGGCGCTGCTGGCGAAGAATCCCGCGCCCTCCGATGCGGACATCGACTCAGCGATGGCCGGCAATATTTGTCGCTGCGGGACGTATCCGCGGATCCGCAAGGCCATCCATCGGGCGGCGGAATTGACACGGCAAGGAGGGCGGCTGACATGTCACGCGTATCCGAAACAACGTCCATGACGACGACTGACGACGGCAATCACCCGTCGCGGATTTCTCAAGACGGCCGCGGCGCCTCCGGTGGTCTCGTTATTGCGATGTACCTGCCCGGCTGCAGCAAGCCTGACGAAGCGGCGCGCAGCGCGGGACCGGTGAAGCTCATTGAGGCCAACGCGTGGCTGCGGATCGGCACGGATGGATCGATTGTCGTGCTGTGCGACCGATCGGAAATGGGGCAAGGCGTCTACACGGCGTTGCCCACGTTGATCGCCGAGGAGCTCGACATCGATCCGTCGACGATCAAGGTCGAGTTCGCGCCGCCGGGCCCTGAGTATGTGAACAGTCTGCTCGGCGGACAGATCACGGGCGGCAGTACGAGCGTGCGCGATGCCTGGGACAAGTTGCGGATGGCCGGCGCTGAGGCGCGCGAACGGCTGATCGCTGCGGCGGCGAAGGAGTGGAGTGCGCCGGCGTCGTCATGCACGGTGGCGAATGGTTACGTCGTCTT
Organism: uncultured Gammaproteobacteria bacterium; assembly: GCA_963723505.1. Taxonomy (GTDB): domain Bacteria; phylum Pseudomonadota; class Gammaproteobacteria; order Steroidobacterales; family Steroidobacteraceae; genus Steroidobacter. The sequence goes on from CAVRQU010000010.1 coordinate 306,071, forward strand.
CACCAGCCGGCGCAAGTCGTTCGGCGAACTGGTCGAGGCTGCGGCGGCGTTGCCCAAGCCCGAGAACGTGCAGCTCAAGCCGCGGGACGAGTATCAATACATCGGCAAGACGCATCCGCGACTCGATACGGCGTCGAAAGTCGACGGCAGTGCGCAGTTCGGCATCGATGTGCGGCTGCCGAACATGCTGTACGCCGCGCTCGCGCAGCCGCCGGCGCTCGGCGGCTAGTGTGAAGAGTTTCAAGGCGGACAAGGCGCAGGCGATGCCAGGCGTGCGTCATGTCCTTCAGACGGCTTCAGGTGTGGCGGTCGTCGCGGATTCGTGGTGGCAGGCGAAGCAGGCGCGGGACGCCGTCGAGATCGAATGGAACGCGGGTCCGAACGCGAAGCTGTCGACAGCGTCGATTTTCGCCGGGCTGAAGGAGGCGTCGAGCGGGAAGGGGAAGGAGGTGCGCAGCGAGGGCGATGCGAGCCGCGCTGTGAAGTCGCTCGGTCGTCGCGTCGAATGCGGTATACGAGCTGCCCATGCTCGCCCACGCGACGCTCGAGCCGCAGAACTGCACAGCCGAGTTTCGGGAGGATGGTTGCCACATCTATGTGCCGACACAGGTGCAGCAGACGGCGCAGGCGGCGGCCGCGCAGGCCGCGGGGTTGCCGCCCGAAAAAGTGTTCGTTCACACGACATTTCTCGGCGGCGGTTTCGGGCGCCGACTGGAGGTCGACTTCATTCCAGCGGCCGTCGAATGCGCAAAGGCGGCCGGCAAGCCGGTCAAGCTGTTGTGGACGCGCGAGGACGACACGACGCACGACAAATATCGTCCGCCAGCTCGCAACACGCTGACCGGCGCGTTCGATGCGCAGGGCAAGCTGACGCTGTGCAAGGATTCATCTGGTCGCGCCGTCGGTCACTGCGCGCTGGGCGCCGGCGGTCGTGGAAAACGCCGTCGATCCTTTCGCGGTCGAAGCGGCGCACAACTTCCCGTACGACGCGCCGAACCTGTACATCGATTACCTGCAGCACGAGATCGGCGTCGACGTAGGCTACTGGCGCTCGGTCAGTCACGCGCTCAACTGCTTCTCGGTCGAGAGCTTCATGGATGAGCTTGCGCGCCGAGGCGCGGCTGGATCCGTATCGAGTTCCGGCGGAGCCTTCTCAGCAAGCAGCCGCGCTGGCTGGACGTGCTCGACGCCGTTGCGAAGAAAGTGCGGTGGGGGCGGCCCGCCGAAGGACGCTATCAGGGCATCGCGCTGATGTCGGGCTATGACACGTACGTGGCGCAGGTCGCCGAGGTGTCGGTGCAGGGCAGCAAGCTCAAGATTCATCGCATCGTGTGTGCGATCGACTGCGGTCAGATGGTGAACCCCGGCATCGTGCAGGCGCAGGCGGAGGGCAGCATCATCTTCGGGCTCACCGCTGCGCTCTGGGGCGAAATCAACATCGCGGACGGTCAGGTGAAGGAACAGAACTTCGAACGACTATCGTATGCTGCGGATCAACGAAACCCGGCGATCGAGGTGCATCTGCTGGAGAGCACGGAAAAGCCGGGCGGCATGGGTGAGCCTGCGGTGGCGCTCGTGGCGCCTGCAGTGTGCAACGCGATCTACGCAGCGACGCAGAAACGCGTGCGCGCGCTGCCGATCGCGAAGCAGGGGTTTACTGTCTGAGAAGTGATGAGTGACTGGTGACTAGTGACTGGTCAGAGCGGCGTTCCGCCCACAGGCTGTACACTCAGTCGACTGGTCACGATTCCACTATCGATCAGCAGCAGCGCGACACGCCGGTCCATTTGCGCTGCTGTTCGCTCAGGTAGAACGCGCGGCGATCAGCGGCGCGCTGCGGCGTGCTCCGCGCGTGGTGTGCGAAATAGCGCTCGTACGCGTCATCCGTCGCCAGCGTGCGCACGAACTCGCCAGCAGGAGCGCATGACGCGCTGCTTCATGGCTGCGCCTCCGCGTCACTGACCGCCGGCGCTTCCGAGCTCGGCAGCACCGGCAGGCCACGCACGACGCGCCAGCTGACGCGCACCGTATCGGCGATCACGATCCACAGGATCGCGCGTCAGCAGCATCGCCAGCGCCGCATCGAGCCGCTGATTGAAGATCAGTTGCGGCGCAACTGCGGCCTGCTCCGGGTCAGAGTCCCTGAGGCGAGCTTGGCCGCCAGCTGATCCGCCGCTGCGAGGAAGCCGATGCGCACGTCGGACGAGACGACCTTCTCCCAGGTCGCGGTCGTCGTGATGATGGCGAGCCAGGCGAGCGGCACGGCGGTGACCCACGCATAGCGCAGCCTTGCCTTGCTTCACGAGGATGCCGGTTGCGACGCACAGCGCGATGCCGGCGAGCAGCTGATTCGCGATGCCGAACAAGCGGCCAGAGGATGTTGATGCCGCCGTTCGGATCGACGACGCCGATGTACAGGAAGTAACCCCAGCCGGCGACGACCAGCGCGCTCGAGAGCAGCACCGACGGGTACCACGACGTCTCGCCGAGCGGCTTCCAGACGTGCCCGAGCACATCCTGCAGCATGAAGCGGCCGACGCGCGTGCCTGCATCCAGCGTCGTGAGGATGAACACCGCCTCGAACATGATCGCGAAGTGATACCAGACGCGCGAGCATGCCCTGGCCGAACGCGGTCGAGAAAATGCTCGCCATGCCGACGGCGAGCGACGGCGCGCCGCCGGTGCGCGCGAACAGCGTCGTTTCGCCCATCTCGTGCGCGAGCGATTGCATCTGCTCGACGGTGACCGGAAAGCCCCAGCCTGAGATCGTCGCGACCGCGGCTTCCGCGGTCGCGCCGACGACGCCCGGCGCGCTGTTGATCGCGAAGTACACGCCCGGATCGAGCAGCGTCGCGGCGATCATCGCCATGATCGCGACGCACCGACTCGAGCATCATGCTGCCGTAGCCGATCAGGCGCACATCGCGTCTCGTTGCCGATCAGCTTCGGCGTCGTGCCGCTCGACACGAGCGCGTGGAAGCCGGAGATCGCGCCGCAGGCGATCGTGATGAACACGAACGGGAACAGCTTGCCGCCGAAGATCGGGCCCGTGCCGTCGATGAACTGCGTGACCGCCGGCATCTTGATCTCGGGGCGCATCAGGATGACGGCGATCGCGAGCAGCAACACCGTGCCGAGCTTCAGGAACGTCGACAGGTAGTCGCGCGGCGCGAGCAGCAGCCACACCGGCAGCACGGCGGCGATGAATCCGTAGCCGATGACGAACCAGGCGAGCGGCTTGCCGTCCAGGTCGAACAGCGTGCGCAGGCGTCGCGTGCGCGTTGACCGCGCCGCCGCCGACGACCGCCAGCAGCAACAGCGCGACGCCGATGAGCGAAGCCTCGAGCACGCGGCCGGGGCGGATGTTGCGCAGGTAGAGGCCGATCAGAAGCGCGATCGGAATCGTCGCGAACACCGTCGAGGTCGCCCAAGGACTGTGCTTCATCGCGTTGACGACGACGAGTCCGAGCACGGCGATGAGGATGATCATGATCATGAGCGTGCCGATGATCGCGGCGAAGCCGCCGATCGGGCCGAGCTCATCGCGCGCCATCTGTCCGAGGCTGCGGCCGTTGCGGCGCGTCGACAGGAACAGGATCGTCATATCCTGCACGCAGCCGCCGAGCACGGCGCCGACCAGGATCCACAGCGTGCCCGGCAGATAGCCGAACTGCGCCGCGAGCGTCGGGCCGATCAGCGGGCCTGGACCTGCGATCGCCGCGAAGTGATGGCCGAAGACGATCCAGCGATGCGTCGGAACGAAGTCGCGGCCGTTGTTCAGCCGAATGGCCGGCGTCGCGCGCGTCGCGTCGACGCTGCAGAACGCGCGCCGCGACCCATGCGCTGTAGAAGCGATAGCCGATCGCGTACACGCAGATCGCGGCGACGACGATCCACATCGCATTGATGGTCTCGCCGCGATGCAAGGCGATGCCGCCGACGGCGAACGCGCCGATCAGCGGCAACGAGAATCCAGAGCAATTTGCGCATTCGTCAGACTCTCGGGTTTCCGCGGTCCGTACCGCTGGGCGGAGTGAATCGGAGTGCCGAGACTAACATTTCCCGCGATCTGCAGGGCAAGGCTGACGAGCGTTGCCGGCGCCGGGAGACCTCAGGCCTGGCGAGTCACTGCCGAACGCGTGCTCGGAATTCCGGCCCATTCGGTGCAGAACAGCCTGCTGTCGCGCAATTCGGTCTTGATGACGCCGGTGTTCGGCAGCGGATGTCGCAGCGCAAAGTCCGGCAGGAATGTTGGTCGCCAGCACCGGCACCATGAAACCGAGGGTCGCACTGTGCGCCACGATGACGATGACGCCCGCGTCGTGGGCATGACGGTTCATCAGCTCCCGCACGAACGGCAGAAAGCGCCGCTGCACGTCGGCGAAACTCTCGCCCTGGCCGTGACCTCGCGTCCATATCCTTCTCGACGATCCATTTGCGCGCCAGATCCATGTAGACGGCGCGCACGTCGTCGGCTTCGCTCGAAGCCGAGATTGATCTCGACCGCTTCCGGCGCAAGCGTCAGCGTCAGCCCGTGTTTGAAGGCGAGCGCATCGGCCGTCTGCACCGCGCGCAGATGCGTGCTGGTGTAGATCGCGATGATCGGCATTGCGGCCAGCGACTCCGCGAGCGTGTCGCGCCTGAGTCGACGCCCTTGAGCGTCAGCGGATAGCTCATGCCGCCGTCAGGCACAGGCCGCGGCGCGTTCGGCAAGTTGATCTCGCTTTCCGCATGGCGAATGAACCAGATCTGCAGTCGCTGAGCGGCGCCTTCGTCCGCGGCGGAAACTGGTTCGTGAAGGCGGATGTGAGAAATACCGCGCCGGCGGCGCTCACAAACGCCCGGCGAGAAAGTCGCGGGCCAGCATTCTCTTTCATAGTTCTCGTATCGGTGGTGCACACATGCCCGGACGCATCGGGCGCTGTTGTACCTCATCCATGGCTGCTGGCCAACCGGCTAACCGGTCAACTGGCCAGAACCGAGAACCGCTTGACGCCGCCGACGCATCTATTGACCGGTTGGCCAGTTGGCCGAGCGACCCATCAGTCGGACCCTGCTTCCAGACACTGCGCGGGCTGCGCCCTGATCACCGGCTGCAGCGACGACCACACGCCGGCGCGTTGCACGTTGACGCTCTTCACAAAGCTCAGGGCGAGCATCGTGTAGCCGTCGCGCGTCGGGCTTATCAAGCTTCACCATCCAGCACTTGCGCGCGTCGAGTACAGCCTGACCCTGATGCCAGCCAGCTTCTATCGAAGCCGACGAGACACGCACAACGGCGCAGGCGATAGAGCATTCGGCGGCGAGCGCAGCCGCTGGCGCGAAGCGCAGCCCGAGCATAATCGTCCGCACGCCGACAGCCGCGAGGCATCGACGGCCGGTGCGCGCCGCCGCCGCCCGTTCCGTGACAACAACGAACAGCGTTGCGAAAAGCGGCGCCAGGCGCGCGACCGAAGAAGCCGTGCCGATCCATGTTCGACCGGCGAACTTGACGATCGGCGTCTGAACAGCCTGTCCGACCATCGCTGTGCGAGCGGAAACGGTGATCACACGACTTTCGAGCATCGGCGGCGGGACGAACACTGTGGATGACAGGCCGGTCAGGAGTATGGCGGCGGTGGCGCAGACGACGTGTTCGAATCTAGGGCGTTTCATGGGGGCTCCAGGTCAGTGATGATGAGATGAACCGATGACCGCCATTCTCGTCATCGCCTTCCCCAACCACATCGCTCGGAGGAGCCAACGAGCGGCGAAGGGGGAGCCATCATCGGCAAGGGCTCGGGGTGCTGGGCTCTGGGCGCTGGCCAGAAAAGAAGCCGGGCGCTTGTGGAACGGGAAACGGACTGTTCGTCTTGCCAGAGCCCAGAGGCCAGCGCCCAGGAGGGGACCGCACGGCGCGCTAGCGGCTCGCGGCCGCTCTTGACGGGAAGCACCGTCCAGTTCTCGATGCAAATCTCACTCACCACCTTGCCGCCCGATACTTCCAGGATCCGGACACGCTTCAGTTCGACGAAGTCGCCTGGGGCGACCGGCGCGTGGTCAATGCCTTCTCCGGCGTAGACGAAGCGCACCGCGAATTCGTCGATCGCCTGACGCTCGTCGCCGTTGCGACGCAGAAACGTGAATTCCGGATCGTGCATCCCGCCTGCTTCGCGCAGCAGATGGCGGATCACCTCTCCGCGGCCGACGCGGGAGACGCCGCGGCCTGGCGCAGACCACTTCACGTTCGGCGAATACAGATCGCGCGCCGCCGACAGAAAGTGGATGCGCACTGAGCGACGATCAGTGGCCGCAGAGGACGAGCAGAGAGAGGGCAGTGCATGATGATGAAGATGTCGACGCCACGGCGGCTTCCGCCGCGTATGGCAAGTCAGGGCTCGCCGACAGGGAGGTGGATACGCCAAAGGAGCCATGACGAAGGTCACAGGCTACCGGGCTACAGGCTACAGCCAGACCCCGATCGACAGTCATCGTCCCCTTCTTGCTGTCGCCGGTGGCCTATGGCCATCATCTGGGCGGCTAGCGAGCGAGCCACGATAGAGATCCGATGGCCATCCGAAAACGTCGATGCGTTCGAACTGCCATCCTCAGAGCGCTCCTTCGGCGGTGCGCCAGTCCTCAACCAGAATCGCCGAGCTGCCCGCGCAGTTCGATGGCCGATCTCGATGAACGGCCATTCCGTTGGCAGGCGGAGGGGCCAGAAGGGCGGGCGCGAGAGACCTGAAGGTGTCGTAGTCCTCCGCCATCCCGTCGACCGCCGGCCCCAGTTCGTCTCGCCGCACTCAGGGCGCGCGAAATTTCTTCAGCGGCGCTCCATGTCCCGACGGCCTGCGGGTTGGCGGGCCATCGAATTGAGGACTCGCGCGGCGACTCGGCGCAGAAATTTTCTGTGACGATTCTGGCGAGCGCTGTAACGCCATGCGCCTATCTTTTGAAGCGGCGGGCAGAGTATGCTCGATCGATCGAACATATCGTTTCTGATTCCTCAACGAACAACTCTGCGAGGGAGATGACGATGGCCGATCAGAGTATTCGCGACGATTCGTCTGGCACGAGCTGATGACGCCTGATACGGCAGGCGCGCGTTCTTCGAAGGCGTTCGGCTGGAAGACGCAAGGCTGGACCAGGACCCGTCGTATTCGATGTCCGTGGCCGGCAGCGGGCCGCTGGAGGTTCCGTCGCGCAACCGAACGTGCGCCGAGCTGGCTTCCCTACGTCGGCACGACACGATGTCGCCCGCTACCGTCGAGCAGGCGCGCAGCCTCGGCGGCACGGTCGTCAAGGGGCTGGACGAGCATGCCGAACGGCGGCACGTACGCGTGCTCAGCGATCCCGCAGGGAGCGAGATTGGCGCGTACACCTCGCCCGACGAACCCGGCCCGGAAGGTTCGCCCAAGCGTGGTGAATTTTCATGGCAGAGCTTGCGACGACTGACTATCGCGCCGCCTTCGAGCTTGTATTCGGCCTTGTTCGGCTGGGAGCGTGTCGAGGAACACGACATGGGCCGATGCGGCGTCTATTTCATCTTCGGCCGCGACGGTGCGCAGAAGATGGAATGTTGAACAAGCCCGCCGATGAAGGAACTGCCGGCCTGGTGCGGGCTACGTGCGGGTCAAGGACGTGAACCAGACGGTCAACAAGGTGAAATCCGCCGGCGGACGCTGATCAACGGGCCGATGGAACTCCGGTGGCGACTGGGTCGCCCAGTTCCTCGATCCTTACGGCGCAATGTTCGCTGTGAGCCGTGGCGGCCGATGTCGAGGCGCCGGCTGCAGCGGCGCAGCGCGAGAAAGCGCCAGCGTCGACCGCAGCGACAGCGGCGCCGGCCGCGGCCAAGCCTGCCCGAAGCCCGCGAAGAAGGCCGCGAAGGCTCCCGCAAAAGGCGGCTGCGACGAAGCCGAAAAAGGCCGCTGCGAAGAAGCCGAAAAGCCGCTGCGAAGAAGCCGAAAAGGCCGCCAGAGAAAGCTCGAAAAGGCTGCGAAGAAGTCGGCCGCCGCCAGGAGAACAAGAGAGGCGACAAGAAGCGTTCGGCTGCCAAAGAGCACGAAACGCCCCGCACGCAAGGCGGCCCGCGGCGCGAAGCGCGGCAAGAAGAAGCCGCCCGGAAGAAGATGACCCAGGGCCACGGGGAAAGGGCGGATCGCCCTTCCCTCGATCTGAGCGCCATCGAGCGTCCCGCCTCGGCGTCTGCGCCTCTTTACCGGGGCAACCTCCGTCTCACCCGCCGCCGCGGCGACCGATCCGCCGGCGCCGAATCAGGCGCGGCAGGGTCGTCCTCCGTGCCGGGCAATCGGCGCGCATCATCGTGCTGAAATGCGCGCCCTCTCGGACAGTGACGTGACGCGCAGATTGAAGACAATCGGGGCGAGACGTTCACCGGTCAGCAGGTCGTTCACGACGGCAAGAACCTTGTGGACTGTCACTTCAAGGACGCCGACATCGTCATTCGAGGCAACGGACTGTTCGAAATGCCGGACTCCCGGATCGAAGAGGACTGCCGCCTGGCGGTCGAGGGCCCGGGCCAGGTTCTGCTGCATGCCCTGAAAATGATGCTGTACTCGGGCGGCTGGATGGCGCGCGTAGCCGACAATGTTCTCCATACGGTGCGGCAGCCGCCGAAGGCGGCGAAGAAGAAACGGCGGGATAAGGACGAAGAGCCGCGAAGGACCGCAAAAAAGAATCAGCAATTAGGGCAGAGAAAACGGGCTAGATTCCGTCATCCTCGCCCCTGCGATACCCGACATTTCACGAGTGACAAGGGGCGTTGACCCGACGCGGAATATCCAGAGGACTGCGTATCCCACCCGCCTCCGCACGAATGACGATCGGGTGCAGAATCAGGCGCCTCCGTTTGGAGCGACGGGCCGTGTTTATATCTTTGTGCGGTCTTCGCGGCTCTTCGATCCTTCCGCTATCCGCTAGCCTTTTCCTTCAATCATCTTCGCGATCGCATCAGATCGCTTCCAGCGCGGCGTCGCCACGCCCGCGCTTCTGCCTGCGCGCTGTCCGACCGAAGAATTGCCTCGATCTCCATCGGCCGGTGGTTCTCGTAGTCGAGCGCCATGCTGGTCTTGTACGCAGGCATCGCCGTGTACCGTGATCATGTCTGTCGATGGGTTCGGGCTCGAGTGGATGGCCGGCTGCAGCGGCGACGTCGCAGAACTTCCTGCATCGCCTGGCGGATGAACGCCTCGCTCTCGGGCGAATGCAGCAGTGCGCCGATCCAGCACGCCTCCCATGATCGACAGGATTGAACGTCGGTTCCGCGGCGGCCTTCTGCCAACCGCGGCAACGACGTCTTCCGTCAGTTTGCAGCCGACCCCGCTCGCTTCGAACAACGCCGCCAGTTTCTGAGCGGCGAGCGTTATTCCCCTGCGGATACCTGCCGAGCAGAAGCGATCCGAGCGATTGATGATGCACCTCTCCAGGTTTGCCGCCGGCCGCCGACGAACGCCAGGCTGCTCGAGGACTCATTCGAGGGGAAGGCGTCGGCGATGTCTCGCTCGATATCAACGCCGTTCTGAATCAGCAGGATGACGGTTTGCCGGCCCACAACCAGCCGCAGGATGGCGACCCGATCGATGCTCGCGTGCACCTTGGAGGTCAGGATGGCGTAGTCCGGCGGCGCATGCACTCGGCCGCTTCGCGATACACGCGATGCGGTCGGAAGCGATGATCGCCCAGGAGCGGACTCTCGATGTCATACCCTCGCGCTCTACGGCGTCGTAGTCCGAGCGGCAGACGAACGGAACCTCGGCGCCCTGACGCGCAGGCGGAGCCGAACAACGCGCCTACGGCGCGCGCGCCGATCACGAGAATCTGCATAAGGAGTGACTAATGACTAGTGATCGGGACTGCTGGAATCGCGGGAAGTCTACCGCGTTTCGCTGTCCTTGCGCCCGGTGACCGTGGAATACCCACGCGTAGACGGCGGTGTTCACGAATGGAGACGGTCGCTCCGAGCGCGAACTGCATCGTCCGCGTCAGCCCGTCCGGATAGATCCACCCGGTCAGGTAGGTGATCGATGAAGCCGCCCGCATAACCGGCCTCGCCGCGCTGTCGGAGAACATTTCAAGCGGCGTGAGCGGCAGATCGACCGGTAGATCTCAATGAAGCCGCCCCGAGAGCGCTGCAGGCAGGTGCGCCGCGCAATCCATCGCCAGCGCAGCACCAGAAAGCCGCCGACTGCGACGAACAGTACGAACAACAGGTGAATGACCAGCGTGATGTCGGCGAGAGCGAGCGAGAGAAGCATTCTGATTTCCGGGATGAAAGCGGCCTTCGGCAGTCGGCCATTGGCAGGAGGCCATTGGCAGTCGGCCTGCGGCAGGAGGAATCGGACTCTTGCGCTGTACTCGACTGCCGCGGAGCCTCTGCTACGAAGTAGCCTGTGCCGCGGCCCACTGCCGAAGGCTGTCTGCAGACCGCCTGAGCGTACGGCCTGCCCACGCTCAACCGGCTAAGATTCGGATCACTCCATCCGTCGATCGAGGATGGATGCCTGACCTGACGCAACTGCAGGCCGAAGACTTCGCGCCTGTCGCAACCAGCTCCGCGACCGGTATGAGGCGTTCGCGAAGCGCGGACTGAAAATGAATCTGACGCGCGGCAAACCCTCGTCGCAGCAACTGGATCTGTTCAACGACTTCCCGGCCTGCCGGGTCGACGGCTACATGTGGGGCGCGTCATCCCCCGGAACCACGGCCAGCTCCCGGCGTTGCGGGAGTTGCGTTCACTCCTCGCGCCCGTTTTTCAGTGTAACCGCGGATCGGGTGTCTCGGCGACAACTGGAGCCTGTCCCTGATGCACGATGCAATCGTGTTCTCGCTGCTCAAAGGGGACATACGACAGCGAACGTCCATGGTCGAAAGAGCCGCTGATCGCATTCCTCTGCCCGACCCCGGTTACGATCGACATTTCTTCATCTGCAAGGAACTCGGAGTCGAAATGATCCCCATGCCTCCTCTCCAGACCGGCCCCGAGATGGCCGTCGTCGAGAAGCTCGTCGCACACAATGCGCAGATCAAGGGGATCTGGGCGTGCCGAAGTACAGCAATCCGTGCGGGACCGTGTACTCGAACGAGACCGTCGAGCGACTCGCGGGATCAAGACCGCCGCCAGAAATTCCTATCTGCTGGGACAACGCCTACGCCGTCCATCATCTGACGGCGGAACGTTTGGAAATCGCGAATTCGACGAAGCCTGCGCACGCACGGGCATCCGAATCGCGCTTTATTTTCGGTCGACGACGAAGATCACGTTCGCCGGCGCCGGCGTCGGCTTCTTCGCGGCGTCGAAGGCGAACGTGGCGTCGAACTGAAGCGAATCGAGAAGCGCACGATCGGCGGTGACAAGGTCAATCAGCTGCGTCACTGCGCTGAAACACGGGAAGGAATCGACGACCCTGATGGACCGTCACCGCGAGATCCTCGCGACCAAGATCGGAAGGTGCTCGAGACCTTCGGCGAACGTCTGGGCAACTCGGGCATCGCCGACTGGACCACGCCGAAGGGCGGTTACTTCGTGACACTCGATGTGTTCGACGGTTACACCAAGGAGGTCGTGAAGCTTGCGAAAGCAGCGGGGTCGACCTCACGCCAGCGGGCTCGACACATCCGCTCGGCAATGATCCGCGGGATCGCACGATCCGCATCGCGCCACCTTCCCGGATCTCGCGGAGATGGCAGGCGCGGAAGGCGTGGCGCTGTGCGTGCTGCTCGCTGCGCCGCGGAGAGCTGCTGAACGCGCGGAATTCTTAACGCGGAGCGGTCTGAGCCGCGCTCGACCCGCCGCTGGCGACTAGCCAGAATGCCTGATTGCGGCACCTCTGGCTACCAGCAGCTAGCGGTTTTGACTACGTCGGCTCGCCAGCGGCGTCGCTGCCGCCCGCTTGCCAGCGCTTCGCCGCTTCGCCTGTCAGAAGGCTTTCGCGCAGTGTGTCAGTTCATGGAGCACGACGCAGTCGCGGCCGGCATAGGCTTGGCCCGATACAGCGCAGCGTCTGCGTCCGCGAGGCAACTGCCGCAGTTCGTCGCTGGACGACGCCGTGGAGGCGACGCCGAAGCTTGCCGACGCAGTGAGATCGACGCCGTCGTAGCTGCTTGAAATAGCTCGCGATCGCGAGGCGCACTTGTTCGGCGCGCAGATGCGCATCGTCGGAGGTTGCCGACCGGCAGCCCGATACCAAACTCTTCGCCGCCGAAGCGACCGAAGACATCGCTCACCGCGCAAATGCAATTGGCACGCTGCGACGGTCTGTCTGAGGACGAAATCGAGGGCCGCGTGTCCGTGCTTGCTCGTTGATCGACTTGAAGTGATGGAGATCGCAGAGCACCGCGCACACTTCCTGCGTCTGATTTCCTGCGGGCTTGCGCGCGCGCTCTCCGCGAGCTCGATGAAGCGCGGACAATTCCGCAATGCCGGTCAAGCCATCGACCTGCGACAGACGCATGAAGTGCAGCTGCGAGCGCTTCGTCCGGTACGCCCAGAGGGCGATGGACAGCAGCACGATGATCAGAAGCGTGATGTAAAGGCCGCTTGTTTCCACCGCCTTCTTGTCGAGCGCGCGCTGCAGCTGCAGGACCTGATTTTCCTTATTGAGCGTGTCGATGCGCAGCTTGTCGGCGAGAGCGTCATGACTCACGCGCTGATACGCGAGCTGCTGCGCGCTGACGTCGTCGAGATAGCCCTTGTCTGCGGCGGCGTATTTCTCGTGATACATGAGCGCGTTACGCGTATCGCCCTGTTCCTTCGCGAGCACGTAGAGCAGGCGATAGGCCATGACCAGAGGCTCGGTGTCGTGATTCTTTACGCCGTTGTCGATCGTGCGGAGCGCATACTCACGGGCCAGAGTCGAGTTGCCCGTTTCGCGATAGGCCGTTGCGAGCAGTGCGTCGTATTCGGAGATCAGGCGTGCATAACGCGTTCGTCCGCGCTTCATCGTAGTGATCGCTCAGCAGCTTGACGGCTTCATCGTATCGCTTCTGCTCGATGTGCAGACGCGCGACAAATGATCTGATCAGGTTGGCGAACACCACTTCGCCGGATCTGACGCACGCGTCGATCCCTCTCTGGAATTCGATCCCGACCGTCTTGAGGGCGCCGCTCCTGTAGAGCGCTTCCAGCCGCAGCTCCTCGGCTGCACAGAAGCCTCTGTCCGAGACGCCCGCCTCCGCAAGTCTGTGGGCGTGGCTCGAGCCCTGAATCGTATTGCCCCACCTGGTTGTAAAGCAGCGCGGCGACGCCCAGCGCCTGTTCGCGCACGCTCTGATCGGAGACCTCAGGTATCAGGTCAAGCAACGGGCGCATCTGTGCAAACGCCTGCTCATAGTGCTTTGCAATCGAGAGCACGTTGACGAGCGCTGCACGCGCGCGCAGCTGCAGCACCTTGTCCTGAGATCCGGTGAGCGATTCCAGAAACGGTATCGCCCTCGTGTAGTCGCCTTCGTAGGCGATCTGCCACGCCCGGTAGTACTGCAGTTGCTCCTTCTGAGCGCTGGACAGCGCTTCCGCTTCGCCGAGCGTGTTCAGGATTGCCACGAACGCCGCGTAGTCCGAGGTCTTGAGCGTTTCCGCTTTCCGGAGGAGTTCCGTTGCTTCGCCTTGCTCAAGCGCGAGCGCGGCGTGGTTCAGCGTCAACAGATGAAAGGCGGCGATCGCGCCCGACAGGAACCGTCAGGGCGCGTCGTGGCGGGCTTACGCCGATCGGACTAGAAGCCGCTTGCGGCACGAGGGGTCGCAGCGCGAAAGGACTTCGGGGCTTCGTCGTCCCGCTTGTCATGATCGTCCGGCTCCTGCGGTTCCTCTCCCTCTTTCTCTTCGTCCTCGCGGGCGGGATGCTGGCCGCAGAAAACATTCGGCTGCGCGCCGAGCAGGGCTTCCAGCAGGCGCTGGTCGCTGGTCTGGATCGCCCTTCTGTACGGCCGGATCGATCTGGGCTTCGGTCAACGCAAGATCCAGAGGAGCGCAGCGCAGCGCTGCGTCCTGACCGAGACGTTCAAGAAAGCGGATAACGTCAGCCATAGTGTCTTCCTCATTGTTTTTTCGTTCCGGCGACTCGCCCGCCTCGTGCGAGCGGCGTGCGGCAACAGGTTGCAGCTGCAAGCGTAGGCGTACAATCAGCCAATCGCCAGCCTACCAATGCGCAGAATGCGCCCTTCGCTGCCAACGCCGGCGGCTGGTGCTGGTCTTCTCCCGGCCCGACGTGCTTCGCGGAATCAGGCCGGACCAGTCATACATAACGCCATGATTCGCAAAAGCTGACCATAGTCGCTGTCCCGACCGCGCACTCGTCGGCTCTACAGAACCGCGAGGCGCAAAGCCCACTTGGACGACCAGGCGCTCGGCGAGCGCATGACCGAAAGCGGTCTGCGCCCAGACCTCATCGATCGGCAGGGCGGTGAACGCCATCGTTACGAGGGCGCTCAAAGACTCTACGCCGAACCCAAGCGCGCGGAACGCGGACGCGATGACCATGCCGGCCTCGGCGCGCCGCAGAGACAGGTCAACGCCCTGCAGGCTGCAGATTCCGACCGGTTGGCGCGTGGTCTTGTGGATGAGGCTGAGAAAGACATGCTGCACCGGTCGCCGGCACGTCAAACGAAGCGCCGCCTGGAAGCTGCGTGCGGCTCGTCCGGCTGACAGCGGCGGGGCGATAAAGCGCATCGTCTCCAGGTCGGTATAGAGATTGCAGTACAACGCCTCATCCGCTTCGGTCAGAGGACGCACCTGCAGTCTCTCCGTGTTGAACGCAAGCGCTGAGTCCGCATCGGCGGCGCCACCGCGCATCATGTCAGCGCCGCTTCAAGTGCAGTGAGTCGCGCTCGGATTTCCAATCCGACACCAATCCGCGGGCGGGATGACGACGGTGGCGTGTATGTCGATGCTCGAGTGCGGCAACTGATTCAGCCTCACGCGCTCGAACTTCGGCCCCTGCGTCGGCAGCGTTGCGGCGGTGTAGATGATGATCTCGTGATCGAGATGGTAGTCCCGCGCGAGCACATCAACGAGCACTTGCCGATAGGCAGGCCCGGTCTGAAATCGTGCGAGCGACTGATCACCTGCGACGCCGACCTGCCAGAGGATGAGGTACGCCGACGGATCGATGCGCCGTCGATAGAACATGATCTGACTCGCTTCGTAGTGCTGGCAGCCGAACTTGCCGGGATCGATGCCGAGGTCGGCGTAGACAGTCTTCTGCGGAAACGCCGGGCTCCATGTGAGCGGGATAACCTTCGCTCCGCGCGATTTCGATCGCTTTGTGCGTCGGCCAGGCGAAAACGCCGGGATGGCCGTAAAACGCGCCGCACACCTTCTTGCCCGCGCGCACTTCCATCAGCATCGCATCGACCATCTCACGATACGTCTGCATGCGCGACTTACCTTCCTTGTAGTACGGCTGAAGGCTGCGCACGTCGCGATTCATTTGTTGCACCCACAGCTCGATGATGCCGTCCGATGCGCCGACAAACACCACGTCAGATTCTTCGATGTAGCTGCGACTGAGCGGCGTGATGTGCGAACCGAGCGTCACGCCGATGCCGACGCACACCAGACTCCCCGGACGATCCATCCTCAGCTCCCCTGTTGGCTGTTGCTAGTGTCGCAGAGAACCGGAGAAGAGCCGCGAAGGACCGCACAAAAGAGATCAAAAAAATCGAAAGCGAAACGGGAGTCGGGAGCGGGGAATCGGGAATCGGACCATTCTGCAATTCCTTTTTGCGGTCTTTCGCAGCTCTTTCCGGTGCTCACTTCGCGTCGGGCTGCGCTTCCGGCCGTGCCGCGGCGAATTCCGGCAACGATTCGAGATGCGTGCTGATCGCGACCAGAGTCGGGAAACGGGAGAGGTCAGTGTCGAAGCGCCGGGCGTTGAACATCTGCGGCACGAGGCAGATGTCTGCGAGCGAGACCGCATCGCCAAAGCAATAGCGCTTGCCGATTGAATGTTCCGCGCCTGATGCTCGAGACCCCGGAAGCCTTCGGAGACCCAGTGGCGGTACCAGGCGTTCACGCCGTTGTCGTCCTGTTTCAAGCGGCCTGCGCAGATAGTTCAGCATCCGCAGGTTATTGAGCGGATGAATGTCGCACGCGATCGCCAGCGCCATCGACCGCACGCGCGCACGCGATGGCGGATCGCGCGGCAGAAACGGCGGCGTCGGGTGCTTCTCATCGAGATACTCGATGATCGCCAGCGATTGCGACAGCACGGCGCCGTCGTCGTCGAGCGCGGGGATCAGGCCCTGCGGATTCAGCGCGAGATAGTCCGCGGCGCGATGCTCGTTCTTCGGGAGCGCTTTCGGAATCGACTCGTAGCTAAGGCCCTTCAGATTGAGCGCGATGCGTACGCGAAACGCGGCGAGCTGCGGAAGAACGTATATAGCTTGCGAACAGTGTGTAGAGCCTCATGGCGTGCGCCTAGCCTAAGCAATGATCGTGACCAGCGTATCGAGTCCGTCGACGCCGCCTTCGAGGCGGTCACCGGATTTGCAGCGCCGACGCCGGCGGGCGTGCCCGTGTAGATCAGGTCGCCCGGCGCCAGCTCGAACAGCGTCGACAGCTCGGCGATGACCTCCGGCACGCTCCAGATCAGATCCGACAGATCGGCTGCTGGCGTGATTTCGCCATTCACCTTGAGCCAGATCCGGCCCTTTGCTGAAGTGTCCGCTCTGGCCGGGTGAATCGCCGTAAAAGGCGCCGAGCGGTCGAACGCCTTGCCGGTATCCCAGGGGCGTCCTTTGTCGCGCGCCGCGAACTGCAGATCGCGGCGAGTGAGATCGTTGCCGACGGCGTAGCCGTAGACATGATCAGAGCGCATGCCGCCGCGATGTTCTTGCCGCCCTTGCCGATCGCAACCACCAGCTCGATCTCATGATGAAAATTCGCGGTGCGCGACGGAAACGGAATCGTGGCGTTGTTCGGCACGATGGCATCGGCAGGCTTGGTGAAAAAGAACGGCGGCTCGCGCTCCGGATCCTGCCCATCTCGCGCGCGTGCGCAGCGTAGTTGCGCCCGACGCAATAGATGCGATGCACGGGGAAGCGGGTCAGCGCGACCCTTGATCTCAACTGACGGAGCAGGCGGAGGTGGAAATACAAAAGACATACGACTCAGAAGTGACTAGTGACTCGTGACCGGGGAGGCGGAGCGAAATGCAAGCGGCGGCCGACAGCAAACGGCTCTTCTACAGTCACCGGATCGTTGCTCACGATTCGGACCCCCCGAGTCCAACCGGTTCTCTAGGGTGGCTCGCGGCGCCTTGCCTTTCGGGCCGTCAGACATCTGTAAGGTGCAGCGCATGCCCACGGCCTTCAGCCAATGATCGACCTCTATTACTGGACGACGCCGAACGGCCACAAGATCACGATGTTTCTCGAGGAGACGGGTCTCGAGCATCGCATCATTCCGATCAACATCGGCAAAGGGGAACAGTTTCAGTCGGACTTCCTGGCGATCAGTCCGAACAACCGCATTCCGGCGATCGTCGATCACGAACCCTCCGACGGCGGCGCACCGATCTCCGTTTTCGAGTCGGCGGCCATACTTGTCCTATCTCGCGGAAAAGTGCGGACGGCTGCTGCCTGCGGATCTCGCGAGCGCGCAGCCGACGCGATGCAGTGGCTGATCTGGCAGGCCGCGAATCTCGGGCCGATGGCCGGCCAGAATCATCATTTCGGACTCTATGCGCCGGAGAAGATTCCATACGCAATCGATCGCTACGCGCGCGAGACGAATCGCCTCTACGGCGTGCTGGATCGTCGGCTGCGTGATCGAGCGTTTCTGTGCGGCGAGCGATTACACGATAGCTGACATCGCGACGTATCCCTGGATCGTTCCGTGGAAAAGGCAGCAACAGAACCTCGACGATTTTCCGAACGTGCGGCGCTGGTTCGAGGCTGTTCGTCATCGCCCCGCAACGGTCCGGGCATATGACCTCGCCGCGCAGTACGGGACGACGCAACCGGTTAGCGAGGAGAGTCGCAGGATCTTGTTCGGTCAGACCGCCGAAGTGTTCAAGGGGAGGTAGGGGCGGCTGCTCGCACGCCGACAATCAAACCGTCCGCGATCCACCCCTTGAGCAGTCGCGCGGCGCGCAACGGCACTTCATCGGGCGCGCACACTGCGGAGATCGCATCACACACATCCTCGAATCCGCCGCCTTCGACCGCTGCATCAAGTGCGGTCGCTTCGGCATCCTCCAGCGAGCGATAGTTCGTCTGCAGGTCCTTTCGCCAGATCAACCAGGGCTGTCGTCGCTCGAGCACCTGCGGCTCGGGCGCCGACGTCTCCTCCGTCAGCGCCTTGAACAGCGCCGGTGCGTTCGTGCTGCAGCACGATGCGCTGCATCGATGGGTGGAACTCGAAACGCAATGTTGGCCATTGATCGGGCGGAACCTCGGCCAGCACCGCGCTATCGAGCGCTGCAGCGTCGCGTCCATCGAACGCCGCCGCAATCAGCCATTCCCATTGCGCCAGGTCCGCGAGCCAGGGCTGCAGCGGGTGCGAAAGCTCCAGGCAGGCGGACAAGGCGGCGCCGTACCAGCGAATCGAGCGCGCCGCGGAAGGATGGCTGTCGATATAGCGTCTCGCGATGGCGGCGAACGCTTCGTCTCCCAGCCACTGCTGCAGACGCGGGAAGTTGCCGCCGAGCGCCTCGATGAGCCGCAGGCGATAGGCGTCTGCGTAGATCGCGAGGCGCGTGGGCGCTGGAACATTCGCGGAAGCGTTGATCTGGCGCGTCACCGCGAGATCGCCCGCCAGCACGTGCTGCTGGAACTGCCGCTGCAATTCCGCAAGCGAAATCATGCTGCTTCCTCTTTGGACGCGCCGATCCTGCGTGCGTGATCGAGTTCGGCGAGCAGCGTTTCCAGGTCGGGGATGTTGTCGTCGCGCTCGATCATCGTCGAGATCTGACCGAAGCGATCGACCGCCGCCCGGAACAGCCGCCAAACCTCGTCGCACACCGGCGCATCGTGCGTGTCGATCAGATAACCGTTCTGCTCGCGATGGCCGGCGAGGTGAAACTGCTGGACGCGCTCGACGGGCACGCCGCGCAGGTAAGCGAGCGGATCAAAACCGTGATTGACGCTGCTGACGTAGACATTGTTGACATCGAGCAGCAGCCGGCAGTCGGCGCGCTCTGCGACTTCGCGCAGGAACTCCCATTCGGTCATGTCCGCCTGTGTAAAGCTCACATAGCTCGACACATTCTCGAGCGTGAGCCGGCGGCCGAGCCGCTCCTGCACGTGCGCCACGCGCGCCGCTACGTGACGGAGGGCGGACTCGGTGAACGGCAGCGGCATGAGGTCATGGAGGTTGACCCCGTCGACGCCCGTCCAGCACAGGTGGTCGGAGACCCAGGCTGGTTCGAAGCGGTCGATCAGAGCACGCACTTCATTCAGATAACGCTCGTCCAGCGGATCGACGCCGCCGATCGAGAGCGAGACCCCATGGAGCACGATTGGATAGCGCTCGCGCAGGCGCGCAAGGTAATGCAGCGGCTTGCCGCCCGGAACCAGATAGTTCTCGGTGAGCGCCTCCAGCCAGCCGACGCTGCCGGCGAACGGGCCCAGCAACTCGTCGTAGTGCTGCGGACGGACGCCCAGGCCGTATCCAAGCGGCGGGCTGACCAATGGCGACGGACGCATTGTCATGAAGGATCGAGCGCGGCGCACCGCAGGGGACGCCGCGCCCGGACCCCGACGGCTCTATGAGGAAGGCTTGGTTTTCGCCTTGGCGGCTTCGCATTCCGCCTTGGTCAGTTGGAGATAACCCTGGCCTTTGCATGCGTTCTGGCCGGCGCAAGCGCTGGTCGCGGTCGCGCACGCCGATTTGCCCTTGCATGCATTCACGCCTTCGCACTTCACCTTCGCCTCGTCCGCCGCGTTCGCCGCCAGGGGCGCCGCTGAGAACAGGACGGCCGCCGCCGCAGCGAGTGCATAGCCCGAGAGCTTTTCTGTTGCGTGTCATCGATGCAACTCCTCGATTCAGACAGTTCCATACGAACCGCAGGAGTATACGTTGGCGTCCGGGCGGCGGATGCGGCGCCTGGGGACGAGTAGGGAGGTTCTGCTACATACTTTGGTCAGAGGTTGATCTGGCAAGGCAAGAAAAAACGGGCGACGTCATCGGCCCGTTTCCCGCCGTCGGTTCTGGCGCCGCGCGCCCGCCGCCCTCGTTAGTCAACTCGTCGACTTGCGTACCTGCATGGCGTCCTTCACCTGCTTCACGCCCTCCACGTCACGAGCAAGCTGAAGTGCGCGGGTGCGCGCCTCGTCGGTTTCCACAAAGCCGCTCAGCTGGACCTGACCCTTGAACGTCTCGACGTTGATCTGATGCACTTTCGTGACCGGATCTTCAATCAACGCGGCCTTCACTTTCGCGGTGACGACGCCGTCATCGATCGCCTGGCCGGTGGGTTGCTGCGAAGGGGTGGAAGTACATGCAACCACCCCGACCGTGAGCATCGCCGCCAGAATCAACGTCGCCCGGGTTCTGTTTGCCATCGAAAAATGACTCCAGCCCTTATCGGTGCAGATTAGCCGATCGCATGACAACTACCGACAATTACCATGACTGCCGATCGACTATTTAACCCAGTACCCGAGCGGTGAGGACACGGCGGTCAGCCTGCGCCGTCGCGACGCATTTCAGCGTCACGTTTGGCGCGTTCGAGCTCGTTGTCCGCCCGTTCCTTGCAGTCGTCCTGCGCGTCGCCGCTCAAGGCGTCGCACTTCTCTGTCGCGACCTGGTGGGTGGCCTCCGCCTGTGCAAGGGCGACCTTGTAGCTGCTGTCGGTGGCCGTTTCACCCGCGTCCTGCGACTGATCCGCGACGTCGTCGGCGTCATTGTCCGCCCGCGCTTCGGCGACGTCTTCCTGCGCGTCGGCCATGTTTTCCTGCGCATCGGCCTGGGCGTCCGCAACGTCACGTTGGGCTTCAGCGCGGGCGTCGGCCACGTCGTGCTGCACATCCTTGGGAGCTTCGGCCTGGTTGCAGCCCGCCAGCGCCAGTCCCGCCGCAGCGATCATCCAGAATACGTTGATCTTCATCATCTCAGGCGTCCTCACTCTCAATGTGACTTGAAAAGAACTTCTCCGGCGGGCCCTGGTTCCGATTCAGCGATCCTGCGCCATGGAGGAACCCTCTGCGGTGCTATGGCATCCGATGAACTCATCAGGGCGTCCAGATGCGTCTTTCAGCCACTGACGGCTCAAGGGAGTCGACCTGCCGGGGGTCACCTTGACCTGCCCGGTCCCCTTGTAGCGACCGACAGGTGCGATTGCGCGTCGTTAACGTGCCGACGTTGTGCAAGGTTCCGGCACATATTCCCGCGAGTTCGCCGGACGTGTCGCCGTTTACACGCAGCCCAAAGCCCTACAGCGGAACCGGAAAATGCTTGCAGACGTTGTATTGCATCCCTGGCCAGGTCGCCTGCGAGCCACGGCGTCAGCTGTCGCGAGAAATCGTTGAGCCGCGGCGGTCATCGGGGTCAGGTCGGCGAACTGGCCGGACCCCCGTGGTCGGCTACACCCTGACTGTCTTCAGACTTGTATTCAGCGCGATGAAATTGTCTTTCCGCCCGAACGATGCGCCGCTCGCAACCACGAGCGGTGTGCCGCTGCACGTGATCGCCGTCATCGTCCTGTCGATCGGCTTTGCTGGTCGTCAACGCCTCGTTCCTGATCATCAATGCGGCCGCGACCATGGAGTCGCATGCAGGGATATGCGCGCGCCTACGAGATCAAGCGGGCGCTCAATACCTTCCAATCGGTCCTCACGGCCGCAGAGTCGGGCCAGCGCGGCTACCTGCTCACGGGGCAGACCGGCTACCTCGAGCCTTACTATCGCGCGATGCGCGGCTGGCGCAACGAGATCGAGCGGCTGCGCAGCCTGACGAGCGACAATCCCGAGCGCCAGCAGCGACATTGCAGGAAGGTCGGAGAAGGTGACCGCCGCGGCGATCTCTGCGTCTCGAGCAGACGATCGAACGCAGCCCACAGCCGGGTCCGAACGGCGGCCACGGACGTCGCCAGCTCCGACCGGGCCGCGCGTCACGATGGATCGCGTGCGGGGCATCGTCGAGCGCATGACTGGTGGAGGAGGACGCGCGCGTTGAAGCCTTGCGACGCGAGGTGCTGCGCGACCTGTGGGTGGCCGTCGGCGTGGCGCTGCTCACGACGATCGTCACGGTCGCGGTGCTCCATCGGTCTCAACAAGCTGTTTGCAGCGTTACGGGGCGCGAGCGCGAGGGCGCAGAGCGTGCGTTGCGCGAGACGAACCAGGGGTCTCAACGCAGCTCGTCGAGCGGCGCACGGAGGAGCTGACCGAGTTGTCGCAGCACCTCATCCGTGTGTCCGAAGAAGAGAAGGCCTCGCTCGCGCGCGAGCTGCATGACACGCTGGGCAGCGATCGCACAGCGATCAAGATGGATCTGAACTGGATTCAGCGGCGCGCGGCCGGAAGACGTCCCCGGGACGTGCGCGAGCGCCTGCAGCGCGTGATTCAGCTGCTGGGAGAAACCGTCGAGCTCAAGCACGAAGTGATCGAGGGACTCCGCCCGAGTCTGCTCGACAATCTGGGGCCTCGCGTTTGCAGTGCAATCGCATTGCAAGCGAATTTACCCGCGCACGGGCATGCCGTGCGAGGATCGACGTGGTTGAGGACTTCGATGACCTCGACCCGGCATGGTCGATCGCCTTGTATCGGATTGTGCAGGAATCGCTCACCAACATTTCCAAGCACGCGCAGGCGAGGCGAGTGCGATCGAGCTGGACCCGCGAAGCGGAAGGCGTCCGGCTACGCGATCGCCGACGACGGAGTCGGCGATGATGGACGAAACCTTGTCGAAGCCGAAGTCGCACGGCGTAGTCGGCATGCGCGAACGTATGCGCCAGGTCGGCGGACGCTTTGACCATCTCGCGTGCGCCGGGCGGCAGAGGAACGGTGGTGGAAGCGTTCATTCCGCTGTTGCACCTGCGCGGGGAAGGAAACCCAGAGACGTAGGAAACGTCTTACCGTTGACCGGCTAGAAAGCGTTCTCGCGGCGCCGTCTGCGCATTTGTACGACAAAGCTGCGATCCATTGGAACTTTTCCCCGCTCCCATGCGGTTTCCTCACTCTCAGGCCTCCGGTAAACCTGACCGGCGGCGGGCGCTTTTAGCAAGCTACGGGGTTTGAAGAATGGCGAAAGACGAGTCAGTCACCCCCGGTGTATTCCGGCGACCTCGTTATGGTGAATCAAGCAACCACTGCTCTCACGGGCGAGATCCCGCTTACGGCCGACGGCGGCTGCCAGCTCGAAGTCGACGACGTCGCCGCGTCGCCGATGGAAATGCCGCGCGTGGAGGATGAAGCGGATCGACTCGCTGCGCATTCCCGTGGGAACGAATCTCGCCGACGTCGAGCGATGGATGATCTTTGCGACGCTCGAGAAGTGCGGCGGAAACAAGACGCGTGCAGCGGCGTTGCTTGGCGTGAGTCTCAAGACGCTCTACAACCGGCTGAACGCATATCGTGCGCAGGGTCTGGCGATGGACTATGACGCAGGCGCCGGCCAACACAGGGGAGGCGACGACCATCTTGATGTTGAACATTCCGGAACCGCGCGCGCGCGCGGACTGGAAGGAAATCCCACGGAGACACAGTGATGCTTGACGTACGCGAAAGCGAAAACCGCGATAACTTTCAGGCAGTCCACACGCCGGTGCGCGTGCTGATCGTTGATGACCACGCGATTCTGCGCGCAGGAGTGCGCGAAATGCTTGCCGAGGAATCGGATCTGCAGGTGGTCGCCGAAGCAGGCTCTGCAGAGGACGCCCTCGAACAATTGCGCGAAGGTCTGGAAGTCGATGTAGTCGTTCTTGATATCACGCTGCCAGGTCAAAGCGGCATCGACCTGCTGAAACAACTGAAACGCGATCGGCCCGAACTCGCGATTCTGGTGCTGAGCATGCATCCGGAACGCAGCTTCGCGGTGCGTCTGATGCGTGCGGGCGCGAATGGGTATGTACCCAAGATGATCGTGCCCGAAGAGCTGGTGAAGGCCGTGCGCGCGGTGGGCTCGGGTCGCCGCTACATCACGCCGCTCGTCGCTGAGCTGCTTGCATCCGAGTGCGCAGCCGACGAAGAGGGCCCGCTGCACAATCGCTTGTCTGAGCGTGAACTGCAGGTATTCACCCGCATCGCCCGCGGCGTATCGCCGGCAGTGATGGCGAATGAGCTCGGACTAAGCGTGAAAACGGTGAGTACGTACCGCGCGCGCATCCTCGAGAAGATGGGGATGCGCAGCAACGCCGAAATCGCGGCGTACGCCGTCAGGAATCAGCTGGTCGAGTGGAAGACGGGCGAAGTGGAACATTGCGCAACACGTCACATGGACCTCCCCAGGACGATGGGGGCACCCGCTGAGAACCCATCGGACGCCGTGATGACGCTTGCGCACTTGAGGCCGCGCTGAAGGGCACGGCCTCTTTTTTTGCTTATGCGAGCGGCGTCGAAGCGTAGCAACGAATGCGTTTCGCGGCGGCTCGGGCTCGTCGCGCTGTCTGTGAAGCCGGTCAGCCGACCGCACGCGCAACTGGTTGTCGATGTCTTTCACGCCGCAACGATCGATCAGATCCTCAATCGCGTACTTCGTGCGACGATCGTGGACTGAGCCAGTCAGCCGCACGATCGTTCTGAATGACCTCGACGCTCACGTCGATCGCATCGATGCGAGGATCGTCGGTGAGCCGCGGGTCAGATCATCTCTCTGAACCGTTCATCCGAACGCTCGTAGCCTTTCGGCCCGGGGCCGCGAAATGATTTCTGTGAGTTCGCGGAATCGCTCCCGCAACTAGCGGCGTTCGCTGCGCGGGCGATGATCTGTTGATCGATCAGGCCTTGCGGCATGGTCGTTCTCCGTCAGGTGGATCAACCAAAAAACGCTTCACGCGGCACGACTCCGCGAATCGCTTCTCTCTCGTGATGCACCAGGTCCTTCACGACTTCCGCGGCCACGACGGAGCGGCATGTCGCGGGCAGCGATTCGCGGATCAGCCCGAGCATTTTCGGACCTGCGACGATGACCAGGCGTTCGAACTCGCGGCGCACGCGTGCTTCATCGAGCGTGCGCGCGACCTCGCGCGCGAACTGTTCGATTTCATGCCGTTCCGTGCTGCGTTCGCCGTCCATCGCATGCCGGCCCGCCGTCCCGAAGCCGCGGCCTGGCCGATCCGTTTCGAGATCGCGATCCTTCAGTCCTGCAAATTCGTTCGTCAGACCGCCGCGTGGTTCAAGCGGCGTGTGGACGCCCCGAGATATCGAAGAAATCTGCTTCGCGTTCGTCCGCGACCACCACTCTCACATTCATCATGCTGCGCTCCACTGATGCGGGACGCGCGCTGCGCACGTCGCGTGATTGAAATGAAACACGCTTCCGCGGCGGATGTTCCTGCCGCGGCGCCGGTTGGATTTCGCGGCAGTTTCGGCCGACAAGCCGTACGAGGATCCAGCGCGGCAGAACTTTAGCGCACGCGCTGGCGTTTCATGACTTTCGCATTCCTTTCGCGAGGGAATTCTCATGACGCGACCGATATGGAACGGCACGATTTCGTTTGGGCTGCTGAACGTGCCGGTGAAACTGTATCCGGCCGTGCGTTCCGTCGATCTCTCGTTTCGCATGCTGGATAGTCGCGACAACTGCACCGATTCGCTACGAGCGCGTGAACAGCGACACTGGAGAAGAAGTGCCATGGAAGGAAATCGTCAAGGGCTTCGAATACCGGAAGGGCGACTACGTCGTCATCGACGAGGATGACCTTCGCAAGGCGGCCCCCGAGAGTACGGAGACGGTCGAGATCGAGGCCTTCGTCAGCCGCGGGGAAATCAACCCCATGCACTTCGAGAAGCCCTACTACCTCGTACCCGCGAAGAAGGCCGAGAAGGGCTATGTGCTGCTGCGCGAAGTGCTGGAGAAGACCGCCAAGGTCGGCGTCGCGCGCGTCGTCATTCGCACGCGGCAGTACATCGGTGCGCTGATGCCGCTCCAGGACGCGCTCATTCTGGATCTGATGCGCTTCCCGCAGGAGATCGTGCAGCCAGATGAGTTCTCGCTGCCAAGGGCGCCGCGAAGTCCCATCGCGTCACGGCGAAGGAAATCGAGATGGCCTCGCAGCTGATCGACTCCATGACGACGAAGTGGAATCCTGAAAGCTACAAGGATGAGTTTCGCTCGAAGCTGCGCCGGATCATTGACGATCAGATCGCGCGCCAGAGCGGCAAGAAAGTGAAGGCGCCCAGGGCGGCGGAGGAAACCGAGGCGCGCCGGCGCTACGACGAACGTCGTGGATTTCATGGCGCTTCTGAAGCGCAGCCTGGAAAAGAAAGGACAGGGCGGCGCGGCGCGCAAGAGCCCGCGCAAGACGTTCGCAACGGCGCACACGCAGCGCGCGGCGCAAGGCGTCCTGACATTGAAGTGACCAGTGATTCAGTGACTAGTAACTTGTAAGTCCACGGCGCGCCGACTTCTGGCTATTCACCAGTCACTATTCACTTCCACTCTTCCGGAGATCAAGAGATGACCAACACGCAGCAGGAAGACAAACCGCAGCCCGCACAGCGCCAGGAGCATCAGCCTGGCAGGCAGACGCACATGACGCCCGAGCCGGCGTCGATCCGGGAGGATTATCGCGGCAGCGGCAAACTCGAGGGCCGCGTGGCGCTGATCAGCGGCGGCGACAGCGGCATCGGCCGCGCCGTGGCGCTGCATTTCGCGCGCGAGGGCGCTTCTCTCGCCATCATCTATCTTGATGAGGGAAAGGACGCGAAGGACACACAGCAACTTGTCGAAGCGGAGGGCGTCGAATGCCTGCTCATCAGAGGCGACGTCGGTGATTCAGCTTTTTGCGCGAGGGCCGTCGAAGAAACGATCGGGCGATTCGGATCGCTCGACATTCTCGTGAACAACGCGGCGCAACAGTATCCGGAAGAGGAACCGGAAAACATCTCAGAGGAGCAATTGGAGAAAACGTTTCGTGTGAATGTCTTTGGCTACCTGTTTCTCGTGCAGGCGGCGCTCGAGCACATGGGCGAGCGCGGCTGCATCATCAACACAGGATCGATTACAGGCGTTCGGGGCAACAGGAAGCTCGCGGACTATTCGGCGACCAAAGGCGCCATCCAGGCGATGACGTATTCGCTGGCTCAGCAACTGATCGATCGCGGCATCCGCGTCAACGGCGTCGCGCCGGGACCGGTGTGGACGCCGCTGATTCCAGCGAGCTTCTCGAAGGAGGACGTGGCGAAGTTCGGCGCCGACAATCCCATGAAGCGGCCGGCGCAGCCCTATGAAGTGGCGCCGGCGTATGTGTTTCTGGCCTCAGACGATGCGTCGTACATCAACGGGCAGTTCATTCACGTGAATGGCGGCGCGTATATGCACTGATTGCTGGCCAACTGGCTCACCGGCCAACAGTCAGAGCAATTCCGGACTCGGGCCAGTCGCCAGTTAGCCGGTTTGCCGATCGACCGACTACCGGTCGCGATCCTCGTGCGCCAGATGCCGGCTCCATTCCGCCCGGCTGCGTGAGGCGTCGTACTCGAGCGCGCTCTCCGCGTGCGTGGTCCGGCACTCGTCATCCCAGCGAACGACGACATAACGGCCGGTGCGCAGGTGCCACACGTCGCCGCGCATATCGATGTGGCTTTCTTTGAGTTTGACGGGGTCGCCGACGCGCAGGCTCTCTTTCTGTCGATCGTTCATGACTGCCTCCATTCACTGTGGATCGGCGCGGGGTCATGAAAGCGTAGGGCGCACGCGCTGCGCTGTGCCTAGGGGAAACTCGCATTCGCTCGAATGCTTGTCTGATCTGCGCGCCCCGTCACGAATGCGTCCGGGTTATGTCTTCTTCTGTCAGGGCCCACTGGCTCATGGCAACCGGCCAACTGGCAAGAAAGAATCTTGCTTCTGGCCTGTATGCCAGTTTGCCGGTTAGCCAGTCGCTCGATGAGGGACGGCTTGGGCGAAGGTCATCCGGACCCTATGCTTGTCGCGTCGAGGACGGGATCTACTCCGTCCACCAGCCCATGAATTCTTCGAAGCTGATGGAGCCGTCGCCGTCGTCATCCGTCACTTCGAACGCCAGCAGACATTCGTCGTCGGAGAGGTCCGCATCGAGAGCCTTGAGAAGCTTGCTGAACTCGCTGCTCACGATCCAGCCGTCGCCGTTGCTGTCGCACTCGTCGAATGATTGACGCAGTTCGGCGAGTTCATCCGTCATGGTCATGGCCGCTCCCGTATCCATCCTCGTCCCGCGCGGAATGTAGTCGGTCGCGCAGGGAGGTTGCGGGTGCGAGCGGGAAAGCGTGACGTGCGTCACAACCCTCACCCGCGCTGCGCGCGGCCTCTGCTGCACACGGATGTGCGAATGCCGCGGGCGCATGGAGCGCTTGAGCGGCTCCCCGAGGGAGAGGGTCAGGGTGAGGGCGCCTGGAACTTTTCTCCGAAGAAATCGCCGCGGTTCCATTGGGGACGCGCGGCGTTGGCGGCGTCGAGCGCTATGCGCAGATTGATGCGCGCGAGGTCTGCAACGCTCGCGTAGTCCATCGGCAAATCAGCTTCATCGCTCGGCTGGTGGTAGTGCGTTTCGCGAAACTGTTTCATCAGTGCGGGGATATCCGTTTTCCCATCGCGCGCCTGGTAGCCGCCGTTGATGGCTATCGCGGGGACGCCCTGGCGAATGAACGAGAACTGGTCGCTCCGGATGAACGACACTTCCTCCGGCGCGGCGTCCTTGCTCAGGCGATACCCGAACGCTCCGGCGGCGTTGCGGGCGAGTGCGCCCAGAGATGAATGCTCGGCGCCCAGCGCAACAAAGTCGCGCAGAGGCGCGAAGATCATGGGCATATCGATGTTGATGTTCGCGACGACGCGTCGATCGCTCGTCTGCACGCGATTCGCGTAATAGTCGGAACCGAGCAGACCTTTCTCCTCTGCGGTGACTGCTGCGAATACGATCGAGCGCCTCGGCTTCACATCGGTTGCGCGCAGCGCCCGTGCGATCTCCAGCAATATGCCGACGCCCACAGCGTTGTCGTGAGCGCCGTTGTAGATCGAGTCGCCGTTAACGGCTGCTCCGCGCCCGAGATGGTCCAGATGCGCCGTGAGCACGACGTATTCGTTCTTGAGTTCCGGATCGACGCCGGGAAGCATCGCAAGCACGTTGGCGCTCTCTGTACGGCGCAGTCCGGTCGTTGCCGACATCGTCATCATGCCTTGCAGTTCGAAGCCCTGCGCGCGCCCCCGCCTCGGCGGCGGCCAGCGCCTGGTCGAGATCCAGCGACGCCCCCTCGAACAGGGTCCGCGCGGATTCGTGATTGAAGCGGAAGCGCAGCTTCAATTCCGGAAAGGCGTTCTGCGGCTTGCCGTCCGCATCGAGCCAGCGCATCTGCGGCGTCCAGCTCATCGCGACGCTGCGCTCCCACGGAACACGCTGCTGCGTCGACGAGAGAATCGACGGTGATCAGCCCGACTGCGCCGTGTTCGATCAGCGTCGTCCATTTCTTCTGGGTCCAGGAGTAGTAAGCGCGCTGATCATGGGGAAACTTTGCGGGCGCGCCGCTGAAAACCACAGCGATGCGGCCCGTGACGTCGATGTGCTCGAAATCATCATGGCCGAGCTCAGGCGCATCGACGCCAAAGCCCGCAAAAACAAGAGGGGCTGTCAGCGTGGAGCTCGCCGATGTGAAATCCGCCGAAGGGAGGTAGTGCGTGCTGTACTCGAACGTGTGCGAGCCGTCATCGCGCACCAGTTGCGCGCTCGATCCCGGCAGCACCGGCGTCGCCTCGAGCAGCGGCACGCTTTGAAAGTAGGCGCCGTCATCGCCGTCGGGCTGCAGCCCGGATTCACGAAATTGCGCGGCGACGTAAGCCGCCGCGATGTCGTACCCCCGGGAGGCTGCAGCGCGTCCTTCGAGCAGATCATTCGCGAGGAACTCCACATGACCGCGAATGGCGTCCGCCTGGACCGACGACCACGGCCCACGTTCGGCCGCATGGCCTGACACGACGACGCCGAAGAGCAACAGTGCAATGCAGATGCGCATGATTACGTCGGAAAACCCATGACAGATTGCACACTACCATGCACGCCCGGCAGGCGTGCGAGATAACAGGATGTCGACAAAGGGTCCGGATTTACCGGAGGTTGAAACAGTTTTTCAACCGCCTGGTAAGTTCAGACGGCGTTCATGCCTTGGTATTTAACGTGATGCTGGGGCATCCTCTCACGTCGAGAGATCGTCATGGCGCGGATCAACGCACACCTGCTCTGCCTGTCGTGTCTGGTATGGGGCTTCATGCTGCAGGGGTGCTCGTCCACACCGTCGAGTGTGAGCCGAACTGCGTCGTCGCCGCCGTCGCAAGTCAGTTCGCCGCCGGCGTCGATCGGCGACGAGATAGCCATGCGCGCGATTTCGCTGCTCGGCGCGCCTTACAAGTGGGGCGGCGCAGGCCCGACGGACTTCGACTGCAGCGGGCTGGTGCAATTCATTCATGACCAACTGGGAATCCATGCGCCGCGAACCGCGGCCGAGCAATTCTCAGCCGCGCGCCCGGTGCGCATGAGCGGTCTCGAGCCAGGCGATCTGCTGTTCTTCAGAATCAAGGGCTCGCGCATGTCGCACGTCGCGATCTACACCGGCGAAGGCCGCTTCATCCATGCTCCGCAAACCGGCCGGCCTGTCGAATTGCGCATGCTCGACGACGAGTACTATCGCCCGCGCCTGGCGGGCGCCGGCCGGTTGTTCTAGGAGCGGAGAAGAGCCGCGAAGGACGCAAAAAAGAAACCAGGAAAATTTGCAGCGCCGGCAGCCTCGCTGCTCATGCAAAGCGACAGGCCAGTCGATCGGAGATCGTTGGGCCTCCACGCCTTGCCCTCATCCCTCTTTTTTGCGGTCTTTCGCGGCTCTTTTCTTCGTCTCCTTCTTCACAGCTTCAGCAGGTGTGTCCGCCCGGTTCATCCGCTCGCGCACCAGGCTGTCGACGACGCCCGGATCGGCGAGCGTGGACACATCGCCGAGCTGGTCGTGTTCGTTCGCTGCGATCTTGCGCAGGATCCGGCGCATGATTTTTCCCGAACGCGTCTTCGGCAGGCTCGGAGCCCATTGAATGAAATCAGGTGAGGCGATCGGGCCGATCTCTTTGCGCACCCAGTCGCGCAGCTGCGTGCGCAGCGCTTCGGTCGGTTCTTCGCCGACGATCAGCGTTACGTACGCATAGATGCCCTGGCCCTTGATGTCGTGCGGACAACCGACGACCGCCGCTTCCGCCACCTTGGCGTGCGCGACCAGCGCGCTTTCGATTTCAGCGGTGCCGAGACGGTGGCCCGCGACATTGAGCACGTCGTCGACGCGGCCAGTGATCCAGTAGTAGCCGTCCTCATCGCGGCGGGCGCCGTCGCCGGTGAAATAGCGTCCGGGGAATGTCTTGAAATAGGTGTCGATGAAACGCTGGTGGTCGCCGAACACGGTGCGCATCTGTCCGGGCCAGCTGTCGGTGATGACGAGATTGCCCTCGCACGCGCCTTCAAGCGTTGCGCCGTCATTGTCGACGATCGCAGGCCGCACGCCGAAGAATGGCAGCGTGGCGGAGCCCGGTTTCTGATCGATGGCGCCAGGGAGGGGTGAAATGAGAATTCCGCCCGTCTCCGTCTGCCACCACGTGTCTACGATGGGGCAGCGAGCGTCGCCTACGACGCGGTGATACCACTCCCACGCTTCGGGGTTGATCGGCTCGCCCACCGAGCCCAGCAGCCGCAATGAGGCGCGCGACCAATGTTTCACCGGCTGTTCGCCTTCGCGCATCAATGCGCGAATCGCCGTCGGGGCCGTATAGAAGAGCGTGACTTTGTGCTTGTCGACGGTCTGCCAGAAACGGCCCGCGTCGGGATAGTTGGGCACGCCTTCGAACATCACGGTGGTCGCGCCGTTTGCGAGCGGTCCGTAGACGACATAGCTGTGGCCCGTCACCCAGCCCACGTCCGCGGTGCACCAGAACACGTCGTCTTCGCGCACGTCGAATACCAGTTCATGCGTCATCGCGGCGTAGACGAGATATCCGCCGCTCGTGTGCAGCACGCCCTTCGGTTTGCCCGTGGAGCCGCTCGTGTACAGGATGAAGAGTGGATCTTCCGCGTCGACGGCCTCGGCGGCGCATTCCTTCGATTGGCTCGCCACTGCTTCATCGAACCATTTGTCGCGCGGCGCGTACATCGGCACGCGAACGCCAGTGCGACGTATCACGAGCACGTGTTTCACGCTGTGCGTGTCGCGGCCCGTCAGCGCGAGATCGACATTCGTCTTGAGCGGGATGCGCTTCCCGCCGCGGATCGCTTCATCGGCGGTGATGACGAGGCTCGATCCGCAGTCCGCGATGCGTCCCGCAAGCGAATCGGCGGAGAAGCCGCCGAAGACGACTGAATGCACCGCGCCGATGCGGGCGCACGCGAGCATCGCGACCGCCGCTTCCGGAATCATCGGCAGATAGATCGTGACGCGATCGCCCTTGCTGACGCCGAGCGACTTCAAAGCGTTCGCGCACTGGCACACCTGTTCGTACAGCTGCCGATAGGTGATCCGCTCGGAGAGCTTGGGATCGTCGCCCTCCCAGATGATCGCCGTCTTGTCGCCGCGTTTCGTGAGATGGCGATCGAGACAGTTCGCGGCGACGTTCAACTTGCCGTCGTAGTACCAGCGAATGCGAAAGTCGCGCTCATCGAAACTCGTGTCCTTGACCTTCGAGAACGGCTGCACCCAGTCGAGGCGGCGACCGATCCGCGCCCAGAAACCGTTCGGATCGCGCAGGGACTCGTGATACAGCCGTTGGTAGTCCGCAAGTCTCAGGTGGGCGAGGGCGGCGAAGTCTTCGGGAACCTTGTAGACCTTCTGGCTCATCGGCGCGTCCACGTCCAATTGCGATCGGGGAGGCGGGAGCCTAGCGCAAAACGGCCGCTTTCGGCGACGACGCTCGGGGCCCGGTTCTCCGTTCCGCGTTGACCGTTGCGCGTCAGAACAGTGGAGCTGCGCTTGCGCGCAACTGACAACAGACAACTTCACAACGCGCTCGAGCGCCTGGCGGATACGCTCCGCGTGCTGCGCGAGGACAGCCTTGTCCCCGAAGTCGCGGCCGTGGCCCCTGAGTTCGACGCCCGCGTAGCACGGAACGATGTGGAAGTGGATGTGGAAAACCGTCTGGCCGGCGGCGGTCTCGTTGAACTGAAAGATGCGCATGCCTGCCGGATCGAACGCCTTGCGGACGCCTTTTGCGACGTGTTGCGTGGTCTTGATGAGCTCGGCGAGCGCGGCCGGCTCGATGTCAAAGAAATTGCGTGCGCTCGTCTTGGGAACGACCAGCGTGTGTCCTTCGGACTGCGGCATGGCGTCCATGAACGCAAGCGCGCGCTCGTCCTCGTAGACCTTGAACGCCGGCAGTTCACCCCGGATGATTCTGGCGAAAACGTTGTTCGGGTCGTATGCGCTCATTCCTGGAAACTCTCCGCTTCCCTAAATGCCCGCCTTCGCCAGCGTGTCGACGACCTGCCGGATCGCCGTGCCGAGCGCCGGGTGCTCCGCTTCGAACTGCACCGCAAGCTCGTCCAGGCGCTCGGCGACGGAACGCTGTTCGTCCTCGCTGCGTGATGACGACGGACCGAGCAACCGTGTGATGTCGCTCAGCAGCGTAATCAGGAGCTCGCGCGATTGCGGATCTACGGCGCTGGTGCGGGCGAGCTCGTTGTGCAGCGAAGCCAGGCGCTCGCGCAGTTCGTTGTTCATTCTGCCCTCACTGGACGTCGTGCAGCCGGCGGCGGGAGCGGCTATCGCGGCGTCATCATGTCTCTCATTGCGGTGCGATCCACAGCGACGTAGGTCCTATCCTTCGTTGGGGATCACGTTGTCGTTGAGTCCGAAGCCGGGCAAGTCGCCATCGCCGGCAGACCGGACACCAGCAACTCGGCGCGCGACGCCGGCATGCGACATCCTCCAAACTGAATGTGCGCATTCTGCACACGTTCCGCGATGGAGGCCATGCCGTTGAGTTGCAGCCGCCGGAGGCGTGGGCGGCGGACCCGGCGCGCCGCCGATGCAGTTTGCACGGTCAGACGTGAGGACGGAGAAGACGCCTGTGAGGATCGGGCTCGATTCTTACGTCCTTACGTCCCCACGCCCTCACTTCCTTCCGCCTTTCGCGCGTGCAGTCGCCTCGGCGGTCAGTGGATCATCGGGCCAGTAGTGTTTCGGATACCGGCCTTTGAGTTCTTTCCTCACCTCGGCGTAGCCGCGCGACCAGAAGCTCGACAGGTCCCTGGTGACTTGCACAGGGCGGTGCGCAGGCGAAAGCAGCTGCAGAGTCAACGGCACGCGGCCGTCGCCGACCGCCGGCGTGACGCGTAGTCCAAAAACTTCCTGCAACCGGACTGCAACGCTCGGATCGTCTCCCGAATAGTTGATCGGAATTCGTGAGCCGCTCGGTACAGTCAGGTGCGTCGGCGCGACTTCGTTGAGGCGCTGCTGCGAACTCCAGTCGAGCATCGACAGCAGTATTGACGACAAGTCTAGTCGCGCGAGATGTTCGCGTCGGCACATGCCGGCTAAGTACGGCGCCAGCCACTCTTCCAGCGTCCCGGCGAGCGCGGCGTCGGCCACATCCGGCCAGGGTCTCGTCGGACGCACATCGATGCGGCGTGCGAAACTCATGCGCGCCTGCAGCGCCCGCGCCTCCTTCGTCCACGGCAGGACGCCAAGACCGAGGTCGCGCACGCCGACCAGCAGTGCAGTGCTCATCCGGGCGCTGTCGGGAGTGGCGATACGCTTTTCGGCGAGCTTCAATGCGCCGAGCCAGCGCTCGTCCTGCGCAACGACGGCCTCGTCGCGGGAGTCCCATTCAAAGCGTTCCCGGCGTTCAATGCGATCCGCGAATTCCGCCTCGAGCGCTTCTCGCGCGATCGGCGCAGCCAGGCGAATCATCGCGTCGCGCTCGCCCGCATCGAGATCGGCCACGACCAGAAATTCGCACTGCGCGAGACTCTGCGCGCCTGGCAGTTGCGCGCCGCGACCGCTCGACAGCAGGTAGCGACCGCCGCCGCGAGATTGTGCGATCCGGTCCGGGTAGGCGAGGGCGAGCAGGCGGCCGACGTCCGCTTCGTCCCGCGGCGCATCGTGACCGGCGTGCAAGTCGACTTGCCGTGCAAGCAGGTCGATGCTGCGCAACGATCGCTGCCGCGCGCCGGCGTCGACCTGAAGGTCCGCGGGCAGGGCGCCGCCGTGAAGAGCCTCGAGCCTGAGACGCAGATCCACGTGGCGTTGCGGGCTGGTCGTGCGCAGCAGATCGCGCTCGCCAAGCACAGCCGCGATCTCGAGCGCCGTGCGTCGCGCGCCGAGCTCAGCCGCATGTACGATCATATGTGCGAGTCGCGGATGAGCGCCGATGCGTGCAAGAGCGCGCCCGTGCGCATTGACGCGCCCGTCGCGATCGAGCGCATCCAGGGCGCGCAGCAAATCGCGCGCCTGCGCGAATGCGGCGGCAGGCGGCGCGTCGAGCCAACGCAGTGTCTGCGGGTCGCTGACGCCCCAGTTCGCAAGCTCGAGCGCCAGGGGCGCGAGATCCGCCTCGACGATCTCCGGCGGCGTCTGCGCCGGCAGCGCTGCGTGCTCACCTTCAGTCCACAGTCGATAACACACGCCTGCCTCGAGGCGGCCGGCGCGTCCGCGGCGTTGATCGGCCGAGGCGCGTGAAATGCGCACCGTCTCCAGTCGGCTCATGCCGGTCGACGGATCGAAGCGCGAGCGACGCGCAAGGCCGGAGTCGATGACGATACGTACGCCTTCAATCGTGAGGCTCGTCTCGGCGATATTCGTGGCGAGGACGACCTTACGTTCGCCCGCTCTGGCCGGACTGAGCGCCGCGTCCTGATCATCGCCCGAGAGATCGCCGTAGAGCGGCGCAATGCGTACGCGTTGCGGCAATCCGCCGTCGTCGAGCGCTCTCTGTACGCGCCGGATCTCGCCCTGCCCCGGCAGAAACGCCAGGATGTCGCCTTCGTCATCTTCCAGCGCCCGGCGAATTGCGCGGGCGGCGTCGCTCACAATATCGTTCGCCCCGCGCCGGTCGCCAGGCGTCCGACTTCCGGCGCGAGCTTCACGCCAGCGAGTCTCGACGTCGAAGGCTCGTCCTGGAGCGGCGACGATCGGCGCCTCGCCAAGCAGTTTCGCAACAGCGGCGCCGTCGAGCGTCGCCGACATCACCAGCAGTTTCAGATCCTCGCGCAGCGCGCCTTGTGCATCGAGACACAGAGCGAGGCCGAGATCCGCGTTCAGACTGCGTTCGTGATACTCATCGAAGATCACGACCGCAACGCCTTCCAGAGCGGGGTCGTTTTGCAGCCAGCGCGTGAGGATTCCTTCGGTGACGACTTCGATCCGGGTGTCGCGACTGATTCTGGATTCCAATCGCGTACGAAACCCGACGGTGCGTCCGACAGGTTCGCCAAGCAGATACGCCATGCGCATCGCGACGGCGCGTGCGGCGAGACGGCGTGGTTCGAGCATGACGATCTTGCGCTCGCGGCGCCACGGTTCATCCAGCAACGCCGCCGGCACGCGCGTCGACTTGCCTGCGCCGGGCGGCGCCTGCAACACGACGTTCGCATGCGCGGCCAGTGCGCTTCGCAGAGCCGGCAGTGCATCGTCGATCGGCAGTGGGGCGACACCGGAGTTCACCGGCGCATTATCGATGCTCGACGGAGCGAAGTCTTTCCAGCAGTTCCTTTACCGCCCGCGGTGCGCTTACACTCGGCTCATTCGAACAACACCGATTTCCGTCTCCGGGGAGGGTTTCCATGAAGCTTGCGCGATCCTTTGCGTGTTCCCTTGTGCTCGCCCTTGTCGTCGGAGTCGCCGGCGCGGCCGACCTGTCCGCGGCGCGGCCCGAAAACGTGGGCATGTCCTCGCAACGGTTGGCGCGCCTCACGGCGGAGATGAAGGCGTTGTCCGACAACGGCCAGCTTTCCGGCGTCGTGACGATGGTTGCGAAGGACGGCAAGGTCGTGCACTTCGAGGCGAGCGGCAAACGGGACGTCGCTTCCGGCGCGCCGATGAAGAAGGACACGATCTTCCGCATCTACTCGATGACGAAGCCCGTTACCGGCGTCGCCATGATGATGTTGTTCGAGGAAGGCAAGTGGCAGCTGAACGATCCTGTCTCGAAGCACATTCCGGAGTTCGCAAATCTCAAGGTTGCGAAGGTCGAATCCCGCCACGGGCGCCGCTTCGGAAGTCGCGCCGGATCATCCGATGACGATGCGGGAGCTGATGTCCCACACCGCGGGACTGACTTATGGAGTCTTCGGCGGAACGGTCGTCGACAAGGCGTATACCGGCGTGAACGTCATGGATCCGGATCAGCCAATGCAGGCAATGATCGACAAGCTGGCGAAGATTCCGCTGCTGTTCCAGCCGGGTGAGCGCTGGCACTACAGCCTCGCCGTCGACGTGCAGGGATATCTCGTCGAAAAACTGTCGGGCAAGCCATTTCCTGAGTTCCTCAAGGAGCGCATCTTCGATCCGCTCAGGATGACGGATACGGCGTTCTATGTGCCGGCCGAAAAGATGGATCGCTTTGCGGCCTTTTACACCTATGACAAGGAGCGCAAGCTCGATTGCGCATCCGAGCGCCGACTACACGAAGCTGCCGAAGTTGCCTTCGGGCGGCGGCGGACTGGCGTCGACCGCGTCCGACTACATGCGTTTCTGCCAGATGCTGCTCAACGGGGGTGAGCTCGATGGCCAGCGCCTGCTGTCGCCGCTCACTGTGAAGCTGATGCGCACGAACATGCTGCCTGCTTCGGCGAGCACAATGTCGCCTGGCACGGGCTTCGGCCTCGACTTCGCCGTTGTAGAGGATCCCGCCGCCGGCGGCGGCTACGGCGGTAAGGGTACTTACTACTGGGGTGGCTATGCCGGTACGTGGTTCTGGATCGATCCCGTCTACGACCTCATTGTCGTCGGCATGATCCAGCACCGCGGAGACGGCATGCCTGACTTGCGCGGCCTGTCGCGGGCGCTCACGTATCAGGCGATCGTGGAAGGAGAATAGCCATCGGCGCGAGGCGCGCCGATCACGGGTTGCGAAAACGATGCGAAGACCGGGTTTGCATCGGTTGTAAATCTCATAGTCGCTTCATCCTGTGTTTTACGTGAGTCATGGTGGGCGTCTCGTCGAGTTGAACCATGAGCAACCGCATTGACTGGGTCGCGATCGAAGCGCATCCGCGCTTTCAGGAACTGCATCGGCGCAAGAGCCGCTTTCTCTGGGGGCTGATGGCGTTCTCGGTGGTCTACTATTTTTTGCTGCCGATCGGGGCTGCGTACTGGACCGAGTTGTTCAGAAAGCAGCGTCTGGGGGCCCGTCAACATCGGACTGCTGTTCGCTCTCTCGGAATTCATCGTCGCATGGGCGGTGGCGTTCATCTATTCGCGGCGCGCCAGCCGCCATTTCGATGCGATCGCCGCCGACGTCAGCCGGTCGGCGCAGGCAGATCCGGCATGACGCGCGCGTCCGTTGTTTCCTCGGGCGCCGCGCTTGCGCTGCTCGCGCACAGCCACGACGCCTTCGCGATGTTCACCGGCGGTGCGGTGCCGGAGCGGTTCGGCGGCCTCGCGCTGAGCGTCTTCGCCGCGATCATTGCGTTGACGATGTATGTGACGTGGCTCGCCGCCAAGCGCGTGCGGAGCACTCAGCAGTTCTACGCCGCCGGCCGTTCGGTGAGCGGTCTGCAGAACGGCTGGGCGATCGCCGGCGACTATCTTTCGGCGGCGTCGTTTCTCGGCATCGCGGGCCTGATCTCGCTGTACGGCTATGACGGCTTCATGTATTCGGTCGGCTGGCTCGTCGCGTACATCACGGTCCTGCTGGTGATCGCCGAACCCTGCCGCAACATCGGCAAGTTCACGCTGGGCGACATCCTGGCGTTTCGCAATCACTACAAGACCGCCAAGCTGATGGCGGCGGTTTCGACGATCACCGTGTCGACGATCTATCTCACGGCGCAGATGGTCGGCGGCGGCGTGCTCGTCAAGACGCTGATCGGCATCGACTACGAGGTTTCGGTCGTCGCGGTAGGCGTGCTGATGCTCGCGTACGTCGTGTTCGGAGGCATGGTTGCAACGACGTGGGTGCAGATCATCAAGGCGGTGCTCCTCGTGATCGCATCGGTCGTCCTCGTCATCTTCACGTGGGCGCCGTACGGGTTCAGTCTGCCCGACTTTCTGCAGGCCGTCGTCGGCGATCCGAAAACCCAGGCGCAGGTCGCGAAGCTCCTCGGCGATGCGAGTACAGGCATGACGCCCGCCGAACTCGGTCAACGGTTTCTCGAGCCGGGGCTGTATCTCAAGAATCCCATCGATCAGATCTCGCTCGGTATGGCCCTCGTGTTCGGCACCGCCGGACTGCCGCACATACTGATGCGCTTCTTCACCGTGCCGAACGCGCATCAGGCGCGCGTGTCCGTGATCTGGGCGATGGCGATCATCGGCGGCTTCTACGTGCTGACGCTGATCATCGGCAACGGCGCTGCGTTGAACGTCGGCGCAGCGACCATTGCGAGCTTTGATCGCGGCGGCAATCTGGCGGCGCCCCTGCTGGCGCAGTTCGTCGGCGGCGGCGCGGATTCTGCGCTCGGCAACTTCTTCCTCGCCTTCGTCGCCGCAGTCGCGTTTGCAACGATTGTCGCAGTCGTCGCCGGTCTGGTGCTCGCGTCCGCCTCGGCGATGTCGCATGACATCTGGGTCGGCGTCGTGAAGGGCGAGCATGCAACGCAGACTGAAGAGGTTCGCGCAGCGCGCATCAGCGCGGTCGCCGTCGGCGCGCTCGCGATCGTGATCGGCATCCTGGCCAAGGGACAGAACGTCGCGCATCTCGTGGGACTCGCATTCGCCGTCGCGGCATCGAGCAATCTGCCGTGCGTGCTGCTTACGCTCTACTGGAAGCGATGCAATACCGGCGGCATCGTTCTCGGAATGCTCGTCGGCACCATCGCGGCGGTGGCGCTCGTGTTGGTTTCGCCCAATATGAGCTATCCAAAGCTCGAGCGTGCGGCCGCGCAAAAAACCATCGATGCATCGCAGGCGCGCTTCGCGCAAATTGACGTCGCGCTCTCGCAGGCAAGCGACGAGACGACGCGGTTGCAGGCGGAATCCGCGCGCAAGGACGCGCAGGCGGCTCTGCGGTCCGCGCAGGAAGCGCTAAAAAACCTTGAAGGCCGGGAAACGAGTCTTGTCGGCCTTTCGGCGCCGCTCATTCAGCTTCGCAATCCTGGCGTCTATTCGATCCCGCTCGGCTTTCTGTGCGTGGTTATCGGCTCGCTGCTCTGGCGCCGCGACCGCAGGGCCCAGGAACTCTGGGAAGAGCTCTACGTTCGTCAGAATACGGGCATCGGCGCCGAGAAAGCCGTGCAACACTGACAGAAGTGAATGGCGGACAGCGGACGGTGAGGAGAAGAGTCCCGCGCGCCGCCATTGGAGTCTTTCACTGTCCGCCGTCCGCTGTCCGCCGCTCACTCAAGGGTAAACCACTGCACCTCGACGCGGCGGTTGAGATCGCTCTCGGCGCCGGCGGGTTCTTCCCAGCCGCGGCCGACCGCTTCGATTCGTGAAGCATCGATTTCCTTGTGGCGCTGGCGCAGCGCCTCGCTCACCGCGAGGGCGCGCTGACGCGACAATTCCATCGCCTTCAGCGCCATGTTCTTCACGAGTTGCTCCCCGCCCTGCTCTCGAAATTCCGGCACGCGCGCGTTATCGACATGACCGCGCAGCACTACAGTGGACCCTGGACTTACCTGCAGGAAGCGCTTGATGGTGTCGAGATACTCCGCGTTCTGCGGCGCCTCCTTGTCGAGCGCAGCCGAGTTCGCTTCGAAGAAGAAGCGAATGTCTTTGCTGAGGAGCGGATCGCCTTCAAGCGACGCCTGCGTCGCCGTGCGGATCGGAGCAATCGCAATCTTCTGATCTGCGAACAACCCCTTCTTTGCGAGCGCGTCCAGGGAGCTCACGTCCATGAAGCGTGCAGGG
Source organism: uncultured Gammaproteobacteria bacterium (assembly GCA_963723505.1). Classification (GTDB taxonomy): domain Bacteria; phylum Pseudomonadota; class Gammaproteobacteria; order Steroidobacterales; family Steroidobacteraceae; genus Steroidobacter. The sequence continues at coordinate 347,168 of CAVRQU010000010.1, forward strand.
TCAGTCGGATTCTTGATCGCAGCGCCGTAGGCGAGCACCGATGACTGAAAGATGCCGCCAAACGAGCCGGCCGAATCGATAGTGCCGGCGAAGAACGCGCGATTTTCCGGCAGGTTCGCGAGGTGTACGTGAGCAAGCTCATCCCGGGCTTCGTCTTCCGACCATTTGAACGCCTTGGCGACCACGCCGATGTTCGCCGCCTGCTGATCGCGCAGACGGCGGTTGCCCTCCAGAACGCCGTGGACGAGGCCGCGCACCATGTCGGGGTTCGCCTTTGCAAAGCCGCGATTCACCGCGAGGACATCGGCGATGACCAGCAGATTGCGATTCGAAGTAAGCACCTTCGCGGCGCCGTTCGACTTGTCGACGACTTCATCGGTGCGCGGCGTCCAGCCGACGCAGCCGTTGAGTCGAGGCTGCGATCGCGCAAGTTCATGCTCATAGGCGTCGCACGCAACGAAGGCGTCTTCGTAGAAGACCAGACCGAGTTCGCCCGAAGCCGGACGCGAATCCAGGTCGCGCAACACCGTGACCGGCAGGCCGGCTTCCTGCGCGAGATACCGAATGAAAAATTCGCTCTCATTGAATTGCGAAGCGGCGAGCACCTTGCCGGCAAGCTGGTTGATCGAGGCGACCCCGCGATCCACGACGACCATGTCGGCGCCGCGTGAGTAGCCGATCTGGACCGGCACGACCGCGTCAAACTGCCGACCCAGCACCGCCAGGGCGTCCGTCGTCGTCGCTGTTGCAGCAAGGCGGCCGTTGTTGAGCGGGGACCAGGTCTCGCTCTCGCTCATCGAGATTTTCACCTTGAATCCATACTCCTTCGCGAAGAAGGAGTCCGGATTCGGTTCAAGGCCGCCGTTCGCCACGATGAGCCCGCCATAACCTGCGTATTCGCTGATGTCGATCTGCAGCACGCCGTCTTTCGGCGTGTACGCAGCTGCGGCTTCGAGGGACGGCGCGTCGATCGGTTCGATCGGCGCCGGCGCATCGCCGTCAGGTTCGCGTGCGGGTTGCGACGTCTCGCCTGCAGCCACGGTTGAGCTGGCGTCATCGCCCCCTTTCTTGCCGAGCCACAGGTACACGCCGAGCCCGATGATTCCGAGCAGCAACACCAGCGTGATGATGTTGCCCGCCGCAGAGCCGCGGGCGGCGCGACGTGAACGCAGATGAGTCATGTGCATGGTCTCCTATCAAGGCTACTGGCTACTGGCCAGAGAACGCGGCGCCGCTTCTGGACACAATTCCGCTTCTGGCCAGTAGCCAGGCGCCAGTGACCGGCGCGCTGTGTTCATTCGGCTACCTTCTGACGGCCCGCGCGCGTCTTCGGCCGCAGCAAATCCGGCGGCGGCGGTTCGTCGGTCAGGTCGTCGAGTCCCGCAAACAGTTCGCGCTGATCTTTGAGCCAGCGGTTCGCTTCGTTGAGGGACGCAGAAAGGGAATCGAGCGAAGCGGCGGCGCTGCCTTCATCCGTCGCAAGCAGCGCCTGCTCGCGCACGAGGGACACCTGCTGTCGCAGGCGTTCGAGTTCGGCCTCGAGCAGTTCGCGCCGGCGTCCTGCATCCGCGTGAGCCGCCCGACGCGAGCGGATGACTTCCAGTTGCTGTTCGAGACTGCGCTTCAGCTCGTCGTCGACGCCGGCGCTGAGCCGATCGATGAGTCGACGCTCCTGCTCTTCGAGGTTGCGATGTTCGCGCTCCGCCGAGGCGATGACCTGCAGGACCGAGGCGTGCGCGGCGAGCAATTTCAGATGCACCCACGCGAGCTGTCGCACGTCGCTCATCTGTGAGTCGAAGGCGCCGGTACGCGACAGCAGATCGACGATCTCGCTCGCCTGATGCTCCATGCTGTCCTGCTGTTCGCGCGCGCTCGCCCCGAGCGTCGCGATCAGCGTGCGGTATCGGGAATGCCAGTCGGTTTCACCGGCTTCCGCGTCGACGATGGAACGGAAGCGCGGATTCTTCGAGAGCGCCCACAGATACAGGCCTTCGAGTCCTGCGCCGATCAGCCAGAATCCCGGATTGATGAAAGCGCCGAGCAAGGCGAACGCCGCGACGCCGAACCAGTTCGGCGGGATCGGCATGCCGAACGGGCGCGCGTTGAAGGCGGCGGCGAGGTAGGAGCGCTTGCCGCTCATGCTGCAGGAATCTGCGCCGCGTACTTCTGAAACGGCGCAGGCACGAACGCAAGATCGGTGGCTTCGCGCACCGCGATGCGCATCTGAAATTCAAGCACGTCCGCCGGCACGGGATTCTGATAACCGGTGAGGCAGGATTCGAGCGCGCTCGTTGGGCTCACGTTTTCGGTGCGCGAGCGACGATACGCCTTCACAACCAGCGCTTCGGCCGCGCCGGGCGTCAGGAGCGTCGGCATGCGATCTGCGAGACGCGTCAGTTCGGTGTCCGCAATCTGCAGCCCATAACGTTTCGCGAGCGCGCCGATCAGCAGTGCGCTTTCGGCGGGAGTGCTCGTCGGCAGAAGCGGCACTTTGACGTCGACGCGGCCGGGGCGCTTCAGGTCGACTTCGATGAGATCGGGTCGCGAGGAGGCGAGAATCCACAGCACACGGCCGCGATTGGCGGGGTCCGCCATTTCCTGCGCGATCATCGAATACAGGCGCCCCGACAGACCGCTGTCGCCGCTACCCGCGTCGCGTCGTCCGAGCGTCTGATCCGCCTCATCGATGAACACCATGCAGCGTCCGAGGGCGCGTACGAGCCTGAAGATCTTCTCCAGATTGCCTTCGCTCGAGCCCACCCAGCGATCGCGGAAATTCCTGAGTTTTACGACAGGAGCGCCCGCCTCGCCTGCGAGACACTCGACCAGGAAAGTCTTGCCCGTGCCGACGGGACCGCACAGCAGATAGCCCATCGGCAGCGCCTTCAGATCGCCCGCCTGCCAGAGCGCAATGTCCTGGCGCAACCAGCGTTTCAACGCGTCCTGGCCGTGATAGTCATCGAGCGTGCGTTTCGATTCGATGAATTCGACGAGACCTGCGGAATCACGCTCCACGAGTTCTTTCTTGACGCGCGTCAGATCGGCGGGACCGAGCGACTGATCCGCGTGGTCGCGGATTTTCACGAGACTCTCGAGCGCAGAAACGGTGACGCCCACGAGCGCAGCGGCGGTCTGCGTCAGATCTGCATCCGCGGAAAACGCTCCGGGCTGTTGCGACCTGAGCAACGACAGCGCGCGCTCGAGCGCTTGCTGCTCCGGCAGTGCAATGCGAACGCGCGAGATGTCCGCGCTGTGCGCGATCATCGGCTCGACGTCGTTCAAGTTGTCGGCGATCAGAATGCTCATGAAGGGCAGGTCGCTGAACGGCGCCTCGGAAGACCACTCGCGCAACAGGCTCGTGAGGCTGCCGTGTTCGAAGCCGGCGCCGTCCGCCGGCACGATGTGATCGACGCCGCGCAGGATGACGGCGACATGTTCCTTGACCTCGCGGCCAAGGCTGCGCAGGTTGCCGAGATAACGAAGATAGCGGCTGATGTACTGAATCGCCGGCAGCGGTTCGCGCGGCGGTGATTTGAGATCGGCGCCGCCCCACTTCTCAATGATGTCGCCGCCGCGCTCGATCGTGAGGCCGTTGCCGAGATCGTAGGAGAGCACCACGGAGAAACCCGCGAGCAGATCATTCTCGATATAGCTCGCAAGGCTCACCAGACGCGATCCGACCGCCATCCGATCATGCACGTTGCCGTAAAGGATGAACTGGCCATGGGCGCCGCTTTCGTAGGCGAGCGCCAGTTCATTCGCCCAGGTTGGAGCTCCTTGCGGTGCAGGCATTTTTCAGAGGTTCCCGGCAGTAGAGGCTTCCACGCAGCTCACGAGCATCGGCGATCGAAGCAGAGCGGGTTCATGCGCGAACCAGCAGGGCCTTCGCCATCGCAACGATCGTCCGCGCCGGAATGCTTCCCCCCTAGCCCTGCGACTCCGTCTGCGCGCCCATCGTGCGCGGCGCAGGCGCTGCGGGTTCGCCCGGAAGCGAAATACCCTCGCGCGCGGCGAAGTCGGCGAGCGCCTGATCGGCGAGCGCCGTCATCTCGGCTTCCTTGACGTCGATCTCGGTCATGTCGATCGAGTCGCGCGCGATCCGGGCGCGGCCGGCGGCCTTGGTGCGTTCTTCTTCGACCATCTCATGCAGACGGTTCAGCGTGTCGCCGGCGCCGCCGATGTTCGAGATCATCCCCGACGCCATCTCGTGAATCTCCGCCATCGCCTGATTCATGCGCATGTCGTTGATCGCGCCCTTGAGCCCTTCGATCTTGGCTTTGGCGGTCTGAACGGCGACGTCGCGGGCCTTCACCAGATTCCTGTAGGTTGCTTCCGCCTGCTCGAGCTGCTTGCGGTTCTCCTCGAGCTGCGCCTCGATCGTCTGGAGTCGCAGCGCATACTGGCCGGCCGCCGATTTGTTGCCTGCGCGCAGATGCGCAGCCGTCTTCGCGCGCAAGTCTTTCTGCTCGCTTTCGAGCTTGCGCACCTGCCCCATGATGCGTTCGCATAGTCCGGCGTGCGTGGCGAGACCCTGGTTGAAGGTCGCGATCTGCGTGCGGAGGTTTTCCTGCTCGAGTTCGAGCAGCGCGTCGGGATTGCGCTTCTCCATGCCGGAGATGAACAGCGAGAAAAAGCCTTTGATCAGATTTCCAAGTCGGCTGAACATGCCCCCTCCGGCGAATGTGCGTACTCGAGCGTCGGCGATCGTCTGCAGCGGAAGAGGGTAGCGAAAATTGCCCGGCGGGAGTAGCGAAAGTGCGTGAGGCGCGGCCGCTTGCCGGTGAGCGTCGGGCGAGCGCCGGCGAAGCGGACCCGCCGTCAGGCGTCGGCGTCCTGTAAGCGGCGCTGAACGACGCCGCGGCTGACGGAGGTGAATGCAACGAGAATCGTCGGTCATCTCAACGCGTCCTGCCGCCGTTTCAGTCACGGAGTTGGGCGATCTGTTCGTCTCGTATCCAGGCTGCGGACAATGCACACGGGCGGACGGCTGTTGCTACACTCGTCGCATGACCGCATCAAGCGCTTCGCCGCCGCCCGCTCCGCAACACTTGCATGAAGTGCTCGAGCTCGAGCAACTCGACGTCAATCTGTTTCGCAGCCGCGTCAATCAGATCAACAGGAATCGATCGCTCTTCGGCGGGCAGATCCTCGGCCAGGCGCTGAAGGCGGCGGCGCTGACGGTTGAGTCCGACCGCACGGCGCATTCGCTGCACGGCTACTTCCTTCTGGCGGGAATGAGCGACATCCCGGTCATATACGACGTGGAGCTGACGCGCGACGGCGGCAGCTTTTCAACCAGACGCGTCGTGGCGCGTCAGCGGGCCAGAACGATCTTTCATATGGAGATCTCGTTTCACCGGCAGGAACGAGGGTACGAGCACGCCGCTACACTGGACGTCGATGCGCCGGATCCCGATCAATTGCTGAATATCGTCGAACTCGTGAAGAAATACGCAGCGCAACTTCCGGAAGGCGCAGCGCAAGCCTCCTTCGAGCAGAAGATCGTAGAGCTGAAGCCAGTCAGTCCGGAGGATTTCTTCCTCGGCAAGCCCGGCAAGGACGCGCGGTCTGTACTGGATCAGGTCACGCTCGCGCCTGCCGGATGACCCGCTGACGCAGATGGCGGGGCTGGCGTATCTCTCCGACTATTTCCTGGTGTCCACCGCGCTCATGCAACACCGGGGCGCGATGTTCCCGGGTCGAGTGATGATGGCGAGCCTCGACCACGCGATGTGGTTCCATCGACCCTGCCGCGCGGATGAATGGTTGCTCGTCGACGCCGTGAGCCCCTTCGCCGGCGGCGCCCGCGGCCTGACGCGCGCGCAGATCTTCGATCGCAAGCGTCTGTTGGTCGCATCCGTGGCGCAGGAAGGCCTCATACGGCCGATCAAGACAGAAGCGGATAGCGGATGGCGGATGGCGGATAATCAGAGTCGACAGTGAGCCGCGTGATTCGCGAACCGCGTATCTGAACCATCCGCTAACCGCCAACCGCTAACCGCTCGACAGGATCGCGGCGCGCAAGCGCTCAACGTCTTTCTTGCCCAACAGCTTCGCCTGTCCCGGTTTGAGATCGCCTGCGCGCAGCGGGCCGATTGCTACGCGCTCCAGTTCGCGCACTTTGAGACCAACGCGCGCCAGCAGTCGCCGTATCTCGCGGTTCTGCCCCTCGCGCAGGGTGATGCTGAGCAACGTGCGGTCGCCGCGTGCGCGATCCACATAGCGCTTGATGATGCGCACAGACTCCATCGACGCCTTCTTCGTCGTCTTCGTTCCGTCGGCCCCGGGCGTGATCAGATACATGCCGCGTCGGAGCTTCTGCAATTGCTCATCGCTTGCCAGGCCGGCGCACAGCACACGGTACTCTTTGGCGATTCCGAATTTCGGATGCGTCAGCTGAAAGGCGAAATCGCCGTCGTTCGTCAGCAGCAGCAGCCCGGTGGAATCGCCGTCGAGGCGACCGACCGGAAACAGCCGTTCATCCCGGCGCAGCGCCGGCGGCGCAAGATCGAGTACGTTGCGGCGGCCCTGCGGATCGCGCGTCGTCGTGATCACGCCTTTGGGCTTGTTGATGAGCAGGTAGGTGAACGCATGCGTTTTGGGCGACTGCTCGGAGGGCGTCGCGACGGCTGCGGAAGGCAGATCAATGACTTCACCGTCGAGTTCAACGACATCGTTCGACGCATTGACAAAGCACGGCAGCGCCGTGACCACGCGGCCGTTCACCTTGACGCGGCCGGCCGTGATCATTTCCTCGCAATCGCGCCGCGCGCCAATGCCCGCGTCGGCCATAGCCTTCTGGAGGCGCACGCCGGACGCTGCGGGAGAAGGCCTGTGCGGATTGAATTTCATCGATGCTGAGCGCCGTCAGGGTGTGCAGACAGCATAGCCGGCGGCGGAGTGAATGCCGACTGCGGTGTAAAGACAAAGCAGGAACTCTGAGGGCCCTTGCAGTCGTTCGGCCTGCAAGTCCCGTCAACTCTTGCCTTGTTGTCGGGCTAATGCGCCGCGGCGGCGGCGCTCGGCTCGCCGCGCCTTGCGAATTCGTGGTTGAGCAAGGCGCGCAACCGCACAGCCTTGAGCGGCTTGTGCATCATCGTGAGGCCTGCGGCGCTGACCTTGCGAAGCTGCTCCGTCGCGGTATCGCCCGAGATCACCACCGCCGGAACCGAATCGCCGAGACTGGCGCGCAACTGACGGATCGCTTCGATGCCGTTGTCATCGCCACGCAATCGCAGGTCCGCGATGATGAAATCCGGCGTGCGCGCTCCGAGACCCCGCAGCGCCTCGGCTGCATCTATCGCGGTGACGGAGTTGCAGCCCCAGCTTTCGAGCAGGCTCTGCATGCCGAGACGGACAGACTCCTCGTCATCGATGACGACGATGAGTTTGCCGCCGATCAGATTGGGGACCTTCTGTTCGACCGTCGCCGAGACTGAATGGATCCTGGATGGGTCGGCGATGGGCACTTCGATCGCAAAACGTGAGCCGCGGCCAGCTGTTGAGCGCAGTCGCAACGGATGATCCAGCAGCTGCACGATGCGCCGAACTGTCGCGAGGCCGAGTCCCAGGCCCCGAGTGCGATCACGCGATGGGTTGTTCAGCTGATAGAACTCTTCGAATATGCGCTCGTGCTGCTCCTCAGGGATGCCAATCCCCGAGTCCCAGACCTCGACGCTCGCGACGCCGCCGCGCCGGCGACAACCGACCACGACGCCGCCACGGTCCGTGTAGCGGATCGCATTCGAGACCAGGTTCGACAGCACGCGGAACAACAGCGTCGGATCGGTCGTGAGCATCGCTTTCGAGCCGTGCACCGACAGCCTGAGCCCCTTTTCCTGAGCCTGTTCGCTGAACGTGTGGCGCAGTCGATCGAGTACGGCGTTTACATCCACGACCTCACGCTTGACTTCGACCTGACCGGCGTCGAGACGCGAGATGTCGAGCAGATTGTCGAACAACTGTTCGAGCGATTCGGTGCATTGCAGGATCTGATCGACGAGCTTGCGGCTCGCGCGTCCGTCTGAGCCGGCGCGCAGCGCCGTGGCGAACAGGCCGAGCGAATGCAGCGGCTGGCGCAGGTCATGATTCGCGGCGGCGAAGAACAGCGACTTGGAACGACTCGCCTCTTCAGCCCGGGCGCGCGCCTGCTCAGCCAGTTCGTTCTGCTGCTGCAACTGCCCGACGAGCTGCTCATTCTCGTAGCGCAGGCGGATTTGCGTGACGACCGCGCGCGACTGCCGATCGACGAACAGGACGACGTAGCCGAGCACCGCAATCCACATGACGCCGAGCGCCGCGTTGTCGTAGCCCCCGAGCGAGATATAGCGCAGGGCAAGCAGACCGAAGATCGGAACAGCGAAAGAGTGCAGCGCCGGCGGGAAGTAGGCGTGCGTCATCACGCTGATCGTCGCGCGCCCAGCAAGGCAGGCGGAGATCAGCGCGATCGTCAGCGATTGCTCGGAACCGACGAGGACGAACGCGGCGGAGCCCCAGACCACGCCTGCCACAGCGGCGGTGAACGCGAGGCGCCACCCCCATTCCCGCGACGCGGTGTCGCGATCGTTCGCGCGCCGATAGGCGAATGAAAGCCACTGAACGTGCGCCTGAACCAGCAGGACGGAGCCGCTCCACGCGGCGAGATTCACCCAGCGCGTGTGCGGCCAGGCGATGACGACGATGAGCGCCGCCATGAGCAACGCGGAACTCGACAGCGCGAGCGTGTTTCCATACAGCATCGCGACGCGTTGTTGCTCAACGCGTCGCTGGAGAGCGGCGTCCACGGAACCTATCCGCGGTCAGCGGACGGCGGCGTACGTGGACGTAGAGGGGGTCGTGGACGTCGCGGGCAGAAAGCCGCGACGCTGCGCCACGAGTACGGCCTGCGTGCGGTTGCGAACATTGAGCGCTTCAAACACCGCGCTGACGTGCGCCTTCACCGTACGCTCGGCGACATCGAGCGCCCGCGCGATTTCCTTGTTGGAGAACCCGCGGCCGAGCATGCTGATGACTTCGAGCTGCCGCAGGGTGAGTCCTGTGGTGTCGGGCGCTTGCGTGAGATGCGCGGCGGCGGGTACGAACACGTCGCCCGCGAGCACCTTCTGAATCGCGGCGATCATCTCATCCGCCGTGAACGACTTCGGAATGAAGCCCGATGCGCCGGCAGAGACGGCGCGTGTAGCGACTGCCTGCTGCTCATCGCCTGAAATCATGATGCACGCGGTCGTCGGAAAGCGCTCGCCGATCGTCTTCAGCGCATTGAAGCCGTCGTCGCCGCGCAGATGGATGTCCAGCAGCACCAGCCCGATATCGCCGTCGCGTTGCAGCGCCTGCAGCGCTTCCGGCACCGAGGACACGCTGCGCACGCCTGCATGCAGCGCACTCTGTTCGAGCACGGCATGAAAGCCGGCGCGGAACAATGGATGGTCATCGACGATGAGGATGTTCATGAAGCGTACCCCGAGTCACTCCTGCCGGTGGCTGTGCAGGGCTTCCGTGCCTGCAGGGTGGGTGCTGGTCTCCCGGTTCCTGTGGCGGCCATCGTACGTCCGCGCCAAGGGCTACGCCAATAGCCCTTTGGTGCGATGCAATGTGACTAAAGGGAGGAGTCGCTTCGCCCTTTAAGCCAATGGTCGAGACCGGCGTTCACGGCGACCATAGTCCCAACTTCTGTTCCCCCGTGAGTTACGCCGGCCGTCGCGAGACCGCCGGCGATTTTTTTAGGCGGCCTCGGTGCGCGCGTCCAGTTCATCCAGCCAGCCCCGGATCTGCTGGACCAGTTCGTCATCCGTTCCCAGTTCCTGGCTCAGTACGTCATAGCCCTTTGTGAGTAGCGCACGGCTCCGGGCTGGGTCCTTGTTCTGCAGATGCAGTGCACGTCCGAGGCAGGCCTCGGCGATTGCTTCGCCGATTCGCCCTGCCTCGCAGTGCGAGTTCCAGATCGGCGCAGCTCTCTCGAGCAGCGGTTCGGCTTTGGCGGCTTCGCCCGCTGTGCCGCCTTCGACGAGCGCTCGCCCGATCCACGTGAGCACTTCGGCGATGAAAATGAAGTCGCCGGGGATCGAGCCGCCACGGACGCTTTTCTCATAGATCCTCAGCGCCGCCATGAAATTGGTCAGCGCTCCGCGGCGGTCCTCCGTGTTGTAGTGCAGTCGCCCCAGATTTGCGTAGTCGTTCGCGACCAGCAGGTGACCTGGGCCGCGCAGCTTGAGATTGAGGCGTAGCGCCTCGTTCAGATGGCGGGCGGCCTCGCGCAGGTCGGTGGGTTTGGCGTTGCGCGCCAGATAAAGTGATCCAAGATTCGCATACATATCGATCAGGTTGGGATGACATCTGCGCTTCAGCTTGTTCGCGTAGACGTCGATGGCCTTGAGGTAGCCGGCTTCGGCCTGCCGATACAGCTTCTGCGATTCCTTCACGCTCGCGAAGTTCGCAAGATGCGTCGCGTATTTCGGATGGTCCGCGCCGACCTGGGCGCGATCGATTTTCAGCAGCGCCTCGAACGTGGCGCTCGCTGCGTCGAGCGCGCCGCGCGCCGCCTCGGCGCGTCCACGGATGTCCATCAGGCGGGTCGTGTGAGGATCGGTATCGTCCAGACCAAGCTTCTGCAAGATGCCGAGACCCTCGATCGCCGCCGCCTCCGCCTCCTCGTAGCGTCCCTGGTTGAGGTGGATCACCCCGAGCTCGTACAGCGAAACGGCGACGGGCAGACCATGACCGTCGTATGCCCCACGATTGATTCTCACAGCCGTTTGTGAGGTCTTCTCCGCGTCCGCCAGCTCGCCGCGCTCGCGCAGCACACGCGCATAGCTGTTGAGGCTGAGAGCAGTGGTCGGATGATCGTCGCCGAAGAGCTTTCGCCGAATGCGCAGCGCCTGCTCAACAAGCTTCGCGCCTTCATCGAGGCATCCGCGATTCATGAGCGCGACGCCCAGCGCGTCGAGCGCCGCCGCGGCGTGTTCAGGCTGATCGTCGAGATCGACGCCGGCGCATGCGCATTCCCTGTCGGCGCCGGTCTTGCGCGGACCGCACGATACCGCGATCTGCCCGGCCGTCGATCTGCCGCGTTTCACGGCGGTCGCGGCCCGGCCGCGTGCGCCCTTTGATGTCGCTGTGGCCGCGTCGTCGATGAGAATACGCATGTCCTTCTCCACGCTCGGTCTCAGGTTGTTAATCGTTGTCGAGGGCCTGGAAAGATCGCCGGATGTTGCGCCTCGTCCCATAGCTGAGGCAATCGAACTTCCGGACGGCGCCACGGATCAGTGTGCGCCGCCGACGCTCGCGAAGTATCTGGGCGCTGCTTCAGGACGCCCCAGCTTCTCATACACCACTTCGATCCATCGCCGCAGGTCCCTCGCCATCTCACGATCGGCTTTTCGCTGCGAGTTCGCAAACCTGGGATATGTATGCGTGAGCGCGCTCTCGGCGTCCGCAAAGCGACCTTGCAGCATCCATGAGCGGCCACGCAGCGCTTCAGCGAGTGCGTAACCGATGCTGCCTTCGCCGTATTCAATCCGCCACGCGTCGAGCGCCGCTGTGAACGCGTCCTCCGCTTCCCGGGCTTTGTTCTGAGCGAGTCGGGTGCGACCGAGCATCGTCCACGCCGCAGCGGTCAGCCCATGGCCGGGCGGCAAAGTTTCGCGATAAATGCTCAGGGCCTCATTGAAGCGCTCCTCCGCCTTCGCGAACTGCTTCCTGCGCAGGGCGAGGCGACCGAGATTTTCCAGATCATTGCCGACATACGCATGGCGAGCGCCGCGAATACGCGTATTCGTCTTCAGCACGCCTTCCAGCATCGCTTGCGATTCATCCAGCTTGTCGATGCTCATGAGGAACAGGCCCATCGCGCTCATCGCATCGATCGTCTCGGGATGCTCGGGCCCGAGCACGTGGCTGTAGAGCTTGAGCGACTGCTCATAGAGGGAATGCGCCCCCACGGCGTCTCCCTGATCTTCGGTTACGGACGCCAGATGAAAGAGGTGACGGATGTACTGCGGATGAGTCATCACCTCGCGATCGCCTGTCGATGGCGAGCGCCTGCTCCAGGAGTTTGTGCGCCGTTGCATAGTCGCTCCGGTCCTGGGCGATTCGCGCGAGATTGTCGAGCGGGATCGTCAATTGCTCATGATTGAGTCCGAGACGGGCCGTGCGAATCTCGAGACATCGATTGAACAGCTTCTCAGCCTCGCTCAGCTCGCCTCGCTCATACTCAACGACGCCCAGTCGACAGATGCTCTCCGCAGTCCCCAGGCTGTCGGCGCCGGTGAGCTTCTGGTTCATCGCGAGACTCTGACGCGCGAGCGTCTCCGCCGTTCTCGAGATCGCCCTGCTTCTCGTACACGCGATTCAGGCTGTAAAGGCTGCGCGCGACGTCGACGCTCTCCACCCCGAGGGCGCGCCGGATGGACAGTCCCTGCTCAACCAGCGGCTGCGCCCGCTCGGGCAGCCCGAGGCTCAGATATACGCTTCCGATCGTGTCCAGCAGCGTCGCCTGCAGATCCGGCTGGCTGCGTAGCTCCGTCGAGATGCGCTTGGCGCCGCGGTCGAGGATTTCGCGCGCTGTGATGGCGTCGCCGCGAGCCTGCGACGGATCGGCGAGACGAAACGAATCGATGAGGAAGGTGGACACCGCTTCGGCGCGTTCTCGTTCTGCCTCGGCCCGCACGCGCTGGTTCTGCGCGATATCGCGCTCGAATGCGATTCGCCGGGACTGCATGTAAGTCGTTGCTGTAAAGCCCACCAGCAACGCAACGGACGCGAGTGAAAGTGCGGCGACGGCCGCATGTCGTCGGAGGAACTTACCCGTGCGATAGGTCCAGGCGTCCGCGCGCGCGTTGACAGGCAGGCCGCGCAGAAACCTGTCGACGTCGGCGGCGAACTGTTCGGCGGAGGCGTACCGTCGTTCAGGCTCCTTTCGCGTCGCCATCGCGAAGATATTGTCCAGATCGCCCTTGAGATCCCGCCGCAACTTCGATGGGCTGGAGGATCGCTGATCGGCGATCTCAGCGATCTCCGCGGGAGACGACTGCATCGCCGCCGCAACGGCGGCGCTGGGCGAGGGAGGCGTCTCCTCGCAGATTGCACGCTCGAGGTCCGCCAGCCTGGAGCCGCGCAGAGAAAACGGTTTGTAGCCGCAGAGCAGTTCATAAAGGAGCACACCGAGTACGTAGGTGTCGCTGGCGGTGGAAATCAGCTCGCCGCGGATCTGCTCCGGGCTGGCGTGATCCGGCGTCATGACGCGGACGTCCGCCTGCGTCACTGCGACGGTGTACATCATGTCGCGATCATCGAGCATCTTGGCGATGCCGAAGTCGAGGAGCTTCGGTACGCCTTCGCGAGTGACGAGAATATTGGAGGGCTTCAGGTCGCGGTGAACGATCAGATTCTGGTGCGCACGATGCACCGCGGAACAGATCGTCATGAACAGGCGCAGTCTTCCCTCGATCGTCAGGCGGCGTTTGTCGCAGTAGACGTCGATCGGCTCGCCGTCGATGAACTCCATGACGATATAGGGCGTGCCGTCCGCCGTGGCGCCGCCGTCGTAGAGTCGCGCGATATTCGGGTGATTGAGCGACGCCAGAATCTGACGTTCCTGGCGCAATCGACCCTGCGTCTGGCGCGACAACAGGCCGCGCCTGACGAGCTTGATCGCCACTTGCTGGCGAAACTGATCGTCCGCGCGCTCGGCGAGAAAGACCTCGCCCATGCCGCCCGCTCCCAGACTGCGGACAATCCGGTAGGGCCCGATCTGCTCGCCTGCCACGTCGACAGGAGGGTCCTGCGCGAAGTCGTCGGCGCCGGGCCATTGCGACTGCAATTCGCTTATGGCCCGGGAATACAGCGCTTCATCTTCGGAGCAGGCCCTGCGCACGAAGCTCAACTGCTCCGCGGGCGACATCGTCTGCGCCTCCTGCAGGATCTCCGCCAACGAGCGTTTCCGGAAATCTGTCATGTCGCGCCTGAGCGTGAGCGAAGAATGTACCGAAAGGGCGCCTGTTGTTTCCAATCGAGCTGTGCAAGCATCGGTCGATCTGCGGCGACGATGACATCGGGGTGGATCATGCGAAACACACAGCTACCGGATGAGGCGCGTTTGCGCAGGGACCTGTTCGGCGGCGGCGGCGCAGGTCGAAAGGTACGGCCCTACTGATACACGGCGTCGTGTCGTCAGCCGCCGCGCCTGGCGCGCGGACATCCTAGTACATCTGGCCTGAGGGCGTGACGCGGCTCAGTGATACCCGCTATCGGCCGCGACCTTGCCTCTGAACACCGAGTACGACCACCACGTGTAGCCGAGGACGGCGGGCAGGATGATGAGCGTGCCGACGAGCACGAAGCGCCTGAGTCGAGGGCGGCGCAGCCGCGTCCCAGATGCTGAGATCGGGTGGGACGATATTCGGCCAGATGCCGATCACCAAACCGACGAAGCCGAGCGCGAAGAACGTCAGCGCGAGTATGAACGGCGCGTAGTTGGCGCGGCGCGTTACGGCCCGCCATAACCACACTGCATTGACCAGCGCCAGCGCCGGGACGGGCGAGAGCCACAGGAAATTCCCGCTCTCGAACCAGCGCGTCATGATGTGACCGCTCAGGAACGGCAGCCAGGCGCTCACGAGCCCCATGAACGCGACGACGACGACTACAAGCGGGCGCGTCAGCGTGTAAGCGATGCTCTGCAGGGCGCCGCTCGTTTTCATGATCAGCCAGGTGCTGCCGAGCAGCGCGTAGCCGAAAACTACAGCCACGCCGGTCAGCATCGGGAACGGTCCGAACCACGCGAACGGCCCGCCAAAATACTTGCCATGCGCCAGCGGCAAGCCCCTCAACGATTGCGCCCAGCATGACTCCCTGCGCGAACGCGGCCGCGATAGAGCCCCCGGCAAAGCACACGCCCCAGAGCTTCCTCGATGTCTTCGCCTTGAACCGGAATTCGAACGAGACGCCGCGCAGGACGAGAGCGATCAACATCACAGCACCGGCAGATACAGGGCCGGGAGGATGGTTGCGTACGCCGCCGGGAACGCCGCGAATAGTCCGGCGCCGCCCAGCACGAGCCAGGTTTCGTTGCCGTCCCAGATCGGCGCCGCCGTGGTCATCATCTGATCGAGCTGCTGCGGTTCGTCGGCGAACAGAGCGAGGATGCCGATCCCGAGCACGAACCCGTCCATCAGCACGTACATGAGCACGCCGAACGCGATGATGGCGAACCAGACGACGGGGAGAACGGATTCCATCTTGGTGAGTGAGCGTGTCTTGGTGAGTGAGCCGTGACTCGTGAATCGTGAATCGTCAGAACGAGGCTCGCGCTAAGGCGGTTCGGCCGCTTCTTCCGAGACCGAGACAGAGAACGGGCGGGCGGCCGTCATGTCTTCGGGATGCAGCAACGTCTGCTCGACTGGCTGCGGGCCCTTGCGCAGGAGCTTGAACAGGTAGTACGTCCCGGCGATGAACACGAAGAGATACACAGTGGCGAACACGACGAGCGATGCGGTGACGCTCGCCGCGTCGATTGCGCTCAACGCATCCTCCGTGCGCATCTCGCCGTAGATCACATACGGTTGTCGGCCGATTTCAGTCGTGTACCAGCCGGCGAGCACGGCGATGAATCCGGCCGGCGTCATCAACCTCCACGCGCGCAACAGGCCGGTCGACTCCGTCAATCGACCGCGTCGCCATTGAGCCGCGGAGGCGATGACGAGCAGCAGCATCAGCACGCCGACGCCGACCATTGCTCGAAACGCGAAGAACACCGGCGCGACCGGCGGGCGCTCGTTGCGCGGCGTTTCCTTCAGGCCCGCGAATCTCGCCGTCGGCATCGTGCGTGATGATGAGGCTGCCGAGCTTCGGCACGGCGATTTCGTAACGATTGCGCTCGTGCAGTTCATCCGGCCAGGCAAACAGCATCAGCGGCGCTCCGCGCTGCGTGTCCCAGAAGGCTTCGATCGCCGCAAGCTTGACCGGCTGATGCTCATGCACTGACAGACCATGCAGATCGCCCAGGACGATCTGTGCAGGAACCGTGAGGGCGGCGAAACCGATTGCGAGCTTGAGCATCAGCTCGGCGCCTTCGCGATGGCGTCGTTGCAGCAGATACGCTGCGCTGACGCCCCCGATGACGAAGCAGGTCGTGATGTAGGCCGCCAGCACCATGTGCGCCAGCCTCACCGGAAAGGATGGATTGAAGATGACCTGCAGCCAGCTGCGCGCATGATAGACGCCGTCGACGATCTCGTGGCCGGCCGGCGTCTGCATCCAGCTGTTCGCAGCGATGATCCAGAACGTCGATATGAGCGTTCCGAGCGCAACCATGCACGTCGCGAAAAAATGCAGTTGCGGCGAGATCCGTCGCCAGCCGAACAGCATCACGCCGAGAAACGTAGCTTCGAGGAAGAACGCAGTCAGCACTTCGTACGAGAGCAGCGGGCCGAGGATGTTGCCCGCGCGCGCGGAAAGCTCCGACCAGTTCGTACCGAACTGAAAGCTCATCACGATGCCGGAGACGACGCCCAGCGCGAACGACACCGCGAAGATTTTGAGCCAGAAGAGATACAGCTCGCGCCAGAGCGTTTGCTTCGTCCTCAGGTAAGCCCCGGCAAGAAACGCCAGCCAGCTCGCAAGCCCGATCGTGAACGCCGGAAAAATGATGTGGAAGCTGATGACGAAGCCGAACTGGATTCGCGAGAGCAGCAGGGCGGAGGCTTCCGGCATGGCGCGCGGATTCTCGGCCTGCGGTCCGGACGTCGGCAATTGCGGAAAGGACCGACGACGGATTGCGCGAAGAGAGCGTTCGCGAACGGAGTACCCCCATGATGGAAGCGGTTAGCGGCTACTCGGAGCGCGGCGCGCGCCAGGATACATTTGCATCTCACCATCGCGCTCTGCTCGACGGAATGCATCGGAGTAGCCGTCCGTCTGAATCCAGACGAGGCCCGTGTGAATCGATTCACAAGGTCTGGCCGAAGCAGCGTCCGATAGGGGAAATCAGTGTTGCGAAGGGATGACGGATGGGTGAGGGGATGGGGCAGTCGACGGCGGACCCAGCCAGCGAGCGGGCAGAGGCAGAGCGCTCACCAGGGAGACGAGCAGTGCTGCGGCGTAGGGGATGGACTGGATCAGGAGCACCGCGACCCACATCGATACGTCCGGCCCTCGCAATTCTTCGGGGACGCCGATGAGCCGGTCGGGCGAGATCTGAAGCTGCCGCGTCAATCCCACGGCGGCGAGCGTCAACAACGCGAAAAGCAGCGTTTCCTGGCGCGCGGCGGCGACTCCTTCCAGAAGAAAGTGCGGCTGTTTGACTTTGGGCGTGCGAAAGAACGGCTCGTTCCGCGTGATCATGCCTTTCACCACCGCTGCGCCGATCGTGTGCGACAGCGCGAGCCCCGCGATCGCCGCTGCGAACGTCTGACGAATGTTGGCGCCGATCCGCGAGACGTAAAGGTGCGCGAGCTTCACGAGCTTGAACGTGAACAGTGCGAGCGGCAGCAGCGAAAACATGACGAGCGGAGGATCGAAGCGATGCGGCGCGACGATCATCGCCGCCGACCAGCTGATCGCGGCGATGTTGAACAGGAGATTCACGCCGTCGCCGAGCCATGGGAGCCATCCTGCGATGAAGTGATAGCGCTGGCCGAGCGTGAGCCGCGCATCGCGTCGGGACAGCAGCGCGTTCGCATGCGCGCGCAGGATCTGAATGGCGCCGTAAGCCCAGCGGAAGCGCTGCTTCTTGTAGTCGTGGAACGTTTCCGGCATCAGCCCGCGTCCGTAGCTGCGCGGCAGGTAGTGGGCGTCATAGCCATGCTCGAAAAGCGCTGAGGCCGAGTTCCGCATCCTCAGTGATCGACCACTCGGCCCAGCCGTCGGCGCGCTCCAGGGCGTCACGCCGCACGAGCGTCATCGTGCCGTGCTGAATGATCGCGTTGCGCTCGTTGCGCGTGACCATGCCGATGTGGAAGAAGCCGCGATACTCGGCATAGCACATCGCCTTGAACAGATTGTCCTGCTCATCGCGGTAGTCCTGCGGCGCCTGCACGATGGCGACCTTCGGGATCGCCGAACGCCGGGCTCAGGTCGCGCAGCCAGTGCGGATCGACCTTGTAGTCGCTGTCGATGACTGCGACGATTTCGGCGTCAGCGGGAGGTCTTGCTGAGCGCGTAGTTGAGCGCGCCCGCCTTGAAGCCCGCGAGCGGAGCGACGTGAAAGAACCTGAAGCGCGCGCCGAGCGCCCGGCAATGTTCTTCGACCGGCCGCCACACCGATTCATCCTGCGTGTTGTTGTCGATGACGAGGACTTCGAAGTCCGGATAGTCGAGTCGCGCCAGGGCGTCGAGCGTCTCAATCACCATTTGCGGCGGTTCGTTGTACATGGGCACATGAATCGACGCCTTCAACGCGCGGCGCGCTCTTCCCGGCCGTGGGCAGTCGCGCGCGGTCGCGTCTTCGACCAGTGCGCCTCCGCCCATTCAAGCGCCTCAGCGAGCAGCAGGGCGATCACCCCGAGCATGCCGACGATCAGCAGCGCGCCGATGAGAATGCTGGCGAAGGTCAGATACTTCTGCGAATAGTCATAGATCACCCAGACCGCGGCGGTGGCGGCGGCGTACGTCACCAGAGCGAGGAGACTCCGGCCGCGCGTCCCGAGCGCGCGGCTGTGGACGTAGAACAAGCCGAGCAGCAGAGCCGGCGATGACGACCGAGACGCCGGCAAGCGTCTGCCATTCCGGAATGCGCACGATCGGCGCGACGAACTCGAATTTGGGCCGGCGATCGACGTCATACACGCCCCAGTAGGCGCCGACCGCGCCTTCGTATTGCGCCTTCCAGGGCTGATCGAACGCCTCCATGATGTAGTAGACGTAGCCTTTATCCCGCGCGCGCTTGAGGAAGCGTCTGAGAAAGAGCGCCTCATTGCTCGTCGACGCCACCGCCGATCCGCGGGTGCGCCCGTCCGACGGCCAGCCGACTTCGCCGATCACGATGCGCTTGTCCGGAAACCTGTCTTCGAGCTGCTCCATGCGCAGCGCGAGATAATCGATCGCCTGTTCGACGTGCACGCCTTCCCAGTAGGGCAGCAGGTGCACGGTGATGAAGTCGACGTGCTCGGCGAGTTCCGGATTGCTGAGCCAGACATGCCACGGCTCCGCGGTGCTGACCGGCTGTGCGACGGCGGCGCGCACGCGATCGAGCTCCCGCGCAAGGTTCGCGACGGTCAGATCGCCGCGCAGAACGGCCTCATTGCCGATGATCACGCGGATGACGTTGTCGTGCGCGTTCGCCAGGTCGATCGCCGCCTGAATCTCGAGCTCGTTCGTGCGCAGATCGCGATCGAGCCACGCGCCGACCGCGACCTTGATCTGATGCTTCGCCGCGATCGCGGGAACGAGGTTCGAGCGTCTTGAGCGATGAATAGGTGCGAACCGCCGTCGCCTTGTCGGCCAGCAGCGCCAGGTCAGCCTCGATCTGCGCCTCGGTCGGCATCACCTGGTAGACGGGATTCTGGCCGGAATAGAACGGCGAGAACGCCATGCCCTGCACGCGGTCCGGCCACGGCGGCTCGTCGGTGGGTCGATTGAAGTACGCCCACAACCCGACGGTCAGCGCCGCGAACACCGCCGCAACCAGAAAACCAGACCACTTCCACTTCATTGCGTTGTGGGACCGCTGCGAAATAGCGACGGCAGGCAAGACAGAGATGGCATGTTAACGTACGCAAACGCGAAACAAGGGCCAAGGGCCTCTCAAAGGGCGCCGCGTCAGGCGAACGCGTCTGGAGGAGATCACAAGATGAGTAATCGAGACGTGGCGAGACGGGCTTCAGCGGGATGCGTTGCGCGCGTGATCGGCGCCGCCGTGCTGGCGGCGGCGACGCCCGCGCTGGCGGATGACGCCGCCGTCGAATACAACGCCTTCGAGATCACGCCGTTTGTCGGCTACATGTTCGGCGGCGAGTTCGAAGATCCGGTGGACAGCGCCGATCGCGATCTGGACAGCGCCACGAACTTTGGCGTGATTCTCGATTTCGCAGTCGAGTCGTGGCGTCAATACGAAATCCTCTACAGCGTGCAGAGCACGCAGCTCGAGGGCGCCGCGCCGGTCGACATGAACGTGCAATATCTGCAGATCGGCGGCGCGGTGAGCTACGAGGAGGCGACGCGCGTCATTCCCTATTTCGGTATGACGGTCGGCGCGGCGCATTTCCGTCCCGACGGGCCCGATCTCGACGATGAGACCAAACTGTCGTTCACCGTCGGCGGTGGAATGCGCATACCGATCACGGATCACATCGGCGTGCGCTTTGACGCTCGTGCGTTCGTTACGCTGCTCGATACTGACGGCGAAATATTCTGCGTCTCTTCAGCCGGCGCAACCTGCCGCATCCAGGCGAAGTCCGATGTATTCCTGCAGTACGCGGCGATGCTGGGAGTGATCATCGGATTCTGAGTCAGGGCCACTCGGCCAACCGGCCAACTGGCGAACTGGCCAGAGGGCGCCAGGATCGCTCGGCGGGCGGCTCGGTCTCAGGTCGAACAAATTTTCGCTGTACGGCAGTCGTTCCTTCGAACGCTCAGGTAGGACGCACAACGACGTCGGCTTTCCTGAGCGCCGCAGGCCCCAGGCTGGTCGCGGGGAGGGGCGAACATCGACCGCCCGCCCGCTACACTGCGGCGTTCGCCGCTGCATCGTCGGAACTCCATGCTGAACGTGGACAACCTATCGAAGTCGTTCGCTGGCGCGCCGCGGCGCGAGGTTCTGCGCGACGTCTCGCTGCATGTGGCGCCTGGCGAGTACGTCGCCATCATGGGTGAATCGGGCGCGGGCAAGTCGACGCTGCTGAACCTGATCGCGGGCCTCGACACGCCGGATTCCGGCCGCATCCGGATCGACGGTCGCGACCTTGCCGGTCTGGACGACGCTGCGCGCACCCGGCTGCGGCGGTCGAAGCTGGGCTTCGTGTTTCAGGCGTTTCATCTGCTGCCGCACCTGAGCGTGGCCAGGAACGTCGCGTTGCCGCTTGCGCTCAACGGGCTCGATGCGGATCAGCGAGTCGAAGAACTGTTGGCCGCAGTCGGCATGCTGGATCGTCGCGATGCAGCGCCCCGCGAGTTGTCCGGTGGAGAGATGCAGCGTGTCGCGATGGCGCGTGCGCTGGCGCATCGGCCGAAGCTGGTGCTCGCGGACGAGCCGACCGGGAATCTCGACGCCGAATCAGCAGCTGAAGTGCTCGAGCTGCTGCGGGCTCAGCTCAGGCGCGACCAGGCGGCGGGCATTCTGGTGACGCATTCCGGAATCGCCGCGGCGACGACGGATCGTGTCCTGCGACTGACGCGCGCCGGCCTTCAGCCCGAGGCGGCGCGCATGTGACTACGGGGTTGCTCATCGACGCGACAGTGATCGGTCCGATGCGCCATGCGCCGGGCCGAACTGTGCTGGCGATCGCAGCGATTGCATTGGGCGTCGCTCTCGGACTGGCGATCTACCTGATCAATCGCTCCGCAGCCGATGAAATTGCGCTGGCGGCGCGCAGCCTGTATGGGCTCGCCGATTTCTCGATCGACGCCGGCCCCGACGGACTCGATGAGCGTCTCTATCCGCAGGTCGCACGTACGAGCGGTGTAGCGGCGGCGAGCCCGGTCGTCGAAGTCGAAGCGAAACTGATCGGCGTGCGCGGCGCCATCACGCTGATCGGCGTCGATCCGTTTCGTTCGAAGCTGCTCCAGCCCTCGTTCGCGTCGCTGGCCCGTACCGCGTCCGGCGGCTCGGCGTCGCTCGATACAAACGCCGTTTATCTCAGCACACGCGCCGCGCGTGAATTGAACCTCGCTCCTGGCGACGTTCTGCCGTTGCAGACGGGATTGCAGAGCGCGCCGCTCACGATCGCGGGCGTTCTGCCGCCGAACGCGCTGAAGCATCGGGCGGGGATCGTCGATATTGCGTTTGTGCAATGGAGGTTCGGCCGTCTTGGCGAGCTCTCGCGCATCGACGTCCGTCTGGCGCCCGGCGCCGACCCGGAGGGCGTTCGTCGGCGGCTGCGCGACGTCCTGCCGGCGGGCGCGAGCATCACGACGCCCGGCTCGGCGACAGACGACGCCTTGCGTCTCTCACGCGCCTATCGATCGAATCTGACGGCGCTCGCGCTGGTCGCATTGTTCACCGGCGGTTTCTTTGTGTACTCCACGCAGTCGTTGCTGGCGCTCAAGCGTCGTCGTGAGTTTGCAATCCTGCACGCGCTCGGCGTGACGCGCACTCAACAATTGCTGTCCATGCTCGCGGGCGGTGCGTTGATCGGCGCTGCGGGCGCGGGGGTGGGTCTCGGCGCGGGCGTGAGCGTCGCGACAGTCGGCTTGAGGCGCCTGGGCGCCGATCTTGGCGCCGGATATTTCCGCGGCGTCACGCCGACGCTCGATCTGCGTCCGACGGAGCTCGCCGTGTTTGCGGTGCTCGGCGTCGGCGTGGCGATTCTCGGCGCGTTGCGCCCCGCGCTTCAGGCGGCGCATATCGCGACCGCCAGCGCGTTGAAGGCCGGCGATATTCACAGCGATCAGGCGCGAACGCACACCGCGCTCGTGTGGTCGATGCTCGCCCTCGCGGCGGCCGCGCTTCTGGCGCCGCCGGTCGGCGGACTGCCGTTGCCAGGCTACGTTGCGATCGCATTGCTGCTCCTCGCCGCGGTCGCCGCCACGCCTGCGATCGTGCGATTCGTCGTCGCGCACGCGCCGGCAGTGCGGCGTGTTCCCTGGCAGGTTGCGCTGGCGCAGATTGCCGGGAACGGTGCGTTACGCCGCGTTGAGCGTCTCAGCGATCATCGTCAGCTTCAGCCTCATGACGTCGATGGCGATCATGGTGACCTCATTTCGCGATTCGCTCGATGCGTGGACGCAGAAGCTATTGCCGGCCGATCTCTACGTCCGCGTCGGCTATGTCGCTCAGACTGCTCATCTGGATGCGGCGACGGCGGACGCCCTGAGCCGGCTGCCGGGCGTCGTTCGCGCAGAGCGCAGCCGCTTTGCCGAGGCGCGTCTCGTCGATTCGGGTCGCACAGTCACGCTGATTGCGCGATCGCTTGATCCACGACGGGTCGGCGCTGCGCTGTGGGTAGTCGCTGAGGCGCGGGAGGCTGCGCCGGCGCACGCGGTCCCGATCTGGATCGATGAGGCCGCATCTGACCTCTTCCATTGGCGCGTGGGCGACCTACGGGACGTCTCGATTGCAGGTCGCGCGACGCGCACCTTCGTCCAGGGCGTGTGGCGCGACTACGAGCATCAGACCGGCGCAATCGTCATGGATCACGAGTCATACGCAGCGCTGAGCGGTGATCGCGCCGTCAACACGGTCTGGCTGTGGCTGGCCGACGGCGTATCAGAACAGGGATGTTCGGGCCGCGGTTCGCGATACGCTGCCGGCGGGCGCTGATTACGATCTGCGCACGCCGGGGGAGATAAGACGGTTGTCGTTGGCCGCATTCGATCGCACGTTCGCGGTGACCTATTTGCTCGAGCTCGTGGCTGTTCTGATCGGGCTGTTCGGCATCGCCGCGGGGATGAGCGCACAGGTGCTCGCCCGTCGCGGCGAATTCGGCGCGCTGCGGCATCTCGGATTCACGCGCGCGCAGGTCGCCGCGATGCTCGGCATCGAAGGGGCCGTGCTTGGCGCAGTCGGCGTGATCGTCGGCCTCGCCGCCGGCGCCGTGATCAGCCTGATACTCATCTATGTCGTGAATCGACAATCGTTCCACTGGAGTATGGATCTGTCAGCGCCTCTCGGGCTGCTCTCCGCCCTGAGCGTCGCTCTGGTCGCTTCCGCCGCATTGATCGCCGTACTTGCAGGCAAGCAGGCGATGAGCGGCGACGTCGTGGGAGCGGTGAAGGAGGATTGGTGACGCAGTCGCCGGCGACAGCCAACTTCGTTGGCAGGCAAGCCTCTCGGCAAGCAAGCCGCAGACGCGGCAGGCAAGCCGACTGCGTCGGCAGGTCAGAAGCGCGGTGCGCGCAATCTTCTTCTGGCTTGCCGGTAGGCTTGCTTGCCGCAATAGCGGCTCGCCTGCCGCGTCCGCGGCTTGCCTGCCGCGCAGCGGCCGTCATCTTCATGGGCGTGCTCCTGCATCAACCTCACGCGAAGGCGGCGCCGTCCGTTGAGTATCCGGGAGTCGTGCGCGACTACCAGATCGAATTTCCGCGCGACGAAGGATCCCATCCCGACTTCCGCACTGAATGGTGGTACATCACCGGCTGGCTGGAGACGGAGAGCGGCGCGCCCCTCGGGTTTCAGATCACATTCTTTCGCACGCGACCGGGAGTCGACGAGGAGAATCCGTCGCGTTTCGCCGCGCGCCAATTGCTGTTCGCGCATGCGCGATCAGCGACCCGAAACGCGGCGCGTTGCTGCGCGACGAGAGGGCGGCGCGCGAGGGATTCGGCCTCGCGGAGGCGAAGCAAGACGTCCTCGACGTGCGGATCGATGATTGGTTTCTGCGGCGGGTCGGCGAACGCTGTCGCGCCTCGATCGCCGGTCGGGAGTTTACAGCCGAACTTGAATTCATACCGACGCAGCCTGTCTTGCTGCAGGGCGAGGGCGAGGGCGGCTACAGCCAGAAGGGGCCGCAGCCTGCGTCCGCGAGCCACTACTACAGCTTGCCGCAGCTCGCGACGCGAGGCCGTATCGTGATCGACGGACGGGAGCTTCGCATCGTCGAAGGTGTGGCGTGGTTCGATCACGAATGGTCCAGCGCTCTCATGGACGAGGCGGCGAGCGGTTGGGATTGGGTTGGGCTCAATCTGGAGGAGGGCGGCGCACTCATGGCGTTTCGCATGCGCGACGAGCACGGCGGCAAGCACTGGGCGGCTGCAACCTTGCGGGGCAGCTCGGGCGGCGGACGCAGAGTGTTTGCGCCCGAAGAGATCGACTGGACGCCGCTGCGTTACTGGCGCTCGACCCGTACGGGCGTGCGTTATCCGATCGAATGGAAAATCGTAGTCGGCGGGCGCACGATGGTGCTGAAGCCGCTGATGGACGATCAGGAGAACGACGCGCGCGGCAGCACCGGGACGTTGTACTGGGAGGGCGCGGTGCGTGCGTTCGATGAGCGCGGGCGACAGATCGGCCGCGGCTATCTCGAGCTGACCGGCTACGGTCAGCGTCTGAGATTCTAGTGCTTCGCGCGCGCCCAGCAGGCTTGGCTGAAGGGATCCGACCGTACGTCGCCGAGGCGGCTCGCTCGAGAGTCCGAGTCCAGTCACGAGTCACTTCTGTATGTCGCGCATCTATCACGAAGGCCAACGCGAGCTGCAGCAGCGAGTTCGACACGATGCGGCTCGCCGATCGTCTCGAGCAGGTCACCTGTCGAACGCGCATCACGCCTGAGGATCGCGCCTTCATTGAGTCGCGCGACATGTTCTTTCTCGCGACCGCCGACGCTGCCGGGCGCCCGAACTGTTCGTACAAGGGCGGCGATCCGGGGTTCGTACGAGTGATCGACGAAACGACGATCGTGTTTCCCAACTACGACGGCAACGGCATGTTTCTCTCGTTCGGCAACGCGACAGTGAATCCGCACGTCGGTCTGCTGTTCATCGATTTCGAATCGCCGAAGCGGCTGCGCCTGAACGGCGAAGCCGCGATCATCCGCGCGGACCCGTCATGTCAGCGCGTCAAGGAAGCGCAATTCGTCGTTCGCGTGAAGGTGCGGGAGCTGTTTCCGAACTGCCCGCGCTATATCCACAAGTATCAATTGGTGGAACGCTCAAGTTCGTGCCGCGCGCCGGGGTTGAGACACCGGTTCCGGCATGGAAGCGCTTCGAATGGGCGAAGGATGTGCTGCCGGCAGGGGATCCGGCGAGAGACGATGAAAGTTGACAGTTGACAGTTAAGTGTTGAAAGCCAGAGGAACTGCAGGTCCTTCTCGTCGTCAACCGTCGACCGTCAACCGTCAACGCTTATTTGGCGCCTGGCTTCGCCACCCACACCTTGCACCAGCCATCAGCGTTCACGAGCTTGCCGGGGAAGATATTGCAGGGGCGCCATTGCTCGCCTTCCTTGCCTGTGAGTTGCAGACAATTCGCGCATGTGCTGCCGGGCTTGTACTGCGGCATCTTGCTCGCATCGACTTTCTTGGCGTCGTGCACATAGCCCATGGCAACTGCCAACGGGTCCTTCTCATCCAGATGCGGCGGGGAGCCCTGGGCGGCGGCATCACGGACCAGGCCGGCTGCAGGCAAGGCGGCGAGTCCGGCGAGGGCGTTCTTCAGCGACGGTACGACGGTCGTAGCGTTCGCTCATGATCGATCCTCGTGCTGGCGATTGCTGGCCGCGCAAATCATAACTGGCTATCGCTGATTCGCGCACTTCGGGAACGCCGCCGGGCGACGCACCCGGCTTCTCTCACGTGGTTCGTCCAACGTTCACGAAGCGTTCATGTTCCGCGCTGGCGAACAGGCTCACACGAGCGAGCGGCGCGCGACGATAACGCCATCTTGTCCGCATAGACCCAGTCGCCGGGGTGGAACATCGACACCTGCAAAGCGAACGGGAACGTCAAGCTGGCCCTCGTTGCGCTTGTCGGTTTTCAACGGGCAGGTGTTCAACGCCTTCACGCCGATGCGCATCGCGCCGATCGCAGCTGAGTCTCGAATGCATCCGTAGAGGACGAAGCCGCTCCAACCGTTGTCGACGCGCTTTCTTCGCGAGCAGGTCGCCAAGCACCGCGCGGCGTATCGATCCGCCGGCATCGATCACGAGGATGCGACCCTGCCGGCGTTCCGCGACCAGATCTCGTACGCGCGAGTTGTCCTCAAAGCACTTGATCGTCGCGACCTGGCCGGCGAACGTCCGGTCGCCGCCGTAGTCGCGAAAGAACGGTTCGCAGATCTGCAACTCTTCACTGAACTGATCGGAAAGTCGGCAGTCTTGAATTCCACGGCGCGTCTCAAGGAAAAAGACGACGCAATCTTACCGTCATCGTCAACGCGTCGAGGCCAACGGAGAAGCCGGCCGACCGGCCAGAACACGAGATCAACGGTCAGATTCCGGACGATGAGCGCGGCATGAGCGCGCTCCCTGCCGGTAGGCCAACGGCCGGTTGGCCGCCAGCCGGCTCATTTCGTCAGCTTGCCCACCAGCTTCGAAAGGAGCGAATGGTTCTTCGGCAGCTTGCGGATGCCGCTTTGGGACAACTCGACTTCACGCGCTTCATCGAGCAACTGCTCCGACAGTGACTTGCGCGGCAGCGTCTTGTATTTGCCCGTGCGCCGGTGGACTTGCGGGGAAGCGGTTCGGAGCGCTTCGTCGCCGGCGCCGCCGATTTCGCAGCCGGTTTGAGCGTGGGCGTCAGGACTTTTGCGAGCCGCTCGCACCTGTCTTGAACGATCCCGTGGCGTTCGGCTTGAACGAACCCGTCTCGTTCATGCGGAACGCACCGGTCGCGTCGGTACGCGGCGCAGGAACTTCCATCGTCACGGTGGGAACCACAGGCCGCGCGGCGCGGACGTCGTTCAGTTCGAAGACTTTCGCCGGCGCTCTGGACTCGTCGGCGGCAGCGGGCTTCTTCGCGGCCGGAGGGTCTTTGAAGCGCGCCTGCTCGGCGACGCTGATGCGCAGTACCGTCGGCGAACCGAAGAAAGTCTTCAGATAGCCTGACACGGCTTCGGCCGAAACAGCTTCCTTGAAGAAACCCAGCCGCAGCGAGTGAACGATCTTGCCGCTGCCCGCCGTTGCTACTGAATAGAGCCGATAGGCCTCGAAGATGTCGAGGTGCGGCATCGCGTCGAGATTCACCGGCTGTTCGGACGCGGCGAGCTGGATAGCGAACCATTTCTCCTGCGAGTCGTCGTTCAGTTCGTCGCTGGTCAGCGCCCGGATCGTCTGCGTGCTGTCGAGGTCCGGCAGCGCGCGTTTCGAGGCGTCGGCTGACGCGCCATGGTGGGAGACTTCGTCGGCTGCTGCACTTCGGCCTGTCGGCGCGACGGGGTGGCCGCCGATGCGCTCAGCGGTCTTGGCGGCCGGTGCAGCTCCTGGGCGCCGCAGCGCGGGCGCGGCGCCGCTTGCGGCGCTTTATTTCTGGCCGCGCCTTCGGCTTGCAGGCTGATCCCCAAATCGCCGATCTGGACGCCCTTGGCGACATGGAACGGTTCGCTCGAGTTCGCACGGCTGCGGCCTTGCTGGGCCGCGGGCGCCGGCGGATCCGAGAGCGTCAGATCGATGGCCTTGATGCGCATGCTGCTGGCCGTGATCTCTTTCGCCGGCTGGCCGGCGCTGGCTCGGCCTTCGGCGCGGCTGCAGATTTCGCCGCCGGCGCGGACTTTCACGACCGGCTGCGTCTTGTACACAGGCGATAGAACCGGATGCCTGGCCGTGGCGGTCGTCGACTTGTCGGCTGCGGGTGCGGCAGGCTCGAGCGCCGGCGGTTCCCAGCTGAAATCATCGATCGCAACTTCGGCGTCGACCACTGGGGTTTGCGACGCCGCCTTCGCTGCCGTCTTTCCAGGGGCCGGCGGTTCCCAGCTCACCTCAACGATCTCGGCGCTCGCCTGTCACCTTTGCAGGTGCGGGCGTTGCGCTCTTTGCCGGTGCGGGTGCCGGCGGCCTTCGCACTGGGCGGTTGCTGCGGGAGAATTCGTAACGGCTGCCTTTGTCGCGGCGGCAGGAGCCTTCGGCGCCTCAGCTTTCACCGGCGCCGGCGTCTTCGCCACGGCGGGCGTCGGCGCTGCGACGGCTACAGCGAGTTTTGGCGCCGGTGACGCGCGCCGCTCGCCGATCCGGCAAGTAGCCGCGTGCGAACCTGCGATCTTCGTCGCACAGACAGGTCGTGAACGCTGTTGGGTACTGCTGGCGCACGACCGTGAGCACACTTTCGGCGTGCGATTCGCTCGTGAAGAAGCCGAGGCGCAGGCGATGACGCGTGCGGCCGTCTTCGACGCGCGCGACCTGGTACAGGCGGTAGTTCTCGAGACCGGGAAGGTTCTTGCCGCCGGTCTGGAACGGGTGCGATCGAGGCGCAAAGATTGATGACGAACAGCGCCGAACCGGCGCCAGGCGCGGCCGGCGGCGTCATCGAGCGGATCGACGCCGACGTAAACTTTGCTGGTGTTCTTTTCCACGACTTCTTCCCCATCCCATCCGCAAGCACACGCGGCTGAACCGACGCTCGCGGTCAAGCGAATTCATTTCGGTCGGGGAGGCGCGCTTATGCTTATCGCGCTCTGAGTCACGTTCAGTCGCTGTTTCTCTTGTTATCGAACCCGGTCCGACCTGGCTCGACTGCGAACTGAGCGCCGCACTGGTATCGCGGCCCCGTGGCAACCCCGCTGTCTTAGGAAATGAATCCGTTAGACCGGAAGCTTTGCGTCCTCGCCTTTCGGCGAGTTTGCCCTTGGAACGATTCGATAATCGGCAGGCAGCGTAGATAAGTCAAGCGGCTGGGTCGCTTTCAGGAGACAGGAATGCAGCGACAGGGGGCGGCTGCAGGTGGATTGGGCTTATGTCGCATCAGGGAAGCGACTAGTGACTGGTGGATAGGGTTCGAACGGAGCCGGGCAGCGTCTGGTCGGTCTGCTGATCACTATTCGCTGAGTCACCAGTCACTTCTTCATCACACCGCCATTCGCGTCCAGGCTTCCTTGCTCGCGCTGGCGGGTTCGCCAGCCATGATGCGGGGGGCGAGTTGCGACACGATGTGCACCTGGGCAGCGTCGGACAGGCCAAGCGCGCGCAGCGCCGCTTCGAGCCCGTCGATCAATTGACGCCGCTCGCTTTCGGTCGGGCAACTGTCTCGCGCGAGCGCCGCGAGCTCATCGCCGACGCTCTCCAGCGTTTCAGCGATCGAGGGCGCAAACTCGCTCAGATCGCCGCGCAGGCGCGCTGCAAAGCGAAACGAGTTGTACGCGCACACATACGCGCGATGGCGAAGCTTCAGATTTTTCAGCATTCCCACCGTGGTGGACTCCCCTGCAGAAGTGAATCGTGACTAGTGACTTGTGAATTGACGGAAGAAGCAAGCGGAGAGATCGTCGCTTCCTCCAGTCACGAGTCATAGTCGTCCCGCGCAGAGTGTGGAGGCCGTCGCACTCAGGTCGGTGTGCGCTGGATCGCAAAACGCGTCCGCACGCATACGTTGCAATAAAGCCGCATTGCGGATCAAGGAGCTACGGAATACGTACAAATCGGCCGCGTTTGGACGCTTGCTTTTGCGACGGATCTGGGATTCGACGTCTGGAGCCTTCGGCCAGCGAATCTCTCGGCGCTCGCTGGCCGACTGCATGAGCTCTACGCGCGGCCGACGTTTCGATCGGTCGGCGAGTGGAAGTATTCGCTCTCTTCGGCGAACTGACGCATCAGCTTGCGCAATTCTTCGATGCGCCCTTCAGCGGTACTGATCGGAATGCATTCCTCACACTCGGGATCGGAGCATGGCTGGCGCGAGTAGAGCCAGTACTGCACAGCGCCGGCGAGCAGGCCGTCGGCAATGTCCCAGATGTCCGCCTTGTCGTCGGTGTCGGCGATCCTGTTGCCCAGATCGACCGCCTTACCGAAGGCTTCGCTGAAGGGATTGTCGGATTCCTGCATGGCGCTCGTCGCTGAGGGTGGATTGACGCCATTGTAGCGGCGCGTCCGAGCGATGAAGCGCTCAGCCGGATGCGCTCGGCAGAGTGTAGGACAACGCGCGCGCCTTGAAGATCCCTGTCGCCGCTGTCATAAAGCACGTACAGGACACCTGAGGTTCCCGACGATGGCCGACGAACGCAATCTAGATCCGCAAATGGACGCCGCTGCTCTTTACAGGGAGGAGATGTTCACCGACCGCAAAGTCGGCGCAATCCGGCGCCTTACGCCGGTGACCAGCGACGGGTCGGTTGATGCGACGCGTCCCGTCCTGTTCGTCGGCCAGGCCGAGATCATGACCAATATGGGGCCAGTGCCGATCAATTTCGAAATTGAAGGCAAGTCGCTGGCAGACGCCGTGGCGGGATTCTCAGCCGCGGCCGCGGCGGCGATAGAACGCACTGTCCAGCAGATTCAGGAGATGCGTCGGCAAGCCGCTTCACAACTCGTCGTGCCGCAAGGCGGCATCCCCAACCTCGGCGGAGGTCCAGGCCGTGGGGGCGGCAAGATTCAGATGCCCTGAAGCAACCGGTCTTCCTCGGTGAGGACTGTGGACGGCGGCAGGACCACCTCGACGGACGCAGGCGCCGGCATTGCGGATCGTGCAGAGGAGCCGCGAAAGACCGTGAAAAGAGTAACGAATACGCGGGGATGAGGGCATCGAGTGAGCGTCGGGTCTCACAGTTTCCTTCTTTGTGCGGTCTCTCGCGGCTCCTCGCTCTTGATTTTCAGCGCCGGGGCGTCCGCGGTTGGGTTGCTGGCCTCAGCGCGAACTCGGAGCGACTGCGCCCCGATGCGAACTGCTTCTCCCCGCGAGCGCGGTCCTGGCGCGAGAATGTGCAGATGAAGTCCGGACGCGCTCTTGGGCGGATGCTTGCTCGCGCAATCGTGGCGCTATTTGTCGCGACGAGCGCTGGGGCCGAGTCTTTGCAGGTGATTGATCTGCAGCACCGCACGGCGCAGGAGGTCATTCCAGTTCTGCAGCCGCTGCTGGCGCCCGGCGCGGCGCTCAGCGGTCAGGACTACAAGCTGTTCGTGCGTACGAACAACGCCAACCTCGCCCAGATACGCGCGGTGCTGGCCCAAATCGACCGACGGCCGCGGCAATTGCTCGTCTCGGTCCGACAGGGCGCACAGCGGGAGATCGAACTTGAGCGCGAGTCGGCGTCGGGGACGATCAGGGCTGGCGACGCCGTCGCGTCGGTAAACGAGCGCCCGCATGGATCCTCGGGCGTGACCATTCGCGCGACAGATGCAAACGACCGTACGAGCGGCGACGGCGTCGCGAGCGTGCAGGTCCTGGAAGGCGCGTCAGCCCTCATCGCGACCGGCTCGAGCGTGCCGATCGTCACGACGGTGGCTGCTGGCGGCGGGCGTCGGCCCTGGGCGGTGAGCTCGACCGCATTTCGGGATCTGAGCAGCGGGTTCCTGGTCACGCCGCGCGTGAACGGCGAGCTCGTTGTGCTGGACATCGAACAGCAGCACGAAGGGATCGAGCGCGGTCAGATCGAAACACAACGCCTGACGACGCAAGTGAGCGCACGGCTCGGGGAGTGGGTGCAACTCGGCGGCGTGAGCGAGAGCGCAACGTCCCAGAGCCGCGGAATGCTGGACCGCAGCTACCAGACGCGCAGCGACGAGCGCTCGATCTGGGTGAAAGTCGACGCACCGTAAAACAACACGAACGAGGGCGTCGCATGCTCCTGAGCGATGTATGGAAGCCTGCGCTCGCGATCACGCTGTTCGGTGTGGGCGTAGCGGGATTCTTGTCGAGCCGCGCAATCGAACGCGCTCCTGGCGTGCTGGCGCCTGACGAACCTGCGCAATCGCCGACGCGCGAACCGCCGTTTCGCATCGGCGACTATGAAGTCACGCCGCGCGCGGCCTATGACATCGAAGCGCGCGTTCTCTCCGTGGAGCCCTATGGCGTCGATCCGGGCGCCCGGCTGTCGCCGCTCGACTTCGCGGTCGGTTGGGGACCCCTGTCAGACAGCGCTGTGCTCGATCACTTTCGCATCTCGCAGTCCGCCCGCTTCTTCACTATCTATCCCGACGAGCAGGCGATTGATCTCAATACCGCGTTGCGCTTCGGCGCGCGAACATGCATCTGATTCCTGCGACGTCGGACATCGAAGACCAACTGGAAGACGTGCGCGCGGGTCACATCGTTCGTCTGCGCGGGTTGCTCGTGAACGTCAGCGGCCCAAACGGCTGGACATGGAACACGTCGCTGACTCGCGAGGACTCCGGCGCCGGCGCGTGCGAGTTGTTCTATGTCGAGTCCGTGGAGCGGCGCTGAATGACGTGAGCGGTGAGTCGTGAGTCGGTAGCAGTAAGCCGTGAGTTGCAGAGAAGCGATTCTGACCATTCAGACTTACGGCTCACGATTCACGAAGCAGCTGCAGGGAACCTGCAGCGAACGATCAGCCCGGGCTGATTGTCGAGCAACTCAACTGCAGCGCCATGCAGGCGCATGACCGCAGCGACGAGGCTCAGTCCAAGGCCGCTGCCGACCTGCTCACGATCGCGCTCGAGTCGGACAAACGGCAGCAATACCCGCGCACGATCTTCGGGCGGGACGCCGGGACCATTGTCCGCAACCGTGAGCGTCGTCGAATCGCCCTCGGGCGCGACGCTCACCGTCACGCGTCCGTGCGACGGCACATATTTGAGAGCGTTCTCGATCAGATTGACGAGCGCCTGCGCGAGCAGCTGACGATTGCCGCTGATCACGGCGGCCTCCGCGCCGGTGTATGAAAGAGCTACGTCGCGCCCGCCCGCCTCGGGGGTATAGAGCTCGACGAGTTCGCGCGCGAGCGCCGCGAGGTCCACCGCCTCCCTGGTCGCATCGCGGCCGCGGCCGTCGGCTTGCGCGATCTGCAGCAGCGTGCCGAGCGTTCGTTGCACACGCTCGAGCTCGGCGAGCGTCGCTTCCATCGTGTCGCGCGCGGCGGCGCTCAGGTCCCCGTGCTGCAGCGTTTCCTCGATGCGCACGCGCGCACGATAAAGCGGCGCGCGCAGATCGTGCGCCGCGCTGTCGAACGTCGTCCGGAGCGTTTCCGTCTGCTGCTCGATGCGGTTGAGCATGTGGTTGACGGCGGTGGCGAGCTCGTCGAATTCATCGCCCGCCGCTTCGACTGGCAGGCGTTGCGCAAGATCGCCGGCCATGATCGTTTCGCAGGCGTCTGCGATCGCATCGAACGCGCCGACGCACGCGGCGGCTGTAGTTGAAGCCGACCAGCGTCGCCAGCGCGACGCACAAACCGACGCCCCACAGCATCGCCGTGCGCAGCCGCGCGGCAAGCACGCGGCGATCGAGGATGTCCGTGCCGATCGAGCAGGCGCCGTCCGCCGGGCAGACCGAAAACCTGCGCGCGGACCGGATGCGCCACGACGCCGCCGTAGTCGCTTGCATCGATCTCGAACTCGATCCAGCCCTCGTGCTCCGCGACGTCTCGCGGCCAGCGTGCGAGGTTGCCGGCGATCGGGAAGCCGTTCGCTTCGGCGAGCAGATAGACCGCGCCCGATCGTCCCCAGCTGTCCGCGCGACGATGCAGGCTCGAGACGAGCGAGAGCAGGCCGCCTCGCGCATAGTCATCGATGAGCGCGCCTGCCTCGGAGGAGATGACCGCATCGACTTCGCGATCGAGTACGCGCGCGGTAAGGATATAAACGGTCGTCAGCAGCAGCGTAACGCCGGCGGCGAAGATCAGGACGAACAACGCGGCAAGCCGTGCAGAGGACAGGCGCATGCCTGAGCCGAAGCGGTTGGCGGTTGGCGGTTGGCGGTTAGTCAGAAGCGCAGCCCCCTTTCCGCAGATTGCACCCGTCGCGCGGCGCAGGCGCAAGCACGATTCTCACCAACCGCTAACCGCCAACCGCTAGTCACTCTCTTTAAGAACATACCCCGCGCCGCGCACCGTGTGAATCAGCGGCTTCGGATAGCCCTTGTCGATGGCGTTGCGCAGCCGGCTCATGTGGACGTCGATGACGTTCGTCTGCGGATCGAAGTGCAGGTTCCACACGCCCTCGAGAAGCATGGTGCGCGTAACGACCTGCCCGGGCCGGCGCATGAGATATTCGAGCAGCTGAAATTCCCTGCGTCGTGAGCTCGACGCTGCGCTCGCCGCGACTGACGCGGCGCGTGATGAGATCGAGTTCGAGGTCTGCGACCTTCAGGCGCGTTTCTTCGTTGGCGGCGCTTGCGCGTCGACTCAGCGCCTCGATTCGCGCGAGCAGTTCGGAGAACGCGAACGGCTTCGTCAGGTAGTCGTCGCCGCCGGCGCGCAGACCGTGCACGCGATCATCCACGGTGCCCAGCGCCGAAAGAATCAGAACTGGCGTGCGATCACCCTGTTCGCGCAGCGACTGAATGATGGCGAGTCCATCGCCATGAGGGAGCTGACGGTCCGCGATGATGACGTCCCAGGAGTTGTGAGTCGCCTGGTGCAGTCCGTCGCGGCCGTCCGCGCTGTGTGCGACCGTGTAGCCGTTCTCGCGCAATCCCTTCACGAGATACTCGGCTGCCTGCAGGTCGTCTTCGATCAGGAGAAGGCGCATGACTGAGGTCGATCGCGCGATGACGAACGGCGTCCCGACACCTCGCGGTTCGAGCCTCGTCTGGATCGAACCGAGACTCGAATCACACTTACTCCTCACCGACTCGCACGGTACGAAGATCTGCGCGTTGTCTCGCTCGATCAGCAAGGCGACGACTTTGCCGCTGCGCTTCTTCGCCGCGGACTTCAGCTCATCGAGCGACTTCACCGGTTTGCCGTTGACGCCGAGGATGATGTCGCCCGGACGCACGCCCGCGGCCGCCGCCGGGCCTTCGACGTCTTCGACGAGCAGATCGCCGTCCGTCTCCGCCTGACGCTTTTCCTCCGGCGCGAGCGGACGCACCGCAAGGCCCAGGCGCGAGGCTTCATCGCTGCTGCTGTCCGCAGTTGACGCCACGCGCTCGCCGTCCTGGCGGATCTCGACCGGCCGGACGGTGAGTCGCCTGGCGCCGCCGTCGCGCCACACTTCCATTGACACCTCGCTGCCCGGCTTCTTGCCTGCGATCAGGCCTGGCACCTGCGACGAAGTCTCGATCTGCTGTCCGTCCACCTTGAGAATGACATCGCCCGCCTTGAGGCCGCCTTTGTCGCCAGGCGCGCCTGCTTCGACCATGCCTACGAGGGCGCCGCGCGGTCGATCGAGACCGAAGGATTCGGCAAGCTGAGCGTTGACGTCCTGAATCGACACGCCGATGCGGCTGCGCGTGACTTTGCCCGTCGCGACCAGTTGCTCCCGCACGTTGCTCGCCACGTCGATCGGAATCGCGAACGACAGACCCATGTAGCCGCCGGTGCGGCTGTAGATCTGCGAGTTGATGCCGACGACTTCGCCGTTCAGATTGAACAGCGGTCCGCCGGAATTACCGGGGTTGACCGCGACGTCCGTCTGAATGAACGGCGCATAGTTGCTCTCGCCGCCCGGCATGGACCGCGAAGTCGCGCTGACGATGCCGGCGGTCACGCTGTTCTCGAATCCGAAAGGCGAACCGATCGCGATCACCCATTCGCCCGGACGCAGTTTTGACGGATCGCCGATGCGCACGGTCGGCAGGTTCTTGGCGTCGATCTTCAGGACGGCGACGTCGGTGCGCCTTGTCGACGCCGATGACTTTCGCCGTGTACTCGCGACGATCAGTCGTGCTTCACGGTGACCTCGGAGGCGTCGGAGACGACGTGCGCATTCGTCATGACGTAGCCGTCGCTGCTGACGATGAAGCCCGAGCCTTCGCCGCGCGGGCGTGCGGCATTTCACCGCGCGGCATCGGGCGGCCGAAACGACGGAAGAATTCATAGAACGGGTCGTTCGGCGACATGCCCGGAAAGTCGGTGACTTCCTGCGCCTTGCCGACCACGGAGACGTTCACGACTGCAGGCCCGTAGCGCTCAACGAGCGCCGCGAAGTCCGGCAAGGAGCGGCGAGGCGCGCCGGCGGCGCGAGCGAGGTTTGCGGCGCTGCGGTCTGCCCCTCGCGGGCCTGGGCGTCGACGCCGAGGTTTTGCGAGCAGGCGGCGGCGCCCAATCCGCACGACACGACAGCAACCGCAAACCGAGACCAACGTGCAGCCATAGGGAACTCCCATTTGAGGCAAAGATGGTCAATAGACGGCTGAGGTGGGGGAAAGTTTTCGCATTACAGACACTTAATCAAGAACTGAATAGCGGATAGCGGATGGTCAGATCGCTGCGCTGCTGCACCGCCCGCCATCCGACTGACCGCTCTTCGGCTCGTTTCTCCGGGTGCAAAGGCTCGACGCGGAGTCGGGATGCTCTGACTAACCGCTATCCGCCATCCGCTATCCGCTTCCCTTAAGGCGATCGACCTCTGCGCGTAGTTCCGCGACCAATTGTTCAAGATGCTGCAGGCGATTCTCCACAGAGTTCGTCTCTGCAGGAGTCGAAGCTTGTGAGCTTCGCAGCGCAGCGTTCGTCCCGGAGTTTCGTTCCGCAACATCGGACGCCGCACCTTCAATCTCACCGCTGAACAGATGGGCATAGCGCGACTCCCGGCGTCCGGGCTCGCGCGGCAGTCGAACGACGAACGGACCGTCCGCCGCGCGACGCGAGATTCATGAGCGCATTCTCGACTTCACTGACGTCGCGCACTTCCGCCATACGGCTTGCGCGGGTGCGCAGCTCGCCCGGCGTTTGCGGGCCGCGCACCAGCAGTTCGCACAGAATCGCGGTCTCCTGCGGTGAGAACTCCAGCGTGCCGAAACCGGTATTGCAGAAGCGATGCTGGTACTTCGGTACGCGGCTGCCGAAGCCCGACTTCTCCAGCACGAGGTGCTTCTTCGCAAGCGCGTCGACAGTCTCCTGCACGGTGCGTTCGTCGAGCTCCATGACCGGATCGCGATTGCTTTTCTGATTGCAGGCGTTGGTCAGCGCATTGAGCGACAGCGGGTACTGATCCGGCGTCGTGATCGCCTTCTCGATCAGACAACCGATGACGCGGGCTTCGGCCGACGAGAGCTGGATGTTCATGCGGTTGCGGGCTAATGCGATCTGGTTGGGTGAATATAAAGGATGAGCTGACAAAAACGGCCGACCTCGTCGGCAGAAGGCGTTCGCAGGCGGCCAGCGACGCGCTGGCAATAGGCCGCGAAAGCGCGGCAGGGCAGGCGGCAGAGAACGCGCAGCGCCTCTTTCTGGCTGCCGACGAAGTCCGCCTGCTGGGGCGGCAGCCGTCCTGCGCATGCCTACTGCCGATGAAGCGGCCGGTTTCATTGCGAGTCCGCCCGCCGGGCGACGATGCGATCCACTACAATTTGCGTCGCTTCCCACTGACCGCTTCGAGCGACTCCCTTGCTGAACCTGTCTCTCCCGCTCGATCCCATCGACGAGGCGGAGCGCATCGTCGCTCCCGAGCCACCGGCGCGGCTGCGCGAAATCCCCTACAACTACACGTCGTTCTCGGATCGCGAGATCGTGATCCGGCTGCTGGGCGAGCGCGGTGTGGCGGATCCTCGATGAGCTGCGCACCGAGCGCCGCACCGGCCGTTCGGCGCGCATGCTGTACGAAGTGCTCGGCGACATCTGGGTCGTGCAGCGCAATCCCTATCTGCAGGACGACCTGATCGACAATCCGAAGCGCCGGCGGCTGCTGATCGAAGCGCTGCACCATCGCCTGAACGAAGTCGAGCGTCGTCGCGACGCCGTCGGATCGCGAACGCGATCGCAAGGTCGGCGAGTTGCTGCAGCGCCGCGCGACGTGCGGTCGAGTCTTTCGCAGACGAATTCGAACGCGTCGTCGCAGTTGCGCAAGCGCGCGCGGCGGCTGCTCGAACGTCACACGCGCGAGGACAACATCCGCTTCGACGCCTTCGCGCGCGTCTCGCACGTGACCGATGCGACCGACTGGCGCATCGAGTATCCGTTCGTCGTGCTGTCGCCCGACAGCGAGAACGAAATCCCGGCGCTCGTGCGCGCCTGCATCGAACTCGGCCTGACGGTCATTCCGCGCGGCGGCGGCACGGGCTACACCGGCGGCGCGATTCCGCTCACGCCGCTTTCCGCGGTGATCAACACCGAGAAGCTCGAAGCGCTCGAGCGCGGTGGAGACTGATGGAGCTTGCCGGGCGTCGACGGCGACGTCGCCGACGATTTTCAGCGAAGCGGGCGTCGTCACGCGCCGCGTTTCCGACGCCGCCGAACGTGCAGGCTTCGTGTTCGCCGTCGATCCGACTTCGGCGGACGCCTCCTGCATCGGCGGCAACGTCGCGATGAACGCCGGCGGCAAGAAGGCCGTGCTGTGGGGCACGGCGGTCGACAATCTGCGTCTGGTGGCGCATGGTCGATCCGGAAGGCAACT
This sequence comes from uncultured Gammaproteobacteria bacterium, assembly GCA_963723505.1. Classification (GTDB taxonomy): domain Bacteria; phylum Pseudomonadota; class Gammaproteobacteria; order Steroidobacterales; family Steroidobacteraceae; genus Steroidobacter. Next base: position 386,124 of record CAVRQU010000010.1, read on the forward strand.
GGCTCGAGGTCACGCGTCTCGCGCACAACCGCGGCAAGATTCACGAAGTCGACGTCGCGACGTTCGATCTGCGTGTGGAAGGACGGACGCGAAGCCGCCGGAGCGCGCGCGGGTGCTGCGCACCGCGCGCGATCGAGATCGAAGGCCGCAAGTTCCGCAAGGCGGGCCTCGGCAAGGACGTGACCGACAAGTTCCTCGGCGGCCTGCCGGGCGTGCAGAAGGAAGGCTGCGACGGCATCATCACGTCGGCGCGCTGGCTGCTGCATCGCATGCCGAAGCACATCCGCACGGTGTGCCTGGAGTTCTTCGGTCACGCGCGCCATGCGATTCCGTCGATCGTCGAGATCAAGACGTTCCTGGACAAGGAAGCGCGCATCGAGCGGCGTGCAGCTCGCCGGTCTCGAACATCTCGATGAGCGCTATCTGCGCGCGGTCGGCTATGCGACCAAATCGAAGCGCGGCGCGCTGCCGAAGATGGTGCTGCTCGGCGACATCGTCGGCGATGACGAGGACGCGGTGGCGCGCGCGACCTCGGAAGTCGTGCGCATCGCGAACAGCCGCGTCGGGCGAAGGCTTCGTCGCCGTCAATCCCGATGCGCGCAAGAAGTTCTGGCTGGATCGTTCGCGCACGGCGGCGATCGCGCGGCACACGAACGCGTTCAAGATCAACGAAGACGTCGTGATTCCGCTCGATCGCATGGGCGATTACACGGACGCGATCGAGCGCATCAACATCGAGCTGTCGTTCAAGAACAAGCTGCAGATGCTCGACGCAGCTGCAGAGCGTATTTCGACGGCGAGCTGCAGCTCGGCAAGGTCGACGATCCGGAGCTCGAGCGCGTCGTCGCGCGCAGGAGCTGATCGGCGATCGGCAGAGCCAGGCGCGGCAGGTGCTCGCGGCCACGCGCGCGCGCTGGCAGTACCTGTTCGAGCAATCTCGACTACGCCGCTGCGCGAAGCGTTGCCGCAGCTCGCGGCGCTCGGATTCGAGCCGATGCGCGGCGACTTCGAGACGCGGCTGCGAGCGCGAGCCGAACGCGACGCGTGTTCGATCTCGTGCAGGATCGCTCGATCCGCACGTCGTGGAAGACGGAAGTGCGCGCGCACCTGCGGCGCCTGTTCGTCGGCGGCGCGTTCGCGCCGGTGCTTGCAGCACGTCGAAGACGATTCACAAGCGCGTGCTGCGCGGTCGCGTGTGGGTCGCGCTGCACATGCATGCCGGCGACGGCAACGTGCACACGAACATTCCGGTCAACTCCGACGACTACGAGATGCTGCAGGAGGCGAATCGCGCCGTCGAACGCATCATGCAGATCGCGCGCAGCCTGAACGGCGTGATCTCCGGCGAACACGGCATCGGCATCACGAAGCTCGAGTTCCTGATCGGACGCGGAGACGCGCGGATTTCCGGCGCTACAAGGAGCGCGTCGATCCGGAGGGTCACTTCAATCGCGGCAAGCTGCTGCCCGGCGGCGATCTGCGCAACGCCTACACGCCGAGCTTCAATCTGATGGGCCACGAGTCGCTCATCATGCAGCAGTCGGACATCAACTCGATCTCGGACGCGATCAAGGACTGCCTGCGCTGCGGCAAGTGCAAGCCCGTGTGCGCGACGCACGTGCCGCGCGCGAATCTGCTCTATTCGCCGCGCAACAAGATTCTCGCGACCTCGCTGCTGATCGAGGCGTTCCTGTACGAGGAGCAGACGCGCCGCGGCGTGTCGATTCGCCACTTCGATGAGTTCTCCGACGTCGCCGATCACTGCACCGTCTGTCACAAGTGCGTGACGCCGTGTCCGGTCAACATCGACTTCGGCGATGTGTCGATGGCGATGCGCGATCTGCTGCGTCGCATGGGCAAGAAGCGCTTCAATCCCGGCACGGCGGCGTCGATGTTCTTCCTGAATGCGACGAATCCGGAAACGATCAAGCTCACGCGCAAGGTGATGCTCGATTGGGGCTTCAAGGCGCAGCGCATGGCGAATCGCGCGCTCGGCGCGTTCGCGTCGCGCGCAGACGGCGCGTCCGCCCGCGACGACCGGCAAGGCGCCGATGAAGGAGCAGGTCGTGCACTTCATCAACAAGAAGATGCCGGGCGGCTTGCCGAAGAAAACGGCGCGCGCGCTGCTCGACATCGAGGATCGCCACTACGTGCCGATCATTCGCGATCCGGCAGCGCACGACGACCGAATCCGAAGCGGTGTTCTATTTCCCGGGCTGCGGTTCGGAGCGCCTGTTCTCGCAGGTCGGTCTCGCGACGCAGGCGATGCTGTGGCAAGTCGGCGTGCAGACGGTGTTGCCGCCGGGCTACCTGTGCTGCGGCTATCCGCAGCGCGGCGCCGGGCAGTTCGACAAGGCCGAGAAGATCATCACCGACAATCGCGTGCTGTTCCATCGCGTCGCGAACACGCTCAACTATCTCGACATCAAGACCGTCGTCGTCAGCTGCGGCACCTGCTACGACCAGCTGCAGGGCTACAAATTCGACGAGATCTTCCCCGGCTGCCGCATCATCGACATCCACGAGTTCCTGATGGAGCGCGGCGTGAAGCTCGAGGGCGTGACGGGCGTGCGCTACATGTATCACGACCCGTGCCACACGCCGATGAAGAGCTACGATCCGCTCAAGGTCGTGAACACGCTGATGAACGACCAGCTGAACGGCAAGATCGAGAAGAACGATCGCTGCTGCGGCGAGTCGGGCACGTTCGCGGTCACGCGTCCCGACGTCGCGACGCAGGTGCGCTTCCGCAAGGAGCAGGAAATGCGCGCCGGCGCCGAGCAAGCTGCGCGCGGACGGTTTCAAGGGCGAGGTAAAGATCCTGACGTCGTGCCCATCGTGCATGCAGGGCCTGAAGCGCTACAACGACGACGCCGACCTCGATGCCGACTACATCGTCGTCGAAATCGCGCGCCACGTGCTGGGCGAGCGACTGGCTGCCGAACTACGTGAAGCGCGGCGAACAACGGCGGGATCGAGCGCGTGCTGGTCTAGAGTGAGAGCGAAGCCGCGAAGATGGCGCATGGAGCGCATCAAGACGATAGGTGTCGAGAACGTGACGTCCTGACAGATCCCTGTTCTGCTGCTTCTGTATCGCAGTCTTTTTTGCGGTCTTCGCGTCTGCGTCTCTCTCGCGGCTACACTCGCGACGCTCCTCAACGCCAACCAGGGGATCGCCATGAGCCAGGAATGCAGGCCGATATTGCCAACGTGTTGGCGCGGGTCGAGCTCACGCGTCGCGAAATGGTCGTGACGAGTCTTGCGGCGGGATTCGCGCTGGCCGTGCAGCCGGTCAGCGCCGCGACGATCACGACCAGCGCTGAAGGGCTTACAGCCGGCGAAGTGAAGATTCCGGTCGGCGATCAGACGATTCCCGGCTATCGCGCGATGCCGGCCAAGGGCGGGCCGTTCCCCGTCGTGCTCGTCGTGCAGGAGATTTTCGGCGTGCACGAGCACATCAAGGATGTCTGCCGTCGCTTCGCGAAGCTCGGCTATCTCGCGATCGCGCCCGAGCTGTATGCGCGCCAGGGCGATGTCTCGAAGCTGAAATCGATCGACGAGATCCGCGCCGATCGTTGCGCAAAGTGCCGGATGAGCAGGTCATGTCGCGATCTCGACGCCGTGCGTCGAGTATCGCGAAGGAGACCGGTAAAGGCGACGTGACGCGGCTCGGCATCACCGGCTTCTGCTGGGGCGGGCGCATCGTCTGGCTGTACGCCGCGCACAGCAAGCAACTCAAGGCGGGCGTCGCCTGGTATGGCCGCCTGGTCGGCGACCCGTCCGAGCTGTTGCCGAAGCATCCCGATCGATGTCGCCGCCGATCTGAAGGCGCCCGTGCTCGGGTCTGTACGCGGGCAAGGATCAGGGCATTCCGCTCGAGAGCGTCGAGCAGATGCGCGACCGCGTTGAAGGCGGCGAAAGTGCCTGCGGAGATCGTCGTGTATCCCGACGCACAGCACGGTTTCCATGCCGACTATCGGCCGAGCTACAAGGAGGACGATGCGAAGGATGGCTGGAACAGGCTGCTGGCGTGGTTCAAGAAGCATGGCGCCGCGTGAAGTCGCGCCTGATCAGCGAAGCATGGAACACGAGCACTCTCGAGGTGCGGCGATGAACACTCATCAGCGTCATGGTCGACGGCGATTGCTCGTCGCTGGAATGCGTTTCGGCGGCCACGCCGGCAGCAGCCGCTGACGCCGTCGGCGAGCGTGATCGAGCACTACGGACTGGAGCAGGCGGCGACGCCGGTGCGTGAGCGCCCGGGCTGGCGCAAGCCGAAGCGCATGCTCGTGGGCGGCTGGATGCCGCAGATCGTGGCCGCACTGAAGGCCGTCGCGCCCGACGTCGAAGTTCGTGACCGCGAACGCCGGCCGATGCAGCGCAGAAGGCTGCGAACGTCGATGCGGTCATCGGCCTGTGCACGCCGCGAGATCGTCGCGGCCGGCAAGTCGATTCAGCTGGATTCAGACTGCTCAACGCGGGCGTCGAGCAATGCGTCTGCGATTCCGGCCGTGCGCGAGCGCAACATTCTCGTGACGAACATGCAGCGCATCGGCGGCCCCGATCATCGCCGAGCACGTCATCGCGATGACGCTCGCGTTCACGCGCGGGCTCGATCTTTACATCGCCGGCGCAGGCGAAGCGCGAGTGGCGGCGCCTGACGCCGCCGGGCCGTATGTCGGTCGTCGACGGCAAGACGATGCTGGTCGTCGGTCTGGGCGGCATCGGGAGGGAAGTCGCGCAAGCGCGCGCATGCGCTCGGCATGCGTGTCATCGCGACGCGCGCGAGCGGTCGCACCGGTCCCGAGTTCGTGAGCTATGTCGGGATTGCCGGACGAGCTGCTCAAGCTCGCCGCCGAAGCCGACTTCGTCGTCAACACGGCGCCGCTCACGCCGCAGACGACGGGCATCTTCGATGCGGCGTTCTTCGCGAAGATGAAGCCCAGCGCGTACTTCATCAACGTTGCGCGCGGCGGCAGCGTCGTGACGACGCGCTGGTCGATGCGCTGAACAGAGGAAGATCGCCGGCGCCGGGCTCGACGTGACCGATCCGGAGCCGTTGCCGCCGGATCATCCGCTGTGGAGCGCGCCGAACGTCATCATCACGCCGCACGTCGCGAACGATTCCGAGCTCGGCTACGAAGCGCAGGTCGCGGTGGTCGAGGAAAATCTGCGCCGCTATGCGGCGGCGAGCAGATGTTGTCGGTCGTGGACGTGGCGCGAGGCTACTGACGATCAAGCGGTCGGCGGTCGCGATTGCGGTCAAGATCGCCTGGGACTTCAGGCTCACGTCTGTCGGGCGATGGCTGAGCCGTCTGACTATCGCCGGCTAACCGCCGACCGCTCGCTCGCAGGAACTGCGCCGTCCTGCACGCGTTTCCCCGACATCTTCGGCGCGGAATCATGCATGACGGAGCATCGAGTCATCGGTCGAGCCTCTTCGAGCGCGGGACGCAATTGCTGGCGGGTCGAGCACGCGCATCGCGCGCCGCCTTCCTCATCGATGCGCGACGCCTATTTCAAGGCGTTCGTCGCGGCGGCGCGCCAGGCGCAGCGTTCGATTCTGATCACCGGCTGGGACTTTCACAGTCGCACGCGCCTGCTGTGTGCGAACGACGACGGCGCTGCGAGCTGCGAGCTCGGCGACTTTCTGAACGATCTCGCGCGACGCCGCCGCGAACTTCAGATCCACATCCTGATCTGGGACTACCCGATGATCTTCGGGCTGGATCGCGAGTGGGCGCCGCTCTACGGGCTCGGGCTGGAAGCCGCATCGTCGCATGCATTTCCGCTACGACAATACGCATCCGATCGGCGGCTCGCATCATCAGAAGATCGTCGTGATCGACGATCGCGTCGCGTTCAACGGCGGCATCGACCTCACCTGTCGGCGCTGGGACACCGTGCGATCACGCGGCCGACGACGCACGGCGCGTCGTGCAAGGGCACGCCGTATCCGCCGTTTCACGATCTGATGATGGCGGTGGAAGGCGATGCGGCGCGCGCGCTCGGCGATCTCGTGCGTGAGCGCTGGCGCAAGGCGACGGCGACACGGATCGGAGCCGGTCGGCGAACGAGTCGCCGGATGTTCATCGGCGGCGCGTCGGCGCAAGTCGTCGACCGCGCGCTGGCCTGCGATCGCTCGAGGCGGATCGTGCGCGACGTCGAGGTCGCGATCTCGCGCACCGAGCCCGCAGCGAACGGATCGAGCGGCGTGCGCGAAGTGGAAGCGCTGTATCTCGACATGATCGCGGCAGCCACGCAAGTCGATCTACATCGAGAATCAGTACTTCACCGCCGACAAAGTCGGCGAAGCGCTCGCGGCAGCGCCTGCGCGAAGAGGATGGTCCGGAAGTCATCGTCGTATTGCGCGAGCTGAGCCATGGCTGGCTCGAAGAGCTCACGATGCAGACGCTGCGCACGCGCCTGATCGAGAAGCTGCGCGCGGCGGACGCCCACAATCGGTTCCGCGTGTTCTATCCGTACATCGCGGGCCTGAAAGACGGCACGTGCATCGACGTGCATTCGAAGATGATCATCGTCGACGACGACATCGCTGCGCATCGGCTCGGCGAATCTCGCGAATCGCTCGATGGGTCTCGATACGGAATGCGATCTGACGATCGAAGCGCCGGTCGCGAAGACGTGCAGAGCGCGATCCGCAACCTGCGGTCGCAACTGCTCGCCGAGCACCTTGGCGTTGAGCCGCGGCAGGTGCAGGCCGCCGTCGCGGAAGGCGGCTCGCTGTGCGACGGCGATCGAAGCACTGCGACGCGAGGACCGCACGCTGCAAGCCGCTGGTTCCGCCGTCGCAGGTCTCGGAGGCCGTGCTCAGCATGATCAGCGTCGCGGACCCGGAAAAGCCTGTCGCGCTCGCCGATCTGGTGAAGCTCTTCAATGCCGGACGGTGAAGGCGGTTCTCGATCGTCGAGCAATCGGTCCGGCGTGGGGCAAGATCGCCGCGATCGTGCTCGTCCTCATTGGCCTCACGGCGCTGTGGAAGTTCACGCCGCTCGCCGAATTTCTCGACGGCAATCAGATCACGCGCTGGGCGCGGCGGCTTCGGCGAGCAATGGTGGGCGCCGCTAGCCGTCATTGCTGGCGTTATACGCCGGCGGCGCTCACGATGTTTCCGCGTCCGCTGATCACGTTGTTCGCGGTCGTTGCGTTCGGTCCGCTGCTCGGCTTCGTGTACGCGATGCTTGGGCATCGAGCTGTCCGCGTGGATCACGTTCGTGATGCGGGCGCAAGCTCGATCGCGCAGCCGTGCGGCGCGTTGCCGGGGCGAAGCTGAACGCGATACTCGAGGTGCTGCGGCGTCGCGGACTGCTCGCAATTACGGCATTGCGTCTCGTGCCGCTTGCGCCGTTCGCCGTCGAAGGCGTCGTCGCGGGCGCGGTGCGCATCAAGCTGTGGCATTTCATGGCTGGGGACCGCGATCGGGATGCTGCCTGGCACGCTGACCTCGACCGTATTCGGCGATCAGTTGCAGGTGTGGCTCAAGAATCCGGAGCGAGATCAACTATTGGTTGATTGCGCTGGTGCTGTTCGTTCTCGGAGCAGCCACCTGGCTCGTCCGCCGCTGGCTCGTAGCCTCTGCGCCGGCGGCTTCCCGACATGGCTGAGAAGGCTGACCGGCCGACTGGCCAACCAGTCAACCGGCCGGACGAGAAACCTCTCCCTTCCTCATCTGTCCAGTCGGCCAGTTCGCCGGTTGGCCAATTGACCAGCGGGTCGCGCTCGTCGGCCCGCCCAATCAGCATCGGCTCGTACAACATACACAGCTGCGTCGGGCTCGATCGTCGCTGCAGCCCGCAGCGGATTGCCGCGGTGCTGAAGGAGCTTGACTGCGACATCTACGCGCTGCAGGAAGTCGACAACGAGTCTGACGGCGACGACGATTCGAAGCAGCTCGAGTATCTCTCCGCGGAACTCGGCATGGCGGCGATTCCCGGGTTACGCATCGTTCGTCACAGCGGTCAGTACGGCAACGCGATTCTCACGCACCTGCCGATCGTGAGCGTGCACCGCCTCGATCTGAGCTATCCATGGTTCGAGCCGCGCGGCGCCCTCGACGTGCGTCTCGACGGCGGTGCGGCCGTCTTGCGCGTGATTGCGACGCATCTTGGCTTGAGCCGCGCCGAGCGGCGGGCGCAATGGCGTCAGTTGCTGACTGCCGCGATGGCGTCGCCGGCGCTGCCCACGATCGTCGTCGGAGACATGAACGAGTGGTTTCCCTGGTCTATGACGCTGCGCGATGCGCATCGCATTCTCGGGCGGCCGATCGCCGCGCCGGCCGAGTTCCCGGCCTTCGCTCCTTTTCTCGCGCTGACGCGCATCTGGGTCCGGCCAGTGAACGCAATCTCATCCATCAAAGTGCATCGCACGCCGGCCGCGCGTCGTGCATCGGACCACTTGCCGCTGAAAACGGTCATTGACCTCGGCCAACTGGCCGACCGGCCAACTGGCGAGCAGGCCAGAAAAGGAGCGGAACGCTGCTTCTAATTTCCGGGCCAGCTAGCCAGTTAGCCAGTTGGTCAGTTGGTCAGTTGGCCGGTTGGCGTCAGTGCTCCGCGAGGATTCGCGCCTTGCTTTCTTCGTACTGCTGTTCGGTCAACACGCCCAGCTCGCGCAGCCGATGATGTTCCCTCATCTCGTCGCGCAGGAACTGCTGCTTGCCTTGCGGGCGCGCGCTCTTGGCTGCGTTGATGCTCTTGATGAGTTCGACGAAGAACTGCTTGCCATTGCGTGCGCTGCCGATGCCGCCGGTCACGCTGGCGAACGTCGCCCCACCGTGCATGCTGCGGAACTCGAGCGATTCCGTCGTACCGCGGAGAAACAGCAGGAACGCGACCAGGCCGACGCACATCGCAACAGCGCCGCCCAAGGCGCCGACGCCGACCAGGGCGCCCGCTGACCAGGCAGACGCCAGCGCGCCGACGCCCATCAGTTCGAGACCGATGCACACCGTGAGCCACGCCCAGGATATGCGCCGCACGCGCACCGGCTTCGGATTCGCGTAGCGCAGATCGAACTGATACTTGAGCGGAGCGGCGTCCGGCCGGACGCTGCGCACGCCGAGATAGTGCTCGTCGAGAATCGCGAGCTCCGTGCTGCAGCCGCGCAGCCGGCTTGCAAGCGTGTAGCTGTGACGAGTAATGCGATGCGGCTGCTTCGTCGGCGCCACGATCGCCTCGGGCTCACCCTCGATCGATATGTGCTCAGCGCGTCCCCCCGCCGGATGCGCCGCCTTACCGATCATCTGCATACGCGCCATCGAAAGTTCTTCCTGTCCTAACCCGTGGTTCAACCGGCGGCGCCGAAGTTCAGGCGGCCGCCTGGGCGAAGCGCCGCGCTGCATCCCGCATGCGCTCAGCTCGCCCTCGATGGCCAGTCCTGCAATCGCCCAATCGAGTGCGTTCGCGCTCGGGATGCAACTGCGCCCGTGGGATTCGATGCTAGAGCCGCTTCTCCTGGCGCAATGAGAGGTCCGTCACACTGGTCGCCTGCGCCCTAGACATGCGCTGTACGACATCGGGCGGATCCCCATGCCCAGGCGGGGAAGGAGATGCAAGTGTTAAACACAGGCGGTTAGCGGTTGGCGGTTAGCAAGATGTGTCTCGGCCCGCGATCAGGTCCTGACCTACACCTGAGCACACCAAGGTCAGGAACGATCCATGAACGCGCGGCGCGGCGGGCTCTGACTAACCGCTAACCGCTAACCAACCGCCAACCGCTTCTGCTATGAGCGGTGGTTCTCGGTGAATCGCAGGAATTCGGAGCGCGTGCGGGCATCTTCGCGAAACGCGCCGAGCATTGTGCTCGTGACCATCGAGACGCCGCGTTTGTGGACTCCGCGCGTCGTCATACATTGATGTGATGCGTCTACGACGACACCCACGCCGCGCGGCTTCAGCACCTCCTCGATGCAGCGCGCGATCTGCGCCGTCAGTTTCTCCTGCACCTGAAAGCGCCGCGCGTAGCCGTCCACGACACGCGCGAGCTTGCTGATCCCGATGATCTTGTTGGTCGGCAGATAGCCGACGTGCGCACGCCCGATGATGGGGGCCATGTGATGCTCGCAGTGCGACTCGAACTCGATGCCGCGCAGCACGATCATCTCATCGTAGCCTTCGACTTCCTCGAAAGTCCGGCGCAGGTAGTCGGCGGGATCGCTCAGATAGCCGGAAAACCAGTCCCGGTAGGCGCGCACGACGCGCGTGGGCGTATCGCGCAGCCCTTCACGATCGGGATCTTCGCCCGCCCACTTGAGCAACGTGCGCACTGCATGCTCAGCCTCATCCTGGCTGACGCCCGCGGCCGGCGCCTTCCGCGCACGGGTCCTGGCTGAAGACTTACGGCTCATCAAAGAAACCCCCGAAATGTCACACGCCGGAAAACTTGCAGCACGCCGCAGTGATCATTTTGTGCCGTCAGGATAGCGAACCCACGCGACTCTCATGACCGGCCGGCCTGCAAGTGCGAAGAATACCGAGGCCTGCAGCACAATGGCTCAATTAATGAGAGATGGCGGTCGATCCAGGGAGGCTGTGACTCACGCGTCTACCCTGAGATCGAACGAATATTGTCGAAACCGCAGTCGGGTCGGTCAGCAGTACAGCAGAAAGTCCCTAACTTTCCGTGAACCGATTACCATGATTGGGAGGGATCTTTCGGGAGGAACACAATAATGCGAAGCGATTTGATGCTTGCCGTCGTGCTTGCCTGCCTCAGCGCCGGCGTTGCGCGCGGAGAAATCGTCAATGCCGGTCCGAATGGTTTCAGCATCCGTCACGTCGCGGACGCGCCCAACGTGGCGGCGCCCGTCGTCTGGGCCGCGCTCTCCGACGTGGCGAAGTGGTGGGATCCGGAACACACCTACTCCGGCGATGCGCGCAATCTCACGCTTGATCCGCAGGTGCGCGGCTGCTTCTGTGAAAAGCTCGGCCTGTACGCCGGCATCGAACACGCGAGCGTGATCTATGCTCAGCCCGCCAAGACCCTGCGCCTGAACGGCGCACTTGGACCCCTGCAGGATTTTGGCGTGAACGGCAGCATGACCTGGCAGATCGAACCGGCCGCGGGCGGATCACGCATCACGCTCACGTACAACGTCGGCGGCTACGCGGACCGCCCCCTCGCCGAATGGGCGACCATCGTTGATGAAGTGCTCGGCGGACAGCTGCAGCGGCTCGCGCGGTTTGTGACGTCGGGCAGCCCCGAGGCGCCGAAGCGCTGAAACGGGCAGACCGGCACGCCCGGAGAGGAGCCGCGAAAGAGCGCAAAACGGGAATCGCAAGAACGGATCAGGACAGTTCTGCATCGGTGTTCCTTCACGTATGACCTCCCTTTTGCGGCCTTTTGCAGCTCTTCCGCTTCTTCCCTGTAGCGCTCGCCGGCTCGCGCGCCGTCGGAACTCCGCTGAGCCGATTGCGTTCCTGCTTACAGGCAGTATCGAGATACTTTCCTGATGCGCATTCGCTTCATCCTGATCGCAGCAATCGCGATGCTCGCGACTGCATGTCAAACGGTGCAGACGACGCAACCGGGCGCCGTCGGCGTGCAACGCAAGCAGATGATGCTCGTATCCGAGCAGGAGGTCGAAAAAGGCGCGCAGGAAGCGTATCGGCAGGAAGTCGCCAAGGCGCGCGAGCAGGGCGCTCTGAACACGAATCAGCAACTGTATGAACGCGTGCAGAGGATCGCGAAGCGCCTCATTCCGCACACCAGCATATTCCGGCCCGACGCCGCCCAATGGGCATGGGAAGTGAACGTGCAGACCTCCGACCAGGTGAACGCCTATTGCATGCCGGGCGGCAAGATCATGGTGTACACGGGACTCATCGAGCAGCTGAACGCAACCGACGCCGAACTTGCGACGGTCATCGGCCACGAAATTGCGCATGCTCTGCGCGAGCATTCGCGCGAACGCATCTCCCGGGCCTATGCCGAGCAACTTGCGCTTGCGGGCATCGCGGTAGCGACCGGTGCAGGCCAGAGTACGATGGCGATTGCGAGCCAGGTGTCCGCCGTCACTTTCTCCCTGCCGCACAGCCGGGAGCAGGAGGCCGAAGCCGACCGCATCGGGCTGGAACTCATGGCGCGCGCCGGCTACGACCCGAACGCCTCAGTGTCGCTATGGCAGAAAATGGCGAAGCTGGGCGGCGGCGGACCGGAATTTCTGAGCACGCATCCGTCGGGCGAGTCGCGTATCCGCGATCTGCAGGCGAGCATTCCCAGGGTGACGCCGCTGTATGAAGCTGCGAAGAAGTGACCCGGTCAGATGCGAAGCCGCGCTTCTGCCTGTTCACCAGTCACAGGCCGCGAATCACCACTAACAACAAGGCAATCAGTGCGGCTGCGCCTGCGGCGACGCATCCGACGCTCAGCCAGATGACGCGCCGGTGCAGGATGGTCACGGCGCGCGTCAGTCCGGCCAGTTGTTCGGCCATTTGACTGACCAGCTCCGCCTGACGCCGTTCGTTTTCTTCCAGCGCGATGATTCGAAGCGCCAGATCGTCGTCGCTCTGAGGCGCGGCCGCCGGAGGCGCCGACCCCTTCGTGCGTTTCAGCAGTTCACGTGAGACTTCGACGATCGAAGGCACGAGCTGAACAATTTGCAGCCAGGGAACGGGCATTGGGAAGTGACCCGATGAAGTGATCCGTGACTAGTGACTGGTGATTAGTCGGAATGGACGACGGCAGTATTCCTCACCCTGACTCGCCAGTCACCTGTCGGCGCTGCGCACAGAAAAACGCCCCACAGCAGTTACGCTGTGGGGCGCTCGCGATTTTCCGGACTAGTCACGAATCACTAGTCACGAATCACTTCTCGTGCTCATGTCTTCTCTTTCGCCGAGAATTCGGACTTGCTCAGATAGCCGTCGCCGTTAGTGTCGGCGGACGCAAAGCTGTCGGACAGCATCTTGTCCGCCGCGGCTTCGGTCTTGCTGATCTGCGAGTCCGCATTCTTGTCCAGCGACTCGAACGTCGCCGCTGTGGATTTCATTGTGGTGTCCGTCTTGTACTTATCGTCGCCTGCCATCGCGGCGACCGACAAGACGGCTGCGCCAATCAATACTATGAACCTCATCATGGTCGTCTCCTCAAGTGGTTAGGTTCCGTCAGCGGCGCTGGGGCGAGCGCACGCAGCGGGAGGCGAAGCCGCTTCCTGCGAACCTGCGATCCTTTTCATGTCGGCGGCGCAACCAACGCAACCTCGCCGCCGCCACGACGACGCACTCGCCCGGACAACGCGGCGCGCGAAACCACGGTTCCGCGTCGCGCGAGCAGCAACTGCAAGCGCGTAAGAGAAAGGCAGACGCGGGCGTCGTCGTGCGTCCACAGCTCGCTTGCAGGGCGCCCGATCCACGCGTAAAAAAGGGATAAACAGCAACCCCACATCGCCGACAGCGTCAACTGCGACGAATATGTGCAAAAGAGACGCAAGTTGAATCATCCGGACCCGGCGGCGATTGACGAAACTTCGCAACGATTGCGATATCAGTATGCGAAGGTCCGGGACGCTGATTGAGGGCGCTGCGCCACGCGGCCTGTACAAGCCAGATATCGACCCATGACGCTACCTGTGTCCTTGCTGATCGTCGACGACGACCGTGAACTCGGGCAGATGCTCACCGAGTATCTGACTGGCGAAGGTTTTCAGATTTCACTGGTGCGCGACGGCGCCGAGGCGCTCGAGCGACTCACCGAGCAGCCGCATACGTTCGATCTCGTCATTCTCGACGTGATGCTGCCCTCGCTCAGCGGCTTCGAGGTGTTGCGCCGCCTGCGTCACAGTCAGTCCGTGCCGGTGATCATGCTGACGGCGCACGGCGCCGACGTCGATCGCATCGTCGGTCTCGAGTTGGGCGCCGATGACTATCTGGCCAAGCCGTTCAATCCGCGCGAACTCGTCGCGCGCGTGCGCGCCGTGCTTCGGCGTTTCTCGCCGCGCGATGCCGACGCGCCCGCTAATCCGGTGAGCGTCGGTGCGATGCGCCTCGATCCGGCCGTTTTCGAAGTGACGTTGTCCGGGCAGCCCGTGCGGCTCACCGGTACGGAGTTAAGGCTGCTCGAAGTGCTGATGCGTGCGGTCGGTCAGGTGCAATCGCGCGAATCTCTGACTGAACGCGTGCTGGGCCGCAGGCTCACGCCGTACGATCGCAGCATCGATACGCACGTCAGCAATCTGCGTCGCAAGCTGGGACTCGGTGAAAACGGCTTGCCTGAAATCCGCAGCATCCGCGGCGCCGGCTATGTGCTCATTGCGGCCGGCGAGGCTCGGCCGGGAGCGGTTCCCGTTTCGTAATCCGAACGGGCCTGCATATCCTCAGACATGAGATCGCTGTTCCTCCGGATCTTTCTCGCCTTCTGGGCGGCGATGCTGCTCGTGCTGCTGTCGACTGCTGCGATCGCCTGGTACCGGCTCGCGCAGTACCAGACCGTCGACATGGATCAACTGGCGGCCGAAGCGGCGGCGCGACTGGAGAAAGAAGGCGTCCCGGGCTTACGCAAGTGGATCGCGGAGTCCGAGCGGAAGTACGACGGCCGCAGCGTCTACATCGTCGACTACACCGGAGTCGACATCCTGCAGCGCGAGTTGTCCTCGCGGCTGCAGGGATATGTGCATCGCCTCGAACGCGCTGGTCTTCTCACCAAGGGCGTGCCGCGCGATCTTGAACCCGATCCACTGCTGCTGACGCCGCAATTCATGGACCGCGACAACACGGTGTACACGGTCATGGTTGAAGCGCCGGGGTGGCCGCTCAGCGTCCTGCGCAGTTCCGACGTTCGCCTGTTGCTGCTTGCCTTCGCCCTGGTCATCAGCGGCCTCGTCTGCTGGTCGCTTGCGCGTTACGTGAGCAAGCCGGTGGAACGCCTGCAGTCGAGCGCCCGCTCCCTCGCGGCCGGCAATCTGGAAGCGCGCGTCGGCGAGGAGTTCTCGAGGCGTCGCGATGAGCTCGGCGTGCTTGCGCGGGACTTCGACACGATGGCTGAACATGTGCGCACCTTGCTTGCCTCCAGGGAAGCGCTGCTGCGAGGCATGTCGCATGAATTGCGTTCCCCGCTCGCGCGCTTGCGCGTCGCCGCTGGTCTCGCTCGGCGGCCGGGCGCCGATGTCGTTCGTCAGCTCGATCGCATCGAGCTTGAAGCGGAACGCCTCGACACGCTCATCGGCCAGATGTTGCAGGTTTCGCAGTTGCGTGCGGTGGAGCTGGCGCTCCCGCGCGAGCCGGTCGATCTCACCAGCCTGCTTGTCGACATCGTCGAGGATGCGCGGCTCGAGGCGAGCGCCGCCAACAAGGCTGTCGAATGGACGCCGGGTGCAAGCGTGTTCGTCGAAGGCGATCACGGGCTGATGCGCAGCGCGGTCGAGAACGTGCTGCGCAACGCCGTCCGCTTCACGAAGGAAACGTCCGCCGTGCGAGTGAGCGTCGGACGCGAGCGTGGCCAGGCGGTTGTCGTCATCGAGGACCGCGGCCCGGGTGTGCCGGAAAGTGAGCTCGAGCGGATCTTCGAGCCGTTCTACCGGGTCGCTGAATCGCGCGACCGCGATTCCGGCGGGACCGGTCTCGGTCTTGCGATCACCGGCCGCATCGTGCGCCTGTACGGGGGCGACGTGCGTGCATCGAATATCGCGGAAGGCGGTCTGCGCGTCGAAATCCGTCTTCCGGCGGCTGAAGGAAGCTCTGCTCAGGTCGGCTACCCTGAGCCCGCAACGATGCGACTGGCTGGAGGACGTGGTCTGGAGGGATGAAGCCGCAAAAGGCGCCGACCGGCGCGCGCTGCCGGACGCAGCATCGCTGTTGGAGCGGCGGGGCGGCTCGTCGCTTCAGTGGCCGCTTTCCTGATTCATCACGTGCGAGCGCGTGGCGCGCTGCGCGAGTGCGTGACTTCGAAGAAGCTGTGCGCGCGCGCGAATCTCACTGATTTCCTCAAGGCTCGCACTCCTGTCTCCGGCGCTTGCGAGCGTCGCCTTTCCCTGCAGGTCGAATTTCAGTTCCAGCGGCGCTTCGCTTCGGAGCGCCTGACCGGTGTAGTGGAGGAGACGTCCGCCCTGGAACTGATAGTCGCCGGGTGCTGATTCGGCGTCGGCGCGCGCCCTCGCTTCGGAGATGCGCTGGAGCTGCTCTTCCCTGAAATACGCCTGATAGGTCGTCGGAATTCCGCCCGCAGCGACTTCGACTCGCATTACGTCTTCAGTGCGGTGGGTCTCATTCACCTCATCGGCTAGTCTCGGCGTGACCGCGGGCGATGCGTGCATCGACGATTGCTCGCCGTGTTTCGAGCAACTTGAGAGCGCACTCGCCAGCACCAGCAACGTGAGACGTGCAACGACTTGTAACCTGCGTAAGCGCTGATCACGTCCGCAGGCTGCTGAAGTCGAAAGACGGATGTGGTCGCAAGACAGGGCTTTGCGAAGCTGCTGTCCCCATCGATAGCACTTGTTCACCGGATACCACGCACTCATGAATACGTCCGAAAGTTCTAGTGATCGAGAAGCGCGCGACCGTCGGCGAGCGGCGACACGTCCTCAACATAAAGCGCCAGACCGACAGACAACTTGCCTCAAGTATGGAACAAAGGCGACATGAACAGGATTCGACCACCACGCGCGTCAGGCCGGCAAACGCTCATCGATCCTGAACGTGATGCGCCTCACGCGACGCCGGCGACAGATCCACTAGGCTGCCACGAAGCAACCAGCAGCTCGATGCAACGGAGGATCCCGATGAGTGCAGCCAGTTCCGCCGCTTCACATGTTCGACGCCCGGCGCCGCCCCAGAGTGCACGTCAACCGGTGCACAGCGCGTCGAGGTTCGATGATTCTTCATCGAACGGCGAAGACGTGATCCGCCTGAACCTGGCCGACATCCCGCGCGTGCAGGAGACGATGGACGTGGAGGGATTCAAGCCTTCCCTGCTGAGCCGCCTGTTCGATCTGGTCGCGCCGCTGCACAAGCGCTAGCCGATTCTGCGCCCCGTCCAGTGAGCCCGCCGGCGATGCGATCGCCGGCGGGCTCTTTGCTTTGCGGATGCTAAAGTCGTCGCTACGAAACCCGGCACGTTGTGAGTTCTCCGTTCTCCGTTGTCCGCAGACGAGTGCGGTGACGCGTGAGCAGATGCCATTGCGTTCTGCGCACAACGCTCAGCGGACAACGCGTCAACGTTCGTCGTGTGGACGTGTGCATCACGAGGAGGCGGCGCTGCGCAAGCGTATTCATAAGATCTTGCAGTGCACTGTGCGCCAGGCTGTTCGCGGGCGCTGCTGTGGCTCAGCCAACGTTCGTGGACCCGGAGGAGCAGGTTCGCGAAGTGCTTGCGCTCATGGATGAGCGGCTCGATCTCATGGAATCCGTCGCCGCATGGAAACGCGCCCATCACCTATCCGTTGTCGATCCGGTGCGCGAGCGCACGATCCTCGAGGCGACTGTTGCTCGGGCGCAATTGCTCGGCGTCGCTGCCGACGCCTCGCGTGAGTTGTTCGCATTGCAGATACGTCTCGCGCGCGAGGTGCAGCAGGCCCACATCGACCAATGGACGGCGACGGGCGTCGACGCGAAACCTGCCCGCGACCTCAATAGCGAACTGCGGCCTGAACTCGACGCGCTCGGCGAGCGCATGCTGCGAGCCATCTATCTTGCCTTGCCCGAATTTCAGCGCGTCGATTTCGTTGGGCGCTATGCCCCGGCGGCGCAACGCCTCTCCGCCCCTGGCGTCGATGAGTCGGATCGGCAGGCGGCGTTGCATGCGCTTGCGCAATTGCGAGCGACGCCGTCGCCGGCCCTGCAGAGAATTGCGGTCAGCAGAGTTCTGCGCATCGGCGCTACCGGCGACTACGCGCCATTCACGCTGGAGTCGAACGGAGCGCTGAGCGGCGCGGACGTCGACGCCGCCATTGCGCTTGCGAGATCGTTTGGCGCCGAAGCCCGATTCATTCGCACCACCTGGCCGACGCTGCTCGCGGATCATCAGGCGGGCCGCTTCGATCTTGCGGTCGGCGGCGTCAGCATTACGCGTGAACGTGCGCAAGCGGCGGCCTTCTCGGTTCCCTATCACCGCGGCGGCAAGACGCCGATCGTGCGGTGTGGAATGGAGCAGCGCTTCGACACGCTGGAAGAAATCAATCAGCCAAACGTGCGGGTCGTCGTGAATCCCGGGGGCACAAACGAGCAATTCGTGCGCGAGCGCCTCGGCGGCGTCCGCCTTACCGTTCACGCCGACAATCGCACGATCTTCACGGAGATTGCATCCGGACGCGCCGATGTAATGGTGACTGACGATGTTGAGGTTGAGCTTCAAACTCGGCGAGACGCGAGACTGTGTCGTGCGACCGCCGCAACGTTCACCACGAGCGAGAAGGCGATCCTGCTGCCGCGCGAACCGGATTTCATTGCGAAAGTGAACGCATGGATGCTCGCAGAGATACAAAGCGGCGCGGCGGCGAGACGTCTGGAAGCGGCGCTTACCCAGTAACGCCGCCTCACGCGATCGATGGCGGGCTACTGGCTCCGGGCTACGGCCAGAAAAGAAATTACATTGGATGATGCGGATTCCGGCTCCGAGTCTGGCTGTAGCCAGTAGCGTAGCCTGTGGCCGGTAGCCTGCGACCCGCAAATCGCGGAACGAGCCCCTTGCCGGCGGCCAGCCGCCGTTCGCCGGCGCGGCTGATCGACGCCGCATTCCTTCTGTATGCTTCGCCCGCTGCGGCATGTCGCTGCGGGTGCAAACTGGGAGGCCACGATGGGCTGGATCGTTCTGGGCGTCTTCGTCCTGATCGCATTCTTCTTCATCTCGATCTACAACCGGCTGGTTGCAGGCCGCAACGCGTACAAGAACGCCTTCGCGCAGATCGACGTGCAGCTCACCCGTCGCCATGATCTGATTCCGAATCTCGTCGAAACGGCGAAGGGCTACATGAAGCACGAGCGTGAAACGCTCGAGGCGGTCATCGCCGCACGCAATTCCGCTGTCGGCTGGCCTCAGGAACGCAGCGGCGAATCCAGGCGACCCCGGCGCCGTGCAGCAATTGGCAGGCGCCGAGAACGCCTTGAGCGGCGCGCTCGGCCGATTGTTCGCGCTCGCCGAGGCGTACCCGGATCTGAAAGCGAATCAGAACATGATGCAGCTCTCCGAGGAGCTCACTTCGACGGAGAACAAGGTGGCGTTCGCCCGCCAGGCGTTCAACGATGCGGTCATGAACTACAACAACGCGCGCGAGATGTTCCCGAACAGCGTCGTCGCCGGCATGTTCGCTTTCTGGCCTGCGCAGTTGCTCGAGATCGAATCGCCGGAAAAGCGTGCGGTCCCGCAGGTGAAGTTCACCTGAGGCTCCGGCTGGAGGCTGGGGACTGGAGGCTGTAGGTAGAGATGCGTACGGCAGCGCCATTCATGCTGCGAAGCATACAGTTGCCAACGGATGGCTCTGCGGACGTCAGAGCGGCTCGCTGCGAATCCGGCGCTACGGCGACACGAAGGACGACGCGCAGACTCTCTTTCTGGCTTACCTACAGCCTCCAGCCTCCAGCCTCCGAGCCTGCGAAGCGCGCGCGAGCGCGCGCAGCCCCGTGAACTTCTTCGCCCGCCAGATCGAAACGCGACGCGTGTCGCGTCAGCTCGTCGTGCTGTTCGCGCTGGCGGTCATCGCGGTCGTCATTGCGGTGGATTTCGTCGCCTTTTCGATTCTTGCGAGTCTGCAGCCGTGACTCGCAGGGCTTCGCGTTGCCGACGCCTGACTGGATTGCCGCGCATCCCGGCGTTGTGATTCTGACGACGTTGAGCGCGATCGGCGTCATCGGACTCGCCGAGTCTCTACAAGACGTCGCTGCTGAGTGCCGGCGGCGGCGTCGTCGCACGGTCGCTTGGCGGCGTCCGGGTGTCGCCGGACACGACGGAGCCCAGGCAGCGGCGTCTGCTGAACGTGGTCGAAGAAATGGCGATCGCTTCCGGCGTGCCGATGCCCGAGGTCTATCTGCTCGAGCAGGAGTCAGGCATCAATGCGTTCGCGGCCGGACACAATCCCTCCAACGCAGCGGTCGCCGTGACGCGCGGCGCGCTCACTTCGCTCAACCGATCAGAACTGCAAGGCGTCATCGCGCACGAGTTCAGTCACGTTCTGAACGGCGACATGCGCCTGAACGTGCGGCTCATGGGCTTGCTGTTCGGGCTGCTCGTGATCGCAATCATCGCGCGCACGGTGCTGCGCCTTGCGCCGCGCGGACGCAGCGGCAAGAAGGGCGGCGGCGTGGCGGCGATCATGCTTGCAGCCCTTGCGATTCTGGTCATTGGTTACGTCGGACTGTTCTTCGGTCGCCTGATTCAGGCCGCGGTGTCGCGCAACCGGGAGTCGCTTGCGGATGCATCCGCCGTCCAGTTCACGCGAGATCCGTCGGGACTCAAAGGCGCGTTGCTGAAGATCGCCGCTACGGGCGTCGGCTCGCGCATCGTCAATCCGGAAGGCGAGGAGGTCGCGCACATGCTCTTCGCGCCGGGAATGCAGCGAATGTTTGCGACGCATCCCGCGCTTGTGACGCGACTGAAAGCGATTGATCCTCGGTTCGATCCGCGCGAAATCGACGAAGCGCGCGCGCGTTTCGCCGCGGCGTCCGCAGAGGAAATCAGCGCACCAACTGCGGCGGGTACGGCGCAGACAGACCTCGCGTCGCCGATCAGCCTGCCCGCGACGGTTGCGAATCTCGTTGGAAATTTTGGCACGCCGCATTTGCAGCTCGCGCGCACCCTGCGAAGATCGTTGCCCGCATCGATCATCGAAGCCGGCGCGCATCCCGCCTCCGCGCGCGGCCTGCTCCTGAGTCTCGCGCTCGACACAGGCGCAGATACGCGCGATCGACAGAAACAATTCATTGCACAACAACTCGGCGATGAGAGCGTCGCAGCGCTTGCAAGGGTGCAAGGGGACGTTGACGCCCTGGACCCCGAGCAGCGAATGCCTGCGCTGCTGCGCACCTTCCCGGCGCTGCGGCAGTTGACGCGCGATGAGCGAATGCAACTCATGTCGGTGCTCAACGGCATGTTGCAGCGGGAAGGGCGCATGTCCATCGGGAGCTATGTCCTGCGCAAACTCGCGCAGGTGCAGTTGCGCGATGAGATCGATCCGGGGGCGCGCGTCCGGCAGGCGCCGTTAAGCGCCGTGCACTCCGACGTGCAGGTATTGTTCTCGGTCCTCGCGCGCCACGGTCATCAGGACGATGTGGCCGCCCGGCGCGCTTATGAGATCGGCGTGCATCACTTGTATCCGCTGGAGCGTCCCGGATATGCGGCGCCGGAGAACTGGGCCGGTCGGCTCGACGTTGCGCTCAGCCGTCTCGATCAGCTCGCGCCGCTCGCGAAGGAGCAACTGATCGAGGCGATGGTGAAAACCATCACGCACGATGCGAGATTCACGATAGGAGAGTCGGAGCTGTTGCGAGCGGTCTGCGCCACGCTGCACTGCCCGCTGCCGCCGCTTGTACAAAGGGGGGCTGGAGACCGGGGGCGGAGGCTGGAGGTCAGAATTGACCATTGGTGAATGCGCGTCCGGCGTGCATGGCTCGCGCGTCGAGAACAAGACATGCCCTGACGCCTTTCACGCGGTAAATTAGCTGGGTTCCCGTTCGATCGTGCTCTGCCAGCATCGCGCCTCCGGCGGGTGCTGGACGTCTTCCTCCAGCCCCAGCCCCCAGCCCCCAGCCCAGTCGTCATGTCCCATTCCATCGTCATTCGCGGCGCGCGGCAGAACAATCTCAAGAACCTCGATCTCGAGTTGCCGACGAACGAACTGATCGTCGTCACGGGCGTGTCCGGCTCGGGGAAGTCGTCGCTCGTTTTCGACACGCTTTATGCGGAAGGGCAGCGCCGCTACGTCGAAACGTTCTCGCCGTACGCGCGGCAGTTTCTCGACCGCATGGATCGACCGCAGGTCGATCGGATCGAAGGCATCCCGCCGGCGATCGCGATCGATCAGACGAACCCGGTGCGCACGTCGCGCTCCACCGTCGGCACGATGACGGAGCTGAACGATCACCTGAAGCTGCTTTACTCGCGCGCCGCACAGCTCTACTGCCGCGGATGCGCCGCACCTGTGAAGCGCGATTCGGCGCAAAGCATCTGGACCGAAGTCAGCCGGCGACTCGCCTCCATGGCGATGCGCGGACGCGAGAGCGATCGATCACGTTTCCCGTCGTCGGTTCCCCACAATTTCTCTGAAAGTGAAGTGCTCGCGCTGCTGGCGAAGCAGGGATACACGCGCGATATTCGGCCGCAGCGCGACCGACAGCAGAGACCGGACAAGGGAAGGCGTCGAAGAGGAGCAAGGCGGCGAAGGCCGCTATGGAAACGGCGCGTGCGAGTCTGGAGATGATCCAGGATCGCGTGCGCTGGAGCGACGATAACCGTGAGCGCATCGTCGAGGCGCTCGAGTCCGCACTGCGCGTCGGTCGCGGCCGCGTCTGCATCCGTCTTGTGGACGCGGTGACGTGAAGGCGGATAGCGGATCGCGGATTGCGGATAGTCAGATCGCGCGTCGAAGCGCTTCTACCTCCAGCCTGCAGCCTCCAGCCTCCAGCCGCGCGCCGCCACTGGCGCTTCTCCTCCGATCTGCATTGCGCCGAGTGCGACATTCACTATCAGGAGCCGGCGCCGAGTCTCTTCTCATTCAACTCGCCAATCGGCGCCTGCGAGACGTGTCGCGGGTTCGGTCGCACCATCGGCATCGACTTCGGGCTCATCGTTCCGGACGAGTCGAAGTCGCTCAGGGGCGGCGCCGTGCGGCCCTGGCAAACAGAGTCTTACCGCGAGTGCCAGGACGATCTCATCAGGTTCGCGCGCAAGCGCGGCGTGCCGATCGATACGCCGTGGGCGTCGCTCTCGCAAGAGCAACGACGCTGGGTGCTCGAGGGCGAGGGCAGCTGGGAGGACAAGCTGTGGTACGGCGTGCGCCGCTTCTTCGCGTGGCTCGAAACCAGGTCCTACAAGATGCACATCCGCGTGCTGCTGTCGAAGTATCGCGCGTATACGCCGTGCACGGCCTGCAACGGCGCACGACTGAAAACCGACGCGCTGCTGTGGCGGCTCGGGACGCGAGACGACGCGCAGGCGGCGCTGCGATCCGAAGAGCGATTCAAACCCGCATGGAGCGCACTGGTCCGCCGACGCGCTGGCGAACCTGCCCGGCGTGGGCATGCATGAACTCATGCTGTTGCCGATCGATCGTTGCAAGACGTTCTTCGACCGGCTGGCATTGCCTGCGCCGCTCGATGAGGCGTCGGATCTGGTGCTGCGAGAGATACGCAGTCGCTTCGGGTTCCTGCTCGATGTCGGGCTCGGCTATCTGACGCTCGATCGCCAGTCGCGCACTTTGTCCGGCGGCGAGGTGCAGCGAATCAATCTGACGACGGCGCTCGGCACGTCGCTGGTCAACACGTTGTTCGTGCTGGATGAGCCCTCGATCGGTCTGCATCCGCGCGACATGGGGCGCGTCATCGAAGTGATGCGCCGGCTCAAGGCGCGCGGGAAATTCCCTGGTCGTCGTCGAGCATGATCCGCAAGTGATGCAGGCCGCCGACCGCCTCCTCGACGTCGGTCCTGGTCCGGGCGAGAGAGGCGGCGAGATCGTTTTCTTCGATACGCCGATCGGCTGGCGTCAGCGCAAGGATCGCTGACAGCCGACTACCTGCTGGGCCGCAGGCAGGTGAATGGGGGACGGCGGACGGCGGACGGTGACCACGGAGGGAACAATGCACGTGCACAGCGCGCTCCTGACCTCCAGCCCCCAGCCCCCAGCCCCCAGCCGTTGAGCGATGCGTCCGAATGGCTCCGCATTCGCGGCGCACGCGAACACAACCTCAAGGGAATCGACGTCTCGATTCCGCTGAACTGCCTCGTGTGCGTCACCGGGCGTGTCCGGATCGGGCAAATCGACGCTGATTCAGGACGTCCTGCATCCGGCGCTGCTCAAGCGTCTTTGGCAAGCCGACGGAAGCGCCGGGCGCGCACGATTCGATCGAAGGCGCCGAGCAGCTCGCCGGCGTCGTGATGGTGGATCAGACGCCGATCGGCCGCACGACGCGTTCCAATCCCGCGAGCTATGTCGGCGCCTTCGATGCAATCCGCAAACTGTTCGCCGGCGAGCCGCTCGCAAGGCAGCGCGGTTACACGATCGGGACGTTCAGCTTCAATTCCGGCGACGGCCGCTGCCCGACGTGCAGCGGCAACGGCTTCGAGCACGTCGAGATGCAGTTCCTCTCGGACGTGTATCTGCGTTGTCCCGACTGCAACGGGCGACGCTATCGCGCCGGAGATACTCGAGGTCACGCTGAATCGCGGCGAGCGGGCGCGGACGCAACATTGCGGACGTGCTCGAGATGACCGTATCGGAGGCGGTCCAGTTCTTCGCGGCGAGCGGGAAGTGCTCGCGACGCTGGCGCCGCTCGTGGAGGTCGGCCTCGACTATCTGCGTCTGGGTCAGCCCGTGCCCAACGCTTTCCGGCGGCGAAGCGCAGCGGCTGAAGCTTGCGGGCCAGTTGCCGCGCAAGGCGGCTGCGGGACCGGCGCTCTGGCGTACTGGCCAGAAGGACGAAAAGCCGGTGGCTTCCGCAACATCGGCAGACGCAACGAATCTGGCCAGCGGCCGAGCGCCAGCGGCCAGCAGCCCGCGGCACGCTGTTCCTCTTCGACGAACCCACGACCGGCCTTCACTTCGACGACATCGCGAAGTTGTTGCGAGCCTTTCGGCGCTTGATCGACGCCGGCCATTCGCTGCTGGTCATCGAACACAACCTCGACGTGATCCGCGCCGCCGATTGGCTCGATCGACCTTGGGCCGGAAGGCGGCGATGCGGGCGGCGAGATCGTATGCGTTGGAACGCCAGCGGAGGTGATGCAATGCGTGCAGTCGCATACAGGCAAGGCGCTTAAGGCGTATGCGCCGGGCTCGGGCTCGGGGCGTGGGGCTCGGGCCAGCATCAGACTGCGCCCGTTCTTACCGGACAGCCCCAAGCCCCAAGCCCCGAACGAGAGTCGATCTCCATCCACGGCGCCCGCGAACACAATCTGAAAAACATCGATGTCGAGTTGCCGCGCAACCGGTTCACGGTCGTGACGGGCGTGTCAGGCTCGGGCAAGTCGACGCTCGCATTCGACATCGTGTTCGGCGAGGGCCAGCGTCGCTATCTCGAATCGCTGAATGCCTATGCGCGTCAGTTCGTGCAGCCCGCATCGCGTCCGGACGTCGATGCGATCTTCGGCATTCCGCCCACCGTCGCGATCGAGCAGCGCACGAGCCGCGGCGGTCGCAAGAGCACGGTAGCGACGCTGACGGAGATCTATCACTTCCTGCGGCTGCTGTACGTGAAGCTCGGAACGCAGTATTGCCCCGACTGCGACGTCGCCATCGAGCCGCAAAGCTTCGAGTCGATCGCCGCGCGCATGCTCAAGGAGTATCGCGGCCAGACCATCTCTGTTGCTTCGCCCCGCTCGTCGTCGCGCGCAAGGGTTACTACACCGATCTCGCTGCATGGGCGGCGAAGAAGGGATACACGCACCTGCGTGTCGACGGTGAACTGCTGCCGACGACTCCATGGCCGCGCCTCAGTCGGTTCAGGGAGCACACGATCGAGGTGCCGGTCGCGACGCTCAAGGTTTCAGCGAAGACAGAGCGCGAATTGCGCGCGGCGCTGACGACCGCGCTGGATTTCGGCAAAGGCGTGGTGCACGTCGCCGAAGACGATCGGCCAGGGGCTACAGGCTACGGGCTACAGGCCAGAAGAAAAAGCTCGCTAGGCGTCTACCTCCGGCCTCCAGCCGCCAGCCTCCAGCCGTCGAGATCTTCTCCACCCGCCGCGCCTGTCCCTCCTGCGCACGCAGCTTCGCGGAGCTCGATCCGCGTCTGTTCTCGTTCAATTCGAAGCACGGCTGGTGCGAGAAGTGCTTCGGCACGGGTCTTGAGATGCGCGGCTTCGATGCGGAGCAGAGCGGCGAGGAAATCTGGTGGAACGAGTGGTTCGAGGAAGAGGCGTCGGACGTGCGCGCGCTGCCACGGGCAGCGTCTCAACGCGATCGCGCGCAACGTTCGCTTTCGCGGGTATTCCATTGCGGCGCTGACCGCGCAGTCGGTATCGGCGTTGCGCGCCACGTTCGCCGCACTGAAGCTCCAGGGCCGGGAGGCCGATATCGCCCGCGATGTGGCTGGCCGAAATCAATTCGCGTCTGGCGTTTCTCGAGGACGTCGGACTTGGCTATCTCGCGCTCGATCGCTCGGCGCCGACGTTGTCTGGCGGCGAAGCGCAGCGCATTCGCCTCGCAGCGCAGCTCGGCTCGAATCTCCAGGGCGTGTGCTACATCCTCGATGAGCCGACGATCGGTCTGCATCCGCGCGACAACGGCATTCTGCTCGACACGCTGGATCGGCTCGCCGCCAAAGGCAATTCGTTGCTCGTCGTGGAGCATGACGAGGACACGATCCGGCGCGCCGACTACGTCGTCGATCTCGGGCCCGGCGCCGGCGCCGGCGGCGGGCGCGTGGTCGGTGTGGGGACGGCGGAGCAACTGGAGCGCTACGCCGGAGTCGGTCACGGGGCGATTGCTCGCGAATCCGTTGAAGCATCCGCTCGGAACGCGTCGCGGTCGTATCGGCGCCGAACGCCGGCGCTCATCGTCCGCGGCGCGTCGCTGCACAATCTGCGCAATCAGACGTTTCGCGTGCCGCTCGGCCGGCTTGTCGTCGTTACAGGCGTGTCGGGATCGGGCAAATCCACGGTTGCACGCGACATCCTGCACGACAACCTCCGCGCCGCGCTGTCTCGCCGGAAGGGTGCGAAGTTGCAGTGGCGCGGATGCCGCGAGATCAGCGGCTGGGAGCAGGTTGGGCGAATTCTTGAAGTCGACCAGACGCCGATCGGCAAGACTCCGCGCTCCTGTCCGGCGACGTACGTGGGCTTCTGGGACGCGATCCGACGCGTTTTCGCGGAGACGCCGGAAGCGCGCATGCGCGGGCTACGATCCCGCGCGCTTTTCCTTCAATACAGCGGGCGGGCGCTGTGAGGCGTGCGAAGGCCAGGGGCTGCGCAAGATCGAGATGAGCTTTCTGCCCGACGTGCGCGTCGTCTGCGACAGTTGCGGCGGGCGGCGCTTCAATCAGCGACACGCTCACCGTTCAATACAAGGGCAAAAACATCGGCGAGGTGCTCATGATGAGCGTCGATGAGGCTGCTCGAGTTTTTCAGCGCGCACTCACGCATCCATCACGCGTTGCGGTTGCTGCAGGACGTGGGTCTCGGCTACCTCACGCTCGGGCAGCAAAGCCCGACGCTCTCGGGCGGAGAAGCGCAACGCATCAAGCTGGTGACGGAACTGGCGAAGGTGCGTGACGCGAACGGAGGCGCCAGGGCGCGCATCGCCGACGTCACGCCGCTCCGCAGGCGCGATGTATGTGCTGGATGAGCCGACTGTCGGGTTGCACATGGCCGATGTCGAGAAGCTGATTCGCGTGCTGCATCGACTGGTGGACGCGGGCAGCTACGGTGGTCGTCATCGAGCACGACCTGGATGTGATCGCCGAAGCGGACTGGATCATCGATCTCGGGCCCGAGGGCGGCGAGGGGGGAGGGCGCGTCGTGGCTCAGGGATCTCCCGAACAGATCATGCGCACCGCGGGTGTTTCGCACACCGCACGCAGCCTTAGCGACTTTCTCAGAACACGCGTCGCAGCCTGATCAGGCGCCGGCCGGGACTACCCGTGTGGCGTCCTCCCGCGAGGGCAGCGCTTCGGACGCCACACGACTGTATCCACCCAGATTCGGCGTACCACGCCTCGAGTCTCAGCGGAACCACCCTTCCACCGTTCGGCATTTCCCTGATCCGTGCCGACAACGTGTAGGCCTGCGGCGACACTCTTCGCCGGCCTCAGCGCAGGCGCAGCATCGCTGTTGCGCAGGCGAAACATGTATACATGACAAAGCGATGCACACCATCTTGCGCGCCGCAGCGAAAGCCTGAAAGGGCGGAAATTCCTAGGTTTTCCTCCTAGTCTGACCTCGTGCGAAATTAGCAACGAGGCTTTCATTGCGGTTTCTACGCTTGTATGCTCGGCGCCACGCTTGGGTCGTGGGCAAAAAGTTCAATATTTTTTGCATACCCCAAGAAGGGAGCGTCCCAGCCGCGATGCATCGCGGTTGACTACAGTCCGAAATCAAAAGCCTCTCGCAGGAGGAGGATCCTAATGTCGACGAGCAACTCAATTCGGCGCGCAGTTCATTACGCGTTGCTGACAAGCGCAACAGCGGCAGTTTCCATGCCGGTGTTCGCTGCAGATCAGACCATCCAGGAAGTGGTGGTCACCGGGTCGCGCATCGCGCAGCCCAACCTCGAAACAACAAGCCCCGTCACGCAAGTCACTGCGGAAGACGTCATCACCCAGGGCGTCACCAAGATCGAAGATCTGGTGAACCAGTTGCCGCAGGCCTTCGCGGCTCAGAACGCCACGGTCGCGAACGGCTCCACGGGCACCGCGACGGTGAACCTGCGCGGTCTCGGCTCGGCCCGCACCCTCGTGCTGGTCGATGGTCGTCGTCTGCCGTACGGCGGCGTCACCAACTCCGCGGCCGACCTGAACCAGATTCCGACCGCGCTGGTCGAGCGCGTGGAAGTGCTGACGGGCGGCGCGTCCGCCGTGTACGGATCGGACGCCGTCGCCGGCGTCGTCAACTTCATCATGAAGAAGGACTTCGAAGGCGTGCAGATCGACGGCCAGTACAGCCTCTATCAGCACAACAACGATTTCAGCGGACCCGGCCGCACTGAGCTGCGCGACGTTATCTCCGCGTCGCGCCGCGACGAATCCTTCACAGTTCGCTTTGCCTGATGACAACGTGACGGACGGCAACGGCGTGCAGGGCACGCTCACGGTCGGCGTCAGCACCGATGACGGCCGCGGCAACATCACTGCCTATGCTTCGTACCAGGACAACAAGGAAGTATTGCAGCGGGATCGCGACTTCTCGGCCTGCTCGCTCGGCGCCAATCCGACGTCAACCTCTGCAACGGGATCGTTCACCTGCGGTGGCTCGGGAACGGCCTACCCTGGCACGTTCACGCAGAATTTCGCGACGAACTACTCGATCGGCGGGACCTCGGGCGTAGGCAACGGCACGTTCCGGCCGTTCAGCAGTGCGAACGGATCAGTACAACTTCGGTCCGGTCAATCACTACCTGCGTCCGGACACCCGCTACAGCCTGGGCGCAATGGGCCACTACGAGCTGGCTGAGTTCGCGGACGTCTACACGCAGCTGATGTTCACGGACGTGCGCTCGATTGCGCAGATCGCCCCGGGCGGCGCGTTCTTCGACACCTCGACGATCAATTGCGACAACCCGTTCTTGTCGGCGCAGCAGCGGACGACGATCGGTTGCGTTGGCACGACCGGCACGGGCGGCGCTGTACATCGGTCGTCGCAACGTCGAAGGCGGCGGTCGCCAGCAGGACTTCCACAACTCCTCGTTCCGCGGCCTGGTCGGGTCGCGCGGCACGTTCGCGGAAGGCTGGGACTACGACGTCAGCACGCAGTTCGCGCGCACGACGGCGGATCAGCGAACGCTGAACTATTTCGCGATCGACCGACTCACGCTCGCACTCGATGCGGTTACCGACTCGAGCGGCAACATCGTGTGCCGTTCCGGTGGTCCGATTGCGTGCCTTACAACCCGTTCTCGCTCGGCGGCGTGACGAATGCAGTCGCTGAAGTACCTGCAGGCGCCCGGTCTGCAGCAGGGCATCATCGATCAGAACGTGACGATGGGCGTCATCACCGGCGACCTCGGCACGATCGGCGGCCAAGCTGCCGTGGGCGGAGGAGTCGATCAAGGTCGCGTTCGGCATCGAAAATCGCCGCGACAAGCTCGTGAACACGACGGACGATCTGCTGACGACGGCGGGTCTTTCCGGCACGGGCGGCCCGACGATCGGCATCGAAGGCTCGACCAATGTGAACGACTACTTCATGGAAGCCAACATTCCGCTGGTGCAGGGCAAGACGGGCGTCGAGCAGTTGTCGTTCGACACGGCCTACCGCTATTCCGACTACAGCTCGGGCATCGAGACGGATACGTACAAGTTCGGCGCTGACTGGGCGCCGGTCGAAGACGTCCGCTTCCGCGCCAGCTTCCAGCGTGCGGTGCGCGCCCCGAACATCGTTGAGCTGTTCACGGCGCAGGGCTTCAACCTGTTCGACATGGACGGCGATCCGTGCGGCGCGGCCATCGGCGCGACGTCCGGCGCGAGCCTGGAAGAGTGCGTGGCTTCAGGCGTCCCGGCTGCCAACTACGGATCCACGGCGCTCGACAGCCCGGCGGGTCAGTACAACTTCAATCAGGGCGGCAACCGATGCCCTGCAGCCGGAAGAGTCGGACACCATGTCCTACGGCATCGTGTTCACGCCGCGCTTCGCGCCTGGCCTGAGCGTGTCGGTCGACTACTTCGACATCGAGATCGAAGAGCTGATTTCGACGTTCGGCTCTGAGAATACGCTCAACGCGTACTACCAGGGCGGCGATCAGGCCGCGCTTGCCCGTATTCATCGCAACCCCGCCAATGGCTCGCTCTGGGTCGGCGGCGGCTACGTCGATGATCTGAACATCAACGTCGGTGGACTGCAGACTTCGGGCGTCGACCTGAACCTGAACTACACCGGATTCGAGATGGGCAGCTGGGGCAGCCTGAGCCTGAATCTCACGGGCACCTATCTGATCGAGATCGTCACGGATCTCGGTACGCCGGGCGCCGTGCCATTCGATTGCGCTGGTGAGTTCGCCGGACGCTGCGTCAGCAGCCTGACCACGGCGGTCAACCCCGAAGTGCGTACGCGTACGCGCCTTGGCTGGACGACTCCGTGGAACGTCGACCTCGCCCTGACCCATCGCTACATCAGTGCGGTGGATCAGCAGGGCGCCGCCGCGACCCGTATCGATAAGACGCTCGAAGCCGAGCACTACTTCGATCTGTTCGGCAGCTGGAACGTCACCGAGATGGCGAACGTGCGACTGGGCATCAACAACGTGCTCGACAAGGATCCGTCAATCAACGCCAGCGTTGGTACGACCGGCAACGGCAACACGTATCCGCAGGTGTACGACGCCCTCGGTCGCTACATCTTCGGCGGCGTGACGGTCAAGTTCTAAGCGCTTAGAAGAAAAAGGCAGTCAAGAACAATAATTGGCGAAATTGGGCGGCGGTCCTTCACGGGGCCGCCGCCCTTTTCTTTTTGTGAGACAGGGCGCCGCCACGACGCGCGAGCGATGATAGAAGGGCTCCGCCGATTTACGATTCACCAGTCACCAATCACTTCGTATGACCGATGACCTGCTAAGCCGGCTGGCTGCGTCGCCGGACGTCTACGTCCAGAAATTCGATCCCGTGCGCGAAGCGTTTCTGCTCGTGCAGTTCGATCGGGCCGCCTACCGGACCGCCAGCTTCCTGGATGATCGAATTCTGACGCCCGCTACGAAGGGCGGGTGGGCGTCGTTGGCGCGCGTAACCGAGGCGGCTCGTCGCGTGAGCGATCCGCGGCCTGTGCACTTCATCTTCCACACCGGGCACGTAGGTTCGACGCTGGTCAGCCGCCTGCTCGATGAAACGGGCGTCGTCCTGTCGCTCAGGGAGCCGCTGCCGCTTCGAAGCCTGGCCGATGCACAGGATCTTCTCGACCAACCTGAGTCGCTGCTGAGCAAGGCGCAGTTCGGACAACTGCAAGACACGCTGATGCGGCTGTGGAGCCGCGCGTATGCCGAGTCTCGTGCGGTCGTCGTCAAGGCGACCAGCAGCGCGGGGCGCGTATCCGGCGCCTTGCTCGCGGGCGAGCCTGCGGCGCGTGCCGATCTATCTCAATCTGGCGCGCCGAGCCTTATCTCGCGACGCTGCTCGCCGGCAGGAATTCGGGCATCGACTTGCGTGGGCATGGGCCGGTTCGCATCCGACAGTTACAGGCTCGCCTCGATGCGGCGCTTCGTCCGTTGTACGCGCTGTCAGTCGGCGAGCTTGCTGCGATGAGCTGGCTCGCGGAGACGTTGAATCAGCGCGAAGCAGTGCAGCGCTTTCCAGAGCGGGTCATGACTCTTGATTTCGACCGCTTCCTCTCGGACGTGGAGGGCGCCATGGCGCAGGTGCTGCGGCAGTTTGCAGTGGCGGCCCCGACGAACTACCTGTCCGGGCTTGCGAGCAATCCGGTGCTGACGCGCTATTCGAAAGCGGCGGAGTTCGAATATTCGCCGCAGATTCGCGCCGAGGCTCTCAAGGAGTCGCGCTCAAGCAATCGCGATGAGATCCGCAAAGGGCTCACGTGGCTCGAGAACCTCGCGAAGACAGAGCGCAGCGTCGCTCAGGTGATGAACGCCGCAGTCTGATCACGTGGTCGACCACATCCTCATCAGATTCTGCCGTACGACGTCCAGGCGCACGCGGTTCTCCCAGCTCATGGCGGCGCCCTTCGAGCGCGGCAATTTCGTTCAGCTCGTACACCTGCATTCTCTGATGCTGATCGATGATGTAGCTCTCGATGAATGTGATCGAAACGAGTCGTTGGCCGCTGCGCACAGGAACGACTTCGTGCAACGTCGTCGAGGGATAGACGATCGCCTCGCCAGGGGCGCCCTTGAACGGAATGGCCTGATTGCCGACCACGATCGACAACTCCCCGCCCTCGTAACTCGACGGCTCATTGATGAAAACGGTGCAGGAAAGGTCCGATCGCAAACGGGAGCTGCCGAGCGGAATCAGGGCCGCGTCTGCATGTGCGCCATACTTCATGCCCGGCTCATAGCGACATAACAACGGCGGGGCGACGCGCTTCGGCATCGCGAAATCCATGAATTCTCGCGAGCGCGCCAGGGCGACATTCACGATCTGAACCGACTCTGTATAGTTTGGATCGCCGGCGTCCGCCTGCAGATTGTTCTTCGTGACGTTGGCCGGATTGCTCGCGCGGCCGTCGACGAAGCGCACCTGATGACTGAGCGCGCTGAGCCGCCCGATTTCAGCCGCGGTCAGAAGATTCTTGATTTTCAGCAGCACGATGTGCAGCCTCGGATGGATGAAAGAAGCCGTTAGCTGTGGCCGCTACAAGTCAATTCGACGCGCGCCAGCGCTCGGCTAGTCACTCGTCGCTAGCCACTAGTCCAGAATCACTTCCGTATACTAAATCTGCGCCGTCGGTTCGGTCCCGTTGAACTTGTCGGTCGCGGCGATGATCTGTCCGATCGTCTCCCGCTCTTCCTCCGACAGACGCGGATTCCAGATGTCGCAGATGAGGATGATGCGAGTTTCGTCACTGTCGTTCCACGCCTCGTGCTCGATCGTGTCGTCGAACACCCACGCTTCTCCCATGCGCCACTCGCGCGTTTCGCCGCCGACGCGAAAGCCGCAGCCTTGCGGCAGGATCAGGGGCAGATGGACGACGAGTCGGAAGTTGGCGATGCCGGTATGCGGCGGTATCCGGGTGTTCGGCTGGAGGACCGAGAACAGGGCTGAAGGCGATCGCAGCGGCACGCGCGCCTGCGGAAGCTTCGAAAAGGCTGCTACGGTCGCGG
Source organism: uncultured Gammaproteobacteria bacterium (assembly GCA_963723505.1). Taxonomy (GTDB): domain Bacteria; phylum Pseudomonadota; class Gammaproteobacteria; order Steroidobacterales; family Steroidobacteraceae; genus Steroidobacter. The sequence goes on from CAVRQU010000010.1 coordinate 419,700, forward strand.
GCGCCCGGCGCGCAACGGTCTTCGATCGGAGCGCCGCGCTCATAGAAATGAAAGGCGCTCCAGCGCAGGGAATGATTCAGTTCGCGCCACTGATCGAGCGGCAGGTGATCGTCGTAGTGGATGTAGGGCTGAAAGCCGGCCTGCTCCTCACGCACGATCGAGATCAATTCCTTCTGGATGTCGCTCGTCGCCGCTTCGAACTCCGCCAGCCAGGGGAATTCGTCGCGCTCATAGAATTCGATCGGGGCCAGCCCGGGGTAATAATATTCGAGCGGTTCCTGCTGAAATCGCTTGCGCACGCGCAACGTCGTCGCGATGAACGAATCGATGCGTCGACGAGCCGGCGCCGCGCATTGCCTCCGCGTGTCGGCGACGTGGGCCCTGATGAAGTCGCTCGAGCTCGCTCTGATATTTCGAATGAACCGTTCGTGCGTGCTGTACGGCCTGCAGCGTCGGTGGATCGAGATACTGATCAGGGGGCGCGTTGGCGAGCGCTGCCCCATAGGCGCTGCCGGCGGCCTTCAGGTCCCCCTCGCGCTCAAGGAGCGTGGCGTGCATGAGCAATGCATGAAAATTCCGGGGTTCGAGCCTGAGCGCTTCGCGCAAGGCGTCGAATGCGCCGCGACGTATCGTGCAATTGCCGTCGGGCGGCGGCCAGGTTGAGCCAGGCCGGGACGCTGCGCTTGTCAAGGCTCAGCGCCTGCACAAGCATGGCCTGGGCGGAGGCGAAGTCTCCGCCGCCCATCGCGCGTCTGGATGCCGCGAGCAGGTTCGCAGGGTTGTCGGTCATCATCTCTTCCGCTGGAAAGGTGCACTATAGCCCGCGCCGCGTGAGCGGCGAAGCTACACGAGCCGATCTTCTCTGGGCGATAATGCGTCGCAATTCGCGGGCGTTTTCCCGCCGTAGCCGGCTTCCTATTCATGACCATCGCCGACAATGAGCTCCGCGCCGGAATGGACGCCCTGCGCGCCGGCAATGCACGCCGCGCGCGCGAACTATTCGAACAGGTCATCGCGGCGGGACGCGCTGATGCAGGCTCATTGCTCGGGCTGGCGCATGCATGTCGCGCCCTGGGCGACGACCAGGGGAAGATTGCAGCGGTCGATCGTCTGTTGAGCGCCGAGCCGCGCAATCTGCGTGCGCTGATTCTGAAAGGCGATCACCTGGCCGCGACCGGCGATGGCCGCTCGGCGATGTCGTTCTATCTGGCGGCGATCCGCTCCGCTCCGCCCCAGGAGCAGTTGCCCGCGGATCTGAGTGCAGAGCTGCGCCGGGCCCGGGAGGTCTGCGAGCGCTATTCGGCCCAATATCAGGCGCACATCCTGAGTCAGATGGCCGCCAAGGGATTTGACGCCGCCTCGAGCAAACGCTTCGCGCAGTCGCTGGACATCGTGCTCGGAAAGAAGCGCGTCTACGTTCAGGAGCCCAAGTACTACTATTTCCCCTCGCTGCCGCAGATACAGTTTTACGAGCGTGAGGATTTCCCGTGGCTCGATGAGGTCGAGCGAGCGACGGAAGACATCCGCACCGAGTTGGTCGAGGTGATGCGCGAGCCCGCGGCCTTCGCACCGTATGTGCAGGGCGACCCGAACCGACCTCGCAAAGAGCAGGCGGGCATGCTCAACAATCCCGCCTGGAGCGCCTTCTATCTGTGGAAGAACGGCGAACCCGTGGCGGAAAACGCTGCGCGTTGCCCGAAGACGCTGGACGCACTGCGCAATGCGCCGCTCGCCCACGTCGCCAATCGATCACCGTCCATACTGTTCTCGTTGCTGAAGCCGGGGACGCGGATTCCGCCGCACAACGGTTTCGTGAATACGCGGCTTATCTGTCATTTGCCGCTGATCGTTCCGGGCAAGTGCAGTTTCCGCGTCGGCAACGACGTGCGCGAGTGGGTGGAAGGCAAGGCGTGGCTCTTCGACGACACGATCGAGCACGAAGCGTGGAACCATAGCGATCAGACGCGGGTCATTCTCTTGTTCGACGTCTGGCGGCCGGAGCTCACCGGGGAAGAACGGTCGCTGGTGGTTTCGCTCTTTGAAGCGATCGATACGCATGAAGGCAAGAAGCCTGAATGGTCCATCTAGGAGGCAATGGTCCCGATGAAAAATTTTTTCAGAGGAATCTCTCGCAAAGAGCGCCAAGGATAGACATGGCATGAAACGTGCAGATTCTTATGTGCTTCATTTCGGGAGTCGAGAAAATGAGCTTTTCGAAGCGAACGTTGCGACGCGGCGGAGAGCCTTTCAACACCTTTGGAACACGTTGTTTCAGGGGGTAAGCGATGACGATCCGTGGACTTGCCGTGCTGGCGATAGCGATCAGCGGCAGCGGTCCTGTCTCTGCAGCGCTGGCGCAGGCGCTGCCTGCCAGCGTGCGCGCTTGCGCCTCCGAAAGAGACGATGCACGACGACTGTCCTGCTACGACCGCGAGATCGCGCGTCTCGATCAGGGCGGCGACGTTATGGCTGCGCCCGGCGACAAGGCAGAGGTTGCACCCGCTGCGGCGGCCGCCGCTGCTACAGCTCCCGCGGCTGCAGCAACTCCCCCGCCGCCGACCGCCGGCGCCCGACGCGAAGTTCGGCTATCGCGGCGACATCGCGCGGAAGGAACTGGACGAGCAAGCTGCGACCGAAGCGATTGACCGGGTGGAAGCCACGATCACAGAAGTGTCCTCGCGCGCGCACGGAGAACTTGTCATTACCCTGGACAACGGTCAGGTCTGGGCGCAGAAGGCGCCGGATTCCAAAATGCGACTCAAGGCCGGCGATCAGGTCACCATCAAGAAAGCCTCGTTGGGCTCCTACATGCTGGTGGCGGCCGGCCGCTCGACTCGCGTCACTCGGGTGCAGTAGCCGCCCAACGACGCACCGGTCGCGAAATTCGCAAACCCTGCGGCGCTCTTGTCGCATTCGAAACACGGCGGCGAAGCGCTGTGCGCCTGTCTGTCAATAGCTGATTCTGTTCGCCCTGCGCCAACCTGAAAGGCCGGCTTCGGCGCGCCATTCTGCTATCGCTGTGGGAACATTCGCGACGGAGGAATGCTCCGATGAAGGCGCCGAGCCTCGCCGTCCTGTTTGCTCTGGTGCTCATGGCCGGCCCGTGTGAGTCGCAGACGGAGAACGTGCGCAGAGAGTCATTCGAATTTGCCGGACGGACCCGAACCTTCCATCTCTTCGCGCCGATCTCGGCGCCGGACTCCGCGGACGCGCCGCTCATCGTGGTGTTGCACGGCTCCTATGGGCGCGGACGCGACGCCGTGGCGCCGTGGGTGGATCTGGCGCGCCGGGAGAACTTCGTCGTGGCGGGTCCGGACGCGCGTGACAAGACGGCCTGGCGCATGCGCGCCGACGGGCCCGCATTCATTCGCGCGGTCGTCGATGCAGTCGCGCACAGGCAGGCGATCGATCGGCGTCGCGTCTATCTCTTTGGGTATTCTGCGGGCGCCGTGTACACACTCACGCTGTCGATGCTCGAGTCCACGTACTTCGCGGCCGCCGCCGTGCATGCGGGCGTCTGGCGCACCAGCCAGGAACTCGTTGCTTCACAGCATGCAGTGCGGAAAATTCCTGTTGCGATCTTTATCGGCGACCGCGATGAATATTTTCCGATGTTCGCGGCGCGCAAGACGGAAGAGGCTTTGCGCGCCGCGGGTCACCCGGTGCGACTCGTCGTTTTGCCGGGACGCAATCACGACTATCGCAAGGCGGCGATGGAGGTGACGTCCGGTGCGTGGAACTTCATGAAGGGAACGAAACTGGGCGCTGCCGATCCTCTGACTATCGCCATTCAGAATGAAGGCCGCTTCGTCGAAGCAGCAACTTGACCCTCCGCGCGGAGTCCTGGATGAATCTTCGCCTCCTTGTGCTCATCGGATGTTCGCTCGCGGGCGCGTCGCAATCTGTCGCGACTGAGCGCGCGTTGACGGAACGCCTCGCGGAGTGCGTGCGTGAACGGGACGATGCGCTGCGGCTCGCCTGTTTCGATCGCGAGACCGCGCAACTGCGCGCGTCATCATCCGACGGCGCCTTGGTTTCGGCCGAGGCAAGCGCCGCACGGACCCCCGCAGACGACTTTGGGGTTTCCGGCAGCGAAGTGGCGCGCAAGCGCGGCGCAACGCGAGAAGAAGGCGCGCCGCCCGAAGCAAAGCAACTGGATGCAACGATCGCCGCGATTGCGCGCCAGCCGCGCGGCGAGTTGATTCTGACGCTGGACAACGGCCAGGTATGGGCGCAGAAGACAGCGACGTCCTATTTCCCCGTGGCGCCAGGCGATCGGGTCATGATCACGGCAGGGGCGCTGGGTTCTTATCGCCTCACGACCTCGGGTCGCTCAACTCCGGTAACCCGAATCAAATGATCAACGTTTCGCCGGGACGGCGTCGAACGCAATCGTCGTGCGCGGCTCGGGTCCGTGAATGGGATTCGTGCCATGCCACATGTAGGACGGAAACAGCACCAGCCGCCCGGGCCGCGGCTGAACGACGCCTTCGGGGCCGGCGCCTGGAACCGGATAACGCGTCTCGCCGAACTTGATCCAGCCGGACATCAGCGTCTCGTCGTTCACTTCCTGCGGCACAGATACGTAGTACGCCGAGCTGATCCATCCCTGAGGGTGGACATGATTGACGTGGAATCCTTCGCGCCGCAGTTGCACGGACCACGCGCCGCTCAATCTCGCGGCGCCCTGATTCCGCGACGACAACGGATGCTCCGGGTCAGTCCCGATTTCGCGGACGTATTCCTCGATCGCGAGCTCGAAGGCGCGCAGCAGCGCCTGGATGTTCGGATCGGGATCCGTCAGGAGACTCCGCGCCGTCTGACTGCCGTTGCGCAAGCTCTGATCGAGCGGATGACTCGGGAATCGATGGCGAGCATTGAGCGCCTCGAGCACAGCGGCGTTCAGGTCCGCCATCGACCTCCAGCCGGGCGGGGACTCCAGATCGTAGATCCGCAGCAGACGAGAGTAGTCGTAGAGCTCCTGATACAGCGGATCGCCCAGCAGGCGTGCAGCCGTCGCCTCGTAAGCGATCCAGCCCTGCGAATCCGGATGCCGCGTGCGCTGCGCGCGGATGAACGGCAGCGCGTCGTCCGGGCGTCCGCGCGAGAGCAGAATCGTAACGAGTACATCGACGATTGCTGAGTCTCCCGGCCGGGCGCCCGCGGCTTCCGCGGCCTCATATTCGGCTTCTTTCAACCGACCCGCTTCCAGCAGCACCTCCGCCAGCGCGGTGCGAGCGGCAGGCGTCGGGCCGGCTCTCACCATCAGATCGCGCAGCAACGCTTCCGCGCGCGCGAGGTCGCCGGCGCGACGCAAGACCTGACTCAACAGGATCTGCAGCTCGACGTCGTCTCCGTGCGCCGCCGCCGCGGCGGCGATGTCGCGGGCGAACTGCGCATCGCCGCGCATGAACCGGACGCGCGCGAGATTGATTTGCGCTTCCGCGTTGAGCGGTTTCAGCCGCACCGCGTCGCTGAAGGACCGTTCCGCTTCCTCGATGCGATAAAGCTGCAGCAGCGCCCTGCCGCGTGTGAAGGCAAGTTCGAATCCGGTCAGGCCCAGCGCCTCCGCGTGGGCGAGCGCCTGCATCGCTTCCTCCGCCCGGTCCATGCGTGCAAGCACCGACCCGAGATTGTGATGCGCTCGCGCATCGGTCGGCGCGAGGGTGATCGCCTGCCGATACGCACTCTCAGCCTCCGCGAGACGAAGCTGATCCCGCAGCGCCATTGCGAGCAGCGACCAGGCGATGGAGTCGCGACTGTTCAGTCGCAACAGGATTCGCGCCTGCTCTTCCGCCGCGACATGCTCTCCCAGATCGTTCAACGTCCGGGCGAGCCCGATGTGGGAGGGCTTGTGCGCCGGGTCGATCGCAAGCGTCTCACGGTAACTCGCCGCAGCTTCCCGCATGCGCCCCGTAAGGCGCAGGAGATTGGCGAGATTGCTGCGGAATTCCAGTTGTCGCGGCTCGAGCGCGATGCTCGCGCGCAGCAGTCGCTCACCTTCGTGAACGTCCCCCGCCTGCTTGCGTATCAACCCGAGCAAGTGCGTCGCTCCGGCATTGCGCGGCGTGTTGAGGAGAAGAGCGCGACATGCGGCTTCGGCGCCGTTCAGATCGTTTTGCTGCAAGAGTGAAGTCGCTCGCGCGAGTTCCACCTGACTGCTTGCGGATGTACTCATGAAACCCCGGACAACGCCTTGCTGGCTGCGCACGCATTGTTGCATCTCAGTGCGGATGAGCCTGTCTCGCGCCTTGAGAATTTGTGCGCGACATATGCGAATGCATGGCGTCGACAACCAACAACAATCGCGGGTTGATTATGAGCGGCTGCGACTTCCTGCGCCGATTGCCGCCGGGCGGGTTGTTGTACTCGAAAACCCGGATCCATCTCGGCTGACCGCCTACATAATGTGTCAAAGAAACAACAAAGCTGCGCGACGGATGCGCTCAGATAGTCCGAATGTGCTCGTAACTGCCTGATGTAGCAGCGCTTTGTGAAAAAACTACATATTGTTGCATGGATCGTCAAAGTCGTATTCTTAGCGCCACGCCGGGGCGATTACTGCGCGGCTCGTTGGACGCACCGTTCCGGAAGGGGGGCAACTCAGCGTTAGACGCCGGGTTGCTGAGAGCAGTCGGTTTCCTCACGGGGAAACACACTTCGACGCTTACTCACTGCGGCGCGTATGCAACGCGTTGCTGTCCGGCCCGCAGCACCCGCTGCGCAACAACGACAACAACACGTTCCTTCGGCGCCCAGGGGCAGCGTCGCAGTCGCGAGTCACGCGACTCGCTGTCCGGGAATCAAGAACCCTCTCGCAGGAGGAGCAATCTATGTCGACGAGCAACTCAATTCGGCGCGCGGTTCGTTACGCGTTGCTGACGAGCGCAGCGGCGGCGTCACTGCCGGCGTATGCGCAAGATCAGACCATCCAGGAAGTGGTGGTCACCGGCTCACGCATCGCGCAACCGAACCTCGAGACGACCAGCCCGGTGACGCAGGTCACTGCGGAAGATGTGATTACGCAGGGCGTCACCAAGATCGAAGATCTGGTGAACCAGTTGCCGCAGGCCTTCGCTGCGCAGAACGCAACCGTAGCGAACGGCGCCACGGGCACCGCGACGGTCAATCTGCGCGGTCTCGGCTCGCCCCGCACGCTCGTGCTGGTCGACGGTCGGCGTATGCCGTACGGCGGCGTCGACAGCGGCTCGGCGGCGCCGGATCTGAACCAGATTCCGACCGCAATGGTCGAGCGCGTCGAGGTGCTCACGGGCGGCGCATCGGCCGTGTACGGATCGGACGCCATCGCGGGCGTCGTGAACTTCATCATGAAGAAGGATTTCGAAGGCGTGCAGATCGACGCCCAGTACAGCCTCTATCAGCACAACAACGACTTCAGCGGTCCGGGCGCGGTGGAGCTGCGCGACGTGATCTCCGGTCGCGCAGCGACGAACCCGACGCAGTTCGCGTTGCCGGACGACAACGTGACCGACGGCAACAGCGTGCAGGGCACGATCACGATCGGCGTCAGCACGGACGACGGCCGCGGCAACATCACGGCCTACGCTTCGTACCAGGACAACAAGGAAGTGCTGCAGCGGGATCGCGACTACTCCGCGTGCTCGCTCGGCCACGAACAACCCGACGGTCTCGTTCGCGTGCGGCGGATCGAGCACGTCTTACCCCGGGCAGTTCACCGAACTTCCTGCCGGCCTATCAGGCGGCTACACTGCGGTCACGGTCGAGCGACCGGCAACCTTCCGCGCCTTCGACAGCACCAGCCTGGATCAGTACAACTTCGGCCCGCTCAATCACTACCTGCGTCCCGACACCCGCTACAGCCTGGGCGCGATGGGCCACTACGAGCTGGCTGAGTTCGCGGACGTCTACACGCAGTTGATGTTCACGGACGTGCGTTCGGTCGCGCAGATCGCTCCCGGCGGCATCTTCTTCGAAACCTCGACGATCAATTGCGACAACCCATTCCTGTCGGCGCAGCAGTCGGCGGCGATTGGTTGTACGGCGGCGATGATCGCGGCGGGCGACGGCGATCGATGTACATCGGTCGCCGCAACGTCGAAGGCGGCGGTCGTCAGGCAGGACTTCCACAACACCTCGTTCCGCGGACTGATCGGCTCGCGCGGCGCCGATTGCGCGAAGGGTGGGACTATGACGTGAGCGTGCAGTTTGCGCGCACCAACGTCGGACATCGCAACCCTCAATTACTTCTCGCATTCCCAAGATTGCAGCGCGCGTTGAACGTCGTGACGGATCCCGGACACCGGGCAGCCTGCCGGTGTGCGCTCCGTTTCGATGGGTCGGATCCGACCTGCGTGCCCTACAACCCATTCCAGATCGGCGGCGTGACGAACGCAGCGTTGAGTTACCTGCAGGCGCCTGGTCTGCAGCAGGGCGTCATCGATCAGAACGTCGTCGCTGGGCGTGATCACAGGCGACCTCGGCACGATCGGCGCCAAGCTGCCGTGGGCGGACGAGGCGATCAAAGTCGCGTTCGGCATCGAGAACCGCAACGACAGCCTGGAGAACACCGTCGGACGATCTGCAGGCGCAGGCCCTGCTGTCGGGCTCGGGCGGCGCGACGATCGGCATCCGGGCTGCGACGAACGTGAACGAGGTCTTCATGGAAGCCAGCATTCCGCTGGTCCAGGGCAAGACGGGCGCCAAGCAGTTGGCGCTTCGATACGGCGTACCGCTATTCCGACTACAGCTCGGGCATCCAGACGGACACGTACAAGTTCGGCGCTGACTGGGCGCCGGTCGAGGACGTCCGGTTCCGCGCGCAGCTACCAGCGCGCGGTCCGCGCGCCGAACATCGTCGAGTTGTTCACCGCGCAGGGCTTCAACCTGTTCGACATGGACGGCGATCCGTGCGGCGAGGCGTTGGCAGGGGACGGCGGAGGCGGCCAGCGATGCAGCGTGCCTCGCTACCGGCGTACCGGCCACGCAGTCCTGCGATCGGGCGCGCTCGACAGCCCGGCCGGTCAGTACAACTTCCTGCAGGGCGGCAACACGGCGCTCGATCCGGAGGAGTCGGACACGTACTCCTACGGCATCGTGTTCACGCCGCGCTTTGCGCCGGGCCTGAGCGTGTCGGTCGACTACTTCGACATCGATGTCGACGGATCTGATCTCGAGCGTTCGGCGCCGAGAACACGCTCAACGCATGCTATTTCGGCAACGACGCAGGAAGCGTGCGGGCGCATCAACCGCAATCCGGCGAATGGCGCGTTGTGGATCGGCGATGGCAACGTTGAGGACCTCAACATCAACATCGGCGGGCTGCAGACCTCAGGGCGTCGACCTGAACCTGAACTACACCGGATGGGAAATGGGCAGCATGGGTAGCCTCAGCTTCAACCTCACGGCCACCTACCTGATCGAGCTCGTCACCGATCCGGGACGCCGGGCTTCCGTGCCGTTCGATTGCGCGGGTTAGTTCGCGGGCGGTGCGTCAGCAGTCTGACCGACGCGCCGTCAATCCCGAAGCTGCGTACGCGTTTGCGGATCGGTTGGCAGACGCCGTGGAACGTCGATCTGGCGCTGACGCATCGCTACATCGGCGAAGTCGAACTGGCAGGGCGGCGCTGCCAACCGCATCGATCGCGACGCTCGATGCCGAGCACTACTTCGACCTGTTCGGCAGCTGGAACGTCACGGACATGGCGAACGTGCGACTGGGCATCAACAACGTGCTCGACGAGGATCCGTCGATCAACGCCAGCGTGGGCACGACCGGCAACGGCAACACGTATCCGCAGGTGTACGACGCTCTCGGTCGCTACATCTTCGGCGGCGTGACGGTGAAGTTCTAAAACGTCTCGAACGGCTGCGAAAGCAGTCGATGACACTGGCGGCGGTCCTCGCGGACCGCCGCTTTTTTTTCGGTTTCTCTCCAATCTGCGGGAACGAGGCCTGCCGGGCGCCGCTGCCTAACTGATGCAACAGTTCTCGTCGGTAAATCAGAGTGTCCCTAGCGGACGCCCTCGCGGTGCTGGGGAACTCCGTACCACTCGCTCACGCCTGCGATCGTCATACTCACCATCGCGCGTTCCTCGGGGCGGACATCGGGATTCCAGATATCGAATATCAATACCGCCCGCGGTTCGTCAGTGTCGTTCCAGGCTTCGTGTTCGATCGTATCGTCGAACACGAATGCCTTACCTGGCTCCCACTCCCGCTGCTCGCCGCCAACGCGAAACCCGCAACCCGGCGGGATGATCAACGGCAAGTGCACGATCAGACGCGCGTTGTTGACGCCGGTGTGAGGCGGAATCCGGGTCTTGGCGTCGAGGATTGAAAACACCGCGCTGGGACTCGAGCCGGGCACTTCGCAGCGAGGCCAACTTTCGAGAGCAGCCACAGTTCGGGGACATCGAGCAAGATGCTCCGGATAGGGGACACCTTCGCGCCACAAGTAGTAGACGCTCCACCGGCGGGACTGGTGCAGCTCGCGCCATTTCTCTTTAACCGATCGGCTGGTCCCGTGCGTAACATACGGTTCGAGGGCAGCGCTATCTTCAGCGAGTACATCGACCAACTCCGCACGAATATCCTCCGTCGCAGCTTCGATCGAATCCAACCAGGGGAAATTGGCACGCTCATGGAATTCTATGGCCGCCAGCTGCGGGAAATACAAGAACGAAGGCTGCTGCGGATAAATGCGCGTCCTCTGCATCAGAATCGCGAGGCAACGATCGAATCTATGCAGCGGTACGTGTGCGTACTCAGTCCGCAATGTCGCCAGGCGCTCTTCGAGAAATGACTCGAGCGCGCGATTGTTGGCTTCGACGACTTGCTTGGCATGCATCAGCATTTCATGCATCCACGCAGGCACCGGCGTCGTCGGCGTAATCGACTGCAGTGCCGTTCGATAGGTGTAGGCAGCCGCGCGCGTATTGTTCTGGAGTTCCTGAATCGATGCCTTCTGCAACATCGCCCTCAGGTTGGCTGGCTCAATAGCCAGGGCCCGATCGAGCGCCTGCATCTCTTCATCGTGACGGTTGAGCCCGCGCAGAGCGGCGGCGAGATTGATCCACAGGGAAGGATTGGATGAATCGCCCTTGACAGCCTGCACGAACAGTTCGTGGGCGCGCACCATATCGCCGGACAGCAGCATGCGCCGCCCGATTTCGTTGAGCACCAGCGGATGTTGCGGCGACTCCAGCTCCGCCTGGCGCATGAGCCTTGCTGCTTCATCAGCACGGCCACCCGCGAGCGCTTGGTTTGCCGCATCGATCAGTGTCCGTATGCGCTGATCGTCACTCGCAGCTGCATTCGATTGCGTCATCAGATCCTGCTGACCCTCGTTGGTCGTTCGTGGACTTTAGCACTTGATGAGTACGTCCGGTGTCGTGGGAGGGCGGCGAGCGTGAGCTCGCCCCTACCCGAGCCAGTCCCAATCGGCGGATCCGTCGGTCAACGGCCAGCGTCGGCACGACCGGCAATGGCAATGCCTTTCCGCAGGTGTACGACACTCTGGGTCGCTACATCTTCGGCGGCGTGACCGTCAAGTTCTGAGCGCAGAAGGACGTTGAGAATTGGCGGCGGTCCTTTGCGGGGCCGCCGCTTTTTTTTGGCCGACTGGCACACATAAACATAAGGGGATCATCAAATGCGTACCGACTCAATCCGGCGTGCTGTTCGCTTTGCGCTGCTCGGGAGCGTCGCCGCGTCCGCGGCAATTTCGGCCAACCTATGCTCAGGAGCAGCAGACGATCGAGGAAGTCATGGTTACGGGCTCGCGCATCGCGCGCGAAGACTTTACCGCCGAGTCGCCGATTTCGGTGGTGGGTGGCGCGGAAATTCTCGAAAGCGGGCAGATGGACCTCGGCGAGGCGCTGCGGACCGACATCGCCGTAACGACGGGCGGCTTCGGCAAGAGCTCGAATCTGTCGGGCGGCGGCGCGCAGGCTATCGACCTGCGCAACCTTGGCGAAGACCGAGTGCTGACGCTGATCAATGGGCGAAGGATGCCCAAGTACGCCGACGCGCTGCAGAACGAAGCAGCCGATCTGAGCCTGATTCCCGTCGCGATGATCGATCGCGTCGAGATCCTGCGTGACGGCGCCTCTGCGATATATGGCGCTGACGCCGTGTCCGGCGTGTGAAATCATCTGGGGGACGCGATGCCCGAACAATGCGCCAAGCGACCCGAACGAGCTGATCGCCGCTAAGACTACGCGCTCGTGCAGGACATCATCAACCCGAGAACATTCACCCTCGCGCTGCGACTCCCTTTCCTTCTCTGATCTATTCGCGGCGCGATACGAACAGCATGCTCGATGCCAATCCCATCTTCGCAGGACAGGGGTCGCCGTCCTATCCAGCCGGATGGACCGTGCCCGGAACCAATCCGTATAACCCCTTCCCTGGGGTCGGCGGCCTGGTGCAAGTCCGTCCGACATCGACGGTAGGTCCGCGCGCGAACTCCTTCGAGGCGACGCTGTTTCGCAGCGTCGTCGGCCTGCGCGGCGATAATCTGTTCGACAGGTTTGATTGGGAGCTGTCCTACCTGAACAGCGAAGTGATCGGACATTCGGTGACGGACGCGACATTCAATCTCCGGCGCGCCATCACGATCTCCGATCCCGCGCTGTGTGCGGCCGATCCGATCTGCACCGCCGCACTCGCACCCGGCAGTCTCGGCGCCCTCGATGTCTATCGCCCGGCCAACTGGTCGGCTTCGGAGATCGACTACATCCGTCAGGTCGCATCGACGGATTCCGAGTTCAACACCGAAGGGATTCAAGCCGTCGTGTCTGGCGAGCTGTTCGACATGCCGGCTGGCCCGTTCGGCATCGCGTTCGGTTACGAGTGGCGTGAGGAGGCCGCGGAGTTCAAGCCGGACCCCGTCACGGAGGCGGGCGAAAGCATCGCCAACCAGACGTTCTCCACGGACGGCTCCTACGAGGTCAATGAAGTTTTTGCGGAAGTCAACATCCCCTTGCTTGCGGACCTCCCGGGTGCGCAGGCGCTGACGTTGAATCTGCAGGGTCGCTATTTCGACTACTCGACGTTCGGCGACGACACGGTCTACAAGGCTGGCCTGAACTATGCGCCCATCGAGTCGGTGCGGGTCCGCGCGACGTACGGTACGTCCTTCCGCGCGCCCACCCTGGTGGACAGCTTCAGCGGCGGCACGGTGTCGTTCGATTTCATCACCGACCCGTGCAACAACTGGGATACGAGCGGCAATCCCACTCTGATTGCGAATTGCGGTCCCGGCGGCGCCAACTTGCGGCCCGGATTTACGCAATCTGCGCCGCAGCTTCCGGCGCTGGCCGGCGGCGATCTTGCAGACGGCGTGCAGAATCTGGGTCCCGAGGAAGCCGATACATGGACGGTCGGTCTCGTGTTTCAGCCGGCTTTTCTGACCGGACTGCGTGCATCGGTGGACTACTGGGACATCATCGTGACGGACTTCATCGATCGTCCCGATATCGAGACGGAGATCGTGTTCCCCTGCTACAACAGCCCCGGCCGGTCGGCGGCGGAGTGCTCACTGTTCTCGCGCAACCCCGCGACCGGCAATCTCACCGAACTGGTTTCCGGCGCCTTCAATCGCGAAGGCGAAGTGAAGACCAACGGCGTCGACTGGTCGATCGAGTATGGCGGTTGGAATCTGGGCCCAGGCACGCTGACGCTCGATCACCAGGGAACATATGTCTTCAAATACGAAGAGCCGGGAGTCCGGGCGGGTGCGGGTCAGGTGGATCAGGCCGATCCGGTCGGGTTGCCGCGCGTGCGCCTGAACTTCGGCGGCGACTACACCATGGACACATGGTCGTTCGGGTTCCGTTCGAGGATGATCGGGTCGTTGGACGCCATCAACTGCTTTAACGGGCCATGCACGGTCAACGCTGACGGCGCCAACTTCCTCGGCTATGACGAGATTGACGAGCACTGGGAGCATGATCTGCGTGCGCGGTGGAACGTCACGGAGGACATCACGTTGAGTCTCGGCGTCAACAACATACTGGACGAGGAGCCGCCTTACGTGTTCTCGACGGGCCAGAACACCTACGTCGGGCTCTATGGCACTGCAGTCACGGGGCGCTTTTACTTCATGCGACTGGGAGCTGACTTCTAGTAAGTCGGTGACCCGCGAGCGGCGTGGGTGCGCCTTGGACAGGCCCACCCGCGGGGAGCGGCGTATGCTTGGTGCGCTCGCTCCAGCTGAGTCTCTTTCCTCCTGAGGAGGGCGATTCATGTCCGCCAGACGTACGACGCTTCTCTCGCCAGTCCTCGTGCCTATGCTCGCGGTTCTATGGTGCTCGAGTTGCACCACTCAGCGCGCGGCAGTCGAGGGTCTCGCCGAGCAGCGCGGCTGCACTGACCCCTCGTGGATGAAGAAGCGCGTTACGGGCTCGCGGATCGCTCGCTGCAAGGACAAATCCGGCCAGGCAATCGCAGAGTCGCCGGTGATCGTCGTTACGAAGGAACAATTGGAACGACAGCCCGGGCTTTCGGTCGGCGAGAAGCTCAAAGCGCCAGGCTCCTGAAGATCGCCGGCATCGATGTGCAGACGACCTGAGGACTGCCGCGTGATGATCTGCGGGTCGCCCTGGCCCCGGCGTCGATTTGAAATCTCAACTACACCCGGGGTGGGAGCTGGGAACATGGAGAGCCTCAGCATCAATCTCACCGGCGCCCATCTGATCGAGCTTGTCACCGATTTTGGGATGCCGAGTTCCGTGCCCGTTCGATTGCCGATTGCGCCGGCGAGTTCGCTGGTCGCTGCGTCAGCAGCCTCTGGCCCTGACCCTTCGCTATCTCAGCGCCGTCGCCCAGCAGGGTGCATCGCCGGTCCGCATCGATAGGCATCTGGAGGCGGAAAACTACTTCGACCGATACGGCGCCTGGAACGCCACGGACATGGCGAACGGGAGACTCGGCATCAACAACGTGCTCGACGAGGACCCGTCGATCGCAAGCAATTAGCCGGTTGCGGTTAGCGGTTGGTCAGATTGGAGGCGCAACGGCCGCCGTGTGGATGGCTAAGGCGCGCGAACGCTCGCTCTGAACTAACCGCTAACCGCTTAGTCACAGCGGCGAGAAGGCCGGATGGATCACCTGCGCCCCCGGCCGGATCTTGAGCCGCGCCGCCGATCCCGCCTTGAGCTCCACGACCGCCATTACCGGCTTGCCCGATGCGATTGTCTCGAGCGAGTGCGGCGTCGTGTTCTCGGCGACGCGTTCGATTCGCCCGTCGGCGCGCACGAAGAGCATGTCCAGCGGTACATACGTGTTCTTCATCCACATGCTCACGGGCTGCACCTTCGGATAAATGAAGAGCATGCCTTCCTCGTCCCCGAGCTCACGGATGAACATCAGGCCGCGGGCGCGACGTGCGTCGTTGTCGGCCACCCAGATGCTGAACTTGTGCAGGCGCGCGTCGGGCGTCGCGATCTGCAACGTCGAACGTGCGAACAGTCGGTCGAGTTCGCGCGCATCGGAACCGTCCGCGCGAGCGAGCGCGACAAAGAGCAGGGTTGTCAGGGCGAGCGCGAATCGACGCAGCGCTACGTAGTCCGCCTTGTACATTTTCATACGGGCAGCCTAGGGCAATACCTTGCAAAGGACGCCAGGGCGAAACGATCAGGGCAAAGATAATTCATGCAGGCTTGGCGATCCTGGCGATCTTGATCGTCACCGTCCGCTGTCCGCTGTCCGCGATTCACTACGCGAGGCCGTGAGGGCGTCATCGTCCGTCGCATCTTCCGCTGCAAAGTCCACACGGCCGGCGATGTCGAAACGCGACAGCAGCACCGCCCCCGAACCTCGCACCGCGCGCGCCGGCTCTGTGCAGAAACCGCGCGCGATCACGCGCCAGGAACGTGTGCGGTGCGGGATGCCGATGATCGGTTCCTGCCGCACCTCATCGAGCATGCACTTGTCGTCGCCCTGCGTGCTGTAAAACTCGCCTTTGCCTTCGCGCATGACGGTGACGTTCACGGGCGCGAGCCTGGCGGGCTTGCCCTCGCGCAGCGTTGCAATGCCGAACACCAGGACGAGCTTACCGACGCCGTCGGGGGCGATGCGGCTGAAGCGCATGCGCACGCCGCCATCGGTCGGACGCACGGCGCCGGTGCATTCGGTGCCGTCGTTGCCCCAGTTCAGCTCGGCGCTGAGGGCGCCCGAGATGCGCGCCCGCAGATAGCCGTCGCCTGTTGGAAGGCATTCGACGGGACCAGCGGGCGGTGCGGGAGGCGCGCTTTCCTGCGCATGGACCTTGCCAGCTATAACAGAAGCGATGAGGGACGCCGCGCACGCGCGCAGCAGGAGGCCGCCCGAGGGGCGCAGGCGGTCGACGACGTCGGAACCCAAACACATGCGGCTTTTCACTTTCAGGAACTCGACCGAGGCGGCAAGGCGTTTTCCACAATGCCGAACGCGCGCGGGACAGGCAAGCTCAGGCAGTGCGTTGCCTGACACAGCGCTCGGCTAACATGGACTGGCCGGTGCGATTGGCGTTCCCGAGTGCGAGACTTCCTGACATGTCACGAACCACGAACGTATCGACCCGCGGGGCGGCGCTCCGCAAGCGCAAGTCTGCAACGACGCGGCGGTATGTCAGCCGGATCACGCGCCATACGCTCGCCGTCGTCATGGCGGGCGGACGCGGCGAGCGCCTCAAGCATCTCACCGACCATCGCTGCAAGCCGGCGACCCCGTTCGGCGGTAAATTCCGCATCATCGACTTCGTGCTGTCGAATTGCGTCAATTCGGGCATCCGGCGGATCTCGGTCATGACGCAATACAAGGCGCATTCGCTGATCCAGCACATCCAGCGCGGTTGGGGCTACCTGCGCGGAGAGTTCGGCGAGTTCATCGAAGTCATTCCGGCGCAGCAGCAAATGGGCGACTTCTGGTATCGCGGGACCGCCGACTCGCTCTACCAGAACCTGCAGATCATCAGGCTGCATCATCCCCGCCACGTGCTGGTGCTCGCGGGCGATCATATCTACAAGATGGACTACGGTCCGATGCTCGCCTCGCATGTCGAGAAGAAGGCGGACATCACGGTGGGCGTCGTCGAAGTGCCTCGCGAGCAGGCGACCGCGTTCGGCGTCATGAGCGTCGACCCCGACTACCGCATCACCCGGTTTGCAGAGAAACCGCGCGAGCCGGCAGGCATCCCGGGACGCGAGCAGTTTGCGCTCGGTTCAATGGGCATCTACGTCTTCAAGGCGGGCCTTCTATATCGTCTGCTCGAAGAGCAGGCGATACGCCCGGACACTTCGCACGATTTCGGCCGCAACATCATTCCCGGCGCCCTCGCGAATCTGAAGGTGTTCGCGTATCCATTCACTGACACGCAGACGCGGGTGCAGCACTACTGGCGAGACGTCGGCACCGTCGATGCGTTCTATGAAGCCAATATGGAGCTGGTGCACGTGGATCCGGAGCTGAACATCTACGATGAGCAGTGGCCGATCTGGACGTATCAGAGGCAGTACCCGCCTGCGAAGTTCGTCCTCGACGAAGATGGTCGGCGCGGCATCGCGGTGAACTCCATGGTGTCCGGCGGCTGCATCATCTCGGGCGCGCACGTCAATCAGTCGCTGCTGTTCTCGAACGTGCGCGTCGACGAACGCAGCTATCTGGAGCGCGCGGTGATCTTTCCCGACGTGCACATCGGCGCCGGCAGCGTCATCAAGCGCGCCATCCTCGACACCGGCGGCGACGTGCCGCCGGACACGCAGATCGGCGTGAATTCGCAGGATGACGCGCGCCGCTTCTATATGAGTGAGAACGGCGTCGCGGTCGTCACGCGCGACATGCTGGCGCGTTTGCGCAACAACAGGACGTAGGCCAGAATTCCGCGCATGAGCAAAACCTGTGCGCGCCTTCTCGCCGTCATCGCCTTCCTGATCGTCGCCGGCTGCAGCAGCCTCGGCCCAAAAATCGAGACGCCGCGGCTCACGATCGTGCGCGTGGCGATGACCTCGGCGGATATTTTCAATCAGCAGTTTCTGGTGCGCTTGCACGTCCAGAATCCGAACGACCGCGATCTGCCCATCCGCGGCATTGACTACAAGCTTTTTCTGCAGGGCGACAGTTTTGCAGAAGGCGTCAGCAGCAAGGCGTTCGTCGTTCCTGCGTTGGGCGAAACGGAATTCGACATGACGGTGCGAACGAACTTCGTCAGCGGCGTCGGCCGACTCCTGACGCGCCTCAACGGCAGAAATCAGGTCGACTACATCCTCGAAGGCAAGGTGCTGACTGACCTCGGGATGGTCAAGAAGATTCCCTTTCAGGAAAGCGGGACCGTCAATCTCGGAATCATGAAGTGACGGTTCCCGGCATAGAGGCGTTGCGCGAACAGGCGCGAAGGGGTGATTCGCGAGCGCTCATCACCTTGGGCAAGCGTTTGCTGGTGGGCGAGGGCGCGCCGCTCGCGCCCGCAGAAGGCGTTGATCTGCTCCGGCAGGCCGACGTGCGCGGCGATGCGGACGCGGCAGCGCTGCTCGCGGTGTGCGCGGCATGGGGCGTCGGTCAGTCCCGCGACGTCAACGCGGCGCTGGATTGTCTGGAACGCGCAGCACAGCGCGGCGGAGCGTCGGCGCAACGCGAACTGCAATTACTGGCGCGCGACTCCGGGCGCGATTGGTCCGCCTTGCGGCGTCGGATCGACGTCGCATCCTGGACGACGGCGCCTGCAATACGCGTCGTCTTCGATCGGCCGCGGGTCATCGTCATCGAGCAGTTTGCGACGGCGCCTGAGTGCGAGTGGCTGATCCAGCGCGGCCGCCCGGGTCTCGCGCGCGCCATGGTCTATCGCGGCGCTTCGACGCCGCAAGCGGCGGATACGCGCACCAACACCGAAACGTCGTTCACCATATTCAACGCCGACGTCATGATCAATCTGATCCGTGAGCGCATGTCGTCCGCGACGCGCGCCGCGACTTCGTTCTTCGAGGTGACGAAGCTTCTGCACTATGAACCTGGTCAGCAGTTCGCGCTGCACGGCGATTTTCTGCAACCCAATACCCCGGAGCTTGTGCAGGAGATTCAGCGGCGCGGTCAGCGCGCGGCGACCTTCCTCACCTACCTCAACGACGACTTCGAGGGCGGCGAGACCGAATTCCCCCGCATCAGTTTTCGTTTCAAGGGAAAACGCGGCGATGCGCTGCTCTTCAGCAATACCGACCGCGCGGGCGCTCCCGACTACGAGACGGTTCACGCAGGACTGCCGCCCACGAGCGGCGAGAAATGGCTGCTATCGCAGTGGATCCGGAGCCGGCCGATGACGCCGTAAGGGCGGGCTGTCGCGCGAGCCGACTCATGTCGGCTTGCGCGCGATCTACTTGAGATCGACGTCGGGAAGCAGATCGCGAAGGTAGTCGCGCAGCGGCGTCAGCTGCGCCGCATAGTGTCGCCAGCGTCCGGACGACCGTTGATAGAGCGGCTCGCGCACTTGCCACACGCTCGCCGTCTTGACCGCATTCGCCACGCGCTGGAACGACATGCAGCGCTCTTCCCACTCGAGCCCGCAGAACGCGAGCAATCTCTCGACCGCCGGCCGCGGTTCGCGCACCAGCGCGTCGTAGTCGAAATCGAGAATGTCGGCCCCGTACAGGGATTTCCAGTGCGACATCAATCGCCGGCACTGCCCGTAGTAATGCCCCGTGTCCATGAGGTCGAGCGCGTATCCCATGCTGTGATCCAGATGCAGAAAGAAGATCGACAGACAGTTGTCGAGCGGATTGCGCGTCGTGTGGATGATCCTTGCATTCGGGAACAGGCTCTTGATGAGGCCGATATAGAGAAAGTTGTCCGGTCGTTTGTCGATGACGTGCTCGGCGCCGGGGAAGAGTCCCGACAGCATCTCGAGATAGCGCGCGCCAAGCAGGTCGAGATCCTGGCGCGTCGCTCGCGTCATCGCGGCCGGAAACGGCGCGAGCGCCGTGCGCACAATCGACGGCAGAAAGCCAATCTCTCCACCGGCGGCGACTCGCGAATGTCCGGCCAGCACCTGCTCAGTGAGCGTCGAACCGGAACGGAACATTCCACAAATGAAGATCGGGCGGGCGGCGTTGTTCGACGCGGCGACGGGCAGCCGATCGCGTGTGAAGGTTGCGATCAGCTGATCGACAAACTGTTCATGCCCCCGGCGGTCGTAAAGCGCGGCGTGCGGACCAGCGCTCTCGCGACTGGCGTCATTCGCCCGAACATAGGCGTTGAACGCCTCATCGTAGGCGCCGCACGCGTCGAGCGACTTGCCCAGCGCGAAACCGAGGCTGGCGCGCTCCGCGGGCTGCGCGCCGGCGTCCGCAATCGCCTCGTGCAACCTGCCGATCAATGGATCGTCCGGACCGGAGGGAGTCAGCAGATTGGCGTAACGGGCGAGCGCCTCGCGGGAACGCGGCTCGATCGCGAGAATCCTTTCGTAGATGGTCCGCGCCTCCTCGCGCTTGCCGAAGTCCTCCCGGAGGTTCGCGAGATTGAGCAGGGCCGGAATGTAGTTCGGGTTGAGGGTGAGCGCCGCTTGCAACTCTCGCTCCGCCGCCGCGTCCTGCCGCAGATGGTCCGAATAGATGACGCCGCGGTTGAGATGAACTTCCTCGGGTTGCGACACGCCGCGATCGAGCGCTTGCTGATACGACGCGAGAGCGGCGTCGAAGCGGCCCGCACGGCGTTGCAGTAACGCGAGGTTGTACCAGCTGTCGGGCAGATTCGGCCAGCGGGAAAGCAGCTGCAGGTAGGCTGCTTCCGCTTCGGCGAGACGGCCCGCGCGCTCGAGCAACACGGCGTTGCGCAACAGGGCGCGAATGTCGGCGCTTGCGGTCATAGGCGGTCGTCGGTCCGCGGCCATCCTTGAAAGGGCGGCTGCTGCACAGGCGCTATCGGCAAAACCGTATGCATGCTTGCGAGTTTTTCAGGTGCAGCGTCGCGGCCGACGGATGCGGCGCGCACTAGGCGATCATGCTCTCATACAGCCGCACGTATTCCTGCGACTGCTTTTCCCAGGAGAAGTCCTGAGCCATGCCGTTGCGCATCATTTGCGTCCAGGCGTCGCGATCCCTGTAGAGATCGAGCGCGGTGTGCATCGCCCAGCGGACGGCCCGGCTGTCAAAATCATCGAACACGACGCCCGTGCCGGTGCGAGCGACTGGATCCCACATCTGCACCGAGTCCGCGAGCCCGCCTGTTCGGCGCACGATCGGGACCGTCCCGTACTTGAGGCTGTACATCTGGTTGAGCCCGCACGGTTCGTATTGCGAGGGCATCAGGAACATGTCGCTCGCAGCTTCGATGAGATGCGAGAGCTCGTCGTGGTAGCCGCGATGAAATACGACGCGGTCCGGGAAGCGCCGCTGCAAGTCGGCGAAGAATTCCTCGTAACGGGCTTCGCCGCTGCCGAGTGCGACCATGCTCAGGTCCCGGCTCCCGAGGACGTCCGGCAAACTGTCAAACAGCAGATCGAATCCTTTCTGCACCGTCATGCGCGAAACGACGCCCATCAGCGGCGTTGAGTCGGCGACCGGCAGGTTGAGCCAGTCGAGCAGGGAGCGCTTGGTCGCCGCCTTGCCGGCAAGATCGTTCGCTGAGAATTTATGGGTCAGGTAACGGTCAACTTCCGGATTCCACTCGCTGTAGTCGACGCCGTTCAGAATTCCGAGCACGCCGTCGCCGCGGGCGCGCAGTGCGCCGTCGAGGCCGTGGCCGCCCAGCGGCGTCGATATTTCCTGCGCGTACGTCGGACTGACCGTCGTCACGCGATCTGCGAGCCGCACCCCTTCGCGCAGCCAGTTGAACGCGCCGCCGGCCCGGGTTTCCGGCGAGATCAGCGCGCGAACGTCGCCGCCCACGTCATTTATTGCACCTGCGCCGAAGACGCCCTGATAGCCGATGTTGTGAATGGACAGCATCGAGCGCGTCGCGCTGAACATACGGTCCCACGCGTAGACGCTCTTGAGCAGCAGGGGCGTCAAAGCCGTATGCCAGTCATTGCAATGGGCGACGTCGGGGGCGAACCCGAGGCGCTGACAGCCGTCGAGGGCGGCTCGCTGGAGGATCAGAAACCGCAAATGTTCGTCGGACGCCGACGTGTAAATCGACTGGCGATCGTACGCCGCCGGACAATGCACCAGATATATAGGCGCGGTTGACTGCGGCAGAGTCGTCTCGAGCAGCGAGTAGCGATAGTGATGCGCGCCCAGATGCAGGTCGACGTTCTGCGCCGCCGCCACGGGAGCAGCGTCGCGCGCGGCCGCCCCGATGCTCGAATAGAGCGGCATGAATACGCGCACATCGTGTCCCTGCGCATGGACATGCCGCGGCAAGGCGCCGGCCACATCCGCGAGTCCCCCCGTCTTCGCGAGCGGCGCGACTTCGGATGCGATGAAGCAAATGCGAAGCGGCATGGCAAGGCGTGTGAATGTGTAAGGTGTAACGTGTAAGAGGGGCGCCGCTACACGCTACACGTCACACCTTACACGAAGCCGCAGATGCGGAGGCAGGCCTGCAGCGGCGCTCTATTGCGCCGGCTCGTCCGCGCGTCTTGCTGATCGTCCTTCTGCGTCTCACGCGCCGGCGGCGCCGCGAAGGCTGCGAGCAGGTTTTCCTGCATTTTTGTCCACAGCTCCAGGTTCTGACGCGTGAGTTCGGACATGGCGCCGAGCGGGGTGTTGCCCATCATGCGCGTGAACTGCGATTGCATCGCCTCCTGCTGGCGCATGAAGGTCTCGACGCTCTTTTCCAGATAGGAACTGAGGAACCCCTGCAGGGAATTGCCGTAGAACCGGATCAACGATTCGAGCAGAGGGGTCGACAGGATCGGTCGCCCGAATTGTTCCTGATCGGCGATGACCTGCAGAAGGATCAGTCGCGTGATGTCTTCGTTCGTCTTGTCTTCGACGACCTTCACACGGGCGCCGGCGACGACCATCGCACGAATATCGTCCAGCGTGATGTGACGGCTCTGCGACGCATCGTAGAGGCGGCGATTCGCATACTTCTTGATGACGCGTTCTTCGCTCATGCTAAAGCCCGATGCTGGCACGCGGATTTCTGGGACAATGCGCGCCCTCTTACACGACGGCGAGGGCCGCGCCGGATCGATCGGCGAGGTACTCTAGCGACGGGCATTTGGCGGTGCAACAACGTCGCGGTCGGTAGGTCGACGAAGTACTATTGCACCGCAGCAGACCAACACACCGGATGATCTGGCAATGACTGAATCGCGTGCCCAGGCGATGGACTGGATCGGCGCCTGGATCGCACAGCAGCGCGAATACTTGCGCGGCCTGACCACCGAGGCCGACGCGCCGGCCTTCGCCGCTCAGACTCAGGATCTCGCAGGGCGCTGGCTCGATGTTGGTCAGGCGTACCTGCGCGGGCTCGCGGATTTCGCGAAGGCCTCCGCGACTGACGCGCAAGCGACCGCCGCCGCCGGGATCAACGAGGAAATGCTCCGTGCCTGGACAGCCGCGACGTCGGCGGGATCAGAGGGGCGCCGATCGTTCGCCGACGTGCTGGGGCGTATGCCGCCCCTGGGGCTTGCGCGCGAGCCCGCCGAAGCGTTACGCGCGCTAGCCGCCGCGCAGCGCGAGCATCAGGCGCTCGAACAGGCGCTGCGCGCGGAACTCGTCCGCGTCCAGAACGACGCGCTCACGCTGCTGGAGCAGCGTGTGCGCGAGCGTGACCTGGCGAACAAGCCGATCGGCGAGTGGCGCGAGCTCTACGACCTGTGGATCGAGTGCGGCGAGCAGGCGTTCTCTCAGGTCGCGCACAGCGAGGCGTACGGCAAGCTCCAGGCGGAGTTGGGCAACGCCGCAACCCGGCTGCGCGCGCAGCAGCAGACGATCTTTGAATCTGCGCTCCGGCAGTTCGATTTGCCGACGCGTTCCGAGTTGAACACCGTTCACCGGCAGATCGGCGAACTACGCGACAGACTGGCGGCGCTGGAGAGTAAGAGCGGAGATTCAGCCCGGCCCCGGAGCGAGTCATGACCGGATCTCCTTCACAACCGCACCCGGCGTCCGGGCTGGAGGCGTTCACGCATCGCCTGACGCGCGGCGTCGCGGCGCTCGCGAGCATCGGGGACGTTGCGATCGGCGGTACGCCGAAGGATGAGGTCTATCGCGAAGATAAGCTGACCGTGTATCGCTACCGGCCTTTTGCGGATGCGGCAGGACGACGCGTTCGTACGCCGCTCCTGATCTGTTACGCGCTGGTGAATCGCCCCTACATGATGGATCTGCAGCCGGATCGCTCGCTGATCCGGGGCCTGCTGCAACGAGGAGTGGATGTTTATCTGATCGATTGGGGCTACCCGGACGGCGCCGATCGGTTTCTTCGCGTACAGGACTACGTGCTCCGGTACCTGCCGCACAGCGTCGATCGCGTTCGGGAATTGAGCGGCAGTCAGCGGCTGAATCTGCTGGGCGTCTGTCAGGGCGGCACGCTCAGTCTGTGTTATGCCGCGCTGTATCCCGAGAGCGTCCGCAACCTCATCACGATGGTGACGCCGGTCGATTTTCGTACGCCCGAGAACCTGCTGACGAAGTGGACGCAGCACATCGACGTCGATGCGCTGGCGGCGACGAGCGGCAACGTGCCTGGTGAAATGCTCAATGCGTTGTTCGTGAGTCTCATGCCTTTCCGGCTGACGAGCCAGAAGTACGTGGATCTGCTCGATCACGTCGATGACCGGCGCGCGCTCGAGAACTTCCTGCGCATGGAGAAGTGGATCTTCGACAGCCCCGACCAGCCCGGCGAAATGTTTCGCGAGTTCGTCACCTGGTTCGTGAAGGAGAATCGACTCGTCGCGGGGACGACGACCATCGGCGGTCGCGCCGTCAATCTGAAAAACGTCGCAATGCCCGTGCTCAACATCTACGCACGCCAGGATCACCTCGTGCCGCCGTCGGCGAGCAAACCGCTGGGGGGGCTCGTCGGTTCGTCCGACTATAGCGAGCACGAGTTTCAGGGCGGGCACATCGGCGTCTACGTGAGCGGCTCGGCGCAGCGCGAGATCCCGGAGCGAATCGCGGGCTGGCTGCGCGAGCGCGATCAGGGAAGTGAATAGCGGACGGCGGACAGCGGACAGTGAGGCTAAAGAGATAACCAAAGTTCAGTTGACGTGTTCGCAGACGTACATGCACTCTCCGACGATCTTCACTGTCCGCCAGTCACCAGCCATGATCTACGACAACATTCTCGGCACAATCGGCCGCACGCCCATCGTCCGGATAAACCGCCTCGCGCCCGCGAACGTGACGATGTTCGTGAAGTGCGAGTTCTTCAATCCCATGGCCTCCGTGAAGGATCGCCTCGCCATCGCCATCATCGAGGACGCCGAGCGGCGCGGAACGCTCAGGCCGGGCCAGACCGTGATCGAAGCGACGTCGGGCAACACCGGGATTGCGCTCGCGATGGTCTGTGCGGCGAAGGGCTATCCGTTCGTGGCGGTCATGGCCGAGTCGTTTTCCGTCGAGCGTCGCAAGATCATGCGGTTGCTCGGCGCCAAAGTGATCCTCACGCCCGCCGCCGAACGCGGCTCCGGCATGGTCCGCAAGGCCGAGGCGCTCGCGAAGGAACACGACTGGTTTCTGGCGCGGCAATTCGAAAACCTCGCCAACCCCGAATATCACCGCAACACGACCGGGCCGGAGATTCTCAGCGACTTTGCGGGCAAACGCCTCGACTTCTGGGTTACGGGCTGGGGTACGGGCGGCACGCTCACCGGCGCAGGCGAAATGATCAAAAAGGCCCGACCGGAAACGCGAGTCATCGTGACTGAGCCGGCCGGCGCCTCGCTTCTTGCCGGCGCCGAATTCAAGCCGCACAAGATTCAGGGGTGGACCCCGGATTTCGTACCTGCTGTGCTCGATCGGTCGGTGCCCGATGAAATCGTTCCCGTCACGGATGACGAGGCGATTCAGACGTCGCGCGCGCTTGCCGCAAAGGAAGGCATTTTCTGCGGCATCTCCTCAGGCGGAACCTTCGCTGCTGCGCTCAAAGTCGCGCAGACGGCGCCGAAGGACTCAGTGATTCTCGCAATGCTTCCCGATACGGGCGAACGCTATCTCTCTACGCCGCTATTCGAAGGCGTCAGCGACGCATCGGATGCGGAACCCTTGTAGCGGTTAGCGGTGGCGGTTGGCGGTTGGCGGTTAGACAGAACGCGCCGTTGCTCGCGTTCCTGTCCATGGTCGCCAGAGATGCGGCCTGCGGCTACTTTCCGACGATTCTTTGCAGCTCTCAGGGAACCAGGAGGGCTACTCTGAGTCTTGCCGTCACAGCAGCGCTCGTCACCAGGCTGTTCGTCATGTATCAGGCGCGCGATCGCGCGCCCGGACTAACCGCCAACCGCTAACCGCCAACCGCTTCCCATAAGTGCGATACTTTTCTTCTCAACTACTTCCGGATCCGCCGGCCGCCGGCGGAAGGCTTGCCGACTACGTGAATCGACGGACTCTCGCAATTGCAGCGCCCGTACTCGCTGTGCTGCTTGGCGCAGCGTGGTACTACCTCGGTTCGCAATCACCCACAGCGCCCGCCGGCGACGCCGGCGCCGCGGGTCAGCGAGCAGTCGCGGTCGTGGCTGCACGGCCCGTGAAGAAGGCGTTCGCGCACGAAGTCGAAGCGCTGGGGACGGTGCGCGCAAACGAGTCGGTGGACATTGCGGCGAAGGTCGCTGACCGGGTTGCGGCGATTCGCTTCAGCGAAGGTCAGCAGGTGCGCAAGGGCGACGTGCTGATCGAACTCGACAGCGATGAAGCGCGTGCGGATCTCGCCGCTGCGCAGGCGGAGGAGCACGACAGCCGCAGTCAGTACAAACGCAGCCAGGAGCTGTATCAGACCCGAGCGTTGTCCGAAGCGCAGCTCGAGCAGTTGCAGGCGACGATGCTGGCGAATGAAGCGCGCGTCGCAGCCGCGCAGTCGCGCGTCAAGGATCGCGTCATTGTCGCGCCGTTCGCCGGGCGCGTCGGCTTGCGCAACGTCAGCCTCGGCGGCCTCGTCAATCCCGGAACGGTCATTACGACGCTCGATGATCTGAGCGTCGTCAAGCTGGA
The DNA here is from genome assembly GCA_963723505.1 of uncultured Gammaproteobacteria bacterium. Lineage (GTDB taxonomy): Bacteria > Pseudomonadota > Gammaproteobacteria > Steroidobacterales > Steroidobacteraceae > Steroidobacter. Next base: position 446,747 of record CAVRQU010000010.1, read on the forward strand.
TTTCTCCGTGCCCGAGGTGTTCCTCGCGACGCTGAAGCCCGGCCTCGCCGTACAGGCGCGCAGCAGCGCTTATCCGGGCGACGAGTTCACCGGCCGCGTCGCGAGCGTGGACACGCGCGTCGACCCGACCACGCGCTCGGTTGCGATTCGCGCGCTCATCGACAATCGCGACGGGCGCCTCCGGCCCGGCATGTTCATGACGCTCAAACTGGTGCGCTCGGAAGGCGAGGCGCTGCTGCTGCCGGAGCAGGCCATCGTGCCCGAAAACGATCGCCACTATGTCTTCGTGGCGAGCGAAGGCCGGGCGCACAAGCGCGAGGTGACGATCGGCCGGCGTCGTCCCGGTGAAGTTGAAATACTGGATGGCCTCACTCTTGAAGAAAGTGTGATCGTCGACGGCACGCTCAACGTGCGCGACGGCGCTCCCGTGCGGATTCAGGCCAGCGGCAAAGTCGCGGACGGCGCCTCTGAAGAACCCTCATGATTCTTTCCGACGTCTCGGTCCGTCGGCCCGTCTTTGCGATGGTGCTGAGTCTGTTGCTCGCCATCATCGGTCTGATGGCGGCTGCCCGCCTGTCGGTGCGCGAAACGCCTAACGTGCAGCCGCCGATCGTCAGCGTCGACACCATCTATCGCGGCGCTTCCGCCGCTGTCGTCGAATCCAAGATCACGCAGTTGATCGAAAATCAGATCGCCGGCATCGAAGGCGTCGAGACGCTGCGCTCTGCGAGCATGGACGAGCGCTCACGCATCACGATCGAGTTCAGTCTCGACCGCGACATCGAATCCGCGGCGAACGATGTACGTGATCGGGTGGCGCGCGTCGTCGCCAATCTTCCGGAAGAAGCCGAGCCGCCGCAGGTGGCGAAGGTCGATACGACCGCGGAGCCCATCATGTGGCTCAATCTCACCAGCGATGCGCGCTCGCAACTGGAAGTGACGGACTACGCCGAGCGGTATCTCGTCGATTCGTTCTCGGTGGTAAACGGCGTCGCGAACGTGCGCATCACCGGCGCGCGCCGCTACGCGATGCGTGTGTGGCTGGATCGCCATGCGCTCGCGGCCCGTCAGCTCACCGTGCAGGACGTCGAAGCCGCGCTGCGCGCGGAAAACGTCGAGCTGCCCGCCGGCCGCATCGAATCGCTCGAACGCGAGTTCACGCTGCGCACGGACACGGGCCTGCACACCCCGCAGGATTTCCGCCAGCTCGTCGTGGCGCGCGGCGAGGGCGGCTATCTTGTGAGGCTCGGCGAAGTCGCGAACGTCGAGTTGGCCGCGGAGGATCTGCGGAGCCTTGGGCGGTCCGACGGGCAGGCCGGCGTCAGTCTGGGCATGGTCCCGCAGTCGACGGCCAACGTGCTCGATGTGTCGGACGGCGTGCAGAAGGAATTGCAGCGAGTGAGGGAATCGCTCCCTCCGGATATCAAGCTCAGTCTCACCATCGATGATTCCGTGTTCGTGCGCGAATCGATCGGTGAAGTGATCCATGCGCTCGCGATCGCGCTGTTGCTGGTTCTCGTGGTGATCTATCTGTTCCTCGGAACGGTCCGCGCGACGGTCATTCCGGCGGTCACCATTCCTGTTTCCATCATCTCGGCGAGCATCGTGATGGTGATCGCTGGATATTCAATCAACGTGCTCACATTGCTCGGCGCGGTGCTTGCGATCGGATTGGTCGTCGACGACGCGATCGTGGTGCTGGAAAACATCGTGCGCCGCATCGAGCTGGGACAGGCGCCGCTCCTGGGCGCCGTCGACGGCAGCCGCGAAATCGGCTTCGCCGTGGTCGCGACGACGCTGGTGCTGATCGCGGTGTTTCTGCCGATCTCGTTCATTCCCGGAAATATCGGGCGACTCTTCGGCGAGTTCGGCATCACGATCGCTGCAGCGATCGGTTTCTCTGCGCTGGTTTCGCTCACGCTCGTGCCGATGATGAGCTCGAAGATTTTCGGCAAGGGCATCGTCCGCGGTCGCGTCGCGCACGCAGTCGATCGATTCTTCAAATGGCTGTCGGCCTGGTATGAACAGTCGTTGCGCAGGGCGCTCGGCGCCCCGGCGCTGATCGGCGGCGCAGGAATCCTCACCCTGGCGGCCGCGGTCGTGCTTTTCAGAGTGCTGCCGTCGGAATACTCGCCTGCCGAGGATCGCCAGCGCGTCATGATCATGCTGACTGCGCCGGAGGGATCGAGTCTCCAGTACGTCGATCGCTATCTGCGCCAGGTCGAAGCCATCGTCATGGAGGAAATGGAGGCCGGCAACGTGCGACGTATGCTGACGCGCACCGGCAGTTTCGGCGGCGGCGGCGACGTCAACGTGGGTCGCGTGTTCATGGCGCTGAGCCCGTGGGACGATCGCGAGGAATCAGCGCAGCAAATCGCCGCGCGCCTGCGTCCCAAAGTGCAGGACCTCGCCGGTGTGCGCGTGGTGGTCGTTACGCCGGGCGGGCTCGGCATTCGCGGCATCGGGTCGCCGGTCCAGATCGTGCTCGGAGGCGGGGACTACGAGGAGCTGGCGCGCTGGCGCGACATCATTCTCGAGAAGGCGGCGGAAAATCCCGGGCTCACCAATCTCGATTCAGATTTCTACGCTCGCAAACCGCAGCTCAGAGTCTCCGTGGATCGCAATCGCGCGGCCGATCTCGGCGTTTCGCTCACCGCCGTGGGCCGTACGCTCGAGACGATGATGGGTTCACGCATCGTGACGACGTTCCTGGAACGCGGCGAGGAGTACAACGTGATCCTGCAGGCGCGCGATCAGGATCGGGCGACGCCGAGCGATCTCACGAACATCTACGTGCGCTCCGCAACCACAAACTCGCTCGTGCCGCTCTCGAATCTCGTGCGCGTCGAGGAAACCGCAGGCCCGATGGAGCTCAAGCGCTTCGATCGGCTGCGGTCCATCACGATCTCCGCGAACCTCAATCCGGGGTACTCGCTGGGTGAAGCGCTCGACTATATGGAGGATCTGATCCGCGCCGAGTTGCCGCCGCACGCCCAGATCAACTACGACGGCGAATCGCGCGAATTCAAGCGGTCGGGCAACGCCCTGTACGCCACGTTCATGCTGGCGCTCGTCATCGTGTTCCTGGTGCTCGCGGCGCAATTCGAGAGCTTCCGCCATCCGCTGATCATCATGGTGACCGTGCCGCTTGCGGTGACCGGCGCGCTGATCGGGCTCTGGGCGACCGACGGCTCGATCAATGTCTTCAGTCAGATCGGCTGCATCATGCTGATCGGCCTGGCCGCCAAGAACGGCATTCTGATCGTCGAATTCGCCAACCAGCTTCGTGACCGGGGAATGGAACTGCACGAGGCGGTCATCGAGGCGTCGGCAATTCGCCTACGTCCTGTATTGATGACGAGTCTCTGTACGGTGTTTGGCGCTGTGCCGTTGCTCATCGCGACGGGCGCGGGAGCGGAGAGTCGATCGGCGATCGGGGCAGTCGTTGTCTACGGCGTCATGTTTTCGCTGCTGCTGACGCTGTACGTCGTACCTATCGTGTACGGCTATGTCGCCCGGGACACCAAGTCGCCGGAGTACATCGCGCACCTGATTGATCGTCTGCGCGCCGATGCGTCGACGTCGCGAACGCCCTCGACTCCTCAGGGGCCTTCGACGTAAGCGCTCAGGTCTGCCCTGGAGCAGACCGCGCGCCCAAATAAAAAGCCGGCAGTGCGTGCACGGCCGGCTTTTCGTCCCAAGCATTCGTCGCCGAACGCTCTCGCAGGAGGACGAATGCTCTGACCGCCTCCCCGCGCGTCGGTTCCCACCTTTGACGAAAAAGATTTTCCATGAGGCGACGTAATCGCGTCGGGCTTCTGTGGCACGAATGAATAGAAAAATTAAATAAATGAGCAAAACTCGCTAAAGCCGCAGCCAGCGCGGCATTGCTATGATGCGCGCCGTTTCGCGCCAATCGTCCCTGACCATTCAATTCCTCCAATCGCTTCCCGGGCCGCAGCCAGGAGGAGGTATCTGCTATTGGCTCGGCGAAGTGCGCGCCGGCATGCTTCGGTTGACGCAAACCCTCAACTGCCTGGTCACTTTGATTCCATGGCGTTAACTCCCTACCAACAACTCGAACAGGAATTCCGCCGTCTCCATGCCTTTCGCGGCGCTGCGAGCATGTTGCGCTGGGACTCCACCGTGATGATGCCGCGCGGCAGTTCGGATGTGCGCGGTGAACAGCTTGCGGCGCTCGAGACCGAATGCCACTCGCTGGTGACTTCGCCGCGTGTGTCGCGCCTGCTGGATCGGGCGGAAGCGAATCAGCACGGCCTCGAAGACTGGCAGCGCGCCAATCTTCGTGAGATGCGGCGGGAGCGCGATCACGCGATCGCGACGCCTCAGAATCTCGTCTCGCGCCTGGCGAAGGCGACCTCCCGCGCCGAGGTGAAGTGGCTCGAAGCAAAGCAGAAGAGCGACTTCTCCGTGTTCGCGCCGCATCTCGAGGAAGTGGCGAACCTGTTGCGGAACAAGGCGTCGCTCGTCGGCAAGGCGCTGAACCTGGATCCCTATGACGCGCTGGTCGATGAGTTCAGCCCTGGCCTCACTCGCGCTCAGATCGATTCGATCTTCACGACTCTCGGGCGTCGCCTGCCCAGCCTCATTCAGGAAGCGATCGAACTGCAGTCGCAGCGACCGCCTCTGGAAATCAGCGGTCGATTCGCGCCCGCAAAACAGCGGCAGCTCGCTGTCGATTTGATGAAGGCCATGGGGTTTGCCTTCGACCGCGGCCGTCTCGACGAGAGCGAGCATCCGTTCACGGGCGGCGTGCCGGGCGACATTCGCATCACCACCCGCTTCAGCACGACCGATCCGCTGACCGGCCTGATGGGTGTGCTGCATGAGACGGGCCACGCGATGTACGACCTGGGCCTGCCGGAAGCGTGGCGCGGTCTGCCAGTGGGGCGCGATCGGGGAATGGCGCTGCAGGAAAGTCAGTCGCTGCTGCTCGAGATGATCCTGTGCCGCAGTCGCCCGTTTCTGACCTGTCTCAAGCCGATGCTGGAAAAGGCGTTTGGCGTCAGCGGGCCGGAATGGGAAGTCGAGAATCTCTATCGACTGCTGACGCGCGTGCGCCGGAGCCTCATTCGCGTCGATGCGGACGAAGTGACCTATCCCGTGCACGTCATGCTGCGTTACGAACTCGAAACGGAAATCCTGAGCGGCGAGCTGAAAATCAAGGATGTGCCGGAAGCCTGGAATACGCGGATGGTCGACCGTCTCGGCGTCAAGCCCACCAACGATGCGGAAGGCTGCCTGCAGGACGTGCACTGGGCCGTGGGGTCGTTCGGATATTTCCCCTCCTACGCAATCGGCGCAGCGATCGCGGGTCAGCTTTACGAGAGTCTGCGCGCTGAGCGATCCGAGCTTGACCAGGAGCTCGCCGCCGGCCAGTTCACAGGCCTCTTCGACTGGCTGCGACAGAACGTTCACTCGCTTGCAGCGAGCGTGAGCACGCCCGATCTCATTCAGAACGCGACCGGAAAGCCTCTCAACGCCGCGGCGTGGGTGCGGTACGTCGAGGGGAAGTACCTTGAGGAATAGGGGCTTCGGGCGCGGGGCGCGGGACTTGGGCCGGAGCGAAGGCCGAACAGGCGCCTGTGTGTGACATTGCATGACGCTCATCGAATCTGAACGGTAGAATCCGCGCGCCTTCTGAACCCACGCCCCGAGCCCCGCGCCCGAAGCCCTTCCTCATGTCCGCCCTCCCACAACACCTGCCCTCCAACAACTTCAAGCGCCTGCAGGCCCGTCTGCGCGGACTGGTCGGCAAGGCGATTGAAGACTTCCGCATGATCGAAGCGGGCGACAAGGTGATGGTGTGTCTGTCAGGCGGCAAGGATTCCTACACGTTGCTCGACATTCTGCTGTCTCTCCAGCGCAGCGCGCCGGTCGACTTCGAATTGGTCGCGGTGAATCTGGATCAGAAGCAGCCCGGATTCCCCGAGCACGTGCTGCCGGACTATCTCACAGCGCTTGGCGTGCCTTTTCACATCATCGAGCAGGACACTTACAGCGTCGTCAAACGGGTCATCCCCGAGGGCAAGACGATGTGCGGGCTGTGCTCGCGTCTGCGACGCGGCGCCCTCTACCGCTACGCCGCCGAGAACGGTGTGACCAAGGTCGCGCTGGGCCACCACCGCGACGACATCGTCGAGACGCTGTTTCTCAATATGTTCTTCGGCGGCAAACTGAAAGCGATGCCGCCGAAACTGCGCTCGGAAGATGGCCGCCAGATTGTCATTCGCCCGCTCGCGTACGTCGCGGAGCAGGACATCGAACGCTACGCCAGGGCGCGCGAATTCCCGCTGATTCCGTGCTCGTTATGCGGTTCGCAGGAGAACATGCAGCGCAGGGAGATCAAGAACATGCTGCGCGAATGGGAGAAGCGCTACCCCGGTCGCACGGAAGCGATCTTCTCCAGCCTCCGCAATGTCGTTTCGTCCCATCTCGCAGATCCGGACGCGTTTGACTTTGCAGCGCTTCGCCACGATGAGACAGCCGAAGACGTGTGATGTGTAGACGTGTGGGCGTGTAGACGTGTAAGAGTCGCAATACACATTACACCTTACGCGCGACGCGTCTTCTAACGCCTACGCGTCTACACGGCACATGACTCAATACATCGTCTTCTCCCATGGCAAGGACGGCGAGCCCTGGGGATCGAAGATCACGGCCATGGCCGAGATCGCGCGCAAATACCGCCTCACTGTCGAGTCGGTCGACTATCGCGGCATAAACGATCCGGCGGCGCGGGTTGCACGTCTGCTGGAGGTCTGTCGCAGCCTTTCAGGGCCGCTTGTGCTGGTGGGCTCCAGTCTCGGCGGCCATGTATCCGCCGCCGTTTCGACGCAGGTAACCACGCGCGGCATGTTCCTGCTGGCGCCGGCTTTCTTCATGGCCGGCTACGAGCAATACACGCCGCGACCCGCGCGGTGTCCGGTGGCGATCGTGCACGGGTGGAACGATGACGTCGTGCCCGTGGAGAACAGCATCCGCTACGCGAAGCAGTACAAGACGACGCTGCACATTCTCGATTCCGACCATCGGCTGACCGCCGACATCGACGAGGTGTGCGCGCTGCTCGACCACTTTCTGCTACGTGTGCTGCTGAAGTGAACAGTGACCAGTGACTGGTGATTCGTCAGAAGGCGTCGACGCGCTCTGACTACTCACTAGTCACCGATCTCTTGCTTGCGGGCGATGCGTTACTATTGCAGGCAGCGCTGATTGGGGGGAGCTTCCATGACGAGGGCTCAGCGACTTTGTTGCTCGTTGATCGCCGTGTTGCTGCTCGGCGGCTGCGAACCGTCAGACGAGTCCCAGCCCTCCGGAACGCCGCCGGTCGAGGCCAGGCCGCTCGATGAAATGACGGGCGCCATGGATAAGGCGCGCGCCGTACAAGACACAACGCTGCAGCACAAAGAAGACCTGGATCGGGCGCTGCGGGAGAACGAAGGTGCGAACTGAGTTTTGGCTGGAGGCTGGAAGCTGGAGGCTGGCGCCAGATACGGAAGCGACCCGGCTCCTTGTTCTACCCCCAGTCCCCAGCCCCCAGTTCCCAGCCTGAAGCATGGCCGAGCTCTCCGGATTCGACCGGCTTTGGCTGGGACTGCTGCGCGCGCCGCTGTCCTGGTGGGCGCGCCCGCACGTATTGCCGGCGGATCTGCAGCGGCGCTACGCACAACGTGACCGGCCGGTCTGTTACGTACTCAATCAGCTCGGCGCTGCGGACCTCATCGTCCTGGAGAAGGTGTGCTCCGCCTACGACTTGCCGCCGCCGCTGGAGGCGCTGAAGCGGCCGCTGCCCGAACGCTCCGTCCTGTTTCTCGAGCGACGCGCCGGGTTCTGGGGCGATCGCATCGATCACCGCATTTCACCGCCTGTGCGCCAGTTGGTCGGGGCCGCGGTCGCCGATCCGACGCTCGACGTGCACCTGCTGCCGGTGACGGTTCTGTGGGGGCGCAAGCCCGACAAGGCGGACTCCTGGCTGCGCATGCTGCTCTCGGAGAATTGGGAGCGGGCAGGTCGGTTCCGTCGGCTGCTGTCGGTGCTCGTGAACGGCCGCAACCTGTTCGTGCAATTCGGCGATCCGGCGTCGCTGCGATCGTTCGTTGAGGAAGGCGCGGATGCGTCGCGCGCCGTGCGCCGCGTCACACGCGGCATGCGACTGACGCTCGCGCGACAGCGGGCCGCGGCTATCGGCCCGGATCTGTCCCATCGCCGCACGATGGTCACGCACGTGCTGCGCACCTCGGCCGTGCGACGTGCGATGGCGGATGAGATGCGGGCCAAGAAGATCTCGAGGCGTGAAGCGCTGCGGCAGGCGCAGGAGTACGCGGCCGAAATCGCCGCGAACTACTCGCATGTCTTCGTCGCGCTGATCGCGCGCGCGCTCACCTGGTTCTGGACCCGGCTCTACGACGGCGTCGAACTGCACCACTTCGAGCAGGTGCAGAAGGTCGCGGAGGGAGCGGAGATCGTCTATGTCCCCTGTCATCGCAGTCACATCGACTATCTGCTCCTGTCGTACGCGATCTACTACCGCGGCTATGCAATCCCGCACATCGCGGCGGGCGTCAATCTGAACATGCCGGTCGTGGGGCGTTTCCTTCGCAAGGGCGGCGCCTTCTACATTCGCAGGAGTTTCAAGGGCAACGCGCTCTACACGATGGTGTTCATGAAGTACCTCGGTCTCATGATGGCGCGCGGTCACTCGATCGAATACTTCATCGAAGGCGGCCGCAGCCGCACCGGGCGCCTGTTGCCGCCGAAAACCGGCATGTTGTCGATGACGCTGCGCAGCTATCTGCGTGATCCACGACGTCCGGTCGTGTTCCTGCCCGTGTATTTCGGCTACGAACGGATCGTGGAGGGCAAGACGTACATCAGCGAACTGTCAGGCAAGCCGAAGGAGAAAGAGTCGGTCATCGGCATGCTGCGCACGTTGCCGACCCTGCGCAGGCAATTCGGCAAGGTGCACGTCAGTTTCGGCGGTCCAATCCGTCTTGACGACGTTCTCGACAAGCATGCGCCCGAGCGCAGTCTGCCCGACAAGGAAGAACGCCCGGCCTGGCTTGGCGCCGCGGTCGATGATCTCGCCGCACGGATCATGGTCAACATCAACGGTGCGGCCTGCGTGGCGCCGATGAACCTGATCGCGCTCGTGCTGCTCGCGACGCCGAAGCAGTCGATGCTCGAGACGGATTTCATTCGCCAGCTCGAGCTCTATGCGTCGCTGCTGCGGCAGGCGCCCTATTCGCCGCTCGTCTGGGTCACGCCGACCGACGGCGCGTCAGTGGTTCGTCATGGCGAACGCATGGGCGTCATTCAGAGACTGAAACATCCTCTGGGCGATGTGCTGCGAATGACGGAAGAGAATTCGGTTCTGCTCACCTACTTCCGCAACAACGTTCTGCACCTGCTGGCGTTGCCGTCGCTGATCGCCTGCTGCTTTCTCAACAACCGCACGATGCGCACCGAAGATATCCAGCGCCTGATGTGGCGCATCTACCCGTACGTGAGCGACGAGCTCTTCCTGCGGTGGAGCGAAGCGGAGTTGGGGGTCGCCGTGCGCGACGCGCTGGATGATCTCGCCAATCATGGGCTGATCGAGTCCGTCGAAGCGGGCGCGCAGTGGCGCCGTCCGCCCACGGGCTCGACCGAAGCGGTGCAGTTGTCCGTGCTCGCTCATCTGACGGTGCAGATCATTGAGCGTTACTACCTGGTGATCGCAGTTCTGCTGAAGTCCGGCAGCGGGCGCGTCAGCCAGGACGCGCTGGAAACGCAGTGTCAGCTGATGGCGCAGCGCATGTCGCTGCTGTATGAGCTGAACTCTCCCGAATTCTTCGACAAAACGCTGTTCAAGAACTTCATCGATCTGCTGCGCGCGCGCAACGTGCTCGGCGTCAACGCAGAAGGCCGACTGATCTATACCGACATGCTGCCGGCGGTCGCCGACGATGCGCAGCTCGTTTTGCACGAACAGATTCGTAACAGCGTGCTGCAGGTGACTCATCGATAGCGGTTGGCGGTTAGCGGTTGGCAAGACGAAGAGGGCGCCTTGGTCTGACTAACCGCGAACCGCCAACCGCTAACCGCTTGTCCTAGTCGTAGCTGCGCACCGCGCCGCGCGCGCGCTTCACCTGGGCGCGCTGTTGTTTGCCTTCCAGCCGCCGCTCCTTCGAGGCGCGCGTCGGTTTCGTCGCGCGCCGCACCTTCGGCTCGATGCGCGCCTCGTCGATCATCGAGGTGAGGCGCTCCAGTGCGTCGCGCTTGTTGTGTTCCTGCGTACGAAAGCGCTGCGCGCTGATCACGATAACGTCATCGTCGGTGAGTCGTCGGCCTGCGAGTGTGCGCAGGCGGTTGCGCACGCGGTCGGGCAAGGACGGCCAGGCTTTGAGATCGCAGCGCAGCTGCACGGCGCTCGCAACCTTGTTGACGTTCTGGCCGCCGGGACCGCCGGCGCGAATGAACCGAAGCTCGAGGGCCGCCTCGGGCGGCCCCGTGTGACGTGTGACGTGTGGAGTGTGAGGTGTCTGGTGGTTCACGAGCCGCACTCTACACGTTGCGCATCACACGCTACGCCGGTGGGCCGGCATGAGGCGGCGGTAGCTCACGCTGCACTTGCGGTTTCATCTCGAACACCACTTCGCGTTGCGCAACCGGAATAGTGATGCCGTTCTCTCTGAATAGCCGCCAGATCGCACGATTCACGTCGGAGCGCACGTTGTTGACGCCCTCCTGCGGATCGGAGATCCAGAAGCGCAGCTCGAGATCGAAGCCGTAGTCGTTGAAGCCCATCATGCGGGAGACCGGCGCCGGATCGCGCAGAATGCGCTTCTGATCTTCCGCCGCCTGCAACAGCACCGAAAGCGCCAGCTCCGGATCATCCCTATAGCTCACACGCACCGGCAGCTTGAGACGCACGCGCGGATCGGTGTAGCTCCAGTTGATCACGGGATTCGTGATCAGATGCTGATTCGGCACGAGCGTCTCGACGCCGTCGCGATCGCGTACGACCACATAACGTCCGCGCAGCTCCTGCACCCAGCCGAAGCCTTCAGTGCTGGTGCCGGTCGTGCCGGTGAAGCTGATCACGTCGCCGGGCTTGATCGAGCGATCCATCAGCAGGACGAAGCCGCTGACGAAATTCGCGGCGATCGCCTGCAGACCGAAGCCAAGGCCGATGCCGATGGCGCCAGTCAGAACGTTCAGCGTCGTGAGGTCCAGTCCCGCAGCGTTCAGGCCCAGCAGAATCGACAGGCCGATCAGAAAGGCTTGCGAGAACTTGGAGATGCCGATGCGCATGCTGAGCGCGAGTCCCTGCATGGCCATCAGGCGCCGTTCGACCCAGCGCGCAATCCACACCGCCACGAGGATGAAGGCGCCGACGGTGAAGAGAATCTTCAGGACGGACCACAAAGTGATTCTGGATTTGCCCGCCTTGATGCCGACGCTGTCGAGGGCCTGCACTACGGGGTCGAACCAACCAAGCACCTGCAGAGCAAGCACTCCCCAGAGCAGGAACGTGACCGCATTGCCCCAGCCCTTGGTGCGATTTCCGAGCGAAACGCGAACCACGTACACGGCCAGCCGGATGAGAAGCATCAGGCCGGCGAGCGTGATTGCGAGGTCGACGATGCGGCTGTCCGCCTCCAGAGCGTGCAGGACGCCGCCGAACGCCGCGATCAGCACAACCGCCGCAAGGTGCGGGCTCACGATCAACAGCGCTTCGGTCGCGCGCGCCCGGACGCCGCGCTGCACCAGCACCGCCTTCCCGCGGTCTGTGTTTCGCACCTGTCGCCCGAACCAGAGTGCGAACAGAATCGTGATCAGGAGGGCGGCGAGCTGCAGCAGCGCTGACGGTGTAAGGAGGGACTCAAGCTGGCGGCCCGCATTTCGCAGCAGTTCCTGCATTTCTATGAGTCTCTACGGGGAAGCGGATGGCGGATAGCGGATCGTTCGGAGGGGACTCGCCCCCTTGCAGCTTTCGGGGTCCGGTTTGGACAGCGCAGCAATGGCGTGCAGTCGCGCGCGACTTTCTGACTGACCGCCATCCGCTGTCCGCTATTCGCTTTTCAAGTTATGCGTTCAGATCAGGAATCAGCTCGCTTTCCAGCCGCGCGATCTGATCCTTGAGCATCAGTTTGCGTTTCTTCATGCGCCGCAACTGCACTTCATTCACATAGAGGTCCATCTGCAGGCGGTTGATGACATCGTCGAGATCGCGATGCTCGATGCGCAACTCCCGCAGGCGTTCGAGGCGCCGGAAAGTTTCGGTCTCGACGTTGTTGTCTTCCGATTCGCTCATCGCGTCGTACTTTAGCTAACCGCGGAAGGATAGGCTATTCATCGCTGCTCCGGTCGTGAGGGCGCCCTTCCGGCGGAGGCGGCTGCGCAGCCGCGTCCGCTTCGAGCTTCGGCGTGCGTGCGCGCCATTCTTCAAGATGGAGAATCCGCGGCGCCTCGATCGCCGGCGACGCTGAATGCGCTTGCTGCAGGCGCGATTCCTCGGTCCGCGCATACCCTACCGACTCAACGCGGCGCCCGGTGAGCACGACAAAGCCCTGGCGTCGCTCAATGCTGTTCGCCGTGTAATCAAATACGTAGGTGCGCCGAAATCTGAGCCAGCCCGATTCGCGTGTGAGCGAAAGCCTTGCAAAAGCCGCCGTCCCGTCGAGAAACTGCAATCCCAGCCGTTGACACGCCTCCATGGCGGCGGCGTTTGCGCTCTCGCGCGCGGCGAGGCTGTCCTGCCAGAACCATGCACAGCCGGCGGCGATGCAGAGCAACGCAAGTGAGCTCCAGCCAAGTTCCATCACATCTCACATCCGGATTGTCGCGGGCCGCATGATGACGCATCCGCGCACGACTTTCCCTCGACACGACCCCGATGAATGCTCTGATCTGCCGCGGTTCGAGAACGAAAGCAACCTGATGCACCTTGTTTTTCAGGCATCTGATTCTCGAGTCCCCTGGGCGCAGGTGACTTATGAGCTTCCCGGAGCGTCAGTTCGCTGACTTGCCGGAATCGTGCGCTTCGACCGGCGTGCAGGCGCCGCGGTCGCCTATGATATGTATGCCGCGAGCCTTCTTTCGCGACGCCGAATCGCACCTAAGGAAGCTCTGCACAGGTCGACTACCCTGGGCTTTCAACGACGCAACTGGTTGAAAGACGGGGTCTGGAAATCCGATGATCTCATCGGATGGCGCCTATGCAGAGGCGCTCCAAGGAAGCTCTGATCTATCCGTCTACCCTGAGGCTCGAAGAATGCAGGCGCCCGAAAGACAACGAATATCGAAACTGCTGTCGTTCTCGCAAGGCGGCAAGTCACAGGTTCCCTGCGCATAAATCATGCAGTCAGCTTCCTGCCCAACCTCCGCCGCATGCCCGACGCCGCGCTGGGAGGAGGTCGACACCGTGTTGCTTGATATGGACGGCACGCTGCTCGACCTGCACTTCGACAATTTCTTCTGGCTTGAGCTTGTGCCCCGACGCTACGCGCAGCAGCACGAACTGACGCTGCAGGCGGCGCGCACACTGCTGGCGCCGCGTTTTGCGGCGAAGCAGGGCACGCTCGACTGGTATTGCACGGATTTCTGGTCGCGCGAGCTGTCGCTCGATATCGCGCGCCTGAAGCACGATATGCGCGAACAAGTGCGCTTCCTGCCCGGCGCGCAGGAGTTCCTGCAGACGCTGGCCGACCGGCGCATGCGCACCGTGCTGGTCACCAACGCTCATCACGACAGCCTGTCGATCAAGTCCTCAAGGGTGGATCTGCAACGCTATTTCGACTCAATGATCAGTTCGCATCGCTTCGGCGCGCCCAAGGAGCACGATGAGTTCTGGGTGAAGCTGGCGGCGGAGCTGCGCTATGACCCTGCACGTACGCTGTTTGTCGACGACAGTCTCGCGGTCCTGCGTGCGGCGCGACGCCATGGAATAGCGCAGCTCTTCGCGATCCTGCGACCCGATTCGACGCAGGCCGTGCGTGAGACGACCGAGTTCCCTGCCGTGGAGGCAGTTATCGATCTACTGGACGGCGAGCTGCTGAGCGGCGCGTCTCACGCTCGCAAAACGTCGCTTCACGACTAGCAGGCAGTCGAAAAACTCTTCAACTGCCTGCTAGACCGGGCCACGGACGGCCGGCCCATATTTATTGAATGTGGCATGCACATTCTTATGTGCTTGCCATGTCTATTAAATTCGGGGGGAGCGCCGCGAAAACCACGTTTTCGCAAGCGACGTTGACAAGTTTGCCGGGAGCAAACTTGGGCAGCTTCAGCTGCCCGAAGGGCGTGCGCCATGGACGGTGCGCGTCCAAAAATGACAGGGATAGCCTTTTTCAACATCGTGCCCGGGAAGCTCCGAACCGGTCCACTACCGCGAGCTTTCGACGATGCAACTGCTTGAAAACGGGGTCCGGAAACCCGGTGAGTTTGTCGAATGGCGTCGTCAGAAACCCGCCGGCGCTGCGTCGATCACTCGAACGACGGCTATTCCGGCGCAGTCGGTTTCGCGCCGCCCTCCGACTGCGGTCGCTTGCCGCGACGCCGCCGTCGACGCGGTTTGTCTGGGTCGCCCGAAGGTTCGGCGGCAGGGTTTCCAACGGGGACGGCGCTTGCCTGAATCGGAGCATGTTGCGGTTGCGCACGCCGGGGTTGTCGTGAGCCGCGCTCCTGACCGTGATCGCGACGATGCGGCCCGCTCCGCCGCCCGTCGCCGCCTGCATGGCTCCGAAACGGCCGTCGCTCTCGACGGCGAGGTGCGGTGATTTCGGGAAGCAGGTCCAGAGGAACGTTCTCCACCGGAAGCTTGCGCCCGATGAAGGCCTCGATGTCGGGCATCGAGATCACGTATTCCTCGCACCCGAAGCTGATCGCGTCGCCTTCTGCGCCGGCGCGGGCGGTGCGCCCGATCCGATGTACGTAATCCTCGGGATCCTGCGGCAGATCGTAGTTGAAGACATGGCTCACGTCGGGGATATGCAGTCCGCGCGAGGCGACGTCGGTGCCGATCAGGACGGCGAGCGTGCCCTCGTGAAAATCGCGCAACATGCGCAGTCGTTTCTTCTGCGGTACATCGCCGGAAATCGCCTCGGCGTTGACGCCGTTGGCCTGGAGCAGGTTTTCGATGTCTTCCGCGGCACGGCGAGTGTTCACGAACACCATGCTGCGGCGCGGGTCCATGTGCTTCAGCAGGCCGACGAGCAGCCGCGGTTTTTCGTCGTTTGACGGGTAGTAGACAACCTGACGTACGCTGTCGACCGTCATCTTGTCAGGCTCGATGCGCACGAGCGTCGGATCGTTCATGTGCTCGTAGGCGAGCTCCAGCACGCGCTGCGAAAGCGTCGCCGAGAACAGCATGTTGAGCCGCTCCTCCGGCTGCGGCAATCGGCGCAGGATGTAGCGGATGTCGCTGATGAAGCCCAGATCGAACATGCGGTCCGCTTCATCGAGGACGAGCACCTGCACGGAGCGCAGATCAATGACCCGCTGCTTCGTGAAGTCGATGATCCGGCCGGGCGTTCCCATCAGAACGTCCACGCCCTGTTCCAGATGATGCCTCTGCTTCTCGTAGTCGACGCCGCCGAAGGCGAGCCCGAGGGTGAGTCCCGTGTGGGAGCCCAGAACTTCGGCGTCGCGATGGATCTGGACCGCCAGTTCGCGCGTTGGTGCGATGATCAAGGCGCGCGGCGCGTTGAGACTTCGAGACGTCGGCGCCGGCTCGCGAATGAGCCGCGCATACATGGCGACGAGAAACGCCGCAGTCTTTCCCGTTCCTGTCTGCGCCTGGCCTGCGACGTCGAGCCCGGCGAGCGCGTGCGGCAACGTCTGCGCCTGAATGGGCGTGCAGCGCTCGAAGGAGGCGTCCGCAAGACCCTTCTGCAACGCTTCAGGCAAATGCAGACTGGAAAAGGAGAGTTCGGTTAGGTGCGAATCAGCCATTCGATATAGGACGTCCGATCAATATCTGATTAGTGGGGATCTCAAGTGGTGAATCCCGGGGGTGCGAGGCTTGCAAATTGAAAGGGGGCCGGTTTTAATAGCCTCAACTGAAGCGGATCCATCCGCACCCGCCCCGACCGGATCACCGGCTCCACGCTCCTCGTTAATAAGACCCCCGTCGAGGCGTCGCTTCGAGTTGACACCGGCCGAATGAACGTCGGCCTTCGCTGAACTGGCTTACATCGCGCACGAGCATCGCTCACAGACTTGTTTCAACGATAGTTTGACGGAGGCTTGACGCCTTGAGGCCATTGTGCCCGACCGAGCACGCATAAGTCACTCGGTCATTTTCCCCCGCCCGAGTCCAAAACGAATTTTCCTTCTTCGCCTTGCAGATTCTCATTTCATCACCCGCATCAACCCGCAACCTGTGCGTGGAGATCAATAGCTGGAGGTAGTTTCTGGTGAGCAGCGACACGATTGTGCACGTGACGGACGCAAGCTTCGAAAGCGACGTCGTCAAGGCGGAGAACCCAGTGCTGCTGGATTTCTGGGCGGAATGGTGCGGGCCCTGCAAGATGATCGCGCCGATGCTCGGCGAGATCGCCGATGAGTACAAAGGCAAAGTGACGATCGCCAAACTGAACATCGACGACAATCCAAGAACGCCGCAACGCTTCAACGTGCGCGGCATCCCGACCCTCATCCTCTTCAAGAACGGCCAGGTCGAAGGCCAGAAGGTCGGCGCCCTACGAAAATCTGACCTGGCCGCATTTCTGGACAGCAAACTGTGAGAGGCTATCTAGGCAATCAGGCCCGTAACCGTCCGGGCAAAGGCGGCGGTGCGGTACCGAACCGCGGCAACGACGGCAATCGCGAACGCGGCAATCACCGGCAGCATCAGCATGATGATCTGCCGCAGGACGACCCGTTCGACAACGACGACGTAGGCGTCATCTCACCCGCCGAGCTCGCGGCGTCGCGTCAGTCGATGAATCTGACGCAGCTGAAGCTGAAGCCCGTGCCGGAGCTGGTGGACATAGCGCAGAAGATGGGGCTCGAGAATCTCGCCCGTTCGCGCAAGCAGGACATCATCTTCTCGATCCTCAAGGCTCATGCCCGCAGCGGCGAGGATATTTACGGCGACGGCGTTCTGGAGATTCTTCAGGACGGCTTCGGTTTCCTGCGCTCCGCCGACAGTTCATATATGGCGGGACCAGACGATATCTACGTCAGCCCGAGTCAGATCCGCCGTTTCAACCTGCGCACCGGCGACTCGATCTCCGGCCTGATTCGTCCGCCGAAGGACGGTGAGCGCTACTTTGCGCTGCTCAAGGTCGGCGAGATCAATTTCGATTCGCCGGAGGGCGCGAAGCACAAGGTTCTGTTCGAGAACCTGACCCCGCTCCATCCGACCAGGCGTTTCAAGCTCGAGCGCGGCAACGGCTCCAGCGAAGATCTGACCGCCCGCGTCATCGATCTTGTCGCGCCGATCGGCAAGGGACAGCGCGGCCTGATCATCTCGCCGCCGAAGGCCGGCAAGACGATGCTGCTGCAGAACATCGCGAGTTCGATCACGTCGAATCATCCCGACGTCTACCTGATCGTGCTGCTGATCGACGAGCGCCCCGAGGAAGTGACGGAAATGACGCGCACCGTGCGCGGCGAAGTGGTCTCCTCAACGTTCGATGAGCCGGCTACGCGTCATGTGCAGGTCGCCGAAATGGTGATCGAGAAGGCCAAGCGCCTCGTCGAGCACAAGCGCGACGTCGTCATTCTGCTCGACTCGATCACGCGTCTCGCCCGCGCCTACAACACCGTGGTGCCGAGTTCGGGCAAGGTGCTCACCGGCGGCGTCGACGCGAACGCGCTGCAGCGACCGAAACGGTTCTTCGGCGCGGCGCGCAACATCGAAGAGGGCGGCTCGCTCACGATTCTGGCGACCGCGCTCATCGACACAGGCTCGCGCATGGACGACGTGATCTACGAAGAGTTCAAGGGCACCGGCAACTCCGAAATTCACCTTGATCGGCGGGTTTCAGAAAAGCGCGTCTTCCCGGCGGTGAACATCAATCGCTCCGGCACGCGTCGCGAAGAGCTGATCACGTCCGCCGAGGAGCTGCAGAAGATGTGGATCCTGCGCAAGCTCCTGCATCCGATGGACGAACTCGCCGCGATCGAATTCCTCATCGACAAGATGAAGGACACGAAGACGAACGGCGAATTCTTCGATGCGATGAAGCGCTAACGAGGAAACTGGACCGACCGGCCTTCGGCAGGCGTTCGCAGCAGGCTGCGGACGCAGCAGGAGGCCGGCTTCGCCGGCAGGTCCGAATACCTGTTCTCCGCCTCCGGAAGCCGCCAACGCTCATCGCGAGCCGGCTCCATTCTCCTGGTTTCGAACTGCCGCAGGCCGACTGCCAATGGCCTCCTGCCGCTGGCCCGCTGCCGCCGGCCGGTTCAATCCTCGTTCGGCGGAGCGCGAACCCGTTCACACATCCGGGGTAAGCCCCCCGCCGGGGCCTCAGGCGCGGCCTGATGTTGCGATGCGCTTCTCGGATTGTGCTGATGTGCGTGGTTAACGTAACGCCCTGTCGCTGGCTTCGCGTCGCGTTGCATGTCCGATCCACGCCCCGATTCGCCGACCTTGCGGTTGCGCAGGCTCGACTCCGCGTCGCATGAGCTCATGGAGCTCCTGCGCGAAGGGCGTATTACGACGCTGTTTCAGCCGATCGTAGATCCGCGATCACGCGGCGTCTGCGGCTTCGAGGCGCTGGCGCGCGGACCGTCCGACAGCTGGCTGCACTCGCCGCAGAATCTGTTCGAGGCCGCCCGCCGGAGCGGCGTCAAGGTCGAACTCGACTTCCTGTGCATGCAGAACGCATTTCGCCGCTTCATGGCCTCGAGGGTGGCGGGGCACCTGTTCGTCAATGTGTCCCCGGACACGATCTACGAAGAGCCGCGGTTTGCGGAGCGCTTTCTCGAGTACGCCGGCATCGTCGGTCTGCCGCCGGACCGCTGCGTGATCGAACTGACCGAAGAAAGTCTGCTCGATGACTACGCGCGCCTGCGCTCTACGCTGCAGCGTCTGCGCGAAGCCGGATGCGCGATCGCAATCGACGATCTGGGCGCCGGCTACTCGGGCCTGCGCACCTGGTCGGAACTGAAGCCCGACTACGTCAAGATCGACCGTTACTTCGTCAGCGGCATCGACGCCGACCCGACCAAGCGCGAGTTCGTGCGCTCGATGCTCGACATGGGCCGGGCCATGGGCTGTCGCGTCATCGCCGAAGGGGTCGAGACGGAGCGAGAGTGTCGCGAACTCGTAGATCTGGGTCTCGACCGGCTTCAGGGACATCTGTTTGGCCGTCCCGGCGCCGCGCCGATGGCTGTGTTGCAGCAGCTCGAATCGCTGGATCGATCCATCGTCACGCAGACCGCACTGTGCGCCGAGCACATCGCAGTGTATGCGCGGCCAGTTGCGCCGGACACGCGAGTCGCCGAAGTTGCGGACATGTTTCGCGACCAGCCGGAAACGCTGACGATCGCGGTGGTGCAGGACGGCAAGCCGCTTGGCGTCGTGCGCCGCGACGAGTTGTTTTCGTTGCTCGCGAAACCCCTGCATCCTGAGATCTACAACAAGAAGCCCGTGAGCGCGGTAATGGAAGCCCCGACGCTGATGATCGACGGTCAGTTGCGTCTGGAGCAGGTGAGTCGCCTTGTGACCCAGAAGAAGAGCCGGCCGCGCCTCACGGAGGAATTCGTGATCACCAAGGACGGCCGGTACCAGGGTCTCGGTCAGACGATCGACGTGTTGCGACTCATCACTGAGCAACAGGTGCAATCGGCGAAGCACTCGAACCCGCTCACACTTCTGCCCGGCAACGGCGCGGTGGCGCGCCTGCATCGACCGGCTGATCGAGAATCACAAGCGCTTCGTGGTCGCCTATTTCGACTTTGATTCATTCAAGCCCTATAACGATGTTTACGGCTATGCGCACGGCGACCAGGTGATCCTCCACCTCGCTGGCTTGCTGAAGGGCGTCTTTTCGGCGCGGCTCGATTTTGTCGGACACGTCGGCGGCGATGATTTTCTCGTAGTGATGCGCTCCTCCGACTGGCGCGAGCGCGTTATCCGGGTGGTCGAAAAATTTTCCACAACGGTCGCAACTTTCTATTCGCCCGAGCATGCGAGCGCGGGACGCATCGTGGCGGCGGATCGCGACGGCGCCTCGCGCGAGTTTCCGCTGCTGACGTTGTCGGTCGCTGCGCTCGATTCGGAAACCTTCGGCGCGACGAGCGCGGACGCCATCGCAAATCTGCTTGCACACGTAAAAAAGCTCGCCAAGCAGCAACCCGGCAACAGCTTCGTTCTGCGCACCGGGGATCGGGTCCTCGATCTGATAAATGCTTCCCGCCCCCCTGGGCAGGAACTCATGCCAATGGAGCAGCTGGTCGGGTGACAGTTGGTTGGTTGACCGTTGACGGTTGACAGCCAGAGCGCCATTGCAGATTCATTTTCCCGAGATTATAATAGGAGAAGGGTGAGAGGGAGAAAGGAGGAGGTAAGAGATGAGATGGAAAGAAAGAAAGAGTAAGGAAGAAAGAAGTAAATAAGTGAGGAATAAAGAGAGGAAAGTAAGAGAAGAGAGAGTAGAGAATGAAGGAAGGAGAAAGAAGAAAGAAAGGATACAAGAGGGTGGGACGCAATAAAGAGAGGAAAGAAGGGGATAAAAGAAAGGAAGAGAGAGAAGCAAGAAAGAACACAGGAGAAGGAAGAAGAGAAGAAAAGAAGGAATAAAAGAGAGAGGAGAGAGAAAAAGAGAAGGGGGAAGAAGAAGAAAAAGGGGAGAATAAGAAGAAAGAACGAGAGAAGAGGAGAAAAAGAGCACAGAGAACAAAGGAAAGCGCAAAAGGCAAGGGAAGAAAACGAGGAGCACGAGAGGAGGAGGGGAGAGAGACAACGAGGGGAACGGAGAAAGAGAGGAGCAACACAAAGAGCGGAGGAAGAAAGACGACAAAGGGCAATAAAGCACAGGAGAGCAAAGCAGGAGCGAAAACAACAAGGAGAAGGACAGAGACAGCGGTGAACAGTAGGACAGAGAGGAACAGGAAGAGAGGAGAGAAGAGAAGGAGAGAAGAAAGAAGAGAAAATAGAAAAGGAAGAGAGGGTAGAAGAAGAGAAAGAAAGAAGAAAAAGGCGAGAGAAAAGAGAGAGGAGGGAGGGGAGGGAAGAAGAGGAAGTAGAAGAAGAGGAAGAAGAGAGGAAAAAGAGAAGAAAGAGAGAGAGAGGGTAGAAAGAAAGAAAAAGAGGAGAAAGAAAGAAAGAAAAGAAAGAAGAAAGAAGACGAGGAGAGAGGAAAGGAGAGAAAAAGAGAAGAGAAGAAGAGAAGATAAAAAAGATAACAAAGAGAGAAAAAAGAAGAAAGAGGAAAAGAGACGATAGAAGAAGGCGAGAGGGAGGACTACGAAGAGAGAAGAGAGAGCAGCTTCCCGACACGCGAGCCGCCGCCGAGAGAGCCCGGGCAAGAGGAACGGCGGCGAGACTCGAGAAAAGGAGACAACTCCAGGCGCAAGCAGAGACTGTAAGTGGGACACGACTACGAGCGAGAAACACTAGGCTAGGAAGAAGTCGCAGATGGTATGTGATAAATGTAATACGCTCAACAAAAGTAGAAAAGAAGGGATGAGAGATAAAATAAAATTATAAAGATGAAAGAGTAAAAGAAGTACCGAAACTCCGGTGTAAACCATTCCCGACCCCCGACCCCGACCCCCGACCCCCGACCCCCGACTCCCGACTCGCGGTCCGCGTGTTCTGACCGTCGACGGTCAACCGTAAACGGTCAACTGCGTTGAGTCCTCCCAGGAGGTCTCACGCTCGTGTCCCTCGATGCTGTCATCGCCGCGAATCGCTTCGGACTGGGCGCAAGGCCCGGGGAGCTGAGGCGCATTTCCGGAGATCCCCGCGCGTGGTTGAGCGCGCAGCTGCGTGGCCGCCGCCCGCAGCCGCCGCCGATCAGTTCGCTGCCCTCATCGGCAAATATCTTTGCAACGTACGTTGACGCGCGGGAGCAACGCAGCACTGCGCGACGACGGGCAGGCGAGGGAACCGGAAGCGAAGCCATCGCGCTGCGGCGGAAACTTGCCCCGCTGTACCTCGACCAGGTCGGCGCGCGCTATCGGGCGGCTATCGAGGGCGAAGAATCATTTCGTGAACGACTGATTCATTTCTGGACCAATCATTTCGCGGTGTCCGCGGACAAGGCGGCGGTGGCTGCGCTCGCGGCGACGCTCGAGAACGAAGCGATTCGTCCCGGGATTGGCGGCCGATTCGTCGACATGCTGCAAGCAGTCGAGTCGCATCCGGCCATGATTCTCTACCTCGACAATCAGGCGTCGATCGGTCCGCGCTCCAGGCTCGCACAGCGCGCCGCCGGTCGGATGAGTCGCAGCGGCCGGAAGCTTTCCATCAACGAGAACCTCGCCCGGGAAATACTCGAGCTGCACACGCTGGGCGTTGACGGCGGCTACAGGCAGACCGACGTGACCAGCTTCGCCCTGGCGCTGACCGGTTGGTCGGTCGGGGACGGCGCGGCGAAGCGTCCGGCGCCTCGGGGAAGTTCACGTTTCGCGAGATTGCGCATGAGCCGGGCCCAAAAACAATTCTGGGCAAACGCTATGTCGAGGACGGGGCTGTGCAGTCGCGCGCGATTCTCCGGGATCTCGCAAGGCATCCCGCGACTGCAACACACCTTGCGATGAAGCTCGTGCGGCACTTCGTCGCTGACGACCCGCCGTCGGCCGTCGTCGAACGCGTGGCGCGCGTTTTCTGCGATAGCGAAGGCGATCTGCCAAGCGTGCATGCCGCGCTGATCGAGGCGCCGCAGGCGTGGTCGCCGCAGACCACGAAATTCAAGACGCCGCATGAATACGTCGTCTCGGCGCTGCGCCTGCTCGACTCCGTTCCTGAACAGCCGCAGCAAGTCCTTTCTTCTTTCCTGCTCCTGGGTCAGCGCCCGTATTCGCCCGGTTCGCCAGCAGGCTGGCCTGACCGCGCCGATCAATGGGACGGTCCGGATGCGCTGCTCAAGCGCATCGAGTGGGCCAGCGTGCTGGGCGAGCGCCTTGGAAGCCGATTCGAGCCGCTTGATCGTGCGGCGCATGCACTGGGCGATGCGCTGTCCGGTCATACACGCACGGCAATCTCCCGCGCGGCGAGCGCAGGGCAGGGGATCACATTGCTTCTGGCGAGCCCTGAGTTTCAACGGAGATAGGAGAAGATGAGGAGCCGCGAAAGACCTCATAAAGAAAAGTAATCTGAAGAAGCTCGCTACGCACATCCGATGTGATCAGTTTCATTTTTTTTGCGGTCTTTCGCGGCTCTTCTGCGATTCTGACGCCAACATGATCAACCGACGGACTTTCATGCATCACGCGCTGAGCGGTAGCGTGCTGGCTGCCCTGCCTGCGCTCACATTCGCCGATGCGCCGACGGATGCGCGGTTTGTATTGGTGATTCTGCGCGGTGCGCTGGATGGGCTTGCGGCCGCGCCGGCGTACGGCGACGGCGGCTATGCGAGCAAGCGTGGCGAGCTCGCCATCACCGCGCCTCAACACAAACTCGATGGTCTCTTCGCGCTGCACCCTTCGCTGAGCAGGTTGTATGAGCGGTACCGGGCGCAGGAACTGATCGTCTTTCACGCCGTCGCTTCGCCGTATCGCGACCGATCGCACTTCGATGGTCAGGATCTGCTCGAGAACGGAACAGTGGAAGCCAAAGGGGCGCATGACGGTTGGCTCAACCGGTTGCTGCCAGCGCTCGCTGTGCGGCAGGAGCGCGCAACGGAAACTATCGCCATCGCGCTCTCCCAGAATCTGCCGCTGGTGCTGCGCGGCGACGCGCGCGTGAACTCGTGGGCGCCGTCGCGGCTGCCCGAAGCCGATTCAGATACGCTGCAGCGCGTCGCCGACCTGTACGCGAACGATCCATGGTTCGCGACACGGCTGCAGACCGCGTTAGCGGCCGACGATTTAGCGGACGCGGGCATGAGGGAGTCCGGCAGGCGCAATCCGCTCAACGCCATCGACGTGGTGGGCGGCGCTGCCGGAAAGTTCCTGGCGGCCGCGGATGGACCGCGTATCGCCGTCATCGAGGGCGGAGGCTGGGATACACACGCGAATCAAGGCGCCGAGCGTGGGCAGCTCGCCAATCGGTTGCACAGTCTTGATCAGGGACTGGAAAGCCTGCGCCTCGCGCTTGGCGAGGCCTGGAGACGCTCGGCGATCCTCGTCGTCACGGAGTTCGGACGGACGGTCGCGGTCAACGGCACGCGCGGCACGGATCACGGCACTGCGGGCTGCGCATTCCTGCTCGGCGGCGCCGTCGCGGGCGGACGCGTGATCACCGACTGGCCGGGACTTGCGACGCACGCGCTGTATCAGGGGCGCGACTTGCAGCCGACGCTGGATCTGCGCTCCGTCTGCAAAGGCGTTCTCGCCTCTCATCTCGGCGTCGCCGAGAGCACGCTCGAAGAGCGCGTCTTCCCCGACAGCCGCTTTGCCAGACCTCTCGACGGTCTCAGTAAAGGGGCGTGAAGAGGAGAGCCGCGAAGGACCACAAAAAAATGAACTAATAGATGAAGAGGTTTCGTCCGCGCGCTTCATCGTCCTTCGCTGACAGACGCGAAGGACTCGTGAGGCTCGTTCTTCTCAACCGCCCTTATTCTTTTTTTGCGGTCTTTCGCGGCTCTACTCTGAGTCTCCTCTCCTTCCAAGTCTGAACAGCAACACCGCCAGGCGCTGAGCCTGGATCTGGAACGTGCGCAGGTCGGCGAATTCTTCCGGCGTATGCGAGCCGCCGCCGAGCAGTCCCAGACCGTCGATGGCCATGTCGACGTGGTCGGCCGCGAATGAAATGTCCGCGGCGCCAGCGCGGCGCGGGTCGACCGCGGCGACCGCTCCGTAGCCGAGATCGCGACTGACCTGGTCATACATCGACAGCAATCTGCGATTGCCTTCGCTCGGGGCCATCGGCGGGTAGCCGTTGTCGAACGTGATTTCCGCCGTCGTATGCGGCAGATGCGCCGCCACGATCTTCCGCATGCGCTCCTGCGTGTCGGCGATCTGCTGCAAGGTGATGGCCCGCAGGTCGCCGGAGGCGATCGCCTGCGGTGCGATGATGTTGTCCTTGCCGGACGCTGCGCCGCTCAGCGGCTCGGGCGTGTAATCGACCTGAGTGCTGCCGACCACGAGTCCGGGGTTGAACGTCAGATACTGCTCGCCGCGCAGCTCCTCATAGAACGCGTTCAGGATGCGCGACACTTCGTAGATTGCGCCGGCGCCGACGTCGTCGCTGAAAATCTGCGAGGAATGCGCGCTCTTCGCGGTGACTTTCACCTGCCAGCGCCCGGAACTGCGACGTGCGGTCACGGCGGTCGCAGGATCATCGGCGCCGTTCTCGAGTCCGATCGCGATGTCGGCGGCCTTCGCGGCCTCGATGATGGTTGCGCGCGCGAGAGCGAGCGGCGCACCGGAGTCTTCCTCATCGCCATGCAGGATGACGGTGAGATGCAGACGGTCGAGCGCCTTCACCTCGTTGAGCGCCGCGAGCGCGGCGAGCCCCACGATGATGCCGCCCTTCATGTCGGCGGTTCCCGGACCGCGCGCCGTGTTCGCGTCGACGCGCTCGAAGCGCTGAAACGGATGATTCGGCTCGAACACCGTGTCGAGGTGTCCGATCAGGAGCACATGCGGACCGCGGCCCTTGCGCTCAGCCACGAGGTGACCCGCCCGGCCAAAGGGCGTCCCGTCGATCCACGTCGTCTTGAAGCCGAGCGCATCGAAGCGCGGGCGCACGACGTCGCCGACCTTGCGCACCCCGGCAAAATTCATCGTGCCGCTGTTGATGTTGACGATCTCCTCCAGCAGCCTGATCGCCCGCGGCTCCTCCGACCTGATGAAGGTGATGAGGGGTTTCTCCGCGTTCTGGGCGGGCGTATCCCCTGATGCGGCTGCGGCGCACAGGATGGTCAGCAACAGCGCGGACAAAGCCTGGCCGCGCGGGGCGCAGGCCTCCGGGATTCGCTTTCGGTCGCGGATGGGGTGACGCACGGAAAACTCCAGCGAATTTCACCTTTGCATGGCGAGGCCTCATGATACTCGACGGCTCTGCATCCTTAGTCTTCCGATGACATCCGTCTCTCACGACTCCCCGCCACGAGAACGAGCGCCCGCGGTCACCGCGGAAGGCGAGTCGTTCGCCTCCGATCCGAAGCGTCTGCGCTACGCCGAGGTCGCAATCCCGGCCTCAGGCAAGAGCGTCGAGGTCGCGCCAGGCGTGCGCTGGGCGCGGATACCGCTGCCGATGGATCTCAATCACATCAACGTGTGGCTCATCGATACGCACGATGGTTGCATCGTCGTCGATACGGGTATGGCGGCGTCGATGGGCAAGGAGGCATGGGAGTCGATCGCCGCAGACGTCTTCGCGACAAAGCCGCTCCGGGGCGTATTCGTCACTCATATTCACCCCGATCACATCGGACTCGCCGCGTGGCTGCAGGAGCGACACGGCGTTCCCGTGACGATGTCCAGACGAACGTATGAGATGGCGTCGATGATGCTGGACGCCGGCGCGCAGACTCCGTTCTCCGATGCGGAAAAGTTCTTCAGAGCAAACGGCCTCACGGATCTCGAGCAGATGCTGCCGATGTTCAAGCCGGATCGGTTAATGCGGATGGCGAGCGGCTTGCCGCGGGTCGAACGCTTCGTTGCGGACAACGAAGTTGCGCCCTTCAGCAGGGAGTGGACCGCCATGGAGACGAACGGTCATGCCGAGGGGCATCTGTGTCTCTCGAACGCCGCTGCGCGCACGCTCATCAGCGGCGATCAGGTGCTCCCGACGATCTCCTCGAACATCAGCTTCACGTTTCGCAGCGGCGATACGAATCCGCTCGGCTCATATCTGTCGTCGCTCGAACGTCTGCGAGCGCTTCCGGCCGAGACGCTCGTCCTGCCTTCTCACGGCGCGCCGTTTTACGGTCTTCAGCAGCGGATCGACGATCTGACGCGGCATCATCACGAACAGCTCGAGAAGGTGTTGAACGTATGCGCCGAACCGAGAACCGCCGCCGACTTGTTGCCGCACATGTTCCGCCGCGAACTGAAGGGCATGCACCTCTACCTTGCGTTGGGCGAAGCAGTGGCGCATCTCGAATATCTGGCGCAGCACGGACGACTTGAGCGGCGTACGACGCCCGACGTCATTCGTTACGCGGCGATTTCATAGCCGGATGCTGTCGTTCAGCAACAGGACCCCCGACGCGGATTTCACTCAGGACCGCGGATCCCCGTCGAGATAGCGCCCGGTCGCTTCGCGGAAGGCGTTGGACGTGCGCTCGCCGAGCTTGCCGTCCTCTTTCAGGTAGATATTCGGCAGCTTGTTGAGGAAGGCCTGCAGTTCCTTGCCGTACGGGTTCACTCTGTTCGGCGCGAAGCGCAAGAGAGGACCGGCCGCGCGCGGTATCGTGACGGTCGGCGAAGGCGGCAGCGCCTCGGCGACGTCGATCACGCTGCGCTCGGCCATGCGTCGCAGCAGCACGGCGGCGCCGCATTGCTGCGAGACTGCAGCATCGGAAAAGCGACCGTCGGCGACGAACTTGCCGCGCGTGTAATGATTCGAGAACGACCACAGGTACGGCGTCAGCACGTGCGGATACAGCCGGCGATAACCGAAGCCGTTGTACTTTTCCAGCTTGTAGAGCGTTCCCGGCGCTGACCAGTCGGTCCACTGATGCAGGCGTTCGAGCTGCAACGCATCGATCGCACTTTCTTCCCAGGTGAACGGCGGATTGCCGCTGAGCGGCCGGCCAGCCGGCGCTTGACGCGTACGAGCGGTCAACGGATCGCCGTTATGCAGGTGCGTGCGGAAGTTCAGGCTGCTTTCCATCGCATGAATCACGCCGATGAGATGCCAGGGGACGCCGAGCAGCGTTGCGACGCGGTCGTACCGCGCGCGGTGCGCGACGATGCGACTGACGAGCGTTTCGACCGCACTTGCCCGGCTCGCGCCGATGCTGCACGTGTCGAACAGCCGCTGATATTCCGCGCGGAGCGGATCGCTCAGGGTTATGCCAGCCATGGTCGATTCCTTGTGTCGCGAGCGACGCCTATCGTCTCCTTGCTGACACACGTCTACACGGCGCCCGCCGCGGAGGCGTGTGGACGTGCAGACGTGCGCCGGAGCGCGGAGAAAAGGGCAAGGTGTGCTCCGTAGTGTTCGCGCCCGAGTCACGAATCACTTCCTAGTAATCAATCCACTCCACCGGAAACGCCGGTTTCCCGCCGGTGATTCGCCGCAGCGTCAATTCGATCGTCGCCGCGTCGTTATCGAAGCCGCCATGGGTTGACTGAATTTTTCTGCCAAGCGGACCCGTCGAGATTTGCTTATCCGTCACGACGTCGAGGCCGGCGCCATTCCAGAATTTTTGCCAGGCCTTCAGGTTGTCGAGTTCGCTGTCATGCCACCTGGGATTGCTACGGGCGTCGAACACGTGCTCGAGGCCAAGAATCGGCATCTTGTGACAGCTTTCGAGCGACCGGCTGACAAGATACAGAAGGGATTTACGGTAGGGTCCAACCGTATCGCAGATTTCGTTCGGGTCCGAGAGCAGGTGTATGTGCAGGCGCTTGCGATCGAGCGTCTTGTTTGTGATCGCAGGAGCGTAGTGATCCAGCGCGAAGCGCACGGTGCATGCGGGCGCATACAGATGGCAGCTGGCGACCGACAACGCACGCGCGGGCAGAAGGTCCAGCAGGTAGCCGAGAAGGATCGAACCAGCTGAGTGGCCGATCAGGTGAATTTCGACCTGCGGGAGTTTCGCTTTGAGCGCGATCAACGCATCCGCAAGCTGGGTGCAGCCGCGTCCGGCCTCAATCGAGGCCTGAGCGTTCTGCTTCATCTGGCTCCAGATCGGTTTCGCCGCAGGGCGCGCCAGCACTTCGACCGTCCGATCGAGCACCTCAGCGGCGGTCTCCTTGATGCGCTCGAACACGTCGCCCACATCGCCTTCCGGGCGCGGGACTTTCTTCAGCTCATCCTCGAGGATCGATTCGAGGGTTTCGGTCGGCCCGGTGCGCCACGTCAGGAAAATTGGATAGGCGCCGTTCGCCCTGAAGTAGGGCGCAAGCGTCTGGATGCGCTCTATGGATGCGTCTTCCGAATTCAGGCCGCCGTGCGCGTAAATAACGATGCGCTTCGGACGCGCACCCGGCTTCATGAACTCAAGAGGCGTGTCGCAGGCGATGTCCCGGATGCAAGCTGCGGCGTTTTCGTGTGTGACGATGCGATTGATCACCTGGCCGTCATTACCCATGACGAGCGTATGTCGGTATGCCTCCTCGGCGCTCCACCGCGAGACCTCCTTCGCTACTTTGGGCGCCGGAGATTTGGCCGCTGAGACGAACGAAAGCGCGCCGGCGCGAGCGATGACGACTTTTTCCTTGCTGCGAACGGGCGCCACAGAGGTCTTCATCGCGGCCGCCGGCACGCCGAGCGCCGAAGTCCACGCATCTGCGCCGTACTTCACCC
Source organism: uncultured Gammaproteobacteria bacterium (assembly GCA_963723505.1). Classification (GTDB taxonomy): domain Bacteria; phylum Pseudomonadota; class Gammaproteobacteria; order Steroidobacterales; family Steroidobacteraceae; genus Steroidobacter. The sequence goes on from CAVRQU010000010.1 coordinate 476,295, forward strand.
ATTCCTCATACGGCAAGACGCCGAAGCCGCAGTTGCCCCACTTCTCACCCCAGGAGTTCTGGATCACGAAACCGACGCGATTGAAGCCCACCAGGGCGTATGCATGGCCGCCGAGCGATTCCTGTCTGCGGATGGGCCTCACGGCCGGGAGCGAATCATGGCCTGTGATTCCCTGCTTGCGTACCTCGATGCCCCAGCCGTCATGGACGTCCGAGGATACGTAGATCGCGCCGATCTCCCTGATCGCCGCCTGCATGTCTACGACTGATGCGCGATTCACGCGGTAGTACACGCCCAGTCGGCGGTGCAGCGCGTCCTCCGCCCAACCGGCTTTCGGCGACACGAAGCGAACTTCGTTCTGCTCGTCGCGATACGGCCAATGCCGCTCGCTGCACACGCCGTGCTTATGCCAGGCCTTGAGCGCGCCGCGGCAGCTCGAGCCGTCATAGTCCTCACCGGGCCATTCATCGTAGAAGCGCGCCAGGTGGTAGAGCATGCGGGGACTGACGGGAGACGGACGCTTGCGTCGTGCGCCGTCCGCGAGGGAATTACGCCAGTGCAGATAGTTGATGACGCAGGCGAGACCGAAACCGGTGCAGGCGCCCTCGGAGGCCTGGTCGAGCACGAGCCCAGCCTTGCAATAGTCCGGAAGGAGTCGACGAATCGTCGCATCGTCGGGCCATCGCTCCGGCAGCGATATGACGCCGGGCGTATATTCCCGATCACGCAGGTCAAGCCGATCCGGACGCGCATCGAGCGTCCGCCCGATGCTCTTGACGAATTTTGCAGGCATGGCGCCGCTCTCCCTGTTGTGTTTCTTGCCTTGCGTTTACCGAATCGCTGCGGCGTTTTCAATCGACCAGAGGTTCAGAAGGCGCCGCGAAGGAAACAGAGCGGCTTCGCTTCGCTCGCAGCGGGCCTGCAGCGGGTCGGCCATTGGCAGAAGGCTGACGTCAGCAGGCAAGAGTTCTGAAATTCCGACCTGCTCGCGTCTGCGCCCTACTGCGAACGAAGTGAAGCCGATTTTCACGAGTGCTTCAGGGGACAAGATTGACGATCGCTCCTCGCAGCGAGAGTTGTATCGCTCGAATCCGCTCCTGCCGTCATTTTCGTTCTTCATCCTATCCTGTATATCCTGTTCCCCTCCGATCCATGACCTCATCGTGAAAGCATGAGCAATCTCACCGATCTCATCGACTTCGCCGTCCATCTCGCGGACGTCGCAGGTGAGCAGATTCTTCCGCGCTTTCGCTCATCCCTGGGGGTCGATAACAAAGCGACGGCGGGACATTTTGATCCGGTGACGATTGCCGATCGTGAGGCGGAAGCGGCGATCCGGCGCGAGATTCACCGCGTGTATCCCGACCACGGCGTCCTTGGCGAGGAGCAGGGGTTTGAGCAGGGCGCGAGCGAATACACGTGGGTCATCGATCCGATCGACGGCACGCGCGCTTTCATTCTTGGGCAGTTGCACTGGGGAACCCTGATCGCGCTCAGCGACGGTTCGCGACCGATCATCGGCGTGATGCGTCAGCCGTATACCGCAGAAACGTTCGTCGGATCGTCGCTGGGGACCGAGCTACGTCGCGGTGCAGAGGTGCGCAAGTTGACGGCGCGGAAGGCGACGAGACTCGAGGACGCCGTCGTCTGCGCGACAGATCCCACGATGTTCGAGACGCCCGAGCGACGGCAGGCATTCGACCGGCTCGCAGCGCACGCGCGCGCCGTTCGTTATGGCGGAGACTGCTACACCCCGTGCATGGTCGCTGCGGGCTGCGCCGACCTGGTGGTGGAATGCGGGTTGAAGCCCTGGGATGTGCAACCGCTGATTCCAATCCTCGAAGGCGCCGGCGGAGTCATCACCGCCTGGTCAGGCGGACGCGCTGACGCGGCGGACAACATGGTGATCGCATCGAACCCGGGCCTGCATGCGCAGGCGGTCGCGTTGCTCCGATCGCCCGCCGACGGCTGAGGACGGGCGTTTGTCGGTGCGAACGCTTGACAGATCTGTCCCGATCGCGAAGCGATCCTCCGCGACGCGTCTGCGTCCTTCCCGACAGCGTCCTTCCCAACAGTCGCGGGGCCATGCCGACTACTTTTCGACTTGCGGCTCCGCCGCGCGGTCCGCGGTGCGGCCGGGTTCGTCGCCGCTGAACATGACGGGTTTTGCACCCTCGACTGCGCCGATCTTTGCGCTCTCGCTGACGTAAAACTCGACTTCGCGCTCGAACTTCAGCGTCCCTTCGACGACCGCGCCCGGACCGATCACGATCTGCGGAACGCGTTGCTTGCGCCAGAACCAGCTGGCGTTTGGTTTCTCGACCAGAATCCCGCCGGCGACGCGGGAGCCCGCGCCTACCTCGATGTCGCCATTGGTCGTGCGCAGTCCGCCGCCGACCTGCGCCTGATCGAGGGAGATTTTGCCGTTCACGTTGGTCACGTCGCCGGCAACGCTCACGTTCGGCGCGAGTTGCACGCCGCCATTGACCGTGCCGATCGGGCCGCTGACCTGCGTCTTGTCACCAAGGTTCAACGATCCGTTGACCGTGTCCACCGCCTCTGCACGCGAGCGTTCGCCGAAGCTCACGCGGCCATTCACGGTTTCGACCGATCCGACGACAGCATCGGCGCCGATGCTGATCGAACCGTTGACCGTCTCGACGTCTTCTGCGCGCCCGCCGTCCTCGATATGGATCGAACCGTTGACGGTCGAGACGTCGCCCGCGGGCTCCTCCGCCGTGACGCGGATTGAACCGTTAACCTTGGATATGTCGCCGTTCGAGGCGTTCGCGAGCGTCAAGACGCCGGTCAGAAGGGCGGCGCAGATGAAACGGGTCATTATTGGTCTCCCCCAGAGGTGCAGTGCTCACCTTTCGATGCGGCGGACGGCCAGAAGGTTGCGCCGCTGGTCGGGTCCGCGTCTCGAGGGCGGTGCTCCGTGCGCGGGCCGGCGTGCGCTATTCTGCGCGTCCATTGCCCTTAGTCCCGGGACGCGCTCACCAGGCCGGCCGCAGAGATTTCTGAAAGATGTCGATGATTGAAATGCCTGGGCTTTCAAACCCACGGTTCGAGTTGCTCACCCCCTTAATCACTATCTACGTCGCGGCGGCGCCATGACCACCCTGCAGGGAACGACAGCACTTGCACAGGCAGTTCAACTCTCTGTGGCGCCCGTGTTTCTGCTGGCCGGGGTCGGCGCGACCCTGAATGTGCTGGCGAGCCGGCTTGGACGGATCATCGACCGGGCGCGGATCATGGAAGAAAAACTGCCGCACGCGTCCGCGGACGACGCGCACCATCTCCATGGACGCCTGCGAGTGTTGTCGAAGCGAGCCACGCTCATCGGGCGCGCGATTGGTCTTTGCGTGGTGTGCGGTTTGCTGGTGTCGCTCGTCGTGACGGGCCTGTTCGTCAGCGCCGCCGTCGGCTTCAATCTCGCCGCGCCGATCGCGATCGCGTTCGTGGTCGCGCTCCTCAGTCTCGCCGCCGCGATGATCTACTTCCTGCGGGAAGTATTCATTGCGACCGCGTCGCTCACGTTCGGCGGCGCAAGACCGCCGAAAGCCTCAATCCCTTAGCCGGCGCAGGCGCTGCGCGGTCGCCGGTCGAAAAGGAGGCGAGGTTCTCACCCGGAGTCGCCGCCTGGCTACAGATCCACCCTGCGGTAGCTCCGTCCGACGAACGGCGGGCCAATCCGTGATCCATTGCTCAACGTCAAATTTGTGAACCCCGGCATCATCGCGGCAGCATGCCCAAGCCCCTACAGGAACTGGTTGTTGAACCGGACGCTTTTCGCGTATCCGCCGAGCCGGCGCTGCTCGCCGCGGAATTACGCGGCGCGGTCGCGGTGTGTCTGCATGACGACACGCAGGGCGTCGGCGGGCTTTTGCACCTCCGCTATGTCGCCACCAGCGGCGATCAGCCGATCGACCTCACCGACAACACGCTGAGCTCCGACCTGCTGCTGATGGACCGGTTCTGCAAGGAATTGCGCTCGGTCGGCGCCCGCAAGCAAAGCTGGCGCGTCAGCATCTTCGGGCACACACCCGATGTGCCGGGAATGGAAGGCCCAGCGGCGACGGTGATCGATCTCGTCAAGGCCTATTTCTCCGATGGGCGCCGGCCTGTCGACTGCAGGGAATTTCGCCGGGCGATGGGTCTGATCGTGCGTCTGGACGCCCGCGAGGGCCGCATCTGGGTTGGCGGCACGCCGGGAACCGCGGCGGGCGCGCGACTGGCGGCGCCGGTGAGCGCCTAGCTCAGGTCACAGGCTACGGGCTACAGGCTACAGCCCGAACAAGGGCCACCAGTTCCGCTCTGGCTGTAACCGGCAGCCTGTTGCCCGAAGCCATAAAAAACACTCTTCAGCACAACTCTGCGTGTAGCCTGTAGACCTGTCGCCATAACAACAGTCTGCAGCGATGTCCCAGGCCGCCGCCTCACAGCCGCTCTACCGTTCGCTCTATTTCCAGGTCCTCATCGCCATCTTGACCGGCGTTGCGCTCGGGCATTTCCTCCCCGAGCTTGGCGCCCAGATGAAGCCCCTGGGCGACGGCTTCATCAAGCTCATCAAGATGATGATCGCGCCGATCATCTTCTGCACCGTCGTGACGGGCATCGCCGGCATGGAGAACATGAAGGCGGTCGGCAAGACCGGCGCACTCGCTCTGCTGTACTTTGAAATCGTGAGCTCGATCGCGCTTGTCGTCGGGTTGATCATTGTCAACCTGGTTCGTCCCGGCGAGGGCATGAACGTGGATGTTTCGGCGCTCGACGCCAGCGCGGTCGAGTCGTATGCAAGAGCTGCCGAGCAGCAGAGCGTTACGGACTTTCTGCTCAACGTGATCCCGCCGACCATTTTCAGCGCATTCACGACCGGCGACATCCTGCAGGTGTTGCTGTTTGCGCTGCTGTTCGGCTTCGCGCTGCACAGCGTCGGCGAGCGTGCGCGTGCGGTCTATGACCTGATCGATCGCCTTTCCCAGGTGCTGTTCAGGATTGTGAACATGATCATGCGCCTCGCGCCGATCGGCGCGTTCGGCGCCATGGCGTTCACGATCGGCAAGTACGGTGTTGGCGCGCTCGCCTCGCTCGGCAAACTGATGGCGTGTTTCTACGCAACGTGTCTGCTGTTCGTGTTTGTCGTGCTCGGGGCGATCGCACGCATCCATGGTTTCGGCGTCGGCCGCTTCATTCGATACATCCGCGAAGAATTGTTCATCGTGCTCGGCACCTCGTCATCGGAGTCTGTATTGCCGCGAATGATGTCGAAGATGGAGACCGCGGGGGCCGCGAAGTCGGTCGTTGGTCTGGTTATTCCAACGGGCTACTCCTTCAATCTGGACGGCACCTCGATCTATCTGACGATGGCCGCGGTGTTCATCGCGCAGGCGACCAACACCCCGATGACAGTGCTGGATCAGCTTACGTTGCTCGGCGTGCTCCTGCTGACGTCGAAAGGCGCGGCCGGCGTGACGGGCAGCGGCTTCATAGTCCTCGCCGCGACGCTATCCGCCGTCGGGACGTTGCCGGTAACCGCGCTCGCGCTCATCCTGGGGATCGATCGCTTCATGTCCGAGGCCCGCGCCCTGACGAATCTCGTCGGCAACGGCGTTGCGACGCTGGTCGTAGCGAAATGGTGCAAGGCGCTGGATGAGACAAAGCTGAGACAAGAATTAGGCTGACTGGTCAACTGGCCCATTGGCCAACTTGGCCGGACCAGGAGGAGAGGCGGTTTGGCCGGTTAACCGGTTGGCCGGTTAGCCTATGGCGTCATGTCCGCGCCGCTTCAATTCGTCCCTGTTCACTCTCAAACCGACGTCGCGGCCGTCGCCTCGCTCGCCCGCGAGGTCTGGTACGAGTTCTACGTGCCGCTTATCGGTCGCGCGCAGGTGGACTACATGGTGTCGAAATTTCAAAGCGCAGGCGCGATAGCGGCGCAGATCCGCGACGGCTACGAGTATTTTCTGGTGCAGCGCGATCGGGCGAGCATCGGGTATTGCGCACTAGTCGAAAATCCCGCAGAACGAGCGGTCTTCATCAGCAAGTTTTACTTACATCGCGACGCACGAGGCTCGGGAACCGGCCGAGCATGTATGGAGTTCATTGAGCAACTCGCTCGCCGGCGCGGCTTGGTGCTGCTGTGGCTGACGGTCAACAAGGGGAATCCCTCCGTGAACGCTTACAAACGTCTGGGATTCCAAATAGCGGCGGATCTCGTCATGGACATCGGCGGCGGGTTCGTCATGGACGACTATCGCATGGAGAAGCCGCTGGACTAGCGTAGCGCGCATCGTCGCGCGGACTTGAAGCAGTCCAACGCCACCTGTGGTGAGGTTCTTGCGCAAACAACCCCCTCCGATCGTAATGGCCGCCAGGCTGAGTCGGACAGATGGAAGTCCGGCGTCGCGCCAGGGCGTGCGCCCCTCCGTTCAACGCTGTCGGCCAGTGCGTCGTTCACAGAGTCTATGAGCGTGTCGATTGACGACGAGCCGGCTGAGGGGGGCGAGGACTCGCGCAGAGTGCTCGAGAGCTGGCTGGACGATTACAGCGAGGGTCGCTGCGATATCGAGGACGTGCAGGAGTCCTTTCTGTCCGTCTGCCGCAGCGATCCGGACGCGCCCTGGGATGCACTCGCATTGCTCGACCAATACACGCGTCGCGGCCGCATCGAAGCGGAGCTCGCCCAGTCGCTGAAGGCGGATATTGAGAAGCTGGTGTTCGGCGTTGCGGGTCCGGCGGACAAGGCGCGAAACCGCGCCTCCGAGCGCGCTCGCGCGACGCTTTCGAACGCATCGGCGATTGCGCACGAGGCTGCGCCGATTCCGCCGGACTCGACTTCGGACCTCACGACCGGATCTTCGCAACACGCGCATCGCGAGATGCCGCACAAACAAAGCGGTGAAGGCATCAGCGCGCGCTGGCGCAAACTGCTTGCAGGGCGCGACGCGGACGCGACCCGCCCCGCAACCGCGGCGTCCGCTGATCGCACTGCGCTCAGACGTGACGTGGCGCCCGGTGCGGCCACTGAGCCTGGTCTCAGAACTGAACCGAGCTTGAAGACCGATCCCGGAGCGACGGCTAGCCCGGCGTCGACGCGGCGGGCGGCGAGCGCGTTCGCGCCGTCGCGCCCGGCGGTCAATCAGGTCCTGCGGGATCGCTACGAGCTGCTGTCTGTGCTGGGTCGCGGCGCTTCCGGAACCGTCTATCGCGCCATTGATCGCCATCGCACGCACTTGTCCGAAGCCGCGCGCTGCGTCGCCGTGAAAGTGCTCAACGCGAACTATCCGAACCAGCCGGCCGCCCTTGCGGACCTCGAGCGCGAGTTTCATCAGGCGCAGTCGCTTGCGCATCCAAATATCGTGAGCGTGTTCGATCTGGATCGCGACGGCGATACCTACTTCATCGTGATGGAGTTGCTCGAAGGCAGCCTGCTGGCCGGCGTCCTGCGCAAGCTCGCAGGGCGTCCGATGAGGCGCGACCACGCGCTGGCGATCATCAGCGGCGTCGGTGCGGCGCTGGCCCATGCACATCGTCGCGAAATAGTTCATGCGGATTTGAAGCCGCGGAACATCATGATCACCTCGAGCGGTGAGGTGCGCGTGCTGGATTTCGGGTTCGCACGCAATCGTGCGCTCGATCTGCACAGCGCGTCCGCGCTGCACGAGGCGCCGATCCCGTCGCCGGCGTATGCGAGCGTCGAACGCGTCAATGGGTCCCAGCCGGACGCAAGCGACGACGTGTACAGCCTCGCGTGCATCGCCTACGAGTTGTTGTCCGGCCAGCATCCGTTTGGCGGACGTTCGGCGCTTCTCGCGCGCGCTCATGGACGACGTCCGCCGCGAATCCGCGGTCTGAGCAACAGGCAGATGCACGCGTTGCAGCGCGCGCTGCTGTGGACGCGTGGCGAACGCAAGATCGATGTAGTCGAACTACTAAGCGCGCTCGGCTGCGCTGAGACTGCGAGCGCCGGCGCAGCAACGCCCGAGCAGATCCTGGCGGTCGACGAGAGCGGGCCGCGCTGGGCGCGTCTTGCGACCATAGCCGCGTGCATCGTAGCCGCGATCGCGGCCGGGTGGTGGTTCGCGCCGCGCATCGCGCTGCGCGACGCAGCGTCCCTCGTGACAGCAACGCTCGGCAGGCCGCCGCCCGCGGACCGGGAAGCGGGCGCCAACGAGTCGGCGGCGGTTGCCTCAGAGCCTGCAGTCGAGCGAGCCGCGCCAGTCACCGACGTCCCGGCGTCCCCCGAACAAACCCCTGCAACCAAAGCAGCGCCCGCGCCCGAGAAACAGACGCCGCGTAAGCTCGCGTCTGCCTCCTCCGATCAGCCAAAACCCGCTGCGCCGTCGGGCGCCCGCCAGGCTACGATCGAATTCGACAAGGACACCTATGTCGCGACCGAAAGCGACGGCTCGGTGCGGTTGTTGGTGAAGCGGAGCGGAGCGACGCGCAACGCCGTGACATATACCTGGTCGCTTCGGGGAAATTCCGCGGAAGCAGGTGCGGATTTCGCGGCGATCGGTCCGGGCTCGGAGCAGATTGCAGCAGGCGCAAACGAAGCCAGTCTGACGATACCGCTCGTCCAGGACGCTCTCGTCGAAAACACGGAACTGTTCCTCGTCGAACTGCAGGCGACTCAGGACGGCGTCAAACTGGGCGGGCGGGCGCACGCTGCGGTCATCATCGTGGATGACGATTGAGCTTTCGCCATTTCAGGGTGTGTGAGCCGCCCAATCGCAACCGCCAATATCGAAGAGAAGGACTACCGTCGGGAAGGACATTGTCGGGAAAGACGCTGTCGGGTGAGACGACCTCCGGTCGTCGAGTCAGAATCTGTCCCGACGACAGTGTCGTCTTTCTCGCCGAAGGCCTTCTCGCGCATGCCTCCGCCGCTTTCCTCGGGCGTACACTGCGCCTTTCGGTCGTGGGGCGGGCGCATGAACATACGATTCTCCGAGCGGGCGGTGCGCTGCCGCGTCACTCGCGCCGAACTCGAGCGTTTGTTGTCGGGCCGCGCAGTCGCTCTGGAAGTCGCGCTGCCACGGGACCACGTTTTTCGCGTCAACATTCGCCCCTCGACGCTGGGCGGATGGCGGCTGGACGCTGATCCTACCGGCCTTTGGCTGACGATTCCGCGCACAGATCTCGAGTCATTGTCTGCGTCGCTGCCCAGCAAGGAAGGCGTGGATCAGATCTTTCCCGCGTCAAACGGCGCGAGCGTGGCGGTGACCTTCGAAGTGGACGTCAAAGACCGGAAGAAACGCGAGTAACCGCAAAGATCGCAAAGAACACAAACAAAAATAAGTGAAGAGCAACCTGAGTCCGCGCACCATGAAGCGCCCAGACTCCGGATCTTCTTGCGGAAATCGATTTTTGCGTTCTTTGCGGTTGGTTTTTTCGTCAGCCTTGCTCCCGCGCGATCGCGCGGTAGCCGATGTCGCGGCGATAGCGCATGCCGCTCCAGTGTATTTCATCGCACAGCGCGTATGCAGTGCGCTGCGCGTCGCTGACCGTTGACCCGAGGCCGACGGCGCACAGGACGCGGCCGCCATTCGTAACCACCTTGCCATCGACCAGCTTCGTTCCCGCGTGAAAGACTTTGCCGGGCAGGCGCGCGGCCGATTCGAGACCGCCGATCACATCGCCCTTTGCGCCCGAGTCCGGATAGCCGCCGGCGGCGAGCACGACGCCTAGCGCCGCGCGCGGATCCCAGTGTCGCTTCAATCTGTTTCAGTCCGCCGTCGATTGCAGCGTCGCACAGCTCGGTCAGATCCGTGGTGAGGCGCATCATGATCGGCTGCGTTTCGGGATCGCCGAACCGGCAATTGAATTCAAGAACGTTCGGCGTTCCGTCCGGCGCGATCATCAGCCCGGCGTACAGAAAGCCCACGATAGGGCGTGCCGTCCGCAATGAGGCCGCGTACGGTCGGCGCCATCACCTCACGCATGATGCGACGATGAATAGCGTCGGTGACCACAGGCGCGGGCGAGTACGCGCCCATGCCGCCCGTGTTGGGCCCCTGGTCAGCGTCGTCGCGGCGCTTGTGATCCTGCGAAGTGGCGAGCGGCAGAATGTGCTCGCCGCTGACGATTGCGATGAAGCTCGCTTCTTCGCCTTCCAGGAATTCCTCGATGACGACGACCTCGCCGGCTGCGCCGAATTGGCCCTCGAACATGGCCTGCGCGCTCTGCGATCGCTTCTTCAGTCGTCGCGCAGATGATGACGCCTTTGCCGGCCGCGAGCCCGTCGGCTTTGACGACCAGCGGGGCGCGCTGCGCGCGCACCCATTCGGCGTCGAAATTTTCCCGCGTGAAAGTTGCGTACGCGGCGGTCGGAATTGCGTGACGCCTGAGGAAATCCTTGGTGTAGGCCTTCGAGCCTTCGAGGCGCGCTGCGCGCTTGCGTGGTCCGAAACACCTGAGTCCCGCCGCTTCGAAGGCATCCGTCACACCGAGCACAAGAGGCGCCTCTGGCCCGACGATCGTGAGATCGATGCGCTCGCGTTTCGCAAATTCGATCAGTCCGGGCAGGTCGTCGGCGGCGATATCGACGTTTGCGACGCGAGGCTCCAGCGCCGTGCCGGCATTGCCGGGCGCAACGAACACCGCATCGACGCGCCTCGATTGAGCCGACCTTCCAGGCGAACGCATGCTCGCGACCGCCGGAGCCGAGGATCAGGACGCGCATCGCGCGCTCCGCGGGCGCCGTGCCGCTGGTCGCTGGCCACTGGCTACTCGCTACTGGCCAGAAATGAAAGAGCATGGAAGGCATTCTGAATTCCGAAAGATGTGAGCGGACGCATTGACCGCTGCGGAGCGAGTTTGATTCTGTCGCATTGCCAGTCGCCAGTCGCCAGTCCGCCAGTCGCCAGTCGCCAGTCGCCTTCCGCTACTCAGTGGCGGAAATGGCGCATGCCCGTCAGCACCATCGCCATGTCGTGCTCATCTGCGGCGGCGATCACTTCGTGGTCGCGCATGGAGCCGCCGGGCTGGATGACCGCCCTGACGCCGAATTCGGCTGCAACGTCGAGGCCGTCACGGAAGGGGAAGAAAGCGTCGGACGCCATCACGGCGCCGGCGACGGTGAGGCCTTCGTCTTTCGCTTTCATCGCCGCGATGCGGCTCGACACGACGCGACTCATCTGGCCCGCGCCGACGCCGATGGTCATCCGCTCCTTCGCATAGACGATCGCATTCGATTTCACGTATTTGCATACCTGCCATGCGAACAGCAGATCGTCGAGCTCGCCGTAGGCTCGGCTGGCGCTTCGTCACGATTTTCAGGTCCTTCATCGCGACCATGTCTTCATCGCGCGTCTGCGCCAGCAGGCCGCCGTTTACGCTGCGGTATTCGTGGCGCAGATGCGTTGGCGCAATGCGTCCGGTCGCCAGTACGCGCACGTTTTCTTTGCGCGCGCAGATCTGCAAGAGCGTCCGCATCTACGTCCGGTGCGATGATCAATTCGACAAACTGACGCTCCACGATCGCGCGCGCGGTTGCGGCGTCCAGCGTACGATTGAATGCAATGATGCCGCCGAATGCGGATGTCGGGATCGGTGCGATACGCGCTGGTCATACGCGGCGAGCGTGTCGCTTGCGACGGCGACGCCGCACGGATTTGCATGCTTGACGATGACGCACGCAGTTTCGGCGAATTGCCGTACGCACTCGAACGCAGTGTCGCCGTCCGCAATGTTGTTGTAGGACAGCGTCTTGCCCTGCAACTGCTGCGCGCCGCCGATGCTGGCGCCCCGCGGATCGACGACCGAGTAGAACGCTGCCGTCTGATGCGGGTTCTCGCCGTAGCGCAGATCGAGACGTTTGCGGAAGTTCAGCGCCAGCGACTCCGGATACTCGCCAGCCGCGCTTTGCGTGACGCGGCCCAGATAGCTGGCGACGGCGGCGTCATAACCTGCCGTGTGTGCAAACGCTTTCGCAGCAAGGCGCTTGCGCGTTTCGGCGGACACGCCGCCGCTCTCGTTCAGCTTCGGCAAGCACGGCCGGGTAGTCGAGCGGATCGACGACCACAGCGACGCGTTCGTGATTCTTCGCGGCGGCGCGCACCATCGCCGGCCCGCCAATGTCGATGTTCTCGATCGCGTCCTCGTATGTGCATCCGGGCTTCGCCACCGTCGCCGCGAACGGATAGAGATTCACGACGACGAGATCGATCGCCTCGATGCCATGCTGCCGCATGACTTCATCGTCAACGCCGCGGCGGCCGAGCAGGCCGCCATGAATTTTCGGATGCAGCGTCTTGACGCGTCCATCCATGATTTCGGGAAAGCCCGTATGCTGGGACACCTGCGTGACACGGCACAGCGCCCGTCTCGAGCAGCGTCGCGGTTCCGCCCGTGGAAAGGATCGCAACGCCGCGCTGCTGCAGCGCCTGCGCGAATTCGAGCAGACCGTCTTTGTTGGAGACGCTGAGGAGGGCGCGGCGAATGGGAGTGAGCATCAAGAAGTGCCGTAGGCTGTAGGTAGAAGATCAGTTCCGCGATTCAAGCGTCTGCTCGATCCACGACTGGAGAACAAGGGTAGACCGAGACGGGCGATCATCCGCTTGCTGCCTGCTGAACGGCAACGCGCGAAGCGCGCTCTACCTACAGCCTACAGCCTACGGTCTACAGTCTGCGAATTGAGCGCGCTCGATTCGCGGCGCGCTCAGTTCGCCAGTCCGTAAGTCTTCAGTTTCTTCCGCAACGTACCGCGGTTGATGCCGAGAATGTCCGCCGCGCGGCTTTGATTTCCCTCGGCGTAGTCGAGCACCGCCTTGAACAGCGGCTCTTCGACTTCGCGCAGCACCAGATCATAGAGTTGACCCGGCTTGTGGCCGTTGAGCGTAGCGAAGTATGAGTCGAGCGCTTCGGCGGTCATTGTCCGCAGCGGCATCGAACGCGGCAGGCGGGCGTGCAATGGGCTCTCTGCGAGCTCTCGTTTTTTTTCTGGCGCCATGTCTCTTACCGGATCAGATCGTGTTCTGTTGCAAGGAATCCCCGTGTTGCCTCGGCAACGGCCGTCGGGGGTCGGAGTCAAGCCGCGCTTTCCAACTTGTCCCGCTGCCTCCGCGACCGCATCGAAATACGCTCGCGCGCTTGCAAGTTGCGTCTGCGCGTCTTCGGTCTGCATCACGGCATGACGAAAAGCGTGCCCTGCAGGACGGCCTTTCGCATACCAATCGATGTGTTTGCGCGCGACCCTGACTCCGGCCTCCTCCCCATAGAAAGCGTGCAGATCGCGCAAATGGGCAAGCATGATATCACGTACTTCTTCGATGGAAGGCTCGGGCGTCACACTGCCGTCACGCAGATACGCAGCGATCTCACGAAAAATCCACGGCCGACCTTGTGCGCTGCGTCCTACCATCAGCCCGTCTGCGCCGGTTTGTTCAAGTACGAACTTCGCTTTGCGCGGTGAGTCGATGTCCCCATTGGCGAAAACCGGGATCGTCACGCTCTGCTTGATCGCTCGGATGGTTTCGTACTCGGCGTTTCCCTGATACATGCACGCGCGCGTTCGCCCATGAACAGCGAGCGCCTGCACGCCGATGTCCTCCGCCATCCGCGCGATCGCTACGCCGTTGCGATGGTCCGGATCCCAACCTGTGCGCATCTTCAGGGTGACTGGCGATTTCACCGCCTTGACAACAGCCTCAAGAATGCTCCGCACCAGGGGTTCATCTTTCATCAGCGCCGAACCCGCGGCCTTGTTGCAGACTTTCTTCGCGGGACAGCCCAGGTTGATGTCGATGATCTCGCGCGCCAGCGTCGACATTGCGTTGCGCCGCCTCCGACCATCATGCTGCGGATCGCCGCCGGCGATCTGCACGACGCGCGGTTCCGCCTCGCCGGTGTGATCCATGCGGCGACGAGATTTTTCCGTGTTCCACAGACGCACGTCGCTCGTCAGCATTTCGCCCGCGGCGAGGCCGGCGCCCATGCGTCTGCACAACAGGCGAAAGGGCAGATCCGTCACGCCGGCCATGGGCGCGAGCGCGAGGTTGTTGGCAAGCGTGTAGGGACCGATGCGCATCGAAAGAGGCTACTGGCTAACCGGGAGACTGGCTCATCGGCCAAGACGAGAAGAGGGAATGTGGGGGCGGCGGACGTTACAGCAAACGCTGCTTCTCTGGCCAGTTCACCAGTTGGCCCGTCAGCCTAGCGTTGCGGCACATCCCCGGCGCACACCGCGCCTTTCCTGCCCGGGAGACACACGTCGAATCTGAACCCTTCGGCGTCGGGGCCCGGATCGACGATAGCGATGGTCGCGTTGGTCTTTTGCGCAGGGGCGAGCAGCCGTTCCGCCGCAGCCCCTGGGGCGAGGTATTCCGCAGGCTCGAAGTCTCGCGCCCGGACCTGATCTCCCCAGCGATCTTCGAGGACCAGCTTCAGGAGCGGATAGGGCTGCGCAAAATCGGCGAGATTCGTGATGCTGGCCCGCACCTCCAGCGTGCCGGGCGTCTCCGGATCAGAGACTACGCCCCATTGGCGAATTTCGTACGCATGCAGGTTCCAGTCGGGCGTGAGGTTCAAACCAAGGGTGTTGTAGATCGCGACGAGCGGCGCGCCGATTCGCGGATGACGTGCGAGCGTGGCGCGATAGTGATGCACCGCTTGCAGAGCGAGGAGCAGGCCAAGCGGCGCCGCAAGCCATTTCCAGATCGGCGCCGCCGCGCGAGGCGGGCGCGGCGCGAGGAGATCGAGCGTCCGCGGCGCGCAAGCTCTGAAGAGTCTGTTTCGTCGAAGCGGTTGCGCGCCGATTCGAAGTGCGCGGATTCATCGAGCTCAATGTCCTCCGGATCGGGCTCGTCGGCCGATTCGAACGCTTCAGCAGCCTGGCTCGCCGCCTGCGTCCTGCGAATCAGCGTCATCCACATCGTCGATCTCAACCCATTCCTCCAGTACTTCCTGTCGCACTCGCGGCTCGCCGCGACCGGAATCATCGAGAACCTCATAGGTGCCGCTGATTTCGATGCGCCGCCCCTCGAGCGTGATGTCCTCGTGCGTGACGGGCTCGTCCACCTCGATGTCTGCAGATCCCGGCGCGGGCTCAGGTCCGCGCGGTGGGCGCGTAAAGCCGTCCGATTCGATTTCGCCTGCGTCGTTCTCCTCAATCAGACGTTCGAGTGCGTCGAACTGCGTCTGACATCGTCCGCAGCGCACCTGACCCTCGGCGACGCGCAGAATTTCGGCCGTCACGCGAAACGTCGTCTGACAATTCGGGCATTGAGTCAGCATGCGTTGGACGTGGAGTTGCGTACACCGTCGAGGCGCGCCCAGTCATCACGAAACGTTGCGGGCGCCATATCAAACCACGGTAAATATCGCCGTGCTACAGCCGGCGCCTGGTCGCGCAGGACGCCGGATAGCGCCAGGCGGCCGCCGCCGGACACCAGCGCTGCGAACGTCGACGCGAGATCCTCGAGCGGGCCCGCGAGAATGTTGGCGAGCAGGATGTCGGCAGGCGCCGGTTGAACTTGTCCAACCAGGCCGACGGTGAGCCTGTCCTCCACGCGGTTGCGCATCGCATTGTCACGTGTTGCGAGCAAAGCCTGCGGGTCGATGTCCACCGCCGTTACACGCGCTGCACCGAGCTTGAGCGCTGCAATTGCGAGCACGCCGGAGCCGCAGCCATAGTCGATGACGTGCTTACCCGCAATCTCGGCGCTGTCCAGCCACTCCAGGCACAGCGCCGTCGTCGGATGCGCGCCGGTGCCGAATGCGAGACCAGGATCGAGCTCGATCAAACAGGGCGCTGGGCATTGGGCGCTGGGCTCTGGCAAGAGGTCCGAAGGGCGCTGGCCGCCGGGGCAGATCCAGAGGCGCCGGCCGAACTTCATCGGTCGAAAGTCCTTGAGCCATTCACGCTCCCAGGCGCGATCCGCAAGCGTCTCAAAATTCGCCGGCGGGAGCGGCGGGGCCAGTTCAGCCTTCAGTATTGCGAGCACGTCATCGGGCGAGGCGGATTCGTCGAAGAGCGCGCGGATCTGCACGCGAGGCCACAGCGGCGTTGCGCCCGGCGGCGGTTCGAGCACAGGATCGTCGGCTGCGTCCTGCAGAGTGATTGAATTTGCTCCTGCAGCGAGGAGCGCGTCCTCATACGGCGCTGGATCGGCGTCGCCGATTGTGAGCGTGAGCTGCAGGAAGGGCATGCTTGAAGTGGCTGCTGGGTACTGGGCGCTGGACTGCTGGCACGGCAAGAATCAGCGCGAACACATTCTTAGTCTGGCCAGCGCCCAGAGCCCAGCGTCCAGCTGCCCTACTTGATGCCCAATCTGCGCTCCAGGTAGTGGATATCCAGACCGCCCGCCTTGAACGCTGCGTGGTTGAAGATTTCCTGGTGTAGCGGAATGTTCGTCTTGATCCCTTCGATCACCATTTCGGACAGCGCGTTCTTCATGCGCGCGATCGCCGTATCACGGTCTTCGCCGTACGCAATGACCTTGCCGATCAGCGAGTCGTAGAACGGCGGTACGGTGTAGCCGCTGTACAGGTGGCTGTCAACGCGGATGCCCGGGCCGCCCGGCGCATGGAAGAGCTTTACAGGGCCGGGAGACGGGATGAAACCCTTCGGGTCCTCGGCGTTGATGCGGCATTCGATGGCGTGTCCGCGAATGGGGATGTCGTTTTGCGTCCACGGCAGCCGTTCGCCGCCGGCGATCCGCAATTGCGCCTTCACGATGTCGATTCCCGTTATCTGCTCGGTCACCGGGTGTTCGACCTGCACGCGCGTGTTCATTTCGATGAAGTAGAACTCGTTGTCCTGATACAGGAACTCCAGCGTGCCTGCGCCGCGATAGCCGACATCGCGGCAGGCGGCGATGCACCGATCGCCGATCGCCTTGCGTTGCCTCGGAGAGATCCCCGGCGCCGGCGCTTCTTCGATGACTTTCTGGTGGCGGCGCTGCAGAGAGCAGTCGCGTTCGCCGAGGTGGACCACGTTTCCGTAGTGATCGGCGAGCACCTGGATCTCGATGTGGCGCGGCTTCTCGAGGAATTTCTCCATGTAGACTTCGGCGTTGCCGAAGGCCGCCAGCGCTTCCGCCTGCGTCACGTTGATCGCATTCAACAGCGTCGCTTCACTGTGCACGACGCGCATTCCGCGCCCGCCGCCTCCGCCTGACGCCTTGATGATCACCGGATAGCCTATTTCGCGCGCAATGCGAAAGTTTTCCTCGGGCGCCGCGCCGAGCGGACCATCGGAGCCCGGCACGCAAGGCACGCCCGCCGCTTTCATGACTTTGATGGCCGACACCTTGTCGCCCATCATCCGGATCGTTTCGGCCTTGGGACCGACGAAAATGAAGCCGCTTTTCTCGACGCGTTCGGCGAAGTCCGCGTTCTCGGAGAGAAATCCGTACCCAGGGTGTATGGCGACGGAGTCGGTCACCTCGGCGGCGCTGATGATCGCCGGCATGTTGAGATAACTATCCTTCGACGCCGGGGGACCGATGCACACCGACTCGTCGGCGAGCAGCACGTGCTTCTGATTGAAGTCGGCTGTTGAGTGCACCGCGACGGTCTTGATGCCAAGTTCGCGACACGCACGCAGGATGCGAAGCGCTATTTCGCCGCGATTGGCGATAACTACTTTTTCGAGCATGAGTTCTGTTATGGGGCTAGTAGGGCGTGGGGCTCGGGGCTTGGGGCTTGGGCCAGACGAGGAAGATTGGCTCGGTTCAGGCTCCGGCCCGAGCCCCAAGTCCCGGGCCCCGCGCCTTATTCAATGATGAACAGCGGCTGGCCGAACTCGACCGGTTCGCCGTTCTTGACCAGAACCGCAGTTACGCGGCCGGCTTTGTCGGATTCGATCTGGTTCATCATCTTCATCGCTTCGATGATGCACAGCGTGTCGCCGACGTTTACTTCGCTGCCGATATCGACAAACGACTTCGCGCCCGGCGTTGCGGCCGAATAGAACGTGCCCACCATGGGCGCCGTTACGGTGTGATCCGCTTTCGACGGCGCCGCAGGCGCGGCTG
Source organism: uncultured Gammaproteobacteria bacterium (assembly GCA_963723505.1). Taxonomy (GTDB): domain Bacteria; phylum Pseudomonadota; class Gammaproteobacteria; order Steroidobacterales; family Steroidobacteraceae; genus Steroidobacter. The sequence goes on from CAVRQU010000010.1 coordinate 494,276, forward strand.
CGAGAGGCGCCGCCGGCATCGGCGCCGGTGCAGCTTGTGCAACCGCCGGCGCGGGAGCGGCCGCGTAGTGCATCACCGGCGCCGCCTGGCCGGTCGGATAGCGACTGATACGAACAGATTCTTCGCCCTCGCTGATCTCGATTTCAGCGATCCCCGATTCTTCGAGCAATTCGATGAGCTTCTTTACCTTGCGAATATCCATGTGGATCCTCTTGTTCTTTTCCTAAGACGCCGGAACCGCCGTCGGATGCATCAAGTCCACTCGGGCGCGCGGCAGCGGCTGCCCGTCGGATTGTTTCGACGAAAAATTCTGCGCAGAAAAGGCCATTGCGGTGGGTGTTCGGAGTTACTTGCGGGCGCCGGCCAGATGCTGGGTCGCCGCGCGCAGCGCAAGCTCATAACCCACCGGACCGAACCCTGTGATCGTGCCGACAGCGATGTCGGAGAAATACGAGTGATGGCGAAACGCCTCACGCGCGTGAACGTTGCTCAGGTGCACTTCGACGAAAGGAATCCGTACCGCGAGCAGGGCGTCACGCAGCGCAACGCTCGTGTGTGTGAATGCAGCCGGGTTGAAGATGACGAAGGCGACGTGGGTCGTCGGCGCCTCGTGAATTCGCGAAATGAGCTCCGCTTCATCGTTGCTCTGGAAGGCCGAAAGATGGTGCCCCGCATCCGCGGCCAGCTGACCGAGCCGCGCCACGATCTGCTCAAGGGTGACTGACCCATAGACCGACGGCTCGCGTGTGCCGAGCAGGTTCAGATTCGGGCCATTCAATAGCAACAGGTGGGCCATAGCCGTGGCGCGTCGCGGACTGTGAGTTTCGACTTAGGCGGAGATGGCCGCGAGTTTACCCAGATTCGCATCTGTATGGTGATTGTTTGCAGCAGGAGCGGGATGCATGCGGGACGGCGAAGTGCCCGCTTGTCGGACAAACTCCCGCACCAACGTCCATCGTTGGCGCGGCCTGCGCGCAACATGGAGGTCAATTCCAGGCGAACATCCGCCCGGAATTCTGCAGATCGCGGCGGATTCAGGCTTCTGCGGGAGGCAGAGCGGCAAGTTGCCGCGCTACAACGGTCCGGGCCGCTGCCGGGGTCAATTCGCCCCGGTTCACCTGCCGCACGGCCTCGAGGAGGATGTCCAACTCTGCTTGTTCGAGTTCGCCGAGGTGGAACGCCACAATTCGGTGCTGGTCATCCGTGAAGACCGTGAACGGAAAGCCAAGCGATCCCTGGCCGAACTTCGTAACGGCGTCGAGGCCGTCCTGTTCGCCAACCAGCACGGGATAATCGATGCCGATTTCGCTGGCGTACTTGAGTACGTCCTCGCGGAAATCGACTGCTACGCCGACGAGCTGAAAACCCTCATCAGCGTGCTGGTGCTGCAGTTCTCGGAGCAGCGGAATTTCGCGCCGGCACGGCGCACACCAGGTCGCCCAGAAGTTCACGATCATCGACTTGCCCGGCCAGCCGCGAATGGAGCGCTGCTCGCCTTCGAGATCCATCAACGTAAATTCCGGCAGAAACTCGGGGACCGGCGCTGCGGTCGCAACCTCGGACGCCGGAGGAGGCGGTACGTCGTCCGCCACGGCGTGCGTCCGCTGCTGAGTTGCGGCGAGACGCGGCGCCACGCCGAACTGATAAATCCCGAAGCCTGCCGCAGCCGCAAGCAGCGCCACGACGATGTAGAGCCACGTTTTCATTTGCACTGGTGTTTCGCGCCGCCAAACACGGCGCTTGTGACTATCCGCTATCCGCTATCCGCCGATCACTGGCGAAAGCGGCCTGCACGTGGTCGCGGAATCGCTCCGCGGGCGCGAATCCTACCAGCCTGAAGTCTTTGCGTTCGACGCCGTCGGCGCCGAAGAACGCGATCGTCGGCGGGCCGAAGATCTGGAAGCGCTTGAGGAGGGTCTGATCGTCGGCGTCGTTCGCGGTTACATCAGCCTGCAGCAACACCGCGTTCGCGAGCGCCGCCTGTACGCCAGGATCTGTAAACGTGTATTTCTCCATTTCTTTGCACGACACGCACCAGTCCGCGTAGAAATCGAGCATGACGGGCCGGCCCGCTGCAGCGGCGCCTGCGACCGCCGCTTCAAGGTCGGCGACCGTCTTGATGCGCTGAAAGCTCAGCTCAGGTTCCTGCGTTCCGCCCGCGCTGACGCGCAAGTTATCGAGAGGCTGGAGCGGATCGCGACTACCCGAAGCTGCGCCGATCAGCAACAGCACGCCGTACACCAGCGCAATCAGGCCGCCCGCGCGAATCGGCGACGGCGCCGGTTCGCCGCTGCGGGCTTTGAGCGAGAAGATCCAGAACCCGCTGACGACGGCGAGAGCCGACCACAACAACATGGTCAGAGCGTCGGGCAGCAGAGGCTGCAGCAGATAGATCGCGACGGACAGGAACAGGACGCCGAAGAGCTGCTTGACCGTGTCCATCCACGGTCCGACTCTGGGCAGCAGCGATCCCGCTGACGCGCCGACAATCAGCAGCGGTACACCCATGCCGAGCCCGGTGACATAGAGCGCACCGGCGCCGCGTGCAATCTGCCCTGTCTGGCTGATCACCGAGAGCGCCGCAATGATTGCGGGCGCGACGCAGGCGGTAACCACGAGGGCCGACAGCGCGCCCATGATGAAGGTGCCGACGTACGTACCGGACTTCTGCTGATTGCTCACATTGGCGAGGCGCGTCTGCAGCGCGCTCGGCAACTGCAGGTTGTAGGCGCCGAACATCGCGACTGCAAGCGCGATGAACAGCAGGGCCAGGAGCACGATGATCCACGGTTGCTGAAAGAACGCCTGCGGCGCCTGTTTGAACATGAGCACGAACGCGGCGCCGGCGGCCGCATAGGTGAGCGCCATCCCCTGCACATACGTGAATGCGAGCGAGAAGCCGCGCAGCGGCGTGACCTTGTCGCCTTGCCCAACGATGATGCCAGACAGGATGGGAATCATCGGCAGCACGCAGGGAGTGAACGACAGCAGCACGCCCAGTCCGAAGAAGGTCGCAAGCACCGCAAACAGATTACCGTCGCGAATCAGACGGGCGAGCTGATCCTGCTCCGCCATCGGCGCGTTCGAGGTCGGTGAACCGGCGGTTGAGGTTGAGGGCGGTGTTGCGGCGGGCAATGCGATCGCAACATTCGTCGGCGGCAGTTCGAGCGACACGTTGCGCGTGATTGGGTTGTAGCAGAGTCCGCCTTCTGCGCAGCCCTGATACGTGATGGTGAGATTCAGAGCCGCGCCAGGTCCCGCAGCGCGCGCGACAGGCAGCGTCGCCTCCAGCACTTCGTAGTAGACCTCGGTGTCGCCGAAGAACTCATCATGCTTCCGCTTGCCCTTCGGCAGCGACGGGGCGCCGATCTCGATCCCCGGAGTACCGGTCGTGACCTGCACCCGCTCCTTATAGAGGTAGTAGCCGTCCGCGATGATCCAGGTCAGCCCGACCGATCCGGCGTCGAGCACGCTGACGCCTAACCGAAACGCCTGGTCCGGCGGCAGGAACTCGTCGTTCGATGCAGGCGATGACTTGAAGAACGACCGCAGCGATCTTGCTGCGGACGGCGCTGACGCCAATGAGACCTCGGTTTTCCATTTGAGCGGCGGATAGCACAGGCCGGCATCCGCACAGCCCTGCAGTTTGAGTTCGACCGGCAACGTGCTGGGCCGCGGGCCCTGGATGTTCAATGCGACCGGCACGTCGATCGCGCCGCGATAGATTTCCTGCGTACCGAAGTATTCATCAGTATGGCTTTCGCCCTTGGGCCATGCCGGTTCGCCCAGTCGCACGCTCGCGTCGGCCCCAGCCGCCAGGCCCACGCCCATCTTCTGTCTGTAGAGGTAGTACCCGGGGGTGATCTTCCAGGTGACGATCAGCTCGTCGCCCTCGACGCGGGTCGAGTACTGGTACGCCTGCTCAGGCGGTAAGAATTCGTCTCTCGCCCAACCGGTGATCGCGACGACGAAGCAACTTATCCCCAGCCACAGGGACGCTCCACGTGCGCTGCGAGCGGACGACTGGCGACTGGCGTCTGGCGTCTGGCGAGACGGAACCATCACCGGCGTTGCACGCAGGCCAACCCGCGCACTCCGGACCCAGGAGTTTGGGTATGCCTTCGCCACGGGCTGACTTCTGGCCAGTCGCCAGTCGCCAGTCGCCAGTCGCAGGATTCCTTGCATCAGTTTCATTCGGCCTTTCTTTCGACGCCCATTCGGACCCAGTCGAGATAGCGTTCGTTCCCGCCAACGACAGGGACGGCGACCAATTCAGGAACTTCATACGGATGGAGCGACTTTAGCCGCCCCGCCAGGTCAGGCAGACGCCTGTCCGTAGTCTTGATTATTAACAGAATCTCCGCGTCGTCCTGCAGACGGCCGTCCCAGAAGTACGTTGAGCGTACGCCAGGAAGCCTGTTCACGCAGGTCGCCAGTCCTTCGGACACCAGGATCTCAGCGATCCGGCCGGCGCTCGCCTCGTCCGGGCAGGTCGAGAAGGCCATCAGAACCCTCGACTCGGGCTTCTGCTCCTGCGTCTCATGTCCCACGACGCCTTACCTCCGCACCGGTCATCCGGAAAAGTCTGCTAGCCACATCAGCTTTCAGGCTTGAATTTGAACATTCCCCACCTATTATTAGCACCCGCTAGGGGTGAGTGCTAAAGCCGGCCGCGAAGGGCAGGCGCGCCCACCCCGCGATCCTTGGTCCCTACCCATTGGACACTTCTAATCGACCTAGTTGGCGAGGTTTGAGCTATGGCTGAAAAACTGAAAATTCGTCCCTTGCACGATCGCGTGATCATCAAGCGCCTGGAAGAGGAGCGCACGTCCGCCGGCGGCATCGTGATCCCCGACTCGGCGACCGAGAAGCCTATCAAGGGCAAGGTCATCGCGGTGGGCAAGGGCAAGATCCTCGAGAACGGCGAAGTGCGTCCCCTCGACGTGAAAGTGGGCGACAACATCCTGTTCGGCAAGTACAGCGGCACCGAAGTGAAAGTGGACGGCGAAGAGCTTCTCGTGATGCGCGAAGAAGACGTGATGGCCGTCATCGAGAAGTAGCCCGCGTCGGTTTCACGGAAATTTCAGTAGAGGTTGAACTCATATGGCAGCTAAAGAAGTACGTTTCAGCGATGACGCCCGCGCGCGCATGCTCAGAGGTGTGAACACCCTGGCGAACGCCGTGAAGGCGACGCTCGGCCCGAAGGGCCGCAACGCAGTGCTCGAGAAGAGCTTCGGCGCCCCCACCGTCACGAAGGACGGCGTGTCGGTCGCGAAGGAGATCGAGCTCAAGGACAAGTTCGAGAACATGGGCGCGCAGATGGTGAAGGAAGTCGCTTCCAACACCTCCGATGAAGCGGGCGACGGTACGACTACCGCCACCGTTCTGGCCCAGGCGATCGTGCGCGAGGGCCTGAAGGCCGTCGCCGCCGGCGCCAACCCGATGGACCTGAAGCGCGGCATCGACAGCGCCGTTACGACGGCGGTCGAAGAATTGAAGCGCCTCTCCAAGCCCTGCAAGGACCAGAAGGCGATTGCACAGGTCGGCACGATCTCCGCGAACGCCGATGAGTCGATCGGCAAGACGATCGCCGATGCGATGGAAAAGGTCGGTAAGGAAGGCGTGATCACGGTCGAAGAGGGCACGAGCCTGCAGAACGAGCTCGAGGTCGTCGAAGGCATGCAGTTCGACCGCGGCTACCTCTCGCCGTATTTCATCAACAACCAGCAGAACCAGACGGCGGAGCTCGAGAACCCGTACATCCTGCTGTACGAAAAGAAGATCTCCAACGTCCGCGAAATGCTGCCGCTGCTCGAGAGCATCGCAAAGGCCGGTCGTCCGCTGCTCATCGTCGCTGAAGACGTCGAAGGCGAAGCGCTCGCCACGCTGGTCGTCAACACGATCCGCGGCATCGTCAAGGTTGCAGGCGTCAAGGCCCCGGGCTTCGGCGATCGTCGCAAGGCCATGCTGCAGGACATCGCAGTCCTCACCGGCGGGCAGGTGATCTCCGACGAAGTGGGTCTGTCGCTCGAGAAGGCCACGCTGAACGATCTCGGCGAAGCCAAGAAGATCGTCGTCGAGAAGGAGAACACCACGATCATCGACGGCAAGGGCAAGAACACCGACATCAAGGCGCGCGTGGAGCAGATCAGGAAGCAGGTCGAAGAAGCGACCAGCGACTACGACAAAGAGAAGCTGCAGGAACGTGTAGCGAAGCTCTCCGGCGGCGTGGCGGTGATTAAAGTCGGCGCTGCGACCGAGATCGAGATGAAGGAAAAGAAGGCCCGCGTCGAAGACGCCCTGCACGCGACCCGTGCGGCCGTTGAAGAAGGCGTGGTTCCGGGCGGCGGCGTGGCGCTGATCCGTGCGCAGAAGGCGATCGAGAAGCTGGAAGCGAAGAACGAAGATCAGCAGTTCGGCATCCGCATCCTGGTTCGTTCGATTGAAGAGCCGCTGCGTCAGATCGTCGCCAACGCGGGTGAAGACGCCGCTGTCGTCCTCGCGAAAGTGAAGGACGGCAAGGGCACGTTCGGCTACAACGCTGCAACGGGCGTCTATGGCGACATGCTGGAGATGGGCATTCTCGATCCGACGAAGGTCACGCGCCTGGCGCTGCAGAACGCAGCTTCAGTTGCAGGCCTGCTGCTGACGACCGAAGTGATGGTCGCCGAAGCTCCGAAGGAAGAAGCGGAGCACGCACATGGCGGCATGGGCGGCATGGGCGGTATGGGCGGCATGGACATGTAATCGACGCGAGTCGATTCGATCCGAGGAAAGCCCCGCGCAAGCGGGGCTTTTCTTTTCTCGGCCTGCGGCGAGCAGGCGTCGAGCAAGCCTCCGGCGGGAAAGACGACGTTGTCGTCGGGACAGAGCTTCTGGCTCGACGACCGGAGGTCGTCTCACCCGACGAATGTCCTACCCGACCAAGTCCTTCCCGACCCAGTCCGTCCCGGCATCGGTTGCATGGCCGCTGCCCGGATCGTGGATCCGCTGCGAGTCGCGGCGCTTGGGCTTCAGCTATGCTTGTCGCCTCGGCAATCGAGCGAACAACGCGGTCGTAGCGCTCGGTTTTTCAGACGGGGGAGGATCTATGCCTTGGTGGGGATGGCTCGTGGCCGGCGCCGTGCTGCTCGCCGTTGAGATGTTCGTAATAGACGCCCAGTTCTATCTCGTCTTTCTCGGCATTTCGGCGGCGCTCGTCGGATTGATCGGACTGGCGGGCATGGGTATGCCGGAATGGACGCAATGGCTCGTCTTCGCCGCGCTGGCGCTGATTACGATGGTTTCGTTTCGGAGGCGTGTTTATCAGCTCGTGCGCGGCCGAACCGGCGCGGTGGAGGAACGGTTGACGCTCGGCGATCGCGTCGTCATTCCGATGCGGCTCGAGCCAGGACAGTCCTGCCGCGTCGACTATCGCGGTTCATCGTGGACGGCGCGCAATATCGATGAAGTCGGAATCGACGCGGGCAATGAGGCCGTAATCTCGCGTGTAGACGGTCTGACGTTGCATGTGAAGACCAGGCTGTAGACCGTAGGCTGTGGGCTGTAGGTGAAAAGAACGCCGTTGCGCGAGCACGTTCCGCGGCGAAGCCGTCTACCTACAGCCTAGAGCCTAGAGCCTAAGAAGAGCGGAGCCCCCATGACCACCACTTTGTACGTCGTCCTTGCGATAGTAGTGCTCGTCGTCATCATCCTGATGAAGACTGCGATCGTGGTTCCCCAGCAGAGCGCGTTCGTCGTTGAAACGCTTGGCCGCTACAGCCGCACTATTCAAGCCGGGTTCCACATCCTGTTTCCGTTCGTCGAGCGCATCGCATACAAGCACACGCTCAAGGAAGAGGCTCTCGATATTCCCGAGCAGATCTGCATCACGAAGGACAACGTGCAGGTCGGCGTGGACGGCGTGCTGTATCTGCAGGTGCTCGACGCCCGCAGCGCCTCTTACGGCATCACGAATTACCGCTTCGCCATCATCCAGCTCGCGCAAACGACGCTTCGCAGCGAGATCGGCAAGATCGATCTGGATCGGACGTTCGAAGCGCGCGCGACGATCAACGCGAACGTGGTCAGCGAGCTCGATCACGCGTCCGCCTCCTGGGGCGTCAAGGTGCTGCGCTACGAGATCAAGAACATCAACCCGCCGAAGGACGTGCTGCACGCGATGGAGAAACAGATGCGCGCGGAGCGCGAGAAGCGCGCGGTCGTGCTGACCTCCGAAGGCGATCGAGACGCGAAGATCAATCAGGCCGAAGGCGAGAAGCAGCGCGTCATCAAGGAATCGGAAGCGAACAAGCAGCAGCAGATCAACGAAGCGCAAGGGCAGGCCGAAGCGATTCTCGCAGTTGCGACCGCGACTGCCGAAGGTCTGCGACGCGTCGGCGAAGCGCTCGCAGGCCGAGGCGGTATGGAGGCGATGCAGCTGCGCGTCGCGGAGGAGTACGTCAAGCAATTCGGCAAGCTGGCGAATGAAGCTTCGAGCACGCTCGTGGTGCCGGCGAACCTGAGCGATATTTCCTCGATGATCGCCATGGCGACGAGCGTGGTGAAGCAGCAGACGGCGAAGACCTGAGGCTGTGGCTACTGGCTACTGGCCACTGGCGACTGGCCAGAGCCAGAGAGGCATTTGGTCTCGCGCAGGCCGCAGTGCGCTGAATCGCGTGCATTCTGGCATTTCCAGTCAGGCCAGTTGACCAGTTAGCCAGTCGCCAGTGGCCAGTTTGGCCGTCAGGTCACGCTTCGCAGCAGCCCGCTGACGAAGCGTTCGAGCTGCGTCAGCGTCCCGCATTCCTCGACCTGATGACAGTATGGCGCGTAGTGACGCGCTTCTGAGTCGCCGGTATTCCACATCGCGCGCGGTTCGGGATTCAGCCAGATCACGCGCTTGCTGCGCTCGTAGATCTCCTTCAGCACATCCGTGCGTGCGTCGCCGTAGTTGTTGCGCGCATCGCCGAGGATGATGACCGTTGCGCGCTTGTCGAGCTCATCGAGGCAGAGCTTCCTGAAGTCCGCGAGCGCCAGTCCGTAGTCTGTGGACCCGCCGCCATACTGGCGAAGCGTCAGCGCGATCGCGTCCTCGATGCTGTTGCGCGCAAACAGTTCGGAGACTTCGCCCAGATCGGAGGAGAAGGCGAATGAGCGCACCTTCGGCAGCACTTCGTCCAGGCTGTAGAGAAACATCAGCATGAAGCGCGCGTAGTCGGCGACCGACCCGCTGACGTCGCAGATGGCGAAGACCCGCGGCCGATCGACCTTCACCGACTTCCAGTGCAGATCGAAGACTGCGTCGTCGTATTTCATATTCCGCCGCAAAGTGCGCGGCACATGAAGCTGACCGCGGCGGAACACCTTCCTGCGACGGGAGTACGCAGACGCCAGACGGCGCGCCATGCGCAGCACCACGTCCTGAAGCAGGCGGTGATGCCGCTGTTCGAGCGCCGACAGGCGCACTGTGCGAAGCAGGTCTTCGCGAAGTCGTTTGCCGGTTACGTCGGCATGCAGCAGAAACTGATGTTCGACGAAGTCGCGCACGCGTTCGCGCAGCCAGTCGCGGCGGTGCGTCAGATCCTGGCCAAGCTTGCGATCACGGATCGATGCGCTGTCATTCAGTCGGCCGATTTCCTGTTGGAGCTCCGCATGGCCCATCGCGTCCATGATGCGGCGCGTGTACACGCCCTTCTGCGTGAACACTTCGATCTTGTGCACGTTGACCTGCCGGCCGGCATTGCTGATCGCGATGCTGATTTCGAGTTCGCTCGCTCGAAGGAGAAGCTGGCCGAGAGCTGAAGCAGGCGCCGCGCTCTCCGCCTGCGCTGCCGTGGCGCCAAGACCTGGCGCGTTCTTCGTGGCCGTTGAGTCCGTCGACACGCTCCGGTTCGGATCGGCGCCCGGCGACTGGCCCAGCGCGAACGGAAGAGTTTCATCATTACGCGCGTCGGCATGCGACCCCTCGCCGCCGCCGCCTTGGCCCTCCCCTGACGCGCTGCTCTGCCCGGACGAAGGGGAGTCTGGCGTTGTCGGCGCTTCAACGGGCGGCGGCGGGTTGCGGCTGCGAAACGAGAAGAACTGGTCGAAGCACGCATCGAAGACGGTCTTCTCATCCAGCGTCTTCGGCAACGTGAGCGCGAGCGTGTTTTTCAGCAGCGCGCGATCGCGATAGCCGACGAGCTGGGCGGCGCGGAACGCGTCGAGCGTTTCCGCAGTGGAGATCCGCACATCCGCGTTGCGCAGAGCGCGGATGAAGTTGGTGAGGAGCGTATCCACACAGTGACTAGCGGACAGCGGACAGCGGACGGTGAAAGAGGCCGGTGGAGCGAATGGCGGACAGCGAACCGTGTGTGCGCGGGAATTCCAAGCGTGCTGACAGCATCTTCGATTCCGATTCTGTCACTGTCCGCTGTCCGCTGTCCGCTGTCCGCTCGCGCTCACCGCCTTCGCCGTGAGCGCGGCGAGCTCGGGCTGCACGTTGTCGATGTCCTCCTGGAACTTGAGGATCACGTTCATCGTATTGCGCACCAGCTCGGGCTCGAGGCGGTCGGCGTGCAGCAGCAGCAGTGTTCGCGCCCAGTCGATCGTTTCGCTGATGGAGGGAACCTTCTTGAGATCCAGCTCGCGCAGCTCGTGAATGAACTTCACGAGCTGGCTGCGCAAGTGCGAGGGAATCGACGGCACCCGAGCATGGATGATTCGCTGCTCGAGCTCGATGTCGGGAAACGGTATGTAGAGGTGCAGGCAACGACGCTTGAGCGCATCCGAAATCTCGCGCGTGTTGTTGCTGGTCAGAAAGACGAGCGGCGGTTCGTGACGCGCCTTGACGGTCCCGATCTCTGGAATCGACACCTGGTAGTCGGACAGAATCTCCAGCAGGAGCGATTCGAACTCGTGATCGGACTTGTCGACCTCGTCGATCAGCAGCACGCACCCGCGTTCTTCCTGCAACGCCTTGAGGAGCGGTCTCGCTTCGAGAAACTCCTCCGAGAAAAAGATGTCGCCGAACTCGTGCAGACGCCTGACCGACTCAGCGAATCCCTTCGCGCCCTGCAGAACCTCATCCAGCGTCTGCTTCAGCACCTGCGTGTAGAGCAACTGTTTGCCGTACTTCCATTCATACAGAGCCTTGGCTTCATCGAGGCCTTCGTAGCACTGCAGTCGAATGAGCGGGAGATCGAACATCTCCGCGGTCGTCTTCGCGAGCTCCGTCTTGCCGACGCCGGGCGGTCCTTCGATCAGCACCGGCTTGCGCAGGTGATAGGCGAGGTAGACGGCGGTCGCGATCTGCTCCGAACAGATATAGCGATGCGCCTCCAGATGGTCCCTGAGCGATGGGACGGAGGCGGCGATCTGCTTGATCTCGGGCATGGCAGGGATGGCTGGGGACCGGAGGCTGGGGGCTTGGGGGTAGAACGCAGAATTCCGCGTTGCACGTTTGAGCCTGGACGTCTCACTGAGAGTAGATCAGGCGGCGAAGCCGTGGGCAATCGGCTGCTCTACCTCCAGCCTCCAGGCTCCAGTCCCCAGCCGGCGCTGAGCGCTCAGCGCTCCGCGCTTGGGGGCAGCGAATACGCGATAACCCATCCGCCCTCCGCACCGCCTGGTTCGGAGTCGGGTCCGTTATTTGCGCCGCGCTGCGCTTCGGGTTCCGCGGCATGTGTGGACTCAGGCATGTTGAGCGCCGGCACGGTGATCACGACATACTGGCGTCTGGTCGCCGGCGAGACGTAACTCATCGGCGTCGCCTGTGCGTTGTTCGGCAGCACGTCGCGCCAGAGAACCTCGCCGTTCTCGATGTCGAACGCTCGCATGCGCCGGTCCATCGCGCCGCCCATGAAGATGAGGCCGCCTTTGGTGACGACCGCGCCGCCGCTATACGGAACGCCCATGGGGATCCGCAGATGCGACTTCAGCCCCAGCGGGCCCAGTTCGTTCGCTGTACCAAGCGGTCTGCGCCAGAGGATCTGCTTCGATCTGAGGTCGATCGCCGCGATTTCGCCATATGGGGGTTGCTGACACGGCGCGAACACAGGCGACAGAAAGGGATCGGTCCGCGCCGCATAGGGCGTGCCATGCTGCCAGCCGCCGCCGAAGCCGAGGCGTGTCTCCGCCGTCACCTGCGCACGCGGGAACAGCTGCACGCGATTCGCGATCTGCAGTGCGTTCACGATCATGACGCTGTTTGCTTCATCGATCGCGACGCTTCCCCAGTTCATTCCGCCGGCGAAGCCCGGATGCTGAATGCTGCCCCTGAGCGAAGGCGGCGTGAGCGGACCTTCGTAGCGGAGCTTGCGAAACTCGATGCGGCAAAGCATCTGATCGATCGGCGTCACGCCCCACATCTTCTCCTCGGTGACCAGGTCGCGCCCAAACGAGGGCATGCCGACGGAGAAAGGCTGCGTCCTGGCCGTCCACTCCTGCGCCACGTCGGTCTGCGGCGCAGGACGCTCCTCGACCGCGGCGAGCGGCTCGCCGGTGCGTCGATCGAGCAGAAACAATTCGCCGCGCTTGGTGGGCGCGACCAGCGCTGGCGCGATTTCGCCGTCGCCGACGGGGATGTCGATGAGCACCGGCTGCGACGGGACGTCGTAATCCCAGATGTCGTGATGCGTCGTCTGAAACGACCAGCGCAGCGCTCCCGTACCGGCGTCCAGCGCAACGACTGAGCTCGCGAATCTCTCCGACTCGGGCGATCGATGTCCGCCGTAGTAGTCGGGCGTTGCGTTGCCAGTCGGAATATAGACGAGACCCAATTCTTCATCTGCGCTGAAGACGCTCCATGCGTTGGGGGTCCCGCGTGTGTACGTTCCTCCTGTGGGGAGCGCGGTCAGCACATCGGTGCGTCCCAGATCCCACGCCCAGCGCAGCTCGCCGGAAATCGCGTCGAAGCCGCGAATGACGCCGGAGGGTTCGGCGACTTCCACATTGTCTGCGACCCATCCGCCGAGCACCGCGACGCCGCGCGCCATCGTCGGCGGCGACGTCACGTAATAGAAGCCTGGCTTGACGTCGCCCATACCGGTCAGCAGGCTGACCTCGCCGTTGTCGCCGAACCTGGAACAGCGCGCGCCCGTCTTCGCGTCCACCGCAATGAGCCGCGCGTCGGTGGTCGCAGTCAGGATCCGCTCGGCGCACTCCTCGAGCGCCTCGGGCGCCTTGTAATAGGTGACGCCGCGACACGTCGTCGTGAACCCGACTTTGGAATCCCTGAGCTGCGGATCAAATTGCCAACGCCGCTTGCCGCTGTCGGCGTCGAGCGCGGTGATGATGTTGCCCGCAAGACAGACGTACAACGTATCGCCGATCTGCAGCGGCGTCGCTTTGAAGGCGCCCCCGACGCCCGTGCGATAGGTCCAGGCGATCTCAAGGTTGGACACATTGCTCGCGTTGATCTCAGCGAATGGCGCGTAGCGCGTGCCCGCCGCGGAGCGACCATAGTGACTCCAATCGCCGGACGCTTGCACCGTCGAATTCGCTGCGGCGCCTGGAAATGGCAGCGTCGGATAGGGTTTACGCATTGCTGCGCCGACGCCAATCGCAATCAGCATGACTGCAAGCGCCCACGTCAACGGCGTGCGCAGCAACGAGCGCGGCTGGCCCCTTGAGAGTGCGCGCCGCACGCCGGGCCGCAAGAGCAGCAACCCGAGCACGAGGTACGGCAGGATGCGCGGCGCAAGCGCCCAGCCGTCGAACCCGGCCTCAGCGACGGCCCACACGATTGTGCCCAGCGTCAGCAAGGCGTAGAGGCGCGCGCCCCATGGGTTCGCGCGCCACAGAAGCACGCCTGACGCGATCAGCGCGACGCCCGCTATCAGGTAGTAGAAGGAGCCCCCCAACGTGACCAGGCGCACGCCGCCGGCGGCCAGGACCACGCCGAGGAGTGCAAAGACGGCGGCAAGGATGCGCGGCGGTCGCGCGTGGCGGCGCCCGCCTGAGTCTGAAGTCGTAGACACTGATGTCCCCGCTGCTGTTGTGAGTCGTTCTGCGACATGTATAGCCGATCGTAACGACGGACGTAAACGGCGCACGCAGCGGCGCCCACGAACGAACCCACTTCGCGAGCAGGTTATCCGCACGGCGCGCAGCAAGCCGACGATGGCGACGGGTCGCAATGCAGCTCGTTCTTGTTTGCTGGTCATGCGGGCTGTACGCAAGGTGCGTGTGCTGATGCGTGACGTGGTCGAAGTACGTTGTGCAATCTGTCTGCGCCGGGAACTCTGCGATTGGGCACGTACTTCAGGTCGATAGGTCATTTGCGCTCAGGTCGTTGTCATGGGGACGGAATCTTCGGGTCAGTCGGGCGGGCGGGCCGATCGGCCGGAGTCGTGGGCGCCAGCGACGACCCCTCATGCCGAAGGCCCCTGGGATGAGGAATACGCCTACGACGACGTCGCAGTCCCGCGTTTCCATCTGGATGATCGACGGCTCGCCCAGGTGCTCGGGTGGTTCAGGATTGGTCTGGGACTCGCCGAGTTGCTCGCGCCGCGGGCTTTGGGGCGCGCGATCGGCGTAGGCGATCATCCAGCGGTTTTCAGGGTCGTGGGTGCGCGTCAGCTCATCAGCGGCGTCGGTCTGCTGTCGGAGCGCGGGGCGGGCAGTTGGGCGTGGTCGCGGGCGGCGGGCGATGCTGTCGACATCGCTTTGCTCAGCGCCGCGCTGCGATCACCGCATGCACGGCCCGGACGAATCGCGCTGGCCGCCACGACCGTGCTCGGCCTGGCGGCGTTCGATCTCTATGCCGGACGGCGTCTGATGCAGTCCGGTTTTGCGATCCCGGAGATCCGCATCAACGAAGTCGTTGCGATCAACAGCACGCCGCAGGCGCTCTACGCGTTCTGGCGCGATCTCGAGAATCTGCCGCGGTTCATGAGTCATCTGCAGTCAGTCTCGACGACGAGCGAGCACACGTCTCACTGGGTCGCCCGGGCGCCGGTGGGAACGACGATCGAATGGGACGCCGAGATCGTGGCGGACGAGCCCGGCGTGCGCATCGGCTGGCGCACGCTGCCAGACTCCGAAGTCGTGCATGAAGGAGTTGTGACCTTTGAATCCGCCGTCGGCGGCCGCGGCGCTACGGCGCGCGTCGAGTTGTTGTACTGGTCGCGGGCACGGAAAGTCGGCGCGCAACTCGCGCGGTTGTTCGGCGAGGAACCGGGCAGGCGAATCAGCGACGATCTGCGTCGTCTGAAACAGTTGCTCGAAGGAGGCGCAGGCTGAAGCCTGCGGAGGCGGCTGAGAGTCGGAGGAGAAATCACGCACAAAGACAACCAGCGAACGCGATTCTACCTCCAGCCCCCGGTCTCCAGCCTCCAGCCAGTCGCTCCATCAGAGCGACTTCAGGTACTCCTCGAGATCCCGTCGCTCGTCCGCGCTGAGTCCAAGATCAAAATGCTGATCGTAGTGTGCGATCACATCCGCGAGCGTTGCGAAGCGGCCGTCGTGATAGAAGCCGCCGCGCGTGTGCGTCCACAGTCCGCGCAACGGCGCCGTGCGGTAACGACCGTCGGGCGCGCGATTCGCCTGGAAGTCATCGATGCCGATTTCGTCCGGCGTGTGCATGTTCCAGCCCGGCTCCGTGAACAGCGGGGGGACATGACAGGTGGAGCATTGCGCTTTCGAGCTGAACAGCGCACCGCCGCGCTCGGCGGCGTGCGCGTCGTAACTGCCGAGCGGCGCGGCGGGCGCCTTGAGGGAGAGCTGATACAGGTGCAACGGCGCCAGTGCAGGCGTGATCTGATCCTCCTCGGCGACCACATGGCCGAATCCCTCGCGCGCAGCGATCGGGAAGCGATCGGCGTCGTCGAGACGCGGATCAAAAAATGTCCCCTTGCCGTGCATCTCGAGATTTGCGACGAAGGCATTCCAGTGCGTCACGGAGCCCCACCCCGTCCAGGTATGAAGATTGACGCCCGCGAGGCCGAACGCCGGCGGTATCAGCGTCGCGGCGGAGCGGCCGTCGGGCTGAAATGCCTTGCCGTCGAGCAGCAGTTCGGCGTCGAACTTTCCCGGTCCCCAGGATCGCAGCACGGTGCGAACCGTTGCGACATCCACGCCGAGCAGCGTCGAGAGGACCTGCAGGCGCGGCGCGAGCGCCGCGATTGCGCCGATGTTGAGGTCGCGATTGGCCCAGCCGTCCAGCCTGCGGCCGATACCGGCGATACCGGGCGCAAACGAATCATCGACGACGGAGTGACACAGCGCGCATTGAATGCCGACTGACTTGAGTCTGCGGGCCTCATCGAAGAAGCCGGTCAGGCCCACCACCGCGTCGAGTCGCAGCAGTTCGAGCGTCACCGCCGGATCGTTGAGATTCAGCGTTTTGGAACGCAGCGCCCGCTTTACCTTTCCCGGCAGGGCGGTCGAATCGACCTTGAGCCCGAGCGCCAGCGCCGCCTTCGGACTCAGCCCCGGGCCGACGCCGCCGTTCGCGGCGCCGGCGATCGCCTCATGCAATCCCAACGTTCCACCCCAGAAGTCCTCATCGCCGAACGTTGCGCGGCGAAAGATCTCGCGACCTTTGCGAATTTCCTCGAGCGCACTCAGGTCCGAGTGGGAGTCAGCCGCCTCTGAGGGCCGATCGTCGCCGTACGCGATGGGCGCGCCGCTGAACAACAACGCGGCGAATGCGAGGCCCGCAATCGGCCCTGCGAGCCCAGTCGAGCGACCCGCAGCTCCGGCGCTCAGCCTGCGCAGGACTGCGGCGACGATGTGGTCGCAGCGCTCGCCGCCGAATTCGAACACCTCCAGTTGTTCGCGCCGGACGCGACGCGTCAGATCGGCGCGAAGCTTCGCGCGCGCCCGATGCAGACGCGTTTTGACGGTCCCTGCATGCAGGCCAAGACAGTCCGCTGTTTCAGCGATGCTGAGTTGCTCGACTTCGCGCAGCACGAAAACGATGCGAAAGTCCTGCGGCAGGCGGTCGAGCGCCTGTTCCAGAACCTGGCGAATGCTCGCGTGCTCCGAGCTGTCCGTCGTGGCGAGCACGTCGCTCAGCCGCCAGGACGCGTGTACCGGATCGCCGTCTGCACGACCCTCAAACTCATCGAGCGACAGCGCGGGGGGCTTCAGCCGTCGCTTGAGCATCAACGCCTCGTTGATCGCAATCCGCGTGAGCCAGGCCGCGAACGAACCGGTCGGCGCGTAGCTGGACAGATGCGTAAACGCCCGGATGTAGGCTTCCTGCACGGCGTCTTCTGCAGCGTCCGCATCGCGCAGGATGCTGCGCGCGGCGCGGAACAGCCGGCGATTGTGCCGCCGCATGAGCGTCTCGAAGGCGCGCGCGTCCAGTCGTTGCGCGGCCTCGACCAGCTCCGCATCGGACAGCGCTTGCAAGGCTGAACTGAAGAGGGATTGGGGTTTCTGGGCGGAAGCGACTTGCTGCGCCTGCGCGGTGTGTAGATCGGACACAGGACTCTCCAGGCGGGGCTCTGCGGGTGGATGCGAGCGCCCTATATCGCTGTCAATGCCAGGCGCGGAACAGAAGGTTCCCGGAAGTTTCAGCAGCGACCGATGCGCAGCAGCGCGAACTTCGAACTCGAACAAGTAAGTGCTGCGCCATGCAGCCGAGGTTCATGGACTCGCGAAGAAGTGCGTCCGCGATCTCGAACGGATGAATTTCAAGCGGCGCGGAAGGCCATCGCCGTCCTGGCGGAAGAGATCTCTCGCAAAGATCGCAAAGACCGCAAAGGTAAGAGGAGTCAGGAGGATTAACAGGGTTGACAAATGCCGACCCAAGCAACGCCCACTATCGCGCCGATTCGCTTCTCCGTAACTTGTCCACGATCCTTTCCTAATCCCTCTTCCTTTGGGTGTTTGGCGTTTTGGCGAGAGTCTCGTCGAGCGCGTGCGGTCGAGCCCTGCGTCAACGTCAGGCAAACGCTGAATTGAGTCGTTTGCAGCCGGGATCCGTTTCGGGACGGATGGAACGCGGCTAATCTCTGCCGCAGAACCAGAACCAAAAATCACACACCACGAACCTGGTCGCGGCGACCGCGGGCGAATTGGGCGACCCGCCGGGCGCTGCGTGAGCATGGGCGGACTGAAAACTATGGCAAGCCTTGCGTGCCGATGGCGGCTACTGTCGTGCGCCTTTCGGCGGCGTTCAATCCAGCTGTTGGGGCCCTATGCGCCATTCCTCAGCTTCTTCGCTCCTGGGAGTCTGCGCGCTTGCCGCCTCGCGGATCGGCCTGATGATCTGGCAGTGGCCGCGCGTCGCTGCGACCGACGCCGCCGCGTCGATGCTTCTCCAGGGACTACGCAGCGATCTCATGACGCTCGGTATCTTCTCGGCGCCTGCCGTAGTCGTATTGCCGCTTTTTCTCGCGCTGCGTCGACAGCAGTGGTGGCTGCGCCTCGCGTGCGCATGGCTCGCGGTCGCTCTGATGCTGATTGCGCTCATGGAGCTCGCGACGCCGCAGTTTCTGGCCGAGTACGACGCCCGCCCAAATCGCCTCTTCATCGAATACCTCGTCTATCCGCGTGAAGTGTTCGCGATGCTGTGGGAAGGCTACCGTCTCACGCTGTGCGCAACGACGATCGCATTCGTCGCATTCGGCTGGCTGATGATCCGGCGATTCAGCCGTTACGCCGCCGAGGTGCAGCCCTGGGCCGCGTCCCGGGTGATGCTCATCTGGCCGTGCGTCGTCATCATTCTGTTCGTAATGATTCGTTCGAGCTTTCAGCATCGTCCCGCCAATCTTTCCTCTTTCGCGTTCTGCGACGATGCGATGGTCAACAGCCTGGTGGCGAATTCCGCGTACACGGTGTTGTCCGCCGTCCAGGGACTGAAGAATGAGGAGCGTTCCAGCGAGATTTACGGCGCGTTGCCTGCCGCGGAAATGATTCAACGGGTGCGCGCGGGGATGAGCGTGCCTGCGGCGGATTTCGTCTCAGAGGACTTGCCGACGCTGCGCCGGCAGATCGCGAGCGTGCGTCGCGAACAACCTTTGAACCTGGTCATCGTGCTGGAGGAAAGTCTCGGCGCCGGATTCGTCGAGCGGCTGGGCGGGCGACCTGTTGCGCCGAATCTGAGTCGGCTCGCCGACGAAGGGATCTGGTTCGACCGGCTGTACGCGACCGGCACGCGCTCGGTGCGCGGCATCGAGGCCGTGATCGCGGGCTTTCCGCCTACGCCGGCGCGCAGCGTGGTGAAGCTGTCGAAATCGCAGCAAGGGTTCTTCACGCTGGCGACGCTGTTGCGCAGCGAGGGTTATCACAACGAATTCGTGTACGGCGGCGAATCGCATTTCGACAACATGCGCGGCTTCTTTCTCGGCAACGGCTTTCACTCTGTCGTGGATCGCAAGGACTACGCGGCGCCGAAATTCGTCGGCAGCTGGGGCGTATCGGACGAGGATCTGTTCGATAAGACCCATGAGCGAATTCAGTCTCTGCATGCGGCCGGCGAGCCGTTCTTCCTGCTCACATTCTCATCCTCCAACCATACGCCGTTCGAGTACCCGGACGGCCGCATCGAACCGGTCGATGCGGAGAAGCAAACCGTCGACAACGCGGTCAGGTATGCGGACTATGCGCTCGGACAATTCATCGACCGCGCGCGGCGCAGCGACTACTGGGCGAATACGATTTTTCTGATCGTCGCGGATCACGACACGCGCGTCTATGGCGATGCGCTGGTGCCGATCGACAAGTTTCACATCCCCGGCGTCATTCTCGGGGCGGACGTCGCTCCGCGACACATCGAGTCCGTCGCGAGTCAGATCGATCTCGCGCCGACGCTGCTGTCGCTGATGGGCCTGGACAGCGAGCATCCGCTGCCGGGTCGAGATCTGACCCGAACGCTGCCGGAATTCGGCCAGGCGCCGTCCGGCGTGCAGCCGCGCGCGATGATGCAGTTCGACCAGTACTTCGCATGGCTGCAGGACGACATCGTGACCGTGCTCATTCCGGAAGGGGAGCCGCGTCAGTTTTCCTACGACCGGCGCACGCACAAACTTGATCCGCTTTCATCCCAGAATGCGGAAAGCGCCCGCAACGCACTTGCGCATGTGCTGATGCCGGCGTGGCTGTATCGTGAGCAGCGCTATCGCATGCGGCACTGAGCGCGCCTCCGGCGCGCCAGTGGCCGCAGGCTGGAGGGAGCTGGAGGCTGGGGACTGGAGGTAGAAGCCTTGGCGCTTGCCGCTACTCGGTCAGAGCCGTGTTCGACCAATTCGTCCAGTCAGGCTTTCTCGAGAGCTGCCTCCGGCAACGCCGGCTTGCAGGCCTGAAGTCTCTACCTCCAGCCCCCAGCCCCCAGCCTCCAGCCATTGCTCCTCAGCGTTGCGCCTTGTCCCGCTGATTCTGTTGTTCGATGAGCGAGCGCGCCTGCGCCCATTGTTCGGCCGACCAGCGCCGCAGCTCGTAGAAATTTCCGCCCGTCGCCATGTAGCCGGCGCCGTCCATCATGATCGACTGGCCAGTGAGCCAGTCGCAGCCGTCAGAAAGCAGGAACGTGGCGAGATTCGCGAGCTCGTCCTTCGTTCCCGTTCGCCCCATCGGATTGCGTTCCCTTGACGCCTCGCCCGGATCCTGGCCTGGCGAGAGGCGCTTGCTCATGCCTTCCGTGGGAATTTCGCCCGGTCCGACAGCGTTCAGGCGAATGCCGAACCGCGCCCATTCGATCGCCAGCGACTTCGTCATGGCGTCGACGGCGCTCTTCGACATCGCGGACGGCACGACGTACGGTCCGCCGGTTTCGACCCATGTAACGATGATCGACATCACCGAGCGCATCGGATCGCCCTGACGCCAGCCTTGCGCGATCCAGCGTTTGCCGACGGCCTGCGTGACATAGAACGTCCCGTGCATGACGATGTTCGCAATCGCATCGAAGCCGCGCGAGGAAAGTTGTTCCGTCGGGCAGATGAAGTTCCCCGCGGCGTTGTTGATGAGGCCGGTGAGCGGGCCGTCCGCGAAAATGCTTTCGACCATGTTGTCGACTGCGGCGGCGTCGCGAATGTCGACGGCGTAGGCGCGCACTTCGCCGCCATGCGCGGCCATCAGCTCAGCGGCCGTCTCCTCGCAGACGGACTTGCGACGACCGCAGATCGCGATATCGGCGCCGAGGCTGAGGAGTCTGGACGCCATCGCCTTGCCCAGGCCCGTGCCGCCGCCGGTGATGAGAATCTTCTTGCCGCGAAAGAGGCTGGGCGCGTACATGCGGATACCCTCGGGTGAATGAGCGCGTCGCATTGTGCGTTGGTCGCACACATCCGCGCCAGCCGGCCCGGTCTGGTACGCAATGCCGCCTGTTTAGTAGCTCCTGTTTCCCCCGCCTCTCCCATGCGGGAGCTGCTCACGCGCATCCTTGCGCCCACAGCATTCGTGCATCCATGCACATCAGAGGCCCGCACGAAGTGCGGGTGAGGGATAGACGCGAAGCGCAGAAGTCGCAGCGCGACTGATGGCCCCCTCACCCCAACCCTCTCCCCAAGGGAGAGGGGGAAGAAGACGCTTGAGCTTGAGCAAGCGCCATTGAGGCTAGGGACGCGCTGATTAAGTCCGCAGGCTGCCGCCATCGAAGGATGGCGAAGATTGAAAGACAAGGGTTTGCGAAGCTGCTGCCTGCATCGAATAGCCCTTGTTCAGCATTTGCCTAGTCGCGTGGTCGATCGAGAACCTCGCGCATCCGCGCCGCGAGCTGCGGCCGGGTAAATGGCTTTGTCAGCAGCACGACATCGTGCCTGAGCCGCCCTCTGCGCGTGATAGCGTCGGGTGCATAGCCGCTTGTGTAGAGTATTTTCAGCGCGGGTTGAACTTTCAGCGCAGCGTCGGCGAGCTCGCGGCCGTTCGGCCCCGGCAGACCGATGTCAGTGAACAGCAGCTCGACTTCGGGATGCGCTTCCAGCGTACGCAGCGCCTGGGCGGCGTCAGCCGCCTCGATCACCTGATATCCCAGATCGCGCAGGCAGTCGGCGCTGAAAGCGCGCACGCTGGCCTCATCTTCGACGACCAGAATTACTTCGGCGCCGCCGACTTCGGCTTCGGACGCGGCGGCCGGCGCGGCTTCCGCAATCTGCGCATTCGCGATCACTCTCGGCAGATAAATACGAATCGTCGCGCCTTCTTTGGGCGTGCTTTCGATGGCGATGTGGCCGCCCGATTGAACGACATAACCGAGCACCTGGCTGAGACCGAGCCCCGTTCCCTGACCGATGGGCTTCGTCGTGAAGAACGGTTCGAAGGCGTGCGTGACGACGTCCTCGGACATGCCGATCCCTGTGTCCGTGACGCTGATCAGCACGAGTTCTCCCGCGGGCGCACCGAGATCCCGTGAGGCGCCGGCGCTCACATTCGACGTCTTGACCGTAAGCGTGCCGCCGTCAGGCATGGCGTCGCGCGCATTCACGGCAAGGTTCAGCAGTGTGTTCTCGAGTTGATGAGGATCGGCCTCAACGAGCCACAATCCCGCGGCGAGACGTGTGTCGACGTTGATCGCCTCGCCGAGCGTCCGTGCGAGGAGATCCAACATTCCCTCGACGAGTTGGTTGACGTCGAGGGGCTTCGGATTGAGCGGCTGGCGCCGTGCAAAGGCGAGCAGCTGCTGCGTGAGCGTCGCGGCGCGCTGCGCGCCCAGCGTGGCGTGATCGACGGCGCGCCGCAGGCGCTCACTTTGCGTCGAGACGTGACGCGAAATGGTGTCCAGATTGCCGAGAATCACGGTGAGGAGATTGTTGAAATCGTGCGCGATCCCCCCAGTGAGCTGGCCAAGAACCTCCATCTTTTGCGATTGCATCAGCTGTTCCTGCATCGCGCGACGCTCGGTCATGTCGCGCGTGATCTTCGCAAAGCCGACGAGCCCGCCGTTTTCATCGCGAATCGCATCGATGACGACGGCCGCCCAGAAACGCGTACCGTCCTTGCGCACGCGCCAGGCCTCGGCTTCGTATCTACCGGTCTCCCGCGCCGTCGCGAGCGCATGGTCGGGCACGCCCGCAGCGCGATCCTCCAGACTGTAGAAACGCGAAAAGTGCTTACCGATGATCTCGTCCGGGCGGTAGCCCTTGATGCGTTCCGCGCCGGCGTTCCAGCTGATCACAACGCCCTGAGGATCGATCATGTAGATCGCATAGTCGGTGACCGCCGCCACGAGCTGGCGGAACTGCACCTCGCTGTCGCGCAGCTCAGGTTCAGGTCTCGACGTTGCTTGCGTGCTCATGTCGTCGGGCGTTCCCGGGGGCCTCGAGTTTCGTTGGCTGGATTGCCTTTATTCCCTGCTCCGGCCACAGTGCCAGCGGGAGCGTCTGCGGCGCTGGTCGATAACGAGAGCGGTATGTCGATGGTTCCCGTCATGTCGTCGAATGATCACCGACTCGCTTTATAACCCGGGTGAGACCGCCTCGCCATTGGGCGGGAATGCATGATCTCCTATCAGGACGTCAGTCATGCGTATGACCACGCGACCGCGCTCGACCATGTCAGCCTCGAGATCGCGGCCGGCGAGACCGTCGCGCTCATTGGGCCGAGCGGCTGTGGAAAATCAACGCTGCTGAAACTCGCGGTGGGCCTGCTGACGCCTGGAGGAGGGCGCGTGCTCGTGGGCGGACGTGAGCTGCAGGCGAGCAACGTCCTGAGCATTCGCCGACGGCTTGGCTATGTAATTCAGTCGGGCGGCCTGTTTCCGCACTTGAGCGCCGAAGACAACATAACGCTCGCTGCGCGCCATCTGCGACGTGATTCCACGTGGATCGCGGCGCGACTCAAGGAGCTGGCTGACCTCGTACGATTGCCTGCGGAGATGCTGCGCCGCCATCCGGGCGATCTGTCGGGCGGACAGCGCCAGCGCGTCAGCCTCATGCGTGCGCTGATGCTCGATCCCGATGTCCTGCTGCTCGACGAGCCTCTGGGCGCCCTGGATCCCATGGTGCGCTATGCCTTGCAGGAGGACTTGCGCGCTCTGTTTGAGCGCCTGCGCAAATCCGTGCTGCTGGTCACGCACGATCTTGCAGAAGCGGCGTTTTTTGCGGAGCGGCTGGTGCTCATGCGCGACGGCCGCATTGCGCAACAGGGCGGCTATCGCGACCTCGTGGATTCGCCGGCGGAGGAGTTCGTGCGCGAGTTCGTCAGGGCGCAGCGACGCTACGATGCGTAGGCGCCGCCGCACGCCGTACGCCGCGGTGCATGGGGCTCGCTGCGCTGTCGGCTGCGGATGTCCGGGCCGACGCAGTCGTCATCGGCTCCAAAGTCTTCACCGAGTCGGTCATCCTCGCGGAAATCGCCGCACAGCTTCTCAAGAACTCCGGCCAGGAGAGCGAACATCGCCGCGAGCTCGGGGGCACACGAGTCTTGTGGAGCGCGCTCACCCGCGGCGACATCGATTGCTATCCCGAGTACAGCGGCACGCTGCGTGCGGAGATATTCCCGGAAGCGTCGATTGCGGGCCGCGAGCAACTGGGTGAGGCGTTGGCGCGCGCCGGCGCCTGGGCGTCCCCGCAGCTCGGGTTCAACAATACGTATGTGCTGGGCATGCGCCGCGAGCAGGCTCAGCGACTCGGGATCCGGCGCATATCGCAGCTCGCTGCGCATCCGGAGCTGCGTATCGGCTTCAGCAACGAGTTCATGCAGCGCGCGGATGGCTGGCCCGGCGTGCGCGATCGTTACCAGCTTCCGCATCGCGACGTTCGCGGGCTCGCGCATGATCTCGCCTACCGCGGCGTTGCAGACGGCGCCATCGACGTCACCGATCTCTATTCGACCGACGCAGAGATTGCACAATACGACCTGATAGCGCTCGAAGACGACAAGGCTTTCTTTCCCGCGTATGAGGCGCTGATCGTTTGCCGCGCCGACGCGCCTGCAGCCGCACGCACGCAGATGGAGCGACTCGCAGGCAGCATCGATGCAGATGCGATGATCAGAATGAACGCGCGCGCGAAGCTGAATCGGGAACCGGAGGCGCGCATCGCGGCGGACTTCCTGCGGACCCGGTTTCAGCTCGATGCAACGGTCGAATCCGCCAGCCGAAGCGATCGCATCTGGCGTCGGACGAAAGAGCATCTCGCGATGGTCGCCGCGTCGCTCTCCGCTGCGATTCTGATCGCGACGCCGCTCGGGATACTGGCGTTTTACCGAAGAACAATCGGTCGCGTTGTGCTCGCGATAGCGGACGTACTGCAGACCCTGCCGGCGCTCGCGCTGTTGGTGTTTCTCATCCCATGGCTCGGCATCGGGTACGCGCCTGCGATTGTGGCGCTGTTTGTCTACAGCGTGTTGCCGATACTGAGGAACACGTACGCAGGCCTCGCGGACATACCGCGCGAGTTGCGCGAATCCGCCCAGGCGCTCGGGTTGTCGAAACTCGCCCAGCTGCGTCATGTCGAACTGCCGCTCGCTGCGCGGTCCATTCTCGCGGGCGTTCGAACCGCTGCGGTGATCAACGTGGGGACGGCGACGCTCGGTGCTCTGATCGGCGCCGGCGGCTACGGTCAGCCCATACTCACCGGCATCCGGCTTGACGATCTGAGCCTGATTCTGGAAGGCGCCATTCCCGCCGCTGCGCTGGCGCTGGTTGCGCAGGCGATATTCGGAATCCTCGAGCGTCGCTGGGTGAGCGCCAAATAAGGAAGCGGTTAGCGGTTAGTCAGAAGCTCGCGCCGCGCGTTTCTACCTACAGCCTACAGCCTAGTAAGAAGCGGATAGCGGTTAGCAGTTAGTCAGAGCGCGCTCCGCGCGGTGTCTACCTCCAGCCCCCAGCCTCCAGCCCCCAGCCAAAGGAAACGATGAATGGTCGACCTGGTGATCTTCGATTGCGACGGCGTGCTCGTAGACAGCGAACCGATTGCGGATCGCGTGCTGGGGGACATGCTCAGTGAGCTTGGATTGCACCTGACGCCAACGCAGATCTTTGAGCACTTCGTTGGATATTCGATCCCGGATTGCCTCAAGGTCATTGAGCGCATGCTGGGGCGCGCGCCGCCGGCGAGCTTCCCGAGCGACTTGCAGGCGCGAACGTTTGAGGCATTCCGCAGCGGCCTTATGGCGATGCCGGGCATTGAGCACGCGCTGGATCATCTCGGCGCGCCATACTGCGTCGCCTCCAGCGGAGATCATGAAAAGATGCGCATGACGCTCGGGCTGACAGGCTTGCTGCCGCGATTCGACGGGCGATTGTTCAGCGTCACGCAGGTTGCGCACGGCAAACCGGCGCCAGACATCTATCTGCTCGCAGCGAGTGAGCTCGGCGCGGCGCCCGCTGAATGCGTCGTGATCGAGGACGCTCCGCCGGGAGTGAAGGCGGGCGTTGCAGCTGGGATGATCGTTTTCGGTTTCAGCGCGCACACCCCAGCCGAGAGGCTTCGCGACCTGGGCGCGCATCTCACGTTCACGGATATGCGAACCCTGCCGCAGTTGCTGCGCGCGCTCTGAGTTGTCCGTTGTCCGTTTCCGTTCCTCGAGTTGTCCGTGTCCGAGCGAATGCCCCCGGTTTTCTTCTCTGCGCACAACGAACAGCGGAAAACTGGCAACGCCTTCGCGGCACGCTCTCTGATTCCTTGTCCGTTGTCCGTTCTCTGTTTCGGTATCCGTTCAGAGCGCCGGCGCGTGCTCGGTTCGGAATTTTCCACTCTCGAATAGCTATCGGAGTGTCGCGTATTCCTCTGCGCACAACAGACAACGGAGAACGGAGGAGACGTTCACGGGGACGCGCGCCCCACGTTGCGATGCTGCTCGACCAGAGTCCGATGGCCGGAGGTTCGCCCGAGCGCGGGCGCGCCCGGTTTCAATCCGAGCTTGCGCATCAGCGTCTGAGCGTCGACCGGCGCGCGCAGCTTTACATCCGTGTTGTCGAAGTAACAGTAGACGTCGCGCGGCTTTGATGTCGGAGGTTTGCGCCTCGAGGCTTTCTGTGCATCCTCTGGCTCGGCCCCGCGTCGCCAGGCTGCTATGCGCTTCGCCCAGCGATCGAGCGCCGCGTCGCTGTAGCCGCTCCTGTAGATCTCTTTGTCGCCGTGCAGGCGCACGTAAACGAAGTCGGAAGTGACGTCGTGCGTGAGCGGCCATTTGCGCGCCGTTTCCGCAACGACGAGCGCGATATTGTGATCGCGAAGCAGGTCGATGAACGAAGCGTGCAGAAAGCTCTCGTGGCGTATCTCGACGGCGTGCCGCAGGTCCCGATTCTCGTCGATCGCGAGCCGCGAACGACCGTTCATTCGCCGATCGCGCCGGCGCGCGAGCCTGAGCGCGGTTGCGGCGTCATGCGGCAACAGTTCGAAGAAGCGCGCCATGCGCTCGTACTCGTATGCAAAGTTTGGCGGAAACTGCCAGAGAATCGGACCGAATTTTTCGCGCAGATTGAAGACGCCTGAGGCGAAGAAATTCGCGAGCGGCGCCTCCACGTCCCGCAGCTTCTTCATGTGCGTGATGAAGCGGGGTCCCTTCACGGCGAACACAAAGTGATCGGGCGTCTCATCCCGCCACCGCGCGTAATACTCCGGGCGCTGCAGTGAGTAAAAGGAACCGTTGATCTCGATCGTCGGCAGAATGCGCGACGCGTACCAGAGCTCCAGTCGTTGAGGAAGGTTGCTCGGGTAAAACGCGCCCCGCCAGGGCGTATAGCGCCATCCGGAGACACCGATGCGAATCGTGGCCATGCCGCTGTAACGGTCCAGGGGTGGGGTTTGTGTCCCGGACGTGGCTGGAGGCTGGAGACTGGGGGCTGGAGGTAGAAGACGCTCACGCGCGCTGCGCGCGCGAGGTCAGCTTTCAGAATGGGCTTCCGGAGACGACGCAACGTGCTCCGCAACGTGGGATCCTGCGTTCTACCCCAGCTTCCGGCCGCCAGCCCCCAGCCATTCCTCGTGCGCTAGCGCTTCGCCAGCAGCACGTAGTTCCGGTGCAGCGTGTCCACAAATCGCTGCAGCTCCTCGAGCGTGCCCGTATTCACGATGACGTCGTCTGCAATCGACAGTCGCTCTCCGCGCGTCGCCTGGGCGGCGAGAATGCGCCGGGCCTGGTCAGCATCGGTTTGATCCCGCGCCATCAGTCGCGTGATCTGATCCTCTTCGGGACAATCGACGACAAGCACGCGGTCATAGACATCCGTGCGACCGGTTTCGACCAGAAGGGGAATCACGTGGATCTGGTACTCGCCGCCGGCGGCGTTCGAGCGTCGCGCCAGCTCCTCACGAATAGCGGGGTGCGTGATCGACTCGAGTCGCTTGCGTTGCACTGGATCCTTGAAGACTTGCTCGCGCATGCGCGTGCGATCCAGTCGGCCCGAAGCATCGAGAATGTCGCCGCCGAACTCGGCTACGAGTTTCGCGAGCGTCGCCGTTCCAGGCTCGACGACGTCTCTGGCGATCTGATCCGTATCGAGCACGGGGACGCCGAGCGTCGCGAAGCGCTCGGCGACGGCGCTCTTGCCGCTCGCGATGCCCCCCGTGAGGCCGATCAGCAGAGCGAGGGCTGGGGGCTGGAGGCTGGGGGCTGGGGGTAGAGGGTGTTTGGACATGAGCTAAACGGCACGGATTGGCGACGGATGTCGCGAAGCGTACCGACGTTCTACCTCCAGCCTCCAGCCCCCAGCCTCCAGTCGATCAGCGGATCCCGCTGATCCGGAGGTAGGATCCGACCAGCTCGTCGCCCCACATCAGCGCGATCCAGCCGGCGGCGGCGAGGTAGGGTCCAAACGGAATCGGAATGTTCCTGTCGTGGCGGCGCACCGAGATCAGCGCAAAGCCCACGACTGCTCCCGTGAACGCTGACAACAGAATGATGAGCGGGAGCATTTTCCAGCCGAGCCACGCGCCAAGCGCAGCGAACAACTTGAAGTCGCCATAGCCCATGCCTTCCTTGCCTGTCAGCATCCGGAACAGGTGATACACGCTCCACAGGCTCAGGTACCCCGCGACGGCGCCGATGATGCTCGCTTGCGGGGCGACGGGGAGACCGATGTCCGGAATCGGCGCTGCGAGACTGAGCAGCAGCCCCAGCCAGACGAGCGGCAGCGTGATGTTGTCGGGCAGAAGCTGCGTATCGAAATCGATGCCGCGCGAGAGCGATGAGCGTCCAGGTCAGAACGAGCGCGGCGCCCGTGTACCACACGAACCCGAACTTCCACGCCACCAGCGCGGAAAGGATCGCCGTGCCCAGTTCGACGATCGGATAGCGCGGCGAAATCTTCTGACCGCACTTCGCGCACTTGCCCCGCAGCAGCAGGTAGCTCACGACCGGAATGTTCTGCCACGCCGTGATCATCGCGCCGCACTTCGGACAGCAAGAGCGCGGGACAAACAAGTTGTAAGGCGCGGCTGGGGGCTGGGGGCTGGGGGCTGGAGGCCCCGAATGCTGAAGGTCGGCCTTCAACCCGACGTGCTCCTGCTGTCCGCTGTCCGCTGTCCGCTGTTCACTCAGGATCTGCTCGGCCTGCGAACGCCATTCGCGATCGAGCATGATCGGCACGCGATGGATCACGACGTTGAGAAAGCTGCCGATCAGCAGACTGAATATGAAGACCAGCCCGATCCAGATGACCGGGTTGGTGCTCAGCGCAAGTACCAGCAATTCGAAAGCCCGATGCATCATTTCTTTTCGCCCGTACGGTCAGCCGGCGCCGACGACATCACACAAGAAAACGCCGCGCAATGCGCGGCGTCTCCTTCCCATGCCTTGGTGTTTTCTGGCCAGCGTCCAGAGCCCAGTGGCCAGCAGCCCTTTCCTTTTAGATCGCCGCGCCGAGCTTGAAGATCGGCAGGTACATGGCGATGACCATGCCGCCCACGAGCACGCCGAGAATGGCCATGATCATGGGCTCCAGCAAGCTGCTCATCGCGTCCACCGCTGCGTCGACGTCGGCTTCATAGAAATCCGCGACCTTCGAAGCCATGGAATCCAGCGAGCCCGATTCCTCGCCGACCGCGATCATCTGGATGACCATGTTGGGGAATAGACCCGGTCGTTTCCATACAGCTCTGCAGCCGCTGCCCTGTGGAAACTTCATCGCGTATGCGCAAGCGTCGCCTCTTCGTAGACGATGTTGCCGGTCGCGCCGGCGACGGAAGTCAGCGCCTCCACGAGCGGCACGCCCGCAGCGAACATGGTTGACAGCGTTCTCGCATATCGCGCGATCGCCGCCTTCACCAGGATCGGCCCGACGATCGGCGCTTTCAGCATCATGCGATCAAGTGCACGACGCATCGGTCGCGAACGCTTCTTGAAATAGAAGAACGCGTAACCGCCGGCGCCGGCGATCATGGCCATCCACCAACCCTGGTTCTGCACGAACTTCGAAAGACCGATCACCATCTGTGTGAAGGCCGGGAGATCCGCCCCGAAGCCCTGGAACAACGATTCGAACTGCGGAATGACGAAGATCAGCAGAATGAGTGGTGACGATGACCGCGACAGCCAGAACGGCGGCTGGATAGAAGAGCGCCTTCTTGATCTTCTTCTTCAGCGCTTCGGTTTTTTCCTTGTACGTAGCCACCTTGTCGAGCAACGTTTCCAGGGCGCCTGCGTGCTCTCCCGCCTCGACGAGATTCACGAACAGGTCGTCGAAGTAGAGCGGGTGTTTCGCAAGCGATTCGTGGAGGGTCGTCCCGGCCTCGACGTCCGCCTTGATGGCCAGCACCAGCTTCTGCATCGACGGCTTGTCATGTCCATTTCCGATGATGTCGAAACACTGCACCATCGGAATGCCCGCCTGCAGCATCGTGGCGAGCTGGCGCGCAAAAAGGGCGATGTCCTCCGACGTGATCTTCTTGCCGCTCTTGAAGAGCTGCACTTCCTTACGGACGCGCTTTGCGAGCACGCCCTGCTTGCGAAGATCGGCTTTGACGGCGGCCTCGGACACAGCAAGCATCTTTCCTTTGATGCGCTTGCCCTTCTTGTCCGTCCCTTCCCAGACGAAGGGGAACTGCTGTGTGGATGCTACTTGAGCCATGGCTGGTATCCTGAATCAGCGATTCTTGGTTCGACGACGCTATTCGACCGTGCACTGGTTGACTTCATCGAGACTCGTCAGTCCCGACTTCACTTTCTCGAGGCCGGAGCGACGCAGGTCCCAGACGCCCTCGGCGGCGGACTGCGCCGCGATGTCGACCGCATTGCCGTCCTGAAGAATGATCCTCTGGATCTCTTCCGACACCGGCATCACCTGGTACAGACCCGTTCGGCCTTTGTAGCCATCGGTGCACTGCCCGCAACCCACGGGCTTGTAGACTTTGATGCCCGCCGCAATTTCGTCTTCGCTGAACCCTTCCTTGAGCAGCGCTTCGGCAGGCATGTCGATCGGCGTCTTGCAGTTGTTGCAGAGCTTGCGTGCGAGGCGTTGCGCAATGATCAGCGACACCGAGGTTGCAATCGCGTAGGGCTTCACGCCCATATCGATCAGGCGGGTGAGCGTCTTGGGCGCATCGTTCGTATGGAGGGTCGAGAGCACCAGGTGTCCCGTCTGCGCGGCCTTGATCGCGATCTCTGCAGTCTCGAGGTCACGGATTTCGCCGACCATGATGACGTCAGGGTCCTGGCGCAGGAATGCGCGCAGCGCTGAAGCGAACGTGAGGCCCACCTTGGGGTTGACGTTGACCTGATTGACCCCGGGCAGATTGATTTCCGCCGGATCCTCGGCCGTCGAGATGTTCGTATCTTCCTTGTTCAGGATGTTGAGGCCCGTGTAGAGCGATACGGTCTTGCCGCTGCCCGTCGGACCGGTCACCAGAATCATGCCGTGCGGCTGCGCCAGCGCGTTCATGTAGAGCTCTCTCTGCGCTGCCTCATAGCCAAGCGCATCGATGCCGAGCATGGCGCTCGACGGATCGAGAATACGCGCCACGATCTTCTCGCCAAAGAGCGTCGGACAGGTGCTGACGCGGAAGTCGATCGCCCGAGTCTTGGAAATGCGCATCTTGATGCGCCCGTCCTGAGGGATGCGACGCTCGGCGATGTCGAGGCGGGACATGACCTTGATGCGCGCGGCGAGCTTCGTCGCCAGTTGCACTGGCGGCTCGGCGAGCTCTTTCAGATAGCCATCCAGGCGCAGGCGGATGCGATACGTCTTCTCATACGGTTCGAAATGGATGTCGGACGCGCCTTTCTTGATGGCGTCGAGCAGCACCTTGTTCACGAACCGCACAATCGGCGCGTCTTCGACGTCGTCGCGGGCGACGGCGTCCGTTGGCAGATCCTCATCGCCGCCCGTGATGTCGAGGTTTTCGAGGTCGAGATCGTCGTCGCCGAGCGCCGGCATCTGGGTGTCGACTTGCTCGATCGCCTTGGTCGCAAATCTCTGGAGCTTGTCTTCCTCGACGACGACGGCTTCGACGGAGAGGCCCGTCTGGAACTTGATCTCATCGAGCGCGTGCAGATTGGTCGGATCGGAGACGGCGACGAACAGCCGCTTGCCGCGTTTGACCAGAGGCACGACGCGGTGCTTGGCCAGCAGCTTGTCGGAGACCAGCTTGACGGTGTCGAGGTCCGGCTGAATCGCCTCGAGATCGAGCAGCGGGACGCCAAATTCATGAGAGCCGGCGATGGCGATCTCGCGAGGATCGGCGAGCCCATTGGCCACGAGATGCGACACCAGGTTCGTGTTCGTCTCTTTCGCGGCGGCGATCGCCTGGAGCATCGTCTTTTCGTCGACGAGGCCGTCCTGAATCAGTCGCTGCGGCAGACCCTGCAACATGGACCGCTGAGCGCCGGGAACCGCTAGTACATTGTCGGCCATAGAAGTCGGCGGTGAAGAAGGTGACCTGGTGCTGGGGCAGGTATTGTCAAATTAGCCGCGATCCTCTCACATCCATCAGCGATGTCGAGTGACGCATCTCACATGCGGAAGACCGCTCGACCCGGATCCCACAAACAAAAAAAGGGACGCCTCACGGCGTCCCTTTCGAAGCTAAGCGATGCTTCGCTTACTTGCACTCGCCCGGCGCGAAGCGCGCGATTGAGCGTGCCGGCCACCGACGCCGGCGAGACCGCGACCAGTGGCGGTGGCGGCGTGCGTGGAGGCGCAGGCCCAGTCCACGCTGCCGGTCTGACCCGCAGCTGCAGCGGCCAGCTGGGTACAGAGCGGCGGCACCAGCGCCGGATCCAGGTACGGCGTGAGGACCAGCGGTCGAACCTGCGGCGACTGCGGCGCCAATATTGGCGCTGTTGTAAGTGATCGTGATCACGCCGGTGGCGGCGTCGACCGCCAGACTGGTCACGTACTTGGAGCGGGCGGATGCAGCGGTGACCTGAGCGGCATAAGCGGCCACACCGTATGCCGTCAGAGGCGTACATGCTGGACAGGTCAGCCTTGATCGCCGCCGCCAGATTCGAGACCTTCCGTGACCTTCGAGCGAATCGTGTAGTCCTGGTAGGCCGGCAGCGCGATCGCCGCCAGGATGCCGATGATCGCGACCACGATCATCAATTCGATCAGGGTGAAACCCTTTTGTACTTGCTTGAGCATTGAAAATCTCCTGAATGGGGACACTAAAACTGCGGCGCGTCGCCGGCACGAGGAAGAGGAGCAAGGCCTGTGCCAGTCGCCGACAGGGCGCGTAAGTTACTGGCGGTGCGAGCGTTTCACTGCGACGCAGTGCACGTTGTTAAGTCGATTTTCGCCGACAGAATGGCCGTCGCTTTGGCGGTTAGTGACAAGCCTTGTCAGTTCGCGACGCTACTCAGAGACAGGCTGATGCGGAATTGAGGGAAGCCCGCTCCGCACAGACGGCGCCCGTCTATTCGATGCCGAGTTTCTTGATTCGATAGCGCAGCGATCGGAAGGTCATGCCAAGCAGCTGCGCCGCCTTCGTCTTGTTGTATCGCGTTTGCTCCAGCGCCCGCACGATCGCATCGCGTTCGATGTCTTCGAGCGCGTCGCCCAGACGCTCTCCCGTCGCGACGGAATTCTGGATAGGCAACTCGGTCGCCGAGACCTTGGGACGCAGCTGCAAGTCCGCAGCATCGATCACGCCGCTGGCGCATAACGTCGCCGCTCGTTCGAGCACGTTCTCCAGCTCGCGCACGTTGCCGGGAAAGTGATATTCGCGCAGCGCTCTTCCCGCCGCGTCCGTCACGCGCAGCGCCCGATTGCCGATCTGTTTGCCGAGTCGCGTCAGAATGGCGTCGACGAGTTCGTCGATGTCTTCGAGCCGCTCGCGCAGCGGCGGCACGCGGATCTCGATCACGTTGACGCGATAGAACAGATCCTCGCGAAACTTTCCCTCCGCAACAGCGGACGACAGATTCCTGTGCGTCGCCGACAGGATGCGCACATCGATCGGCGTCTCTTTCGACTCGCCGACCGGGCGCACGCTCTTCTCCTGAATCACGCGCAGCAGCTTGACCTGCATATGCAGGGGCAGGTCGGCGATCTCGTCCAGAAACAGCGTGCCGCCTTCGGCGGACTGGATCAGGCCCGGTTTGTCCGCGATCGCGCCGGTGAAGCTGCCCTTCTTGTGGCCGAAGAGCTCGCTTTCCATGAGCTCCGTGGGAATCGCGCCGCAATTCACGGGTACGAACGGACCGTCGCGACGCGCGCCCGCGTCGTGAATGAGGTGAGCGACGAGCTCTTTGCCGGTGCCGGACTCCCCATATATATGTACCGGCGCCTGGCTGCGCGAGACGCGTTCGATCAGTTCGCGCAACTGCTCCATGGTGCGCGATTGCCCGAGCAGTTTGATTTGCGGGAGTTGCGCCGTGTTTTCAGCGCGCTTCGCCCAGCTTGAGCGTGGCCGCGATCAGCTTGCGCAGCGCCGCCACGTCGAGCGGCTTCGAGATGAAATCGAACGCGCCGAGCTTCAGCGCACGCACGGCGGTTTCAACATTGCCATGCGCGGTGATCACGGCGACCGGCGTCTCACGCTTGTGCGTCTGAATCCATTCGACCAGGTTCAGCCCGTCGCCATCAGGAAGACGCATGTCCGTCAGACAGAGATCGAATGCGCCTGCACGCAATTCGCGAGTCGCGGCTGCAATCGTGTCGACGGCGGTGACCTCGATGTTCATTCGCTCGAGCGTAATGCCGAGCAACTCCCGGATATCGGGTTCGTCGTCGACGACAAGGGCTCTGGGGCGGCGCGACATATGAATCAGGCGTAGGGCTGTAGGCTGGGGGCTGGGGGCTGGAGGTAGAGCAGCGCCACAAGGCGCCGCGGCGCGAAGCGCAATGATAAGACGACAAAGGAGCTTCGCTGTTACGGCACATTCGGATTTGAGCTCGCGGGCAATTCGTTTGTCCAGAAATCCAAGGCTTTCGCTCAGACCTACCTGATATTCCAATTCTTTGGCGGATCCGTAAGCGATATCCAGAAATCTCAAATACTCAGTTTCAGTAGATCGTGCGCACCCCTCTACGATGTTTGCGGCAATAGATACCGCCGCGCGCCGAATCTGCGAAGTGAGGCCATAATTGTTCCTCTTTCGGGAAGGCGATAGTCGCTCGATATATCCTCTGAACGAGCTGATCGGCCAGGTCAAATACTCTCAGTCGCGTGTGATCTCGCATTCTTATCCTTCCCTGGATGTGCAGGACGGCCAATCTTCCTATTTTCAGCCTCCAGCCTACAGCCTCCAGCCTGCCGGCCGGCGCTGTAGGCGCTCAGGCTTGCCACCTCTGCGGATCCGCAAACACCACACGAAACACACTGCCGCCGTCGGTGCGCGGCTCATAAAGCAGCAGCGCGCGATTGGATTGAGCCAGTTCCTTCGCGATGAACAACCCGAGGCCAGTGCCTCCCCCGCCGGCGGTGAAGAAGGGTTCGAATATGCGCTCGGCGTCCTTCGCCGCAATGCCGGGGCCCCGATCCAGCACCTCCAGCAGCGGACGATCCGATGTGGCTATGCGGCCGGTGCGAATCTCGATGGCGTCCGTCGAGCCCGGCGTGCGCCCGTACTTCAGCGCGTTCTCGCAGAGATTCCACAGCAGCTGATGCAGATGCGTCGGGTCGACGCGGACTTCGACATCCATCTCCGACGGCAGGAAGCGCAGCGTCTGCTCGTCAATCTGCATGGTCTGCCGGAACTCCGCCAGGAACTCCCGCAGCCACGCGTTGAGTTCGATCCGCTCCTGACGCGTCGAGTCGCTTCGCGAGAGCTGCAGCACGTTGTCGATGATCGTACTCACGCGTTCGCTGTTGTTCGTGATGATGTCAGTCAGCCGTCGCTCCTGCTGCGTGAGCGTCGGGGCCTCAGCCAGCAGCTGCGCCGCATGGCTCATGGCGCCGACCGGGTTGCGAATCTCGTGTGCGATGCTGGCGCTCAGCCGCCCGAGCGCAGCGAGCTTCGACTGCTGCACGCGTTCGACGAGCAGGCTGGTGTCCTCGAGAAAGATCAGCGTGGGCCCTTGCCGCTGCGGTCGAGCGCGACGAAGTGCGGTTGTACGAGGCTGCCGCCGTCAGATGACAACACCGAAAGCGAGCTTTGCTGCCAGTCGTACAAGTTGCGGCGCCACGTGTCGAGCAGGTACAGCAGGCGCGGCGAGACTTCGCCAAGCGGCGTGCCGGCGGCGACGGATTTTCCACTGAGCAACAATGCGGCCGATTCATTGATGAGGCGAATGCTGTCGTTCTGGTCTACGACGAGGATGCTTTCGCGCAGATGCTGGACGATGAACTGATTCAGCTCGGCGAGATTCGCGACGTCCACTTCGCGCTGGCGCACGCGTTCTTCGGTTTCCTTCAGACTGCTCGCGAGCAGTCCGACGCCGAGCGTTATGAGGAAGATGAGGGCGCCGCCAATGCCCGCTGAGGTCAGGTCTCCGGCGTCGCCCCGCGCAGCAAGCGTGGAGAACGCTTGCTGCAGCAGCAATGCGATCGCCGCCAGCGCCGCGAACATGAGCGCGAGACGCTGACGTACGACGAAGCCCGCGGCGCCGATCGGCAGCACAAGCAAGGCAGCCAGGCCGCTCGCCATGCCGCCGCTCGCGTAGGTCAACAGGGAAATCGCAAGCACATCGACGCATGCGCTGACAAACGCCTGCACCGCGATGTCCGGCCAACGCCATTTCACGGCGCTGATCGACAGGACGGCGAAAAGAAAGTAACCGATCGCCGCGCCCATGAAGAGGCCCGGTTGCGCCTGACCAACCGGCGGCGGCCTCATCGTCACGAACAGGACGCCCAGCAACAGAGGCGCCAGCAATCGAAACAGGTTGACGAGCGTGAGCACCCGCCAGGCAAGCTCGGTCGACGTCGGCCGTTCCTGGGTCGCTGCGAGCAAAGATTTCATTCGGCGCGCGCGCGGCTTGCGGCTTGCGGCTGGAGACTGGAGGTCGGCACTTTAGAGGCGCTCGCGATGCCTGGGGACTTTGCAAATGCTGCAGATATTGGCGGCTCGTGTTCTTTGCATTGCTGCTCAATTCCTACAGAATACGCGGCCTTTGATTTTCTACCTACAGCCTAGCCCCGCCTCCAGCCCATTCTTATGAATCTGCACGAGTACCAGTCAAAGCAGTTGTTCGCGAGCTATGGCATTGCCGTTCCTACGGGCTATCCGGCCGCCAATCCGGCGGACGCCGCGGAGGCTGCACGCCGGCTCGGCGGGTCGAAATGGGTGGTGAAGGCCCAGGTGCATGCCGGCGGACGTGGTAAAGCCGGCGGCGTGAAGCTCGTCGATTCGCCTGAAGCCGCGGCGAAGGCTGCTGAGGCGATGCTCGGTCAGCGTCTCAAAACGCATCAGACCGGACCGGACGGTCTGCCGATTCATCAGGTGTACGTCGAGCAGGGTTCGAAGATCGCGCGCGAGCTGTATCTCAGCCTGGTGCTCAATCGCGACAAGGGCCACGTTGCTTTCATCGCTTCGGCCGCCGGCGGCATGGACATCGAAGAGGTCGCCGCGCATACGCCCGAGAAGATCATTCGCGTCAACGTTCATCCCGCGGCGGGCCTGCAGCCTTCGCAATGCCGCGTGCTGGCGTTCGGATTGGGGCTCGAAGGCGAGCAGCTTGCGGAATTCACGGCGCTCGCGCAGAAACTCTACAAGCTCTACCTCGACAAGGATCTGAGCCTGCTCGAGATCAATCCGCTCATCGTGACCGATGAAGGCAAGCTCGTCGCGCTCGACGGCAAGGTGAACATCGAAGATAACGCGCTCTTCCGTCAGAAGGATCTCGCAAAATTGCGCGATCCGAGCCAGGAAGACGAAATGGAGCGCGCGGCGAGCGAGCACGAGCTGAACTACGTTTCACTCGACGGCGACATCGCGTGCATGGTGAACGGCGCCGGACTCGCCATGGCGACGATGGATCTGATCAAGTTGCACGGCGGCGCCCCGGCGAACTTCCTCGACGTCGGCGGCGGCGCGACTCGCGAACGCGTCACTGAGGCGTTCAATCTGATTCTGTCGAACAAGAACGTGCGCGCCGTCCTTGTCAACATCTTCGGAGGCATCGTTCGTTGCGACATGATCGCCGACGGGATCATTCACGCAGTAGAGGACGTGGGCGTTCAGGTTCCTGTGGTCGTGCGCATCGAGGGCACCAACGCTGAGAAAGGCCGCAAGCTTCTCGCCGAGAGCGGACTCGCGATCATTCCTGCCAGCGACCTCACCGACGCCGCGAAGAAGGTCGTCGCCGCAGCGAAGAAAAAATGAGCGCCGTCGCGCGATCCCTCACCCCAACCCTCTCCCACACGGGGAGAGGGGGGCTCGAACGCGCGCGTGCCGCGCGCTCTGACTATCCGCTATCCGCTATCCGCTAGTCACTTCCTTATGAGCATCCTCGTCAACAAGAACACCCGCGTCATTTGCCAGGGCTTCACCGGGAAGCAAGGCACGTTCCACTCCGAGCAGTGTCTCGCGTACGGGACCAAGCTGGTCGGCGGCGTGACGCCGGGGCGCGGCGGTGAGAAGCACCTGAATCTGCCTGTGTTCAACACGGCGCGGGAAGCCGTGCAGAAGACGGGTGCGACCGTCAGCATGATCTATGTGCCGGCGCCGTTCGCCGCGGACGCGATCCTGGAAGCTGCAGATGCCGGCCTCGAACTGATCGTGTGCATCACCGAAGGCATCCCCGTCAACGACATGGTGCGCGTGAAGGCCTCGCTCGCGAGCTACGGGAGCCTCCTCATCGGTCCGAACTGCCCGGGCGTCATTACCCCTGGCGAGTGCAAGATCGGGATCATGCCGGGCTTCATTCACAAACCCGGCAAGATCGGCATCGTCTCGCGTTCGGGCACGCTGACGTACGAGGCAGTGTTCCAGACGACCAATGCGGGCCTCGGCCAGAGCACCTGCGTGGGCATCGGCGGCGATCCGGTGCGCGGGATGAATTTCATCGATGTGCTCGCGCGCTTCGAGGAAGACCCACAGACCGAAGGCGTCATCATGGTCGGTGAGATTGGCGGTTCGGATGAAGAAGCGGCCGCGGAATTCATCCACGAGAACGTAACCAAGCCTGTGGTCGCCTACATCGCAGGCGTGACCGCGCCTGCCGGCAAGCGTATGGGCCACGCGGGCGCCATCGTGTCGGGCGGGAAGGGAACGGCGGCGGACAAATTCGCCGCACTTGAACGCGCCGGTGTACGCACCGTGAAGAGTCCCGCCGATCTGGGCAGCGCGATTGCAGAGCAGTTGAAGAAGGGCTCGGGGCGCGGGTCTCGGGGCGCGGGTAAAGACAAAGGGCTCGGGGCGCGGGGCTCGGGACACGGGTAAGACAAAGGGCTCGGGGCGTGGGGCTCGGGACACGGGTAAGACAAAGGGCTCGGGGCTCGGGGCGCGGGGCGCGGGCAAGAAGAAGGCGACCAGAGGCGCCGTGCGCGTCGCCGGCAGATCAAGCACGAAGGTTGCGCCCAGGAAGAAGTCGACTGTGTCGAGAGGCAAGTCGGCCGCTGCGAGCAAGAAGAAGCCAGTTAGAAAGAAGTAGGCGCGGGACTCGCCAGGCCCGAGCCCGCACTCCAGTCCGGTTTTGACCTTTCCCCGTCGACGCGGGAAGGGAATAATGCTTCTGACCCGCGCCCCGCGCCCCAAGCCCTAGCGTCAGATGTCTTCCTCTCTCCGCATTGCACTCGCTCAGCTCGATCTGTTTGTCGGCGACGTCGCCGGCAACACGCAGCGCGTGATCGACGCGTCTGCTGAAGCCCGCGACCGACTCAAAGCCGATCTGGTTCTGTTTCCAGAACTCACGCTCTGCGGCTATCCGCCCGAGGATCTGCTGTTTCACAACGGCCTGCGTAAGCAGGTCGCCGCCGCGCTCGAGCGCGTGCGAGCACAAACCAGCGGGATCGGCGTCGTGATCGGCTACCCCGAGTACGCCGGCACGGACATCTACAACTCGGCGGCGTTGATCCGCGATGGCGAGACGCTCGCCAACTATCGCAAGCAGGAACTGCCGAATTACAGCGTGTTCGACGAGAAGCGTTACTTCAAACAGGGGCGCGAATCCTGTGTCGTGGAGTTGAACGGCGTTCGTGTCGCCATCCTGATCTGCGAAGACGTCTGGGAGCCCGATTCCGCGATCGCCGCGCAGAAGGCAGGCGCGCAGCTCATCGTAGTCATCAATGGTTCGCCGTATGCGCTCGACTTTCAGGAGAGACGCGAAAGCGTGGTGAGGGATCGTGTGCGCGCCACAGGGCTTCCTGTCGTCTACGTCAATCTGCTCGGCGGCCAGGACGAATTGGTCTTCGACGGCGGGTCCTTTGTGATGAACGCCGCGGGTGAGGTCGTACAGCGTGCGCCGCCCTTCACGGAGGGTCTGTTTGCAGTTGACGTCGATGCGATCGCCGATAAGGCCGTTCCAAGGCCCGCCCATGTCGAGCAGCCCTTGTCGGAAGAAGCGAGCGTCTATAGCGCGCTGGTGCTGGGCGTGCGCGACTACGTCAGCAAACACCGTTTTCCGGGCGTCGTCCTCGGATTGTCCGGCGGCATCGACTCCGCTCTCACGCTGGCCATCGCGGTGGATGCCCTAGGCGCCGATCGCGTGCGCGCGGTGATGATGCCGTCGCGCTACACCTCGCAGATGAGCCTGGACGATGCGGAAGAGCAGGCCCGGATATTGGGCGTTCGTTACGACGTCATTTCAATCGAAGGCATGTTTGCGGCGGCGCTCGATTCGTTGCAGGAAGTGTTCGCGGGTCGTAAGCCGGACACGACGGAAGAGAACATTCAGTCGCGTTGCCGCGGACTGTTGCTCATGGCGATCTCGAACAAGACTGGCCGCATGGTGCTGACGACCGGCAACAAGAGCGAAACGGCCGTCGGCTACGCAACGCTCTACGGCGATATGGCGGGCGGTTTCGCGCCGATCAAGGATTGCAGCAAGCTGCTGGTCTACCGCCTGGCGAAGCATCGCAACGGGATTTCGCCGGCGATACCGCCGCGCGTCATCGAGCGGCCGCCTACGGCGGAACTGCGCGCCGACCAGAAAGACTCCGATTCGCTTCCGCCGTACGAGGTGCTCGACCCGATCCTCGAGCTTTTCATCGAGGAGGATCTGTCAGTCGACGAAATCGCCGCTCGCGGCTTCGATCGGGCGACCGTGGGCCTCGTGCTCGATATGGTGAAGCGCAACGAGTACAAGCGCCGCCAGGCGCCGCCAGGCGTGCGCATCAGCGCGAGAGCGTTCGGGAGGGACTGGCGCTACCCGATCACATCGGGGTATCGCACCAGGTAGATCGAGGCATCGGGGCGCGGGGCTCGGGACACGGGCCAGACGAAGACAGCGAAATAAGCTAAGTACGCTCAGGGAGGAGCACACATGCGTGACCACAGAAAGCTCGAAGCATTTCAGCTTGCCGACTCTCTGACGATGCTCTTGTATGAAGCGACGCGCCATTTTCCTGCTGAGGAACGTTTCGGTTTAGTGAGTCAGCTTCGACGCGCGTCAGTCTCTGTGGGGGCAAACATCGCAGAGGGCTCCGCGCGGCCGTCGCAGGCAGATTACGTGCGCTTTCTCATCCTCGCCCATAGCTCCGCCAGGGAAATCGAGTACGAGCTGACGATCGCTAGTCGGCTGGGCTACCTTGAAGAAGGAAAAGCGAGAGAGCTCGAACGGCTCGCGGGCCGCACGTGCGCGGCTCTACATGGCCTGAT
Source organism: uncultured Gammaproteobacteria bacterium (assembly GCA_963723505.1). Taxonomy (GTDB): domain Bacteria; phylum Pseudomonadota; class Gammaproteobacteria; order Steroidobacterales; family Steroidobacteraceae; genus Steroidobacter. The sequence goes on from CAVRQU010000010.1 coordinate 536,210, forward strand.
CAAGGCGCTTAGGGCGCCGCGCGCTCAGCACCAAGCCTAAGAGTTCTGGCCCGTGCCCCGAGCCCCGCGCCCCGCGACCTCACCAGAATTTCCACCAGCTCTTCTTCTCCTCGCCCACCTCGTCGACGTTCGCGTAGTTCTCCCTGAGCACTCGCTCCGAAGTTGCAGCGAGGTCCGTGAGGCCGAGCTTGCGATAGGACTCAGCCATGATCTGCAGGGCGGTGCGGATCTGCGGGGCGCCGTCGTAGGTCTGGATCGCGTATTTCGCACGGTTGATCGCGCCGACGTAGGCGCCGCGCTTCAGGTAGTACTGCGCTACGTGCACTTCGTAGTTGGCCAGACGGTTGCGCAGGAAAATCATGCGCTGACGCGCATCATCGGCGTACTCGCTGTTCGGAAATCGCTGCAACAGGGTCTGGAACGCCTGAAAGGACTTGCGCGCGTCGATCGGCGGGCGCTCCGAGAGATCCGCATTGAACCAGCGCTCCAGGAAATTCGGGTTGCGTTCGAACTGGACGAGACCCTTGATGTAGTAGGCGTAGTCGACGCGCGGATGCGCCGGGTTCTCGCGGATGAACTGGTCCGCCTGGTCGATCGCGGATTCCGGTTCGCGATTCTTGTAGTAGGCGTACATCAGATCGAGCTGCCCCTGGCGCGCCGGATTGCTGAACGGAAAGCGCGCTTCGAGCTGCTCGTAATACGTGATCGCGTCGCGATAGTTGTTATTGTCCGCGGCGTGCCTGGCCATCTCATAGAGCCGCTCGGCGCTGCCAATCTGTTCTTTCGTCTTGTTGCCGCAGCCGGCGAGGCCGAGCAGGAGCGCGGCCGTGGTCAAAATAACGATGCGCATGCGAGAATTTCTGTCGAGTGCCATTTATCCCGCCGTGGGTCGGGCTCAAAAAAGGCGGGCAGTATAGCGAAGGACTTGGGGCTCGGGGCCCGGGCCAAACAGTAAGGGGTCACGCCTTTCACATCTGAGCGCATTTTTCGTTCTTAGTTCTGACGGCCCACCAGGCCCCTAAAGCCAAGTCCTTCTCCAGTTCTGACCCGCGCCCCGAGTCCCGAGCCCCTAAATGTCTCACCCCATACGACATAGCCTGACGATCCCCTTCGAGTCGGCCGGGCAGCGGCTCGATCAGGCGCTTGCTGAATTGCTGGGGGAGTATTCGCGCACGCGGATCAAGGAGTGGATCGAGGAAGGCCAGGTCCTGGTGAATGGCATGAAGCTGCGGCCGAAGGACAAGGTCATCGGCGGGGAATCCGTCGAGCTGAGCGCGTCGCTTCCGGACGTCGTGAACGTGACGCCGGAGGCGATCGAGCTGGACATCGTGCATGCGGACTCACAGGTGCTCGTGATCAACAAGCCCGTCGGGCTTGTCGTTCATCCCGGCGCCGGGAATGCTGCGGGGACGCTGCAGAACGCGCTGCTTCACTTCGATCCCAGACTCGCGCAGGTTCCCCGGGCCGGCATCGTGCATCGGCTCGACAAGGACACGAGCGGTCTCATGGTTGTGGCGCGGACTGTCGAGTCGCATACCACGCTCGTGCGAGCCATCGAAGCGCGCGAGGTCGAGCGTGAATACGAAGCGGTGTGCCTGGGCGTGATGACTGGCGGCGGCGCAGTCGATGCGCCGATCGGACGACACCCCGTGGATCGCCTCCGTATGGCGATTCGCGAGGATGGCCGTGAGGCGGTGACCCACTATCGGGTCGTCCAACGCTTTCGCGGCCACACACACATACGCCTGAAGCTTGAGACCGGCCGCACGCACCAGATCCGCGTGCACATGGCGCACATCAAGTATCCGCTGGTCGGCGACAAGGTCTATGGCGGCCGGTTGCTGTTGCCGAAGGGCGCCAGCCCCGCGCTGATCGAGGCGCTGCGCGGTTTCAAGCGACAGGCCCTGCACGCGGCGCGCCTCGCCTTCGCGCACCCGACAACCGACAAACTGATCGAATGCGAAGCGGCGTTGCCGGACGATATGCGCGCGCTGCTCGCCGCACTCGCAGATGATGCGGCGAAGCGGTAGGCCCGCCCGGTCCGTTGTCCGTTGTCGGTTGTCCGTTGTCCGTCAGAGCGCGACCCCGCTTGCGCCCGGCGTTGAAGGTCTTCCAACTATTGCCCCAAGTGAACCTACGTTACGCACCGCTCGCTTCTGCGCACAACGCACAACGCATAACGGACAACTGACAAGGGTGACTGATGAACAGCCTGACATGGATCCAACCGGACTGGCCCGCGCCGCCGCATGTACGTGCAGCGGCCACGCTGCGCACGGGCGGTGTGAGCGCCGGGGCCTACGCCAGCCTGAATCTCGGCTCGCATGTCGGCGATGATCCAGCGGCGGTCGCCGAGAATCGCCGGCGGATCCGCGAGGCATTGCGGCTGCCGGCTGAGCCTTTGTGGCTGAATCAGGTGCACGGCGCGCACGTGCATCGCGCCGAGCCTGATGGACAAAGGAGGGAGACTGCTCCGACTGCCGACGCCTGCGTCGCGTTCCGCGCCGATCAGATCTGCGCCGTGCTCACTGCGGACTGCCTGCCCGTATTGCTCTGCGATCGAGACGGGACGTGCGTCGCCGCTGTGCATGCCGGTTGGCGCGGCCTCGTCGCAGGCGTGCTTGCGTCGACGATTGAGGCGCTGGACGTCCAACCGCGGAGGTTGATCGCGTGGCTTGGTCCTGCGATTGAGCAGCAGGCCTTCGAAGTCGGCGCGGAGGTGCGCGACCAGTTCATCGCGTGCGACCCCGACAATGCTTCGGGCTTCCTCGAAAACGCCCGCGGCCGTTGGCAAGCGGATATCTACACCCTGGCTCGCATCGCGCTCGGCCGCCTCGGCGTCGCCGATATCCATGGCGGCGGCTGGCGCGGCTACGAAGCTCGCGAGCGCTTCTTTTCGTATCGCCGGGATAGCAGGACCGGGAGGATGGCGACGATGGTCTGGCTCGAAGGGCGTGGGGCTCGGGACGCGGGGCTGGGGTAAGAAACTGCTTGCGCTGAAGCCATGCGTATTTGACACGCGTGCTACGCTGACTCAAACAAGATCAATCCTCTTCTCGCCCGCGCCCCGAGCCCCATGCCCTTGCTCTTGTGGATCCTCCTGTTCACCGCAATCGGCGGCGCCCTGAGCGCGCTCGCCGCCTCGCTGTTTCTGGTCGCGCCAGAATCGCTGCGCGTCCGGGTGCTGCCGCACCTCGTCAGCTTCGCGACCGGAGCTTTGCTCAGCGCCGCGCTGCTCGGACTGCTGCCGCATGCAATCGAAGGAGCGGGGGTCGGGAGTACGCACACGATCGGGCTGACCCTGCTTGCCGGGCTGCTGATCTTCTTCGTGCTCGAGAAAATGGTGCTCTGGCGTCACTGCCATCAGGAGGTGTGCGAGGGGCATACGCCGCACGCGCATGCTCACGATCAGGGTGGGAATGGACGCGACGCCGCGTCTGCGAGGCTCATCCTGATCGGCGACGGCTTTCACAACGTGCTCGACGGCGTACTGATCGCCTCCGCGTTCATGACCGACGTCCACCTCGGCGTCGTCACGGCCATTGCGGTGTTCGCGCATGAGATTCCGCAGGAAGTGGGCGACCTCGCAATACTGCTCAACAGCGGCATGTCGCGTCTCAGGGCGCTCACGCTGAACCTGCTCACCAGCACCAGTTCGGTCGTCGGCGGTCTCGTCGCTTATTTCGCGCTCAATCAGATTCAGCACCTGCTGCCCTACGCAATCGTGATCGCCGCCGCGAGCTTCCTTTACATAGCTGTCGCAGACCTGATTCCGGGGCTGCATCGACGCGTCGATCCCGGCTCCGGCGTGAAGCAATTCGTCTTCATCGTGCTGGGCGTCGCCCTCATCTACGTCAGCCATCGGATGGCGCACTAGCGCAGTCGTACTGCGGACGGGGCTCGGGGCGCGGGGCTCGGGTCAGAGGAATCGAGCCGCACTCGAACTTTGCCGCGCATCTTGCGTTGAAATCTGTGCTCGCGCGCCTACATAGGTTCGTAGTTGTTTCTTACCCGGGCCCCACGCCCCGAGCCCACACCTATGCGCATGGACAAACTGACAAGCAAATTCCAGTTGGCGCTGGCGGATGCGCAGTCGCTCGCGGTCGGCCGCGATCACCAGTACATCGAGCCTTTGCACGTAATGACGGCCCTGCTGGATCAGCAGGGCGGCTCGGTCCGGCACCTTCTCGACAAGGCGGGCGCCAACGTCAACCTGCTGCGTTCGCAACTGGGCGAGGCGCTCGACCGCCTGCCCAAGGTCGAGGGGTCGGGCGGCGAAGTGCACATCTCCAGCGACCTGAACCGCGTCTTCAATCTCACCGACAAGATCGCGCAGAAGCGCGGCGATCAGTACATCTCCAGCGAGTTGTTCGTCCTTGCGGCGCTCGAAGACAAGGGACAGCTCGGGACGATCCTGCGCAACGCCGGCGTCGTGAAGGGGGCCGTCGAGAAGGCCATCGAGGATGTGCGCGGCGGTGAGAAGGTCACCGATCCGAACGCGGAGGAGAGCCGGCAGGCGCTCGAGAAGTACACCATCGATCTGACGGAGCGCGCGGAGCAGGGCAAGCTCGATCCGGTCATTGGCCGCGACGATGAGATTCGCCGCACCGTGCAGGTCTTGCAACGTCGCACGAAAAACAATCCAGTGCTCATTGGCGAACCCGGCGTCGGCAAGACCGCCATCGTCGAGGGACTTGCGCAGCGCATCGTCAACAGCGAGGTGCCCGAGGGCCTGCGCGGGAAACGCATCCTTGCGCTCGATATGGGCGCCCTCATCGCCGGCGCGAAGTACCGCGGCGAGTTTGAAGAACGGCTCAAGGCGGTGCTGAACGACCTCGCGAAGCAGGAAGGCCAGATCATCCTGTTCATCGACGAGTTGCACACGATGGTCGGCGCCGGCAAGGCCGAAGGCGCCATGGACGCCGGCAACATGCTGAAGCCCGCGCTGGCTCGCGGCGAGCTGCATTGCGTGGGCGCGACGACGCTTGATGAATACCGCAAGTACGTCGAGAAGGACGCTGCGCTCGAGCGTCGCTTTCAGAAGGTGCTCGTCAATGAACCGTCGGTCGAGGACACGATCGCGATTCTTCGCGGGCTCAAGGAGCGGTACGAGATTCACCACAAGGTGGAGATCACCGATCCGGCCATCGTCGCGGCTGCGACGTTGTCGCATCGCTATATCAGCGACCGGCAGCTCCCGGACAAAGCCATCGACCTGATCGATGAAGCGGCATCCCGCATCCGCATGGAAATCGACTCGAAGCCCGAGGAAATGGATCGGCTCGAGCGGCGCATCATCCAGCTCAAGATCGAGCGCGAGGCGCTGAAGAAGGAATCCGACGAAGCCTCGAAGAGGCGCCTCGCCACGCTCGATGATCAGCTGAAGAATCTCGAGCGCGAGTACTCCGATCTGGAGGAGATCTGGAAGGCCGAGAAGGCGGCGTTACAGAGCTCTGCGCACATCAAGGAGGAGCTGGAGCGCGCGCGTCTCGATCTCGAAACTGCGCGACGCGCGCAGGACCTGCAGCGCATGTCCGAACTCTCCTACGGCAAGATTCCGGAGCTGGAGCGCCGGCTCGCTGCGGCGATGCAAGCCGAACAGCAGGAAACGAAACTGCTGCGCAACAAGGTCACCGACGAGGAAGTCGCCGAGGTGGTTTCCAAGTGGACCGGCATTCCGATCTCCAAGATGCTGGAGGGCGAGAAGGAAAAGCTGCTGCGCATGGAGGAGGCGATCGGCAGGCGCGTCGTCGGTCAGTCCGAGGCCGTGCGTGCGGTCTCGGATGCAATTCGCCGCTCGCGCGCGGGTCTGTCGGATCCCAATCGGCCGAACGGTTCATTCCTGTTCCTGGGGCCGACCGGCGTCGGCAAGACGGAGTTGTCCAAGGCGCTCGCGGAGTTTCTCTTCGACACCGAGGAGGCGATGGTGCGCATCGATATGTCCGAGTTCATGGAAAAGCACTCGGTCGCGCGGCTGATCGGCGCGCCTCCCGGCTATGTCGGCTACGAGGAAGGCGGTTACCTGACCGAGGCCGTGCGCCGGCGGCCTTATTCGGTGCTGTTGCTCGACGAAGTGGAGAAGGCGCATCCCGACGTGTTCAACGTGCTGTTGCAGGTGCTGGACGACGGCCGCCTGACCGACGGGCAGGGCCGGACCGTCGATTTCCGCAACACTGTGATCATCATGACCTCGAACCTCGGTTCGCACGTGATTCAGGAACTATCGGGCGAGGCGAACTACGCGAAGATGAAGGCCGCCGTGCTGGAGATTGTGCAGCAGCACTTCCGCCCGGAATTCATCAACCGCGTGGACGATATCGTCGTGTTTCATCCGCTGGGCAAGGAGCAGTTGCGCGCGATCGTCGATATCCAGCTCGGCTACCTGCGCAAGCGTCTGGCCGATCGGGACATGGAACTCGTGGTCGACGATTCGGCGAAAGACCTGTTGGGCGAAGCCGGTTTCGACCCGGTCTACGGCGCGCGTCCCCTGAAGCGCGCCATCCAGCAGCAAGTCGAAAATCCACTGGCGCAGCGGATCCTGAAGGGCGAGTTTGGCCCCGGCGCCAAGATCAGGGTCACGGCGCACGGCGGCGAACTGCGGTTCGTTCGTGCGTAGCCCGCCCGGCCAACCGGCCAACCGGCTCACCGGCCAACTTGGCCAGATGAAGACTCCGGACGAGCGTTTTCACAGGCCAGTTAGCCAGTTGGCCGGTTGGCCAGGCGGCGCCGGCTTGAAGATTCCCAGCGCGCCTCTATCATGCCGCTCGCCGTCCGAGCGTCTGAGAAGAACACATGCCGTTTTACGAATACGAATGCAGCCACTGCAAGTTCTACGTTGAAGCCCTGCAGAAGGTCTCCGATCAACCGCTCAAGCAATGCCCCAGCTGCAAGAAGCAGACGCTGAAGAAGCTGGTGTCAGCGCCGGTGTTCCGGTTGAAAGGCGGCGGCTGGTACGAGACGGACTTCAAGTCCGACAAGGAAGAGAAGCGCAATATCGCCGGACGCGAAGAGGCGGCCGAAGTGAAGAGCGAGGAAGCCAAAACCGACGCAACGAAGGAAGCGCCAAAGCCCGCGGAGAAGGCGACGGACGTCAAGCCGGCTGTAGCTGCAAGATCCGCCGCCAGCGCGACAGGCAAGGCGAAGGCGAAACCGACGAAGGCTGCAAAGCCGGCCGGCAAGTCCAGGTCCAAAGCCCGGGCGAAGCCTGCCGTGAAGAAGAAATCGCGCCGCTAGTTCCGGGCGGATCGCGCTCTGGCGTCGACAGCGTGATCCTTCGATAAACCTCAGGGCCCCCGGGCCTCGCGCCTGAAAGGCGCACCAGCATCTGCTCGTCCCGGGAGCGGGCAGGGTGATCGATGCAGCTCACGTGAATCGCGCCCTCACCCGGCTTCCTTGCGCGCTTTCCGGGCCGTCCGTAACATCGCGCGCTCGCGGAAGACAGGCTGTAGGCCGTAGGCTGGAGGCTGTAGCCAGAAGGCGCGTTCGCGCCCGAGAAAGGTTGCAGACTCCAGGCTGGAGGCTCTCTAGCCAGAAGCGATTTTCGCGCCGGATTGCTCCCGAATGCCGCGGTGCGCTCGGCATTTCTCTACCTACAGCCTACAGCCTACAGCCTAGAGCCCTTTGTCATGCGTTCCCACTACTGCGGTCAGGTCAACGAAACTCTCATCGGCAAGGAACTCAGCGTCGCCGGCTGGGTGCATCGCCGCCGCGATCATGGCGGCGTGATCTTCGTCGATCTGCGCGATCGCGAAGGGTTGCTGCAGATCGTGTTCGATCCGGATGCAAAGGACGTGTTCGCGACCGCGGAACGGTTGCGCGGTGAATTCTGCATCCGCATTCGCGGGTCGGTGCGCGCACGTCCGTCCGGCACGGCGAATCCACATCTTGCGTCAGGGCAGGTCGAATTGCTGGCGCGCGAGCTGGAAATTCTGAGCCGGGCGGAGACGCCGCCGTTTCATCACGACGAAGTCGACGAACGAGGAGTTGCGGCTCAAGTATCGCTATCTCGATCTGCGTCGCGATGTGATGCAGAAGCGTCTGCGTCTGCGCCATCAGGTGACGCGCGCGATGCGCGAATTTCTCGATGCGCAAGGTTTCATCGACATTGAAACGCCGATGCTGACCAAGGCCACGCCCGAAGGCGCGCGTGACTATCTCGTGCCGAGCCGCACGCATCCCGGTCAGTTCTTCGCGTTGCCGCAGTCCCCGCAGCTGTTCAAGCAGCTGCTCATGATGAGCGGCTTCGATCGCTACTATCAGATCGTGCGTTGCTTCCGCGACGAGGATCTGCGCGCGGAGCGTCAGCCCGAATTCACGCAGCTCGATATCGAAACCTCGTTCATGAGCGAAGGAGAGATCATGCAGCTGATGGAGGAGCTGATCCGCTCGATCTTCAAAACGGTGCTGGGCGCCGAGCTGCCGAATCCGTTCCCGCGCATCACGTATGCGGAGGCGATGCGGCGTTACGCGTCCGACAAGCCGGACCTGCGCATTCCGCTCGAGCTCGTCGACGTCGCGGATCTCGTGCGCGATTGCGAATTCAAGGTGTTCGCCGGCCCGGCCGCGAATCCGAACGGCCGCGTCGCCGCGCTGCGCGTTCCTCAGGGCGGACAGAAGATGACCCGCAAGGAGATCGACGACTGCACGCGTTCGTCGGTCGCTACGGCGCCAAGGGGCTCGCGTACGTGAAAGTGAACGAGAAGGCGAAGGGCCGCGACGGCTTGCAGTCGCCGATCCTCAAGTTCCTGAGCGACGACGCCGATCAATGGAGTTCTCGCGCGCACGGCGGCGGAAGACGGCGATCTCATCTTCTTCGGCGCTGATGCGGCGAAGGTCGTGAACGATTCACTCGGTGCGCTGCGCATCAAGATCGGCGTCGATCTCGGTCTCGTGCAGACCGGGTGGCGGCCGCTCTGGGTCGTCGACTTCCCGATGTTCGAATGGGACACGGACACGAAGCGCTGGATGGCGCTGCATCATCCATTCACGGCGCCGCGCGAGCGACGATGCGGCCGGCCTGCGTGCGGATCCCGCCAACGCGATCTCCAGGGCCTACGATATGGTGTTGAACGGTTCCGAGATCGGCGGCGGTTCGGTGCGCATCCATCGCCAGGAGATGCAGTCGACCGTGTTCGATCTGCTCGGCATCAGTGCGGACGAAGCGCAGACGAAGTTCGGCTTCCTGCTTGAGGCGCTGAAGTTCGGTACGCCGCCGCATGGCGGCATCGCATTCGGGCTCGATCGCATCGTGATGTTCATGGCCGGCACGGACAGCATCCGCGACGTCATCGCGTTCCCCAAGACGCAAACCGCGGCCGATCTGATGACGAACGCGCCGACGGCCGTGGCTGAGGATCAGCTCAAAGAGCTGCATATCCGGGTGAAGTTGCCGGTGAAGGCGGAGTAGGGCGCGGCGGCGTGGGGCTCGGGACTCGGGCCTGAGGAAGTTAGCGCAGTTGCCAGCGATCATGCGAGTTGCCGGGGAGTCGCTCACGCCGGGATGAACTTGTTCGGTCCTGCCCGAGCCCCGCGCCCCAAGCCCCATGCTCAGTCCCACGGTCATCCTCGTCCACGGCCTCTGGATGGCCGGCTTCCAGCTCGGCGTCCTGAAGCATCGGCTCGAAGCCAATTCGCGCTTTCACGTCGCAGCGTTTTCCTATCCATCGCTGCAGGGCTCGATGAACGACCATGCGCGCAGCCTGGTCGATTTCGCCCGCGCGCAGAAAAGCGGCGAGCTGCATTTTGTCGGGCACAGCCTCGGCGGGATCGTCATTTTGCGCGCGTTGCAACTCACGGATGACTTGCCTGCCGGGCGCGCTGTACTCCTCGGCTCGCCGTGTCAGGGCTCAAGGCGGCGCAAGGCGTAGCGCGGATTCCCTTCGGCAAGGCGATTCTCGGCGGCGCAATCAACGAGGAATGCATCGAGTGGTCGCCGCGCGAGTGGTCCGGTCGTCGTGAGATCGGCGTCATCGCTGGCTCGGTGCGTTTCGGTCTTGGCCGCCTGTTTGCGGATCTGAAGTCCGACCACGACGGCACGGTGCTCGTCGAAGAGACGCGGTTGCCTGGCTCGAAGGATCACATCGTGGTCGGGACGACGCACACCGGAATGCTGCTCTCCAGCGAAGTCGCTGATCAGGCGGCGCACTTCCTGCAGACGGGCGCGTTCAAGCGAGCTAGGGAATCGGGAATCGGGAGTCGGAGTCGGGAATCGGGAATCGGGAATCGTAAGACAGTAGTCACGATCCAGCCGCGCTGAACTATCCTGCCCGACTCCCGATGCTCCCGACTCACTCAGCAGCTTCTTCAGCTCATACAACGCAGCCAGCGCATCGCGCGGCGTCATCGCATCGGGGTCGATGCTTCTTCAATGCCTCGACCCTGGGATGCGTGGTCGGTTCCGGCGCGAAATCCAGCGCAGCTCCTGTTGCGGCCGCGGCCCGTGCGCCTGAGCGGAGCGGATCTCGAGCTCGCGCAGATACCTGCGCGCGGCGGATATGACCTTCGGCAGGCACGCCGGCCAGCGCCGCAACCTGCAGGCCGTAGCTCTGATTCGCCGGTCCTTCCTTGACCGTGTGCAGGAATATCAGCTTGTCGCCGTGCTCGGTGGCGTCGAGATGCACGTTCGCGCAGGCGTCGAGCTCGCCGGCGAGCGACGTCAGTTCGAAGTAATGCGTTGCGAACAGGGTGAACGCCCGGATGCTGCGAGCGGTGTGATTCGCGCAGGCCCAGGCGAGCGACAGGCCGTCGTACGTGCTCGTGCCGCGGCCGATCTCATCCATCAGCACCAGGCTCTGCATCGGTCGCGTTGTTGAGGATATTGGCCGCTTCCGTCATTTCCAGCATGAACGTGGAACGCCCGCCGGCGAGATCGTCCGAGGCGCCGATGCGCGTGAACACGCGATCGACCGGGCCGATGCGCGCTTGCCTCGCCGGTACGTAGCTGCCGATGCGCGCCAGAATCACGATCAGCGCGGTCTGGCGCATGAACGTCGACTTGCCGCCCATGTTCGGGCCGGTGATGATCAGCATGCGTCTGCGATCGTTCAGAGCCAGGTCGTTGGGTACGAACGGCTGATCGATGAAACGCTCGACGACCGGATGCCTGCCTTCAATGATCTCGATGACGGGCTCGTCCGTCAGTTGCGGCGCGACGTAGCGCAACGTCACCGCGCGCTCGGCGAGATTCGCCAGCACATCGAGCGTCGCAAGGGCTGCTGCGGTCGCCTGCAGCGTGGTGAGTTGCGCGATGAGACCATCGAGCAGCTCGTCGTACAGTTGCTTCTCACGCGCGAGCGCGCGTTCGCGGGCGCTCAGCACCTTGTCCTCGAACTCCTTCAGCTCCGGGGTGATGTAGCGCTCGGCGTTCTTGACAGTCTGCCGGCGGTGGTAGTCCGTCGGAACCTTGTCCGCGAGGCTGCGATTGATTTCGATGTAGTAGCCCTGGACGCGGTTGTAGCCGAGCCGCAGGTTCGCGATGCCGCTGCGCTCGCGCTCGCGCATCTCCAGATCGATCAGGTACTGATCGGAGTGCTCGCTGATGCGCTTGAGCGTATCGAGTTCGGCGTCATAACCCGCGGCTATCACCCCGCCGTCGCGCAGGATCGGCGGCGGCGACTCGATGATCGCGCGCGTGAGGAGCGCGTGAATTTCAGGGTGTACGCCCGCCTGCGCGGCGAGCTGCTGCAGCCAGCGGCGAGTCGACGTGCGCACAGGATGCGCTGCACATCCGGCAGGCGGCCGAGCGCATCGCGCAGCTGCGCGAGATCCCTTGGGCGCGCGCTTTTCAGCGCAACGCGTGCGAGGCCGCGCTCGATATCGCCGACCAGGCTCAGCAGGTCATGAAGCGCGATGTGCACGCCGTCATTGATGAGCGCGCTGACCGCCTGCAGGCGCAGCTCAATCGCATGTCGGTCGCGCAGCGGTCGATGCAGCCAACGCCGCAACTCGCGCCCGCCCATCGCGGTCGCCGTGTGATCGAGCACTGCAGCGACGGTGCAGTCAGGGCGATCCGCCAGGCTCGCATCGAGCTCGAGATTGCGGCGCGTCGCTGCATCGAGCAGCACGGCGTCCGTCCGCTCTTCGGTTCGCACGCTGCGCAGGTGCGGCAGGGCGCTCTTCTGCGTGTCGCGAACGTACTGCAGAAGACAACCTGCGGCGCGCACCGCGAGCGGACGTTCCGCGCAGCCGAAGCCGGCGAGATCGCGCGTGGCGAACTGTTCGCACAGCGCGCGAGTCGCGCTCTCGAGATCGAAATGCCAGGGCGGGCGTTCGCGAACGAACGTGCCCAGACGGGCGTTCTCGTTCTGCTCAGGCGTCAGCACTTCGGCGGGACGCAGGCGCTCGATCTCGCTCATCAACGCCTCATCGCCGCTCGCCTCGAGCACGCAGAAGCGGCCGCTCGCAAGCTCGAGCCAGGCGAGTCCGAAGCGCTCCTGTTCGCGACAGAGGGCGGCAAGCAACGTGTCGCGTCGTTCTTCGAGGAACGCCTCGTCGGTGACTGTCCCCGGCGTCACGACGCGAACCACTTGCCGCTCCACCGGGCCTTTGGCCTTCGACGGATCGCCCATCTGCTCGCAGATCGCAACGGATTCGCCGCGGCGCACGAGCTTCGCGATGTAGCTCTCCGCGCTGTGATACGGAACCCCGGCCATGGGGATCGGCTGTCCCGCGGACTGCCCGCGCGCAGTCAGGGTGATGTCGAGCAGGCGCGCCGCACGCTTCGCATCGTCATAGAACAATTCGTAAAAATCGCCCATGCGATAGAACAGCAGCGCATCCGGATGCTGCGCTTTGAGGCGCAGGTACTGCTGCATGACTGGCGTATGTGTTTCGAGCGCGGCGGACATCTGCAGGAAGGAAGTGACTTGTGACTAGTGATTAGTGATCAGGAACAGCGGTTGCGCGGTTAGCGGTTAGTAAAGACACGGAAGCACGGTGTGCAAAGGCTGCGGTCTTCTCTTCTCAACCGCTAGCCGCCAACCGCTAACCGCTTCAGGGCGGATTGTGCGGTGTAACTCCGCATATGCACAGCTTGACGCGCGCTGGCGGCGGCACTAGACCATCGGCATGAGTACTGACGCCGAACTTGTGCACATCGCCGTGCGGGCGGGCGCCAATCTGCTGGACGCGGAGCGGCGCCTGGTGACCGCAGAGTCCTGCACCGGCGGCTGGATCGCCAAGATCCTGACGGATGTCGCGGGCAGTTCGGCCTGGTATCTGGGCGGCGTCGTCGCGTACAGCAACGGGCTGAAGCAGGCGCTGCTCGGCGTGCGTGCTTCTACACTGTCAAGTCACGGCGCGGTGAGCGAAGCCGCGGCGCGGGAAATGGCGGTGGGCGCGCTGGAGACGCTCGGCGGGCATGTCGCGATCGCCGTGACGGGTATTGCAGGCCCGGACGGCGGCCAGCCGGGTAAACCCGTGGGAACGGTGTGGTTCGGCTGGGCGTGGCGCGCCGGCGATGAGATCGAAACCCGGGTCGCGCTCGAAACCTTCGAAGGCGACCGGGAAGCCGTGCGTCGTCAGACCGTGCGGCGCGCGCTGAGCGAGCTGGACCGGTTGAATGTCTGAACCGTCCGCATTGCAGAGCCGCCGGTTGTTCTTTGCGTTGTGGCCGGCGGATGACTTGCGCGCGCGGATCGAGAGCGATACGGGCGCCCTGGTTGAACGCGCCGGCGGCCGTCGAATCCCGGCGCGAAATCTGCATGTGACGCTGCTCTTTCTCGGCGATGTGCCCGCTGCGCGAATTGACGCGGTCGTCGCGGCGGCCGCTGAAACGACCGGGAATGCATTCCAGATATCGTTCGATCAGGTTGAGACCTGGCCGGGGTCGAATGTTCTTTGCCTGACGAGCCAGCATCCGCCGGCGGCCTTCGCCCTTCTCGCAGAGGCGCTGCGCAGTCGGCTTACGGCCCAGTCGTTCGAGTTCCGCAAGCAGGTTTTTCGGCCGCACATCACACTTGCGCGCGATCTGCCGCGTATGCGCAGCACCGAGTCGATCCCGCCGCTCCAGTGGCCTGTCGGCGATTTCGTGCTGGTCGAATCAAACATGACAAGATCGGGCTCGCGGTACTCCGTCCTGAGTAGCTGGCCGCTCGCATCCGCTTCCGCGCCAGAAACTCTCTGAACGCACAGATAATCGGGCCGTCGGCGCCGCTCGCTTGTGAAATAATCCGCACTCGTGAGTACAACCGCTGGCGGCGGGCCGGAGCGGAGCGTTCGCCGCGCATGATCTGACTATCCGCGATCCGCTGACTGCTGATCGCTTCCCTTCAACGACACTTATCGGGGCAGTAACCAGATGGAAGAGAACCGCAAGAAGGCGCTTGCCGCCGCGCTTGGACAGATCGAGAAACAGTTTGGCAAGGGCTCGGTCATGCGTCTCGGCGATGCGAGCGCGACCTACGATGTCGAGGCCGTGTCCACGGGTTCACTCGGACTCGACATTGCTCTCGGCGTAGGCGGCTTGCCGCGCGGCCGCGTGGTCGAGATCTACGGGCCGGAGTCTTCCGGCAAGACGACTCTCACGCTGCAGGTGATCGCCGAAGCCCAGCGCGCGGGCGGGACGGCGGCGTTCGTCGACGCCGAACATGCGCTCGATCCGGTCTACGCCGGAAAGCTCGGTGTGAACGTGCAGGATCTGCTGGTGTCGCAGCCGGACACGGGCGAGCAGGCGCTCGAGATCACCGACATGCTGGTGCGCTCCGGCGCCGTCGACATCGTCGTCATCGACTCGGTCGCGGCGCTGACGCCCAAGGCTGAGATCGAAGGCGAAATGGGGGATGCGCACGTCGGTTTGCAGGCGCGGCTGATGTCGCAGGCGCTGCGCAAGCTCACGGGAAACATCAAGCGCTCCAACACGATCGTCATCTTCATCAATCAGATCCGTATGAAGATCGGCGTCATGTTCGGCAATCCCGAGACGACGACCGGCGGCAACGCGCTCAAGTTCTACGCGTCCGTGCGTCTCGACATCCGCCGCATCGGCGCGATCAAGAACGGCGAAGAAGTGATCGGCAACCAGACGCGGGTGAAGGTCGTCAAGAACAAGGTCGCGCCGCCGTTTCGCGAGGCCGAGTTCGAAATCATGTACGGGGCGGGCATCTCGCGGAACGGCGAGATCATCGATATCGGGGTGCTGCAGGGCCTCGTCGAGAAGTCCGGCTCCTGGTACAGCTACAACGGGGAGCGCATCGGGCAGGGCAAGGAGAACGCCCGTGCGTTCCTGGAGCAGCATCCCGACATCGCACGGGAAATCGAAGGCAAGCTTCGCGAGAAACTGTTGCCGGCGAAACGCACCGAGGCGCTGAAAGGTGAGGCGGTCTAGGGGAAGCGGATAGCGGATGGCGGATAGTCAGAATGGGCGGCCGGGCAATGTGCCCGGCGATCCGGAGGCGAAGCGCGTCGAAGTCGCGGCTCTCCGCCTGCTGGCGAGGCGCGAACACTCGATCGAGGAGCTCAGGCGCAAGCTGCTGAGCAAAGGCTACGACCCGGGACGGGTCGCCGCGGTCATGGAAAAGCTGACGGCGAAGCGCCTGGCGTCGGACGATCGCTTCGCCGCCGGCCTCGTCCAGCATCGGGCCCGGCGGGGCCAGGGGCCCGTCCGGATCCGCGCGGATCTGCGGCAGCAGGGAGTCGCGGAGCCCCTCATCGACCAGGAATTCGGCAAGGCGGAGGTCGACTGGAACCGGCTCGCCGCGCAGGTACGGCGGCGCAAGTTCGGCGCGGCCGAACCGCGAACCTGGAGCGAGCGTGCAAAGCAGGCCCGCTTCCTTCAATATCGCGGCTTTAGCGCCGATCAGATCCGCGCCGCCCTCGGCGGAAGCGACGAGCTGCCAGCGGCCGGCGAGGAGCCGAGCCAGGAGTGGCCCGATTGAGCGTCGCTCAATATCGGACTGCCGACGTTGCAGCGACCGCAAGCGCGAAAGCGCTCTGATCTACCGCGAAAAAGCGCCAACCGCCAAACTGCCAGTGTCCCTATGACGACCGCCAAGCGCCTGTCGAGCGCCGACTTACGCTCGCTGTTTCTGAAATTCTTCCACGAACGCGGCCACCACATCGCGCCGTCCAGTTCGCTCGTGCCGGGCAACGATCCGACGCTGCTGTTCACCAACGCCGGCATGGTGCAGTTCAAGGACGTTTTCCTGGGCAAGGACAAGCGCAACTACAGCCGCGCCGCGACTTCGCAGCGATGCGTACGCGCCGGCGGCAAACACAACGACCTCGAGAACGTCGGCTACACGGCGCGCCATCACACATTCTTCGAAATGCTGGGCAATTTCAGCTTCGGGGACTACTTCAAGAAAGACGCGATTCGCTTTGCCTGGGATTTTGTGACGGGCAAGGAGTGGCTTGGCATCGATCCCAGCCGCCTCATGGTCACCGTCTATCACACCGACGATGAGGCGTACGACCTCTGGAACAGGGAGATCGGCCTGCCCGCCGACCGCATTGTGCGCATAGGCGACAAGCCGGGAGGCGGTTCGGACAACTTCTGGCAGATGGGTGAAACCGGGCCGTGCGGTCCGTGCACGGAGATTTTCTACGACCATGGCGCCCACATCCCGGGCGGCCCGCCCGGATCGCCCGACGCCGACGGAGATCGCTGGATCGAGATCTGGAATCTCGTGTTCATGCAATTCGATCGCTCCGCCGACGGCGTCCTCACGCCGCTGCCCAAGCCATCGGTCGATACGGGCATGGGGCTCGAGCGCACCGCGGCGGTCATGCAAGGCGTGCACTCAAACTATGAGATAGATCTCTTCGTCAATCTCATCAACGCGGCCGCCGTTGCCGCGCACGCGCGCGACCCGTCATCCAGCTCGCTGCGCGTCATCGCCGATCACATTCGAGCGTGTTCCTTTCTGATCGCCGACGGTGTGCTGCCTTCCAACGAGGGCCGCGGCTACGTGCTGCGGCGAATCATTCGCCGCGCGCTCCGTCACGGGTACATGCTCGGCCAGGACAAGCCGTTCTTCTACACGCTTGTCGCGGCGCTCGAGAAAGAGATGGGCGAGGCGTATCCCGAGCTCAAGGCGCAGCGCGCCCACATCGAGCGCGTGCTGAAGCAGGAAGAAGAGCGATTCGCGGAAACGCTGTCGCAGGGCCTGGCGCTGCTCGACAGTGCGATCGGCGCCCTCAAGGACAGCAAGCTGATTCCGGGCGAAACCGTCTTCCGTCTGTATGACACCTTTGGCTTCCCGGTCGACCTCACCGCCGACATCGCTCGCGAGCGCGGACTCACGATCGACATCGCGGGCTACGAAGCCGCAATGGAAGCGCAGCGCAAACAGAGCCAGGCCGCGAGCAAGTTCGGCGTCGATCTGCGCGCAGGAGTGACCGTCGACGACAGGACGAGTTTCAGCGGTTACGAACGGCTGATCGACCAGGGCTCAGTGGCGGCGCTGCTTCGCGGTAAGGAGCGAGTCGACGTGCTCAAGACCGGTGAGCAGGGTCAGGTCATTCTCGATCACACGCCGTTCTACGCAGAGAGCGGCGGGCAGATCGGCGACGCCGGCGTCCTCGTGGGCGCCGCCGCACAGTTTCAGGTCGAGGATACGCAGAAAATCGGCGGCGCGTACGCTCACATTGGCCGCGTTACGAGCGGCGAACTGAAAGTCGGCGATCGCGTCGAAGCACGTGTTGATGAAGCGCGTCGAGCGGCGACGGTGCTCAATCATTCGGCGACGCACCTGCTGCATGCCGCGTTGCGTAAGGTGCTGGGTGGGCACGTCACGCAGAAGGGCTCGCTCGTCGCGCCGGATCGCCTTCGTTTTGACTTCTCCCACTACGCGGCGGTGACGCCGGCTGAGCTCCGGGAAGTTGAGCGAATGGTGAACGCGGAGATTCGCGCCAACGCGGCGGCTGAGACGAAGCTGATGTCGTACGACGCCGCGGTCGCGTCCGGGGCCATGGCCCTGTTCGGCGAGAAGTACGATGACGAAGTGCGCGTGTTGCGGCTCGGTGATTTCTCCACTGAGCTCTGCGGCGGTACGCATGTGCGCCGCGCCGGCGACATTGGTCTCTTCAAGATCGTGAGCGAAGGGGGCGTCGCAGCGGGCGTGCGGCGCATCGAAGCCGTAACGGGTCAGGGCGCGTTCGACTGGATGGCGCAAACCGACCAGGTGCTGCGCGACCTCGCGGGTCTCGTGAAAGCGAGCCGCGACGATGTCGAAGACAAGGTCAGGCAGCTGATCGAGCGCAGCCGCAAACTGGAGAAGGAGATCGCAGGACTCAAGTCGCGGCTGGCGAGCGGGCAGGGCAATGATCTGTCCAGCGTCGCCGTCGACGTCGGCGGTCTGAAAGTCGTGGCGACGCGCGTCGACGGCGCGGATGCGCCAGCGCTGCGCGAAGCGGTGGATCAGCTGAAGAGTAAGCTGCGCTCCGCCGCGATCGTGCTCGCGTCGGTCCAGGCGCCGGACAAGGTCGTGCTGATCGCCGGCGTCACCGCCGACCATTCAGCGAACGTCAGCGCCGGCGATCTCGTGAATGCGGTGGCTCAGAAGATCGGCGGACGCGGCGGCGGTCGTGCGGACATGGCTCAGGCTGGCGGCAGCGACCCATCGAAGCTCGACGAAGCGCTCGCTGCAGTGCCGTCGTGGATCGAGGCGAAACTCGCTTCCTGACAAGCCATGCTCGCGCTGCAGTAAGAAATACGTTCGACGCGCAGCGCTCGTCGCCGCGCTGCGCGAGCATCGGTATACACCGCAATTCGGCGTCACCATGCGCACGGGAAAATTCCGATCGCACCCGCATGCAGTTGGTGCGAACATAATCAGCAACGGAGTGTCTGCAGTGTGAGGGTGGTTTCGATATATCAGGGAAATCCCGATCCCCAAGCGAAATCACGTAACCTACTCTCGATTTGAATGACCGGTGCGGCGAGCTGTAGGAGGGCAGTGATTCCCACTGCCGGCGCGCTGTTCGCGGATCATTCGGCTGACCAGCAAGGAGCGAACCATGTTGATTCTGACAAGGCGCGTCGGTGAGACCGTGATGATAGGAAACGACATCACAGTGACCGTCCTCGGCGTCAAAGGCAATCAGGTGCGAGTCGGCGTGAATGCGCCGAAGGAAGTTGCCGTTCATCGTGAAGAGATCTACGAGCGCATCAAGCGCGAAGAACAGGCTGCAGGCGGCGCAGGCAAAAGGCCTCTGACCGGCGCCGGATCCTGAGCGAATCGTCCTGAACAAGCCGCGGAGTGGCCCAGTAACCCACTCCGCGGTTTTGCTTTTTTCGGGCCCAGCCCTTTCATCTGCTGCAGCTGTTGCAACCCTTTACGCCGGCAGTTGTCGCCAGTATTCTTCCCGGCCTTCGCGAGGACCCTCCTGCGATCATTTCAGGCGGGCGGTGCAAGCCGGAAACGAACCGCGGAGTCATCCCTCTCTCGGAGCCAGCGAGATGGGATTGGTAGGCGGATTGAGCGCCGGAGAGATGGCCGAGTGGTCGACGAAATTGCCGGGAGCAATTTTGAACATTCGGCGCCGTGCAGCGGCGACGAATGGCCCCGCAGGGGCGGAGTACATGGACGTACGGAGTAACGCGCACCCCTGCTAAGGGTGTATGGGTCAAAAGCCCATCGAGGGTTCGACTAAAATTGCTGGGAGCAATTTTGAACGTTTGATCGATCGTCAAAGCGAGCGAGCAAACGGCCCCAACGGGGTGGAGCGCAGGGGTGAGGCCGTGTCTTTAGCAGAGCATGGCGTCGCTCGGCCGAACGCCCGAAGTGGTGCAACACGGAGGGCTGGTCATCGCGTAAGCGATGCGCGGAATAATCCCTCTCTCGGAGCCATGCTTCGTCAGAGGTGAACGAATTGAGCCGGTTGAGTTCGACCGCGGAGAGATGGCCGAGTGGTCGACAAATTCGCCGGGAGCGAATTTGAACATCAGTTCGGCGATCCGAACTGATGGCCCCAGTGGGGCGGAGTCCATGGATGGACGGAGTAACGCGCACCCCGATGGGGGCGACTCGAACCACTCGGGGAAGAACGTTGAGTTTGGCAGCGGAGAGATGGCCGAGTGGTCGAAGGCGCACCCCTGCTAAGGGTGTATGGGTCAAAAGCCCATCGAGGGTTCGAATCCCTCTCTCTCCGCCAGTTCTGGTCGAGAGAATTTTTGGTGAGAGGGCTGATTCTCATCATCCTCGTTCAGCACACGCGCCCGTAGCTCAGTTGGATAGAGCGCATGGCTACGAACCATGAGGTCGGGAGTTCGAATCTCTCCGGGCGCGCCATAAAACGAAAAGGCCCCACAAGTGTGGGGCCTTTTTCGTTTCCATGCGCCCGCGGAGAGATCGCAACTCCTGGACCTGTGAGCGACGCAGCGCGTCGGGAGTTCGACACAAGATTGCCGGGAGCAATCTTGAACGTCTGCTCGTGACTCATGAGCAGACGGCCCGCAAGGGCGAAGCACATGGATGTGCGAAGTACAAATCGTAGGGAACGATTTTGGACGGCAGTGCCGGCACAGCGTGTCGCGGCCAGGGATGGAATAGCGACAATCTCTCCGGGCGCGAAAAGGCCACTACGAGTTTGGTGGCCTTTTGCCGGGAGCAATTTTGAACATCAGATCAGCGTGCCCCGCTGATCTGATGGCCCCAGCGGGGCGGAGCGCAGGGATGTGCGGAGTAATCTCTCCGGGCGCGCCAGCAAAATAGAAAGGCCAGCTGACTCAGGTGGCTTTTTTATTTTTGCCGATGTCGCGCTGGAGAGATCGAGAACTCCCGAATCCTGCGAGCATGCAGCGAGTCGGGAGTTCGACAAACGCGTATGGAACTAAATCGGCCGCTGACACGTCGGGCACCGCTTCACTGGCAACGTAACCGTCAAGGAAGCGCCACGCTGCCGACAGCGAATGCATCGCAGCCGGGTCGCGAGATCTTTCAGCATCGTTTTCCGGCCCAGCCTTTCGCCGAGATGCGGGATGTTGAGCTGCGACACGTGGTCGCAGTGCGTGCATGTCGCATAGAGCGGCAGCCCTTCCTTCTCTAAGGACTCGAGAGTTCCACCCCGGACGTTGAGCGACATCCGATACTGTACGGATGATCAGCCAGCGAATGTGTAGTGCAACTTCGGTCAATGAATGTTGCGGCGCGCACTGGCGGGAATCCCTGAAACGCGAACGCCGCCCGAAGGCGGCGCTCGTATCAACCACTCAGGTACTCGTCAGTTCGTTGCGCGACGACGGCGAGCGAATCCGAGTCCAGCGAGGCCTGTTCCTGACTGACTAGTCGTCGTGGTCGAAATGTAAACGGCCGTAATAGAGGAAATTGTTTCCCCCCGTGCCGGCCGTAAATGCCCCGGTAACTGGATCGCCCGTCACGCCGGCAATCACATCGATGAACGTGATCACCCCTTCGGCGTTTCTGAAGGCGCCCTCCCATGCTGGATCTTGTGAATGCAGCCTCCCCCCACCTCCAGGCTCGTATCAAAAGACTCGCAGAAGCCCTTTGCATACGCCGCATCGAAAGTGTAATCCGTAGTGAATCTGCCCTGCTTGCCGTGCAGCGTTCCTATGAAGACCTCTCGACCCTTTTCAAGGTAGAGATCGTAGTCTTTCAGTTCTTTGCACTTGAAGCCTTGGACGAAGGTGCTCAGCGAGCCCTCGAGGTCCCCGGTCAGCAAGATCGCATAGTCGGACCCTTGGACCCCGCAGTCGGAAGAAAACGTGCTGTTTCCGGAAACGAAGACGCTCTTGTCTTCGCTCGCCAAGGCAGCGCTCCCGCCTGCCAATAGGATCGCAAACGCTAATGCGGTTATTGAATGCAAGATGCGGCTCATGACGCTCCCCTTTGTTAGGATGGAATTGAGCGACTGAAAGCTTGCCCGCTTATTCGGCGAAGAGTACTGGCAAGCCGTCCGGAGGCTACGCTTCGTGCAATCGAAGAAACATACGCATAAATAAAAAGAGGCGAAGGTCGCCGCGCTCGTTCGAATTGGCTTCAGTCTAATTTGAGCAGAGGGGGGCAGCGATACGCCGCAGGGCGTCCAGGCTGGCGACGAAATGAGAGCCTGCTGCGCTGCGACATGAGGCGCTTCATCACAAGGGACGACTCTGCCGTCGGTCAGAGCTTCGGCTGGTGCCTAGGTCACGCGATGGCGAGCAGATCGCGAACATCGCGACAGAAGCTCGGGTAAGTTCATCACCAGAAGAAGGCGAACACGCCCGCGACGTATGGACCTCGACGCCATTGACCTGATCTCGCGACGAATCATCCGCCGTGCTCGGCCGGGCTGGATATTTGAGTTTAAATACGACGGCTACCGAGTACTCGCGAACAAAGAGCAGCCGCTCACTCGCAACAAAAGGAACCGTCGAGCTGGTATCCGGAAATCCTGCAAGCGTTGCAGAAGTTTCGCGGCAGCTTCATCCTCGACGTCGAGATCTGCTTGCTCGATGAGGGCCAGATTATGCGCCATGAGCCGCACTCACTGTCCCGACGCCGCATAATCGATCCGCATACGGCGCCAGATGCTCCGCCGAGAAGTGTGCGTAACGACCCACCCATCTCCGCACTCTCCCAACCACCCAACTCCTGTAGTGCGTGCAGTGGTGTGTCCAGCTGCACATGCCAGCTGGCCCAGGTGTGCCGCAAGTCATGCCAACGGAAGTCTGTAGATTCCGGCGCGCTTGAGCGCTGCGTACCAGGCCTTCGTGTTGAGCTGCTTGGCCGGCTTTCCCAGGTAGCTGAACACGTGCGTGGCATGCTTCCCCAGCTGCCGGCGAATCAGGGCTGCCGCGTCCGCATTCAGCGGCCGCCGGAATCGCCTTCCGCGACGCTGGCGTCATTTCCCGTGATGCGAAGTAGAGCGACTGAAGCGTCAGTAGCCGTAGAGCTCCGCGACATCCCTCGTGAGCGAGCGGATCTGCGCCTGCTCCTCATCTGAAAACAGCGGCTTGTAGTAGGTCGGCGGCGTAAACCGATTCGCGTAGTCAGCGATGATCTCCGCGCGAGGCTTCAATTCGCAATGGTCGATCAGTCGACGAATCGTTGCGTGCGGAGAGGTGCACAGGTCCTCGTAGCGGATGATGATGGAAGCCGCTCGTAAGGCCGGATCGTCAGCAAGCTTTTCCCATACGAAGCGATAGATGAGGCTCCAGTACTTGGCCAGGCCGAGAGCTTCTTCTCCTCTCGCCCAATGACTTTCGATTTCGCGCACGCGAGTGAAGTCCCCCGTGTTGACCGCCTGCCGATCCGGGCCGAACTCGAAATGCCCGACGTTGCGGAGATGCTCCCGCACGGCTCGGTTCTCTTCGCTGGCCGAGCAAAAGAGTGCATGCTGTTTTGCAAGCGATGCCACGTGGCCGAGTGGAGCACGGATCGGAATCACGAATCGCGCGTCGGGGAAGACCGAGAGCAGGTATTGGAGTCGCGTGATGCTGTAGTTGCTCTTGGCGAGATAGCGTGAGCCGCCGCGGACGAGCAGGACTTTGCGGATGTGATCCTGATAGAAGGCGTCGAAGTGCGCGTCACGCGAGCTCGCGTCCAGAACATGAGTCTCTTCCTGCCGGCCTGTGGACCTGGGGGAAGAATGCGCTCCACAGCGGCTCCTCCATCGCTTCGGGACTTTCGGGAGAAACTTTGATTCGATCCTTGTGCGCGCGTTCTGACGGCGCCGACTGCCGGCCAGGCGAGAGCTCGATGAATCGATTCCACCAATACGGCGTGAAGACGAGCGGAAAGTCCCGATAACGATGGCTCGCCGTCTCGGGGAAGGCGTCCAGGAACTCGAGCAGAACCGTGCTGCCCGCGCGCGCGAGCCCAGCGATGAATATCGGTTTTGCGATTGCAATGGTCTCGAGCTGTGGGCCGAGATAGCGCGACTCCCAGGCGCCGAGTCTGCTCCAGAACGCCGGCGCACGATGCACCATGGAGCCAATCACGCGATCGAATGAAGCGACCTGGATATTGCTTGCCGACATTGGCTTCGCCTCGGTTGTGCGCATCTCTTACTGAATACCGAGCCGGAGCTTGAGCGCCAGCGCGACCAGGAAGATGGCGACGAAGTACGGAAACTCCCAACCGCGCATCCACTGCGGCCCTGCGGCGATGAACGTTTGACAGCAGTGTCCTGCGTGCAGCCAGGAGGCGATCAGCAGCACGGGAGCGACAGACAGGAGCGAGGGGCCAATGACTCTGCCCAGCAACCGGAAAGAACCCTTGAGGTTCCGCATGGACAAGCTCATGACCTCGCGCTGCGTCAGCTCAGGCGAGAGCATGCGCCTGCGCAACTGCGCAAGATCCTGCTTGGCGTCCCGGATTCTCTGCTGATTGGAAGTCCAGCGGTACAGCAGCATGGAGGCGGCTCCTGCGATGCCGCCCCAGAGAATGATAATTGCGATCTCCGGCAGGAAAGTCGACAAGCCCGCATCGATCGCGGCGAACCCCCGGTGCAGAACATCCATTACTGCCGTCGCAGCGCCTGATCAGTTCGAGCTCGCGCGCTGCTCTGCCTTTTTTGCCTGGCGCCGCCGCGCGAGCATCGCACGAATGGGCCACAACAACACGCCGGTGATCGCCAGCACGATGGCGGCCAGTACACCCAACAACGCACCTAACATGGTGAGCCCGGCGCCCGGTCCGACATAGGCGAACGCGCTCTCGGGCATCGCAACTGCGGCGAGCAGTGCAACCAGATACAGAGCACGGGGTGCTTTCGATGCGTTCATGATGTCGTCTCCGTCAAGAAAGGCAACTCGTTCACGTCGTAACGATTCGCTCCAAAGATCATTCCGACCCGGTCCGCGTCCCAACCGTTCACGAACTCCCACACGATCTTCCCTTGCCGTGTGACCTCCAGGCACCTGCCGGCTTCCGTCTCGGTGAGCAGCAGATTCCCGTTGCCGAGGATCTCGAGCTTGCCGAGCTGGCTCGTGTAGAAGTCCTTCCAGCCCTTGCCGGCGAACAGCACCTCGGTCGCGTACGTCGCGGGATCAATCGCCACAATCCGACTGCCGCCATGGCGAGCCGTCCTGAAGTCATCCCGACGATTGTCGAACACAATGATCTTTCCATCTGCGCTGAAGTCAGGGTCGTGCTGAGCTAACCAGGGGCCGACGCGCCACCATTTCACTGCATGGGTGCGGCGGTCGATGATGAACACAAGATTCAGTTCGCGCGCCGACACCATGATGTCGCCGGCGGCGAACTGCGGAAACGCGTGCGCGAGCTTCGAGGGCAGCACCTCGACATCGTTGATGTGCATCCAGTCGTGGTAGTTGTCCGATCTTCGTGTGCCCCCCAAGTAACAGTAGACCCTGCAGATTGGACTCGTATAACACCTTCAGAACCGAGATCTCTTCGAGCACTTTGCCGGCAGGGTCGATGCGCAACAGGAGATCTTCAAAGAACGGCGGCTTCATGCCGGGAAATTCCGGACGCGAGGTTTTGTGCTTCCGCCAGTCTGGGGCCCAGAGCATCCCTTCCTCGTCCTCGTAAATTGAGTGACTGGTATGGCGCGGCAGCTTCCAGAGCACGCGGCCGTCACGATCGATACGGGCCGTGCCCGCGTACTCGAAGTTGAAAACGATGTCGCCGTTGGGATACAGGTGTGAGCCGTGAATGTTGGTATCCCAATCATGAAGCGGCTCTTCGACGTGCGAGGCGTTGGGAAAGATCTCGTTGAATGAGACATTCCACGCGTGCAGAACGTCGCCCCTGTCGCTTAACAGGCGAAACCCCAGCGTCTGACCCCACAAGCCGCTGACCAGCGTGACGCCGGGCATGGTGTTCGCTGGATCGCGCCGCACGGCGCCGCGGACCGCGCTGTGGGCGGGGTATAGGAACTTCGTCGGCTCCCGTCGGCTGTAGTGCCAGGGGTTCTCACGGAGATCGATGACGGCTTCACGTGCTTGCTTGAGCCACACGTATGGAGCCGCTTTATACGCGGCGGCTACCAAACCGGCGACGAACGCTAAGAGCAGCAAACTCGCCGCGAAGTACAGTCGCATCCAGTTCCGTCCAAGCCAGCTCCCCACCAATCCTTCCCCTCTTGCCATGTTGTAGGTCCACCGCTGGCGCAAGCGCGCATCAATGTAACTAATACGCCGGTAGTCTTAGGAGTTCCCGTAGTCCGGCACGCATCGATCGGAGTTGCGACTGGGCGAAGCACATGGATGTGCGGAGTACAAATCGTCTGGAGCGATTTTGGACGCCGTTCGACTGTCGAACGCTGGCCCAGCGGGCGCCGGGCCATGAATGGTCAAGGCGCATATCTCTTCGCGCGCGAAACGCCACAAGTGCGTGGAGCTATTCCTCAGCGATCCAACCTTCCGCTATCCACCGTGCCCCGATCGAGATCAGTCGTTATCATGGCCGCCGTGTCGCAGCCCTGCGGCGCCCGTGAGGTTCTTCGAAGCGATGAGCGACTCCAACACTGCGCTGACGGCTGCCCGCCACTATCGTTGGGCTGATCTGCCTGCCGAGCCTCTCAAAGGCACGATTTCGCGCAAGCTCGTGAGCGGCGAGCGGATGATGATCGCGCACGTGTACCTCAAACAAGGCGACGACGTGCCGCGTCACTCTCACGAAAATGAGCAGATCACTTACATCCTGAGCGGCGCGCTGCGTTTCTGGCTGGGAGATCGCGATGATCAGGAGATCACGGTGCGCGCCGGAGAAGTGCTCGTCATCCCGTCCCAACTACCGCATCGCGCCCTGGCGCTCGAAGACACGCTGGATGTCGATGTCTTCTGTCCGCCCCGCCAGGACTGGCTCAACGGCACGGACGCCTATTTGCGAGGCTGAAATCTCCGGAAGTTCGAATCTTCCCGCGCGGCCCACTTCACTTGCGATCCGTCGGCGCGATGGATTGGCTAGTCGGCGCCTCGGGAAACGCCAACCGCGAAGCCCTGGGTCGGCGCGCGATTTCGCGCCTGACCCGCGAGTAGCGCAACGAGGTCCCTTGACCGGACAGTCCTTGCAGCGCGCCCGCGCTGTCTGACCCGCGTCAGGAAGCCTTCTTGCGGTCCCTGGATGCAGGCGCCTTGCGACTGCGATGCGTTAGCGGGATCGGGGCGGGACGCTCGACATCCGACGAGGCCGGCGCACTCGCATCCTCATCGCCGTGCAGTTCCATCAGTGATTCCATCAGCCCCTCATCGGCGCTCGAGCAGACGCCGAGGACGGTGGCCTCTTCACATCCCTCGGCTGCGACGTACGCGTGCCCCATGTTGGAATCGATGTAGATCGACTCGCCGGCGCTCAGCACAATCGGATCGTAGAACTCGGTGTGAATCTCAATGCGCCCTTCGAGCACATAGATGTATTCCTCGCCCGAGTGATGCACCAGCTCGCCGAACTCCCCGACGCTCTTGGCGCGAATGCGCGTCAGCACCGGAATCATGCGTTTGCGCCGAAGTTCCGCGCACATGATAGTAGTAGTCGTAGTTCTTGGTGTTGACGCGAATCGCACGATCGATGCGGCCGATGCTGCGTCGGGCGGTCACGGCGTTGTTCGGAGCCGTTGCCGGGCTCGGCGAACAGATCGGACATGCGGATCTTCAGGCGCTCGCTCAACTGCTGCAGTTTGTCGTAGCTGAGCGTGAGGCGGTCGTGCTCCACCTTGGCGAGCGTTGAGAGCGGTATGCCGGTGCGCTTGCTCATCTCCTTGAGCGTCCAGTCATTGCGCATCCGCAATGAGCGCAGCAATCGTCCGAGGGTGGGTCTCGGGGCGGTCTTGGGTTTGGCTGTTGTCATTGAGTGTGATTCTAGCGGGAAGGAATGACGCGGCGCCGTCAGACTGGTGTTCGGGTAATTTAGCGCATATGGGTTGACGATTCTCTAATCAGGACTATTATTGCCTTGACGGGATAATCTGACGCCGCCTGAGAGCGGCCCCTGATTTCAGGCGAGGATCCGATGCTTGCACGCGCGGCGATGACGTTGACGGCGGCCTTGTTTCCCTTCTTCAGCTCCGCGCTGGCGGAGGATAGCCCGCCGCTGTCGCCGCCGACGCCTGCGACCGAGGCAACCGTCGCGCAGACGGACGCACCCGCGGCCGCGCCATTGACGCGAACCGATCTCGAAGCCTGGCTCGACGGCTTTCTTCCGTATGCATTGCGCACGGCGAATATCGCCGGCGCGGTCGTCGTCGCGGTGAAAGACGGCGAGGTGCTGCTGCAGAAGGGTTACGGCTATTCCGACGTCGCCGCGCGCAAGCCGGTTGATCCGGAGCTCACGCTGTTCCGACCCGGATCCGTATCCAAATTGTTCACCTGGACCGCCGTGATGCAGCTGGTCGAGCAGGGCAAGCTCGATCTCGATACGGACGTGAACAAGTATCTCGACTTCGAGATCCCGGCGCGCGACGGGCAGCCGATCACGTTGCGCAACATCATGACTCACACGCCCGGCTTCGAAGAGCAGGTCAAGGGACTCATGGGCGTCGAAGGCCAATCCATGGCGCCGCTGGGCGAGCATCTCAAAGCCTGGGTTCCGACGCGCATTTTCGCTCCCGGCTCGACGCCGGCGTATTCGAACTATGCGACTGCGCTCGCCGGCTACATTGTCGCGCGCACGTCCGGGTTGTCATTCGACGACTACATCGACCAGCACATCTTCGCGCCGCTCGGCATGAAGCACGCGACATTCCGCCAGCCGTTGCCCGAGCAGCTCAAGCAGGACATGTCGAAGGGCTATGCGGTCGCCTCTGAGTCCGACAAGCCGTTTGAGATTGTCGGGCCGGCGCCGGCCGGCAGTCTGTCCGCGTCGGGCGCGGACATGGCGCGCTTCATGATTGCTCACTTGCAAAAAGGCGCGTTCGGCGACGCGCGCATCCTGCAACAGGCAACCGCCGAGCAGATGCATGGCGCTGCGCTGACCCTCCTGCCGCGCGTGCATCGCATGCTGCTCGGCTTCTATGAGCAGAACTACAACGGTCGCCGGATCATCGGGCATGGCGGCGACACGCAGTGGTTCCACAGCAATCTGCATCTCTTTCTCGACGATAACGTCGGTCTTTACTTTTCGGTGAACAGCCCAGGCAAGGAGGGCGCCGCGGGCGATATCCGCAATGCGCTGTTCGAGCAATTCACCGATCGTTATCTGCCGGGGCCGGCGGCGCTCGACGGCAAAGTCGAACCGAAGGTGGCGGCCGAGCATGCGGGCCTGATGGTCGGCGTCTACGACAACTCGCGTCGCATGCAGTCGACCTTCTTCCGGCTCCTGAGCCTGGCCGGGCCCATCAAGGTGATCGCCAACGAGGACGGGACGATCAGCGTTCCGCTGGCGACGAATCTCGCCGGCGTTCCGGTCAAGTGGCGCGAAGTCGAGCCCTTCATCTGGCGCGATGTGGACGGCAAGAATCTCCTGGCCGCACAGGTCAAGGACGGGAAAGTCGTGCGCTTCAGCTTCGACGGCCTCTCGCCGTTCATGGTGTTTGAGCCGACGCCGGCCTCGGTATCGCCGAGCTGGCTGCTGCCCGCGCTCATTGCTGGTTTGTCCGCGCTGCTCCTGACCAGTCTCGCGTGGCCGGTGTCCGCACTGGTGCGCAGACACTATGGCGCGCCGTACCGGCTCGCCGGCCAGGATGCGAAAGCGCATCGCTGGATACGCATCGCCTCGACCGCAGTCGTGGCCGCATTCATTGCCTGGGGCGCCACGGTCGCGATGATGATGGGGGACTTGAATCTGCTGACGCCCAGCATGGACGGCTGGCTGTGGATTCTGCAGTTGCTGTCCGTCGTGGTGTTCATCGGAGCGGCGGCCGTGGGCGTGTGGAACGCGATGGTCGTCGTCCGCGGCGCCGCGCAAGTGGTACGCGAAGACATGGGCGGTGCTGCTGGCGCTGGCCTTGCTCGTCACGCTCTGGGTGGCGCTCGCCTTCCATCTGATCGGGTTCGGCGCGAACTACTGAGCCAACCGTGAGTACAGCTCACCCAGTGCAGATGCACCTCGAGGTCGAGCGCCTCAGGTTGAAGGCGCCGTTTCGTATCTCCGGGTACACGTTCACGGACGTGCCGGTCGCGGTCGTCACCCTGCGCAGTGGAGACGCGACCGGCCGCGGTGAAGCCGCCGGCGTCTATTACCTGGCCGACACGCCCGAAGGCATCGTAAAGACGCTCGAGGCGCATCGCGGCGCCATCGAAAGCGGGATCGATCGTGAACAGTTGCGGCAGCTCCTTCCTGCCGGCGGCGCGCGCAACGCCGTCGACTGCGCCTTGTGGGACCTGGAAGCGCAGCGAGTGGGCCAGCCCGTATGGCGACTCGCAGGACTTGATCATGTCACGCCGCGAATCACCACTTTCACGCTTGGTGCAGATGAACCAGCGGTTGTCGCGCGCGGCGCGAAGGCAGTTCCCGAGGCGCGCGCACTCAAGCTCAAGCTGAGCGGAGACGTGGATGCGGACACCGATCGCGTCCATGCGGTGCGCGAAACGCGTCGCGATGTCTGGCTCGCCGTGGACGCGAATCAGGGTTACTCGCTCGACTCCCTGGAAGCCGTAATGCCGACGCTGGTCGATGCTCGCGTGAAGCTGGTGGAGCAGCCCTTGCCTCGCGGCCGTGAAGCGGATCTCGAGGGATTCGACAGCCCGATTCCGCTTGCCGCCGACGAAAGCGTGCAGGGTCTCGCGGACGTCGCTGGCCTGGTCGGTCGCTTCAACGTCGTGAACATCAAGCTCGACAAATGCGGCGGGCTGACAGAGGCGCTGCTGATCGTCAACGAAGCGCGGCGCCTTGGCCTGCAAGTGATGGTCGGCAACATGGTGGGCACCAGTCTCGCCATGGCGCCGGCGTTCGTCATCGCGCAGCTCTGCGACTACGTGGACCTCGATGGACCGACGTTCCTGACGCAGGACCGCAGGCCGAGCGCGAGCTACGACGGCGGCAGCATCCAGTGCGCATCCAACGTATGGGGCGGCGGCGACGCGGGTCTCATGCGGACAGCGACGAGGAGCGCGTGATGGCGAAGGTCGAGCGGCCCAACCGTATGCGCCGAGCACTGCTGCAGGGCGCCGTCGTGGGCGCGGTCAGCATCGGGGCGCCGATGATCAACGTCGGCAGTTTCCGTGTTTTCGCCGCGTCGGACAAACGCTACTCCGCGCGCGTCGTGCGCATCGTCGAGCGCTCGCTCGTCATCGACATGCTGGCCCCGCTCAAGATCGACTTTCGGCCCGAGGCCTACGCCGGGCTGCTGAGCGAGGCGGACGAGGCGGCGTTCCGCAGCAGCGGCATCACTGGGTTTCATAACTCGATCGGCACCGGCGGTCCCGGGGTCGTCGAAGACACGCTCTCGTTCCTGGCTGGATGGCAGGGATTCGTGGGGCGCAACGCAAACGTATTTTCGCTCGTCAGCACTGCGTCCGATCTCGATCGTGCGAAGGCGCAACGCAAGATCGCGGTGATCATGGGCGTTCAGAACGCAGAGCACTTCCGGACGCCGGCGGATGTGAAGCGCTTCTACCTGCTCGGGCAACGTTGTGCGCAGCTCACGTACAACAGCCAGAACCTCATCGGCAGCGGCAGCACCGAGCGGGTGGATGGAGGCGTCAGCGATTTCGGCGCCGAGATCATCAAGGCGATGAACGAAGTCGGGATGCTGATCGACGTCTCCCACTGCGGCGATCGCACGACGCTCGACGCTATCGAGTTGTCGCCGAAGCCCATCGCCATCACGCACTCCAATTGTCGCGCGCTCAACAACCATCCGCGGCTCAAGACCGACGAGGCGATCGTGCAAGCTGGCGGCCAAGGGCGGCGTCATGGGCGTCACCGGCGTACGCATGTTCGTGCGCGACCAGGAGCCGACGACGGTCGAGCACATGGTCGACCACATCGACCACGTGGTGAAGCTCGTCGGCGTCGATCACGTGGGCTTCGGTTCCGACTCCGATCTGAACGGGTACGAGGACATGCCTCCAGATCAGCTCAAGGAGCTGCGCGCGGCGTACAAGGCGAGTTACGCCTTCCGCGACAAGATCGACACCGACGGCCTCGATCATCCGAAGAAGATCTTCGATCTGACCGAAGCGCTGATCAAGCGCGGTTACTCGGACGAAAACATTGCGGCGGTGCTGGGCGGCAACTTTCGCCGGCTGCTCGCCGCGACGTGGCGAAGCCCTGAGCAAGCTGCAACACCTGAGTCGAAGAATGCGACTGGCTGAAATACCAGTCGCAAGAATCACCGATTTAGTCGAATGCAATCTTTGTTTAGCGACTACTTGAAGCGAGACCTGTAACCCGCAACGGCGCTGCCGGCCAATGAAACAAAAAACTATTGGAGAGCGACTATGAGCGAATTCAGGAAACTCTCGGCGCGGAATCGCGATGGGCGCCGGCTCGGCGAGCGCGTTCGCGCTGCTGCTGGGGGCGACGAATGTGCACGCCGCCGACGATCAGGTGAATCGACGAGAGTCATCGTCACCGCGCAGAAGCGCACGGAAGCGCTGATCGACGTGCCGCTATCGATCACCGCGGTCGACGGCGACTTGCTCGAGCGCCAGCAGGCGGCGAATTTCCAGGACTACCTGAAGCTCGTGCCGGGCCTGCAACTGGACCAGAACACTCCCGGCAACGGTCGTCTGGTCATGCGCGGAATCAACACCGGCGGCGTCGCTTCGACTGTCGCGGTGTACGTCGATGAAACCCCGTTCGGCTCGAGCAGCGGCCTCGTCAACGGCGCGGTGATCGCCGGCGACTTCGATACCTTCGACATGCAGCGCATCGAAGTGCTGCGCGGCCCGCAGGGCACGCTGTACGGCGCCAGTTCGCTCGGCGGCGTGCTGAAGTTCGCCACGAATCCGCCGCAGACGGAAAGATTCGAGTCAAAGGTCCGCGTCGGCGCCGAGTCGGTGGAGGATGGCGAGGTCGGCTACTCCGCCGCCGGCATGGTCAATATCCCTCTGTCGGAGACGTTCGCCCTTCGCGGCGTCGGCTACTACCGCGAGCAGGGCGGGTTCGTCGACTCGATCGGCACCGCAGGCTCGGACGTCGCAGGACGACATCAACGGATCGGAGAGCTACGGCGGCCGCCTGTCGGCATTGTGGGCCCCGAGCGATGCGTTCTCGCTGCGACTGACCGCGATCGCGCAGGACATCAGCACGGACGCGTCCAGCAGCGTCGAAAGCGACGCCAATACGCTCGACACTCTGTATGGCAGGCTGTCGCAGTCGCAGTACGTGCCGGAGTTCAACGACGTCGACTATCGTCTCTACAACGCCACGCTGGACTGGGATCTCGGCTTTGCGACGCTCACGTCCGCGACCAGCTACAACGAGTTCGAGTCGCCGTTTCGCACCGACGTCACGTTGCTGCTCAGTGAGGCGATCGAACCCCTCTTCGGACCGAACGAAGGCGTGCAGGAGCAGACGACCAAGTACGACAAGGTCACGCAGGAGCTGCGCCTCGCGTCGCACGAGAGCGATTCGTTCGAGTGGCTGGCGGGCGCCTACTACACGAAGGAGAAGGGCGACCTCATTCAGCATTTCGCCGCGGTGACTCCCGGAACGCTCGATGAGATTCCCGTGCCGCCGGTGCTGGTGCCGGTGCTGGGCGATACCGTGGGCGATCTGACCTTGCATTCGGAGTACGAGGAGATCGCGGCTTTCGTCAGCGGCACGATTCACTTCGGACCGAAGTTCGACGTGACGCTGGGCGGGCGCTATAGCGAGAACGATCAGGAAGCGAAGCAGGACGCAGTCGGGTTGCTCGCGGGCGGCGCTGCGGGCGTGTCCTTCCCGCTGGCGACCTCGTCAGAGGACGTGTTTACGTACTCGGTTGCGCCGAAGTTCAAGATCAACGAACACACTTCGCTGTACGCTCGTGCCGCGACAGGTTTCCGGCCCGGCGGACCGAACGTATTGCCGCCCGGCGCGCCCGCCGAATGTGCCGCTGACCTATGACTCGGACGAGCTGACGAGCTATGAAGTCGGACTTGAAGATCGAATCCGACGATCGTGCGCTACAGCCTCGATATCGCCGCATTCCATATCGACTGGGAGGACATCCAGGTGATCGGGCAGGTGAACGACTTCGGCGTCAACCTCAACGGCGGCGAGGCAACGAGCGACGGCGTCGAGTTCACGGCCATGGCGCGCCTGAGCGACGGATTCAGCGTGTCGCTGAATGGCGCGTATACGGATGCTCAGCTCGAGGACGATACGCCGCCGGAGTCGGGCGGCCTGAAAGGCGACGCTCTGCCGTTCACGCCGGAATGGAGCTTGGGTCTGAACGCCGACTACGAGTGGTCGGTCGGTGCGCAGTCGACGGCCTACGTCGGCGGCGCGCTGCGGTATCTCTCGGATCAAACCGGCACCTACGACCTCGGCTACCGCACTGAGAACGGCGCCAGCGCGAGGTTCCCTCGTATGAGGTTCTCGACCTGCAGGCCGGCGTGGATTTCGGCCGCTACACGATCGAGCTGTACGGGAAGAACGTCACCGACAGCGACGGCAGGACTTCGGTCGGCACGCTCGGTGCATCGCCGAACGGCGCGATCGGCACCGGCGTGATCCGACCGCGCACGTTCGGGTTGGCCTTCGGCGTCGGGTTCTAGGAACGTGCGTAGGTGCGATCGAAAGTTAGCGCAGGCAGCGGGCGCAACGTCGTACAAACGTCGTTGCGCCGCTGCCTTGCTGTCACGCCCGTTCGCTTTCCGCAACACACGCCGGAATCGATCATGACGCTCAACGCGCCAGCGACTGATGTTGCGCTGCTGGATCTGCCGCAGCCCTACCTGCTGTTTCTCGGCGACGTCACGGAAGCCGGCTACGCCAAGACGGCGTTCGGCTTGCGCGACTGGGCCCGCGAGCAGTGCGTGGGAGAGTTGTCGTGCGCGCCGAATGCGATCAGCGTCGGCCTGCCGCAACTGACTCCCGCGGAGGCGAGAGCGCGCGGTGCACGTTCGATGGTGATCGGCGTCGCGAACTCCGGCGGCCGCATCCTCGACAGTTGGTTGCCGTCGCTGCTCGCGGCGTTGGAGGCCGGGCTCGACCTGGTGAGCGGCATGCATACCCGGCTCGCCCACACGCCTGCACTCGTTGCGGCCGCCGAACGGCATCACCGTCGCCTCATCGACGTTCGCACACCGCCTCCCAACATCCCGATCGCGAGCGGACGCAAGCGCAGCGGGAAGCGGTTGCTGACCGTCGGCACGGACTGCGCGCTCGGCAAGAAGTACACCGCGCTCGCGATCGCGCGCGCCTTCAGGCAACGCGGCGTCGACGCGGAGTTTCGCGC
Organism: uncultured Gammaproteobacteria bacterium; assembly: GCA_963723505.1. Classification (GTDB taxonomy): domain Bacteria; phylum Pseudomonadota; class Gammaproteobacteria; order Steroidobacterales; family Steroidobacteraceae; genus Steroidobacter. The sequence continues at coordinate 571,382 of CAVRQU010000010.1, forward strand.
TACCGGACAGACGGGAATCATGATTGCGGGCAGCGGCATGCCGATGGATGCCGTCGTGGCTGATTTCGAGGCGGGCGCTGCTGAGGTGCTGTCGCCCGACGCCGCGCCCGATCACTGGGATGTGATCGAAGGGCAGGGCTCGCTGTTTCATCCGGCGTACGCGGGCGTGTCGCTCGGGCTGCTGCACGGAAGTCAACCCGACGTCATCGTCGTGTGTCACGAGCCCGGCCGGGCGTACATGCTGGGACATCCGCAGTTCGAATTGCCCAGCCTCACCGACACGATCTGGCTCAATCTGAAATTGGGCCGGCGCACGAATCCCGCCATCCGCTGCGGCGGCGTCAGTCTCAACACGTCGAAGCTGACGGAGAAAGAGGCGCAACGATTGCTGGACGAGGAGAGCGACCGCCTCGGTGTACCCGTTGCCGACCCGATTCGAGGCGGCGTCGCATTCGAGCGGCTCGTGGACGCCTGTCTGCGGGGGGACGACCTGATGCAGCAACGGTCAGCATGAGCGCAACCTCGCACGCCGTCGATGTCCGCTCGAGCGGATCGGCGCCGTCCCTGTGGGGCCGGCTCGACAACCCCCTGTTCTTCGTGCGGGTCGCGGCCATCGCGGCGATCGCTGCGGCCGTATTGCTGCTCATCGATCGTCCGTCGCGCCAAGTGCTGCGAGACGATCGTTCTGCGTTGCCCGCTCCAGCGCCGGAAAGCGCCTGACCTGCCGAATTCCCCGCAAGGAGATCGCATGAAACCGTTCGTGCTGTTGACGCTCGCCATTTTCTCGGCGCCGCTGGCAGCGGCGCCGCCCAGCGATTTCGATGCGCGCGTCGAAAGCCTGCGCACGAAAATCGGTGTTCCCGGCATGGCCATTGCGATCGTCGAGAACGGCGAGGCCACGCTCGCACGCGGATACGGCGTCAGCAAGGTGGACGCCGCCACGCCGGTCGATGCCGATACGATCTTTCCGACCGGCTCGACCGGCAAGGCATTCACCGTCGCTGCGCTCGCGACGCTGGTCGATGCGGGCAAGATCACCTGGGACGACAAGGTGATCGATCGACTTCCCGGGTTTCAGATGTACGACCCCTGGGTCACGCGCGAGATGACGATTCGCGACCTGCTGGTCCATCGCAGCGGACTCGGCCTGGGCGCAGGCGATCTGCTGTTCGTGCCACGCGGCAGCATCACTCGCGCAGAGGCAGTGAAGCGTCTGCGCTACATCAAGCCTGCGACCAGCTTTCGCAGCGGCTACGCGTACGACAACATCCTCTACATGGTCGCAGGCCAGCTCATCGAGGCGGTCAGCGGCAAGACATGGGAGGAGTATGTACGCGAGCACGTGTTGCTGCCCGCCGGCATGACCCGTTCGACGAGCGACAACGACAGCCGTTACGCCACTCCCAATCGCGCCTATCCGCACGCCCGGGCAAGTGGCCGCGTGCGCGGCGCCGGTGCGCTGCAACAGCTCAACGAGCGCGACGAGCTCGGGCGAGCAGCCGCGCCCGCCGGAGGCCTCGCCATCAGTGCGAACGACATGACCAAGTGGCTGGCGTTGCAGCTCGCGCGCGGCAAATTGCCGAGCGGCGACAGACTGTTCAGCGAGGCCGCGCACGCTCAGATGTGGAAGCCCGAAGTGCTTCTGCCGGTGTCCAGCCGAAACGAAGCGCTCAAGCTCACCGAACCGATGTTCGAGACCTACGCGCTGGGCTGGGGCGTCGAGGACTACCGCGGCGCGAAGATTGTGTCGCATGGCGGCGCAGTGCTGGGCTTCCAGGCAGTCGTCGTCCTGGTCCCCGACAAGAACGTCGGCTTCGCGATCGAGATCAACAGCGAGGACGGCGAGATCGCGCTGGGATTGATGTACGAGCTGCTGGATCACTACCTCGGCTTCCCGGCGAACGACTGGCCGGAGAAGTTCGCAGCCTACAAACAGGACAGGCTGGCGGGCGCGATGAAGGCGCTCGATGCAGTTTCAGCGAAGCCCGCCAAGGTAGGCCCTTCGTTGCCGCTCGCGCGCTACGCGGGCGTCTACGCCGATCCCTGGTACGGCAACATCGAAGTCGCAGTCCAGGGTAAGTCTCTCGCGATCGATTTCAAGTCGACGCCGCGGATGGGCGGTCGCCTCGAGCACTGGCAATACGACACGTTCATCACGCGCTTCGAGGACACGACGATCGAGCCTGCGTACGTGACCTTCGGCCTGGACGCCGACGGTCGCGTCGCGCGCGTGACGCTGAAGCCGGTCTCGCCGCTGGCGGATTTCAGCTACGACTACGCGGACCTGTTGTTCACACCCGTTGCGGGCGCGGGGGAATGAGTGAAGAGGACCGGCTCGAAAAGGATCGTGTCGGGACAGACGAGTCGGGGAGGACACTGTCGGGGAAGACGACCTGCCGCCGTCGAGTCAGAGATTCTGTCCCGACGACGGTGTCGTCTCACCCGCCGCAGGCCTACTCGTGAATGCCTCCTCGCCGCGGGCCGCAGTCTCGGGGGAATGAGAAGTGAACGATTTTTTCCGTAAGTATCTGCTTCCCGGCTTTGTATTCGAATCCGCGGTGATCGCCGGAGGCTATGCGACCGGGCGCGAGCTGGTGGAGTTTTTTCTGCCGGCGGGGCCGTGGGGCGGCTTGCTGGGCATGCTGGTGAGCATGCTCGTCTGGAGCGCGGTGCTGATGGTCAGCTTCGAGCTGGCTCGCGTCGCGCGCGCTTACGACTATCGATCGTTCTTCAAGCTGCTGCTCGGGCCCGGCTGGTTCCTGTTCGAGATCGCCTACTTCGCGCTGATCGTCATCATCATGGCGGTCATGGGGGCGGCCGCCGGCGAGATCACGCACAGTCTGTTTGGCTTGCCGAAACTGCTCGGCTCGCTGGGGATGATCGCCTCCACGGGCCTGATCCTGTTCTACAGCAGCGCGGCGATCGAGAAATTTCTGGCGTTGTCGGTGAGCTATCTCTATCTCGTCTACATCGTTTTCGTGGTGTGGAGCCTCGTAGCGTTCGGCGATCGGATTGAAGCCAACTTCGCGGCTGTTCCTGTCGGCACTAACTGGTTCAAGGCCGGCGTCACCTATGCCGGCTACAACGTCGCCACCATACCTGCAGTCCTGTTCTGCATCCGCCATCTCACGTGTCGCCGCGAGGCGCTCGTCGCCGGCGCGCTCGCAGGCCCCCTCGGCATGCTGCCGGCGGTTTTGTTCTACATCGCGATGATGGGCTATTACCACGAGATCGGCGCCGAGGCGCTGCCGTCTGCCTTTCTGCTCGCGAGGCTGCATGCGCCGTGGTTCGAATGGGCGTTCCAGATTGCAGTGTTGCTCACGCTGGTGGACACGGGCGTCGCGCTGCTGCATTCGATCAACGAACGCGTGGCGGGCGTGTACGAAGAGCGGCGACGACCCATGCCCCGCCTGCTGCGTCCGGCGCTCGCTGTAGCGGTGATGGTCGTCTCGGTGTACGCAGCGTCGGCCGTCGGTCTGGTCGACCTGATCGCGAAGGGCTATGGCCTGCTGACGTACGCATTCATCCTCCTGCTGATATTGCCCGTGCTCACGATCGGCGTCTGGAAGTCTCGCCAGTTCGAGCCGGGCCGGACTGCGCCATGAGAGACGCCAGCACGTGGGCATGGCGCGCTGCGCCGGCGCGCGCATGACGATGAGCGCAACGGCAACCCCTGTTGGCTCAGCTCGCGCCCACGCAAAGTCAACGGGCGTTGACTGGTTCGGACACCCGCGCGGCCTGACGATCCTGTTTCTGACCGAGATGTGGGAGAAGTTCTCCTACTTCGGCATGCGCGCGCTGCTCATCTATTACATGACCAAGGCGCTCGCGATCCCGCAGGAAAGCGCGTCCTGGATCTACGGCAGCTACACCGCCTTCACGTATTTCACGCCGATCATCGGCGGCCTCATCGCGGATCGCTTCCTCGGTCGGCGCAAGGCCGTAATCGCTGGCGGCGCGATCATGGCGCTGGGCCACTTCCTGATGGCGTTCGAGGAGTTGTTCTATCCGGCGCTCGTCACGATCGGACTCGGCAACGGACTGTTCCTGCCGAGCCTGCCGAGCCAGGTGCAGACGCTCTATCGCCCCGACGACCCGCGACTGCGCTCCGCCTACAACGTGTACTACGTCGGCGTCAATCTCGGCGCCGTGCTCGCGGTGTTCGTGTGCGGCACGTTGGGCGAGCTGTTCGGCTGGCACTGGGGGTTCGCCTCGGCAGGCGTGGGCATGTGCCTCGGCCTCGCGATCTATCTCGCCGGCGGCAGGTATCTGTCTCGCGAGAACGACGTAGTGAGCCCTGTCCACGCAACGACGTCGCAGGCCGATGAATCGTTCATGCGGCGGGTCGGCGTGCTCCTCGCCGTCATCGCCATCGTCGTCGTGTTCCGCGGCGCCTATGAGCAGGTCGGCAATACTGTCGCGTTGTGGGCCGACAGCGCCGTCGATCGCGGCGTGGGCTCCTCGTGGACGATTCCGAGCACCTGGTTCCAGGCCCTGAACCCGTTGCTCGTCTTTACGTTGACGCCGCTCCTGCTCGCAATCTGGCGTTATCGCGTCCGCGCTGGGCAAGCTTACTCGCCGCTGCGGCGGATGGCGCTCGGCGCGCTCATCGTCGGCGCGGCGTATATGGTGCTGGCGGTCGCCGCGCAGCTCTCGACGTCCGCCGGTGCGCCGGCGCATTGGCTGTGGCTCATCGTCTTCTTCATCGCATACACCAGCGGCGAGCTCCTCATTCTGCCAACAGGGCTCGCGTTGTTCGGGCGTCTCGCACCCAGCGCGCTTGCGGCAACCTCGATTGCGTTGTGGTTTTCAGCCAGTTTCGCGGGGAGCCTGCTCGCGGGCGGACTCGGCTCATTGTGGAGCCGCTTCGGCGCTCAGGATTTCTTCGCACTGATCGCAGCGGTCGCTGGCGTCGCGGGCGCCTTGCTGTGGGCGATGGACCGAGCTGCACAAGGCCTCCTGCACGACGGGGGGCCATCTACGAACTCGACGGTTAATGAACGATGAACACCAAGAACGCACAGTGGCTGCACGGCTTCGTTCGAGCGGCGCTGACTCTGGCTCTGTTTGTTGCGGCCGCGAGCCACGCGGCGCCGCCGCGCGACCTGGATCGCTACGCGCAGCGCGTCCTCGATACATTTGAGTCGCCGGGCATGGTGGTCGTCATCGCAGAGCGCGGTCAGCCGACAGTCGTGCGCACGTACGGCGTGCGTCGCATGGGCGAGCCGTCGAAGGTCGACGCGCAAACGCTATTTCCGATCGGCTCGACGACCAAGGCGTTCACGAGCGCACTGCTCGCGACGCTGGTCGATGAAGGCAAGCTCACCTGGGACACGAAGGTCTCGGACGTCCTGCCCGGGTTCAAGATGTACGACCCGTACGCGAGCAGCGAGATGACGGTTCGCGATCTGCTGGTCCATCGCAGCGGGCTGGGTCTCGGCGCCGGGGACCTGATGTTCTATCCCCCCACGACGCTCAGTCGTGCGGAGATCGTTCACAAGCTGCGGTACATCAAGCCGGCGACGAGTTTCCGCAGCGGCTACGCCTACGACAACCTGCTCTATGTCGTCGCCGGGCAGGTGATCGAGGCGGTTGCGGGAGCGAGTTGGGAAGAAGTGATGCGCCAGCGCATGCTCGATCCGCTGCAAATGAAGCAGACCTCGACCTCTTCAGTGTTGCCTCCCGACGCGAATCGCGCCTGGCCGCATGCGCGAATCTCGGGTGAAATCCGCGGACTCGGGCCGTTGAGTCCGCTCGCTTACGTGACCCCGCTCGACAATGCCGCGCCCGCGGGCGCAATCAATACGAGCGGCGAAGAGATCGCACGATGGCTTGAACTGCAACTCGGCCGAGGGCTGGATCCGCACACGAACGTTCGCATCTTCAGCGAAGCGCAGTCCCGCGAAATGTGGTCGCCACAGACGCTTATGCCGGTGTCGCCTCTGCCCAAACCGATCGAACTCGCGCAGCCGAACTTCCGCGCCTACACGCTCGGTTGGGGGATCGCCGACTATCGCGGGCAGGTCGTCGTATCGCATGGCGGCGGCGTGCCTGGCTCAGTCACCCAGATCGTCATTGCGCCAAAACGCGACGTGGCGTTCGCGATCATGACGAACTCGGAGGAGACCTTCGCCCTGGCGGCCATGCAGTACCGACTGCTCGATCACTACTTCGGTTTGAGCAGCCCCGACTGGATCAAGGGCGCGAAGCAGGTGCAAACGGCAAGACTGGACAAGGGCCGCGAGCAGTTGGCTGCCGGCTCGGCGACGCCGGAGGGGCAAGCTGAAGCAGGCAAGGGACCCTCTCTGCCGATCGAGCGCTACGCAGGAACGTATCGTGACGCCTGGTACGGGTCGGTCACGATTGAGAAAGCGGCGAATGACCTGAACATCCGCTTCCACAACACGCCAAAGCTGTCAGGTCCGCTGGAGCACGTACGCTACGACACGTTCAGGACCCGGTGGGCGGATCGAACGATCGAAGACACGTACGTCACGTTCGCGCTGAAGCCCGACGGGTCGATCGATCGGATGACGATGCGCGCCGTCTCGCCGCTCGCAGATTTCAGCTTCGACTACCAGGATCTCTTGTTCGTCCCGGAGAAGGAGTGATCGAAAGAACGTGTGGACGTGTAAAGTGCAGGGTGTAACCGCGCACGTTTCTTGGCGATACACGTTACACGCCTACACCTTACACGCGGCGCTGCGCGCCGCAATCTAGAGCTTCACGGCATCCTGCAGCCGGAACGTTACCGGTATCTCCTTCCACATCGTCGTAGGCACGCCGTCGCGCGCACCAGGGCGCAGTCGCCAGCGACGAGCCTCGCGAATCGCGGAATCGTCGAGCCTGGGGAAGCCGCTCGACTGGTGAAGGCGCACTTCTCCAACTCGTCCGTTCGGAAGCACTTCGACCAGGAGCACGACGGCGCCGGCGTGTCCCATCCGGATTTCCTGCGACGGATAGAGCGGCTCGCTCAGGCCTGTGCGCGGGTCGACTTCAGGTTCGACCACGACAGGGGTGGGCGCAACTGCCGGCCCGCGCTCCACCAGGGGAGGCGTATCGACAACCTGTTCGATCGGCGTTCCTTTTTCCTCTTCAAATAGCGGCCGCGGCTGCTCGGGCCTCGGCGTGTACGCGTGCCTGATCGGTACGTCATCGATGACGCGCTCCGGACGCGTAGGTTTCGAAGGAACGGGCAGATTGTCGATGACGGTTCTGCGCGGGATCTCGACGAAAGACCCGATCGAAAGACCGTTGCTGAGCGCCCAGAAAAACCCCACGTGCAACACTACGATGAGCGCCAGAAACCAGCTGCGAGCGGAAGTGAACGAATTGACGCCTGGAAACGTATTGACGGTGATCGCATTCATTGATTCTTCTCCCGGCAAGGCGATGTGAGCCTCATCCGTACGGATGAAGGGTCCGCGGGCGATGCGCCGCCGATCGGTCGATTCGCTTGAAGCCCCAGATCGCGTCCTGACGGAGCGTCGGCTCAGGCGACCCGCAGGGCGACTGTGCCGCCGGAAAAGCGGGGCGTGCTGTACGGATTTTCCGTGCGCGGGCTGCGGGAGAAAACTCAGTCTGGCGTTGTCAAAGCAACCTTCACACTCCGGAGTCTGAAATCGCGAGCGTGCGTTCGACCTCGCCGATGAGCTTGCGGTCGTCCTGACGCCAGGGGTGGAAGCCAGGGCGGAAGAAACTCAGATACGGCAGAAAGATTCGTCGCATCATGCCGGGGCTGATCAGCAGATACTTTGCGACTCGCAGCCACGTGCGCGTGTTGTTCATCTGGTCCTGACGGAAAAAATCCGCCATCCGCTGGAAGTTGGCGTACCAGAACTGCAGACCGATCAGCCCCATGACATGGCATCGCACCGCCCAGCGTCTGAATGAGGACATGTGCTTCGACGCGGCGAGAAACGTATCGTAGGCGACAGCCTTGTGCTCGATCTCCTCGATGGCGTGCCACTGCCACAGACGCAGGACCTCCGCCGGTGCGCCGGGCATCGGTTTCGCTTCGGTCAGGAGCGAATGCGCCATAATTGCAGTGAAATGCTCCAGGGCGGCGGTGATGGCGAGCTGGACGATGGGCGGACGCGAGCGGGCGAGATCGATGCGACGACGCGTTTCTGCATCCATTGCGGACGTGTCATAACCCGCATTCCTGATCAGGCGATTGAACACGACGTGCTCACGCGTGTGCATCGATTCCTGCCTGATGAATGCAGCGATCTGTTCCTGCAGCCCTTGATCGGTCTGGTCGCGGAACCGACGCACGGTCTCGATGAAGAAGGTTTCGCCCTGGGGGAACGCCGCTGACAGAGCATTGAAATATGCTGTCGCGATCGGGTCGCCGCCGTGCCACCAGCGGGCGTTGCGGGCCTCGCGGTCGATCTTCAGATCTCGCGGTGTGATGGTGAGGTCGGTGGGCGTCACTGCGGTCATGGAAGCATCCGGGCCAGGATCGGGCGGCTATTAGAAGTTTCTTACTGAGAGTAGTGTCAATAGTGAAAAGGCAGAAAAAACCGCCCGGACATAAGAGAGCTCAGGGGCGCCGGGTGCGCCGCACGCCTGAAGAAGCTCGCACGCTGGCGCTCGCTTCCGCCCGTCGTCTGTTGCTCGCCGACGGACCCGACGCCGTTACATTGCAGGCGGTCGCGACGGACCTCGGGATGAGCCATACGAACCTCATTCACCATTTTGGGTCGGCGGCCGGCCTGCAGTCCGAGCTGATGCGTCAGATGATGAGTGAACTCACCGCTACGATCGAATCGGCCGTCATGCGGCTCCGGGCCGGCAAGGGCGAGATGCGCGACTTCGTCGACATCGTTTTCGACGCGTTCGATCGCGGCGGGGCGGGGCGGCTTGCGGCCTGGATCATCTTGTCCGGAGAAACCGGACGTCTGACGCCGGTCGGCGAAGTCGTGCGCGATTACATCGATAGCGTCGAACGCAGCGCCGAAACGGGCGCCGATGCGCAGCATGTTCACGAGCGAGTCACGTCGGCGACGCTGTTCGTCACGATGGCCGCGCTGGGAGACGCCATCATCGGCAATCCGCTGCGTCGCATGGTCGGGCGTGAGCGGGACGCCGTGCGCAAGATCATTGGTTCGTTGCTGCCTCTGGTGGCGGAAGGGCGTCTGGAGGGCGCAGCCTCGCCGGCGCAGACTCACAAGCCGAAGACATGACTACGGGACTGACCAAAGTCAGTCCCGGCCTGTTTTTGCTTGAACGCGGTGCGCGCGGGGCGAATACTGCGCGTGTGTCGTTCGCTGCAGGAATCTGGTGTGAAGCATCGCAGTGTGAATGTGGAAGTGCTGGATGCGGCCGGGTTCGGCGAGCCTTTCAATTCGATCCTCGAGGAGATCGCGAGCGAACTCGAACTGCGTCCGTTGCTCACCAGCATCCTCACGCGTGCGTGCGGTCTGCTCGGCGCGGTTCAAGGCACGATCGGTTTGTACGTTCCGCAGCGTCATGTCGTGCAGATCGAAGCCGTTCATCGGCTGCCGGAGATCGAGCTCGGACTGGAGTTCGAGCCCGGCGAAGGTCTCATCGGTCGCGTGCTGGTCACCGGCAAGCCAGTCATCGTCGACCGCTATGGCGATCTCGAGCACATATCGCTGCATGAGCACGCCGATGATGCGGTGATTGGCGTTCCGATTCCCGGACCGAAGGGCGAACTGGTCGGCGTATTCGGTCTCGGGCGCGCCGCCGCCGCGGCGGTTCCGCCAGAGCGATGTGGAGACGCTGCGCGTATTCGCCCGACATGCCGCGATCGCGATCCAGAACGCTTTGCGTTACGGCCGAGAGCAGCGGCGTACGGAACGAATGCGGTTGATCGCGCGCATGGCGCATGTCGTCACCGCAGGGCTCGAGCCCGAGGAGCTGGTCGCTACGGCGGCGCAGACGATTCACGATTACCTCGGATATCCAAACGTCGTCATCCCGCTGCTCGATCCGCGGCGAAGAGGATCACCTGCTGTTCTGTTCGCACGCCGGCGCGTATCGCGATGTGTTCGAAACGCCGTACGCGCTGCCGGTCACGAAAGGCGTCACGGGCGCCGCCGTGACGTCGCGCGAGGCGCAGGTCGTCAACGACGTGCGCAAGGATCCGCGCTACGCGCCGCCTCCGCTGCCGATCAACGTGCGGTGCGAGCTTGCAGCGCCGATCGTGCTCGGCGACGAGGTCTTCGGCTGCATCAACATTGAAGGTCTGAATCCGTTCGACGAGGACGATGTGGAGAGCATCCAGATCGTCGCGGACTATCTTGCAGTCGCGATCAAGAACGCGCAGCTGTCATGCGAGGCGCGCCAGGCGGCCGTCATGCGGGAACGCCAGCGGCTGGCGCGGGATCTGCACGACGCCGTCAGCCAGGCGTTGTCGTCGATCAGCCTCATGTCGCAGTCGCTCGTTTCTGCGTGGCGCCGCGATCCAGCCGAAGGCGAACGGCGCGCGCGCCGACTGGAAGAATTGTCGCGACTCGCATTCTCCGAAATGCGTGCACTGCTTCGTGAGCTGCGGCCCGATGCGCCCGTGACTGAGAGCGCCGCGCCGGCGCCCACGGCCGGCGTTGCGGACGTGAAAGCCATGGGTCTCGCCGCCGCGCTTCAGCGCTTTGCGGTTGTGCTTGCGCCGCACACGCCCTCCATTCGCGTCGACTTCGCACACTATCGTTCACAGGCGGTCGCGTTGGAGGAGGGCTTGTATCTGATCTGCCGCGAGGCGCTGTCGAACGCAATTCGCCACTCGGGCGCCAAACGCGTCGACGTGCGCGCCGCGATCGACGCGGACGTCCTGACCCTGAGCGTGCAGGACAACGGTCGCGGTTTCGAAAGGGTCGAACGCACGGGCGGCGACGGAGGGCAGGGCATCGGCCTGCAAACCATGAGCGAGCGCGCCGCTGTTCTCGGCGGAGTCTGCGAAGTTCAATCTCAACCAGGGCGAGGAACGATCGTATGCATACGCATTCCATTGCTGACAGTCGCCCCGTGACGCAGGCGAAGGCCATTCGTCTGTTGCTCGTGGACGACCACGGCATCGTACGGGAAGGCCTGCGCGCGCTGCTCGACGACGATGAAGAGTTCGTGATCGTCGGTGAAGCATCGAACGGGGATGAGGCGTGCGAAGCGGTGCGCCGTCTGTCGCCCGACATCGTGCTCATGGATCTCAAGATGCCGGGCATGGCGGCAAGTGATGCGATCCGTGTGATCCGTGCGACCGCGCCTCACGTCAAAGTAATTGCATTGACCAGCTACGCCGAGGAAGGTCAGGTGCGCGAGATCGTGGCCGCGGGCGCGCAGGGTTACATCCTCAAGGATGTGACGAAGGCTGATTTCGTGACCGCGCTGCAGACCGTCGCCGGCGGACAAACCTGGCTGCATCCGCTTGCGCAACGCTCCCTGATCGAACAGTTGCGCAATCGTCAGGCGGATCCGCTGGCCTTGTTGACGCAGCGCGAACGCAGCGTGCTCGATCTCATCGCGCGCGGCATGAGCAACCGCCAGATCGGCGATCAGCTGCATCTCACCGAAGGCACGGTCAAAGGCTACGTCAGCACGATCCTCGCAAAGTTGAAGCTCGAGGACAGAACCCAGGCGGCGCTGTTCGCCGTGCAGCGCGGGCTGACGAAGCCGAAGTAGTAACAAGAGCCGCAAAGACCGCAAAAAGGAACGGACGAGTCGACTCGAATCCGAAATCTGGAAAGGGCCTCGCGAAGAAGCGCTGTAGTCCGACTGATTCTGTTTCAGAGTTCTTTTTTGCGGTCTTTCGCGGCTCGCCCGGTCTTTCGCAACCGCGAATTGTCCATTCGGGCCGATCGTGTCCTGTCGAAAGTGAGCGGCGTATTCCGCCGTTGCGTGGATTCCGGCGGCGGAGGCCGCGCCTAGCCTGCTCCGGTCACTTCACCGACGGAGCAGCGCAATGCAGCATGACAAATCAGGCCGTGCGATCGTCATTGGCGGGAGCATGGCCGGGTTGCTCGCAGCACGGGTCCTCGCGAATCACTTCAAGTCCGTCACGATCATTGAGCGCGACGCCCACACAGCGTCGCCCGAGTTTCGTCGCGGCGTGCCGCAGGGCCGACATGCGCATGGATTGCTGCTGCGTGGACAGCAGACGCTGTTTCGCCTGTTTCCCGAGATCCGCCACGCGCTCCTCGCAGCCGGCGCTTGCTCGGTCAACATGGGGCGCGACATGCGCTGGCTTCACTTCGGCGTCTGGAAGCGCCGCTTTGACAGCCGGCTCGAAGGATTGTTGGCAAGCCGACCGCTGATCGAATGGACGGTCGCTGAGCATCTGCGTCGTCTGCGGAACGTTCGGATCCTCAACGAATGGAGCTTCGGCGGGCTCAAGTTCGACGGCGACCGGGTCGTCGGCGTCCGCGCGCATCCGCGCGGCGAACCCGCGACGGAGTTGCACGCGGATCTCGTCATCGACGCCACAGGACGCGGCTCGCGCACGCCGACGGAGATCGAAGCCTGCGGATTCAGGCGTCCGCAGGAGACGAACGTCAAAATCGACGTCGGATATTCGACCGCGATCTTCCGCGCGCCCGAGGCGTCGCTCGACTGGAAGATCCTTTACGTGATTGCACAGCCGCCGGCGAAGCGGGGCGCGCTCATTCTGCCGCTCGAACCGGACGAGGGCGGCAATCGCTGGATGGCGACGCTGGTCGGTATGCACGGCGATCATCCGCCGGGACATGCGGCCGGCTTTCTCGAATTCGCAAAGAGCTTGCCCGCGCCGGACGTGTACGACGCGCTGAAGCGCGCTGAGCCGTTGAGCGACATTGTGCGCTACGGTTACGCCGCCTCGCGGCGTCGACACTACGAGAAGCTGCGCCGCTTTCCGGAAGGGCTGCTGGTGCTCGGCGACGCGTTGTGCAGCTTCAATCCCATCTACGGTCAGGGGATGAGCGCCGCCTCAATGTACGCGGACGTGCTCGATCAGTGCCTGCGGGAGCAGGGCGGCCGCGCGGGGCTGTGGCGCAGCTTCTTCGCGAAGGCGGCGCGCGTCGCCGACATGCCGTGGCAATTGGCCACTGGCGAAGACTTCAGATTCAGCGAGACGATCGGACCCCGCAGCCCAGTCATGCGCTTCATGCACTGGTACACCGGCAAAGTGCTCGTCGCCTGTGGGCGCGACGAACTGATCGCCGAGCGGTTCTACGAGGTGATGCATCTGCTGAAACCGCCTGGCGCGGTGTTCAGTCCGGACGTGATCTGGCGGCTGATAAGGCGGATCAGGCCTCAGCCAGTCGGTTCGGCTCGGAGCGAGAGGGCCTTCGCCTCTCCGCCTGGCCTTCGGCGAGAAGGCGTCCGCGAGTAGGCCTTCGGCGGGTGAGACGACACCGTCGTCGGGACAGAACTTCTGACTCGACGACCAAAGGTCGTCTTGCCCGACACCGTCCTCCCCGACAGTGTCCTCGCCCGACAATGTCCCTCGCGACGACGGTCCGGACTCGAGGGCAGTCCTTCCCGACGATGTCCTTCTTGACGGTCCCTGCCCGTCAGACGGTGAACCCTTCTTTCGTCAGCGGCAGCGTGCGCACGCGATGGCCAGTCGCGGCGAAAATCGCGTTGCAGATGGCCGGTGCGACCGGCGGCAGCGCCGGTTCGCCGACGCCGGTCGGCGGGTAGTCGCTCTGAATGAAATGCACGTCGATCTGCGGCGCGTTCGCGATGCGCAACAGCGGATAGCGGTCGAAGTTCGTCTCCTGAATGCGGCCGTTCTCGATCGAGATCGACAGTCCCATCGCCGTGCTGAAGCCGTCGATCACTGAGCCTTCGACCTGGTTTTCGGCGCCGCTCATGTTCACGATGGGGCCGATGTCGCCTGCGACCGTTACGCGATGCACCGTCAGCTTGCGATTCGCGTCGACGCTGACTTCAGCGACCTCGGCGAAGTGGCCGGCGTGACTGAAGTGGAAGGCAAGGCCGAGACCCCGACCTTTCGGCAGCGTTCTTCCCCAGCCGGCTTTCTCCGCGGCGAGCCTGATCACTCCCGCGGCGCGCCCCGTGTTGAGCGCGAACTCGGTATTCGGCGGCAGCCAGCGCGGTTCACCCATGACGTCAAGCAGGAATTGCAGGTGATCGCGGTTGCCTGCGACCGAACACTCATGCAGGAACGATTGAATGGCGAACGCGATTGCGCAGGAGCCCGGCGCGCGCCACCACCCGGTGGGAATCGCGAGCGGCAGCTTCGATTGCGTGATGCGCACGTTCGGTACGAGCTGCGCGGGAAACTCTTCGCCGCTCAATCCGCCCGCAAGCGCGGGTTTCTGCCCGTCCTGCGTGAACGTGACGAAGTGATCCTGCCACGCGATGAGTTTGCCGTTCGCATCGACGCCGCCTTTGAACGAGTGGAAGCCGCCGACCCGATAGAAGTCGTGCTGCATGTCGTCCTCGCGCGTCCATTGCAGTTTCACGGGGACTTTGGCCTGCCTGGAAATCCACGCGGCTTCGCACATGTAGTCGTTCATCAGGCGACGACCGAAACCGCCGCCGACGCGCGTCTGATGGATCGTGACCTTTTCCTTCGGTATGCCAAGCACGCCCGCGACCAGCGCGAGCGCGCTATCGGGCGTCTGCGTGGGCGCCCAGATCTCGACTGAGCCCGCGTCGTACGAGGCGGTGCAGTTCTGCGGCTCGAGGGGCGCGTGTGAGAGAAACGGATACGTATAGAAACCTTCCGCGATCGTCGCTTCAACGATCGCCTTGTCGAAATCACCGGCCGTTTTCAGCGTCTCGGCGCCTTGTTGCTTCGAGAGGTTCCTCGCGTCTTCGACGGCCTTTGTCCAGCTATCCTTCGACGCGCCGGATTCGTCCCACTCCACCTTGAGCATGCGCCTCGCGTTCATCGCCGCCCATGTCGACTTCGCAAGAATCGCCACGCCGGGCATCACTTCGGTGGGCTTGCCCGTGCCTTCAACGATGAATGCATGTGTGACGCCAGGCAATTTTCCGATCTCTTCGAGATTTGCCTCCCTCACCTTGCCTCCGACCGCCGGGCACTTTTCGAACACGGCGTAGTGCATGCCCGGCACGACCTGATCGATGCCGAACAACGGCTGGCCCGTGACGACCTTGTGGTTGTCAACGCCGCCGATGCGCCGGCCGAGCAGCCTGAAGTCTTTGCGGTCCTTCAGCGTCAATGACGCCGGATCGGGAACGGGCAACGCCGCAGCTTTGGTTGCAAGCTCGCCGTAACTCAGACGCCGATTCGACGCTTCGTGCAGCACCGTGCTGTCTTGCGTCGAGCACTCGGACTCGGACACTTTCCATTCCTGCGCAGCCGCGGCGATCAGCATGGCCCGGCCCGTCGCGCCCGCGCGGCGCAACTGATCCCACGCCATCGGAATCGAGCGTGAACCGCCGGCGCTCTGACGACCGAAGACCGCAGGATTCACTGCAGCCTGTTCGACGCGCACTCGGGACCAGTCGGCGTCGAGTTCCTCGGCGATGATCATCGGGAAGGAGGTCTTCACGCCCTGGCCGATCTCCGGACCCTTGGAATAGATCACGATCGTTCCATCGGGAGCGATACGAAGGAACGCGTTCGGGACGAATCCGGATTCGCCGCTCTTCGGGTTCGCGAGCGCGGTCGCCCGATCGCCCAGATAGAACGCCGAGCACGAGGCCCCCGCCGGCGACCCCGACGAGCTTCAGGAACGAACGCCGATCGACGCCCGAGCGAGCGTGCGTCTGGGCGGCGCAGAGCATCTCGAGCGCTTCGGTCTCTGCAGAGTAATTCGACTGTGCGTGCGCCTTCATGTCCGCCTCACTCGTGAGCCTGTTTCGCTGCGGCGTGGATGGCTTTGCGGATGCGCGGATACGTGCCGCAACGACAGATGTTGCCGATCATGGCCGCGTCGATGTCGGCGTCCGTCGGATTGGGATGCTGTTTCAGGAGCGCCGCGGCGGACATGAGCTGTCCGGCCTGGCAATAGCCGCATTGCGGAACGTCATGTTCGATCCACGCGGATTGCAGTGCATGCAGTTTCCCGTCGGGACCGGCAAGACCTTCGATCGTCGTGATCTTCTGTCCCACCGCTGCGCTCGCAGGCACTGAACAGGAGCGCACGGCCGCGCCGTTCAGATGCACCGTGCATGCGCCGCACTGCGCGACGCCGCAGCCGTACTTCGTGCCGACAAGTCCCAGGCTATCGCGCAGCACCCACAAGAGCGGCGTCGATCCGTCGACGTCTTTCACCACGTGTTCTTCGCCATTGACGTTGAGTCGCATAGCACGGTTCTCGCATTGAGCAACTGCGGGCGCGCCGATTCTTCCACGCTGTCGCGCGACCGACAATGCGCTCGGTCGCGGCGCAACGTTCGCTTCATCGCGCGAGACGACGCGCCACAGAAGATCGCTGCATTCTGCGACAGGAGATCGCCGACGCGGACCGTCGGACCGAGCGGAAATTGTGTAGAAACATCAAGCCGATCCTGAACTGTAATGCCTGCTGCAACCGGCTCGCCGCGCTCGCAGGCGGCCTTCGGCGGCAGGCCGATCGCTCGGCAGAGGGCGATCCGAGTTGCTCGCAGAGCGAGCCTACCGTCGCAGGAGCGCCCTAGGGAGCTCCGCGCATGTCGACTCCCGCGACCTTGCACCGATGCAACCGGTCGAAAGACGGGCTCGCAATACAAAGTGGCTTTCGAACAGTGCTGACGGAGTACTCCTGCTGCGAACGCCGACGGCGTCGGCCGGTTTCATAAGAGGGCCTTTGCCGCGATCGCCGTCACCAGTCACCCGTGACTTCGCTCTCGTATAGAATCTCCCGCCCGCCGTACCCGCGGCGGCATGATTTTCAACAGGAGACGTTCTTGAGCGAGAGCCCCGGCAGCACGGTCATTGACGGCGCAATTCAGGCCGACGTCGTCATCGTCGGCGCGGGACCCTGCGGTCTGTTTCAGATCTTCGAGCTCGGACTGCTCGGCATCCGCGCGCACATCATCGATTCGCTGAAGCATCCGGGCGGGCAGTGCAGCGAGCTCTATCCGGAAAAGCCGATCTACGACATCCCCGCGCTGCCGGTGTGCGGCGCGCAGGAGCTGGTCGATCGGCTGATGCAGCAGGCGAAGCCGTTCAACGCGCAGTTTCATCTGGGCGAGGAAGTCGCGGAGCTGAAAATGCTCGAGGACCACACGTTCCTGCTGCGCACGTCGCGCGACACGCGCTTTCATTCGCGCACCGTCATCATCGCGGGCGGCCTGGGATCGTTTCAGCCGCGCAAGCTGGGCGTGGAGGGCTGCGAAGCGTTCGAGGGCAGGCACGTTCACTACAAGGTGAAGAGCGCCGCGGATTTCACCGGCAAGCGGCTCGTGATCTTCGGCGGCGGCGATTCCGCGCTCGACTGGACGCTCGAATTCGCAGGCAAAGCGCGCAGCGTGACGCTCGTGCATCGACGGCCCGAGTTCCGCGCGGCGCCGGCGTCGGTCGCGAAGATGCAGCGATCTGGCGGCGCACGGCAGCATGCGCTATGTCGAAGCGATCGCGCATTCGCTGATGACCGAAGGCGACGCGTTCCGCGGCGTGCGCGTGAAGAAGGCAGACGGGCAGATCGAGGAGCTGCCGTGCGATCACGTGCTGACGTTTTTCGGGCTGCATCCGAAGCTCGGGCCCATCGCAGAATGGGGACTCGGCATCGACAAGCGTGCGATTCACGTCGATACAGAGAAATTCCAGACGAATATTCCGGGCGTGTTCGCCGTCGGCGACATCAACACCTATCCGGGCAAGAAGAAGCTGATCCTGTCCGGCTTTCATGAGGCGGCGCTCGCTGCGTTCGCCGTCGCCGCGCACCTGAATCCCGCAAAGAAGATTCCGCTGCAATACACGACGACGAGCCCGATCATGCACAAGCGCCTGGGCGTGCCCGATTAGTGAGCAGCGGACAGCGGACGGCGGACAGTGAAGGACAGCTGGGATCGTTCACGCTCCGCTTGAGTCCTGTATTTGCGCCTGCATTGCCAATTGCGTTCCCACCCGCTGCACTGTCCGCCGTCCGCTGTCCGCCATTCACTTCCAAATGAATCCTCTCCTCGCAGACGTGCTGCAGGTCCTGCGGCTTGAACGGCTTGAACTCGATTTATTTCGTGGCGAGAGCCGGGATCCCGGACACCGACGCGTGTTCGGCGGTCAGGTGCTGGGCCAGGCGCTCATGGCGGCGTACGCGACGATCGAGACAGCGCATGGTGCATTCGCTGCACGCGTATTTCCTGCGGGCCGGCGATCCCGATCTGCCCGTCGTCTACGAAGTCGACCGCAGCCGCGACGGAACCAGCTTCTCCTCGCGCCGGATCGTCGCTATTCAGCGCGGCGAGCAGATCTTTCACATGTCTGCTTCGTTTCAGATCGCGGAGGATGCGATCGACCGCCAGGGCGAGATGCCGCTCGCGCCGGATCCTGAGTCGCTGCCGGACATGGCGACGGCGGTGGAGGAGCTGAAGCAGAAGGCGCCGGATCGGCCCCGGCCCTTCCATGCGCAAAGAAGCGCGTTCGAATTTCGGCCCGCAGTGCTGCCGGATCCGACTGCGGAGATTCCCCGGGAACCGCATATGAAGATCTGGTTTCGGGCGATCGACCGCGTTCCGGACGATGAAGTACTGCATCGCTGCCTGCTCGCCTATGCCTCCGACTACTATCTCCTCGGAGCGGCCGGCATGGACGCACGCTTGTCAGTCAGCCGCAAGGAATTGCAGATGGCGAGCATCGACCATGCGATGTGGTTTCATCGGCCGGCCCGTGCGGACGAATGGCTCTTGTATGTGCTGGACAGCCCGACAGCCTGCGGTTCGCGCGGCTTCGCCCGCGGCAGTATTTTCAGTCGCGACGGGCGGTTAGTGGCCTCGACGGCTCAGGAAGGATTGGTGCGCCGCAGACCAGCGGTTAGCGATTAGCGGTTCGCGGTTAGCAAGAATGGGGCTCAGGTTGCGATTTCCGACTAGCCGCCGCCGCTAACCGCTTCCGCTTCGGTATCAGCACATATCCAAACCATATTTCACTGGTTCTGACCGGCGCGGCTAGAGTCCGGCCATGTACCAGTACGACGCCATCGATCAGCGGCTGGTGAACGAACGCGTCGCGCAGTTCCGTGACCAGACGCGCCGCTTTCTCGCCGGGCAGCTCTCCGAAGACGATTTCAGTCCTTGCGGCTGCGCAATGGCCTCTACATCCAGCGCCATGCGCCGATGCTCCGCATATCGATTCCGTACGGGCTGCTTGCGACGCGGCAGGTGCGCATGCTCGCGCGCATCTCGCGTGAGTTCGATCGCAACTACGGCCACTTCACCACGCGGCAGAACATCCAGTTCAACTGGCCGAAGCTCGAAACCGTGCCGGACATCCTCGAGTTGCTCGCAACCGTGCAGATGCACGCGATCCAGACGAGCGGCAACTGCATTCGCAACGTCACGGCCGATCATCTTGCCGGGGTCGCGCCCGATGAGCTGGAGGATCCGCGTCCCTGGTGCGAATACATCCGCCAGTGGGCGACGCTGCATCCTGAGTTCTCGTATCTGCCGCGCAAATTCAAGATTGCGGTGACCGGTTCGCCGCAGGATCGGGCCGCCTCGAAGGTGCACGACATCGGGTTGCATCTGGTGCGGAACGTGCAGGGCGAAGTCGGCTTCGAAGTGCTGGTCGGCGGCGGGCTCGGGCGCACGCCCATGGTCGGCCATGTCATCCGCAAATTCCTGCCGAAGCAGGATCTGCTCGGCTATCTCGAAGCGATCCTGCGCGTCTACAACCTCGAAGGCCGGCGCGACAACATTCACAAGGCGCGCATCAAGATTCTCGTGAAGGCGGTCGGCCCGCAGAAATTCCGCGAAATGGTCGAAGCAGAGTGGCAGCGCGGCGCGCGACACGGCGCCGGTGTACGACGCGGCTGAGGTCGAGCGCATCCAGGCGTTTTTTACGCCGCCGCAACTACGAGTCGCTGCAGACGTAGACGTGCTCTCGGGCAGGCCGACCGAATTTCGCAACTGGTATCAGCGCAACACGAAGCGCCATAAGGTGGCTGGCTATCGCGCGGTGTTTGTGTCGCTCAAGTCGCCGACCCGTCCGCCTGGCGATATCACCGACGGAGGAAATGGAGCGCGTCGCCGATCTCGCCGATCAGTATTCGCTTGGCTTCGTGCGTTCAACGCACGATCAGAACCTGCTGTTCGCAGATGTGCGTCAGCGCGACCTGTTCGCGGTGTGGAGCGAGCTCAAAGGCGTTGATCTGGCGACGCCGAACATCGGCACGCTGACCGACATGATCTGCTGCCCCGGTCTCGACTTCTGCGCGCTGGCGAACGCGCGGTCGATTCCGATCGCAAGCCAGATCAACGAGCGCTTCGACGATCTCGACTATCTCTACGATCTCGGCGACATCGAACTGAAGATGTCGGGCTGCATGAACGGATGCGGTCATCATTCGGTCGGCCACATCGGCATCCTCGGCGTCGATAAGGGCGGCGAGGAGTGGTACCAGATCACGCTCGGCGGCTCGTCGAGCGGCCAGGATGCGGCGATCGGTCAGGTGATCGGTCCGTCGGTCGCATACGCTGAAGTGGCCGAAACGGTCGAGCGGATTCTCGATGTCTATGTCGCCGAGCGCGAAGAAGGCGAACGGTTTATCGACACCTTCCGCCGCATCGGCATAGCTCCTTTCAAGGCACGAGTCTATGCGCCGTCTCATAAAGCAGCGTGACATCGTCGTCGATGAGTGGCGCTATGCGGATGAGGATCCGCAAGGCCGCGAACGTGCGCTGATCCTGCCATTTGCCCGCTGGCAGGAAGAGCGCGAACGCTGGTGGCTGTGGGACGGTCGTCTGGGCGTGCGCCTCGGGCCGGCGGATCCGGTCGCAGCGCTCGAACATGATTTCCTGCGGATCAGCCTGGTCGCGATCGAATTCGGCGGCCTTGCGGAAGGCCGCGGCTACAGCCAGGCGCAGTTGCTACGCAAGCGCTACAAGTTCACTGGCGAGGTGCGCGCCGTCGGCAAGATCCAGCGCGACCAATTGTTCTACATGGCGCGCTGCGGCTTTGATGCGTTCGAAATGCCCGAAGAGGCTGACCTTCAGGTTGCGCTCACGGCGTTCGAGGACTTCTCCGTCGCCTACCAGAGCGCCGTGGACGTGGGGGTCGCGCCGTTGCGCCGGGCTTCGTAGGTCCGCATTCCCTGGCGGCGGCGTTTTGATCGGCCGCTTGCTATGGCGGAGCGATTCCGACATACAGGCGCATGCCGCAGCTCCTCGATACATGCTTTCCGGGCTTTGCGCTTCCCGCGAGTGCGCCCAAAGCAGCGCTGATCATCGTTCACGGCCTGGCGGAGTACGCAGGTCGGTATGAATCCATTGCGCGAACGCTCGGCGAGCGCGGCGTTACGTGTTTCGCATTCGATCAGCGCGGCCATGGCGATCGGCCGGGTGTGCGAGCGCACGTTGCGCGTTTCGATGATTTCGTTGACGACCTGCAGGCCGCAGCACGCGCCGTTCGTACGCATCTGGCTCAGGCGCCGTTGTTCATCTGGGGACACAGCATGGGGGCGATCGTGGCGACGCTCGCAGCTGTGAACTCGCCAGCGGCCATCGCGGGAGTCATTACGTCAAGCAATTCGCTCGAAGTGTTCCGGCGAGGGCCGAACCCGCTCAATCCGTTCTTTCGTTTCGCCGCACAAGTCTTCCCGCGCGTACGCATTCCGCTCAGGCTGGACGCTGCAAAGATCTCGAGCGACGAATCCGTGCAGCGTGCATATGCGACCGACGCGAAAATTCCGCCCACCGCGAGCCTGCGGCTTATCGTAGAGTTCGCCGCAGCCTGCGAGCGGTGCCGGGAAGCCGCGCCGCAACTCAACATTCCCTGGTTGGTCGTGCACGGCGAGGCGGACGAGATTGCGCCGTCGCACGGCTCGCAGGTTCTGTTCGACCGCCTCGGATCCGCTGACAAGAAGCTGGTGATCTATCCGGGGCTGCGGCACGAAGTTCACAACGAACAGCCTGCAGCGCGGCGCGGCATTCCTCGATCTGCTGACCCACTGGACGCTCGAGCGCGCGCAGCGCAACGCGTGACATACAGCGTGTGCGGTGTGCGGCGTCGTTGTCCGTTCTGCGTTGTGCGTTGTGCGCAGGACGGTCTCATCCAACGGCTCGCCGTCTTTCGGACAACGGACAACGCGCAACGGTCAACTCGGAGTCGTTTCGGAAGAGACGCCATGGAATTGAGAGACAGCGTTTGCATCGTCACGGGATCAGCGACCGGCATCGGCGCGGCCTGCGCCATCGAGCTTGCGAAGCGCGGTTGTCGTTCCGTCATCAATTACACGAAGAGCGAAGCGGCGGCGAGAGAGACCGCGCGCAAGTGCGAGGAGCACGGGGTCGAGACGCTGCTCGTGCGTGCGAACGTCGCCGAGGATGGGGATTGTCGCCGGATGGCGGACGCAGCCCTGCAGCGTTGGGGACGAATTGATGCGCTCGTCAACAATGCCGGGACGACGAAGGTCGCCTTCGATCACGCCGATCTCGGCGCGCTGGATGCGGCCGACTTCCAGAGCATCTACGCGGTCAATGTGATCGGCGCGTTTCAGATGATCCGTGCGGTCGAGCCGGCGATGCGTCGGCAGGGCGCAGGCGCGGTCGTCAACGTTTCATCGATCGCGGCAGTCATGGGAATCGGCACGTCGGTCGCGTACGCGGCGTCGAAGGGTGCGCTCAACACCATGACCCTGTCGCTGGCGCGCGCACTCGGCCCGCAGATCCGCGTCAACGCCGTATGTCCGGGCTTTGTAGAGACGCGCTGGCTGCAGCAGGCGATCGGGGAACGCTACGAGGCCGCAAAGGCGCGCCAGATCGCCAACGCGCCGCTCCAGAAAGTGTGCACGCCCGACGATGTCGCCCGCGCCGTCGTGTGGTTGCTGGAAGGCGCGGAGCTGGTCACCGGTGAATTCATCATCGTCGATGGCGGCAACCATCTCGGCGGCGCGCCGGCCAAACCTCGTTAGCGAACCTCACGCTGGACCAGCCTCACCTGGAGGTGCGCTGATCGTCAGGATTCGGCCGGCAGGGCGAGCGAGGCCTGACCAAAGACATAGCGCCAACCGTTCGGCGTGCGCACATAGGTGTCGCTGAACCAGAGCCGGCGGTCGAATGGCGCGCCGTCGTTGACACCCTTGATCCACAAGCGCGCGGTCACGACGGCCGTGTCGCCAAAAACCCGGACGGTTTGCGTGCCTTGGTCTTCGACCTGCTGCTCATACGTGATCTTGCCGCTGGTCGCGGAATCGAGCAGATCGGCGCGTGTGTAGGTTGTTCCGTTGCCGAGCACCAGAACGAATCGTTCGTCGAGAATCCTGCGCATTGTGCCGGCGTCGTTGCGTTTCACGGCGGCCTGATACTCGGTGTCGAGGTCCGCGACGATTCGCCGGTCCTCTTCGGGCGACGCAACGGCGCCATTGATAGTTCCGAGCAGCGCCACCGCGACCAGCGGGGCGAGGCGTGCGGCGATTGGATGCGGGTTCGTCGTCATCAGGCGTCTCCTCGTCTGGATTGCGAGATGTTGCCTTACTCCCCAGGCGCCGTTCTTGGAGATTCTTGCTATCCGCAGCTCCCTCAGCCGCTGAACGCCTCTCCCGCCGACAAGTCCGCGAACTGCAGCGCCGCAAGCCGGGCATACAGCGCATTGTTTTCCAGCAGCTCGGCATGCGTGCCGATCGCGACGATCCGGCCATGATCCATCACCACGATCCGATCGGCCTTGAGGATCGTCGCGAGCCGGTGCGCGATGATGATCGTGGTGCGATGCTCCATCAGCTGTTCGAGCGCTTCCTGAACATAGCGTTCGCTTTCGGCGTCGAGCGAGCTGGTCGCTTCGTCGAGCAGCAGGATCGGCGGATCCTTCAAAAGCGCCCGTGCGATCGCAATGCGCTGGCGCTGGCCGCCCGACAGGCGCGCGCCGCGCTCGCCGAGAAACGTGTCGTAGCCTTCTGGCAGCTGGCGGACGAAAGAGTCGCGCGCCCGCGGCGCGCGCGGCCGCTTCGATTTCCGCGTCGCTCGCCGTCGGCCTCCCATAGCGGATGTTTTCTCGCGCACTGGCGCCGAACAACATGGTTTCCTGCGGGACCAGACCGATGCGTGAGCGTACGTCTTCGGGCCTTGCAGCTGCGATGTCGACGCCGTCGATGACGATGCGGCCGGAGGCCGGATCGTAGAAGCGCAGCAGCAGCTGAAAAGTCGTGCTCTTGCCGGCGCCCGAAGGACCGACGAAGGCGACGTTCTCGCCCGGTCGGATGTCTATCGAGAAGCGATCGAGCGCGAGGGAGTCGGGCCGGGAGGGGTACCGGAAGGAAATATCCTCGAAGCTGATGCGACCTTTCGCCTGGAGTGGAAACGGCTGCGGATTCGCGGGCGCGACGATCGCGGGCGTCGCATTGCGCAACTCGACGAGCCGCTCCATCGCGCCGGCTGCGCGCTGCACTTCGCCCCACATTTCGCTGAGCGACGCCGCCGAAATGGCCACATAGACGGCGTAGATCAGGAACTGACTCAGTTCGCCGCCGCTCATCTCGTCCGCAAGGACCCGATGGGCGCCTTGCCAGAGCACGAACGTGACCGCGCCGAAGATCATCATCGTTCCGACAGCGGTCAACGTCGCGCGCACGCGTGTTCGGCGGACTGCGACGAGGAACGAATCCTCCACAGCCTTGCCATAGCGCTCGCTGTGCAGATCCTCGAGCGTAAACGCCTGCACGGTCTGAATTGCATTGAGCGTCTCGCCCGCGAGGCCGCTCGTGTCGGCGACGCGATCCTGCGATTGCCGTGACAAGGTGCGCAGCTTCCGACCCACGATGATGAGCGGCGCGATCACGAACGGAATGAGCAGCAGGATCATTCCGGCAAGCGACGGGCTCGTTGCGATCAGCAGTGCGAGAGCGCCGACGAGCTGCAGCGTCGAACGCAGCGTGATCGACAGATTAACGCCGGCGATCGACTGCACGAGCGTTGTATCCGTCGTGAGTCGCGACAGGACTTCCCCTGTGCGCGTCACTTCGAAAAAGGTCGGGTCCATGCGGATGACGCGCCGATAAATATCTGCGCGCAGGTCCGCGACGACGCGCTCGCCGAGCCAGGTCACGAGATAGAAGCGCAACGCGGCGAACAGTCCGAAGACGGCCGCGGCCGCCAGAAATGCGACGAAGTACCGATCGATCGTCGATCGATCCTGCACGGCCATGCCCTGATCGATCACGTTCTTGAACGCGATCGGCAGCACCAGCATCGCCGCCGACGCAACGAGCAATGCGCCGACTGCAAGCGCAAGCGTCTTTTTGTAGACGCGCAAATAGGGCCACAGCGCACGCAGCGGCTTCAGTGAGCGGCTCTTGGGACGATCGGGAAGTTGGTCAGCCATGTGGTTCAGAATCGATGGGAAGGATTAGCCGCGAAAGACCGCACAAAAGAGGTCGAGAACGAAATTCTGAGAAGCATTCCCAGCGGGTCCTCACCCTTCCGTATTCATTCGCTCTTTTTTGCGGTCTTTCGCGGCTCTTCTCTGCTTCTCTCACTACCGATAGACAGGCAAGTCTACATCCGCGAACAGCGCCTCGACGTCGGCGGGCGTGGAGGCGTTGCCGGCGCGGTCGATCAGACGCTTGGTGAGATGCGGCGCCAGCAGTTGCAGGAAGTCGTACATATAGCCTCGCAGGAGAGCGCCATGCTGGAAACCGGCCCAGGTCGAATGCGCGGGGAAAAGATGTGAGGCGTCAATCGATACGAGGTCTGCGTCCTCGCGCGGGTCGATCGCCATGCTGGCGACGATGCCTACGCCCAGACCGAGGCGTACGTAGGTCTTGATCACATCTGCATCCCGCGCAGTGAGCGCCACATGCGGCGTGACGCCCGCGCGCGCGAAAATCTGCTGCAACGAAGAGGGGCCGGAGAAACCGAACACGTAGGTGACAATCGGATACTTTGCCGAGCGTTTCAATCGTGACTTTCGCCTCGCTTGCGAGCGGATGTCCCTGCGGCACGACGATGCGCCGGTGCCAGCGATAGCAAGGCACCAGCACGAGATTCGTGAACAGCTCCTGCGAGCCGGTGTTGATCGCAAAGTCGATGCGGTCGCGCACGGACATGTCCGCAATCTGCTCGGACGTTCCCTGGTGCAGATGCAGCTCGACGTCCGGATAGCGCTGCTGAAAGATCCGGATCACGGGCGGCAATACGTAGCGCGCCTGGGTATGGGTCGTACCGATCGCGAGCGAGCCCCGTTCGTCGCCTTTCTGCTCGTCAGCGAGGCGCTTGATGCTCTGCACCTCCCTGAGAATCCTGAGCGCACGGTCGATGACGCGCTTCCCCGCCGGCGTGACGCGAGTGAGGGTGCGCCCCTGCCGCAGAAAGATCGGAAAGCCGAGCTCGTCCTCGAGCTGCTTCAACTGCTTGCTCACTCCAGGCTGCGACGTGTGCAGCCGTTCGGCGGCAGCGGTGATGTTCAGATCGTTTTCGACGATCGCAGCGAGGTAGCGTAATTGTTGTAGTTTCATGCACTTAAATTTAGTCGCATATGGCGCGAAAAGTCATAACGGGCCCGCATCATGACAGAACAAACGGGTCTTTCCCTGGTGACAAGCCGGTTAGCTAGAGTCCATTCGACCGAGAAGTGACTTGTGGCTCGTGATCAGTGAACGGGGTCAGAGCCGCCACCGGTCAGGACCAGCCAGGCCTCAGGTCACGAGTTACCAGTCATTGTCCACTTCCCTTTATGAGCGTTGAGCCCCTGTCGTCGCGCCTCCAGACGCTGGTTCAGAACACCCGCGCGGTGCTCGAGCTGTCGCTGCGTGAGCATCAGGACGTCGTTTACTCGAACAGCCTCGGCGCGGAAGCGATGGTGCTGACCGACATCATCTGCACCTACGTTCCTGAAATCGAGATGTTCACGCTCGACACGGGACGCCTGCACGATGAGACGCTCGCGCTGCTCGACCGGATCGAACGCCGCTATGAGCGCCGCATCCAGGTGTTCTATCCGGACGCAAGGCAGATCGAAGCATACGTGAGGGATAACGGCGTCAACGGCTTCTATCTCGGCGTCGAAGAACGGCAGTCCTGCTGCCACATCCGCAAGGTTGAACCGTTCAAGCGGGCGATTGCAGGCCGCAAGGCGTGGGTGACCGGCGTGCGTCGCGAGCAGTCCACTGAACG
Organism: uncultured Gammaproteobacteria bacterium; assembly: GCA_963723505.1. Lineage (GTDB taxonomy): Bacteria > Pseudomonadota > Gammaproteobacteria > Steroidobacterales > Steroidobacteraceae > Steroidobacter. The sequence continues at coordinate 598,562 of CAVRQU010000010.1, forward strand.
GGCGCTCGGCGAGGCGATCGCCTGGGACGAGCGCTACGGTTTGTGGAAAGTGAGTCCGCTGCTCGATTGGCAGGACGAAGACGTGTGGGCCTACATCCACGCGCGCAATCTTCCCTACAACACGTTGCACGACAAAGGTTATCCGAGCATCGGCTGCGCGCCGTGCACGCGTGCGATCGAGCCGGGCGCCGATCCGCGTTCGGGCCGCTGGTGGTGGGAAAACCCGGACTCGCGCGAATGCGGTCTGCAGCCCCGCCGGCGCGTCATTCCGCTCAAGGTCGAGCCGCTCCGCGCGGCTGCGCAGTAACGCGCTTATGGACTACCTTCCGATATTTCTGCGGCTGGCCGGTGAGCCTGTGCTTGTCGTCGGCGGCGGCGAAGTCGCTGCGCGCAAGATCGATCTGCTCCTGCGCACCGGCGCCAGAGTGATCGTCGTCGCTCCAGAGCTGATCGCGTCTCTCGCGCAACAGGCGACGCAGGGCGTGATCACGCATCTCGCCGCCGAGTTTCAACCCGATCACCTGAACGGCGTGCGGCTCGCCATCGCGGCGACCGACAGGCATGCGGTGAACGCGTGGGTCGCACATCAGGCGGATCGGCGCAATATTCCCGTCAACGTGGTTGATGACCGCGAGCTGTCGCGCTTCATCGTGCCGGCCATCGTCGATCGCTCGCCGGTGGTCGTTGCAGTCGGCAGCAGCGGCGATGCGCCAGTGCTGACTCGACGCCTCCGCGAGAAGCTGGAATCGTTTCTGCCGCAGCGTCTCGGCGCCCTCGCACGACTGGCCGGAAGGTTCCGGCCAGTCGTGAAGACGCGTCTCGCCAGCGTGAGCCGGCGTCGCCGCTTCTGGGAAAGCTTTTTTGACGGGGAGATCGCGGCCGATGTGCTGGCGGGGCGTGCAGACCCTGCGAGTGAATCAATCGAGCTGCGCCTCAACGCCTCGTTGTCGAAAGCCTCGGAAGAGGACGCCGCACCTGGCGAAGTGGCGCTGGTCGGCGCCGGCCCCGGCGATCCGGGGTTGTTGACGCTGCGCGCGCTGCGCGCGTTGCAGAACGCGGACGTGATCCTGTACGACCGGCTCGTCTCGGCCGAGGTGCTCGATCTTGCCCGACGCGACGCTGAGCGAATCTACGTCGGCAAGGCGGCAGGCGCCGCGCACGTGTCGCAGGACGAGATCAATGCACTTCTCGTGAAACTCGCGCACGAAGGCCGGCGCGTGTGCCGGCTCAAAGGCGGCGATCCGTTCATCTTTGGTCGCGGCGGAGAGGAACTCGAAGCGCTGGCGGCTGCGGGAATCCGGTTCGAAGTTGTACCTGGCGTCACCGCCGCCGCGGGATGTGCGGCCTATGCCGGCATTCCCCTCACACACCGCGACCACGCGCAGGCGCTGACGCTGGTCACCGGCCACTGCAAGGGAGAGACCGAGCGGCTCGACTGGGAGATGCTCGCGCGACCGGCGCAAACCACGGTCTTCTACATGGGTTTGAGCCATCTCAACAGCATCTTGGCGCAGCTATGCGAGCATGGAGCGCCCGCAGAGCGCGCGGCGGCGGTCATCGAACAAGGTACGCGCGCAACGCAGCGCGTTGTGACCGGTACGCTCGGCGATCTCGCCGACAAAGTCCGCGCTGCGCAGGTCGAATCGCCGGCGTTGCTGATCGTCGGTGAAGTTGCGCGCCTGCACGAAACACTGCGTTGGTTCAATTCCACCCGGGCGGACTCGAACGAGTTGTTCGCAGTCGCCGGCAACCCTGAAGGGAGGCTCAGCGCATGAGCGTCCAGAATGAAAGCGTGCGCCGCGGCTTCGCGGATGCGATCGGCAATACGCCGCTGATCCGTCTGAGTCGCTTCAGCGACGAAACCGGCTGCGAGATTTTCGGCAAGGCCGAATTCATGAATCCAGGCGGTTCAGTGAAGGATCGCGCGGCGCGGGCCATCATCGATGACGCCGAGCGCAGCGGCCGCCTCAAACCGGGCGGAACGGTTGTGGAAGGTACGGCAGGCAATACGGGGATCGGACTAGCGCATGTGTGCAACGCCCGAGGGTATCGTTGCGTCATCGTGATGCCGGACAACCAGTCGCCGGAGAAGTATCAGATCATCGAGACGCTTGGCGCAGAAGTGCTGCGCGTGAAGACGGTCCCCTACAGCGATCCGAACCACTATCAGAAGGTCGCCTGCCGTCTGGCGCAGGAGTTGCCGGGCGCCATATGGGCGAATCAGTTCGACAATACTGCGAACCGCGACGCGCACGAACGCACTACGGGGCCTGAGATCTGGGCGCAGACAAGCGGCCGGCTCGACGCCTTCGTCGTGTCGACCGGGACGGGCGGTACGCTCGGCGGCGTCTCGCGATACCTGAAGCGGCAGATCAACGATCGTGGCCAGAAGGTGCAGATCACGCTGGCGGATCCCCAGGGCAGCTCGCTCTACCATTGGCTGCGCCACGGCGAACTGAAGGCGACCGGTCCGGGATCCATCACCGAGGGCATCGGCATCGGCCGCGTCACCGCCAATCTCGACGGCGCCCCGATCGACGATGCGCTGCATGTCACAGACGTTGAATGCGTGCGCACGGTGTATCGCCTGCTTCGCGAAGAGGGCCTGTTTCTCGGCAGCACGAGCGGCATAAACGTGGCGGCGGCCGTGCAGATCGCGAAGCGGCTTGGCCCCGGACACACCATCGTGACCCTGCTGTGCGACAACGGGGCGAAGTACCAGTCGCGCCTTTTCAACCGCAAATGGCTGGCTGAAAAAGGGTTCCTCGAAGCCGCTGGTTTCACCCAGTCTCAGCAAGTCCTGCAACCTATCGCTATTACGGAGTCTCCTCGTGTCGTCGACGGCTATCCACAACGACTCAGCGCTTAAGTTCGAACGTCCCGCCATTCACGCCGACGCCGTGATCGTCGGCGCCGGGCCCTGCGGACTGTTTCAGGTGTTCGAACTCGGCCTGCTGGGCCTGAAGGCGCATGTCGTCGATTCGCTGAAGGCGCCGGGCGGTCAATGCGTCGAACTCTATCCCGACAAACCGATCTACGACATTCCCGCCGTGCCGGTATGCACGGGTCAGGAGCTGACCGATCGTCTGCTCGAGCAGATCAAACCGTTCGGGGCGGGGCTGCACCTGGGCCAGGAAGTGACGCAGGTTGAGCGTCAGGAGAACGGACGTTTCCGGGTGGCGACGAGTGCGGCGACCGTGTTTGACGCCGGCGCGGTCGTCATCGCGGGCGGTGTAGGTTCTTTCCAGCCGCGCAAGCTCGATGTCCCGGGTGCGGCGGAGCTCGAAGGCAAATACATCCACTATCGAGTGAAGGATCCGCGAGCGTTCGCCGATCAGGACGTCGTGATTCTCGGCGGCGGCGACTCGGCGCTCGACTGGGCCGTCACGCTCGCCGATCACGCGCGCAGCGTCGTCGTCGTTCATCGCCGTCCCGAGTTCCGCGGCGCGCCTGCTTCAGTGCAGAAGCTCTACGCCCTGCGCGATGAGCATCGCGCCGACGTGCTGATTGGCCAGGTCAAAGAGGTGAACGCGGTCGACGGCGTGCTGAAGTCGGTGAGTGTGCTCGGCGGCGACAGCGTGGTGCGCCGCGTTGACGCCGATCAGGTGCTCGTTTTCTTCGGCCTGAGCCCGAAACTCGGTCCGATCGCGGAGTGGGGTCTCGAGATCAACAAGAAGCAGCTCGCGGTCGACACGGAGAAGTTTCAGACCAGCGTGCCGGGCATTTACGCCGTGGGGGACATCAATGCCTATGCAGGCAAGAAAAAATTGATTCTGTCCGGCTTTCATGAAGCCGCGCTCGCCGCGTTCGCGATCAAGGAGCATCTCGAGCCCGGCAAGAAGGTGCACCTGCAATACACGACGACGAGTCCGGTTATGCACAAGCGTCTCGGCGTCACGCCGGAAGAACAGGTTGGAAGCGAGGAGCGGAGGGTGGCGGGCCGCCGCTAGAGGCACGATGGCGCTTGTTCAAGCGCCGACTGGGCTCGGGGCTCGGCTGGGCCTGAAACGTGCCCTTCTCGGACCCAAGTCCCGCGCCCCAAGCCCGGTCTCCACTCAGGGCTCGGAATAGAGCGCTGTCTGCTCTTGCGCGCGCCGATGGTCTGCGCAGTAATATGACCGCGTGACGCACCCGAAACTTCTCGCAGCCTGCAGCTTCGCACTGGCGCTCAGCGCGTGTCAGACGCCGCCTGAGGAGCGTGTCGCGCCCGAACCGGCGCTGCAACTGATCCGGTCAGCGCCTCTCGAACTGGCCGACGGCTGTACGGTGAGCGGTAGCTTTGTCATCGAATTTACGGTCGATGTTCAGGGACGGACGACGGATATCGAACGTCCGATTGGACCGCCGTGCGTGCAGGACGCACTGATCGCCTGGGTCGCGACTTTCCGCTATGCGCCCCCTGCAGTTCCGATTCCCGGCAGCGTTGAGTGGCTGCTGGTGACCGCGCAAAAAGGCTCCTGACGGCATTCCTTCCCAACGCGCAACCCTTCGCCCCGACGGCGCGCGCCGCTATCTCGGCTACGAGCCCGACTATTTCACGAAGCAGATCGAGCGACTGCGACGTCAGCGCGAGCGTGGCTCGGGCAGTATTAACAAAGGTCGCACAGAATTCGGCTACGCTGGCGTCGGTAATCCGATCGCGGCACGGCCCATGACAAAACGCTTACCTGCGACAGCGTCTTTCGAAGAACTCCTCGCGCAACGCCTGACTCGCCGCCGCCTCCTGCAAAGCGGCGCTGCGCTTGCGCCGCTCACCCTGACAGGATGCGGATTGCTCGGCTCACGGTCCGCCCACGCTGACGCGGGGCGCGGACTCGCCTTCAAAGCCATCGCGGGCAGCGCTGCGGACGCCGTCATCCTCCCGCCGGGCTATACATACGATCTGCTGATTCGCTGGGGTGAGAGCCTTTCCTCAGCGACCCCGGATCTCGACGCGTCGAGACTTGCCGACGGTGTGCTTTTCGAGGCCCGCGCGGCGGAGCATCAGCGTAATCAGTTTGGCCAGAACTGCGACGCCATCCATTTCTTTCCCCTCGATGCGCGTGGCGATCGCGGCATTCTTTGCGTCAACAACGAGTACACCGACGACGCACTCATGTTTCCCGGGCATCCCGGATTCGTGGGCGCCGTGCGCGGCGAGGGGCGAGGCTATGTGCGCGAGCACCCTGGTCTCGTGGCTGTGGCGCAGGCGGCGCAGGGCGTCGCCGTGGTCGAGGTTGTACGCGAGCGTGGCCGCTGGCGATTCCTCAAAGACTCGCGCTTCAATCGGCGGATCACTGCAAACACGTCAGTCGACATCAGCGGTCCTGCGCGCGGCGCGGCGCTCATGCGCACGAAACAGGATCCGGACGGCGTACTGGCGCTCGGCACGATGGGCAACTGCGCAGGCGGTCGAACGCCATGGGGCACGTATCTCACAGCAGAGGAAAACATTCAGGACTACTTCGGCAACTTCGCCGACCTGAGGGGCCGACGGGACATCGATCCATTCATCAGTGAATCGCACCGGCGCTGGCGCATGTGGAACACGCATTCGCTCTACAGTTGGGAGGTCGCCGATCCGCGTTTCGATCTGCCGCAGAATCCGACCGAGCCGTTCCGGTTCGGCTGGATCGTCGAGATCGACCCACTCGATCCCTCGCGGGCGCCGGTCAAGCGCACTGCACTTGGACGCTTCGCGCACGAGGGAGCGAGTCCTGTTGTCGCACATGACGGTCGGGTCGCGGTGTACATGGGGGATGACGACAAGTTCGAGCACGTCTACAAGTTCGTATCTGACGGACGCTTCAATGCAAAGAACGCGGCCGCGAACCGCGATCTGCTCGATCATGGCGCGTTGTTCGTCGCGCGCTTCGATGCGAGCGGTCGGGGGCAGTGGTTGCCGCTCACGTACGACCCGAAGGGTCCGCTCAACGCCGCGGCCGGTTTTCACGATCAGGGCGAGGTGCTGATCAAAGCGCGCGCCGCCGCGACGCTCCTCGGCGCGACGCCGATGGACAGGCCTGAAGACGTCGAAGCGAATCCAGTCACGGGACGCATCTATGTCGCGTGCACGCGCAACGAACAACGTACCGCGAGTTCAAACAAGGGGACTTATGCGGGGCGCGACCTCGATACAGGACCGAACGCCGCGAATCCGCGCGGCGGCAATGCGTACGGCCATATCATCGAGATTCGCGAGTCGGGCGATGATCACACCGCGCGCGAGTTTTCCTGGGAAGTCTTTCTGCTTGCGGGCGATCCGGCCGGCGGCAAGCTCATCACCGATCTGAAGGACGTGCAGCCCGACAGCACGTACTACGCGGGCTACCGCGACGCCGCGGATCTGAGTCCGATCGGTTCGCCGGACAACATCGCTTTCGACAATGCCGGGAATCTCTGGATCGTCACGGACGGCGAGCAACCGCGCGCGACCAATGACGGCTGCTGGGTGTGTCCGACGTCCGGTCCGCTGCGCGGCCGTCTGCAGCAATTCATGAGCGGGCCCATCGGCGCCGAAATCTGCGGCTGCTGCATCACGCCTGACAACGAAACGCTGTTCCTCAGCATCCAGCATCCGGGCGAGGGCGGAAGCGTCTTGTCGCCGAAGAGCCGCTGGCCCGATGGTCCGGGCAGTCAACCTCGTGCGAGCGTAATTGCAGTGAGGAAAGATGGGGGCGGAACGATCGGGACGTGACTGCGTTGTGCGTTGTCGGTTGTCCGCCGAGCGCTCATGTACGCACAACGGTCAACGCCAAACGGACAACAGCCGCTCATTTCGCTTTGGGCATATACGCCAGTCCCAACTGCAGACCTACGTCCGGCGTGTTGCCGAAGTTCGAAATGTTCTCGGTGACGGCGAGACTCCAGAGAACGCTCTTGCCGCGGGACTGTAGTCCGAGGCTCAACTGAAACTTGTCGTCCGTCAGTTCCTCCACCGTTGAATCCTGCACGACGCTGCGGCTCGCATAACTCTGCAGGATGAGACTCGTGGATTGCGTGAGGCCGAAGCTGTAGCCGCCGATCAGCGTCGGAATGAGCTGCGCTTCGTCGCCGGGCGTTTCCGGCCCGCCGGCGTAGTACACGGCGCTGCCGGAGAGATACAGCGCGTGACGGCCCGTGCGGCCCAACCGGCGCTGCAGCGTGACTTGTGCGCCAAGGTCATGCTCGCCGGTCGACAGAAGGAAACGCTCGCCGTCGACGGCGATTTTCACCGCAAGCTCCGCGACGACGTCCCAGCCGAAGCGCGGTTCGGGCAGAGAGTAGCGAACACCGATCACAGGGTCGCCGAATCCGCCTTCGACGCCGCGATCGAGCTGCGCGAAGTCCACATCGCCGATTCCGTACACGATCGCGAACCGATCGCGCGACAGCAGATCGCGCCCCTGCTGACTGAAGCCGATGGCGTCGTGGAAACTTTCGATCGTGCTGTCGAATGCGCCGGCTTCGTAGTGGATGTAGGGAATGGCGAGATAGACGCTCCAGTACTCGCTGGTGCGCCGCTGCACGATGAGATCGGCGAGGCCGACTTCGCCGTCGACCAGATAAGCCTCGCCGGGCAACGCGAGAATCGCCGCCGCATCCTCCGGCCTCAGCGGCTGTCGACCGGCGCCGCGACTTGCGAGATAGTCGCGCGCGTTGTCGCTCATCACGAAGGTGTTCTGGTAGGCGTACTCGACCTCGAACGTCCAGGCGCCGACTTCAGCGTCCGCAGTGTGTGCGGGGAGCATATCGAGCCGCAGCAAGCCGAAGGGCGTCAGGTCGCGCGCGCGCAGTAAGCCGACATGACTCCACTGCTGGGCGACGACCTCGTCGCCGGCTACGCGTTCGGTCGGCTGCTGCGCTGTCGCGTGGGTGGCGAAAAAATGCGCACACAGCGCCACAACCACATGCCTTGAAGCGCTCATGTCCCTCTCTGAGCGGTCGTGTGCAAGAACTCAGGAACAGGACAGGAGCAACCGCAAAGAACGTGACCAACGGAAATCCCGGCCCAGTCGGGGCAAAGAGCACAAAATGGAAAAGCGATTCGAAGCGCGGATGGCGACACCTTTCTGATCCACTCAGTTTCTGCGTTCTTTGCGATCTATGCGGTTACTCCATTTATCCTCCCAGTCCGGCAAACGAGCTATACGGCGTCCTTGTTCCGCACGGATTGCACCGCGCGGGGCTTCCTTCTTTCTCAAAGCACTTTCCCTGGGTTCATGATGCCGCCTGGGTCGATTGCGCGTTTGATCGAACGCATCAGATCGACGGCGACCGGGGATTTGTAACGGAGCAGTTCCTCGCGCTTCAGACGTCCGATGCCGTGTTCCGCGCTGAAGCTGCCGCCGAAGCGTGCGATCAGATCGTGCACGGCGCGATTGATGGCTGGCGCGAGCCTCATGAAGGAGGCGCCGTCTGAATCTGCGGGGGCGCTGACGTTGAAATGCAGGTTGCCGTCGCCGAGGTGCCCATACGCGACGATGCGCCCCTGCGGAGCAATCTGCGCGACAAGCGCCGACGCCTCCACGATGAACCGCGGCAGCTCGCTGCTCGTCACCGACACGTCATGCTTGACGCCAGCGCCCTCGCGGCGTTGCGCTTCCGGAATGAGTTCGCGCAGCCGCCAGAACGCTTCGCGTTGCGCTTCGCTCGTCGCGAGCGCCGCGTCGCTGATCTCGCCGGCCTCCATGGCGGCGGCGAGCCCGGCTTCGATGGCGTCGCTCACTCCGGCGTCGAGGCGTCCGACGCCGATTTCGAGCAGCACGTACCACTCGTGCGCCCGACCGAGCGGATCGTGAACCTTGTCGATGTGACGCAATACGAGATCGAGGGCGATGCGCGGGATGAGTTCGAATGTGGTCACGGAGTCGCCCGTGAGCGCCCGCAGACGCGAGAGGAGTGCGACAGCACGCTCCGGGCCGGGCGTCGCGATGAACGCCGTGACGGATTGCGCGGGCCGCGAGAACAGCTTGCACGCCGCGGCGGTGATCACGCCGAGCGTTCCTTCGGCCCCGATGAACAGATCACGCAGGTCATAGCCCGTGTTGTTCTTGCGCAGCGGGCTGAGCGCATCGAGCACGCGGCCGTCGGGCAGAACCACTTCGAGGCCCAGTACGAGATCGCGCATCATCCCGTAGCGCAGGACCGCCGTGCCGCCTGCATTCGTGGAGAGAATGCCGCCGAGCTGGCATGACCCCTCGGACCCGAGACTCATCGGAAACAGTCTGTCGACGGAGGCAGCGGCGGCCTGCACCTCCGCGAGCACGCACCCCGCCTCGGCGATCATCGTGTAGTTGAGCGGATCGAGCGAGCGCACGCGACGCATGCGCGCCATCGAAAGAACGATCTGCGATCCGTCCTCGCTCGGGACGGTTCCGCCGCAGTAACTCGTGTTGCCGCCGACAGGTACGACGCCGACGCCGGCGTCGTTGCACACGCGCAGAATTTCAGCGACCTGCGCCACGAGGTCCGGCCGCAGCACCAGCGGTGTGACGCCGCGATAGAGTCTGCGGTGATCGGTGGTGAAAGGCTCGACGTCCGCGGGCTGATCCAGGTAGCCGTTCGGTCCGACAATTGCGCGCAGCCGGTCGAGCACGCTGATTGAGATGCTCATCGCACGACGCCCTCTGGCGGCGCTTCGGTCGATTCATTCGCCAGTGCATCGAGGTCTTCAGGATCGACTGCGCGCGCACTCGTGGCCTTGTTGTTTTCGACCACGCAGGCGAAGCGCCCTGCTTCGCTGGCATCCTCTCGCACGACGCCGCCGATCAACTGCCGCGACGGCGTTCTGCGGTCCACCGTGATCTCGAACTGCGCTCTGAGCGGAAAGAGGCGGGCGTCAAGGAGCGCCTTCTGACAGATCAGTTGTGGACACAAGCGTACGGCGTCGTCGGACTCGATCGGATTGCATCCCTTGACGACGACCGCCTTCGGAGAACGCAACAGCTCGGGTTCGCGCAGATTGTCCAGCAGGGAGAACAGGCCCCAGAGGGCGACGCCGGAAAGCGCGGCAAAGATGACGAGACGCAGCGAGAGCACGCCTTACTCTAGCAGCTTAGCGCCCGCTTCCAGAAAAGAGCCGCGAAAGACCACAAAAAGGAAATGAAATATGCGAGTCGACGCTGAACCCGACCTTCCTGCAAATCAGTGTTTGCCGGAATGCGTGCAGGCGCACGGATCGCTCTTGATTTCTGACCATTTGTTCATTTCTCTTTTTACGGTCTTTCGCGGCTACTCTCTCGTTGCGGCTCCCTCTCAGGCGCCCGCCGCCCGCAGCGCAGCGATGCGCTCCTCGAGCGGCGGATGCGTCATGAACAGACGCTTGAGTCCATGGCCCAGCGTGCCGCTGATGCCGAACGCCGCCATCTGATCCGGCAGCGGGCCGGGATGTCGCTGACGCAGACGTTCGAGCGCCCCGATCATCGACTCGCGGCCCGCCAGATTCGCGCCGCCCGCGTCGGCGCGGAATTCGCGTTGTCGCGAGAACCACATGACGATCATGCTCGCGAGCACGCCGAGCACGACCTGCGCGATGATTACGGTGATCAGGAACGCAGGACCGTGGCCGCGCTCGGTCTTGAAGACGACACGGTCCACTGTGTGACCGATGACGCGCGACAGGAAGATCACGAACGTATTCACGACGCCCTGAATCAGAGTCAGCGTGACCATATCGCCGTTGGCGACGTGGCTCACTTCGTGCGCGAGGACAGCTTCCGCCTCCTGTTGCGACATGCCGTTCAAGAGACCAGTGCTCACGGCGACGAGTGCGCTGTTGCGGCGCGCGCCCGTCGCGAAGGCGTTCATTTCCGGAGAGTCGAAGACGCCCACCTCGGGCATGCCGATGCCTGAGACCTGGGCTTGCCGGCGTACGGTCTCCACCAGCCAGCTCTCGGCGGCGCTGCGCGGCTGCTCGATGACGCGCACGCCCATCATTCGCTTGGCCGTGAATTTCGACAGTGCGAGCGAGATGAATGAGCCTGCGAAGCCCACTACGGCGGAAAAGATCAGCAGGGCGTTCAGATCGAGGCCGACTCCCTGCTCGTCGAGGATGCGGTCGACGCCAAGCAGCCGCAGGCTGATGCTGAGGACAACGAGGATCGCCAGGTTGGTGGCGACCAGCAGGAAAATGCGCTTCATTCAGGAGCCCCGCTCGAGGTAGGGATGCTCTGCATAGGTGTGATCTGAAAATCTCACTGCGTTTCCGACCCCCGTTTTTCAACCAGTTGCATCGTTGAAGGCTCAGGGTAGTCGACCTGTGCGAGCTTCCTCAGGTGGTCGATTCGCTGACCATATGAGGCCAGCGCGGGGCGGATTCAAGCGGCTGGGGAGGACCGATGCGTGCGGACCATCGCCGCCCGTCGGGCTGCAGCCCGACCTGGAGAGACTTCGACCTACCCGACGAGCCTGAAGCTCGCGAGACAAGGCTGATCGGCCTTCGACCGCCCGTGAGTCAGAGAACCTCTTCGGCGTCATTCCCGATCGCTGTAGTCATCGTCGAGGTCGTCGTCGTCCTCTTCGTCATCGTCCAAGTCGTCGTCGTCCTCGTCTTCGTCCCAATCGTCGTCATCGAGGTCTTCGTCTTCGTCTTCATCCTCGTCATCGTCCTCATCGCTCGCCCAGCCTTCGGGTTCTTGAGCACGCTCGAGATCGAGCTCGTGCCACGTGTCGAGATCGATCTCCTCGATGTCCCCATTCTCGTACTGGACTTCGATGATCTCTTCGTCCGGATTGACCGACAGCACCTTGAAGATCTCGTTTTCTTCGAGGTCCTCGTACCACTGTCCCTGAACCGGATCGTAGTCTCTGGCCACGCAACACCTCAGACGATGGAAACCGGCGCTTGTCCGCCGGTCGCGGAATATTAGGGAATCTGGGATCAATTGCCAATTTGGAACTGGGGGCGCTGATCAAGCCGCGGCCGCGGACATCCGTAAAGAGCCGATGGCCGCACACGGTGGATGAGTCTACGGCGCCGCGTGATGGCCGCTTTTCTGGCCTTGCCTCGCCGCGACCTTCATTGCGCGCGGCGCGCGTGCGCCTGTAGCATGAACTACACACCAATAAGGTTCGGCTCGATCGAGGCCGATCAAACATTTCCGGACCATGACGCCCAGGGAGCAGAAATCCTCCGCCCGTCCGCTGCTCAGGGCGCGACGCGTGGTCATCAAGGTTGGGTCCGCGCTGCTGGTCGACGCCGCAAATGGGCGTCTTAATCGCGCCTGGCTCGAAACCCTTGCCGCTGACGTTGCGGAGCTGCGCCGTCGGGGCCAGGAAGTGCTGCTGGTTTCATCGGGCGCGATTGCGCTGGGCCGCCGCCGCCTGGGATTGAACGCGTCCCGGCTCAGGCTGGAAGAGAAACAGGCGGCGGCCGCTGTGGGACAAATCCGGCTGGCGCACGCGTGGAAAGACGTGCTCGAGGCGCACGAGCTGAACGTCGCCCAGATTCTCCTGACGTTCAGCGACACAGAAGAACGCCGCCGCTATCTGAACGCGCGCAACACGCTGGGCACGTTGCTGAAACTGGGCGCCGTCCCGGTGATCAATGAGAACGACACGGTTGCGACGGCGGAGATCAGGTATGGCGACAACGATCGGCTGGCTGCGCGCGTCGCACAGATGATCAGCGCCGATTGCCTGATTCTGCTGTCGGATGTCGAGGGGCTCTATACGGCGGACCCGACGCGCGACCCCACCGCGCAGTTCATTGCGGACATCCCGAGCATTACGCCCGAGATCGAGCGCATGGCGGGCGGCGCAGCTTCCGCCGTCGGCTCGGGCGGTATGGCGACGAAGATCGCAGCCGCCAGGATCGCGGTCGCGGCCGGCTGTCACATGTGCATCGCGGTGGGGCGTGAGATGCACCCGATCCGGCGCATCGAAAGCGGTGCGCGTTGCAGCTGGTTCTACCCGTCGGCGAGCCCCACAACAGTGCGCAAGCAGTGGATTGCCGGCGCGCTGAAGCCGGCAGGCGAGATCTATGTGGACGAAGGCGCCGCAGCAGCGCTCGGACGCGGCAAAAGTCTGCTGCCAGCCGGCGTGACTCGCGTCCTGGGCGCATTCGAGCGCGGGGATGCACTGATCGTCCGCGACCCCGCGGGCGTCGAGATAGCGCGGGGGCTCTCGGCGTATTCGAGCGCCGACGCCGAGCGGTTGCGGGGGTGCAAATCGAACGAAATCGAGACGTTGCTGGGGTTCCATGGTCGCGACGAGATCATTCATCGCGACGATCTGGTGCTCATGCGTCCCGATTGAGCTCACAGATTGCGCCGCTGTCGCCTAGGACAGGCCGCCGCGCAGGGCTGCAAGATTTACAGCACGTTGTGCGTCGTGCTTACGACGCGGAGGTTCATCGTCACGCTCATTTCCGCCGTTGCAGCCCGTCGGCGTTTCCGCTGCGCGTCTCACGCGAAGATAGCCGGCAAAGGGATTCTGCCCTCCGTTGGGCGTCAGCGGCGATTGATCGGGATGTCGACGTAGCGCGGCGCCGGCGGATCGCTTGCCGGATAAGTGTCCTGCAACGACTTGTCGATCGCAGGCTCGCCTTCCGCCTTTGGATGGCGGATGCGCCACCGCCGTGCGATTCCACGGCACACGGGTAGCGCGATCAGCACTGCGGCGCTGACGAGCGCGGCCCTTTCGATGGCGATCGCCTTGCGATGCGTTCGCTCCGCCGCGGACTGCACGAGGTCCATGACGCGCTCCGATGAAACTTCAGGATATGGCAGACGCATCACGCGGCGATGCAGTTCCGTCGGGCGTCACAGGCGCGGCGGCACGATCGGGTGGGAGCTCGACAAACCTCCATCGACTGCGAACGCCTGTCCGTTGACGTACGAGGCGTCGTCGGATGCGAGAAACAACGCCATCTGGGCGATCTCCTCGGGTGCGCCGGCCCGGCGCAGCGGATTCAACTGGCCGATCCTGTGATCGGTCCCCTTGGCGCGCGCCGTTTCAAAGATCGGCCGGGTCATTCCTGTTTCGATCAGACCCGGACAGATCGCATTGATGCGCACGCCGCTGCCGCTCAATTGGTACGCCGTCGTCTGGACGAGACTTACGACCCCCGCCTTGCTCGCGCTGTACGGCGAGCCGCCCGCGCCCGAGCGCAGTCCCGCCACGGACGCTGTGCAGATGATCGAGCCGCGCTTGCGCGGCGCCATGACGCGCGCAGCATGTTTGACCGCGAGGAACGTGCCGATGAGATTGATTTTCAGGATCTCGGTCCAGTGCTCCGGCGTCTGCTCCTGCAGCGGTACGAGGCCACCGCTCACGCCTGCGTTGGCGAAGCACACATCCAGCGCGCCGAATTCACTCACCGCGCTGTCGATCACCTGCTCCACGTTCGCCTCGACGGACGAATCCCTGACGAAGGCGATGACCTTGCCGCCTGCGCTGCGGATCGCCGCCGCGGTGTCTTCTACTGCGGGGGCCCGGTCCAGCACGACGACGTTCGCGCCGTGCTTCGCAAACAGAAGCGCGCTTGCGCGGCCGATGCCGCTCGCTGCGCCGCTCACCACCGCAGTTTTTCCGTCGAGTCGCTTCATACTGGACCCCCCATCCCGTGATTCGCGATTTATTGACATACGTTGCGTGGTCTCGAGTCGAGCAAGGGCCCCGCTCCTGCGACTCACGATGCAGCGGGCGAGTCTGGATTAACGAGAATCCCCCGGCAATACGACGCCGCTCCCCAACGGCGCATTTTTGCGACAGTGCTTCCTCTCAGGGTGTTGAAAGAGGCTTTCCCTGAGTAGCTGGACGTGCACGCCGTCACTCAAATTAACAGACATGGCAAGCACATAAGTAATGGGCCTGCCGCATCCATGTGCCTGGACCGAGCCATCCGTGGCCGGGACCAGCAAGCGGTTGAAATGGTTTTTCAACAACCCGCTATGGCAATGTGCCGGCCCGTCTGGAAACGCCTGAGATATCGATGCCGCCCGAAGCGTTGCTGCAGCAGGATTTCGGCCTCATTGCCGAATTGGTTCGCGCACACGCGCAGGAACGGCCGTACGCGCCCGCTCTGATCCACGATGATCGCACGCTCAATTTCGGCGAGCTTGATGCATTGATGGATCGCGTCGCAGCCTCGCTCCAGCGTGACGGGGTCGCCTGCGGCGAATCGATCGCGATCTGCGCGCCGTCGTGCATCGAATATGCCGCCGTGTTCCTGGGCGCCCTGCGCGCCGGAGCGGCCGTGGCGCCGCTCGCGCCTTCATCCAGCGCGGACAGTCTTGCGACCATGCTGGCGGACAGCTGCTCCAGGTTGCTGTTCCTGGATGAGTCGGTCGCAACGATGCTGTCCCACGCGCAACTTCCGCCGGACCTCAGGTTGATCCGTCTCGATCGTTCCGCTGCTGCGCCTGCCCTGGATGCGTGGCTGATCCCGCCCGGTGTGCGACCGGCGCCAACGACGATTGATCCGGCTGCACCGTTCAACATCATCTATTCGTCCGGCACCACTGGCGCGCCCAAGGGGATCGTGCAATCCCATCGCATGCGCTGGGCTCATGTGCGCCGGGCCGGCGCCTCGGGGTACGACGCAACAGCGATCACGATCTGCTCGACGCCGCTGTACTCGAACACGACGCTGGTGAGTTTCTTTCCCGCGCTCGCCGCGGGCGGCGCCGTCGTGCTGATGTCGAAGTTCGACGCAGCGAAGTTCTGTGCGCTCGCCGAGAAGCATCATGCGACGCACGCGATGCTCGTGCCTGTGCAGTATCAGCGCATCATGGATCTGCCGGACTTCGATCGATACGACTTGCGGAGCTTTCGCATGAAGTTCTGCACGAGCGCGCCCTTTGCAGCGACGCTCAAGGCGGACATCCTGAAGCGCTGGCCGGGCGGACTCATCGAGTACTACGGGATGACGGAAGGCGGCGGCACATGCGTCCTGATCGCGCATCAGCATCCCGACAAGCTGCACACCGTCGGTCAGCCTTCCGCGGGTCACGACATTCGTCTCATCGATGAAGCCGGCCGCGAAGTCGCGCGCGGTGAGATCGGCGAGGTCGTCGGGCGTTCACCCGCGATGATGAACGGCTACCACAATCAGCCCGCCAGGAGCGCGGAGGCCGAGTGGTACGACAAGGACGGCAATCGGTTCATTCGCACGGGCGATGTTGGACGCTTCGATGAGGACGGCTTTCTCACTCTCATGGATCGCCGCAAGGACATGATCATCTCCGGCGGCTTCAATATCTATCCGAGCGATCTCGAAGCCGTGCTGTTGCGGCACGAAGCGGTCAGCGATGCGGCCGTTGTCGGAGTCGCTTCGCGTGAGTGGGGCGAGACGCCCGTCGCCTTCATCGTACTCAAGCCTGGCCGCAGCGATTCAGCTGAGTCTGTCCGAGCATGGGCGAATGAACGGCTCGGCAGGATGCAGCGGCTCGCGGCGATCGAAATTGCGGTGAACCTGCCGCGCAGCGCGATCGGCAAGGTGCTCAAGCGCGAGTTGCGCGAGAAATTCGCGAGGCCCACTGGCTAACCGGCCAACTGGTCGACTGGTCAGAAGCTCTCTCTTAATCCGGCCAATAATCCCGTTGGCCAGTTGACCTCAGCTCGGCCTCAGCGGCGCGGGCCCGCCGTCGATATCCCGATTCAATGTGCGGGCGGCGAGCATGTAATGCGTCGCCGCCCAGACATTGACCAGCACGGTGAAGAGGATCGCCCACTGCAGTCCCTCGCCGAGCGCGATCTTTTCGGCGACGCCCTGATTCACGAGCATGTTTCTGAAGATGTCGCTCAGCTTGCCCGTGAACATCGGCCCAAGCCCGAGACCGATGAGGTTGAGGACGAGGAGCAGCAACGCCGAGGCAAGCGCGCGCTCGCGCAACCCCACGAGTCGGTGCGTCACGGCGATGCTCGGCGCGAGATAGGCTGCTGTCAGCGCAATGTAAGGGATGAGCAGCCACAGCGCAGCATGCTTGCCGTCGATCGAGTACACGACCAACCCGAAGGGAGCGACGATGAATAGCGTCGCCGCGGCGACCCACACGTAGTACCGTGGATCCGGTTTGCGGCTGTACAGCCAGTCGCAGATTGCGCCGCCGCCGATCGTGCCGGCAGAGCCGCCAATCGCGACGATGAACGCGAGCCACGTGCCGACTTCCGCTGCAGACATCTCGTGCACGCGTGAAAAGAAGGGTCGATAGAAATTGCTCACGCCGTAACTCACGAAGGCGTGCAGGCCCGCCGCCACGGCCAGGTGCCTGAAAGACGGCTTCGCCCACAGGCGCCGAAGCACCGCCCCGAACGGCGGCGCTTCGGGCGCCGTGGCCGCGCCTTCGGAAAAGCCGCGCGGCGGCTCGCGCAGCGTGAACCTGACAATGAGCGCTATGACCAGTCCTGGTACGCCGACGACATAGAACACGGTGCGCCAGCCGTACTCGGCGACCATGTTGCCGCCGAGAAAGAGTCCCACTGCGCCGCCCGCGTACACCCCCATCGAGTAAATCGAAAGCGCAGTCGCGCGTTTCTTTGATTCGAAGTAATCGCTGATGATCGAATACGCGGGCGGACTGCACCCCGCTTCGCCCACGCCCACGCCGATGCGTGCGACGAGCAGGTGCCAGAAGGTTCGCGCGAGTCCCGTCAGCGCCGTGAACGCGCTCCAGACGACAATCGCCCAGGTGATGATCCTGACGCGATTGCGATGATCGGCGAGCCGCGCGATCGGAATCCCGAGAATCGAATAGAAGACCGCGAACGCCAGGCCGCCGAGCGCGCCGAGCTGCCAGTCATGCAGACCGAACTCGTGTTTGATCTCCTCGTTCACGATGCCGAGGATCTGACGATCGACGAAGTTCAAGACGTAAACGATGAACAGCAGCCAGATGACGTACTGGCGATACGTGTTGCTCGCCTGAAACTCTCCTGAGTGCTGGGCGGGCTGCGCGCCGCTCTGGGCTATCGCGCGTGCATCAGTCGCCATCGTGAAGGATCCTCTGGAGAGCCAATGATCAGGTCTGCAGGCTACCAGCATCGAAGATGGGCGGGGGTGGAAAGAGTAAGGGTTGTTGCGCCGAGGTTTTCGATTGTCGTGGCGAGCGCACTCAATAGCGATTCTTTACTGTCTGAAGCCGCTCGCTAGAATGGCTGCGATGAACGGTGCAGCGAATACCGGCGCAGCGATCGCGGCGCTGATGGACTCAATGGGACGCGCCGCCGTCTCGGCAGCCCGCGTGCTCGCGCAGGCGTCGACGGCTGCGAAGAACGCTGCGTTGTCCGCGGCGGCGACTGCGATTCGCAAGGAACGCGACGCCATTCTGGCTGCGAATCGAGTCGATGTTCGCGAGGCGCAGGAGCGTTCGCTGTCGGACGCCATGCTCGATCGGCTCCTGCTCGATGAGCGGCGAATCGAAGCGATGGCGCAGGGCGTCGAGGCCGTCGCGGCGTTGCCTGATCCGATCAGCGTCGTGACCGCGGAGTGGACGCGCCCCAATGGTTTGAGAATCCAGCGCGTGCGCGTGCCTCTCGGCGTCGTCGGCATCATCTATGAAAGCCGGCCGAACGTAACGGCCGACGCAGGCGTGCTGTGCCTCAAGTCCGGCAACGCGGTCATCCTCCGCGGCGGGTCGGAGAGCGTGCATTCCAGTCTCGCAATTCACCAACGGCTCGCCGCCGGCCTGCGTGCTGCGGGCCTCCCGGAGTCTGCCATTCAGCTGGTGCCGACGACTGACCGGGCGGCTGTGGGCTACATGCTGTCCTCCATGGCGCAGTTCATCGATGTCGTCGTGCCGCGGGGCGGACGCAGTCTCGTTCAGCGCGTGCAGCAGGAGGCGCGTGTACCGGTGATCGGCCATCTCGAAGGCAACTGTCATGTCTACATCGATCGGGAAGCGGACCCGAACGTCGCACGCGACATCGTTCTCAATGCGAAGCTGCGTCGCACGGGCATATGCGGAGCGGCGGAGACCGTGTTGCTGGACCGCGAGTGCTCGGGCGCAGCGATGGTCGTGAAGGCTCTGCTCGATGCGGGTTGCGAAGTCCGTGGCGATGAGGGCGTGCAGAAATTCGACGCGCGTGTCAGGCCCGCCGTCGAACAGGACTGGTACACCGAATATCTCGACGCGATCATCGCGGCGCGGATCGTCGATGGTGTAGACGCCGCGATTGAACACATCGCGACTTACGGCTCCGCACATACTGAGTCGATCGTCACCAGCAACCAGCGCACCGCGGACCGCTTTCTGGCGAGCGTCGACAGCGCCATTGTGCTGCACAACGCCTCGACGCAGTTTGCTGACGGAGGAGAGTTCGGTATGGGCGCAGAGATCGGCATCTCGACGGACAAGTTTCATGCACGCGGCCCTGTCGGCGTGGAGCAACTGACGAGCTATAAATATGTAGTGCGTGGATCCGGGCAGGTGCGCGCGTGAGATTGAAGAAACTGACCGTCGCGGCGTTGCTTTGCGGCGCGCTGATCAGCGCCGTGCACGCCCAGGATCGCGATCCGGCGGCGCTGGGCGCCGCGATCGAGAAAGCTCGCAAGGAGCAAGTGGACGCCCTGGCGCCCACTAGTTTTGCCGCGGCCGTACGCGCTTATGAGGCTGCAAGGAAGGACCGCGAACGCGGCCGCGATGCGAAGCGCGTGAGCGCACGTCTGCAGGAAGGCGAGGCGGCGATCCAGCGCGCGCAATTGTCGGCTGCGTCTGCACGCCAATCCCTGAACGGGGTCATCAAGGCGCGTGATGACGCCATCGCGGCTGAGGCGCCGAAACACGCGCCGGACGCCTGGGGCCGGGCGAACGAACGCTTCAGGCAGGCCATGGCCGAGAACGAGGCGGGGGATGTGAAGAACGCGCAGCGTCGCGCCGCTGAGGCCGAAGTTCTGCTGCGCGACGTCGAGCTCGTCGCAATCAAGGGCGGCATCCTGAGTGACGCGCGCGCGCTGATTGCGCAGGCCGACGAAGCGAAGGTCGAGCGATGGGCGCCGCGCACGCTGCAGGCGTCGAAGCGGCTTCTCGCCGACGCGGAGCAGGAAATTCAGCGCAATCGATATGACGTGGCTGTGGCGCGCCGCCTTGCAGCGGAGGCGCGTTATGAGGCGAGTCATGCGCTCTACCTCTCCGAACTGATCGCGCGCACGTTCGAGCAGGAGAAGGACGATCAGGCCGGCATTGAACAGTTGATCCTCGCCTGGGAAGAACCTCTCAAGCGGATGGCTTCCGACATGGAGGTATCGGTGCAGTTCGATCGAGGCTTCCAGCCGCCGCTCAAGGAGCTTGGCGAACACGCGCAACAGCAGGCGCAGGAAATTCGTCGGTTGAAGCTGGAGGTCGAAGACCGTGATCAGCGCATCGCATCGCTCGATACCCAGCTGCAGCGACTCGATGCGCGACTCGGCGGCGTATCGGAGGAACGAATCGCTCTGCAGCGTCGCGTCGATGCGCAGGAACGCCTGCGCAGCAGTGTGACTGCGATCGAGACCTTGTTTACGTCCGACGAAGCGCGCGTCGAACGGCAGGGAGACGACGTTGTCGTGTCACTGCTCGGCATCCGCTTTCCGAGCGGCCGCAGCAATATCACCGGAGATAGCGCAGCGCTGATGCAGAAGGTGCGCAAGGCGCTCGAACTATTCCCCGACGCCACGATAGCCGTTGAGGGACACACCGACGCTAATGGCGGCGACTCGGCGAACCTGATCCTGTCCCAGGACCGGGCTGACGCGGTGAAGCAGTACCTGGTGACGCATTTCGCAATGGACCCTGAAAGGATCAGCTCCATCGGTTACGGCGAGGCTCGACCCGTCGCGTCCAACGAGAGCAACTCCGGTCGCGCTCGCAACCGCCGCATCGATGTAGTGATCCGCCCGGGGCAGACGCGGTAAGGAAAGAATTGCCGCAGAGAGCCGCAAAAGACCGCAAAAAGGAATCAATGCAATGAATCGCCGAGCAGCGAAAGCGCGTATCGAATACTCTGCTTCATGTCGGACGTCTGCAGTCTCTTGCTTTTTGCGGTCTTTCGCCGATGCTTCTTGCTCATGATGCTCGTGAGCATGCTCGGCGCAACGTTCGCAGTTCACCCAGCCGGAGTCGCCGTTGACGTAGTGTTCCTTTTTCCAGATCGGAACGCGGTGTTTGACTTCGTCGATGATGTAGCGGCATGCCGCGAAGGCCTCGGCGCGATGTCTGGCGCTCACGCCGACCCACACGGCGAGCTCGCCGATCGCGAGTGAACCGATGCGATGAACGCACGCCGCTTTGAGCACGCCAAAGCGGCGCACGGCTTCGTTCACGATACGTTCGCCTTCCTTGTCAGCGAGCGCTTCAAACGCCTCGTACTCGAGCCGCATCACCGCGTGTCCTTCGTTGTGATCGCGCACCCAGCCCTCGAATGCGGCGTAACCTCCGGCCGCGGGCTCCTCCAGCGCCGAGCGGTACGCTTCCGGCGTCAGCGCTGATTGACTGAAGGAGAATGCTTTCATCCGCCCGCCACCGGTGGGATGAACACGACCGTATCGCCGTGGCGCAGCGGCGTGCGCCAGTCGCTGAATTCGGAGTTCAGAGCCACCTTCAGTTGTGCTGGTGAAAGCTGGAACCCGCGCCGCACGCGCAATTCATCGTAGAGATCCGCAGCCGTCGCAGCAAAGGTGTCGAGCGTCTCTTCGCTTCGACCGGCTTGCTCGCGCAGGATGGCGTAGTACTGCACGCGAATTGTTTTGCGCGCCGCATGGCTGTCGGGCTCTGAGCTCTGGGCTCTGGCAAGAGGAGCCGTTTCCGGCGCTGCTCGCTCGTCGTCCTGGCCAGGGCGCCCAAGACCCATCAGCCCCTTTCAACGCCGCGCAAGCGTCGTTGAACTCCTCTCGCGTATTCACGTTGTCCAGCGCTCGGGCGTCCGGCAGGTCGAACAGCGCGATATCGGCGCCGATCAGGAATTTGCGCGGGCACTGTCTGCCGCCCGCCATATGAGCGAGCAAGGGCTCGCGCGCGGCAGGCTCCCAGATTGCGCACAATGGTTCAGGCAAGCCGTCATGAGCGCTGCGATATGCGGTCGCGAGGCGCTGTGGATCGCGCCGCTCAACCAGATCTCGAAGAGTCCTCGCTGTCAGGAAAGGCAGATCGCAGGCAACGACGAGCCAGGCAACCTTGGGATGATCGAGCAAAGCCGCCGCAATGCCCGCGATCGGTCCCGCGCCGGGCTCACGATCGACGATCTGCGGAAAACGCGCCCGGGTCGCCTCGTCACGCTGGTCCGGCCGCACAGAAACGAAAGTCGCCGCGCACAGCGGCGACAGCAGTTCGAACGCCCATGCAAGCTGCGACTTGCCGTGGTACGTGAGCACAGCCTTGTCGCGCTCCATGCGAGTGCTGGCGCCGCCGGCGAGAACGAGGCCGAAGAGAGGAGCGCTCATGGTGAACAGCGGACAGCGGACGGCGGACAGAGCTGAGTGAACGGCGGACGGCGGACGGCGGACGGTGAAAAACCCGGAGGTGGACGCGCGCCGCAGGCGCCGAGCCGTACGATAGCTGACGGGCAGCGATCAATTGCCGACATGTGAATCGCTATCAAGTTCACTTGCGTTTCTCGTCCTCACTGTCCGCCGTCCGCTGTCCGCCGCTCAACGAGTAATCGCCGCTGCGTCCCCCGGACTTTGCGATGAGTCGCGTCGGTCCGATCACGATCTCATGCGACAACGCCTTGCACATGTCGTAGATCGTGAGCGCCGCGATGCTGGCCCCGGTCAGCGCCTCCATTTCGACGCCCGTCTTGTGATGAACGGATACGGTGCAGCGGATGATCGCTTCGTCGCCGTTCATGTCGATCAGCACCTTGCAGTTTTCGATGCCGAGCGGATGACAGAACGGGATCAGTTCGTGCGTGCGCTTCACCGCCATCGTGCCGGCGATGACTGCTGTCTGAAACACCGGCCCTTTGGCGGTGTTGAATTGCTGATCGCGCAGCGCGCGAGCGACGTCGGCCGGGAATCGCACATGCGTCTCCGCCGTCGCCGTCCGCTTGGTGACGGACTTGTCGCCGACGTCGACCATCGTGGGGGCGCTGGCGGAGTCGATGTGGCTGAAGGAGGACATGGCGGCTAACTGGCTCACTGGCAAACCGGCAAGTTGGCCGGAATGGACGAGAATATCGGAAAGGTCTGGTCTTAGGCACGAGCATCCAGGTTGCACGCTCACTCTGGCCAGTCGCCAGTTGGCTGAGTCGGCCACATCGGCGGCGCTAGCCGCCGATGTAGTACATCTCGATTTTCCGCAGCGGCTGTTCGCCCTTCAGCGTGGCGCGCAACTCGCTGTAGCGATCGCCCCGATGCAGCCAGGTGCTGCGGATGAGTTCGCGCAACTCATCATCGGTCGCGCCGCCGCGAAGGGGAGCGCGCAGGTCGACGCCGCTGCGCGCGAAGAGGCAGGTGTAGAACACGCCTTCCGACGACAGACGCGCGCGGGTGCACGAGCCGCAGAACGGGTTTGTGATCGAAGAGATGAATCCGACCTCGCCGGCGCCGTCGTCGAACGCGTAGCGTTCAGCGACTTCGCCGTGATAGTTCTCCTGGACCGGATGCAGCGGCCAGCGAGCGCTGATGCGTTCGACGAGCTCCCGGGAGGGCACGACTCGATCGAGGCTCCAGTGGTTGCGGTTGCCGACATCCATGTATTCGATGAAGCGCACGATGACGCCCGTGCCGCGAAAATGTTCGACCAGATCGAGCACCGTGTGATCGTTCAGACCGCGTTCGACGACGGAGTTGATCTTGATCGGCGTGAGACCCGCGTCGAGCGCGGCGCGGACGCCGTCGAGCACGCGATCGCGCTCGCCGAAACCGCCGCTCATCTGCCTGAAGATCTCCGGATCGAGCGTGTCGAGACTGACGGTAATGCGATGCAGGCCGTTCGCTTTCAATTCCGCAGCATGTTGCGCGAGCAACACCGCGTTCGTGGTCAGCGCGACGTCCTGGACGCCCTCCAGTGCGGTGAGATCGCCTACCAGTTCGGACACATTCGCGCGTAGCAGCGGTTCGCCGCCGGTTAGTCGCACCTTCTTCACGCCCAGTTGCACGAACAGGCGGGTCAGCCTGGTGATTTCATCGAACGACAGGCGCTCCGCGGATCGCAGGAATTGATAGTGCTCATGGAACGTCTCGCGCGGCATGCAGTACGGGCAACGGAAATTGCACCGGTCCATGACGGAAATTCGCAGGTCATGCAGCGGCCGCCCCAGCGTGTCGCGTGGACCCGAGGCGGCGGGAAAACTGATGACGGCGTCTTGAGACATTGCGCCTCAGCTACATGAGTTGGCAGTACAACGACTGGGAACTGGGGACTGGGGGTAGAAATGGCAAGAGGAGAGGACTTCTGACCCTCCAGCCTCCAGCCTCCAGTCTCCAGCCATCATCATCGTGGTCACCACGAATAGAAGGGAACGCTGGCGCCGCGCGCGCTGATTTGCGGCCCTGGAGGAAGTTCGACGAAGCCGTCGGTCCCGACCAGCGAGATGAAATCCCCGGACCCGCGGGTTGGCCGCGGCGACGCGAAGCTCCGTCCGTCGACACAGGACGTCTTTACGGGCAGAAAGAACGTCAGCGCGGGCTTCACTTCAAAGTTCTCTGTGAGCGAACTGGTTTCGACAGGATTCGGTCCAGCGCCTTGCGCAGCGTCCAGGCCCGGAAAAACGTAGCGCACGAGGCATACGAGCGTGGACACAGGATTTCCCGGCAAAGCGTACACCGTTCGTCCGCCAGCGCCTACGCCGAACCACATCGGCTTGCCCGGCCGCTGAGATACCTTGTGGAACACGACGCGCACGCCAAGTTCCCCGAGAATTTGCGGAACGTAGTCGAACCGCCCCATGGAGACGCCGCCGCTCAGCACCAGAACGTCATGCGTCTCGAGATGTTCACGCAAGCGAGTGCGTAGCGTCGACGGATCATCCGGAAGGTGGTCCTGCGCGAGCCGGCTGTAGCCGCGGCGTTGCAGCGCGCTCAACACGGCGTAGGCGTTGGAGCGATAGATCTGCCAGTCTGCAAGCGGTGCGCCGGGCTCGACCAGCTCATCGCCTGTCGAGATCACCACGATGGAGGGCGCGCGCGTCACCCGCGCCTGCGTGCGTCCGTTGGAGGCGATCACGGCGATTTCCGCCGGGCCCAGTCGGACGCCGACCGGCAGCAGCGGATCGCCGCGGCGCACGTCGAGTCCCCGTGTGTGAACGTTTAATCCCCTTGCAGGCGCGGCGTCTTCGGCGACATGCGCAACGCCATCGCGCAGAGTGAGCTTTTCGACCGGAATCACGCAATCGCAATTGAGCGGCATGCTTGCCCCGGTCATCACTTCGAGACACTCATTGCGATCCGCGAGCGTCAGGGGCGCGGCGCCAGCCGCCTGCGTGCCTGCAATGCGAAAGGCGCGCCGACCTTGCTCGAACGCCGTCATCGCGAATGCGACGCCGTCCATCGTGACTCGATCGAACGGCGGCTGATCGCGCGCGGCGACAATGGCTTCGCGCAACACGGCGCCGGTCAGCGCGTCGAGCGGCGCCGAAGTTTCAGGCAGGGGCGAGGCGTTCGCGCGGATCGCGGCGTCGGCGTCGGCGGGCGAGATCATGATCGGCTCACGGCGTTCATACGAGCCGGGCAAGTATGAACGCCGGAAGCCGCAAGCGGTTAGCGGTTGGCGGTTAGCGGTTAGCGGTTAGCGGTAGTCGGACAATGCCGGCTGAGCGGCGTCCGGGGCAGGTCCGTCAGCGACGAAGCGGTTCGAGGCGCGCCTGACGAGGCCTTGTCCATGGTCATCGGTCGGGCGTTCGCGCGGCCGAAGATACGTTTGCTGGCAATTGCTCCTGCATTGCCAGCATTTCCACCATCCATGGCGGTCAAGTGTCCTCGGAAAGGCATCGGTGCTCACCCTCGAGATTTATAGAGGCGCACCTGCTCGTTGAACGCCTTGGCCTTGTCCTGCAATTCCGCGACCGCGGCGTTGTGCTTTTTCGCCTGCATCGTCTTGAGCTGCATGAGCTGCGCAGTGCCGGCGGCCTTGGCTTTCGTTTCATCGTCGAGGCAGGCGCCGAACGCGGTGACTTCCTCGTTGTAGGCCTTGAACGCGTTCATCGCGGCGATCATTTCGGCTTCCGAAGCCGTCTTGCCGTCTGGAATTGAGGCGGGCGCCTTCGGGAATGCGCATTCAGCCTGCGCCGAGAACGAGTACGCGAGCGCCAACGCAGCGATCGCCAGGGTTCTGAACTTGTGGATATGCATGATGCCGGGGACTCACTGATAGATGATCTACCGCCTCAGGTGGGCGGTCCTGCCGTGTTGATCGGCACGGTGTGCGATCACTTGAGAGGGTCAGCGCCTTTCTTTTCACATAACGCGGGAGGTGCGCGTAGATTTGTGAAATAGCGCAGACCGGGAGAGAACCCGGGGTCGGGACGGGAATCGGGAGTCGGGGTCCGGGAATCGGGAATCGGGAATCGGGAATCAAGACTCGAGAATCAAGACTCGAGACTGGGACTTGGGCCTCAGAATCCTGAATGCAGGAGAGACCGCATTGGTGATGCGCTCTCAGTGAAAGCGGAAACTGCCCTCGATTCGTCCCGAGACAACAACGCCCGGCGCGCTCTTGATAAGAGCGCGTCGGGCGCAGGTTTTGAGGCCGAGCAGCGCGTCAGCTCTTCTTGTCGCGGGCCTTGAACGCCTTGACCTGCTCGTTGAAGCGAGCCGCGTGAGCTTCGAGTTCCTCCACCGCAGCATTGTGCCGTTTGGTGTGAATCGCCTTGATCTGCGCAACCTGGTCGGCGGGTGCATCGGGCCCGGCCGCTTCGACACGCGCGTTCATTTCCATCTCGAGGCAACTCAGGTAGGCGGAAACCTGACCGTTGTATTCCTTGACTGTCTTCATGCCCTCGACCATTTCCTCTTCGGTCGCAGTTGCGCCGTTTGGCGTGTTGGCGGGCGGTTTCGGATAGACGCATTCCGCCGCCGCGGCGCCGCTGGCGAGCAGCCCTGCCAGCATCAGCGCCAATTTGATTTGCCTGTTCATCAGACCCCCTAGGAGTGATCCCGCCCTTCAGCGGATAGCCGTTCGATCGGCGCGGATCGCCGGATCGCATCGCTGCGCATCTTAAATCTGGCCGGCGGCGCTTGGCTATGTTGGTTTCGGGCTGTAGACCGTAGGTATCCTTTGACTTACGGCCATTCGAGAATGAAGGCGCCCTTCGCCGAATGACTCCGTCTGCTCCTCGTGATTGAAGCTCACGGGAAGTCTGGATTGCGTGTGAAGCTACAGCCTGGGGCAGCGCTGATTAGGTCCGCAGGCTGCTGAGATCGAAGAATGGAAGTGGTCGCAAGACAAGGGTTTGCAGAGCTACCAGGTTAGTCAAATAGTAATTACTCAGCATTTAACTAGAGCCTACAGCCTACAGCTTCCTAGATGACTGCCGCCGAACTCGACGCGATTCGCCTCAGCCTCAGCATTGCGCTGCGCAGCGTGCTCGTCAGCCTGCCGTTCGCGATTGCGATCGCCTGGGTGCTGACGCGGCGACGTCTCAGAGGACGCATTCTGCTCGACGCGATCGTGCACCTGCCGCTCGTGTTGCCGCCTGTCGTCGTCGGTTATCTGCTGCTGCTGTTATTCGGAGTGCGCGGACCGATCGGCGGCTGGCTCAACGAACAATTCGACGTTCAGCTTGTGTTCACCAGTGCGGGCGCAGCGCTCGCAACCGCCGTCATGTCTTTCCCTCTGATGGTGCGCGCCATTCGCATTTCGCTCGAAGGCGTCGATCCGGGCCTTGAAGACGCCGCGCGCACGCTCGGCGCCGGCGCCTGGGATCGCTTCTTCACAATCACCCTGCCGCTGATGGCGCCTGGCGTTCTCGCCGGCGCCGTGACAGCCTTCGCTGCGGGTCTCGGTGAATTCGGCGCAGTTATCACGTTCGTGTCGAACATACCCGGCGAGACGCGCACGTTGCCGCTCGCCCTTTACACCGCGTTGCAGACGCCGGGTGGCGACGCGCTCGCCGCGCGTCTGGCGACCATGTCGTTTTCACTTGGACTTCTCGCGCTGATCGCGTCCGAAGTCATCGCCCGCAGCGTGCATCGCATGCTGGGACGGTGACGAGTTCTATTCACCAGTCACGAGTCACTAGTCGCTTCTTCCAAGATGTTCAACATCCGCGCCGTCAAGCGTCGCGACGCCTTCACGCTCGACGTGGCGATCGATATCGCGACGCGCGGCGTCATCGCATTGTTCGGCCGCTCGGGGTGCGGCAAGACGACGCTCGTCAACATCATGGCCGGATTGCTGGAGGCGGACGACGCCCACATAGAAGTCGAAGGCGTCGTGCTGGAGGACACGCGTTCGCGTACGCGCCTTCCGGCGGAGCGCAGACGCATCGGATACGTGTTCCAGGATGCACGCCTGTTTCCCCATTTCGATGTGCTGGGAAATCTGCGTTACGGCGAACGCCGAGCCCGCGACGGGGCCGCGCGCATCTCGCTCGATCACGTCGTCGACTTGCTCGGGATTGAACCGCTGTTGCCTCGTCGTCCGCATCAGTTGTCCGGCGGTGAGCGGCAGCGAGTCGCGCTCGGACGGGCATTGCTGTCGCAGCCGCGCCTGTTGTTGCTGGATGAGCCCCTCGCCGCGCTGGATGTTGCGCGTCGCGAGGACGTGCTGCCGTATTTCGAGAAACTGCGCGACGAACTGGCGATTCCTATGGTCTATGTAAGTCATCAGTTCGATGAAGTGTTGCGCCTGGGCACTCACGTCGTGCTGCTGGAGGCAGGCCGCGTCGCCGCGCAGGGCGCAGTCGATGTGGTCAGCCTCCATCCCGAACTGCGCGCCATCGTCGGTCCCGAGGCCGTCGGTGCAGTCTTGCTCGGCGTCGTTGAAGCAGCGGACGAGGTCACTGGCCTTGCCGCCGTGCGCGTGGGCGGCAACGTTCTGCACGTTGCGCTGCGCGGCGCACGCACGGGCGCGGTCATGCGAGTCCAATTGCTCGCGCGAGATGTGATCCTTGCGACGTCGCGCCCCGAAGGACTGAGCGTACGCAACGTGCTTACCGGAACCGTCGCGCGCATCGCGGCCGACGACGCGGATACCGATCTCGTCCACGTCGACGTCGGCGGCCCCTCGGTGCTTGCACGCGTGACGCGTGCGGCGTCCACGACGCTCGGATTACGCCCAGGCATGCCGGTGTGGGCGCTGGTGAAAACGGTGTCGATCCGCGGTCACGCCTTCGTCGCCGGCGCGTAAGGCGCAGACGCGATCATGAAGCAGGCTGCGGATAGGAGCCGCGAAAGACCGCAAAAAGGAGCAAAAAGACCTTCAGGCAGTGTTCGGGACTGGTGTAAAGACAAACTTTCGGACCTCGAACGTACGACCGCCGAAATTCAACGCATGCCGTGCTCGATGCGGCAAGCCTTGAGGTAACCGATGATTTGCGACACGTGCTCAGGCAGGAGTCGTGCGACCGCCTTGAGTTCAATCAACAGCCTTCCATCCACGATCAGATCGGCAATGTAGCTACCGAGCAGTGTGCCGTCCTCATCAAATACAGTCACAGCACATTGCTGCTCGATTTCGAGTCCGAGCTTTCTCAATCGGTGAACTAGAGCGTTCTCATAGATCCGTTCAAGATGGCCGTTCCCGTGGAACACGTGTATGGCGTACGCAGTTTCGCGCACTCTATCGGCCAGTTTCATGATGTCTGTCCATGACTTGCTCCTGATTGTTGTCGCACTTCAATCCTTTTTGCGGTCTTTCGCGGCTCTTCCTTATCTTATCGGCAGCTCCCTTGATTTTTGCACCGTCCGCAACGCGAAGCTGGAATGCACGCGCGCCACGCCGGGGAGGCGCGTCAGATGCTTGCTGTGCAGGCGTTCGAAGTCGGCGGTGTCGGCGACCACGACGCGGACGAGATAGTCGTAGTCGCCCGTCATCAGATAGCACTCCATCACCTCCGGAATCTTGCGCACGGCGTCTTCGAACCTGCGCAGGTCGGTTTCATCCTGACGCTCAAGCGTGATGTTGATGAAGACATTGACGGGGCAGCCGGCCTTGAGCTGACTGAGCAGCGCCGTGTAGCCCTCGATCAACCCGGCTTCCTCCAGCGCCCGCACGCGTCGCAAGGACGCTGATTCGGACAGGTTGACGCGCTGAGCCAGCGCGCTGTTGGCTATGCGGCCGTCATGCTGCAGCGCCTGCAAAATCGCCTTGTCGAAGCGGTCGAGTTTCATCACGCAAGAATCCTGCTCATTGCTGGCGATTAACGGCAGATTCTGCCACATCCACGCCCGAAGGAGCTGAATTCCGCAGCTTTCTGCGAACGCTGCGCCCTAGAGTAGGCGGCGTCATTTCTCTACCGCGAGGCTCCGCATGCGCATCGGCGTTCCGAAGGAAATCAAGAACCACGAATATCGCGTCGGCCTCGTGCCGGCGGGCGTCCGCGAGCTGGTTGCGTCCGGTCACGAGGTGCTGGTGCAAAGCACGGCGGGCGCCGGAATCGGAGTCGAAGACTCCGCCTATGTCGCCGCGGGCGCGACGATTGTCGCCGGCGCCAAAGATGTTTTCAGCGCGAGCGACCTCGTGGTGAAAGTGAAGGAGCCGCAGCTCGCTGAATGCAAGATGCTGCGCCCTGGGCAGACGCTTTTCACCTACCTGCATCTGGCCGCCGATCTCGAGCAAACCAAGGCGTTGATGGCCTCCGGCGCGACCGCCATTGCGTACGAGACAGTCACCGCGGCCGATGGCTCGTTGCCGTTGCTCACGCCGATGAGCGAGGTTGCGGGACGCATGTCCGTCCAGGTCGGCGCAGCGTCCCTGCAGAAGGCGAATGGCGGATTCGGCGTCCTGCTCGGCGGCGTGCCGGGCGTTACGCCTGCGAACGTCGTCATCCTCGGCGGCGGCGTGTCGGGCACGAGCGCAGCGGAAATCGCCGTAGGCATGCGGGCTGATGTCACCGTCGTCGACCGATCGCTCAGGCGATTGCGGGCCCTCGATGCGCAGTTCGCGGGCGCCTTGAAGACCGTAGCATCCACGACGGAAGCGATCGAATCGCTCGTCACACAGGCGGATCTCGTCATCGGCGCGGTGCTGATCGCAGGCGCAGCGGCGCCGAAGCTGGTCACGCGTGACATGGTGCGGAAGATGAAGCC
The DNA here is from genome assembly GCA_963723505.1 of uncultured Gammaproteobacteria bacterium. Taxonomy (GTDB): domain Bacteria; phylum Pseudomonadota; class Gammaproteobacteria; order Steroidobacterales; family Steroidobacteraceae; genus Steroidobacter. The sequence continues at coordinate 629,625 of CAVRQU010000010.1, forward strand.
AGGCGCTGTGATGGTCGACATCTCGATTGATCAGGGCGGTTGTTTCGAGACGAGCCGTCCGACCACGCATGCCGAGCCCACGTTCGTGGTGGACGGCGTCGTGCATTACTGCGTCACTAACATGCCCGGCGCCGTGCCGCGCACGTCCACGTTTGCGTTGACCAATGCGACGTTGCCGTACGTGAAGGCGCTTGCGGACCACGGCGCCGAGAAGGCGCTGTCTCTCGATCCATATTTCGCGCCCGGGCTGAATGTGTATCGGGGCGGCATTACGCACGATGCGGTCGCGCGCGCGTTGAACCTGCCGCATCGTCCGTGGCAGGCGCTCAGTGCAGATGCAGCCTGACGGTTTGAATACGGTCTGCGCGCAGCGAGACTGCGCGTCGTCCCGCTGATCGCGTTCGCGCCGTTCTAAGGGAGAGGAGCACTCCGCAGTTGCACCCCCTGATTGCGGCGACGACCGGCCTTCCGGTCGCGACGTCCCTGTCCCCCAATTAGCCCGCTTCACAGCGGGCTTTTTTTTGGCGCCGCCGTTTCAAACGCAACGTCGCGTCCTCATACTCGCGCGATGTTCGACCGCATAACGCCCACCAACAGGGCGCTGATCCTCGCCAACATCGTCGTCTTCGCCCTCCAGTATCTGCTGGGGAATTTTTTCGACATTCATTTCGCACTCTGGCCGCCGCAGGCGGCGGAATTCGGCTATCCGGAATTCCGGCCGTGGCAGTTGCTGACCTATGGGTTCATGCACGGCGGACTGACTCATCTGTTCTTCAATATGTTTGCGCTGTTCATGTTCGGCTCGGATATCGAGCGTCTCTTCGGCGCGAAGCGGTACCTGACGTACTACCTCGTGTGCGTCATCGGCGCTGCGCTCATGCATCTCATTGTGGTCAGCTCAGCGGGCTTGCCCCCGCTGCCGACGGTCGGCGCATCGGGCGGCGTGTTTGGATTGCTGCTCGCGTTCGGTATGGCGTGGCCGAAGCGGACGATCATGCTGCTCTTTCCGCCGATCCCGATGCCGGCGTGGCTGTTCGTTACTCTCTACGGAATGCTCGAGCTGTACCTCGGCGTAACGTCCACCGCCTCGGGCGTGGCGCACTTCGCTCATCTCGGCGGCATGGCGACCGGCTTCGTCACGATCCGCTATTGGCAGGCGCAGCGGCGGAGGAGATAAGAGGAGAGCCGCGAAAGACCGCAAAAAGGAGAGAAATAATTGGATCGCCTCCGACCCCAGTTTCGCGGCGCTTGGTGGGGCGAATGAAATTCCGATCGAATGTCGATAATCACCTTCTTTTTTGTGGTCTTTCGCGGCTCCTCGTTCCTAATCTGACCACGCGGCGCCGCAATTCCTGGATTGCCCATTCGCCGTGGCTTGGACGCCACGATCGTTTCGCAATCCGTGATAGGTCCATGCCTTGACCTCGCTCCAGCGCGCGCGAGAATGCTCTTCACCTGAATCAATGGCCACGCCGTGTGATTCTCACGCAACTTCCGGATTTGCCGCCCCGACCGGAGACGCCGCGCAACGCGTCCTTCCGGCGCGAGTTCTACAGTCGCTGGGGCAAGGAAAACTGGATCGTGTGCGGGTCAGCGCAGCGCGCAGAGTATTCGAAACACCGTCAGTCGCTCTCGATCAAGTCCGTACTCGGCGGACGTGAACACTATTTCGTTGACGGCCGTCGCCTGACCGTCACGGATGAGTCCTGGCTGGTGCTGAACGAAGGCCGCGAATACAGCAGCGTGCTTGAGGGGCCGCAGAATGCATTCAGTTTCTGCCTCTTCTTTCGCCCAGGCATGGCGGCGGAGATCAATGGCTCACGAGCGCTGCGCCTTGCGCAGGCGCTCGATCGCGGTCGCGGCCTCGCCGTGCGAGCGGAGTTCGCCGAGAATCTGCGCCCCCATGACGAGAGCGTGTCGCCTGTACTCAACTTCATCAGGCGGCAGGTTGCGCTTGGCGCAGACGACGCCGACTGGTGCGAGGAGCAATTCAGTTTCCTGCTGGGGCGACTGATGCGCTGCGAGCGGGGCGCGGGACGCCTGGCCGAGAGAATCGACAGCGTACGTCCGGCGACGCGCAGGGAATTGCTGAGACGCGTCGGTTGCGCCACCGACTTCATGCACTCGAATCTGCAGCGGCGCCTCTCCCTGTCTGATATTGCGAGCGCCGCGCATCTCTCCGATTTTCATTTTCTGCGCGTCTTCCGGCAGGTGCACGGCGTGACGCCGATGATGTATCTGCGCACTCAGCGCACCCGCCGCGCCCTCGCGCTGCTCGACTCTACGCAACTCGGCGTCAGCGAAGTCGCGCAACTGGTTGGACTCACGCGGTTGTCGCTCTGGCGTTACGTGACACGCGCCCGAGGCGAGGCGCCGCGACGCATGCGCCTGCGAGGAGGCGCCTCATGTACCGCATGACGCCCATCCTCCTGCTGCTGCTTGTGGGCGCCTCAGGCGCGGGCGGACAAGACGGAGCCTCGCAGCCTTGCGACGACGGCGCTTTTCGTCAGTTCGATTTCTGGATAGGCGAGTGGAAAGTGCATGACGCGGAGGGTAAGCACGCGGGCGACAATGCAATCGCGTCCGAGCACAACGGGTGTGTTGTCGTGGAGCGCTGGACTTCGGCGCGCGGCGGCACGGGCATGAGCATGAATCACTACGATCCGCGTGCCGGGCTGTGGCGGCAGCACTGGGTCGGTCTGGGCCTGATTCTCGAGATGAGCGGCGGCATGAAGGACGGCTCGATGATCCTTGAAGGGCCGCTGCAATATGTGGGCACCGATCGCGTGACGCTCCTGCGCGGGGTGTGGACGCCGCTGCCGGGCGGTCGCGTGCGGCAGCACTTTCTCGAATCGAGCGATGAAGGCAAGACGTGGAGCGACTGGTTCGACGGATACTATTCACGACCAGGCGACAGTGGTAAGGCGCGACGACTGCGGCAGCCCGCTCGGGTGTGCGCAGTCTGCACGCCGGCGCCGCTGCCTGCTTACTTGCCTCTGGTTTCGATCACGGCGCGCACGACAGCCGGCATTTCGGCTGAAGGAATACGCGCGATCTCGGCGAACGATTTGCCCTGCTTCAGCAGGTCGCCCACGACGAACCAGCCGGCGGCGTAGGCTTCGCGCTCCAGGCCGGTTGTTCCTCTGCCCATCGTGAAACGGAAGACCGACTGTGAGTCGCTCTTCTCCAGTTCCGGAAGCAGGCCCTGCAGGATCGCGTCGGACCGCGACATGACCGCGTCGTACCAACCGGGCGTGTGCTCAGTGTAATCGCGGTCGTCGTGTCCGGGCGCCGCCGCTTTCGCAACATGCATGGCGAGCCCTTCCTGCATGATCGTTTCTGCGATCGAACGCTCCCAGCCGCCGGTGAGACCCGCAGTTGCGATGTGCACTGCGTGCGTCATCTCGTGCGGAAGAACGGCTTCACGTTGTGAAGCGTCCATCTCGATCGGAATGGCGACGATCGGCCTTCCTTGCGGAGCGGCGGTGAATGCATTGCCGTCGAATGCGCCGACGTACACCGTCACCTGCATCACGAATGGCTTGTGGAGGCCAAGCAGGTCGGCGACCTTGCGGAGTACGACCTCCGGCCTGGGCTCGACAGAGCCCGCACCTTGCCTGATGAGCGGCAGCGCATTCGCATACCGCGGCCAAGCCGCGTCGAGCATGCCGCGCGCCATCTTCATGCCTTCCGGCGTCGGCGGTACGGCGGCAAAGCCATACTTTTCATTCCACAGCGTCCAGCGCGTTTCGGGATCCGCGGCGGCGGCGGCCTGATAGAAATCGATGAAGCGCGGCGTCAGATCGACGACCTCCAGGGTGCGCTCCCCTTGTACGATCGTGTTGCGCTGAGCGGGCGCTTTCTTCGCGGCTTCGGCTGCGAAAGTGGGCGAGCACATGGAAATGCAAGAGAGCGAAGCGAGGAGCGCACGCGCAATCGACATGAAGGTCTCCGAGACCGAAGGGGCGCGTATTCTAGACGTGAGACACGCCACGCCGCACCGCTACACATACATGCAATCCACTTCCACGGCGGAACGCGCGGCGGTCTGGCCCGGCTTGCTGCTCGGCGCCGCAGGCGCCGTCGCCTTTTCGGGCAAAGCGATCATCGTCAAGCTCGCGTATCGATACGGCGTCGACGCCGTCACGGTGATCATGTATCGCATGCTGTTCGCGCTGCCCCTGTTCCTCACGCTGTCGTGGTGGGCGAGCCGCGGCAAGTCCGCGTTGACTCCGCGCGACTGGCGCACGCTGTTCGGACTGGGTTTCAGCGGCTACTACCTCGCAAGCTTTCTGGATTTCGCCGGGCTTCAGTACATCGGCGCCAGCCTCGAGCGGCTCATTCTGTATCTGAACCCGACGGTCGTCCTCGGTGTGAGCGTGGTCTTGTTCAAGGCGCACGTAACCCACCGGCAGTTGTTCGCGCTCGCGCTGAGCTATCTTGGCGTGCTCGTCGTGTTCGGCGGCGATCTGACGGTTCAGGGGCCGCACGTTGCGCTCGGCGCCGCCCTGGTCTTCGGGAGCGCCGTCAGCTATGCGCTCTACCTGGTCTTCAGCGGCGAAGCCGTCAAACGAATGGGCGCGCTGCGACTCACGGGGTTCGCCACGAGCATCGCTTGCATCTTGTGCATTGCGCAGTTCTTCGTGCTGCGGCCCGCTTCCGCGATGCTCGTGGCGCCTGAAGTGCTCTGGTTGTCGCTCATCAACGCGACGCTGTGCACGTTTCTGCCCGTGCTGCTCGTGATGATGGCGATCGAGCGCGTCGGCGCCGCCGTCACCGCGCAGACCGGGATGATTGGCCCACTCTCCACGATTGCCTTGAGCATTGTGTTGCTCGGCGAGCCGTTCACGGTCTGGATGGGGTTCGGAACGACGCTGGTGCTCGCGGGCGTTTGGCGGCTCGCGCAATCGAAGTAACAGCGGGCGGCGATGCACGGAGGCGTCTCGCGCTGAAAGAAGAGGAAAGCCGCGAAGGACCGCAAAAAAGATGAGGAGCAAGGCGGCCGGAGAGCGCGCCTTGACGCGCTAAGCCGCTCTCAAGGCCCGGTTGGAGCACGCCGCTCTTGCCCCAGTCGTGCGCGTCGCCGGTGACGTTCGATCCCCCGTTTCTCTTTCAAGCGCCTGAATGTTCAGAACTGCGCCGGGTCATTCGCGCCGTTCTCAACCTGCCGCAACGCGTTCAGGAAAGCTTGCCCCGCCTCATATTGTCCGCTCGTCCTCGACCACTTGAACTCATGAAGCGTAATTTGCGCATCGCAGTACTGCGCAACGCCTTTGCTCAATGGCGACAAAGCGACGTGTGAGGTAAGCCCGAATTGACCACGAACATCGCCACTGTCGGAATCCTCCAGCGCGAATCGTCATTGCGTATCGGTGTGCTGGGAAAGGGGAAATCGATGTCACCTTGGGACGTCTTGCAGAATCTGTACGATAGTGGGATCAGCGCGGGGATTCAGTCGATGTGGGACAGTGGATTAACCGCCTGGGTTGGGGATGAGCGTAGCGGTGTGAAGGCTGAGAGAATTTTCCGGCGCTCCGAGTTTGACTGCATTGCCGCCTGGCTCGACGAAGAGGGTCGCCGGCACTTTCCAAACTCAAGATATAGCCGGGAGTCGTACGGCATTGCGATGAACGACGCGCCGGATTATCACCCAGTGGCGGTTGGCATCTTGACCGAGATGCGGGAATCGTCACGAAAGCCGCCGAAGCGAGCGAAGCAGTCGAGACCTGCTCGGTCTACGAAAGATCAGCGTCCGAAGTGGTCATAGCCGCGTCGAGTTGCTTGCTGTCGTAAGCGGATGCTGCGTCGATCGGCGCCGGGTTTCGGTATTTCGGCTGTTTCTCGATGACAACACAGACCTCGCAGATCGATTGCGCCGCTGAACGTTCTCGCGTGGCGTACCGGCTCTAGCACATCAACGCTGCGCGGATCGCTCGAACACTAACGCCGCCATTTTGCTGTGTTCGATGAACCGAAGACCTGCAGTAACTGAAGTATCGAAACCCGGCGTCGAAGATCCTACGTGAGGAATCTGCCGATCGGCGGCGGGTGCGGGTAGGTCGCCGAGAAGATCTGGCTCGTGAGTTTTATGCACTACGCCTCGGCTTCTTCGATCAGGAGGCAGGGCGCGTGGAGTGCGCGCAGAATCCGTTCGAGGCACAGGTGTTACCTATGTCTTCGGAATAAACCGTTACCTATGTGACCGGAATAGACCCAGAGGTAATTGGCGCGCCCGGAGAGATTCGAACTCCCGACCACTGCGTTCGAAGCGCAGTACTCTATCCAACTGAGCTACGGGCGCGCAGACACACCATCCGACCAGCCTGGTCACTCCCTGGCCACTCCGCCTCCGCTGCAGAAATCCCCGTTCTCCTAAACCCCTGATCACCCAACCCATCCTTGCGCGAATCGAACCAACCCTTGACTTGTTCGAAGCCAGGTACTCTATCCAACTGAGCTACGGCCGCGCGCGAGGGCGCAGATTCTACTGACTTCCTCGCCAAAAGTGTCCGCAAGTGTCCGCGCGGCGTCCGGACAATCGTGGCGGACATGTCTTCATGGCGGGATTCCCCTTCCGGAACCGCTGGTTTTCCCGCAAGAAACGCCGCGTTCGCATCTCCCTCGCAGGCTGGCACACCCCGTGCACTATCTATCCGTGCGGAGACCGTTCGGACAGGTCCACGGGGATAGCGCTATGAAGTCCATCACTGCTCACATCGCTGGCTGGTTGATCGTCGGACTGACTGTATTGCCGCTCATGTCGGCGGATGCGGGACAGGAACAGAGCGCGGCGGCGGATGAGCGGCTCGAGTGGCTCCTGGCTTCGCACGATGTGCGTCAGGTGATCCATGCACCGCGTGCGTCGGGCGACTGCGGGCGGCGCCAGAGGGAGAGCAATCGATGATTTCCGCCGTGCCGTCCGACGACGGCCCCAAGGTGACTCGCATTCGCGATACCTCGGCGACGGACCGGCCGATCGATCCGGCGCCGCAGCTTTCGCGACGACGCATACAGTACATCGCGGCGGGCGCAGGTGCGCTCGTGTTGCTGCTCGTCGTGATCTTCATCGTGAGCCGCTGGATTTCGGCGGAAACGTCCGTGCCGCTTGAGCGTGTGCGTATCGCTGAAGTGACCCGCGGCGCCTTCATCCGGGATGTCTCGGCGCAGGGGACGGTCGTTGCGGCCGTCAGCCCGACGCTGTTCTCGCCGGCGACGGGCACGGTGCACTTTCTCGTGCAGGCGGGCGACGTCGTGAAGAAGACACAGGCCATCGCGACCGTCGACAGCCCGGAACTGCGCAATGAACTGGAGCGTGAACAGGCGACGCTTGCCGGCCTGGAGATCGGGGTGCAACGCCAGAGCATCGATACGCGGCGCCAGCTTCTTGCGAATCAGCAGGCGAGCGACCTTGCGAACGTGAACATTCAGGCCGCCGAGCGCGAGCTGCGACGCGCCGAGGATTCGTGGGGCAAGAAGCTCATCAGCGAGCGCGATTTCGAAAAGGCGCGCGACGACGCCGCCGCGGCGCGCGTCAATCACAAGCACGCGCTGGAAACGGCGACGCTGCAGAAGGAAAGTCTCCAATTCGAACTAAGCGCGCGACGACTCGAGCGCGATCGCCAGCGTCTCGTCGTGCAGGATCTGGAGCGCCGCGTCGGCGACCTGAACATCAAGTCGCCCGTCGACGGCGTCGTCGGCACGCTGGTCGTGGCGGAGCGGACCTCGGTCGCGCAGAACGCGCCGCTCCTCACGGTCGTCGACCTGACCGCATTCGAGATCGAGTTCCTCGTACCTGAAAGCTACGCAGATGATCTGGGTTTGGGGATGGACGCGGAAGTGACTTACGGGGCGCGGAAGTACGCCGCAAAAGTAAGCGCCGTGTCGCCCGAGGTCCGGCAGAGCCAGGTGACTGGCCGGCTGCGATTCTCGGGCGACACGCCGCAGGGACTGCGTCAGAACCAGCGGGTCTCCACCCGCATCGTGCTGGAGTCGCGCGACAACGTCCTGAAGGTTGCGCGCGGTCCGTTCCTCGACACCGCCGGCGGGCGCGTCGCGTACGTCGTGCGCGACGACGTCGCCGTGCGCACTCCGATCCAGACGGGCGCGAGCAGCGTCTCCGAGGTCGAGATCACGAGCGGCCTCTCCCCCGGCGACCAGATCATCATTTCAAACCTCGGCGACTTCGAGCGCGTCGAAAGCGTGCGACTGACAGACTGAAGAAGCGGTTAGCGGTTGGCGGTTAGCGGTTAGACAAACCGAAGCCCCATCCCGCGACTGCACCAACCAGGCACCCACTAGCCGATTCCGAACTAACCGCCAACCGCCAACCGCTAACCGCCAGGATCCCCCATGTTCACGATGCACAACATCAGCAAGGTCTACCGCACGGAGCTCATCGAAACGCACGCGCTGCGCAACTTCGACCTGGAGGTCAAAGAGGGTGAGTTCGTCGCCGTGACCGGGCCTTCAGGCTCGGGCAAGACGACGTTTCTCAACATCGCCGGTCTTCTCGAAACGTTCGACGGCGGCGCCTACAAGCTCGACGGCGAAGACGTGAGCGGCCTGTCCGACGATGCGCGTTCGCGCATCCGCAACCAGAAGATCGGCTTCATCTTCCAGAGCTTCAACCTGATTCCGGACCTCGACCTGTTCGACAACGTCGACGTGCCGCTGCGTTATCGCGGCATGAATGGAGCGGAGCGCAAGAAGCGGATCACCGAGTCGCTCGAGCTCGTGGGCCTCGCCTCGCGCATGCGGCACATTCCGGCGCAGTTGTCGGGCGGACAGCAGCAACGCGTCGCGATCGCACGCGCGCTCGCAGGCAGTCCACGCCTGCTGCTCGCCGACGAGCCGACCGGCAATCTGGATTCGCTCATGGCGCGCCAGGTCGTCGATCTGATCGAGGAAATCAACCGGCGCGGCACGACGATCATCATGGTCACGCACGACCCCGAGCTTGCGCGCCGGGCGCATCGCAACGTCCACGTGATGGACGGCCAGGTGACCGATCTGCAACCGTTCGCCGCAAAGCCGCTGGTGCGCCCAGAGGCGATGGCGAGCGCCTGAGCCCACAACGAACAGGTAACCCGACATGCTCGCCTATCACTTGCGTCTGGCGCTGAAGAGCCTGCGTCGCAATCCCGGCGTGGCGGCGCTGATGATCGGCGCGATCGCGCTCGGCGTCGGCGTCTGCATCACGATGCTGACGGTGTATCCGCCTGATGTCCGGCAATCCCATCGCGCATCGCAACGACGTGCTCTACGCCGTAACGATGGACAACTGGGATCCGAACCGCGCCTGGGACGAGGAGGATCATCCCGAGCTGCCGCCCATGGAGCTCACTTATCGCGAGGCGACGAGGCTGTACGAGTCCGACATTCCGGATCGCAAGGTGATCATGCGTAAAGGCTCCTTCGTGCTCGATCCGGTGCAGACCGACGGCGCGAAGCCGTTCCTGGTCGAGGCGCGGCTCACGACGAAGGACTTCTTCGGGATGTTCGACGTGCCGTTCAAGTACGGCGGCGGCTGGGACGACGGCGCCGACAAGGACTCGCAGATGGTGGTCGTGCTGTCGAAGAGGACGAACGAGACGGCGTTCGGCGGTGCGGACAGCGTCGGGCGCACGCTGCGGCTCGACGGTCGCGACTTCAAGGTCATAGGCGTGCTCGATGACTGGGCGCCGACGCCGAAGTTCTACGACCTCAATAACGGCTCGTTCGACGAGATCGAGGAGATCTTCACGCCCTTCAGCGTCGGCATCGCTCTCCAGGTCCAGCCCGCCGGCAACGTCAATTGCTGGCGCGACGAGCCAGTGGACTCGGTCGAGGCCTTCTTTAACAGCGACTGCGTATGGATACAGTCATGGGTCGAGCTGCGCACGCCCGACAAGGTCGCAGCGTTCCAGAACCTGATGGACAACTACGTTCGCGAGCAGAAGACGCTCGGTCGCTTCGAGCGGCCGCTGAACAACCGTCTGACGCATCCCGACGAGTGGCTCAAGTTGAACGAAGTCGTGCGGGACGACAACCGTGTGCTGGTCGGACTGTCGTTCATGTTCCTCGCGGTGTGCCTGCTCAATACGATCGGGCTGCTGCTCGCGAAGTTCCTCGGCGCCGCACCCATCATCGGGCTGCACCGTGCGCTCGGCGCGAGCAAGGCGATGATCTTCCGTCAGCATCTGGTGGAGGTCGGCGTGATCGGCTTCGGCGGCGGCGCACTCGGCGTCGCGATCGCCGCCCTCGGCCTCACTGGTATGCGCCAGGTCTACGAGAACTACGATGAGCTGACGCGCCTCGACTTTACGATGGTGCTCGTGACGCTCGGAATCGCGATCCTGTCCGGGATCATCGCGGGTCTGTATCCGACCTGGCGCGTCTGCTCGATCCAGCCGGCGGCGCATTTGAAGACGCAGTGAGGACGTGGGGCTCGGGGCGTGGGGCGCGGGTCGAACGCGGCGCGCACTCTGACCCCAAGCCCCAGGCCCGAAGCCCCAAGCCCATTCTCTGGAGGTCTCTATGGAACTTCGTCCCATCCTGAGCGCCATGTTCCGCAACAAGACGGGCGCGGTCCTGGTCGGCCTGCAGATCGCGCTGACGCTCGCGGTCGTCGCTAATGCGGTGTTCATCATCATGCAGCGGGTCGAGAAGATCAGTCGACCGTCGGGCATGGATTCCGACAATCTGATCTTCGTGCAGAGCTACGGCTTTGGGCCCAACTACGATCATCGCGACGCCGTGCGGCGCGATCTCGACATGATCCGCGCGACGCCAGGCGTCGTCGCCGCCTCGATCACCAACGGCATCCCGCTCTCGGGCGGCGGATCGTCCTCCCAATATTTCACGAGGCCGGCATGACGAGGGGCAGGGCGTCAACGGCAACTACTACGAGATCGATGAGCAGGGAATGAAGGCGTTCGGCGTGAAACTGGTCGAAGGCCGCGCCTTCAACGAGGCGGAGATGCAGTACACGGACAAACTTGTCTACTCCGAGTTCGTGCCATCGGTGATCGTCACACGCGATCTGGAGCGCGCGCTGTTCGGCGATCAGAAAGCGCTCGGCAAGACGATCTACGATGGACTCGGCCAGGGCGCCGTAGTCGTCGGCATCGTGGACCACATGCTCGGCGCGTGGGTCAATTGGAAGACGCTCGGACAGGTGATCTATCAGCCGCGCATTCCGGCCGGTCCGATCGCGCGGTACGTCGTGCGCGCCGAGCCTGGTCGGCGCGATCAGCTGATTGCGGAGATCGAGCGCAAGCTGGTCGATGCGAACATCAGCCGCGCCGTCACCTTCGTGCGTCCTCACAGCTTATTACACGGAGCGTAGCTATCGTCCCGACCAGCCGTATGGTCGCGTTCCTTAGCGTGATCGCTGCGCTGATGGTGCTGATGACGGCGCTGGGCATCGTCGGGCTCGCGAGCTTCTATGTGAACGCGCGCCGGAAGCAGATCGGGACGCGCCGCGCGGTCGGCGCACGGCGCATCGACATTATCCGCTACTTCATGCTCGAGAACTGGCTGCTGACGACCGGCGGCGTCATCCTCGGAACGATGCTCGCGTTCGGATTCGGCCAGTGGCTCAGCTCGCAGTACGCGTTGCCGCGCCTCGAACCGCTGTATGTGATTTCCGGCGTCGTGCTGCTGTGGATCCTCGGGCAGCTCGCCGTTTTTGTCCCTGCGCGTCGCGCAGCTGCGATCCCGCCTGCGATTGCGACGCGTACTGTTTGAGGCTTTCGCCGTGTAACGTGTAGCGTGTGGAGTGTTGGCGATCAGATCGCGTCGCTGCGACGACGCTCATGTCGTTACACACCACACGTTACACATTACACTCTCACCTTCCATGCCCTCGATCCTGATCATCGACGACAACGACGCCGTGCGAACTGCACTGGACGTATTGCTTTCGCTGCAGGGCTATCGAGTGATCGCGGCGAGCGAACCTGACGAGGGTCTGCGCGTGCTTGCGCGCGAGCCGGTCGATCTGGTGATTCAGGACATGAATTTTCGCAAGGAGGCGACGTCGGGCGAGGAGGGTGTTGCGCTGTTCCGCTCGATTCGCGATCAGTACCCCTCGTTGCCGATCATGCTGATGACCGCCTGGACGCACCTGGAAACGGCGGTCGAACTCGTCAAGGCCGGCGCCGCCGACTACATCGCCAAGCCTTGGGATGATGCACGTCTGCTGACGACGGTGCGCAATCTGCTTGAACTCCGACGTCTCACGGCGGAGAACGAACGCGCCGCGCGCAAACGCGCGGAATCGCGCGCCGCGCTCGCAGCCCGGTTCAATCTCTGCGGTCTGGTGTTCGAGAGCGAGGCGATGCGCGACCTCGTCACCAAAGCGACGCACATCGCTCCTTCGGACGTCCCCGTGCTCATCACCGGCCCCAACGGCTCCGGCAAGGAAGTGCTCGCCGCGATCATTCAGGCGAACTCTGCGGTCGGCTCGGGCCCCTTCGTCAAGGTGAATGTCGGCGCGCTTCCGAAGGATCTCATGGAAGCGGAACTCTTCGGCGCGGAGGCGGGCGCCTATACCGGCGCGATGAAGGTTCGCCAGGGTCGCTTCGAAGCGGCCGACGGCGGCACGCTGTTCCTCGATGAGATCGGCAATCTGTCCCTCGAGGGGCAGGCGAAGCTGCTCCGCGTCCTGCAGACCGGGGAGTTCGAACGGCTCGGCAGCAGCACGACCCGGCGTGTAAAGGTGCGGCTGATCAGTGCGACGAACGCCGATCTGCCTGCTGCGATCGCTGACGGGCGCTTTCGCGAAGATCTGTACTACCGTCTGAACGTGATCGAGCTCAAAGTCCCGCCGCTTGCGGAGCGCAAGGAGGATGTGCTGCCGCTGGCGCGGCATTTCCTCGCACAGGGTAAACAGCTTGGCGGGGCTGCGCAGCGGGCGCTGCTCGCGCACCCGTGGGCGGGCAATGTGCGCGAACTCCTGAATACGATCCGTCGTGCTGCGTTGCTGTCGACGGGAGACGAGATTACGCCCGATGATCTCGGGCTGCCGACGGTCGCTGGTCCGACGGACGTCGGGGAAGAGCGCGAACCGGATCGCGCCGAAATCGAAAGCGCACTCGCACGAGCGCGTGGAGTGATCGCCCGAGCCGCGCGAGAGCTCGGCCTGAGCCGCCAGGCGCTGTACCGGCGGATGGAGAAGCTCGGACTGAAGGAGTGACGGCCGGCTCCTGTTCGCCGTCGAGAAGGCGTTCGCGGGCAAGCCGACGGACGTCGGCGGGAAGGACGACGCGATCGTCGGGATCGAGTTCTGACTCGCTCAGGCAATGCGAGCTCACCCGGCGCAAGGCGCCCTGCTCGACGACAGTCCCACTCGACGCGATGCGTCCAGAGAAGCGCCGAAGCTAGAGCGCAGGCTCGGGTGCCGGTAACCTTGCGGGATGACGCTTCTCTCTCGAAGGCAAACTCGCCCTGCTCAGCGTCGGGCTGATGAGCGTTGCGGCTGCCCTTGCCGTCGCAGGCGCCGCCTGGCTCAGGTCGCCGTGGATCGGGATCCTCCTTGCGATCGCCCTGGTCATCCCGCTCGCGATCGCGTGCGCACGCTATTTCGTTCGTCCAATCGTTCGTTCGTTGCAGGCGGTGGGCGACGGCATCGTCAGCATGAGGGACCATGATTTCAGCGTCAGCATCGCCCCGTCGTCGCAACCGGAGCTGGGCGCGCTCGTTGCGAGCTACAACGGGCTGGGACAACTGCTGCGTGACGAACGGCAATCGCTCTATCAGCGTGAACTGTTGCTCGACACCGTGATTCAGGCCACGCCGCTCGCCATGGTGCTGACGAACGCGAGCGGACGCGTCGTTTACAGCAACCTTGCGGCGCGCCAGACCTTTCTGGGTGGGCGCAAGCTCGAGGGATTGTCGTTCGCCGAGTTGCTGGCGGCCTCGCCGGAGCCGCTGCAGCATGCTGTCGCCGGCGAGGCTGACACGCTGTTCACCATTGAGGGCGAGGGCGAGTCCGAGATCTATCACCTGTCGCAGCGCGCGTTTCTCCTGAACAGCCAGTCGCACCGGCTGTACCTGCTGAAGCAACTGACCCGCGAGCTGTCGCGCCAGGAGGTCGACACCTGGAAGAAAGTCATCCGTGTGATCGCGCACGAGCTGAACAATTCGCTCGCGCCGATTTCGTCGCTCGCCCATTCCGGCCGGCAGATGATTGAACGACCGGAGCCGGCGCAGCTCGAGCGCATCTTCCGCACGATCGAGGAGCGCGCGCAGCACCTGCACACGTTCATCGACGGTTATGCGCGTTTCGCGAAGCTGCCGCGGCCGCAGCCGGAAGCGATCGACTGGCCCGCGTTTCTGCGGTCGCTGCAGGCGACGGCGCCGTTCCGGCTCGTCCGCGACCCCCCAGCCAAGCCCGGGGTGTTCGATCCGACGCAGGTGGAGCAGGTCCTGATCAATCTGGTCAAGAACGCTCGGGAAGCGGGCGCGCCGGGCGACAGCATTGATCTCGACGTTCACGAGCATGCAGGCGGCTGGCGCATCCAGGTGCTCGATCGAGGGATGGGGATGACGGACGACGTGCTGCGCAACGCCCTGCTGCCGTTCTATTCAACCAAGGCGGCAGGCGCGGGCCTGGGGCTTACCGTGTGTCGGGAAGTGGTTGAGGCGCACGGCGGCCGCATTTCGCTCGCGAATCGGCCCGGCGGCGGGCTCGCCGTCACGCTCTGGTTGCCCGGCTTGCGCGAGCGCCAGGAGTAGGAAAAGAGCCGCGAAAGACCGCAAAAAAAAGACATAAAAGGGACAAGAGCCAGATGGCCCGGATCGAAGGGTAGCGGCCGGACTGGAGAGTGACCTCGCCTGCCGCGCGCATATCATTTTTCCTTTCTTGCGGTCTTTCGCGGCTTCTCGAACGAGCATCTCTTCTGCCATGATTTCCCCATGGCCGCACGCGCCGAACTACAAGAACAATGGAGCGCCGTCGCCCTGACGAAGTTTCGCGCGCCACGCCTGCGACGCGACGTCATTTCGCGCCCGGAACTGTTCGAACGACTGCTCGATTCCATTGAGGACAACCCGGTCACGCTCGTGTGCGCGCCGGGCGGCTCCGGCAAGACGACGTTGCTGGCTCAGCTCTGCGCCGGGCAAGCGCGCGACTTCACCGTGCTGTGGGCGTCGATCGACGCGGACGATAACGATGAGAGCCGTTTCTTCGCCGCGCTCGTGCAGGCGGTTCAGCCGCTGGCGCTGAGCTGGGAAATCGATCCGCGCGCGCTCGCGACAAACGTCGGCGCGTCGAAGGCGCATGTGCGAGCGGCGCTCGCCGCGTTGGTGAACGCGTTGTGTACGACTCCCGCGCGCCGGGTCGTGCTCATTCTGGATGACCTGCATCGAATCGAGAATCCCGAAACCTTCGAGCTGCTCGACTCGCTGATCGAGCGATTGCCGGATCACATCGCCGTCGTGCTCGGGTCCCGGGTTGAACCGCAGCTTTCACTCGCTCGCTGGCGCGCGTACGGCGAACTTGGCGCATTCACTGCAGAGGATCTGCAGTTCACGATCGAGGAAGCGATGGCGCTGAACGAGGCCCGCTTCGGCCGCAGGCTCGATGAAGGGTCGATACGCGACGCGTTGTCCCGCACCCACGGTTGGGCGGCCGGCCTGGGACTGTTGCTGCAGTCAAAGATCGGCCTGCATGCGGCTGTGGCGAGGGCTGAAGAGAGCGAGCCGAATCGGCATCTGTTCGCCTATCTCGCTCAGGAAGTTCTGCATGATCTGCCTGAGGACCTGCAGGAGTTTCTGCTGCGCTGTTCGATACTTCTCGAGCTCAGTCCGACGCTCTGCACAGCGCTGACCGATCGCAAGGACGCACGCGCCGTCCTTGAGTCTTTGTATCGGCGCGACCTCTTTCTGACGACCGTCGATGATGTGACGCCGGTGCTGAGATTCCACGACCTGTTCCGTGAGTTTCTCGAAACCGAGCTCGCGCAGCGCGATCCTGAGCTCAAGCGCACCCTGCACGAGCGTGCGGCCAGCGCAGAGCGCATCGATTCCCGCGCAATCTATCACCTGCTGGCGGCGCAGCGCTGGGACGAAGCGATGACGCGCATCGCTGTGGCGGGTCAGGAGCGACTCGCCCAGGGCGGTATTGCGACGGTCGAACGCTGGATCGATTCCATTCCCGGGGAGGTGCGCGATCGCAGGCCCGCGATCGCCTATCTCAGCGGCACATGTGCCTGGTCGCGGGGGCGCTATAACCAGGCCAAACGGGAGCTGACGCTCGCTGTCGACGGGCTGACTTCAGAGAGCGACAACATCCAGCGCGTGCGCGCGATCCTTCATCTCGTCGATGCGCTGAACTCCTCAGGGGAGCAGGCGGCTGCAATGCAGCGCATCGAGCAGGCGAGCCAGCTCGAGCTGGATGAACTCGGCGAGGCGGAATTGGCCCTGCAGCGCGCGTGGTGCGTCGCCCCGTTGGGAAATCCGGACGCCGTGGCGGGATACATGCGTGAGTTCGCAACTCACGTCGAGCGTGACCCGCAGACCATCTGCCCGGTGACTGCAGCTCGCATTCATTGTGTACTGATCGGCATTCCCGGGATCGTCGGCGCGTTCGAGCGTTTCTGCAACGCTTATCAGCAGGTGCGCGGCGATACGAATGCGCCCTGGCATATCGCGGCGCTGACCGTCGCCGCGTCTGTGCACTTGTGGCGCGGACGTCGCGCGGAGGCGCTGGCCGCCATTGCCGATGCCGAAGCGCTTCGGCATCAGTTTGGCGCGTTCCAGCTCTCGATCGAGCATCTGGGCCAGCTCAGGACGCTCGCCGACGTAGCGATGGGCAATCATTCGGCGGCCGTCACCGTGATGCGACGTTACATCGAGGGCATGCAGCAGCCGAAAATGGCGAGCCGCGGCGGGGTGTGGCTGCGTCCGTATCGTCACGGGCTCGCGAGAGCCTGCTGGGTTGCTCAGGATGTCGCCGGGTTCCGTGAAGTGCTCCCGCACCTCATCGCGCCGCTCGAGCCCATCGAATGGCCGTTCCTGGATCACGCCGCTTCGATCGTGCGGGGGCATGCGGCCGCGTTCGACGAGGACTGGGAGCTGGCCGAGCACTGCTATCGGGAGGCAGTGAAGACGCACGATCGGCTGAGGATGCCGATGGTTCACTCGGATGCGCGCATCGCACTCGCTTACTCGTTGCTGCGGCAGGGACGGAAGGCGGATGCGTGGATCACGTTTCGGCCGGCCTACGACGAAGTCATCTCCGAACGTGCGCTCGGCCTGCTGCTGATAGAGCCGCGCCGGATCGTCAATGAATTGCTCGATAGCGCGCCTTCGGCTTGCAAGCGCACGACAGAATACGGCTCGCTCATGGAGACGCTCGGCCGCTGGAGCGACGACGCCCACAGCCGAACCGGCTGCAAGGAAGGGCGTGCTGGCCGCCCTGTCGGAACGTGAGCTGGAGGTGCTGGCGGAGGTCGCCGCCGGCGCCAGCAACAAGCACATCGCAAGAAAGCTGTCGCTCAGCCTGCACACCGTGAAGCGTCACATCGCTAACATCCTCGACAAGATCGACTGCGATTCGCGCGGTCAGGCGGCGGATCTTTTCAGGCGGGCGCAGGCGAGCTGAGTGCAAAGAAGGAAGAGCCGCGAAGGACCGCAAAAAGGAAACATGGGAAATCGAGAAGCATCCGGGAACTCGCGCGCGTCATGGGTGAAGGAGAGTTTCGCAGTGGGCGACCGGGAATTGGCTTGATCTCAATTCAGTTCATTTCCTTTTTGCGGTCTTTTGCGGCTCATCTCCTTGGCTCCAGATTTCTTCACAGCAGTACAATCCGCCGCATGCACGGGGCCGGGCGACATTCGAAATGAACAGAGAAGCTGCGCTGGCGAGCCTCGGTCTGTCCGGCGAGGAGGACGCCGGTACGATCGCGCGCCTGTATGGGCAACGTCTCTCGGTAGTGCACGAGCAACTCGTGAGCGCGCAGACGGACGCCGAGCGCATCGCGCAGCAGGCGAAGCTCTCGGAGCTCGTCGAGGCGTACGAATTCGTAACGGGGGGTGGAATCCACACGCGCGGGTCGGACGATGCATCCGCGACTCAAATGCGGTCGGACGCAGAGGCGACCGTCTTGGCCGAGACGCTGGTGCGCATGGAGCCGGGGCTTGTGCTTGGGAGTCGGCTGGAGATCGGTGGGCTGCTGGGTCAGGGCGGCATGGGTAATGTGTACGCCGCACGGGATCGTCTGAAGAACGAAGACGTCGCGATCAAGGTGCTGCGCCAGGATCTGCTGTTCAGCGCTCTCGCCAAGGAACGCTTTCTCGCTGAAGCCAGGGTTTCCTGCAGCCTCTCGCATCCCAACATCGTGCGCGTGCATGACGTGGGCGTCAGCGGCGAGCACTACTACCTGTCGATGGAGCGGTTGAAGGGACACAACCTGCGCCAGCGCATAGAGGCGTATCGGCGCGACAATCGCGCGTTCGGCGTGCTCGAGGTCACCGACATCGCGCGGCAGCTCATCGATGCATTGCGCTACGCGCATCGCTACATCGTGCATCGCGACCTGAAGCCGGAGAACATCTGGCTGGCCGAGGACGGCACGGTAAAGCTGATGGACTTCGGCATTGCGCGCGCTTTCAGCGCATCGCAGCTCACGCAGACGGGTATGACGTTGGGCACCGCCTATTACATGGCGCCCGAGCAACGTATCGCCGCGAAGGATGTCGACTGGCGCGCGGATCAGTATGCGCTTGGCGTCGTCCTTTATGAGCTGCTCGCCGGCACACTGCCGACAGGCGCAGTCAGGCCGCTCAGAGCTCTGCGCAGCGATCTGCCGAAGCGCTACGCAGCGGCGGTCATGCGAGCGATGTCGGCGAAGCCTGAGGAGCGTTTCAGCTCGCTGAACGATCTGCTGATTGAAATCGAACCACCCGTTCGCAAGATGCGGGCCGCTGCGTTCATCGCGATTGGGGCAGGTTTAGCCGCTGCTGCGGCCGGTGCATTTTTCGTGATCAATCGCCCCGCGGACGTTGCGCCGGCGCCCGCGGCTGAGACCGCAGCGACCCCGGAGGCGTCTCAGAGCAAGAGCGAGCCGATCCCATCCGCGCCCGCCGGGCAGGACGACGCCTCTGCGAAAACCGCCAGCGTGGAAACCGACGAGACGCCGCCGAACGAATCGCGCCCCGCGGATGAAGCGCCGATCGCAGCCCAGTCAGCAGACACCGAAGTCGGCGCCGCGGACGCCGACGCAAGTTCGGCGACGCCGCCGCAGTCGAGAGAATCGAGCGCCGCGCCGGCGGCGCCAAGACCGACGCAATCAGCACCCGTTGCGGATTCTTCGGCGCGCGATGCACGTCGTCAGCAGTGCATCACGCAATGTGAACGCGACGAGAGCGAATGCCGCAGCATCAATCGGCGCAGCAAGCAGGATTGCATGCGCGCCGTCGCGTTCAACGCGGTCGCCTCCGGTCGTCAGCAATGCGAAGAACAGGCGCACGCGTCCGATCGGAGGTGCATGGATGGGCTGCGTTACTGCCGGGCAGGCTGCGACTGAGACGGCAGATCAAGAGCCGCGAAAGACCACAAAAAAGAACAATTGACATTTCGGAACGATGCGGCGTTCCGGCGCGCGCCTGTGGAGCCAGCGCGACCAGGTCGTCCTCACTTCTTTTTCCTTTTTGCGGTCTTTCGCGGCTCCTCTCTCTCTCTCTCTCTCTCTCTCTCTCTCTGGCCTCCCGGTCTTCACGCGAGCGTGTGATAGACCTTCTGCACGTCGTCGTCCTGCTCGAGCTTGTCGACCAGCTCCATCACCTCATTGGCCTGCTCCTCCGGCAGTTCGGTCGGAGTAATACAGATGTATTCGTGCTCCGCCGACAACGGAGTGATCTTGCGATCTTCCAGAGCTTTCTGCAGCTGACCGAAGTCCGCGAATGCGCAACGGATGACAATTTGCGGCTCGCCTTTCTCTCCAGCGCCTTCGCCCATCTCGTCGAGACCGTGATCGATCAGGTACAGCTCGAGGTCGTCCTGATCGACGCCTTCGGGATTCAGCCGGAATACACCCATCTTTCTGAACTGAAAGCTCACGCTGTTCGACGTACCGAGATTGCCGGCGTGCTTCGCGAAGATGTTGCGGACGCTCGCAACAGTGCGAGTGGAGTTGTCGGTCGCGGCTTCGACCAGCACGGCCACGCCGTGCGGCGCATAGCCCTCGTAAAGGATTTCGGTGTAATTCGCTGCTTCCTTGCCCGAGGCGCGGCGGATAGCCGCCTCGACCTTGTCCTTGGGCATGTTGACCGCGCGCGAGTTCTGGATCACCCGGCGTAGCGCAGGGTTCGAGGACGGATCAGGGCCGCCCGACTTCACGGCCATCGTGATGTCTTTCCCAATGCGGGCGAACTGCTTCGCCATGCGATTCCAGCGCGCGAACATCGCATGCTTTCTGACTTCGAAAATGCGGCCCATGGGAGTCTCGGACGGGTGAAGTAGGGGCGCGATTATGCCTAAGGAAGCTATGATTTACCGGTCTACCCTGACTTTCGAAGAATACAGACGCCCGAAGGAGAAGGGATATCGAAGCTGCTGTTGTTCTCGTATGGCAGTAAATCAAAGGCTCGTTAACGAAGCGCTGAACGGGTCGACTACCCGGGATGCAGGACGCGGGAATCGGGAATCGGGAATCGGGACTCGAGACTCGAGACTCGGGACATCGGGATTTACAACGAGTACATCTTACACGGCGTCTCATGCTTGCTGGTCGCCATGCCCTAAGCACTTCTTCAATTACTTTCGTTCCCAGGTCTATCTGGCGGCATTCGCGGCGGCGAGCGAGTTTGTGCAGGCTGGCTCGCGAGCGGCACGGCCGGTGGGGCGATCGCGACCGGCGGCCCGCGATCAAGATTCGTCCTCTTCGGCGCGCCAGTCTTCATTGTCGGCGGGGCGCGGGGCGTTCGCATGCGGTTCATTCGTGATGCGGTCGATCGCGCGTCTGGGGGCGAGTCGGGGCGGCCCGCGTATCAGCCGCGCTGAGGCCGCCAGGGAGTGGCCCGTTGCTCCCATGCGCCTGCGCAATCCACGGCACGTCCTTGAACATCGCCATGCATGCGGCCGCGGGCGAGCGGAAAACGACGGGCACCGCGATGTCCCCTTGAGATCAGCTGCGGCCGAGGCTGCCGAGATCAATCGCAGTCGGCGATCATCGCTGGTGCAGCCGCGCAGTCATGGAAGAGCAGCCGATGCAACACGGTAAGCCGGCACGCCGAGTAGCGCACATGCATATGTTCAGGACGCGTGGGTTGCCGTTGCGCATGCACTTTGACAATGGCTCGCCCTTCGCCAGCCGCGGGCTGGGCGGGCTGTCGCGGCTGTCGCTGCAGTGGTTGAAGCTCGGCATCCGCCTTGAACGCTCGCGTGCCGGTTGTCCGCAAGATAATGCGGCCCACGAACGCATGCATCGCACGCTGAAAGACGACACCGCGCGCCCACCGGCGAGCAATCTCCCTGCCCAGCAGCGTCGCTTCAATCGATTTCATCGCGAGTACAACTACGAACGTCCTCACGAGACGCTCCATGATGGCGTGCCCGCGGACTTCTACCAGCCCAGTGCGCGCAGCTTCCCCACACGCTTGCCGCCGCCGAGTTATCCCGGGCATTTTGAACTGCGGCGATTCGATCAATGGAGACCTCCTGGCGCAATCAGACCCTGTACGTGGGACTCGCCTTCGTGCGCGAAACCCTCGGCTTGGAAGAAGTCGCCGATGGTCTGTGGTCCATGTACTTCGCTCATCACCTGCTGGCTCGATGGGATGCGCGCTCCAATCAACTTATCCCGCTGCCCGTGTAAACGATGTACCGAAACTCCGGTGTAAACCATGTTCCGAACTGGACAGACTCGGGATTACAACGAGGACGTCAGACGGCGTCCATGCTTTCTGGTCACTGTCCCTAGTCACTTCTTCAATTACTTTCTTCCCAGGTCACTGCTGCCTCCGCGGCGGCGGCGCGTTTGAGCAGGCTGATGAGCGGCACGGCCCTGCGGCGATCGCGACCGGCGGTTCGCGATCGAGATCCTCGTCCTCTTCGGCGCCCCAGTCTTCATTGTCGGCGGGGCGCGCGGGCGTCTCCGCATGCGTCTCAGTCCTGATGCGGTCGATCGCGGTCTCGAGTCGAAGTACAGGGCGGCCCGCGTATCAGCCGCGCTGAGGCCGCCAGGGATGTGGCCCGTTGCTCCCATGAGCCTGAGCAACTCCACGGCCGCGTCCTTGAACATCGTTATGGATTCGGTCGCGGGCGAGCGGAAAACGACGAGCACTGCGATGTCCCCTTGAGATCAGGTGCAGCCGAGGCAGCCGAGATCAATGCAGTCGGAATCAGGTGCAGCCGCGCAGCAGGAAGAGCACCAGCAACACGGGAATCGGCACGCCGAGCAGCCACAGCAATATCCAGCCCACCTTACCCGCCTGCCGTCGACCATTCGCAGCAAACGTGCGCAGGAGCGGCGCCATCATGAAATTCCTCGCAGGACATATGAGAAACAACGGCTGCGACTGACCGCCGGTTCCGTCACGACTCGCTCGAGTACGGCGGCGTGTTCGCCGACGATCTGGTAGTCGAACCGCGCAATGCCAAAGGCGATCTTGAGCGATTCGTCGAACACGGCCGTGATGATGTCGGTGGAATAGAGCGGCTCGCCCTCAGCGCGGGCGGGATCCTCTCCGCCGCTTGCTGCGGAATCGTGCGCGCCCTCACCGGTGGAACGTGTACGAAACACCCGCCAGGCCACCAGAGAGCAGGCGGCGATGGCGAATGCGACAGTCAATGCGATGGCGATGGTCGTTCCCCTTGTCTTGTGCGGCGTGGGCCGAATCATAGCCGCGGAGCGACGCCTGAGCAGCAGTCGCGGCCGGCGTTTGGGTTACGCTACCTGCATGCTGACCTCAGGACAGTTCGATGAGATCGCACCCGGCGTGCATCGTCTTGTTGCGCGCAACCCGGGTTATATGACGGGGCCAGGCACCAACACGTACCTGATCGGCGCCGACCGCTGGCTCGTTATCGATCCCGGTCCCGACGACGAGGTGCACATCGAGCGCATCCTCGGACAAACCGGGGCGCGCATCGATGCGGTGCTCGCGACCCATACCCATCCGGATCATTCTCCTGGCGTGGGATCCCTTGCAAAGGCGACCGGAGCAAGCGTCCTCGGTCTGCCGGCGCCGCGGCACGGCAGACAGGACGCGACGTTTGCGCCTACCCGAATGCTCAGCGACGGCGACCAGGTGCGCATCGAGGGCCGCACGCTGCGGACGCTGCACACCCCGGGTCACGCATCCAATCACCTTTGCTTCCTCCTCGAAGGAATCGGTTTGCTGTTCACGGGCGACCATCTCATGCAGGGGTCGACCGTGGTGATCGCGCCTCCCGACGGCGACATGAAACAGTATCTGGATTCACTCGCTCGCCTGCAGCGTGAGCCCGTCACTCGCATCGCGCCGGGCCATGGCCTCGTCATCGAAGACGCCCAGAATGAGATCTCGCGCCTCATCGCGCATCGCCTCAGGCGCGAAGCAAAAGTGATTGAACGATTGCGCGGCGCCGGCGGCGCAAGCCTCGACACGCTCGTTGCAAGCGTGTACGACGACGTCGACCCGCGTCTGCATCCCGTCGCGAAGTCCTCGCTGCTGGCGCATCTGCTGAAGCTCGAGCAGGAAGGCCGCGCAGCGCGCGAGTCGTGCGAGGCGGACGCTATTTGGCGGATCAGGAAGTAGAGCCGCAAAAGACCACAACAAAGGGGAATGACAATTATCGGAACGCAGATATTTGCGTCTGGTCGCACATATCCCTGCTGCGGCTCGGTTCTCTTCTGATCAGTCCGCTTCCTTTTTGTGGTCTTTCGCGGCTCTTCTCCTGAAATTTCCGTGCCTGAACCGAAACCTCTGATCGAGCTCACGCACTGCTCGCTCATTCTTGACGGTCATACGGTGCTGGACGACGTGAGCTTCGCATTGCGTCGCGGTGAACGCTGGGCGTTGGTAGGCCCGAACGGTTCCGGCAAGACGATGCTGCTCAAGATGCTGCGCGGCGATATGTGGCCGACACCGGACGTCAATGTCGCGAGGAGCAGCCGTCGCTATCGTTTCGGAGGACAGGTCAGCCGCGATCCTGCCGGCCTCAAGCACTACATTGCCTACGTCGGATCTGAGCGTCAGGACAAGTATGTGCGTTATGGATGGAACTTCAGCGTCGTCCAGGTCGTGACGACGGGGCTATTCGATGAAGACATTCCTCTTGACTACCCCGTCGCGCGCGCAACGCGAGCGGGTCGCCCGACTGTTGCGCCGCTTCGGATTGTGGGGCACTGCGCCGCCGCCGCATGCTGGCGTTGTCGTATGGCCAGCGTCGCCTGACGCTGGTGGCACGGGCGTTCGCCAGCGAAGCGCAAGTGCTGCTGCTCGATGAGGTGTTCAACGGTCTCGATGCACGGGCGAAGGACAAGCTCCGGCGCGCACTCGAGCGGCCTCGCGGCGGTCACGAATGGGTGCTCGCATCGCACCGACCGAAGGAACTTCCCGCGAACGTGACGCATATGGCGAGGATCGAGGCTGGAAGGATCGTGGAGAAGGGCGCGGGGCTTGCGGCGCGGGGCTCACAAGAGGACGCGGGGCCTGGGCGCGCGGGACTCACAAGCAAGGGGCGCGGGGCTCGGGGCGCGAGGCTCGTGTCAGAATGAGATTCCACGACCGTTCCTCTCTGGCCCACGTCCCGAGCCCCGCGCCTCGAGCCCGTTGCTGGTCATCCGCAACGCGAGTCTCTATCGCGACTATCGTCCGGTCATCCGCGAACTCAACTGGACGATCCATCGCGGCGAGCATTGGGCGGTGCTCGGCGCGAACGGTTCCGGCAAGTCGACGCTGCTGAGCATGATCTACGGCGACCTGCATCCGGCGCTCGGCGGCACGATCGAACGCGCCGGACTGCCGCGCGGCGCGCGCATCGAGGAGTGGAAGCATCGCGTCGGTTGGGTGTCGCCCGAATTGCAGGCGGATCACTATCTCGCGAAGTCGCTCGAAGAGATCGTCATCTCGGGTCGCTACGCGAGCGTCGGGCTGAACGAGCCGCCGACGAAAGCGGATCGGCGCGCCGCACAGCGCTGGCTCAGGTTCTTCGGCATCGAACATCTGCGCGAACGCGGGCCGCGGCAGGTGTCCTACGGCCAGATGCGACTCGCGCTGATCGCACGCGCGATGGTGAATGATCCGGAGCTGTTGTTGCTCGATGAGCCGTGCACCGGACTCGACGGCGACGTCCGCGCGCACGTGCTCGCGCTGATCGCAGCGCATCGCGCGACGCGGAACGCAGCTCGATCATGGCTGTGCACGATCCTGAAGACATCGTGCCGGCGGTGACGAAAATCTTGAGGCTTGGGAGGGGAGGGAAGGTAGGGCTTGGGACGCGGGGCTCGGGGCGCGGGCCGGTAGCTAACACTGGGCGCCTCGGGAATTCTTTTGCCTGGCCCGAGTCCCACGCCCCGAGCCCGCGTCGTCAGACCTGCACTTCCGCCTCGTACACGATCACCGCATCGCCGACGATGCGCACGGATTGCGCGACTCTGCCCGAGGATTCGACTTCGACTTCGACGATGCCAGGGCGACGCACCCACATGCCCTGGCGGCCGCGGAACACGACGCGACCGTCTTTCGGCTTCAGCAGACCCTGGTTGACGAGATACACGCCGAGCATGCCGTGCGCGTTGCCGCTGACCGGGTCCTCCGGGATGCCGAGCGCGGGACAGAACATGCGCGATTCGGTGCCCGGCGCGCCTTGTCCGTCGGGCTCAGCGCAAACACGAAATAACCTTCGGCGCCGACGTGAGGCGTGAGACGAGCGAGTTCCTCGAAGTCGGGCTTCAGCGAGCCCAGCAGGTCGGGCGATCGCAGGCCGATCAGCAGGCGGGAGGTGCCTTTCGTCATGATCTGCAGCGGACAGTCGATGTGCAGGCTCGGGCTCGAGATGCCCAGCGCGTTCAGCACCTGCGTGCGATGGTGATCCGGAATGATCGGACCGAGCGACGGCGGATTCTGCGTGATCGCGATGCGCAGATCGCCTTCGGCCTCCGTGACCTCGATCTCGACGATGCCCGCGCCGGTGCGCTGCCGCACCTTGCCTGGCGGCTTGCCCTCCTTTTTCGCGCGCACGTATTGCGCAGCGATCGTTGCATGCCCGACGAACGGATACGGAATGTCGCGGCGTGAAGAACTTCACCTGCATGTCGTGATCGGTCGTTCGGCCTCGAGCACGAAGGCGGTTTCGCCGTTCACTTCGGTCGCGATCGTCTGCATTTCCTCTTCGGACAGATCGTCGGCGTCCAGCACGACGATGGCCGGATTGCCGCAGAAGCGCTGACGCGTAAATGCATCGACGTGAAACAGCCGGCAACGGCGGTTGGCCATGGAAGGCGAGAGGCCTCGAGAGGAAGAGAAGGCGCACTTATGGCGGAAGTGGGGAAGAAGGTCGAATTCGCAGGGCTCGGGGCGTGGGGCTCGGGCCGGACTCAGAGTCAGCAGCGCTCGTGTGATCGGTCGCATGCCGCGAAGCTGATCTCGCTGATTCCTCTTCTGACCCGCGTGCCCAGAGCCCATGCGCCCGTGCCCTTCAATGCACGGCAAGCCGCTGCTCGCATACAATCGCGTCCGCCTAAGGGGTGGCCCTGACTCGGGCCTGAGATGCAGGCTGCGATGCAAGCTCACTGGCGAACCCGTTGAACCTGATCCGGTTAGTACCGGCGTAGGGAGCAGGTCGTGCGACGCCATCTCGCCTCAATTCCATCTGCTTTCATTTCGCTCGTGCCCGGATCCTTCTGCAAAGAGGATCTGGCGATGCGATCTCTATCGCTCTCGTCTCGGCGCTCGTCCTGAGTCGCTGCGTCGGTTGCGGCGCGTGCCGACGTCATCGAAGAAGTCATCGTCACCGCGACGCTGCGGCGAGCAGTCGCTGATCGAGGCGCCCGTCAGCATCACCGTGCTCGATGAACAACGCTTGCGCGACGCCGGGCAGCAGCACTTCGAGGACGTGCTCGCCGCCGTGCCGAATCTGCACTGGGCGGGCGGAACGTCGCGGCCGCGCTTTTTCCAGATTCGCGGCATCGGCGAGCGCGAGCAGTACGAAGGCGCGCCGAATCCTTCCGTCGGCTTCCTGATCGACGACATCGACTTCAGCGGCATCGGCATGCCCGCGACGCTGTTCGATGTCGAGCGCATCGAAGTGCTGCGCGGTCCGCAGGGCATGCGCTACGGCGCGAATGCGCTCGCGGGTCTGATCGTGGTGCGCAGCGACGATCCCGCAGACGAGTTCGGCCTCTCGACCGAAGCGTCGGTCGGCGAGTACGACAGCGAATCGCTCGGCGCGCGTCGCGACCGGTCCGGTGGAAGCGCTGAACTCCGCCTGGCGTGTCGGCGGTGCAGCGCTATCGCAGCGACGGCTTTCGCAGCGACGCTTATCTTGGTCGCGATGACACGAACGGTCGCGACGAGCTGACCGCGCGCGCGAAATGGCGCTGGCGAGCCGAGCGAGACGACGACCGTCGATCTCACCTGGCTGCACGCCGATATCGACAACGGCTACGACGGCTGGTCGATCGACAACACGCGACGCTCGCTCGCCGATCGATCCCGGCAAGGATGCGCAACGTGCGAACGGCGGCGCGCTGCGCGCTGCAGACGCAGGCGGGTTCGCTGGGCCGACCTGACGGTCATCGCGGCGCTGCGCGGAGTCCGACAGCGAATACAGCTATGACGGCGATTGGGGCAATCCGCAGAGTTGGGCGCCGTACACCTACGACTATTTCTATCGCGCGTTCCGCGACGCGGCGCACGCGCAGCCTGGAAGCGCGCCTCGCTTCGTCGGAGCCACGCTCGGCTGCCGGCGACGTGCTTGGCTCGGCGGCGTGTACGCGCTCGACCTCGAGCGAGCAGCATCGCATGAGATAGCGTCGGCGAGTATCATCGATCCCGACTTTCCGGAGTACTCCGACGCGATCGAGCGACTGCTGACGAGCCGACTACGACGCGACGCAACGTCGCGCTGTTCGGTCAACTCGAAGGCGAGTTCGGCGCAGCGCTGGGGTTGGTCGCTCGGTGCTGCGCGTCGAGCAGCGCGATGCTGACTACCGCGATCAGCGGCGATGCAGGGCGGCGAGCCGCGCGCATACGGCGGAGTCGACGCGATCGCATGTGGGGCGGCGAGGCGACGCTCATTTCGATGCGCTCGCGCCTCAGCGCACGGTGTTCGCCACGCTGTCGCGCGGCTACAAAGCCGGCGGCTTCAATCTCGGCGAGCGGCGCGCTGTTGCAGCGTCGTTCGCGCCCGAGTATCTGTGGAGCCTCGATGTCGGCGTCAAAGGCGAGTGGCTCGAACGGCGGCTCTATGCGGACGTCACTGCGTTCTACATGCGGCGCGAGGACATGCAGGTCTCGACCGGCGATCCAGATGGCCGACGGCGATCCGAGCAGCTATCTGTTCTTCACCGGACAATGCTGTCGGGCGGCCGCAATGCTACGGCATCGAGGCGAGCGTGCGCTGGCGGGCGACCGAGCAGATCGAGATCGGCGGCTGCGCTCGGACTGCTGCGCACCGCTATTCGGGCTACCGACCGACGGCGTCGAGTCGAGCGATCGCGATCAGCGCACGCGCCCGAGTACCAGCTCGCGCTCAATGCGACATGGCGGCATCCGCTGGGTTGGATGGCGCGCGTCGACGTGGCGGCGATCGACGATTACTACTTCGACGTGCCGCCGGACGATCAACGAGCCGACGCTTATTCGCTCACGCATCTGAAAGCGGGCTACGAAGCCGATCGCTGGAGTGTGTATCTGTGGGCGCCGCAACGTGTTCGACGAAGACTACGTCGTGCGCGGCTTCTACTTCGCGAACGAGCCGCCGCTGTTGGAGAACAAGCGCTACGTCCAGCTCGGCGAGCCGCGGCAGATTGGGGGTGACGGCGAGGTGGGAGTTTTGAGACTGGGCTCGGGGCGCGGGGCTCGGGCAACAGACGCCAGGTACCAAGCCCAAGTCCTAAGCTCCGGCTCCTGCCCGTAGCCCGTAGCCCGAAGCCCGCAGCCCGAAGCCCGCAAGCCCGCAAGCCCGAAACATCGGAGATCTCATGCGCACCGCCATCGAAATCAGTCTGTATCCGCTCGATGCGGACTACATTCCGCCGATCAAGGCGTTCATCGAGCGGCTGAACACGTATCCCGAGCTCAGCGTGATCACGAACGCCATGAGCACACAGATCTCCGGCGAGCACGCGCGCGTGTTCGAAATTCTTGCGAAGGAGACCGAGACGCACGTTTGCGGAAGCGGGACGCAAGGTGTTCGTGATGAAAGTGCTGGGCGGAGTATGAGACGCCGGCGTGAGGACGTGTAGACGTGAGGACTGCGACATCGCGGACGACGTCCTCGCGTCACCCTACGCTGCACGCTCAAAGCCACATGAACGAACTGCTCGAACAGTTGCGCGCGACTTCTCCCTGGGAAGCCATCGCCGCCGCGCTCGGCCTCGCGTATCTGTTGCTCGCCGTGCGACGCAATCTGCTGGTGCTGGCTGTGCGCGTTCGTCAGCACAGCGATCTATCTCGTGATGTTCGCGCGCGCGGCGCTGTACATGCAGTCGCTGCTGCAGGTCTTCTATCTTGCGATGGCCGTGTACGGCTTCATCGAGTGGCGGCAAGGGCGAACGGAGGCGGGCGAGGTCGCGATCCGGTCGTGGAGCGACACGCAGCATGTCGCTCGCGGCGCTGCTGGTCGCGGCCGCGACGGTAGTCAACGGCTGGCTGCTTGCACCAATACACGGATGCCGCCGCGCCCTACCTCGATTCGTTCGTCACATGGGGCAGCGTCGTCACGACCTGGATGGTCGCGCGGCGCGTGATCGAGAACTGGCTGTACTGGATCGTCGTCGATGGGGTCGCGGCGTATCTCTATTTCACGCAAGGACTGCTTGCGACGACGTGCTGTTCGTCATCTATCTCGGCATCGTCGTTCGCGGCTATGTCGTCTGGCGGCGCGAACAGGCGGCGCAGCACAGCCGGCGCCGGTCCGCTCGCAGTCGTCGATCATGTCGCCCGCTGACATCGCGGCGCCGCGCTGGGCGTCGCCGTCGTGGACGTCGGCAGCGTCGAGCCGATCAAGCACGGACTCACCAACGAGAGCTGGCTCGTGCGAATGCGGCGTGACGCCGTCGTCGTGCGCATCAGCACAGGCAACGAGGATGCGCTGCGCATCGATCGACCGCACGAAGCGTTGATTCTTGCGACGTCGTGCCGCGCGGGCGTCGGCGCTGCCGGTGATCCGCATGCGATCCGCAGCGCACGTCTTCTCGTCACGCGCTATCTGGGTCCGCCCTGGTCGACGAGGCACGCGCGCGATCAGCGAACATCATGCGCCTGAGCGGCTGCTGCTCCTGACGCTGCCTGCACCGTCTGCGACCGCCGGGCGTGCGTGACGGTCGATCTCGCTGCGACCGTCGATCGGCTATCTCAGTACGCTCAGCTTCACGGCGCCGGCGGCGCGCTGCTCTCAGCAGGCGTGCAGCGAGCAAGCGCGCGCGGCGGCGGCGTCACTGCAGCAGGTGCGCGGCGCACGCCTGTGTCACAACGATGTGCATCATCTCAACGTCGTCGGATGGCGACGAGCTGCGGCTCATCGACTGGGAGTACGCAGGCATTGGAGAGCCGTACTTCGATCTGGCGTCGGTCTGCGTCTATCATCGCTACGACCGGACGCGGCGCGAGCTGCTGCTGTCTTCCTATGCCGGCGGATGCGGCCGCCCGGCAGTGGAATCGCGGTTCGGAGCGCGCGCTCTGGCTGTTCGAGTACATCCGCGATCTGTGGACGGCAGTGAGATCGCTTCCGATGGTTGACGGTTGACAGTTGACCGTTGACAGCCAGAGGAACTGCAGGACGCTTCTGGTCACCGTCACCGTCAACCGTCAACCGTCAACCGTCAACCATCAACCGTCAACCGTCAACCGTCAACCGATGCCCAGCATCCACCTCACGGACATCTACGGCGTCGAGCACACCATCGAAGCGCCCCCGGGCCTCAAGCTGATGGAGATCCTGCGCGAGCACGAGTTCGGCGTCACCGCGAGCTGCGGCGGCTTCTGTTCGTGCGCAACGTGTCACGTCTACGTGGACGCCTCCTGGGTTGCGCGCCTCAAGGACATGCAGTCGGACGAGCGCGAGCTCGTCGACGATGCTGACGACCTTCAATCCGCAGCCACGTCGCGCCTGTCGTGTCAGGTCGACGTTCACGGAGGACCTCGACGGAATCCAGCTGACGGTCGCGCCTGAGGAATGAGAATCCAGAGCAGAGCCGCGAAAGACCGCAAAAAATAATAAAGGAAGAATGTGCGTCAGAACCCGGTCCGGTCTTTTCATCACGGGACGTCTGAGCCTGTGAATGGGATGAACGATCGGATATTCAGTCTGCTGCCTCCGACGATATTTCCTTTTTGCGGTCTTTCGCGGCTCTCAGCTCTTCTTCCTTCCGTCTGCCGCGCGACCGCTTCCGCGGCGGCCTTGATCGCTTCCGGATCGCCCAGGAAGCGGCGCGATTTTGGCTTGAGCGCATCGTCCAGCTCGTAGTGGATCGGCACGCCGGTCGGGATGTTGAACTCGACGATGTCGGCGTCCGACATGCCGTCCAGCATTTTCACGAGCGCGCGCAGGCTGTTGCCGTGCGCGACGACGAGCACGTTCTGCCGGCTTTCAGTTCCGGTGCGAGGCGGTCGTTCCAGTAGGGCAGCACGCGATCGAGCGTCGTCTTCAGCGACTCAGTCGCCGGCAGTTCCTCCGGCTTGAGCGCGGCATAGCGCCGATCGAAGCGCGGATGACGCTTGTCGTCGATCGACAGCGGCGGCGGCGGGATGTCGTAGCTGCGCCGCCAGATCTTGACCTGCTCCGCGCCGTGCTTCTCGACCGTCTGCGCCTTGTTGAGGCCCTGCAGCGCGCCGTAGTGACGTTCATTCAGCCGCCAGCTGCGTTCGACCGGCAGCCACATCAGATCCATCTCATCGAGGATGATCCACATGGTGCGGATCGCGCGCTTCAGCACGGAAGTGAACACGAGATCGAACTCGAATCCTTCCGCCTTGAGCAGCCGGCCCGCTTCGCGCGCTTCCTTGCGGCCCTGCTCGGTCAGATCGACGTCGACCCAGCCCGTAAAGAGATTCTCGAGATTCCAGGTGCTTTGTCCGTGACGGACGAGAACGAGTTTGCCGGGCATAACTAGGGTGAATCGTGAATGGCGGACAGCGGACGGTGTGGGAGGAGAAAGCGAGCCGGCTTTATACCAAAGATATCGAGCGGCAGCGACGATCAGGTGGCGCACCTGCCGTGAACATCTCTTTTCGACTCTGTTTCACCGTCCGCTGTCCGCCGTCCGCCATTCACTCAGCCTTCGGCCATCCGTCTCACCGCCTGCAACGCGACGGACAGCGTCGCGAAGTCCATCTCAGGCAGGGCGCGCATGTCGTTGATCGTCTGGCGCACATAGTCGACAGCCCGCTGATGACTCTTGATCCAGGCGCCGACCGCCTGCTCCGGCTCGCGCTTGCCGCCTTCGCTCGAGCACCTGCAGACAGAGCGGCGCTGCAGGTTGTAGATGTTGTCGCGCAGCGTCGTGCGTGCGACGGCCTGCCAATGACCTTCGACGTCGAGCTGCTCGATCTGCTCGCGCAGCCAATCGAGCGACAGGTTCGTGCCCAGACCGAAGTACGCTGCGGCGGCGCGCTCGATCGGCAGCTTCGCCTGCTCGGCGATCTCGACGAGATCCGGGCCGGAGCGCAGCGCGGCGAAACTCGCCATGCGCTTGCTGAGCGCGTCCGGAACGTTCGCCGCACGATACTGGTCGCGCGCGCGCTCGAAGAGTCTTCAGATCCGCGCCGGACAGGACGCGTCGGCAGCGCGTCGTCGAGTTCCGTCAAGCCCGCTCCGCAGGCGCGAGACCTGCTGCTTCGATATGCAGCCGCGCGCCGTGATGATGGATCAGCCAGTAGGTGCAGAAGCGCAGCAGCCGCGTCGTCTCGAACATCATTTCGTATTGCATCGACGCGTCGATCTTCGTGTCGAGCGCTTCGATCTGACCCCAGGTCGTGCGCATGTCGAACGCTTCGCGCGCGATCGCATAGGCGCGCACGACCGACGCGGCGTTGGCGCCCGTGTCTTCCTGCACGCGCCGCGCGAATGTCGGGCCCATGCGATTGACGATGCTGTTCGTCGTCGCCGTCGCGATGATGTCGCGGCGCAGGCGATGCTGGACGAGGTGCTTGCCGAAGCGCCGTTCGATGACCGGCGGGAAATAGCGCTCCATCTCGTTGCTGAGGTAGGGATCTTCGGGCACGTCCGAATCGATGAGCAGCGGAAACAGCGCCATCTTCGAGTACGCGAGGAGGATCGCGAGCTCCGGGCGTGTGAGGCCGCGACCGGCCTTGTGACGCTCGCCGATTTCTTCGATGGAAGGCAGAAACTCGAGCGAGCGGTTCGAGCAGGCCGGACGACTTCGAGCGAGCGAATGGCGTGCGCGTGCTCCAGCACATCCCTGGTTGCGCGCAGCCTCGAGCATCGAGATCGCCTGGCTCTGCAGATAGTTGTCGCGCAGCACCAGGGCGCCGACGTCCTCGGTCATGTCCGCAAGCAGCCGGTTGCGCTTCGGCGAGCGTGAGCCCGGCGCGCGGCGGCAGATTGTTGAGCAGGATCTTGATGTTGACTTCGTGGTCGGAGCAGTCGACGCCGCCCGAGTTGTCGACGAAGTCCGTGTTGATGCGACCGCCGTTCAACGCATACTCGATGCGGCCGCGCTGCGAGAGGCCGAGGTTGCCGCCTTCGCCGACCACCTTGCAGCGCAGGTCCGCGCCGTTGACGCGCAGCGCATCGTTCGCGCGATCGCCGATGTCGAGATGCGTTTCGTCCGTCGCCTTCACATACGTGCCGATGCCGCCGTTCCAGAGCAGATCGACCGGCATGCACAACATCGCGCGAATCAATTCGGGCGGCGTGAACGTGTCGCGCTTCACGCCGAGCATCGCTTGCGCCTCGCGCGACAGGCGAATGGATTTGTCGGTGCGCGAGAAGATGCCGCCGCCCTTCGAGATCAGCTTGCGGTTGTAGTCCTCCCAGGTGGAGCGCGGCAGCTTGAACAGCCGTTGGCGCTCCGCGAAGCTCGCGGCGCCGATCCGGAGTCGGATCGATGAAGATGTGCTGGTGATTGAACGCGGCGAGCAGCCGGATGTGCGGCGAGCACAGCATGCCGTTGCCGAACACGTCGCCCGCCATGTCGCCGATGCCGACCGCGGTGAAGTCCTGCGACTGCGTGTCGATCGCCGATTTCGCGGAAGTGGCGCCGCACGCATTCCCATCCGCCGCGCGCCGTGATGCCCATCTTCTTGTGGTCGTAGCCCGCCGATCCGCCGGAGGCAAACGCGTCGCCGAGCCAGAAGTCGTATTCGGCGGCGATGCGGTTTGCGATGTCCGAGAAGGTCGCCGTGCCCTTGTCGGCAGCGACGACGAGGTAGGGGTCGTCGCCGTCGCGACGCACGACGTCGTGCGGCGGGACAATGCGGCCGCCGACGATGTTGTCGGTCACGTCGAGCAGTCCGCGAATGAACGTGCGGTAGCACTCGACGCCTTCGCGTTGCACATCCTCGCGGCTTGCGTTCGCAGGCAGTCGTTTCGGCACGAAACCGCCTTTCGCGCCGACCGGCACGATCAGCGTGTTCTTGACGTTCTGCGCTTTCATGAGGCCGAGCACTTCGGTGCGGAAGTCTTCGCGCCGGTCCGACCAGCGCATGCCGCCGCGCGCCACCTTGCCCATGCGCAGATGCACGCCTTCGACGCGCGGCGAGTAGACGAAGATTTCGTACGCCGGCCGCGGTTGCGGCAGTTCCGGAATGCTGCGCGGGTCGAGCTTGAAGGCGATGCACTGCTTCGCGGCGCCGCTCGCGTCGCTCTGGAAGTAGTTGGTGCGCAGCGTCGCCTGAATGGCGCCGGCGAAGCGGCGCAGGATGCGGTCTTCGTCCAGACTCTTCACCGCGTCGAGCAGACGCTCCAGCTCCCTTTGCGTGCGCGCAACTTCGGTCTTGCGAGCCGCCGGCTCCAGCGCGAGGTCGAACTGCGCCGCGAAGAGCCGCCACAGCACCGCCGCGATCGCGGCATTTGAGGCAGAGCACCTGCTCCATGTAGGACTGACTGAAGGTCGCGCTCGTCTGCAGGATGTAGCGGCAGTACGCTCGCAGCACGCTCGCCTGACGCCAGTCCATATCCGTGACGACGACGAGACGATTGAAGCCGTCGTTCTCGGCGCGGCTGCTCCAGACGGCGCTGAAGGTGTCGGTGAACCGTTGACTCAGCGCCTCGGGGTCGACGGGTGCACCGTCGCGCCGCTGCATCTGAAAGTCCTGCAGCCAGATCTCTCGCTCGCCAGGGGCGGTGATGCGATACGGCCGCTCGCTCAGAATCGACAAACCCCATGTTCTCGAGAATGGGCAGCGCCTGCGACAGCGGGATGGGCGCCGCGGAACGCGACAGCCGCAGGTGAATCGTGGCGCCCTCGCCGGGCGCCAGCCGCAACGCGATGCGATCGGGGTCTGCGAGCACCTCATCAAGCTGCCGAATGTCCTTGATCGCAGCGGCTCGCGTCTGAATCCTCCTCGTACGCGGCCGAGAACGCGTTGCTGTAGCGATCCGCGACGGCCCGTCCTTCGATCTCGCCGCGCTCGGCGATGAGCGCGTCGCGCAGGCGATCGTTCCAGGTGCGCACCGCGTCGGCGATCAGGCGTCTCGAGCGGCTCTGCTTCGATGCGCGGCGTCACGCCGGCCGGCACGCGGATGATCATGTGGACGCGCGCGAGCGCCGATTCGGACAACTGCACCTGCGACTCGACGGCCGTGGCGTTCAGCGCCGTGCTGACCACCGTCTCCATCTTCTCCCGCACCTGCGTGTTGTAGCGATCGCGCGGCACGTAGATCATCGCGGAGTAGAAACGACCGAAAGCATCGCGGCGGAGGAACACCCGGACGCGCTGGCGCTCGTACAGATTCACGACGCCGCGCACGATGCGGATCAGTTCGCCGACGTTCGCCTGGAAAAGCTCGTCGCGTGGATAGGTTTCGAGCACGTGCACGACGGCCTTGGCGTCATGACTCGCCGGATCGAGGCCGAAATGATCGACGACGCGTTCGATCTTGTGACGCAGCAGCGGGATCTCGCGCGGACTGCGGTTGTAGACGGACGAGGTGAACAGACCCAGAAAACGCCGCTCTCCGCTGACGCGTCCCGACTTGTCGAACGTCTTGAGGCCGATGTAGTCGAGGTACGTCGCGCGATGTACGGTGGAGATCGAGTTTGCCTTTGTGATCGTGAGCAATTCGACTTCGCGTGCGTGCTCACGCAGCGCGCCCGTCAATGCGGTCGGCTGCACGCGAGCGCCGCGTCGGGCGCGCAGAATGCCAAGTCCCGTCTCGGGCAGGGGCTCAAGGACGTCTTCGGTCCGGCCGCGCTGCAGGCGGTACTCGCGGTAGCCAAGGAACGTGAAATGGTTGTCCGTCATCCATTCAATGAGCGCCTTGACCTCACGCGCCTCGTTCGCCGGGACAGGCGCCGGCGCATCCTCGATCTCCGCCGCGATGTCGAGAGCGCGCTGACGAATGGCCAGCCAGTCGGCGACGGCGAGCTGCACATCCCGCAGCGTGCGCTGGATGCTTTCTTCGAGCTCGTGCAGTCGTTCTGAATCGTCGATTCGATCGGTATGAATGCGCTGCCAGGATTCGCGCCTGGATCTCGCGTCGACGCTGTCCACGGCGTCGAGCGATGTGAGCCGACCGTTGCGGTCACGCCGCACGGCAAGCACGGGATGAACCATCAGATGAATCGTGAGCCCGGCCCGGGTCAGCACCATGCCAAGCGAATCCACGAGGAAGGGCATGTCATCGAAGGCGACTTCGACGATCGTGTGCGCCGAGCTCCAGCGATCGCGGGCCTCCTCGGTGTTGTACACGCGCACGAGCGGGCGGCGCGGCTTGCGCACTGCGGCGAAGCGCATGTGAGCAAGCGCAGCAGCGGCAAGATCTTCGCTCGCGTATTCCGCCAGATCTTCCTCGGCCACGCCGCGGTAATACTGACGAACGAAGTCTTCTGCCTGCAGCGGATCGCCGCGACGTCGGGATTGCCGCGCGGACGCGGCGATGCGTTCGATCA
The DNA here is from genome assembly GCA_963723505.1 of uncultured Gammaproteobacteria bacterium. Taxonomy (GTDB): domain Bacteria; phylum Pseudomonadota; class Gammaproteobacteria; order Steroidobacterales; family Steroidobacteraceae; genus Steroidobacter. The sequence continues at coordinate 666,833 of CAVRQU010000010.1, forward strand.
GCTTCTGACGCGCGGCGGGAATGGCGATGGGCATTTTGTGAGCGACCCGTGACTGGTGACCAGGAGCGGTGAGTCGTGAATCGTGAGCCGTGAATCGCAGGATCGGCAACTGGGCGCTCTGATCGTCACGACTCGCGGCTCACGCTACCTTCCTTCCGCTGTCTGCAAATCCGCAATGACCGCCGCCGCATCTGCGGTGAGGGCGGCGCTCGCCGAAAGGCGCGCGGATTATAGAGGAAGAAGCGGCCAGTGACTGATGACTGATGAGCCGTCAGAACGGCGCGACGCAGGGCGCCTCCGGCGCATCGCTACTCACTGCTCACCAGTCGCTTTCCAGCGAACGTGCGCGTTCCATCAGTCGGCCGATCAGCCGGTCGAGTGCGCGCCGATCGCTCGCACTCAGCGCGTCGAGCAGTCTGCGTTCGTAGTTCAATGCGAGCGGCGCGACTCGTTTGTATACAGATTGTCCGGCTGCGGAAAGCCGCAGCATCGAGCGGCGTTTGTCGATCCTGTCATAGCTGCGAGTGAGGCGCCGGCGCGCAAGCAGGCTCTGCACCGCGCGGCTGACAGCGACTTTGTCCATCGCCGTGCGCTCGCCGACCTCGATCGCGGAGAGATCCGGATAGCGTGCGAGCACGGCCATGACGCGCCATTCGGGAATGGACAGACCGAACTCCCGCTCGTAAGCGTGCGCGATGCTCATGCTGACGATATTGGTCAGCACGGAGAGGCGGTAAGGAATAAACCGATCGAGATGCAGCCGATCGGTCGGCCCGGCGTCGTCGATCTTTTCGCCTGTCATGCTGCGGCGCTCCTCGCTTGACTCACGCGTGGCGGATAGTTTCAATTGTAACCATCCGGCGCACGCGGATGCGCTGGATGCAATGCCGCGCTGCAAGATCCCATGGCCAGAGGTTTCCGGATGCCCACGCAACCCGCCGCTCCCGAGTTTCACAATCCTGTCGGCACCGACGGCTTCGAGTTCGTCGAATACACGGCGCCCGACCCCGAATTGCTGCGTACGCTGTTCGAACGCCTCGGCTTTCCCGTCACGGCGCGCCATCGCAGCAAGAACGTGACGCTGCATCGTCAGGGCGACATCAACTTCATCATCAACGCCGAGAGCGACAGCTTTGCGCAGCGCTTCGCGCGCGAGCATGGTCCCTCTGCGTGCGCGATGGCGTTTCGCGTCGAGGGATGCGTCCTTCGCCTGGCGGCGGTGCATCGAACTCGGCGCGAAGCCTGTTGAGACGCGCGTCGGCCCCATGGAACTGCAGATTCCGGCGATCGAGGGGATCGGCGGCAGCCTCATCTATCTCGTCGATCGCTACGGCGAGCGCACCATTTACGACGTTGATTTCATGCCGGTGAGCGCAGCGTCTGCAACGCAGTCGGCGGGACTCGCGTACATCGATCATCTCACGCACAACGTGTCCCGCGGCAACATGGATAAATGGGCCGGCTTCTACGAGAAGCTGTTCAATTTTCGCCAGATTCGCTACTTCGACATCGAGGGCCGGAAGACGGGCCTGTTCAGCCGGGCGATGACCAGCCCCTGCGGCAAGATCCGCATTCCGATCAATGAGTCGCAGGACGACAAGTCGCAGATCGAAGAGTACCTTCGCGAGTATCGCGGCGAGGGCATACAGCACATCGCGCTCGGAACGCAGGACATCTTTCAGACGGTAGACGTGTTGCGCCGGCAGGGCGTGCAGTTTCAGGATACGCCCGACACTTATTACGAGGGCGTCGACGCCCGCGTCCGCGGCCACGGCGAGGACCTGGCGGAGCTGCAGAAGCGGCGGATCCTGATCGACGGCAATCCCGAGAAAGGCGAGGGTCTGCTGCTGCAGATCTTCACGCAGAACGTCATCGGTCCGATCTTCTTCGAAATCATTCAGCGCAAAGGCAACGAAGGCTTTGGCGAAGGCAATTTCAAGGCGCTCTTCGAATCGATCGAGCTCGATCAGATGAGGAGAGGCGTTCTGTGAGTGACCAGCGGACAGCGGACAGCGGACGGTAAGAGAGGACTACTAAACAATGCGCCGGCTGAAACTTCTTATGACTCGATCGGAGTTCTTGCACTGTCCGCTGTCCGCCGTCCGCCGGTCACCGACATGAAACGTCCCATCACTCTGCCGCGCGTCGAGGGCACGGCCTCGCGACAGGCCCACGCCGACATGCCGGCGGGCACGTACGAGCGCGAAATCAGCAAGGAAGGATTTTTCGGGCCCGCCGCGTTCTTTCATCACAGGCATCCGCCCACTGGATGGGTCGAGTTCGAAGGGCCGCTGCGTCCGCATGCGTTCGACCTGAACAAGATTGCGACGGGGCAGGGTTCGCCCTGGTCGGCTGCGGAAGTGCTGCGCAACGCCAGCGTGCGCGTGCGCTTCTGGCATGCGAGTCAGTCGATGGATCAGCTGGCGCGCAACGCTGACGGCGACGATCTCCTGTTCGTGCATCGCGGCGGCGGCGAGTTTTTCTGCGACTACGGCCGCCTGACGCTGGCGGCCGGCGACTATGTTGTCATTCCGCGCGGAACCATGTGGCGCGTTGAAATGCGGGAGCCGCTTGCGGCGCTGCTGGTCGAGGCCGTCAACTCGAGCTATTCGCTGCCGGAGAAGGGTCTGCTTGGCGCCCATGCGATTTTCGATCCGGCGATGCTGGATGTTCCGCAGATGGACGCAACGTTCATCGCCCAGCAAAGCGACGACCGGCCCTGGCGCGTGCAGGTCAAGCGCCACAACGTTGTTTCGACGGTCACCTATCCATTCAATCCACTCGATGCGACTGGTTGGCACGGCGACTTGTCCGTGGTGCGCATCAATGTAAAGGACATTCGTCCTGTGGCGAGCCATCGCTATCATTTGCCGCCCTCGGCGCACACTACGTTCGTCGCCGATCGCTTCGTCGTCTGTACTTTCGTGCCCCGTCCCTTCGAAACCGATCCCGGCGCTCTGAAAGTCCCGTTCTTCCACAACAATGACGACTACGACGAGGTGATCTTCTACCATGCGGGCAATTTCTTTTCGCGTGACAACATTGCGCCGGGAATGATGACGCTGCATCCCTGCGGCTTCACGCACGGACCGCACCCGAAGGCGCTGCAGAACATGCTCGCGCAGCCGAAACCGTCGACGGACGAATACGCCGTCATGATCGACGCGCGGGACGCGCTTGAAATCACGGAGCAGGCGCAGGCCGTAGAATGGGCGGGCTACGTGGATAGCTGGAAACCGGAGAAGCGTTGATCACGCGAGGGACTGAAAGGCGAGGCCTGTGGTTGCGCGAATATTTCGGATCGCTCCGACTGAAGGATTGCAGAAGTGAAGCTCGCAACGCGTCGTGACGGTTCGCGAGACGGTCAGCTCGTGGTCGTATCGCGCGACCTGACCAGGGCTGTTGCGGTTCCGCAGATCGCGGGCTCGCTGCAGACGGCGCTCGATGACTGGGGCCGCGCTTCGGCGTTGCTGAGCGCCGCAGCCGATTTGCTCGAGCGCGGCGCCGCTAAGGATTCGTTCGCGTTCGATCCGAAGCATGCAATGGCGCCGCTGCCGCGCGCGTATCAGTGGGTGGATGGATCGGCGTACGTCAACCACGTTGAGCTCGTACGCAAGGCGCGCGGGGCCGAGATGCCTGCGAGCTTCTGGACGGACCCGCTCGTCTATCAGGGCGGTTCGGATGATTTTCTCGGATCGCGCGACGATGCGCCCTTCGCGAGCGAGGAGTTCGGCATCGACCTGGAAGGCGAGATCGCCGTCGTGACGGATGACGTTGCGATGGGGACGACGTGCGATCAGGCGCGCGAGCACATCAGGCTCCTCATGCTCGTGAACGACTGGTCGCTCAGGCATCTGATTCCGGCGGAGCTTGCAAAAGGTTTCGGGTTCTATCAATCCAAACCTTCAACCGCGTTCTCGCCGGTGGCGGTTACGCCGGATGAACTGGGCGACGCGTGGCGGGACTCGGTCGTGCATCTGCCGCTCTCGGTTCACGTGAACGATGCGCCGTTCGGGCGGCCGAACGCCGGCGCGGATATGACGTTCGACTTCGCGAGACTGATCGAACACATCACGAAAACGCGCAACGCGCGCGCCGGGACGATCGTCGGATCGGGCACGATCTCGAACTATGACCGTTCGCTCGGTTCCGCCTGCATCGCCGAGCGGCGTTCACTCGAACAGATTGAGCACGGCAAGCCGATCACGCCGTTCCTCAAATTCGGCGACCGCGTGCGCATTGAGATGCTGGATGTACAGGGCCGCAGCATCTTCGGCGCGATCGACCAGCGAGTGGTCAAGGCATGAGAGCGGGATGAATAGCCGCAAAAAGGCGCAAAAAGCGCAAAAGGTAAAAACAGGAATCCAGGCGACAGCCGACTGAGCGAGATCTATCCTGCATCCGCGCCGATCTTTTTTTTTGCGCCTTTTGCGCCTTTTTGCGGCGAATACTCCTAGTCCAGTTTCTTGAGCAGCGCGGTTCCGCCCAGGCCGCGCATCTGTCCCAGGATCCACTGCTGACGCGCGCGGACGTAGCGTGAAGGTGCGTTGACGCGCATGCGCTTCGGGCTCGGCAGCACCGCAGCCAGCAACGCGGCGTCGGCCGCGTTCAGCCGCGCTGCGGGCTTGCGATAGAACACTTCAGCCGCGGCGCCGACGCCAAAGACCCCGGCGCCGAACTCTGCGACATTCAGATAGACCTCCAGAATGCGTTGCTTCGGCCACAGCGTCTCGATGAGCACCGTGAAGTACGCTTCCAGCCCTTTGCGAAACCAGCTCTGGCCGGGCCACAGAAAGAGGTTCTTGGCGACCTGCTGTGAGATCGTGCTCGCCCCGCGAATCCGGCGCCGACGCTCTCGATCCTCAAGCGCATCGTTGATCGATTTCAGATCGAAGCCGTGGTGATCCGGAAAGGTCTGATCCTCCGCCGCGATGACGGCGACTTTCATTGGGCCCGCGATGCTTCGCCACTCTACCCACTCATGGCGCAGAGGCTTCCCTCGTTTCTTCGTGAGCGGCGCCGCTTCGCGGAGCATGAAGGCCGTCGTAGGCGGATCGAGCCAGCGCAGAGTCACCACCGTCAGCACGCTGGCGCCCACAAGAAAGACCACTGTCCAGAGGATGATGCGGCTCACGGAGCGCGCGATTTTGGCGACCGGCATAGTCAATACTGAAGCGCCCGAAGGTGAGCTTTCCGAGATTGCCGCGGCGGTATCTGGCCAGAGCCGCGACGCTCGGAACGCCGGATGCGCCGGCCAAAGGATTTTACTTTGACGTCGCCGGGAGGCGTCGAGGGCGCGTCTGAGGCTGCTGACCTTCGCTGGCCGGCGCGCGCCGGCCAACTGTTCGCAACACCGCTGTCGCCGCCGTCAGCGAGCGATCGTCAGTTTCTCAGGCCTTCTTTTCGATTCTGCGCACCGACTCGATCGTCACCGTCTCGACCGGGACGTCCTGATGCCCTCCCTTCGATCCCGTCTTTACTGCGGCGATCGCATCGACGATGTCCATTCCTGAATCCACCCGGCCAAACACCGCGTAGCCGTAGTTTCCCGGTTTGTTGTCCAGGAAGTCGTTGTCCACCAGATTGATGAAGAACTGCGACGTCGCGCTGTTGATGTCGTTCGTACGCGCCATTGCGAGCGTGCCGCGTTTGTTCTTGAGCCCGTTGGTCGCTTCGTTCTTGATGGGCGCATGGCCGCGCTTGTTTTCCAGATCTGCAGTCAGCCCGCCGCCCTGGATCATGAAGCCCGGGATCACGCGATGAAAGATCGTTCGTTCGAAGAAACCTTCATCAGCGTACTTGAGAAAGTTCTCGACGGAGATGGGCGCCTGCTTGTCGAACAGCTGGACGGTGAACGTACCTTTGGACGTCTTGAACTCGAGCATGGGATTTACCTTAAGAAGCGGTTGGCGGTTGGCGGTTAGTGAAGTGAAGAGGTGCGATCCGTGAGCGCAGCGCCAGGCGACAGCCGATCTGAACTATCCGCCAATCGCTATCCGCTTCTTCCTTCAGTCACGCGCTCGTGGCCAGCCAGATCGGCGTGCGAGCGTACGTGAGTGTAGCCGTGGCGCACAAGTCGATCGCGCACGGCCGCGGCTTGCTTCCAGCCGTGCTCCAGCACGAGCCATCCGTGCGCGCTCAGATGACGGGGCGCGTCTTCGATGATCAGATCGAGCGCTTCCATTCCTGTGCGTCCCGCGATGAGCGCAACTTCGGGTTCGAAACGCCGTACGTGAGGCTCGAGCTCCGGATCGTCCACTGCGATGTAAGGAGGATTCGCCGCGATGACGTCGAAACGCTCATCTGCAAGCGGCGCGAACCAGGCGCCCTGTGTAAAGGTGACATTCGACCGCTGCAGACGGGCGGCGTTGCGTCCTGCAATGTGCAGGGCTTCCTTCGACGCATCCACGCCCACCACATGCGCCGCTGCGCGCTCCGTCGCAATGGCGAGGGCGATGGCGCCGCTGCCCGTGCCAAGATCGGCGACCCGCACGGCGGCGTCCGACGGAATGTGCGCGAGGGCGCGCTCCACGACCAGTTCGGTTTCCGGCCGAGGAATCAGCACCGCGGGGCTGACCTCAAGGAGCAGCGACCAGAATTCCTGTTGCCCGCGTATGTATGCAACGGGCTCGCCCTGCAACCGTCGTTTGACGAGTTGCTGAAACGACCAGCCCGCGTGCGCGGGCAGCTCACGTTGCGGCTGAGCGCGGAAATTCGTGCGCGACAACCCTGTCACGTGTTCCAGGAGCAACTCCGCATCGAGTCGTGGCGATGCCGACGCTCGCGACAACATTGTCGTTGCGGTATGCAGCGCGTCGGAAACAGTCTGCGAAGAATTGAGAGCGGGCATTCGGGAGGAGAGGTCACGTAAGATTCACATACAGACTAACTGAGAAGTCGCGCGCGCAGCGCGATTTCTGGCCGGCGCCGACGGGCGCCCTGCGGAGTTCTCCATGCGCGTTTACCAGAACACAATTGAAATGATCGGCCGCACGCCGATGCTGCAACTGCATCGCTTCGACGCCGGTCCCTGCGAGTCTGTTTCTGAAGCTCGAGTACATGAACCCCGGCGGCTCGATCAAGGATCGGATCGGCCTGTACATGATCCAGGAGGCGGAGAAGCGCGGCGATCTCAAACCCGGCGATACGATCGTCGAGGCGACCGCAGGCAACACGGGTCTCGGTCTCGCGCTCGTGGCGGCGCAGAAGGGATACCGGCTGATCCTCGTGCTGCCCGACAAGATGAGTCAGGAAAAGATCTTCAATCTGCGGGCGCTCGGCGCAGAAGTCGTGCTGACGCGTTCCGACGTCGCGAAAGGTCATCCGGAGTACTACCAGGATCTTGGCGCGACCATCGCGAAACAGCAGGGCGCGTATTTCATCAACCAGTTCGCCAACCCCGACAACCCGAAGGCGCACGAAGAAATGACGGCGCCCGAGATCTGGGAGCAGATGTCGCAGCGTCTCGATGCTGTGGTCGTCGGCGTCGGTTCGAGCGGCACGATCGCGGGACTGGCCGCGTACTTCAAGAAGTACGCCCCCCACGTTGAGCTGGTGCTCGCGGATCCGCAGGGCTCGATCCTGGCGGAATACATCGCGACCGGAAAGATGACGCAAAAGGGTTCCTGGCTGGTGGAAGGCATCGGCGAGGATTTCATCCCGCCAATCTGCGATTTTTCGCTGACACGTCGCGCATATTGCATTCCCGACGGCGAATCGTTCTCCATTGCGCGAGAGCTGCTGCAGAAGGAAGGCATTCTCGCCGGATCCTCCACTGGCACGCTCCTCGCTGCGGCCTTGCGCTACTGTCGCGAGCAGAAAACGCCAAAGCGCGTGGTGACGCTGGCGGCCGATACGGGCGCTCGCTATCTGTCGAAGCTCTTCAACGATTTCTGGATGGAGGATCAGGGTTTCATCGAGCGCGAGAAATTCGGCGATCTGCGCGATCTGATCGGTCGCCCGCACGGAGAGCGCGCCACCATCACCGTCGGACCAGGCGACGTTCTGACGACTGCGCACAATCGTCTGCGGAACGCGGGTTTTTCACAGCTCCCCGTGATGGAGAACGACAACCTGATCGGCATCGTGACGGAGGACGATATTCTGCGGTTCTCGTTCGGCCGCCCGGAGCGCTTCAACGAACCGGTGCGCAGCGCGATGACGACCGCTTTCCTGAAAGTGGAAAAGAATACGTCCATGAACAACCTCGTCGCGATGCTCGAGGTCAGATCGTCCGCCGCCGTCATGGACGGCGAGAAATTTCTGGGGCTGATTACGCGGTCGGATGTATTGAATTACCTGCGCCGGCAAGTGTCGCCGGCGGCGGCCGGCGCCCAGGCGTCGCGGCAGGCGACGTAACCTGCGTATCCTTGTTCTTCGTCCAGGCAACCTTGGTCTTTCAGCAAAACACCATGTCCTCATCCTCATCTCACCGCTTCGCGACCCGTTGCATCCACGCCGGCCAGTCGCCGGATCCTTCGACCGGCGCGGTGATGCCGCCGATCTACACCACGTCGACCTACGCGCAGGCGAGCCCCGGCGTTCACAAGGGCTACGACTACTCACGCAGCGGCAATCCGACGCGCGCCGCGTGGGAACGGTGCATCGCTGATCTGGAGGGCGGGGTGCGCGGTTTTGCGTTCGCCTCGGGTATGGCGGCGACGAGCACGTTGCTGGAACTGCTTGATTCCGGCAGTCACGTGGTCGCGATGGACGATCTGTACGGCGGCACGTTTCGTCTGTTCGAGCGCGTTCGGCGGCGTTCGGCGAATCTCGATGTGAGCTTCGTGAACCTCGCCGATCAGGCTGCATTCGAGGCCGCGCTGCGTCCGGACACGAAGCTGATCTGGATGGAGACGCCGACCAATCCGCTGCTGCGGCTCGTCGATATTGCCCGGGTCAGCGAATACGCGCGCAAGCGCGGCATTCTGACCGTCGTCGACAATACGTTCGCGAGTCCCTGGGTGCAGCAGCCGCTGGAGCTCGGCGCCGACGTCGTCATGCACTCCGCGACAAAGTTTCTGAACGGACATTCCGACATGATCGGCGGCGTCGCTGTGACGGCGAACGAGGAGCTCGCTGAGAGAATCGGATTTCTGCAGAACGCGGTCGGCGCCGTCAGCGGGCCTTTCGACAGCTTTCTCGCGCTACGCGGGCTGAAGACGCTGGCGTTGCGGATGAGGCAATCGAGCGAGAACGCCTTGCAGATTGCGAGCTGGCTGGAGAAGCACGGCCGCGTTGCGCGCGTGCTCTATCCGGGCCTTGCAAGTCATCCGCAGCATGAACTCGCGAAACGACAGATGAAGAACGGCTTCAGCGGCATCGTGACGTTCTTCGTGAAGGGCGGACTCGACGAAGCGCGGCATTTTCTCGAACGCTGCGAGGTGTTCACGATTGCAGAAAGCCTTGGCGGCGTCGAAAGTCTGGTCGATCACCCCGGACTCATGACGCATGCTTCGATTCCGCCCGACAAGCGCAAGGAGCTCGGCATCGACGACTCGCTGATCCGCCTTTCGGTGGGCATCGAGGACGTCGCGGATCTGATCGAGGATCTCCAGCAGGCGCTCGCGCGGCTAGGGCGTTGAGCATTGAAGAGCCGTCAAAGACCGCAAAAGAGAAATGAAATAACCATCCGGTAAGGACGAGGATCCGCTGCAGCGCCGCTCGATTCTTGGCTCGCTCAGATGCTGGTATTCATTGTCATTCATATTTGTGGTCATTCGCGGCTCAGCTCTTGCTCCCCGTCAACTCGCGATCGCCGCGAGTTGCTCCGCCTGAAATTCCTGCTGCAGCGGTTGAATGATCGGCGCGAGATCGCCGTTCATCACGCTGGCGAGCTGATAGATCGTGAGATTGATGCGGTGGTCCGTGATCCGCCCCTGGGGGAAGTTGTAGGTGCGGATGCGCTCCGAGCGATCGCCTGATCCCACCTGGAGTTTGCGCGACTGCGCTTCGGCCTTGTCGCGTCGTTCCCGTTCGGCCGCCGTCAGGCGCGCCTTCAGCAGCGACATCGCTCGCGACCGATTCTTGTGCTGAGAGCGCTCGTCCTGACATTCGACGACGATCCCGGTGGGCAGGTGCGTGATGCGGATTGCGGAGTCGGTCTTGTTGACGTGCTGCCCGCCCGCGCCGGACGCCCGGTAGGTGTCGATGCGCAGGTCGGCCGGATTGAGCTCCACTGCGGCGATTTCATCCTGTTCGGGCAATATCGCGACAGTGCATGCCGAGGTGTGAATGCGGCCCTGCGCTTCCGTCGCCGGCACGCGCTGTACGCGATGCGTGCCGGACTCGAACTTGAAGTGCGAGAACGCGCCGCGACCGACGACGCGGCTGATGATTTCCTTGTAGCCCCCATGCTCGCCGGGACTCTCCGACAGCACTTCGACGCTCCAGCCTTGTTCCGCGGCGTAGCGCGAGTACATGCGAAACAGATCGCCTGCGAAGATCGCGGCTTCGTCGCCGCCCGTACCTGCGCGCACTTCCAGATAGATGTTGCTTTCGTCGCGTTCATCCTTCGGCAGGAGAAGTTTCGCGAGCTCTTCTTCCTCGCGTCCGATGCGCTCGCTCAGGCTGGCGAGCTCTTCCCTGCCAAGCTCGCGCAGCTCGGCGTCGTCGCCTTCGGCCATCTCCTGGGCGTGCGCACGCTCGCCAAGCGCGCCAAGATAGTCGCGGTAGCGGGCTGCGACCGGATCGAGGCGCGCATATTCCATCGACAGCTCGCGAAACTGATTCGTATCGGCGATGACGGTCGCATCGGCGAGCAGTGCGCTGACTTCCTCATGACGCTCTGCGAGCCTTTCAAGCTTGTTGCGGATCGAGTCTTTCATTCCGTTCGGTCGGATGCGAACAAGGTGCGCACAGCTTCGAGCAACGGCGCATCGCCGCGTTCCGCTGCGTGGCGCAGCCGCTGACTCGGCGCGTGCATGAGCCGGTTGGTCAGGGTCGTCGCGAGAAATTCGACGACGACCTGCGGGTCGCGGCCCGCCGCAAGCATGCGGCGCGCCTGATCGAGCGTGTGTGCGCGCACTGTTTCGGCTTCCTCGCGCAATAGCCGGATCGTGGGTACGGCCTCGAGCGTCTTCAACTGCTGTGCATAGTGCGCGATTTCGCTCGCAAGCATTGCGTCGGCCTCGCGCGCGGCCTCGCGCCGCGACTCCAGATTTTCGTTCACGACGTTCTGCAGGTCGTCGATCGTGAACAGGTACACGTCTTCCAGCGTCGCGACTTCGGGGTCGATGTCGCGCGGCACGGCGATGTCGACCATGAATATCGGCTTGTGTTTGCGCGCGCGGATGGCGGCGCGCACCGCGTCGCGGGAAATCACGGGCGTGGGGCTCGCCGTCGAGCTGATCACGATGTCCGCCTCAGGCAGATGCGCGCTGATGGCGTCGAGGCCGATTGCAAAGCCGTTGAATTCCGAAGCCAGCTCCTGCGCACGATCCAGGCTGCGATTGGCGACGATCATGCGACGCAATCCGTTCGCGTGCAGATGCCGCGCCGCCAGTGCGATCGTTTCGCCGGCGCCGACGAGCAGGGCTGTGTGATCCGAGAATCGCTCGAACACGGTGCGGGCGAGTGCGACCGCCGCCGACGCTACCGAGACCGCGTTCGCGCCGATACGCGTGTGCGTGCGCACTCGCTTCGCCACCGAGAAGGCGTTCTGCATCAGACGATTGAGATACGGGCCGGTGGTTTTATGCTCGAACGCCGCGCGGTAGGCGTCCTTGAGCTGCCCGAGGATCTGCGGTTCGCCAAGGACCATGGAGTCAAGCCCGCATGCGACGGCGAACAGATGTCGAATCGCGCCTTCGCCCTGTAAGCGATACAACGCACCGCCGCGATCGAGGTGATGCTCCGTGAGGTCGTGCCAGCCGGCGAGCCAGCGCACCAGCGGCTCTTCGCCGCCTTCGGTCAGACAATAGAGCTCGGTGCGATTGCAGGTGGAAACGATGAGCGATTCGTGCACGCCCGGAACCCCGGTCAGTTCCCGCAATGCATCCGGCAGCTCCTCGCCCGCAAATACCACTTTCTCGCGGATCTCGACGGGCGCGGTGCGGTGATTGATTCCTATGACGACGAGTGGCATGCCGAGGGCGACTCTGCACAGGTTATGCGGCTCGCGACGAACCCGTTTTGTTCACGGCTAGGCGCGACGACCGCCGTGTACTTTACGTACACAAGTGGAGGAGTAACAACGCCGTGGGCGAAACGGGTTCGTCCCATAAAAGCTACTGATCATTAAATGGGTTGCGTCTCTAATCGTCTGCTGCTGCGTTACAAAGCTCGCCCATATCGACATATGGGCTTCGCTCTGCGCCTTGCATCAGACGATTGGAGGCGCAACGCGTGCCGCATAACCTGTGCAGAGTCGCCCTAGTCGCGAACCGCGCGATTGTCGGGTAAGGGTGGGGTGATGACAAGCGCAGCGCAGTCGAGCTGATGTACGCTTGGAGAATGACTCCCAGACCCCACAGCAGGCGGACGGTTGGCCGCGCGCTTGTATTTTTCTCGGCGCTCGCGCTGGCGGCCTGCGCCTCAACGTCCAGTTCTCCGACCGCCGACTCGAAGCGGGCGGAGGCGCTGCCCGACGATCCCAATGCGCTCGTGCTGGGAGCGGAAGTCGCCCTGCAGCGCGGGCAGTATCTGGACGCCGCGCGCGCGTACGTGAAGGCGGCCCAGGGCGCACAGGATGAAGAGCTCGCCGAGCAGGCGGCGCGCGTGGCGTTCGAACATCAGCAATGGACTCTGGTGCAGACCGCCGCCGAACGCTGGCTCGAGCTCAATCACACGAACGAAGAGGCGCGCAGGTTCGCCGCGTTCGCGGCCCTGCACCTGTATCGCATCGACGCCGCCGCGGAGCATCTGAGCGTGCTGCTGGACACGGCGTTCATCAATCCGTCCGCTGGTTTTCTCGCTTTGCTGCCGCAGCTTGGGGAAGAAGCGACGCCGGCGGCCTCCACGGCCGTCCTGCAGAAGCTGATCGTCAAGTATCAGGATCTGACCGAAGCGCACTATGCGCTCGCTCAGGCGGCGATTCAGTCAGACAACTTTGCGCTGGCGCTTCAACACGCACGCAAGGCGCGCGAACTCGGACCCTACTGGGCGCCCGCGGGCCTGTTGCTGGCGCGCGTGCAGATGCTGATGGGAAACGCCGACGAGAGTCTTGCAACGGCCCGGCAGGTGCTGGAGCAGGACAAGCAGGATTCGTATCGTCTCGAATATGCGCTCATGCTGCTGCAGGCCGGCAAGGACGAAGAGGGACGCAAGGAGCTCGCTGCGCTTGCGAACAGCGAGACCACGGGCTCGGTCGTCGAGCGCGCGCTGGCCGATATCGATTTTCAGCTGGGCAATCGCGACAGCGCCGCCAAGCGCTTCAGCAACCTCGTCTCGAGCGGCCGCTTTGTCTATGAGTCGCTCTTCTATCTCGGCGCCATCGCCGAGTCGCGCGAAGGCTGGGACGATGCGCTGCAACTCTACGGTCGGGTGACGAGCGGTGAACTCGCGATGGCCGCGCAGGGGCGTGCGGCGCGCATCAAGGTGAAGCGCCAGGGCCTGGACGCCGGGCTCAAGCATCTCGAAGAGTTCGCGGCGACGCGGCCGCAGTATCGCATCGACGCCCTGACTTCGCGCGCAACGCTGCTCGCCGACAGCGGCGATCGGTCAGGCGCCCTGGCGCTGCTCGATGGGGCCCTGAAGGAATATCCGGATTCGGTCGAACTGCGCTTCGCCCGCATCTTCCAGCTCGAGAGTGCGGACAAGGTCGACGAATCGATCGCTGATCTGCGCAAACTCGTTGCGGATCGGCCCGGCGATCCGGCCGCCTCCAATGCGTTGGGCTACACGCTCGTCGATCGCACGCGGCATCATCGCGAAGGAATCAAGCTGATCGAACAGGCGCTCGCGCAGACGCCCGACAACGGCGCCGTGCTCGATAGTATGGGATGGGCGTTGCATCGCGCCGGACGCCACGAGGATGCACTTGGGTATCTCGAGCACGCCAAGCGACGCATCAACGATCCGGAAGTCGATCTGCATCTCGGCGAAGTTCTGCTCGCGCTCGATCGCAAGGAGGAAGCGCGCGAGGTGCTGAGCAAGGCGAGCGAGCGATTCCCCGACAACGCCGAATTGAAAGAGCGGCTGCAGAAGCTCAACTGAACAAGCGGATAGCGGATGTGGGCTAGTCGGAACGCGCGAATGCGCGCCTGGGCGGTTCTCTTCGTGGTGTGCATGTTATCCGCGTGCGCGAGCGTGGCGCCGCGTCCCGCGCCCTTGCCGGTGGACCTGAATCGCCTGGAGCGTTGGCAAGCCCAGGGTCGTCTCGGCGTTTCGGGTCCTGAGACGGGGGGATCCGGCTCGTTCGACTGGTCGCAACGCGGCGATCGGGCGGAAATCCAGATTCGAGGTCCGGTCGGGGTCGGCAGCGTGCGCCTCGAGTTGCGCGGCGAGGGCGCCAAACCGGATCTGCGTTTGCAGACAAGCGATGGACGAACGCTCGAAGCTCAGGCGGCCTGGGATGAGCTCGAGGCGCGGCTGGGCGCCGCCGTGCCGGCGGGGCAACTGCGTTACTGGATGCTCGGACTCCCCGCGCCCGGCGAGCACGAGTGGATTGAAGGGAGCGAGGACGGCGTCACAACGCTCGAGCAGAGCGGCTGGCGCATCGACTATCAGCGCTTCTCGACCGATCCTGGCGCCCGCGTTCCCGTCAGGATGCGGGCGGCGAGCGGCGATGCGCGCGTGCGGATCGTCGTGGATCGCTGGCGGCTCGGGCAATGAGGTCTGTGGACTGCGATTTGCTCGGGTCGCACGCGCCATGGCCCGCGCCGGCCAAATTGAATCTGTGTCTGCACATCGTCGGACGCCGTTCTGACGGCTACCACCTGTTGCAGACGGCGATGCAGTTCATCGACCTGTGCGACGACCTTCGGTTTTATCGGCGACCTGCCGGCGTGATCGAACGCGTGGCGGGCCCGACGGACATTCCGGCGGATACGGACCTTGCGGTGCGCGCTGCGCGGCTGCTGGCCGCGAGCTGCGACGTGCGTGACGGCGTCGGGATCGGGTTGTCCAAGGGAATTCCAATCCAGGGCGGACTTGGCGGAGGGAGCTCGGACGCCGCGACGGTGCTCGTCGCATTGAACCGGCTCTGGCGCGTCGGCCTGCGACTCGATGAGCTGGCGGCGCTCGGCCTCACGTTGGGCGCCGACGTACCGGTATTCGTCCGGGGCCATGCCGCTTGGGCTGAGGGAGTCGGGGAGCGGCTCACCGAGTGCGACTTCGCAGAGAGCGTCTATCTCGTCGTCAAACCCCGGGCCGCCGTGAGCACCGCTGAGATCTTTCAGGCTGCTGAATTGACACGTAATTCCCCCATCACGACAATACGCGCCTTTCTCGCGGGGGGTGGCCGCAACGACTGCACTTCCACCGTGCGCAGACGCTACCCAGAGGTCGGCGAAGCGCTTGATTGGCTTGAGGAATTTGGGGAGGCGAGGCTGACCGGCACCGGCGCTTGCGTGTTCGTCGCAATGCCGGACGTCGCGGCCGCGCAGACCGCGAGAGCGCGTCTGCCGGCGCGCTGGACCGGGTACGTCGTCCGCGGCTTGAACCGCTCGCCCCTGCTCGATCGGCTCGAGCTGGAGTCGGACCAGACGATGCTCTGAGTGCAGTCCAGTCGCATGTCAGTCGGTTGGTTTTGTTGAAGATGGGGCGTCGCCAAGTGGTAAGGCAGCGGGTTTTGATCCCGCCATTCGGAGGTTCGAATCCTTCCGCCCCAGCCAGATCAGGGCTCGAGGCTCGGGGCGCGGGACTTGGGTTAGAGAGACCAGCAACTCTCTTCTGACCCGAGCCCCGCGCCCCAAGCCCCGAGTCCTCTCACTGGAGTCTCTGATGGATCGCTCGACGATGGCGGTGTTCACCGGCAACGCCAATCCGCAGCTGGCCCATGACATTGTTCGTCATCTGATGGTCCCGCTGGGGCGCGCCGCCTCCAGCAGCTTCAGCGACGGCGAGTCGACGGTCGAGTTGCTGGAAAACGTACGCGGCCGAGACGTCTTCATCGTGCAGCCGACGTCGCCGCCGGCGAACGACCATTTGATGGAGCTCCTGGTCATGGTGGACGCCTGTCGGCGCGCGTCGGCCGCACGCATCACCGCGGTGATGCCTTACTTCGGCTATGCGCGCCAGGATCGCCGACCGCGTGCGATGCGCGTGCCGATCACTGCGAAGCTCGTCGCGAACATGATTGCGAGCGCGGGCGTCGATCGCGTGCTGACGGTGGACCTGCACGCCGATCAGATAACGGGATTCTTCGATATCCCGGTGGACAATGTTTATGCGTCGCCGGTGTTGCTGGGCGACGCCTGGAAGCAGAAGTACGACAACCTCGTCGTTGTCTCGCCGGACGTCGGCGGCGTGGTGCGGGCGCGAGCGCTCGCGAAGCGGCTGGATGATGCGGATCTCGCGATTATCGACAAACGCCGGCCGCGTGCGAACGAGTCGGAGGTGATGAACATCATCGGCGAGGTCGCAGGCAAGAGCTGCGTGCTGATCGACGATCTGGTCGACACGGCCGGCACGCTGTGTCACGCGGCGACGGCGTTGAAGGACGCGGGTGCGAGCAAGGTGCTCGCGTATATCACGCACGCGGTGCTGTCGGGGCCGGCGATTGAGCGCATCTCGACGTCGGCGCTCGATGAGCTGGTCGTGACTGACACGATACCGTTGCGTGAGGAGGCGAAAAGCTGCCCGAAGATCCGGCAGCTGAGCGTCGCCGGATTGCTGGCCGAAACGATGCGCCGCATCCGGGACGAAGAGAGCGTGAGTTCGTTGTATATAGATTAGGCGGACGGCGGACGGCGGACAGCGGACAGGTCAGACGAAGAGACGTGCGCTCTCTTCGACTGTCCGCTATCCGCTGTCCGCTGGTCGCTTCCACAGGGGTCGATGCGAACTGGTCGCGGTTGCATCGTCCTTTTTTGTTTGTTACGGAGATTGACTCATGAAGACCTCGTTTGAACTCGTCGCCGATTCCCGGGACGGCATGCAGGGGAAGGGTGCGAGCCGCCGCCTGCGTCGATCCGGAAAGGTTCCGGCGATTCTCTATGGCGGGCATCTGGAGCCCCAGCAGATTACCCTCGATCACCAGAACCTGCTGACGTTGCTCGTCAACGAACGGTTCTTTTCGACGATTCTGGCGCTGAAGATCAACGGTGAGATGCAGGCTGCGATCCTGAAGGACGTGCAGCGTCATCCCGCCAAGAATCAGATCTTTCATATGGATCTGCAGCGCGTGCTGGAGAACGAGAAGGTGCGCCTGCGCATTCCGCTGCACTTTAGCGGCGCCGCCGGTTCACCTGGCGTCAAGACGCAGGGCGGCGTGGTGTCGCATATGCTCAACGAAGTCGAAGTGAGCTGCCTGCCGAAAGACCTGCCCGAGTATCTGGAAGTGGATATGTCGGCGATGCAGATGAATGAAATGAAGCGCCTCTCGGATATTCCGCTGCCCTCGGGCGTGGAACTGGTTGCGCTCTCACATGGCCGCGACGAACCGGTGGCGTCGATTCATCATCCGCGCGCCGAAGAAGTCGAGGCGCCTGTGGCGGCAGCGGCAGCGGCTGCGACGGCGGCCGCGCCGGCGGCTGGCGCGGCGGCGCCTGCGACGGCCGGCGCCGAGGCGAAGAAGGAAGAAGCGAAACCGGCTGCACCTGCTGCGCCGGCCAAGGGCGGCAAGAAGTAAGGAAACGCCTCTGGCGCGCCGGCCTTCGGGCCGGCGCGCCGTTCGCCTTTCCGTTGACCGTTCTCAGTTGTCCGTCTTCCGCAAGACAACGCACAACTCACAACGCACAACTGACAACGTATGTCCGGCACTCCTCTCAAAATGATCGTCGGCCTCGGCAATCCCGGGCCCGAGCATCTGCTTACGCGTCACAATGCGGGCTTCTGGTTCGTCGACGCGCTGGCGGCGAAGCTCGGCGGGCGTTTCCGCAGTCATACGAAGTTCCAGGGTGAAATCTGCCGGGCGCAATTCGCCGGCGCCGAGATCACTCTGCTCAAACCTTCGACTTACATGAATCGCAGCGGGCTTGCGATCCGCGCATTGTCCGACTACCTCAAGGTCTCGCCCGGCGAAATTCTGATCGCGCACGATGAGCTGGATCTGCCAGTAGGCGATGCGCGCTTCAAGCTCGGCGGGGGGCATGGCGGACACAATGGACTGCGTGATGCGATCACGCATATGGGCGCCGATTTCTGGCGGTTGCGGCTCGGCGTCGGCCACCCCGGCGACAAGACGGAAGTGATCGACTACGTCCTGCGCCGCGCTTCCCGGGAAGAGGAAGAGAAGATTCTCGAATCGATCGCCGGCGCACTCGACGCGCTGCCGGTGTTCGTCGAGCAGGGATCGGAGCGCGCGATGAACGGGCTGCACTCCTCGAAGAAGTGATTAGTGACTCGTGACTGGCGATCAGTACGGATCCGGACACTCAGCCACCGCGGACGTCAGTCGCTTCATGATCTCACCTATTCACTAGTCACCAGTCGCTAATCACTTCGAGCAAGCAATGGGCATCAAATGCGGCATCGTCGGTCTGCCGAACGTCGGCAAGTCGACGCTCTTCAATGCGCTGACGCGCGCTCAGATCGCAGCTGAGAACTATCCCTTCTGCACGATTGATCCCAATGTAGGCGTCGTGCCTGTGCCCGATCCGCGGCTGGATCAGCTGGCGGCGATCGTCAAGCCGCAACGCATCCTGCCCGCCACCGTCGAGTTCGTCGATATCGCAGGACTCGTTGCGGGCGCGTCGAAAGGCGAGGGTCTCGGCAACAAGTTCCTGTCGCACATCCGCGAGACCGATGCGATCGCGCACGTGGTGCGTTGCTTCGAAGACGACGACGTCGTGCACGTCGCAGGCCGCATCAAACCTCTCGACGACATCGAGATCATCAACACTGAACTCGCCCTCGCGGATCTCGATACGGTCGAGCGCGGGTTGCAGCGCGCCGAGAAAGCTTCAAAGGCGGGCGACAAGGATGCGGTCCGGCTGCGCGAACTCCTCAGGAAGCTGCGCGAGCACCTCGACTCCGGGAAGCCTGCGCGATCGCTGGTCAAGGACCCTGAAGAGCAGCGTCTGTTGCAGGAACTGCACCTGATCACGCTGAAGCCGCTCATGTATGTCGCGAACGTGGCCGAGACCGGCTTTACCAACAATCCGCACCTGGACGCCGTCCGCGCGCTGGCCGTCAGCGAGAATTCGCAGGTGGTCGCCGTGTGCGCGGCGATCGAGTCCGAGATTGCGCAACTCGAGGAAGCCGATCGCGCCGACTTTCTGAAGGAGCTGGGGCTCGACGAGCCGGGACTCAACCGCGTGATCCGCGCGGGCTACGAGCTGCTCGGGCTGCAGACGTATTTCACTGCGGGCGAAAAGGAAGTCCGCGCCTGGACGGTTCGGGTGGGCGCGACGGCGCCGCAGGCCGCGGCTGTGATTCACACCGATTTCGAGAAGGGATTCATCCGCGCGGAAGTGATCGCGTTCGACGATTACGTCGCGAACAACGGAGAGCAGGGCGCGAAGGAAGCCGGCAAGCTGCGGCTCGAAGGCAAGGAGTACATCGTCAGCGAAGGCGACGTGATGCACTTTCGATTCAACGTTTAGCGCGAGACTCGGAGACTCGGGACTCGGGACGGTTCAGTCTCGGTACATCATTTACACATCAGTTCCGGTACATCGTTTACACGGGTGAGCTCACGCTGGCGAACCGAGGAGGTTCGCCATGCCCTGGAATGAAAGCACCCGTATGGATGAAAGACGTAAATTCGTTGCGGCCTATCTGAGCGGCAAGTACCAGATGAGCGAGTTGTGTCTGCAGGCTGGCGTCAGCCGACCGACCGGCTACAAGTGGGTGGGACGCTTTCAAACGAGCGGCCCGCAGGGGCTTCAAGATCGTTCGCGCGCGCCGCATCACTGTCCACAGGCGATGGCCGAAGAGTTGCAATGCTGGTTTATTCGTGAGCGGCGTGCGCATCCGCGCTGGGGGCCGAAGAAGCTGCGGGGGCGCTTTCGTCGCCTGTATCCGCGCGCTGAGGCGCCCTCGCGCTCTGCTATCTACCGCCTGCTCAAACGGCACGGGCTGATCCCGCCGCGCACGCGCCGCCGTCGGGCGCGAGTCAACGCCGGGCGCCGCGTCCGAGCCGAGCATCCCAATGAGCTGTGGACGATCGACTTCAAAGGGCAATTTCGCACCGGCGATCATCGCTGGTGCTATCCCTTCACCGTCATGGACAGCGCCAGCCGTTATCTGTTGGCCTGCCAGGCACAGTACGAGCCGAGCGCCGCCCCGGTGAGCCGCACGATGTGCATATTGTTCAGGACGTGTGGGTTGCCGTTGCGCATGCACTTTGACAATGGCTCGCCCTTCGCCAGCCGCGGGCTGGGTGGGCTGTCGCGGCTGTCGCTGCAGTGGTTGAAGCTCGGCATCCGCCTTGAACGCTCGCGTGCCGGTTGTCCGCAAGATAATGCGGCCCACGAACGCATGCATCGCACGCTGAAAGACGACACCGCGCGCCCACCGGCGAGCAATCTCCCTGCCCAGCAGCGTCGCTTCAATCGATTTCATCGCGAGTACAACTACGAACGTCCTCACGAGACGCTGCATGATGGCGTGCCCGCGGACTTCTATCAGCCCAGTGCGCGCAGCTTCCCCACACGCTTGCCGCCGCCGAGTTATCCCGGGCATTTTGAACTGCGGCGAGTCTCGATCAATGGAGACATCTCCTGGCGCAATCAGACCCTGTACGTGGGACTCGCCTTCGTGCGCGAAACCCTCGGCTTGGAAGAAGTCGCCGATGGTCTGTGGTCCATGTACTTCGCTCATCACCTGCTGGCTCGATGGGATGCGCGCTCCAATCAACTTATCCCGCTGCCCGTGTAAACGATGTACCGAAACTCCGGTGTAAACCATGTTCCGAACTGGACAGACTCGGGAATCGGGAATCGGGAATCGGGAACAGGGAACAGGGAACAGATCTAGGCCGCGAGAAACTCCAGCAGCGCGGCGGTGAACTCTGCGGCGCGTTCAATGTTCGACATATGCGCCGCCTCCAGCATGATCAGTTTCGCGTCGGCAATCGAACTTGCAATCAACTCGGCCTCAGCCGGCGGCGTTGCGGGATCTTTACTGCCGCCGATGACCAGCGTCTTCGCCGTGATCGTCTTGATCGTCGCACGCTGATCCATATTGCGAATCGCAGCACAACACGCGGCGTAGCCCAGCGGGTCGGTGTCAAGGAGCATCTGGCGTATGCGATCCACCCGATCGGGCTCAGCGGCTCGGAACTCGGGAGTGAACCAGCGGCCAAGGATCGCTTCGACAAGCGGCTGCATCCCCTGCGTCGTAACCGTCCTGATGCGATCATCCCAGCTCTCGCGCGGCGGCATGTAAGGTGAGGTGCTGCAAAGGGCGACCTTGAGGACGCGATCCGGCCATTGCGTCGCGATGCACATTGCAGTCATACCGCCGAGCGACAGGCCGCACAGGTGCGCACGCGCGACGCCGCAGGCGTCGAGTACAGCAAGCGCATCACGCGCAAGGTGATCGATGGTCAGCTCTCGCAGCGTTCCTGCGCTCGATTTGCCATGGCCGCGCACGTCGTAGCGGATCAACTCATAACGCTCGCTCAGCGCGGCAAACTCGTCGTCCCACATTTCGAGGCTCGTGCCGAGCGAGTTGAGCATCAGGAGAGCCGGCGCGCCGGGTCGCAGCGCGTGCTCGTAACGCAGCTCAGCGTCGCCGGCCGCGATCGTCATCATGGCGAATGCTCCGGGCGTTCTGCGATCGTTTCCTGCACGCGGCGAGCTCCAGATCGCGCACCTGGCCTGGCGTCTGATGAGCTGCGGCGCTGACCGGCGCGATCGCCCCATCCGTCGCCCAGCACGGCGCGTCTGTGCTTCATGCCGCTTGCGTATCGATCGCGTTCGTCCATGTCACCCATCCGTCCGATTGCGATGCTCGAGATAGTAGCGCGTGCGCGCCGCCGCCGCCGCGACGTCGCGATGCGCGCTGAACACCGCTGCAAGCTCCCCGGGCGTCGCACGCGCCCCCGTTTGCGGCAGATCGCGTTCGACGACGTCCCGCAACGGACGTCGTTCGTCGACCGCGCGGCGACACAGGACCGCAACGAGCGAGTGCGCGCGCTCACGGCCGAGCTGCGGCGCCAGCAAGTTGGCGAGGGGCGCCGCGAAGATGAGCCCCGCCGTCAGGTAGTTTTCCTGCATGCGTGCAACGTTTACCTGCAGACCATCTATCAACTGCACGGCGGCGTGCAGCGCGCTGTGGGCGAGATTGCAGAGCTGAGGCAACACAATCCACTCGGCGTGCCAGGCGCCGACGGCGCGTCATGTTCCTGCACCATCGTTGCGAACGGGCCGGCGGCCAATTGATGCGCGACGGATTGCGCACTGAGTTTGAGTTCAATATCCGCCTGGCGGGGCCGGCCGAAACCGTATTCTTCGACTGTTGACGGCTGCTCGCGTGAGCGAGCTGTGGAATGGTGGAAAGGGAGGGACTCGAACCCTCGACCCCGGCATTATGAGTGCCGTGCTCTAACCAGCTGAGCTACCTTTCCAGCAAAGAGGCGCACATCTGATGGGGGCGCCTGTAGCGGGGCGGCGATTGTCCGGGTCACTTCCGGGGGTGTCAAGCCGCCCGTGTCATGCGCGGGAAATACCTGATCTTCAAAGTGTTTGCGGCGGTTTGGCGGCGGCCGTCCGCGACGTCTGTTTTGTCAGGCGCCTGCAGAACTACGGCTATGCCAGAACAACAGCAGCTTCGATAACCCCTGTCTTGCGGGCATCTGTATTCTTCGGATGTCAGGGTTGACGGGTAAATCCGAGCTTCCCAGGATTTCATGTCCTTATCTGCACCCCGCACGCAGCCCTGTCGCCACACGAGCCGCCATGAAGAATCCCGCCTCATTCGATCTCAGCGGCAAGGTCGCCCTCGTTACCGGCGCTTCCAGCGGCCTCGGTCGCCGTTTCGCAAGTGTGCTCGCGCAGGCCGGCGCGAAGGTCGGGCTCGCGGCGCGACGTCTGGATGCGCTCGAAGCCGCTGCGGCGGAGATTCGGGCCGAGGGCGGCGTAGCCGCGGCGGCGCGGCTGGATGTCAGCGATCGCGCATCGATTTCGCAGGCGCTCGCGCAACTCGAGCAATCGCTGGGTCCGCTCGACATTCTGGTGAACAACTCAGGCGCTTCGGTCGCCAAGCCGCTGCTCGAGCAGAGCGAGCAGGACTGGGACGACGTCGTCGACGTGAATCTCAAAGGCGCGTTCTTCGTGGCGACCGAAGCGGCGCGGCGCATGCGCGCTGCTGCGCGCGGCGGCAGCATCATCAACATCGAATCGATTCTGAGTTTCAGGCAATCAGGCCATATCGCGCCCTATGCGGCCTCCAAGGCCGGACTCATGCAGCTCACGAAAGTCATGGCGCTTGAACTTGCGCGCTACGGCATTCGCGTGAACGGGATCGCCCCGGGGTACTTCAGCACAGAGATCAATCGCGGTTTCTTCGACACCGAAGCCGGCGTCGCCATGATCAAACGCATCCCGCAGCGTCGGCTTGGGAATCTGGAGGATCTCGATGGTCCTCTCTTGCTGCTGGCGTCCGACGCGTCCCGCTACATGACGGGTTCGACGATCGTGGTGGACGGCGGCCACCTGGTGAGCGGGCTGTAGGAACAAGAAGGACCCGCCGCAGAGAACGCAGCGCCGCTTAGAATCTTTTCTTCAGATAGATAGGTCGCAGTCATGCAATCAACGCCGCTCATTGCGCCGCGCACCCTGTTCGAATACGACCACGAGATCTTTCGCGACACCTTCCGACGCTTCGTTCAGAAGGAGATCGCGCCGCACGCCGAGCGCTGGCGCGAACAGGGCTTCGTCGATCCACAGGCGTTCCGGAAGGCCGGCGAGCATGGCTTCCTGCTTATGTGGGCCGATGAGAAATACGGCGGCGCCGGCATTCGCGATTTCCGCTACGAGCAGGTCATGATCGAAGAGAACCTGCGTTACGGCGAGCATGGATTCTTCATGACGCTGCATTCGCGCCTCGTCGGCCCGTATCTCGGCGAACTGGGAAACGAAGAACAGAAGCAGCGGCTCCTGCCGGGTTGCATTTCAGGCGAGCGCATCCTGGGCGTCGCGATGACCGAAGCAGGCGCTGGCAGCGATCTTGCGGGGATGAAATCGCGTGCGGAGGATCGCGGCGATCACTGGGTGCTCAATGGGTCGAAGACGTACATCTCCAACGGTCAGATCGGCAATCTCTTCATCGTCGCGGCGCGCACCGTTCCGGAGAAGACTCATGGCATCGGCCTCTTTCTCATCGAGAGCGACATGCCTGGCTTCCAGCGCGGGCGCAATCTGAAAAAGCTGGGGCTCAAGGCCCAGGACACCTCTGAGCTGTTTTTCGACAATGTCAGAGTGCCGAAGGCGAACGTGCTCGGCGATCCGACGCGCGGCTTTTATTACCTGACGCAGTTTCTTGCCGAAGAGCGTTTGATTACAGCCAGTCAATGCGTCACGAACGCGCAGGTCGCGTTCGATCTCACGATGGATTTCATCACGAATCGGCGGCTCTTCGGTCGGCCGCTCGGCGCCTTTCAGAATGCGCGCTTCCGGATGGCGGAAATGCGCATGCAGATCGATGTTGCGCAGGTGTTCGTCGATCACTGCGTGATGCAGCACAACGCCGGCAAACTCTCGGCGCAGATGGCGGCGGAAGCAAAGTTGCTCACGAGCGAGCTCGAGGGCCGCGTCACGGATGAATGTCTGCAGTTGCACGGCGGCGCGGGGTACATGGAGGAGTACCGCATCTCCCGCATGTACGCCGACGCGCGCATCTCGCGCATCTACGCCGGCAGCTCCGAAGTCATGAAGGAGATCATTGCTCGCGGCGTGGGGCTGGACGACCGGAAGATGGCCTGACAGGCGAAGCGGTTAGCGGTTGGCGGTTGGCGGTTAGTCAGAGCGACGACGCGCGACGGACTCCCTGAAGCATGCTCTGCAACCTGCGACGGAGGGAGAGACCCGCGGCAGAGGGCGCCGCTGCTTTCTTCACCAACCGCTAGCCGCTAACCGCCAACCGCTAGTCTGGCGCCACAATCCGCCACGATCCTTCGCTGACTCGCCACGACGGACGCCTCGTTGCGTCGCCTTGTCGTCCTTGAATAGCTCCCACGGGAACCTCTGCATCGGGACAGGCGACCGGTGCGGCTTCCCCAGGGCAGATCGTCGCCCGCCCTCGAGAGAGAGGAGCAACGACGAGGACCAGGTGAGGAGCACGACCATGATGAAGCGAACGTTGATTGCATCAATCGCTGTTGCGTTGACTTCCGGCGCGGCGCACGCGGGCGAGAACAAGTTCACGAAGGAAGAGGGCGTGGGTATGTTCGGCGGCGCGGCGGCCGGCGCCGTCGTCGGCGGTCCGATCGGCGCAGCGGTCGGACTGATGTTCGGCGGCATTCTGGGCGACAGCATCGGCACGGCGAACCGCGCCAACCTCCATGCGCAGCAGCTCGAGCAGGATCTCATCGATGCGCGTATCGAGCTTGCGAAAGCAAGTGAGCGCACCGGCGGCGATGAAATGCTTGATGCGCTCGCGCAGCGACTGCGCGCTGATGTCATGTTTCGTACCGGCGGCGTCGAACTTGATGCGGACGTCGCCAGCAAGCTCGCGGATCTCGGCAAGTTGCTGGCGATGCATGGCCAGCTCGAAGTCCACTTGCATGGCTTCGCGGACCCGCGTGGCAATGCGGAGAAAAACCTCGAGCTCTCGCTGCAGCGCGCCAGCGCCGTTCGAGACGCACTCATCAACGGCGGCGCCGCGCCGGAGCAGATCCAGGTGTCGGCGCACGGCGAGGATCTCACGACGGCGCCGAAGGACGATCTCGAAGCGTATGCCTGGGAGCGGCGCGTGAGTCTGTCGATCCGTCCGACGACGACGACCGCGGTCGCGCAGTCGCAATAAGACGGCGGCGGCCGGCGCGACTGCGCCGGCCCGCCCGTTTCCGGCCAGCAGCCAGTTGGCCAACGATCCCCTGAGCCAGTTAGAGTCGAGGCGCAAATCCCATGTGTTTAGCGAGCATCGTCATGACTGATGCAACGTCTTCCTCCATCGTTCATTTCGCAGCCGCGGCGCCGGAGACGACGACTTCGAAGCCTCCGCCCGATCAGTTGTTGGCAGGAGATCCGGAGCACATCGTTCGCAACTACTTCAGCGATCGAACCGGGCATTTTTTTGCGGGCGTGTGGGAAAGCACACCGGGGCGCTGGCGCGTGCGCTACTCAGAAAATGAGTTCTGCCACATCACGCGGGGCCGCGTACGCATCGAAGACCCCGCCGGACGTCATTGGACGTTTACTGCGGGTGATTCGTTCGTGATCCCCGCGGGCTTCAGCGGCGTGTGGGAAGTTCAGGAAGCCACCAGCAAGCTCTACGTGATCTTCGAGCCCGCGCAGGGCTCTGCGTAGGCCGCCGGCTGGACTGCGCCGCGCTTGCGAATGCAACAGATTGAACGACGCGCAGCGTCATGACAGTGCAGCGGAGCTTGCGCGTGCCCCTGTTTGGGGCGATAAGTGCCCGGCTTGCGACCTTGTCACACGTCGCCGTCGTCGCGTCGTGGTGATCGGCGTCCTGACTCTCTGTTGATGCAAACGGATGTGCCTTGAGAAGAGCCGAAACGAAAGTCTGCTTCAGATTGCTGGCATGCTTGCTGCATCTGCACGAGCGCGTCGCCGCTGTGGGTTTTTGGCTGCACTGGGAAGGGCACGCGGCTCGCTCAAGTAAACTCAACACGCACGCCCGCGCAAGGCGTGTACTTTTCTCACCACAAAGGGGAGCTCTATGCGAAATCTGAGGATTCTGGCCGCGGCGGGTCTGCTGTGTGCAGCGAGCGCGGCAAACGCGGAGTTCTCGTCCACCTGGACGGCCGTCAGCGACTACGACTTCCGTGGCAACACTCAGTCGGCCACCGACCCTGCCATACAGGGGAGCCTCGATTTCGCCATGGACAACGGCTGGTACGTCGGCGCCTGGGCCAGCAATGTGGACTTCGGCGACGACACGAATTACGAGGTCGACGTGTACACGGGTTTTTCGGGCGGCGAAGAAGAAGGCCTGCTGTGGGACGTAGGCCTCGTGTACTACGCGTATCCCGACACGTCTGACTACAACTACGTCGAGGCGTACGGGAGCCTCGGCTACAGCTGGTTCGAGGGCAAGCTCTGGTACTCGCCCGCGTTTGGCGGCGACGCTGCAGAGGCCCTCGCGCAGGAGCTCGTAGGCGACGACGCCGTGTCTGCGTGGTATCTCGAAGGCAACGCGACGATCCCGCTCCCCGCCAATTTCTCGATCCTGCTTCATGCGGGTATCAGCACGGGCGACTATTGGGACAACGCGTTCGGCGATGATCAAATCGACTACGCGGTCGGCGTGGGCTTCACGGCGGGCAATTTCGATCTGGCGCTGAAGTATGTGGACACCGACGGCGACGTGGAAGTAACCGACGATGTCTTCAACAACGAAGGCCGCGTGATTTTCTCGGTCGCTACGACCTTTCCGTGGGGCGAGGATTGATCTGACGCAGTCGAAGCACGGCTTCGCTCGCTGGAGGCTGGCGGCGGGAGTCTGAGGTGGAACAGGGCTCAAGTCCCTCTACCCCCAGCCTCCAGTCCCCAGCCTCCAGTCGTTTCCGTAGTGGACTACGCCGTCGCGCGCAGGATTTCCGCAAGCGTCGTGATGAGCTGATCGATGTGTGCGGGTTCGACGATCAGCGGCGGCGACAGCGCAATGACGTCGCCCGTCGTGCGAATCAGAATGCCTTTTTCGAACGCTTTCACGAACACCTCGTACCCGCGGGCGCCAGGTGCGCCTGAGCGCGGCGCGAGTTCGACGCCCGCCACGAGCCCCAGATTGCGAATGTCGATGACGTGCGGAAGGCTCCGCAACGAGTGGACCGCATCTTCCCAGGTTTTCGACAGCGAGGCGGCGCGGGTCAGCAGTCCTTCGCGCTCGTACACATCCTGAGTTGCGAGCGCGGCGGCGCATGAAGCCGGGTGCGCCGAGTAGGTATAGCCGTGGAAGAGCTCGATGGCGCTCTCGGGGCCGTTCATGAACGCGTCGTAGATGTGCTTGCGCACGAACACCGCTCCCATGGGAAGCGCGCCGTTCGTGAGTCCCTTGGCGGACGTGATCATGTCGGGCATGACGTCGAAGAACTGCGCGCCGAACGGCGCCCCGAGCCGGCCGAAGCCAGTGATCACTTCGTCGAAGATCAACAGGATTCCGTGCTTGTCGCAGATCGAGCGCAGGCGCTGCAGGTAGCCCTTCGGCGGGAGCACGACGCCCGCGGATCCCTGTACGGGTTCGACGATGACGGCCGCGATGGTCGACGCGTCGTGCAGCGCGGCGAGTCGTTCAAGATCGTCGGCGAGATGCGCGCCCCATTCCGGCACGCCGCGCGAGAACGCGTTGTGCTCGAGATCGAGCGTGTGACGCAGATGATCGACGCCGGGCAGCATGCTGCCGAAAAACTTGCGGTTGTTCACCATTCCGCCGACCGAGACGCCGCCGAACCCGACGCCGTGGTAGCCCTTTTCACGGCCGATCAGCCGCTGGCGAGCCGCCTCGCCGCGCACGCGGTGATATGCGAGCGCGATCTTGAGCGCTGTGTCGACGGACTCTGAACCTGAGTTCGTGAAGAACACATGATCGAGATCGCCGGGTGTGAGCTTCACCAGTCGATTCGCCAGCTCGAAACCGGACGGATGTCCCATCTGAAACGGCGGCGCATATTCCATCGTCGCGAGCTGACGCGAGACGGCCTCCGTGATTTCTTTGCGGCCGTGTCCCGCGTTCACGCACCAGAGTCCCGCGACACCGTCGAGAATCTTGCGACCGTCCGGCGTCCAGTAGTGCATGCCTTCGGCTCGGGCGAGCAGGCGCGGGTGCGCCTTGAATTGACGATTGGCCGTAAACGGCATCCAGAACGCTTCGAGGTCGGCGCGGGCAGGAGCGGCGGACATGATGGAACCTGTGGCGGTAAGTGACGGCGGCAGGATGATAAGAAAAATCGACACTACTCTCAAATTGTCGGGAATTTATGCTGGTCAGAGACAAGCGGTGTCGATTATCCTAAACGCCCTGCAGGAGACGCACCCATGAACATCGACGTCGGCGGCCACCTGAAGGCCGTGCGCATCATGTATGGCCTGTCGCAACGTGAGCTTGCGAAACGCGCCGGCGTGACGAACGGAACGATTTCCCTGATCGAGCAAAACCGCGTCAGCCCGTCGGTCAGCTCGCTCAAGAAAGTGCTCGATGGAATACCGATGTCGCTCGCGGAGTTTTTCACGCTCGATCTGCAGGTCAATCCACAGGTGTTTTATGCGCGCGATGAGTTGACGGACATCGGCGACCGCGACGTTTCGCTGCGGCTCATCGCTGCAAAGCGGCCGAATCGTGCGATGGCCATCATGCAGGAGCGCTATCGGCCAAAAGCCGACACGGGCGCCGACATGCTCAGCCACAAGGGCGAGGAGGGGGGCGTCATCGTGAGCGGGCGTATCGAACTGACCGTCGGCGGACAAAGCCGCGTGCTCGGCCCAGGCGATGCTTACTACTTCGCGAGCGCAGTGCCTCATCGCTTTCGCAACGTCGGCGAGCAACCGTGCGAACTGATCAGTGCGAGCACGCCGCCCACCTTCTAGGGACTGGATCCCGACGGCTTGAGTCTGGAGTTGCGTCTCTGCCGCCCGCTGATGTTGCGTTAGACTGCGCATGGCGAATCGCGCAGATCCGACGAATCACCAGTCACCAGTCACGAGTCACTTCCCAATGAACGTCACAGTCGCGGCGACTCAATTCGCATGCGGCGCCGATCGCGTCGCCAATCTTGCTACGGCGGAGCGCCTGATTCGCGAGGCCGCGGGTCAGGGGGCGAACATCGTCCTGATCCAGGAATTGTTCGAGACGCCGTATTTCTGCAAGGAACACAGCCCTGACTATTTCAGCGTTGCGTCGCCCATCGATCAGAACCCGGCCGTGCGTCGCTTTCAGCAACTGGCGCGCGAACTGAACGTCGTGCTGCCGGCGAGCGTGTACGAGCGCTCAGGCAACGTGTTCTACAACAGCGTCGCCATCGTCGACGCAGGCGGCGAAGTGCTGGGCGTTTACCGCAAGGCGCACATTCCTGAGAGTCCCGGCTATCACGAGAAGTTTTTCTTCTCACCCGGCGACACGGGATTCAAGGTCTGGCGCACACGCTTTGGCGCGCTGGGCGTCGCGATCTGCTGGGATCAGTGGTTCCCGGAGTCAGCGCGCGCGATGGCGCTGATGGGCGCCGAGATTCTCTTTTATCCGACGGCGATCGGTTCGGAGCCGCAGGACCTCAGCATCGACTCGCGCGATCACTGGCAGCGGGCGATGCAGGGCCATTCCGCTTCGAACATCATGCCGCTCGTCGCGTCGAATCGGATCGGCACGGAACGGGGCGAGCGCTGGACGGTGACGTACTACGGATCTTCGTTCATCACGGATCACACCGGCGCCATCGTGAAACAGGCCGACCGCAAGACGGAGTCAGTCATCACAGCGAGTTTCGATCTCGATGCGATACGCGCGTACCGCGACGCGTGGGGCGTGTTCCGCGACCGACGCCCGGAACTCTATGGACCGCTCATGACGCTGGACGGCGTTCATCGGTTGCAAGAAGCGGAGTAACCGCAAAGATCACAAAGAACGCAAAAGGAACGCAGAGCAAGCCCGGCGAAAACGTCGCTTCCGTTCTTGTTCTAGCCCGTCTGATTCTGTGATCTTTGCGTTCTTTGCGGCTGCTCCAGTCTGACTCTTCCATGCAGTTCTTTGCCTCTTGTCCTCCGGGCGTCGCCGACCTGACCGCCGCCGAGCTGCGCGACTGCGGCGCGACGAATGCGCGCGAATTCAGGCTCGGCGTACAGTTCGAAGGCTCTCTGGAGACCGCCTACCGCGCATGTCTCTGGTCGCGCACCGCAAGCCGCGTGTTGCTGCCGCTCGCGACGTTTCCGGCCGCGACGCCGGAGGAACTGTACGCGGGCGCCTCGTCCATCGACTGGAGCGAACACCTCGCGTCGGCGGGAACGATGGCGATCGAATTCGGCGGCGCCTCGAGCGGCATCACACACACGCATTTCGGCGCGCTGAAGACGAAAGATGCGATCGTCGATCAGGTACGCGCACGCACGGGCGAGCGTCCGTCGATTCAGCTTGACCAGCCCGACGTACGCATCGATGTGCGCCTCGATCGTGAGCGTGCGACGTTGAGTCTCGACCTCTCGGGCGACAGTCTGCATCGTCGCGCGTATCGGGCGCGCGGCGTGGCTGCGCCGCTCAAGGAGAATCTGGCGGCGGCGGTGCTGTTGCGCAGCGGCTGGCCGGCGATCGCGGCGAGCGGCGGCGACTTCGTCGACCCGATGTGCGGCTCGGGTACGCTCGTGCTCGAAGCTGCGCTCATCGCGCTCGATATCGCGCCCGGGTCGATGCGCAGCTACTTCGGATTCATTGGTTGGCGCGGACACAATCGCGAACTCTGGCGCGCGCTGGTGGAAGAAGCGCGCGCACGGCGCGAGGCCGGCGCCGGCAGACGCATCACCCTGCGCGGTTACGACAGCGATCCTCACGCCGTCCGCGCGGCCAATGAGAATGTGGAGCGCGCGAGGCTGCGGAATCACGTGCACATCGAGCGCCGCGAGCTGTCGCTGCTGATGCGCGTCAGCGAAGCGACGACCGGGCTGCTCGCAACGAATCCGCCGTACGGCGAGCGCATCGGCGACCAGGAGCAGTTGCAGGTGCTTTATGGAACGCTCGGAGAACGGCTGCGCACGCAGTTCGAGGGATGGAAGGCTGCAGTGCTGACCGGCAATCCGCCGCTCGCGAAGGCCATCGGCGTCAATGCGCGTCGCACGCACACGCTGTTCAACGGACGCATCGAGTGCCGCCTGTTGCGCTTCGAGGTGACGCCGGAGGACTTTCATACACGCGAGCGGGCGGCGCCGCCCGATGAGGCGGAGCTGCGCGCGCGGCCCGGCGCCCAAATGTTTGCGAACCGCCTGCGCAAGAACCTGAAGGCGATTCAGGATTGGGCGAAGCGCGAATCCATCGACTGCTATCGCATTTACGACGCGGACATGCCCGAGTACGCGTTCGCAATTGATCATTACGCGCGACGGCGCCGGCGAGCGGTGGGTCGTGGTGCAGGAATATGCTCCGCCGAAAACGATCGAACCCAGGGCAGCGCGCCAGCGGCGCAACGAGGCGCTGGCGGTCATCCCGCATGTGCTCGAAATTCCCGCGGAACGGATGCGGGTGCGCGAGCGGCGACAGCAAAAGGAGGGCGCTCAGTACGAGAAGGTTGCGCACGAACGAGAGTTCGAGCTCGTGCGCGAACGCCCGTATCGCTTCGCCGTCAATTTCAGCGACTACCTCGATACAGGATTGTTCCTCGATCACCGCCTCACGCGCCGTCGCATCGGCGAGCTTGCGCAGGGACGGCGATTTCTCAATCTGTTCGCCTACACGGGGACAGCGACCGTCTATGCGGCGGGCGGCGGCGCGGCGTCATCGACAACCGTGGACATGTCGCGCACCTACATCGAGTGGGCGAAGCGCAATCTTGCGCTGAACGACCTCGCGGAACCGCAGCACGGATTCGTGCAGGCGGATTGCCTCACGTGGCTCGCGGAGCAGCGTGACAAGCCCCGTCGCTGGGACTTGATGTTCATCGATCCGCCGACGCATTCGCGCTCGAAGCGCATGAGCGAAGACTTCGATGTGCAGCGCGACCATGTCAGGCTGCTGACCCTCGCGTCGGCTCTGCTGGCGCCGGACGGCGTCATCGTGTTCTCCACCAACTACACGCGCTTCAGAGCTCGACGCGGGAGCGCTGACGGAATTTGAGATCGAGGACATGACGCGCAGCACGCTGCCGCACGACTTTCAGCGCAATCCGCGCATTCATTCCTGTTTCGTGCTGCGACGGCGTGCGCGCGCTCCCCGCTGACTATGGAGCGCACCGATTGCCGTGATGCAATGCTCATTCGCGGCAAAATTCGGATTCGAGCCCTGCAATCGAGAAATGCGACGAAAATTAAGCAGTGTTCCGGATTGATATGACTCTTGCGTTGCAGCACAATTGCACGCTTATTTCAGAGCCGATCCTCCCTTCGATTTTTTCGAGCAGACGTGTCATGAGCGGCGACCCGTTTCAGATCTATTTTCATCCCAAGTTGGGCGTCGTGATCTACGACCCGGTGGCGCAGATGGGTCTCGCCCGGGAGCAGATGCGCCTGTTCAAGGTCGGCTGCCATGGGCGCGAGCACGTTCATGCGCAGCATCGTGAGCAAGGATCTCGGCGCGTGCGCTGACGGCCAGGCTGAAGCGCAGCGCAGCGGCGGTGGATGCGTATCGCGCCGCGCGCGGCGGCCGTCGCAAGCCGTACTGCGAGCACTGCCGCCGCCACTTCGGTTCAGTCGATTTCACGGTGTGCAGCGATTGCAACACGATCCGTTGCACGTGTGGCACGTGCAGCTGTGCGTCGAGCTCGCGCCGTCGCAAGGCCGCTTAGCCACTCGTCCGAAACTCCAGTAGTCTCGAGAGCAGAGGCGTCGCAGGTACGGCGCCCTTTTCTGGCCAGCAACCTTTCGTCGAGTCGGCCGCCAGCCATCGCAATGAAAATTTTTCGCGCATTCACGATCGAAGCGGCGCATCGTCTGCCCGAACGTTCCCGCCGGCCACAAATGTGCGCGGCTGCATGGACATTCGTTTCGCATCGAACTGCATCTGAGCGGCGAGGTGGACCCGCACACGCGGCTGGGTGATGGACTTCGCGGATGTGCGCACGGCGTTCCAGCCGATCTTCGATCGACTGGATCATCACTATCTCAATGAGATCCCGGGCCTCGAGAATCCTACGAGCGAGAATCTCGCGCGCTGGATCTGGACCGAGACGAAGCCGAAGTTGCCGCTGCTCAGCAAGGTCGTGATCCATGAGACGTGCACGAGCGGCGCCGTTTACGACGGCCGTGAATAGCGGACAGCGGACGGCGGACAGTGACGGAACAGACTTCTTCACTGTCCGCTGTCCGCCATTCACCATTCACTAGAGCAGGTCTCTCAACCGGTACCACAGCATCGCCAGCACCAGCGCAGGCGTGCGCAGCAGCGGACCGCCGGGAAAGTTGCGGTGCTGCAGCTTCGCGAAGAGATCGAAACGCTCCGCCTGTCCTGCAATCGCTTCGGCGACGAGTTTTCCCGCGATGCCGGTCAGCGCGATTCCGTGGCCCGAGAAGCCCTGCAGGTAGTAGATATTGGTCGCGAGGCGGCCGAAATCGGGCGCGCGGCTCATCGTGATGTCGACGTAGCCGCCCCATGCGTAATCGATCCGCACGTCGGTGAGCTGCGGGAACACATTGAGCATGCGCTTGCGTGTGGCGCGCGCGGTGTTGAAGGCGTCGAGGCCTGAATAGCTGACGCGGCCGCCGAACAGCAGACGGTGGTCCGCCGAGCGCCGGAAGTAGTCGAGCACGAAGTTGACGTCGGTGACGGCGATGTTCTCGCGCATCAGAGCCCGTGATGCGCTCTTCGCCGAGCGACTCGGTCGCGACGATGTACGTGCCGACCGGCATGATGCGAGCGCGTAGCGACGGCGCGAGATCGGTTGCATAGGCGTTGCAGCACAGCACGACGAAGGGC
Source organism: uncultured Gammaproteobacteria bacterium (assembly GCA_963723505.1). Taxonomy (GTDB): domain Bacteria; phylum Pseudomonadota; class Gammaproteobacteria; order Steroidobacterales; family Steroidobacteraceae; genus Steroidobacter. The sequence continues at coordinate 701,603 of CAVRQU010000010.1, forward strand.
GCGCTGACGCTGCCCGCGTCGGTGCGCGACGACGGCCGGATCGCCGCGCACCAGCCGGGTTGCGAGCGAGTCTTCGTAGATTGTGCACGCCGGCTGCGCGCGCCGCCGCCGCGAGGCCGAGCGTGTAGTTCAGCGGATGCAGGTGCCCGCTGCCGCTGTCGTACAGACCCGCGCAATAGCGCGTGGTCGCGAGCAGCGACTTCGACCTCGGCGCGCTCGAGAAACCTGAGCTGTCGATAGCCGTAGCGTTCTGCGGCGTCGCGCTGCTCCTCAAGCAAGGCGTCGCGCTGCCGCGCCTTGATCGCGACATGCATCTGGCCCCAGTGCAGGTCGCAATCGATCGCATGACGCGCGACGCGATCCCTGATCAGTTGCAGACCTTCGACCGAGATATCCCACATCCGTCGCGCATTCTCGAGGCCGACTTGCCGCTCGAGTTTGTGCTGTCCGGAAGCGAATCCGGCGATCGCCTGCCCGCCGCTGCGTCCGGATGCGCCCCAGCCGATGCGACGTGCCCTCGAGCAGCACGACCCGATAGCCGCGCTCCGCGAGATGCAGCGCAGTCGAGCATCCTGCGATGCCGCCGCCGATGACGCACACATCCGCATTCGACGTCGCCCAGCAAGCGGCGGATGCGTCGGCGCGCGGATTCGCGGAGGCGGCGTAGTAGGAATCGATGTGCTCGGTTGCGGGCATTGGAAGGAGTGAATCGTGAGCTCTGAATCGTGAGTCGAAGGAGGCGCCCTGTGTGACGACTCACGGCTCACGAATCACGACTTCGGGGCTCAGAGCGTCGACACGTACCACTCGTATTCGAGCGTCGCGTCACGTGCGACTCGAAAGCCTGCAGTTCACCGCGCCGGGTCGTGAGCGAAAAGCTGATGAAACTGTTCGCCGAAGTAGTCGCGCAGAATCGCGCTGCGCTCGAAGGCGCGGGCGGCTTCAGGCCAGGTAATCGGCAGTGTCGCGGTCGCGTCGCCATAGGCGTTGCCGCTGCAGCGGCGCACCCGGATCGATCTGCTGGGTCAATCCGTGATGGATGCCGGCCAGCACGGCTGCAGCGAGCAGATAGGGATTCGCATCCGCGCCGGCGACGCGATGTTCGACGCGGCGATTCTCCGGCGTGCTCACGGCACGCGCAGCGCCACGCCGCGATTGTTTACGCGCCCAGGTCGGATTCAGCGGCACGTAGGCTTCCGGACGATAGCGGCGATACGAGTTGGCCGTCGGCGCGAAGATCAGCATCGCGTCGGCCATGGTCGCTGCGAGCCCGCCGATCGCGTGACGCAGCTGCGCGCTGCCGGCCGGATCATCAGAAGCAAATACGTTGTGTCCGTGCTCATCGAGCAGACTCACGTGCATATGCGCGCCGCTGCCGGCCATGTCTTCGTAAGGCTTGGGCATGAACGTCGCTTCCATGCCGTGCCGCGACGCGACGCCGCGCACCAGCGCGCTTGAAGCGGATCGCCTGGTCGCAGGCGAGCAGCGCGTCGGGCGAATGCTGCAGGTTCACTTCGAATTGTCCGGGTCCGTATTCAGCGAGCGCCGTGCCCGACGGTATGCTCTGGGCCGCGCACGCCGCGGCAATGTCGGCGAGCACGCGCGGAGTACTCGTTGAGATCCGACATCGAGTTGATCTGAGTGCGGAATTCGCGTCGGCCCAGCTCGCGGCAGCCGCGGCGGCTGCACGCGACCGTCGCTCGTGCGCTCCGGATCGAGCAAATAGAACTCGAGTTCGATCGCGATGACCGGCGTCAGCCGCAGCGCGCGAAACGTTTCGAGTACGCCGGCGAGCACGTGCCGCGGATCGCCAAAGAACGGCGCGCCGTCGTGATCGCGCATCGACGTCTGGATCTGCGCCACGCCTTCATCGCCGCGCCACGGGCACTGGTACGAGCGTGCCCTGGATGGGCAGGCACGGGCGGTCGGCGTCGCCCTCATCGAACCCGAGGCCGGTTTCCTGGATCGTGCCGCCGAGCACATCGAGCGCGAACATGGAGCCGGGCAGCAGAAAGCCGCCGCGCTAGAGCAGCTCCAGCTTCATGCGAGCGTAACGCGCTTGCCGCGCGGAATCCCGCACAGATCGGCGAGCAGCACATCGATAAAGCGCACATCCGGATGCGCGCTGCGCAGCGCGGCGATTTCGTTCGGCTCTGAATGCGCCGTCATGCCAGCGTCCTGTTTAAGATTTAATGGCGATCGGGCTGATCGCCGCTGGGGCGGCAGGATATCGGGCGCCCATCAAACCGGCAAGGGCGTACCCTGAGGCCCGCCTCGCCAGCAAACCCTTGTTTAGGCTGAAATTGACCCCCCTCGGTAACTCTGCGGGCGGGCGTGAGGCGGTCCGTTGTGGTTAAATGCCGCCTCGTTCGGACGCCGGCGACCCCGCCAGTTGTTAAAGATATTAAACGTGCCAACTCGCAAACCGCTCATCGGCATCCCGGCGGACCGCCGTCTGTTGGGCCACCATTACTTCCACTGCGTGGGTGAGAAGTACATCACCGCCGTCGCCGAGGGCGCGCGGTGCGATGCCGGTGTTGATCCCTTCGCTGGGCGACGCGCTGAACGTGCGTGAGCTGCTGGCCGACTTCGACGGCATTCTGCTGACGGGGAGCCCGTCGAATGTCGAGCCGCATCGCTACCGCGGGCCGGCGAGCGCTCCGGGCACGCTGCACGATCCGCAGCGCGACGCGACGACGTTGCCGATGATTCCGCAGTGTCGTCGAGGCCGGAATGCCGCTGCTGGCGATCTGCCGCGGCTTCCAGGAAATGAACGTCGCGTTCGGCGGCACGCTCTGGCAGAAGCTGCACGAGGTCGAGGGGTTCTCGCAATCACAAGCGAGGACACGAGGCGCCGCTCGATCGAGCAATACGGTCCGGCGCACGAGGTCGAGCTGACGCACGGCGGACGCCTGCATCAGCATCGCCGGCGACGATCGACTCACGGTGAACTCGCTGCATTCGCAGGGCGTGCAGACGCTTGGGCGCGACCTCGAGATCGAAGCGCGCGCGCCTGACGGCGTCGTCGAAGCCTTCCGCGTGCGCAACGCGCCGTCATTCGCGCTCGCCGTGCAGTGGCATCCCGAGTGGAAGTTCAAGGACAACCCATTTTCGCGCGCGTTGTTCGCGGCGTTTGGAGACGGCCGCGACGCAGAGCGTGCGCTGAGGCATCGCGTATGAGCGTCATCCAGCAGTTCTTCAAAGAACACGGCATCTCCGAAGTCGAGGCGATCATTCCCGACATGGCGGGCGTGCCTCGCGGCAAGATCATGCCCGCGGCGAAATTCGCCGAAGAAGAGGGCATGCGTCTGCCGGAAAGCATTTTTCTGCAGACCGTCACCGGCGAATATCCCGACGACGACCGCGCGATCAGCCCATCCGAAATCGACATCGTGCTCAAGGCGGATCCAAGCACGATTCGCGTCGTGCCGTGGGCCGCCGGAACCGACGGCGCAAGTCATTCACGACAGCTTCTATTCGGACGGCCGTCCGGTCACGATGGCGCCGCGCTATGTGTTGCAGCACGTTCTCGAGCTGTACGCCCAACACGGCTGGGAGCCGGTGGTGGCCCCCGAACTCGAGTTCTTTCTCGTCGAGCCGAACATCGACGCCGACTATCCGCTGAAGCCGCCGGTCGGCCGCTCGGGACGTCCGGAGATCGGTCGACAGTCGTATTCGATCGCGGCGGTCAACGAATTCGATCCGCTGTTCGACGACGTGTATGCGTTCTGCGAAGCGCAGGACATCGAGATCGACACGCTGATCCACGAAGACGGCGCCGCGCAGATGGAGATCAATCTGCTGCACGGCAATGCGTTGTCGCTCGCCGACCAGGTGTTTCTGTTCAAGCGCACCGCGCGCGAAGCGGCGTTGCGTCACAAGATGTATGCGACGTTCATGGCGAAGCCCATGGCGCGCGAACCCGGCAGCGCGATGCATATCCACCAGAGCATCGTCGATCGCCGCACCGGCGCACAACATTTTCAGCGATGCCGAAGGACGTCCGTCGCCGCTGTTCTTCTCGCACATCGCCGGGCTGCAGAAGTACCTGCCGGCCGCCATGTCGCTGTTCGCGCCGAACGTGAATTCGTATCGCCGCATCACGCGGCACTACTCCGCGCCGATCAACAGCCAGTGGGGCTACGACAATCGCACTGCGGGACTGCGCGTGCCGGTGTCGAATCCCGCGGCGCGGCGCGTCGAGAATCGCATCGCCGGCGCCGATGCGAACCCCTATCTCGCCATCGCCGCCTCGCTTGCCTGCGGCTATCTCGGCATGGTCGAGGGACTGAAGCCGAGCGAGCCGATTTCCGGCAGTGCGTACGACCTGCCGTTCTCGCTGCCGCGAAATATCGAAGACTCGCTGCGGCTGCTGCGCGACTGCCGTCCGCTCATCGACATCCTCGGCGAGCGCTTCGTGATCGCCTACGCCGCCGTGAAGGAAAACGAATACGAAACGTTCCTGCAGGTCATCAGCTCGTGGGAACGCGAGCACTTGTTGCTCAACGTGTGAGCAGCGGCTAACCGGCCTGCCAGCGGCCAACTGGCCAGCCAGTCAATTGGCCAGATCAGAAACTCGAATCCAGGATGAATACGTCAATGAGTTCCAACGCCGCTCTTCTCCGATCGTTTATGGCCAGCGAACCAGTTGGCCGGTTGGCTAGTTGGCCCGTGTGCAACGCGATCGACACCCGCCGCTTCCGTTAGCCGGCCGATGAGCGCGTCGTCATACATTCCGTCCCGCTCCACCGCCGAATGGCAGGCGCTCGACGCCGCGCACTATCTCCATCCGTTCACCGATCATGCAGCGCTCGAGCCGCAAGGGCACGCGTGCTGATCACGCGCGCCGAGGGCGTCTATCTATACGAGTCCGACGGGCGGCGGATTCTCGACGGCATGTCGGGCCTGTGGTGCGTGAATCTCGGCTATGGCCGGCGTGAGCTGGCGGACGCTGCGTACCGGCAGCTGCTCGAGCTGCCGTACTACAACAGCTTCTTCCAGGTCGCCCACCCGCCCGCGATCGAACTGGCTCGACTGCTGGTCGAGGTGACGCCGCCGCAGTTCAACCACGTGTTCTTCACCGGCTCGGGTTCCGAAGCGAACGACACGGTCGTGCGCACGGTGCGCCGCTACTGGGACGTGATGGGGCAGCCGCAGCGCACGTTCATCATCAGCCGCACCAACGCGTATCACGGCAGCACCATCGCGGGTGCGAGTCTCGGCGGCATGGCGCCGATGCATGCCCAGGGCGGACTGCCGATTCCCGGCATCGTTCACATCCGTCAGCCGTACTGGTATGGCGAGGGCGGCGACCTGTCGCCTGAGGAATTCGGGCTGGTCGCTGCACGCGCGCTGGAAGAGAAGATTCTGGAGATCGGCCCCGAGCGCGTGGCGCGCGTTCATCGGCGAGCCCATTCAGGGCGCCGGCGGCGTGATCATTCCGCCTCCGACATACTGGCCCGAAATCCAGCGGATCGTCGACCGCTACGGCATTCTGCTGGTCGCCGACGAGGTGATTTGCGGTTTCGGGCGCACCGGTCGATGGTTCGGATCCGAGTACTTCGGCATCCGTCCCGACCTCATGCCGATCGCGAAGGGCATGTCGTCCGGCTACCTGCCGATCGGCGGCGTCATGGTCGGCGATCGCGTGGCGGACGCCCTGATCGAGCGGGGCGGCGAGTTCCATCACGGCTTTACGTACTCCGGGCATCCGGCCGCCTGCGCCGTGGCCTGCGCGGCGATCAACATTCTGCGCGATGAACGCATCGTCGAGCGTGTGCCGCGACGATCTGGGCCCTTATCTGCAAAAGCGCTGGTCGGAGCTCGCCGATCATCCGCTCGTCGGCGAAGCGCGCATCGTCGGCCTGATCGGCGCGCTGGAACTGGTCAGGGACAAGGCGACGCGCGCCTGTTTCTCCGATCCTGGTGAGGTCGGCACGCTGTGCCGCGACCTGTGCATCGAGAACGGCCTGGTCATGCGCGCGGTGCGGGACACCATGATCATTGCGCCGCCCCTGGTCATCACCCACGCGCAGATCGACGAGCTCATCGAGAAGGCGCGCAAGTCGCTCGATATGACGCTCGCGGAGCTCAGACGCCAGGCAAGCGCTGCTGCTGACGGGTTCGCGGCTCGCGACCGTGGCATCGCCGGACGCGCGATCATGCTGCGCTACGCCATCCACCGCGAAGTGCGCTACGCTCGCGCGCATTCCGATGCGCGCCGCCATCGGACGATCAACTGCACGGGGAGATCTCTACCGCAATGAACAAGTCATTGTGCGCCTGCTCTGACGCGATCGCGTCTGTGCGCTGACTCTCGCGGCCTGTGGCAAGAAGGAAGAAGCAAAGCAGGCTCAGGACACGGCGCGGCAGCGGCCGAGGAAGAGAAGGTGCTGCACGTCTTCAACTGGTCCGACTACATCGCCGAAGACACGATCGCGAACTTCGAACAGAAGACCGGCATCAAGGTGACCTACGACGTGTTCGATTCGAACGACGTGCTCGAGACGCGTCTGCTGGCGGGCAACTCGGGGTTCGACGTGGTCGTGCCGTCGGCCTCGTTCCTGGAGCGCCAGATCAAGGCCGGCGTGTTCCAGAAGCTCGACAAGAGCCAGTTGCCCGAATCTGAAGAACATGGATCCGGAAATCATGCAGCGCGTGGCCCTGCACGACCCGAACAACGAGCACTCGGTGCCGTACCTGTGGGGCACGACGGGCATCGGCTACAACGAAGCGAAGATCAAGAAGATCCTGGGCGAAACGCCGCTCGACTCCTGGAACTTCATCTTCGATCCGAAGCTCGTCTGCGAAATTCAAGGACTGCGGCATCTCCGTGCTCGATGCGCCCGATGAAATGCTGAAGATCGCGCTCGCGTGGATGGGCCGCGATCCGAACAGCCAGAAGGAAGAGGACCTGCAAGGCCGCCGAAGAGAAGCTGATGGCGATTCGCCCGTTACATCCGCAAGATCCACTCCTCGCAGTACATCGACGATCTCGCGAACGGCGAACTGTGCGTCGCGGTCGGCTGGAGCGGCGACATCCTGCAGGCGCGCGATCGCGCCGCCGAGGCGGGCCAGGGCGTGATCGTGAAGTACGCGATCCCGAAGGAAGGCACGATCGTGTGGTTCGACATGCTGGCGATCCCGGCCGATGCGAAGCATCCGACAGAACGCGCACGCGTTCATCAACTACTCTGATGGACCCGCAGGTCGCAGCGAACAACTCGAACTTCGTCAACTACGCCAATGGCAATGCGGCGTCGCTGGCGATGGTGAACGATGAAGTGAAGAACGATCCGGGCATCTATCCGACGCCGGAAGTGAAGGCGAAGCTGTTCCCGTCGCTCGCCTACGGCGAGGACTTCCAGCGCCTGATGACGCGCATGTGGACGAAGTTCACGACAGGAAAGTAGCGGCAATCGGCGGCTACCGGGCGCTCGGCTGCTGGCCAGACAAGGCGAGACACGCTGATTCTGGCCAGATCCCAGCGCCCAGCAGTCCAGGCAATAACAAAAGGTCTGTCATGGCCGCCGCCTCCCGCCCGGAACCGAAGCTCCCGCCCTGGAACGATCCGCAAGCCGTTCCCTACATCCGGATCGAGCGCGTCACGAAGAAGTTCGGCGACTTCGTCGCCGTCAACGACGTCTCGCTGAAGATCTACAAGAAAGAGCTGTTCTGCCTGCTCGGCGGCTCGGGCTGCGGCAAGACGACGCTGCTGCGCATGCTGGCCGGCTTCGAGGAGCCGACGAGCGGCAAGATCTTCATCGACGGCGTCGGACATGACCGGCATTCCGCCGCTACGAGCGGCCGGTCAACATGATGTTCCAGTCGTACGCGCTCTTTCCGCACATGACGGTCGAACAGAACGTCGCCTTCGGCCTGAAGCAGGACGGCGTGCCGAAGAAGGAAATCGCCGAGCGCGTCGCCGACATGCTCAACCTCGTGAAGCTTACGCAGTTCGCCAAGACGCAAGCCCCATCAGCTGTCCGGCGGCCAGCGGCAGCGCGTCGCGCTCGCGCGTTCGCTCGTGAAGCGACCGAAGCTGCTGCTGCTCGATGAGCCGCTCGGCGCGCTCGACAAGAAGCTGCGCGAGCACACGCAGTTCGAGCTGGTGAACCTGCAGGAGCAGCTCGGCGTCACCTTCGTGGTCGTCACGCACGACCAGGAAGAGGCGATGACGCTGTCGACGCGCATCGGCGTCATGAACGCGGGCGAGATCATCCAGGTCGGCACGCCGAAGGACATCTACGAGTATCCGAACAGCAAGTTCGTCGCCGAGTTCATCGGCAACGTCAACATGTTCGAGGGGCGACTGATCGAGGATGAGCCCGATCATGTGCGCATCGAGAGCCCGGAGCTCGGCGGCACGATCTACGTCGATCACGGTGTGAGCTCGGCGCCTGAGGCGATGGTCTGGGCCGCGATTCGTCCGGAGAAGATCAACATCTCCGTCGAGCGTCCGCAACAGCAGGACAATGTCGCGCACGGCATCGTCAAGGAGATCGCCTACATGGGCGACATGTCCGTGTACCTCGTGCAAGCTCGACTCGGGCAAGGTCGTGCGCGTCACGCAGCCGAACGCCTATCGGCACGCCGACGATCGCGATCACTTGGGAGCAGTCGGTGTATCTGCACTGGCATCCGTCGAGCCCGGTGGTGCTCGGCGAATGAGCGCGCGCGCCGAGTCGCCGCACGCCCAGCGCCACAGTGCGGGCGTTCAGCTGATCCTGCGGCTCCTGCAACAGTTGCCGCCGTATCGCTGGACGCAGGCGCGGCTCGTGCGCTGGGGCGTGACCGGCCGCACGGCTGTGATCGCCGTGCCGTACTTCTGGCTGCTGCTGTTCTTCCTGGTCCCGTTCATCATCGTTCTCAAGATCGCGTTCTCCGAAACGCAGATCGCGATGCCGCCGTATCAGCCGCTGTTGCAGTGGGCGGACGAGCAGGGTCGCTCGAGATCAAGCTCAACGTCGGCAATTTCCTGTTCCTGCATCGAGGACAGCCTCTACTGGAAGGCCTATCTCAATTCGATCAAGGTCGCCGCCGATCTCGACGTTGCTGTGTCTGCTGATCGGCTATCCGATGGCGTACGCCGATCGCGCGCGCCGCATCCGACGTGGCGCAACATCCTGCTGATGATGGTGATCCTGCCGTTCTGGACGTCGTTCCTGCTGCGCGTCTACGCCTGGATCGGCATCCTGAAGAACAACGGGCTCATCAATAATTTCCTGATGTGGATCGGCGTGATCGATGAGCCGATCGTCATGCTGCAGACCGACTTCGCGATCTACGTCGGCATCGTGTACTCGTACCTGCCGTTCATGATCCTGCCGCTGTATTCGAATCTCGAGAAGATGGATCTGACGCTGCTGGAGGCGGCGCGGACCTGGGCTGCCGGCCCTTCAAGGCGTTCCTGAAGATTACTCTGCCGTTGTCGATGCCGGGCGTCATCGCCGGCTCGATGCTCGTCTTCATTCCTGCGGTCGGTGAGTTCGTGATTCCGGCGCTGCTCGGCGCGCCGGACTCGCTGATGATCGGCAAAGTGCTGTGGACCGAGTTCTTCAGCAATCGCGACTGGCCGGTCGCGAGCGCGGTCGCGATCGCACTGCTCGCTGTTGCTCGTCGTCCCGATCGTATTCCTGCAGCGCGCTCAGAATGCGGAAGCGAAGGGGCGCACCGATGAGCAGCGGCGTCTCCGCGTTTCGCGTATCGCGCGCTCGTGTTCGGGTTTGCGTTCCTGTATATCCCGATCCTGTCGCTGATCGTCTATTCGTTCAACAAGTCGCGCCTGGTGACTGTGTGGGGCGGCTTCTCGACGCAATGGTACGGCCGCCTGTTCGAGAATCGAACAGATCCTCAACGCCGCCTGGCTGTCGCTGAAGATCGCCGCGATCAACGCTACCGGCGCAGTCATCCTCGGCACGCTCGCCGGACTCGCGCTGGCGCGTTTCGGCAAATTCAAGGGCCGGACGCTGCTGTCCGGCATGACGACGGCGCCGCTCGTCATGCCGGAAGTCATCACGGGTCTGTCGCTGCTGCTGCTGTTCGTCGCGATGGAGCAGGCTCTTCGGCTGGCCGGCTGGCCGCGGCGTCACGACGATCACGATCGCGCACATGACGCTGACGATGGCGTATGTCACCGTCATCGTGCAGTCGCGCCTGTCGACGCTCGACGATTCCCTCGAGGAGGCGGCGATGGATCTGGGTGCGCGGCCCGCGAAGATCTTCTTCGTGATCACGCTGCCGATCATCGCGCCCGCGCTGATCTCCGGCTGGCTGCTGGCGTTCACGATTTCGCTGGACGATCTCGTGATCACCAGCTTCGTCTCCGGCCCGGGTTCGAGCACGCTGCCGATGGTGATCTTCTCGAAAGTGCGGCTCGGCGTCAGTCCGGACATCAATGCGCTCGCGTCGATCATGGTGCTGCTCGTCACGATCGGCGTCGTCATCGCCGGCATCCTGATCGCGCGTCAGGAAAAGCGCCGCCAGCGCGATATGCAACTCGCCGCAGGCGCCAGGTAGGAAGCGGTTAGCGGTTGGCGGTTAGCGGTTAGTTCAAACCAGCTGACCTGGCCGGCTGCACATCGAAGCCAGAAGCGCATCCCTGGCTATCGCCTTCATTCTTTTGGTATCTGACCAACCGCCAACCGCTTCATTTCTTCCTGGGTCGGAAGGCCAGCAGCACGTTCCCGGGCGGCTGACCGAACGCGCCGTAACCGGAGGCGATGAACACCAATCCGGCGCCGGCGAAGATCGAATGACTATCGACGCCGCCGCCCTTGCCCTGGACGCCGTTCAAGGTGTCGAAGTCCCGCAGCGTGTCGTACCGCCACACGATGTCGCCTGTCGCAGCGTCGTAGACATACACCCGCCCGTCGATGCCCGCGGCGATGACTGATTTGTCGACGACCAGCGGCGCAGCGGAGAGACCATACTTCTCATTGCACTCCGGGAAGCGCTGCTCGCGACCGTTGGCGCAATCCGGTGTGACGGGCTTCCGCCAGAGCACCTTCCCGGTGCTGATGTCGACGGCGTTCATGCCTGGCTCGGGGACGTAACCCGGGCTCTCCGGAAAGTGCGGATCATTGACCGCGGCGAACACGCGTTCGCCGTCGGTTGCGAGCCCCCAGTGAATGCCGCCCAGCGGCGAACCGTGACCGAAGGTGTGACGCCAGAGCACCTTGCCGTGGTCATCGGGATCGATGCCCCACAGGTCTCCCGATTTCTGGCCTGCGAGGAGGATGTCCCTGCCGTCGCGACGCTGTGCTATCACGGCGCCGGCGCCGAAGTCGTAGTCCTTCAGTACGCTCTCATCCGGCGTTGGGCAATTCGGCCCGGACTTCGCCGGATCGAACTGGCAGCCGAGGTGCCACACGTCGTTCGCGAGCGCCTGGAACGACCACTTGAGGGCGCCTGTCGCCAGATCGATCGCGAGAATCGCGTCGCTCGTGTTGGTGGCGGGCAGCGAGGTCGCCTGCCCCGTGCCCGCATAGACGAGGCCGCGTTTCACGTCGATCGATGGGGTCGACCAGATCGGCGCACCTGACGGTCCTCGGAGCTTCACGCCGGTCGGACTCAGTTGGCCCGTGTACTTCGCGTCCTCCATCGTGTGCGCGACCCACAGTTGCCTGCCGGTCAGCGCGTCGAGTGCGACCACTGCGCCGTGACCTGTACAGCACTCGAACTTTGGATTCGCGCCGGCGCCGACGCCGGACGCCGACACCGGCACGATGATCCGGTCTTTGTAGAGGACCGGCGCTCCCGTTACGCCGCCCGCGGCCTGGTGACGCCCTTCCGCCGTCCAGATGAGCGCGCCCGTCTTCGCATCCACCGTGTGGATCTGGCCGCGCGCATCGCCGAACACCAGCGCCATTCTGCCGCCATCGCCCAGCTCGCCGTACGAGACTGAACTGCGCAACGGGACGCCCGCGTCATACGACCACTTCACACAAGCGGTGTTCGTGTCGAGGGCGAGAAGCTTCCCGGTGGGCGACGGCGCGTAGAACATCGTCGAGCCGATGATCGCAGCGGAGGCGCGCAGCGAGGTCGTCTTTGGAAAGCCGAGAGCCCACGCAAGCTCCAGATTCGCGAGATCGGCGCTCGTGAGTCCCGCCTGCCGCGCAGTGAGCCTGCGACTGTTCCTGTGATCCGTCCCGAACATCGTGAGCGAGGCCTGCGTAGTCAGATCGACCGTCCGGTGTTCGGGCCTGCACATCATTGCCGCGACCCAGTCGCCGTCGGCGCCGTCGGCGGCGGCGAGATAGCCAATGAGTTGCTGGAAGCGATCGCGAGGCACTGCGGCGCCTTGCTGCTGCATGAGACCCTCAGTCAGCGTAAAGCGCAGCGTTTGCGCACTCATCTGCTGGATCGCCGACAGCGCCGGCGCACGCGTGCCGGGCTGGTTGTGGCAGGCGGCGCAGTGTTGTTCGTACACCGCCTTGCCAGGATGATCCGCGCGCAACTCCTGCCCAGAGGCTGCCTGCGTCAGGGCCATGACAAGTGCGGCTGCGGCAGCCGATCGCGTGCGACGGATCGTCATCGGAACTCTCTTCACGTTCGCTTTTCCGGGCGAATCTTTACCGCAACTGTACAGGGCTCAGCATCAAGAAAGGTCAGCGACCGATCGCCAGGGGCCTGGGGACTCGAGACTGGGAATCGGGAATCGGGAATCGGGAATCGGGAGTAGGGGCGTCGGGAATCGTTTCGGTTGTGCGTTCTGCGTTGTCCGTTCGGAAGCGACGGCCCCGGGCTCCTGGGCTCCACTCCCAACTCCCGATTCCCGACTCCCGAGTCGGGGCATACTCGCGCATCGGGGACTATCAGGATGAAGTCAAATGGAGGAAGTTCAGGCAACTGCGCATGTTCAGCGAGTCGTACATTGTTTGACAGTTCTGTTGACCGCCGTACTTCCGGGTGTGAGTTCTGTGCAGGGCGCCGGCGTCGATTCCTCGCGCATTCTCAACGCGGCGAGCAACAACGCGGAGTGGGTCACTCACGGCCGCACGTACGACGAGCGGCGTTACAGCCCCCTCGCGACGATCAATCAGTCAAACGTGAAGGATCTCTCGCTCGCCTGGTATTTCGATCTGGACACGAAACGCGGTCAGGAAGCGACTCCCCTGGTGATCGACGGAACGATGTATTTCACCTCGTCGTGGAGCAAAGTGTTCGCGGTCGACGCACGAACCGGTCACGAGAAATGGCGCTTCGATCCGCAGGTCGCGGGCGACAAGGCCATCGACGCGTGTTGCGACGTGGTGAATCGCGGTGTGGCGGCGTGGGGCGAAAGCGTGTTCGTCGGCGTTCTGGACGGCCGGTTGCTCGCGCTCGATCGCCATAGCGGCAAGCCCCTGTGGTCGGTCCAGACCACCGACCCGCAGAAGCGCTACACGATCACCGGCGCCCCGCGGGTCATCAAGGGCAAGGTCATCATCGGCAACGGCGGCGGCGAAATGGGCGTACGCGGCTACGTGTCGGCCTACGACGCAACTACCGGCAAGATGGTGTGGCGTTTCCATACGGTCCCCGGCAATCCCGCCGACGGCTTTGAAACGCCAGAGCTCGAACGTGCGGCGAAGACCTGGTCCGGCGAGTGGTGGAGGTACGGCGGCGGCGGCACCGTCTGGGATTCCATGGCCTACGATCCCGAGCTCGACTTGCTGTATGTCGGCGTCGGCAACGGAAGTCCGTGGAATCACCAGATCCGCTCCAACGGCGCAGGCGACAATCTCTTTCTCTCATCGGTGGTCGCGCTGCGGCCGGACACCGGTCAGTACGTGTGGCACTTTCAGTCGACGCCCGCGGAGTCGTGGGACTACACGGCGACCCAACACATCATCCTTGCCGACCTGCCGATCGAGGGCGTCACGCGCAAGGTGCTGATGCAGGCGCCGAAGAACGGCTTCTTCTATGTCATCGATCGCGCGACTGGTCAGTTCATCCACGCGAAGAACTACGTCAACGTGACGTGGACCTCGGGTATTGATCCGAAGACTGGCCGTCCAACCAACATCCCCGAAGCGCGTTATCTTCGTGAAGCGGCAATGGTCGCACCAGGCCCGCCCGGAGCGCATAACTGGCATCCGATGTCGTATAGCGAGCTCACGAAGTTTGTCTACATTCCTGCGCTCGAATCCGCGAGCTACTACAAGCACGACGACAAGTTTCAATTTCGCGAGCGCACCTGGAATACGGGCGTCTCGATGATGCGCGGCGAAGCCAATGCCAAGACAGAGGCGGCGGCCAGAAGGAGCAAGGCAGGCGCCTTCCTGCTGGCCTGGGATCCGATCGCACAGCGCGAAGTCTGGCGCGTGCCCGACGAGCGCGGCCGCAATGGCGGGTTGCTGTCGACTGGCGGCAATCTCGTTTTTCAGGGTTCCGTGGACGGCTATTTCAGCGCCTACGCCGCGAACACCGGCCAGCGCCTTTGGTCGTACAACGCCCAGAACCCCGTTCTCGGCGGCCCAATCAGCTATGAGGCGGACGGGGAGCAGTACATCGCAGCGCTCGCAGGCAGCGGCGGCGTCGCGACAGGCGCCGGCCCGCGCGGTGGTGGGCAGAAGCGGAGCGAATTTGGGCGGGTCGTCGTGTTCAAGCTCGGCGGCAAGGCGGAATTGCCGGCGCTTGCTTCGACGAGCGCGCGCGTCGCGCCGCGGCTCGTCCGCGCCGAGGCCAACGGCGATCGCGCGCTGGGTCAGAGTCACTACGACCGCGTGTGTGCGGTCTGTCACGGCGCCGGCGCAGCGAGCGCGACCTCGATCCCGGACCTGCGCTATTCGGAAACGATCGTTGACCGTGCGAATTTCAAGGCGATCGTTCTGGACGGCGTTCGCGCGTCGAAGGGTATGGTCGGTTTCTCCTCGATGCTCTCGGCGGACGACGCCGAGGCCATCCGCGCCTATCTCGTGTCGCAGTCCGCAGCATTGGGGGCGACCCAATCGCGGTGATGCTGCCTGGCCGGCGCCAAAGCAACCCTGGAGCGGTTCAGGCTGTAGGCTGTAGGCTGTAGGTAGAACGGTGTGCGACACGCTCTGACGAGTCACGAATCACGAGTCACTTCCTGTGATGCCAACCTCCAAGCTCCCGCACGTAGGCACGACGATCTTCACGGTGATGACCAATCGCGCCCGCGAGCTTGGGGCGATCAATCTTGCGCAGGGCTTTCCTGACTACGATGCGCCGGGACGGCTGAAGGATCTCCTCGCGCGTCATATCGCAGCGGGTCACAATCAATATGCACCGATGATCGGCGTCGGCGAATTGCGCGAGCAGATCGCGCTCAAGCTTGCAGCGAGCTACGGACGCGTCGTCGACGCGGACAGCGAAATCACGATTACGCTGGGCGCGACTGAGGGCATCTTCTCGGCGGTGCTCGCCCTTGTGCATCCGGGCGACGAAGTGATCCTGTTCGATCCCTCCTATGACTCGTACGCGCCCGCGGTGATTCTGGCAGGCGGACGCCCGGTTCGTGTTCCGCTCGCTCCGCCTGCGTTCCGGATCGACTGGAATCAGGTGCGCGATCGGGTTTCAGCGCGCACCCGGCTGGTCATGCTCAACACGCCGCACAACCCGTGCGCGACCATCGCGACGCACACGGATCTGGCGTCGCTCGCCGAAATCCTGCGCCCGACGGGCGCCATGGTGCTTGCAGATGAAGTTTACGAGCACATGGTGTACGACGGCGCGCGGCATGCCGGCATCGTCGGGCATGCGGAGCTCTATGAGCGCGGCGTAGCAATCTTCTCCTTCGGCAAGACCATGCACGCAACCGGCTGGCGCGTCGGCTATGCGGTCGCATCGCCCGACATCACGCGCGAAATCCGCCGCGTGCATCAATTCAACACCTTCAGCATCGCCACACCCCTGCAGCACGCCATTGCAGATTTCCTGCAACAGGCGCCCGGGCACAATGCGTCGTTGAGCGAGTACTACCAGCGCAAGCGCGATCTGTTCCTCGACCGCCTGCGCGATTCGCGCTTCAGCTGGACGCCCGCGGCGGGGACGTACTTCCAGCTGCTCGACTACAGCGCGATCTCGGACGAAGACGACGTCGCCTTCGCGGATCGGCTGCTGCGCACGGCTGGCGTCGCTTCGATTCCAGTGTCGCCCTTCTATGACGAGCCGCCGAAGTTGCGCGTCCTGCGTTTCTGCTTCGCGAAGAACGACTCGACGCTGGAGGAGGCGGCGGAGCGGTTGCGCCGCGTCTGAAGACGGCGCGCCCCGTCTATTGGTCAACCGGGCGCCTGGCGAGAAACAGTTCTCAGTTTTTGACGACCAGCAATCGAGTTTTCCCGCGTTCCCCTCGCTTCCCGCTTATCGGCCCAACGGTCTATCGCAATTCGCGCGATGGCCCCGTAAATAGCAAATCCTCTCGCGAGCACATGCACGCGTAGCCGGACGCTTCAGCGTCCGATTCGAGCGCGCGAGCGCACGACTCAAAGCAGTAGCGCGGGCTGAGCCCCCGCAGAGGAGATGATCAGTTGATGTCCAGGACGCCGTTCGTTCGAGCCGCGGTTATCGCGGCGGCCCTATCCCTGACCTCGCTCTCCGTCGCGCAAGCGGCTGAGGGTCCGCCGCAACGCGTGATCGTGAAGTGGCGTACGCAAATCGGCGTCGCAACGCGGCCGCTTGCGGCGCGGCAGGCGATGAGCAACGCCGAAGCGCGCTTCGGAGTCACTACCGCATCAGTCCGTACAATCGCCACTGGCGCGGAAGTTCTGCGGCTGCAGCGACGCGTGACGCCCTCGGAATTACGCGACTTCATCGCGACGCTCGCCGCGAATCCTGCGGTCGAATACGCCGAGGAGGATCGGTTGTTGCAGGCTGTGCTCACGCCGAACGACGCCCGTTATAACGAGCAATGGCACTTCTTCGAAACGACCGGGGGCGTGAACGCGCCGCCTGCGTGGGACATCGTGACGGGTTCGGGCGTCACGGTGGGGGTCATCGATACGGGTTATCGCCCGCACGCGGATCTTGCGCCGAATATCGTCGTCGGTTACGACTTCATCAGCGATGCGGCGACGGCCAACGACGGCGATGGACGCGATGCGGACGCGCAGGACCCCGGCGACTGGAGCGAGGCCGGCCAGTGCGACGCCGCGGCGTCCGCACGAAATTCCAGCTGGCACGGAACCCATGTGGCGGGCACGATCGCTGCGGTCGCCAACGATTCGAGCGGCGTGGCCGGCGTCGCTTTCGGCGCGCGCGTCGTTCCGCTGCGCGTGCTCGGTCGATGCGGCGGCTTCACCTCCGACATCGCGGACGCGATCATCTGGGGATCCGGCGGCAGCGTGAGCGGCGTGCCCGAGAACGCCAATCCGGCGCGCGTGCTCAATCTGTCGCTCGGCGGCGCCGGATCCTGCGGCGCGACGACCCAGGCCGCCATCGATTTGGCGCGCTCGCGCGGCGCAGCTGTGATCGTCGCCGCCGGCAATTCAAATGAAGATGCGGCGAACTTCACGCCGGCGAATTGCAGCGGCGTCATCACCGTCGCGGCCGTCGCACGCGACGGCGGCAAGGCGCCCTATTCGAACTTCGGCGCCGTCGTCGACGTGGCGGCGCCGGGCGGCAGCACGGCGAGCGGCGCTGCGGACGGGATTCTGTCGACGCTCAACACCGGCGCGACGACGCCGGACGCCGATACCCACGCGTTCTACCAGGGCACGTCAATGGCGTCGCCGCATGTCGCAGGCGTGGCGGCGCTGATGCTGTCGCGCAATGGCGCGCTGACGCCGGACGATCTGGAAAGGCGCATGCGCAACTCCGCGCGCGCCTTCCCGGCGACATGCACTGATTGCGGCGCGGGGATCGTGGACGCGCTCGCGGCGGTCAATGCGGCGGCCGAGGTCGGTGGAGATACGGTGCTCCAAAACGGCGTGGCGGTCGAGAATCTGTCGGGTGCAGTGAACGACGAGATGCGATTCACGATCGAAGCGCCCGCCGGCGCCTCGAATCTGCAGATCCAGATCTCCGGCGGAACGGGCGACGCTGATCTGTATGTGCGCTTCGGCGCCGCGCCGACCACGAGCGTCTTCGACTGCCGTCCTTATCTCGACGACACCAACGAAACATGCACGATTTCGGCGCCGCAGGCGGGTACGTATCACATCATGCTGCAGGGTTTCACCGTGTTCTCCGGCGTGACGCTGCGCGGCAGTTTCCAGGCTGGGAATTGACGCGTCGGCAGGCGCGTACGCTGACAGCGGCGCTCATTCGCACGCGCGGCGCATAGAAGGCTCCCCTCTCCGGCGCGCCAGCGCCGCGGGATCGCGGGGGCGTCGGCCCAAAGCAGGCGCGCCGCGGCGTCGCTCGCTTGACGGATTTGCGGGCGCAGCAAATGCTCCGCAGATTCCAACCAGCGGCGCCGCCAATGAAAGACTCCACCCGTGTCAATCATCCGCCTCGCGTCAGCGTGCCCGAAGACAATCGGCCGCTGGTGGCGCCGATCTACGAATCGGTGAAGTTCACCTTCGACGATGTCGAGCAGGCCGCATTGCACTCGCGCGGCGGGCGCGAGGGTTTTCTGTATTCACGCGTGTCGAATCCGACGTTGCGGCAGCTCGAACTGACGCTTGCCGGACTTCAGGCCCGCGATGCATGTCTCGTGACCGCGTCCGGCGTCGCCGCAGTCAATCTTGCGGTGCTGGCGTTGTGCAAACAGGGCGATCACGTCGTGCTGTTCGCCGAGATGTATCAGCCGACGCGCTACATGATCCGACGCATCCTCGTGCGCTACGGCGTGTCCCACACGATGCTGTCGATCGAGGACACGAACGGCGTCGAGCGCACGCTGCACGAGACCCCTACGCGCCTCGTGATGTTCGAAAGCCCGAGCAATCCGCTGCTGAAGATCGCCGACATCGCACGCATCACCGCTGCTGCCCGGGCCACGGGCGCGCTCACGGTGCTCGACAACACGTTCGCCGGTTTTCACAACCACGGGCAGGCGGACATCGACGTGTATGTGCACAGCCTGACGAAATACGCGTCCGGGCACGGCGATGTGATGGGCGGCGCAGTGATCGCCCGCCGCGAGCTGATCAGGCGATGAAGGCTGATTTCATCGTGCTCGGCGCGACGCTGGATCCGCATGCCGCGTTCCTCATTCAGCGCGGCCTCAAGACCTACACCCTTCGCTACGAACGCCAGTGTCAGAACGCGCTCGCAGCGGCTCGCTTTCTCGAGACGCATCCCGCCGTCCAGCGTGTGCGTTATCCGGGCCTCACATCGCATCCGCAGTACGAACTCGCGCGCCGTCAGATGCACGACGGAGGCACGATCGCGACCATCGAATTGAAAGGCGACGCAGAGTATGCGCGACGCTTCGCGGAAGGGCTGAAGTTGTTTGCGATCTCAGCGAGCCTCGGCTCAACCGATTCGCTGGTGTACCCCGGTCGGCTGATGGCGCCGCGCGATTTGAGCGCCGAGGAGCGTGCGTGGGCCGGGATTGCGGACACGACGGTGCGCCTTTCCTTCGGGATCGAGGATTCAGCGGACCAGATCGCCGATCTTGAGCAGGCGCTGGAGCGAGCCGTCGTGTGATATGTCGTGTAAGGCGTGAGGTCAGGATTCACACGCTACACGTTACACCCTACACTTCCTCGCCGGTCGGGCCGGCGATCGACCCTCCAACACTCCAATAATTAAGGGAGAGAAAGCATGAACTGGTATATGGCAGTCCTGAAGAAATACGCCGAATTTACGGGCCGCGCGCGCCGCAAGGAATATTGGATGTTTGCGCTCATCAACTTCCTCATCTGCGTCGTACTGGTCGTCATCGATGTCCAGGGCGGCATGTCGAATCCGATGGGATTGGGCGTGCTTTCCGGCCTGTACAGTCTGGCGGTCTTCGTACCCAGTCTGGCTGTATCAGTGCGTCGCCTGCACGACACCGACCGCAGCGGCTGGTGGTTGCTGATCCTGCTCGTGCCGCTCATCGGCGCCATCGTGTTCCTTGTGTTCATGCTGCTCGACAGCCAGCCCGGAGAAAACCGTCACGGTCCGTCGCCCAAGTACGCGGCCGCGTAAACAATCACGCCGCGCCCGCGGTCGCAGAGAACCTCTGCACAGGCGCATCTGATGAGTTCATCAGACATGCGGACCCTGTCTTTCAACCAGTTGCATCGTTGAAAGCGCCGGTAGTCGACCTGCGCAGAGCTTCCCAGGGGCGCGGCGTTTTCTGACGCACGCGAGCGCAAGGACGGCGCCCTTTCGTACCGCACTGCATGCGCGCTGATGAGCGCAAAATGAGCGACATGCAAGGCGCTTTCTCCCTGACCGATCTGATCCGCCGCGCGAACGGCGGGGATGAGATCGCCTTGCACCGCGTGTTTGACGCCGCCTACCACGATCTGCGCAGGCTCGCGCGGATGCGCCTGACGCACAGCGCGCGCGGGGTCTTGCTCGACACGACCTCACTCGTGCACGAGTCCTACCTGCGGTTTGCAAACGCCGCGGAGTTCAATATCAGCGATCGCCAGCACTTCCTGCGATATGCGGCCAATGTCATGCGCTCAGTGATCGTCGATTGCGTACGCGAACGCATGGCGGAGCGGCGGGGCGGAGCGGCGCAGCATGTAACGCTGAACACGCAGGTCATCGACGCGACGCCGCTCGGCGAACAGGAAATTCTGCGCGTGCATGAGGCGCTCGACGAACTCGCCCAATACGATGAGCGCATGGCGCGAGTCGTCGAGATGCGCTATTTCGCCGGCATGACCGAGAGTGAAATCGCCGACGCACTCGGCGTCACGGATCGCACCGTGCGCCGCGACTGGGAGAAGGCGCGATTGCTGCTTGCCGAGGCGCTCGCTTCCTAGGGCCAGTCGTCGGCGAGGATCGTCAGCGCCGCGGGATCTCGCGACGGTCATGTCACCGTTCTCCCGACCTTTCGACGGAATTCACATGCCAAACCGTGCAGCGCCCGTTCATCTTCTCAATGGTGTCCGCTTCCGGCGGCGCAATCCGTCAGGAAGAGATGAACAGCTTTGCCGGTCCATCGGTGACGCGTGATGCAGCGGCTGCACATCGATCACGAGCGCTGGGCGCAGCTCAACAGCCTGCTGGATGCGGCGCTCGATTTGCCGGCCCGGGACAGAATGGCGTGGCTCGACGCGCTTGACCCGAGCCTCGCGCCGCTGAAGCCGCAGTTGCGCCAACTGCTGACACGCGCCGCACGCGAAGAGACCGGCGATTTCCTCGGTACGTTGCCGAAGCTGGACGGCGGCGAGACACGTGTGCACGCCCGACCGGAACTCGCAGGCCAGGCCGTGGGTCCGTATCGGCTACTGCGCGAACTCGGCTCAGGCGGCATGGGTTCGGTCTGGGTCGCGCAACGCAGCGACGGCCTCATCAATCGGCCGATCGCGCTGAAGTTGCCGCACGGCGTGTGGCCGCGCGCGGGCCTCGCGGAGCGCATGGCGCGCGAGCGGGAAATTCTGGCCGTACTCAATCATCCGAATATTGCGCGTCTCTACGACGCCGGCGTCGCCGCAGACGGACAGCCGTATCTCGCGCTCGAGTACGTCGAAGGGATGCCGATCAACGAATTCTGCCGGGAGCGTCGGCTCGACGTTCGGGGGCGCCTGCGCCAGTTTCTGCAGGTCGCCAACGCGGTCGCGCACGCACACGCCAAGCTGATCGTGCACCGCGACCTGAAGCCCGCGAACATTCTCGTTACGTCCGAGGGCCAGGCGCGTCTGCTGGATTTCGGCATCGCCAAACTGATCGCCGAGGGCGGCGCGCCAGATTCGGCGCTGACGGAAATGTCCGGGCGCGCGCTTACTGTCGAGTACGCATCGCCTGAGCAGATCGGCGGCGAGCCGATCACGACCGCCTCAGACGTCTATTCGCTGGGCGTCGTTCTCTACGAGCTGCTCACGGAAGCTCGCCCCTATGCGCCGAAGAACCGCACGCGACGCGCACTCGAGGATGCAATCCTCACCTGTGAGCCGATCCGCCCGAGCGATGCGGTGGGCGATCGGTCGCTGCGGCGCGCGCTCCTCGGCGATCTGGACGTCATCGTCATGAAGGCGCTGAAGAAGGATCCCGACGAGCGCTTCGCGACCGTCAACGCGTTCGCGGAAGATGTGGTGCGTTATCTGTCGGGGCGGCCTGTGTTCGCGCGGCCCGACAGCGCGTGGTACCGATTCCGCAAGTTCACGGCGCGCAATCGCATCGCGTCGGTCGCCGCAGCGGCGCTCCTGACCGCCATGGTCGGCCTCGCAGTGCTCGCTGCAGACGTCGTGCAGGGAGCGCTCGCGGACCAGAAGCGGATCAATGTCATCAACGGCGTGTTCGCCTCGATCTTTCACGAAATCGATCCGGCGCGCGGCGGCGGGCTTTCGCTCACAGCGCTCGAGAACATTCTGCTGGATGCGGCGCACCAGGCCGACCTCGCTCTGCCCGCGGATGACTCCATGCGGCTGCGCATCGAGACGAGGCTCGCTCGGGTGCAGCATCAGCTCGGCAGGACGAAGCAGGCGCAGACGCGACTGCAGCGGGTGCTGCGTACGCTGGAGCGTACGCAACGGCGCAACACCGAAGAGTATCTCGGACCGCTGCTCGTGAGCGCCTCGTTTCTTGTCGATGAGAGTCGCTGGCGCGACGCGCAAGGCGCCGCAAGCGAAGCGCTGCGGCTGGCGAAAGACGTGGTTGGCCCACGACACCCGCTCACCGCACAGGCGTCGTATCGGCTCGGCCTGGTCTATGAAGCCCTGGGGGATTACCCATCCGCGCTTCGTCACGCGTCAGAGGCGCAGGCTCTGTTGCTCTCGCTGCACAAGAACGATCCCGATCACTGGGCCGTGATCGATGCTCGCGCCCTGCACGATCGTGTAGGTCGCGCAGCGCACGCCGCACATACGCGGTGATGCATGCGCCTTCAGATCAATCAGCAGCAATGGCCGGAGCTCGATCGACTGCTCGATGAGGCGCTCGACCTGCCGCATGACGAGCGTGATCAATGGTTCGCAACGCTCGATCCGAAGTACGCATCGCTCAAGCCGCACTTGCAGGAATTGCTGCTGCGGGCGGCTCACGGTGAGCCGCGTGACTTTCTCGGCACGCTGCCCAAGCTGGATGATCAGTGCGCTGGCGCCGTCGACGCTGCAGGCGAGCGTGCGGGCGGGTGCATTGGCCCGTACAGACTCATCCGGGAGCTCGGCGTCGGCGGCATGGGCTCCGTGTGGCTGGCGGAGCGCATCGACGGCCTCATCAATCGCCCGGTCGCGTTGAAACTGCCGCATGGCGTGCGCTCCGCGCCCGGCCTTGCGCAACGCATGGCCAGAGAGCGCGACATCCACGCCGCCCTGGGCCATGCGAACATCGCACGCTTGTTCGATGCGGGATTCACCGCGGAGGGACGTCCGTTTCTGGCGCTGGAGTTCGTCGAGGGATGCGCAATCGATGAGTACTGCCGGCGTGTACCGCTCGATCTCAAGGCGAGGCTCGGCCTGTTTCTACAGGTCGCCAATGCAGTGGCGTACGCCCATGCGCAACTGATCATTCATCGCGATCTGAAGCCTACGAACATCCTCGTCACCGAAACGGGCGACGTGCGGCTGCTCGATTTCGGCGTCGCTGCGCTCCTCGAGCAGGGGCAGGCGCACGCTTCGAAACTCACCGAGCTGTCGGGTCGGGCGTTGACATTGCGGTACGCGTCGCCAGAGCAAGTGCGCGATGAACCGCTTTCGACCGCCACGGACATCTATTCGCTCGGTGTCGTGTTGTATGAGCTGCTCACTGAATCGCCTGCCTACCGGCCGCAACGCGATACGCGCGGCGCCATCGAAGAGGCCATCCTGAATTGCGATCCACAGCGTCCGAGCGTGGCGGCGGCGACGCCTTGGCGCACGCAACTCAAGGGCGACCTCGACACGATCCTGCTCAAGACGCTCAAGAAGCGGCCCGAGGATCGTTACGCTACAGTGAATGAGCTGGTCGACGATGTCATTCGCTACCTGCGCAAGCGCCCCGTTCTCGCGCAGCCGGACAGCTACCTGTATCGGGCGCGCAAGCTCGTGGTGCGTAACAAGTTCGCCGTCGCCGCAGCGTTCCTGCTGTCGCTGACGCTGCTCGTCGGCGCTTCGGCGGCGGTGCATCTCGCGACCATCGCCGGACAGGAAAAACGCCGCGCCGAGGAAGTAAATGAGCTCCTGATCGGGTTGCTTGCAGGCATGAGCCCTTATGCAGGCGACGGCCGCTCTGTCTCTGCACGGCGGCTTCTGGAAAGTGCGGCGGACAACGTCCTGGTCAATCTCAATGACCGCATCGAGCTCAAGGTGCGATTGCTGGCGATGATCGGCTCGAATCTGCTTTACGCGCAGGAGACCGACGCGGCCGAGCGCGTGTTGAGCCAGGCCATCGCGATGGGTCGTGACCGCCTCGGTCCGCTGCACAGGGATACGCTGCGCGCACGCGTCGCCTTTACGACGGTGCGAAGATTTCGCGGCGACACTGCGGCGCTGCGCGCCGAACTCCTGGAATTGACGCCTGCCCTGGAGCGCGACGCCGCTTTGTCCCCGGAGCTGATCGTCGCGCTGCGCAATGCGACCCATCTGCAGCTCGATACCGGCGAATATCCGCAGGCGATTGAGACGGCGGAGCGGGCTGCAGCTCTCGCCAGTCAGCGGCTCGGCCCTGAACATCCGGACGCCATCGCGGCGGAAATGATGAACGCACTGGCGCAGCTCTACGGGAATGATCCGGCGAGCGCCCTGCGAACTGCAGAACGGATGTATGCGCGCGTCGTGGAGTTCTATCCGGCCGATGCGCTGCATCCCCGAACTATCGAAGCCCGCGCGATACTCGCGCGCGCTCTGAGCGCCGCAGGCGATTTCGATCGCGGCATGGCCGAACTACGCCGCGCGATCGCCGACGCGGGGAGACTGTTTGGGCCGTCGAACCGCATGGTCGGCTATCAGCTTGTCTATCTCGCGCAGATGCAGCTCCAGGCGGGGCGGCTCGACGGCGCGCTCGAGGACAGCGCGAAGGCTGTCGAGATCGTCGGTAGCCATTCACGCATCGGCTCCACGCGCTATGCGAAGGCGCTGTCCGTGCGCGCGCAGGTGCTGCTGGCCGCGGGCCGGGCCCGGGAAGCGGCGCGCCTGCTCGATTCCGTCGTGGACTCATACACGGCCGCCGTGGGCGCAGGTCACGCGTTGACGCGGGAAGCACAGGAGCTGTTGGCGAGAGCGTCGCTGGATGCGAGCGTCACTGGCCCGATGGCCTCGTCAAACCAGGAACCGTGACCCAGGCGAAAGGAGCCGCGAAGGACCGCAAAAAAAGAAACGAAAAGAGTCCGCGGTGCTGATCGCAGGAATTGAAGCGCGAGCTTTCGCCCGGAGAGTCGCCACAGGAAGCCTGCCGCCTCGCGAGGAAGGATGTACGGCCGGCCCCGGCCGAATTGAAGTTCAGATTTTTTTGCGGTCTTTCGCGGCTCCTCTTTGATTCTTCATCTTCGGAAGCGTGCGGCGCTGGACGCGCCTTGTGTCCGGACTGGGCGGGCAATTGCGTTATCTGCCTTGAGGAGGGGCTCGCCATGGACATGGAGGCGCGCCCGTCAAGACGATAGGCCGGAATGTGCTGTCGGCGCTGAAATCCCTTCGCACTAAAGGAGCAGTCCGGATTCAGTCGCAAAACACGTCTGCTCAGATGAGGACTCGTGTTCTCAACACTACTGGAGCACAGACATGAAACGACGACTCTTTCGCATCGGAGTGACTGGCGGCATTGCGGCGAGCGCCGCGCTGGCGGCCAGTCTTGCCTCAGCCGCGCCGCCAGCCACTGTCAGGGGCTCGTGGGTCATTCTCACGGATCAGACGTACACCACGCTTGATATCGCGACTCAGGGCGGGCCCGGCGCGCCGGGCGCAAAGCTGTGCCGCGTGATCAATGGCTCGATCGGCATTGCGCCGGTCCGCGGCATCTATTGTCCGGACAGCGGGCACATTCATTTCCTGCACAACAACCTGTCCTCGGGCAAGACGGTGCGGACGTTCACCGGGGCCGTCACGGACGCGTCGGCGAGCGCGCCCGCGCAGATGACCGGTACGTTCCACGTCCTCTACGCGGCGTTCGGCGACTACGGCGAGTATCCGTTCTCGGCGACGAAGTAGCTCACCAGGCAAGCAAGTGCAGCCGTCCGGGGGACGCGCTGCGCGGAGGCGTGACAACGTGATGACATTTTTCAGCCACGGCCGATGCAGAGGTTCCCACACACCTCAGGAGGATCCCATGAAGTGCGCATTTACACAGACGGTGCAAAGGTACTGGACGTCTGCGTTGCTGCTGGCCGCACTGCTGAGCGCGCCCGGCGTTCGAGCCGACGAGGATGACGCGGCGAAAGCCGCAAGCCTGTGCCGGCCCGAAACACACACTGTGTACACGCAGCCCCGCGGCGGACATCCCGGCAAGAGCCTGCGTCTCGTACGCGTTGCAAAGGTCGCGCGCGACGCGTGCGGACAGCATGCGGACGCGCCGAACGCTCGAGACGGCGGTCGCGAAGGAGGTTAGCAGTTCGTTGAAAAACTCTTGCAAACGCCTGTTGCGCGGGGGCCATGGACGGCCGCGCCCGCGCAGCCAGGCAACCTGTGACGGGTGCGATTCGAGCGCTACCGGCGGAACAGCCACAGAATCAGCGACAGCACGATGCTGACGATGATCATCGTCGTCACCGGCAGGAAAAAGCGGAATCCTGGCCGGTCGACGACGATGTCGCCGGGCAATCTGCCGAGCGGCAGTTTCGACAGCCACGGCCAGGCGAGGCCGATGAGTGCGGTCAGCACGCCGAGAATGATGAGGATGCGTTGCATGCAGAAGTGAATCGTGATCAGTGACTGGCGAATAGCCGGCAAGGGGCGTCCACTCGCGTGAATGCCACATGAACGCATCTCAGTTCCTCGCCGCAGTCAACCCTTTGCAGGGCGCCGCGTTGAATCTCCCATCGAAGCAACGAGGCAGGCCGCCTCAAAGGGAGACTCTGTGAAGAATAAGACATATATCGCCGCCGCAGCGCTTATCGCCGGGATGATTTCAGCCACCTCCGCATCGTACGCCGACGCTGTGCGTCGCCCGCGCGATCCGGGTGTGAACGCGCGTCAGCATCACCAGCGTGATCGTATTCAGCAGGGCATGCGGTCCGGGGAGCTCACGCGGCGCGAAGCCGGGCGGCTTGTCCACGAGCAGCGTGACATCCGCCAGCTCGAGCGTGAATACAGGGCGGACGGCGCGCTGACCGGCGCCGAACGTCGCGATCTGCACCGGGAACAGAATCAGGCGAGCCAACACATTCACGACCAGAAGCACGACGGCCAGGATCGTCCGGGCGCCCCTGCGGCTGTTCTCGATCCTGGCGTCAATCAACGGCAGGCGAATCAGACCGGTCGCATTGCGCAAGGCGTCGCCTCAGGGGAGCTCACGAAACCCGAAACGCAGGAACTGCGCGCAGAGCGGCGCGATATCCGCCGGCTCGAGCAGGACTACAAGTCGGACGGCGAGCTTACCGGGGACGAGCGTCAGGATCTGCACCAGCAGCTGAATCAGCAGAGCCGGGAGATCTACGAAGAAAAGCACGACGAGGAGGCCAGGCCGGCGCTCTAGGCGCGCGCCGAGCCCGGAGGACGAGCTGGCTCGTCGAGGGAGACGCCGTCGAGGAGGAGCGAGTCGAGAAGGACGACCGCCGGGTCGTCGAGTCAGCCTCTGCCCCGACGACATTGTCGTCTTCCTCGACGCTCGTCGTCTCCCTCGACGCGAGCGTCCTCCCCGATGACTCGTTCATCCCTCTGCGTCTTTCAGACGCTGCTGAACACCCTCACGCGATGGCGGTGATAGGGCAGCACCTCGAGCACTTCTCCTTCGCGCAGGCGCTCTTGAATGCCGCGCCACCAGGCGGCGGTCAGAACCTCGCCGTGCACTTCAAGAAAGGCTTCCTTGAGGGCCGGGTCGAATCCCAGAAACTGCATGAACGTCTCGGGAAACACGTCGTTGTCGTTGACGTGGTACCACGCTTCCGCACGCATCTCGTCTTCCTCGTTCTGCGCGGGGGGAATGTCCCGGAAGCGGCAATCGGTGACTGCGCACAGTTCGTCGTAGTCGTAAAAGATGACGCGACCGTGGCGTGTCACGCCGAAATTCTTGAGCAGCAGGTCGCCTGCGAAAATATTCGTGACCGCGAGGTCGCGGATGCACTGCCCATAGTCGACCACGACGCGCTCCGCGTCGGCGCGCTCAGCGTTGCGGATGTACAGATTGAGCGGCGTCATGCGCCGCTCGATATACACGTGGTCGATGACTATCTCGCCGTCCTCGAAATGAACCGTACTGGCTGCTTCGCTCTTCAGCTCTTCGAGCAGGGCGTCGGCGAAGCGGGCGCGTGGAAACTTGAGCCGCTTGAACTCCTGGGCGTCGACCAGCCGTCCCGCGCGGTCGTGCTTGAACACGAGTTCATACTTCTGCAGCACCTCCTCGCGCAGAACGTTCTTGGGATAGGCGAAGCGGTCGCGAATGACCTTGAAGACCACGTCGAACGACGGCAGCGTGAAGCAGATCATCACGAGCCCCCGATCCCCGGGGGCATGTACGAAGTGATCAGCGCTCTGCTGCAAATGCCTGAACAATTCCCTGTAGCGTTCCGTCTTGCCCTGCTTGGCGCGGCCGAGGACGGTGTACAGCTCGCTCACCGGCTTGCGCGGCAGGATGCTCTTCAGGAATACGACAGCCTGACCGACATGCGCGAGATCCGCATGAAAATAGGAGCGCGTGAAGCTGAAGAGGATGCTGACCGTGCTCTCATCCATCATCACGGCGTCGATGACGACGCCGCTCTCCGTGTTCTTGAGCGCGAGGACGAATGGCCGGATCCATCCCGCGCCGGAGATCCGGCCGACCACATAGGCGCGCGTCATCTGAAAGAACACCGTGCGGATGAATTCGATCTGATCGACCTGCAGCGGCGGCTTCGAGGCGTCCGCATCGGCTTCGATCTGCGCGCGCACTTCGTTCGTGATGATCTGCACGCTGCGGTCGAAATCGACGTAGGGCGTGCGGAACCGGAAGTCCGTGAGCACTTCCTCGAACAGCAGTTCGGGCGAACCGCGGTTCATGTAGACGTTCGTTTCGATCGTCGAGGTGATGGAGGCGATGGGGTCGAAGTCGAGCGCGACAAATTCGACCGCGGCGTCCACGCCGACCGTGCCGAACGTGCGGCGCGTGACCGAGTTGAAGAATGTCTTGTCGAACTCCCGATCGGGAAGCGCCTCGATGAGTTCCGTAAACCGCCGCTTGATGCTGCTCCACACAGCGCGTTCCGTCGCCTCGTCGCCGAGTTGCGAGCGCATTTTCGCAACGGCGCGATTGACGTTCCTGTCGTAAAGCTCGATGCGCTCCACCGCGTCGCGCTGACTTCCGCGCCAGTCGCGCGCTTCGAAGCGTTGCGGCGCGCGCCGCGTGATCATCCGGTATTCAGCGTTGTAGTCGGCGAACGCCTGCACGAGCGCCGCTGCGCTCTGTTCGACCAGGGCGTCGCGGGAGGCGAGTGAAGTGGCTGCTGACATCGGAAGAGGAAGAGCCGCGAAAGACCGCAAAAAAAGTAATGGAAAGGGAAGAGTAACCGCAAAGGTCGCAAGGATCACAAAATCGATCCAGGCAGGCAACGCTCTCGTGAAGCGCTGCACAGCTCGACTACCCTGAGCTTTCAGTGGTGCAACGGTTGAAAGAAGGTGCTTGAATACGTGATGACGCCTTCAGATGGAGCCTATGCAAAGGATCCTGGGCCGACGGCCGCTGCTCGGACGCGATCTTGGTCCATCGCGCAAAGGAACCGCCACAAACGATTCGGGGCGCTTGCGCGCCCCGAAATCTGGCCAGTGAGCCAGTTGGCCGGTTGGCTAGTCGGCCGCAATCACAGATTGCGGATCAGGGCGTCCGCGAACTCGCTGCACTTCACTTCCTTCGCGCCTTCCATCAGGCGTGCGAAATCGTAAGTGACCGTTTTCTGCCCGATCGTCCGATCCATCGCGCTGATGATGGCGTCGGCGGCTTCGACCCAGCCCATGTAGCGCAGCATCATCTCGCCCGACAGAATGACTGAGCCGGGATTCACTTTGTCCTGATTCGCATACTTCGGCGCGGTGCCGTGCGTGGCTTCGAACACTGCATGGCCCGTGGCGTAGTTGATGTTGCCGCCGGGCGCGATGCCGATGCCGCCGACCTGGGCGGCGAGCGCATCGGACAGATAGTCGCCGTTGAGATTCATGGTCGCGATGACGTCGAACTCGTCGGGGCGCGTCAGCACCTGCTGCAGCGTAATGTCGGCGATGGCGTCCTTGATGATGATCTTCCCGGCCTTTTTCGCCGCATCCTGCTCTTCGTTCGCGGCCTTCTCGCCTTTCGCCGCTTTCGTGCGCTCCCACTGATCCCACGTATACGTCTCACCCGCGAACTCGCTTTCGGCGAGCGCATAGGACCAGTTACGGAAGCCGCCTTCCGTGAACTTCATGATGTTGCCCTTGTGCACGATCGTCACGCTCTTGCGCTTGTTGGCGATGGCGTACTCGACGGCCGAACGGAACAGACGCTGGGTGCCTTCCTGCGAGACCGGCTTGATCCCGATGCCCGAGGTGTTCGGGAACCGAATCTTGCCGTACTGCTTCGGGAACGCCTGCTGGAACAACTCGAGAAATTTCTTGCCCTCCGGCGAGCCGGCCTCGAACTCGATGCCCGCGTAGATGTCCTCGGTGTTCTCGCGAAAGATCACCATGTCGACCTTTTCAGGCGCTTTTACGGGCGAAGGCACGCCCTTGAACCAGCGAACCGGACGCAGGCACACGTACAGGTCCAGCATCTGGCGCAGCGCGACGTTCAGCGAGCGGATGCCGCCGCCGATCGGCGTCGTCAGCGGACCCTTGATCGAGACCAGGTATTCGCGACAGGCCGCGACCGTCTCGTCGGGCAGCCAGGAGTTGAAGAGATCGTTCGACTTCTGGCCGGCGTAGACCTCCATCCAGTGAATCCTGCGACGCCCGCCGTAGGCCTTCTGCACGGCCGCATCGAGCACACGCACCGAAGCGCGCCAGATGTCCGGACCGGTGCCGTCGCCTTCGATGAAGGGCACGATCGGCTGATCGGGTACGGACAATTTGCCGTTCTGAATCGTGATCTTCTGGCCTTGCGCAGGCACGTTGAGCTTGAGCGCTGTCGACATCGACCGACTCCGTAACGCCTAGAAAGGGGGAATTTTGGGGCGCGAATGCTAGCACGGAGGAAGCGGTCAGCGCGAGCGACCGGCGGTCGCGGGGATCGGATTCAGGGCTTCTCTGACTGCGCGGTGAACCGCTAAACCGCCCTGGTCTCCACGCCCAGAACTCGACGGTCGCTGTCACACCGTCTGCACTATTTTCAAGGCGGATCGCCCAGCCGTACCGCTCACAGATGCGCCGCACGAGGTAGAGGCCCATCCCGTGGCCGCCCGGATGCGTCGTGAAGCGCCGCGACGCACTCGCCAGGCCGCCCGCAGGCAGCGTCCCTGAATTGCTCACGATCAATTCCCGGCCGCGCGCCCGACAGAGCACTTCCTCTCCCGCGCCATGCTGAACGGCGTTGCGCACGAGATTGCCGATCGTCATCGCAACCATGCTTTCGGGAGCGGATACGCGCAGCGCATCGCCTGCTTCGATCTCGAGCACGATCCGCTTGTCCGGCGCGACGCTTCGCTGATCCTCCACGATGCGAGCGAGCACGGTCTTGACGTCGCAGGCGGCGTCGGTCGCCGCCCGTTGTTCGCGTGAAAGAGCCAGCAACGCGTCGGTGAACTCCGTCATCTCGCGCACGGCGCGCTGGATGCGGGCGAGCGCTTTCGCCGCGCCCGGTCGGTCGGCCGCCTGCGTCTCCAGCAATTCGACCGCGCCGCGCATCACTGCGAGCGGCGTGCGCAGTTCGTGACTGGCCGTCGAGGTAAACGACTGCTCGCGCTCCACGAAACCGTCGAGCCGCTCCATGAACGCATCGATCGAACGCGCGATCGGCTCCAGTTCGTTCCCCGCGAACTGGGCGCCGATGCGTACGTGCCGCTCGCCGGGGTCGATCTGCGTGAGTCGATTGGCAAGCGCATTGACGGGCTCGACCAGCCGTCGGGAGATCGTCGCGGCGGCGAGGCCGGCGATCGCCACGATCGCCACGACGCCGAGCGCAAGCACGATGATCGCGATGACTTCCTGCGTCGCATGCGTGCTGACGTCGAATGTGATGTAGAGGCGTCCGAAATCGCCGTCGCGGACCAGCACGTCGAGCAAGCGTCCCTGCGAGCGCACCCTGTGCATGGCGCCCGGCTTGAGCATTGCAATGTGCCGTGGGAGCTCCGCGAGATCCGTCGAGCGATAGATGCTCAGCCGCGCAGAACGCAGCGGTTCGGCCCCGCGGTCGACGCGCATGCGCTGCTCGAAATGCGTGAGCTCCTCTGACAGCAGATCGAAAGTGATGTTGCGCTTCAACCGCTCATCGGCGAGATACGCCCATGCGCTCAGCACGACGCCGGCCACGGCCACCAGCGCGATCATCGTGCCCGCGATGCGCGCTCGCAGGCTCAGATGCGCGAACCAGTCGCGCAACTCAGGAGCGTACCTGTTCCGCAGTAAGCCGATAGCCCGCGCCATGGATGGTATGCAGCAGTTTCAGAGAAAAGTTCTTGTCGATCGCCGTGCGCAGCGCATGGATGTGCGCGCGCAGGAAATCCCCCTGCGGGGGCTGATCGCCCCACAATTCACGCTCGAGCTCCGCGCGGCTCACCACCCGATGCGAGTTCTGCAGCAGGACGATCAGGATGCGGCGCGTGGTGGGATTCAATTTGACGCGCTCGCCGCCGCGCTCGGCTTCGAGCGTGTCGAGGTCAAAGCGCAGGTCGCCTACGCTCAGAACGCGCGGCGTTTCGGTCACACGCGCGCGACGCACGAGCGCCTTCAGGCGCGCATCGAGCTCGGCGAGCGAGAATGGCTTCACGAGGTAGTCGTCGGCGCCCGCTTCGAATCCCTCGATCTTGTCCGACAGCAGGTCCTTCGCGGTCAGCATGAGCACCGGGACGCGCGTGCGCCCCGCTGAGCGCAGGTGACGACACAGAGACAATCCATCCAGACCGGGCAGCAACAAGTCGAGCACTACGGCGTCGTACGACCTGTCCAGCGCCATCCTGAGCCCGCCGCGGGCCGTCGCTTGCGTGCTCAACCACATCGCCATGCGCCTCGAAATACTCGGCGATGTTGGCGGCGATATCGGCGTGGTCTTCGATGAGGAGGAGGTGCATGAAGGCTGGGGAAGCGCTGATTAGGTCCGCAGGCTGCCGCCATCGAAGGATGGGAATGATTGAAAGACAAGGGTTTTCGAAGCTGCTGTCTTCATCGAATAGCACTTGCTCAGCATTTACCAAGGCTGCGGGTGGAGCGGCTCTGACGTCAAACCGTCACATTGTAAGGCGAGCGCTGACGCAGCGAGCCGCGGACTTGCGACGTTCGTCGCATTCTCGCGGGCAAGTCGCTGAATCATGTAAGTGTCATCCGGTCGTCAAGCCACTGCAGCATGCGGGACTCAGAGTGCGCAGCGCATGAGGAGCACGCATATGGGCGGGGTGCGCACAGCCGAACTCTTTCGCCGCGCGGACGCCATCGAGCACGCATGGTGTCTGCGGCTCAATCGCGGCTGCAATCGCCGGGCGATCCGGGATTTTTTCGCCGCCGTCAGCCGCCTCGGCGACGGCGTGTTCTGGTACACGCTGATCATCCTGCTGCCCGTTGTGTACGGCGAGCCGGCCCTGTATCCGGCGATTCGCATGGCGATCGCGGGCTTCACCGGCGTCGCGCTGTACAAGTGGCTGAAGGCGCGGCTCGTCCGCGAACGACCGTGTATTTCTCTTGCAGGCGTGATTGCGGGCGCCAGAGCGCTCGATCGCTACAGTTTCCCGTCCGGCCATACCCTGCACGCGGTGAGCTTCACGATCCTGGCCGTTGCGAGCTTCCCCGAGCTTGCCTGGCTGCTCGCGCCGTTCGCGGCGCTCGTCGCGGCGTCGCGCGTCATTCTGGGCCTGCACTACCCGAGCGACGTATTCGCCGGGGCGCTGATCGGCGCCGGGCTCGCTGCGGCGAGCATGATCATCGCTCCGCTCGCCGCATAAGCGACACCTTTCAGTATTTCGCGTAGCTCTTCTCTTCGATGATCTTCGAACCAAGCCTGGTGTTGATCTCGCGCTTCACGGCGGCGCGTTCGTCGTTGGTGATGTAGACCGCGCGCGCGAGTTCAATGAACTCCTGATCGAAGCTTCGATCGCGCTCCTTGTCACGGATGCGGTCCTCGATATCCCACAGCTTCTCGTTGATGCCGCGGAGCCGGGCCCACTCGACGTCGATGTCGCTGGTCGAGAAGGCTGAATCGCGCCAGGTCGCTTCGAGCAGCGCCAGTTCGGTGCGCACGTTCGCGACCTTCTGTGCATCGCTCATGCGCACGGACTTGATCTGCAGGATCGTGATCTTGTCGATCAGCTCGCCGGGAGAGATGGGGACTTTGATTTCCGTGGACATGGTAGGGCTCGGGGCGCGGGGCCTGGGACTCGGGCAAGAACCGAAGGCTACAGGCTGCCTTGCGGCCGCCACAAGGTCAGCGGACGGGATCGCTCTGGCCCGCGCCCCGAGTCCGCGCCCTATGCCGGTCCCCAGTACCCGATCCGCTTGCGTATCTTCAGCTTGCGCCACCAGTTGCGCGGCTTGCGCTGCGGATTGCGGGCGCCGCCGGCGATGAACTGATCCACAGCATCCAGCACGCGTTCGCTCGAGCGACCGTCGCGCCAGGGATGGATCGAATCGGCGTAAGCGCGGATTTCGCGCATGAGTTCGGGCGGGCGTGCGAGTGCACGCTCGATCGACGGCAGCGAGTTTGTCAGGCGAATCGATGTCGATGAGCTGCGGGCCCGGGCGACGATTCCGGAACGTCACGACGGGCTTGTACGTCAGCAGGAATTCGTTCAGCGCGGACGACGTGTCCGAGATCATCATGTCGACTTGCGGAAACAGATCGAGAATATTGTCCTCGGTTGCGAACCGCAGGTGCTCGCCTTCGAGCGCGCGGTAGCGCGCAACCGTTTCAGGCGCGCTCTTCGGATGCAGCGTCACGATCCAGCGCCACCGGCCGCTGCGTGAGAACTCGCGAATGGCGTCGTAGAGGATCGTGGCGGCGCTCCACGAAGGCGAGAACGTCGAGTGATACAGGATCACGGGGTGGGGGCGCACGGGCGGCGGCATGTCGGCGCCGTGCTCGCGCATGAACGGATCGAGCTTGGGCCAGCCGGTCTCCTTCACCGCGAAATGTGGCAACTCGCGCGCTTTCGCCTCGAAGGCCTCCGTGTCGCGGGCGCCTGTCGTGCAGTACAGATCGAAGAAGCCGCGGATATAGATGTGTCGCGGCTTGCCGGCGTCGAAGCCGTGGAAGACCTCGACCTTTACGCCAGGGAAGAAATGCGGCACGGCGTTGCTCGAGGTCAGGACGGCGATCGGGGCGAACTCGCGCACCGCTTTCGTCGTCGCAAGGAACCTCTCGTCGCTTCGCAGTTCGTTCGCGCCAGGGCCGTCGAAGAACCAGGCGGCTTCATGTCCGCGTGCGCGAATGGCGTCCTGCAACGGGCGCAGAATCGCGAGTGCGTAACGCTCGGAACCGTACAGCAGGTAGTGCTTCTTCAAGGTAAACGCCAGCCAGGTAGTACTCGACGAACGCGGAGCTTCTCTGATCCTGGTTTCTTGCGATCTCTTCCGGTCTTCGACGTCTGTCGCCTGCGGACTTGACCAGGGCTGACCAACAGGCTGTTGAAAAACTATTTCAACCGCCTGGCAATCCGGGCCACGGACGGCGGGCGAAATCATGCACATTATGTGCTTGATTTCGGGAGCGCCGCGAAAACCACGCCCAGTGTCTTTCATAAGAGGTGGGCAAGCGACGTTGCCATCTTCAATTAATCAGGCGGCACGGAAGCCTTCTCAACACCCTGCTAGGATCGAGACCGTAGCTGCGAAGTTGCTCGGCTGCGAGTGTGCGTGACTCCGGATTGCGTTTCATCTCGTAGTACCGCATTCGCTTGTAGACGGCGTAGGAGGCGGCGACCTGCGAGACGACGTAGCCGCGCCAGCCGTCCAGAAACGCGAGCCGCAGAAAGTAGTCCTTGAGAAAAGCCGAGAGGAAAACCAGCGGCGTCATCCACATGCGCACCGGCTTGTTGCGATCGAGCCAGTCGCGGGCTTTCAGCTCGGCGTAACGCAGCGTCTTCAGCTGCTTGTGCACGAGCGTGGGATTGTTCAGGTGAATGAACGGATGGCGAAACGCCGCCGTCGGTCCGTCGAAACGCAACGACTCGTGCACCCGCACATCCGTCCAGCGAGCGCGGCCGCGATGATAGAGCCGCCCGAGGCGCTCACCCATCATCGGTCGATACCAGCGCATGGGCGCGCCCATGTACCACGTCTGACGCCGCAGAATTGCGCCGGCGATCTGCGATTGCATGAGTCCGGGCAAGCGCGTGCTGCATTTCCGCCGCAAGGTCTGCGCGTCAACGCCTCGTCCGCATCGAGCGCAAGGATCCAGTCATGACTCGCTTGCGTGCTCGCAAAATTGCGCTGCGGCCCGAAACCGA
This sequence comes from uncultured Gammaproteobacteria bacterium, assembly GCA_963723505.1. Classification (GTDB taxonomy): domain Bacteria; phylum Pseudomonadota; class Gammaproteobacteria; order Steroidobacterales; family Steroidobacteraceae; genus Steroidobacter. The sequence continues at coordinate 738,255 of CAVRQU010000010.1, forward strand.
GCCATTCCTGGTGGACGACGCGCGCGCCGTGTCGTGTCGCGACCGCCTGCGTGCCGTCCGTGCTCCCGGAATCCACGACGAGTTTCTCCGCCGCGAAGGGGACGCTGTCGAGGCAGCGCCCGATCGCAGACGCTTCATTGCGCGCAATGATCAACAGCGTGATGGGCAAAGGCGGGGATGCGGACATGCCTGTCAATGTTCCGGCGGCGCAGGGCTGCTGGCAACTGGCGTCGCGTAACGGCCCGCGCGCTCGCACGTGGGATCGCCGGCGCTCACTTACGCCGCACCTGCGCCGTCAGGACGCTATGCAGCTTCTTCGTGACCTCGCCCGGCGTGATGAGGTCCATGACGCCGGATTGTTCGATCTTCTTTGTCCATGGGATCTGGGCCGCCGGCCTGCCGAGGAGTTTGCGCGCGGCGACGTCGTATTTGTCAACGCACCACTGGCGGCTCAGATAGGGGCCGGTGCGCGCCGGGTTCGTGGCGGCATACAAGCCGACGACGGGCGTGCCGACTGCGCTCGCCATGTGCGCCGGACCGGAGTCGGGCGTAAGCAGGACCGCGGCGCGCTCGAGGGTCGCCAGAAACTCGAGCAGCGTGTCCTGACCGATCGTGTTGACGCACGGTTGCTGCATCTGCCGCACGATCGCTTCCCCCGTCTGTCGTTCGAGCTCGCTGCGGCCGCCGCACAGGACAACCCGCAAGCCGAGCGTCGCCGATGCGTAGTCCGCGACCTGCGCATAGTATTCGGCGCGCCAGTTGCGCAGGCTGTGACTGGAGCACGGGCTCACGATGAGCGTCTTCGCGCCGTCAGGGATGATCCGCCGCGCATATTCGCGCGCGGCCTGCGGTATCGGAATGTCCCAGCGCAACAGCTTGTCGTGAACGTGAAATTTCTCCGCGAAACCGAACAACGAATCCATGACATGTTGCCGCTCCGCGGGCCGTATGTGACTGGTCGTGAACAGCCACTGCAGTTCGCGCGCGCGCTTGCGGTCGAATCCGAGCTTGACCGGCGCACGTACGAGGGTGGAGAGCAGGCTCGCGCGCAACGCGAGCTGCATGTGCATCAGAACGTCGAACTCGCGGCCGCGCAGCCCCTCGCGCAGGGTTCGATAGGCCTTCAGTGTGCTGCTCTTGTCGACGACGAGGAATTCAATATCGGGGATATGCCCCAGGAGTTTCGCCTCGACGCGCCCGATGATCCAGGTGAATTGCGTCTGCGGCCATGCGCGCTGCAGCGTACGCACGACCGGCAGGACGTGACAGACGTCGCCGATCGCCGAGAGTCGGAGAAGGCAGACGCTGCGGGGGATGGAGTCGAAGGGGGAGGGCATTCAAGGGGCTCGGGGCATGGGGCTCGAGGCTCGGGGAGAAGGGGAGGTGAGATCCTGTTTTCGTGGATAATCACGCAGGCGCGGCCAGCGCACGAAACCGAATAAGAGCTTCAAATTGAGCATGCTGACGTTCTTGTATCTGGCCCGAGCCTCGAGCCCCATGCCCCGAGCCCATCGATGATCGACGAGAAATTCTTCCGCACCGCCCGCGGCGGCATCCTATATGACGCGTCGCGAATCGTTAAGGCCGGCGATGAGCTGTTTGACCGGGACTATTGGTCGGCGCAGCGCGCCATCGAGGAAGTGAGCGGCGGACGCGGCGCCATTGCGCTGCTCCGCGCGGGCGATGAACGCTGGGTGTTGCGTCACTATCGACGCGGCGGGTGGATCGCGAAGTTCTCGCGCGACCGCTATGTGTGGTCCGGCGAGGGCCGAACGCGATCGTTCGCGGAATGGCGTCTGCTCGCGGAGCTTCGTCGCAGGGCGCTTCCCGTTCCGGCCCCGGTTGCTGCGCGCTACGTGCGGCAGGGATTTACGTATCGCGCCGATCTGATCACCGAATATCTGCCGGACGTGAGCACGCTGGCGGACTCGATTACGAATCGCGCGCTCGCTGAAGACAGATGGCGCGCGGTTGGAGGCGCATTGGCCGCCTTTCATCGCGAAGGCGTACATCACGCGGATCTCAACGCCCATAACATCCTTCTGGACCTCGACGGCGTCGGGCCGCGGGTGCATGTGCTCGACTTCGATCGGGGACGCATCCGCGACCGCGGCCCATGGGAAGGCGCCGTGCTGGCAAGACTGCGGCGATCGCTGGAGAAGATCAGGCGGCAGCGCCACAGTGTGGCGTTCGCCGAACGTGAGTGGGATTGGCTGATGGAAGGCTACAGGGAAGCGGTTAGCGGTTAGCGGTTGGCGGTTGCTAAAGAGCGCAATGCGCCGCTCTTTGCGTTGTCCGTCTGTTCCGACAACCCTAACCGTCAACCGCTAACCGCTTCTCTTGTAGTAGTCCGGATAGTCCGCCGTCAGTCCCTTGAACCGGCGATGGATCCAGAGGTACTGCTCCGGGAAGCGACGCACCTGCGCTTCGATCAGTTCGTTGAAACGCCGGGCGTCCGCCGCGGGATCGTTCGTGGGGAAGCCCTCGAGCATTGGAAAAATGACCATGCGATAGCCCTGCGAGCCGGGCAGACGGACGGGGAAGTAGGGCAGCACCGCCGCGCCGGTCATCCGTGCGAGACGCGAGGTCGCCGTGTTCGTCGCCGCCGGAATGTTGAAGAACGCGATCATCTCGGCGCCTTTCTTGCGATAACTCTGATCGGGCGCATACCACACAGGCTCGTTGGCTTTAAGCGCGGTGATCAGCGTGCGGACGTCGTCGCGCGGAATCGCGCGCTTCGCCTGACGGCCGCGATTGCGCATGAGGAATCGCTCCAGCACCTGATTGCCCGTGGGCCGGTACATGATGTTCGTGGGCAAACGGACGCAAAGGGCGCGCGCCCCGATCTCCAGCGTGGTGAAGTGCGCGCTGAGCAGAATAGCGCCGCGACCACGGGCGAGGGCGGCCTGCAAGTGCTCTTCGCCATCGAGGCGCGTCAGCCTGCCGATCCGCGCGTCCGGGCTCCACCAGCTCATCGCGGTTTCAAAAATGCCGACGCCGACGCTGCGGAAATGCTCCACGAGCAGCCGCTCGCGTTCTTCCGCCGTGAATTCCGGCAAACACAATTCCAGATTGCGCCGCGCGATACGCACGAACGACAGCGGCAGCCGCGCCGCTGCGCCGCCGATGCGACGCCCGAGCCACACGAGCAATGCAAAGGGCAGCGGCTCGCAGATTCGCAGCGCGCCGAGCGCAATCCAGGTGGGCCAGTAGCGGGGATGAAGTAGCACAGTTTGACGGTTGACGGTTCACAGTTGACGGTCAGAAACGCGCTGCGCGCGCTTTGATCTTAGCGCCGGGACGGCATTCTGACGGTCAACAGTCAACGGTCAACTGTCAACTCGTCCCGATACGGATCAAAGTCCGCCCGTTTGAAGCGCTTGTACGCCCAGAGATACTGGTCCGGGTGAAGCCGGACATGCGCCTCGATCAGTTCGTGAAAGCGGCGCGTATCGGCGATCGGATCGCCGGAGGGATAGTTGTCGAACGGCGGGTGAATGCGAACGACGTAGCCCGTGTTGTCGGCGCGCCGCTCGGGAAAGTACGGCAACACCGGCGCGCCGGAGATCTTCGCCAGACGCGACGTTGCGACGTTCGACGAAGCAGGCTGACCGAACAGCGGCACGATCTCGCTGTTCTTGTCGGTGAAGCGCTGGTCAGGCGCATACCACACCGGCAGATTCTTCTTCAGGCTCTGCAGCAGGTCGCGTATCTGATCGGCCGAGATCGCCTGCACGGTGTGCCGGCTGCGCATGCGTCTGGACAATTCTGCGATCAGCGGATTGTCTGGCGTGAGATACATGATGCTCGTCGGACCGAGCAGAGTCAGCGCACGCGCGCCCATCTCGAGCGTGGTGAAATGGGCGCTGAGCATCAGGGCGCCGCGTCCGCTCGCCAGCGCTCGTTGCAGATGTTCGACGCCGTCGAATTGCACGAGTCTCTTCAGGCGCGCATCGCTCGCCCACCAGACCAGTCCCGTCTCGACGACGGCGCAGCCGAGCGATTCGAAGTGCGCTTTCACGAGCCTCCGGCGTTGCTCATCGCTCCAGTCCGGCAGACACAGTGCGATGTTGACCGAGGCGATGCGTCGATCGCGCCGGCTGAAGACGTGGGCAAGACGGCCGAGGCTGCGCCCGAAAGCAAGTTGAGCGCGCAGCGGCAGCACATTCGCCAGCCGCACGACGCCAAGGGCGAACCAGACGCCCCAGAAGCGCGGCGCCAGGAATCGATACAGCGGCGCGCGTTCGGCGTCGTGCACCGCTTGCCGAGTCGGAGCGGGCGAAGAGGACGTCGCCATCAGATCCGATTCGCGAGGACCGCCCGGCGGTCGCCCCTGTTCGATTCGTGTTCGAGTACCATCTCCCCGCCCGCGGAAGGTGAAGCGGGGCGGAATGTTAACGCATCGCCGGATCCTTCCGGATCACGAGAACAACGCTGGGACATGCTTCGTCTGCTTTACACGGCTGCGCTCCATGTGGCGGCGCCCATTGCGTTGGCGGCGACCGCAGTGCGGGGTCTGCGCGATCCAGCCTATCGCGAGCGGCTCGGCGAGCGTTTCGGATTCACCAAGGCCCGTTTTCAGAGTGCGCCTGTCTGGGTGCACGCCGTCTCCGTGGGCGAAGTGCAGGCCGCCGCGGCGCTGATACGCGAGCTACGCAAGCGCTACACGCAACACCCGTTGCTCGTCACGACCGCGACGCCGACTGGCGCGCAGCGGGTCGCGGCTCTGTTCGGCGATTCTGCCAGGCACGTCTATCTGCCGTACGACACGCCCGGCGCCGTGCGGCGATTTCTCGATCGCGTGAGCCCGCGGATCGCTATCGTGATGGAGCGCGAGATCTGGCCAAACCTGTTTCGCGAATGCACGCGACGGGCCATTCCCATCGTACTGGCGAGCGCGCGCATCTCGGCGTCGTCCGCGGAACGGCATCGCAGGTTGAAGGGCCTCTTCGCGCCCGCTCTGGCTCGCAACGTCACGATCGCGGCGCAGACGCAGGCTGATGCGGAGCGCTATCGCGCCATCGGCGCCGACCCGTCGGCGATTCATGTCACGGGCAATGTAAAGTTCGATCTCGACGTTCCTGCGGAGACGCGCGCGATGGGCGTGGCGCTGCGCAATGCGCACTTTCCGGAGCGGCCGGTGTGGGTCGCCGGCAGCACACATGAGGGCGAGGAGGAGATTCTGCTGGATGCGCATCGGCGCGTCCTTGAGTTGCAGCCGGGCGCATTGCTGATTCTTGTTCCACGCCATCCGAATCGATTTGCAGGCGTCGCCGCCTGGCTGCGGTCGCGCGGCGTATCCTTCACTGCGCGATCGGCGAGAGCACCGGTCCCGGCCGGCAATCCGGTCTTGCTCGCGGATACGCTGGGTGAGTTGCTGGCCTTGTACTCTGCGGGCGATGTCGCCTTCGTGGGCGGGACGCTCACGCCGATCGGCGGGCACAATATGCTCGAGCCCGCGGCGCTGTCATTGCCGATCATCGTCGGCCCTCACAACTTCAATGCGCCGGACATCGCGCAGATGTTCGTGAACGCCGGCGCGGCGATCGAGGTTGCGTCCGCAGAGCAGCTTGCAGAGGCGGTGGCGGATCTGCTGGGGAACGCGCGCCGGCGTCAGGAGATGGGTGCGAAGGGCCGCTCGATCGTCGATGCGAATCGCGGTGCGCTCGAGCGCGTCATGCAACTGGTTGTCGGCAACTTGAGGAGTATGTGATGCAGCGGCGCATGACAGGGCGTTCGCCGGATCTGTCGTGTGGAACTCACGCATGGACAGCGTCGAGGATGCGTCGCCCTGCGCTGTTTCTTCGGCTGTCAGCGCTCGTCGCGGGATTCATCTCATGCGCCGGCGTCCACGGCGAGACGCAGCGCGAGATCTGGAACCAAGCGACGACGCCGTTTCGCGTGATCGACAACATTTACTACGTGGGCACGCATGGACTCGGCGCCTGGCTCATCGCGACGCCTGCGGGACACATTCTGCTCGATGCGGCCTTGCCGGAATCGGCGCCCCTCATCGAGAGCAACATCCGCGCGCTCGGCTTCGAACTGTCGGACGTCAGATATCTGCTCAACAGTCATGCCCATTTCGATCATTCCGGGGGACTTGCGCAGTTGAAGCGAGACTCCGGCGGCCAGCTGATCGCGAGCGAGGGCGATCGCAGCGCGCTCGAAGGCGGCTTCTACCTGGGTTCTGAGGATGTCGCGGCGTTCGCGGCGCCTCCCGTCAGGGTAGATCGAGTCGTGAACGACGGCGATACCGTGAGTCTCGGCGGCGTGACGCTCACCGCGAACATCACGCCCGGACACACGCGTGGCTGCACCTCATGGTCGATGCCGGTCACGGATGCGGGGCGGGAGCTGCAGGTTCTGTTCTTCTGCTCAAGCTCAGTCGCAGCGAATCGACTCGTCGGACGCCCGCAGTATGCAGGCGTCGTCGCCGACTATGAGAAAACGTTTGCGCGAGCGCAGAGTCTGCGCGTCGATGTGTTTCTGGCCGGCCATCCGGAGTTTTTCAATCTGCACCAGAAACGCGCGCGAATGGGCGAGGGTGGTCCGAATCCATTCATCGACAGCGCGGAATTTCACGCGTACATGCAGCGCTCGCAGACCGAGTTCCGCCGCCAGCTCGCCGCGCAGCAGGCGGCGAGCGCAGCCAGGCCGCTCAGCGAGTGATCACGCGTTCCCGGAGGAACGAATTGATCTCGTCGAGATCGTCCTTGCCGAGCGTGCCGGTCGCGAGCTGCAACTGCAGCACATTGAGAATGTAGTCGTAGCGGCTGCGCGAATAGTTCGTCTGCGCTTCGAACAACTGGCGACGCGAGAGGAGGACGTCCACCGTTGTGCGCGTGCCGACTTCGAAGCCGGCCTCGGTCGCTTGCAGCGCCGTGCGGCTCGACTCAAGCGCCTGCCTGAGAGCTCGCACGCGTGAGATTTCGCTGATGACGCCCAGATAAGCATCGCGCGCCGCCCGCTCGGTTTCGCGGTTGGCGCGCTCGAGGCGCTCACGTGCGGCGCGGTGCAGGTATACACGTTGACGAACGCGCGATGAGGTTCCGCCGCCGGCGTAGATCGGCAAGGTCACCTGCAACGCGATCGAGTCGTCGGTCGAATTGCGGTCTGCAGGCGACACTGTGCTTCGCTCCGGAATAGGGCCTGCAGGAGGATTCGTGATCGTTTGATCGCCTTCGATCTCGTCGCTTGCACGCCCCGCCACGAGATCGATGGTCGGAAAGTGCCCCGACCGGGCTACCGCCACATCCTGCTTGGCGATATCGGTCGCCAGCCGCGCCGAGATGACGCGCAAGTTCTGTTCAAGCGCTACATTGACCCACTGCTCTTCGTTCTCGGGGTCGGGCGTTTTGAGCGGCATGTCGTCCACGGGGCCGGCCAGTGAATCGTAGGACTCGCCGGTGAGTTCGCGCAGCAACTCGTGGGCCGTGGCGAGCGTGCGTTTCGCCTGGATCACGGCGGCGGCCGCCTGATCGTGGGCGGCGCGAGCTTCCTGCACGTCGGTGATCGCAATGAGGCCGACTTCGAACCGCTTGTCGGCTTGCTCGAGTTGCCGGGAGAACGCCTCGAGGGTCGCCTGCGCAGCGTCTACGGTGTCCTGGCTGGCGAGTACATCGAAATAACGCTGCGCGGTGCGCTGAATCAGATCCTGTTGCGCGGCGTGATAGTCCGCTTCCGCCTGCGCAACCTGCGCATCCGCGCGCTTCAGGGCGGACCATTGGTCCCAGCGAAATACAGTCTGCCGGAGCTCGATCTGGTAGGCGTTCGTGTCGACTTCCTGTGTCTGGTCACGGTTCACAATCGTGACCTGGTCCAGCAGGCCCACGTCTGCGAAGGTTTGCGAGCCATCCGACTCGCTCATCCCGAGCGATCCTGAAGCGTTGATCTGCGGCAGCAGCGCCGCCAGGGCCTGCGGCTTCGATTCGCGGCTCGCGAGCCGGTTGGCGTCCGCCTCGCGAATCTGCGGATCGTTCTGCAGCGCTCGCTGGTACACAGCGACCAGATCTGCGCTCTGCCCCAGATCTGCGCCCTGAGCCGAACAAGCAAGCAACGCAAGACCGCAGGCCGCAAGGATATGCGCACGTAACGTCATTGGTTCTTTCCCATCTGCGCCGCCCGGGCGCAATTGTTCTTTCACGAAGTGACTTGTGACCAGTGACTGGTGAACAGCAAGAGCGGAAGCGTTCTTCCACTCAATCGCTAGTCACCAGTCACCAGTCACTTCGGTCATTGGACGCATCAATAGACCGGAATGGTTGCGTCGAGGTCGCGCGACCAGGCCAGAATTCCACCCGCAAGATTGACCGCCCTGAAGCCATTTTGTTGCAGATACTTCGCCACTTCGAGACTACGGCGGCCGGAACGGCACAAAACGACGACTTCCCGATTGCGATCGATTTCGCCGACACGCTCGGCGACCTCGCCCATCGGAATGTGCAAGACGCCAGGGACGCTTGCGACGTTGAGCTCCCAGGCTTCCCGGACGTCAAGCAGCGTCAACGCCTCGCCGCCGTCGCGGCGCTGGACGAATTCAGCGGGGGTTATTTCGGGAATGGTCATGATGAGAACGGTGATCCGGTGAGTTGTGACTCGTGACTGGTCAGGCGGCCCGGGACTCGACCTCGGCGGCCCGGCGTTGCGTCTGCGGGCCCAAGGCGCCGCGCGCAGGGTTTCGTAGTCTGGCTATTCACCAGTCGCTAGTCACTAGTCACGGCTACTAAAAGACAAACGCCGACGGCCGCGCCGCGTTGATCAGCGGCGCGACCACGGTTTCGAACAGGCTCTCGCGCCGCCATTCGCGTTCACCGATGCGCGTGACCTTCCAGGCTTCCATCACCGGCGCCTGGCCGACGACGACGAACAGCCGGCCGCCCAGCTTCAGAGCGCGCTGGAAGCGCTCGTCGTAGAGGGGGAGCGAGCCGGTCACGGCGATCGCGTCATAGGCGAACCGTTCTTCCAGTTGCAGGGCGTCCGCAGTTTCCACGGCGACGTTGTTGACCGCCGTCGCAAGCACGTTTGCGCGCGCCTGGTCCGCCAGCTCCGGGAAGATCTCCAGGGAACGCACCTGCGAGGCGAGCTTGCCCATACAGGCGGTCAGATAGCCGCTGCCGGCGCCGACCTCCAGCGCGACGTCCGCGGGGCCGATCGCGAGCGCCTGCAGAATGCGGCCGTGCACCTTGGCCGGCAACATCGACTGGCCATGCAAGAGCGGAATTTCGACGTCCGCGAAAGCGAGGTTGCGGTAACGCCCGGGGGCGAACAGCTCACGGGGAACCTGCCGCAGTGTGGTCAGCACGCGCTCGTCGAACACGTCCCAGGCGTGCACCTGCTGCTCGATCATCTGCTCGCGCGCGGCTTCGATATTCATGGGAAAAAGCGGGCTGAGGGCGGGGGGCGGCAAGGGTACGAACTTTGATTACGGCATACAAGGTTGGGTCCAGGAAGCTGTGATCTATCGTCAGCCCGGACGCCTGAAGAATGCAGCTGGCCGTCAGACGAGGCGGGTCAAAGTCCCCTTCATTCCTGATGGGAGGCAGATCAGAGGGATGCTCGACGCCGGGGCGATCCGGCCGACGGCTCGCGGGGAAGGTTGAGCGCCGCCACGCCACGGGCGAGCCGGCCGGAAGCGCAGGCGAACGCGTTCGACGCAATAATGCGGGCGCACCGCTTACAATATGGTCAATCCGTGCGGGCAGACGACGGCCCGTTCGCTATGCTGCTTCCGCACGAGAATCCACACGTTGCGCGCGGGTTGACCGCCTGAAGGCGGCGCTTTCGATGCAGCGGACCACGCTTGCGACGGCGCGAACCGAAACGGCGGTAAGCGCACACCGGGACCGAGGGTACGACTGGCGGTATATGTGAGCGCCCTGCTAGGGACCTTGACTATTTCTCTCGCCGTCGCGGTTCTCGTGCTGCTGTGCGTGCTCTTCTGGCGTGAGCGTCGCAGTTCAGCGCTGTCGCGCGCCGCCGATCAGCTGGACGGGATCGTCAGGACAGGACGCTTCGCCGATCGGGTGCGCGTCAGTGGACCTGCTTCGCCGTTCGCCGCCAGCGCGAATCGGCTCCTCGAACAGATCGCGATGAAGGAGTTGCTGATCAGCGAACGCGAACGCTCGCTGGTCGGCCTGCTCGGGGGCCTGCACGAGGCGGTCGCCGTACATCGCGAAAACATCGTCTTCGCCAACGAGCGCTTCGCTGCGCTCGCGGGCGCGTCCGACGCCGGCCGGATGGTCGGCGCGTCTATGCCGGACCTCGTTCATCCCGATTACGCGGACCTCGTGCGCGAACACTTGCATCGCACGCTGGTGGGCGAGCCGGGCCTCGATCGGCTGGAGGTCGAGCTGCATCCGTTGAGCGAACGCACGGCGCGCGTCGAGCTCTCTGCGGTCCGCATCGATTATCAGGGCGGCGCGGCCCTGCTTCTTACGCTCATTGAGATGGGGCCGCGCGCTGCACTGGCGTCGTCGGCGTCGCGCTCCCGACCGACCGCGTGGGAGACGCTGGACTCGCTCGGCGAAGGCATCGTCACCACTGACGTCAGCGGCCGCATCGACTACCTGAACCAGGCGGCCGAACAGCTGATCGGCGTCAGCGCCGTCGATGCGCTGGGCAAGAACATCACCGACATCATTACCCTGCTGGACGAGGGCGACCGCCGTTCCCTGGGCGATCCTGTGCGTCATTGCCTGACGACTCAGTCCAAGGTTACCGTCGGACGTCGCGGCCTGATGATCCTCCGCAACGGCGGGGATGAGCGGTCCGTCGAGCTCACCGTTACGCCGCTGAAGGGCCACAAGGGCGACCTCGTCGGCACGGTCGTCGTGGTGCGCGACGTGAGCGAACTGCGCGGCATTACGCGACAAATGTCGTATCAGGCGAGCCATGACGCGTTGACGGGGCTCGTGAACCGTCGCGAGTTCGAACGCCGGCTGGAAGAGGCGCTGGCCGTCGCACACACGCAGGAAGCAAGGCACGTCCTGTGCTACCTCGATCTCGATCGCTTCAAAGTGGTCAACGACAGCTGCGGACACATGGCGGGCGACAGCATGCTGCGTGAGGTGGCCGCGCTCATCAAGGAGACCGTGCGCGATTCGGACACCGTCGGTCGTCTCGGCGGCGACGAGTTCGGTTTGCTGCTGGTCGGTTGTCCGCTCGAGAAGGCGCGCCAGATCGCTGACGACGTCGTGCACAAGGTCAACGACTACCGCTTCGTGTGGAAGGACAAGATCTTCAACATCGGCGTGAGCGTCGGTCTGATCGAAATCTCGCGCGAGAGCGGCGCGCCCGACGAAGTGATGAGCGCAGCGGACTCCGCCTGCTATGTCGCCAAGAAGCACGGCAATCATGTGCACGTTTACTCGGCCCGCGACGAGGCGGTCGCGCGCCATCGCGGCGAGATTCAATGGCTCCAGCGGCTGCAGTCCGCGCTCAAGGACAATCGCTTCGAGCTGATGGCGCAGCCCATCGTGGCGACCGCGCCCGCGGATGCGCAGGGTCCGGCGCTCGAGGTGTTGCTGCGTCTGCAGGACGACGGCGTACCGGGCGGCATTTCGCCCGTTGAGTTCCTGCGCGCCGCCGAGCGCTACCGGCTCATGTCGGACGTCGATCGCTGGGTCGTCCAGACGGCGTTGACGGCGCTCGGCCGCGGCGGCATCCGCCTCCCCCAATCGCAGCCTTGCGATCAACCTGTCGGGCCAGACCCTCGGCGATCCGCAGTTTCTCGAGTTCGTGGTCGACGTAGTGGATCGAACCGGAGTTGCGCCCACCCAGCTGTGCTTCGAGGTCACGGAGAATTCCGTCATCACGAACATCGAGCACGCGCAGCGCTTCATCGGCGTGCTGCACGGCATGGGCTGCCAGTTCGCGCTCGATGATTTCGGACGCGGCCTGTCGTCCTTCGGCAATCTGAAGAATCTCTCGCTCGACTACCTGAAGATCGACGGCACGTTCATCCGCAATCTCGCTACCGACTCGGTCAATCAGGCGATGGTCGCCGCGATGGTCAAGCTCGCCCGCACGCTCAACTTCCAGGTCATCGCGGAGCAGGTCGAAGACGCCGGTGCGCTCGAAGCCGCCAAGAGAATGGGCGTCGACTTCGTGCAGGGATATCACCTCGGGCGCCCGCAGCCGCTGGCGCGCGTGGTCGCGCGAGCGAGCTGAGGAGAGGCGCTCGGGGCGCGGGGCTTGGGGCCCGGGCCAGAACAAGCGGTCACGCACCACGCCCAACACGTTGTGCTAATCGTCCAAACAAGAAAGGCGCAGTAGTTGCTGCGCCTCTCTTGTATTGACCCGAGCCCCACGCCCCGAGCCCCGCGTCCGCTCAGAGCAGCGGCACGAGCAGCAATGCGACGATGTTGATGATCTTGATCAACGGATTGATCGCCGGGCCCGCGGTGTCCTTGTACGGATCGCCCACCGTGTCGCCGGTGACCGCGGCCTTGTGCGTCTCCGAGCCCTTCCCGCCGAAGTTGCCTTCCTCGATGTACTTCTTCGCGTTGTCCCAGGCGCCGCCGCCCGTGCACATCGAAATCGCGACGAAGAGGCCGGTGACGATCGTGCCGATGAGAAGACCGCCCAGCGCGCGTATGCCGGCGCCTTCGCCCATCAGGTAGTTCATGCCGAATGCGACCACGACCGGCACCAGGATCGGCAGCAGCGAGGGCACGATCATTTCCTTGATCGCCGCGCGCGTCAGCATGTCGACGGCCTTGGAGTAGTCGGGCTTGCCCGTACCTTCCATGATGCCCGGTATCTCGCGGAACTGGCGGCGCACTTCAATCACGACCGAGCCAGCGGCGCGACCGACGGCTTCCATCGCCATCGCGCCGAAGAGGTAAGGCACGAGACCGCCGATGAAGAGGCCGATGATGACCGCAGGGTCAGACAGGCTGAAGACCTGCAGCTTGCCCAGCGCGTCGAGGTTGTGGGTGTAGTCCGCGAACAGCACGAGCGCCGCGAGGCCCGCTGAGCCGATTGCATAGCCCTTCGTGACGGCCTTCGTGGTGTTGCCGACTGCATCGAGCGCGTCGGTGATCTTGCGCACGTCTTTCGGCAGGCCCGCCATTTCGGCGATGCCGCCGCCGTTGTCGGTGATCGGACCGTAGGCGTCGAGCGCCACGATCATGCCAGCCATCGAGAGCATGGAGGTTGCGGCGATCGCAATGCCGTACAACCCCTCGAGCTCGTACGCGCCCCAGATCGCGGCGCACACCGCGAGCACCGGCCACGCCGTCGAACGCATCGACACAGCGAGACCCGCGATCACGTTGGTGCCGTGACCCGTCTGCGAGGCTGACGCGACGCCGCGCACAGGGGCGAATTCCGTCGCGGTGTAGTACTCAGTAATCCAGATGAGCGCGCCGGTCAGGCCGAGACCAATGACCGAGCACCAGAACAGGTTGCCGGAGCCGGTCTCGCCCATGACCTCGCGCGTCACGAAATAGAACGCAATCAACGCGAGCACGCCGGCGACCGCCGTGCCGCGATAGAGCGCGTTCATGATCTTGCCGCCGTCGCGCGCCTTCACGAACAGCGAGCCGACGATGGACGCGACGATCGACACGGCCCCGAGCACGAGCGGATACAGCACATAACGGACGTCGAGCGCGCCGTCCGCCGCCGTGAACAGCAGGCCGCCGAGCACCATGGTCGCAATGATCGTGACGGCGTAGGTCTCAAACAGGTCAGCCGCCATGCCGGCGCAGTCGCCGACGTTGTCGCCGACGTTGTCCGCGATCACGGCCGGGTTGCGCGGATCGTCTTCCGGAATGCCGGCTTCAACCTTGCCGACGAGGTCGGCGCCGACGTCGGCGCCCTTCGTGAAGATGCCGCCGCCCAGACGCGCGAAAATGGAAATGAGCGAGCCGCCGAACGCAAGACCGACCAGCGCGTGCAACGCTTCCTTGTCGGCGCCCAGCAGCGCGAAGTATCCGGCGACGCCGATCAGTCCGAGACCGACGACGAGCATGCCCGTGACGGCGCCGCCGCGGAACGCAACGGCAAGCGCGGGATTCAAACCGAGGCTCGCCGCGTGCGCGGTGCGTACGTTGGCGCGCACCGAAACGTTCATGCCGATGAAGCCCGCGAGGCCCGACAGGACCGCGCCCACCGCGAAGCCGCCCGCGGTTTCCCAGCCGAGCGCGAACCCGAGGACGACGAACAGCACCACGCCGACGATTCCGATCGTGGTGTATTGCCGATTGAGATAGGCCTTCGCGCCCGCCTGGATGGCGGCGGCGATTTCCTGCATGCGTTCGGTGCCGGCGGGTTGCCTGTTGATCCAGCCAACGGCGAACACGCCGTACAGGACAGCGAGAGCGCCGGCGCCGATCGCGAGCCAGAGCGCGACATCAGTGGACATGAAGTTTCCCTCCCATTACGGGCTTTGTTTGTCTCGAGAACGATTGAGTGGGCCGCCGGGAGCAACGCGCTGCGACGCTGCGCAAGCAGTCAAAGAGCGCGGATCCCCCCAAAAAAAGGCGCGGAACTATACCACGAAGGTTCCGGCCAGCTTCTTCCTGACCGGCGCGTTCTTCAACGTGACGTATTGCGGCAGACCGTCCTTGTAGGGGGGATAGTCTTCTCCCTTAATGAGCGGCAGCAGATAACGCCGCGCCTTGCCCGTAATGTGAAAACCATCCTCGGTGATGTAGTCGCGCGGCAGCATCTTTTCCTTGTTGGCGACGTCTTCGAGCTTCGCCGCGCCGATCTTCCATTTGTAGGGCTTGTTTGCGACGCGAACGATCGTCGGCATCAGAGAATTGCCGCCCTTCAGCGCGAGCTCGACGGCGGCCTTGCCGACCGCGTACGCGTGTTCGACGTCGACTTTCGATGCGATGTGGCGCGCGGCGCGCTGCAGATAGTCGGCCACCGCCCAGTGATATTTGTAATTGAGCTTCGCTTTCACCAACTGCGCAATCACGGGAGCGACGCCGCCGAGCTGCGCGTGACCAAACGCATCGCGAAGGCCCGCGTCCGAGAGGAACTTGCCTTCGCTGTTCTTCACGCCCTCGGAGACGACGATCGCGCAGTAGCCGTATTTCTCCACGCATTCCCGCACCCGCGCGCAGAATTTTTCCTCGTCGAATACGATCTCGGGGAACAGAATGATGTGCGGCGAATCGCCCGCTCTTTCCGCCGCCAGTCCGCCGGCTGCGGCGATCCAGCCCGCGTGCCGACCCATGACTTCCAGGATGAAGACTTTCGTCGACGTCTTGGCCATGGAGGCTACGTCAAAGCCGGCCTCGCGAATCGACACGGCGACGTACTTTGCGACTGAACCGAAGCCAGGACAGCAATCCGTGATCGGCAAATCGTTGTCGACGGTTTTTGGTACGTGAATGGCCTGAATCGGATAATCCAGCTTGTCCGCGAGTTGCGAGACCTTGAGACAGGTGTCCGCCGAATCGCCGCCGCCGTTGTAGAAGAAATAGCCGATGTCGTGCGCTTTGAAGACTTCGATCAGGCGCTCGTACTGCGCCGGCTGCTCCTCGTACTTCTTGAGCTTGTACCGGGCTGAGCCAAAAGCCCCTGAAGGGGTATGCCGCAAGGCGCGAATCGCAGCCGCGGAATCCTTGCTCGTATCGATCAGATCTTCTGTCAAAGCGCCGACCACGCCGTGTCGACCGGCATACACCTTGCCAATCCGGTTCTTGTGCCTGCGACACGTCTCGATCACGCCGCAGGCGGACGCGTTGATGACGGCGGTGACGCCGCCGGACTGAGCGTAGAACGCGTTTCGCGGTTTCGTCTTGGGCATTGCAGGCAGCCTGTAGGGGTGTTGAGGTTGGCGCGGAAGGATAGCGCAGGGTCAGGGCGTGGGGCGTGGGGCGTGGGCAAGAGGAGTCACGAGGCGGAGCTTTCCTGCATACGGTGCAACGGGCTTGCGTCAAGGTGTGACGATTTGTTTCTTGATTCTGGCCCGCGCCCCAGGCCCCGCGTCCCGAGCCCATTTCACCCTGCGTGTCTTTTCTGTAGGGTAGCGCCTCGTTTTTTCCGGGAGGTCGGGTTCGAATGATGCGGATCGTGTTGCTGGGGGCGCCCGGGTCGGGCAAGGGCACGCAGGCGCAGCGCCTGCAGGCCAAGTACGGCGTGCCGCAGGTATCTTCCGGCGATTTGCTGCGCGATGCGGTTGCCCGCGGCACGGACCTGGGACTCAAGGCGAAGGCGGTGATGGACGCCGGGCATCTCGTGTCCGACGACATCGTGCTGGGCTTGATTCGCGATCGGTTGAGTCGTCCCGACGCCGCAGAGGGTTTCATTCTCGATGGCTTTCCGAGGAACATCGATCAGGCCAATTCGCTTGGCAAATTGCTCGATGATCTCGGTCAGCCGCTCGATGCGGTGCTGCTGCTCGATGTACGCAAGGACACGCTGATGCGCAGGCTCGCCGGTCGGCGCATCTGCCCGAAGTGCGGGACCGTGTACAACGTGCACTCACTGCCGGCGGGCTCGACCACGTGTCCGCGCGACGGCGCAGAGCTCCATCAACGCCCGGACGACAAGGAAGAGGTGATCGGCAAGCGGCTCGAGGTGTACGAACGCCAGACGCGACCGCTCGTCGAGCACTATACGGCGCGCGGCGCCTTGCGCGTCGTGGCCGGCGAGGGAGAGCTCGATGAAGTCTTCGAACGCATGGAGTCGGCTGCGCTTGCGAAGCCGCCGCCTGCGTCCAGTGTGAAAGTTGCGACTGCATCAAATCCCGGCAAGAAGTCGAAGTCCTCGGCGAAGAAGACGCCTGCCGCCGCCAAGAGCGCAGCATCCGGCAGACGGTCAGCGAAGAAGAAGAAGGGCGCCTCTGCGTCGTCAAGGCGCGGCAAGCCGCAGTCGGCAGGAAAAAAGGCGGCCGGCAAGTCAGCCAGAAAAACGGTCGTCAAGGCCGCATCGAAAGCTGCGGGCCGGGCGCGCAAGCGTGCAGCGTCCAGGACGCGCATCGCGAAGCCGCGCCGCAAGAAGTAACGAACGACTGCGGCTTCATCGTCGGCCCGCCTGATCGCGACTTCGGCTGGCGAGAATCTATTCAGACATCCTGATCAGGCGCTCCCCGATCAGCGCGCGGCGCCAGCCGCTCATCAGGCGGTCGCTGCGGCGTGAGAACACGAGTTGCTCGATGTCGCGGCGCGTCGCCAGCAGCTCCGGGCTGACCTTGAGTTCCGCCGATTGGCCGCGCACGAAGTTCATCAGCTTCGTGACGAGCGCCAGCTTGCTGGCGTCGGGCCGCTGCGGCGTGAGCGCATCCGGCTCATTGACGGCCAGTGCGCGCCCCTGCGCGACGAGCGCCAGCAATTCTTCGCCTCGCTTGCGAAACGTCGCGGGCGGGAGCGTGCGGATGCGTTCGAGCTCCTGGGCATTCGTCGGCATCCGTTCTGCAATTTCGCGTAGAGCCTCATCCGCGAGGATCCAGCCGCGCGGCTTGTCCAGGCGGATCGCCGTCGCCTCCCGCCACGTCGCCAGCGCTTTGGCGGTCGCACGCTGCTCAGGTTGCAGGCGGTCGAGACCTTTCAGCCGCCGCCACGCCGTCGCGGGGTCGACGCGATGCAGTTGCGGCTGTTCGAGTTCGCGCGTCTCTTCGTAGAGCCAGTCCAGGCGCCCCGCGAGGTTGAGCGCGTCGTTCAGCTCGCGATAGAGCGGCGCCAGATAGCGCACGTCGTCCGCAGCATATTGCAATTGTTCGGCGCTCAAAGGGCGGCGCGACCAGTCGGTGCGCGTGTGTTCTTTCGCAAGCGAGCGTCCGAGGCGCTCGGCGACGAGAGCCGCGTAGCCGGCCTGCGCCGGCGATCCGAGCAGCGCGCCGGCGATCTGCGTATCGAAGATCGGACCCGGAAGCGCAGCGCCGTTCATCGCGATCGACAGGACCTCGAGATCCTGCCTGGCGGCGTGCAACACCTTGACCCGGCTGCGGTCGGCGAGAAAGTCCCACAGCGGGCGCAGATCCGAAAGGACCAGCGGGTCGATGACGACGCAGCGCTCGTCGGTCGCAGCCTGGATAAGGCACAGTTTCGGATAGTAGGTGCTTTCGCGCATGAACTCGGTGTCGAGTGCGACGAACGCGCCTGCGCGCATCGCGTCGAGCGCGTGTAAGAGTTCCGGGGACGTGGCGACGGGAAGCGCGGTCTGCATGGTCGTGCGTTACAATCTCGGGAAGAGCTGATCAATCCGGGCCCGCGACATGCGCAGGATGGCGATGATCGAAGGACCAGGATTGTCGGGTTCGCTGTGCAAGCGGATAGCAGGTAGATGAGCGCTCACCGGAGCGATTTCCTCCTTCAGGACGCGCAATTATAGGAGGCGCCGCCGGCGCGGCGCCTGGCGCATCGCGTCGTTCGACAAAATGCTGAGACTGCTGCGGACGTTTCTCGAGATTGCAGTGTGGCGCAAAGGTCCGCAGGATCTTCCGGCGTCGCCTTCGCTCGCCTGTGCGGCGCTTGTCGCATACATCGCGATCGAATTCGTGGGCGTGCGGCTCTTTGATCTGGATTTGCGCGCCGCCCTGATTTTCATCGGCGTCGACGTGCTGATGCTCAGCGCCTGGCTGTGGCTCGTGCTTGCGTTCTTCGGCCGTCGTCAGCGCTTTGTGCAGACGATCACCGCGACGCTCGGCGTGGGCGTGCTGATCCTGCTGCTCGACATCTTCATGCGGTCGATCCAGCTGGGGCTGGGCGTAGGCGACGCATTCGCGGGCAACTGGCTGTTCATACGCTTCATGATCATCGCGCTCGTGATGGGCAGGATTTTCATGCACGCGCTGGACCGCGGCCTCGTCACCGGCATGGCGCTCACGGTGGCGATCATCTACTCGACCGAGGCCGTCGCGCAGCTCGCGCTCGATAACTTCTCAAGAAGCGGTTAGCGGTTGGCGGTTGGTTTCCGACTCGAGCCGCTGAACAGCGCAGAAAGCTATTTTCATGTCTCAGATAGCAACAATTTCACCCGATAAAGCTGCCGGCCGACTGTCATGATGCTTCACCAACCGCTAACCGCGAACCGCTAACCGCTATGCATCTCCACATTCTGGGCGTCTGCGGCACGTTCATGGGAGGCATCGCGGCGCTGGCTCGCGCCGCGGGCCATCGGGTGACGGGATCGGATCAGGGCGTCTATCCGCCCATGTCGGAGCAGCTCGCAGCGCTCGGCATCGAATTGATCGAGGGCTACGAGCCGGAGCAGCTTGCGCTCAAGCCCGACGTCGTCGTCGTCGGCAATGTGATGAGCCGGGGCAATGCGCTCATCGAAGCGTTGCTGGAAAGCGGCATCCCCTACACGTCGGGACCGGAGTGGCTGGCGCGACACGTCCTCGCCCAGCGATGGACGCTTGCCGTCGCCGGCACGCACGGCAAGACGACGACTTCCAGCATCCTCGCCTGGATCCTCGAATACGCCGGTCTGAAGCCGGGATTTCTGATAGGCGGCGTACCGGGCAACTTCAACGTCACCGCGCGCCTCGGATCCGGCAAACACTTTGTGGTCGAAGCGGACGAGTACGACACCGCATTCTTCGACAAGCGGGCGAAATTCGTGCACTACCGGCCGCGCACGGCCGTGCTGAACAATCTGGAGCACGATCATGCGGACATCTATCCGGACGTGGCGGCCATTCAATGGCAGTTTCACCAGTTGCTGCGCATGGTGCCGCGCCACGGCGTGGTCGTCGCCAACGCCGCCGATGCGAACGTCATGCAGGTCATCGACATGGGTTGCTGGACTCCCGTCGAGCGCTTCGCGTCGAGCGTGGCCGGCGACGCCGCGTGGTACGTGCTCGCAGAGCCGGGCGGCGACTACTCGACTTTCGCCGTGATGGAAGGCAATCGCGAGGTCGGCGAGGTCGAATGGTCGATGCTGGGCAGGCACAACGCGGAAAACGCGCTTGCGGCGATGCTCGCAGCCCGACACGCCGGCGTCGATCTCCAGAGCGCCGCGAGCGCGCTCAAGGAGTTCCGCGGCGTGCGCCGGAGGCTGGAAGTTCGGGGGGTGGAGCGCGGCGTCACCGTGTATGACGACTTTGCACACCATCCGACAGCCATCGAGAGAACGATTGGAGCCTTGCGCCTGCGCATCGGCGCTGCGCGACTCATCGCCGTGCTCGAGCCTCGGTCGAACACGATGAAGCTCGGAACTCATCGAGAGGCGCTCGCGAAGGCGCTCTCTCCTGCGGATCGCGTATGGATGTATCAGGGACCCAACGTGCAATGGGACGTCGCCGGCTCGGTCGCTTCGCTCGGCGAACGGGCCAGCGTGTCGAAGGACATCGATGACCTGACATCGCGTCTTTGTCAGACAGCCGTCGCCGGCGATCATGTGCTGATCATGTCGAACGGCGGGTTTGGCGGGATTCACAAGAAGCTGCTCGAGCGACTCGCGGCCGACCGCCGAAATGACGTGAGGACGTGAGGACGGAACGGCGTAAGAGCAAGTCTGCATTCTCCGCGCGTCCTCACTCCGTCACGCCCTCACGTCCTCCCGATGTCCGACTCGACCATCCCGCTCTTTCCGCTCAACACCGTGCTCTTTCCGGGCGGTCCGCTCAAGTTGCGCATCTTCGAGCCGCGCTACGTCGACATGATCGGCCGCTGCATGCGCGAAGACGCCGGTTTCGGCGTCGCTCTCATCGTTGAGGGCGTCGAGGCGGGCGGTCCGGCGAGAACGGCGAATGTGGGAACGCTCGCGCGTATCGTGGATTTCGAACAGCTGAAAGGCGGTCTCCTCGGCATCACGGCTCACGGAGGCCAGCGCTTCAGGATCGACCTCGTGCGCACGCAAAGCGATGGACTGAACCTCGCCGACGTGGAGTGGCTTCGCGAGGAGCCGGAACACGCCGTCAGCGAGGAATACAGCATTCTTGCAGAGCTGGCGCGCCAGGCGTTCTCGCAGCTCGCCGGACTATATGGCGACATGTCGCCGGCCTATGAGAACGCGACCTGGGTGGGAATGAGGCTCGCCGAGATGTTGCCTCTGCCTGTGGAGGACCGGCAGCGCTGTCTCGAGATCCTCGACGGGACCGAGCGGCTGAAGTATCTCAGCGAACGGATCAGAGTCGAGCGCACCTGAGGAGCCGTGTACGGTGTGACGTGTGAGGTGTGAGGCGTGAGGTGTCCGGAGTCGCTCGTGACGTGCACGCCTTCGTGCATTCACACATTACACGTTACACGTTTCCACGCGCGAATCGCCTGCTCAGCAGGAAGTACGCAGCACTGATCACGGCGAACCAGACGATCGCCGCCCAGCCGATCACGCCGTCGTATTGGCCCACGAGCGCAGCAAGAGGCGCAGAGCGGTCGACGAGCGTCAATTCCCGCAGTACCGCGATCGAGGCGACGCCCGCCGCGTGCAGGCCGATGCAGCCCGCGATCGCGCCGGTGCGCAGCCGCACCAACGACAGCAGCACGCCGAGCAGGAGCAGCGCGATAAAGGAATCGATGAACGTCAAGGGCTCCGCATAGCGTTCAAACAGCCTGCCAAGCACGGTGAAACCGTCGAGCCAGGAAACCTCGTGCGCGGGCAGGCGCAACTTGCCGCCGAGGAAATGCAATGATGCATACAACAGGCTCGGCGCAAGCAGTGCGGCTGCAACGCCCGAGGTACGCGCGATCGCGGTGAAGAGCACGCCGCGAAAAAACGTTTCTTCGATGAAGGCGACGACGAGTCCCGAGAAGATTCCGCCGGCGATCAACGCGATGAGACTGTCGTCGAACGCCGGGCTCATCTGCCGGATGTCGAGGCTGATGAGCAGGACGACGAGCGGCGCCATGAGCCCAACGCCGCAGACCCAGCCGATGATGAGCTGGCCGATGAATTCGCGACGCGGCAGGCCATAGCCGAGTGAGACGCGGTCGGACAGACCGAGTCGGCGCGTCATGTACACCAGGCCGACCAGGGCCAGCAGCATCGCGACGCGATTCATCACGCGGTGCACCGGCTCGACCGAAATCGTGCTCACCAGCAGCCACGCGGGATACGTTACGGCTGCGGCCAGAATCAGCGACGCTGCGAGCAGCGCGACGAACAGGAGGAAGGAGCGCATCTCGCTGCGGGCTAACTGGCCAACTGGCCAACGGGTCTCTGGCCAGAATCGGACGACGCAGTCGGCTCGCGGGAGACTTGCCGACTGGTCATTTCTCGATCGTTGCGCAGATATGTGCGGATCATGTCAATGGTCCCAGTCGTAACTTTCGAGACCGGTAGGCGAGCAATCGCCTCATGTCTTGCCAGTAGACCAGTAGCCCAGTTGGCCAGTTGGCCATAAGGAGACGTCATGGACGATCAGAAAGCTCTCAGCATCGTGTCCGCGCTCGCCAACGGCGTCAATCCGCTCAGCGGCGAAGTGTTTCCCGTCGACAGCCCCTATCAGGCGTCTGACGTCGTACGCGCACTGTTCGCCGCAGCCCGGGCCCTGGAGCGCGCTGTGCGGCTGAACACGGAATCGGGTGCATCGGCCGCTCCTCGCGAACGAGCGCGCCCCGCGATGCCGGGCAATGTCGGCAAGCCATGGAGTCCCGAGGAGGACCAGCGCCTGCTTGCGGAATTCCAGGAAGGCCGCAAGCCGGCAGAACTCGCCAGACTGCTCGGACGCACGCTCGCCGGCATCGAGGCGCGATTGGAAAAGCATGGTCGATTGACGCCGCAGCAGCGCCAGACCACGAATCGGTATACGAAGGCCGGCGCCCCGGCGACGGCAAATTCACAGACTGGATAGGGGCGCTGGCCTCATCTGCCTCTGGCCCGGCGTTCCTGCGCCGGGCGACGGCGTGTTCAACAGCAACCAGCTCGCGGCCGGGTTCCGGACCGGTGAGCGCTCGGCGGCGATCGTCGCAGATTGCGAGGCGGTCCACATGCGATGCGCCCGATGATTGTCCGGTCGACGCGAACTCTTGTGCGGTATAGTGAGAAGCGCAGTGGACGCCGCCTCGAGATTGCGGCGACCGCCCGCGCCGCCCCGGTCTTTCGTCAACGCCAACGCTGCAAGGCTGGCGGTTGGCTGTGGCTGGCAGCGCGACGACGGACCTGCGTCCCGGAAGGATCGCGTTGGGAGCCCGTTTCGCCAAGCCCGACAATGAGATGCTCTACAATCCGCGGCGCACCTGGTCCCGGTGCACGGTGTCGTTCGGCTCGGGTCGTCAAGCGCTTTGGGGAGCATCGTCGCGTGAAGAGTCTGCGTCGCCTGTTGCTTGAGCGACTGGTCGCGCGACGACCACGCCATGCGCTGCAATTGAGCAGCGCGCATCTCAATGTCAGCGGACTGCAGATGCGCCTGTCTCCGGAAAGCCCGCTCTATCGCGCTGGCGGCGGAGAGACAGTCGAATTTCCGCTCGACGAGGTGCTCGCTCCGTTCGTCCTCGACCACGGTCAATGGCAAACGGAGGAGCTCGCATTCTTTGAAGCGCACGTTGCGCAGCAAGCGAGCGTCCTCGTGGATGTCGGCGCCAATGTGGGTTTCATTACGCGGCAGGTGATGCATCGGCTGCCGGGCGTCGTCGCCGCCGTCTGCTTCGAGCCCCATCCGGGGAATTTCACCTACCTGAAGCGCAATCTCGCACATCTGCCGCAGTGTCATCCGGTGCAGGCCGCGCTCGGGCGGCAGAACGGCGAACTTCTGTTCTATGAAGAGACGAACAACGCCGGCAACTATTCGCTGAACATCGATGCGATGCGCGGCAAGGACTACCGGACCAGTGCGGTGAAGTGCATCGCCGCGAGCGAGCAGGCGATACTCGCTGCGCTCTCCGAGGCGCAACGCGCCCTGCCGGTCATCTGGAAATCGGACACGCAGGGTTACGACGAGATCATCATGACGGCTCTGCCGGACTCCTTCTGGAGCCGCGTGCAGTGCGGAGTCATGGAGATAACGCGCATTGAACGTCCGCCTTTCGATCAGGATCGTCTCGGATCAATTCTGAGAGGGTATGAGGTCCTGCGCTTCGGCGACGACGTCGCGCGCAACCTCGCCGTGGACGAAGTCCTCGAGTTCGCCGGCGGCGGCGACTACCGACACCGCGACCTGTTCTTTGCGCGCAAATGAGGGCGGATTGGCGTCAGCGGCGGGATCCGCGAACCGCTGTTGCTTCGCGCCAGCGTTGACTTATGCTGCGCCCATGTCCGTGGCTGAATCCATTCTTCCGGAGCTGCCTGACGCGCATCGAACAGTCCGCGTCAACATCATCGGGAAATCAAACGGCGTGGGGCTCGCGCGCGATCTCGATCTGCTGGCCGGCGCGCTGCAGCGCGCCGGGCACGAGGTCAGCGTCACCATCATCGATGCAAGACAGGCGAAGCGAAGGCGCTCCGCCGCCGCGCAGCTCAGGACGCGCATTGATCTCGCGTTGCAGCGCTGGCGCGTCGGGGATCCTGCGCCGAAGGCCGCCGACGTCAACCTGATGATCGAGCATGTCTGGTTGCAGTATCTGGCCGGGGCCAGCCTCAACATCGCGGTGCCCAATCCGGAATGGTTTGACCGCCATGATCGGCGCTTCCTGCGCAACGTCGACATTGTCTGGGCCAAGACCGGGTACACCCAACATGTGTTCAGCGGCCTCGGCTCCGCGACCGCATATATCGGTTTCGACAGCGAGGACCGCTATGACGGCGGCGCAGCGAGGACGCGATCGTATTTTCACCTCGCAGGCAAGAGCACGATGAAGGGCACCGATCGGCTGCTCGCCATCTGGCGAAGACATCCCGAGTGGCCGAAGCTGATCGTCGTCCAGCACAAGCACGTGGCGCGGGCGGCGCCGGCCTCTCCCAACCTTGATCTCAAGGTGGGCTATCTCACCGATGAACAACTGAAGACGCTGCAGAACGAGAGCGTATTTCACCTCTGCACATCGCTGACCGAAGGCTGGGGGCATTACATCGTAGAGGCGCTCAGCGTCGGCGCGGTGACGATCACCGTGGACGCTGCGCCCATGAATGAGCTCGTCACCGCAGACCGCGGCGTGCTCCTGCCGTATCGCGGCACCGGCCAGCAGCGGCTTGCGACAACCTACCAGTTCGATGAGGCGGCGTTCGAGGCGGCGATTGAACGGACGATCGCAATGAGCGACGCCGAGTGCCGCCGTATTGGCGCTAACGCGCGCCGCTGGTTCCTGGGCAACAAGGAAGGATTTGCGGATCGCGTCAACGCTGCGCTTCAGGCTGCGACTTCCGTCTAGGGAACCTCCGATCTACCGCCATGCGAGAGCAACAGCAGCTTCGATCTCCCTCGTCCCGCGTGGACGGGATTTTCCTTCGCTCATCTTGCGGGCGTCTGTGTTCTTCGAATGTCAGGGTAGACGGGTAATCAGATCTTCCCCAGGGCGCAGGAATACCGTGTCGACTTGCGCCCTCAGGCGCCGGGGACGCGCCGATCACGCTGTGGCCGACGTCAGAGGAATGGGATGAGCGAGCGATGCGGGTTTCCCGGCCGCAGATTTCGTCGATTGACGCTTTTGCCGCGCTCGCCTGAACGGAACGCTGTCGCCGGCGCCCCATGAGCATGGCGACGATCAATCTCGTTCTGTGGGACAACGGCGTCGGCTTGACGCGCGACATGGAGTTGCTGCGCGAGCTGTGGTGCGCGGCAGGATATGACGTCTTCGTTTCAGCGCGACGCCGCGGCACACTACGTAAGTGGCTCGCGCCGTGGCGTTTCAAGGCGCGCATCGCGCGCCAGCGCTGGCGCGGCGACGATCCGGCTGGCCGTTTCGCCTTCAACGTCATGCTCGAACACATCCTGCCCGAGTACCTCGATCTCGGGCGACAGAATGTCCTCATTCCGAATCCCGAGTGGTTCGGCGAGGAGAGTCGCAAGCTCATCGACCGGATTGATCTGGTCCTCACGAAAACTCATCATGCCGAGGCGCTGTTCGAGTCGCTCGGGTCGCGTACGCGGTTTCTCGGCTTCACGAGCGTCGACCGATGCATACCAGGGCTTCCGAAAGAGACGGCGTTCTTTCACCTCGCTGGCCGGAGTCGCCACAAGGGAACGGATGCGCTGCTGCGTATCTGGCGCGAACATCCCGACTGGCCTAAGCTCACGGTCGTTCAGAATCCGCGCATGGCGAAAGAGCGCGCGACGGCGGCGAATATCGACCATCGGATCGGCTATCTCTCCGACGTCGAATTGAAGCGCCTGCAGAATTCGCATCTCTTCCATCTGTGCCCGTCCGAGACAGAAGGCTTCGGGCACTACATTGTCGAAGCGATGAGCGTCGGCGCCATCGTGCTGACGCTCGATGCGCCGCCGATGAATGAACTCGTGACGGCCGACCGTGGAGTGCTGTTGCCGTACGAGCGCACGGGGAAGCACGGGCTCGCGACGACCTATCACTTCGGTGATCGGGAGATTGAGTCCGCCGTTCAGGCGGCCCTCTCTCTCGGCGATGTGCAACGCGAAGTACTGCAGGCGAACGCACGTCGGTGGTTCGAACAGAATGATGAGCGCTTTCGCGGTCGAATGGCGACCGTTCTCCGCGAGTGAACCAGACGA
This sequence comes from uncultured Gammaproteobacteria bacterium, assembly GCA_963723505.1. Classification (GTDB taxonomy): domain Bacteria; phylum Pseudomonadota; class Gammaproteobacteria; order Steroidobacterales; family Steroidobacteraceae; genus Steroidobacter. The sequence continues at coordinate 764,722 of CAVRQU010000010.1, forward strand.
ACGCGGCGGTCGCATTTGCAGATTTGAGGATCCGAAGCGATGTGTGTGAGACGCGATCGCGCCCTGGCGCGAATCTCGACGAGCGACTTATGGTCGGGCTGACGTGGCGCCGCAGCTCGGGATTGCTTGCGTTGCTCGCCTGCGCCGATGCGCTGGCGAGAGGCGCGAGTCCCTATCTCCCGATGAACGTGTCTCCGGAGATGGATCGCAAGATAGAGCGCGTGATGCTGCTGGGCGACAAGCCGGTGATGCGGCGGCCGATCGCGGCGGCCGCGGTGCTGGATGCTTTGCCGAAGGCGTGCTCGAAGGACAAGCAGCTTTGTGAAGAAGTCCGCAGTTATCTCAAGCGGTTCATGCACAAGGGCAAGCTCACGCACGCCCGCGTATCCGCGGCGGCGACGGACGGAGAGTCAACCGCCGTATTGCCGAACGAACACGGCCTCGACGTGGATAGCCCGTGGGAGGTAAGAGCGCACGGCTATTACCAACCGAACGACTACCTGCTGATATCAGCGGGAGTCATCGCGCGAGAAGAAGAGACGATCGCGACGGACTCCGTCGTGAGCTTCGGGGCGGACTTCGCGCAACTGGATGTCGGGTTTCGCGATCATTGGTTGTCGCCCCTGAATGACAGCGCTTCATTGATCAGTACGCAGGCGCCGACGATGCCGTCGGTGACCTTGTCCAACTACACGCCAATCAGCCCGCTCGGACTGACCTACGAAGTTTTCATGGCGGAGATGTCGAGTCAGGACGGCATCCGGATTGACGGCGGTACGACGTCGGGGAGTCCGCGACTTGCCGGGCTGCAGGCGGGCATTGAGCCGGCCGAAGGCTTCTCGCTCGCCGTGAATCGGGTGACGCAGTACGGCGGCGGCGCCCGCGGCGGAAGCGGGTTGTCTGATTTCATCGATGCGTTGTTCACGGGCAGCAACGAACACGACGTCGCCGGTCAGTCAACGGAGGAAACGAATCGGGCGGCGTCGATCACCAGCGCCATTCTCTTTCCGGGAAGGACGCCGTTCGCAGTGCACGTCGAATACGCAGGCGAGGACAACGCCTACGAGGGAAGGTATCGACTCGGGGCGACCAATTTTTCGCTCGGAATCGACTTCCCGATCCTGTGGCGCAACTTCGACCTCAGTTATGAAGTTTCGGAGTGGCAGAACGACTGGTACGTGCACGCCCTCTATCCCGAAGGATTGACGAACCGCGGCAACGTCATCGGCCATTGGTTTGGCGACAACCGTCAACCCGGCGACGCGATTGGCGGGAGCAGCCACATGCTGCGTGCGGGCTGGCGGAGTCGGTCGGGCGGCTACTGGCAAGCGACCTATCGCACCCTGGCGAACGATGAGGAGTGGCGCGTGCCGGACAGACCCGAAGTCGGGTACGAGCGGATGCACATTTTGACGCTTGATGCAGCAACAGCGTGGCGAGGTCGCACGGTTCATGCCGAGCTGCACGTCGGCAAGGATGTGTTTGGTGAGTCGTTCGCGCGCGTGGCGGCCTCGATGGACTTTGCGGACGCTCGCAGCCGCGGGACGCCGGTGTATGTGGAGCAGGCGGAGGCGACAGGGTCGAACATGGAACTCTTCGTCGACGCAGGCATATCTCGCAACAGGGTTCGAAATTTTCTCGCCGTAGACATTCCGAATTTCAGCAGCCCCTGGAGCACAGAGCCGCACCTGGGAATAGGCGCGCGCCGCCGGGTGTCTGAGCGCACCGACCTCGGTGTGCGTCTGGAGGCTGACCGCGCGGACGGACGTCAGTTGTTATCGGTGCGCGCAGTGGACTATCGCTACCGGTGGAACCGGAGGCTCGCTTTGAACGCCTTCTTCGGCGTCGGCCGCTACGACGTGGATCTGCCTGCGTACGGCTACTATTGGGGTGCGGGAGTGCAGTACCTGAACATTCTGCCGAAGTGGGACGTGGGCCTGGACGTGAGGCATCACGACAAGCTGGGCAGGGACAAGACGCTGCCGAATGATCCACCCTCGACGCCCGATCGGACTCGCATGTTCTTCGACGTGACTGGAATAGCGATTTATCTGAGTCGTCGCCTGTAAGGCGGAGCGCGGACAGGACGCGAGAGGTGGTCGATTATGGCGCTGTTATTCAAGCCGGCTGCGAGCGGTCAGCCGTGTGCAGCGGGCGCCGGGAAGCTTCTATGATGTGCTTGCGCGATCCATGGCTGAGGCGAGCGTGAGCAACCCAAAACTCCGGGTCAGCATCCTTCTTCTGACGTACCGCATGGAACGAACGATCGTCCAGGCGCTCGAGGGGGCCATTGCCCAGACGATACCCTGCGAAATCATCGTCTCGGACGACGCATCCGACGATCGGGGCTTCGACCTTGCGGCGGGCAGAGCCGCGGTCTATTCCGGTCAGCACCGGCTCGTGTTGCGGAGAAACGCAAGCAACGAAGGTGTGTGTCGCCATATCGATACAGTGTCCCGAATAGCGACCGGCGACATCCTGGTCCTCATGTCAGGCGACGATGTGTCGTACCCCGATCGCGTGAAGAAGTTGCTGGAGGTGTTCGATGCGCATCCCGACGCCTACGCAGTCGGTTCCGCAGTAGACGAAATCGACGGCGAAGGAAACGTGATGCGCCGGGGCGCATGGTTTCTTGACTCGCCGATGGATCAACGCAAATTTCTGCGCGGCGGCAGGCTCGTCGCATTGCTCGGCGCCTCGCTGGCGCTGCGGCGCCAGATCCTGGACGAGTTGCCCCCGCTCAGAGGCATGGTCGAAGATCATATGCTGACGCTCCGCGCCACGCTGTTGGGTCGGGCCTACTGTCTCAGGGAGCCGCTGGTCGGGTATCGTCGCCACGAGGGCAATCTGGGCAAGCGGATCTTCGTACGCCAGGGGCCGCGCAGAGTTGCGCGTCGTCAGCGTTACGAGCGAACCATTCAAATGTACCGTGAGATCGCCGACGACCATGCTCAGTGCCTCGCGGCGGTGCGAGAGCTGCCGGCCGAACGGCGCCGGCTCGGTGAGTTGATCGCCTCGATGTACAGACTCGAGGCGGAAGGCCGCGAGGCCGTTCTGACGCTCCCGAAGCGCAAATGGCTGGCGCCGATCGCGAGGGGGCTGCTGCATCCCGGATTGCGCCGCAAATCGCTCGAGCGCGCCCTGAAACTTGCCGTGCCGAGACGCTGGCTCCTCACGTGACGACGGCCGGAACGACGGCGCCGCGTCGCATCTTCGCCGAACAGCATGAACGAGCGTCCGACTGATCCGCTGATTTCAATCGCGCTTTGCACGTACAACGGCGCCCGATACCTGCGCGAGCAACTCGATTCACTGCTCGCGCAGACCCATTCCAACATCGAAATCGTGGCGGTCGACGATTGTTCGACGGACGCCACCTTCGAGATTCTCATGGAGTATCACGCCCGCGATGCGCGCGTGCGGGTGATCGCGAATGAGGTGAATCTCGGGTTCCGCAAGAACTTCGCGCGCGCCGCTTCACTGTGCGCGGGCGACTTTATCGCGCCTTGTGATCAGGACGACGTGTGGCTGCCGGAAAAGCTCACCACGCTGCTTCGTGCGATTGGCGAGCACCCGCTCGCGTATTGCGATTCAGAGCTCATCGATGAACAGGGTGCGTCGCTCGGCGTCGCGATGTCCGACATATTCGCCATGGTGAGCACCGATGATCCGGCGGTCTTTGCAGCGGGCAACTGTGTGTCCGGGCACGCATTGCTTTGCCGCCGGGAGCTGGTCGAGCGCGCCTTCCCGGCGCCCACCTGTTTCTTTCACGACTGGTGGCTGGCCGCAGTCGCCGCAAGCGCGGGGGGAATCGTGTACTGCGAGCGCAAATTGGTCAGGTATCGCTATCACGGAACCAACGTGACCGACATTCTTGGCGAGCGCACGATCAGACGTCACCGGGGCTATCGCTGGAAGCAGTTGCGCGAGTTTCGTGAGCGGCTGGAGCACCTCGCCAGGTTGCCCGGCGGAAGCCGCGCTTTCATCGAACGCTTGCGCGATCTGTGGATCGCGCGTGAAGAGCAATGGTTTTCGCTCACGCTTGCCTGCTTCATATTCCGCCACGGATCGCGCCTGTTCGCCTTGCGCAAGTCCGGGCGGCATCCCGTGAGGTATGTGCTCAGGTATGCGCCGGGCCTGCGTCTCAAGCGCATCGCGAATCCGTTCGGGTACGCCCAGGTCTGACAGCGGCCATGGAGCGCACGCGCGCCTCGCGCCTGAATGCTCAGGCGGACAACGCCCGCCGCGCAGCCGCAATCGTCGCATCGATCTCCGCGTCGCTGTGCGCTCCCGATACAAATCCGGCTTCGAACGCAGACGGAGCGAGATAAACGCCCTCCTCCAGCATGGCGTGGAAGAAGCGATTGAAGCGCTGCGCATCGCACGCCATCACTTCGCGGAAGTAGCGCACAGGCGATTTGTCCGTGAAGAACAAACCGAACATGCCGCACACCTGGTTGGCGCTGAAGGGAACGCCGGCCGCGCGCGCCGCCTGGGTGAGTCCATCGATCAGTAGCTTCGTCTTCTCCGCCAGCCGCGAGTGAAAGCCTGGCTCGCAAATGAGTTCAAGCGTAGCCAGTCCCGCGGCCATCGCCACCGGATTGCCGGAAAGCGTGCCCGCCTGATAGACGGGACCCAACGGCGCGATTTTCTCCATGATGTCTCGCCGCCCGCCGAAGGCGCCGACTGGCATGCCGCCGCCGACGATCTTGCCGAGCGTCGTGAGGTCGGGCCGTACGCCGTACAGCGATTGAGCGCCGCCGAGTGCGACGCGGAAGCCGGTCATTACTTCATCGAAGATGAGCACGGCGCGGCTCTGATCGCAGACGGCGCGAAGCGCCTCGAGGAAGCCGGGAACGGGCGGCACGCAATTCATGTTGCCGGCGACGGGCTCGACGATGATGCACGCAATGTCGTTGCCCATGTCTCTGAACAGCTGTTGCACCTGCGCAATATCGTTGTAGGCGAGCGTGATGGTGTGCGCGGCCAGCTCCTTTGGGACGCCGGGCGACGTCGGCACACCGAGCGTCAGCGCGCCAGATCCCGCTTTCACGAGCAGCGAATCGGAATGACCGTGATAGCAGCCTTCGAACTTCACAATCTTGTCGCGGCCCGTGAAGCCGCGCGCCAGCCGGATGGCGCTCATGGTCGCTTCGGTGCCCGAGCTCACCATGCGCACCAGCTCGATCGACGGCATGAGTTCGCAGATCTTTCTTGCGAGCCGCGTTTCGATCTCTGTGGGCGCGCCAAACGACAATCCCAGCGCGGCGCGCTCCTGAACTGCGCGAATTACGGCGGGATGCGCGTGGCCGACGATCATCGGACCCCAGGACCCGACGTAATCGATATAGCTTCGACCGTCGGCGCCGAACACGTTCGCGCCGCTCGCCCGGTCGATGAAGACAGGCTCGCCGCCGACAGCGCGAAACGCGCGGACCGGCGAGTTCACGCCGCCAGGAATGTAACGACTGGCATCGGAAAACAAGGACACGGGTGTGCTCCGGAGAATACGTGCAGCAAGTGTACGGCGAAAGGAGGGGAGGACGGGAGGAACGGAAGGAGGGGAGGACGGGAGACGCGCTGTCTCATGTCCTCACGCCATTTCGTCCTTGCGTCCTCTACGCCTGCGTCCTCACGCGATTTCGTCCTCACGTCGCGCCGTCAGGACGCCATTTCGTTCTCACGTCTCTATAATGCCGGCCCTCCCGTTTCCTCTCCGGCAGCCCGGCGCCCTCAATGAAAGCCTACATGTGCGTGATCTGCGGTTACGTCTACGAAGAAGAAAAAGGCGATCCGAATTCGGGAATCGCGGCCGGCACCCGCTGGGAAGACGTGCCGCTGTCATGGCGCTGCCCGGACTGCGGCGCCGGCAAGGAAGACTTCGAGATGGTGGAGGTCTGAGAAGAGGGCCGCCGGGAAACTGGCCAACTGGCTCATTGGCCAGAGCAGACGGCTCATCATCGATTCGGATCTGTGTCAGGCCGACATGCCAGTTAGCCGTTGGCCGGTTGCCCAGGAATCAGTGCTGCCTCACTGCGTGGCCCTTCTTCTGCAGTAGCTCCACCACGCTGTCGTCGCCGACGAGGTGAAGCGCGCCCACGACGATGAGGTAGTCGTCTTCGTCGTCGAGCAGCTCTTCAATGGTGGGAATCCACTTGCGATTGCGTTCGACGGTGAGCGGGCGATAAAGCTTCGGATGCTTTTCGAAGCCCTCGCTCAGCAGATCGGCGAGCGCTTCCGCATCGCCGCGCCGCCATGCAACAAGCATCGCATCGATTTCCTGCGCCGCGCGCTCAGCATCTTCGACGCTGTAGAGAAGAAATTCACGCTGCTGCTCTTCCGGCAGAGACGCAAGCAATCCCAGCTGCTCGCGCAACGTTTCAAAACCCCGAATCGGTTTGCCGTCGCCCGCGGCGCGCGCGGTGAGACGTTGTTCGACGCCGGAGTTCGCATGGAGTCCCATTTTCAGCAGGAGCATCTGCTCGAGCGTTATGGCGGCGAACCAGGGTCGATAGCGATTGAGCACCGCCGGATCGATCGCGAGTTCGTTCGCGGTCGCAGCGACCTTTGCGTAAGTCTCGGCGCCCAGCTGCTGCTCCAGCGATTGATCCGGCGGCAGCATGCCCAGATCCAGCACCGCCTGCTGCATCTCGAGCGGATCAAGGTCGTCCATGTCGATCTCCATGATGAGCGCTTCCGCGTCGCTGTACGCTGCATCGGCGGCGGCGGGTAATTTTTCCGTCGGGCTGAGGAAGTGCACTGAGCCGAGCAGATAGACCGTATTGGTCTTGCCCTCAAGGGACCAGACAGGCTGGCGAGCGGGAACGGGCGACTCGGCGGCAACGCTGCAGGCTGCAGGCTGCATGCCGCAGCTCAGGGCGAAAAGAATCAGCGGCGCGAAACGTGCGAACCCGCGCATGCAAACCTCATCCGGAAACGAGGACATGACTCCGGCCGATCGCGCTTGCGCCCAGAGATTCAATGACGTGCGGCTGTGAGGCGCGAGGCGTCTCTGCTCTACCTACAGCCTAGGGAAGCTCTGATTATCCGTCTACCCTGACATTCGAAGCATGCAGATGCCCGAAAGATGACCGCCGGAAATCCCGTCCCGCGGGACAAGGTGTACCGAAGCTGCGATTGCTGTCGGATGGCGGTAAATCAGAGGCTCTCTACAGCCTGTAGCCGCGAGCCGCAGGCTCGCTTCAGGCGACGATCCTCTCCGCATAACTCTCCAGCCAGCACACTTCCGTTGCAATGGCGCCGTCCGGCATCAGTTCCAGCACCCGGTAGCCGGGCGGACGGCTGTCGACCGCGAAGTCTTCGCTGCGCGGAAGGAATTGCGCGCAAGTCGCCGGCGAGGCCATGAAACGCACGCCGTGGATGAAGCTGTCGAGCGATTGATGGACATGACCCCACAGCACGCCGCGGACATTGGCATGCTGGCGAATGAGCGCGATGAACTCGTCAGCGTCGCTGAGGCCGACCCGATCGAGCCAACCGCTTCGCATGGCGATAGGGTGATGATGCAGACAAAGCAGCACATGATGGTTGCGATGCGTCTGCAGAACGTCGCGCAGCTTTGAGAGTTGCGCTTCGCCGAGGCGCCCGCCGGCGTCGTTCGCGACCCAGGAATCGAGCATCACGATCAGCCAACGGCCGAATTCCGTTGCGCCGCCGACAGTGAACGGCGGACCGCTCAGAACGGCGCGCATGTGGTCGGGCAGGTCGTGATTGCCTGCGAGGCACAGCACGGGAACTCGTGAATTGCCGAACACATGACGGATCCAGCGATAGCCTTCGGGATCATCCTGAACGAGATCGCCCGTGAGCAATACGGCGTCGGGCTGATGACAGCGCCGATGCGCGTCGCTGATCGCGGCCTGCAGCGCCGGCAGACTCGCCACGCCGCGCAGACGACCGGCTGCATCGCCGAACAGGTGCATGTCAGTGAACTGAATGAGACGTATCGACTGCATGTGGTGTGGGCTTCCCCGCGCTCAACGCGTTATGTCCGTTATGTCATCGCCCAGTCTCAAGCGCTGGACGAAGGGCTACATAAGGCCGCGGCATGCTAACAACCGCCCCGGCGTGAAAAAAGTGATGAGTGTCTAATCGCTCCGGGCGGCGGCGGGCTGTAGCTCGATTTCTTGCACTCGGTCTCATTGCGCCCCGTCCAGTCCCGGGCGGGCGCAATGCCGCAGAACGTCCGACTGCGACACTGGTTCCGATTGGCGACACCGCCGGAAAAAGACTAGTCACTCGTGACTAGTGACCGGTCCCGACAGCAGAGGTTCCGGCCTACACCGAGGAGTGCTGCGGATCGGCCGACTCGTTGCTCAACCGGTCCTCGGGCGAGGGCGTCCCGGACCATTCACGAGTCACTAGTCACTTCCTACTCCTTGGTCCAAAATGCGCGGCCTTCAAACGCGCTCTTCCGAGGGATTCTTCGTCAATGTCGACACCGCACCGCCGGCAGCTTGCCAATGCAATCCGGGCCCTCGCGATGGATGCGGTACAGAAGGCGAATTCGGGCCATCCGGGCATGCCCATGGGGATGGCGGATATCGCCGAAGTGCTCTGGAACGATCATCTCCGGCACAACCCTGCAAATCCTCTGTGGTCCGATCGCGACCGCTTCGTGGTGTCGAACGGACACGGGTCAATGCTGCTCTATGCGTTGCTGCACCTGACCGGATACCCGTTGTCGATCGACGATCTGCGCGCCTTCCGGCAGCTCGGATCGCACACGGCCGGCCACCCTGAATACGACGCCCGCCTGGGCATTGAGACCACCACCGGGCCGCTGGGTCAGGGCCTCGCGAATGCTGTCGGAATGGCGCTCGCCGAACGGGTGCTCGCGAGCACGTTCAATCGCCCCGGGTTCGACGTCGTTGATCATCGAACCTGGGTGTTTCTCGGCGACGGCTGCCTCATGGAGGGCGTTTCGCACGAGGCGTGCTCGCTTGCGGGAACGTTGCGGCTCGGCAAGTTGATCGCGTTCTACGACGACAACGGCATTTCAATCGACGGCGAGGTGCAGGGTTGGTTTACCGATGACACGCCCCGACGCTTCGCAGCGTACGGTTGGCATGTCGTGCCGGACGTGGACGGCCACGATCCACAGGCGATCGAAGCCGCGATCGCGGCGGCGACGTCCGAAAACGATCGGCCGAGTCTGATCTGCTGCAAGACGATCATCGGCTACGGGGCGCCCAACAAGCAGGGGACAGAGGCCACGCACGGCGCGGCCCTGGGCGTCGAGGAGGTCGCCGCAGCTCGCAAGCAGCTCGATTGGCCGTACGAGCCGTTCGTCGTGCCTGCGGAAATTCGCAACGCCTGGGATGCGCGCGAGCGCGGCGCGCAGTTCGAAGGGGAGTGGCGCGCGAAGTTTCAGAAGTACAGGGTGAAATTTCCAGAGCTCGCAGCCGAGTACGAGCGGCGCATGCGCGGCGACCTGCCGTCCAAGTGGCGGGATATCGCAGAGACGTATGTCGCCCAGGTCGCGAAGGCGAGCGGCAATCTTGCGACGCGGCAGTCCTCCCAGCAGGCGCTCAATGCCTATGGGCCGGCTTTGCCGGAACTGCTCGGCGGCTCGGCCGACCTCACGGGTTCAAACAACACGAATCGGAAGGACTCGCGCACGCTGACGGGCGCCGATGCGTCAGGCGATTACCTCCACTACGGCGTGCGCGAGTTCGGCATGGCGGCGATGATGAACGGACTCGCCTTGCACGGCGGCCTCATCCCTTACGGCGGCACGTTTCTGGTGTTTTCGGACTACGCGCGCAACGCAATGCGCATGGCCGCACTGATGAAGCAGCGCGTGGTCTACGTGCTGACGCACGATTCCATCGGTCTGGGCGAGGACGGTCCCACGCATCAGCCCGTCGAGCATTTGCCGAGCCTGCGAATGATTCCGAACATGACAGTCTGGCGGCCTTGCGATAGCACGGAGACCGCCGTCGCCTGGGCGGATGCGATAGAGCGCCGCTCCGGGCCGACGTGTCTGGCGCTCACACGCCAGGCGCTTCCCGCTCAGACGCGTACAGCCGAGCAGATCGCCGCCGTCAGACGCGGCGGCTATGTCCTCAGGGATTGCGAAGGCGCCCCGGAGCTCATCCTGATGGCGACTGGCTCCGAAGTCGCGCTGGCGGTGGAGGCGGCTCAGTCGCTGCAACAACAGGGTCGCCGCGTGCGGGTAGTGTCCATGCCGTGCACGAGTCTCTTCGACAGTCAGGAGCAGGCGTATCGCGAGCAGGTGCTGCCGAGCGCCGTTGAAGCGCGCCTTGGAATCGAGGCTGCGGCGCCTGATACATGGCATCGCTACGTCGGCAGCCGCGGCGCGATCGTCGGCATGACGACTTTCGGCGCTTCGGGAGTCGCGAGAGACCTGTTCAGGCACTTTGGATTCACGGTGGAGAACGTCGTCAGCGTCGCGCAGCGGTTGCTCGACGAGCGGCGGTGAGCTGCGAGGTCGCTCGACAAGTGTCTCGGTTGAGCCCGCCTCCCGACCGGTTGCATCGTTGCAGGTCGGCGGGTGTGTGCAGAGACCGTAGACTGCAGGCAGGAAATCGGAATCGAGAAAACCGCTGTACTGGAAAGCGAACGGCGCACGGAACGGTTCTGTTTCGACCTGCAGCCTACAGCCACAGCTTTACCCGGAGGTACCAGGAATGCCCATCAAAGTCGGAATCAACGGTTACGGCCGCATCGGCCGCAATGTGTTGCGTGCGCTGTACGAGGCGAATCGGCAAAAAGAGATCCAGATCGTCGCGCTCAATGACCTGGGCGACGCCCAGACGAACGCGCATCTGACCCGCTACGACACGGCGCACGGCAGATTCCGGGGCGAGGTGCAGGTCGACGGCGATTCGATGATCGTGAACGGCGATCGCATCCGCGTGCTGGCCGAGCGCGATCCGGCAAAGCTTCCCTGGGGACAGCTTGGCGTCGAATTCGTGCTCGAATGCACCGGTCTCTTCACCAGCAAGGCGAAGGCGGGCGCGCACCTTGCCGGCGGCGCGAAAAAGGTCGTGGTTTCGGCGCCGGGTGAAAAGGACGTCGATGCGACGATCGTGTACGGCGTCAACCACAACACGCTCAAGTCGAGCCACACCGTGATCTCCAACGCCTCGTGCACCACGAACTGCCTCGCGCCGATCGCGAAAGTGGTGCACGACCGGATCGGCATCGCATCCGGCGTCATGACGACGATTCACGCCTACACGAATGACCAGGTGCTGACCGACGTCTATCACAAGGATTTGCGGCGCGCGCGTTCGGCGACCATGTCGATGATTCCGACGAAGACCGGCGCCGCCGCGGCGGTCGGTCTGGTGTTGCCGGAACTGAACGGCAAGCTCGACGGCTTTGCGGTGCGCGTGCCGACGATCAACGTGTCGCTGGTCGATCTGAGCTTCATTGCGAAGCGCGCCACGAGCGTTGAGGAAATCAACGCCGCGATGAAGGACGCGGCGGGCGGTTCGTTGAAGGGCATTCTGGCGTATACGGACGGCCCCCTGGTGTCGGTCGATTTCAACCACGACGCGCACTCATCGAGCTACGACGCCACCATGACGAAGGTGATCGAGGGCACGATGGTCAAGGTCTGCGCGTGGTACGACAACGAATGGGGCTTCTCCAATCGCATGCTCGACACCACCGCGGCGTGGGCGAAAGCGAGCTGAGGGCGTCGGGCTCGGGGCGCGCGGCTCGGGTCAGAAACCTAAGCGCGGCGCCAAGTCTGACGGCGGCTGATTCTTGACGGCCTTTTTCTGACCCGAGCCCCGAGCCCCGAGCCCGCGTCCTCTTGGGAGTCTTTCATGGCTATTCTCCGCATGACCGACCTCGATCTGCGCGGCAAGCGCGTGCTGATCCGGGAGGATCTGAACGTTCCCGTGCAGGGCGGTGTGGTGACGAGCGACGCCCGCATCCGGGCCGCCCTGCCGACAATTCAAGCGGCGAAGGAAGCGGGGGCCCGTGTGATGGTGATGTCGCATCTGGGGCGACCCGAGGAAGGCGTGTACGACGAGGAGTTCTCGCTGGCGCCCGTGGCTCAGCGGCTTTCCGAACTGCTCGGCTACAAGGTGCGCTTCGAGAAGAACTGGCTCGACGGCGTCGAGTGCGGCGTCGGGGAAGTCGTCCTGCTGGAGAACGTGCGTTTCAACAAGGGCGAGAAGAAGGACAAGGAAGATCTGGCGCGCAAGATGGCTGAGCTGTGCGACGTCTTCGTGATGGATGCTTTCGGAACCGCACATCGCGCCGAAGCGAGCACGCATGGGGTGGCGCGCTTTGCGAAGGTCGCCTGCGCAGGCCCGTTGCTCATGAACGAACTGGTGGCGCTGGAGACCGCGCTTGAGAAGCCCAAGCGGCCGCTGATCGCCATCGTCGCAGGATCGAAGGTGTCTACCAAGCTGACCGTGCTCGAGAGTCTGCTCACGAAGGTCGACAAGCTCATCGTCGGCGGCGGCATCGCGAACACGTTCCTCGCCGCTCAGGGGTGCAACATCGGCAAGTCGCTCGCCGAGGTAGAAATGATCGACATCGCGAACGGCTTGCTGCGGCGTTCAGCCGAACTCAAGGTGGATATCCCGCTGCCCACCGACGTCGTGGTCGCGACGGAATTCGCCGCCAGCGCCGAAGCGGACGTCAAGTCGATCAGGAACGTCGCCGCCGGAGAGATGATTCTGGACATCGGTCCCGACACGGCCGAGCGCTTCGCGAAAATGTGCGCCGGCGCCGGCACCATCGTGTGGAACGGCCCCGTCGGGGTATTCGAGTTCGATCAGTTCGGCGAGGGTACGCGCACGCTGGCGCACGCGATCGCGCGCAGCTCCGCCTTCTCAATCGCCGGCGGCGGCGATACGCTCGCGGCGATCGAGAAATACCGGGTCGAGGACGACATATCCTATATCTCGACTGGCGGCGGCGCGTTCCTGGAGTTTCTCGAAGGCAAGAAGCTGCCTGCAGTGGCGGTGCTCGAGGAGCGCGCGCGCGCTGCGGGCGAGTGAATGGCGGACAGCGGAGGCGGTCGGTTCGGAAAAGTCAAAGCACGCGTAGGCTTATCGCGGCGACCGATGTGGTATCGGATCAAGCTGACTTATGGGATCGCTCGTCTCAGACTAGACTGCACTGATTCCTCACCGTCCGCCGACCGCTGTTCACCGGTTACCGAAGATGCTCCGTCGCACCAAGATTCTGACCACGCTCGGCCCCGCGACCGACAACCCCAGAGTGCTCGCCGAGATGCTGCGCGCCGGCGCGGACGTTGTGCGAGTGAACTTTTCCCATGGGGAGGCGGCGGCGCACGCGAAGCGTGTGCAGATGGTGCGCGAGGTCGCCGAGCAGGTCGGCAAGTGGGTCGCGGTGCTCGGCGATCTGCAGGGTCCGAAGATCCGCATCGAGCGGTTCGCGGAAGGCAAGATACTTCTGAACGAGGGCGACGCGTTCGCGCTCGATGTCTCGCTGGATCCGAAGGCTGGTACGTCGAACGCGGTAGGGGTCGCCTACAAGAGCCTGCCGAAGGACGTGCGCGCGGGCGACACGCTGCTTCTGAACGACGGCCAGATCGTTCTCGACGTCACCAGCGTCGAGGGCCCGCGTATCGCTACACGGGTCGCCGTCGGCGGAGAACTGTCCGACAACAAGGGCATCAACAAGCAGGGCGGCGGTCTGTCGGCGGGCGCGCTGACTGACAAGGATCGCGCCGACATCAAACTCGCAGCCGATCTCCGGGTCGACTATCTGGCAGTTTCGTTCGCACGCGACGGCGGCGATATGGAGGAGGCGAGGAGCCTGCTGCGCAAGGAGGGCGGCCATGGCTTTCTCGTGGCGAAAATCGAGCGCAGCGAAGCGCTCGTAAATCTCGATCGCATCATCCAGGCGAGCGACGCAGTCATGGTCGCGCGGGGCGATCTCGGCGTCGAAGTGGGTTACGCCGAGCTCACCGGTTTGCAGAAGCACATCATCGCGGCGACGCGCAAGCGCAACCGCGTCGCAATCACTGCGACGCAGATGATGGAGTCGATGATTCACAATCCGGTGCCGACGCGCGCAGAGGTCTCCGACGTCGCGAACGCGGTGATGGACGGCACGGACGCAGTGATGCTTTCCGGCGAGAGCGCCGTAGGCAAGCACCCGATCAAGGCGGTGCAGGCGATGTCGCAGGTCATTCTCGGCGCCGAGAAGTACGAGTCGTCGCACACGCCGGTCAGGCACCGCAGCGAAGGCGGCGTGTTCGAAAAAACGGACGAAGCCATCGCGATGGCCGTCATGTACACGGCGAACCATCTCAAGGTGAAAGCGATCGTCGCCCTCACCGAGTCCGGCTCGACGCCGCTGTGGATGTCGCGCATTCGCACGGACATTCCGATCTATGCGTTCACGCGTCACGAAGAGACGCGCCGTCGCGTGATGCTGTATCGCGGCGTGTATCCGGTGACCTTCGACATCACGCACACCAATGCGCAGCTGCTGTACGCGGACATATTCAAGCTCATGCTCGAGCGCGGGATGGTCGACGCCGGCGATCGGATCATTCTCACCAAGGGCGAGCTGTCGGGCGTCTCGGGAAAAACAAACGCGATGAAGATTCTCGAGGTGCGCGCTTGACCGGCTTACCGGCCAACCGGCTTACTGGCAAACTGGCAAGAACAGTCAGTCTTCCATTCTGACCAATAATCCGGTTGGCCAGTTGGCCGGTTGGCCAAAGGAAAAAAGGGTTGCCATGCGATTTGTTCGATATGCCGCGATCGCGACGATCGCGGCGCTGTGTCTTGCTGGTCTGGCGGTCTGGCTTGCGCTGCGCAGCAGCTTGCCTCAGATCGAGGGAGACATTCTCGCGCAGGGCCTGAGCGCTCCCGCCTCCATCGAGCGCGATGCGGAGGGGGCGCCGACGATCCGGGCGCAGTCACGGCGCGATCTCGCGTTCGCAACAGGATTCGCGCACGCACAGGACCGATATTTCCAGATGGATCTGATGCGCCGCGCCGCCGCGGGAGAATTGGCGGAGTTGCTGGGCGCCTCGCTGGTGGACACCGACAAGAAATTTCGCGTGCACGCGTTCCGACGCGTCGCCGGGGAAGTGGTGCGCACTGCGAGCGACGCCGATCGCGAGCTGCTCGACGCCTACGCCGCTGGCGTGAACTTCGCGCTCACGAGTGAAGACGCGCGTCCCTGGGAGTATTTCCTGCTGCGTGCAAAGCCCGCCGTGTGGCGCGTCGAAGATTCCGTGCTGGTCGCCTTCTCGATGTATCTCAACCTCAACGACTCGACCGGCGAGGAGGAGCTCGCACGCTCCCAGCTGCGCAGCGTCTTGCCGGCGGAAGTCTTCGCCTTCACGCACCCCTTCGGGACGCGAGTGGGATGCGCCTGTGACCGGCGGGGCGTGGCGCGGACCGCCGATTCCAGGCCGCGACGTCATGGACCTGCGCAGCGGCGCCGCACGAGTTGCAGCAGCTGAGGCGCCGCGATCCGCGGCTGCGCCCGAGGAAAAGCTGTTCGTCGGCAGCAATAGTTGGGCGGTCGCTGGAACGCACGCGCACGCCGGCGCGGCGCTGCTCGCGAACGATATGCACCTCGGCTTGCGTTTGCCGCACGTGTGGTACCGCGCGAGGCTGGTTGTCGAGGGCCGGGACGGTGAGCGTCGCGACCTCGTCGGCGTCACGCTGCCGGGGTTGCCGATGCTGATCGTCGGCAGCAACGGTCGGGTGGCGTGGGGTTACACAAACAGCTACGGCGATTGGACGGATCTGGTCGTTGTCGAGGTCGATCCTGAGAACCCCGGTCACTACCTCACTTCGGAAGGTTCCGAACCGTTCGATATCCGACGCGAAACGATTGTCGTGAGCGGACAGGATCCGGTCTCGCTGGAAGTGAAAGCGACGCGCTGGGGTCCGATCGTCAATCACGACGCGCAAGGACGCCCGCTCGCTCTCGCCTGGACCGCTCACCACGCGCGCGCGACGAACGTGCGCATGATCGATTTCGAAACTGCCGAGACCCTCGAGGACATGCTCACGGCCGCGAATCGAGCGGGCGGTCCCGTGCAGAACTTTCTCGCCGCCGACTGCAGGCGGTCGCATCGGCTGGTCGCTCATGGGGCAGGTTCCAGTGCGGGCCAACTACGATTCCACGTCGCCAGCGTCATGGCGCACCGCGCACACAGGATGGACAGGATGGCGCGCGCCGGAAGAATACCCGCGCATCATTGATCCGCCGTCCGGTCGCCTTTGGACAGCGAATACACGCACGATCGACGCAGAGACCTGGCTTGCCTTTCTCGGCGACGGCGCCTTCGACCTCGGCGCGCGCGCCGCGCAGATCCGCGACGGTTTGTTGGCCCTGCAGAGCGCGAACGCCGATGACATGCTGGCGATTCAGTTGGACGACAGAGCGCTGTTCCTGACGCGCTGGCGCGACTTGCTGCTTGGCGTGCTGAGCGAGGAGTCGATTGCGAATCACCCGCTGCGTGCGGAGGCCCGTCGTTATATTGAGCAGTGGGCGGGACGCGCAGCGGCGGACGATGTCGGCTATCGGCTGGTGCGAGCGGCAAGGCTGCAGATTCGCAACGACGTGTTCGAATCGCTCACAGCGCAGCTGCGAGAGCCAGGTTTCCGGAGACGAAGTTCACGCCCCCAGCCCAGTTCGAAGGTCCGCTGTGGCTGCTCGTCACGCAGCGTCCGCAGCACTTGCTCGATCCGCGACATGATTCATGGGAGGCGGCGCTCCTTGCTTCGCTCGACGCTGCGTTGGCCAGGCTCCAGCGGAAGTGCATCCGCCTGGAGCAGTGCACATGGGGCGCGGAAAACACGCTCGCCATGCGTCATCCGTTGTCGGCGGCGCTGCCGTTTGCAGCGCGCTGGCTTGATATGCCGGCCGAGCATATGTCGGGCGATGCGTCGATGCCGCGCGTGCAAGGCGTCAACTTCGGCGCCTCCGAGCGGCTGGTCGTGTCGCCGGGCAGAGAAGCACAGGGATATTTCCATATGCCGGGCGGGCCTGTAGACCATCCGCTGTCCCCGTTCTACGGAGCGGGCCATCGCGCATGGGTTGAAGGGACGCCTGCGCCATTGCTGCCTCGCGAGGCGGCGTACACGCTGCGGCTGACGCCGCAGCCCTGAGATGGGGTCAACTGGCCCACCGGAAAACCGGTGAATCGGCCAGAATGCGAGACATGTTCAACTCATGGTTTCTGGCCGACCTGCCAGTTGGCCGGTATCGCCAGCTAGCCCTACGGAGCACCAATGACTTCACGTTTTGCCGGCACCGATAGTTACGTTGCGACCGAGGATCTGGCGATGGCCGTCAGCGCCGCAGTCGTGCTGGGTCGGCCGTTGCTCGTGAAGGGTGAACCGGGCACCGGCAAGACGCAGCTTGCAGAAGAAGTCGCCCGTTCGCTGAACCGACCTCTTTATCGCTGGCACATCAAGTCGACGACTAAGGCTCAGCAGGGGCTGTATGAGTACGATGCGGTCTCGCGGCTGCGCGATTCGCAGCTCGGCGAGGCGAAGGTTCACGACATCGCGAACTACATCGTCAAGGGTCGGTCTGTGGGAGGCGTTCGAAAGCGAAATCCAGCCCGTGCTGCTCGTCGATGAAATCGACAAGGCGGACATCGAATTCCCGAACGATCTGTTGCACGAACTGGATCGCATGGAGTTTTACGTCTACGAAACGCGGCAATGGATCAAGGCGCGCCACCGGCCGATCATCGTCATCACGAGCAACAACGAAAAGGAGTTGCCGGATGCATTCCTGCGCCGCTGCTTCTTCCACTACATCCGCTTTCCCGACGCGGCGACGATGGAGAAGATCGTGCACGTGCACTATCCGACGCTGAAGAAGGATCTGCTCGCGGAGGCCCTGTCTGCGTTCTTCAGGCTGCGGGAGACGCCCGGGCTCAAGAAAAAACCATCGACCTCCGAGTTGCTCGACTGGATAAAGTTGCTGCTTGCGGAGGACATTCCGCCGGAAGCCTTGCGCAGCGATGATCCCAGGAAGTCCATTCCGCCGCTGTACGGCGCGCTGCTGAAGAACGAGCAGGATGTGCATCTGTTCGAGCAGCTCGTATTCCTGCATCGCCGGCAGGGAAGGCAGTGAAGTGAATGGCGGACAGCGGACGGCGGACAGTGGTCGGAATCGCTCCGCTCAGGAAGACTGGTTCATGATCCGCTCTCTCTTTTCCGTCACCGTCCGCTGTCCGCTGTCCGCCGGTCACTAGCCATGCTAGTTCCTTTTTTCTTCAAACTACGCGAAGGGGGCGTCCCGGTATCGATCACCGAATTTCTGACGCTGCTCGAGGCGCTCGGAGCCCGGCTCGCGAATTCGAGCGCGGAAGACTTCTACTTCCTGTCGCGCGCCTGTCTGGTGAAGGACGAGCGGCATTTTGATCGGTTCGACTCGCGCCTTCGCCGCACATTTCAAGGGCGCCGAAGAGGCCTTCGAAGCGATGCTCGCCAGAATTCCGGAGGAATGGCTGCGGCGGATGGGCGAGCGCACGCTGTCGGAGGAGGAAAAGGCGAAGATCGCGGCGCTGGGCGGCTGGGACAAACTCATCGAGACGCTCAGGAAACGTCTCGAGGAGCAGAAGGAGCGCCACCAGGGCGGCTCCAAGTGGATCGGAACGGGCGGCGTTTCCCCGTTTGGCGCGTACGGCTACAACCCGGAAGGCGTTCGCATCGGTCAGGATGAGTCCCGCAACCGCCGCGCCGTAAAGGTCTGGGACAAGCGCGAGTTCCGCAATCTGGACGACGCGGTTGAGCTCGGCACGCGCAACATCAAGATCGCGCTGCGCAAGCTTCGCAAATTTGCGCGCGAAGGCGCCGCCGAGCATCTCGACCTTGACGGCACGATCGACGCGACGGCGCGCAACGCCGGCCTTCTCGATCTGAAGTTCGTTCCGGAGCGGCACAACGCCATCAAGGTGCTGTTGTTCCTGGACGTAGGCGGATCAATGGAGGATCACGTGCGCGTGTGCGAGGAACTGTTCTCGGCGGCGCGCAGCGAGTTCAAGCATCTCGAGTACTTCTACTTCCACAATTTCATCTACGAAAGCGTGTGGAAGGACAATCGCCGTCGTCACATGGAGAAGATGGCGACGATGGAGGTCATGCGCACTTACGGGCATGACTACAAGCTGATCTTCGTCGGCGATGCAACGATGAGTCCGTACGAGATCGTGCAACCCGGCGGCAGCATCGAGCACTGGAACGAGGAAGCGGGCGCCGTGTGGATGCAGCGTCTTACGCATACCTGGCCGCATCACGTCTGGCTCAACCCCGAGCCGCAGCAACGCTGGGAGTTCACGCCTTCGGTGCAGCTCACGCGCGAGCTGGTGGAGAATCGGATGTTTCCGCTGACGCTCGCGGGGCTGGATCAGGCGATCAAGGCGCTCCACTGAGCCGTGGGGCTCGGGGCGACGGGCTACTGGCGACAGCCAGACAAAATCTGGTCGGTTCTTTCGGATCGTGGACTCAGTCGTGACGTAAAGAGTGAGCGCGAGGCGCTCTAGCCTGCGCCCGAAGCAGCCCGTAGCGCTCAGCTGGCCTTCTTCTGCAGATCCTTGATGTCCTTCAGCACGATCTGCGAATGTCCCTTGGGGTCCACGTCAACGTAGCGTTTGACGATGCGACCCTCAGGGTCGATCAGAAACGTATCGCGCTTGGCGAGCTCCATCGTGCCCAGGTAGCTCTTGAGCACGCCGTACTTCTTCGCCGTTTCCTTGGTCGGGTCAGCCAGGATCGGGAAGGGCAGGCCGTGCTTCTCCGAGAATTTCTTGTGCGACTCGACATCATCGACGCTGACGCCGACGATCGCCGCGCCGGCGTCGCGGAATGCAAAGATGTTGTCGCGAAACTCGCACGCCTGAGTCGTGCAGCCGGGCGTCTGATCTTTCGGGTAGAAGTACAAGGCGAGCCACTTGCCCCGAAAGTCCGCAAGCGTATGCCACTTGCCGTTCTGATCCTGAAGCTTGAATTCCGGCGCCGGACCGCCGAGCGTCGGACCGTCCGCGTAGGCGGCGCCCAGCCAGGCGATCAGCACGGCGGCTAGCAGGTATCGAATGCTGCGAATGCGGTTCATGAAGGCTCCTGTAGATCTGCAAGCCGGTGAGCGAACGCGCCGAGGCGGTCCCGTCGCGGCGACGCAAGCTGTCCGGAACACTGTGACATACTAATCCTGAACGTCCGACAACTCACATCCCTCACCGCACGCACGACTTTTCTTGACCGTGAGCATTGATCGCCAGCCGCCCGCCGCACTGCCGAAAGTCGGGCTTGGTCTTGCCGGGCGGCGGCGCCCGCGCGGCTTATCAGGTAGGCGTTCTCCGGGCCGTGGCCGATCTGCTGCCTGCCCGTTCAGTGAATCCGTTTCCGGTGGTGACCGGCACGTCGGCGGGCGCCGTAAACGCAACCGCCATCGCTGTGCACGCCGATCGGTTTCGTGTTGCGGTTGGCAACCTCGAGCGCGTCTGGCGGAATTTCCAGGTGGGCCAGGTTTTTCGCTCCGATACGCCGAGCATGCTGCGATCGACCATGCACTGGCTGTTCGCCATGGCGTCCGGAGGCTGGCTGTTGCCCACGCCGAAATCCCTCTTCGACAACAGCCCTCTTCGCGATTTGCTCCGGGAGCAGTTCGATTTCGAAGGCGTGCGGCGCTCGATCGCCGCGGGTCATCTGGAGGCGCTCGCGCTGTCGGCGGCGGGGTATGTGAGCGCGCGCTCCGTTTCTTTCTACGAATCCTGCCCGGGTTGCGAGCCCTGGAGTCGTATGCGGCGTTCAGGCGAACCGACGCCCTTGTCGCTGGATCACCTGATGGCGAGCGTCGCAGTGCCGTTTCTGTTCCCGCCGGTGCTGCTGGGCGATGAATACTACGGCGACGGGGCGATGCGCGAGGCGAATCCTTTCAGCGCGGCGATTCACCTGGGGGCGCAGCGCCTGCTCGTGATCGGCACCCGCAACGATGCCCGGCCGACGGCGCCTGCCCCGCCGTTGTCGCCGACGTTCGGACAGATCTTCGGCTACATGCTCGATTCGCTGTTTTCGGACGGGTCTGTATGCAGATCTCGAGAGGCTCACGCAGATCAATCACATCGTCGATCGTGTCGGACCGCTCGATGACGGCGGCGTGCAATTGCGACGCATCGATATGCTTGTGATCCTGCCGAGCCGCGACCTGTCGGAGATCGCGCGCCATCACGTGAGCTCATTGCCGCGCGCGCTGCGTGTGCTGCTGCGGACGATGGGCGCAATGAACACGGGCGGCGGGCAACTGATGAGCTATCTGCTGTTCCAGGACACCTACACGCGCGAGCTGATTGCGCTCGGCTATCAGGATGCGATGAAGCGTGCGGACGATCTGCGCGCGTTCCTGGGCGGCTCTTCCATCGAATCGACGGGAGCGACGGGCGTCATGCGCCGGCTCGGATCGCGTCACGCGCTACGTGAGGAACAACGTGCCGAGGCCCAGAAGTGAGGCGAAGCCGACGGTATCGGTGACCGTCGTCAGCACTACGCCGCCGGCCAGGGCCGGATCGACGCCCAGGCGCCGGAGCACCAGCGGCACGCCGACCCCAGCGAGCGCGGCCGCCAATAGATTGATCATCAGCGCCGCAAAGATGATCAGTCCGATCGTCCAGGTCTGAAACCAGATCCCAGCCGCGAGTCCCACCAGGCTCGCGAGAAAAGCGCCGTTCAGCAGTCCGACCGCGATCTCTCGGGCGAGCAACCAGCGTGCGTTGCTCTGTTCAATCTGACCGAGCGCCAGGCCGCGAATGATCAGCACGAGCGTCTGGCTCCCGGCGATGCCTCCCATGCTCGCGACGATCGGCATGAGTACGGCGAGCGCGACGACTTTCTCGATCGTTCCCTCGAACAGGCCGACGACGTTTGCAGCCAGGAACGCCGTAGCGAGGTTGACGCTCAACCAGACGGCCCGGCGCCGGGCGCTGGTCAACACGCCGGCGAACATGTCCTCGTCCTCGGCAAGACCCGCCATGCTCATGACGGAGTGGTCCGCTTCTTCGCGGATGACGTCGACGACGTCGTCGATCGTGATGCGGCCAAGCAGCCGACCGTCGCTCACGACCGGCGCGGACACCAGATCGCGGTCCTCGAACACCTTCGCGACTTCGCGCGCCGGCGTCTCGGGCGCGATGCCCTCGATCGCGGAGTCCATCACTTCGCCAACTGTTTTTTCCGGGTCGTCGGTCAGGAGCCGCGTGATGTCGAGACCGCCGAGGTACTTGTCATGGCGGTTGACGACGAACAGGCGGTCCGTGCGATCCGGCAACTCCCCGCGCATACGCAGGTAGCGGTGCACGACCTCCAGCGTCACATCCGGCCGGACCGTTACGGTGTCGAGGTTCATCAGGCCGCCTGCGCTGTCTTCCTCGAACGCCATGACCGCGGACAGCCGTTCGCGGTCCTGCGCGTCCATCGAGTGCAGCACGCGCTGGTTGAGCGTTTCGGGCAGGTCGCCGATCAGATCGGCGAGGTCGTCGACTTCCATGCCTTCCGTTGCGGCGATGAGCTCTTCTGCATCCATGCCGCCGATCAGTTCGGCGCGGACCTCTTCGTTCAGCTCGATGAGGACGTCGCCCTCGATTTCGGGATCGACGAATTCCCAGACGATTTCCCGTTTGGCAGGCGGCAGCGACTCGATGAGTGAAGCGATTTCGGCGGGGTGCAGCGAATTGACCATGCGATGACCGTGTCGCATCGAACCCTGCTCGAGCGCACCCCTGAGCGCTGCGAGTCGGGTGGTCTTTTGCTCTGGTGCGTCGGTCGTCATCGGTCAGCTCGCCGCGAGGTGGCGCGCAGTGTACTGACGCAGAGCGTCAGTTGTCAGTTGTCCGTTGCGCGCAAGAGTTGCTCGCGCACGAACGCTGGAGTCGGCAGCGCCGCGCCCCGCGCCCGCCTTCCTGCGGACAACAGACAACGCGAAACAGGGAACGGGCGCGCCGTCAGCGGGGCGGCCCGCCGACAACCTGATGACGTGCGTGAACTTGCGCGTAGCGCGCCGAGAAGTGCTGCGCCAGACGTTCGACCAGATACACCGATCGATGCTGACCGCCGGTGCACCCGATGGCGATCGTCAGATAGCTGCGATTCGTGCTCACGAGCTCGGGAATCCAATGCTCGAGAAACCCCACCAGGTCGGCGAACATCTTGGCTACGATGGGATATCGTTCGAGATATTCGATCACTGCGGGGTCGCGGCCGGTGAATCGCGCCAGACCGGGCTCCCAGTATGGATTGGGAAGGCTGCGCACATCGAATACGAAATCCGCATCTCCCGGCACGCCGTGCCGGTACGCAAACGACTCGAACAGGATCGACATACGCCCATCCGTGCGGCCGCCGACGCGCTGTCGTATCAGTTCACGCAGCTCGTGCACGGTTGTGCGCGTAGTGTCGATGATGAGGTCCGCGGCGTCGGCGATCGGTTCGAGGAGGCCTCGCTCCTGACGGATTGCTTCGGCGAGCCCAAGTCCGTCGCGACTCAGGGGATGCCGTCGCCGCGTCTCGCTGTAGCGCTTGAGCAGCGTCTCGTCGTCGGCGCGCAGGAAGATCACCTCGCAATTGAGGCCGCTGCGCTTCAGCTCATCGACGAGCGTCGGGACCGAACTGATCTCCGCAGGTCTGTTGCGCGCGTCGACGCCGACCGCAGTCGAACTGTAAGTCGACTCGTGCGATCGCACCGTGTGCGAGATGAACATCGGCAGGAGTCCCGCCGGAATGTTGTCGACGCAGTAGTAGTCCAGGTCCTCGAGCATGTGCAGCGCCACGCTCTTGCCGGACCCGGACAAACCGCTGACGATGACTAGACGCATGCGAAGTGACTGGTGACTAGTGACTGGTAAGCAGCTGGACGTAGCCTGGTTCGACGTCCGCATCTTAGGCCAAATCACGAGGCACGGCTTGAAGCACGCGACCCCGCCGGTCCGTTCGACGGGATCGCGTCTGGGATGTACTCGCCGCGGAGTTCCCGCGGAAGCGGACTACCGCCTAGTCACAGGTCACGAGTCCCTTCCGCCTAGGGGGAGCCGACCTTCTGCGCGTCGACGGCGTGATGATCCGAGAGTTTTTCCTTGTGCTTCTTGACGCGTCGATCGAGTTTGTCGGCGAGCGCGTCGATGGCGGCGTACATGTCCTGATCCACGGCGTCGGCGTAAACCTTCCCTCGGCTCAGCAGCACGGTAGCCTCGGCCTTGTGGCGCAGCTTCTCGACGGTAAGGATGCAGTGAACGTCAATAACCTTATCTGAGTGCCGGACAATGCGGTCGAGTTTTTTTTCGACGTAATCCTTGAGGGGGGAAGTGACATCAACGTGGTGACCAGTGACGTTCAGTTGCATGGCGCCTCCTTCTGGAAGTGACTCGTGACTCGTAGACTAGGAGCAAATGGCGACCTCGGGCGTTCCGGCGATTCACTGTTCACTAATCGCCAGCGCCTTCATCTGACCGAAACTCGCTTGCGTTCGCTAGAGGGAGGAATACCGAGGGCCTCGCGGTATTTCGCGACCGTGCGGCGCGCGACCAGCACGCCCTCCTGCGACAGAATCTCTGCAATGCGGCTGTCGGACAGGGGTTTGTCCGGTTCTTCGGCCGCCACCAGCTTGCGAATCTTGGCGCGAATCGCGGTCGAGGACATCTCGGTGCCGTCGCTGGCCGCGACATGACTGGAAAAGAAATAGCGAAACTCGAACACGCCGCGATGCGTATGCATGTACTTGTTCGTCGTGACGCGCGAAATCGTCGACTCATGCATCTGCACGGCCTCCGCGACGTCCTTCAGAATCATCGGCTGCATGTATTCATCGCCGTTTTCGAGGAAGGCCGACTGGCGCTGGACGATGCAGCGCGCCACCTTTAGCAGCGTTTCATTGCGAATCTCAAGGCTGCGAATCAGCCAGCGCGCTTCCTGCAGCTGCGTGCGCAGCATGGCGTGATCTGCGGAACGGCCGATCAGGCCGGCATAGCTCTGGTTGACGCGAATGCGCGGGCAGGCTTGCGGGATTGATCTCGACCGCCCAGCCGCGCTCGGTGCGTCGCACGAAGACATCGGGGACGATATATTCCGCGGGTACGGAGTGAACGCTGGAGCCGGGGCGCGGCTGACAGGCGCGCACCAGCACCAGTGCGTGCTCCATTTCCTCTTCCGTGACGCGCAGCTGCCGCCGCAGCAGCGCGTATTGCTGATCCGCAACCTGATCCAGGTAGCTCGCTGCGATCAGCAGCGCTGTCTCGCGGCCCGGAGTGTCCGCGTCGAGCTGACGCAACTGCAGCTCGATGCATTCACTGACCGAGCGCGCGCCCACGCCAGCCGGATCCATCGCCTGCACGTGCCGCGAGGATGCGCTCCACTTCTGCGGTCGTCGCCACGATTTCTGGCTGCAAATTGCGCGCAATCTCCTCAAGCGACTCGATCACGTAGCCGTCGTCGTTGATCGCGTCGATGATTGCGGCGCCGATGCGCATTTCGCGCTCGTTCAGCCTGCGACATCTCGAGCTGCCACGTCAGGTGCTCCTGCAGCGTTTCTCCGCGCGCGTCCGAGAAGTCCTGCGATTGATCGTCGCCGCCGGACCATGGCGACTCCGACGGGCCAGTGACCTGCGAATCGCTCCACTCCGGATCGTCGATCAGGTCGACGTCGGGTCCGGCTTGTTCGCGATCGGCCTCATCGCTCGAATCGGAAGACGCTGTGCTCGCGGTGGTGGATTCAAACTGCGGCTCGACGACATCGCCGCTTTCGGGACCGCCCGCTTCGTCTTCGGGCTCGAGCATGACGTTCGTCTCGAGCGCCTCACGAATCTGGGCCTGAAGTTCGAGCACCGGAAGCTGGAGCAGGCGGATCGCCTGTTGCAGCTGCGGCGTCATCGTGAGCTGCTGGCCGAGTTTTAGCTGCAGGGCTGGCTTGAGCATTCGTCTCGCAACTTGGGACTGGCGTCAGCCCGCATCGGACTGCGCCTGAAGAAGGAAACTAGAGTCGAAAGTCCTGGCCCAAGTACACCTCACGAACCTCCCGATTTGCAAGGACCTCATTGGCAGTGCCCGCCGCGATCACGGAGCCGCCGCTCACGATGTAGGCGCGGCTGCAAATCCCCAGTGTTTCCCGGACGTTATGATCCGTGATCAGCACGCCGATGTTGCGGACGCTCAAATGGCGAATGATTCGCTGAATGTCCAGCACTGAAATGGGGTCGACGCCCGCAAAGGGTTCATCGAGCAGCATGAATTGCGGCTCTGCGGCAAGGGCGCGGGCGATCTCGACGCGCCGGCGTTCGCCGCCTGACAGGCTTTGTCCGAGGCTGTCGCGTATGTGACCAATGTGCAATTCATCGAGCAGCGACTCGAGTTGCTGCTCGCGGCCCTCCGCATCCAGATCGGCGCGTGTTTCCAGGATGGCGAGGATATTGTCGCGCACGGTCAACTTGCGGAAGACGGACGCTTCCTGCGGCAGGTACCCCAGCCCGAGGCGCGCGCGGCGATGCACCGGCAGCCGGGTCACATCCCTGTCATCGATCAGGATCCGTCCGGCGTCTGTCGGTACGAGACCGACAATCATGTAGAAGGCGGTGGTTTTGCCGGCGCCGTTCGGGCCCCAGCAGTCCGACGACTTCACCGCTCGAGACCTCGATCGAAAGATCCTTGACAACCTGGCGCGAGCGATATTGTTTCGCGAGCCCCTCGACGCGCAGACGGCTCATGCGCCGTTCTCGCTGGGGGGCGTCGGCGGATTCACGATCGTTGTCCGGGAAGAGGACCCCTGCTCGCTGCTCGGTCGCTCTCTTGGACGGATGATGCCGCGGACGCGACCGGAAGCCTGCCCCGTCGGATTGATCTGTACGCGCTCGTCGCGCACGTTGTAGATCACCACATCGCCGCGGAATTCATCCTTGCCATTGCTGAACCAGACCTGGTCCGTGAGGCGGACGACGCCCGCCGTGAAGTCGTATTCGATGACGCCTGCGCGTCCTCGTACCTGACGATCCGGGCTTACGCCGCGCTGTTCGAACTGCGCCGGCGCGCCTTCAACGCGCGCATCCGCGATCTGGCCCTTGACGAACGACGCGCTAGCCGAATTCGACTGCAGGTCAGCCTGCGCCGTGCGGATGTGCACTGAATCCTTGAACGTCCAGCGGGGGGTGTCCGATTGGAAATCCTTCGCAGTAGCCGTCTGCGCTTCGATGGACATGGCGTCCTGGGAGACGCGCACGTTGCCTGACAGCTCGAGCGTATCGCTGCGGAAGTCTGAGATCACGACGTCAGCGCCATATTCAACGCTGCGTTCGCTGAGTCCGCTCTCCGCCGCGACGACTGTGAGCGCGACGGCGTTGAGCAAGAGCGCTCCTGCGAGCCTACTGAGGTTCAGAGCGGCCATTCACGGACTCCAGCCGGACCTTTTCAGTGTTGAGGTCGGCGGTGAAGTTTTGCACGGTCAGCGCATGCTGACCGAATCTCAGCGCGACGGGCGACGCGAGGCTGTACGCGACGTTGCGCACGGTATCAATCGCCAACCTCTCCGTGCGCAGGAATGTATCGCTCGCATCGGCGGGCCGGAGCTTCACGTCGCCTGCGAACTGCACGATGCGCGAATCCTCCGGAATGAGACCGCGTTGCGCCGTCAGCAGCCATTCCTTTCCGGGCGCCTGAAAATAGTTCAAGTGCACGTCTGTGATCACGATAGCGTCGTCGCTCGCACGCTGCTGAATGCGCGAGGCGACGAGGCGAGTTCCCACGGATCCGTCTGGCCGAGTTTCAGTGATGATCGCGTCGTGCAGATAGTAGCCGGGCTGCGGCGGCGCTTCGCGGCTCGTGACCGGGGAGTCCGCGCGCTTGTTGAACGCGCCGTAGCCGATGACCAGCGCGGCAAGGAGCGCAGCGAGGGAGATCCATCGCCAGTTCATCGTTGCGACCGCCGCTGGGCTTCGAATCGCTGGCCTTCGAGAATGAGATCGCACACTTCGCGCACTGCGCCCTGTCCGCCGGCGGCCTGGGTGATGAAGTGGGCCTGCGATTTCACGCTTGGATGCGCGTCGGCGACGGCGATCGCAAGCCGCGCGACTTCGAACATGGGCAGGTCAGGCGTATCATCGCCCATACTCGCGACCGCCTGCGGGCCGAGCCCGAGAATGTCGAGGAGTTCGCGCAGCGCCGCGAGCTTGTCCGTGACGCCCTGACGAATCCACGTCACGCCCAGCTCGCTCATCCGACGTTCGACGGCGCGCGACTGCCGACCGGAGATCACGGCGACCTGCAATCCGGCGCGCAGCAGCTGCACGATGCCGGCGCCGTCGCGCACGTGAAAGCACTTGAGTTCTTCGCCGCGCGCCGAGAAGTACAGCCGTCCATCGGTCAGGACGCCGTCGACGTCGAGCACCAGCAAACGGACATCATTGGCGCGTTCTACGAGAGTATCCATCGACGGGTCACATCACGCCTGCGCGAAACAGATCGTGCACGTTCAGCGCGCCGATCAGCACGTTCTTCTCATCGACCACAAGCAACTGGGTGATGCGTGCGGTTTCCATCAGGTGTACGGCTTCCGCAGCAAGGACGCGAGGAGCGATCGTTTTCGGATTGGCCGTCATGACCTCGCTCATGCGCAGCGCCCTGATGTCGGTGGGTTGGTCGAGCGTGCGACGCAGATCGCCGTCAGTGTAGATGCCGAGCACGCGTCTTTGACGCATCCACAATCGCCGTCATGCCCAGGCCCTTGCGGCTCATCTCCAGCAATCCGTCTCGCAACGTCGTATCGGGCGAGACGGCGGGGAGCTGTTCGCCGGTGCGCATGACGTCCTCAACATGCAGCAGCAGTCGGCGACCCAGACTCCCTCCCGGATGCGAGCGCGCGAAATCTTCTTCCGTGAAACCGCGCGCCTCCAGCACCGCAACGGCAAGCGCATCGCCCATCGCCAGCGTCGCGGTCGTGCTCGCTGTCGGCGCGAGATTGTGCGGACAGGCTTCCTCAGGAACGCTCACATCGAGGACGGCGGTCGCCGCCCTGGCGAGCGTCGAGCCCGGCCGACCGGTCATGACGATCATATCGACGCCCAACCGCTTCATGACGGGCAGGATCGTGATGAGTTCCGCCGTTTCGCCGGAATTTGAAATGGCGACGACGACGTCCTCCGCGGTGATCATGCCGATATCGCCGTGACTCGCCTCGGCCGGGTGCAGGAAGAACGACGGCGTACCGGTGCTCGCGAGCGTCGCGGCGATCTTGGCGCCGACATGGCCGGACTTGCCCATTCCTGTAACAACGACGCGGCCTTTGCAGCCGTGCAGCAACCGGCACGCTGCAACAAACGCTTCATCGAGGCGGCTCTGCAAGGCCACCACGCCTGCAACTTCGGTTTCGAGCACGCGCCGACCACGGGCGAGGAGTCGCCCCGCATCCAGATTGATTCGCTGGTCTGAACTCATGGGACGCGATCATAGCGCGGCCGCTCGCTTTGGCGCGGATCGCAGGCGGACAAATGGGCTAAGATCGCAACTTCCCCATGCGCATTCTCGTTCCACATGAACGCCGCTGAAGTTCAATCGCTGATCGAAGCCGGATTGCCCGGCGCCCTGGTCCGGGTCATGTCTGACGACGATACCCATTTCGAAGCCGTGATCATCGCGCCTCAATTCGCCGGACGTCGCATGCTCCAGCGCCATCAGCTCGTGTACGCAGCTCTGGGCGCGAGGATGGGACGGGAGATTCACGCGCTTAGCATGCAGGCGCTCGCGCCGGAAGAAGCTGATTAGAACCGGGACTGAAAAACCGCCCTGCGCAGCCGCCCAGAGCCTTTATCCATGGACAAACTGACCATACACGGCGGCGCTCCGCTCGAAGGAGACGTCAGGATCTCCGGCGCAAAGAACGCCGCACTGCCGATTCTCGCCGCGACGCTCCTCGCCGAAGGCGCCGTCTCCGTCGGCAACGTCCCGCATCTGCACGACGTCACAACGATGATCGAACTGCTCGGCCGCATGGGCGTGAGCGTCACGATCGACGACAGGATGCGTGTGGAGGTCGATGCTTCCACGATTCGGGAATGCGTTGCGCCATATGAGCTCGTGCGCACCATGCGCGCTTCGATCGTCGTACTCGGTCCGCTGCTTGCGCGCTTCGGCCGCGCGGACGTTTCCTTGCCTGGCGGATGTGCAATCGGCGCGCGTCCCGTCAACATTCATGTCGCCGGTCTGAAAGCGATGGGCGCCGACATTCAGATTGAGAACGGCTACATACGTGCGCGCGCGGACAAACTCGTCGGCGCCCGGCTGGTGCTCGAGACAGTGACCGTCACCGGAACGGAGAACCTGCTGATGGCCGCGACGCTCGCTGAGGGCGAAACCATCATCGAGAACGCGGCGCGCGAACCGGAAGTCGTCGACCTCGCCGACTTCCTGACGGCGATGGGCGCCCAGATAAGCGGTGCGGGCACTGACCGGATCGTCATTCAGGGCGTCAGGACGTTGCGAGGCGCCAGCTACGACGTGCTGCCGGATCGGATCGAGACGGGCACGTACCTCGTCGCTGGCGCAATTACGGGTGGGCGCGTCCGCACCAAGGCGACGCGACCCGATCACCTGGACGCCGTGCTGGCGAAGCTGACGGAAGCGGGCGCCAAAATCGACGCAGGCGACAACTGGATCGAGCTCGACATGCGTGGACGTCGGCCGAAGGCGGTCGACATTCGCACCGCTCCTTATCCCGCGTTTCCCACGGACATGCAGGCTCAGTTCGCGGCGCTCAATACGATCGCCGAAGGGGCGAGCGCCGTCACCGAAACAATTTTCGAGAACAGGTTCATGCACATGCTGGAGATGCGTCGTCTCGGCGCGGACATTCGCATCGAAGGCAACACCGCGATCATTCGAGGCGTGCCGAAGCTCACCGCGGCGCCCGTCATGGCGACCGATTTACGCGCGTCCGCCAGCCTTGTGCTGGCGGGGTTGGTGGCGCAGGGCGCAACCGAGATCCACCGCATCTATCACATCGATCGCGGGTACGAATGCATCGAGGAAAAGCTCGAACAACTGGGTGCGCAGATCAAACGCGTCGCTGGCTAGAAGGCCAATCGGTCAACTGGCTGGAGACATGCGAGAACAACAGCAGCTTCGATAGCCCTTGTCCCGTGGGACGGGATTTCCTTCGGTCATCTTTCGGGCGTCTGCATTCGTCGAGGGTAGACCGGTGAATCAGAGCTTCCTCAGCCCTCAGGCTGGCGCTCGCCGCGTGGCGGGCGCTCTTCCAGCATCGCCCTGAAATCGAGCTGTTCGCCGCCGCGCCGGGCGCGAATATCGAGCGGGGAGCCGGGCGCCATCGCGGCTACGCGATTGAGCGCTTCCTGCGCGTTCACAACCGGGCGACCGTTGAAATGTGTGATGAGATCGTCCGGTCGCAAGCCCGCCAGCGCCGCAGGTCCGCGCGGATCGACCTCGCTGATTCTGAGCGCCGCGGGCGGATTGATCCCCAGCGCCGCCGCTGTTGCGCGCGGCAGATCTTCAGAGGATACGCCGAGCCACCCGCGACGCACTCGGCCGTGCTCCAGGATCTGATCCATTACGCCGCGAACCATATTGACGGGAATCGCGAAGCTGATGCCGTCCGTGCCGAGCGTCTGCGAAAGCACGGCCGTATTGATGCCGATCAATTCTCCATAGGTATTGATGAGCGCGCCGCCGGAGTTGCCGAAATTGATCGCCGCGTCGGTCTGAATGAAGTCCTCGAAATCCGTGACGCCGAGGCGTCCGCGGCCGGTGGCGCTCACGATGCCCTGCGTAACTGTCTGGCTGAGTCCGAACGGATTCCCGATGGCGAGTACGACATCGCCGGCGCGCAGGTCGTTCGACCTCCCAAGGGGCATTACAGGCGCATCGTCGAGAGCGACCCGCAGCACCGCGAGATCCGTGTCGGGATCTGTGCCCACGATCTGCGGCGTCGCCACGCGTCCGTCGGCCAGTTGCACGCGGATCTCATCGGCGCCCTGAATGACATGATGATTGGTGATGAGATGGCCTTGCTCATCGACGATTACACCGGACCCAAGGCTGCCTTCGACGCGCTGACGAACGCGCGGCAGGTCTCGTCCCAGGAGAGGATCGCCGGCTGAGGGTTTCGAAGAACTGCCGATGACGCGCGCCGTGTAAATGTTGACGACTGCGGGACCGGCCCGCGCAACGGCGTCGGCGAACGAGCGTCGCGGATCCGGCGCGGTCAACCCCTGCGGGCCGACAGTCGAAGAAGATCCGATCGAAGCGGCCGCATTCCTGGGTGCGGCCAGAAAGTCCGGGCGAACGAGCAAGACAAGGCTCGCGCCGGCGAGGCCCACGATCGCCCATTTGAACAGAAAAATCAGTGTGTGTCGGAACGTCGGCATGATGCGGAAAAGCATGGCCGTGAACATTCGGCGTCTATGATGCGCTTCGTCGTCGGCGCTTCAAAGCGCGCCGAGTGATGTGTGTATAATCCGGAATTCCTTGAATGTTTGAAACTACGCGTCGACTCATGCCCATGACCTGGCGCATGACTTGGGGCTGCCTGTTTGCGGGAGTGTATCCGCGAGCAGCACAAAGAAAGGCGCGTGGCGGCGGGTAGGGGGCGGCATACCGCTCCTCGCGCGGAGAACGGGCGGAGAGTGTGGATGAGCGCAGAAGAGCGGATCGACGGCGGCAGGCGTCATTTCCTGCTGGTCGCAACGACGGTGACCGGCATCGCCGGTGCAGGACTGACGGCCGTGCCGTTCCTGGCGTCCTGGAAGCCGAGCGCGCGCGCGCAGGCGCTCGGCGCCCCGGTGGAGCAGGACATCTCTAAATTGGAGCCCGGCGCCGTACTGAAGGTGAACTGGCGCGGTCAGGCGATCTTCATCGTGCGCCGTACGCCCGAAATGCTGAGGGCGCTCAGCAGCCCGGAAGTGACTGCACGCTTGCGCGACCCGGAATCGAAGGAGTCCGAGCAACCCAAGTACGCGAGCAACGACGCACGTGCGCTCAAGCCGGAGTATCTGGTGCTTGTGGGCGTTTGCACGCATCTGGGATGCGCGCCCCTGAGCCGCTTCAATCCCGCCGACGCTGAACTTGGCGCGGACTGGCCGGGAGGGTTCTATTGTCCCTGCCACGGTTCGAAATTCGATCTGTCTGGTCGCGTGTTCAAGGACGTGCCTGCGCCGGTGAATCTCAGGGTTCCGCCGTATCGCTTTCTGACTGACGCCATCCTCCAGATCGGCGTCGACGCGGAGGTCGCCTGATGAGCGCCACGATGCCCTCGAATCCCGCCGGACGGAGCGCTTCGCGCATGACTGCGCTGGTCGACTGGATCGACGCTCGCTTCCCGATGACGAGATTCTTCAAGGAGCACGCGAGCGAGTACTACGCGCCGAAGAACTTCAACTTCTGGTACTACTTCGGCTCGCTGGCTCTGGTGGTGCTGGTGCTGCAGATCGTCACGGGAATTTTCCTGACGATGAACTACAAGCCCTCGGCCGCAGACGCGTTCGCGTCCGTCGAGTACATCATGCGGGACGTCCAGTGGGGCTGGCTGATCCGCTATATGCATTCCACAGGCGCATCGGCGTTCTTCATCGTCGTGTATCTGCACATGTTCCGCGGTCTGATGTACGGCTCTTACAAGAATCCGCGGGAGCTGGTCTGGATCTTCGGCATGCTGATCTATCTGAGTCTGATGGCTGAAGCGTTCTTCGGCTATCTGCTCCCGTGGGGAAACATGTCTTACTGGGGCGCGCAGGTGATCGTGTCGCTGTTCGGCGCAATCCCGGGCGTCGGCGAAGCGCTGGTCGAGTGGATTCGCGGCGACTACTACATTTCCGACATCACGCTGAATCGTTTCTTCGCGCTGCACGTGGTCGCACTGCCGCTCGCGCTGGTGTTTCTCGTCATCGCGCACATCTTCGCGCTGCACGAAGTCGGGTCGAACAATCCCGATGGCGTCGAAATCAAGAAAGTGAAGGGTCCGGATGGTCATCCCGTGGACGGGATTCCGTTCCACCCGTATTACACGGTCAAGGATCTCGTCGGGCTGATCGTGTTCGCGGCGCTGTTCAGCTGCGTGGTGTTCTTCGCGCCGGAAATGGGCGGGTACTTCCTCGAGCACGCCAATTTCGAGCCGGCAGATCCGCTGCGCACCCCCGAGCACATCGCCCCCGTGTGGTACTTCACGCCGTTCTACGCGATTCTGCGCGCCGTCCCGAGCAAACTGTTCGGCGTGATTCTCATGGGCGCCGCCGTGCTCGCGTTCTTCTTCCTGCCGTGGCTGGATCGTGCGCAGGTGAAGTCGGTCCGCTATCGCGGCTGGATCTTCAAGGGCTTTCTGACCGCATTCGCGATCAGTTTCGTCGCGCTCGGGTATCTCGGCATGCAGCCTGCGACGCCCGGTTATACGAACGCAGCGCGCGTGTTCGGTATTGTCTATTTCGCGTTCTTCATCCTCATGCCCTGGTACACGAAAATTGATCCGACCAAGCCGGCGCCTGAGCGGGTGACCTATCATGCTCACTAACAAAGCGGCGATCGTCATCGCTCTCGCCCTGTCGTTCGCCGCACCGTCGCTCAGTCTCGCCACGTCCGCCGGCGGGGTGATTCAGCCCGCGAACAACGACGTGGAGAATGTCGCATCTCTGCAGCGCGGCGCCCGCAACTTCGTGAACTATTGCATGGGCTGCCATTCGGCGCGCTACGTGCGCTACAGCCGGCTCGGAGCGGATCTCGGTTTGTCCGAAGCCCAGGTGATCGAGAACATGATGTTCACCGGCGAGCGCGTGCATGACACGATGCGCGCGGCGATCAGGCCGGAAGACGCGGCGCGCTGGTTCGGCGCAGCTCCGCCGGATCTGTCGCTGATCGCGAGGAGTCGCGGATCAGACTATCTCTATTCATTTCTCAAGTCGTTCTATGTCGACCCGACTCGTCCTACCGGCGTGAACAATCTGGTGCTGCCCGGAACGTCGATGCCGCATGTGCTGTGGAGCCTGCAGGGCTATCAGCGCGCGGTGTACGACGGCGAAAGCGACGCCGAGCACAATGCAGTTCACAAGAAGTTCAAGGGCTTCGAAATAGCTGAGACGGGAAGCCTCAGTCCTGAGGAATACGATCAGTTTGTGCGCGATACAGTGAACTTCCTCGACTACATCGGCGAACCGATGCAACTCGAGCGCCGCCTGCTCGGCATGCGCGTCCTGGTGTTTCTCTTCGTGTTCTTCCTGTTCGCGTATTTCCTCAAGAAGGAGTTCTGGAGAGACGTGAAGTAGAGGCGGCGCGACTGTTCGCGCACGCTGATACCTACGCCTTTCTCCGGAGCGCCCCGTTGTGATGACGCTCTTCTCCAAGGCCGATGACCCCTGGAGCCACCGCACGCGGATCGTTCTGGCGGAGAAGAGCATTCATGCTGAAACGATCGACGTGCACGACGGGAATCTTCCCGAAGATCTGCTCGATCTCAACCCGTATCACACCGCGCCGACGCTGGTGGATCGCGATCTGGTGCTGTATGACTCGCGCGTGATCATCGAATATCTCGACGAGCGATTTCCGCACCCGCCGCTGATGCCGATCGATCCGGTCGCACGCGCGCAGTTTCGTGTTGCGCTCTATCGGATCGAGCGAGACTGGTACACGCTCGCCCAGCAGATCGAAGATCCCGCGGACCGCAAGCTGGGTATGAAAGCTCGCAAGATCCTCCGAGACAGTATTCTCGCGAGCACGGACGTATTCAAGGCGCGGCCCTATTTCCTCTCCGACGAATTTTCTCTCGTCGATGCGACAATCGCGCCGATTCTCTGGCGCCTGCAGCGTTGGGAGATCGACATTCCGCCGCAATCGCAGGCTGTCTCCAAGTACGCCAGCCTGCTGTTCACGCGACCGGCGTTTCGCCACAGCCTGTCGCGTGTTGAGCAGGACATGCACGCCTGATGAGATGAAGCAGATGGCCGACGCTCCCGTGAGATCGCGCAGACCCTACCTGCTACGTGCGATGCACGAGTGGATCAGCGATTGCAATCAGACGCCGCATCTCGTCGTTGACGCTTCGATCGCGGGAGTCGAGGTTCCGCGTCAGTACGTACAGGGGGGCAAGATAATTCTCAACGTGAGCAACAGCGCGACGAGCGGGCTCACTCTGGGCAACGATTTCGTGCGGTTTCGTGCGCGCTTCGGCGCTGCGACTTACGACGTCGTCGTCCCGATCGCCGCCGTGCTCGGTGTGTATGCGCGAGAGACGGGGCAGGGAATGATTTTTTCGGAAGCCGACGCGCCGCCGCCTGAGTCGCCGCCAACGCCGCCGGAACCGCCGACGAACGGGTCAGAGGGGAAGCGCTCCAAGCCTACGCTGAAGGTGGTCAAGTGAGCCAGGGCGAAAGGACGTAATGACGGGATTACGTCGAAGTCGCATCTCCTGCTCCAGCGTCCTTTCGTCCTCGCGCCGCTACGTTACGTCCGTCACGGATTCAACCGCGTGCTCCGCCACTCGCTTGCGTTGAACGAATCGTCGCGCGCCACGCTCAAGTCTCTGCTCCACACGGCCCGGTCGTGGATCCGATTGGCGCCCTCTGTCCACAGTTCGATGCTGTCGATCCAGAGGCGATAGCCCCCCCAGTGAGCCGGCCGCGGCACCGAACGAGTCGTGTCGCCCGGCGTCACGCCGAATCTGGCCGCGACCGCGCGCACCTCCGCCGCCAGCGCCGCGCGTGAAGCGAGCGGTTCGCTTTGCCGACTCGCCCACGCGCCTATCCGGCTATCGAGTGCGCGGCTCGAAAAATACTGATCGCTCTCCGCGTCGGGCGAGCGCACGACCGGTCCTTCGATGCGAACCTGGCGATGCAGGGCATCCCAATGGAACACCGCCGCGGCTCGCGGGCGACGCGAAAGTTCGCGTCCTTTGCGGGATTCAAAGTTCGTAAAGAAAACGACGTAGCCAGGCTCGGCAGCAACTTTCTTGCACAGTACGACGCGAGCTGAGGGTCGACCTTCCGCATCTGCAGTCGCAAGCACCATGGCGTCGGGATTCGGTTGCACCTGACGCCGCCGCGATTCATCGAACCAGGCGAGGAACAATCCGAAAGGGCTCGACGGCAATGGCTCAGGGAGCAAATCGTCTGTTTGCATCGGCGGTGTCCGCGGCCAGCGACGGCGCATTATGCCCCTGCGGCCGCCGCACGGGTCGCCTAACGCCGATTCAGGAAGAATTCAGCGGCTCAAACCGAGGATGCAATCGCCTGAACGAGACAGGCGATGCGAGGAGTCCGCTATGAGCGGTTCAGTGTCTGGTTCACCGGAGGCGTTGAATTCAAGACGAGCGTGGTTGGTTGCGATTTGCATGGTGGGAGCGCTGCTGAGCGACGCCGTGTACGCAGGCGATGATCGCGGGCGCGGCCACGACAGAAGATTTCATGGTGAACGTCATTCGTCAGTGGACAACCATCGTCACCATACCGACGACGATCATTGGCGCGAACGCGAGCGTAGCCACTGGCGTCGTGATTGGAATGATGGTTTCCAGGAACGCCGCGATTATCGCGGGGCGGACTGGCGTTACTACCAGGGTCGGTACTGGGCGCCAGCGCAGTACCGCGGGCGGCATTGCACGGACCGCCGTCACTATCACGGGGTGCACTATCACGTCGCAGCGCGGGACTACTACGACTACTATTACCCGCGGTACCGCTACTATGGATCGCGACCGCTCGGGGCGAGCGCCAGCGTGATCATCACAGCGCCCCTGTTCTGAGACGATCCCGTCGAGCTCGCGGCGAGCCGTATCAGGGAAACCCCGCCCGCCGAGCGTCGGCGGGCGACGTGCTTGCATGGATCGCGCGCCCTTTAGTAAAAGGATTGCGCAAATACTGCATACGCCGCGACGCTGACGCCTATGAAGCTGGAAGAACTCCGCGCGCGCCTGAGTGCGCTTGATCGACAATTGCTCGCGCTGATCGCCGAGCGCCAGACCCTGAGCGGCCAGGTCGCGGAAGCGAAACGGCTTGAAGGTCGGGAGACGCGTGACTTCCGCCGCGAGCGCGAGGTGCTGATGCGGGCGCGGACGACGGCGGAGTCGCTCGGGATTTCACCTGCGCTCGCGGAGTCAGTGTTGCGTCTGCTGATTCGAGGTTCGCTGACGACGCAGGAGCGCATTCGCGTCGCAGCCGGCGCCCGAGGCAGCGGGCAGACTGCGCTCGTGATTGGCGGCCGCGGCAAGATGGGGCGTTGGTTTTCGGAGTTTCTGGCCTCGCAGGGCTACGACGTTACGGTCGCGGATCCTGCCGGAGGCATTGAGGGATTGGGCTACGCGCCGGAGTGGCGCGACGCCTCGCTCGACTGCGACCTGATCGTCGTTGCGACTCCGATGAAGGCGGCCAACGACATTCTGCAGGAACTGGCGCAGCGCAAGCCGCGCGGCGTCATATTCGATCTGGGTTCGCTCAAGACGCCATTGCGGGAAGGCATTCGCGCACTGCAGGAAGCGGGCTGTCGGGTGACCTCGATCCATCCGATGTTCGGCCCGGACACGGAGTTGCTCTCCGGCCGGCACGTCATCTTCATCAATCTCGGCGACCAGCAGGCAATCGACGCCGCGCAGACATTGTTCGCATCGACGATGGCGGAGCGCGTCGTGATGAGTCTCGATGAACATGACCGCCTCATCGCCTACGTTCTCGGACTGTCGCACGCGCTCAACGTCGCTTTCTTCACGGCGCTCGCTGAGAGCGGTGAAGCCGCGCCGCGGCTGGCGCAACTGTCCAGCACCACCTATGACGCGCAGGTCGATGTTGCGACGAAAGTGGCCGGCGACAATCCGCTGATGTATTTCGAGATTCAGAACCTGAACGACTATGGCCGAGAGTCTCTGCTGGCGCTGCGTCGGGCGGTCGAGCGGATCTGGGATGCGGTCAAGTCCGGCAACGAAGCGGAGTTTGTCGGGATGATGGAGCGAGGTCGCGAGTACCTCGCCGGCCGGAGCAGAGAACCCTGATGGGAGGGAGGGACCCCGACAGCGAGATCCGCGAACTGCGCGGACGCATCGCCATGCTCGTCGACGAAGCGGCGGCGAATGAGCGTTTGCTCCGGCGCAGCCAGGAACGCGAACTCGAACTGCTCAAAGCGGAGAATATTGCGCAGCTGTTCGAGGCGATCTGCCGGGGGCTGAAGGCGTCGTACGGGCTCGAGTCGGTCACGTTGCTGCTCTGGGATCCCCAGCACGAAATCCGCCACTTGTTGATCGCCGACCACATGAATGCGGGGGATTTTCCCCAGGTGATCTTCACGGACAGCGTCGTCGGTCTGGCGCCGCAGTTCGTCTCCTTCCACAAGCCCTGGCTCGGGCCCTATATGGGCTGCGACCACCAGCTTCTGTTCCCGGATGCGACCAGCGTCAAAAGCGTGGCGCTTATCCCGTTGCGGCGCCAGGATCGCGTGCAGGGCAGCCTCAATTTCGGCAGTGCAGATGAGAAGCGTTTTTCGCGGCACCTCGCAACCGACTTTCTGGCGCACCTAGGCGTCATCGCGTCCTTCGCAATTGAGAACACCGTCAATCGGGCGCGTCTGGTTCGCAGCGGACTCACGGACTTTCTCACCGGTTGGCACAATCGCCGTTATCTGAACGCGCGGCTCAAGGAGGAACTGGCGCGCGCGCAGCGTCAGGGCACAGGCCTCACCTGTCTGCTCATCGACCTGGATCGGTTCAAGCAGATTAACGATCAGCATGGACATCTGGCGGGCGACATGGCCCTTCGTGAGACTGCACAGCGCGTGGATGCGCAAATCCGCGGCAGCGACGCAGCAGCGCGTTTCGGCGGCGATGAGTTCGTGGTGCTCGCGCCCGGGGCGACGCCGGAGCAGGCTGCAGCTCTTGCGGAGCGCATCCGGCTCGCCGTGTGCGAGACCCCGCTCGAAATCACCGCAGGCGTGAAGCTCAACATGACCGTTTCGATCGGCGTTGCGGGGATCGCGCTCAAACGCGAAGACGGCGATCTCAAAGAGGCGGCCGAGCGACTCCTCGCAGAAGCCGATTCCGCTCTTTATCGGGCGAAACAACTCGGCCGCAATCGCGTCGAACTCGCTTGATGTGAGTCAACGCTGATCTGGGCTGATGCGCCCGTTCGCGTGCTACCATGTTTGAAAATGCGATTCATTCGCAATTAGGTGGTACGGGAGTGGGTATGTCTGAGCGGGTGTTCAGTCCTGGAGCTGCCAGAGCGGCAATCGCCTTCGCGCTCGTGATCGCAGGTTTATGGGGGTGTAGCCGTGCTCCTACGGAACTTGTCGTCTACTCCTCCCGAAACGAGCAGCTCATCAAGCCGATGTTCGATCGCTATACGCAGGACACCGGCCAGGCGATCAAGTTCGTCACCGACGACGCAGGGCCTCTGATTGAGCGGCTCGCCGCCGAGGGCGCCAAGTCTCCAGCCGACTTGCTGATTACGGTCGACGCCGGCGATCTGTGGCACGCGGCGGAGCGAAACCTCCTCCGACCGGTGGATTCGCCGATCCTCCGGCAGAACATACCCGCGCATCTTCGCGATCCTGGAAATCGCTGGTTTGGCCTCTCCGTTCGCGCGCGGACAATCGTTTACAGCACCGAACGGGTCAAGCCTGAGGAACTGGGCACGTACGAAGCGCTCGCCGATCCGAAGTGGCGCGGACGTCTTTGTCTGCGCACTTCGAAGTCGGTCTACAACCAGTCGCTCGTGGCGATGCTGATTGCACAGCATGGCGAAGCGCGAACAGAGGAAATCGTTCGCGGTTGGGTCGGCAATCTCGCGGCCGCCCCGTTCGCCAACGATACGCGACTGATGGAGGCGATCGCCGCTGGGCAGTGCGATATCGGCGTCGTCAACACGTACTACTTCGGACGGCTGCAGCGTGACGAGCCTGCGCTGCCGCTCCGGTTGTTCTGGGCGGATCAGGGCGGCGAGGGAGTGCATGTGAACATTTCCGGGGCGGGCGTGACTGCGCACGCGCCGCATACAGCCGAAGCGCTCAGGTTTCTGGAGTGGTTGTCGCAGCCGGAAGCGCAATCGCTGTTCGCGGGACTGAATCTCGAGTATCCGGCCGGTCCGTCCGTCAAAGCGGACCAGCGCGTCGCCGCATGGGGAGAGTTCAAGGCGAACTCGCTCAATCTCGCACATGCAGGCGAACATCAAAGCGATGCG
Organism: uncultured Gammaproteobacteria bacterium; assembly: GCA_963723505.1. Classification (GTDB taxonomy): domain Bacteria; phylum Pseudomonadota; class Gammaproteobacteria; order Steroidobacterales; family Steroidobacteraceae; genus Steroidobacter. The sequence goes on from CAVRQU010000010.1 coordinate 805,868, forward strand.
GTGCGACTCATGGATCGCGCCGGCTATCGCTGACCGCCGCTGCATGGCGACCGACGCGACAGCCGCATTTTCCAGCCAGCCTTCTCGTCACGCGCGACGTTGGCCGGGGTTTCTGCTCGTCTTCTTGCTCTGTCTGCCCGCGCTCGCTCCGTTGGTCGTCATTTTCTCTGCGATCGCGACGCCTGAAGTCGATGTATGGGCGCATCTGGCGCGATATGTGCTTCCGGAAGTCGTCGCAAACACGCTTTGGCTGGTCGTGGGCGTCGCGCTCGTCGCCGGACTCCTTGGCACGGTGCTCGCCTGGTTGACCGCGATCTGTGAATTTCCCGGCCGCCGCTTCTTCGATTGGGCTCTGTTGCTGCCGTTGGCGATTCCTGCCTATGTGTTGGCTTTCGTCGCGGTCGGCTTCCTCGACTACGCGGGGCCGATGCAGAGCTGGCTGCGCGACGTGTTCGGCTCTTCCCGCTGGACGCCGCAGATTCGTTCGACGGGCGGCGTGATTTTCGTGCTCTCGCTCGCACTGTATCCATATGTTTACCTGCTGGCGCGCAGCGCCTTTCTGACGCAGGGGCGGCGTGCTCTGGAAGCGGCGCAGACCCTCGGGCTGAGTCGTGAAGCCGCTGCGTGGCGCGTGGCGCTGCCGCTCGCGCGCCCGTGGATAGCAGCGGGCGTCGCTCTGGTCTGCATGGAGACGCTTGCTGATTTCGGGGCCGTGTCGGTGTTCAACTACAACACCTTCACGACGGCGATCTACCGCGCCTGGTTCGGCATGTTTTCTGTGCATGCGGCGCTTGAGCTCGCCGCAATCCTGATGGCGTTCGTGTTCGCCGCCCTTGTGCTGGAGCGACGCGCGCGCGCGGGCGCACGGTTCGCGAACGTGCGGGATGTCGCGCTCGAGTCGCCGCGCTTCGCACTTCGGGGTCCGACGCGCTGGGCGGCGACCGCTTTCGCGGCGTCGGTGTTTGCAGTCGCGTTCATGCTGCCCGTCCTGCAGTTGCTGTGGTGGGTTGCAGAGCGCGCCGCGAGCGACCTCGATGCGCGCTACTGGGGCTTCGTGGCGCGAAGCCTCCTGCTTGCGGGTAGCGGCGCATTCGTGATCGTTGCTGCAAGTCTCTTGCTGGCGTATGTGGTGCGCCGTCAGAACACGTGGTTTGTGCGCGGCCTGGTGCGTATGGCGACCATGGGCTATGCCGTACCGGGCACCGTCCTCGCTGTTGGGGTCCTCGCGCCGCTCGCCGCGCTCAACAACGGGGTGCAGGAGGCTCTGCGCTTGCTGCTTGGCGAATCAGTCGCCATCCCGCTGCTGCAGGGCACGCTCGCCGCCGTTCTGCTTGCGTATCTCGCGCGCTTTCTCGCCGTCGGATTCAACCCGATCGAAAGCGGAATGCAGCGAATCACGCAAAGCGTCGATGAAGCCGCGATCAGTCTGGGCGTCGTGAGAACGCGGCTCGTCCGCAAGGTGCATATCCCGCTTCTGCGCACAAGCCTCGCGACCTCCGCGACGCTGGTGTTCGTCGATGTCATGAAGGAGATGCCGATCACGCTGATCACGCGGCCATTCGGCTGGGATACGTTGGCGGTGCGCGTATTCGAGATGACGTCGGAGGGCGAGTGGGAACGTGCGGCGCTGCCCGCAGCAGCCATCGTCCTGGTCGGCCTGATTCCTGCCGCAATGCTCACTCGCAGGGGCGCCGATGTGGCTTGAACTGCAAGATGTGGCTCGTCGTTTCGGCGCGCGTGAAGCGGTGAGCGGCCTCACGTTTCGTTTGCCGAAGGGTTCTATTGGTTGCCTGCTCGGGCCGAGCGGTTCCGGGAAGACGACGGCGCTGCGATGCATTGCAGGATTTGAACAGGTCGATGCAGGTTCTATTCGCGCGCATGGCCGAGTGTTGTCTACGCCCAGCTTCACCGAGCCGCCGGAACATCGCCAGTTCGGCATGGTGTTTCAGGACTACGCCTTGTTTCCGCACTTGAGCGTGCTCGACAACGTCGCATTCGGTCTGCATCGACTGGACCGCACCGCGCGGCGACGACAAGCGGCCGACATGCTTGCGACAGTCGGGCTGTCCGACTACAGCGCCTCTTATCCGCATCAGCTCTCAGGCGGACAACAGCAGCGCGTCGCGCTGGCGCGCGCGTTGGCGCCCGGGCCGGCGCTGGTGCTGCTCGATGAGCCGTTTTCGAGTCTGGATGTAGATCTGCGCGAGCGGCTCGGACACGAGGTGCGCTCGATTCTGAAATCCCTCAACGCCACGGCGCTGCTTGTCACGCACGATCAGCAGGAAGCGTTCGCCGTTGCTGACATGGTTGGCGTCATGCGGGACGGCCGGCTCGAACAATGGGACTCGCCCTACGAGCTCTATCATCGCCCTGTAACCCGTTTCGTCGCGGATTTCATCGGCCAAGGCGCCTTCATCTCGGGCGAGGTGGTGGGCGAAGGAGCTGTGCGAACGGAAGTGGGCGTGGTACGCGCGGATGGCCGGGGAGAATGGCAGGCCGGACGGCGCGTAGATCTGCTGCTGCGTCCCGATGACGTCATACACGACGACGCGAGCACGCTGCGCGCGGAGGTCTGTCATCGTGCGTTCCGCGGCGCTGAGTTCCTCTACACATTGCAGCTGCCGAGCGGCGCACGCGTGCTCTCGCTCGTGCCGAGCCATCATGATCACGCGGTAGGCGAGTGTATCGGCATACGCATTGAGCCCGATCATGTCGTCGCGTTCGAAACCGAAGAGTGACTGCGCACCAGAGCGCAACGCCTTCCGGCCGTCACCTCCCGGCGTTTCGTCGCATCAGCGCAAGAAATAGCGGAGCGCCGACGAGCGCCGTGAGTGCGCCGACCGGCAATTGCCTTGGCGAGAACAGCGTTCGCGCGCACAGATCAGCGATCATGACGAGCGTCCCGCCGAGCAACGCGGAGGCGGGCAACATCAGCCGGTGATCCGCCCCCAGCAGCAACCGCGCGAGATGCGGCGTGACAAGCCCTACGAACCCAATCGTTCCGGCAGTAGTGACTGTTGCGCCGGTCAGGACAGAGCTTGCGAGGAAGATGCCGATGCGCAGGGCGTCGACGGGCGCGCCCAGTACGCGCGCCTGCAATTCGCTGCGCGCCAGAACATTCAATTGCCGTGCGAACGGGAACGAGACTGCGAGTGCGGCGACGAAAAGCAGAAGCAGCGGACCTGGTCGAGCGCTGAGCGCCAGGTCGCCCATCAGCCAGAACAGCATGCCGCGCAGCTGCGTCTCATCGCCGAGCGTGAGCAGCATGCTCACAATCGCGCTGGCGCCCGCTGCGATGACGATGCCGGTGAGCAGCAGCCGTGTGGGGGTCCACCCGCCCTCGCCATGGGCAAGCGTAAAGACCAGCAAAGTGGCGCCCAGTGCGCCGAGCGTTGCGGCTGCATCGACGCCGAACCCGGAAAGGCCGATCAACATGGCGGACAGGGCGGCGACTGCGGCGCCCCCGGACACGCCCATGACGAAGGGGTCCGCAAGCGGATTGCGCAACAAAACCTGCATAAGCGCGCCTGCGAGCGCAAGAGCGCCTCCGGCGGCGAACCCCGTCAGAGCGCGCGGCAGACGCAGCTCAAAAATAAGCGAATGAGCGAGGGTTTCAGTGGACAAGATTCCGCGCCAAAGCTCCATCATCCCGAGGCTGATGCTGCCGCTCATGAGCGACAGCGCAAGCACCGAGAGTGTGGCCAGCGACAGGCCGATATAAACCGCGATGATTCTTGAGTGGCTCACAGGCGCAGAAGGTTACGGCGCCCCGCGAGCGGTCCAAAGAAATGATTGCTGTGGTTGATCGTTGAGCCTTATGGAACAATCGGCCTCAGCGCCTTGCTCGGCACCATTCATGACAGATTTCATCGACGCAGACGGCTTTCGCGCGAACGTCGGCATCGTTTTGATGCGCGATGATCGGCAGGTCTTCCTGGGAGGGCGCACAGGTGGGCGCGGCTGGCAGTTTCCGCAAGGTGGAGTACGACGCAACGAAGCGCCTGAGGAGGCGCTGTATCGCGAACTCAAGGAAGAAATCGGCCTCGAGCGCGACGACGTCGAACTGATCGCCGGAACGCGCAATTGGCTGCGCTACCGCCTGCCGAGGCAGTACGTACGACGGAACAGCGATCCGCCCTGCATAGGTCAGAAACAGCGCTGGTTTCTGCTGCGTCTTCTCGGCTCCGAGGATCGCGTCCATTTCGACGCCACCGATCAACCCGAGTTCGAGCGCTGGCGGTGGGTGGATTACTGGACGCCAGTACGCGAGGTGATCTATTTCAAGCGCGCCGTGTATGCGCGCGCCCTGGATGAATTGGCGCAGCGAGCCTTTCCCGAGGATCCGCCCGCCTTGCCAGAATGGTCGGGGCAGGAAAAGAACCTGCGCAATCTCGCTCGCAGGCGCGGTGAACGCCCTGCAGTGAATGACGAACGCTGAGGATCAGGCGTAGCCGGCTTTTTTGTGCGTCGACCGGGCTCTTCAGAACGGCTTCACGACGGCAAGCACCACAATCGCGATCAGCAGAAGGCCTGGCGCCTCATTGAACCAGCGATACCAGCGGTGCGAATGTCGATTGTCGTCGCGGCGAAATGCGACCATCAGCCGATAGCACCAGACGTGATAGGCAAGCAGGGCAGCCACCAGCACGAACTTGAGGCGCAGCCAGCCCATGCCGAGCAACCCGGGCGCGCGAATCAGCAGCCATATTCCCAAGAACGCCGCGATTGCTGCGCCGATGGTCATCATCACGAAGAGTCGACGCTCCATGGCCTCGAAGCGTTCGCGGCTCAGCGAGTCGGTCGCATTCGCGTGATACACGAAGAGACGCGGCAGGTAGAACAACCCGGCGAACCAGGTGACGACGAAAACGATATGAAACGCCTTCAGCCACAGCATACTGTTAGTCTCTTTGTAATTCTGCCGCGCTGCACTCTGGAGCGACGCCGCAGTATTCTTTGCGCCGCTTCTCAATAGGCTGCGGTCGCCTGTGCTCTAATTTCAGCAGCTTATCGCACCACGATTACGCACGCATGGCGGGGTTCTCACCGATGCGCACCGGGCAGCTCGTCGTTCGCTATCACTCGTCCTGGCGCCGACGAGCGGCGTTGATCGGTGCGGCGTTCGGCGCGCTCGCGCTGCTCTATCTCATGTATGAGTGGGGTCGATTCGAGGGCGGCTACAGCAAATTCGCCGAAATCCAGCGGCGCCGCGAACTGGCCGCGCAGATCGAAGCGCTGGAGCGTGACAAGGAAAAGCTGCGCGCGCAGGTCGCCGCAGCCGAACTGGCGAGGGACGTCGATCACAAATCGTACGCCGACGTCGAGAGAGATCTTGCGGATCTGCAGGCGCAGGTGCTCAAAGCCCGCGAGGAACTGACGTTTTATCGCGGCATCGTTTCGCCGGAAGACGGCATCGGCGGATTGCGCATTCAGCGATTCCAGGTGCTGCCGGGTGCGGCGGAACATCACTATCGCCTGCGTCTCGTCCTCGTCCAGTCCATGCGCCAGGACACTGTCGTCTCCGGCGCCGTAAGCGTTCTGATTGAAGGTGTGCGCGACAACCGCCCCGTCGAACTGCCGCTTGCGCAGGTTGGCGCCAAGACGCGCGCAGATGGGCTCGTACCGTTTCAGTTTCGCTACTTCCAGAATCTCGAACAGGATATTGTGCTGCCGGACGGGTTCGAGCCGCGCGCCGTTACCGTCGAAGTGCGTTCGTCGCGCCTTGCCCCTGTGCGAGAATCGCATCCGTGGCAGGTTCAGGCCGAGAGTTGACGTTCCGCATGTTCAATCGCAGCAAACCCAAACCCCAGCGCATCGATACGCTCATTGGCGCTGGTACACGCATTATTGGCGATGTGCAGTTCACGGGCGGATTTCACGTCGATGGCCACGTAAAGGGTAATGTGGACGCCCCGCCAGATTCCGGCGCCACGTTGAGCGTGAGCGACAGCGGCGTGGTGGAGGGCTCTGTGGCGGTGCCGAACGTCGTGCTGAACGGCGCCGTGAAGGGAGACATATTCGCGCATGACCGGGTCGAACTGGGATCGACGGCGCGGGTCACGGGCAACGTCTATTACGCCCTCATTGAGATGGAAATGGGCGCGGAGATCAACGGCAAGTTGATTCACGAGCCACACAAGGGCGCCTCGGCGCGTCAGGAACCGTCGGCGCAGGCGCCGGCCCAGGCCGGCCCGATCGTCGCTGACGGTGACCGATAGGGTTTTTGACGTCCGTCGCATGGCGCCCGTAGACTGACCCGTCAGCTTGATCCTGCCCGATTTCGCCCCACATTCGTCCTATGAACAACTCATCTACCGCGCCCAGTCTCGTCTTCACAGACGCCGCCGCCGCCAAGGTGGGCGAACTGATCCGTGAAGAAGCGAATCCCAATCTGAAGCTTCGCGTCTTCGTGCAGGGCGGCGGCTGTTCGGGTTTTCAGTACGGGTTCACCTTCGATGAGAACATGGAGGACGGAGATACCCGGGTGGACAATCACGGCGTCACATTGCTCATCGATCCCATGAGCATTCAGTACCTCGCCGGCGCCGAGATCGACTATCGCGAAGACATCGAAGGCGCGCAGTTCGTGATCCGCAATCCCAATGCGGGCACGACGTGCGGATGCGGCTCATCGTTCTCGATGTGAAATGAAGCCGCAAACTGTAGGCTGTAGATAGAGAGAAGGGCTTTCCTCAGCCTCTAACTTACAGCCTATATCCCAATGGCCCGGTCCAGAGTTCCGGACGTCATCGCCGCGGTTGACCTTGGGTCCAACAGCTTTCACATGGTCGTCGCCCGTTACTCGCACGGGCAACTGACTATTCTCGATCGTTTGCGCGAAGCCGTCCGCCTTGGCGCCGGTCTGGACGACCAAGGCCGATTGCAGCGCGAGGCTGTGGACACGGCGCTCGTGTGCCTTGAGCGATTCGGCCAGCGCCTCCGGGATATGAAGGCGGAAAGCGTGCGCGTCGTCGGCACGAACACTTTGCGCAAGGCGCGTCGCAAGGGCGCCTTCCTGGACCGCGCTCGAGCGGCTCTGGGTCATCCCATCGAGGTCATCTCAGGCATCGAGGAGGCGCGCCTCATCTATCTCGGCGTCGCCCGCACCATGCCGAGCGAACCAGGGCGGCGCCTCGTGGCGGATATCGGCGGCGGCAGCACGGAAATCATCATCGGCGAAGGCGTTCATGCGAAAAAGCTGGAGAGCCTGTACATGGGCTGCGTGAGCATGAGTGCGCGTTGCTTCGGCGATGGGGAGATCACCGAAAAGAGAATGAAGCGAGCAAGGATAGCTGCACGCCTTGAACTTGAGCCGGTGCAGGCGACTTTCAAAACCTATGGCTGGGACCACGCAGTCGGGTCGTCCGGCACGATACGCGCCGTCGGGGACGTATTGCGCGCGCGGAACAGCACCGACGCAACGATCACCGCGGGGGCGGTGGAGTCGCTGATCGAGCACGCGATACGCGCGGGCTCCTTGTCGAGATTGCGGCTGCCCGGATTGACCGACGATCGCGTGCCGGTGTTCGTCGGTGGGCTCGCGATCCTCGCGGAGATTCTCAACGTTCTTGAGATCAAGTCGATGCGCGTGGCTGACGGCGCCTTGCGCGAAGGGTTGCTCTACGACCTGGTCGGACGCTTCACCGACGAGGACGCGCGTGTGCGGAGCGTAAGGGCGATGCAAGCTCGCTATCACGTGGATCTCCCGCAGGCGGAACGTGTCGAACAGACGGCGCTTGATTTTCTGCATCAGACCCAGCAGGCATGGGGCCTGGATGAACCGTTCGCCGAGTTGGTGCTGTCGTGGGCGGCGCGCCTGCACGAGATCGGCCTCGATGTCTCGCATTCCCACTACCAGAAGCACGGGGCGTACCTGCTCGAACACGCCGATATGCCTGGGTTTCCTCAGGAAGAGCAACGGATACTCGCGTGCATCGTCGGCGCACATCGGCGAAAGATGCATATCGAGATGCTTCAGGATCTGAGTCCGCCATGGCACATCAAGGCGGAATTTCTGATCGTGTTGCTCCGACTGACGGTGCTCCTGCACCGGGGGCGCAGTCAGGCGGCGCTTCCCAAAATTACCCTCACGGCCAGGATGGGCTCGCTCGACATTGGGTTCCCCAGAGGATGGCTTGAAGCCAACCCGCTCACGGCGACCGATCTCGAGAACGAAATCGAGTATCTGAAGGCCGTCGGGTTCCGACTGCGCGTCAGCTAATCGACGTGGTCCGCGTAACGTCTGAGCAGCGCTTCTTGCGCACTGACGATCGCTCCTGCGTCGGCGCGGAGTCGTTCGTAGCGGCCGTCGCTTCTGAGCTCCCACGCCTGCGCATTGTCGGCAAGGTAGGTTTCGAGGTCTTCGACGATGCGGTCGCGATGCTGCCTGCGCTCGATCGGGAAACAGACTTCGATGCGACGAAAGAAGTTGCGCTCCATCCAGTCCGCGCTCGCACAATAGATTTCCGGATTGCTGTCGTTGAGGAAGTAGAAGACGCGCGAATGCTCGAGGAAGCGACCGACGATCGAGCGCACGGTGATGTTTTCGGATAGTCCGCGGACCCCGGGCCGCAAGCGCGCAGATCCCGCGCACAATGAGCTCGATTTTCACACCGGCCATCGCTGCGTGATAGAGGGCTTGGATGATCTGCGGCTCGACAGCGCGTTCATCTTCGCAATGATGCGCGCAGGTCTGCCTTGCCGCGCAAACGCGATTTCCCGCTTCGTCTTCTCCAGCAGCGCCTCATGCAATGTGAACGGCGATTGCAGGATTTTCTGCAATGTCGCAACGCGCGTCGGACTCGTCAGCTGCAGGAACAACTCATGCAGGTCCTCGCCCATCGCTTCGTCGCAGGTGAACAGCCCGTAGTCAGTGTAGATCCGTGCGGTATTGGGGTGATAGTTGCCGGTGCCGCAGTGACAGTAGCGCCGCAATTTGCCGTTTTCGCGGCGCACGACCATGATGAGTTTCGCATGCGTCTTGTATCCGACGACTCCGTACATGACGTGTGCGCCGGCTTCCTGCAGACGAGTGGCCAGTTGGATGTTGGCGGCTTCATCGAAGCGCGCCATCAGTTCGATGATGACAGTGACTTCCTTACCGGCGCGCGCCGCATCGACCAGGGCGTCAACTACGGGCGACTGCGGTCCTGCGCGATATAACGTCTGCTTGATTGCGAGCACGTTCGGGTCCGCGGCCGCCTGGCGCAGGAAATCGATGACCGGTGCAAACGATTCAAATGGATGATGCAGAAGCAACTCACCGTCGCGCATAGCGGAGAAAATGTCTTCCTTCGCCACCAGCTGTTTTGGAACGCTGGGTGTGAACGGCGGATACTTGAGATCGGGACGATCGACGAGGTCGTATATCGCCATCAGACGATTGAGATTTACAGGTCCGTCGACCTGATACAGGTCGTCCTGCGTCAGTGCAAAGTGGCGTAATAGGAAAGTCGTGATGTCCTCTGGACAATCAAGCGAGGTCTCGAGACGTACGGCCGCCCCGTAGCGACGTTGTGCGAGCTCGCCCTCGATGGCCCGCAGCAGGTTGTCTACTTCTTCGTCGTCGACAAACAGGTCGCTGTTGCGCGTCACTCGAAATTGCCAGGCCCCTTCCACGGTCATGCCGCTGAACAGCTGTGCGATAAACGTCGAGATGACGGCGGACAGAAACACAAAATGCGTCGCCCCGGGGATCTCAGGCGGCAGGCGGATAATTCTCGGCAACGATCGGGGCACCTGCAGCACCGCGAGCTCGGCGTCGCGGCCAAATGCATCCTTGCCGCTCAGCCGGACGATGAAGTTGAGGCTCTTGTTCTGAATGCGCGGGAACGGTCGCGCCGGGTCGAGGCCGAGCGGAGTCAGAACAGGTTCAACTTCCTTGGCGAAGTAATCGGCAAGCCACGCGCGCTGCTGCTCGCTGAACGTCCTCGCATTTACAAACTGAATGCCCTGGACCGCGAGTGCCGGAAAGACCAGCTGATGGAGCAGTTCGTACTGGTCCTTGACGATCGCGAGAGCGCGATCATGAATCGCTGCAAGCTGATCGGGCACGCTCATGCCGTCGGGTCCGCCAGCCATCGATCCGAGTTCATGCCGTTGCTTCAGTCCGGCTACCCTGATCTCAAAGAATTCGTCGAGGTTGGAGCAGGAGATGCCCAGGAAGCGGATTCGCTCAAGCAACGGGAGCGAGGCGTCGTGCGCTTGTGCGAGTACGCGGCCGTTGAAGTCGAGAAAGGACAGTTCTCGATTTATGTAGTGCTCAGGAGCCTTGAGGTTGACGTCGAGCATGAGTGCAGCCGGATGAGGATGCACCGAGAATACTACGGCTGCCTGATGGTCCGTGCTACACGATTGCGAGCGTCATCAGTTCGCAGGAAGTACTGCAAAAGCGGAATCGCGCACGCGATCCAGGCGCGCGAGCAGAGCCGCGGCGTGCGCCTGAAAGTCGGCCATATAGGCAGGAGAAATCGGTGCGGCGTCGGGCAGCGGCACGGTCCGCGGATTCTTGTGGGCGCCGTTGAGGCGATACTCATAGTGCAGATGCGGGCCTGTGGCGGCGCCCGAACTCCCGACGTAGCCGATGGTTGCACCTTGCTTCACGCGTTGGCCCGTGCGCGTTCCCCTGGCGAACCGCGACATGTGACCGTAGAGAGTCGAGATGCCGCCGCCATGCTCAAGGATCACAACCCGTCCATATCCGCCCTTGGTTCCCACGAATGAGACCCGACCGTCGCCCGCAGCCTTGATTACCGTTCCGGTCGCAGCTGCATAATCGACGCCTTTGTGGGCGCGGATCGTATTGAGAATCGGGTGACGACGGCGAGGATTGAAATTGGAGCTTATGCGAGTGAAATCGAGCGGCGCGCGCAAGAACTGTCGGCGCATGCTGCGACCGTCGGGCGCGAAGTAATCCGATACCCTGCCGTCCGCGGATTCGTAATAGACAGCGCGATGCGCAGTCCCATTATTCATGAAGTCTGCGGTCAGAATGCGGCCGTCCCCCATATATTGCCCGTCTCGAAACTTCTGCTCGTAGATCGAGGTTGAAGCGATCGCCAGGCTGGATATCGAGCGCGAAGTCGATGTCCCAGCCGAAGATGTCATTCGCAAGGCGCAGAATGATTTCGGGGCTGACGCCGGCGGCGCGAGCAGATACGAACAAGGACGATTCGATCGTGCCGTGCGCACGCGCTTCGCGAATCTCGATGGGAGTCGATAGTATTGCCGCGGAAAATCCTTCTCCGCCGCGCGAGACCGACAGGACTTCGGTCTCGCTGATACGACGCTGCAAGAGACTGCAGGGCGCCTTCGTCGTGAATGAGTTTGATTGTGTCGCCCGGTCGAAGTTGGTCGAGGCTTTCCTGCACGCCCGGCAGATCCCGAATGAGCGCGAGATCGGTGAGGTTCAAATTCAGTTGTCTGAAGATCCGATCCAGGGTGTCGTTGCGGCGGACCACGAATTCAACTGTGTCGCCAAGCGGTTGCGGAACAGGCGGCGGCGCAATCTCCTCGATCTCAATAATCGGAGCCTCAACGAGCGCTGAGTGCCCGCGCCGGTGTGCTCGGCGGGCTCACGGAAGATGGTCGGGTGGCGACAGCGTAGACGATTGCGCCGCCGATCAGCGGCGTCAACAAGACCGGAGACAAACCAGCGCGCGTGCGTCGCCGCGCGTGAACGAGCGAGGGTTGGTTTGTAGTCGAAGCCTATTCTTGACACCGAGAACCCTTCGCCAAATCAGCAATTTGAACTGGGGCGCAACTTAGAAGAAGCGCATCGCGACAGTCAACCGAGGTTGAGAGCGGCAATCGGTTTGAGCGTTCTGATGCAAAGTGAGTTTGCAGGTCGATCGGGGATGCGCGTGATTCAAAGGGTGCAGGGCTTCTGCTCAAGCGAGTGCGGTTGTTACCGCACGAGATCTACTTCGTAGTCGACCCGTCATCGCCCAGCGCGTGGTCGTTTTGGGGCGGGCGACGCGACGCGCTGCTACAGCTGACGGATGATTCAGCAAAGAGCTGACTTAGAGACTGAGAAGGGCGCGCCGCCTGGAGCGAATCCTCGGGTCATGGAGGCGCGCTCGAGGCGCGACGCGACGACTGGCGACGCTCTGAAAAAAGTTTTCATGCAGGTGTTGACTCGCTGACATCTGGTCAGTAAACTGCGCGGCCTTTCGCGGTAAGACTTCGGTCGCAAGGCCGGTCGCGGCGCCAAAATCCCAGATCTCTCAGCAACTCTGAGGGGTTGACGGACCGAGGATCCCGGTTACAATTCCGCTTCTGTCTACGCCTCGCGTGTAGATCGCTCTTTAAAAATCGAAACAGGTAATTTGTGTGGGGACTCGCGTCGGTCGTTTGCGAAGCGCAAAACGACGATGAGTTACCAATTAGCCAGTAATGAGCTTATTGGGATGCTCTCGTCACTTGATAGGTCTAACAGCCTTTAAGTGAAGAGTTTGATCCTGGCTCAGATTGAACGCTGGCGGCGTGCCTAACACATGCAAGTCGAGCGGTAACAGGGTAGCAATACATGCTGACGAGCGGCGGACGGGTGAGTAACGCTTGGGAATCTGCCTATTAGTGGGGGACAACCCGGGGAAACTCGGGCTAATACCGCATACGCACTACGGTGGAAAGCCGGGGACCGCAAGGCCTGGCGCTAATAGATGAGCCCAAGTCGGATTAGCTAGTTGGTAGGGTAATGGCCTACCAAGGCGACGATCCGTAACTGGTCTGAGAGGACGACCAGTCACACCGGAACTGAGACACGGTCCGGACTCCTACGGGAGGCAGCAGTGGGGAATATTGGACAATGGGGGAAACCCTGATCCAGCGACGCCGCGTGGGTGAAGAAGGCCTGCGGGTTGTAAAGCCCTTTCGGTGGGGAAGAAAAGCCTCGACCTAATACCTCGGGGTCTTGACGTAACCCATAGAAGAAGCACCGGCTAACTCTGTGCCAGCAGCCGCGGTAATACAGAGGGTGCGAGCGTTAATCGGAATTACTGGGCGTAAAGCGCGCGTAGGCGGCTTTGCAAGTCGGGTGTGAAATCCCCAGGCTTAACCTGGGAACTGCATTCGAGACTGCATTGCTAGAGTATGGGAGAGGGAAGTGGAATTTCAGGTGTAGCGGTGAAATGCGTAGATATCTGAAGGAACATCAGTGGCGAAAGCGACTTCCTGGACCAATACTGACGCTCATGTGCGAAAGCGTGGGGAGCAAACAGGATTAGATACCCTGGTAGTCCACGCCATAAACGATGAGAACTGGATGTCGGGAGGGTCTGCCTCTCGGTGTCGTAGCTAACGCGTTAAGTTCTCCGCCTGGGGAGTACGGCCGCAAGGTTGAAACTCAAAGGAATTGACGGGGACCCGCACAAGCGGTGGAGCATGTGGTTTAATTCGATGCAACGCGAAGAACCTTACCTGGTCTTGACATCCTAGGAATCCTGCAGAGATGTGGGAGTGCCTTCGGGAACCTGGAGACAGGTGCTGCATGGCTGTCGTCAGCTCGTGTCGTGAGATGTTGGGTTAAGTCCCGCAACGAGCGCAACCCTTGCCCTTAGTTGCCAGCATTTAGTTGGGAACTCTAAGGGGACCGCCGGTGACAAACCGGAGGAAGGTGGGGATGACGTCAAGTCATCATGGCCCTTATGACCAGGGCTACACACGTGCTACAATGGCCAGTACAAAGGGTTGCCAACCCGCGAGGGGGAGCCAATCCCAAAAAGCTGGTCGTAGTCCGGATCGCAGTCTGCAACTCGGCTGCGTGAAGTCGGAATCGCTAGTAATCGTGAATCAGCGATGTCACGGTGAATACGTTCCCGGGTCTTGTACACACCGCCCGTCACACCATGGGAGTTGATTGCACCAGAAGTAGGTAGCCTAACCGCAAGGAGGGCGCTTACCACGGTGTGGTCAATGACTGGGGTGAAGTCGTAACAAGGTAGCCGTACGGGAACGTGCGGCTGGATCACCTCCTTTAAAAGACTCTGCTTAGCTTTCAGCTGGCGCGAGTTCCCACTCAAGTTACCTGTTTCCGGTTTCCCGCGAGACTGGCCCGGTTGTCTGTTCAACGTAATAAACAACAAGCCCGGGTCTGTAGCTCAGTTGGTTAGAGCGCACCCCTGATAAGGGTGAGGTCGGAGGTTCAAATCCTCCCAGACCCACCAGTCCCTAACAGCGGCAATCAGGGGCCATAGCTCAGCTGGGAGAGCACCTGCTTTGCAAGCAGGAGGTCGTCGGTTCGATCCCGACTGGCTCCACCAACCTGTCTTAAGCGGATGAGGCGTGAAGCGACACATGCATCGCGTGCGGTGCATGTGTGGCTTTGCGTCGCGAAATCTTCACGAAAGCTTCGCACGGTGTTCTTTAAAAATTCGGAAGTTGTTTTGACGCATCAGATTCAGCGAAATCTAGATTTCTAGAACTTGATTGAATCATGTCGCATTCGAGAATCAGCAACATATAGCTCCAGGCTCATTGGGGTTATATGGTCAAGTGAATAAGCGTATGTGGTGGATGCCTAGGCGATAGAAGGCGATGAAGGACGTGGTAGCCTGCGAAATGCTTCGGGGAGCTGGCAAACAAGCTTTGATCCGGAGATGTCCGAATGGGGAAACCCACTGCTTCGGCAGTATCAACAACTGAATACATAGGTTGTTGGAGCAAACCCGGGGAATTGAAACATCTCAGTACCCGGAGGAAGAGAAATCAACCGAGATTCCGTCAGTAGTGGCGAGCGAAAGCGGAACAGCCCAGTTGGAACCAGTCGATCGAGCTTAGTGGAACGGTCTGGAAAGTCCGGCCATAGCGGGTGATAGCCCCGTACACGAAAGGCAAAGTCGATGACCAACGAAGAGTAGGGCGGGACACGTGTAATCCTGCCTGAACATGGGGGGACCATCCTCCAAGGCTAAATACTCTCTATCGACCGATAGTGAACCAGTACCGTGAGGGAAAGGCGAAAAGAACCCCGGAGAGGGGAGTGAAATAGAACCTGAAACCGCATACGTACAAGCAGTCAGAGCCTCAGCAATGGGGTGATGGCGTACCTTTTGTATAATGGGTCAGCGAGTTATTTTCAGTGGCGAGGCTAACCGAATAGGGGAGCCGTAGGGAAACCGAGTCCGAACAGGGCGAATCAGTCGCTGGGAATAGACCCGAAGCCGGTCGATCTATCCATGGCCAGGATGAAGGTGGGGTAATACCCACTGGAGGTCCGAACGAACTACTGTTGCAATAGTATGTCGATGAGCTGTGGATAGGAGTGAAAGGCTAATCAAGGCCGGCGATAGCTGGTTCTCCCCGAAAGCTATTTAGGTAGTGCCTCATCGAGCACTCCTGGGGGTAGAGCACTGTTTAGGCTAGCGGGTCATCCCGACTTAGCAAACCTATGCAAACTCCGAATACCAGGAAGTGAACCGGTGGGAGACACACAGCGGGTGCTAACGTCCGTTGTGAAGAGGGAAATAACCCAGACCGCCAGCTAAGGCCCCAAATTCATGGCTAAGTGGTGAACGATGTGGGAAGGCATAGACAGCCAGGAGGTTGGCTTAGAAGCAGCCATCCTTTAAAGAAAGCGTAATAGCTCACTGGTCTAGTCGGCCCGCGCGGAAGATTTAACGGGGCTCAAGCCATGAGCCGAAGCTGCGGATCTGCACGCAAGTGCAGGTGGTAGGGGAGCGTTCTGTACGCCTGTGAAGGTGCACTGTGAGGTGTGCTGGAGGTATCAGAAGTGCGAATGCTGACATGAGTAACGTTAATGCGGGTGAAAAACCCGCACGCCGAAAGCCCAAGGTTTCCTGCTCAACGTTAATCGGAGCAGGGTGAGCCGGTTCCTAAGACGAGACCGAAAGGTGTAGCCGATGGAAAACAGGTCAACATTCCTGTGCCCGGTGTGACTGCGATGGGGTGACGGAGAAGGCTAGTTCAGCAGGGATTGGTTCCCTGTTTAAGCAGGTAGGGGGAGTTGCCAGGTAAATCCGGCGGCTCATTAACCCCGAGATGTGATGACGAGGTCCCACGTGGACCGAAGTGAATAACGCCCCGCTTCCAGGAAAAGCCTCTAAGCTTCAGGTCACATTGGACCGTACCGTAAACCGACACTGGTGGGCGAGCAGATAATCTGCCAAGGCGCTTGAGAGAACTCGGGTTAAGGAACTCTGCAAATTGATACCGTAACTTCGGAAGAAGGTATGCCTTCGACGGTGTAGGGATTTACTCCCGAAGCTGTTGAAGGTCGCAGGTAATCGGTGGCTGCGACTGTTTATCAAAAACACAGGACTCTGCGAACACGTAAGTGGATGTATAGGGTCTGACGCCTGCCCGGTGCCGGAAGGTTAATTGATGGGGTTAGCCGCAAGGCGAAGCTCTTGATCGAAGCCCCGGTAAACGGCGGCCGTAACTATAACGGTCCTAAGGTAGCGAAATTCCTTGTCGGGTAAGTTCCGACCTGCACGAATGGCGTAACGCTGGCCACACTGTCTCGACCCGAGACTCAGTGAAGTTGAAATCGCTGTGAAGATGCGGCGTTCCCGCGGCAAGACGGAAAGACCCCGTGAACCTTCACTACAGCTTTACACTGAACTTTGAACCTTCCTGTGTAGCATAGGTGGGAGGCTTTGAAGCCTGGGCGCTAGCTCAGGTGGAGCCAACGTTGAAATACCACCCTGGGATGTTCGGAGTTCTAACCTTGGCCCGTAATCCGGGTTGGGGACAGTGTATGGTGGGTAGTTTGACTGGGGCGGTCTCCTCCCAAAGAGTAACGGAGGAGTGCAAAGGTACGCTCAGCGCGGTCGGTCATCGCGCTCTAGAGTGCAAAGGCATAAGCGTGCTTAACTGCGAGACGGACATGTCGAGCAGGTACGAAAGTAGGTCTTAGTGATCCGGTGGTTCTGTATGGAAGGGCCATCGCTCAACGGATAAAAGGTACTCCGGGGATAACAGGCTTATTCCTCCCAAGAGTCCACATCGACGGAGGAGTTTGGCACCTCGATGTCGGCTCATCACATCCTGGGGCTGTAGCAGGTCCCAAGGGTATGGCTGTTCGCCATTTAAAGTGGTACGCGAGCTGGGTTCAGAACGTCGTGAGACAGTTCGGTCCCTATCTGCCGTGGGCGTTGGAAACTTGAGGGTGAGCTGTCCTTAGTACGAGAGGACCGGGATGGACGTATCTCTGGTGTTCCGGTTGTCACGCCAGTGGCACTGCCGGGTAGCTATATACGGACGGGATAACCGCTGAAAGCATCTAAGCGGGAAGCCCCCCCCAAGATTAGGTTTCCCTGGGAACTCGATTCCCCTAAAGGGCCGTCGCAGACTACGACGTTGATAGGCTGGGTGTGTACGTGCAGCAATGCATTGAGCTAACCAGTACTAATTGCCCGTGAGGCTTGACCATATAACACCCAATGCGCTTGCGATTGCGTATGGTGTGCTCTGATTACTCATATGCGACAGTGCGTCAGAACAACTCCGAATTCCGGTGCGGATGATCTCATGAGGGATCATCCGCGACGTGAGCCAGTTTGCCTGGCGGCAACAGCGAGCGGGAACCACCCGATCCCATATCGAACTCGGAAGTGAAAACGCTCTGCGCCGATGGTAGTGTGCCCTTCGGGCATGCAAGAGTAGGTCACTGCCAGGCTCTTACACCAAAGCCCCGTCGGCTGTTCGGCGGGGCTTTTCCATCCATCCGTCTGACACACAGGTTCAAACGGGCGCTGCATGAACACTCTTGAGAGACGTCGGTTCGTCAAAGGCAATTTGATCGATGTATCTGTGGCGAAGACCACGGTAAGTCGTTCGCGACGAGAGCGAGCGGATGCAGCGCGCACATTGCGCAAGGCGTTCGCCGCAAGTCGATCGGCCGCAGTGAGGCCGGAAGTAATTTCTTATCCCCGCTGACAAAGCAGTTTCCACCGCGCCGGAATAGCGCCGGCGCGGACAGAACTCGGACGGTTCTCGCGCGAGTTCTCCCGCCACAGCATCGAAGACGCCTGCCCGGTTTCGCCGGCGGCCGCCGTTCGATCAATGAAAATCCCGAGAGTCGCGCGGCAGATCGCGAATCCAGTGCGAGTAGTTCTCAATGGATCTCGCCACCACATGAGTCACGCTGTCCTGAGTCTGTAATTCGCCGGTCACAACCATAAGATTCGCCTGCAGGATGTTCTGTCTCTGCGCCTCGAACACAGCGGGCCAGATAATAATATTGTTAATGCCCGTTTCGTCTTCGAGTGAAGCGAATACGACGCCGGACGCCGTTCCCGGCCTTTGCAGGTGAGTGACGAGTCCCCCGACGCGCACAGTTCGGCCATTCTCCACGGATTCCAGTTCGCGTCGCGTGAGAATCCCGGCGTCTTTCAGACGCGGCCGCAGGTAAGCCAACAAATGTCTGCCGGTGCTGAAGCCTAGCTGCCGATAGTCCGTAAGAATGTCTTCCCTTTCCGTCGGCTGCGGCAAGATCGGCATTCCTTCACGCGCCGTCATTCCTGAGAACATTCCCGGCAGTCGATCGACGCCCAGCGCTTTCCAGACCGCGGCATGTCGATGCAGCGTCAAGTTGCGAAAAGCGCCAGCCATCGCCAACGACCTCACCGCACGTTTTGACAACAGTGCGCGACACGCAGCATCTTCAACCGTTCTGAAAGGTTCTGATCCACGCGCCTCAGAAATTCGAATGCCATCCTCCTTGCGCAATCCACTCACCAGACGCGTTCCCAGTCGAATTGAATGCTTGCCGCGCTCATCCAGTTCGAGCGTGCAATCCCAGTCGCTGTACAGAACGTCGACCGGAAGGATGGCGACCTTCTGCCGCTTCGCTTCTTCCAGCAACTGCGCTGGCTGATAAAAACCCATCGGTTGACTATTGATGAGGCCCGCGATGAACGCGGCGGCGTGATGGTGCTTCAGGTAACTGGACAAATACGTCAGCAATGCGAACGAAGCAGAATGCGATTCCGGAAAGCCGTACTCTCCAAATCCCTCGATCTGCCTGTAGATGCTCTCGGCGAACTCCGGCGCGTAGCCCTTCTCGCTCATACCTGTGAGCAGCTTCTGCCTGAATCTTTGCAAGGTTCCGCTGCGATTCCATGCCGCCATCGACCTGCGCAGCAGATCTGCTTCACCGGGTGTGAATCCAGCCGCAGTGATTGCAATCTGCATCACCTGCTCCTGGAAAATGGGCACTCCCAGCGTCTTCTTGAGAATGGCCCTCAGCTCGTCATTCGGATAAGGGATCTGCTCTGGATCCAAGCGTCGTCGTTGCAGGTATGGATGAACCATGCCCCCCTGAATCGGCCCGGGACGCACGATCGCTACTTCGATCACCAGGTCGTAGTACCTCCTGGGCTGCAATCGCGGCAGCATCGTCATCTGCGCCCGAGACTCGATCTGAAACACGCCTATAGTCTCGGCCCGACAAATCATGTCGTAGGTTTCCGGATCCTCGCGCGGGATTTCCTTCATATCTGTGGGCCCGGATCCTGCCATCTTCAGAAGGTCGAACGTTTTCCGCATCGCCGTCAGCATGCCCAGCGCGAGTACATCCACTTTCAGCAGACCCAGCGTCTCCAGGTCGTTCTTGTCCCACTGAATGATTGTGCGATCCGGCATGGCCGCGTTCTCGATTGGTACGAGTTCGCAGACAGGTTCCTCTGAAATGACAAACCCGCCGACGTGCTGCGACAAGTGCCGGGGAAAACCGAGCAACTCTCGCACGCGTTCGCACAAACGCTGCATGATTCCGGCATCGAGGTGCAGTCCCTGTCTGGCGATGCTGTCGCGGAAGGCATGCCAGTCATCCCAATAGGTCTGCGACTTCGCCAGTCGATCTATGACGTCCCCTTCCAGCCCCAGGGCCTTCCCGACGTCACGGAGCGCGCTCTTCGGGCGATAGCAAATTACCGTCGCGGCGATCGCCGCGCGGTCGCGCCCGTATTTCTCGAAGACGTGCTGGATTACTTCCTCTCGTCGCTCATGCTCGAAATCGACGTCGATGTCAGGCGGTTCGTTGCGCTCCTTGCTGATGAAGCGTTCGAAAAGCACCTCGATCAGCTCCGGATTCACTTCCGTGATTTCCAGGGCGTAACACACGACGGAATTCGCGGCGGAGCCGCGTCCCTGGCACAGGATAGGCTCCGGCCGGCTTCTCGCCCAGGTGACGATCTCATGCACCGTCAGAAAGAAATGCTCGTAGCCCAGCTCTTCGATGAGCTGCAACTCCCTGTTCACCGAGCTTCTGATTTTCTCTGGCACTGCGTCCGGCCAGCGCTTGCAGAGTCCCTGTTCAGTAAGGTTGCGCAGATGTTCCGCAGGCGTTGTGTTCTTCGGCGTCAGTTCGCGAGGATAGTGATAACGCAAAACGTCCAGGGAGAATTCGCAGCGCTCTGCGACGCGCACAGTCTCCTCGAGAAGATTCGCCGGATAAATCGCCGCCAGATCCTCCAGGCTCCGCAGATGACGCTCACCATTCGCAAACAACCGATGACCTGCGTTTGCAATCGTACAACCGTGTCGAATCGCAGTAACGATATCCTGCAGCGCCCGTCGTTCTCTGGCATGCATATGAACATCGCCCGCCGCGAGCAACGGCAGGCCGATCGATTGACTGAGCCGACGCAGCGTTGACAGAGATTGTGCGTCATCCGCCCCGCGATGCAGTTCGACCCCAATCCAGCAACGATCGCGAAAAAGGTCCTTCAACCAGCTCGCAACCGAAAGCCGCGGGTCGGGCGAAGGAATCCATAACGCAAGACACTCGTCCAGACCTGATTCGAAATCGGCGCGTTTCAGTTTGTATTCGCCCTTGGCGGCCAGGCGTCGTCCGTTAGTGATCAATCGACAGATCTGCGCATAGGCTTTCTGCGTCGGCGCAAGGAGCACGATGTGCAGGTCGTCGGTCGTACGGAATTCAGAGCCAATGACGAGCTTGAGTCCGCATTTCTTCGCTTCCTCGTGAGCTCGAACCACGCCCGCCATCGAACATTCATCTGTGATCGCGAGCGCGCGGTATCCGAGCTGATGAGCCTGCGCCACGAGTTCCTGCGGATGCGAAGCGCCGCGCAGAAAGGTGAAGTTGGTGACGCAATGCAGTTCCGCATAATTCATTTATGAATCCAGCCGAAGAGTTGCGATCATGGTCTTTACAAGCATCGGGCAGCAGCTTCGAGAGCGATCAGTTCGGTGCGCTCATGACCAGAAGCCGTGCAGATGCCAGCTGCGATCCTGGAGGTCCTGATAAACCCACAGGTCAGCGCCATTGCTGGTGCGCACGATGAAGTAATCACGCTGCACATCGCCCCCGTCCCACCAGCCGACCTCAATACGCTCAGGACCTGAAGCGATCTGAGGCATCGCCGATAACTGCAAAGGCCGTGGTTCGGGCAATAACCATAGCGGACGATCGGGAAAGTGCAGGATCGCGCGCTTCTCATCAAGAGTGGCGGTGGACCAGCTCGCCTCGGGTCGATGATCGGCGACAGACTTCAGGCCATGCACCTGGTTATCGCCAAGACGTGCAACCATCCGGTCGATGGTGTGTGACAGCTCTTCGCGATCCCGAGACGCTCCACTGAACAATTCAGGTTGCAACGCGGTCGGCGCCGCAAACTGACTGGCGCATACACTGAGTCCGACGATCGGCGCCGATAGCCCGGTTCGCTCCAGTTGTTCGCGCACCAGCGCAAAGAATCGATCCGCATTGCGGTCCGGCGTCGACAAACCGATATGCAGTTGCGTCGCTGGAATTTCGCGATGCGTGAGGTGCAGTATAAAACGCTCTACGCCCGTGTCGCGTGCGCACAAGTATCCCGAAAACTCGCGCAGCAGGCGCCGCAAGGTGAAGAGCAGCGCTTCTGTACTTCTGACTTCGAACTCGAATTCGAAATTCGCGTCGTACCTCTCGGGCATCTGAAAGACCGGGCGCGGATCCGCAGCCTCTCCCGTGAGACGATCCAGAAAGCGGATGATTTCCGGACCAAACCGCCTGGCTACGCCGTCTCTTGGCAACTCCAGCAACAGTCCGATCGAGCGGACGCCGGCAGTATGCAGTTGCTGCGTGATTTCAGGCGCGAGCGCGAGTTTCGAGATGGGCAGGTTGCGAATGCGACGGCAGAGCGCATCTGTTGTGGTGATCGCGATGCGTATTCCAGACCGCGCCAGCAGCGCGGCGCCCTCGAGCGTAGGCGCCACGCCCAGCTGATGGGTATAACGAAGCTTCCCCAGTTCGTGCTCCAGATGCTCCATGAGTCTGCGAAAGCCGCCAAACAACTTCATGCTCGCGCCGATCTCGAGCCATAGCGCTGAAGATTGCGCATGACGCGGCTCAGGAGAAATATCTCCGATGATCACCGTAGCGCTGAACTGATACGCCCACGCGGCAAGCCGCTGTAATGCAGCTTTCTCGGCATTCGGCTTGCGCTCGAACATTGCGACCTCAGGGTGAATCGCAAGCGCCACGGTGTAATTCATCATCACTTTTAGATTGGCGCTCTCTGCGGCTGTGTTGCCGCAGATCACCCAACGCGTATTGCCTTCGCAGGAAGTGACGACTGTCGCCTGCGTTTCATTGACGAGCAAAGCTTCCAAAGGCAATTGCGGCAACGAAATGCAGAGCCAGAGCATGGCTGGACAGAAACGGTCAGTAAGGGACGGTTGTCGCTGCAGACGCGCCCGGCGGGGTGCTCTTTTCTTTATCAACCGTCAACCGCCGACCGCCAATCGCTACTGAAACGCCGGCGCGACCGCCGCGGCATTTGAGAATGTCAATGTTCAAAGTTCCTTCTGCAGTTGCGTGCAATCGCAGACGAACCGCCGCAGGCGATGGATCGCGCGCCGCCGTCGCAGGTCGATATAAAAATCCGATGCTGTCGCCGGCTTCTGCGGCGAGCTGTAGACGTCGTATGTCTCGATCTCTGATCGTCGTTGGCCAGGCGAGGACTGCGCCGAAGGATCTACAACGCAGCGTTTGTTCGAAGGACCACAGAATATCCCGGGGCTTTTGCGCCCGGAACAGGAGCAACCGATTGAGCTGAACGCCGTGCTGCGAAAGCGCGGGTGCGTAAGGGATGAAAGGCGGTGAAACCAGTGCGACGTGGCGATCAGCGCTTGTGATGCGCGCCAGCGCAGGCATGACCAGGCGTAACTCGCCGACGCCAATATCGGTCGGCATCAATTCGACGATCGTTCCGGCCTGCCAACCACCGCCGGGCAACGCTGCGTCCAGCGCGCTCACGCCGCTCGGCTCGACTGTCGGCGCAGCAATGCCGGCGCGGCCGCTGCGGCACAGCTTCGCGAGCTGTTCTAATGTTTCCGCTCGGTTCATATAAAGGCGTCAACGCTTTCCCCCCGCAATCCATGCGCAGGAGCGATTCAACCGGACGCTTATGTCTCCAACCCGTTCTTCGATCGGTTGCATCAGCCCCCCCTTGCGTATTCGGGAGAGTCCGCCTGCACAGGCTTTCCGAGCTCTGTGCGAATCACGCCTACAGCTAGTCCCTCGATCGTAAATTCCTGCGAGCGCAGACGCAGATCGATTTCGATGGGTCGATAGGCGGCGTTGGCGGGCTCCAGGCGAACGATGTCGCCTGACCGGCGGTAGTACTTCACTGTCGCTTCGTCGTCGATGCGTGCAACGACGATCTGTCCGTTGCGAGCCTGCGAGGTCTGATGCACGGCGAGCAGATCCCTATCGAGAATGTCCGCATCCTTCATACTGTCTCCGTGCACGCGCAGCAGAAAATCTGCGCGCGGCCGAAACAAGGCGGGATCGACCTTCAACTGATCTTCGATATTGCCAACGGCGAGGAGGGGAGAGCCTGCAGCGATGCGACCGAGCAGCGGCAAACCGGGTGCGGCCTCTTCGGTCCGGAATGCGGCCGAGACTCTTGAAGTCGCTTCAGCACGCAGACGGATGCCGCGCGAAATGCCCGGAATCAACTCAATCGCGCCCTTGGCTTCGAGCGCACGCAAATGCTGATCAATTCCCTGCCTGTTCTTTAGCCCCAGGCCTTCTGCGATCTCGCCGCGTGTCGGCGGCAGCGCGTGTATTTGCGAGAAGCGTCGGATAAAAGCGAGCACTTCCAGTTGCTTGGGGCTGAGGTCAGGCATGGGAAAGAGGATACCAGACGAATGTCTGGTATGCAGTCTAAGAGGCTTTACGCCTCAGAGCAAGGGTCGGGGCAGAAACAGGCGAATGAATAAGCCTCTTCCTCGAACGCCGCGGCCGCCCGAGAACCTCCAGCCATAAGGCTCATCCGATGAGCTCCTCAGATTTCGGACACCGTCTTTCAACCAGTGCATGTTGAAGCCCGGGTAGCCGACCTGAAGAGCTTCCCTAGATCGACGCTCCACTGAGCGGCGATGCGCCCACCGGATGAATCGGCGCTCTCGTCCGCTCCTCCGCATTGCTGCGGGCATAACTGTTCAGCTTGTTGTAGAGAGTTTTCAGACTGCAGCCGAGCACCGCCGCTGCCCGTCGTTTGTCACCCTCGCAATAGTCCAGCGTCACCTCGATCAGCGAACGCTCCGCCTCATCGAGACGGGATCCCAGCGGCACATGCAGACCTGCAGGTCTCGACTGCTCGGCTGGCTCCCGCGGAGTTCCCATTGAAAGGGACAGATCGACGTCCAGAACGTCGTCCGCAAGAATGAAGCTGCGTTCGATGGAATTCTTCAGCTCGCGTACGTTGCCGCTCCAGCGCAAGGCGCGCAGCACATCCGCAAACGCCGGTGAAAACTGCTTTTCAGTCCCCCCGCTGGCGCGATTGAGAACGCTCAGAAAATATTCGGCGAGCAAAGGCACGTCGCCGGCGCGTTCACGCAGCGGCGGCACGTGCAAAGGAAAAACCGCGAGCCGATACATGAGATCTTCGCGCAACTGACGATTCGCGACTGCTTCGGCCACGTTGCGGTTGGTCGCCGCGACGACGCGGATGTCCGTCTTGATTTCCTGCGTGCCGCCCACGCGATAGAACCGGCCGGTTTCGAGCACACGCAGCAATCGCGTCTGCATATCCATAGGCATCTCGGTGACTTCATCGAGGAACAACGTTCCGCCCGTCGCACGCTCGAACACACCGGCGTGCGAACGCGACGCACCCGTGAAGCTGCCTTTCTCGTAGCCGAACAACTCAGCTTCGATGAGCGAGGCGGGAATCGAACCGCAGTTGATCGCCACGAGCGGGCCCTGCGATCGATGACTCAGTAGATGAATGCACTCGGCGACGAGTTCTTTGCCGACGCCGCTCTCCCCCATGATCATCACAGTCGCCTCAGTCGGCGCGACTCTCTGGATGAGGGCGAACACCTGCTTCATCGCGGGTGAACGCCCGAGCAGGTTCCCCAGGCCATTCTCGTGCAGAGCAATACTTGCATTCACTTGGTCTTCTCTCCCTCTGGCTCACGTCTTGTGATGCAAATTCTTCAACAGCATCTCCGGTTCCTTTGTAAGAAAGTTTTTTATTTCCTTGCACACGTTGTCGGAAAAATACGCCTCCGCTCGGCGAGCTGTAGCGCACGGACTACACGTGCGCTGCTGAATCGTTGATGCACCGCTACCCCGTGGCATGTTTGTAGATTGCTCATGGCGGCATAGGACTTGCTCATGACCTATGCAGGAGCGATGCGGCGATGTCCGTTTCGACTGATGTGTTCCAACACGCGCGCGTACTCGGAGCGCGCCTGCAGATGAGCTACCTAGCATCTTCGGTTCCCAAAGCCGGCGCTCGAGCGTGCGCGCCGCGTACAACTCGCTGTTCAGTTGATCGTTCTCGCTGCCGCTGGGCTGTGGGCAGACGAAACTAATGCGCTACGTCGCTCTTGCCGCCGGATTCGATGGGACGCTTGCCAGAGACGGGCGCTGCGATGAGCGCTGCATTGATGCGCTGCGAGCGCTTGCCGCGACCGGGCGAAAGTTGATCCTGGTGACCAGCCGGCAGTTACGCGAGCTGCTCGAGATCTTTCCCGAGGCCCGCATTTTCGACTACGTCGTGGCCGAGAACGGCGCCGTAATGTACTGCCCGGCGACGCGCCAATCCGCGATCCTTGCGCAGGCGCCGTCGGAACTTCTAGTGCAGGAGCTGCGGTACCGTCGCGTCTCGCCGATGTCGGTCGGCAGTTCGAGCATCACGACGCTTCAGGCGAATGAGGAACGGATTCAGGGAGTCATGCACAAGCTCGGATTGGATTGTCAGTTGGTCTCCAACGACGGCGTCCTCAGCATCCTGCCAGCAGGCGTGGACAAGGCCTACGGCGTTCAAGCGGCGCTCCGGGAGCTTGGCGTCTCCCAGCACAATCTGGTCGCCATCGGTGACGGGGAAAATGACATCGCCCTGTTCTCGTTCGCGGAACATGCAGCGGCCGTACGCAACGCGAATCCGGCGCTCCTACACATCGCCGATCGAACGATGGATGGGCCCTGTTGCGATGGCTTCTTACAGTTTGCACACGACCTGATCGAAACCGATCTTGCAGCCGCACCTCCGCGCCGGCGGCTGCTCCTCGGGAGTCTCGATGATGGCCAGAAGCTGTATGTTGCACCGTGCCGGGACTCGCTTCTTGTATGTGGCCCGACCGGCGCGGGCAAATCGGCGGTGTGCGAAGCCCTTCTGCAGCAGTTCCTCGCGCAGGAATACCAGTGCTGTGTCATCGAAGCGGAGACGGGCGCACGCTCGGTGCGCCGCGGCATGACGCTACTTGGCGAGCCGCACGAAGCTCCGCGACTCACGGACGTAGTGAATGCGCTTGAGCAGCCTCGCGTGAGCGCGTCGGTCAATCTCGCGGGACTTGCGCCCGAGACGCGTCCGACGTTCACGGAGGCGCTGATGTTGCAACTGCAGGCGCTGCACGACCGCGTTGGCCGGCCGCACTGCATCCTGATCAATCAGGCGCACCGTTTTCTCACGCGAGAAGCTGCAGCTTCGAGCGCAAGGTTCTCGGAAATCACGATGATCTACGCCACATCGGAACCCCAGTTGTTGCCTGCGAACGTTGTGCATAGCGTCAGGTTGATCATCGCCTCCGGCGAGCCATCCGACACCCTGCCGGCGTTGCGCGAGGCGTTGCCTCAACTCGTCGCCTATCCCGCGCAAGGGACAATGTTGGGCGCGGTACGTCGGATGTCCGTATTGCGCCCCGGCTCTGACCGCACTGACCCAGTCTCCGCAGGGGTCGTGGCGACCGCGTCCCGATCCTGAATTTCTTCTTCGACGCGATAGGGCTCAACTTCACGGGTATTTTGGGTGTGCCTGCGAGGAGCCGGAGAGCGAGCCCCGGCTATCTGCGCTTTTTGGGCTGCATGTGTAGGGCGCCCGCAAGCGCGATCGTGGGTTCGGCGCGAATGCTCGGTTACACCATGAGCGTAATTTTCTTACGTAGGACGCAACAAAATGCTCGGGCCCCGCGTTGGGCAAGGCGACGAATACGTGTGCAGCGCATACCAGGCGTCTTGCGAACGAGATCACCACCAGGGCGCGCAAGCTCGCCGCCCGGAATGGCATCCATTTTGCTGACGTGGGTGCTTGGCATGCGAGAGCCGCGGTTCATGCCGTGCTCTCCAAGCTGCTCGGTGGACGGGTGCTCGGCGCAGGACAAGCGCCAACGGTCGCTCGGCCTGTGCGATGTGGTGCAGGTGCGTCGCTGAACGACTCAAGGAATTTACTTGTTTGAGGCTGATGTGGACCTCTTCGTAACAGAGGTCCTGTAGAGATCGCTGTGGCAGGGCGGGTATCCAGCCTGTCTCGACCATGTATCGACAAACTTGATGCATCTGATTCTGGAGTAGGTTTTGCGCGGATGAAACTTTCACTTTCCAAACGCATGGCTTGCCAGTTCGCTGCGAGTGTCGCCTTTTTTCTGGGGAACATTGGAGGAGTTGCGGCGCAGGTAACGACGGGCGATTACAAACTGCATGCGGGCGACCGACTGTTCGTGTCGGTTTGGAAAGAGACGGAAATGCAAAAAGAAGTCGTGATCACGCCTGACGGCAAGGTCGCATTTCCTCTCGCGGGTGAATTTGTGGCTGCCGGTAGGTCTGTTACTGAGGTGCGGGCGGAGATCGAAACGCGACTGAAGAAATACATTCCGGAGCCGGTCGTGACCGTAACCGTGGCCGCCGTCGCCGGAAATGTCGCCTATGTCATCGGTCAGGTTCAAAAGCCGGGCGCGATTGTGATGAACCCATCAATCACTGTTCTTCAGGCTTTGAGTATCGCTGGCGGCGCGACCCCCTATGCGGCATTGAACGACATCATCATCGTGCGTGGGGTTGGCGGCAAACAAAAGCCGTATGTGTTCCGGTACAGCGATGTGAGTCGGGGGCGCAGTCTTGAACAGAACATTCTCCTAGAGAGCGGCGATGTCATCATCGTTCCTTAATGCCGAAGCCAGAACACGGCTGCAAATTATCTCGCGCGCAGGCGCAGTATTTTTCGGCGCTGCGCTATGTCCCCGAGCGGCGTCAGCCGCCGAGACTTACTTTGTCCCCGGAGTTGAAGGGGGCGCGGAGTACCACTCTGACCTGAGTCTTCAAGGCGGTTCTTCATCTGCAACTGATGAAGAAAGCGCGGAGGGGTACTTTGCAGACTTATGGGCGATCGCCGGCATTCGCTCCCCTCGGGCATTTGTGGAGCTCAAGCCGCGCGTTCGATTTCAGGAGTACCCTGATCACGAGGATCTGGAAAAATCCAACGAGTACCTGGATCTGCACACTGGTTACGATACGGTGCGCAGCTCGTTTGAGCTTGTTGGTAGTTATCGAAACGAGGACGAAATTCGAGCGGAAATCGCCGACGCCGAGTTTGATGACTTCGATCCAGACGATCCGATCGTCGATGAGGCGGGGCGTGTCGAGCGCTTCGGCGGAACGCGGACGCGTATCCAGGTTCGCCCAGAATATACGTATCAGCTCTCGCAACTCCTGGGCGTCGGGGCGTCTGCGTTGTATCAGACGGTGACTTACGATTTCCCCAGCGATTTCGGCAGCACCTCACGCGAGGACTATGACTACTGGAGTGGCGATGGCTTTCTTACCTGGACGCTGAGTCCCCGTACGCGCCTGCGCACGGGCGCCTATGTCACAAAATACGAGACAGACGACGGCCTCAACCAGACAGACGGCACGGGCGCTTCACTTGAGATCCGTCATCAATGGTCCGAGACGTTCACCGCAATGGCCGCTGTGTCGGTCCAGCGGACGGATATTGAAAGGGCTGCTCTGACGGCTGAAGACTCTTCGACCGATGCCGGCTTTACGATAGGGATTGAACGTCGCGGTCAGGTCAGCCAGTGGCGTATTAACGCGGGTCGCACCTTCAATCCGACCGGTTCGGGGACACTCAACGAGACCGATCAGGTTCGACTGCAATATGACCGCAACCTTACTGAAAGGCTGCAGTTTACGGGCGCCGTGCGCGCAAACCGCAGTCGCCCTCTGGGCGTGGACGCCAGCGACAACGATCGGGATTTCTTCCGAACGGATATCGCATGCAGTTGGAGCATGACTCGTACCTGGTCGGTGACCGGCGGCTATTCGTACATTCAGGAACAGTTTGAAGGCGAGAGTGGAGACCGATCAGACAACATGGTGACGATTTCAGTTCGCTATCAGGGCCTGCAACCACAGCCCTGAGGTTGATTGCATAACCGAAGAGAGCGCCGAGATTTGCGATGGATGCTAACGAAAAGGTGCAGACGTTAGGGACCTACGCCGCCGTCCTGCGAAGGCGCTGGCTCATTCTCGGCACGATCATTCCTTCCGCCATCCTGTCGCAGTTTTCCTCGCCTACACTCTTGCCGCCATCGTATCGCTCCTAGCGCCACCATTCTGCTCGAACCTTCATCGATTCCCCGGAGCTCATTCGCACTACGGTGATCAGCTACGCGGACCAGCAGATCGAACTGGTGCAGCGCATGGTGATGACGCCGGAGCGGCTTGAGGAGGTCGTCGAGAAGATGGATCCCTATCCGGGCTCAACGAGTCAAGGCGGGCGAAGGCGCGGAATGATCATCGCACGATACGACCATCGAAAAAGTGGATCCGGTTACGCTGGAGCCGGCGGCCGAATCTTCAGCATTCTCGATTTACTACGATAATCCCGATCGTCAGATCTGCCAATAGCCATTAACGGCACGGATCGCGCAGCTATTCCTCGACTACAACCGGAGACGCGGGCTGCGCAGGCTCGCGAGGCGCACCATTTTCTTTCCGCGAAATCCAATGAGCTGACAGCGCAGATCGGAGCGACATCGAAAGGCGGATCGCCGAGTTCAAGTCAAAATACGGAGATGCACTGCCGGAGTCTCGCGATCCGAAACGAGCAATCGCTCGACGCGTTCAGCGCGACGTCGATGCCGCCGATGTGCAGGTCCGCATGCTGGAGCAGCAGGAGTCGCTGCTTGCATTACAGCTGAGGCAGGTCAGTCCGACAATTGTTGCGTCCGGTACGGACATTGCGACTGCAGCTCGGCACTGTTGCGAGCGGAGTTGGCGGCGGCTCAACAGAAGTACACGCCTGATCACCCGGATGTGAGGCGTTTGAAAGCTGCAATCGAGGCTTTGGCGGCGCAGGCGAAGGCGGGCCAGCAACCCCAGGTGGTTCCCGACAACCCAGAGTACCTGCGCGTATCGGCGGAGCTTTCCGGCGTTCGCGGCAATCTTGCCGCCATGCGTTCGATTCCGCGCGCGCTCGTGCGCAGATGGCTGAGTATGAGCGAAGGCTTTCCAGCACGCCTGGCGTCGAGCGGGAGTACGTAGAACTGGTGCGAGATCGCGAACTTGCCGAAGAACAGCTGATGGATATCCGCAACAAGCTGCAGGAGGCTGAGGTCGCGCAGACTTTGGAGGCGGAGGCCAAAGGGAGAACGATACACAGTGATCCGAAAGGCAAGCACCCCGGAGACGCCGTATTCGCCGAACAGGCTGGGATTCATCCTGATGGGCATCGTCATCGGCGGCGCGGATTGCAGTGGGACTGGCGGCGCTTCGAGAGAGCGCCGATCCCACGTTCGTAGTGCAAATGATGTCGCTGAGCTATCCGATCTGTCTGTGATTGGCGCGATACCGAAGCTGCTGACTCCAGGGGATCGCCGGCGACGGCATGCGCTGTTGGGGTCTCTTGCGGGCGGGTATCTGGCGGCTATAGCTATAGTGGTTGTGGCCGTGATCTCAGCACCGTAGATATGCGCAGAGCATGAAATCTTCCGGAGCAGTTACGATGAGATCCCACTTATGTCGATAGTTGATGCGCTGGAGAAGGCTAAGCGTCTAGCGGAGACACGCGCCGACTCCGGGCGCCAGCCCGGGCAGAAACGCCGCGCGGCGTCACGCATGCAGGTAGCGAGCAGTCGTGCAGAAGCGCCGACTTACCCGACAAGCGATCATGAAAAGATCGAATTTCCTGCGCTGAGCTACGATCTTGCAGTCTGCGGCAGCAACCGAATTATTGTCCCCGATGTGGAGTCAGGTCTTGCGCAAGCGGCGCCGTCGTACCGGATGCTGCGCACACGGATCCTGCAACGTTGTCGAGCAAACGACTGGTCGACATTGGCGATTACCAGTCCTGGGCCTAATGAAGGCAAGTCGGTGACCGCCTTGAACTTGGCTATCAGCATCGCACGAGAGGGAAATCAGGATGTTTTTCTGATTGATCTCGATATGCGCAACCCGAGCATCTGCAAATACCTGGGCTGTGTCGCCGCCCACGTCAAGCATCGATGAATTCTTCGCCGGGAAGGCGACCGCCCGCGATGTATTCTTCACTGTGGGTCTTGAGCGGCTGACTATTGCTGGAAGCATCGTAAGCGTTGGCAATGCGTCGGAGCTGCTGGCTACAGACCATCTCGAGGAACTGCTGGGATTCATCAAAGAGCTCTCGCCGAATCCATTGATCGTGTGCGACCTGCCTCCGGTCGTGAATACTGATGATGCTCTGGTGGTCGCGCCGCGAATAGACGCGTTGGCGCTGGTTGTATCCGAGGGGTGCACGAGACGCGACAGTCTGCAACGAGCTCTGGATCTGCTTTCCGAGTTCCCGCTGGCTGGGGTGATTCTCAACCAGTCGTACGAGTCGCGTCGGCTCCGAGTATTACAGCCATTACTGATCTGTGCTCGTCGACTGAGCGCTCGGCTTCTGGTGTTCGGGTGCTGGCTGCCGTCGGGGCGAGCTGAATCAAGGCGAGGCGTGACCGTGCGCAAGAATATGCCCTATCCAGACAGCTTCGCCGAACCTGAATTCATGGCTGACGCCCGATTCGCGCCCGCTCAGCCGCCGATAAGACCTGCGCACATTGCCCCGGACCAACGGTCATGGCTCAGGCAGTATCGGACGTGGCGCCGCTTTCACCATGGGCCGCGGCGAGAGCGACGCGCCCTTGCTGAAGAACCTGGGCGCAATTCACGGCCGCTGTGCTGGTCGCAGGTTGTCAGCGATCCGGGACGACCATGCTGACGCGGATCATTGCGAGATCTAAAGGCTTTCAGCAATTCGCGCTAACGCATGATGATGAACTTGACGCCGCCCTCATCCTGGCGGGCTACGTCGATGTGCCTCAGCGCCGCCGCTACTGCTTTCAGACGACGTATCTCAACGAGCGTACGCGGAGTACGCAACGCTCCGCAACACCAGCGCCTGATCTGGGTTCTCCGCAACCCGTTTTCTGTGGTCCGATCGATGGTCTACAACTGGAGGCGATTTGCGCTCAACGAACTCTACGAAGACGTCGGCGCGCACGCAGCGACCTCGCAACGCCAGCGCAGAGCCAAGCTCCTCTGGCCGTTCGGTCCATCTCGCATCGAGAAGGCCTGTCTCGCCTACAGCGCCAAGACCTCACAGGTTTTCGCAATACAGGAACTCGTGCCGACCGCACCAGCTGTTAATCCTCGAATATGACGCCCTGGTGCGCGATCCGGCGCGGTGTCTGCGCAGGGTTTTCGAGTTTATTGACGAACCGTACCAGGACACGTACGCCTCATTCGTGCGTCAGGACAGCATCCATAAAGCGGATCGCTTGTCGCGGAGAGCAACGCAGGTCATCGAAGCTTATGCTGTGCCGACTTACAAGGAATGCCTGGCGCTTGCGCCAAATGAGTTGCGAGCCTGAGCCGCGCACAGATGTCGCTCTACTCTCGAAAAGCGCGCGTCGCTCGCTGTTCGACACGGTGATGTACCGCGTCTATCGCAGGTCATCTCGATGTTGAGCTACATCGTGATCGTACGCGGGATGACGGAGCAGGATTTCGGCGTACTTGAGTCTGCTTTACGCATTCATTCCAGTCCTCAGCATGTTCGCTTCATTTGGTCTGGAACAAACACTTCGGCGCTATCAACCGGAGTACTTGAGATCCGGAAACCGGAGTGCTGCGGCATGGCTCGTGCGGGTGGTCGCCTCCGCGCGGTTCGGCAACAATGTCGCTCTGCTCGCGATCGTATTGCTCACTTGGAATCTCGCAGCCCCCTCTTCAAGCTCGCGCGCTTATCGAGCTGATTTCGCGTTGTTCTGCTCTGCTGATACTGGTTCACTTCCAGTCTCGCATTCTGCAGCTCACGCTTGCCTCGCACATGCTGCAGCGCCTCAGTGTCGGTTCCATGGCGGTGCTGAACGCCGGGAAGGCTCGCGGCGTATCTCGATCCTGTCTCCACCAGACAGTTTACGCTGAAGGAACGCGATTTGCCGATCTGCTGGCTATGGGAGCGGCGTATAGCGATGCTCAAGATCGCCCACCTGAAATTCTGCACGCCGGCAGCCGACTCCTGAGCCATTCAGTCCGGACGCGCTGAGCGCAGGCGGCTCTCTGCGCTATGGCCTCTACAACAACTTCAATGACTCTCGGGACGCTGATCCTCACTCCGCGCATAAGACAACTTCTTCATTGCTGCGGTTGCTGGATCCGATCCAGTGGGCGCATATGCGTTCTATGTTCGATTAGCGGAGATGATCGGGCAGCTGCGGCCCGACGCGACTCTTCGACAATGTCATACAACCCATGTTTTTTGCCATCCGCGGGAGCACGCGGAGCTACGCATTCCGCGCTACTTCTCGCTTCTCGTAAACATGAATCTGGTCTGGGAGTTACCTTCTCTGGCGTATGTGGCTGGATACCACCGTGAGATCGTCAGATCCTGTTCGGAGGAAAATTCCTTGATCGCTCGTTCCTGTTGCCGGTCATGGTCGGCTTCTGAACGCTTCAGGTTTTTGAAAGGCCGGCCGCGTTTGTAGCGCAATATATCAGAGAGGTTTCCATCCTTCTCTACAGCAAGGTATTCGCTTTCTACAACGTGGCGGCAATGCTCTTGCTGTTGCCCGTCGCCGGATTGTATAGGGGCCGCCCATTGCGACGGGAAGCTGCCACCTGATGAAGAATTTTTCATCTGGTGTTCTGCGCCGGATGGCGCGCTGGACGAGCTGGGCGGCTGTCTCCGTGTCATCGCTCGCCATCTGGGGCGGGGCGGTCGCGCTGTGCCTGGGGCTCAAGAGCGTCACCGGCGTGGCCGCCATACGTCGATCTGTTCAGCCGGCGCATGTCGTCGGCTGGATCGGTGGTTGTTATGTGCGAGTCCTGCATTTTCTCATTCTGATCGAGAAATTCTCGGCCACGTGTTGCACGGCCCTGAGGCCCGGACCTGAGTTGGATCGGCGTGCTTGCGTTGGCAGAAGCCGTCAGGCAGGAAGCGGTAGCGAACGTGGGCGGTTGAAGCGCCCGGAATCGCCAACCGAATTCGACGCGGCTCGACTTGCGTGCGCTGCGGAGCCGCGGGTCTCCGCAGTCCATGGGGAAAATCCGGTTGCTTTTTTTCGTCAAGGAGCCTTTTCCGACACCCTCGCGTGGATGTGGACGTTCTGTTTGGACGAGAGCTTATCGAGCGAGGTCACGGATTGACTTTGTAATGCCATCTGCGCAAGAGGCGTGCCGTCCGGAGCGCAGGAGTGGAGGGGGCGTACAGTGTGGGTCGGCGCTACGGATTCGGAGACGGGTTCGGCACAGATTGCGGAACATGTGTTAGGGTATCTGGCACGATCGCATTTCGTTGAGGTTAGCTTCTGCGGATCGCTACGATGCCTGACAGGTACGGGACAAACTCCTGGTCGCGGCGATAGGAGTGGTAGAGCGCGGCTGAAAACGATTGAAGTTCTTCTATTGGTTATCGTTTCCCCATGCCGAGGCGCAGATCCGCCGGGCGCTCGATGGAACGCTCGCTACGCGATCGTGAGTTACCTCCAGGGGAAAGGTGTCTGCGTGGCTGCTGTATCGATGGATCCTTCCACGATCTACCCACGTATTCGTACAAAGTGAACAGATGAAAAAGGATGTCGCGGCTCGTGGAATCAGTACGAGCAGGCTCACTGCGGTGCCGATGGGAGTGGTGAGCTGACTTGCGGGCCATCCAGCGCAACGGCGGTAAGCGCGTGCAGGATTCACAGCGGATAACACTGGCCTATCTGGGGACGCTGAGCGCTCAGCGCAGACTCGAGATACTGGTGGACATGCTGAAACTCGTCCCGGCGCATGGCGTCACGCCAAGCTTCTTCTCGTCGGCGACGGCGAAAGGCCGGAGGATCGGTATACGCTTGGAACGCAGGGCGGCGAGCTCGGGCGTTCGTGAACATGTGGAGTTCACGGGCTTCTTGCTGCGCCCCGAAGCGTTCTTGCGCGTCGCGCAAGCGGAATCTGCCTTTCGCCTTTCTTCCCCAGGCCCATGTACTGCGTTCGACATCGCCGACAAAAGCTCGTGGAGTACCTCGCTCTCGCCGTGCCTGTCGTGGCGAACGATCACCCGAGCAGCGTCGTGTGCTGCGTGCCACCATGCGGGGATCTGCGTTCCCTGGGGAGCACGGTATTTCGCACGAGCGGTGATCTGGCTGCTCAGGAAAGACGCGCTTGAGCGGATCGCCATGGGTGAGCGTGGGCAGTGCTGGGTTCGCCAGCATCGCACGTACGCGCGCATCGCCGGCGAACTCGAACGGACCTATTTCCGACTTTTAGCCGCTCCAGAGGGCCGAAGCGTCGCCTGAAGGCGTAGCCCCTAATCGAGCGGGATGCGTGTACTGCCCGGGGAAGTGAGCCGGTTTCGCGCCCTGTCCCTGCTCACCCGGCCCGCTGTGACGATGAGATCCGCCAACGTCGATGCATTCGCGAGGGAGTGACGAGACTGCACGTAATCAAACACTAGCTGGGCTGTCGCCTGTCGCTGTTCCGGCGATGCAATGAGTCTGTCGATAATCTTCTCCAGGCGATCAAAACTGCCCGCGCAGTAACCGACGCCTTGCGCCTCCATTCCACCGTCGATGTCGACAGTGGCTCAACCACGGCCCCGTGACTCCACGCCTGAATAAAAGTATTCGGGAATCCCTCATACAGGCTTGTATTCACGAACACATCGGCCTGAGACATCAGATTGTTGACCTGTTCAACGGGAAGCGAACCCAGATACTTCAAATTCTTGGCAGCGTCGATCTGACTCAGGAGGAACGCGACCCCACGATGCTGTTGCTGATCTTCCCACCATAGATTCTACGTCGGATCTTCGAGCGAAGCGCGCCGACAAATGTACGAACAAGTGGGGCCGCTTTGCGTCTTTGAAGTTGGCGACCCAGAGAACTTTTGCAGGAGCGCCCGGCGACTCTTGGCTGAAGTGCGGTCGGAAGCGGCTGGAAGTTTCCGATCGTCGCTGACGCCTCCAAGCCAAAATGTTGGCGCAGCAGGCAGGCCTGGCGCTCTGTTTGAACAATACGTTGCTGAGCGTTCATCAAGCCCAGCTCCGACTATCGATTCGACGATGTCCAGCGGTACGTGACGGGCGCGGAAGCGTCTCAGCCAGCGCGTGCTGACGTCCAGATCGTGTGCGCAATGAAAGACGAGTGGAATTCCGAACGTGCGCGCATAGAGTGCACACACTCCAGTGTAACTCTGCTTCATCCTTTGGTAGATGACGTGAGGTCGCCAAGGCACCAGTCTTTTCCACAACGCATGTGAATCGAGCAGTAAGGCGCCACGCGGTGGTTCGCCACGGGAGCGTCCGATCCGTTTTTCGACCCTGTACGGCAAAATGCTCGCCTCAACCTCGCCAGGCGCCCTGCGAGCAAGGTAGGTGACAGCCACGTCTTTCTTTTCGCTCAGCGCCTTCGCCAACAGGTGCGCCTGATATTGGGCTCCCCCATTACGACGGCAGGATGGTTCTCAACAACCACGCATACCCTGATAGGTGTCACAGAGTCCTTACCTTGCATGCACACATGCTGGTCACAATCGGTCGATTCGCAGCGGCTAAGGGAGGGCGAACTGACATGCCGTCGCGATGTCCCGTCGATCAGTCCGCCCGCCGCGCCGCATGCACAGAACACTGCAATTCAGGCGCGGATCACACCGAGCGAGACGGCTTGCTGCCATGGGGAATGTCGCCCGTCGCTGCGAGCGAGGATTCAGTAAACCGATCTTGCACTCGATGAGGCTCTAATCTAGAAATTCATTCGGGTCTTACTCCCATGTCAGATGACGTCTGGCTGGCCCATCGAACTCGGTAGCGCCATTCTTCATTTAGCCAGCAACATCCAACCAAGTCGAAACCATCGATGGTCAACGTAAACCCGCTCTTCCTCCTGGGACCCGGCCGCGGCGGCACAACCCTGGTCTACAAACTGCTAAGCCTCCACCCCGAGTGCGCCTTCATTAGCAACTTCGACGTGCGCGGTGTAAGAGCTTCAATATCGAAGCACGCCATTAGAGTCGTCCGCTCTTCGGAAGCCTTGAGAAACTGGGCTTGGTTTGCCGAGGAAGGCCAAGCCTATACCCCGCGCCGAGATCTCCTGCGTCGGCTCGTGCCAACGCCGGTCGAGGGTGAGTCGGTATACCAAGCGTGTGGGCTTCCCATCGGCCAGTGCCTGGGGTCGGTTGAAGACACCGTCAGGGAAAACCTGCGAACCAGGTTTGCCCGCATCCAGGCTTACCACGGGGCGTCGGCGATAGTTTTGAAGCGTACGGCGAACAATCGAAGAATCCCTTGTCTCGACTCTGCGTTCCCGGAGGCAAAGTATGTAGTCTTGTGGCGGGACGGTCGAGCGGTCACGGCTTCTCTCCTCAATGTGCATTGGTGGATGGACCACCCCGTGTGGTGGGCAGACGCCCGCACACCGCGTGAGATGCACCTCGACAGAGGCGGAATGGTTGCGCTCGCCGCAAGGAACTGGGTTGAAGAGGTGCACGCCATCGAGCAAGGCGTCGAGAGGATCGAGTCGAAACGGGTGATGCATGTTCATTACGAAGAGATGCTCTCAAGGCCATCAGAAATGCTCCAAAGCATTCTTCAGTTCTGCGGACTACGAGGCGACCCTTTCTCCGAGATCAACAAGCTCAAAATTCGACCGGACTCCGGAAAATGGCGGCGGTCGTTTACCGCCGATGAGATAGGAACCGTAGAGGCGATTACTAAGCACTGCATGGCCCGAATTGGCTACCCGGACATCCCGGTCGTTCGCTCGCTACCCGGCGGATTGCGATCGACCTATTGAGGCGCACGTGTCGAGTATTAGTTGAGAAACGTCGAACCTCGGCGGCGCCGCCGGTCTGCACGTCGGCATAGAGCGACACATGCCGTTCCGTTCAGGCTCGCAGGCGCCGGCGGCACATTGTGCGGGGAATCGTGTGGTCTCGGCAGCGCGATTGCGAATCCTGGCTTCGGGGTGCGATCATGAGCTGACTTGCGGGGATACATGTTCCCGCTCAGGATTCATTAGTTTTTCTACGCCTCCATCAGGGTTGACCTCGGGCGCCCTGAGTGCGTCGCCTGCTTGCGAATGCGTGTGGGGGGCGGGATACTTCTGAGCGTATCGAAGGGCAAACCTGCCGAAAGGCGGGGACGCAAAGCCTCCGGTCCAACGGACGATCGTCCGGGATAGCGGGGTTGCCGAGTGGTAGGTCGTCGTGTACCCGCTACTCGTCTTCTCCTCAGTCCGTGACGTACCGGAATCCGCTTAGCACTCTGCGGGCGCTCCAGACTTTAAAGTTACGAGAGGAGACTTTCTTGATGAAACTTCCGGCAAGATCCTTGGTTCTCGCGATGGGTTTGGCCCTGCTGCTTGTTGGCCTTCAACCTTCAAGCGCCGTTGGAGCTGAGTTGATCTATACGGCGGATTTCGAAGGGGGCAGCTTGTCGCCGCTGAGCCCGTCCGGTAACTCGCCGACCGTACAGAATTCCTTCACCCGGAACGGCAAGCAGGCCATGAAGACTTACCTGAACCGGTTGACAAGCGCCACCAGCTACCGGACCGAAGTCAGTGTGAGTAGGGATAACTGCGCTGTAATCGGGCAGGAATACTGGTATGGGTTCAGCATCTATCTGCCCGGGCCGTACGCGCATGACGAACTCGACGAAACTGTTGCGCAATGGCATCACG
This sequence comes from uncultured Gammaproteobacteria bacterium, assembly GCA_963723505.1. Taxonomy (GTDB): domain Bacteria; phylum Pseudomonadota; class Gammaproteobacteria; order Steroidobacterales; family Steroidobacteraceae; genus Steroidobacter. The sequence continues at coordinate 845,243 of CAVRQU010000010.1, forward strand.
TTAAAGATCAAGAGACAACTGACGGCGCGATCGTGGATACCACCCACAATCCTCCAGTCGCGTTGAGCATCGATAACGGTGAATGGCGTCTGAAAGTCAGATGGGCGGCTACGCAGCCGACATTGGCTGCGGATATGAAGGGTGTAGCACTTCCACTGGGGCCGCAGTCAACTGACAAATGGACGGATTGGGTGTTTCGAATCAAATGGGCCTATGACGACTCCGGAATTCTGCAAGTCTGGAAGAACGGGGTTCTCGTTGTGAACCGCAACGGTCCGAACACCTACAACGATATCAAGGGCCCCTGGTTCAAGATGGGCATCTACAAGTCGCTTTGGAATGCGGCGAAGTTTGACCCACGACAGTCCAATCACCGAACGCACGCTGTATCACGACGAGCTGCGAATAGCGCGCGGTTCAGATGGCTATAAGCTTGTCGCCCCAGGGCCGAGGGTCCCGAGCCCCGTACCGCCGACGCTGAAATTGGTGCACGAGTGAGATCGGCGGGCGGATAAGCCCAAGCGCGCGGACTGGAGACTGGGCGATAGACGCCACTCTCTCGTCCGCAGCTTGAGATCTCGCAAGCTGCTCTCTGTAGTGCTGAGGCTCCGACGTGCCTGGCGTCGGCTGCCTCCGCCTCCTGAGCACCCTCGCGGCAACCGTAGCCCTCGAAGAGCAAGCGCTACCACCAGCGATTCGCCCGTTTTCCGCCAGGCGATCACGCGATCCGCAATCGATCGCCAGCTCACGAGCTAACCGCAAGCGCGCCGCCGGTCTGTTGAAGAAAAAAGAAGGACCTGCGCAGCTGCGTGGGATCCGGGAGTTCTTCCTTCGTATCTGGTCGAGAGCAATCCAGCGCCGCAGGGTGCGCGGCTGATTCGATCCTATGACCTGCAACCTGACGGAAGCGTGCGCAACATGCGCGTCCTCTACGACTTCTATCCAGGCCGCAACGCCGACGGTGTCAGCATCGATAGTCAAGGCAATCTGTATGCGTCCGCTGGTCTGGAACTGCCGAGACGCTGGACAGGAACCTAGGCGTTTACGTCATCCTACGCAGGGAACACTGCTCAAGTTCATCCCTGTTGCGGAAGACATCATCACCAATAATGCTTTCGGCGAGCCGGATATGAAGACGCTGCACGTGACCGCTGGAAAGAACTTGTATGCAGTGCGAATGGAGATGGCCGGCCTGCCTCGTTAACACCTGCTACCTTGTATGCCAGGCTTCCTGTCCGCAACGAATGGAGCCTCGCACAAGAGAATTGAGTCCGCCCACGAGTAATCCACGCGCGCCCAGCCGGTGAGATCTCGGGCTCAAAGTACAAAATTGTGTCGCGTCCTCGAACAAGAAAACCGCTCTTGCCGCTCGTGAGTCTGCATCGACAACTTGCATTGGCACCGTGCTCTCGACGCAAGCGATGGTGTGCAGCGGCTTCCGGAGACCTCCTCAGCAGAGGCGAGACAGCTTCATTTCGGCTTTCCACTACAGCGCGTTGATTGCCAATCTTGATGGCCTTCCGCAATGATGTCCCGGCTGCCGTCTAATGGGGTCGCCGGAAGTGCAGCAGGTTTGAATTGCTGTAGAGCAACCGCGGGGATCAAATGGTGAAGGTTCTGGCAGTGGCTTCCGGCGGCGGACATTGGGTTCAGTTGCTGCGGCTCAAACCGGCTTTCGATGATCTCGGTATCGCGTATTGCAGCGTCCAGAAGGATTACCGAGAGCAAGTGCAGGGTCGCAGGTTTTACGCCATAAAGGACGTATCTCGCCGCAACCCCCTGAGTTTCAGCATCGTCTTCTTGCAGCTGCTGTTTGTTTTCTTGCGTGAACGACCGGATGTTCTCGTCACAACGGGCTCGGCTCCTGCACTGATCGCCGTGGTGATCGCCAGGTTCTTCAGGGTGAAGAGCTTGTGGATCGACAGCATCGCGAACTGTGAAGAGCTGTCCACATCCGGGCGCAACGCTGCACGATGGGCCAGCAAGTGCATCTCTCAGTGGCCGGAGGTCGCACGCAATAACGGTCTCGAATACTGGGGCAGCGTGTTGTGATTTTCGCCTCCGTGGGATCTATGTTCCCTTTCGAACGTTTAGTCCTAACGATCGATGAATGGAGCAATTCGAGAGGTATAACAGAAGTACTGGTGCAGATAGGCAATGGAGAGTACGTGCCGCACCACGTGAAGTGGATCCGGAGTCTCTCCCCGAGCGTTTTCCAGTCGACGGTGGAGCGGTGCGACTTGTTGGTGGCGCACGTCGGCATGGGCTCGCTGCTGGCGGGTATGCAGGCGAAGAAACCGATGCTGCTTCTGCCCAGAATCAAAGCGCTTGGGGAGCACACTACCGATCATCAGGTTCATACCGCGAAGTGGATACGGGGGCGGCAGGGAATCTGGATTGCGGACGATGAAAAACACCTGAGCGAGCTACTCGACGACTTCCTCGCCGGGAGAATATGTGACGTACCGGAGAACGTGCCTGTGCACGCCTCCGCCGAGTTGATTCAGAACGTGAGGCGATTTCTGCTCTCAGAATGAGCGGCCTCGTCGTCAGGCCGCATCTCGAGCCTGGGGTTCTTTTTGGAAACGTTTGGCCTGTTCGCATGCCGTTGATGAGGTGAATGTGCTCAGACTTGGCGTTGTCGGCTTGGGGAGGATGGGGCTGTCCCATCTCGCCATCATCAATTCGCATCCGCGCGTACGCGTCGAGGCCGTTTGCGACCCCGCTCGCTATATGCTTGACGTACTTAACAAGTACACGGGCGTACGCACATTCGAGACCTTCAGCGACATGACGCGTGAGGTAGAGCTAGACGCGGTTGTGATCGCCACGCCATCAGCCTTACATGGAGAAATCGTGCGAGCCGCTCTCGAACGCGATCTGCACGTGTTTTGCGAGAAGCCGTTCTGCCTGGACACATCCGTAGGGCGAGAACTCGTCGAGTTGGCCGAGAAAAAAGGTGTGGTGAGCCAGGTTGGATATCACAACCGCTTTGTCGGCGCCTTCCAGGAAGTAAAGCGTTTGTTGGACATGAACGCGATTGGCAAGGTGAGCCATGCATTGGCGGAGGCGTATGGCCCGGTCGTGCTGCAACCCAAGGGTTCGACCTGGCGAACGAAGCGAGCCGAAGGGGGCGGTTGCATGTTCGACTACGCCGCGCACCCGATCAACCTGATCAACTGGTACTTCGGTGCTCCGCAGGGCGCCGGCGGTTCAGTCTTGGGTCAGGTGTTCTCGCGGGACACAGATGACGAGGTCTTCGGCACTTTGTATTTCAGTGAGGGTAGGACTGCGCAGGTTTCCGTCAATTGGAGCGATGAGGCTTGCCGCAAGATGACCACCAAGATCACGGTGTGGGGGACTGCGGGAAAGATCTATGCGGATCGCCAGGAGTGTCAGGTCTATTTGCGCGCGACCGCGTCTTTACCTGGCGGGTACAGGCAAGGATGGAATGTGCGCTACACGACCGAATTGACGGAGCGCGTATGGTTCTACATGCGCGGCGAGGAATACTCCTCTCAACTCGATCATTTTGCGCGCTCTATTGAGGATCGCGGTATCGAGAATATCAGTTCCTTCCGGGACGCCTTGGTGACGGACCTTTCAATCGAGATGATGCTTGCAGACGCGGCCAACGGTCCCGGGGTGAAAGCCACAGACGCATTGCCTGAAAAATCCAGGCATAGGCCCGGGTTCCTGCGATCGTTCTTCGGCGGCGCGAGAAATCGGCCTCGCTTCGAAACTCCCTGAGCACGTAAGTGTTATGGATCGTCTTCTGTTCGGCGACAACCAGTTCTTTGGCGTCAATCACATGTCAGAGGAGAAGGCGCGCGCGCAAGCAATGCGGTTTCAGGACACGCGCGCGATCATTGATGTACTCGATGCTGCGTACGAAGAAGGGATCAGGACTTTCATGTGCACCACGCACGATCGGATCGGTGAGATCTGCGATCACGTCAGGGCAAATTCGGAACGCTACAACGATTTCACCTTCTATCCGTGCATGCCATATGCGCACAAATACTGGAATGCAGTAACGGAACACGGAATGCTCGGCGCCCTGCGGCGTTTCATGCCGGACGAAGGCGTCGTTGACGCCTTGATGCGCGGCGGAGTTTCGCTGGCGAAGAAGGACGTCGAAGGCATGGCGACGCTGCTTATCGATGCGGAGATGAAGATGTTCAAGGGGCTGCGAACGCCTGTGATCTTCCTGCAGAACGTCGTGGTGGATCTGCTCATGGGTCTCAATTTCAAAGACGCGTTGCCGATTTTTGCGCGGCATGTGAAGGAGCGATACGACGCCGAGCCCGGGTTCATCACCATGAACATGCCCAGGTTGCTCGATGTGCTCGCGGACGCGGGCATCGAGAACCCCATCGTATGCTCGAACATCAACAAGATCGGGTTCCGCATGTGCGGAGGATTCGAAGCATACGAACGCGCGCTGACGGAGAGGAAGTTCCGGGCAATTGCGATGTCGGTTTTCGCTTCGGGCGCCATTCCCGCCAGGGAGGCCATCGAATGGATATGCAGACAGCCGAATGTCGAATCGATCGTATTCGGCGCTTCGAGCCGCGGGAACATTCGCAGCACCAAGGATCTCGTAGAAAGATTCAGCTCACGTGACCACTCTCCCGTCCTTGCGAACGCCTGACGTGACCGAACGGCCGACAAGGGTCGTGATTCTTTCCAAGCAGCTGGATGAGCCGGGCGGGGTTGTCCACGTCGTCCAGTCGGTGATGGCCGGCGCGAGCCAGCAGGCGCAGTTCCTTCACTTGCCGATCGGCAGCCGGCCGGGCGGCCTGCGATCGCCACGGAACTGGATATTTCCTGTCCTCGACGTCGTGCAACTCACAAGGACGATCAGAGAGTGGAAGCCGGATTGCGTCCACATCAATCCTTCTCTGACGCTCCCATCCATTCTGCGCGATGGCATGCTGCTCTTGGCGGTGCAAGCGATCCGGTTCCGCAACCGGGTGGTCATGTTTCATGGCTGGGAGATGACCCAGATCGCCAGACTGCGCAGGAATCATTGCTGCGCGCGTTCTTTCTCGCGACGTTCCGCCGGGCGACCTGCACGCTGGTGCTTGCCAAAGCTTTCAAGGAGCAGTTGGTCAGCCTTGGCTTCGATCCCGGACGCGTCGTGGTCGTGCCGGCGATGTTCGACGGTCGACGTGCTGCAGCAGATGCCGCCGCGCCAGCAGGTTGCCGCAACGCGCGTGCTGTTCCTGTCCCGGTTCGTAGCGCCCAAGGGGGTTGTATACAGTTCTCGAAGCCGTGCGGAGCCTGATTGAATCGGGCCAGGACGTCAGACTGCTTCTGGCGGGTGATGGTCCCGAGCAGAAACAAATGCAGAAATGGGTGCGCGCCCATGGGCTCGCAGACCGGATTACCTTCACCGGTTACGTTCGGGGCATGGACAAGGCGCGCGTTTTCGCGGAATCCGACATATTCGCGTTTCCAACAACGTATCCCGAGGGCTGCCCCGTGTCCTTGCTCGAGGCGCTGGCAGCCGGGCTTCCGGTCGTGTGTTCCGCGGTCGGAGGCATGGCGGATGTCGTGGAGCACGAACGCAATGGCGTGGTTCTTGAACATCCCACGGTCGAGGCGACAGCGCGCGGCATCCGGCTCTTTCACGAAAATCGGGAGCTGGCCCGTCGAATCGGGGAGGTCAATCGAGCCTATGCCTGGTCAGAATTCGAATCGGCGTTGTCGCCCGGCTCATCGCAGACGTTTACCGACGTGCATCTTCCCATGGAGCATGATCGAACAGCATCGGGACCCCTCTTCGTCGTCGGGACGCCCCGTTCGGGAACGACGCTTACGGCGCAGATTCTGGGACGGCATTCGACCCTGTTCATGTCAGGCGAGAATCACTTTTTCGAAGATATCTACGTGAAGTGGTCGCCAAGATGGCCGAGCGCAGGCGCTGAAGAGCGGAGCGACATCGTAGAACTGCTTACTACGATCTATGGTCGTTATAACCAGGTGGACGATCAGCCGCGCATCGACGCGCTGCTGACCCGTGATCCCGGGCTGAAGGACCGTCTTGCGGGAAGCGCCACTCTCGGTGAGATGCTGGACAAATTCATGCGAGCGCAGATGCTCGGCGCGAGCAAGCACACCTGGGGCAACAATACTCCCAAAGATATCTTTCACTTTGAAGGCATCGCGGCGTGCTTCCCCGACTGCAGGTTTGTGATCTGTGTTCGCGATCCGCGAGATTTCCTGTTGTCGTACAAGGGCAGATGGCGTGTCACAACGGAACGTCACAAGGAGCGCCTCGCCTCTCTCTATCATCCGGTCCTTACTTCGATGCTGTGGCGTGCGACGATGCGGCAAGGAAGGCGCTTGCGCGAAAGATTTCCAGGCCGCTTCGCCGTCGTGCGCTACGAAGAGCTGGTCACAAGGCCAGACCACGTAGTGCGAGATCTTTGCGCCAAACTCGGAATTACGTTCGAACCATCGATGCTCGAGGTCGAGACACACAACAGTTCCGCGCCGATATCTGCGAAGGGCATCTTCTCAAGCTCAGTTGGTCGATGGCGAGGCCAACTCAGCGCGGAGGAGTTATGGATCCTGGAGCACGTGTCCGGGAAGGATATGGAAGCATGGGGTTACGATCTGACGAGGCCCCGCCCGAGGCTACTGCCGCTCATTAGGATATTGATGGCTTTCCCTGTCAGGACCATCAAGGCGTTTCGCGCCAACAAGGCTAATAGAGGGCCGACGGCGCCGTACATCGCCAAGCGTCTGCGCGCCCTGTTTTCGGCCAGAACGTGAACGCACGTAACCGAGGATTGGAGATCGGCATGTGCCGCAGCTGAGCTGGTATCTGAGACGCCTTCAAGGAACCAAGCCGTCGGAATGGGTCTTCCGCGGGCAGCAGACATTTCTATCCTTTCTCGAGCGCAACCGATTGGCCGGCGCCTGGTCCGTTCCGGCGCCGAGCAGGAGCCCGTCCGGGTGGTTGTGGCCTTCCGATGCAGCAATTCCGCCTGGCCCTTACAGCCAGGCAATGGCGCCGATGCTGAGAGGTGAGAGTCGATCTTATGGGACGCCGCGGCGTAAAGGTCGGCAACCCACCCGTTTGGACTCGAAATCCCGTGAGTGGTCACGAATCCCAACTCATATATGGAAAGGGTCTCGACTACCGGGACGACCAGGCCTTCGGCGAGGTGAAATACACGAGACTGCTCAATCGCCACCATCAGTGGATCACTGCCGCCCAGGCGTTCCTGTTGACGAGGGATCAGAAATACATCGATTTCCTCCGCTCTCAGCTTCAGTCCTGGCTCGAACAGAATCCGTACATGCTCGGCGTGAATTGGAACAATGCGCTCGAGCAGGCAATGCGCCTGATCAGCTGGAGCTTTCGTCTGGTCATGGACAGGCGGCTACAGCGGCGCTCTGTTTGATTTCAACAGCGGCGATAGACTGAGACGTGAGTTTCTTGATTCGGTCTATCGGCAGACGGATTTCGTCAGAAATTTCTTATCGCGATATTCATCAGCCAACAATCACCTTATCGGTGAGTTGTCGGGCATGTATATCGCCACAAGGACATGGCCATACTGGCCGGAGTTCGAACAATGGGGTAGCGCAGCCCTCGCAGACCTCGTAAAGGAGTCGGATGTCCAGACTCACCGCGATGGCGTCAACAAGGAGCAAGCTACTTTCTATCAGGTGTTCGTGCTCGAGTTCCTGATTCTCGCCGGGCTCGTTGCGGAAGGATGCAGAGACCCGCTCGATGCCGACTACTGGCGCCGTATAGAACGCATGCTGGAGTTCATCGCTTCCATTCGGGACGTCGGCGGCAATGTCCCGCTCTTCGGAGATTCCGACGGGTGCATGGTGGCCCCGTTGGGAACGGAGACGTTGTCTTCGCCATTTAGCGCTCTTCTGGATTGGGGCCGAGTGTATTTCCGTCGTCCGGATTTGCTGAAACTTCGCGGAAGCCGGATGATTACGCCCGGTGGCTGCTTGGGAGCCGTGCAGACGAAGCGCCCGGCGCGGCACATCGAGAGGCGCCGTTAAGCGCGCATTTCCACAGGGCGGTTACTACATCATGGGTCAGGATTTCGGATCGACCGCAGAGATTCGGGTCGTCGCGGACGCGGCCCCGCTCGGATATCTCGCAACCGCAGCCCACGCTCACGCTGACGCGCTGTCGTTCGTAGTATCGCGCTTTGGTCGATCATGGCTCATTGATCCAGGAACCTTTTCGTATCAGGGCGAGGAGAAGTGGCGTCACTATTTCCGGAGCACAGCGGCTCACAATACCCTCGTGGTTGACGATGTGGACCAGTCCATTTACCTGGGCAAGTTCATATGGGGACGGAAGGCCAACGTAACCGCTCACGAATGGACGAGTGACGAGAGCTTCGACCGACTCGTTGCTTCACACGACGGCTACACACGTCTGCGCGATCCGGTCGTGCACAGAAGAGAGTTGGTATTTGAGCGACTGTCGGGTCGTATCGGAGTTCACGACATGGTTGAGTGCCAGGGGCGGCACAAAGTCTGTCGGCACCTGCACTTTGCCGAAGACTGCGATGTGAAGATCGTGAGTGATCGCCTGGTCGAGGCGAGGCGCGATGATGGCGTCATGCGGGTAGAACTGGACCAGGGACCTTGCAGTGTTGAGATCGTTCGCGGATCCGAGGATCCGCCTCTCGGCTGGGTGTCGCCGGTTTTCGGGGAAAAGCATCCGTCAGCGACCCTGAGAATGGTCAGCGAGATAGTCGGTGGGCGGGAGTTTCACATCACTTTGAGTTGGGGCGGCGACGCCGCTAATTCGATTGGTTAAATCGCGTTCGCGCGAGAGAGCGCATACCGTTCTCCTCGCTATGATATGAGCTCCACAGGAAAGCTGGATCGTCCGATCACTACGCACCGGGGCCACGCAGATGATCATCAGTCACAAACATAGATATGTGTTCGTTGAGCTGCCCTTGACGGGCTCTACGGCCATCAGCACAGAACTTCGGGAGAGCTACAACGGCGTTCCAATACTTTTCAAGCATGCTACGTATCTTGATTTCTTGCGGACGGCCAAACCCGACGAGAAGTCGTATTTCGCCTTTTCGTGCATTCGCAACCCCCTGGATCAGGTGGTGAGTCACTACTTCAAGTGCAAAACGAACCACCAGAACAAGTTCACGGACCCGGCCAAGGCTACTCGCTACAAGGGCATTTACCACCGAATCTTTGCAAATGCCGATCAAAAAAGGTTTCGCTTCATCAGAGACAACGACGCGGATTTCGCGACGTACTTCCTGAAGTTCTACAAGCTACCGTACGGCAACTGGAGCGTGCTATCTCACAAACGATTCGATGACGTGATCCGATTCGAAAACATGCAAGAGGACTTTTCGCGAATTCTGCGTCGCATCGGCGTAGAGCAGAAAAGGCCGTTGCCGATCAAGAACAAGACTTCGGGGAGGGAGGCTGACATCGACCAGTACTACAGCAGGCCTGAAGTCATTCAGCGGGCCAAGAGCGTTTTCGGTCCTTTCATGGAGCTGTGGGGATATTCCTTTCCGCCGGGTTGGGGTCCCAGCGCGATTGGCTGGCGGCAGAGGACCGCCTATGAGGCCGTGAACGCCATGAGACAAATTTATTGGCGATTCGTGCGCCACCGGGTGAGGTTGCCAACGAGGAGGCGCAGCACACAGCACGCATTGAGTTGACGCTGCGGACTTTCGATGGCGACAAGACGGCAAGTAGGCCAATCTTGAGTAATGACCGGCTGTGCTTGTTACATGTGGAAATGTTTGTGAAGTTTCGCCGCATCTGAGGGTGAGCGCCAGATTCGTGCGGCGAGCCATGAATCGCAGCTCTTTGCGAAAGGCGGAGTTTTGCGGAGCCAGTTTATTGAGCGTGTTCGTCTCTCTGCTGGATCGTATGCTCGCGGGTTGTCGCAGGAGTCCGGGTTTCCTGCGTCACTATGCGCGGCTCAGGACCCGATCATTAGTCAACCATCGAACAGAGCTGATACTCGAGCGGCCGATCATGAGGAAACGCGCTCCATCAGGATCACCTGGATTACATTCCTTCGGCCGTAACTTCGGCCCAGCTCGCCTCATTTGTTATCATGTTCTGGCGCGCGTAAGACTTGGGTTTCTGTTTCATCGCACATCGTTCCCTGGAAAGATTCCAGTGTAGTCGAGGTAACCGACTATGGATGACTCACCCGTGTTCGTGGTGGGAATGAACGGTTCTGGGACAACAATGCTGGCAGAGAGTCTCGGCAGACACCCAGAACTGTACATGTTCCCCCATGAATCCAAAGTCCTGCCCTATTTCCTGGCAAACATAGATCGATTCGGTGATCTCAACGCGCTGGAAAACCGTCGCCGCCTCGCTGACGCTATCGGAGCAACCAAACCGTACTGGCAGGTGAACGGCAGAGCGCCGTTCGTACTCGACAATGCCAGCCTGGGTGACTGCTCAAACTTCGGCGAAATCGTTTCGCAGATATATATGGCTTTTGCGAACCGGCAGAACAAATATCGTTGGGGTGACAAGTCGCCGGCAAACACGCACCACATTGCCTCACTCGCCGCGGGTTTTCCAACGGCAAAGTTCGTACACATCATTCGCGACGGTCGCGATGCGGCCCAGTCGTTTCATCGGCGATGGGGCTACCAACCGCGCCACACTATTTGGCGGTGGAAACGCGCAGTGATAGAAGGCCGGCGGCAAGGATCCAGTCTACCTCCGCATCGGTACCTGGAAGTTCGTTATGAAGACGTCACTGCTTCGCCCGACGCGGAAATCAAGCGAATTTGCGCTTTCCTGGGGCTGGCCTTCGATCAATCACTCCTGGAATCGTCCATGCGCTACTTCGATGCAAGCAACGAATCGGCGCATTCCGGTCGGATCATCGAGAACTCCGGCAAGTGGCGTACGTATTTCAGCCCCAAGCAGATAACAGAGCTCGAGACCATTTCAGGAGAACTACTCCATGACTTGGGCTACTCCGTCGGCGTCAGGGGAAACGCTGAACTCAATTCTTTCGAGCGACGGATGCTGAAGTTACAGGATGGATTCTTCTATACCACATGGTTCTTTCGGCAGTATGGTCTCAAATCCGTCTATTTGTACGGCCGTGCAGTGACCGCGGCGCTAAAGCAGTGGTCGGTTACGAGGCGCTAATAGCAAGCGGAAGCCAGCTTTCGAAGGCGGCAGCCACGACCGCGCACGTAATGTGGAAATTAGTGCTTACGTTGCAGCATTCGTCGGTCCCACGACTCGAATTCCGGTTGCCTGCTTGTATACCCGCTTGTCAGCGATGCCGAGCGCCATCCGGACTCGCCACGTCGCAACTAAGCCAGAGAAGTACGCGTACAAGTAGACAAGCGCCTCACTGTTATGAGGTGACTTGTAGAAACACGCAAGGGCCATTACCGGCGTGACGCCGCACCATCCGACGGCGATTGCGCCTCGGATGCCATTGTCAATGCGCGCAACCGCAAGCGCGTCACGAAAAATCAGCCAGTAGGTGAGGAATATCAACGCGGCGCCAACCACTCCAAATTCGAGCAAGAAAGTCGCCGTGGACGTGTAAGTGAACTTTACAAACTTCTGGAAATACTCACCTGTGAATTGCTCGCCAAGCACGGACTCGGAGGCGTTTCCGATTCCCAGACCGAACACAGCATGCACGGGGTCACGCAGTACGTATCGCAAGGGGACAGTGAGAGCATCGAGTCGACCTGGGGTTTCGGTCGTACCGAGCTCAACATCCTTGTTCAGTTTTCCTTCAAGTCTTCCTTCCTCGGTGAAGTAGGAGGCGAGTGGCTTACGCCAGCGCGCGTATGCGTTCATCGCATCATAAACAGGGATGAAGATAGCGCCGAACGAAACTATCAAAGAGATAGACACAACAACGACGCCCAGTCGCTTGCGTGGAGGCGACCCGATCACGAATGCGGCGAGCACACCCAGGGGCATGAGCAGCAACGTGCCCTTGGTTTCGTTGATCATGGTCGGTATGAGCAGGACCAGGAACAGGATGATGAAGATGCGCTTCGATATCCGTCCGCGAATGAACATGCCAACTAGAACGCAAACGACGGAGATCAAGTAGATCGACAGGTACGAAGAGATCATCAAAGTGCCGAAGACCGGGTCGCCGGTATAAAGGTGCTCCGACAGGATGATGTAGCGCTGAGCGATAGCTACCGGAACCTGTATCAGGGACAGCGCGAGAATTAGTCTGATTTGCTGTCGGATCTGGTCGTCCTGGAAGTCGATCACAGCGGGCAGCAGGAAGAATGGAAGGACACGCAGGTAGATTCTGGCGCCTGGAACTATGGGCCCTGTACCCACCGCATTCACAAGGATGCCGCACACGATCCAAATCATCATCAAACCAAATACGAGCCAATACTTCACCGGTACGAACCGGAACCGTTGGCCGACGCCTGCCACAATGAGGTACACCGCAGCAATGACGCTGAGCACCTCCGGCAGGAGCTTGGCTAGCTGCGGCAGCAACGAAAGACTGACCAGAAAAGAGGTCAAGACCAGGATCGGTATGGCGATCAGCACGAAGCGCTGCATTGACTGGATCCTGAAGAATAGCTGACGCCGTTAATTCCAATCCGGTTCGGAACGACCGTGGCACGGAATGCGCGATCCCCGCAGTCCAAAGCACGATCACCAATCAGGCGGCGAATGCGTTTGACGGGCCGCCTATAAATCTGATCTCCACAGCGAGCGACGATGCTGTATGGGCGCCAACCAGCATGTTTGCCGCCAGCGAAGCGGCAGATCACTTCCTGCAGGGCGCTTGAACCAGCGACTTGGTCGACAGGATTACCACGCTGCCATGAGGCGCCCGGACGAGAATATGACGATGCCATGTCCTGAATGTTCTGAAAAAGCGTCTCGTACACGACCGCGGGATCGGCGGATTCGCGATTCGTCACTGTCGGTTTCCGGTCAGCACGAGTACGTTGATTTGGCCATCGACTGAAGTCCAGAGCGGCTTCAGCCGCCACGTCCGCTGCAAGACTTCCGAGCCGAGCCGCTTGGCAGGCGCCGGGAACGCGACCACAAAGACGCGCTGGCGCCCGGTCGCTTTGATGTCATCAATATCGCGTAACAGCGGGCGATTGGTCCAGCGTTCCAGCGTCGCATTCTCACATGCATAGGCGCGATAACGCGGATCCTCTCTATCGAGGAGGAAATAGTCGATCTGCGCGTAGTAGGCGTCCAGGTTCGGTATCCCGCTGATGACGATGTCGCCCGGACGCACCCGTTCCGCCAGCCAGTCGGCTGCTCCCCGGATGTCTGCGCGCGGATAGTAGTGCGATCTCAGCGCGGGCTTCAGACCAAGACGGAAATTGGTTTCGCGGCTGTCGATCGTCAGTAGATGTCGGGGCTGGAAATCTTCGCTCAGCGCATAGAGCGCCAATACGCAAAGCGCGGTCAGGGCGGTTTGATGGCGGGGGACCGAGGTCAACGTCTCGGCGAGCATCGCAACCGCTGCAATGGCAAGCACGATCATCAACGGATAAAGAAAAAAGGCATAGCGCGTTTCATGGCGAGGAGGATCGCTCGCTCCAATGAGAAGCACGAGAACGAGCAGCGCGATCAGAAGGGTGCGCACGGCGCCAGCTTCCCGTTCGCTGCTGAGGATTGCAGAGACGGTGAGCGCGGCCAGCGATGCAAGTAGTCCCAGGCTGAGGTAAGGGATTGCGCGACCCCAGGGCAGCGCAATCTCAGCCAGTATGTTGGGAAAGCCCAGGAACGCCAGAGCGAGCGCGAACCATTCCGACTGCGGCGAACCCCCTGTCGCAGCCGCCGGGCGCCACTCCGTCGTGCCGAGACTGAACGCGATCCAGAACGCTGCGCTCGCAATGATTGCCATCACGAAAGGACGCGCCGGGCGGCTTGTGAGATCGCGCCAATCGATCCATCGCATGAGCATGAGGACGCAAAGGATGGCGAAGCAGGCCAGATACTGGTGAAGAAGTGCAGCAAGAAGGGCGGCAAGCAATCCGCACGCCGCCAGCCATCGTGTTCGCAGCGTAACTATCCAGCGCAAAGAGGCGACGGCCAGCGCCATCGGTGCGAGAGCCAACAGCATCCAACCCGTATGGAAGGGAAGGGTTGTGAATGGCGCCTGGGGAGGTGACAGGCGATCCGGCGCTCTGTCGGGTTCGAGGTCGGATGGCAGATTCGCCGGATCGGCCATGCCGCGGAAATCCATTTGCACGAAGGCAAACATCGCGATGAACAGAATCGTCATACCGCCGAGATAGAGCCAGTCTCGGCGCCTCAGCCGACCTTGGTCATGATTGATCAGAGGCGGCAGCAGATTGGTCAACCCCAGCATTGCACCGCCTTCCCACAAGAACACGCCCAACACCGACAGCAGAATCATTGGCCGCAGCGCCGAGCGTTTGCGGTCGACGGTGTATTGCAGAAAGAACACGAGGTACCAGGCGAAGACTGCCTGAAATGGGGCATACATCCTGGCGAACCGCGCCATCTCGACCTCCCAGACGGAGATCGACAGAACGATGACGACCAGCCAGCCGACGGCGGCGCCGTGAGCCCGCTTCCCGATCAACCAGGCTGCGGGCAATACCGCCAGACTCGAGGCGGCAGTGACGAGCCGACCTGCAAATTCGGGCGTCAAACCGGTCAGTCGCAAGGCGGCGACCACATACTGAAAGACAAGCCCACGCGGGTAGTAACCGCCGCATTCGTACTCCGGCAGACCGGAACGCAGCACATTGTCGATCGAACGGGAAATGTAGAACTCATCGACGCCCAGCGGCCACGTGCCGAGACCCTTGAAGCGCGCATACAAGCCGGCGAGCAGGACGGCGAATGCGATTGCCGCGAGCGGCCGGGGCGAGAGCCAATCGTACTCTCCAATGGTGCGGGGCGCTGACATCGCTTCTTGGGTCTTCTGCGCCAGGGTTGGCGGCTGCGCAAAGTTGTAGTGGCTATCTGAGCGAACTCATGAAGGCTCTGTGCAACCCCGTCACCGGGGGCTCGAAGTCTGGAGCGCACCGCAGGGTTGCGACCCCCCGATTTGTTTTACCGCCGATAGTTGTCAACCGAAATCATGCGGCGCATATCCCAGCCCGAAGCATCGATCGGCTGGTCAGTCCGGACATGCGATCCCGTTCAGCCTCGAACCTTCCAACACATGAACTGATGATCGGACCAGCATGGTTTTTATTCAGCTCATCCAGCGCAGATACATCGGGGGACCCCGAGGTTCATGCATTGCCGCTCAAGTCCGAATCTTGTTTCATGCCGGCTTGCTGATCGCAGCCTCCGTCTGCGGCCGCGCGATTCGCGGCGACCGGGGCTGCGGATCAGAGTTTTCGGATGCGCCCTCGAATCGGATCACTTCCGCGACTTGATAGTCCTTGAGATTGCGAGCATGCGTGAAGATGATCAATTCGCCGAGCAATCCCAGGGCAAACAGCTGCAGGCCGAGCACCAGAAGCAACGAAGCGACCAGCAGCGCAGGACGATCCGCGAGCGCCTGATCGAAGAAGAAGCGTTGCACAACCAGCAGCAATATCCACGCCGCACCCAGCCCTGATGTAGTGATCCCCAGCATTCCAAAGAAGCGCAGCGGTTTCTTCGTGAATCGGACCAGAAAGAACACAGTGAAAATATCGAGGAAGCTCCGTGCGTATACACGGGGACGGTAGACGCCCTCGAACCGATCTTTCGGCGACTGACGCACATCGACTTCGCCCACCCTGAAGCCCTGTCGATCGGCCAATATGCCGAGGAAGCGATGCTGGTCGCCGTAGAGATGAATCTCTTCCAGTACTTGCCGCCTGAACGCCCGCGCGCCGCACGCCAGATCGTGAAATTGCAGTCGTGTGACTCGCGCCAGCAGTTCGTGAAACGCCCAGCGACGAAAGCGTTCCAAAGCTCCGCCTGCGCGCGGCCAGCGTCGACCGATCGCCACATCATGCTCGTTGAGCGCTGCGACCAGCTTCCGCACCTCAAGTGCTTCGATCTGGTGATAAGCCGGAAGAGTGACGATGATCTGTCCGTTGGCCTTCGAAAAACCAGCCATCAAAGCGGTCGCCTCGCCGAACGATCGCGTCAATCCGCAGACGGTGAACTGCTCGCCTGCGGCGAGAAGTCTGCGAAGCCCTTCGGCAAAGCGGCGCTGCACTCCATCCAGGACGAAGATGATCTCGTACGACGCATCGAGCATCGCCAGACCTTTCTTGTAATCAGCATAGAGATCCTGAGCGTCGGCCTGCCGGCTGCCGACAGGGACAATGACCGAGATTTTCATGTCACTCATGCGACCCTCAGGTTTCTCCGGTCGCGCCCCAGACTCGCTGAGTCAGGCGCGAGAATTCCACTTCGCGTACATCGCCAAGCTTGTAGACGAGCTCGCCCACGGCGCCGCTGCAGAAGAGCATGAACGCCGAAAACAACAGGATGATGCCGGCGCCGGCCACCGGAAGCGGCAACGGTCCCGGATTCGTCGCCCAGACCCAGAACGAGTGGGCAAGGGCTGCGGCGCCGACGAACAGCAAGCGGCGTCGCCAGCAAGCTGAACCAGATCAACGGTCGAGAAGTGAATGACGCAACCGTCTTGACCACCAGCAGGTCGAGCAGCACCTTGTACGTGCGCGACAGTCCATATTTCGATTGTCCGAACTGGCGGGCGTGGTGTCGCACCTTGATCTCCGCGATGCGAGGACCGGCAATCGACGCCATCGCGGGGATGAATCGATGCATCTCTGAGTAGAGAGGGATCTGCTTGATGAGCGATGCGCGATACGCCTTGAGTGAGCAGCCATTGTCCTTGATCGGAACCCCGGTCATCCTGGCGATCAGCCAGTTTGCTATGCGCGATGGAATCTTCCGGGAAAGGAGCTTGTCCTGTCGATTGAATCGCCAGCCAACGACGATGTCGTACCCCTCATCCAGCTGTTCGAGCAAGCGCCCTATGTCCTCAGGGTCATTCTGCAAGTCGCCATCCATCGTCACGATGATTTCGCCTCTTGCGTACTCGATACCGGCCGCCATCGCCGGAGTCTGTCCGTAGTTGCGTCTGAACCTGACAATGCACAGACGTGGGTCGATGCTCGCGATCTCGGCGGCGATCGCGGCCGTCCCGTCTGTGCTCCCGTCGTCCACGAATATCATCTCGAAAGCGCAGCCCAACTGCTCGAGCGACTGCACGATCGCAGCGTGCAACGGCCGAACGCATTCCTGCTCGTTGTAAAGGGGCGCGATTACGGAAACTTTCGGACGCGCCGCGCCCGACTGATCGTTGTTTGGGGAAGACATCTGGGCTGCGCAGTTCAGCGGTGCACTGGTTGTAAGTTTTTCACAATCCATCCGAGTTCCCGCCGTTCTTACAACCTCGGCGACAGAGCACACCAGCCCAGCCGCTATGTCTTGGTATCCGAAATCACTCGTGAGCGTTCTGCATATGTTGTTCCACCCAACGCCCGTGAGCGACAACCCGACGTGTCGTGATCGATCCGCAGACGAAACCAATGGCGCGTGAAACGGTTCCCGCGATGACCGCGGTGATTTGGCGGCTGCGCTACCGATCTGGCCGCGGTTGGCCGCCGAACTTACAGTTTGCGATGCTCAAGATGCCAGCATTAGGGGTCTCTTTGCGAGCACGCCGTTCCTGAGACGGCAGGCCCCAAAGGAAGCCATGTGCGTCGCGCACACTCATTGACCTGCGAGATAGTCGGCGTCTGCAGCATGAGCATCGCCGGCTAGAGATAGCGGGATGGCGAGCCGGCTATTTCAAGTCCGACGAGGAAGCGGGCGTCGCTGAGGAGGGCAGGCTCTCCGGCGCCGATTGTCATGGACGACAAAATACTGCAGAAAACAAGCTTCGTCAGGAATGTCAGAAGTCCTGGCAACACCTGCAGCTGCACCGGATATGCGCCCGCGATGACCGAGCAAAACATCCGCCAGCGTTAGAACTTGCATGTGCGGCAACCGCGGCGATTCCATTCCTCGCCTGCGAGCGGCGTCACTTGCGCCCGAAGAAGTATGTGGCAGCGACGACTCTACTGCCGGCCCAGTAGTCGCATGCGCAGGCGATGGGATGGAAATCCCGCATCCACATTTTCAACCCGTCGGGTGTGACTCGCCAGTAGTCCCTGGGAGACTCGTGATACGGAAAAAGAAAGGGCAGCTGAACCCACACAACGCCGCCTGGTTTCAGCACTCTGTGAAGCTCCTGAATCGCCTTGTCCGGATGAGGCACGTGCTCGAGAACTGACCAACACACAGCGCCTTCAAACGAGTTGTCCGCAAACTGCAGCGCTTCCACGTCATCATGACGGTCGATGCAGTCGCTCGTGTCGTATTTGTCTACGCTTACCCAATTCGGGCCAAATTTCCGACCAAACTCATTCTTGACGGCGATCTGAAGGCAGGGTTTGCCTTCACACGAACTGAGAAACTCGCCAAATAACTTGTCCCGCTCGCCCTTCTGCGAGGCGACCTTCCTCGCGGAGCGGTGGTACTTGGCAAGAAAGTAAAGCGTTGGGAAATGCTTAGCTCCGAGAGTGTGGACAAGTCGGGTCACGCGTATCTCCCAAGGCTGAGTCAGGAATCGGCCGCGATGGTCGTCCCGAGGCTAGACAAGGCTGCAGATCATGCGGCGAACCCGGTGAACGGCCGCGTACATATCTGGTATCCGCCGCGCGCAAAGAGGCTGTACAGACGCCAAGCGGGCGCAGGTCATTGTACAGCTGATCGTTCGAGTAACCGAAGCGCTTCGCAACCGCGGTCGCGTGCTGGGGCGAGCCGGAAACCAAATTTCATATCGACCTTCCACTTCATGCGAGAGCCGCCATGAATGAAACCTTCGACGCCGGGCTTCGTGGCTGTCAGTTGAAGCCGCTGCAGGAAATATGCCGCCATCCCGGCTTTGGGGAAAGATCCTCACAGCGAACGACTGCAAGCCGCTCTCCCACACGCGTCTGAATCGCTCGAGGTTCTCATGCGCGATGCGTCAATGGTGCTGAAAGACTTCGGGACGGATGCGCCAGCGGGTCCAGGTGGAATACAGCACATCCATGGGATTGCGCCGCCAGCGCCGAAGCGTCCTGACGGCTGCCGACCGGGACAGTGGCCGAGATCTTCACGTCACTCATGCGGCCCTCAGATTTCTCCGGTCGCGCCCGCGACGTGAATGACGCCACTCCACCAACAAGTCAAGCAACACCTTGTAGGTGGAGAGTTAGGCAGTTGGGCGTCGCTCACATAGTCTGCCGTCGCTTCGCAAGCTCGAGAGAGAACAATCAGCATGTCGATCGGCGTCTGCATCGCCTGAATCGCATCAGCGCAAGCAGCGACCGGGTCGAAGTCTGAGAGTTGGAAAACGATAGGCGTCGCGCATCCGACGACGTTTTCGCACGACTCTCACCCTTTTTTCGGTGGTGCGCGCCGCGCCGATGACGTGGGCGTCGCGCAGAGCCAGCACGCGCATCGTCTCGTAGCCAATGCCCGAATCGCATCCGGTCAGCACGGCGGCCACGCCCGTGAGGTCCAAAACCCGCGGCACTTCCTCCGCCGTCGAATGCGCGCCGAATGCACTGCTATGGGCGTGTCCGAAACGGCTGCAGTCATCTTCATCGCAAACAATCTCGCAACAGCGGTCCGGATGACAGTCGTCGATTCAAGCCCGTGTGCATGGTTTCTTTGGTTGCGAAGCAGGGTGGTGGGCGAGGGCGCCATCAGCGAGACGCAGCGTCATCCAACTGGATTCAGCGACGAGCCGCAGTGCTGATTCTCTATCTACGATGGAAGGCAATGCACTGACACTGCGCAGGCAAATCGCACTCCTGACTCGTTGTCGACACACGCGAAGTTTTGAAGTTAGTTCGAACGCCGTTGCTGTCTCCGATCTTCGACAGTGTGACAAGCGCATGCGATCTCGCTAGCGTCGAGATCGAATCGCGCGTGACGAGTCGTTGCGCGCGACAACACAAACAACCGGGAGGTTTCCAGAAATCATTAGCTGATCGCGCTCGGCGCGCGACGCAATCCTGCGATATGTTTTTCGCGCCGAGCTTGTCCCATCTTCACCGCATAGGAGCTATCAATGACTCCACCCTTATCCACGAAGATCTCTCTGGCTGCCGCTCGTGCACCGGTCGGTTTGATCCTTCTTTCTCTTGCAACCGTCACATACGGAAACTCCGATCCAGCGAATGTCGCACATCGGTGTGTCGATTGCAGCGGAAGGCGTGGAGGAGCCGATCGGCGAACCGCTCTCGGAGGAGTATCTCGACTCACTCGCGTCCCCAGAGGCGCAAGCGATGGAGTTGCCTGCCGTCGGAATCGCCACTCTTTCGTGGACGCCGCCCACCGAAACGCTCGACGGATCGCCATTCAACGGAATCGCGAGCTACCGGATCGACTATGGCCTGGACCCCGCTGTTCTGGAACGCACTATCGAGATCGGCAACCCCGGAATAACCCGCTACACGGTTGAGGGTCTGCTGCCCGGCGTCTGGTATTTCCGCGTTACGGCCTTCGATGCGGACGGCAACCAGAGCCTGCGCGACGCCGACAGGAGTCAAAGTCATCGATTGAATCTGAGATCGTTTACATCCTTTACATGGGGACGGAGTGATGAGCACAAGGTTACTTGCAATTCTGAGCATGATCGGCGGCGCCTGGTTGTTCGATGGAATCCAATCCGCGCGCGCCGCCGACGCAGACGTTACACGAAACTTCGAGACGAACTCGCTCAGCTGGCCTGAGAGTCAGCGGGAATGCTCCATCGGTGCAAAACTCGGTCAAACGCCTCGGCCGTTACGGCATGCGCTCCGATCTCGACCGCTACACCAGCAACGTTCCGTACCGTACCGAGGTCCGGGTGATTGCGCCGGACCCGAAGGTTAATCAGGAGTACTGGTACGCCTTCAGCATCTATCTGCCCGACGATTACGTCCCCGACAATGTCGCGTGGGAGATCGTCGCGCAGTGGCATGGGATTCCGGATAAGCGGCGAGACCCACGGTAATCCCCCTCTTTCCCTCTCGAGCTGCTAAGGGCATATGGAAACTCAACAACAAGTGGGACGCCGACTCAATCACGAAGAGCGGCAACGTCCAGGAGCCGCAGCTTCAGCTTCGGAACGTACGCGAGAGGCCGATGGACAGACTGGGTCTTTCGCATCAAATGGTCATATGGAAGCCAGGGTCATTATCGAGGCGTGGAAGAACGGCGCAGAAGGTCTTGTCGGCCAAAGGCCCCAATACCTATAACGACGAACGAATGCCCTACTTCAAGATGGGCATCTACAAGGGTTGGAAAGCCGGCATGCCAGTCGGCTCTGTGACCCGTCGCACCCTGTTCCACGATGAGTTCCGGATGGTCGGCCCGGGCGGCTCCTACGGGGCCGTGGCGCCCAGCACGCAGCCCACGACGCTGCTAGCTCCCGCTGAATTCACGGTCGAGTGAATGAGTTGGCCTTGGCGAGTCTCGGGTGAAGTCTCGCCAGGCAAGGCAAGGCGCCGGTAAGTCACGCTGGCCGGACTCCGATGAGCAACGTATCTCCTGGAAGGCTGGCAGGATTCGCGCACCAGCAGAGCAACGCAGAGACGCGAGAGTGACGCGAGGCTCAGACGCGACGTGTTGCTGAGAGCTGGAACCTCCTGACATGCGTCGAATAGTTGCGAGACACCCTCGGCACAGGTCGAGAGCCTGTCTATGAGGCCATCGGCGCCGGCCGCCACAACGACGCGGATAGCGGCGGCGACGCCGAACTCTATGTCGTCACCGGCCACGCGCCGCGACAACTCATCGCGACATCACCGTCGTCAGTCGCGGCGTGCAGGGGATGGAACTGTTGTTATCGCTGCCGCGCGGCCCGGGCTGTGCAGTCTCCTATCTATCGCCCCGACAGTCCGGATCTCCCGGGATGTAGTCATGCAGCCGCTGACAGCGGCTCACTGGCGACGTTGACACAGCACGAAGGGTTTCCCTCGTAGGTGCGCTTCGGATTCCACATCCCGACGCTGTGGCTGTGCGGGACGTGAAGTGCGGGTGACGGCCACGAGTCGATCAGCGCCGATGATCGCCATGCCAATGAAGCCGAAAGGTTCAGATCTTCAGCTTCGCAGCCACCGTAAGGCCGAAACACACGAGCGTGTTCTCATGGAAGACCCCCAGAGATACGCGCCGGCTGATCGGATACAACCAGTTGATGCAGGACTCAGTGATCGGGATGACGACCTCAAGAGACTGAGATATTTATGAGCCTTCCCCCGCGTTGGCTGCGAGGAACAGCGTCCACTGACCGGAGATACCGGCCTGACCCTTGCATTCGAAACGTAACCTCAGGATTAATGCAAGAAGCCCGGTGACCGTCTGATCTGCCGCGCCCGGAAAGCGGCGAATCAAGGAAATTCCAGGAATGAGCGCAAATCGTGATCATAGGGTCGGAAGGCTGGGACTGGCGCTGGTGTGCATTCTTTCAGCTGTGGTGCTTCTCGCCCTCCGGGCAGCGGAGCTTTCTGGCATGTCCAGTGGTTTCGCAGCCAGGACGGTCGTGGGGGAGTGGTATTTCTTTTCGCATCACCTTCTCTATCAGCCCATTGTCCGGATATTCGCATCTGCGCTCGGTCCCTTCGGGTGCGACGTGGTCTGCGCCGGGCAGGTCCACAGCGTCCTTTGGGCAATGGTCGCAGTTGGGTCTGTCTATGTGATCGTCCACTACCTGACCCACTCGATCAGAGCGGCCGTGGCGGCCGCGGCGCTCGTTCTCTTTTCAAATGGCTTCTGGATCTTCGCGACGCAGCTCGAGCCCTACGTGCCGCTGCTCGGCCTGGATACGCTGATCGCGGCCATCGTCCTTACCCGACCGGAACGCCCTCTTGGTCGATTGGAAATCGGCGTTCTGACGGGCCTGTTCAGTTTCAGCCTGTTCCTTCACCAGGTGAACGTATTCTTCCTCGTGCCGCTTGCAATTTACCTGACCGTCGCGCAAGGCAGGGCCGGATTCTGGGCGGTGTTCAAGATCGGCGTGCTTTCGGGATTGATCGCCCTCGGCGTGAACGTGCTCGCATTCTGGGGCACGCACCCCGGGGCCGATTTTCGCGACTTCTACCTCTGGTTGAACTACTACGGCGTCATCTCGAACGACACGCATGGGTCGTGGGACGAGCTCCGCACCATGGATACCGGCCGCATGCGTGCCGCCCTTAGATCCCTGGTCTCTACCTTCATTTCGGCGCCGCCAGGCGTCGCCCAGAAGCCGGTCCGCTTGCTGGTCGTGGCAGCTCTGGCGCTGATCGTCGTCTGGAATACGGTGCAGGTGAAAAGGCAAAGGCCACATGCACGCGCGCGTCTGCTGCTGCTTCTCTGGACGGCGACGTTCGTCATTTTCTTCTGGTGGTGGCACCCCGGAGTCTGGAAATTCTACATCGTGGTGGTGACGCCGGTGGCGATCCTCGGGACGCTGATGGCCATGGACATCGCCGGATCAATCAGCGCCGCGCCAGCTCGCCGCAGGGTCGTCGGCGTCTTTAGCGGGTGCGCTATCGCCGCCGTCGCCGCAGTCAACCTGCATAACTCGATCTGGCCATTGGCTGCGAAGGGAAGCGACATCGTTACGCTTAGCGGCAAGCTTGTCGAGGCGACTCCATCCGATTGCATGATCTACACGGAACGGAGGTTCGCAGGCTATATCGGGTATTACTTCAACAGGTCAAGTCGATCCTTCGAGCTGATGTTCCTGAAATATCACTATTCCCAGGTCCAGCCGGAGATTGCCGATGCGATAAGCGCGTCGATCGACCTCAAGGAAGACTCGTGCGACGTGATCCCCCTCAATTGGCTGTCCCATCAAGACTACGAACGCAAGAACGGGCGGCGGGGTATGCGCCTTGTAGAGGGAGCAGAGCAGACCGCGTCCGAGATGCCGGAGTGGGACGAGTTCATCCGCTGGATCCTCGAGGTGAGGCCAGCGCCCGATGGCCGTGGCGTCACGCATGACGTGTTCACCCTCTTCCAGATCGGCGCTGGCGACACGTTCGTAAAAATCGATCGAAGGAAGCGCGAGCAGGTCGAGTCGATGGAGACAATCCTGGAGCGGATCCAGGAGGCTACGGATCGATACCCGTTGGGCGCTCTCGCCGGGGACGAGTATGCAAGGACGGGCGACTTCCGGCTTCGCATGTTCAGCTACAACTGATGTTCCGGGACCGCCTTCGGCCGGCGGGTCATCACTATGTGGCCGATCGAAATAGATTTCGTGGAGATGTGTCGTGCGAAGCGCAGGATGTGCTCACGCGCACGACGGTGTCGCCGCGAGCCACCGCGAGACGTGTTAAGCAGGCTGTAAGTTCTACTCTGCGTACTTGCAACTGCTACAACACAAAGTCCCACCACTTGGATTGTCGCGGCGCGGTTTCGGCGTGTCCTAAGCAAAGCCCATGTGAGTGCACGACCTCTTGCACCGTCCTGTAGGGAAACGGCCGATAGCGGCGCCGCGCTCGCTTCCTGGAAATCTACGAACAGGCAGCGACCTACCTACATGCGGCACGTCTCATGCATTGCTGGAACTTGCTCCAGACGACATTCGTTCGCTTACCACCTCATGTAAGGAATGCTCTGCGAACACAACCCGCTCACATTGCGGCGCCTCTCCTGCATAGCTTGCACAGTGATCTGACCCAGCGACGCACTCTGACGCCTCATGCGTTTGCGTCGTGAGCTTGCATCCTGAGGGGGAGCTATCACAACGCCGCTCGCAAGGGCATCGAGGTGTGTTTGTTCAAGGACCGCCGGAATTCCTTCTCTGGGCCAATGCCAGGTCTAGTATGAAAACAGTCGATGCCGGCGCAACACGCCCTTCTTTTCTTTCGCTGGCCAGCATTGCGATCTCGCGGCGATCACTGCCGGAACTCGCACTTGACCGTTGCTGCTGAACCCTACGAGGCGCCCAATGTTCGATGTGGCGACATCAGACAATAGAACGAGCTGTGACCTGCACGATGGAGGTCCCCCACCTCTGCGGAACTTCGTACTGTCCTGCGTCGTGCCGGTGCACAACGAAGGTGAACTTGTCGCGTCGTTCATCGAGGCGCTATACGCATGCGTGATCCGGCTCGCTCCTCACGTCAACATTGTCGCCATCAACGACGGCAGCACCGACAACTCTGCCGCAGAGATTCTTCGGGTGGCGAAGCGCTGCTCAGTGCACTACGTCGAGCTTTCGCGCAATTTCGGTAAGGAGGCGGCGATACAGGCCGGGCTCGACGCCGCAGTGGGGGATTGCGCTGTCGTCCTCGACGCCGACTTCCAGCATCCAATCGAACTTATCCCGCAGATGGTTGCGCGGTGGTCCGCCGGCGTGGACATGGTCTATGGGGTCAAGGGTCGGGGCAATGAGTCTGCATCCAAACGGTGGCTGACTCGCCAGTTTTACAGGCTCGTTTCCAGCGATTCGTATGTACAGATCCCACGAGACGCCGGCGATTTTCGCCTCATTGACCGCAAAATCATCGACGTCCTGCACGCGCTGCCAGAACGCGCCCGCTTCATGAAAGGGCTATACGCATGGGCTGGATTTACTTCGGAGCCGATTCCCTTCGAGCCTAAAGAGCGCCCCATGGGAGCGAGCAAGTACAACGCTCTGAACCTCATGCGACTCGCGTTCACTGGGGTCACTGCGTTTTCCAATCTTCCGCTGCGTGCGGTAATTCTCCCGGGAGTACTTTGTGCGATCGTCTCTTGCGTGATGGGCGCCTGGATCGTCATCGAGAGAATCGTATTCGGGCAGCCTATTCCGGGTTTTACCACTCTCGCGGCCGCGACTTTCCTTCTCGCGGGCGTCCAGTTGATCGCGATAGGAATCGTCGGGGAGTATGTCGGCCGGATCTTCGATGAGGTGAAGAGGCGCCCGCTCTATGTCATATCGCGGTCAATCAAGTCCGATGCGCAATCACGTCAGCATGTCGAACATATCGCGGCGCCGGACGGCTCGAGCGCCTGGAGCGCGGCAGGCGCTTCGCGCCCTCGGCAGGTCACCTGATGCCGCCCGACGCAGGCTTGTTTTACCCGTCCATGGCGTCCTGGCGGCGCTGCTGACATGAGCACGCTGCGCTACCTTTCATTCGTTTTCGTAGGAGCCGTCGCCGCCGCAGTTCACTATGGCGTAGTCGTGGCTCTGGTCTCGATTGCCCATTGGCATCCGCTTGTCGGGAATGTGGGGGGGTATTGTGTGGCCGTAGTGGTTAGCTACTTCGGGCAGGCGAGACTGACGTTTCAGCGAACCGATTTCGGAGTCGCGCAGTTTGCCCGTTTCCTGGCGACCTCGTTCACGGGATTCATCATAAACAGTGCGTCTTACGCAGCGTTGCTTCAGTGGACGCCTCTGGATTATCGATTGTCTTTGGGCATCGTGCTGGTCGGTGTGGCGGTTCTCACTTATGTGTTGATGAAGTTCTGGGTGTTTGTGGGGTCGTCACGGGTTGCAGCGTGAGCGCAGCATCGCCGCGTCGCGTGATTCTCTGCGCGGACGATTTTGGACTGAATCAACCAGCATCTCTCGCAATCATTGAGTTGATGGCCAAGGGCGCTATAAGCGCCGCAAGCTGCGTCGTGGACGGCGCGTGCTGCGAGCCGTTGGCCCGTACGTTGATCGAGGCCGCGCAAGGACGATCAGTCGGTCTGCACTTCAATCTCACGGAATCTCCAGGGGCGCCGCGGATGAAGCTGGGCTATTGGTTGCTGGCGACCTACATAGCACGACGAGTCCCCGGTGGTTCCCTCGAAGCCGAAATCGACCGTCAGCTCGGACGTTTCGAAGACCTGTTCGGCCGAGCCCCCGACTTCATCGACGGTCACGAGCACGTGCATCAGCTGCCCATAGTTCGCGATGCGCTCGTCCGACGAATGCAGAGACGGTATGGTTGTTCTGTCGGCATACGATCGACGGTGGCTCGCGAGTGGCGCGGCCTGAAGGCGTTCGTAATAGAACGTCTCGGGGCGCCTGCCATGGTCGAGCTCGCTCGAGCAGCGGGATTGGCGCACAACTCAGACTTCGCTGGCGTGTACAACCTTTCCGTCAGCAGCGGCTATCCGGATAGAATGGAAAGGTGGCTTCGAGGCATAAAAGACTTCGGCTTAGTCATGTGCCATCCGGAAGCCGAGGGTGCAACTTCGGCGCCGTCACCGGCCAGACTCGCTGAGTACCAGTTCCTTGGTTCGCCCGTATGGCCGGCGCTTCGCGCTCGGCTTGCCATAGAACTCACTCCGTTCACTCCTGCGACAGTGAACCGGGCGCAACGATCATAGGCGATCGTGTGCGAATGTCGGACGCCTGCAGACACGCGAATCGGACGGATTTCAGTCGAGGGAGGTCGATTTCTGAGGTGAGACGTCAGGCCCCCGTGAACGCTTTCTCAGGCAGCACGAGTCCGCGCGACGTTCATCTCCATCGACGGCAGATGCGCGTTGGTCCCTGACGACGCCGTACGCCCCTCGCCATTGACGCCGAACAACGCGACTGCATCCATCAGTTGCTCGCCTTGTTCGCGCAACCGATCCGAAGACTCCGACATCGATTCGACCAGCGCAGCATTCTGCTGGGTGACTTCCTCCATCTGCGCCACCGCCCGGTTCACCTGCTCGATGCCCAGGCTCTGCTGCTGAGCTGCGCGATGGAAATCCTTCACGATGTCGGTCACCCGTCGCACGCTGCGTACGACTTCGGTCATCGTGACGCCGGCCTGATCGACCAGCTCGCTGCCCGCGCTGACATTGCTGACCGAGCTCTCGATCAACGCCTTGATCTCCCTGGCCGCGGTCGCGCTGCGCTGTGCAAGGCTGCGAACTTCCGAAGCGACTACTGCGAAGCCACGGCCCTGATCGCCGGCGCGCGCCGCTTCGACGGCGGCGTTCAGTGCGAGCAAGTTGGTCTGAAAGGCGATCTCGTCGATGACGCCGATGATGTCCGCAATCCGCGCCGAGGAGCGATTGATCTCGCCCATGGTGTTGACGACTTCGGACACGACGTCGCCGCCGCGGGCCGCCACTTCGGCTGCCGATTCGACCAGGGCGGTCGCCTGTCGCGCCTGATCCTCGTTGCCGCGCAGAATCGTGGTCAACTGTCCGAGCGCCACAGTAGTCTGGGTGAGCGCCGAGCTCTGCACCTGGGTTCGTTCAGCGAGTTCGGCGCTGCCAGTGGCCATGCCATTGGCGGCGTCCGCTACTGTGTCGGTGCCTTTCGCGATCGACGCGACGACATTGCTCAATCGCGTGACAAGGGCTCTGAGCGCGCGGCCCGCGGCGCTGTGCACGGCGCCCCCGGCGTGCGTGAGATCCACCTTGTCCTTACTGGCCGTCATGCGCCTCACCATGTGTTGCAGCTCCGCAGCCTGCAGGCCCTCGTTCCGCAGCACCGCCGCGAGATACGACAGGACGCCGGTCGCCACGATGACGTAGGCCGCGTGCGTCGCGACGATGCCCAGCCCCGTTTTCGTGAAACACATCGCGCCGAAACCGAGCTGCTGGAAGAAGTTGAAGGACACGTGATGAAGCAAAGCGACGGCGGCGGCGAGGACGATCGGCCGCCAGTCTCGATAGCAGAGCAGGAACGCCAGGAGGACAAAGATCCCGAAGTGCAGCTCGATCATGCCGAAGGCCTGATGAATATTGAGCGCGCAGAAAACCATCAGGGCCGTCGCGACTGTCAGACGCGTCGCGAGCGAACCCGGAAAGGCGTACGCCATCAGTGAAGGTATTCCCGCCGCCGGAATACCGATCGCGACCGCGAGGCCCCAGGTCTGATACCAGGGCGCCAACGCAAACGAGAGGACCGCAAGCGCCCAGAGAGCGCCCACCATGAGGCGATCGGCGCGGACGTGCGTGTGGAAAAGCGGGTCAGTGTCGTGCATGAAAACGCCCAGAGTCAGACGGCGACGCAGAAAGAGTGTTGTCTCCATCGGCCGCTATTCGTCGAAATTGAGGCGGGATCAGGACATGCGCGCGAAACCCGCTCAGGGAAAGGCTGATTCGCCGTCGGAAGGGCGATGCCTGAAGGTCAGGACGAGTGCGAGGAACGGAGAGTTCGAGGAGCGGGCGCCGATTGAGGCTTTCGTGAGCCGCGAGCGCCTCGCTCTGGCGCCAGCGCGGTCAGAACCGCGTGCTCGTCTCGAGCGCCCAGGTCTTGCCGTTGCCGGCCTCCGAAACGGGAACGCAAGCGCGGAAAGCGCCAGGGACGGGGTCGTACTGCAGCACCTGCGTGGCGCCGATTTGCGAGGTGAAAAAGCCCAGCAGCGCGAGCTCCTTTGTCATCAGGATGAAGGGACGGCGCAATTTCGCCGGCGGCAGAGACAGCTTCAATTCTGCTGCAATCGCAGCGTCATGGATGCTTTGCACGATGACCATGCGCTCGGCCGGCTCGAGCCTGAGAAACGCGCGTCCGTATTCGCGCTCCGCGCGGGTCTCGAGTTCCCGGAGACCTGCGATGAAGCGTTCCTGATCTTCCCGGGGGTAGGCGTCCTTCAGCATCGTATCGATGAAGGCCGGTACACCGACGTCGGTCGCTCCCGGTGTATCCGTGCGCGGAATGATCATCTCGGCAATCTCGGCGATCAGCGCGCCTTGTTCCTCGGAGAGAAACACCGGCTTCCAGCCTGCGCCCGGCTTCGCCGAACACCCGTTGAGCACGCCGAGAATTGCCGGCGCGGAGATGGCGCCGCCCATGAGCCAGGCGACTTGCTGAAGTGCTTCACGTCGATTCATGTTTCGCTTCTCGGACTCGGGGCTCGGGGGCTCGGGAGCGCCGTGCGCCTCTGACCAACTGCTAACCGCCAACCGCTAACCGCTTCCTAGATGTTCATCCGCTTCAGTTCTTCGACGGCATGGTTCGCAGCGCGCGCCGTCAGCGCCATGTAAGTAAGCGAGGGATTCTGGCACGCGGCGGACGTCATGCACGAGCCGTCGGTGACATACACGTTCCTGCATGCGTGCACCTGATTCCATTCATTAAGCACCGAGGTCGTCGGGTCGCGCCCCATGCGCGCCGCACCCATTTCGTGAATCCCCAGGCCCATGCCGTAACCGCGGTCGTAGGTGCGAATATTCCTGTAGCCGGCGGCTTCGAGCATCGTCGCAGCTTCTGACGCCATATCCGGCCGCATCTTCCGTTCGTTCTCCTTCAACTCGGCGTCGAACGCCAGCACGGGCAGGCCGTGCTTGTCCTTGCGGCCGCGATCGATCGTGACGCGATTCTCGTGGTAGGGAAGAATTTCCCCGAAGCCGCCGAGGCGCACGATCCACGGACCGGGCGTGGCCGCTTTCTTTTTCAGCTGCGCGCCCAACGTCGAATCGGTGATCAGGCGCGTCCAGCCGAGGCGTCCCGCGCCGCCCTGGTAGCCGAAACCGCGCAGATACTCACGCTTGTCCTTACCGATGTTGACGAAGCGCGGAATGTAGATCCCGTTCGGGCGCCGGCCAGTGTAATAACGATCCTCGAATCCTTCGACGATCGCCGAAGCGCCGACGTCGAGATGATGATCCATGAGGTTGCAGCCCAGCTCGCCGCTGTCGTTGCCGAAGCCGTTCGGAAAGCGACTCGACACGGAGTTGAGCAGGATGAACGTCGACCCGAACGTCGATGCACAGAGGAAAATCACGCGCGCCCGAAATTCGAGCTGCTCGTTCGTCTCTGCGTCCAGCACGCGCACGCCGCTGGCGCGTTCGTTTCGCTCGTCATAGATCAACTCGTACACGACCGAGTTGGGCCGCAGCGTCATGTTGCCGGTCGCTTCCGCGGCGGGCAGCGTGCTCGAGTTGCTGCTGAAGTAGGCGCCGAACGGACAACCGCGGATGCATAAGTTCCGATACTGACATGTACCGCGCTGCGGGCTGTGTGCGACCGGCGCGGTGAGATGCGCGACGCGGCCGATCGTCAGCGT
Source organism: uncultured Gammaproteobacteria bacterium (assembly GCA_963723505.1). Lineage (GTDB taxonomy): Bacteria > Pseudomonadota > Gammaproteobacteria > Steroidobacterales > Steroidobacteraceae > Steroidobacter. The sequence goes on from CAVRQU010000010.1 coordinate 876,169, forward strand.
GCGTCCGAATTTTTCGGCGAGCGAGGTGCGCAGGTGCTTCTCGACGCAATTCAACTCCATCGCCGGCAGAAACTGGCTGTCCGGCAATTGCGCGAGACCCTCGGCCTGTCCGCTGACGCCGATGAAGCGTTCGACGTAGTCGTACCAGCGTTCCAGGTCGCCGTAGCGAATCGGCCAGTCGACTGCGACGCCTTCCCGTGCATTTGCTTCGAAGTCCATCGGACTCCAGCGATAGGACTGCCGCCCCCACATGATCGAGCGTCCGCCGACGTGATAGCCGCGCACCCAGTCGAAACGCTTCACCTCGGTGTACGGATGCTCGGCGTCGTCGACAAACCAGTGCTTGGAGAATTGGGTGATCGCATAGCCCGTGCGCGCCGCGACCGCTTGCCGCTCGAGGTCCTGCTGCGAGGCGCGACCGCCGTAGGGCAGCTCCCACAGGTCCTTCGTCGCAGTGGGATATTCCCCGTGCCTCACCATCCGTCCGCGATCGAGCACGAGCGTCTTCAGGCCCTTTTCCGTCAACTCTTTGGCCGCCCAGCCTCCGCTGATGCCCGTGCCGACGACGATGGCGTCGTAGGAGTTGTTGCTCTCAACGGTCATTACGATCACCGTCCGCCCTGAGATCCCGCACTCTAACGCGAAAGGACGAGCGCACTGAAGCATCGCGTTGGTGAACGTCGAAGAGGGGCCAACGCGAACGACATGGCGGCCGATTGTGCTCACCTCAGTCCCGGTAGTCGCGAAGCTGGCAAATTCGAGATTTTCAGCTACGGTGATCACGCGAATCGGGAATCGGGAATCGGGAATCGGGAATCGGGAGTGGGGAGTCGGGAGTCGGGAGTCGGGAATAGGAACTGGGCGCCTGGGATTCCTGAATCCGGTACAACAACAGCAGGGGCGGGACATGCGGATCGGTCTGCTTTTTCCGGCGATAGTCGCAATGCTGGGCGGTGGTGCGGCTGCGTGCGCTCAATCCGCGGCGAGCGATGAGGACTGGATTCAGCTGTTCAACGGCCGCGACCTGAGCGGCTGGACGCCGAAGCTTGCGAAGCACGAACTCGGCGACAACCACGCGAACACCTTCCGCGTCGAGAATGGGGTGCTGAAGGTGAGCTACGACCAATACGAGAGTTTCGACGCTCGTTTCGGTCATCTGTTCTACAGGGACCCGTTCAGCTACTACCGCCTCGTCATTGAGTATCGCTTCGTCGGCGAGCAGGCGCCGCGCGGCCCCGGCGCCTGGGCGCTTCGTAACAGCGGCGTGATGGTCCATTCCCAGGATCCCCGCACGATGCTGCGGGATCAGAACTTTCCGATTTCAATCGAAGCGCAGTTTCTGGGCGGACTGAGCGATCAACAACCGCGCCCCACGCTGAACGTGTGCACGCCGGGCACGGAGATTGTCTTTCGCAATGCGATCCAGCCGACGCATTGTCTGAAGTCGGCGTCCGGCACGTTCAACGGCGACCAATGGGTGCGCGCTGAGGTGATTGTCCTGGGCGGCGCGATGATCACGCACATCGTGAACGGAGAAGCGGTGCTGGAATACTCGCTGCCGCAGTATGGCGGCGGCGATGTGATGAACTTCGATCCTGCCGCGAAGCCTGACGGCAAGCTGATCGAAGGCGGCTACATCGCGTTGCAGAGCGAATCCCATCCGATCGAGTTTCGCAAAGTCGAACTGCTGAACCTCGCCGGTTGCATGGATCGCAAGGCGATGAACTACAAGAGCTATTACGTGAGGTCGGAACCCGAGCGCTGCCGCTATCCCTAAGCGCGGTTCTGTTCGCGTAAGCCATCGATATACAAGGCGTGTTGTCCGGATTTATTCTCACAGAAAGAGGGCGCTTGTCAGCGCTGAGAGAAAAAGGCTCACCATGTGGTCGCGACGTACGTTCCTGCAACACGGCTCGCTTGCACTCGCGACCATGGCGTGCGCTGACACGCGCGCAGCGCCTTCGCAGCACGGGCCGCTGGGTCGGCCGATCGGATTGCAGCTTTACACCGTGCGGGAGGATGCGGCGAAGGATCTGCCGGGGACGCTCAAGAGAATCGCCGCCATCGGGTATCGCGAAGTCGAACTCGCCGGGTTGCCGCCGCGGCCCGCGGCCGAGGTCCGCAAACTCCTGGAGGACTGCGGCCTCACCGCGCCCAGCATGCACGCCGGCATGTTCGATCTGCAGACGGGACTTCAGCAACGCATCGACTACGCAAAGGCGCTCGGCGTCCAATACGTCGTGTGCGCATTTCCGTGGACTGCCGACTCGCGCTTTCGCGACGCCGCAGGCGGGTCGGCGCACGCGCTCGCCGCCGGCGTCACACTCGACGACTGGAAGTGGAATGCGCAGCAACTGAACCGCATCGGCGAGGTCGCTCGCAGAGCCGGCCTTCGTTGCGGCTATCACAATCACAACATGGAGTTTCGCACTTACGACGGCGTAACGGCTTACGACGAACTGCTGCGCCTGACTGAGCCGGAGCTCGTGACGATGGAGCTGGACATCGCCTGGGTCGTGACGGCAGGCGTCGATCCGCTGCACTATCTGACGAAGCACGCGAGCCGTATTTCCATGCTGCACGTCAAGGAGGTGCGCAAGAATGCAAGGACGACGCTCGATCGCCTGGACGCGCAGACGACCGAAGTCGGCGGCGGTCAGATCGACTGGAAGCGCCTGTTCGGCGCCATGAGCGCCGGGAGCATTCGACACTATTTCGTCGAACAGGAGAATTTCGAGCGGCCGCCGCTCGAAGCGGTGAAGATCAGCTTCGACTACCTGCGTAAGCTTGGGGAGGCGTGACTCGTGATTCGCGAGTTGTGCGTTGTCCGTTGTCCGTGTTGTCCGCCAGAATCCCATGGTCCAGTTCTCCGGTGTACGTTCTTCGCCCGACGGATGGCGCCCTATCCTCTGGACGCACAACGCACAACGGACATCGGACGACGTTTGAGGGGTCGCAGCGATGATCAAAGGTCCGGGAATCTTTCTCGCGCAGTTCGCCGGCGCCGAGGCGCCGTTCAATGCACTGCGCTCGATCGCCAGGTGGGCGGCTGATCTTGGCTACAAGGGCGTGCAGATTCCCACGTGGGAGTCACGACTGTTCGACCTTGCCCGCGCCGCGGAGAGCAAGACCTACTGCGATGAAATCAATGGGGTCCTCGCCGCCGAAGGGATCGCGATCAGCGAGCTTTCAACACACTTGCAGGGACAACTGGTGGCCGTCCATCCGGCGTACGATCAGGCGTTCGACGGTTTTGCGCCGGCGTCCGTGCGCGGGAATCCTCGCGCGCGCCAACAGTGGGCCGTCGAGCAGTTGTTGCAAGCCGCCCGAGCATCAAAGCATCTGGGGCTGCAAAGCGCACGCAACTTTCTCCGGCGCACTTGCCTGGCCATACCTTTATCCGTGGCCGCAACGTCCCGCTGGACTCGTGGAGACCGCGTTCGACGAACTGGCGCGCCGCTGGCGTCCGATCCTCGACGCGTTCGACGCTGCGGGAGTGAATCTCTGTTACGAGATTCATCCGGGCGAGGATCTGTTCGACGGCGTGACGTTCGAGCAGTTTCTGGACCGCGTCGCGGATCATCCTCGTTGCAATATCCTTTACGACCCGAGCCACTTCGTGCTGCAACAGCTCGACTATCTCGGCTTCATCGATGTGTATCACTCGCGCATCAGAATGTTTCATGTCAAGGACGCTGAGTTTCGCCCGACGGCGAAGCAGGGCGTGTATGGCGGTTTCCAGCCGTGGATCGAGCGGGCTGGACGCTTTCGTTCCCTCGGCGATGGTCAGGTCGATTTCAACGGCATCTTCACGAAGCTCACGCAGTACGGTTACGACGGATGGGCGGTGCTCGAATGGGAATGTTGCATCAAGCACCCCGAACAGGGCGCGGCGGAAGGCGCGCCGTTCATTCAGCGACATCTGATTCGCACGACCGGGAAGGCGTTCGATGATTTCGCCAGCGCCGGGACGGACGCCGCAGCGAATCGGCGCATGCTGGGACTCGAATGAAGCCGGACTGGAGGCTGGAGACTGGAGGCTGGAGGTAGATAAGGAATGCCAGAACAGACGAAAACAGACGCGCAGAGCTCTCTACCTCCAGCCCCCAGCCCCCAGCCTCCAGTCGCCTCAGCGGCGCGTGCGCGCCGCCTGAGGCTTGGCATGATCGGCGGCGGCCGCGGCGCCTTCATCGGCGCCGTGCATCGCATGGCGGCGCGGCTCGATGATCGCTACGAGTTGGTCGCGGGCGTGTTGTCTTCGGATCCGCAGCGTTCGCGCGAAAGCGGCGCGGATCTGCTGCTCGAGCCTGGTCGTTGCTATCCGACTATTGATGAGATGCTGCGCGCGGAATGCGCCCGCGCCGATCGCATCGACGTCGTCGCGATCGTGACGCCGAATCATCTGCATCACGCGGCCGCGAGACAATTTCCTCGACGCAGGCTTTCATGTGATTTGCGACAAACCGCTCACGACCACGGTCGTGGACGCCGAGGATCTGCTCGAGGCGGCCGAGCGCGCGCAACGCATTCTCGCGGTGACGTACAACTACAGCGGCTATCCGCTGGTGCGGCACGCAAGGGAGATGATCGCGGGCGGCGAGTTCGGGCGCGTTACGCGTCGTGCAGGTCGAGTATGCGCAGGACTGGCTGACCACGCCGCTCGAAGCCGGCGGCAACAAGCAAGCCGCCTGGCGCGTCGATCCGGCGAAGAGCGGCGTCGCTGGCGCGGTAGGGGATATCGGGACGCACGCCTTCCATCTCCTGGAGTTCGTCACGGGGTTGAGCGTGACGCAGATCGCCGCAGACCTGTCCACGCAGGTAGCCGGCCGCCGTCTCGATGACAACGGGCAGATGCTGCTGCGTTTCGCGAATGGCGCCCGGGGCTCGCTCTGGGCGAGTCAGGTGGCGCCAGGCAATGAGAACGGCCTGCGCCTGCGCATTTATGGCGAGACAGGGGGGCTCGAATGGACGCAGGAAGCGCCAAATCAGCTGCGTTTCGCTCGCATTGGCGAGCCGGCGCGGTCGATAACGCGCGGCGGCGCAGGCGCCGGACCCGCCGCTGCGGCGGCGACGCGCATTCCGTCCGGTCATCCCGAGGGCTACATCGAAGCGTTCGCACAGGTGTATCGGGACATCGCCGAACTCATCGCCGCCGCTGACGCCGGCCTCGCGCCAGGCGGCGGCGCGTTGCTCGCGCCGACCGCGAAAGACGGCGTGCGCGGTGTGCGGTTCATCCATGCCGCGGTGGAGTCGAGCAGGAGAAATGCGGCCTGGACGAGTTTATAGAGGGCCGTCCGTTCCCGGTCGCCGTCGCGGCGCCGTCAAGGCTGGATGAGGCGGCCTGATGCATATATAAGGAAGCGCCGATCTGGTCCTCAGCACATACACTTCGAAGAATGAGGACCGATCGAAGGCGGGAATTCGCCAAATTGCTTGTTCAGCCGTCAGTAGAAGACTTGGGGGATGCAGATGACGACGACAACAGCACATCAACCGGCGAGCAACACGTTGTTCATCACGTGCTTCGCCGCGCTCGTCGCGACCGCCTTCTGCTTCGTCCTGCGCGCGTTCGTCATCGATGACTGGGGCCACGAGTTCAATCTTTCCGCGACTCAGAAGGGCGAATTGCTCGGCGTCGGCCTCTGGCCATTCTCAATCAGCATCGTCCTTCTGAGCCTGCTGATCGATCGCGTCGGCTTTCGCGCCGTCTTGTGGTTCGCCGTCGTCTGCCATCTGATCGGGACGACGGTGACGCTGACCGCGGCGGGGTACTGGCCGCTCTATATCGGCACGTTCATCCTCGCGCTCGGCAACGGGGCGGTCGAAGCTGCCGTGAATCCGCTCATTGCTACGGCGTACCGTCACGACAAGACCAAGTGGCTCAACATGCTGCACGCAGGGTGGCCGGGCGGTCTCGTGCTCGGTGGGCTGCTGGCGCTCGCGCAGGGCGGCGGCGTCGACTGGCGCTGGAAGATCGGGCTCGTGATCGTGCCCGTGATCGCGTACTCGGTGATGTTGTTGCGCCAGCGTTTCCCGGTCAGCGAACGCGTCGCCGCCGGTGTGTCGTATCGGGACATGCTCGCGGAGGCGGGCTACATCAGCGCACTGATTGTGGCGTCGCTGATCGTGATCGAAATCGGCCGCGTGTTCGACTGGTCGACGACGTTGCAGATCGTGCTGATTGCGGGGGTCACGGCTGCTTACGCGTTCTATACGAAATCGCCAGGCCGGACGCTCTTCATCGTCATGCTGCTGATCATGGTGCCGCTTGCGACGACGGAGCTCGGCACGGACAGCTGGATTACTTCATTGCTTGAACCGGAGATGGTTGCGATGGGGCTGCAGCCGGGGTGGGTGCTCGTGTACACGTCCGCCCTGATGCTGGTGCTGCGTCTGTTCGCCGGTCCGCTCGTGCATCGCTTTTCGCCGCTCGGATTGCTTGCGTTGTGCTCGGCGATCGCCGCCCTCGGCCTGTACAGTCTGTCCGTCGCGACGGGCGCAGCCGTGCTCCTGGCCGCGACGCTCTACGGCGTCGGCAAGAGCTTCTTCTGGCCGACCTCGATCGGCTTCGTCGCGGAGCAATTCCCCAGGGGCGGCGCGGTGACCATGAATGTGATCGCGGGCGTCGGCATGCTGGCGGTCGGCATCGTCGGTTCCGTGCTGCTCGGCTCGATTCAGGATCGCACGATCGGCGCCGCGCTCGCGGCGCACGACGCGCAACACGGCACACAACTGCGTAGCGCATATTTCACGAACGAGAAGACGGGCGTATTCGGCCGCTACCTTGCGCTCGATGACGCGAAAGTGGCGGCGAGCGACGAGCAGACTCGCACCGTGATCGGCGCCGTGGTCAGCGAGAGCAAGAAGACCGCGCTGAAGTCCGTCGCGTCGCTGCCGCTCGTCATGCTCGTCGCCTACCTGTTGCTTATGCTGTACTTCAGAAAAATCGGGGGCTATCGGGCTGTTGCGCTGTCGGCGTCGACGCAGGGCTCATAGCCGGGACGCGATCCATGAACTCATCGGGTTCAAGCTGGAGGTTGTCACTGTGGGTATCAGGTCATTTGTTTGCATTGGCGTGTTGTTGGCGGCAGGCTCCGTGTCGATGAGCGCGAGCGCCCAGAGTTCCAGCGAGTGGCGGGCGCTGTTCAACGGCAAGGACCTTGAAGGTTGGCGGCACGTCGGTCCTGGGCAGTTCGTCATCGAGAACGGCGTGCTGAAGACCGAAGGCGGAATGGGCCTGCTCTGGTACGCGCGCGAAAAGCTCGGCGACTCGACGATTCGCGTCGTCTTTCGCGCGCCGCAGCCGCAAGGCGCCGGCAATTCCGGCGTCTTCATTCGCATTCCAACCGAGCCCACGGAGCCGTGGATGCCGGTGCACAAGGGCTACGAAGTGCAGATCGATGAGAACGACAGCGACTTTCACCGCACGGGCGTCTTGTACTCGTTCACGAAGGCGCAGGCGAAGCCCGAGACGCGCGAGTGGAACACCATGGAAATCACGCTGGACGGCGATCGCACCGTCGTCGTCGTGAACGGCGTGACGGTCACCGACTTCCGTGAGGGCGATCCCGTGCCTGAGCGAAAGAAACCCTATGAGCCCGAGCGCGGTCGCCGCGCGAACGCGGGCTACATCGGTTTGCAGAACCACGACGCAAAAGACGTCGTGTTGTTCCGCGAGATCAGCGTGAAGAAGAACAAATAAGATCTCTCGCAAAGAACGCAAAGATCGCAAAGAGAAAATCAGATCATTCTCCGTCTGCCGTCCTTGCCGTCCTTGGGAAATCCTGGCGGAAGATTCTTCTTTCCGGACATTCTGCGGAAATTGGAGATGATGACTCTAGCCAGGAGCGCAGGCGCCGAGGGTAGAATCGATCCCGTCTGCTTTGCGTTCCTGGCGATCTTTGCGAGAGATTTTCTTGCGGAGAAGTTCATTCCGGAGCATCTGCATGCCGATGATTGACGCGAAGGCCCTGGGCAATCACTACGACGTCATCGTCGTCGGCTCCGGCGCAGCGGGCGGGCAGACGGCGTACACGCTGAGCATGGAAGGCGCAAAAGTGCTGATGCTCGAAGCGGGCCGCAACTACGTCCCGGAAACTGAGACGCCGATGTTTCATACGCCGGATCAGGCGCCTTTGCGGGGCGCCTCGACCCCGGACAAGGAATTCGGTTTCTACGATTCGACCGTCGACGGAGGCTGGCAGATTCCCGGCGAGCCGTACACGAGCGCCTCCAGCGACGCAGAGCAGCAGTTCTGGTGGTGGCGGGCGCGCATGCTGGGCGGGCGTACGAATCACTGGGGGCGCATTTCACTGCGCAACGGTCCCTACGATTTCAAGCCGCGCACACGCGACGGACTGGGCTTCGACTGGCCGCTGTCCTACGAAGATCTCGCGCCGTACTACGACAAAGTTGAGATGCTCATTGGCGTATACGGCGACAACGATGGCCTCGAGAACACGCCGAACTCGCCGGCAGGCTGTTTGTTGCCGCCGCCGAAGCCGCGCGTCGGCGAACTGCTGATTCGCAAGCATGCGAAGGATCTCGGCGTCCCCGTCGTCGCCGCGCATCGGGCCGTGCTCACTCAGCAGCTCGATCACAAACGACTACCGGCGCTGCTGCATCCGGGCAACGCGCGTGCGCAGCAGGTTCTGGCCGAGCACATGCGCAGCCGCGCCGCGTGCTTCTGGGCGACGGACTGCGGTCGGGGCTGTTCAATCCGCGCAACGTACCAATCGACCACCGTGCATCTCCCGCCTGCGCTCGCGACCGGCAATCTTGACGTGCTGACGAACGCCATGGTTCGCGAGGTCGAACTCGACAAGGCCGGCAAGGCGTCCGGCGTCGTCTTTATCGACAAGACCACGGGCCGCGAGCAGCGCGCCGCGGCGCGCATCGTCGTGCTGGCGGCAAGCGCGTGTGAGACTGTGCGCATCCTGCTCAACTCGAAGTCCGCGCAGTTCCCGCAGGGACTCGCCAACTCGAGCGGCAAGGTCGGCCGGTATCTCATGGATACGGTCGGCGCCTCGGTCAGCGGTCAGATTCCCCGTCTTGAAAATCTTCCGCCGCACAATGAAGACGGCGCCGGCGGTATCCACGTGTATTCGCCGTGGTGGCTGTATCGGGAGCAGAAGGCCGGGAAACTCGATTTCGCGCGCGGCTATCACATCGAAATGGGCAGTGGACGGCGCATGCCGGGCGCGGGAAGCATTGCGACGCTCAGCGCGCTTGCCGGCGGCTACGGTCAGGAATTCAAACAGGAAATGCGCCGTTACTATGGCTCTCTCATCGGCTTGGCGGGTCGCGGCGAGATGATCCCGAACGAGGACTCGTACTGCGAGCTCGACCCGCAGACGAAGGATCGCTGGGGCATCCCCACGCTGCGCTTCCACTGGAAGTGGTCGGAGCACGAGACGCGCCAGGCGGCGCATATGCAGAAGACCTTCAGCGACATCATCGACGCCATGGGCGGGCGAGTGGTGGGCAAGATGGCGAGCGACGGCCGCAAGGCGATCGCACCGGGCGGCTACATCATTCATGAAGTCGGCGGCGCGATCATGGGCGATGATCGGAAGTCATCGGTCGTCAACGAGTGGGGGCAGGCGTGGGATGTGAAGAATCTGTTTCTCACCGATGGCGCGCCGTTTCCTTCCAACGCCGACAAGAATCCGACCCTGACGATCATGGCGCTGGCCTGGCGCTCGGCGGACTACATGCTGGCTGCGATGAAGCGGCGGGAGCTGTGAACATGACGTCAATTGATCGAAGGACGGCGATCCGGTGGGTGCTCGCGGCGGGCGCGGCGGCGCAATTGCCTGACGTTGCGTTCGCGGGAGAACAGCTTCCAGCGACCGCGGCCGGATACGGCAAGGATCCCAATCTGCTGAAGACTTACGCTGCCGGCGATCTGTGGCCGCTGGCGCTGACCGATGCGCAGAAACGTACGACGCGGGTGCTGTGCGATCTGATCATTCCTGCCGATGAAACCTCGCCGGCGGCGTCCGCCGTCGCCGTGCCCGAGTTCATCGACGAATGGATCAGCGCGCCCTATCCGGACTGCCGGCGCGATCGTGAAACGATCGCGCGTGGACTCGCATGGCTCGACGTGGAGGCGCAGCGCCGATATGGAAGCGAGTTTCGCGGCGCTGAATGCTGAGCAGGCGCGCCGCATCTGCGACGACATCTGCAACGCTTCGCAGGCGCAGCCGCAGTTCGCGGAAGCCGCGGTCTTCTTCAGCCGCTTCCGCGAGCTGACGGCGCTCGGCTACTACACGACGCCAATCGGCATGAAGGTTCTCGGCTACACGGGCAACGAGCCGCTTGCGAAGTTCGACGGCCCGCCGCCGGAAGTCCTGAAGCGCCTTGGGCTGATATGAATGGCGGTTAGCGGTTACTCAGAGCGCTCGGCGCTCCTCCTTCCGTGATGCGTTCCTGCTGATCTGCCGCTAGCTCGAGCACCCGGCGCGGAAGGCATCGCCTCTGACTGACCGCTACCCGCTAACCGCTAACCGCTTCTCTTCGCAAGAGCGCTTTGCGCTGCGCGGCTCTCCGTGATTTCATGCACGCCAGGAAATTCATGAGGCGTTCTCCATGCACCGTTCCTCCTATGCATTCGCGTTACTTGCCGTCGCCCTGACGGCGCAGGCGCAAGCCCCAGCGCCGACCGTCCGACAGGTCGGAACGGCGCGGCTCGAGAACGTGCCGGAAATTCCAGCGCAGGTTTCGGCGGCCGTGCAGCGGTATCAGAACGACCGTGCGGCGATCTTCGAGGACTGGCTGCCGGACGGCTCGATGCTGATTGCGACGCGCTTTGGCGCGCAGTCAACAGATACATCGCGTGACGACGCCGGGCGGCGCTCGTACGCAGCTCACGTTTTTCACCGAGCCGGTCGCTGCGGCGTTCACGATTCCTGGGACGGAGCGCTTCGTCTTCGTGCGCGACAACGGCGGCGATGAGTGGTTTCAGCTTTATTCGCTGGGGTTGACGGGCGAGCCGACCTTGCTGACCGAGCCCGGCACGCGCAACGAGGCGCCGGTCTTCAGCGACGACGGCAAGCTCGTCGTGTGGTCGCGCGCCATGAAGGGCTCGAGCGAGTACGCGATCCTGAGCGCCGACCCCGCCGCTCCGAAAAGTGCGCACGTCGTGTATCGGACCGACGGCTCGGTGGAGCCGGCCGACGTTGCGCCCGACAAATCGAAGGCGCTGCTGACGCGGAATATTTCCAATCGCGAGTCGAAGGTGTTCGTGCTCGAGTTGGCTACGGGCAAGGCGACGCAGATCGCTCCGAAAGCCGGGCAGGCGCTGTACGCCGATCCACGATTTTCACGCGACGGTCGCAGCGTCCTTGTGATATCGAACCGCGACAGCGATGTCCGCAGACTGGTCGAAATCGATATCGCAAGCGGCAGGGAGACCGTGCTCACGCCGGATCTCAAGTGGAACGTCGAACGATTCGCGCTGACGGACGACGGCCGCATGCTGGCTTACGCGATCAACGAGGACGGCTATTCGCGCGTCGTTGTGCGCGATCTGGTCACGCGACGTGCATTGCCACAGCCGGAGCCGCCGCGCGGCGTTGTGACCGGCATGCGTTTCTCGCCTGACGGATCGCAACTTGCGATCAGTCTGTCCGCCGCGAAGACCGCCGGAGACGTCTGGTCGTGGAGCGTCGCCGACGGAAAGCTCACTCGCTGGACAACCTCGGAACTGGGCGGACTCGATCCGGCGAAACTCGTCGAGCCGCGGCTCGTGCGTTTCACGTCCTTCGACGGGTTGTCGATCCCGGCGTTCGTTTATCGGTCGGCGAAGGTTTCGCCGGAGACGCGCACGCCGGTCATCATCGACATTCACGGCGGACCGGAAAGTCAGACGCGTCCCGCGTGGAACGCCGGCGCACAGTATTTCGCCGATACGCTGGGGGCGACGGTCATTCTGCCGAATGTCCGCGGCAGCGATGGTTACGGGAAGCGCTATATGGATCTCGACAACGCGCAGAAGCGCGAGGACAGCGTGAAGGATATCGGCGCGTTGCTGAACTGGATTGCCGAACAGCCAGGCCTCGACAAGAATCGCGTCGCCGTTTACGGTCAATCGTACGGCGGGTACATGTCGCTCGCAGTGATGACTCACTACGCCGATCGACTGGTCGGCGGCGTCGAGCGCTACGGCATCAGCGACTTCACCTCATTTCTGAAGAACACCGAGAGTTATCGGCGCGACAATCGCCGCGCGGAATATGGCGACGAGCGGGATCCGAAAATGCTCGAAGTATTCAGGCGCATCGCCCCGCTCGCAAACGTCGCAAAAATTACGAAACCGATGCTCGTCATGCAGGGCGTCAATGATCCGCGCGTGCCGAAGTCGGAATCGGATCAGGTGGTGGCGGGCATTCGCGGCAACGGCGTCGAGGCCTGGTACGTGGTGTTCGCAGACGAAGGTCATGGCTTCCTCAAGAAGCACAACAACGATCTGCGGCGTGAAGTGGAAACGGTGTTCCTCGCGAAGCTGTTTGCGCACGAATAGTCCGAATCGAATGACGCCCTGCCGCGAGGAATCAACGACGGCCTGCGGCAGGAAGGCGTGTGCAAGAGAGCAGTCGCAGGAAGGCCTTCGGCAAGCCAGATCGGATCCGAACCAGCGGCCTGGTGGCATCCGCATCTGACCTGCGACCGCCTTCTTGCGACCGCTTTCCTGCGCATGCCTTCCTGCGGACGCCGTCATTAATCATCGGGATCGGTCCCGCGCCGGCCCTCCAGCGAATGCTTTCCTGCCGCAGGCCTTCGTGCGAACGCGGTCCTGAAGTATCCGGTCGCTGATCCGTGGCGGTCCCATCCTCTTTAGGGGAGAATTCGCGCCTTGTTGCGACTTCGACGTCGAGGCCTGCATGAACATTCTGGACGATCTGCGCGCCCGCGATTTGCTGGCCGACTGCACTGACGAACCCGGGCTCGCACAGCGAATTGCCGGCGGGCCGTTGGCGCTGTATTGCGGCTTCGATCCGACGGCGGACTCGCTGCATGTCGGCAATCTCGTGCCGCTCTTTGCGTTGCGGCGGTTTCAGATCGCAGGGCACCATCCGATCGCGCTCGCGGGCGGGGCGACGGGCATGGTGGGCGATCCGTCCGGCAGAACGACTGAGCGCAGCATGCAGACGACGGAGCAGGTGGCGCACAACATCGAATGCATCAAGGTGCAGCTCGCGAAGTTCCTCGACTTTGAGACGAGGGTCAATCCCGCGCGTCTGGTGAACAACGCCGACTGGATTGCGCCGATCACGTTCCTCGAGTTTCTGCGTGACGTGGGCAAGCACTTCACCGTCAACTGGATGATCGCGAAAGAATCCGTACGCGCCCGCATGGAGGATCGCGACGTCGGCATCAGCTACACCGAATTCAGCTACATGCTCCTGCAGGGCTACGATTTTTATCACCTGCGCAAGACGTTCAACTGCGAGTTGCAGGTCGGCGCGACCGATCAGTGGGGCAACATCACGGCGGGTACAGAGCTGTGCCGCAGGAAGCTGGGCGCCGCCGTATGGGGGCTCACGTTTCCGCTGCTCACGAAGTCCGACGGCACGAAGTACGGCAAGTCCGCGAGCGGCGCGGTGTACCTCGACCCGAAGCGCACGAGTCCCTATCGCTTCTATCAGTTCTTCATGCAGGCGGAGGACGCGGACGTCGCAAAGCTCCTCAAGGTTCTGACGTTTCTGCCGCACGAGCAGATCGCCGCGCTGGAAGCCGAGGTGCAGTCAAACCCCGGCGCCCGTGCGGCGCAGAGAGCTCTCGCGCGCGAACTCACGACGCTCGTGCACGGCGCCGGCGCCTGCGAGGACGCCATGCGTGCGAGCGAGATCATGTTCGGCGGCGGGCTGGAGGGCGTCAGCGAGTCCATATTCAAGGACGTGGTCGGAGAGGTGCCGACGAAGGAGCTCGAGAAAGCGCGGCTCGACGGTTCAGGCCTCCCGTTGACCGAAGCGTTCGTACACGCGGGCCTCACCCCTTCAAAAGGGCAGGCGAGAAAGGACATCGAAGGCGGCGGCGCCTACGTCAACAACGCCCGCGTGGCGGACGCCATGCGCTCGCTCACCGCCGGCGATCTGCTCTTTGGCCGCTACATCCTGCTGCGCAAAGGCAAGCGCAACTACGCAGTGATCGCAGCGGTCTGAGACCCGACGCGGCGGGATACAGGATCGGTAAGGAAATCCCTCAAGGCTGGTGCAGTCCGTCACAGAACGGACAGTTGTTCAGGAACTCGCCGGGGCTTTCGTGAGGGTGAACCGGGTTTCCGGCTGATACTTCCTGCATTCTCACTCGTTGCGAGAGCAGGGGGATTCGCTTCATGGCGAGGGGCGACGGCATTCCGTCAAATCAGCAATGGCGCTTTGACAGGCCGCGCACCGCGCGCGGATTTACGCTCTTTGAGCTCCTGCTCACGGGCGCTGTTTGCGCACTGCTGCTCGCGATCGCGACGCCGAGCTATCGAAGCATCGTCGAACGTCAGAAGGTCGGGCAGTGCGTGCGCGATCTGCTGATGATCGCGGAAAAAATAGAGAAATACCGGACGATGCATGGCTTCAAGCCGCCGATGTCGCTCGGCGAGCTCGGCGCGCCGGTCCAGAAGGATCCCTGGGGGTTCGAGTACCGTTATCTCAATTTCGCGGCCGATGTTACCGGTGTCATGGGACAGATCCGCAAGGATCACAATCTGCATCCGCTCAATAGCGAGTTCGATTTGTACAGCGTTGGTCCGGACGGCGACTCGCGCGCGCCGCTCACCGCCAAAGCGAGCGGCGATGATGTGATCTGGGCGCGTGACGGCGCGTTCGTGGGCATAGCCAGGGATTACTGATGCGTCGCCTCGGCTACCGTCTTACCGGACTCACGACGCGCATCGCGACACGAACATTTCTTACATTTGCCCTCTGCGCGGGTGTACCGATTGCGTTGTCGGCCTACGTTTCGCAGCGCGCTGTCAGCGATGAGCTGCGGCTCCTGGCCCTCGAGAGGCTCACGCAGGCGAGCAAGTCTTATGGCCTGCTGCTTTTCGAAAGGTTGCGGCAAAGCGATGAGTTGTTATCGCGTCTCGCAAGAATGCACGTGGAGGGCAGGCTTTCCGCTCAGGAGCTGCGCGCATTTGCATCGAAGCGCATGCGCATCATCGATGTGCGGACGGCGCCGATGCACGAGGCTGGCGCACTGTCCTCCGCCCGCCTGACGGTGCTGCGTGAAGCCGGCCGCCAACCGCAAGTTGCGGTGACCGCTGTAGTGAAGAACGGCCGTCAGGGCCTGGCTGTCACCGGCGTCATTGCGCCAGATCACCTGTGGGACGCTGACGCCGTTGAGCTGGCCGGCGCGCAGCTCTGTGTCCGCGATCAGGGCGGGGTCGATCTTCACTGCGTCGGCGATGAGTCGGAGACGACGTCGCAAGGATCTCCGCTAGTTGCGGAATGGACCTTGTTTCTGCGCCCCGCCTATGGCGCGGATAGCTGGGTCGTCGCCACGCGGCAGTCATCGCAGGGGGCCTTTGGCGCGCTGCGTACGTTTCGGCGCACACTCCCGCTTGTGGCTGGGATCGCAATTGCCGTAGCTCTGCTGCTGAGCGTCGTACAGATCCGACGCAGTCATCGACCGCTTGCCGTTCTCACGGACGCGGCGCGGCGCATCGGTGAGCGTCGCTTCACAGGACCGATCGTCCTCGAATCGGGCGACGAATACGGCCGGCTTGCGCTCGCCTTCAATCGGATGGCGGCGAGCATCGGACGTCAGTTCGCAGTACTGGCTGCGCTGGCGCGCATCGATCGCATGATTCTCGCCAGCCCGTCGATTGGCGCCGTGCTGGAGAGAACCCTGCCCGCGTTGCCGCGGCTGGTGCGTGCGCGCTCGGCGGCGGTGTTCGTTCAATCGGATGACGGCGGCGATACGCTGCTGTACGTAGCGGCCAGCGCCGATTCGGAGCGAGTACAACTGCGCCGACTCTCGTTGTCCGTCGACGATCTGCGATCGCTCTTGCACGACCAGGCGGTCTCAGGCGACGCGAGGCTGTCTTTGATCCGTGAGGAGCTGCTTGCCGCGACCGGATGCGCAAAGCTGGACGCCGCGCCCATCAGAGTCGATCGGCGTCTGCGCGGCGTGCTGTTGATCGGCGGCGCAAGTGAAACGACCCGGTCGGATCAACGCCGTTATGCGCGTGCATTTGCACGCCGATTCGCCGTCGCGCTTGGGGCCGAGGACCGCAGGCAGGCGTTGCTGCGCCAGGCGTATTACGACGATCTGACCGCTCTGCCGAATCGGCAGTTGTTCAGGGACCGCCTGCGGCAGGTGCTCGCACACGCGAAGCGCACCGGCGATCACGTGGCGCTCATCTACATCGACCTGGATCGCTTCAAGAACGTCAACGATTCGCTCGGTCATACCGCGGGAGACGAGCTGCTACGGTTGACGGCTGAGCGTCTCGGGAGCGCGATTCGGGACGCCGACACGCTCGCGCGGCTCGGCGGCGATGAGTTCATCGTGATTGCCTCCGGCGCGCGGGAATCGCCGCCTCATGTGCTCGCCGAAAGATTGCAGGCGGCGCTGGGCGCCGTCGCAGCGATCGGCGATGTGAAGCATCACGTTGAGGCGTCCATGGGCATCGCTGTGCACCCGCAGGATGGCGAGTCCGCGGAAGTGCTGTTGCGGAACGCAGATACGGCGATGTACCGCGCGAAAGCAGCGGGCGGCGCACGCGCTGTGTACTTCGAAGAGGAAATGAATCGCACAGCCACGCGGCGACTCGACCTGGAGCAAAGGCTGCGTGTCGCTCTGAGCCAGGGCGCCTTGTCGCTCGCGTATCAACCGAAGATCCGGACGCACGACGGCGTCGTCTGTGGGGTCGAGGCTCTGGCGCGCTGGAACGACGCGGAGCTTGGATGCGTATCGCCCGCGGAGTTCATTCCGGTCGCGGAAGAGTGCGGTCTGGTCGGGCAGCTGGGCGAATGGGCTATGCGGGAGGCCTGCTTGGCCTATCAGTCGTGGCGCGGTCGAGGCATAGACGTCGGTCATGTCGGCGTCAATGTTTCGTTGCGCCAGGCGCGTGACGAGCAGTTCCGGCAGTGCGTCGAGCGAGTCCTCACAGAGACACGGACATCGCCGTCCGCGCTCGAACTGGAAGTCACGGAATCGACGCTGGCTGAACGACCGCGTCAGGTCATTGCGTTGCTCGATGAGCTGCGCGCGATCGGCGTGCGCATCGCGATCGACGATTTCGGCGTCGGCTACTCCTCGATGGCGGCGCTCGGGCAATTGCCCGCGGACGTGCTGAAGATCGATCGGTCCTTCATAGAGCACTGCGCCAGTCGTCCGGAGTCCGCTTCGATCGTGGAAGCAATCATCTGCATGGCGCACGCGCTGGGTAAGCTCACTGTCGCCGAGGGCGTGGAGACGCCGCAACAGTTGGCGGTCCTGAGGAATTTCGGCTGCGACATGATTCAGGGCTATCTCTTCGCGCGCCCGATGTCAGCAGATGATCTGCCTCGCTTCTGCGCTTCACTGAACGCGCGTCGTCAGGAGTTTCTGGTCCCCGCCGCCGACTTCGGGCGCGCGATCGCGGGTTGACGCGGCCTCACCGGAGGGGGCGTGGGCTCGGGTCGGGAGGCGAAACGGCGCTGGTCTGGCCCGTCAGCGCGAGAAGGCCCAGGCGTCGGGGACGCATCACACGGCAGTCAGGACTTTCCGGCGACAGCGGCGCGACGCGCCGGCGCGGGCGACGCCAGTTCAAGCCGCACGTCTTCGCGCGACTGACCCAGGATCATCATGCGATACCAGACTTCGGCGTTGATGAGCAGCCAGAGCCGATTGCCATGGTCCGCGCGCTGTGCGGTGTGCTCATCGACCAGCCGCGACATGAATGCGCCGTCGAGCACTCCATCCCGCGCGAGCAGCGACTTGCGCAGGCAGGCGCCGTAGAGGTGCGCATACTGCTCCTGCAGGAGGTAAGGCAGCGCGGAGGAAAAGCCCTGCTTCGGTCGATTCAATATTCGCGGGGGCAGAAAGCGCGCGGCGAGTTTGCGCTGAATGTGTCTCAGGCTACCGCCACGCACCTTCAACGTTGAGGGGAGCCGCGCAGCGAATTCGGCCAGCTTGTGATCCATGAACGGGCTGCGCGCTTCCAGGCTGTGCGCCATGCAGATGCGATCCGTGATCATGACGGGGTGATTTGGCAAACGCACCTTGCTGTCGGCGTAGAGCATCTGATCGAGCGCATCGCCCGTCGATCGCTCGAAGGGGTCGCGAATCGCGGCCTCCGCATCGAGTGCGAACTGGCGCCGCCGCAGGTTCGGGGCGAACAACTCCGCACGCCGCTCGCGATCGAAATAGAAGTAGCTGAGGCTCGCCGCGTAACGCGCACCGCCGGTATGAAACGAGAGGTGGTGCAGCCAGCGCAGTTGATGGCCGACGCTCTTGTACCAGCCCGACTCGGGAACGAGTGCGACTGCGGGTGCGAACACGTTGCGGCGCAGCGCCGCCGGCACACGACGGTAGTGAGAAGCGTAGAGGTTGCCGTAGTAGCGATCGTAGCCGCCGAAGAGCTCATCGCCGCCGTCGCCGCTGATCACGACCTTGACGTAGCGGCGCGTGAAGCGCGCGAGCAGCCAGGTGCAGGCCGACAGCGGATCGGAGGGTTCGTCGAGCGCCCAGACGAGGTCGGGCAGCAGCGAGATGATTTCAGGCGTCGCTCGCGCTTCGTGATGATCGGCGTTGAACAGCTCGGCGACCACACGCGCAATAGGCGCCTCATCGAACCCCTGGTACTCGAGCCCGACGGTGAACGTCGGTAAGCGCTCCACCTGCAACTTTCGATTCAGCATCGCGACCAGGAGACTGGAATCCATCCCGCTGCTCAGGAATGCGCCGACGGGGACGTCGCTCACCATGTGCAGGCGCAACGCCTCCTCGATCCGCGCTTCGAGCTCGTCGAGGAGGAACTCTTCCGATCCCTCGAGCTTCGGCGCCTGTGCGAGGTCCCAGTACTGACTCACGACCGGAGGCGCGTCGCGTTCGAGCGTCAGAACGCAGCCGGGCGGCAGCTTGTGTATCCCTTCGAACATCGAAAGCGGCGCATCGATGAGCCGCAGCGCCAGATACTGGTCGAGCGCGGCGAGATTCATCCCCGGGCGCTGCGGGCTCGCTGCGAGCAGCGCCTTGATCTCCGAGGCGAACGCAAAACCGTGCTTGTCGAAGCTGTAGTAGAACGGTTTCTGGCCGAGGTGATCGCGCGCGGCGAGCAGGCGTCCTCGCCGCGCGTCCCACAGGGCGAACGCGAACATGCCGCGCAGGTGCTCGACCAGCCTGTCTCCGTAACGCTCGTAAAGGGCGATGATGACTTCGCAATCGCTATGCGTCAGGAACTGATAGCCATCGCGCGCCAGCGTGCGGCGCAGCTCCTGATAGTTGTAAATCTCGCCGTTGCAGACGAGCTGTATCGCGTCATCAGCGCTGCGCAGCGGCTGGCGGCCGCCTTCCAGATCGATGATCGACAGTCGACGATGCCCCAGGGCTGCGTGGGCGTCGTGATACGCGCCCTCGCCGTCGGGGCCGCGATGGCGCAGCGCGTGCAACATGCGCGCGAGCGCGGTATCGCGTGTCGGTTCGGCGCTGATGATTCCTGCGATGCCGCACATGCACGACTGGGTGATTGGCGACCAGCGGTCAGAAGCTCGAGGCTCGAGAGACTTCTCGACTTCGACGATACGATCGCCGCCGGATTGCTGCGCGCGATCACGGCGTCAAAGACTTGTTCGTACCGCGCCGCGCAGGCGTCGATGAAATAGTTCTCCACGAGCGCGCGGTTCCGGCGTGCGATACGGGCGCGGCTCTCGCGATCCCGATGGAGAGACGCCACGGCGTTCGCGAAAGCTTCGGTGTCGTTGAGCCTGACGACGGCGCCAGTCTCGCCGCTCGCAAGAAAGTCAGTTTGCCCGCCGTGGTCGTAACACACGACCGGCAGGCCGAAGGCCATCGCCTCGAGGAACACCAGTCCAAAGCCCTCGTGCTGACTGGCGGAAACGAAGGCGTCGGAAATCGTCAGCGCGGCGTACTTGGCTTCGTCCGTGATCTGGCCGAGCACGTGAACGCGATCGCCGACGCCGAGCTGCGCGGCGCGCTCGCGGACCGAAGGCGCGTCCGGACCGTCGCCCACGATCAGCAGATGTGCATTGTTCGCGCGGCTCTTCGCCAGAGCCAGAATGTCGATGAGCTGGGTCGTCGCCTTGCGCGCGACCAGCCGTCCGATTGTGATCATCACGAAGGCGTTTTCCGGCACGCCGAACGCGGCGCGCGACGCGGTCGGCGCCTCCGGCGGCCGTTCGATCCCCAGGGGAATCAGTTCGATGCGCCGGTGCACGCCGTAGATCTCGCTTACATGACGCACCGTATCGCGCGACTGTCCGATCACGGCGTCGGCCTTTCTGACCAACGCTCGCACGGCGGCTCGCAGAGGCGCGTGCCGATGCGGGGAACTGGCTTTGCTCGGATCGAAAAGATCGCCGCCGTGCACCGAGAGAACATTGGGAATCCGGCGCCAGCGCGCGAGAGCGTGCCCGAGCGGGCCCGTCGGGACGACGAAATGCGTGTTGATCACGTCGAACGCACCGCCGAGGGCGAGACCGCGTGCGAGGCCGCTCGGCAGATACGCAAGCATCGAAGGCAAGTTGGCGACGGCGAGCTGACGGCGGAAGAAGACGGGCGCTCGCACCACCTGCACCCCCTGATCGTCGCTCACCGCTGGCAGTCCTGCCGCGCGGGAAGTGAGCGCGGTCACTTCGTGTCGCCGGGCGAGCTGCCGGGCGAGTGCGGCCATCACCACACCGCCGCCGCCGCCCAGCGGGGGATACTCGTAGTTGCAGAACAGGATCTTCATTGTTAATCAGTCAGCAAGTTCCATGCCGGGCTGCAGGCGTTCCGGCCAGGCGGTCCAGCGGTCAATTTGCAAGACGGTAAACGCGGGGGAGCCGTCCTGACCGTTAGCCGATTAGCTGTTTGGCCGTCTGGAACCCGGGCATGCTGCGCCGTATTTAGATTGACTGTAGCGGGCGTTTACTGGGAATACGTATGAATGTTCAGCCGCTCAAACCCGGGCTTGCGGAGCCGCGTCGACGCCTCGCCGCGCGGCTTGAACCGTTCGATTCGTACTGGCAGGCGCCGAAAGACGTCGAAAGCGGGTTCACCTCGTTCGCCGCCTACTATCGGGCGAACTATCTCGCGCATCTTCCGCAGGAGCGCGCCGCACGCATACTCGTGATCAGTTGCGGTCCTGGGTATCTCGTGAACGTACTCGCGCAAGCGGGTTACTCGTCGGTCACGGGCATCGATTCGGATCCCGTCAAAGTGGAGTATGGGCGCAAGCGCGGACTGCCGTGCGAAGTCGCCGAGGCCTTCGGCTATCTCGAGCGCAGCCCCGGTCAGTTCGACGCCATCATTCCGGAACAGGAGCTGAACCATCTCACGCACGACGAGACGATCGAGTTTCTGCGGCTCTGTCACGCAGCGCTGAAGCCGGGCGGGCGCATCGTCGTATACGCCATGAACGGCGCCAATCCATTCGTCGGCGCTGAAAATCTCGCGCATAACATCGATCATTTCTACATCGTGACGGAATACAGCCTTGCGCAGTTGCTGCAGCTCGGCGGGTTTCGCGACGTCAGGCCGTTTGCGCTGAAGCTTTACGTCTTCTGGAAGAATCCGCTGAACTACGTCGGTCTCGCAGTCACAACGATACTTGAGTTCATGATGCGGCTCGTCTTCATGATGTACGGCAAGAAAGTCCGCGTACTGAGCAAGAAGGTCGCCGCCGTCGCCACCAAGAGCGATCGCGGCTGACTGGCGAACCGGCAGAGACTGGCAAGTTGGTCAGACAAAGATGTTCGACTGGCCGCTTTCGGGCCAGCACAGCCGGTTGGCCGGCTTGACCAGTCGGCGCTCAGTCGTCGTCCCTGATCGACGCCTCGACCGTGTTGGCCTTGCCGAGGCGCGCGCCTTGCGCTGATTGGAGGCGCACGCTGAAGGTCTCGTCCTCTTCCTTCAGAAGATCGTTGCGCAGCGGCACGTAGATCGCGCGTTGCGCTTGTCCGTCGGCGAACTCGACCGAGCCGCCCGCGTTCGCGGCGAAATCGACGCCAGCATTCGGCGGTGCCGCTGATCGCCTGCCATTGAACCCGCGTGCGGCCCGAAAGCGGGCTGCGAGCGTTTGATCAGGAACACGGCCGCGACAGAGCCTTCGCTCGTCACGATACTATCCGCCTCGAAAGAGATTTCGCTCGAGGCGCGCCCTGACCCTTTGGCGCCCGTCGTGGCCCGCGCCTGCGTTTGCGCCGGCGCCGGCCCCGTTCCCGATGACGCAACGGCGGCGCCGGTTGAAGCGGCTGCAATTGGCGCTGCGCGTCCAAGCGAAGCACGACGAGGACCCCCCATGTTTGTTGTCTCAACAGGCGCGGCCATCAGGCCGGCTGGCGCCGACAACATTTCCGGCGCCGGCGATGGCAGCTCGAGCGGCGTCTGGGTCTCGACGATGTTCTCTTCGGTTTGCCGCTGAGCGGCGATGAACGTAACGGCGAGCGCGCAGGCGATGAAGATGAAGAATCCCCAACTGCGTTGCGCCGGCATCAGGTCTTCGGGCAGTTCTCTGGGCGCAGCGATTGCTTGTGCGTGCGCCCGATCATTCCGCGCCCCGGTCGCCGCGCCGGACGCGGGCCTCCGGCGTCAGCGCAATCACGAGCGCCTCGATATTGTTCGGTCGCTGCTCACGCCGCCATGACAATGCTGACAACAGCGTCAGCCACTGGGACGCTGACAGATTCCAGGCGCGCGGCGGTACGTGACCCTCCTCGCGAGCCTGCAACGATGAGCGCCGGTCGAAAGGATGCCCGCCCGTTAGCAGCTCATACGCGACGCATGCGAAACTGAAGATATCGTCGCGCAATTCGGGCGCTTCTCCGCTCAGCACCTCGGGACTCGCGTAGGCCGGCGTGCCCGCAGGGATGCGCGAAACCTGCGTCCGCGGCGCGGCGGCGGCGCCAAAGTCTATGACCTTGACCGTTTCATCCCGGGTGATGAAAACATTGCCGGGTTTGAAGTCGCCGTGAACGATGTTGCGCCCGTGGGCATGCGCCAGCGCCCGTGCGCAACCTTGCAGAATGCGGTAGGCGAACGGCGCCGGCACTGTCTTCCATTCGCGCATGATCGCCGAAAGCAGATTGCCTTCCAGGAGCTCCATCGTCATGTAACAGGGCTCAGCATCGACCTGCAAATCGAAGGCTCGCACGATGTTCGGATGCGACAGCGCACGCGTGTGCTGGTGTTCGTGACTGAGACGGGCGCGCGCCCGATCGTGATCATGCAGCTCGGGCCGAGGCGTCTTGAGCGCAACCTGCACAGCGCGCGCAGGACCGACGCTCGAGTTCATGTCGCGCGCGCGATAGACGATTGAGACGCCGCCGTAACCGATCACCTGTTCCAGCAGGAATCGGTCATTGAGCACAACGCCGGGCGCCAACGCCGTTGCGTGCGCGGGTTCGGTCTCTGCACGGACTGCCGGTGTTACGGGGTCAGGCGAGCGCTCCTCGGGCGCCGGCCAGGCGTCAGGAGAGACGATTGCAGCGCGCGAATTGTCGATCAGCGCGTCTCCGTCAGCGACCGCAGATTCCGCCGGCGAAGACTTCGTATCGATCGTCGTCTCAACGGTCGTCGGTTCGAGACCGCTGGTGTTCTGCTCATGCAAGTCGGTCGTCATATCCAGGTCCGTCGTCGGCGGAGTCCGTCCGTGCGGCGGCTCGTCCGATGGAAACGCAGTGTCAATGCTCGTCGCGGACATGAGAATCATGCGGACTCTGGCCGTGCAAGTTCGTTACTCGCGCGCGGCGCCAGGTAGCCGCGCAAGCGGTACCATCGCGCCGTCTCTGCGGCGCCGGTGAGAAAGTCGATTTCGGGCTGGAAGCCGAGCAGCGTCTGCGCCTTCGCCGTCGAGAAGACAAACGACTTGCGGAAGAAGTCGAGCCGACGGGTGTGCAGCGGCGGTTTCACGTGTAGCGACGGCAACACAGTCTCAAGCACGCGGGCAGCAAGCACGAACGGCCACAACGGCGCGTGTACGCGCGGCGGCCGCCGATCGAGCGCCGCTGCAATGTCACGCACCATCTCGTTCGTGGTCATCGCTTCGCGACCGGCCAGTACGAAAATTTCGCCAGGAGCAGCTGGATGCCGAGCGGCCAGCAGCAGCCCGCGAACCAGGTCGCTCACATGGAGACACTGGCGCAGGTTTTCACCGCGGCCAATCATGACGAACCGCCCGCGATCGATGGCGCGGAACAGCTTCAGGAGACGCTGGTCTCCCGGCCCATAGGTTTCGGGAATGCGGATCACGCAGGACTCGAACCTATTGGCGTACGAGCGCACGAGGGCTTCCGCCTCCAGCTTCGTGCGCGTGTAAATGTTTTCCGGACAGGGCTGAGATGTTTCGTCGAGAACGGCGGCATGCGCGTCTCCGTAGACCCCAATCGTGCTTCCATAGACGAATCGATGCACCGAGGCGCGCTGGCACGCTTCCAGGAGCACGCCGAACGCCGTCGACGTTGACGGACCGGAAATAGGCTTCGGGCATCTCGGATTCATGCTGTGCCGCGGCGAGATGAATCACTATTGTACGTTCGTCGGTTATGCGTCGGGCGAAATCCACATCCTGCAGTACGCCGATTTCAACGGGGACGCTCGCCGCGCGCAGCTCCTTCAGCCGGTCGATTTCGACGTCTGTCTCCGCGCGACCCGTGGCGACTACATCCATTCCGAGACGATGCGCGTGCAACGCCAGACGCGAACCAATGAATCCAGTCGCCCCGGTGACGAGCAAGCGAACGACCTTGGTGTCATCGGTTGTCATGCGCGTCTCTGCACTGAATGAATGTCGATGCCCGCCGTGGCCGCATCCGCTTTGTCTTCTGAACGCGATTCGTCGCTGGCCGGTCGACTTTCCCGCGCGAGATGCCTGGCAAGCGTGCGCTCCGTCGCAGCCACTTCATCCGCAGTGCGTCGCGTCGACCAGGCAAGACGCTCGCTCATGAGCGCTGCGCACTCCTCGAGCGCTGCACGGCCTGGGTGAGAACCCGCCGCGAGGTCTGTCCGACGCATCACAACGTCCTCGAGATGCATCGCCATCTCACATCCCACTGCGTGCCACAACTCTGCGCAGAGAGTCGTTGTTCCGCGGACGAGCGCGCTGCGCGCGCCGTTCGCTGCATCGAGCACTCGCCAGTACTCTGCGCCATGATTACGCAGCAGTGAAGTGAGTACATGCGTATCGATCGCAGGTTCTGCGCGTTGCGCGCCTAGCTGAAACGCATGGAAGTCGTCGATGTCGCCGCCAGGCAACGGCAGACGATCCGTGGCCGCAGCCGGCGCCGGACGTGTGGGGAATTGCGTGAGAAGCAGATCCAGCGCACGCCGCGCATCGGCGCGGGCGGTCGTGAAGCGAATGCCCACCAAACTCACGAGTCCGCTGACGCCGTTCAGCCGCGCGATGATCAACGATTCGTGATTCCTTTCCAAAACTCAGCTCCGTCTCGGTCGCCGTCTCGCCGAACGGAACCAGACCGCAGTTCGCGAACGTAACTTCCGAATGTGCGAGCCGCAGTTCCGGATAAACCGAGTTCAGTTCGTCGATCCAGCGGTCGATTTCCTCGCGCTCGACGCAAGCGGCGTCCGGAGGCTCCTGAAAGTGGCGATGCCATACGCCGAACAATGTCTTGTCGCGCCACGGCGCGGCGAACAGATGGCGTGTCGAGCGGCCGAGCAAAGCGTCTTTGTCGCGGCTGAGGCCCTGTACCGCGACGCCGTATTCGCTGGTCGGAGGCCGGTCCACGATGAAGTAGGCGTCCCGCGAGAACGGGCCGCGGGCGCAGGCGCCGAAGTGCTCCGGATCGTGTAGCAGATAGTCCGCCCAAGGCCCTGCGGCGTTCAGCGTCAGGCGCGCGCGCACGTCGAAGGTATCTCCGCTCAGGTGATCGCGCACCCGCACGCCGCGAACGGCGACGCCGTCCCACACAAACCTCTGCGCCTCGATGTAGTTGCACGCCGTGGCCCCCGCAGCGACAGCGCCCTTCACGAAAGCGAGCACCAGGCGCGCGGGGTTGTACATTTGACCGTCTTCGAACACGACGGCGCCCGACAGATCGGGTGCGCGCAGATGCGGGAAGTGCGCCAGCACGTCAGTCCGCGAAAGAAACCTGCGTGCGTCGGATCTGGCGTTCCTTATCCGCTATGCCGACGTTTCGGTCGACGGTCAGCAGGTCGTAGGCGCAAGCGCCTGCGCCGAGGAACGCACGGCCGCGTCGGCCATACCCGTAGGTGGGAATCGCGATCGGCAAGGGCCGCACGAGGTGCGGGGCGATACGCAACAGCGCAGATCGCTCGCGACAGGAAGCACGTAGTCTCGGGATGTCCGCGTGCTGAAGATAGCGGATTCCGCCGTGAACGATTTTGAAGCATTCGGCAGAGGCTCCTCCGCCGAAGTCGGCGCGCTCGATGAGCGCGGTTCGCAGGCCGCGCAGCGCCGCGTCCCGCGCCGCCGCCGCGCCAAAGGCGCCGCCGCCGATGATGAGGACGTCGAACTCACCGTCGGTGAGCGCAGTGGTGTTGCGTTGCATGGTCGAGATGCGACTCGTGACCGATGAATTCTGGACGGAGGAACAACGCGCGGAAACTTGCTAGTCGCGAATCACCAGCCTCCTCCGACCAATGCACATTCCACGCCCGCTGTTGCATCAGGGACCGTGACGCAGATGTGAGGAATTTGACTGCCAAACGTACACAGAGCTAGTCGCATTTTGCGAACCGAGATGGTGTCGCAGTAACTTCTACAACGATGCCTTGTAATTCTGGGCGCGCGACGCTCGATTTGCCGTCGAATCGAGCTCGGATTGTCGCTTGCACCGGGCTGTGCTGCTTTGCGCTGCTCGCAGTTACATGCGCCACTGATTGCGCGTCACAGAACGCATCGCGAGCCATCGTAATCTGGGGTCTTGCCGCGCCGCTGCCCACTATCGCGATGTTCGCGGGCGTCATTGACGGCTGTATCGACACAAGCATGCCTCTCCCGGACCGTTTTGCGGCGCGAGCAGCTAGCTGTGCATGGCGTGCAGGCGACTGCGATGATCGGAACGCAAAGCTGTCGAGGCGTTCTGGCCCTGACCGAACTTCCGGCCTCAATGGGAACAGAAATCTCGACGTGATCTTCCTTTCCGCGCCCAGGGCGCATGTGCGCGCGCCACAATTCGCCCGACGGGTTGATCGAGACGACTGTGTCCTGGCTGGCACGATTCTTACATCCAGTTTGCCGCGGGAACCGCACAGAGAGCGGAAACCCCGGAACCGGCGGAAACGTCCAGTGTCGAGTTCATCCGAGGGCTATGTCTTCAGGGGCGTTAGTTGACTCCGATGTCGCGCAATATCCGTCTGCTCATCGTGTTTCTATGTGCGTCGCTTGGCGCCCTGGTCGCCTTGGGGTTCGCAAATGCTCGCGCGCTGGGCGGCGCCGGCTTCTATGCCGGTCTCGACGCTCTCGTTAAGCGTGCGATGACGGTGCGTGAGGCGGCGCACCCCGACTATCAGCGAGAAGCGCTCTCCGCGATGGCGACAAATCCTATGGTCGGTTCGGTCGTGCGCCTCGACGACAGCATGGATGCAGCAAGAATTATCGAAGAGCCGGAGCGCACCGAGGCGTACGCGGCCTTTGAGAATGTGTTTGCGTACGAGTTCGACCAGGCTGAGCTGGCGCCTCCGCCGGGCGACGCGACAAGGACCTCGATACGCGATGGCGTGCTGGTCGCGGTGCTGGCAGACAAGGGTGCACGCAAGGGTTACCTGCGCAACGCGCAGCCGATCGCCATCGAGGCGGGAGACATAGGCGAGGTGGTGATTCGCGCGCGCACCCGTGAGGGCAAGCAGCTCATGCTGGGCTGGAGCGACCACCCCGATCCGGTCAAGTATGCCAAGATCGAGATTCCCCTGATCGCGGACGGCGAGTTTCACAACTACTTCATCAATGCTCGCAACGCGTTCAGCCGCGGCCTTTCTCCCGGGGCGCCGATCAGATTCCTCGCCGTGCGACCCTCTGACGTGGATGGGGATGAAGTTGAAATCGATTTCATCCGTTTTCTCTCGACCCGCAGCAGATACATGCGCAAGCCGCGAGACGCGCTCTATGAGACGATCGCGGGCGAAATGCGGCCGGTGCTCTCCATGCTGCCGCGACAGACGCTGGAATTCAGCGCGCACATTCCGGAGAACGAGCCGCGCCTGAGCTTCGGGACGGCGATCATCGGCAAGGACTCGCGGATTCATTTCAAGGTTCAGCTCGTCAGCGGCGCCACGACCACCGAGTTGCACAGTCAGGTCGTCGATGCGCCCGGCGCCTGGCGCGACGCCAGCTACGATCTTCGCCCGTGGGCGGGACGCGATGTGGCGGTGCGACTGAGCGTCGAAGGCGAGGTCGGCAGCGTGGGTCTATGGAGCAGCCCGTGTATTTACGGCCGGCCTGCGCGTCCGTTTCGGGTTGTGATCTTGCTCGAGGATGCGGAACGCGCCGACCACCTTTCCGTCTACGGATACGACAAGCCGACTTCTCCGTTCAAGGAGGAACTGCTGCGTGATCACGGTGCGGTCTTCCTGCGTGCTCGTTCTCAGGACACCAAGACCCGCCCGTCCGTTCCGTCGATGATGACCTCGCTCCTGCCGAGCGTCACCGGTGTCTGGGGTTTCGCGGACATGCTGCGGCCGGAGTTCCTGACGCTGGCTGAGGTGATGCGTCAGCAGGGCTTTGCTACTGCATCGTTTGTCCAAAACAACAATGCAGGCGCCGCCGCGGGGCTGCACCAGGGGTTCGATGTGGCGGCGGATCGGTCGGGTCGCGATCGCGCGGATGACTTGCTGGAAAGCGCGTCGCTCTGGAACTGGTTGGGGGGCCACAAGGACCGGAACTTCTTCCTTTATCTCCATATCACCGATCCACATGGTCCCTACGACCCGCCTGCGCCGTATGACGCACCTTACCGCGCACTCGCGAGCAGCGGCAAAGCCCAGGTCCGGCAGGAAGTACTCGACCCGCCGTGGGTGAATTCGCCGACGCGCGAAGGTCGAATCGCGCTTTACGACGGCGAAATTCGCCACAACGACGAAGTCCTTCGCGGGTTCTTCGCTCGGCTCAAGGCTGAGGGCCTCTTCGATGACACGCTTTTCGTCTTCGTCGCTGATCACGGCGAGCACTTCGGCGAACACGGCGTGTGGGAACACGGGCCGCCGGGGCACGTCCAGGGGATCGGGGTGCCAATGATCCTGGTGCATCCGCAACGGATTCCAAAACCAATGCGCATCACAGAGTCCGTACAGCTGCTCGACGTGATGCCGACGATTCTCGAGTTCGCCGGAGTCGATGCGGGCGGCCTTGCGATGCAGGGCGATTCGCTCGTGAGTCTCATGGAAGGGCGGGACCCGGAGTTCTGGCGCAACAGGGTCATTGCCTCTGAAGAAGTCACCCTCCGCGACAAGGTGAGGGACTGGCGCAACGAGGGATTATGGGTGTCGGGCTCGCTCTTCTATCGCGACTGGCATTTCATCGCCTCTCGCAAGTTCTGGCCGCAGCATGGCTACTGGCCGGAGTCGCTGCGGGTGAAGGTCTTCAACCTGACCGATGATCCGAAAGAACACAGCGCAGTGACGCGATTCCTGCCTGACGCGTATCTTCGTTATCGGTACACGGCGGGTCTGAACCGGCTGCAATCGATCAGCGAGGAGGCGGGGCGGATGTTCAGGAACACTCAGGAGCAGAACTACGAGTTCGACCCTGAAGCGCTGGAGCATCTGAAAGCGTTGGGTTACGTGGAATGAGATCAGGGGTGATGCCCGAGTCAGCGCTGGCGCGACCGCAGCGGATTGAAAATCGAACGGTGGAGCCCCTGGGTGAGGTTGCGGACAAGTCGTGGTTCCGCCGCTCACGAGACAAGGCGGTCGGTGATCTCGCGCATTTGTTGCATGTCTTGTCGCATGACAACTTCCACGACGTCCGTCATGTTCGTAGCGAGGCCCCTGTCATATGACGGAGTGCGATCTGCCGGTAGAGGACTCGGCGTCAATATGAAATACCTTCGCCCCGCATTGGCTCTGGCTACTGCGCTCTGCTGTATTTGGGGGGTTGCCGGCGCCGGAGCAATCGCTCCCGCGCGGATGGTCATCCTGGGCGTCGACGGCATGGATCCCAAAGTTCTTGCGGAGTTCATGCGTCAGGGGCTCACGCCGAATCTGTCGCGGCTCGCAGCTGCCGGCGGCTTCGTGAGTCTCGGAACATCCATACCGCCGCAAAGTCCGGTGGCCTGGTCGACGTTCATCACTGGCATGGATCCGGGCGGTCACGGCATCTTCGATTTCCTGCATCTCGACCGCGACAAGCTCACGCCCTACATGTCCACCTCGCGCGTCTCCGGGACGGCGATAACGTTGCCGCTCGGTCGCTGGCGCATTCCGCTCGCGGGACAGGAGACGCAGCTGCTTCGGCATGGCGCGGCGTTCTGGGAGTTGCTTGAAGAGCAGGGCGTGCACACGCGCATGTTTCAGATTCCCGCCAACTATCCTCCGGTCGAGACCTCAGGAAGAGCGCTGTCGGGCATGGGGACGCCCGATCTGCAGGGCACGTCGGGCACGTTCACGCTCTACACGGACGATCCGGGTTGGCGCGGCAAGACTGTCTCAGGCGGAACCATCGAGATCGTCAAGGTGCAGGACGGCGTGGCGCGGAGCCGTGTCAACGGTCCGCCTAACGCTCTGCTGAAGGGCTCGCCGCTCGCGACTGCGGACATCGAAGTGCTGGTCGACCGTGAAAATCCCGTGGCGCTCGTTTCTGTGGGCGGCGACCGGAGGCTCATGCAGCTGGGCGAATGGAGCGAGTGGTTGCCCGTCAGCTTTGAACTCATGCCCCATCTGTCCTCCGTCAGCGGGATGGTCCGCTTCTACCTGAAGCAGGTCAGGCCGCATCTCATGCTCTACATGACGCCCGTAAATATCGACCCGCGCGATCCTGCGCAGGCGATTGCATCGCCCGCTGAGTATGCGCACGAGTTGACGGAGGCGGCCGGACCTTTCTATACGGAAGAAATGCCGGAAGACACCAAGGCGTTGCGCGCCGGCGTGCTCGACCCGCACGAGTTTCTGTCGCAGTCGCAGCTCGTGCTCGACGAACGCAAACGACTGCTCGATGCGGAACTACGTCGCTTCAATGCGGAGCCGGATCGGGCGCTGCTGTTCTTCTACTTCAGCAGCATCGATCAGCGGCATCACATGATGTATCGCGAGGGGGACCCCACCGATCCAATGCGCTCCGCAAACACGCCGGCCGAGCTTGCGAATGCAATGCGTGACACCTATGTCGAGATCGACGCCCAGGTGGGTCGGGTCATGGACGCTGTGGGCGAGAATACCGCCATCGTCGTCATGTCGGATCACGGATTCTCTTCCTTCCGGCGCCAGGTGAACCTGAATCGCTGGCTCGAGCTCAACGGGTATTTGAGGCTGAAAGACAGCTTCAACCGCGACCGCTACGAATGGCTGCAAGGGATCAACTGGCCGACGACTCGTGCTTTCGCAATCGGACTGAACTCGCTGTACCTCAATGTCCGGGGCCGTGAGAAACAGGGCGTCGTGGCGCCCGGCAAACGTGCGGCGCTCGCGGCGGAAATCGCCGGGAAGATGCGATCGTGGGTGGATCCTGAGACGGGCCAGAATGTCGTGACGCAGGTTGTGCTGCGCGAGCAGATCTACCACGGTCCGTACGTTGAAGAGGCGCCGGACATTGTCGTCGGCTATGCGCCAGGTTACCGCGCGTCCTGGGACACCACGACCGGCAAGATCCCTGCAGAGCTTCTCGAGCCGAATGTGGATGAATGGACGGGCGATCACTGCATCGATTCGCGGGCGGTCCCGGGTGTGCTGCTCAGCAATCGACCCTTGAAGGCGCGGCGGCGCGCTCGGAGACCTCACCGTCTCTGTGCTCAAGTACTTCGGCGTGGCGCCGACGGCCGGAATGAGCGGGCGTCCGCTATTCTAAAGCCCAGCGAAGCCCCGCATGATCCGTCTACTCCGAGAACGAATGAAGGCAGACGCCCGAAAGGCGAGTCCCCTGGCATAGAGCAGCAGAGTCCCGGGACTCTGGAGCCGCACATGACTACTAACAAGAAGATACCGCCTGCGGATGCTGTCCGCCGCTCGCCTGACGCCTTCATCGGGTAGCGGTCAGCTGCGATGTGGGCCACGGTGAACGCCTGGCTGAACAGACTGTTCGATGCACTGTTCTGGCCAGTGCATTGGCTGAGCCCAGCATGGCAGGTGGCTGTACTCGCCGTGCCGGCGGCGATGCTGGCGCTCACGATCTACAAGTACTTTTCGAATCAATCCGCCATACGCGACGCCAAGACGAAGATCGTCGCCTATCTGTTTGAGCTCAGACTGTTTCGCGACGAGCTGCGCGTGCAGGTCGGCGCACAGGGCAGGGTGTTCCTGAACATCGCTCGGTATCTCGGTTACTCCCTGACGCCGATGTTTGTGATGCTGCCGCCCTTTCTGTTGTTGATGATCCAGATCGAGTCACGCTTCGCGTTTCGCGGCCTGGCGCCGCACGAGCAGGCGCTCGTCACGGTGACGGTCGCTTCCGACCAGCCGGTGTCGCGTCTGCCGGTGAGCCTTGCAGCGGATGCGGGAATGCAGGTCGCGACGTCTGCGTTGCGCGCCGATCCGCGCGGCGAGATTTACTGGCGGGTGCACGCCGTGACCCCGGGTGCGCACAACCTCCGTCTGCGCGTGGACGGCGAGGAAGCCAACCGCCTCGTCAGAGCGGACGCCTCGAGCGGCGTCATGACGACCGCATACCGGGCCAGCGATGTCCGCACACTGCTGTACCCGAGGGAGACAGCCCTGCCGTCACAGGGACCGATCGCTGCGGTAGCCATCGACTACCCCCGTGCGCGCGGCGAATGGGCTGGACTCTCATCGGCGTCGTGGCTCTTCTTCGGGTTGGTCATGCTGTACGCCTTCGCTTTACGTCGCCTGTTCAACGTCAGTTTCTGACGCTCTCGCGCTGCCTCGCCACGGATCGTGACGAAGATGGCCTCGTCGTTCGTGGCGAACGCAGACGAGAAGCGCGATACGCTATAGACTCACCGAGGCGGCGGTCGTCGCTCGCCAAGCGGTGTTCCGCGATTCGCACGCCGTCATCTTTACCAGGCTCCGCCGATGCCTTTCCCTGACGCCCAGAGCGCTTGCGACGTCATGATGGTTCGCCCGGTTTGCTTCGCCGGCAATCCGCAGACGCTGGAGTCGAATCGTTTTCAGATCCGCGACGCCGCAATCCAGGCGCCCGCCGCGCAAGCTGCCGCGATCGTTGAGTTCGACGGTCTGGCGTCCGCTCTGCGCGTCGCCGGCGTGAAAATTCATGTGTTCGACGATACGCTCGAGCCGCACACGCCCGACTCGATCTTTCCCAACAACTGGGTGAGCTTCCACTGCGACGGAACGGTCGTGCTCTACCCCATGCTCGCCGAGAATCGGCGGCTCGAACGACGCGAGGATCTGCTGGAAGCGCTGAGCGCCGCGCACGGCTTTCGTGTTTCGCGCGTGCTGGATCTCACTCACCACGAAAGCGGCGGAAAGTTTCTTGAAGGCACCGGAAGCCTGGTGCTGGATCGCGTACATCGCATCGCGTACGCCTGCGTCTCACAGCGCACCGATCTGGATGTGCTCGGCGATTTTGCGCAGCAGCTCGACTATGAGGTCGTCGCGTTCGAAGCGGAGGACGCCGGCGGCGCAGCCATCTACCATACGAACGTGCTGATGTGCGTGGGCTCTCGCTTCGCGGCGATCTGCTCGCAATGCATCCGTCAGGACGAGCGCGCTGCAGTGCTCGACGCGCTGCGCTCGACCGGTCACGCGATTCTCGATCTGAGCCTGGAGCAACTCGCGAACTTCGCCGGCAACATGCTCGAACTGAGCACCGCGCGCGGCGAGCTCGTGGTCGCCATGTCGACCCGCGCCCGCGATGCTCTGCCTGCAGCGCAGCGCGCACTGATCGAGGAGCACGCGGGCGCCATCATCGCGGCGCCCATCCCCACCATCGAAATGCTTGGCGGCGGCAGCGTGCGGTGCATGCTGGCGGAGATACATTTGCCCCGAAAATGAGACCGCCGGGAGCCGCGAAAGACCGCAAAAAGGATGCAAAACGGTCTTCGAAATGTGGACTGGAGAGCAACGCGGCGGAGTCGCTGCACGGATCGACTACGCGGATTCTGCAGGGATGCGGTTGATCGAAGGACGAAGGCGTCGAGCGCGAGATGTCTCGAGCCGCCTGAGGCGGAAGTACCTACGCGGTTGCAGCGCGATCGTCCGGCTAACCACATTGCGAACCTGAGAGGGCATACCTAATTTGAGGGGTTGTCACTAAGCTGCATTCGCAGGCTGCTCATTGGGAGGCGCCGCCGATCTGGATCGGCGACAGGCACCGAGGAGCGTGTCTAACATGAATAGTAAACGTTGTGTTCGCGGCACGATTCGCTTGTTCTCGGTGTTTCTTATCGGAGTGGTGATCAGCGGTGTGGCGGCGGGAGACGCTAAAGTCGCCGGCAATATTTGGGTTGCGACTGACGATCGCATCGCGCTCGTAGCTCCCAACGGGAACACATTGTTCAGCGCGAGTTCCGCATTCGGACGGCGTTTTCGCTACGGTGTTGGCGTTCGCCATATCGAGGGCGATCACAATGACGGCGGGCTTTGGGTTACCGATGTAAATAACGATCGAGTCCTGAAGTTCAGCCGAACCGCAGTAGCGCAGTTTGAGATTCCTGTTTTCTCACCGACCGGAATCGCCTTCGATCCAAGTGATGGAGGTGTGTGGGTATCGGTTCTGTCGCCCTCCATATCAGATAGAACAATCGTTAAGCTCGACCGCCATGGCCACGAGGTGGCGAGGGTCACTGGATTCTCCGTTTCTGTTTCACAGATTGCCGCGGAAGCAGCGCCCGCGGGCATCTGGGTTTCGGATCGGTTCAACAATGAAGTCGTCCGGCTCACGGGCACTCCTGGTGAACTGAACGGCTATGACGCATCCGGGTCCTTCGGCGCAAGACACTTCAGGATTGGCGGCATCGAAGAGGCGTTCTCAGTAGTGCTCGCCGACCGCTTCGACAAAGATGCGAATCAAGCTGCCGATGCGTGGGCAGCAAACCGATTTCCCGGGCAAGTCGTCAAACTCACGCCCGCCGGTACAGAGTTAGTGAGACGGGCTCCGAGTCTCGCTCATGAGGTGCGACTCGTCACGGCAGACCCGCGGAACGGGGGTGTTTGGGCGGTCGCAAGGAACGGCAATCCCAATGAGGGTATGGTTCGGTTCTCCTCGACCGGCAAAGAACTCCTCGCTGTCCCCTTCCCGTTCATCGTGGCCTTTGATCTCGATTGGGCTTACAACGTCGCTTGGGCTGGTGTGGGGCTAGCAGATATTGCCCCAGACGATCCTCCTCAGGTCGTTGCGATGAATTCTCGTGGTCGAGAGCTTCTGCGTTTTGACGAGTCGAGCACCGTGAGGGACATCGTCGTACAGCGTCTTACGGTTGCCGTCGACATTCGTCCACAAAGCACCTTGAATGTGATCCGCCCCACGTCGAAAGGCACGGTCGCAGTCGCCGTATTGAGCGACGCCGACTTCGATGCGCTTCAGGTCCGTCCCGACACAGCGCGTTTCGGTAGGAGGGCCGCGAAGGCTCTGTCTTATCGCGTGAAGGACGTGGACCGCGATGGCGACGCCGACTTGGTCCTCCACTTCAACGTGAAGCACACCGGCATCGCGTGTGATGACAAGGTCGCTCCACTGAGCGCCCTAACCTACGAACCGATCATGGTGTCTCAGAGAGGTAGCATTCTTACGCGAGGCTGCAAGCGCCAGGTGCGGGCCAGCGATGACGGCGATGACTTGCCAGAGGATGACCGGACTTTGCCTATCGCTGAATAAGCCGTACGCGGCTCGAACGGCCGCGACGCCGTGACGCGGGAATGCCTCTTATCGCCCGCCCGAATGTTTCTCGCTCTCATCAACACTGAGGTTGCGCGCCGTCTCAAAAATCGTTTGGAGTGCGCATGCGAAAGGCAAAACCGCGCGCACTTAGATCACGTTCGGTTCCGATCCTTAGCCACAAGTCCATGAGCAGCCATCGGATCCAC
>CAVRQU010000011.1:0-259726 GCA_963723505.1 uncultured Gammaproteobacteria bacterium
TCGGCAAATGGACTTGCCGGTTGGGCCTCTGAACCTTGGTTCAGATGTGCTCGAGCGCGAAGAGGGGTCTGGATCCCTCAGCTCAAGGTGACCGGGAGCGTGACTCTCTACGAGAAGAAGTATTTCCGGAGGGACGGTAGCCGCGACCCTGGCCCATGGAGAGCGATTGCGGGCAGACGCGCATCAGCCTCGGGGCGCCCTACCCAAATTCAGATTGCCATCAAGCAAACCAAGGTTCAGAAGGCTCAACAACCAGTCCGCCTTGCCGTGCCGTCGGTTGCGTTCAGCAACGCTTTTTTCCCGCTTCTTCTGGTTCGACCGGACTTTCTAGCGCGTGAACTCGCGGCGGCCGATACCAGCACGCTGGGCGGTAAACCTTCGAGCAATGCGAACAAACGTCCTCGGCTGATGTGATTCCGCCTGGGTGTGGACGCCAACGCAGGCACACCCGAACGCAACCATCGCACCTCAAGGTGTCCGCCATGCGCAAGACCTCTGGTCTCGATCGTCGGAGCTTCTGCGGAGCTGCAGCAGCAACGGTTGCTGCAGGTCCGCTAGGTGTTCTCAGTACTCTCTTTTCGGAAAGGAGCAAAGCTATGGGTAACGTTGCACAACACACGAGCAGTGATAAGACTGTCATTCGTCCGTTTCGGTCGGGAATGTGCCGGAGGCGGAACTTGTCGAGCTGCGCAGGCGCATCAACGCGACGAAGTGGCCCGAGCGGGAAACGGTCAAGGATGCGTCGCAAGG
This sequence comes from uncultured Gammaproteobacteria bacterium, assembly GCA_963723505.1. Taxonomy (GTDB): domain Bacteria; phylum Pseudomonadota; class Gammaproteobacteria; order Steroidobacterales; family Steroidobacteraceae; genus Steroidobacter. The sequence continues at coordinate 751 of CAVRQU010000011.1, forward strand.
CGTGCAGCTCGCGACGATGCAGAAGCTCGCGCGCTACTGGGCGACGGAATACGACTGGCGCAAGGTCGAGGCGAGACTGAATGCGCTGCCGCAGTTCATCACCGAGATCGACGGCCTGGACATCCACTTCATCCACGTGCGCTCGAAACACGAGAATGCGTTGCCGGTCATCGTCACCCACGGCTGGCCCGGCTCGATCATCGAGCAAATGAAGATCATCGATCCGCTGACCAATCCCACCGCACACGGCGGGAGCGCATCGGACGCCTTCGACGTGGTGATCCCGTCGATGCCGGGCTACGGATACTCCGGCAAGCCGAGCGAGACCGGCTGGGATCCCCCCCACATCGCGCGCGCCTGGGACGTGCTGATGAAGCGCCTCGGGTACACGCGGTTCGTCGCGCAAGGCGGCGACTGGGGCGCGGTCGTCGTCGACAGATGGGCGTGCAGGCGCCTCCGGAGCTGCTCGGCATTCACACCAACATGCCCGGCATCTTTCCAGCCGACATCGACGAGGCGGCCTTTTCCGGCGCGCCGGCGCCATCGGGTCTCTCGGCCGATGAGAAACTCGCGTACGAGCGCTTGCAGTTCGTCTATCAAAAGGGCATCGCCTACGGGTTCCAGATGGGCCTGCGCCCGCAGACGCTGTACGGAATCGCGGACTCACCCGTCGGCCTGGCGGCCTAGTTCCTCGATCACGACGCGCGCAGCTACGAGCTGATCGCACGCGTCTTTCACGGACAGGCCGAGGGCCTCACGCGCGACGACATCCTCGACAACATCACGATCGCCTGGCTGACGAACACGGCGATTTCGGCGCGCGTCTCTATTGGGAGAACTGGGGCAAACTCGGTATTTCAATGCCAAGGGCGTCTCCATCCCGGTTGCAGTGAGCGTCTTCCCTGACGAACTCTATCCGGCTCCGCGGAGCTGGACGAGCGGGCGTATCCCAAGCTCATCCACTACAACAAGCTCGACAAAGGCGGACACTTCGCGGCCTGGGAACAGCCGAAGCTCTTTTCAGAGAGGTTCGCGCGGGCTTCCGGTCGCTGCGCAGTTGATGGAGGTGCGTTTAACTACCGATGAGCCCGCAAACACAACTTACGGAAAGAGGTGATCGAGAACCAGTGCACAGCCCGGAGTTCGCGCAGCATTTCACCGCGAACTTCGGGCTCACTGGCCCGCTAGGTCTTCTAGGTGCTCTCTTTTTCCGAAAGGAGCAAAGCTATGGGTAACGTTGCACAACACACGAGCAGTGATAAGACTGTCATTCGTCCGTTTCAGGTCGGGAATGTGCCGGAGACGGAACTTGCCGAACTGCGCAGGCGCATCAACGCGAGCACGATGGCCTGAACGAAGAGAAACAGTCGCGGATGCATCGCAAGGTGTGCCGCTTGGGACAGTCATGGAGTTTGCGCGATATTGGACGAAAGAATATGACTGGCGTAAAGTGGAAGCAAAATTGAATTCGTATCCTAATTTCATCACGGAAATTGACGGTCTCGACATTCATTTCATTCACATTCGTTCAAGACATGAGAATGCATTGCCAGTCATCATTACGCATGGCTGGCCATACTCCATCATCGGGCTCCTGAAAATAATTGATCCCTTAACCGATCCCACTGCCTTTGGTGGAAAACCTGGAGACGCATTTCATGTGGTGATTCCGTCGATCCCTGGTTATGGATTTTCCGGGAAGCCAACTACTACCGGCTGGGATCCCACCCGCATCGCACAAGCCTGGGTAACATTGATGAAACGCATTGGTTACGAGAAATTCCTGGCACAAGGCGGCGATTGGGGTGCGATCACTACGGATATGATGGCTGCACAGTCACCCGATGTGGTACTGGGTATTCACACCAATATGGCTGGCGCTGTACCACCTGAAATTGACGGGGTTGCTTTTACAGGGGCGACGGTACCAGCTGGACTCTCCCCTGAAGAAAGTGAAGCGTTCGGGCAACTGAAATTTGCATACAAGAACATTCAATATGCGTTCTACCTGGGTTCGCGTCCACAAACATTGATGGCATTGACGGATTCGCCTGTCGGCCTCGCCAGTTTCCTGCTTGATGGCATCCTCCTGCTGAACAACATTAGAACTCCAGAGCGTAGCCTGGAACTTATGGCACGTTGGTTTGCCGGAAAGGCTGAAGGACTTACACGCGATGATGTTCTTGACAATATCACCCTTTACTGGTTAACGAACACGACTGTTTCTGCGTCCCGGATCTATTGGGAGAATAAGCTCGCATTTTTTGGTCCTAAAGGAGTTACCGTCCCGGTTGCCGTGAGCGTCTTTCCTGACGAGATCTATACACCACCGCGGAGTTGGGCTGAGAAAGCATACCCCAACCTGGTCCATTACAACAAGCTCGACAAAGGCGGCCACTTTCCAGCCTGGGAACATCCGAAAATCTTCGTTCAAAGAGGTTCGCGAAGGATTCAGATCACTGCGCGGATAATGGAGGAGCGTTCAACTAACCACCAATTGATCCGATGAGCCACGCAAACACAACGTACGGAAAGAGGTGAACCGGAAACTGTGCGCAACTACCGGAGTGCGCGCAGCATATCTCGCCGCGAACTTCGGGCTCACTGGCGCGGAATGCGCGTCTAAGGAACGGAGAACCATCTTGACCTCATCCGCAGACCTGGCGCGCCCGAGTCGCGCCTACGCGAAGCGGTCATCGACTTCATGTCGCCTATCGGCCGAGGCTGTGTGAAAACTCTCGAGGAAGGAAAACGGCCGCTGATGCACTGCGAATTTGACGCGCGTACGTTCGATATTTTCTTCTTTCGATTTCAGGATTGAAAGCAGCGAACATACACGAATCGAGCTTCGAGTTTTCACACAGGTGCGCCGGGAGACCGGCAAGGAGTAGGTGGTGCAAGTCCACCGCGATGAAGGTGTAGCGAACCACATCGGCCCTGAGCCGTGCGCCGGCATTCGTGAGGATGTCGGCGAAGCGTCGGTAGGGGTACGTGCAGGCCAGCCATTGAGCCGCGAAAGAAAACTGTTTCTGGGCGCCGACGCTGTCTGTGTAGCGGAAGGCAAGACTTTCGGGTGCGCCATCGCAAGCGCTCGAACGACCCAGCGTGGTCGTAGAACCTGGCATGCACGCACGCTCTTTGTCTGGGAACCGGGAGATCTGCGGGTTGGCCCTGCACCATCGCAAGGGGGTGAAGGGTCCGCATCGGGAAGGTGAGGAACCGAAGCCGATGATGAACGATCCGCAGAAGTCAGACGGCTGCATAGTAGCGATGAAGTCGGCGAACAAGCCCGAAGGAGCGGGTGCGGAGTTGATGGAGCGAAGGCGGCCGGCCGAGGGGAACGCGGACGAGTCTTGCACGCACCGGACACTGAGCCGGGGGCGCGTGTCCCGGGACTTGACCGCGTACGAGAGCGCGAAGAACGCTTTCTCGTCAAACACCCAAGGTGGGAGCCGAGTGCCTTAATCGGGCCCGCTCGGTTCTGTGCGGGGGGCGCTTAGCAATGGGCGTCCCTACCGCGATCCTCGGCCGAAAGCGGAAATTGCTCAATTTCAACGGAACGTTGGTTATCTGGTTTATCCGCAACTAGACGGCTTTGATCTTCGATCGATTCCTTTCGACGTTCTGCCGGTTCAATCAACATGAAGCGGTTCGAAAGGCAGTCGATCTGTTTATCAACGAAATCGAGTACCACGATAAGAACGAAGAGAAGAAGATCGATGTGTGGATGTTTGTTCTGCCGGAAATCATCTTTGAACGGTGCAAACCTCTATCGCGCCGGACAGGACTGGAACTGAAAAAAGGTGAATTTGCGAAGAAGCAGAGAACGAAATCCGATGTGCCGCTCTTCGCCGACGTCATTGATCAGAGCGATGAAGAGATTTTTGATGACGTACCTGACTTTCATCGGCAGGTGAAAGCCCGATTGCTCAAGCTTGGTCATACGTCGCAACTCGTTCGTGAAACTACGCTTGCGCCGGAAAAATTTCTAAACGCGGCCGGCTACCCGATACGTATGTTGCAGGAACCGGCAAGTGTGGCTTGGAACATTGCGACCGGCCTGTATTACAAGACCCAGGCGGAGCCGCCTTGGAAGTTGGCGAATGTGCGGCCCGGCGTCTGTTACATCGGCTTTGTCTTCAAGATGATTCCCAATGATCCAAAGGAGCATGCTTGCTGCGCGGCGCAGATGTTCCTGAATGAAGGCGATGCGGTTGTCTTTCGAGGTGCTAATGGCCCGTGGAAGACAGGCGATTACGATTTCCATCTGAAAGCTCCCGAGGCGAAGCGGCTTTTGTCCAAGGTGCTTGAGACCTTCACTGACAAGCATGGCGTTCCTCCAAAGGAATTCTTCATCCATGGCAAGACAACGTTCAACGATGACGAGTGGGACGCATTCAAGGAAGCCGCGCCGTCAGGCACTAACGTCATTGGTGTACGAATCAAAACGACCACCGGAGATACGAAACTATTTCGAGACGGCGACTATCCTGTGTTGAGAGGCACGGCAATCATTCTCGATGACCGAAATGCCTACGAGTTCATCAAAGCGCCGACTTATCGCCGCCACGAGGAAGAGCAGATGGGAAGGAAGTCGTGGGGTATGTCAAAGCAATAGGTGTCTCTAGGCGGTGAGAAAAATCCAGAATGCCTCTGACGCCGACCCGCAGTTTCCTGGTTGTCCTGGGGATCGTCGCCTTCCCCGTGGCTGCTCTGGGCGGTACCCGCGAAGACGATCCGCATCGGAAGATTCAGCGTCGGCCTTAGATTAGGCGAAAAACCGACCGAAAGGGTTTCAGCTCTCCAAGGGAACCCGCAGAGCGCGACGTATTTAGTTCGTTACTGGAGACCAGCGCGTCAAATCAGACTGCTATTTCTGGATTGAGATCGACGCTGTGTACGCTGTTGAAGATGCAGTTTCCAGCGTGGAACAAAGTGAGGAATTCTTGTTTGAATCCGCTGTCCGTTCATCTCGAGACTTGCACGGGAGGATCTTCTGAACGCTGCAGAAGTTCTGTCCTAACGATGTCGACGTCACGCGGCGCTTCTATAGCAAGCCGCACGGCGAATGCGGCGGCGTGGTCCCCTATGACTTTAGAGACGGTCACCACGACGCTGTGGCCGATCTGAATGGATTCGCCGATCTTGCGAGTGAGTACAAGCATTGCCGCTCCTGTCTGACTGCTGCATGTGCATTTTGCTATCCGCGGGCAGGCGTAGGCTCGCGAATATCTCGTCGTCTATCGAGAAATGCGCAGTAGAGCAGCACGCGCTTTCTCTCGAGAACTGTGAGCTCCGGCAGGGGGAGTCAACGGTGCCGATCGCATGATGATGCGAAGACCTCACAAACTGACACCCCAATGGCACCCCGGATGCCTACGGGTGGAACCCCGGACCATTTCGCGGAAATTTATACGTCCCGAATGTTCGAATCCGTTCCGCCCTTGGACTGGCAGGCTTGTGCTGCGAATCGGGCTGGTCGAAGGGCGCTGTGGGGAATTTTCCCCGACTTGCTGATGTTTGATCAGGTGTTCGAGCACCTGATGTTTAGGCAGGTGGTCGGGAGTTTTGTGGGGATTGGTCCTGCTTTGTGGTGCTCAGTCGTGACAATTGCAACGGGCGTCACGCAGGCGTTGGTTGAAACGATCGCTATCTAACTCGAAGCAAAACAGTCTTCTACAGTCGCTGGCGGCGTGGGGGCCAATTTTCCTCTGATTCTCATCGCATCTGATTTGTAATCAGGGGGTCGGAACTACCGTAGGACGCCCGCGAGCGCGGGCGAAATGCTGCCTGAAGACTCACTTTCGCCGAACTCACAAGTGCTCGGTACCGCTGCCGGGCTAAATATTCTTGTTCAAACCTGCTGTCCTTTCATCCCGAGACTTGCACCGGGAGGGATCTTCTGAATCTTGCAGTAGTTCTGTCCTAACGATGTCGACGTCACGCGGCGCGTCTATCGCAAGCCGCACGGCGAAGCCGGCGGCGTGGTCTCCTGCGACTTTGGTGATGGTTACCACGACGTTGTGGCCGATTTGAATGGATTCGCCGATTTTACGAGTGAGTACAAGCATTGCTGCTCCCTGTCTGGCTGCGGCATACGCATTTTGCGATCCGCGGACAGGCGTAGGGCTCGCGAATATCTCGTCGTCTATCGAGAAATGCCAGGAATTGAGCGGTAGTAGATCAGCCGCGCTTCCTTTCGAGAGCGTGTCTTTCTCCCGCCGATTGCCACCGCATGCAAAACAGATTTTGGCGACGCTGCGGGGCCGTGCAGCGCCTTTGTGATTGCTTCCATGGGTTGATGTGTGCGGAGCCGGTAACGCGCTTCAATCACCTCGGGGAACCAGCCGCTTGTGCTGGCCAGGCCACCCATCATCAACCAGTGCCCGCTGAGTGCTGCCACTGCTTCGAGTTTTCGAGCTAAGACGCGCGAAACTCAAGAAGAGCTCGGGGACGTGAGCTCGAGGGGTCGAGTTTCGCCCGCAAGACGGGAGGAACTCGGCGTGACTTCAATGGCCTTGTGGCAAGAGGATGTTAGTCAGTGACAACTCGCCCTGAAACGGACTGAGCAACAGTATGCGAACGGTGCGGCTAGTCGTCGATGCACTCTTGAAGCTCAGTCTGAAGGCATAGAGAGCTGCCCGAGTTCAGCCGGAGGAAGACAGTCATGGAGTGGAATGCCGGGAACGTTACGGGATCGCCTTCGTCGCAGCCCTGCGGATTCGCTCGACATCGTCTCAGCTGTCGCGTGGCGTGAAGCCAAGCGGGCAGGGGACACGCGATTCAAGGCGGAGGAGCTGCAAAAAGGCACCTCGATCGCGAAGTCGGGTTCGCTCAGAGCATCCAGGGCAGGCAGGTATATCGGCTCTGTCGCGATGTTCAGATATGCAATGCGTGATCTCCGGGTGACGGATCGCTCGTCGAGTAAAACACGCGGCCGCCTCGCAAGGGGCGAATCTCGATGGGCGATGGCACATACGTCTCCAACGGGACGGCGCACATGAACAACACGTATTTCGGTTTACTCGCGGAATTCGGCGAGGCGAACATTCCACTGGAAAAGGTCGCGCCGAAATATTTCGGGTTGAGTTTCCAGGAAGCGCGGCGGCGCGCGCCTTCTAAGCTGCTGCCCTGTCGAGCATTCAGGCTTGGGGGTCAGAAATCGCCGTGGCTCGTGAGCGCGAGCGACCTGGCGGAGCTGATCGATCGGCAACGCCAGAAGGCGGGTTAGAGCTTGATCCATCGTTCAGTGGAGTGCTTCCGTTTGCGGACGCCTCAGCTGCTCGTGCTGGAATCTCACGGACCTTCTCGGGCCGGAGGTTCGTGTACCGTTTCAGTTCGTTCCAAGAGTCGTGCAACGTGAACTGTGCGACTAGTGAATATGATAGCCGCGTTCGAACAGGCGGCTCGTGGCCTCATGTCGCGATCAGTGGAATCTGAGATCCTGAATGCCGAGAGATGACAGGCTTGAGTGAAGGCCGCGCCGACACTCTTGGGGTCTAGGGGAAGATAGTATCGCTGTCCTTGGGTTGGCGCCGGGCAATTTCCCAGCCCTCAAGCGTGTACTTGAAACGCTTGTGGTTTCCCTCCTTCGATCGCGGATGCTTGGCGTCGCGGACGAGGCCGCGTGCGGGCCTTCGCATCGTTGTCGTCCACTCTAGCCGGCAAATCTCCGACTTCTCGGCGTGCTGAATGGATCGCAAACCACATGATGTCGCGCATCGGAATCTTGGCTCGAGCATCGCGTTGCCGAAAGTGCGCATCGAGTTTCGCAAGTTCCGTTTCCGTGGGACGCCGGTCACGCCGCTTGCTCTTCGCGACGAGTCGCAGTTCGCGACAAGCTGTGCGAGCGTGCTCGACGATTTCAGGATCGACCGGACAGTTGTTGCACGCCTTGGCGGCGCGCAGGACAACGCCGATCCACGTCAAGTCGTTGCCCGCCGTGGCCGGCCGGCGCCCGCCGCTCGACGCGCACGAACGTGGTCGATAAGCGTGGCGGAGTCAGGGCGAGGGCATTGCTCTTGCCGATCGGATGCTTCTCGAGGAACTCGAGTTGGGATTGCTTGGTTCGCTGCCATTTCGAGACCGCGCCGAACTCATCGATGTACCAACGGATCAGTTGGCTGAGCGTTTTCTCGCCGTGTTGGGCGCGCACCAAGGCCGCGGGATCTTCAAGCACGACTTCCCGACTCTTGGCCCACTTTTCGGCGGCGCTTCGATGGGAGAATGTCTTGGCCTCCTGGTGGATGACGGTCGTTGCCTTTGCGAAGGCGAACAATCGCCGTGTATCGCATGGAGCCGTCAGCCTGTTTACGAGCCCTAATTGTGGCCATAATCGATCTTTCCGAGGTGACAAGCTATTCTTGTCGCCTATATGTCACCTCCGCAAGCGCTAAATTCAGTCAAATTCGCAGAAATCCGATCTATGACTGAAGAAATTTCGCTCGCCACGATCCCTGAATGAACTCGGGCCTTCTGGAGCGCCGTCAGTTTGCGCGTCGCGACCTTCACCACCGTGCCGAAGCGTTTCGGAGGTGACGAGCAGTTCTTGTCACCTATATGTCGCCTCCAGCTCGCAGAAAGCATGTTCGCCGCGGGATGGTCTCGTTGCAATCGGATAGCCAAACTCCGAAAAATTCGGCTTTTTCCTGCATAGCCTCGGCTCGCATGTGCTTGTGCCGGTATAGTCTCGACTATTGCAACGATCTTCCGAAATCATTTGAGAATGAGCTACTTAGACCGCCGCGTTTCCGTGGCCCCCATGATGGATTACACCGATCGGCACTGCCGCTATTTCCTGCGGCTCCTGAGCCCGGGCGCGCTCCTGTACACCGAGATGATTACCGCGGCCGCGCTCGTCCGCGGACGCGCGACGCGTTTACTCGAGTTCGACGCGGCCGAGCATCCGGTCGCGTTGCAGCTCGGCGGCAGCGATCCGGCTGAGCTCGCCGAGGCGGCAAAGCTTGGCGCAGGCGTTTGGATACGACGAGATCAATCTCAATTGCGGCTGTCCGAGCGATCGCGTGCAGAGCGGCCGCTTCGGGGCATGCCTCATGGGAGAGCCTGCACTGGTGGCGGAATGCGTTCACGCGATGCGGCAGGCTGTGGCGATTCCGGTGACCGTGAAATGCCGCATCGGGATCGACCCGATGCCGGCAGGCGCGAACGACGACGAGTACTCGTTCCTCTCGCGTTTCGTCAAGACGATCGCCGACGCCGGCTGCTCGGTGTTCGTCGTGCATGCGCGGCGCGCAGTGCTGAACGGACTGAGCCCGAAGGAGAACCGGGAGATTCCGCCGCTCAGGTACGAAGTCGCGCGGCGACTGCGCGAAGAGTACCGATCACTCACGTTCGTCGTCAACGGCGGCGTGCGCACGGTCGCGGACGTGCGCCAGCACCTGAAGGACTTCGACGGCGCCATGATCGGCCGCGAGGCGTATCAGAATCCGTATCTGCTGGCTGAGCTGCATCAGGCGATCTGCGATCTGAGTGGTCGCCGCCCATACGCGAAGAGGTCATCGAGCGATACGCCGCGTATGCGGCCGCGCGAGTCGCGGAGGGGCACCGCCTGCGGACGATCGTGCGCCACGCGCAGGGTCTGTACGCAGGTCTGCCGCGCGTTCGATCCTGGCGGCGTTATCTGTCGGAGCAGGCCGCACTGCCTGCCGCCGACGCCGACGTCCTCCTGGAGTCGCTGCGCATCGTGCGGGCTGCGCTTAGGCGAGACGAGCTCAGCGTCTCTTCTCGACGATCAGTCGGCCGAAGTCGCCCTGCTTCATTGCCGCGAGGTAGGCGGCTACGGCGAACGCGGCGACTGTCTGATCCAGCGCCTTTGCATCGACTTTCGCGAGCGTGTCGTTCACGGTGTGGTGGACGTCGAAGTATTTCGATGCGTCGTGCGACAGATCGAACACTGGTACGCCGAGCGCGCGCAACGGCCCCAGATCCGAGCCGCCTCGCGCCGTGTTTCCCCCAAGCTCGATCGTGAGCGGCTGCAAGGCGTCGCGGATCGCGGCGATCGCCGGCACGTGCTCCACGGAACTTGCGATTGGATTCGCCAGACGGGCCCGGCGCCGAGGTCCGCCTCCATCGCAATGACGTGTCGGGCCGCTTGTTCCCTTGCGAGCCGCGCATATTCTCTGGCGCCCGACAAACCGAACTCCTCATTCGCGAAGAGCACGACTCGAATCGTTCGGGCCGGCGGCCGATCGACTTTGCCGATCAGGCGCGCCGCCTCCGTGACGATAGCGACGCCCGCCGCGTCATCGAGCGCGCCCGGTGCCAGATCCCAGGAATCCAGATGCGCTCCGAGCAGCACGATCTCCTCGGGTCGTCCGCGTCCGGGTATTTCGCCAATGACGTTGGCCGACCAGGCATGCGGCAGTTCTCGCGCCGTCGACTTCAGCCGCAGCCTCACCGGTTTGCCGGACTTGATCTGCCGCGCGAGCAGGTCCGCGTCTGGATTCGAATCGCAAATGCGGGAATTCGTGGCGCCTCCACACGATAGGTGAGTGAACCCGTGTGGGCGACACGCTCATCGGACGTGCCAACGGAGCGGATGATCAGGCCGACGGCGCCAAGATGGCCCGCTGCGCTCGCGCCCTGCGCACGATTGCGCACGGCGTCGCCATAACCGGTTACGTCGCGCGTGCGCTCCATCCGTTGGTTGATGAAGACGATCTTGCCGGCGACCGGTGCGGCCGGCTGTGCGGTCAGAGCGTCGAGCGAGGCGACCTCAACGACTGGCGCCTCGATTCCTTCTTCGGCCGTGCCGATGCTGCCGCCGAGCGCTGTCGCGACCAGCGTTTGGGAGCGGGGCCGACAATGCTGACTTCGGCCGTTCCGCGCACCCAGCGGGGCACGAGCACATCCTGCGTGCGTACGCGCGAAAAGCCCAGGTTGCCGAGCTTGTTGAGGGCCCAGCGAACAGCGGCTGCGTCACCGCTGGAACCCGCGAACCGCGGCCCGACCTCGGTCGTGAGCGAAGTCACATGTTCATAGGCGGATGTCCCGGCAAGCGCGCGATCCCTGAGCGCGGCGGCGGCCGCGAGGTCCTGCGCGGTCCAGTCGGCGGCGGACGCGCCGCGGTCAAAGGCCGAAATCGCAGCGAGAAGCAGGGCGGGCGCGCTGCGTCGGATCATCGTCATTGGAAACTCCTGAATCGCCCGCTGCGTGGAGCCGGACGAGGTTATGTTGCGTTGTGTATATAATGCCAACGCGCCCGGCCACTTGGGCCTGCGGTTGCTGCGCCAGAAGGGTATCAGGACGAGCGTTCCGCGGAACAACGTGAAGGACTTTGACGGGGACCGCCGGTAAGAGATGTCCGCCTTAAGGACATGGGAAAAGACATAGAACTCGCCATCCTGTTCGCCGATGTCGTCGGCAGCACGCGGATCTACGAAATCATGGGCGACCTGCGTGCCCGCGACATGGTGCTGACCTGCGTCGAGATCATGCGATCGGCGACCGAGCAGAATCAGGGCACGGTCATCAAGACGATCGGCGATGAGATCATGGCGACGTTCCCGACGGCGAACGACGCCCTCAACGCAGCGAGCCGGATGCAACACGACATCCGGATTCATGCCGAGCTCAAGGTCGAAGGTCAGCCGATCGCGATTCGCATCGGCGGTCATTTCGGTCCGGTCGTGCTCGAGAATCGCGACATCTTCGGCGCCGCCGTGCATACCGCCAATCGCATGACGAGCCAGGCCAAGGCGGGCCAGATCATGGTTACGAGCGCGATCGTCGAACGACTGGCGCCCGAGTGGAGGTCAGCGGTGCGGCAGATCGACGTCGCCACGCTCAAGGGCAAGACCAGCGAAGACGAATTGTACGAAGTGCTGTGGCAGAAGGAGGACGCCACAAGCATGCTGCCGGCGATTGCGCTGGGCGCCGCGGTGGCGCGCGAGAAGCACCGAGCGGCGCGTCGCCTGCGCCTGCGCTTTCAGGGCGGGGAAATCGTCATGGACGACGCCCGCACGAACATCACGATTGGCCGCGCCGAAGAGAACGACATCGTCGTAAAGGGCAACCTGATCTCGCGGTTGCACGCCCGCCTTGAGTTCAATCGCAACAAATTTCAGCTGATTGATCAGAGCACGAACGGTACGTTCGTCACGACGCGCGAAGGCGAAGAGGCCTTCGTCCGTCGCGACAGCATGCACCTGAAAGGCCAGGGTCTGATCGGCTTCGGGCGCGTGCCCGAACCGGCTCGTCGCTGACGATTCAGTACGTCTGTGAGGAGTGAGCGTGATGGCGAGATGAAGTGATGGCGTATGAGTGGGTCCTGCCGTCATCCGATCAGGCGCTCGCGTTCTTACCCATCACGTCCTCACGCCCTCATCTGCGTTCATGCGCCGCTCAGGCGTCTCGCCGCTGCCTGCTGCTCGTCACGCAGCTTAGCGGGGACGCGGGCGCCGAATTCGTCCAGATACTTGCCGATGGCGTCGATCTCCTGACGCCACGCGCCGATGTCCACCGACAGCAACGTCTCGAGCGTCGCGCGGTCCACGTTCAGTCCCTGCGTATCGATGTCCTCCGTGCGCGGCACGAATCCGATCGGTGTATCCACAGCCCCGACCTGGTTCTCGCAGCGGTCGGCGATCCAGCGCAGCACCCGCAGGTTTTCACCGAAGCCAGGCCACATGAAGCGCCCGTTCTTGTCCTGGCGGAACCAGTTGACGTGGAAGATCTTCGGCAGCTTCTGCGATTTGCGCACGAAGGAGAGCCAATGCTCCCAATAGTCGCCGAAGTTGTAGCCGCAGAAGGGTTTCATCGCCATCGGGTCACGCCGCACGACGCCCATCTGGCCCACCGCGGCGGCCGTGGTCTCCGAGGCCATGCCGGCGCCGACGAGAACGCCATGCGCCCAATCGCGCGCTTCGTACACCAGCGGCGCGACTTCGCGGCGACGACCGCCGAACAGAATCGCCGAGATCGGCACGCCCTCCGGCGCATCCGCAAGCGACGAGTAGATCGGGTTCTGCTTCGCGGACACGGTAAAGCGCGAGTTCGGATGCGCAGCCGGACCGCCGCCGGGCGTATAGGGCCGACCCTGCCAGTCGGATACCGGCGCACCGCTGTCGAGCCCCTCCCACCATGGCTGACCGTCGGCGGTGACAGCGACATTCGTGAATATCGTGTCGTGCTGAATCATGTCGTAGGCGTTGAGATTCGTTTTCCGGTTTGTTCCGGGAACGACGCCGAAATAGCCCGCCTCTGGGTTGATTGCGCGCAGACCGCCATCCTTGCCGACGTGCAGCCAGCAGATATCGTCGCCCACCGTCCAGATCTTCCAGCCGGGCATCGACGCTGGCGGGACGAGCATCGCCAGATTCGTCTTGCCGCAGGCCGACGGAAACGCAGCCGCGATGTAATGCGTTCGACCTGCGGGACTCTGGACGCCCATGATCAGCATGTGTTCGGCCAGCCAGCCCTCGTCGCGCGCCTGCCAGCTGGCGATCCGCAGCGCGTGACACTTCTTGCCGAGCAGCGCATTGCCGCCGTAGCCGGAGCCGATGCTCTTGATCGACAGCTCCTCAGGAAAATGCATGATGAAGCGACGTTCCGGGTCCAGATCGCCGGTAGAGTGCAACCCCTTCACGAACTTGTCGTCGCGCTCGATGCGCCGCAGAGCCGCCTCGCCCATGCGGGTCATGAGGCGCATGTTGACGACGACGTAGGGGCTGTCCGTGATCTCGATGCCGCAGCGCGAATAGGGAGATTCGATCGGGCCCATGCAATACGGCACGACGTACATCGTGCGGCCGCGCATCGAACCCTCGAACAGAGCGTCGACCTTGCGATGCGCTTCCTTCGGATCCATCCAGTGATTGTTCGGACCGGCGTCGTCCTTGTTGCGAGTGCAGACGAACGTCAGGTGTTCGACGCGAGCGACGTCGGACGGATTCGAGCGATGCAGATAGCAATTCGGGTGGGTGGTCTGGTTGAGCTTGATAAGATCACCGCTCACGAGCATCGCTTCGATCAGACCTGAGTTTTCGGCGTCCGACCCGGTGCACCAGTGAACAGACTCGGGCCTGGTCAGTCGGGCGACTTCTTCCACCCAGTTCTTAAGCGACGCATTCGACGTGCTCATCTCAACGACTTCCTCCACCGATGATCTGCAGCTCGCAATCCGGCGAGACGCGGGGAAAAACAGGCGCGCGATTATACGCGTCGAGCGCCGACTTTCATTGCAATGCAACGCCGCTGACTGCGTTATGTCGATGCGTATCTATCTCGCCGGAGCAGTGCGGGCGGGGGCGAGGGTGCTGCGATGCAGAATCTCTTTACCCGAGAAAGTGAAATACGGCGCAGTCGCCGGCGCCCTTCTGTGTGTGGCTGGTTTGCAGGTAGCCGCAGACGAGGAAGCAGGCGTCGTCACGCGATTGATCGCAGAAGTCCGTGAAACGGTGCGAACGCCCGACGGCAGGGAGACCTATCGCTTCGTACCCGCGACGCTGCTTTCACAAGGCCAGGTCGTCTACTACACCGTGCGGATCCACAACCCGACGCCGGCCTACATCAGCGATGTATCTGTCACGCAGCGCATCCCCGCCAATACTGGGTACGTCCCGGGCTCCGCCGCGGCGCCCGCCGCCGAAGTTGCATTCTCCGTCGACGGCGCTCAGTCGTTCGTGCGCGAGGCGGGCCTTAGTATGAACACCGAGGGATCGGCGCAGCCCGCCGCTCCTGAGCGCTATACGCATATCCGTTGGACCTTGCGCCACCCGCTCGCGCCAGGCGCCGTCGCACTGGCCCGCTTTCGTGCGGTGTTCCGGTAGCAGGCCGTCCGCGCCCCAGCATTCCCGGAATCGCCTCATGCAAAGCTCGCTGGCTGAGACATTCGGTGAAGAGGGTCCGCTCGCCGCGGCGATCGACGGTTTCCGGACGCGCGCCGAACAGATCGATATGGCGGAAGCCGTCAGTCGCGCCTTGCGCACGCGCGGCCGACTCATCGTCGAGGCAGGGACGGGCACAGGCAAGACGTTCGCGTATCTCGTTCCTGCATTGCTGTCGGGTCGACGTGTGATCGTGTCGACGGGCACAAAGACTCTGCAGGATCAGCTCTTTCATCGCGACTTGCCCGCGGTGACTGGCGCCATCGGGCGGCCCGTGCGAGTCGCGTTGCTCAAGGGGCGTGCAAACTACCTCTGTTTGCATCGGATCGAACTCGCCGAGCAGCAGGCGTACGCACGCGGCTTGCGACGCGAGATCGCTCTCGCGCTGGGGAAGGTCCGCGAGTGGGCGCGCATCACGCGGCGCGGCGACGTCGCCGAGCTCGCGCACCTGAGCGAGACCGACCCCGTATGGCCGTGGGTCACCTCGACCCGCGACAACTGCCTCGGCGCCGACTGCGCATTCTTCGATCGCTGCCACGTCGTCCAGGCGCGGCGTGAAGCGCAGGCGGCGGACGTCGTGGTCGTGAATCATCACCTTCTCATGGCCGATCTGGTCCTGAAAGAAGAAGGGTTCGGCGATCTGTTGCCGGGCGCCGATGCGATCATCATTGATGAAGCGCATCAGCTGCCGGAGGTCGCCGCGAATTTTCTCGGCTTCGCGGTCTCCAGCCGGCAGCTGCAATCGCTGTCGCGCGATCTGGCGGCGGAGTTGCTGGCGAGCGGGCCGCGAAGCGAGGTGTCGCAGGCGTTTGCGCAGACGATTGAACGTCAACTCTTTGATCTGCAGGACGCCTTCAGAACGTCGAAGGAGCGCTGCGAGTTCAGCGAGTGGCCCGCCGCCGTCATCGAATCCCTCGAGCGCCTGCAGGCGTCGCTCGATGAATTGCTGAAATCGCTCAGTGAAGCGGCGAGGGATCACGCCGGGCTTGCGGCGATTCGTCGTCGGGCCGCGGAGTTGTCCATGCGTGTGGGCGCGCTGATCGCCGGCGACCCCGAACAAGTCAGCGTCCGCTGGGCGCAGGCGACGGGGAGCGGCGTGTCGTTTCACCTTGCGCCGATCGACGTCGCCGAACAGTTGGGAGGTCTCATCGAGGCCCATGCGAGCGCGTGGGTGTGCACGTCCGCGACGCTCGCCGTCGGCGACAATTTCGATCATTTCATCCGCCGCACGGGGATGAAGGACGCGACGACGTTGCGTCTGGGCAGTCCCTTCGACTATGACAATCAGACGATGCTGTACTTGCCGCCTGGCGTCGATGCGCCGTCCTCGCCGCGGCATACGGCGCAGGTCATCGACGCCGCGCTGCCGATTCTGGAGGCAAGCGGCGGGCGCGCGTTTCTGTTGTTCACGAGTCATCGCGCGCTGCGCGAGGGTGCGGCGATTCTCACGCAGCGGCTGGGCGCCGATCCGCCGTTTCCCGTGCTCGTGCAAGGCGCCGCGCCGCGCGAGGCGCTGTTGAATCGCTTCCGCGAGCACGGCGCCGCCGTATTGCTTGGCACGAGCAGTTTCTGGGAAGGCGTAGACGTCAAAGGCGCTGCGCTTTCGGTCGTCGTCATCGACAAGTTGCCGTTCGCCGCTCCCGACGACCCTGTGCTGAAAGCTCGCCTGGAAGCGATCGAGCGACGCGGCGGGAATCCTTTCTTCGAGGAACAGGTGCCACAGGCCGTCATCGCGCTGAAGCAGGGCGTTGGCCGACTGATGCGCGACGCGGAAGATTTTGGCGTGATCGTGTTGTGCGATCAGCGTCTGCGCACGCGTGGTTATGGGCGGACTTTTCTCGACAGCCTGCCGCCGATGCCGCGCACCGAGCAGCTCGACGAAGTCAGGGTCTTTCTGCGCAAAAAGCTCGCAGCCATCGGCCTGGCAGTACGCGAACCGAACGTGCTCGCGTCATGAAGCTGCTCGCGATCGACACTGCGACCGAGCGCTGTTCTGTCGCGTTGCTGCTCGACGGGCGAGTGATCGAGCGTTCGCAGGACACGCAGCGCGGACATGCGGATCTGATTCTGCCCATGATCGCGGAAGTGTTGGCGGAGGGCGGCGTTGCGCTTCGATCGCTCGACGGCGTCGCTTACGGTCGCGGTCCCGGAGCTTTCACGGGCGTGCGCATCACGATCGGCGTGGTGCAAGGTCTCGCGTACGGGGTTCAGGCGCCGACTGTGGGCGTCTCGGACCTCGCAGCGATCGCGCAGCAGGTCGCGCAACCGGGCGAGGAGGTGCTCGTTTGCATGGACGCCCGCATGGGAGAGGTTTACTGGGCCCGATTCCGCCGCGACGCGGCCGCAAGTCTCGTGCAGGCGGTGAGCGAAGAGCGTGTCGATCGCCCCGACGCCGTTATGACGGGAGCCGCGACGGCGTTCGCAGGAACGGGATTCAGGGCGTATCCGCAGCTCGCGCCGGCAGGCGCAGCTTCAGTTCACGAACTCATTTTGCCACGCTCCCGCGAGATTGCCCTGCTGGCCGAAGTCGAGTTGCGCGCTGGTCGGGGTCTGCCGGCTGCACACGCCTCGCCCGTGTACCTGCGCAATCAGGTTGTTCATCTGAAGTGATTCGTGATCCGTGACTGGTGAGTAGTGAACGGCGATTCGGCGTTCTCTGATTGGTCACAATCGCGAAGTCACTAGTCATTTCCCGTCATCCGACTGTAATAATGCATTGCTGTAATGTGGTGAAGGACTTCATTTCGCGGCAATGACTGACGCATGACGGCAAAGCAGATATTGATCGTCGAGGACGAGCGGCCAATCCGGGAAATGATCGCTTTCGGTCTGCGACGCAGCGGTTTTGACGTGCGCGAAGCGGTGGACGTCATGTCGGCTCGCGCCAGCATTGCGGATCAACGGCCGGACCTGGTGCTGATTGACTGGATGTTGCCGGACATGAGCGGGCTCGAACTCACGCGAGCGCTCAAGCGCGACAAAGAAACGCAGGACGTGCCCGTCATCATGCTGACGGCGCGCGCCGAGGAGCAGGACAAGGTCACCGGGCTCGACGGCGGGGCCGATGACTACCTGACCAAGCCTTTTTCTCCGCGGGAATTGCTCGCGCGAATCAATGCAGTGTTGCGACGCTCGACAAACGGCGCCGGCGACGAAGTGATCGATGCGGAGGGTCTCGTGCTCGACGCGGCCGGCCATCGCGTCACGGTCGGAGATCGAACTGTGCAGCTCGGTCCGACGGAATACCGACTGCTCTCATTTTTCATGACCCACGCAGAGCGGGTGTACAGTCGCGCTCAGCTCCTCGATCGCGTGTGGGGCGGCAACGTCTATGTCGAGGAACGCACGGTCGACGTGCACATTCGCCGCCTGCGCAAGGCGCTCGAGGCGTTCAACTACGACCGCTTCATTCAGACAGTTCGCGGCTCGGGGTATCGCTTCTCGACCCGCGCGGAGTAACTCTTGAAGGTATTTGGCGTGCTGTCTCCGGCGGGCTGGCGAGCAGTCATCCGGGTCAGCGCCGCGCTGCTCACGGCGCTCCTCATCGGCCTGATTGTGGGCCACGTCGCACTGGCTCTGTGCGCCGTCCTCATCCTCATTCTCGCAAGGCAGTTCTGGAATCTGCTGCGCGTCGAGCGTTGGCTGCGCCGCCGCCGCGTCGAAGCGCCGCCCGATCTGAACGGCGCCTGGGGCGAGATCGTCGCGATCGTGAGCCGCATCTATCGCCGTAAGCAGCACCACAAGGCGCAGGTCACGGGACTTCTGCGGGAATTCCGGCGCCTGACCACGGCGATGCCGGAAGGCGCCGTTCTCCTTGGCGGCGAGCATGAGATCCTCTGGTTCAATCCGCGCGCCGCAGCGTGGCTGGGACTACACCGCAAGCGGGACTTCGGCATGCGCATCGAGAATCTCGTGCGCCAGCCCGTGTTCATGGACTACCTGCGCACCGGCCGACCGGAAGACGGCGTGATCGTGCAGGACGCCGGCGATCTCTCGCGGTGGTTCTCCTTTCACCTCGTGCGCACCGGCGCCGGCGAACGTCAGTTGCTGATCGTGCGCGACGTGAGCCGGGAGCATTACGTGCAGGCCATGCGCAAGGACTTCGTGGCGAACGCTTCGCATGAGCTGCGCTCGCCCCTCACCGTCATCGCCGGGTATCTCGATTCGCTCGCCGATGATCAGAAGCTTGATCCTACCTGGGGCGCTCCGGTGCACGAGATGCGGCGGCAGGCCGAGCGCATGGGAACGATCATCAGCGATCTGCTGGAACTGTCGAAGCTCGAATCCGGAGAGCGCGCGCAGGATGAACAGCCCGTCGACGTCGGCGGCATGCTGGCGCTGCTGCGGAAGGAAGCAACGGCGCTCGATCAGAGGCCGCGCGAGGTGCGCCTGCGCCTGGACAGCGACGCGTGGCTTACCGGCGTGGAGGGCGAGATTCATTCAATCGCGTCCAATCTGCTCTCGAACGCCATCAAGTACACACCGTCGGACGGTGAAGTCGAAATGCGCTGGTGGACCGACGAGGACGGCGGCTATCTGACTGTGAGCGACACGGGCGTCGGCATTGCGCCGGAGCACATTCCCCGCCTGACTGAACGTTTCTATCGCGTCGACGCCGGGCGCGCTCGCGAACTTGGCGGATCCGGCCTGGGTCTGGCGATCGTCAAGCATGCGCTGCAGCGGCATGACGCCGCCCTGAAGATCGAAAGCGTCGAAGGCCGCGGCAGTACGTTTACCTGTCACTTTCCCAACCATCGGATCGTGCGTCCTCCCGACAACTACCTGTTGACGAAAGACGCGGGCGCGTGAGCTGCGTCATCGGGCTGTCACATCTGAAAGCGCGCCGCTGCGCTGCAATGTTTCTGTAACACGCCCTCCGTATAACGTCTGTCCGACACAAGCGCGCGTCGAACGCGCTTGCGCGCCATCAGACAAACCAACATCGGAGAGCGAACGTGAAGAACCTGATCCTAGCGACCGCAGTGGCAGCGGCCCTGTCACAGGCGCCCGTGGACGCATATGCAGCCAGCCCTGATGAGCTTGCGCAGATCCGTGAGCAGATTCAGGGACTCATGCAGCGGGTCGATAACCTCGAGCAGGAGAACACGACTCTGAAGGCGGAGAACGAAAACCTCAAGGCGCAGGGCGACTACCTGAAAGCCGAAACGAAAGGTCTGCGCAAGGACACCGCTGTGACGGCGGCCGACACCGCGAAGGTGAAAGGCGCCGACTGGGCAGGCAGGGTCTCGCTCAAGGGCGACCTGCGCTATCGATATGAATACATCAGCGACGCGGCGCTCAGCGGCGCCGCCCCGGGCGTGACGACGGCCGATCGATATCGCGACCGTATTCGGGCGAGGTTCAACGTCGAGGCGAAGGCGACCGACACGCTGACCGTCGGGCTCGGCCTGGCGACCGCCGAGAATGGCGACCCGCGCTCGTCCAACCAGTCGCTGACGGGCCAGTTTTCGCGCAAGCCTATCGAACTGGACCTTGCGTACTTCGACTGGAAGTTCGCGAGTTGGGGCGATCTGATCGGCGGCAAGATGAAGCAGCCGTTCTACAAGCTGCCGCAGAGCGCTTTCTGGGACAACGACATCAATCCCGAAGGTCTCGCCCTGACTTTCAACCGCGGCATCTGGTTCGGCACGCTCTACAACTACTGGCTCACCGAGATCTCCGGCGCCGAAACCGCGGTGACGGCGGACACGAGCATGGCGGGTGGGCAGATCGGCGCCAGAATCCCCTTTGGCGCCGCATCGAACCTCGTGCTGGCCGCGCACTACTACGACTTGAGCGCTGCGCAGGGCCGTGCTCCGTTTCACCCCGCTACTGGTACGGGCGGCAATACGACCCGCAACATCGGCACAGCGCCTAATGTGACTGCTGTTCTGGTAAACGACTACGAGGTGGTCAGCATCCTGGCGGAGGTCAACACGGTGGTCGGCGGATGGCCATTGCAGATCTGGGCCGACGCCGCGCAAAACCAGGACCCGAGCGACCTGGACCAGGCGTGGGCCGCGGGCCTCATGTTCGGCAAGGCCAGCAATCCACAGACCTGGGAGTTCGGCGCCGCCTATCAGGTCATCGAGAAGGACGCCTTGTTCGGCCAGCTGATCGATTCCGACTTCGCCGGCGGCGCGACCGACGCGGAAGGCTGGGTCATGCGCGCAGGGTTTGCGCCGACGCGGAACTGGGCGCTGAACGCCACCTACTTCCTCAACGAGCGCAACAGGGATGTGGCGACTTCGCTCGGACAAACGAAGACGGACTACGACCGTCTGCAGGTGGACTTCAACGTGAAGTTCTGATTGCGCTCTCGCCCACTGGACCGGGAGCTGGAGACCGGAGGCTGGAGGTAGAACGGCGTCGTCCCGTTCTGACCTCCAGCCTCCAGCCTGAACCTCCAGCCATTTGTGTGCGCTTGCGGATGCAACCCGCCGCGGGTATACAGCGAGCCATCCGCAGGCTTCTGGAAGCTCCATGGAAAAGTCCGATCTCTCGCATCACATTCTGAGTCGCTACAACGACGATCTGGAACGCGTGCGCACCAACGTGCTGCAGATGGGCGGCTTCGTCGAAGAACAACTGAAGCAGGCCGTGACCGCGCTCGTGCAGGGCGACAGTCGGCTGGGCGAGCAGGTGGCGCGCGGCGACGCCAAGGTCAACTCCATGGAGGTTTCGATCGACGACGATTGCAGCCGCATCCTGGCGACGCGCAGCCCCGCCGCTTCGGACCTGCGGCTGATCGTTGCGGTCATCAAGACCATCACGGATCTGGAGCGCATCGGCGATGAAGCCGAGAAGATCGGCTACATCGGCTCGCGGCTTGCGGCCGTTGAGCGCCCGGCGGATCGCTATCGCGAGATCAAGCACATTGGCCGCCTCGTGGGCGACATGGTCCACGAGTCTCTGGACGCGTTCGCCCGGCTCGATCCGGAAGCCGCCGTGGCGGTCGCCAAGAAAGACCGGCTCGTCGATGAAGAATATGAGGCGCTGCAGCGGCAATGCATCACGTTCATGATGGAGGACCCGCGCACGATCCGCCGCGTGCTCGACGTGTTGTGGGTCGGGCGCGCGCTCGAACGCATCGGCGATCACGCGAAGAACGTATGCGAGTACGTCGTCTACATGGTGCACGGCAAGGACATCCGCCACATTTCCCTTGATGAGGTGGAGAAGCAGCTCCAGGCGCGCAAGCGCAGCCAGCAACAAAACGTGGCGACTTAGGGAAGCGCGTCTACGCCTGACGGCGTTCGAACAAAAAGACGAATCGCACAATGTGTGGACGTGCAGGCGTGTAGCAGCAACGAGCGGCGCGCCTCTGGCTCCTTTCTGACACACGTCTACACTTTGCACGCCTACACGTTCGCCGTTCGCGAGAGGCGCTCGAGCAAACACGTTACATGATGCAGAGGACCCGTGAAATGCCGTTTCCGTCCCGCCGGGTCGCCAACGCCGCCGGCTTTATTGTGTGTGCTGGACTGCTGGCGTATGCGCTGTATGCGGAGCACGTGCTCGGCCTTGCGCCATGTCCGCTTTGCATCTTTCAGCGCGTCGCAGTCATCGTGGCGGGCATCCTGTTTCTGATCGCGGGGCTTCACAACCCTGGGCCCGTCGGCGCACGCGTCTACGGGGCCCTGCTCGGCCTTGCAGCGCTCGGCGGCGTTCTGATCGCCGCACGTCACATCTGGATTCAGGCGCAACCCCCGGAACGGTCGCTGCATGCGGCGCAGATCTCGACTATCTGCTCGACATCATGCCCGTCACTGAGGTGGTCACCAAGGTTCTCACCGGGTCGGGAGAATGCGGCAAGGTCGACTGGACGCTGCTCGGACTGTCGATGCCGTGGTGGGTGCTCATATCGCTCGTGGCGCTGGGTGCGTGGGCCGTCGCCGCAAATTTCTTCGGCGACGCCGCGCGTAAGCGGCCAGCGGTTAGCGGTTAGCGGTTGGTGCAGAATCAGGAACGCGCCATTGGCGCTCTGACTATCCGCCAACCGCCAACCGCCAACCGTCACTGCGGCTGCGCCAGCAGCAGCTCCATCACACGTTCATACATCGCGGAGAGCGTTGCGACATCCGCGACCCGCACGCATTCATTCACCTTGTGAATGCTGGCGTTGATCACGCCAAGTTCGACGACCTGAGCGCCGGTGGGCGCGATGAAACGACCGTCGGATGTGCCGCCGGTCGTCGAAAGCTCCGGCTTGCGGCCGACCTTCTCGTGAATCGCCTGCCCGACGGCTTCTGAGAGCCGGCCCGGCGGTGTGAAGAAGGGCTGCCCGGACACGAACCACTCGAGCGTGTAATTCACCTTGTGGCGGTTCAGGACGTCAGCAATGGTCTGCTGCAGCTTCTCCACCGTCTGTTCGGTGGAGAAGCGGATGTTGAAGCGCGCCTTCAATTCGCCCGGGATGACGTTCGGAGCGCCCGTACCTGCGCTGATGTTCGAGACTTGAAAGCTCGTCGGCTGAAAGTATTCGTTGCCCCGGTCCCAGACGCGGGCGGCGAGCTCGGCGAGCGCCGGCGCAACCGCGTGGACCGGATTGTCCGCCAGGTGCGGATAGGCGACGTGTCCCTGAACGCCGTGCACAGTCAGCTTTCCGGAGAGCGATCCCCTGCGGCCAATCTTCACGGTGTCCCCCAGCGCATCCGTGCTCGAGGGTTCGCCGACGAGGCACCAATCGATCTTCTCGCCGCGCGACTGCAGCACCTCGATCACCCGTCTCGTGCCATCCACGGAGGGACCTTCCTCATCGCTGGTCAGAAGGAAGGCGAGGGCGCCGGCATGCTGCGGATGCCGCCGGATGAAGCGCTCTGCTGCGGTGACCATTGCCGCCACGCCGCTCTTCATGTCGGCGGCGCCTCGACCGTACAGCACGCCGTCCCTGACGACGGGCTCAAAGGGATCGGAATGCCACTCCTCGCGTGGGCCCGTGGGCACGACATCCGTATGACCCGCGAAACACAGCAGCGGCCGCGCGTCGCCGTGCACAGCCCAGAGGTTCTCGACAGGTCCGAACGGCATGCGCTCGATGCGAAAGCCGACTGCCTGCAGGCGCTCCGCAATGAGTTTCAGACACCCATGATCTTCCGGACTCACCGAGGGTTTGCGGATCAGTTCCTGGCTGAGGGCGAGCGTGTCGGCGTCGGCGATGGACAAGGCTGGAGCTCCCGCGGGTCGAAAGGAGGGGCGGTCTTATAGCGAAGGCGTCTCGCACCGGCAAGCCGCCCGCAGCGGGCGAATGGTTACGTCCAGATGACGTTTCGACCCCCTGAGGCGTCAATCGTCAGCGGAAGACGCCTGCCGTGTAACACGAATGTCATCGAAGGTCGTCAGACTGCGCGCCAACGATTCGCGGGCTTCATTGGTTTTCACAGACAACAAGAGGTTCAAGTCCATGAAGTTATGGCACAAGTTGGGTGCGCCGGCCGTTCTCACGGCGCTTCTGGGTGCGGTTGCGCCGCACGTTGCTTCAGGGCAGAGCGTCATCAAGCTCGACGGTTCGAGCACCGTCTTCCCGATCGCCGAAGCCGTGGCCGAAGAATTTCAGATCTCCAAGCGCGGCAAGGTTCGCGTGACGGTCGGCATCGCCGGCACGGGCGGCGGCTTCAAGCGCTTCTGCCGTGGCGAGACGGACATCTCGAACGCTTCGCGACCGATTCTGAAGGAAGAGATGGAGGCCTGCCGCGGCCGCAGGCGTCAAGTACATGGAGCTCCCAGTTGCATTCGATGCGCTCACGGTCGTCGTGAATCCGCAGAACACCTGGGTGAAGACGCTCAGCGTCTGCGGATCTGAGGAAGATGTGGGAGCCGGGCGCGCAGGGCCGGGTGTCGAAGTGGAATCAGGTTCGTTCCGACTGGCCGGCGCAGCCGCTCATGCTGTTCGGTCCTGGCGCCGACTCCGGCACGTTCGACTATTTCACAGAGGCCGTGAACGGCAAGGCGAAGGCGAGTCGCGGCGACTACACGGCGAGCGAGGACGACAACGTGCTCGTGCAGGGCGTAGAGAACAACAAGAACGCACTGGGCTACTTCGGCTACGCGTACTACATCGCGCATAAGGACAAGATGCGCGCAGTGCCGATCGACAACGGCAAGGGCAAGGCGGTGAGCCCGAGCATCGAATCGGTGATCGACGGCAGCTATCAGCCCCTGTCGCGCCCGCTGTTCATCTATGTGCGTGATACGTCGGCGCAGCGCGCCGAGGTGCGCGAGTTCATCCAGTTCTACCTGAGCCAGGGCGCAGAACTGGTGAAGGAAGTCGGCTACGTGCCTCTGCCGGCGCAGGCGTATCAGCTCGCGCTCCAGCACTTCAATGACAAGAAGATGGGCACTGTCTTCGGCGGCGTGCCGGAGGTCGGTGTAACGATCGACAACCTGCTCGCCCGAGAAGGCAAGCTCTGATCTGCAAGACAGCATCCGACCCGGGGCGAGGTTCGCGAGAGCCTCGCCCCGATTGCTACCGGCGTTCTGTGGATCGACGCGCGAGGCGGTAACCGTTTACAGTTCAGCCCCCACGGCCTGCGCCCCGATTGGGGTTGTCGCCCGAAGCTAAGGGGCGCCGATCGAAGCGAAGGGGTTCGTAATTGAGTGCGGTAAGTTCCAGCGTCATCATCTCGCGCACGGGCCTGCGCTATCGCAAGGTGCGCGATCGCATCGTCGAAGCGCTCCTGCTCGCTGCCGGGCTCGTCGCTGTCTTCACGACTGTCGCGATCGTCGCGATCCTGCTCATCGAATCGAGCGCATTCTTCGAGCACGTATCGATCAAGGAGTTTCTGACTGACACGATGTGGACGCCGCTGTTCGCGGATGCGCACTACGGGATCCTGCCTCTCGTCGCCGGTACGCTCACAACCACGATGGTCGCCCTGCTGGTCGCCGTGCCAGTTGGCACGATCATTGCGATCTACCTGAGCGAATTCGCACCACACCACGTTCGCGAAACGGTCAAGCCGGTGCTGGAATTGCTGGGCGCAGTCCCCACGGTCGTGTACGGGTATTTTGCCTTGATGGCCGTCACGCCCTTGCTGCAGAAGCTTATGCCCGAACTTCCTGGCTTCAACATGCTGAGCGCCGGTCTGGTGATCGGGCTGATGATCGTGCCTTACGTCAGTTCGGTCAGCGAAGATGCGATGCGGGCCGTGCCTCGCTACATGCGGGAGGGCTCGTATGCGATGGGCGCCACGCGTCTGCAGACGGCGTTGCGCGTTGTCGTGCCGGGAGCGTTCTCGGGTCTGGCCGCCGCATTCATTCTGGGAATTTCACGCGCCGTCGGTGAAACGATGGTCGTCGCCATCGCGGCGGGCATGCAACCCAATTTCACCTTCGATCCGCGCGAGCAGGCCGCCACGATCACCGCCTACATCGTGCAGGTGAGCCTGGGCGACCTGCCGCATGGCAGTATCGGGTATCAGAGCATTTTCGCGGCGGGTCTCGTGCTGATGCTGATCACACTGATCTTCAACGTCATCGGCTTCTCGCTGACGCGTCGCTTCCGCGAGGCTTACTGATGGGCGCCAATGCGATTGCGTCGTACCTGAGCCCGGAGGCGATCCGGCGTGGGCTCTCGCGACGTAAGGTGTTCGATCAGATCTTTGTGCTGCTGGGCCTGATCCTGATGCTCGCGTGTCTCGGGGTGCTCGCGGTCCTGTTCATCGATCTGTTGATGGACGGCGCCTCGCGGTTCGGCTGGGATTTCTTCACGAATTTTCCATCCCGACGCGCCGAGCGCGCCGGGATTCTCGGCGCATGGGTCGGAACGTCGCTCATCATGCTGGTGACCGCGGTGTGCGCAGTCCCTGTAGGCGTTGCGGCGGCGATCTATCTCGAAGAGTACGCACCGAAGAACTGGTTCACGGCGATCATCGAGATCAACGTGACCAATCTGGCGGGCGTTCCGTCGATCGTCTACGGACTCCTGGCGCTGGGACTGTTCGTGTATCAGTTTGGTCTGGGCCAGAGCATCGCTGCGGCGGGCCTGACGCTCGCGCTGCTCATTCTGCCCATTGTCATTGTCGCAACCCGTGAAGCGATCCGCTCTGTGCCGAAGGCGATCCGCGAAGCGGCTTATGGTCTGGGCGCGACGCGCTGGGAAGTGACGAAGGACCACGTGTTGCCGTATTCCACTGGCGGCATTCTTACCGGCATGATTCTCGGTCTGTCGCGCGCGATCGGCGAGACTGCGCCGATCATCACCATTGGCGCGCTGAGCTTCATCGCTTTCCTGCCCGACTCGCCGATCAAGAGCGAGTTTCCGTTCGTGTCGTTCCAGTGGCTCAACGATCCGTTTACGGCGATGCCGATCCAGATGTTCAACTGGGTGTCGCGCCCCGACCAGGCGTTCCAGGCGAACGCGGCGGCTGCAGGCGCGATTCTGCTCGGCATGACGCTGATCATGAACGGCCTTGCGATCTGGATTCGCTATCGTTATCGCAAGAAGATCAATTGGTGAGTGTTTCCGAAGACCATGGAATCAACAAGCATGACCCGCTCGCAATCCTCTGAAGGGGATTCGTTGCGTAACGACGATCCCGCCGCCGCCGCATCCGGCACACCGCGCATTTCGATCGCGGTCGACGACACTCGCAAGGTCCGGACGCTGAACGTGAAAGCGGCCGTCGACAATCTCAATTTCTTCTATGGGCGTAATCAGGCGCTGAAGAATCTGACCATTCCGATCGCGGACAGGCAGGTCACCGCGCTGATCGGACCATCCGGTTGCGGCAAGAGCACGTTCCTGCGTTGTTTCAACCGCATGCACGATCTGCAGCCAGATACACGCTACGAAGGCAGCATCACTCTGCATCCCGACAATCTGAACCTGATCGCGCCCGGCGTGGATCCGATTGAAGTTCGCATGCGCATCGGCATGGTGTTTCAGAAGCCGAATCCCTTCCCGAAGTCGGTTTTCGAGAACGTCGCCTACGGTCTGCGCCTTCGCGGGGTGCGTAATCGCGCAATGCTCGCAGAGGAAGTCGAGAAAGCGCTGCGCGGCGCGGCTCTCTGGGACGAAGTGAAGGATCGCTTACAGGATTCCGCGCTGGCGTTGTCGGGCGGCCAGATGCAGCGCCTTTGCATCGCGCGTGCACTCGCCACAACGCCGGAAATTCTGCTCTTCGATGAGCCCACGTCGGCTCTCGATCCGATTGCTACGGCGAAAATCGAGGAACTGATCTCGGTGCTGCGTGATCAGGTGACCGTGCTGATCGTCACTCACAACATGCAGCAGGCGGCGCGCGTGTCCGACTACACGGCGTTCATGTTCCTCGGCGAACTGATCGAGTTCGACGAAGCCGCAAAGATCTTCACGAACCCAAGCAAGAAGGCGACGGAAGACTACATCACTGGAAGATACGGCTAGGAAGCGGTTGGCGGTTGGCGGTCAGACAGAGCCAGCACAGCGCGCTTCTGATCTTCAGGAACCGCTAACGCCCGATAAGCGCCATGACCACCCCGGATCCCCTCGAAGGGCACACTGCGAAGGCGTTTGACGCGGCGCTCGCTGAGCTGCGCCTCAACATCGTCGCCATGGGCGGGCTCGTCATCGACCAGGTCTCGAGCGCAGTGCGTGCGCTGCTGGACGGAGATGCGTCGCTGGCCGAAGTCGTGCTGGCGCGGGAGGCGCGCGTCAACGAGTTCGAGAACGCGATCGACCACGAAGCGTTTCGACTGACCGCACTGCATCAGCCGATGGCGGGCGACCTGCGAATGGCCAAAGCCGTCTCTCGCATCACGGTCGAGCTGGAACGCGCCGGCGATGAGTCGAAGAAGATCGCCAAGTTCGCGGTGCGGATGGCGAAGGGCGAACCGCAGGGACCGGTGCGTGCGGTGGCGCGCTACCTTCGGCATATGGCCGATCTCACGACCGGCATGCTGCGCGATTCGGTGCGTTCACTGGATGAGTCGGACGCGGTGATGGCCGAGCGGGTTTGCCTGCGCGACTCCGAGCTGGATGCAGAGTTCGCGGCGGCGCTGCGCCAGCTTCTCACGCTCGCCATGCAGGATCAGCGCTTTCTGGGCGCCACGATCGACACTGTGTTCGCGCTGAAAGGCCTGGAGAGAATCGGGGATCATGCGAAGAACATCGCCGAGCAGGTGCTGTTCGTCACGAGCGGCGAGGACGTGAGGCACGCGAAAAAAGCGACTCGTGATTCGTGACTGGTCGATCCCCGGGACACAGCGTCAGCCTGGACGTTTCTGACCATTCACTAGTTACTGGTCACTCTCTTAGCAGTTCGTTGATGCTGACCTTCGCGCGCGTCTGTGCGTCGACGCGTTTCACTATCACCGCCGCGTAGAGCGAATACCGACCATTGGCGGCAGGCAGCGATCCGGGGACGACGACCGCGCCGGCCGGCACCCGTCCATAAAGGACGACATCGCGTTCACGATCGTAGATGCGCGTGCTGGCGCCGATGAATACGCCCATCGACAGGACGGCGCCTTCCTCTACCACGACGCCTTCCACAACTTCGGAACGGGCGCCGATGAAGCAGTTGTCTTCGATGATCGTCGGGCTGGCCTGAAGAGGTTCGAGCACGCCGCCAATGCCAGCGCCGCCGGACAGATGCACATTACGGCCGATCTGCGCGCACGAGCCGACCGTGGCCCAGGTGTCGACCATCGTGCCTTCCCCGACGTAGGCGCCGATGTTCACATAGGAAGGCATCAGCACGGTGTTCGAGGCGACGAAGGCGCCGCGGCGGACTACAGCGTGCGGCACGACACGTACTGCCATCGGCGCGAAACCGCGCGTCATCGTAGTGCGCGTATTTCAGCGAGACCTTGTCGAAGTACTGCGTAAAACCGCCGTCCATCGGCCGGTTGTCGTTGAGCCGGAACGACAGCAGCAC
Source organism: uncultured Gammaproteobacteria bacterium (assembly GCA_963723505.1). Classification (GTDB taxonomy): domain Bacteria; phylum Pseudomonadota; class Gammaproteobacteria; order Steroidobacterales; family Steroidobacteraceae; genus Steroidobacter. Next base: position 30,455 of record CAVRQU010000011.1, read on the forward strand.
GGCTTTCTTCAGCCACTCGTTGACCCGCCATTCGGCGCCGTGCTTTTCGGCCACGCGGGCCTTGCCCGCATCGAGCAGATCGATGGCTTGTTCAACTGCGTTGCGCACGTCCGGCGGGGCGTTGGCGGGAGAAAATTCCGCTCGGCGCTCGAAAGCGCCGTTGATGAGATCGATGAGGGCGGCAGGAGCGGGCATTGCGAAGTGGTGAAGTAGGGTGAAGCGACGCCGCGAATTCTAAGACGCTCACTGGCCAACTGGCCAACTGGCATAGCGGCCAGAATAGTCTGTCTTGCCAGTTTGCCAGTCGGCGCGGGCCGCGCCCGCGTCTCAACACGCAAGTACGTAGTCGCGAATCCGTTCCGCCGCCTCGGTGCATTCCGGTACGCTCGCAACAAGCGAAATGCGCACGCGACCGCGGCCCGGATTCCCGCAAGCGGATTCGCGCGCGATGTAGCTGCCGGGCAGCACCGTCACGTGCTTACGCTCGAACAATTCACGAGTGAAACGCTCGTCGTCGGCGACTCTGGGCCACAGATAGAAGCTGGCGTCCGGCGCATCGACGTGCATCGCTTCGCGCAGGATCGGCAACGCAGCCGCAAACTTCTGCCGATAGAGCCGGCGATTCTCGACGACGTGGGCGTCGTCGTTCCAGGCCGGAACGCTCGCAAGCTGCGTGGGAATCGGCATCGCGCAACCGTGATAGGTGCGGTAGAGCAGGAAGAGTTTGATGAGCCTTGCATCGCCTGCGACGAATCCTGATCGAAGCCCGGGTACGCTGGAGCGCTTCGACAGGCTGTGAAATACGACGCAGCGTTCGAACTCGTCGTGCCCGGCGGCGAGCGCCGCCTGCAGCAAACCGGGCGGGGGCTTCGCCTCGTCCAGATAAATTTCGCTGTAGCATTCATCAGAGGCGACGACGAAATCATGGCGATCGGCTAATTCAAGCGCGCGGCGCAGATAGTCGATGCTTGCAACAGCGCCAGTTGGATTGCCCGGCGAGCACAGAAACAGGACCTGACATCGCTTCCATACTGCTTCTGGCACGCTGTCGAGATCAGGGAGATATTCGTTGCCGCGATCGGCGCCCATGAACCATGGCTCGGCGCCCGCGAGCAGGGCGGCGCCTTCGTAGATCTGATAGAACGGATTCGGCATCACGACCAGCGGTTGTCGCGCGGCGTCCGTCATCGCCTGCACGAACGCGAACAGCGCCTCGCGCGTCCCGTTTGCGGGCAGCACCATCGTGTCCGGATCCACGGCGCCGTCGGGCAGTCGGAAGCGGCGCGTCAACCAGTTGGCTGCGGCGATGCGCAACTGCGGCAAGCCTGCGGTTGCCGGATAGCTGCCCAGGCCGGCGAGATTCTCCGTCAGCGCGTCGAGAATGAACTTCGGCGGCGTATGCCGCGGCTCGCCGATCGACAACGTGATGAGTCAGACGCCCGGCGGCTTCGCGCCGGCGAGCAGGTTGCGCAGGCGCTCAAAGGGATACTGCCGCATCTCGCCAGCGCTGGATTCCCTGCTGGGGCCCTCATTCATGACGCGGCGATCGAGCGATTCGGTGAGACGCTGCGCCAGTTGCGCGCGCGCTTCGCCGCTCAGCGGGCGGCCGGCCTCATCGGCCACAAAGAACACGTCTTCGGCGCGCTCGCCGACCGTCATGATCTTCGAGGTGTGGATGTCGATGTGCGAGTTCATGAAGACCTTCGCGACCTGCGACAGCAGCCCGGGGCGGTCGCCCGCGATCAGCTCGATGATCGTGCGCTGATTGACCGGGTCTTCCGTGAACGTGATGTGTGTGGGCGTAGTGAACATACGCACCTGACGCGGCGCCCGGCGCGTCACCGTGATCGTCGCGTCGTCCGGCTTCGACAGCGCATGCGCGAGGTGCTGCTGAATGTCGCGCAGCCTGACGGGGTCGTTGATCTCCGCGCCAGTGTCTTCGAGGACGTGATAGACGTCGAGGCTGAAACCATCCGCAGTGGGCGTGATCCGCGCGTCCACGATGGTCAGTCCGAGCTGGTCGAGCAGGGCGGTGGTGCGCGCGAAGCTGTGCTGCGTGTGCGGCGTGTACGTCGAGATGCCCGTTCCGCCGTGTCCGGACTGCGGCTGCACCGACACCAGCGAGCCCGCCTCCGCGACGTCGCGCTGATCCAGCATACGCGTGTGCCAGGCGATCTCTTCGGGCGTGTGACGCAGGAAGTAGACGTCGGTGAAGCGTCGCCAGACGTTCTGTATCGCGCTCTCGTGCAGACCGTCGCGGGCGATGAGCTCCCGGGCGCGCGCCTGCGTCTCCGTGATCAGCTCGTCCTGATCAATCGGACTTTCGAGTCCCCGGCGCAGCGCCTGCCTCGTGCGCTCGTAGAACCCTGCGAAGAGCGAAGCCTTCCAGTTGTTCCACAGTTTCGGATTGGTGCCGCGCACATCCGCTACGGTGAGGACATAGAGATAATCGAGATGCGTCTGATCGCCGACGTGCGTGGCGAACTCATGGATGACCTTCGGATCCGAGATGTCCTTCTTCTGCGCAGTCACCGAGAACACCAGATGATTGCGCACCAGCCAGGCGACCAGGCGCGCGTCGTAGCGCGACAGACCTTGCTCGAGGCAGAAGGCTTCAGCGTCGACCGATCCGAGCTCCGAATGATCGCCGCCGCGGCCCTTGGCGATGTCATGAAAGATCGCGGCGAGATAGGCGATCTCCTGCTTCGGCAGCGACTGCATGATCCGCGATAGCTCGGGAAACTCGTGGTCGTACTTCGGCATGGCGAGCCGGCGCAGATTGCTGACGACGAACAACGTGTGCGCATCGACCGTATAGGCGTGAAAAAGGTCGTACTGCATGCGGCCGACGATGCGTCCGAACGCGGGAATGTAGCGCCCGAGGACGCCGTACAGATTCATGCGGCGCAGTTCGTGAGTGACGCCGACAGGCGCGCTCAGAATCTCGAAGAACAGACGATGGTTGCGCGGATGCTGACGGAACTCCTCATCGATCAGCCACAGATGACGCGTCAGCTGCCGGATCGTCGAGGCGCGTACGCCGCGGATCTCCGGGCGCTGCTCGATCACGACGAACAGCTCGAGCAGCGCTGAAGGGTAGCGGTTGAAGACCTCGTCGTTCGTGATTTCGAGATAGTCGTTGCGGATCTGAAAGCGCGGATTGACCGGGATCGGCGCGACGTTCGGATCGGACAGGATCGCCTCGCGGAACAGCTGCAGCAGCATTTCGTTCAGCAGGCTCACGTCCATCGCCGTGCGGTAGTAACGCTGCATGAACTGCTCGACTGCGAGCGTGTAGGTCGCGTCCTCGTAGCCGAACATCTTCGCGAGCCTGATCTGATGATCGAAGAGCAGCCGGTCCTCGCGCCGGTTCGTGAGCACGTGCAGCGCAAAACGAATCCTCCACAGGAACGCCTGCGCGGTCTTCAGTTTGCGCAGCTCGCTCTTGGTGAGAAACCCATGACCGACCAGTTCATCGAGCGAATCGGCGCCGAAATGGCGCTTGGCCACCCACCCGATCGTCTGTATGTCGCGCAAGCCGCCGGGACTCGACTTGACGTTCGGCTCGAGGTTGTATGCTGTATCGTGGTAGCGGTGATGGCGCGCCGACTGCTCGGCGGCCTTCGCCTCGAAGAATTCGCGCGTCGGCCACACGCGCTCGGGGGCGAGTGCGCGACGCATCGCCTCGAGCAGCGCCTCCGGCCCGACCAGGAGGCGCGATTCGATCATGGTGGTTGCAACGCTCACGTCGCCAGCGCTTTCACGCTGACAGTCATCGATCGTGCGGACGCTGTGGCCGACCTCGAGGCCGATGTCCCACATAAACGTCAGGAAACCTTCCAGATTCGGGCGCCAGGGCGCCGACTCGCTCTTGGGCAGCAGAATCATGATGTCGATGTCGGAGCACAGATTCAGCTCGCCGCGCCCGTAGCCGCCGACGGCCACCAGCGCGATGTCGCGCACGTGCTCACCGACGTGCATCGACCACGCCGTCTTCAGCAGCGCGTCGACCAGCCGTGCGCGATCGCGCACCAGCCGCTCGACGGGTTCGTCATCCACGAAACGCTGCTTGAGACGCTCGTCGCCTTCAGATAGCGCCGCCCGATACGCGGCGACGTCAGATCGGCTTGCGGCGAGCGTGGCTTGTAGTGTGGCGAGGTAGTCCCAGCCGGGATCGCTCACTGTCGTGGTGAGCTCTTCGAGATCCTCGGGTGTGACGACGGGCATGCAGCGCGCGATGCGCGACTCAGCGCTCGGCGGCGCCGAGCGTGAGCACTTCGTAGCCGGCGTCAGTGACAAGCACCGTGTGCTCCCACTGCGCGGACAACGAATGATCCTTCGTGATGACCGTCCAGCCGTCCGGCAACAGGCGAACATGGCGTTTGCCGGCGTTGACCATCGGCTCGACCGTAAACGTCATGCCCGGCTGCAGTTCGACGCCGCGCCCGCGCTCGCCGTAATGCAGCACCTGAGGATCCTCATGGAAGACGCGGCCGATGCCGTGTCCGCAATATTCCCGCACGATGCTCAGATGCTGGGGCTCAACGAAGGCCTGAATTGCCGCGCCAAGATCGCCAAGATGGGCCCCCGGCCGAATCTGGCGGATGCCGATCCACATGGCCTCACGTGTGATGTCGATCAGACGTTGCGCCGCCGGCGCGACTTTGCCGACTGCGTACATGCGGCTGGTGTCGCCGTGCCACCCGTCTTTGATGACGGTCACGTCGACATTGATGATGTCGCCCTGCTTCAAGCGCTTGTCTGGACTGGGAATACCGTGACAAACGACATGATTCACGGAGGTGCAGATCGACTTGGGAAAGCCGCGGTAGTTCAACGGCGCCGGCACGGCGTCCTGCACGCCGACGATGTACTCGTGACAGCGCGCGTTGAGCTCGTCCGTCGTGGCGCCCGGGACGATATGGGGCGCGATCATGTCGAGCACGTCGGCCGCCAGACGACCGGCGACGCGCATCTGCTCCTGTTCGGCCGGAGTCTTGATCGTCACGTGCATTTGTCGGGTCGAAGGTTCGAGCATGGCGGCGGACCCGTCGTCAACGGTTTGCGCGGGCTTGCGGTTCAGGGAATGGAGCAGGCCGCGCATCAGCGGGGGGAGCTGGGGCTGAAACTATTGGTTGGCAAAGGGAAAATCTTTTGGATGATCATGGAGTTTATGGTATAAAGCGCGCGTTTTTTTCGCAACGAAAACTCTATCTCTCACACTCGCCGACACATAGGACGGGGTGCCTGCAAAAGCTTCGCGCTTTGGCAGGTCGTCGTATGGGGCGGGTGGAGGCTCAACCCCCAAGGAGACTTGCATCATGGCCAGCGTGTCCATGCGACAGATGCTGGAAGCGGGCGTCCATTTCGGACATCAGACCCGCTTCTGGAACCCGAAGATGGCCCAGTTCATCTTCGGCGAACGTAACCGGATTCACATCATCAATCTCGAGAAGACGCTGCCCCTCTACAACGAGGCGGCCGGCTTCATTCGGCAGGTCGTGGCGGACGGCGGCCGCGTTCTGTTCGTCGGCACCAAGCGCTCGGCGCGCGAAGCGGTGAAGGTCGCAGCGACGCGTTGCGCGATGCCCTACGTCAGCCATCGCTGGCTTGGCGGGATGCTGACGAATTTCAAGACAGTGCGTCAGTCGATCAAGCGTCTGACGACGCTCGATGAAATGGCGCAGAACGGCACGCTCGAACAGCACAGCAAGCGCGAAGCGCAGGGGCTCCGCCGCGAGCGCGAGAAGCTGGAGCGCAGCCTCGGCGGCATCAAGGAAATGGAGTCGCTGCCGGACGCTCTGTTCGTGATCGACGTTGGTCACGAACGCATCGCTATTCACGAAGCGAGGAAGCTCGGTATTCCGGTCGTCGCGATCGTCGACACGAACTGCGCGCCGGACGACGTCGACTACGTCGTGCCGGGCAACGATGACGCGATGCGCGCCATCTCGTTGTATGTGGAAGGCGTTGCGGACGCGGTGCTCGACGGTAAGTCCGCTATTCCGGAAGTTCCGACCGGCGAAGACGAGTTTGTTGAGCTCGACGAAGAGGGCAAGCCGAAGCCGAAGGCCGGCGCGGCGCCTCCGCGTCGCGGCAAAGCCACGGTCAAGAAGAAAGCCCCGGCGCGCCGTCGCGCTCCCGAGAAGGGCGAGGTTGAGCCTGTGGAGGAGGTCGTCGCGGCCGAAGTCGACGATGTAGAGGCGGACGTGTCTCCGGAAGAGTTCATGGCGCGTCGCAAGGAAGCGCTCGCGAAGCGCAAGCCCGCGGCCAGCGCGGATAAGCCTGCGGCCGGCGCGGATACGCCCGCGGCCAGCGCGGATACGCCCGCGGCCAGCGCAGATAAGCCCGTGGCCGCCGCGGATGCGGAGTAATTCATGGCAGTCACAGCTGAAGCGGTCAAAACCCTGCGCGAGCGCACTGGCGCCGGGATGATGGAATGCAAGAAGGCGCTCGTGGAGACGAACGGCGACCTGGACGCTGCGGCCGAAATGATGCGCAAGGCGGGACTCGCGAAGGCCGACAAGAAGGCTTCGCGCGTCGCGGCGGAAGGCGTCATCGTGATCGAACGCGCTCCCGACGGTAAGCGCGCGGCGGTCGTCGAGGTCAACTGCGAGACCGATTTTGTCGCGCGCGAGAAGGATTTCCAGCAATTCGCCGCCAAGGTTGCGAAGGCGGCGCTGGCGAAGCGACCCGCGGATCTCGAGGCTCTGGCTGCGGCGCCGCTCGACGGTGGTCAATCAGTCGATGAGACGCGTCGCGCGCTGGTCGCGAAGATCGGCGAGAACATCGGTGTTCGCCGCTTCGCACTGATCGAGGCGCCCGCGGTGATCGGCGCCTACCTGCACGGGACGCGCATCGGCGCGCTCGTCGCGATGAAGTCGGGCGATGAAGCGGTCGCCAGGGACATCGCGATGCACGTCGCCGCCATCAATCCCGCCCGCGTCTCATCGGCAGACGTGCCGGCGGAGGAAGTCGCGCGAGAGCGGGGGATCTTCGTCGAGCAGGCGAAGAGCGACCCGAAGTCGGCCGGCAAGCCGCAGGACATCGTCGACAAGATCGTCGAAGGCAAGGTCCGGAAGTGGCTCAACGAGATCACACTGCTGGGCCAGCCCTTTGTGAAGGACGACAAGCAGTCGGTCGAGCAGTACCTCAAGAAGGCGGGCGGCGAGGTGCTCTCGATCATCCGCTACGAGGTCGGCGAGGGCGTCGAGAAGAAGCAGGAAGATTTTGCCGAGGAAGTGCGCAAGCAGGTCGAAAGCATGAAGACGCCGCCCGGCGGCAAGTCGACGCACTGAACCTGCGCAGCTTTCAGATGATTACGAACCCCGCCCCGGCGGGGTTCTTTATAATGCGCCGAAGCATTCTGGGCGGTTTTGCGGAAGGGGTTTCATGACGGCAGGCAGCAAGACGTTGGGAGAACAGGGCGACCGTAGTCCGGCGGGCAATGGTCTGCGCCGCATCCTCCTCAAGCTTTCGGGCGAGGCGCTGATGGGCGAGGAGGACTACGGCGTCGATCCGAAGATGCTGAAGCGGGTCGCCATGGAAATTCGCGACGTCATGAGCCTCGGAATGCAGGTGGCCGTGGTGATCGGCGGGGGCAACATCTTCCGCGGCGCCGGGCTCGCGCGGTCGGGAATGGATCGGGTCACCGGCGATCACATGGGCATGCTCGCCACGGTCATGAACTCGCTGGCGATGCAGGACGCCGTCGAGGCGCTGGGGCTGTATGCGCGGGTGATGTCCGCAATCCGCATCAACGAGGTCTGTGAGGAATACATCCGGCGTCGGGCCGTGCGACACCTGGAGAAGGGCCGCGTGTGCATTCTGGCCGCGGGCACCGGCAATCCCTTTTTCACGACGGACACCGCCGCGAGCCTGCGGGCGATCGAGATCAACGCGGATCTGCTGCTGAAGGCGACCAAGGTGAACGGCGTCTATTCCGACGATCCGGTGAAGAATCCGGCCGCCACGCGCTATCGGCGGTTGACCTTCGACAAGGTTCTGACCGATCGTCTCAATGTCATGGACGCAACTGCGATCGTCATGTGCCGCGACAACAATCTGCCGCTGCGCGTGTTCGATCTGAACATCCCGGGTGAGTTGCTGCGCATCGTGCGCGGCGAGGACGTCGGAACGCTCGTAACGAATCTCGAACAGAACCAGACCGCCTGAGGCTGTCGCTCGTCCGAAGCGCTAAAGAGATCGACCGGAGATCGCCATGCTGGAAGACATCAAGAAAGACGCCGTCGAACGCATGCAGAAGTGCGTCGGCTCGTTCAAGAACGAACTGAAGAAGCTGCGCACCGGCCGCGCCCACACTTCGCTGCTCGAGCACATCCGCGTCGAGTACTACGGTTCGGAGGTGCCGCTCAATCAGGTGGCCAACATCGCGCTCGAAGACGCCCGCACGCTGACGGTCACGCCCTGGGAGAAGACCATGGTGCAGGCGATCGAGAAGGCGATCATGAAGTCCGATCTCGGCCTCATGCCGGCCACTGCGGGAACGGTCATTCGCGTTCCGATGCCGCCGCTGACCGAGGAGCGTCGCCGCGATCTCACCAAGGTCGTGCGCCACGAGGCGGAGAATGCGCGCGTCGCAGTGCGCAACGTGCGCCGCGACGTCATGAACGAATTGAAGGAAATGCTGAAAGAGAAGCTGCTGTCCCAGGACGATGATCGGCGCGCTCAGGAAGAAGTGCAGAAGATGACCGACAGGCACGTGGCGGAGATCGACCAGGTGCTGGCCGAAAAAGAAAAAGAGCTGATGCAGGTTTAGAGCAAGTGACCAGCGGACAGCGGATAGTGTGTAGTCAGAGTCAGAGTCAAAGTCGCGGCCTCATGCGGGACGTCTTCATTACGCGTCCGACGAATTCGCCGCCTCCGGCGCTGCACGCCTGAGCAAAGCGGAATGTCGGCGTCCACCCAGTCTCCAGGCGCTTCGGCCGTCCCTCGGCACATCGCGGTGATCATGGACGGCAACGGTCGTTGGGCCGCGGCGCGCGCGTTGCCGCGTCCGGCCGGACATCGCATGGGCGTGCGCTCGGTGAAGCAGACCGTCGAGAACTGTGCGCGCCGCGGCGTCGAAGTGCTGACGTTGTTCGCATTCTCGAGCGAGAACTGGAAGCGTCCGAAGGACGAGGTGTCCATGCTCATGGGGCGCTTCCTCGAAGCGCTCGACGATGAAGTCGAAGAGCTGCACAAGAACGAAATTCGGCTGCGCTTTGTCGGCAACCTGGAACAGCTGTCGCCCGCCCTGCGCGGCCGCATGCAGGCGGCCATGACGCGCACCGCGGGCAATCGGCGCATGACCCTGGTCGTCGCAGTCGCGTATGGAGGTCGGTGGGACATCGCTTGCGCGGCGCAGGAGCTGGCGCGTCGGTGCGTCAGCGGCGAGATGACGACCGACGCGATCGACGAGTCCGCGGTCGGGCGGCATGTCGCGCTCGCTGACCTGCCGGATCCGGACCTGTTGATCCGCACGGGCGGCGAACATCGGATCAGCAACTTCCTGCTGTGGAATCTGGCCTACACCGAGCTGTATTTCTGCGACGTGTTGTGGCCGGAGTTCGGTCAGCATGAACTTGACGCCGCCATCGAGCATTTCGGTCGACGGCAGCGGCGCTTCGGCCTCACGCCAGGACAGGCAGAGTCCCGCTGATGCTGCGCCAGCGCGTGATCACTGCGCTTGTGCTTGCGCCGCTCGTCCTGCTGGTCATTTTGTGGGCGCCGCATCAGCTCGCCGCGGCGGTCATTGCGCTGCTGCTGCTCGCCGGCGCGTGGGAATGGTCGGCCTTTCCCGGCTTCAGGCGGCATTCAGCGCGCATTCTCTATGTAGCGCTGATTTCGCTGGGCATAGGAGCGGCATGGACATTCGGCGCAGAGCGATCCGAACTCGATCTGGTGTTGTACGCCGCCATACTCTGGTGGGTCGTGGCGCTCGTGTGGATTGCGGCGGCGCCGTCTTCCGTGAATCGCGGCACCGCGGCGATTGCGGGGGCATTCGTATTGATTCCGGCCTGGCTGGCGCTCACCCGGTTGCACGCGCTCAATCCACAACTGCTGCTGTTCCTGCTGCTCCTTGTGGTCGCGGCGGACATCGGCGCTTACTTTGCGGGCCGTCAGTTCGGGCGGAGCAAGCTGGCGCCGAGGGTGAGTCCGGGCAAGACCTGGGAAGGGGTCATCGGCGGGTTGGCCGCGGCCGCCGCCATGGCGCTTGTCGGTGTGGAATGGTTTGAGAAAAATGCCGTGCCTTTCATGAGCCTGTGCGCCATCGTCGTCGTCGCCTCAATCGTCGGCGATTTGACTGAAAGTCTCTTCAAGCGCCACGCCGGGCTGAAGGACAGCGGCAGCATTCTTCCTGGCCACGGCGGCGTGCTTGACCGGGTCGACAGCGTGACCGCGGCTGCGCCAGTGTTTCTGGTCGGTCTGGAACGGCTGGGTCTGTTGCGATGACTGCGCCGGCAATGAAAACGCGGGTTGCGGTGCTGGGCTCTACAGGCAGCATCGGGCTCAGCACGCTTGACGTGCTGGAGCGGCACCGCGACCGTTTTGAGGTTTTCGCGCTCGCAGCGCACAGCAACATATCGCGGCTCCGAGAGCAGTGTCTGGCTCACCAGCCCCGATTCGCTGTGGTGGTGGATGCAGCGGCAGCCTCGCGGCTGTCGAGTCAATTGCAAGGCGCTTGCTGTGCAACGAGGGTCCTGACCGGGCAGCGCGCGCTCAGTGAGATCGCGGCGCATGAGGAGGTCGACGCCGTCATGGCGGCGATCGTCGGCGCAGCGGGGCTGGATTCGACCCTCGCTGCAGCGCGGGCTGGCAAGCGCATCATGCTGGCCAACAAGGAAGCGCTGGTGATGTCCGGACCGCTCTTCATACAGGCCGTCCGCGAGGGCGCGGCCACTCTGATTCCGGTGGACAGCGAACATAATGCGATTTTTCAGTGCATGACGGGCGAACAGCCGGCGGGTGTAAGGCGTGTGCTGCTTACCGCCTCGGGCGGACCCTTCCTGCGGACGCCGGCGAGCCAGCTCCGGGACGTGACGCCGGAACAGGCCTGCGCGCATCCGCGCTGGGTGATGGGGCGGAAGATCTCCGTCGATTCAGCGACTCTCATGAACAAGGGCCTGGAACTGATTGAAGCCTGTCTGCTGTTTGGCTTGCCGCCGGCGCAGGTCGACGTCGTGGTGCATCCGCAGAGCATCGTGCATTCGTTCGTGGAATACGTGGACGGCTCAATGCTCGCGCAGCTCGGCAATCCGGATATGCGGACGCCGATCGCTCATGCGCTCGGCTGGCCGGAGCGGCTCGCCTCCGGTGTAGAATCGCTCGACATCCTGCGCACAGCGCGGCTGGATTTTGAGGCGCCGGATGTCGAACAGTTTCCCTGCCTGCGTCTGGCTCGAGCCGCGGCCGAGGCGGGCGGAACCGCGCCCGCAGCGCTGAACGCCTGCAACGAAGCGGCCGTCGGCGCATTTCTGGAACGTCGCTTGTCTTTCCCGGACGTCCCGGCAGTGATCGAGCGCGTCATGGCGCGATATCAGCCCGTTCCCGCTGAGTCGCTTCAGGATGTACTGGATGCGGACGGCTGGGCGCGTCGCGAGGCGCAGGCCGCGATCTCTTCCCGAGCGGGAGTGTGTGCATGATTCCGACAGAAAGTCCGCTGGATGTGCTGATTGCGATTGCCGCGTTCATCGTCGCAATAGGCATCCTGGTCTCGGTGCATGAGTTCGGTCACTTCTGGGTGGCGAGGCGGCTTGGCGTCCGCGTGCTGCGTTTCTCGATCGGCTTCGGCAAACCGCTCTGGCGCCGTACGAGCGCTGATCACGTCGAATACGTCATCGCAGCGATTCCGCTCGGCGGCTATGTGAAATTGCTGGATGAGCGCGAAGGCGTCGTGCCGGCGCACGAAGCGGCGCAGGCGTTCAATCGTCAGCCCGTCTGGAAACGGATCGCCGTGCTGCTCGCCGGTCCGGCCTTCAACCTGATCTTTGCAGTCGTGCTCTACTGGATCCTGTTCGTTGCAGGCGTACCGGCGCTCAAACCGATCGTGGGAGAGGTCGAGCCGCAGTCAATCGCCTCAAGCGCCGGACTGCGCTACGAAGATCAGATCATCGCGGTCGCGGGCAAACAGACCGAGACTCTGGAAGCTGCGACGCTGGGGATCATCGAGGACCTGACCGACGACGGCACAATCCACATGCGCGTTCGCGGCGTGGACGGCGGCGAACGCGAACTCGCGCTCGTCGCCGGCGATCGCAGCCGGGCGCTTACTCAGCCCGAGGCGTTGTTGCCCGGCCTCGGGTTCGACATCTGGCGGCCTCGCGTCGCCGCAATCGTTGGTATGGTCGTCGACGGCTCAGCGGCCGACAAAGCCGGGTTGCAGGTCGGTGATGAGATTCTGAAATTCGAGGATCAGCCGATCGCAGACTTCAGCCAGCTGGTCAAGCTCGTCGAGCCCAACATGAATCGCAGCGTCACGCTGGAGATTCGCCGCGGGGGTGCGACGCTCCCGCTGCCGATCACGATCGGCGAGGATACGGTGGCCGGCAGATCCGTCGGACGCATCGGGGTCGCGCCCCAGAACAAACCAATCGACACCGGGCGCACCGCACAGGACTTGCTGACGCTGCAGAAGTACGGCGTGGCGGCGGCGGCAGGGCAGGCCGTCCTCAAGACCTGGGACACCTCGATCTTCACCCTGCGCATCGTCGGGCGCATCCTCACCGGCGATGTGTCGTTGAAAGCGATTTCCGGTCCGATCAGTATCGCGGAAACCACAGGATTCGCTGCGCGTCAGGGTTGGCGGATCTTTCTGAGCACGCTCGCCCTGATCAGCATCAGCCTCGGCGTGCTCAATCTGCTCCCCATCCCGATCCTTGACGGCGGCCAGGTCGTCTATCAGCTGGCGGAACTGGTGAAGGGACGGCCTGTCTCAGAGCGTGCACAGTTGCTCGGTCAGCAGATCGGCATCGCGATGCTGATCCTGATGATGTCGCTGGCCTTCTATAACGATATTGCACGGCATTTGAATTGACGCCGACCCGACGCTGTCTCATGAACACAACAGCTGCGACCCTCATCGCTTACCCGAGCAGCCTGCGGGCTTGATCACTGCATCCAGGGCGCCGACCACACCAATGCGACTTCGCTCAATCATTCACGCGATGCTTGCGATCGCGGCGGCAGGTTCATTCCACAATGCCGCGCTCGCGCAGGCGCGCGACCCGCAGACCTTCACGGTGGGAGACATCCGCATCGAGGGTCTGCAGCGCATTTCCGAAGGTACGGTCTACAACTATCTGCCGATCAATATCGGCGATGAGCTCGATCAGCGACGCGTCGCCGAAGCCTTGCGAGCGATGTACGACACCGGGTTCTTTCGCGACGTCGAAATGCGCCGCGAGGGCGGCACGCTGGTCATCGCGGTGCTCGAACGGCCTTCGATCGAGAGCTTCGAGATCAAGGGCAACAAGGACATCAAGACCGAAGATCTGCAGAAATCGCTGCGCAACGTGGGGCTTGCGACCGGCAAGACCTTCGATCAGTCCGTGCTCGATGAAGTCAAGCAGTACCTGACCGATCAGTATTTCTCCCGCGGCAAGTATGCGGTGCACGTCGATGCGAAGGTCGAGGAAGTGCCGGGCAACAAGGTCAAGATCACGATCGACGTGAACGAAGGAAAACGAGCGCGCATTCGCCAGATCAACATTGCGGGCAACAGCGCGTTCACGGACGAGGAGCTGCTCGAGCAGTTCGAACTGCGCACGCCCAACTGGCTGTCGTGGTATCGGCAGGACGATCGGTACGCCCGCGAGGCGCTGTCGGGCGATCTCGAGAAGCTGCGCTCCTACTACATGGATCGGGGCTACGCGAACTTCGCCGTGACCTCGACTCAGGTCGCGATTGCGCCCGAGAAGGACGACATATTCGTCACCATCAACGTCGAAGAGGGCGAGGTCTACAAGATTTCAGAGATCAAGATCGCAGGCAATCTCGTCGTGCCGGAATCCGAGCTGCGAAGGCTGATTTTCCTGAAGCCCGGCGAGACGTATTCATTGCGACGAATCACGTCCACGACCGAAGCCATGAAGTTTCGCCTGGGCGTGGACGGCTACGCCTTCGCCGCGATCGACCCGGTGCCGCAGCCGAATCCGGAGACGAAGGAAATTTCGCTCACCTTCGTCGTCGATCCGAAGAATCGGGTCTACGTGCGGCGCGTGAATTTCAACGGTACGTCCGGCGTGAACGATGAAGTGTTCCGTCGCGAAATGCGGCAGCTCGAAGGCGCGTATCTTTCGAACGCCCAGGTCGAGCGATCCAAACAGCGTATTCAGCGCCTGCCGTTCATCGAGAAGGTGGAGGTCGAAACGAATCCCGTGCCCGGCGCGGCGGATCTGGTCGACGTCGATTTTGAGATCGAGGAGGGACTGCCTGGCCAGTTTGGCGGGGGCATCGGCTACTCAGAGTCGCAGTCGGTGATCCTGAACGGCAATTTCGTGCACTCGAACTTCATGGGCACGGGCAACCGGATCGCCGCCGAGATCAATTCGGGGCGCTATTCCAAGGCGTTCAGTTTCTCGCATACGGATCGCTACACGACGATCGACGAAGTGCAACGCACGATTTCGCTCAGCTATCGCGACATCACGCAGTTCACGTCTGCGACTTCGGATTTCGACACCGAAACGATTTCGGCGGGGCTCAACTACGACTATCCGATCACGGAATTCCAGTATCTGGGATTTGGCGTGACCGCGCAGCGCGCGGAACTGGCGGTCACCGAGGGCGGCAGCGCGGACCAGGCTGTGGACTGGGTCAGGAACAACGGCAACCCCGAGATCAAATGCGTTGAATTCGCCGTCGACGGCGACTGCGACGATCCGTTCGAGTACGAACTCATCAGCAGCAAGTTCGATACGTATGAGTTGAATGTGGGGTGGCGGTACGACTCGCGCAATCGCGCGATCTTCGCCGACCGCGGCGCGCGTCATCGTTTCAATGTCGGCTACGCGTTGCCCACCAGCGACGTCGACTACTGGACTGCCACATACGACTACCTGCAGTTCGTGCCGATCTGGCGCGGCTTCACGCTCATGTTCAACCTTGAGGCCGCCTACGGTAAGGCGATGGGCGACACGACCGCGCTGCCGCCGTACCGCCAGTACTTCGCAGGCGGACCGGACTCGGTGCGCGGGTTCCGTGAAAGCCGCCTGGGCCCCAAGGACAACTTCGGACGCCCGTACGGCGGCAACATCAAGACAGTGGCTCAGACGGAGATTCTGATGCCGATGCCGGAGAAATGGCGGAACAGCGCGCGATTCAGCCTGTTCTTCGACATCGGCAATGTGTTTTCGGATCAGAACATCATTTTCCGGGCGCCGGATCTCGACGGGGACCCGAGGACGATCCCGCCGGAAGTCGACTACGGCTTCAGCTATGATGAACTGAAGCAATCGGTGGGCGTCGCCGTACAGTGGCTGGCCCCCCTGGGTGTATTCCGGTTCAGCTACGCGTTGACGCTGAACGACGAGCGGGGCGACACGCCGACCCAGTGGGGGGACGAAGTTGAGGGCTTCCAGTTCTCCATCGGCCAGGCGTTCTGACAATTACTACTATTCGACTACTTGAGGTCCATTGCTTATGGCGCGTTTGTCTACTTTCGCTTCTCTTCTTCTGACCAGCGCCGTGCTGGCCGCGCCGCTCGGCGTCGCGCACGCGCAGGCGCAGACCAAGATCGCCGTGGTGAATATCCCGCGCCTCCTCGAAGAAGCGCCGCAGGCGAAGGCGGCCATGCAGGCGCTGCAGGATGAGTTTGCGCCGCGGATGCGCGAGATCTCCGCGCAGCAGAAGGAACTGAAGACCAAGGAAGAGAAACTGCAACGCGACGGCGCAGTGATGGCGGAGAATGAACGCCGCAACTCCGAGAAGGATCTGCGCGAGGGCCAGCGCGAGCTGTCACGCAAGTACAACGAATACAACGAGGATCTGAACCTGCGCCGGAATGAGGAGCTGGGCAAGCTGCAGCGTTCGCTTCTCCAGGAGGTGCAGGCGTTCGCACGCACCGGCAATTACGATCTGGTGGTCGGCGACGGCGTGCTCTACGTCAACGAGTCGATGGACATCACGCCGCAGGTCCTGAGCGCATTGCAGGCCCGGGCGAAGACCGGGGGGCCGGCGAAACCGGCGCCCAAGCCCGCGACGCCGCCGGCCAAGCCATAACGGATTGACCGTCAGCGTCGTCCGCCGACGCGACAAGACTGACGCCATGATGGTGAGTCTGGGTGAACTGGCGGTCCGATTCGGCTGCACACTGAAG
The DNA here is from genome assembly GCA_963723505.1 of uncultured Gammaproteobacteria bacterium. GTDB lineage: Bacteria > Pseudomonadota > Gammaproteobacteria > Steroidobacterales > Steroidobacteraceae > Steroidobacter. The sequence goes on from CAVRQU010000011.1 coordinate 46,773, forward strand.
GGCGATCCGGACGCGTGCGTGTCGCACGTCGCGACGCTTGAGGGCGCCGGCGCAGAGGCGCTGACCTTCCTCGCGAATCCCCGCCTGAGACGCTTCCTCGCGGACACCAAAGCGGGCGCCGTGGTGCTCGAGCCGAAATTTGCGAAGGAGTGTCCCGTTCCGGCGTTGTTGGCGCAGAACCCGTACGCCACTTACGCGCGGATCGCCGCTGTGCTGCATCCGCCGCCGCCTGTGCAGCCCGGACGCCACGCTACCGCCGTCATCGACTCGTCCGCTGTCATCGATCCTGCTGCGTCGATTGGCGCGCACGCCGTCATCGGCCCCCATGTCCGCATCGGACCTCGCGTGGTGATCGGGCCCGGCTGCGTGGTGCTGGAGCGCGCGAGCGTCGGCGCCGATACTCGGCTCACCGCGAACGTGACGCTCTGCGCTGCAATCGTCGTCGGCGAACGGTGCCTGCTGCACCCCGGCGTCGTGATCGGCGCCGACGGGTTTGGCATCGCGCCGGATCAGGGCGAATGGGTGAAGATCCCGCAGGTCGGCGCCGTGCGCATCGGCGATGACGTGGAGATCGGCGCGAACACCACGATCGACCGGGGCGCGATCGAAGACACGGTGATCGGCGATGGGGTCAAGCTCGACAATCAGATTCAGATCGCGCACAACGTGCAGATCGGGGCTCATACCGCCATCGCCGGCTGCAGCGGCGTCTCCGGCAGCACAATCATCGGCAAACGTTGCATGGTCGGCGGGCAGGTCGGCATCGCCGGTCACCTGACGATCTGCGACGATGTCGTGCTGACGGGGCGCTCATTCGTATCGGGCAACATCAACAAGCCGGGCTACTATTCGAGCGGGATTCCGGTCGACGAAGCGGCGCGATTCCGCAAGAATGCAGCCCGCTTCTACCAGCTCGATGAACTGTTCCGGCAAGTCCGCAAGCTTCGCGGCGCCGCAGCCGACGATCACGAAGAAGGGAAAGAATGACAGAAGCCCTGAAGATGGATATTTACGAAGTGATGCGCCGCCTGCCGCATCGCTATCCGATGCTGCTCGTGGATCGCGTGCTCGAATGCAGATCCGGCGAGTCGATTCACGCGCTGAAGAACGTCACCGTAAACGAGCCTTTCTTTTCCGGTCACTTTCCGCACCGCCCCGTGATGCCCGGCGTCATGATCCTCGAGGCGCTGGCTCAGGCGGCGGGCATCCTCGCGTTCGTGACTGCGGGCGTCTACCCGGACGAGGATCGCGATCTTTACTTCGTCGCGATCGACAAGGCGCGCTTCCGCAAGCCCGTGCAGCCCGGCGATCAGTTGATTCTCAAGGCGACGCTCGAGCGCTCAATGCGCGGCATCTGGAAATTCGGCGCCGTCGCCGAGGTCGATGGCGCAGAAGCGGCAAGCGCCGAGATCATGATCGCGCCCGGGAAGAGAGCAGGCTGATCTGTTCCCTCGCCGTCATGGCCATTCACCCGACAGCCCTCATCGCCGCAGATGCGCAGATCGCGGACGATGTCACGGTGGGCGCCTACACGGTCGTGGGCCCCGGCGTCACGATCGCGGCGGGCTGCACGATTGGTCCTCACGTCGTCATCGACGGACCGACGTCCATCGGGTGCGACAATCAGATCTTTCAGTTCGCCTCCATCGGCGCGGCGCCGCAGGATCTCAAATACAAAGGTGAACCGACCCGGCTCGAGATCGGCGAACGCAATACCTTCAGAGAGAACTGCACGATCAATCGCGGCACGACCAAGGATCAGCTGGTCACGCGCATCGGCGACGACAATTTATTCATGGCCGGCGCGCACGTCGGTCATGACTGCATCGTCGGCTCGCACTGCGTATTTGCGAACTGCGCGATTCTTGGCGGCCACGTCGAGATGGGCGACTGGGTGCACATGGGCGGCTTCTCGGGCGTCCACCAGTTCTGCCAGGTCGGCGCGCACGCGTTCATCGCGAACAACACGGCCGTCACGCGCGATGTGCCGCCCTTCGTCATGGCGGTCGGTCGCCCGGCCGAGCCGCACAGCGTCAACGCGGAAGGACTCAAACGCCGCGGTTTCACTGCGGAGCAGATCCGCAACATCCGCGACGCCTACAAGATCCTGTACCGCTCGAAACTCAAGCTCTCCGACGCCAGGGAGCAGCTTGCGCAGCGCGCCGCGTCGCAGCCCGAGATCGCGCCGCTGGTCGCCTTCCTCACCGACTCCACCCCGCGCCGCGAGCGAGTGGGGATCGTGCGCTAACAAGGCGCGGGGCTCGGGGCTTGGGGCTCGGGCCTGAATGGAAGAGCATCCGAACGCGAATGACAAATCCTCCACCTGGCGGTCACGTTCAATCGTACGCGACGAATCTCTCCGCCGCCGCCGCTAGCCCGCGCCCCGAGCCCCGAGCCCCGCGCCCGCTGATTGTCCTCGTCGCCGGGGAAACCTCGGGCGACAACCTTGGCGCGCAGCTGATCGAGGCGCTTGCGCGCGCGCCTTCCGGACGCCCGGTTCGCGGGCATCGCCGGTCCCAGGATGATCGCTGCGGGTTGTGAACCGTGGGAGCGGGCCGAGAGTCTGGCGGTGATGGGGCTGGTTGAAGTTCTGCCGCATCTGCCGCGCTTGTTTCGCATTCGGCGCCAGCTCATCGATCATGTCCTGAAGGAGAGGCCGGCGGTCTATGTCGGCGTCGACGCCAAGGAGTTCAACCTGCGACTTGCGCCGAAACTGAAGGCGCGGGGCGTGCGCACGGTGCAGTACGTCAGTCCGCAGGTCTGGGCGTGGCGTCAGGGGCGCGTCCGCACGATCGGACGCGCCGTCGACCTGGTCCTGTGCCTCTTGCCGTTCGAGAAGCAGTTCTATGAGGCGCACTCGGTGAGCGCCGAATTCGTCGGGCATCCTCTCGCCGATCAGATCCCCATGCACCTCGATTCGCGGGCCGCGCGCGAATCGCTTGGCCTCGCGGGCGATGGCGAGGTCGTGGCGCTGCTGCCGGGCAGCCGGCAGGGGGAAGTCTCGCGACTGAGCCCTGATTTCGCCGCGACCGTCGCATGGCTGCTGCAGCGGCGGCCTGATATGCAATTTGTAGCAGCGCTGGCGAGCGAGCAGGCGCGCCGGATCTTTGCAGCCTCGCTTGACGCCGTGCGAGTGCGTGACCGCGTGACGCTCGTCGACGGTCAGTCGCAACGCGTGATGGCGGCTAGCGATGTCGTGCTGCTGGCGTCTGGCACGGCGACGCTGGAGGCGATGCTGGTCAAGCGCCCGATGGTTGTGGCGTATCGCTTGAGCATGCTCACAAGTTTCCTTCTCAAAGGATTGAAACTGTTCAAGGCGCCGTTTTTCGCTCAGCCAAACCTGCTGGCGGGTCGTCAGGTAGTTCCCGAGTACTTCAACGACGACGTGCGCGCCGACGTACTCGGTCCGGCGCTGCTTGCGCAATTCGGGCGTGCCGATCGCGATCAGCTCGTGCAAACTTTCACCGCGATACACGAGCAGCTGCGTCGCGACGCCAGTGCGCGCGCGGCCGACGCGATCGTGGGGCTGATCAAAAGTGACTAGCGACTCGCGGCTGGCGGATGGTCAGAGCGCGCGTCGGCAGGCGAGGGGAGGTCTGGAACGAGAAATGGCGATGCGTCCTCAGACGATCGGTTTGCCGCTGGCCGCTTCGGGACTCATCGCGGGCGTGGATGAGGCGGGCCGCGGGCCGCTCGCCGGACCCGTAGTGGCGGCAGCCGTCATTCTCGATCCGCATAAGCGCATCCGCGGCGTGCGCGATTCCAAATTGATTGAGCCCGAGGAACGCACGGAGCTCGCGATCAGGATCCGGCGAAGCGCGCTTGCCTGGTCGATCGCGTGGGCGGACGTCGAAGAAATCGACGCTCACAACATCCTCGAAGCGACGTATCTCGCAATGCGACGCGCGTTGATCGGACTGCGGATTCACCCGGCGCATGTGCAGATCGACGGCAATCGCTGCCCGTCCTTCATCGGGTTGCCGCTCCGCTGCACGTTCGAGGCGATCATCGACGGCGACGCCCTGCGCAAGTGCATCGGCGCCGCCTCGATTCTCGCCAAGGTCGCGCGCGACGACATGATGGTCGCTCTCGATGCGTTGTACCCGCAGTACGGCTTCGCCGCGCACAAGGGGTACTGCACGCCGCAACACTACGAAGCGCTCGACGCCTACGGACCTTCGCCCATTCACCGGCGCAGCTTCGAGCCAGTGCGGCTTTCGTGGCAAAGCCACGAAAGCAGTTGTCCGTTGACAGTTGACAGTTGACGGCCAGAAGAAGCGCTACCCGATCCTTACCGTCAACTGTTAACCGTCAACCGTCAACATGCCTTTTGTCCATCTTCACCTGCACACCGAGTATTCGCTGGTCGACAGCGTCGTCCGCATCCAGAGCGAAACGGAAGCTGCGCCCGGCCTGATGGATGCGGTTGCGGCCGCGGGCATGCCGGCCGTCGCGCTCACGGATCAGAGCAATCTGTTTGCGATGGTGAAGTTCTACAAGGCGGCGCAGACCGCCGGCGTGAAACCTGTCATCGGCGTCGACCTGAAGATTCGCGAACCGGGCGAGCGCGCTGAGCCCTCGACGCTGGTGCTCCTGTGTCAGAACGAGCTCGGCTATCTCAATCTCTCGCGTCTCGTCAGCCGCTCCTTTCTCGAAGGCCAGCACAAGGGCGTTGCGACCGTCGATCGCAGCTGGCTCACCGCTCAGGCTGTCGAGGGGTTGATCGCTTTGTCCGGCGCGCGCGAGGGCGATGTGGGTCGTGCAATTCTCAACGCACGCGACGAGGACGCGCGCAGCGCGCTCGATTTCTGGCTGGGTGTGTTCGGCGACCGCTATTACCTGGAGCTGCAGCGCACGGGTCGCGAGGGAGAGGAGCGTCATGTGCAGAGCGCGCTGCAACTGGCGATCGAGCGCGGCGTTCCCGTTGTTGCGACCAACGACGTCCGCTTCATCCGGCCCGAGGATTATGAATCGCACGAAGCGCGAGTCTGCATACAGGAAGGCGCCCTGCTGGATGATCCCAAGCGCCGCCGGTTGTACAGCCCCCAGCAATACCTGAAGTCGGCGCGACAGATGGCCGACCTGTTCAAGGACGCGCCCGAGGCGATTGCGAACTCGGTCGAGATCGCACGCCGCTGCACGCTCGAGCTCAAACTGGGTAAGTCCGTGCTGCCCGCTTACCCGGTGCCAGCGGAACTCACGACGGAAGATTTCCTGCTGGAGGAATCGCGTCGCGGCCTCGCGATGCGCCTTGTGAAGCTCGCAGCAGCCCCGGTCGCGGGACGCAGGATCGGGCAGGACGAATACGAGCAACGCCTCGAGGCGGAGCTTGGCGTCATCTGCCAGATGGGTTTCGCGGGTTACTTCCTGATCGTCGCCGACTTCATTCGCTGGGCGCGCGAGAACGGCGTGCCGGTCGGACCAGGCCGCGGCTCCGGCGCTGGCTCGCTCGTGGCGTACGCGATCGGGATCACCGACCTCGATCCGCTGCGCTACGACCTCCTGTTCGAGCGCTTCCTGAATCCGGAACGCGTCTCCATGCCCGACTTCGACGTCGACTTCTGCATGGACGGTCGCGACCGCGTGATCGAATACGTCGCGGAGCGCTACGGACGCGAGCGCGTCTCGCAGATCATCACGTACGGCACGATGGCCGCAAAGGCGGTTGTACGGGACGTTGCACGCGTCTTCGGCATGAGCTACGGCTTTGCGGATTCGATCGCGAAATTGATCCCGTTCGAACTGGGCATCACGCTCAAGGACGCGCTCGGGAAGGAAGAGGAGTTGCGTCGCCGGTACCAGAATGAGGAGGAAACGCGCGGCATTCTCGATATGGCGATGTCGCTCGAGGGGCTGGTCCGCAACGCAGGCATGCATGCGGGCGGCGTCGTGATCGCGCCGTCGGTGCTCACTGATTTCGCGCCGCTTTACTGCGATGAATCCGGCGCGGGCGTAGTGACGCAGTTCGACAAGGACGATGTGGAAGCGGCGGGCCTCGTGAAGTTCGACTTCCTCGGGCTGCGCACGCTCACGATCATCGACTGGGCTGTGAAGATCATCAATGCCGAGCGCGCGCGCGCGGGAGAAGCGCCGGTCGACATCGCCGTGCTGCCAATGGACGACAAGGCGACCTACGACCTGCTGAAACGCTGCGAGACGACGGCGGTCTTCCAGCTTGAATCGCGCGGCATGAAGGACCTGATCCGCCGACTGCAGCCCGACTGCTTCGAAGACATCATCGCGCTCGTGGCCTTGTTCCGCCCGGGTCCGTTGCAATCCGGGATGGTCGATGACTTCATCGCCCGCAAGCACGGAAAGACCACCGGACCCATCGACTATCTGCATCCTGATCTGAAGCCGGTGCTCGCGCCCACTTACGGGGTCATCCTGTATCAGGAGCAGGTCATGCAGATCGCGCAGGTGCTCGCCGGCTACACGCTCGGCGGCGCCGATCTGCTGCGCCGCGCGATGGGCAAGAAGAAGCCCGAAGAGATGGCGAAACAACGGTCGATCTTCGTGACGGGCGCCACGCAGCGCGGCGTCGACCCCGGAACGGCGGAGTACATCTTCGACCTGATGGAAAAGTTCGCCGGCTACGGCTTCAACAAGTCGCATTCCGCCGCGTATGCGCTCCTTTCCTACCAGACGGCGTGGCTGAAGACGCATTACCCCGCGGCGTTCATGTCGGCCGTGCTGTCTTCCGACATGGACAAGACCGACAAGGTCGTGACCTTGATCGACGAAGCGCGGCGCATGCAGCTCAAGGTCGAGCCGCCCGACGTCAACCACTCGCACTACATGTTCGCCGTCTCAGGCGAGCGCAGCATTCGCTACGGGCTCGGCGCCATCAAGGGCGTGGGTCAGTCGGTCATCGATATGCTCGTCGCGCAGCGGCAGGACGGCGGCGGTTTTCGCGACCTCGCCGACCTCTGCCGGCGCAGCGACGTCAATCGGCTCAATCGTCGCGTGCTCGAGGCGCTGATTCGCTCCGGCGCTGCGGATGCGCTCGGCGCGAATCGGGCGACGCTGATGCATGCGCTGCCCGCAGCGATGCAGCTCGCGGATCAGACCATTCGTGCGCGCGTCGTCGGGCAGGACGATATGTTCGGCCTGATGGATACGGGCGCGAGCGCAGCGGCGCCGGTGGCGAACGAGGTTCTGCCGGACTGGAGCCGCCGTGTCCGCCTCGACGGCGAGCGCGACACGCTCGGGCTCTACCTGACCGGCCATCCGTTCGAGGAATTTGAAGCCGAGGTGCGGCCGATCATCAGCGGGCGCATCGCCGACGTGCTCGGCGACCGGCCGGCGCCGAGCAACGAAGGTTTTCATTTCAAGGGCAAACCGGCGACCGTCGCGGGCATGGTGTTCGACCTGGGCAAGCGCGGCGGGCGCGTGATTTTCACGCTCGACGATCGCAGCGGACGACTCGAAGCCTCGATGTTCGAGGACGTCTGGCAGCAGTACCGCAGCCTCATCTCGAAGAGCGCGATACTCATCGTGGAAGGATCGCTGCGGTTCGATGAGTACATCGAAGGCTGGCGTCTGACCGCCAAACGCGTGTTCGACATCGATCAGGCGCGCGAACAGCACGCCCGGCGCCTGCTGTTGCGCTGGCCGGAGGGAGCGGACGGCAGTTTCATCAAGTCGCTCGAACAGGTGCTGAAGCCCTTCCGCGGCGGCCGATGCGCGGTCGCGATTCGCTATCAGAGTTCTGCAGCGCGAGCAGAGCTGGTGCTCTCACAGGAATGGTCAGTCAAACCGACCCGCGATCTGACTGAACGACTCGCGCAGCTATGCGGCAACGACGGCGTACGTCTGATCTACTCCCCCGGGCGGAGTGAATAGCGGACAGCGGACAGCGGACGGTGAAGAATCGAATCTCTTCCCTCACTGTCCGCTGTCCGCTGTCCGCTAAGATTGCGTAATGCCCACACGCCGTCTGCTTGTCCTGATCGCCGGAAATTTCTTCGTTGCGACCAGTTTTCTCAGCGTCGGCGGGCTTCTCAGCGAGATCGCGGCGTCCCTTGCGATCGGCATCGAACAAGCCGGGCTTCTGATCGCAGCGTTCGGCGTTTCGGCGGCGATCTGCGCACCCACGCTCGCGACGCTCGGATCGACAATTGACCGACGCACGCTGCTCACCGCCTCGATGGCGGTTTGCGCCGTGGCGAATCTGATGGCCGCAGTCAGTCAGAGCTACGAACAGCTGATGATCGCGCGCGTGCTCGCCGCCGTGACCTCTGCGGTCTACACCCCGCAGGTCGCGGCCACGGTCAGCACGCTCGTGTCCGAAACGGAGCGTCCGCCGACGCTTGCGAAGCTGATGGTGGGCTGGGCCGTCGGCTCTGTGCTCGGGAATCCGTTGTCAGTGCTGATCGCGTCGGTTTGGGGCTGGCGAACGTCGTTTGCTTTCATCGGCGCGGCGAGCGGCGTCGTGGCGCTGCTGGTCTGGCGGTCGCTGCCCGCGAACATCCATGTGCCGCCGCTCAACTGGCATCGCTGGTTTCAGGTGCTGCGCTCCCCGGCGCTTCGCTGGCTGACCGCGGCGACGGCGCTGACGAACGTGGGCGGCAACGTCATGCTGAGCTATATCGCGCCTATCGTGAAAGCGGTGCAGGGGATTACGGGTCCGGCGCTCGCAGCCTTGCTGTTCGCCTCCGGCGTCGGAGGGCTGTTCGGCAATCTCATCAGCGTCCGCCTCGTGCGCCGCGTCGGCGCCGCCAACGTCGCGTACAAGTGCAACGGCTGGTCCGCGGCGATGTTGCTGCTATGGCCATTCTTCGCGAGCTGGGCCGCGGCGATCTACGTGGTGCAATTCCTGTGGAGTCTCGGCAGCGCAGGGTTTCCAGCCGTGCAGCAGGCGCGGCTCGTCGCGGTCGCGCCGATGCTCGCGGGGGCGACGATCGCTCTCAATTCGTCGATGACCTATCTCGGCGGATCCGTAGGCGCCACGATCGGCGCTACTGCCTGGACGCTGGTGGCGCCTCGCTTCATGCCGTGGGTGGGCTTCGTTTTCGTTCTGGCCGCGCTCGGCTGCTCCGTCCTCGGCGAGAGAGCCACGCGCCGCGAAACAGGCCAGCCGGCTAACCGGCCAACTGGCTGACGGGCAGGAGACTCCGGCCAGTCTGCCAGTAGGCCAATTGGCCCGGCTACTCCGTCTCCGCCTTGTTCGCCTCGACCTGAATGTTGAGGCCGACGTCCATGCTGAAACCGAGCTGCTTGCCGTAGCTCACACCAAAGTCTTCGCGATTGATCTTGCCGCTGGCGTTTGCGCCACAGACTTCTTTCTTCGTCTTGGGATGCGGCTTGCAGAGAAAACTGTCGATCCTGAGCGTCACGGGTCTGGTCACACCGTGCAGCGTCAGCGAACCCTCGACCGCCGTCGGAGCGCCGTTCTCGAACTTCGTGAGCTTGCCCGTGTAGCTCGCGTCAGGAATCTTTGCGACATCGAACATGTCGGGCGACTTCACGTGGTCGTTCAGTTTCTCGTGTCCGAAGTCAATCGAGGCGGGATCGATCTTCACGTCGACGCTGCCTGTTTGCGCTTCGCGGTCGAGCACAATCGTGCCGGATGTGGAGTTGAGCTTGCCGCGCCAGGTCGACAGACCGCCCAGATGATCCGCGGTAAAGCTGGGAAAAGTGTGATTCGGGTCGATCGTGTACTTGACGGGGCCGGCGAGGGCGGACGCGCACGCGGCGATGCAAAGGACGCCGGAGATCGTTGACTTGAACATCATCAGGTCACTCCTCAATCAATGGTTTTGACAGGCGGCGCGCAGGCGCGCCGAATTCGTTTCTTACCTACAGCCTACAGTCTACAACCCGCCTCCGAGCGTCAGCCTCCGGCGCGTTTGGCCTTCCAGCCGCGGCGTGTGAGTTCCTCCACCAGACGGTCGCGATGATCGCCTTGAATCTCGATGCGGCCATTTTCCACAGAGCCGCCGGAGCCGCAGCGCTTCTTGAGTTCCGTCGCCAGCGTTTCGAGTTCAGGCGCGCCGAGACCGAGTCCTGCAATGACGGTTACGCCCTTGCCCTTCCTGCCTTGAGTTTCCCGGCTCACGCGGACGAGGCCGTCGCTGGTCGTCTTGCCGGGCGTCCCTTTCCTGCAGACGCATTCGCGAACGGGCCGCAGGCAATTCGGACAACGCTCCCCCATTCCGGTCGAATACACGACGCCGCCGCCGTCGCGCGGCGCGCTGTCCCGTTTGTGCTGCTTCATGACTGAATGCTACTTGAGGAAGGCGGTTAGCGGTCAGCGGTTGGCGGTTAGTCGGAGGGGGTGTCGCGCTCTTCATTCATGCGGGTCGCGCGTTGCGCGATGCTAGTATGAAAGCGGCAAATAGTCCGCGCTCGGGCTTATCCGTCCGTGCAGGGACGCGGATAGTCAGAGCGGGTAGCCGCGTCAGTCGACCTCCAACCCTATCGACGCCTTCATGCGCTTTCTGACTCACCGCCAACCGCTCACCGCCAACCGCTTCCTGACCAGCGCGTTGCTGCTCGTGCTTGTGTTGAGCACATTCGCAATGGCGCAAGAGCCGCCCGACTCACGTCAGATCAATCTCGAGCTGCTCGATGCGTCGAGTGCGGGCGATGAAGCTGCGGTCGAGCGTCTGCTCGGCGCCGGGGCGTCAGTCAGAACCCGCAATCGCTCCGGCGCCACGCCGTTGCTGCTGGCGGCGCGCGCCGGACACACCGCCGTCGTGCGCAGGCTCCTCGCAGCGGATGCGGACGTCGACCAGGCAAACCTGGAAGAAGCGACCCCGCTTCTGGAGGCCGCGCGCAACGGCCATCTGGAGACGGCTGCGGCGTTGATTCAGAGCGGCGCCGATGTGAATCGCGTCGACATGCGGCTGCTCTCGCCGCTCATGCACGGGGTGTATGAAGGGCATACGCCGCTGGTGAGGCTCTTGCTCGAGAATGGCGCGCGGGTGGATCTGGTCGACCGAACGGGCAAGTCCGCCCTCGTCTACGCGGCAGCCTCGGGCAACGGGGAGATTCTCACGCTCATTCTTGCTCGCGGCGTCGATCCAAATGAGAGATTCCAGAACGAACTGACTGCACTCATGTGGGCGGCCGGTTACGGCCACGCCGACGCTATCGGGGCGCTGCTCGCGAAGGGAGCGCGGGTGGACTTGCGGGACAACCGCGGGATGACCGCCCTCATGATTGCGAGCGCGCAGGGACGCCTTGCGGCCGTGCAGAAACTGCTCGAAGGCGGAGCAGACGAATCACTCAGGGATCAGCACGAGAAGACCGCGCGCGATCATGCGGCGGAGGGAGGCTACGCGGAGGTCGTCAATATATTGACGTCGCCGCAATCTCGGCGCCCTGCGAGCTCTGGTACACGGTGAGTGAGCTGAGATAGTCCGCCAGGCTCGCGATCTCCTGCTCGCTGAACGTAGCGAGGAGGGTGGCCTTGTCCGGCGCGTTGTTGCGGCTCCGAGTCTTGAACGCAAGCATCGTGCGCTTCAGGTACTCAGGGTGTTGACCTGCCAGACGCGGCACGCGGCTGTTGCCTCGAAAATCGCCCAGGTGGCATGAGATGCACTCGCCGGAGTCTATGGCGCGTCGCGCGATCTCGACGTTGGCGCGCTCGGGCGCGTGGCCGATTGAAGGCCACTTCTGCTGTGAGAAGAATTTCGCCAGCAGCTTCAGCTGCTCGGGTTGCAGAGGCTGGACGATCGGCGCCATCGCCTCGTTCGTGCGCAGGCCGCTCTTGAAGTCCTTCAATTGCACGTAGAGGTAGTAATACTCCTGCCCGGCCAGGATCGGGTTCTCCGGCAACGTCGACGCGCCGCGTTCCCCGTGACAGGCGGTGCAGGTCTGAATCGCCTCGCGCACGGGTGCGAATTCATCCGCCGCTGGCGCTTGCGCGTGCACCAGCGTCGTCAGCGACAAGTTCGATAGTGCAAATACGATCCAGGCAGTTCTCATGCCGAAAGAATAACTCGCGCGCAAAAAAAGCGCGGGCCATTGAAGCATGGCCCGCGCGCTTTGTCTTCGAACCTGAGGTTATTCCGGCAACGTGAACGCGAGGATGCTGTTGCCGCGCTTGTAATCGAGCTGCACATTGCCGCCGGCTGCGACCACGATGTACTGCTTGCCGCCGAGCGTATAGGAAGCGGGCGGAGCGTTGACGCCCGCACCCGCTTGGAAGCGCCAGAGCTCGCTTCCGCTCGAGGAATCATAGGCCTTGAACCAGCCGTTGCCCTCGCCGGTGAACACGAGACCGCCGGCGGTCGCGAGAATTCCTCCGATCATCGGCTGCGGCGTCTTGACCTGCCAACGAATCTTGCCCGTGTTGTAGTCGACCGCCGAGATGTTGCCGGACTGCTCCTCGCTCGGAATGACTTTGAACGCGCCGCCAAGCCAGAGCTTGCCGCCGGGATACGGCGTTTCCTCGACGTGATACGTCATCGGCTGGTGCAGGTTGATGGCGTACGCCGTGTTCTGCGTGGGATCGATCGCCATCGGCGACCACTCCACGCCGCCGTTGGCGCCGGGCAGCATGCGGGCGCCTTCCTTGGTGGGCAGCACCCAGCGGTTCTCCTGCGAGACCATCGGTTCAGAGAAACGGATCAGGCTGCAATTGTCCGCGCGATGTACGTAGACATAGCCGGTCTTGCCGGCGTGGAGCAAACCCTTGACGGGCTTGCCGCCCTTGTCGTTGACGCGCGCAATGATGACCGGGCTGACCGCATCGAGATCCCAGACGTCGTGCGCGATGTACTGGAAATGGCACTTGTACTTGCCGGTTTCCAGGTCAACGGCGACCAGCGAGTTGGTGTAGAGGTTGTCTCCGGGGCGAATGGCGCCGTAGAGGTCCGGCGACGGATTGCCGACGACGAAGTACACCGTATCGGTTTCGCGGTCGATCGCCATGTTCTGCCACACGCCGCCGCCGAGCGTCTTGTACGGATCTCCGAGCTTCTTGAGCGCCGCCTTCTCCGCCTTGATATCGCGCTTCATGTCGAGGCCGGTCGCGTCCTTGGTGGCCCACACGCCGACCGAGTTCTCCGGAATCGTGTGGAACGTCCACAGGAGCTGGCCGGAATTGGCGTCATAGGCCTTCACGAAACCACGGATGCCGTACTCGCCGCCGTTCGTGCCGATGAGAACTTTGCCGTCGACGACGGTCGGCGCCATGGTCTCGCTGTAACCCAGCTCGGGATCGGCAATCTGCTGCTCCCACGCCAGCTCACCCGTACTGGCGTTCAGCGCGACGAGCTTGGCGTCGAGCGTGCCCATGTAAAGCTTGTCGCCGTAGGCGAACACTCCGCGATTGTTCGGGCCGCAGCAGAACGTCGTGACCGGGCCCATGTTGTGCTTGAAGCGCCAGAGCTGCGCGCCAGTCTTGGCGTCAAGCGCGTAGACATGGTTGAACGAAGTAGTCACATACATCACGCCGTTCACGACGATCGGCGTCGTCTCCATCGATTCGATGATGTCGGTCTGGAAGATCCAGGCCGGACTCAGCTTCTTCACATTGGCGCGCGTGATCTGCGCGGCCGGGTGGTAGCGCGTCTGATCGTAGTTGCCGTTCGTGTGCAGAAAGTTCTGCGAATCCTTCGCGGCCGCGTCGATCATCGCCTGGCTGACGGGAGCGGAGGGAGCTTCCGCCGCGTTGAGGCTCGCCGAGGCGAGCGACAACAGGCTCACGCTCGAGACGACAGCGAGGGTTCGGAAAGTCGAGAGTGAACGCTTCATGGGATCACCCCTTTTGTCCCGCGGTCGGGACGCGAATGGCCTGTCTTCGTCGCCTGAGGAAGCTCTGACTCACCTGTCTCGCCTGACATTCGATGAATGCAGCCGAAGCAGGGTGCGTCGAAGCCGCCTTTGATCTTCTCTAAAGCTCGGACAGCAACTGCTGCATCTTCGCGCGGTAAGCCTCTTCGCTGATCAGGTTCTTGTCCCTGAGCTCTTTGAGCTTTTGCAGACGCTGCTCGAGGTCCGGGCTGGGCGCCCGCGCGCCGGAACCTTCTGCGGATCCTTCGGCTGGAGGAAGCGCTGCCGCCGGCCCCTGTGCGGCGCCTGGCGCTGGCAAGGCCTGCGCGGCTACAACCGTGCTGTCGATCGCGACCCAGTCGTTGCGCACGCCGCCTTCATTCGAATGAAGCTCGACGCCGGGACGCGCGACGAGGACCCACTTATGCTCCTCAGCCTTGCTGCGCGAACCCTGCTGACGCGGAGTGAAGTCTTCCGTGCGCTGACCGTAGACGTTCCGCTTCCGGTAGCCTGACTGCAACTCGCCAAAGATCACGTTGAGTTTACCGTCGTCATAGAACACGCGCCCCGCATTGACGCCGGGGTCCTTGACCACACCCCCCGCGGCCAGCGGATGGCTCCCGATCGTACTGAACGTCACGTCCTGCCGAGGCCCGGCCTTGGCTAGCCCCGAAGCGATTCGAGGGGCGAGGTTGCGGAGTTCCTCCGGCGTGAAAACCGACCGCCGCGTTTCCGCGGCGGCAGTATCGCCGTCCGCGACGCGAATCTGCAGCGCCGCGAGGGCGCTGCTGATCGCTTCGTTCGCAAGCTGGGCCGGATGATCGTTCGGCGACGCCGCCGGATCATCCTGTGGTTCGATCTTCACCCACTGATCATTGGCCGACCAGAGCACGACTACGTCGCGCGGCGTGTCCTTTGCGGCGCAGATGGTTGCTGCAACAAGCGCGAGCGCACCGCTCGCCATCGCAAGGCGGCGTCCATGCAGACGCGAACGTTCCAAGCGCCCGGTGTGAAGCCGGCTCGTCCATCGCGCGACGCGGCGTGCGGAGGCGGCGCGGTTCTCCATCATAGTTCTCGCCATACTCCTCGAGACGCTTGTCTCAAGACAAAACGGCGGCGCCGGAGGCGCCGCCGCAGAGCTCTGTTTTCCGATTTGTCTATCGGCCTTGCGTCGGTGTCAATAGAAAAGAATCGCACCGATTGCAATGGCCGTCTCTTCAGCCTCCGCGCCATTGTGCGCCGTCGATTGAGTCTGTGTGTACTCGGCGACCAGATTCAAAAAGGAAGTAAGCGGATGATAGATGCCGAACACGATCGACTCGTTCTTTGAGAACAGCGCCGTGCTGGGCAGATCGGCAGGACCGCGATCGAGATTGCTCTCACCCGCGCTCAAGCCAATCTTCGTCCCGATGCCGGGGAACTTGAAGGTGGCCTGCACATAAAAGCCGTCAGAGTCGCGCGCATTTCCCGCCTCATCTACGGCATCGAACAGAAAGCCGGTGCTGCCAATGCCCTCACCCTGGTAGTAGTAGCCAACGACCTCGAAGCCGGCAATGCCGAGTTTGGCGCCGAAGTCATACCCGATCGCGTCCTCGTCTCCAAAAACGGAGCCGGGGCCGGCTTTGATCGTCTGG
Organism: uncultured Gammaproteobacteria bacterium; assembly: GCA_963723505.1. Lineage (GTDB taxonomy): Bacteria > Pseudomonadota > Gammaproteobacteria > Steroidobacterales > Steroidobacteraceae > Steroidobacter. The sequence continues at coordinate 62,132 of CAVRQU010000011.1, forward strand.
GCGATGAAACTCGCCCAGATCTTGCCGTTGAAACTTTCCGGCTCCCCACAGCTGAAGGCCGCCTTGCCCTCGAAACCGGGGGAGCTGCCTTCCTGATTGTACGAGCCGGCATCCAGGCTCTCGCCAGACAAATTGACAAGGCCCCAGGGATCAACGAGCGCCAGGTTGAATTGGAATCCGCCGAACTTCGGCGAGGAGTATTGGATCTGACCTTTCCAGTCGGCGTACAGGTAACCGACGCCGATGCGGCCGAGCGACGTGTTGCCGCCGCCTCGCGTCAGGTCGGAAACGGTGCCCACGCCCAACAAAGTCATGTCGGACAAAATGGCGTCCGAGCCGAAGAGGCCAAGGTCGCGACCGATCTTGAAGCCGCCCCAGTTGCCGGACCATTCAAGGTACACCTGACGCAAGTTTTCTGAATTGAGGCCGAGGCCGCCGTCAATCGGGCCGCCCGCGATCGCGTTCTGATTCCCGCCGTCAATGCCCGGCTGAAACCCGATCATGACGCCGTACTTGTTGTCCCCGTCGGTTTTCTCCGCATGGAAGCCGAGCCACGAGGGCAGCAAGCCGGTGCGGACGTTTTGGTCGTCGTAGTCGCCCCCGGAGAGCGAGCCGCAGGCGAGCCCGCCGAGGACGGCGCCGCCGCCCGCCGGGGACTCGCAACTCACGTCACTGAAGAATCCGTTGATGTTGCCGCTGAAGTCGATCTTCCATTCCCCGACTTCGATCGCGTCCAACGCACCCGCGCCCTGAGACGCCAGCAGGAGTCCCAATGCGGTGGTGGACGCAACGAGCCTTTTGCGAACTTTCATGCTGAGTTCCCCCTGCCTGCTCCACCCAAGGAGTCGCTGTGTCACGCCACAGCGTGCCGCGACTGGAGCGGCTGCATCCGCTCACAGTCAACATCCGATTCGCTACTTGCGGCAGCGCACTCATCAATGTCTGCCGCGTCACACTCCGCCGCAACCATGCGTACGCGGCGTCAGCGAGCGGCTGAGCTGCAACGGCCATGCCAAGCCGCTGACAGCGACGCTGCGCACGATTTGCACGAAATCCGCCTGCGGCGCACCGTGGTTGTGTTAACATCAGTCCGGCATGATGTCGGGATGTTGCGGCCTCGCATATGGCGCGCGGTGTGTGTCACCAGCCTGACACACTGTCACGTATAAGCGTCGCACGCTGACGCACGACACATCCGGCGTCGGCTACGAATCAGCACCCGACATGGCGCCCATGGCGAGGACGCTTCACAGCAGGCGACTTCAGCGCGATTCAGACGTGGCGGCGCCATTACGCGACATGCGCGTCGACCACGGGCATTGCGGACGCTGTCCGGCGTTTGCGTGCAACTACACACCGTGACCGTCCGGGTAATGATTCATGCTTCCTGTATCCGCGTCATCGATACGAGGGAGCATCAATGATGCAGTTTCCGTTCCAACATCAGAGGACGTGCTCGCCGCCGCCCGGCGGCTTGCAGGACAGGCGTTCGTGACGCCGCTGCTGCAATCTCAGGTGCTGAATGAGCGCTGCGGCGGCACGGTGCTCCTCAAGGCCGAGAATCTGCAGATCGGCGGCGCGTTCAAGTTCCGTGGAGCGTTCAACCGTCTTGTGCAGCTCGATGAGGCGCAGCGCTCGAAAGGCGCGGTCGCGTGGTCTTCGGGAAATCATGCGCAGGGCGTGGCGGCGGCGGCGAAGCGACTCGGCATTCGAGCCGCAATCGTGATTCCCTCGGACGCGCCGGCGATCAAGATCGAGAATACACGGCGGCTTGGCGCGGAGATCGTCTTCCACGATCGACAGCGCGAAAACCGCGAAGAGATCGGGCGACGCCTCGCCGCCGAGCGCGGCGCCGCGCTCGTGCCGTCGTACGATCATCCGGACATCATCGCGGGGCAGGGGACCCTGGCGCTCGAGATCGTGGAACAGGCGCAGCGCGTATTCGGCCGCAACATCGATGCGCTGCTCGCGCCATGCAGCGGCGGCGGCCTCGTTGCCGGATGCGCGCTGGCCATGCAGCATGCGAGCCCTCGCACGAGAATCTACAGCGTCGAGCCGGCGGCGTTCGACGACACTGCGCGATCGCTGGCGAGCGGCAGGCGCGAGTCCGTGCGTGCGGGCGCAACGAGCGTCTGCGATGCGCTGATGGCGCCGACGCCGGGCGAGCTGACGTTCACAATCAATCAGCGGTTGCTCGCCGGCGGCCTCACGGTGACGGACGAGATGGCGTTCGAGGCGATGCGCTTCGCCTGGCGTGAACTGAAACTGGTCCTCGAACCGAGCGGCGCGCTCGCACTCGCCGCCGTGCTTGACGGCGCGCTTGACCTTCGCGATCAGACCGCGGCGGTTGTGCTCTCCGGCGGCAATGTAGACGCACCGATGTATCGCGAAGCGCTGGGGACCCTCTGACTTACCGCCGCGCGAGAGACTCTAGCTATCGATATGCCTTGTCTGAATTCGTCGGAAGTCAGGGCAGGCGGGCTGAACAGAGCTTCCCGGGACATCCGTGAGTGAGCTGTCGGCGTCAACGGATTGCGGCGAGGCGCGTTGGTTGTATGAGTCTGTGATTCTCACCGGAGCACATCGATGCTGAAGCACATCCTGATCGCCGCCGGACTTGTCGCCGCCGCGTCCGCCGCTGCTGATTCGCGATTCGGTCCCGGCGCCATCTTTGAGGGTGCGGACACGAACAGTGACGGCATGGTTGTCCGTGACGAGTTTCTGGCGGCTCGCGCCGGCGCCTTCACGCGCATGGATCGCAACTCGGACGGGTTTGTCGACAAGGCGGACTGGCCCGAGGGGCGCCCGGAAGGCGGTCACGGCGATCGCGCGGCAAGGATGCACGAGCGCATGGATGCTGACGGCGACGGAAAGATCAGCAAGGAAGAGTTCGTGAACGGCGCGACGCCGATGTTCGATCGGCTGGATGCGGATCACAACAGCGTACTCGACGCGAAAGAAATCGAGGCCGCGAAGGAAAGGGGCAGGAAAATGCGCCAGCACGGGGTGGACCACGGCGACGCGCAGCCATAACTGCGCAAGTCCTCGTGCCGGGGATCAGACGTCCCAGTCGTTGCAATCGCGCATCGCCCATGAGGCCGGCGCGCAAAGGAAATCTCCCTCGGCCTCCGATTCTTCAGAACCCGCGCGGCAGCTCCTGATAGAGCGCATCGCACATGATCGCGAGAAAGGCGGCGAGACCGAGATAGAGCAGCGCGTATGTGAAACGCGTCTCGGCGCTTGCGATGTAGTACGCCTGTTCCTCTGCGGTCTGCACGCCTCGCCAGGCCTTGACCAGGTTCGGCGCCGCCAGAATCGCGATCAGGATCAACAGTGGGCTCGGTCGGTAGAAGAAGAGGGCGATCAGAATCGGGGCGCCGATCAGCCATAGCCGTGGAGAAATCACTGCGGTCACGCGACCTCCGTCGAAAGGCGATATCGGGATCAGATTGAACAGATTGAGAAAGAAGCCCGAATACGCGACGGCGAGCAACAGCTGACTGTCCTGCTCGCGGGCGACGAAGTACGTGGCGAGAGACGCGAGCGTCCCGGCGAGCGGCCCTGCGACGCCGACATACGCTTCCGTCTCGACGTCATGCGGCATGTCCTTTAGCTGGATCCATGCGCCGATGAAGGGAATGAACGTCGGCGCGCCGACGTTCAACCCTCGCTGGCGCGCCGCGACGTAGTGCCCCATTTCATGCGCGAAGATCAGCCCGACAAAACCCACCGCGTACCACCAGCCGAACACCCAGCTGTAGGCGATGACGGAGATCAGCATCGTGCCGCCGGTCAGCAGCACCTTGCCCAGCTTGCCTGCCTTCAGCAGGAGCAGGAGCGCCTTGATCATGCGTCCGGACCGGTCTTTTTCTTCCAGAGCTTCGCCACGGCGGCGCCCGCGGCCGCAACGCCGACGACGATCAGCTTGGCGAACTTCGCAAAGAATGCGGCCGCCATCGCCAGCAGTCCGAGCTTCTTGGCTGCGATGCCGCCCACCAGCGCGCCAAGACCATAGGCTGCGACCTTGTCCGTCGATGAATTGAAGTCGGTGTAGCGCTGGCCTTCGTTGAAGGTGACCGCAGCGAGCAGCTGTTTGGCTGCCGGCTTCTCCGTCTCGACCGTGGACAAAGCAGTGACCAGGCACATCGACACGTAGCCTTCGCGGCCAAGCACGTACGTGTTGTAGTTCACGCCCGGGTCGGGATCCTCGCCGTTCTTCAGCCGCAGTTCGGCGGACCAGACGAGATGACGCAAGGCGGCGTCGTAGTTCGGCGCCTCGATCCAGCGAGTCACCCTGATCGGGGCGACGCCGATTTCCTCGCGATGGGCGTTGGCCTGTTCCGTGCCTTCCTTGAGATTCTCGAGCAGGCCGTCGGCGTCCCAGTCCTTCGCCTCGTCGTCCTTGATGAAGCCGGATTTTTCGAAATCGACGGTCACGAACCACTCCGCGTCCGAGAGCGGAAAGATCAGGCCGATGAACCGCTCGTCGGTCTGATTTCCCATGACCTCCATGACTTTCACCGAGTGCTCGCGCGGCATGAAGCCGTACCCTTCCGGCAACTCGAGCTTCGCTTGATCCATCAACTCGATCGTCCGGGGCCCCTCCAGCATCGCGTCGAAGGCTGCCTGCCACACGATCGCATTGGGATCTTCGGGCGGCGCGTCTTCCTGCGCCGATGCAATACTCGCGAATAGCGCCGCGCTCAGGAACCACGACAAAACACCACGTCTGAATGAAGACATCTCGCCTCCCGCTTGCTGATACGAGCTCTTGTTGGATCGCCAGTCGCCGCGCGCTTATGGGCCAGACTGCGTCATTGATGCGTTATTGCGGCGCGGACGACGTTGCTTCGAATGCTATCCCGTGCGATTGCGCCAAACCGTGAAACATTTCGCGTACGCAACGCCGGAGGCGGGATGAGCACATGAACGCCTTCGTCAACGATGACGGGGCCTCGCGCTTTCGTTGCATGGGATTGCGGAGGCGGCCGCCTCCTGCTGTCTGCAGCCTCAGGGGGCTGCGAGCCGCCGTGGACACGATCGTCGAAGCGATTCAGTCCGGCGTGTCCGTCTTGCTCCCGGAGGATGAGCTGCAGGTTCGCGTCTCCGCCGTCGTAGCAGTTTCCATCTCCCCCGAAGTCATCGACGCAGCGAAACGTCGCGCGTGATCTTTCGATGTCGATGTCGATGCGGCAGGAAAGCTCGGCTTGACGACGCGAGCTTTCGGCCCCCCCGAAAATCACGTCACTGCAGACGGCTACGTCGCCTGCATCTGTACAGCGGACGGGGCCGTAGTAACTCCAGGGATGCTTCTTCAAACGTTGACGATCCGGACGTTCACGTATGCAGAAATTTCCCGGTCGTCGCCCGCGGCTTGTCAGCTCGGGTCAGTTGACCCGGAAGTTCGAGCCTGAGGGCTCGTTCACTCGTCGCATCAAGGAGTTTTCATGCGCACGCCAACGTTCAGTCTGCGAACTGCCGCCTTCATGGCCACCGGCGCCGTCTTGCTGTTCAAGTCGATGGCGTCGCTCGCCGCGCCGCCATTCGATTGCGACGACGCCGGCCGCGCGCCGATGCGCATCGTCGGGTTGACGGACAATGGTCAGCGCTTCTGCCTGCTGCGTGAGCGCTCCCCGCGCCGGGTGCTCCAGATCGCCGGTGGGGATGGATGCGCGGCTATCCGCTATCCGCTGCTGCACATGGATGTGCGAATGGCGCGGAACGCATGGATGCGTGCGAGCGGCGATCCGCCACTTGATTTCATGACTATCCCCGTCCCACGAACGGCATCTTCGTCGCAGTGATCGTCATGAACAGCACATTGGCGTCGAGGGGCAGGTTGGCCATATACAGCACGGCGTCAGCTACGTGCCTCACGTCGAAAGTTGGCTCGACCTTGACGCTCAGGTCGGCTTGCAGCGTCCCAGTGACCATCGCGGCCGCCATGTCTGTCGCCGTATTGCCGATGTCGATCTGGCCGCACGCGATGTCGTGCTTGCGGCCCTCGAGGGCCGCGGACTTCGTCAGTCCCGTGACCGCGTGCTTGGAAGCGGTGTACGCAATCATGTGAGGTCGCGGCGCGGCTGCGGAGATCGAACCATTATTGATGATCCGTCCGCCGCGGGGGGTCTGCTCCTTCATCAGCCTGAAGGCGGCCTGAGTGCACAGGAACGTGCCGGTCACATTCGTGTCGATGACGGTGCGCCATCGTTCGAGCGGCAATTCTTCGAGAGGCGTCGGCGGCGCGCCCGCGCCGGCGTTATTGAACAGCAGGTCGAGGCGCCCGAACTCCATCGCGATGCGCGCGAACAACTTCGTCACGGAATGCGGGTCCGTAACATCACTGGGGATGGCGTGACACGAGGCGCCGCCTTCGCGTGCGACCTGTTCGAGGCGATCGTGGCGCCGTCCGGTCAGCACGACACGATAACCATGTGCGGCGAGCGACAACGCAACTGCGCGTCCGATTCCCGAACCCGCGCCTGTCACTAATGCGATCTTCGTCGTCATCGGTTCTCCGTTGCTCATTGCAGTCGAGTCTCCTTGAGATGCACCCGAGTTCGGGATCGTTTACCCGACGACATCGTCGTCTTTCCCGCCGCAGGCCAGTCTGATCGACGGGAAGACGTCGTCGGGAAGGACACAGTCGGGAAGGACATTGTCGGGTGAGACGACCTCTGGTCGTCGAGTCAGACGTTCTGTCCCGACGACACCGTCGTCTTTCCCGCCGAAGGCTTACCCGCGCCCGCCTTCTCGCCGCAGGCCGGCCTGAATGGGGCCTCCATCTGAGACGGGTCCTTCGGTGGCCACCAACAGCACCTTGCTGTCCGGGCCGAGTTGATGCTCAACGCGCAGCTCGGGCTGCGAAGCGACATGCAGCAGGCCTGCAAGTCCCGCGGCGCCGGACGGCGTCGTGTCCGGGCCGCCCGCCTCGCGCAGCGCGGCGACGGCAGCTTGAAGCTGATCCTCCCGAACGACCACAGATCGGGCGTCATGCCGCTTCAGCACGGCCAGCGCAGGCGCCGACGCGAGGCCGCATGACAGCATCTCGGCCGATGTGTGCAGGTCGCCCGAGAGACGCACTGGATGTCCCGCGGCGAGAGCCTGGGCCACACATGCAGCGGACTGCGGCTCGACGGTCAGGAGCCGCCTGGGTTCCTGCATGAAAGTGCGTAGCCCCTCGGCCATCGCTGCCGCCAGGCCGCCGACGCCAGCCTGCACGAAGACGTGGCCTGGACGATCCGCTACGTCATCGCGGAATTGACAGACGAGCTCCTCGCTCAGAAACGCGTAGCCAGCCATGACGTCCTTGACGACCTCGTCGTTCGGGTCGGTGCTGGTGTCCGGGATCAGAAGTCCTGCGCCCCGTGCGGCCGCCTGTGCAGCCGCACTGACTGCGTCATCGTACGTTCCGGAGATCCAGACAATCTCCCCGCCGCAGGCTTCGATCCGGTCGGCGCGGGGTCGGCTCACGCTCACCGGCAAATAGATCGACGCCGCGGCGCCTACCCGGCTCGCCGCGGCGGCGACCGCGAGGCCATGGTTGCCATCGCTGGCGCAGATCAGCCGAGGCAGCGACGCCCGACAGATCCGCGTCGAGGCCAGATCCTGGACCGTGGCGACGCCTGCGGCTCTGGCAAGCGCGCGCAGCCCGGCGACCATGCCGCCGAGCATCTTGAAACTACCGAGCGAACGTTCGCCCTCCGCCTTGACGAAGACGCGGCCGACGTTGGTCAGGCCAGCCAGGCGAGGAAGCTCGATCAGCGGCGTCGGCCGGTAGTCGTCCCAGATGTCAGTAGCGCGCAACGTTTCGGTCATACGGAAAGTTTGCCCCGGAGATACTTCGCCTGGCCGCAAAGATTCGACGTTTCCGGCGGAAAGCAGGCGTGAACGCGCCGCAAACGCCGGAAAGCAACGGACCTAGAAGGTTGTTGCGCTGTCCAGCGGGATCGGAATGGTAAGCCCTCGCTTGACCACGCTCAGCGCCACGTTGGTCGTGAACCGTTTTACGTTCGGATTCTCGCTCACGAGACGCGACATGAGCGCGTCATACGTTTCCGTATCGGAAGCGGTGATGACGATCACGAAGTCAGCTTCGCCGGTCACGTAGAAGGCTTGCTGAACGTGCTCCTGCGCCGCGAGCCACGCACGCAATTGCGCCAGCAACTCCGGCCGTTCGCGCTCGACCTGCAGAGAGACGACGAAGAGCGTCGGGCGTCCGACCTGCCCCGGATCGACGATCGCAGCATCACGAACGATCACGCCTTCCGAGCGCATTCGTCGGATCCGTCGCTGGATCGCCGAGGGCGACAGACCCACCTGTTCGGCGAGGCGCTCCGCGGTTTGTCCCGCGTCCTCCTGGAGGAGATTCAGCAGCTGACGGTCAAATCGATCGAGTTCCATACTGCACGTATCGTAGGTTGCGCTTGCGCGGAAAAAATGCGCAGTTGCAGGTCAGATCGCCGCGAAAGCGCGCGACTGCGCGGTACCATCCTAACCCGCACCCAATTTTTCTACTCCGCTCGAGTCGCATGAAGCTTCTCTATCAGACCCACTCACCCTACGCCCGCAAGTCGTTGGTGTTCGCATACGAAGTCGGCCTCGCGGAGCGCATCGAAGTCGTGCATCACGAAACGAGTCCGACACGCCGCAATGAGCAGGTCTTCGCCGAGAATCCCCTCGGCAAGGTTCCGGTCCTGGTTCGACCGGGGCTGGCGTCGATCTTCGATTCCGACGTCATCTGCGCCTACCTCGATACGCTGCACAGCGGACGCAGATTGATCCCGCCGGAGGGCGAGGATCGATGGCGAGCGTTGCGCGTGCAGGCCGTGGCTCAGGGTCTCGCCGATGCAGGCGGCGCAATTCGCTGGGAAACGGTTCGGCGGCCGAAGGAACTGCAGTACCCGCCCCTGCGGGACGGGTACGTCGAGAAGCTCATCGCGAGTTATGACTGGCTGGAACGAGAACTGGACGTCGCCTCACCGATTCACGTGGGCCACATCGCGCTCGCGACCGCCCTCAGCTGGCTTGAGTTTCGCGACCTGCCGACCTTCAGGGTGAACCGTCCGCGCCTCTCGGCGTGGTTCGATGAGTTCGAAGCCCGACCTTCAATGTGCGCCACGCCCTTGTCGGGCGAGACCCACGACTAGACAGGCGACTCGGGATACACGCCGCGAACACGGCCGAATAGCCGCGCAATTCCGAACAGTGCGTCCACGTTCGGCGTCGGCACACCGACACGAACCCCGATCTCCTGCACCGCCCCGAGCAGCGCGTCGAGTTCGATGGTCCGTCCCGCTTCGACGTCTTGCAGCATCGACGTCTTGAACTTCCCGAGTTTGCGTGTGACCGCGAAACGGTCTTCGGGCGTCTGCGAAATCGGGCAGCCGATGCGGGCGCCGATTTGCCCGGCTTCGCACATCGCGGCGGCGCAGAACTCACGCACGAACTGGTCATCGAGCATGCGATCGCACGTCGCTCCGGTGATGGCCGATATCGGATTCATCGTCATGTTGCCCCAGAGCTTGTACCAGATGTCCCGGCGAATGTTCGTGGAGATCGTGACATCGAAGCGGGCCCGGGTGAGTAGTGCGGCGAGTCGACGCACGCGCTGTGAATCCTCACCGAAAGGCTCCCCGACAATGAGTCCTTGCCCCATCTTGTGCTCGACGAAGCCAGGCTCGCTGGATGATGCGCTTGCATGCACCACGCATCCGAGGACGTGTCGCAATGGAATGTGACGAGCGAGGCTGCCTCCGGGGTCTACGCTGTGCAGCGGCGTCGCCTCGAGCGCCGGGACGCCTGCACCGAACCACCACGGTACGCCGTTCATCGCCGGCGCCACGACCGTTTCTGGTCCGAGCAGCGGCGCGATGCGGTTCGCCGCCGCCGGCAACGCCTGACTTTTCACCGCGATGATCACGACGTCCTGCGGTCCGAGGTCGCCCGGCTCATCGACAGCGACGACGGGCGCCTGAACCAATGCACCATCCTGTCGAAGCCGCCACCCGTGCTCGCGCAGCGCGCGCAACGTATCGCCGCGCGCGACTGCGCTTACGATGCAGTCGCCAGCCGCCGCAATCCGCGCGCCTATCAACCCGCCGATCGCGCCGGCCCCATAGATACAAACTTTCATCGTCAGACTCTGCTGAATCCCTGACTATCGTACGCCGGCGATCGTCCGGGGACGCACTCATCGATCGTTCAAAGGCGGCGTGTCCGACTGTGCGCTTCAGCCTGGCGCGTTCGGAGTAACCTAATGAAGCTCGACACAGGTCGACTACCCTGAGCTTTCAATGATGTCCACATCCCCAGGAAGAGCTGCGCCATGACGCTTGCTCGCGGCGACGATCAGATCCAGTCAGAGCGGCTCATCTTGCGGCGAGTCGTAGCCGGGGATCTCGCTTTCTATACGCGCCTTCACGCCATTCCGGCGGTCGCGCGCTACCTCGGGCACGGGCGACCTCGTTCTCCTCAGGAATCGCTGGCGTGGCTGCAATCCACGCTCAGGAGTTATGAGGAACATGCGCTTGGACAGTTGGCGGTCGTACGGAAATCTGACGACACGCTGATGGGCCGCTGTGGATTGAGCGACCTGGTCGTGGAGTCCTGCGCCGCAGGCGACGCAATCCCCAGGGCGTGGTTTCAGCGCACGGAAGCGCCTGCAGACGCCGAGGTCGTGTTCGAGCGCGAGCTCGGATACACGTTCGACCCCGAGCACTGGGGATGGGGTTATGCGACTGAAGCCGCGCGCTGCGTCTTCGCTTATGTATCCAGCGCTTTGAACGCACCGCGTGTGGTTTCGCTCATTCATGCCGACAATGCGCGCTCTCTGCGCGTCGCAGCGAGACTTGGGTTGCGCCGCGAGGGATGCGTCGAAGTCATGGACCGCGCATTCGACCTATATGTCTGGCCCGGAGCAGCGGGTGTGATGCGACCGACCGGAGCTCCTTCATGACCAACTGCATTGCCGTCATCGGCGACTACGATCCGGACAAGATTCCACATCGGGCCATTCCACTCGCAGTCGCCCTGGCGGCGTCCGAGCTTGGACAGTCAGCGACAGTCGAGTGGCGCCATACAGGCGCCTTGATCGGGGACGTCGCGGAAGAGCTGAAGCCCTATGCCGCCGTCTGGTGTGCACCGGGCGGTCCCTACGCGAACACTGAAGGAGCGTTGGCCGCGATTCGCGTCGCTCGTCAGTCGAACGTTCCATTTCTCGGCACGTGCGCCGGGTTTCAGCATGCGTTGCTGGAATATGCGAATGCGGAGTGGGGCATCGCGTCGCCGAAGCACGCCGAGCTCGACGCCGGGGCGGAGGATCCGCTGATCGCCAGGCTTTCGTGCTCGCTCATCAATGTGTCGCAGACGATTCGGTTCGCGCCCGGGTCGAAACTTACGCACGCTTATGGATGCGATAGTGCGTGCGAGGAGTACCAATGCAATTACGGGTTGAATCCGCGCTACGCCAGACAGCTCGATTCCGGCAAGCTGCGCGCGGTCGCGTGGGACGCGAACGGCGAGGTGAGGGGCGTTGAGCTCGTGGATCACCCCTTCTTCGTCGCCACGCTGTTCCAGCCGGAGCGTGCGGCGCTGCGCGACATCACGCCGCCGCTGGTGAAGGCGTTCGTTTGCGCGGCTATTGAGCAGCGGCGACAACAATAACCCTCGCGGGTTGCTGGTTCATCGTCAAAGCAGGCCGCGAGGGAGCGCAGGCGCTCGTCGACGTCGCCGACGGCGTCACATCAGGTCGGGCGTCAGTCTGTGCTCGCAAGCCTGGACGCGGCCGGTTCGACAGACGCGAGATCAGGAGTACCGATGAAGGTCGTTTCGTGTAATCCAGTAATTGGGATCTATCCGGCGACGCCCGATTACGTTCACGCAGTCGAGGTTTCCGGTTTCAGCCGCTTGTTGTTCCTCGCGGGTACGATGGGTCTCGACGAGCGCGGCGTCGCCGGCCGGACGCTCGATGAGCAACTCGAACTGATCTGGGCGAATCTGCGCACGATTCTCGCGAGCGCCGGGATGTCGGTCGACAACATTGTTCGCCTGACAAGCTATCTGCGGGACGCATCGTATGCGGAGGCGAACGCGGCGGCTCGAACCCGCGCCCTGGGAGAGCGTCGAATTCCCACGACGGCGATCGTCGTCCAGACCCTGTCGCCTGACTGGCTGGTCGAAATTGAGGTTATCGCCGCGGCGTAGAGAAACTCCGCTCAGGATGATTTCGCGGGCGTTCAACGGCGATTTGCAAGCGGTTCAGACGCCTCGGAGTCGTAGACAAAACCCGGACCGACTGGTCAGCTCCGCCGCTTGTGTCCGACAAGTTCGGCGCCCGGCCGCGACATCGTACGAAGGTTCATGCATCCGCCCCAGAGCGCACGCCGTAGCTACCTACGGCGCTGCCGGCGGGTAGATCTGTTTGCTGACCGAGAGGAATCCCGCCGGCGGGCTTTATCGCTTCGCTACCCGAGGAGTCTTCTTATGCGCAAATCAACGATGAATCGGAAATCTGGCGCGGCCGTCGCGATCGGCGCGACGCTGCTGTTGAGTTCGATGGCGGCGTTCGCCACGAATCAGTTGGACTGCAGCCGCGGCAACGGTCGCGGTGGTCAGGCCGTGCGGGTCGTCGGTCTGACGGACGATGGCTATCTGGTGTGTTTCAACGAGCGCACGCCGGGGCGTCTGCGCGAGATCGGTTATGTGAGCGGGCTCGTGGCGCCTGACTCGTCGCTCATCGGCATCGACTTTCGCGTCCAGGACGGGATGCTCTACGGCGTGGGCAACGGCGGCGGCGTGTATCGAATTGACCCGACCAACGCGGCCGCGACGCGGGTGAATTCGCTGACAGTCGCACTTGCGGGCGACTCGTTCGGCGTCGACTTCAATCCGGCCGCCGATCGTCTCAGGATCGTCAGCAACACCGGCCAGAATCTGCGTCACGACGTGAACGCGGGGCTCACTACCGAGGATCTCACGCTGAACTACGCGCCCGGGATAGCGGCGCTGGGCATCGTCGGCGCCGCATACACCAACAACGACCTCGATACAGCGACCGCGACGACGCTGTTCGACCTCGACGCCAATCTGAATCAGATCGCGGTTCAGGCGCCGCCGAACAACGGTTCGCTCGGCCCCACAGGCACGCTGAGAGTGGACGCAGGGGCTGCGGCGGGCTTCGATATCTACAGCTTCCAGGATAGCGGCGCGACTGAGGGGAATCGCGGCTACGCAACGATCCAGGTCGGCGATGGCTACGCTTTCTACCGGATCAAGATGCTGACTGGCGAGGCGCAATTCATCGGCGCCTTCAAGCGACCCGTCGTCGATATCGCTGTGCCGCTCAGTCAATAGAAACGTCCGCCGCATCGCTGCCGGCGCTTGTCGGCAGCGATCGCCGGGCCGATTTCGCCGCCGTCATTCTCGAAGGGCGGCAAGCCCGTACCGGCAGCAGTGTGCTGCCTGGTGCGGCGATGAATGCGCCGTCCGGCGCCAGACGTCAGCGATTCAAGTGCTCATCAAAGTGCAGCCATGCGTATGCGGCTCGAGCGGGGAATATCCGCTACCCCGCGTCGCCGGGGCGCAGATTTAATTAGCAACCGGATGGTTGCATTTAAGGAATCTTCCGTCTAATATGCAACCAATTGATTGCGCATCAACGATCGCGTCCGTTCCAGCGCGCGCACGGCGGACCCCGTCAAATCTCTGAAGTCTCTTTGAGAGAGGTTTATCTTATGGCTACGACAACTCACGCAGAGAGCGGGACAGCGCCAAAGTCAACCGATGCGCCGCGCACGATCGAAAAACGCATCACGCTGCGTGCGTCGCGCAGCAGAGTGTGGCGCGCACTGACGGATATCGATGAGTTCTGCCGCTGGTTCGGCGTGGAAAAGGCGGACGGCGCGTTCGCGCCAGGCGCGAGAGTGCGCATGATTCCGACGGACAAGGATTGCGGCCCCGAGTTTCATGTCTTTGTGGAACAGATGGAGCCTGAGCGTGTGTTCTCCTGGCGCTGGCATCCTGGCGCACACGATGCGAATGCGGATTATTCGGCGGAGCCGACCACGCTGGTCGTCTTCGAGCTCGAGGAAGTCGCCGGCGGCACGCTGCTCACGATCGTCGAATCCGGGTTCAATCAGATTTCACTGGCGCGGCGCGCGAAGGTGTTCGGTGAGAACGACGGCGGCTGGGACGCGCAGCTCGTAGCGTTGGAGCGCTATGTCAGCCAGGCGTCCTGAAGCGCGACTCGGCGCCGCGGCGCCGGTGTTCGCCGCGCTCGGGGATGCAACACGCCTTCGGTTGGTCGCCCGCCTGTGCACAGGCGGGCCGGCCTCAATCGCCGGATTGACTGCGAGCGTCGATGTAACGCGTCAGGCCGTGACGAAGCATCTGCATGTTCTGGAAGAGGCGGGACTCGTCCGCGGCGCCCGTCAGGGACGTGAACAGGTGTGGGAGATTGAACAGGCGCAACTCGAGGAAGCGCGGCGATGCCTCGACATCATTTCAGCGCAGTGGGACGCCGCGCTCGAACGTCTGCGCGCTGCGGTGGAGAAGTGACCTCGCGAACGTCCGCGGCATGTGCAGGCAATCAGCATGTCCGGCCCGTTGTGGTCCGTGAGAATCGAACCTCTGATCTGGCGCCAGGCCGAGAACAACAGCAGCTTCGATGACCATTGCGCCGCGGGACCGGGTTCCTTGACGTCAGAGCGGGGGAATCAGCCCGAGCTGCATCGCCGCGCGCCATAGCTGCGCGGGCGTTTCCGCTCCGAGCTTCTGCTTGATCGAGGATTGATGGTTGGAAACAGTCTTGGGGTTGAGTCCCAGCTGCTTTGCCGCTTCATACAGCGTACAGCCTTGCACGAGGAGTTTGAGCACTTCGAACTCTCGCACCGAGAGATCGTCGACGGCGCGCTCAGCGTTCGTCGGGTGCAGCGCGAGCGTTTGCGCTACGTCGGGGCTGAGGAATCGCCGACCGCCGGCGACTGCATCAACCGCTTCGACCAACACCTGCGGTGCGCTGGCTTTTGTTAGGTAACCTGCAGCGCCGGCTTCGAGCGCCCGCCGCACAAAGATGGCGTCCTCGTACATGCTGAACGCGAGGACGCGAGCATTCGGATGATGCGCGAGAATCCGCCGCATTCCTTCGATGCCGCTGACGCCGGGCAACGCGATATCCATGACGACGACGTCGGGCGCCAGATCGCAGAACAGCTGATAGGCCTCCGCGGCGCTGGCGGCTTCACCTACCACCCTGATTCTCCCGCTGTCGGTCAGCAATCGCCGATAGCCCTCGCGTACGACCGCGTGATCGTCCACCAGCAGAACCGTGAGTCGTGCATTCATGGTGTGGTCGCCGTGAGGCGCTGGTCGACAGGAATGCTTGCGGCGAGGCTGAACCCCAGACCGGAAGCGGTCGTAACGCGCAGGTTGCCCCCGAGCATTTCGACGCGTTCGCGCATGCCGATCAAGCCCAATCCGGAAGGAGGTTCGCGCTGGTCGGCGCCGCGGCCGTTATCGGAGATGCTGAACGTGACTTCGTCGCCGCCTTCGTCGTTCAGGCCTCGCCGCTCTATTCGGATATCGATGCGGGTCGCGGCGGCATGGCGGGATACGTTGGTCAGGGCTTCCTGGACGGAGCGATAGATCGCCAGGCTGACCGGCTCGCCGAGGCTGTCGAGATCGCCCTCGAGGGAGACCGCGAGGTGCAACTGCGGCATGCGGTGCTGGCAATGCTCCACGTAGTGCTCCAATGCGGCCTTCAGACCGAGATCATCAAGGGCGACAGGGCGCAGCTCGCGGATCAGATCGCGGACTACGGCGTGGAGATGATCCGCGTTGCGGACGATCGCCGATGCGCCCAGGGCGATCGATGGCGGACCGTCCGCGACTTTCTCCTGAATCGAGACCGCGTCGGTCTTGATCGCGTTCACATACTGACCGAGCTCATCGTGCAGCTCGCGCGCCAGCGACTTGCGTTCGCATTCCTGCCCGTGCAGGCATTGCTGGGCCAGTCGCCGATTTTCGAGCAACAACGCGGCGAGCCGTCCTTCGGCGGCCTGCCTCTTTACGATCTCGGCGCGCGCTTCGCGGTATCGGCGCCACGCGAACCAGGCGAGGCACGAGGTCAGGACGAAGAGGAGGACCGGGAGCTCATCGACTTGCAGCGATTCCCATCGCCGCGTGAGCGCAAATACCGATTCGTTCAGCTCCAGGCGCGCGAAGAGCCATCCCGCAAAGAGGACGACGGCGACGATGACGCCCAGGTCGCGCCACAGCGCCCCTGTGTCGCGGTCGGAGTCTGCGCTCACGCGTCGCATGATGTTTTCCATGGCCGCACCCGTCCGACAGTTGGCTGATGCACAGATGCACTCATGGTATCGGGAATCCTTCCCAGACAGATCGGGAAAACTTCCCTGTTCGGCGCCCAGTGCGGTATGAAATTCTAAGCAGCCGCTGCATAGGTGCAATTCGAAGCTTTTCGAGGCGCTTCCCGGCTCGGTCTTTCGAACCGTCGGATCCCTGAAAGGTCAGGGTAGTCGAGCTGTGCGGAGCTTCACCAGCACGGATCGGTCGGCCCGCCCATTCGTTGGACGACTGTCATGTTGGATTCGAGAGCGCACCACGCGAGAGGACCGCGAATGTCTCGATTTGGCGCAAGCGCTGCACGCATCGCTCTCTGTTGCGGCTGTTCGGCCGCTGTCCCATGCCTGTGGGCCGCCCAGCCCAATCGCCCGATCGAGGAAGTCGTCGTCACCGCGCCGTATGGTGTGGGCGTCGATCCCAACCTCGTTCCGGCGAACGTCCAGCGGGCGACCGCTGAACAGCTCGAACGCTCACAAGCGCTCGACCTGACGGACTTTCTGAATCGGGGCTTCAGCAGCGTCAGCATCAATCAGGCGCAGAACAATCCGCTGCAGCCCGACTTCAATTTCCGCGGCTTCACCGCGTCGCCGCTGCTCGGATTGCCGCAGGGCATTGCGGTGTACCAGAACGGCGTGCGCATCAACGAACCGTTCGGCGACACGATCAACTGGGACCTCGTGCCGCTGTCCGCTGTCAGCGCCGTGCAGTTGCTCGCCGGCGCTCAGCCCGTGTTTGGCCTGAATACGCTCGGAGGCGCGCTGTCGCTCCAGATGAAGAACGGCTTCAACTATGAGAACGATCAGGTCGAGTTGTACGGCGGGTCGTTCGCGCGCCGCGGAGCGTCGATTCAGTCCGGCGGGAACAACGACCGATGGGGCTACTACGCCGACGTCGACTACTTTGAGGAGGACGGTTGGCGCGATTTCTCCGAATCGAATGCATTGCGCGTCGTTCTGCAGCCCTCAGCCGGCGCGGTCCGGGCTGGAGCGTCGACCTGAGCGCGGCCTATGGAGACACCGAACTTCGCGGCAACGGCCCTTCGCCGGCCGAACTGCTCGCGATCGACCGAGCCCAGGTGTTCACTCACCCGGACATCACGGAGAACACGCAGACGCAGGTGATCCTGGAGGGCTCGCGCACAGTGTCCGACGCCGTGCAGATCGCCGGCAACGTGTTCTATCGAAACTTCGACACCGACACGTTCAACGGCGACGGCACGCCTTTCGAGGAGTGCGATATCGACGATGAGGAGTTTCTTGTCGAAGAGGACTTCGTCGACCTGAACGGCGACGGGGAGTGCTCCGCTTCCGACGACGCTGGAATCGAGCAGGTGCTCGATCTCAACGGCGAGCCCATCGAGGCCGAACTGGACGATCAGGAACTCGACGCTGTCAACAACTATGGCCGGCGTCGGCAGGAAAGCTACGGCGCCTCCGCCCAGATCGGCCTGCAGTCGCGTGCGCCTGGCGGCGACAACAACCTCACGCTCGGCGTCGCGTACGACGAAGGACAAAGCTCCTTTGACTCCATCGTCGAAGTCGCGAGCCTCCTTGAGAACCGCGCAACCTCGAGGACGGGAGTCTTCGCGGAGGAGTTCCTCACGGACGTCGACAGCGAGGTCACTCACGCAAGCGTGTACTTCGCCGATACGCTGGACCTGTCGGAGCGCGTCGCCCTGACGCTCTCCGGGCGCTACGACGAGACGCGCGTCCGGCTCTCGGATCGAAGCGGCGAGAATCCCGAGCTGGACGGCAGTCACGAATTTCAGCGGTTCAACCCGGCCGGCGGCGTCACATTTCGTCCGACGCCGACGATGACGCTCTACGCAAGCTATGGCGAGTCGGCCCGCGCGCCGACGCCAGTGGAGCTTGCCTGTGCGAGCGAAGACGCGCCGTGCAATCTGCCCAACGCTTTCCTCGCCGATCCGCCGCTCGAGCTGGTCGTGGCGAAGAGCGTCGAAGCAGGGTTGCGCGGCGCCTCCGATAACGGACTGCGCTGGCATATCGGAGGTTTCCACACCGTCAATCAGGACGACATACTGTTCCAGACCACCGGCGGCCCGCAGGCGAACGTGGGGTTCTTCGACAACGTGGGAGACACGCGGCGCGCCGGCCTCGAGCTCAGCGTGTCACAGCGTCTCTCGCGCCTGCACTGGTTCGTCGAGTACAGCTATGTGGACGCCGAGTTCGAAGACGGCTTCATCATCAACAGCCCGCATCATCCGGTCTTCGAAGAAGATCCGGACGCGCCGGAAATCGTCGGCGACGGCAAACTCGAAGTTGCCTCCGGAGCGAAGATTCCCGGCATCCCCGAGCATCAGGCGAATCTGGGTTTCGACTTCGAGTTCAATGATCGCTTCAGTTTCGGCGCGGACGTCAATCTGCGGTCGGGGGTCTATCTGCGCGGCGATGAAGCCAATCTTCTCGGTGCGACGGACGGCTACGCGATTCTCAATCTGCGGGGCGAGTATCGAATCGGCGATCAGATCACGCTGTTTGCGCGCATAGAGAACGCGTTCGACGAGGAGTACGAGACCTTCGGTCTGCTCGGCGAACCCGATGAAGTCTTTCCGGACTTCAGCGACCCGCGCTTCCTGGGCGCAGGACCTCCGTTCGGCGCGTGGGTCGGCGTGAGAATCGGCCTGTAGGATTCGGCGAGTCCGGCCCGGCGAGCGGCCTGTTCAGAATCTGAGCAACCGCTGTCCGCAACGGCGAACAAGGCCGAGCCGCCAGGGCACGCGTGGAGACCGTTGGAACAGCGCGGCCCTTCGTCTATTCTCGGTGCGTCTCTGCTTGCATCTGCAGGAGGAGGGCGCATGAGGAGCTTCTCACTGGTGATGCTGCTGTGCGCGTTGTTGTCGTGGTCCTGGACTGCACACGCGAAAGGCAAAACGGTCCGGATCGAAATCACGGGCGAAAGCCTGCCCGCCGCGCTGGAGATTACTGATCCGGACATCGTCGGGAAGTTTTTTGTCTGGACGGGACCGGGCGTCCAGATCAACGGCCGATCCGCGCACATGGACCCGCAACACCAGGAGGGCGCCTTCATCGATTGGCCCGCGGGCAAGATTGAAGAGCGACCGGGCGGGTTGCAGCACTTCGTCGTATCGTTCTACGTGCAGAACAACCCCGAGCCAGATCGCGGCAAGCTCGCCTATGTCGTGGCGTACGAGTTCGATCCCGAACGCCGGGAGGCTATGTCTATCTGCCCACGAGCGACGATATGTCGTACCCGACGGCGAGGGTCAATGTCGCGTCCATCTATCACGGCGTCGAGGGGAACTGGTTCCGATCCTCGGCCCGATGGGAGGAGCTGGTGAGGCCGGTGATCGAGAAGCGATGCAGCCCGAGCGCCAGCAACGACCTGTGGATCCGGAAGTGCAGCAAGCCAGGCGCGGCGCCGCTGCGCTTGGTTGAATTGAACGGCATGGGTCAGCACGTCGTTATCGCGTGGCGTCGCCCTGCTGGCGACGATGCTCAGTCCGCCGCTCGCGGCGCAGAGTCTCGCGTGAGCAGATCGTGGAGCAGCTCGCGTCGGGCGCAGGGATCTCTCGAATCTCGAAGCGCCCGGCGTCGATCTTTCCGGAATCGACTTCCGGGGCGCGAAACTTTTCGGCGCGAACTTCAAGGGGACCAACCTGTCGGGAGCGAAGCTTGCGGGTTGCAATCTCGACGTCGCCATCCTGCGGGACGCTCTTCTGGTCGAGGCGGATCTGCGCGAGGCGAGTCTGTTCTCGGCCGTCCTCGCGAACGCGGACCTGCGGCGGGCCGATCTGCGCAACGCGCGCCTCATGGGGAATTTCGAGGCCGCCAATCTCGAAGGCGCGAATCTCGAGGGAGTGAAGGGCGGCGCCGACATGCGCAATCAACCGATGGGTTTGATTCGCATCGTGCTGACGCGCGCACGGTTGAAGGGAGCGAAGCTCAGCAATGCCGATCTTTCGCGCGCGGAGCTCAGCTTTGCGGATCTGCGCGAAGCTGAGTTGACCGGCGCCGAACTATCGCGCGCGAAATTGATTGGCGCTGATCTCTCGGGCGCCCGGCTCGATCGCGCCAGCCTCTCGCTGGCGGATATTCACGACGCGAATTTCACTGCGGTCACCGGGCTAGACAGCGTGCGCGGGCTCGATACGGCGGAGGGTCGTGATACCGCAACTTTCGATCGTTGATTCGCTTCCGGAGTGCTGCGGCGCGCACTGGAACGCGTACGGGGGGCGGCGGATTACCCCGATATCCCCGAGGAACAGGAATACGGTCATGAAGAAGTTGCCGATCTGCTGCGGCCTGATCGCCGCTCTCGGATTCGCGGGCGCAGCCTTTGCGCAGGAGACGCAGAAGCCGACGAACCCAGACGCCGCATCTGAAAGACTCGCACCCGCCGATACACGCACAGAGGAGGCGCAGGATCGCGAAGCAAGCGAGACGACGCCTTCGACGAGCAAGACTGCGGGCGCTGCAGACGGGGCGTCGCCGGGAAACACGCCGACAGTTTCGGGTCGCACGGCCCGCTCGCCTGCGGCCGCGGAAGGTTCAGGGGAGGAGCTTGTCGGCGCCTCTGTCGTGACGCGAACGAACGCACCGGTCGGTCAGGTCACCGAGGTGGTCTTCGATTCGAAACAGCAGCCCGCGTTTGTGATCATTTCGACGGAGGACCAGTCTTCCGCCGTGCCTTACGCCGCCGCGAGTTCGATGATGAGCGGCGACAAGGTAGTCATCGATCAGTCGAAGCTGCAAGCGGCGCCGAAGTTGAAACAGGGTGAGTGGAAACATCAATCAGACGCGAAGTGGCAGGCGGACGCCGCCCGGTACTGGAACAGAGGTTAGCAGCGCGGAGCACATCTGCGGCCGCGTGAGGCCCGCTGAGCGGCGTCGGCGCCGCCATGCTCTGCGAGGATATCGAAGCGCCCTCGCATCGGCGGCCGTCATCGCAGGTTCTGCGCTGAGCGCCGTTACGTCGTGATCATCAGCAACGCCAATCCGCAGTGGCTCTTGCCGGAACTTCACCATTCGCAATCACGGTTCGACGATCCACCCGCGCGCCCTCGCTACCTCCAGGAATTCGACGATATCGTCAGCCATGGCGCCTGTAGGAGAATGACGCATGATTTCCGCGATGATTTCTTCACGGCCCCGCGACCCGTCGCACAAACGGAGGATCGCCGCAGCGCCGACATTCAACTGCACCTTGCCGGCCGGAAGAATCAGAACCGGCGGGTTGCGCTCGCCCTCGCCGCCGTCCAGTCGCACGCCAGGCGCGAGGTGAATGCCAGAGGGTGACGAGCCGGACACTGCACTCTGCTTTGTGTTCCCGACTCTCCGTGGCCGGCTGCGATCTGTCGACATGAATAGTCCCTGCGGAAGCGCCGCGGAACAGTGTGACTACCCCACTTTCAATGAGACGGCCAGTTGAAAGACGAGGCGTCGAGCGCGCTGCCGCTCTCGACTTGCACCCACGCCGTGCGTCGAACAGTGGCGAGAGCTTGCGGGCGCCCCGGTGGCGCTAGGCGATAGAAGAGAAGCAGATTGCATGCCAGAGAACGCTCAGCGGCGTTGAGAGCCCATGCGCGCGTGCGTGAACGGATTCGCTGGAGAGCCTCAGGCGAGGACGGAAGGAATCTGCCTCAGTCCCGGCGGGGCGACTGTTATGGCGAGAGGCGGCGGCCGGTGGGGATTCCGAGCCGCTTGCAGCGCCGGTAGAGCGTATTGCGGCTCACGCCAAGAGATTCAGCCGCTCGCGACATGTTGCCTTCACAGCGGCGAATGGCCTGCAGCACCTCTTCGCGTTCAGCGGCCTGATCATGTGCGACGGAAGTTACGCCGACCTCGCCCGCGTTTGCAGGTGTTTCGCCGGCGGCGCCGTCGCGAACTTCGCTCGGCAGATCGCGAAGGCGAACCACGCCGCCGTCGCAGATGGCGAGCGCCGTGCGGATCACATTGCGCAGTTCCCGGATATTGCCCGGCCAGTTGTGGGCGAGCAGACGCTGAAAGGCGTCAATCTCGATAGCCGCCGGTCGGCCGTCGTTGGTCTCCGCCGCGAGAAACTCGCGAATGAGCCGCTCCTTGTCCGTCCGGTCGGCCAGACGCGGGAGTTCCAGCGTAATGCCGTTCAATCGGTAATAGAGATCCTCACGGAACTGACCGCGCGCGATCATCGCGCGCAGGTTCTGGTGCGATGCGCATATGACGCGCAGGTCGACCTTGATCGGCGTTTCCGTTCCGAGCGGCACCACTTCCTGCTCTTCGAGCACGCGCAGCAGCCGGGTCTGCAGGGCAAGCGGCATGTCGCCAATTTCATCGAGGAAGAGGGTGCCGCCGGAGGACTGCAGCACTTTTCCTTTCATGCCTTCCTTGCGGGCGCCGGTGAACGCGCCCGAGCGGTAACCGAACAACTCGCTTTCGATCAGCGATTCGGGAATGGCGGCGCAGTTGAGCGCGACGAACGGCTGCAACGAGCGGCCGCTCACGGCATGCAGAGCGCGCGCGAACATCTCCTTGCCCGCGCCCGTGGGGCCCTGAATCATGACCGGGACGCTGGAGATCGCGATGCGATGCGCGCTGCGCACATTGCGCAGCATTTGCGGATCCTCACCCGCCAGCTGTTCGAGCGTCAGCGGCGACTTGCGGCTGGCCGCCGGCGCCACTTGCACGACTCGCTGAGAGCGCTCCGACCATGACGCCAGACTCGAGAGCCCGGCGCCGCTCAGGCATCGATCCACGTTTGCGAAGAATTTTCGTCCGAGCAACGCATCGCGCACCGGCCGCAACCCGACATTTCCGGCGCTGGGCGGGATCGACGAGCTCTGCGGCGCGCACATCGAAGATTTCGCCGATACCGCGCCCGATCAGGTCCGTACGGCTCTTGGCGCCCAGCAATCGCACGGCAGTCTCGTCAGCCGCGATTACGGTGGCGTCGGCCGCCAGCGCCAGCGCGCCGTCGTGCTGCAGATTGACGAACTCGGGCCGCGCGTGAAAGCGGAACACAGTGCCCCGCTCGAAGTGACGCAGGAAGAGACATTTCTCGATCAGGCGCGCGGAGAGGTTCACCAGGGCCAGGGTGTGCGCGAGGCCAGAGCGCTGCTCGTCAGCGTTCAGTGTGGACGCATCAAGCACCGCCACGAGGCGGCCGGCGGGATCGTGAATTGGCGAACCGAAGCAGGACAGGCCGATGTGGCACGTGCGGAAGTGCTCGTCGCGATGGACGATTACCGGGCCATTTTCCGCAATGCAGGTGCCGATGCCGTTCGTACCTTCGCGTTGTTCGCTCCAGTCGGCGCCTGGCATGAGCCCGGCGGAGCGAAACGTATCCGCAAGCGTCTGGTCGGTCTTCTCGTACAGCACGACGCCGCCGGCGTCGGTCAGCACGAGCGCGTAACCCGACTCCGCAATGTAGTCGTACAACCAGTCAATTTCCGCCGACGCAATCTGCACGAGGTCGGCATGCTGCGTCCGGCGCTCCTCGAGCATGCCAGAGTCGATAATCGTCGGAGCGTAAGGGCGCGACGGGTCCAGCGAGTAGTCGAGCGCGCAGCGTCGCCAGGAGCCGGCGATCGCAGGATTGAGCGCGCGCCCGGGAGCAGTTGCAACGCCTCGGCCTCGCACGAACTGCAAGACGTCGGCGGCGTGCTGCGATGGACTCGCTCCGCTCATGTCTGACCCCCCGAAGCGCGTACCGATTCGATGACTCTGGAGCTTGTGCTTCTTTACCGGACCCTGCGGCGCGTCGGTCGCCTCAAGTGGTCAAATCACTGTATCACTGTGTCATCTGACCCGTAACAGTGTCACGTACGTACGCAGGGCTCCGTATCAGGTTTTCCAGCTGATGTGTCAGACATGCAACGAATTGAAGGACAGAGCTGTCGGCTGTGGGGTCGTCGCCACGATCTTTGGAGTGCGCCGGGGTTTCGCCGGCGCGCTGCGCGCCGTATAAAAACTTCTTACCTGGCATATGCCTTGCTTTTACTCGTGGCGCTTTTTGTTTAGCAGCAATCGCGGGCGCCAGAGAGGCGACGCAAGCGAACCAGAAGAGCACTGTGCGCGTTCACCACTCTGACCCCGAACCTGACATCGCCAGCGGAATTCACGGACGCCGAGGCGCACAACGCGATCCAGAACGAGAACAGCAACCTTCAACGTCGGACTTATCTGTGATTGTGAGTATGGTGACGCGGAGCATTCGATTGATCGGTCGTCTCGGGTGCAGTCTGGGGCTCGCATGCGTGGTCGGCGTCTTGGCGCCGGCTGCGTATGCGGGCCGCGTCTACGTTTCCAATGAGGACGAGCACACCGTCTCGGTGCTCGACACGAAGAGCAGCGCGCTGATAGCGACGATTGAAGTCGGCAAGCGGCCGCGCGGCATGAAACTGAATCGCGACGGCTCGCGCTTGCTTGTCGCGTTGAGCGGCCTGCCGAAATGTCCACCGACCACGCCGGATGAGGAATGCGCAAAGCTCGAACGTGATCTGAAAGCCGACGGCGTCGCGGTCGTCGACACTGCGGCGCGCAAGGTCGTCAAGGTGCTGCAGGCAGGTTCGGATCCTGAACAGTTTGATCTGAGCGCGGACGGCAAGCGCCTGTTCGTTGCGAATGAGGACTCCGCGACAGCGTCAGTGGTCGACATCGAGAGCGCGAAAATCATGGGGCGCATTCCGGTGGGGCGTGAGCCGGAAGGCGTCGTCACGTCGCCCGACGGCAAGTGGGTCCTCGTGACGAATGAGTCCGACAACTCGATCTCCATAATCGATGCGCGCACTCTCAAGGTCGTGAAATCAGTGCAGGTGGGCAAACGGCCTCGCGACCTGGCGTTCACGCCAGACAGCGCGGTTGCGTATGTGTCGGGCGAGTTCGACTCCTCGCTCTACCGAATCAGAGTGCCCGCGGGCGAGCCCGTCGAGCGCGTGCTGCAGCTGCGTAAAGAGGCGCGGCCGATGGCCGTGGTGCTCGATATGCCGCGCAACCGCCTGTTCATGAGCACGGGACGCGGCGGCACGGTCGCGGTCATCGACCTCACAGGTCCCAGACTTGTCACTGAAATCAAGGTCGGAACGCGGCCCTGGGGAATTGCGCTTTCGGAGGACGCACGCTGGCTCTACACCGCGAACGGGCCATCGAACGACGTGAGCGTCGTGGACACCTCGACGCTGCGCACCGTAAAGACCATCGCAGTCGGTCGGTCGCCGTGGGGCGTCGTGGTCGGGCCCGCGCCGCCGGCGCTGGAGAAGCCGACCAGCATTCGCACTCTCACTCAGCTTCAAGGCCGCACTGTCGATAAGCCCCGGCCTCCGTTTCGCGAAAGAGCTTCGCCAGTTCCTGGGCCTTGTCGGAGTCCCGGAACAAGCCGCCGCCTTCGCCCGGCAAGGTCGAGTACTTCGCGTACGTCCCGGCCTCGACGAAGTCATCGTAGCTCAGGCGTGTCGCGATCTGGTCGATCACGCAGGAACATTGGTACAGGCTCGAGAGCTTCCCCCGTTTTTTGCGATGCATTCGTTGACGTATTCGACGCGTGCCTGCGTCGGATAGTCGTTCATGACCGGGTCTGCACGCAGCAACGAGGCGGAAGACCACAACAGGATCGTTGCGGCCAGTGTGACGGTGCAGGCATGGCATAGGCGTTGCATTGTCATGGGCAGCCTCACATCCGATGGCCTGTCGGCGGTTGCATGACACACATGCATGTCGCGGGCCGGGGTAAAAGCGCTGACAGTTTCACAGTCGAGGACAACCGGGGGATTGGATATGAAATCTGAATATCGTTCCATTCGAGTTGCTGTCGCGACAGCCCTTGCGACAGCGTGCCTGTCTGGCGCGGCGGCGGCCACCGACCTCGAAACAGCCATGGCCAAGTCGTCGAACTGGGCCGCCCAGGCTGGTGACTACGCCAATCATCGCTATAGCGAGCTCAGGCAGGTCAACGCGAGCAACGTCGGCCAGTTGCAGGTCGCCTGGACGATGTCCACTGGCGTGTTGCGCGGGCACGAGGGCGGGCCGCTCGTGATCGGCGACACGATGTATGTGCACACGCCGTTTCCGAACAACGTGTACGCGGTCAATCTGAAGGATCAGTCCTTCAAGTGGAAGTATGAGCCCAAGCAGAATGCGGATGTCGTCCCGGTGATGTGCTGCGACACGGTGAATCGCGGTCTCGCGTTCGGCGACGGCAAGATTTTCCTGCAACAGGCTGATACGACGCTGGTCGCGCTCGACGCGAACAGCGGCAAGGTCGTGTGGACCGCCAAGAACGGGGACCCGAAGATCGGCGAAACGAACACCAACGCCCCGCACGTGTTCAAGGACAAAGTGATCACGGGCATCTCAGGCGGTGAGTTCGGAGTGCGTGGGCGCCTGATCGCCTACGACATCAAGACCGGCAAGAAAGTCTGGACCGGCTGGAGCACCGGGCCGGACAAGGAAATGCTCATCGATCCGGCGAAGACGATGACGTGGACGAACGGGAAGATGGCGGCCGTCGGCGCCGATTCCTCGATCAAGTCCTGGAAGGGCGATCAGTGGAAGCTCGGCGGCGGCACGACGTGGGGCTGGTTTAGCTACGACCCGAAGCTGAATCTCGTGTACTACGGGACCGGCAACCCCAGCACCTGGAATCCGGCGCAGCGGCCTGGCGACAACAAGTGGTCGATGACGATCTTCGCGCGCGATCTGGATACCGGCATGGCCAAGTGGGTCTACCAGATGACGCCGCACGATGAATGGGACTATGACGGCGTCAACGAGAATCTGCTCGTTGATCTCGACATCAAAGGCAAGAAGGTTCCGGCGGTCGTGCACTTCGACCGCAACGGCTTCGGCTACACGCTCAATCGCGACACGGGCGAACTGCTGGTCGCCGAAAAATACGATCCGAAAGTGAACTGGGCGACGAAAGTCGACATGAAGACGGGTCGTCCGATCGTCGACAAGAAGTATTCGCCGGGCACGACGGGTCCGGACGTGAACGTCAAGGACATCTGTCCTGCGGCGCTCGGGTCGAAGGATCAGCAGCCCGCGAGCTACGACCGCAAGTCGGGTCTGATCATGGTGCCGACCAACCATGTGTGCATGACGTACGAGCCGTTCCAGGTGGAGTACACGGCGGGTCAGCCGTACGTGGGCGCGACTCTGACGATGTTCCCCGCGCCGGC
This sequence comes from uncultured Gammaproteobacteria bacterium, assembly GCA_963723505.1. Taxonomy (GTDB): domain Bacteria; phylum Pseudomonadota; class Gammaproteobacteria; order Steroidobacterales; family Steroidobacteraceae; genus Steroidobacter. The sequence continues at coordinate 89,628 of CAVRQU010000011.1, forward strand.
CAGTCACGGCGGCATGGGCAATTTCATCGCATGGGATGCGGCGCAGGGCAAGATTGCGTGGTCGAAACCCGAGCGCTTCTCCGTGTGGTCCGGCGCGCTGACGACCGCGGGCGACGTCGTGTTCTACGGAACGCTGGAGGGCTACATCAAGGCCGTGAGCACGAAGGACGGCAAGGAGCTGTGGAAGTTCAAGACGCCGTCAGGGATCATCGGCAACGTGTTTACGTATGAGTACAGCGGGAAACAGTACGTCGGCGTGTACTCGGGAATCGGCGGTTGGGCCGGTATCGGCATGGCGGCCGGTTTGACGGAGCCGACTGAAGGTCTCGGCGCCGTCGGCGGCTACAAGGATCTGGCGAAGTTCACGACGCTTGGCGGATCGCTGTTCGTGTTTGCGCTGCCCGGCAGCGGAACGGCGCAAGCAGCGGCGCCTTAGCGCTGTAGGTTGCTGCAGCGTGAGCGGCATGCCGTGCGGCGATCGCACGGCGTGCCGCCGGACCTGGGAGAGCCATGCACAAGTCGACGGCAGGAATCTGAAGACGTTCTCAAATACGGCCTATGCGGAAGGCTCTTTCTGGGGGAGTTGATTGAATGGGACGATTCGCAATCTTGAGTTTGCTTGTCACGCTGCTTGTCAACGTATCCGCGGAGGAAACCACGCCGACGACTACGAGTCCGGAGAAATCGACGAAAAGTTCAGAGTGAGCTCTACGTCGTCAAGGATGGCGACAAAGTCGACCCGCAGACGCTTATGGGGTGGAAGACCTGGCGCGCGCTGGCGTGTGAGCGGTGCCACGGCGCCGAGCAGGAAGGATTGGTCGGCCCGCCGCTCGTGGAGTCGATGAAGAAGCTGACGAAGGAAGAGTTTCACACCACGATGATCAATGGACGGCCGGAGAAAGGCATGCCGCCGTTTAGCGCCAGTACGATGTTGATGCAGAACTGGGAGGGACTTGTACGCGTATCTGAAGGGTCGCTCGGACGGTCAGATCAAACCCGGTCGTCTGTCGCCGATCGAGTAGCAACACGCAGTGTCCGGACGTCGTCTATGAGCCGCCGGCCCGTCCCGTATTCTCTGATCGTGGCGTTGTCGGTGATGCCTTTCGCCGCAACGACGCCCGACGCATTCGCAGAGGAAAGCGAAACGGTGCTGCGCGTCTGCGCCGACCCCAACAATCTGCCGCAGTCGAATCAGCGCGGCGAAGGCTACGAGAACAAGATCGCCGAAGAACTGGCGCGCGATCTCGGTCGACGAATCGAGTACACCTGGTTTCCGCAGCGCATGGGATTCGTGCGCAACACCCTGCGGCAGAAGGACGTCACGACGCAGCAGTTCAGATGCGATGTGATCATCGGCGTGCCCAAGGGTTACGAGCTCACGGCGACGACCCAGCCTATATGCGCTCGACATACGCGCTGGTGTTTCCGTTGCGCAAGGAACTCGAAGCTGTGCGCACGGCGGATGATCTCCTGAAGCTGCCCCCGGCGACGCTCAAGTCGCTGCGCATCGGCGTGTTCGGTCATTCACCGGGTTCCGACTGGCTGCTGCGCAACGGCCTGGTCGAACAGGCCGTTCTGTACGCGGAGCAAAGCGGCGACCCGGCGGAGCATCCGGCGGTCATCGTCGAGCGCGATCTTGCGGCGCGCAAGATCGACGTGGCGATCGTCTGGGGTCCCGTCGCGGGATTCCTCGTCCGACAGCATGCCGCGACGCCGGGGTGGCGGGCAGCGCCTTTCATGCCCGATCGTGAAATCAAGTTCGACTACGAGATCTCGATGGGCGTGCGCTTTGGCGAGAAAGAGTGGAAGGCCAAGCTGGATGAGTGGATCGCGGCCCATCTGACCCGTGTGCAGGAGATTCTGGCCGACTACCGCGTTCCGCTCCTCGACGCGGACGGCAAGTTGGTCGCCGATTTCGACAAGAGCGGGCGGGCGGGTGCAGACGGCGTCCAGATTCCGCTGCAGCTGGCGTCGCCTGCGGCGGCGGTGACGGAACGCCTTCCCTGAGAGCGCGCCGGCGCTGCTCATCGAAATACGAGCACGATGAAGTTCTCGCATTAGCGTTACACAGAGAGTTCAGGATTTCGCCAACAGCGGGAGAACCTTCATGAAAACAAAAGCAGCCGTCGCCTACGCAGCGGGTAAGCCGCTCGAAGTGACCACGGTGGATCTTGACGGACCGCGCGCGGGCGAGGTTCTCGTGGAAATCAAAGCCACGGGCGTGTGCCACACCGACGAGTTCACGCGCTCAGGCGCCGATCCGGAAGGACTCTTTCCGGTAATTTTCGGCCACGAAGGCGCCGGGATTGTGGTGGACGTTGGACCCGGCGTGACCTCCGTGCGCAAGGGCGATCACGTCATTCCCCTCTACACGCCCGAATGCCGGCAGTGCAAGTCCTGTCTTTCGCGCAAGACGAATCTGTGCACGGCGATTCGCGCGACGCAGGGCAAAGGCGTCATGCCGGACGGTACGAGCCGCTTCTCGGTCGGCAAGGAAATGGTCCATCACTACATGGGATGTTCGACGTTCTCGAATTTCACGGTGCTGCCGGAGATTGCGGTCGCGAAAATTCGCGAAGACGCGCCCTTTGACAAGGTCTGCTATATCGGCTGCGGCGTGACGACCGGCATCGGCGCAGTGATCAACACAGCGAAAGTGGAGCCGGGCGCCAATGTCGTCGTGTTCGGCCTCGGCGGCATCGGACTCAACGTCATTCAGGGCGCACGGCTCGCCGGCGCCAACAAGATCATCGGAGTCGACATCAATCCGCGCCGCAAGTCGCTTGCCGAGAAGTTCGGCATGACGCACTTCGTGAATCCGAAAGAGGTCGGCGGCGACATCGTCGCGCATCTGGTGAACCTGACCGACGGCGGCGCCGATTACAGCTTCGAGTGCGTCGGCAACGTCGATCTCATGCGGCAAGCGCTCGAGTGCTGTCATCGCGGCTGGGGCGTCTCGGTGATCATCGGCGTCGCGGGGGCCGGGCAGGAAATCAAGACGCGTCCGTTCCAGCTGGTCACGGGACGCGTGTGGAAAGGCACCGCTTTCGGGGGCGCGCGCGGACGCACGGATGTTCCGCGCATCGTCGACTGGTACATGGAAGGCAAAATCAACATCGATGATCTGATCACGCACACGATGCCGCTTGAGAAGATCAACGATGCATTCGATCTCATGCACAAGGGCGAGTCGATTCGCAGCGTCGCCCTTTACTGATGAATCTGTCCGCTGAATCGGCACTTACAGCGATGAAAGCAACGAGAGGAGAGGCGTCATATGAGCGCGTTTTCAATTCATCCGTCCGTCGATAGTGGCGTGAAACCCGGCGCGAAAGATTTTGCCGGCGGCACGCTGACCTGCAAATGCGCCACGGATCCGGTGACCGTGCAATTGAAGGGGAACGTCGCCTTCAATCACGCCTGCGGCTGCACCAAGTGCTGGAAACCGCAAGGCGCATTATTTTCCGTGGTCGCCGTCATTTCCCGGGACAATCTCAGCGTCACGCAGAATGCGCAGAAGCTGAAGGTCGTCGACCCGGCCGCGACCATCCAGCGCTACGCCTGCACGGGCTGCGGCGTTCACTTGTATGGGCGCATCGAGAACAAGAACCATCCGTTCTATGGACTCGACTTCGTCCACGTCGAACTCTCGAAGGATCAGGGCTGGGCGGCGCCGGAGTTCGCAGCGTTCGTTTCCTCCATCATCGAGTCGGGCTTCAAGCCCGATCAGATGGGAGCAGTGCGTTCGCGCCTGAAGGAGCTGAAGCTCGAACCGTACGACTGCCTGTCGCCGCCGCTGATGGATCTGATCGCCACGCACACGGCGAAGGCGTCCGGGAAACTGGCCGCGTAGGGACGTGATTCGTGACTGGTGATTGGTGAATTGGTCGGAGCCACGACATGAGGCTCTGGCCAATCACCATTCACTAGTCATCATTCACTTCATCAGAAGGGCGAGCGCGCTTTCGATCGCCGGCAACGCCGCCAGGGCGTTCATGCGCTCACAATCCGCGCGCAACGACTCGAGCTGCGCGCGTGTCGCTTTCGTCGCGACATTTTCACCTACGTCCGCCAACAATCGTGCGCGCGAAATCAACAGGTTCGTGAGGGGCAGCGGTTCTTCCGCGGTGTAGGCGGCGAGACCATCTGCATAGCGGCGCGCGTCCGACCATGCGCCCGCCACGAGGCTCACTTCAATCGCATTCTGATAGAACTCGAAGTAGCTGTGGCTGACGCAGCCCTTTGCGAGGAGTTCAGCGCCCTCCTCGAGCGCTCTCCTCCGCTGGGTCGGGTCCGGCGTAATGCTTGCGACGATGCTGAGCAGCACCGGTCCGCAGTATGACATGCCTGTTTCCCGACCAAGCTGCACGGCTTCCTCGGCGAGGCGGAGCGCCTCCGCGCGATCGCCGTTCGACCGCATCCCCGCGGCGATGATGCCCATACTTTCCGCCTGAAAGCGGCGCGCGCCGATCTGCTGCGCGAGTTTGAGCGCGTGTTCCGCACGTCGGCGGCACTCGTCTGTCTTCATCTGGACCAGCAGACCGGTAGTCATACCCAACTGGGCCAACAGCTCGCCGCGTACGTCGCCGATTCGGCGTGCAAGCTCGAGCGCCTCCGCACAGCTATCCCGGCCCGCGATCGGATCGCCCGAGTACGTGTGCGTGATGCCCAGCATCGGAAGATTGGCCAGCAAGACGCCGACCAGCCCGTGATCGCGCGCCTCCTGAATGCACTTCGCAAAATGGTCGCGCGCGGTCAGCATTTGGCCGCGCTGGTAGTAGGCGTCGCCGAGCCCGCCGAGCGCTCGAGCGATATCGAGCGGAGAGTCAGCCTGCAGCGCGTACCGGTGAGCCTGTTCGTGCGATCGCAGACAAGCGTCCAGCTGACCCAGCGGGAAGCACAGATTGCCGCGCAAGGTAAGCAGACGTGCGCGCGTCTGCGCATCGGCGCCCTCGCTCAGGGCGGCTTCCGCACGGTCGAGTGCATCGAGCGCCTCCTCGTGGCGGTCCATGATGCGCAAGGACGATGCGACGCCGAACCAGGCCTGACCGTGCTCGGTCTGATCGATCGCGAAATCAAGCGCTTCGCGATACGCGGCCAGCGCGTCGTGCGTCCGACCGAGTTGCAGCAGCAACTCGCCCAGCAGCGTGCTCGTACGGTGCAGCATCGCCGGCTCGCGCGCGAGCGCAGCCGCCTTGGCGGCGAGCGCCAATGCGCGTTCGAACCGCAGGGCGTCCTGCTCCGCCCGTGCAGCATCCACATAAGCGGCCGCGGCGCGTTCATCGCCGGCTGCCGCGAGATGGTCCGCGTACAAGGCGCCGTCGGCGCCGGCGAACCATTCGGCGGCGGCGTGATGCAGTTCGCGGCGTTTCGATTTCAGCGTGGACTCGTAAATCGCGTCGCGAAACAGCGAATGCGCAAATTCGATCTCAGCGCCGTCGAAACGCACCAGCGCTGCGTCCACGAGTTGCGCAGGTTCGTAGGTCGCCTGGCCGATCATGCGTCGCAGCGGCGCCAGAGCGGCGCGTTGGCCCAGCACGGCCGCCGCCTCGAGGGCCAGATGGTCCTCGGCCGACAAGCGATCAGCGCGCGCCAGAATCAGAGCTCGCACGGATCCAGGCAGCGAAGCATGGCCGGCGCTGGCGGCGCGCAACAGTTGATCGAGGAAGAGGGGATAGCCGTCGGCGCGGCGGATGCACGCTTCAATCGTATCGACCGGCAATTCGGGATAGTGGGCGGCCAGCTCGTGCGCTTCGTCATCCGCCAGCGGAGCGAGGTCGACCGTTGTGACGGGACAGCCGCGCGCCCGTGCTCGCCACGCAGCGCTGATGGGATCGCCCTCGGGCCGGGTGGTCATGACGAACAGAATGGGACAGTTTGCGACGACCGCCGCGATCTCGCCGAGCCGCGCAAGTTCGTCGCTGTCGGCCCAGTGCACGTCCTCAACGACGAGCAGCTGGGGTGTGCGCCGTGCGGCGGATTCGATGATCTGCGCAAGCGCAAGCGTGCGACCGCGCTGGCGGGTGGCGGCGTCCATCGCCTTCTCCAGCGCTGCGAGCTCGGCGTCGAGCCGGGCGTCGATCAGATCGCTCAGGAATACGATCTGGTCGATGCCTCCGCCTCGGTCGAGAGCCGCGCAACGAACGGCGTCAGTTCGTTCGCTGGCGGAGGCGTCCGAACCGACGCCGAGCAGACTGAGCGCCAGGGTCGTGATGGGTCCTCGTCCCGGCGACTGGCCGAAATCGAACACCTGCGCGCAATGCACGGCGACGCCGCGTTCACGCGCCGCAAGCCGCACCGTTTCCACCAGGCGCGTCTTGCCGATGCCTGCGTCCCCGCGCACGATGATCGCTCGGCCGTGACGACTGCTCGTGCAGCGATCGAGCGCGGCGAGAATCATGGCGAGTTCGGGCCGACGGCCTACGAAGGGCTGGGCGCCTGCGCCCTCGGCGCGCAGCGACTGCAGCGCCCAGGCGCTGAGCGGCTCCGCGTCGGCGCGCGCCTCCGTCGACGTGCGCTGTGTCACGACTGCATCGCCCAGCGATTGTCGCAGTTCGCTCGAAAGCAATACCTCGCCGTCCGCCGCACGCGTGGCGAGTCCGTGCGCCACATGCGCCGGCCGCCCCGTCAGCGGAAATACATCGGCGCTACAGAGCACTTGTCCCTGGGCGACGCCGATGCGCAGCGCGAGCGGTCCGACGGCCGCGCCGGCGGGCCAGGGGTTATTCATTACGATGTCGCGCAGCATCAATGCGGCGCGCGCGGCCCGCAGCGGTTCATCGCCATAGGCGTTCGGCGCGCCGAAGATCGCCATGACGTTGGAACCGACGCGCCGGTCGGTGCGACCGCCGAACTCGTGAACAGCGCTCTGAACGCGCGTTTGAAACTCCTGCGAAAGCGCGAGCGACTCCTCCGGATCAAGCCGCGCTTCGAGTTCGAGGAGGCCCTCGAGTCTCGCCACGAGAATGACTGCGTCCCGTAGTTCAGGACGCAGCTCGATTTTCGCGTCGGCGGCGGGCAGGGTTGCGCTCGGCGTCTCTGCAGCGAACATCGGCTCTTCCGCATCGCCGGCCGCGCCGGGCACGGCGGCGCGTCGCCGTCGCATGAGATCGCGATAAAGCTGCTCCGTTGCGGGCTCCGGCGCGACGTCCAGTTCACGCCGTAAAACGTCGCGACAGAGCCGGTATTGGCGCAGCGCTTCCGCATACGCTTGTCGCTTCGCGTGCAGCTCCATCAGCGTGCGGTGCGCCGACTCATTGAGCGGCTCGAGCGACACCAGCCGCGTGCACGCTGCGAGCGCGCCGTCCGCATCGTCGGTCGCGGCGCACAGGTGAGTCAGTTTCTGCAATGCTTCGCTCATCTGCTTGCGCACCGCGAGCCGCTCGTGGCTGAGCCACTCGTCGAAGGCAGTCGACCGGGCGTCGAAACCGTCCAGCAGATCGCCGCGATAGCGTGCGACCGCATCCTTCAGCGCCGTGCGTGTGCCGTCGGTCAGCGCGCGCTGAAAGGCGTGCAGATCGCTCTCGATGACTGCACCGTCGACTCCGACGGATTCAGCATCCGCACGCAGCGCCGACTGAGCGTCCTTTGGCAATGATTTGCGCACGGCCGCGAGAGCCTGCCGCAGGCTGGTGCGCGCCAGCTCGTCGTCTGCGTCTTCCCACAAGAGCGTCGCGAGGCGTTCGCGACTGTGCGATTCGCCGGGCCGCAGTGCGAGATAGGCGAGCAGCGCCCGGCCTTTGCGCGAGGCGATGCGTATTTCGCGTCCAGCGGCGTCTTGCACGCGGAAGGCGCCGAGCACTTGCAGAGTCAGTTCACTCAAACGTGCTGTCCTGATCGGAAAGACGCGAGGACGTGAGGACGGGAGGGCGTGAGGACGCAAGAACACAAGGACCGGAGGATGGGAGGACGTAGCGGCGCAAGCGAAGCACGCAGGCCTGTGGCCAGGCTGGAGCGCGCGAGTTCATTACGCCCTTTCGCCATTGCGCCCTCACGTCATTGATTCCCCGGTTCTCGCCCTGGAGCGCCATTCTTTCACGCAATTTTCACGGCTGTCGAGACTTCGGCCTCACGATCGAGCCGGAAACTGAGGGCCACGAAGGGTCGTGGTATCGGCTGACTTTTGAGGGAGGTTTCCATGTCGCTTCATGATTCACGCGGTGCACCAGTCTCGACCAGGAATAGGGCGCTGTTGCAGCAATACGAAGACGCGCTCGACCTGTCGGTGAGCTATGTACTTGACCCGCTGGCCACGGTTCAGCGCGCGATCGATCACGACCCTGACTTCGCCTCAGCGCACTGTCTGCGCGCAGGTCTCATGATCATGTCCACCGACCGGACGGCGACGCCGCTCCTGACGCAGAGCATCGAGGCGATCGAGGCGCTGGGTCGGCGTGCGAACGACCGCGAGCGTGCGCACGCCGCCGCGGCGCGAACCTGGCTGGACGGCGACTTCGCGGGGGGGATTCGCCGCTATGGAGAGATTCTGCTCGACTACCCGCGCGACCTCCTGGCGCTGCAGATTGCACACGTCGGCGACTTCTTTCTCGGCGCATCGTCCATGCTCCGCGATCGCGTCGCGCAGGTGCTTCCGGCGTGGGAAGTGAGCACACCGGGATACAGCTACGTTCTCGGCATGTATGCTTTCGGCCTGGAAGAGACCGCGCTTTATTCGCGCGCGGAGGACGCCGGCCGGCGGGCGCTCGAGCTCAATCCCCGAGACGCCTGGGCCGTGCACGCGGTCACACACGTCATGGAGATGCAGGGACGCGTCCGTGACGGCGTGGACTTCCTCACCTCGCGCGAAACGGACTGGGCGGTAAATAACGGACTTGCCTTTCACAACTGGTGGCATCTCGCGCTTTTTCATCTGGACGGCGGCGACTTCTCACAAGTGCTCGAACTGTACGACCGGCGCATTCGTGCGAGCGCCTCGCCGGTCCCGCTGGAGATGATCGACGCCTCAGCGCTTCTATGGCGGCTCGAACTGCGCGGCGTGAACGTTGGCGAGCGTTGGCGCGCTCTCGCGGAAATCTGGGCGCCGTTCGTCGATCATGCGTACTACTCGTTCAATGACGCCCATGCAGCAATGGCGTTCGCCGGCGCACGACGCTTTGATCTCGCACAGCAGGCTATTGCGGCGATGGAGCGCAAGGCGACCGGAGCGGATACGAACGCCATGATGACGCGCGACGTCGGCCTGCCGCTCGCGCGCGCTCTCGTGTCGTTCGCGTCGGAGCGCTACGACGAAACGGTGAATCTGCTTGAGCCGATTCGCACAATCGCTCATCGATTCGGCGGCAGCCATGCCCAGCGCGACCTGATCCATCTGACGCTCGTGGAGGCTGCTTTGCGGAGCGGGCAGTCGCGCCTCGCGCGCGCGTTGATCGCGGAGCGGACGCAACTCAAACCGTCGAGTCCTTTCAACTGGCAATTGACCGCGCGTGCACTCGACCTGAACGGCGATACGAACGGAGCGTTGAAAGCGCGGGAGAACGCCGAATCGCGCCGCAGAGCGCAGTTCGGCGCCCACCGGGCGGTCGCCTGAAGCTTGCGCGCTCGCGTTCGGCGTTGTCTGTTGCCCGTTCTCCGTTTCAGAGGCGAGACGCCGCCGAGTGCGGCGTCGCCGGACAACTCACAACTCACAACGCACATCGCACAACTCATCAGGGCTGATGCGGACGCGCGAGGTATTCCTGCGATTGCATCTCGATCAGGCGGCTTCTTGTGCGCTCGAACTCGAAGCTGAGCTTTGAACCGCGATACAGGGCGGACGCCGGGGCGGCCGCGGAGACAATGAGCTTCACCCCGCGATCGTAAAACTCGTCCACGAGCGTGACGAAACGGCGCGCTTGATTCTCCGCGTCGGCGTGCAGCACAGGAATTTCGCTCAGGAACACCGTGTGAAAGCAGCGCGCGATCTCGATGTAGTCCGCCTGGCTGCGCGGCCCGTCGCAGAGTTCCTTGAAGCTGAACCAGATGACGTCGTCAGCCTGCCGATGCGGGTGCATTCGTCGATGGTTCAGGATGAGCGTTCCGTCGGCTTTGCCGGGTTCACCCGCCATGACTTCGAAGAGACATTCGAGCGCGGCGGCGGAGGCCGCGTTGGAGTGGAACCAGGTCGTGGCGTGCTCGAGCTGCCGCAAGCGGTAGTCTGCGCCGGAGTCCAGATGCAGGACTCTGGTGTGCTCCTTCAACAGGCGAATGGCGGGCAGAAAGCGCGCACGTTGCAGCCCATCCTTGTAGAGATCGTCGGGCGGAACGTTGGAGGTGGCGACGAGCGTCACGCCGCGTTCGAACAGCCCCCGGAACAGGTTCGCGAGCAGCATCGCATCAGCGATGTCGGCGACGAACAGTTCATCGAAGCACAACACACGCGTCTTGTGCGCGACTTTCTCAGCGACGAGTTCCAGAGGATCAGCGCGATCCTTGTGCTTTCTGAGTTCGTCGTGCACAAACTGCATGAAACGGTGAAAGTGACTGCGTTGCTTTTCTTTGAACGGCAGACTGTGCAGAAACAGATCCATGAGCCAGGTCTTGCCGCGACCGACGCCTCCCCACACGTACAAGCCGCGATGCAGCTTGCGCGGCGGGCTGCGCGAGAGCAGGCCTTTGAGCAGACCTTTCGGCGCCGGCGCGAGCAAGCGGGTCCGCAATTCGTCGAACAGAACGACCAGCTTCTGCTGGGCGGGGTCGGGCGCATAGCCGAGGCGAGCGCACTCGCGCTCATAGAGTGCGGCGACGGAGGACCTGGGCGAAGGCGACTGGCTGCTGGTCACTGGCCAGAGAGAGAATGTTCCGGCCGGCCGCGAGTCGACCTGATGGCCGCTTGGCCGCTCAAGACTTCAGCTCCGGCAAATCCCTGAAGAAGTCGAGCGCCTCTCGATTGGCGAGCGCATCGGTGTTCCTTGCAGGCAGGCCGTGCACCACGTCGCGGACCGCGAGTTCCACCAGCTTGCCGTTGATCGTGCGCGGGAGATCCGGCGCCTGAATGATCCTGGCGGGGACGTGGCGCGGCGTCGCGTTGCGGCGAATCGTCTCGCGTATCCTCTCCCGCAACGCTTCATCCAGCGTGACTCCATCCCGCAGACGTACGAACAGCACGATGCGCACGTCGTCGCGCCATTGCTGCGCGATGGCGATCGACTCGACGACTTCCGTCACTTTCTCGACCTGACGATAGATCTCGGCGGTGCCGATGCGCACCCCGCCCGGATTCAGCACGGCGTCGGAACGCCCGTGCACGATCAGTCCGCCGCGCGAAGTGATGGTCGCGAAGTCGCCGTGTCGCCAGACGTTCGGGTAGTGCTCGAAATATGCGGCGCGCAGAAGCGAGCCGTCGGCGTCGCCCCAGAAGCCAATCGGAATCGACGGAAACGGTTCGGTGCAGACCAGTTCTCCCTGAGTGTCGCGCAGCGCGTGGCCGTAGTCGTCGAAAATCTGCGTGTTCATGCCGAGATTCAGGCACTGAATTTCTCCCTCGTAGACAGGGAGGATCGGACAGCTCCCGCCGAAGCACGCCATGAGATCGGTTCCGCCCGAAATCGACGCCAGCAACACGTCGTCCTTGACGTCGCGATACACGTAACGATAGCTCTCGGGATTGAGCGGCGAACCCGTCGAGATGATCGTGCGCAGGGCGCTCAGATCAAACTCCATGCGGGGCCGAACGCCGGCGTGTTCGCACGCGGTGAGAAAGCGCGGACTCGTGCCGAAGATGGTCACTCGCTCTTCCGCGGCGAGGCGCCAAAGGACTCGCGGATCGGGCTGCAGCGCAGCGCCGTCGAACAGGACAATGGTTGCGTCGGCGGCAAGCGCACTTGCGAGAGCGTTCCACATGACCCAACCGCTGGTTGTGTATTGGAAATAGCGATCGTCGCGTCCCATGTCCGCGTGCAGGATGTGCTCTTTCAGTTGCTGCAGCAGAGCGCCGCCGGCGCTGTGCACGATGCACTTCGGCGCCCCGTCGTCCCTGACGAATACAGAATGAAGGCCGGATGATCAAAGGGCAGTTGCGCGAATGTGAGCGGCGCATCGCGGCGACCGAAATCGGCATACAGGACTGCGGAGTCAAGCGCATCGACCGCAGCGTCCTTCGTGAGATTGGGGATGAGAATGATGCGTTCGATGCTGGCGATCTTTTCGCTCACGGTCCTGAGCGTCGCCCTGCAATCGAGCGCCTTGCCTGCGTACTGATAGCCGTCGACCGCGAACAGCACCTTCGGCGTGATCTGGCCGATGCGGTCGAGGAGGCCGCTGACCCCGAAGTCCGGCGAGCAGGACGACCAGATCGCCCCGAGACTCGTTGTGGCCAGCATCGCAACAATCGTCTCAGGCAGATTCGGCAGGCATCCGGCGACGCGGTCGCCTTCCGTCACGCCCGCCTGTCTCAATCCGTCGGCGATGCGCGCTACCTCGCGGCGCAGCTCCCGCCACGACAGCTCGCGCCGTTCGCCACGTTCATTGCGAAAGATGACCGCTTTCGAGTCGCCGTCCATACGGAGCAGGTTTTCTGCGTAGTTGAAACGCGCGTCGATGAACCATTTCGCGCCGGGCATGCGGCCGCCGTCTTCGAGGATCTGCGTCGCGCGTCGTTCGGCGCGCACTTCGCAGAAGTCCCACAGCGCGCTCCAGAAGTTCTCCGGATACTCGACGGACCAGCGGTGGAGCGATGCATAGTTTCCGATCGGCGCATGGTGACGCTCGCGCACGAACCGCATGAACCGCGTGAGATTCGCGCGTTCGATGCGTTCAGGAGAGGGGGACCAGATTGGAGTCATCGGTGAATCGGCGGACGGCAGGACAGCGGACGGTGACGGATCTGACGATGTCGATCGCGGCTATTCTTTCACTGTCCGCCCGTCCGCTGTCCGCCGGTCACTAAAGATTCTGGTAATTCGGGCCCGAGCCGCCTTCCGGCGTGGTCCAGGTGATGATCTCGTACGGATCCTTGATGTCGCACGCCTTGCAATGGACGCAATTCGCCGCGTTGATCTGCAGGCGGCGGCCGCCCTGAGCGTCGCTCACCATCTCATACACGCCGGCCGGGCAGAAGTTCTCGCACGGGTTGCCGTATTCCCTCGTACAGCGCTCGACGCAGATCGAAGTGTCGTGCACTTTCAGATGCACGGGTTGCGACTCGTCGTGCACGTTGCCGGCGAAGAACACGGAGGCGAGCCGATCGCGCGGCGGCAGCGAGCGGTCGCTCCAGCCGCGATCGGGCGAGGCGTAGTCGCCGAGCTTTTCCAGCGAGGACCAGTCGGCGGAATTGCGGAACGTCCAGGGCGTCCTGCCCTTCAGCAGCGACTCCACGCCGGCGTTGATCATCGCGAGGTACAAGCCGCTCTTGAACGCGGGTTTGAAGTTGCGTACGGCGTGCAGTTCACGATGACCGTCGGACGAACGCCACCGTGCATCGTAGCCGACGCTCTTGCCCTGCTCGGCAAGATGCTCGGCAGCGACGACGCCCGAGCGAATCGCCTGATGAATGCCTTTGATCTTGAACACGTTCAGCGTGCCGCCGGCGTCGCCGATCAGCATGGCGCCGGGCATCTCCAGCTTCGGCAGGGATTGATAGCCGCCCGCGGCGATCGTGCGCGCGCCAGCCGCGAGAATTTCGCCGCCTTCCAGCAGCGGCTTGATGCGCGGGTGATTCTTGAATTGCTGAAACGCCTCGAAGGGTTTCAGCCGTGGATCCTTGTAATTGAGGCCCACGACGTAGCCGACGTACACACGGTCGTTATCGAGGTGATAGAGGAAGCTGCCGCCATACGTTTTCGAATCGAGCGGCCAGCCGAACGCGTGCTCGATGCGTCCGGGCTGCACGCGACCCTTCGGCAGCTGCCAGAGTTCCTTGAGGCCCAGGCCGAACGTGCCGGGATCGACGCCCTCGCGCAGATTGAACTTCCTGATGAGTTGCTTCGAGATCGAACCGCGCGCGCCTTCGGCGAGGATCGTCGTGCCCGCATGAATTTCGACGCCGGCCGTGTAGTTAGGACCGGGCTCGCCGTTCTTCTCGAGACCCATGTCGCCGATGCGTACGCCCTTGACCGCGCCGGTTTCGTCGAACAGCGCTTCCGCCGCCGCGAATCCCGGAAAGATGTCGACGCCGAGCTTCTCGGCTTCCTGCGCAAGCCACGGCGTGAGCTGACCAAGCGAGACGATGAGGTTGCCGTGATTGTTCATCGGCGAGAGATTCACCGCCCACGTCGGCAATTTGAACGAGCCTGAGCGAGTCATCAGCCGTACATCGTCCTCCGCGGCGGGCACTTTCATGCCGCTGTATGCGGCGCGCCAATGGGGAAGCAGTTTCTCCAGCGGACCTGTTTCGAGCACCGCCCCTGAGAGCGAATGCGCGCCGACCGCAGAGCCTTTCTCCAGCACGCAGATGTTCGCATCCGCCTTGAGCTGCTTCAGACGGATCGCGCAGGCAAGACCTGCGGGTCCCGCGCCGACGATGACGACGTCGTACTCCATCACCTCTCTTTCGGTCATTCTTCTCTGCTCCAGTCGCTGGCTGCTGGTCGCCAGTTATTTCACTTCGGCGTCATCCGGATCGCGCCGTCGAGACGAATGCACTCGCCGTTGAGCATCGTGTTCTCGCAGATATGCGCTACGAGCGCCGCGTATTCTTCGGGTCGGCCCAGGCGCGGCGGGAAGGGCACCTGCTTGCCGAGCGAGTCCTGCGCTTCCTGCGGCAACGCCGCCATCATCGGCGTCTTGAAGATGCCCGGCGCGATCGTCATCACGCGAACGCCCAGTCCTGACAGATCGCGCGCCATCGGCAGCGTCATGCCGACCACGCCGCCCTTCGACGCCGAATACGCGACCTGTCCGATCTGCCCGTCGAACGCGGCGACGGACGCCGTCATGATGATCACGCCGCGCTCGCCTTCCTCGTTCGGCGTATTGCTCTGCATGGCCGCCGCGGCGGTCTTGGAGACGAGCAACGTGCCGATCAGGTTGACTTCGATGACTTTGCGGAACAGATCGCCCGGCATCGGACCTTCCTTGTTCACGATGCGGCGCGGCCAGCCGATGCCGGCGCAGTTCACGGCGAGGTTCAGTCCGCCCATATCGCCTTGCGCCTTCGCGATCGCACCGGCGACGACGTTCTCATTGGTCACATCCACTGTCTGAAACCAGGCAGCGGCGCCCAGCGCTTTCGCTGCGGCCTGACCTGCAGCTTCATTGACGTCTATCAACGTCACCTTCGCGCCTGCAGCGACGAGTCGCTGCGCGACAGCGTTGCCCAGACCCGAGGCTCCGCCGGTAACGACGGCCCGCACCTGATTCAGTTTCATTCAATGACTCCTGACTATGTGAGGGGCAATGATCAGGGGATAGGCGATAGGGGATAGCAAGAGTCCGCTCCATGCCGTCCTCAAACCATCCTCCATCCTCCGATCATTATCCCCTTCCTCAAATACGCTGGGCGCCGTCGACTTCGATGACGCGCCCCGAGAAATAGTCGTTCTCCGCGATGAAGATCGCGGCATGCGCCATCTCAGATGGCTCCGCCATGCGCCTGAGCGGCACGGCGTTGAGCGCGCGTTCAATCATCTCAGGCTTCATTGAGTCGAGAATTTCGGTGCGCGTGAATCCCGGCGCGATCGCTCCGGCGCGGATGCCGTAACGCGCGAGCTCTTTGGCCCACACGACGGTCATCGCGGCGACGCCCGCCTTGGTTGCGGAGTAGTTCGACTGGCCCATATTGCCGGCGCGCGAGATGCTCGACGTGCTGATGATCACGCCGCCCTCGCCAAGCGCAATCATCCGTGCGGCCGCCTCACGGGCGCCGAGAAACACGCCGGTGAGGTTTACGTCGATGACCGCGCGCCATTGATCCATCGACATCTTGCCGACCACCTTGCCGTCCTGGACCTTGACGAGCAGCGCGTCTTTGGTAATTCCGGCATTGTTGATCATCACATCGAGCCGACCGAAGTCCTGCACCACGGCGTCGAGCGTGGCGCCGACTTCGTCTTCACGTGCGACGTTGCAAACGTACGTTCTTGCGCGAACCCCGGCGGCTTCGCACTGCGTCCGAGTCTGGTCGAGGTCGGACGCGTTGAGATCGAGCAGCGCCACATCGGCGCGCTTCTGCGCGAATGCGAGAGCCATCGCCCGGCCGATGCCGCGGCCGCTGCCCGTGACGACGACGAGCTTTCCGTCGAGCTGCATTGAGAACCTCTGCGTGGGTGCGATTCGACAGATCCACCGCGCCTACATCCCCCGTCTTTCAACCAGTTGCATCGTTGAAGCTCAGAGTAGTCGACCTGTGCGGCGCTTCCTTAGGTCCCCGCTGCTCCAGATTGAAAGAAAAGCGGCGCAGGATGTTAGCCGCTTCTTTTGCGATGCACAAAGGAAAAGCGACGCTGCCCCACGCTCCGCCCCCGTTCCGCTTCTAATCGCCAGGACGCCACTGCGGCGTGCGCCGCTCCAGAAACGCGGATAGCCCTTCCTTGCCCTCGGGACTGACCCGCAATCGCGCCAGAAGCCTGGCGTTTTCGTCACCCAGTACGTTCCGATCGGTGAACTGAGTGACTCGGCGGACCAGTTTTTTCGCCGCGCGCAGCGCCTGCGGTCCGCCCCGCAGAAGCAAGTCGACCTGGCCTTCGACGGCTGCATCGAGCTGATCGGGCGGGGCCACGAAATGCAGCAGCCCCAACTTGCAGGCGGCCTCGGCGTCAAAGGGCGCCGCCGTGAGGAACAGTCGGCGCGCTTCGCGATTGCCGATCGCTGTCACGACGTACGGCGAGATTGCGGCGGGAACGATGCCGAGGCGCACCTCAGTCAGGGCGAACCGGGCAGACGCGGCGCCGATCGCGATATCCGCACAAGCGACCAGACCGACGCCCCCGCCGAACACGTTGCCGTTGACGCGCGCGATCACCGGTCGATCGAGCTCGTCGAGCGAGCGCAGGCAGCGGGCCAGGAGCAGCGCGTCTTCGACGTTTTGCTCCTCGCTCGCATTCATCATCGAGCGCATATGGCCGATGTCGGCGCCGGCGCAGAAGCTGGCGCCGGCCCCCGTCAGGACCACGACGCGTATGGACGCATCGCCGTCGACTGCAGCGAGCGCCGCGTCCAGGTCGCGCATGGTCGCGCCATCGAGCGCGTTGTGCTTCTCGGGCCGATTGAGCGTCAGGGTAGCGACGCCGCGAGCATCAGTGGTTGTCGTTACGAGTGACATTGTGCAACCAGAATGGCTGGAGACTGGAGACTGGAGACTGGAAGTAGAAGGGAGCTTATGAACTTTCGACGGACTCTGTTGGAAGCAGGTGATCAGGTTGGCTTGGCTCTAGCGGCGCATAGCAACGCGATTTCTACCCCCAGCCCCCAGTCTCCAGTCGCCAGCCAGCCCATAGTGAGCCTACATCCTGAAGACGCCATACCGCTCGGGGCCGGGCGCGGGGCCGCTCATCGACGCGGCGATGGCGACACCCAGCACGCGGCGCGTGTCGATCGGATCGATGACTCCGTCGTCCCACAACCGCGCGGTTGCGTAGTACGGGCTGCCCTGAGTGTCGTACTGTCCGCGGATCTCGCTGATGAATTGCTCGCGCTCCTCATCGGGCCAGGACTTGCCGCGCGCCTTGAGACCGTCGCTGCGCACCGTAGCGAGCACCTGCGCCGCCTGCTCGCCCCCCATCACGGACACCCGCGCGTTCGGCCACATCCACATCATGCGCGGTGAATACGCGCGCCCGCACATCGCGTAATTGCCGGCGCCGAAGGAGCCGCCGATGATCACCGTGTATCGCGGCACGCGCGAGCACGCGACCGCGGTCACCATCTTCGCGCCGTCTTTCGCGATGCCGCCGTGCTCGAACTTCTTGCCGACCATGAAGCCGGTGATGTTCTGCAAGAAAATGAGCGGGACGCCGCGACGATTCGCAAGCTGGATGAAGTGAGCGCCTTTGAGCGCGGACTCGGAGAACAGGATGCCGTTGCTCGCAACGATCGCGACGGGAAAACCGTGCAGGTGCGCGAAGCCGCACACCAGCGTCTTGCCGTAGAGCGGTTTGAATTCATGGAATTCGGAGGCGTCGACGATGCGCGCGATGATTTCGCGCACGTCGTACGGATAGCGCGTGTCGCGGGGAATCACGCCATAGATGTCTTCGACATTGTGCACGGGTTCGCGGGTTTCCTGCCGCGGGAGCCATGGAGCGCTGCGTCGTCCCAGGTATTTGACCGCATCGCGCGCCAGCGCGAGGGCGTGCCCGTCATTGTCGGCAAGCTGATCGGCGACGCCGGAGATGCGCGTGTGTACGTCGCCGCCGCCCAGCGATTCGGCGTCGACGATCTCGCCGGTCGCGGCGCGCACAAGGGGAGGGCCGCCGAGGAAAATCGTACCCTGCTTGCGCACGATGATCGCCTCATCGCACATCGCCGGGACGTAGGCGCCTCCGGCGGTGCACGAACCCATGACGACCGCGAGCTGGGGAATGCCGGCCGCCGACAGGCGCGCCTGGTTGTAGAAGATCCGGCCGAAGTGATCGCGATCCGGAAAGACCTCGTCCTGCATCGGCAGGAATGCGCCGCCGGAGTCCACGAGGTAGACGCAGGGCAGATGATTCTCCGCGGCGATTTCCTGGGCGCGAAGGTGTTTCTTCACCGTGATTGGAAAGTAGGTGCCGCCTTTGACGGTCGCGTCGTTCGCAACGATCACCACCTCCGCGCCGTGGATGCGGCCGATGCCGGTGATGATTCCGGCGGACGGCGCGCCGCCGTCGTACATGCCTTCGGCCGCGAGGCTGGAAAGCTCGAGAAAAGGCGCGCCGGGATCCAGCAACGCGTCGATTCGTTCGCGCGGCAGGAGCTTGCCGCGTTCGCTGTGCCTGCGTCGCGCGTCCTCGCCGCCGCCCTGCGCTGCGACGTTGACCCGCTGTTTCAGCTCCTCGACGAGCGCCCGCATGTACGACGCATTGGTGTGAAACGCTTCCGAATTCTGATCCACCCGCGTCGCAATCATGCCGTCGCCTCGAAGATTTCCCGCCCGATCAACATACGACGAATCTCGCTGGTGCCGGCGCCGATTTCATAGAGCTTCGCATCGCGCAGGAGGCGGCCGGTCGCATAGTCGTTGATGTAGCCATTGCCGCCGAGCGCCTGGATCGCTTCGAGCGACATCCAGGTCGCGCGCTCGGACGCCTGCAGAATGCAGCCGGCCGCATCGAAGCGCGTGACGCGGCCGCGATCACAGGCGCGGGCCACTGAGTACACGTAAGCGCGACAAGCGTTCATCGTCGTGTACATGTCGGCGATTTTCGCCTGCATCAACTGGAATGTGCCAATGGCGCGTCCGAACTGCTTGCGCTCGTGGACATACGGCAGCACGTGGTCGAGGCATGCGCGCATGATGCCGAGCGGACCGCCGGCCAGCACCACGCGTTCGTAGTCGAGGCCGCTCATCAGCACCTCTGCGCCATGGCCCTCCTTGTGCAACAGGTTCGCAGCGGGAACCTTGCAGTCTTCGAAAACGAGCTCGCAGGTATCGGAGCCGCGCATGCCAAGTTTGTCGAGCTTCTGCGCGGTAGTAAATCCGGGCGCGCCACGCTCGATGATGAACGCCGTGACGCCGCGAGCGCCGAGTTCCGGGTCGAGCGTCGCATAGACCACGACTACATCCGCAGCAGGTCCGTTCGTGATCCACATCTTGGAGCCGTTCAGCACGTAATGGTCGCCGCGCTTTTCCGCCCGCGTGCGCATGCCGATGACGTCGGAACCTGCGCCAGGCTCGCTCATGGCGAGCGCGCCGACGTGCTCGCCGGACAGAAGTCTGGGAAGGTAGCGCTCCTTCTGCGAAGCTGTGGCCCATCGCCGCAGCTGATTCACGCAGAGATTCGAATGGGCCCCATAGGACAAGCCGACCGACGCGGACGCGCGACTGATTTCCTCCATCGCCACCACGTGGGCCAGATAACCCATCCCTGCGCCGCCGTGCGCCTCCTCGACCGTGACCCCGAGCAGGCCAAGTTCTCCCAGTTGCGGCCACAGTTCCCGCGGGAAGCGGTTCTCGCGATCGATTGCAACGGCCAGCGGCGCGATGCGCTCGGCTGCGAACTGCGCGACGATCCTGCGCAGGGCGTCCACGTCTTCGCCCAGGCCGAAGTCAAAATCTTCCATACCGGCGGTCTCCGGGTGGTGTAAGTTGTCCTATTGTCCGACAATCCGGCAGAGTGTCAATGAACAGAACAGCAACCAGAAAGACTGTAGCCGCGAACCGGGGCCGTCGCGGCGCAGCATCGGCGGCGAAAGCCGGCGCTCCCGCAACGGTTGAGGCCGCGCCTTTGTTCGAACCGGTCGAGCGGGAGCCTGCGTATACGCGCGTGTCCGGCGCGATCGAACAGAAGATCCTCGCGCGCGAACTTCGCGACGGGGATGTGTTGCCGGGCGAGCTCGATCTTGCACAACAGTTTCGCGTGCATCGCTCGACCGTGCGCGAGGCGTTGCGCCAGCTCGAGAGCGCCGGACTGGTGAAACGGCCCCCGGGCGCAAAACGCATGATCGTGAGCCGGCCCGCGGCGTCCAAGGTGGCTTCGGGTCTGCATCAGGCGCTCGTGCTTCACGACGTTTCCTTCGTGGACGTCTGGGAAGCAATGATGGTGATCGAGCCGGAGGTCGCCGCCATGGCTGCAACGCGCCGCACGCAGGGCGATCTCGATGCACTCGTGCGGGTCAGCGAGACGTTTCGTTCCTGGCCCATGGGAGATGAGGGCGCCGTCAGGGTTGTCGCAGAATTCTTCGAAGCGATTGGGGTCGCCGCCCGCAATCAGGTGCTGGTGCTGGCGAAGAAGTCGCTGACCCAGGCGCTGGCGCCGTCGCTCGCGCGCATGATCGACGCCGTACCGCAGGCGCGCGTCCGGATCGCGGATGCGCAGCGGAGGATCATCGCGGCGTTACGGGACAAGAACGCAGAAGAGGCCCGGCGCTGGATGCTGAAACACGTGCGCGACTTCAAGCGCGGCTACGAGGTCGCGGGCATCTCGCCCGACACGCCAATTTCCGTTTGAGGCAGCGGAGAGGAGCCGCGAAAGACCGCAAAAAAGAAGAATGGCTCTCCCTGAAACGGAAGAGCGCGTCTCCATCGATTCCGTTCAATTCGATTCCTTTTTGCGGTCTTTGCGGCTCCTCTCCCTCGATACTTCAGACCAATTCCACCGCCAGCGCGGTGGCTTCGCCGCCGCCGATGCAGAGCGACGCCACGCCGCGTTTCAGACCGCGCTGCTTCAGGGCATGAACCAGCGTCGTGAGAATGCGGGCGCCGGTCGCGCCGATCGGGTGGCCGAGGGCGCAGGCGCCGCCATTCACGTTGACCCTGGCGTGCTCCAGGCCAAGGTCATGAATCGCCGCCATCGCCACGCACGCGAAGGCTTCGTTCACTTCGTAGAGATCGACCTGATCGGCTCTCCACCCGGTCTTCCTGAGGACCGATTGGATCGCGCCGACGGGCGCGGTGGTGAACCATTCCGGCGCCTGGGCGTGGCTCGTGTAGCCAACGACACGGGCGAGCGGTTTCAGGTTGTGCTTTCGAATCGCAGCGGCGTTCACCAGCAGTAGCGCAGCGGCGCCGTCGGAGATCGATGACGAAGTGGCGGCGGTGACCGTGCCGTCCTTGTTGAAGGCCGGCTTGAGCGAAGGAATTTTCGCGATATCGCAGGTGAACGGCGTCTCGTCTTTCGCCACGATGCGCTCGCCCTTGCGATCCTTGACCGTCGCAGGAGCGACCTCCGCGCTGAACGCGCCGCTCTCGACTGCGTGCTGCGCGCGCCGCACCGATTCCGCTGCGTATTCGTCCTGGCGCTCGCGGGTGAAGCCGTATTTCTTTGCGGTGGCGTCCGCGAAGAAGCCCATCATCTGCCCGTCGAACGGGCTTTGCAGACCGTCGAGAAACATGTGGTCGAGCATTTCGGCGTGACCCATGCGCAGCCCGGCGCGCGCCTTGGGCAGCAGGTAGGGCGCGTTGCTCATCGACTCGATGCCGCCGGCCAGCACGATCTCCGCGGAGCCGGCGCGAATCTGGTCGCTTGCGAGCATCGCCGCCTTCAGTCCCGAACCGCACATCTTGTTGATTGTCGTCGCGGGCACGTGCTGTGGTACGCCCGCTGCGAGCGCGGCCTGGCGTCCGGGCGCCTGACCGATGCCGGCCATCAATACACAGCCGAAGATCGTCTCATCGATGTGTTCGGCGGCGAGGCCGCTGTCCTTGATTGCGGCCAGGGCGGCGACTGCGCCGAGTTGCGGCGCAGTCAGCGGGCTCAGGGCGCCCTGAAATGAGCCGATCGGGGTCCGGCGTGCAGCTACGATGTAGACGTCTTCGCTCATGAGTTGAATATCCCGTGAAGTAAAAAAGCTTCGAATGAGCGCCATTCGACGACGCGGCCGGCGAATCTCGTCCTGCCGACGTATGACCTTGATGTCCGGGCGGCAAAGCGCAAATCAACGCTTCGGTAGATTCGCGCTTTTACGCAACGCCGCGTGAACGGTCAAGAAACGGGACTGGGTTTACGAGCGGCGGGCGTGCAGCGCGGCGACGCCGTCTTTCTCGGACAGGTCGGGCTCGCCGATGGCCGCCACAATGCGCGCGCGCGACTGGTCGCGAGCCAGAGTGATCGCAGCGGGCGCATCCAGACTCGGCAAAGGCCCGAGCGGAGGGAGTACGTGAATGTCGATGACGCCGGGCCGCGGCAGAATGCGCCCGCTCGGCAGGATGCGGCGCGTGCCGCGGATCCCGATGGGCGCCACAGGCAGTCCGGCCCGAACGGCTATCGCGAACGCCCCTGTATGAAACTTCCCTACACCCGGATGCGCGAGAAACGTACCTTCAGGAAAGAAGGCAAGGGCCTGGCCGGCGTGGGCGGCCCTGATGAGGCGGCGCGCGTCCACGGCGCCCGCATGGCGGTTGAAGCGATCGACGAATTCGGAGCCGATGCGGCGCAGCAGCAGACCGGCGATCGGCACGCGCGTGACTTCTTTCTTGATCACGAAGCAGAAGCGGGCCGGAAGGGCGGCTTTCAATACGAGGCCGTCCAGGTAGCTCGCGTGGTTGGCGACGATGACGCACGGGCCGGTCGGCAGATGGTGCGCGTCCTTGACGCGGATCGGCATGCCGACGCTCCAGAAGTAGGCGCGCGCAACGGCATGAGCCAGGTAGCGTCTTACCGTCATACCCAGGGGCAGGAGCACTACGATGAATGCGAGCAACCCGAAAACGACGAATACAGCCAGCGCAAAAACGCCGTAGACAAGTTCGAGGGTGCGCAGGACGCTGCGCTTCAGGAGGTCGGACGACATGCTTCTTGGTATTCGCGTTGAACAGCATGCAGGCATTGCGGTGGCGCCGGGCGAATTCTGTGAACTGCTTCTCTTTATGTAAACCGTTCAAGGGTTCTGTGATTACTGTCACGCCTGCGCTCGAAGGCGGTTACGCATACTGCCTGCACCGCAAGAAGGCGCTGGCTCACATTGGACGCCGGCGCCGGCGCAATTGCCGAAGGCGATGAGCACCGTTAACAAAGCGACAGTTTACTCGAGGACGGCTGCAGACATGTCGGAGACCCCGTCTGTCGCGGCGATCGACCGGTTCCTCGACGCCGTGTGGATGGAGCGCGGCTTGTCGCCGAACACGCTCTCAGCCTACCGCGCAGACCTCACGGCGCTTGATCGCTGGCTGCAGGCCCGGGGCAGTTCGAGCGTGGCGGCGAAACGCGCCGATGTGCTTGCCTTCATCGCTTTTCGCGTCGAGTCCGGCGCCCGCCCGCGGTCGACCGCGCGGCAGCTCTCCAGCTTCCGGCGCTTCTATCGCTATCTCATACGTGAAGGCGCCATCAAAGAGGATCCGACAGCGCAGATCGCGATGCCGAAAATCGGCCGCTCGCTGCCGAAATCGCTGACTGAAGAAGAAGTCGAAGCGCTGCTCGGGGCGCCCGAGATCGAGGATCCTCTCGGTCATCGCGATCGCACGATGCTCGAGGTGCTGTACGCGACCGGCTTGCGCGTGTCCGAACTCGTCAACCTGAAATCGAATCAGGTGAACATGAACCAGGGCGTTCTGCGCATCGTCGGCAAAGGCGATCGCGAGCGTCTCATTCCCCTCGGCGAAGAAGCGGTTGACTGGTTGCAGAAGTTCATCAGCGGAGCGCGGCTCGAGATTCTGCTCGAGCGCCAGACGGACTACCTGTTTCCGACCCGACGCGGCGATCGAATGACGCGTCAGGCGTTCTGGCACATCATCAAACGCTACGCGCACAAGGCCGGCGTGCAGAAGGCATTGTCGCCGCACACACTGCGCCACGCGTTCGCCACTCACCTGCTCAATCACGGCGCTGATCTGCGCGTCGTGCAGATGCTCCTTGGCCATAGCGATCTGTCCACGACGCAGATCTATACGCACGTGGCGCGCGAACGTCTGAAGGAACTGCACGCGCAGCATCATCCTCGCGGCTGATCCGCGGGGCGCCGGCGCCGCCAGGCGCAAGCTCCTGTCCTTCGGGCAGGATGCTCTCGCGCGTCGGCATCCCGAGAACGGGTAGACAGGGCAAGCGGAGCTTCGTAGCCGGCCAAGCGACGTTAGATAGGCTGTTCCAACAGGGATAGGCTCCTGCAACATCCTGTTAGACTCCGACGCCGTTGAACCGCCAGCGTCTCCTGGCGTCGAATCAGCAGCGCCTCGCGTCGTCCTTCGGAGAATTCATGAAACGGTTCTGGTTGCTTGTGCTTGTGGGCGTGTTCGGCGTCGCCGCCGCGGCTGAACAGCCGGCGAACGCCGATCCCCGCGCCGCCATTGCGAAGAAGTTCCCCGGCACGAAAGCAGAAGACGTGCGGTCGTCGCCCGTCGCAGGGGTCTATGAAGTGCAGATGGGGGCGGATACAGCGTATGTCAGCGCAGACGGCCGCTATGTCTTCGCGGGCGATCTCTATGAGATTGACACTCGCACGAATCTGACCGAGACCAGACGCTCAGCCGGCCGCACGAAACTGCTGGCGAAAGTCGACGAGCGTGATGCGATCGTCTTCGGCCCTGCCTCCGCGCGACACACCATCACGGTGTTCACAGACGTCGAGTGCGGCTATTGTCGCAAGCTTCACAGCGAAATCGATCAACTCAACAAACTGGGCGTGCGTGTGCGGTACCTGGCTTACCCGCGTTCCGGCCCGGGAACGGCGGACTGGCGCAAGATGGAAGCAGTGTGGTGCGCAGCGGACCGCAAGGAAGCGATCACGAAGGCCAAGCGGGATGAAGAGGTGAAAGCGCAGAACTGCGGCGCCACGCCGGTCGCCAGGCAGTTTCAACTTGGCGAGGATCTGGGAGTGCGTGGAACGCCTGCCATCTTCACGGCCAATGGCGATTACATTGGCGGCTATCTGCCGCCTGCGGAGCTCAAATCGCAGCTCGATGAGCTGAGCACGGCGGCGGCGAAAAAGTGATTCGTGATTTGTGACTGGTGGCCAGCCGGACCTCGAGCGTCGGTTCCAGTCCTTCTGACCCAGATCACGAGTCGCCAGTCACCCTTCACTTGCCGCAGCTCAACGCTCCAGCAGCTTCGTCTTGTCGGGCTTTCCTTCCCATTCCTTGGCGTCCGGCGGCGCGGGCTTTTTCTCCGTGATCACAGGCCAGGACTTGGCGAGTTCGGCGTTGATCTGCTTGAAGTGCTGCTGCCCGGTGGGAATTTCTTCTTCGGAGAAGATCGCTTCGACCGGGCACTCGGGTTCGCACAGCGTGCAGTCGATGCATTCATCCGGATCGATCACCAGGAAGTTCGGTCCTTCGTGAAAGCAATCGACGGGGCAGACCTCGACGCAATCCGTGTACTTGCACTTGATGCAGTTCTCAGTGACGACGAAGGTCATCGGGGACTCCGGCAATCCAGTATGAACTCAAGCGGCCGAGCGCCGCCTTGGCAGCCTGTTGAAAAAGGCTTTTTCAGCAGGCTGTCAGAAACCTCTGATCCGAGAGCATTCGCAGCTTCGGTACACCTCGACTTTCGGGCGTCTGCACCCTTCGAATGTGAGGGTAGAGGGGTAAATCAGAGCTTCCTCAGGTCTGGCATTGTGCCAAACGGGCGTGGGGGAAGCGAGACGCCGAAATAGCATGACGAGATGGGCGACCGCTATGGGAGAGGCGGCAGGACGTCGCCTTTCGTCCTAGCCGTCGCTGATGTGCAGCTTGCCCTCTCGCCAGTCGATGTCGCTGAAGTGCATGCGCTCGACGCCCAGGCGACGATCTTCGAGGTAACGCTCCAGTGCGAATTTGACGCTGAGGAACGCGATCTCGGGCCACGGAATTGCAATCTTCCTCATATAGCTGCGTCTCGAGACTCTCGGGCCCGACGCCGAAGCCAGGCTCGTTCAGCGTCGCGCGAAACATGATGTGCACCTGATGAGCGCGCAGAACGTTCACGATCGCAAGGAGCGAGCCGACACGCACATGCGCCAGCGCTTCCTCCATCGCCTCACGCGCTGCAGCCTGTTTCACTGACTCGCCGTTCTCCATGAATCCGGCGGGGGCCGTCCAGAAACCTCGCCGCGGTTCGATGGCTCGCTTGCAGAGCAGGAGTTTGCCCTGCGTTTCGATCACGCACCCGGCGATGATTCGCGGATTCTCGTAGTGAATGGCGCCGCACGCCGTGCACATGTAGCGCGGCAGGTGATCGCCGTCGGGCACCCTGAGAACGACCGGTTGGCCGCAGGCGGAGCAGAAGTTCATGAAAGCGGGAAGCAAACTGCGGACAGCGGACAGCGGACAGTGAGCGCCGCCCGCGGATGCTCGGAAATTTCTTTCTGACTGTCCGCCATCCGCTATCCGCTAGTCGCTGTCGATGGTGCCGGTGGAGGGAATCGAACCCACACTCTGTCGCCAGAACCGGATTTTGAGTCCGGCGCGTCTACCAGTTCCGCCACACCGGCCCCCGGAGCGACAAGGGCGGCAAGTATAGGGGCGCAAACGCCGCGCCGGAAGCCACGGTGTTTCGGCTCGGGCGTCGTAGTCGCGGCTCTTGCTCCGGTTGCACAGTTGAAGGCTCTGAGTCGTCTGCCTGTCCAGGGCATTCTTCGATTGCTGCGACCTTTTGGCCGGCTGATGCATCAAAGAAGCTAATCGCTGAACAACCGGGCGACCAGGGTTTACTCAGACACAATGTCTCAGTTTCAGGGGATCGACATTTCGTCCGACGTGATCCGCGCAGCCGGCGAGGGCGAGGCGCGGGCGTTCGAGGCGATCTATCGGGCTTGTCAGCGACCTGTGTATACGTTGATTCGGCGCATCATCGTCCAGCCGGCGATCGCAGACGAACTGCATCAGGAAACGTTTGTCGAGATTCTGCGGAGCATTCGGACGTACACGGGTGAAGGCGCGTTCGGCGGCTGGGTCCGCGCGATCGCCGTGAACAAGTGCCTCATGCACCTGCGCTCGCCCTGGCGCCGCAACCTGGCCTATCTCGATGCGGGCGAAGTTGAACCGGCGTCGCCGGCCCTGCGCGACCCAACGGCGCTGCCGGACGCGCAGGCGGAGGCCAGCGCAGAAGTCGAACGCGCGCTGGCGGCGTTGCCGCCGCTCACGCGCAGCGTCGTGTGGCTGCACGACGTCGAAGGTTATACGCACGGCGAGATTGCGAAAGCGCTCGGCCGGACAGTGAGTTTCTCCAAGTCCCAGCTCTCGCGCGCCCACGTCCGCCTGCGCGAATTGCTGGACCCACAGCAGATTGAGTCGCCGCCATGCACGCAAGTTTCTCCGAGCTGCTGAGTTTGCGCGACGCGGAGCCCACCGAGGCTCATGTCGCCCGGCACGTCGATCAATGTTCGCAGTGCGCGCGTGAACTGAAGCAACTGTCGAGCGCACGCAGCCGCTTGCGGGAGTTGGCGCAGTTCGATGCGCCGCCGGACGCCTGGTCGCGCATCAGCCAACGTGTGGGCGAACCGACAGCGAAGATTGTGCGAACGAATCGGATGGCCGGCGCCGTCGGCGCAGCGGTCGGCCTGCTCGCGGTCATCATCCTGGTCATTCGCGAGGACGGTCCGCAGACCGCTGCAGTCGTTGAACGTGAGTCTCCGCCAACGCCGGCCGCGCCCTCCGAGCCGCCGCTGGCGGCTCTGATCGCGCAGTCGCAGGAACTCGAACAGCTTCTGCACGCGCTGCCGCAGCGTCCGTTGATCGAGCGTGTTTCGACCGCCGCGACCCTCGACACGATAGAGCAGCGCATTCAATGGCTGGATTTTCAGCTCTCGTATGCGCCGGACGGCAGCTTTGACGACACGCAGGCGCAGCGTCTCTGGCGTGAGCGCGTGGAGCTGATGGATTCGCTGGTGAAGGTTCGCTACGCCGAAGCGAAACGAATGTCATTCTGATTCTTACGACGAGGAGGAGACTTGCATGAACGCTCTGGATATTCCGCGACGAAGGCCGCGCGGCTCGGGCCTCGCGGCGCTAGTGCTGGCGCTGGCCGGCGTGAACGCCGTCGCTGCGGACGCGGAAAAGAAACCGCAGGCGACCCAGGCTGACATGGAACAGCAACTCGAGGCTGCGCAGAAGCGCCTCGATGCGGCCGCTCGCGAGGTCGCGGATCTGAGCATGTCGCTGTCCGATCACGTTGTGCCGCATGTGCGGCCGTTTGCCGGCCTGCGTGCGCAGCGCGCGATGCTCGGGATCAATCTCGGACCGCAAGCCGACAATGGCCTCGATGACGGCGTCAAAGTCGTAAGCGTGAGTCCCGGCGGCGCGGCGGCGGATGCAGGATTGCAGGCGAACGACGTGCTCCTCGAACTCAATGGTAAGTCCCTGAGGCGCGATGGCGATGCTTCGCCGCGCGAGAAACTGCTCGCCGCCATGCGGGAAGTAAAGCCGGGCGACAAGGTGTCTGTGCGCTATCGGCGTGACGGGAAGGCAAACACGGCGAGCATCGTCGTGCAGTCGCCCGAGGACCACTTCTTCACGATGGCGCTGCCCTTTCACGGCGAGCACGGCCCGGGATTTCCGCCGCACATGTCCTTCATGCGGGCGGCCGGCGTCTTCGGGTCGGCGGAGCTCGTTGCGCTGACGCCGAAGCTCGGGCAGTACTTCGGAACGGACAAGGGACTGCTGGTCGTGCGCGCGCCGGAGGACTCCCGTCTCAAACTGGAGGAGGGCGACGTGATCGTCGACATTGACGGGCGCACTCCGTCGAGCGCATCGCACGCATTGCGCATCCTGGGTTCATATCAGGCGGGGGAGAAGCTGAAGCTCAATGTGCTGCGCGCGAAGAAGCGCATGACGTTCGATGTGACCGTGCCGGAGGACACATGGGAGAAGCCGATTGGTCGCATCGAAGGATCGCACTTCATTGAGAGGGCGGGCGAGCCGGGGATCATGTCGATCCAGCCTTTCAATGCACCCTTTCCGCCCGCGCCGCCTACTGATCGAAGAGCCCGACAACCCGGTCTGAGGGAACGCTGGTTCATCCGCGTATTGCAGTCGAGCGGCGGTAATTCAGGCGCACAGAATCGCGGCGCGCGCCGCCCGAACGGCTTTCGGGCGGCGGCGCTCCCTGCTACCTTGCGCGCCCCATGCGGCGTAGCGACTTCGGATACGATCTCCCGACCGAGCTGATTGCGCAGCGCCCCGTGAGCGAGCGCTCCGCGAGCCGTCTGCTGCATTTGTGGGGAGGCGCGCTACGGGATCTGCGTTTTCGGGATTTTCCATCGCTGCTGGCGGCCGGCGATCTGCTCGTGTTGAACGACACACGGGTGATTCCGGCTCGCATACTCGGAGTGAAACCGACGGGCGGGCAGGTGGAGATTCTGCTCGAGCGCGCCCTGAGCGATCGGCGCATCCTCGCGCACGTGCACGCGAGCAAACCGCTGCGTGCGCAAGCGCCGATTACGTTGCCGGGCGGCGCAGAAGCGCGCTTCATCGCTCGTCATGACGATCTGTTCGAGCTCGAGCTCAGCGTAGAGCCGCTGTCCTTCTTCGAGCGCTACGGCGCCATGCCGTTGCCGCCCTACATCGAACGCCCCGCAGAAGCGGACGATGCGACCCGCTATCAGACCATCTACGCTCGCGAGCCCGGCGCCGTCGCTGCGCCGACCGCGGGACTCCACTTCGACGGCGATTCGCTCGCCCGATGCGACGCGCTGGGCGTGCAGCGCGCTTACGTGACGTTGCACGTCGGCGCCGGAACGTTTCAGTCCGTTCGCGTCGGAGGACCTGAGCCTGCATCGGATGCACTCCGAGCGCATCAGCGTTCCCGCGCAGACGTGTGCTGCGATTGCGGAAACGAAGGCGCGCGGCGGGCGCGTCGTCGCGGTGGGTACGACCGTGGTGCGCAGCCTGGAGTCGGCGGTCCGGCAGGGTCGACTGCAGTCGTTCGAGGGCGAAACTCGCCTGTTCATCACGCCCGGCTATCAGTTTCAGGTCGTCGATGCGCTGCTGACGAATTTTCATCTGCCAGAGTCGACGCTGTTGATGCTGGTCTGCGCGTTCGGCGGCTACGATGCGGTCATGAGCGCTTATCGTCACGCCGTCGCCGAGCGTTACCGTTTCTTCAGCTATGGCGACGCCATGTTTCTGCACAGGAGCCGCATGAAATTCGACCTCCTCAATACAGACGGGGGCGCGCGTCGCGGACGGCTTGTGTTCCCACGCGGAGTCGTCGAGACGCCGGCTTTCATGCCCGTCGGCACGTATGGCTCGGTCAAGGCGATGACGCCAGAGGAGCTGACCGGTCTCGGCGCACAGATCATTCTCGGCAACACGTTTCATCTGATGCTGCGGCCGGGCATGGAGGTCATGCGGGCGCACGGCGGCCTGCATGGCTTCATGCACTGGGAAGGCCCGATCCTGACTGACTCAGGCGGGTTTCAGGTCTTCAGTCTCGCGACGCTGCGCAAGATCACCGAGGACGGAGTCAGTTTTCGCTCGCCGGTGAACGGCGACCCTGTGATGCTGACCCCCGAGCGTTCAATGCAGGTGCAGCGCGATCTCGACTCAGACATCGTGATGATCTTCGACGAGTGCACGCCGTTCCCGGCCACGCACGAGGAGGCGCGCCGCTCGATGGAGCTGTCGTTGCGCTGGGCGGCCCGCAGTCGCACGGAATTCGATCGTCTGAACAATCGGAAAGCGCTGTTCGGCATCGTACAGGGCGGCATGTATTCCGCCTTGCGAGAGGAGTCGATTGCGGGACTGAACAGCATAGGGTTCGACGGCTATGCAATCGGCGGTCTCGCGGTCGGCGAACCGAAAGAGGAGCGCGAGCGCGTGCTGGATGCGCTGGCCCCGCATTTGCCGCAGGATCGACCGCGATATCTGATGGGCGTGGGCACGCCGGAGGATCTGGTTGAGTCCGTGCGGCGCGGCGTTGACATGTTCGACTGCGTCATGCCCACGCGGCATGCGCGCAACGGACACCTGTTCACTTCGACGGGCGTCGTCAAGATCCGCAATGCGCAGTACGAGGCGGACGTCCGTCCCCTGGATGAGGCCTGCGGCTGCTACACCTGTCGGAACTACAGCCGCGCGTACTTGCGCCACCTGGACAAGTGCGGCGAAATTCTGGCCGCGCGGCTCGGCACGATTCATAATCTGCACCACTATCTGTCCCTGATGCAGTCGATGCGCGCTGCGATCGAACAGCAACGCTTCAGCGCGTTCCTGACCGGATTCTATGCG
The DNA here is from genome assembly GCA_963723505.1 of uncultured Gammaproteobacteria bacterium. GTDB lineage: Bacteria > Pseudomonadota > Gammaproteobacteria > Steroidobacterales > Steroidobacteraceae > Steroidobacter. The sequence goes on from CAVRQU010000011.1 coordinate 121,276, forward strand.
GGTCGCTCGCTGACTCCCTGAGATGACGTCCGCCGCGCTGACCTGCAGCCAGCGCGGCGGCACGCAGGATCGGACGCGATCTTCGGGCGCAGACCACGGATCTTCGAAGTGAACGCTTCCACGATGCTCGCCGATCTTCCTACCGCTCCCTGGTTCAGACGCCTGCTGGTCGCAGGACTCATCCTCGGCATCCTGCTGCTCACGTTCACCGTGCTGCAGCCGTTCATCGTGCCTCTCATCTGGGGCGGCGTTCTCGCCTACGTCAGTTGGCCGCTGCACCAGCGATTCCTGAGGCTTCTGCAGGGACGGCCCGGGATCGCCGCGTCGCTCACGACCTTGCTCGTGACGATCGCGATCGTCGTGCCGCTCGTCTGGCTCGTGCTGATGTTGCGGGCCGAGGCGATGTCCGCCTATGCAGAGGTGCAGGCGTTCCTCGCATCCAAGCCGTCGCTGCCGCCGGCCCTTCGCGATCTGCCCTGGATCGGGGCGTGGGCGCAGCAGATGCTCGAACAACTGTCGGCCGATCCGACGGCGATCAGCGCGCAGTTCCTGCTGCTGATGGAGGAGTCCTCGGTCGAGGTGACCCGCCTCATCGGCGGCGTCGGCCGCAACGCCGCGAAATTGTTCTTCGCCGTCCTTTCGATGTACTTTCTCCTGCGCGACGGTCCGCGCGTGCTGCGCGAAGCGCGCGCGATCCTCGAGGGCATTCTCGGACCGCGCGTTCATGATTATCTCGACGCGATAGGCGCGACGACGCAGGCCGTCGTCTATGCGCTGATTCTGGGCGCGATCGCTCAAGGCGCGGTTGCAGGCATCGGCTACTGGATCTTTGGCGTGAAGGCGCCCGTGCTGATGGGCGCGGTGACGGTGCTGATTGCGCTGATTCCTTTCGGCGCGCCAGTGGTGTGGGGAAGTCTCTCGATCTGGATGATGGTGACCGGCAACGTGTGGTCGGGCATCGGGTTGCTGCTCTGGGGCGTGCTCCTCGTGAGCTGGATGGACAACATCGTGCGGCCGCTCGTCATTTCGAATGCGACGCGCATGCCGTTTCTGCTGGTCGTGTTCGGCGTGCTCGGCGGCGTGCTTGCGTTCGGACTCGTGGGTCTTTTCATCGGCCCGGTGCTGCTCGCGGTGTCGCTCGCAATCTGGCGCGAGTGGCTCGAGGAGCATCGGCCGAAGGACGTGCCCGCCGACAACGAAGCGCGTCGGGTCTGAACGCGACGTACAGATCGCTCGCAGTACCGCAGCGCCGTCTAGCGCCGCTTGCGTCCGTGAGGCTCTTCGACCCTGTCGAGGAGAATCTTGTCGATGCGCACGCCGTCCATATCCATGATCTCGATCTTGAGATCGCGCCAGGTCAGCGTGTCGCCGGCCTTCGGAATGCGCCCCAGGCGGGCGAGCACGAAGCCGGCGACGGTGTGATAGTCGCGGCCGACCATGTCGCGTCGGTTGAGCCGGCGCTGCAGCTCTTCGATCGGCAGGTGTCCGTCGACCAGCCACGAGCCGTCGGTCCGCTGCGTCGCTTCCGGGCGTTCGCGGCTGCCCAGCTCCGGCAGTTCGCCGGCGATCGCTTTCAGAATGTCGATCGGCGTCGTGATGCCTTCGATTTCGCCGTACTCGTCGGTCACGACCGCCAGATGCGTGCTCGACTTCTGGAACTGATCGAGCAGCTGCAGCACCGAGATCGAATCGGGAATATGCAGCGGCGGCTCCAGGTCCTTGTCAGGATCGAGCCGGCCGCGGTGCACAGCCTCGCTCAGGTTGGCGAGCGTCATCATCCCGAGCAGATTGTCGAGTTTCTCGCGCGCGACCAGAAAGCGCGCATGGCCGCTGCTCTTCGCCTGTTCCCACAAGAGGTCGAGCGGGTCGTCGATGTCGAGCCAGATGACGTCCTGGCGCGGAATCATGATCGAGCCGACCTTGCGATCGGCCAGGGCGAGGACGCCTTCGACAAGACGTCGTTCGGACGCGAGAAAGACTCCTGCGCGCGTACCTTCCGCAATGAGCGCGCGCACGTCGTCTTCGGTCACGGCCGCCTGCGGGGCCGATGAGAGCGGCAGAATTTTCAGGACGGCGTTCACGGACCCGCGCAGCAACCAGACCAGCGGCGCCATGATCGTCGCGAACAACCGCATGATGGGAGCGACGGCGATGGCGAGCGTCTCGGCGTGCAGCAGCGCGACTCGCTTGGGCACGAGCTCGCCGATCGTCAGCGAGACGAAAGTGACGAGCAGGACGACGACGACATAGGCGATTTCCTGAGCGTACTTCGTCGGGACGCCGAGCCCGCCAGCGACGCCCGCGAGCGGCGCCGGCCAGCGTCGCGCCGCTGTAGATGCCGGTGATCAGGCCGATCAGCGTGATGCCGATCTGGATCGCGGAGAGGAACGTCGTCGGATCTTCCATCAGCGCGAGCGCCGACTTCGCGCCCGACTTGCCCTGCTCGGCGGCCGCCTGCAGCCGCGTGCGCTTCGCGGAAACCAGCGCCATCTCGGACAGCGCGAAGAAACCGTTCAGCAGGATCAGGAAGAGAATGACGAGAACTTGGCTCTGCGGGCATGGATGCAGCGACCTGCGACTCAGGGACGTGGCAGTGTACAGGAGCCGACGTGCAGTGTACCATAGCGGCCCTCCGATGCAGGCAGCCTTGCCGGGCGCCTGTGTATAATGCGCCGCTCATTTCCGGCCGGACTCCGAACTCATCACCTCTTTCGGGGGCTCACAGATGGATTGGCTGATTTCCACGGCGGCGGCGCAGGCTCAGGGCGCGCCCGGCAGCCGAGCGCGCTTATGCAGTTTTTGCCGCTCGTCCTGATTTTCGTCGTCTTCTATTTCCTGCTGATCCGTCCGCAGACCAAGCGCGCCAAGGAACACCGCGCGATGGTGGCGGCGCTCGAAGTCGGCGCCGAGGTCGTCACGAACGGCGGCATCCTCGGCAAGGTGACCGAGCTCGGCGATCAGTACCTGACGGTCGAAATCGCCAACGGCGTCAAGTCAAAGTGCAGCGCCACACGATTGCTCAGGTGCTGCCGAAAGGCACCCTCAAGAGCGCCTGAGCGCTCGAGTTCCGTATGTACCAGATTCCTGCCTGGCGATATTGGCTCGTCGGCATCGTCGTCGTCGGCGGCTCTGCTGCTGGCGTTGCCCAATCTGTTCGGCGATGAAGTCGCGATCCAGCTCGCGCGCGACGACCGGGCCGCCATGGACGCGGCGGCTCAACAGCGGATGTCAGGGCATGCTCGAGGAGAAGAAGATCGCGCCGACGACCTCGTATCTCGAGGAAGGCCGGCTGATCATGCGCTTCGCGCATGTGGACGACCAGTCAGGGCGCGCGACGCCATCAACGAAGCGACGGCGGGCGAGTACGTCGTCGCGCTGACGAGCGTGCCGCGCACGCCGCCGTTGCTGCGCAAGCTCGGACTGAAGCCGATGAGCCTCGGCCTCGATCTGCGCGGCGGCGTGCACTTCATGTACGAAGTCGATATTCGAAGGCGGCGATCGATCAGGCGCTGCAGCGGCTGGCGCAGGACATTCGCACGCGGCTGCGCGAGGAGCGCATTCCGTACACCGACGTCGCGCGTCGAGGGATCGATGGTGCGCGTGACGCTGCGGCCGGGCGCGGATGTCGCCGCGGCCGCAAGGCGATTCAGGCCGATGATCCGGGCATCACGATTTCGAACGATACGGTCGGAGAACAGACCGTCCTCGACGATCGGCTACACGCCCGAGCGGCTCAAGCAGCGGCAGGATCTCGCGATCGAGCAGAACATCACGACGCTGCGCAATCGCGTGAACGAGCTGGGCGTGTCCGAGCCGATCGTGGCGCGGCAGGGACTGGATCGCATCATCGTGCAGCTGCCCGGCGTGCAGGATCCGAATCAGGCGATGCGCGTGCTCGGCGCGACCGCGACGGTCGAGTTCCGGCTCGTCGATGAGGCGAACAATCCCTACGAGGCGGAGAGCACGCAAGCGCGTCCCGATCGGCTCGAAGCTGTACTCGCGACGACGAAGGCCGGCCGATCCTGCTGAAGCGCGACATCATCGCGACGCGGCGAGCAACTGACGGATGCGAGCGTCCGGCTTCTCCGAAGGCGCGCCCGAGGTCAACGTGACGCTCGACGCGCGCGGCGGCAAGGAGATGCTGAAGGCGACGCGGGAGAACGTCGGCCGGCGCATGGCGGTCGTCTACATCGAGACGAAGCGCCTGGCCGAAGGCGAGGCGTGCAAGGGCACGCGCTCGGGGCAGACCTGCACCGAAGAGCGCGTGATCAGCGCGGCGACGATCCAGAGCGTCTTGTCATCGCGCTTCCGCATCACCGGGCTGCAGGCCGCCGAGGCGCACGAGCTGGCGCTGCTGCTGCGCGCCGGCGCGCTCGCCGCGCCGCAGACGATCGTCGAGCAGCGCTCGATCGGCCCGAGCCTGGGCCAGGACAACATCAAGCGCGGCATGATGGCCCTCGCGATCGGCGCCGCGCTCACGTTCATCTTCCTCGCGCTGTCTACTACCGCGCGTTCGGCCTGATCGCCAATCTCGTGCTGCTTCTCAACGTCGTCCTGCTGGTCGCGCTGATGTCGTTGCTGCAGGCGTCGTTGTCGCTGCCGGGCATCGCGGGCATCGTGCTCACGATCGGTATGGCGGCCGACGCGAACGTGCTCATCTACGAGCGTATCCGTGAAGAACTGCGCAACGGCAACTCGCCGCAGGCGGCGATTCACGCCGGCTTCGACAAGGCGTTCTCGGCGATCGCCGACTCGAACGTCACGACGCTGATCGCCGGCATCGTGCTGTTCGCTTTCGGCACCGGTCCGATCAAGGGATTCGCCGTCACGCTGGTGCTCGGCATCGTCACGTCGCTGTTCACGCGCAATTCTCTGCAGTCCGCGTGATCATCGATCTGATCTGGGGCCATCGTCGGCGACTCGCCGCGCTGCCCGTGTAAACCCTCCGGAAGAGACGAGTAAGGCAGATGGAATTTTTCAAGCGAACGCCGACCATCGATTTCATGGGGAAGCGGCGCATTACGTACGTCATTTCTGCGTGCTTGATGATCGGCTCGTTCGTGCTGCTCGCTGTCCGCGGACTCAATCTCGGCATCGACTTCACCGGCGGCGTGGTCGTCGAAGTGAGCCTATCCGGCGGCGGCGGACATCGACCGGGCGCGCGATGCGCTCGCGGCGGCCGGATTCACGGACGCCCAGGTGCAGTCCTTCGGCAGTTCGCGCGACCTGGCCGTGCGCGTCATTCCGGCGGCAGGCGAAGACGTCAACCAGGTGAGCGCGCGGATCCGCGAGGCGCTGAGCGCGTCGGATCCAGGCGTCGAGGTACGCCGCACGGAAGTCGTCGGTCCGCAGGTCGGGCGCGATCTGACCGAGCAGGGCGGCCTCGCGATGCTGTTCACGTTCATCGGCATCCTGATCTATGTGGGCTTTCGTTTCGAAAAGAAGATGGCGGCGGGCACGGTGCTCGCGGCCATGCACGATCCCATCGTGATTCTGGGCTTTTTCGCGGCCACGCAGATGACGTTCGATCTGGCGGTGCTGGCGGCCGTGCTGGCCGTCATCGGCTACTCCATCAACGACACGGTCGTCGTATTCGACCGCGTGCGCGAAGTGTTTCTGCTGATGCGCAAGGCGACGCCGACCGAAGTGCATCAACGCGGCGCTCAACCAGACGCTGTCGCGTACGTTGATGACGAGCTTCTCCGTGCTGTTCGTCGTCGTGTCGCTGTACCTCTTCGGCGGCGAGACGCTCGAGGGATTTTCGATCGCGATCATCGTCGGCGTGGTCGTCGGCACTTACTCCTCGATCTTCGTCGCCGGCGCGCTCGCGCTCGACATGAAGCTGAAGGCGCAGGATCTCATGTCGATCAAGAAGGAAGATCCCGAGCTGGACGCGCTGCCGTGAAGAAGACTGTAGACCGTAGGCTGTAGGCTGTAGGTAGAACAAGAACGCCGTCGTCTGCTTCCGTCATCGAGCACCGCCGCTACGTCAGTCCGGATGCTTCTTTCGCTACAGCCTGCAGCCTACAGCCTACAGCCTCTCATGAACCTGATCGTCTGGGTCGGCTTCTTCGCGATATTCATCGGCGTGCTTGCGCTCGATCTGGGCGTCCTGCATCGCGAGTCGCGCGCCATGGCGGTGCGGCAGGCGCTCGGCTGGACGGTCGTCTGGATTCTGGTCGCCCTGTCGTTCGCCGCGCTGGTGTACGGGGTCTACGAGCACCACTGGTTCGGCTGGCGCTCTCGGCGCGAATGCCCCGCACGGAGCCGAGGCTGCGATTCAGTACATCACCGGGTATCTGCTCGAATGGTCGCTGTCGGTCGACAACATCTTCGTCATCGCAGTGATCTTCACGTTCATGAAGATCCCGCCGCAGTATCAGTACCGCGTGCTGTTCTGGGGCATCGTCGGCGCCATCGTCCTGCGCGGCGCCATGATCGCGATGGGCGCGGCGCTGATCCATGCGTTCGACTGGATGTTCTACGTGTTCGGCGCGATTCTGCTGGTGTCCGCCGCGCGCATGCTCAAGAGCGAGGAGGAGCAGTTCGATCCGGGCAAGAGCGTGCTCGTGCGCCTCGCGCGACGCGTCTACCCGGTCACCGAGAGGCTCGACGGCGAGCGATTCTTCACCAGGGTCGACGGCGCGCGCGCGGCGACGCCGTTGTTCGTGACGCTCCTGCTCGTCGACTTCGCCGACGTCGTGTTCGCCGTCGACTCGATTCCGGCCATCTTCGCGGTCACGCAGGAACCGTTCATCGTCTTCACCTCGAACGCGTTCGCGATTCTCGGACTGCGTTCGCTGTACTTCGCCATCGCCGGCCTGATGATGATGTTCAAGTACATCAAGCTCAGCCTCATCTTCATCCTCGGATTCGTCGGCGTGAAGATGATGCTGCATCATCACGTCGAGATTTCGCACGCGATTTCGCTGGGCGTGATCGTGGGCTTCCTTGCGATAGGCGTCATCGCGTCCGTGTGGGTCTCGCGCCGTCAGAGGCGCCGTCGATCTGAGCAACGACTGAACTTGTCCGGAGCGTACGCGTGGAGATGCTCACCGATCCTCAGGTCTGGCTTGCGTTCGTCACGCTGACCGCGCTGGAGATCGTTCTCGGCATCGACAACATCATCTTCATCTCCATCCTCGTCGGTCGGCTGCCGAAACATCAGCAGGCGCGCGGCCGCACGATCGGCCTGGGGCTGGCGATGGTCACGCGCATCCTGCTGCTGCTCTCGATCACCTGGGTGATGGGACTGTCGGCGGACCTGATCTCGGTCTCCGCCGTCGGTGTATCCGGACGCGATCTGATCCTGATCGGCGGCGGGTTGTTCCTGCTGGCGAAGAGCACGCTCGAGATCCATCACAGCCTCGAAGGGGCGGAGCAGCACAGGGAGGCGAAGGCGCATTCGACCTTCCTGAGCGTCATCACGCAGATCGCGATCATCGACATCGTGTTCTCGCTGGACTCAGTCATCACCGCCGTCGGAATGGTGGATCACGTCGAAATCATGATCGCGGCGGTCATCGTCGCCGTGATCGTGATGATGTTTCTTTCCGGCCCGATCAGCGATTTCGTCGATCGCCATCCGACCATCAAGATGCTGGCGCTGTCCTTCCTGATTCTGATCGGCGTGGCGCTCGTGGGCGAAGGTCTCGGCTTTCACATCCCGAAGGGCTACATCTACTTCGCAATGGCGTTCTCGGTCGGCGTCGAGACGCTCAACATCCGGATGCGCAAGCGCGCCGCAAAGCCTGTCAGGCTGCGCGGCTCGATGGAGGAGGATTACATCGGCGGGCGGGACGCGGGCGACTGAGCCGGCGCTGCAACGCCCGCAAGCTGCGGCTCAGGCGCGGCGTAGCCGGCGGCGCTCGCGCCGGTCGAGATAGAGGTTGTAGAGCGCAACGAACAGGGGAAACAGGTTCGAGAGCACGCCGACCGAATCATTCTTGCCGAAGATGAAATAGCCGAGCAGCAGGACGCTGCCGGCGGCGCTCATGTACCAGAAGGTCGTCGGCATGACGACCTTGCCCTTTACTCCCGACACCGCGAGTTGCACGAACCAACGGCCGGCGAACAGGAACACGCCCGTGTAGCCGATCAGTTTCCACGGAGTGATCGTGACGCCGAGCATCACGATCAACGGTTGGTTCATGCCGTGGATCTCCGAGGCGCCCCAGCGGGCTGATCGACCTCTTGCTTGCGCAGCGCGCTGTTGCGGTATCCGTAAGCGAAGTAGATCACGACGCCGATCGCCGTCCAGATCGCAAGCCGCAACCACGTGTCTCCGGGCAGGCCGAGCGCCATGGCGCCGCAGAAGATGACGCCGCCCAGGCAGGTGAACCAGGGCCACGGAACGCGGAACGGTCGCGGCAGATCCGGGCGAGTCTTGCGCAACACGAGCACGCCGATGCACACGGTGATAAAGGCCGTCAGCGTTCCGATCGAGACGAGCTCGCCGAGAATGCCGATCGGGAACAGGCCGCCGACAAGACCCGCCCCAAGGCCCGTGAGAACCGTCGAAAAGACCGGCGTCTTCCATTGCGGATGGCAGGCTCGGAACGCCGGCGGCAACATGCCGTCGCGCGACATCGAATAGAAGATGCGCGACTGCGCCAGCATCATGACGAGAATGACCGAAGTGAGGCCGGCGACGGCGCCGATGATGACCGGGATCGTCAGCCAGAGAAGAGACGGATGCGCTTCCAGCGCAGCGGCGACCGGCGCCGCATCGTTGAGCTTGGGATAGTGCAGCATGCCGGTGAGCACGGCGGACATCAGCACGTAGAGGATCGTGCACACGATGAGGCTGGCGAGAATGCCGAAGGGAATGTCGCGCTGCGGATTCTTCGCCTCCTGCGCCGCGGTCGAGACAGCGTCGAAGCCGATGTAGGCGAAGAAGATGATGCCCGCCGCACGCAGAATGCCGCTCCAGCCGTATACGCCCCATTCGCCGGTGTTCGGCGGAATGAACGGTTCCCAGTTCGACGCGTCGACATAGAACGCCCCGAAGCCGATCACCAGCACGACGATGCCGACTTTGATCGCGACGACCAGCGCGTTCACGAACGACGACTGACGGATGCCGATGACGAGAATCGACGTGACGACGGCGATTACGAACACTGCAGGCAGATTGACGAGCGCCCCGGTTTGCACGAGGCCCTGGCCCGGAATGATGTCCAGCGGAGCGCTGGTCAACGCCGGCGGCAGGAAATTGATCTTCAGGGCCTCGAGCAACTTGACCAGATAGCGCGACCAGCCCACGGCGACGGTGGAAGCGGCGAACAGATATTCAAGCACCAGGTTCCAGCCGATGAACCAGGCGATGAACTCGCCCAGCGTCGCGTACGAGTAGGCATAGGCGCTGCCCGAGACCGGGATCATCGAGGCGAACTCGGCATAGCACAGTCCGGCGAAGATGCAGCCGATGCCGGCGAGGATGAAGGCGAGCACGATCGCCGGTCCGGCGTGATTCGCTGCGGCCAGACCGGTAAGCACGAAGATGCCCGTGCCGATGATGCCGCCGACGCCGATGGCGGTGAGAGCGGCGGGCCCGAGCGAGCGGCGCAATTCGCCGCTGTCTCCGGACGCGGCCAGATCCTGGACGGGTTTCGTCGCGAACAGATTCTTGATCATAATTTTTTGCTGAAAGCCCCGGGTCGACGGTGCGGCGAACTGTAGCGGAGCACTCGCGCAAAAGCGAACGGCCGCCCGCGCCGCTCAGCAAAATCCCTCAGCTGCGCAACGACTCCGGAACATGAGGCGCCAGCACTTCCAGCAGCGCTGCGTATACTTTGGGCGAGCCCGCGAGAATGTGACCCTGATGCTTGTATTCGCCGCCGGTCAGCGTGCCGACCAGTCCGCCGGCTTCAGTGATCAGGAGCATTCCCGCCGCCGTATCCCAGGGCGACAAGCCGAACTCCCAGAATGCATCGAGGCGTCCAGCGGCGACATAGGCGAGATCGAGCGCAGCGGCGCCCGGACGGCGAATGCCGGCGGTGGCCTGCGTGACGACCTTCATCATCGCCATGTAGTTGTCGAGCCACTGCAGATTGGCGCGGTACGGAAAGCCGGTGCCGATCAGCGCCCGATCGAGACCCGACGTGACTGCTGACGCGGATGCGCTTGCCGTCGAGCTGCGCGCCGTCGCCGCGCGAGGTGGTGAACAGCTCCTGACGCAGCGGGTCGTACACGACGCCGTGCTCCATGCGGCCGCGCCGTTGCACGCCGATAGACACGGCGAACTGCGGAAAGCCGTGCACGAAGTTGGTCGTGCCGTCGAGCGGGTCGATGATCCACACGAACTCGCTTCGGCGGGACCGCCTGTCTGGCCGCTTTCCTCGCCCAGAACGGCGTGATCGGGATAGTGCTTGCGGACGATCTCGATGATTTCGAGCTCTGCCTGCGTGTCGATTTCGGTGACGAAATCGTTCTGACCCTTGGCGCGCACGTCCAGACGGTGCACCGATTCATGCCGCGGATGATGACTTCGCCGGCGCGGCGCGCGGCGCGGATGGCGATATTGAGCAAAGGTTGCATGGAACGAGGCCTCGAGATCGAGCAGAGCTGGTCAGTGAGCGGGAGCTGGTAAAGAGCGGGGCCGGGCGCAGCCGGGGCCGGCTAGAATACCAGCATCGATCCATGTCCATCCGCATCGTTCTCGTCGACCCCAATCACCCAGGCAACATCGGCGCCGTCGCGCGCGCGATGAAGAACATGGGGCTGCACGAACTGCATCTGGTGCGGCCAAAATTTTTTCCGAACGCCGACGCGACAGCGCGCGCGTCGGGCGCCGACGACATTCTGGCGGCTGCGCACGTGCACGAGGAATTCGAGGACGCAATCGCCGACTGCGGCCTCGTGGTCGGGACGAGCGCGCGCCAGCGCCACTTGCCATGGGATCTGGTGGAGCCGCGCGCCTGCGCCGGACAGATCGTCCAGGCCAGCAGAGCGGGCGATGTCGCGGTAGTGTTCGGCTCCGAGCGGATCGGGCTGACGAACGTCGAGCTGGCGCGCTGCAATCTGCTGGTGACGATTCCCACCGAGCAGCGAGTACAGCTCGCTCAATCTCGCGATGGCCGTGCAAGTGATCGCATACGAGCTGTGGCTGCTGATGCGGCCGGAAGCGCCAGCGCCGCCGCCGCCCGACGTGCCGCTCGCGACGGCGGACGAGATGTCGCGACTGTACGAGCACATCGAACGAGTGCTCGAGGAAATCGACTTTCGCGATCGCACCGGAGGCGGGCATCTGATGACGCGCATTCGCCGGTCTGTTCAATCGGGCGCAGCTCGATCAGAATGAAATGAATATCCTGCGCGGCATACTGACGGCGGTCCAGTCGCGCCGACGCCCCGCAGGCAGGCAAGTCTCATCATGAATACACGATCAGCCCATCTATCTCGACTACGCAGCCACGACGCCGGTCGATCCACGCGTCGCCGAAGTCATGATCGAATGCCTGCGGCCGGAGGGTGCGCATGGCAACCCCTCATCGGTCGGGCACGAGTACGGACGGCGCGCGCGCGCGCTCGTCGAGAAGGCGCGGGCGCAGGTCGCGGCCTCGATCGGCGCAAGACCGGAGTGCATCGTGTGGACGTCGGGTGCGACAGAGTCCGACAACCTGGCGATCCTCGGCGCTGCGAGGTTCCGCGCGGATCGGGGTCGTCATGTGATCTCGGCGCGCACCGAGCACAAGGCGGTCGTCGATGCGCTGAAGCAGCTCGAGCGGGAGGGTTTCGAAGTCACATGGCTGAAGCCCGCCGCGGACGGCGTCGTACGCCCGGAACAGGTTGACGCGGCTCTGCGCGCCGATACGCAGCTCGTATCGCTCATGCATGTGAACAACGAGACCGGCGTCATTCAGGATGCAGCGGCAGTGGGCGCGATCTGTCGCGACCGCGGCGTCACATTTCATGTCGACGCGGCGCAGAGCGCGGGCAAGCTGCCCATCGACGTCGAGGCGATGCAGGTGGACCTGCTGTCGCTCACGGCGCACAAGACCTACGGACCGAAGGGCGTCGGCGCTCTGTACGTGCGGCGCAAGCCGCCCGTCGGCTTGCGGCCGCTGATGTTTGGCGGCGGTCAGGAATCCGGTCTGCGCTCGGGCACGCTCGCCACGCATCAGATCGTCGGTATGGGCATGGCGTTTGAGATTGCGGAGCGGGAGCGCGCTCAGGATGTGGAACGCATTCGCTCATTGCGCGATCGCCTGTGGCGAGGCATCGCCGTGCTCGGCGGCGTCGAGCTGAACGGGCATCCCGAGCAGCGCGTCGCAGGCCTGCTCAACGTCAGCTTCCACGGCGTCGAAGGCGAGAGCCTGCAGTTCGCTTTGCGCGAGCTGGCCGTGTCGGCGGGCGCTGCATGCTCTTCGGGGTCGGAGGAGGCTTCCTACGTGCTGCGGGCGCTCGGTCGCAGCGATCAACTTGCGCAGAGCTCGCTGCGATTCAGCCTGGGTCGGTTTACGACCGCGGAGGAAGTCGACGTCGCGGTCGCGGCCGTCACGCGGGAGGTCGCAAGGCTGCGGTCACTCGCTTCCTCGGCCTAGGGAAGCTCTGCACAGGTCGACTACCCTGTGCTCTCAAGATGCAACTGGTTGAAAGACGGGGTCTGGAAATCTGATGGGCTCATCGGATGGCGCCTGTGCAGAGGTACCCTAGCGAAGCTCCGCACGGACGAACGTTCAACGATATGACTTGTCGAAAGAAGGCTCTGTAAATTCCGTGAGTTCATGGGATCGCAGCCGTGCCGAGGCGCGCGGGTCGCATACGAGCGCCGCAGCCTACGCGGACCACGTCATCGACCATTTCGAGCGCCCGCGCAACACCGGTCGTTTTACGCCGGCGTCGGATGTCATTGTCGGCGAAGCGGGGCGGGTCGAGCAGGGCGTCAGATTTACGCTGAGTGCAAAGATTGCCGACGAGCGGATCAGGGCGATGCGCTTCGAGGCGTACGGGTGTCCTCACTGCATTGCGGCGGGTTCATGGCTGAGCGAGCGCCTGGTGGGCGCTACGCGCGCGGATCTCCTTGACTGGAACTGGCGGGAAGCTGCGGATGCGCTCGAGGCCCCGGCCGGAAAAACGTGGCCGACTTCTCATTCTTGAGGACGCCGTGCGTGCACTTGCGGAAAGCTGGCGCAAGCGGACATAAGATCATGCACGATTGGTTCGGCGCGCTCTTGACGGGCGACAGCGACGCCGCAATCTTGGTCGAAGGCCCGAAGTCCCGAATCCCGATATCCCGAATCCCGAGTACCGAATCCCAAACCTATGTCCATTTCGCTCACGCCAGCCGCCGCTTCCCGTGTTCAGTCGTTCCTCACGCGTCGAGGACATGGCGTGGGTCTGCGCCTGTCTGTGCAAAAGACGGGTTGTTCAGGGTTCGCCTATGTTGTGAATTACGCCGACGATATCGGCGCCGATGACGTGGTTTTCGAGGACCGCGGCGTCAAAGTGATCGTGGATCGGTCGCAGCCTCGGATTCGTGGACGGCACCGAAATCGACTTCATCAAGCAGGGACTGAACGAGGCGTTTCGCTTCCGCAATCCCAACGTGAAGGGCGAGTGCGGCTGCGGCGAGAGCTTCACGGTGTGAGAATGAGACGGGCGCCGCGCCGGTCCCGAGCGGACGTTCAGGCGAAATCTTATGAGCCTTGAGTCTCACGCCTTTTCCTAACCCCTCGCCGCCATTCATTTTCTTGCCGCTCCCGGTCTCGCCGGGTAGACTGCGCGCGCGCAGCGGCAGCCCTCCCGACAACGAAGTCGTGCGGCTCGCAGGGTCCTTCCCAATACATTGATTCACATTGATTAAATGGGGCTGAAATGCAGCCTCGAGGACGACGATTCCATGGCGCTTGAACGTACTCTTTCGATTGTTAAGCCCGACGGCGTGCAAAAGAACCTGATCGGCGAGGTCTATCGCCGCTTCGAGCAGGCAGGCCTTACGATCATCGCTGCACGCATGATGCAGCTGACCCAGGCGCAGGCCGAGGGCTTCTACGCAGTTCATCGCGAACGTCCGTTCTTCAGGGATCTCGTGAAATACATGAGTTCAGGCCCGGTCGTCGTTCAGGTGCTCGAGGGTGAAAACGCCGTCAGCAAGAATCGCGACCTGATGGGCGCAACGGATCCAAAGAAGGCGGACAAGGGCACTATTCGCGCTGATCTTGCGACCAGCATCGAAGAGAATGTCGTGCACGGTTCGGACAGCGTCGAGAATGCGAGGAACGAAATCGCCTACTTCTTCGCCGCTGCGGATCTTTGCCCGCGCGCGCGCTGAGCCAGAGATCGGGAATAGGGAGTAGGGAATCGGGAAAGGGGAATCGCAAGATCAAGATAGTGTGATTCCCAGTCCGTCACCTGTACAAACATCCCGACTCCCGATTCCCGACAATTCCATGAACACCGCACCAGCGAAAACCAACCTGCTCGGCCTGACGCGCGCCGAGCTCGAGGCGTTCATCGGGCAGATGGGCGAGAAGCCGTTTCGCGCGCGTCAGCTGATGAAGTGGCTCTACAAGCGTCACGTCAGCGATTTCGATCAGATGACCGATCTCGCCAGGGTCTTTCGCGAGCGCCTGAAGGAAGTCGCTCGAAGTCGCCACGCCCGAGATCACGATGACGCAGGCTTCGGCCGACGGCACACGCAAGTGGCTGCTGTCGATGGGGGCGGCGCAAGGCATCGAGATGGTGTTCATCCCGGAGCCGGGCCGAGGCACGTTATGCATATCGAGCCAGGTCGGCTGCGCCATGGACTGCACGTTCTGCTCGACGGGGCAGCAGGGCTTCAATCGCAATCTCTCCGCCGCTGAGATCGTCGGACAGGTCTGGCTCGCGAATCGCGAACTGGGATTCGCGCCGGGCGAAGATCGCGTGATCACGAACGTCGTGTTCATGGGCATGGGCGAACCGCTCGCCAACTACCGCAACGTCGTTCCGGCCGCCGAGATTCTCATGGACGATCTTGGTTTCGACATTTCGCGGCGACGCGTGACCGTGAGCACTTCGGGCCTCGTGCCGCAGATGCTGAGGCTCGCTGAGGAAACGAACTGCGCGCTGGCGGTTTCACTGCACGCGCCGAACGATCGCCTCCGCGATGAGCTCGTGCCGATCAACCGCAAGCATCCCATCGCGGAGCTGCTGGACGCCTGCTGGCAGTACGTCGACAAACAGAATGCGCGCAGCATTACCTTCGAATACGTCATGCTCGACGGCGTGAACGACCATCCCGAACACGCGTACGAGCTGGTGAGGCTCCTCAAGGGCCGCCCGGCGAAGATGAATCTGATCCCGTTCAATCCGTTTCCGGGAACGCGCTATCGACGCTCGAGCGCGGCGGCGATTGAACGCTTTCGCGACATACTGAATGCAAACGGTGTGATCGCCACGACGCGGCGGACGCGCGGCGACGACATCGACGCCGCATGCGGGCAGCTCGTGGGCCGAGTTCATGACCGCACGACTGTGCGTCTCGGTTCGAAACTTGTTTCAGTGGCGGTGCAATCTTGAATCGAACGACGGTGATTGCGTGTGCGAGCCTGATGCTTGCCGCGTGCGTCAGCAACGAGTCGGGACGCTCGAAGCCGCAGCCGGAGCGCGCCGCCGAGATCAACCGCGAGCTCGGGATCGACTATCTGCGCAAGGGAAACCTCGCGGGGGCGAAGGAGAAGATCGAACGCTCGCTCGAACAGGATTCGCGCAACGCGAGTACGCACTCGATCGCGGGAATGCTGTATGACCGCCTCGGGGACGAGAAGAAAGCGGACTCGCATTACGAACGGGCTGTGTCGCTCGATCCGCAGAACGCGGACATCCGCAACAATTACGCGGTCTTCCTGTGTCAGAAGAACAAGTTCGCCCGCGGCGAGAAGCAGGCGCTCGAGGCTGCGGCGAACCCGCTGTACAAGACTCCGGAGGTCGCCTTGCTCAACGCCGGCAACTGCTCGCGCAACGCAGGCGATCTGAAACGCGCTGAAGAGCACTATCGCCGCGCGCTCCAGCTCAAACCGCGATTCGCGGAGGCGCTGCTGCAGATGGCGGACATGGAGTTTCAGCAGGCTCGGTACATTTCGGCGCGAGCTTTCCTGCAGCGTTACATGGAGGTCGGCCGCACGAGTCCTGCGACGCTCTGGCTTGGTCACCGGATCGAGCGCAGTCTCGGCAACACTGCCGAGGCGCAGCATTACGCGCGGCGGCTGAAGAGCGAGTATCCCAATGCGGCTCAGACGAAGGAGTTGCTTGAGTCCGAGCGGAACCCCGGATGAATGCAGCCGCGGGCGAGGAAGGAGCGCAGGCCGCCGAGCCCGTCACGCCCGGTGAGCTGCTGCGGCGCGAACGCGAGCGCCGACGCTTGTCGATCCAGCAAGCCGCGGAAGATATGCACCTCGACGCCTGGATCGTGGAAGCCATCGAGGAGAATCGCTTCGTCGCGCTTGGCGCTCCGGTGTATGCGAAAGGACACTTGCGGAAGTACGCGACGCAGCTCGGTCTGGCGCCTGAACTGGTGATAGCGCGCTACGTGGCCCTGAGCGACGTTCCGGTCGAACCGACGCCGATTCCCACGTCCGTGAATGCGCCGCCCCGTACTGAGCGAATTTCGCTCAAGACGCCGCTGCTCGTTGCGGCGTTGCTGGTCGCCGCGGCAGTCGCGTGGTGGATTGTCAATCTGTTGACGACTTCTGCTGCGCCTGTCGTAACCGCACCTGCCGGAGCGCCGACAGTCCCGCAGGTCGAGGATTCGCAGCCCGCGCCGACTGTCGCACCGCAATCTCCACTCGAGCCGCGGCACGCGCAGCAGACGGTGGTGGAACCCGACGGCCCAGCGCCGGCCGCGCCCGCTGCGCACACGCCCGCCGTCGCCGCTCCTGCATCGAACGGTCCGGTGGTCCGTCTGCGTCTGGAGTTCAGCGACGCTTCGTGGGCGGAGGTCTACGACGCCGACGGCGACAGACTGATGTTTGATATGGGTGCGCCGGGACGCGTGCGCACTTTGTCCGGAACGCCGCCGCTGCGTGTGACGCTTGGCGCCGCGTCGGCCGTCAGCGCACAGGTCAATGATGAGCCCATCGTGATCCCGCGACGCGCGGGGCGGGACGCCTCGAAATTCGTCATCGACGCGGCAGGAGGCGTCACGCCGGGAAGCGGCCGATGAAGAGCGGAGCGATCGTCGAGTGAGTCAGCAGCAGATCCAGCCTCCCCGCGGCATGAACGATGTGTTGCCGGCGGATATCGCCGCCTGGCAGCGACTGGAAAGCGTCGCGCGCGAGTTGTTCGCGTCGTACGCGTATCAGGAAATCCGCGTGCCGATCGTTGAGCACACTGCGCTGTTCAAGCGATCGATCGGCGAATTCACCGACATCGTCCAGAAGGAGATGTTCACTTTCGAGGATCCGGGCGGTGATTCGCTGACGCTGCGGCCCGAGGCGACCGCCGGCATCGTGCGCGCCATGATCACCAACGGGCTGCTGCACAATCAGCGCCAGCGCGTGTGGTGCGCAGGCCCCATGTTCAGGCACGAGAAGCCCCAGCGCGGACGATTCAGGCAGTTTTATCAGCTCGACGCCGAGGCGTTCGGCTATGCGGGACCCGACATCGACGCTGAATTGATCCTGCTGAGCGCGCGCCTGCTGAAACGCCTCGGCGTCGAGCGCGTGGAGCTCAATCTCAACTCACTGGGCACGTCGGGGTCGCGGCGCGCCTATCGGGAAAAGCTCGTGGAATACTTTTCCGCGCACAAGGCGCGACTCGACGCCGACAGTTTGCGACGGCTCGACGGCAATCCGCTGCGCATTCTCGACAGCAAGAATCCGGAGCTGCAGGAGCTGATCGCGGCGGCGCCGGTGCTCACCGAGTATCTCGATGCGGAATCGCGTCAGCACTTCGACGGGCTGCGTCGCCATCTGGACGCGGCTCAAGTGGAATACGTCGTCAATCCGCGGCTGGTGCGGGGGCTCGACTACTATTCGCACACCGTGTTCGAGTGGGTCACGACCGAGCTTGGTTCGCAGGGAGCGGTGTGCTCTGGCGGGCGCTACGACGGGCTGGTGATGCAGCTCGGAGGAGAGCCGACGCCGGCCGTAGGCTGGGCGCTCGGGCAGGAGCGCATTGTCGATCTCCTGCGCGTGCAGCATGGCGAGACTGCAAGCAATTCCCCGGATGTATATGCGGTCGTCGCGGGCGAGTCCGCCGAAGCCGTGGGGCTGAGCCTCATCGAGCGGCTGCGCGATGAACTGCCCAGCCTGCGCATCGAAGTCAACTGCGGCGGCGGCAGCTTCAAGTCCCAGCTCAAGCGCGCGGACAAGAGCGGCGCGCAATGGGCGTTGATCCTGGGCGATGCTGAAACGGAACGGCGTGTCGCCGGTCTGAAGGCATTGCGCATCGAAGCGCCGCAGGTGGAAATCTCCTGGGAGGCGCTGACGGGCGAGCTTGCGAAACGGCTCAGGCCTGACCCTTGAGCGGCTACAGGCTACAGGCTACAGGCTACAGTCAGAGGATAATTGCTCTTTCGTTCTCTGGCTGTTGCCTGTAGCCCGCAGCCTGTAGCCTCATAGTTTCAACATTTCAATTTACTGACTACACCATGGTTGACGACTATCTGTCCGATCGTGAACAGGAAGAGGCGCTCCGCAGCTGGTGGCGCGACAACTGGCGCTGGATTATCGGCGGCGTTGTGCTCGGCCTCGCGCTGCTCGCCGGCTGGCGCTACTGGCAGGTCTATCGCGATCAGCGCGCCGAGCAGGCCGCGAAGCTGTACGCCGACGTCCAGGGCGCGCTGCAATCCCAGAACGTTGAGCAGGCTGCGCGGCTCAAGAACGATTTGTCGAACGATCACAGTCGCTCCGCGTACACGCAGCAGGCGCGGTTGCTGCTGGCGAAGGCCCACGTCGAGGCCGGCAAGCTGGATGAAGCCATAGCGCTACTGCAGGAGGTCACGGCGACTGCGACCGACAAGGAGCTCGCCCAGCTCGCCCGGCTGCGCACGGCGCGGCTGCTGATCCAGCAGGGCAAGCACGACGACGCCCTGAAGCTTGTCGACGCCGAATCGGCCGGCGCCTTCGCTGCCCAGGCGCGCGAGGTTCGCGGCGATGCGCTGGCTGCGAAAGGCGACCAGGAAGGCGCTCGCGCCGAATACGCGGCCGCACTGGGGATGAACGCCGATCCGCAGATCGACCGCACGCTGCTCGAACTCAAGCTACAGGACGTGGGCGGCGACCGTCCCGCGCTCGCACAGGGTCAGCCATGAAGACGTCAATCAGATCGCTGGCGCAACAGACTATCGTCGCCGCGGCGCTGATCGCCATCGCCGCATGCAGCGGCGACAAGGAGATCGACCCGCCAGCGGAGCTGACCGACATCGTCGCGAAGCGCGACGTCAGGCGTGTGTGGACCAGCGGCCTTGGCGGCAATTCGGAGCGGCTCAGGCTGGCCTTGCGGCCGGTGATCGTCGAGGGCGTCGTGTACTCGGCCGGTCACAATGGCGACGTCGTGTCGATGGCGGCCGATACTGGCCGACGCGGGTGGTCAGTAAAGACGAAATTACCGCTCTCCGCCGGTCCGGAGGTGGCCGCTGGGATCGTGGTCCTTGGCTCCAGCGACGGGGACCTGATAGCGCTCGATGCGACGAATGGCGCCGAGCGTTGGCGCAAATCCGTCGGCAGCGAGGTGCTTGCTCGACCGCTGGTCGTGAACGATCTTGTGATCGTGCGCACAGTCGACGGCCACATCGATGCGCTTTCGGCGTCGGACGGCGCAAGCCGCTGGGCGCTCGATGAGGCCGTGCCGCGGCTGTCGTTGCGAGGCACTGCACCGCCGGTCCTCGCGGAAGATCGCATCATCGCCGGCTTCGACAACGGCAAGGTGCTCGCGATCGATCCGCGCAATGGCGATGTGCTGTGGGATGTCGTCGTCAACGCGCCGGGCGGGCGGACCGAACTTGAACGCCTCGCGGACATCGACGCCCCGGCCCATGTGTCCGGCGACGACATATTCGTCGTCGGTTTTCAGGGGCGCGTCGCGATGCTCGCGCTCGAGTCCGGACAGATCTGGTGGGCGCGCGACGCTTCGAGTTATCGAGGCTTTTCGATGGATGATCAGAACCTCTATCTCACGAACGCCGACAGCGTCGTGGTGGCGATGCGCCGCAACGATGGCTCGGTGTTGTGGGAGCAAGATACGCTCAAGCGCCGCGGACTGACGGCGCCTGCGATCGACGGCGATGCGTTGGTGGTAGGAGACTTCGAGGGCTATCTGCACTGGCTCGACAAGCAGACCGGCGAAATCGTCGCGCGCCAGAAGACGGACGGCGAGCGAATCACCAACATGCCGGTCACCTCTGACGCAGGGGTGCTGGTGCAAACGGACTCGGGCAAACTGCTCGCGTTCCGGTCGCAGGCGATCGAGTCGGAAGCTGATAAGCGGGTAGCGGATGGCGGATAGTCAAAATCCGGAGACGGCGCGCCAGGCTGAGTCTGTGATTTCCCCAATGCTGTCGTGCACCTCCGTGTCCGGCTCTGGCTATCTATCCGCTGTCCGCTAGTCACTTCCCACATGCTTCCCGTCATCGCGCTCGTCGGACGGCCCAACGTGGGCAAGTCGACGCTGTTCAATCTTCTGACCGGCACCCGCGACGCGCTCGTTGCTGATCTGCCGGGGCTGACGCGCGACCGCAACTACGGCTACGGCAAGATGGGGCCTGTGCCCTATCTCGTCGTCGACACCGGCGGGCTGGTCGTCGATGCACAGGGAGTAGAACAGTTGATGGCGAAACAGGCGCTGCGCGCCATCGATGAGGCAGACCGCGTCTTGTTCCTGGTCGACGCGCGCGATGGCCTTGCGCCCTCCGACCATTTCATCGCGCAGACGCTCCGCAAGCTCGACAAGAAAGTCATCCTGGTAGTGAACAAGGCCGAAGGGCTCGACGCATCCACGGCGGCGGCGGAGTTCTACCAGGTCGGACTTGGCGACCCGCAGTCGATTTCCTCGACGCATGGGGACGGCGTACGTGCGTTGATGGAGCAAGCGCTCGCGGGATTCGAGGCTTTCATAGACGCCGACGCGGCGGGTCCGGACGATATTCGCGTCGCCGTGATCGGCCGCCCGAACGTCGGCAAGTCCACACTGATCAATCGCCTGCTCGGGGAAGAGCGGCTCATTGCGTTCAATGAGCCGGGCACGACGCGCGATGCGGTGTTCGTGCCCTTCGAACGTGACGGACGGCGCTACACGCTGATCGATACGGCGGGCGTGCGACGCCGCGCCAGGGTGGAGGAAGCGATCGAGAAATTCAGCGTCATCAAGGCGCTGCAGGCCGTCGATTCGGCGAACGTCGTCATCGGCGTCATCGATGCGCACGATACCGTGGCCGAACAGGATGCGACTCTCCTCGGGATGGTGGCCGAACGGGGTCGTGCGCTGCTCATCGCCGTCAACAAGTGGGACGGCATCGCCTCCGACAAGCGCGATGAGATTCGCGCCGGTCTCGATTTGCGGTTGCCGTTTCTCGACTTCGCGCCGGTGCATTTCATCTCGGCGTTGCACGGCACCGGCGTCGGCGAGCTCATGCGGGCTGTGAGTCAGGCGTATGACGCATCCATGCGCGAGATGGCGACGCCGGAGCTGACGCGCGTGCTGGAAACCGCAATCGAGCAGCACCAGCCGCCGCTTGTGCGCGGACGCCGCATCAAGCTGCGCTATGCGCACCAGGGCGGCCGCAACCCGCCGATCATCGTCGTCCATGGCAATCAGGTGCAGCATGTGCCGGATGCGTACAGGCGCTATCTGTCGAACGTATTCCGCAAGAATTTCCGCCTGGAAGGCACGCCGGTCCGCATCGAGTTCCGCTCCGACGAAAACCCGTTCAAGGGCAAGCGCAACGAACTGACCCCCCGCCAGCGCCGGTCGCGGCAGCGACTGATGCGGCGAGTGAAGAAATAAGAGCAATGGCCGCAAAAAGGCGCAAAAAGGCGCAAAACCGGATGCGCTTGAGTCGGGCCTCGGAATTTATTCATTCGGATGCGGCATGCGCTCGCGGTCATCGGACTGGGTACACTTCAGACGCTTTATCGCAGTCTGAGGGCTCGGCGTTCCGTCTTGGCTTTGCGCTTTTTGCGCCTTTTTGCGGCCATATTTCTGATTAGCGTGAGCCATGGCCTCGGCAAGAAAAATACTGAAGCTCGATCGGCCTTTCGAAATGCGGCGCGGCGGGGCGCTGCCTGGGGTCGAAATCGCCTATGAGACCTGGGGCGATATCGGCTTCTGTCACGACAACGCCGTACTGATCTTCACGGGCTTGTCGCCGTCGGCCCATGCGGCGTCGTCGACTGAAGATCCCTCGCCGGGTTGGTGGGAGGACATGATCGGTCCGGGACGGCCGATCGATACACGGCGCTTCTTCGTCATCTGCATAAACTCGCTCGGGAGCCCATTCGGGTCGACTTCGCCGGCGTCGATCAATCCTGCGACCGGTAAGCCGTATCGGCTAAGTTTTCCGGTGCTCACGGTCGAGGACATCGCACGCGCGGGACATGAGGTCGTCGCCTCGCTCGGGATCAGAAAGCTCGCAGCCGTCGTCGGCTCGTCGCTCGGGGGCATGACAGTGCTCGCGTATTGCGCGTTGTTTCCGGACGAGGCGCGCAGCCTCGTGTCGATTTCCGCCGCGGCGCGCTCCCAACCGTTCTCCATTGCACTGCGCTCACTGCAGCGGGAAATGATCCGCCGGGATCCGGACTGGCGCGAGGGCAACTACTCCGCCGACTCGATTCCGGTGCAGGGCATGCGGCTGGCGCGCAAGCTGGGAATGATCACTTACCGGTCGGCGAAAGAATGGGCCCGGCGTTTTGGGCGCGAGCGTGCGAGCGTCGAGCGCAAGCCAGGGGATCCGTTCGGCATCGACTTCGAGGTCGAATCCTACCTGGAGAATCACGCCGCGAAGTTCATCGGGCAGTTCGACCCGAACTGCTATCTCTACATCTCACGCGCCATGGATCTGTTCGATCTTGCCGACCATGGGGGCTCGGTGTCGGAAGCCCTGAAGCGTTTCAAGGTCGAGCGAGCGCTGATCGTCGGCGTGACGACCGATCTGCTGTTTCCGATTGAGCAACAAGAGGAGCTGGCGGAGGGCCTCGCGGCTGGCGGCAAGCAGGTCGAGTTCGCGCGACTCGACTCGCTGCAGGGCCACGATTCATTCCTGGTCGATATGGACCGCTTCAGGCCGGTCATGGGCGACTTTCTCAGGAAGCCTTAGGGACGCCGCCCACCCGCGTCCCGCGGGGCAGGGTCCTTCGGTCATCTTTCGGGCGCTTGCAGTCACCGGGCGTCGGGAAGCGCGCCAGGAACCTACGCGCCGGCTATTCGCTGTCGGCGAGAAACAAGGCCGGATCGACCATGGCGTGATTGAGCGCCACGCCCCAGTGCAGATGCGGGCCAGTGACCCGTCCTGTGGCGCCCACAGTACCAATCAACTGCCCCCTCGCGACGCGATCGCCGGGCTTCACTTTCACGCTATCGAGGTGGCAGTACATCGTCACGAGGCCGTGGCCGTGATCGATGAACAACGTGTTCCCGTTGAAGAAGAAGGCCCCGGCTTCGACGACGGCGCCTGCGGCCGGCGCGACGACCGGCGTGCCTTTCGCGGCGGCGATGTCCATGCCGGAATGCGGATTGCGCGGCTGCCCGTTGAAGTAGCGACGTGAGCCGTAGGAGTCAGACCGGACCCCCTCGACCGGTGCGCCCAGTTGAAAGATCGGAAGCGCGTCGGTACTGAACATGGACAGCGCTGTGTCGGACCGCTCGCGCTCGAGCGTTATCCGCTGCAGGTCCTCGGGATTGGGCTCGACGTGCCGCTGGTTCTTGACGGTCAGATGTTGCGTCCGATAGCGCTTCTCGACCACCTCAAACGAAACCTCCTTCACGCCATGCTCAGTCGTCACCTCCACTTTGCGTGGGCCGGGTTCCGCCGCCAGCGGAATGCCGATCACTGCGACCCAGCGGTCAGCGCGCCGTACGACTGCAGCGCGTTGACCGTCGACGGTGGCGAGCGGCGCCGCGTCACCGCCCGGGATTTCCACCAGCGCGACGCCGCCCGGGACGCGGCGCTCCTTCGGCAGTTCGAGCGCGTGCACGGGCGAGGCGAGAACGGCTGTCAGCGACAGCAGCGATAGCAGGATAATTCGACGACGAAACCTCATGTCTTTGGGTCCTGACTCTCATCCGGCGGGAGGGTGCGCTCCACGCGCACCTGTGCGACGCCGCGCGCCAGCCGTGCATGTAGCACGTCGCCAGTCCGCACCGCCGCCGCGTCCGTCACAACGTGGCCCGCCGCATCAGTCACGATCGCGTAGCCGCGCTGCAGAGTCGCGAGCGGACTGACGACATCCAGCGTTCCCGCCGCAACCGCCACGCGGCTGCGCAGCGCCGCAAGGCGTCGATGCAGCGCCGCAGTCACTCTCGAACGGGCGACGCTGAGGCGACCGCTTGCGGCCGCAACGCGCAACGCCGGAGACTGCTGGCGCAGGTGCGCGCCCAACTGCGTGAGCGCCGCGCGACGCTCAGCCAGTTGGCGCCGGAGGATGTGCAGCAAGCGCTGTTCGACCTCATCGAGCCGCTGCGCCTGCTGACGCAGTTCCACGCCCGGATGCAGCATGGCGAGCCGCCGTTCCACCCACGTGAACCGGTCCCGTTGCACGGCGAGCCCGCGATTGAGTGCAACGGTGAGTCTTCGGCCCAGCAACGCAACGTTGCGCAACCACTCGCTGCAATCGGGAGCGACCAGCTCCGCAGCGCCGGACGGCGTCGGCGCCCGCAGATCGGCGACGAAATCGGCGATCGTGAAGTCCACCTCGTGCCCGACGCCGCTGACGATCGGGAATGGACGACTCGAAAATCGCGCGAGCGACGATCTCTTCGTTGAAGGCCCACAGATCCTCGAGCGATCCGCCGCCGCGCGCCAGGATGAGCACGTCGCATTCCGCGCGCGCAGACGCGAGGCGAATGGTCGCCGCGATTTGCGCCGCCGCCGCGGCGCCCTGCACCGGCACCGGATAGATCAGCACAGGGATCGTGCAAAAACGCCGTCGCAGGATGTGCAGTACATCGCGGATCGCGGCGCCCGTCGGCGAAGTAATGACGCCGATCCGTCGCGGCAAGGAGGGCAGCGGTCGCTTGCGCTCAGCGGCGAACAGGCCTTCCAGCGCCAGCTTCGTCTTGAGCAGATCGAAACGACGGCGCAACGCGCCTTCGCCGGCTTCCTCGATGTGGTCGGCGATGAACTGGTAGTCGCCTCGCGGCTCGTACAGGCTCACGCGACCGCGCAGGAGCACGTGCATGCCGTCCTTCGGCGTAAAGCGGGCGAGCAGGTTTCGCTGCCGGAACATCGCGCAGCGCAGCTGCGCCGCTTCGTCTTTCAGCGAGAAGTACCAGTGCCCGGACGAGGGGCGCGAGAGGTTCGAAATCTCGCCTTCGAGCCACAACGCCGGGAAACCGCGCTCCAGCAGCGTCCGCGCCTCGCGGTTCAGGCGAGCCGGCGTATAGACGTCGCGGCCGTCGCTGGCGGCAGGGGCGGGCGTGGAAAAGTCGAATTCGAGATCGGACGGCATACAGGAAGGCTACAGGCTGCCGGCTACAGGCGACAGCGCGCCGATCACGTCGATCTTGCCGTGGGCCGCCACCTCACGCCTGTAGCCTCGCGCCCCCCCGCCGCGTACAATGGCGCGCTTTCATCGATAACCCGTGGGCGGCCCCCATGCGTATCCTCGAGGAAGCACTCACCTTCGATGACGTGCTCCTGGTCCCGGCGTACTCCGATTTCCTGCCGCGCGACGCTGACCTGAGCACGCAGCTTACCCGCACCATTCGTCTCAATCTGCCCGTCGTTTCCGCGGCCATGGACACGGTCACCGAGGCGCGTCTCGCCATCACCATCGCGCAGGAAGGCGGCATCGGCATCATCCACAAGAACATGAGCATCGAGAATCAGGCGCGTGAAGTGGGCCGCGTCAAGAAGTTCGAAAGCGGCGTCATTCACGATCCGATCACGATCTCCCCTGACAAGACGATCCGCGAAGTTCTCGAGCTGACGCGCGCCAAGAACATCTCCGGCGTGCCCGTCGTCGTCGGTTCGAAGGCCGTCGGCATCGTCACTCACCGCGACCTGCGTTTTGAGACGAAGCTCGATTCGCCGGTCTCGACCGTCATGACGCCGCAGGAGCAGCTCGATCACCGTCCGCGAGAACGCGCCGAAGGACGAAGTGCTCGCGCTCCTGCACAAGACACCGCATCGAGAAAGTGCTGGTCGTCGATCAGAGCTTCAATCTGAAGGGCATGATCACGGTCAAGGATTTTCAGAAGGCCACCGAGTTTCCCGCGCGCCGCGAAGGACGAGCGCGGCGCCTTGCGCGTCGGCGCCGCAGTCGGCACCGGCGCAGACACCTTGAAGCGCGTCGAGGCGCTGCGCGAGGCGCGCGTCGACGTGATCGTCGTCGATACGGCGCACGGTCACTCGAGCAGCGTGCTGCAGATGGTGCGCAAAATCAAGAGCGCCTGGCCGGATCAGCAGGTCATCGGCGGCAACATCGTCACGGCCGAAGCAGCGCGAGCGCTCGTTGAGGCCGGCGCCGACGGCGTGAAAGTCGGCATCGGTCCGGGATCGATCTGCACGACGCGCATCGTGGCGGGCGTCGGCGTGCCGCAGATCACCGCGGTCGCGAATGTCGCCGCCGCGCTGAAAGGTATCGGGCGTGCCGCTGATCGCCGACGGCGGCATCCGGTTCTCGGGGGATATCGCCAAGGCGATCGTCGCGGGCGCGCACTGCGTGATGATGGGCGGTCTGTTCGCCGGCACCGAAGAGTCGCCGGGCGAAGTCGAGCTGTATCAAGGCGCTTCCTACAAGTCGTACCGCGGCATGGGGTCGCTCGGCGCGATGCAGCAGACTGCACGGATCCAAGGACCGCTATTTCCAGGACGCAACTGAAGAGCTCGAGAAGCTCGTGCCTGAAGGCGTCGAAGGACGCGTTCCGTACAAGGGCTCGATGGTGCACGATCCTCCATCAGCTTGCGGGCGGTCTGCGTGCGGCGATGGGCTACACCGGCAGTCGCACGATCGAAGAGTTGCGCACGCGACCTCCTTTGTGCGCATCACGAATGCGGGTGTGCGCGAAAGCCACGTGCACGACGTGACGATCACCAAGGAAGCGCCGAATTACCGCGTCAGCTGACAGGCGGTGACTGGCCTGGACAGCTGGCCAGACGCTGGCGGTTCCGACGGGGCGCTCGTCAGCTCGCGGAGCCGTCCGACAGCAGCCTACAGTCCCGAACCAGTCTTCCGAGGCCCCCGCTTGAACGCACAGTCCGCTCCCGCTCCCGCCTGCATCCCGACATCCACGCGCACCGAATCCTGATTCTCGATTTCGGTGCGCAGTACACCCAGCTGATCGCGCGTCGCGTCCGGGAGAGCGGCGTGTATTGCGAGATTCATCCCTGGGACATCAGCGACGCTGATGTGCGCGCCTTCGGCGCGCGCGGCGTCATTCTCTCGGGCGGTCCTGAATCAGTCACGGATGTGCAACCGCCGCGCGCGCCGCAGGCGTGTTTGAGCTTGGTGTGCCTGTGCTCGGCATCTGCTATGGCATGCAGACGATGGCGCAGCAACTCGGTGGCCGCGTCACCGCCGGCATGCATCGCGAATTCGGCTACGCGCAGGTGACTTCGTCTGCGCCCTGCCGATTGCTCGAGGGCCTGCGCGATCACAGCGACGCGCAGGGCAGGGCGCTGTTCGACGTCTGGATGAGCCATGGCGATCGCGTAGATGAGCTGCCGCCGGGATTTGTCGCGGTCGGCTTCACGGGCAGCGTGCCGCTCGCCGCGATGGCGGACGAGTCGCGCCGCTTCTACGGCGTGCAGTTCCATCCGGAAGTGACGCATACGCTGCAGGGCGAGAAGCATTCTCGAGCGCTTCGTGCGCGAGATCTGCGCGTGCGAGGCGCGCTGGGATGCGGGCAACATCATCGCGGACTCGATCGCACGCGTACGCGAGCAGGTCGGCGCGGACCACGTGCTGCTCGGCTTGTCCGGCGGCGTCGATTCCTCCGTCGTCGGCGCGCTGCTGCATCGGGCGATCGGTGCGCAATTGACCTGCGTGTTCGTCGATCACGGTCTGCTGCGGCTCGGCGAAGGCGATCAGGTGATGGAGACGTTTGCGAAGCACATGGGCGTGCGGGTGATCCGGGTCAATGCCGAAGAACGCTTTCTCGACGCGCTGAAAGGGCGAGACGGATCCCGAACGCAAGCGGAAGATCATCGGCCGACTGTTCGTCGAAGTTTTCGAGGAGGAGTCGGCGAAGCTTGCCGGCAATCCGCTGGCTGGCGCAGGGCACGATCTATCCCGACGTGATCGAGTCCGCCGGCGCCAAGACCGGCAAAGCGCACGTCATCAAGAGCCATCACAACGTCGGCGGCTTGCCGGAGAAGATGAATCTGAGACTGCTCGAGCCGCTGCGCGAACTGTTCAAGGACGAGGTGCGCAAGCTCGGCGTCGAGCTCGGCTTGCCGCGCGAAATGGTGTACCGACATCCGTTTCCCGGTCCCGGGCTCGGCGTGCGCATCCTGGGCGAAGTCACGAAGCAATACGCGGATTTGCTGCGCGCAGCCGACGCAATCTTTCTCGAGGAACTGCGCAATCATGATCTCTACGATCGCACGAGCCAGGCGTTCGCCGTGTTTCTGCCGGTGCGCTCGGTCGCCGTCATGGGCGATGGGCGTCGCTACGACTATGTGATCGCCCTGCGCTCCGTCGAAACGATCGATTTCATGACCGCACGCTGGTCGCGTCTGCCCTACGAGTTCCTCGATCTCGTGGCGCGCCGGATACTCAACGAAGTGCATGGCATCTCGCGCGTCACCTACGACATCTCGGGAAAACCGCCCGCTACGATCGAGTGGGAGTAAAGGGCCGCGGCCCGGCTTTGATCGTCAGTTCGGACCTTCGCGCCGCATCGATCAGCCTCAGATTCGTCGGCAGCGTCCTGGCTCGTTCACGCCCGCGCCGCAGGTCAGCAAGACCCGAAATCGTATCGGGCTCGTGATGTTCGTGCTCCCGCGGATGGAGGCTCGAGCGGCGTAACAACTTTCGGGCGCCCTCACGCGCATCCCCTTCTTCTTGCGTGAGGCACGCCTACGCTTGGACTCCAAGGCTCAGGAAGCCTGTCATCAGGCGCAGCAAATTCGGGGCCGCAAACCAGACCATTGTCAGGGCGGACCCGGGGTCGCGGTAGACGCACTGACGGGAAACTCCACTGGCGGGTCCGCGAAGCCAAGTGTAAACAGCGCAAGGACGAGGAGGAGACCACAATGAATGCGCCCTTGCCCGAGTACGAAGAGCTGTCGTCCCGATTGCTCGACGTCCTGATCCGCGCCGGCCTTATTCTGGCCATTGTCCTGCTGTGCTATCGGATCTTCTCGCCCTTCCTGACCCTGATGGTCTGGGCGCTGATCCTGGCGGTTGCGATCTACCCGCTGCATCAATCGCTCGCACGCCGGATGGGAGAAAAGCAGGGACTGGCGGCGACGGTCATCTCGATCATCGGCGCTATCGTGATTGTGGCGCCGAGCGCCGTGTTGCTGAGCTCGCTGGCCGACTCCGTGCAGAGTTTCGTTCAGGGTATCCAGAACAATACGCTGCAGATTCCGCCCCCGCGTCCCGGTGTAGCCGAGTGGCCGCTCGTCGGCAGGAAGATTTACGCCTGGTGGTCGCAAGCCCATTCCGATCTGCCTGCTCTGGTCCAGAGCATGCAACCCAAGATCGGTGATCTGGCGAGAGGGGCCTTGTCCTTCGTGGCCGGGATCGGCGGTGGAGTTCTGAAGCTTCTGGCGTCTTTCATCATCGCAGGCATCATCATGGCGTTTGGGCGCGGGGGTGCACGCAACAGCGAAGCCATCTTCGAACGTATCTTCGGCCCGGCGCTGGCCGGCCAATTCATCAAGCTCTGCACTGCGACCATACGCGCCGTTGCACAGGGCGTCATCGGCATCGCGCTCATCCAGGCGATCGCCATCGGTCTGATCCTGCTCCTTGCGGGCGTCCCGCTGGCTGGAGGGCTGGCGCTGATCGTGCTTGTACTGGGCATCGCACAGATCCCGGCGCTGCTCGTCACCATACCGATCATCGCCTATCTGTGGACGAGTGGCGACTATGGCACAGGCGCCGCGATCGGCTATTCGATCGTGCTGTTCCTGGCGGGGATCGCAGACAACTTTCTCAAGCCCTTGATGCTCGGGCGCGGGGTTGAAGCGCCCATGCCGGTGATCTTGCTCGGTGCGCTGGGCGGCATGGCCACAGCTGGAATCATCGGCCTGTTCATCGGCGCCACGTTGCTGGCGCTCGGCTATCAGCTGTTCATGAGCTGGGTCGCCGCGCGGCCCGACGGCAGTTCGACGGGCGCGCCTTCCCTCTGATAATGGCCCGTACTCGAAAGGAGACGACGTCACCGTGCCTGGCGGCCGCGATCGGCTCGCTGCTCGTGAGCGGGTGCACGACCGTCGGTCCTGACTTCAAGCAACCTGAAGTGCCGTGGCTCGATGGCTGGCAAGGCGGGTCGTTGCACGACGTGGTCAGTTCCTCTCCGCAAGCTGGCGCGACAGCACCGGACGAGTGGTGGCTCCTGTTCAACGATCCCATGCTCGACCAGGTCGTTGCCGAGGCGCTGCGACTCAATCCGGGCGTACGGACCGCCGGCGCCCGCATTTTGGAGGCGCGCGCGCAACTCGGCATCGCGGGGAGCGGCCGGTATCCGCAAGTGCAGCAGTTGAGCGGCAGTGCGCTCAAGGTGGGTGAACGCACGTCAGGCGAGCCGAGCACCAAGTACAACGCCGCAGATGTGGCGTTCGACATCGCATGGGAGCTCGACTTCTGGGGTCGGTACCGCCGCGCCATCGAAGCTGCCGACGCCGCGTACTTTGCGAGCATCGCGCAATATGACGACATCCAGGTGCTCGTCGCGTCTCAGGCTGCGAGCCTATATGCCACGATCCGCACCATCGAGCTCAGGCTGCGCATCACGCACGAGAATGCCGGGATTCAGCAGCGCAGCCTCGAGATCACGCAGCGGTTGTTCAACAGCGGCAACGAGTCCGAGCTGGACGTGCAGCAGGCGAGGTCGCTGTATCTCAGCACGATTGCCACGATCCCGGAACTCGAAGGCGCACTGCGGCAGGCGCAGAACGCGCTGAGCGTGCTGCTCGCGAGGCCGCCCGGAGTATTGCCTGAGATGGCGTCGAGCATTGAGCGGATTCCGGAGGCGTCGCTCGAGGCGATCGTCGACATTCCGGCGGACCTGCTGCGACGCCGGCCTGACGTCAGGACTGCTGAGATGCAGCTCGCAGCGCAATCAGCCCTGATTGGCGTGAGCAAGTCAGCGCTATACCCGTCGATCACGCTTGTCGGCGCCGTCGGCCTTTCAGACACATCCCTCGCATCGTCATCGAGCACTGTCGACTGGGCGGTCGGGCCAGCGTTCGTGTGGAACATCTTCGACTGGGGCCGGCTCAAGAACGATGTGCTCGTCCAGGATGCTCGCTTCCAGCAACTCTACGAGATCTACCAGGACACAGTTCTCCGCGCGGCGCGCGAAGTTGACGATGCCGCGGTCCTCTTCGCGAAGAATCGGGCCCAGGTCGATATCCTTGATCAATCAGTGCAGGCGGCCCGGCGCTCGCTCGACATCGCCACGATCCAGTACCGTGAGGGGATCGTGGATTTCGAACGCGTGCTGGACTCGCAGCGCTCTTTGTTCAGCCAGGAAGAGCGCCTTGTCACGGCGCGCGGAAGCGTCGCGCAAAGCCTGATCGCGCTGTACAAGGCGATCGGCGGCGGCTGGCAGGCGGGCCGCGACCGACCGGCCGTCGACGCTGCGACTCGCGACATGATGGAACGACGCAGCAAATGGAAGGACATGACCGGAGATCCGCTGCCGCCGGCCGGCAACTAGCCGGTCAGCGCAGGATGAACTCTCAAAGCACGCAATGAGCGAAGAAGCCGCCGCAGCATCCCCGCAGGCAACTGCCGCAGAGCCTGCTGTGGCGCGTGGCGCCCGCACGGGCGCTGTGATCATTGCGACGCTGATCGTGATGAGCCTGGTCCTCTATTTCGTCGGCGATCGGATCACGCCGTACACATCGCAGGCGCGCGTCCAGGCCTTCGTGGTGCCGGTCGCAGCCGAGGCGTCCGGCAAGGTCTCGAAAGTGCACGTCAGGAACGACGACGCCGTGGAACCCGGACAGCCGCTGTTCGAAGTCGATTCGGAGCAGTACCAGATCGCGCTCCAGAGTGCGCGGTCGGACTACGAATCGATGCGCCGCTCTGTCAATGCTTCGGTTGCCGCCGTGGAAGCGGCCCGCGCTTCGCTGCGGGCGTCCCAGGCGGGTTTCGCGATGGCCGAAAAAGACGCGAGCCGCCAGGAAAGGCTGCATGCCGAGGATCCTGGTGCAATCTCCGTGCGGCGACTCGAGATCGCACAGTCGACCCGCGAGGAAGCGCGCAGCCAGATGCGCAAGGCCGAAGCGGATCTTCTCAAAGCCGAGGAATCGGCCGGCGACCGCGGTGATAACAACGCGCAGTTGCAGAGCGCGCGCGCGGCCGTCGAGAAAGCCCAGCTCGATCTCGAGCGAACGAAGGTCGTATCACCTGCACGCGGCAGGGTCACTGACCTCCGTGTCGACGTCGGCAACTTCACACAAGCTGGCGCGCCCGTGATGACGCTCATCGTCGTCCATAATGTCTGGATCAGCGCAGACATGACGGAAAACAATCTCGGCCACATCGAGCCCGGCGATGAAGTCGCGATCGTGCTCGACGTGATGCCCGGGAAGGTGCTCAAGGGTCGCGTGCGGAGCGTCGGCGGCGGCGTGAGCAGTGGCCAGACCTCGCCGGTGGGGACCTTACCGACAGTCGAGAACAGCCGCGATTGGCTGCGCCAGGCGCAACGCATCCCTGTGGCGATCGAGTTCGACAAGGACGAGATCAAGCGGCTGCGGAACATTCGCGTGGGAGGTCAGGCCGAAGTGCTGGTCTTTACCGGGAAGCACCCGGTAATGAACCTGTTCGCACGGATCTACATCCGCGTCATGAGCTGGCTTTCATACCTGTACTGAGCCTCGATGGAACGCGGGGACAAGGCGACGCTGCGGCTCACGATCGGGCTCGGCATCGCCGTGCTCGTCGCGTACGGTCTCGCGTTGCCGATGCCATTCGTCGTCTGCGTGTTGGCGGTGCTCGTGCTGAGCAAGCCTGGGCCGCCGTTGCCGCTCGTCAAGGCAGCGGTGGTCGCGCTCATGCTTGCCGTGCTCATCGCCATCGGCGTGCTGATGGTTCCACTGCTCGAGAACTACGCGACGACGGGCGTGCTGCTCACGGCCACGATCCTGTATTCGGTCTTCTATGCAGGATTGCGCAGGGCGAATCCTCTGACAGTGGTGTTCGTGATCTCGATCGCCATCATCCCGGTCGCGGGAGTCGCCGAGCAGGCGCTCGCGGGCAGGCTGAGCCTGGCGCTCGCCGTGGGAATCGTTATTGGCGCACTAGTCAGTACTCTTTCCAGCGGCCTCTTTCCGGACTTGCCGGGCGCACCTGTCAATCAGGCGGCGCCGCGAGCCGTGGACACCGATACCGCCTGGTGGATTGCGTTTCGCGCAACGTTGATCGTCATGCCCGTATTCGTTCTCGCGCTGACCAATCCGTCGCTGTATTTAGCAGCCATTCTGAAGACAGTGGCGCTGGGTCAGCAGGCCGGCGAGACCAATGCGCGCTCTGCGGGCCAGGAACTGGTGGGATCCACCCTGATGGGCGCGCTGATCGGCGCGTGCGTCTGGATTGGCCTGTCGCTGCTGCCGAATCTCTGGATGCTGATGCTGTGGTTGATGGGAGCGGCGCTCTGGACCTCGTCGGCCATGTATCAGATTCGCCCGACGAGACTCAGTCCTTCGTTCTGGAGTAACGCTCTGATCACGGCGTTGATCCTTCTCGGCCCGGCGATCGAGGATAGCGCGAGCGGCAAGAGCGTCCTGGAAGCCTCGGTCGTACGCACCGGACTCTTTCTTGGGGTCGCGTTCTATGCCTGGGGCACCGTGTGGATCCTCGAACGCTGGCGCAACTCGCGGAACACGCGGAAGGCCACGGGGCCGGTGTCCCTGTTGCGACATACTGGGGAGGGCGCCCGCGAACTGGATGCCGCCAGACCACTGCCCGGAGATACGTGAGTTCGCTGGCGACGGTCTCGTGTTCCCGCTCGACGTGCTGACGCGATAGTAGAATGCGACCCGCAACCGCAATTGGAGCCAGCTTGAATTCGATCGACATGCCCGTCACATCCCCGTCGGACGGCATAGATGTAGACCGTTTGTTCATGGCGCGTGCGCTCGAGCTTGCGCGCGAAGCGGAGCGAGCCGGAGAAGTGCCGGTTGGCGCCGTGGTCGTGAAGGACGGCGTCATTGTCGGCGAAGGCTGGAATCGGCCCATCAGCACGCACGATCCTTCGGCGCACGCAGAGATGATCGCCATGCGCGCAGCGGCGCAGGCGCTGGAGAACTACCGACTGCTCGACACGACGCTCTACGTCACGCTCGAGCCCTGCGCGATGTGCGCCGGCGCGATGGTGCACGCACGCGTCAGCCGGTTGGTGTACGCAGCGACTGATCCGCGCGCCGGGGCCGCCGGGAGCATCTTCAACATCCTCCAGCACGCGGCGCTCAATCATCGCGTTGAATGCGAGGGGGGCGTGATGGCGGAGGAGTGCGGGGGGGTGCTGAGGGAGTTCTTTTTGAAGAGGCGGTAGCAGACGCGGTGCGCTTGCACTGCCTGTTTCCTGGAGCACGAGAAACGTAACCCGGCATCGAGCCGCGTTACGTTTCTGAGGGTGGGATATGCGCCTTTACCGTCCCTGGCCGGCGCGCACTGCGCCAGCGATCGCTGTCCAGAATTTGCTCCCGGCAAATTCTGTCGAACCCACTTGCTCGTGGGTTCTCTAATCCCACCGCCGGTCAGAAAACAAAAAGGCCCAACACGTGGGCCTTTTGTTTTCTGGCGGAGAGGGTGGGATTCGAACCCACGTACACCTGTGAGGATGTAACTGGAATTCCAGTCCAGCGCCTTCGACCACTCGGCCACCTCTCCGATGCAAACCACTTTTCAGCCCTGCGCCGCTACAATCCTGGTTGTGGACTGGAATTGGAATTCCAGCGCAGCGCGTTACTCCGCACCTCCCTGTGCTCCGCCCCTCGCGGGGCCGATCATTCGAACGCCGAATGATCGTTCAAATTCGCTCCCGGCGAATTTAGTCGACCACTCGGCCACCTCTCCGCAAACCCAAACCCCTGTGCATTCGAGCATCCCTGCGGACCTGTCCAGCCAGTACATCCGTGTACTGTCGTTCGACCGGCGCGACGACACGTTAAGTGTCCTCGCAAAGACATCCGGTCTCACCCAGCGCAGCGCGTTACTCCGCACATCCTTGTGCTCCGCCCCTCGCGGGGCCGATCATTCGAACGCCGAATGATCGTTCAAATTCGCTCCCGGCGAATTTAGTCGACCACTCTCGGGAACGCAGGCCAGTAGCCAGTGACTAGCTGCTTCCGCGGGCCGGCGCGAAGGTTACAGCCGGTCAGCCTCTCAGGCAAACGCTATACCGGCGGATTGAAGCGCTTCCAGCACGACGCCGTGATATTGCTTGCTGAGAGGGACCAGCGGCAGGCGAATTCCATCCCCAATGAGTCCCAGCCGGGCCGCGGCCCACTTGACAGGTATCGGATTTGTCTCAAAGAACATAGCCTTGTGCAGGCGTTGGAGCCGCGCATCCAGCTTGCGAGCTTCGTCGCGCTTCCCGGCAAGCGCCGCGTCGATCGCAGCGCGCACCTGTCGAGGCGCAACGTTCGCGGTCACGGAAATCACGCCCTGGAATCCTGCAAGAATGCTTTCACACGCGAGGTCATCATCGCCGCTGAACAATGCGACGCGCCCGCCCACGCGCGACAGCAATTCGCGGTTGCGCTCCAGCGTCGGCGCTTCCTTGAGTCCGACGATGTTGGGAAATTCGGTGAGGCGCACGACTGTTTCGGGCTTCATATCGCAGGCAGTGCGGCCCGGCACGTTGTACAGAACATGCGGAATTGCGACCGTCTGCGCCAACTTGAAGTGGTGGTAAAGGCCTTCCTGCGTCGGCTTGTTGTAGTAGGGCGTGACGAGCAGGCATGCGTCGGCGCCGGCTTCTTTCGCGAGGTGCGTGAGCTCATCGCCTCGGTCGTGGAGTTGGCGCCGGTACCCGCGATCACCGGTACGCGTTTGCGCGCGTCTTCACGACACGTCGCACGACCTCGATATGTTCCTCGACGTTGAGCGTGCGGATTCGCCCGTCGTGCCAACAGCGACGATGCCGTCCGTGCCATTGTCAACATGAAATTCGACGAGTCGATCGAGCGCCCCAAAGTCGACCGCGCCGTCCGCGTGCATGGGCGTGACGATCGCCACAATACTGCCGCTGAACATGGGAATCCTTGAGCGATGGAGAAATTGGCGCGGATCGTACTGGTCGCGCATCGCGTGCGCAAGCGCGCGGCGCGACTGGCCAATACAGAGGTATCTGTCGGCAAAAGCGCTCGGCATTCAGCGTTTTCAGCCCCAGCCGATGCCTGTACACTCTCACGACTGCCAGTCTCGATTCGCCCGTCAATGCAACTTATCGTCATCACCGCCCTCGGCAGCGATCGCACCGGCCTCATCTACGACCTGACCCGGGTCGTGCTCGATTGCTCGGGCAACATCCTGGATAGCCGGATGAGCGCTTTCGGCAACGAGTTCGCGATGTTGCTGCTCGTTCCGGGCAACTGGCATACGCTCGCGAAGCTCGAAACGGAGCTCAAAAAACTGAGTGATTCCAGCGGCATCACGGTGAGCCTGCGCCGCACGGAACAGCGGCCACCCCGCAAAGACGTGGTGACATATTCTGTCGATGTCGTATCCCTGGATCAGCCGGGAATCGTGCATAGCCTTGCCGGATTCTTCAGCGCCCGCGGCATCGACATCGCGGAACTGAATACGCGCTCCTACGCCGCCGCGCATACCGGTGCGCCGATGTTCAGCGTGCAGATGATCGTGCACGTGCCTGCGAAAGTGCACATCGCAGCGCTGCGCGAAGAGTTCATGGACTTGTGCGATCAACTGAATCTCGACGCAATTCTGGAGCCAGTAAACGACATGACACGTCACGCCTGAGCAAGCTGCGTCTGCTCCTGGCGATCGCGCCGAAGAACGATCGCCGTGAGCTTCGTCTGCATGCAGGAGTCGATCGTGGCAGGCCAAGCGCAAAATCGGTTGAGCTCGATAAGAAAGTACCGGCGTTCTCGCTGCCCGCGACCGGGCGGTAAGTGGAAGCTGGCGATGCTGCCGGCAAAAGCTCGTCTTGTATTTCTATCCGAGCGACAACACGACCGGTTGCACGCAGGAAGGTCAGGCGTTTCGCGAGCTGTATCCGCAGTTCAAAAAGGCGGGCGCCGTCGATC
The DNA here is from genome assembly GCA_963723505.1 of uncultured Gammaproteobacteria bacterium. GTDB lineage: Bacteria > Pseudomonadota > Gammaproteobacteria > Steroidobacterales > Steroidobacteraceae > Steroidobacter. Next base: position 158,807 of record CAVRQU010000011.1, read on the forward strand.
ATCGGCGTCTCGCCGGACAGCTCGTCTCGCACGAGAAATTCAAAGACGAAGATGTCTTTCCCGTTCGAGCTACTCGCCGATGAAGAAAAAGCCGTGTGCGAGCTTTTCGGCGTGTTCAAGGAGAAGAGCATGTACGGGCGCAAGTTCATGGGCGTCGAGCGCAGCACGTTTCTGATCGACGAGAAGGGCGTGCTGCGTCGCGAGTGGCGCAAGGTGAAGGTGCCTGGTCATGCACGAGGCTGTCCTCGACGCAGTGAAGTCGCTCTGAGTGATTTCGACAACGTACGTCGACATCCAAATCCTATGCCCAAAGGCGAAACGATCCGAAGCGAAGCGCTCCGCAAAGCTCGCGCGAGTCACGACGCGCCACGCAGCGGCGCATCTTCGTGCTCGACACCAATGTGTTGATGCACGATCCGACGGCGATATTTCGCTTCGACGAGCACGACATTTACATTCCGATGATCGTGCTCGAAGAGCTCGATGCCGGTAAGAAAGGGCTTGTCGGAGGCGGCCCGCAACGTGCGCCAGGTCAGCCGTTTTCTCGATGAGCTGATGGCGAGCGTATCGAAGACGCAGATCGACAAGCGGCATCGCGATCCCGAGCGCGAAGTACTCGAACGGAGAAGAAGCCGCGACCGGCCGTTTGTTCTTCCAGACGAAAATATTGAGCAGCGGGTTGCCCGACACGTTGCCGGGTCACGGCGCCGACAACGCGATTCTCGGTCAGACGTTGGCGTTGCAAACGAGAATTCGCAGGCGCGCGTGACGCTGGTGTCGAAGGACATCAATCTGCGCATCAAGGCCGCGATCATCGGCGTGCACACCGAGGACTATTACAGCGACAAGACGATCGAGGACGCGGATCTTCTCTACACCGGCATGCAGGAGCTGCCTGCGAACTTCTGGGAGAAGCATGGCAAGAACATGCACTCGTGGCAGGAGCATTCGCGTACGTTCTATCGCGTGCAGGGTCCGATGGTGCGCGAATGGCACGTGAATCAGTTTCTGTATCAGAAAGATGCGAACGGTCTCGAGGCCATCGTGCGCCGCGTCGAGGGCAACGGCGCTGTGATCGAGTTGCTGCGCGACTATCGCAACGACCGCCACAGCGTCTGGGGCATCACGGCGCGCAATCGCGAACAGAATTTCGCACTGAATCTGTTGCTCGATCCCGAGATCGATTTCGTCACGATTCTGGGGCCGGCCGGCACCGGCAAGACACTGCTCACGCTGGCGGCAGGGCTCGCGCAGACGCTCGAGAGCAACCGTTACAGCGAAATCATCATGACGCGCGTGACGATTCCGCTCGGCGAGGACATCGGCTTCTTGCCCGGCACCGAGGAGGAAAAAATGGAGCCCTGGATGGGCGCGCTGATGGACAATCTCGAGGTGCTGACGCAGAGCCAGGAAGGCGGCAACTGGGGCAGGGCGGCGACGAACGATCTATTGCGCAATCGCATCAAGATCCGTTCGCTCAATTTCATGCGCGGTCGCACATTCTTGAATCGATTCTTGATTCTCGACGAAGCGCAAAATCTCACGCCGAAGCAAATGAAGGCGCTCGTGACGCGTGCGGGTCCGGGCACGAAGCTCGTGTGCCTCGGCAACATCGCGCAGATCGATACGCCGTATCTGACGGAGACGACGTCCGGACTCACGTACGTCGTCAATCGTTTCCGCGGCTGGCAGCATGCTGGGCATATCACGCTGATGCGCGGCGAGCGCTCGCGACTTGGCGGATTACGCGTCGGAAACTCTGTTGAAAGCGGTCAAGGAGCTCGCGACCGGAGAAATGCGTGGCAAAGGCGAAGGAAGAGCGCGGCAGCGCTGAGTCAACTGGGACGGTCGGTCGCGCTGGCCCGAGTCGCCTGATGAGGCGACGCTAGAGCGCGTGCCGAATCCGCATCCTGGCAAGCTATACTCGCACGTTTTACAGCGCCGGAATTCACCTCGCTATGCCCGGTCACCGGGCAGCCGGATTTCGCACACCTCGTGATCGACTACGTGCCTGACAAGTGGATCGTCGAGAGCAAATCTCTCAAGCTGTACCTCGGTTCATTTCGCAATCATGGCGCCTTCCACGAGGACTGCACGATTGCAGTCGCTGATCGCCTCGTGCAGTTTCTCAACCGCGCTGGCTGCGCATCGGCGGCTACTGGTATCCCCGCGGCGGCATGCCGATCGACGTGTTCTGGCAGACCGGCCGTCCACCGGCGGAGTCTGTGGATTCCCGATCAGGGCGTGGCGCCGTATCGCGGAAGAGGATGAAGGGCGGACGGCGGACAGCGGACGGTGATGGACAGAGAAGTGCGGCTCCGGACAGTACAGATTCTGGCTCTCTCACCGTCCGTCCGTCCGCCATTCACTTCTGCTATATTTCGCGCCCGCTTTTTCCGGCTGTGGATGCGGTCCGGAACAGCCGCTTCAAGACGTTCTATGGCGGCTCGCGTCGGTTTCTTCGCGACGATCGGCCGCGAACCCCGCCAGGCCCGGAAGGGAGCAACGGTAACGGTGATATCGGGCGCCGAAGAGGTGCCGGCGCGGGCCGTCTCCAGCCGCGCTGAGCGCGGCGGTGAACGGCGGACAGCGGACGGCGGACAGTGAGAACCACGATGCCGCATCGCCTTGATATCACGCCGGCGCAGCCGAGCGTTGATCGTGTAAAGTCTGTCTCGGATTGTCACTGTCCGCCGTCCGCTATTCACTGATCACATCTGCATGTCCTACCTCGCACTCGCCCGCAAATGGCGGCCACGGAATTTCAGTGAACTGGCCGGCCAGGAACATGTCATGCGAGCGCTCGTCAACGCGCTGCAGACCGGGCGCGTTCATCACGCGTTTCTGTTCACCGGAACGCGCGGCGTCGGCAAAACGACCATCGCGCGGATCCTCGCGAAGTCGCTGAACTGCGAGACTGGCATGACGCCCACGCCGTGCGGTCAGTGCAGCGCATGTCGGGAAATTGATGAAGGACGATTCGTCGATCTCATCGAAGTGGACGCGGCGTCGCGCACCAAGGTCGACGACACGCGCGAACTGCTGGACAACGTGCAGTACGCGCCGGCTCGCGGACGCTACAAGGTGTATCTGATCGACGAAGTGCACATGCTCTCGACGCATTCCTTCAACGCGTTGCTGAAGACGCTGGAGGAACCGCCGCCGCACGTGAAATTCCTGCTGGCGACGACCGATCCGCAGAAGCTGCCGGTGACCGTACTGTCGCGCTGTCTGCAGTTCAACCTGAAACGCTTTCCGCCCGGGCATGATCTTCAAGCGGCTCACGGAGATCGCCACGGCGGAGAACATCGAGTTCGAGCCCGATGCGTTGCGCCTCGTGGCGCGGGCGGCGGAAGGCAGCATGCGCGACGCTCTGAGCCTGCTGGATCAGGTGATCGCCTTCGGCGGAGGAAAGCTGACGGCGGCTGACACGCGCACGATGCTGGGCACGCTCGATCGCTCGCAGGTATTCGCCATCGTCGAAGCGCTGGCTGTCGCGCGACGCCCGGCGCGTGATTGCGAGCGTGGACGAACTGGACGAGCGCGCGCCGGATTATCGTGAGGTGCTCGCGGAATTGGCCGCCGTTGCTGCAGAAACTCGCGCTGCTGCAGGCCGTGCCTGATTTGCAGCTCGACGAGGCCGAGGACATCGAGGCGTATCGACGTCTCGCTGCGGCGCTGACGCCGGAGGACGCGCAACTGTTTTATCAGATCGCCATTCTCGGTCGGCGCGACCTGGAGCTCGCGCCCGAAGCGCGCGGCGGATTTGAGATGACGCTGCTGCGCATGCTCGCGTTCGGCGTGCCCGACGCTTCCGCGTTGCAGTCGACCGCGGGGTCTGCGTCCCGCACGGGCGACGGCCAGGCGGCGCCGTCCGCGGCAACTGGTGCGACGGCCGCGCAGGCGGCCGGGACGCCGCCGAAAGCGGCGGTCCGTCGACGGGCGACTGGCCGAAGATCGTCGCGCAGCTCAATCTGCAGGGCATGGTCGAGGCAGCTGGCGGCGCACTGCGTGCTGCTGGGCAAGCAGGGTCAAAAGGTGCAGATTGAAGCTCGACGCGGAAGGCGAGCATTTCCAGGCTGCTGCGCTCGAGGAGAAACTGACCCAGGCGCTGTCCGCCTATTTCGGCGAGCCGGTCACCTTGAATACGTCCTGGCGCCTGAGGCTGTGAACACGCTTGCGCGCCAGCAGAAGGCGGCCGCGGAAGATCGTATGCAGAGCGCGCGCACAGCCATCGAGAACGATCCGAATATACGAGCCATGCGCGACGTCTTTGGCGCGACGGTTCAGCCGGATTCGGTCCGGCCGGCGGAATAGATAATGACGTGAGGGCGTGAGGACGCAAGGGCGGCAGACCGTTCCGGCATTCCCTGCGTCCTGTCGTCATAACCTCCTCCCGTCCTCACCTTCCAATCAACGGAGCGACCATGAAAGGCAACATCGGCAACATCATGAAACAGGCGCAGCAGTTGCAGGCGAATATGCAACGTGCGCAGGCGGAGATCGCCAATCTTGAAACGACCGGCGAGGCGGGCGGAGGGATGGCGAAGGTCACGATGACCGGTAAGCACGAAGTGCGCCGCGTGGCGCTCGATCCTTCGATCGTCACCACCGACGACAAGGAGATGCTGGAAGACCTGATCGCCGCCGCGATCAACGACGCCGTGCAGAAGGTCGAGCGTATGACGCAGGAAAAGATGTCGAGTCTCATGGGCGGGATGAATCTGCCGCCCGGCATGAAGATGCCGTTCTGATGATGTTGACCGTTGACTGTTGAGGGTTGACAGTCAGAGGAGAGAAGTCCTGACCGTCAACAGTCAACTGTCAACCGCTAACTGAATCTTCATGATCTATCCTCCATCGCTCGTTCGCCTTATCGAGGCGTTGCGTTGTTTGCCGGGAGTCGGACCGAAGTCCGCGCAACGGATGGCGTTTCATCTGCTCGAAAAGGATCGCAACGGCGCGAGCGCGCTGGCGGATGCACTGCAGAAGGCGGCGTCAGGCGTCAGTCGCTGTCAGCGCTGCCGCATGTTCGCAGACGCCGATCTCTGTCCGATCTGCGCTTCGCCTGTCCGCGATCGCTCATTGTTGTGCGTCGTCGAGTCGCCGGCTGATGTTGCGGCCATCGAGCAGTCAGGCAGTTATCGCGGCGTTTATTTTGTCCTGATGGGTCACCTGTCGCCGCTCGACGGCATCGGACCCGATGAGCTCGGCTTCGCGCAACTTGAAGCGTTGCTGGCCGAAGGCGGGGTGAAGGAAGCAATTCTTGCGACCGGCACAACGGTGGAGGGCGACGCCACTGCGCATGTCATCGCCGAGCTGACGTTGCGCCACAAGGTAAAGGCGAGCCGCATCGCCCACGGCGTACCGGTGGGCGGCGAACTCGAATATGTTGACGGCGGCACGCTCGCGCACGCGCTTGCCGGACGACACTCGCTGAGCTGACAGGCTGCGAGCGACAACAGCGCACGACTGAAAGCTGGTCGTTCTGACCATAGCCTGTAACCGGCGCCCCTCAGCGTCTGCGTTCGTACTCGGGTGCGAGCCCGCGCATGATGTTGAGCAGTCGCTTGTAGCTCTCATAGCGTCGCGGCGATATCAGCGTTTTCCTGCACGGCGGCAGTCACTGCGCACCCGGGTTCGCGCAGATGCAGGCAATTGTTGAAGCGACATTGCGGCGCGAGATTGAGTAGTTCCGGCCACCCCACCTGGACCATCGCATCCTCGACGAGCGGCGGCGCATAGTCGCGCACCCCCGGCGAATCGATCAGTTCGCCTCCCGCGGGCATGCGAAACAACGCGGTCGAGACAGTAGTGTGACGACCCTCGCCCGTGGACTCCGAGAGCTCCCGTGTGGCCCGCGTGGAATGCGGCGCCAGGCGATTCGTCAGCGTCGACTTGCCGACGCCCGACTGGCCGACCAGCATCGCGGCGCGTTTGCCGACGAGCCCGATGATTGGGTCAACGCCGGCGTCGCAAAGCGCGGACGCGGCGAGCACCGGATAGCCGGCGCGTTCGTAGTCACGAATGAGCGCCTGAAACGCCGTGGCGTTCGCACTGACCAATTCGCTCTTGTTGACGATGACGGCCGCAGCGACCCCGGCAAGGGCTGCGCCGGCGAGATAGCGATCTGCAATGTACGGGTCGGGGTCGGGTTCAGGCGCAACGATCACGGCGAGTAGCGCAATATTCGCAGCAAGCGGTTCGGTGCGTCCTCGGCTGTCGGTTCGCGCGAACAGCGTGCGACGCGGCGCAACCCTCACGACCTTCGTGACATCTCCGCTCGATTGGGACGGCCGACGGATGCTCACATCGTCGCCGCAGACGCAGTTGAGACGCTTGCCGAACAGTTCGGCAGGCAGGCGATCGCCCGTAGCAGCTTCCACGATGACGCGCCGGCCGAACGATTCGACCACGCGCGCCGGCTCGTCCGCTGAGGTCATGCTTTGGCCGCGAGTTGCTGCAGACGTGTAATGCGCACGAGCGCCGGCGGATGGGAATCGTAGAACGCCGAGTGCAGTGGGTCCGGCGTCAGCGTTGTCGCATTGTCGCGATAGAGTTTGACCAGGGCGTCTGCGAGCCGCCGGGCGTCGGCGTGTCTGGCGGCGAACTCATCCGCCTCGAATTCGTGCTTGCGCGACCACCAAGCGCCGAGCGGCGTCAGAAAGTACGTGTAAGCCGGCAGGATGAACATGAAAAGCAGCAGCGCGGCGTGCGGCGAGGGGTTAGCGATGCCGAACGCGGCGTAGAACGCCGGCCATCGCGCCAGGGCGCCGAGCAGAGCCAGGCCGCCCAGCCCCAGCGTCAGCGAGAGGACGAGCCGGGAGCGTACGTGGTGCAGTTTGAAGTGGCCGAGTTCGTGCGCCAGCACCGCCTCCACTTCGGGGATGTGCAGGCGCTCGAGGAGCGTATCGAAAAATACGATGCGCTTGTTGCGGCCGACGCCCGTGAAATAGGCGTTGCCGTGCACGGAACGCCGTGAGCCGTCCATGACAAACACGCCCTTCGATGCAAACCCACAGCGCTCGAGCAAAGCTTCGGCGCGCTGCCTCAGCGACTCGTCCGTCAGCGGCGTGAACTTGTTGAACAGCGGTGCGATCAGCGTGGGCCACGCCCAGGTCATGAGCACCGTGAACGCGACCCAGACGACCCAGGCGTAGAGCCACCAGAGCGCGCCGGCGCGTTCCATCAGGTAGAGCACGACCACGAGCAACGGGCCGCCAAGGAGAATGGTGAGCGCCAGGCTCTTGAGTAGATCTGCGACATAGAGCTTCGGCGTCGTGCGGTTGAACCCGAAGCGCGCCTCCACGCCGAACGTGCGCCAGATGGAAAGCGGCAAACCGACCGCCGAAACCAGCAGCAGCGTAGCAAGCACGACGAGCGCGCCGCGCCAGACGGTGGGCAACCCCGCGAAGAGTCGCCACTGATCGATTGCAGCGACGCCGCCGCCCACGGTGAACAGCAGCGCCATCGCAGCATCAAGCAGCGTGTCCCAGCGACTCACCCGAGCGCTCGCGACGGTGTAGTCGGCCGCTTTCTGATGGGAGGCGAGATCGATCTGCGCAGCGAACGCGTCGGGCACCTGACTGCGCCGCGCCTGGACTGTCGCAACCTGCCGCTGATTCAGCCAGCTGCGCGTCGCCGTCGCAGCCAGCAACAAGAAGAGAAATAATGCTGTAAACCAGTGCATCTTCGGGCGACTTTAGCTTCTGCTGGTATGATCCCGCAACGTAAGGGGCTGAGTTGGCGGCCGGCGCCCCCGAGCGAGAGAGAAAACAATGAGCTGACCGGAGATCCTGCCGATCAGCATCAGCGCCTGAGCCGGTTGGCGAGCGAAAAGCACGAGCAGAGATCATCGTGAGCGAACGAGACTCCACACGACTTATCTGGATCGACCTCGAGATGACGGGCCTGAAGCCCGATACGGACCATATCATCGAGATTGCGACGATCGTGACGGACAAGCATCTGAACACGCTGGCGGAAGGCCCGGTGCTGGCGATTCATCAGACGGACGAGATGCTCGAGGCGATGGACGACTGGAATCGCCGTCAGCACGGCGCTTCGGGCCTTGCAGCGCGCGTGCGGGCGAGCGCGATCACGGCTGCCGAGGCCGAGCGCCAGACTCTCTTGTTTCTGAACCGCTGGGTGGAGCCCGGCGTCTCGCCAATGTGCGGCAACAGTATTTGCCAGGATCGACGTTTTCTGGCGCGCGAGATGCCTGAGCTCGAACGTCACTTTCACTATCGCAACCTCGACGTGAGCACGCTCAAGGAGCTGGCGCGGCGCTGGGCGCCGGAAGTGTTCAACGGCTTTCAGAAGAGCTCTACGCATCTCGCGCTGGACGATATCCGCGACTCGATTCGCGAACTGACGCACTACCGCGCGCAATTCCTGCGCGTGGGTTCACAAGGCCTATGAAGCCTTTTTCGCAGGCATGCGAGCGCAATCGGGACCCGATCCTGAAGGTGCTGCAGCAATGGTTCATCGCGCCCGGAGTCGTCCTCGAGATCGGCGCCGGAACCGGTCAGCACGCGGTGTATTTTGCGCTCCAGGCTGCCTCATCTCACCTGGACGTCCACGGACATCGAGCAGAACCTTGACGGCATCCGTCTGTGGTTCGAGGAGATGCGCAGCGAGAACCTGCGTGGTCCGCTGCGCCTGGATGTGCGCGATGAAGTCTGGCCAGTCGCCGACGCGCAGTATGCGTTCAGCGCGAATACGGCGCACATCATGAGCTGGGGCGAGGTTGAGCTGATGGTTGCAGGAGTCGCGCGCGCGCTTGCGCCCAAAGGCGTGTTTTGTCTCTATGGGCCGTTCAACCGCGACGGCCAGTACACGAGCGAATCGAATCGATCATTCGACGAGTCGTTGAGAGCGCAAGACCCGAACATGGGCGTGCGCAACGATCGCGATCTCATGGACCTGGCCGCTCGCTTCGGTCTCACTTTCGCGGCGGACTACTCGATGCCCGCCAGAAATCGGCTGCTCGTCTGGACAAAGTGAGCGGGAGCGCGCGGGGGCGCTCGCGTCACAAATCACTTCACCTTGTTGCCGGCCAGAAACAACCAGGTTTCGACGACGGTATCCGGATTGAGAGACATGCTCTCGATGCCTTGTTCGACCAGCCACCGTGCGAGGTCGGGATGATCCGAGGGTCCCTGGCCGCAGATGCCGATATATTTCCCGGCCTTGCGGCAAGCGTCGATCGCCATCTTCAGCAGCGCCTTGACCGCATCGTCGCGCTCGTCGAAATGCTTCGCGATGATCGCTGAGTCGCGATCCAGCCCGAGCGTGAGCTGAGTCATGTCGTTCGAACCGATCGACATGCCGTCGAAGTGTTCGAGATAACGATCCGCGAGCAGCGCATTGGTCGGCAGCTCGCACATCATGATGACTTTCAGGCCGTTCTCGCCGCGCCGCAGCCCGTTGGCCGCGAGCAATGCGGTGACCTGCTCGGCCTCGTGAACAGTGCGCACGAACGGCACCATCACCTGCACGTTCGTAAGCCCCATCTGCTCGCGCACGCGCTTCAGGGCGCGACACTCGAGTTCGAAGCACGGACGAAACGCCTCATCGACATAGCGCGATGCGCCGCGAAAACCGAGCATCGGATTTTCTTCGTGGGGCTCGTATTGCCGACCGCCGATAAGATTGGCGTACTCATTCGACTTGAAGTCGGACAGGCGCACGATCACCGGTTCCGGCGCAAACGCCGCCGCGATCGTGCCGACGCCTTCGCAGAGCTTCTCGATGTAGAACGACACCGGATCGGCGTAGCCCGTCATCTGCCGGCGGATGGTCTGCTGCAGCTCTTCGGATTGCTGATCGAACTCGAGCAGCGCGCGTGGATGCACGCCGATCATGCGATTGATGATGAACTCCAGTCGCGCGAGGCCGACGCCCCTGTTCGGAATGCCCGCGAAATCGAACGCGCGGTCGGGGTTGCCGACATTCATCATGATCTTTGTCGGGAATCGCGGGCAGGGCGTCGAGTTCGATGATCTTTTGCTCGAAGGGCAACGCGCCTTCGATACACGATAGCCGGTGTCGCCTTCAGCGCACGAGACGGTGATCTCCGCGCCTTCCTGGATCGTCTCGGTGGCGTCGCTGCATCCCACGACGGCGGGAATGCCGAGTTCTCTCGCAATGATCGCCGCGTGACAGGTGCGTCCGCCGCGGTTGGTGACGATCGCGGCGGCGCGCTTCATCACCGGCTCCCAGTCCGGATCCGTCATGTCGGCGACCAGCACATCGCCGCTCTGCACGCGCGTCATTTCCTTGACGTCGCGGATGATGCGGGCCGGACCGGCGCCGATGCGCTGCCCGATGGAGCGGCCGCTCGCCAGGACTTTCGATTTTCCCTTCAGCGCAAAGCGCTGCACGGTGCGGCCCATGCGGCTCTGCACGGTCTCGGGCCGGGCCTGCAGGATGTAGATCTTGCCCGTCTCGCCGTCCTTGCCCCACTCGATGTCCATGGGGCAGCCATAGTGTTCTTCGATGATGAGCGCCTGCTTCGACAGCGCGATGATGTCTTCGTCGGTGATGGAGAAACGGCGTCGGTCTTCTGCGGCGACGTCGACGGTCGCCGTGCGCGCGTTTCTGCCCGGCGGGCCGTAGATCATCTTGATGGCCTTCGCGCCCATGGTGCGCCGGAGAATCGGCGGCGTGACCGGAGCGCAGCGCGGGCTTGTAGACGTAGAACTCGTCCGGGTTCACCGCGCCCTGCACGACGGTCTCGCCAAGGCCGTAGGACGACGTGATGAACACGACGTTGCGGAAGCCGGAGTCGGTGTCGAGCGTGAACATCACACCGCTCGAGCCGACGTCGGAGCGGACCATGTACTGAATGCCCGCCGACAAGCGCGACCTGTTCGTGCGCGAAGCCCTGGTGCACGCGATACGCGATCGCGCGATCGTTGAACAGCGAAGCGAACACTTCGTGGACGCACTTGAGCAACGCATCGCGGCCGCGCACATTGAGAAACGTTTCCTGCTGACCGGCGAAAGATGCGTCCGGCAGGTCTTCCGCCGTTGCGGAGGAGCGCACGGCGACGGCGATGTCGCGTCCCCCGCTCATGCGCTCGAAGGATTCGAGAATCTCGGCTTTCAAGTGCGGCGGGAAGGGCGTGGACAGAATCCAGTCGCGGATCTGCGCGCCGACCGCGGTGAGCTTCTCCACATCGTCGACGTCCAGCGACTGCAACGCTCTTGCGATGCGATCCGCGAGTCCTTCATGCTTCAGAAAGTCGCGATACGCCTGCGCAGTCGTCGCGAATCCCGTCGGCACGACGACGCCGAGCGTCGCCAGGTGGCTGATCATCTCGCCGAGCGAGGAATTCTTGCCGCCGACCGTCTCGACGTCGTGACGGCCAAGTTTCTCGAACGGGATCGTGTATGCAGTCAAGGCAGGTCCTCTTGATCTATGCGCTGGTCAGATGAAACACTCGGGGAGCGCATCGAAAGACGCCTGTATCCCGGCGCACCGGTGGGCGGCGGCGACGCACGCCGGGCGCTGTGCACTTGAGAGAATGGTCGCACTCAGCAATGGATAGACGAACGGTTTTTTTCGTGTCTGACCAGACCGGCGTGACAGCCGAGACGATGGGTCACAGTCTGCTGACGCAGTTCGACGCGCAGGCGTTCAGACAAGTGACTTTGCCATTTATCTCCACTGTTGACAAGGCGGAAGAGGCCGTGCGGAGGATCAATGCAACAGCCGTAGCGGAGGGGCTGCGGCCCGTGATTTTCAGCACGCTCTTGCAGGAGGACATGCGCGAGATCATCAAGCGCGCGAACGGTCTGTTCCTGGATTTCTTCGATGCATTTCTCGGGCCGCTCGAGCAGGAGTTGAAGGTGAAATCATCGCGCGCGCAGGGCAAGAGCGCACGGCATGTCCGACATCGGCGCATACACGCTTGCGCATCAATGCGACGAATTTCGCGCTGGCCAACGATGATGGGGCGATTACGCGCGACTACGAGCGCGCCGATCTGATTCTCGTCGGCGTATCGCGCTCGGGCAAGACGCCGACGTGTCTGTACATGGCGCTTCAGTACGGCATCTTCGCCGCAAATTTTCCCTTCGCCGAAGAGGAGTTCGAGTCAGGCCGGCTGCCGGCTGCGCTCGCGCGGCATCAGCGCAAACTTTACGGCCTCACGATTGCGCCAGGAGACGGCTGCAACAGATCCGCAACGAACGGCGGCCGAACAGCAAGTACGCTTCACCGTCGCAAGTCGAGTACGAGATACGTGCGGCGGAGGCGATCTTTCGTCGCTACGACATTCCCTTCATCAACACAACCGAGTGCTCGATTGAAGAGATCGCGAGCCGCATTCTCGACAAGACAGGGCTCGAACGACGCCTGCGTCCGTGACGCAAGTCTCATGCCCGCGCTGTGCGTGCACGAATCGAGCCGCTCGTGAAACGAGCGATCCCAAATCGATCACGCTTTTGAATCGCGGCTGCCCCGAAGGCCGCCTATTACGGAAAATTGCTGTGCTATATTCGATTCATGATGGTTGAGGCTCTCGCAAGCGATACGAATTGTGCAGTCAGCTGGCGTGCTCGTCCGGGCAGCTTCGTCAGCCTCATGTCGCTTTACGAAAGCAACTACATCCGCCTTGCGTGGCTCGCGCCTCGCCTGGAGTCGATTCACGGTTCGCCTGCTGTCCGAGGTCGAAGGCGACTGTCCGCTGCATCTGTCCGTGGACGAACGCAGCCGCTATACGACGACGCTGCGGCTCACTTATCTCTTTGAAGAGCCGACCGGCGTCATCGCCGATCCGGATCTGCTGATTCGCGTCTATCACGACGCGCGCCTGGCCGAAGTGCAAGCGTGCGCGCGCTGGCACCGACACGCGATGCTGGAGTCGATCCGTTCGCAGTTCGCGCGTGCTCTGGGCGATCGCTGGCTGCGCAACGTCATGCTGAACAAGTGGCTCGACTATTGCGTCGAGCGCGGACATCGTTTCCCCGGCGACGCCCGCTAAACGCGCCATCGCGCCGCTTGCCCTGCATGAGCATTTCGGACCGGCTGAGCAGCATCCGCCAGCTTCTTCCCGGCGCGCGAGCGCCCGAGGAGAACGAGCGCCTCCTGCAGCTTTACTGGAATCGCGCGGAGCTCAAGAAGGAGCTCTCCCGGCTGCAGAACGAGCGCCATCGCCTCCTCGAGCAGATGCGCAACATCGAAGGCTCCGCTGCGCGCTCGCAGGAACAGCTCGAAGTGCTCGAGAACTACCTCGGCAATCCCGAGGCTGCAGCCCATGCCGTCGTCTATTTTCAGCTCCGTGCGCTGTGGCGTGGAGCGGCGGCGAAGCTGGGGCGCTTCGCCCAGCAGCTGCAGCAGCAGCAGACCGATCGCGAACATCGCCGTCAGCTGATCGAGTTCGACCAGAGCCGTCGCCGGCAGCTCGCGGACTTCGATCGACGTATCGACGCCGCGCGTTCCGCCGCCCACATGCTCGAAGCGCAGCTGAAGCTCCTTGAGGCGAAGCTCGCCGCGATGCGCGGCTTCTGGAACTACTTTCGCCGGCGTCGGCTGGCGGAAGAGATCGAGGCGGAGCGCGCAAAGTGGGACGCCGCTGCGACGCAGGTAACCGATCTTTCGGACGATCGGGCCGACGTCGAGGATGCTCAGCCGCCGTCGTTTTCGGGAATCTCTGTGGACGGCCGCCGCGTCGTCAACACAGCGGTGATCGCGTATGCGCAGCAGCTCGTGGTCGCGTTATCCAGGTCGGGCGTCGCGATGCTGGCGAAGGAAACGACCTCGAAGCGCGTGTATGACGTGAGGTACGGCAGCCGCGAGGAGTGCGCCCGGCTCATGGCGGCGCTGCGCGAGGCGCTCGCCGTCATACAGGATGCGAATGAAGACTTGCGGGGTCTGAAGGAGCGCACGGATTCGCTGCGCGCCAGCGCGACCTATCGCAGCGACGCCGATACCGTCCCGCTGACGGACTCTATCGGACGCTTGCCGGCGCCGGCTGCTCCCGTATCCGGCCTTGAAACAGTCAATCGCGCCGGCGTGAACGTGCTGGTCGACGACTACTGGGACGTCTACCAGTCGCTCATGCAATAGCGCCAGCCGCGCGCCCGCCTGAGGGTCAGGGCGTCGCGGTCTGATTCGCTTCGGATTTCAGGCGCGACAGATAGAGACTGTTCATGCCGCTCAGATCCGCAGCAATCTCCGCTGTCTCAGCCAGTACGGCGTCGGGCGGATCCACTCCGCTGAGATCCGCGAGCTTTGCAACCGGCTGCAGGCCGTGAGCGGTGCGGCGTGCGTTCTCACGCTCCACTCGTTCCTTTTCAAGCTGCTCGCGCTCAGCAATGCGTGTCTTGAGATTGAGCGAAACCTTTTTCTGCGTGCGAATCCTGTCGAAGGACTCCAGGTCCGCGAGCAGCGTGCGGAAGTCGGGATCTGCAGCGATACGTTCTTCGTGCGCCTGCTCGAGCGCAGCGACCGCCTGGGTGAGTTGCGTTTCGCGGCCGAAGTCGACCGGGCGAATGCGATCCCAGGGAAGGGCGCTCTCACGAGTGCTCTCGCCCACCTCTTCGGCGCTGATAGCCGTCGGCATCGCGATATCCGGCTGGACGCCGCGATGCTGCGTGCTCTCGCCGGTTACGCGGTAGTACTTGCCGATGGTGACTGTCAGCTGGCCGAAACCGGGATCCGGGCCGAGCGCATAACGATCGAGCGGATAGAGGTTCTGAACGGATCCCTTGCCGTAGGTCTGCTGGCCGACGACGATGCCGCGGCCGTAGTCCTGGATCGCCGCCGCGAAGATTTCTGACGCCGACGCGCTGAAGCGATCGACCAGGACGATGAGCGGGCCGTCCCAGGCGACGTCGGTTCAGGATCGTCGAGCACTTCGACGCGGCCGCCCGTTTCGCGCAGCTGCACGATCGGGCCCGTGGGGATGAACAGCCCGGACAACGCCGTCGCTTCCGTGAGGTGGCCGCCGCCATTACCGCGCAAATCCATGATCAGCGATGACACGCCTTCCTGTTTCAGTTCGTCGATGAGCCTGCGGACGTCGCGCGTCGTGCTGCGGTAATCCTTTTCGCCGGACGACTTCGCTTCAAAGTCCTGGTAGAAGCTGGGCACGTTGATGACGCCCACGACCATATCCTGATCGCCGCGCTTGACCTTGCGCACTTCCTTCTGGGCGGCCTGCGCTTCCAGCGTCACCTTGTTGCGCACGAGTTCGAGCTGCTTCTCAGCAGAGCCGGGGGCCGCGCCGGCGGGCAGGATCTGCAGCCGGACGGTCGTTCCTACTTTGCCGCGAATGATCTGAACAACGTCATCGAGGCGCCAGCCGATGACGTCGACGAGCTTGCCCTTCCTGCCTTCGCCGACCGCAATGATGCGGTCGTTCGCGCTCAAGGTTCCGTTCACGGCGGCGGGGCCGCCGGGCAGCACATTGAGGACGGTGACGTAGTCGTCGACGAGCTGAAGCGACGCGCCGATGCCCTCGTACGACAGACTCATCTGGATCCGGTATTCCTCCGAATTGCGCGGCGAAAAGTAGCTCGAGTGCGGATCAAACACATGCGCGAACGCATTCATGAAAACTTCGAAGATGTCGTCGCTCGTCACCTGCTCGGTGCGCTTCAGTACGCGCTCATAGCGCTTGTGCAGAATGTCGCGAGTCTCCGCCCAGGTCTTCTCCGTCAGCATCAGAGAGACTGCATCGTTCTTCACGCGCTGACGCCAGATCTCATTCAGCTCGGCGGGCGTTTGCGCCCATGGAGCCTTCGCACGATCGAACTCGAACGACTCATCGACGGTGAAATCCGGCTCCGTCTTCAGCAACTCGAGGGCGTGCGTTACACGCTCGCGATTGCGCAGTTGAAAGCGGTTGAAGATCGCGAACACCGGCTCGAGCTGACCTGCAACGACCGCGTCGTCGAGCTGGTACTTGAAGCGCTCGAACTCGGCGATATCGCTCGCGAGGAAATAGCTGCGCGCGCCGTCGAGCTGCTCGATGAAGCGGTCGAGGACGAGCGCGGACACGGGGTCGTTGATAGGGGACTGACGATAATGCGAGCGTTCGATGACGTTGCTGACGAGTTTGCTGACTCGCCGCTGTCTCTCGGTAGGCGAGAGGTCCTGGGCGGAGGCTGTCGCGACGGCCTTTGCGACCGGCGCCTGCGCGGTTCCTGCGAGGAGGCCGCAGACGACTACGAGCGCCGGCAGACTGAAGAACAGTGTGACTCGTCGGCGCGCAGGAGCGACTGGCTGCGACGAGGTCGGGGCGGGTTCGTGCGAGGGCGACTGATACACTGTTTCACCTCAATCTGGCGGAACGGGCTTGCGGACGTTCCGGGTTCACGATCAAACCATTCTATGGGCAAGGCTAGAGAGACGCTGCACTCCGATCAAGTACGACCCGCGGGCCTTCTGGATGCAATGTTATGCGTCCGCTGGCAGTTCTGAACGCCATTCTGTTCGGTTCCGCCGTCGCGATCGCCTTCGGCCTGGGCGGCGTCACCGTCGTCTTTCTCATCCTCAGGGGCAGACATCCCGAAATGGGCGCAGAGTTGCCGGCGTTGCTGCAAAGCGGACTGCTGTTTGCGGGACTCGCCGCGGTCTCGGGGGCTAGCCTTTTCGCAATGCTCAAGGGCTTGCGGTGGCGCTGGCTGGCGCAGGGTGCAATGTGGCTGCTCGTAGCCGGCATGGCAGTCTTTTACGTGCGCGCCTGACCTCAGGGACATGGGGGAAACCCCCAAAACCATGTGCGACTTCACGTAAAGCGAAGGCGCGATCCCGGTGCGAGGGCGTGCTGGCGCCGTCGTGGACTGAGGAGGAGCTGACCAATTCAGGCCAGACGTGAAGGTTCGATCAGCGGCGCTTGATGCGTTCCCAGGCGTTGCGGTGCTCAAACGAGCCGCTGTTGTACGGATCGAAACCCTGCGGAGGCGAAGCAGGGGATTTCGAGGCGTTTACCGCTCGAGTGGGCGGGCGCGCAACTGGTTGAGCTGGCGTCGAAACGTGGGGCGCGAAGCGCGCCGGCTCGTCCTCTTCCACAGCCTCGTTGCGGCCGCCAAACCATTTGACGAACCACATGATCAGTTTTCCCAAA
This sequence comes from uncultured Gammaproteobacteria bacterium, assembly GCA_963723505.1. Taxonomy (GTDB): domain Bacteria; phylum Pseudomonadota; class Gammaproteobacteria; order Steroidobacterales; family Steroidobacteraceae; genus Steroidobacter. The sequence continues at coordinate 175,888 of CAVRQU010000011.1, forward strand.
AAAACCAAACCCAATCAACAGGATCCTTGTCCTTATAACAAGGAAGATTACCTGCAGTTGTGACGGTGTCGACGGCCAGATGCTTCCAGTGTGAAGGCGATCACGATTTTGGCGTACGAGATATGCGTACGCGGGTAGCACTCAGCCTCAATCGAGGCCAACCCGCGGCTCAACGCGGACCTGATCGGAGGGCGGACGGGCCGCCGAGGACTGCGGCGCACCATCCGCGCCGTGCGGCGTTCGCGTGCCCAGAAACACGGCCCGGAGCAGCGTGACGATCGTCAGGGGTCCCAACGCGAGGGCCCAGGTCCGACCCGAGGGTTCGGCCAGGTCGCGGAAAAAGTCTGCGTAGAAGGTCCCGACGCCTTTGTCGGAGCCATAGGCGCCGAGCAAGCTCGCGCCGACCGTATAGATCACCGCCGGCAGCACAAACAGGCCAGCCGCCAGCCATACGCTGGCGAAGATCAGTTCGAAGCGTAGCCGGCGGTGGGAGCGGCCCTCGGAGCGGGAGGCGTCGGTTGGATCGGCGTTCATGGCGTCTCGTGGCGAATTCACGGCGCGCATCTTGGCGATTGAGATTCGCGTCCGCAACCGCCGCGACGGGTTGGGTGAGACGCAAGCCGCTATCATCGGCGCCCCACCGGTGCATTGCTGAGGCCGCAAATGAGTTCTGAGAACGAAGTGTCGCCCCTGCGCACGGCGGTGATCGGCGTCGGCTATCTCGGACGTTTCCATGCCCAGAAGTACGCGCAGCTCGCGGGCTCGAAACTGATTGCTGTGGTCGACGCCGACGCCGGGGCGGCCGCGAAAGTCGGCGCGGAGCTGGGCGCACGGGGGCTGCAGGACTATCGCGAGATTCTGGATCAGGTCGATGCAGTAAGCCTCGCCGTACCGACGCCCTTGCATCATGCCATCGGCCGCGAGCTGCTCGCGCGGGGCGTACATCTGCTGATCGAGAAGCCGATTGCGACGACCGTTGCGGAGGCGAAAGAGCTGGTGGCGCTGGCGAAGGCGAATGGATGCGTTCTGCAAGTCGGCCATCTTGAGCGGTTCAATCCGGCCATCGTCGCAGCGGCAAGCCGGTTGAAGCAGGCGCGTTTCGTCGAATCGCATCGTCTTGCGCCGTTCAAGCAGCGAGGCGCAGATGTGAGCGTCGTGCTCGATCTGATGATTCACGACATCGACCTGATCCAGGAGCTGGTCGGCGCGCCGATCGAAAGCATTGACGCCGTCGGCGCCTCGATTTTCTCCGGCGAGATCGACATCGTGAACGCACGACTGCGCTTTCAGGGCGGCTGCGTTGCGAACACGACGGCGAGCCGCATCAGTCTCAAGCAGGAACGCAAGATCCGCATTTTTCAGGATGACGCATACCTGTCGATCGATATGCACCAGAAGATTCTGACAGTGATTCGCAAGAAGGATGCGGCGCCGGTCGAGTCGCCGGCGCAGGTTTCAATTGAGGAGGAATCGTTCGAGCAGGGCGATGCGCTGCTGGCTGAGATCGAAGCGTTCCTGAGAGCGGTCCGGGAGAAGAGCACGCCTGTCGTGACGGGAGAGGATGGGCTGAGGGCGCTGGAGACCGCGCTGAAAATTACTGAAATGGTGCAGCGCCAGAGCGCCTTCGCTTAGACGCCCGGGGTGTCGGGATCAGCGTGAGCGAGCGACGGGCGCCGGCGCCGTGTTCATGAGCTGATCGCGCTCGAGCGTGCGCAGCGGTCGACCCGCGACCTCCTGCGCGATTTTCTGCAAGCCGGCCAGCGTCACTTCGCCGCGCGCCCCGGCGAGCCGACGCGTCACGTCATCGAGACTCTTCTTGCCGTGGGTCGCTGCGCGCAGTTCTTCATCGACGCGCCTGAGCGTAAGTACGGCGCGGGCCGTAGTCGCTCCGTTCGACTGGGCGCCGAACAGGGTCGGCGCGCGCGTGGCCCATTTCTCCAGGCTCCCCAGCGCTTCGGCATAGCGTCGTTCGCTGATTCCGCCGGAGCGGCGCAACGCCTCAAGCGAGTAATACTCCGCCAGCCCCTCGACGATCCAGTCGCTTTCCTCGTCGGCGCGTATGCCCATCCCGATGTGAGCGAGTTCATGCAGGAGCGTGCTCGTACGATTCTCGCTGATCAATGGGCGGTCGGCGTGCAGAAACATCGACGCCGGGCCGGACAATCCCCCACGCCACATGGGATCGCCGGCGGACACTATCAGGACCCGCCGCGGAAAATTCGGGAAAACTTCGAGCAGCCGCGGCAGATTCCAGTTCAGGAACGCAAGCGTGTCCTGCCGGCGCGTGCTGTCGCCCGCGGGCGCAGCGACGAGAGTTTGCACGCCGCTGATCACTTCGCTACGCGTTCCAATCTTGCCCGCGAGCATCCAGCCTTGCGGACGATCGAGACGACGCTGCGGATCATCGAACTCATAGCGATGTTCGGCGGCCGGCGCGTAGGGAGTGATGACCGACCATCCCTTCGGCGCGGTAAATTCCAGCGTCGCTCGTGATTCGAGTCCTCGTCGCGCAGTCACCCGGACGCGCGGCGTCATTTTGTCGGCGCGGAACACGGTCCAATTCTTCGTCATATATGAGTCGTAGCCGCCGTTGCTGCGCTCGTGGTTGACGACAAATTGATAACGCAACCTCGAGAACTTGCCGCGCGGCCGCCACGTCGCCTGATTTCCCTCGATCTGCAGCGGATCGGTCGAGCTGAACTGCTTGTGACGCAGCGGATCGATCGTCAGCACGATACGGCTCGGCAGTTTTTCACCGCTGAGCTTCAACTCGAGATCGATGACGCCCGCGTCGGGGCGCAGTGCGGCTCGATAGGCGGCGTCGTAGCGATTCACGTCGGCGGACGACGCGGCGCCGAACAGAGTCGACGACAAGAGGAGCGCGGCAGTGATTCGGGGCTTCATGGACGAGAGTCGACTTGAGATGCGTGAGTGTACGGGCGCGGCTTGAAATTCGCCGACCTCACCCTATCTCACACGGCAAGGGCGCGGCGTCGCGCCGCGCTGAACGATTTTCAGACTGCATGGAGATTACACACATGGCTCTCGTACGCTATGAACCCTGGAGCATGCTCAATCAGCTCCACAACCAGATCAATCACGTGTTCGATCGTGAACTCGATCAGACAAGTGCAAGTTCCGCCGCAACCGCGGACTGGATTCCACCGGCAGACGTGGAGGAATACAAGGATCGCTTCGTGCTGAAGCTCGACGTGCCCGGCGTGGACGCGGCGGCAATCGACATAACGCTCGATCAGGGCGTGCTCTCGGTCAGCGGCGAGCGCGGACGTGACGCAGTCGCCAGGGATGTGGAGCGCGCTCGCAGCGAACGTCCGTACGGCCGATTCCATCGCCGCTTCACGTTGCCTGATACGGTCGACGCCGCTGCGGTGCACGCGGCCGGTCGCAACGGCATCATCGAGGTGACGATTCCGAAGCAGCCGCAGGCGCAACCGCGCCGTATTCAGGTCGCCGCGGCATAAACGGCCGGCGGCTCGGTTTACGGTCTGTGGCGGGCCGGCGATCGCAGATCGACCGGCCCGTTTTCCTTCAGGCCAAGCAGGGAGCGCCTCGTGGAATTGGCTGCCCAATGTGGGTACCATGCGCCGCCGCCCGATAATGTATACCGGCGGGTAACGGAGCCAAGATGACAGTCCACGCAGGCGCGCGGTTACGAGCCGCCGTCGAACAGGAGCGCCCCCTGCAGATAGTTGGCGCGATCAATGCTTACTCAGCGCTGCTGGCGCAACGTGCGGGCTTTCGCGCGATCTACCTTTCCGGCGCCGGCGTTGCAAATGCTTCTTTCGGACTGCCCGATCTTGGCGTGACCAGTCTCAATGACGTCTGCGAGGACGTGCGCCGAATTTCCGCCGCGACCGATCTTCCTCTGCTCGTCGACGCCGATACCGGCTGGGGCGCGGCGTTCAATATTGCACGTACGGCGAGCGAGCTGATCCGCGCGGGCGCGGCGGGCATGCACCTCGAGGATCAGGTGCAGGCGAAACGCTGCGGCCATCGCCCGGGTAAGGCGCTGGTTCCGGCAAACGAGATGGTGGATCGCCTCAAGGCCGCGGTCGACGGCCGCCACGACGAGTCGTTCGTTCTCATGGCGCGCACCGACGCGCACGCGGTCGAAGGGCAGGGCGCGGCGATCGAACGCGCGCAGCGCTACGTCGAAGCCGGCGCCGACATGATCTTCGCGGAAGCGCTCGCAACGCTCGATGAGTATCGACAGTTCACACAAGCGGTGCGCGTGCCGGTGCTCGCCAACATTACGGAATTCGGCAAGACGCCGCTGTTCTCGGTTCAGGAGCTGGCCTCCGTCGGCGTGGGTCTCGTGCTCTATCCGTTGTCGGCGTTCCGCGCGATGAGTAAAGCCGCCGAGGCGGTCTACGGCGCCATCCGCAGCGCTGGGACGCAGCGCAGTGTGATCGATCGCATGCAGACGCGCGCCGAGTTGTACGACGTACTCGGCTATCACGAGTACGAGAAGAAGCTGGACGAACTGTTCGGAGTCGAGCGCCAGAGTCATTAAGTTCAGTCAGCCCCGGAGTCCGTCGAAGAGTTCTCTGATCGTGCGTCGACCATCGATTGAGATCCTGCGACAGGCCGGAGGTCAACCGCGAGAGAGTAGAGCGCATGAGTGAAGCACCTGCTGGATTCAAGCCGAAAAAGTCTGTCGCCCTCTCCGGCGTCACCGCCGGGAACACCGCGCTGTGCACCGTGGGACGCAGCGGCAACGATCTGCACTACCGCGGTTACGACATTCTCGACGTCGCCGAGCATTGTGAGTTCGAGGAAATTGCGCATCTGCTGATTCACGGCAAACTGCCGAATCGCCCGGAACTCGCCGTGTACAAGGCGAAGCTCGCGAGCTTGCGGGGGTTGCCGGCGGCCGTGAAAGCTGTGCTCGAGCAACTGCCGGCGGCGAGTCATCCGATGGACGTCATGCGTACGGGTGTGTCGGCGCTGGGGTGCGTGCTGCCGGAAAAGGACGACCACAGCGTCGTCGGCGCCCGGGAGATCGCCGATCGGCTGATCGCAAGCCTGGGGTCGATGCTGGTGTACTGGCATCACTACAGCCACGCAGGCAAACGGATCGAGGTTGAGACCGAGGACGATTCGATCGGCGGTCATTTCCTGCGGCTGCTGCATCAGGAGCAGCCGTCGCGGGAGTGGGTGCGTGCGATGCACACGTCGCTCACTCTCTATGCCGAGCATGAGTTCAATGCGTCGACCTTCGCCGGGCGCGTAATCGCCGGCACCGGCGCCGATATGTACTCGGCGATCACTGGCGCGATTGGCGCCTTGCGCGGCCCCAAGCATGGCGGTGCGAACGAAGTCGCTTTCGAGATTCAGCAGCGCTACGACTCTCCGGAGGACGCCGACGCGGACATCCGACGGCGCGTGGCGAACAAGGAAGTCATCATCGGCTTCGGCCACCCGGTCTACACGATCGCCGATCCGCGCAATCAGGTCATCAAGGAAGTCGCCCGAAAGCTCGGCGAGGACGCCGGGAACCTGAAGATGTTCCATATCGCCGAGCGGCTCGAGTCGGTGATGAAGGAAGTCAAGAACATGTTCCCGAACCTCGATTGGTTCTCGGCCGTGTCCTATCACCTGATGGGCGTGCCGACGGCCATGTTCACCCCCCTGTTCGTCATCGCTCGCACCACCGGCTGGGCCGCCCACGTCATCGAGCAACGCATCGACGGCAAGATCATTCGGCCGAGCGCAAATTACGTCGGGCCGGAGAACCTGAAGTTCGTGCCGCTCGATCAACGCAAGTGATCGTGAGTCGTGATTGGTCAGACCGGCTAACCGGTTCTTTCGACTCACGATTCACCACTCACGGCTCACATTCTTTCCAGTCACCAGTCACGAGTCACTTCTTCCATGTCCCACGACTACAAATCCGCGCAACGACCCGCCCCTGATCAGGTCCTCGTCAACATCGCCGATTACGCGCTGTCGTATCAGGTCACGAGCGAGGCGGCGTATGAGACCGCTTACTACTGCCTGATGGACACGCTCGCCTGCGGCTTTCAGGCGCTGAAGTACCCGGCGTGTACGAAGCTGATGGGGCCGGTCGTACCCGGCGCCGTGATGCCGGGCGGGGCTCGCGTTCCCGGCACCTCTTATGAGCTCGATCCTGTGCAGGCCGCCTTCAACATCGGGGCGATGATTCGCTGGCTTGACTTCAATGACACGTGGCTCGCCGCAGAGTGGGGACATCCGTCTGACAATCTCGGCGGCGTTCTTGCGGTGGCGGACTATCTGTCCAGAAAAAGCGCTGCGCAAGGCAAGACGAGCCTCACAGTGCGGGACGTGCTGACCGCGATGATCAAGGCGCACGAGATTCAGGGCGTCACGGCGCTTGAGAACAGCTTCAATCGCGTCGGGCTCGATCACGTGTTGCTGGTGCGTATCGCCTCCACTGCGGTCGCGACCGCCATGCTGGGCGGCACGCGCGAGCAGGTGATCAATGCGGTCTCTAACGCGTGGATCGACGGCGGCGCCTTGAGGACGTATCGCCATGCGCCCAACACTGGTTCGCGGAAGAGCTGGGCGGCGGGCGACGCCACCGCGCGCGCTGTGCGGCACGCGCTGATCGCCCTCACCGGCGAGATGGGCTATCCCTCGGCGCTCACCGCGAAGACATGGGGCTTCCAGGACGTGCTGTTCAAGGGCAGGCCGCTGTCCTATCCGCAACCCCTGGGCAGCTATGTGATGGAGAACGTGCTGTTCAAGATCTCCTATCCGGCTGAGTTCCATGCGCAGACGGCGGTCGAAGCTGCGATGAGCCTGCATGCGAGAGTGAAGGACCGGCTCGATGACATTGAGAGCATCGTGATCGAAACGCAGGAACCGGGCGTACGCATCATCGACAAGACCGGCCCGCTCGCAAATCCGGCCGATCGCGATCACTGCATCCAGTACATGGTCGCTATCCCGCTGATCTTCGGACGTCTCACGGCCGAGGATTACGAAGACGCCGTCGCCAATGATGCGCGCGTCGACACGTTGCGCAGCAAGATGCAGGTGCGCGAGAACACGACCTTTACGGAAGAGTACTACGCCGCCGAGAAGCGCTATATCGGCAACGCGGTTCAGATCTTCTTCCGGGACGGCTCGTCCACCGAGCGTGTCGCGGTCGACTATCCGATTGGCCATCGCAAGCGCCGGGCCGAAGGGATGCCGGTGCTGGTGAAGAAGTTCGAAACGTCTGTCGCCGCGCATTTCGCCCCGAAACAAACCGAGGCGATCAAGGCCCTGTTCGCGAATCGCGCCAAGCTTGAGCAAATGCCTGTCAGCGAGTTTATGGCCTGCCTTGTGAGGAATTAGATACACTGCTCAAAAAAGCGGGGACTCCGGGCATGACGGCGACTTTCAGGACTTTGCTTGTTACTGCGAATCCTGCGAGCAGCGCGCTGCTGGCGCGGCTCACCGAAGGAACGGACATCGCGGTCTACGACGTCGTGACGCTCGATAAGGTCATCGCAAGCGTTGCGCACCGCCCGCCCGATTTGATCGTCATAGACGCCGAGAGCGACATGCAGGAGCTGACGCAGGTTTGCGCCGTGCTCAAGACGAACCCGGCGACCGTGCTGCTGCCGCTCCTCGCCATCGCAAAATCCTCGAAATCGCGCCTCGCCGCATTCGACGCCGGCGTCGATGAGTTCCTCACGCAGCAGGTAAGGCGCGAGGAATTCTTTGTGCGGGCGCGGGCGTTGCTGCGCGCCAGCGCAGCGCGGCGGCGCTCCGCGGCGGAACAACTCGCAGAAGAGGTAAAGCGGCGCGAAGACATCCGCGCTGCGTTTCGTCGCTACATCTCGCCCAAGCTCGCGGACCAGATTCTTTCCAGTCCGGAGCTCCGCGACGCCGTGTTCGAAGGCGCGCAGACTCGCGCGCATGCAGCGGTCATGTTCGCGGACATGCGCGGCTTCACCGGAATCTCGGAACAGCTGCCGCCCGCCGAGGTCGTCGAGCTCCTCAACCAGTTCTTTGCATTGCTGACCGCCATTACGTTCGAGTACGACGGCACGATATTCAATATGGCCGGAGACAGCCTCATGGTGGGTTTCGGCGTGCCGGTCGAACAGGCCGACGGAGCGGAACGCGCCATCTTCGCCGCGCGGGCGATGCTCGAGAAGTTTGCGGCGCTCGCGGATCGCTGGAAGGGGAAGCACGCCATCGAGACGGGCCTTGGCATCGGCATCAACGTCGGAGAAGTGATCGCCGGCAACATCGGCTCGCCCACGTACATGAACTACACGATCATCGGCGACGCAGTGAATGTGGCGTCCCGGCTCGGGCAGCGCGCCCGCGCCGGCGAATTGCTGTTCTCAGAGGCGGTGAAGAGCGCGCTGGACAGCCGAGGCGTCGACGTCGGCGCCATGCCCCTGCCGTCGCTCGTGCTGCGTGGTCGCAGCAATCCCATCGACATCTACTGCGTGCCCACGGGACAGCGCGTCGATTTTCGGACGCACTAGCCGGGGCCAAGCCGGGCAACCGGCTGACCAGAAAGCCAGAGACGAGGGTCGGGTCCGCTGACTGCCCAATCGGGCAGTTGCAAGCGGCCCGCCGCCCTCGCTACATTCAGGCCATGCTTCGCATCGCGCACATCTTTCGATTTACCGGCCCCGGCCTGTTTCAGGCGTCGGGCGTTCCGGTCGTGCGCTGATACTCTCCTCGATTGCTGATCACACCGTTGCGACCTGACCGCCTGATTCCAGGCCGGGGTTCGACTGCGTTTGCTGCGCCTGCAGCCCGTAACCGAACTGTCGCCGAGGTGTGTCATGACCGCTCAGATCCTTGATCCTTCCGCATATCAGCGCGCGCTCGCCGTGCGCGATCTCACCGACGCTGCGCTGGGTCCTCATGCAATGCAACTGCTGGTCCAGCATGCAATAGACGCGCTGCGCGACGCGTGGGGCTGTCCCGTCATCGTGCATCGGGCGCCGCCCCTCGTGCCTGTCGCCGACAACTATGACGATCTTCACTATCCCCCCGGAGGCGCCGCGCGCGATGCTCGCTACACGCGCTATATCAATGCCGGCATGCTGTTGCGCACTCAGACGTCCGCGATGATTCCCCGCGCCTTGCGCATGCTCGTCGCCGCGCAATACGACGATGTGTTGATCGCCTGTCCGGGGCTGACCTGGCGTCGCGACGCGATCGATCGCCTGCATGTCGGCGAACCGCAGCAGCTCGATCTGTGGCGCATCGCACGCCGACCGCTGGGCGCCGACGAACTGCAACACATGATCAACGTCATCGCACAGGCGATGCTTCCAGGCGCACCGGTTCGGGCAGTTTCAGCAAGCCATCCGTACACGCTGGATGGGCGCGAAGTGCATGCGTGCGTCCGCGAGCGCTGGGTCGAGATTCTCGAGTGCGGGATAGCCTTGCCTGCGCTGTTGCAGTCAGCCGGTCTGGCGGAGGAGTACGCGGGACTCGCGATGGGCGTCGGGCTCGATCGGATGCTCATGCTGCGCAAGGGCGTCGAGGATATTCGCGTGCTGCGTTCATGCGACCCGCGCATCTCGTCGCAGATGCTCGATCTGCAGCCCTATCGGCCCGCGTCGTCGCAGCCTGCCATGCAACGCGATCTTTCGATCGCGGTGGACGCCTCGCTGTCCGCCGAGGAGCTGGGCGATCGGGTGCGCGCTGCGCTCGCCGAGCGCAGCGGCGCGATCGAGTCGGTCGAGGTCCTGGCGGAGACTTCGTGGCTCGAGCTTTCCGTCGCGGCGCGTCGGCGCCTCGGAATTGCACCATCGCAGAAGAACGTCCTGCTGCGCGTGGTCATTCGCGATCTTGAGCGCACCCTGACCTCCGCAGAGGCGAACGTCCTGCGTGACGAGATCTACTCAGTCTTGCATGAGGGGGACGTCAGAATGTGGGCGGCGAAGGAAATGCAGCTGTAGGCGTTGCAGCCTCGGACCACGTTGCGACCGAGGGTCACGCTCCCGCGTATTTGCGGAGCAGCTTCAGGTCCGCGACGAAGTCATCGTAGGCTGTCGCGCGATCCTCGTCGGGTACGCGCAACAGATACGAGGGATGCACGGTCACCAGGATGGCGGCGTTGGCGAACGTCGGCGCCTGCTCCGCCGGAAGGATGCGGCCGCGATTCTTGCCGACTGCGGTTGTGCGACCGAAGATGGCGCGCGCGGCCGTGGCGCCAAGCGCGACGACGACTTCGGGATGGATTGCTCGCAGCTCGCGCTCGAGCCATTGACGGCAGGCCGCGATCTCCATTTCGTTGGGTTTCTTGTGGATGCGGCGCTTGCCGCGCGGTTCGAACTTGAAATGCTTGACCGCGTTCGTCACGTAGGTCGAGCGCCGGGCGACGCCCGCCTGTTCAAGCGCTCGATCGAGTAAGCGCCCCGCCGGACCAACAAAGGGACGTCCGGCGACGTCCTCCTGGTCCCCGGGCTGTTCACCGACCAGCATGATCTTCGCAGATTCACGGCCTTCGCCAAACACCGTCTGCGTTGCGTTTTTCCAGAGCGGACAGTCACGGCAGTGCTCCGCCTGCTCGCGGGCCGCGGACAGCGTGTCATCAGCACGCCTCGTGCGGGCGCGGGGCGGCCTGCTGACGCGGCGCCGCAGTCGCGTCGTCGTCGGTGATTTAGGGATCATGGCGTGCGCATGCTCGAACGCACGAGCAATGATCCCTGCCGAGGGTATGTTCCGCAGGCAGTGCGCACGGGGATCGCAGCAGATTACTTGCGCGGCGGCTTCACGACGTCGTCATCGTCCTCGATCTCATAGTCGTCGAAGTCGGACAACTGCTCCGCCGTCTCGCGCTCTTCGCGAATTCGCTCAAGCCTGCGCCAGGCGGGCTCTCCCGCCTTGACCGCGGATTTCTTGCGCTTGTCGAGGTCGGCGATGAGGTGATCGACATCAAGGTCGTCTGAGTCGACCGCACTGTCGTCGTCTTCTTCCTCGTCGAACTCTTCGGATTCCGGCTTCTCGTTCATCGCGGCAGGATGCTCGATCAGGCTGAAGCGTCGCCGCGAGTATATAAAAGGAAGACCGCAGTCTCGCAATAGCGGCTTGTTGGATTTGCGCGAGTCCGCGTATCGCGGACGCGCAGGGGCATGGAGCAGGACGATCCGGCCGCCGTGCTCCGCCGCGGACGTGAGTCCGCGCGAGAGACGTCAGGCAATGAGCTGATTGAGCTGGAAAATCGGCAGGAGCATTGCGAGTACGATGAGCAGAACGAGGCCGCCCATCACGAGAATCATGAGCGGACCCAGGAGACCGACCACGGCGCCGAGAATAGCGTCCATTTCACGCTCCTGATTCGTCGCGGCGCGATCCAGCATCGTCTCGAGATCGCCGCTCGTCTCGCCGCTCGCGATCAGGTGAATCATCATCGGGGGGAACATCCTCGCCGCGCCCAGGGACTTGGCGATCGGAGCGCCTTCACGCACACGCGCCGCGGCGTCCTGCACTGCGTCGCGCATCGGCAGATTGGTCACGACTTCGCCGGAAATGCGCATGGCTTCCAGCACTGGCACGGCGCTTGACGTAAGCGTCGAGAAAGTACGGGCGAACCGCGCCGTGTTGGAGCCGCGCACGACCTTGCCGAAGAGCGGCAGCCGCAGCAGGAAGGCGTGGAAGCGTCGGCGCGCCGCCGGGTCACGCAGCCAGCGAACGAAGAGCACGACCGAGATGATGATCGCGGCCAGCAGCAGCAGGCCCCAGTTTCGCAAGAAGTCGGAGATCGCAATCAGGCCCTGGGTCAGGATAGGCAGTTCTGCCTTGGAATTCTCGAACTGCTTGACGATCTTCGGCACAACAAACGTCAGGAGCATCGATACGATCGCCACGCAGACCACGAAGAGCAGCACGGGATACAGCATCGCGTTGATCGTGCGGCTGCGCAGCTGCTCGCGGCTTTCGGTGTAGTCAGCCAGTCGTTCGAGCACGGTATCCAGATGGCCCGATTGCTCGCCGGCGGCGACGGTCGCCCGATAGAGTTCGGGAAAAACCGCGGGGAAGTCAGCCAGGCCGTCCGCGAGCGCATGCCCCTCCATGACCTTGGCGCGAACGCCCATCACGATGCTGCTGATGCGCGGTTTCTCCGTCTGCTCAGAAACTGCAGCCAATGCTTCATCCAGCGGCAATCCGGAGTGCACAAGCGTCGCGATTTGCCGCGTCAGCAATGCGAGATCCGCCGCTGACGCGCCGCGCCGCAGGGTGAACTGCTTCTTGCGGCGGCGACTCTCGGTCTGCGCCACCTCGTTGACCGTGAGGGGCAGCAGGCTCTGATCGCGCAGCATTTGCCGCACCTGGCGCGCGGTGTCTCCCTCGAGCACGCCCTTGCGTTCGCGCCCCGTCGGATCGACGGCTGTGTATTCGAAGGCGCCCATATCAGGCTGGGGGCTGGGGGCTGGGGGCTGGGGGTAGAAAATGATGTGATTTCATCGGGACGCTTGGCCAGACCGGAGATTTGAAAAATAAGAAGATCGAAGCTTTCGTTCGAAAGAGAGACCATCCGCGGCTTTTTTCATCTGGTCTACCTCCAGCCTCCAGCCCCCAGTCCCCAGCCGCTCTTCAGTCTTCTCTCGTCACTCTCAGCACTTCCTCGATCGTCGTGACGCCCGAGAGAATGCGGGCGCGGCCATCGTCGCGAATGCTGGGTGTGGCCGTGCGCGCGTAACGTTCCAGCTCGTGCTCGCCGGAGCCGTCGTGAATCATCGTGCGCATCGTGTCGTCGACCAGCACCAGCTCATAGATTCCTGTGCGGCCCCTGAACCCCTGATTTGTGTCCGCACCGGGGCGGAAGATCGTCGGGGAGGAAGCATCCGCCGGGACGTTCAGCAGTCGCCGCTCATACTCGCCCGCCGTAAAGGCTTCCTTCGTGTCGGGATTCAGCACACGTACGAGGCGCTGCGCCAGCACGCCGATGAGACTGGAGGAAAGCAGAAACGGCTCGACGCCCATGTCGCGCAGTCTTGTAACGGCGCCGACGGCCGTGTTCGTGTGCAGTGTTGAGAGCACCAGGTGCCCGGTCAGGGAGGCCTGCACGGCGATGTGCGCCGTTTCCAGGTCGCGAATTTCGCCGACCATCACCACATCGGGGTCCTGACGCAGTATGGCGCGCAGTCCCCGGGCGAACGTCATCTCCACCTTGGTGTTCACCTGCGTCTGACCGATGCCGTCGATGTAGTACTCGATCGGATCCTCGACGGTAAGGATGTTGCGCGTGTTGTCGTTGATGCGCTCGAGCGCGGAGTAGAGCGTCGTTGTCTTGCCTGAACCCGTCGGGCCGGTGACCAGGATGATCCCGTGCGGCTTGTGAATCAGTTCATCCATCAGCTTCTGCGTGCGCGGATCCATGCCGAGCGCATTCAGTTCGAGGCGTCCGGCCTGCTTGTCGAGGAGACGCAGCACGACGCGCTCGCCATGACCGGCGGGAATGGTCGAGACGCGCACGTCGACGGCGCGGCCGGCGACGCGCAGGGAGATGCGGCCGTCCTGCGGCAGGCGCTTCTCGGCGATGTCGAGTTTCGACATGACCTTGATGCGTGAGACGACGAGCGGCGCGACTGCACGGCGCGACTGCAGCACTTCACGCAAGACGCCGTCGATGCGGAAGCGGACGACGAGTCGATTCTCGAACGGTTCGATATGAATATCTGAAGCGTTGTCCTTGACCGCCTGCGTCAGAATCGCATTGATCAGTTTGATGATCGGCGCCTGATCGTCGCTCTCGAGCAGATCCGACGGCTCGGGCAGATCCTGCGCAAGATGCGCGAGATCGGTGTCGTCGTCCATTCCGCCCACCATCTGCATCGCCGTGTTCGCTCCGCCTTCGTACTGCTGACGAAGGAGCTGATCGAACGCTTCGCTGTCGACGCGCCGCAATTGCAACGGCTTGCCAAGGATGCGCCGAACTTCGGCGACGCTCGCCGGCTGCGCACCCGCACGGTAGACAGCGTCGGCGCCGGTCTCATCGATTCGTTGAATCAGGACGCCGTGGCGCTTGCAGAAGGCGAAGCTGAGAAGCGGCGGCGCCGTTGCTGCGGCTGCGGTTGCAACGGGTGTTTCGGGCTGTGCACTCATGGTCGTCTCGAAGCGGCGATGCCGTTCACTGCGGTTGCGGACGCAGGTCGCGGGGCGGCGGCGGTACGGGTTGCGGTTCCTGCGTCTGTGGTTGCGGCGTCGGCTCGGGCGGCGGTTCGACTGGCGCCGTCTTCAGCGGTCGTTGTCAGTTCCTGGCGCCGGCGGCTTATAGCCGGCGGTCGGATCAGCGTACTTCGACAATTCTTCGATCGGGGGCAGTTGCGGCTGCCGTTCGCCGGGCAACAACGTGACGCGGCCCTTCTTGCGCTGCGAGCTGCTGATCGCGCAGCACGTTGTACTTTGCATTCGTTTCGACCGCCGCCTGCACGCCGTCGCGCAGGATGGTCGGTCGAATGAAGACCATGAGATTGCGCTTGTCCTTTGAGCCGCTGCGCGTCTTGAAGAGCTCGCCGATGATCGGAATGGCGCCCAGGATCGGAACGCGACTCTCGGACTCGCGCGCCTCGTCGGTAATCAACCCGCCCAGCACGATGATGCCGCCGTCCTCGACCAGGACAGTCGTGGAAATCGTGCGCTTGTTCGTCACGAGGTCGACTGCGGTGGTTACGGCCTGCGACAGGCTGGAGGATTCCTGCTCGATCTTGAGCTGCACCGCCGTACCTTCATTGATCTGCGGCGTGATCTTGAGGATCGTGCCGACTTCCTCGCGCTGGATCGTCTGAAACGGGTTGACCTGGCCGGTGGCGGTGTCCGCGCCGGCGCTGGTGAATTGGCCGGTGACGAACGGCACTTCTTGCGCCACCTTGATCTCGGCCTCTTCGTTGTCGAGCGTCGTGATGGAAGGCGTCTGCAGGATGTTCGTGTTGCCATCATTGCGCAGCGCCCGCAGGATCACGGCGAAGTTCACGCCCGTGTCCTGAAAGCGGCCGGCGCCGAGCGTGAGCCCGAGTGGCAGGCCGGTCGTCGCGAGCGTCTCCGGATCCCTGATCGCCGGCAACGATGCTGCCGATACTCGCGCCGCCGACCGGCGCATTGAAAGTGCCAACCGGCACGAAGTTGTCGTCATCGAGCCGCTGCCGTCGATCGCCCAGTTCACGCCAAGCTCGGAGGCCTTGTTCGTGGTAATCTCCACGAGGATGGCTTCGATCAGCACCTGAGCGCGCCGGACGTCGAGCCGGTCCACGACTGACTTGAGCTGACGCATGATCTTGGGAGGCGCGGTCACGACCAGCGCATTGGTCTGAGGATCCGCCCAGACCGTCGTGCTGCGGTCTGCTGCCGCGGCCGGTCCGGCTGGCGCGCCGGGCGCGCCCGGCGCCGCCGCCTGTGTGATGCCGGTGATCTGTTCTTTCAGCTTGCCGGCGATCTGCTCCGCATCCGCATAGTTCAGATACCACACCTGTGTATCGCCGCCGGTCTCCAACGGCGTATCGAGGTGTGTGACCAGGGTGCGCAAACGCAGACGCTGCGACTTTTCGCCCGAGATCAGCACGCTGTTCGTGCGATCGTCGGCCACGAGCTTCGCGGCGACGCCAGGGGCTTCTGCCTGGGCGCCAGGGCCGGTGAACAACGTATTGACGACCCGCACGATCTCAGCGGCGCTCGCATTCTCAAGGCGTATGATGTCGATCTCCTCATCGCCGCCCTGATCGATGCGCTGGATGATGCGCATCATCCGGTTCACGTTGCTCGCCCGGTCCGAAATGATGAGCATGTTCGAAGCGGGATAGGCGACCAGGTGTCCGTATTGCGGGATCAGGGGCCGCAACACCGGTACGAGTTGTGCGGCGCTGATGTTGCGCACTGCAATCACCTGTGTGACGAACTCGTCCGAGTCGGCGCTGACGGCGCCTGGCAGATCGTTTGCCGGCAACTGCCGCGCATTGGCGTCCGGAATGATCTTGACGACGTTGCCCGACGGCACGGCGACGAAGCCGTGCACCTGCAGGATCGACAGAAACGCTTCGTAGAACGCGTCCGGCGACATCGGCGTGGAAGAGAGAATCGTCACCTGCGCGCGCACGCGAGGGTCGACGATGAACGTCTTCCCCGTAATCGTGCTGACGGCCTCGATGATCTGCGCGAGATCGGCGTCGCGGAACTGCGGCGTGATAATCGCCTGCTGCTGCTGTTGCTGAGCGCTCGCGCTCAGACAGGTCAGCAGGCAGCTCAATGCGAAGCCGAGCGCTTTGCCGCGGGCGCGGCCGACAGGCGCCGCCGCCGAAGTCCGTACTGCGCTGTTGTTATTGGAATGCATGTTGGACGGTCCTTGGGGTCGTCTCGCTGAGTACGTCGGTTGACGTTGTTATTCCACTGGCGGCGTGGGGCTGGATCCCGCTTCGGGAGACTGCGCTTTCGGGCGCCCTTGCTGCTGCGGCGGCGGCGAATCGGCGTCGGGCAGGGTGATCTGGGCCGTGTTGAGGGTCAATTCCTGTGATTGACCATTGCGTTCTATGGTCACGGTCACACGATCTGAAGTTCCCATCGTGTTGAAGATTTCCATCCCCCGCTGCGGGTCATCGAGCGGCGTGCCATTGATAGAGAGCACGAGGTCCCCCGGCTGCAGTCCCAGCTTCGCGAACTGCTGGCGATTGCGGCCCGGATACACGCGATAGCCGCGCTGCACGCCGTTTGCGAACACGGGCTGCGGACGTACGATTTCGGCGAATGCAGAGGGGTTGTTTTCAGCGATGCGTCGCAAGTTGTCCGTGAACCGGCCGTTCGCGGCCGGCGCCGGCGGCCGATTGATCGCAAGGGCCGCTGTGCTTTGCTTCGGCAAGGCGAGCGCCTCGAGCTGCCCGTTGCGATCAAGGATGACGCGGTCGACGTAGACCGCGTGGAGCTTTGTGCCCGGGCGCACGGCGGCGCCGACGCTGTACACCTTCGCCGATTGCGCCGAGTCGCCAATGATCGCGAGACCCTTCGCAGGGTCATCGGCGGCGAACACGGCCGACAACACCAGATTCATCTGCGTCTGTGGAGCGTTCGTCGAGTCCTTCGGCGTTTCGGTTTGCGGTACACCGAACAGATGCGCATTCACGATCGTCTGCACATCGATTCCCTTGCGGGCGGGGTTGGACGGCGGCGTGTACGGCGCGATCGCCTCGGCCGTCGACCCATCCGATCTCCGCTCCAGCAGCAACCACGTCAGCTGGACCAGTTGCCACGCGATGGTGATGACCAGCACGGCGCAGACCGCCTGCGGCAAGGTCCGCGACGCGCGGTCCAGCCACTGCTGTGGCGAGAGATTCTGAAACTCACGCAGACCGGCCGGGATCGACATTATTCAGTGTGCAGCAGAAATGCAGGGAACGGAGAATAGGTCATGTGATTCAGCAATGCGCCGCATACCCCCGTCGCCATGATAAGGAGTGGTGTTAGTTTGTCACAAGAGATTGTTCCCATTAGTGAAACTTCTGTCGCAAATGGCAGAACGCCTGAAGTCTCGAGCACGGCGGCTGCGGCGGCGAAGCGCATGTGTGCGACTTATTCCGTCGGGGTCCGCCGGGCCGGCATGGACGCTCACCGCATCTGCAATAGAGCTGGAAAAGATCATTAGTCACGGACGGTTACTGCGTCCGCATGCCGCCTTGTAAAGTCCGCCTTTCCCCCCTATAAAGAGCCTCAATCAATGATGCGTCGACGTTGATGGCGGACGAGAGCACACGGCATGAACGCGAGCTGGTCGCAGAGGAGGCCGAGCCCAAGCTCAAGCGCCCGCCGCTCTACCAGGTCGTTCTGCTGAACGACGATTACACCCCGATGGAATTCGTCGTCGACGTTCTCGAGCGCATCTTCGGCATGGATCGAACCACCGCGACGCGCGTTATGCTTGAGGTCCACACCAGAGGTAAGGGCGTGTGCGGGGTGTACACCTTCGAAATCGCCGAGACGAAAGTCGCCCAGGTGACCACATACGCCCGCCAGCACCAGCATCCGCTGCTGTGCACGATGGAGGAAACCTAGTGAAGCGCTGCGCAGGCTGACTGCCCTGAGCGTTCAACGATGCGACTGGTTGAAAGACGAGCTCCCGAAATCGGAGGAACTCACCGGATGGCGCCTATGCAGAGGTTCCTTAGGAAATCCTCCATTACGCCGTCGCCGCAGGACGCGGAAGATAGTGCTGACCGAAACACAAGGACCCTTTGGACTACAGGCGTCGCCCAACGGCGTTTGCTAAATATCCACCTGGAATCCACCCGGACGCATCACTGGAACTGAACGACGTTCCGACAATCCTCTGATAGACCACCCTTGCAAACTGAGCACGTGAAAAGAGCCCGCCAGTGTTAAGCAGCGAACTCGAAATCTGCCTCAATGAAGCGTTCCAGTCGGCCCGCGAGGCCCGGCACGAGTTCATGACCGTGGAGCATCTGTTGCTCGCGATCGTGGATACGCCGAAGGTGCGCGAGATTCTCCGCGCCTGCGGCGCCGATGTGGCCCGGCTGCGCAAGGACCTGAAGGACTTCATCGACCAGACGACCCCGCGCCTGAAGGACGACGATGATCGCGAAGTTCAACCGACGCTCGGCTTCCAGCGCGTGCTGCAGCGCGCAGTGTTTCATGTCCAGTCGAGCGGCAAGAAGGAAGTGACCGCCGCCAACGTGCTGGTCGCGATCTTCAGCGAGAAGCACTCCCACGCCGCCTATCTGCTCTCGATGCAGGATGTCGCGCGCCTCGATGTCGTCAATTACATTTCGCACGGCCTGTCGAAGATCGCTGAGGACCGACCGGACAAGGACGAGACGTCGCCCGGCGCCGAAGCGGAGCGCGGCGAACCGGACGGCGGGTCATCGCTCGAGAAGTTCACGACGAATCTGAACAAGCTTGCGATGGAGGGCCGCATCGATCCACTGATCGGTCGTCGCATCGAGATCGAACGCACAGTCGAAATTCTGTGCCGCCGGCGGAAGAACAATCCCCTGTACGTCGGCGAAGCCGGCGTCGGCAAGACCGCGCTCGTAGAAGGCCTTGCGCGCATGATCGTCGAGGACAAGGTCCCTGACGTGCTCACAGATTGCACCGTTTATGCGCTCGACATGGGCGCGCTGATCGCGGGCACGAAGTATCGCGGCGATTTCGAGAAGCGTCTGAAGAGCGTGCTGAGCGAGCTCAAGAAGAATCCCGGTTCGATCCTGTTCATCGACGAGATTCACACAGTCATCGGCGCCGGGGCCGCTTCCGGCGGCGTCATGGACGCGTCAAACCTGATCAAGCCGGCGCTCGCCAATGGCGAATTGCGCTGCATCGGCTCGACGACCTACACGGAATATCGCGGCATTTTCGAGAAGGATCATGCGCTCGCGCGCCGTTTTCAGAAAATCGACATCGTCGAACCGTCGGTGCCCGAAACGATCGAGATTCTCAAAGGGCTGCGCACGCGTTTTGAAGAGCATCATGGAATCAAGTACGCCGATGATGCGCTCAGCGCTGCGGCCGAGCTGGCGGCAAGGCACATCAATGATCGGCAATTACCCGACAAGGCGATTGACGTCATTGACGAGGCCGGCGCGCGCCTGCGGCTCAGGCCGGAAGGCGAGCGCGAGCCGATTGTGACGACGCAGATGATCGAGGACGTCGTCGCGCGCATCGCCCGCATTCCGCCCAAGAACGTTTCCACGTCCGACAAGGACACCCTGCGCAACCTCGAGCGCAACCTCAAGCTCGTCATCTTCGGTCAGGATGCGGCGATCGAATCGCTTGGATCCGCGATCAAGATGTCGCGGTCAGGGCTCGGCGATCAGCGCAAGCCTGTCGGCTCGTTCCTGTTCGCCGGTCCGACGGGCGTCGGCAAAACGGAGGTCACTCGTCAGCTGGCGATTGCACTGGGCGTCGAGCTCATCCGCTTCGATATGTCCGAGTACATGGAGCGTCACACCGTCTCCCGCCTGATAGGCGCGCCGCCGGGCTATGTGGGATTCGACCAGGGCGGTTTGCTGACGGAGGCGATCAACAAGCATCCCCATTCGGTGCTGCTGCTCGATGAAGTCGAGAAGGCGCACCCCGATGTGTTCAACCTGCTGCTGCAGGTGATGGACCACGGTACGCTGACCGACAACAACGGGCGGAAGGCCGATTTCCGTCACGTCATCATCGTGATGACCACCAACGCCGGCGCTTTCGAAATGAGCCGGCCGTCGATCGGCTTCACTCAGCAGGATCACGCCAGCGACGGTATGGAGGCGATCAAGCGCCTGTTCTCGCCCGAGTTTCGCAACCGTCTGGACGGGATCATCAACTTCAGCGGCCTCGATCCCCGGACGATTCAGCGCGTCGTGGACAAGTTGTTGGTCGAAGTCGAGGCGCAACTCGAGCAGAAGGGCGTACAGCTGCACATCGACGACGCAGCTCGCGAATGGCTGGCGAGGAAGGGGTACGACCCGAAGATGGGCGCCCGTCCGATGGCGCGCGTGATTCAGGAGGCGATCAAACGTCCATTGGCGGAAGAACTGCTGTTCGGTCGTCTCACAGGCGGCGGACACGCTTTCGTTTCGCTCGGCTCGGACGACAAACTGAAAGTGGAGGCTCGGGCCGACAGCGAGCAGGCGTTGCTTGAAGGGAGCTGACGCTTCCGTCGACGGTTGACTGTTGTGCGTTGTCCGTTTCCCGTTCAAGAACAAAAAAGGCCGGCAATGCCGGCCTTTTTTCTTTGCGCACAACGGATAACAACACGCAACAAATAACGCGGCAGCAGACGTCAGCGGCCGCGATAGATGATGCGACCTTTCGTCAAATCATACGGCGTCAGTTCCACGGTGACCTGGTCGCCCGTGAGAATACGAATGTAGTTTTTGCGCATCTTGCCGGAGATGTGCGCGATGACCGTGTGCCCGTTCGTCAATTGAACGCGGAAGGTAGTGTTGGGAAGCGTGTCAACCACACGTCCTTCCATCTGAATTGCGTCCTCTTTCGACATGCACTCTCTGATGATTTGCCCGGACCGCGCCGGAAAGCGCGCGAATTGTGCATAAAGGCATGGGGCAATGCAATGAAGAGGCCCGTTAGCGGTTGGCGCTAGCGGTTAGCAAGAGGCCTGAGGGACCCATGGGGGCTTGTCCTCCTCCGCGGGAAAGGCTGCTGACCAACCGCCAACCGCTTCTTACTCAGGCGTGGCGCCAAACCAACGAGACGCGGTGGACGCTTCATCCGCGTAGGCGGCGAGCAAGTGGATGAACTGCGCTCTTGGCACAAGCTCTGCGCCGAGGCTTATCAGATGGGGAGTGGCCATCTGGCAATCGATCATTTCCACGCCGCGCGCCGAGAGTTCCTCACATAACCGATGGAGAGCGACCTTGGAAGCATCGCGCTCGGTGCTGAACATCGATTCCCCAAAAAACACGCGCCCCAGCGCTACGCCATAGAGCCCGCCGACAAGCTTCTCACCGAGCCACGTTTCAACCGAATGCGCGTAGCCGAGGCGATGCAGCCGCAGATAGGCGGCGCGCATTTCCGGCGATAGCCAGGTGCCTCCGGGCCGCAGTTCGTTGCTGCCGCATGCGCGAATGACTTCGCGAAATCCAGTATCAACTTTCGTGACGAACCCGCGGTTGCGAATGGACTTCGCGAGACTACGGGAGATCTTCAATCGGCCCGGGAACATGACCGCCCGCGGATCGGGGCACCACCACAGAATCGGCTGGCCACGGGAGTACCACGGAAAGATCCCGCGCCGATAGGCGGCCAGAAGTCGCGGCGGCGACAGGTCGCCGCCCGCCGCGAGCAGGCCGTCGGGCTCGCGCAGGGCGCGATCCACCGACGGAAACGCCTCCGGGGAATCACGCTCGGACAACCAGACGATCGAACCTCTCATCGGTAAACCTCTGCGTCGACGCGGTCCGACGATCTATTCACGACTTCGGCCTTCTCGCAGGATTTCAGCGCATGCGACCCGGCCGAGGTTCACTTGCGCATTCTGAAGCAGGATCGTGCGCCGAATCCCGCCGAAATGGCAGATGTGCCTGCATTTGCCGGATGTATTCGTCCACGCCGGCGCGCTCCTCGATCAGATACGCGTCGATGGCGCGCGCGAAGCGGGGGTCCGCAATGAAATGCGCTGACCAGGTTTCAGTCGGTTCGAATCCGCGCGGGACTTTATGTTCGCCCTGCGTGCCGGGTTCGAAGCGGGCGAGTCCGTGCTGAATGCAATACTCGATGCCCTGGTAGTAGCAGGTTTCGAAGTGCAGGCTGTGAAACTCGGCCGCGGCGCCCCAGTAGCGGCCATACAGAGCGTCGGCGCTGCGAAAGAAAATTGCGGCTGCAATCGGCCGCCGCCGAAAGCGAGCGACCTTCACCATGACGGACTCAGGCATCGCCGCTGACACCGCATTGAAGAATTCAAGGTTGAGATAGTGCTCGTGGCCGTGCGCCGCAAAGGTCGCAGCCGAAAATGCGAACACGTATCGCCAGAGAGCGCCGTCAATCTGATCGCCTGTGTACGTGTCGAACTCGACGCCGTTTTCTGCGATCCGCCTGCGCTCGCGCTGGGTTTTCTTGCGTTTCTCGGCGCGAAGCGCGGTGAGGAACTCCTCGAAATCTGAATAGTTGCGATTGCGCCAATGGAACTGACAGTCCTTTCGCAGCAGGTACGGCGATTGCAGCGCTGCGCGGTCGTCGTCGTCGATGAACAACACGTGGGCGGAGGACAGGCCTTCGCTCGCTCGCGAATTCAATGAGCGACTCGGCGAGTCGCCGTTGCGTGCGGCGCGCGTCCGCTGTCGGTGCGACGAGCAGATGGGGCGCGGTTGCGGGCGTGAACGGCGTCATGCTCACGAGCTTGGGGTAGTAGCGAAGGCCCGCCTGCGACCAGGCGCGCGCCCAGCTCCAGTCGAATACAAACTCGCCCCAGGAATGGGTCTTGCGGTACAGCGGGACCGCGCCCTCCAGCCCACCGCGGTCGTTTTCCAGGATGAGGTGGCTAGGCGCCCAGCCAGACGCTTCGCCCACGCATCCTGCACGTTCCAGCGCCGACAGGAACTCGTGCCGCACGAACGGATTTCCGCTGCGATCGAGAGCATTCCAGCGTTCAGCCGGAATGCTGTCGATTGTGGTCAGGATCCGCGCTGACATGACGCGGCGTGGCGCTCTATCCCTTACCGGCGGCGTCGATCTGATCGAGATGCTTGTCGGCGTCGAGCGCGGCCATGCACCCCGTACCGGCGGACGTGACTGCCTGTCGGTAGACGTGATCGGCGACGTCGCCCGCCGCAAATACGCCGGGGACGCTTGTCTGGGTGGCGTTGCCGCTGAGTCCGGACTTGATGATGAGGTAGCCGCCTTTCATCTCCAGCTGGCCTTCAAAGAGTTGTGTGTTGGGGGCGTGACCCACGGCGATGAACACGCCCGTAACGCTTAGATCCTCCTTCAGGCCGGCGCCGACCGGGGCGATCCGCAGGCCCGTCACGCCATTGTCATCGCCGAGCACTTCTTCGACCACGTGATTCCACACGATGCGGAGCTTCCCCTCGCGCTCGCGCTCGAACAGCTTTGTCTGCAGGATCTTTTCCGCGCGCAGCGTGTCACGACGATGCACCAGCGTAACGTGCGACGCGATGTTAGTGAGGTAGAGAGCCTCTTCGACGGCGGTATTGCCTCCGCCGACGACGGCGACGCTCTGGTTCTTGAAGAAGAACCCATCGCACGTCGCGCAGGCGGAGACGCCGCGGCCGCGGAAGTTCTGTTCCGACGGAAGTCCCAGGTATTTCGCCGTGGCGCCCGTGGCGATGACCAGTGCGTCGCACGTGTATGCGCCGATATCGCCCTGGAGACGAAACGGTCGCTGCGACAGATCCACGGAATTGATGTGATCGTTGATGATCTCAGTATTGAAGCGCTCCGCGTGTTTGCGCATGCGCTCCATCAGTCCCGGGCCAGTCAGATCGTGCGGATCGCCCGGCCAGTTGTCGACTTCGATGGTCGTCATGAGCTGGCCGCCTTCCTCCATGCCGGTGATCAGCACGGGGCTGCGGTTGGCGCGCGCGGCGTAGACGGCCGCTGCATAGCCTGCAGGGCCGGAACCCAGGATCAGGAGCCGCGAGTGACGGGGACTGCTCATGTATGATGCACCTAAAGAAGCGTTGATTAGGCCGTAAGCTGCTGAGATAGAAGAATGGAAGTGGTCGCAAGACGATGGTTTGCGAAGCTGCCGTTCTCGATCAGATAGCACCTATTCAGCATTTACGGAACGAAGTCGATTGAATGGCGTTGATCTACGCCGCCCGCGCTGCGTTCGCACTCGCCTCAACTTCACCCGACTTTCGACAGAGGGGGTCGCGGACTATCCGAACAGAGCTGCAGCGAATGGTAAGTAATGCGCGATATGGCAGCCAAATAGATCGCTTCAATGTGCGACATTGACGCAACTTCAAACGAGTAAATCCCCCGCGCGGGCGGCGGGGACGTGATGGCTTGCAATCGCGCCCATTCTCCATTTGAATATCAACCAGTTACAGACGAGAGTTGAGGTGGATTGACTTGGCGACTTCAGCGGAGGCCCGTGGCGGGATGCGGCTTGGAGCGACCGTGGTTCGCTCACTGCGCGAGGGCGCGTTGTGGGTTTTCGGCGCGCTCGCATTGATCGTGTTCGCGGCGCTCGCCACCTACGATCGCAATGACCCGTCGTTCGCCACCACAGGCGAGCCGGGGCCGATTTCAAACGTGATCGGTCCGCTGGGCGCTCATGTCGCGGGTCTCCTCATTCTGTTGTTCGGCGCCCCGGCGTTTCTGTTCCCCGTCATGATCGGGTTTACCGGCTGGCTCCTGTATCAGGATCGCACCAGGGCCGATGCACCTTCGCGAGCGACGCTCGCTTTTCGCGCTCTTGGATTTCTGTTGACGCTCGTGACGAGCTGCGGCCTCGCGAGTCTTCACTTCACCGTGCGGAGCTATCCGGATTCCGCGGGCGGCGTGCTCGGTTCGCTCGTCGGCGCCGGCCTGGAAAGCGGCCTGAGTTTCCTGGGGGCTACGCTCTTGTTGCTCGCGCTGTGGCTCGCCGGCGTTTCCCTGTTCATCGGCTTGTCGTGGATCGAAGTCATGGATCGCACGGGCCGCGCGACGCTGAAAGCCCTCGAATGGCTGTCCGGCAAGGTGGCCAACGCACGGGAAATCAAGGCGGGTCGCGAGGTGAAGGAGGCGCGCAGCGAGGTCATGCGCGAGGAGAAGCGCCGCGTAGCGAGCCGTCCGCCGCCGAAAATTGAACCAGTCGTACAAAGGGTGGAAAAGAGCGAGCGCGTCGAAAAAGAGCGTCAGGTCGCCTTGTTCGAACCGCCGACAGCGAAGGAGTTGCCTGCGTTGTCGCTGCTCGATGATCCGCCCGCGCGCCAGGCCGGTTACTCGCCTGAAGCGCTGGAAGCGATGTCGCGGCTCGTCGAGCTCAAGCTTCGCGACTTCGCCATAGAGGCTGAAGTGGTTGAAGTGCACCCGGGGCCGGTCATCACCCGTTTCGAACTGCGGCCCGCTCCCGGCGTCAAGGTCCATCAGATCAGCAACCTCGCCAAGGACCTGGCGCGCGCGCTGTCCGCAATCAGCGTGCGCATCGTCGAGGTCATTCCCGGCAAGTCGACGGTCGGGCTTGAGATCCCGAACGAGAAGCGTGAACTCGTGACGCTCGGCGAGATCATCAAGTCGAGGACTTACGATGAGATGACGTCGCCCCTCGCACTGGTGCTCGGCAAGGACATCAGCGGAGCACCGGTGGTCGCAGATCTCGCCCGCATGCCGCATTTGCTCGTCGGCGGCACGACCGGCTCCGGCAAATCGACGGCTGTAAACGCGATGGTGCTGTCGCTGCTCTACAAGGCGACCGCCGAGCACGTCCGCCTGATCATGATCGATCCGAAGATGCTGGAGTTGTCCGTCTACGAGGGCATTCCCCATCTCCTGGCGCCGGTCGTCACCGACATGAAGGAAGCGGCGAACGCCTTGCGCTGGTGCGTCGCCGAGATGGAACGTCGCTATCAGCTGATGGCGGCGCTCGGTGTGCGCAATCTCGCGGGCTTCAATCGCAAGATCAGGGAGTCCACCGACGCTGGTGCGCCGATCCGCGACCCGCTGTTGCTGAAGCAGATGAGTCCTGAGGGCAATCCGGACGAAGTTCCCCTGCTCGAACCCTTGCCGTTCATCGTCGTCATTGTCGATGAGCTTGCCGATATGATGATGGTCGTCGGCAAGAAGGTTGAGGAACTGATCGCACGGCTGGCGCAAAAGGCGCGCGCCTCCGGCATTCATCTGGTTCTTGCGACACAGCGTCCGTCAGTCGACGTGATCACCGGGCTGATCAAGGCGAATATTCCGACACGCATCGCCTTTCAGGTGTCGGCGAAGGTGGATTCGCGCACGATCCTCGATCAGATGGGCGCAGAACAATTGCTTGGTCACGGCGACATGTTGTTCCTGCAGCCGGGCACGTCGGTGCCGATCCGCGTGCACGGCGCGTTCGTGTCTGATCAGGAAGTACATCGCGTGGTCAGCGGACTGAAAGGTTCGGCGCTTTCGTACGTGCGCGAGATTCTGGAAGGTCCGAGCACGCCGATACCGGGATTGCCGGGTGAAACGCCGGAGGGCAGTGAGGGCGAGGGCGACGACGGCGAGCAGGATCCGCTCTACGACCAGGCGGTGCGCATCGTCGTGGAGAGCCGCAAGGCTTCGATTTCGGGCGTACAGCGCCGCCTCAAGATCGGTTACAACCGAGCCGCGCGCATGATCGAAACGATGGAAGCCGCGGGCCTCGTGGGGCCGTTGCAGTCGAACGGCTCGCGTGAAGTGTTGGCGCCCGCGCCGCCCGAAGAAGGTTGAGCTGCATGCGCGGGAGTCGAACGATGGGTCTGGCGGTCGGCTGCGCATTGCTCTGGGTCGGCGTCGCGCCGATCTCCACTGCTGCTGCGGCGTCGAAGGATCTGCAAGCCGGTCGCCAACGCATCGAGAGCTTCCTGAACGGCCTGGATGGACTGCACGCACAGTTCAAGCAGGCGTTGACCGATCGCAATGGTCAGATCGTCGATGAGGCGAGCGGTTCGCTTGCGATCAAGCGTCCTGATCGTTTCCGCTGGGAGTATCGCGAACCGCATGAACAGCTGATCGTCGCCGACGGTTCGCGCGTCTGGTTGTACGACAGCGATCTCGAACAGGTCACGGTCCGCAAGCTTGACGATACGTTGTCAGCTACGCCCGCCATGTTGTTGAGCGGCGAGGGCGCTCTGGAGGATAACTTCACTGTGACGCAGGTCCAGCAGGATGACGGGATTCAGTGGGTGCGGATGGAACCGAGGCGCAGCGACACGGATTTCAAGTGGGTTCGCCTGGGATTCGACGGCGCCGCCCTGAAATACATGCAGCTTGCCGATAAACTGGGACAGACCACCCGGCTGGAGTTCAGTCAGATTGAACGCAATCCGCCGCTCGACCCTTCGCGCTTCATCTTCACCGTGCCGCCGGGCGCCGATGTGATCGGCGACGCCTCAAGTTCGCCGTCCCCTGCGAAACCGTAACGTCATGCTGCTGCCGCTGCGACATCCACGGGGGTGGCTGGTCATCGGCTGGGCGATGATCGTATTTGCGATCCTCGCGAGCCTGGCGCCCCACGAAAAACTTCCCCACACCGGCGTCAACGACAAGTTCGAACACACGCTCGCATACACCGTGCTGGCGCTCTGGTTTGCCGGAATCTATCCGCGCTCGCGCTACATGATCATCGCGATTGGCTTGTTCGTCATGGGTCTTGTCGTTGAATGGGCGCAGGGCGCCATGAATCTCGGACGGCAGAGCGATTTCCGCGACCTCATCGCGAATTCGGTTGGCATCGCGTTTGGTCTTGCGCTCGCGCTGACGTGGCTCGGCGGCTGGGCGCAGCGTCTGGAAGCCTGGAGTCGAGAATCGTGAGCGCGCGCGAGTTGTCGACGGCGGACGCGCGACCGCTGGCGGATCGCATGCGGCCTGCGACGATCGATGAGTTCGTCGGCCAGAGTCACCTCTTCGGTCCGGGCAAGCCGCTGCGCCGCATGCTGGAAGGCGGCCACCTGCATTCGATGATTCTCTGGGGGCCGCCGGGGACGGGGAAGACGACGCTTGCCCGCCTCGTCGCCCGGACGTGTGACGCCGAGTTCATCGCATTGTCCGCCGTCATGGCGGGCGTCAAGGACATTCGCGCGGCCGCGGAGCGTGCGCAACAGGTGCGCGAGCAATCGGGTCGCCGCACCGTGCTGTTTCTCGACGAAGTGCATCGCTTCAATAAGGCGCAGCAGGACGCGTTCTTGCCGTGGGTCGAAGACGGCACGCTCGTGTTCATCGGCGCCACAACGGAGAACCCATCGTTTGAGCTCAACAACGCGCTGCTCTCGCGCGCCCGCGTCTACGTGCTGCGGGCGCTGACCGAGGAGGATCTGCGCCGCGTACTGGACCGCGCGCTTGAGCAGGAAACCGCGAAGGGCGCTGCAATTGCGGCGGAGGAGGCTGCCTTGCGCTTGCTGGCCCGCGCCGCTGACGGCGATGCGCGGCGCGCCCTCAATATGCTCGAACTCGCGATTGATCTCGCGGCGGGAGAGGAAGCGCGTGCGATCACCGAAGCGCTGGCGGCGGAGGTTTCGGCCGGTGGTCTGCGCCGTTTCGACAAACAAGGCGACGCTTTCTACGATCAGATCTCCGCGCTGCACAAGTCCGTGCGCGGCAGCGATCCGGACGCCGCGCTCTACTGGCTGTGTCGCATGCTCGACGGCGGCTGCGACCCGCGCTACATCGCCCGACGCGTGCTGCGAATGGCGTCCGAAGACATCGGCGTCGCGGATCCGCGCGGTCTGACGGTGGCGCTCGAGGCGTGCGAAGTCTATGAACGGCTGGGTACGCCGGAAGGGGAACTCGCGATCGCTCAGGCCGTCGTCTTCCTCGCTTGCGCCGCGAAGAGCAATGCGGTCTACGTCGCCTTTGGCGAAGCGATGGACGACGCGAAGAGTCTGGGCTCGCTCGATGTGCCGCTGCATCTGCGCAATGCGCCTACGCGCCTGATGAAGAATCTCGGGTACGGCAAGGATTATCGCTATGCGCACAACGAGCCCGACGCTTACGCCGCCGGTGAGAACTATTTTCCCGAGGGTATGGCGCCGAAGACCTACTATCGGCCCGTTCCCCGAGGGCTCGAAATCAGAATCGCGGAAGCCCTTGCCAGGCGCAAGGCGAGAAGTGATTCGTGACTAGTCTCTGGTGAATGGACCAGAGCGGCGGCTTTCAGCGCCCGGTGTCTCTCTCTAAACTAGCTTGATTCGACTGGAGGCGCAGTTTGACGCCTCTGTTCACCCGTCATTAGTCACAAGTCCCTTCTTCATATGATCGATCCCAAACTCCTGCGCTCCGATCCGGTCGCGGTGGCCGCCAATCTCGCACGTCGTGGATTTGTTCTCGACGTCGAGCGACTGAACTCGCTCGAAGAGTCGCGCAAGAAATGGCAGGTGCGTGCGGATGAATTGCGCAATGAGCGCAACATGCATGCGAAGACCGTGGGCAAAGCGAAGGCGCAGGGACAGGACATCGCGCCGCTCCTGAAGCAAGTGGAGGCGCTCGGCGCCGACCTGGCGCAGGCGGAAGGCGAACTCGCAGCAGTTCAGGCGGACCTGGAGCAAATGACGCTCGGTCTGCCGAACATGCTGCATGAAGGCGTGCCGGACGGGCGAGACGAATCGGCGAACGTAGAGATCCGCCGGTGGGGAGAGCCGCGCAAGTTCGACTTCAAGCCGCGCGATCATGTTGAACTCGGCGAAAAGCTCGGGCAGATGGATTTCGCCGCCGCCGGCAGAATTTCCGGCGCCCGCTTCACCGTGCTGACGGGTCCGCTCGCACGTCTGCAGCGTGCATTGATCCAGTTCATGCTGGATCTGCACACCAGTGAGCATGGCTATCGCGAGGCGTACGTTCCCTATCTCGTCAACGCACCGTCCCTGCTCGGGACCGGCAACTTGCCGAAGTTTGAAGCGGACCTTTTCGCACTGAAGGGCGAATCAGGTCTCTATCTGATTCCGACCGCCGAAGTGCCGGTAACGAATCTCGTGCGCGAAACGATCGTCGAGGCCGAAGCGCTGCCGCTGCGCTTCGCAGCGCACACTCCTTGCTTTCGTTCCGAGGCGGGCTCGTACGGCAAGGACACGCGCGGAATGATTCGCCAGCATCAGTTCGAAAAAGTAGAGCTCGTGCATCTCGTGCGGCCGCAGGATTCCTACGCCGAACACGAAGTGCTCACACGCAACGCCGAGGAAGTGTTGAGGCGGTTGAATCTGCCGTATCGGGTGGTCGCGCTGTGCGCGGGCGACGTCGGATTTGGTTCGGCGAAGACCTACGATCTGGAAGTGTGGCTGCCCGGACAGAATGCGTACCGGGAAATTTCCTCGTGCTCCAACTTCGAGGCCTTCCAGGCCCGTCGCATGCAAGCGCGCTGGCGCAATCCGGACACCGGAAAACCGGAGCCGCTGCACACGCTGAACGGCTCAGGCGTGGCGGCGGGCCGCGCGCTCGTTGCGGTGCTCGAAAACTATCAGCAGGCCGACGGCAGCATCGTCGTGCCGGACGTGTTGCGCCAGTACATGGCGGGAAGGGAAGTGATTACCGGCTGACTGGCCAGCTGGTCAACTGGCTTACCGGCCAGGGTGCTCAAAGAAAAAGGGCGCTGCATCCGCAGCGCCCTTTCTTTTTTCTGGCCAGTAAACCGGGGGCCGGTTGGCCGGTTGACCGTGTTCAGTCGTCTCCCGACGCCGCGCCCAGCAGATGCAGCAGGCTGGTGAAGAGATTGTAGATGCTGACGTAGAACGTCACCGTCGCCATGATGTAGTTGGTCTCTTCACCGCGAATGATGGCGCTGGTCTGATACAGGATCAGCCCCGCCATGGCGATCACGAACATGCCCGAAACCGCGAGGGCCAGCGTCGGCATGTTGAAGAAGTACGCGATGAGTCCGAGCACGAACGCGCCGATGATGCCGACCGTCAGGAATCCGCCGAGGAAACTGAAATCACGTTCGCTGCGGATCGCGTACACGGAGAGGCCCAGAAACGTCGCAGCAGTCGTCCCGAGGGCGGTCATCACAAGCTGCGGGCCGTTGGAGAAGGCCGTCAGGTACGCACTCAGCATGGGGCCAAGCGTCAGTCCCAGAAATCCGGTCAACGCAAACACCCACACGAGACCCCACGCGCTGTTCTGGGTCTTGTGAGTCGCGAACAGCAAGCCGAAATACACCAGCAAGGTGATGAGCCCGAAGTGCGGCAGGTTGAGCGCCATCGAGACGCCGGCGGTCACCGCACTGAAGGCGAGCGTCGCGCTCAGCAGCAGATAGGTATTACGAAGAACCTTGTTCGTCGACAGCGCGGAAACGCGCGCAGTGCTGGCGACAGTACTGGGATAACGGTCCATTCAAGCTCCTCCGAGGATCAACAATTACTTCGACCCGCCGCGCGATCGTGAGTTCGCACGTGCAGGGTGTGCGAAGCATTCTACAGACGTCCGGCGGTGCATATCCAAAGTCTGTGCAAGGCTGTGAATTTCAAGACGAATGCTTGTTCAGGCAGACCGGAATAGCGACAATGCGCGCCCGCCGCCCAGGCGACCCGGCCAACGGGCAAACTGGCTAGCTGGCCAGAGAAAGCAACGGGCTCAAGCGCTCGCAGAGGCTCTTGCCAGTACCTGGTTTGCCGGTTAGCCAGTCGGCCGCCTTGGAGAGGCGCCAGAGCGGTTGATTGCACCGGTCTTGACGGAATCGTCGGGAACGATTCCGAACGACGCATTTGAATGAGTGCGGCGGCCCCAGAAGGGGTGGAGGGCAGGGATGCCCGGAATATAGACCGGCAGTACTGACGGTTTGACAGACCGGTGCGAAGGTTAAGTTCGGAGAGGTGGCAGAGCGGTT
The DNA here is from genome assembly GCA_963723505.1 of uncultured Gammaproteobacteria bacterium. Taxonomy (GTDB): domain Bacteria; phylum Pseudomonadota; class Gammaproteobacteria; order Steroidobacterales; family Steroidobacteraceae; genus Steroidobacter. The sequence continues at coordinate 207,797 of CAVRQU010000011.1, forward strand.
GATTGCACCGGTCTTGAAAACCGGCAGGCTCTCACGAGCCTCGGGAGTTCGAATCTCCCCCTCTCCGCCAGATATTTCAATCACTTACGCGTTTATCCAATTAATCGCGCTACCTCCAAGTTGCACTCCAAGTTGCACTGGCCGCGAACGAGGGCCCATATTTGCACTTGTGCGCGTAATGGATCGGAGGTCTTGGCCCATGGCAACAATCCAAAAGCGAACAAACGGCGACGGCTCGACGTCCTGGCTGGCGTGGGTCCGCATCAAGCCGTACAAACCCGCGTCGAAGTCATTCACGAAAAAGAAAGACGCGGCTGATTGGGCCGACGCTCTGGAACGCGAACTAAAGGCTCAGCGGGAGCGCGGCGGCGTCCGAGAGGACGTGACGAAACCACGGTCGCGCAGCTCTCGCATGAGTTTCTGAACGATCCCGAAATCAAGTCCCTGCGCTACCACGATTCGCTTGATCCGCTTCTGGCGTGGTGGGTCAATCACTACGGCGGGCAGCGCGTACTGCGCATGAACGTCCTGACGTTGCGCGAGGCGCGGACAAGCTAAGGGCCGGCCGGGCGCCGGCGACCGTCAACCGCTACCTCTCGGGGCTGCGTTCGCTGCTGGAACTGGGGACGGGCGTCCGGACTGATCCCGCAGGACCTGCTTTGGCCCTCGCGGCTGATGCTGACCGAGCCGAAAGGGCGCACGCGCTTTCTAACCGACGACGAGCTCGCGGGACTGCTCAAGGCGAGCGCCGATCATTCGCCGCTCATGCGCGCAGCCGTATTGGTGTCAATCGCCTGCGGTATGCGTCAAGGCGAACTGCTGCGGCTCAAATGGTCCGACGTCGACATGGACAGGCAACGGCTGCGAATCCTGCTCACGAAGAACAACGAAAGCCGAGGCGTCTATCTGCCGCAGTCCGCCGCGAACGCACTGCGAACGCTCAAGGGATCGAAGGTCACGAGCCTGTCCGTATTCGCAATGGACGACGGAAGCCGCTGACCAAAACCCGCCTTGAATATCGCTGGCTGGAAGTACGAGCGGCGGCGGAGTTGAATGATTTCCGCTGGCATGACTTGCGGCATTCCTGCGCGTCCTTCCTGGCCCAGCAGGGCGCGACCCTGTTGGAAATCGGAAGCGTACTCGGGCACAAGTCGCCGAGCGTAACGCAGCGTTATAGCCATCTGGTCGAAGGCGCGCCGGTGACGGGTCACACGAAGCTTGATGAGAAGCTGCGAGGTGACTGGGGATGATGAGCCAATGGTGGACAGAATTTGACGATTGGCTCGTGGGGATTGGGTCGAGCAAAGCGGCGGTTGATGATTGGCTGCGAGAACGCGAGAAAAACAATCCGGGGTTCACAGTGCTTTGGTGGGTCGGGTTCGCACTCAACCGGAGAAGCGAGACTGAGGCGAATCATAAGTTCCAAGCTGGTAGGGCCCGGTACAACGAGGGCAGGAAGATTCCGCAGGACGAGATAGATAGAGTCCGAGAGCATCCCGAGGCATCCGATGGGGTGGTGGCAGAGCAATTAGGCATCCCGAGCGCCGCGTCAGATACATCCGAGAGTTCAAAATTCTCAAGAAGCGCCGCGTCAGATACATCCGAAAGAAGAAAAAACCTACGAAGTGAGCCCGCACACTTATGTGTGCGCGCAAATACGACTCTCGCTTTGCATTCGTGTCCTGACCGCCCAGCCGCACAATAAGTGTGCGGGCCGGTTTCATAGCAGTTGTATGCGATGCGCGCATTAACGCCTAAATTACTGAGTGTGCCGCGAGGGACACGGCTGGTTTAAATCGAGAGCAAAGGCGCTCTCGGACGCGCGTGTTCCCTGCCAATAGAGGACACGCACTCATGTCTCGCAATCGCTCCAACATTCCGCACTCGTGGAATATTTCGTCCTGGCCCGCCGATGATGGCCCGGCTCACCCAGCCGCGCCAACTACGTCATCCGGTCCAATAAGCCTGAACTGATAAACGCGGGCGTGTTGAGTCGCGTCGGTCGCGACCTGATCGTGATGGGCGACCGCTATACCCGCTGGCTGGAAAAAAAAACCGCCAACGTCCCTGGCTATGAGTGTCCCGCCAACGCGGACGGGAGCTAATTCCGAACAACTACACCGCCGCGCGAGCCAGGCTCGCGCGCGACCCGCATTCGCCCGGTCGGATCCGGCGCGGTGCGCAATCCCCAAAAAGAAACCGCTTACCCGTTTGCTTTGGCTCGGCGACGGGAAAGCGGTTTGAGATAACGAAGTTGAGAAACATACCACGATTCACACCGCCTGGCCCGGTCCCGTCCTGTGTCGAACTTGTCAGAAAACATTTAAACCGCGATTCGCTCATTTCGTTGAATGCCCGCGCTGTCACTCCGAACGCAAGCGAGTGACGCGATGAACGCCGCCGTCGTCGAGACGGTCGACGCGACTGACGTCGTCGCCGAGGCGAATGAGGCGCTACTGCGCTCGCTTGATATTGAAGGCGATAACCGCGCCGCCGTTCGGATGCACGCGAGAAGCTTCTCGAGGCGGAGCTCCGCGCGGAGGGCGCGCGACGATTGTCAGACTAGAAACGTTTATTCGGCGCTTCTGCGTATTCCCGGATGAGCATTGCCTGACGGCGGTCGCCTTATGGGCGGCGCACACTCACATGATCGAACACTTCCAGACGACGCCCCGGCTCGTATTGCTGTCCCCTGAACCGTCGAGCGGTAAGACTCGCGCTCAAGAGGTACTGAACCTGCTCTCGCGCAAAGCATGTTGATGCTGCTTCCGTCCGCCGCGCCGATATTCAGAAAACTGAAACAACAACAGGTAACCCTGTTACTCGATGAATGCGACACGGTATTCACGCTTCGCGGTAAGGACGACGCCAACGAGGACCTGCGCGGACTTCTGAATAGCGGTTACAAGCGCGGCGCGAAAATTCCGCGTTGCGTCGGGCCGAAACACGAGGTCGTAGACTTCGAAGTTTTCGCCGCCGCCGCACTAGCTGGGTTAGGTCAGTTGCCGGATACGGTTATGTCGCGCGCGATCATCGTCCGTATGCGCCGTCGAGCGTTTGGCGTCGAACACGTCGAGCCGTTTCGAAGCCGCGTGCAGAGAACCCGAAGGTCATCTGCTGCGGGATCGACTTGCGCAATGGGCCGGAAAAGTCGGGAAGCAAGCGGGCGAAAGTTGCCTGACTCCCGCCGGGAATCGTTGATCGCCCCGCCGAAGTCTGGGAACCGCTGATCGCCGTCGCCGACGTCGCCGGCGGTCGCTGGCCGAAAGCGGCGCGCGACGCATGCATCCATCTGTGCGAGGTCGCACTCGACCGCCGGGTTAGCCTCGGCGTGCGATTGCTGTCGGACCTGCGCGTGATTTTCGGCAAGGCCGACGCTTTGCACACGGAGACGATAATCAAGCGGCTGTCAACGGCGGCTAGTTCGGCCTCGAACCTGACGCGCCATGGAGTGACTTCGAAGGGCAAACCGAATTGGCGACCGGAGCTCGCAAACATACTCAAGCGCTACGCATCAACTCGACCAAGGAAAGATTGGCGGGCGGCGCGTTGCAGGGCTATCGCCGTGAACACCTGTGGGACGCGTGGCACGATACCTGCCCGCTCTGATCCCCGCAGAAGCGGAACCTACGGAACCTACGGAACCCGCTGTAACAACCGCAACAGCATCGATATTTCCGCCGCAGAGAAGGTTCCGGACAAGTTCCAGAGGTTCCGGATGGCTAACGTCCGGAACCCGCGCGAGCCTCAGGACCCAACATTGGCGCGGAGGCCGCAGGTTCCGCAGGTTCCGAACTTCCGGACCAGAGAGAGCGAATGCCGGCATTGCCGTTGGTATTCAGAACGAACCTGCGGCCTGCACAGCATCGACGTCTTAGAGAACGACAACTGCGCGCTTTTCGAGAGCAAGTCCGCATGACGACCTGTTGCGCCATTGCGCCGCTATTGCGCCGCCGTTCCGAAACGTCCGAATCGGATACCGAATCGGTCGTTTCGACAACGACAGAAAACGACCTACTTACCAACGTGGAGTGAATGATGACCAATACGACCGTCCTGGCGAAATTCGATCAGATCGAAGCGGCGAGGCTCGATGAAGTCAGGCGCGAGCGCGAGGAGCGACGGATTCAGATACGAATCGAGGAAGCGGTACGCGACGGAAGCGCGCCCATGCTCCGAGAGAACCTAATCCGCATGGCAGCGTTCCGGTTCGCCTATGAGGGGACGAGGTATCAGCACGGGGCGCTGGCGCGGTTAATGACGGAACATTACAGGGAAGGTAGGGAACGTTCGCTCGACGTATCCGCGATTGGTAGCGCAATCGGCGGTTCGGGTTCCTCGGCGTGACGAACCCGACGCCGGACGATGCACGGGACTTTGTCCTCGGGGTCGCGCCGTATGTCTGGTTGATGGCCGGCCTATTCGCGAACGCGACTAACGTTATGCGCCGAACGATTCCCGGTCCGTGCGATACGACCTACTCGCGAAAACGAATCGACCGAACGACGAGACGGCATTACGCCGCGAAGTCCGCGCGCTGTTCGCCCGTGGATTGACGGAACGCGATATAGCGGGCGCGTTGCGCCTCGACCCGACGACCGTTCGTCGACTGCTAATCGGTGCGACCAATGCGTAGACCGTCGAGCAAATGGGCGCGTCGCTACTCGCGGCGAGTCGCTCGCCAGTTAGCGCGCGGGCGCGGGTCGGCGCGGTGAATGTTCACGGGTCCATCCGGCAAGAACCGAACGGGTGCCAATGGCGGTTTCCCCCGCTAGGTCCAGATTTAGAACGCATAGGCAACACAATGGCGGAAATTTCCGGCAAGCGCTACCCAATTTAACGGGCAAGTCATGGCGCACGATTAAACGGCGTCTCGACGCCGCTGGCGTCAAACCCCGTCGCAACGGAGCGCAGACATGTACGACTACGGTCGGCGCTAGCCGCCATATACGCGCTCGCAAGCGGTTCCGCCGGCGACGCACTCGACGCCGTACAGGAAAGCGCGCCCAGGGATAAGGAAGCGGCGGACCAGCTAGCGATTAGAAAACGCCGTTCCCGTGACGACTCCGGAGACTTGTCCACCGTCGAAACCGAACTCGCGGCAATGTTTGGCGAACTCAAACAAAACGCGTTGGGACTCCCGCGCAAACTCGCGCCGCTCCTCGTCGGGTTCAACGTACGCCGAGCAATCCGCGAACGGCTCGACGACGCGATATACGACTTGCTAACCGATATTTCGAATGATCGACCCGGCGGCGCATCGAACGACCGGACGGCGGGGGCCGGCCTGCACGGCCTGAACAAAGGTCGGGAACTCGCAATCACGCGCGCGCGCGACGACGCGCGAGAGCGCGATCTAATGGGACAGGTTCAACGCGCCGCGCTGCTCGACCGTTCGGCAAACCGACCGGATACGCGGTCACGCCGGGCGTATCGCTCGCCGCCTTCGGGCAACTGGTTACGCGATTTCCGAGCGACACGTTCGAAGATTATTGGACCGGCTCTACAGCGTGTCCGGTTCGCCGCTGCATGATGCTGCATCGAAAACCGACGGACACCGCAGCGATGAACAGACAGACGAGCCGCGCTCACCTCGACCTTCGCGCAGAAGAAAAGCGCCGATACAGTTTGCCGAACGCGATTCGCGCCCTGCTGGATCAGAAAACCTCAAACGGCTCTTTCGAGGCGGAAGTGAGTCGATCGCGATCCGAAACGGCGCGACGACAAGTACCGCAAACTCTCTGCTGATTCCGTTTTGGGCGCTTCACGAGAAGCGCGACATGTCGGCGGCGGGCTCGAGCGGTTCGAATTTCCTAGTCGGGACTGATCTCGCAATCGACAGTCTGGCGCAACTACTGCGCGGTCGGTCAGTGGTTGCCAGCATGGGGATTACGAGCCTGCCCCACTGCGTCGGGAACGTGCCGATTCCCCGCGAGACGGCAAGTCCTACCGCGTACGCGCTTGCAGACGAAAAGACGCGGAACACAGCTACCCAGCCGACGCTCGGTCAGTTGAGTCTCTCGCCCAAGAATGTCGCCGTGACTATGGCCCTCAGCAAGCAGTTTGCGCTTCAGACCGGCGAGGGCGGCGCGCGGTATTTGCAAGACACGTCGCTAAAAACGGTCGCCGCGAAGTTCGACCAACTCGCGATTGCGGGCAGCGAGCGGACGGGCGAACCGGTAGGGCTCGCCTCGCAGATTACCGGAAGCGTGAGCGGGACGACTCTAGACGAGGCGGACGTTCGCGAGTTTCAAACGGACGTCGGCGACAACCTGGGTCCCGATTGCGGATGGATCACGACGCGGACGGTCGCGTCATTGCTCGCCGGTCGACAGAAATTCAGCGGAAGCGATAGCGCACTGTGGAGTGGCAACTTGTATGCGGGCGAGCTCGGTGGCTGGCCCGCGTTTACGTCGCCGTCGACGCCGACCGGAAACCTGATTTCGGGGCCTGGAGTTCGCTCGTCGTGGCTGAGTGGGGCGAATCCCTTGAGTTTGCATTGAATCCATACGCTGGCTTTACCACTGGCGTGATTGCCGTGCGGTGTATTGCCACGTTTGACGTCGGGCTCGTGCGGCCGAACGCTTTCAGTCTGGCAACGGGAGTCAGCTAATGAACTTTGTGCAACAGACTTTCCAGTCGCAGCGACACACTCCAACGCCGCCGCCGCTGCCGAACGTACGGGTTCGCGCGCTTACTCCGTCATTTTGCGTCGACGGGAAAATCGTCGCGGTCGGCGACGTCGTGACTCAGGGGCTACACGAGGCGACGGTTTTGGAGTTTCGCAGAAAGGCGGAAATCGTAAGAGGTAACAACGTATGACCATGACTGCGGCGGGACAGAATGATCCGCGCCTTACGACTCCGGTTCGTGTCGAAGTCCTCCGCTCTATGTGGGTCGACGGCGTTCGTCGCGAGCCTGGGGACGTGGTCGAACTTCCACGCGACCGTGCAATCGACGCCGCGAGCGTTGGTCGCGTTCGAATCCTGACTAACTGAAATTCGATCCGGAAAAGCGTGAGTGCAGCCGGGTCGCGCGGGGCGCATCCTCCTCCCCGCGGGCAAACACTGCGCACGCGTCTGCTGCTACGTGTGTATGACATGGGCACGTATCAGGACGCGCCTCAGACGGCCCCGAGCCGCACGGCGCGATCTATTCAAAGGAAGCGGGTCACGATGCAGTCAGTAATCGTTCAACGCTAAAGCTCATTTGCACGGAAATGCCGCGATTAGTCGTCCCGTATCAAGTAGAACGCAGGCTCATTCCACCGCTCCGGATTTGCCGCGAAGTATTTCGCAACCACGGCGCTGGCCTGACCGACACTTACCTCGGCGGGATACAGACAAGATCGTTCAGCGAAAGAGCGTCAGCGGCGCCTTGAACGTAGCTGATGAAACTCGCCACTTCCGCATGGTCCGTTCCCGGCGCGGCTTGGATTGAACGCTCATAGTGCCGCATAGGTCCAACCAGCTCATTTCCAGTCATAAAATACGTGTTGCCGGCGTACGACGAGAGCGAGATCAGGAACAGGAGCGACGCCAGAATTACTTTTCTCATCTGATTTTCCGTTCTAGGTGATCGTGCCGGGAAGCATAAATCAGACTCCGACCCGCCGGACGTCGCGTCAGTTGAACTCGCGACGCCGATCACTATTCTCGCGCTGCATCTGTTCGCTTGAGCGGTTGGGCAACGGTTCCGGCGGAGCACGGGGTGTTCATTCAAGAACGACGCGTGATCCCTGCGTCTGCGGCGTCGAGGAATCTTACGAACTCTGCGTCAAGTTATTCGTAGCCCGACTGAAAATCCTTTTTTTTTCAGCACTGGCACGGTAAGTGTAAGTAAATCCCGAACGCGCCATCCGCATTGAGGGCCACACCTGCGTGAACAAGCTTTTTCTGCCTCTCGTGTTCTTATTCGTTGTCTCGGCTCTCCCGGTGCGCTCACGCTGGCCCATTCGTTAGCACTCTGGAACCCACAGGCCCTCAGTACTCGTATAGCGGATTTTGGGTCGGTGCGATGATATTGGCCCCGGGCCTACACCGGTCCCGACGGGTTCGATAGATTTGTTGTCGCACAAACGTTCAGGGCATTCCGGGATTACTCGGATGTAACTGGAGCCGTGACTTTAGGCGGTGGCGCGGTGGACGAGCCGCTCACTATGTCGTTCGCAGTGGTCGCTGACAGTTACGGGCTGCCCGGAGCCGTACTAACGACATTGGACATTACTCTCACTGCAGGGGTAACTCAGACATACGATTTGGGATTCCAGAATCTCAGTTTGCTCGACGATCAAACCTATTGGCTCATCGCTACAAGCCCGAACATCGAATACGCAAACGGCTCAGCCACGCGGCCGCATCCGGGAGCACGCCCGAGACCTCGAGCGCGCGGCGCAAGTCGCGCGGTGCGATGCGGCCTTCTTCCGCCCAATCCAGGATCTCGTTTCTTGCCTGCATGTCGTCCCCCTATCTCCAATCGCCCCGCAGCGCGAGGACGTTCGCCTGCAACGCGTCGGGTGTCGCCGCTGCCGCCGGTACAGGCGAACCAACCGCGAGCCCGATCTTTGCGAACGGCCGCAGCCGCAACGGCTGCTCATCGCCGCGCCGTCCTTGCGCGAGAAGAAGCTCCCCCAAAGCCCGCGCAGCGCCATCGGCACGACCGGCACCGGCGTGCGCGCGAGGATGCGCTCGATCCCCGGGCCGGAACGGGTAGATCTCGCCCGTGTCGGTGATGCGGCCCTCGGGGAAGATGCCGACGAGCTCGCCGTCGCTGCAGCGCCGCGTCGACTTCGTCGAACGCGCGCTCCATCATCGCCGGGTCTTGCTTGCGCCGACGCGATCGGGATCGCCTTGCCGGTGCGGAACACGAACGTCAGCACCGGGATGCGGAAGATCTTGTGGTCCATGACGAAGCGCATCGGCCGCGCGGCACGCCGCCGCGATCACCAGCGCGTCGATGAAGCTCACGTGGTTGCAGACGAGCACCGCCGGCCCTTCGTCCGGGATCGTGTCTCGAGCCCGCGTTTCTCGAGGCGGTACATCGAGTGCACCAGCATCCAGACGAGGAAGCGCATCAGGAACTCGGGCACCAGCGTGTAGATGTAGATCGCGACCGCGCGCGTTGAGCGAGCGCGATCACGAGGAAGAGCTGCGGGATCGTGAGCCGCCGCGTTGCAGCAGCGCCGCCGCCAGGACCGCCGCGACCACCATGAACAGCGCGTTCAGGATGTTGTTCGCGGCGATCACGCGCGCGCGATGCGACGGCTCGCGTGCGGCTCTGGATCAGCGCGAACAGCGGCACGATGTAGAAGCCGGCGAACAGCGCCAGCAGGAAGAGATCGACCAGCACGCGCCAGTGCGCCTGATTGGTCGACGAACTGCGCCGACCGGCAGGCCGGTCGCGGCGTCAGCGTCGGGCTACGCGAAGTACAGATCGAGCGCGAACAGCGTCATGCCGATCGAGCCGAACGGCACCAGGCCGATCTCGACCTTGTGGCCCGACAGCCGCTCGCACAGCAGCGACCCGACGCCGATGCCGATCGAGAACACCGCGAGCAGCAGCGTGACGACCGTTCTGGTCGCCGCCCAGCGTTTCCTTGGCGTAGGCCGGGAACTGCGTGAGGAACATCGAGCCGAAGAACCAGAACCACGAGATGCCCAGCACGACAGGAACACCGTGCGGTTGCTTGCGCGCGTAGCCGAGGTTGCGCCAGGTCTCGCGTGAACGGGTTCCAGTTGATGCGCAGGTCCGGGCGCAGGCGCGGCGAATGCGGAACGAATCGCGCGGCGACGCGGCCGAGCACCGCGAGCGCGATGCGACACGCCGGCTACGCCACGACGCCGGCCCGGTGCCCGGCAGCGCGATCAGCAGGCCGCCGAGATCGTGCCGAGCGAGGATCGCGACGAACGTGCCCATCTCGACCAGGCCGTTGCCGCCGGTGAGCTCGTCTCCGTGCAGGTGCTGCGGCAGGATCGCGTACTTCACCGGGCCGAACAGCGTCGAATGCAGGCCCATCAGGAACAGCGCCGCGAGCAGCAGCGCGACGCTGTGCCAGACGAAGCCCGCCGCGCGACGCCAGCATGATCGCGATCTCGAGCGTCTTGACGAAGCGGATCAGCGCGCGCCTTCTCGAACTTGTCGGCGAGCTGGCCCGGCGGTGGCCGAGAACAGGAAGAACGGCAGGATGAAGATGCCGCCGATCACCGCGCCTGCCGACTTCGGATCCATTCCGCCCCACTGCGCCGCGCTGTAGGTCGCGAGCACCGTGAAGGCAAACTTGAACACGTTGTCGTTCGCCGCGCCGAAGAACTGCGTCAGGAAGAACGGCAGGAAGCGGCGCTCGGCGAGCAGTCGAAACTGGCTTCTCTCGCTCATCGCTCAGCCCTCGGTCCGAACGTAATCGAGGACGGTCGCCAGCGTTTCCTCGAGCACTTCGCGGTTGATCCGCAGGTAGACCTCGCTTGCCGCGCTGCTGCGCCTCCAGCACCCCGGCCTGCGCGCAGGATCTTCAGATGGTGCGACACCGCGGGGCGCGAGAGCGTCGGCACCTGCGCGATCTGGCCGACGGTGAGCCGCTCGCCCTTCTCGAAGGTGAGCAGGATGCGCTGGCGGTGCTCGTCGCCGAGCGCGACGAACACCTTGGCCATCGCGCGCCATTCCTTCGGGATCGTGCGCATGTAGTTGCGTTTCATCGGCGGCATTCCATGCTCTATATGTTAAACATTTCGAACATAAAGACCGGGCTTTGTCAAGCGCACGGATGTTGCGGTGCGGCAGCGGCACGGGTAAAGTAGCGCTCATCCCGATCGGAAAGGAAATCCGGCAATGATTCTGCGCGACAAGTTCTATATCGGCGGCGCAATGGGTCGCGCCCTCCTCCAAGGAAACGATCGACGTGCACGGCACTGGCAACGGCGAGGTGATGGGCAAGGTGCCCGCCGGCGCCGCGACGGACATGATGGCGGCGGTCGCCGCGGCGCGCGGCGCGCTCGAGGGTGGAGCGCAGACTCCGGTCGAGAAACGCGCCGAGTACCTGCAGAAGATTCCGGACGGACTGAAGGCGCGCGCCGACGAGATCGCCAGGACTGATCTCGCAGGAAGTCGGCATGCCGGTGAAGCTGTCTGCCCGCATCCAGGCCGGACTGCCGATCGCGAATTTCGCCAACTATGCGAAGCTCGCGAAGGACTTCCGGTTCGAAGAGAACGTCGGCAACTCGCTCGTGGTGCGCGAGCCGGTCGGCGTGGTCGGCGCGATCACGCCCTGGAACTACCCGCTGAACCAGATCACGCTCAAGGTGGCGCCGGCGCTCGCCGCGGGCTGCACCGTGGTGCTCAAGCCCTCCGAGATCGCGCCGTTCAACGCCTTCATCCTCGCCGAAGTGATCGATGCGGCGGGCCTGCCGAAGGGCGTGTTCAACCTCGTCACCGGCTCGGGCCGTCGGCGGCGAGGCGCTCGTCAATCATCCGGACGTCGACATGATCTCGTTCACCGGCTCGACTCGCGCCGGAAAGCGCATCTCGGAGCTCGCGGCGCAGCCCGTCAAGCGCGTGGCGCTCGAGCTCGGCGGGAAGAGCGCCTCCGTCGTGCTGGACGATGCGGACCTCGCTACCGCGGTAAGAGCACCGTGCAACATGTGCTACCTGAACTCCGGCCAGACCTGCACCGCGCTGACGCGCATGCTGGTGCCCGAGTCGAGGTACGAGGAGGCGGCGAAGCTCGCCGCCGAAGCGCGAAGGCATTCACGCCGGGCGATCCGCTGTCGGAAGCGACGCGCCTGGGGCCGCTGTCTTCGCAGATGCAGCTCGATCGCGTGCGCGGCTACATCAGGAAGGGATCGCGGAAGGCGCGCGAGCTCCTCACCGGAGGCGCCGAGCGCCCGAAGGCGTGCCCGGCGGCGGCTACTACGTGAAGCCCACGGTGTTCGGCAAGGTGAAGCCCGGCTCGACGATCGAGCAGGAGGAGATCTTCGGCCCGGTGCTTCGATCGTCACGTACAAGGACGAGGAAGACGCGGTCCGCATCGCGAACGACACCATCTACGGCCTCGCCGGCGCGGTGTGGTCGAAGGACGAGCGCGCGCGCAGAAGGTCGCGCGCCGCATCCGCGCGGGACAGGTCGACGTGAACGGCGGCGCCTTCAACATGAACGCGCCCTTCGGCGGCTTCAAGCAGTCCGGCCACGGCCGCGAGGCCGGCGTCTACGGGCTCGAGGAATTCCTCGAGTACAAGTCGCTGCAACTGAAGGGATGAAGGGAATGAGCGCGCATTCGATAGCAGCAGTCGCGGTCGCGGCGGCGCTGGTTGCGCCGCTTCCTGCGCTCGCCCAGGGTTGCCCGGAAAAGAACCTCAACTATTGGCAGTCGTTCACCGCCGGCGGAGAGTCGGACATCTCGGCCCGGCACCAGCAGATCGTGCTGAAGAAGCGCTGCCCGGCGATCGAAACCGTGATCCAGTACAAGCCCGGCGCCGGCGGCGCGCTCATGTGGTCGCAGATGAATTCCCTGCCGGGCGATGGCTACAACATCGTCGGCATCAACCTGCCGCACATCGTGTTCCAGCCGCTCGAGGGCAATGTCCAGTACAAGACCGAAGACGTCACGCCGGTCTTCTGGTTCCACTACACGCCGGATGCCCTCGTCGTGCCGGAGACGAGCTCGATCAAGTCTTTCCAGGATTTCGTCCGCGCGGCAAAGGCGGAGCCGGAAAGCTTTCGCTCGGCGGCTCGGGCCTCAACTCGGCGAATCATGCGGCGCACGAGCGGCTGAACGCGGCGTTCGGCGTCAAGACGACGTATGTCCCGTTCAAGGGAACGGGCGAGATGACCACGGCGGTGATCGGCGGGCATGTCAGCGGCGCGATCTCCTATACCGCCTTCGCGGTCAACAACAAGGGCAAGGTGCGCGGCGCTCGCGGTTGCGATGGAGAAGCGCCACCCGCTTCTTCCGGACGCGCCTACGTTCAAGGAGCTCGGCGTGGACTGGATCGACGGCGCCTACCGCGGCATCGGCGTGGCGAAATCCACGCCCCCGGAGACGAAGAAGAGGATCTCGGATCTTGGGCCGCGCTCAACGACGATCCCGAGATGAAGGAGCTCGCGCGAAGAGCGGCTTCGAGCTGGTCAACGTCGGCGTAGACCGGATGGACGGGTTCATGAGGGAGCGAACCCGCATCTATACCGACGCCGCGAAGCGCATGGGAATCGCGAAGTAGCCGTGCACGCGCCGGCATCGATCCGCAACCTGGCCGCTCGATCCGAGGTCGTGTTCCTCAACCACGGCTCCTTCGGCGCGTGCCCGCGCGCGGTGCTCGACGCGCAGCGCGCGCTGCGCGAGCGCCTCGAGCGCGAGCCGGTGCGCTTCCTCGTGCGCGAGCTGGAGGGCCCGCTCGACGCGGCGCGCGCCGCGCTGGCGCGCGTTCGTCGGCGCCGATGCCGGACGACCTGGCCTTCGTGCCCAACGCGACCACCGGCGTCAACACCGTGCTGCGCTCGCTCGACTTCGCGCCGGGCGACGAGCTGCTGGTCACCGACCACGAGTACAACGCCTGCCGCAACGCGCTCGAGTTCGTCGCCGAGCGCACCGGCGCGCGCGTGGTGGTGGCGCGAGATCCCGTTCCCGATCGCGGCGCCGGACGAGGTCGTCGACGCGGTGCTGGCCGCGGTCACGCCGCGCACGCGGCTCGCGCTGATCGATCACGTCACCAGCCCGACCGGCGCTGGTGCTTCCCGATCGAGCGACTGGTCGCGCGAGCTGCGCGCGCGCGGCATCGACACGCTCGTCGACGGCGCGCACGCGCCCGGGCATGCTGCCGCTCGACCTCGAGGCGCTCGGCGCCGCCTACTACACCGGCAACTGCCACAAGTGGCTCTGCGCGCCGAAGGGCGCGGCGTTCCTGCACGTGCGCCGCGACCGGCAGGACGCGCGTCCGGCCGCTGGTCGATCAGCCACGGCGCGAACTCGCCGCGCACCGATCGCTCGCGCTTCCGCCTCGAGTTCGACTGGACCGGCACCGCCGACCCGACGGCGTGCCTGTGCGTGCCCGAGGCGATCGCGTTCCTGGGCTCGCTGCTGCCCGGCGGCTGGCCGGAGATGATGCGCGCGCAACCACGCGCTCGCGCTCGCCGCGCGGGCGCTGCTGTGCGAGGCGCTCGCGATCGCGCCGCCGTGCCCGGAGCGATGCTCGGATCGATGCGCCGTCCCGCTGCCCGATGCGGCCGACGCGCAGGCCGCGACGCTCGCGCGCTGGACGCGATCCGCTGCAGGAGCGGTTGCGCGAGCAGCGGCATCGAGGTGCCGATCATCTCGTGGCCGGCGCCGCCGAAGCGGCTGCTCCGCATCTCGGCGCAGCTCTACAACTCCGGTCCACAGTACGAGCGGCTCGCCGCGGCGCTGCGAACGCTTCAGTAAGCGATCTCGAGGATCTCGAGCAGGTCGTCCTTATCTGCGCACCGGGCGCGGGTTGGTGGCGATCGGGGCCGGCCGTCCCAGAGCGCGGCGATTGCCGGGATCTCGTAGTCCGCGATGCCGACCTCGGGCAGTCGCACCGGCTGTCCGAGCCCGGCGACGAAGCCGCGCAAGTCCTCGGCGGCGTCGCCGCGCCGCCGAACAGGCGGCTGACCTGCCTGGCGCGCGGCACCGACCGACGCGTTCCAGCTCATCACCGCCGGCAGCGTTAGGCAGGAGGTGATGCCGTGCGGCATACCCCCGCCCGCCGCCCAGGATGTAGCCCATGCCGTGGCTCGCCCCCACCGGCATGCCGGGCCAGGTGCCGATGCGCGAAAGCCACGCCGTGCTGGCGAGGCTGCGCGCCTTGCAGGTCGCCGGGGTCGCGCCGGATGCGCGCAGCGCCTTCGGCCAGCATCCGCATCGACTCGCGTACAGGCATCCGCGAAGGGCGCGGGGCGCGCGAGCACCAGCCTTCGACCGCGTGATCGACGGCGCGGATGCCGGTGGAGAGGAAGAGGTCCATCGGCGTCTCCAGTGTCGCCGCGGGGTCGAGGATCACCGCTTTCGGCACCATGAACGGATGGGAGTACATCTGCTTGACGTCCCGCTGCAAGGTCGGTGACGCCGGCGTGCGGGCGAACTCGCCGCGGAAAGCGTGGTCGGCATCGCGACCATGCGCGGCGGCGCGGCGGCGCTCCACGCGCTCGCTCCGGATTGGCGCCGCCCCGCCGCCGGCCAGAGTGCGACGACTCCTTCAAGCCCGCGCCGCGCCAGATGCGAGGAACACACCTTGGCGCGTCGATGACCGAGCCGCCGCCGACCGCGACGACCAGGTCGGCGCGCGACGCGCGCAGCGCCTCTGCGCCGGCGATCACAGCCTCGCGGGGGCTATGCGCAGCGATCGCATCGAACTTGCCCGCGAACCGCTCGCCGAGCGCGGAAACGATGCGGCCGACGAGAGCGCCGTTCGTGATCGAGCGCGTCGTCGTGACGAACACGCGCTGCGCGCCGGCTCGCTTGACTTCATCGAGCAGCGCCTCCGCTGCCGGCTTGCCGTAGATCACGCGCTCCTGCGCCGGCCAGTGATGAATTCCAGCGATCATCGCAAAAAGGGGTACGTCCCTATTTTTCTGCCGCGGCTATACTAGCATCGGCACTCCGGAGAGATTCCCATGAAGACGCAGCGACTGTTCGACCTTCACGGCCGCAACGCGATCGTCACCGGCGGCTCGCGCGGCCTCGGATTGCAGATCGCCGAAGCGCTCGGCGAGATGGGCGCGAAGCTCGCGCTCACCGCGAGAAAGAAGGACGAGCTCGACGAAGCGGTCGCGCATCTCGGCAAGATGGGAATCGAAGCGACCGCGTGGCCGTGCGACCTCGGCAAGCGCGAGCAGATCCTGCCGGTAGTCGATGCAATCCTCGCGCACTACGGCAAGATCGATGTCCTCGTCAACAATGCCGGCGCAGTCTGGGCAGCGCCTGCGGAGGAGCATCCGCTCGAAGCCTGGAACAAGCTGGTTGCGCTCAACATGACCGCCAACTTCGTGCTCTCGCAGGCGGTCGCGACAAAATCGATGATTCCGAACCGCTGGGGCCGTGGTCAACGTGGCGTCGTCGCCGGCATTACCGCGAGCGACCCGCGCGTGGTGCGCACGATCTCCTATAACGCAACCAAGCATGGCGTCGTCGGGCTGACGCGCCAGTTCGCGGCAGAATGGGGCGTGCACGGAATTACCGTGAACGCGATCTGTCCGGGATTCTTTCCGTCGAAGATGACCAGCGTGATGCTCGGCGAGACGGGAAAACTCGTGCTCGAGGGCACGCCGACCGGGCGCCTTGGAAACGAAGAGGATCTGAAGGGCCTCGCGGTGCTGCTCGCGTCGGAAGCGTCGCGTCACATCACCGGGCAGGTCATCGCCGTAGACGGCGGGGCGAGCGTCATCTAGAACGCGCGCAGCGCAAAGTGAAATCGTGAGCGTGCCGGTGCGTACAACACTGAGCCTCGCAGCGGCTCTGTTCGTTTTCTTCACGCCACTCCCTGGCGATGCGCAGTTGACTGGCCAGGTCCGCCGGATTGGCTACTTGGGCTCCGGAATTGCTACTGCCGCGCCTGTTGAGGGGTTCCGGCAGGGGCTGCGCGACCTCGGCTGGGTCGAAGGCAAGAACATCGCGGTCGAGTATCGCTTTGCAGAGGGTCGCCTCGACCGCTTGCCTGCCTTTGCGGCGGACCTTGTAAAGCTGCGCGTCGAAGTCATTGTTGCTGCGGCGACAGCGCCTGCCCTGGCGGCGAAAAAAGCTACGGCAACGCTTCCGATCGTGATGATGAATGCATTCGAGCCCGACAAACTCGGACTGATTGCAAGCCTCGCGCGCCCCGGCGGCAACGTGACCGGGGTGTCCTACAGTGTCGGGCCGGATATCACAGGCAAGATGCTCGAGCTGCTCAAGGAAGCCGTTCCGAAGGTGAGACAGGTGGCAATCCTCTCGAATCCGGCGAATCCCGCTCACGCATGAGCGGTGCTTAACCTGCGGGAAGCGGCCGGGCCGCTCGGGGTTCAGCTTCAGCTTCTGGAAGCCAGCAAACCGGAGCAGTTCGACGCAGCTTTCGCGGCGATCATAATGGAGCGCGCAGAAGCACTCCTGGTGGTGGAAGATGCGTTATTTGCTACGCATCGGGCCAAGCTTCACGACCTCGCATCAAGGAATCGACTACCCACGATGCATGGACTCAGGGACCATGTAGAGGCTGGGGGCCTGTTGTCCTACGGGCCAGGTATCGTCGCAATGTCGGCGCGCGCAGCATCCTACGTTCAACAAGATTCTCAAGGGCGCGAAGCCTGCCGACCTGCCGGTCGAGCAGCCAACGAAGTTCGAACTCGCGATCAACCTGCGGACTGCGAAGTCGCTCGGTCTGGTGATTCCTCAATCGCTGCTGGTGCGCGCAGATCAAGTCATAAAGTAGTTAGCAGCAGCCGTCTACTGAATGAACGCGCACGAACGCGATCCCGCGGCCGACGCGTTACTCGAAAGAGCGCCGCCCGCTCCACAGCCAGGCGAGCCCGCCGCCTGCATCAGCCACAGGACGCCGAGCGCCCAGGGATAGGCTTCCGGCGCGTAGCCGTGGGCGTCTGCGGCCACTGGTTGAGCACCAGCCCGACGGCCCACTGGCCGCTGAACATGCCGATGAACACGAAGACGTTGAGAGCGGTGTTGACGCGCCCCGCCATTTCCTTCGGATAGCGGCGCGAGAACAGCGGATAGACAGCACTACCGCGGTGCTGCAGCCGAAAAGAGAGTCCCCACAGCACCAGGTACCGGTTCGCACGCCCAGCGCGAGAAGGAGAAGGCACAGCGAGGACCGTGCGATGCCGCCCGCAAGCACCGGCAGCGTGTCTGGCCGCGCCGGGACATCCGATCGGCGGCCGGCCGAAGCCGAGATAGCCAGCGATCATCGCAGGTTGAACAGCAAGCAACCCCGCGCGATTCCGCCTGGGAGTAGCCGGCGACGTCGCGCAGCCAGGTCGCAATCCAGAGCGTGCCCAGCGATACCGCGGCAAGCTGGCTCGCGCCATGCAAAGCGCGCGCGCCAGAATGCGGGATCACGTGCGACGTGGCAGAACTCACGCAACTGGGCCGGAGAGCGACACCCGCGCCGCGTCGCCGCGTTCTCCGGAACGACGAGAAAAGCATCAGGCTCACGCCAGCGTCACGCCGACGATCCCTAGAACACTTCGCGCCAGTGCATGACCGCAGGACGAGTTCGAGCGGCACGGTGGCGCACGATGCGCGCCGAGCATGCCCGAAGCGAAGGCGATGCCATTCATCGTCGCCATGCGCTCCGGCGGATACCACAGCGCGAATGCGGAACGAAGACATCAGGCAGCCCGAAACGCCCAGGCCGATCAGCGCCCGCGCCGTGTGAGTTCACGGCGGAGCGGCCGACGCAAACCACAGGCCTCCCGACGCGGCGACCAGAGCAGCGTCGCGTTCACCCGCCGCGGCCCGTAGCGGTCGAGCATACGCCGAGCGGCAGCTGGAACAGCGGCGAACGCGAAGAAGTAGATGCCGGTCAGCAGGCCGAGCCCGCCGCCGAGAGGCCGAACTCGCGCACAAGTTCGGGCCCGATGAGCGCGTTGATCGAGCGGTAGACGTACGAGACGAAATACCCTGCCAGGAACGGCAGGGTGACCCGAAGAAAAATATTCAGTTTTTCGGGGCTTCCAGTCCCCCGACATAAAAGCGGTTCCAGGTCGGCGCGATCACCAGCTCGTTGACGCAGGTGCGTGCCGGCATCGTGGCGACGAACAGGATCGCCTCGCCGAAGTCCTCCGGCTGCGCCATGCGCGCGCGCTCTTCCTTCGTGGGCGGCACGGGCGCTTCTCCAGGATCGGCGTCGCCACCTCGCCCGGCAGGATCGACGTCGCGCGGATGCCGTGCATGCACTCTTCCATGTTGATCGACTCGGTCATCGCGATCACGGCGCGCTTCGTCGCATTGTAGGCCGGGCCGGTCAGCACGCTCGCGTAGCGCCCCGCCCAGGAGGAGATGTTGATGATCAGGCCGTCCTTGCGCGCCCGCATGCCCGGAATCACCGCGTAGCAGCAGTAGAACAGGCCGTCAGGTTGATCTGACGACGTCGTCCCAGCCTTCGAGCCGACATCGACTTGAAGTTGCGTTTCGCGCCGCCGATGTTGGTGCCGGCGCTCGTGACGAGGATGTCGATTCGCCCGTGGCGCTTCTCGATGTCCGCCGCCGCGCGCGTTACCGCGCCCTTGTCCGAGACGTCGAGCTGGATCGCATCGGCGTTCCCGACCGACTTGAGCTGCGCGAGCCCGCGATTCATTGGTGCGCTGCGTGCGGCCGGAGATCACGACTGGGCGCCCGCCTTTGCGAGCTCGAGCGCGCCGGCAAGGCCGATGCCGCTGCCGCCGCCGGTAATCCAGGCGACTTTCCCCTTCAGCTCAGCGCCGGGCATATTGGGTTGCGCCGAACAAATTCTCTTTCTGCTCCTTCGTCATCTCGGTTCGCCGCCGGTCGGCGAGCACCTGCAGCGCGCGCTGCACCGCAGGACGCTGCGAGAATCGAATCGCGCCAGCGCTTGAGCAGCGGGTATCGTCGATATTCACGCCCTGGCGCTCTGGAAAACGCAGCCACGGCACGGTGGCCATGTCCGCGATCGAGTACTCGTCGCAGGCGAGGAACTTCGATTCCTTCAGCTGCCGATCGACACGCCGTACAGGCGATTTGCCTCGTTCTTGTAGCGATCCATGGCGTACGGGATCTTCTCGGGCGCGTAGCCGAGAAAATGATGCGCCTGGCCGAGCATCGGTCCGATGTGTCCCATCTGGAACATGACCCATTGCATCACCTGCCAGCGCGCGCTCAGGCGCTTGGGCAGGAAGCGGCCGGTCTTCGAGGCCAGGTAAAACAGCATCGCACCGGACTCCGCGAGCGCGAAAGGCTTGCCGTCGGGCCCGTCGGTATCGACCATCGCCGGCATCTTGTTGTTCGGCGAGATCTTCGAGGAATCGGGCTTGAACTGGTCGCCGGCGCCGATATCAATAGGGTGCACGCGGTACGGCGTGCGTGCTCTTCCAGCATGATGTGGACCTTGTGCCCGTTTGGTGTCGGCCGGTGTAGAGCTCGATCATGTTTGTTTACGCCAGTTTGACCAGCTGTTTGCCGAAGTTCTCGCCCTTGAGCAGCCCGATCAATCCCTTCGGCGCGCGGTCCAGCCCTTCGAGGATCGACTCGCGGTACTTGAGTTGCCCGGCGCGACGAGGTCGACCAGGCCTGCTGCGCTTCGGGGTAGCGGTCCTTCCAGTCGAACACGATCATTCCCTGCATGCGGATGCGGTTGACCAGGATCGAGCGGAGCGATCTTCTACCCGTACGGCTCGGTCGAGTTGTAGTCGGCGATCAGGCCGCAGACGAGACCCGCGAGACAGGTTCATCAGGCGCAGCACGCGTGTCGAGGACGGCGCCGCCGACGTTCTCGAAGTAGACGTCGACGCCCTTCGGGCAGGCCGCTCGAGGTCGTCCGCAGAGTCCCCGCACTTGTAGTCGACGCAGGCGTCGAAGCCGAGCTCCCCACGACGTAGTCGCATTTGGCCTGGCCGCCGGCGATGCCGACGGCACGGCAGCCCTGGATTTCGCGAGCTGGCCGACGACGCTGCCGACCGCGCCGGAAGCCGCCGACACCACGACGGTCTCGCCCGGGTTTCGGCTGCCCGATGTCGAGCAGCCCGAACATACGCCGTGTAGCCCGGGCATGCCGAGGACGCCGAGGAAGTACGAGACGCGGCGATGCGCGAGGCGTCGACCCGCGTCAGCGTCTCGCCTTTGACGCGCCGTAGAGCTGCCACCCGAGCCGGCGTGGGCACCTTGTCGCCGGGCATGAACCGCGGATCGCGCGACTCGACCACCTCGCCGACCGTCTGCCCGACCATCACTTCGCCGATCTCGACGCCGCGTCACGTAGGACTTCTGCTCGCTCATCCGTCCACGCATGTAGGGATCGAGCGAGAGCCATAGGTTCTTCACCAGCACTTCGCCTTCCTTCGGCGCGGCGCCGGCGACTCGACGAGCGGAAATTGCTCTCGGTCACCGCGCCCCGACGGGCGGCTCGCGAGCATCCAGGCCTTGTTCTGCGGCATGTCAGCCGAGCGCCGCGAAGCGCTCGAGGTGATGATCGGCGTCGCCGAACTGCTGCGCGATCATCGTCAGGCGGCGGAACGTGTGCGACACCTTGAGCTCCTCGCTCATGCCCATGCCGCCGTGAAGCTGGATCGATTCCTGGCTGACGTGGCGGCAGGCGTCCGCGATCTTGATCTTGGCCGCAGAACCGATGCGCGCGCGCTCGCCCGCATCGGCGCGGTGTCGACCTTCGACGCAGGCGAGGCACGCCATCGATTTCGCCTGCTCGTAGCTGATCATCATGTCGACCATGCGGTGCTGCAGCGCCTGGAACGTGCCGATCGGCACGCCGAACTGCTTGCGCGTCTTCAGGTACTCGAGCGTCGCGTCGTTCGCGAATTGCATGGCGCCGACCGCTTCCGCGCAAAGCAGCGCGGTCGCGAAATCGACCACTTCTTCGATCAGCGGCAGCGCCGCGCCGACACCGCCGATCAGCGCATCGCGCGCCAACCGTGCACCGGTAACGCAACGTCGGCGGCGCGCATGCCGTCGAGGGTGCGATACGGCTTGCAGCGTCACGCCGGCGGCGTCGCGGGTCGACAAGGAACAGGCTGATGCCGGCGCGTCCTGTCGCCCGCGTGCGCGCCGAAACCACGAGCATGTCGGCGCACGGCGCCATGGAGCACCACGCGCTTCTCGCCGTCGAGCGACCCAGCCGTTGCCGAGCGCGTCGCGCGTGGTCGCGACATCCGCGAGGTCGTAGCGCGCGCCCTCTTTCGGTGTGCGCGAACGCGAGCTCGGCTTGCCCTCCGCCACGCCGGGCAGGATCGCTTTCTTCTGCGCCGTCGTTGCCGCCGCGCGCGACAACTGCCCGCCCAGCACGGTCGGAGATAGGGCTCGACCATGAGCGCCTCGCCGAACGCTTCCATCACGGCCATCATGTCGACCGCGCCGCCGCCGAAGCCGCCGTGCTCCGCGGAGAACGGCAGCCCGAGCAAGCCCAGCTCGGCAAACGTCGTCCAGACGTCGCCGCTGCAGCCGTCGGCGCGAGGCGACGATCTTGCGGCGCTCCTCGAAGTCGTAGTCCGTTAGCGAGGAACCGGCGCGACGCGAATCCGCCAGCAGTTGCTGCTCTTCGTTGTAGTCGAAGTTCATGTACGTCGCCTCACAGTCCGAGCGCTCACTTGGCGATGATGTTGCGCTGGATCTCGTTGGAGCCGGCGTAGATCGACGTCTTGCGGAAGTTGCAGTAGCGCGGCGCGAGCGCGGCGGTGAAGCGGTCGAAGCCTGCGTCGCCGTCGCATCGGCCTGAACGGCCTGCGCGAGCGGCCCGGCCGCCTGCATCATCAGCTCGGTGAGCGGCTGCTGGATCTCGGTGCCGCGGATCTTCAGCATCGACACCTCGGCGCCCGGCGGCTTGCCGCCGCGCAGCTGGTCGAGAAAGCGCAGGTTGGTGATCTCGAGCGCCATCAGCTCGATCTCGACGCGCGCGATCCGGTCGCGGAAGCGCGGGTCCTCGATCAGCGGCCGGCCGTCCTTGCGTCTGCTGCGCCGCGAAGTCCTTCAGCGTCGCGAGCTCGCGCTTCGACGCGCCGACCCGGCCGGTGTTCATGCGCTCGTGGCCGAGCAGGTACTTGGCGACCGTCCAGCCCTTGCCCTCCTCGTGCACGAGGTTCTCGGCCGGCACCTTCACGTCGTCGAAGAACACCTCGTTCACCTCGTGGCCGCCGTCCATCAGGATCAGCGGGCGCACGGTGATGCCCGGCGTCTTCATGTCGATCAGCAGGAAGGTGATGCCTTCCTGGCTTCTTCGCCGGCTCGGAGTCGGTGCGCACGAGGCAGAAGATCCAGTCGGCGAAATGGCCGAGCGTGGTCCAGATCTTCTGGCCGTTGACGACGTAGTGGTCGCCCTCGGCGCACGGCGCGGGTCTTGCAGCGACGCGAGGTCCGAGCCCGAGCCCGGCTCCGAATAGCCCTGGCACCAGAAATCGTCGCCGTTGTAGATGCGCGGCAGGAAGCGCTGCTTCTGCGCCGTCGGTGCCGAAGCGGAGCAGCACCGGGCGCGCACATCGCGCAGGCCGAACGGGACGAGCGGCGGCGCGCCCGCGTAGCCGCATTCCTCCTCGAAGATGTAGCGCTGCACGACGTTCCAGCCGGTGCCGCCCCATTCCTCGCGGCCAGGACGGGCGCGACCCAGCCCTTCGTCGCGAGGATCCGGTGCCAGCGCAGCAGGTCGTCGCGGCCGAGCTCGTCGTAGTTCGCGACCTTGTCGCGCAGGTCCGGCGGCAGGTTGGCGGCGAGCCAGCTGCGCACCTCGTCGCGAAACGCCAGCTCGTCCTTGGAGTAGTTGAGGTCCATGCGATGCCCTTTCTCACCCCGGGGAGGCGCGATTATCGCCCCATGGAGCGCACTATGAAAGGGTCCCGCGACGTTTCAAACGTCAGCGACGCTCCGGGGTAGCTCACCGCCATCCCGGCACGCACGTCCTGCTGGATGCCGTATTGCGCGAACGGATAGCGAAAGCCGTTCTTCGCGAGCGCCTCCATTCCGGCGATCGCCTTTGCGACGTCTTCGGGCGGCAGCGCCATCAGCATCTCGTCGTCGAGCACGCCGCCGTAGCGCCGCTCGGCGAAGCAGGGGATCGACAGGCTCGGGGTGCGCGTCTCGAGCGCGCGGCCCCAGGAATCCGCGCACGCCGATTCGCCGACGACGCTCCAGTCGAAGCGCTTGTAGCCCGACCATTGCAGCCCGTTGATGAAATAGATCATCGCGCCGGGCGTGGCGTAGAACAGCGCGATGTCGGGCGGGTCGAGCCGGCCGCACGCGAGCGGCGACCGCCAGCGCCTCGTACTTCCGTCCGGCACGAAATCCATCGCCGCCTGGTGCGCGCCGGCGTCTTCCGCGTGCGAGTACCACACGCCCGGTCATGTGCTTGCCGGAGCGCCACTTCGTCGTCCTTGGCCTGCCGAGGCCGACCACCGGCGGCATTGGGCGCCGACCAGATCCTCCGCGGTGATGCCGACCGTCCAGCCCAGCCGCGCGGCCTGGCCGACGATCTGGTCGAGCGTGTGCACGCTTTTCGGCCGGCGGATTCGCGGGATCGCCTCCATCTCCTCGCGGCTTTCGAAGAGCTTCATGCCGAACAGAATCGCGCGCAGCTTCAGAAGCCGCTCCAGGTCGGCGGCAAGCGCCTTGCAATCGATGCTCATTCGAAAACTCCTTTCCTAGGCGGCGCCGAGGTACGCCTTCTCGAGCGCGCCCGCGGCGGCGATCTCGGCGGCGCTGCCTGCGCGACGATGCGCCGCCTTCGATCACGTAGGCGCGGTCGGCGAGCGCGAGCGCAAGGCCCGCCATCTGGTCGACGAGCAGGATGGTGACCGCCTCGGCGCGCAGCCGGTCGAGCGCGGCGAACAGATCGTCGACCACCTGCGGCGCGAGCCCGAGCGAGGGCTCGTCGAGCAGCAGCAGGCGCGGTTGCGCCATCAGGCCGCGCGCGATCGCGAGCATCTGCTGCTCGCCGCCGGAAAGCAGGCCGGCGCGCTGGTGCAGCCGCGCGCGCAGCCGCGGAAAGCGCTCGAGCATGCGCGTCGATCTCGGCGCGGTCGCACGTCTTGCGCAGAGAAGGCGCCGAGCCGCAGGTTGTCGAGCACGGAGAGCTCCGGGAAGACCTGCCGGCCTTCGGGCACCAGCACGACGCCGCGCGCCACCACGCGGTGCGCCGGCGACGCGCGCCAGGTCGCGGCCGTCGAAGCGCGATCTCGCCGCTGCACCGGGCGATGCAGCCCGGCGATCGCGCGCATCAGCGTGGACTTGCCGGCGCCGTTCGCGCCGAGCACCGCGACCATCTCCCGCTTGTCGACGCGAAGGTCGATGCCCTTCAGCACCGGCTCGGCGCCATAGCCGGCGCGCGAGCCGGCCGATCGTCGAGCAGCGGCGCGCCGGCCGCGGCGCGCGCGATGCGCCGCCGGCGCGCTCGCTGCGCTTCGCCGAGATAGGCCTTGCGCACCGCGGGATCGTCGCTGCACTTCGCGCGGCGTGCCGCTGCGCGATGCGCACGCCGGCGTCGAGCACGACGACGTGGTCGGAGATGCCCATCACGACCGCCATGTCGTGCTCGACCAGCACCACCGCGATGCCGGCGTCGGCGATGCGCCGCAGCAGCCGCGCGAGCGCGTCTTGTCGCGCGCGCGACAGTCCCGGCCGCCGGCTCGTCGAGCAGCAGCACCGACGGCTGCAGTCGCGAGCGCGCGCGCGATCTCGACCAGGCGCTGGTCGACGTGCGGCAGATCCGCCGCGCGCGCGTGCAGGTCGCCGCGATAACCGACGAAGCGCAAGCAGCGCTTGCCGGCTTCGCGCCGCGCGGCAACGCGCCAGCCGAGCTGGCCGCGCGCCACGCGATCACGAGGTTCTCGAGCACGGAAAGGCTGCCGAAGAGCTGCGACGTCTGGTAGGTGCGCGCGATGCCGGCGCGCGCGATGCGCCACGCCGGCATGCCGTGCGAGCGCTGCGTCGCCGAGCCGGATCGAGCCTGCGTCGGGACGATAAAAGCCGCCGAGCATGTTGAGCACCGTGGTCTTGCCCGCGCCGTTCGGGCCGATCAGGCTGGTGACTTCGCCGGGCTTCGCCGCGAGCGAGACGTCCGTCGCCGCCTTCACGCCGCCGAACGCGATCGCGAGGTCGTCGACGCGCAGGGCGGCGCGCGGTCGTGCGCGGCGGCGACCTGCGCTCGCCGGCGCGTGGCGAGCGCGGCGCGCGCGGCGCCGCCGCAGCCAGCGCGCGATCTGCGCCGACGATGCCTTCGGGCGCGATCCACAGGACCACCAGCAGCAGCGCGCCGAAAAAGAGCAACCGGTATTCGGCGAGCCCGGCGAGCACTTCGGGCAGCAGCACGACGATCGCCGCGCCGACCAGCGGGCCGGCGACGGTGCCCGCGCCGCCGATCGATCACGACCAGCACGAACAGGATCGATTGCGAGAAGGCGAAGGTCGAGGGCGTGACGAATCCCGAAAGCGGCGCGAACAGCGCGCCGGCGAGCCCGGCGCAGGCCGCGGAGATCGCGAACGCGAGCGGTCTTGACGCGCACCGGGTCGAGGCCGATCGATTCGGCGGCGATCTCGGCATCGCGCACCGCGCGCATCGCCGCGCCCCAGACTGCATCGCAGCGAGCGAATCCGCCAGCCGTGAGCAGCGCAGCGACCACGATGGACAGCGAGCGCCACGCCGCGCTCGCCGAACGCCGGTGCCGAAAACGCTGGCGACGGAATGCCCATGATGCCGTTCTGCCCGCCGGTGAGCGCCGCGCCATTCGACCGCGGCGTGCTCGACGATGAAGCCGAAGGCGATCGTCACCATCGCGAGATACGGGCCGCGCACGCGCAGCGCGGGCAGCGCGAGCAGCGCGCCGGTCAGCGCCGCCAGAGCACCGCGCAGCGGGCAGCGCCAGCCAGAAGCTCACTTCGCCGCCGTCGTCAGGATCGCGACGGTGTAGGCGCCGAGCGCGTAGAAGCCGACGTGGCCGAACGACACCTGGCCGGTCAGGCCGAGCAGCACGTTGAGCCCGATGCCGACGATCGCGGTGAGCGCGAGCGTCGCCATGACGAACACGTAGTAGCTGTTCGCGGCCGCGGTGAACGCGAGCGCCGCGGCGAATACGCGACGAGCACGACGAAGCGCGCGCAGCCTCATACTTTCTTCACCTCGGCGCGGCCGAAGAGCCCGTTGGGCTCGAGCGCGAGCGCGACGATCACCAGCGCGAAGGTGAGGATCTGCGTGTAGGCCGAGCCGAGCAGCGGCGGTGATCAGCGCTTCGACGAGCCGAAGAGCAGCCCGGCCAGCATCACGCCCCAGGCGCTGGTGATGCCGCCGAGGATCGCGACCGCGAAGGCCTTCAGGCCGAACAGCGTGCCCATGTCGGAGTGCACGTTGAAGAGCGGCGCGATCAGGATGCCGGCGGCGCCGGCGAACACGCGTCGAGGCAGCGTAACGCGCGCGAGATCGCGACGCGGCACGTTGATGCCCATGAGGCGCGCCGCGTCGGGGTTCTGCACGACGGCGAGCATCGCCTTGCCGTAGCCGCGTGCGTCGTCGAGAACAAGTGCAAGCCGGCGGCGAGCGCGAGACCGACGACCGGGATGACGATCTGCAGCGGCGAGACGTCGATGCCCGCCGACTTGAACGATCCGGTCGCCCACGGCAAGGGAAACCCGCGCGGCTCCTTGCCGAAGGTGAACAGCACCGTGTTGTCGGCGACGATGCCGAGCGCGACGGTCGCCATCAGCCAGGCGTTCGAGCCGCGGCGCACGAACGGCCGCACCGCGAGCCATCTCGACGAGCATGCCGTAGAGCGCGCATAGCGCGAGCGCGAGCAGGGCCGCCGCGACGAACGGCCAGCCGAGCGTCACGGCGAAGGTGTAGGCGAACACCGCGCCGAGCATCATCGAGCTGCCCTGCGCGAAGTTGACCGTGCTCGACACCGCGTAGGTGACGTAGAAGCCGAGCGCGAGCAGCCCGTACATGCTGCCCAGGCCGAGGCCGGAGATCAGCGCCGAAGTGACCAGCATCGGTAAAGAGAAACGGCCGCCGCTGAGCGGCCGTCGTCGATGCGCGAGACCAGCGCCTTACTTCTTCATGCCCACCGGCAGGATCTGGTTATCGATGAACTGCGTCCAGACGTAGTCGTTCTCGTTCATCGCGTCGTGGTTGTCGGGCGTGAACGGCTTCGTTGTAGGTCTTGATCAGCCCTTCGTATTTCGCGATCTTGTAGAAGCCCTCGCGGACGTTCGGGCCGTCGGTCGAGCCGGCGTTCTTGATCGCGAGCGCGGCGAGCATCATCGCGTCGTAGGCATTGGCCACGCCCACTGCCGGGCGTGACGTCGCCCGGCGCCCTTGATGTCGGGATACTTCGCCATCAGCGCCTTCAGCACCTTCTCGCCCACCGGCGACTGCTTGCCGAAGAAGCTGTAGGTCTGCACGAAGTGCACGTCTCTGCGCGCTCGGGCCGGCGAGCTCGGTGAAGCGGCCGCCCGCGGGGCCCCAGTGCGAAACGATCGGCGGCTTCCAGCCCATGCGGTCGAGCGACTTCACGACCTGCGCCGACGGGCCGACGTTGCCGACCAGGAACAGGCAGTCGGCGCCGGCGTTCTTCAGGCGCGTGAGCTGCGGCACGACGTCGACGTCGTTGCCCTCGAACTTCTCGATGCCCGGCGGGCTTCATGCCCTTCGCCTGCAGCGCCGCGCGTGAGGCCTTTCTCGTTCGACTCGCCCCAGGGGTTGTTGACCAGGATCATGCCGCAGCTTCTTCGCGTTGAACGTCTTCTGCGCGTACTGCAGCATCGCGCGGTTGACGATCTCGTCCACCGCCGAGACGCGGAACACGTAGTTCGGGTTCGCGCCGTTCTTGGTGATCGGCGTGCCCGCGGCCCACGGCCCATGAACGGCACCTTCTCCTCGTTCACGATCGGCACGATCGCGAGCGACACCGGCGTGTCGAGGCCGCCGAACAGCACCGCGACCTTCTCCTTGAACAGCAGCTCGCGCGCCGCGATGACGCCCTTGGCGGGCGTCGCCTCGTCGTCGCGGCGCACCAGCTCGAACTTGCGGCCGAGCACGCCGCCTTTGGCATTGATCTCGTCGATCGCGATCGTCAGGCCGCGCGTGATCGCTTCGCCGGCGCGCGCCGACTGGCCGGAGAGCGCGGTGACCAGCCCGATCTTGATCGGTTCCTGCGCAGCGCGGGAGCGCCGGCGAGCAGCGCAGTGCGAGCCGAGAACAGCTGCGAAGTCTGGTCCATGAGGTCTCTCCGGCGAGTACGGGAAGGCGTGCCACAAGCTTAGCAGGACGCATGCCATGCTAGGCTTGCCGGCGTGCGACGATCCCGTCGAAAATCGTCGAGGAGTACCTGCGGCTGCACATGATCCCGGACCCGGATTCGGCGCGGCAGTTACTGCGCCCCGGGACTGGAGATCCGCTTTACCGGCAACCGCCTGATGCACGACCCGGCCGAGGCCACCGCCTTCAACAAGGCGCGCTACAAGTGGGTGAAGAAGAAGTTCGGCCCGACCCACGTCGTCGCCGGCGGCACGCCGGAGGAGACCATCGTCTACCAGACCGGCACCTGTACGGCGAATGGCCCGACGGCACGCCGTTCGAGGGCAACCGCTACGTCGACCGCTACGTCGTGCGCCGCGGCAAGATCGTCCAGATGGAGGTCTGGAACGACAGCGCCGAATGGCTCTGTTGGTGCGTGCGGGGCTCGCTGAAGCCCTAGGCTGGTGCACGGATCGCGCAAAGCAGGTGCAGCTCGCTCTCAAAGCGCACGGGCGGTACCCCTACTCCGCGATCACGCGGCGGCCGGACTACTAGCTGGCCCGGCAGCCGGCGCCTCGCGGTCTACATCGGCTTCAACGTCGAGCATTTCGACTTCGGCGCAGGCCTGGGCGCCGCGCTCGGTCCGAAGAGTCCCGAGCCCGACGTGCTCAACTATTCGTGGCGCGACTACGGCAACCGCGTCGGCGTGTGGCGCTGCCTGGAGCTGTTCGAGCAACTCGGCTGCCGGTCGGCGCGCTCATCAATACCGCGCTGTACGACTACTGCCCGGAGGTGGTCGGGCGTTCGTCAAGCGCGGCGACGAGCTCGATCGGCCATGGCCACACCAATTCGGACCGGCAGGGCGAGATGAGCGAAGCCGAGGAGCGCAAGCTGCTCGAATACTGCCGCGAGCGGATCCGCAAGGAATCGGGACGCGCGCCGCGCGGGCTGGCTGTCGCCGTGGATCTCGGAGAGCGCGCTCACGCCCGACCTGCTCGCCGGAAACCGGCTACCGCTACACGTTGAACTGGTGCCACGACGATCAGCCGGTCGAATTCAAGACGCGCTCGCGGCAACGCTGTGGTCGATCCCGTATCCGCAGGAGCTGAACGACATCCCGATGATCGTCGCGCGGCAGATGGACGGCGCGCGATTTCGCCGACATGATCGTCGACAACTTCGACGAGATGCTGCGCGCAGTCGACGCAGCCAGCCGCTGGTGATGGGCATCGCGCTGCATCCCTACTCGTCGGCCAGCCTTACCGCTGCGGCACCTGCGCCGCGCGCTGCAGCACGTCGATCGCGTCGAAGCGCGTGTGGCTGACGACGCCGGGCGCGATCTGCGACTTCGTCGGCTGCGCGCAGCGAGAGCGGTACGATCGACGCCGCGAACTCGGCTGCGTGCGCGTTCGACGGCGCGACGATGACGCCGGCGGCTTTCAGGATCGCCGTCTGACGCGAAAGCCCTGCGGATCCTGCTCGGTGCCGGTCACCGAAGCGACGGCGAGCTTCTTCGTTCCTCTTAACCCATCTGCGAGAACCCTTGCCGGGTTCTCGTGCGAGCCATAGCCGAGCACGACGTCGAACAGCAGCACCGCGACCTGCGGGATCGGCAAGCGCGCGCGCGATGTGCGCGTTGCGCAGCTCGGGCTCGATCATCGGATGCGGCCGGCCGCGCGTGTACTCGTCGCCGCCGAGATCGACGAATTCGTGATTTCCGCGATGCGCGAAAATATTCTCCGCCTCCGCGCACAGCGTGCCGCCGCAATACAGGCCGATCACTTTCCCGCTGGCGCGCGGAATCTTCGGGACGATCGGGCCACTCGAGCTTCCTGCCGACCGCTGATTCCGCGGCGCGCGCGCAGCGTCGATGCCTTCGGAGCCGATGAAGCAGACCACGGACGGCTTCGGCGAGTCTTCAGGCGCTCGCGCACCCGGCTCGCGACCTGCGGCGCAGGCGGCTTGGAGATGAGCACGATCGTCGCGGTACCCGGATCGGCTCCAGCGCGTCGATCGCGGCGAGCGTGCCGAGCGCGCCGACCCGCTCGTCGAGGTCGCGCCCGCCGACGCCGATGCCGTGCGAGATGCCGCCGCCGAGGCGCGCGATCAGCGTCGAGACTTCCTGCAGGCCGGTGCCCGAAGCCGACGACGATGCCGATGTCGCCGCGCGGCACGGCATTGGCGAATGCGATCGGCATGCCGCCGATCAGCGCAGTCCCGCAGTCGGGTCCCATCAGCAGCAGACCGCGCTCGCTTCGCCAGGCGCTTGAGCGCGACCTCCTCCTCGATCGGCACGTTGTCGGAGAACACAGCACGTCAGGCCCGCGCTCGAGCGCCTCGCGCGCTTCGTGCGCCGCGAACTCGCCGGGAACCGAGATCAGCGCCAGGTTTGCGTCGGGCAGCGCCTGAGCGCGCCGCTCAGCTGCGTGCGCGCGCAGCGACGACGTTCCGCCGGCGGCTCTCGGGAAGATGATCGAGCGGCGCTCCGCATCGAGTGCCGCGTCCGGATCGCTCGCGCGCGCACCGCGATGATCAGGTCGTTGGCCGCGGCCGCCTCGCCTTCGGCGACGAGCAGCCGGCATCGCGCAGCAGCGCCTTGTTCGCGGGCGTGCCGATCATCAGCCGCGGCCTGCCTCGACGCCCGGCAGCGCCGAGAGGCTGCGCGAGACGCGCATCAGCGCGACCGAGTCGAGGTAGACGCGACGCCGTTAGCTCGACGCGGTCATGCGAATCATGCTGGCGAGCGCGCGAGCAGCGCCTGCTCGAAGCAGGCGAGCGGCGCGCGCGCGATGCCGGCGCCGACCTGCCCGACGCCCGGCCTGGCGGTGCGCGATGCCGGTGTTGATCGCGGGCGCGATGCCGGTCTCGACCACGCGGCGCACATCGATGCCGGTCGGCGTGCCGGCGAAGTCGAGCGCCGGGATCGCCCATCGGGATTGCGTCGCCGCCGCGATCTCCCCCATCGCCGCGGTGTAGCCGAGCGCATCGCGCAAGCCGCCGGCGCCGACGAAGCCGGCCACCGCCGGCGCCGCCGCCATGGCGAAGGCGCCCAGGCCGATCGTTTCCAGGATCGCCGAGTCGCCGATGTCGGGATTGGCGTCGGCTTCGCTGTAGCCCGGGAAGTACAGCCCCTGCGGCATCTCGACCGGCGCGGTGAACCAGCGATCGCCCAGTCCCGCGACGCGGATGCCGAAGTCGGTGCCGTTGCGGCACATCGCGGTGACGATCGTCGCAGCCGGCGATGCCGCGCGCCGGGTCGAGTGATGCTCTTGCCCATCGCCATCGCGACGTTGAGGAAGAACTGGTCGTTCCGGCCGATGAACTCGAGACACGTGCGAGCGTCACGCGTCGCTCGCGGTCGCGCGAGCGCGGGCGCCAAGCCCGCAGGAGCAGAATCGAAGTGCAGGCGACGTTGCGCTGGTGCATCTCGTCGCCCATCGTCAGGCCGCGCGCGATGAGCGGGCTGAGCGCGATCCCGCCGATGCGCGCAGCGCCTGCCCCAGCGGCCGGCCCGAACACGTCGCGCAGCCAGGCAGGCGCTCGAGCACCTCGGCATCGTTGCCGCCGAAGCGCATCACCTTGCCGAGGCCTTCGTTGATCGCGCAGAGCGCGCGGTTGCCGAACGCGCGGTTCTCCACCACCAGCAGCGGCATGCTGACGCGTGGTGATGCCGGTCATCGGCCCGACCGCGCCGTAGTGGTGGTTCGGGCGCGAAGCGCGAACGCCCCGGCCGCGGCCATGGCTCGGCAGCCGCGAGGTCGGCGGCCCAGCCTTCGAACACGATCGCGCCGCAGACCGCGCCGCGCATCGGTCCGCACATGCGCTCCCATGCGATCGGCGGGCCGGCATGCAGGATCAGGCGCTCGGCATCGAGCGCCGGAATGAGATCGCCTGCGCGCGCTACGTCGGCGAGGACCGGCTCGGCCGCGAGAATTCTCTGCAGCACCTCCCGTTCGCGGCGTCCACGCGCCCGGTATTCAATGCAGACAGCGCGGCGAGATATTCCGGCCTTCCGCCCGCGGGCGGTGTCCAGTCAACCTGTACGACCGGAGAGCCCGCCGCCGCAAGATCGCGCGCGAACGCGGGGAGTCCGATGTTTATGACGCGCACCGGGCCGGAGAGCAGTGGATGCATCGGAGGTTACCTGCGTGAGTCGAAGGATGAGAGCACTGTGCTTCGATTTTAGGCTAGTGGGCATGGAATGGCCCGCCATCAAAGCCTGTTTGCTGGACGATGTATACG
Source organism: uncultured Gammaproteobacteria bacterium (assembly GCA_963723505.1). Lineage (GTDB taxonomy): Bacteria > Pseudomonadota > Gammaproteobacteria > Steroidobacterales > Steroidobacteraceae > Steroidobacter. Next base: position 240,925 of record CAVRQU010000011.1, read on the forward strand.
CCGCAGCAGCGGTATAGTCGCGTTCCCACCATTTTCCTGAGGAGGAAAGAAAGATGATCAAGAAATTCGCGTTGGGCCTGGCGCTCTCTCGGCCGCGGCTTACCTGGCGCAGGATCGTCGTCCTGAGTACGGCCCGTCGGTCATCACTGCCGCGGCGAAGAAGATTGCTGCTGGAGTCCTCGCCGAGTGCGCGAAGAACAGCTGGAACGTCGCCGTCGCGATCGTCGATACGCACGGCTACCTCGTGTACTTCGAGCGCATGGAGAACACGCAGTACGCGAGCATGGACATCGCCATCGGCAAAGCGAGGGCCGCGGCCACCTATCGCCGCCCGACACGCGTATTCATGGAGGTGATCAACAAGGCGCCCGCGACCGCGACGCTGCCCGGCGTGTTCGCCTCGCCCGGGCGGCGTGCCGATCATGGTCGACGGCAGGGTCATCGGCGCCGTCGGCGTGAGCGGCGTGACCGGCGACCAGGACGAGCAGTGCGCGAAGGCAGGGCTGTAGGGTTCGGATCGAAGCAAAAAAAGGGGCCTGCGGGCCCCTTTCTTTCAATTGCGGAAGCCGGCAAACGGACTTCCGGAAAGCGGGCAGTCAAATGGCGGAGTCCGACCCGAAGCGGTCGTTCATCGTGTAGGCTAATTGCTGTCCGGGGTTGCCGGAGTTCTCCGCCCAGCGATCCTGGCGCTTGACCCGGTGGCATGACAATTCCGCCATCGTTCCTGCTTCGCGCCGACCGAGTGACCGAATAGCGGCCCGCGAATATCTCAAATTGCCCGAACCCTGCCTCTTCAGTGAGGGACTCAGTCCGATCCAAAGCAGCCGTTCGAGCGTAGACTTTGCGCCGATCCTTCCAGCGATAGGAGCAGGGACCAAGTGCGGCGAAGGTACTTCCTGATCGCGTCCGGAGCACTTCTTGCCGCGCCGCTCGCCGCCGATGCCCAGCCGGCGGCGCAGCTCCATCGAATCGGTTACCTCTCGGGTGGTTCGGCGGCTAGTCCCTACCACAAAGCATTCCAGCAAGGGCTGCGTGAGCTCGGTTGGATCGAGGGGCAAAACATCGCCATCGATTTCCGTTTCGCGGACAACAGGTACGAGCGGCTTTCCGATCTCGCAGCCGATCTTGTGCGGCTGAAGGTGGACCTGATTGTGGCGCAGCCGACGCCAGCAGCGCTGGCAGCGAAGAATGCCACCAGCACCATTCCCATCGTCATGATCAATACGGGCGATCCTGAGCGGCTTGGACTCGTCGCAAGCCTTGCGCGTCCGGGCGGGAATGTCACCGGAACGTCGTTCACGGTCGGTTTGGAAACCATAGCGAAAGGATTGGAGCTTCTTAAGGAGGCCGTACCCAGGGTCCGTTATGTGGCCGTGCTCGAACCCAACCAATCCCGCTCAGTCGCTCGCGATCAAAGACTTATCGAAGGCGGCGCAGTTATTGGACATGCGACTGGTGCTCGTGCAAGCACGAGGTCCCGACGAGTTGGAGCGCGCATTTGCGGAGATTGCCGAGCAGCGCGCGGAGGCGCTCCTCGTCGTCGTAGAGTCGGTATTCACTAGCAATCGGACGCGAATCGCAGCCCTCGCGCTAAAGCACCGGCTGCCGACGATGTATGGGGTTCGGGAGAATGTCGAGGCTGGAGGTCTAATGTCGTGGGGGCCCGGCCTGAGCGATTCTTCCCGCCGCGGCGCAACCTTCGTGCATAAGATCCTAAAGGGCGCCAAGCCCAGCGACCTGCCTGTCGAGCAACCGACGAAGTTCGAGATGGTTGTGAATCTCAAGACCGCGAAGTTGCTCGGCCTGACAATCCCGCAATCGCTACTCAATCGCGCCGACCGGGTGATCGAATAACGGGTTCACGAATGACTGCTCCTGGCCTATTCTGTTGAAAAACTCCGTTTCGCTCTGAGTCGAAAAATTTCTGGCCGTTCTGGGCGACGATGCGCGCGTACAGGTAGGGGGATACGTGCTCGCTCTAGCATTGCGACCGCGGCGACGCTGAGCAAATCAACGGGTACTGTCGCTTCAAATTGCCGGCCGCTTCGCTCTTGGGCCAAAATTTGCACACTCGAGATTCCGAGTTTTTCAACAGAATAGGCCGACCTCAGCCGATCGCGGCTAGAAGAAAGCCGCCATCCATAGAGAGCTTGGCCCAGATCCCCTACATGATCTGATTGACGACGCCGCCATCGGCGCGCATCGCCGCGCCGGTGGTGCGGAAGCGCCCTCGCCGCATAGATAGACCGCCAGGTTCGCGACCTCCTCCGCCGAGGTGAAGCGGCGTACGAGCGAGGTCGGGCGGTAGACCTGGAAGAACTCAGTCTCGATCTCGGCGACCGTCTTGCCGGCCGCCGTGGCGCGTTCGGCCCGCAAGCGATCGGTGTTTTCGGTGCGGGTAGGACCCGGTAGCAGCGCGTTCACGGTCACCCCGGTGCCGGCGAGCTCCATCGCCAGGCCGCGCGCGATCGAAAGCTGCGCGGTCTTGCTCATGCCGTAGTGGATCATCTCGCGCGGAATGTTGAGACCGGATTCGCTCGATACGAACAGAATGCGGCCCCAGCCGCGCTCGCGCCATCGGCCGTGCATAGCGGCGGGCGAAGCGCACGCCCGAGAGCACGTTGACCTCGAAGTAGCGCAGCCACTCGGCGTCCGGAATGTCGAAGAACGGCATGCGGGCGTAGATGCCGAGGTTGTTGACGAGGATGTCGATCTCCGCGACGCCAGCGAACACCGCTCGGCGCCTGCGGCCGTGGCGCAGTCGGCCGCGACACCGTCTGCGACGGCTTGCGGCAGGTCCTTGCGCAGGCGCGTAAGCGCAGCGTCGACCGAGGCCTGCGTGCGCCCGGTGATCGTCACGCGAGCGCCTTCGGCGGCGAGGCCTCGCGCGATCGCATAGCCGATGCCGGCGGTCGAGCCGGTGATCAGCGCCCGGCGTCCTTTGAGTCCGAGATCCATGGATGTCCTTTCGTCGCGAAATCAGGTTGCGAATGCTTCAGCGAGCAGCTCGTACGATTCCAGCCGTGTTTCGTACGAGCCCGGTGATCGTGATGATCATCAGCTCGTCTGCCGAATATTGTTCCGCGAGCGCCAGCAGCCGCTCCTTGCAGCGCGCGGGACTGCCGTGGACGAGCCGCGCGCGCTGCTGGCGGATGTATTCGAGCTCGCGCTCGGTGTACGTGCGCGCAAGCGCCTGCTCGAGCGTCGGCACCGGCGTGTCGAGGTTGTAGGCCATTTCGAGCCGCCGCAAATCGACGACCCTCGCGCGCCGCTCGGCTTCTTCGTCGGTCGGCGCACAGATGACGAAGCAGCAAAGAAGCGTGTGCGCTTGCGTTTCACGCCCGGGTTGGAAGCGTTCCTTGTACGCGCGCATCACCGCATCGCCGCCGTGCGCATTGATGAAGTGCGCGAAAGAAAAGCGCACGCCGAGCTGCGCGGCAAGCAGGCCGCTGTAGTCCGACGATCCGAGCAGCCAGATTTCGGGCGCCGTGCTGCCTTCCGGTTGCAGGCGCACGCCGCGGTCCGGATGGTCGTCCGGCAGTGTGCCGTCGAGATGATGGGCGAGTTCCCAGACCTGCTGCGGGAAATGCTCCGCATCGGGAAACCGTCCGCCGCCAACCGCTCGCGCGGTGCGCGCATCGCCGCCTGGCGCGCGTCCGATCCCCAGGTCGATGCGCCCCGGATACAGCGCTTCGAGCATGCGGAACGCCTCGGCCACCTTGAATGCGCTGTAGTACGGCAGCAGCACGCCTCCGGTTCCGATGCGGATCGACTTCGTCTCGGCGCCGAGGCGTGCGAGCAGGATCTCCGGGCAAGGATCGGCCAGCGCGGCGATCGCGTGATGCTCGGCGAGCCAGTAGCGGCTGTAGCCGAGCGCTTCGACGCGCTTCGCGAGCGCGATCGTCTCGGCGACCGCGCGCGCGGCGCTGTGGCCGGAAATGATCGGCGATTGGTCGAGGACCGAGAGCTTCACTGTCTAGTAGCTGATGTCGCGGTAGCCCGCTTCGCGCTGGTGCCGTACGCGAAAAAGGATTCGGATAACGCCCTCGACTTTGGAGTGCTCGTACAAGGCGAGATAGCCGGACTTGCCATGGGAAACGATCAGTTCGCGCAGCGGCGAGCGCGGCGCGATGCGGCGACCGATTTCGGGGTGGTCCTCCAGAATCATGACGGCGCTGCGGATCCTTGCGATATGGTCAAGCACAGTGGCGGGGTCCCGCTCAAGATTGAACTCGAAGATCCGCTCGAGGTCCGTCAGCGCCTCGTCGGCGAATACGATCACGCCAGCTTGCGCGCTTTCGGACGGATCGCCGCTCTGCCGGCCGCACGCTCTTCAAGATAGGCGAAGACCTCCGATGCCGGAATCCCTGCGCCCGTTCTCTTCATGCTCGCCAACCGCCGTTTCGCTTCCGCAAACAGCGCTTCCCTGGCCTCCTCGGCTTCCAGTTTCTCGCCGATCGCCTCCAGCATCAGCGCGTGGGACGTGGTCGCGCGCACGCGAGCGAGTCTGGCGATTCGCTTCTTCAGCTGATCCGGGATCCGCAGGGAAACCGCCATGCCGGAATATGTATCACAAAAGAGATACTGGCATGCTAGTGCCGCAGCATGCTCCGGTCAAGCCTTCAGCTCGTCCCTCTAGCTCGCGCGCGGGTCGGCGGCGCCGAGGCCCATCACCTGCTTCGGCGGGAAAGCGCTTGAAGCTCGCGAGGTGGCGGCGCATGCCGAGCTGGAACGCTTCGACGTAGCGAGCTTGCGCGTCAGGTAGTTGTGCTGCTCCTTCGGATCCAGGTAGAGGTTGAAGAGCTCGGGGGTAGGTTGGCGCTCCAGCACGCCGGTGAACCCGCCCGGCCCGGCCGTCCGCCCTGGTCGTCGCTCGTCGAAGTGAGCAGCATCTTGTATTCGCCGCAGCGCAAGCCGGAAAAGTTCTGCATCAGCCAGTAGTAGTGGAACTTGCGGTGCGAAAGCCCGTCGCGTGCCAGCAGGAAGAGGACTGGTCGACGCCGTCGATGTAGCGATCCGCGGGGACGCGCCCGGACTCGCCGGCGAGCGCGAGCAGCGTCGGCATCATGTCGTTGAAGTCGAAAAGGCCATCGCTGACCTGGCCGCCCTCGATCATTCCCGGCCAGCAGAAGATGCCCGGCACGCGCACGCCGCCCTCCCAGGTCGAGCCCTTCGCGCAGCGAAACGGCGTGTACGCCGCGTCCGGCCATGTCTCCATGTGCGGGCCGTTGTCCGACGAAATGAAGATCAGCGTGTCTTCGGCCTGCCCGGTTCGCAGCACGCCGGTCAGGCGGCGAAGGATGTCGTCGAGCTCGATCAGCGTGTCCTTGTAGGGATGCTTCGCGGGCGACATGCCGAGGAAGTCCGGGTGCGGATAGTTGTCGAAGTGCGCGCCGCGCGTGCAGTGATACAGCAGCCAGGGCTTGCGCCTTCGCCATCCGCTGCAGGAACTCGGTCGAGTACCCGCACCACTTGTCGTCGAGCAGCGAAAGCACCGGGATCGTGACCTCTTCGACGTTTTCGGCGCCGCCTTTCTTCGCGTGCACGAAGCAGCGATTGAACGGCATGTTCTTCACCCATTCGGTGCGCGCATCCGAATAGACGATCTCAGGGAAGAAATGCGGGTCGCGCCACTCGGTGTACATGTCCGAAACCGAGAGAAAGCCGTAGAAATCGTCGAAGCCGACGTTCTGCGGCTGCGACGCTTCGTTCTCTCCGACATGCCACTTGCCGACTGCCTGCGTCGCGTACCCGCAAGCCGAGAGCAGTTGCGCGATCGTGATCTCCGCCCTGCAGGCCGCCGGGCTCGCCGTACATCGGCGGACGGTGCAGCCCGTGGCGGCGCGGCAACCTTCCGGTCAGCAGCGTCGCGCGCGAAGGCGAGCAGGTGGGCTCGGAATAGCACGACGTGAGCCGCAGGCCTTGCGCAGCGACCCGATCGAACGCCGGCGTCGGCGCGCCGACCGCGGCACCGCCGCCATAGCAGCCGAAATCGCCCCAGCCGACGTCGTCCATCAGGAAAACGAGGAAGTTCGGCAGCCGGCCGCGCCGCTTCACATAGTCGGCGAGCTTCTGGTTCGCCGCCGCAACCTGCTCGACGTGCGCGAACGCCGGCTCGAGATGCTCGGCCCCACTCGCCGCGGGCGTCGCTATCGGATCGAATCTCGCCATGACTTCTCCCCTCTCGAATCCAACCTTCAGAATTACTCTAGGCAAGCGCGAAGCCCTCGTAGCCCTTCGCCGCGACCTCGTTGCACTTCTCGACGTACGTGCGGGAAGCCGAGCAGCGGCATGAACACGCGCGGCTTGCCCGGGACGTTCGCGCCGAGGTACCACGAGTTGCACGTCGGGTAGAGCGTGCAGGTCGGCGACCTCGTTCACGTGCGCGACCCACGCGTCCTCCGCCTCGACGCGTCGCCTCGATGCGCGCGATGCCCGTGCTCGCGCAGGTAGGCGATGCAGTCGGCGATCCAGTCCACGTGCTGCTCGATCGACGGCGACCATGTTCGAGAGCACCGACGGGCTGCCCGGGCCGGTGATCGATGAAGAGGTTCGGGAAACCCGGCCGTGCCGAGGCCGAGGTAGGTGCGCGGGCCCGTCGGCCCACTTGTCGCGCAGCGTGCGGCCGCCGCGCGCCGCGGATGTCGATCGCGCAGCAGCGCGCCGGTCATCGCGTCGAAGCCGGTCGCGAACACGATGCAGTCGAGCTCGTACTCGCGCGCCGCCGGTGCGCAGGCCGCGCGGCGTGATCGCCTCGATCGGCGTCCTCGCTGACGTCGACGAGCGTGACGTTCGGCCGGTTGAACGTCTCGAAGTAGCCGGTGTCGACGCACAGGCGCTTGCAGCCGATGCACCTGTCGTCGGCGAGAGCTGCTCGGCGACCTCGGGATCGCGCACGATCTCGCGGATCTTCGCGCGCACGAACTCGGCGGCGGTCTCGTTCGCCTCGCGGTCGAAGAGCAGGTCGCCGAACGCGCCGAGGAACGCGAGCCCGCCGTGCTGCCAGCGCTGCCTCGTACTGCGCGCTCGCGCTCCTCGTGCGTCGACCTCGAGCGCGAGCGCGCTCGTTCGCGCGGGAAGTCGCGAGCCGAACGCGCCGGCATCTGCTGTTGCGCTCGCGGAAGCCCGGCGTAGTCGGCCTTGATCTCGCGCTTGCGTCCTCGCGGATCGAGCGGCGCGTTGTGCGCCGGGATCGAGTAGTTCGGCGTGCGCTGGAACACGGACAGCTGCGCCGCCTGCTCGGCGATCAGCGGGATCGACTGGATCGCCGACGAGCCGGTGCCGATCACGCCGACGCGCTTGCCGGTGAAGTCGACGCCGTCGTGCGGCCAGCGGCCGGTGTGGTACGTCGTCGCCCGCGAACGAGTCGAGGCCCGGGAAGTCGGGGATGTTCGCGGCCGACGAGGCAGCCGGTCGCCATGATGCAGGAACTGCGCCGGCGACGTCGTCGCCGCGCGTCGCGTGCGTCGACCGTCCAGCGGCCCGTCGCCTCGTCGAAGTGTCGCGCGCTGCACGCGCGTGTCGAACTGGATGTCGCGGCGCAGGTCGAAGCGGTCGGCGACGTGTTCGATGTAGCGCAGGATCTCGGGCTGCGTCGCGTAGCGCTCGGTCCACTCCCACTCCTGCTGGAGCTCGTCGGAGAACTGGTACGAGTACTCGAGGCTCTCGACGTCGCAGCGCGCGCCCGGATAGCGGTTCCAGTACCAGGTGCCGCCGACGCCGCTGCCGGCCTCGAACACGCGCACCGAGAAGCCGAGCCCGCGCAGGCGGTGGAGCATGTACAGGCCGGCGAAGCCGGCGCCGACGACGACCGCGTCGAATCGCGCTCATGCCTATGCCTTCTTCGCGCTCGCCGATCAGCGGCGCCGCGGCGCAGTAGATGCCCCTCGACATCGTCGACGTCGACGATTCCAGCAGCCGCGGTAGACCGCAGCGCCGCTCGCGTGGACTTCGCCGCTCGTCCGCTCGGCGTCCACGGCCCGGTCGATGAAATGCGCCGCAAGCTGCGCATCGCCGCGGCAAGCGATCGCTGGCGCGCTCGAGCGCCTTCGCGCTCCGCCCGACAGCGCAAGTCGTCGCGTGGCGAGGCCTGCCGCGCGCGCGGCTTGAGCTCGCTCGGCACGCCGCTCCACCAGCCGCCGAGGTGGCGCCCACGTTGCGCACGATGAACTCGGGCTCGTCGTAGACGGGCCGCAGGTAGGGCTTCTCCGCGAGCGCCGCGGGCGGCGCACGCGTCTCGACGATCTCGTAGATCGTCGCGCCCTGGTTCAGCAGCGCGAGCGTGTCGCCGAGCAGCGACTCGAGGTAGCGCGGCGGTGTCCTCGCAGCACCGCGCGCACCCGCGCTGCGCCGGCGATCGGCGAGGCCGTGGCCCGGGCAGCAGCAGCTCGGCGCCGAGCGCCGCCATGCGCGCGCAGCGCCGCGCGCCCATCCGACGGCGTAGCGCTGCACCTTCTGCGGGTTGCCGGCGTTCGGCGCGCACCAGATGAAGAGGTCGCCGGTGCAGAGCACGCGCGCGGCCGGGAGCCAGACCCAGGTGTGGTCGTCGGTCTCGCCGCGGGCGTGGTGCGAGCCGGAGCGTCGACGCCGCCGACCTCGAGCGCGGCGCGTCGTCGTAGAGCTCGGTCGGCGGATCGGACTCGGTCGGCCAGCTGCGACTCGGCACGCCGAACTGGCGCGAGTTCATGATCTGGTTGTAGCCCGCGGTCTCGCCGTAGCGCTGCATGCGCTCCGGCAGCGCGCGCGTGGCCGACGATGCGCGGCGGCGCCCAGCCGCGCCGCTCGCCTCCGCGAGGAAGGGCGGCAGGCCGTAGGCGTGGTCGACGTGGCCGTGCGTGTACACCGCCGTGTGCACGCGCTCGGCGCAGCCGCGCACCCCGTCGAAGCTCAGCTGGTGCCGACGCGGGTGGAAGCAGCCGGTGTCGACAGGAGCACGCCATCGCCGGTGCGCACCGACGTGACGTTCACGAACCCCTTGAAGAGCGCGACGCCGGGCGCGAGCTCCTCGAGCTCGCGGCCCGCGGCGAACGGATGAGAAGTCCGCTCGACCGTGCTCGCTTCGCCGACTCCAGAGGCGACCGGTGCCGCTTCCGCGAGGCTCGGACGATGCGCCCCCTCGCGCGTACGGCAGAGCCACGCGCGAAGCACGCCATCATGATCCGCATGCGAACACTTCGACGTCTCATCGTCGGCGCCGGCCTCTCCGGCATCGGCGCCGCCGTCCACCTGCACGCAGCTGCCCGGGGAAGCGCTACGTCGATCCTCGAAGGTCGCGCCGTCGATCGGCGGCACCTGGGACCTGTTCCGCTATCCGGGCATCCGCTCCGACAGCGACATGCACACGCTGGGGTACCGCTTCAAGCCCTGGCGCGACGCCAAGGCGATCGCCGACGGCCCCGCGATCCTGCGAGTACGTGAAGGAGACGGCGGCCGAGCACGGCGTCGACCGGCACATCCGCTACGGCCACCGCGCGACGAGCGCCGCGTGGTCGAGCGAGGACGCCGCCTGGACGGTCGAGGCCGAGCGCACGGACACCGGCGAGACCGTCGCGCTTCACCTGCAACTTCCTCCTCATGTGCGCCGGGCTACTACAGCTACCGGCAGGGCTACACGCCCGAGTTCGCGGGCCAGCGAGCGATTCAAGGGCACGATCGTCCATCCGCAGCAGTGGCCCGAGGACCTCGACTACGCGCGGCAAGCGGGTCGTCGTGATCGGCTCCGGCGCGACCGCGATGACGCTCGTGCCGGCGATGGCGAAGGACGTCGCGCCACATCGTCATGCTGCAGCGCTCGCCGACCTACGTCGTCTCGCGTCCGGACACGCGACAGCATCGCGAACGCCCTGCGCAAGGTGCTGCCCGAGCGCTGGGCGTACGCGATCACGCGCTGGAAGAACGTCGACGCTGCAGCAGTGGCTCTATCGCCGCACGCGCACGCATCCGGAGCAGGTGAAGCAGAAGCTGCTCGACGATGGTGCGGAAGGAGCTCGGGCCGGACTACGACGTCGAGACGCATTTCACGCCGCGCTACAACCCGTGGGATCAGCGCCTCTGCCTGGTGCCGAACAGCGACCTGTTCGAGGCGATCCGCTCCGGCAAGGCGATCGATCGTCACCGATCAGCATCGAGCGCTTCACCGAGACGGGCATCGCGCTCGCAGTCGGGCGAGCAGCTCGAGGCCGACATCATCGTCACCGCGACCGGCCTGAATCTCGTCGTGCTGGGCGAGATGCGAGTTCACGGTCGACGGCGCGCCGGTCGATTTCGCGAAGACCTGGACCTACAAGGGCATGATGTACTCGGACGTGCCGAACCTGGTCGCGACGTTCGGCTACATCAACGCCTCCTGGACGCTGCGCGCCGACCTCACCGCGGAGTACGCCTGCCGGCTGCTCAACCACATGGACGCGCGCGGCGCGCGCCAGGTGACGCCGCGGCTGCGCGAGGCGGACCGCGACATGCCGCCGCGGCCGTGGATCGACGGTTTCTCCTCCGGCTACATGCAGCGCATGATGCATCGCTTCCCGAAGCAGGGCGACCGCGAGCCGTGGCTCAACCCGCAGAACTACACGCGCGACAAGAAGATGATCCGCCGCGCCGATCGAGGACGGCGCGCTTGAGTTCACGACCCGGCGCCGCGCGCTTCCTCGCGCGATCCCGCGATCGCCGCGTCGCAGCTCGCCGCCTAGCCGGCGCTACTCGCGGAAGACCCGCCTTTCGCGCGACGTCGGCCCAACGCGCGAACTCGTCGGCGAACATCTTCGTCGTCTGCTGGGAAGTCCAGCCGGCGATCACAGTGCCGCCGATCTTCTCGATCCTGCGCGATCGTGTCCTCCTCGCCGAGCACCGCGTTCAAGTCCTTGTTCAGCCGCTCGATCACCGCGCGCGGCGTCTTCTTCGGCACCACGATCGCGTACCAGGAGTTGACCTGCGAGCTCGCGAAGCCCTGCTCCGCCATCGTCGGAAGGTCGGGAAACTGCTTGTGCGCGGACCGGTGGCGGATGCCGATCGCCTGCGCCTTGCCGGAGCGGATCTGGCCGGCGATCGTGCGAACGGAAAGAAGCCGAACGGCACCGTGCCGGCAAGAAAATCCGGAATCGCGGGCGGGATTCCCTTGTAGTTGATCGAGGTCAGCTTGATGCCGTTGACGAGCTGCAGCAGCTCGGGCTGACATGCGGCGACGAGCCATTGCCCGGGTTGACGTAGTTGATCTGCCCGGGCCGCGGCGTCGCGAGCTCGATGAACGATTTCAGATCCTTGACGCCGAGCGTCGGCGTGACCGCCGCCACGTTCGCGACTACGCCGATGTGCGCGACGCCTTCGAATCGTTCACCGGATGCCACGGCACCTTGCTGAGGTTCGGATTGACCGCGAGCGCGAGCGTCGCCATCAGGACGGTGTAGCCATCGGGGTCGGCCTTCGCCACGGCGTCGGTGCCGATGCTCGCATCCGCTCCCGGCCTCGGCTCGACGATCACCGGCTGACCGAGCTTCGCGCCCAGCCCGTCACCGACTGCGCGCGCCATCAGGTCGACGATCCCGCCCGCGGGGTACGGCACGATGATCCGCACCGGTTGGACGGATACGCCTGCGCGAGCGCGAGGCAGGGCAGCAGCAACGCGAGGGCCAGAACGCGTCTCATCGGCGCATCAATCCTGGAACACGATGACCGAGCGCGCCTGCTCGCCGGTGCGCATCTTCGCGTAGCCCTCGTTGACCTGGTCGAGCGTGATCCTCGGCGATCAGCTCGTCGAGCTTGAGGCGGCCGTGCAGGTACAGCTGGCGAGCATCGGGATGTCGCGCTTGAAGTCGTTGCCGCCCATGAACAGACCCTGCAGGCCACGGTGCTGCGCATCAGCTGCGTGCCCGGCAGCTCGAGCATCGACGCCCACCGGCGGCACGCCGACGAGGTAGGCGACGCAGCCGGGACGGATCATCTGGAAAGCCTGGGCGACGGTGTTGGCAAGCCCGATCGCCTCGAACGCGGCGTCGACGCCGCCGCCGGTCAGCTCGAGCACCGCCGCGACCGGATCGCGTCTCGGCGGCGTCGACCGTGTCGGTCGCGCCGAACATGCGCGCCAGCTCCAACTTCTCGGGCTGAGGTCGACGGCGATGATCCGCTCGGCGCCGGCCAGCACGGCGCCCTGGATGATGTTGAGCCCGATTCCGCCGCAGCCGATCACGGCGACGGTCGACCCGGTCGCACCCGCGCGCCGTTAACGCCGAGCCGACGCCGGTGACGACGGCGCAACCCAGCAGCGCGCCGAGGTCGAGCGGCAGTTCCTTCGGCACCTTCACGATCCCGTTGCGATGGGCGAGCATCTGCTCGGCGAAGCCGCCCGAGCCCGGACATCTGCGTGATTGCTGCTCGCCGCGGCGGCCGCGCGAGGTGCCATCGGCGCGGTAGGTCAGCCCGCCGCCGCTCGCACAGGAAGCGCCGGCCGCGCAGGCACTGGTAGCACTCGTCGCAGTGACATTGCGACACCCGACGACGTGATCGCCGGGCGTGAACTCGCTGACATGCGAGCCGACGGCTTCGACGACGCCGCCGCCTCGTGGCCGAGCATGACGGCGCGGCATCGGCATCTTTCCTTCCATCACGTGCAGGTCGCTGTGGCAGAGCCCGCTCGCGACGACGCGGATCAGGACTTCTTCCGGCCCCGGCGAGTCGAGATCGACGTCCTCGATCGCGAGCTCACCGGGTGCCTGGTGCAGGACGGCCGCTTTCATGCGCGTCTCCTTCTAGGCGCTGAAGACGACCGGCAGCGGCGCGGGCCGCGTACGGTGCCTTCCGACCAGGTGACGCGCGCGGACGGCTCGAGCCGGAACTCCGGGATGCGCTTCAGCCACTCCTCGATCGCGACCCGCAGCTCCATCCGCGCCAGGTTCGAGCCGACGCAGCGATGGATGCCGAGGCCGAACGCGACGTGGCGGTTCTCCTTGCGGTCGATGAGACCTTGTCGGCGTCGGGAACATCTCGGGGTCGCGGTTCGCGGCGGGAAACGAAAGCAGCACCATGCTGCCCGGCTTCATCGGGCAGCCGTTGATCTCGATGTCCTTCGACGACGATCGCGCGCCATCGTCACCGGTGCGTACGCGCGCAGGAACTCCTCGACCGCCGATCGGCATCAGCGTCGGATCGGCGACGAGGCGGCGCCGGTCCTCGGGGTGCTGGCGAGGTGCCACAGGCTCGCGCCGATCGCGCTCCAGGTGGTGTCGATGCCGGCGATCAGCAGCAGCCCAGGTGTCCCGATCACCCGGTCGGTCGGCAGCGGCTGCCCGTCCACGCGCTGGTCGCGCATGAACGAAATCAGGTCGTCGCCGGGCGCCGAGCCGCGCTTCTTCAGATCTGCTCGCCGAAGTACATCGTCATTTCCTTCGGCGACTGCATCACCTTCTCGTTGTCGTGGATGCCCTCTTCGAGGACGCCATCTTGATCCAGCGCCGGAAGCGATCGCCGTCCTCCTCGTCCATGCCGAGCATGTTGGCAATGACGCGGGTCGGGATGTGCTGCGCGTAGTCGATCGCCGCGTCGCACTTCCCGTTGGCGATGAAGCCGTCGATCAGCGCGGTTGCAGAGCGCGCGGGTGCCTGGCGTCGAGTTTCTCGATCGCCTTGGGGTTGAACGCCGGAAAAGCGGCATGCGCGCGGGACGGTGCTCGGGCGGGTCCGACGTGATCGGCGGCGATGGCATCAGCGGCTTGAACTTCATTCTCGCGCACGATCACCCGCCGCGAGGAAAAGTGCTCGGTGTCGTAGGAGATCTCCGCGCACGTCCGCGTATCGCGACGGAAAGTGCGCGCCATCCTCGAACCGCTCGCTGTACGCGATCGGGCAGCGCTTGCGCAGATCGTCCCAGATCGGGAACGGGTTCTCGATCCAGGCGGATCGGTGTGATCGAAATCGGTCGCCCAGTCCGACAACCGGCCGTCGCTCAGTCATGACTTCCTCCCCTGGCTCTAGCCGCACCGCGTGCTCGGGGCAGTTTTTCGACCGCATGAGCCGTGTCACTTTTTCCTCGAGCGCCGCGGACACGGTGCCGTCGCCCCTGGGCGTCAGCGAGTTGCCCAATTCGTCGATCTTCAAACAGCTCGGGCGCTGGATCGAATAACAGCGGTTGTGGCCCTGGCAACGCTCCGCCTCGACGTGGACTTTCAGGCTGATTCGCTCGGCCATCGACCCGCTCTCCCCGCACAAAAGTGCAATCCGCAGATTAACCAATTATGATCCTGCGCTCAATGGCGATCGACTACCAGAAGTTGAAGAACTGGCCCTTCCGGCCGATCGAGCATGCGTATACCGCAAAAGACTGATGCTGTACGCGCTCGGACTGGGGTTCGGCGCCGGATCCGACCGATCGCAAGCAGCTCGACTTCGTCTATGAGGAAGGGTTGAAAGCGCTGCCAACAATGGCGGTCGTGCTCGCATACGCCGGGCTTCTGGCTGAAGGATCCGGCGACCGGCGTCGATTGGAAGAAGGTTTTGCATGGCGAGCAAGGGCTGCGTTAAAATTGCACCGATGGGCCGCTTCCCGCGGGCAGGAACCGTCATCGGCACTGACGAGGATCGACCGAGATCGTCGCAAGGCCGCCGGCAAGGGCGCGCTCTCTGTACTCCACGCGCGAAATCCGCGACAAGGCTTCGGGAAGACTGCTCGCCGAGGTGGTGGGTGTCGGTTTCCTTCGCGGCGACGGCGGCTTCGGCGGACCCGCGGGGGGTGCGCGCCGCAGACCCAGTCGATCCCGGAGCGCGCGCCGGATACTCCGTCGAGATCAAACCGACTACATGCCGCAATCCGCGCTGGACCTACCAGGTTGAGCGGGGATTTCAACCCGTTGCATGCCGATCCGGACGTTGCGCGTGCCGCCGGGTTCGAGCGCCCCGATCCTGCATGGGCCTCACGTACGGGAGTCGCCGGGCACGCGCTGCTCAAGCTCGTCTGCGACTACGATCCGGCGCGGCTGAAGCGCATGGACGTGCGTTTCTCCGCGCCGGTGTATCCGGGCGAGACGATCCGCACCGAAATCTGGCGCGAAGGCGACGGGCGTTTCGCGTTTCGCTGCGCGGTGCCGGAGCGCAAGACCGTCGTCCTCAACAACGGCTACGCCGAACTGCGGGCCTGACCGGCTCGCATCCGGCAGGGAGACCCACATGGGACAGTTGGACGGTAAGGCAGCGATCGTCACGGGGTCGGGGCGCGGCATCGGCCAACAAATCGCGTTGCGCCTTGCGCGCGACGGCGCGAGTGTTGTCGTCAACGATCTGGACGAAGGGCCGGCACAGGAAACATGCGAATGATCGAAGCGATCGGCGGTCGCGCGCTCGCCTGCAACGGCGACGTTGCTGCGGCGGATTTCGGTGAGCGCATCGTACAAGACCGCCGTCGATCGTTTCGGCGATTGCCATATCGTGGTGAACAATGCCGGCTTCACGTGGGACAGCGTGATTCAGAAGATGACCGACGAGCAGTGGTATGCAATCGTGGACGTACATCTGACCGCGCCGTTTCGCATCCTGCGCGCTTTCGTGAACCATCTCAGGCCGGCAGTCGAGACTGAGCGCAGTGCGGGCCAGCGCGTGGTGCGCAAGGTCGTCAACATTTCGTCCACCTCGGGCGTCAACGGTAACCCGGGGCAGGCGAACTACTCGGCCGCGAAGGCCGGCATCATCGGCCTCACCAAGACCATGGCAAAGGAATGGGGCCGTTACAACGTGACGGTCAACGCAGTCGCCTTCGGTCTCATCCAGACGCGTTTGACGCAACCTCTGCAACCGGGCGAGTCGGGAACCATCGACGTGCAAGGGCGCACCGTACGCATCGGCGTGCAGAGCGAACGACTCGCCGTGCTCAACCAGACGATCCCGCTTGGACGCGGCGGCACGCCGAGGAAGCTGCCGGCGCGGTGTATCTGTTCTGCAGTCCTGACAGCGACTATGTCAGCGGGCAGACGCTGGTGGTGAACGGCGGGCTGTAGCGCGATCGTCGCGGCTACTCGATTATCCGGTCGGCGCGCAGCAGCAGAGATTGCGGGACTGTAAGACCAAGTGCTTTGGCGGTTTTCATGTTGATCACCAGCTGGTAGTTGCGCGGCTGCTCAACCGGCAAGTCGGATGGGTGGGCACCTCGCAGTATCCGATTGGTGTACTCCATGCACCGAGTGATTAGCGCCCACGTCTCTTCACCTGAGGGCCCATAGGAGAGAAGTCCGCCGGCCTCAACGTTCGCTGGGCTTGGAAAGGTGCTCGGCAGTCGGTGGCGTAGAGCGAACTCTGCGATGCGATGCCGCGCAGCGTAGACAAGCGTGTTACTTCCGATATTAAGAGCCTGCGCGCCCCAAAGGAGTGCTTCTGCGAGCGCGGCTTCCAGATCTTTGCCATCGCGTACGACATATCCGTTGGCCTCAAATCCCATCTTCCTAGCCGTCTCACCGAGCACTGCGCTGGTCTGTCCACCCGCCAGCGTTTCGGTATGTTCCCATGCATTGATAATGTAGACGCGCTTCGCTGCGGGGGCGACCTCGCGCAGGAACTCGAAGCGCTTTGCGCCCATGCCGGCAACGTAGATAGTTGTGCCGGTCACATTGCGACCTGGCCGCGCGAAGGACTCGATCAGTCCCTGCTCGACGGGGAATGGAACGTTGAAGAAAACGATAGGAATGGTGCGGGTTGCGCGCGCCACAGCGAGCGTGGCTTCTGAACCATGCGTGTACTGACGACTTCGGCGCGCATGCGGATTAGTTCTTGGGCGAGTTCTGGCAGACGTTCGGGCCTGAACTCGGCAAAGCGGCGGGCTATGACGAAGGTCTTCCCGTCGATCCAGCCGAGTTTCAGGGACCTTTGAGAGCTATGTCCTCGCGCAGCGTCAATTTAGGATCGGTCCCCGGAGACAAGTAACCGATGATCCGAACTCGATCGGGTGCTGGCGTCTGTGCGCGCACAAATGGCGCGGCAAGCATCGCGCCCGAGGCGGACAGGAAATGCCTGCGTTGGATGCGCCCCATTGCTCCCTCCCGGCGACAACTCTACGCCTTGGCGACGATTTAGGACTGTCTTCCCGGAGACGCGACGCGCTTATAATCTGCCGAGACTTATGGTTCATACGCTCAAAACCTCATCAATCCAATGAATCGTCGGGAGATTCCCGCTTACCCGGTTTCGGAGGCTGCGCACGTAGTTGGCGTGCCGAAGTCGACGCTGCGCGCATGGTTTGCAGGGCAGCGGGGCTTCCGAGCCGGTGATTCGCCCGGCCGACCCGAAGACACTGGCGCTTTCGTTCTCCAACTTGGTCGAAGCCTACGTGCTCGCGGCAATCCGTCGGAAGCACCACATAGGACTGCCGACCATCCGGCGTGGACTCAAGTTTCTGACTGAGAAGCTCGCTCGAAACGCCCGCTCCTCGAGCAGCAGTTTGCTACCAAGGATGAGCTATACGTCGAGCTCGGGCAAGTCATCAATATTTCGCGCGACGGCCAGATCGAGATGGCTGAATTGATTCGCGCTTACCTCGAGCGCGTCGAGCGCGACCCGCAAGGCGTGCCGATCAAGCTTTACCCGTTCATGCGCTCGCACCCGCTCCGCGAGCAGCCGCGCACGATCGTCATCGATCCACAAGTGTCCTTCGGTCGGCCCGTGATCGCCGGCACCGGCATCCCGACTGCCGTACTGGCAGAGCAATTCGACGCCGGGGACGACGTCAGAGACCTCGCGAAAGAATACGGTGCAAGCGAAGAAGCGATCTCCGACGCGCTCCGCTGCGAGTTCCGGCTCAAAGCCGCCTGAGCCGCTGCACTGTTTCTCGACGAGTCGCTCGATAGCCTCTCGGTCGTGTCGGCATTAAGAGAGGCGGGTGCAAGCGTCGTTCGGCACACCGAACGTTTTTCAAGAGGTGTGACCGACGAAGTCTGGCTTACCGAAGCGGGCAAGAACGGCTGGGCTGCCTGCTTATCCGCCACAAGCGCATTCGGTATCGACAGCTCGAGCGCACCGCGCTGCAAGCTGCCAACGCCCGTGCGTTTGTATTCACCGGTGGCAACGTTACCGCAAAGGACACCGGTGCAATTCTCGCCAGGGCGCTCGGAAGAATCGGCCGAGTCTGCCTCGCCGTTACCGGCCCATTCATCTACCACATTGGTCGCTCCGGAAGACCGGTAAGAATGGACTAGCGCGGAGTCGAGGGCGACGACGTCGTTGCGCGCGGTGGGTCCCTGAAGAAGATTCCCGCAGTTTCGACGTGAATTCGTCGAACGCCCGCTCGGCCATCGCGTTGTAGGCCGCCTCGGCCTGGCTGGCGCCGGGTCGGACGCGGTAGCCGAAACGCTCCGGCGGAGACACTTTCAGGTTGAAGTCGAACGGATTGGGGTCGTTCGCAATCCTCATCCGCATGCCGAACGCGACGTCGATGCCGACGAACACGCGCTGGCCGTCGTCCGAGTTGTACGCGCGCCCGGATGGGCCGACCACATAGGCAATCGAGATCTCACGGCTCCCTCGGCGCTCGTCGCGCCCTGGGTACCCTGCTCCAGCTTCAGCACGTCGGTCGGGAAAATCGCCGCGAACGCCGTGTTCAGCCGCGACACGATCGACCCTTCGCGCGGCGCCGGATTCTTCGGCTCGAAATACGGGCTGATCGGCTCGACGATCTTGCCGCCTTTCGAGAATTCGCGCTGGAAGAAAGCGTCGGCTTGCGCGAGCATGTTCGTGCTCGGCGGGCTGAACACGACGCGCACGGTCGCGGTGTCGTTCTTCTCCAGATAGTCGATCAGCCGCGCCATGAACGGCAGCATGCGTGCGTCCGCGGTCGATGC
>CAVRQU010000012.1:0-458549 GCA_963723505.1 uncultured Gammaproteobacteria bacterium
ACTAAAGATGTGGGTCAGTTGTATCGCCATCCATAGATCGGTTGGCGTGATGCTTGCGCCGTGGTCGGCTCTGGCCTTCCGCGGTAGGCGTCGATGATGGCGGTCGCCTCATCGGCATCCCCGAACAGACGAGTGACCCGCCGCAACAGCCGGTCGTGCGCCATCCCGAACGCACCGCGGTCGCCGATCGAGAAGAACGTCATCTCGTCGAGGTTGGTGCCGGCCATCAGCGCGACCCTGAGCACTGGAACCGGACTGATGGCGCTGAGGGGAGCCTTTGGCAAGGCAACACCGTCGACCACTGGCACGAAAGGCAGCGCGACCGATGAACCGAGTCGCTGCGACTGCATCTTGGGCGGCCAGCAGGCGATCGAGCGGGACGTCACGCAGCCGGCCCAGGTTGTCAGTGATCCCGAGCTCGCCGGCCACTGCTTCGCTTGTCTCGATGCCCGCTTCGAACGGCACGCCCACCGGCCCACCACTTTGGGCTATGGCCTTGTGAAACAGCCCGGCGCCGCCGGCATGCCGAGGAGGCAGCCGACGCTCATGCCGCCCGCGCTCTCGCCGAAGATCGTGACGTTCGCGGGTCGCCGCCAAAGCGGCGATGTTCTCGCGCACCCAGCGGAGCGCCGCGCCTGGTCGAGGAGCCGAGTTGCCGGCGTTCTCTGGGTCAGTCGGCGAGCGCCGGGGGAGGAAGCCGAGCGCACCGAGGCGGTAGTTGATGGTGACGAGCACGATCTGGCCGCGCTTCGTGAGCGGTCGCAGGTCGTACATGCGCTGCGAGCCGGAGCCGATCGTGAAGGCGCCGCCGTGGATCCACACCAGCACCGGCGGCGATTGCCGGAGTCGGCGCGGGCGTCGCGATGTTCAGGTAGAGGCAGTCCTCGCTCGTCGGGCCGACGTCCATGCCGTCGAGGAAGTCGAGCGCGAGCGGCGCCTGCGGCGCGGAGGCAGCCGAAGCCGTCGGCGTCGCGCACGCCGGCCCACGGCTGGTCGCGGGCTGCGGCGGGCGGAAGCGGAGGGGCCGACCGGCGGCGCGGCGAAGGGGATGCCGCGGAAGAGGTCGAGGCCGTCCTCATTCACCCCGGCCAGACGGCCGGCCGTTGTCTCTGCTGTGACCATGGTCGACACTAGTGCCCGATCAGGCAACGCTTGCCGTGCCCCGGGCCGGCCAGGATGCTCCGCTCGTGGCGTTTCTCGTCACAGCGGCACGGCAAGAGTGGCGCTCTTCTGCTTCCGAGTGAACCCCGGGCTTGCCGCTACGCGGGCAATGGTTACCTGATGCGACACGACGCGGCCGCCGACTGGACCACGCACCATAGGGACCGGGCCGAACCGACCCGAGCTTGTGGGCGTGCCCGATGATCTCACCGGCGCGGGGGTTGCCGTCCAGAGCGTGGCCGACGGTGCTGCACTGGCTCGAGCACGGTTATCCCGATGGTGACAGTGACCTGGTTGAGCGAGTCGCCGGCTCGCTACCGGCATGGTCCAGGCGTGGGCGAGTGCATGTGTGAGTGTTCGTGCTAGAGGCCGTAGGCCTGCAGGAGCTTCAGCCAGACCTCGCTCACCGAGGGGAACGACGGCACCGTGTGCCACAGGCGCTCCAGTGGAACCTCGCCGACGATGGCGATGGTGGCGCCCTGCACGAGATCGGCGATCTCGGGTCCGACGAACGTGGCGCCAACGACGACGTTTCGCTGGCGATCGATCACCAGGCGAGCCCGTCCGCTGATGTCTTCGCCACTTACGTAGATGCCGGGCACCTCGGCTATGTCAACATCGGCGACTCCGGCATCGATTCCGGCGTCCCTCGCCGACTGCTCGGTGTGTCCTACCGAGCCAACCTGCGGGTCGGTGAACACAACTCCGGGTGTGGCGGTGTGGTCGGCAAACGCAGTTGCCTTCGGATCGCCGTGGTCGGCGATGAGGTCGCCAACCAGACGGCCCTGATACTTGCCCATGTGGGTGAGCAGGCTCCGCCCGTTGACGTCCCCAATGGCGTAGAGCCACCCGCCCGGCACTCCGGTGGCAACCAGTTCATCGTCGACCGGGATCGCTCGACCAACTTCCAGCCCCACCGTGTCCACGCCGATGTCGGCTGTGTTGGGCTCGTCGCCCGATGGCGACCAGCACCTCGTCGGCGACGATGTCACCCGCAGTCGTCGCGATGGTGACAGAGCCGTTGCGCGCCACCCGCTGTGTATCTACGCCGAACTGGACGTCGATCCCGTCTTGCTTCAGAGCGGCGGCGAGCAGCTCCCCGGCGAACGGCTCGTTCCGCTCGAGGAGTCGGTCGCCGTGTACCAGCATGGTGACTTCGCTGCCCAACCAATGCCACGCCTGGGCCATCTCGCAAGCGACTACGCCGCCACCGATCACGACCAGTCGCTCCGGCACCTCCTTGCTGCTGGTCGCATCGCGACCGCCCCACGGCATGGCTTCGGCCAAGCCGGGCACAGGCGGAACCACCGGCACGCTGCCGGTGGCGACGACGACCGCTCGCCGGGCCGCGAGGTGCACGACCGCCCCTTCGGGCTCTGTCACCACGACCTGCTTCTCACCGTCGAGCCGTCCCCGGCCGCGGACGACGGTGATCCCCGCCGATGTGGCCCACTGCTGCTGCCCGTCGTCGTGCCAGTCCGACACCATCCAGTGGCGCCACTTGAGCACGGCGTCAACGTCGATCGAACCGGTGATCGCCGCCCTCGCTCCGGGCACCCGCCGGGCCGCAGCCAGCGCCGCGCCGGGCTGCAGGACGGCTCGGCTCGGGATGCAGGCCCAATACGAGCACTCGCCGCCGATGAGCTCGGCCTCCACCATGACCACCGACAGGCCACCTTGGGCGGCTCTATCGGCTGCGTTCTCGCCGGCCGGTCCGCCCCCCAGCACGATTACGTCGTAGGTGTCCATCACTGCATCATGCCTGGCACCGGACGTGGCTGGCTGGGGGAACGTATGTTCGATAGAGTGCTGCGGGTGACCGCCGAGCTGCGCTGGAAGCTGGCCGACGAGGACGGCGAAGGGCCGCAGGGCGCCTTGTTCGACATCGACGACCTCGTCGAGCGGCATATCGGCACCGGTGAGTTCCGCGGCCTGGAGTTCCTGCACGTCAACGCCAGGCGTGATCATCAACGAGGTTCCGGCTGCGCCTCACAGCTGCCGTTCCGATACACAATCAATGCATATAGGGGATGCAGTCATGCGTGTGTTTACTGCTTTGCGAGGCCGACGCATGAGTACCTGGGCCTCGACATCGGGCGCGAACTCGAGCAGAAGATCGTCGTCAAGGTCAACGCGGTCCAGCGGTTGCGGGCTGAGGTCTCGGCCCGCCGGTGGGGCGGGCATCACATCGCTATGGCAACGACACCGATCCCTATCAACGTTGTGAAGGCAAGTATCACCTGACCAAGGGCATCATCAAGGTGCTTGCAGAGGCCCGCAACCCGTTCTCGATACTCACCAAGTCGACCCTGATCATCCGGGATCTGGATCTGCTGGCGGCGGCCGCCCAGCGCACGTCGGTGCGGGTCAACCTCTCGATCGGCACCCTCGATGAGTTGCGGCGCAGCGACAGAACCGGGCACCCCTCACCCCCGCCGCAGGGTGGAGGCGGTCCGCAAACTCAACGAAGGGGCATCCCGTGCGGGGTGCTCGTCGCTCCGGTGCTGCCCAGTCTGTCCGACGACGCGGAGCAGCTGCGCGAGGTCATCGAAGCGGTAGTGGATGCTGGAGCGGTGTCGGTGAGTTCGGTCGGGTTGCACCTGAAGCCGGGTCTGCGGGCCCACTTCCTCGACTGGCTGACCGCAAACCGGCCCGATCTGGTGCCCGAGTACGAGCGCCGTTTCGCTCGGTCCTACCAGCCGAAGAAGGATCGCGATGCACTCGCTAACGGTGAAGCGTCTGGTCAACCGGGCACGAGGTTCGGAGTCTCGCCCGCTCTCATTCGTTCCATCGACGTGGGCGAACCTGTGTCACCATCAACACGGCCTAAAGCACCGCCACCCGAGCCGGCCCAACTTTCGCTTCTGTAGCAGCGGGGCTACGACCCCCACGCCGCGTTGAACTCCGTCTGGCTGCATGGGTTCGAGGTGATCAGCCGTTTCTGCGCGGGCAAAGGGTAATAACTGGGAAACCCGCACGAAACACGCCCTCCGTACCCTCGGCTCATGTCCTTCCGAGCCCGTCTGCGGGTCGAGCTGCCCAACCGTCCCGGTGCCCTTGCCAAGGTTGCCGTGGTCATCGTGGAACGGGGCGGCAACTTGGTGGGCATCGATGTCCAGGAGGTTGAGGCGGACTCGGCCGTCGACGAGCTGGTTGTTGACGTGCCCGATGGCGTGGATCTCGACGGTCTGCGGATAGCGCTGGTCGAGAGCGGCGCGGGCGTGCTGATCTCCCACCAGGCTGGCGCCCAGCGCACCGATCCGGTACTGCGCTCGCTGCGGTGGGCCTGTGCGATGGTGGCCGCCGGACCGCATGGCGCCGACGACGAGCTGACCCGCGCCATCGCCGAAGTCGCCGGCACCGGTAGCGCCTGGGTGTGCTCGGTGGCCGAAGCGCGGTTCATCGAGACCGGGCAGATGGCGCTCACTCGGGGCGCGCCGGTGTCCCATCTCACGACTGAGGCTCCGGCCAGCCGCACCCCCGGTTTGGTAGGCGAGATGTGGTTGCTGGCCGTGCCCGACGCCCGCCTCGACCCGCAGCGGGTGGCGTTTGCGGCCCGGCCGCCGGCCGAGCGGTTCACGGCGAGCGAGGTGGCCCTGTCGAGGCGCTGCTCGGCCTGCGCCGCCAGCTCGACATCCCGGCCTTTTCTGTCGTCTAACCGACCTGTCCGGTCGCTTTGAGGCCAGAAAACGGGGTCAGGGTTCCCTGACCAGCACCACTTTGCCGAACTTGGCGCCGGCCGCGAACCGGTCGTAGGCCGTTTCGGGGTCGTCCATCGGGAAGGTGGCGCGCAACCGGCACGGTGATGTCGCCCTTCACCACGTGTGTAGCCGCAGGACCGGAAGGAAAATGAATCGCCGCAAAAAAGCGCAAAAGGGATGCTGGAGCTTCCGAGCTTCTCGGTCTTCGATTTGCGTTCTTGTTTGCGCCTTTTGTGCCTTTTGGCGCGATTTCTCTTTCGGTAGGCCTTGCGCAGTGAGTAGCAGGCGCCAACGGCTTCCTCTATCGTCGGCAGCGCCGCTATCGCGCGCGTCCCTATTGGCGCGCTTTGCCGCAGCCGCTGTTCGCCGCGCCGCTCGCGACCATCATGAGCTCGAATCCGCGACATGGAGAACTCCTGGGCGGAAGGATTGCGGAAATGATGGTCAATGGCGTTTTCCGCCGCGTGAGCATGTGCCCGGAGTACGCGCGCGCCCTCATCGAATACGAGGACCAACGCTTCTGAACATTCTCACCATGGCGCGTCGACCGTTCGGCTTGGACCTGGCTATTCTTCATCGATCGTGCGCGAGCGCCGCATCGTCAGCGGCAGCAGCACGCTAATGATGCAGGTTGGCGCGCCTCCTCCGCGCGCGCCCGCAGCGAACGCGGCGTGGACCGACAAGCTGTTCGAACGCGGCTGGCGGCGCGGCCGGAACGGCGTCTCGACAAGGAGAGCATGCTCGCCATGCACGGGGCGGCGGGCGTGCGCCGTCGGAGGACCGTCGCCGCATGGAAGCGGCGTCTGGTGTTCACTTCGGGCGCCCGCAGTCCCGCGCAGTTGTCGTGGGCCGAAGCGTGCACGCTCGCCGTGCTCCCCAATAGCCCGGCGTTATTCACCCGGGGCGGAATCGCGCAGCGCTCCTCGTCAGGCGCAATCGACTCCTGGCCGTCGCCCGCGGACAAGAACGGCGACATAGCAGCTCTGGATCTGCGTTCGCGTCCTCGAGGAACCGCTGCTGCTCGCGCCCGTCCCGCTGCCGGAACCGGCCCTGACATCGTTGCTACGCTGCAGGCCAAGCGCCGGGACAACATCGCTTCAAAACGACGCTCGACTCGGCACGTTGCAGAACACGGCGACGGCGCTCGTACAGGAACGCGCCGGGTTCTCGGCCGCAGGCGCCCACAATGCCGCGGCCCGTCATCGACGGCCGGCACGCTCGAGTGCGGCAACTCGCAATTCCCAGTGTCGTAGCGATCAAGCAGCTTCGCCGTCGACATCGTCGAAGGCCGCGCCAGCACCGGCAGCATTCTGAAGCCGCTCCTCTACGCCTCGATGCTGGAGGCCGGGGAGATTCCGCCGCACACTGTCGCTTCCTCGATGTGCCGACGCAATACGCCGGATACATCCCCGAGAACTTCGACCGTCAGTATCGCGGAGCTTGTTCCGGCCGACATCGCGCTCGGCGCAATCGCTGAACGTTCCTGCGGTGCGCATGTTGAAACAGCACGGCGTGCAGCGCTTCTACGGTTTTTTGCAACAGGCAGGGCATGTCGACGCTGGCGGGGCGCCTGGACCACTACGGCCTCACGCCGAATCTCGGTCGGCGCGGAAGGCACGCTGTGGAGATCCGAATCAATACGCGAATCTCGCTCACATCGCGCGGGATCAACCCCGGCCAGCGGGTCACGTACCGCAAGCTGCGCGTGCTGACGAGCGATGCCCGCGTGCAAAAATGCATGCGGCGCGCCGAGATCGGCGCCGCCCCTGCATTCCTGACATGCGCGCGTTGCTCGAAGTTTCGCGGCCCGGGGAGGAGGCGCACAGGAAGAGCTCTGCGTCCAGCCGCCAGCTGAATCGCCTGGAAAACGGGAACGAGTTGGGGGACCGCGCCATGCGTGGTCGGGATCGGCAATAGCTCCCGCTCACACGGTCTGGCGTACCGGGTCGGCAATGCGAACGGCGAAGGCAAGCCGGGTCTGACCGGCTCGGCGGCGGCCCGGCGCTGTTAAAGGAGTTCGCTCTGATTCGGGACAGCCCGGGCGCCGCCGGAGCGGTTCGGCGAACCGAGCCGCTCATGAAGGACGTCGAGGAGCTCCTGCAAGCACCACGGATGGTTATCTGCTCAACGGCGCGTGCGCGATGTCGCGGGCGAGCGCTGCCCCGGCGGAGCTCATTTCTACCGGCTGAGTCCCCTACAACCAACGCGTGCACCTGAGCGCCGACGGCCGGCGGCGCGTCGATCCGAGCCGCCAGGCGATTCCGACCGCATGCGTCACTAAATTGCTTCGTGCTGCCGCCGGCTCGGCCGTGTTCTACTATCGGCGTCAGCACGCGAATAGGCAATACCGCGCCTTCTGCCCGGCGTATCGCAGCGATCGCGAGCAGGCGGACACGCAAAGTCCCATGGTTTTCTGTATCCGAACCTTGTCCACGCGCTCGATATTCCGATCGACTTCGGGACGCAGGAAGGGCCGCGTCGGGTCCCAAGCCGTGCATCGCAACGCCGGCGCGGCGCCGCATTGGCATCTCGACAATCAGTACCTCGGCGAAAACGCACATGTTCCATGTAGGGGAGGGCGCTCGGTGTATCGCCGCGGGAGAACACGTGATCACGATCGTCGACCCAGAAGGCGCGACCCTCGTCGTGTCGGTTTACGGTACTCGCGCGCGAGTAAGGAAGAAGCGGTTAGCGGTTAAGAGCTTCATTCTTTGTCCATTCGACTCGCTGCCAGTTGAAGATCAGCCGCATGGTCCTGCAGACGCTTTGCCAGAGAAGATTATCTCGTCTTTCGGGAACACCTCTCCAGCATTGGCTCTGCTCTCAAGATTGGCCGCAAGGTGGAATAGCGATGTTGCAGTTCCACCAACGACAGCTCGTGGCTTCTCGTCCTCCATTGTCTTTCCTCCTATTGCGCCCAACGTTGCGCTCAGCCGCGCCCGCTCGCGGGCGTCGGCCACAGCAGCGGGTTATGCCACATAGTGGTGAGCTTTACTGCTTGTATGCGCTCTCATACGCTTCGTGAAGAACAGCGAGGGTATCCCGGAGCAGTGTGCGGGCGGACGTTTTATCCGTGCCGCGGCGCCCGTCATGAATTGATGCGTTCCCTTCCTTTCGGATCGCATGCAACTTGTCACGAAGATGCGCTCCGTGTGCACACCGATTACAGAACTGATCGATGAGGTCGTACAGGCTACGAACCTCCTTGACGTTGTCGGAGTCGGCAGGAAGTGCGCCCGTCTTGACGGCGAGATCACGCATTGCGATCTCAAGCATGCTACGACTCAGTGAACACACCGCGCTGTATTGCTGAAACGCGTAACAATGACGCGCCTCATCCACGAGGCGGGTGAGAGTCGGCGGGGCGCTTCCGGTGGCGAGAATGACCGATCCTATTTCGTACAGTGCTTCAACGAACTAGTAATGGCTGATCCACGAGTAGAACAGGTCCGAGCCAAGCGCTTCGATCTCCTGCTCTGAGAGGGCGCTGTCCATCAGCGTGCCAAGTCGAGTTCCAGACAGCGCCTGCTCGACAGGCAGGGGCTGCCCTGAGCTTATTCTTTGAAGTAGTCCGCGCACCTTTTCGTCGGTGACGTTCGGAAGCGGCTTGACCGGAGCTTTCATCAGGGCAAGCCGCGTGCCGGTCTTCAACTCTCTGAACTCTGTCAGCATCCTCGCAAGAGCCTCTGCATCCCATTCAACGATGGCCTTGACGATCAGCCGATCGAGCTCGTTGAGCCGGGCCGTATTAGCGACGACATCAACCGCGGGTGGCTCTACATCCATTGCTCGGAGTTCCGGTTCTATGCGGCATAACGTCCGCGCTCAACCGCGCGCGTTTCGCGCGAGATCTTCCCCACTTTAGTTGACACCCCTGTGGGATAAATGTCGTTCATATGTTGCGGGTGCAACGTAACCAATCGATGAGTGCAGTCTACGCTCGTTGTAGAACCGGATGTACCTGACCACTGCATCCTTGAGCTGCGTTTCGTCTTCAAACGTGCGTTCATGGATCAGATCCGATTTCATCGAGTGATAGAAGGATTCCATGTGAGCATTGTCGTTCACTCGCTCGTTCATGCTCTGCACGATTCCCAGCTGCGCCAGCCGCTCCCGAAACACATAGCCGGCATACTCGGGGATTTCCATCGGTCGTCGCACATCTGGTCAATGGAGGTGTTGTATGGGACGACCACGCAGGTCGGGTTACACAGTGAACAGGACGAGCGCCGATGCGATGGCCAGGCCGGCCCGGCGTTAATCAGCGGGAAGCTCGAGCAAGCAGTTCTGGGTGCGTATTGCGGCAGGAGCGTCGAGCGAAGAAGCAGCGGTGGCGAGCGGCATGTCTCAGCCGCTCGGTACGCGCTGGTTCCGTGAGGCCGGCGGGATGGCGACCGATCAGTCTCGGCTGCGCACTCGGGACGCTTCCTGTCATTTGCGAGCGCGAGGAACTTGCGCTATTGAAGGCGCAGCGTCTTGACGGTTCGCGAGATCGCTCGACAGATGGAGGCGATCGCCATCGACGATTTCGCGTGAGCTGCGTCGTAATGCTGAGACCCGCGGCGGTGTGTTGCACTATCGAGCCACGGTTGCGCAATGGAAGGCGGAACGCGTGGCCGCGCGATCGAAGACAGCCAAGCTTGCCGAGAACGCGAGGCTGGGAGTCTACGTACAAGATCGACTCGCCGGCGTTGTCGCTGATGCGCGAGGCAAGCGTATCGCGGGACCGCATGTGCAATGGAAGGGTCGACGCCATGGTCGCCGCGCTGACCGACGGTGGGGCAAGTGATGGAGCCCCAGCAGATGAGACGCCGATTACCGATCGACTTCCGCATGATGATCTATGCGGATCTCTGACGACGCTATTTACTGGGCAATCGATGTTCTGGGTCGACGTGCACTGCGACGCGAGCTATCTGCTTGTCTACGTACCGGCCGAGCGCTGCGAGTGCCGCTCGCCAGGACGCGGCAGCGCGGCAAGTCGTTCATCACTTCCGAGGTGATGATCAGTCAACGCCCTGCTGAAGCTGTAGACCGGGCTGTGCCAGGTCACTGGGAAGGCGACATGATCATCGGTCTGAACAGCTCTGCGATCGGTACGCTTGGTTGAGCGCACCACACGGATTCACGATGCTGCTGCATTTGCCGCGGATGGCGGGGCATGTTGCTGGCGCCGGATTAAGAAATGGGCCGGCCCTGGCTGGCTGTGGCGCTGAAGCAGTACGAGATGCCATTGCGAAGAAGATTCACGACGCTGCCGGTGCAGTTGCGAAGATCGCTGACTTGGGATCAGGGAGCTGGAGCTAGCTCAACATGCGAAGCTACGGATCGATACCGGATTGGAGGTCTACTTTTGCGATCCGCGAAGCCCTTGGCAGCGTGGAACGAACGAGAACACAAACGGTCTTCTGCGTCAGTACTTTCCCAAGGGAACCGATATCACAGGTATTCCGAGCGCGAACTGACGCGGTCGCTGCCACCCTCAACGGCAGACCTCGAAAGACGCTCGGATGGAAGACGCCGGCTGAGGCTCTCGATGAGCTACTATCCTCGATCTGCAACGCCAGTGTTGCGACGACGCATTGAGCCCAAGCTCAGTGCCGCGATCACTGTGAAAGATCAGCCCCGGCCGCGGCTGGCAACGATGCACCGCTCGATCCAACGCTTGCAGCGTCAACTTCACGTTCTTCTTCGGCCCCAGACTCCAGCCGATCACCCGCCGCGTACACCGATCCATCACCGTCGCCAGATATCTCCAGATCCACCGAGCTTCAGATAGGTGATATCTCCCAGCCATACCGCATTCGGATTCCCCGACAATACCTTCAGCCGCTGCTTCGGGATCTGTCTCGAAGAACCGGTGCACTCCCGGCATTGGGGCGGTAGATCCTTGGCCGCTCGGGCACGGATCTGATGCTTCCGCATCAGCCGCGCCACGCGATTCTTGCCCACCCGCACGCCCCGCACACACAGCGCCCGCTGGATCCGCGGACTGCCATACGTTCCGCGACTGCTGGCATGGACTTGCTCGATGCTGCTTCAACAACCGTTCGTTGCGCTGCACTGCGTGCACTCGGGCTCGCGCGTGCGCCAGGCGTAGTAGCCCGCCTCGCGTCACCTCGTACAACTCGACACATCATCGTGATCGTGTGCTGCGTGCGGTTTGCTTCGATGAACTCGAAGACTTCTGTCTTCGTTCGGAAGCAAACCGGATGGCTTTTTTTAGGATCTCGTGCTCCTCCTGAGCAACTTGTACTGCCGCTCCACTTCTCGCAGTCGCTTCAGCTCCGCCTTCCTCTGCGGCTCAAGGTTCACTCGCTTCGCCACGATCTTCCCCTCGCGCACTTCCTTGCGCCATCGTGACAGCATGAACGGGTGGATATCCAGAGAGTGCGCAACGTCCTGGATCAGCACTCCCGGAAGGCTGCTCAATCCAACCGCCGTCGCTTTGAACTCCTCGCTGTACTGATTGATCTTCCTCAGCAGCGTTCTCGCCATCTCACACCTCCGAGCTCGTTAGCTCGAGGTGTCAACTATTTCGGGGGAAGATCCCACGTCGGCTGCAGCGCATTGTTGGGTGACAACTCCGGCATTTCTAGTGCCATGGATGACCACAATCTCTGCTTCTACCCCATGCGCTCTCTAGGGTTAGCTATGAGGTCGGCTCTCGACGTCCGAGCTGAGACCGCGTCCTCGATGTAGAACCACAGTTGTTCGCTTGTTGACGGCATATCATAGACCCGAGCGTAACAGTCCCTCGGTGCAAGAAGGCCGGTCTGGCGCGGCAGCAGTAGGTTCTTGTTGAGGCGATCAGGGAACGGATAAATGGGGCTGTAACTGCTCAGTTTGATCCCAAGAACACCATTGGGGATGACTGTTAGTCCGCTACGCAGAGACGCTTGAAGCTCCCAATCGACGTAGCGCCTGGACCATGTGCAATTGCCGAGCATCGCCAGTGTCACCGAGGAATCCCTCAAATATTCTTGGCGGATCCGAGTCATGACGTAGTCCGTATCAGCGCTGTCGATGATGTCGCCGGTCATCCCGGCTCCTATACCCCGCGCTATAAACACATCACCGGCGTGATCAAAAGTCGTTATGAATCGGCGCACCTCCACATCGTCCGCATGATGATAGGAAATGAAAACCTTGCGCCTGACTAGGGCGTTGATTAACCCCATTCTGACAGCCAACAGTTAAATGGACGGAATCTGGATTACCAGAAAGCGAGAATCAGGAATAAATCCTTCTACAGATTCTGCATAAGTACGCGCCCCAAGCCTGAGCCACTGGTCAATAGTACCGCTGAAAGGACGCGACAATCTTAGTCCCCGGGGATCTGCCTAGTCTCGTGAATGCGGAGTCAGCTTGGAGTCCGATGCCACTCCTGCCGGTCATCTTCATCTCATCATGACGATCAGAAGAGTTCCGGCCAGAACGCCCAGTGTTAAATCGCCGCAGACCTTGCCGCGCCATCGCCTCGCGCTCGTCGCGCGTGATGCAGCAAGACTTCGACGGCCAACCCATAGTCCATCGACTCGCCGTTCCAACGTGTGCGGGCAGTGCACTCAGTTATGTGTATGCCGCGCTCTTCGTGCGCCGCGGGTAGTTGCATCCAGTCGAACACGTGCACGTGATCAGGCGCTGCGCTGTCGAAGCTTTGGCTGTTTGCATGCACAAACCGGATCGCTCCGTCGTCGAGCACATGGATCGCAACTCCGCCCTCGTGGACTAAGCGGTGGTGAAATCGGCACAGCGATACGAGGTTCGAGGGTTTCGTTTCTCCGCCGTTAGCCCAGTGGTGAATGTGATGCGCATCGACCCAGCGTGTGTTCGTGCAACCTGGGAAGCGACAGCCGCGGTCGCGGGCGTTCAGGAAGCGGCGCAAGGGCGCTGAAATCGTGCGTGTCTTGCGGCCGACGTTGAGCGGCTCGCCGTCCTCGTTTTCGACTATCGCGACGACGCTCGCATCGCACGCGAGGCGACGCGCGGTTTCGGCAGGGATTGAGGGACCTTCCTCGATCTCGCAGCAGCCGGCTTCCCTGTGACGCAGCGTTTCCGCAGAAACGTGGACGGAAATGAGATGTCGGTCGCCGCCGTTCAGCGCCGCGGGGCCGTGTTCGACGAAGCTTTCCGCCAGCAAACCCAGTGCGTCGGCGCGACGGGCGGCCCAGCTCGGCGTCTGCTCCGACGTTCCAGCTGGAACGTTTGGAATCGGCGCCTCATCCATCGCAGCCTGCAGCGCCTTCAACACGAGCGCGCCCACTTCCACCGGCAACCGAGCTTTCAGAATCAGCGACCCGTCATCGTCATAGTGATAGTGCAGGGATCGATTCGCCTGCTGCTGCGCCTCGCGCGAGAGATCCTCCGAATCCTTCGCGCGACGGAACCCTCGGACCAGCGTCTCGACGTGGTGGGCAGTTCCCTGCAATGCAATCGAGAGGAGGTAGTCCTCGGTTCCTTCGCAAGCGACACGCGTTAGCTCGCGCACCTTGGAATAGCTCAGCTCGCCTCTCGCCATGGCGGCCGAGATCTTTGGAAGAATCTCCAGCGCGCGCGCGACACGAACTTTCTCGCGCGCAGCGCCCATCCCAATCCCGCACTTCCAGTTCAGCCAGTGCGCGCACGACTGCGTTCCGCCGTCCGACCAGCCTTCGCGGCGATCGAACTCCGCGATGAGCAGCAGGAAGCGATGGTTCGCCGCGTTCAGATGACCCGCGAGTCTGGTGATCTCGTCTTTCAGGTTCTCAATCGAGCGCGCGGACTCGACTCGTTGCTCATCAGTGAGCACTCGCAGTGGACGAATGCTGGAGCCCTGGCGCACATCCACATGCTCAGACCCTGCGACTTCCATGAAAGTCTCCCACCGGCTGATTTTATGTACAGCATTGTACTTTCAACGCCAGTTTGAGGAAAGCGTTCAAGGCTTGTTTTCTGCTGAAATTCTCGTTTTTTTTGGCTTCACGCCGCTCCTGATGGTAGCTGCTTCGCGGAGATCGGCTTGATGATCACAGCGCCGCGCTCGCCTCGCTGACCATCGTTCCAGCGCGTTGCGGTGATGAAGGCCAGGAACCTCCCGTCCGCCGAAATAGACACGTCGTCAATCCGAGGCGTACGTGCGAACGCCGCGATCTGCGGCTACTCTCCCGCCCACGACGAAACGCGCAACGAAGCTTGATGCGACGAGAAGAAGCGGAGCACATAATCCAATGAGGCGTCGGCGAATAGACCTCGAGTCAGGGACCGGCCGTTGTGCCAGGCTATTGTCGACCTTTCAGGCCACTGGGGTGAGTCCGTGGGCAAGAAGGAGACCGGCGGCGGGCGACTGCGCATCGGTGATGACTGGAACGCGATTCGCATCATCGCGCTCTCGCAGAGCAATCCGCTGAAGGCGATCGCGGAGTTCGTCGAGAACAGCATCGATGCGCACGCGCGTAACGTCACGATCACGCGCGGGCGCGAGCACGGCGATCATTATCTCGCGATCAGCGATGACGGTGACGGTGTGCCGCGCCACCCGGACGGCGTGCCGGACTTCCGCTACGTCGCCACTCACATCTGCGATTCGATCAAGCGGCGCCTGAAGGCCGACGGCGCGTGCAACGGATTACAGGGCGAGTTTGGCATCGGCCTGCTGAGCTTCTGGACCGTCGGCGAGACACCTGACGTGACCTCGACCGGTGCGGACCAGCGCGCCTACCAGATGACGATGCGCAAGGGCGATCCGGGATACGAGGTCGCACCGCGCCGCGTGCTGTTTGCGGAGCGCGGCACCGAGATCCGCATCGCACCGCTGCTCGAGGGCATCCGCAGCTCGAGCGGCGAGAAGATCCAGTGGTATCTCGCGTCCGAGCTGCGCGACCGTATTCGCCAGTCCGCCGTGCGCGTCACGGTCATTGACAGGCTCGCGCGCAAACAGTACGAAGTCGAGCCGCGGCAATTCGAGGGACGGCTGCTGCATCAGCTTCCGCCCGTCGCACGCCCTTCGGAGAGGTGTATGCCGAGCTGTACCTCAGCGAGCCCGCGGAGCCTCTCGGGTTGCGCTTCGCGCCTCGGCACGCGTGTGATCGAGGATCTCGCCACGTTGCCCGGTCTCGAACACGCTCCCTGGTCATCGCGTTACCTGCAGGGTCTCATCGATGCGCCGTTCCTGAACCTCACGCCGGGCACACGCAGCGGCATCATCCACGATGAGCGCTACGCGGCGCTTGTCGCAGCCGCTCACAGCCCGCTTGACGATGCGCTCACCGCCCTCATCGACGAGCAGCGGCGCGCTGAGGAAGAGCAGGCGAGTCACCAGCTTCTGCGCACGATTCAGCGCGCGTTTCGCGAAGCGCTGCTCGCGCTGCCGCCGGAGGAGTACGACTGGTTCGACGTGCAAGCCCGCAAGCGACTGCCAGAAGGACCGCCGCAGGAAGATCGTTCAAACGGTAGCGAGGGTATCGCCGAGGAGGCGAGATCAGCCGTCGATGACCTCCTCGGTGTCAGCGAACCCGCGGCGCCGGTCTCCGCACAGCGCGAGTTCTTCCAGTACGCGGGGCCGCTCTTCAGCGTCGTTGTGTCGCCCGCGGCCGCAACGATCGGTGTTGGCGAGTCGCGCCGCCTGCGCGCATTGCCCCGCGATCGGTCGCGCCGGCGCGTCGAGGAAGACCTGAGTTTCGAGTGGGAAGTCGTCGAAGGCGGCGGATCGCTCGACACTCCGCACGACCAGGAGGTGGCATTCACGGCCGTGCGCGTCCCCGGGCTCGCGAGGATCCGCGTAACGGTGCGCCAGCGGGACATCGCCTGCAGCGGCGAGGCGCTCGTCACCGTCACGGAATCGCTGTTGCTGGTCAGCGCCCCCGGCGTCGGCGTCGTCAACACGCGTGGTCTTCCGGGGTACACGCTCGAACGCGCCGCAGGCGAACTGTGGCGTTCGCGTTTCGATCAGTCGCGCAACGTCATCGTCGTCAACAACGGCCATCGAGATTTCGTCTTCGCATCGCGCACGCAGGCGCTCAAGCTGCGCTACCTGATCCGGCTCTATGTCAAGGAACTCGTGCTTCGCAACTTCGCGGGTCTGCCGGCGGATCAGCTCCTGGAGCGCATGATCGAGCTGTCCCTGTACGCGGAAGAAAAACTCAGAAGCAGCGCGTGACGGGATCGTGCCGAAAATGGCGGGCTAGCCGCCGTCAACGCCGTTCTTCCCGCTACGCGAGCGCGCTCCTGATTTTTCGGATTGTGTTCGGACCAAGGCCCTCCACCTCGGCCAGGCTCTCGACGCTTGCCGCAACGACAGCCTCAACACTGCCGAAACGCGTCAGTAGTTGTTGCGCGCGCTTTGGCCCCACGCCCGGTAATCCCTGAAGAATGTAGGACTGCAACGCCGCCTTCCGTTTTGGTCGTCGACTGTGGCGCACCAGGGTGCTTGTTTCGACGGCCGTCTGTTGGCGCGCTGCATAGACGAGCGTTTGCACGGTCTCCTCAGGGTTGCGACTGCGCAGCACGGGCAGTCCCATGAACAACGCGATCGTAATCAGGGCGCCCTGTATTGCTTCCCAGCGCATTTCCGTGTGCTGGAGATCGCGCGCGCCGCCTTCGAGAATCAACGCGGCGGGATGTTTGGCCGCGACCAGCCTCAACGCCTGCCGGAAGAGACGGCCCTCAATGATCGACTGCATGAGATCCGGGAACGTCTTTCTCTCTACGAGCAGGGCATCATTCACAAAGTAGTCGCCGGTCGGCAATCGCTGAACTTCGACGCGGAAGCACGCGCGCTTCTCAAGGAGCGGGAGCATTAGCTCGCACGGCTCGCGGTCATCCATGATGATTCTGATCGGTCTTGATTCGCTACCCGCTTCAGCCGTCCCGTCCGACATCGCTGCTCCTTGTCCTCGAACTCCGTCCCCTGCTCAGGCCCGTAGAGGCCATCACTATCTATCAGGGGGCAGTCACATCGCGCGGCAGATAACGGGGAGTTCGTAGAGAAAAGGCGCGACGGAATGGCGCGGTCGCTGCTGTCCGCCGGCGAGGAAATCGCATTAACGCGGCGATCATCAGGGTGCGACTGGACGAGTGTTGACGCGAATATAGGCGCCTCGCTGACCGCCAGCACGTCGTCGAACGTTTTCGTCTGAAAGCCGTTTCCCCAAACTCGGACGCCTAAACGCGCGCCACAAATGTCGGCTTGACGCCGTCGAGCTCGTCCTTAAGGTCTCATTGCCCATGAGCGTCGGCATTTGCCCGCAATTGAACTCGTTGATGCGTGAGCCGCTCGTCCTGGATCTGCGTGAACACCTCGAGCTGGCTCTCAGTGAGCACGCTCGCAGCACCGCGTATCAATCGGCGGTTGTAATCTTCCAACTGCGCGAGGATCTGCTCCTCGGTGGATGTGTTCTTCGTGTCGCTGGCCATGAACTGCCCACCGTACCAAGTGCCCATGGTGCGCGTGACGTTATGGCCTTCGTACTGCTCTTGCAGCTCCTTCGCGAA
Organism: uncultured Gammaproteobacteria bacterium; assembly: GCA_963723505.1. Classification (GTDB taxonomy): domain Bacteria; phylum Pseudomonadota; class Gammaproteobacteria; order Steroidobacterales; family Steroidobacteraceae; genus Steroidobacter. Next base: position 17,334 of record CAVRQU010000012.1, read on the forward strand.
GCGCTCCCGTTGGTCTTGCAGAACGGTTACCAGCCGTGCGCTTTGATCATCTCGAAGTGCGTTAGCTTCGCCTAGTCGCGCACGAAACCGGCTGACCTGAGCCCGCACTGCCTGGCTTGCTACGTACTCCTCATACTGCTGCGCTTTCTCGTCTCCCAGAAGGTCGGCGACGTCGCGTTCCTGATTGCTTTGGAGTCCTTTGAGTTTGTCCATGAGGCTGGCGGACAGGGTGTCCTCCCGTGCAAACAGCTCCATGCGTTGCAGAGCCTGCTCCGCAAGCAATTCCAGCAATCGGTCGTAGTCCTCTATCGTCAGCCCAAGATCGCGCGCTAGATCGGGATTCGCGGCGTGCAATTCTGCGCGTTGCTGAGCGCGAAGGAGCTCGCGGCCGGTCGGGTCCTCCAGCATCCTCCGTCGCCAAGCTCGCTGATCATTTCCAGTCGCCTTCAAACTGGAAGTCTGATTCCCATCTGGCGCAACGTCTCGAGCGGAAGAAGCCGGTTGTTTCGAGAGTTCCTCACGAGCAGAGCCGGCTCGCAAGGTATCGATGCCCGAATCCTGCCATGCGGCCGCCAGCCGCTCGCGTTCGATTTGCATCACGCGAGCCTGTAACTCCTGGCGACGGTCCGCCTCGGCGCGAGTGCGTCCGCGTTCTATCTCGATCTGGTTCAGGAGATACGCGCATGCAACGGCAAGCCCGACCGCTACTGTGACCAGTCCCAGTATCAGCTTCTTCATCCCATCTCCCTACAGCCATCTGCAGGAACCAGACTGCGACGCCGAACGAGTGGAATCGGACGGATGCGGAGCCTACCGTCACGAACCGAGAGCGACAACCGACGCAGAGGCCCGTTGTCACCAATGTCCCATTGGGCTCGGATGGAATCCTACCGATCGTCTTCATCCACGCATGCCGATCAGGCAAGTTCCAGCCGGAACGTCGATGTTAAATCGCCGCGAATCTCGAAACGCCATCGCCCCGCGTGCGGCGTGCCTGATGCAGCAAAACTTCGACGGCTAACCCATAGTCCATCGACTCGCCAGCCCATCGGGTCGCAGCCGTGCGCTCGTTGATCTGAATGCCGCGCACCTCGTGTTCCGTTGGCAGCTGCGTCCAATCAAAGGCATGCACGTGATCTGGCGCCAGACTGTCAAACGATCGGCCATTGGGTTGCACAAATCGGATCGCGCCGTCGTCGAGCACGTGAATCACGACGCCACCTTCGTGGACCATGCGGTGGTGAAAGCGGCACAGACTCACAAGATTCGACGGCTTCGTTTCTCCACCGTTCGCCCAATGATGGATGTGATGCGCATCGACCCAGCGCGTGTTCGTGCAGCCCGGGAAGCGGCAGCCGCGGTCGCGGGCGTTCAGGAAACGACGCAAGGGCGATGAGATTGTTCGTGTCTTGCGCCCAACGTTGAGCGGCTCGCCGTCCTCGTTTTCGACTATCGCGACGACGCTCGCGTCGCACGCGAGACGCCGTGCAGTTTCAGCCGCGATTGAGGGGCCTTCCTCGATCTCGCAGCAGCCGGCTTCCTTGTGGCGCAACGTTTCCGCGGAAAGGTGGATGGAAATGAGATGTCGGTCGCCGCCGTTCATCGACGCCGACCCGTGTCCGATGAAGCTCTCAGCAAGAAGCCCGAGGGCATCAGCACGCCGCACCTGAATCTCCGATTTGACAGTTGGCGTTTCTGCGGAAACGTCCGCCGGCGCGAGTTCATCCATTCCAGCCTGTAACGCCTTTAGTAAGAGCGCACCCACTTCCGCCGGGACGCGGCCATCGAAGGTCAGCGAACCGTCATCGTCGTACCGGTAGCTGAAGTACCGATTCGCCTGTTGCTTAGCCTCTCTCGAAAGTTCCTCCGCATCCTTCGCACGCCGATAGCCGCGCACGAGCTTCTCGACGTGATCGGCTGTGCCGTGCAATGCGATCGACAAGAAGTATTCCTCAGTCCCGGAACACGCAACGCGGGTCAATGCACGCACTTTCGAATAGCTCACTTCACCGCGGGCCATCGCTGCGGAAATCTTCGGCAGGTCCTCAAGCGCACGTGCTGTGCGCACCTTCTCGCGCGCAGCTCCCATATCGATCCCGCACTTCCAGTTCAGCCAGTGCGCGCACGACTGCGTTCCACCGTCCGACCAGCCTTTGCGGCGATCGAACTCGGCGATGAGCTTCAGGAAGCGATGGTTCGCGGCGTTCAGGTGACCCGCGAGTCTGGTGATCTCGTCCTTGAGGTTCTCAATCGAGCGCGCGGACTCGGCTCGTTGCTCATCAGTGAGCACTCGCAGTGGACGAAGGCTCGAGCCCTGACGCACATCCACATGTTCAGACGCTGCGACTTCCATGAGAGCCTCCTGCAGGCTGCATTTATGTACAGTATTGTACTTTCAACGCCAGCCTGAGGAAAGCGTTTAAGGCTTGTTTTCTGCTGAATTCTCCACCTTTTTCCGATCCAGACTTCCAGCATCGGAATAAAGGCATCGACCTTCATCTGAAGTGTTCTGGAAGCCCGAGAAGCGCCGGCAGTTCGCCGTGATCGGCGAAGATGTAGTCCGGATTCGTTGCGCGCAGCGCTTCGGGCGAATGGAAGCCGCCGCCGTCGTCCGGCAGGAACAGTGCCGTGCTCGTACCTGCGGCCTTGCCGGCGAGAATGTCGACGCGTGAGTCGCCGATCATGATCGCTTCATGAGCGCGACGCCCCAGCGCTGCAAGCGTCGTGAGCACGGGCTCCGGATGCGGCTTGTAGTTGGCGACGTCGTCGCCGCAGATGACGAAGTCAAACTGCCTGTCCAGATCCAGCCGCGGCAACACCTCGGCGACAATCTCGCGCGGCGATGACGTCACCAGCGCGGTCTGCAGACCGTGCGCGCGACATTGCCTGAGCAGCGTTGGGACCAGGGGAAACAGTCGCGCTTCGAGAAACGCGCTGCGCAGCCCCAGATGCACCTGATCGCGCAGCTCTTCCGCCGATGCGATACGCAGCTCCGCGGCGACCTCATTCCACTCGCGAAAGAAGCATCGCCGGATCAGTTCGGCGTCCGACAGCTCGATGTCGAAATGGAGCAACCCGAGATGGTAAGCCTTCACCCACAACGGCAACGAGGGAGTGAGCGTCCCATCGAAGTCGAAAAGGACCGCGCCGTACTTCATGGCGCCGCCGCCGGACGTCGTGGCCGCTGCTTCGCAGAGATCGACTTGATGATCAATGCGCCGCGCTTGCCCACGCTGAGCGTCGTTCCCGCACGTTGCAGCGCCTGCGTCATCAGCTCACGGATGGCGGGCTCATCCAGCGTCTTTGCGCCTTCCAGCACGACGTGACGGACCACGCTACCGCCGCCCCGCAATCGCTTGTGCGGGTCCGGCAATCCCTTGCCTCTGGCGAAGAACAAACTCACCCAGCGCGGGTACAGCGCAAGTGAAAAGACGATCTCCGAAGTGCGCTGCGTCGGTCCGAACCCGATCGCGAGCGCGTTGTAGTTCTCGTACACGAGCACATGCGCGGCGGGGAGACGCCTGCGCAGGGCGGCGAACGCCGCACGCGCGTGCTTCGCGACCTCGGGCGAATACTTGTCGATGAACTGATCGAGCTGCGCCCGCGGTGTGACTGATTTCATTTGGCTGGAGGCTGGAGGTAGAAGAGCTAAGGTCGCCGCTGCGCGCGTTTCCTCGCGCCGGCCAGCAACCGATCGATGCGGATGATCGCGCGCGTGTGCTCTCCGCCGCCGGCGGGCCCGGCGCCGTCGAACAATTCCACCGCGAAACGAAGAACTTACCCTCCATACCGCGAAACGTCGCCCTGACCCTGACGGCTTCTCCGCAAAGGGTGGCGGCCGTGTGCGTCACGTTCAGGCCGACCCCCACGGACAGCTCGCCGTCCTGAAATTCGCCTCGCATCAGGCGGGCGGCGGCAAGCTCCATGAGCGCGATCATCCTCGAAGTGGCGAGCACCTCGGGAAAGCTGTCGCCCGGATCAATGCTCAGGTTCTTCGCAAGATCGGAGTCGCGCACCGTGTAATCGAACTCCAGCGACTGATCGATGTCTAGCATGGTTATCTTCTTCTGACTCGGGGCCCGGGGCCTGGGCGGAGAGCTTATAGCCTTTGCACGCAGGGGCGCGGAAACGTCGAAGTGAGCAAGACAATCTTTCACAGCGCGCCCTTGGCGGATTCCCGGTCTTTACGGGACAATTCCGACGGCGCGTCCGCCAGCACGATGGCGCTCGATCCACGCGATGTGATGAATAACGGGGACCGCGTGCAACCGATCATTGCCGTATCCAATCTCGTCAAGACCTATGCGTCCGGGCTTTCAGGCGCTGAAGGGCGTCGATCTCGAGATTCGTCGGGGTGAAATCTTTGCCCTGCTGGGGCCCAACGGCGCCGGCAAGACGACGCTCATCAACATCATCTGCGGCATCGTGAATCCGACCTCGGGCGTCGTGCTGGCCGATGGTCACGATGTGATCCGCGAATTCCGCGCCGCGCGCGCCAAGATCGGGCTCGTGCCGCAGGAGCTGTCGACCGACGCCTTTGAAACCGTCTGGGCGACCGTGAACTTCAGCCGCGGACTGTTCGGCAAGCCCCCCAATCCCGCTTACCTCGAGAAAGTGCTGCGGGATTTGTCGCTCTGGGACAGGAGGGACAGCACGATCCTGTCGCTGTCGGGCGGGATGAAACGACGCGTGATGATCGCCAAGGCGTTGTCGCACGAGCCGCAGATTCTGTTCCTGGATGAGCCGACGGCCGGCGTCGACGTCGAGCTGCGCCGCGACATGTGGGAGATGGTGCGCTCGCTCCGCGCAAGCGGCGTCACGATCATTCTCACGACGCACTACATCGAGGAAGCGGAGGAGATGGCCGACCGCATCGGCGTCATCAACAAGGGCGAGATCATCCTGATCGAGGACAAGCACGTGCTGATGCGCAAGCTCGGACGCAAGCAACTGACGCTGCACCTGCAGAATCCCCTGCAGCAGATTCCAGCGGCGCTCGCCGGCCGCCAGCTCGAGTTGTCCGCCGACGGCGCCGATCTCATTTACACCTTCGACACTCAGAGCGAGTCGACCGGCATCGCGAGCCTGCTCAGGCAACTGAGCGAGCACGGCATCGATTTCAAGGATCTGCGGACGGAAGAAAGCTCGCTCGAGGAGATTTTCGTGAGCCTGGTGCAAGGAGGAAGTGAGCTGCGCCACTCGGGCTGTTGTGCGTCGTGACGTTGTGCGATGTGCGTCCGGAACCTGGAGGCGGCGCTCAACGGATAACGGAAAACGGCACAACTGACGAATCAGACTCACGACTGGGCGCACGCCTGCGAGGTTACCGTCCCATGAACGCCTACGCCATTCGCGCGATCTACCATTTCGAGATGGCGCGCTGGTTCCGTACGCTCGTGCAGAGCGTGCTCTCTCCTGTCATCTCGACCTCGCTCTACTTCGTCGTGTTCGGCGCGGCGATCGGCTCGCGCATCGCACAGGTGGAAGGCGTGAGCTACGGCGCCTTCATCGTGCCGGGCCTCATCATGCTGTCCGTGCTGACCGAAAGCATTTCGAATGCATCGTTCGGCATCTACATGCCGAAATGGGCAGGCACGATCTACGAGATCCTGTCGGCGCCAATTTCGTATCGTGGAGACCGTGATCGGCTATGTCGGCGCCTCAGCCACCAAGTCGATGCTGCTCGGACTCATCATCCTCGCGACCGCGCGTCTGTTCGTCCCCTTCAGCATCGAGCATCCGCTGTGGATGATCGCGTTTCTCGTGCTGACCTCGCTCACTTTCAGCCTGTTCGGCTTCATCATCGGGGTCTGGGCGACCGGCTGGGAGAAGCTGCAGATCATTCCCATCATGATCATCACGCCGCTCGCGTTCCTCGGCGGCAGCTTCTACTCGATCAGCATGCTGCCGCCGATCTGGCAGAAGATCACCCTGTTCAATCCTGTCGTGTATCTGATCAACGGCTTTCGCTGGAGCTTCTACGGGATCTCGGACGTCAGCGTCGCCGTGAGTCTCGGCATGACGCTGTTGTTCATGACCGCGTGCCTGGGCGTGATCGGGTGGATCTTCAAGACAGGATATCGACTGAAGCAGTAACGACAGCCGACACGTTGGGTCGGCAGGAAAGCTGCAGACGCAGCAGGCAAGCCGATGCTGGCGGGCCGGAACCGGCAAGCCAGGCCGACGCTACAGAATCGGCCGAGAATCACTGCCGCGTCTTCGTTCTGGCCTGCCCGCGGCTTGCTTGCCGATCCGCAGCATCGGCTTGCCTGCCGAAGGCTTACTTGCCGACCCGGAGCGTCGGCTGTCGTGCCGGCTCTTCTTCTGTTCTGACCTGCCCGCGGCTTGCCTGCCGATCCGAAGCATCGGCTTTCCTGCCGAAGGCTTACTTGCCGACCCGGAGCGTCGGCTGTCGTGGATGGATCATTCGATCCATCCGAATGATCGCGTGACTGCTTTCTGCCACGACGCGTAGAGCTTCTCGCGCTGTTCCTTCGGCATCTGAGGCGTCCAGGTCCTGGCGACGCCCCAGTTGCGGCGCAGGTCTTCGATGCTCTTCCAGTAGCCCGTCGCCAGACCGGCGGCGTACGCTGCGCCGAGGGCCGTTGTTTCAGTCACCTGGGGACGAACGACGCGCGTGTCCAGGATGTCGGCCTGAAACTGCATGAGCAATTCGTTGACGACCATGCCGCCGTCGACGCGCAGCTCGCTCAATCGGATGCCGGAGTCCTGCTCCATCGCCGTCAGCACTTCGCGCGTCTGATACGCCGTGGCTTCCAGTGCGGCGCGCGCAATGTGCGCCCGCGTGGCGTAGCGCGTCAGGCCGGCGATGACGCCGCGCGCGTGTTCCTTCCAGTGCGGGGCGTACAAGCCCGAGAACGCCGGCACGATATACACGTCGCCGTTGTCGGCGACGCTCGCGGCCAGCGACTCGATCTCTGCGCTCGTGCTGATGAGACCCAGATTGTCGCGCAGCCATTGCACGAGCGCGCCGGAAATTGCAATCGAGCCTTCCAGGGCGTAATGCGCCGGCGCCTGACCGAATCGATACGCGACCGTCGTGACGAGCCCCGCAGTCGAAGCGACGGGTTTCGCGCCGGTGTTCATCAACAGGAAACAACCTGTGCCGTACGTGTTCTTCGCTTCGCCCGGTTCGAAGCAGGTCTGGCCGACGAGCGCCGCCTGCTGATCGCCGAGAATGCCGGCGATGGGAACGCCTTTGAGCGGCCCGTCAGCCACGTGGCCGTACACCTCGCTCGACGATGCAATGCGGGGCAGCAACGCCGCTGGGATGTCGAACGTGCGCAGCAACTCCTCGTCCCATTCGAGCGAGGCGAGACTCATCAACTGCGTGCGGCTCGCGTTGGTCACATCGGTGAGGTGGAGGCCGCGCGTGAGGTTCCACAACACCCACGAATCGATCGTACCGAAGCAGAGCTCGCCCGCGGCAGCGCGCCGCCGCGCATCCGGGACATTGCCGAGCAGCCACTTGAGCTTCAGTCCGCTGAAGTAACTCGCGAGCGGCAAGCCGGTGGCGGCGCGAAACCGATCCTTGCCGCCTTCGGCCGCGTAGTAGGCGACAAGCGGCTCCACGCGAACATCCTGCCAGACGATGGCGTTGTGAAGCGGCTCGCCGCTCCGGCGATCCCAGAGCACCGTCGTTTCGCGTTGGTTCGTGACTCCCACCGCAAGAATGTCCCGCGCGGTGAGCTTCGCGCTCGCGAGCGCGGCGGCGATCACGTCGTGCGTGTTGCGCGCGATCTCGACCGGTGAATGTTCGACCCAACCGGGCTGCGGATAGATCTGCGCGTGCTCCTTCTGCGCGCTCGCGACGATCGCGCCCGCCTGATCGAACACGATGAAGCGCGTGCTCGTCGTGCCCTGGTCAATCGCGCCGATGAATTGAGTCATGAGGGTCCAGGACTGAAGGATGAAGAGCCGCGAAGGACCGCAAAAAAGATTGAATGATCAGAAGCGCATGGCGTGTTCGAGCGTCGCCAGAAGCGTCAGTTTTGCTTCCGAGTATTCCGTCTATTCCTTTCTGCGGTCTTTTGCGGCTCTCCTCTCGGTCTATCTCGCGTAGAGCTCGCGGAGCTTCGCCTTCCAGAACTTGCCGGTCGAGGTGCGCGGGATCGCGTCGAGAAATTCGAAGCGCTCCGGCAGTTGCCACTTCACGAACTGTTGCGCGAGATGCTCGCGCAGTTCCTCCGGCGTCGCACGCTTTCCTGGGCGCAACACCACGCACGCAAGCGGTCGCTCGGTCCACTTCACATCAGGGATCGCGATGATCGACGCCTCGGCTACGGCCGGGTGCGCCATCAGCAGATTCTCCATGTCGACGGAGCTGATCCATTCCCCGCCGGACTTGATCAGGTCCTTGGTGCGATCGACGATGCGGATGTAGCCATGCTCGTCGACCGTCGCGACGTCGCCCGTGCGCAGCCAGCCGTCGCTCGTGAATTTGTCCGGTTCGACCGGAACGTCGTGATAGCTGCCCGTGATGAACTGCCCGCGCACCTGAATTTCACCGCGGTTCCTGCCGTCCCAGGGCTGCTCCTTGCCGTCATCGCCCACGATGCGCAGGTCGACCAGCGGCGCCGGGACGCCCGCGGTTGCATAGTAGGGATAGCGCTCCTCCTCGCTCAGGTGCTGCAATTCCGGTTTGATGAAGGCGCCGCTCGCGAGCGGACTCGTCTCGGTCATCCCCCAACCCTGCAGCACGCTCGCACCCTGCTTCGCAAACGAGCGGATGAGCGATTCGGGGACGGCGGATCCACCGACGAGCATGCGAACGCCCTTCGGCAACTGATAACGCGCCGGCTCCCCTTCAAGCAACTGCAGGAGACCGATCCATATCGTCGGTACGCCGAGCGCGTACGTCGGCTGCTCTTTCATGAACAGATCGAGAAGATCGGCCGCGCCCAGGTGCGGACCGGGGAACACGAGCTTGACGCCCATCATCGCCGCGCCGTACGGGATGCCCCAGCAGTTCGCGTGAAACATCGGCGTGACCGGCAACACGCTGTCATGCGCCGTCAGTCCCCAATGGTCAGGCTGATTGCCGACCAACGTGTGCAACACCATCGAGCGATGGGAATAAACGACGCCCTTCGGTCGGCCAGTAGTCCCCGACGTGTAGCACATTGCGATGGGGTCATCCTCCTCATGCGGCGGGTACTCGAAAGCGGCAGGCGCACCGTCGAGGAATTCTTCGTAGCTGATGAACGGCGCCTGCACCGGCGCACCCGTCAGCGGCACGACGATGATTTTTTCGAAAGGCGCCTCTGCACCAAATTTCTCGAACAAAGGCAGCAGCACGTCGTCGACGATCAGAAAGCGATCCGCGGCGTGATTTGCGATCCAGGCGATCTCCTCGGGCGCAAGCCGCAGATTCAGGGTGTGCGTGACGCCCCCGGCCGCAGGGATGCCGAAGTAACACTCGAAATGCGCATAGTGATTCCAGCTGAGCGTCGCGACCCGGTCGCCTCTCTTCAGCCCCGCTGCGAGAAGCGCTGCAGCAAGGCGGCGCGACCGTCGATAGAAGTCCGCGAACCGGTACCGATGCAGCGACTTGTCCGGCATCCGGCTGACGACTTCGACTTCGGGATAGATCTTGCCCGCGCGCTCCAGAAAGCTGTTGATCGACAGCGGCACGCGTTGCATCGTCGACTGGATCATGGACGCCTCTGCGCAAACATAGGAATCGTTTGGTGCGAGGGTAGCGCGAACGCCTTTGCGGCGGGAGGCCTTCGGCGAGCAGGCTCGGCTGACGAGGAAGAGCAGGAGCCGCGAAAGACCGCAAAAAGGAAATTGTGACTGACGGGGAAAACGGGCCACAGACTCCGAACCAAGACCGACTTCTATTGGCTGCTTGCTCTCTTTTTTGTGGTCTTTCGCGGCTCTTCTCTGCGCGCAAATCCGATCCTGCGGCCTCAGGCCGATCTCGGCAGCATGAACACGCGCCGCGTCTGCGGATCATCCAGCTGCGCCTTCGTGTAGCACCGGGACAGCGCGCCGCTGCGATGGTCCAGCAAGTCGGGCCGGCGCGCGATCATCGCGTCGAAGCTTTCGCCCGGCGTCGATCGGAGCGCCATCTCCTCGTTCAGCAGAACGAGGTAGCCCCACGTAATCGTCTCGTGATACTTCGCCGCGGCGCCCACCTGTGCGACGTACGCCTTGAGGCGCTCGCTGAAGCGCACCGCTCCGTCCGGAAAGCCGAACTGTTGCAGATAGCGCCAGCCGAACGCCAGATGACGGCGATGCGTGAACTGCGCCGGGTCGAGCGTGAGCGACTCGAATGCGATGAACAGTTCGTCTTCCGACGGAGAGGGTGGAATCGATATCGCTGCGTGCATACCAATGCTCCTTGAGCGTCGTGTGGCGAGAAGGACTCTGTCGGAGACTTAGTCGAGGAGGACGACGGGGTCGTCGAGCCAGAATCTGACCCGCTCGCCTTCGCGAGCCTTCCCGCTCCCTCGACGGCAGTCCTTCCCGACGACGAAGTCGTCCTCAAGATCTGTCAGCGTTTGCCGGTCTTGCGGCGAGCGGCGCCTGCCCGCCGCGGCGGCGCGGAATCGACAAGCCCGTGGCTGTCGCTCGCCTTGAGCTTCAGCCCGTACACCTTTTTCAGGTCGCGGATCTGAACCAGCGTTTCGTCGCTGAAGGCGCATTCGCCTTCGAAGGCGTGCAGCACGACGCCCTCGAGCAGATCTCCGAGCGTCATGCCCTTCAGCGCCGCGAGCGCCTTGAGGACGTTCAACATGCTCGCTTCCAGGCGCACGCCGGTCTGGACGCGCGTGACGGGAATGGGCTCCGGCGACATGTTAGTACCTCGGTAACTTGGTACCAAGTTACCAAAGTTCGCCGGAAAATGGAATAGTCTCGTGAGCAGAACGAGCCGCGGCAGATTCGCAGTGCGGCAGCGGGCGTTCTCAGTCCACGCGATCAGGGGGAGAGCGTCACTGACCGAAGGGCGGTTGACCTCCATTTCACGCCGGTGAGATGCTGCCTCGCCCCGTCAATCAGCGGGAGCATGTCGTTTTCTCCGGTCTGAAGCGCTTGAGCATGAAGATTAGTATGTCGTTCCTGCTTGTCAGAGCCATGCTGCTGCTGGTTCTTCTGTCACAGCCGGCGTTCGGCGCTGAGGCGGCGAAAGAAATCTCCCTGATTGAGAGGACGATCCTCGACGGAAAGGCGTCCATTGCGGTTCCGGCGGCCTTTTCACTCATGTCGGACGAGATGCGCAAGCTCAAGTATCCGAATGAAAACCGGCCCGCTGTTGTTTACACGGATGAACGCGGTGCGGTGAACGTCGCGGTGAACCTCACTGCGCTTTCGGTATCGCCGGATCAGCTCGAGGCTACGCATGAGACTGTGGTGACGAACTTCAGGAACCTGTATCCGTCCGCCGCCTGGTACGAGAGTCGACTGTTTGAACGAGAAGGCCAACGGTTCTTCGTCATCGACCTGATGACTCCGGCAATTGACACCGAGGTTCGGAACATGATGCTCGGAACGTCGTGCGGAGGGCGTCTGCTCGTGGTGAGCTTCAACGTCATGCGCGAACTCGCGCCCGCCTGGATCGAAACAGGACAGAAGATACTCAGCTCGCTGAAGATCAGGTGCGATGACCTGAAAACATAGGCAACGTCGAGCGCGCACGAGAACGAGGCGTCGCAAACGACAACGACAGCCGACTCGGTCGGCAAGCAAGCCGGCGATCGCCGGCAGGTCAGAAGCGGAAAGCAATTGATGCGGTCCGTCGCACCTCTCACTTCTCGTTCTGACTTGCCAACGGCTTTCCTGCCGCTAGGCTTTCTTGCCAATGGCCTTCCTGCCGAACAGGGCGGCCGTCATTCATTCCTTGGGTCAGTAGGCGAGCGCGCAGCCATCGGCGCGCATCTCGCTCGCCGCAGCATAGACGCGGTTCTTGCCGTCGTGGCGGAGCTCAACGCACTCGTAGCGGCCAAAGCCGCCATCGCTCTCGCCAATCGACCAGCCCATCGCTGCCAATGCAGCGCGCGTCGCCGCGGGCACGCCGCGTTCCAGCCGCAGCCGGCCGGCAGCGGGTAGTCCTGGATCGTCCTCGCCCATTGATTGCGACGAACCCTCGTGATGCCAGCGCGGCGAATCTCCCGCCGACTGGACCTCGAGCCCGTAGTCCCGGCGGTTGACGATGATCTGCGTCTGCCCCTGCGGCTGCATGTCTCCGCCCATCACGCCGAACGCCAGCCACGGCTGGCCGTCCCTGGTGGCGAATCCCGGAATGATGGTCTGGAAGGGTCGCTTGCCCGGTGCGTAGAGATTGGGATGGCCATCCTTCAGCGAAAAGAGCTGGCCACGATCCTGGAACATGAAGCCGAGCCCGTCGGCGACGAGTCCCGACCCCATGCCGCGGAAGTTGGACTGGATCATCGAGACCATCATGCCGTCCTTGTCGGCGGCGCTGAAATAGGTGGTGTCGCCCTTGCTCGGCGCCTGGCCGGGATAGACCGGGGTCAGGATACGGTCGGGCCGGATCAGTTTCGCGCGCTCCGCCGCATATTCCTTGGAGATCAGCCAGTCGACCGGCACGTTGGAGAAGTGCGGATCGGCGTAGTAGCGCGCGCGGTCCTCATACGCCAGGCGTTTGGCTTCGACCTGGTGGTGGATCGAGAGCGGCGACTGGAAGCCGGCCGCGCCCAGGTCGAAATTCTCGAGGATGTTGAGCATCTGCAACGTCGCGATGCCCTGCGTATTGGCGCCGAGCGCATGGACGCCGACTCCGCGATAGGTCGTCATGTGCGGCTCGATCCATTCGCCGCGATGCGCCGCGAGATCTTCATGGCGCATCCAGCCGCCGATGCGCTTGAAGTAGGCGTCGATCGTGCGCGCGATCGGCCCCGAATAGAAAGCGTCGCGCCCTCCCTCGGCGATCAGGCGCAGGGTCCGCGCCAGGTCGGGATTGCGGAACACGCCGCCCGTTTTCGGCGTCTCGCCTCCGGCCGCCCAGGTCTTGAGCGCGTTGTCGATCTCCTCGATCTGCCCGGCATTGCTGCGGAAATTGGCAATGGCGCGCCGGATCGACCAGGCGATGAGGTCTGGCACGGGCGCGCCGTTCTCCGCGAGTTCGATTGCGGGCGCCAACACCTGCGCCCATTTGAGCTTGCCGTAGCGCTGGTGGAGCATCCACCAGGCGTCGACCGTACCCGGCACGGATACCGTGACTGCCCCATACGGCAGGCAGTGCGCCATTCTTCGCGCGGCTGCGCACGGTCTCGAGGCTGAGGCCGCGCGGCGACTTGCCCGAGCCCGCAAGTCCCATGACCTTGCGCGCCTTGGGGTCCCAGAGCATGACGTAGACAGTCGCCGCCAATGCCGTTGGCGGTGGGCTCGAGGAAGCCGAGGCAGGCGTTGATCGCGATCGCCGCGTCGACCGCCGAGCCGCCGCGTTTCAGTATGTCGATGCCCGCCATCGTCGCGAGCGGATGCGCCGTGCCCGCCGCGCCGGACATGCCATAGACTGCGGTGCGCGATGCGAAGCTGGCGCCGACCGGACGATCGCCGGGGCCGACGTCGGGGCGGATGAAGCGATCCTCGCCCGACGCCCACTTTGGCGGCAGATCGGGCGCCGTCCCGGACGCGGGCGCGGGCTTCGACGCCGGCTCATTGGCGCTCGCCTGCTGCGCAAGAAGCGGCCCGCCAAGGGTGACGGCGGGGACGGAAGCGAGAAAGGTCCTGCGGTGCATAGCGGTTCCGATCAGATGCTTCGCGGCTCTTTTCCTTACTCCGTTTTCCCGGCGGCGGAAGCCAGCGCTTCCTTTCGCGCCGCCTCAAACTCATCGCCCGGCGTCCACGTCGGCATCGCATCCGCGTTCGCAACGTTGACGCCGACATAGAAGCCGAGTTGCGCGTCTTCGATCATGCCGTCGTAGTTCCAGCTGTCGTTGATCTCATCGGACTGCTGGTGATAGTGCTTCTCTTCATACTCCGCGTGCTGCTGCCTGCCCCAGTCCGCGGGCTTGCCGATGAAGTCCGTTCCCGTATCCAGATACAGCGCGGGCACGCCGATCTTCGCGAAGCTGAACTGGTCGGAGCGATAGAAGTAGCCGCGATCCGGATACTGATCCGCGGTGACGGTGCGACCCTGCAACTTCGCGATGGCGTTCACATAGTCATCGAGCGCCGACTTGCCCTTGCCGACATAGACGATGTCCTTCGCACGACCCCAGATGTTGCCGCCGTCGTAGTTGATGTTTGCGGCGATCTTGCCCGGCGCGACCGTCGGATGCGCCGCGTAGTACTTCGAGCCGAGCAGGCCCTGCTCTTCCGCCGCGACTAACAACAGCATGACTGAACGCTTCGGCGGCGTCGGCAGCGCCTCGAACGCCTTGCCGATCGCCAGCAACTGCGCGACGCCAGACGCATTGTCCATCGCACCGTTGAAGATCGTGTCGCCCGAGTCGTCCGCTTCGCCCACGCCGAGATGGTCGTGATGGGCGGAATAGATCACATACTCATCGCTCAACTGCGGATCGCTTCCCTTCAGTACGCCGTAGACGTTGCCGGTGCTCGAACGATTGATCTTGTTGGTGAAGGCGAGCGAGGTCGTCACCCCGAGCGCAACGGGCTGGAAGTCCTTCGACTTTGCGGATTCGACCAGCTTGTCGAGATCCTGACCGGCGAATTTAACGAGCTCGCGCGACGCCTCCTGCGTCAGCCAGCCTTTCGCCTGAATGCGAGGCTCGCCCGCGGCGGGCAACTCGACCTGCTCGCCCGACCACGAGCTCTGCACGACCTGGAACGGGTAACCGGCGGACGGCGTCGTGTGAATGATGATCGCTCCCGCTGCGCCCTGGCGCGCGGCGCTCTCATACTTATATGACCAGCGGCCGTAGTAGAGCCGGGTGTTTCCGGCGAACAACTCAGGCGACCAGTCCGGATCATTGTTCAGCATGAGCAGAACCTTGCCCTTCAGGTCCTGGCCCTTGAAATCATCCCAGCCGTATTCCGGCGCCTGAATGCCGTAGCCGACGAACACGACTTCCGCATTTTTGATCGACGCCTTCTCGTCCTGTACGCCGCTGCCGGCGATGTACTGATCCCACCACTTGAACGACACGGATTTGCCGCCGTGCTTGAACGTCCACTCTTTCGGCATGGTCGGAGTGACGCCGACGACGTCGAACGTCTGCTGCCACTCGCCGTTCACTCCACCGGGCTCGAATCCGATCGCCTTCAACTGCTCGACGAGATAGTCGCGTGCTTTCTCATCGCCGGGCGTTGCTGGCGCGCGGCCCTCGAATTCGTCTGACGAAATCTTCGTGATCTGCTCGCGCAAATAGTCCGCAGTGATCTGCGTCGCGGCGCTCTTCGCGTCAGCGCTGACGGCCTCTGGCGTCTGCGGCTCCGGCGCCGGCGTCGGGTCCTGGCGTTTGCACGCCGCCAATGAGAGAGACACGATAGCGATCGCGCCAAGCGCGCGAATCCGTCGGTAATCTGTATACATTGAAACTCCGATCGGAGAGATTCGGTGGCGCGCGACTGTAGCAGAAGAGGTGCATTCCGGAGCAGCCCGCGAACGCTCGGCTCGGGGATTCCCTGCAGTCAGAGACTGTGGGACATCTTCAATGCTTCCAATGTCAGGAGACCCGTAATCGGACTGTCCGATCGCGGCAGGAACGCAGGCTTGAGATCAGCCGAGGAGACTGCGATAAGCGCGAAAGAATTCGAAACGTCGAAAGCTGACGGCATAGGAGAAGAGCCGCGAAAGACCGCAAAAGAAACAAGGATGGTCTGGAGCGCAAACCAGGCGGAGTGGTTGCACTCGACTTGAGGCACGCGTGAAGCTCGGACTGATTCCGACGATCCAGTCTGATTGCTCACTTTCCTTGCGGTCTTTCGCGGCTCTTCTTCCCATCTGGCAAGTCAGCGACTGCGGCCACGCACGTTTTTGAACACTGCACGCGCCGCGCGTACATTCACTGTATGTCGAACGCGCGCCGGCACTTGCTCGTTATCTATGGCGGTCACGTTGGCGGACGCACGCATCAGATGCTGAAAGCCGTGCAGGAGGGCGTCGCTCAATCGGGCGATGAGATCGCGCTGCGCACTTTGCCGGCGCTCGAGGCCGGCGTCGACGACCTCCTCTGGGCGCACGGTCTCCTGATCGGCACGCCGGAGCATTTTGGCTACATGTCGGGCGCGGTGAAGGACTTCATGGACCGGACGTTCTATCCCGTTGAAGGCAAGGTCGAGGGACTGCCTTACGCACTCTTCGTGAGCGCCGGCAACGACGGAACCGGCGCCGTGAGCTCGATCGAACGCATCGCGCTCGGCTACAAGTGGAAGTGCATCGCCGAGCCGCTGATCGTCAGGGGCGAGATCACCGCAGAGGCGCGTGATCGTTGCATCGAGCTCGGACAGACAATGGCTGCGGGCCTTGCAATGGGCGTCTTCTGAGGAGACGGGCTGGGGACTGGCGGCTGGAGGCTGGGGATAGAAGCGGAACTTGTCCGTGTGGAGTTAAAGCGGTGACTCATCATCTGGAGCAAGTGCGCGGTCGCGCCGCGCAATGGCTGTTGCTCGTTCTGCTGGCGCTGCTGGTCGCGTGGTACGTGCTTCCGGATCTGCGCTTCCGACTCACGCGCGCGAGCGCCGAACCGCGCGCTGTGATGGCGCGCGGCGACCTCGCCGCGGATGAGACATCGACGATCGAGATCTTTGAGCGCTCGAAAGCGTCTGTCGTCTATATCTCCACCAGCGAGCGCGTCGTCGACTTCTGGACGCGCAATGTATTCAGCGTGCCGCGCGGCACGGGCTCGGGATTCGTGTGGGACGATCAGGGCCACGTGGTCACGAACCTTCACGTCATCGCCGGCGCCGCGGAGGCGAATGTCAAGCTGAGCGACGGCCGCGACTATCCGGCCAGTCTGGTGGGCGCCAGTCCCGCGCACGACATTGCAGTCTTGCGCGTGCGCGTACCGATGGACGCACCGCCTGCAGTTCCAGTCGGGACGAGCGCCGACCTGCGCGTCGGGCAGAAGGTTTTCGCGATCGGCAACCCCTTCGGTCTCGACTGGACGCTGACCACGGGCATTGTCTCGGCGTTGGACCGTTCGCTGCCGGGCGAAAACGGTGCAGTGATCTCGCACCTGATCCAGACGGACGCGGCGATCAATCCTGGCAACTCCGGGGGTCCGTTGCTGGACAGCGCGGGTCGTCTGATCGGCATCAATACCGCGATTTTCAGCCCATCCGGCGCCAGCGCAGGAGTCGGCTTCGCTGTCCCCGCCGACACCGTCAACCGCGTCGTCCCGCAACTCATTGCGCAAGGCCGTTACGCGCCGCCCAGTCTCGGCGTGGAGGTGGACGATTCCTTCAACCGCGCACTGATGCGGGAGCTGCGGCTCGACGGCGTCGCCGTACTGCGTGTGCTGCCGGGCTCTGGCGCCGAAGCGGCCGGACTGCGGGGCGTCGTCGTCGAGCCGGGCAATCGCGTGGCGCCCGGCGATGTAATCCTCGCGCTGGACGGCGTGAAGGTGACGAGCGTCGGTGAGCTGCTTGCACTGGTCGATGATCGCCGCGTCGGGGACGCGGTGCGCCTCACAATCTGGCGTAACGGCGGGCAGGTTCAGCTCACGGTGGGTCTCGGGGCCTCGAACGACGCCGCGGTGCTGTGACGCAGTCGACGTCTCTGTACGGGCGAATCGGGGAGACTCGCAGTCGCGCTGTCAGGGCATCGCGGCTTTCATTGCTGATTCGAACGCGTTCACATCAATCGGAGCAGCCCTTGCCGATAGCGCATTGATGACGGTGCATGTCGATGTGGCCGTCGTGAGTGTGCAACATGGAACCGATCGGCGCGCTTTACCTCCCCAACTTCCTGTCGCTGCTGTCCCTGGCTGTCGCGATCACCGCGGCGTTGATCGCAGGCGGGTTTTACTGGCGGCGACATCATCATTCGTCGGTAGCCTCTTCGCCCGCCCCCGCTGGCAAGATCATCTACCGCGACACGCCGACGGTGCGCGTCGTCGATTCACAGCGAATCGATCGGCTCCGCAAGGTGGTGCGCCTGGCGCCCGGCGAGTTCATCGACGTCGCTGAGACGCGAGCGGGCCTGCCGCTGCGTTTTCGCATCACGCTCAAACGCCTCGTCGAGTGCGACGGCGGCGCCGTGGCGCACATCGCTGTGGAATTCGGCGGAACCGCCGTGAGCTGCGGCCCGCTGGTCGAGGAAATCGCTTTCAACGAATTCGTGCTGGCGCGCGCCAGCCGCGACGACTCTCGCAATTGCGTCTATCACCACCAGGAACGGGGCGACGCCCTCGATTTCATGCGCATCAAGCTGCGTTCGATTGACGCGGTCGAAGGTTGGGCGGATATCGACGTGATGCAGGTGTCCGGCCATTGGCCCGCCGGCTAAGCCCGATGGATCAAAGGACGGCCGCGCTTGTCGGCAAGTGAGCCTTCGGCAGGAAAGCCGCACAGGCGGCAAGAAGGCCTTCGGCAGGCCAGATGAAGAACCGAAAAGCGATCTCTACTCTGTCCTGCTGAAAGCCTTCCTGCCGAAGGCCTTCCTGCGAAAGCTTTCCTGCCGCAGGCCTTTCTATAATCCGACGGCATGCCCGCCCGAAAACTCCCCCGATCGTTCTACGCTCGCGAAACGCTCGTCGTCGCCCGCGATTTGCTCGGCATGCATCTGGTGCACGAGGGGCCCGCCGGGCGGCAGATTGGGCGGATCGTTGAGACGGAGGCGTACAAGGGACCGAAGGATCTGGCGGCGCATTCATCGCGCGGGCGCACGCAGCGCACCGAAGTGATGTTTGGTCCGCCGGGCCATGCGTACGTCTACCTTATATATGGATTCTGGAATTGCCTGAACGTGGTCACCGCCGCAGACGGCGTGCCGCATGCGGTGTTGCTTCGCGGGCTGGAGCCGATCGAGGGCATCGATCACACGACCCATGGACCTGGCCTGTTGTGCCGTGCGATGCACATCGACCGTGCGCTGAACGGCGCAAGCCTGCTCGCCGAAACCCTGTGGATCGAAAAGCCTGAGCGCTACCGCGCCCCGAGCATCGCCCGCAGCGCGCGCATCGGCGTTGACTACGCTGGCGAATGGGCGAAGAAGCCGTGGAGGTTCTTCGATCGGCGCTCTATATATGTATCCACCGTCAGCGCCGCCCAGCGCCGCAAGGCGCTATCCGGAGCAGACCAAACCGGCCTGCGGCAGTAGGCCACTGGCAGGAGGCTACGGACGCAGCAGTCGGCCGACTGCGTCGGCAAGTCAGAACTCCGGCTTCTCTCTGTCCTGCCGAAGGCCAACTGCCAGTGGCCATTTGCCGAGAGGCTTCCTGCCGCAGGCCGGTTTCGCTCCTTTCTGTAGGGACCTGCCGCCTGTCCCCCGAAACGGGCCTATGCTCTAATCCGCCCCCTTTTCCGGCCAGTTTGCCGGTTAGCCAGTTAGCCGATGGCCTGCATGCTCCCCGCCCGCGACCTGTTCTCCTATCGCAAACACTGGGCGTCCCGCTTCGGGACTGCGCCCTTCTTGCCGATGTCGCGCGAGGAAATGGAGGCGCTCGGCTGGGACAGCTGCGACGTCATCATCGTCACCGGCGACGCATACGTCGATCACCCCAGCTTCGGCATGGCGATCATCGGAAGGGTGCTGGAGGCGCAAGGCTTCCGCGTCGGCATGATCGCGCAGCCCGACTGGCGCTCGACCGCGGATTTCGAACGCTTAGGGAGGCCGAATCTGTTCTTCGGCGTGACTGCGGGCAACATGGATTCGATGGTGAATCGTTACACGTCCGACCGGCGCGTCCGCAGCGACGACGCGTATACGCCCGGCGGCGAAGGCGGCAAACGCCCTGATCGGTCGGTGATCGTGTACTCGCAACGCGTGCGCGAAGCCTTCGGCGAGACGCCGATCGTCATCGGCGGCATCGAGGCCAGCCTGCGCCGCATCGCGCACTTCGACTACTGGTCGGAAAAAGTCCGCCGTTCGATCCTGCTTGATTCGAAGGCCGACTTGCTGCTCTACGGCAACGCAGAACGACAGATCGTCGAGATCGCCCATCGGCTCGCGAAAGGGGAGCCTATCGGGCAGATCACGGACCTGCGTGGGACCGCGTTCACGAGAAGCGCAACCCCGGAAGAATGGACGGAGATCGATTCGACCACGATCGATGAGCCCGGCAAGTTGAATCCGCCGGTGGATCCGTATGCGATGGAGGGCGTGAGGACGCGGGGCTCGGGACGCGGGCCAGCACACGGAATGCAGCACGTCGGCTTCTTCATCTGGCGCTCCAGCAGGGGCCGGAATCCAGCGACGGCGGGCAACGTTGATGGCCGGGGCCGCGAGCATGACGGACTAAGCGCAGTCGCTTCCTGTTCCGCCCCGAGCCCCGAGCCCCGAGCCCCGGGCCCGACGACGAAAGTCGTCAAGTTCTACCGCCACGTTCCGACGAGCGAACGCGCTCGCTCCGTCATTCGCATGCCCGCGTTCGACGCCGTGCGCGATGATCCGGTGCTGTACGCCCACGCCTCCCGCATTCTTCATCTCGAATCAAATCCCGGCAACGCGCGTGCGCTCGTGCAGAGACACGGCGATATCGATGTGTGGCTGAATCCGCCGCCGCTGCCGCTTACGACGAAGGAAATGGATGCGATCTACGAGCTGCCTTATCGGCGCGTACCGCATCCGTTCTACGGCAAGGCGAAGATTCCGGCGTACCAGATGATTCGCTTCTCGATCGCGATTCAGCGCGGCTGCTTCGGCGGCTGCACTTTCTGTTCGATCACCGAACACGAGGGCCGCATCATCCAGAGCCGATCGGAGAACTCGGTCATCAAGGAGATCGAAACCGTACGCGATACGGTTCCCGGGTTCACCGGCGTGATCTCGGATCTCGGCGGCCCGACGGCGAACATGTATCGGCTCGCGTGCAAGTCTCGCGAGATCGAGTCGGCCTGCCGCAGGCCGTCGTGCGTGTACCCCGGCATCTGCCCCAACCTCAACACGGATCACATGCCGCTCATCAAGCTGTATCGCCGCGCGCGCAGCCTGCCGGGCGTCAAGAAGGTGCTCATCGGCTCGGGCGTGCGCTATGACCTCGCGGTGGAGTCGCCCGAGTACGTGAAGGAGCTCGTGCAGCATCACGTCGGCGGCTACCTCAAGATCGCCCCGGAGGCGATCGGCGAGGGTCCGCTGTCGAAGATGATGAAGCCCGGCGTCGGCACGTACTACCGCTTCAAGGAGCTGTTCGAGAAATATTCGAAGGAAGCAGGCAAGGAGCAATATCTGATTCCGTACTTCATCGCCGCACATCCAGGTACGACCGACGAGGACATGCTGCAGCTCGCGCTCTGGCTCAAGCAGAACGGTTATCGCGCCGATCAGGTGCAGGCGTTCCTGCCTTCACCGATGGCGACTGCGACGGCGATGTGGCATTCCGGCAAGAACCCGCTGCGCAAAGTCACGCATACGAGCGAAGAGGTGCATATCCCGAAGGGCCTGAAGGTGCGTCGTTTGCACAAGGCGTTCCTCCGCTGGCATGACGCGAACAACTGGCCGATCCTGCGCGATGCATTGAAGCGCATGGGTCGCGCCGATCTGATCGGCGCGGGCAAGCATCAGTTGATTCCCGCCTGGCAACCCGCCGGCACAGGCGACGCTCCCGAGGGCCGACGCACGCCCGCGCACGCAGCGAAGCCGCTGCGCTTTCGCACGCAGCACACCGGACTCAGGGGCGTGGCGTTGCCTAAGGTCAAGAATCAGAGAAGAGCCGCGAAAGACCGCAAAAAGGAACTCTGAGCTTCGATCTCAGCGTAGCCACACCCGAACCCTGCATCAGAATCGGTTCGGACGATCATTTGCTTCTTTTTTGAGGTCTTTCGCGGCTCTTCTTTCCTCCCGCACAAAAAAAAAGCCCGCCAGAGGCGGGCTAATCAGGGGGATCAAGGAAACATCGACGAGAAATCGGTAGTCAATCCACTGAAGGGTGCACTCCCTCAGAAAGCATGGGCGAGCTGCACGCCGCCCCAGAGTGAACTTTGAGCGCCTTCGCCCTCGCGAAGTTCCCCGCTCTGATAGTTCAACGTGTAACTGACCTGCGTCTGTTCGAAAATCTGTGCGACGACGCCGATCCAGGCTTGCGCCACGACGGGCTCGATCTCGTCCCACGAATATGTCACGTCGCTGTCGCGAAACTGCCCCTGCAGGAACGCGTTGTACGCACGGGCCTTGATGCGAGCGCCGGCGAAGAAGAAGAGCTCTCCCGGGCCGCCGCGAGAGCTTGCGGACTCGACTGGAACGGGCGGCGCGATGTAGTCGGTGAGCTCAGGCGCGAAACTCCACCACGATGTATTGAAACGCCCGACGCGCATCGAGATCGCCGCGCTCGCTTCAGTGAGATAACCGATGCTGCCCTGCACGGTTGTCTTCACGTCCAGCGCGCCGCTCGGATCAGCAATCCACAGGCGGTGCCGCGCAAGGGAGTACCTCGCGGTCGGCTCGCCGCCCGCCGAGATCTGATTGTCGTAGCCGCGCGGTCGCTCCGATCCCATCGCGTCATGCACCAAATTGTGGACCTCACTCACGACCGGCAAACCAAGCACGCCCACGCTCAGGTTGCTCGACCAGGCGTCTCGACCATCGACATACATACGACCGTTCGCGACGAAGATCAGGCTGGCATAAGGTCGATCGCCCGCCACCGGCGCACTGGCAAGCGTGTCGCCAGGTGTGAACGCCATCAGCCCCAGCTGTCGCGCGTAGTGAACACTTACATCTCTCTTGGGTTCGCTTGTCACGCCGTCGATTGCCGCGAGCAGCGGATCGAGCGATAAGAATCCGTCGCGCGCCGCATCGCCTGAAACCGTCACAGCGAAACCGCCGGTGTAGTCGCGATCGCGTCCACCACCCGTGAACAGATCGTTGTCGATCTGGGCGCGCACCGCATCAATATCGCGCGCGTCTGTGCGTCTGTCCTGCGCGTTCGCCGCGAATGCGATGAGCGCGAGTCCGGCGCCGAGCAAAGCGGCCGCCACCCGAAAGATTTGTCTTGAACTCTCCATAACCGTAGCCCGTTAGCTGCGGGGCACGCGGCTCGGCATTGCCGCTGCTCCAATCATGTTTCCGCTGAGCGCTACTCTCTCCCAATGAGCATTCATCAATAAATGTCACTTCAGGAATGACATTAATGACGATTGAGCAAGCAATAGGTCGACAAATGCATGGTGCATACGACGCTCTTGAGACCGGCCGGCGCAATCTGCGCGACGTTGCACGCATCAGCGTGACGACGTTAAAGGTGGGGCGTGAGCGAAGGATACGACCGGCGTGAATGCGCCGTGAAGGGCTCTGCGGCACGAAGAGGAGAGCCGCGAAAGACCGCAAAAAAATAACTCTGAACTTCAGGCTCTGAGAATCCGGAGGCCTGCATCCTCCTCGCACGGAGCTTCAGTACGAGAAACGAAAGCTCGAGATGCTTTGTAAACCGGAGTATCAGAGCAGGTTCGGACTATTTCGTTGCTTCTTTCCTGGAGGTCCTTCGCGGGTCTTTCCCTGTCTTTTCCAGCTCCCACTGCGTGACCGGAACGCCGCGTCGGATGTGCAACCCGAAGCCGACGTGGCGAAAGTCCTTCGACAACCGCGAGCGATACCAGTCCGCTTCCCGCAATTGAATGTCGCCGTCGCTGGCGGAACGGTCGGCGTTGTCGCGCCAGTCCTCGAGCGTGGGCGCATGGAAATACAGCGCGCCGCGACTCATGCGACCGAGGTTACGGAGCGCTCGCGCAGCATCGCGCTCAGACACGTACTGCATCACGTCATAACAAATGATCAGGTCGAAGCCCCGGCGGTCGCGCACTGTCGCAAGCGAACCGCACTTCCAGCCGTAGCGGCTGCACAGATGCTCGCTGACCTCGAGCCCCACATAGGTTGCGCGCGGAAACGCCTTCAACAGCGGCGCTCGCATCCAGCCGAGGCCGCAGCCGGCGTCGAGTATGCGTCGCACGGGAATCGCGAGGTGCGCAACGAGCGCCGCGATCGTCCGCGCCCGCGCGGCCATGTCCTCCCGGGTGGTCACGCGCGTGCGCGGATTGAGATAGAAACGGGAGTAGAAGTCGGCTGAGAAGGTGCGGGCCATGGCGCTCGTTGTGGGTTGTCCGTTGTGCGTCGTCCGCCCAGAGAGTGCCTTCCGCCTATATGACTGACAACGGACAACACGAAACGGCCAACGGATCAGCCCTGCCGGCGAGAGGCTATTGACTACTGCGCGCCAGTCCCAATCTCCGCGACATGGCCCATCAGAGCGCACCCCATGGCCCTACGTAACCCGCATTCGTGGATGTGGTCCGAAGCCTGCGAAATGCTCGAGCGGGCGCAGCGCCTGCAGCGCCAGTTCTTTCGCTTTGGCCAGGTTTCGCAAACCGAGCCTCGCTGGGAACCGCCCGTGGACATCGTGGCTTATGGCCATGAAGTACTGGTCACGATCGCCCTGCCGGGCGTCGCGCCCGAGCATGTCCACGTGCGCATCGACGACCGCGGCGAACTGAGCGTCGCCGCAATTCGCCCGATGCCGCTGAATGAACGGACTTCAGCAGTACATCGTCTGGAGATTCCTTATGGACGTTTCGAGAGACGAATCGCATTGCCGGAAGGCCGTTATCAACTGCTCGAGCAGGCGTGCGTAAACGGGTGCCTGTCGCTGCGTCTGACGCAGCATTGAACCGGAGCTTCCATGACAGACAATCGAACGACCGACGAGACGAGCCGACGCCGAAGATCTCGGATGACATGCTCATCCTGATTCCGGTGCGCAATCTCGTGCTGTTTCCGGGCACCGTAGTCCCGGTCGCCGTCAATCGCGAGCGGTCGCTGGCCGCTGCGCAGGAGGCCGTGCGCTCCGAGCGCAAGGTCGGCTTCCTGTTGCAGCATGATCCGGATAGTGCAGTCGCCGAGCGGCGAACGATCTGTACAAGGTCGGCACCGTGGCGAACATCGTGCGCTATGTGACGGGGCAGGACGGCACGCATCATCTCGTCGTGCAAGGCGAGCGGCGTTTTCGCGTGCTCGACTTCCAGAGCGGCCTGCCGTTCATGGTCGCACGCGTCGAGTATCTGCCGGATCCGTCCGACAACCAGCGAAGTCGAAGCGCGCGCGCTGAACGTGAAGCGCCTGTCCGCGGAAGCCATTGCGCTTGCTGCCTCAGGCGCCGGCGGAGCTTGCGAACGCCATACAGGCCGTCGAATCGCCCTCCACGCTCGCCGATCTCGTGGCGAGCTTCATGGACATCAAGACGAGCGAGAAGCAGCAGCTGCTCGAAACGCTCGATCTCAAAACGCGGCTCGATCGGGTGACGGAGCTCCTGACGAAGCGCGTCGAGGTGCTGCGCCTGCAGCGTCAGATCGAAGAGCAGACCCGCGAGGCGATCGACGAGCGGCAGAAGGAAGTGCTCCTGCGCGAACAGATGCGCCAGATCCGCAAGCAGCTCGGCGAAGAAGGCGAGTCGGGCGAAGAGATCGCCGAGCTTGCGCGAGGCGATCGACAAGGCCGGCATGCCCGAGGAGGCGCTCGAGCAGGCGAAAAAGGAGCTGAAGCGTCTCGAGCGGATGTCCGACGCGAGCGCGCGAGTACTCCATGCTGCGCACCTGGCTCGACTTGATGATTCAGCTGCCCTGGTCGAAGGTTGATGATGAATCGATCGACATCGAAAACGCGCGCCGCGTCCTCGACGAGGATCACTACGGCCTGGAGAAGATCAAGCGCCGCATCATCGAGTACCTCGCTGTGCGCAAATTGAATCCCCAGGGCCGCAGTCCGATTCTGTGCTTCGTCGGGCCGCCCGGCGTCGGCAAGACTTCCCTGGGTCAGAGCATTGCGCGCGCCCTCGGCATCAAGTTCGCGCGTGTGAGCCTGGGCGGCGTCCACGATGAAGCGGAGATCCGCGGCCATCGGCGCACCTATATCGGCGCGCTGCCAGGCAACATCGTGCAGGCCATCCGTAAGGCCGGGACACGCAATCCCGTCCTGATGCTCGATGAGATCGACAAGCTCGGCGCGGGAATACACGGCGATCCCTCCTCGGCCTTGCTCGAAGTGCTCGATCCCGAGCAGAACAATACGTTCCGGGACAATTACCTCGGGCTGCCGTTCGACTGGTCGAAGGTGCATGTTCATCACGACCGCCAACATGCTCGACACCATCCCCGGACCGCTGCGCGATCGCATGGAGGTCATCGAACTCACCGGCTACACGGAGGAAGAGAAGGTCGAGATCGCCAAGCGGTATCTCGTGAAGCGTCAGCTCGAAGCGAACGGGCTGAAGCCCGAACAGGCGTCCATCACGGATGCAGCGCTGCACCAGATCGTGCGCGACTACACGCGTGAAGCGGGTTGCCGCAATCTCGAGCGCACGATCGGCGCCGTGCTCCGCAACGTCGCCGTGCGCGTCGCGGAAGGTACAGTGACGGCGCAGACGGTCGACGTGCCGGATCTGCAGCCGATTCTCGGGCCGCCGCGCTTTGAGAACGAAATGGCGATGCGCACCAGCGTGCCTGGAGTCGCAACCGGACTCGCCTGGACGCCGGTCGGCGGCGATATTCTCTTCATCGAAGCGACGCGCATCCCCGGCAACGGGCGTCTGATTCTCACCGGGCAGCTCGGCGACGTCATGAAGGAGAGCGCTCAGGCCGCATTGTCTCTGGTGAAGTCGCAATCCGCGCGCTTCGGCCTCGATCCGGCGACGTTCGACAAGAGCGACGTCCATATCCACGTGCCCGCAGGCGCCATTCCGAAAGACGGACCCAGCGCGGGCGTGGCGATGTTCACTGCGCTCGTGTCGCTCATTACCGGCAGGACCGTCGGCAGCGACCTCGCCATGACGGGCGAGATCAGTCTGCGCGGCCTCGTGCTGCCCGTCGGCGGCATCAAGGAGAAGGCGGTTGCGGCGCATCGTGCGGGCATACGCAAGGTGTTGTTGCCGGCTCGCAATCGCAAGGATCTCGAAGACGTGCCGCAGAGCGTCCGCAACGAGGTCCAGTTCGTCTTCTGCGAACGCGTGGACGACGTGGCGCGCGAGGCGCTCGGCGTCGAGTCGAATGTGACCTCGGTCACAGCGGCCGCTTGATTCCTGAAGGCAAGCCCTTAGGGACAAGCGACTTGCGACGTGCGGCTTGCAATCATGCGAACAAGGCGAATGAACCGCGGCCGCTGAACCCTGCCTGAATCTTGCACCGCCTCCAGGGCGCGGCCGCGCCCTGGAGTGCTTTCTGAATATTCGTAGTTCACAAGTCGGCGCTCACATTTCGCGTCATCATGCATTGCAAGATGACGCCGAAGGGAGTAATCAATGCAGTATGTTCCGCAGTCATCCGCACTGAACTGCGCAACGCTGCGCGATCCGGCTCTGAGCATCGAAACGAGCCGCTCGGTTCTTCGTCATCCCCGATTTTCGGCGCCTTCGCTCAAAAGCGACGCAGCGCGCGTGCGCGCCGTTGGCGCACACGCAGAGGGAACATGTTCACCCATGGATCAGTCTTTGTCTTACGGGCGTTCGCGTTTGGGCAAGACGCCGGAAAGGTACAAGCGCATGCTTGACGCGTCCGTTGTGAGTCGTTCGAGCGTATGAGGAAAAGGAGAGGCAGATGCTCGCGATCGGAGTGAATTCGGACCCACAATCCTGGTCTGGCCGTGGGTCCGAATTCATTTCGATGCACCATCGTTGAATGGAGGACGTTCGATGCAGTCAGACAGCCCCAGAGGAAGTTCGCCGCGCAGCGAGAGCTTCGTCGAGGCGTTGAGCGCATATAGCCGATTCCACCGTGCCCAGCACTGGTCGGGCACGTTCGGCGAATTTCTGCGCACGATCGTTCCCGGCAACGCCCGGCAGCTGGCGCGCACCAGCCACGAATATCTGTGGGACATGCTGGTCTGGTTCGGCCGCAACTCGCCCGTCAACGGCGCCGCGAGCGCAGCTTTGAACGGCGCGGCCGCAAACGCCGGCGAGCCGGCCGGCCCCAAGGAGCTCTTCAAGCGCGAACTGTTTGGCATCGATGAGCCGCTGGGTCGCGTAGTCGACTACTTCAAGGCCGCCGCTGCAGGCTCGGATGTTGGCAGACGGCTGCTTCTGCTGCTCGGCCCCCCGTCGGGCGGCAAGTCCACAATGGCGATCCTGCTCAAGCGTGGGCTGGAGGAGTACAGCCACACGGACGAAGGCGCGATGTACGCCCTGCAGGGATCGCCGATGCACGAATCCCCGCTCAACCTGATTCCTGCAAGTCTGCGCGCCGAATTTCGCGAAACCTATAACGTCGAGATCAAGGGTGAGTTGAGCCCCTGGGCGCGCGATCGCCTGGAGCGCGAGTTCGAAGGCGACTTCCTGCGCATGCCCGTCGAGCGCGTCTTCCTGTCGGAAGCCTCACGCATCGGCGTCGGCACCTATGCGCCGCACGATCCGACGACCGCCGATCTTGCGGACCTCGTCGGCTCCGTCGACCTTTCAAAGGTCGCGCAGTACGGCGATGAAGGCGATCCACGTGCGTGGTCGTGGTCCGGCGCGGTCTACGCCGCGAGTCGCGGCGTGCTCGAGATGATCGAGATCCTGAAGGTCAAACGCGAATTCCTTTACCTGCTGCTCACGCTCACTCAGGAAAAGAACGTAAAGGTCTCGCGCTTTCCGCTCATCTATCTCGACGAAACGATTCTCGCGCACACGAACCTTGCGGAGTTCCACAAGTTCCTCCAGGAAAAGGAGAACGAGGCGCTGCTCGACCGCATGGTCATCGTCAAAGTCCCGTACACCTTGTCGTACTTCGAGGAATCGCGCATCTACAACAAGCTCGTTTCCGCGGCGCCGGCGTTCCGCGACGTGCACCTGGATCCGCATGCGCTGCGCCTCGCGGCGGTCTTCGCCGTGCTGACGCGCCTGCTGAAGCCCGAACGCGAAGGGCTCGATCTGTCGAAGAAACTCCGCCTGTTTGCGGGCGAAAGCGTCGAAGGCTTCCCTGAAACGGAAGTGACGCGCCTGCGCGCTGAAGCGCCCGAGGAAGGCCTGACCGGCGTGAGCCCGCGCTTCGTCGTGAATTCGATCTCGAACGCCATCACGCGCAGCGACAAGAAGAGCCTGACGAGCATGGAGGTTTTGCTGGCGCTCAAGGATTCGATCGAGAACGACGCGCGTATGGACGCCAAGGCGAAGAAGCTGTGGATCGACTATCTCGTGCTGGCGCGCAAGGACTTCTACAACCGCTGGGTCAAGGAAGACGTCCATCGCGCGCTGTTCGCCTCCTTCGAAGCCGAGGCGCAACAGCTGCTCGACAAATATCTCGATGAAGTCGAGGCCTCGCTCGATCATCGCGAGGTCACCGATCCGATCACCAGCGAGTCGCGTCCGGCCGACGAACGCTTCCTGCGCTCGGTCGAGGACAAGATCAAGGTGTCGGAGTCCGGCAAACTCACGTTCCGTCAGGAAGTCGTGCGCAAGGCGATGGTTGCTTACAAGGTGGGCGAGAAGTTCACGCTCAACAGTCATTCGCGCATGCGCGAAGCGATCGAGCAGTACCTGTTTGAAGAGCGGCGCGACGTGCTGCGGCTCGTCACGTCCGCTGCGCGTCCCGACGATGAGGCGCGCAAGAAAATTTCCGCGGTTCAGGAACGCCTGACCTCGGAGTACGGATACGACGACCACAGCGCGAAGGAAGCGCTGAGCTACGTCACAACGCTGCTGGCGCAAGAATAGCGCCGGCCGTGGAGTCAACGAGGTTGCAATAGCCACATGAGCGAAACCCCCGAGGGCGGTCCCGGCGATGCAGGCTGGTACGACCTCTTCTCGCGAGGAGCACGCGACTGGCTGCGTCACAACGAGAAGGTGCGCGACGCCGTGCGGCAGCATCTGCCGCAGATCGTCGCAGGCGCCGATGTGCTCTCAGGCGGCGCCAGCACGGTGCGTGTTCCCGTGCGCATGCTGGAGCACTACCGTTTCCGCCTCCGCAATTCGAATGAGCAGCAGGGAGTCGGGCAGGGTCAGGCGAAGCCAGGCGATCGCATCGGTCGCCCGCAGCAGGACAGCGACAATCAGCGCGGTCAGGGCGGCAACGAGGACGGGGGCATTCAGTACACCCTCGAGTTCCGCATCGACGACATCGTCGACTGGCTGTGGGAAGAGATGCAGCTGCCCAACCTCGAAGCAAAGGCGGGTCGGGCCAAAGAGGATGACTGGACGCGCGAAGGCTGGGATAAACGCGGCGCACGCTCGCGTCTCGATCGACGACGCTCGCTGAAGGAGTCGATCAAACGCCGCGGCGTCCAGAGCGCATCCGGCGCCGAGTCGCCAGCCTTCACCGATGACGATTTGCGCTTTCGGCAGCTCGCGAAGCGCGAGCAGCCGACGATGCAGGCCGTGGTGATCCTGCTGCTCGATGTGTCCGGCAGCATGGGCGAGCGTGAACGCCAGATCTCGAAGACGTTCTTTTTCTGGGCGATTCAGGGCCTGCGACGGCAGTATCGTCATCTCGATCTGGTATTCGTCGCTCACACTTCCGATGCGTGGGAATTCCAGGAAGAGGAATTCTTCCGCGTGAGCGGCACAGGCGGGACCGTCGCGTCCGCGGGACTGAAGAAGGTTCGCGAGATCATCGACGAGCGCTATAGCCCGAGCCAATACAACGTCTATCTGTTCTACGCTTCCGATGGCGAGAACTTCCCCTCCGATCAGCCGCAGGCGCTCGCCGCGCTGGAGGATCTGGCTGACGACTGCAATTACGCGGGATTCCTGGAAGTAGCGCCGCTCGCGGGCGCCGCGCCCGACAGCGAGATCGGACGTCTGTTCGTCGATCTGGCGCGCGACGCCGACCATATCGGCGCCTATCGCGTGAGCGGCGCCGACGACATCTGGAACGCCGTGCGGCACTTTTTCACGCAACGCCTCCGAGGCACGTAGCGATTCGACATGTCTACGACATTGCAGAATGGGCTGGAGGCTGGAGGCTGGAGGCTGGAGGTAGAGCGCGTTGCGTTTGATCGCGTGCGGATCTGACCCCCAGCCCCCAGCCCCCAGCCCCCAGCCCGAGGTCTGCCTCGCATGAGCGAAGACTGGCAATCGACACATCGCTCGCATCGAGCAACTCGCGCGCTCGCAGGGGCTGAAGTACCACCCGGTCGAGTTCGAAGTCGTGCCGGAAAGCTTCATGACCGAGATCGCGATCTACGGTCTGCCCGTGCGTATGCCGCACTGGTCGTTCGGCGTGCGGTACATCTACCAGCTGATTCAGCACCGCATGGGATTGTCGCGCCTGTTCGAGGTCGTCTTCCCCGGCAACCCCGGGCGCGCCTATCTTGCGAAGAGCAATAGCGCTGCGGAGAACGTGCTCGTGACGGCGCACGTCCTGGGTCACGCGGACTTCTCGACCAACAATCTGCTGTTTCGCCGCAGCCAGGATCAGGTCGGCGAGCACATCGTCGAGCAGGCCGCGGCGCACGCGCGCCAGATCGGCATGGCGATTCAGGAACATGGCGTCGAGCGCGTCGAGTTGGTGCTCGATGCAGCCCTTTCCCTCGAGCAGCACATCGATATCGACTCAGGGCTGCGCAGGCCGCGCTATGCGGAGACGCTGCCGGAGCGCGCGCCTGCCTCCGACGATCCCTTCGCGCGCCGCTTCGCCGCGCTCGGTCCGGACACCGTGCGTCCGCAAAGCACCGGTCCCGGCGAAACGTGCGCCCATTCCGCCGCACCCGGAAAAGGACTTGTTGTGGTTCATCGCGCAGTACGCGCCCGAACTCGAACCGTGGGAGCGCGACATCTTTTTCGCCGTACGCGAAGAATCGTTCTATTTCTACCCTGTGTTCGCCTGCCAGATCATGAACGAGGGCTGGGCCTCGTACTGGCACGCCCGGCTGCTGCGCGAAGCCGATTTTCTGCCGCAGTCCGCCTACGTCGACGCGATCAAGTGCCACTCGGACGTCGTGCGCCCGACCGCGAGCGGCGACAATGTCGCTCTGTCCACCAACCCTTATCACCTGGGCTTCTCGATCTGGGAAGACATCGTCAAAAAACAGGGGCTCGAGCACGCGCGCAAGATCATGTGTGAGGATGATGATTTCGCGTTTGTGCGCAATCATCTGACGTTCGAGCTGGCGACCGAGCTGAAGCTCTTCCGCTACAAGGGACCCGCGAGCGGCGCACTCACGGTTCAGGAGATGGACCTGTCGGCGCTGCACGATGCGCTGCTCGCGCCGAAGTATGGCTTCGGCGCACCGACGGTGAGCGCAGCGCGCGTGCATGTCGACGGCAGGCTCGAGTTGCTCCACGATCACGTCACGGACGGACGCGGCCTCGATCCGGAGCGCGGCCGCAAGGTTCTGGAATACATTGCGCGCGTGTGGCGACGTCAGGTCACGCTCACAACAGTGGACAATGAGAATCGGTCGGTGGAGATCGCGGTGTCGCCGGGCGAGTTGTCCCTCGCGAAGTGACTAATGACTGGTGACTGGCGACCAAGGGTCGTCGGGCGCCCGCATCCGGCTAGTCACCAGCCACAAGTCGCTATTCCCTTCCAAACTGACGGCGGTAGTCGCTCGCAAATTCTTCCAGCGAGCGCGGCTCACGGCCAGTCACCTCTTTCACGACGTTCGTTGGCGCGACGTTGATCAGGTTCGAGGCGCAGGCGTCCCAGAGTTCGAGTTTCGCTTCGATCATCACAGGCGGAACGCCTTTCGCCTGCAACCACCCGCGCGCCTCGTTGGCCGTGATGTCCGTATAACGAATGACCTTGCCGAACGCTTGTCCGAGTCGCTCGGCGACGGTGGGAAAACTGATGGATTCGGATCCGGTCACTGTGTACGTCTGATCCGCGTGCACTGGATCGCGCAGCGCGGCGACGGCCACGGACGCCACGTCCCGCGCATCGACCCAGGTCCAGCGCGTGGAACGGAACGGGCCCGCAATCAATCCCTGCTGGGCGATGGTCGGCGCGAACTCCAGCAACGTCTGAAACTGCATTGTCGGCCGCAACCGCGTGACCTTCATACCGCTCGCTGCAACGCTCGCCTCCGCCTCGCCGAACCAGCGCAACAGGCGCGCGCAACACATCGCTGCATTGGCGCCGACGCCCGAAAGCTGCACGAGCCGCTGCATCCCGGCGCTTTTCGCGACGCGCACAAAGCGCATGTGCGCTTCGGTAATCTGCGGCGTATAGGGACAAGCGAGGAACGCGGCTTCAACGCCCTCGACCGCGCGCGACAGACTCGCCTCATCGGCGAAATTGCAGCGCATGACTTCCACGTTCGGCGGCAAAGCAGGCGCATCCGCCAGTTCGGACGTCAGGGCGCGCACAGCAACGGAAAGGTTCGCAAGCTCGGCGGCGACCGCCCTGCCTACATGACCCGTCACATCCGTTACCAGAAACATGACTACCTCTGACTTGTTACCACTCGACAATACGCATCTTCGGCGATATCACCCTCAAGCCTTCCTGGCGAGGGGGTTCCCGGCTGTCCCGCGCGTCGCCGGGCGGATACACCGGGGCGATACATTAAGCGGGCGTTCCGCTCGGGTAAACCGTGGCGCGCGCGATTACACTGGTGCTCCATTGTCATTAATCGCGCGCCTAAAATTCGGTTCCGTGACTCGACGGAAATAATGACGTGAACAACTTCAGCGACATTGTGGCGTTCGCAAAAGTGGTCGAGGCCCACAGCTTCGTGTCCGCTGCGCAGACGCTCGGAATGTCTCCCTCGGCGATCAGCAAGGCCGTGAGCCGGCTCGAGGAGCGCCTCGGCGCACGCCTGCTCAACCGCACGACGCGTTCGCTCAGCCTGACCGACCTTGGCGCCAGCTTCTACGAACGTTGCCGTGATGCGCTCGTACAGCTCGATCAGGCCGAAAACGAAGTGTCGGAATCGCGCGGCGTGCCGCGTGGACGACTGCGCGTCGACGTGCCCGTCTCCCTGGGGAGGCGCATGATCGTGCCGGCGTTGCCGCGTTTCATTCAGCAGAACCCTGAGCTTACCGTCCAGATGAGCATGAACGACCGGCTCATCGACCTGGTGCAGGAAGGCATCGATGCGGCGCTGCGTGTCGGCAATTTGAGCGATTCGAGCCTGATCGCGCGGCGCGTCGGCAGTTTTCGCGGCGTCACGTGCGCCTCGCCCGAGTTCATCGCCCGCGTGGGAAGGCCGCAGACGCCTGCGGATCTGAAGCCCGAACAATGCATTGCGATGTTCAAGCTCGGCAGCAACCTGATCCGTCCCTGGCTGTATCGGAAGAACGGCGTCGAGCAGTCAGTCACGCCGCTCGCGTCGCTGTCGTTCAGCGATCCGGAATCTGCCGTTACGGCGGCGGTCAGCGGCGCAGGATTTGTGCGTTCGCTCGATTTTTCCGTCGAAGCGCAGATCGCGTCGGGGCTCCTCGAACCTGTGCTCGAGGACTGGAACGAGGACGCGATCTGGCCGGTGTCGGTCGTGTATCCACAGCATCGGCAGCCCACGGCGAAGATCAAGGCGTTCATCGAATTCGTCAGCGGGTTGTTCCCGCAGACTCACGCGTAATGCCGAACGCCGTTTCGCCCTGTCAAGCCCGCAGACGCTGCGCTACGCTTTTGAACTCCGCCGCAACCGTTTCGACGTCGCGACGCCAGTCGCGCTGCTCGCCCCCCTTGCTGCGGGTTTCCATCTCGGACGCGAGTGCGGTCAGGCTCTCGATGCAAAGATTCGCGCTTGCGCCCTTGAGCTTGTGCGCCGCCTTGCCGAGCGCATCGCAGTCACTGCGGAGCGCGGCTGTCTCCAGTTCGCGCACAGTCTCCTCCCCGGCGGCAATGAATGCGCCGATGAGCTCCTCGATGAATTGAGGATCGTCCGCGGCGATTTGAGTGAGGCGCGCATGCATCTCGACCTCGAGCGTCTTCGCCGGTTCCGTCCGGGAAGCGGCTAGCGGCGGCGTCGTCATGCAACGATCGAGTGCGTCCTGCAGTCGCGAGATGTCGAGCGGCTTCGTGAGATAGTCGTCCATGCCCGCCGTGAGGCAGCGCTCGAGTGTGCCGGTCATCGCGTCCGCGGTCAGCGCCACAATGGGCGTGCGTTTGCCCTCGGGTTCGCCCGCGCGGATGCGGCGCGTCGCCTCGAGGCCGTCCATCACCGGCATCTGCATGTCCATGAGAACGAAGCTGTACGTCTTGCTCGCGCACGCCGCGACGGCCTGCGCGCCGTCGCCCACCACTTCGACTTCGCATCCGAGGCGTTCGAGAAAACGGCGTGCGACCCGTTGATTGACGGCGTTGTCTTCCACGAGAAGCACGCAACCGGAATACTGTCGTTTTTCCTCGCTGGCTACCAGCGCGCCGCGGGTGATCATCGGCTGGCTGCGCATGCGCCAATCGTGCGCGTCGTGAGCCATTGCACGCGCGAGGCAGTCGAGCAACTCGCTGGTGCGTACGGGTTTGGTGAGATAAGCGCTGAATCCGATGTCGGCGAACCGCTTGACGTCGCCGCGCTGCTCGAGCGAGGTGAGCAGCACCAATCGCGTCGGCGCGATGTCGTCCGCCGCCATGATTTGCTCGCCGAGCATGGCGCCGTCCAGATCCGGCATTTTGTAGTCCAGCACTGCAACGTCGAACTTCGCTCCTGGCGCACGCAGCGCTGCGAGCGCCTTGTCCGCAGACGAGACTGCCTCGACCTCATAGCCCGCGTGGCTCATCTGAATCGTCAGCACGCGGCGGTTCGTCGCGTTGTCATCCACCAGCAGCACGCGCCCGCCGTGCGTTCGCGCCTTGCGCGCGGGCTCAGCGTCGCCGTGCACGACGACTTCCAGCGGCAGCGTGAACCAGAACGTAGAACCTTTGCCGACCTCGCTGTGCGCGCCGACCTGTCCGCCCATGACTTCAACGAGCTTGCGTACGATGGACAGTCCCAGTCCCGTGCCGCCGAACTTCCGTGTGGTCGAGGTATCCGCCTGAGTAAAGGGCTGAAACAGCTTCTCGAGCGTTTCCGCCGGAACGCCGATTCCCGTATCGCGAACTTCGAAGTGCACGACGGCGCGGCCGGCCTGTTGGCCGACGGCGCACACCTCAAGCACGACTTCGCCGGCCTGAGTGAACTTGATGGCGTTGCCGAGCAGATTGAGCAGGCACTGACGTATGCGCTGCGGATCGCCGAGTACGCGCTCCGGCGTTTCAGGACGCACATGCACGATGAGCTCGACGCCCTTCGCCGCCGCCTGAAACGCCATGATGGAGGCGACGTCGTCCACGTGCGAGCGCAGATCGAGCTCGAGATTCTCGATGTCCAGCTTGCCGGCCTCGATCTTGGAGAAATCCAGTATGTCGTTGATGACCGTGAGCAGCGAGTCGGCGCTCGCGCGGATCGTGTCCGCGTAGTCGCGCTGCACGCGATCGAGCTGCGTGTCGAGCAGCAGCCGAGTCATGCCGATCACGCCGTTCATCGGCGTGCGGATCTCGTGGCTCATGTTCGCGAGGAAGTCCGACTTGGCCTGGGTGGCGAGCTCCGCCTCCTCCTTGGCGACTGCGAGCGCATGCGTGCGTTCCGTGATCAGCGCCTCCAGCCGGATTGCGTTGCGCCGCAGATGGCCGACGCGCAGCCGATATACGAGAGCCGCGAGCGCAATCGCCGCGGCGATGCAGATGAGAATGAAACCGGTCGTCTGGTAGAAGCGCGGTTGCAGTGTGAAGCGCAGCGCCGCGCCCTCTTCATTCCAGACGCCGTCGTTGTTGCTGGCCTTCACGCGGAACATGTACTCGCCCGGCGGCAGGCGGGTGTAGTAGGCGGCGCGCCGCGTGCCCGCATCTATCCAGCCCTCGTCATACCCCTCGAGCATGTACCTGAAGCTCATGCTCTCGGGCGCGACCAGGCTCAACGCAGTGTATTGAATCTCCCATTGCATCGCGCCTGCACTCACGGTTGCGCCGTCCTGCGTCAGCACGGTCGCGCCGTCGACGATGATCTTTTCGATCAGCACGGGCGGCGGTACGGGATTTGTCGTGATCGACGCCGGATCGATGCGCACGATGCCTCGGATCGTGGGAAACCACAGATTGCCGTCGACTTCCGCGCCCGCGGAAGTGTTGCCGCCGTTGAACTCGGAAGTGCGCAGTCCGTCGGCGATGCCATACGACGTGAACTGCAGCTTGTCGCGTGCAGTTTCTGCGAAATCCTCGAGCTCCGACGCGGCGACCGAGAAGACGCCGCGGTTGGTCGTGATCCAGAAGTGGTCGCGCCGATCTTTCAGTATCTGCAGAACCGTTTCCGTTTGCGGCCCGACGCCGCGCGCGAGTGAGACGGCCTTGCCTGCACGCAGGCGAGCCAGGCCGTCGGTCGTGCCGAGCCACAAAGTTCCATCCTCTGCTTCATAGATCGCCGATACGCGACTGCTCGGCAGCCCGTCTTCTTTCCCGTAGCGGCGCAATGCGCCGTGCTCCAGCACGTGCAGACCGTATGCGTCGGTGGCGATCCACAGCCGGCCGGCGCGGTCCTCGTGGATCAGACTTGTCGAGAAGGCCCCGAGCGCACGCACTGCGGCCGGCGCCTCAACGAGTCGACCGTCCTCGACGATGGCGAGACTCTTGTCCGTGCCAATCCAGATGCGGCCGCGCGAATCCTGGGCGATCGCCTTGACCGAGTCGCCGCGCAGGCCGGTACGCTGACTGAACTCGGTGAGCTTGTCGTCGTGCAGTCGGAACACGCCGCGTGCGGGCGTGCCGATCCAGAGAGCGCCGCCGCGATCTTCGAACACGCTGCGTACGCGCCCCTTGCCGAGCCCAAGATCGTCCGCGAGGTATTCGAAGCGACCATCCACGTAGCGGCTCAATCCTGCGTCCGTGCCGATCCACAGACCGCCGGCCGCGCGTCGCGCGACGGACCACGCCAGATTGCCGGGAAGCCCCTCGGGAATTCCAAACGGTGAGAACTTCCCATCCCTCAGGCGCAACAGGCCGCCGCCGTAGGTTCCGGCCCAAAGGCTGCCCTCGATGTCCTCGTGCAATACGCGGACATCGTCGCTCGGAACCTCGCCGGTATCGAGGGACGTGAACGCCCCGTGCGCCATGCGGACGAGTCCGCCGCCGATCGACGCGATCCAGAGATTGCCGTCGCGATCGCTCCGGATGGCGCGAATGCTGCCGCCCATTCCCCCGCGAGGACTCATGTCGCGATAACCGACTCCGACGTTGCGGTACAGGCGTCCTTGATCGGTCCCGAGCCAGATCACGCCGCTCGGATCCTCATGAATCGCGCTGACCACGTGCGGTCCCGTCGTCCGATCGAGCTCGATGCGTTCTGCGCCGTCTTGACTGAGCCGCAGCAATCCCGCGCTAGCGGCGCCCACCCAGACGACTCCGGCGCGGTCCTGGTGAACCGCGCGAATGCTGACATGACTCCCCGCATCGTCGAGCGATACAAAATCGGTCTTGCGGCCGTCGAAATGAAAGAGACCGACCTCCGTACCAAACCAGAGTCCGCCGTCGCGGTCTTCGGTGATGCTGGACACGTACGCGCCGGCAAGGCGCGTGTCGGCGTCGAAGGCTTCAAAGCGCCCATTCGCAAGCACCGCCACTCCGGCGCCCGTGCCGATCCACAGACGGCCGCGCGAATCGGCGCACAGCGCGGGGATGAGATTGCTGTTGATCTGTGGAGTATTGCGGCGATCAAAGATGACAAATCGAGCACCGTCAAAACGCGCCAGTCCTTCCTGAGTGCCGACCCAGAGATATCTGTCCGGGGTTTGCGCCACCGACAGCGCGGAGTTCTGCGGCAATCCTTGCCCGGTCTGCCAGGCGTCCTGCACATACTGGGAGGGCGCCTTGTCTGGACTCAAGGCCCAACTGGCCGGCGCTGCAAGCAAGACCGCCCAGAGGCAGATCTGGCGCAGCGCTGCTTCGACGCTTCGCGCAAGTGCGACGCCCACGCAGAAAACGTGTGACGGTTCACATTTCGCGCCGCGCGGCCGCCCGCGAGATTGCATCGATGGCTTCATCGGCGCTGTATCGGCAATCTGCGCGCAGCGCTTTAGCAGGTGTTGAACAAGGCTTTCCTGCCGTTTCGACCGCCTGTCAGCACCCAGTTGGCTCGCTGGTTGTCCCGGTCAGGCGGTCATCCTCTTTTGATCGCGCGCCGCTCACCGAACAAAGTCATATTTTCCACCGCGCTCGAGCGCCCGGCGATAGGCGGGCCGTGCATGGATACGATCGAGAAAAGCCCTGAGCCTCGGCCGACTCTCGTTGAGCCCGGCGCGTACCGACGCTGCTTCCAGCGGAAAACTCATCTGAATGTCCGCCGCTGTGAATTCCGGGCCTGCAAACCACTCGCTCTTGCCGAGCTCCGACTCCATGTAGTCAAGATGCAAAGTCAGCTGCGGCTCGATGAAAGAGGCTTTCGCGCGCTGCGCGATGCCCTTCGCGATGGGACGTACGAAAAACGGCATCGGCGCGCTCTCGACACGGTTGAATATGAGCTTCATCAACAGCGGCGGCATCGCCGAGCCTTCCGCGTAGTGCAGCCAGTAGGTGTAGCGCAGACGCTCCGGTGAGTCCGGCGCCGGCGCCAGCCGCCCGCCGCCATATCCATTCACCAGGTACTCGATGATCGCCCCCGACTCAGCGATCGTGCGATCGCCGTCGGTAATCACCGGCGACTTGCCGAGCGGATGAACTTCGCGCAGCGACGCCGGCGCAAGCATGGTCTTCGCATCGCGCTGATAGCGCTTGATCTCGTATACCAGGCCGAGTTCCTCCAGCAACCAGAGCACTCGTTGCGATCGCGAGTTGTTCAAATGATGCACGACGATCATGCCGTTCTCCCCCTACCCCGCAGGTAATTGTTTCTTGTAGTCGCAAGGATTGCACTACACCTGCGCAAGCGCGGCAAGCCGCCGCACCGGGACTCGAGACTCGGGACTGGAGATTCGAGACTCGTCCCCGAGTCGGATTCCCGATTCACGAGTCCGATCCCCGACTCCCGATTCCGCGTCGCGATCTGCCGACTCACGAATCACGACACAGGGATCCTCATGTCGCAGCTGAAGATTTTCGGCGTCTTTCAAATCTTCATATCGACATGTCGATTCGATTCCTGATCGTTCGTCATGAATGTCATGAGTCCAGCCCGATTGGTCGCGAGCGCAGCGCTGCCTACAGTTGCGCTCGCAAAAAGCGAGGAGCCGCCAGGGAGTTATTGTATGAATCGCATCGCACACCGTAACGGGATTGTGACTGTCGCATCGCTGTCGCTGGTCGCGGCCATCGTGGCCGGGATCGGCGGATGCAGCAGCGATGCAACGACGACGCCCGCCGTGCAGGCGCCGCAGGTGTCCGTTGCAGAGGCGCTCGCGCGGGACGTCACCGAATGGGACGAATTCACCGGCCGCCTCGAAGCGGTCGAGTCGGTCGAGGTGCGCCCGCGCGTGACGGGCTACATCGAGAGCGTCAACTTCAACGAAGGCAGCGTGGTTCGCAAAGGCGACCTGTTGTTCGTGATCGATCCGCGCCCCTACCGCGCCGAGCTTTCAAAGGCCGAAGCCGAGCTGCAGCGTGCGATCGCCCGCTCCGAGCTGGCAGCCACCGACCAGACCCGCAGCGAGAAGCTCCTCGACATCAAGGCTGTGTCGCGCGAAGAGTATGACCAGCGCGTCAATGCCTCGCGCGAAGCTCGTGCGAGCGTCGATGCCGCCCGGGCCGCCGTCGATGCGGCTCGCCTCAATCTCGAATTCACTCGCATCACCTCGCCGATCGCGGGCCGCGTGAGCAAGGCCATCGTGACGGCGGGCAACCTCGTCACAGGCGGCTCGAACGCCGCGACCTTGCTGACGACCGTCGTCTCGATCGACCCGATCTACGTGACGTTCGAAGGCGATGAGCAGGTGTATCTCAAGTACAGCGAGCTCGCGCGCCGTGGCGATCGTTCGAGCTCGCGCGACGTCGCGAATCCCGTCCTGATGGAGCTCGCGAACGAGCAGGGCTTTCCGCATCGCGGCGCCATGACGTTCGTCGACAACCAGATCGATCCGCGCACCGGCACGATCCGCGCCCGCGCGTCGTTCGACAACAAGGACGGGTACCTCACGCCGGGACTGTTCGCGCGCGTGAAGCTGCTCGGCCATAACTCGTACAAGGCCGTGCTCGTGGACGATCGCGCCATCGGCACCGACCAGAGCCAGAAGTTCGTGTTCGTGGTCGACGCCGAGAACAAGGTCTCGTACCGCTCGGTGAAGATCGGCCGTTTGACCGACGG
This sequence comes from uncultured Gammaproteobacteria bacterium, assembly GCA_963723505.1. Lineage (GTDB taxonomy): Bacteria > Pseudomonadota > Gammaproteobacteria > Steroidobacterales > Steroidobacteraceae > Steroidobacter. Next base: position 58,549 of record CAVRQU010000012.1, read on the forward strand.
CCTGCGCATCGTGCAGCAGGGCCTGTCCCCCGGCGAAATCGTCGTAGTGAACGGCTTGCAGCGCGTGCAGCCGGGCGCGGTTGTCGCGCCGGAGCGCGTTGCAATGGACGCGCGCGAGAACGCGGAGACGGAGGCGCTGGTCGCCAAGGCGAACGCCCGCGAGGGCGGGAGAACGTGAGGACGTCAGCAGCAATGGGCGTGAGCGTGAGGACGATATGAGGACGTCAGAAACCAACTTCATCACGCTGTAACGCCACTCCGCTCTCACGCCATTACCACCATCACGCCATTACGCCGTCACGCCATCACGTCCTTACGCCCCGAAGTGCACCTATGAAATTTGCCAGATTCTTCATCGATCGCCCGATCTTCGCAGCCGTGCTGTCGATCCTGATCTTCCTGGTCGGGGCGATTGCGATGTGGCAGTTGCCGATCAGCCAGTACCCCGAGGTCGTGCCGCCTTCGGTGCTGGTGCGCGCCCAGTACCCCGGCGCAAATCCGAAAGTGATCGCCGAGACCGTGGCCGCGCCGCTCGAGCAGGAGATCAACGGCGTCGAGAACATGCTTTACATGTCCTCGCAGGCGACCAGCGACGGCTCGATGGTGCTGACGGTCACGTTCCGCCTCGGCACCGACGTCGACAACGCGCAGGTGCAGGTGCAGAACCGCGTCTCGCAGGCGCTGCCGCGTCTGCCCGAGGACGTGCGCCGCATCGGCGTCACGACCAAGAAGGCTTCGCCCGACCTGCTGATGGTCGTGCACCTCACTTCGCCCGACGGCCGCTACGACAGCGTGTACCTGCGCAACTATGCGACGCTGCAGATCCGCGACGTGCTCTCGCGCCTGCCCGGCATGGGCGAGGTGCGCATCTTCGGCGCCGGCGACTATTCCATGCGCGTGTGGCTCGATCCCGATCGGCTCGCGAGTCGCGGCCTGATCGCGAGCGACGTCGTCCGCGCCATCCGTGAACAGAACGTGCAGGTCGCCGCCGGCGTCATCGGCGCCGATCCTGCGCCTGCCGGGACCGAGTACCAGCTCAACGTCACGGCTTCGGGCCGCCTGATCACCGAAGAACAGTTCGGCGACATCATCGTCAAGACGTTGCCGGACGGCTCGGTGACGACGCTCAAGGACGTGGCCCGCGTCGAACTGGGTGCGGGCCAGTACTCGCTGCGCAGCCTGCTGGGCAATCAGTCCGCGGTCGCCATTCCGATCGCGCAGTCGCCGGGCGCCAATGCCCTCGAGCTCTCCGACGCGGTGCGCTCCACGATGAAGGAGCTGAGCAAGAATTTCCCCGAAGGCGTCAAGTACGAGATCGTCTACGACCCGACGGTGTTCGTGCGCGATTCCATCACGGCCGTGGTGCACACGCTGCTCGAAGCGCTGGCGCTGGTCGTGATCGTGGTCATCGTGTTCCTGCAGACCTGGCGCGCCTCGATCATCCCGCTGCTCGCGGTGCCCGTCTCTATCATCGGCACGTTCGCGCTGATGCTCGCGTTCGGCTTCTCGATCAACGCGCTGTCGTTGTTCGGCCTGGTGCTCGCCATCGGCATCGTCGTCGACGACGCGATCGTGGTCGTCGAGAACGTGGAGAGAAACATCCGCGACGGCTTGAGTCCGCGCGAAGCCACTTACAAGGCCATGGAGGAAGTCAGCGGCCCGATCATCGCGATCGCGCTGGTGCTCGTGGCCGTGTTCGTGCCGATCGCGTTCATCACCGGCCTGACCGGCGAGTTCTACAAGCAGTTCGCGCTGACGATCGCGATCTCCACCGTGATCTCGGCGATCAACTCGCTGACGCTCAGCCCGGCGCTGTCCGCCCTGCTGCTCAAGCCGCACGGCGCGCAAGCCCGATGTGCTGACCCGCGGCATGGACAAAGTGTTCGGCGGATTCTTCCGTCGCTTCAACCGGGTGTTCGAGCGCTCCGGAACGCAGTACGTGAAAGGCGTGCGCGGCGTGCTCGGTCACAAGAGCCTGGTGATGGGCGTGTTCGCCGGCCTGCTGGCGCTCACGTGGGGCCTGTTCCAGATCGTGCCGAAGGGCTTCATCCCGGTGCAGGACAAGCAGTACCTGGTGACGATCATCGACCTGCCGGCCGCCTCGTCGCTGAATCGCACGGAAGAAGTCGTGCGGCGCGTGGCCGACATCGGCATGAACGTGCCGGGCGTGCAAAACGCCGTGCAGTTCCCGGGCCTGTCGGTCGCGGGCTTCACCAACAGCCCCGAACTCCGCGCTCGTGTTCTTCGCGCTCGACTCCTTCGAAGACCGCAAGTCCTCGGAACTCTACGGCCTGAACATCGCGAAGCCAGCTGAACGGCGCGCTGTCGCAGATCAAGGAAGCGCGCATCGTGGTGTTCCCGCCGCCGCCCGTCCAGGGGCTCGGCACGATCGGCGGCTTCAAGCTGCAGATCGAGGACCGCGCCGACGTCGGCTACGACGAGCTGTTCAAGGCCACGCAGGCGGTGATCGCGAAGGCGCGCGCAGACGCCGGAGCTCGCGGGCGTGTTCTCGAACTACCAGGTGAACGTGCCGCAGATCAGCGCCGACGTCGATCGCGTCAAGGCGAAGGAGCACGGCGTTGCGCTCAACGACGTGTTCGAGACGCTGCAGATCTACCTCGGCTCGATCTACGTGAACGACTTCAACCGCTTCGGCCGCACCTACCAGGTGATCGCGCAGGCGGAGGCGGACCATCGCGCCAAGGCCGAGGACATCCGCCGGCTGCAGACGCGCAACCAGGACGGCGAGATGCTCGCCGCTCGGCTCGATCGTGCAGGTGAGCGAGAGCTATGGCCCCGACCGCGTGTTCCGCTACAACGGCTATCTCACCGCCGACATCAACGGCGGCCCAGCGCCGGGCTACTCGAGCGGCCAGGCCAAGGCGGCGATGGAGCGCATCCTCGCCGAGACGCTGCCGAACGGCGTGAAGTACGAGTGGACCGATCTCACGTACCAGGAAATCCTGGCCGGCAACAGCTCAGTGTTCGTGTTCCCGCTGTGCGTGCTGCTGGTCGTGCTCGTGCTCGCCGCGTTGTACGAGAGCTGGACGCTGCCGCTCGCGATCGTCGCGGTCGTGCCGATGGCGCTGCTGTCCGCGATCGCCGGCGTGTGGCTCACCGGCGGCGACAACAACATCTTCACGCAGATTGCGTTCTTCGTGCTCGTCGGTCTCGCGAGCAAGAACGCGATCCTGATCGTCGAATTCGCCAAGGATCGTGAGCTGGCCGGCGTAGCGCCGGTCGCGGCGGCGCTGGAAGCCGCCCGGCTGCGACTGCGTCCCATCCTGATGACGTCCATCGCGTTCATCATGGGCGTCGTGCCGCTCGTCGTTTTCGTCGGGGGCAGGTGCGGAGATGCGTCACGCCATCGGCATCGCCGTGTTCTGCCGGCATGCTGGGCGTCACCTTCTTCGGCCTGTTCCTGACACCACTCTTCTATGTGCTGCTGCGCGCCGTCGCGAAGACAGCGCAAGCTGATATCGCATCACGCGACGGCTGAGGAGGCGGCGCATGCGTGACCCGAACGGTGAATGGGCTACTGGCCAACTGGCGGCTGGCCCGAAACGCTCCGCGGAATTTTTTTCCCTCTCACCGAAGGGAGAGGGCAGGGTGAGGGTATGAGCGCAAAGATCAAAGCATTCCTTGGGGCCGCACTGGTTGTGGCGTTCCTCTCCGCCTGCGCAGTGGGGCCGGACTATCACACGCCCGACACACGGTCGCCGGATGAGTTCGTGCCGGTCGAAGGCGCACAGTTCTCATCTGCGGATGTCGAGCGGGAGTTCTGGAAATCCTTCCACGATCCGCAGTTGGACGATCTCGTGGAGAACGCACTCGCGGCGAACCACGACATTCGCATGGCGGTCGCCAGGTTGCGCGAGGCCCGCGCACTACGCGGCGAAGCCCGACTGGACTTCGCGCCGACGGTGACGAGCTACGCTGCGCATGTCGATGCGCGCGCCAGCGAACGCCAGACGCAGGTTCCGGGCGTCAATCCCGAGCAGGAATTCTACGAAACAGGCTTCGATGCGTTCTGGGAGCTCGACTTTTTCGGACGCGTGCGGCGCGGCGTCGAGGCACGCTCGGCGGAAGTGCAGTCGGCCGAAGCCTCGGTCTACAACACCCAGGTCAGCATCACCGCGGAAGTCGCGCGCCAGTACTTCGAGTTGCGCGGCGCGCAGCAGCGGCTCGAAGTCGCACGACGCAACGCCGACAACCAGCGCGAAACCCTGCGCATCACGCTTGCGCGGCTCGACGCGGGTCGAGGCACCCAACTCGATGCGTCGCGCGCACAGGCGCAATTGTCGGCGACGCTGGCGACGATTCCGGATCTCGAAGAATCCGTGACGCGCTCGATCCTGCGCCTCGGCGTCCTCATCGGTAAATCGCCTGAAACGCTGCTGGCCGATCTCGGCGCGCCGCAGGCCTTGCCCGCACTTCCCGCGACGCAGAGCATCGGCACGCCGGAAGCCTTGCTGCGACGACGACCCGACATCCTCGGCGCCGAACGCGACCTCGCCGCGGCGACTGCACGCATTGGCGTCGCGGTCGGCGACCTGTTCCCGCGCATCACCTTCGTCGGTCGCTGGGGCTTCGATGCGTTCGACAGCGGCGATCTCGGCGATGGAGGCAGCGAAACCTGGTCTTTCGGACCCAGCATCCAATGGGCCGCATTCGATCTCGGTCGGGTGAAGCAGCGCATCAATCAACGCGAAGCTGCCGCCGACGGCGCGCTTGCGAAGTACGAGCAAACGGTGTTGCGCGCGCTCGAGGAGACTGACGCAAGCCTGACCGCTTACGCGAAAGCGCTGGCGAAACAGAAGCATCTGCAAGCAAGCGCTACAGCGTCGCTGGAAGCCGCTACGCTCGCGCGCGTGCGTTTCGAAAGCGGGGTCGCAGATTTTCTGACGGTGCTCGACGCTGAACGCAGCGCGCTCGCCGCAGAAGACCAGCTCGCGCAAAGCGAGACGCAGACTGCGACCGCCTTGTTGGCGACATACAAGGCGCTGGGCGGCGGGTTCAGACCGCTGAGCAGGCAAACTTCTTTGAAGTGACTCGTGACTAGTAACCAGGGATTCGTCAGAAAGAACCGCGGCGCGTTCTGTTCACCAGTCACGCTTCTTTGAAGTGATTAGTGGCTAGTGACTGGTGATTGGTCAAAGAGCAGCGCGGCGCGCTCGGCCTGGACCAGTCACTAATCACAAGTCACTAGTCACTTCTAAAGAGTGTATCCGCTGTCCACCAGAACGCTCGCGCCTGTCATCGGGCCCGCGGCGTCGGAAAGCAGAAACACGATCTGCGACGCGATCTCCTCGGCGGTGGCGTAGCGGCCGAGCGGCATCCCCTTGCCCATCACCTCGAGCGCCGCGTCCTCGCTCCCGAGATCGCGCACGAGATCTCTGAAGAACGGCACATTGCGCCAGATCGGCGTGGCGACGCCGCCCGGAAGAATCGTATTCACACGAATTCGATCGCCGGCGCATTCCTTCGCCGCGACTTTCGCGAGCTGGACCACTGCGGCTTTCGAGGCGGCGTAGGCGCCGACTCCCGGCTCCGCCCTCACCGCGGCCGCTGACGCGACGACCACGCACGCACCGCCGCGCTGGCCAGCCTTCATTAGCGACAGTCCATGCTTCAGCGTGAGAAAGACGCCATCAAGATTCACGGACAGCACCCGCCGCCACAGCTCGAATGACATCTCCGTGAGCGGCGCCGCATCCGCGACGCCCGCGTTCGCTACGAGCAGATCGAGGCGTCCGATGCTCGATCGCAGTCGCTGAACGGTATCCACCCAGCTCGCTTCATCGGCGACATCGTGAGTACAGTGCAGGAGCTGCGCGTCTGTCAGCGACTCGCTCAATGCTTCCATACTGCGCTCATCTCGATCGATGAGCACAAATCCTCGCACTCCGCGCGCATGCAAGGCGCGCACGGTCGCAGCGCCGATACCCGAGCCCGCGCCCGTCACAAGCGCCGCCGTTTCGCGTGGAAATTGCTGTGCCTCAGAAAACATGACAGCTCCTGACAAGTAGACGCCGCACAGGCGAAATACTGCTCTTCTGCAGCCTTGCGGAGAGTATGCTGCCGCTCTCCCCGTATGAAAACTTCCGAGCTATTTCACCCGGCAGTCGCCGCGTGGTTCGCCAGAACGTTTGCGGCGCCGACGCCCGCGCAGATCGATGCGTGGCCGGCGATCAAGTCGGGCGACGATGTGTTGATCGCGGCGCCCACCGGCTCCGGCAAGACGCTCGCTGCATTCCTGGCCGCAATCGATGAGCTGGTGCGCGAGGGCGAGCAATGGGGTTTGCCTGATGAGACCCGCATCGTCTACGTGTCGCCGCTGAAGGCGCTGTCGAACGACATCAATCGCAATCTGGAGGCGCCGCTCGCGGGCATCCGCGAAGAACTGCGCGCGCATACGGTCCGCGACGTCGACATCCGCACCTGGGTGCGGACCGGCGATACGCCGCAATACGAACGCACCCAGATGCGGCGCAGGCCGCCGCACATCGTCGTCACCACGCCTGAGTCGCTGTACATCCTGCTCGGCTCACAGTCCGGGCGCGAGATGCTCGCGACGACGCGCACTGTGATCGTCGACGAAATTCATGCGGTCGCCGGCACGAAGCGCGGTACGCACCTTGCGATTTCGCTTGAACGCCTGGAAGCGCTGACGGGTCGCCAGCTGACACGCGTCGGTTTGTCGGCGACGCAGAAGCCGATCGAGGACATCGCGCGATTTCTTGTCGGACTGCAGGGCGTGGGGCTGGGGCGTCGGCGCAACGACATCGATTGCAGCATCGTCGACAGCGGCCATGTGCGCCATCGAGATCTCGCGATCGAGTTGCCCGATTCGCCGCTCGAAGCGGTGATGTCGAACGAGGTGTGGACGCAGATCTACGATCGGCTTGCGCAGTTGATCCGCGAACATCGGACGACATTGGTGTTCGTAAACACACGACGGCTCGCGGAGCGGGTGTGCCGACATTTGTCCGAGCGGCTCGACGGCCGATCGGGACATGGGGCTCGGGGCGCGGGACTCGGGCCAGAGGAGCACGACGAGACAGGTTCTTTTTCTGACCCGAGCCCCGCGCCCCGGGCCCCGCGTCTTCACACGGTCGCGGCTCACCACGGCAGCCTTGCAAAGGAGCTGCGCTTCGATGCGGAGCAGCGTCTGAAGCGCGGCGAACTGAAGGCGCTGGTCGCTACGGCTTCTCTGGAGCTTGGCATCGACATCGGCGACGTCGATCTCGTCTGTCAGTTGAGTTCGCCGCGCTCGATCAATGCGTTTCTGCAACGCGTCGGCCGCTCGGGTCATGCGGTGGACGGCACGCCCAAGGGTCGCTTGTTTCCGTTGTCACGCGACGATCTCGTCGAGTGCACCGCCCTGCTCGACAGCGTGCGTCGCGGTGAACTCGATCGACTCAAGATTCCGAACCTGCCGACCGATGTCATCGCGCAGCAGATCGTCGCGGAAGTCGCCGCGCGGGACTATGGGGACACGGAGCTCTACGAACTGTTGCGCGGCGCCTATCCCTGCCGTGATCTCACGCGCGCAGCGTTCGATGACATTGTCCGGATGCTCGCCGAAGGATTTGCGACGCGCCGCGGCCGTCAGGGCGCGCTGCTGTATCACGACGCCGTGAATCACACGCTGCGCGGTCGCAAAGGCGCGCGTCTCACCGCAATCACGTCCGGGGGCGCGATTCCGGACACAGCCGACTATCAGGTCATGCTCGAACCTGAAGGCGTGCTCGTCGGCACAGTCAACGAGGACTTCGCCGTGGAGAGCCTCGCGGGCGACGTTTTTCAGCTTGGCAACAGTTCGTACCGCATCATTCGCGTCGAGCGCAGCACGGTGCGCGTCGAGGACGCACGCGGTGAAGCGCCGACGATTCCCTTCTGGCTCGGCGAAGCCCCCGGACGCACCGATGAATTGTCCGTGGCGGTTTCGCGCCTGCGCATGGAAGTCGAAGAGCGCTTGCGCGCCCCCTCACCCGGGCCGGCGCCCGGCCTCTCCCCCGGGGAGAGGCAAGAAAAGAATACCTCTCCTGCGGGAGAGGTCGCGCGCAGCGCGGGTGAGGGTGTGTCGCGGAGCGACGCTCTACCTCCAGCCCCCAGCCCCCAGTCCCCAGCCCTTCATTGGCTCACCAACCAGGTCGGTTTGTCAGACGCCGCGGCGTCGCAAGTGATCGCGTATCTCGCTTCCGCACACGCGGCGCTCGGTTGCCTGCCCACACAGCAAACAATCGTATTTGAACGTTTCTTCGACGAAGCCGGCGGTATGCAGCTCGTCATTCATTCGCCGTACGGCAGCCGCATCAATCGAGCCTGGGGACTCGCGCTGCGCAAGCGGTTCTGCCGCACATTCAACTTTGAGCTGCAGGCCGCGGCGACCGAGGACACGATCATCCTGTCGCTCACCACTGCCCACAGCTTTGAGCTGATCGACGTCGCGAAATATCTGCACCCAAACACGGCCCGCGAGATCCTGATTCAGGCGTTGCTCGCTGCGCCGATGTTCACCACGCGATGGCGCTGGGACGCCTCCATCGCGCTCGCGCTGCCGCGTTTCCGCGGCGGCAAGAAAGTGCCGGCGCCGCTCGCACGCATGAACGCCGAGGACCTGCTGGCGGCGGTGTTCCCCGACCAGGTCGCATGCGGCGAGAACCTCGTGGGCGATATCGTCGTTCCCGACCATCCGCTCGTGCAGCAGACGGTGCGCGATTGCCTCGAAGAGGCCATGGACATCGAGGGCTTCGAGCGGCTGCTCAAGGGCTCTCGAGCGGCGAGATCCTGGTCGCAGCACGCGACCTGACGGAACCTTCGCCGCTCGCGCTGGAAGTGTTGTCGGCGCGACCGTACGCCTATCTCGACGATGCACCCCTCGAAGAACGGCGCACGCAGGCGGTGATGAGCCGTCGCTTTATCGATCCGGAATCTGCCGCCGACATCGGCAAGCTCGATCCCGAAGCGATTGCACGGGTGAGGAAAGAAGCGTGGCCTGACGCGTCGACGGCCGATGAATTGCACGATGCGCTCCTGTGGCTCACATTCGTGACGGACGAGGAAGCCCAACGTGAACCCTCGTGGCCCGCGTTGCTGCACGAGCTGATGACGCGGCGGCGGGCGACGAAGCTGAGAGGGCGCGGGGCGCGGGGCACGAGGCCCGGGTCAGAAGCGCCAATCTCGAGCGATCCCGGGATCATCAGCACTGCTGAACGTCTGCCGCTGTTCGCTGCGATATTCCCCGGCGCGACCTTCGATCCACCGCTCACGGTTCCGCCCACTCATATGAAAGAGTGGGCTCGCGAGGACGCGCTGCGTGAAGTGGTGCGCGGTCGACTCGAAGGAGTCGGTCCGACGACCGCAGCCGCAATCGCCGCAACGCTTGGCGTCTCGATCAACGACATCGACGCCGCGCTGCTGGCCCTGGAAGCCGAGGGCGCCGCGATGCGCGGGCAGTACGAAGCTGCTGCATCTGACCCGAGCCCCGAGCCCCGAGTCCCGACTTCTTCGTCGCAGTGGTGCTCTCGCCGCTTGCTCGCACGCATTCATCGTTACACGGTCAAACGGCTGCGCGCGGAAATCGAGCCGGTGCAGGCGCGCGACTTTCTGCGGTTCCTGTTCGAATGGCAGCGAGTCACGCCAGGCGCGCGCATGCAAGGCCCCGACTCTGTGGCCGCTGTGCTCGCACAGCTCGAAGGCTTCGATGCGCCCGCGAGCGCCTGGGAAACGGAACTGTTGCCAGTGCGGATCGCAGAGTACGAACCCGCCTGGCTCGACGAACAGTGCCTCGCCGGTCGCATCGTGTGGACGCGCCTCGCTTCGCGCAACGGCGACGCCGAACGCGGCGCGGCGCCGGTGCGGTCGACCCCCATCGCGCTTCTTGCCCGCAAGAATATGCGCCTCTGGTCGTCGATCGCGGCGCAGCCCGGGCGCCAGCCGCTGACGCCGAAGGCTCAGCAGGTCGCCGATTTCATTCACGCAAACGGCGCATCCTTCTTCGATGAGATCGTCGAGCACGCGGGCCTCCTGCCGAATCAGGTTGAAGAGGCGCTCGGCGAGCTCGTTGCGCTTGGCCTCGTGAACTCGGATAGCTTCGGCGGCTTGCGCGCACTGCTGCTGCCTTCAGATCGACGCCGTCCGACGGCAAGGGATGCGCGACGAAAGCGCCGGATCGCGATCTTCGGAATGCAGGACGCGGGAAGATGGGCGCTGGTGCGCAGGGGGCGTGGGGCGTGGGGCGTGGGGCTCGGGTCAGAATCAGAAAATCCCTCTCCGACCCAAGCCCCGAGCCCCGATCCCCGCGCCCCGGACGCTGTCGAGCATGTCTGTCGCACGCTCCTGCGCCGCTGGGGCGTGATCTTCTGGAAGTTGCTTCAGCGCGAAGCCGATTGGTCGCCGCCGTGGCGCGATCTGCTCATGTGCCTGCGCCGCCTCGAGGCGCGCGGTGAAATTCGCGGCGGAAGATTCGTCGCCGGTTTCTCCGGCGAACAGTTCGCCTTGCCGGAAGCGGTGGGTTTGTTGCGAGATGCAAGACGCAAACCCGCCAGCGATGAATTTGTGTCCCTGTCGGCGGCGGATCCGCTCAACCTGATCGGCGTCATCACGCCCGGCGCAAGGCTCCCTTCCTTGACGGGCAATCGCGTCCTTTATCGCGACGGTTTGCCGGTCGCCCTGCTGGCGGGCGGTGAAGTGACCTTCATTGAGACGCTCGATGAGAAGGAGCAATGGCGGGCGCGCAATGCGCTGCTCCGCCGCCAGGTTCCAGCGACCCTGGTGGATCTGGCTTGACGTAGCGATCGCCGCGGCGTCTTAGGGGCGTCCTGGCCTGGCCAGCAGCCAGTCGCCAGTTGACCAGTTAGCCTTCTCAGATCACTTCAGTCGATTCAACGATCTGCTTCTTCTCCGTATCCTCATACTCCGGCTGCAGCGTATCCGGATCGATCGGCTCATCTGAATCCTCGCGATCGTTCGCCGTGCGCCGCCCGATCGTGCCGAGTCCGTTCATGTGCGTGTTCACCTCGCGCGGGCTGCCCGTGTAAAGGATGGCGCCGACGCCGTTCATTGTGGCGTCGAGCGTATCTTTAGGATGCACATAGACGCTGCCGACGCCGTCGACGGTAATCTTCGCTTCATCGGCGATCAGATCGCTGAGATCCGCATGTCCGGCGCCCGCCATGTGAACGGTCAACTCATCGAGCCGACCCTTCGCTTTGATGTGTGCAGCGCCTTGCGCCCGGATTCGCGATTCGCCGCCGTCGAATCCCGTCAGGCGAACGTCGTTGCCGCCTTCGAGCTGCAGCGATTCGAGCTTGGGCACGGTGATCCGGAGCGTGACCCGGGGGCGTCCGTTGGAGATGAACCAGTCCTTCGGCTTGCTCTTGATATGGAGCGTGTCGCCGCGAACCTCGACGTTCACCCGCTTCGCAACGTCCTCGCGCGCTTCGATGGTCAGCGACTCGGGGGATCCGACCGATATCTCAAGGCGCGCGGCGCCCTCCATGTCGATCGAATCGAACTCGCCCACTTCCCGCGTCTCCGTGAGCACGGGTCCGGCGTCGCTCTCGTGCTCATCGCATCCCGCGAGCATCAAGGCCGCCACCGGCAACGCCAGCAAGGATGCGGGTCTCATGCTGCTCATACGCTCCTCTCTCACAGAAGACGGCCGGCGATGCGCCTGCGAACCTTCGGGCCGATGCTGCCCCTCTATCGCCCGCGATAGAAGCCTGCGTCGGCGAGCGACCGCTTGCCGCCGGTGAGCGGCACGGTTCATTTCGACGTTCGATGGTACAGCAGGGTGTAGATCACCGGCGTCGTCAATTGCGGACTCGTCAGGCGGGCCTCCATCGTCATCTGGCCAGCATCGTTCGCGCTGAACGTATTGACCCGCTGACCGTCTTCCGCCGTGAACGTCTGCACCAACCCTTCGCTGGTCACCGCGACCGAGACGTCAAAGACCTCGCCGTCGTCTCGCGTCCATTTGATCGGCCTGCCGTCCGCGGGCATCTGGACGGGCTTGCGGTCGTCAAAGGCGACGCTGATCACGTCAGCTCGTTGCGTGATCACGATCTTCTTGTGTGGTTCGTTCGTTTTCTTCAGGCGGCTGCGCGCGATCGGCCGCTTGATGAAGTTCATCTTCGCCACAGCCGTCTCGATCGCGGCCTGGATGCCGTCGCTCGATTGGTTCTTGTTCTCGAACACGCCCACCCACAACGGTTCCTGTGCAAGGGCGACGGGGCCCATCGTCAGAACGCCGCACGCCGCTGCCGCCCACAGACGCTGCGCAAGCCGTCGCATACTTCTCCCCTTCGCAATGACGACCAGGTCCTGTTTACTCTCCCTGATCGACTGCCGGGATGCGGAATTCGCGCAGGGCGTCGCCGCGCTTCGACTCGGGAGTCGGGAATCGGGAATATAGGGAGGGTTCATAAGCTCGACGGAATGGTTGTTTGGTCCAAAGAGCACCGCAGGCGCGCTCCGGATTCCGGCTTCGATTCCCGACTCCCGATTCGCCGACCGAGGCGCCTGCCCGCGCATTCGTGACGCGCGTCACACACGCCGCCCCGCTGTGCAGTTTCTTCGACCTGTTTCGTGATACAGGTCCCCTGTTGCTGTGACGGTGATCCGCGCGCTTCAGGGTTCGCCTCACTATGTTTATGTCTCCTTATCCTAGAGGCGCACCAGCTCCATGACCGAATCCCGGTCGAGCAAAAACACGGCGGCCGCGTTGATCCGTCGCGCAGGAGCGGTGCTGGCGCAAGCCATTCCGCGGCTCTCGTTCGAGCAGCCCCTCGAATCGCAATTCCGCCTCTGGTACGCCGGGCACTCGCGTTCGCGCATTCGTAGTGCAATGTGGTTCGCCATGGGCAACATCATCGTGGTGTTGCTGGCCGGCGGCCCGTTTCGCGCGATGCGCGATGAAATCTTCGGCGCCGGCAATCATTTCATCCTGGATGTGCTGCGCTTCGGGGTCATAGCGCCAAGTGCGGCGGCGCTCCTGATCGTGTCGTACACGAACCTGTACTGGCGCTGGTTTCGACTCACTGTGCAAATCGTCGCTCCCGCTCATGCGCTGGCGTTCGTTGCGATGGACCTTCTGATGCAGCCGCAGGGCTACTCGCTGAGCTCGTGCATGCCCCTGATCGTGCTGGCGCCCTACTTCCTGTTCGGCATGCTGCAGGCGCAGGCTGTGAGCGTTTCGCTGCTGGTCGTCGCCGCCTACGGAATTGGCGGCTACCTCGCCGGCATCACCGGCCCGCAGCGTTATTTCGATGTGGCGGTCTTGTCGTTCGCAGCCGCCGTCGGCGCTGCCGTCCACTATTCGTTCCAGCGAGGCGTGCGCAGCAACTATCTGGCCACGCAGGTGCTGAGCGAATCCGTCAACCGCGACAGTTTGACGGGGATCCACAACCGTCGGATGTTCGACGAGCATATGGCGCGCCTCTGGCAGCAGGCGATTCGCGAGCAGGCCCCGATCGCGTTGCTGCTGGTCGATCTGGATCACTTCAAGGCGTTCAACGATCACAACGGTCACCAGGCGGGCGACGTGTGCCTGACGAAGGTGGCGAGCCTGCTGCCCGCCGCGGCGCGCCGGCCGCTCGATCTGGCGGCGCGCTATGGCGGTGAAGAGTTCGCCGTGTTGCTCTATGACATGCGACGCGACAAGGTCGAGGAATTGTGCCGTCAGTTGCACGCCGCGCTTGCGCGGGCCGCAATCGAACACCCTGCCTCCGCAGTCGGCCCGCTGGTCACATTCAGCATCGGCGCCGCGTGCGTCCAACCCATGCCAGGCCGTCATACCGAAGGCTTCTTTCAGCTGGCGGACGAGGCGCTGTACGCAGCCAAGGAGCGCGGCCGCAACCGCACGGTCGTTATGGATCGCGAGTACGAGACGCTTCGCACCGGAGCGTTTCGGGTGAACCGGCGCAGCGCAGCGTGAGGTGTTGCAGCCTCGCGGCCGCGAACACCGACTGGGGGCTGGAGGCCGGAGACTGGAGGTAGAAACACGATACGCATCGTTCGCATGACGATCGCCTTTCGTCAGCGGTGCACTCAAATCAGCACGATCTTTCTACCTCCGGCCGCCAGCCTCCGGTCTCCGGCCATCTCAACCGGGCGCTTTCGCCGCGGCGGGGTGTATCCTTCGCGCTCGTTTATCCTCACTCTGCGGATTTCACGTGCTCACGGCTGACAAAGTCCTCGTCACGATCGGCACTCCGTGCTCGGTCTCCGCGGTCGGCGCCACCGAAACCTACCTGGCGCGCGTAACCGGCGCCCCTGAATTCATCGCGTTCGCCGCTTTCGACGCCGGTCTGATCGATATTGATGCAGCGTCCGATGGTTCACTACAGCTTCGCTGGACGAACGGCGAACCGGCGACGCTCGCGGACATCGAGCAGCGTCACGGCCAGCGCCTGCGCTCGAACCTGGGCATCCGGTATTTCGACGAACTGACGTCCGCGAGCGGCGGCGTCGTCACCGATATTGCGGCCGCGTTGCCGCATGATTTCGAAAGCGGCGGACTTCGCAGGCTCGCCGGCCTGATGTATCGCGACGTCCGCGACTCCGTGCTCAAGGACATGTACGGCCTGTTCGACGACGACCCGCGCGTCGGGCCTTCGCTGCAAGCGCAGTTGTTTGCGTATGCAGGTCTTGGAGCGCTTGCGGCGCTGCCGGCGCCCTTGTCGGAACTGCTGACCAATCCCTACGACTTCCGCGTCGCGGGCGGCACAGCGTTCCAGGGTATGGACTCGCTGGCCGAGTTACGCGCCGCCGGCTCGCCGGAAGTTGAAAACGACAAGCTGCGCGACAAGTTCGCATTGCGGCTTGCGAGCTCGCTCTCGACGCATGGTCCGGCGCTCCTTTCCACGATGCTGGCGCCGTCGTACTCGCTCAGCAAATCGCTCAAGAATCCCGCGTTGCTCGATTCGCTGCGCTCAGCGAGCGGCTACATGCGCGTGCCGCAGTCGCCGCTCAACGCGTCGGGCGCATGCGCATCGAGCTCGATCGTATTCTGCGAATTCGCTCCGCAGATGGTCCTCGACTATCCGGGCTTTCACAGGCCGGCCATGGCGCTGTGGACCGCGGCGGACGCCGCGACTCGTCCGCGCTGGCAGATCCTCGACGCGTTCGGGCCCGGCGCTCTGATGACGCGCAGCAAGCTCGACACGCTCAACGCCTCGCGGTCGCCTGCGGATCAGCGTCACGTGTCCGACTGCCTGGCGCCGTTCGACATCGACGCGAGCGGCACCGTCGTCGGCGAAGGCGGCTCGGGCCTCGTCATCACGACGCTCGACTTCGCGCTGCGCAACTTCCTCGATATCACGTCGATCATCACGGGCTGGGGTCAGAGCGGCGAAGCGGGCGGCAAGGCGCATTTCGCCGGCGTGGGTTTCGGCGGCGAGAACGCGCTCATTCATGCGCTCGAGCTTTCCTTTCGCGGTCACGGCTATGGCGTTGCAGACTTTCAGTACCTGGTCGCCCATGCGACCGGCACGCGCACCAACTCAAAGACCGATCTCGCCACCGCTTCGAGTGCGCGCGCCGCCGCGGCGCAGCGGCAGGGTCGCACAGGCGCCTTGCCGCCCATGCTCGTCGGGACGCCGAAAGCCGTCGGCGATGGGCACACGATGGGCGAAACTGGTCTGAAAGCCGTGTCGCAGGCGCTGCAGTTCTTGCTCGGCAAACCGGCTGTCGGCGTGCCGACGCTGCGTCGTCCCGATCCGGATCTGGGGTCGGTCGTCGAATCGTTCGTGCTGCAGCCGAACCCGGTCGCTGGCGACCTCGACGGCGGCGCCGTATGCGCTACGCAGGGTTTCGGCGGTTACAACGGCGCCATTGCGCTGCGCGCCGCGAACGCCGATGCGTTCGCGCGGTACTCAGCGGACAGGAACGTGCTTGCAGCCTATCTGGAGCGCTGGCCGCAGTTGCGCCGTGAACGTGAGCTGCGTGAACGGCGCTGGCGAACGCAACGCCGCAGCTCTATCGAACTGGCGCAGATGCATTGCTGGAAGGGACTCGACTAACTTAACGACGGCCGTTGGCAAGCAGGCGGTCGCAGGAAGGCCTTCGGCAGGAAGGCCGCGGCAAGTCAGAACGAGATTCAGACGCCGTGACCAACTAAAGTCACGGCTCCGCCGAGAGTTGTAGGTCGGAAAGGCTCATATGATCTGCGCAAGCCATCCTGCCGAAGGCTTTCGTGCTGGAGGCGTTTACGCCGGAAGCCTTCCTGCCGCAGGCCGTCCAATGACTCTTATCCCTTCTTCCCCGTAAACGTTCCTTCGCCGAACTCCCCGAGCGATACCTTGCCTTTCATTGAGTCGCCCTCGACCGTGCCGGTGTAGGTGACCGTAAGGTCCGTGCCCTGGGCGTTGACCCTGAAGGTCAGAACCACTTCGTTTCCCTTGACCGTGCCTGTCACAGGCGCTTCGCCAAGCTGGCCCTTGTAATGGCCGGTGACGGTTTCACCGTCCTGTTTCAGATCAAACGTCGGAGCGCCGGAGCCGGCCTGCGTTTCGACCGCCATCGTCCACTTGCCCGTGACGTCGGCGTCGCCTGCGAAGGAAGGCGATGCAAAAGCCGCCAGCGCCGCGGCGGCCAACAGCAGGTTGCGTAAGATGCTCATGATGACTCCCCGATGGCGATGTGATGAATGCCCGAAGTTGGACCGCTTCGGCGTCGGTATGAAGAGATAATAGTGAGCGGCGCCCGATTCGGTTGTCGAGATCTGTGAGGATGGATGCCGGAAGTGGATGGTGACTTGTGACTCGTGAATAGTCAGAAGACGCATCGCGGATCCATCTGCCTACTCACTAGTCACTTCTGTTTGCCCCGCGCCGCGTTGCATATGCAATACTCCTTGCGAAAGTGCAACGATAACCTGGCCCGGCACGGGCTTCCGACCGCCCTGTCCGCAATGATCCGCGATTTTCGTCAATTCACGCTGCGAATATTCTGGACTGTAGCGCTCGCCTCCGCCGTCGTCCTGGTGGCCGTCGTGGCCATACCGCAGTCGCTTTCGAAGCAGGGCCGTCTGCAAGTGCTGCGGTCGCACGTCGCCCAGACTGCGCAGCTCGCAGCCAGCGTCGTCGACGGAGACCTGCATCGGCAGCTGCTCGACGCGGCGAACTATACGCCAGCGCTCTACGAACGCGCGCTCGCTCCGCTGGTGCGCTTTCACTCCGCCGCTCCCGACATCTTCTATGTGTACACGATGGTCGAGCGCGGCGGTCGCAGCTATTTCGTCGTCGACACCGCCGCGTCGGACAAGCTCGTGACGAAACGCGCGCTGCGCGCGTCTGCCTATATGGAACCGTTTGAGGAGCTCGAGTCTAGCGATCCGGACTGGCTGCGGCGGATCGCGGCAGGGCAAACTTACGTGTATCCGAACTTCCAGCGCGACGAGTACGGCACGTTTCTCTCGGGACACACGCCGATCTACGACAGCGCAGGGGGCTACAGCGGTTTTGTCGGCGTCGACTTCGACATCGGCTACTACCTGGCCCAGGAAGCAAGTTTTCGATCTATTTACATCGGCACGCTCGCGGCGGCGTTGCTCGTCGCCTTGCTCATCGGTTACCTCGCGGCGCGCTATGACCACGAGATGGCGCATCGCATCGCTGAAGAGCACCAACTGTCCCTGCGCGATGAATTGACGCGGCTGATGAATCGCCGCGGCGCGCTGAATGCGACGAGCGAAGCGCTGAGCGCAAACGCCGCGAGCTACGCCGCAATCCTGGTGGACGTCGACGACCTGAAAGGCATCAACGACACGCATGGTCATGCTGGCGGCGATGATTTCCTGAAGAAGGTGGCCGACGCCATGCGAGCGAGCGTCCGCGACAAGGACGTCTGTGCGCGGCTGGGCGGCGATGAATTTCTGATCTTCGCCTCGGGTTGCGATCTCGACGCAGCAACCGAGATTGCGCGCCGCATCCTCTCGAAGGTGTACGCCGACGACGCCGCGCGCAGCTCGCACTTCGGCGTCTCCATCGGCATTTGCGTCGCAGCCGGCGGCGACACGGACTTCGACTCCATGTACCGCCGCGCCGATCAGGCGCTGTATCGCGCGAAGGCTTCGGGCAGGAACCGCTTTGTTATTTTTGACCCGATGGCGGCCTGAAGAGGTGAATGGCGGACAGCGGACGGCGGACAGTGCAAGAAGCCGGTCATGGACCGGCAACTGGCTATCAGGTCTGAACGCTGCGCGCGCCTTCAGTGGTATGCCGTTCTCTTCACTGTCCGCCGTCGTCCGCTGTCCGCTAAACATTCCAACGCTCGCGGCACAGCGCGAGGAACCGCGCACCGGCCTGCGACAGAGGTTGATGCCGCAGGTAGTACACACCGACCTGCCGCTCGATGCTCGAGAACGGCAGTCCTTCGATCGGAACCAGATCGCCGGGCAAGTTCGTAACCAGATCCGACACGTAGGTGACGCCTTTGCCTTCAGCGACGAGCGCAAGCCGCAGATCCATGTGACTCACCTCCCAGACCGAAGCGAACGCGTTGCGCAAGCGATCGCCGCCGGGACGTCGCGCGAGCTCATCGAGGTAAGACGTCACCAGGGGCAGCGTGCGCAGCGTCCCGCGCGGATCACGGCGCAGCGCCTCGCGGCTTGGATGATCACGCGCGGCCATCAGGCGGCGGGTTTCGGAAAAGCAGGGATGGAAGGCGAAGTACTCCGGCATGGAATGCTGGAGCGGGCCGAAGCCGAGCTCCCAGCGCCCGTCGGAAACGCCGTAGACAATCTCGCGGCTCGGCGCGACGACGACCTTGAGACGCGTCAGCGGATTGCGCTCGGAAAACTCTTTCAGCAAATCGATGCCGAACCGGGCGTTCGCGGCAGGCGACAGCGCAAGCGACAAATTCGAGAGCGCGCCTGACTTGATCTGTGCGATATCGGCGAGCGTTTCACGCTCCTCGTTCATGACCGTTTCTGCAAAGCGCAACAACCGGATGCCCGCTTCGGTCAGTTGCGGGGGATTGCCGCGCCGAAGCAGCACGGCGCCGAGTCGATGCTCCAGATTCGCGATCGCCTGGCTCACGGCCGACTGCGACAGATCCAGCCGCTCGGCCGCCCGACTGAACCCGCCCGCCTCGACGACGGCGTGGAAGCAGCGGATTTCGTTGCGCTCGATCTGCATGCGGGAATTGTGGCCTCGCGCTGCAATAAGAGAAAGGTCCACGGGCGTTCCGCACTCGCGGCGCCTGCCGCCCTTTCATGAGCCACGAACGCTGAGCGTGTCCGCGGGCGGAGGTCGGCGGCATTGGCGTGCTCGATAGCGCCATCAGCGGAATCGATGCCATCACGCCCGCTGATGCGCGTATCGATGCGGCCCCGTCGCCTTACGCGCGGCTGAGGGATTAGGTTGCGCGGAGGATGACAACGATCCTTGGAGACGACGATGAACGCAGCAATTGACGTTCGAAAGGGCCTCGAAGGGGTGGTGGCGGACACGACGGCGACGTCGCTGGTCGACGGCGAGGCGGGCAGGCTGTATTACCGGGGCTGCTCGATCGAATCTCTGGCGGAGCGGCGGTTCGCGGAAGTCATGCACCTTGTGGTGTTCGGCGAACTGCCTGATGCGGCGCGCCTTGCGCAGGTGGAGGAATACTTGTGGCATGCCGGGCGCCTGCCGCGTGAGATTGCCGCGTCGCTGCGCGAACTTGCACGGCACGGCGCTCACCCGATGGCGACTCTCCAGGCGATCACCCCGCTGCTGTCGCTGGAGCCGCCTGAGCTCCATCTCGGTCGCACGACAGAGGAAGAGGAGGGTCTCGTCATCGCGGCGCGACTACCAGCGGCGATCGCGCTGATCCACGCGGCGCTGCGAGATCATCCCGAGCACGCCTACCCGTCTTCGCGACGCTACGGCGAGCGCTATCTGCAGCTCATGAACGGCGTGACGCCTACGGCCGCCCAGGTCGAAGCGTTCGAATGCACGCAGATCCTGCAGCTCGAGCATGGCTTCAATGCAAGCACGTTCACCGCACGTGTGGCGACATCCACGCTGGCGCCGGCGGCGTCGGCGCTTGCGGCTGCAATTGGCGCGCTTTACGGACCGCTGCACGGCGGCGCCGATCAGGCTGCGATTGAGATGGCGTATGAAATCGGCGATCCGGCGCGCGCCGCCGAATTCGTCGCAGAAAGCCTGGCGACCGGACGCATCGTGATGGGCATGGGGCATCGCGAGTACCGACAGGTTGATCCGCGCTCGAAAATCATCAGGGCGATGGCCGCCAGGGTAGCCGTCGACGCCGAGCCGCGCCGGCTGCTCGCGATTCTCAGCGCGGTCGACGAGGCGTTCATCGAACAGACGCGCAATCGCCCTCGCGTCCTGCGCGCGAATCTCGAGTTCTACAAGGGAGTGGTGTGCCTGTCGCTCGGCATCCCGAAGGAATTCTTCACCGTGACGTTTGCGGCCGCGCGTGCGTTCGGCTGGGTCGCGCACATCGTCGAGCAGCGACAGGACAACAGGCTGATTCGCCCCTCGGCGCACTATGTCGGACCGACGCCCCGGGAAGGCTGAGAAGCTACTAGCCACTGGCTGCTGGCCAGAGATAATCAAGACTCTAGCCGCTGGTTCCTGGTCAGAAGCAAGAACTCTGGCTTGCCAGCGGCTGGAAGCCGCCAGCCAGAGAGGTTTTCCCGTGCAGCCAATCGAGTGGGCCGACTTCGAGCGCGTAGAACTACGCGTTGGAACCATTATTGCGGTGACGCCGTTTCCTGAGGCGCGCAAGCCAGCGTGGAAACTGCGCGTCGACTTCGGTCCCGAGATCGGGGTGCGTCAATCGAGCGCACAGATCACCGCGCTCTACACCAGTGAGCAGCTTCTCGGACGACAGGTCGTCGGCGTCGTGAACTTTCCGCCGAAGCAGGTCGGCCCGTTTCGCTCTGAGGTGCTGGTCACAGGCTTCCACGATGAAGAAGGGCGCGTCGTGCTCGCGATGCCGGAGCGGCCCGTGCCGAACGGAGCGAAGCTGCTCTGATGTTCCGGAAGCGGCAAGCCCGCCGGGCGTGCCCACGCTAACGCGGGATTCCCGTTGGTCACAAGTAAGCCACTGGCACGCAAGCCGACCGAGTCGGCAGGCAAGCTCGCATCGCGAGCAGGCAAGAAACGTATTCTGACCTGCCGACCGTGTCGGCTCGCCTGCCGATGAAATCGGCTTGCCTGCCCGCGGCTTGCTTGCCGCGAGCAGCCATAGGCTGCAGAGCGGCTGGCGGATTGGGGCATCGCGAGTGCTCGTTCGCTCCGGTAAGCTCGCGCGCCGCTGCGTGGAGAAGAATCGAATGAATTTCTCTGATGTGCTGGGTTCAATCGCGCCGGACGGCGCCGATTTCACGATCACCGTCGGCGAAGACTGGCTGCAGGGCCGTGCGACGTTTGGAGGACTGGTCGCAGCGGCGGGCAACGAGACCATGCGACGACTCGTGCCGCGCGATCGACCGCTGCGCTCCCTGCAGACGACTTTCGTCGGCCCTGCAGCGCCGGGAACCTGGCGCATCAAGGCGCGCGTGCTGCGCGTCGGCAAGGCGGTCACGCTTGCACATTGCGAAATTGTCGACCGCGATCAGATCGCGGCGATCCAGGTCGGCGTGTACGGCGGACCTCGCCCCTCGGCCGCACTCGTGAAGCGGCAGACGCCGAGCGCGCCGCGCGCGGTGGAGGAGCTCAGCGAGGTGCGCTATCAACCGGAGCGCGGTTCACCGGCGTTCGTCCAGCATTTCGCGATGCGCTGGGCGCAAGGCGCGAAACCTTTCTCAGGCGAGCGTTCGCCGCCGACAATCGCCTACGTTCGGCATCGAGACGTCGCGCCGCTCACCGAGTCGCATGTCGTGGCGCTCGTCGATTGCATTCCGACGCCGGCGCTGTCGATGTTCAAGGCGCCCGCGCCTGCGAGTTCGCTCGTGTGGACGCTGGAGTTCATCGAGCACGACTTTGATTTCGAGCCCGAACGATGGTGGCGTATCGACACTGACCTCGACGCCGCCGCCGATGGCTATGTGCAACAAAGCGGCGCACTCATCGATCCGGAGGGTCGACAGATCGCGCTCACGCGGCAATTGTTCGCAGTCTTCGGCTAAGGACGAAGGGGATAGGGGATAGGGGATAGTCAGAACGTCTGAATGGACGTACGTCCTGACTCTTACTATCCCCTATCCCCGATCTCGCGGCTGATGACCAGCGTGGGAACATGGCGCGTATGGTCGCGGACCGTGAATACACGCGTGCCGGGCTTTCGTCCGACGCGAATCTCCGAAACGTTCACCGCTGCGTCGACTAACCTGGCGTGCATCGCTTCGATGTCGGTCGCGCGCCAGGAAAGACCCCAGATCCGATCCACACCGCTCGGGGAAGCTTCGCGCAGATCATGCGCGATTTCGACGATCACATCGCCGCAACGAAAGAATATGAGCCGCGAACCCCATTCGGGGTTCGTGCGATCGAGCGCCATTTCGAGGTCGAGGCGCGCGCCATAGAACGCAACGGCGCGCTCAGGGTGCGAAGTGGTGATGACGACATGATCGAGGGCGGTCACCACGGCCGATTGCTCGCCACGAAAGGCCGAGGGCGGCCAGGGCGCGGCCTCCGGCTTGTCCTCGACGAGAAAGAATACGACGCCATGCGTGTCTGCAGCGTCGAGCATCGATGTCGTCCAGTAACGTCGCTCTCCGGACTGAACGTGCGTGGATCGAATCGGCTGCGCTTCGCTCGCTTCGACGCCGCAGCGCGCCAGTCTCCTCATCGATTTCTGAATATCCGGCGTCGTAAACGCCGCCGCCCAGACGCCCTCGCCATGTCGATCGAGCTGCGCCCTTACGCGATCTCCCGTGTAGCCGGCGCCCGTGGGCGCGATCAGGTCGACGGCGATGTTCGACAACTGGAACCAGGCGTGCGTCGCGCCGCCGTCGGCCCCAAGCCAGTTCGGCGTGCGTCCCAGGAGCGCCTGATAGTCCGCCACGGCGGCGTCGAAGTCCTGCACCACAACAGCCACATGATGGAGCGATTTGAGCACCACGAATCCTCGATGATCGGGAAACCTGGGCGGCCGATTATGCTTTCTACTGTGCGGCGTCAGCAAAAATTGCCCCGCGCGGAGGCTCGTATGCGCCATCTGATCCTTGCGCCCCTGCTCGCGCTCATCAGCGCCGCGGCATGCGGGGACGACTTCAAGATCATCAAGCTCGAACAGGACGTGCGGAATCTTGAACGTCAGGTGAGCGTGCTGTCACGGCAGATCGACGACCTGAGGATGCAACTTTCACGCTCCGGCGATCGCCCCGTCTCCGCACGGCCGACCACAGCTGTGTCTTCCTCGTCCGACTGGCTCCTCGCGTCGAACTGGGCCCGGGTTCGCGCAGGCATGAGCGAACTCGAGGTGATCGACGCTCTTGGACCGCCGACGTCGATGCGCGTCGATGATGACGCCCGCGTGCTGCTCTATGCGCTGGAGATCGGAACCGGCGCCTTTCTGAGCGGCAGCGTCACGTTGAAGGAGCGGCGGGTGGTGGATGTGGAACGCCCGACGCTCAAGTGAGCGCCGTTGTCCGTTGCGAGTTGTGAGTTGTGCGTTCAGACGCGCACTGCGGCGCGCCCTTGCGGACAACGGAGAGCGGACAACGTGCGAAGCGTCAGGCGCCCGCGCTCTCCACCACGCCCAGCACGCCGTTGATCACGAACTGAATTCCCATGCAGATCAGCAGAAATCCCATGATGCGCGCCATGGCGTTCATGCCCGTCGCGCCGAGAATCTTGTCGAGGCGCGTCGCGGCCTTCAGTACGACATAGGAAATAACCGCAGTGACCGCGATGCCCACAGCGACCAGCGCGTAATGGAAGACAACGTGCTCGCTTTCCTGAGCGGCGGTAGAGATGCCTATGACCACAGCGATCGAGCCCGGTCCGCTGAGACTGGGCATGGCGAGCGGTGTGAACGAGATGTCCGCCTTATGCAGAGCTTCCACCTGCTCCTGGCTCGAGATCGCAGCCGTATCCGGAAACAGCATGCGAAAGCCGAGATAACTCACGATCATCCCGCCGGCGATGCGCAGTCCGGGAATCGAGATGCCGAAGAAACTCATGATCAGTCCGCCCGCAATGAGAAAGGCGGTCAGGATGAAGAACATGTAGATGCACGCGCGGCGAATCTGATCGGTGCGTTCGGCTTCGGTGAGATTCGCCGTAATGCTCGCAACCAGCCCGACCGCCGACAGCGGATTCACGATCGGCAGCAGGGCCACGATCGTGCTCAGGATGTACGTGAGTCCTTCAGTGAGCCAGTTCATCCCGGGATTATAACGACGGCCTTCGGCTCTGCCTCCGGCAGGAAGGCATGCGCAGGAAGGCGTTCGCAGGAAAGCCCTGGCAGGCCAGAGGATCACGCGTCAAATCTTTCGCGCAATTGCCCTCCTGCGAACGCGATGACGCCGCAGGCTGTCGTTGCTCATTATCTCTGTCCTGCCGCAGGCTTTCCTGCTGCGGCTGCAGCCTTCCTGCGAATGCCTTCCTGCCGCAGGCCGTCGTTGTTCTATTTCTGACTTGCCACGGGCTTTCCTGCTGCGGCTGCAGCCTTCCTGCGAATGCCCTCCTGCCGCAGGCCGTCCTTACTCTCTTTTGTTCTGTCTCGACTGCTTTCTTGCCCCAGGCCGTCGTTGTTCGTTCTGTCCTTCGCCGGTTGGCAGAGCCGTTCGAATCCGCTCGCGATGAACGGCGCCATGCGCGCATTGATCGCGTCGAAATCGCGCGACCTGCACAGGCCGTTGGACAATCGATCGATACGGCCGGTTTGCGACAGCGTCAGCGTGAGCGCGCCAGAGAGGAAGTGGTAGCTCCAGTAGAGCTCCTGCTCGCTGGCGCCGGGCAGCGCCTTGCGCAACGCATCGATCAACCGATGGATCACGGCGTCGAACGTCCGGCCCATCGTCTCACCGCCCCATGCGGGCGTATTGTTGACCTGTGCAATCAGCGTGAAGTAGTTGTGCCAGCGCTCGTCGCCTTCCGCGGCGCGCTTCAGGATGGGAGACAGGAACGCGTCGATCACGCCTTCTACCGTGATCGCATCGCCCGCGGATTTCACATAGGAGTCGATCGACTCGATGCGCTCGCGGTTGACGATTTCGGCGCGGCGCGCGAAGACAGCGTCGAAAAGCCCCTGCTTTGTGTCGAAGTAATAGTGCAGCAGCGCCGTGTCGACTTTCGCTTCCTGCGCAACTTCGCGAATGGT
This sequence comes from uncultured Gammaproteobacteria bacterium, assembly GCA_963723505.1. Classification (GTDB taxonomy): domain Bacteria; phylum Pseudomonadota; class Gammaproteobacteria; order Steroidobacterales; family Steroidobacteraceae; genus Steroidobacter. The sequence continues at coordinate 83,776 of CAVRQU010000012.1, forward strand.
CACTCCCCAGAATCCGTGCCGCGAGAAGTGATCCTCGGCCGCATCGAGAATACGCTCACGCATGTCCGGTGCAGCGTCATCTTTCACCGGCCTGCCTCTGCGGGCGCGTTTTCGCTTGGTTGTCATTCTCTCGCTCCCCGTGCACTCCCCGCAACGCAGCATAGCGCGGGGCATGCGTTCATTTCATCAAACGGTGAATATTTGACATCCGTCGGGGTGCAGGCGCAATCTGCGATTAATCATCAACTGATGAATAAACGCAGCTGCGTTCCTCAAGTCCGGCGCCTGATATCGCGGACGAAGCGATTTCCCGGCGCTGAGGTTGCATGGCGCTCTGCGAGCTAAGGCAGGTAGAGATCCGTCCGGCTTTCCGGTTTTACAGGGGGAAAACGCATGTCCGTCTATGCTTCTCGCGCCACGTTGCGCCTTTCCATCGCCGCAGTCCTCGCGTCCGCAGCGCCCGCCGTCACGCCCGCATTCGCCGCCGAGGCGGACGCTCAGGCGACCGCCGGCATCGAGCAAGTGGTCGTCACCGCACGGCGTCGCGAAGAGAGCCTGCAGGACGTTCCGGTCGCGATCACCGCGCTGACGGCCGATCAGTTGCTCGAGCAGAACGTACGTACGCTCGAAGACATGACAGCGTACGCGCCGAACATCAAGGTGAACGCCGGGCGCGCCACCAGCAGCACGATCAACGCCTACATCCGCGGCGTCGGTCAGAACGATCCGTTGTGGGGGTTCGAGCCAGGCGTCGGCATCTACCTCGACGACGTCTACATCGCGCGACCGCAAGGCGCACTCCTCGACGTGTACGACGTCGACCGCATCGAAGTCCTGCGCGGCCCGCAGGGCACGCTCTACGGCAAGAACACGATCGCGGGCGCCATCAAGTACGTGACGCGCGACATCGTCGAACGAGGATCCTGCGTTCAACGTCTCCGCCACGGGCGGCAGCTACAACCAGCGCGATCTCAAAGTGGGCGGCTCGATGCGCCGATCGTCGCGGACCACATGTATGTCGGCGCGGCGGTCGCCTGGCTGCAGCGCGACGGCTACGGCGAGATCGTCGACGACGGCGCGCCCCGGCCTTACAACCACGTCGGTCAGGACGTCTCCGACAAGGATGTACTGGCTGCGCGCGTCAACGCGACGTTCTTGTGGGGCGAGAGCTCGAAGCTGCGCATGCTAGGCGACCTGATTCAGGACGACTCGAACGCCGTCGGCGGCAAGCGGCTTAACAATCTCGTGCAGCCAGCGCTCGACGATCGCTATGACCAGCGCACGGATATGCCGGTCGACCAGGATAAGTTCGAGACCAAGGGCGCGGCCGCCACCTTCACTCAGTCCCTGAGCGATGCGCTCGACCTGAAGATCGTCGGCGCCTATCGCGAAGGCGAAGGCCGGCAGTTCATCGATTTCGAAGAACTCAACGCCAACGTGTTCCAGGTTCCGGCCGAGTACGGCGACGATCAGACGAGCGGCGAAGTGCAGCTCACGTATTCCAGCGACCTCGTCAAGGGCGTGGGCGGCGTGTACTACTTCACCGGTGAAGCACACGGCGCGTTCGACGCGTCGCTGGGCGCGAACCCGGCGCCGCTCGGGCCGCTCACCTCGCTGACGAAAGGCAGCGTGGACACCGAGAGCGTCGCGGCGTATTTCGACACGACCTGGACGCTCGACCGACCGGCTGAACATGAACGTCGGCGCGCGCTGGAACGAAGACGACAAGGAAGCGACCGTATTCGTGCCAGCAGTATCTGGGACGACTCGCCGCCGAATGCGACATTGTTCGATCAGAACAATGTGCCGACGGGCTTCGTCGCGCTCGGACCGCCGCAGACCAACTACACGAACGATCGCACGTTCTCGGACGTCTCGCCGCGCTTCGGCTTCGACTTCGACGTGAGCGACAACGTGCTCGCGTATGTCAGCTACGCGCAAGGCTTCAAGAGCGGCGGCTTCGACATGCGCGGCAACGAGCGCGCCAATCCGGCGACGCGCGATGGCTACGATTCGGAAACGGCGGACAACTACGAGATCGGAATCAAGTCGACGCTGCTCGACGACACGCTGCAGCTCAACCTGACGGCGTTCTACACGCCGTACGAGGACGTGCAGATCACGACCCAGCAGTTCCAGATCGTCAACGGCGTGCCGACCAACGTCACCGCGGTGCTGAACGCCGGCAAGCAGCTCAACCAGGGCGTCGAGCTCGAAACGTTGTGGCGTCCGGTCGCGGCGCTGACCCTGGCGCTCAACGTCGGCTGCCTCGATGCGAAGTTCGAGGAATTCCTGTTCGGCTGCACGCCGCCGCAGCCGAATTGCCGCGTCGATCTGAGTTCGCTCAATACGCCGATCAATGCGCCCGAGTGGACGACGTTCCTCGGCGCGACGTACGAGTGGGAGCTCGGCGCCGGCGATCTGAGCGCGCACCTGGGCTATCAGTATCGCAGCGACACCAAGGTCGCGAACACGACTCGCGAGCATCACAGATCAGGATGCCTACGACATCCTCGACCTCGGCGTCGCGTACACGACGGCGAGCGAGGCATGGCGCTTTGCCCTTGAGGGCAAGAACATGCTCGACGAGGAGTATCGCGTCGCGGGTTACGACTTCGGCCGATAGTGAACGGCGTCAACGGCCGCACGTCAGCCAGATCGGCTTCTACGGCCCGCCGCGCACGGTGTCGGTGACAGCGACGTATCGCTACTAAGAAGTGACTAGTGACTAGCGAATAGTCAGACGGACGGCGACGCCGTAACGGCGGCGCCGTCCGCTGATGCAGCTATAGCCGGACCGCGTGCTCCGGATCTGCGGCAACACACCGCGAAACCGCGCCTGGGGCCTGACCCGAGGCGGAGCGCGAGAGTCCCTGGCGGGGGAAAGATTGTTCCTTGCCGTCAACGGTCAACTGTCAACGGTCAACTCGACTCGTCATGTCTCACAGCATTCTCATCACCGGCGCTGCGAGCGGCATCGGCCTCGCGCTGACGAAGCACTTCGCGCAACAGGGTCATCGCGTGGTCGCGTGCGACCTGCAGCGCGCGGCGCTCGATTCGCTGCAGGCTGATTTCGTCGCAACGGGCTCGCGATCCGTACGCTGGCGTTCGACGTGGCTGACGCCGCGCAGATCGAGCGCGCATTCGCCGCGCTCGCCGGTCATCCGCCCGATGTGCTGATCAACAACGCAGGGCTGCAGCATGTCGCGCCGCTCGAAGAGTTTCCCGTCGGCGAAGTGGCAGCAGCTGATCGCCGTGATGCTCACCGGCGCCGCGTTGCTGACGCGCGCAGCGCTGCCGGCGATGCGCTCGCAGGAACTACGGTCGCATCGTGAACATCGGATCGATTCATTCGCCTGGTCGCCTCGCCGTACAAGAGCGCCTACGTCGCGGCTAAGCACGGACTCATCGGCTTCAGCAAGTCGATCGCGCTCGAAACAGGCGACTGCGACATCACGATCAACACCGTGTGTCCCAGCTACGTGAAGACGCCGCTGGTCGACGCGCAGATTGACGCGCTGGCGCAGACGCATGAGCTCACGCCGCGAACAGGTGATCGAGGAGATCATGCTGAAGCCCATGCCGAAGCGGCAGTTCATCAGCCTCGAGGAACTGACCGGCACGGTCGAGTTCCTCCTGAGCGACGCGGCCCGCAACATCACCGGCCAGTGCATCACGCATCGATGGCGGGTGGACCGCGGCGTAGCCACGCGCAAGGACGGCCTGCGCAGGAGGGCATTCGCAGGAGAGCGGTCGCAAGAAGGCCGCGGCAAGTCCGAAGCTGGGATTCCGGCACTCTGCACAAATTTCAGCTTTCCTGCGAAAGTCTCTTGCTGGCCTGCGAATGCCTTCCTGCCACTGGCGCTTCCTGCGACCGCCCTCCTGCGAATGCCTTCCTGCTAACCTCGAGCGCTGACGCTCACGTCACAGGGGGATTCCATGCAACAAGAAGAGACTTCATCGCCGCTGGTTCGCTCGCCGTCGGCGCGCGGTGCTTGCGTCGCAGCGTTGCCGCCGCGCCGAAGGTCAATCGACGCATCGTGCTTGCGAAGCGCCCGACCGGTGAGCCGACGCCTGCCGACTTCCGGCTCGAGGAGGCGCCGATTCCCGAACTGAAGGACGGCGAAATCCTGCTGCAGACGGTCTATCTCTCGCTCGATCCGTACATGCGCGGACGCATGAGCGAGGGGCCGTCTTACGCAGCCGCTGCCGAACTCGATGAGGTCATGGTCGGCGGCACGGTGTCGCGCGTCGCCGAGTCGCGCAATCCGAAATTCAAGCGAAGGCGATCTCGTCTCCTCCTACAGCGGCTGGCAGGAATACGAAGTGTCCAGGCGGCATGGGCGTCGTCGAAGCTCGATCCGCGCATTCCGAAACCGTCGTATGCGCTCGGCGTCATGGGCATGCCGGGACTGACCGCCTATGTCGGCACGCTCGATCTCGGTCAGCCCAAAGCCAGGCGAGACGCTGGTCGTCGCCGCGGCGACCGGCGCCGTCGGATCGGTCGTCGGCCAGATCGCGAAGATCAAGGGTCTGCGCGCCGTCGGCATCGCGGGCGGCAAGGAGAAGTGCGACTACGCGGTGAAGGAGCTCGGCTTCGACGCCTGCATCGATCATCGCGACCCGAGCATGCCGAGACTGCTGAAGGACGCGTGTCCGAAGGGCATCGACGTCTACTTCGAGAACGTCGGCGGCGCCGTGTGGGACGCCGTGCTGCCGTTGCTCAACACGCATGCACGCAGTGCCGTTGTGCGGCCTGATCGCTCAGTACAACGCGACCGAGCCTTCCGCCCGGACCGGACCGCAGCTCGCAGCTGATGGGCGACGTTCCTGATCAGACAGATCAAAGTGCAGGGCTTCATCATCTCCAGCTATTTCAACCGTCAGGCCGCGTTCATCGCCGACATGAGCCAGTGGATGAAGGAAGGCCGCATCAAGTATCGCGAAGACATCACGCAGGGACTCGAGAACGCGCCGACAGCATTCATGGGGCTGTTCAAGGGCAGCAACTTCGGCAAGCTGCTGGTGCAGGTCAGCGACTAGAGCAAGGACGGCCGGTGGCAGGAAGGCATTCGCAGGAAGGCTGCAGACGCAGCATGAAGGCCTTCGGCAGGACAGACGAAAGATGCATCGACAGCCCGCAGCGTCGGCCGCTCGCTGACTGGCCTGAGTCAGCAAAGCGAAATCCGATCGAGTTCTATCCTGCCGAAGGCCTTCCTGCGCATGCCATCGTGCGAACGCCTTCTTGCGAAGGCCGTCATTCCTTGCGGCTAGCTCATGTCGCGCACGTACAAGATCACGCTGCTGATCGCGCTGTATCTCGCGCAGGGGCTGCCTTTCGGATTCTTCACGCTCGCGCTGCCGGTGCTGTTGCGCGACGCCGGCTTTTCGCTGAAGGCGATCAGCGCTCTCAGCCTGCTGTGCCTGCCCTGGGCGTTGAAGTTTCTGTGGGCGCCGTATCTCGATCATCGCGGCACGCGCCGCGGCTGGCTGCTGCTTCTGCAGCTCTCGTCGATCGCCGCGCGCTGCTGCTGACGCAGCTCGATCTCGAAGGCGACTGACTACGTGCTGATCGTCGCGGCCTTCGCTTTCAACATCATCGCCGCGTCGCAGGACGTGGTGACTGACGGACTGGCCGTTCGCATGCTCGACGCGCGCGAGCGCGGACTCGCGAACGCGAATTCAGGTCGGCGCCTATCGTCTCGGCATGATTCTCGGCGGCGGCCTGCTGCTGTGGGTGTTCGCGAAGCACCAACTGGACGGTGATGTTCCTGTGCATGGCCGCGCTGCTCGCGCTGACCGTCCTGCCGGTTCTGCCGCTTGCGCGAACCGCCGCGATCCGGCCGACGGCGCCGCATCGAGCGCGCGCAACTCTCAGTCGGCTGGGCGCGACGCCTGCTCATGCCCGGCATGCTCGGCTTCGCCGGCCTGATCTTCTGCTATCGCTTCGGCGATCAGATGGTGTCGTCGCTGCTCGGGCCGTTCCTGAGCGACTACGGGCTCACCAAGGAAACGATCGCGGTCATGAAAGGCACGGTGGGCTCGGCGACGAGCCTGATCGGCGCCTTGATCGGCGGCTGGCTCGCGTTCAGCGCGGGTCGGCGCACCGCCGTGCTGGTCAGCGGCGTCGCACAGGCGGCGTGCTTCTCTCTTGTACATCGCTGCCGCATTCGGCGTCGGCGGCATGTGAATCTGCTGTGGGCCGCGACGATCGTCGAAGGCGTCATCGGCACGATGGCGACGGTCGCGCTGTTCACGCTGATGATGGACGCGTCGGATCCCGAGCACGCCGGCACGGACTACACGCTGTTCGCCAGCATCGTCGTGCTCGTCGGCAGCATCGGGAATTTCTGCTGGCGCCGCGATTGCGGACGCGTTCGGCTACGCGCCGACGTTCATCGTCGGCACCGTTCGCTGGCGGCTGTCTGCTCGGCTGCGCTCGACCGCGTGCGTCGTGCGCGTGCTGCGATCGCAAGCCGATGCTCGGCCAACGCGAGCGGCGACTGAGGCCGTGGCGCTGCCGCGACCGCTGCAGTGCCAGTCGAGTTCGCGTTCAGACCGACGACACCGTCTCCGGCAACTCGACATGGAACGTCGCGCCTTCGCCGGCGTTGCTCTGCGCCCAGACGCGTCCGCCGATGCGCTCGATCGCCTTGCGCACCAGCGCCAGACCGATGCCGGTGCCGGGATACTGATCGTCGCGATGCAGGCGCTGGAAGATCTTGAAGATGTGATCGTGATACTCCATGTCGAAGCCGATGCCGTTGTCGGCGAACGTCAGCAGCACGCCGTCTCTGGCGTGCGCCGCTGATGTCGATGCGCGGCTGCTCGCCGTCGCGCGTGTACTTGAGCGCGTTCTCGAACAGGTTGCGCAGCGCGAGCGACAAGGCCTTCGGCATCGACGCGCAGCGTGATCGGTTCGATCTCGACGCCAAGCGCGACGTGGCGCCGCTGGATCTCGTCCGCGTAGTGCGCGACGACGGAGTCGACGAGCGCCGGCAGGCTCACGACGTTCTGGCTGCAGGCCGCGCCGGTCGATGTGCGAGTACGCACAGCAGATCGTCGATCAGCGTCGCCATCTTGAGCGAGCCGTTGCGGATGCGCGCGCAGATGGTCGCGCGCGCGCATCGGATCAGCTGCGGTCGATCTCCGCTTCGAACAGATGCGCGAAGCCGTTGATCGCGCGCAGCGGCGCCTTCAGGTCGTGCGCGACCGCGTACGAGAAGCCTTCGAGCTCGTCGTACGCACGCTTGAGCTGTGTGGTGCGCTCCGTCGACGCGCTGCTCGAGCGCCGTCGTTCAGCTCGCGGTAGCGCGCTTCGCTCAGTCGCAGCTCCGCGTTGCGTCGACTGCAGTTGCTCGTTCGGTGGCACGAGCTCGGTCCGTCAGTTGCTGCGACTCCTTCTGGATCCACGCTTCGCGCGCGCCCAGCATGACCGCGAACAGGATGAACAGGGCCGCGGCCCAGGCGATGACGCGCGGCGTCAGCGTCGCCGCGCTGCTGACTGCGACGATCACCATGATGATGATCAGCAGCGCCGGCACGACTGCTTCAAGCCAGCGCTCGCGCGCCGGCATCCGCTGCGGCCGTCGGCGTGCGGTCCTGGCGCAGCGCCCAGCCTGTTCGCGCCGCCGCGACCGCGATCAGGCCGAACATCGACCAGCCAGCTCACATTGATGAGATCGTCCGGCAGATAACTGCCCGTCAGCAGCGAATGTGCGTAGATGAGATTGGATGATCGCGTAGATGCATGCACGCGACAGCGAGCATGCAGCATCGGCGTCCAGCTCGCGCCCCAGCGATAGGTCCACAGCGCATAGAGCGCGACCAGGAACGTCGGCGGCGACGAGCACGCGTGTGCGCGAGCGCGATCCAGAGATAGAACGCGGGCACGTCGATCTGCAGCGCCGGCTCGAGCATGCCGAGCACCACCGTGACCACCAGACAGCAAGTGACGAGGCCGATGTTGCCGAGCTGCTTGAACGTGAACGGCGTACGGTTGCGCGATGCGGGCAGCTGCCATACGCACGGCGATCGCGAAGACCGCGAAGGCGCTGTAGAAGAGCTGCCCGATGCTCGGGAACGGCAAGCTCACTTCGAGCACGAGCTGGCTGTAGTTCCAGTGCAACTGTCCGATGAACCAGCTCGTACAACCCAGAGCGAGCAGCAGCCAGGCGCGACGTCGTGGTCCCGCAACGAACCTCGCCGTGTGAAAGCAGGTCGCCGCGGCGATCGCAGACGCGAGCGTCCAGGCAAGGTCATTGACCCAGACTGCCTGGCGTTTGTTTACCAGCAGGAGGGCCGCGCAATAGAGCGTCAACCCGGCTATCCAAATGTATGCAAGCACCCAGCGCGAGCGGAGTCCGTTCTGCCGAGGCTCAGAGGCGGCCTTTTCCATTGGTCAGTAGCCTTCAAGTGTCGGGCGGCCGTCGCCGAAAAGTAGATCCAGCGCATGGCAGGCCCGATTCGCGTGTAGTACAAGTCCGATACGGATGCGTTACATGAGTTTACCTATGAGTTCCCGGTTACAAAGGATGTCCGTCGTCATTTCGTTGTTGGCGCTGGCCGCCTGCGGCGGAGGCGGCGGAGGCGGCGGCGCTGCACCGGCGAACAACGGCGGGGGTGTGTCGTATACGCCCGGCGTCTACCAGCCGTCCAGCGGTCTCGCAGCGCAGTGCGCGAGACCGCGCACGGGCAATGATCCGAACGGTCGGCCGTGGCCCGACCGTCAGGGATCCGTCGCCAGTGAGAACAACTTCCTGCGCTCCTGGACGAACGAGCTGTATCTCTGGTACCGCGAGGTTTCCGATCTCAATCCGTCGAGCACTCCCGATCCGCTGGGTTACTTCGATCTGCTGAAGACGAACGCCACTACCGCGAGCGGGCAGCCGAAGGATAAGTTCCATTTCACGTTCGACACCGACGACTGGATTGCCCTGTCGCAGTCGGGCGTTGAGGCGGGTTACGGAGCGCAGTGGTTCCTCGCTGCGAACACGCCGCCGCGGCGCATCGTCGTCGCCTACACGGAACCCGGTTCACCGGCCGTCGCAAACAATCTCACGCGCGGAGTCGAGGTCCTGACGGTCGACGGCGTCGACGTCGTCAACGGCAATACGCAGGCCATGGTCGATACGCTGAATGCAGGTTTGTTCCCGGCCGCCGCGGGGGAGACGCACACGTTCACGGTGCGTGAGCTGAACGGCGCCCAGCGAACGGTCTCGATGGCCTCCGCGAACATTACCTCCACGCCGGTGCAGAACGTCTCGACGATCAGCACCGCATCGGGTGTGGTCGGCTATCTGCTCTTCAACGATCACATCGCGACGTCGGAAGCTGCACTCGCGAATGCGGTGAACACGCTGCGCACCGCAAATATCCAGGATCTCATCCTGGACATCCGCTACAACGGCGGCGGCTTTCTCGACATCGCGAGCTCCCTCTCGTACATGATCGCCGGTACGGCGACCAGCGGCCGCACGTTCGAGCGGATGACGTTCAATGACAAGCATCCGACGACGAATCCCGTCACGGGCGCACCGCTCGCGCCCACGCCGTTCCATACGATCGGCAACTTCGGTGCAACGGATGGCGTCGCTCTGCCGACGCTCAATCTGCCCCGCGTTTATGTGCTCACCAGTCGATCAACCTGCTCCGCAAGCGAAGCCATCATGAACAGCCTGCGCGGAATCAATATCGCCGTGTATCAGATCGGCTCGACGACTTGCGGCAAGCCCTACGGCTTCTATCCGCGCGACAACTGCGGCACGACGTACTTCTCGATCCAGTTTCAGGGCAACAACGATGTGGGCTTCGGGGAGTATTCCGACGGTTTCTCGCCGAACAACACCACCGGCGCCGCGGGCGTACGACTGCCTGGTTGCTCGGTCGCCGATGACTTCACTCATGCGCTGGGCGATGCGAGCGAAGCACGCCTCGTCGCCGCACTCGCGTTCCGCGCCGGGAACAATCAGCCCGAAGCGTGTCCTGCGGCGACTGGCTTCGCACCGGGCGTCGTGTCGAAACCCGGTCAGCCGCTCAACATCGCGGACGGCCTGATGTTCAAGTCGCCCGTGCGCGAGAACCGGATTCTCAGAGACATGTGATGCGTGCGCTGCTTCTTTCGGTCTGCGCGTTGGCTGCGTCCGGTTGCATGTCGATCGCACAATCGGACGCGCCCGCCCTGATCGTTCAGCCGACTGCAGCGAGCCGCGCCGAACTGAAGCGTATCGTCGCGACCGCGCTGAATCGCAACGATGTGACGCTGGCCGACGACGCCCTGACGCGAGAGAGCGTTCTTCTCATCGAGCGCACGCCCGCGCGCGATGCAACCGGCCAACGCTTGAGCGGACGCGACCTCGAGAAGCCCGAACAATTTCAACTCGTCTCACGCGACGGGCGCTGCACGCTCATCCATCAAGGCAGCGGCACGCGCTACGAACTGCAGCAGACGACCTGCAAGGTTCCGTAGCCTCTGCATCTCCTCTCCCGCGGCAGAGAGGATTCGCTGATAGCTGGTGCGAGCCGCGCGAGTCGAGCTGCGCAGCGCTGGTTGATTCCGCTCCCAGGTCAGCGGCTGTCGTCTATCCTGCCGAGAGATTCCGGGAGCGAGAACATTCAAGACCAGGATTCCAACGAGAAAGGGCCGCCAGGCGACAGCCGCATGTCGTGTTACCACACGACACTTAGGCCATCTATGTGAGTCATGCATCGCAAGTGGGGAGGATGTTTCGAATGATATCGAAGAACTTTGTAGCCTGTATTCTCCTAGTGGTTGCCGCCAATGCGCTGGCAGATCAAAGCACGAAGGATGCAAAGCTGAACGAGTTGATGCGATTGCAGGGCCTGACCGAAATGATTGAGCAGCAGCAAGCGTATTGCCAGGAGCAAGCGAGGGCGATAGGTCCGAAAATGATCGCCGAGTTCAAGAAGCAGATACCCGAAATCGACCAAGCAGTCCTGGACGAAGTCGATGCAGCCCTTTCAGCGTTTGTCGATTCCGCCAAGGCCAGCTGGACCGTAGGTGAAGCCGCTACCGCGTGGAGCAACTACTACGGGGAACAGGTGACCGAGGAGGAGCTGGATCAGATCATCGCGTTCTACAGCTCGCCGATCGGACAGAAGGATATTCTCGCCACGAAGAAGGCTATGCCTGGTTGGTCCGCTTTCTTTGCGGAGAGAAACCAGAAAGTCCTGGAATCGGCGATGAATGCGTACGTGGAGCGGCTGAAGACCATTGTTCAAAACGCACGAGCAAGGAAGAGCGGTGCATAACAAGGAGGCTGGAAGCGCACGTTCCTTGTAGATCCCAAGAGGTCACCAGTGGCGCCGAACAATGGGCTCAACACCGACGGCCGAAAAGGTTAGCGCCTTTGGGTCGGCGCGCGCGTGCGGGTTAGCCTGAGCAATAGGCCGTCAATGCTGATCCCCGATGGACAAACCAATGAGGGCTCGCTAGCCATCTTCGGCGCTGAGGCAGTTGGGTTACTGTGCTCTGGAAACTTTGCCGACTTGGCTGAGCGTTTTGGCTACGCGCTCACTTTCAATCGTCACCCGGCGGCGGCGATTCTGGAAGACCTGTCCTTGTGTCTAGCTCAGCTGCATGCCGCTCGCTTGCGACCTGCACCAAGTCGCCCGGCAGTCAAGGTGAGGTATTTTGCAAGGAACGATGCCGGACTGTTCGCGGTTGTCGAATGCCTTATACCGACCGACAAAGGAAGTGATGTCCTGCTCGAGCTGGTCGTAACGTCTAAAGGAGCAGACAAGCATGTCAGCCTCGAGCAGATCAGTGCGGCAGCCGAGCCAACGCGTTGAGAGCAACGCCCGGCTCAAGCGCGGCGTTATGCCCCGAAGGAGTAGGCCTTAGTGTTAACAGCTATTCTTGCCGTGTTTGTATTCTGTTTTGTTCTCGAGCGGCTGATTCCTGGGTGGCCGCTTCCCAGGATTCGAACATGGTCGTTGCGTGTCCTGCTCATCAACGGCGTACAACTCGGAGTAGTCGTCCTTGCCGGCTTCACCTGGGAGCGATGGCTGTCGTCTGCGTCACTCCTTCATTTATCAAAGAGCATGTCGCCAGCCGCAGGCGGCGTTGTCGCGTACTTCATAGCCACTTTCATCTTCTATTGGTGGCATCGCTGGCGCCACGAGCATGATTTTCTATGGCGCGGCTTTCATCAGATTCACCACAGCCCGCAACGCCTTGAAGTCATCACGTCTTTTTACAAGCATCCCGGGGAGATGATCGTAAATTCGATCATAGGGAGTTTGCTCGTTTACACCGTACTCGGTCTTTCCCTGGAGGCAGGCGCCATCTACACGATGTGCACGGCCTTAGGCGAATTCTTCTATCACACCAACATCAAGACGCCGCGCTGGATTGGATTCTTCTTCCAGCGCCCGGAGATGCATCGCATCCATCATCAGCACAATCGTCACAAGAACAACTACGGCGACATCACTTGGTGGGACATGCTCTTTGGAACGTACGAGAATCCAAAAGAGTGGGTGCACACGTGCGGCTTCGATGACGAGAAGGAGCAGCGACTTCTTGAGATGCTCGCTTACAAAGATGTACACGACAAGGCATAAGAAGCCGTTGCTGCCGATCGTACGCCGCAGGAAGCGCAATCCATGTCATCTGAGAAATCGAAACCCGCCTCTCACAAGACAGCCGCAGACTCTACGAGGGCGGTCGACGAGTTCATGCGCACACTTGACCACCCGTTCAAGAAGGAGATCGAAGCAATCCGAGCCTCGATTCTCGGCGCCGACCGTACGATCGCCGAAGGCGTCAAGTGGAATGCACCCAGTTTTCGTACGAGCGATTATTTCGCGACGACAAACCTCCGAGAGAAGGGCGGCATCGGCATCATCCTTCACCTGGGAGCGAAGGTGCGAGACCTCCCATCGGGCGGAATAGTCATTGACGACCCTGAGAAGCTGCTCAAGTGGCTGGGAAAGGATCGCGCGATGATCGTATTCGAGAGCCCTCAAGATTTCAGTGTAAAAAAAGCCGCCTTTGAGCGCATCATTCGGCAGTGGATCATCCACGTGTAAGGGTCGCAGGCGCATACGGCTGTTCGCGGCGGCCGGAACGCGAAGACGTATCGTTGCACTGCTCCACGATGAAGCCTCACACGCGTCGCGCCATCAGCGCGTGGCGTGATGGGACGTCAAAGTTCTTCGTGGCCGCTTCGAGTGCGCCCGCCCGCAAAGAGCTTCGCTCCTGGCCGGCGGCTCACGCGCGACGTTAGAGGGCAGATTTATGGCGCAGTACACCGCAGAGGTTTTGTGGCTTCGCGGGGAGCAGGATTTCCTCAGCAATCGGTACAGCAGAAGACATGTCCTTCGGTTCGACGGTGGAATCGAAGTTCCCGGGTCTTCGTCACCGCAAGTTGTCCCGTTGCCGATGTCGGACGCCGCAGCGGTCGACCCCGAGGAAGCATTCGTTTCTTCGCTTTCAAGCTGTCACATGCTTTGGTTTCTCTCCCTGGCGGCGAAGCGCAGGTTTTGCGTCGATCGTTATTTCGACGCCGCAGTCGGAGTGCTGGAAAAGAATTCCGACGGTCGGATGATCATGTCAGTCGTGACGCTGAAGCCGGAAGTCCACTTCTCCGGGGACCCTGCGCCGACGCGAGAGCAAATTGATGAGTTGCACGATCAAGCGCACAGAGAGTGCTTCATCGCGAACTCCGTGAAGACGGAAGTCCATTGCGAACCAGTGTATGTCGCCCTCTGACATATTTATCCGGACAATGCGTTCCAGTTACTCGAGCGTTAGAAGTCTCTGCAGCATGGTTATCCAAACCGATTCAGATCTTCACAGCCTGGCGGAACAGTTCGGCGCGTGCACGCTTCCCCATAAGGAATGGACACATACCGCGCATCTGGCGGTCGGCGTCTGGCACATCGCTCACTACGGGACTGAAGAGGCGCTTTCACGCCTGCGCGAAGGTATCCGGCGCTTGAATGACAGCCACGGCACGGTCAACTCGGCGACGAGCGGGTATCACGAAACGGTGACGCGCGCGTATGTGCAGCTTCTTTCGGAGTTCTTCGAACGCTGCCGCCCCGAACTACCCGTGGTGGAACGGTTGGCGCTTTTGCTGGCAAGCACGCTCGCCGACAAGCAGGTGTTGTTGAGGTTCTATTCGCGCGAAGCATTGATGTCCGCCGAAGCGCGGGCGCGATGGGTTGAGCCCGACCTCGCGCCGCTCGAACTGAAGGGCGTCTTCAAGGCCTGCGCCGTATGAGCTGGGCGCATGCGGAGGCGCGCAGCTGCTGAAGCGCCTGTCATGAGCGACCGGATACAGTCTGGCCTCAGAGCTCGGCGGCGCGTTCAGATGCTGGCCTGGGCGAGCCTGATCGGGATTGTCGCCTGCTTCGTTGTGCTGGTAGTCATGGAGCATCGGCTTCACGACCGTGGCGCAGGCGTAAGGTTGGCCCTCATCGCGTCCCTTGTCGGTTACTTTGCATCAGTGTTGTATCTCAGAATCAGGAAGTGCCCCGCGTGTGGTCAGCGCTTCGCCGCTTCGAGTACGAAGGCGGCCGGCGCGTTCAGGGATATGTCTGAAGACACATGTCAGAACTGCGGCGCCGCTTTCAGGTAGCGCTCATGCCGGCGAACAAGCGCCTGCGTGACCGCCGCAAAGGTGCTTCGCAGTCTTGATCGGCGGCGTCTGAAGCGAAGCGTCAGGCAGGGGGATTCACCTTGGTTGCAACGATTCTGATGAGTCTCAGCGCAGCCATTCCGCTCGTGCTCGGGATCCTGCACCTCGTCTACACGTTTTCGGGGCCCCTGCTTACGCCTCGCGATCCGGCGCTGCAGCTCAGCATGAAGCAGATTTCGCCCGTAATCACGAAGGAAACCACGATGTGGCGCGCGTGGATCGGTTTCAACGCCAGCCATAGCATGGGCGCCATTCTGTTCGGCCTGATCTATGGCTTCCTGGCGATCTTCCATAGCGAGTTGCTGTTTCGGTCGCCGTTCCTGCTCCTCGTCGGGCTTGCCATGCTCGCCGGCCTTGCTGTTCTCGGGAAGTTCTTCTGGTTTCGCATTCCGTTCGCGGGGATCAGTATTTCGCTGGTCTGTTACGTCGTCAGCATCGCGCTGTCGTGGGCCTGACGGTTCTCGCCGACGACTTGGCGTGGGAGTTCGATGATGCGCGTCGCATTCGGATTGAAGGCGCGAACGGGTCGGGCGGCGCTCGTCGCCCTGGGCGGCGACGTGTATGAACCTCAATTCATCGAACGCTCCCAAATGCAACTTTTGCCGGACGGCGCGTGGGCGCCTTACCACGCGGCGGAAGGGCTCGATCCGGCCGACGCGCGCGCGAACGTAAGGCGCGACATCGCGTCTGCGCATGACCTGGCGGCGAGCGGCATACACGCGGCCGCGCGGCGAATGATCGAGGCAGGCCATGAAGTGTGTGGGTGTGCAGTGCTCGTCGGAACCGGCATGCCGGACTGGAGCACCGAGGAAATCCTCGCGGTCCACGTTCGCATGCACAAAGCGGAGGGCGAGCTGTTTCGCGATGTGCTCGTCGCCGGCGCGCGCGCCTGTAGTCTCGAGTTGACGACGCTCCCCGAGAAGTCAGCGTTGGATGCCGCCGCACAGATGCTCGGTGTGACTCGCGAGCGTCTGGACGCGTCCCTCGCGAAGCTGGGGAAGTCAGCGGGGCCGCCGTGGGGGAAAGATCAGAAGGAAGCTGCGGCCGCTGCGCTCGCGGCGCTCGAACACGCCGGACGCGGCAGTTCGGCATGATGGCCGCCCCAACAAAGCGCTGAGCTCAACCTGCGTTCGATAGCGCAGTTTCTGCGAGCGTGTCGTCGGCATGCGCGCACACACGGCTCCCGGCAATCGCGTCGCCCCCTCACGTCGGCGCAAAGTTGCGCCTGCCCATTAACCGGTCGGCTCGGATGCCGCTGTAAAGCCTGGTATGCGGCCGTCAGTTCGAGAATTGGGCCATCCAAGGACAATGATTGGCTGCGAGAGCTGCGGACCCGAATCGGTCGGTGCGCTCTCAAGCACGAGAAACCGCGAGCCGGTCCGATCAAGATCATAACGCGCGCCCGCGACGGTTATGACCGCGCGGTTGCGCACGGCAACATCGATCTCGCCGCCCCAAACTGGCTCCTCGGCTCCTACGATCAGCTGACCGTGCTGCTCCTGCGTGCGAACCACCCGCAAGGTGTTCTCACCGGTCTGCAGGTAATGCAGATTTCCCCTGGAGTCCCAGGCCGGCCATCGCGCGCCGCCGCTCGACGCGCGCACCTTGTGAATGCCGTCGGGGAATGAGCGCACGTACACCTGCACTACGCCATCGAGCTCGTCCGACTCGTAGGCTATCCAGCGACCGTCGAGGGAAATAGCCGCGCTTGATTCGTGAAACGGCGTGGTCGCAAACGCCCGCGGCGCGCCGACCGGACGACCCGTGGCGTCCACCTGGAGTATCCGAAGATCCCAGCCCGTTTCCGGCCGACTCTCCTGAAAGATCAGGTATCGGCCGTCGGGGGACCACGCGTTCGGATACATCCGATGCGAGCTCTCGAGCAGGACTGTTGGATCTCTCTTGCCATCGGCAGCGACCGTGAGCAACCGCCACTTGCCGGCTTTCTCGGCGCCGACGGTGACGCCGCTGCTGTCGGACGTCCACGTGGGCCGGTGCGGCGACAGGGCGAACGAGAGCCGCGACAAGGTACCGTTCGCTTCGACAATCCAGAGATCGGACTCCGTCGAGGCGCCGACGGCGATCGCGATGCGCCCACCGTCCGGGCTCGCCTTGGCGTCTCGGAACGCTCGCGGCGTATCCACCGCTCGTGTGAACCGGCCGTGCCGATCGACCCATGCGAGGTAATGCTCGGACGAATTCGGCTGACCAGGTCCATACAGCAGCACTCCGGATGCGGATACGGCGAGGTGAGAGCCGCCATTTCGCCAGTCGTAACGAACGGCGTCCAAAACCACTTCAGGCGTCCCGCGCACCACGAGATGCTTGGCGTCAAAGCCGACGGCATGGAGATGGCCGCCGCGAACGAACAGCAGCTGACCAGTCGGCGCATAGCGCGCAAAGCCAGCGCCCGCGAGCACGACCCGTCGTTCGCCGGTGTTGATGGAGACCGCTTCGACGGTAGCTTCGTCGAACGACGCATCCTCCAGGCCGACCGTGAAGAGGATCCATTGTCCGCCAGGCAACACGTCGGGCCAGCGATGCGAAGACTCGCCCCGAGCTTTGTCGAGCGTGGTCAGTGGAGTGGACTTTCCCCCACGGTCCGAAATGCGGACGAGCCCGGATGTCTGCGTTGGCGCGACAACGATCGTGCCGTCTGGCGCCCACGCCGCACCGCGCGGATTGCCGCCGATATCCGCCAGTTGCACCACTGGACCACCGCCAACGGGCACTTTCGAGAGCTTGCGGTTCGCGAAGAACGCCACCCACGTCCCGTCGGCGGAGAAGAATGGCTGCCGGGCGCCGTCGGTTCCGGATAACGCACGCAGGGTCGGATCGCCCAGCTCACGAATGTAGAGCCGTTGCGTGTCGCCCTCGATCGCTTCGAGCACCAAAGGTGAACCCGCCGGCGCGATCGCGAAAGGCGCTGAAAATTCGTTCCCAAGCGCCATACGAGCCGGCAGCTCGAGACTCAAACGAGTCGTGCGAGGCGTCGGGACGTCCGGCGAGGAGCGCAGCAGCAACCATGCACCGATGCTGGAAATCAACGCGACCGCGACGATCAACAAGTAGGCGGAGCGCATTCCTTTGGGACGCTCGGCGCCGGCGACTTCCCGGGGTGGCTCGTCCTCCATTTCGACGAGCTCGAGGCGTGCGTCGCCGATGTGCTGCAGCCGCCGATAAGGATCGCGACGGAGACAGCGGCGAAGCAGTCGAACGACGGTCGGCGACGCGTCGGCGGGGAGCGCATCCCAGCCGGGCTCATCACGCAGCACGGCAGCCAACACCTCCGACACCGAACCGCCCTTGAACGCTGGCCGGGCCGTAAGCATTTCATAGAGCACACAGCCGAAAGCCCATACGTCGGTGCGCGCGTCTATTTCTTCGCCCATCGTCTGCTCTGGGCTCATGTATCGCGCGGTGCCGAGGATGACCCCGACTGTCGTAATCGGTTCCGCGGAGGCATCCGGCCGGGGACCCGCTGTCTTTGCCAGACCAAAGTCGACGAGCTTCACCCGACCATCGGACGCCAGCATCACGTTGGATGGTTTCAGGTCGCGGTGAATCACGCCTTTGGCGTGTGCTTCTTCGAGACCTGCGGCAATCTGCACTGCAACGGCGAGCGCCTCCTCAGTGCGCATTCGACCACGGGAGAGCCGCTGCGCAAGCGTCTCGCCCTGCACACGCTCGAGGACGAGATACGGCGACCCGTCCAGCTGCTCGAAACCGTAGATGGTCGCGATGTTCGGATGGTTCAGTGTGGCGAGGACCCGTGCTTCGCGTTCGAACCGTCGCAGGCTCTCAGAGTCGCCGCGAAACGCGTGAGCCAATGCTTTGATCGCAACTTCGCGCCCCAGGCTCGGGTCGAGGGCGCGATAGACGCTGCCCATGCCTCCGGCGCCCAACAGTTCGACCACCTCATAGCGACCCAGGCGCTGGCCGGGACGAAGCGACATCTCGTTGGCTGTGCTAATTGGCGGTTGTCCATGGAACACCGGCACATGGACGGTCTCAGCCTGTCGAATCAGCTTGCGAAGTTGCTCGCGAAACTCGACATTGCCCGCGGAGTTCTCGTCAAGCCAGCGATCGCGGTCCGCAGGCGAGAGTTGGAGCACTGATTGCAGGAGCACGCTGAAGTGCTCGGGCGAAGCTCGGGACGGGCCCTCTGGGTTGTCGTCGCTCATGGCAACCCTTCGTGATGCAGCCGAAACAGCAGCATAAAGCCTTGGGTGAAGCGTACCGCGCGTTCGCGTGACGCTGCCGACGGCTACGAATTGTAGGGGTCCTTTTCCTTGTGGGCCAGACGCTGCCTGTCATGACTACATGGTTGCCACCGCGGTCCGGAACGAGCGACGCTCCGATTCCCATCGCCAGGAACGCGGCGCGGAGGACGAGATATCTCGAAGCCGTTTGGACAGGCACGCTCAGCGTCGCGCTCGGATCGCTGTCGCCAGGAGCAAGTCTTCGCGCCCACTTCGCCATGTTCTTTGACCTGGAAAGCGGACGCATCCGCGCGCAACGTAACTACGATTGCTTCGAACCGTGGTGACGCGAGCACTCGCGGTAGAAGCGCCAATCTCGCAAGACCTGATGGGGAACTCTGCAGGTCCGTTGTTTCGTTACGTCGCGTCGCCTCATAGGCGTCTCGCAGCACGAGGGCGCACGCTCGCTCGACAGAGGACGAATCATGACTGCATCGCTGACAGGCAAAGTTGCACTGGTCGCCGGAGCGACGCGTGGCGCAGGACGAGGGATCGCTGTGCAGTTGGGCGCGGCCGGCGCGACGGTCTATTGCACTGGTCGCACGACGCGAACCGCGCGCTCTGAAATGAATCGACCTGAAACGATCGAAGAGACCGCTGATCGGGTGAACGAGGCTGGCGGCCGCGGGATCGCAGTCCAGGTGGACCATCTCGTCCCCGATGAAGTGCGTGCGCTCGTGAAGCGAATCGAGGGCGAGCAGGGCGTCCTGCATATTCTTGTAAACGATATCTTTGGCGCGACCCGGATCGAGTGGAACAAATCGGTGTGGGAGTCAGACCTTGACTATGGCTTGCGAACCTTGCGATTGGCGGTGGACACGCACGCCATCACCAGCCATTTCGCGATACCGCTGCTCATCAGAACGCGCGGCGGCCTCGTCGTCGAGGTCAACGACGGGACCGCCGAGTACAACGGGAGCAACTATCGGAACTCTTTCTTCTATGACCTCGCCAAGGCGGCGGTGCTCCGAATGGGATTCTCGCTGGGGCACGAGGTCAAGCCGCACGGGGCAACCGCTCTTTCCCTCACTCCGGGTTGGCTGCGATCAGAAGCGATGCTTGAGGCCTTCGGCGTGACCGAGTCCAACTGGCGTGATGCGACCAGGCGCGTCCCCGGTTTCGCCATCTCGGAGAGTCCCGCTTTTGTCGGTCGGGCCGTGGCGGCCCTGGCCCAGGATCCGAATGTGTCGCGCTGGAACGGACAGTCCGTATCCAGCGGACTATTGGCGAAAATCTATGGCTTCACCGATCTCGACGGCAGCCAGCCCGATGCCTGGAGGTACATGATCGAAGTCCAGGACACAGGCAAACCCGCCGACGTAAGCGCCTATCGGTGACCAGCAGGCTGTTGAAAAACTATTTCAAACCGCCTGGTAGTCCGGGCCACGGACGGCCCGGCGAAATCATGCACATTCTGATGTGCTTGATTTCGGGAGCGCCGCGAAAACCACGCCCAGTGTCTTTCATGAGAGTTGGGCAAGCGCCGTTGAAAAACGGCAGGGAAAACCTTTTTCAACATTCTGCTAGGGAAGCTCTGATTAATCCTCTACCCAAGATGTTCAAAGGATGCTGATGCCCGAAAGATGACCGAAGGAAATCCCGTCCACGCGGGACAAGGCAGATCGGAGCAACGAATACGCTCGAGTGGCGGTAAATCAGAAAGTCGC
Source organism: uncultured Gammaproteobacteria bacterium (assembly GCA_963723505.1). GTDB lineage: Bacteria > Pseudomonadota > Gammaproteobacteria > Steroidobacterales > Steroidobacteraceae > Steroidobacter. The sequence continues at coordinate 104,371 of CAVRQU010000012.1, forward strand.
TGACGGCGTTACCATGCTCCGTGCAGCGCTTCTGAAGACAATGGGCTACATGAAACCTCCCAACCCCTGGAGATCGTCATGAATTACAAAGGCAGCTGTCATTGCGGGACTATCTCCTTCGCGGTTGAAGGCGAACTCGAACAGGCCATGGAATGCAACTGCTCGCACTGCAGCCGCAAGGGTTATCTGTTGTGGTTCGTGCCGCTCGCGAAGCTCAACCTGCACACGCCGGAAAACGCGCTGGCGACTTACACGTTCAACAAGCACGTCATCAAACATCACTTCTGCCCGAAGTGCGGTTGTGCTCCGTTAGGTTTCGGCAAGGACCGCGCCGGCGCCGCGACGGCGGCGATCAACGTACGCTGCCTGGAGGATGTAGAGCTGTCGACGCTGAAGAGAGTCCCGGTCGACGGCCGATCGTTCTAGATGGAAGTGACTCGTGACTCGTGAATAGCCAGAACAGGGAGAGAAGGAACAGTGCACTACCCGCTAGTCACAAGTCACTGAAACCTATTCTTTCCAGGGCATGAGTAGGATCGCGCGATCGCTCGCCATCAGCGAGCTGCGCGCCTCGCCCACCAACTCGGGCAGCTTCAAGGAGCTAGTCACCAGTCACGAATCACTAGTCACTAGAAATGAGCTTCACCCGCTCCTCCCCGCATCGCTTGCAGCGCTCCGCGCTCACGAGCTTGCCGCGTTTCACATCGAATCGCCGTTCGCTCAACGTTTCCCACTTGTGAAATCCGGATGTGCACAGCGTCTTGCGCTCGGCGCGTTGCTGCTTCGCTTTGCGGAGGTTGATGATGTTGGACATGGACGAGGGCTCGGGGCTCGGGGCTCGGGCTCGGGGCTCGGGTCAGATTAGATCAAACGCCGAGCCCGTACTGCGAAAGAACCGTCTAGCCTTCTCGTTTGTCGTTCTGACCCAAGTCCCGCGCCCCGAGACCCGAGCCCTCAGTGGGTCATCGCATACACCACCACGTTGACGCCGACCATGTAGGACTTCGTAGAGAACGTTTCGAAGTACCACTCGCCATAGGCTTCCCGCTCCCAGCCGTCGCCGACGTCAGTGTTGTGAGTCGCGATCACCATGAGGCGTCCGTCGTCATCCAGCCAGGCCCGCATCTGCGGCTCTTCTAACGAGCCGGCGGGATACTTGTGGGCGCCCGGCGCCTCGGCCGTGCTGCCGCCCGGACTTGCGAAAGGCAACGCCGGGATCTGCGGCATCCCGTGGAGATCGAACACCGTGTGAAAGATAGGGTGCTCGCCCGGCAACACCGTCCATTCCCGACCCGGCAACACCTCGCGCATCACGTTCGAGAACTGACGCCATTCCGCGTCGCCCCAGAAATCGTCGACCCAGAGAAAGCCGCCGTTGGCCAGATACCGGCGCAGCGCCGCCTTCTCCTCCGCCGACACGACCATGTAGCCAGGATCGGACATGTACAACATGGGGAAATCGGCGAGATCCGGCGACGTCAGCAAACGGCTCGACGCGGTGGGGTTCACGTTGATGCGCGTGAGTTGCGTGAGTCGATGGCTGAAGTTGTCGTCGCCTTGCGGAAAATCCGTCTCCCAGCGCGCCCAGACGCGACCGTCGTAGGCGTAGTAAGCCTCGCCCATCCCGCCTTCGCTGTCGTAGATCGCCCGTACGATATTGAGCTGCGCAAGATTCGGCGGCGCACCGCTCCGTCCGCCGTCGCCGGTGATGAGGTTCGAACCGCCGAACGCGGCCAGTGTGAGAACGATCGCGAACGCAATAGCTGCGCGATCGATCAGACAGACCTGAGCCAGCTGCCGCGCCCTGGTATGTCGCGGAGAGCAGGCGACCATGAAATGGGCAGTCGTCATTTGCTTCCGAGCCGGCGGTAGTACTCTGCAACCGCCTCCCGATAGCGCGGTGAGTCAGGCGATGGCAGCGTGGCGCGCGCCGCCGCCGCATCGTTCGATTGGGGCGCCGCTGCAAGTGCGGCCAATTCGATCTGGTCGACAAGCTCCAGCATGGCTTCGTGCCCGGAGAGCGGGTCGCCGGCCAGGCGACGCAATTCGTTCGCCCTGCGACGCAACGCATCGAATTCCGCCTGCGTCAGCTCACCGCGATGCATGCGAATGGCCGTATCGCGCACTCGCTGTCCGATCTCAGCCGTCTCGCGTGCAAGGGAACCCCAACCCAGCTTCGCTTCGCGCGGCAGATTGCGCGGCGATCCACGAGTCGCGTCGACTTCGCCGGATGCTCCGCGCCGCCCTGTTCGCTGCCTGCGACGCCGGGTTTTCAGGTTGCGATCTTCCCGCCTGCGAAGCCGGGTTTTCAGGGTTGCGGTCTTCCCGCCTGCGAAGCCGGGTTTTCGGGTTGCGGTCTTCCCGCCTGCAACGCCCTGCGCATCTCCGCCACTTCGGCGAGCAATCGTTCCGGATCCGACGTCCCGGTTTTCTGTTCGCCGTCGCGCGCCGCCAGTGCGGACGCTTCCCGCAAGTCGCGCTCCAGCGTTTCGAGCGCTTCGGCGATCAATCCCTCGCGCAGCGCAGCTTCCCGCGCCCGACCGTAGTAAATCTCCGCAGCGCTGCGGTTGACGCGGTACATCACATCCGACCCTTCCAGCTCGCGAATGATTTCGCTCACCCGGCGCGTCGCTTCCGGCTCTCGCGTTCGATGCTCGTGGACCGCGCTGCGCATATCTCCCTGCAACGCGGTCAGATCCGCAGCCATCTGCTGTTTCGACTGCACGAGCTCCTGCGCCTTGCGCCGATCGAGCCCGCCGTCGCGCGAGGTGATCTGATCCGATGAACCCGTCCGCGACAAGGCCGAGTAGAGATCCGATTCGATGCGCCGTTGCTCCTCGCGGAGATCCTGCGCTCGCTCGGCAAGCTGCTCCAACTCCTGATCGAGTCCGGAGGGCGCGGGCTGGTCCATCCGCTTCAGCGCACGCCGCAGGTTCTGACCCGCTTGTCGCGCTGCTTCGTCCGCCTGCGTCTGATCGCGCCCGGCGTCCTCATTCGCAGCCCGCATCGACTCAAGCGCTCGATTGATGGAATCAAGGGCCTGGGCGAGTTCGGCGCCGCGCTGCGCGTCGCCTGGATCTCTGGACGATTGGCCCGACGCCTGACCCTGCGAATTGCTGCGCGAGGAGTCGTCGGACGGTGAACCCTGCTGTTGCTGGGCGTTCAGTTCGGCGAGACGGCGCCGCAGGTCCTCGGCCTCGCGACGCAATTGCTCCTGCCGCCAGCGTTGTTCCTGCGACGCGGAGCGTTCGGTTTGCCTCCTGCGCCAGCTTCTCCTGACGCTCGGCGAGCTCTTTCAGCTTGCGGATCGCTTCATCCATGTCGCGCTGCGCGTTCTGCATGGAGAGCTGCGATTCGCTTTCATACTGGTTCTTCTCCAGATCCATCTCCAGTTCGAACATTTCGGTGAAGGTGCGCGAGTTCTGCATTCCTCCACCGCCCTGATTGTCCTGCTGCATGGAGACCTGGACTTCTCGAAAAGCCGCTTCCGCGCGCAGCAACTGCTGCAGCGCCTGCTGCTCGGCCGGGACCGCTTCGGCAAGTTTGAACTCGTTCAGGTTTTTTGCGGCCGGATCCATCATCGCCGCCGCGCGATCGAGACTGTCGACGAACGTCTGGATGCGCGCGTCGTCGAGCGTAGCGCGGGCGCGCGTGCGTTCGGCGAGCGTGCGCGCCTGCTGAGCCAGCGTCGCCTGCAGGTCCGCGAGCATATTCGCGCTGTCACGCAGCTGTTCGCGGGTGCGAGCGTTACGCTCATCGTTGCGTTGCAGATTCCAGGTCGCGAGCAAAATCTCGCGTTGCCGCTCCGAAATGGCGCCCTGCTCGTCCCCCATACCGCCGCCGGCGCCGCCGCCGCTCTGCGCCTGCCTGAAGCTCCGCTCGAACGGCTGCACCTGCACCATGAACAGATCGCTTTCCGCGGTGTACCGCCGATCCCTGGCGACGGCGTAATACGAAACCAGATCGCCTGGGACCAGACGCGATTCAACGTTCTTTTCCCCGGCGCCGAGTTCCTCCAGTCGCAGGAGCGACTCGCTGTCGCTCTCCCTGACCCCTGCCCCCATTGCAACCGAGCGCCATTCGCCCCCATTGACGGAATAGCGCAGCTGCACGTCGCGCAGGCGGAAATCGTCCTGCGCCCGAATCCGCACCGGCACCTCCTCGATGCTCGTCGCACGCCAGTCGCGCCCCGGTTTGCGGATCTCGACCGTGGGCTTCTCGTCAGGAACGATGTCGATCGCGTACTCATCGCTCAGCGGTACAAACTCGTTCGCGACGCGGGCCCCGATCTGATAGCGACCCGGCTTCTGCACGTCGATTGCGCCGACGCTCGCTTGCTCCTGCGGGCTGAGCTCGCGCGTTGCGCCGTCGATGATCAGGGCGGGCGCCTCGAGCGGCGCATCCGCGAACACCTCGACCTGCACGCTCGTGCCGGCGACGGCGCGGATGTCGCGAACCTCTTCATCGACGGCTGGCTCAAGGCCGGTCCACTCCGGGTACGAATACGTCAGCCGCACGCGTTCGATCTTCGGCAGATCGACCACCGACACGCTGTGTTCCGGACTTCTCGTTCCTTCCGCGTCGACGTAGTACGAGAGCGGACCGCGCACTGCGTAGAGCTTGAACTCGAATCGTGAACGATCCTCCGCGGCGATCTGCATCGGCGCCCGTTCCCACACGGTCTGATCGGAGAAGCGCACGAACAATTGCGCGTCCTGCGGATGGAACCCGTCGACCGAGGCGCGGATCGCAAGGTCGCTATTGCGTCTTACGATGGCGTCGCCCGGCGCCACCGTGACTCGTCGCACCGGCACGGCGTCGCGTGGCAGGTCGGCGCCCAGCAGCAGATGTCGAGCGCCGAAACCCCAGTGAGCGGGTCCCATGCTCAGCATCCAGGCGAGCAGCACGATCGCAGCGCCGCCTATTGCAAGACCCGCGCCCAGGCGGGCGCTGGAGACCATCGATCGCACCGGGGTACGCTCTGCGATGGCGGCGGCGTCGTCCGCCAGCAGCTCGATGAGAGGCGATTCCGCGGCGACGCCGACGGCGCGCCGCGCGTCGAGATAGGTTTGCACGCGGCCGCCCTGGGCCGGCATGCGCTGCTCGAAGATCTGCGAGCCGTCGTCGCGGCGCAGGCGCGTCAGCGGCTTCCACAGGAGCAACACAGCGATTGCAAGCAGCGCGATTGCAATTGCGATGCGGCCGGACAGCGTAACGGCTGGCGCGAATTCCTCGCGCTCCATCAGCCAGACAGCCGCGCCGGCCATGAGCGCCACGGCGCCGGCGCACGCGGCGAACGCCCGCACATAGATGTGCATCCGCAGTCGCCGACGCAGCGAATTCAGGTACTGATCGAGTCGCTCACGGGCAGTCATGCGAGGTCCTCAACGCGGCCTCCGCAGCGTGAAATTCGCAACCATCGCCCACATCGCACAACTAGCTGCGATGGACGGCGAGATAACGGTTCGCCAATAACAACTCCGCCAGCAGCAAAGCCGCGGCGATCCACATCAGGATCGGACCGAGAGAGCGCCGCTCCGACGACGTTGCGCGAGCGGGATCCACACTGGTCTGACCGCCGCTCGCGGACGAAGTGCGTCGAATACGCAGCGCCTGCCAACGCTGTACGAAGGTGGACGGCAATGGCGTGAGATCCGACTCCCGTGCATCGACGTTCACCGCCAACCAGCGCGCGACGGGACCTCCGCGGATCTCGTAGAAACCCGTCAGGCGGGGAACCAGTCGCTCCGCCGCACGCGCATCCGCGAGACTCAGCACACGCTCGCCCTGCGGGTCGAATATCTGCCCGCCGGTAGCAGCGGTCAATCCGGTCATCACGACGGCGCCCGCCGTATGGCTGACGGGCGAGGCGTCCGCACCGGTGAGGTAACGACCGCACTCGGCGACGAAATCGCACGAAGAGCGGATGAATCGCCAGATCGTTCCAGGCGCGATCGATGGGCGCCGTCAGCACGAGCATGCGACCCGCGCCCAGCGTACGTTCCACCAGCAGCGGGGCGCCGTTGTCATACGCGATCAACACCTTGTCGCCGTCAGCCAACGTAACCGAGCGTTGTTTGAAGAAACGTACACGCCGCCAGTCGTTCGCCTCGCGCAATACTGGATGCGTTGTCGAAATTTCGCCGACCTTGCCCACCTTCCGTCCGCGCCTCGCCGATTCGCCAGCCCTCGAGCAGCGGTAGCTCAGTGTGCTCGTCGTCGCCGCCGAGCGTTGCAAGCACGGCGCCGCCCGCGGCCACGAACTCCAGCACGCGTTCGGCGGCCGCGTTCGACAGAGCGTTAGCGTCTGCAATGACCGCGAGCGAATGGTCGGCCAGCGTATCGCCGTTCACTGCGCTCGCCGCGCGACGTTCAACCGTCAGCCGCGGAGAGATGAGCGACGTGAGCGCCGCCTCGAAGTAGGCTGCATCGTCCGCGCTTTCGCTTCGGGAAATGAGCATCGCCTTTGGATCGGCATGTTCGATGACCGCAAAATGCTGGTCATCCTGCGGCAGTGCATCACGCGGTTCGAGCTTCAGTTCGACGCGATGCGGGCCCGGAGTCAGTGGAATGTCGCTGAACGATGCGCTCACGGAACTCAGCGCCGACGCCGTTCCACCGCCTGGCGGCGAGGCAAGTTCCGGCGGGGAGGTCGCTTGCCCACCCCCTCCTTCACTCTCCGCCGTCAGGTCGTCAGACCGCTGGGTGGAAGGCGCCGCGGGCAGGACGACGTGCTGACGCGCATGCTCCCTGCCGTCGATCAGCAAGATGATGTCCCGCTCCTGCGGCGTGGTTGCAGAGGACCGAACCGTCGCCTGCAGCGTGCGCTCGGCGCTGCTGGCGAATGCGGCGCTCTCGATGAATGCATTCGGAGCGCCCTCTTCGCCGACGTCATGCATGACGAGTTGCGTGTCCGGCGGCGGTTCGAGATCAGCGAATCGCAGCGGCGCGCCGCTGCGCTGCAGGTCCGAGATGAAATGCAGCACCGTGCTCGGTCGCGGGGAGCCCAGCCAGTTGTTCGCCGTCGTCATCGCAAGACCAAAATCGAGCCGTTCGGGTCCGGGACGAAGCTCGCGCAACATCGCACGCACCGCGCCCGCATTGGCGGCGGTCACGGCCTCGTGCATGACCTCGATGCGCCGTCCGGCGGCCCTCACCAGCAGCACACGATCCGCACCACGCAGCTCGCCAAGCACCGATTCTGCAGCATCGAGAGCGCGCACCCAGCGATCGCTGTGCTGCATCGAAAATGATGCGTCGAGCACGATCGCGTGCAGTCGTGCGCTGGCGGTCGGCTGGGGAATGATGTGTTCGGTTGCGAGAGGACCGGCGAAAGCGAACGCCAGCGCCGCGAGCAAGGCGATTCGCAGCGCGAGCAGGAGCCAGTACCGAATCGTGCGCCGGGCCGTACGCTGCGTTTCGTGTGCTTCGATGAACATCAGCGAGGCGAAGGGATGCTGTATCGGATTCGCCCGCGTGACGCGATGCAGCCACAACGGCGCGCCGATCGCGAACAGGCCGAGCAGAAGATAGGGTGCGAGGAACATGGCAGAGTGCGCTTATGCGGGCTGGAGGCTGGGGGCCGGGGGCTGGCGGTAGAACGGAGCGCGAGAAATTCGTCGCGCGCAGTCCGATACAACACTAGCCCGTGAATTGGCGATGAATCCCTCTTCCTCCAGCCTCCAGCCTCCAGCCTCCAGCCCGCGATAGCGCCTTCATCTCAGCGCCTGCCATGACGGAAGACCAGGTAGCGACGCAGCGCGTGATCCAGCGGCTCATCTGTCGTGATCAGCATCTGATGCGCGCCGACGTTCGCGGCGCCGAGCCGCAATGCCGCGACGTGCGCGTCGAGGCGCCGCCGATATTCAGTCGCCAGGTACTCAGGCGAGACATTGAGCTTCTTGCCGGTCTCGAGGTCCTCGAGAACGACGTTCTCGCGCCAGCCCGGCTTGACCTCCTGTGGGTCCAGCAGCTGGAACAGGATGAGATCGTGGCCGTGATACGCGAGCGGCTGCACCGCCTTACTCATCGCCTGCGGGTCGCAGTACAGATCGGAGATCACTGCGACGAGACCCCGGCGCTTGAGATGCTCACCAAGGCTGCGAAAGCAGCCCGTGAGATCGGTGGCGCCTCCGGGCGCGACAGCGTCGATTGCGTGAATCATGCCGACGAGGCTGCCGGCGCGGCTCGTCGCGGGACGATAGTTCCGCAACCGCTCGTCGAACACGATCAATCCGACCGGATCGTGCTGGCGCGCAGCGAGATAGGCGAGCGCCGCCGCGAGAAACTTGCCGTACTGCAGCTTGCTGAGCGACTGCGATCCGTAGCCCATCGATGCGCTCGCATCGAGCAGAATCATGAGCCGCGTGTTCGTATCACCCTCATAGCGGCGGATGTACGTGCGCTCCGTGCGCGCGTACACGTTCCAGTCGACGAACCGCGGATCGTCGCCTTCGACGTACGCCCGGTATTCCTTGAATTCCTGACTGAAGCCGTATTGAGGCGAGCGGTGCAGTCCGGTCAGGAACCCCTCTACGGCCGTGCGCGCCACGAGCTCGAGATTCGCAAGGCCCGCGAGCGTCGAAGGGGGCAACAGGTTGAGGGCGGGAGAGGCCATGTTAATGGACTTGGGGCGCGGGGCTTGGGGCGCGGGCAGGAGCAAGAGGCTGCACCGTACGAGGTCTGTCGGATCCAGCCGGCGATCGGAGTCGACGGGAATTGCGGCCAAGACCGGTTTGACCCGAGCCCCGAGCCTCAAGCCCCATGTCCATCGCGATGCTCATCGCGCGACCACCTCTCGCAAGATCTCATCGACGTCCTTGTTGTCCGATTCGGCCTGATAGTTCGTCAGCACACGATGGCGGAGGACGGGCAAGGCGAGCGCGTGCACGTCCTCGTCGATGACGTGATAGCGCCCCTGCATGAGCGCGCGCGCCTTCGCCGCAAGACACAGGAATTGCGTCGCGCGCACGCTCGCTCCATAGCGCACGTAACGCCGCACGATCTCCGGCGCGCCGGGCTCGATGGGCCGCGTCGCGCGCACGAGTTCGACCGCGCGCCGTCGAACTTGCAAGGACAAGGGAACCTGCCGCACGAGCCACTGGAACCGGATGATCTCCTGTGCGCTGGTGCAGGCTTCGGGTTGCGGCAGCTCCATGCGCGTCGTGTTGCGATCCACGACCTCCATCTCGTCTTCCGTGCTCAGGTAGTCGAGGAGCACGTTGAAAAGGAAACGATCGAGCTGCGCTTCGGGCAACGGATACGTGCCTTCGAGTTCGATCGGATTCTGCGTCGCGAGCACGAAGAACGGCGGGCTGAGCGCATGCGTCGTCCCTCGCACCGTGACCGAATGCTCCTGCATCGCTTCGAGCAGTGCGGCCTGCGTCTTCGGCGGCGTACGGTTCACTTCGTCCGCAAGCAGCACGTTCGTAAAGATTGGTCCGGGTACGAACGTCCAGCGGCGGTGACCCGTCGTAATGTCCTCCTCGATGATGTCGGTGCCGGTGACGTCGGTGGGCATCAGATCCGGCGTGAACTGGATGCGCTTGAACGTGAGTCCAAGCGAGCCCGCAAGCGTACGCACCAGCAAGGTCTTCGCCGTACCAGGCATGCCGGTGATCAGGCAATGTCCGCCGACAAGCAACGTGAGGAGCAGATGGTCCACGACGTCGTCCTGGCCGACGATAGTCTTGCGCACCTGCGCCCGGATCGCCGCGATGCGATCGTTGAAGCTGTGCACGAGCGCACGCGCATCGTGTCCGGCGAGCGTGTCGGCTACAGAATCATTCATTGGCCCATCATTCATTGTTATTACGCTCCTCGATCATCTGCAGCAGGAACTCCTGGGCAGGCTTGAAATGCGGTGCTGCGGCCAGCGCATCGAGCACATTGCGACGGCTCGCGGCGCGATCGCCCAGTGCTTTCAATGCACGAGCGGCGCCAAAGTAGGCAGGCGCCGGATCCTGGGGGCTCAGGGCGAGGAGGACCTGAAACTCGCGCAGTGCAGCGGAGTGCTGGTCCTTCGCCAGCAACCGCTCGCCGAGCTGTGCGTGCGGTTCGGCCATGAGCGGACTTACATAGTTGAGCGCGCTCAGCACGGCGGTCGCGTCGTCAGTACGGCCGTCCTCATCGAGCCAGCGGGCCAGATCCAGCAAGGCCGTTGGATCCCAACCGCCGGCGTTTCGATAGGCTTCCAGCGCAGCGATTGCTTCGGTGCGCCGGCCAAGCTTGTCAAGCGCATTCGCCAGCAGCAGATTTGGACTGCCGGCGCCCGTGTGCTCGGGATAGAGCGTCGCAGCCCGCCGGGCCGGTTCGACTGCCTCGGCCCATTGCTCGTCTTCGATCGCCTTGCGGGCGCGCTGATACTGCTGCTCCCAGTCGCCTATATTGGCGAGAAGCGAGCCAAAGCGCGTGCGCACGAACACGTCGAATTCCTTGTCGAATTCTTCCGGCGACGTGCGAAATACAGCTTCGATCGCCTGCGCCGTTGAAGCATTGCGCGTGAACTGGCGCAGCAGGGCGGCGAGACGCTCGAACCCCCAGCGCTGCTCTATGAACAGGCAGACGAGCCCCGACTGCATGTACGAGACCTGCACCTGATTTGGGTAGCTCGGACGGATGAATCCGGCATCGAGATCGCTTACGGGCAGGAACAGATTCTCCTTGAGCGCGACGATCGTATCCGGCGGGACGGCGACGCCGGGCGTCGGCCCCGTGCGCCACTCCTCGTACACCGAAATCCCCTCGCTCAGCCAGCGCGGCACGCGATGATCGGTCGCCTCGAGCGTGAAGACGTGCGCCATCTCGTGCCACAACGTGCTGCCCCAGTGAAACTCGCCGGCGGCGCGCCCGGACGGACTGTCCATCGCCACCACATAACCAAACGTCACGCCGAGCAAGCCGATGCCGGCCAGACCGGCGACCCGCACGGCGAAGTCGTCGTGATCCGGATAGAGTTCGAGCGTCATCGGCTCACGCAGCGTGAAACCATAACGGCGCGAGAACTGATCGATGCCCTGTTGCGCCAGCTCCAGCAGGTACGGACGTAACGCCGCCGCCTCTTTGGGGTGCAGCCGCAGGCGGACCTCGAACGGTTCGCCGCTCACGACGACGTTCGAACTCGTCAGTTCGAACTTGTCGATGCTCTCGAGCAGGTTCAGGGAATTCGTTGTCGTTGGGCTGTAGGGATCGCCCGAGTACGCTTTGGTGAGATGCGAGCGAGCCCCGCCGAGATCGCCCAGGCGCAACAGATTCGCACCGAGCTCGGCATGGGCGGACCACAGGTCGGGCTGCACCTCGATCGCACGCTGCAGCAACACGGTTCCTTCGCGATAGCGCCGGCGCATGATCTCGAAGTGCGCCAGTTGTTCGAAGACTCCACCGTAGCGCGGGTTGTAGTCGAGCGCCCGCCGGATCCAGGCGTCGGGGCTGCGTTCGCGCGCAGACTCCAGCGCTGCGCGCAGCGCGTGCACTTCGAGCGGCGGCAGCTTCTGTTTCGAAGCGAGCTGAGCGGCGCGATCGAGGGAACGTTCCGCCGCCGCGAATTGCCCTTCCTCGAGCGCCATGCGCGCGGCGAGCAAGTAAGCCTCGGTCAGCTCGCCATCCTGCTTCAGCACTTCTTCGAGCAGCGGCTTCGCCTGACCCTCGAAGCGTTCAGCGAACACATGCGCGAGGCCTAGTTTCGCCTGGGCGTCGTCGGGAGCAACGCTCAAGGCTTCGCGAAATAACTCAACAGCCTCAGCGTACTGATGCGTCTGCATGTACAACCGCCCCCAGCGTACGCGCGGCTGCACGGCGCGAGCGTTCAATTGCACGGCGCGTTCGAAGAGCTTGTTCGCGCTGCGCACATCGCCGAGCGCCCAGACGGCTTCCGCCTGCCTCATGAGATTGGAGCCGCCAAGCAGCTGCGAATAGCACTGATGCGCCTCGTCGAGGCGCCCGCGATGCTGATGATCGTCGCACTCGCGCAGTTCCTGAGCGCGTCGCGGATCGTAGTCGATCGGTTGGGCGCCGTTCGGCGCGGCTGCGAGCAGGCCGCAAGCGAGAACGGCGTACGTCGCGGGACAACGCAGGCGCGCTGCGGGACCGTGCATCATCCGGCGTCTCCCGTAAGCGCCGCCTGGCGCGCGTCGATCTGCCGCTGCAGCAGCGCGAGCTTCACGAGTACGACTTCCAGCTCGTCGTAATACGCGTCCTCGGCAAGCGACGCCTTGCGGTCCCGTACGGCGTTCAACTCGAGCTCGAGCGCGCCGCGTTGCGTCAGGAGCGCCGCGACCTCGGGATCGCCGGAGGACGCCCGCGCGGCGCCGAAACGTGCGACTGCAAACCGGTCGGCGTCGTCTCCGGCGAGCCGAGCATGCTCGGTTGCAAGCGATACATCCGTTTTGAACGCCGCCTCCACCTGCCGATGGGCGTATTCGAACGCTTCGGCGGCGGTCACGAGATCATCCTTGTTCACGTCGGCTGCGTTCGTCGTCGTCGCCTGCGTCCAGTGCTGCGCGAAGCGCGTGGCGGTGCGTTCGCCTCCGCTCTTGGTCGCCGTGATGAGCACGCGCCGCGGACGTCGCCACCGATCGATGACGGCGCCGCTCGCACTGGTGGCGTTCACGATGACTTGCTCGTTCGCCGGCAGCGCGTCGAACAGTTCGCCGAGCTCCGTCGCCGTCAAATCCGGGCCGGGCACGTTGAAGCGATACTCCTCGCCGTCGAAGCTGCCATGACCGATGAGAACGATCATCACGGCGTCCTTCGCGCTGACGCGCTTCGCCAGCTCCGCCAGTCCGCGCTTCACGGAGTCGCGCGTCGCCTCAGCGCCGATCAATGCGACGACGTGCTCGTCGCCGACGGCCTTGCGAGCGAAGCCTGCAATCGCGTTCGCCTGCTCGCGAAAACGCTCCTCGTATTCGGGCTCGCCGCCGAGGCCGGCGACGATGAAGGTGTGCTCCGCAGCCGCGGCCGAGCTCATCGCCGACGTCAGCATAATCGCCGTCAACACCGCGCAGCTGATGGGCAGTCGGGCTCGGGGCGCGGGGCTCGGGCAGGACCGAACGGCGCCCGGAAATTGTGAGGACGCCAGGCAAGCCGGCCGCAGGCCTTCCGTGCTGACCCGCGCCCCAAGCCCCGCGTCCCAAGCCCCGCTGGTCACAGCCTCCCCCACTTCAATCTCAGAAACCACTCTGAAAGCTTCAGGACGAGCAGCACGAGAAAGACGATCGGCAGATTCCACAGATCCAGGGTCTGACGTTCGACCACACCGGCTTTCGAGTAGGGGATCGCGGCGGCGAGGTCATCCAGATCGTTGAGCGTCCAGTAACGACCGCCGGTCATCGTCGCGATCCGCTCAAGCACATCGCGATGCTGATGGACCGCGAAGTGCTCGGCCACGCCGTCACTGCGCAGGACATGCGCAACTGCGGCGCCTACTTCCTTCCCCTCGACTCGCGCCGTCATGTCGATCCGGTACAACCCGGCCGACGCCGCGTCAAACGTCGCTGTGTAGCGACCATCGCCCTGTCCGGAACGTTGCATCGTCTGTGCGAACGCAGGCTCGCGTTCCGGCGCAATACGCAATTCGACGTCGGCGTCGCTGATCGGTTCGAAGCGTTCGTTGCGCACCTGCGCCTCGAGCATGACGCTGCGTTCATCGTCATATGCGGCCCGTTCGCTTGTGATGGCGACGCGCGGCGGCGCAACGGCGACCATTGCGTGCAGCAACTGTCGCCAGAACGTCTCGTGGCTCTGGTCCTCGGGCGGCAGCTGCATCTGCCAACGCAGCGTGCTCGCCGTGCCGAGCACAAACGTGGCGCCGCGGCCATAGTGCTGCCACGCGAGCAGCGGTCCACGGCTCCTCTCGGAGACCGCTTCCAGCAGCACGATAGCGCCCGGCTTCAAGCGCCCGAGCGTCTGCCAATCGGCAAGCGCGGGCAAATTCTTCCAGTGCTGTGCATTGCGCCGCGGATCGTCGTCCAGGCGTGCGATCGCCGACTCGACGCCGTAGGTCGTCGGCTGTGCATGCGCCATGCGCTGAACAAACGCGCCCGCCTTGTTCGTCGGCAACTGCACGGGCAAGGTCTGAGCGAGCGCCGCGTTCTGCCAGCCCCCCGCAGACAGTCCATAACGCCCCGCCAGCAGCAGCACGGCGCCGCCGCGCTGATCGACGAAGTCCTTCAGCAACCGATGCTGTTCGGCGTGCAGGCTGGCGGCCTCGTAGCTGCCGATGATGACGGCGTCGTAGGCGAACAGCGTCGCGGCGTCGGAGGGAAACCCGTCGATCAGCTCGGCCGGAGAATTCACCCCTTGCCGATAGTGCTTGTTCGGCGTGGTGCGCACGAGGCTTGCGATGCGCAACGCGCGGTCGCGGTCGACGGCGCGCCGCAGGAACTTGTACTCCCAGCGCGGCTCGCCCTCGACGTACAGAATGTCGCGTTTGCCTGCGGGCACATTGACGATGCTCGTCCGCGTATTGTTGATCGTGTTGCGTTCGGCCTCGAGCGCATCGAGAGCGAAACGCAGCTGGTGCGCGCCCGCATCCGCGGGCGGCAGATCGATCGTCAAATTCGTGAGGCCGCTCGCCGATGGCAGCTTCAGTTCGCGCGTGGCGATCAGCCGATCGCGGTCGTAAACGCGCAACCGCGTCACTGCGTCCTCCGCGTCGTGACGCATCGTCACTTCGGCGCTGATCTTCGCGCCCGCGGGCGCGTTCGCAGCGACGTCGACGCGCTCGAGCTCGAGATCGTGAGCGATATGCTCCGGCCCCACGCCTACCGTGTGGACGGGCACGCCGTACGAGGCGATCTGCGCGAGTCGTTCCTCGCTCAACGTTCCGGCGTTCTCGGCGCCGTCGCTGATCAGCACTACGCCGGCGAGCGGCGCGCTGCCTGCACTCTGCAGCACCTGCGTGAGCGCATCGCCGATGCGCGTCTGCACGCCGGTGGGCGGCATTGCATCGAGAACGTCGATCGGCGCAGCAGACTGCGAGAACCCGAACAGACGGACCTCGAACGTCTCCTCCATCCGCTGCAGCGCACCGGCCTGCAGGGCGCTCGCGGCCTCCTGCAGACGCGTCTTCCCGCCCTCGCCATAGACCATGCTGGCCGATGCGTCGAGCGCGATCGCGAGGATGTTCTCCCGATCGCGGACGCGCTCGACGTTGAGCACCGGACGCCACAACAAACACAGCACGCACGCAAGCAGGAGCGTCTGCAACACCCCTACCGGAACGAGCCTGCGCCAACCGAGTTCACGTCGACGCTGCAGTGTGAAAAAGATCAAGGCGGCGCCGACCACGATCGACAGGACAAGCGTCCAGCGCGGCCAGGCGCTCGCGAAGGCAAATGCGCCGGTCCGATACGCCCACAGGGGATGAGTGAAGAGCAACTCGAACACTAAGGATCCTCTGATCTACCGCCATTCGACGGAAGCAGCTTCACCAACCCTTGTCTTGCGGGCGTCTGCATTCATGGGCGCGTCAGGGCAGGCGAATAAATCAGAGCTTCGCTAAGGCGCCTCTGCACACGTGATGCAGCTCGCGTTGCGTTTCCAGTCTTCTGAGGGCATTGGATCCAACCTGGGCCTGAAGCTGCGTCACGAAGCTCGCGCTCCTGTCCACATCGGACCCGGATTCCTCGCGAGAAGCAGAACGTTTGCAGAGGGTTCGTCACTTGTAGAGGAAGCGGCCGCATCGGCGCAAGCGCGAAATGTGCAATGAAAGCTCGGTTCGAGCGCATACACGCAACGCCGGCGACCAGGTACGTATGAACCGCAGCCGAACGGCTGGACGCCCGTCCCCGGCGGCGTCGGGAGCGACGGCGACGCCAGGACGCGAGTTGTCCTGACAATGCATACGTAAGGAGACTTTGCATGGTGCGTCCCGCTTCCTGGCCTTCGGCGCCGCGCCGATCCCGCTGCACGGGCGATGTTGTCGGATCGCGCCGCCGGCCAGGTCGGCGGAACCCGTCAGAACCTCGTGCGTAGTGATGGGACAACGACTCTCACAAGGAATTCGCATGGCTGGCGGCAGCGGCGCTCTTCACGAAAGTTCAGAGGTTCTGCGTCCGGAAACCGTAGAGCGCCATCGCGCGATCGTCTCGCTCATGGAGGAGCTCGAAGCGATCGACTGGTACGATCAACGCGTCGACGCCGCGCGCGATCAGGAGCTGAAGGACGTTCTTGCACACAATCGCGACGAGGAGAAGGAGCACGCGGCGATGGCGCTCGAGTGGCTGCGCCGTCACGACGCCAAACTCGATGAGCATCTGCGCACCTACCTGTTCAGCGACAAACCGCTGCTGCAGGTGGAGCACGAGGCGGAACAAGGCGGCGGGCCGAACGAGTCGAGCGACGAAGCGATGAACGCCGGCCTTGGCATCGGCAGCCTGCGCGATCGGTGAAGGCCGCCATGAATGATCTCCACCGGTCACATGCGCCGATCTCCGCGGTCGCGTGGCGCGAGATCGACGCGGAAGCGACGCGCACTCTGAAGACGCTGCTCGCGGCGCGACGGCTGGTCGACTTCAAAGGGCCGCTTGGCTGGGATGCAGCGTCGGTACCGACCGGCCGCACGGAAAAGATCGCGACTTCCCTTCAGGACGGGGTCGTGGCGCGTCTGCGTCAATCGCAGCCCCTGGCCGAGCTCCGCGTTCCGTTTGAAGTGTCGCGCGAAGAACTGGAGGCCGTGAGCCGGGGGGCCCAGGACGTCGATCTCGACTCGGTGCGCAACGCCGCGCGCGCCGCCGCGGTCGCGGAGGATCGCGCTATCTTTCAGGGATATCCGGCGGCGCATATTGAAGGAATATTCGCCGCCGCCTCGAAGCAGGGGCTGGCGATTCCCGCCAGTTACGAGGGCTATCCGGACATCGTCGCCGAGGCGACTCATCGGCTGCGCAGCGAGGGGGTGGACGGACCCTACGGAATCGCGCTTGGACCACGCTGCTATACCGGCCTCACCCGCAGCACGCTGCGCGGCTATCCGATCATCAATCACGTCCGGGAGCTGATCGACGGCCCGATCGTCTGGGCGCCTGCGGCGGACGGCGCGGTTGTGCTGAGTCTGCGCGGCGGCGATTTCGAGCTGACGGTCGGTCAGGATTTTTCGATCGGCTATCTCGATCACACCGGCGAGTCGGTCCTGCTGTACCTGCAGGAGAGTTTTACGTTCCGCGTGCTGTCGCCTGAAGCGGCCGTCCCGTTGACTTACCCCGCCAAGGAAGAGCGGATGGCGGAAAGTGGATCAAGGATCGCATAGCGCGAGGCGCCGAATCGCGCCGCCCTGAAAACTGGCGTGCAGACTTCAGCGCAGCGCGTCGACGGTGCATCTGGCCTGACCATCCGTTACGCGATCGGCGGAACGAAGGCGCCCTGCGGCGTCGGGGTGGACGGCGTCAGGAGCCGTCAAGCTTCACTGGATGAGCGACCCGCTTCGCAATCGTTGCGGTAAGTGCGCTCACGCGAATCTGACATGATCGTCAGACTATGTCGTCGTACGGACGAAACGCTTGCGCATGGCAGGAAAGGTTCGCAAGTGCATGAATTGCAGTTTGACCGGCGCAGCGGCGTTGAGCGGCGCCGGACCACCCTCAGCGCCTACTGGCATGGCGCCTGGCGTCCTCGCCGACGCGCCGGCAGGCGCGCCAGCGATCAGCGCTACCCGATCATCGATTGGTATTCGCCGCGCGTGACCGCGCTCGCGCTGACGATTCTGGGCCTGTGCGTGTTGGACGGCATGCTCACGATCATGCTCATGTCGCACGGCGCCCGCGAGTTGAACCCTGTGCTGGCGCTGTTCCTGCCGCATAGCCTGGGGCTGTTCGCGGCCGTCAAGCTCTCGCTCACGAGCGCGGGCGTCTGCGTGCTCGCCGCCTGCAGCCGCATGAAGCTGTTTAGCGCGGTCCCCGGCGAACTGTTTCTGTATGTCGTAGCGGCTGGCTACGCAGCGCTGGTCGTCTACGAGCTGCGGCTTCTGAGCCTGGTGAAACCGTGATTTGCCCGCCTACCCACACATTCGAAGGATGCTGACGCCCGAAAGATGACCGACGGAAATCCCCCGCGGGAAAGGGGCGTCGAAGCCGCGATTGCTCTCGGATAGCGGCAGCTCAGCGGATCAGAGACTGCGAGAACTGCGTTGCGACTCGCGGTAGCCGCCTGCGTACAGGCGCAGCGCGAAGTACGTCCACGCCGCCAGCGTCCCGCTGACGACTGCAGTGACGAAGTGCGCTCCATCGAGCAACTTCGCCGCTATCATCACGCAGCCGAGCATCGACAACGTCGCCTGTCCCAGCCGCAACTCCCAGCGGTCGACATAGTGCACGAGCGCAGGCGCGTACTCTGCGATGCGCGTGCGATGCGGATCAAAGCCGAAGATCCGTGACAACGCGATGTAGATCGCGATTCCCACCATGCTCCAGAACGCAACGCGCCACACATCGACGGGATTGCCCGTCAGCGCGCCGAAGAGCACGGCGATCAGCAGGAACAGAACGCAGGAAGCAAGAGCATGTAGCTGGCGCGATTGCATGACGACATTCCGGCTGACAAACGGAAGGAAGAACGAGGAGGCGAGGGCGTGCGAGCGACTTTGCCACTTCTGCGAAGCCGCTCCAAGATCCGCCGCTCGGTCCTGAACAAAAAAGAAAGTACGCGGCGATTTGCCTACACCTTGACCGCGTCCAAATCTGATCGACAGCGTTTTTTTCTTGCCAGGGCTCTTGACATCGTTAAGGCAGCCCATGAGCGGCCTGTGCACGTCTTCCCTAGGGGGCGTCGTCCTTGGTCGCGCGTCAGATCCGCTGACCCATTGCGTAAGCTGACTGGACAAACTGTGCGTCGGAGCTGACGTTCGTGCGGCCGCCTGCGACGAGAAGTCCTAATGCGACTACCAGTTGTCCGTCCTTCGTAGTCCGTCGTGCGCAAACCAAAAGGCACGCCCCTACGCGACAGCGGGAATCTGCGGACACCAAACAGCGCGCGCGCGGGCGATCGGCGTCGCGATCTTCGCCGCACCGCGACCGCGAGCGGGCTTCCATGCAAGAATCGTGTCCCCATTACTGACGACCACGCAGCGGCTACGCGCGCTCGCCGTGCAATCCCCGATGCCCTACACGCCGCATGAATCCGCCGAAGCCGTCGTCCTTACGCCGCATGCGCCAGCGACCGGCGCCGTCATCTGGCTGCACGGGCTCGGGGCCGACGGGTTCGATTTTGTGCCGATCGTAAATGAGATGCGCCTGCCGGAATCGTGCGCGCTGCGGTTCGTGTTCCCGCACGCGAAGATGCGGCCGGTGACCATCAACAACGGCTTCGTTATGCGCGCGTGGTACGACATCACAGGGTTCGGACCGGGGCGCACCGAAGACGCAGCGGGCATTCGCGAATCCGCGGAGACCGTCCGCCAGTACATTGCACGCGAAGTTGCGGGAGGCGTGCCCGAGCGCCGGATTCTGATCGTGGGGTTCTCGCAGGGCGGCGCCATCGCTCTGCACACGGCGTTGCGTCATCCGCAGCGTCTCGCAGGCGTGCTCGCGCTTTCAACGTATCTGCCGTTGCCCGACACGCTCGCGCACGAGGCGTCTGCGGCGAACCGCGACACGCCGATCATGATGTGTCATGGCCAGCGCGATCCGATCGTACCGCATGGGCTGGGCGAGGCGTCGCGCGATTTCCTGCAGAGTGTGGGCTATACAGTGCGCTGGCGAAGTTATCCGATGGAACATCAGGTATGCATGGAGGAAGTCGTCGATATCGCCGACTGGCTGAAGAGCCGGTTGGCGGTTGACGGTTGACCGTTGACAGCCGCACAGGAAGAAAGAAGCGTCCCTCTCGCCGTCAACCGACAACTGTCAACCGTCAACTCTCAGTGAATCTCAACGCAGCCTACGGCCGCCTTTCACGCAACTCGCGTGGCGCGGTGTGGATGCTCGCCTCCGCCGTGACGTTCACGGTGATGACGATGCTGATCAAGCTGCTGGGCGATGACTATCCGGCGGCGTTGCAGACGTTCTATCGACAGGCGGCGGGCTTGCTGGTTTTGACGCCGTTGATCCTCCGCAACCCGCGCGCCGCCTTTCATACCACGCGCCTCGGCATTCTGCTTTTTCGTTCTTTCGCGGGGACCATCGGCATGATCCTCGCGTTCTACGCGTATCAGAGGATGCCGCTTGCGGATGCAAACGCGCTCTCCTTCACGCGCACGTTGTGGCTGGTTCCACTCGCTGCGTTCGTACTGAAGGAGCGCGTCGGCCCGCGACGCGTGTCGGCGGTCCTCGTTGGCTTTCTGGGCGCATTGCTGATGCTGCAGCCCGCGGCGCACGGCGACTTCGGCTGGCCGGCCGTGGCCGCGCTCACATCGTCGCTGTTGTTGGCGCTCACCGTCACCGGCATGAAAGTCATGACGCGCGATCACACCACGACGACGCTCATGGCGTGGTCGGCGGTGCTCGGATTCGCCCTGACGATTCCGCCGGCGCTGCTCGTCTGGCGTTGGCCGGGCGGCGTGGATCTCGCGCTGCTCGGCGTCATGGGCGTGCTCGGCGCCATCACGCAGGCCTGCTACATCAAAGGAATGGCTCAAGGCGATGCGGCCGTGATGGCGCCGATCGATTACACGCGCCTCGTATTCGCGGTGATTCTGGGTTACGCCCTGTTCGGCGAGATCCCGAACGCCATGACGATGGCGGGCGCAGGCGTCGTGATCGCCTCGACCGTCTACATTACCTTGCGCGAAGCGCAGCTCGGCAAGCGCGAAGCGCCCGCGCGGGAATAGCTCTCGATCACCGCCAGCCGCTAGTCGTAGCGGCCAGTTCCTATTCTCTAGCCCAGCAACTGTAGCTGATGGCCTCTCTGCCGAGCGACGGTAGTCGCAGACGCGCCAGCCAACGGCGACGACACCGATTCGCAGCTCGATGCCGCCGCCGCGGCCGTTCCGACCCGATCCTCCGCGACTCAACCGCCTGTGGCGCTGGCCGACCGTCGCTGCGCGACGCGAACGCGCGCGTCAGCGTTATGCAGCGCCGTCAGCGCCGCGTCGTCGACTTGCGCCACCGCGGCGGACAACGCCTCTTGTTCGCACGCTTCGTGCATCCGCTTGCGACTCAGTTCGAAGCCCTCATAAGTGCGGCACACCACGGCGGCGGCGCGTTCAAGACGCGCATAGAGCTGCGAGGCATCCTGTGGGTTCGACAGGTTGAGATCTGCATATCGCGACGGCCTTCTGCATCGGATCGGCGCCTGCATGACTGTTCGCGGCAAACAGCGCCAGCGCGGCGCCGAACGCCGTCAATACGCCGCGCGCGCCTGCACTGGATGACTTCTTGAATGACATGACGACTCTCCTGAACTTGCCTTTGATCTTACGAACTCCGTGCGCGCCTGGAGGAAGCCCTGCACCTGTCGGCTGCACTGCTCAACAGCGATGCTTCGCTTGCAGCGTCGATGCTGTCGGACGCGACGTGTCGAATCGCGCCTGTGCAGACTCTCTGGATTCAGATGCAACCGCCTGAAGAAAGGTTGCAGCCTGCGCACGCGATTCTTGGAGCAAGGCGTGCGCGATTTGATCCGTCGTCTCGTCGCGCGATGCGCACGCTTCAGCGCGTGAGTCGTGCACGCGTGAGTCGTGAGTCGAAGGAACTGCGTCTGCCGGCCTGCCGTGGCGGTCTTTCGAGTCACGAATCACCACTCACGACTCGCGGTTCACGACTTTATGCAATGCGTGCGACGGTCTGTGCCTCATGCGCGACGAATTGTTGTCTCTCGACGCCGCGCTTGCTTAGAGTGGACGGCTATGAGCCTCACACAGCTAAGACACAACCGCGATGCGCTGTTCTGGTCGCTGCACGGCATGGGCTGGGGCGCGTACGGCATCTCCCACTATCTCGGCGCGCTGCTCTATTCGAAACCGGCGGGCTACGCCAAAGTCATCATCGCGGCCGCGATTGCCGGGTTCGTGCTGAGCGCCCCGTTGCGCTACGTCGGCCGACGCCTGTGGACTGCACCGCCTGCAGCGATCATCGGCGGCGGCCTGCTGGCCGCCTACATCACCGCGCTCGCCTGGCGCGTCGTGGTGAACCTCGCTTACGCGACGTTCATGGCCGACGACCCGCACATGGAGGAAATGAGCCGCCTTACGGACTATTTCGGCGGCGCCGTCAGTGCGATGTATCTGATGGCCTGCTGGATCGGGCTGTACTTCGGCTTCAAGTATTACGAATCGATGCAGTTGCAGCGGGAAGCGGTGCTGCGCGCCTCGGCGCTGGCGCAGGAAGCGCAACTCAAGATGCTGCGCTACCAGCTGAATCCGCATTTCCTGTTCAACACGCTCAATGCGATCTCGACGCTGATTCTCGACAATCGCAATGCAACGGCGAACTCCGCGGTCACCGGATTGTCCGAGTTCCTGCGCTACACGCTGGACCAGGATCCCGATGAAGAGGGTGACGGTCGCGCAGGAAGTCGAGGCGCTGAACCTGTACCTGAACATCGAGAAGATGCGTTTCGGCGAACGGCTGTCGATCGACTTCGTGATCGACGACGGCGCGAGCACGGTGTTGATGCCGAGCCTGCTGCTGCAGCCGCTGATCGAGAATGCGATCAAGTACGCGGTGTCGCCGCGCGAACGCGGCGGGGTCATTCGCATCGGAGCGCACGTCACGGGCGGCATGCTGCAACTGGAAGTCGCGGACGACGGCCCCGGGATGGTCGACGCGACGCGCATCGCCAACGGACGGGGCGTCGGCATCCGCAATACACGCGAGCGCCTGCAGGTGTTGTACGGCGATCGCGGCCGCGTCGCCGTGAGCAACACCGATCCGGGTCTGCGCGTCGCGCTGACGTTTCCGGCGGAGCGCGCCGTCGCTCCGGCCTGAGCAAGGGGATAATGATCAGGGGATAGGGGATAGGCAGATTGTCGATTGGGCTCTGTTCTGCAACTCTGAACTATCCCCTATCCCCTGATCACTATCCCCGATGTGCAGGATCAAGCCATGACTGATCAACCCTTGCGCGCAATCATCGTCGACGACGAAGAGCTCGCGCGCCGCGGGATCGAGATTCGCCTCGCGAACTACCCTGACGTACAGGTCATCGCGCAGTGCGCGAACGGGCGCGAGGCGATCGAAGCGGTGACTCGCGAGCAGCCCGATCTCATGTTTCTCGACATTCAGATGCCGGGAGTCTCCGGGCTCGACGTCCTCGCGCGCCTGCCGCAGGAATCGATGCCGATGATCATCTTCGTGACGGCTTTCGACCGGTATGCGCTCGACGCATTCGAGGCGCAGGCGCTCGACTATCTGCTGAAGCCGATCAACGATGCGCGCTTTGCGCAAGCGCTCGAACGCGTGCGCAGCTACTGGCGGCAGCGCACTGCGCTCGCGCAGCGCGAGAAACTGATGCGCCTGCTCGCCTCGACGCAGGGCGCCGGCGCCGTGGACGCGAGCGTCTTGCGCGAACAACTGGCGGCGCAGAGCGAGCCGCAATATCCCGGCATCCTGCCGATTCGCGACGACGCAGGCACGGTGCGGCTCGACGTGGAGACGATCGACTGGATCGACGCTGCGGGCGACTACATGTGCGTGCACGCCGAGGGGCATACGTATGTGTTGCGCGAAACGATGAAGTCGCTCGAGTCCGTGCTCGATCCCGACATCTTTCAGCGCGTGCATCGTTCGACGATCGTCAATGTGCGGCGCGTGCGCCGCCTGCGTCCGCACACCAACGGCGAGTACTTCCTGACGCTCGAGGATGGCCAGGAGATCAAACTGAGCCGCTCTTATCGCGACCGCGTGGATCAGCTGCTGCAGCGCCGGTGAATTTCCAGAAGATCTCTCGCGGAGAACGCCGCGCTCGCGAAGGACGGAGTTTCCATCTTCAGCTTTGCGCGCTTTGCGTACTTTGCGAGGGATGTCGTTCCCGCTCGTCCCGCCGGCGCGCCGCCCAAGGATGGCCGAACACGACGACCAGAATGATCGCGACGCCGGCGTAGAAGCTCAGCGACAGCTCGCGTTGCTCGCCGAGCAACACGATCGCGAGCACGATCGCATACACCGGCTCCATGTTGACCGCGAGCGCGGTCGAAAACGCGCTCAACTGGCGCAACGCGACGAGCGAGAGAGCGAACGGCAGCAGCGTGCAGCCCAACGCGAGCGCGATCAGCAGCAAGGCGTCGCGCTGCGAAGGCAAGATGAATAGTGGATCGCCGCCCGAGGCGAGCGGCGCAGCGAGCGTCAGGAACAGCGCGCCCGCTCCCATCTCGATCCCGGTCACGGTCAGCACATCGCGTGCTGGCGATGAAGCGCTTGTTGAGCGAGCCGAAGATCGCCACAAGAAACGCGGACAGCGCGCCTACGGCGATGCCCAGCCGCATGCCGTCCGGCGTGCCGCCCACGACGAGCATGACGCCCGGAATCACCGCGAGGCCGAAGAAGAGCTCGCGCGTGTCGAAACGACGCCGCGCAAGGAAGGGCTCGACGAAGGAGATGAAGACCGGCGTAAGCGCCATGCAGGTGGCCGCGACCGAGGCGTTCGAGAGTTTGATCGACCCGTAGAACGTGAGCCAGTGCAACGCGACGACCACGCCGATGCCGGCGTAGATCGCGATCAGCGCGCGGCGAGAGTTGCGTCAGTCCGCGCCAGAAGCGTTGCACCAGCAGCAACGCGCCGCCGACCAGCACCATGCGCCACCACACGAGCGGCAGCGCCGGGAGCGAAATCAGCTTGCCGAGAATCGCCGTGAAGCCCCACAGCACGACGCAGAAGTGAATCTGCAGCCAGGCGCGGGTATGGGAGGACATTGAAGGTCAGGAAGGCTGCAGGCTGTAGGCTGTAGGTCAGAGAGCGCGCACGCGCCGTGCAGGGCGTGCCTTACTTCACGCGCAGATATGAAAACGGAATGGCGACTTTGGGCGATCACAACTCGGTCCGCTCTTGTTCGTTCTACCTACAGCCTGCAGCCCTACGGTCTACAGCCTTCACTAGTACGCTTTCGCCCACACCACGCGCTGCGGGCTCGGTTGCCGGTGAACGGGCAGACGCCGGGCTCGCTCTTCTCGAGCGGAATGCAGCGGACCGTGACGCCGAGATCGTCTTTGATCGCGCTTCCGAGCTCCACGTCGCCGCTGAAATGCGTCAGCGCAAAGCCGCCATGGATCGGCGTCGGCGCGTTCTCCGCCGTGCGCGGCGGCGTGAAGAATTCGTAGAACTCTTCCTTCGTATCGATGCGGCGCGTGTGCTGCTCCCGGAACGCGAGCGCCCGCGTCGAACAGCGCGTCCTGGATCGACTGCAGCGTCGCTGCGATGTTTGCAACGAACTCCGCTGCGGCCGACGGTTTGCTTGTCCTTCGGCGCCCGATCGCGCCGACCGACGAACAGCGCGTCTTTCTCGATGTCGCGCGGGCCGATCTCAAGACGCAGCGGCACGCCTTTCTTGATCCAGTGCCACACCTTGTCGCCGCCGCGTTCGTCGCGCTCATCGACCACGACGCCGATCGGTCGATCGGCGTAGCGCTGCGCGCGCAGCTCCCGCGCCACGCCATGGCAGTACTCGAGCACACGCGCCGCGATCCTCTTCCGAGCGAAAGATGGGAATGATGGCGACATGCGTCGGCGCGAGCTTCGGCGGCAGCACGAAGCCGTCGTCGTCGGAGTGCGTCATGAGCAAGGCGCCGATCAGGCGCGTCGATACGCCCCAGCTCGTCGTCCACGCGTACTGCTGCACGCCGTTCTGATCGAGAAACTGGATCTCGACTCGCCTTCGCGAAATTCTGACCGAGGAAATGACTCGTGCCCGCCTGCAGCGCCTTGCGGTCCTGCATCATCGCCTCGATGCAGAACGTCTGCTCGGCGCCCGGGAAACGCTCGCCCGCCGTCTTTTCGCCCCGGATGACCGGCACCGCCATCCACTGCTCGGCAAACGTCGCGTACACATCGAGCATGCGCATCGTTTCTTCGACCGCCTCGTCGCGGGTCGCGTGCGCGGTGTGGCCTTCCTGCCAGAGAAACTCGGTCGTGCGCAGGAACATGCGCGTGCGCATTTCCCAGCGCACGACGTTGGCCCACTGATTGATGAGCAGCGGCAGATCGCGATAGCTCTGCACCCAGCGTGCAAAGGCGTCGCCGATGATCGTCTCGGACGTCGGCCGGACGATCAGCGGCTCTTCGAGTTCTCCCGCAGGAACCAGCTTGCCGTCCGGCGCCCACTTCCAGTCGATGGTGCGTAACGACCGCACATTCCTTCGCGAAGCCCTCGACGTGCGGCTGCTTCCTTCTGCAGGAAGGACAGCGGAATGAACAGCGGAAAGTAGGCGTTCTCATGGCCGGTCGCCTTGAACATGTCGTCGAGCGCGCGCTGCATGTTCTCCCACAGCGCGTAGCCCCACGGCTTGATGACCATGCAGCCGCGCACCGGCGAGTTCTCGGCGAGGTCGGCGGCGCGGATCGACCTGTTGATACCACTCGGCGTAGTTCTCTTCGCGGGTCGGCGTAATCGCGGTGTTCGGCTTGTTGCTCATCGGTCGTGGAATCTGGGTAAGCGCTGATCAAGTCCGCAGGCTGTTAAGGTCGAAAGATGGCAGTGGTCGCAAGACAAGGGTTGGCGAAATTGCTGTCCCCGTCGATAGCACTCGTTCAGCAGATACCTGCGGGTCGCGGCGGCGATGCTACGAAGGGGTGCGCGATTACAGCAGATTTCGCGGAGCGTGACGAAGCCCAGCCTTCGGCTTGCTGGCCACCGGCCAACTGGTCAACCGGACCTTCGGCCAGAAACAGCTGCCTCTGTCCTGAAGGCGCTACAGGCAAAGTGAATTTTGGCCGGCTGTGGCCGGTTGGCCTGTTGGCTTCAGCCCAGCGGCATGGGCGACACGCCTATCCAGCGCACGTGCAGCCACCGCATGAAGACGAAATAGAGGACGAGTCCTGCGACGATCGCGATCGCGTCGTTGAACCGCGACGGCGGCGCGGCCTGCAGCGGACGCTGAACGCGACGCTTGAATGAAATGCGGTCCGCGACCGCCCAGATCAGAAATCCGCCGAACAGCAGCAGGTCCGCGAGCGTCCCGTTTGCGAGCAGATGCCCCAGGGCCCAGAACTTCACGGCGGCGAGCATCGGATGCTTGAGCCTGGCCTTGATGCGGCCCGGAAAGTACGGCGCCAGCAAGAGCGGAAAGACCGGGAGCATGAGGAGCGCGGTGAGCCAGCGCATCGAGACCGGCGGCGTATACAGCACGATCGGATCCATGCGAGCGACGCCGTAGCCCCAGATGAGGAGCACGAAGCCCGCAATGGAAAGGAGCGAATACAGCCCCCTCCAGGGACGCGCGCCCAGTCGCGCTGCGGTCGCGTCACGCCAGGCCGGCGCGACGATGCTGACCGAATGAACGCCGAGGAACAGCACCAGCCCCGCTATCAGATAGATCATCGCGAGAAATCCTCCGCGCAACCGCTGCTCAACACGTCATCAAGCTCGACGAACTCGCCTGAGCACGCACTTCAGCGCTCCTGGTCGTTCGCGCCGGATTCTTCAGCCGCGCGGACGTCGGCGACATATTGCGCCCATTCCTCATCGCTGAGCGGCGCCTGCGAACAGATGGTTCGGGCGCGCCCAAGCATAGTCTCGGGAACCTGCAGCGAGAACGCCTTCATCAAACCGGGAACGGGCTCGTCAGCCTCGATCCGGACGGGAATCGCTTCCGAGCGCAGCAACCCTGCAAAGGTTTCGGCCGAAACCGGATCGGGATACACCGCCAGGACAGACCATCGATCGCTCATGCTGCAACATCGTCGATCGTAGCCGGCCGCGGGTCAATCGCCTGGCGTCCGAAGACGCCAGGAGAGCCGAGGAGCGAGAGCCGCGAAAGACCGCAAAAAAGAGAAAACCGTGCGGAAAGGAAGCGGCTGCAGAGCCAGTCGCCACCTTCTGGGCGCCGCGCGCGCGCCCTGGGGAAACGCTGCACCCGTCGACGACCCGGAGCATTCAACCATGCAACGTTGAATGACGAGGCGCGAACGTGACGCCCTTTTCAGTTGGCGCCGATGCAGAGGCTCCCGAGCAACTTCATTCCTTCTTGCGGTCCTTTCGCGGCTCTTCTTCTTGCTTCATGACGGGCCGACCGCTGAGCTCACCTCGCCGCTTCGACCACCGGCGGATATTGGCGGAAGTGACCGCTGGTCTCCTGCAGGACCCTGGCGATTTCCCGGCGTTTGTCCTCACTGTCGCCGGCCTCCTCGAGCAGGGTGTCGGCGGTTCTGTTGAGAGCGGCGACGGCGTCGCGATTGCGGGGATGGATATCGTAGGCACGCGCGTAGTTGCCGATCGCATCGTCCGATAACGCGTTCACAAGATGCTCGCGTTCGTAGAACGTCCACGCCTCATTGCCTTGTCGCATGTACTCGCGAAACTGCTGCTGCTGTTCAAACGACAACTCCCCGAATGGAATCGAGGGACTTGTTTCCAGATAGTTCTCGCGCCAGAGATACCCTGCAGCGAGCGTGAGCACGACAGTCGCGGCGAGCGTCGCCTTTTGCAGCGCCGTGACGCCGCGAAAGGCCTTGAGGAACTGGCCGGCGTTTTGCGGCCGCTGTCTGCGATCGAAGGACAGGCAGCTTTCGATTGCGCGCGCCTGCTTGCGTTTCAGCCCTTTCAGGGGCGCCGGCTTCATGCCCAGCTTGCGCGCGCCCGGAGCGCTGTGGCGCTGATAAGGGTGCAGCCCGGTCATCAGCTCGTAGGCGATGATGCCGAGCGCATACATGTCGTCCGCCGGGTGCGGATCCACGCCGTCGATCATCTCATCGGTCGCATAGGCCTCGGTGTACGCGCCGAGAGCGCCCGCATCGAAGACGTCTCTGTGCTCGTCCGCGACGGCGCTCGGCACTGCGCGCGCGATGCCGAAGTCGAGAATCTTCGCCGTGCCGTCCTCCGTGATGAAGACGTTGCCGGGCTTCAGGTCCGAGTGCACGATGTTCTTGCGGTGTGCGTACGCGAGCCCCTCCGCAATGCCCCGAATGATCGGCATCGCAACGTCGCGTCCTACGCCCTTGCCGCGCGCCTCGCGCACGATTGAATCGAGCGTGCGGCCCTGGAGGAGCTCCATCGTCATGTAAACCGCATCGCCGTCGCGGTCGAAATCGAACACTGTGACGACGTTCGGATGCGCGAGCGTCTGCGCCTTGCGCGCTTCGCGCTGCAGCGCGATGAACGACTGGGGATGACGCTGGAAATCGGCGCTCAGGACTTTCAGCGCCACGCGTGGGTTCGGATCGCGCGCCTCTTCCTTGCGACGATCGATCGCACCGTACACGAGTCCCATGCCGCCCTTGCCGAGCAGCGTTTCCAGCACGAAGCGCTTTTTGATGACTGCGCCGGGCTCGAGCGGGCCCCGGTGCCCTTCTTCAGCCTCCAGAGTCCTGGCCGGCCGGTTGTGCATCACCTGCGTCTCTGCACCCGCGGCTGCAGCCTGGAGCGTCGCCGCATAAGCGTCAGCGCTGGCGTCGGCCTTCAGCGTCCGCGCCGCAGTTTCCTGCGTCTCGCGGTGAGTGCGGACCGTCGCGTCGGGATCATGCTGGCGCGTCTCGCCGGAAGGCTCGACGCGCTGCGTGCGCTCGACCGTGGCAGGACCTTCGATCTGGGTCGGTGCGGCGTCGGGCGCATCCGTCGACGGTCGCAACCGGGTCTGGTCGTCGGGACCCGCCGGCTGCGCGGGTCGAATCAGCGTCCCATGGGGCGACGGCATCCGCTCGGTCTTGTCTGCGCTCATCGCGAGCCCGGCTATTGGGCGTCGATCACGACGACCGTGACGTTGTCGCGCGCACCGCTCTGAAGCGTCGCATCGATGAGCGCCTGCGCGGATTGATGGGCCTCGCCTTCGCTCAGCAGCGAAACGATCCGTTCGTCCGCCAACTCGCGCGTCAACCCGTCAGAACACAGCAGATAGCGGTCGCCGAGACGCACGCGATCGCGCCGCACGTCGAGCAGCAGCGTGTCTTCCCCGCCGACCGCGCGCGTGATCGCATGATCCACGTCTTCGTGCACCGTCTGCAGATTCAGTTCCGAGGCCCAGGTGTGATCGGTGGTGAGCTGCGTCAGCTTCCTGTGGCGCAAGCGGTAGACGCGGCTGTCGCCGGCCCACAGCAATGCGCACGACGTCCGGCGCGTCAGCAGCGCGGCGACCGTACTGCCGCTGACAACCGGGTTATCCGCCCGGACGGACGCCTGATGCAAGCGCGCATTGACGTCGCTCATGCGCTGGCGAATCGCATCAACCGCATCTTCGAACGCGAGCTCGGGCGCAAAATCGACGAGCGCATCGCAGACCATGCGGGACGCGACATCGCCGTCGCTGTAGCCGCCCATGCCGTCCGCGACCACCCACAGACCCGCCGGGCCGAGTTCGGCGAACGCGTCCTGATTCGACGTGCGCACGAGCCCGACATGCGTCGCGCCCGCAGACACGTACACGGGATGAATGTCCTCCTCGACGAGAGTGTCTTCGAACACGCGCTATTTCTCGCGACCGCGCCCTTGTGCTCGCAGACGTTCGATCTGCTCCTCGTAAGCCCGGGCGAATTCATCCGCGAACAGCGTACGGAACGCGGATTCCGCGTCCTTCGTCTGCTGACCGTACTTGTCGCGATACAGATCCCAGTAGCGCAATTTTGCCGGCACGCCGAGGATCGATCCTTTTTTCATCTGGCGGTCGAAGTCTTCCTGCAGTCGATCCGGATCGAAGTGCGCGAGCATGGCTTCAAACGCGAGGCGCATTGCCGTGAGCATCGCGGCGTGATGATCGCTGACGTCGCGAAAGGCGTCGTCGAACGCGTCCGCCGGCTCCAGATAGGCTGGATTGCGCTTGACGAGCAGGTTGTGGAACGCATCGTCGACGTTCGCCGAGAACTTCAATGGATTGTTGTGCGCTGCCTTGACCGCCGTGGCGCGCATGCGCAACTCCTCTTTCATTCGCTCGCGGGCGCGCAGGACCTCCATCACTCCGCCGACGGCGATGTGCAGCACCTCGCCAAGGGTGTGCGCCGCCTCGCGCGACGGGTTCAGACCGTCGATTCCGGCCGCCGCAAACAAGGTGCTGAGATGTGCGTCCTCATCTGCATCAGCAGGCCGGGCGCGCGGCGCAGATGCGCTCCTGGGCGGCTGAGCCGCCGGCGGCGACGCCGAGCGGGCCGCGGACTTGGGGGCCGAAGCTGCCGATCGCATTGGTTCGGGTCCGCGCGACGCGGGCTGCTGCTTGAACTGTTGCGCCACCTCGCTCAAGGCAAACCATTCGGTCTTGTGATCGTCGGGCGCCTCCTGGCTGAGCAGACTGGCCGTCTGATCGTCCTCGGGGACAGCGGCGCGCCGCCGATTCGCGGCTCGCCGGCGCGCCCACGGTGCGACCCTTGACGTTCGCGCTCTTGAGGTTCGCAAGGGGATCGTTGCGCCGCGCTGCGGCAGGATCCTCTTCGATGGAGACGCGGATCTGATAGGCGTCGATAAAAACCACGTCGCCGCTCCGGAGCTGCTGGGGTTGGGTGCGCGACAGCCGGTTGTCAGGGGAATTGATGAAGACCCCGTTCGTACTGGTGTCTTCGATGAAGTATTTGCCGTTCAGATAGCGAATCAGGGCGTGGCGGCCGGACACGTACGGATCCGGAAACACCCAGTCATTGTCCGGAAGACGGCCGATCGTGCCGCCAATTGCGTTGAACGCCTTGCGGCTCGCCGCCCCCAGCCCCTCGGCTTGCTCCCCGATGACTTCCAGCGTCAGGACCATACGTTGATATCTATTTATTCGCGCCGATGCGCTTGTTTCAGTATGGGACCACTCCCCGAAGGATCGCAGTATCGGCCAGAGGTCTGCAAGAATTATGAGCGCGAAAACACAGTTCTAGGGGGAGATCCGTTCCATGATCCACGGGGCGATTGGCTTACTGGTCGCGCTGCTCGTCCTGCCCGCCTCGGCGTTGGGCGAACCGCTCGTGACCGAAGGCTTCATCAACGCGGCGCCGGCGGAGGTCTGGCGGCTGTTCACGACCGCGGAAGGCTACAAGGCGACCGGCGTCGCGCATGCCGAGGTCGACCTTCGCATCGGCGGAGAGATCCGCAGCCACTACGATCCGAAAGGCCGGATCGGCGACGCTGAGACGATCGTCAACGAAATTCTCGCCTATGAACCGGAGCGCATGCTGTCGATTCGCGTCCGACAGGCGCCCGCAAGCCTCCCGAATCGGGCGGCGCTCGCGGGAACCTGGACAGTGCTCTATTTCAATCCGGCGGGCGAAAACATGACTCAGGTGCGGATCGTCGGGCTCGGCTACGACGATTCGCCGGAATCGCAGGCGATGCGCAAGTTCTTTGCAGACGGCAACCGCTGGACGCTCGATCATATTGCCAAGCAGTACTGGCCCAAGTGCGCGCGCTGCAAGGCGGAAGAATCCGCGGACTGACTTCAGGCGCTCCTTTTCTGAACCAACCGCCAACCGCCAACCGCCAACCGCCAACCGCTAACCGCTTCTTTCACCATGGACCGCAAGTACATCGAGAACGAACACATCGTCGATCGCTACCTCGCCGGCGAACTTACCGTGCGCGAAGCGCGCGAGTTCGAGAAGTACTGTCTCGAACACGCGGAGTTTCTCAATTCGATGCCGATTCCGGTGCGGCTCAAGGCGCGGCTGTCACGTCGCCCGCATGACGACAGCGAAACCGGAATGTTTCAGGCGATTCCGTCCAGTGCGACGCACGCGGTCCTCGATGCAGGCGACGATGGTTTCGATGCGGCGGAGGAACGGGAGGAATCGCGCCGCAGCTACGGCGCATCTGGCGTCAACCGGAGCGTCGTGATCGGACTGGGCGTTGCGTTGCTCGCTGCGCTTGGCGGTCTGATCGCCTACGCCATGCAGGCCAATTCGCTGTCGGAACAGCTGGCGACGTTGCAGAAGCGGACTGAATCCACGCAGATGCAAGCGCCCGGCAGCGTGCAAAGCTATCGCGTGCAGCCCGTTCGCGGAAAGCCGCAACAGGCGACTCTCGCCGTCGGCTGGCTCGCGCCGCCGCAACTGCTGGAGCTGCACATTGACGTGTCGGAAGGCAAGTACACGCAGTTTCTGATCACAATCGACAAAGACGACGGCACGCGCGTAATGCAACTGCGGCGCATTGCGCGCGATTCAAACCGCGAAGTGCGCCTGGGTCTCAATTCCTCTGCATTCGGCCCTGGCGACTATCTGCTGAAGATCGACGGTTACACCTGGCGGGGCCAACTGGAAGCGGTCGGCTGGGTGCGGCTGGGGCTGCAGTAAGCGGAAGATGGAAGAGCCGCGAAAGAACCGCAAAAAGAAACCAAGCGGTCAAGAAAAGCACCAAGCTCCCCGCTTTTGCATTGTTGATGTGATACGCGTTTTCTGTTCTTTGCGGTCTTTCGCGGCTCTATCTGGCGCCGGTTTCTTATCCACCGCTCAATGTAGCGACAGGTGGATGGTTCACGACTGAGCGCGTGGCGAGCGTGCCGCTCAAGCCAACGAGCAGGGCGCCGGCGATCAGCCCCACGCCCCACACCGCCGGGTTGAGCGTGTAGTCGAGATTGAACAGACGCGTCGCAAGAAAGTAGCCCGCTGCCGTGGCGCCGATCGAGGCCAGAGCGCCGGACAGCAGGCCCAGCGTCGTGAACTCCGCGGCGACGCCTTGCAGCACGACGCGCCGACTCGCCCCGAGCGTGCGCAGCATGGCGCTTTCATAACGGCGCTCGTCGCGCGTCGACTGGATCGCGGCGAGCAGCACGGTGACGCCCGCAAGCAGCGTAAAACCGAATACGTACTGCACCGCAAGCGACGCCTTGTCCATCACGCCGCGCACCTGGGTGAGGATCGCCTCCAGATCGATCGCGGTGACTTCAGGAAACTGCCGAACAAACTCGAGCAGCACGCGACGCTGCTCTCGCGGCAGGTGCACGCTGGTGATGTATGTGCCGGTGCTGTCGTCGAGCGCGCCAGGCGAGAACACCATGAAGAAGTTCGGCCGGAATGAATCCCACTGCACCTCGCGCAGGCTGGCGACTTTCGCAGTGACAGTCTCGCCTGCGACGTCGTAGGTGAGCGCATCGCCAAGCTTCAGCCCCAGCGCCTCGGCCATCTCAATCTCCACCGAGACGCGCGCGCCGCCGCCATCGCCTGCGCGCCACCACTCGCCCGCGACGATCCTGTTGTCCGCCTGCATTTGCTCAGCCCATGTGAGATTCGCCTCCCGTTCGAGGAATTCACGACCGCGATCCGTCGCGATCCGCAGGTCGGACACGGACTTGCCGTTGATCTGTGTGAGACGTGCGCGAATCATCGGTACGAGCTGCGGCGGCGCCATCTGTCGCGTCGTAAAGAACTCACGAACGTTCGCCGTCTGATCCGGGCGGATGTTGATCATGAAATGGTTCGGCGCGTTCGCAGGCAGACTCGCGCGCCATTCCTGCATCAGATCGTCGCGTACGACCGCGAGCAGCAGAAGCACCATGAGGCCAAGGCCGAACGCCACGATCTGAATGACGCTGTCCCGGCCGCGACGCGCGATGTTCGCCATGCCGTAGCGCCATGAGACGCCGACTCGCGCCCGGAAAGCCCCGAGCGAACGCACCAGCAGCCAGCCCGCCAATATCAGCACCGCGAACGTCGCGAGGGTCGCGCCGAAGACGTAGAGCAGCAGCTCGCGATCGCGCACGAGCCAGGCGAGCAGCGCAATCAGCGCCGCCAGCGCGGCGCCGTAGACCGTCGCGTAGCGCAGCGGCGGCGGCTCGAGATTGCGTCGCAGAACGCGCGCCGGCGGCACGTGTTTGAGCTGCAGCAGCGGCGGCAGGGCGAATCCAACGAGGATGAGGATCGACGTCATGAGCCCGAGCCAGCCCGCGCTCAGCGAGGGGCGCGGCAATTCGCCGCGCACAAGATCTTTCAGCAGGAATGCGATGCCTTCCTGGGCGGCGAAGCCGATGAGCGCTCCGGCAACCCCGGCGAGCAACGCGATCATCAGCAGTTCCAGCACGCTGATCGCGAGTACGAGCCGTTGCGGCGCACCCATACTCTTCATCAGAGCGACCGTGTCCAGATGCCGCGTCACGTAGCGCCGCGCCGAAATGGCTACCGCGATCGCCGCGAGCAGAATCGTCACGAGCGCCGACAGGCTCAGGAAGCGGCCGGCGCGATCGATCGCAGAACGTATTTGCGGACTCGCGTCCTCGATGTCCATGAGCCGCTCGCCGGGCTTCCTGCGCGCCGACAACTCCTGCTTGAACTGCGCAACGCGCTCACGATCTCCGGCGAAGAGCGCCGCGTGCGAAATGCGACTGCCTTTCTGCATGAGGCCAGTTGCGGCCACATCTTCGAGCCGCATGAGCAGCGTCGGCGCGAGATCGACGAACTGCGACCCCTGATCCGGCCGGTAGTCGAGCACGTGCGCGACCGTGAGCTCGCTTGACCCCACGCGAATGCGCTCGCCGATTCGCACGCCGAGCTGCGCAAAGAGCCGTGCTTCGAGCCACGCCTCCTGCGGACCGGGCGTCGCAGCCGTTTCCCGCGCATCGCCGAACGGCTCATCCGCGATCTTCACGCGACCGCGCAGAGGATACGTCGTCGACACGGCGCGAACCGCCGTGAGCGCGCTGTCCTCACCGTGAAAGACCACGCTGGGGAACGTCGAGAGCTCGGCGGTCCTGAGCCCGGCCGTATGAGCGAGCTCGAAGTAGGCGCGGTCGACCGGCTCCCGCGCCTGCAGCCTGAGATCGGCGGCCAGCACTTCGCCCGCCTGTTGATCGACGGCGCGGCTGACGCGGCTCGTGAAGAAGCCGACCGCAGTCAGCGCAGACACGGCGATGAGGAGCGCCAGCAGCAGCACGCGCAGCTCGCCGGACTTGCCGTCGCGGGCGAGCGCAAGAAGAGCGAGTCGCAGCGCTTTCATGAGAGACGCCTCAGACGATCCGGCCGGCGTCGATGCGGATGATGCGACCGCAGCGTTGTGCGATCGCCTGATCGTGGGTGACGACGACCAGCGTCGTCTGCGCCTCGCGATTCAGGTCGAAAAGCAGCTCGATGATGCGCTCGCCGGTGGCTGAATCCAGATTGCCCGTCGGTTCATCCGCGAACAGGACCGCCGGACGCGTCACGAACGCCCGCGCAATGGCGACGCGCTGCTGCTCGCCGCCGGACAACTGCCGCGGATAGTGCGCCCGTCGGGGCGATAGATTGACCTTGGCCAAAACTTCGGCGGCGGCGTCGCGGGCGTTCCGGCGACCCGCAAGCTCGAGGGGCAGCATGACGTTCTCGATCGCCGTGAGCGAGGGCACCAGATGAAAACTCTGAAAGACGAACCCTACGTGTCTTGCGCGCACAGCCGCGCGGCCGTCTTCGTCGAGCGCAGTCAGTTCTGCGCCGTTGAGCCAGATGCGGCCGCGGCTCGGTTCATCCAATCCGGCGAGCAGAGCGAGCAGCGTTGACTTGCCAGCGCCCGACGCGCCGATGATCGACACGGTTTCTCCGGCTGCAATCGAGAGAGAGACCTCTGCCAGAATGGTCAGCGTCCCTTCGGGGCTGCTAACCTGTTTGGTGATTAGTTCCGCCCGGAGGACCGGATCCGCAATGCTCGTGTCGCGCGCCAGCAGGCCGCCGCCCGGGCGCTTATCGAAAACCTCATCGTGCCGGAGCATCTCGTCTTTCCACCACTTGCATCTTTGAAGGCTCAGAGTAATCGACCGATGCGGCGTTTGCTTACGGATCCTGTGATTTACCGCCATTCGAGAATGAACGCAGCCCTGTTGAGTCTCGTCCCGCACACGGGATTTGCTTCGGTCATCCTGCGGGCGTCGGCATTCTTTCAGCGCGAGCGTGGAAGAACCGACCGGTGCTTCCTCAGGTTTGCGCTTGCGTCGCTGTTCGTGTCGACGTTGCTCGGACCTGCGCCGTCATCATTGGTTCACGCGAACGACGTTGCGGCTGCGGCGAAGCCGGTGATCCTCGTGGTCGGCGACAGCCTGAGCGCAGGGTATGGCGTACCGATCGATGCGACCTGGGTGGCGCTGCTGCAGCGGCGACTGACGGCTCAAGGGTACGGTTACCGTGTGGTGAACGCCAGCGTCAGCGGCGAGACGACCGGCGGCGCCCGCGCCCGCCTGCCGCGCGCGCTGGAGCTGCACAAACCCGCTGTCGTGATTCTGGAGCTCGGCGGCAACGACGGTCTCCGAGGCCTGCCGCTGCGTCAGGTGCGCGACAACTTTGAGTTCATGATCTCGCAGTCCCGCGACGCCGGCGCCAGGGTGGTGCTCGTGGGCATGCGCATGCCGCCCAACTACGGCCCCGACTACGCCGGCCGGTTTCATGAGCTCTACCGCGAACTCGCGGAACAGCACGCTGCGCCGCTCGTCGACTTCTTTCTGGAGGGCGTCGCGCTCGATGCAGAACTTATGCAACCCGACGGCATCCATCCGACCAGCGCCGCGCAACCGAGGCTGCTGGACAATCTCTGGCCGGCGCTGCAGCAAGTGATCAAGAAGAGCCCGTAGGCTGTAGGCTGTAGACTGGAGGTAGAGGGGGACAGAAGAGCTCAGGCGCTAGGCGGCGCTTCTGGTGCTCGCGAGCGCAGACGAGATCGAGAAGCAATTCTCTCTGTCTCCAGCCTCCAGCCTTGAGACAACAGCCATGAACAAGATCTGGCTGAAGAACTATCCCGCCGGCGTTCCGGCCGAGATCAACCCGGACGAATACCGTTCGCTGCCCGGGCTGATCGGGGAAAGCTGCGCGCGCTTCGCCGACTTGCCGGCGTACACCAGCATGGGCCGAACGATTACTTATGGCGAATACGAGCGCCTTTCCCGCGACTTCGCGGCGTGGCTGCAGCAGTGCGCCGGACTCGTGAAGGGCGATCGCATCGCGCTCATGCTGCCCAACGTCCTGCAGTATCCGATCGCGTTGTATGGCGCGTTGCGCGCGGGGCTCACTGTCGTGAATACCAATCCCCTCTATACGGCGCGCGAGCTCGGGCATCAGTTGAAGGATTCGGGCGCCAGGGCCATCGTCATTCTCGAGAACTTCGCGCACACGCTCGTCGAAGTCATCGAGGACACCGCTGTCCAGCACGTGCTCGTGACGGGCGTCGGCGATCAGCTCTCCTGGCCGAAGTCAGTCATCGCCAATCTGGTCGTGCGGCATGTCCGCAAACAGGTTCCGGAGTTCGAGCTGCCGTCCGCGCTCGCCTTCAATACAGCGCTTGAACAGGGACGCTATCAGCTGCTGAGGCCGGTGGAAGTGACGCACGACGACATCGCGTTCTTGCAGTACACGGGCGGTACGACAGGCGTTGCGAAAGGCGCGATGCTCACACACCGCAACATGGTCGCGAACGTGCTGCAGGCGGCGTCGTGGATCGGTACGCAGGCGCGGCCCGGCAAGGATGTGATCATCACCGCTCTGCCGCTGTACCACATCTTCGCGCTCACCGCGAACTGGATCGTGTTCATCAAGTTCGGCGCGCACAATATTCTGATCGTCAATCCGCGCGACTTTCCGGCGTTCGTGAAGGAGCTGAAAAGCTATCGCTTCAGCTACATCAGCGGCGTGAACACATTATTCAACGCGCTCCTCAACACGCCCGGCTTCGATGAAGTCGACTTCGGCGAGCTGCGCATCACGCTCGGCGGCGGCATGGCGGTGCAGCGCGCAGTCGCCGAGCTCTGGAAGAAGACGACCGGCAATCCGCTCACGCAGGCGTGGGGCCTGACGGAAACGTCGCCCGCGGCGTGCATCAATCCGTTCGGCCAGGAATTCAACGGCTCGATCGGGCTGCCGATTCCGTCGACCGAAATCACGATTCGCAATGACGACGGCAAAGAACTCCCCGTCGGCGAGATCGGTGAAATCTGCGTGCGCGGGCCGCAGGTGATGCGCGGCTACTGGAATCGGCCCGACGAAACCGAGCAGGTGATGATCGGCGAGTGGCTGCGAACGGGCGACATCGGGCGTATCGACGAAGACGGCTTCGTGTACATCGAAGACCGCAAGAAAGACATGATTCTGGTCTCCGGCTTCAACGTGTATCCGAACGAGGTCGAAAGCGTCGCCGCCGCGCATCCGGGCGTACTCGAAGTCGCCGCGGTCGCGCAGGCGGATGAACGCTCGGGAGAAGTTGTGGCGCTGTTCGTCGTGCGCAAGGACCCGAACCTGACCGAGCAGCAGCTGACCGATTACTGCCGCTCGGAGCTCACGGGCTACAAAGTGCCGCGGCACGTGTATTTCAGGAAAGAGCTGCCCAAGACGAATGTGGGCAAAATACTCCGCCGCGCGTTGCGCGACGAACTGCCGAAGGAAGCATCAAGTTCTGGCCAGTCACTAGCCGCTAACCGCTAGTCGCTGGGTCACTGCTCAATAGTCACTTCTTGTATTGCGGGCTGAGCTCATGCACGGCCGCGATCATCGCGCCGGCATGCTCGGGCGAGACGCCCGGATGGATGCCGTGACCGAGATTGAAGACATGACCGTAGCCGCGTCCGTAGCTCGCCAGCACGCGCGCCACTTCGTCGCGAATTCGCTCGGGCGAGGCATAGAGGCAGTTCGGATCCAGATTGCCTTGCAGCGCGACGGCGTCATTGACGGCGCGTCGGGCGTCCGCGAGATCCGTCGTCCAGTCGACCCCCAGCGCATCGCAGCCTGATTGCGCCATTGCATTCAGCCAGGCGCCGCCGCCCTTGGTGAACAGGACCACCGGCACGCGGCGGCCTTCGTGTTCGCGCGTCAGGCCCTCGACGATGCTCTGCATATAGTGCAAGGAGAATTCACGATAGCACTGCGGAGTGAGTACGCCGCCCCACGTATCGAAGATCATCACGGCCTGAGCGCCGGCTTCGATCTGTGCATTCAGATACAGACGCGTTGCATCCGTCAATATCGTGAGCAGCGCCCGCAGCGCAGGCGCATCGTCATACATCATCCCCTTGATGCGCGAGAACTCACGCGAGCTGCCGCCCTCTACGATGTAGGTCGCAACAGTCCACGGACTCCCGGCGAAGCCGATCAGCGGCGCTCGCCCGTTCAGCTCACGGCGGATCAGCCGCACTGCGTCCAGTACATAGCGAAGCTCGACAGCGGGATCAGGCGCGCTCAGGCGATCGACGTCGCTGCGGGATCGCACCGGCCGTTCGATGCGCGGCCCCTCGCCCGTCTCGAATTGCAGTCCGAGACCAAGTGCGTGCGGAATGGTCAGAATGTCGGAGAACAGAATGGCCGCATCGAGCGGATAGCGAGCGAGCGGTTGCAGCGTGACCTCGCACGCAAGCTCCGGCGTCATGCACAGATTCAGGAAGCTGCCTGCGCGCTGTCGCGTCGCGCGGTACTCCGGCAGATAGCGACCCGCCTGCCGCATCATCCACACCGGCGTCCGCTCCACGGGTTGTCGCAACAGCGCCCGCAGCAATAGATCGTTGTTGAGCATCGGGGACCTGACGGCGGTCAGCGGTTAGCGGTTAGCGGTTGGTGCGCGATAAGAAGGGCTGCCCGCCGCAACATCCGAAACCAGGCGCGCCGCACGTTCGGACTAACCGCTAACCGCCAACCGCTAACCGCTTCCACAGATCAGCTCCGTTTCGCAGGATCGAACAACCGCTCATGCTCCATGATCGCATAGCGATCGGTCATGCCTGCAATGTAGTCGGCCACTGCACGCGCGCGTCCGCCGTCGCCAGCTTTCGACTCGAGGAGCTGTGCAGCCTGATGGTGCTCCGCCGGCAACAGCTCCGGGCGCGCGAGGAACGCGTCAAACATCTGCCGAATAACCGTCTGCGCCTTGCTGGTCATCCGCAATACACGGTAATGGCGGTACACATGATCGCGCAGGAACTGCTTGAGTTCGAAGTGCTCGGCGGCGACGTCTGCGCTGAACTGCACGAGCGCCGGCGATGCCCGCACGGCCTCCAGATCTCCGGGCGCAGCGTTGCTGATGGCCGCCGCGGTCGACACGATGAGATCGGTCACCACGTGATTGATCATGCGGCGCACGATTTCGTGGATCGCCCTGCGGTCGGTCACTCCGGGATACGCGATCTGGACGACCTCATACTGGCGAAGAAACAGCCGTGTCTGTTTGAGTTCTTCCAGCGTGATCAGGCCGGCGCGCAGACCATCGTCGAGGTCGTGATTGTTGTAGGCGATCTCGTCCGCGAGATTCGCGATCTGCGCTTCCAGAGTCGGCTGACGTCGGTTGACGAAGCGCTCGCCGAGTTCGCCCAGCTGACGGGCGTTGTTCACCGAGCAGTGCTTGAGAACGCCCTCGCGCGTTTCGAACGTGAGATTCAGACCCGGAAATGCTGCGTATCGATCTTCCAGTTCATCCACGACCCGCAGGGACTGCAGGTTGTGCTCGAACCCGCCGTATGCGCGCATGCAATCATTGAGCGCATCCTGACCGGCGTGGCCGAAGGGCGTGTGGCCCAGATCGTGCGCGAGACAGATCGCCTCGGTCAGCGTTTCATTGAGATGCAGGGCCCGGGCGATGGTGCGGGCGATCTGCGCGACCTCGATGGAGTGCGTGAGTCGTGTGCGATACAGGTCGCCTTCGTGATTTACGAATACCTGGGTCTTGTAGACGAGTCGGCGAAAAGCCGTGGAATGAATGACCCGATCGCGGTCGCGCTGATATTCGCCGCGGAAAGTGGGCGGAGGCTCCGGATGCACGCGCCCCCGTGTGTGCGCATCGCTGGCGGCGTAAGGAGCAAGCGGTGCGGACTGCAGCGTCATGGCGCGTCCGTCTCAATCGAAGTGGGCGCGCAGCGTGTCGTCCAGCGCCTTCGCCGGATAGTCGCCGACGACGTCGGCCTCCCCCAGTCTGCGCAGCAAGACGAGGCGAATTTTGCCTTCCATGACCTTCTTGTCGAGACCCATCAGCTCGCGCGCCCGCTCCGCGCCGATGCGCGGCGGCGCTGTCGGCAGCTGAAACAGCTCGATCGCCCGTACGACGCGCTCGCGCTGCGCATTCGTCAGCCAGCCGAGGCGGTACGACATCTCCGCAGCCATCGCCATCCCCACTGCAACTGCTTCGCCATGCAACCAGGCGCCGTAGCCCGAGGCGGTTTCCACTGCATGGCCAAAGGTGTGGCCGAGATTCAGGATCGCGCGCAGTCCCTGCTCGCGTTCATCGATGGCGACGACTTCGGCCTTGATTTCGCAGGAACGACGCACAGCATGCATGATCGCTGCGTCCTCGCGCGCGAGGAGCGAC
Source organism: uncultured Gammaproteobacteria bacterium (assembly GCA_963723505.1). Lineage (GTDB taxonomy): Bacteria > Pseudomonadota > Gammaproteobacteria > Steroidobacterales > Steroidobacteraceae > Steroidobacter. Next base: position 146,573 of record CAVRQU010000012.1, read on the forward strand.
GCGGCATTGCCTTCCAGCCACTCAAGAAAATCGAGATCGCGGATAAGTCCATATTTCACGATCTCCGCGAGGCCGGCGCGATACTCCCGATCCGGGAGCGTACTCAGGGTTCGTGTGTCGGCGATCACGCAGCGCGGCTGATGGAACGCGCCGATCATGTTCTTCGCGTGCGGATGATTGACCGCCGTCTTGCCGCCCACTGAGGAGTCCACCTGCGCCAGCAATGTGGTCGGGACCTGCACGTAGTCTATGCCGCGCTGATAGCACGCGGCTGCAAAGCCGGCCATGTCGCCGATCACCCCTCCACCCAGCGCCGCGACGGCGGCGTCGCGATTCATGCGCTGTTCGACGAGCGCATCGATAATGCGGCCCATGCTCTCGAGCGTCTTGTACTGCTCGCCGTCGGGCAGCACGAGCGCACCGAGGCGCCGACCCGGTAGCGCCGCCTTCAGTTTTTCAAGGTAGAGGGGCGCTATCGTTTCATTCGTGACGATGAGCAGACTGCGCGCGCTGACATGGTCGGCGAACGCCTCCGGATCTTCGAGCAACAAAGGTCCGATGAGGATCGGGTAGCTGCGATCGCCCAACGCGATGTCGACCCTGGAGCGTAGCCGCGTAGTCATTGCGTGGGCCCCTCTCCCGGGTCTTGCGGGACGGCGGGCGATTCCTTCAGCCGCTGAAGAATCTCTTCCGCGACGGCGCGCACCTGGCGCCCGTCCGTCAGTACGGTGATGGCCGCGATGGATTCGTACAGCGGCGCGCGATCCGCCATCAATTCGCGCAACTTCGCTTCCCGATCCGCCGTGTAGAGCAGCGGTCGCTGTCGCCCGTGCCGCGTTCGGTCGAGTTGTTGCTGGATTCCCGTCTTGAGATAGACGACGCAGCCGCGATTCACGAGCCGCTCGCGATTCTCCGCCGTCAGCACCGCGCCGCCGCCAGTGGCGATCACGACGTCCTTGAGTTGCGTCAGCGAGTCGATCACCTCACGCTCTCGGTCCCTGAAGCCCGCTTCTCCTTCCTTCTCGAAAATGTACGGGATGTCGACGCCGGTTCGATGTTCGATCTCGACGTCGCTGTCGTAGAAGTCCAGGTGCAGGGAGCGCGCGAGATGCTTACCGACGGCGGTTTTGCCGGAGCCCATGGGGCCGATGAGGTAGACATTACGTGGTTCGCGCATAAAAAAAAGCGGCCGCATCGCTGCGGCCGCTTATTCTGTCGCCAACCCGCGAGGGGTGGCAAATCAATACAGGCTGGCGCCTTCCTTCAGGATGCGGGGAGTCACGAAGATCAGCAGCTCGTCCTTGTTGTCGCTGCGGGACTTCGTCTTGAAGAGGTAGCCGAGCACCGGAACGTCGCCGAGCAACGGAACCTTGTTTTCGGTCTCGCGGCGCTCGGTCTCGAGGATGCCGCCCAGCACGACCGTCTGTCCGTCGTTCACCAGCACCTGCGTGATGATTTCGCGCGTATCGATGCTCGGAACGAAGCCGCCCGTCGCGCTGGCCACGAGCTGACCCACGCTGTCCTTGGCGACGGTCAGGGTGAGGATCACCCGGTTGTCCGGCGTGATCTGCGGGGTGACCTTCAGGCTGAGGACCGCCTTCTTGAAGGACGTCGTAGTGGCGCCGCTGGACGACGATTCCTGATAGGGAATTTCCACACCCTGCTCGATCGACGCTTCGCGCTGGTTCGCAGTCACCAGTCGCGGCGAGGAGATGATTTCGCCCCGGCCTTCGGCTTCCGCGGCCGACAGCTCGAGGTCGACAATGTAGTCCGAATCGAGCAGCGTCATCGCAATGCGGCCGGCCGGATTCGCGACCGGGAGATTGACCAGATAGCGCTCGGCCTGGTCCGGCAAGGCGAAGCCTTGCGGGAAATTGATGCCTGGCTGATTACTCAGGGCGATGCCATCGTCCTCGGTGACGAAACCGGGCGTGCCGACGATGCCGCGACCGTCGCTGCCGCCGTGATCGAGCGCTGCAGTGGCGCCGAACCGGACGCCGAGTTCACGGCTGAAATCGTCGTTGACGATCACAATGCGCGCTTCGATCTGCACCTGCCGAACCGGGATGTCCAGCGTCGAGACGAGTCGACGAATGTCGGCGAGCCGCTCCGAGGTGTCCTGAATCAGCAGCGTATTGGTGCGCTCGTCGATCGCGACGCTGCCGCGTTCAGAGAGGAGAGAAGACGCCTGACCGGACTTGATCAGGGTCGCGAGGTCGCCTGCCTTCGCGTAGTTGATCTGCAGGTATTCGGTGCGCAGAGGCGACAGCTCCTGTACCTGCTGGCGCGCGGAGAGGAGTTCCTTTTCGCGCGCCGCGATTTCGGCGGCGGGCGCGATGAACATCACGTTGCCTTCCCGGCGCATATCGAGGCCCTTCGTGCGCATGACGACGTCAAGGGCCTGGTCCCAGGGCACGTTCTGCAGACGCAACGTCACGTTGCCTGCGACGGTGTCTGAGATCACCATGTTCTGACCGCTGGTGTCGGCGAGGAGCTGGAGTACAGCCCGCGTCTCAATGTCCTGGAAGTTGAGGGTCAGTCGCTCGCCTGTGTATTCCTTCTGGTCCTGAAGCTCGGGAGGAAGCTTCACGACCGGCTTGATTTCGATCGTGTACACGTTGTCCGACTGATACGCGAGCTGCTCGTAGTCGCCCGAGGCGGCGATCACCAGGCGCGCGCCGTTGCCCACGCGAAGCACGTCGACCGTGTTGACCGGCGTCGCGAAATCGTTGACGTCGAGCCGCTGCATCAGCGCAGCGGGCAGGGCTGTATTCGCGAAGTTCACGACGATGCGGCCGCCTTCCTGACGCAGATCGGCCGGCACTTTCGCATCGGTCAGCTCGACGACAATGCGACCTGAACCGTCGGCGCCGCGGCGAAAATCGACGTTGTTGACGCTGCGCGCGCCTGAGGGCGCGGCGGCGGCCCGCGACGTTGCGGCCGCTATGGCGGTCGAAGGCGTCGCGCCGGCGGAGGTTGCGCGCGCTCCGCCGTCGCCGAGCGTCACGATGATCGAGTTGCCCTGAACCCGCGTTTCATAGGGCACCAGGCTGTCGACGTTGAGCACCACACGCGTGCGACCGTTCGCTTCGGCCACGTTCACCGTGTCCAGGGCGCCCTGCTTGATGTCGATGCGGCGAGACGCCATCGCAACCGTCGTTTCCGGCAGATCGAGCGCGATGCGCGCCGGATTGTCGACGGTGAAGGTCAGCGGCGTCGGAGCGGCGTCGCTCAGGCGCAAGGTCACTTCGACCTTATTGCCCGACACTACGCTCGCCTGAACGCTTTCCAGTCGATTTGTCGACTGTGCGAGCGCCGCCTGCGCGCCGAGGCCGGCGAGCGACGCAAGGACGATCGCAAACCGCTGCGCGAGATTCAGCGCTCGGCGAGTTGCGGGGGGGGCGCCGACACGCGTTCCGAAGACCGGTGCGGCGAAGTTTGCGAACAACATTCTGGCTTTCTCCCTCGAAATTATTCTGTCAGCGCCAGCGCCGCCGGGCGCTCGATATATCCGCCGAGACCGTCCGGAACGATCTCGATTATTGAGATGCGCGTGCTCGTGACGCCGACGATGCGGCCATCGTTCTGCCCCATGAAGTTGCCTGGCGACACGCGATGGACCAACCCGTCCTTGCCCTGCACCAGGCCGTAGTTGCGCCCCTGCAGCTGCAGCGTGCCCACCATTCGCATCGTGTCCAGCGAGAACTGTTCGAGGAACTCGCGCGGCCGCTTCACGTCGGGCCGTACGCCGTTCGCAACGTCGTTGCGGGCTGGCGCGCTCGGCACGAACGGCGAGCGCATGCTGCTCGCGCTGTAGGCGAACGCCTCGTAGGGCTTGATCTCGGGCAACGGTTCGATCCGCTCGCCCGGACGATTCTTGATTTCCGTGACTTGCTGCGTGAGCTCGTCCATATCGCTCGAGCACCCGCTCAGCGAGAGGACGATCAGTCCGGCAATCGGAAGCAACTTACTCTGAGTCATAACTGACGCTGCTCTAGTGACATGCAGTTTTCATCACGCGCCGGGAGGCCGTGGTCTACCGGCAGGCTGCTGCGGCTGTGCGGCGGCCTGTTCTTCTTCATCCAGATAGCGATACGTCTTGGCGGTGACGTCGAGCTGCAACTGGTCTGTCCCGCCGTCCTTCGACACGGGCGCGATCGCGACGTCGTGCAGCGTGACGATGCGCGGCAGCGCCGCGATGCCGCTTACGAATGCGCCGATGGCGTGATACGACCCGGTGAGGCGCATCTTGATCGGCAGCTCGGCGTAGAAGTCCTTGTTGATCTGCGGAGTCGGCTGGAACAACTTCTGATCCAGTCCGGCGCCGGATCCCTGCTGCGAAATATCGGTCAGCAGATTCGGCACTTCCGTCTTGTTCGGAAGCTTTCGCAGCATCGCGCCGAAGGATTGCTCCATTTCCGCCAGCTGCGCCTTGTAGGCGTCCAGATTCGCAGCCTTCCTCGCCTTTTGCTCGAGCGTGGTGAGCAGCGTCTGTTCCTCCGCGCGGGCCGCGTCCAGTTCCGGCTTCTTCGGCTTCCACGCGAGGAAATAGGCGAGCGCAACCACTGCGATCAGGAAAATGAGGCCAATCGCGCCGAGCCTGAACGGCATCGGCCAGCGGCCCGGGTCATTCGGGTCCAGATCGCGAATCTGATCGACGATGTTGCTCATCGGGGCGCTCCCGTCGTCGCTGCGACAGTTTCGTCCGGGTTCGCGGGAATCTGCGGATTCTCCTGGCTCGCGTTCAGCGTGAACTCCGAACCTGCATCGCCCGCGCCTTTCGTTTCGAGAATGTCCAGACCGGGATCGGTCATCCATTCCGAGGAGTCGATGTTGCGCATGTAGGAGGCGACGCGCGTGCTCGAATGAGCGAGGCCCTTCAACTGGATCTTGCGCTCCGTCTGCTTGACCGAGGTCAGGTAGACGCCGTCCGGAATCGTCCGCACCAGCTGATCGAATACATGCACGATCTCGGGCCGGCTGCGCTCGAGCTGCTCAATCACCTGCATGCGTGCAAGCAGCCGTTGCTTCTGCTGCTCGAGGTCGAGGATCTCGGCGATCTGCTTGTCGAGAGCCGTGATCTCGCCTTTCAGGTACTGGTTGCGTTCGTTCTGGCCGTTGATCGCGGACTGCATCTGCAGATTCACGAGAAACGCGATCGCAGCGGCGGCGACCAGCGCGCCGACTGCACCGACGCCGAACTCCTGACGTTTGCGCTTGCGTTCTGCTTCGCGCCACGGGATGAGATTAATTCTTGGCATATCAGTCGAAACTCCGTAACGCCAGACCGCACGCTGTCAGGAGCGCGGTCGCGTCTTTCTTCACGGCTTGCGCCTTCGCCTTCTGGCTGACCTTCATCTGTCCGAGAGGATCGCCGCGCTGCGCTTCGATGCCGACGCGGCTCTGAATCATTTCTGCGGCGCCTGGAATGTTTGCGCAGCCGCCGCAGATCAGAATCTGCTCAGGCTGTTCGCGACCGGCGCCGGAAGCGAGGAAGAACTGCAGGGAGCGACTGACCTGCTGGCACATGTCGTCGATGAACGGACCGAGCACCTCGGTGTCGTAGTTGCCGGGGAGGCCGCCTTCTTTCTTGGCGCGACCCGCCTCTTCCATGCTGAGGCCGTACGTGCGCATCACTTCTTCCGTGAGCTGCTGCCCGCCGAAGGCGAAGTCGCGCGTGTAGATGACCTTGAGATCACGGAGCACGCTGAAGGTCGTGCTGCTCGCGCCGAAGTCGACGACGGCGATCACCCGACCGAGACCGCCGTCGGGCATCTGGTGCGTCAGGAGTCGGCAGGCGTTTTCGAGAGCGAAGGCTTCCACGTCGACGATCTTGGCCGTGAGGCCGGCGGCGGCGCAGGCGGCGACGCGCTGCTCCACGTTCTCCGAACGCGTCGCGACCAGCAGCACGTCGAGCATGTCCGGATCTTTCTCCGACGGACCGATCACCTCGAAATCGAAGCTGACCTCCTCCATCGGAAAGGGGATGTACTGGTCGGCCTGCATCTCGACCTGTCCCTCGAGCTCGTTCTCGCTCAGGGTGCGCGGCATCTGGATCACTTTCGTAATCGCAGCGTCGCCGCTGATGGCGACGGCGGCGTCCTTGGCGCGGGCGCCGGCGCGCTTGACGGCGCGCTTGATCGCATCGCCCACGGCGTTCGCGTCGACGATTGCCTTCTCGTTGATGGAATTCGGCGGGGTCGCCTCAGCGGCGTAGGACTCCACTCGATACTGGCCTCCGCTCATGCTCAGTTCGATGAGCTTTACCGAGGAGGTCGTAATGTCCAGACCGAGGAGGGGTCGAGATTTTGCGGTTAATAGCACGCTTGTTCCCTTTCTTGATCAGACACTTAGGTCGAGATCGTAGATCGGCCACGAAACACGGGCGGCAACTATATACAGCCGTGCGTTAAGTTGAATGTGAGCAGCCTCACGAAATACCATCGCGGGATTCCCGGAAGAAAACCCCTATTTTTCCAGCAGTAAATCGCTTCGCAGCCCGGCGGAAACGGGTACGCCATCAGGCCGATCAGGGGCTTAGAAGCGGTCGGCACGCTCAGTCGTGCGTTTTTTTGTTGTTGGAGATGGAACGACGCCTCGGGTCATGGAGCCCAATGCTCGTATCATTCCCCCGGCGACCCCGCTGTTTTCGGAAGAATCTGTGGAAGCTCCACGCGCGGCGACTACTGCTGAGCTTTCAACGACGCATCTGACTATGAGACGAGCCGGTCGAGCGCGATGAGTTTCTCGGATTCCGCCTATATCAGACACCCCCGAAGACCGGTGGCTTTGCGCCCCACCTCTTATTAAGTTTTTCGTCGACCCCACGATTACTATTGCATAGGCGTATTTTTGAAAGCAAGGACTTAGGATTTCTTGTTGACATGCGACGTTACCTTTCTTCTCCGCTGCGGCTCGCCTCGGCCGCCCTGATCCTCCTCATCGGCGCGGCCGTGCTCGGGCTTCTGGGCGCCTACCAGTATTTGCGGCCCGGCCTGCCTGACGTTTCGGCGATCAAGGACATTCGGCTGCAGGTGCCCCTGCGCGTCTATAGCCGCGACGGCCGCCTGATCGCACAGTTCGGCGAGCAACGGCGCATCCCACTCGCGTTCGATGCGATCCCTGGTCAACTGGTCAACGCAGTGCTCGCCGCTGAGGATGATCGTTTCTTTCAGCACAGCGGCGTCGACTACCCCGGCCTCATCCGCGCGATCGCTCGCCATTTGCTGTCGGGCGAGAAGGCCGAGGGCGGCAGCACGATCACGATGCAGCTCACGCGCGGCATCTTCCTCAGTCCGGAAAAGAGCTATCGCCGCAAACTGCTCGAGATCTTCACGACGCTGCGCATCGAGCAGGAACTGACGAAGCAGGAGATCCTCGCGCTCTATCTGAACAAGATGTTTCTGGGTCAGCGCGCTTATGGAGTCGGCGCCGCGGCAGAAGTCTATTTTGGCAAGCCGGTGAGCGATCTTACGTTGCCCGAGATCGCGCTGATCGCAGGCACTTTCCGTCTGCCCTCCCGCGACAATCCCGTCGCGAACGCCGATCTGGCCCGACAGCGTCGGGGGTATGTGCTGCGTCGCATGCGCGAAAAGGAATTCATCACCCAGGATGAATATGACATAGCGCTCAACGCGCCGGTGCAGTCGCAACTCCATGGTCCCGCGATTGAGGTCGATGCGCCGTACGTCGCAGAAATGGTGCGCGCCGATCTGGTGAATCGACTTGGCCCCGACGCATACACAGCGGGCTATGAAGTGACCACTACCGTGGACAGCCGCTTGCAGGAGAGCGCGGTGCGTGCGCTGCGCGCTGCGCTCTTCGAGTACGACCAGCGGCACGGCTATCGTGGACCGGTGGGACGCGTCACGCTCGCCGCGAACTTTCGCGAGAAGGAGTGGGCGCAGGCGATCGATGAATATCCGCATCGCGGCGGCGTTGCGCCCGCCGTTGTGTTGTCAGTGGGTGAAAAGAGCGCTGTGGCGTTCTCGCCGACTCATGGTCGGCTCAACCTCGGCTGGAGCGGCCTCAGTTGGGCGCGCGCCCCGCTTCCCGATGGCGGAGTCGGTCCGGCGCTGCAGCGCGCCGACGATGTGCTCGCCGCGGGCGATGTGATCTACGTGGCGCAGGAAACGGGCGGCGCCTGGCGCATGGTGCAGATCCCGGAGGCGCAAGGGGCGTTTGTCGCCATGGATCCCCAGGACGGCGCAGTCGTCGCGCTGAGCGGCGGCTTCGACTATTTCGCGAGCAGCTTCAATCGCGCAGTGCAGGCGAGACGCCAGCCGGGCTCAGCGTTCAAGCCTTTTCTCTATTCGGCGGCGCTTGAACAGGGCTTCACTCCCGCGAGCATCGTCAACGACGCGCCGCTCGTCATCGATGATCCGACGCTCGAGGCGAGCTGGCGGCCGCAGAACGACTCGCGCGAGTTTCGAGGGCCGATGCGACTCCGCGAGGCGCTCGTGCGCTCACGCAATCTCGTGTCCATTCGCGTCATGAGCGCGCTCGGGCCCGCGTACGCCACGCACTACATTGAACGCTTCGGTTTTCCGGATGGCAGCCTGCCGCGCAACCTCTCGCTCGCGCTCGGCACGGCGCTGGCGTCGCCGCTGGAAATGGCGAGGGCGTATTCCGTTTTCGCGAACGGCGGCTTTCGTGTGGAGCCGTACTACGTTCAACGCATCGTGGCGCCGAACGGCGATGTTCTCCACGAAGCGCAGCCGCGCTTCGCATGTCCGGAATGCGTGCAGCCCCCGCAGGCGGAGGGCGGCGCCGCGACAACGCTCCTCGATGCGCCGATTCGCGCCGCAGCGAATGATGAGACGCGATGGGGCGGCCTGACCTATCTGCAAGACAAGGCGATCGCCCCGCAAGCGATCTCGCCGCAGAATGAATTTCTGATGACCGACATGATGAGCGATGTCGTACGCCGCGGCACGGCTGCGCGCGCCGCGCAGTTGCATCGCAGCGATCTCGCCGGCAAGACCGGTACGACCAACGATCGCCGCGACGCCTGGTTCTGCGGTTACACGCCGCAGCTGGTCGCGACCGCCTGGGTGGGATTCGATCATGAGCGCTCGCTCGGTCCCGGCGAACAAGGCAGCCGCACAGCGCTGCCCATGTGGATCTATTTCATGTCGGAAGCGCTGCAAGGCGTACCGGAACAACGTCGCACGCCTCCGCCGGGCCTCGTCTCGATGAGGATTTCCGCCGACACCGGTCTTGCCGCAAGGCCCGGCGAACCCAACGCGATTTTCGAAACGTTCATGGCGGGCCATCTGCCTGCAGAAGCCGCCGTAGACTCGGCGCTGCAGGGCCCCGAAGGCGCTGCGCGACCCGAGGAAGAGACCGAAGAGTCGCTGTTCTGAAGGCCGCGCCGCGCGCGAAGTGAGAAGCTGAACGATGAGCAAGCGACAGAATCCGCGCGCTGAGCAGCTGCGCAAAGCGCTCGCGCAGGAGGCTGCACGGATCATGTCCGAGCAGGGCATCGACGACTATGGCCTCGCCAAGCGCAAAGCGGCCGACCGCCTGGGCGCGAGCGACATAGCGGTCCTGCCGAAGAATACGGAAATCGAAGCGGCGCTGGCCGCGCATCAGCGGCTGTTTGAGGCGCACACGCATACTTCTGAGCTGAGCGGTTTGCGTCGCACGGCGCTGCAGGCGATGCGGCTGCTCAAGCGATTCGACCCGCGGCTGGTCGGCCCGGTGTTGAGCGGCACCGCGTCCGCGCACTCAGAGGTGAATCTGCACCTCTTCGCGGAAGGCGCCGAACCCGTCGCGTTGCACCTTATGGAGCAGGGCATTCCTCACCGGGTCGCCGAGCGCCGACTGCGCTACGAGCCGAACAGGTTGGTCGCATACCCTGTCATTCGATTTGTGGCGGGGGATCAACCGATCGACGCAGTCGTATTTCCGGTCGACGGCATTCGTCAGTCGCCGGCAAGTCCGGTCGACGGCCGCCCGATGCGCCGGGCCGATGCAGCGGAGGTGGAAACGTTGCTGCGCGACGAAGCCGGCGCAAAATGGTGAGGACGTAAATCGCGCGAGGACGGCAGAAACACATCCGTTCCGACAACTTCACGCCCTCACGTCGCCAGGCTCAGCCGCGCTTCGACATCTCCACGTAGTTGCGGCGATCAGGTCCGGTGTAGAGCTGCCGCGGACGACTGATCTTCATGCCCGGATCCGCGATCATCTCCTGCCAGTGCGCCACCCAGCCGACGGTGCGTGCGATCGCAAACATCACGGTGAACATCGACTGCGGAATGCCGATCGCGCTGTAAATGATCCCCGAGTAGAAATCGACGTTCGGATACAGCTTGCGCTCGACGAAGTATTCATCCTTCAGCGCGATCTCCTCCAGCTTCAACGCGAGTTCAAAGAGAGGATTGTCGGACTTGCCCAGCTTTGCGAGCACCTTGTGGCACATGGCGCGAATGATCATCGCGCGCGGGTCGAAATTCTTGTAGACGCGATGGCCGAAGCCCATGAGGCGGAAGTTGTCGTTCTTGTCCTTGGCCTTGGCCAGATATTTCGGCACGTTCTCCACTGTGCCGATCTGCTCGAGCATCGCGAGCACCGCTTCGTTCGCGCCGCCGTGCGCGGGACCCCACAACGCGGAGATACCCGCGGATATCGCGGCATAGGGATTGGCGCCGGTGCTGCCCGCCAGACGCACGGTCGAGGTGCTGGCGTTCTGCTCGTGATCCGCATGCAGGATGAACAGCAGATCGAGCGCCTGCGCAGTGACCGGATCGACGTTGTACGGCTCGCACGGCACGGCGAAAAACATGTGCAGCAGGTTTGAGCAGTAGTCGAGATCGTTGCGCGGATATACGAAGGGCTGCCCAAGCGCGTGCTTGTAGGCGGCGGCCGCAATCGTGGGGATCTTCGCGATGATGCGATGCGCGAAAATCTCGCGATGGCGCGGGTTATGGATGTCCATCGAGTCGTGATAGAACGCGGCCATCGATGCGACGACGCCCGAGAGCATCGCCATCGGGTGCGCGTTGTACTGGAAACCGTTGAAGAATCGCAGCAGCGACTCGTTGATCATCGTGTGGTACTGGATCGCGTGCGTGAACTCGGCCAGTTGCTCCGCGGTGGGCAATTCGCCGTTGATCAGCAGGTAGGCGATCTCGAGGAAATTGCTCTTCTCAGCGAGTTGCTCGATCGGGTAGCCCCGGTGCAGCAACAAGCCTTCCTCGCCGTCGATGAAAGTAATCCTGCTCTCGCAGGCCGCGGTGGCCATGAACCCGGGGTCGAACGTGTATATCCCGTGGTCTTTCCCGAGATTCGCGATATTGAGCACATCCGGTCCGAGCGTTCCGCTCCTCACGTCAGCCGTCGACTTCTTTCCAGTCGTCAGATTCGTAAGCTCAAACTTTTTCTCGGAAGCCATGTGCTCGTTCCAGACCTGTGCGGGCGCAACCTGCCTGCAGCTACTTTTTTGCAAGTGCAAATAGGAGGCGCAGACTTACACGACGCCGCTGCTGAATCAAGCGCGCCGGACCGCCCCGATAGGCGAATAAGACGCGCTTATTCGATGATTTTCAGCAGCTGTCCTGGCTGCGGTTCCTTGTCAGGATAAAGATCATTCAGCAGCCGCAGCGTCTCAGCCGCATATTTCGGGATGGGCGAAGTGCGTGCGAGATCCGCGATGCGGGTCTTGTCCGTGGCCCGGATCGTCTTGATCCTGTACGGCTCGGCGAGCGCGAGCTCATTCTGTTTCAGCCGGCGAAACGTCTTGATCGTCGACATGAACAAAGGATCGGCCGCGGGCACTCCGGCCGAGCCCTTGCTCGCGCCTGCGAAAATGTACGCGAGGTTGTTGTAGTAAATCACCGCATAGCGGGCCGGCACGAGCCCGAACTCGGTTTGCGCCGCGCGCACGACTGCGGTGTGACCCTGCAGTCCGTTCACTTCGAGCGGCTCGTCCTGTCCGGAGCTCGAGCGCGCAAGCAGACGCGACAACAGTTCGCGCGGCCCGGTGTTGGGCGGCGGGGCCTGCGTCTGCATCTGGATGACGCTGTCCTTCTGCGGCGAAATTGCCACGAGTCGGTCGGCGCGATTCTCGACATGCCAGCCGACGGGGAACGCCATCGTGAGACCGAGATTGGCGTGATAGAAGCGGTTTCCCTTGAGCACGCCTTGCGCGCGGCTCGTCGCGAGCGGCAGCCCCTCGATGTGCTTCAGGTACTTTTCGCGCCCGGCGTCCTTGTTGTCGACCTTGCCCTCAAACTTCTCGGCGGCCTTCACCACTTCACGCAGTCGCTGGTCATTGTCCGGATGCGTCGAGAATACGCCGTGATAGACGCGCGGATCGCGCTTCTCCTCGCGCGCACGCTGCAATTCAAACAACTCCTGATTCTTGAGCAGACGCACGACGTCGATCATGTGCTCGGACTCATAGCCGACGCCGACGAGGTACTCCGCCCCGAGCCGATCCGCTTCGAGTTCCTGATCGCGACCGTAGCCGCGTATGAGGGCTGCGCCGGCGTAGTTCGCAAGACCTGCGAGATCGCCGCTCCCTGTAAAGACGCCGACCGTGGCCGCGCCGATGCCGGCGAGCGTCGACTGAGTCTGCTGGCGCACGGGATGACGCGCCGTGACATGTCCGATCTCATGGCCGAGCACGGCCGTGAGTTCGGCCTCTGAATTGAGGTAGTTCATGATCCCGCGCGTGATGTACACGTACCCGCCGCCTGTCGTGAACGCGTTGATGTCCTCGCTGTCGAGCACGGTGAAGTAGTACTGCAGCTCCGGGCGATGGCTCGCCTTGGCGGCGCGCTGCCCGACCTCATTGACGTAGGCCTGCAGCTCCTGGTCGTCGTAGGCGCCGCCGAACTGCTGCAACAGCATCGGATGAACCTGCTTCGCCTTGTTGATCTCGCCCTCCTCGGATTGAAAAACGAGATCGGGCCGACCCGTGACCGGATTCGTCGCGCAGCCGGCCAGTGCGGCGCAGATCAGTAGCGGCGGCAACGCACAGCGGGCACATGAACTCAGCGACATAGCGGCGTCCCGGGTAATAGCCACAACACGTCCCGCTTATAAACGCGGCCAACGTGAGCGACAAGCGCGAATGGTCCCTTTCGTAGTTGTTTGGCGGTCCAGAAGCGGGTGGAGTTCCTTCTCAAGGAACAGAAACGAAAAAGGGGCGCTTCAAGCGCCCCTTTTCCAGGGATCGGCAGCCGCAGACCCGGTCAGCGGGCGTACTTCTTGCGGAACTTGTCGACGCGACCGCCTGTGTCGACGATCTTCTGCTTGCCGGTGTAGAACGGATGGCAGTTTGAGCAGACTTCGATCTGCAGATCATGACCGAGCGTCGAGCGCGTCACGAAGGTGTTCCCGCAGCTGCAGGTCACCGTCGTCTCTTTGTACTCAGGATGGATGCCGGATTTCATGGTGGTCGGCGCGTGTCTCAGCGCCGCAGGTCGGGAAAAAGGGCGCGCAGTGTAGCGATGAGGGTGCACCCTCGCAAGAAAAAATCGGTCCGTCCGTACACGCCCATCGGTTTTAGGCAATCGCCTTACGGTTATCCACAAAAGCTGTGGATAAGTGTGTGGATGACTGACGTCCGGCAGAAACGTAAGGCCTACAACAGTGCGCCATGGTCACATTGGTCATTTTTTAGCCACCCTATTTCTACCTGTCTGCTCAAGTAGTTACGGAGGGCTGCTGATGCACCGCATGTGATTTTGTCATCAACGTGCGGCCATTCTGAAAATAGTTCCCTTGTGTGAATAACCCGCACCTGGCGGATCGCGCAGCCGCCCGCGCAGGTATGAAAATTTGTGCGTCAGTTCACGAACTTGCGGTTTGCGGTGGATTGAACCCCGCGCCGCTCGGGTCGGGAGATGGGAGGAACAACGCCTGCAGATCATTCAGGAAGCGTTGCCCCAGTTCAGTCGGCCGCCAACGCGCATGACCCATCGCCTGCAGGAGTTTCTGCTGCTCAGCCCGTTCAATCGTCGCCGCGATCGTCGTGAAGCGCAGTCCGGTGCGCGCTTCGAATGACCCCTCATCAAAACCATCCATGAGTCGCAGAACATTCAGCATGAATTCGAAGGGGAGGTCGTTCGCTTCCACGCGCACGCGATCCGCCATTCGCTCCGCGGGCGGGCGCACGAGATATTCGCGAGGCTGGCGAACGCGGGCCGTGCGCACAATGGAGGAACCGATGGTCAGCTTGCCGTGCGCGCCGGCCCCTATCCCCAGATAGTCGCCGAAGCGCCAGTAGTTGAGATTGTGCGCACACTGCCGATTCACCTGCGCGTACGCCGAGACTTCGTACTGCACATAGCCGCGGCTCGCGAGACGCTCCTGACATTCCTCCTGCATTCGCCAGCTTGTATCGGAATCCGGCAGCGGCGGCGGTCGGTGATAAAACACCGTGCCGGGCTCCAGCGTGAGTTGGTAGTGCGAAATATGGGTTGGCGAAAGCGCCAGTGCAGCGTCGATGTCGGCAAGCGCCTGTCCGATTGTCTGGTCCGGCAACGCGTACATCAGGTCGAGATTGAAATTGGCCAGCCCGGCCTGTTGCAGCTCCTCCACTGCGCGGGCGATGTCGCCGGCGCTGTGAATCCGCCCAAGCGTATGCAGATGCGCATCATTGAAGGTCTGGGCGCCAAGCGAGACGCGGTTGACGCCGGCGTCACGATACGCCGCAAAACGACCGTGCTCGATCGTGCCGGGATTCGCCTCGAGCGTGATCTCGACGTCCCGCTCGAATCCGATACGCTGACGCGCGCTCGCAAGAAATCTTGCGATCTCCTCCGGGCTGAACAGGCTCGGAGTTCCGCCGCCAAAGAACACCGACTGCAGCCGTCGGCCCTGGACCGCGCCCAGGTCCGCATCAAGATCTTCGAGCAGCGCATCCACGTACTGTGACTGCGGTATCTGGGCAGGCGCCGCGTGAGAGTTGAAATCGCAGTAGGGGCACTTGCGCACGCACCACGGCAAGTGCACGTACAGGGACAGGGGAGGAAGCTCAAGCGACATGGTCCGACTCTCACCGGCCCGACAGAACGCGCAACTGATCGACCAGCAAGCGTAGCGCCTGGCCGCGATGGCTGAGACGATTCTTTTCCTCGGCCGATAGCTCCGCGGCGGTCAGGCCGCGCTCGACGATCTCGAAAATAGGGTCATAGCCGAACCCGCCCGCGCCGCGAGGCGAATCGATGACGCGGCCTTCCCAGCTTGCCTGGGCGAGCAAGGGCGAGGGATCGGCGTCCCAGCGAAGGTACGCGAGCGCACACTGATAGCGTGCGGCGCGATGCGTTTGCGGTATGCCGCGTAGTTGCTCTCTCAGCTTATGCAGATTGACCGCGTCGCTGGCGCCCTCGCCCGCATACCGCGCCGAGTACACGCCCGGAGCGCCGTGCAACACATCCACTTCGATGCCCGAATCGTCGGCGATTGCCGGCAGCCCTGCAGCGCGCGCGGCGTGACGCGCTTTGAGAATCGCGTTCTCGATGAACGTCGGCGCCGTCTCTGCGGCGCTCTCGCCGGTGTAGTCCGATTGCGGAAAGACCTCGAATCCAAGCGGCGCCAGCAGGGCCTGAAACTCCCTCAGTTTGCCGGGGTTCGTTGTCGCGAGCACGACTCGCATGACCGCTCTCAATCGGCGCTCAGGGCCTCGAGCTGCTTCGCCAGCAGCCGCCCGACGCCGTTCGCCGCAAGGTTGAGCAGCTCATCGAGCTCGTGACGGCGGAACGCATGCCCCTCCGCCGTGCCTTGGACCTCGATGAAACCGCCGCCGTTGTTCATCACGATGTTCATGTCGGTCTCGGCGTCCGAATCTTCCGCGTAATCCAGATCGAGCACCGGCTGTCCGGCCCAGATGCCGACGGATACGGCCGCGACCTGGCCGTGAATCGGGCTGTCGCGCAGTATGCCCTTGCGCACCAGCGTGTTCATTGCATCGACGAGCGCGACATAGCCGCCCGTAATCGCCGCAGTGCGCGTACCGCCGTCGGCTTGCAGCACATCGCAATCGACAGTGATTGTGCGTTCGCCGAGCGCCTTCAGATCGATCACCGCGCGCAGTGCACGGCCGATCAGCCGCTGAATCTCCAGCGTGCGCCCTCCCTGCTTGCCGCTGGCGGCCTCGCGTCGATTCCTCGTATGGGTTGAGCGCGGCAACATGCCGTACTCCGCCGTGACCCATCCGCGGCCCGTGTTGCGCAGAAACGCGGGGATCGTTTCCTCGACGCTGGCCGTGCACAGCACCCGCGTGTCGCCGAACTCCACGAGAACCGAACCTTCAGCATGGCGGGTGAAATGACGAGTCAGACGGATCGGCCGCAGCTCGTCAGGCGCACGGCCGCTGGGTCTTGCTTTCATTCGTTGACCGTTGAAGGTTGACAGTTAACGGCTGCGCGCGACTCGCGCGCTCTACCTACAGCTCGGGGAAGCTCTGATGTACCCGTGTACTCTGACATTCGAAGACTACAGATGCCCGAAAGATGACCGAAGGAAATCCCGTCTCGCGGGACAAGGGGATCGACGCTGCTGTTGTGCTCGAACGGCGGTAAATCAGAGGGTCCCTGGAGCCTACAGCCCAGGGCCCGCTCAGCTACTCGCCGAGCCAACGCATCACGGCGGCGGTAGAGTTGTCGCTGAACGGAGATGATGCCTGAACCGCACGGCGGCCGAGCGCTTCCAGCCAGGCGCGCAATTGCTGCGCGTCATCCCGAAAGAACGCGGCGATGTCGGCGTCTTTGAGATTCGCCCAGACGCCGTCCGTACATAACAACAGCACATCCCCGGGCTGAAGAACCTGTCGGCCGCCGATCGTCATCTCGGGTATCGCTGGATCGCCGCCGAGACAGCATTCGACGAAGTTGCGCATCGGGTGATTCGGCAACTCCTCCTCCGTGATCTTGCCTTCGCGCAGCAGCAGCTCCACGTGGCTGTGATCGCGGGTGCGCTTGAGCATCTTGCCATGGCGGATGTGATACACGCGGCTATCGCCGATATGCGCCCAGTAGGCGGCCCCCTCCTGCACGAGACAGATCGCGGTCGTCGCGCGCGGACGCGTGTCGATGCTCTGCCCGTTGCCGAGCTTCGCCACGTCGTCGTGCGCACGGCTTAACGCCATGTGCAGGAAACCGAGCGGATCGAACATCGGCGTCGCGGTCTGCTTGAAAGAATCCAGCAGACTCTTCAAGGCGGTGTCGGCTGCGCGACTGCCGTCGGAATGTCCGCCCATCCCGTCGATCACGATCAGGAGCGCCGCCTTGTCCGTGACTGCGACGGTGACGCGGTCCTGATTGTCCTCGCGATCCCCTACGAGACTGAGATCTGCATGCTCGATCCGCAAGCTCTTCAAGCTCCGGCCGGACGGCCTTCAACTGTTACACTTCGGGAGGAAGGGACCAGCGACGCCTCGGGGCGTTGCTGATTCTCTTCATCGGGCGGCGCTTTATAGCACCGCTCCCCGCGACAGCGTAAGCCAGCGTTTGCCTTAATACCCGACGGCGATCGAGCAATGATCCGCAGTATGACCGGTTTCGCAAGGCGCGAGCGCCAGGGCGCCTGGGGCGCGCTGGTATGCGAACTGCGCACAGTCAACCACCGCTATCTCGAGATCTCGCTGCGGCTTCCCGATGAGCTGAGGGCGCTCGACACTGAGATCCGCCAGACCGTCGGCGCAGCGCTGCGCCGTGGCAAGGTCGATGCGAACCTGTACCTGAAATCCGCGGCGGGTGCGCAGCGATCGCTCGAGCTGGACGCTGGTCTCCTCGAAGAGGTGCTCGCGCGCGTCGAACAGGTGCGCCTTCGTCTCAAGGACCCCGCACCGGTGAGTCCGCTGGATCTGCTGCGCTGGCCCGGCGTGGTGCGTGAAGCCGAAGTCGATGCGGCGCCCGTGCTTGCAGCGGCGAGCGAGTTGCTGCGAGAAGCGCTGGCGGAATTGAACGATACGCGGCTGCGCGAGGGACAACGCATACGTGATCTCCTGATGACCCGCTGCGCTGCGATGCGCGCACAGGTGCAGATCGTCAAGAACCGGTTGCCGGAGATTTCGCAGCGTCTGCGCGATCGCATCGTCGAGCGCATCGGGCAGCTCGGCGTCGCTCCGGATCCGGACCGGCTCGAACAGGAACTGGCGCTCTACGCGCACAAGATGGACGTGGATGAAGAGCTCGATCGGCTCTCGGGCCATCTGGACGAGGTCGCCGCGGTATTGAATTCTCCCGAGCCTGCCGGTCGTCGTCTGGATTTCCTGATGCAGGAATTGAATCGCGAAGCGAACACGCTCTCATCGAAGTCGCAGGACGGGGAAACGACGAAGGCGGCCGTGGACATGAAGGTCGCGATCGAGCAGATGAGAGAGCAGGTTCAGAATGTGGAATGACGCAGTAGCGGATGGCGGATAGCGGATGGCGGATAGTCAGAAAGCAGAACGGCGCACAGAGCGGGGGAAGCTATTTGTGATCGCAGCGCCCTCGGGCGCGGGGAAAACATCGCTGGTGCGCGCGTTAATTGAGCGCATGCCGATGCTCAGATTCTCCATTTCATACACGACGCGAGCGCAACGTCCGAACGAGCAACACGAACGTGACTATTTCTTCGTCTCGCACGGTGAATTCGAGCAAATGGTGCGCGACCAGAAGTTTCTCGAGCATGCGCGCGTCTTTGATAACTACTACGGCACCTCGCGCGAACAGGTCGAAAGGATGCTCGCGGCAGGCGACAACGTGCTGCTCGAGATCGACTGGCAGGGCGCGCAGCAGATCCGTCGCGCCATGCCCGAATGTCAGACGATCTTCGTTCTGCCGCCCTCGCGCGCGGCGCTGGAAGAGCGTTTGCGCGGTCGCGGGACCGATGCCGATGAAGTGATCGCGCGGCGCCTGCGGGACTCGATCGCCGACATGTCGCACTGGAGCGAATTCGACTACGTCGTGGTGAACGACGAGTTCGCCCGCGCGATCTCGGATCTCGAAAAGATCATTGCGGGACGCGGCGAGGCGCTGCGCCGCGACCGAGCCGAACTACAAACGCTTATCCCGACGTTGCTGGGTTAGAAAGCTCTGATTTATCGTGTCTGCCCTGACATCGAAGCATGCAGATGCCCGAGAGATGACCGCAGGAAATCCCGTCTAGCGAGACAAGGTGTACCGAAGCTGCGGCTGCTTTCGGATGGCGGTAAATCAGATAGTCCCTGACGAGCCCGATCCGGTTGCGCGATTTGCCGCAACTTGCGCACATCGCGCATTCGCAGTGAACTTGCAGCGCCGCAACGCGCCAAAGCCGTATCGCCGCAGGAGCGGTTTTGAAGGGGACGTGAGACTCATGAGGTTCATCGAGATCGTCGCACCAGCGATTGCAGCATGCGGTTTGCTGACGTGCTCAGCTCAGGCGGCGGAGCAGGAAATTCGGTCAGTGACCGTATCGGGTCAGGGCGAGATCCAGGCCGAGCCGGACCGCGCCTTCGTGACGCTCGGCGTCGAGGCGCGCAAACCGAAGATGGAAGAGGCCCGGGCGGAAGTCGCGAAGAGCGTCGACGCTGTGATGAAACTGACGCGCGAACTCAAGATTGATCAGAAGTACGTGCGCACGACGCGCGTCAACGTGCAGCCCGAGTACAACTGGGACAACAACGCACGCGAACGTCATCTCATCGGGTATTACGTGTCGCGCCAGATCGAGGTGGATTTGCGCGACCTGGACAAACTCGGTCAGTTGCTCGAGCGCTCCTTCGATCTCGGGGTGAACCAGGCAGGCGATCCGCGACTGGATTCGAGCAAGCGGCGCGAGCTGGAGCGCGAAGCGCTCGCCAAAGCGGTGGAAGATGCCCGCCTGAACGCCGAAGCGGTGGCGAAGGCCGCCGGCGGCCGTCTCGGGCCGCCGCGCACGATTTCGGCCAGCTCCGGGTTTGTTCCCCCGCCTGTTCCGATGCAGAGGAACAAGGCGATGATGGCGGAAGCGAGCGACGCCTCGCAGAGCTATCAGAGCGGGCAGATGGCCTTCAATGGGAACGTGCAGGTCGAATACGATCTGGTTCCCGCGCAGTAGACTCAAGGCCTCGAACGCTTCTCATGGGCTGGCAATTTGCAAGACTCAAGGGCGGCGCCGCTGGTGCGGCGCTGCTCATGCTCATGTCCGCGGCTCCAGCCTATGCCATCGATGCGCCGAAGCCGGAGCCCGCCCCGCCCGCGCCTGAGCAGCCGCAGCGTCGCGCCGTCACGCCGAGCGATCAGCGGGAGTTCTACTCGAAGCTGCAGCATGCAGCGCACACGCGTACGCTGCGCGGCCTGAAGGTTCCCGCCGCTGCAATCGATGCGCTCTCGAGCGGCGCCGCTGATGTCGCCGTGGCCTCGTTGAATACTCTTGCAACGCAGGGCGACAACGACGCCAATGTCGCGCTCGTGCGCATTCAGCACTGGTGCAATGGGGTTTTTTCTTCACGCCCCGCCGATCCACAGGCGCAGATTGCGAAGCTGAGTCCTGTCCTGTCGGATGAACGCGCCGCGAAGGCCGCTGGGGTCATCCTGGCCGAAGGCGAATTTCTGAGTCGCGCCCGTGGCGGCTGCTCAGCGGCGAGTTTCGATTACCGCGGCATCGAAGCGCGCTTGCGCGCCGCAGCGGACGCGGGCGATCCCGCGAGTGCGGTCGAGCTTGCGCAGTTCGTGCGCGATCCGAAAAAGCGCGAGGCGTTGCTGCAATCCGCCATCGACAAGAAGTACCCGCCCGCGTTGTACGCGGCGGCGACCAACCTCCTGGTCGCGGTGCAACGAGGCCAGACGACCGAAAACGTCTCTTCGATCCGCCTGCTGCTGAAGCAGGCCGGGCCGACCATCCCGAAAGCAAAACTGGATCTCGCCAACTGCATGGCGCTCGGCTGCGACGGGCATCCCGCCGATGCGCTCACTGCGCGCGCGTTCGGTCTCGACGCCGCGCGCGACGGCGAGCCGACCGCGTTCCTGTCGATGGTGCGCATGCCGTGGGGAGGCCGCCTGTCGCGCACCGAGCATCTCGCATGGCAATACTTCGGCGATCGCCTGAATGAGGCCGGCTGCACCGGCGAGGCGTACATCCCCACCGCGACGACGTTCGCGCAGACGATCGCCATGCTGGAGAAGGGCCAGAACGCGACGACGCTCGACGCGGCGAAAGCGCAGGCCGAGGATCTCTGGCGCGACAACCACGCGCGCGCGATGAAGGAGCAGGGATGCCAATCTGGGCCAACTGGCTAACTGGCAAACCGGTCGGCTGGCAAGAACGAGGAATCGATTGAGAGAACAGCTCTGGCCGATTAACCAGCTGGCCAGTTAGCCGGTTGGCAGAGAGAGAGCGTCAGGCCGCTACGCGATCGACAAGGAGCACGGTTCCATCCACGCCAGTCACTCTCGCTTTCGCGCCGGCCGGCAGGTTCGGGCCGCGGACAGGCCAGTCGCGATTGCCGAGCCGAATGCGTCCGCTGCCGTTCTGCAGACCCCGCTCGAGCACGATCACCTGGCCAATGTGGCTGTGACCCGAGCGATGGCTTGCGAGCGGGCTGTCCAGTTCGCGCTGCTGCTGACGACGCTGCCGCCAGAAATAGAGACCGAACACGGAACAGGCGAAGAGTACGAACCACGTCATGGGCGTTACAGGCAACCGAACCGGACGTACAGCGTACCAGCGGCGCGCTGCAGAAATGATGAAGGAATTCACACGCTGAATCGGCGCGAACGGCCGGGACTTTACCGAATGCCGAGGCCTCAAAACCGCGGACTGCGCAAGATGTGAATTGATTCGCCTTTCGACAGGCCACCGGCGAACTGGCCAACCGGCAAACTGGCCAGATCTGAAGAGTCCTTTTGCTCAGCTCGCGAGCTGTGTGCGGTCCGTCGCTGCGCGCCGCTTGAGATATACGAGGAGGAGCGAGATCGCCGCCGGCGTAACGCCCGGCACGCGCGACGCCTGACCGACAGTTCCCGGCCGCGCTTGTGTGAGGCGCTGGCGTACTTCGGTCGACAGACCGCGGACCTGCGCATAGTCGATGCCATCGGGCAAGCGCGTCTCTTCGTGGCGGCGATGGCGTTCGATCTCATCCTGCTGTCGATCAATGTATCCGCTGTACTTCGCCTGCACTTCGACCTGCAGCTGCACTTGTTCGACCAGGCGTTCGTCCGCATCGTGCAACGCTCATCCAGTCGGCCTGACCGACCGCGCCGATCGCGGCCAGCGATCGGTACGACACCTCCGGCCGACGCAACAGATCGAACGCATGCGCTTCGCGAGCGAGCGTCGCGCCCAGCAATTCAACGGCGCGCGCTTCGGTCAGGTCGTGAGGATGCACGACCGTCTGATCGAGACGTTGCGTTTCGCGCGCGATGTAATTGCGCTTCGCTTCGAAGAAGCGCCAGCGCTCGTCGCCGACCAGTCCAAGCTCCCGGGCCCGAGGCGTGAGCCGCAGATCCGCGTTGTCCTCGCGCAGCATCAAGCGGTATTCGGCGCGGCTCGTGAACATGCGATACGGTTCGCTCGCTCCGCGTGTGATCAGATCGTCGACGAGCACGCCGATGTAGGCTTCATCGCGGCGCGGCGACCAGGGTTCCTGCTCCCGGACGCGCAACGCCGCGTTCAATCCGGCCAGAATTCCCTGGGCTGCGGCTTCCTCGTAGCCGGTCGTGCCGTTGATCTGACCGGCGAAGAAAAGGCCCTCGATAAATTTCGTTTCGAGACTGGCCTTCAGGTCGCGCGGATCGAAATAGTCGTACTCGATCGCATAGCCCGGCCGCGTGACGTGCGCGTTCTCGAATCCTCTGATCGAGCGCACGAGCGCGAGCTGCACATCGAACGGCAGGCTCGTCGAAATCCCGTTCGGATAGATCTCGTGCGTCGCGAGGCCTTCGGGCTCGATGAAAATCTGGTGAGAGGTCTTGTCGGCGAAGCGATGCACCTTGTCTTCGACCGACGGGCAGTAGCGCGGACCAACGCCTTCGATCACGCCCGTAAACATCGGGGAGCGATCGCAGCCGGCGCGAATGATCTCGTGCGTGCGCTCGTTCGTCGCGGTGATGTAGCACGCGACCTGTCGTGGATGATCGCCGCGCCGGCCGAGATAGGAGAAGACGGGCGTGGGCGTATCCCCCGGCTGCCGCGTCAGTCCTTCATAGTTGATCGTGCGGCCGTCGATGCGCGGCGGCGTACCGGTCTTCAGCCGACCGACGCGAAAGGGCAGCGCCCGCAGTTTTTCGGCGAGCCGGTTGGACGGCGGATCGCCGGCGCGGCCGCCCTGGTAGTTAGTGAGCCCGACGTGGATCTTGCCGCCGAGAAAAGTGCCGACGGTCAGCACGACCGTGCGCGCCCGAAACTCGATGCCGGTCTGCGTGACGACGCCGCACACCTCGTCGCGCTCGACAAGCAGATCCGCAACTTCCTGCTGAAACAGCGTCAGGTTCGGCTGGTTCTCCAGCATCGAGCGGATCGCCTGCCTGTAAAGCACGCGGTCGGCTTGCGCGCGAGTCGCGCGCACGGCAGGTCCCTTGCTCGCGTTCAGGACCCTGAACTGGATGCCCGCGAGGTCGGCCCCACGCGCCATCGCGCCGCCCAGTGCATCGATCTCCTTCACCAGGTGTCCCTTGCCGATGCCGCCGATCGCCGGGTTGCAGCTCATCTGCCCGAGCGTTTCGATGCTCTGGGTGAGCAGCAACGCGCGCACGCCCATCCGCGCGGCCGCAAGCGCGGCCTCGGTTCCGGCATGTCCGCCGCCGACGACGATGACGTCGAAATGATCCGGAAAACGCATTTGCGAAGCGGTTGGCTGGTACTAGCGGTTAGCCGGAGGCGCGCGAGGGGGCGCGCTTCTACGCCGACGATCCGATTCCAGGGGCGCGTATTCTAGGTTAGGTCCTACCGCATTCCCAAGGCGAACAGCCGCGCGCGGCAATTCCACCCTAACCGCTAACCGCCAACCGCTAACCGCTTTCTGCCGGTCTGACCCGTTTCAGCAGCGACAGCGCCATCGCAACGAGTAAGCCAACGCCCACAATCAGCACGCTCCATAACACGACCATGCGCGTCGGTGTCTTTTTCGGCTGCGGCTTGAACGCCGTCTCGCCGCCCAGCGTCTTGAATTCGCGGGCGGAACCCTCGCCGATCATCTCCCGGCGCTCGTGCACCGGGACGTCGCCGAGAAGCCCGTCGCACGACGCGGGCGACGCCGGTTCGGCGCGGCGACTGCCATACGCGACCGTGTATGGTCCTCCGCCTTGCGCCAGAAACCGCAGCCGCAGGGGGCGATAGCCGAGTTCAACGGCAGGTCTCGGCGATGCTTGCGCCTCCTTCGGCAGCAGCACGCGCCAGTAGCGATCGGTCGTCGGTTCGAAGCGCGCGGGCGGGCTTTCGCGTCGGTCGGCGTTCGTGACGATGAGATACGTCTCGCCGCTCCAACGAGTCCGCCAGGCCGATTTTTCGTCGGCGCGACTTTGCAGCGTCACGCTCATCGAGCTGTTGTCCTGCGGCAGTCGCACCCGGGCGAAACGCACGGGCGCCAATCGGCCGGCGTCGAACGCCAGCACATGAGGCTCGTCGGCGGCGAGCGCGTTCGGCGTGAACCAGAGCGGCTCGATGACGCTCACGGGCGCCACGCGCTCTGCAGAGGCTGCATGAATTGCGAGCGGGGGTCCGCCGTCCGCGCGCTCCACTCGAAGGTACTCATACGTGCGCAGCGGCAAGTCGATGCGTTCGCGACGTAGTTCCTGCCCGCCGTGCGCGGCTCGCAGCAGCGCGCTTGCCGTGACCACCGTCTCCCACCGATCGAGATCATCGCTCGCTTCGATGCGCACCTTCACCTCCGACGCGCCATCGGAGCTCGTCCAGTCGAACTGGATGGAGCGCACCGCTTCGTCGATCTGCCTCACGTCGATGATGTGTATGCGGCCGTTCGCAGCCGACTGAGACGACGGCTCCCGGACATTCACCTGCGTACCGCCCGCCGTCTGCACTTCAATCCGGGCGCCCTCGGCAGTCGTCCCTTTGGCGTCCCGCAACTCGAATACAGGCAGAGACTGCTCGGTGACTGCGGCCTCGGTCGTGTCCGGCGCGGCGCAAAACGCATGCGCCACAGAGGCGCCGTTCGCGTTGAAGACGCGCAGATCGCGCAGGTCGGCTCGCGTCGTCGTTTGATACACGGGGTCCGGCAGCGCGAGTTCGATCATCGGCGATGCTGTGTACGACTCCACAACGACGCCTTGCGCGTAATCCTGCATGTTCGGCGGCGCCGTATGCGCGACTGGCGGCGCGAGAACGGCCAGCATGATTACCCGAGCCGTCGGGATGCGGCGAACGCAATCCTGGCCTGTGGCGGTACGGTTCATGTGTTTGCATGCTCCAGCGTGCGACGCGGCGGCAGCGGCGCAAGGTATCCGGTGATCAACAACAGTGCGCCCACGCTCAGGAACGAGGTGATGCGCGCGATCGTGCCCACATTCGACAGATCGACGAGAAACAGTTTCGCGACGACCACCCCCATCAAACCCGCGCCGACCAGCCATACATATCGCCAATGCTGTTTCGCCGCGAGAGTCATCGCCGCGAATCCCAGGACGCCCCAGAAAATCGACAACGCCGATTGCACGAGCGTGGAATGCGCGACGCCATAGACCGTAATCGGCGCGCCCCAGTTGTGATGCAGCGAGCGGATCAGCGCAGAATTCAGCCACAGGAACACCAGCCCCGCCACGATTGCGACCAGGACGCGAGGGTCCGATTTCCACAACGACTGACGCTGTGCTTCATCGAGCGACGTCCACCACAGACCCACCGCCGCAAACGACAGGGCGACGCTGATATCGAGAGGGTTCAGCAGCGGCACGTAGGGCAACCAGGACGCATCGCCGCGACTCAGTACATTGACGCCCGCAATCCAGCAGCCGGTCGCGATGACGAGCGGCGCGGCGCCGAGCACTCGATACGTGCTCGCGTGGCGCGCGAGCGGCCAGTGCGGCGTCAGCAGGCGCCGGCCGAGCCATGCAACGATCAGCGCGGGCGCGAGCCCCCACGGCAAGACTGGCCCACACGCCCGTTGTTCGCTCGGCGATTTGCCAGCTGGACTCCCACGCAGCCAACGACGCCGTCAACCAGCAGGCGCCGGCATGCAACCACGCACGCCCGGCGATCTGTGCTGAGTCCGTGATGCGCAGCAAGCCGAAATGCACTGCGAACAGGAGCGCCCAACCAACCGCACCCCATTCAGCGAATGGGTGCTCAAGCGAGCTCGCGTACAGGAGTCCGGCGATCGCGGCCGCCGGCGACAGATAGACCGCGATCAGGCGCGGCAACGGCCATTCTCTGTTCGCCGCGAGCCACGCGAACGCCGCGGCCGTACCTGCCGCGAACGCAAGCGAAGCTCCCAGCACGTAGTCGCGCAAGAAGTGCGCGATCTCATTCAGTCCGCCGAACAACCACCAGGAAAGCCCCCACAGCGTAGCTACGTGCTGACCGATCGCTTCGTAAGACGCCTGCGCCTTCCGGTTGCGATACAGCCAATAACCGCTGAACACGCCGGATGCACCGAGCATCAAGGCGCCGAGATACGTGCTGTTGAGCAGTGCGGGATCTCCGCGCAGCGCGGGCAGCCCGGCCAGGTAGCCGAGGCCGGCGCCGAATTGCAGCAGGACGCCGAATGCGCGGGCGAGCTTGCGCTGCTGGCTGACGCCGAGCCACAACAGACCCGCGCCTTCCACGGCCCACATCGCCGCGGTCGTGCGCGTGTCGAACGCGAGTGGAATCGCGAGGCTGGCGAAGATCACCCCGAGCGCGGCGAACGCCTCCACGAGCAGGCGGAAAGTTTCCCGCCTCGTTCTGAAGAGCGCCCAGCCGAGCGCGAGATAGAACCCGCCGAGCGCAAGCGCGCTCCACGCGAGCGCGTACTCCAGGTGCGACACGAGCGTGGCGTGCAGCGTGAATGCGACCACCGGCAAGCCGAACACGAGCGAGCCGGACACATAGCCCTTGAGATTCGGCGGCTGGCGCACGCTGTTCAAGACCGACACGCCGACGTACATCAGGAAGAACAGGACGAGAAACAAATCGGCGCTGAGCAGGTCGTCACGCTCATAGCCGCTCGCCCGCCACAGACCTGTAATCGTGAAGGTGAATACGAAGCCAAGCACGTTCAGCAGGCGCCACGTCTTGAACCACGCAACGGCGAACACGCCAAGGTTCAGGATCGCGTAGTAGCTGAACAGCGCGATGTGATCGCCGGCGCCGGTCGAGACGAGGATCGGCGCGAGAAAGCCGCCCGCCGTACCGATGACCGCCAGCGACAGTGCGTTCTGCGCCACGGCAATCACCGCGGCGGCAAGCGCAATGAGCACCATCAGCCCGAACGCCAGGCCGAGCGGCAGCAGCTGATAAAGCTTCGTCGCAGCGAAGACTGTGAGGTACAAGCCTGCGACGCCGCCCCCTTGCAGCAGTTGTGCATAGACGGCGCGCGTGTCCCGCAGTCGCCAGCCGACGAGCAGCAATGCGAAAGCCGCGACAGCGACCGCGATGAACCGCACTTCGATCGGAAATACGTTGCGTTCGGCAGCGTACTTCGCGAGGAACGTCGCACCGATGAACAGAATGACGATGCCGATGAGCGCCAACGGATTCGCCCGCTTGAGCCGCGCAATGATCTGCGCAGTCGCACGATCGAACGCCGACGGTTCCCGCGGCGTGCGCGGCGGAGGCATCCATTCGCCACTGTCGCGTGCGCTCCTCGATGACGTCGGGAGTGGGGATTCGGGAGTCGGGAATACCGAGCCGGAGTCGGAAACTTCTGCAGTCGCTGATGGTGTGAGAGTCGGGTCGCCGCGCGGGGCGCCTGATTGAGGCTCGCCGCCGCTTTCCGACTCCCGACTCCCGATTCCCGACTCTCGTAACGAGGTCAGCCGTCGGAGCGCATTCAGTTCGTCAGTGAGCGCTCGCGTCCGCTTGCGCAGATAAAGAATCTGCGCGAGCACGCCGCCGAGAATCGCGCCGATGAAGAACCCCTCGACGTCGTTGCGCACGCTCGCGATAACGAAGCCGAACAGCAGTGACAGACCGATGGTCAATCCCCTGGAGGAAGACGCTTTTTCCATGTTGGCGCCGTTGAATTTGTAGTAAGCACCGCCCGCTCGCGCATCTTGCGGGACGGCGCGACGCGGCGCAAACGACGGCGCACGCTCTCTCCCTCATCAGGCCGGCCGAATTCCCTCCTCCTGGCGCAGGGACTCACTGGTTCGTCGTCCGGCGAATTTTCTTGTCGCCCGCGCCTGAACAGCCGCGCGCGGAGCGCGAGCGCCGTTCAGCTTCGCTGTGCGTCCCGCGGAACGCAGAACCTGCAGCGCAATCTTCTCCACTTTCCTCGGGGCCAGGCCCGCACCCGACGCAAGCCTTGCAAACGCGCCGACGCGCCACGCGGCGAAGACAACCGGATTGATGTATGACTTGCGGCAGACCGCCGGCGTGTTGCGAAGCGCTTCGGCAACGTGCTTCGCCGTGGCCGTCATGCAGCGTTTGAGCGCCGCCTCGCTTGTGGACTCATCCTGCGGCTGACACGACAGAAATGCGATGGCCAGCACCGTGGCGCCCCAGGTGCGAAAATCCTTGGCGCTCCAGCGGGCGCCCTCGCCCATGGCTTCCCGGAGGTAATCGTTGACCATTCCGGAATCGATCGACTGGCGCTTGCCTTCATCGTCTACATACTGAAACAAGTGCTGGCCGGGCAGTTGCTGCAGGCGACGAAGGAGCTTCACGAGCCGACGATCGTCGAGCGTCACCTCGTGCTTGCGCCCGCCTTTACCGCGGAAGGAGAACGATGCGCGACCGTCGCGCAAGAACGAAACATGCTTGTCGCGCAGCGTCGTCAGTCCGTAGGAGTCATTGGTGCGCGCGTATTCCCTGTTGCCGATGCGGATGAGGGTTCCATCGAGCAGGGTCACGATCACGGCGAGCACTTTGTATTTCGGCAAGCCCGGCAGCGCGAGATCCTGCTTCAGGCGGCGGCGCAGCTGCGGTAGGCGCGCGCCGAATTCGATCATGTGCGAGAACTTGCCGTCGTCACGCGTCGCGCGCCACTTGGCGTGATAGCGATATTGCTTGCGGCGCCGGGCGTCGCGTCCGGTTGCTTGCAGGTGGCCACGCGCGTCAAGACAAACCCAGACATCGCTGTACGCCGGCGGAATCGCGAGGCGCCGGATACGCTCGAGCGTACGCACGGCCTTGATCGGACGGCGACTGGGCCCGAGATACTCAAAGCCTTTGCCGCGACGGCGCCGAGTGATGCCTGGCTCGGCGTCCGATACGTAGAGCAGGCCGCTCGCGCGCGCGTGGCGCCTCGGCCTGCGCGATCACCTCCGGAACTATTTCACGGGACGCTTCCAGCTCCGCTTCTCCTCTGTCGCACCGAATGCAACGTCTCGGGCCTCGAGCGGTTCCGCGTGAGGCCCGCGTTTACCGGCGCCGGTTCCGCCCGAAGCGGCGCCGGCGCTCATCCAAAAGATGATCACATCCTGCGCCGTAGCCCCACAGCGGACTAATCCATTCTTGTTTGCACCGAGGGGCTCTGCGCGCGCTGGCGGCGTTTCGCCAGGAATGCGCCGGACATGCTAAAACGCACCGCAAATAGCAGCGGGAAGTTCTCCATGCGAGTTCGTGTGTTTTGCGCCGGCGTCGCCGTGCTGTTGTATGCGACGCTGACAATTGCCTCCGGGCCGCAGCGCCCGCTCACCATCGATGACATCAACGCCATTCGGGAGGTCGGCGATCCACAGGTCTCGCCCGACGGCGATTGGATCGCGTACACCGTACGCACAGCGGACCACGTCAAGGACAAGCGCGTCACGCACGTATGGATGGCGAGCTGGGACGGCGAACGCAACATCCAGATGACTTACTCCGAGGACAGCGAGCACACGCCCCGCTGGAGCCCGGACGGCCGCTATCTTGGATTTCTGACGGCGCGCGGCGAGGAGGACAGCCCCGAGCAGCTCTGGCTGCTCGATCGTCTGGGAGGCGAAGCGAAACCGCTGACGGGATTCAACGGCGAGGTCGTCGCCTACGAATGGTCGCCCGACGGCAAGCGTCTCGCATTGATCGTGGCGGACGAGGACCCGCAGCGCGCGGTGAAGGCGGATGAGGGCAAGACTGCGCCGCCGATCGTGATCGACCGTTTCTACTTCAAGGAGGACGAGACCGGGTATCTCGGCGCACAACGTCAGCACCTGTACGTCTTCGACGTCGCTACGCGCAAGGCCGAGCTCCTCACTCCGGGAAACTACGACGAAGCTCTTCCCGCCTGGTCGCCCGACGGCGCGCAGATCGCTTTCGTCAGCAAACGCACTGGCGATCCCGACCGCAGCAACGAGAACGGTCTGTATGTAATCGCCGCCCGCTCAGGCAGCGAGCCGCGGCTGCTCACCACTTTTCACGGCGACTCGGGCGACGGCGGTTGGATGACGGCGCCCTCGTGGCGGCCGGACGGTCGCGAGATCGCCATCACCGCGGCGAGCGATGCGAACCTCATCTACTACGCCACGCAGCATCTCGTGATCGTCGCGACGGACAGCGGCGCCGCCCGCACGGTAGCGGCGGGAATCGATCGCAACATCCTTTCGCCGCGCTGGTCGGGCGACGGCGCATGGATCTACGGGTTCATCGAAGATGATCGCAATCAACATTTCGCCCGACTGAACGCGGCGAACGGCAAGCTTGAACGCCTGCGCGAAGGGCGGCGCGAAACGACTGCGTTTGATCTGGGCCCGAAGGGCCGCATCGCGCTGCTGGAAAGCACAGTGGACCGTCCGGACGAGGTGTTCGCCTTCGATGCGCGCCGCGTGCGGCCGCTGACGCATCAGAACGATGCGTGGCTCGCCAGCGTGCAGCTCGCCTCCGTCGAGGAAATCTCCTTTGCTTCGAAGGATGGCGCGCAGATCAGCGGTTTTCTCGTCAAGCCGCCCGGCTATTCGCCGGGTCGTCGTTATCCGACGCTGCTGCAGATTCACGGCGGCCCCGTCTCCCAGTTCGCCAATGCATTCATGCCGATGTGGCAAATCTTCGCATCGCAAGGCTACGCCGTCGTTGCAGCCAATCCGCGCGGCAGCTCGGGTCGCGGCGAAGCTTTCGCGAAAGCGATCTGGGCCGAATGGGGCGGCAAGGACGCGGAGGACGTGCTCGCGGCCGTCGACTACGCCGTGAAACACGGCGTCGCGGATCCGGACAGGCTCGGTGTGGGCGGCTGGAGCTATGGCGGCATTCTCACCAACGTCGTCATCGCGAAAGACGCGCGCTTCAAGGCGGCGACGAGCGGCGCCTCCATCGGCAATGCGCTCTCCGGCTACGGCACGGACATGTACATCCGTGAGTACGAGCTCGAGCTCGGCAAGCCGTGGAAGAATCTCGACGTCTACCTGCGCAACGCGTACCCGCTGCTGCACGCCGACCGCATCAGGACGCCGACGCTCTTCCTGTGCGGCGATCGCGATTTCAACGTGCCGCTGCTCAACTCCGAACAGATGTATCAGGCGCTACGCAGCCTCGACATCGATACGCAGCTCATCATCTATCCCGATCAATTCCATGGGCTGCGCCGACCAAGCTACCTGCGCGATCGGATGCAACGGTATGTCGACTGGTACGCGAAGTATCTGCAGAACGACGGCAAGCCGACTTTCCTCGGCGAGCAACCCTCGAGCAAGTAGGCGGACGCCTGAACAACCAAGACCGGCCTGCGGCAGTAGGCCATTGGCAGTCGGCTGCTGTCGCAGCAGATGGCCTTCGGCAGGACAGAATGAATCTGCGCACCATCCTCTATTCTGACTGCCGGAGGCCTGCTGCCACAGGCCTCATGCCAAAGGCCTACTGCCAGCGGCCGTTTTATTGCTTGTAGACCTGCCCGCCCTTCATCACGAACTGCACTTTCTCCAGGACGCTCACGTCCGCGAGCGGATCGCCCTGAACGGCGATGACGTCCGCATAGCGACCTGCTGCAATCACGCCGACCTGATCCTTCAGGCCCAGCGCTTCGGCGCCGTGCGTCGTGGCGGCCTGGATCGCCTGCATCGGCGTCATGCCGTAGCGAACCATGACGGCAAGCTGTCTGGGGCTGTCGCCGTGGCGATGCACGCCGGTGTCGGTGCCCAGCGTCATCCTGACGCCGAGCTTCACCGCCTTGCGAAAGTTCTCGCGCTGGATCTGCGCTACTTCACGATCCTTGCGCAGAAACTCCTCCAGCTCGCCGCGCTTCGGGCCTTCGGTCTGCGTGTACTCCGTGTTGTAGATGTCCATCGAAAGATACACGCCGCGCTGTTTCGCGAGCTGCAGACCTTCTTCATCGATGAGGCTCGCGTGCTCGACGGTGTCGACGCCGGCCTTGATCGCGGTTTTGATTCCGTCGGCGCCATGCGCATGCACCGCAACCTTGCGTCCGTGCATATGAGCCTCATCGATCAGCGCGGCGACCTCTTCCGCCGTGTACTGTTGCTCACCGACTTTCGTGCCCTTGGAGAACACGCCGCCGGTGCCGCAGTACTTGATCACATCCACGCCATACTTCACGTTGCGCCGAACGGCTCGCCGCACGCCTTCGACGCCGTCCGCCACACCGTCGGACTGATGATCGAATTCCGGCGCGAGCATATTGTCATCGCAGTGCCCGCCTGTGATGCCGAGCGCGGGGCCGGAGACCAGCATGCGCGGCCCTGGCACATCGCCGTCGTTGATCGCATCGCGCAAGGCGACGTCCGTGAAGCCGGTCGCACCCACATCGCGAATCGTCGTCACGCCCGCAAACAACGTCGCTTTCGCGTTTGCAGCGCCCTTGAGCGCGAGCCGAGGATGAGACACGCCGTAGCCGTGATAGGGCGGCAAGGTCGGATCGGAAGTCACGTGCGTGTGGGTGTCGATGAGTCCCGGCAACACCGTATGCGTAGATAAATCGATGACCTGCCCGCCGGCAGGCACGTTCACTGCGTTCGCAGCGCCAACGGCCTCGATGCGGTCGCCGCGAACAACGATCACCTGATTTTCGAGAACCCTCCCGTTCGCCACATCGATGAGCCGCCCGGCGCGTATGACGCTCACCGACGTTGCATCGGCTGCGAAGACCGTCATGGCGAACGCCTGAGCCGCCAGGGAGAACGCGAAGAGAGAAAAACGCATGATGTGAGGCGCCTTTGATCCGAACGAAAGGTGCGGAATATTGCCGGCGGTGATGCGCGCGCACAAGAACGAAGACAAGAGCCGCGAGAGACCGCAAAAAAGAAATACCGAAAAGGAAATATGGAAAGAGCAATACAAGGGAGGCAGGGAGATTGGACTTGGTTTCAGTGTCGGCGCCGTGCGAACGCCCGCCAACGATTCCCGAGAGGTGAGGCCGAAGGGATCCCGCAGGTTTGAGCACCCTCATTCATTTTCTTTTTTGCGGTCTTTCGCGGCTCTCTGTTTCTTCCGGCTTCTGTCGTTATATACAGCGTTGGGGCATGATACGGCCCGATGAGCACACATATATATGAATCCGCCGCCACGTTCGGGGAGAAGCTGAACCCCGCACAACAGCGCGCCGCGACGTTCGGCGTCGCAGACGACACAGGCTTCTCAGCCGGACCGTTGCTCATCATCGCGGGCGCCGGGACCGGCAAGACCAATACCCTCGCGCATCGAGTCGCGCATCTGCTGCTGAGCGGCGTTCCGCCCGAACGTATTCTGCTGCTGACCTTCACACGACGCGCCGCGCAGGAGATGCTGCGCCGGGCCGAACTCATCACCCTGCAGACGCTGCGCGCCGCCCGCCCCGCTGCGACTGCTCACGCCGACGCGACGCGACGATTGTGGTCAGGTACATACCACTCCATCGGCAACCGGCTGCTGCGTGACTACGCAGCCGTCGTGGGTCTCGAGCCTTCGTTCTCCGTGCTAGACCGCGGCGACGCGGCCGATCTCCTCGACTTCCTTCGACAGGAACTCGGATTGGCGAAGAAGGAAAAGCGCTTCCCGCGCAAGGACGCCTGTCTCGCGATCTATTCGCATCGTGTGAACAGCCGCCAGCCGCTGACGCGAACCCTCGAAGAAAGTTTCCCGTGGTGCACCGACTGGACGGATGAACTGACCCAGCTCTATCGACGCTACGTCGAAGTGAAGCACGCGCAGCAGTTGCTCGACTACGACGACCTGCTGTTGTACTGGAGCATCCTCGTGCAGGAACCGCGCCTCGCGCGGGAAATCGGCGGTCGTTTCGCACACGTGCTGATCGACGAGTATCAGGACACGAACACCCTGCAGGCCGAGATCGTGTACGCCATGAAGCCCGACGGCGCCGGTGTGTGCGTGGTCGGCGACGACGCCCAGGCCATCTACTCATTTCGTGCGGCGACGATCGAGAACATCCTGAATTTTCCAGAGCGTTTTTCGCCGCCCGCGGAGATCATCAAGCTCGAGCACAACTATCGTTCGGTGCAGCCGATTCTCGACGCAGCGAACGTCCTGATGCGCGCGGGGAAGCGGCAGTATCAGAAGGCGTTGCGGTCGGATCGCCCGTCGAATCGCAGGCCCGCGTACGTCGCCGTGCAGGACGATCAGGCTCAGGCGCTGTATGTCGTCGAACAGATCCTGAGCGCGCGCGAGCAAGGCGTGTTGTTGCGCAAACAGGCCGTGCTGATGCGCAATTCACATCACAGCGACGTGCTCGAACTTGAGCTTGTCCGACGCAATATCCCTTACGTGAAATACGGCGGCCTCAGGTTTCTGGAAGCGGCGCATGTGAAGGACATGCTCGCGCTGCTGCGCTGGGCGGACAATCCGCGTAATCGACTCGCCGGGTTTCGCGCACTGCAGCTGTTGCCTGGCGTGGGACCTGCTACCGCCGATCGCTGTCTCAAGGTGTTCGAGGCGAGCGGTTACGCGTGGCCCACGCTCGCGGCGTATCAGATGCCCGCCGCCGCCGCCGCGGAATGGGAAGGATTGACCGTCTTGCTGTGCGAACTCGCCGAAGCTTCTGAATGGGCCGGCCAGCTTGCCCGTTTGCGTAAGTGGTACGACCCTCAGCTCGAGCGGATCTACGACGCCGCTCGCGTTCGGGCCGGGGACATTGAACAGCTTGAACGTCTGTCGACGCAGTTCGCGACGCGCGAACAGTTCATCACTGAACTCACGCTCGACCCGCCGCAGGTCACCGGCGATCTCGCGGGCGATCCGCTGCTGGACGAGGACTATCTGATCCTCTCCACCGTGCATTCCGCCAAGGGGCAGGAATGGGATTGCGTCTATGTGCTCAATGTAGCGGACGGCAATTTCCCGAACGAACATGCGACGGGCCGCCCGGATCTGATCGAGGAAGAGCGTCGACTGCTCTATGTCGCGATGACGCGCGCGAAGCAGGATCTCCAGCTCATCGCACCGCTCAAGTACTACATCACGCAACAAAGCCGCGCGGGCGATGCGCATGTGTACGGGGCCCGCAGTCGTTTCATGACCGATGAACTGCTGCAGCAGTTCGAACAAAGAAGCTGGCCGGCTGCAGCAGAAGCGAGGGCCCGCGGAGCGGACGGCGTGACGAACGTGCGCGTCGACGCCGCGGCGGCTTTGCGCGCGATGTGGGATTAGTCGAAACGTTCCGGGGCGCAGTAGCCGTCGATCAGCGTCTTGCGGCCGACTCCCTCAGCCAGGGAGTCGCGTCGCGTGAAATCTACGCGGCGCGACTCGTCGCCGACGGGTGCGACTAGTCGCTCAGGCGGCCGCTGGCCGTGCTCCGGCAGTCGTCGTCTTGTCTGTCGTGAGCGGCGCTACTTTTTCCGCGATCCACCCGAGAGCGGCGCCGCTGATCAGGTACGTGAACGCCATATCGACCGTCCACCATCCCCAGATCTGGTTCGGCAGATTGAAGACGCCGGACCAGGCGAGCATGGCCGTGATCGAAAACAGGATGAGCACGACGCCGCGTCATCGACGTCTCGTCGAGAACGGTACGACGCGGCGATGACCAGCCTGATCGTCGATGATGCCGCATTTCCATGGAGGACTACGCGGTCGCGCTCGTCGATGAGGCCGGGAATCCTCAGTACGTTCGCAGGCGCTTTACGGTGGCCTACTTGGCGCGCATCGTCCGCAATGCGTGAGGAGCGCTGCGCCTGCGCGCATTGCGGCCTTCCACACCCGCGCTTGTGCTCTTCACGTTCTTATCGAGGTCAAGTTCCCAGGTCTCGGCGATGAGCTTCGCGCCGAAGCTTTCATGCGGCTGCGACGCCGCCAACCGGAACCCTTTCGCTTCGTAAATACGTCGGGCGCCCGTGAGAATGCTCTGGGTCCACAGCACGATCTTTCGATACCCCGCCTCGCGCGCGAATTGCAGGCACTCGTCCACGAGTCTCTCGCCCACGCCGCGGCCGCGCTGCGACGGATCGACGAGCAGCAAGCGCAGTTTCGCCACAGTGCGCGAGCGCCTGACCAGCATGACGCAGCCGACAGGTGCGCCGTCACGCTCGGCAATCCAGCAACGCTCGCCGCTGGGATCAAACGAGCGCAGGAACTTCCCACAGATCTCCGCGACGAGCGCCTCGAACTGCTCGTTCCAGCCGTACTCCTGTGCGTAAAGCAGTCCATGCTTGTGGACGATCCAGCCCATGTCGCCGGGCTGATGCTGGCGCAACGTGATGGCGGCGTCTCGCTCTTGCGAGGCGCCGAGGAGCGCCTGGACATGCTCCAGGTGGCCTTGCAGTTTCGCTTGCTGCTCTGAGGGCAAGGGCGCGAGCAACCGACCAATTTCTTCCTTCGCGCGCACATCCAGCGACGCAAATTCCCTTCGACCGCGCGGCGTGAGGCGCAGCAGGGACTTGCGTGCGTCAGCGTGGGAACGCTTGCGCGTCAGCCAACCACGCGCCTGAAAGCGCGCGAGGATGCGGCTCAGATACCCTGCATCAAGCCCCAGATCCCGCACCAGCTCGATCGCCAGCGCATCCTCGCGATGAGCGATCTCATAGAGAACCCGGACCTCCGTGAGCGAATAGCCGCTGTCCAGCAGCCCATCGCCCAGTACGCCGATCTTCTGCGTGTAAAAGCGGTTGAAGGCGCGAACCGTATCGATTCGTCGCGCGGCAATGCGGCCTTGCGTGTTCATGACGGTCTCCCGGAACGCCCTCACTATCGCGCCGGATACTTGACGCAGTCAAGTATCTCGGCGACGCCGGGTTCCGTTCCGGACGAGAACGCGCGTGCTGCGGCGCCCTGACCGTGCTCAATGCGCCCTCGATGCCAGGACATGCGGCCGACGCACCGCGCGAAGGCTTGCTGTGCTCAACTGACGCCAGCGCCGCGACTGCTGGCTTGACTGGCGTGCTTCGCGGAGCAGCCAAGATTGGAGTGCACCACTCCACGATGCTCCTGTGGGCGTCGGAGCGAGAACTGTATGGGCGGGCGCGCGCACGCCTGCGAAGGCGCAGCATGCGCGGGCAGACCTGTCGTCGTAGCAGCCGTGCGCCGGCTCGTCGGGTCATGTTCGACGACAATGTACGTGCCGACGGGCAAGTCGATCGCTGCGATTCGTCCTGCAGCGAGCTCGAGTACGCGCGCGGTTCCCGGCGGAGCGAGTCGAAACGATTGCGGCGCGACGTTTGGAGCGAGCCTCAGCACGCGCATGCGACGATCGAGGAAGACCACGTCGACGGCGAAGCGCATGCCAAGCGTGTGAATGCTGCCGCCGGGAATCAGCAGCAGCCCCTGCTGATGGTGAACTGCTTCCTCTCGGCGCCAGCCGATGCGTCGTGCGATGAACGTGTCCGCGATGCGCACCTCGCGCGCCACACGGCGTCCGTCGATGGTCTGAAGTGCGATTGTCTTCATGATTTCTTCCCTGAATGCGCCTTGCTTGCCGGCGCCGCACGTGTCGACAGGCGCCGGACTCAGGGATTCCCTCAACCCTGTGCGCCTGGCCAACAGACGATAGCGTCTCGCGAGGGCTATGAAGCCGCGAATATCTGCGCTTCGTCGCCAGAAATGCAGCAGAACTGGGAAGCGAGGCCGTCACCCACCCGCTCCCTGGAGAGCGAAGACTCTGATCCTGACCCTCTGCTGCACATGGATGTGCGAATGGCGCGGAACGCATGTGCTGCACAGGGATGTGCGAATGCCGCGGGCGCAGGGATGCGCTGGAGCGGCTGATGCGTGCGAGCGGCTGCTGCACATGGATGTGCGAATGGCGCGGAACGCATGTGCTGCACAGGGATGTGCGAATGCCGCGGGCGCAGGGATGCGCTGGAGCGGCTGATGCGTGCGAGCGGCTATCCCCTATCCGCTTCTTCAAGTATCGTCGCGCGCTACTCGTTCGGGAGGATCGTCAATGCGACTTGCGACTGTCTCTGCACTTGCGATGTGCGTGTTCGTCTCCGCCCCGGCGCTGAGCGCCGAGCCGGAAACTGTCGTCGTCCTGAAGGCCGCTCATCTGTTCGACGGCAAAACCGGTCGCCTGACGAGTGACGGAAGCGTGATCGTGCAGGGCGACAAGATCGTCTCTGTCGGCGCCGCTTCGTCGGCGCCTGCGAATGCGCGCGTCATCGACCTCGGCGACGCCACGTTGCTGCCGGGATTCATCGACGCGCACACGCACCTCACCAGCGAGCTGCGCGATGACTACTATCGTGGCTTTCACGCCGACATCTATCGCTTCCCGGTCGAGCAATCGTTCTACGGCGCCCTGTACGCGAAACGCACGCTCGAAGCCGGCTTCACGACTGTGCGCAATCTGGGCGCCAGCGATTTCGTCGACATCGGCCTGCGCAACGCGATCAAAGACGGGATCGCGGTCGGACCGCGCATCGTCGCCGCGGCGCACTCGATCGGATCGACGGGCGGGCACTGCGATCAAGGGCCGTTTCCACCGGAAACGGTCGCACCGCTCGGGCCGAAACAAGGCGTTTGCAACGGCGCCGACGAATGTCGCGAGGCAGTGCGCTATCAGATGAAATGGGGCGCCGACGTCATCAAGATCTGCGCCTCCGGCGGCGTGCTCTCAGAAGCGGATCCGGTGGACGTACCGCAGCTGACGCCCGAAGAGCTGCGCGCGATCGTGTCGGAGGCCCATGCATGGAAGAAGAAGGTCGCCGCGCACAGTCACGGCGACGCCGCGGCGCGCCTGGCCGTCGAAGCGGGCGTCGATTCGATTGAGCATGCCAGCTTCCTGACGGACGACACGCTGAAGCTCATGAAGAGCAAGGGGACGTATCTCGTCCCGACGCGGCTGGCGGTCTTCTGGGTGAATCAGAAAGCAGCAGGCTTCCCGCCGGCGATCGCGGAGAAGTCGCGCGCCGCCTGGAATGCGCACGAGCGAACGATGCATGCCGCGATGAAGATCGGCGTGCGGCTCGCCTACGGCACCGATTCGGGCGTGTCTCCGCACGGTATGAACGGCAAAGAGTTCAAGCTGCTGACGCAGCTCGGCATGTCGCCCGCGGCGGCTCTGATGACGAGTTTTCAGGGCTCCGCGAAGCTGCTCGGCGTCGATGCCGAAGTGGGAACGCTCGAAGCCGGCAAGATCGCCGACATCGTCGCGGTGCGAGGCAATGTGCTGAACGACATTGCTACGACTGAGACGCCGGTGTTCGTCATGAAGCGGGGCGCGGTGGTCGTCGAGAAGCAGTGAAGGCGGCCGACTCCGTCGGCGAGAAAGACTAACGTCGGGCGGCTCGAAGACTCGCGGGAAGGCTGGCGCCGCCAGCGGGTCCGATCTCTGACTCGCCGCGTCTTCGCGGCCTTCCCGACGTCCGTCCTTCCCGACGCGAGTCCCACTCGACGCGCAGCGTCCGTCCAATTCCTATCCGCTCTTCGCCGCGCGCTCCGTATCCAGCAGCACGCGTTTGCGCTGCACGCCCCAGCGATAACCGCCGAGTTCGCCTGTGCCGCGGACGACGCGATGGCACGGAATCAATAGCGCGATCTTGTTGCTCGCACACGCGCCTGCCACAGCTCTGACCGCGCTGGGTTTGCCGATGGCTTCGGCCACTTCCGAGTACGAGCGCACTTCTCCGTATGGCAGCTTCTGCAGGTAGCGCCAGACGATCAGTTGAAATGCGGTGCCGCGCACATCGAGCGGCAAATCGAGCCGGGGCTCGAGGCCGCGCAGGTGACGATTGAGCGCCGCCATCCAAGAGTCGAAGTCCTTGCTATGCGTTGGCGGCATCGCCTGCGTGCGCGCCGCCGGGAACTGGCGTGCGAGCTCAGAAGCGAGCGCCTCGTGCGTATCGCCGAACTGCAGGAAACAGATGCCGCGATCCGTGGCGCCGATCATCAGCAGCCCGAGGGGCGTCTGACCGCTCGCGTACGAGATCGTGAGCCCCTTGCCGCCGCTGCGATATTCGCTCGGCGTCATGCCGAGTTGCCCGTCGGCCTTCTCATACACGCGGCTGCCCGAACCAAAGCCCGCCTGATAGATCGCGGCCGACACCGACGCCTCCTTGCGAAGCTCTTTCTTCAGTGTGCGCAGACGTGCGGCCGTCTGATACTCCTTCGGGGTGCTTCCCATGATCGACTTGAAGTTGCGCTGCAGGTGGAACGCGCTGTAGCCGGCGCGCTTCGCCAGATCCGCAAGACGCAGGGGTTGATCCGGGTTCGCATCGATATGTCGCGCAAGGGCATGCACCACTTCGTTGATGACGCTGGAGCGCGCGCGTTCCGGATGACAGCGCCGGCAGGCGCGAAAGCCCCCTTTCTCAGCAGCCTGCGGCGTAGCGAAGAAACGCACGTTCTTGCGCAGCGGCCGACGCGAAGGACAGGTCGGACGGCAGTACACGCCGGTGGACGTCACGGCGTAAACGAATTTGCCGTCCTGGCTCGCATCGCGATGCTCGACGGCTTCCCACTTGCGATCCTCGTTCGACATGGCGGCTCTCCTCGATTGACTCGCCGCCATTGTCGTCAACCGCCGGCGCGCCGAACTCCGTCTCTTGCGGTGAATGTTCGTGGGCATGGGCTATCGGTCGCTGGACTGCTGGGCTGCTGGCCAGAATCCAGGAACGCTCTGATGTCCTGCATTTACCGGTTAGAGATGCGCGAAAGCCAAGCAAGCGCCATTGGAAGTAGTTCCTCTCAATTCTCGTCTTGCCAGCACTCCAGCGCCCAGAGCCCGGCTTCCACACGTCAGCGCTTCCTAACCCTTCACGCACACCACCTGCTTCAATGTGTGCACCACTTCAACCAGGTCCTTCTGCGCGTCCATCACGGCGTCGATGTCTTTATACGCAGCCGGCGTCTCATCGAGCACGCTTACATCCTTGCGGCATTCGACGCCGGCGGTCGCCGCACGATGCTCGGCGAGCGTGAACTGCTTCTTCGCAGCGCTGCGCGACATCCTCCGGCCCGCGCCGTGGCTGCAACTGTCGAAGCTCTCCACGCCGCCGCGGCCGCGCACGATGAATGAACGCGCCCCCATGCTGCCGGGAATGATTCCGAGTTCGCCCTTGCGAACGCGCACGGCGCCCTTGCGGGTGACAAGGATGTCCTGGCCGTAGTGACGCTCGCGGCTCACATAGTTGTGATGACAATTCACGGCCTCGATGTGCGTTTCGAACGGTTTCGGGATGACCTGCCGCACTGCGCGCACGAGGTTCTGCATCATCACCTCGCGATTGAGCCGTGCATATTCCTGCGCCCACTCCACCGCCTCGACATAGTCGTTGAAGTGCTGCGTGCCTTCCTCGAAGTACGCCAGATCGCGGTCCGGCAGGTTCGCGATGTGCGCGCGCATGTCGTCCTTCGCGAGCTCGATGAAATGCGATCCGATGGCGTTGCCGACGCCGCGTGAGCCGCTGTGAAGCATGAACCACACAGCGTCGTCTTCGTCGAGACAGATCTCGATGAAGTGATTGCCCGTGCCGAGCGTGCCGAGATGTACGTGATTGTTCGTCTTCGCGAGATGGGGGTATTTCTCCGTGATGCTGGTGAAACCCTCTTCCAGTTTCGCCCACGCGGCGTTCACATTGTTCGGCGGATGGGTCCAGGCGCCCTGATCGCGCTTGCCGAAGGTCTTTCCATGCGGCACGGCGTGTTCGATCGCCGCTCGCACCTCGCGCAGATTGTCAGGCAGATCGCTCGCCGTCAGCGTCGTCTTCGCCGCAATCATTCCGCAGCCGATATCGACGCCGACCGCCGCCGGAATGACGGCTTTCAGCGTGGGGATCACGCTGCCGATGGTCGAACCCTTGCCGACGTGCACGTCCGGCATCACGGCCAGATGATGAAAGATGAACGGCAGCCGGGCCGTCCTCGCGAGTTGCTCCTTCGCCTCCGCCTCGACCGGCACGCCGCGCGTCCACATCCTGATGTCGCGCCCGCCTTCGATCGACAGCGTGTCGCAGTTGCTCATGTCCCGATTCTGTCTGCTGCTTCCGTTCAATGATATGACCGCGCGATCGCATCCCGGGAAAGCGTTGCACGGGTCGCCTACCCCGAGCTTTCAACTAAGGAACTGGTTGAAAGACGGGGTTTGAGGGCGCGAAGACTTCGTCGAGTTGCACCTATGCAAAGGTTCCTGGCGGCCCTCAACGTGTAAATTTGGCTGCCGTTTCCTCGCCGGCCGCGAAGGCGGATTTCAGGGACGACGCACGCTTCTCCGTTGATGCGGGAGCCTCTATGAGCATCGTTTATCGGCGTGACGAAAAGATCGTCATCATTCAGATCGACCGACCGCAGCAGCGCAACGCCGTGGATGCGGCGACGGCGTCGGCGCTCGCCGACGCATTTCGACAATTTGACTCAGATCCCGCGGCGGACGTCGCCATTCTCGCCGGAGGCGACGGCCATTTCTGCTCGGGCGCAGATCTCAAGGCCTATGCGAATGGAGATCGCCGCGCGATCGCCGAGGAAGGCGACGGACCGATGGGGCCGACGCGCATGCGCCTGTCGAAGCCCGTCATCGCCGCCGTCGAGGGCTATGCGGTCGCAGGCGGCTGCGAGCTCGCGCTGTGGTGCGATCTGCGGGTCGCTTCCGAAACGGCCGTCTTCGGCATCTTTTGCCGCCGCTTTGGCGTGCCCCTGATCGATCTGGGCACGATCCGGCTGCCGCGCCTGATTGGCCACAGTCGCGCGATGGATCTGATTCTTACGGGGCGCGAGGTGCGCG
Organism: uncultured Gammaproteobacteria bacterium; assembly: GCA_963723505.1. Lineage (GTDB taxonomy): Bacteria > Pseudomonadota > Gammaproteobacteria > Steroidobacterales > Steroidobacteraceae > Steroidobacter. Next base: position 189,633 of record CAVRQU010000012.1, read on the forward strand.
CGCCCGAAGCGCTGGCGATCGGACTCGCGAATCGCCTCGTGCCGGCAGGTCAGGCGCTCACGGCCTCCATTGAACTCGCCCGGCAGATCGCTTCCTTTCCCCAGGTCTGCATGCGCAACGATCGTCTGTCGGCCCTCGAGCAATGGGGCTGCGAGGAAGATGCAGCGATGCGCAATGAGCTGCGGCGAGGGCTCGCAACGATGCGTTCCGGCGAATCCGCCGACGGCGCCGCTGCGTTCGCCCGCGGAGCAGGCCGGCATGGGGGCGACCGCCAGTGATCATGCCGATGCTCTGCGGCGTCGCACCGCGAGTCTGATGCAAGTCGTTGAACGACGGGCCCTGAACCTGGGCGACTCCGTCCCGCGGCGCTGCGCTGAGGCTTTCGGGGCTGGCGGACGCGCTACCCCTGCGGACGTATACTCGCGGCCGCACAAATCTGTGCACACAGGGAGAACTAAAATGCTCAAGAAAATCGCTCTTGTGTTCGGCGTAGTGTTCGTAGCCGTCGGTCTGCTCGGCTTCGTCCCGGCCGCGGCGCCCGAGGGCCACCTGCTCGGTCTGTTCCACATCAACCCGCTCCACAACGTAGTGCACATCGCGAGCGGGGCAGTCGCCCTGTGGGCGGGACTGACGAACGAGCGGAATGCGAAGCTCTACTTCCAGATATTCGGCGTCGTCTATGCGTTGGTGGCGGTGCTGGGATTCGTCTATGGCGACCAACCGGTTCTGGGACTCGTCGCGAACAACGCCGCCGATACCTGGCTTCACGTCGTGATCGCGGCCGTGGCGCTCTATCTCGGCTTTGGAATGAAAACGGCGCAGGTGAGCGCGGCCTGACTCACGCCGGATAGCCGTGAGGCCCGCGCATGCGGGTCTCATGGAGTCGCAATGACACAAAACCCCTGGCAAGTCGCCCTGCCAGGGGTTTCGTTGGAGCCAATTGGCCTGTACCTGATCCGGGGAGCGAGCATCTCCGCCAGGTCATCTCACGGAACTACGACGTGTTGTTCGAGTTCGCGTCTCGATTGTGCGGTGCGGGCATTGCGGGCTCCAAGGTGCTCCCGGCTGCGGGTCGCCGGGGTCGCGCATGTTACTCGCGAGCGATGTGATGTCAAATGAAAACTTTTCAAATCGCGTTGACACTGCAATCGCCTGAACACGAGAGCGCAGCCATCGAAAGGGTCACCGGGCGGCGATGCGCTCAGCGTCGTCCGCCGCTGGCGTGCGCTGCGAGATGACGGTGATCACATGCGTCGGCGACCTGCGCCAGCTCGCGCGCCGACGCATTCCACGAGCGATCTTTGACTATGCCGACCGCGGCGCCTGCGACGAGCTCACGCTGCGACGCAATCGAAGCGATCTCGACGAACTGATATTTCGTCAACGCGTCGCAGTCGACATCGGAAGCATATCGCTCGCGACCCATATTGCAGGTCAACCCGCATCGATGCCGGTTGGCATTGCGCCCACCGGACTGGCGGGATTCTTCCATCGGGATGGAGAGATTCTCGGCGCACGCGCCGCTGAGGCGGCGAACATCCCGTTCTGCCTGAGCACGATGTCCATCTGCTCGATCGAGGATGTGCGATCCGCCGTACGCAAGCCTTTCTGGTTTCAGATCTATCTCATGCGCGATCGCGCATTCAACCGCGAGCTGATCGAACGGGCGCGTGCGGCGCAGTGCCCAGCGCTCGTCCTGACGCTTGACCTGCAAGTGCAGGGTGTGCGACGGCACGAGATCAAGAGCGGTCTCGCCATTCCGCCCCGCCTCACCGTGGCCAATGTTCTCGAAATTGCGCGCAAGCCGAGGTGGGCGTTGGGCGTACTACGCGGCAAGCGCCGCACGTTCGGCAACCTTGCTGCGTACATGAGCAGATCAGCGGAGCTCGTGACGCTGGCGGAATGGATTGCGGCGCAGTTTGATCCGTCAGTGACGTGGAAGGACGTCGAATGGGTGCGTTCGGTCTGGCCGGGAAAACTCATTCTGAAGGGGATTCTCGACGCCGACGATGCACAGCACGCGTGCGCAATCGGCGCCGATGCGATCGTCGTCTCCAATCATGGCGGACGGCAGCTGGACAGCGCTCCGTCGACGATCGCCGTGCTTCCTGAAATCGTTGCAGCGGTGCAGGACCGCTGCGAGGTGCTGTTTGACGGCGGGGTGCTGTCGGGGCAGGACGTGCTGAAAGCCCTCGCCCGCGGGGCGCGAGCCTGCCTGGTCGGCAAGGCGTTCCTCTATTCGCTCGCGGCGCTGGGCGAGGCAGGGGTGACGACCATGCTGCAGATCGTCCGCAGAGAACTCGAGGTAAGCCTCGCGCTCACGGGCCAGACCAGCGTTGAGAATGTCGACGTCAACATTCTGCGGCGGGATGCTGGCCCGTTGAAATGAGTCGGTCTGGCGGCGACCGGTTACTTTTTCTTGTAGTCGGCCGGCACCTCGAATGACTGCGGATTCGCCGGACCTCGGTTGACGGAGACGAGTTCCGTACTGACGGTCATCAGAGGAATCAGACCGCCCGGCATCGTTGCCGGCGGCGTGCTCGCCGTCGGCGCCGCCTGCGCTGGCTCTTTCTTTTTGCCGAACATGCCGCCCAGCGCGCCCCCCAGTGCGCCGCCAATCGCCCCGCCGATGCTCGGCGGCGGCGCTGTCGCAGATCCGCTGGCCGCCTGTGTTTGCTGCGCGTTCTGGCACTGCGGGCCGCCGATGCCGAGGCCAAAGCTCGCTTTCACCGGATAGCCGTTGATGTCGCGCGTCTTGGCGGCGATTTCCTTCCACATTCCCTGATAGCCGCCGAACATCGCTTCCGCTCGCTCGGCGAAGTCGCGCGAGGCCGACGCGCCGAGGCCGAGTTTCTCGGCGTAGGTGCGCTGATAGGCCAACAATTCTTCAGCCGCCTCGAAATTCGGCGCGAGCCATTGATCCAGAATCAGGCCGAAATCGCACACCTGCCCGGTCTTCTTGTCCTTGCAGGACTGCGTCGCCGTGATCGTCACGTGCTCCGCCTGAGAGCCGCCGATCACAGCCTTCTCGCCGCTGCGTATGACATCGGCTTTCGGTTCGGACCATTCACACTCCGATTCATCGACGCCGGACGCCGCCTGTTGCTGCGAGACCTGCGCCTGACGGGATTGCTCCATCGTCTGCTGCAACTGCGCCGCCTGGTCCGCGAACGTGGTTTCCGTATACGTCTTCTTCTCGGGCTCGAGGCTGTAAATCTTGTCCTGATCGAACCGAACGATTTCGACGCTTCGACCGGCGCCGCGAACGAACGCGCGTATCAAGCCGGACTCAAACTGCAGGTTGCTGTCGGCGCGCGCCCGATCGCGGGCGATCGTGGTTACCGTGGCGCCGTTCATGGCGCCGATCCTCATCGGACCGAAGCCGCTCACTGACACGCGCTCCTCGATCGTGACGTCGGCGTGCGCGCTTGCAGCAAGAACGGCGGCGATCGCGCAGGTGAGGAAACATTGGGTTCGCAAGACGTGAAGCCTGGAAGTCATCGTTGCACCCTCCCATTGGTTTGGCGCACCTCGCTGCGGCCTGTTCTGCGTGCAGCAGGTGCAAATGAACGCCTCAAAAGCGCGATGCTAGCAGCCGCCGCTCGCCGCCGGCAGCGGCCATTCGTTCAGTGTCGCTTGAGCAGCGCGCGCAGTCGCTCGCGGTGAGCTGCCGGCGAACTCGCGCGCTTCGATCTCGAAGCGATTGAGCCAGTAGCCGCGCCTGAACCACTCGACGACATAGCGCCACAGGGTCAGTCGTCGCGGGCGCCATTGGCGCACCACATGAAAGTATTCGTGCAGAATCAACTCGGGATCGGCCCAGAACGTCTCCGCCGAGTCCCGCAACAGGATGCGGTTGCGGCGCGTCGTCGCGCGTGCGCCGAGATGAAGCCGGGCATACGCGGAGCGCTCGATGACCCGGATGTGCTCGACGTGCTCGCCGAATATCTCGCGTAGCGCCGCAATGACGTGCGGCGGCGGCGAAACGGTGCGTCGAGAGCGCAGCATGGGGTCAGCGATGGGGGTCAGCGACACAACGCGGATCACTTGCCGATGCAGAACCTTTGCAAGCGCGCCTCCTTTCGGATTGTGTTATCCGAAACTCTCCAAGGAGAATTGCTCGCTCGTTGATTTGCTGGCGCTTGACAGTACCTGTCCTGTCAGCGCTTTGATAGCTCCGGATAGCTGCGAAGGAACATGATGCGGTCGGCGTCGTAGATGCCGCCGTCCTCAGCGAGCACGTCGACGTTCGCGCTCGCGCACCCGTTCCCGGGGATGAAGATCTCCTTCGATTTCCATAGCGACTGCGCGAACTTCGGCGCCCAGCCGCCAGGACGAGGACATCTTCGGGTGTCCCATTGGCACGGAATCTCGCGCCAGCCGGGAAACTCGTCGGAGGCCAGCTCGTAGGCGATCGGCCTGTAGATATTGAGGCCGACGAAGTCGAGTATTGGCTTTGCATTCGCGAGTTGCGGGACTCGTGGTGTGTAGAGCAGTGCGTCAGAGTCCTCGACCATTCCTGGCAGGTCGCGTGCGAGCACTGCTCCTTTTATGACGGCTTCCGAGCGAAGAAGCGAAGTCCGACCGCCCGCCCAGGCGTAATTCGTCGCCGCCGTTGCGGTGGTGGGCCGATATCTGCATCGAATTTACTCGACCATTCGGGCGTCGTCCGTTTACCGACGACGGGTTGCCGGAACCCGGGAATTTTGCGCGGCGTTTATCGACGCTCTCACCTACACGATTCCTACAGCGGGGGAGCGCTTGCCCAAATTTCTCTTGGTGGGCCCGTACGACCCACATTGCGGGGAATACACCTTCCTCGCGCCGCCTCTGGGCGTGTGGCGTCTGGCCGGCGTGCTCGGCGTCGCAAGGCGTCGAAGTCAAAGTCTTCGATCCGAACTGCTGCGTCGGGCGCGCCGCAGCGCGCGTTCGAACGCGAAATCCTGCGCGACACCTGGGACGTGATCGGCGTGTCCACGACGGGCATGACGCTGCGATTCGACCTCGAGCTCGCGCATCTCGCGCGCCGCCTGGCGCCCAACGCGCTGCTCGTCGCCGGCGGCATGGAGGCGACGTTCCGACCCGAACTCATGTTCGAGCTCGGGCCGTTCGATCGTGTCGTGCTCGGCGAAGGCGAACGACCCCTGCTCGAACTCGCCGCCCGGTTGCGCGCACAACAGCCGTTGGGCGGCATTCAGGGCATGGTCGAGCGCCGCGCGGACGGCGGCGTGTTGCGATTGCCACAGCCGGCGCTCGATCGCGAAGCAGCTGCGCGCCGCGATCTTCTCGACGCCGTACGAGAACATGCCGTACGAGGCGTACTGGGATCGCCTCGAAGCAGCGTATCGAGTGGGCGCCTTGCCGACCAAGGCGGCGCGCGAGGCTCGTCTCGCCGAGATCCGTTCGGTGCGCCTGATCACGCTGAACTACTGCCCGATGGGCTGCACGTTCTGCTCCTCGACGAACTTCCTGCACGAAGCGCAGGGCGGCGTCGCCGCAATCGCACGCCTGGAAGCCGACGAGTGCCTGGCGATGATCGAGCGCATCGTCGCGGCTCATCCGCGCGTGCGCACGATCATCTTCCAGGACGACATCTTCGTGTTCACGAAGGACAAGCGCATTCTGCCGCTGTGCGAGGCGATCGTCGCCGCGAAAGAGCGCGGCGACATTCCGCAGGAGCTGCAATTCATCAGCACCAATCGCATCGATGCGATGACGCCGGAGCGCTTGTGCGCGATGCGTCGCGCGGGCTTTCGCGTGCTGGGCTTCGGCATCGAGAGCTTCTCGCGCAATGTCCTGCAGGAGTTCAACAAGGGCGCAGATTCACCGCCACATCGAGCCGATGCTCAGCGCGGCGCGCGAACTCGGCATCACGCCGTTTCTCGATCTGATCCTGAGCTCGCCGCGATGCATCGCTGGAAGATGTCGCCGAGACGCTGCGCGAAGCCTTTCGCTGGCTGCGGCAGGGCTGCGAGATCGGCATGTATCCGTACGTGATTCCGTTCTCAGGCGCCGCGCTCGCGCGCGATCCCGCGCTGCTGCCGCACACGGAGTATGCGCGTCGGCACATCGAAGGCACGCGAATCGAATGGGATCAGCCGGCGAAGATCCTGCCGATCGATCCGGTCGTGCAGCGAAGTCATTCTGCAGATCGAACGCGATTTCGAGACGACGCTGCGCGGAGCTGCAACAACGCGTGGCGCATCTGCCTTCGCGCGTCCGCTCTCTCGTGTGGATTCTGACTGCGGTGCCGGTCCTGGCGAAGCACGGCATCGAGATTGCGACCGAGGACGAGGTGCGCGCCGAGCTCGAAGCACGACTGCCGCAAGTCAGGAGGGCGACGGCAGTGCGTGCTGTCGCAACGGCATGAAGCAACAAACGCCCTGGAGCCTGATCGCGCCGCTCGGCGTCTGCCTGCTCCTGACAGGCTGGATCGCGTTGTCTGCGGCGAATCTGCAGACAGCGAGCCTCTCGCTGCTGATCTACGGCCTCGCCAATCTGATCGTCTACACCGACGCGTTGGATTTCATCCTGCGATTGCATGTGCGTCGACGACACATCGCGACCGCGCCGACCGAAGAGAATCGCCATCTCTCGATCGATCTCACCAGCACGCTGCCAGCCGGGGCTCGGCAGGTCGTCCCGGTGCGGCCGTACGCGATCATCGCCTCGATCCACAACCTCGAACCGCTGCTGGATGAGTTCATGGATGCGTTCGCGGCCTATCGCGATCGCGTCTGGCTCATCAGCGACGGCTCCACCGACAATACCGTGCTGCGACTTCGCCGGGCCGGTTGGCGCTGCTTCGATGACGGCGTGAATCGCCGCAAACCCGCGGCGATTCGCCGACTGCTGGAACGCTTGCCGACCGCACATCGAAACCGTGCTGGTCGTCGATCCGGACATTCGCATTCGCGGACGCGATGCCGGCAGCCGCATCGATTTCGAGCGGTTCGTCCGCGATTTTCAGCAGTCCGGCGCCGCCGCCGTCTGCCCGCGCGTCATGATCGAGCCCGATGGTTTCCTCGCGCGCTTTCAGGCGTTCGAATACGCCCTCGCCTTTCGCATCGGCCGCGAAAGCCTCGCCGACTACAGCATCACCTCCGGCGTATCGTGCTATCGCCGCGATGCACTGGAGCGCGCGCTCGCCGAGCATACGCACTCGGTGTACGCGGAGGACCTCGAGAACGCGCTCATTCTGTTGAGCCACGGCGAACGCATCTACTACGACGGTCGTCTCGTCGTGAGCACCGAAGGCCCCGGCAACGTGCCGCGCTGGTTTTCGCAACGCGTCGGCTGGTATTACGGCCTGATCAAGGTCTACACCGAACGCTTCGGCAAGATCTGGCGCATCGCAAAGCGCACGCCGTTCTCCATGTATCACTTCGTGGTGTATCTCGGCGGCCTCTCGCTGGTCCTGCACCCGCTGAAGATCGTCAGCGCGCTCGCTGCTGGTGCTCAGCTTCGTGAGCGGTTTCGACAATCTGTTCCTCGCGAATGTGTTTCCGCGCAACGCGTTGATCAATCCTGCGTACTTCATCGCCGCCATCGGCAGCTATCTCGCGCTCGGCGTGTTTGCGCTGTTCACCGTCGTGCCGAAAGCCGAGCGCGCTTACATCGCGCCGATCGTGCCGCTGTATCTCTTCTATGCGATCACACACATCGCGCCGATGACCGTGGGCTACACGAACTGGATCTCCATGAAGCTGTGGGGTCGGCGCGTGTATCGCGATCACTACGAACCGCTGCCAAGCGCCAGCACGTCGCTGCCGCTGGAGGAGAAGCACGAGTTGATTCGGAGAGCTTCATGAGCGTTCGAGGTAGTCCGGCACCCGACACTTACTTGCCGAGTCACTACTGGGAAGACCGCGCTCGGCGCTTTGCGGCGCAAGGCGCGGGACTCGCGGCGGTGTGCTCATACGGCATGCCCGAGTTCTACAACCGCATGATCCATTCCTGTCAGCGGCTCGCGCTCGAACCGTGGCTCGATATCAAGCCGGGCACTCGCGTGCTGGACGTCGGCTGCGGCGTCGGACGCTGGAGCTCGATGCTCGCCGCAGCGCGGCGCACAGGTCACGGGCATGGACTTGAGTCCCACCATGATCGACGAAGCGCAAGCGACGCGCCGAGGCGCAACGGCGTCAGCGATCGTTGCCGCTTTCTGGTTCAGGACCTGGCGCAGCTCGATGCAGGCGAGCAGTTCGATCTCGTCCTCGGCGTCACGGTGCTGCAGCACATTCTCGATCCCGCTGCGCTGCGCGAAGCCGTGCAGCGGATGACGGCTCACCTGGCGCCGCGGGGACGCATGGTGTTGCTCGAGGCCGCGCCCGCGCGCATCGCGAAACATTGCGACACCACGGTGTTTCGCGCGCGGCATCGCAGCACCTATCTCGATCTGTTCACAGAGTGCGGCCTGCGAACTGCGTGCAATGACCGGCGTCGATCCGGCGCCTTTCAAGACCTGGCTGCTGCCGCACATGCGCACATTGCCGCGACCGCTGTCGCTGCGTGTCGATCGCGCTCGTGACCGGTCTGTCGGCACCGGTGGACATGCTGTTCGGGCGGCGCGCGGTCGAACGTTCGTGGCACGCCGTGTTCGTTCTGCAGCGTGCGGCCGGAGACGATCATGGCCGTTAGTCGCCGCGCGGTGCTGTCCATCGTCGTGCTCGTGCTGCTCGGCGTGTTCGTCGCGCATCGGCTTCTGGTATCGAGTCGCGCCAGGTTGCGCCGAGCCAGGCCGATGACAGCGCCGCGATCGACTGTGACCAACGGCGATGACCGTGGTCCAGGCTCGCTGCGTGAAGCGCTGTTCATTGCTGCAGCTGCGAAAGGCCGCAGCACGATTTCCATCAGCGTGCGCCGAAGATCACGCTGGCGACAGCCTTGCCGCCCATCGTCAACTCTCACGGTGTGCGTCTGGTCGCGGCGCAGACCAACGCTGAGATCGATGCGGCTGCGCTGCCCGAGCGGACCTGTGCTCGACGTTGCGAGCGCGAACGTCAGCATCGAAGGCTTGCGCATTCGCAATTGCAAAGCCGCTGGCATTCTGCTGCGCGCTGCGCAGTTCCGCCTGCGAATCGACGACGATCCAGTCGTGCGACGTCGGCGTCGACGTCGCCGAGAACGCGAGCCGAAGTGCTGCTCGAGCGCAATCGCTTTGTGAACAATCGCGTCGGCGTGCGCTTCGCGGGTTCGAACCAGGAACACCATCCGTGCTCAAGAACGAGTTCGCCGCAGCACCGCGACGCCGGCATCTGGGCCGTGCGCGGCGCTGCCGGATTCGCGCGGCGATCGCCATCAGCATCCGCGACAACCGCTTCACCAAGGAGCGCATCGGCATCCTCGCCGCCAACGTCTCCGTCGCTCTCGAGCGCAACGAGATTCCTCGACGCGCGTGAGGCCGCGATGCAGTTGATGGGCACCGGCGCCGTGGCGCGCGGCAATCGCATCAGCGGCGGCGAGGCGATGGGCATCGTCGCCGAGAATTCGCGCGGCGCCGTCATCGAGAACAACGAGATCGACGGCCTGCAAGCCTACGGCATCATGCTCAAGGGCTCCGCCGACGCGCTGCTGCAAGGCAATCGCGTGCACAACAGCGGCTATGGCTTGGCGTTCGTACTGGGCGCGAGTCCAAGCACGGCGATCGACAACACCATCATCGAGCCGAAGTTCAACGGCATCGATGTCATCGGCGATTCGCCCGGTCCTGCGCAACAACAATGTCGTTGCGCCCGCGCGCGCTCGCGCTCAAGGTCGTGGACTTCCAAGCGCCCGATGGCACGAACCGTGCGTTCGCAGCCGTTCCTCGAAGGCAACAACTTCGATGCGAAGGGCCTCGTGATCGCGGCACGGGACGCGGCTGCCGCACTGCTGATCAGGGGCGCGGCGCAGCGATGAACAGCGACGCCACGCAGGTGACTGTCGCCGCTCGCACTGGAGCGATCCCGCGCATTCATCTGCTGGATGACACGCTGGCTGCTGACGATTTTCGCCATTCTGCTGGCCACGGCGCTGCCGTGGCTGTTGAGCGGCTTCGATGTGAATTTCGTGGCGGCCTCGCTGGGACTGCTCGCGCTCGGCGCGATTCATTTCGGCTTCTCCACGCTCGGACGACGCTTCGCGCACAGGTGAGCGTCGCGGTGTGCTGACGGCGCTGCACATCGCCGGCGTCTTCATCGTCGGCTTCATCTGGATCAACGCCGGCGGTTTGCAGAATCCTGCGTTTCTGATGGTGTTCGCCTTGCCGGTCGTCGGCGCGATCTTCCTGTCGCGATGGCAACCGTATGTGATGGCGCTCCTCGCCATCGTGCTCGTCGGCGCCGTGGCGCTCGCACAAATTCCGGAGTTGCGCTGGTACGAGCCGGGCCTCAGCACGATCGGCGCATGGCTGGGCAGCGTGCTGAACAGCAACGGCAGCGGCGCAGCGCCCGTTTCGCGGCTTCTATGCGCCATCCAGTTACTACATCGTGTTGCTGCAGGTGTTCGCGATTCTGGTGCTGGCCTGCGCCGTCGCGTCCGAGTATCTCGGCACGATCTTCGAGCGCTTGCATGCGCATCTCGACGTCGCGCGCGCCGAAGTCGAAAGCAGTCAGGAGTTCTGGTCAACATTGATCGAGGATTTGCCGGTGCCCGCGTTTCTGATCGAACCCGATACGCTGCGCATCGTTTGCTCCAGCGAGCGAGCACAGGCGTTCTGCAGCACGCCGCCGGCGCAGAACCGCAGCCTTCTCGACACAGTGCGCTTTTCGTATCCCGACATGATACAGCAACTGATCACTGGCGAGGCGGCGGCATCTCGCCGCTCTCGCATGATTCATGTTGGCGATCGGTTGCTCGCGACCGAAGTTCGCGTTCAGCACACCTCGCAGCAAGGTCGTCGACTCGCCTTGGTGGCGATCCAGGACAAGACGGAGGAGTTCACGCTATGCGCGCGGCGTTGGATGTGATCGGCCAGGCGGCGCTGGTCATCGATAGCAACGGCCGCATCGTCGAGTTCAACAAGCCATCGCTCGCGCTTGTTCGCGGGGCTGCAGAAGAACGCCGACGCAGCGCCCTGTTGTCGCTCGCCGGCATGCCCGCGCGCTGGTGGGAGCCAGGGCTGACCGGTCGTCGCAAGATGCATGTGGAGATCGCGCCGCGCATTTATCAGGTCACGACTTCTGCATTGCCGCTGCCAGGTGAAGACGAGCAGCTGTATGTCGTCACCTTCCTGCCCGTGGCGCGCGCCGCCGATCGGTGACAACACCGCAGTCACAGCGACCGTGCAGACTGCCCGAGGCGACGATCGCGATCGCGTTCACAGCCGACTCTGGCGTCGCGCAACATGAAACCGCTCCACTGCTCTGTCTATTGGTCTCGCTCGCTGTCGGCATGTCCGCTGTCCTGCGTCGCTGCCGCCGCTGAAGATCGACGCACGTCCGCCCAACCGCCTCACGCTGAGCGCGAATGGCGTCGCGGCTCACGACGACGTCGATGATGGCGGCGGCGGCTCGCTCAACTATCTGCACTACCTCACGCCCGACGCACTGTTCGGCGTCGGGGCCGAGCATCAATTCATCGAGGAGTCGAAATGGACCTTCGGCTCGTGCGCGGCGCCTGGGGACGCGGCGAGCCCGGATCGAAGAACCACCCTGTTTGGCGAATTGCACTACGGCGATGGCGATGACGACGGGCGAGAGTTCGATTATCGGCGTCGCGTGCTCGGACGTGAGTCAGTCCCTCAGCAGCAAGTTCTCCGTGCAGCTCGAAACAAGAGAGATCGACATCGACACCACGAATGGCAACTTGCCGAAGCTGGGCCTGACGTATGTGTGGATCTCCGCGGCTGGTTGACGCAACATTTCCTATGCGAAGTCCGTCGAGCGGCAATCTGGGCACGGAGCTGACCAGCGCCCGCATCGATTACTACGGACAGCACCTCAATGTGATTCGTCGGCGGCGCGACCGGCAGCGCCGATCCCGTCGTGCTCAATCTGCCGCCGGCGTCGACGCTGCCAGCTGAACAATCTGAAGGAGGGATTCTTCGGCATCGGCAAGACCTTCTCGCGGGGCGAAGTGCAGCTCATCGGCGACTACCTCGAATCGGGCGAGAGCGAACAAAGTCACGCGTCACGCTGAGCTTTCACGGCGTATTTCGGCCGCGCGTCACGATGAAACTGAAATTCTTCAGACGCGGCTCGCAATGGGTGCCCACGGTGCTGGTGCTCATTGTCGTCGTGCTGGCCGGCGGCCGGCTGATCAGCCTGAGCGTGCAGCAACGCGCCGAGCAGATGCGCGGGACGGCCCAGGCAGCGCGTCGCGCAATACAGCCGCTGCGATCGAAACACAGCTACGAACACTTGCGAACGACGCCGCGAAGAGCGGCGCGCGGCCCGAGCTGGATCAGTTGCTGTCGCGCTTGCCGCTCAGTCGGATGATCGATCCCAGAGTACGATTTCGCGTTATCGAAGGTCGACGTCAGCGGCGGGCCGCCGCGCGTCTTCGTCAGCACGCCGCATCGATGCGCTCGATGACGGCGTCGCCAACGTGATCCGCGTCCCGGCAGGCTTTTCGCAAGATCTGCCGAGCGGTTATCTCGAGCTCGCCATTCGTCCCAAGTCAGGCTGGTATCCGGCGCGCGATCTGGCTTTGGCGGTCGGCCTGCTCGCCTCAGTCGCCTGGCTGCTGGCGTTCGCGACGCACGATCTCGTGCACAGCCTGCATCGCGCGCGCGACGCCGTCGCGCACTCGCGCCGGCAACTGCAAGTCGACGAATCGCAAGCTCGCGGCCGAGATCGAACAACGCGAGAAGCTGGAGCAAAGCTTCGAGCACTCGCGCTATCACGATGCCTTCACCGGCCTGCCGAATCGCCGCTACTTCATGGATCAGCTCGATCGCGCGCTGCGCGAGCTACGCACGCGCCGTCGCCAGCGCATCGCCGTGCTGCTGATCAACATCGATCGGTTCAAGCTCATCAACGATACGCTGGGCCACACCGCCGGCGATGAGCTCGTGGTGCAGGCGGCGCGACGGTTTCAGAAGGCGGCCGCGCCGTTCGAAGGCGTGCTGGCGCGCTGGGGCGGCGATCAGTTCGCGGTCTTGGTGTTGGACGTGGAATCTGTCGATGCGGCGCTGGATATCGCGGCGCTGCTGCAGCGGGAGCTGCAGCAGCCGGTCGAATTACGCAGGCTTCGACTCAGCGTCGCGGCGCGCGTCGGGCGTCACTTGCATCGATCGGGCTTGCAACGCGCCGAGGAAGTCGTGCGCGAGGCGGACATCGCACTCTCGGTCGCCAAACGTCACGAGACCGCGAACGCTGTCGCGTATCAACCGGCCATGGGCGGCAGCTTCGCGAGCCTCGTGAGCCTCGAGGCCGATCTGCACGTGGCCGATCGAGCGGCGCGAACTGCATCTGCTGTTCCAGCCCATCATCGATTTGCGCAAGCAGCGCGCGGTCGGCGTCGAGGCGCTGCTGCGTTGGCGGCATCCCGTGGAAGGCATGCTCACACCCGATAAGTTTCTCGGCGTGGCCGAAGAAGTGGGACTGATCCTGCCCATCACACGCTGGACCATACGGCGCGTTTGCCAGGTTGCTTCGGAGTGGCGCCAGCGCTTACCGCCGGAGAAAGAGTTCTACATCAGCATGAATCTCTCGGCCGCGGCGCTGCGCGACCGCGAGTTGAGCGCCTATGTCGCCGCGACGCTCAAGGACTGCGGCACGCCGGCGAGCCTGTTGAAGTTCGAACTCACCGAAGGCGGACTCATCAACGATCCCGTCGCTGCGCGCGAAGTTCTCGACGCTTTGCACGAGCTCGGCGTGGAGATGATGCTCGACGATTTCGGAACGGGGTATTCGTCGCTGAGCTATCTGCAGCTCTTCCCGTTCGACTACGTAAAGATCGATCGCCCCTTCGTCGATCGCCCCGGTTCGGAACGCACCAACAGCGCGGTGGCCGCCGCCATCGTGCAAATGGCGGCGGGCCTCGGCCTGAAGTCGATCGCCGAAATCGTCGAGACCCACGCCGCCGCGCAGGATCTGCAGCGCATGGGCTGCGATTACGCGCAGGGCTACTACTATTGCGAGCCGCTGGAAGCGGAAGACGCATTGCAGATGCTGCACACGTACAACTTCGTCTACACACCGCGCCCGCACTGATGCGGCCACGCCGAAACAGGCGGAGCAGGATGGGTCAGTCGTCGATGAGAGCAAGCAGCTTGCCGAGGACACGCTGATGTTGCCGTTGGAGCTGGTGCGGAAGGGCCTGAAAGGCGAGCGGGGCTGACGAAGTAGCCGGCCGAGAACGAACCCTGTTACAGGCCATTCAAGCGACTTACGTTGCCCTCAGGACGCCCTGAAACGTAATGGAATAGCTCTCTACTTTCCGATGCAGAAACTGGCGAAGATACGCCCGAGCAGGTCGTCCGAGGTGAATTCGCCGGTGATTTCGGCAAGGCTCTGCTGGGCCTGACGGAGTTCTTCGGCCATCAACTCGCCGGCGCGGCATTCGGTGAGCTGGCGTTCGGCCTCGTGCAGATGCGCGTCCGCGCGTGCAAGCGCGTCGAGATGCCGGCGTCGCGCGGAAATGGTGCCCGCGTCCGCGCCGTGAAAGCCAATGCATTCCTTCAGATGCTCGCGCAGCAAGTCCACGCCTTCGCCTGTCGTTGCGGAGAGATGGATGCGTGGCGGCGAGGATTGCTCATAGCGTGCGCGTGCGCCGACCGCATCGATCTTGTTGATCACGAGCGTGACCGGCGTGTCCCGCGGCAGGCTCGCGATCTCCGCCTGCATCGACTCACCATCGAGCATCCGGGTCGCATCGATGACGTACAGGATGCGATCCGCCCGCGTCATTTCCTGTCGAGCGCGACGGATGCCCTCGGTCTCGACAATATCGGCTTCCTCGCGCAGACCGGCGGTGTCGGCGACGTGCAGCGGCATGCCGTCGATGTGGATGCGTTCGCGCAGCACATCGCGCGTCGTACCCGGAATATCGGTGACGATCGCCGCGTCGTAGCCCGCCAGATTGTTCAACAGACTCGACTTGCCGGCGTTCGGACGGCCGGCGATGACGATCGTCATTCCTTCACGGAGCAACGCGCCCTGACGCGCCTTCGCAGTGATCTGCGCGCAGAGGTCAATCGCATTGACGATCCGGTCGCGCAGCACCCTATCGGCGAGAAAGTCGACCTCTTCTTCGGGAAAGTCGATCGCCGCCTCGACGTGCATCCGCGTCTCGCTGACCGCATCGGTCAGCGAGTGCACGGCGACGGAGAACTCCCCCTGCAACGAACGCAACGCAGCGCGCGCCGCTTCCGTCGAGCCGCTATCGATCAGATCAGCGATCGCCTCGGCCTGGGAGAGGTCCAGTTTGTCATTGAGGAAGGCGCGCTGACTGAATTCGCCCGGCGCGGCCGCGCGCGCACCGAGTTCCAGCGTGCGGGCGAGGATCATGTCCATCACGATCGGTCCACCGTGACCGTGTAATTCCAGCACGTCTTCGCCGGTGAACGATGTGGGCGCCGGAAAATAGAGCGCGAGGCCCCCATCGAGCATCTCGCCGTTCGCATCGCGAAAGATACGCAGCGCAGCGCGGCGCGGCGTCGGCAGCTCGCCAAGAATCTCCTGCGCTATAGCCGAGACTCGTGGGCCAGAGAGTCTGACGACGCCGATGCCTCCCCTGCCCGCGGGCGTGGCGATCGCAGCGATTGTGTCGCCTGACTTATGGCCGCCATGGTCCATGCGCCATAGTCTGTCGCGAGAAACGCAGCGCGCCAACTCGGACCGTAAACCGCAGCCGCGCTAACCCTTCTTTTGCTCGGCGGACACGAGTTTGTTGATGCGCCACTGCTGCGCGATCGACAGCAGCGTATTCGTCAGCCAGTACAACACCAGACCAGCGGGGAACCAGGCCATGGTGACCGACATGATGATGGGCATGAACATGAAGATCTTCGCCTGCACGGGATCCGTGCTCGGCATGGGCTGCAGCTTGAACTGCGCAAACATCGCCGCCCCCATCAGGATCGGCAGGATGAAGAACGGATCGCGCGCGGACAGATCCGTGATCCAGCCGAGAAACGGCGCCTGGCGCATTTCGACGCTCTCGAGCAGCACCCAGTAGAACGCCAGGAAGAAAGGAATCTGGATCAGAATGGGCAGGCAGCCGGCGAGCGGATTGATCTTCTCGCGCTTGTAAAGCTCCATCATCTGCCGGCCCAGCTGTTCGCGGTCGTCCTTGTAGCGCTCCTGAATCGTCTTGATGCGCGGACCGAGGTTGCGCATTTTGGCCATCGAACGGCCGCTCGCCGCGGTCAACTTGTAGAAGGCGAGCTTGATCAGGAACGTGACGATGACGATCGCCCAGCCCCAGTTGCCGATGAAGGCGTAAACCTTTTCGAGCAACCAGAAAAGAGGCTGAGCAATGATCGTGAGCTTGCCGTAGTCGGCGACGAGTTCGAGACGCGGCCCGGTAGCCTCAAGCTGCTCCTGGAGTTTCGGTCCGACGAACAGCGTCTCCTTGTAGGTATGCGCGCCGCCCGCAGGGACTGAAATGAGCGGGCCGCGGTAGGAGAGCGTGAAGTCCTGGTCCGGATCGACGCTCAACTGATAGTCGTAGCTTGCGTCCACCGGCGGCACGGCGGCGGCGACGAAGTGATGCTGCAGAGCCGCCGTCCAGCCGCCAGTAATGGTGCTCCTGTAGGCGCGGTCGTCTTCGTCCTCGACATTCAGCTTGTGATACGCCTTGCCGTCGAAGATGGCGGGGCCGCGGTAGGCGTAGGTCTCGACGCGGAAATACGAACGTTCTACGTGCTCGTAGTGACGCACCAGCTGCACGTACGAGGCAGCCTTCCAGTCGGCGTCCGACTGATTCGTCACATCGTACGCAACCTCGATGCGATAGCTGCCAGGCTGAAAGGTATAGGTCTTCGTGACGGCGAGACCCGCACCGTCGGACCAGGTGAGCGGAACGCTGAGCCTGGAATCGCCCGGCTTGAGCTGATACTCAGTCGCCGCGCTTTCGTACGTCGCGAGATGCGTCGGCTCAGCGCGATTGTCGGCGGCGCGCAGACCGGAGCGAGCGACGAAGAATCCGGGATTGGATGCATTGAAGAGCCGCACCGGAACGTCCGGCTGATTCTTCACCTTCGGATACTTCAGCAGGTCGGCGCGAATCAGCTCGCCGCCGCGGGTGCTGATGTCCAAAGACAGCACGTCCGTGGTGACGCGGATCACCGCCCCCGCCGCCGTCTGCGACGCGGATGCTTCGGGTGCAGGGCTCGCGCTGGGCGCAGCCGATGGCGTTGCTGCTTCGGTCGGCAGTTCCGGCAGGTTGGCCTGTGAGGCGGGTTGTGATTCACGGCTCGTCGTTGCGGCAGGAGCAGCGGGCGCCGGCTGAGGAGCGTAATCGCGTTGCCAGGCCAGATAGTTCAGCCACAGCACGAGGGCGAGCGCCGCCCAGACGAATACGCGTTGATTATCCATGGGACATGGGCTTCAGGGATGAGGACGGCGGGACGGGGTCGTATCCGCCGGGATGCCACGGATGACAGCGCAGGATCCGGCGCAGCGCGAGGGAGCCGCCGCGCAGGGCGCCATGCTGTGCAAGCGCTTCTTCCGCATAGCACGAGCAGCTCGGGTAGAAGCGACAGTTCGGCCCAAGCAGGGGGCTCACGCAGCAGCGGTACAGACGGATCAGCGATATCAGCACGATGCGCATTGCCTGATCACCGTACACCAGTGTTTTTCGAGGCTACGCACGATGGATGCGTTGTCCGCGTCGCGCGCCCCAGAGCGTGCGTTGACCAC
Organism: uncultured Gammaproteobacteria bacterium; assembly: GCA_963723505.1. GTDB lineage: Bacteria > Pseudomonadota > Gammaproteobacteria > Steroidobacterales > Steroidobacteraceae > Steroidobacter. Next base: position 207,419 of record CAVRQU010000012.1, read on the forward strand.
GATATCGACCGCCGGCAGTTCATGTTGGTGTTGTCGAAACGATTCGCGAACGAGCCGCTTGATGCGATTGCGTCGCACGGCGTTGCCGATGACCCGCGCGGCGATAGAGAGTCCGAGGCGCGGGATGCCGCCGTCATTGCTGCGCGTGAAGATCGCAAACGAGCCGTCGGCGGAGCGGCGCGCGTCACGATACACGCGATCGAATTCGGATTTGGCCTTGAGACGCTGCGCCGGTTTGAACGGCCGGGCAGTTGCTTGCAAGTCGATGATCGGAGGAATGAGGCCAGGTGGACCCGGCTTCAGACGCTCAGGCGCTTACGCCCTTTCGCGCGGCGGCGAGCAAGCACCTGACGTCCGGCGCGGGTAGCCATTCGTGCACGGAACCCGTGTGTGCGTTGACGATGCAGTTTGCTCGGTTGGTAAGTACGCTTCATGCTGGCTCTCGCCGGGAAAATTGCGCTAAAACAAGCACATGGTGGGCGGAAAAAGAAGGGCGGCAAGGGTACGCAGCGGCCATAGGGGTGTCAAGCTTGTATTGATCGGTTCCGGCGAATGCGCACTTTGAGTTGTTCAGTTGCGGCGATTCAGGCGATCGCGCCTTCGCTGCGCTGAGGACTGGCGCACTGATCGAGCCGCTCTTCTCTGGCCTGTGGATAACCCTCGCCGCATCGGTATAGACTCGCCCGCTCTCGCGTCATCGCGCGCAAGCAATTTCAATTTTTCGTTGATTCCATCAGGGGACGAAACCGTGCAGGGTTCGTTATGGCGGCGCTGTCTCGCGCAACTCGAGGCGGAGCTGCCGGAGCAACAATTCAATACCTGGATCCGGCCGCTGCAGGCGGTCGAAGACGGTCGAACTCTGCGTCTGCTCGCCCCCAATCGCTTCGTCGTCGATTGGGTCAATGAGAACGTAGTGAGCCGGATTTCGGAATTGGTCGACGCAGGCGCGCAGCCTGCGCCCGCCGTCGTCCTCGAGGTTGGGTCCCGCGCGCCGGCGCCCATAATGCCGAGTGCGCCCGGAAATCTGCGTGGTCCCGCCCGGGAGGCGCCGACGATGCTCGGCAGTCGGCTGAACCCCGACTTCACGTTCGCCAATTTCGTCGAAGGCAAGAGCAATCAGCTCGCGCGCGCCGCGGCGGTTCAGGTCGCGGAAAATCCTGGGCGCGCCTATAACCCGCTGTTCATCTACGGCGGCGTGGGTCTGGGCAAGACGCACCTGATGCATGCTGTCGGAAACATGATCCGCATCCGCAACGATCGCGCGCGCGTCGCGTATCTACATTCGGAGCGCTTTGTCGGCGACATGGTCAAGGCGCTCCAGCACAACACGATTAACGACTTCAAGACCGCCTACCGGTCGCTCGATGCACTCCTGATCGACGACATTCAGTTTTTCGCCGGCAAGGATCGTTCGCAGGAAGAGTTCTTCCACACGTTCAATGCGCTGTTCGAAGGTCAGCAACAGATCATCCTGACGTGCGATCGATATCCCAAGGAGGTTGATGGCCTCGAAGAGCGACTGAAATCCAGATTTGGATGGGGGCTGACAGTCGCCATCGAGCCGCCCGAGCTCGAAACCTGCGTCGCCATTTTGATGAGCAAGGCGGCGGTAAGCCGCGTCGACCTTCCGGAAGAAGTGGCGTTCTTTATTGCGAAGCGGATTCGTTCGAATGTGCGCGAGCTGGAGGGCGCCCTGCGGCGCGTCGTCGCGAACTCGCAGTTCACTGGCCGCCCGATCACAATGGACTTCGCCAAAGAAGCGTTGCGGGATCTGCTGGCGTTGCAGGACCGCCTCGTGACGATCGAAAACATCCAGAAGACTGTCGCCGAGTACTACAAGATCCGAATCGCAGATTTGCTGTCGAAGCGGCGGAGCCGTTCCATCGCCAGACCTCGTCAAGTCGCAATGGCTCTTGCGAAGGAGCTGACCAGTCACAGCCTCCCGGAAATAGGCGATGCGTTCGGCGGCCGTGACCATACGACGGTGCTGCACGCGTGTCGGGTAATCAAGGAGCTTCGCGAGTCGAACACACGCACCAGCGAGGATTATTCAAACCTGTTGAGAACCCTCGCTGGTTGACTGTGGGTAAGCTGTGGAGCATGCAAGGGCAAAAGCTGTCCACAGAAGCCTCACAGTTTTAGTACAGGTCGGCGATAGGTTTCCGATTGTGTTTCGGGCGACCGAACTGGTTGACCATTATGATAAAAAAGCGGTTATACACAGACGTGCGTCCCTTCAGTAATCATCATAATTCTTAAATTTCTATTCACTGATTAAGAAGGTCTGAGCAGGTGACAACAATGAAGTTCAGTGCTGAGCGCGAAGTGATCCTGGCGCCGCTGCAAGCTGTCATCGGCGTCGTCGAACGACGCCAGACGATGCCAATTCTTGCGAACGTGCTGGTCGCCGCGCGAGGTGACCAGATCTCAATCACCGCAACCGATCTCGAGGTTGAACTGGTCGCGAAGGTCTCGGTGAGCATTCAGCAGGCCGGCGAGGCCACTCTCCCCGGAAGGAAGCTGCTGGATATCGTGCGGGCATTACCCGAAAAGGCGCCTGTATCGATCACGATTGAGGCAGAACGCGCTACGGTGAGGTCAGGCAAGAGCCGCTTCACGCTCACGACGTTGCCCGCAGCGGACTTCCCTACGGTCGAAGATATTCGATCGCAACAGACCCTGGCGCTGAGTCAAACTGGGTTGAAACGACTGCTGGATAAGACGCATTTCTCGATGGCCCAGCAGGATGTTCGCTATTACCTGAACGGCATGTTGCTCGAAATGGAGGGCAAAATGCTACGAACGGTGGCGACTGACGGCCATCGACTCGCCTTTTGTGAAGCCGCACTTGATGCCGATGCGGGGTCCCACCACCAGGTGATCGTGCCGCGAAAAGGCGTCCTGGAGTTGCAGCGACTTTTGGGTGCCGAGGGGACGGTGCAATTAGCGGTTGGAAGTAATCACGTTCGCGCCGAGATTGGCGATATTCGCTTCACTTCAAAGCTTATCGACGGACGATTTCCAGAGTATGGGCGAGTCATTCCGGCAAATCCTACGCGCCGAGTTACCGCTGATCGAGACTTGTTGCGCGCTGCGCTTCAGCGCGCGGCGATTCTCTCCAACGAGAAATACCGCGGCATCCGCTTAGCGGTGAAGGCGGGCCTCTTGACCTTACAGTCGCACAATCCTGAGCAGGAGGAGGCAGAAGAGGAGTTGGAGGTCAGCTACGGCGGCGAGGAGATGGAAATCGGGTTCAATGTGAACTATCTCCTGGATGCATTGGGCGCCTTGGAGGCCGGGGAGGTCGATATCGGACTGACCGATGCGAATAACAGCTGCTTGTTGAGCGCCGCCTCGACGCCCCAAGCCAAGTACGTGGTCATGCCGATGCGCCTATGAGCGCACTTCGACGGATGTGCTGAAGACCCTCGACGTTGAGAACCTTCGCTGCGTCGAGCGCGCTCAATTGGAGTTCGACGCGCGAGCGACGGCGATAGTCGGCCCGAACGCGTCTGGCAAGACGAGCCTGCTTGAGGCGATCTACTTTCTCGGCCACGGACGCTCCTTCCGTGCAGTACAGCGTGAAAAGGTCATTCGGATGGGAGCGCCGTTCTTGCGCTTGGTCGCCTGGGTTCAGGGACCAGCCGGCCCAACAGTGGTCGGCGTTGAATACGACTCAAACGGAATCCAGGTTCACCTTGGCGGACGAGGGCGTTCTGGTTTTTCAGAGGTCGCCGACCTTATCCCGATTCAGGTCATTGGTCCTGGCGTTCACCGGCTCATCGAGGAGGGATCGGCGAGACGCAGGCGTTTGCTCGATTGGGGCGTGTTTCACGTGAAACACGATTTCCTGCACGCATGGAGACGCTATCAGCGGGCGCTCCATCAGCGGAACGCTGCTCTCCGTGGAAACGCGCCCTATCCGATGGTAGCTATGTGGGACCCAGAGCTGGACAACTGTGCTGCGAGCGTAGACGCGTATCGGAACGCATACCTGGACTCGTTCGGGACGGAGTTCGCGGCTTGGACGTCACAACTCGTCGGGTCACACGTTGGCCTCGAGTATCGACGAGGGTGGCGCAAGGACCACACGTTGGCCGAAGCGCTCGTAGAGGCGCGCGATCGCGATCGACGTCTCCGAACGACGAGTGTCGGTCCGCACCGTGCGGATCTGGTCTTCACCGTTGATGGGACGCCAGCGCGCGACCGCGTGTCTCGTGGGCAGCAAAAGATGCTGGCGTCAGCCTTTGTGCTTGCGCAGATCGCGCTCCGCGCCGTCACGGCCGAGCGACCCACCTGCTTGCTATTGGACGATCCAGCGGCCGAATTGGATGTGGATAATTTGGGGAAACTGCTCGGCGCGTTGGAGCAAATTCCTGCGCAACTCATCGTAACCGCGGTAAGCGAAGAGGGCCTGAAGGGCCTGCCGGTGGGCAGAAGGTTTCACGTGGAACAAGGGCGCGTTCGGCCGATGCTATAATTCCGCAGCCCTTTTTTTAGGCCGGCCCATGACAGATTCAGACGTTTACGACTCAAGCAAAATCAAAGTCTTGAAGGGGCTCGACGCGGTCCGAAAGCGACCAGGCATGTACATCGGCGATACCGATGATGGCACTGGTTTGCACCACATGGTGTTCGAGGTCGTCGACAATTCGATTGACGAAGCACTAGCCGGATACTGCTCGCGAATCACAGTAACAGTGCACGCCGATGAGTCGGTCACCGTGGCCGATAACGGCCGTGGAATACCTGTGGATATCCATCCTGAGGAGGGGCGCTCGGCGGCCGAAGTGATCATGACCGTCCTGCACGCGGGCGGTAAGTTCGACGACTCGTCCTACAAGGTATCTGGCGGCTTGCACGGTGTCGGCGTTTCGGTCGTCAACGCGCTTTCCGAGTACCTGTTGCTGACCATCCATCGTGGAGGTCGCTTGTACCAACAGGAGTACCGGTTGGGAGAGCCTCAAGCGCCGTTGGCGGAAGGCGCCACGACGGATCAACGCGGCACGATCGTTCGATTCAAGCCCAGTTCCGTGATCTTCACGAACATCGAGTTCGACTATGACGTGCTGGCCAAGCGGCTGCGCGAGCTCTCATTCCTGAACTCGGGTGTGCGCATCGAGTTGGTGGACGAGCGCGACGACAAGCACGAGGTTTTTCAATACGACGGCGGCATTCGTGAGTTCGTTCGTTATCTGAATCGAAATCAGGCGGCGATCCACGACACGATTGTGTGGTTTAGCACGCAGCAGGATGCCGTCACGATCGAGCTCGGCTTGCAGTGGAATGACTCCTACCAGGAAAACATGCACTGCTATACCAACAACATTCCGCAGAAGGATGGCGGCACACACCTGGCAGGGTTTCGTAGCGCGCTGACGCGAACTCTCAACAATTACATCGAGAGGGAAGTTTCGACGAAGGACAAGCTTGCGACGTCTGGCGACGATGCACGCGAGGGGCTGACGGCAATTCTGTCCGTCAAAATGCCCGACCCGAAATTCTCCTCCCAGACCAAAGACAAGCTGGTGTCCTCGGAAATCAAGGGCATCGTGGAATCAGCTGTCGCAACGAAGCTGGATGAGTTCCTGCAGGAACATCCTCCGCAGGCGAAAGCGGTCGCGACGAAGATTCTCGAGGCTGCACGCGCACGCGAAGCTGCTCGCAGGGCCCGCGAGATGACACGCCGCAAAGGCGCGCTCGATCTCGCCGGTTTGCCGGGGAAGCTTGCGGACTGCCAGGAGAAGGATCCCGCGTTGTCTGAAATGTTTCTGGTCGAGGGCGACTCAGCAGGCGGATCCGCCAAACAGGGCCGCGATCGCCGCACGCAGGCGATTCTGCCGCTCAAGGGCAAGATTCTGAACGTCGAGAAGGCTCGGTTCGACAAGATGCTGTCGTCCGCCGAAGTGGGCACGCTTATTACAGCGCTCGGTTGCGGCATCGGCGCTGATGACTTCGATATCGCCAAACTGCGCTATCACCGCGTGATCGTAATGACGGACGCGGACGTGGACGGATCGCACATCCGCACGCTCTTGCTGACGTTCTTTTACCGCCAGATGCCGCAACTCATAGAGAGGGGCCACATCTATATCGCGCAGCCGCCGCTCTACAAACTCAAGAAGGGCAAGAGCGAACACTACGTCAAGGACGACGCCGAACTGAACTCCATGCTGCTCACGCAAGCCCTCGAGGATGCCGAATTGTTCGCCGATCCAGCGCAGGCGCCGATGACCGGGTCGGCGCTGGAAGCGCTCGCTCGTCGCTGGATGGAGGTTGTCGCGATCGTGCGGCGCTCGTCCCGGCGGTACGACCAGCGCGTCCTCGAGCAGCTCCTCTTCATGCCGGAAGTCACTCTGGCGGATCACGACCGCTACGAGTGGCTGTCACAGTGGGGCCGGATGCTGGAGACACAACTGAATGCGCAAGATGACGCGGCGCGCCGGTACCGCGTGCGTGTGCTGGAGAGCACCGACGGCGGGTCACCCAAGCTGCTGGTGGCGCGCACTGAGCACGGATCGACGACAGAGAAGCACATCCACCGAGAGTTCTTCGAGTCCGCCGAATATCGTCGCATCGCCGATCTCGCGAAAACGCTGTCCGGCCTGCTGCAACCCGGCGCCTACGTCGCAAAGGGTGAGCAGCGTCAGGACATCGGCGCCTTTCGACAGGCGATCGATTGGTTGCTGGAGCAGGCGCGTAAGGGCCAGATGATTCAGCGCTACAAGGGCCTCGGTGAGATGAATCCCGCGCAGCTCTGGGACACGACGATCAACCCCGCGACGCGCCGTCTTATTCAGGTGCGAATCGAGGATGCAGTGGCCGCCAACGACATCTTTGCGACATTGATGGGCGATCAGGTCGAACCGCGCCGTGAATTCATCGAGAAGAACGCGCTCGCAGTGGCCAATCTCGATATTTAGTTTTTTTGATGAATGATGGCTACGCTGCAGCCTTTATTGTTCATATGATCAATAAAACTGAAATAACAATTTACTGGGATTGAGGAAACATCTCCGCTTGGCGCGTCGGGCGCGTCTGTTCGCCCGCGACGAACGTCGCCAGCGTTCCCTCGATCCATGCGCGCACTTCCTCATTTAGGGCGCGCGGATCCCGACCAGCAGCGTCGATCGGCGGGCCGATAACGACCCGGATTGTGCCCGGCCGCTTGAGCCAGCCGCGCCGCGGCCAGAATGCGCCGGCGTTGTGCGCCACCGGCACAATCTTGCAGCCAGCTTTGGAGGCGAGCAGGGCGCCGCTTACGCCGTACTTGCGGGTCTCGCCGGGGCCCACGCGCGTGCCCTCAGGAAACACGAGAATCCAGAACCCCTGCTCGAGACGTTGCTTGCCCTGTTCGAGAACCTGGGTTACCGCGGTGGCGCCGGCGCGGCGATTGATCGCGATCGGCTTGAGGCAGTGCACTGCCCAACCGAACAGCGGAATCCACATCAGCTCGTGCTTCAGCACCCAGGATTGCGGCGGGAAGATGCTGGCCTGCGCGATCGTTTCCCAGGCCGATGAGTGCTTCCACATCGAGACGTGAGCGCCCGCCGGAATGTTTTCGCGACCCTCGACCGTGTACGTGAGTCCGCAGAGCTTGTCGAGAAGCCAGAGGTGTGTGTGCGCCCAACTGCGCGCGACGGCGTAGAGCTTGTGTCCTGGCAGCCATGAAAGGGCCAATACGGCGACTGCGTAGAACAACGTGCCTGCGAACAGCAGCGTCGTGAACAAAAGGGACCTGAGGAACTGCATCTGGACTCCGCGCGAGTTCCGGCTACCCAGGCAGGCGGGACAAATCGGCCACCTGCAGGAACAAGCCACGCAGCCGCAACAGCAAGCCAAGGCGGTTGGCCCGGACGTCAGGGTCGTCGGCCATCACCATGACATCGTCGAAAAAGCGATCGACGTTTTCGCGCAGCGAAGCGAGCTGCGTCAGCGCCAGCGCGTAGTCCCGCCGCGAAAACAGTGGATTCACGGCGCGCTCCATCGACACCACGTGTTCAAACAGCCGTTGCTCGGCGACGTGTTCGAGCCGACTCGTGTCCACGGCGCCCGAGATGTCGTCGGGCGCCTTGCGCAGAATATTGGCGATGCGTTTGTTCGCGCTCGCGAGACTTGTGGCTTCGGGCAGCGTAAGGAAACTTGCAAGCGCGCGCAGGCGCACGTCGATATCGAGGGGTGAATGCGGGCGCGTCGCTAGGACGGCGTCGAACATTTCGGTGGTTATCGCATGCGTCGCGTCGTCCTCCAGATACAGGCTTCGCAAGCGCTCCATGAGGTAAGTCCACACCTCTTCGACCACGTTCGCGGGCGCCTGCACCGGCTGCGCCGCCACAGCCGCCTCCACAAGCTCCTTCAGGTCGAGATCGAACTTCCGTTCGATGATGATCCGTAACACGCCCACGGCGGCCCGACGCAGCGCGAACGGGTCGCGCGCGCCGGTGGGTTTCTGGCCGATGGCGAAGATGCCCGCGATCGTGTCGAGTTTGTCGGCCACAGCCAGCGCGACGCCCGCGTTGGACTGCGGCAGCCGATCCCCGGAGAAGCGCGGCAAGTACTGTTCCTCGATCGCCGCGCACACCTCAGCGCTCTCGCCGCTGTGTGCTGCGTAGTACTTGCCCATGACGCCTTGCAGCTCGGGGAACTCTCCCACCATCGCAGTCAGCAGATCGCACTTGGACAGTTCAGCGCCGCGGCGCGCGGCGGACTCATCGCCGCCCACAGCAAGAGCAATGCGAACCGCAAGCGCCGCCGCTCGTTCGCTCTTGTCATAGACGGATCCAAGCTTGTTCTGAAATGTGACGCCCTTGAGTCCTTCTCGATAGGCCGCCAGGGGCTGGCGTCGATCGCTCTCCCAGAAGAACGCCGCATCGGCCAGACGCGGACGCACAACGCGCTCATTGCCGTCGCGAACTTTGTCCGGATCCCGGCTTTCAATATTGGCCACAGTGATGAACGCATTCATGAGCGCGCCGTCGGCGCGCCGCACCGGAAAATATCGCTGATGGTCCTGCATCGTGGCGATGGGCACCTCCTCCGGTAATGTGAGGTAACGCTCATCGAAATGGCCGGCGAGCGGCGCAGGCCACTCAACCAGCGCGGTCACCTCATTGAGCAGGTCTTCATCGATCACCGCCTGACCGCCGATGCTTTGCGCCAGCGCAACCACGCCGGTGCGAATGCGTTCACGTCTCTCGGCGACGTCTACGATGACGTGACCTTTACTCAGGAGCGTCTCGCGATATTTCCCGGCGCCTGCGATAGCAATGTCGCGTGGTGCATGAAAGCGATGGCCGCGGGAATGTTTGCCGGCCGACACGCCGAGCACTTCGCCCGGAACGACTGCGGAACCGAACAACATGACTACCCAGTGCACGGGTCGCACGAATTCGTGCTCGCCCGCGCCCCAACGCATGCGACGTGCGATGGGGAGCACATTCACCGCAGCGTTCACGATGGACGGCAACATTACAGTCGTCATCTCGCCGGTCTTTGCGCCGACGAATTGAAGCACCGGCCCCTTGGATCCCGCGGCGTGCTCGAGTTGCTCGACGGCGACGCCGCACGAGGCGGCGAATCCGAGCGCGGCCTTCGTCGGCTGACCGGTTGCATCGAACGCATTCGCGACGGCGGGCCCCTGGCGCCTGATCTCCTGATCGGGCTGGCGGTCCACGACGCCGACGATATGCACGGCGAGGCGTCGAGGCGTCGCGAACCATTCCGTCGCGCCGTGTGGAATCGACGCGTCATCAAGACCTCTTACAACGCCCTCCGCCAACGCCTGCGCGAGCGTGAACAACGATGCGGGCGGCAACTCCTCGGTCCCGATCTCCAGCAGGAAGTCGCGCGTGCTCATCAGCTCTCAGCTCCCGCCGTCGCGCGCTTCAGCATCGGGAAACCGAGGGATTCGCGCGTCTTGTAATAGGTTTCAGCGACGTCCTTGGCGAGCGTGCGTACCCGCAGGATGAAGCGCTGGCGTTCCGTGACCGAAATCGCCTTGCGCGCATCGAGCAAATTGAACGTGTGCGACGCCTTCAACATCTGCTCGTATGCGGGCAGCGCGAGATTGCTCGCGAGCAGCGATTTGCAGGTCGCTTCGTGCTCGTCGAAATGTCTGAACAGGAGAGCTGTGTCCGCCAGCTCGAAGTTGTACTTCGACTGTTCGACTTCGTTCTGATGATAGACATCGCCGTAGGTCACGCGACCAAGAGGACCTTCCGCCCAGAGGATGTCGTAGATGCTCTCGACACCCTGCAGATACATGGCGAGCCGCTCGAGCCCATAGGTGATCTCGCCCATGACCGGACGGCAGTCGAGGCCGCCGACCTGCTGAAAGTAGGTGAACTGCGTCACCTCCATGCCGTTCAGCCAGATCTCCCAGCCAAGGCCCCAGGCGCCGAGCGTGGGCGATTCCCAGTTGTCCTCGACAAGACGGATGTCGTGTGTGAGCGGATCGAACCCGAGCGCCGCCAGCGAACCGAGATAGAGATCGACGATGTTCGACGGCGAGGGTTTGAGTACGACCTGAAACTGGTAGTAGTGCTGCAGGCGAAAGGGATTGTCGCCGTAGCGGCCGTCGGTTGGTCGTCGCGACGGCTGCACGTAGGCAGCGCTCCAGGGCTCAGGGCCGACGGCGCGCAGCAGGGTGGCCGTATGAAACGTGCCAGCGCCCATTTCCATGTCGTAGGGCTGCAGGAGGACGCACCCCTGCTGAGACCAGTAGGACTGCAGCGCAAAGATAAGCTGCTGAAACGTCCGCGGCGGGACGACAGGTTTCGATGAGGCCATGCCCAATCCAGGTGTGATCCAGGGAAGTCGCCGACTAATTTGCGGGCGCCGATGTACGAGCGGCGATGACCGAAAGACAAGGCGAATTGAGCCCACAGTTCATATTGATGACCCAATTGATCAGCGGTCGCGAGGCGGCCCGCGGAACCTCCAGCGGCGCGGGCGCGCGAGTATAGCCTGCGCAAGTTGGCGCGCTCCGAATCCCACCGAGGGAGCGCAGGACTCTCTGGCGCCGGCCTTTGATCAATTCGCGGCACCCGATGCGTGCGTGCCGCGCGCCGACTGCACCCTCTTGGTGCATCTTCGTGCTAAATTCTGCCCGCCGTTCCCTCGAAATCCAGCACTTGCGCCATGGTGGTGCGATGGCATGGATCCTGCAATTTTTGCGAACTCGAAACGAAATAACCCCGGCATCGTAGCGGCGAACGCTCCGGGGCTAATCCAATCCAGCCGCCTATCGGAGGAGACCTCATGACGACGCCCGCTGAAGTCCTCAGCATGTTGAAGGAGAAGGAAGTCAAATTCGTGGATCTGCGCTTCACGGACACGCGCGGCAAAGAGCAACACGTCAGCGTGCCCGCGCACACGATCGATCAGGCTTTCTTCGATGACGGCAAGATGTTCGACGGTTCGTCGATTGCCGGCTGGAAGGGCATCAACGAGTCGGACATGGTGCTGATGCCGGATGCGACCACCGCCGTGGTGGATCCTTTCTTCGAAGAAACCACGCTCATCATCCGTTGCGACGTGCTCGAACCCTCCACCATGCAGGGGTATGACCGCGATCCGCGCTCGATCGCGAGGCGCGCCGAGGCGTATCTGAAGTCGACAGGCATTGGCGACAAGGCGCTCTTCGGTCCGGAGAACGAATTTTTCATCTTCGACAACGTTCGTTATGGCACGACGATGTCGGGCTCCTTTTACGAGATCGATTCGATCGAAGCCGCCTGGAGTTCGAGCAAGAACTATGAGGACGGCAACAAGGCCCATCGTCCTGGGGTCAAGGGCGGCTATTTCCCCGTGCCGCCGGTCGACTCCTTCCAGGACCTGCGCTCTGCGATGTGTCTTGCGCTCGAAGAACTGGGCATGAAGGTCGAAGTGCATCATCACGAAGTCGCTACCGCCGGCCAGTGCGAAATCGGCGTCAATGCGAATACGCTCGTCCGCAAGGCCGACGAAGTGCAGATGCTCAAGTACGCGATTCACAACGTCGCGCACGCCTACGGCAAGACCGTCACGTTCATGCCGAAACCAATCGTCGGCGACAACGGCAACGGGATGCACGTTCACCAGTCCATTTCGAAGGACGGCAAGCCCCTCTTCGCCGGCGACAAGTACGCTGGTCTGTCGGATCTGGCGCTGTACTACATAGGCGGCATCGTCAAGCACGCGAAGGCCATCAACGCGTTCACCAACGCGAGCACGAACAGCTACAAGCGCCTCGTGCCAGGGTTCGAGGCGCCCGTGATGCTCGCTTATTCCGCGCGCAACCGGTCGGCTTCGATCCGCATTCCGTGGGTCGCCAATCCGAAGGGTCGCCGCATTGAAGTGCGCTTCCCGGACTCGACGGCGAATCCTTATCTTGGTTTCGCGGCCATGCTGATGGCGGGACTCGACGGCGTGCAGAACAAGATCCATCCGGGCGACGCCTCGGACAAGGATCTGTACGACCTTCCCCCGGAGGAAGCTAAGAACATACCTGAAGTGTGCTATTCGCTCGAACAGGCGCTGCAGGCGCTCGACGCGGATCGCGGCTTCCTGAAAGCGGGCGGCGTGTTCACGGACGACGTGATCGATGCGTACATCGCGCTCAAGATGCAGGAAGTAACCAAGGTGCGAATGTCGACGCACCCGCTCGAGTTCGAGTTGTACTACAGCGTGTGAGCGCCCGGCGATCGCCGGATCCGATCCGGCGTCCCTGCTGCATGCAGTAGCTTCGGTGACGGCGTTCACAGTTACGCCGTCGCCGTTAGTGTCAGGTCAAGGCGAAGCGGCTATGCTCTGTCGTCATGCGCACAGTGCTTTTTCTGCTCGCGTTTCTCGCGATCCCGGCGTTCGCCGCCCAGGTTGTCTGGAAGTGGGTGGACGGCGACGGAGTGACGCACTACTCCGATCGTGCGGTGCCCGGCGCGACGAGAATGGAGATCAGCGGCGGCGGCGAGCGCTCCGCGACGAGCGCTCCGACGCCGTCATTCTCTTCAGCGCAGCCCGCAGAAGGAAGCGCAAGAAGGACCGACGTATCGAAACTTCGAAATCTGGAAGCCCGCGGATGGCGAAATTTTCATCAATACGGGCGGCGTCGTGCCGGTGAACATTCGCGTGGAACCGGCGCTGCAGGCGGGGCACGAACTGTATCTGTATCTCGACGGTCGGCTGGTCGAGGGCTTCGAACCCAGCGCCACGAGCTACGAGCTGAAAGAAGTGCCGCGCGGATCCCATCGACTGATCGCGGTTATCAACGATCAACGCGGTACGCGTGTGCAAGAGGCGGCGCCAGTCGCGTTCATGGTGCGTCAGGAATCCATTGCGAATCCCCCTGTTGGTCCCGCGCTGCGTCCGCCGCCCAAGCCACACTCCACGCGGCGCAGCAAACAAATTGCTGACGCAGCAGCCCGGCTACGCTGCACTCAACGGCGCGTCTCCGCGGATCGATCCGGCGACCAACCTGCCGGTTCGCAAGTCGCGCGCAAAACCGGGCCCCGGGAAAGGCGGCTAAGCACGCGACGCCCGCGCGTTCCGCGGGCGTATCAGGCGCCTTTGCGGCGCTCGCTCTCCGGAGCGGGGTGACGAATGCACACGGCTGTGCGCACCGCGATGAATTCCACCGCCATATCGGTCGACGCCGCGCGCATTCTGGACGGTCTCAGCACCAGTGTGCTCATCGTCGACCACGCTCCCTCGATTCTCTTTCTCAACGTCGCCGCCGAAACGCTGCTCGGCGTGAGCCGCAATCAGGCGCGAGGTCGCCCGCTCGCAGAGTTCCTCGCTGACGCCAGCATGTTGAACGGCCTCGTGGAGCGTGCGCTCGAGACATGGCGACCGTTCTCGCGCCGCGAACTTGCGTTGCGACCCGTCAATGGCGACAGCGAAATCATCGTCGATTGCACGGTAGCGCCGTATGAGGACGCGCAGGCGCCGCATTCAGCGCTGGTCGAGATCAGCGACGCTACACAGCACCAGCGCATCACGCGTGAGACCGCGCTGCTCACACAGATCGGCGGCAGCCGGCTGATGATTCGCCAGCTTGCGCATGAGATCAAAAACCCGCTCGGCGGTCTGCGCGGGGCCGCGCAGTTGCTCGCACGCCAACTCGCGGACGCATCAATGCGCGAATACACCTCCATCATCATCAGCGAAGCGGATCGCCTCGCGGCGCTTGTCGATGCATTGCTCGGTCCCGGTCGCGCGCCGCGCAAGGAGCTGATCAACGTGCACGAATTGTTGCAGCACGTCGGCCACCTGCTCGCCGCCGATGCGCCGCCCGGCGCGACGATCGAGCGCGACTACGATCCGAGCCTTCCGCCGCTGCTCATGGATCGCAATCTCATCATTCAGGCGATGTTGAATCTGGGGCGCAACGCGATGCAGGCGCTCGCCCAGAAGAGCGACGCTCCCGGCCGGCTCATGCTCCGCACGCGCGCCAACACCAACGTAAACATCGGCGCACGACGCCATCGCGTGGTCGCCAGCGTGCAGTTCGAAGACAACGGTCCGGGCGTTCCCGAATATCTGCGCGACACATTGTTCTATCCGCTCGTGACAGGCCGTAGCGACGGCACGGGCCTCGGTCTCGCCGTCGCGCAGGATCTGGTAAGCCGCCACGACGGCCTCATCGAATTCGAAAGTCGCCCCGGTCTAACCACTTTCACGATCTTGTTGCCACTCAATGCTGCAGACACCGCCGAAGCCTCTTAACGTGTGGCTCGTCGACGACGACGCCTCAATTCGCTGGGTTCTCGAACGCGCCTTGCGTCAGGGCGGCATGGCGCCGACAGCGTTCGATCAGGCCGATGCAGTGCTCGCCGCGCTGCGCCTCGAGCGCCCTGACGTCCTGATTACGGACATTCGCATGCCGGGCCGCAGCGGCCTGGAATTGCTGACTGAAATTCGCGGCAGTCAGCCGGAATTGCCGGTCATCGTCATGACGGCGCATTCCGATCTGGACAGCGCCGTGGCCGCCTATCAGGGCGGCGCATTTGAATACCTGCCGAAGCCCTTCGATATCGATCAGGCGGTGGATCTGGTCAAGCGCGCCGCGCAACAGCGCGTGCGCACTGAAGAACCGGGGCTGGAGGCGCGCGGCATCCCCGGAATGCTCGGTCAGGCGCCTGCCATGCAGGAAGTGTTTCGTGCGATCGGACGCCTGTCACGCTCGAGCATGACGGTGCTCATCACCGGCGAATCCGGTACGGGAAAGGAGCTCGTCGCACGCGCCTTGCATCGGCACAGCCCCCGGGCGAACAAGTCCTTCATTGCGCTCAATACCTCGGCGTTCACGGCCGACTTGCTCGAATCGGAGCTCTTCGGACATGAGAAGGGATCGTTCACGGGCGCCGACCAGCTGCGCCGCGGTCGATTCGAACAAGCCGACGGCGGTACGCTCTTTCTGGACGAAATCGGCGACATGTCGCCGCAGCTGCAGACGCGGCTGCTGCGCGTGCTGGCCGAAGGCGAGTTCTATCGCGTGGGCGGCGCCGCGCCGGTGCGGGTGGATGTTCGGGTCATCGCGGCGACTCACCAGGACCTCGACGCGCACGTCAAACAGAACCTGTTTCGCGAGGATCTGCTGCATCGTCTCAACGTCATTCGCATCGAAGTGCCGCCGCTGCGTTCGCGACGCGAGGACATTCCGGAACTGCTGTGGCATTACCTGAGCGAGGCGGCGACGGAGCTCGGCGTTGAATCCAAGTCGCTGACGCCTGAGGCTGCAGCTGCGCTCTCCAGTTTCGATTGGCCGGGGAACGTGCGCCAGTTGGTCAATGCCTGCCGTAGACTGACGGTCACCGCGCCGGGTCGCGAGATCAGGTCGGAAGATATTCCCATTGATCTCGGCGGCGTGCCCGGACCTGCGAAACTCCAGGACGAATGGACTCGCCAATTGACCAGCTGGGCTGAGCGCCGGCTCGCGAACGGCGAGACGCCTCTGCTGGACGATGCGATGCCGGAGTTCGAGCGAACGCTGATCCGCGCGGCGCTTCGCAAGGCTGAAGGCGGCCGTCAGGAAGCCGCGCGCCTCCTCGGCTGGGGCCGCAACACGCTCACGCGCAAGCTGAAGGAGCTTGCGATGGACGAAGAATGAGAAAAGGAAGAGCCGCGAAGGACCGCAAAGAGGAACAGGAAGACGGGCGCAGCCAGAGCCGGTTCCCCGCTGCTATTCGCTATCCTTTCTTTTTTGCGGTCTCTCGCGGCTCCTTTCCCGGTTCTTCAGCACGCCTTCGCGTTAGCGGTAGCGGGCGCACCCTGATGATGCGCTGACGATGAGCCGACCAGGTCGTCACGGAGCGCAGGTTGTTGCGCGCGAGATATTCGGCGACGCCGGCATTGATCTTCTTGCAGACAAGCGGATCGTAGAACAACGCGGTCCCCACGCCCACGGCGCTCGCGCCGGCGATCAGAAATTCCAGCGCGTCGTTGGCCGAAGCAATGCCGCCTTGTCCAATGATCGGCACATTGTGCCTGCGCGCGACTTCGTACACCTGATGAACTTTGAGCAGCGCGATCGGTTTGATGGCGGGTCCCGACAAGCCGCCTTGGACGTTGCCGATCACCGGCTTGCGTGAGTTCACGTCGATCGCCATGCCCATCACCGTGTTGATCACCGCAAGGGCGTCGCTGCCTGCCTCGATGCAGTACCGCGCGTTTTCGCGGATGTCGGTTTGATTGGGCGAGAGCTTGGTGATCAGCGGCTTCTTCGTCACGGCGCGACAGGCCGACACGACGCGCGCGGACATCTCCGGGTAGTTGCCGAACTGCACCCCACCCTCCTTGATGTTCGGGCAGGAGATGTTGATCTCGATCGCATCGATCGGCGAATCGTCGAAACGTCGCGTGACCTCAACGTAGTC
This sequence comes from uncultured Gammaproteobacteria bacterium, assembly GCA_963723505.1. Taxonomy (GTDB): domain Bacteria; phylum Pseudomonadota; class Gammaproteobacteria; order Steroidobacterales; family Steroidobacteraceae; genus Steroidobacter. Next base: position 224,272 of record CAVRQU010000012.1, read on the forward strand.
ATCGATCGTCGAGCCGCACACGTTCGCGATGAAACGCGTCTCACGGAAATCCAGCGCAGGCAGAATCTTCGCGACGACGTGATCGACGCCGGGATTCTGCAGGCCAATGGCGTTCAGCATGCCCATCGGCGTCTCGTACAAGCGATGCGGCGGGTTGCCGAGGCGCGGCTCGCGCGTCGTGCCCTTGAGCACGATTCCCCCTGCATCGCGATTTGAGAAGCCCTCGACGCGCGTGTACTCCTCGCCGAACCCGACGCAACCCGACAACAACACGATGGGCGAGGCAAACTGCAGCCCGCAGAAATTGATGGCGAGAGGATTCATTGAAGCGGTTAGCGGTTAGCGGTTAGCGGTTAGTCTAGCCGAAGGCCGGGCGGCCATACGAAGCCGATTGCGCTCGAAGCCTCATCTCTCGGCGCACCCAGCGTGCGCCGCAGATGCCGGCTTGGCACTATCCGCCAACCGCTAACCGCCAACCGCTACTTCAATGTTCAACGTCGTCCTGTACCAGCCAGAGATCCCGCCCAACACCGGCAACATCATCCGGCTGTGCGCGAACAGCGGCGCGGCGCTCCATCTGATCGAGCCGCTTGGTTTCGACATCAGCGAGAAAGCGGTGCGACGCGCAGGGATGGATTATGCAGATCTGGCCAATGTACGGACCTGGCGATCGCTCGACGAATGTCTGGACAGTCTGCAGCCGGCTCGCTGGTTCGCGATTTCCACACGCGGCGCGATCCGCTATGACACGGTGCAATTCGCAGCCGCCGACGTATTCGTGTTCGGGCCGGAGACTCGGGGGTTGCCGCAAGCGCTGCTCGAGCGCTGTCCGCCCGAGCGCCGTTTGCGCCTGCCGATGCGCGCCGGAAACCGCAGCCTGAACCTTTCGAACTCCGCGGCCGTCGTTGTCTACGAGGCGTGGCGCCAACTGGGATTCCCAGGAAGTGAGCCGTGAGTCGTGAGCGTGATGTCGTGATTAGTCGGAACGAGGCGGCTGCCGGGCTTCTTGCGACTCACGAATCACGAGTCACGAATCACCTATTCAGCCTTGAGCGCCCGACTCATCAGTTCCTTCACAGCTTCCTTCGGCGCGACGTTTTCGTGCACGACGCGATACACCTGCTCGCAGATCGGCATTTCGACATTTGATTTCGCGGCGACCTGCCGTACCGCGCGCGCGGCCAGGACGCCTTCGACGACCTGCCCGATGGTTTTCTGCGCGGCTTCGACGCCCTCGCCCGCCGCCAGGGCGAGGCCAAAGCGACGATTGCGAGAGTGATTGTCGGTGCAGGTGAGCACCAGATCGCCTAAGCCGGCGAGGCCCATAAAGGTGTCCTTGCGGGCGCCCAGCGCGACGCCGAGCCGCGTCATTTCGACCAGACCGCGTGCGATCAGCGCGACGCGTGTATTCGCGCCGAATCCGAGGCCGTCGGAAATGCCGGCGCCGATCGCGAGCACATTCTTGACGGCCCCGCCCACTTCGACGCCAGTGACATCGTCCGACGTGTAGGCCCGGAAATTCAATCCGGACAGGCGCTGGGCGAGATCGCTCGCGAAGCTCTGATTGGCGGCGGCGATCGTCATCGCCGTCGGCAACCCCGCGCCGACTTCGCTCGCAAACGTCGGTCCGGAAATAACAGCGGTCGGCACGCGATCACCAAGCACGGCGCGCGCGACTTCATGAGGCAGCAGGCCGGTCGCGAGCTCGAATCCCTTCGTCGCCCATGCGACGCGGGCGCCGTCCGGCAGGGAGCTGGCGATCGCCTGAAGGAGTTCGCGCAGTCCGTGGCTCGGCACAGCGAGCAGCACATCGCGACTTGCGCGCACAGCGGCGCCCAAATCGCGGTTCGATATGCAGTGAGTCCGGGAAAGCCGCGTTCGGCAGGTATCGTGCGTTGCGCCGCTCGCGGCTCAGTTCAGCGAGCTGCAATCGATCGCGTCCCCATAGCACGGCGGCGCGCCCAGTGCGCGCCGCCTGGATCGCGAGCGCCGTTCCCCACGAGCCGGCGCCCAGCACTGCGATCTGCGCCGAGGAAGCTTGCGCCTCGGGCACGGCGCGGCTCATAAGGCGATCAGTTCACCGACGCCGCAGGCGACGGCGGCTGTTGCTGCTGTTGAGCGCGGGCGGCGGCGGCCTGATTGAACAGCGATTCGAAGTTGACCGGAGGCAGCAGGAACTGCGGAAAGCCTCCACGGCCCAGCAGACTCGAAATCACTTCGCGGGCGTAGGGCAGCAGGTAGTTCGGGCAGAAAATTCCCAGCAGACGCTGCATGTCCTGAGGCGGCACATTGCGGATGCCGAATGCGCCGGCCTGCTGCAGTTCGACGAGCCACACGGTCTTCTCCGCCGCCTGCGCTTCCACGCGCACCGTCAGAACGACTTCTTTCAGATCGCCGCCCAGATCGTTGACCGAGGTGCTGAGATTGAGGTTGATCGTCGGATTCGCGGCGTTCGGCGTCAGGCGCGGACCTGCTGGCGATTCAAACGACACATCCTTCACATAGACCGCCTGCGGCGCAAACTGCGGGCCGTTCGCATCGGCTGTCTGACCGTTGGCCGCGGGAACTTCGTCAACCATATTTGAATCCTCAATTCGATGCGTCGTGGAGTAATGCGGATTTCAGCGACTGCCCACGACGCAGCACTCGCCGCCGATTTCAGAAGCAACTAGTGACTGGTGATTCGTGCGCTGTCGCGCTGTTCGATTCCGTCTGTTCACGAGTCACCAGTCGCAATCACTTCTTCAGCAACCTGTCGAGTTCGCCGGAACGCTCGAGGGCGGCCAGCTCGTCATAGCCGCCCACGTGACGGTCGCCGACGAAAATCTGCGGCACGGTCCGCCGCCCGCTGCTGCGGGCGAGCATGATGTCGCGCTCCTTCGGATCTTCGTCGATCTTCACTTCGCGCACCGCAACGCCCTTGCGTTCCAGCAGATTACGCGCGCGCTGACAGTAGCCGCACCAGGCCGTCGAGTACATGACGACGTCGGGGGCGGCGCCGGGCGTCGCGCTCATGCCTGCTTGCTCTCTTTCTTCGCCGCGCCCCTGATGACCGGCAGATTCTCCTGCCGCCAGTTCTGCAGGCCTCCGCGCAGCGTTACTACCTTGCCGAAGCCGGAGGCGCGCAGCGTGCGCGCGGCGCCGGCGGACGCAAGGCCGCTTTCGCAATAGACAATCACCGGTTTTTCCCGGTACTTCTTCAGGGAATCCGCGCGGCTCGCGATCTCGGCCGCAGGCACGTGGCGTGCGTCGATGATGTGGCCCGCGTCGAAATCCTTCGCATCGCGCACGTCGAGCAGCAAGGCGCCGCTGTTCGCCAGCAGGACGGCGTCATTCGGCGTGATCACACTTGCGCCGCGGGCGCGATGGCGTATCTCGATCACAATCGCGAGAACGGCGAGAATCGCCGCTGCGATGACCAGAAACGGATGGTTAGTGGTGTATTCGATCAATCGATTCATTGCAGCGCATCGACGGTTCCCGGCGGCGGAATGCTCGTTCTGCCCACCTGGCCGGGTCCAAAAAAGGGCGCGAAGTATAACAGCCGCATCCTCTCCGACGCGTGCGTTCTGGCCGGCTGCAGCTGGCCGCTGAGAATGTTGAAAGTAGGCAGTTTCAGGTTCGTCCTGGCGGCGGTGCTGGTGCGCGGCGCTCGTTTCGTCGCCAGCCATGCAGTCGGTGGCAGCCGGCGCCGACGCCAAAGAAGCCGAGCTCAAGCAGGTTCGCAGCAGGATCGAGTCGATTCGCCGATCGATCCATGCAGAAGCCGCGCGTCGCGACGCCCTCAGCACGCCAGCTCAAGGACGCCGATCTGGAAATCCAGTCCGCGCGCGAGCGGCTGGCGGCGGTCCGGGCGCGCCGGGCTGCGGCCGAGAAAAGGCTGGCTGAACTCACGGCCGACCATATCCAGACAGAGCACAGCATCGCTGGGGAACGCAACGCCCTCGCCGGCGAGCTTCAGGTCGCCTACATGAACGGCCGGCAAGAGCAATTGAAACTGCTGCTCAATCAAGGCGATCCGGCGCAGCTCGGCCGCATGATGGCCTATTACGGATACCTGAGCCGCGCGCGGGCGGCGCGGATCACGGCGATCAGCGAGCATCTGGCGCATCTGGAACTGCTGACCGAGAACATCGCCGCGGAAACCGACAAGCTGAGAACGCTCGAGCAGGAGAACGCCCGGGACGTTGAAGCGCTCGCGGACGCCCGCGCGCGCCGGGCCCGAACTCTTGTCGAAGTCCAGTCGCGCATCAGGACGCGCAACGAACAGCTCACGAAACTGCAGCGCGACGCACACGCGCTCGAGAAGCTGATCGAGGAGCTTCGACGCGCGATCGAGGAATTTCCCGAGCTGGACGAGCAGCCTTTCCAGCGTATCAAGGGCAAACTGCCGTGGCCGGTGAAAGGCAGCGTGCTGGCGCGGTTTGGCCAGCTGCGCTCGGGTGGGCCGCTGAAGTGGCAGGGGATCATCATCGGCGCCCAACGCGGCTCACAGGTGCGCGCTCCGTACCACGGGCGAGTGGTCTACGCCGACTGGCTTCCCGGCCTCGGACTGCTTGTCGTTCTCGACCATGGCGGGGGCTACATGACCCTCTATGGCCACAACGAACAGCTTTATCGGCGAGTGGGGGATCGCGTTGCGCCGGGCGATCTCCTTGCGGCCGTGGGAGACGCCGCCGGCGTCGGCCAGCCAGGTCTTTACCTTGAGATCCGCAAGGGCAAGAAGGCCCTTGATCCTGCGGGGTGGCTCGCAAGACCATGACAAGGCGGCCTTATGTCGAAAGTGCACCCGAAAACTGCGGTCGACTTCAAGGAACTGGCCGCGTTTCAGTCCGATGATGCCCGCTCACAGTGCGTGAAACGCAGTGCCCGCGGGCGGGCAGGAAGCACGGCAAAATGGGCACGATCCTGGACGATGAGGACACGGTAGAGGCGCAGGCGCTCTCGACGTCGCTCGATCCATACGGGCAGCTCATCAAGATGCTGATGCCCCGCGCCATGTGCATCGCGATCTACGACCGTATGAGTCAGCCCCTGTGGCTTTCGGACGGCTGCGATGGCCCTGACCTGCTGCAGCTCGTCGAGGAATCGCTCAATGCCGCGCGCGGCGATGAGCTCGAGGCGGATGAGCGCGACGGTTTCGCCCGTTCATGGGAGGGCGACACCGCCTACGTGTTCATCCTGCGCGACGGCGACACGCTGCTTGGCGCGCTCGCGATGGGTTGCCAGGACAGCAGCAGCGGCTCGCGCCCGTTCTCTCTCGTGCAGGGGTTGCTGCGCCCCGCCCTGCAGGTGCTCAGCCGCGAACTGGTGAACGAGTACAACCTCGGCGATCTGCGCCGCGATCTGACTTCCCGCAACGACGACCTCGCGTTGCTGCTCGATTCAAGCGGCGCGGCTGCGGAAGCCGACGGCGCCGACTTCGAACAACTGTTGCGTAGTTGCGTAAGACAACTCGGCTGCTCGCTCGGCGCGCTCTCGATTCCTGACAAGAAGATTGCAATCTCGCACTGTGCAGACGCTGCGCTGCGCATCGACGCCGACGTGCTCGACAAGACGCAGCGAAGTCTGTTCGCCTGGGCGCAGGTTCAGCGCCGCACCCTCATGCTCAACAAGGCGCCGCCGAACAATCCGCTCGGCGCGCTCCCGTACAAGATTCTGGCGTGTCCGATCCGCCATGGCGCGCAGCGCGTCGACGGCTTGCTGGCGCTCTTCAAGCCGCTGCAGACGTCTGACTTCGATATGCGGCAGGTGCGCATCGTCGAAATGCTGACGCGCCGCGTCGCGTACGTCCTGCAGAACGCTTACGATCCGACGACCGGTCTGCTGACGCGTCCGGCGTTCGAGCAGCGAGCGCTGGCTGTGCTGGGAACGGCGAGCGACGGCGCAACGCACTGCGTCGCCTACGCGGACGTCGATCGCCTGCACGCGATCAATGAAAATCACGGCATGCACGTGGGCGACGAGGCGATCGCGCTGATCGCGGAGACGATTCGCTCGAACCTGCCCGCCGGCGCCTTCGCCGCTCGCATTGCGGGCGATCGCTTTGCACTTTTTTTCCCGGATGCATCGACCGACGCCGCCCAGCCGCTTCTGGACCATCTTCGCAGTACGATTGCGGGCGCCGAATTCAGCTGCGACGGCGAACCTGTCGCCCTTTCGATGAGTTTCGGGCTGGCCGCCGTGCCCAACACGCGGCTGCCCTTGTCTCATGCGCTCGCGACGGCGGAAGCCGCCTGCAAGGCGGCGAAAAACCGCGGGCGCGGCCGCGTCGAGGCGTATCAGGACGCCGATCGCAGCGTCGTGCGGCGCCATGACGATGAGACGATCGTTGGGGATCTGCGTGATGCGATTGCTAACGATCGCTTCCGTATGGAGGCGCAACCGATCGTGCCCATGGGCCGCAATGGTCCAGTGCGGCGCTTCGAGCTGTTGTTGCGCATGATCGATCCGTCAGGCGAGACCATCGCCCCCGACAAGTTCCTGACCGCAGCCGAGCGCTGCCAGCTCGCCACCGACATTGATCGCTGGGTCGTGCAGTACGCGCTCGAAATTTTGTCCTCCGCCGCGCCGGCGCTCGCAAATCTGGGCGCGCATTTCTCGATCAACATTTCCGGCCAGTCGCTCGGCGACGAGAATTTTCCGGCGTTCCTCGAGGGCAAGCTGCGCGAGTACGACCTGCCGCCCGGGTTGTTGTCCTTCGAGATCGCCGAAACCGCGGCGGTCGCCAACATCGTACGGGCGGAAGTGCTCATCCGTCGTCTGCAGGATCTCGGCCATGCCATTGCGCTCGATGATTTCGGGTGCGGCCTGTCCTCGCTTACGTATCTGAAGTCGCTGTCCGTGTCAGACCTCAAGATCGACGGGGGGCTGATCCGTGACCTCGTCGGCAATGCGCGCTCGCAGGCGATGGTCACCGCCATCGTGCAACTCGCGCAGACGATGACGCCTGCGCACCACCGCGGAATGCGTCGAAAGCGAGGCGATCCTCGCGGCTGTTGGTCGGCTGGGCGTCGACTACGGTCAGGGTTTCGCAATCGGCCGACCGCGCCCCCTTGAAATCGTCCTGCAGGAGCTGCTGAGGGGCGCGCCCGGCGTGGTGCGTTCGTCCGGCTCGCCGCGCATGGCGCGCGTCGCCGGGTAGCGCCGTAGTGGTGCGTCAGGGTTTTGCTGCATCCCTCGCCGCATTGGCCGTCTCGGGACGCTGTACTATCCTTCGGGCGCTCCGTCTTTGAGCGCCGTCTCTCTCCTTTCCATGTCGCCCATTCTCAAGCCGCTGCGTTTCGTGCTGCTTCTCACCGTGGGCGTCGTCGCCGGGTTCGGCCTTTCGCTCGGGCGCACGGTGCATGCGCAGCGTGAGATCGAGCCGGCCGCCTCGACAGCGCCTGCGGTGGAGAAGAAAGCTGAGGCCGCACCGTGGCAGGACGCTCGTGTCTTCGCCGAAGTGCTCGAACACATTCGCAACGAGTACGTCGAAGGACGTCTCCGATCACGAACTCATTCAGGCGGCGATTCGCGGCATGATGGCGGATCTCGATCCGCATTCCGCATACCTCGCAGCCGTCGGAATTCGATGAAATTCGCATCAGTTCGACGGGCGAGTATTCCGGAGTCGGCATCGAAGTTGCGCTGCAAGACGGCGTCGTCAGAGTGGTTACGCCGATCGAAGACACTCCCGCCGAGCGTGCAGGCGTACTCGCGGGCGATACGATTCTCGCCATCGACGACGTGCCGGTCGATATCGACAACCTCAACAACACGATCGATCGCATGCGCGGCGATCCGGTACGCGGGTGAAAATCACGATCGCGCGCAGTGCGCAGCCCGGTCCGCTCGAGTTCACTCTGGCTCGCGCCAGCGTGCAGGTAAACAGCGTTCGCAAGGATCTGATCGCGCCGGACGTCGGCTACGTGCGCATCACGCATTTCAGCGAAACCACGACGCGGGATCTGGAGCGCGCGCTCGCGAAGCTCAGGAAAGAGAACAGCCGCGCGCTGCACGGGCTGGTGCTCGACCTGCGCAACAATCCGGGAGGCGTGCTGGAGGCCGCCGTCGGCGTGTCCGACGTGTTCCTTGAAGAGGGCGTCATCGTCAGCGCCGACGGCCGCGCCGACGACGCGAAGTTCGAAGATGGACGCGCTGCCTGGCGACGCGCTCGCAGGCGCGCCGCTGGTCGTCCTCGTCAACGGCGGTTCGGCGTCAGCCTCGGAAATCGTGGCCGGCGCTCTCAAGGATCACGGTCGCGCGACGCTCGTGGGCAGGCAAACTTACGGCAAGGGCTCCGTGCAGACGGTCGTGCCCCTCTCAGACGGCAATGCGATCAAGCTGACGACTTCCCGCTACTTCACGCCGTCGGGCGCTTCCATTCACGAACGCGGCATCACACCGGACGTGATCGTCGATGAGAAGGACGAGAAGGACGCAACGCCGACGACGTCGATTCGACTGCCGCGCATGGCGACACTCAAGGATGACCATGAGCTGCGCCTCGCGCTCGATGTCTTGCAAGGGAAGGAGAAAGACCGGGGCGTCATTCGCCAAAGCCGCGCGCCCTGAGCTCCTTATGCAGGAGCGGTCCGCGGGGGGCGATGTTCAGGGATTTGTCGACAGGGCGCTGCTCTGGCTGCAGCTGCTCGCGCTCGCGGTCGGCGCCTTGCACTTCGCGTTCGCGCCCGATGCTGTGGAGCATCCTATGCTGGCCGCGAGCGCGCTCGCGCTGCTCAGCGGCGGCACGCTGCTGGTTCGCGCGCTGCCGTCCCTGCAGCGGCCGCGTTTTCTCAGACACAGCCTGCGACATTCTCGCGGCGCTCTACGTGCATCACGCTGCTCGCCGCCGCAACCGGCGCCGCTCGCAGCGCTGCTCCTGCCGCTCTATCTGATCCCGCTGACCAGCGTCGCGCTCGCTTTCGGGCGCTGGTGGCTCGTGCTGCTGCTGGCCGCCTTCATCGCCGGACTGGTTTTCAGTCTGGGACTGACGACGCCGGGCGCCAATATCGGCAGTCCTGAATTCGGCGTGCAGATGCTGAGCGCCCTCGCGCCCGGAGCCGCCGTCGGCGTCATTCTCGCCGGCCTCATTGAGGAGATCCGCAGCGCCGCGCAGCGCATCAGCGATCTCGCATCGACCGACTCGCTTACCGGCCTCATGAACCTGCGCGCCTTCGAGGACGTGCTGCAGCAGGAGCACCGCAAAGCCGAACGCTTTGGGCGGCCCTACACGGTGTTGATCATCGACGTGGACAATCTGGCCCAGGTGAACGAGCAGCTGGGTCATGAGGCGGGCAGTCAGATCCTGGGGGCTGTCGCCTCAGCCATTTCACGCTCGATCCGGAACTCCGACGTCGCCCGCACGCCTCGGCGGCGACGAATTCGTCGTCCTGCTGGTCGAAGCCGACAACGCCACCGGCGCCGCGATCGCGCAACGCGTTCGAAACAACGTCTATGCCGGCACGGTTTCGGTTGCGAATCGGCTGGTGCGCGCCAACGTCAGCGTCGGCGTCGCAAACTTTCCTGAGGATCATCTGTACCCGAAGGAACTGATGATCCTCGCGGATCAACGCATGCAGCACGACAGGGAATTGCGGCGACCGCCGGCGGCCTGACCCCGTGGCCCGGTTGTCCGTTTCGGGTTTCGCGTTGTGCGCAGAATCGCGGCATCGCCTCCCGCGCGCAACGGAGAACGGACAACAGAGAACGACCGTCCGGTTAGCCGGCGCCGCTCGCCAACGCCCGGACGGCCCAGACCAGAATTCCCACCAGCATCGCGAGCGTCGGCAGCGCTGTGAGTGAGAATCCAAGCGATCGACCTTTGGGGTCGCGAAGGTAAGCGCTCGCGTAAATGAAACGCCCGATAATGAACACGACGCCGAGTCCGGCAGCCCAGATCGGGCTCACGTAGTTCCCGAAAATCCACAGCGCGGGCAGAAACAGAACAAGCTGTTCGAGCGTATTCATCTGCACGCGGAAGTGGCGCTCGAAAATCTCGTTGCCGCTGGCGGCGGGCGCTGCGACGCCGTACTTTGCCCGGGCGCGTCCGACCTGGACGCCGAACCAGATGAACTGCAACAAAGCGAGCACGGTGACGATCGCGAGGTAGGCCATGGTTGGGTCCTGAACGGGAAAGACTGTAGGCTGTAAGGCTGTAGGCTGTCGCAAGCAGGGCAGCCGAGGCGCCTTCTCTGTTTTCTACCTACAGTCTACAGCCTTGGAGTGCTTCGCATGACCGCCTTCATTCTTCGCGTGGCGATTGTGGCGCTTGGCCTGTGGCTCGCGGCGAAGATTTTTACCGGGCTGCAGTTCGACAGCGCCGGGACATTGCTGGCGGCTGCGTTGCTGCTGGGCGTGGTCAACGCGATCGTGCGACCCATCGCCGTCATTCTCACGCTGCCCTTGACGTTGCTCACGCTGGGCCTGTTTCTGCTCGTCATCAACGCGGCGATGATGGGCCTTGTGGCCCTGTTGCTGAGCGGCTTTCAGATCAGCGGGTTCTGGACCGCGCTCGCCGCCTCGTTGGTCGTCAGCATTGTTTCCTGGGCTGCTTCCGGCCTCATCAGCGACAAGGGCAAGTTTGAAGTGATGACCGTCAAGAAGTGATCGAGTGACTAGTGACTGCGGACTGGCGTGTGCGTCCCATTCACAAGTCACTGCTCACCATTCACTTCACGGTCGCGTCGCGCGCGCCGTCGCACGCGACGCGATACAGGAAGTACGCGATGACGGCGAGAATGATGAGGCCGACCCCCTCGCCGAACCGGAAGCTCTCGGGCAACGCCAGCACTTCGGCGCTGCCTGCGGCGACGATGGGGACGGCGATGAGAATGCCCATCAACGCCTCGCCCGTGATCAGGCCCGCCGAGAACAGCACGCCTTTCTGATGAATCTTCTCCGCCGCGGCCGGATCGTTGTGAACGCCGGCTGCGCGCTCAACGAAGTGCGCCAGCAGGCCCCCGAGAAAAATCGGTACGGTGAGATCGAGCGGCAGATAGATGCCGACCGCTGCAGCGAGGACTGGCGTACGGAAGCCTGAGCCGCGTTTCTTCTGCAGTTCGTCGAACGCGATGATGAGGGCGCCGATCGCAGCGCCGATCCAGATCAGGTCCCACGGCAGGGCGCCGCCGAACAAACCCTTCGCGACGGAGGCCATGAGCGTCGCCTGCGGCGCAAGCAAGGGGTTCGGATGATCGGCTGTGGGAACGCCGATGCCGTACGCCTTCGCGAGGAGATTCAGCACCGGCGCCATTACGAGCGCGCACGAAACCGCGCCGATCGCCAACATGACCTGCTGACGCCAGGGCGTCGCGCCGACCATATAGCCGCATTTGAGATCCTGCAGATTGTCTCCGGCGATCGCGGCCGCGCAGCACACGACGGCGCCGATCATGATGGCGGCGACTGGACCCAACGACGCGTCGCGACCCATCAGCACGGTGAGCACCAGCGAGGCAAAGAGGATCGTGCCGATCGTGATGCCCGAGACAGGATTGTTGGATGAACCGACGAGACCGGCCATGTATGCGGACACCGAGCTGAACAGGAATCCGGCCACGATCATGATGATCGTCATCGGCAACGAAACGCCGAAGTCCCCGACGATCGCCTGATACAGCATGGCGAGCGGCAACGTGAACAGCACCAGCCCGATGAGTACGAGCTTCATGGGCATGTCCTGCTCAGTGTGCTCGATGACTTTGGCGGCGCCGGCGCGCGTGGCCGCAAGGCCGCTGCGAATGCCGGACATCAGCGATGTGCGTAGTGAGATCAGCGTCCAGACGCCGCCGATCAACATTGCGCCCACGCCGAGGTAGCGAATCTGGGCGCTCCAGATGGCGCCTGCTGCGTCTTCAGCACCGACGCCTGCGAGCCGCGCGGCGAGCTCGGGATTGCCGTCGAGAAAGAACGCGCTGTAGATCGGGATCGCGATGTTCCACGACAGGATGCCGCCGCCGACCACGACGATGCCGATGTTCAGACCGACGATATAGCCGACGCCCAGCAGCGCCGGCGACAGGTTGGTCCCCATGTACGCGATCGCCTTGCCGATGAAGCCTCCATGCGCGGCTGCGTCCGGCACGATGCGCAAGCCGCTCGCGGCGATCAGTTTCGCGAGTCCGCCGAGACCCGCCGCGGTGGCGAGCACTTTGATGCCTGGACCGGGATTCTCGCCCGCCTTCAGCACTTCCGCGGCCGCCTTTCCTTCCGGAAACGCGAGTTGCTGATCGACGATCAGCGACCGGCGCAGCGGCACTGAGAAGAACACGCCGAGCACGCCGCCGAGACCCGCGATCGCCAGCACCCACGAATATTTGAAGTCGTCCCAGTAGCCGAGGATTACCAGCGCCGGTACGGTAAAGATCACACCCGCCGCGATCGAGGAGCCTGCGGAAGCGCCGGTCTGCACGATGTTGTTCTCGAGAATGTGCCCGCCCCCGAGCACTCGCAGCACCGCCATCGAAACGACCGCTGCCGGAATGGCGGTCGCGATCGTCAAACCCGCGAACAAGCCAAGGTACGTATTCGCAGCGGCAAGGATCATCGCAAGGATGATCGAGAGAATGATGGCGCGCGCCGTGAGCTGGGGAGCGGGAGTCGTTGTCATTGTTAATGAGTCCGTAAGGGTTGTTATGGACGCGGATTTTGCGCGCGCTCGCCGGGTTATGCGTTATCCGTTGTGCGTTGCCCGCAGGAGCTCGCAGTCGCTTTGTTCGTAGCGCACAACGGATAACTGGCGACGGACAACGGCGTCCGCCGTCACCATCCGCACTGTTGCCCCTTGTTCTGTTCTTCCAGCCAGGCGAGAAGCGGCGCGAAATACTCAGTGATCGCCGACGCGTCCATCTGGCGCGTACCGGTCAGTTTCTCGAGCGTGTCCTGCCACGGCTGACTTTGGCCCAGCGCCAGCATCTCGCGGAAGCGCTTGCCTGCTTCGGCGTTGCCGTACACCGAGCATTCATGCAGCGGACCGGTGTGCCCCGCCGCCTCGCAGAGCGCCTTGTGGAACTGGAACTGCAGGATGTATGACAGGAAGTAACGTGTGTACGGCGTATTTGCCGGAATGTGGTACTTCGCGCCCGGATCGAAGTCCTCTTCCGTGCGTGCGACGGGCGCGGCGACGCCCTGATACTGCTCGCGAAGGCGCCACCAGGCGGCGTTGTAGTTCTCCGGCTGCACTTCGCCTGAGAACACCTTCCAGCGCCACTCATCGATCAGCTTGCCGAACGGCAGAAACGCGATCTTGTCGAGCGCGAGCTTCATCTGCTGGTTGATCGTCGCCTGATCGCCCTGCCTCACCGGTCCGACCAGCCCGATCTGATGCAGATACGCAGGCGTCATCGACAGGTTCACCGTGTCCCCGATCGCCTCGTGAAAGCCGTCGTGCGCGCCGCTCTGGAACAGGAACGGCTGTTCCTGGTACGAGAGGTAGTAAAAGACGTGGCCAAGCTCGTGATACACCGTCATGAGCTGTTCCTGCGTCGGCTCGATGCATTGCTTGATGCGCACATCGACCTTCGAATCCATGTGCCAGGCGCTCGCATGACATTGCACGTCGCGATCGTTCGGCTTCTTCAGCAGCGAGCGTTCCCAGAACGTCTGCGGCAGCTTCGGAAAGCCCAGCGAGACGTAGAAATTCTCGGCGGACTGCGTGATGCGCACCGGATCGTACTTCTGCTTCTCCAACGCGCTCGTGACGTCGAGATCGGACACGCCCGGATACGGTTCGACCAGCGGATAGATTTCCGCCCACTGCTGCGCCCACATATTGCCGAGCAGATGCGCGGGAATCGGCTTGCCGTCGGGCACGCGTTCGGCGCCGTACGTCTTCTGCAGCTTGCCGCGCACGTAGCAGTGCAGTGAACCATAGAGCGGCTTCACCTGATTCCAGAGGCGCGCGGCTTCCTGGGAGAACTCTTCGGGCGACATGTCGTAGTTCGAGCGCCACATGGCGCCGAGGTCGGCGAAGCCCAGCTCGCGCGCGCCCTCGTTCGCGAGCTCCACAAACTTCACGTACTCGGGTCGAGTCGGCCGTGCGGTCGAGTGCCAGCCGGTCCACGCTTCCGTCAGCTCATCGTACTTCCGGCTCTTCGCCATGACGTCCGTGAGCTGAGTCTGATCCTTGCAGGAGTCCGGTCCCTTCGGGCAGTACTTCGCCGCGCCGTACATGCCTTCCATCTTCGAAGTGAGCGCGCTTATCTGCGCGAGCTTCGCCGGATCCTTGGGCGCCGGCGCTGCAACGCCGAGCTTCAGTAATTTCAGCGCTCGCGCCGAGGCCGGATCGAGCTGCTGATTTTCATAGGCCTTCGCTTGCTCAACTGCCTCGCCGAAATACTCGAGATAACGCTCGTTCGCCTTTGCGTTGAGAAACTCGGTGTCCTGATTGATGTACGTCGCATACGCGAAACCCGCGGTGCTCAATTCGCGGCCGCGCTCGGTCAGTTCGCGGTTCACACGCGCCACGAAGGCCTCTGCGGACTCGCGCGACGCGGATGGAGTTTCGTCGCCGCCGGGTTTGCTGCAGGCGGCGGCGATGAGCATGCCGATGATCGCCGCGGTCAGGCGCGCGGAATTGCGGGTCATGATTGGCAAGTCCCCTGAATCGTGCGCCGGCCGTCGCGCCGACTCGCTTTGTCGTAGAAAAATGTTCGCGGACTACTTCACGCCGCCCATCAGCTTCTTCACGGGCCGGCTGACCAGGAACAACACCACGCCGGCGCCCACGATGAACCAGACGAACTGCATGAATTGTCCCGGCATGGCGGCGAGCTTGTCGGATTCGAACATGCCGGCGAGCAGGCCGGCCGACAGATTGCCGACCGACGTTGCAAGGAACCAGACGCCCATCATCTGCGAGACGTAACGTGCGGGCGCCAGCTTCGTGACATAGCTCAGGCCGACCGGACTCAGACACAGCTCGCCGTAGGTGTGCAGGAGGTAGGTCAGCGCGAGGAGGTACGGCATCGCCTTGCCGCCCTGCGCGACGATGCTCGCCGCGACGACCATGAAGAGAAAGCCGAGACCGAGCAGGATCAGGGCGAGACCAAACTTCGCGGGCGCGGATGGATCGAGGTTCCTCTTCGCGAGCGCCACCCACAACATCGAGAAGGGCGCGGCGAATATCAGGATGAAAACCGAGTTGAGGGACTGGAACCAGGCGGTCGGGATCTCGAAGCTGAAAGCGTCGACCATGCGATCGACGTAGCGCTCAGCGAACAGATTGAGCGAGGCGCCCGTCTGCTCGAAGCCCGCCCAGAACAACGCGCAGCCAATGAACAGGAACAGGATGACGCCCATGCGCTTCTTCTCGACCGTATCGAGGCCGGCGAAGAAGAACATGTAGGCGAAGTAAGCGACCGCGACGCTTACAAGCACGGCGCCGGTCAGTTGTGCGAGCGTGAGCGGATTGACGGGAATCACGCCGCCGAGCACCAGCAGGTAGACCACGAGGATGCCCGCAACCAGGGCCCCGACCGTGAACCAGCCGCGCTTGGTCGCATTTACATCGTGGTCGCCATGGGCGCTCGAGGTGTGCAGACCGGCGGCGCCGAGGTGATGCCCGAACAGCTTGTATTGCACCAGACCGAGCGCCATCAGCACGCCGCCCGCGGCGAACGCCGGTCGCCAGCCGTAGTTCACGGCCAGCCAGCCCGTGACGATCGGACCGAGGAACGCGCCCAGGTTGATGCCCATGTAGAAGATCGTGAAGCCCGCGTCGCGACGACCGCCGCCTTCCGGGTACAGATCGGCGACCATGGCGCTGATGTTCGGCTTCAACAGTCCGACGCCGCAGACGATGACGATCAGGCCGCCGTAGAACGTCGCGGGCGTTGAGCCGAGCGCGAGCAGTAGATTTCCGACGGCGATCAAGACGCCGCCATGCCAGACCGCGCGTCGCGCGCCGATCAGCCGATCGGCGATCCAGCCGCCGGGCAGGCACAGAATGTAGGAAGCCGAGATGTAGAGCCCATAGATCGCCGTGGCGGTCCGATCATCGAGGCCGAAGCCGCCCCGGACGGCGTCGGCGAGAAACAGCACGAGGATCGCCCGCATTCCGTAATAGGTGAAGCGTTCCCACATCTCGGTGAAGAACAGCGTCATGAGGCCGCGGGGGTGGCCGAGGACCTGCGCTCCGCTCGTGGAATCGCGCTCTACGCTCGGGTTCAGCTCGATGCTCTGGCTCATTTGGAAGCGCCCATCCCCTGTGATTCGTTATGACGCCTGCGTCGCGCCGCGTCTGGACCTGTTCTAGTGACAGGACTGTTACAGAGGGCGGAGTCTCACCGAAGATCGTCGCAAGGGGCAAGAAGAAAGGCGCGTGTATACACGCTCGAAGCAGCGCTTAGCGGTTGGCGGTTAGTCAGAACCATCTCATGCCCGACTTTCCGGAAATATCTGATTTTGTGGCCGTGCAATGCGATGCCGCCTCGATCGAGGCTCCTCGCAGCGAGAGAGAGAGAGACGCCCGCGACGGGCCGCGAGCGGAGCAAGCCGTCCGACTAACCGCGAACCGCTAACTGCTGACCGCTTTTTCCTGCGCCAGCTTTTCCCTGAGCAACACCCGCGACATCACGATGCCGATTTCATACAGGAGATACATCGGCACGGCCATGAAGGACTGCGAGATCGCGTCCGGCGGGGTCAGAAATGCGGCGATGACGAAGATGCCGAGGACGACGTAACCGCGATTCTTCGCCATGGTCTCGACGCGCACCAGCCCCGTCGCAGCGAGCAACACGGTCGCGACTGGAATCTCGAAGGCGACGCCGAACGCGAAGAAGAGCAGTACGACGAAGTCGAGATAGTTCGTCATGTCCGTCATCACCTGCACCCCCGCGGGCGCCGTACCGGTCAGAAAGCCGAACATCAGCGGGAACACGACGAAGTACGCGAACGCAACGCCCGCGTAGAACAACACGATGCTCGAGATGACGAGCGGGATCGCGAAGCGCTTCTCCCGTTTGTACAGCCCGGGCGCCACGAACGCCCATGCCTGATACAGCACGTAGGGCATCGCGGCGAACAGCGCGACGAACAGCGCGAGCTTGAGCGGCGCCATGACCGGCGCGACGACGCTGGTCGCAATCATCGATGTGCCCTGCGGCATCTTGTTCATGAGCGGCAGTGCGATCAGCGTGAAGAGTTCTTTCGAGAAGAACGCGCACGGGACGAACAGTACGCCGATCGAGATCACTGCGCGCATCAGTCGATCGCGCAACTCCAGCAGATGGGAGATCAGCGAACCTTCCGCGAGGCTCTCTTCTTCGGCGCCGCTCATTGCGGGGCTTTCGCGGCGCCTTCAGCGGCGTCCTGCACGGGCGCCCCGGCCGCCGGCTCGACGCCCGAAGCCGTCGCATCGAGGTCGGGCGCCGGCTCTGCATGAGGCGGCACGTCGCTGGCGGTCGACGACGGCGTTGGCGAGGTCGCTGACGGCTCCGGTGCAGCACTCTGCATCGGCCGCGACTTCGCGAGTTCCTCCATCGTCACTTCGTGTTCGAGCTGCGTGCGCAGTTGCCGCGCCATCGCGCGCGCACGTCCGGTCCACCGGCCCACCTTCTGTGCGAGCCCGGGCAGCTTCTCGGGTCCCAGCACGAGCAGTGCGAGGCCCAGAATCAGTACGATCTCTGTGAAACCGACTTCAAACATCGGGTGCGACGTGGGAATTCAGGACGCGACGCATGAGTCGCGGGCGTCGGGTCAGCGGGCGCAGATCAAACGTTCGACTTACCGCCCGTCTTCCCGGAGGACGGCGTCGAATCGAAGTCGGCGTCCTTCTGATCCGGCGACGTGAGCTGTTTCTTCTCGTCGTCCTCGCCCTCGTCCATCGCCTTCTTGAATCCCTTCACCGCACCGCCGAGATCCGATCCGATCGTGCGCAATCGTTTCGCGCCGAAGATCAGCAGCGCGATCGCGAGAATGATCAGCAGTTCTTTGAAGCCAATACCCATTCGTTGTCTCCGCCTCGAACGCGTTGATGATACGCCAATTCAGTGAGCGACTCGTGGCGCGTCCTGGGGAAGCTCCCGACGGGTCGACTACGCTGAGCTTTCAACGATGCCACTGGGCCCGAATATCTGACGAGCTCGTCAGATGACGCCTAGGGACGTTCGCTCGACGACGCTAAATCGCCGTTGAATAGCCTACAGATCGAGGTTCCGGTCCGTCGGCGAAACCTGCAGCCAGAACGTCACGGGTCCATCGTTCGTCAGCGTCACCTGCATTTCGGCGCCGAACTCCCCGGTCTGGACCACGCGATGCCGCTCGCGCGCCTGCTTCACCAGGTAGTCGAACACGCGACGACCCTCTTCCGGGGCTGCCGCGGGGCTAAAACCGGCGCGCGTTCCCTTGCGGGTATCCGCCGCCAGCGTGAATTGGGAGACCAGCAGCAACCCGCCGTCCACGTCCTGCAGGCTGCGATTCATCCGGCCTTCCGTATCCGGAAAGACCCGGTAGGTCAGCAGCCGTTCCAACAATCGATCTGCCTGGGTCTCGCGGTCGCCGCGTTCCACACCGACCAGCACCATCAGTCCGGCGTCAATTCTGCCAACTACCCGGTCTGCGATTCGCACCTCGGCCCGGGATACACGCTGAAGCAACCCGATCATTGAATGAGACAACGCATCCGTGAAAACAGAACCTGGAGCATAGCTGGCAGATAAGGGAACTGACGCCAGTGCGTCAGGGCTAATGCCCTGAGGCGCCTTCAGTGCTGCGCAGAGCCATGTGATCGTTCAATCGGTCTACAAATTACCACTTTCTCCCGAAAATCAGCCACAAATTGGGGCAAAGATCCCTTATTCGTCAATGTCCTAAGCGTGTTGGTGCACGCCGGTAAGAGGCTGGAGAAAGAAGGTAAATAGTGGGAAATCCAAGCAGGATTTGTGCGCAATAGGTCACATGCGTGGATCAAACTCGCTCGAAAAGTTCTACACGTGGCGCGACGGGGGACCGGACGGACGGCCAGTTCATTCGCCGGGCCGGACACGCGGCGGTAGGTCTCGCTCCTGCATTGTCATGAAGAAGTCCAGCCTAAGTTCGCGCCGCCTTAAATAAATGTTCGTGTGTCCGTCATCCGACCGTCATCGAGCGCAGCCACGCTGCGCGCCAACGATGGCGACCAACGATGCGCAGGCATGAGCCCGAATCCGAGCACGCCGCTCTTCCGCTTCCGCACTGTCTTCATCTCTGACGTTCATCTCGGCTTCCGCGGCTGCAGCGCTGAGTACCTGCTCGATTTCCTGCGCTCCTTCGAGGCCGACACGCTCTACCTGATCGGCGACATCATTGATCTGTGGAGTCTGAAGAACTCGTTCTTCTGGCCGCAGGCGCACAACAACGTCATCCGCACCATCCTCGGCAAAGCGAAAAACGGCACGCGCGTCATCTACATCCCAGGCAATCACGACAGCGTATTTCGCGAGTACGACGGGATGCAGTTCGGCAACGTCGAGATCCGGCGTGAAGCGATTCATGTGACGGCGGACGGTCGGCGCCTGCTGGTCCTGCACGGCGATGAGTTCGACAGCGTCATCAAGGCCAGCCCGCTGCTCGGGGCGCTCGGCAATCGCGCTTACGCGTTCGTGCTGCGCCTGAATCGCTACGTCAATTTCTTTCGCCGCCGCTTCGGCTTCCCTTACTGGTCCATCGCCGCGTACCTGAAGCACAAGGTGAAGAATGCGGTCGCGTACATCGCCAATTTCGAAAAAGCGCTCGCGGATGAGGCAAGACGTCGCGGCCTCGACGGCATGGTGTGCGGCCACATCCATCGCGCCGAAATCACGCGCATGAACGGCGTGCTCTACTGCAACGACGGGGACTGGGTCGAAAGCTGCACCGCGCTCACCGAAGATTTCGAGGGGCGGCTCTCGTTGCTGCGTTGGACTGAACGCAAGGAAGTCGTCGTGCACACCGGCGGCCTCGACCCGGGTTCGCTCGATCGCGCTGCGTGAAAATTGCGATCGTCACCGACGCCTGGCGACCGCAAACGAATGGCGTCGCCCGGACGCTGACTGCGACCGCGGACGGTCTGTGCGCGCTCGGGCACGACGTGCGGGTGATCGAGCCAAATCAGTTCCGCACGGTTCCGTGCCCGACGTATCCGGAAATTCGCCTCGCCTGGTTTCCGTATCGCCGCCTGGCCGCATTGTTCACGGGGTTCAACCCCGACGCGGTTCATATCGCGACGGAAGGCACGCTTGGCGCAGCGGCGCGTACGTGGTGCGTTCGTCACGGCCAGCCGTTCACGACCTCGTATCACACTCAGTTTCCGGAGTACGTCCGCGCGCGCGCGCCAATTCCGCTCGCCCTCAGCTATGCGCATCTGCGCCGCTTTCATTCGGCGGCGGCGCGCACGATGGTGGCTACGCCCGCGATGCAGCGCCTGCTCGAGTCCCGCAACTTCCGCAACATCGTGCGCTGGACGCGCGGTGTGGACGTGTCGTTGTTCAGACCGCGCGACAAATCCTTCCTGCCTTTTCCAAGGCCAATCGCGATGTACGTCGGGCGCGTCGCGGTCGAGAAAAACATAGAGGCCTTTCTCTCGCTGGCGTTGCCCGGAACCAAGGTCGTCGTCGGCGATGGACCGGCGCGCGAACGCCTCCAGGCCCGTCACGCAGACGTGATATTCGTTGGATACAAGCACGGCGAGGAACTTGCCGCGCACATTGCTGCGGCGGATGTATTCGTCTTTCCGAGTCGCACGGACACGTTCGGTCTCGTGCTGCTCGAGGCGCTGGCGAGCGGCGTGCCGGTGGCTGCCTATCCGGTCACCGGCCCGATCGACGTGGTGCGGCGTGAAGTGACGGGCGTACTCCATGACGACCTGCGCACGGCGACCTTAGGCGCCTTGCGCCTTGATCCAGCGAACTGTCGTGCTCACGCGCTCGAACAGACCTGGGAAATCGCCACGCAGCAATTTCTGGGGAATCTGGCGACCCGCTGATCTACGAGAACAAGAATCAGAAGAGCCGCTATAGACCACAAAAAAGAATCAGCAAGTGAAGCAGTGCGGAGGACGCATTCTGCCGAGTGTGGTAATGAATCTGAGAATGACGAGCCCTTTCGCCTGATCGTTCAATGCATTTTCTTTTTTGCGGTCTTTCGCGGCTCTCCTGCTTGCTTATCTGAGCCCATCCGCCCGCGCTTGCGCTTCGCGCGCCTCAGTGTTCTTGCCGCGTGCGCGGTAGGACTCGGCGATCAGGCTCCATGCGGCGGATTGCGCGCGCGGCGCATTGCCGGACATCGCCACCGCCCGGCGCCCCATATTTTCGGCCTGCACGTAGTTGCCTTCCGCCTGACGTACTTTGCCGAGCTCGATCCAGAGCAGCGGATTGTCGGGTTCGATGCGCAGTGCACGCTCGATGGAGGAGGCGGCCACCGCAAAGTTCTTCGTCGCCAACTGCGATTGCGCCTGACTCACGAGCGCGCGGGACGCCGGCCCGAGCGTCGGCTCACGCGTGATGGGTTCGGGCAGCGGCTGCGGTTCCTCCACGGTCGTGGGCGGCGATCCGGGCTGTGTCTGGACCGGGGGTTCCTGCGTCGACGGAACCGGGGCCGGCGCAGGTTTCTGATAAGGCGACGGCGCGGCGCAGCCGCCGATCGCGAGCGCGGCAATCAGGGCGGGTCCAAGCGTGCTTCGCATTTCTGTCTCTGCTTTCCGCGTCCTTGCCGATCAGCCGGTTGGCCAGCGGCGGGCGTCAGATCGCGCTGACTAACGAGTGATTCCCCGCCACCATTCTCGCGCTCGCTCACCGAGCTCATCGAAGACGCCGACTTCGCAGCCTGGCGCGAACGGCAGATGGAGGTTCTGCGGCACGGCGACGGAGATGATCTCCGCGCCGCAATCCGCTTTCGCCTGTAACCCCGTCGGATACTCGATGAGCACTTCCTGGAGTCCCTCGGGCAACGGGGCGCTCCAGGAGGTTGTTCCGAGCGAGGCCATCAGTCGCGACCACACGGCGAGCGAACCTGACGATCCCGTAAGACCCGTGGGCGCGTCGTCGTCGTAACCGATCCAGACGACGGCGAGATGGCTGCCGGAGAAGCCCGCGAACCAGCTGTCCCGATAGTCGGATGACGTCCCGGACTTTCCTGCGACTACCATGCCCTGCGGCAACTGCGCTCGCGCGGCGCGCCCTGTGCCGCGCTCCATCACCTGCACCAGCATTCGATTCACCTGATACACGGCCGCCGGATCGGCGACGGGCGTCACTTCGAGCGCAAAGGATCTCAAGGGTTGACCTTCGGCGTCGACGATGGCGCGCACGGCGCGCAGCGGCGTGCTGAAGCCGCTGTTCGCAAACGCGTTGTAGAGTTGCGCGACCTCCAGCGGCGCGACATCGATCGCGCCGAGCAGCACAGACGGCAATTGCGGCGGCTCTTGCGGCAGGCCAAGCGCGACAAACTCGCGCGTCACTTTCGGCAGGCCGACGTCCAGACCCAGGCGCACCGTGGCGAGATTCATGGATTGCGCGAGCGCTCGCACGAGCGGCACAGGGCCGTAGAACTCCTCGGAAATATTCTGCGGCGCCCACACTTTGCCGTTGGACAATTTCACTTCCACCGGTCCATCCTCGACGATGGACGCGGCGTTGTAGCGTCCGCTTTCGATCGCAGCGAGATAGATGACCGGCTTCACCAGCGAGCCGATCGAGCGTTTCGCATCGAGCGCGCGATTGAAACCGTCGAAGCTCGCCTGCCGGCCGCCGATCAGTGCGACGACTTCGCCGTTCTGCGGCGCCGTGACGATGACGACGCCTTCAAGTTTGCGGTTGTTCTTCTGCTTGCGCGCTTTGTCGAGCCGATCGAGTTCCTGCGTCAACGCCCGCTCGGCGCGGCTCTGCACCAGCGGATTGAGGGTGGAGAAAATCCGCAGCCCCGCTTCCGTGAGATCCTCCTCGCGATAGTCGCGACGCAGCGTCCGTCGGACCAGATCGAGGAACGCCGGGTAGTAGCCGCCGGCCTGCGTTCCGGAACTCACGATGCCGAGCGGACGCTTTGCGGCCTGCTGCGCCGCCTTTGCTTCAACGACGCCGTGCTCGGTCATGAGCTTCAGGACCAGATCGCGGCGCGCCTTCACCCGGTCGGGATGCCGCCGCGGATCATAGTAGGACGGGCCGCGCACCATCGCCACGAGCAGGGCGACCTCATGCAGTTGCAGCTCCGCGAGCGGCTTGCCGAAATAGAACTGGCTCGCAAGGCCAAACCCGTGAATCGCGCGATTGCCGTCCTGGCCGAGATAGATCTCGTTGATGTACGCATTCATCAGGTCCTGCTTGCTGAAGTGCACTTCAAGCAGGAACGCCATGACGGCTTCTTCGATCTTGCGGCCGAACGTGCGGCGATTGTCGAGGAAGTAACTCTTGATCAGTTGCTGGGTCAGCGTCGACCCGCCCTGCTCGATCTGACCCGCCCGCAGATTGACCCAGGCGGCGCGCAGGATTGCGCTGAAGTCGACGCCGTGATGCGCGTCGAAGTCGCGGTCCTCCACGACCTTCAGCGCGGCGGGCAGAAGCGGTGAGACTTCATCGGGCTTCACCACCACGCGATCTTCGCCGTGGATCGGAAAGATGCTGCCGATGAGCAACGGATCGAGGCGAAAGATCGGCACATCCTCGCTGCGGCCGTTGCGCATGCTGTCGATTGCTTCACCGCTGGTCGTGATCGACAGCTCCTGCGGCTCCTGCAGAGCGTCCCAGAACTGAAAACGGCGCGTGATGAGTTCGATGCGGGCGCCGTTGCGACTGTAGCTGCCCGCCTTGGCGGGGTTAGCGACGCGTTGATAGCCGAGTCGCTTCAGCTCACGCTCGAGTGCGTCTGCGCCGAACGTCTGGCCGACATAGAGTTCGGTCGGCTCGGCGAACACCTGTGCAGGCAGCGTCCAGCGTCGCCCTTCGAATTGCTGAGTGATCTGACGATCGAGATAGAACACCCAGGCGAGTAGTGCGAGCGCGATGACGCCCACGCCGAGCACGACCCCCGCAATGAATTGCTTCCGGTATTTCTTTAGCAGAGCCATCGACAGTCCGCAGCCGCTACGCAGTAACGCAGCGAAGCATCGTAACGATCCGCGCCGGCGAAGTCGTGATGAATTGTGGCGCGCTCCGCAGAAGCCAACCGGCCAACCGGCAAACCGGCCAACTTGGCCAGAGTAGATCCAAAGAGTGAGAGGTCGGATGCCTGTTCGTTCCGGCCGGTGGGCCAGTTGGCCGACCTCACCGCCGCCAGAACGTCGGCGAGAGCAGCACGAGCAGCGGAAAGACTTCGAGACGACCGAGCAGCATTGCAACCACGCAGATCCAGCGGCCGGGCTCCGTCAGCGAGCGGAAATTGGCCGCTACTTCGCCGAGGCCGGTGCCCGTATTGTTCATGCAGGCGGCGATGGCGGAAAACGCAGTGATCTGATCCTCGCCAATGGCGATCAGCAGCACCATCAACACGCTGAAGGACAGGATGTAGAGCGCAAAGAATCCCCATACCGCATCGATGACGCGCGGATCGATGGGTTTGAAGCCGAGCTTGACCGGCACCTCCGCGCTCGGGTGCACGAGCTGCACCACCTCGCGTTGTCCCTGCTTCCAGATCAACAGCCAGCGTACGACCTTCATGCCGCCGGAAGTCGAGCCCGCGCAACCTCCGATGAAAGTCGACAACATCAGAATCACCGGCAAGGCGCCAGGCCAATGCGAGAAGTCGTCGGTGAAGAAGCCCGAACTCGTCTGCATCGAGACGGCATGAAACACTGAAAGACGCAGCGCATGCGCCGGATCGTCGAACGACCGGCTGAACCACAGCACCGTCGCGTAGAGCGCCACGCTCAGCACGAGGATCAGACAGTAGGCGCGGAACTCCGGATCGCGCAGGTAGTCAGCGACGCGACGCTGACGCCACGCAAGAAAGTGCAGGGAGAAGTTCACGCCGCCCAGAAACATGAACACGACTGCAATCGCCTCGATGACCTCGTTGTCGAAGTAACCCATATTCGCGTCATGCGTGGAGTTGCCGCCCGTGGACACGGTCGAGAAGCTGTGGGCGAGCGCATCGAACGGCGACATTCCCGCCGCCCAGTAGGCAAGTGCGCAGGCGGCCGTGATCGTGACGTAGACGATCCACAGGACTTTCGCCGTCTCGGTGATGCGCGGCGTCAGCTTGGAGTCTTTGACCGGACCCGGCGTCTCGGCGCGCAGCAACTGCATGCCGCCAACGCCCAGCATCGGCAGCAATGCGACAGCCAGCACGACCATGCCGATGCCGCCTAGCCATTCGATTTGCATGCGGTAGTAGAGCAGCGATTCCGGCATTGCATCGAGCCCGATCAGCACCGTCGCGCCCGTCGTCGTGAAACCCGAAATCGATTCGAACACGGCGTCTGTCACGGACATCTCTACTTCGCTCGAGAGCAGCAGCGGCGCTGCGCCCGCGACGCCCAGCACGGCCCAGAACAAGGCGACGACCAGAAAGCCGTCGCGCACGCGCAGTTCGCGCACTTTGCGTCGAACGGGCCACCAAGTGAGGGCGCCGATCGCCAGCAGCGCCACGAACGCATCCGCGAACGGTTGCCAGTTGCCGTCCTGAAAATAAAGTGCGACGCCAAGCGGCGGCAGCATCGTCACGCTGAACAACATCAGCAGCAGGCCGAGAATGCGCTGGACGACGGAGAAGCTCATGCTGGAACGCGGGGCTCGGGACGCGGGGCTCGGGTCGGAGCAGCACCATCAGCGAGTAAGGCTAGTGTGCGCCTGTGAGCAGAAGGCAGTCCGGCGATGTTGCGAAAACACTGCGTGCGGCGTGAGAATCGCCCCCCATTTCGTTCCACCCCGAGCCCCGAGCCCCGCACCCCGAGCCCGCTCATCTCCCCATCCTTCGCGGCACGTCGAACAGGCGCTCGACCACTTCGACATGGCGCCGATCCGTGAGGAACAGAATCACGTGGTCATCGCGCTGAATGGTCGTATCGTGGTGGGCGATCAGGACCTCATCGCCGCGGACGACGGCGCCGATCGTTGCGCCTTCGGGCAGCGGAATGTCTTCGATCCGTCGGCCGATCACACGGCCTTCGCCCTGCGTGCCGTGGGCGACCGCTTCGATCGCTTCGGCGGCGCCGCGTCGCAGGGAGTGCACGCGCACGACGTCTCCGCGACGCACGTGCGCGAGCAGCGAGCCGATCGTGACCTGCTGCGGCGAAAGCGCGACGTCGATCGAGCCGCTCTCCATGAGCTCTGCATAAGCGGGACGGTTGATGAGCGCCATGACCTTGTGGCAACCGAGGCGTTTCGCCAGCATGGCCGAGAGAATGTTCGCCTCCTCGGCGTTGGTGACGGCGACGAAGATGTCCGCGCTGTCGATGTTCTCTTCGAGCAGCAACTCCTCATCGGCTGCATCGCCGCTCAGCACGATGGTGTTGCCGAGTTGCTCGGAGATGCGGCGTGCGCGCCGCTGATCGCGCTCGATCAGCTTGACCTGATGTTCGCCTTCGAGTCGCTGAGCCAGGCGAAAACCGATGTTGCCGCCGCCGGCGATCACGACGCGGCGCGCTGGATCCTCCCGCTTCTGCATCTCGTTCATCACCGCGCGAATGTCCTCGCGCGCCGCGATGAAAAACACCTCATCGCCGTGTTCGATGATCGTCTCGCCGACGGGCTTGACGCTCTGGCCGTTGCGATAGATGGCGGCGACGCGCGCATCGCGACCTTTGATGTGCGTGGGCAACTGCTTCAGCTGCTGACCGACGAGGGCGCCGCCGTGCAAAGCCCTTACGCCGACGAGCCGCACGCGTCCGTCGGCGAAATCCAGCACCTGCAGAGCGCCCGGATATTTGATGAGGCGCACGACGTGGTCCGTGACGAGTTGCTCGGGACTGATCGGCACATCGACCGCGAACGCGCGGTCCTCATCCACAAACAGTTTTGCATGGCGTGAGTAATCGGCCGAGCGCACGCGTGCGATCCGCGTCGCGTCCTTGTTGAAGAGACTCCACACGATCTGACAGGCGACCATGTTCACTTCGTCGCTGTTCGTGAGCGCGATGAAGATGTCCGCTTCGCGCGCGCCGGCGGCCTCGAGGATGCTCGGGTAGGCGCCGCTGCCTACGATCGTGCGAATGTCGATGCGATCCTGCAGGTCGCGCAGCAATTCGTCGTTGACGTCGACGACCGTGACTTCGTTCGCTTCTTCGCGAGCGAGATGGTGCGCGGCGGTGCGGCCGACCTGGCCGGCGCCCAGGATGATGATTTTCATGCGAAGGGCTTGGGGCGTGGGGCGTCGGGCTCGGGCCGGAGAGGCGATGCACCGGCGGGCAAGAAAGGCGCGGCGCGAGAGTCAGCTCCGGATTCAAGTCCGGTCCGACCCGAGCCCCGGGCCCCGAGCCCCGAGCTCCTCATACCGGCTCCAGATTCGCGTACGCGACCATCAGCCACTTCGTGCCTTGCCGCTCGAAGTTCACCTGCACGCGCGCGTGGCTGCCCTGACCTTCCAGCTCGAGAATGACGCCTTCGCCGAACTTGCCATGACGGACCCGCTGGCCGAGGCGAATGCCGCCGGCGGCGGGCGGTTCATCGAGCGCGTGGCGGCGCGGCGCGTAGATCGGCCGCGACACCTGAATGCGCGGCCGGACTTCTTCGAGCAACTCGGCCGGGATCTCGCGAATGAAGCGTGACGGCGTCCCATAGCTGTCCACGCCGTGGAGGCGACGTTGTTCGGCGTAGGTGAAATAGAGCTGCTTCATCGCACGCGTGGCGCCGACGTAGCACAGGCGACGCTCTTCCTCCAGCCCATCGACGTCGGTGATCGAACGCTGATGCGGGAACAAGCCGTCCTCCATCCCGCACAGGAAGACGAGAGGAAACTCCAGACCCTTCGCCGAGTGCAGCGTCATCATCTGCACGCTGTCCTCCCATTCACTGGCCTGCTCCTCGCCGGATTCGAGCACCGCGTGCGCGAGGAAGCTCGCAAGCGGCGGCATCTCCTCGACGCCGTCCGGCTCGAAGCCGCGGGCCGCGCTGACGAGTTCGTTCAGGTTCTCCACGCGCGCCTCGCCGCGATCGCCGCGCTCCTGCTGATAATGCGCCACGAGGCCGCTCGCATTGATGACGTGGTCGACCTGCTCGTGCAGCGGCAGCGTGCGCGTTTCACGATCGAGCTGTTCGATGAGCAGCAGGAAGGCGTGGAGGCTCTGCCCGCCGCGCGCCCCGAGTTCGGCGATGCAGGCGCCGGCCGCCTCCCACATCGAAGCCGCGTTCGCACGCGCATAGTTGCGCACGACATCGAGCGTCTTCGCGCCGACGCCGCGGGTCGGCAGGTTGACGACGCGCTCGAACGAGGCGTCGTCGCCGCGATTGAAGATGAGGCGCAGGTAGGCGAGCGCATCCTTGATTTCGGCCCGCTCGAAGAATCGCAGGCCGCCGTAGACGCGATAGGGAATGCGAGCGGCGAGCAACGCCTCTTCGAACGTTCGCGACTGCGCGTTGGAGCGGTAGAGAATCGCGCACTCGCTGCGTCGTCCGCCCTTGTTCGTCCAGTCGCGAATGCGGTTCACGACGAAGTCGGCCTCGTCGCGCTCGTTGAATGCGGCGTACAGCCGGATCGGGTCGCCGCGCTCGCCGCTTGTCCACAGATTCTTGCCGAGCCGGCCCGTGTTGTTGCTGATGAGCGCGTTCGCCGCATCGAGAATGTTGCCGGTCGAGCGGTAGTTCTGCTCCAGGCGGAACATCTGCACGTTCGGATGGTCGCGCCGGAATTGATGCAGATTCTCCACCCGGGCGCCGCGCCAGCGGTAGATCGACTGATCGTCATCGCCGACCGCAAACGGCAGCCCGTCGGGTCCGGCCAGCATTTTCAACCAGGCATACTGAATCGTGTTCGTATCCTGAAACTCGTCGATGAGCACGTGCCGGAAGCGCCTGCGATAGTGAGCGAGCACATCGGGACGGTCGCGCCACAATTCGAATGCGCGCAGCAGCAGTTCCGCGAAGTCGACTACGCCGCCGCGGTCGCACTGTTCCTGATAGGCCTCATACAGACGAATGAACTGCCGGCGCGTCGGATCGCCGTCGTCTTTCAGGTGCTTCGCGCGGAGGCCCTCATCCTTGCGGGCGTTGATGAACCACATGATCTCCTTCGGAATCCAGCGCGCCTCGTCGAGATTCATGCCCTTCAGAACCTTGCGGATCGCGCGCAGCTGATCCTCGGCGTCGATGATCTGAAACGCCTGGGGCAGATTTGCTTCGCGCCAGTGCAGACGCAGCAGTCGATGCGCGAGGCCATGAAAGGTTCCGATCCACAAGGGGGCGCTCGGCAGGTTCAGCATCGATTCGATGCGGCCGCGCATCTCGCCGGCGGCCTTGTTCGTGAAGGTCACCGCGAGAATGCTGTGAGGCGAGGCCTGTTCGACCTGGACCAGCCAGGCGACGCGATGGGTGAGCACGCGCGTCTTGCCGCTGCCCGCCCCGGCGAGCACGAGCGTCGGTGCGAGCGGCGCGGCGACCGCGGCGCGCTGAGCTTCATTCAGCGGTGCGAGAATCGGCGAGATATCCATGAGGGGCCGCATTCTACTAAGAAGCGGTTAGCGGTTGGCGGTTAGCGGATCACGGATGGGCAGAGGCGCCACTCTGGCTGGAGACTTGAGGCTGGCGGCCGGAGGTAGAGAGATCCATTTCTGACTATCCGCCATCCGCCATGCGCTATCCGCTTTACAAGACAGCGCGGTATTCTGTCGCTGTCGAAATCGGGAGAAACGTGATGCGGGGCTCGCTTGAGGCATGGCCGGGCATCGGCATTGCTGCGCTGATGTTCGCCGCTTGTGCGCGTCAGGAGCCGCCGACGCCGGCGGCTGCGGCTGACGCGGCGTCCCCGCCGGCGTCCTCCGCTCCGGCGGGTGCGCCCGCGGCCGGATCGCCGACGGAACCGCCCGCTGAATCCGGTTTGTCGATCAAGCGCGGCGTCATGATGCTGGCCCAGGACCGCACGACCTTCCGCCCCTGCGATGAACAAGTCGAGCTGTGGGTGCTGGATCAGACCGACGGCGTGCTGGCCCGCACGTTCGCGGGGGATGCGTCGAATGCACCAACCATGTTGTATGTCGAAGCGTACGGCGAGCGGGCGCCGGTCGCTGAGGAGATTCCACAGGCGCGTGCGTACGCCGGATTGTTCATTCTCGAAGAGGCGCTGTACGCAGGCCTCAGGGAGCGGGTAAAGGGCTGTGCGGCGGATGCGCCCGCCTACATCGTCGCAGCGCGCGGCACGGAGCCGTTCTGGGCCGTTGAAGTGCATGACGACCAGATCATCTGGCGTCAACCGCAGGACCCCAGGGAGATCGTGCTGAGCAGCCCGCGCACGCAGGATGCAGAAGGCGCCGTGGAATATCGGGCGAGCGACGCGGGGCGCGAGGTGGAGGTCCTCATCGATGAGCGGGCATGCAGCGACGCCATGTCCGGCGAGTTCTTTGCGTATTCAGCGCGGGCGTTGCTGGACGGCAAGGAATTCCACGGTTGCGCGCGCGTTGGCAGATAAAAGGGACAGGGGACAGGGGATAGCAAGAGCACAGAGGGGCAAATGCGTCATGGCTGACGTCTGACTATTCCCTATCCCCTGATCACCATCCCCTTCCTCATATACACGGATCGCATCAGCAAGCCTGTTGCAAACGCAAGCAACGGATCGCTGATCGAGGCGCTCTCGTGCGGCAGCCAGATCTGCAGCACTTCGATCGCCAGCGCCATGGCGGTGACGACGCCGACAGCCGTATTGATCGACGCGCCCCCCTCGCGAATCACCCAGACGAATGCGCCGCTCAGAAACAGTTTGCCGAAAAGTTGCGCCCAATCGATGGTCCGGAGGGCCTCCGGGAGGCCGTTCTCGAGCCACGAGAGGAACGGCCACAGATCGAATCGCGCGCCCGGCGCGGTGAAGTCAAACGGCGCCAGTCCCTCGATGCAGATCACGGCCGCGACCGCGAGCGCCAGCGCTGCACGACGCGGTCGGGGCGTCATCCGGTGCATGAGCACCACCAGCGGCAACAGCAGCAGCAAGGCCAGCAACTCAGAGGGCACAAACGTCTGGTTCGCAACAACGAGCCTGCCGATGAGTACAGCGGCGATGACGATCAGCAGCGCCTCGAGGCGCCGCGGGCGGCTGAACAACGCCGCGATCGCCTGATTCACGACCAGCCAACACGTGAGATAGAGGAACACCGTCGCCGGTTCGAACTGGGGACTGAAAAGCGGTCGCAGCGCCGACTTGAGCTTCCCGAGGTCCAGTTGCGGCACGAACGGCGCAAAGCGCCACATGAGCCATAACCCGATCACCAGCGCGGCGCCGGGATCGCCGGCCGGCTTCTCGGGCCGGGCGGGAAGATGCATGAGGCCGCTGAGGGCGCTCCAGCTCAGTCCGCCCGTCGCGCCCAGCAACGTCCCGAGCGCGTTCAGGGTGAGGTCCGTGAGACTGGGCACGCGGCTCGAGACGTAAACCTGCGCGACCTCGATGATGAGCGACAGAAGTGCGCCGCCGAGCGTGGCGAGCCCCATCGACGCAAGGCGGTTGAAGCGCGTCGCGATCCAGAGGAACAGGCAGAATCCGAGCGGCAGATAGAGCAGTACGTTCGAAATCCGATCGCCGCGGCCGGCGCGTTGCCACGACAACTGACCCAACGCCTCCAGAACCCCGCTGTCGATCGACTCCGGCTTGAAGTTGAACGGGTAGAGCGAGCCATACGCGATCAAACCCACGACCGCGAGAAGCAGCCAGGGAATGGCCGAGCGCTTAGGCTTCATGGCGCTGCCGCACAGGGCTGTAGGCTGTAGCCAGAGGCGTTGCGAGCTGCATGTACGTCTCTGTTTCTGTTCTTCTCTACTTACAGCCTACGGTCTACAGCCTGACGTAGTGATCCACCAGCAGGGCGGCGAACAACAGCGCGAGGTAGGTGATGGAAAACGCAAACGTCTGCATCGGCAGCCGTTCATCGCTGCGCACCTTGAGCTGCAATGTGCGAAACAGAAAAGACCCGCCGAGCACCAAAGCGGCGGCGAGATAGATGAGCCCGCTCATGCCCGTGAGGTAGGGCAGCAGCGTCACGATGACGAGCAGGATCGTATAGAGAAGAATGTGCAGTCGCGTGAAATCGGTGCCGTACGCAACCGGCAACATGGGAATGCCCGCCTGCGCATATTCATCGCGCCGGGCGATCGCAAGCGCCCAGAAGTGCGGCGGCGTCCAGGTGAAGATAATCAGAAACAGCAGCAGAGCGTGCGGATCGACATGGCCCGTGACCGCGGTCCAGCCAAGCACAGGCGGCGCCGCGCCGGCGGCGCCGCCGATCACGATGTTCTGCGGCGTCGCATGCTTCAGCCACACCGTGTACACCACGGCGTAACCGATCAACGAGCCGAATGTGAGCAGGGCGGTGAGCGGGTTGACCTTGAGCGAAAGGAGCAGCATCGAGACTACCGCGAGGATCAGCGCATACGTGAGCGCCTGACGCTCGCTCAAATGACCGGTCGGCAGCGGGCGGTTGCGCGTGCGCGCCATCTGCGCGTCGAGGCGGCGATCGAGCACGTGATTGATCGCTGCGGCCGAGGACGCGGCGAGCGCGATGCCCAGCGTGCCGAAGATCAGCGCGTGAGGCGGGGGCAAGCCCGGCGAAGCCAGAAACATCCCGGCGATCGCCGTGAACATGATCAGCATGACGACGCGCGGCTTGCCGAGCTCGTAGTAGTCGCGCCAGGTCGTAGGTTGCTGAACGGAGGATGTTTCCACGATGAGCACAGGATGCGGCGGGCGGGCGCAAGGAATTCTACCGGGAATGGCGGCCCGAAATCCGATGAGTCAGACGCCTTGGGCAACCTCTGCATAGGCGCCTTCCGCTCAGCTCAGCGAATCTCGGGATACCGTCTTTCGGGCGGCCGCATCGTTGCAATCTCACGGTAGTCGGCCCGTGCAGGGCGCTTCCTTGCGCGCCGGCGTCAGGATTCACGACCAGCGCAAAACTCGATTCAGCCTGACGGTTGCAAGCAGCAACAACGCTGCGACGCCATTGTGCGCCGTTGCAAGCGGCAGCGGCAGCGCCCGCATCACCATTAGCGGGCCAAGCACCAGTTGAGCGAGCAGCACGATCGCGAGCAGCGCGCCGGCCATCCGTACGCCGGGCAGTTCTCGCGACGCCACGCGGCGAATGCTGAGCGCGCCGAGGATCAGCGCCGCCGCGATCGCGCCGAGGCGATGCGCAAAATGGATCGCCACGCGCGCGGGATGGTCGAGCACGCCGCCTTCGTAATCGATGCCGAGTCCGCGCCACAGCACGAACGCGTCGTTCGCGTCCATCTCCGGCCACCACGCGTTCTGGCAGGTCGGAAAATCCGGGCAGGCGAGCGCCGCGTAGTTGCTGCTGGTCCAGCCGCCGAGACGCGATCTGCAGCACGAGAATGACGAGGCCCGCGAGCGCAAGAGTGCGGAGCGACTGGAGGCTGGAGGCTGGCGGCTGGAGGTGCGAACTCGCGTGCTTGCCCGGGTGCGGAGTCCGAAGTCCCGCGTCCCGAGTTTCGCCCGGCTTCATCGCCAGCCACGCGAGCAGTGAGAACGTGGCCAGGCCGCCTAACAGGTGCAGCACGACGATCAGCGGCTTGAGCAGCAAGCGTCACGGTCCACATGCCGAGCAGTCCCTGGAAGATCACCAGGCCGACGAGTGCGATCGGCAACGCGAGCGGCTGTTCCGGATCGTCGCGGTTCGCGATCGCCAGACCTGCGAGCACCAGGATCACGAAGCCCAGCGTCGAGGCGAAATACCGATGCACCATTTCCTTGACGGCCTTGTGATACTCGAAGGGCCGCTCCGGAAACGCCGCATTGATCGCGTCGACGTTGCGAGCGGCGTCCTCGGCCGAGAGGTGTCCGTAACACCCGGGCCAGTCCGGGCAGCCGAGACCCGCCGCGCTCAATCGCACCCACGCTCCCAGCACGATGACGACGAACGCGAGCACGGCGCCCCCGAGCGCGAGGCGGCGAAACCAGATGAGATAGTTGGATTTGTTCATGCGGCGCGTGGGGCCGAGGGCGTAAGGGCGTAAGTGGCGTAAGGGCGTAAGGGCGTAAGGGCGTAAGAGTACGGCGCCTCACGTCCTCACGTCCTCACGCCGTCACGCCATTACGTCCTCACGTCCTCACGCCATGACGCCCTGGTCCTCAGCCGATGTGCGACAACTTCAACAGCGTCTTCAGATCCTCGAAAGCCCCTTCGGTGGCGCGTCGGGCGCATAGCTCATCATCAGATTGCCCAGAGGATCGACGATGTAGATGCGTCCGGCGCCGCCGTTCTCAGCAGCCTGGAAACGTTTTCGAGCAGCAACGCGGCCGCCTCGCTATCGACTTTCGCCGTGATCAGCCCGCGATGCTCTGCATCAAGGTAGCGTCGATCACAGCACTGTCCCGTCGCGAGAAAGACCCGTTGCACCCGCGGGAGGTCGTCGTTCAGTGCGAGCCGCGTCTGACGCATCAGCGTCAGCGCTTCTCTGCAGCGCGCATCACACTGACCTTCGCCTATGTAGACGAGCGTCCACTTGCCGCGCAGGAAGTGCGGCTCGAGCGGCGTATCCGCGGCGGAGGTCAGCGCAGGCGTCGGCAACGGACGCGCGGGCGTAATCAGATCGCCGTGGTTCGTGCCGCCGGCTGGACGCCAGCCTTCGACGCCGTAGTAGAGAATGAATGCGACCAGGAGCGGCGCAAAGAAAACCACGACAAGCATCCAGACCAGCATCCGTGAGCGGCGCGATGCTGATTCGACTGATGTGGACATTTCAGGTTGCCTGCGGCTTCAGGGCAGTGATGACGTAAATGACGACGGCGACGAGCGCAAACGCGAACCATTGCACGGCGTATGCGAGATGCCGCTCGGGCCCGACGCGATAGGTCGCTCGCCAGGTCCGTTCGTAGCCGTCGGCCTGAGCAGAATCGAGGAGCACGACGCCGCGGGCGAGGGACCTGTGCAGCACGCGCTCCAGTTGCGCGTGTTGCGGAAAATTCAGCACGCGCGGCCAGCCGGCGCCGGGATCCGCGCTGTCCTCGCCAAGGCGCATGCCGGGTTCAGGCAGGCGATCAAGACGACCGACGATCGCTGCGCACCTCGGCGGCAACTGCGATCGACGGCAGAGCGTCGCGCGTCGCGCCCAGGCGCAATCCATCCGCGATCGACAAGCAACCACCCGCCTGCCTCGAGCGCGAGCGGCGTCAGCACTCGATAACCCGGCCCGCCCGGATTCCGAGGGCATGTTGTCCAGCAGAATCTGATGCTGCGGATCGTAGCGCCCGCGAGCCTGCACATGCTGATAGCGCGGCAATGAACTCGCGGATTCAGCCGTCACCGCGACAGTCGATTGCTGACCCGCTGCAAATTGCGCGAGCAATGCGCGCTTATCCTCGGCGCGGTCGAGCTGCCACACGCCGAGCAGCGAAAACAACGCGACGCCGACCATTGTCAGCAGACTGCCGAACAGCGTTGGGGCGAAGCGCCGATTTGCGAAGCGGAGGCTCAAGATATACTGCGATGAGGGCCGCGGAGGCGCGCAGTTCTATCGCTCATGCGCGGGGCCGATGCGCCGCGCACCCCTCACTTCCTACGCACTTTTAGGCTATGTCGCTCATCAAACTACTGATCGTCGCCTGCTTGATCGCCATCGTTGTGAGCCTCGGCTCGGGCCTCTTTCATCTCGTCAACGACAAGGGCGAATCGAAGAAGATGGTCCGCGCGCTCACGCTGCGCATCGCGCTGTCGGTCGCGCTCTTCATTCTGCTGTTCATCGCCTGGTCGCAGGGGATGATCGAGCCGCATGGGCTCGGGCGATAACGCGAGCCGGCGAATAGCGGACAGCGGACGGTGAAAGAGCGAGAGGCGACAGTGGATTGAAACTCACTGTCCGCCGTTCGCTATCCGCCAGTGCACTCGTGTTCGTCTACAACCAGTAGACGAACACGAACAGTCCCAGCCACACCACGTCGACGAAGTGCCAGTACCAGGCGACCCTTCGAACGCGAAGTGGTGCGTCGGCGTGAAGTGGCCCTTCAGGCAGCGCAACCAGATCACCGTGAGCATGATTGCGCCGATGGTCACATGGAACCCGTGGAAGCCGGTCAGCATGAAGAACGTCGAGCCGTAGATGCCCGAGGACAGCTTCAGGTTTAATGCTGATAGGCATCGATGTACTCCTCGGCCTGCAGCACACGAACGTGAATCCGAGCAGAAACGTCAGCGCGAGGAAGATGTTCAGAATCGCGCGGCGATTGCCGCCTTCAGCGCGTGATGTGCGATCGTAATCGTGACGCCGGAGGTCAGCAGGATTGCGGTGTTGATCGCCGGCAGGCCAAACGCCGGAATGATTTCGAAATCGCCGCCGACGTTGCCGGGGCCATTCGTCGGCCAGCGGAATTCATAGTCGCTCCAGAGCAGGAACTTCGTGAAGACCTTCACGCCTTCGCCGCCGAGCCAGGGAACCGAGAACTGCCGCGCGTAGAACAGCGCGCCGAAGAACGCGGCGAAGAACATGACTTCGGAGAAGATGAACCACATCATCCCCATGCGGAACGAGCGATCGACGGCGCTGTTGTACAGCCGGCTTTCGCTTTCGCCGATCACCGTGCCGAACCAGCCGGCGAACATGAAGATCAGGATCAGGATGCCCAGCCCCATCACCATAGGGGCCGGCCGCTGCGTGATTGATCCACAGCGCTGCGCCGCCGACCGTCGTGAACAGCGCGACCGAACCGATGATCGGCCACGGGCTGCCGTGGGGAATGTAGTACTTGTCTGCCGGCGCGTGTGTCGTGGGTGCGTGGGCCATTGCTGAAAGGTCCGATTTGTGAGCAGCGAATCTGGAAGTGGTTAGCGATTAGTGATAGTGATTAGTCAGACACTGACGCCGCGCCGCTTCTGACTAACCGCTAATCGCTAACCGCTAACCGCTTCCTGTGCGTCGTACATCGCATATGCCAGCGTCACTCGATCGATGTTCGCAGGCAGCTTCGGATCGACGATGAAGCGCACCGTCAAGTTCGCGCGTTTCACCGGCGCGAAATGATTGCGGCGTAAAGCAGAAACACTCGGTTTTGTGGAAGTATTGAGTCGCCTGCAGCGGCGCGACGCTCGGAACGCCGCGACCGCTGTCATCGGTTGATCGCGCAGATTGCGCGCGCGGAACTTCGCTTCATAGAGCCTGCCCGGCTGGATCTGCAGGCTGCTCGGCGACGGGGCGAAATTCCCAATCGCCGAACGTCGGCAGCGTCGAGATGAACTCGACCGTCACGGTGCGATTCGCGTCAGGCGCCTCTTCGATCGTCGCCGCGACGACCAGCCGGCTGCGGTCGCCGTATCCCGTGACGTCGCACAGCACGTCGTACAGCGGTACGAGCGCAAACCCGAACGCGAAGCTGCCCGCGGCGAACAGCCACAGCTGTCGGGTCAGTCTGCGGTTCGATTCGCCGTTCAATGGCCCCTCACCACGGCTGAGCGCGATGAAACCGACGTAGACCGCGAGCGCGATCAGCGCGAGCCACCAGCGCCGTGCGCTGCACTGCGCGCCTGCGATCCTGCTCGTTCGACTGCCGTGGCCGACGGACGGAACATCGTCACTTCACTTCCGGCGCGACTTCGAAGCTGTGATACGGCGGCGGCGAGCTCAGGGTCCACTCGAGGCCGTGCGGCTGGCTGCCGTCCCAGACCTTGGCGGTTGCCTTCACGCCGCTGCGGGCCGCGCTTGAAGATGATGTACGCGAACAGCAGCTGCGAGAGACCGAAGCCGAAGGCGCCGACCGAAGACACCATGTTCCAGTCGGCGAACTGCGTGCTGTAGTCCGGAATACGGCGCGGCATGCCGGCGAGTCCGAGGAAGTGCTGCGGGAAGAACAGCACGTTCACGAAGATCGTGGACATCCAGAAGTGCCACTTCGCGAGCTTCATGTCGTACATATGGCCGGTCCACTTCGGCAGCCAGTAATACACGCGCCGCCATGATCCCGAACACGGCGCCCGGCACCAGCACGTAGTGGAAGTGCGCGACCACGAAATACGTGTCGTGATACTGGAAGTCGGCCGGCACGATCGCGAGCATCAGGCCCGAGAAACCGCCGATCGTGAACAGGAACAGGAACGACAGCGCGAACAGCATCGGCGGTTCGAAGGAGATCGAGCCCTTGAACATCGTCGCGGTCCAGTTGAACACCTTCACGCCGGTCGGCACGGCGATCAGCATCGTCGCGAGCATGAAGAACATCTGCCCGGCGAGCGGCATGCCGACCGTGAACATGTGGTGCGCCCACACGATGAACGACAGGAACGCGATCGACGCGGTCGCGTACACCATCGCGTCGTAGCCGAACAGCGGCTTGCGCGAGAACGTCGGAATGATCTCCGAGACGATCCCGAACGCCGGCAGGATCATGATGTAGACCTCGGGGTGCCCGAAGAACCAGAAGATGTGCTGGAACATCACCGGATCGCCGCCGCCCGACGCCTCGAAGAACGTCGTGCCGAAGAAGTGATCCGTCAGCAGCATCGTCACCGCGCCGGCGAGCACCGGCATCACGGCGATCAGCAGATAGGCGGTGATCAGCCAGGTCCAGATGAACAGCGGCATCTTGAGCAGCGACATGCCCGG
The DNA here is from genome assembly GCA_963723505.1 of uncultured Gammaproteobacteria bacterium. Lineage (GTDB taxonomy): Bacteria > Pseudomonadota > Gammaproteobacteria > Steroidobacterales > Steroidobacteraceae > Steroidobacter. Next base: position 262,884 of record CAVRQU010000012.1, read on the forward strand.
CGCCCGCATGTTCATGATCGTCACGATCACGTTGATCGCGCCCATGATCGAGGACGCGCCCATCATGTGCACGGCGAAGATCAGCATCGGAAATGACGTCGCCGGTCTGCAGCGACAGCGGCGGATACATCGTCCAGCCGCCGGCGGGCGCGCCGCCCGGCACGAACAGCGTCGCGAGCAACAGCGTGAATGCGAACGGCAGGATCCAGAAACTGAAGTTGTTCATGCGCGGCAGCGCCATGTCCGGCGCGCCGACCTGCAGCGGAATCATCCAGTTCGCAAGGCCGACGAAGGCCGGCATGACGGCGCCGAAGATCATGATCAGCGCGTGCATCGTCGTCATCGAGTTGAAGAACATCGGGTCGACGAGCTGCAGACCAGGCTGGAACAGCTCGGCGCGAATGACCATCGCCATCGTTCCGCCGACGAAAAACATCGTCAGGCTGAACAGCAGGTACATCGTGCCGATGTCCTTGTGATTCGTCGCGAACACCCAGCGGCGCCAGCCCTTCTCGGGACCATGATGGTCGTGCGCATCGTGATGATGTGCGTCGGCGTGACCGGCGTGCGTATGTGCAGTGCTCATGAACTCTTACTCCGAAACTCTTATTGCGCGACGACGGCCGCGCGCCGCGCTCTTCGACGCTGGGCCACGGGAGCGACGCGCCGCCGACGCAGGTCTGCTTCGCGCTCGCGAGCCAGCTCTCGTAGTCGGCCTGCGACTTCACTTCGACGACGATCGGCATGAAGCCATGATCGTGACCGCACAGCTCGGCGCACTGGCCGCGATAGACGCCGGGCTCATCCGCGCGGAACCACAGTTCGTTGACGAAGCCGGGGATGGCGTCCTTCTTCATGCCGAACGCCGGCACCCACCACGCGTGAATCACATCGCTTGCGGTGAGCAGCACGCGCACTTTCGCGCCTGACGGCACGACGAGCGGCTTGTCGACGTCGAGCAGGTAGTTCTCGACCTGGTATCGGATCAACGCCTGAATCGAGCTGTCGCGCCGCGATCGCTCTCGCGGGCGAGCGTCGAGAAGAAAGCCACGTTCTGGTCGAGATAGTCGTAATGCCATTTCCATTGATAGCCGGTCACCTTGATCGTGAGGTCGGAGTTGCGGGTGTCTTCGATCTTGATCAGGGTCTCCGCGGCGGGCACCGCCATGCCGACGAGAATCGCGATCGGAATGATCGTCCAGATCGACTTCGGCCCGGGTGCTGTGGTCGAAATTGGCGGGAACCGCGCCCTGCGAATGACGGAACTTGACGATCGAATAGATCATCACGCCGAACACCGCCACGGCGATGATCACGCAGACCCAGAGAGATCAGCATGTGCAGGCTGTGGATCTCGCTTGCTCAGCTCGGTCACGCCGACCGGCATGTTCAGGTCCCAGGCGGCGAACGCGGCGCCGGCAGTGCAAGCACGCTGCAATACCGGCCGCGAGCGTATTTCATGAATCTTCGACATTGGCGCCAATGCTCCCAAGTGCTTCGTTCTGTCGCGTTCGCAGCGCCTGACAGGGAAGCGCTGCGACGACGCGCGTCGCGGGCTTGCGTGCGAGCAGCCCGCAGTTCAACGCCACGCTCTTTCATTCAAAGCGCGGGCGATTCATTCACATTCCCCACCAATTGCTTGAGACGGACCGCGAGACTGCGGCGCTCGTCCTCCGTGAGAAATCTGACCCACTTCGCAGGCGCGGCCGTGCGACTCGATCAGGAGTCGACTGGGATGCAGCGCCGCCGGCGGGGCGTGGAGTTTAACCCTCGACCAATGGCGAGGAAATACCGAAGACCGCTCGCCGTGCCGGCCACGATGCACGATCGTGACGTAGTCCTGAACGATCGTGATCGTCTCGCGCTCGAGCCCATCGCACATCGATTCGTGGACAGCCCAGATCAGCACGGCGACTTCCACGGCGGCGTAGAAGAGCACGGGCCAGAAACCATGCCACGCGAAAGGGGCGGCGACCGCGAACGTCGTTGCGGCGACGGTTCCGACAAAGATGCACGCCGTTCGGGAAGTCAGTGAACGTCGAGCGGCAAGATCAACGCGACGCTCGCTCGCGGGCGTGAGCCGCATGGGCTGGGCGGACAGAGGTGCGTCGCCGATGGCCATGATTTGATAAAAATTGGTCCGCAGCCTGCAAACTGCTCATCGTGAGACCAAACCATGTAGAAAACTTAATATGTGGATCGTCGCTTCAAACCTTTGATTGGAACTCGGAATTCCCCGGTCGCGGTTGGCGTGCGCATCTCGCCAGCCCAGGCATGCCCGTAGATCACTTCGATGCTCACAGGCAGCCGGCCCGCTCGCATGATCGACTCCACCTGCGGATGCAGCGCCTGCAGACGTCCCCGGCCCGTCAGCCCCGGTGGGCGACCCCGGGCGAGATTGCGCGAGCCGCTCGCCTTCAGTTCGCGCCGCAACGCAGTCAGGTCGCTGTAGGTGACGGTCAAACGCTCGACATCCATCACCGGTTCGGCGAACCGCGTTCGCATGAGCGCGTCGCCGAGATCATGCATGTCGATGAACCGGTGCACATGCGTAAAAGCATCGATGCGTCGCCAGGCCTCGCGTAGCTCTTTCAATGTGTCGGGCCCAAGCGTGGTGAATGTAAACAAACCGCCCGGCCGCAACACGCGGCGGATCTCTGCGAACGCGGCGTCGGGGTCCGCGCACCACTCCAGCATCAGGTTGCTGAAAACGAGATCGACGCTTGCGTCCTTGAGCGGCAGTCGCTGCGCGTCGGCGGATACGCGGTGAAAGCGGCGAAGAAACAGCTGTCGCTGCGCCGCCTGTTCGAGCATGCGCTCCGAGAGGTCCAGGGCGATGACCTGCGCGCGCGCGTAGCGTTGCTTGAGTGCGCGCGCTGCGTGACCGCCGCCTGCCCCGAGGTCGAGGACGACGGAGGGCTGCATTCGCACGATGTCCAGCCGTTCGAGCAGCCGGCGGCGTATTTCAGCCTGCACGGCGGCCGCTGCGTCGTAGGTTGCGCTCGCCGCATCGAACGAACGCCGCACTGCGCGCGGATCGAGGAAGAACTCATCGCGGTCGACGGGGGATGGCATGGCGGACGAAAGCAGCCGCCGCGGCAACGGCGGACTGATCCGGAAGACGAGCAGCAACAGGTGAAAGGGTCTGCAGGATTGTAAGGGGACGGACGGGGCCGTGCTGATCTGGCGGCGGTGCGCCGCGGCGGACAAACGCCGCCGTCAGACATCAAACCTCAACCGAGGGCTGCTTCAGGCTGCGCACGCGCGCCTTGTTCGTCGCGGAGCGGCTCGGCGCGCACGCCCAGCCGCTCGAACAGGGCGCGATCGTGATGCTCGCCGGGATTTTCGGCGGTGAGGAGCTTCTCGCCGTAGAAGATCGAATTGGCCCCCGCAAGAAAGCACAGGGCCTGAGTCTCATCGCTCATCTCCGAGCGGCCCGCGGACAAGCGCACGTGCGCGCGCGGCATGAGCAAGCGTGCAACGGCGATGACGCGGACGAACTCAAGCGGATCGGGCTTGTCCGCGCCGTAGAGAGGCGTACCGGGCGCCTGCATCAACTGATTGATGGGCACGCTCTCGGGATGCTGCGGCAAGGTCGCAAGCGTATGAAGCATCTGCGCGCGATCCAGCTCCGCTTCGCCCATGCCGACAATTCCGCCGCAACACACGTGGATGCCGGCGTTGCGCACGGCGGCGAGCGTATCGAGCCGATCCTGATACGTGCGCGTCGTGATGATCTTGCCGTAGTACGCCTCGGACGTATCGATATTGTGATTGTAGTAGTCGAGCCCGGCGTCTTTCAGTTCGCGCGCCTGCTCGTCCGTGAGCATGCCCAGCGTTGCGCAGGTCTCCATGCCAAGCGCGCGTACGCCTTTCACCATCTCGGCGATCTGCGTGAGCTGTCTCGGTTTCGGGCTGCGATAGGCCGCGCCCATGCAGAACCGCGTCGCCCCGTTGGCTTTGGCGATGCGCGCCTTCGCGAGAACGTCCTCGATGTCCATCAGGGGCTCCGGCCTGACGCCGGTTTCAAAGCGAATGCTTTGCGAACAGTACGCGCAGTCTTCGGGACAGGCGCCGGTTTTGATGGACAGCAGCGTGCTGATCTGCACCTCGTTCGGGTCGAAGTGGGCGCGATGCACGCGCTGCGCGTGGAACACGAGGTCGGCAAACGGCAGCGCAAACAGCTCCTGCACTTCGTCGATCGTCCAGTCCTGACGAATTTCGCCGAGTCTGGCGGTCAGAAGAACGCGACGCGGGCTTTCTCGGGACAGCATTTCTCGCGATTCCTCAAGGTTTCTCGCGCAGCGGTGCGCCTTCGAGAGCGGCACACTGGCGAGGAATTCCGACGGGGAGAGCGTTTGCAGTATTCGGAGGCGACAAATGGCTGTCAACCGGCGACCTCAACCTCGGTTGACCATTGGGCTGCGCGGTTCTTGCGCTGCTTGTGGCCGTCAGTGTGCGTTCTGTGTCGGCAGATGGGTCAGCCGGGTCTCGATCTCTGCGCGGCCTGCGCATCGGATCTGCCGGCCAACGAGGTCGCCTGCAGTCGTTGCGCTATGCCGCTGACCGCCGATGCAGACGCCTCCTGGGTCTGCGGCGCATGCCTGCGCCGGCGGCCCGCTTTCCATGCCGCCTTTGCGCCGTTTCGTTATGACTACCCCCTCGACTGGCTGATTCACGGGCTCAAGTATCGTCGTGAAGCGGCCTGTGGACGCGTGCTCGGCGCGCTGCTCGCGCGGCGGCTCCTGGCGCAGCCAGCGCGAACGTTTCCGGAGATGATCATCCCGACGCCGCTGTCGACCCGTCGGTATCGCGACCGCGGATTCAATCAGGCGGTCGAACTCGCCCGGCCCATCAGCGCCGCGATCGGCGTACCGTGGCGCGCGGATCTCGTGATTCGGCAACGCGACACCCGCGAGCAAACGGGGCTCAGGCGAAAGGAGCGTCGCCGAAACGTCCGCGGCGCCTTCGCGCTGTGCAGGCCGGCGCCGGCGCGACACGTCGCGATCCTCGACGATGTCGTCACGACCGGCAGCACGGCGCACGAATTGGCCAGGATTCTGCGGCGCGGCGGCGTTTCGAAGATCGAGGTATGGGCGGTGGCCAGAGCCGGCCACGACCCAAGACCATGAAAACGGCTCGACTCGCTCGCAGCAGGCCTTCGGCAGGAGGCCCCTTGGCAGTGGGCCGACATCGTCGGCAGGAGGAAACAAACCTGGCTTTGTCTGAATGCTCGTTAGAGCCTCCTGTCGCCGAGCGACCTCCTGCGAAGCCTGCTGCGAGCGATAGCGAAGCCGGTTGGGTCTTACGAGGATGACGTCATCGGAACAGGTATTCGAGCGCGATGCCGATGAACACCGACATGCCGAAGTAATTGCTGTTGAGGAAGGCTCTGAAACAATCCTCCGGTTTGCGTGCGCGGATGAGGAACTGCTCGTACAGCGCAAAGATCGCCGCACCGGCGAGGCCCGCTCCAAACCAGAATCCCAGTTTCAGTTCGCGGCCTGCGAGCCACAGAGCGAGCAACGTCATGAGTTGCATGACGCCGATGATGAAACGGTCCGCATCGCCGAACAGGATTGCGCTCGAGCGAACGCCAAGCTTGCGATCATCGTCGCGATCCACCATCGCATACATCGTGTCGTACGCCATGGTCCACAGCACGCCCGCAATGAAGAGCAACCATCCGAGCCGCGGCACGGCGCCAGTCTGGGCCGCGAACGCCATCGGCACTGACCAGGTGAATGCGGCGCCCAGATAGAACTGCGGCAACGGAAAGAAGCGCTTGAAGAACGGATAGGTGACCACGAGCACGGCGCCGACGAGCGTCAGCAACCTGGTCAGCTCATTGAGCGTGAGCGCAAGGCCGAGCGCGATCATGCCGAGCCCGATGCACAGCGCCACGGCCTCCAGCGGATCGACCTGTCCCGTCACGAGCGGCCGGTCGCGCGTTCGCTTCACATGTCGGTCGAAATTGCGGTCCGCGAAATCGTTGATCGCACAGCCGGCCGACCGCGTCAGCACCACGCCGAGCACAAACACGATGAACACGTGCTGGTCCGGCCGACCGTTGGACGACAACCACAGCGCCCAGAGCACGGGCCACAGCAACAGCCAGATGCCGATCGGGCGATCGAGTCGCGTGAGCGCGGCGTAGTTGCGCACCTTCGCCGCTGCCCCCGGCAGGAAGTCTGTGGCGAACGAGGTTGCGGCGAAGCGATGGCCAAACCAGCGCAACCGGTCGCGGATCGTGACGAGGGGGGCGCTCACGGGACCAGGCTGGGGCTGGAGGCTGGAGGCTGTAGAAACGATTCGACCATATGCGCGCTGCGAAAATCTGCTCCTCTCGCCATCGAATCTGCTTGATCTTCTCTGACCTACAGCCTACAGCCTACGGTCTCCAGCCGATTCCGTCTCATACCTTCCCGAACTGTTCGCCCTGCCGGATCCAGCGGCGCAGCAGCGGCGCTATGTTCGCCTCATTGTGGTCGAGCATCAATTCGGCCGCGTGTTGCACCTTCGGCAGCAAATCCGCATCGCGCACGAGATCCGCGACGCGCATCTGCATCAGCCCGGTCTGACGCGTGCCGAGCAGCTCGCCAGGGCCGCGCAATTCGAGATCCCGCCGCGAAATTTCGAAGCCGTCGTTCGTCGCGCGCAGTACGGCGAGACGTTCGCGCGCGATCTCCGTCAGCGGCGCCCGGTACAGCAGGACGCACGTACTCTCGGCCGAGCCCCGACCAACGCGGCCCCGCAATTGATGCAGCTGGGCAAGGCCCATGCGCTCCGCGTTCTCGATCACCATGAGACTGGCGTTTGGCGCATCGACGCCGACCTCGATCACAGTGGTCGCCACGAGCAGATCGACTGCGCCTTCCTTGAAACGCGTCATCATGGCGTCCTTCTCGCGTGCGGCCATCCGGCCGTGCACGAGTCCGACGTTCAGTTCGGAGAGCGCCTCGGCGAGAATCGCCGCGGTTTCCTCGGCGGCCTGGGCGCTCAACTGATCCGATTCCTCGACCAGCGGGCACACCCAATACGCCTGCCGCTTCTGGCGGCACGCGTCGCGAATGCGCATGACCACCTCATCGCGACGGTTTTCAGGCAGTGCGACCGTGCGCACGGGCGTCCGACCTGGCGGCAACGCGTCGATCACCGACACGTCGAGATCGGCATAGGCCGTCATCGCGAGCGTTCGCGGGATCGGCGTCGCAGTCATGATCAGCTGATGGGGATAGCGGCCCGCGGCGAGGCCCTTTTCCCGCAGCAGCAGGCGCTGGTGCACGCCGAAGCGGTGCTGCTCATCGACGATCACGAGACCCAGGCGCTGAAACTCGACGCCCTCCTGAAACAGGGCGTGTGTGCCGATCGCAATCTGCGCGCCGCCGGACGCGAGTTCGCCGAGCGCGCGAACGCGGCCCGCCCCCGTACGTCGGCCAGTGATCAGCGCGAGATTCAGATCGAGCGGCGCGAGCCACGCGCTGAAGTTGCGCGCGTGCTGCTCCGCGAGCAATTCCGTCGGCGCCATGACTGCTGCCTGAAAGCCGGACTCCACAGCCCTGACGGCGGCGAGCGCGGCGACGACCGTCTTGCCGCAGCCCACGTCTCCCTGCACGAGGCGCAGCATTGGATTGGGTCGGCCGAGATCCTCTTCGATCTCCGCCCACGCACGCGCTTGTGCGCTCGTCAATTGGAAGGGCAGGGTTTCCAGGAACCGCTGCACGAGCCGTGCGCCGGGTTGGAACTTCCACCCCGGGTCGCGTTGAATTTCCCGACGCAGCAGACGCAGGCTGAGCTGATGGGCGAGCAGTTCTTCGAAGGCGAGGCGCCGTTGCGCGGGGTGCTGGCCGGTCGCAAGCAGCGCAAGGTTTGCATCGGGCGGCGGCCGATGCAGGTAATCGAGCGCCTCGCGCAATGAGGGCAGCCGCAGTTCCTCGACGATCGCCTCCGGGAGCCAATCACACACGGGGCGATTCGCAAACTCGCGCATGGCCGTCGCTGTGAGCTGACGCAGTCGACCCTGTTGCACGCCCTCCGTCAGCGGATAGATGGGCGTCAACGCTTCCTCAGGCGGTGCGACGCCGTCAGTCAGAATGCGTCGATACTCAGGGTGAATGATCTCGTTGCCGCCCGGTCCGCGGCGGATCTCACCAAAGCAGCGCACGCGTACCCCGCGTGCGAGCGCTTGCTGCTGCGCGGACGAAAAATGGAAGAAGCGGAGAGTCACTGCGCCGGATCCATCGGCGATGCGGCACAGGAGCTGGCGCCGACCGCGAAACGCCACTTCGGACAGCAGCACGTCGCCTTCGACGACTGCGCGTTCGCCGACGCTCACCGAACCGATCGGTACGACGCGCGTGCGATCCTCGTAACGCAGCGGCAGCAGGAACAACAAATCCTGAATCGTCGTGACGCCAAGGTTTGCGAGCTTGCCGGCCAGAGATTCACCGACGCCACGCAGGTCTGTCACCGGCCGCAGTTCAGGCGCCGGCGCAGTGTCGGATCGACGCTTTGGAGAAGATTGGGTCGTCATGCCATGCCTTCCGTGGCGCCCGGCCAACTGGCCAACCGGTCAACTGGCAATCTGGCCAGAACAACCAAAAGAAGAAATTCTGCCGTCTGGCCAATCATCCAGTTAGCCAGTTTGCCGGTGAGCCGACCTACTCAAGCTCAACGACGCAGTCCATCTCCACGGCGGCGCCCTTCGGCAGCGCCGCGACCTGAATGGCGGCGCGCGCGGGGTAGGGTTCGACGAAGTACTCCGCCATGATCTTGTTGAGCAAAGCGAAGTTGCCGAGATCAGTCAGGAACACATTCAACTTGGCGACTTGCGAGAAATCGGCGCCGGCGGCAGTGACGATGGCCTTGAGATTGTCGAACACTCGCCGGATCTGCGCGTCCATCGGTCCCGAGACCAGCTCGGTAGTGGCCGGGTCGAGCGGAATCTGACCAGAGACGTAAACGGTCTTGCCGCACTTCACGGCCTGAGAGTAAGTGCCGACAGCCTTCGGTGCGCCTGGGGTCGAGATGATCGTGCGGGGCATGGCTTCTACCAGCGGTTAGCGGTTAGTCAGGAAGGCTGCGCCATGGGGCGCGGCGTCGGAACGCGATGGATCTTACCAACCGCTAACCGCCAACCGCCAACCACTGCCGATCAGGCCAGCACTCGCGTGACCCGCAGCACCTCCGGCATCCTGCGCAGATTCCTGATGACGTGCGCCAGATGCTTCCGATCGCGCACCTGCAGATCGAAGATCAACGTCGATGCATCGCCGTCGCGCTCGTCAACCGCGACATGTTCGATGTTCGTCTCGGTCGTGGCGATGTTCGACGCGATCGCCGCAAGCACGCCCATGCGATTGGCGACGTCAATGCGCACCTCCACATTGAACAGGCGATCGACGGTCGGCTGCCAGGTGACCGACAGCCACTTGTCGGGTTGCTTGCGATAGTTGCGCAGATTGCCGCAGGCCTCGCGATGGACGACGACGCCGCGACCGCTCGAGAGATACGCCATGATCGGATCGTTCGGAATCGGAAAGCAGCAGCGCGCATAGCTCACGACCATGCCTTCGGTGCCGGCGATCGCGAGCGGTCCTGCATGCGAGATGGACTCGGCGGCCGGCGATCCTTCGGCGGGCAGTCAGACGGCGCGCGACGAGCGGCGCCAGTCGTTCGCCGAGGCCGATCCGCTCGAACAGCTCGTCGGGGCTCTTCAGGTTCAGTTCGGCGGCCGCCGACTGCAGTCGGTCTTCGGGAATCTTCTTGAGCACGAGCGACAGGTCCGCGAGCGCCTGGGTGAGGAGCCGCTTGCCGAGCTCCACTGCGTCTGAATGCTTCAACCCCTTGAGGTAGTGGCGAATGGCCGCACGGGCCTTCGCGGTCACTACGAAGTTCACCCAGGCGGGATTGGGCGTCGCGCCCTTCGCGGTGATGATTTCCACGGTCTGGCCGTTGCGCAGCGGCGTGCGCAGCGGCACGAGCCGGCGATCCACTTTGGCGGCGACGCAGTGGTTGCCGATGTCGGTGTGCACGGAGTAGGCGAAGTCGACCGCGGTGGCGTTGCGCGGCAGACGCCGAATCTCGCCGCGCGGCGTGAACACGTACACCTTGTCGGGAAACAGGTCGACCTTGACGCTCTCCATGAACTCCTCGGAGCTGCCGCCGTGCTGCATCTCCATCAGGTGCTGGAGCCACTCGCTCGCGCGATCGCGATACGACATGGCCGACCTCTTCACCGCTCTTGTACTGCCAGTGCGCCGCGATGCCCGCTTCCGCGACGCGGTGCATTTCCTCCGTGCGAATCTGCACCTCGATCGGCATGCCGTTGGGCCCGAACAGCGTCGTATGCAGCGACTGATAGCCGTTGATGCGCGGAATTGCGATGTAATCCTTGAAGCGCCCCGGCATCGGCCGATAGAGCCCGTGCACCACGCCCAGCGCGCGGTAGCAGGTGTCGACCGAATCGACCACGATTCGAAAGCCGAACATATCGACGATCGAGCTGAGCGGCGAACTCTTGCGGCGCATCTTCTGATAGATGCTGTAGAGGTGCTTCTCGCGGCCCTCGACGCGGCTCTGCACGCCCGCCTTGTCCAGCGCCCCGCGCAGGTTGTCCGCAATCTTCCCTACGAACTGCTTCTGATTGCCGCGCGCCCTTTTCAGCGCCTTTTCGATGATCCGGTAGCGTCCGGGATAGAGCGCCTTGAAGCCGAGCTCCTCGAGCTCCGATTTGATGGCGTGAATCCCCAGGCGATTGGCGATCGGCGCGTAGATCTCGAGCGTTTCGCGGGCGACCGTGCGGCGCTTGGCCGGCGGCACCGAGCCGAGCGTGCGCATGTTGTGCGTGCGGTCCGCCAGCTTGACCATGATGACGCGGATGTCGCGCACCATCGCGAGCAGCATCTTGCGGAAACTTTCGGCCTGAGCCTCGGCCCGGCTGCGAAACTGGATATGGTCGAGTTTGGAGACGCCGTCGACCAGTTCGGCGACGTCAGCGCCGAAGCGCTCCGCGATCTCGTCCTTGGCGGTCGAGGTGTCCTCGATGACGTCGTGCAGAATCGCTGCAACGATCGTCGGCGCATCGAGGTGCAGATCCGCGAGGATGTGCGCGACCGCGACCGGATGCGCGATGTAAGGCTCCCCGCTTAAGCGCTTCTGACCCTCGTGCGCCTCGGCGCCGAATTCATACGCGTCGCGGATCCGATCGACCTGCGCAGGCGGCAGGTAGGTTTCGAGCTTGTTGAGGAGCTGCGTGACGCCTATCGAGCGTCTTCCCGTGGGCAGCAGGTTCAGCAGGGAAGACGCGTAATCCATAACAGGCGAGGGGCATTACGCGGCGAGTCAGTCTCCCAGACCGAGATGCGGTGCGCGCAGTTCGCCGGACATTTCGATCTCCGGCATGATTTCGGGCTGCGGGCGCTCCACTTCCTCGAGGATTTCGGGGCCGATATGGCCGGCGGCTATTTCGCGCAGCGCCACGACCGTCGGCTTGTCGTTCTCCCACTCGACCGTCGCTTCGGCGCCATTGGCGAGCCGGCGCGCGCGTTTCGCCGCGACCAGCACCAGCTGGAACAGGTTCGGGATGTTGTGCAGAGAATCTTCGACGGTGATGCGGGCCATAGAAACGAAACCTCAGGCTCGGAACAGGGACACGGGGGGAGGATCAGTATAGCTGCTGACCGGTGATTAGCGACTGGGGAATGGGCGACCGGCGTCCCTAAGGGAATGTCTGCTCTGGGCTGGGGCGGTTTTGGCCAGACGACCACGAGCCAGCGGGACGTACGCACGGGCTCTGACTGGTCAGTAGTCAGTAGTCACCAGTCACTTCCGTCAACACTTCCGCTACCATTGCGCGCCCTGCCGGCCGGCCCCCCGAGGCCGCATGCGCCGGCGCGAAGGTAAGAAGCGGAGATGGGTATGAAGTTTCGACCGACCCTGGCGGCGATCGGCGTCGGCCTCGTCGCGAGCGTTGCTGCATTGAGCGCCGGCGCCGAGGGCGATGCGGAGAAAGGCAAGGCCCTGGCGTACACCTGCCACGGCTGCCACGGCGTGCCCAATTACAAGAACGCGTATCCGAACTACAGCGTGCCGCGCCTCGGCGGTCAGAGCGCGCTGTATCTCGCCAATGCGCTCAAGGCCTACGCCTCGGGAGAACGGCCGCATCAGACGATGCATTCGCAGGCGACCACGCTTTCTGATCAGGATCGCGCGGACATCGCCGCCTATCTGCAGGGCGAATTGGTGCAATCGGGCAAGGAGGTCGTCGGGACGCCGCCGCCCGCCACTCAGACCTGCGTTGCGTGCCACGGCGCCGACGGCGCCAAGGCCATTGCGCCGGAGTATCCGGTGCTCGCCGGCCAGTACGCCGACTACATCGTGCAGGCGCTCAAAGACTACAAGAGCGGCAAACGCAAGAACCCGGTCATGGCCGGCATTGTGGCCGGCGTCGACGCCGGAGAATTCGAGGCGCTCGGCGAATTCTTCGCAAAGCAGCCGGGCTTGTGCAGCACAGATGAGATCCGCGACGGCGGCAAGTGCGACCGGGAATAAGGATAAGTTGACGGTTGAAAGCCAGAGTAGCTGCAGAATCTTTCTTACCGTCAACCGTATGCATCGGTTTCGCGCGTTTCGCATTCACCAGGAGGGCGGCAAGGTCGTACCGCGACTGGAGACGCTCGCACTGGATGACCTCGCATCCGGCGACGTCGTCGTCAAAGTTCGCTATTCCACGATCAACTACAAGGACGCGCTCGCCGCTACGGGCGCCGGCAAGATTTTGAGAAAGTATCCGCTGGTCGGCGGCATCGATCTGGCGGGCGAAGTCGTTTCCTCGATAGACCCGTCGTTTACACCGGGCCAGAAGGTTCTCGTCAACGGCTGTGGACTGTCTGAGACGCATGACGGCGGGTACGCCGAATATGCGCGACTGAAAAGCGACTGCGTCATTCCCATTCCCGCCGGACTCGACGAGTTCCAGTGCATGGCGATCGGCACCGCGGGATTCACGGCTGCACTGGCGATTCATCGCATGGAGCAAAACGGCCAGCGGCCGGATGACGGCGAAATCGTAGTGACGGGGGCGAGCGGCGGCGTCGGCAGTCTCGCCATCGACATGCTGGCCGGGCGCGGCTACCGGGTCGTTGCAGTGACCGGCAAAAACTCTTCGGAAGAATACCTGCGCGCGCTGGGCGCGAGCCGCATCCTGCTGCGCGACGCCGTCAATCCCGGATCGCGCCCTCTCGAGGAGGCGCAGTGGGCGGGCGCGATCGACAATGTCGGCGGCGACCTGCTCGCGTGGCTGACGCGCACCACCAAAATCTGGGGAAACATCGCCAGCATCGGGATGGCCGGGAGCGCGGAGCTCAAAACGACCGTATTGCCGTTCATTCTGCGCGGCGTGAATTTGCTCGGGATCAACTCGGTGTTCACTCCGCGCCCGCTACGCCTCGAGGTCTGGCGGCGCCTCGCCGACGACCTGAAGCCGCGCCATCTCGATCGCATCGTGACGAAGACAATTGATTTCAATCAGCTCCCCACGGCCTTCGATGACTACCTCAAGGCTGGCGTCACGGGTCGCACGGTCGTGAGGATCGCTACCTAGGACTGGAGACTGGAGATTGGCGGCCGGAGGAAGAAAATAGGAAGGACTCTCTTTCTCTACCTCCAGCCTCCAGTCCCCAGCCTCCAGCCATGTCCATAGCACAACAACTGATCGCCGGGGCGGCCGAGTTGGGCGTCGAACTTTCCGAAGGCGACGCCGCGCGCCTTCTGCGCATGCTCGACGAACTGGACGACTGGAATCAGCGCATGAACCTGACCGCGATTCGCGATCGTTCGCAGCAGATCACCAAACACCTGCTGGACAGTCTCAGCATTCAGCCGTACCTGCACGGCGAGCATGTCGCCGATGTAGGGACGGGCGCCGGATTTCCCGGATTGCCCCTCGCGCTCGTGAATCCTCAAGCGCACTTCACGTTGATCGATTCGACTGCGAAGAAGTTGAAATTCATCGATCACGTCACGCAACTGCTTGAACTTCGCAATGTAGAAGCCGTACACACGCGCGCCGAAACCTATCGCCCCAAGGTGCGTTATGACTGCGTCGTGTCGCGCGCGGTTGGGCCGATCGCGACGTTCGTGAAATGGGCGGGCCATCTCTGCGTCGGCGGCGGACGCTTGCTGGCGATGAAGGGTCGTTACCCGAACGAGGAGCTCGAAAAGTTGCCGAGCGGATGGAAACTTGCGGCGGTCCATCGACTTAACGTGCCCGGTCTGGACGAGGAGCGGCATCTTGTGGAACTCTGCCGCTCGCACGACAAAGTCTAGGCCGACCGGCCCACTGGCCAACTGGCATCTGGCCGGAATAGAGTCATCGATCTGAATCGAAGTATTCTCGCCGGCATCCGTTCAGAGATCAGTCAGATGACTAACGTTTGTTCTTCTTGTTCATCGGGCCAGTGACCAGCGGCCAGTAGGCCAGTTGGCCCTCGCTCATCATGCACCGCATTCTCGCCATCACCAATCAGAAAGGCGGCGTCGGCAAGACGACGACGAGCGTGAATCTCGCTGCGTCGCTCGCTGCGACGAAGAGGCGCGTGTTGTTGATTGACATCGATCCCCAGGGCAACGCGACGATGGGTTGCGGGATCGACAAACGCACCGTCGAACGCACGACGACTGATGTCTTGCTGGGCGATGTCGAGGCGGCGGCGGCGCTGGTCGACGTCGACTACGCGGATTTCAGATTGATGCCGGCGAATCAGGATCTGGTGGCCGCCGAAGTCGAACTGATGGGCAAGCCCGGCTGCGAGTCGCGGCTGCGCAACGCGCTGGAGCCGATCCGCGAGCAGTTCGACGTCGTGCTGATCGATTGTCCGCCGGCGCTCAACATGCTGACGGTGAATGCATTGGTCGCAGCAGACGGCGCGCTGATTCCGATGCAGTGCGAGTACTACGCGCTTGAAGGGCTGACCGCGCTGGTGACTACGATCGAGCAGATCAAGGCCGGGCCCAATCCGCAGCTGGAGATCGGCGGCATTCTGCGCACGATGTTCGATCCGCGAAACAACCTGGCCAATGAGGTCTCGGCGCAGTTGATCGAGCACTTCCAGGACAAGGTGTTCCGCACCATCATTCCGCGCAACGTGCGGCTGGCGGAAGCCCCGAGTTACGGCAAGCCGGCGCTGCATTACGATCGCGAATCGCGCGGCGCGCTCGCGTACCTCGCGCTCGCAGGCGAGATGATCCGCCGCGATGAAGGCGACTACGCACTGAACGCCGCTGCAGACGCGGTCGGGACATGATTAGAGAAAGACTGGGGACCGGGGGCTCGGGACTGGGGGCAAAGCGCGCGCGTGCGCTGCTCGTCAGTGCGACTCTTCTACCTCCAGTCGCCAGCCTCCAGCCTCCAGCCAACTAGACATGGCTACCAAACGACCCAGCCTCGGACGTGGACTAGGCGCCTTGCTCGGCCAGCCGGCTGCGGCCGAATCAGCCGTCGTCCCATTGCGGCCCGAGGACGAGTTGCAGAGGCTGCCGGTCGACCTGCTGCAGCGAGGCAAATACCAGCCGCGCATCGATATGCGGCAGGAAACGCTCCAGGATCTCGCCGACTCGATCAGGGCGCAAGGCGTGGTGCAGCCGATCGTCGTGCGGCCGTTGCACGACGAAGCGGCGGGCCAGCCGCGTCGCTACGAGATCATCGCCGGCGAGCGTCGCTGGCGCGCCGCGCAGATCGCGGGCCTGCATGAAATCCCCGCGGTCATCCGGCGCGTTCCGGACGAAGCGGCGATTGCAATGGCGCTGATCGAAAACATCCAGCGGGAGAACTTGAATCCGCTCGAGGAAGCTCGCGCTCTCGATCGTCTGATCACCGAGTTCGACATGACGCACGCAACCGCGGCCGAAGCCGTCGGTCGTTCGCGCGCGGCAGTGTCAAACCTGTTGCGCCTCCTCGATCTCGCGGACGAAGTGAAGACTCTCGTCGAACATCGCGAGCTGGAAATGGGACACGCGCGTGCGCTGCTGAGTCTGGAGAATCGCCGACAACAGTCCGAAGTCGGCGCCCTCGTCGCCAGGAAGAAACTTTCAGTGCGCGAGACAGAAGCGCTGGTGAAGCGGCTGACGACGCACCCGCAGCCGGCGACCGCCGAGAACGCTTCGCGTCCGGATGCAAACATCCGCAAGCTCGAAAGCGATCTGAGCGAGAAGCTCGGCGCCAAGGTGCACGTGCAGCATTCCTCTTCCGGCAGGGGTAAGCTCGTCATCAGCTATCACACGCTCGATGAGCTTGACGGCATTCTCGAACACATCCATTGAGCCGCGCGCCGCCGCAATGCATGGAGGCTCCTTCGGCGTGCGGCAGGCAAGCTTGCTGAACTTCGCCGCGCCGTCATCCGCTCTCATCAGGTCCTGCGCGCTGCTCGTCCTGTGCGCAGCGAATAGCGTCGCTGCGCACGCCGAGATCGTCGTGGATGGGCGGCTCGACGAAGCGGACTGGACGGCTGCGTTGCATTGCGCCGACTGGCGCCGAACGGCGCCGTTCGCGCGCGACGAGCCTCGTTATCGAAACGAAGTATCGCTGCTCTCGACCGAGACAGGTCTGGCGGCGGCGTTCGTCATCGAGCAGCCGCCTGCCGAGCGACGCATCAAACCGCGCACGCCGCGCGACGCAGAGCGACTCACCGGCGACTCCGTCTCGCTGATGATTGATTTCGATGCGACCGGTCAGGTCGGCTACGAGTTCTCCGTCGGTCTCGGCGGGGGCGTACGCGATGGGCTCATCACGAACCAGGACCAGTTCGATCGCGATTGGGACGGCGAATGGCGGCACGCGGTGAGCGAGAGCGAAGAGCAATGGACCGTCGAACTCTTCATCCCCTGGTCGACGATCAGCATGCGCGGTTCAGGCGGGGCCACGCGCACGATCGGCGTCTATGCATCACGCTATCTCCATGAGCGGGACGAGCTCTACGCCTGCCCCGGCATCGCCACCGACGCCGCAACCTTTCTGTCGGATTTCGCGCGCCTGGACATTGCGCAGTTCGACGCCGCGCGCGAGCTGGACGTCACACCGTACGCGACGGCCATCCGCGACCAGATTCGCGATGACACCGAATTCAAAGCAGGCGCCGACGTCTTGTGGAAGGCCTCGCCGCATTTCTGGCTTGCGGCGACGCTGAACCCGGACTTCGGTCAGGTCGAGAGCGATGAGCTCGTGGTGGATTTCTCTGCTATCGAAACCGTATTTACAGACAAGCGTCCGTTCTTCACGGAAAACCAGGGCGTCTTCGATCTGCGCACGCCGGCGAACGGTCAGTTGATCTATACGCGCCGGATCGGCGCAGCGCCGGACGATCTGCGCAGCGGGTCCTCTGATATCGACGCCGCACTCAAGCTGACGGGCGACACGGGGCCGCTCGTCTACGGCGCGTTCGTGGCGCAGGAGGAGGACTACGAGCAGGACGTGGGGAGATTGTTTGCGGCGGCCCGCGTGGCGGCGCCGCTCGAGCAGGCGCGCGTCGGCTACCTCACAACCTGGACCGATCATCCGCTGCTCGATCGCCAGGCGTTGATCAACGCCGTCGATTTCGAGGCGACGCCGAGCGAATCCTGGCGCTTCTCAGGGCAGATGATCCGCTCGGACATCAGCGAGTCGGACATGAATCTGACCCCCGGTTCGACGGACCAGCAGGTGAGCGAAGGGCGTATGCACGGCTACGAAGCGTGGCTGCAGGCCGATTTCAATCGCTCGGCGCCGATTACGCACACGCTCAAGGCTTTGCACGTCGACGACGGCTTCGATCTGAACGATCTCGGCTACATGGAGCGCAACGCGCTTGAACAGATCGAGTGGGAGACCAACCGGCGCGTCGCGGCTGTCGATGGAGGACCCGTGAACGGCGAGGTGCAGCGCTTGTACGCGTACTACCGCGAGAACACGGCAGGCGAGCGTCTGCAATCGCGTGTGCAGTTGTCGCGCGACATTCAGTACGTGAGTTCCTGGCGCGCTTATGAAGAGGTGCGCTACATCACCAGCGGGGTCGACGATCTGATCTCGCGCGGCAACGGTCCGGTGCAGCTCGACGCACGAGCCGGCGCCTACTTCGATGTGACCTCGCCGCGCTTCGGCGACTGGCAGTTCGCCATGGGCGGGTACGTCTTTCAACAGGGCGTCGAGGACTATTCGGCCTGGCTGCAGCTTGTCGCCTCATGGTATCCGACCGAAAGGCTCACGCTGCGCCTGGATCTGCTGCCGCAAGTCACGGACGACTGGCTGCTGTGGCAGCACGATAATCTCTTCGGTTCGTATGAGGCTCACCGCCTGGATTTCGATTTCCGTCTCGACTGGATCCCGGCGCCCCGCCATGAATTGCGAGTGAAGTGGCAGTGGATCGGCGTCGACGCGGATCCTCGCCAGGCGTATCGCACTGACGCTGCGGGTCGACTCTTGCCCGGCGACGAGCCCGTGTCGCCGTTCACCGTCAACAATCTCGGGCTGCAGATCCGCTACCGCTACGAGTTCGCTCCGCAGTCCGAATTCTTCATCGTCTATGGACGCGGGGGCTTCGACGTCCTGAGCGACGACGAGCGCGATGTAACGGGACTATTCGGCGACATGAGCGACGTACGCGACGCCGATCAGTTTCTGCTGAAAGTTCGTTACCGGCTGTAGTCGGGAAGAGAGAAGCGACTCGTGACTCGTGACTAGTGACTCGTCAGAAGGGGCGCGGCGGCCTTCCGACCAGTCACTGGTCACTTCCCGGGAAAATCCGTGCAGAAACTGCATTTTGTCCAGCCGGTGAGCGCGCCGGCGAGCCGTCCTGGGATTTGTTGAAGCACTGCAAAACGCTGCGTATAATGCGCCGCCTTTTCCGGCCGGGCGGCAATTCAAGGCTGGAATCTTCGACGATCTAAGCGATGCCACACGTTGCCGGCTCTACGGCCCACCGGAGTGGCATTTTTGTTGCCCGTTGATCAGGCGGACGAGGCGCTGTGAGCAGGAATGTTCTTGCCGACGCAGCGCGCGAGTCGCTGAAGATTCTGTGGTGGCAACTGGGCTGGGCGGCCGCGGTTGCAGTGCTTGGTGCAGCGCTTTTTGGAGCGCGCGCGGGTTGGTCGGCGCTGGCAGGCGCAGGGATCGGCCTGATCTGGACTGTTTACATGGCCTTCGCAGAGTTCAGGCACAGCCTGAATCACGGCGTTCGCCTGAGTGCGGTGAGTTTTTTTGCAGGTTGGGTGATCAAGGTCGCGTTGACCGTCAGCCTGCTGGTCATCGCCTTTCGATCCGGAGCCGTGGCGCCGTTGGCGGTGCTCGCGGGTCTGTTCGGAGCCATGGTCGCCTATTGGTCGTGGCTCGCATTTGATCTGTCACGGCGAAGTTCGTGACAGCAGGGGATCTCCGACGGGTTGAGGCTCTTTGGGTGAAGCATGCGGATAGCGCTGATGGCGAGTGAGGGCGGCGGTGACCACGGCGGTATGGCCGGGTACATCTCGCACCATTTGCAGCATCTCGCGACCGGGAAGCAAGGCGCGCTGTTCGATCCGAACGTCCTGCATCTCGATACCATCTTCTTCGCCATGCTGTGCGGCCTGCTGGTGCTGGCCCCGCTGTATTTCGCGGCCCGGCGCTCGACAGCGGCAGTGCCCGGGCGTTTCCAGTCGTTCGTCGAGATGCTCGTCGAGTTCGTCGAGGAGCAGGCGAAGGGCATGGTGCACGGCAAGCTCACGTTCATCGCGCCGCTCGCCCTGACCGTGTTCATGTGGGTGGCCATGATGAATGCGATCGACCTGATCCCGGTCGACGCCTTCCCGTGGATCGCCCGCAACATCTTCCACATCGACTACCTGCGGCCGCTGCCGACGGCGGACCTCAACGGCACCTTCGGCATGGCGATCGCCGTGCTGCTGCTCGTCGTCTACTACAACATCAAGATGAAGGGCGTCGGGGGCTGGCTGCACCAGTGGGTGACGGCGCCGTTCGGCATGAACAAGATCACGGCGAACCCGCTCACCTGGGTCGCGGCGCTGGTGCTCGGCCGTCGTCAACGTTCTGCTTCACGGCGATCGAATATGCCGGGCAAACGCTGTCGCACGGCATGCGTCTGTTCGGAAACATGTACGCCGGCGAGCTGATCTTCTTTCTGATCGCCGGCCTGGGCGGCAGCCTCACTGTCTTCGGCGTCGTCATGCATCTGTTCAGCGGCACTGCGTGGGCGATCTTCCACATCCTGATCGTCCTGCTGCAGGCGTTCATTTTCATGATGCTGATGCTGGCCTATATCGGTCAGGCGCATGAGCATCACTAAGGTTCACTTCCCGCATCGATCGTTGGTTTTGGTTTACTCCGGAGAACACTCATGACAGATGTTGGTTTTGTCGCCCTGGCTTGCGGATTGATCATCGGCATCGGCGCGCTGGGCGCGTGCATCGGCGTCGGCATCATGGCGAGCAAGTACATCGAGTCCTCGGCGCGCCAGCCCGAGCTCATGAACGTGCTGCAGACCAAGGTCTTCCTGCTGCTCGGCCTGATCGACGCGTCGTTCATCATCGGCGTGGGCATCGCGCTGTGGTTCGCAACCGCGAATCCTTTCGCAGGCTGAGCTGGTTCGTGCACGGTTCGCCGTGCGCACAGCTTGCCGATCGGTTGATCGCTTCCGCGGCAGACGCTTCCATGAATCTGAACGCAACACTGTTCGTACAATTGGTGGTCTTCTTCATCCTCGCGTGGGTGACGATGAAGTTCATCTGGCCGCCGTTGATCGCGGCCATCGACGAGCGTCGCAGCAAGATCGCTGAAGGCCTTGCCTCCGCCGAGAAAGGCGAGAGCGTCGCTGGCCGAAGCGAAGGCGGCGGCGTCCGAGATCATCAAGGAAGCGCATGCGCGCGCGAGCAAGATCGTCGATCAGGCGAATCGCCGCTCGAACGAGCTCGTCGATGAGGCGCGCGGAACCGCGATGGCGGAAGGCCAGCGTCTGATCGGCGGAAGCCCGCCAGGAGGTGGCGCTCGAGACCAGTCGCGCGCGTCAGCAATTGAGTCGGGAAGTCGCGGTGCTGGCGGTCTCCGGCGCAAGCAAGCTGCTGGGCCGCGAGATCGATGCAAAGGCGCATGCCGATCTGCTCGAGAAGCTCGCGCTCGGAGATCGAGCGCGGCTGAGGCCGGCGTCGATGAATCCGCATTGAACCGATCGATTACCCCGAACTCACCGAACACGATGCCCGCAAGACCATGTCGATAGAAAATGTTCGCTGACAATGTCGGGATTCGAGTCGTAGCGCCATGGCGGAGAAAGCCACCATCGCTCGTCCTTACGCCAGGGCCGCCTTCGAGTACGCGCGCGAGCATGGCTCGTTTGATCGCTGGTCGCAGGTGCTCGCAACGCGTCCGCCGTCGTCGGGGATGGGCGCGTCGCGAAGTTGCTGGCGAATCCGCGGGTCAAGCCTGCCGATCTGGTGGGTTTGATCGCGGACGTCGCCGGCGACGCGCTCGACGAGCACAGCCGCAATTTTCTGACCATGCTGGCGGACAACCGCCGGCTCGGCTTCCTGCCCGAAATCGCGGCGATGTTCGAGACGCTGCGCGCCGAGATCGAGAACGTCGCGGATGTGCACGTCACTTCCGCTGTGCAACTCGATGACTCGCAGCGACAGCGCCTCGCCGGCGCGCTGCGGAAGCGACTGGATCGCGAAGTGCGATTGCATTGCGCGGTCGATCCCTCGCTGATCGGCGGCGCCGATCGTCCGCTCGGGCGATTTCGTCATCGACGGCTCGCTGAAGGCGCGTCTCGAGCGGCTCGCGAGCGCAATGGTTCACTAATGATTGGTCTGTTGACTGTTGACGGTTGACAGTCAGAGAGCGATCTTTCTTCATCTCTAGCCGTCAACGGTCAACCTGTCAACGGATTACCGAGGAACGCGGAAATGGCCATCAAGGCATCTGAAATCAGCGATCTGATCAAGGCTCGCATCGAGAAGTTCGCGAGCGCGACCGAGGAACGCAACGTCGGCGCGGTCGTGACCGTCACCGACGGCATCGTGCGCATCCACGGTCTCGCCGACGCGAAGTACGGCGAAATGCTCGAATTTCCCGGCGGCAGTTTCGGCCTCGCGCTGAACCTCGAGCAGGATTCGGTCGGCGCGGTCGTGCTCGGCGAGTACAAGCACATTGTCGAAGGCGACACGGTGAAGACGACGGGGCGCATTCTCGAAGTGCCGGTCGGCGAGGGACTCCTCGGCCGGGTCGTCGATGCGCTCGGCGCTCCGATCGACGGCAAGGGCCCGGTCAAGGCGACGCGGCAGGCGCCCGATCGAGCGCGTCGCGCCCGGCGTCGTGTTCCGCAAGTCGGTGAGCCAGCCGGTGCAGACCGGTTACAAGGCGGTCGACTCGATGGTGCCGATCGGCCGCGGTCAGCGCGAACTCATCATCGGCGATCGTCAGACCGGCAAGACCGCGCTCGCGATCGACACGATCATCAACCAGAAAAACAGCGGCATCAAATGCATCTACGTCGCCGATCGGTCAGAAGCAAAGCTCGATCGCGAACGTCGTACGCAAGCTCGAGGAGCATGATGCGATGAAGCACACGATCATCGTGGCCGCCTCCGCCTCGACGCCGGCTTCGATGCAGTATCTCGCGCCGTACTCAGGGTGTGCGATGGGCGAGTACTTCATGGATCAGGGCGAAGACGCGCTGATCATCTACGACGATCTTGACGAAGCAGGCCTGGGCGTACCGCCAGATCTCGCTGCTGCTGCGCCGTCCGCCGGGCCGCGAAGCGTATCCGGGCGACGTGTTCTATCTGCACTCGCGTTTGCTCGAGCGTTCCGCGCGCGTGAACGAGGAATACGTCGAGAAGAAGACGGAGGGCCGCGTGAAGGGCAAGACCGGATCGCTCACGGGCCTGCCGATCATCGAAACGCAGGCCGGCGACGTGACGGCGTTCGTGCCGACCAACGTCATCTCGATCACCGACGGCCAGATCTTCCTCGAAGGCGATCTGTTCAACGCCGGCATCCGTCCCGCGATGAACGCCGGCATTTCGGTGTCGCGCGTCGGCGGCGCGGCGCAGACCAAGATCATCTCCAAGCTCGGCGGCGGTATTCGTCTCGCGCTCGCGCAGTATCGCGAACTCGCGGCGTTCTCGCAGTTCGCTTCGGACCTCGATGAATCGACCCGGCGTCAGCTCGAGCGCGGTCAGCGCGTCACCGAAGCTGATGAAGCAGAAGCAGTACGCGCCGATGTCGGTCGCTGAAATGGCGTTGTCGATTTACGCGGTGAACAACGGCTACATGGACAAAGTGGATCTGAAGAAGATCGGCGTATTCGAAACCGGCCTGCAGTCGTTCGCGAAGACGAACTACAAGCAGGCTGATCGACGCGATCAGCGCAAATCCCGAGCTCTCCGCCGACAACGAGGCGGCGCTGAAGAAGATCTGCGAAGAGTTTGCAGCGACAGGAACATACTAAGGAGCATGCGGGCAGCGTGGGCTAGCGGGCTCAGGTCAGAAGAGATCCTCTTCTCTGGCCCAAGCCGCCGAGCCGCCAGTCGCCGAGCCGCTGAGCGAAGCGAACATGCCCGGCGTAAAAGAAATCCGCATCAAGATCGCGAGCTTCAAGAGCACGCAGAAGATCACGAAGGCCATGGAGATGGTCGCCGCGAGCAAGATGCGCAAGGCGCAGGAGCGCATGCGCGCGACGCGTCCGTACGCCGAGCGCATTCGTCGCGTCATCGGACACCTGCGGCTCGCGAATCCCGACTACAAGCATCCGTACCTGGTCGAGCGCGAGGCGAAGGCGGTCGGCTTCATCATCATCACGACCGATCGCGGGTCTGTGCGGCGGCCTCAACGTCAATCTGTTCAAGGCGACGCTCGCCGCGATGCGCGACTGGCAGAGCGAAGGGCGCGGAGGTCTCGCTCTGTCTGATCGGCTCGAAGGGCGTGCAGTTCTTCCGTCGCCTCGGCGGCGTAAAGACGCTCGCGACCGTGACGCATCTGGGCGATCGTCCGCATGTCGCGGATCTGATCGGCACGATCAAGGTCATGCTCGACCTGTACAAGGAAGGCAAGATCGATCGCCTGTTCGTCGTCAACAACGTCTTCGTGAACACGATGAGCCAGAAGCCGATCGTGCGCCAGTTGTTGCCCGTCGTCACCGAAGACGAAGACAAGCTGCAGAAGATGTGGGACTACATCTACGAGCCTTCCGCCGCTGAGCTGCTCGACGGCGTGCTGATGCGCTACATCGAATCGCAGGTGTATCAGGGCGCGGTCGAGAACGTCGCGTGCGAAATGGCTGCGCGCATGGTCGCCATGAAGAGCGCGACCGACAACGCGGGCAAGCTCATCGAGGAACTGCAGCTCATCTACAACAAGGCGCGCCAGGCCGCGATCACGAAAGAGATCAGCGAGATCGTCGGCGGCGCGGCGGCCGTGTGATCTGCGGCTACGCGGGCGGCGGTGGCTCGGCGGCCTGGGTAAGAAGTCGGACTTCAGAGTTTGGTGAATTGAGTTAGGGCGACAGAGGTGCGTCGCAGCGTTCGGGCCCAGGCCGCCAAGCCCCGCTAGCCCGCTGCCCTGCGAGGAACGAGCAAATGTCTACCGGCAAGATTGTCCAGATCATCGGCGCAGTCATCGACGTGGAATTTCCACGCGAGCAGATCCCGAAAGTCTACGAGGCGCTGAAGCTTCAGGACGTCGATCTGACGCTGGAAGTGCAGCAGCAGCTCGGCGACGGCGTCGTGCGCACGATCGCGATGGGCGTCTCCGAAGGGCTGCAGTCGCGGCCTCGTGGTCAAAGCGACCGGCGCGCCGATTTCGGTGCCCGTCGGCAGGGCGACGCTCGGTCGCATCATGGACGTGCTCGGCGCGCCGCAGGATGAGAAGGGCCCGGTGCAGGCGACGCAGTACATGGCCGATTCACCGACCGGCGCCGTCCTATGACGAACAGGCCGGCGGCCAGGAAGTGCTGGTCACGGGCATCAAGGTCATTGACCTGCTGATCCCGTTCGCGAAAGGCGGCAAGGTCGGGCTTGTTCGGCGGCGCAGGCGTCGGCAAGACCGTCAACATGCTCGAGCTGATCAACAACATCGCCAAACAGCACGCGGGCCTGTCGGTGTTCGCCGGCGTCGGCGAGCGCACTCGCGAAGGCAACGACTTCTATCACGAGATGATCGGAAGCAGGCGTCATCGACGCTCAGGACCTGTCGAACTCGAAGGTGGCGATGGTGTACGGCCAGATGAACGAGCCGCCGGGCAACCGCCTGCGCGTTGCGACTGACCGGCCTCACGATGGCCGAGTATTTCCGCGACGAGAAGACGGAGTCGGGCAAGGGCCGCGACGTGCTGCTCTTCATCGACAACATCTACCGCTACACGCTGGCTGGCACGGAAGTGTCCGCGCTGCTCGGTCGTATGCCGTCCGCAGTGGGCTACCAGCCGACGCTTGCTGAAGAAATGGGCGTGCTGCAGGAGCGCATCACTTCCACGAAGACCGGCTCGATCACCTCGATCCAGGCCGTGTACGTCCCGGCGGACGACCTGACCGATCCGTCGCCCGCCACCACCTTCGCGCACCTCGACGCCACTATCGTGTTGTCGCGTCAGATCGCATCGCTGGGCATCTACCCGGCGGTGGATCCGCTCGATTCCACGAGCCGTCAGCTCGATCCGCTGGTCATCGGCGAGGAGCACTACAACATGGCCCGCGGCGTGCAGGCGGTGCTGCAGCGTTACAAGGAATTGCAGGACATCATCGCCATTCTCGGCATGGACGAGCTGTCGGAAGAGGACAAGCGCACCGTGTCGCGCGCCCGCAGGATCCAGCGCTTCCTGTCGCAGCCGTTCAACGTCGCGAAGGTGTTCACCGGCCAGGACGGCAAGATCGTCCCGCTCAAGGAAACGATCAGCGGCTTCAAGGGCATTCTTGCCGGCGACTACGATCACCTGCCGGAGCAGGCGTTCTACATGGTCGGCGGCATCGAAGAAGCCGTGGAGAAAGCGAAGACGCTGCAGTAGGTTGCTGTTGCCCGTTGTGAGTCGATGCCGTTGTCCGCAAACGGCATGCACATCGACCGCACAACGTCACAACGCACAACGCACTAGCGGAAATCGATATGGCCACCATTCACGTCGACATCGTCAGCGCAGAAGGCGAGATTTTCTCGGGCGAAGCCTCGATGGTCTTTGCGCCGGCGATCATGGGCGATATCGGCATCGCGCCCCGGCATGCGCCGCTCCTGACCACGCTCAGAGCCGGGTGAGGTGCGCGTGCAGACCCCGACCGGCGAGGAGCAGTTCTTCTATGTGTCCGGCGGAGCGATCGAAGTTCAGCCCCACGTCGTGACCGTGCTCGCCGACACTGCGCTGCGCGCCCGCGACCTTGATGAGGCGGCGGCGGTTCAGGCGAAGCAACGCGCCGAGGAAGCGCTGCGCGATCGCGGCGACAAGATCGGGGTCGCGGAAGCGCAGGCTGAGCTCGCCCGCGCCATGGCGCAGATCAAGGCGATCGAGAAGCTGCGGAAGCTGAAGCAGTAGGACAGGATGCGCGGCTCGGGGCGCGGGACTCGGGCCAGAGACGCTCGCAAGCGCGCCTGCCGGCGCGCTTTTTGCTTTAGCAGCCATTGCTCCGCACTGGAACTCCGCTTCTAATTCCCACGGCTTGCCTCTCTGGCCCAAGCCCCAAGCCCGCAGCCGAGCCCGTCACCATGCCCCTCTCCATCGTCATTCTCGCCGCGGGTCAGGGCAAACGGATGAAATCCGATTTGCCCAAGGTGCTGCAGCCCCTTGCGGGTCGGCCGCTTCTGTCGCATGTGCTCGACGCCGCGAAGGGCCTGCAGGCCGACGCTATCCACGTCGTGCATGGACACGGCGGCGAACGCGTGCAACAGGCGCTCGCGAGCGAGCCCGTGAACTGGGTCCTGCAGGCGGAGCAACTCGGAACAGGTCACGCCGTCGCGCAGGCGATGCCGGCGATCGCCGACGATCACAACGTACTCATTCTGTATGGGGATGTGCCGCTGGTGCAGCGGCGCGACGATCGAGCGGCTGGCGATGCAGGCGAGTGCGGGGTCCATCGGCGTGCTGACTGTCGTAGCTGCCGATCCGACCGGATACGGCCGCGTCGTGCGCGACGGCGCCGGCAACGTCGTCCGCATCGTCGAACAGAAGGACGCCAACACGAAAGAGCGTGCGATCACCGAAATCAACACGGGTCTGATGTCCGCGCCCGCGGGCGCGCTGCGCAGGTGGCTGTCTGCGCTCAGGAACGACAACGCACAAGGGCGAGTACTACCTGACCGACATCATCGTCGCTGCTGTACGCGAGGGGCTGCGCGTGAACGCGGTGATTGCGCCGACAGAAACGGAGGTGCTGGGAGTGAACGACAAGGTGCAGCTCGCACAGCTCGAGGCCGCGCTGCGCGCCGAAAAGGCGAAGCGATTGATGCTCGACGGCGTCACGCTCGCCGATCCGTTGCGCGTCGACGTGCGCGGCGAGGTCGTCGCTGGCCGCGACGTGTTCATCGACGTCAACGTAGTAATGGTCGGCAAAGTGGTGCTGGGCGATCGCGTCAGGATCGGACCCAACTGCTACTTGCGCGATTGCCGCATTGATGAGGATACGGAGTTGCACCCAAACTGCGTCATCGATCGCTCTACGATCGGACCGCGCAACTCGATCGGACCGTTCGCGCGGCTGCGCCCTGAGAGCGTGCTGCACGAGGACGTGCACATCGGCAACTTTGTCGAAGTGAAGAAGAGCGAGATCGGCGCCGGCAGCAAGGCGAATCACCTTACCTACCTGGGCGACGCGACGATCGGGCGGAAAGTGAACGTAGGCGCCGGCACAGTGACCGTGAACTACGACGGCGCCAACAAATGGCGGACGGAAATCGGCGACGGCGCATTCGTCGGATCCGGCGCCATGCTCGTCGCTCCGGTGAAGATCGGCGCGAACGCCAACACCGGCGCGGGTTCGACGATCACGAAGGACGCGCCCGCCGGAAAGCTCACGCTCGCCCGGGCCCGCCAGGTGACGATCGATGGCTGGAAGAGGCCGGAAAAGAAGAAATAGGCTGTCGACCGCAGGCTGTAGGCTGTAGGCAGACGAGAGGACTACTCAGGTCGCATGTGGGCGCACTGTGATCGCCGTTCCGGAACCACGCCGCCGCTAGGGATAGAATCCTGAACCCGCGACTGCGTCGCCTCTACCTACAGCCTAGAGCCCAGAGCTGCCAGCCCAAGGACCTCTGTTCATGTGCGGAATCGTCGGAGCCGTCGCTGATCGCAATATCGTTCCCGTGCTGGTCGAGGGGCTGCGGCGTCTCGAGTATCGGGGATATGACTCCGCGGGCGTGGCGGTGCTGAACGCGAGCGGACAACTGCGCCGGTTGCGGACAGTCGGCAAGGTCAGGATGCTGCAGGACGCGATGAGCGACAGTCCGCTCGACGGACAACTCGGCATTGCGCACACGCGCTGGGCGACGCACGGCGTACCCTCGGAGCGCAACGCCCATCCGCATATCTCGCGCGACGGCATCGCGATCGTGCACAACGGCATCATCGAGAACCATGAAGAGCTGCGCGATGAGCTGCAGCGGCTCGGCTATGTCTTCACCTCGGAGACCGACACAGAAGTCATCGCGCATCGCATTCACCATCACAGACAGGAGCTCGGCGACATGTTCCGGGCCGTCCGCGCAACGGTCGCCGAACTGGAAGGCGCCTAT
Organism: uncultured Gammaproteobacteria bacterium; assembly: GCA_963723505.1. Taxonomy (GTDB): domain Bacteria; phylum Pseudomonadota; class Gammaproteobacteria; order Steroidobacterales; family Steroidobacteraceae; genus Steroidobacter. The sequence goes on from CAVRQU010000012.1 coordinate 291,613, forward strand.
GCACTGGCCGTGGTCGCTGAGGATGCGCCGGACAGCATCATCCTTGCCCGCGCCGGATGTCCCGTCGTCATCGGCGTCGGTGAGAACGAGAACTTCGTCGCCTCCGACGTCGCCGCCTTGTTGCCTGTCACGCGCAAATTCATTTTCCTCGACGAGGGCGATGTCGCCGAGATCCGGCGTCACAGCATCCGCGTGCTCGACAGTGCGGGCGCCGTCGCTGAACGTCCGGTGCGCGAGAGCTCGCTGTCGGCTGATGCGGCCGAGAAAGGCGACTACGCCCACTACATGCTCAAGGAAATCTGCGAACAGCCGCGCGCGATCGCGCAAACGCTCGAGGAACGCGTGGCGGGCGGCAAACTCCTGGAGGCCGCCTTCGGCCCACTCGCATCGGAAATCTTCCGACGCACCGAAGCTGTGCAGATCGTGGCGTGCGGCACGAGCTATCACGCGGGCGCTGTGGCGAAGTACTACGTCGAACAGATCGCGCGGCTGCCCTGCTGGGTGGAGATCGCGAGCGAGTATCGCTATCGCAACCCGGTCGTACCAAAAAACACGTTGTTCGTGACGATCTCGCAATCGGGAGAGACGGCCGACACGCTGGCGGCGCTGCGTATGGCGAAGCAGTCCGGTTATCTTTCGAGTCTGTCGATCTGCAATGTTCCCGAAAGCTCGCTGGTGCGCGAATCTGATCTTGTGCTGCTGACGCGTGCAGGTCCGGAGATCGGCGTCGCCTCGACGAAGGCGTTCACGACGCAGCTCGCCGCGCTCAACATGCTGGTCATCGCGCTCGCCAAGTTCCATGGCGCGGACGCCGAGCGCGAGCGAAATCTTGTGCAGCGCCTGATCGAGATTCCCGCGCTGGTTGAGAAGACGCTGCATCTTGATGACACGATCAGGGAGCTCGCGAAGCGCTTCGCGGACAAGCATCACGCGCTGTTCCTCGGCCGCGGTCAGATGCATCCGATCGCGATGGAAGGCGCCCTCAAGCTCAAGGAAATCTCGTACATCCACGCAGAGGCGTATCCTGCGGGCGAGCTGAAGCACGGTCCGCTCGCGCTGGTGGACGCCGACATGCCGGTCGTTACGGTCGCGCCAAACAACGACCTGCTCGAGAAGCTGAAATCGAACCTGCAGGAAGTGCGCGCCCGCGGGGGCGAGCTCTACGTTTTCGCGGATCCCGATTCAGGCATTCAGTCCACCGAAGGCGTCACGGTCATCACGATGCCGAAGCACGTCAGTCACTTTCAGGCGCCCGCCGTATATACCGTTCCGCTGCAATTGCTCGCATATCACTGCGCTATTCTCCGGGGGACGGATGTCGATCAGCCGCGCAATCTCGCCAAATCCGTCACCGTCGAATGAACCTGAGCGGCCAACTGGCTAACCGGCCAACTGGAGGCTTGGCCAGACGAGAAGCGGATCTCTTCCTCTGCCAGTTGACCAGTAAGCCAGTCAACCAGTAGGTCCTCGCCATGCAAGTCACCCAAAACGCTGTCGTGCTGATCCATTACACGCTGCGCGACGACGCCGGTAAGACACTCGACAGTTCCGCGGGAAGCGAGCCGCTCGCCTATCTGCACGGCGCGGGCAATCTGATTGCGGGCCTGGAGCGCGAGCTCGAGGGCAAATCCGCAGGCGACAAGCTGAGCGTGAAAATTGCGCCCGCCGACGGCTATGGCGAGTACGACCAGGCGCTGGTGCAGCGCATCCCACGGCGTGCATTGAAAGGAATTTCGAACATCCAGGTCGGAATGCAGCTGCACGCCCAATCCGAACGCGGGCCGCGCGCGGTGACCGTCACGCAGGTCGTCGGCGACATGGTCACGATCGACGGCAACCATCCTCTCGCGGGGCAGAACCTCAACTTCGAAGTGGAGGTCGCCGAAGTGCGCGCTGCGACGGAGGAAGAGCTGGCCCATGGACACGTGCACGGGCCGGGCGGGCATCATCACGGGTGAGAAGTGACTGAAAGTGACTGGCGACTGGTCAGAACGCAGTGCGCCTCCGGCGGCTTGCCTATTCACCAGCCGCTAGTCACGATTCACTTCCCTGGCCGCGGAATATCCTGATTGCACATCCCCCGGCGGGAGGGCCACGTTAATCCACGGAGGCTTTCAAGATGCTGCGCGTCAGGTATCTGCTCGGTTTCAAAGAACGGAACACCTGGACTATCGAGCCCGAAGAGCCTGTTCTGGAGGCGATTCAGCTCATGGCCGACAAGCACATCGGCGCGTTGCCGGTCGTGCGCGGAGAGGAGCTGGTCGGCATCGTCTCCGAGCGCGACTACGCGCGCAAAGTGATTCTCCTCGGACGGTCGAGCTCTGACACCCCGGTGTGGCAGATCATGACCTCGCCAGTCACCACCGTGTCGCCCGAGGAAGCCGTGCATCGCTGCATGGAAATCATGACAGAGCAGCGGATCCGTCATCTGCCCGTGGTGGAGAAGGGCAAACTCATTGGGATCATTTCCATCGGCGATCTGGTGAAAGCCGTGATCGAAGAACAACAGCAAACGATCGATCAGCTGGAGCGCTACATCTCCGGCTGAAGCCGGCTGCATGTGCAGTCAGTCGTGCGAGCAGGTTGGCAGTCGGCTGTATGTCCGTTGAGCGTCCGGAAGGATCTCCGCACGCACAACGCACAACGCACAACCCGCTTCACACAACGCGTCAGCCGCCGGCGCCCGCCGCCGGCATCGAGTCGTCCAGCAGCCCTTTCTGCAGTGCACGATTTACTGCGCTCAGCACTGCAAGGAGGGACGCGGTCACGATGTTCTCGTGCATGCCGACGCCGAACAACGTCGCCCGGGCCGGCGTGGTGATTTCGACGAACGCGACTGCGCGGGCATCGCTGCCCGAGGCGGTCGAGTGCTCTTCGTAGGACAGCACGTCGAATCGCAGGCCAAGCGCATCCACGATCGCATCAATCGGTCCATTGCCCTCCCCGTGGAGCACCGCGCCTTGCCCGTGACATTTGACCTTCAGCATCAGTCGCTCGACTTCCGGGTGTTCGCGCGTTGTCGACAACTGATGTCCGCCGTACACATAGCGTCCGTCAGGCCCGAGATACTCGCTCTCAAACAATGACCAGAGCTGTTTCGAGGTCAGCTCCTTGCCGGTCGCGTCGGTGACCGCCTGGACGACCTGGCTGAACTCGATCTGCAGGCGGCGCGGCATGGTCAGCTCATAATCGCGCTCCAGCAGATACGCGATTCCCCCTTTGCCGGACTGACTGTTCACGCGAATTACCGACTCGTATGTGCGTCCGAGGTCACGCGGATCGATCGGCAGATACGGCACGTCCCACGCTTCGCTGTCACGCCGCGCCGCCAGCCCCTTCCTGATCGCATCCTGATGCGAGCCGGAGAACGCCGTGAATACGAGATCGCCCACGTACGGATGACGCGGATGGATCGGCAGCTGATTGCAGTGCTCCGCGCACCGCGCGGCCTCGTTGATGTTGGAAAAATCGAGTCCGGGATGAACGCCCTGCGTGTACAGATTGAGCGCGAGCGTCACGATGTCGACATTGCCGGTGCGCTCGCCATTGCCGAACAGCGTGCCCTCGACGCGCTCGGCGCCGGCCATCACCGCCAGCTCCGCCGCGGCGACTGCCGTGCCGCGATCGTTGTGCGGATGGACCGAGAGCACGATCGAATCGCGATTCGCGACATGACGGCCGAACCATTCGATCTGATCCGCGTAGATATTGGGCGTCGCCATTTCCACCGTCGCCGGCAGATTCAGGATGACTTTGCGGTCCGGGGTCGGTCGCCATACTTCGTTCACGGCGTCGCAGATCTCGACCGCAAAGTCGAGTTCCGTGCCCGTAAAGCTTTCGGGGCTGTACTGGAACAACCACTGCGTTTCGGGCCGGCGCGCCGCGTGATCGAGCACGCAACGTGCGGCCTGCACAGCGATGTCGACGACGCCCGCGCGCTCCAGCCCGAACACGACGCGCCGTTGCACCGTCGAGGTCGAGTTGTAGATATGGACGATCGCGCGGCGGACGCCGCGCAGCGACTCGAAGGTCCGTTCGATCAGTTCGGGACGCGCCTGCGTGAGAACTTGCACCGTCACATCGTCGGGAATCAGATTGCGTTCGATGAGTTCACGCACGAAATCAAAGTCGGTCTGCGATGCGGCTGGAAAACCGATCTCGATTTCCTTAAAGCCGGTTCTCACCAGCAGATCGAACATGCGCCGTTTGCGCGCACCGTCCATTGGCTCGATGAGCGCCTGATTGCCGTCGCGCAGATCGACGCTGCACCACACTGGGGACTTCACGATCACCTTGTCCGGCCAGGTGCGATCACGCAGTCCGACGCGAGGATAGGGGAGGTATTTGTCTGCAGGTTCCTTGAACATCTTTCCGATTCCTGTACCGGGAACTACCGGCGCTGCGCTTCGGGCGGCCAGTCGCAATCATGCGGCGCCGGGTCGCGATGATTGCAGGGGATTCGTGTGTGCGCCGATCCCTGGCCTGAAGGGAAGATGTTTGCGTCTCAGCGACGCAGGTGCAGGCGCGTACGCAGCATCTGACTGCCGGGAGGCAGCGCGGAGATTTGCTGGTTCGTACGCATGGCCGGAATCTAACAGCAGCCCCGTGCCAAAGGCAACCCGGAACCCTGCAGCCCGCCGCCGGGTTGAAATCACGTGCATGACCGAAAAAGAAAGAGACGGCCGCAAGTGCGGGAACGCAAGGTCAAACCGAGGGTGGCGGCCGTACTTGCCTTGCTCGCGCTGCTCCCGACATCCGCCCTGCCGCAAACCGGATTCCAGATCGTGTGGGTGGTCGTCGGGGAGGCGTCGACCTCCAACAGATCTGACCCGCCGCGCGCCGGACGGCGTCTCTTCGACGGCGGCGAGCTTGCGTCGATGTCGCTCAAGAATGTGCGTGTCACAAGCGTCGAGGTTGAACCGGTAGTGAGCGAGATCCGCGTCGGGGATGAGTGGTGCCTGAGTTCGCTTCGCATGCACGCTTTTGGACCACAGCGAGAGCCGATTCCCACGGCGCCCTTGTCCGTCAGCGTGCGCCAGGATCATCGCGAGCACATCGGACTGCAGCACTCGCCTAAGGACATCTGCCTGCGGCCGGTGAAAGCCGGTGAATATTCAGTTCGTCTTACCAGCCTCTTGCCCGCCCCTGACGGTTCGATGCGCGGCGCGCAGGTATTTCTGCGTGTCGCAGAGCAGTGAGTCGTGAATGGTGAGTCGTGAGCCGTGAGCCGCCAGAAGGCGACGCGCGTCCTGCGATTCACGATTCACCACTCACGACTCACTCTCCAGGCGTTCACGCCTTCTTCACGCGCTCGCTCACCCGGCGCTCACGGACGCGGATCACAGTGCAGCCATGAAGATCAGATACGAATCCATCGCCTCTCCCGGGATCCCCGCGGCCTCCTCCGGATGCGCGCTTCGCGGGGCCGCCCTGATCTGGCGTCGTCGCCGGATAGCCGGCAACTTGTACCCAATGTGGAGCATGTCTCATGAATTCGCGATCCACGCTCGTTGGCGTGTTAGACAATCTCATGCTGACGATGGCCGCCCTGCTCATTCTCGCGCTGCTGATCGCGCTGGTTAGTCCGCCAGCAGCAGGCCCAGGCGCCGCCGACGTCCGCGCGCAACAATCGCAGGCGGCGCTCGTCGAACGCACCGCGACACAGACGCATTGATCCTGTGCACAAGCACGGCAGGTGAGATCCAACCCTTCATTCCGCGACTGCGCGCACCCAGTCGCGCGAGCCATCGCCGAACACCAGGAAGTGCGGATTCAGAAGATCGGGCTTGGTGTTGTACCGCAGCGAAGCGCCGTTAGTCTGGATGACGCGGCCGCCGGCCGCCTCGACGACGGCCTGCGCAGCGGCCGTATCCCATTCGCTGGTCGGGCCGAAACGCGGGTAGAAATCCGCGCTGCCTTCCGCCACCAGACAGAATTTGATTGAGCTGCCGACCGCCACCAGCTCGTAAGGCTCAAACCTCGGCAGAAACCGATCCAGGGAATCGCCGCGATGCGAGCGACTGCCGACGATGCGCAACGGTGACGCCGCGGGCGTGCACACCTGAATTCGTTCGGCGTCGCCGCCGCCGCGGCGGAACGCGCCGTCCCCGGGAATGCCGCTGTACGTCACGCCTTTCACCGGAAGGTGGACGACGCCGAGCACCGGTGTGTGCGCTTCGACGAGCGCGATATTCACTGTGAACTCTCCGTTGCGGGAGACGAATTCGCGGGTGCCATCGAGCGGATCGACCAGCCAGAATTGTCCCCATCGTCGGCGCTCGTCGAAGGGAATGTCGCTCGCTTCCTCCGACAACACCGGAATCGCCGGCGTCAGGGAGCGCAATCCTTCGACGATGATTTCGTGCGATCGCACATCAGCGAGCGTCAGCGGCGACTGATCGCCTTTCGTCGTGACCTCGAACTGTCGCGCATACACCTCCAGGATCGCGTCGCCAGCCCGGCGTGCGAGCGCAACGATTTCAGGGAGCAGATTCTTCGGCTGGCCTGGCTGCATGATCTTCCCAAGTTCTCCCGAGAGATGTGGATGACAGAATCGAGACTCGAGACTCGCAAGAGAACCGTGCTTCTCGGTGATCCCGAGTCCCGAGTCCTTATTCGCGAATCTCTATTCCTGGCCCCTCACTACAATCCCGATAGTTCGTCCGCGGGATACAGCATGCCTGCCTCGCGCAGCTTCGTCAGGATCTGGTCCGCCGCCTCTTCCGGCGAATACAGCGCCGTGTGCAGATGGATTTCAGCGTGCTCCGGCAGCTCATATGGCGAGTCGATGCCGGTGAAGTTCTTGAGTTCGCCGCGGCGCGCCTTGCGGTACAGACCTTTTGGATCGCGCTTCTCGGCCTCCGCAATCGGCGTATCGACGAACACCTCAAAAAACTCATCGGGCTGCATGAGCTCCCGTGCAAGCCGTCGCTCGGAGCGGAACGGGGAGATGAACGACACCATGACGATGAGTCCCGCGTCGACCATGAGCTTCGCGACCTCCGCCACGCGACGGATATTTTCGACGCGATCGGCGTCCGTGAAGCCCAGATCCTTGTTCAGTCCATGGCGGACATTGTCGCCGTCGAGCGTGTACGTGTGCCGACCGAGCGCATGCAGGCGTTTTTCCACGATGTTCGCCACCGTCGACTTGCCCGCGCCGGACAGACCCGTAAACCACAGCACACACGAGCGCTGACCCTTGAGCGCCGCACGCGCCTGCTTGTTCACATCCAGCGCCTGCCAGTGAATGTTCTCGGCGCGACGCAGCGCGAAATTCAGCAATCCTGCGCCCACAGTATCGTTGGACAGCTTGTCGATGAGGATGAAACCGCCCATTTCGCGGTTGTCCGCATAGCTGTCGAATGCAACCGGCCTGTCGAGGCTGAGATTGCACACGCCGATTTCGTTTAACTCGAGTTGCTTGGCCGCCAGGTGTTCGAGCGTGTTGACGTTCACCTTGTACTTCGGCGTTGTGATGCTGCCGGTCACGGTCCGCGCGCCGATCCTGATCAGATAGGGGCGACCCGGCAGCATCGGATCATCGTGCATCCAGATGATCGTGGCCTGGAACTGATCGGCGACGGCGGGCGGTGAATCCGCGGCCGCGAGCACGTCGCCGCGACTGACGTCGATCTCGTCGGCCAGCGTCAGCGTCACGGATTGGCCGGCGACGGCCTGCTCGAAGTCGCCGTCGTGCGTCACGATGCGCGTGACGCGGCTTTGTCTTCCCGAAGGCAGCGCTCGCACGGCGTCCCCGACGCGCACGACGCCGCTTGCGATCGCGCCCGTGAACCCGCGGAAATCCTGGTTCGGGCGGTTGACCCACTGCACCGGCAAGCGTAACGCCTTCTTCTGCAGATCATCCTCGATCTCGAGCGATTCGAGATACTCCATCAGCGTCGGACCGTCGTACCAGGGCGTGCGCTCGCTGCGCTCGAGCATGTTGTCGCCCCTGAGCGCCGAGAGCGGGACGGGAACGACGTCGCTCAGCCCGATCTGCGCTGCGAACTCGCGATACTCGTGCACGATCGCATCGAACACCTCCTTCGAGTAGCCGATCAGATCCATCTTGTTGATCGCGAGCACGATATGACGAATGCCGAGCAGCGAGACGATGTAGCTGTGACGGCGCGTCTGCGTCAGCACGCCCTTGCGAGCGTCGATCAGGATCACGGCGGCGTCCGCAGTCGACGCGCCCGTGACCATGTTGCGCGTGTACTGTTCGTGTCCCGGCGTGTCGGCCACGATGAACTTGCGCCTGTCGGTGGAGAAGAACCGATACGCAACGTCGATGGTTATGCCCTGCTCACGTTCGGCGGCCAGGCCGTCCACGAGCAGTGCGAAATCGAGATCGCCGCCCTGGGTTCCGACTTTTTTCGAATCGGCTTCGAGCGCCTCGAGCTGGTCTTCGAAGATGAGCTTCGACTCGTACAGCAACCGGCCGATCAGCGTGGACTTCCCGTCATCTACGCTGCCGCAGGTGATGAAGCGCAGAAGACTCTTCTGCTCGTGCGATTTCAGGTAAGCCTGAATGTCGGTCGCGATGAGATCGGATTTATGCGCCATGAGCTGCTCAGAACTGAAATGGCCGCAAAAAAGCGCAAAAAGCGCATAACGGAATGAACGTTTGAGACATGCGACCAGTCTGCCGTCGCCACTTCTGCGCCTCTGGGTCTTATTTTGTGCCTTTTGCGCCTTTTTGCGGCGATTCGCATCTTCAGAAATAGCCTTCCTGCTTCTTCTTCTCCATCGACGCGGCGCTGTCGTGGTCGATGACGCGGCCCTGACGTTCGGAGCTGGTCGTGAGGAGCATTTCCTGGATGATCGCGGGCAGCGTGTCCGCGCGGCTTTCGACCGCGCCGGTGAGCGGATAACAACCGAGCGTGCGAAAGCGCACCCACTTCAGCTCCGGGCGTTCGCCGGGCGTCAATGGCATGCGATCGTCGTCCACCATGATCAGCGCGCCGTCGCGCTCGACCACCGGGCGCTGCGCCGAGAAGTACAACGGCACGATCGGAATGTTCTCGAGGTAGATGTACTGCCAGATGTCGAGTTCCGTCCAGTTGGATAGCGGAAAGACGCGCAGACTTTCGCCCTTGTTCTTGCGGGCGTTGTAGAGACGCCAGAGTTCCGGGCGTTGCCGCTTCGGATCCCAGCGGTGCTGCGCGGAGCGGAAGGAGAAGACCCGCTCCTTGGCGCGCGACTTTTCTTCATCCCGACGCGCGCCGCCGAACGCCGCATCGAAGCCGTATTTATCGAGCGCCTGCTTGAGACCCTGAGTCTTCATCACGTCCGTATGCACGGCGGACCCGTGCGAGAACGGTCCAATGCCGCGAGCGAGGCCGTCCTGGTTGATGTGGACAAGGAGCTGCAGCCCCAGTCTTTCCGTCATCTGGTCGCGGAACGCGATCATCTCGCGGAACTTCCACGTCGTATCGACGTGCAGGAGTGGAAACGGCGGCTTGGCGGGATAAAACGCCTTCATCGCCAGATGCAGCATCACCGAGCTGTCCTTGCCGATGGAGTACAGCATGACGGGTCGCTCGCACTCGGCGACGACCTCGCGCAGGATATGGATGCTCTCGGCTTCAAGCCGTTGCAGATGCGTCAGTCGGATCATTCTGTTGGTCGCGACCGGCGTACACGCTGGTCACCGCGGTTGTTATGAAATCTCTCTGTCTTCCCAGGTATCCGTCTTTCGACCGATCGCTCATTCGAAGGCTCGCGGCGGTCGACCCTCCGTCGAGCCCTTGGTCGTCGTCAACGAAAGCGGCGATTGTGCGTTACTGACTGTAGTTATTCATATCTCACGTCATTCGTTCCATGACCGTTTGGTTATGAGGCGGATCAAAACTCGGGCGGATGCGAAAAATCCATGACATTTCAGCGATCTAAGCTCATTCTGGGATGACACTTCTTTGCCGCCTCCCGAAGCGAACTCCGGCAAGATCGCAGCTGATTAAGCAGGCTTCACGAAGCTCCTGGGAACCCCGGAAGGGGCGACGCCGGTCTATTCCCCTGTGCCTCCAGCGACGTGAAGAACAGCGTTCGCCAACGCCAGAACCTGTGTCCAATGGCGCCCCATGCAGATTCCCGGAACTAGACCGTTGAACGAAAGCGCCCGACCTCGGCCGATTCTTGATGCGCAGCGCGCGTGCCTCGCCGCGGTCATGTGCTCGCTCACCGCCTGCGCTGTGGGTCCCGACTATCGGCCCCCTGCGAGCGTCAGTCCAGATGAGTGGCATGCCTTGCCTGAAAGCGGCGTAGGTGCGGAATCGCCAGATGCGCCCTCGCTCGCCGCCTGGTGGACCATGCTCAACGATCCGACGCTGAATGACCTGATCCAGCGCGCGCTCGCCGAGAACAAGACGATCAAGCAAACGCTCGGTCGCGTCGTCGAAGCGCGCGCCCGACGCGGCGTCGCAACCGCCGATTTCTTTCCGAGCGTCGACGCCGCCGCGGGCGCAAGCCGCACCGATTCCGGGTCGCGCTTCGGCGCATCGAGCGCCGTCGATGCGGATTTCACGTCCCGGGAGGATGAGGTCTACAGCGCCGGCCTCGACTCGCTGTGGGAGCTCGACTTCTTCGGCGGCAAGCGCCGCGCGCTCGAGGCCTCCACTGCGCAACTCCAGGCGACGGAAGCGGATCTGCGCGATGCGCTCGTCACGCTGCTTGGCGACGTCGCACTCAGCTATACGGACGTGCGAACGGCGCAGTCTCGGCTGACGTTCGCCGAACGCAACCTCAAGGCGCAGGGCGATGTGCTCGACATCACGCGCTGGCGGGCCGAAGCGGGTCTGGTCGGCGTGCTCGATGTAGAGCAGGCGAAAACCGGCTACGACCAGGTGCGTGCGCAGATACCGGTGCTCGAATCGACGCTCGAACAAAGCATGAACCGGCTCGCCGTGCTGACGGGTCAGCCGCCCGGCGCCGTGTCGCAAGCGCTGGCGGATCGCAAACCCGTGCCGGTGGCTCCGCTGGAAATCGTCGCTGGCGTGCCGGCCGACGTGCTGCGCCGCCGCCCGGACATTCGCGGCGCCGAGCGACGCCTGGCCGCGCAAACAGCGCAGGTTGGCGTCGCGACCGCCGCGCTTTATCCGAGCCTCTCGTTGTCGGGATCGATCACGCTGCAATCGCTGTCCGCTGGCGACGTCCTCGATGGATTTCAGACAGACCGGCTCGGACTGTCGCTCAGCCTGCCGATCTTCCGCGGCGGCGCGCTGCGGCAGAACATCAACATTCAGAACGCGCTGGTCGATCAGGCGCTCGCGAGCTATGAGGCCACGGTGCTCGCGGCCTATGAGGAAGTCGAAAACGCCCTGACCGCGTGGGTCAACGAGCAGCGACGCCACGCGGCGCTCGTCGACGCAGTCGAAAGCGCGCGACGCGCCTCGGACCTCGCGCTCATGCAGTACAACTCCGGGCTCGTCGACTTCCAGACCGTTGTTGTGTCCGATCGACAACTCATCACGCTCGAGGATTCGCTCGCCCTCAGCGACGGTGAACTGACCTCGAACCTGATCCGACTCTACAAAGCGCTTGGCGGCGGCTGGTCTGTGTTCCCTTCCGGGAGTGACTAGCGGACGGCGGACAGCGGACAGTGACGCATCAGAAATTTGTCTTCCATTCTTTCACTGTCCGCCGTCCGCTGTCCGCTATTCACTCCAATCAAGCAGGTTATTCGTAGATGGATACCGAAACCACAGCAGCCACCGACGTCGAACGCACGCTGGGTCAGGCAAGCCGCACGGACGCTGCACCGTGGAAGCGGTGGATCAGGTGGTGTCTGGCCGCGCTCATCGTGCTCGCGGCGGGGTATCTGATCTTCGGGCGAGGCGCCGCCAGTAAGACCAGCTACGTAACGCAGGAAGTGACTCGCGGGGATATGACCGTGACGGTCACTGCGACGGGGAATCTCGAGCCACGCAACCAGGTCGACATCGGCAGCGAGCTGTCGGGCACGATCCGTACCGTCAACGTCGACGTGAATGATGAAGTGAAGGCCGGCCAGGTGCTCGCCGTGCTGGACACCACGCGGCTCAGGGCCCAGGTGCTGCAGGCGGCGAGCTCGCTGGCGTCGGCCGAAGCCCGGGTCCTGCAGGGCGAAGCCAGCGTCAAGGAGGCGCGCGCGAATTTCGCTCGCCTGCAGAAAGTTCGCGAGTTGAGCGGCGGCAAGCTGCCTTCGCAGCAGGATCTGGACGTGTCTGAAGCGGCGGTCGCGCGCGCCGAAGGGGAGGTTGCAGCCGCAAAGGCGGCGGTGGCGCAGTCGCGCGCGAATCTCGAAGCGGTGCGCACCGATCTCAGCAAGGCCGAGATTCGCTCGCCCATCAACGGCGTCGTGCTGGTCCGTGCGGTCGAACCGGGACAGACGGTGGCGGCGTCGCTGCAAGTCGCCACGCTGTTCACGCTCGCTGAAGACCTGAAGAAGATGGAGCTGCACGTCTCCGTCGACGAGGCGGACGTCGGATCGGTGGAGGTCGGTCAGAAGGGGATGTTCACGGTGGACGCCTTTCCCAGCCGGACTTTTTCAGCCCATATCACGCAGGTCCATTTCGCATCCAACAACACTCAGAAGAACGCAACGTCGACTGCGAACGCCGCGAGCGCGACTTCTACGGGCGTCGTAACGTATGAAACGGTGCTCGAGGTCGACAACTCCGACTTGCTGCTGCGGCCCGGCATGACGGCGACCGCGGAGATCGTCACGACGAGCATCGACGATGCGGTGCTCGTTCCGAACGCGGCGCTGCGCTTTGCGCCCGAGGGCGTACAGGCGCCCGGCGCGCGCGCAGCGAACCCGCAAAGCAGTCCCCTGTCGGCGCTCATGCCGCAAATGCGGCGGCGTCCAGACGCCGCCGGCGGGCAGCAAGGCGCCGCGCGCCGCATGGGGCGCGTCTGGATCCTGGAGGACGGCGCGCCGGCGCTCGTCGTGTTTCGTCCGGGCGCCAGCGACGGTCGGATGACGCAGGTGCTCGATCATGTCCCTGCGTCCAGACTGCCAAGCTCGCTTGCGAACAATGAACAATTCCGCCAGGCGCTCGCGCGCAAACTCGAGCCCGGCATGAAAGTCATCGTCGACGAGGCGGCGCAGCCATGACCGGCATGCCCACGACGCCGGCGCCTGTCATCGAGCTGTCGCAGGTCACGAAAACCTATGGCGAAGGCGAAGGACAAGTCCGCGCCGTACGGGGCGTCGATCTGCGCATCAACGCGGGTGAGTTCGTTGCAGTCATGGGTCCGAGCGGTTCCGGCAAGTCGACGTGCATGAACATCCTCGGGTGCCTCGACACGCCGACGTCGGGGAGCTACCGATTCATGGGCGTCCCCGTGGGCGCCATGAGCGCCGATCAGCGCGCGCTGCTGCGCCGCAACTATCTCGGCTTTGTCTTTCAGGGATTCAACCTGTTGGGCCGTACGACCGCCCTCGAGAATGTCGAGCTGCCGCTGATATATCGGCGCATTCCTGCGCAGGAACGGCACGCCCGCGCGCGCAGGACGCTGAGGGAAGTCGGCCTCGAGGGTCGCGAGTCGCACGTGCCGAGCCAGCTCTCGGGCGGCCAGCAACAGCGCGTGGCGATCGCTCGCGCCATCGTCAGCGAGCCGCGGGTGCTGTTCGCGGATGAGCCCACGGGCAATCTCGACACTGCGACAAGCGACGAGATCATGAAGTTGCTCGCGACGCTCAACGAGCAGCGGGGCATCACCATCGCCATGGTGACGCACGAACCCGATATCGCGGCGTGGACGCGTCGCATCGTGCGCTTTCGCGACGGCCTGATTGAGAGCGATGAACCGAATGAGACGGCTGTGTCGAAGGAGAGGTCGCAGTGATGAATGAGGTACGAAGCGGCTGGGGGCCGGGGGCTGGGGGCTGGGGGTAGAAAAGGCAGCAGGCGGTTTTTGCCTTCCGGCCTCCAGCCCCCAGTCTCCAGCCTCCGGCCTGAACATCGCGGAGCTCCGCGATGTTCCTGAACGCCATCCTCCTCGCGCTGCGCGAGATTCGCCGCAACGTGCTGCGCTCCTCGCTCACCATTCTCGGCATCGTGATCGGCGTGGCCGCCGTGATCACCATGGTCACGATCGGCGAGGGGGCGACCGCGCAGGTGCAGGCGGACATCCAGAAGCTTGGCACGAATCTGCTGCAGGTGTTTCGCGGTCAGGGTTTCGGCGGACCCGGCGGCGCGCGCTCCACGGCTGCACCGTTCACGCTCGAGGACGTGCGCGCGATCGAGGAGGAGATCTCCGGCGTGCGCGCCGTTGCGCCGAGCGCCAACACGATGGCCCAGGCGATCTACGGCAATGAAAACTGGTCTACGCAGGTCACAGGCACGAGCGACAAGTTCATCGATGTGCGCGACTGGCCGCTCGCCCTGGGCCGTAATTTCTCCGAATCCGAACTGCGCGCCGGCGCCGCCGTCTGCCTGCTCGGTGAAACGGTGAGGCAAGAGCTGTTCGGCGAGCAGGATCCGCTCGGCGCGAGCATCCGTCTGCAGAAGCTTTCGTGTCAGGTCATCGGCGTGCTGACGCCGAAGGGTCAGTCCGGCTTCGGACAGAACCAGGACGACATCGTGCTCGTACCGTTGCGGACGCTGCAGCGACGCATGGCGGGCAACGCCGACGTCGGCGCCATCCTAGTTTCGGCGCGTGAAGGGGTTTCGACCGAGAAGGTGCAGGCGGACATCGAGCGGTTGCTGCGCGAGCGGCGCCGGATCCGCAACGGCGCCGACGACGACTTCAACGTGCGCGATCTCAAGGAAATAGCCAGCGCCTTCACGAATTCCACGCGCGTGCTCACGGCATTGCTCGGCGCGGTCGCGGCGGTGAGCCTCATCGTCGGCGGCGTCGGCATCATGAATATCATGCTCGTCTCCGTGACCGAAAGGACGCGTGAAATCGGTACGCGTCTCGCCGTCGGCGCCATGGCGCACGACGTCCTGTTGCAGTTTCTCATTGAGGCCGTGACGCTGGCCGCATTCGGCGGCGTGATCGGGATCGTGCTCGGCCTCGGCGCCGGGGCCCTCGCGACGAGCGCCTTCAAGGTGCCATTCGTGTTGAACCCCGGCATCGTCATCCTGTCCTTCGGCTTCGCCGCCGCGGTCGGCATTGTCTTCGGTTACTTCCCGGCGCGCCGCGCCGCGCAACTCGATCCCATCGAGGCATTGCGGCACGAGTAGGCGCGTCGCCGGTTGACGGTTGACCGCTGACAGCCGAAAGAGAGTTGACGGTTCAGAGTTGACTGTTGACAGCCAGAAGACCTGCAGCATCTTACTCCCAACCGTCAACCGTCAACCGTCAACCGTCAACCCGACGAATGTCGCGTGCGCTCTCAGTTCTGCTGATCGTCGTGTCGCTGTCCGCCTGCGGCACGTTGCCCTCGGGCGAAGGGTGGGGCGAAGACGCGACGTTTACGCCAGGCTGGGAGCGCGTCCGCGTCTCAGCGGTGAATGCGGCGCGTGATCCCTGGGTGTGGGGCCCGCTCATCGGGGCCGCCGCGTTTCAGATCGACGATTGGGACCGGCGCACGTCGGATTGGGCGCGCGAACACACGCCTGTGTTCGGATCCCAGCGCAGTGCGGAGGAGTGGAGCGACGATCTGCGCACGGCGTCGGTTGTGGCGCACTACGTGACGGTCGTGGCGACGCCGAGCGGAGATGAATTCGGCGAGTGGGTGATGAACAAGGCGAAGGGAACGCTGGTCGGCGTCGCCGCGGTCAGCAGCACGGTGCTGATCACCAATACGCTCAAGAGCGCAGTCGATCGCGAACGACCGAATGGCGACGACAGCAAAAGCTTTCCGTCCGGTCACACGTCCACATCGGCGGTGCACACGCGCCTGGCGTCGCGCAATCTGCAGGCGATCGACCTGTCGATGCCAATGCACCGCATGCTGGACGCAGGTCTGTACGCGCTGACGATCGGCACGTCGTGGTCGCGCATCGAAGCTGGCTGGCACTATCCGTCCGACACCCTCTTTGGCATGGCGCTCGGGAACTTCATCGCGTCGTTCGTGAATGACGCGTTCCTGGGCGTGGAGGCCCCCATCGCGCTGAGTGCAACGAGCGAGGGGGCGATGCTCGAGTGGAGCTGCCAATTCTAGAGCAAATGGAGCAACCGCAAAAGACCGCAAAGAGGCGCAAATAAGTCGCAAGAAAATGGAGAGACGCTGGATTCAGGCGCGCTGCAGGTTGTGGCGCGCCGTTGCCATGCTTCGCAGTTCATACTTTTGCGTTTTTTGCGGTTCTATCGCGGCTTACTCTCTTCGCAGTTCAGAAGAAAAGCTCCGCGATGCGTTCGCGCGGCGGCATCGACTCGAATTGCGGCAGATGATCCGTGATCTCGAACCATGACGCCTTCGATCCGACATGAATATGCAAGCCCGGGCGCGCCGCCAGCGGCGCGTCGAGGGCGCCAATCGGCACGATGTATCGGCCGATCTTGTCGAACAGCGACGGCATGAGGCTCCCGCAAGTGCTGCAGAACCCCGTCGTGAACATCGATGCTTCGGGTACTTTGAAGGTGCGCACGCGATCAGCGCCCCGGAGCCAGCGCAGCTTGTCCGTCTGCACAAAGAAGTTCGTTCCATGCGCCGCGCCGCGACTGCGCCGGCACCGTGAGCAATGGCAGTTGATGACCTTCGTCGGCGTCTCATCGATCGCGAAAGCGGCCTCCCCGCACAGACAGCTCCCCTGAACCGCGCCTTGCGGGCGCGGCGGACGCGCCTTCGGCTGGACCGCAGCGCCGTAGCCCGGCGGGTATTCCTCGAACTGCAGCAGCGAGTCCGTGATCTCGCACATCGGCGACTTCGAGGCGACGAAGATATGCGCCTGCGGCTTCATCTCCAGGCTCTCATCGAGCGCGCCCGCGGGGCAGATCCGATGATCGCCCGACGTATCGGGAACAGTCGAGCCGCAATGGCGACAGAACGGCCGCTCGAAGGAGTCCGACGAGCGGTAGTGAACGATCGCATCCTCACCCTGCAGCCAGCGAAAGTTCTCCGGGTTCACGCCGACGGTGTTCCGTAGAGCGAGCCGTGATGCCTGCGGCACATCGAACAGTGGCAGTGCGCCATCCATCATACGGGCCAGACGCTTCATAACGCACTGCGCCGCAAAGACAGGAGCCGATGGTCATGGGGTTCTCCAGGCGGGGTTAGCGACGCGCACTGACGAACGTCAGGCGAAGCGGACTCGCAGCGCAGTTTAGCGCGCCCTACGCCATGAACTGTCATCTTTGCTGTGGCATGCTGACGACGCGCACTCACACGCGAGAAGGCCGATGACGCGGAGAACCACAGGCTTCACCCGGCGCGACGTGATCGCTCGCTTCGGCGTCGCTCTTGCAGCGACAACATTTCCGTCGCGTCTGCTCCATGCGGCGGAGAACCTGCGGTTTCGCGAGGATCCATTCACGCTCGGCGTCGCCTCGGGTTATCCAGGACCGGACACCGTGGTGCTGTGGACGCGAATTGCGCCGTCGCCGCTGCAGCCGGGCGGCGGCGTTCCGCATGACGCCGTGATTCCGGTCACGTGGGAAATCGCCGCCGACGAACGCATGCGCGACGTCGTGCGCAGCGGCGTCGACTACGCGACGCCGCAATGGGCTCATTCGATTCATGCTGAACCCGCTGGCCTGAAGCCCGACCGTCGCCTACTGGTATCGCTTCACTGCCGGCGGCCGACAAAGCCCGATCGGGCGCACGCGCACCGCGCCGCGTCGGCGACGCTGCGAACGCGCGTATGCGCATCGCCGTCGCATCGTGTCAGCAGTACGAGCATGGTTACTTCCTCGGTTATCGACACATGCTGGAGGACGAACTGGATCTGATTCTGCACGTCGGCGATTACATCTACGAAACGAGCTGGGGCCAGCAGCGCATCCGCCATCACAACGCGCCGGAAGCCATTACGCTCGATGACTATCGCGCGCGTTACGCGCTGTATCGCGGCGAGCGCGAGCTGCAGGCCGCGCACGCCTGCTGTCCATGGCTGGTCACGTGGGACGATCACGAAGTCGAGAACGACTACGCCGGCGCGACTTCCGAAGAGGACGACCCGCGCGATTGGTTCCTGGCGCGTCGCGCCGCGGCGTATCAGGCCTACTACGAGCACATGCCGTTGCCGCGCAGCGCGCTGCCGCTACGGTCCTGAGCTGCGTCTCTTCGCGCAACGCAGTTTCGGCCAGTTAGCCAATGTATTCATGCTCGACACACGGCAATACCGCGCGCCGCTCGCGTGCACCGAGCCCGGTCGACGCACTTCGCGCTCCGCAAACTGCGACGAGCTGCGTGATCCGGCGCGCAGCAAACTCGGGCGCGTGCAGGAAGGGTGGCTCACGTCTCGCATGGCGAGCAGCCGCGCGCGCTGGAACCTCTTCGCCTCGGGCACGGTGATGGCGTATGTCGACGAACAGCCCGGACCCGGCGAACTGTTCTGGAACGACGGCTGGAACGGCTACCCGGTTTCCAGGGCGCGCTTCATGGACGCAATCGCAGAGACCGGAATTGCGAATCCCATCGTTCTCACCGGCGACATCCATTCCTTTCTCGCCGCGAACCATCATCGCGTTCCGCACGATCTCGGCTCGGCGGTGGTGGCCACAGAGTTCGTGACCACGTCGATCAGCGCACAGGGGATTCCGCAAAGCACGCTCGATGAGCGTCGTGCAAACAATCCCAACCTGCTCTTCGCGAACAGCGAACGACGCGGCTACCTGCGCCTCGATCTGACCGGGCAGCGCCTGCAGGCGGACCTCATCGCCCTGGAGTCGGTGACCGATCGCAACGCCGGGAGATTCGTGCAGGCGTCGTTCATGGTTGAAAACGGGCGGCCTGCGGCTGTCCTGGGAAGTGATTCGTGACTCGTGAATAGTCAGAATCGCGGCGCCGCGGCAGACCTGCCGTCGTGGTACGACCTGGCGGTGTGGTTACTTCCTGGAAAAGCTCTGCACAAGTCGACTTCCCTGAAATTTCAACGATGCAACTGGTTGAAAGACGGGGCCTGAGAACGTGATGACGACTTCCGATGGGGACTATGCAGAGGATCCCTAGTGACTAGGGATGCGTGATTGGTGAATAGTGCTCCGACGAATCACCAGTCACGAGTCACGAATCACGCCCATTGGTGAATAGTGGTTGCGCGGCCCGCGAGCGGCATATGCGCCTTCCTGTCTATTTACCGGTCACTAGTCACGAGTCACTTCTCAATGTCCATGCAACTCATTTCCGAACATCGCTGCTTTAACGGAACGCAGCGCTTTTACGCGCATGACTCGCGCGAGTGCCGCACCGAGATGCGCTTCTCCGTGTATTTGCCCCCGCAAGCAGAAGAGCGGCGCGTGCCGGTGTTGTACTACCTGGCAGGTCTCACGTGCACCGAAGAAACCTTCATGACCAAGGCGGGCGCGCAGCGGCTCGCCGCCGAGCATGGCCTCGCGCTCGTCGCGCCCGATACGAGTCCGCGCAAGGCGCGCATTCCAGGCGATGACGCGAGCTGGGACTTCGGCCTGGGCGCCGGCTTCTACGTCGACGCTACGCAGGCGCCCTGGATGCAGCACTATCGAATGTACAGCTACGTCACGCAGGAGCTGCCGCAGCTCGTGCAGTCGCTGGGCGGTGTGCTCCCCGGCGTGCAGGGAATCTTCGGGCACTCGATGGGAGGGCATGGAGCGCTCGTCTGCGCGCTTCGCAACTCCGATCAGTATCGATCCGTGTCCGCGTTCGCGCCCATCTCCGCGCCCACGCAGTGTCCGTGGGGAGAAAAGGCGTTTCGCGGTTATCTCGGCGAAAATCGCAGCGAATGGCTCGCCTATGACGCCACGGACCTGGTCGCAACACGCGGCTACTCGCGGCCGATCCTCATCGACCAGGGATCGGCAGACAAGTTTCTGACTGAGCAATTGAAGCCGGAGCTCTTCGCAGCCGCCTGCCGCAAGGCCGGCGTCGATCTCAAACTACGATCCCAGAACGGCTACGATCACGGTTACTACTTCATCTCGACGTTCATGGCTGATCACCTGCGCTTTCACGCGCAGCAGCTATGCTGACGTCATGAGTCGGAGAAGAGCCGCGAGAGACCGCAAAAAGGAATGGCAAATGACGAGAACAGAGTTGGATTCATTTCTGCGCTCTTCATGAGTTCAACTCTTTTGTGTGGTCTTTCGCGGCTCCTGTCTTTGTCAAGCAGCCGGCAGCGCGAATCCGCTGAATGATCTTCACTGCGAGGCGCCGCGTGCCCGGCTGGCTGATGTTGGTCGCGGCGATGACGGCCGTCGGGCCTGTGTCGATCGACATGTACCTGCCGGGGTTTCGTGCGATCGAAAGTGAGTTCGGCCAGCGCGGCGTCGAAGGCACGATGGCGGCGTATCTGCTGGGCGTGGCCTTCGGTCAGCTGTTCTACGGACCCTTGAGCGATCGCTTCGGCCGCAAGGCGCCGCTCTACGCTGGCTTCACTCTCTACTCAATCGGCGCGCTCGGTTGCGCGCTCGCGAGCAGCATGTCGATGCTCACGCTCGCACGTGTCGTCCAGGCGCTGGGCGGCTGCGCAGGCATGGTCATCGGCCGGGCGATCGTGCGCGATCGTTCGGAGCTCAACGAGGCGGCGCGGGCCTTCTCCACGCTTGCAATGATCGTTGCGTTAGGCCCCTTGGCGGCGCCAGCGGCTGGCGGAATGGTCGTCACGGCGTTCGGCTGGCGGGCGACATTCGTGGTTCAAGCTGCGCTGGGCGTTGCGCTCCTGATCGCCATGCATTGGGTGCTGACGGAAAGTCGCGATCGCGGCGCGGCGTCGCCGCTCAGCGTGTCAACTGCGGTGCGCGGCTATGGCCGGCTGCTGCGCGATCGCGCGCTCGTGGGGTACACCCTGATCGGGGCCTTCGGCATGGGTGCGATGTTTTCCTATGTGACCGGAGCGCCGACCGTCCTCACGGAGCGCTATGCCCTGTCCCCGCAGCAGTTCGGGTGGCTGATTGGACTCAACGGGCTCGCCTTTCTCACGGCGAGCCGGCTGAACATCGCGGCGCTGCATACGATGACCCCGCAGACAGTGCTCGCGCGCTACGTGTGGCTGCCGCTGATTCTCGGCGCGACGTTGCTGGCCATTTCGCTATTCTGGTCGACGCCGCTGTGGCTGGTCGTTGCGCTGCAGCTCTCATTCTTCGTCAGCGTCGGGCGCGTGAACCCCAACGTCGTAGCGCTCGCGCTCGCGCGGCACGGGCGTGAAGCCGGTGCGGCTTCGGCGCTCATGGGCGCACTGCAGTCGATCGTCGCCACCGCAGCGGGCGTCGCAGTCGCAATCTTCAACAACGGCGAGGTCGCCGCGCTCGCGGCGATCATGACGGTGGGGGCGGCCTGCAGCGTGCTTTGCTATCTGTGGGTGAGCCGTGAGTCGTAATTGTCGTGCGGTGTCCGTTCTCCGTTGTCCGCAGAGGGACCGGCGCATCGCTCCGGACGCACAACGCGCAACGGACAACGTTGTGGGATCAGGTCCACCCCTCCAGCTTCGCCTCCATGGTGATCTCGGCTTTGAGCAGGCGTGAGATCGGACAATTGGCTTTGGCGCTCTCCGCGGCGGTCTTGAATTCACTCGGATCCGAGTTGGGAACTTTCGCGCGGACTTTCAGATGCACCGCGGTCACTGTGAAGCCCGCCTCCGTCTTCTCGAGCGTGACGGTCGCTTCGGTCTGAATGCGTTCGGCGGTCTTGCCTGTGTTGCCGAGCTGGGCGGACAGCGCCATCGAGAAGCAGCCCGCATGCGCCGCCGCGATGAGCTCCTCGGGGTTCGTTCCCTTGCCTTCTTCAAAGCGTGTGCCGAACGAATACTGTGCGTCGGTCAGGACGCCGCTCTGCGTCGAGATTGTTCCGCGACCTTCCTTGAGGCCGCCGTTCCACACTGCTGATGCGCTGCGTTTCATGGGTTGCTCCTGGGCTCGCAGTCGCGAGCCGTGTCGCGTGTAACGTGTAGGGTGTGACGTGTAAGGTCAGAGCGCTCCGGCAAGCGCCGCTACACATTACACATTACACACTACACTTCATCACGTATCTCGATCGCATGCTCAATCTGCGCGGTCTTGCCGATCATGGCGCTCACGGTGCAATACTTTTCCGCCGAAAGCTGCACCGCGCGCTCGACTTTCTTCGGATCGAGCCCGCGTCCCGTGACGATGTAGCGCATGACGATCTTCGTGAAGACCTTCGGGTCGGTCTGTGCGCGTTCAGCGTCCAGCTCGACCACGCAGTCGGCGATGTTCTCGCGGCCGCGCTTCAGGATCAGCACAACGTCGAACGCGGTGCAGCCGCCTAGTCCCAGCAGCACCATCTCCGTCGGCCGGATTCCGAGATTGCGTCCACCCGCCTCGGGCGCGCCGTCCATGACGACGGAATGCCCGGAGCCGGATTCGCCCACGAACATCACGTCCTGGATCCATTTGATTCGGGCTTTCATCGTGTGCGGCTTGACGGTTGTCGCAGATTCGGCAGTGTGACGGTCGGCGAAAAGCGATGCCGCGAAACGGCTCAGCAGATTCGGCGTTCGCCTGAAGAGACCTGACGCGAAGCGAGACTCCGTTACTCGGCGAGTCCACTGTCGACGGTCTACTCGTCGCGCGCCGCTGCGCGCTCACACTCCCCCAAAGCACAGATACTTCAGCTCCAGGTATTCCTCGAGTCCGTACTTCGAGCCTTCACGGCCGACGCCGCTTTCCTTCACGCCGCCGAACGGGGCGACTTCGGTGGAGATGATGCCTTCGTTGATTCCGACGATGCCGCTCTCGAGCGCCTCGGCGACCCGCCACACGCGCCGCACGTCGCGGCTGTAGAAATAGCTCGCCAGTCCGAATTCGGTGGCGTTAGCGAGCTTGACGACTTCTTCATCCGTGTCGAATTTCATGAGCGGCGCCACGGGCCCGAACGTCTCTTCGCGCATGGCGAGCATATCGGCCCTGACGCCGGTAATGACGGTGGGGATGTAGAACGAGCCGGCGCCGTCGCGACGCTTGCCGCCGAGGATGACTTTGCCGCCTTTCGCAATTGCATCGGCGACATGCTCCTCGACCTTTGCGACCGCCTTCTCTTCGATCAGCGGGCCGATCTTCGTGTCCTGCTCGAGTCCATTGCCGACCTTCATACTCGAGACGACTTCCGCCAGCCGTGCAGCGAAACGATCATGGATTCCGCCTTGCACGAAGATACGATTCGCGCATACGCAGGTCTGACCGGCGTTGCGATACTTCGACGCGACCGCGCCCGCAACCGCCTGCTCAAGATCAGCGTCGTCGAACACAATGAAGGGCGCATTGCCGCCGAGTTCGAGCGACAGCTTCTTCACCGTGGAGGCGCACTGCGACATCAGGAGCTTGCCGACCGCAGTGGAGCCCGTGAAGCTGAGCTTGCGCACGATCGGGTTGCTCGTAAGTTCGCCGCCGATTGGCTTCGAATCTCCCGTCACGACCGAGAGCACGCCCGCCGGAACTCCGGCGCGCTCGGCCAGAACGCACATCGCGAGCGCGGAGTACGGCGTCAGTTCCGAAGGTTTGACGACCATCGTGCAGCCGGCGGCGAGCGCCGGGCCGACCTTGCGCGTGATCATCGCCGCAGGGAAATTCCACGGCGTGATCGCCGCCGTCACGCCGATCGGCTGCTTCAGCACGACGATGCGTTTATCGCGGCCGTGAGCCGGAATCACGTCGCCGTACGCGCGCTTGCCTTCCTCGCCGAACCATTCGATGAACGCCGCCGCGTAAGCGATTTCGCCGCGACTCTCCACGAGCGGCTTGCCCTGTTCGACCGTCATGAGCACGGCGAGATCTTCCTGATTCGCCATCATGAGATCGAACCACTTGCGCAGAATCTGCGCGCGTTCCTTCGCAGTGCGCGCACGCCAGTCCGGCAGCGCTTTCTCTGCGGCCTCGATCGCGCGGCGTGTCTCCGCTGCGCCGAGGTTCGGCACAGTTCCGATCACCTTGCCCGTTGCGGGATTGACGACCTGCTTCGTCTGACCGCCGGGGGCGCTCTCCCAGCGGCCGCCGACAAACGCCTGTTCGCGAAACAGGCTCATATCGCGTAGAGAAAACTCAGATTGAGGTAAGGCGGACATGGCGGAACTCCGAAGAGGGCCAACTAGCTGACTGGCCGACTGGCCAGAAGCGGGCATTTTCGGGCCAATTTGCCGGTTGGCCAAGTTAGCCGGTTGGCTGCGGCGCAGCCGCTACTCGTCCTGCAACTCCTGACCCGGAAACAACGTCTCGTTGAAGCCGAAGTTGCGCAGGTCGCGGATGCGCATGGGGTAGAGAATGCCGTTCAGATGATCGACTTCATGCTGCACCACGCGTGCGTGAAAGTCGCTCACCGTGCGGTCGATCGACGCGCCGGTCTGATCGCGCCCGCGATATCGCAGGCGTTTGTAGCGTGGCACGAGGCCGCGCATGCCAGGGACTGACAGGCAGCCCTCCCAGCCCTCTTCGACCTCCGCGCCGATTGGCTCGAGTTGGGGATTGATGAGCACGGTGTAGGGCACTTCTTCGGCCTGCGGATAGCGCGGATTGCGCTCCACGCCGAAGATTACGACTTGCTGCGATACGCCTATCTGCGGCGCCGCCAGACCCGCTCCGTTCAGCGCCGCCATCGTGTCGCGCATGTCGACGAGCAGCGCTCGCAGCTCAGGCGCATCGAATTTCTCGACAGGCCGGGCGACCTGCAGCAGGAGCGGGTCGCCCATCTTGAGGACGGGCCGGATCATGCAGAAGCGGTTAGCGGTTAGCGGTTAGTCAGAGCGCGTGTACAAGCTAGTCACTATAGTAAGCGTCTCGACACGCGAAGCGAACCGTGGTGCATGACTACGCCGCCCTCGCGAGTCGCGTTCGAATCACGAAAAGCAGATAAGGCCGCGTTCGTGAGGATGACGGTCTGGAGCGCGATGCCTTACTAACCGCCAACTGCCAACCGCCAACCGCTTCATGAGCAGTCTCCACGTCCTCATTCTCGCCGCCGGTGCGTCCACGCGCCTCGGACAGCCGAAGCAACTGGTGAAGCTCGGCGGCCGGCCGGTGTTGCATCGGGTCGTCTCGAACGCCGTGTCGCTGGCCGGTCATGCGGTGACTGTGGTTATCGGCGCGCATGCGGGCGAGATGACGCATCTGCTCGCACACTCCCCGGCCTCCGTCATAGTCAATCGCGGTTGGGAGGAAGGCATGGGCTCGTCGCTTCGCTTTGGCGTTGCCGCTCTGCCGCCCGCCTGCGAGGCCGTGCTCGTACTGCTCGGGGATCAGGTCGGCGTCACGCTCGATGACCTGAAACGCCTCGCGGGCGCCTGGCAGGGCGAGGAGAGCATGATTGCCGCGAGCGTGTACGACGGTCATATCGGCGTGCCCGCGATCTTTCCACGCATCTGTTTCTCCGAGCTTGCGGAGTTGCGCGGCGATCAGGGCGCCCGCAATATTCTGGAGCGCAACAGCTATCGTCTGGTGCGCGTGCTCATGCCGAACGCAGCGCTCGATCTGGATACGCCTCAAGATCTCGTTGCGCTAACGATGAGATTCAAACCGGCGAAAGAAGGAAACTGATTCGTGCGCATCCTGGTGCTGCTGCTGATCGTCGCCGTCGTCATCGCCGTCATCTGGATGAGAGCGAAACGAAAATGATCGTAGGGCCAACTGGCCAACCGGCCAACTGGCGATCTGGCGAGAAGAAATCGCCAGCCCGTGCGGCGCGAATTCAGGGCGTCTTTTCCGGCCAGAGACCAGTTGGCCAGTTGGCCGGTTGGCTAGTGGTCGCAACGTTGTGCATGAACCTCGACGTTGCGTCTGTGTCTGCTGCCCCGGTAAGCGATACGCACACGATCACGCGTCTCGTGCCTGCGTCAGTTTTCCACGGCGTCCACGGGCTCGCGTTCGATCGCAACGACGTGCTGTACGCCGGCAGCGTGGTCGGTCAGAGCGTGTATCGCGTCGATACACGCTCGGGCGAGGTTGAGACTGTCGTGGGCCCGCCCCAGGGCATGGCGGACGACATCGTCTTTCTCAGCGACGGCGCAATGGTGTGGACGGCGATCTCGCAGGGGGTCGTGCGTGCGCGCACGCCGGACGGGCGGATTCATGAGATCGCGAAGCTCGCGAGCATCAACTCCATCAACGCTCGCAAGTCTGACGGCCGTCTGTTCGCGGGGCAGGTGTTCGGCGGCGACGGCGTCTGGGAGCTCGACCCGACGGGCGCCAGGCCCCCGCGCAGCGTTCTCAAGGACCCGGGCGGCTTCAACGGCTTCGACATCGGACCCGACGGCATGTTGTACGGGCCCTTGTGGTTCAAGCACCAGGTCGTGCGCATTCATCCCGACACGGGCGAGCTGAAAGTGATTGCCGACGGGTTCGGGACGCCCGCCGCCGCGAACTTCGACTCGAAGTGGAATCTGTATGTGCTCGACGCCGCGCGCGGAGAAGTCGTGCAGGTGGACATACAGTCCGGCGCAAAGCGCATTGTCGCGAAGCTCGCCACTGCGCTCGACAATCTCGCGATAGATTCGAAGGATCGGCTGTACGTCTCGAACATGGCCGACAACGGCATTCAGGAGGTTGATGTGCGCACGGGCGCCGCGCGTCAGGTCGTCAAGGGCGCCCTCGCAATGCCGCTCGGACTTGCAGCCGTAACTGACGGCGCGGAGGACACGCTTTACGTCGCCGATGTGTTCGCGTTTCGCAGCGTCAACGGTCGCACCGGCGCGGTCGCGGATCTGGCCCGCTCGCATGCGGCGAACTCACCGATCGAATACCCCGTCGCCGTCTCGGCAAACGATCGTCACATCCTGCTCGTCAACAACGAAGGTCTCGTGCAGCGCTATGAGCGTCGCACCGCGCGTGTTCTGCACGAGTGGCGAGACTTCCGGGGCGTGCAATCCGCCATTGAACTTCAGGACGGCAGCCTCGTGCTGGCGGAAACTGCAGCCGGCAAACTGACGCGCACCTTCGGCGCCAACGCCATAGAGCGCACGGATGTGGCGAGTGCGCTCGGCGCGCCGCTGGGTCTCGCGCTGGCGGGCCGCGATGCGGTCTACGTGAGCGAAATGCTCGCGGGCGAGGTCTCGCGCGTCGAACTGGTGAACGGCGCCGTGAGCCTCGTTGCCCAGGGACTCGATCGGCCGCAGGGCGTGGCAGTCGCGGCTGACGGCGCGCTACTCGTCGTCGAAGCGGGTCGCGCGCAGCTGACGCGCGTCGATTCACGTACGGGCGCGAAGAGCGTCATCGCTCGCGGCCTGCCGATCGGGTTGAATGTCGCCGCCTCGCTCGTCGGCGTCGCCGTGGGCGCAAACGGCGTGATTTACGTGACCTCGGACATCGAGAATTCGATCTGGAAGCTCACGCCCCGAGCCAACCATTAAACCGGCTCACTCCGTTCGCAGCAGGCTAACGCAATTGGCCGATGGGATCGGCAGCGGGCCGACTTCGTCGGCAGGACAGAATTCTGGCTGCTCGCAGCGCGAGCCTGCTGCCGCGTCCGCGGCCTCCTGCCGCAGGCCTGCTGCGAGCGACGCGAGCCGGTTTCGTTCCGTCAGTCAGCCACCTTGGCGTCCCGCTCCAACAGGAGTTCTCTGAGCACCGATCGGTGGCAGCGAGTCTCCTCGGGGCAGTAGCAACCGACGGAAAAATTCGTCTGATGCGACAGCGCCGCAAGCATGTCCAGCACGCGGCTCGCGTCCGGCGCTTTCATTTCGGCGCGATACTTTCTGACGAACAGCTTCCAGTCGTGCTCGCTACTGGCGCCGAGCGCCTGCTTCACCAGGGTTTCACTGGGCGCGAGGTTTGGCAACCAGACATCATAGAAATTCCGGCGTGCGTATTCGGCTTTGGGTACGCCGCGCGGCGGCCTGCGCACCGTGCCGATACGCAGCCCTTCATTCGGCGAGCGGACATCGCCGAGCCGGACGATTCGAACGGACATTGGTTCACCAATCCAGCCTGATTGTGGTCCTCTCAGGCACGTGGGCGTGGGAGATCGGGCGTGGGACTCGGGTCAGAAATCGGAATGCCCTCTCTCAAATCTCACCCAAGCCCCGAGCCCGGGCGGCCTTACTTCGCCGCGCCTGTGACGCCCAACGACGCGAGCGAGCCGAGCAGCAGACCCGATGTGTACGGCTTGACGAGGATGGCGATCTGTTTGTCGCCCGCGAAGCGATCCCGGATTTCGCGCTCGCTGCGCCCGCTCGCGATGACGATGGGCACGTGCGCGTGCGTTGCACGGATCTCGCGGGCAAGCTGTTCGCCGGATCGATCGGGCAGGCCCAGATCGATGATGACGGCCGCGAATCCGGTTTGCGCAGCTGTAAGCGCCGCCAGCGCCTCGGCGCCGTCGCCAGCCTGGGCGACTTCGAAGCCGGCCTCCTCAAGAGCGTCCACCGCAAACATGCGGACCAGGAGTTCGTCTTCAACAATCAGGATTCTTGGCGGACCCTTCGTATTCATTTGTATGGCGGCGGCAAAAGGCGACGCGTTGCCGGGATAACCGCTGAGCGTGCAGGCAGTCTAAGGAAGTTCTGATTTACCCGTCCACCCGGACAGCAGAGGAATCCAAGGCGCCGCAGGATGATCGCAGGAATCCAGTGCGGAGGGCAGGAGTATCGAGCTGGGAGGGCTCTCGGGCCGTTGAAATCCACATGATCACCGTGCGGCGCCCGGCCGCCGAAACCAGCGCGGTCGGCGCGCGGCGTATGAAGGAACTTTCGCGGCGCACCAGACATTTCCCCCGCGCGAAACCCGGGGGGGTCGCCATGTCGCCTTTGCGCGTTCTCATAGTGGAAGACGAGCCGATGGTGAGCTTGCTGCTGCAAGATATCCTGCGCGATCTGGGGCATACGATCACCGGCGTCGCGCCATCGCTGCGAACAGCCGTGGCGATCGCAGCGGGCGCGCCGAGCGATCTTGCGATTATCGACGTCGGGCTGGTGGGCGACGGCGGAGACGGCGTCGACACGGCTGTCGCGTTACGCCGACGATTTGGCGTTCCTTCCCTGCTCATGACCGGCGCCTCGTTCGCCCACGTCGGCGATCGCGTCAAGGATGCGCAACCCGTCGGTTTCCTGCAAAAGCCATGCGGCTTTGCTGATGTCGAACGCGCGCTGACAGCCGCGATCGCGCATCTCAACGCCGCGCCGTGACGGTTCGGCGGCGTCCCCCATGTGTGCGAGGGGCGCGCCAGGCGCCGCGCGACTCCTGCTCAGTCCGTCAGTGCTGACTCGAAAGCGATCTCAGTCGCCTCTGAGCTCCAGAGTCGTAAGCGAAGGATCCGCTGCAATCTCCTGCTCAGTAAACGGCAGCTTCAGCCACTCGCCCCGCGAATAGAGCTTCGTCTGATCCGCGTTGTGCGGCGAATCCGCTTCCTCCGATTGCGAGTAGGAGAGAACGCCGTGTGCGTCGACGCGGCCTTGGTCGTCCCAGGCGACGACCTGCATCCAGCTGTTGCCGGTGATGATCGGCGTATAGCCGCGGCCCGGCGTGAACTTCGCCGTCATGGCGCTGAACATACCGATCTGGCCGAGGCCGCCGGGAACGCCGATCTTCTCGCCGTTGCGTTCCGTGTACTGGACCTGGCCCCACGGCGCATCGAGCGGGATCTGCGCCTCATTCAATTTCTTCACCGCCTGTGCGAGCGCCTGCATCACGCCTTTGCGGACAGGCGGATGGTTCGTGTTCAGATCACGCGGCGTATGCACGGGATCCTTCACGTCAAACGGCGTGCGCCACAGATTCTCGGTTTTTTCCGCCAGCGGCCAGAATTCGGTCCAGATCTGCGCGCCGCGGCTGGCGACGTCCTGACGACGGTCCCAGGCGGTGAGAATTTCGCATGCACGCCCCACGTCGACGACCGCATCCTGCAGGGCGACTTTCTTCGATTCGCGATTGCAAACGGCGAGCACATCGTCGAGCGCCAGCTCGGCGCCGTAGTTGCGATGGTTGAACAGCAGGTTCTGCAGGCGCTGCGCGTCGAACTTGTTCGTCTCTTTCGCTTGCAGCACCTCGTTCACCATGACGAGACCGGCGCGAGTGCGGAGCGACCGAGCCGTGCGTTCGGCCCCGATGATCGGAGAGTAGCCTTCGAGGGGCTGCGCCGGATTCGACAGCCAGTAGCTGTCGTTTGAATTCGTCACGTAGTCCTCGCGAATGAGCCACGGCAGCTGTTGCGGCGGCAGGATGCCCGCCTGCTGCGCTCGCTCATCGTTGCGCCACTCGCACTCGGGCGAACCGCGCAACACCACGGTCGGCGTCTCGCGCCAGCGCTTGAGCGTCGCGCTCGCGCATTTCCCGATGAGCTCCTCATCGACGTTCGGCACGACCGACAGGTCCGCATACAGCGCCTTGCCATGACGGTCGGCGGCGATCGTATTGACCCATGCGACGCCCTGCGACGTCTGCATCGCCGCCAGCATCTCGTCGACGGACTTTGCGCGGCCGAACTTCAGATACTGTTCGACGGAGCGATTGTTGCCGAGATTGGAGTCCCGGATCGCGTAGGCCCGCTCTCGCGTCCACGGCAGCTCGGGATCTTCCAGCACCGGGCCGAAGTGACTCTCGTAGATCGTGTGCTGCTCGGTCGCCGTCCGCCCGTCTGCGGCGCGCACTTCTATCGCGACCGTGCGCGGCGTGAGCTTGCGCGTCTCGCCGCCATAGCGGTACGCGAGCGGATCGGCGCGGTCGAGTTCAAGCTCGTACAGCGTATAGCGCAGCGCGGTGGAGACCGTGTGCGTCCACGCGACGTCATGGTTGAAGCCAATGCTCACGAACTGCGTTGAGAAGAGACCGACGCCCATCAGATCGAGCTGTCCCGGAATCGTCACGTGCGCCATATGAAAGCGGCTCGATCCTGACCACGGGTAGTGCGGGTTGCCGAGCAGTATGCCGCGGCCATTGACTGTTGAATTCCTGCCGAGCGCGACCGCATTGGATCCGAACAGCGCCGCTTCTTCGATCGACGCATCGAGCGGCGCCAGATGCGCCGCCTTCGTCTCGAGCGTCGGCGGCGCTGCGTTGGCGATGGCGCCCTGCGCGCGGCCGACGCCGTAGCGAATGCCGACGCCGATATTCATGCGTGCGAGGTCGATCGGCTCGATGGCGCGCACCCAGGATTGATTGCGGCAGCTTGCAGCAAGCTTGTCGCCCGGATGATCCGCGAGATAACGGTTATATCCGGCCACATAGCCTTGCTGCAGCGCGAGCATCTCCTGCGGCGCCCGCTCAGCCGCCTTCGCCAGCGCCTCCTCGGTGATGATCGATTTGTGAAAGATGTCGGCTTCGCGACGGCCTTCCTCCGGGCCGAAAAACTTCGACTGCTCGCCCCTGACGTTGACGAACTCACGGGCGAGCGTGCACACGCCGTCGGTCGCCGCCGCATACGCGAATCCATAGCCCAGACTGCCCCAGTCATCGGCCTTGATGTGCGGTACGCCGTACGACGTCCAGCGGATGGTCGCGTGATAGCGCGTGGCGTCAGCCGCCGCGTCCGGCGGCCCGACGTGACAGGCGGTGAGGGTTGCGCAACCGAACAACAGCATGGCGCGCGCGTATTGCTGACTCATGATCAGAACCCCGCAGATCGTTTGTGATTCTTTCAAAACGTCGTTCGCTGATCCTGTCCCTGGCGGGCCTGGCGATCGTTGCGAGAGATTCCCAGATTTCAGATTGTTCTCGCCGGGAGCGCCAAGGGACGCGAGGTCAGCATAGGCGGCGGCCGGGCATGACTCAATGCGACGGCGTTCGCACGCTTGAGCGAATTGTCGGGCAAAGCGCAACGGACCTGTGTACAGTGCGCCCCGTCATTAGCTGCCGTCCGGTCAGCTCGTTACTTCTCGTGGTCTCGCCGGGTCTGTCGACCCTTCGCCTACGAACCTGCTCCTGCCTTTACTGGACCTGCGCTGTAATCAGCGCCGTAGGCCGGTAGAGGAAAAATCTGTTTATGCCATTTGCATCCCTCGGGCTCATGCCCGACCTCGTCCGTGCGCTCGCGGATCGTCAGTATTCCGAGCCCACGCCCGTTCAGTCCCGCGTGATTCCTGAAATTCTTGCAGGGCGCGACATTCTCGCCGGTGCGCAGACTGGCACCGGCAAGACCGCCGGATTCGCGCTTCCCATCCTGCAGCGCTTGCACGCCCAGGCCAATCCGCCGAAAGCGCCGCGCGCACTCATTCTCGTACCGACGCGTGAACTCGCCGCGCAGGTCAACGAGAGCATCCGCAGCTACGGCAAGCATCTGCATCTGCGAACGCTCGTCGTTTTTGGCGGAGTGAGCATCAACCCGCAGATCGACGCCTTGCGACGCGGGACGGACATTCTGGTCGCGACGCCCGGCCGCCTGCTCGATCACGCGCAACAGCGCACCGTCGACCTGTCGCGCGTCGAGATCCTGGTGCTCGACGAAGCGGACCGCATGCTCGATATGGGCTTCATTGCGGACATTCGGCGCGTCATCAAGCTCCTGCCGCACAAGCGCCAGAACCTCATGTTCTCCGCGACCTACTCGGAAGACATCCGCCGGCTCGCGCAGTCGCTGCTGCACAATCCGGCTGAAATCGAAGTCGCGCGCCGCAACGCCGCCGTCGAGACTGTCGATCAGAGCGTCTACATGATTCCCAAGGATCACAAGCGTTCACTGCTGTCGCATCTGATCAGGGACAACGACTGGTCGCAGGTGCTCGTGTTCACGCGCACGAAGCACGGCGCCAACCGCCTCACGAAACAGTTGCAGCAGGACGGCGTCGAAGCCGCCGCCATTCACGGCAACAAGAGCCAGTCGGCGCGCACTCAGGCGCTTTCGGACTTCAAGAACTTCCGGATTCGCGCGCTCGTCGCGACTGAAGTCGCCTCGCGCGGCCTCGACATCAAGGAGCTGCCGCACGTGGTGAACTACGAGCTGCCGAATGTGCCGGAGGACTACGTGCATCGCATCGGCCGGACCGGGCGCGCCGGCGCAACCGGCGTCGCCGTGTCGCTGGTGTCGGCGGATGAAGCCGGGCTTCTGAAGGACATCGAACGGCTGCTGCGCAAGCCGATCCCGCAGTCGCCCGTGCCGCCCTTCACGCCGATCGTGAGTCGGCCCGACGACCGGTTGGCGCATGCCGAGCCGAAGCGATATACGCCGCGCGCGCCGCAGCCCGCGCAACAGCGCCACAGGCACAGCGAGCGGCCGCAAGGCGCCGGCAATCAGCACCGACGCGAGCATCGGGGCGCCACAGCCGGACAGCCCCGCGCGCAATCGCATACGCATTCAGGCCGGCCGCAGGCAAGGAGTGCAGGTCAGCACAGAGCGCACACCCAGAATCGATCCGGGCGACGGTAATTTTCTCTCGAACAGGGCGCTGCGGCGGCGGCGCCCGGAAGTATTCGCTTGGGACTGAGGCGACAGGCTACAGGCGAGAGCCAGAGCAAGAGACCCGGTTCCGTTCACCTGGGGAGTCATCCCAGCTGCGCCAGAGAAAGCCTTCTTTTTCTGGCTGTGGCCTGTAGCCCGTGGCCTGTAGACGCACTAGTCGCCAGTCACTTCTCTACTTGGGCATGTCCGGGCAAACGTACGGAACTGAGGCCGACATATAGGTTTGCTCGTCGGACATCCCGGCGATCTTGAGTTGCAGCGAATCCTCGGTTGGCTGCACGTACTGCGCCTCGATCGGAATGGCGTCTTCGCGCCAGCGGATCGTGTCTTCGGAGATGACGCCCCACTCCGCGATGCGGAACGTTTCGAAACACGAATCCATCAACAGCGTCTTGTCGGGCAGAAAGATCATGATCGAGCCGAGCGGCTTGCCGCGCGTGGTCGACACCCACACTTTGCCCACGAACGCTGGCAGCGCGTAATCGGCGCCGGTCGTCGCTGGCCGCTCGGGCGGTGGAGGGGCGGCGCGTTGACTGCAGCCGGTGAAAGCTGCAGCGCCGGCAAGGATTGCAAGTACGCGCGCGCTGCGCGCGCGAGAGGTGATCTGTGGCGTCATTCGCTCGTTCGCTCAGTTGGAAGACACGGCGACGCCTTGAGTAAGAATCACTTCGTTCGCCGGCGTCGGAGGGATCTCGCCGCGCGCTTCCGCCTCACCCTGCGCGCGCATGATGCGCAGCTGCGCGTGCTGGAGCTTCAGCTGCATGTCCTGTTGCTCTTCGTAGTGTTTCAATTGTTCCGGCGTGAGGATCGACGCCGAGCGAATCGCGCACGCGTTGCTGATGCTCGCTTTGGCGCTGCAGGTATTCCTCCTGTGCGTCCAGACGGGCGGCGACGCTTGGCATGTCCCCGCCGTTCACCTTCGCGAGCGTCAGCTGCGTGCGGGGTGGATTGCGGCTCCACTCCTGCATCTGCTGTTGTTGCGCCTCGGCCAGCGCTCGCTGCAGCGGCTTCACCTGATCGTCGCGCAGCGGCGCGCCCCTGCTCGCCAGACTGTCGCGCAACTGTTTCACCTCGTGGCGGACGCCGAGCGTTGACTGATACTCCCTCCAGGCGCGTTGCTTGTCCCCGCCGAGCAGGGCGGCGATTTCCTGATCTACCGTCTGCTGCCACGCCTGCGCCGCGCGTTGCATTTCCTGCATGGCGGCCGCGTCCGGCGGGGCATCAAAGAACGACATAGTCTGATTCTCCTGGGCGCGCACCTGCTGGTCGGCGAGCAGGGTCATGAAGCGGTCCAGCTCGTCCGCAGTCAGGTCAAGTTCCTCCGCCAGATCCGGATACGAGCCGGCGAGCATCGCCTTGTGTTGCATGCGCATCGCATCCCGATAGTCAGGATCGCGCAGCAACGCCTGCTGGCGTGCAGCGTTTTCCTGCAGTATGCGGATGCGATCCGCGCGGGAGGGCGAGTCCGCCGGCATGGATGAGATCGCGCCGACCGTTGCTGCGGCGAGCTGCGGCGGCGGAGTTCGTCGCTGGCGCCGCTGTTGAACTCTCCGTCACAGGCGCAGACAACGGGTCGGGCAGGGCAGAAAAGACGGCGAGGGGCGTAGTCGCCCGCTCAAGCTCGGCGACGCGAGCCGCCAGTCGTCGTGCGCTGTTGCGCTCCGCGCGCAACTCGTGAACGAGGTGCAGCGTCGTTCCGCCGAGCGCGACCGAGGCCGCCAGCAGCATCAAGACGAACTTGTTCATGCGTCCTCCGGCCGTGTGTCGGCAATCTCGTTCCGCGTCGCCGCCGCGACGACGACGTCCCGCCGCGTCACGCGCGCGGCGCTATTGCGCGGCGCGCTCCTGACTCGCGACCGCCTTGCGCAACTCACGCAGTTTTCCCTTGATCGTCGTGGCGTTCTGCGGACCCATGCGGATCAGAAGCTTTTGTCCGGCGGACCGTTCCTCGAGCGTCGGATCGGCGAATTGGTAGAAGACGCCCGGCTGGGTGAGGCGGATTGGACCTGCAACTTCGGGCGTCGCGAGCAGGTGATCGATCACTTCGACGAGTCGATCGTTGAAATAGCCGTCAGGGTAGCCGAGATCTGTGTACGCTTCCTGAAAGAGCGGGTAGAAACGCGTGTACAGAGCGGCGAGCTGTGAGACCTCCGCGTTTCGCACGAGCTTCACCAGCGGCGCGTAGCGGGCATAGTTGGCGTCGCTCAGCGCGACGTCTTCGGCGCCGCTCACGACGAATTCGCCGTCGGTCGGTTTGAGCGGCCAGCGCTGCACCGCCGTTTTCTTGCGCGGCAAATTGTCGATCGTGACGACGACATTGCGCACGATGTCTTTAGGGACGAGGAACGGCTCGAGCGTGCGTCCGAAAATTCCGCTGAGCGAATCCTGGACGGCTGCGTCGCTCTCGTTGAGCGGCGGCAGAGGCTTCTCCTGAGGAGGCTCATCGCTGATCGGATGCCTGATCTGCGGCGGCGCCTCTCCGGCGGGGGCGGCGCCGCTGCGACCGGCTGCTCGGCGGGCGGTTGCCTGTGCGTGCGTCCGTAGTACAGCGCTGCGCCAAGCCCGATGACCACGACAACCGGGATGGCGTAGTAGACCCACTTGCGTTGCTCGTCGTTCATGGAGAACTCCTCTCGGCGCGGGGCCTGGGGCTCGGGTCAGACCCAGATCAGATCCGAGCTTTACGCCCCCGGCGTTGGTTCACTCTGGTGGAATTCTGGCCCGAGCCCAAGCCCCAAGCCCTCATTCCGGTTTCTGAAACTTGAGCAGAAAGTTATCCGCCTCGCCGATCGCTGCGTATTTCTCGCGATCCTGTTCCCCCAGAGCGAGCGTCGGCGGCAACGTCCACACGCCTTTCGGCCAGTCCTTCGTGTCTTTCGGGTTCGCCAGCATTTCCGATTTGCCGACCAGTTTGAAGCCCGCCTTCTGCGCGAGGCCGATAGCGTAGTCCTCGCGGACGTAACCATTCGCCGCCTTCGGATCCTGCGGCTGATCCGTCCGGGCGCGATGCTCCTCGACACCAGCGTACCGCCGGGCTTGAGCGCGTTGTAGAACGCTGTGAACGTCTGCTCGGCGGCGCCCTGCGCCATCCAGTTATGCACGTTGCGGAAGGTGACCACCAGGTCGGCGGCGCCCGCCGGTGCGATCTCGGCCGCCGCCGAATTCGGTGACCTTTACATTGCCGTACACCGCCTTGTCGCTGTCGAGCTTCTTGCGCAGCGTCGGAAGGGCGCGCGCCGACACCGCCGTGTAGTACACGCCTTTGTCGCGCAGATAGGGCGCCAGAATTTCGGTCCAGTAGCCGCCGCCCGGCGCCGCTTCGACCACCGTCATGTCCGGCTTCAACCCGGCG
Organism: uncultured Gammaproteobacteria bacterium; assembly: GCA_963723505.1. Lineage (GTDB taxonomy): Bacteria > Pseudomonadota > Gammaproteobacteria > Steroidobacterales > Steroidobacteraceae > Steroidobacter. The sequence goes on from CAVRQU010000012.1 coordinate 328,305, forward strand.
AATTCGAGTACGTCCTGCGGTCGTCGATACTCGTCGCGCGCGACGAAGTTCGCCGAACGGTGCCGGGCCGAAACGGCCTGCGCGAGAGCGGCGTCCTTCGCAAGTACGGCGTCGGCCGGTGCGCCGAAGGCGACGAGAGCGGAAAGCAGCAGGGAATTGCGCATTCAGAAGACTCCAGTGCGACACGGGAAGGAATTGAGGCGTACGAATGTAGCAGACGATCAAGCGCAAGCAGATAGGCGACCCGGACCTTCCTGAAGACGACTACGTCGTCGGGCAGGACGCTGCGCGTCGAGATACACAACTAGCGTTGCCGTGGAAGACGCCTGCGGCGTCGGGACAGAATTCGGGACTCGACGACCCATGGTCGGACGCGTCCTTCTCGACAATGTCCTTCCCCACAACGCCTACGATTGCCTCAACGTCGCCGCTTTATCGTGACAACGCGCGCATGGACGGGTTCCGCACTCGCTTCTAACATCGTGGCTCGCTCTACTCAGCAACGCTCGATTCGCACGATGATGATCAGGACCTGCGCGTTCGCCATGTTCCTCTTTTGCAGCGCAATCAACGCGACGGCCAGTGCGCCGTCGCTGGCGCTGCATGAGTGCCGGTTGCAGAGCGCGACAGCGGGCGGCGTCGCCGCCGCGCGTTGCGGCGTATACGTCGTTCGCGAGAATCGCGCTGATCCAGCGAGCAAAGTACTGCGCATTCATGTCGCCGTGATTCCGGCACTGCGGCTCCAGCCCGAAGACTGACCCGCTCTTCATCCTGAGCGGCGGACCGGGTCAGGCCGCGAGCGATTTCTATCTGTCGGTGGCGCCCGCCTTCGCCCGCATCCGACGCGATCGCGACATCGTGCTCGTCGATCAACGCGGCACGGGGCGCTCGAACCGCCTGGATCTGCGATCTTCCGGACGACGCCGGGATTGCGGCGGTCGATGTCGGATCGCTGCAGGCTGCGGCGCGCGATTGCATTGCGCGCTTGCCGGGCGATCCTCGGCTACTACACGACCAGCATCGCCGTTCGCGATCTCGACGACGTACGCGCCGCGCTCGGCTACGAGTCGATTCCATCTACGGCGCCTCCTATGGAACGCGCGTGGCCCAGCATTACATGCGCCGTTATCCGCAACGCGTTCGCGCAGCGATTCTTGACGGCGTCGCGCCCGCTGGACTGGCGCTGGGCCCGGACGTCGCGCCCGCTGCACAGCGAGCGCTCGATGCGACGTTTGCGCGTTGCGCGTCCGATAAGCAGTGCGACCGACGATTCCCGGATATCGCGCGACGCTTCGACGAGCTGCGCAGACGCCTGCGGCAGGATCCTGTGCAGATCCGCCATTTCCGATCCGCTCCTGGCCGAATCGACGACCGCGATGCTTGGCGAGTCGCAGCTGAGCGCGGCGACGCGTTTGCTCAGCTATACCGATGAGACCGCTTCGCTCCTTCCGTTGCTCATTCACGAAGCGCAGGTCGGCGAACGGCCGCAGGCGCTCGCGGCGCAATACCTCATGATCCGCCGCACGATGACGGAGCAGATCGCGCAGGGCATGCACTTCGCGGTCGTCTGCAGCGAGGATGCGCCTCGCTGGCCTCACGACGACGACGCGACGCTCGCAGCAACCTACATGGGCGCGTCTTTCATGCAGGCCATGCGTGCGATCTGCGAGGTCTGGCCGCGCGGGCCTGTGGATTCCGGATTCGACGAGCCGCTGCACACCTCGACGCCGGCGCTGATGCTGTCCGGCGGCGCACGACCCGCAACGCCGGCGCAGTACGCCGCGCGAATACTTCCGGGCTTCGCCAACGCGAAGCACCTGGTGCTCGCTGGCCAGGGCCACGGACAGATCGCGACGGGATGTGTGCCGCGCGTGGCCGCGGCTTTCATTGCGGCGGGTTCCGTGGCTGAAGCTTGACGACGCGTGCGTAAACGACGTGTCGCCAGCGCCCTTCATGCTGTCGCTGACGGCGAGCGCGCCGTGATCGTCGTCGAGCGGCTGGAAAAGCGGTTTGGCGCGGTGCAGGCGCTGCAGGAAGCGTCTTTTCAGGCGGGCGATGGCCGCATCACCGGCCTTCTTGGGCACAACGGCGCGGGCAAATCCACGAGCCTGCGAATTCTGAGCACAGTGCTGCGCGCCGATGCGGGCCGCGCCCTGGTCGACGGTCATGATTGTGCGCAGGCGCCGCTCGCGGTGCGTCGCTCGCTTGGCGTGTTGCCGCACTCAAGCGGTCTGTACGCGCATCTGACCGGGCGCGAGAACATTCGTTACTACGCACGCCTCCACGGGCTGCAGGCGGCCGAGGTTGAGCGCGCGACTGGTGAGCTAATCTCGCGACTTGGCCTGGAGTCGGTCGCGGATCGCCGCGCCAAAGGTTATTCGCAGGGCGAACGCCTGAAGGTCGGCCTCGCGCGGGCGCTGGTGCATCGCCCGCAAACCATCATGCTCGATGAACCCACGAACGGCCTCGACGTGAACGCCGTGCGTATGCTTCGCGAGCTGCTGCGCGAGCTGCGAGCGTCCGGGCGGTGCGTGCTGTTCTCGAGCCACGTAATGCAGGAAGTGGCGGCGCTGTGCGATGACATCGTGATCATCGCCCGCGGTCGGGTTGTGGTGAGCGGAACGCCGGCGGAGATTCTCGCGGCCACGGGCGCCCCCGACCTGGAGGAAGCCTTCGTGCGAGCCGCGAATCGTTAGCCCGCATATCTCAAAGGGCGGTTTGGCGTGAAAGGCATAACGAAAGCTGACAGTGCGGTGCTCGGTGCGGCGGCCCTGCGCGCCAAACCTATCGCGTCGCTAGCGGCCTGTGAGCTCGCCTCGCTTGCTGTTACACGAGGTGCGTCCATGCACCTCGCCCTTCGGGCAGCCTGTCGGCTGCGCAAAACGGCGGTCCTGCCGTTTTGTCCCTCAACCCATAGCTACGACCTACATGGACGTAGGGAGTGCCGGCGTTGCATGGAGCATTCGCCGGCCGGCCTACATGGACGTAGGGAGTGCCGGCGTTGCATGGAGCATTCGCCAGCCGACCTACATGGACGTAGGGAGTGCCGGCGTTGCATGGAGCATTCGCCGGCCGACCTACATGGATGTAGGGAGTGCCGGTGTTGCATGGAGCATTCACCGGCCGGCTATGGCTTTTACCGGGAATTGCTCCTGCATTCCCAGTATTTCCGCCATCCATGGCGGTCACAGTCCAGAGCGGCGCGATCCTGCAGAAGCGTTGTCGCAATTCACTCCCCTGACCTCGGATGGATGCAGCTGGCGAAAGACGAGGTTATCGAGCGAGACAGTCAGTTACGAATGTCATCGAGGTCCGGGACCGCCGGCTCACAGACTCGCCATCATCCGCGATCCCTTCGAGAAATGCGGGCTGGAGCGCCGGATGAGCCGCGCGGTCCGCATCGTATTCTGCAAGGAGTTGCTGGAGAATCTGCGCGATCGTCGCGTGATCCTGTCCGCCTTCTTCTTCGGCGTGTTGCTCGCGCCGATTGTGTTCGCGCTCACGACGACGATCGCCTCGAAACGCGTCGTCGAAAGTCAGGACAAGTCGCTGCAGCTGTCGGTCGCAGGCGGCGAGCACGCGCCCAATCTGCTGCGCTTCCTGATCGAGAACGGCGTCGACGTGAGCGCAGTCAAGTTGAGCGCCGATGAGGCTATCGAGAGCGTGCGCAGGGGCGAGCACGATCTCGTGCTTCTCATTGACGCACAGTACGGTGAGAACCTGCGCCGCGGTGCGCCGGCGCCGATCAATCTCGTGGTGGACTCCGCCAACAGCCAGACGTCGGCCGGCGCCGATCGCGCACATCGTCTTCTCGACGCGTACGGACGGCAGCTCGCGGCGCTTCGGCTGCTCGCGCGCGGCGTGAGTCCGCAGGCGATCGAGCCCGTGGACGTGCGCACGCTGGATGTGGCGACGCCGGCAGGACGCTCGCTGCTCATTCTCGGGATGATGACGTACTTCTGTTTCATGTCGATGCTGGTCGGCGGGTTTTACCTCGCAATCGACACGACGGCGGGCGAGCGCGAGCGCGGTTCGCTCGAACCGCTTCTGTCGCTGCCGGTGTCCCGGGCTGCGCTGATCTTCGGCAAGATGCTGGCGACCAGCGCCTTCATGGGGGCGTCGTTGTTGCTCACGCTCGCCGCGTTCGGCGTCGTGCTCGAATTCATCCCGCTCGAAGCGCTCGGCATGTCGGCGAACTTCGGCCCCGGCGTAATCCTGAAGATCTTCGCGATCATGGCGACCTTCATTCCGCTCGGCGCCGGCCTCATGACCGTAGTGGCCTCGTTTACCCGCAGCAATCGCGAAGCGCAGTCCTGGTTGTCGGTCGTGATGTTCCTGCCCATCGCGCCGATCATGTTTGCGGTGGTGAGCGGCACAAAGCCGACCGCGGCGCTGATGGTCGTTCCAAGCCTGAGTCAGCACCTGCTCGCGACCAGCCTGATGCGCGGCGACGACATCCCGGCGCGCCACATCGTCATTTCCGCGAGCGCGACCTTGCTGATCGGCGCGCTGCTCGTGTGGCTCGCCGTCCGGCTGTACCGACGCGAGGCGATTCTGGGTTGAGGCCAAGAGGCCACTGGTCTACTGGCAACTGGCCAGATTGCTTTCGCGTGACGCGCCCTTTCCGGCCAACAAGCCAGTAGCCAGTCGCCAGTAGCCAGTTGGCCAGTTGGCCGAAACTATTCCGCGGTGGCAGGAGGTTGCTGCGCAAGGAAGCGTGCGACCTTGCCTTCGACATTCTTCCGCACGTTCATGTGAAAGAGGTTGTAGTCATAGACGTGATAGTTGTCGCGGCCGAGCGGGCGCGCGTTGTAGTGCGATGAGCGGATTTCGCTGATGAGCAGCAGACCGTCGACGCACTGAGCGTCGGCGACGCCCATCTCGAGGATCGGTTTGCCTTCGACGTATTCCTGCGGCAGCTCCTTCAGATCCGCGATGGCGCCCTCGAACGTACCCGGATACGCAACCGCGCCCGCGTTGAGATCGTGTCCCGCGCGCTCACCGTCTGTGCGCCAGGTGAGCGGATTCACGCAGATGTTGCGGCCGGGATCGCCGAAGCGGCTCGCGTGCGGACCGACGGCGTTCCAGGTCACCGCGCAGCCCAGTTGCTCGGCGGAGGTGCACACGGGCACGTCGGGCGCGGCTTTCGCCATCAGTTCACGGTCGATGCCGAATCCGACGGGATAGGCGGCTACAAGCCGTTCGCGCAGCACAGTCCCGGTGATCCGCTTTTCGAGGAGGGTGCGCAGATGCACGGATCCCTGGCTGTGCGACGCAAGCACGAAGGGCCGACCGTGGCTGTAGTGCTCGAGAAAATGGTCGAACGCGCGTTCGACATCCCGATACGCAACATCCAGCGCCGCCGCGCCGCTGCCGCTTCGATCCATGAACGAGAAGAGCGTCGCCTGCCGATAGCGCGGCGCGTAAACCTTGCAGCAGCTATTGAATACGGAAGCTTGGCTGCGCATGACGAACAGGTCGGTCAGCTGATTCACGCCCACGTCGTCGAGCGGTTGATTCCAGTTGCCTGTCTTGAAGTACGTGGTCGGGTGCACGAAGAACACGTCAACGGCGGCGGACGCCTGGTCGTTCTGCACTTCGGCGCTCGGCGTCAGATCTGCAAAGTCTTCACGATCGGGCAACGCCGCCCAGTTCTGCGGCAGCGAGTAGTCCGGTTCAGCCGGTCGCGTCCCGGCCGCGAACGCGTGATCCGGCTTGATCCGCTGAAAGGCGATCGTCATGGCGATCTGGTCGCGATAGATGAACGCCGCTGCGCCGATGAGCGCGAGTACGACGACGGCGCCGACGAGTACTTTCTTCACGTGTGGTTCCTGTTGTAATGACAAAGGTTCTTGTGCGCATGCATGTACGAATGGGATGAGTGTATTCGCAGACATGTCTTTGCGTTACGACATTTTGCGCCGCTGGACTTTCTTTTGTTAACTGCACGCGCCTCGCGGATTAAAGACTCCGTCGCGTCAGCAGGTCTCATGCCTGCGATGGCCGACCAGGGAGGAGTCAGGCGGTACGGCTGATTGTTCGCGCTGCAGGCTTCACCGTGCGCTCCCAGGCGAGCGACGAGGAAGAAGAACTGTTCCATCAAAGGGCAAACCGTCGCACGGCTGGGACGAAGAGCCGCTGGTTTCGTTGCTCAAGCAACCAGACAGCGGACTTCACGGAGGGCTTTTCGAGCGCGCTGAGCTCGCACTGTTTCGCGCGAGCAGCGTTCGCGGCGCCGTCCCCGCCCTGTGCAGGCGAGCCCATGAGGGTGAGGGGTCGCTCATGCAAATGACCAACACGTCCGCATCCGTCAGCGGCGTCTTCCTGTGTACATTCATGCTGGCCGTGGCAGGTCTGTTCTCGAGCAGCGTCGCGCGCGCGGCGAATAAGCCGCCGACCATTTCGGGTACGCCCGCCTCATCGGTGTATGTTGGCTCTCTGTATTCCTTTCGACCGAGCGCTTCGGATCCCGAAGGCAAGACCTTGCAATTCAAAATCGCGAACAAGCCGGGCTGGGCGAGTTTCAGCGCCTCGACGGGCCGACTCTACGGAACCCCAACTGCCGTGGGGCTCTGGTCGAACATTCAGATTCGCGTGAGCGACGGTGTGAATACAGCGTCGCTGCCTGCCTTCTCGATTCGCGCGATCTTGCAGTCCAACGTCGCGCCGACGATTTCGGGCGCGCCGGCCACGACCGCGACGGTGGGCGTCGCGTACGCCTTCCAGCCGACGGCGAAGGATGCGAACGGCGATCCGCTGACGTTCAAGATTGCGAACAAGCCGGGCTGGGCGACGTTCAGCTCCCAGACCGGCCGCCTGAGCGGCACGCCGGCGGCGTCGCATGTGGGCGTCTATTCCAGCATCACGATCCGTGTGACCGACGGCTTCAAGACTGCCTCCCTGCCCGCATTTGCGATCACTGTGAAGAGCGCAGGAACTGGCAACACTGCGCCGGTGATCAGCGGTACGCCCGCGACGTCAGTCGTCGTCGGCAACACATACGCTTTCCGGCCTTCTGCTTCCGACGCGAACGGCGATCCGCTCACCTTCAGTGTCGCGAACAAGCCAGGCTGGGCCACGTTCAGCACCTCGACTGGCCGTTTGAGCGGTACACCGGGGTCTTCGCAGGTGGGTTCCTACGCGAACATCACGATCCGGGTGAGCGACGGCAAGGCGACCACTTCGTTGCCCGCATTCGCAATCACCGTCAGCGATGCGGCGAACGGCAGCGCGACGCTGAGCTGGACGCCGCCGACGCGCAACACGGACGGCTCGCAGCTCACCAACCTCGCTGGCTACCGAATTTTCTACGGAACGAGCGCGAATGCGCTGAGCCGCAGCGTGCAGGTCGCCAATCCCGGCCTTGCAACGTACGTCGTGAGCAATCTGAGTCCGGCGACGTGGTACTTCGCGGTGCGCTCTTACAATACAGCCGGCGGCGAGAGTGCGCTGTCGAGTATGGCGAGCAAGACCATTCCATGACAGGTCGGCCGTTGGCAGGAAGGCTGCAGACGCAGCAGGAGGGCCGTTGGCAGGAAAGCCTGCGGCAAGACAGGCCAGGGTGCAGAGCAATGCCTCTGCATCCTTCTGACAGCTGCAGGCGTACCGCTGCGTCCGCAGGCTGCTGCGAATGCATCTTTTCTGACCTGCCAAAGGCTTTCCTGCCGAAGGCCTTCTTGCCAACGGCCGTCCTGCGCATGCCGTCGTTATTGTTTCCGGCGTGCGAGCCAATCGACCATCGTGTCGCTCACCGTCTCCGCAGCGTCCTGCTGCACGAAGTGGCTGGCGCCCGGGATCGTTACGATCGTGAGGTCCTTCTCGACCCACTGCCACGTGCCGCTCAATGCGCCCGGCAGCAGCGCCTGGTCTTCGAGACCGTGGAACATGAGCACCGGAACCTTGACCTTCGGGAACGTGAAACCGGCGGGCGCCGGCGGTGCGTCGGGCTTCGGATAGTTCGCCTTGTAGTAGTTCAGCATGCTCTCGAAATCTGACTGGTTGAACGCGTCGATGTAGCGCGCCTTCGCCGCGGGATCGGTCACCCATTCTGCCAGACGTTCCGCCGTGAGCAGCTTGTGTGCATCGGGCTTCTGGAAGTGGAACGCGTATTCGCTGTTCTTCTTCTGCTCCGGATTCGTCGCAATCTCGCGTGCGATGCCGGCCGGGTGCGGCAGATTGCAGATAACGAGCAGCCGCGTGATGTCCGGTTTGCGCATCGCGACGTTCCACGCGACTGCGCCGCCCCAGTCATGTCCAACGATAATCGCCTGCGCGACTTTTTCCGCACTGACGACCGCGGCGACGTCCTCGACGAGCAGCGGCATCGCGTAGCTCTCGACGCCTTTCGGTTTGTCCGACAGGTTGTAGCCGCGCAGATCGACCGCGACGACGCGATAGCCGTTGTCCGCGAGAGCGCGCATTTGCCGCCGCCACGAGTACCAGAAGTCCGGAAACCCGTGAACCATCACTACGAGCGGCCCTTGACCCAGCGCTGCGTAGTGAATTTTCACGCCGTTCGAATCGGCGTACCGATGCTCCACCTGATCCCAGACATCCTGCGCCATGACCGACCCCGCCTGCAGCATGAGCCAGCCGATCAGCCAGCTCCTGATAAGACCTCGCATTCATCCCCCCGGCGATTCGACGTTTGTTGAGCGTTCAGACGACTATATACGGCAGAAGCCGCTGTCGCCGGAAGTGACTAGTGACTCGTGACTGGTGAATAGCCGGAAGGCAAGCGCGCTTGTTGCGTGGGCAGGGCGATAAAGCGTAGCGTTTCCGCTCCGTAGAGCAGCGCCATCCGTTAGTCATAGTCACTAGTCACTTCGAGATAGGCCATGTCCCTCCGAAACAAGACACTGTTCATCTCCGGCGCGTCCCGCGGCATCGGCCTCGCCATCGCAACGAGAGCCGCGCGCGACGGCGCCAATATCGCGATTGCAGCGAAAAGCGATCAGCCGCATCCGAAGTTGCCTGGGACCATTCATACCGCGGCGGCTGAGATTGAAGCCGCGGGCGGCAGGGCGCTCGCGATGCAGGTGGATATTCGCGACGAGAATGCGGTCGCCGAAGCGGCGAAAAAGTGTGCGGATCATTTCGGTGGAATCGACATTCTCGTGAACAACGCCAGTGCAATTTCGCTGAGCGGCACACTCGAAACGCCGATGAAGCGCTTCGATCTGATGTTCGGCGTGAACGTGCGTGGGACGTTCGTGTGCTCGCAGGCATGCATCCCGTATCTGAAGCAATCGGCGACAGCCGGACGTCAGCCGCACATCCTGAATCTGTCGCCGCCCCTGAGCATGAAGGCGCGCTGGTTCGCGCCGCACGTCGCCTACACGATGGCGAAATACGGCATGAGCATGTGCGTGCTCGGCATGGCCGAGGAGCTGCGTGCGGATGGAATCGGCGTCAATGCGTTGTGGCCGCGCACCGTCATCGCAACGGCGGCGCTGAACCTCATACCCATGGCGGATCCGAAGCGCGGCCGCAAGCCGGAAATCATGGCGGATGCCGCGCACGTGATCCTTACGCGCGACCCGCGGACCTGCACCGGCAACTTTTTCATCGACGACGACGTGCTGAAGGAGGCGGGCGTCGTCGACCTTGATCAATACGCCGTGACGCCCGGCAACCGGGAATTTCTGCCGGATTTCTTCGTTGATTGAGCCGTGAGCAATTCGTGACTCGTGAATGGTCAGAAACGCGTCGTGCGCTTCGAAGGGGTCAAACATGGGGAGACGCGCCGTCCGACGCGCAACGACGCTATCCCTCGGCGTCCTGCTGACAATCCCACTGTCGCCAATCGCGAGGCCGACTATGGCGCAGCAGCCAGAGGCGACTGAATACAGATGGCGCACATTGGACGGCGCGCCGCCGCTTGTGATCGCCCATCGCGGCGCCTCCGGCTATCGGCCGGAGCACACGCTCGCGTCCTACGCGCTCGCGATCGAAATGGGCGCCGACTACATCGAGCCGGATCTCGTTGCGACCAAAGACGGGCATCTGATCGCGCGTCACGAGCCGTTGCTCGATGACACGACCGACGTGAGGTCGCGGCCGGCGTTCGCGAGCCGCAGATCGACGAAGGTGCTCGACGGCAAGTCCGTCGAAGGATTCTTTGCGAGCGACTTTACGCTCGCGGAGATCAAGCAGCTGCGCGCGGTGCAGGCGAATCCCGCGCGCCCGAAGGACTACGACGGCAAGTACGAAGTTCCGACGTTCGACGAGATTCTCGATCTGCTGGCCCGCGAATCGGCGAAACGCAAGCGTCGAATCGGGGTCTATCCGGAAACGAAGCATCCGGCGTTTCATCTTGCGCTCGGCTTGCCGCTGGAAGAGCGCTTGCTGGAGGCGCTGCGGCGTCACGAGCTCGACCGTGCCGATGCGCCGGTGTTCATCCAGTCGTTCGAAAGCGCGAATCTGCAGTATCTGCGCACCAGGACCAGGCTGCCGCTGGTCCAACTGCTTGATGACGGCGCGCTCGTCTATGACGACTCCGGCGCGGTCGTACGCGTGAGCATTCCTCAATACGCCGATCAGCGCGGCGGCGAGCCGCCGCAATCGCTCGCGGACGTTGCAAGGTATGCAAGCGCGATCGGCCCCTGGAAGAGGCAGATCCTGCGCGACGTCGGCGCGCCTCTCTTGCTCAGAACGGCGCTGATCGAACAGGCGCACGCCGCGGGTCTGCGCGTGCACACCTATACCTTCCGCAACGAACCGGCGACGCTCGCGCCGCAGTATGGGAACGATCCGCTGAAGGAATATCGACAGTTCTACGACATGGGCGTCGACGGCGTATTTACGGATTTCGCGGACACCGCGCTGGCGGCTCGCAAAGAAGCAGATAAGACGAGAGCCGCGAAAGACCACAAAAAGGAGGCTCAATAGTCAGGAAAGGCGGTCAAAGCCGTCGTCCTCTCCTAAGAACGTGAGCACGAGGATGGAGCCTCCTTTCGCGCCTGATATTCGAGTTCACTCATTTCCTTTTTGCGGTCTTTCGCGGCTCTTGATCCCTGTTTCTTCCAGCAGCTCAGGCCACGCCTCGATCCAGCAGCACACGTGATCGTAGTCGGCGATGAGCCGGCGCTGCGCGGTCGGATAGCGCTGAAAGTAAGCATCGGTCGTCGACGGCGGGGAGACCTTGTCGTTTCCCCCTTGCAGATGAATCTCACGCCACGGATGCTCGCGGGCGCTGCGGGCTGGATTCAACGAGCCCGTCAACGGCAGATAGCGGTGATGCGTCGTCCACGCGTCCGTGTCGAGATTCGCGGCGATCGTGATCACCGCGTCCACACCGTCGAGGCGCTCCGCCGCGAGCGCGGCCAGCACGCCGCCGCCGCTGTAGCCCACGAGTGTGATCGACCGCGCGTTAGCCCTCGCGGCGGCTGTGCGAATCGCTGCGACGATGCTTCTCACGACTTCTTCTGAATAACGCGCGCCGGTCCAGAGGTCTGGTGTACAGCTATTGTCGTTCAGCCGGTGATAGCAGGGCCGCGTCGCATAGGCGCCCGCATTGGGCGTGTGGAGCAGCATGTCGAGCGCGAGGGGTTTGCCGGTCGTCGGATCCTCGTTGGGGATCACGCCGGCGAGCCACGGAGTCCCGTCCCCTTCCAGAAACACGACGAACGGCGGCGGACCCTGCTTCATATAGATAACGCTCGCGTGGCCGGCTGCGTCGATGAGGTTCCGCTCGAGGCCGGCGGCTGCTGCGCGGGCGTCGATCCGCCCGCCGTTGGACGCGCAGCCCGCAAGGAACGCAATCAACAGCAATAGGAATCTGCGATGCATGGCGTGCGATTGCGACCTGCGTCACAAGCGTTGTCAACGCCCCCCGGCGCCAGGGCGGCTGAATAGCGCTTTTGGTCCGTTGCGGCGGTCCCGGCGTGCTGTTACACAACGTCGGCTGGGCACACACAGATGAAAGCCAAACGCTTGTCGCACGCACTCGGCCGCATCGCCGCCGTTCTCGCGCCCTCGATTCTGGTGATCGCTTCGGCCGCGTCGCCTTCCGCATCCGAGAAGGCGGCTGCAACCCAGGGAATAGTGAAGCGCTCCGACCTCGAGATCGTCGACTGTCTGCTGCCGGGCCAGGTGCGTCAGCTCGGCAACTCAACGTTCCTTTCGCAGCGGCGCCCGATTCGCACGACGACGTCGGAATGCGCCATCCGCGGCGGCGAATATGTCGCATACGATCGTGCTGATCTCGCCTCGTCGCTGCGCGTCTGGATGCAGGCGGCCGAGGGCGGCGATGTGGAAGCGCAGACGAACGTCGGCGAGATCTACGAGCGCGGCATGGGCGTCGAGCCGAATCATGAAGCCGCGGCGACGTGGTACCAGAAGGCGGCCGACAAGGGTTACTCACGCGCGCTCTTCAATCTCGGCACGCTGTACGAGCAAGGTCTGGGCGTGGCCCAGGACTCGCTCAAAGCGCTGAATCTGTACCGACAGGCCTGGGGCGTGCCTGCCGACAGCATCATTTTCGCGTCCGCCGCGCAGCGCGAGCAGGAGGAGTTGCGCAAGGAGCTCGACGCTGCGATTGCTGAGAAGGATGCTCAACTCGGACTGCTGCAGAAGCAGCTTAAGGAGCTGCAGGATCAACTTGCGAAGAAACCCGCGGCGGAGAAGACAGCCGACAGCAGCAAGGAAATCGAAGCGCTCAAGAAGTGGATCGCGCAGCTCGAAAGCGAGCGGCGCAAGAGCACGGAGCGCCTTGCCGGAATTCCGAGGACGCGCACTCCGCAGGGCATGACCGAACTGACGCCGATTCCGCCGACGGCGGACGAACGCACGCTCGCGGGCATGAACTTCGGCCGGTACTACGCGATCGTCATCGGCAATCAGGACTATCAGTCCATGGAGGATCTGGAAACGCCGAAGTACGACGCCGCGCGCGCCGCCCGAATACTCGCCGACAAGTACGGCTTCACCGTGCAGATTCTCGAGGACGCGAACGACATCACGATGCTGAAGGCGATCAACGACCTGAATGCGGTGTTGAAGCCGGAGGACAACGTGCTCATCTACTACGCAGGCCACGGTTCGCGCCTGCACAGCGGCAAGGCGGAGAGCGGCTACTGGCTGCCCGTCAATGCGGACGCGCCGCCCAAGGACACGTTCTGGATTCCGAACGAGCAGATCACAGGACATCTCGGACGCCTGCCTGCGAAGCGTGTGCTCGTCGTCGCCGATTCCTGCTACGCCGGGCTGCTCTCAACCGATCCGAGCTATCTCTTTCTGAACGACAAGGTGGCGTACTCGAAGGAGTACATCAAATACAAACTGCCGAAGCGCGCGCGCCTGTTGTTGTCCTCCGGCGGAGACAAGCCGGTCCTCGATGAGGGCGGCGGCGGCAATTCGGTGTTCGCTCGTGCGTTCCTCGATGAGCTCGAAGCGAATCAGGGAATCCTGTCGAGCCCGGAACTCTTCAGCCGCATCCGCAAACGCGTGGAAGTCTCGGCGGCGAAGAACAGATTCGTGCAGACGCCTGAATTCAAGTCGATCAAGGGCGCCGGCCATGAGGTCGGCGACTTCTTCTTCGTGCCGAGATCAAAGGGCGCGGGATAGGAATTGGAGAAGAGCCGCGAAAGACCGCAAAAAGGAAATTACAAACTAGGAGATGAAGCCCACATCGTTAGCGCGGAGCATCTGTGAGGGCGCTTCGGGCACTAGACAAGAGGGCGAAGCTCCTCAGAGTCGCCCTTTGCTTTTTGTGGTCTTTCGCGGCTCTTCGTCTTGTCTTACTTCCCCTGGGCGATCGCCCAGGCGCGGGCGGCGATGTCCTGATAGGCCTGCCTCGCTTCCGCCATGCGCGCATCGACGCCCTGGCCGTCGACGCTGCGCCGATACACGCCCGCGAGAATCGCCGCGGAGCGAAACATCGAGAACACGATGAAGAACGTCCAGTCCGGGATGTCCTTGCGTCCCACTCTCTGGCGATAGCTGTCCACGAACTCCGCTTCCGTCGGGATGCCCAACGCGGCGAGATCGACGCCGTCCAGCCCGCGTCCGCCGGCGCCGGAGATGTGATAGGCGCTGCAACAGTACGCGAGATCCCCCAGAGGATGGCCGATCGTCGACAGCTCCCAGTCAAGCACCGCCACGACGCGCGACTCCGTAGGATGAAACAGCAGGTTGCCGATCCGGTAGTCGCCATGCGCGATCGTTGCTTCGTCCTGCGCCGGCATGTTGGCGGGCAGCCATTCCATCAATCGATTCATTGCCGGTGTGTCTTCGAGGCATGAGGCGAGGTACTGCTTCGACCAGCGCGCCACTTGCCGAGCCACGTAGCCGGTCGGCTTGCCGAAATCCTCGAGTCCGACGGCGCGATAGTCGACACGATGGAGTTGCGCGAGCACCTCGTTGCAGGCGTCGTACATCTCTCGCCGTTGCTGCGGCGTACAGCCGGGCAGCAAGCGGTCCGGTGAACACGCGGCCGTCGACGTAGTCCATCACGTAGAACATGGCGCCGATGACGGCGTCGTCATCGCACAGAAGATGCACCCGCGGCACGGGCGCATTCGTATCCTGCAGCGCCTTGAGAACCTTGTATTCGCGATCGACGGCATGAGCCGACGGCAGGAGCTGTCCCGGCGGCTTCTTGCGCAGCACGAACGCGCGGTCCGCCGTCTGCAGGTGAAACGTCGGATTGGAGAAACCGCCCTGGAATTGCCGCACCTCGCAGGGACCGCGAAAACCCTCGATGCGCGCCTGCAGATACCTCGTCAGCGCCGCTTCATCGAAGCGATGGTTCGGCAGCACCGGCACGAGGACCGCCTGACAGCCTGCTTGGTTTCTGTCGCATCAGTCATAGCTGGAAGAAATCTGAAGTAACCGCAAAGAACGCAAAGAACGCAAATCAGAAAGAGGATAAATAGCATACCTGTCAGGTGATTCGAGAAACAGTGCGTTGGACTTCGTTCCTCTCCTGGTGTTCATACTTTATCTTTGCGTTCTTTGCGGCTCTCCTCTGCATTCCTAGCCCCGTCCCACCATGCCGCCGCCGTCGATGACGATCGTCTGGCCGGTGATGAAGGAGCCGCTCTTCGCGGCGAGGAACACTGCGGCGCCGGCGATTTCATCCGGCTCGCCGATACGTCGCAGCGGGTACATCTTCGTCGTTTTCTCGTAAGTCTCCGGGTTCTCCCAGAGGGCTCTCGCGAAGTCGGTGCGCACGAGTCCCGGTGCGATGCAATTCGCGCGAATGTTCCTCGGGCCCCATTCCACGCAGATATTGCGCGCGAGGCCCATGTCCGCGGCTTTCGAAATGCCGTACACGCCGATGACGGACGAGCCGAGCAGACCGCCGACGGACGAGACGATGATGATTGCGCCGCCGCCGCGTTCCGCCATCTGCGGCAGCACCATGTTGCACAGCCAGAAGTTGCTGCGCACGTTCGAATTCATGATCTTGTCGTACGCTTCATCGGACATGTCGATCGCAGCTCCGTAGTACGGATTGACCGCCGCATTGCAGACGAGCGTGTCGACGCCGCCCCACTTCTGAATCGTTGCATTCACGAGGGACTGCAGGTCCTCCTTGCGGCCGATGTTGCACGCATGCGCGAACGCTTCACCGCCCTTGTCCCGGATCGCCCTGACGACTTCCTCGCAGGCATCGAGCTTGCGGCTCGTGACCACGACCTTCGCGCCATGCTCCGCCAGGCGCTCGGCGATCGCGCGCCCGATGCCGCGGCTCGAACCCGTGACGACAGCGACGTTGCCCTTCAGATCGAACAATGATGAGACGGCCATGTTGACTCCGTAGTGACTGGCGGACGGCGGACAGTGAGTCGGAAGCGCGCGGAGGGTGTGCTGGGATGGCTGATCGATCTGCTGCGACGCGCGTCGCGCCATTCCGTCACTGTCCGCCGTCCGCTGATCACTGAAAGGCGCGTTACGCGCCTTTCGTCTTGTACTTCTCCAGCTCCATCTTCCCGATCTGGTTGCGGTGCACTTCGTCCGGCCCATCCACGATGCGCATCGTGCGTGCGCTCGCAGCCGCCTGGCCCAGACCGAAATCGGTGGTGACGCCTGCGGCGCCGTGCGCCTGAATCGCCCAGTCGATCACATAGTTCAGCATCGCCGGGGCGGCGACCTTGATCATCGCGATCTCGCGCCGCGCCGCTTTGTTGCCGAGGCGATCCATCCTGTCGGCGGCGTTCAGCACCAGGAGGCGCGCCTGATCGATCATGATGCGGCAGTTCGCGATGCGCTCGAGCCAGATCGACTGGGCGGCGATCGGCTTGCCGAAGGCGACGCGCGACAGCAGGCGCTTGCAGGTCTTTTCCAGCGCGCGTTCCGCGACGCCGATGTTGCGCATGCAGTGATGGATGCGGCCAGGCCCGAGACGCGCCTGCGCAATTTCAAAGCCTCGGCCTTCGCCGAGAAGGATATTGCCGACCGGCACGCGTACATTCTCGAACAGGATCTCAGCGTGCCCGTGCGGCGCATCGTCGAAGCCGAATACGGGCAGCTGCCGCAGGACTTTGACGCCAGGCGTCTTCATCGGCACGAGCACCTGAGACTGTTGTGCGTGTTTGGCCGCCGCGGGATCGGTCTTGCCCATCACAATGAGGATTTCGCAGCGCGTGTCGCCTGCGCCGGACGACCACCACTTGCGGCCGTTGATCACATACGCGTCGCCGTCGCGTTTGATGCTGGTCTCGATGTTCGTCGCATCCGACGAGGCGACCGCGGGTTCGGTCATGCAGAACGCTGAGCGGATTTCGCCGTTCAGGAGCGGCTTCAGCCAGCGTTCCTTGTTCTCCTCGTTGGCGTAGCGCTCGAGGATCTCCATGTTGCCCGTGTCGGGCGCGGAGCAGTTGAACACCTCCGAGGACCAGCCGACGCGGCCCATGATTTCACACATCGGCGCGTACTCGAGGTTCGTGAGTCCCGCGCCACGATCGGAATGCGGGAGGAACATGTTCCAGAGCCCGGCGGCGCGCGCCTTCGGCTTCAACTGCTCAATGATCGGAATGGGTTCCCAGCGCGCGTCGCCTGCGCGCATCCCCACGAATTCAGCGACGGCTTTTTCGTTGGGGTAGATGTGCTCGTCGAAGAACGCTTCGAGGCGTGCGATCAGCTTTTTGACTTTTTCGGTGTGCTCGAATTCCATGGTGAACGATCCCCGGTTCGCGCGACTTTTTGCGGGGCAAGATCATAACGAAGCGGGTTGATGGTTCATATCGCGAGTTCGAACCGGGTTGCGGTGCAGAACTCGACAGGCTGCAGGAAATGTCAGGTGTGAAGCAGCGCGCGGAGTTCCGCGGCGATCCGATCGAGAACCTTGCTCGTGGTCCAGTATTGCGTGTGGCCGTAGGGCGTCAATGACTTGATCGCAGACAGCAGCGTGTCTCCGCCGGCGTTCACGCGCTCATCCTCAACGAGCGCGTCGTACTTTGGGCTCAACTGCCGCAACGGCCAGCCGAGTGCGTCGTCAGGATCGAATTGGTTGATCCACTTGAACGCCGCTCCCAATTTCGCGTGGTCGATGGGCTCGATCGTGCTGTGCCCCGCGACGAACACCGGGATATTGCAGCCCGTTGTCAGGAAGCGCTGCAGGGTTCGCATCCGCCTGAACTCATCGAGAGCGCTTGCGGAGGGCGCGCCGCCGTTCGGTTGGCGGTTCCAGACGCCCGCGAACGCGATCGGCTGCTGCGCATCCCAGATGTAGTTCGAGATCACGTGCCCGCCCAGCGACTGCGCGACGACAGCCAGGGGCGCATTCACGCCGCCGAGCTCGTCGTACAGCTCATCGAGACGCTGAAGAATCAACCGCTGCGTCCGGTAGTACGGACTATCCGGCAGCTCCTTCTTGTGTTCGAGGCTCGCCGCATCAGAGAAGCCGTAGAGCATCAGCTCGCGCAATCCTTCCCAGCGGATCTGCGGACGCATCCTGCGGAAGATTGCTTCCTGGTTCTGCTGCAGTTCGCCCTGGTAATAAACGGCGCGCCACGCGATCCGATCCCAGTCGGATTGCAGCCGTTTCGCAAGCGGCGTCGTCAGCTCCTGGTAGAAATCCGGACGTGTATCGCCCATGCCATGGACGATGAGGAGGCCGATGGTCCTTGTCATGATGCGACGCTCACTCAACCCGAGGCGATTGCGCGACGAGTATAGAGACTCGCCCCGCCGACGCCGGAAGGACGCAAGTGAGACCGATCGCCCAGATCGCGGCGGAAGTTTCGGCCTGTCGCTAAATAGCGGCATCCAGCTGCCGCTTTTCTACGTACTGACATATGAGGAACCGGCTACTGCGCGGGGGCGTTGTTTCATCGGACTTTCTTGATATGGCGCCATTTGATTGCTCGTAGCCGATATGCGTTGTTTTGACGCATCAGTGTCCCGGGAGCGCCGGGATAGGTGATTGATCAGAGTCTTGCGTAGGCAGACGTGGAGTCGATCATGAAGACGAGAGGAGAGTGGCGGCGGCATCTGCGGGATGTGGTGAGCGCGAGTCTCGATCCCCTGGTGTATGCGGTGCAGTGGGCCCGCGATCCAAGGTGCATGCAGCGCGGCGTCGGGCATCGGCGCGTCGGGGCTTCCGTGACAGCGCCGGTTTGCCGGTTGTGGTCGGATCCGAAGCGCTGAAGCGCTACTGATCCAGAAGCGGTTAGCGGTTAGCGGTTAGTCGGAAAGGCGCTAGCGCTTTTGCAGCTGCTTTGATTCTCCGCTCAACGCGCATTTCTCGTGGAGGCGGAGAGAAATTCGTCATTCGTGCAGGCATCTCTGTGCGAATCTGACTTAACCGCTAACCGCTAACCGCTAACCGCTAACCGCCTCTTGAAGCCATGTTGACCGGAGTGTTCAGGGACAGAACGCGAATGCAGCGTCTCGCTGCACAAACGGCGCACCACGCGCTCGCTCAGCTGATCCAGTCGAACCTTCTCCTGCCGCATCGTGCTGCGCGCGGATGTGAAATCGGCCCGTTCATCGTCGAATACGTCTTTCGACGCCAATCGCTCGTGGTCGAACTCGAGCCCCGCGATGAGGTTGAGGCGGTCCGTGCACAGGCGCGCGCCGCCTTCCTCAATGAAATGGGCTACAGCGTGCTCAGCATTTCCCGGCGGGAGCTGCGAGCCCATCCTCGCCGCGTGCTGGCGCAGATCAAGGCGGCGTTGCGCTGAGCGTCCGCGTCGCCGGAGAGACCTCTGGCGTTGAGTCTATTCATGGAGTAATCTTCCAGTTACTCCATTACAGGACAGAAACATGCTGCAACCGCGACCCGCCGGGGTCAACTTTGCCCCAGAGGAGTTGGGCTCAACGGCTCTGACCGCGTTCTTCAACATCTCCGCCGCATGGGGCCTGTCCGCCGAAGAGGAGCGCGTCTTGCTCGGTTCACCGCCGCGCTCGACCTTCTTCAAGTGGAAGAGCGAGCGCGCGGCGAAACTGACTGCGGACACGCTCGAGCGGATCAGCTACGTGATGGGCATCTACAAGGCGCTGCGCATTCTGTTGCCCACGCAGGAATCGGCGCATGCCTGGGTGAAGAAGCCGAACACCGCTCGGGGGTTCGGCGGAAAGTCGGCGCTCGAGCGCATGCTTGCCGGGCGCGTGATCGATCTGGCGGATGTGCGGCGCTATCTGGACGCCGAGCGAGGCTGATTAACCGGTTGACGGTTGACAGTTGACCGTTGACGGCAAAGGACGTCCGCTGGACGCGTTCCGGACTTTTCAGGCCTGTTCTCCGCGATGCCTAAGGAAAAAAAGACAAGCGCGCCTTCTCTGACCCCCAACCGTCAACCGTCAACCGTCCACCCACGACGCGACCCGTCTGAGACTCGCGCCGTCAACTTGCGCTGGCAGAAAATCTATCGAGTCGTTGCGGCGAAACACCCGCCCGTCAACGTTTTCGAGAACATCGTCAGCGCGCGGCAGATGGAGGCGGCCTGGTATATCGAGGGCCTGACGAACGACCGATTGCGTGACGAGAGCGGCGCGGCGCCGGTCGTCGCCGATGAGGATCGGATTCACGGGCCAGGCGCCAGCATCGTCATGGCGTCGTTTACGCACCTTGGGCGGCCGAGTCGTTTCAGCGATGGGAGCTACGGTGTGTACTACGCCGCGCACACGCTTGAAACCGCGGTCCGGGAGACTGCGTTTCATCGCGGCAATTTCCTGGCTTCCACGCGCGAGCCGCCGTGCGAGGTCGACATGCGCGCCTACGTCGGGCGGCCGCAGAAACCCTTCAGCGATATTCGCGGGCGGAAGTTCGCCTTGTTTCACGATCCCGATGACTATTCGCCGTCGCAGGCGTTCGCAAAGGTGCGCCGCGAGAAAGGGGACTGGGGGCTGGTGTATCGCAGCGTGCGCCACGCGGGCGGGGAATGCATCGCTGCGTTCAGGCCGCAGGCCGTAAGCATTCCTGTCGCGGGTCCCGCGCTTGCCTATGTCTGGAACGGCGAGCGCATCAGCAAGGTGTACGAGAAGTCGGAAGTGCTGTTCGATCTCACCAAGTGAGATGGGGCGTGGGGCTCGGGGCGCGGGTCAGACACCGTTATCCGTTGGGTTGTGAACCACGACTCAGACTACTCAGAAGGCGCGCTTCGCGGGCGCGTCGCTTTCTCGCCCAAGCCCCACGCCCCACGCCCCGAGTCGCGCGTCCGCGCTAGCGGTAGCGCGCCATGATCTTCTCCAGTCCCTGGGCGCCCGGCTGCAGCTTTGCATAGGGAAGCTGGTTGAGCGGTGCGTCGCACGTGCCGTTCACTTCGTGGAACTCGGGGCTCTTCTCATTGATGTAAATGAGCCCGGTCACGTACTCGCCCTGACGTAGCTTGTCGCGCAGATAGTTGAACGCCCTGCCGCGATGAGTCGGGTCGTACGAAGAATCCAGTTTGCGCAGAAGAATCCGGCTGCCGTCGTGCATCGTAATCGGCATCGCTTCCCCCGCGGCGTACTGCGCGGTGATTTCCTGCGCTGGCGCGACAAAATCGGCATGGACGACTTCGTCGTAGTGATCGCGCACGAACTCGTAGCTCTTCGTCGAACCTTCGTGGTCGTTGAACGTCACGCAAGGCGAGAGCACATCGATCAGCGCGAATCCCTTGTGCGCCAGCCCCGCCTTGATGAGCGGCACGAGCTGCTCCTTGTCGCCCGAGAAGCTGCGCGCGATGAATGTACAGCCGAGAGTGAGCGCGGTAAGCACCGGATCGATGGGCGGCTGCTGATTCGTCTCGCCCCGCTTCGCTTTTGAACCAATGTCAGCCGACGCCGAGAACTGACCTTTGGTGAGTCCATACACGCCGTTGTTCTCAACCATGTACAGCATGCTGATGTTGCGACGGATGGCGTGCGCGAACTGGCCGAAGCCGATCGACAAGGTGTCGCCGTCGCCCGAAACACCGATGTAGTACAGATCCTTGTTGGCAGCGATCGCGCCCGTTGCGATCGACGGCATGCGGCCGTGCACGGCGTTGAATCCATGCCCGCCGCTCACGAAATACGCGGTGGTCTTGGATGAACACCCTATGCCCGACAACTTGGCGAGCTGCTCGGGCCGCAAGGACATTCCCCAGATCGCTTCAATGATCGCAGCCGTCACAGAGTCGTGCCCGCATCCTGCACACAGCGTGGACATGCTGCCTTCGTAGTCCCGACGCGTCAGGCCCAGCTCGTTTCGCGGCAGGCTGGGATGCGCAACTTTCGGTTTGTTGATGAAACTCATGATGGTAGTGAATAGTGACTTGTGACTCGCGAAAGCCGAGAGCGCTTACTCGCTAACCGCTAACCGTGACCAACGGAAATCCCCGCGGGGGCCAACCGCTTTCCTTCGCCGAGTTCGGTCAGAACGCCGTCCACGATGCTGCTCGATGAAATCGGCAGGCCGCTGTAGTGCAGGATCGAACGCAGCTTTGATTTCTCCACCGGAGTTTCGAGCGTGAGCAGGCTGCGCAGCTGGGCGTCGCGGTTCTGCTCGACAACGAAGATCAGCGAATGCGACGCCAGGAACTTCTCGACATCGTGGCCGAACGGAAACGCACGCACACGCATGTAGTCGAGCTCAACGCCGCGCCGCTTGAGAATGTCGCGCGCCTCCCGCACGGCGCCGTCGCAACTGCCGAGCGTCACGATTGCGGCCTCATGCCCCGATCGCTCGACCGCCGCCTTCGGCACGAATTTTTTCGCCGTATCGAACTTCCGCTTGAGACGGTCGAGCACGATCTGATACTCGGCCGAGTCTTCGGTGTAGCCGCCGTACTGCGTATGACCGGAGCCGCGCGTGAAGTAGGCGCCCTTGGGGTGTACGCCGGGCAGCGTGCGGTACGGTATGGCGTCGTCATCGAGATCTAGATAGCGATGGAATTTGTCGAGCTTCTCGATCTGCTCCTTTGTAAGCACCTTGCCGCGATCAGGCTGGTACGCCTCATCCCACTTCAGTGTCGGGCACATCCAGTCGTTCATGCCAATATCCAGATCGGACATGACGAACACGGGCGTCTGCAGCCGTTCGGAGAGATCGAAGGCCTGCACCGCCATGTAGAAGCATTCCTCAGGGCTGTTCGGAAACAGCAGCACGTGCCGCGTGTCGCCATGGGAAGCATACGCCGCGAGCATCAGGTCGCACTGCTGCGTTCGCGTTGGCATACCCGTCGAGGGCCCGACGCGCTGGACGTCGAAGATTACCGCCGGCACCTCGGCGTAGTATGCGAGGCCGATGAACTCGTTCATCAACGAAATGCCGGGCCCGCTCGTCGGCGTGAACGCGCGGGCGCCGTTCCAGCAGGCGCCGATCACCGCGCCAATCGCGGCGAGCTCGTCCTCGGCCTGCACGATCAGGAAATTGCGCTTGCCCGTCTCGGGATCGATACGCCACTTCTCGCAGAAACTCTTGAAAGCATCCATCAGCGACGTGGAAGGCGTGATCGGATACCACGCGCCCACGGTCGCGCCGGCGTAGAGGCAGCCGAGCGCCGCCGCCGTGTTGCCGTCGATCATGATGTGGTCGGAGGTTTCATTCATGCGCGCGACGCGCAACGGCAGAGGACACGGGACATGCTCTTTCGCGTAGTTGTAGCCGATGTCGAGCGCCTGCACGTTCGCGTCGAGCAGCGCCTTCTTCTTCGCATAGCTCTCGGCAAGCATCGCACGCATCAGTTCTATGTCCATGTCGAGCAGCGCGGCGAGCGCGCCGGCGTACATGATGTTCTTGAGCAGGATTCGCGCCCGCACGCCCTGGAACGTCTCGTTGCACATCCGGGCGAAGGGCATCCCGACGATGGTGATGTCATCGCGCTTCAAGAGCGCAGGACGAGGCCAGGTCGAATCGTAGATCAGATAACCGCCGGCGCTGACTTCCCGGACGTCTTTCGCGTACGTTTCCGCATTCATCGCGACCATGATGTCGACGCGTCCCGAGCGGGCGACATAACCGTCGCGCGTCACGCGGATCTCATACCAGGTCGGCAGCCCCTGGATGTTCGACGGAAAGTAGTTCTTGCCCATCACCGGAATTCCCATCCGGAAAATGGACTTCATCAACAGGGAGTTCGCGCTTGCTGAGCCGGTGCCGTTGACGTTCGCGAGCTTCAGGACGAAATCGTTTATGCGGTCTTGCGAGGCTGCTGCTTGAAGCATGATGGGGTGGTCTCGTCGCTCGCGTAGGGAATTGTGATTGTCGATTTCTGCATGTCCCACGCCGCCGTCGGGCAGCGTTCGGCGCACAACCCGCAGTGCACGCAGATGTCTTCATCTTTGACCATCACTCGCCCGGTCTGTTTCAGCGGACCGGAAACGAACAGGGGCTGGGTGACGTTCAGCGCCGGCGCCTTGAGGCGCGGACGCAGTTCTTCTTCGGAACCGTTGGCGGTAATCGTCAGACAATCGACCGGACAGATGTCGATGCAGGCGTCGCACTCGATGCACAGCTTCGCCTCGAACACGGTCTGCACGTCGCAATTGAGGCAACGCTGCACCTCAGCTTCGGCCTGCTCGGCGGTGAAGCCGAGCTCGACTTCGATGTTGACCTTCTTGAAGCGCTCCTTGAGATCGACGTGCGGCATCAGCCGCCGCTCGACCGGGTTGTAGTCGTTTTTGTACGACCACTCATGCATGCCCATCTTGCGGCTGGAAAGATTGAGCAACGGCCGCAGACGCTCACTGACCGGCTGTCCGTGGCAGAACTTGTGAATCGAGATCGCGGCCTGATGCCCGTGCTCCACCGCCCAGATGATGTTCTTCGGACCGAACGCGGCGTCGC
Source organism: uncultured Gammaproteobacteria bacterium (assembly GCA_963723505.1). Lineage (GTDB taxonomy): Bacteria > Pseudomonadota > Gammaproteobacteria > Steroidobacterales > Steroidobacteraceae > Steroidobacter. The sequence continues at coordinate 352,504 of CAVRQU010000012.1, forward strand.
CCCCGAAGAACACTTCCGGGCGCGTCGACTGAAAGGTGATCTTGTCCACCTTCGGGATATGCCATTTGTCGAGCTCGATTCCGAGATCGTTTTCGATCCAGGGGAAGGCGTTCTCCTGACCGATCGCAAGGATCACGTCGTCGCACGGGAAGAACTGCTCTCCGACCACGCGTTCCGCAGTGATGCGTCCCTTCGCGTCGAGGTCGTACTCCATCTTGTCGAACAGCATGCCGGTGAGCTTGCCGTTCGCGAGCAGGAACGCCCTGGGCGCGTGATTGACTACGATTTCAACGTTCTCTTCCTCGGCGTCCTCCAGTTCCCATTCCGACGCCTTGAAGAATCCGCGCGGTTTGCGCGCCATGACCTTTACGTCGTTCGCGCCGAGGCGCAGCGAGGTACGGCAACAATCCATCGCGGTGTTGCCGACGCCGATGATCAGAACTTTCCCGCCGATGGACTTGACGTGATCGAATGCAACCGACTCCAGCCAGTCGATGCCAATGTGGATATGTGCGACGGCCTGAGAGTCGCGGCGGCCGGGCAAGTCCAGGTCCTTGCCTTTCGGCGCGCCGCTGCCGACAAAAACCGCATCGAAGTCACCGGACGCGAGCAGATTTTTGAGGCTCGTCACCGGTGAGCCCAGACGCAGGTCCACCCCCAAATCGATGATGTAGCCGATTTCCTCGGCGAGCACGCGTTCCGGCAGGCGAAAGGACGGAATGTTCGTGCGCATGAGCCCGCCGGGCTCGCCCCACTTCTCGAACATCGTGATTTCGTACCCGAGCGGCATGAGATCGTTCGCCACCGTGAGCGATGCGGGTCCGGCGCCGATGCACGCGATGCGCTTGCCGTTCTTCTGCTTCGGCGCCTTCGGCAACCGGTCGGAGACGTCGTCGCGGTGATCGGCGGCGACGCGTTTCAGGCGGCAGATCGCGACGGGCTCCTGCTCGACGCGGCCGCGCCGGCAGGCGGGTTCGCACGGTCGATCGCATACCCGACCCAGAATGGCGGGGAATACGTTCGATTCACGATTCACCATGTAGGCGTCCGTGAACTGACCGAGCGCGATGAGCCGGATGTATTCGGGAACGTCGGTGTGCGCGGGGCATGCCCACTGACAATCGACGACGCGATGATAGTGGTCGGGATTCCTGGTATCGGTCGGTTCCACCGCTACGTAGCCCCCTGCACAACGCACGTCGCACTGAAGCTCAGGCGACGGCTCTGGCTGATCGAACTGAAGGGAAGCGTATACCCAGCACGGCGAATGCGCTACCGAGCGCTTTCACTCCCTCTCTCTTGATGTGGGTGGCTGGAACTCGGGTGAGGCAACTCCATCAGCGCCCGATCCGATTGCAGCTCCTTACGCCTCGCCCTCGATGGGAGAGCGTGAGCCGACGATCGGTATACAGTCTCCAGGGCGCCGTCAGCGTTCGTAGGCGCCTCGGTGTTCCAGAATCTCGGGATTCGAATTTGCCTGCGATCGCAGCCAGGAATCCCGCACGTGATCCGTTTCCTTCACCTGACCTTACGCGTGCTGCCCGCCGCCCAGATCCACGGTGGTCGTGATCAGTTGACCTTCACTCTGAAGCTGATCTGGAAGAAGCTGTTCCCCGCCATGGACCCCTGCGGCCGCACTCTTATCGATGTAATCGCGGAATCGCAGCTGTCCGGGCCAGTCGGCTGGGGGTTGTATGACCAGGGCGGCGCCGCGCCGGCGCTGCTAAAGGCCAGGTCAGCCGGCGTAAAGGTGAGGCTGCTCCCGCCGTCAGTGAAGGTGACAGGCGTGCCACCCAAGCCGCACATCACCGTATTCGCCGGAATGGCGTCGACGATCTGGATGGTGTTGTTGTCAATGTCGCCCGCGCTTTGATTGGTGACGCGCACTGTGTACTCCTGTATCGCGCCGGGAATGCTCTTCGGATTCGTCGTGTTGACTGGGTCGGAAAGCGCGGTCGATAGCTTCGACACTCGCAACATGGGCAGCGCGATGGTGAAGGCGCCTACGCCGCTATGCGTCACCGTGTTCTCGGTTCCTTCGCGCGCCACGACTGTTGCAGTCCATGAACCCAAGGCCGCGCCGGTTGGAGTGATAAAGGCGTATTCATAAACCCGCGTAGCGGCGCCTGGATCGGGGCTCTGCTGCGTCATCTGCGCATTGTTGATCTGAACGCCAGAAACAGGGTCACGGATCGTGACGTTGGCCCCTGCGATGTCGAAGCTGCCGAACGGATCGCTGACTACGCTGCGCACGTAAACCGTGACGCCGGGGGTGAACGTGGGTGTCAGAACGCCGCCAGGATAAGGCGCGTCGAACGGCTGCACCGAATCGACGTTGATGAAGGAAAGGCTGTTGAGCTCAACGCGAGAGAAATTCCCGCCCGAAGGCGTCGGATAGACAATGATTTCCCTGTTGCCGTTCGCGCCAGGAGTGTTGTTTCTGATGGTCAGCGTGAACGCTGATCCGACGGGCGCCGTGATCTGGCTGGGCGCGTTCAGCACAAATGTGATCGGCGCTGGAGTCGTACCGAGGCTACCGGAAAAGACCGCGCTAACACCGCCGAGCGTCACTTCGACCGAGTAGGTTCTATTGCCCCCGGCCCGGGCCAACCACAGCGTCACTGGGAAATTGCCTGCGGCGAGCGTAACGGGCTGAACCAGCGCAGGCGAGAGTGTCCACGTCCGTGCGCCGCCCTCGCCGTCGATCGTGACCGGCGCGTCAGCGCCGCTGGGCGGCGTTCGACTCAGCTGCGGACCTGAGCTGGTCCATAAATACAGCGGCTTGACCACGGCCTGTTGTGCGGCAGCCGGCAGGCACAGGAGCGTCAGCAATGCGAAAGCAACTTGGAGAACGACGCTCTTCATGCGGTTCGATGTGGTGATGGGCGCTTTCGAAAGAGCCGAAAGGGTAGTCATGGAATCGCTGCACGCACGCCGAGGCGTTCACAATTTGACGTTGTTATGTTCACGGCCTTCGCGACTCACGACGGGCGGCTCGGTGCAGGCCTGGAAAGCGGATAGCAGCGGAGGATAGTTCGCGCTCGGAAGAGCGCTTCGGCTGCCCGTCCGTCTTCTTCTAGCTATCCGCTATTCCGCTGTCCGCTGTCCGCTTCCTTTGCGTGCATGCATCACGCGCACAGCCGTGCGCAATCCACACATCGCTGGAGAACTGCGTCGCAGATCGCGTCGCGCGTGCGCTCGCTGTGCGCGCGAAGTGCGCAGCAAAGCGCGATCCCGTCGTCACTTCATCCGAAAATAGAGGGTACGGCGAGCGAATTGCGAACAACCTCACGAAACGCCGGCGGCGTTTGACAAAAATCTGGATCCGTAAGGAAACACCTGCGTAATCAGGGGGTGTAGGCGACCGCAGCAGTACCAGAACCACTGAGCGAGCACCCCTTTCAACAGCGCAGATGCGCCCTTCGATAACAACGCGCCCGGGTGCGGGCGGCTTGCTGGAGAATCGATGGTTTCGGCTCGACTGTGCGCGGTGCTCGCTGCGGCCTTGTCGCTGGGCGCGTCTTTTGGCGCGCGCGCAGTCGGCACCGCGGCCGGAACGAACATTCAGAACGCGGCGCAGGTGACATATACAGTCGCAGGCGTCAGCGCGACCGCATCCTCGAACATCGCTTCGGTAGGCGTCGCTGAGATTCTCGACGCCGTGGTGACGGTCGCGAGCGCGACAGTCACGGCCGCGCCTGGCGCGACTCAGCAGGACCTGGTCTTCACGCTGACGAACACCGGGAACGGAACCGAGTCGTTCACGCTTGCGGCGCTGAGCGCGGGCCTCGCCGGCGACAACTTCGATCCAATCCTCGCCGCGCCTGCGATCTACTTCGATAGCGACAGCAGCGGCGATCTGTCCGCGCCCGACGTCGCGTATGTCTCCGGAACGAATGATCCCGTGCTCGCGGCGGATGCGACCGTGCGCGTGCTCGTCGTCAACAATATTCCTGCAGGCGTCATTGACGGCAATCGCGGTCGCAGCGAACTCACGGCGCGCGCCGCGACCGGCGTCGGCGCGCCGGGCACGGTCTTCACCGGCGCCGGCGCCGGCGGGCTCGACGCGGTCGTCGGCGCAACGGGCGGCGATGCGACGCTGTTCGGCGAGTATCTGATCGCCGGTCTGCAGCTCACGGCGGTCAAGTCGCAAACGATCGTCGATCAATTCGGCGGCGCGCGTGCGCATGCCCGGCGCACGCATCAACTATCAGATCGTCGTCACCGCCGGCGGGCTCCGGAATCGCCGCGGCGCGCTGCGTTCACTGATCTCATTCCAACGAGCACGACCTACGTCGCAGGGTCGCTCGAACTCAACAACGCGACGCTCACCGACGCTGCCGATGCTACCGACAGCCGGTGAGTTCACAACCACACCCGCGCCGCAAGTGCGCGTCAACCTCGGCGATCTCACGTCAGCCTCCGGGCCGCAGACGATCGAGTTCGCCGTCACGATCAATTGAGAACCTGGCTATGGGCTGGAGGCTACAGGCTGGAGGTAGAAGCGCGCTATGCGCGCGGCGCCCTCGTCTCTACCCCCAGCCTCCAGCCACCAGCCCCCAGCCGAAGCGGAGACGAGTATGACGATGAAGAAATCACTGACTTTCAGCAAAGCGCTGCTAGCGACATTCGCGTTGAGCGCAATTCAGACCGTCTCCGCGCAGGAAAAGGGCTGCATTGAGCTCAAGACCACTGCGGAAGTAGAGCAGGAGTACGTCAACGAGCAGGGTCAGAAGGCGAAACGCCTCGCACCCGCCGGCAAGGTGACGCCAGGGCGATGAAGTGATCTGGACCATCACGGCGAAGAACATCTGCGACAAGCCCGCCGAGAACATCGTCATCGCGAATCCCGTGCCCGAGCACATGAGCTACGTCGCGAACTCCGCGATGGGCGTCGGCACGACGATCACGTACTCGCTCGACAACAAGGAATTCAAGGACGCCGCGGCGCTCACCGTGCGCGCGGCGGACGGCTCAATGCGCGCCGCACGCGCCGATGAGTATCGCGCCATTCGCTGGACGTATTCGGCGGCGTTCGCGCCGGGCGCGACCGCCTTCGTGCGCTATCGCGCAGTCGTGAAGTAACCGGTTTCGAAATCGCTGGCGCGCGTCTGGCAAGGGCGTGCGCGGCGACAGGTTCTTCCTTGCCAATCGTGTGTCAACAACTGGAGACAAGAATGACCATCGCAATCGCAAGGCGCGTCAAGCACGCCAGCCTCGCGCTGATTGCACTGAGCTCGGTGGGTGGATTGCAGAGCGCTCTCGCGGCAGGAACCGACGCGGGCACCACGATCACCAATCGCGCAACGGTGAACTACAGCGTCGGCGGCGTGGCGCAGACGCCGATCGAAAGCTCGCCGACAGGCAACAGCATCCGGGCGTCGACCGGCGCGAACACCGCGTTCGTAGTGGACCGCAAGATTCTGCACACCGTCGCGGAATCTCGGGCAATGCCGACGATCGCTACGCCGGGCGCGACAACGTGGTCGCAACGTTCACGGTCACGAACACCGGCAACAACGCTCAGGGCTATCAGCTGACCGCGACCGATCTCGACGGCGCGTGCGCTACGTCTGGTCAGCACGGACAGCACGGACGTCGACGATCTGCGCGCCTTCCGACGACGTCAACGGCAACGGCGCCTACGACGCCGCTGATACGGATAGCCGTCATCGACACTGCTCGCCGAAGACGTCGACCGTCACAGTGTTCATCGTCGCGGACGTGCCGCGTCACGACGAGCGATGGGCAGTACGCGAACGTGCAGCTCGCGGCGCGTGCAGCTGTGGCCGGCACGAACGGCGCGACGCTCGTGACGCGAAACCGCCGGCGCCGACAACCCGAGCGACGGTCGATGTCGTGTTCGCGGACACCGGCGCAGGCGCGCGACGGCATCCATGAAGCGGCGCGATCAGTACGCGATCCAGTCGGCCGCGCTGACGGTCACGAAGACGTCGACCGTCGATCAGCGATCCGTTCAACGGCACGACGAATCCGAAGGCGATTCCGGGCGCCGTCGTCCGCTACACGATCACGGTGCAGAACGCGAGCACGACGAGCGCCGCGGACGACGTCACGGTGACGGACGTCGATTCCAACCGATCGTGCCTATGTCGCGGGCACGCTCACGCTGCAACGCGGTCGCGTTGACGGACGCGCCGCGGACGGCGACGGCGGCAGCTATGACGCTGGCACCGAGCACGGTGACGCGTCAACGTCGCCTCGATTGCGGCGGCGCGGTACGGCGACGGTCACGTTCGAGGTGACGATCCAGTGCGACGCCGTTAAGGATGCGCTGTCAGTCGCCGCTGTGCGGCGAGCTCATGAAGATGTGAGTCGATGCACAGTTCGTCATTCAAGGCTCCGACACACGACGCGGGCGGGATGGTGAATAACCGTCCCGCCTTCGGTGCGTCTATGGGCGCGTGTCTTGCGCGGATGACGAGCGTGTTTGATCTTTTGAAACTGCGAACGACGTGGACGCTTCTCGCCGCGTCGTTGTCGCTTGGCGAATCCGGCGTTTGCGCAGGCGGCGACGCCGGCAGGGACGGTATTCGAGAACTCGGCGCGCGTCAGTTACACGGATACGAACGGCGCGGCCGCAATCGTTATCAGCAATCCGGTGAGTGCGATCGTCGCGCCTACGCCGTCGCGATCGGCCGTCGCGATCATGCGCGCCGCAACAGCAAGCCCGACGCTGCAGAGCACGGCCGGACCGACGCAATGCGTTAACGGCGGCGCGCTGGTCACGCTGCCGGCGCCGGTGCTCGTCGGCGGCGCCGTCGCGGATCCAATGCAGCCGATTGCACTCGCGATCGCCTCCAGCCTGCACGGCGGCGAAGCGGCTTTCGTGCAGATCATCGACGCCGATCAGAATCTGGATGCGACCACGATCGACGCGACGGACCTGCGTCTGACGGCTCCGACGGGCGACTCAGAAACGCTGCGTCTGTCCGAGAGCGGTCCGAACACAGGAGCATTCATCGGCTACATTCAAACGCGCACAGGCCCTGCGGTCGTGGGCGACTGCGTGCTCGAGGTCGAGCGCAATACGCAGATCAGCTCCCTCTACGTCGATCCGACCGATGCGCGCGATACGGCGAGCGCCGACGCGCTGGTCGATCCGTACGGCCTGGTGTTCGATTCACGCACTGGCGCGCCCGTCAACGGCGCCAGGGTGCAGCTGATCAACGCCGCTACAGGCGTGGCGGCGACGCGTGGTCGGCGACGACGGCGTCAGCGGCTACCCTTCGGAGATGATCACCGGCCAGTCCGTGACGGATGCGGGCGGTACGGTGTACGCGCTGCCTGCGGGCGTGTTCCGCTTTCCGCTTGTAGCGCCGGGAGACTACCGCGTCGCCGTCGTCCCGTCTGCAGGCCATGCGTTTCCATCCACGCTTACCATCGCTGAACTTGCGCAGACGCCGGGCGCGCCCTATCGGCTGAACGCCGGGTCCTTCGGAGGCGCCTTCGCGGTTGACGCCGGTCCCGCGGTCGCGGTGGACATCCCGATCGACGCGGCCGCGACGCAGTTGTTCATGCAGAAGAGCACGATGACGACGGTCGCCGCCATTGGCGACTTCGTGCAGTACACGCTGACGGTCGAAAACACCTCGACGAACGCCTCGGTCGCGAGCGTACGCACCATCGATCAGTTGCCCTATGGCGCGCGATACCGCGAAGGCTCGACCCGAATCGACGGCGTTGCAGTGAGCGATCCGCAAATTGCCGATGACGGCCGCACGCTGACGTTCAAGAGCGCTGCGCTCGGCGCTGGTCAGCGCCGGGAAATCCGCTACGTCGTCGAGATCGTCGCCGGCGCACGCGGCAAGCAACTCGTCAATACGGCGCATGCGCTGGGTCCCGATGGACTCACTTCGAATACGGCGCAGGCGACCATTCAGCTGCGGGAAGAACTGTTCCGCGATCGCGCGATCGTGATGGGGCGCGTCGTCGAGGGCGACTGCGCAACGGCGGCGAACCAGCTCTCGGGCGTGGCCGGCGTGCGCGTCTACCTTGAAGACGGTCGCTATTCAATCACCGACGACGAAGGCAAATATCACTTCGAGGATGTCGCGCCAGGATCGCACGTCGTGCAGGTCGATGAGGTTACGATTCCGGATACGCACGAGGCGCTGAACTGTCCGGGTCGTGTGCGGCATGCAGGACGCTCTTATTCACAATTCGTAGACCTGCGCGGCGGCGCCTTGTGGCGCAGCGATTTCGTCCTCGCGCGCAGGATGCCGCCCAAAGGGTTCGTCTCCCTGGCGCTCCAGACAAGGATCGAGGACTCCGGTCGCCCTGAGCCTGCCGAAGGGCTCTCGCATTCCATCAGCGTCGAGGTTGCGAGCGTTCCGGTGCGCAATGTGCATGTCCTCGTCATGCTGCCAGATGGCCTGGCGTATCAGCCGGGCAGCGCTCGTCGCGATGATACGACGACCGCGGAGCCGGTGAGCCAGAGCGGCGTGCTGACCTTTACGCTCGGTGAAGCGTCAGCCGACGCGACGCCCACGCTCTCGTTCCGCACGATCGCAAGCGACGGCTCGAGCGGGGCGCTGAGCATCAAGGCGGTCGCGATGTTCGATTCGCCGTCGCAAACTGCGCAGCGCACCGCACCGGGGGAGAACGTGATCCTGCGCGGTAATATGCTTTATGAGAGCGCCTCGTACCGCTTTGCGCCGCGCTTTGATGTCCTGACCGCGCAGATTCAGCCTGCCGATCGCGCGCAGCTCGACAAGATCGTCACCGAATGGCGCGGCGTGAAGCACCTGCGTCTGACCGCCATCGGTCACTCCGAGCGGACAGTGATCGCCGCGCACAGTCAGCCGACATCCGCCGACGATTACGCATTGTCGCGCGCCCGCGCCGAAGCGGTCGCCCACTATCTTGCAGAGCGTCTCGACATCGATCCGTCTCGGGTGAGCGTCGAAGGCCGCGGCGCCGATGAGCCGCTGGCGCAAGGGCATGATGCGAAGAGTCTCGCGTTGAATCGTCGCGTGGACATCGCCATTGAGGGCTTGCGCCTCGCCGCCGCCGGCGGACTCACTCTGAAAACCGCCAGCGCACGCACGACTGCGACGGAAACGGTGGGCGTGCTCGAACGCGGAGAGTCCGGCGTTGCTCGCGAGACGAACGCGAACGCGCCGCATGCCGCGGGAATCGAGCCGACGACTGATAGCGAGACGACGACAGACATCGAGACCTTGCAGCCCGCGACAGGCTGGATCCTGCCCCTCGCGAACTCGGTTCCGGCCATCCCGAGCATCAAAGCGGCGATTCAGCATCTGCCGACGCAACGTGTCGAGCTGCTCATCAACGGCGCAGCGGTGGGGCCGCTCAATTTCGACGGCGCAACGACGAATCAGGCGAAGACAGTGAGCGTGAGCCGCTGGCGCGGCGTGGATCTGCGCGACGGCGATAACGAACTCACGGCTGTCGTTCGCGACGCTGATGACAACGAAGTGCAACGGCTGACGCGCAGCATTCATTACTCCGGCGGCGCCGTACGCGCGGAGCTCGTCCGCGAGGCGTCGACGCTCGTCGCGGATGGTCGCACGCGGCCGACGATTGCATTGCGGATGATCGACGCGTCCGGCGAGCCGGCGCGGCCAGGCACGCTCGGCGCCTTCCGGGTCGAGTCGCCCTATCGATCGTGGTGGGAAGTCGAATCGCTCAATGACAACAAGCTGGTCCGCGTCGGCGAGCGTGAACCGACGTTCACCGTCGACGAGGACGGTCTTGCGCGCCTCGTCCTAGAGCCCACGACGCAGGCGGGCACGGCGATCCTGCGCTTGCGCTTCAATGAGCGTCGTACGCAGGAGATTCGCGTCTGGCTCGAACCCCAGGCGCGCGACTGGATTCTGGTGGGCGTCGCGGAGAGTACGACGACCTACAACGCGATCCGCGACAACATGCAGTCCGCCGAAGAGGCGGGACTGCAGGAAGGCTACGCCGACGACGGGCGGATCGCCTTCTTCGCCAAAGGCGCGATCAAGGGCGAGTTCCTGCTGACGGCCGCTTACGACTCGGCGCGCGAACATGAGTTCGAGAAGGACCGCCTGCTTGGCGTAGTCGAACCCGATCGCTTCTACACACTGTACGGCGATGCGACGGAGCAGCGCTTCGAGGCGGCCACGACTCGCAAGCTGTTCGTGAAGCTGGAGCGCCGCCAGTTCGCAGCATTGTTCGGCGACTTCGAGACCGGACTGACCGTCACCGAACTGTCGCGCTACAGCCGCACGTTCACGGGGTTCAAGTCCGACTACGCCGGCGAGCACTTCGGCTACACGGCGTTCGCCGCCGAGTCCGAGCAGGGCTACGTCAAGGATGAACTCCAGGGCGACGGCACCTCGGGGCTCTATCGCCTCTCGCGCCGGCCGCTGATCGTGAACAGCGACAAGATCCGCATCGAAGTGCGCGATCGCTTTCGCAGCGAGGTGGTCGTGGAGTCGCGACCGCTGACGCGCTTCATCGACTACAGCGTCGACTATCTGAACGGCACGGTGTTCTTCAAGCAGCCCGTGCCGAGCCGCGACGCGAACTTCAATCCGGTGTACATCATCGCCGAGTACGAAGTGCTGAACGGCGGCGAGGCGCAGCTCACAGCCGGCGGCCGTGCTGCGCTGAGGCTCGCGGATGATCGCCTTGAGATCGGCGCCAGCTACATCCAGGAAGGCGCCGCCAGCGGCGATACGCAGGTTGCAGGAACGGATCTTCGCTGGCGGCTGGGCGAGGCGACGGAACTGCGCGCAGAGCTCGCGCACAGCGGCGCCGATGAGCCGAACGTCGATGCCGCGAACGCGTATCTCACCGAGCTCACTCACCTGACCGAGAAGCTCGATGCGCGCGCGTATGTGCGCGAGCAGGAGGCGGGCTTCGGGGTCGGTCAGCAACTCTCGACGGAGGCCGGCACGCGCAAGTTCGGCCTCGACGGTCGTTACCGGCTCACTGAGAGGCTGTTGCTTGAAGGAGAGACTTATCGCCAGGAGGTCCTGACGACTGGCGCCCAGCGTGAGCTCGTTAGCGCCGAAGTGCGGCGCGAGGCCGACGATTACTCGGTCGGCGCCGGCGCGCGTCATGTCGCGGACACAGGTCTCGACGGCGGCGACGCCGAGTCGCAGCATGGCTTCGTGAATGGCTCGATCGACCTGTTCAAGGATCGGATAACGCTGCGGGCCACGCAGGACTTCGCGCTCGGCGGGAAGAATGCAAGCGTCGATTTCCCGGCGCGCTCCGTGGCGGGCGTCGACTATCACTGGCGCGCGGATACGACGTTCTTCGCGGAGTACGAGCACGCGGACGGCGATGCGTTCGATGCAGACATGACTCGCGTCGGCGTGCGTACGGCGCCGTGGGAGCGCGCGCTGTTGCAGTCGAGCATGAATCAGCAGGCCACGGAATACGGTCCGCGCGTGTTCGCGAACGTCGGCATGACCCAGGGTTGGGCGCTCAACGATCGCTGGGCGTTCGACTTCGGGGTCGATCAGAGCAAGACCGTGAGCGGCGCGCCGATCGAACCGTTCAACGACAACACGCCGCTCGCCTCTGGGACGCTCGGCGATGACTTTCTCGCCGACCTTCGTCGGCGCGATGTATCGAAGCGCGCTGTGGACCTTCACCTCGCGCCTCGAGAGCCGCGCGTCGGACGACGAGGATCGCCTCGTCGCCTCCGGCGGCTTCTATCGCGAACCTGTCGAGGGACACGCTTTCTCGGTCGCGACGCAGTGGTTCGACAGCAAGTTCGCGAACGGTTCAGACGCAATGGCGGGCGATATCCAGCTCGCGTGGGCATATCGGCCGGTCGCAAGCGACTGGATCGTGCTCAATCGCCTGGATCTGAAGCACGAGTCGCACAGCGACGCACTCGGCGAATTCGAGTCGGCGCGCGCCATCAACAATCTGAACTCGAACTGGCAGCTCGACGTGCGCACGCAGTTCGGACTTGCAGCTCGGCGCCCGTTACGTGCGCAGCACATTCGACGGCGAGCGCTACAGCGGACTGTCGACCCTCTACGGCCTCGATCTGCGCCGCGATCTGACGCGATCGCTTCGACGTCGGCGTGCACGGGACGATGCTCAATTCCATGAGCGCGGATGTGAGCGATCAGGCGGTCGGCGTCGATCTCGGCGTAACGCGGGGCCCAATGTGTGGATCTCGATCGGTTACAACTTCGCAGGCTTCCGTGACGACGACTTCGAAGCGAGCCGCTATACCGCGCAGGGTCCGTTCATCAAATTCCGCATGAAAGCGGACCAGGACACGTTCAAAGACCTGTCGCTCGCTGATCTCCGCGCGAAGAAGTAAAAGCGGGAGTAACCGCAGAGAGCGCAAAGAGCGCAAACGCACATAGGACGATAAAGAGGCATCGGTGTGTCCTGAGAGTGATGCTGCCTCGATTTATCGATGTTCCCTTTTGCGTTCTATGCGGTTACTTCAGTTCGATTCTTCAATCTCATCCCGAGCACGACTCCGCAGCGCCGGCTCTCGCGCACCGAACGCCACTCCTACGATGCGTAATCGCATCAGGAGGACGGCGCTGCGAACTCCGGCGAGATCACCGGCTCGAGCAGGCGCCGACGGCTCTCCAGCGATAACGATTCCCAGCGGACCTTGCCGGTCGCATGGGCGCGCAATTCGGCGTCTGTCACACGACGGACGACTTCTCTCGACGGAAGGGGCGGTTGCGTGGAGAGACGCTCAGTCGCATCTTCATGAAGGATGTCCGCAACTGCTGCGAGCACTGCATTGTTCTGCGTCAGCGCGCCGTGGTTTTCTTCGACATACCATGACTGGGCGCCGCTCCACTCGGCGCGCGGCGCAGGCACGGTGCCGTCGCCGCCACGGCGAATTTCGTACTCAAATGCGCCGTTATGCATCGACGCGGCCAGGATCGTTTCCTGATTGACACCGATGAACAGTGCGGCATCGCTCGTCCGCCGCCGGCATGCGGGCGCGCAGCCGGCGCGCCCGATCGAGCAGTTTTCTGTCTGGCTTCATAGCGTCGTCGGGCCAATGCCCGGCATCGAACAGATCGATGCTCGCGCCGGCGTCAGTCGTCGGCAGCATCTGATAGAGCCCCGGGAGCGTGAGGAAAACCGATTGCGCCAGGGCTTCCGCGGTGTGCAGGTGATCCAGTGCTGCGATCTTGCGCACCGTTGGATAGACCGCGCGCAGCGCCTGCAACGGTGCGTACGACCCTTCGTTCGGCGTGCCGAGCTGCAGCAGTCGCCCGATATGGCGCCGCTTGTCATACGCGAGTGCGGCGCGCGCGACCAGGCCGCCCATGCTATGCGCGACAACGAACACTTTGCGCGCGCCGGATTTTTCAAGCGTGCGTACGAACGCACGCGCGAGCCTGTCGAGATCGAGCCGCCAGTCGAACGAATGGAGCACCGGGCGAAAGCCTGCGACTTCCAGCGACAGCTTGAGCTTGAGATATCCCGGCAACATGGCGCCGACCGCGCGAATCGCGCGCGAACCGGGTAGTGCGAGCTCAAGCAGACCGCCGGCGCCGATTGCATGCGGATGCAGCCACAAGAGATGAGTGGCGAACCGCGCTGCACGCGTCCGAGACGGGATCCCATGACGCCCGGAAGGATGAAGACGAGACGTCCGCGCGGATTGCGGCGGGTCGCGGCGAGCTTCGCGAGCTGCGACAGTTCACGATATTCGTGCTCGCCAAAATAGGCGGACAGCAGCGCCGCGTGCGCGCCGGAACGCAGCAGCGCGACGACATGGTCATCGTGCAGATCGGCGGGGCTTAGCGGTGCAGTCTGGGACATCGTCGTCAGTGGGAAAACTCTTCTCCAGGCGCTCGCACCGGCACGTCGATGATGAGCTCGCCCGCGTTCCGGAAGCGCAGCGCCAGGGGGAATGATGAGCCCGCCGCGAGCGATTCATGCAGTCCGGTCAGCATGAAGTGACGGCTTCCAGGTGCGAATCGAACCGTCTCGCCGGCGGCGAGGGCGACAGTCTCGAGCGGGCGCATGCGCATCATTCCGTCGTCCTCGATCGTCGCGTGCACCTCGACGCGGTCCGCCGCGGGCGTCGTCCCGGACAGGAGCACGTCGGTCCTGTGAGCTGTGATCTTCATGTATGCGGCCGCGACCGTCGCTCCGGGCGGCGCGGCGGGAGACCACGCGTCTTCGATCGTCACCGTCTGCGATGACGAGTTGCATGCGCACAGCAGCAGACATGCAGCGGCGGCGACCAGTGGTCGCGAGCCTCGGCCTGCGACGCCGGAGCAAGGGCAGGGTGTGCGAATCATTCGTTCACCGTGGCGCTGATGACGTCGCAGACGGCGTTGAGCGCCTCGGTTCGCGAGCTGCTCTTGCGCCACACTGCGCCCACCGTGCGCGACGGCACGGGCTTCGCGAAGGGCTTCATGGTGAGACCATGGCCGGAGCCGAAGGGTCCGCGCGTGGCGAGTTCGGGCAGGAGCGTGACGCCGAGTCCGGCCGCGACCATCTGCCGCAGCGTCTCGAGACTGGTCGCGCGATAGTCCTCGCTCTCCTTGACATCGATGCGGCTGCACACATCGAGCGCCTGATCGCGCAGACAGTGGCCATCCTCGAGCAGCAGCAGCGTCTCGCCGCTCAGGTCATCGAGCTTGATGCTGTTCTTCTTCGCAAGCGGATTGCCGTTGGGCAGCGCAACGCTGAACGGTTCGTCGTACAGTTCGCGCGCCTCGAGTCCATCGAGCGGCACGGGCAGGGCGAGAACGCCAAGATCGATATCGCCGGCGCGCAAGCGCTCGAGCAGCGGCTGCGTCTGGTGCTCGTACAGCATCAGTTTCAGTCGAGGCAGTTGCTTGCGCAAACGCCGCGTGACGAGCGGCAACAGGTACGGACCGATCGTCGGGATGAGCGCCACGTTGATCTTGCCCGACAGCGGGTCATATTCATTGCGCGCAAGCGAAACGATTTCATCGCTGTCCTGCAGGATGCGGCGTGCGATGGGCAGGATCCTTGCGCCGGTTTCGGTGAGGGTCACGCGGCGGGGTTGACGCTCGATGAGCTGCACGCCCAGGTAGTTCTCGAGTTTCTTGATCTGCGCGGAAAGCGTCGGCTGGCTGACGAACGAGCGTTCGGCCGCCTTGCCGAAGTGACGCGTGTCGGCCAGCGCAACGAGATAACGAAGGTCGCGAAGATTCATTGGCGATGGGCTGCCGGGTTCTGGGCTCTGGGCGATGGGGAAAGCATGCAACAACGAGCGGTCCGCCGGCCCGTCTGCGAGCTCATAGCCTTAGTCTATCGAAACTCACGGAACTATCGATTGGTATTAATGCGGCGGCGCGCCGAAGATTACGACCGTCGAACGGGCGCGCCACGGCTTTGTAAGAGGCGGCTCAGGATTTTTGCCAGCCCCGAGCCCAGCGCCAGGGGTCCATTTTTTGTGGAGGTTGCAAGATGCTTGGTATTGGACAGAAATTTCCGAAGTTTTCGCTGACGGGCGTCGTGTCGAACGACCTGGACAAGGCTTTTCAGCCCTTTGATCAGGACAGCAACAAGGGCAAGTGGAAGGTCGTCTTCTTCTGGCCGAAGGATTTCACGTTCGTGTGCCCGACGGAGATCGCCGCGTTCGGCAAGCTGAACCGCGAATTCGCGGATCGCGACGCCGTTGTGTACGGCGTGAGCACGGACTCCGAGTTCGTTCACCTCGCGTGGCGCAAAGACAAGGAAGAACTGCGCACTCTGCCGTTCGCGATGCTCTCGGACATCAAACGTGAACTGTCGACCGCGCTCGGGATCCTCGATCCGGAGGCGGGCGTGGCGCAGCGTGCAACGTACGTCGTCGATCCCGAAGGCGTTATTCGTTTCGTGTACGTCACGGATCTGAACGTGGGCCGCAGTCCCGAGGAGGTATTGCGCGTGCTCGACGCGCTGCAGACGGATGAGCTGTGCCCCTGCAACTGGAAGAAGGGCGAGGACACGTTGAAAGCTGCGTAGGCAGCTTTCAACAGGCTGGAGGCTACGGGCTGGAGGTAGAGCACGATTTAGCTGTGCCGCCTCTGCTCTGGCCCCAGCCCCCAGCCCCCAGCCAGAAGGAGAACTCGATGTCCCTCGACGTGATCAGAGACCAACTTCCCGACTACGCCCGGGATCTGAAGCTCAACATCGGCAGCGTATTGACGCCCCAGGGCGCGCCCGGCCTCACCGAACGACAGATCGCTGCGGTGGCTCTGTCAACGGCGATCGCCGCGCGCAATCCTGCGCTTACCCAGGCGATCGAGGCGTGGGCGAAGCCGCACCTCGATGACGCGCACCTCAACGCAGCGCGCGCAGCCGCCGCGATCATGGGCATGAACAATATTTACTATCGTTTCCTGCACCTCGTCGAAGACGGCGAGTATCAGACGATGCCGGCGCGTCTGCGCATGAACATCATCGGCAACCCCGGCGTCGACAAGCTCGATTTCGAGCTGCTGTCGCTGGCCGTTTCCGCGGTCAACGGCTGTGGACTGTGCGTGACCTCGCACGAGAAGAAGTTGCGCGAGGGCGGCGTGAGCCGCGAAGCGATCCAGAGCGCAGTGCGAATCGGGTCGGTGGTGCATGCGGTAGCGGGGGTGCTCGAGTACCAGGCGGCCGCCTAGCAGCGGGCCTTCGTTGTGCGTTGTCCGATCCCGTTGTCCGTCCGGACGCGTCGGGATCCCCTTGCGCGAGCACCTGTCTCTGGCGGGCAACGGTCAACCGGCAACTGACGACGCCGCAGCTATACTGCGGCCGCATGTCCCCTCGCCCCACGAGACTATCCGCCGGCGTGGTGGTGGTTCGAGAAACACCGGAAGGCTGGCGGTTTCTGTTGCTGCGCGCGTTCAACCATTGGGATTTTCCCAAGGGTATGGTTGAGCCCGGCGAAGAGCCGCTCGCGGCCGCCATCCGCGAAGTGAAGGAAGAGACGCTGATCACCGATCTTCAATTCGACTGGGGCGAGATCTATACGCAGACCGGACCGTACAGTCGCGGCAAGATCGCCCGTTATTATCTGGCCAGAACCGTCACATCCGACGTCACGCTCACCGTGATTGAAGAGCTCGGTCGCGCCGAGCACAGCGAATTCCGTTGGGTCGATCAGTCGACTGCGCTGAAGCTCGTCTCACCGCGCGTCGAACCCATCATCGAGTGGGCGGCTGCGCGCCTCGGGCAAATCGAGCTCTCTCGCAAAGACGCAGAGTACGCGAGACAGTCCGCTGAAAAAGAGTGACTCCTTTGCGCGCCTGGCGTCGTGGCGAGAGTCGTCTTCAGGAAAAGCATGTCGTCATCGTTGGCGCGGGGTTCGCCGGCCTCAACGCGGCGAAGCGCCTCGGCGACGTCGCAGGCCTGCGCGTCACCGTCATCGATCGCGAAAACCATCATTTGTTTCAGCCGCTTCTCTACCAGGTTGCGATGGCTGCGCTCAGCCCCGCCGACATCGCCGTGCCGATTCGCAGCCTGCTCGCCGCCTACCGCAATATCCGTGTGATCAAAGCCGAAGCGTTGGCAGTCGATATACGGACCCGAACCGTCGTCACTGACAGCGGCGAGTACGCTTACGACTTTCTGCTGCTCGCGTGCGGCGCCCAGCATGCCTACTTCGGACAGGAAACGTGGGAGGAGCACGCCCCAGGGTTGAAGAATCTGCCGCAGGCGACGGAGATTCGCCGGCGCGTGCTCGAAGCGTTTGAACGCGGCCGAGCGCGAGTCCGACGTTGGCGCGCGACGCCGGCAGCTTACATTCGTGGTGGTCGGCGGCGGCCCGACCGGCGTGGAGCTCGCAGGCGCCATCGGCGAGATGAGTCGCTATACGCTGGCGCGTGATTTTCGCAGCATCGACCCCCGCCAGACGCGAGTCATCCTGGTCGAAGCCGGGCCGCGCATACTGCCGTCCTTCGACGCGAAACTCGCGGCCCGCGCAATGCGCGATCTGGAATCGCTGGGCGTGCAAACCTGGACGAGCGCGCGAGTGACGAACATCGACGCGGACGGGGTGACAGTCGGGGACGAACAGATTTCAGCAGCGACGGTGTTGTGGGCGGCCGGCGTTCGCGCCGCGGACGTCGGGCGCACGCTCGGCGCTCCGCTCGACGCCGCCGGTCGCATCAATGTGCAGGCGGACCTCACGATCGAGGGGCATCCGGAAGTGTTTGTCGTCGGAGATCTGTCGCGATGCGTGGATGACGACGGCAAGTCGTTGCCCGGCGTCGCCCTCGTCGCCATGCAACAGGGAATTCATGTTGCGAACACGATCAGGAATGAGTTGCTGGGCCAACCGCGGACGCCGTTTCGCTATCGCGACCTCGGTCAGATGGCGACGATTGGGCGCAGTCGCGCCATCGCTGAGTTTGGGTCGCTCCGCCTTTCAGGATTGTTCGCCTGGTGGTTCTGGCTGATCGTGCACATCTATCGACTGAGCGGCTTTCGTAATCGTCTGTCCGTGCTGATCCAGTGGGCGTGGTCGTACTGGACGTTCAGCCGCGGCGCCCGGCTGATTGTCGGCAAGGAATGGCGGTCGTACGGCCCGAAGTGCGAGTGACAGCCTCCACAGGAAGGCGTGCGCAGGAAAGCATGTGCAGGAAGGCGTGCGCAGGAGAGCATGCGCAGGCCAGAATTCGCCGGCCGGCGTGACTTCTCGAGTTCTGGCTTGCCGCAGGCCTTCCTGCTGCGTCTGCAGCCTTCCTGCCAATGGCCTGCTTGCTGACGAAGTCAGCCGTCCTTTGGATTTCAGTCCCTGAAATTCGTGAACTGCAGGGGTAGTTCGAGCTTCGCCCCGCGCACTAGCGCGATCGTCTCCTGCAGATCGTCGCGGCTCTTGCCGGTGACGCGCACCTGCTTGTCCTGGATAGCGGCCTGCACCTTGAGCTTCGAGTCCTTGATCAGGCGCTGAATCTTCTTGCCCAGCTCGGTATCGACGCCCTGACGCAGCGTTGCGGTCTGCTTCCATGTCTGACCCGTCACGACCGGTTCATCAATCTTCATGCAGGCGACGTCGACGCCGCGCTTCGCCAGCTTCAGCTTCAGGATGTCCATCATCTGCTTCAACTGGAAGTCGGCCTTCGCGATCAGCGTGACCACGAACTCCTTGAGCTCGTATTTCGCGTCCGTTCCCTTGAAGTCGAACCGTGTGCTGACTTCGCGATTCGCCTGATCGATCGCGTTGGCGACTTCATGAGCGTTCAGTTCCGAGACGATGTCGAAGGAGGGCATATTGAAGAAGTGACTCGTGAAATAGTGACTCGTGAATCGGCAGAAACGCTCGTCGCCCCTTCCGCCGTTTGTCTGACGAGAGCGTGTCGCGAAGCACGAGAAAATTCAACCATCGGCCGGCACGGAGGTCATCCCTGGATGGAGGCCTGGTGGTCGACCTCAGATGCAGCGGCCGTCGAATCTCTTGTCGTGAGCCGCACGTCCCTGTGATTACAGGTCAAGTCATCGGTCTGAACTACGGATTCGCGTAACCTCAGTTCGCACGCGCTCGAGCACAGGATCGCGCCCGGCCCGGTAGTCGGCGTAGGTCAGCGGCGTCGCGATGTCGGGCTCGAGCGTCGTCACTCGAATCGGGTGCTCGCGCACAGGACGGTGGCAATCGGGTTCAGGGCAGCCGGTAACATAGTTGTGCCGTTCGGTTGCGTACAGAAGGGCCGCCTTCGAGACAGGAAGCTGCAGCACCTCTCCCTCGGCCCAGAATTCGAGCTCATCGCCGATAGGCTCACCCACGATCGTGACGCGCGCGCCGCCGGCCTGCTTCAGATAGCCGAGGCTCGATATGCCGGCCGAGAACGTTCGTCCAGACGTCAGTGCAAAGATCCGCCCGTCGCTGGGCGTCAGGGTTGGAAGCATCTCGAAGAACGCGCGTGTCGTGTTCAGGTCGCCGCCGCCGTCAAATCGCAGATCGACAATGAGGGTTCGCGGCTTCGCCCCCTGCAGGATCGAGCTCGCAGACGACACGAAGGCGTCGATCTTCTCGGCGCCGAGCGACACATTGCTGCGAAGCTGGACGAATTGGCCGTCGTACTCAGGCAGGGCCGCGATGCGGAATGCTCGATCAATGTCGGCCAAATAGAGCGGTACGCCCGCAGAGATGATGTTCTCGCTCGCATGCGCTATGAGACGGGACGTTTGCAGGAACTCGAACGGACTCGCCTGCGGGGGGTCCAGCACTCCGCGCAAGGTCCTGGTGCCACGAGAGCCGTCTGCGAGCTCCACCTGCAACTCGACGCGATCCTCGAAGCGGGCCGCGCCGGCTGCATGAAGAAGCGCAGGCGACTCAATCAGGAATCCTATCCACTCATCGCGCTTACCCGCCCGTCCGCCGAAATACTGCGTGAAGGTTTGCCGCAGCGCTTCGACGTTACGCCCGTCGATCGACAAGACGCGAGCGCCCAGGAGATCGTGCATTGCTTTCGGCGCGTGGATGACAAACAGGCCATCGGCGAACAAGCAATAATGAAGCGGCGTTCTGTTGAACTGATGCGGCCACAAGCCGGGCAGAAGCATGGTGTGCCCGTTGCGCGTCAGCGCCGCGATACGCGCCACGGCAAGTTGAAACGCCGCGCGCGACATGTCGGACGCGCTCGCTCGTAGTTTCGCGAACTCGCTCTCTGCTTGCGCGCGTTCGTTCGGCGAATAAGACGCGTCGCGATCGAGAAATTGCCGCACGGTATCAATGTCGCCGCGGAAGTCCTCGGCGTGCGCCGCTGCGGCGCTGATTGCACAAAGCAGACACAGGATGATTGACTGCGCGGCGACTTGCATAGAAGTCCTCGACGTCTCGGACCTACGCCATGCGACCGTCATCATGCGGCGTTCGGTTGATGCTGATTGCGACGTGCCGGGGAACCCAAAGGTTGCGCGGTTACAGAGTAAGAAGTATCTGGTGACTGGTGGGGCGACGGAAGCGCGCGGCGCGGATTCTGCAGTTCTGCTGTGGGGAGTCAGGGTGGTTGGCAGGGGAACGTCCCCTTGTGAACGCTGCAGTGTGACAATACTGATCGTACTGATGGTGCGGGGGCGGCTCGATCTGTCTCGCCGAAGAGATATGAGAATCCTTGTCACGGGCAGCGCCGGCCATCTCGGCGAAGCCCTTATGCGAGCGTTGTCAGGCTCGAACTCCGAGGCCATCGGCCTCGACGTAAAGACCTCATCGTTTACGCATCGCGTGGGGTCGATTGCCGACCGCGCATTTGTCGACGAATGCACGCGAGGCGTCGATGTGGTTCTGCACACAGCCACACTCCATAAGCCGCATATCGCCACCCACACTCGCCAGGACTTCGTCGACACGAATATCAGCGGCACTTTGAATCTGCTTGAAGCCGCCGTGGCGGCGGGCGTAAAGGCCTTCGTGTTCACGAGCACCACGAGCACGTTTGGGTACGCTCTCATGCCGCCTGAGGGCCAGCCGGCGGCCTGGATTACAGAGGACATGGCGCCCGTCCCCAGGAACATCTACGGCGTCACCAAGCTCGCCGCCGAGAATCTGTGCGAGCTGATTCACCGCAAGTGCGGGTTGCCGTGCCTTGTCCTGAGAACCTCGCGATTCTTCCCGGAGGAGGATGATGACAGGACAGTGCGCGAGCGATACGACGACGACAACCTGAAGGTCAACGAGTTTCTCTATCGGCGTGCGGACATAGCGGATGTCGTCGCCGCCCACATGCTGGCCATTGCGAAAGCCCCCACGCTCGGTTTC
Organism: uncultured Gammaproteobacteria bacterium; assembly: GCA_963723505.1. Classification (GTDB taxonomy): domain Bacteria; phylum Pseudomonadota; class Gammaproteobacteria; order Steroidobacterales; family Steroidobacteraceae; genus Steroidobacter. Next base: position 374,171 of record CAVRQU010000012.1, read on the forward strand.
GAGCGCCTGATCATCAGCGCAACGACGCCCTTCACGCGCGAAGATCTGGTCGAGTTGCGCGTACAGGCCGCAACTGTGATGCGCCGGCGGTGTCCCCTCTACGAGACCGAGTACGCACGACGTGGTTGGTCAGCGCCCCGCAGCATCGATCGCGTGTACGTCAACGAACGAGCGAGAGCGCAACTTGGATGGCGGCCGCGGTACGACTTCAGATACGTCATCGAGCAACTCCGCAGGAACGAGGACTATCGGAGTTCCCTCGCCAGAGCGGTTGGTTCCAAGGGATATCATTCCGAATCGTTCTCCGACGGGCCTTATCCAGTGAGTTGAGATTGAAAGGCCGCGTGCCGGGGCGGGAGTATCGGGATTTGTTGGATGGTGTTTCGCGAAACAGGGCGTTAGTGCGCGGCGATCGTGAGTCCAATTGCGACTCACTCTGTGATTAGTGCGACACAAACAACTCACATACTCCCGATACTCCCGACCCGGCGCCCCGGGCGATTCCGGGCGATGGCTAAAGCGCCGGAGCGTTGCGAGGCATCAGATCGTAGGGATGCTTCCAGCCTGGCAGCTCGGCGATCCGACGAGTCCACGCACGTATGTTGGGGAAGGCGTCGCGGTCGATCGTCGTCTCTTCCTCATAGTAGTGGTAGCCGACCAACGAGAAGTCGGCGATCGTGGGTTGTTCGCCGAGCATGAAGGCGCGGCTCGCCAGATGCTTTTCGACGACGCCGAACGCGCTGAGCGCGCGCCCGCGCAGGAACTCGATCACAGCCGGATCGCCGCTTTTCTGGATGCCGACGAGCCAGCGAAGGGTCGCGTAGTAGCTCGTGAACTTGTGATTGTCGAACAGCATCCAGCGCAGCGCTTCGAGTCTTTCGTCTTCGTTCTGTCCGCCGAATTTTCCTGTGCGAGCGGCGAGCCAGGTGAGGATGGCGCCGCTTTGCGTAAGTCGCCCGCCGTCATACTCGAGCACAGGGACTTCGCCGAGTTCGTTCAGCGCATCCCGATATCCGTCGCTCCGCGTTTCGCCTCCGAAATAGTCGACCGGTACGGGCGCCCAGTCGCAGCCGCAGAGAGTGAGCATCAATGCAACTTTGTAGCAGTTGCCCGACTCGCCAAGACAATACAGACGGTAGTGGCTCATTCGTTGGTGTCTCGTGGCAAATGGTTAGTCAAAGATCTCTGTCTGGAATTCCTTGCCGCACCTGAAGTCATGACGCCGGTTCACCCAGCAGCGCTTCCACCTTTGCGCGAAACTCCGCTACGAACTCGTCGTAGGCCGCGCCCGTCGCAGGTCCGGAAAAGCCGGTGTGGATGTCGCACACCTCGCCCTTCCGATCGATGAGAATCGTCGTCGGGTAGCCATAGATGCCGCTCAGGGCGGGCAGCGCCTTGCCGGCTTCGTCATCCGCCGTACCCGCAATCAGTGTGGTGAACTCGATGCCGAGATCGTCCCGATAGCCGCGCACCGCCCTGGCGGCCTTCGCGAAATCGGCATGACGCTCGAACATGAGCGCGATGATTTCGAACCCCTTGTCGCGATGCTCACGATAGAGCGTCGCGAGAAAGATCGCTTCGTCGTGACAGTTAGGACACCACGTTCCGCCGAGCGTCACCAGTACGACCTTGTCGCGAAAGCGCGCATCGCTCAGCGAGACAGACTTGCCGTCGATATCCGGGAAGGTGAAGTCGAGTCGCTTCGCCTCGCCCCTGAGAGTGGTCTGCTGCCCCGCGCCGTCGAGCGTCGCAGCGTCATTGCGTTTCGCGGCCACCTTCTCATGCGACGCGAGTCCCTGCCAGTACTCGCCCTCAAGGGCGCCGGCCGCCGTCACCTTGAGTTTGTAGAGATAGGCGAGCCCACCCGCGAACGTAGAGAGCTGCACGTCATCGCCGTGAACCTGACCTTCGAGATAGCGGTGATCGCCGGTGGGCGTCAGCATCGTCCCCGTCACGCGATCATGCTGTTGCTCGAAGATCGCGATCGCCTTCGTCGTCTTCCCCTTCTCGTTCGTGAGAGTCGTTTCCCAGCGCCCCGCGACGTCAGCGTTGTCGCTCGAGGCTTGCTTGTGGAAGCGCCACGTTTCTCCGAGCGTCGCCCTGAACGGAATCACCTGCTCCTTGCCGCCCGCCTTGATCAGCGTGACCGCACCGTCGAGTTCGTCGCGGCCGATGCGCGCGCGCAGCGAATTCTCGTAACCCGGAAAAACCGCAAGAAGTTCGCCGTCCGCGACCCGCACGTTGCTCACGCGCATTCGCTCGGCGCCATTTGACAGGTACAGAGCGTAGCGCTCGTTCTCTCTCGCGATTTCCAGACCGAAGGGCGCTTCGCCGCCGGGAAGTTCGAGCGTTGCACGGTATCCGCCAACGACGGGCTCGCTCAGTTGCGCGCTGCATCCGCAGGTAGATCGACGCAACCACTGCTGCCGCAAACAAAATGCGCGCGGAACCATGGTATGCAATCACTAATGAGCCTCCTGACGTGCTTCTCGCACTCAGTGTCCGGGCTCTGACTACGGAGATCAACTGCCATATTGACCGGAACCACGCTGACATGAGCCGCGTTGTTTGTGAGCAAATCCTTTCAAAAGCGCCGACCCTTGGAGGTCAGACGTATGAATGCATCAACGATCGGAACCTTACTGCCGGTGCTGGCCGTCGCGAGCCTGGGTCTGTTGGCCGGTTGCGGAAGCGTCTCCGACATGACGAAAGAACGGGTGGCGCGCAGCGAAACGGCGGTCGCCCAAGCGCAGCAGACCGTCGGAAACTCGGAAAGCGGCGCACTGGAAATGCAGCGCGCGCGCGATAATCTCGATGCGGCCAAACGCGCCGTATCGGACAACAAGGACACGGAGGCGGGTCGTCATGCGGAACAAGCCAGGCTCGACGCTGAGCTGGCGGTCGCCAAGTCGCAGACCGCGTCGGCGCGCAAGGCGGCCGATGAGCTTAAGGCGAGCCTCGAGCAGCTGCGTCAGGAAGCGGGCCGGACGAATCCTTAGGAGATCGGCTATGAAACGGACATACGATATTGCTCTGGCCGCTGCGGCGACGACGTTGCTTGCGGCGTGCAGCACGACGCCTGAACGCATCGAGGCGTTGGAGACGGCGCGCGCCGTCGTTCCGCAGGCTGAAGCCTCGCCGCGTGCGGGAGTCGCGGCAACCTACATCGCCGAAGCGCGCAAAGCGCTCGATCGCGCCAATCGCCTCGCCGACGAAGGCGGAAAGGTAAAGGTGGCGGACATCGAGTACGAGGCGCATATCGCTTCGAAGAATGCGCTAATCGCGAACGAGAAGATCCTGACTGCGCAGGCGCGCGAAGAGATCGAGAAAGGAACGGCCGAACGTCAGGCCGTGCTGCTGGAGGCGCGCGAACGCGAGACGCAGGCCTCTGCGCAGCATGCGCAGTCGCTCGAGCAGGAACTCGCCGACATGAAGGCGAAACAGACGGAGCGCGGGCTTGTGGTCACGCTCGGCGATGTGCTGTTCGACACGGGCAAGGCGACGCTCAAACCCGGCGCGTATTCGACGATCGATCGTCTCGCCGAAGTGCTGAACAAGGATCCGAAGCGTCACGTCATCATCGAAGGCCACACGGACAGCGTGGGATCGGACGAGTACAACCAGAGCCTGTCCGAGCGGCGCGCCGGCGCCGTGCAGGCTGCGTTGTTCGAGCGCGGCGTAACTTCAGAGCAGATCCGGGCGCTCGGCAAGGGCGAGAGCACTCCTGTCGCGAGCAACGACGATGCGGGCGGACGTCAGCAGAATCGACGCGTGGAGATGATCTTCGCCGACGAGCAGTCACGCACGGCTACCGATGTTGATTGAGCGCGACTTTGCGTCGACTGGCTAACGAGTTGACAAATCCTCCTCTGAACAGCCCTCTCGCGCACGGTCGCGGGAGGGCTTTCTTTTAGAGGAAGCGGTTAGCGATTGGCGGTTAGCCAGAGCGCGCTGTGCGCTCCTCACCCGCGCTCCGCACGGCCTCTGCTGCACATAGATGTTGCGAATGCCGCGTGCGCACGTGATGCACACGGATGTGCGAATGGCGCGGGGCGCATGGATGCGCCGGAGCGGCGATGCGCTGGAGCGGCGCGCTCAGGACAGAGGCGAACCGGAAGCACTCCCTCTCCCTTGGGGAGAGGGTTGGGGTGAGGGGACCCACGCCAGCGCAACCGTCGTCACGTCGATATCGCTCTTTCGCGGCTTCACTTCGATGCGCTCGAGCTCGACCGTCTGGGGGTCGAATTCGCCTTGCAGGCGCGCGACCTCCTGCTCGAGCTCGTTCTGCATCTCGCTCAGGCGCTGCTCGAGCGCCTCGCGACTTTCCTCTGCGCGCGTAACGTCGCCGCTTTCGCTGCCGATGCGTCCCGCGTTGCGTGCAGCAGTTCCAATGCGCCCGGCGTTCGTCACGCTGATTTTTTTTCGACCGAGCAGTGCGCTGAGAATTGACGTTCCGACCGAGATCGCTGTCTGCATCTTTTGCTGCGAGAGCTGCGAGCGCTCGCGCTCGATGCGTTCGTCCGCACGTCGGATCTGATCTTCGAACGCGGTGATTCGCGGCGCATACTTCCTTCGCAACCTGTCGATCTCGGCGTCACGCTTTTCGCGCAATGCAAAGGCGAGGCGCGAGCGGAACTCGCCTTCATCGCCCGCGGGCGCGACGCGGCGCCGACCTGCGGACAACGGAAAACAGCCATGCTCGCCGACTCATATATATGTGAGCCAAGGTCCCTGGCCCACGCCGCATAGTTGGCGGCGCGCAGCAGTGCGGCCGGCGCCGCGGTGTAGACCGCATTCGTGGGGGCCGCGCTCGACAGCTGAGCCTTGAGATCGCCTGCGACGTCGGCGGCGGCCCACTCGGGCTTGTCGCCGCGCTCATCCAGCGGCGCGACCCAGGAGCGCGTTTCCCATGCGTCAAGCCCCGCGGGTTTGTCGATGAAATGAAGACGCGCGACGGCGAGGACACGAGGCGCGAGCGTGGGCGCGGGCCTTTGCGACGGCAAGTAGTACTCGGCGACGCCCGCAGGGATCACCGGGTTTCGCGCCGTTGTCGGTTCGCGTCGTCAGTTGTGCGTCCGGCAGCATACGCTGACGCGGCGCCGCGCAGGCGTCTGTCTGTGCGGACAACGGGGAACGGTCAACGGACAACGACGCTGCGCGCGGGATCTCCGCAGCGTCATCGGACCGCGCAGATACGACAACGCCCAGCGCGTCCGGAACAGCACCGGCGCATCGTCGTGCACGTTGCGCATCAGGAAGACGCGATTGCCGAGATTGGCGAGCAGCGACTCGAGTCGCGACTTGTCGAGCCCGTCGCCGCCTGCGCTCAGCAGGCCTTCGACGACGCGCGCCTTGTCGCGCTCGGTCTGCAAGCGACCGATGAACCACGTGCCGGCGTTCGACAGTCCTTTGTAGTCGAGGTCGACGGGATTCTGCGTCGCGAGCACGACGCCGAGCCCGAAGGCCCGCGCCTGCTTCATGAGCGTGAGCAGCGGCGGCTTCGACGGCGGCATCGCGGTCGGCGGGAAGTAGCCGAAGATCTCATCCATGTAGAGCAGCGCGCGCAGACTCGACGTACCCGACTGCCGGCGCATCCACGCGACGACTTCGCCGAGCAGGAGCGTCACGACGAACATGCGCTCCGCGTCGTTGAGATGCGCGATCGAGACGATCGCGATGCGCGGCTTGCCTTGTTCGGTATGAACAGCAGACGCTGCACATCGAGCGCTTCGCCCTGCATCCAGGCCGCGAAGCCAGGCGCGGCGACAAGGTTGTTCAGCGCCATCGCGAGCTGCAGGCGTTCCTTCGCCGGGTAGAACGTCTCGAGATCGAACACGCCGACCTTGTCGAACGGCGGCTTCTGCACGCTCTGGATGAGCGTCGCGAGATCGAGATCGCGTCCTTCGCGTCCACGCCTGATCGAAGATCGAAGACAGCAGAATGTGTTCGCGGCTCTTGATGGGATCGGCGTCGACGCCCGACGAGCCCGAGCAGACCCGCGACCGTCGCGCCGATCCGCTCGCGCAGCGCGCCGGCGTCCGCGCGCAGTTCCGGCGCCGGCGCCGCGAACGAACGCAGATACGGAAAGCGGTCGGCCTGACTCGCTGCCCGGCGTGTAGATCGCCATGTCGGCGGCGTCGCGAAGACGCTGAATGCGCGCGCCATCCTGATCCCACTCCGCGAGGCCCTTGCGCCAGGTTTCTGCAGTCGGCTGCGGCGAAGCTCTCGGCCGTCATACCCTTGCGCGCCGCCTCGCCTGCATCTACCCAGGGCGCGAAGTCTGCGGACCTGCAGCTCCGGAAAGGTCAGCAACAGATTGCCCAGGTCGCCCTTCGGATCGATCGCGATAGCGGGAACGCCGTCGATGGCGGCTTCTTCGAGCAGCGCGAGGCACAGGCCGGTCTTGCCGCTGCCGGTCATGCCGACGCAAACCGCGTGCGTCGTCAGGTCGCGCGAGTCATACAGGAGGAGATCGGCTCGGTCCGTGCCGCTCGTCGGATCGACTTCGCGGCCGAGATAGAAGGAGCCGAGCTTTTCGTAAGAGGGCGAGGGTCATGGCAAGCGGTTAGCGGTTAGCGGTTAGCGGTTGATCAGAGCGCATAACGGATTACAGTTCGCGGGACGGTAAGCCATAGACACCGAAGGTGGTGGCCAGCACGAATACGCGCCAGCCGTCCAGCCGGGTACCCATGTACGACCTCGCGGCGTTGAGGTAGCGAGCGCAGCCGGTGATTGCGATTCGCACTCTGACTAACCGCTAACCGCTAACCGCTAACCGTCTAACCGTCCTGCGCTGTAACCACTTTGTAACCGCGTCGCTACCGACTTTGCTACCTGCGGCTCGGTAAGCTCGCCGCCCTATGTCAATCACGCTCGATCAAGTCACCAAACGGTATCAGGGCTCGCCCGTCGTCAACGACGTTTCGCTCGAGGTCGGCGAGGGCGAGTTCTACGTACTGCTCGGACCGAGCGGCAGCGGCAAGAGCACGCTGTTGCGCGCCATCGCCGGACTGACCGGCGTGGATCACGGTCGCATTGCGCTGCACGGCGCCGACGTCACGCACGTCTCCGCGCGCCAGCGCGGCGTCGGTCTGGTCTTCCAGAACTACGCGCTGTTCCGGCACATGACGGTCGGCGAGAACATCGAGTTCGCGCTGCGCGTGCGTCGCATGAAGGCCGCGCAGCGACGCGAGCGTCGCAAGGAGCTGCTGCGGCTCGTCGCGCTCGAAGGCATGGACGATCGCTTGCCCACGCAGCTGTCGGGCGGGCAGCAGCAGCGCGTCGCAGTCGCGCGCGCGCTCGCCCACAAGCCGCAGGTGCTGCTGCTCGATGAACCGTTCGGCGCGCTCGACGCGAAGATCCGCGAGGAGCTGCGCCGCACGATCCGTCAGGTGCAGCGCGAGCTCAAGATCACGACCGTGCTGGTCACGCACGATCAGGAAGAAGCGTTCGCGATGGCGGATCGCATCGGCGTCATGAATCTCGGCCGTCTGCTCGAGAGCGGCCGGCCCGACGAGCTGTACGCACGCCCCGCGACGCGCTTCGTCGCGACGTTCCTCGGCGCAGCCAATCTGCTGCTCGCCAAGCAGACCGCGCAGGGGATCCGATTCGGCGCAACGCCTGTCAGCGCGCGGCGCGTCGAAAAGCTCGACGGCGCACGCGAGCATGAAGTCGTCGCCGTGCTGCGTCCGGAGGAAGTCGAGCTCGCGCCGACGCGCGACAGTCTGCGCACGAACTACATCGCCAACGGCCACGTCGAGGAGATCGTGTTCACCGGCGCACTCGAGCGGATGCGCGTGCGGATGGTCGGCGGCGCCTCCGACGCGCATCTCGCCGACGAACTCCGCTGAAGGGCATGCGAATCCGGCGCTGCTCGACGTCACGCGCACGCAGCATGAGCAGCGCGCGTTTCCGGTCGTCGCTCGGGCAGTCGGTCGCGATCGGCGTGCGCCGCATTCACGTCCTGCCGACGCCGTTGTCGAGCTACACGGCCTGCGCGGACCTGATGAACGGCGTCGAGAATCTGGCCCAGCATCCGTTCCTGGTTGAGCTGGCCGGCCGCATGAAGACGCGCATCGCGAAGCGGGTCGAGCCTGCGCTCGTCGAGTGCCGTACGAGCGCCCGGACGCAAGTCTCCGGCGTCGCAGTGATCGCGCGCGCAGCCGAATGCGGCGGCGCAGATCGACTGGCTGCTGCGTAATGGCGCGGCGGAGGTCATGGTGCTGCCGGCGCAGGCGACGCCGCCGCAGCGCGTGCTGATTCACTGGGCCGACGACGTGTCGCGGCGCTCCGACGCTGGCGGTCGCGGCGAGTCTGCTGCGGCATGTGCCGGCCGAAGCGGTGTACGTCGGCATCCTTCCGGAAGGCAGCGGCGAGACGCAGCGACCGCTCGGCGTGCGCACGCTGCTCGACGCCCGCTCGGAAGCACAGGCGGTGCACGGACTCGAGATGCGCACCGAGTTGCGTTTCGGCGCCGCGGCCGACGAACTGCGGCGGCAGCTGCAGGACGACTCCCGATCAGATGCTGATTCTCGGCGTATCGACGCTCGCGCAGCTGCACGAGACGTTTGCACCGCTGCTTGCCGCTCCGTCGGCGTATTCGCTGATGATCGTCTATCGGCCGGCGAAGGAAAGCGAAGGAGCGGTGGCGTGAGCGCTCTGTGCGGACTACGGGCTGCTGGTCGCCGGGTGCTGACCAGAATTCGAGTGCGCCGTCCTGTTCTGGCGCAAGAGACGAGACGTCAGACGCAGCACGCAGCGACTGCTGCTCGCTGGGTGCTGTTGGCCGCCGCCGTGACGCTTGCCGCGTGTGGATCGGCGGACGATTCCGCAGAGCGGCAAGGTCGACGCTGCTCAACGTGAGCTACGACCCCACGCGCGAGCTGTATCGCGACTTCAACGAAAGCTTCGTCAAGGAGTGGCAGGCGCGCACCGGTCAGGAAGTGACGATCAAGCAGTCGCACGGCGGCTCTGGCAGCCAGGCGCGCGCGGTGATCGACGGACTCGCGGCGGACGTCGTCACGCTCGCGCTCGCGTACGACATCGATTCGATTCAGCGCAAGGGCAAGCGGCTCGGCGCGAACTGGCAGACGCGCTTTCCGGACAACAGCGCGCCGTACACATCGACGATCGTGTTCCTGGTGCGCAAGGGCAACCCGAAGCAGATTCGTGACTGGCCCGATTTGATCAAGCCAGGCGTGCAGGTCGTGACGCCGAATCCGAAGACCTCAGGCGGGGCGCGCTGGAACTATCTCGCGGCCTGGGGCGCGGCGTTGCAGCGCGAGCTCGGCGATGATTGGTCGAAGCTCGACGATCCGGCGGCGTCTCGAACAGGTCGCCGCGGCGCAGGCGGCGGCGGAGCAGTATCGTCGCCACGCTCTTCGCCAGCGTGCCGGTGCTCGACAGCGGCGCGCGCGGCGCAACGAACACGTTCGTGCAACGTGAGATCGGCGACGTGCTGCTTGCGTGGGAGAACGAAGCGCTGCTCGCGATTCGGGAGCTCGGACCTGACAAGGTCGAACTTGTCGTCCCTTCGCTCAGCATCCTCGCAGAACCGCCGGTCGCGGTCGTGGACACCGTCGTCGATCGTCGCGGCACGCGGCAGATCGCGGAAGCGTATCTGCAGTATCTGTATTCAGACAGCCGGTCAGGAGATCGCCGCGAAGCACTACTTCCGGCCGCGCAATGCAAAGGTGCTCGAACGACACCAGGCTCAATTCGCCAGTTTGAAGCTGTTTACGATCAACGATGTGTTCGGCGGCTGGGACCAGGCCCACGAAAAGCACTTTGCCGACGGCGGCGTTTTCGACCGGATCTACCGGGTGGGCGGGAAGCGATGAGCTCAGGCGCGGGGCGCAGGGCTTGGGGCTTGGGCCAATCCACGGCCAGATCTCTGCGCGCTGAGAGCGCTCGAACGCATCCGGGCGTCCTCAGCATTTGCAGGCACAGTACAGCCGGCGCAGTTGCGGGTTCGCGGAGCGGTTTGACCCGAGCTCCGGTCCCCACGCCCCGAGCCCTGCTCGCGGAGCGAGCCTCGTGAACGGCGCCGTCCGCCATCCCTCGATTCTTCCGGGCTTCGGGCTCACGCTCGGCTTCTCCACGTTTTTTCTGTGCGCGATCGTGCTGATTCCGCTGGCGGCGCTCGTGATGAAGACAGCGACGATGGGCTGGCGGGAATTCATCGAGGTGCTGTTCGACCCACGCGCGCTTGCGTCGTATCGTCTGACCTTCGGCGCCTCGTTCGTCGCGGCGCTGTTGAACGGCGTCTTCGGTTTCATCATCGCGTGGACGCTCGTGCGCTATGAATTTCCGGGCCGCAAGCTGATCGACGCGCTGATCGACATGCCGTTCGCGTTGCCGACCGCGGTTTCCGGCATCGCGCTGACGGCCGTGTTCGCGGAGAACGGCCCGATCGGCCAGTACCTCGCGCCGTTCGGGATCAAGGTTGCATACACGCCGATCGGCATCGTCGTGGCGCTGACGCTGATCGGCCTGCCGTTCGTCGTGCGTTCCGTGCAGCCGGCGCTGCTGGAAGTGCAACGTGATCTCGAAGATGCGGCTGAAACGCTTGGGGCCGGCAGCTTCACGATTTTCCGTCGCATCATCTTCCCGACCGTGATGCCCGCGCTCGCGACCGGCTTCACCATGGCGTTCGCGCGCGCCATCGGCGAGTACGGCTCGGTGATCTTCATCGCCGGCAATCTGCCGATGAAGACCGAGATCACGCCGCTCCTGATCGTGATCAAGCTCGAGCAGTTCGACTACGCCGGCGCCGCGGCGCTGGGCTTCATCATGCTCGTGATGTCGTTCGTGATGCTGTTGTCGATCAACGTTCTGCAGGCCTGGGGGCGGCGACGCGTTGTCGCCGCAGATCGCTGATGGCCCGCGCCGCTTCAAAAGCATTGCTCGCGGAGCTCGCGAGCCGGCCGGGCCGGACCTTCGTCAGCGCGCTGGTGAAGGTTGTGTTCATCACTCTGTCTCTCACTGTTTCTCGCGGCGCTGCTGTTCGCACCGCTGGTGACGGTGTTCGCCACGGCGCTGGAGAAGGGCTTCGAGCTGTACTTCGACAGCTTCCAGGACTCCGACACGATCGCAGCGATCCGCCTGACGCTTACGGTCGCGGCGATCGTCGTGCCGATCAATACCATCTTCGGCGTGGCGGCCGCCTGGGCGATCGCGAAATTCGAGTTCCGGGGCAAGAGCTTTCTGATCACGCTGATCGATCTGCCGATCGCTGTGTCGCCCGTGATTTCGGGCCTGATCTACGTACTGCTGTTCGGCATGCAGGGCTGGTTCGGTCTTTGGCTGCAGGAGCACAACATCAGCATCATCTTCGCGCTGCCCGGGCATCGTTCTTGCGACGATGTTCGTGACTTTCCCGTACGTTGCGCGCGAGCTGATTCCGCTCATGCAGCAGCTGGGCAACGACGAGGAGGAAGCTGCGATTACGCTCGGCGCCGGCGGCATCATGACGTTCTTCCATGTGACGCTGCCGAAGATCCGCTGGGGCCTCGTTTACGGCGTGATCCTATGCAATGCACGCGCGATGGGCGAGTTCGGCGCCGTCTCCGTGGTCTCGGGCCATATCCGCGGGCTCACGACCACGATGCCGTTGCACGTAGAAATCCTATATAACGAGTACAACTTTGTGGGCGCGTTCGCCGTGGCCTCGCTCCTCACGCTGCTCGCCGTCGTGACGCTCGTGATCAAGACGCTGGTGGAGTGGCGGACCGGATACCAGCGGCACTGAGAAGGGACAAGTGACTAGTGACTAGCGACTGGGCAGACTCGGAACAGGCGCGAGCGGCGAGCGGCTTGCTGATTCGGCAATCCGAGGACGTTCATGAAGGCGGCGATGAGCTTCCTGGATCTCGATCAGGCGCCTTCCGGCTAATCACCAGTCACTAGTCACGACTCACTGTCAATGTTGTCCCGCATCCAGCAACTCCTCGATCGCCTGCAGCTCGACACCTCGCGCGCGAGTCTGGGCGTGTGGATTGCGCTGATCAACGTCGCGATCGTCGTGCTGCGTCGTCGGCGGCATTTCAATTTCCGCGATCGGCTCGCTGCGCGACCTGGCGGATCAGCAGGGCAAGTCGCGCGTGCAGCTCGCCGGCGCAATGGCGCGCGAGGATCTGCGCCGCTACAGCGAGGACGCGCTGACGCAGGCGCAAGAGCGTCGCGGAGCGACAGACGTTTCAGCGACTCCTGGCGGACCGTCGCGCCGCGACGATCGGCCCGTATCTGCGCCGCTCCTGCAACACCGAAACGATCGCTTGCGTGCGCCGTGTTCGAGCGCGGCGAGCTGGTCGCCCAGGCCGGCGTGCCGCTGCCGTGGGCGGAGATTGCGGTTTCGGCTGCGGAGCAGGGCGAGCGCTTTCTCGCCGTGCCGTCGACGCAGCTCCTGACCCGTTGCTCGGGGCCTCGGCGCAGGTCGGCGGCGCTACCGAGCGTCGACTGTACGTTGCGCGGCTGCTCGATGAAAAGCTGGCAGCGACGTTGAGCGAACGCGTCGGCGTCGAGGTTCGCCTGATCAATTATCGACGCTTCGTCGAAGACAAGAAACGTCGATGACTTCACGCGACTGCATTCGGCGGGACTGTCGGATGGGCGTTCGGCGGTCGCGCGCATCGACGATCTGGATCTGTATGCCGCGAGCTTTCCGATATTCGCCTCCACCGGCGAGGCGATCGCGTTGCTCGAGGCGCGGCTGCCGATCGGCAGAGATCGACGCTTCGGTCGGCGGACTCGTCAAGCGCCTACTGGTGACGGCGATCATGCTTGCCGCGCTCGCGGTGCTCGCGGGCGTCATTCTCGGGCAGCAGGTCGACCGGTCCGGTGAGCACGCTGACCGACGCTGCAGAACGGCTTGGCCACGGTGATTTCTCGACGTCGATTCCCGTCGGCGGCACCAAGGAGGTCGGCAAGCTCGCGCGCACGATGGAAGACATGCGCAATAACCTCGTCGAGCTGACAGGCACGTTGCGGCGGAGCGAAGCCGAAGCGCAGGCGGTGTTGAGCGGCGTCGTCGAAGGCGTGTACGCGGTCGACAAGGCGCGCGTGATTCGTTATTTGAATCCGCAGGCCGCGCGCCTGCTCGGCGATTCCCGCGGACGAAGCGATCGGCCGATTTTGCGGCGATGTCCTGAAACCCTGTCTGGAAAATGGTCAGCGTCCGTGCGAAACGCACTGCCCGATCATTCGCGCGCGCATGGAAGGCAGCGCGCAGAGCCACCGAGCAACTGAATCTCGCGAGCGGCGCGTCGCGCACCACCATCATCACGAGCGCCGCGCCGGTGGACGAGCTGCAGGTGCAGGTCATTCGCGATGAGACGGAGCTCGAAGGCGTACGCCGCGCGCGCGACTCGGTGCTTCGCGAATATCTCGCACGAGTTCCGCACGCCGCTCGCCGCACAGCTCGCTTCGATCGAGCTGTTGCGCGAGGGGCTCGAGACGATGCCGCGGACCGAACAAAAGGAGCTCGTGATGTCGCTGGAGCGTGGGACACTGCGGCTCACGCGCCTGATCGACAATCTGCTGGAGAGCGTGCGTATCGAATCCGGTCAGCTTGCCATCCGTCATCAGAACGTCTCGATTATGGAAATCGTCGAAGACGCGGACGCGCTGATCGGCGCGCTGCTCAAGCAGCGCCGCCAGAGGCTCGAGCTGAGCATTCCCGAAGACCTGCCGCGTGTTGACGGCGACGGCCCGCGACTCACCCAGGTATTCGTGAATCTGCTGGCGAATGCGAGCAAGTTCGCCCCTGAAGGGACTGCAGTGCAGGATCGGCGCTGCTCATGCTGAGCAGCGCGTGACGATCTGGGTCGAGGACGAGGGCCCTGGCGTTCCCGAGATCGAGAACGGCTCGATCTTCGACCGCTTCTATCGCGGCGCCGAACAGCGAGCCCGAGCCCGGCGGCCTCGGGTCTCGGACTATGGATCGTCAAGTCGATCGTCGAACGCCACGGAGGCTCGATCAGCGCGCGACGCACCGGCGACGGCAGGACGCGTTTCGAAGTCTCGCTGCGGGTCGCCGAATCGAGCGAGGTGGTTTGATGGCGTCGTGAGCTGTGATGTCGTGAGCCGACAGAGTACCGAGCCGATTGCGCCTTGACGGAACTCTACTTCGCACCTCACGCTCCACCCGATTCCCGATTCCCGATTCCCGATTCCCGATTCCCGATTCCCGATTCCCGATTCCCGATTCCCAATTCCCAATCTTGCCACTCACGACTCACGGCTCACGACTCACGAGATCTACCAGGACTCACTGACTGGCTATGAAGCTCCTCTCCGCCGACGACGACAAGGATCTGCTGGCGCTGATTGCGTTCACGCTGTCGCAGGCCGGCTATCTCGTGGTCAAGGCGAGCGACGGACCGAGCGCGATCCGCGCGTTCGAAGCAGAATCGCCGGATCTGGTGATACTCGACATCAACATGCCGGGGGCGAGCGGTTTCCAGGTGTGTGAAGCGATTCGCGCGAAGTCGCGCGTGCCTGTCATGATGCTCACGGTTCGCGGCGAAGAGGAAGACCTGGTGCGGGCGCTGGAGCTCGGCGCCGACGACTATCTGACGAAGCCGTTCAGTCCGCGTACGCTGCTCGCGCGCGTCAAGGCGTTGCTCCGCCGCGCCGGCATGGAAAACTCGGCGCCGCTTGCGGCGGGCCGCATCCGGCTCGACGTCGAAGAGCACACGGTGCAGGTGGGCGCGAATTCGCCGGTGCGGCTCACCAAGCTCGAGTTACGACTGCTGCAAATGCTGATCGCCAACGCGGGCCACACCGTGAGTTCCGATCGCCTGCTGATGCAGGTCTGGGGCCACAAGGGATCCGGCGACCGGCAATTGTTGAAGCAACTCGTGCATCGCCTGCGTCACAAGATCGAGGTGGATCCCGACCGCCCCGCAGATGCTGCAAACCGCTCCCGGCGCGGGCTACAAGCTCGTCGTGGATTGAAGGCCAACCGGCCAACTGGCAAACCGGTGAACTGGCCAGAGCACGATTGGAACGAGACCTTCTGCTTTCTCCTCCTTCTCCGGTTCTGGCCAAGTTGGCCAGTAGCCCGTTGGCCAGTTAGCCCGGTTCATCACTCCGCCGTTACTTACTTGATACCGTCGTTCACTTAGTCTGAGCGCCGTCGCTCATGACGGTGGAGGTAGCGCGTGCCGCTGCTGCGCACGATCGTAATCGTCGGCGGAGGTTTCAGCGGCGTCAGCGTCGTGATCAATCTGCTGCGGCGGCCGCCGACCGGGCCGACGCGCATTGTGCTGATCGAACGTTCGGCTTCGATCGGCCGCGGCGTCGCCTATGCCAAACGCTCCTTTCCCTACCTGCTGAACGTGCCGGCGAGCCGCATGTCGGCGAACCCCGCCGCGCCCGAAGAGTTTCTCGAGTTCGCGCGTCGTCGCATTCCGCGCGCGAGCGGTGAAGATTTTCTGCCGCGCTCTCTGTACGGGGATTACCTCGAGGAGGCGCTGCTCGCCGCGCAGCTCAGTTCGCCGCGCCACGTGCGGTTCGAAACGTGGCGCGGCGAAGTGGAAGGGCTGCGCCGCGTGGAACGTGACGCACCCCTGCGCGTCGAGCTGAGCGACGGCCGCGATCTCACCGCCGATCATGTCGTGCTTGCGACCGGCAATCCTCCGCCTGCATCCATACGCGCGGCGCAGAGCGTCGTCGGCCATCCGCGCTACATCGGCAACCCGTGGGTTCACGATCTGCAGTTTGCGCGTGAAGAGAAGATCCTGCTGATCGGCACAGGACTCACTGCCGCCGATGTGATCAGCGCGTCGTCGGCCGACGAGCGAACTACGCCGTCGCTGCATGCGCTGTCGCGCCATGGCTTCGTGCCGCCTCGGCAGACGCCGTTTCGCCCCGATGCATTCCCAGGCGACGGCCATGCGTTGCTCGCCGCGGCGACGTCGTTGCGTGGACTCACGCGCTCGGTGCGGCTGCTCGCAACGGAGGCGGAGGATTGCGGCGGCGACTGGCGCGAGGCGATCACGTTCGTGCGCAACATGGCGCCGACGATCTGGCGGCGCCTGCCTGAGCGGGATCGACTGCGTTTTCTTCGGCATCTGCGCGCGCTCTGGGACGCGCATCGCCATCGTCTGCCGGCCGAAGTGTTGCGGCGAATTGATGCGCTGAAGGCGCAGGGGCGGTTGCACGTCCACGCCGGGCGCATCGAGGAGATCAATCCGCACGGCGACCGACTCGAAGTGCGCTGGCGCCCACGCGGCGTCGGCGGCTCATGCACGCACGTCTTTGATCGAGTGGTGAATTGCACAGGCCCTGACTACGCAATCGCAAACTCAGGCGAAGCGCTCTGGCGCAATCTCGTGCAATGCAGGCTCGCAGCGCCCGATTCGCTGGGTCTCGGGCTTCGAACCGGTCCGAACGGCGCCGTCGTCGATGCGGACGCGTGGCCGGGACCGCACCTCTTCTATGTCGGACCGATGCTGCGTGCAGATCACTGGGAGGCCACGGCCGTCGGTGAACTTCGCGTGCACGCGCAGCGCGTTGCAACGCTCCTCGCACACGAGCGCTGATCGGAGTCTCGTCGCCGTTGCGTGGATTGACCCGCGAGTCACGCGCGTCAATTCGTTGTCCGTTATGCGCAGCAACCCGAACCCAACCAGTCGCCTGGATTTCCGGACAACGGACAACGCACAGCGCTCAACTCGAAATGCGTTTCACATGACTGCGTTGGCGCCGCCGCCTTCACGACGGCGTAACCTCGCGCGCCTACAGTACCTGGCAGTTGGTGAAGCGTCCCTCCAACGCTCCATCAATGACTGTCGGAACCATCCCCCTGGTACGCAGTCCTTAGCCCCTCGCCGAGCCGGCGAGGGGCCTTTTCTTGACCGGAGCGATTCAATGGAACCCGCCAGGATAGACGCGCAAATCACAGCTTCCCTGCGCTCCACATGAGTACGTCGTTCCCGACTACGAAAAGTTCGACGATAGATTCCTGGATGGACTGGCGCCGCGGCGTCGTCATTGTGATTCGCGACGCGTTTCGCGGCGTGCTCGATCACGTCAGCGACAACGACATCGATTGGGACGCCTGGCGGCCGCTATACGAACAAGGGTGGTCGCCTCAGGCGGCCGTCGATCGTGCGTTCCTGCGGAATCTCTGAGTCGAGTGAGATCGGAAGTCGTGAGCCGTGAGCCGTGAGTCGTGGTCGTAGTCGTGAGTCGTGAGTCGGAAGATCGAGACTAGAGACTCGAGACTCGAGACTCGAGACTCGAAAGAAATCTGGTTGACGCGAGGTGCGCACGGTCCGAGGCTCCTTGCGAGTCTGTCCAGTTCGGAACATGGTTTACACCGGAGTTTCGGTACATCGTTTACACGGGCAGCGGGATAAGTTGATTGGAGCGCGCATCCCATCGAGCCAGCAGGTGATGAGCGAAGTACATGGACCACAGACCATCGGCGACTTCTTCCAAGCCGAGGGTTTCGCGCACGAAGGCGAGTCCCACGTACAGGGTCTGATTGCGCCAGGAGATGTCTCCATTGATCGAGACTCGCCGCAGTTCAAAATGCCCGGGATAACTCGGCGGCGGCAAGCGTGTGGGGAAGCTGCGCGCACTGGGCTGGTAGAAGTCCGCGGGCACGCCATCATGGAGCGTCTCGTGAGGACGTTCGTAGTTGTACTCGCGATGAAATCGATTGAAGCGACGCTGCTGGGCAGGGAGATTGCTCGCCGGTGGGCGCGCGGTGTCGTCTTTCAGCGTGCGATGCATGCGTTCGTGGGCCGCATTATCTTGCGGACAACCGGCACGCGAGCGTTCAAGGCGGATGCCGAGCTTCAACCACTGCAGCGACAGCCGCGACAGCCCGCCCAGCCCGCGGCTGGCGAAGGGCGAGCCATTGTCAAAGTGCATGCGCAACGGCAACCCACGCGTCCTGAACAATATGCACATCGTGCGGCTCACCGGGGCGGCGCTCGGCTCGTACTGTGCCTGGCAGGCCAACAGATAACGGCTGGCGCTGTCCATGACGGTGAAGGGATAGCACCAGCGATGATCGCCGGTGCGAAATTGCCCTTTGAAGTCGATCGTCCACAGCTCATTGGGATGCTCGGCTCGGACGCGGTACCCGGCGTTGACTCGCGCCCGACGGCGGCGCGTGCGCGGCGGGATCAGCCCGTGCCGTTTGAGCAGGCGGTAGATAGCAGAGCGCGAGGGCGCCTCAGCGCGCGGATACAGGCGACGAAAGCGCCCCCGCAGCTTCTTCGGCCCCCAGCGCGGATGCGCACGCCGCTCACGAATAAACCAGCATTGCAACTCTTCGGCCATCGCCTGTGGACAGTGATGCGGCGCGCGCGAACGATCTTGAAGCCCCTGCGGGCCGCTCGTTTGAAAGCGTCCCACCCACTTGTAGCCGGTCGGTCGGCTGACGCCAGCCTGCAGACACAACTCGCTCATCTGGTACTTGCCGCTCAGATAGGCCGCAACGAATTTACGTCTTTCATCCATACGGGTGCTTTCATTCCAGGGCATGGCGAACCTCCTCGGTTCGCCAGCGTGAGCTCACCCGTGTAAACGATGTACCGGAACTGATGTGTAAATGATGTACCGAGACTGAACCGTCCCGAGTCCCGAGTCCCGAGTCCCGAGTCCCGCTTCAGCGGGCGCAGGAGCGAAACGAACGAGCAAGCACTCGAGTCGGTACGACGTCGCGAGACGAACGCATGTCGCTCCGTCTCATCGGCGCGGCGTAATGCGCGGGACGCTCAGCGGGCCCGCTTCTCACCTTCGCCGCCGTTGCGATGAGGTCGAACAAAGACGGCCGACGATCGTGCGCTGAGTATTCGAACGTGCGCCGCAGGCGCACGCCCTCGTCGATCGTCATCACGAAGCGCGGGCTGCCGCGCTCGATCGCGTCGCGCAACGCGTGCGGCTGAAAGTCGGCGATCTGCAGCAGAGGATGCGGATCGGCGAGCGCTGCGCTCACGTGCGCGAGCCAGCCAGATGCGCCGGCGCTCGACGCCGCCGACCCCACTGCGATCGGACGTACGTGGGCTTCAGCGAACGCATCATGGAGCAGCACCAGCCAGCGGTCTGCTTCGATATCGTATTGAGCGAAGTCATCCGGATGGGAGAACAGCAGTCCCCAGGCGCCCTTCAGCCACGCGCGCAGTGAGCACGTCGTAGCGAAACGACGCTCCGTGCAGACGCCGTCGAGATCCAGCAAGAGGGTGGCCATCGTTCGTCTCCGCAGGGTTGCAATCGTCAGCGACAATGCGGCGAAGCGCGGTCTCAAGTCAGTCGGGATGCAGTATTGATTTGGTTATTGTTTCGCGGATCATGTCGGCAAAAGCCCCGCAAGCATCCGGGCAAACCGCCAGAACGAAGCTCTCAGCAGGAGGTCTGCATTGTGACCGCACCGAAGTTGTCGCCATACCTCGCAGGCGTGCGTTGTTTTTCCTGCAATCACGCTCATGACCCGCGCACTCTGCTCACGGTGTGCACCGTTTGCGGAATGCCGCTTCGCGTCGACTACGATCTCGCGGCGATCCGCTTGCGCCTGTCCGATCTCGCGGGCCGCGCCGCCACGCTGTGGCGCTATCGGGAGCTGCTGCCGCTCGAAGAGGGCGACGAAACGTCGCTCGCGGAAGGCTTCACGCCGCTGCTGCAAGTCGAACCCAATGTGTGGGTAAAGGATGAAGCGCGCAATCCGACGGGATCGTTCAAGGCGCGTGGCATGGCGCTCGCGGTGTCGATGGCGAAGCATCTCGGCGCCCGCGCGTTGTCGGCGCCGTCGGCGGGCAACGCCGCGGGCGCGCTTGCCGCCTACGGAGCGCGCGCGCGTCTCCCTGTAACGGTCGCGATGCCGGACGACACGCCGCAACCATTCTTCGCGGAATGCGAGTTGTACGGCGCGACGATACACCGTGTGCAGGGCACGATCGCCGACGCCGGCAAATTCCTGAAGGAGCGCGGACCCAGGGACGCATTCGACATCTCGACGCTGCGTGAGCCCTATCGCATCGAAGGCAAGAAGACGATGGCCTACGAACTCGTCGAACAGTTTGCGGGCGAGATTCCTGACGTCGTGCTGTATCCGACAGGCGGCGGCACGGGGCTCATAGGCATGTGGAAAGCGTTTCAGGAAA
This sequence comes from uncultured Gammaproteobacteria bacterium, assembly GCA_963723505.1. Taxonomy (GTDB): domain Bacteria; phylum Pseudomonadota; class Gammaproteobacteria; order Steroidobacterales; family Steroidobacteraceae; genus Steroidobacter. Next base: position 394,288 of record CAVRQU010000012.1, read on the forward strand.
TGGAAGCGCTCGGCTGGATTCCACGAGGCAAGCGTCCGCGGTTTGTTTCCGTGCAGGCGGCTGGCTGCGCGCCGGTCGTGAGCGCGTTTCACGAAGGCGCCGAACGCACGACGCCCTGGCCGAATCCGAGCACACGCGCCTACGGATTGCGTGTGCCGTCGCCGCTCGGCGGCTTTCTATGCCTGCAGGCGCTGCGCGACACGCAGGGAACCGCGGTGGCGATCGACGAGGGCGAGCTACAGCAAGCGACGCGCGAGCTTGCGGCGCGATCCGGCGTCGATGTCTGTCCCGAGGGCGGCGCCGCGTGGGCGGCCTTGCGCCGCCTGCGCGAGAGCTCGTTCATCCGCGACGGCGATCGCGTCGTTGTCTTCAATACGGGCGCGGGTGTGAAGTATCGATGAACTTGCCGCAAGGAAGGCCTGCGGCAAGAAAGCCTCGGGCAGGAAAGCTGCGGATGCGGCAGGAAAGCCTTCGGCAGGACAGAAGGAATCGCGCAGCTCGTGTCTCCTCCTCCTGACTTGCCGAAGGCGTCGCTCGACTTCGCATAGTCCGGACTCGTCCTCGCGCTGCACGGCTGTAAGCTGTGGCCTTCTGATTGGAGGCGCGCCATCGCCTCACTATCCGCCATCCGCCTCCTATGCATCTGCCAGCAATCTTCTTCGGTCACGGCAATCCCATGAACGCGCTCGCCGACAACGCGTACACGCGGGCGTGGCGGGCGCTTGCTGAAGCGTGGCCGAAGCCACGCGCCGTGCTCTGTATTTCGGCGCACTGGTACATCCCAGGCTGTGCGGTGACAGCGATGCGCTCCCCGCGCACGATTCATGACTTCGGCGGTTTTCCGCGCGAGCTCTTCGAGTGCCTGTATCCGGCGCCCGGCGCCCCGGCGCTGGCGAGCGAAGTTCGCGACCTGCTGGCGCCTGCTGAGGTCGCGCTCGATGCGGGCTGGGGACTGGACCACGGAACATGGTCCGTGCTGTGCCACGTGTATCCCGCTGCGGATGTACCCGTCGTTCAGCTCAGCATCGACGAGACGCTGCCGGCGCCCGCGCACTATCAGATCGGCCGTCGACTGGCGCCGCTACGCGACCGCGACGTGCTCATCGTCGGGAGCGGCAATCTCGTCCACAACCTGCATGCGTATGCGTGGGGTCGTCAGGCGCTGGAGCCCTATGACTGGGCTGTGCGTTTCGAAACGCAAGCGCGAGCATGGATGCTGGCGGGCGATCATCAGCCGCTGATCGACTACGAGCATCTCGGGCGCGATGCGGCTCTGTCGGCGCCGACCCCCGAGCACTATCTCCCGCTGCTCTATGTGCTGGGTGCGCAACAACCAGACGATGAAGTCGCCTTTCCGGTGGAAGGCGTCGACGGCGGATCGGTGTCGATGCTCGCCGTCCAGATCGGATAACGACGGCCGACTACGTCGGCAGGAAGACCTCTGGCAGGAAGGTCTCAACAAGAAGGCCTGTCGGCAGGACAGAGAAGCAAATCCTTCTCTGACTTGCCAGCGGCTTTCCTGCCGCCGGCCTTCCTGCCGTCAGGCCTTCCTGCGCATGCCGTCGTTGTGGGTCGATCAGCCGCCGCTGCGCTCCTGGAGTTTGGCCGCGACCTTGTTGCGGACTTCCACGTTCGACGCCATCGTTTCGACGATCTGATTGAACTCATCGACCTGCAGGCCGCTGCGCTCAACCGCGGCGATCATGTCGGACTCCGCTTTCGTCTTCACGCTGTCAGCGGCCGCCGTATCCTGCGCCGCAGCCAGCTCCGCCGACGCCTGCTTCTGAATCGTCTGCACCTTTACATACGCATCCGCGAACTGTTCGATCTTCTTGTCATCGAGCGCGGGCTCATCCGCAGATGGCGTCTTCTCCTGCGCCGCTGCTGCGGCCGACGGATCCGTGGCTGACGGCGAGCCGAGATCGTCCGTCGATTGCGATTGTTCGGTGGAAGGGGGCGGCAGCTCTTCGTCCTGCTCCTGCGACAGTGCGGCAGGCGCGAAAGCCCAACTCATGGCCGCAATCGCGGCGACTAGTGCGTTGGAGTGCAAATTCATGATGTCTTCCTCGTGGTTGTGCGACAGGCAAGAGCGCAATCCACGAGCGACCAGCAGGTTCCGAATGTGGAAAATTCCGTCGTCCTTGCGTCGCGAGGCCGCGACGGTTCGACAAGAATGTGGCGCAACGAACTACGGTGCGAGGGACGAAGAAGCACAAAGGCAATAGAGGAAGAGCCGCAAAGAACGCAAGAAGGAAATGGAAATGATCGATGAGCGAACCGGCGAGAACCTGGTCGCATTCCCGAGCTGCGCTCTCGTCACCACTCTTTTCTGCGGTTCTTTGCGGCTCCTCATACTTGCGCGATTGTCGACGCGATGTCAGAGATGCCGCGTGACTTGCGGCTCCTCGAACCAGTTGTTGTTGCGACCATCCATGTAGCGGACCGGAATAGCCGCTAGCGCCTCGGCGGGAACGTCATCAAGGCATGCGATCCTGATCGAGCGAAACTCGCCGCCAATCTCTTCCACGTATCCCGACGTGTACACCTGCACGCCGCAACGTTTGCAGAAGTGATGTTGCGCACTGTGTGTCGCGAACTCGTACGTGGACAAGCTATCCGCGCCGTCGAGCAGCCGGAACGCGTCGGGCTTCACCGAGATGCTCCAGTTACGCGTCTTGCTGCAGATCGAACAATTGCACCTGCCGCTGCCGGCGCTCAGATCCAGATCTGCTTCGAAGCGGACGGCGCTGCAATGACAACTGCCCTGATAGGTCTTCGTGCTCATCCGCTTCTCCGTGTGCCTGGCGTCGGGCAATACTAAAGCGCAAAGCGGACATCGTCTGTCAGAGATAGTTTGTGCGCATGTCGCTCGGCGCGTCCGCTCTCAGACCGAAAGCGGGGCTTCCAGTTCCGCTGGTTTACTGTTCCATTTTTTGCGGTCTTTCGCGGCTCTTCCTTCCCCGCGCCTGAGAGCGAAAGCCGCCGCGCCCGATTCTCAGGTCAACCTAAGGTGCGCAGTCAACCTCTCGCAGGAGGGCGGACGCAGCAGCTTCCGTGGGCGGGAACATAGCAATCGTCGCAGTGCGCGCTTGCTAGTTTGTGACGAGACGGACATGTGCGGGTTGCGCGCCGTCCGTTCCGGGACGAATCGGTGCAGCGCTTCTCTCATCGCGCAATCGTGAACGTGAGAAACCCGCAGGAGCTCAGGACGTACCACCACCAAAGCACCGCCTCGCATACCGCCCAGTTCGATGCGTCCTGCGTCAGATCGGCTGGTCAATCGATGCGGCCAACGGCGTAAAGAGCTTCGGGCCCGCTTGAGACATGTACCAGCAATCCTCCATACGTACGCCGAATTCTCCCGGGATGTAGATTCCGGGCTCGTCGGAGAAGCACATGCCGGCTTCGAGCGGAGTCGTATCGCTGCGCACGAGATAGGGAGGCTCATGCCCGTCCATGCCGATCCCATGCCCGGTTCGATGCGACGTTCCGGGCAAACCGTAGTCTTTGCTCCAGCCCCTGTCCTCGTAAAACGCGCGCACCGCCTTGTCGATTGCGCCGACGGGGATGCCGATCTTTGCAGTCTCCAGTGCGATCTCCTGACCACGCTTGACCGTATTCCAGACCTCTCGCTGTCGCGACGAGGGTTCGCCGAAAATCCAGGTTCTGGAAATGTCGGACTGATAGCCGTGCACGGAGCACCCCGTATCGACGAGGACGACCGATCCCTTGCGGATCGTCTGCGGTTTGACCGAACCGTGCGGATAGGCGCTCGCTTCGTTGAGCAGCACCAGCGAAAATTCGTGCGAGCCGCCCAACGCCTCAGTCGCCGCCGCCATCATCTTCAGGATGTCGGCGCCGCTCATGCCCGCTTCGATTCGTCCGTGCACGTGCTTCAACGCCGCAAGGGTGACGTCGTTGGCTGACTGCAGCAAGGCAAGCTCCGCCGGCGACTTGACGATGCGGCACGCACGGACGAGCTCATCTCCTGAAACAACGTCTCGTCCCGCGCCCCACGCTTTGGTTACGCGATCGATGATGAAGAAGCGCGTGGTGGCTTCTACGGCAAGCGGGCCTGCCGCGTGATCGCGCAGTGCACCGGCGATGAGATCGAAAGGACTCTCATCCTCTTTCCAGGGCCGGACGTCGCCCGACGCTTTCAGCGTTTCGCGGATGGAGGGCTCTTCGAAGAAAGGAGTGACGACGACAACTCCACCCTCAGCAGGGATCAGCGCCGCGGTTGTTCTCTCAGACCTCCGCCAGCGGATGCCCGTGAAATATTCGAGCGTAGATCCCGCCTCGACGAGCAGCGCCGCGACCTTCTGCTGCTGCATCAGCGATTGCACCTTCGCGATTCGCGCGGCGTGCTCACGTGCGGTGATGGGCTGGGCGCGCGTGGTAAGCGAGCTCAGGCTCTGTGCCTGTGACTCGGTCGCGCACACCTTCGCGCTGGCGGTCAGTGCAGCGCCAGCGGCCGCCATCTCAAAAAAGGTACGCCTGGAAATTCTTGTCATCGCTTCCTCTCGGCCGCGAGCTGGAACCATTGAACGACGCTTCACCGTTCGAATCGGCGATCAGTATAAGCGTCGAGGGTTCGGCGCCAGAAAGTCTGAGCTGTGACCTCAGATGCGTTACGTGCGGATTGGATCTGAGGCAGAACTCAGCACAGTGAGGTGCGGTCGCTCGCGCGGACAGCAGACTTCAGCCGGACGCTCTCTTGCCCTTGGACCATCCGCTCCGGGTTTCGCACTCGCGCGCTGCAAGCCCTCCAAATGAGCTCCGGCCAGCCTCATGCGCGTACTGGCTAATTTCGCACGCGACCAACGCGTTGCTGAATGAGTGCAGATGAAACGAGAGGCGACGAATGAAGAGCCGCGAAGGACCGCAAAAAGAGCAACAAACCAATCACCCCGGGATTGTCGAAGTCGGTACACGCATTCACCGCCTGCCTTATGCGAGTGCAACTGTTCCGCCTGGTTTGCGCCGCAGGCTATTCTTGTTCCTCTTTGTGGTCTTTCGCGGCTCTTCTCTTCCTCGCGTTGCAGCGGCATCGGACGCCGCACGCCACAGATGCATTACTGCATAGCCGCGCCACGGTCGCCATGCTTCGGCGCGTTCCTGAAGCGCGCGGTTCGCGAGCAGCGCGCCGTTCCCCGCCATGCGACGCAGGACGAGATCTCCCGCTGGAAACGCGTCCGGTTCGCCGAGTGCGCGCAGTGCGATGTACTGTGCAGTCCATGCGCCGAATCCGGGCAATGACATGAGCTTCGTCATCACTTCATCGACGCTCGCGCTGAAGTCGAGCTGGCCGTCGGCGACTGCGCGCGCTAGCGCGCGCAGCGCTGCGATGCGCGCTCCCGTGACGCCGAGGCCATCGAGATCCACAGCGGCCAGCGCCGCCGGCGACGGGAACGTATGCGTCAGTCCGTCGACGCCGTCCGCAATGCGTTCGCCGGCCCTCGCTACGAGGCGGGCAGCGAGCGTGCGAGCGGCCGCTACGCTGACTTGCTGGCCAAGCACTGCACGCACAGCGCATTCAAACGGATCCCAGGCGCCGGGAATACGCAGTCCGGGCCGCGCCTTCAGGAGCGGCGCGAGCAGCGTGTCCGAGCCGAACGCAGCCGCGATGCGGGCGGGATCGGATGCGAGGTCGAAAACGCGCCGCGCCGCTGCGGAGATTTGAAACAGGTCCGCGGGCGCTGCACCGTGTACATGCAATTCGAGCGCATTCTCACTGGCGAGTTCGCGGACGCACACGATCGCGTATCCGTTCTCCGAGCGGACCGCGCGCGCATAGCCGCGTTCGTCGACGCGCTCGACGCCCGGGACGGCGCGCGTCGCGAGGAAATCGCGCACGTGCAGCCAGTCGTAAGGCGGACGAAACGCCAGCTTGAGAACGACTTCATCGCCGCCGCCGGGCGCACCGCGCCGCGACTTGCGCAGCTCGCGAGGCGCGCGTTGATACGTCTTGTGAAACGCGTCGTTGAAGCGCCGAAGACTCCCGAACCCCGCCGCCAGCGCGATCTGCGTGATCGGCAGGTCGGTGTCGTCGAGCAGGCGCTTCGCGAAGTGCAGGCGGCGAGTCTGCGCCACAGCCAGCGGCGAGGCCCCGACGTACTGCGTGAACAGTCGATTGAGATGGCGCGAGCCGAGCCCAATGCGCGAAGCGAGTTCATCGACGGACAACTCATCGAGCGCGCCATCCTGAATCAGCCGCAACGCACGACGCACGACCGCAGACGTACCGAGCCATGCCGGCGTTCCTGGCGCCGCTTCGGGCCGGCAACGAAGGCACGGGCCGAAATCCGGCTTCCGCCGCCGCCGCCGCGGTCGGGTAGTAGCGCACGTTCTTGCTTTTCGACGCCGGCGCGGGACATACCGGTCGGCAGTAGATCCCGGTCGACGTCACCGCAATGAAAAACTTGCCGTCGAATCGCGCGTCGCGGCTGAGGCGCGCGCGATCGAGCGCGCTGCGATCGAGGCCTATTGAAGCTTCGGCAGACGCATCGCCGCCGACCGAGAGATCGCGGCGATTGAAAGACGCCTTTTTGCGAGTCTGCAACGTGCGTCGAGCGGAGTCGTTGATGCGCGGCATGCCTGTCATGGCGACGACGATACGCGCGCACGGCGGCTTCGACTAGCCGTTTTCGGACGCAGTCCACCGTGCGAAGTTGTCCGTTCTCCGTTGCCCGTTGTGCGCAAAGGGTTGGCCGCTTCCGTTCTGGACGCACAACTCAAAACGCACAACGGAGAACGATTTTCATTGCGCGGGCGCCGTTGCGGGCGCTCCCTGATCCTTCACGAAGAACACCAGGAATTTCGCTGGTTGCGTTGCGCTCGCATTGCGCGACACGCTGTGAATATCGGTCGGCGATTCGTAGAACGTTTCGCCGGCCTTCACCGTCTTTTCCTTGCCGCCCGCAACCTGCATGACTACCGCGCCTTCGAGCACGTACACGAACGTGTTCGCGTTGTGGCGATGAGCGGGCGAGACGCCGCCGGGCGGATATTCCACCGTCAGCATCAGCACCTCTTTGCCGTGTAGGTCAGGCAGCGCCTGAGTGAGCACGGGCTTGACTGTCGCGTCCGGCGCTTTGGCGACGGATTCCGCTGCCTCGCTCACGATCGAGAATGCGATCAGCAACGATGCGAGGACGAACGCTGTTGAGTGAGGCATGAGCGAATTCTCCAGGGTTTGGACTAGAAGTAAGGTCCGGACTCGAGTTTGTCGAGTTCGGAACATGGTTTACACCGGAGTTTCGGTACATCGTTTACACGGGCAGCGGGATAAGTTGATTGGAGCGCGATCCCATCGAGCCAGCAGGTGATGAGCGAAGTACATGGACCACAGACCATCGGCGACTTCTTCCAAGCCGAGGGTTTCGCGCACGAAGGCGAGTCCCACGTACAGGGTCTGATTGCGCCAGGAGATGTCTCCATTGATCGAGACTCGCCGCAGTTCAAAATGCCCGGGATAACTCGGCGGCGGCAAGCGTGTGGGGAAGCTGCGCGCACTGGGCTGGTAGAAGTCCGCGGGCACGCCATCATGGAGCGTCTCGTGAGGACGTTCGTAGTTGTACTCGCGATGAAATCGATTGAAGCGACGCTGCTGGGCAGGGAGATTGCTCGCCGGTGGGCGCGCGGTGTCGTCTTTCAGCGTGCGATGCATGCGTTCGTGGGCCGCATTATCTTGCGGACAACCGGCACGCGAGCGTTCAAGGCGGATGCCGAGCTTCAACCACTGCAGCGACAGCCGCGACAGCCCGCCCAGCCCGCGGCTGGCGAAGGGCGAGCCATTGTCAAAGTGCATGCGCAACGGCAACCCACGCGTCCTGAACAATATGCACATCGTGCGGCTCACCGGGGCGGCGCTCGGCTCGTACTGTGCCTGGCAGGCCAACAGATAACGGCTGGCGCTGTCCATGACGGTGAAGGGATAGCACCAGCGATGATCGCCGGTGCGAAATTGCCCTTTGAAGTCGATCGTCCACAGCTCATTGGGATGCTCGGCTCGGACGCGGCGCCCGGCGTTGACTCGCGCCCGACGGCGGCGCGTGCGCGGCGGGATCAAGCCCGTGCCGTTTGAGCAGGCGGTAGATAGCAGAGCGCGAGGGCGCCTCAGCGCGCGGATACAGGCGACGAAAGCGCCCCCGCAGCTTCTTCGGCCCCCAGCGCGGATGCGCGCGCCGCTCACGAATAAACCAGCATTGCAACTCTTCGGCCATCGCCTGTGGACAGTGATGCGGCGCGCGCGAACGATCTTGAAGCCCCTGCGGGCCGCTCGTTTGAAAGCGTCCCACCCACTTGTAGCCGGTCGGTCGGCTGACGCCAGCCTGCAGACACAACTCGCTCATCTGGTACTTGCCGCTCAGATAGGCCGCAACGAATTTACGTCTTTCATCCATACGGGTGCTTTCATTCCAGGGCATGGCGAACCTCCTCGGTTCGCCAGCGTGAGCTCACCCGTGTAAACGATGTACCGGAACTGATGTGTAAATGATGTACCGATGAACCTCCCGAGTCCCGAGTCCCGAGTCCCGAGTCCCGAGTCCCGGGTTCCATCGTATTCAACCCTGAGACGCAGTGTTCGCGGATGTTGGGACAAGTCGCGTGAACGACCGGAGCTTGTCGGGGTTCGCGATCGTATAGAGCGCGTGGATGCGCTCGCCGTCAGTGTCAATCGTCGACACGGAATGCAGACGGCCTTTATAGAATGAGGCGAGCGCGGGCTGTCCGTTTACGTACACGATGCGCCGTTCCGCGCGTGGTCCCACGCGGCGTGCGATGGCGAACCACAAGTAGGCGATACGCACCGCGCCGTGCAGCGGACGGTGGACGGCCACCGCTTTGCCGCCGCTATCCGTGGTCATGACAGCATCCTCTGCAAACAGCGCGATGAGTTCGTCGCGATCGCCGCGGTTCGCGGCCTCGATGAACTTCTCGAGCATGCGGATGCGCGTCGCGTCATCCACGAGAAAGCGCCGACGGCGCGACGTCAGTCGTTCACGCGCTCGATGCACCATCTGCCGGCAGGCGACTTCCGTTTTGCCGACGGTCTGTGCGATGTCGGCGTAGTCGTCGTCGAGAATGTCGTGCAGAACGAAAACGGCGCGCTCTTCGGGCGACAACGTCTCCAGCATCGTGAGGAATGCGATCGACACATCCTCGTCGCGCTCGAGCGACACGTCGGGCGAGCTCATGTCCGCATCCGACAGCGGCTCCGGCAGCCAGGGACCGAAGTAGCTGTCCCTTTCAGCTTTCGCCCTGCGCAGGCGATCAATCGACAAGCGTGTCACTGCGGTCGTCAACCAGGCTTCGCTCGAGCGAACGTCGGTCGTATCGGCGGCGTCCCAGCGCAGCCACGCATCATGCAGCACATCCTCCGCGTCGGACTTCGCGCCCAGCATGCGATAGGCCACGCCCAGCAGCCGCGGGCGGTGCGCCTGAAAAATTTCAGCTTTGGAATCCACGGCAAGCTGCCGGCGCCCGATCCTGACAAGACGTACGTTCATACCGCCTAGACGGACGAACCGCCAGACCTGTGACAGCCCAAAGAGTCGGTTGGGGGCTGTGGACTGGGAGCTGGCGATAGAGAACTGGCCGTAGAGACTACGTCAGCGCTCTCTCCTGTCCTCTTTACCTCTGGCTCCGGTTCTAACTCAAGCCCTCAGCCTCCAGCCGCTCCCATCTCATGCGAGCTCAAACGCCTCCAGCGTCGGCGTCTGCATGACGTCGCGGAATCGCTGCATCGACCAGGGCCACGAGGCCGGTACACCACGGTCGTCGAGATACCAACTTCGGCACCCGGTGGTCCAGACGGTCTTCGCCGTCGCCGCGACGCGCTCGGATTCGAGCCTCGTGGTCGCGTGTTCGGTCGGACTGATCTCACGGCAACGACCGGAGTACAACAGGTCGATCAATTGCAGCACATAGGCCATTTGCGTCTCGGCGACATCGATCAGGGAATAATTACCGACAGGGCCGTTCGGTCCATTCAGCAGGAAGAAATTCGGAAAATCCGGCACTGCGACGGACAAATACGCGAACGGCCGTTGCGCCCAGCGCGCACTCAGTCGGACGCCCTCGGGTCCGACGACCTCCATCGGCCGCACGAAGCGATCGGTGTGAAAACCGGTGGCGAATACGAGTACATCGATCTCATGCAATCGGCCGTCGCGGGTGCGCACGCCGTTGCGTTCGATCGACCCGATCGCTTCGGTGACGAGTTGCACGTTCGGACGTTGCATCGCCGGATAGAAATCGTTGGATATGACGAGCCGTTTGCACGCCGCCCGGTAGGTCGGACGAAGTCTCTCGCGGAGCGCCGGATCGACGACGTGCGATTCCAGGTGCGCAAGGCACACGTCTTCGATGATCTTCAGTTGCGGGGAGTCCGCATCCACGACCGCATCCGAAAAACCTTCCACGAACGCGCGTGCGAACTCGGCGCGCATGGAGTGCATCTTGTCCGGCGCACGGCGAAACAGCGCGCGTTCCTCGGCGCTGTAGACGGGATTCTCCTGCGGCATGATCCATTGAGCCGTGCGCTGGAAGAGGCTGAGCTGCGCCACGCGCTCGCTGAGCGCTGCGACGATCTGCACTGCCGTGGATCCTGTTCCAATCACGCCGATACGGCGGTCGTCGAGCGATATGCTGTGGTCCCATCGGGCGCTGTGAAACGCAGGACCCGCGAACACATCGAGACCGGGAATCCGGGGAAGCCGCGGATGGTGAGTCACGCCGGTGGCGGCGATGACGACGTCCGCCGTGTCCCAGGCGCCGCTTTTCGTTTCGATGCGCCAGCGACCATCCAGGTATTCGCAGTGCGTCACTTCCTCCGCGTAACGGATGCGCCGCGCCACGCCGTAGCGGTGCGCAACGTCGTCGAGGTACGCGAGGATCTCGGCGCCCGGTGCAAAGCGGCGGCTCCACTCCGGGTTGGGCTCGAACGAATAACAATACAGATGCGCAGGCACGTCGCAGGCGACGCCTGGGTACGTGTTGTCGCGCCACGTGCCGCCGAGACGATGCGCCTTCTCGTAAATGACGACGTCCTGGAAGCCGGCCTGCGTCAAACGGATCGCGGCGAGTATCCCAGCCGGACCGGCGCCGATGATGATGAAGCGGAGCGGCCGCTTGTTAATCGCCCGCGCTTCGGTCGTATTGATGCTCATCGTGAGTGCTCCTTGTCGGAGCTGCCTATTCGACGCGCTCGAGTGCGCTCGATGTCAAGTGGCGGCGAGCCAAGAGCAAGCCGCAGACGCGGCAGGCAAGCCTGACTTCGTCGGCACGCCAGAAATTCTGACCTGCTGGCGCCTCGCCGGCTTGCTTGCCGTCAGGCTTACCTGCCGACGGAGTCGGCTTGCTTCCTTCGATGCGGCAGGGGCGGCGGCCGCACGCCCGTTCGACGCCACTCGCCGTAGAACGCGATTTTCGCATCGATGAGCGCAAGGGACTCCTTGAGGTCCGCGATCGTCGCTGTGATGTGTTCGCGATGCGCTTGCAGCAATCGCTGGCACTCCTCGAGCGTTGCGACGCCGCGCTTCGCGACAGCGGTGTACTCGCGCAACGCGCGAATCGACATGCCGCTCCCCCGCAATCGATCGAGCAGATCCAGCCAATCGACATGCCAATCAGCGTAAAGCCGCCGACCCTGCAGGTCGCGCCGCACGCCGGGAATCAGTCGTTGCGACTCGTACCAGCGAATCGTATGCACGCTGCGCCCGGTCAGACGTGCGAGCTTGCCGATGAGCATTGTGCGGCGCGGTTCCTTCGCGATCCGTGCGGGCGCCGGCGCCGTTGAGTTCAGGAGCTCTGTCTGGGTCGTGGACATAGTCGCTCCGTAAGCGGGTGGACGTGTCTTGGTTACATTCAACACCCTAGAGTGCACTTGAGGTCAAGGGGGAATTGGGACGGGACTCGAGATTCGGGACTCGGGACTCGGAAGTCACCGAGGTCGAAACCGGCTGACTGCGTCAGCAGTGGGCGTTCGCAGGAGGTCGCATCGCGACAGTAGGCTCTAACGAGCAGTCAGAGGAGAGCGAAACCGGCTTCACTTTGTTCGCAGCTGGCGTTCGCAGGAGGCGTCGCGAAATGAGCGCCATCTGATCGCCGCCGCGGCCCCGCAACCCTCGTCTTTCGACCAGCGCCACTCTTCCGCGTCAGTAGCCGTCGGGATCAATCCCCGATTCTTTAGGTCGCATGCGACAGCCGGCTCTGGCGAGCAGGTCAGAGTTCTTGCTGCTGACGGAGTCAGCCCGCTGCCAATGGCCGACTGCCGCAGGCAGGTTGCGAGCGGAACGACGCCGGTTTGTTTCCTGATCGGGTCAATTCTGTGTTTCCGCGATCGCGCTTCAATCTGAGCATCCGCTGCGACAAGATTGGAATCAATGAATCGTGAGCCGTGAGCCGTGAGTCGTGAGCCGCAAGAGGCGCTTGACTAATCGGCAGTGCGCAAGTTTGACTCTGCCCGATTCCCGATTCCCGATTCCCGATTCCCGATTGCCCGATTCCCGATGCCCGATGCCCGATTCCCGATTCCCGTTCTTACGACTCACGACTCACGGTTCACGACTCACCATGCACCTGGACGCCTATCTGAAACGCATTGACTACGCGGGGCCGTTGGCCGTCGATCCTGCGACGCTGACTGCGCTGCATCGCCAGCATCTGCGCACGATTCCTTACGAGAATCTCGATGTGCAGCTCGGGCGGGAGGTCACGCTCGACATCGAGCGCATCTACACGAAGTTGGTGACGCACAAGCGCGGGGGCTGGTGTTACGAGATGAACGGACTGCTCGCCTGGGCGCTGAACGAAATCGGCTTTCCGATGACGCACCTTGCCGCGGGCGTCATGCGCGAGGAACGCGGCGACGACGCTTTCGGCAATCATCTGGCCCTCCTGGTGCATCTCGAACGGGATTATCTTGCTGACGTGGGCTTCGGCGACGGACTGCTCGAGCCGATACTGCTGACGAGCGCTGACTTTGTGCAGGGCCCGCTGAAATTTCGCCTCCACGCGCTCGGCGATGGATATTGGCGCTTCCTGAACCATCCCGAAGGCGGCGCGCGCTCGTTCGATTTTTCGCTCGAGCCGGCGGATGTGACTCTGTTCAGGCGCAAGTGCGCCTGGATGCAGTCGGCGCCGGAGTCGCCGTTCGTGCTCAACGCTGTGTGTCAGATACACACGGCCGACGGACTCATGATGCTGCGCGGCCGAGCGCTCAAGTCGGTCACTCAAGCGGGCGTAAGTCAGCGGTTGATTGCGGACGAGACCGACTACCGCAAGACGCTCGCGGAAGTGTTCCGCCTCGACATCCCGGAGACGGACTATTTGTGGCGGCGGATCCTTGCGCGCGATGAGATCCGGGCAAGCGAAGCAGCGCATCAGTAGCGGCAGGTCAATGTCGCGCCGAAGAGCCGCGAAAGACCTCAAAAAAGAAAGCGGCGTTCGCAGGCGGATCCTTCGCTTGCGGTTCTAGTCCCTTTTGCGGTCTTTCGCGGCTCTTCCTTCTGCGACAGTCACCGCTCATGCGCCCCGAGCTCGCCCGCTTCGAGCAGGACGACTTCATCGCCGAGACGAATGACTCCCGGTTTCAGCACGCGAGCGGTAATTCCGCCATGGCCGCGCATGGCGTTGAAGCCGCCCGCGCCCAGTGCGGCTTCCATGCGCGAACACGGATGACATCCGCCGCTGCCTTCCAGAACGGCCTTACCAATCGAGAATTTCGCGCGTTGAAGCGCGAGCAGATTGACGCCGTTCACGACGATGTTGCGGCGAACGAGCGCGGGATCGAGTTCCTCGCGGCCGAGGAGCGATGCGACGACAACCAGATGCTCCGCCTGAATCAACGTGACTTGCCGCTTGCTCTCCGGCGTTCCGGTGAATCTGTCGCCAATCAGACCGCATCCGACCTCAGCCATCGCAGCGTCAACAGCCGTGATCGGCGCCGCACGCGACTCACGCAAACCGATCCACTGAACTCGGCCACGTTGTGGAAGGGCGCCGAGCAGATCCTGAAGCAGCGGCATGACTATTTGCCAGCGATCAGGGAATAGCGAATAGCAGATACGGATCGCTGCCGTTCCGACCTGTTCACTAGTCCCTGGTCACCATTCACTTCGAAGAAAATAGAGGCGGCAACAATCGCCCGGTGCGTTGCATGTACGCACGGTACTCATCGCCGAATTGATCGATCAGCATACGCTCCTCATCCGTCACGCGCGCCAGGTACATCAGGGTGACGGAGACGATGCCGGCGACAGCGATCAGCCAGTTTGCCGACAGCAGCGCATTTGAAATCGCCACGCCAAAGATCGCCGTGTACATAGGATGGCGCACGCGTTTGTAAGGCCCGCTTTCGATGAGGCGATGCTGTTCGGCAATCTCGAGCACCCCAGACCAGTTTCGACCCAATGCATGATGCGTTGAGACGAACAGCAGAAGGGACGCTATGCCGATCAGTAATCCGACCCACCGCAGCGGCGCGGGCAGCGATACGTGTGCGAAGTCGAGCAGCGTCGAGAATGTATAGAAAAAGGGCAGAACCAGCGCGCTGAACACGAGCCAATAGAAGATTTTGTCTCGGACGCCGCCGCCGGCGGCGGTTCGTTGCACCTGTCCGAAGCGCCGCTGATAGTAGATACGCACAGCGAAGCCAAGAATCCCGAGACCGCCGACGGCCGCCCGATAGACGAGTTCGTTATCCAACATGGGCCATCCCCAGGATGCGGTTTTGTCCGGTCAAGAGGCCAATCGACTGGCGCAGTTTCTCACGAATTGGAAGACCGCTGGGTCATCGGCAAACAGCAGAACGCCGAAGTGCCGGTAGGCGTCGAGCCAGTCACGCAGCGGATCGGCGGCATCAATGGGCGCGCGCACCCCGGTCGCAGACGACCACGCATCACACACTCGCTGCGCCTGACGCCAGGCCCAGGGCTCGAAGGAAGAAGACAATCGGACGAGCTCACTGCGAATGAAGTCAGACGCGCTGCCGAGGTGTGCACGGTCATGGCTGAAAGAACGCAGACGTTCTTCGGCGTTGGCGAAATAGACCGCGCTGAACCACTCGGTGCGGCCGCCCGCTTCGCACGGAACCCACGGCGGAGAATCCATGCGAAATTCGGCAAGCTCCGACTTGATCAGAGCTTCGATGGCGCGCGCCTCGATGCAGGCCTCGACTCGCAGGAGCAGCGACTGATCCAGATCGAAGCGTTCGAAGTAGCGATGACTGAAACTGTAAATCCGTTGCAGCGGGTTGCATGAAAAGCCGACCTTGAAGGCGGAGCAGTCGGACAGTGCAAACAGATAAACGAACCATGACTCGCCTTGCCGGAAGAGTTCAGCGTGCTCGTCGAGCATGATGGGTTCTTCGGACATGAGCATCTGTTTGTACAGCGACATTGGGAGTTGCGAGGCGCGCATCAATACTACGAGTGAGCGCACGCGTGAGGGGAGGAGGACAAGACGGAGCGCGCAAAACTGCGCTTGTAAGTTGGAAAAGCTTACGCAGGCCTCACCGACGACGGGGGGCCACGCCAGGCGGCCCTGGAGGTTTGGACTATTGAGGGAATCCCTGCGCCCCAGCGTTCGTAAAAGGAACCGAACGTTCGCGGGATTGTCGATTGCGTCAGCTCAGCAGATACTCTCCGGCCGGAGGCCGGAACCCTGACCCGAAATCGTCGTCGCCTGATCGTCCAGGTGCTGTCGCTGGTGCTGCTCATCGCCCAGCTCGGCATGGAGGCGCACGCCTATTCGCATCTCAAGCCCGATCAGCAGGGCGTTCCGAGCACGCTCCAGATCTGCGGGCAATGCGTGTCCTTCGCGCCCTTGCTGGGCATCGTCGGCGGCCCGCAGCACGTACGATTCGTTCACCCACCCGAACGCGATTACATCCTGCCGGCCGACACAGCCTCGGTCGCCTCCCGCCTCACCTGTCCGGCGTTTCGTTCCCGCGCGCCTCCTCACGTCCTTCCGATGCAGTAACCGCGTGGCGGCGCTCGCGCCGCCACGTCCGTTGGCTCGAGGAGGACGATTCCATGACGAGTTTCAAGCCCATTGCGGCGCTTCTGGCGTTCGCCTGGACGATGCTGCCTGCATCGGGCCAGGCCGCAGACGACGTCGCGAGTTTGCGCGCCGAGTTGCAGGCGCTGAAGAATGAGTACACCGCGCGCGTCGGCGCGCTCGAGGTGCGAATTGCGCAGCTCGAATCTGCGCCCGTCGCTGCGGCCGCGGCGCCGATGCCGCCGACGGAGCAACCGGCGCCGGCGCCGGGATCGGCAAGTGCGGCGTCGGCATTCAATCCCGCCATTTCGCTCATCCTGGGCGGCACATACACCGATACCTCACGAGATCCGGAGGACTGGCATATCGGCGGCTTCATCCCAAGCGGCGGCGAAGTCGGTCCTGGCGAGCGAAGCTTCAATCTTGGCGAGTCCGAGCTGGCGCTGACTGCCAATGTCGATCCGTATTTTTCGGCGACGATGATCGCGGCGCTGTCCGCCGAGGATGAAGTCGAGGTCGAAGAGGCCTACTTCCGCACGCTCGCGCTGCCGAGCGGGTTCACGGCCAAAGGCGGCCGCTTCTTCTCCGGTTTCGGCTATCTGAACGAGGTGCACGCGCACGCCTGGGACTTCGTCGATCAACCGCTCGTCTATCAGGCGTTCTTCGGCAACCAATACAAGCAGGACGGCTTGCAGGTGAAGTGGCTCGCGCCGACCGATCTCTTCATCGAGTTGGGCGCCGAGACGGGCAATGGCGACGCCTTTCCGGCGACGCGCTTGAGTCGTAACGGCATGAATGGCGCAACGCTCTTCACGCACGTCGGCGGCGATATCGGCGATTCGACGAGCTGGCGCGCCGGCGCCGCATGGATCGATCAGCGCGCAGAGGATCGCGCGTTCGAAGACGTCGACGAGTTCGGCGAACCAGTTATGGATTCCTTCACGGGCAAGTCGCGCACCTGGGTCGTGGATGCCGTCCTCAAGTGGACGCCGTACGGCGACGTCAACCGCCGGCAGGTCAAAGTGCAGGGCGAATATATGCATCGCAAGGAAGACGGGCAGCTCGCGTTCGATACGGAAGGGTTGGGCCTGAGCGATGCGTATCGCAGCGAGCAGTCCGGTTGGTATGTGCAGAGCGTGTTCCAGTTCCTGCCGCGCTGGCGCGCGGGGTTGCGCTACGACGCGCTCGACTCCGGTTCGCCAGACATCGCGCTCGTCACGTCGGGCGTGCTCTTGCCTGAGTCCTTTCCCGCGCTCCGTCCGGCGGACCCGGAGCGAATTTCGATCATGGTCGACTGGAATCCGAGCGAGTTCTCCCGCTTGCGCGCGCAATACGACTGGGATGACGCGCGCGCAGAGGGAGACCGCGATCGTGCGTTCCGTCTGCAATACATCTACGGCATCGGCGCGCACGGCGCGCACAAGTATTAGGAGCGGCATCCATGATTCATTTCATTCGCAGCGTCTTTGCGCTGCTGATTCTCGGCGCGGCGGTTCCCGCAAACGCCGCACTCAAGATCCTGGCGACGACGGCCGATTGGGGAGCGCTCGCAACAGAACTCGGCGGCGATCGCGTCAACGTCTACACCGCGACCAGCGCATTGCAGGACGTGCATCGCGTCGATGCGAAGCCGAGTCTGGTCGCGCGTGCGCGCACGGCGGATCTTCTCATCGCGAAGGGAGCGGAGCTCGAAGTCGGCTGGCTTCCAGTGCTGGTGCAGGAATCGGGCAACAGCCGCATTCAGCGCGGCCAGCCGGGCTACTTCGAGGCCGCCTCGCAGGTGAAGTTGCTCGAAGTGCCATCACAGCTCGATCGCTCGCTCGGGGACATTCATCCCCAAGGCAATCCGCATGTGCAGCTCGATCCCCACAACATCGCAGCGGTCGCGAAGGCGCTCACGCAACGACTTGTCGCAGCTCGATCCTGGGCAGGCGCAGTACTACGCACAGCGCGGCAACGGAGTTCGATGACGCGCTGGCAGGAGGCGATCGGTCGCTGGGAGAGCAAGGCTGCCCCGCTCAAAGGAGCGCCAGGTGGTCATCATGCATCGCGACCAGGTGTATCTCTGTCATTGGCTGGGACTGCAGGAGCTCGCGGCGATCGAGCCAAAGCCCGGCGTGCCGCCCAGCGCGGGCTACCTCGGCGAACTGGTGACGAAACTCTCGTCATCGCCGCCTCGCATGATCATGCTCAATGCGTACAGCGATCCGAAGGCGGGGAACTGGCTCTCAGAACGCATTCATGCGCCGGTCGTGGTCCTGCCGTTCTCGGTCGGAGGTACGCCCGAAGCGAAGGATCTGTTCGGCACTCTTCGATGACACGCTCAATCGACTGCTGGCGGTGACTCAAATGAATCTCTTATCAACTGATCTGAGTATCCTGTGGCCGGCGTTGATCGCCGGTCTGCTGGTCGCGATTTCGCATGTGCCGCTCGGTCAGCAGGTGCTCTCACGCGGCATCGTGTTCATCGATCTTGCTATCGCGCAGGTCGCGGGTCTCGGCGTGATCGCCGCAAACAGCTTCGGTCTTGCCGATCGAGGGTTGGGGCGCGCAGGCGGCCGCGGGCGCAGCGGCGCTTGCGGGTGCGTTGCTGTTGACCTGGAGGGAACGCAAGCGACCTGAAGTTCAGGAGGCGCTCATCGGCATCCTGTTCGTTCTGGCCTCGACTGCGCAGATCCTGTTGCTCGCCAACGATCCGCACGGCGGAGAGAACCTGAAGGAACTTCTCGCGGGGCAGATCCTGTGGGTGTCGACCGATCAACTCATTCGTACCGCGGTGCTCACGGCGATCTTCGTGATCGTATGGTTTCGCTGGCGCGAGCGGATCGGTCGAGTTGGCTTCTACGTGCTGTTCGCCGTCGTCGTCACGGCTTCCGTGCAGCTCGTAGGCGTCTATCTCGTGTTCACCAGCTTTGATCGTTCCGGCGGTAGCGACGTATCGGCTATGCCGCCAATCGTCAACTCGCAATAGGCTATGCGCTCGCATTCGCGAAGCTACGTCGCGGGTCTCGCCGCTTCCGTGGTAACGGATCTGCCCTCGAGTCCGGTGATCGTGTGGGCGATGGCGATGCTCGGCTTGGTGGTCCATCTCGCCGGCGACCGCGAGCGTGCGCACGGATGTTGCAGTTGGAGTGAATCACCACGTCAGGACGGCTGCGAAACTGTGAGGGTCCTGGCGCGCCGCGAGCGCGCTCGGCCTTCTTAGCCCGCAGCGTGCTCAGCGAGAGAATAATTTCTCGCAGTGAACGCAGAGAATGCGGAGGAGCACCGCATCGAATTCGCCATCGGTCACTGATGCATCGTGTCTTGCGCGCGACGATTGGCGCGCAAGCCCCGCACAGTCTGCACTTTTACTCATGCGTGCGCGGCGTCGCTACCTCTACATTGCTTGCCTGGCGACGCCAGGGAAGTCGCGGAGAGCTGCGTCTTTCCGGCACGAATCCGGCCGTCGCGATCATCGGCCCGCACCGATACACATGAGGACATTGCGATCTGTCTCGACATGCGCGTTGCTTGCGGCGAGTCTCCTGGCCGTCGCGCAACATGCGACCGCTGATCAGCAGCTCTATGGCCTCTTGCGCGCCCGCGATCTGACGCCGTTCGGCTTTTTGCGTCTCGATATGCGCCCCGCGTATGCGATTTCAATCGAGCCGGGGAGCTGGGCGATTGAAACGGAGCTCGGCTATCAGAATACCTGGGCGCTGAGTCCCGAAGTCGAGCGTTACCTGGTAGCGCGTGAGCCGCTCGGCCGCGCGGAGCTGGGCCCGGCCGACGTGCAGGCCATTCGCGATCTGCCGGGTGAGAATTATCTGATCGACACCGAGCTGGCCTCGCTCGATGTGACGTTCCACTACAAATTCACGAAGAACTGGACGGGGTACGTGATCGGCAGCGCCGTGCGCTACCACGGCGGCTTTTTTGACGGCACGATCGAGAACTTCCACGAGACGTTCGGCTTTTCGTCGTTCGGCCGGCCTGCGGTCAAGCGCGACGACGTCAATCTCATCTACGACCTCAAATCCGCGCAGGTGGAGATCTTTGGTCCGCCGCACAGTTCCGGCTTCACCGATCCGGTCATCGGATTGCGCTATACGGGCATCTCGATGGCGAAGGACTGGCAGCTCACACTCGAGGCCGCCGTGAAGCTGCCGGTGCAGGGAAGCGAGGAATTGCTGTCGACAGGGCGCACCGACTATGGCGCGCAAGCGTCATTGCAGCGCCTGGGGCGGAATCACGGTTGGTATATCAGCGCGTCCGCCGTTTACTACGCAGGATCGACGTTCCCCGTGCCGCAGGATTCGACGATCGTGCCGACGCTCGTGGTGGGGTACGAACGCGTGCTGACGGAGAGCACGAACCTCAATTTCCAGGCGTATGCAAGCGAGAGTGTGTATTCACGCGAGCAGACCGATCTGGACGAGCTGCTCGAAGAAAAGTATCAGTTGAGTCTCGGCTTTCGCCATCGCTTCTCGCACGTGGTTCTCTCGTTCGCGATTACCGAGAACTTCCAGAACGTCAACAACACGCCGGATATCGGCATGCAGCTCGGCCTCGCGTATCTGCCTTGAGTGAAGAACCCGCTGGAGCGACTGGTGACTCGTTAATAGCGATAGCAGATCCGAGCGGAATTGCGGCTGCAGAACTTCGCCTGGCCGCTAGAACCTGTCTCAAATACGCCGGATGCCGGATTCAGCGTGCCTGCGCCCTCCTTGGGGAGTCGCTCCGGCGCATCCATGCGCTCGCGACATTCGCACATCCCTGTGCAGCAGTCGCTCCGGCGCATCCATGCGCTCGCGACATTCGCACATCCCTGTGCAGCAGTCGCTCCGGCGCATCCATGCGCTCGCGACATTCGCACATCCCTGTGCAGCAGCTCCGGCGCATCCATGCGCTCGCGACATTCGCAGATCCCTGTGCAGCAGAGTAGGGGACGATTTAATTCTGAGATAGCTTCTAGTCACTACTTCAGTGCGCCTTCGCCGCCCCGGCTCGCCGGAAGGTCGAGGTGCTTTTCGAGGAAGCGCGCGGCGCGTGCGTAGAACTCCATCTGGTTTTCCTTTCGAGACAGGGAGTGGCCCTCGTTCTCCTTCACCATGTATTCGACAGGGACACCCTTCTTGCGCGCGGCCGCGACGATCATGTCCGATTCCGAGCGCGGTACGCGCGGGTCATTCGCGCCGGCGTAGACGAACAAGGGATCGACGATGTTGCCGACGTCGTTGATCGGGCGAGATCGAGGCGAGGAAGTCGTCGTCCTTGCCGGGTTCGCCGAACTCCAGCTTGAACAGATCGCGAATGACTCCGCTCGTGGTCTTGAGGAACGTGCGAACGTCCGCGACGCCGAACAAATTGACGCCGGCGCGCCAGATGTCGGGTTGGCGCGTGAGCGCGATGAGCGTCGTGTAGCCGCCGTAGCTGCCGCCGAAGACGACGAGCCGGTCCTTGTCCGCCCACGGCTGCTCTGCGACCCAGCGCGCCGACGATCTCGATGTCCTTGAAGGCGTCGAGCCGCTTGCGGCCGTTGTCGCCTTCCTCGAAGGCGCGGCCGTAGCCGGATCGAGCCGCGCACGTTGGGCTCCACGTACGCGTAGCCGAGCGAGGTGAAGAACCGGATCTGCTGGGCTCCAGCGCGCGGTCGAGACGCCCGCCGGGCCGCCGTGGTAGCTGACGATGACCGGGAGCTTGCCGCGCACGTCGCGCGGGCGATAAACGAGCATCGGGATCCGGCCGCCATCGAACGCGGTGGTTTCGACGACGTTGACATCGATCGCCGGAAGGCTCGCGAGTCCAGGGCGCGGTCTGTGCACGCAGCGTCGAGGCGCGCCCGGCGCCTACATCGACGGACAAGAGATCGGAAGGCGACTGCGGCGTCGACCACGAGAGCAGCAGTCGTTTGCCGTCGGGTGAGAAACTGCTCGGGCATGCGCCGGTCGATCCTGAGCCCGCCGGCAGCTTGACGGGCGCACCCGGCTGCAGGGTTTTCGCGTCGAGGACGCGCAGCTCGTAGTGATCTCCCGCGCCCACCGTAACCGCGAGGCGATCGTCCTTCATCGATGGACAGACATTCACAAGGAGCGCAGTGGCAGGATGCTTTTCGACGTAGCGCGCCGTCTCCTTGCCGGAGAGGTCCAGCGCGAGCAACAACGCCTGGTCTCCTCCGTCGTCGCTGGTGATGAAGACGCGTTTTCCATCCGCTGCAAATGCGGCAGCCGATACGCGCACTTTGCGCGCTTCGCCCGGGTACAGCTCACGCGCAGCGCCCGAGCCCAAATCGACGAGCATCACATGGCCTTCGCTGATCGACAGGTTGCGGAGCCACAAGGCCTGTTTGCCGTCGGCGCTGACGTCGAGCAGGAAGCCGGGGCTGCTCTCACCATAGATCCGCCGGGGCGCCGAGTCCGGCGCAATCTTCTGCGCGTACAGCGTGCTCGCAGGTTCGGCCATCTTGCGCGCCGAGTAGTACATCGTGTCCGGCATGCTGTGAGGAACGATCGGTTCATCCCGTTGCAACTTTTCGCCGGGCGTCAGATCGACTGGCTTGCCGCCGTCGAGACCGACTTTGAAGATCGACCAGTTCTCATCGGCGCCGCGGTCTGATCGATAGAGGATCGAATTGCCGTCGGCCAGCGGAATCGGTCCCGTCACACGCTCATTCGTATGAGTGAGCCTCGTCGGCGCATCGGCCGGCCGGTCGAGTCTTGCGAGATAAAGCTGCCCCAGGCCGTCGCGATTGGAGATGAACACGACTCCGGCGCCGTCGCGCGTATAGGCGGGTTCATTGTCGGAGAAGGCATTGACGATCGTCCGCGCCTTCTCGGATAGCTCGGCGATCCGGGCGGCGTCGGCCGCCGCCGGCGCATCGGGCATAACCTGGGCCTGCTGCGCGTGCAGCGCGCC
Organism: uncultured Gammaproteobacteria bacterium; assembly: GCA_963723505.1. Taxonomy (GTDB): domain Bacteria; phylum Pseudomonadota; class Gammaproteobacteria; order Steroidobacterales; family Steroidobacteraceae; genus Steroidobacter. Next base: position 417,190 of record CAVRQU010000012.1, read on the forward strand.
TGAAGCCAACAGCGACCAGTGCGAGCATCAGCCATCGGGCGGTTCGCATCTTTGAGCCCTCCATGTTGTGCGCGCCAGAGTGCCGCGCTCGAGGGATCACGGTCAATGACCGCACGCTCAAGAGCGATTCACGGTCCCAGTGGACAAGAGGACGATGTGCGCCCTCTACTTCATCGCGTAGCTGAGCTGCAGGAAGTAAGTGCGGCCGAGCAGGCGATAGGTCGCTGGATTCGTATTCGCTTGCCCGGTGAGATGATAAGGCGGGTCCCGGTCAGTCAGATTGTTGACGCCCGCGCGTATCACGATTCCACCCCATTGATAGGACGCGTCGAGGTCGTGATAGAACACTGAAGGGACGTCGCCGCAGTAAGGATCGCCCTCCAGCGTGAAGGCGCAGTCCACGTACGGGCCTATCCACTGGAGCGTGTAACCCGCACTCCACACGTCTCGCGTCCAGTTCACTCCGCCCAGTCCGCGCCATTCGGGGAGAACGAACCCGAAGTTCGCCCGACCAAGCCGCTCAATTGTCTCGCCGCCCTCAAAGACCTGCACTTCGTGAGTGAGCAGATTGGTCACGAGCGCGTGGAGACTCCACTCGCCTGCACGCGACGAAAAGCCGAGCTGGGCGGCGAGATCGATTCCCTCGACTGTGACGCGCCCGTAGTTGCTGAGCCGCGTGTCGACGCTGCGGATCGAGCCGTCGGCGAAGCGCTGGATCTTCCCGCAGGCGAGTGCCGTTCCGTGATCAGCGCATTCGCTCAGAATCACATCGTCACCCGGGCTCTCGACGAAGCCGTCGAGCCGCGTCTGAAAAAGATCGACGCTCGCCTGCCACGCGGCGGCGCCCGTCGATCGAAACTCGACGCCCGCATCGAACGAGTAGCCTTCTTCGGGTTCCAGATCGGTATTGCCGCCGGCGTACCGGAGGTACGTGCTGTCCTCCGACTGCATATAACTGCCTCCAGGGACGCCGTTGGCCGCGCAGTTCGCCTGTTGTTCGGGGGTGGGGGAGTTTCCGCACGGGTCTACGGACTGAAACTACTGCTCGGAGACTTGCGCCTGGTAAAGCTCGTTGAGCGCCGGCGCACGAAACAGCGTCGCGTAATCTGCCCGCACCGCCCAAGCGCGGGACGGCTCCCAGCGCAGGCCTGCGTGCCACGTCGGGTGCGTGCCGAACGTGCTGAAGTCGGAGACGCGGCCGCCGAGCGTGGCGCCGAGACTCCCCCAACCGCTTTGCTCGTCGATCAGCGGAACTCGCATCTCTCCATAGCCTTCGCGAGCCTCGAAGGAGCCTCCGGGAATGTCCGCCGCGAGGCCTATGCTCACGGTTCCGCCGACGCGCTGCGGATCGTATCGATAGGCGCCCGAATCCCGCCGGAACTCGCCGCCGAACGCCCAGAGGATCTCGCCTGCGGGCGTGCGCCCCCAGGCGCCTTCGAAGCCGATATTGGCGAGGCGTTGCGTGGAGTACCCCTCGTCGCGCAGCGGACCGGCCATATAGTCGACCTGTTCCTGCTTGATCGAGCCTGCTCCTCCGAAGAGATTGATCGGCACGCAACCGTCGATCACCGCGCTCGCAGGCACGATCCCGGTGTCCGGATCGGGCGTTCCACAAACGATGCGGCCTGATGCATCGCGGCCGGACGGCCCGAGCCCGGTCATCAATGGTTCGGCCAGCGGCAAGCCATTCTCACGTGTGACGGCGTCGGATTCGGAAGTCGCGGCCGATGCCTCCCACGTCCACTCCCCAATCTCGCCGCGAACGCCCGCAAGGGCGCGCCACATCTCTACGCGCTGACTGAAGCTGCGGGAATCCAGTTCGATGAGGCGACGTAAAACAAAAGGAACGTCCACGCCGAACGGGTTGTAGTAATTGTTTGCGGGGACGCCGCTCTCGAGCGGGGCAGGCGCGAGGTTTTGTGACGACTCACGGCGGCTGAACAGGCCTTCGAAGAACAATTCGACGCCGCCGCTCAGCGGCTGATTGCCCAGCAGCCACAACGACACGCGTTCGTTCGGCGTCTGCAGATAGAGGTACGGCGCGAAGTTGAACGTTTCATCCCCGTACGGACGCCAGTCACTCGCTGTCTGACCGGTGGCGCCGGGCACGCGCGTGTAGAGCTCAGGCGACAACCCCAGCGCGTTTCCATCGGGCACTTCGAAGATACCGTCGGGGATAAAGGCCGAGCCGGTGGCCACGCGAGCGCCGTCCGCGCTGGCGACGGCCAGCGGTATTGCCGAGTATTCGCGCGCCGCCGCCGAGACGCCTTTCTGATCGACGTAGTCTGCGCCGAGCATCCAGCTTCCCTGACCGATGTCGCCGCCGACGAGCGCTTGCGCACGCGTGATCGCGCCATCGCCGCGGTCGGCTTCGGAGCGCTGCAAGCCCAGCTCGACGCCCTTGAAATCCGGGCGCGTGATGACGTTGACGACGCCGCCGATGGCGTCAGCGCCGTAGACGGCCGAGGCGCCGGTCGTCAGCACTTCGACGCGGTCGACCATCGACAGCGGGAGTGAATCGATATCGACGGAGGCGTCAGCGCCGATGCCGCCGTTGGGCAGCCGTCTGCCATTCAGCAGGGTGACCGTTCGCTGCGGCTCGAGTCCGCGCAAGTCGATTCGGGTCGATCCATCGCCGCCGGCGTTCACGTTGGTGTTGGCAGGCGACCCAGTGTTGTAAGGCAGGGTCTGCAGCACCTTGCCTAGCGAATCGTTCCCGCCGCGGGTCAGCTGTTCTTCGTCAGCACGGTCACCGGTCCCGTCGTCTTCGCCCGCCTCAGTACGAATGCGCGAACCGGTCACGACGACCGTGTGAATCGCATCGACCTCGCCAGGCTCGCCGGCTTGCGCAAGCCCGGGCTGAAGCGTCACAAGGAGGGTGCAGCACGCATCCCGCAGCGTTGTTCTTGGTCGCCCGCGAACGTGGCGCATAGCCCGATTCCTTGATGGCTCAGGCGATAATTTTTCGATACAACCTTAGTCGTTCGAGATCGGCTGCTCAAGCGCAGCAACACTGTGCCATGGTCATCGCGGGTAAGGGCTTGTCGCCAGGACTGCGGTAGATTCCGACGCAAGGGTGGAACAGGTCCATTCAGGCCACTCTGACCGCGGAGACTCGTTCTACAACAATCGCCTCAATGGCCCCTCTACGAGCTCCGCTTCGGCGCTTCGCCTTTGCGCCGCATCTGCTCGACCAACGCACGCTGCTCGACGCGATGTTTTCTTGCTTGTTCCGCCAGCGCCTGGAACCGCGGATCGCTCCTGAAACGCTCGTAGAGCGGATCGAGCTCGGCGGTGTACCACCAACGATAGAACTTTCTCATTTTCTGCGTGATTGCCAGTTCCGCGAGCGCCCGTTCGTCGTCGCCCAGGATCGCGAATGCGGCGGCGCGTTCCCGACAGAACCAGTTTTCAGTCCGGCCGACGGATTCGGCGTCGAGCTGCACGAGGATCGAGGTGGCCAGTTTGCGACCCCGCTGCGTTTCACCGGCGAGCACAAGCGTATGCGCATACACCAATCCGAGGCCGCGGCTCCAGACCCGCGGCCCAGTGCCGGACACCTGCATCGCATATCGCGCTTCGAGTTGTTTCAGAACCGGGGCATAGTCGCCCGTCGCGATGGCGCCGTCCCGGAGGGCTTCGGCCCCGGGAGCGACAGGCGCGGTTTCGTGGTCCTCTGTGACACTCCTCGCCAGCTCTGCTGCGCGGCGTCGATCGCCTTGATACTGGGCAATCTTGACCTGAGCGGACACTTCGTCCGGCGACTTGCCCAGCACGGCCATTGCGGCTACCGGGTCATCGAGGTCCAGATACACCGTCGCCGCCAGGCTGCGGCCGTCACTGTCTGGGTCCAGCGCTATCGCCCGCTCGATCAGGCGAATCGCTTCCGCGAACTCGCCGCTGAATTCGTAGTTGGAATGGGCGAGCCGAATCAGCGCGGGATGAAACCCGGGGCTGATCGTCAGCGCCTCGCGCACCAGACGATCGTGCGCCGCTACGTCGCTGCTACTCACCATGAACAGGAAAGCCTGTCTCAAGTGAAGATCAGGCGTCAGAGGATCGATCTCGCGCGCACGCTTGATCATCTCGAACGCTTCGCCCTTGCGGTACTCGACGAACAGAAAGCGCGAGAACTCCGCGTACCCATCGCTGTAGCTGGGCGCGAGCGCGAGTCCCTTGCGATACCACTCCTCGGCCTTGACGGGATCCCGGGTGAGCGTGGCGCGCTCGATCCATGCTTCGCCGAGCGCAGGGTTCAGTTCCAGCGCTCGATCGAACGCCATGTTCACCTCCCTGAGCAACTCCGGACTGTGTCCGTTCCCGAGGCCGCCGGCCAGCAGCTGCGCCTGCCCCATCGCGAGGTAACCCCGCGCGAAGCTCGGATCGAGGATCGTCGCGCGCCTGAAGAGTTCGACAGCAGCGTTGGCGTCGTCGAGCCGCTGGTTCGACATCAACTGCTGGCCGCGTACGTACAACAGATGAGCATCCAGATTGATCGCGGCAGACGCGGAGGCAGGGCCCCCTGCAGGCTCTGCCGCGATGCGCAGAGCGCCTGCCACGCGCTCGACGATCGTTTCACGAAGGGCCGCGACATCCTTCACGGAATGGTCGAACGAAGTCGACCACAGCTGCGCGCCGGACGCCGCATCGACGAGCTCGACGTCTGTGCTTATCTGATCGCCAGCGCGTGCGGCGCCTCCCTGCAACAGAAACCGCGCGTTGAGTTTTCGACCGGTCTCACGGGCATCGAGATGCGCATCGGTCATGTGCGCCGTCGATCCGCCAGCGATCACCACGACACCGTTGAGCGTCGCCAGCCGGTTGCGAACCAGGTCGGTCACAACGAGCGCCAGCGCTTCATTCGCTTCGCCCGGCGTGGCTGCGCGGAAGGGCAGCACGGCAATCGTTCGACTGTCGAGCGACAAGGAGGGGGATGCCGTCGCCGACGGTTGAGTCGCGGGCGTCGATTCCCGGCGAAGCCAAACAAGCGTGAGCCCGGCGATCATCAGCACTGCGACGCCAACCGCTACATATATATACGTGCGCCGCGACTGGGGATCTGGCGAAGGTTGCGCCGCCGTGACGGACGACTCGCTGGACGATGCCGTTGACGCGGACACGGAAGGTTCCGCTGGGTGCGCCGCTTCGGCGACGCGTTGCGGAGGCGGGATCGGCGCTGGCTCGGCCGCCGGCGGATCGATCGCGCCAATGAACCGATAGCCTTTACGCGGCACGGTCTCGATGTAGCGCGGCGTCTCGGCCTCATCCTGCAGTGCGACGCGCAGCTTGCGCACCGCCGAGTTCAGCCCCGTATCGAAGTCGACCACGCCCTTCGGCCACAGACGCGCAATCAATTGCTCGCGCGTCACCAGCTCGCCAGGGTGGCTCAGCAGCTCATCGAGAATCTGCAGCGGCTGATCCTGCAAGCGGATCTTGCGCCCGTCCTTCGTGAGCTCGCCGAGATCCATGCGCAGAACCCAACCGTCGAAGGTGCTGGTCCGCGTATTTGGCATGCGTTGTTCTGATCCGGACGGCATAGCGCTGCAGCCGAGAATACCGAGGCCTCGTACTTGTCTATTCAGATCAGTGGGTTGGTTGAAGTCAGAGGTGGACCAGAAACAAACCAGACACGGATCAGCGCCGGGCCATGGAGCGCGCGGCTCGCTACGCCCAACTTCACACCCCGCAAGCCGATCCCACCGCAGCTCACAGCCACCGGTCGGATCGACAGCGAACCACAACTCACCAGGAGATTGCCATGAATACTCTCATCAGCGTCGCCAGCACCGCCTTCCTCAGTCTCGTCCTGAATGCAGCCTACGCCGACGAAGGGCCGAAATCGTTGACGGTGCAGTTCGCCGATCTGGATCTGAGCAAGGACGAGGGCGCCGCAGCACTGTTCAACCGCATCAAGGGTGCGGCCAAGCAAGTGTGCAGCGCGCAGAGCAGTGGGATGACGCTGCGAGACAAGCAGCGGCATGCCGCGTGCATTGAGTTCGCCCTGTCCAACGCAGTGGCCCGAGTCGACCGTCCCGAGCTGACTGAGTACGTCATCAGCCGCTATTCCACCGAAAAGAAGGCGCCCATCAAGGTCGCCAGCGGTCGCTGAGCGTCGTCAGCCCGGCGCTGCGACGCCGGGCTGAATACGGAGTGCGGCGGATGTGGGAACACATCCGCCGCATTGCTTTGCGGTTCGAAAGACCTCCGCATCCGCGATCAGTTAGTCGCTCCAGTCCCCGGCGCGACGTCCAGCGTCAGCAGCGGCCACACACTGCTGTACTGATCGCTCCAGCCGGCAAAGGCGGCGTCCGCCTTCGCGGGGCGCATATGAGCGCCGTCAAACTGCGGCTGGTGCAGCAAGTCGTTGTTCGCAGTGATCAGCACCCAGACGCTGGCGCTGACCATGCCGTCGCTTGAACTGCGCACCACCGTAGCCGACCGATTCACATGCTCGGCGGCGCGCAGACAAACCGGCGCCAGGTCGAGAAAGCGATTGGAGATCTGGATGGCGAGCACGCCGCCTGGCTTCAGGTGCTCGACGTAGAGCTGAACAGCTTCATGGGTAAGAAGATGGGTCGGCACCGCGTCGCTCGAGAATGCATCGACCACGAGCAGATCGAAGTTCTGACGCTCCTCGCGATCCAGAACGAGGCGTCCATCGCCAAGCAACACTCTTGTATCTGCGCCTGCCGCTCTCGCCCGCGCCAGGAAAGTGAAGAACTCGTCCGCGATGCGAAAGACGTCGGGATTGATCTCATAGATCCTGAGATAGTCGCCTTCGCGGGCGTAGCTCGCGAGAACGCCCGCGCCAAGGCCAATGACGCCGTAGCGGACAGAGCCTTGAGCCTGCAGCGCCCGCAACGCTCTGCCTACTCCGGAGCTCGTCGAGAAATAAGAGCCGGCGATATCGCGATAGGCGTCGCTCAGAAACTGCGAGCCGTGGCTGATGGTGCCGTGAATGAGGTTGCGGCTGGCCAATTGCGTTCCGACGAGCTCATCGCGAACGCGCAGAACGCCGTAGAAACTGCGGCGAACCAGCAAATGCTCCTTGCGCGTCGCCATCTCTGCAAGCATGAGATAGCCGGTCAGAGCGACGACGCCGCCGACCATTGCGAGTCGCACCGACCACAGAGTTCGCATGGAACCCCTGCGCCGCCATTGCAGCACGGCGTTCAGAACGGCGATGACGATTAACAGCAAGGGCAGCTCGAGATAGGTGTCGAAGAGCCTGGGCGCGATCAGAGCGACGAAGGCGCCGCCGAACGCCCCGCCAAGCGCAATGAGCAGGTAGAACCTCGTCAGGAATCTCGCTTGCGGACGGCGCCAGGCGAGTTCGCCGTGACAGGCCAGACAGCAGATGAACAGCCCGACCAGGTGCACCGGAATCACGTACTGGATGTGCAGGTTGCTGTCGCCATGCACATAGAGGTAAGCGATGGAACCGAGCGCGGCCGCGAGCCAGGGGAAGAGCGCAGTGCGGCTATAGAAGCGACTGCTGCTGAAGCTCAGGATGAAGGTGAGCAGGTACAAAGCGAGCGGCACGACCCACAACAGCGGAATAGGCGCGACGTTGGTGCTGAGGTGAGCGGAAACAGAGACCAGCATTGCGGATGCGCAGGCGGACAGAAGCACCCACAACGCCATTTGTCTGAAGCTCGGCGCGCGCTGGGTTTGCGCAGAGAGCGGCGATTCATGCGGCGAGGCGCCGGTGCGACTCTTCCAGGCCAGGTAAATGCAGAGCGCCGCGTACACGAGAAACAATGCACTCCATCCGATGGCGAGCGTGCGCGAGTCGAATGCCGGTTCGAGCAGGAACGGAAAGCTCAGCAGCGCCAGCATCGAGCCGAAATTGGACAGCGCGAACAGCCAGTAGGGGACGTCGGCGCCTGTACGGCGCATGTACCACACGTGCAGCAGCGGACTGGTAGAGCACAGCAGCAACGCCGGCAGCCCGACGTTGGCCGCGAGCAGCATGAGAATCTGAATCATCGGATCGCCGGCGTCCGTCGGACGCCACGCCTCGGAAGGCATGATCGGCATCAGCGCACAACCGATGATCAGCAGCGCGCCGTGGATGGCGCCCTGTCTTCGCGGATGAATATGGGTCGCAAGCCAGTGGGCGTAGCAATAGCCGCCGAGGACGCACACCTGAAAGAACACAAGTGCGGCGCTCCAGACCGCAGAGGTTCCTCCGAACCAGGGAAGAATGATCTTCGCGAGCAGCGGCTGAACGAGAAACAGCAGGCAGGCGCCGAGAATCACCGTGACTGCATAGATAATCATCGCGCCTGCCTGAAGCGACTGGTCGTCAGGCGGCACAGTATCGCGAGGCAGGAGTGCGAATCCATGCCGGACGCGTCAAACGCAGGCTACTTACGAGGGGTATAGCTGCGAAAGGTTGTCGCTGATGAACCGCGGCCAAGCGACCGGGAAGCAGCGAACACCTGGCGGCCGCGGCGTCGAAGAGCGCGCGACGACGTTGAGTCTTGAACTACTGCCCGCCAATCTGTCGCATCACGGCTGCGACGATCCGATCGCATTGCGCGCCGCCGAAGTCGAACAAGTCGCGTTCTGCGATATCGATTTCCCGCGCTAGGGATTCGCGCAGCAGACTGCGGGCGCGGAAGTGCCGGCTGCGCACCGTGGCTTCGGGAATCTCCAGACTTGCGGCGGTTTCCTCGACGCTCAACTCCTCAACGGCGCGCAGCACGAAAACCATCCGGAAATCCTCCGGCAACTCATCGAGCTTGCGCTCCACGATGGCTCGCATTTGTGCGCGCACCGCAGCCTTGTCCGGAAAATCGTCATCGCCCGAAGCCGCGGCGTCGATCTCTTCGGTGGTCACGATGGGGATCACGTTCTGTCTCCTCGCGCGCTTGCGCAATCGCGCCAGACACTCGTTCAGCACCATGCGCGATAGCCAGGTGGACAGCGCGGACTCGCCGCGGAACTGGCTGATGGAGCGATACGCCGACAGATACACCTCTTGCAGCGTGTCTTCGGCTTCTGCGTCGTCGCGCAGGGCGGAGCGGGCCAGGCGATAGAGCGCCCGGTTGTGACGTCTCATCAGCAGTTCGAATGACGCGCGATCGCCGGCGCCGACGCGCCGTGCGAGCTCCCTGTCGTCGATCTTCGTATCGAAGCGCGATGGCTGCGCTGACGTGCGGGTTTGCATATGTCTGTTCACTGGACAGTCAAAGCAGCTGTCATCGTAGGGTGAAATGCGCACACGTAAGGCAAGCCGCCCGGCGTTCCTGCAACGTACGTCCACGAGTCGTTCGGTGCAATGGCGCCCGAATCGAACATGCCTTTGGCCGTTGCGGTGTGCGGTACGAGATCATTGTTGCGCCACACGATGCGATCGCCGCGCCGCACGGTCAGCGACGCAGGATTGAATTGCATACCTTCGATCACGATCGTGTGCGTCTGCGGCGCGCTCGCCGCCGATTCCGCCGTGGAGGCGTGCGCACAGCAGAGACAGGCGATCGCGAGTGCGATCGCCTGTGAGGTGCGCCAGATGTTGAGGGCAACGCTCATCGAAGCCTCAGTTGGCGCTCTGGCCGAGCGTCGCCTGCAGTCCCTTCGCATGCTCGAGGTGCGCCACGAATGCGGGGCGGGTCTTTTGCAGCAGCGCCTTCAATTCGGCGTTCTGAGCGTTCGGTAGCAGGGTCTTGTCCACAGCATCGAGCACCGCCTGGTGGTAGGCGACTTCATGGTCCACATAGGCGCGATCGAACGCGGCGCCCTTGAGCGTCTTCAGGTTCGCGACGTTCTCATCGCCGCCCTTCTTCAGGCTCTGGCTCGTGGCGTTGTCTTCCGGCGTCACCTTGAGTTTCGTCGCCAGGTCCGTGGCTGATTTATTGACCGCCGTGTGGTCGGTCACCATTTGCTGCGCGAACGCCTTCACCTCCGGAGAGGTCGCATTCTTTGAGCCCAGTTTCCCAGCGTCGATGTCGACCTGGTTCGCCGTGACGACGATGTGGGCGATCTGAGGATCATTTGGCGCGGCCGCATGCGCGGCGCCCATCGTGGTTGCGACCAGCGCGCACAGAACGCTGACTTTTGCCTGTCGCTTCATTGCCTTCTCCTTGTAGACGTGGGAGTTCGAGCCGGACACCCTGCAAAAGCGGGCAAACCGGCTCGTCTTGCAGATAGATGTCACGAGTCCCGGCTGCGTTCCCAGGGCAAGGAAAAGCGACGCCTCCGCTGTCAGGCGTTATTGGAGGCTGCCTTCATCATTCCACTGAGGCCGCCGCGCGAAATTCACGTCGGACTCACGATGGGCGCGGTGATGGGTGCGGGTGTGAGCGCCGCGTTCAGGCGAGATGGGAATCGCGGCGCCGGCGTTACAGAGATTCGGTGGGCGGGGTCGTCGGCAAGTCGAATTCGCCCTTCGTAGAGAAGCGATGTGCGCTGAAGGCTGAGCCGCTCAACTTGCCTTTCATCTCATAGCTGATCTTCGAGACCCCGCCGCTGTGCATCATGTCGACAGCCTGCCGCAACATGCGAAAGGCCGAGATAGTGACAGGGACGCTGATCACGGATTCTCCAAAGCGCGCCACACTGCCGACCTCGTCGCTGACGCCGCTCGCGAAGCTCTTTCCCTGCACATCCATTGTGAGGGCGACGCCGTTGTAGTCGATCTGCGCGTCGTTGGGATTTTGCACGCGCAGCTTCACCATGAGCCGCAGCTCCATGCCCTCACCTTGCAGCGGTTCGATCCCTGCAACCGTCACCTGCAGCGGATCGCCGCCCTGCAAGCTCGCACAGGCGCCCAGCATCAGCGGAGCGCCGGCGATGCACGCGATCAGGAGACGACGCGGCGACATCGTGGAGCCCTCCTTTGATGGCTGCTCGACAGTGCAAGTCGCCAGTCATTCTGAGCACATCTTCCTTGAGCACAGATCAGGACATTCCGCGGCGTGAAACGCTGACGCGGACCTCTCAGGGATGAGCTGTGAATGAGCCTGGTCCTGTATCACGCGGCGTGCGGTCGTGCGGCGGATCAACAAGAACGGCTGGGACTGGAGGCAGGGGACTGGAGGTCAGAACGAAAACACTCTCCGATTGGCTGGAGACTGGGCCTGGGGGCTGGCGGGTCAGAACGGAAGTGGGCGCTGGAGGTCAAGTCTCCACATAGCGAAATAGATTTTCTGGGCAACACACAGTTCGGTAGACGCGCGAAGCAGCGCTTCTACCTCTCGCCCTCAGCCTTCAGTCGCTCCGGTTTCCTGTCCGTTACCGATCACGCCACACCGCGCGACGTCGCTCGCGCGTTGCGCTCGGACTCTGGCGGCGTGCTGGCGCTGCTGCAGATGAGCCAGGCCACGTCGTGAGCGCTCCATCTGATGGCTTCGCCTCGGGCTCGCTGACGGATTTGCGCTGGCGCTTTCCCATGGAATCCTGCCAGGTGCGCCACCGCCAGTTGGCCCAGAACAGGACGCATGAGATCGTGAACCACGCCAGAATCGGGATCGCTATCTTCATAGCGTCACCGTCGCTCGGAGCTCTGTGTGTCTTCGGTTGGCATAGCGTCAGGTTCGCCGAAGACGGTTCGCACATCTGTCAACAGCCCGACACTATGCGTGCGCCATGATTGGCCCGGTCCGCGCGGTCTTGTATCAGCAAGACAGGAATAGCAGGCTGTGCGGGAACGTTGCCGGAAGAGAGATATGCGACTCCTTCTCCTCCCCGTGGTCGCGTACGCGACTCTGCCGTCGCTTGCGACTTCGGCTCAAGCGGACGACCTCGCAATGCAGCAGCGTTCGCTCTCCCGTCACAGCGCGGAAACGCTCTTGCTGAACGAGCCCGCGCCAATCGCCAACCGGGCTTCGCCGGAAGCTCAGAGAGCAGGGATGCTTGCCAGCCAGGAACGCGAGGCGCGTCAGCTCTACGCGGCTTTTTGAAGCCTTGCAACTCAGCTACCAGCAAGCAGACGAAGTCACGCGCCTGCTGGCGGAGCGCACCTTGCTGACCAGTTCATGGTCGACTGACGGTGTGGAGCACGCAGCGCTACCCGAAGACCACCAACTTGTGCGCGAAGGCATGTCGCGAATAGAAGCAATCCTGGGCCGGGAGGGCTTTGCACAGCTGAGGGAGTACGAGACGACGCTGGTCGAGCGTTCCTACTTGCGCAAACTGGCCACGCTTCTGGGGACTGTCGGCCACCCACTGACCAGTGAACAGTCGACGCAACTCGTCTCCATTGTGGCCGCCGAGCGGTACCGCCTGGATCCGGGGCTCAGAAACGCTCCAACGGATACGCTCGAGCACGCGGAAGAAATCGTCAGGTCATTCGATGACTTTGACCGGCACGTCGAGCAGCTTTTCGAGTCCGTACTCTCGTTGGATCAGCGCGAATTCGCCGCGAAGCATTTTGCAGGTCGGGTGCAACGCCGGCACACCGCGCTCGAACGCTATCGAAAATCGTTGGCCGAGGGCGACAACTCCTATGGCTTCTCATTCCCGCCAGACTGAGGATCGAACCCAGGAAGGAGAGCCGCGAAAGACCACAAAAAAGAAACGTCGATAACCGGGGAAGGATGCTTAATTGAATTCTCTTCCGCGGTTTTCGCGTTTCTGCCCAGATCAAGAGCCACAAGGACCATGAAGAAGAAAAAGGACGCTATTCAGTAGAACTCTTTTTTGCGGTCTTTCGCGGCTCTGCTCTCTTGCGAATAGAGGCTGCTAGTCCGATTCCTTTGTCACGCGCGTGTCCACCGCGATCCAGTTCACTTCCCAGGTCTTGCCGCCGTCATCCGAGAACGCCTGCTCGAAGCGGCAGGAATCCGGCGTGATGTCCGACCAGACATTGCGCACAAGAATCGCCCGGCCATTGAAGTCTTCGTGATCGTAGAACTCGCCGCGCCCATTCCTGAACTCGCCGATCGTAGGCACGCCCAACGTCCCGGTCTTGATGTTAGCGGCGTTCAGGCTCCACTGACGCGATTGGGGGTTGTACAGACGCAGTGACAACGCCTGAAGACGACCGGAGGGACCCGCGGCGTCCAGCTCCGCGAGATTGGCGCGCCCGCCCCAGACTTTTCGTACGACGGTCGTACCCTCGAACTCCACCCAGTTCTTTGAACCGGTTAGCGGATTGAGGAGGCGCGATACATGCGTTCGCCAGACGCCGATCGCGAAGTCGAAATCGTGTTGTCCGTCCCGCTCATGGAGCGCCTGGTCGGCCGTCGCCTTCGACGCGACTGGATTCGACTGCGCAACCCCTTGAAGGCACTGCAAGGCCAGACACAGGCCGATTGCGCAAATCCAACTCCGAAAATGCTTCGGCGCATTCATCGCCGTATCCTCGCGGTGCGTCACCGGCGCATTCTTGAGCGCGCCCCCGCTGCTTCATAGAGCCATTTTCAAGCCGCGCGTTGCGCCACTTTCTGGCGACGCGACCGCGCGTACCGGAAGCTCGACAGCTTTCGGGGGGCGGTGAGAAGAGCGGAGAGTGAAGCGTCCCGCGACGGCTACGGCGGCGAAGGCGACGTCGGTCCGTACGACGCGAGTTCCGCAACCGCCCGCTTCCATTCCGCTCGCTCAGCCAAAGGCTTCCACCACGTCTCGACGCGGGCGCCTGCAAATAGGGCCTCCATCTGAGGCAGCGCGGACATCTTGTACAGATCCGCCAACCAGCACAGGTCGGCGAGGCTCAGTGCATCACCCGCGACATAGGTCCTGTTTGCGATCCAATCCGCGAACTCGCCGATAACGACCCGCAGCTCGCGCTCACCCTCCTCGACCAGGGCGAGTCCGGGATCCGCGAGCTTCATCATTTTTGCGTACTCGCGCGCCATCACTTTCTTCGCGGCAGGCAGAAGATAGTTTTGTTCGATGCACAGCCACTGATCCATGCGACCGCGTTCGTGCACGTCCGTTGGAAGATGCGAAGGTCCCGGCAACCGGCTATCGAGATAACGCAGAATGGCGTGGGTTTCGTAGAGCGTGAAACCGTCATCCTCGAGCACCGGGATGTATCCGAACGGATGCCGGGCGAGATGCGCCGCCAGCTTCTGTTCGCCGGCGAAGACATCCACGAGCGCCAACTCGGCGGAGGATCTTTTCTCCGCCAACAGGGCCATGACCTGCAAGGTGGTCAGGCTGATGTAGTGACCGTACAGTTTCATAGGCGCTGCCTGCAGTGCTTGGTTCGTGGCGTGATCGGCTAACGTCCGATCCGCTCGATCAGATCCGACTGATTGCGGATGATTTGAAAAGCCGCCAGCCAAGGCTCAGGTCCCGCGGCGCGTAGTCTGGCCGCCGACATGCGTTCCTCGCAGAGAGCTTTCCTAGCAGGATGTTGAAAAAGGCTGTCCCTGCCGTTTTTCAACGTCGCTTGCGAAAAGCGTGGTTTTCGCTGCGCTCCCGAAATCAAGCACATAAGAATGTGCATGATTTCGCCGGGCCGTCCATGCCCGGACTAGCAGGCGAACTGAAAGAGTTTTTCAACAGCCTGCTAGTTTCGATCGCCGAATTGTCGCTTCGCAAACCAGGCCCCGAGCAGCGCTGCGGGCACGGTCAGTCCGAGACCCACGACTCTGAACCACGTCGGCAATTCGCTCGAGGTGAGAACTCCCAGCATGACGCCAAGCACTCCGAAAGCGAGCGCATTGAAATAGGGGACGGTGCGCGCCAGGCGCGCGGCAAGATAGCCGCCGAGTATGGTTGAGCCGGTACCCAGGATGAGCGCGGCTGTGAGATAGCCAGGCTGTTCCACCATCGCCGCCGCTGCCTGCTTGAACTGTTCGTCCGTCATGTCGGCGTTCAGCGCCGGATCGCCAAAGATGGTCGCGAGCGCGATGCCGGAAACGATGTCGATCCCGATCACAGCCAGGCTGGCGAGCACGACGGCCTTGATGCTGATGCCCCTCATGCGCGCCTACCTTAGATGCAGGCGTCTGCTTTGACTAGCCGACTCGACATGGGAAGGTGCGCGTCCGGCGCCTTCAAAACTTGCAGCGACGGTGATCCCTCGCGACGGAATTGCGCACCGCGGCGGCATGTCTCACGCGCCTGCTCTTGATCGGGCAGCCGTTCCGCCTTGACCTTCCTTCGCTGTCCTTGTTCCGATTCTTCGAACTCACTAACTGATGTCCGAAATTCGCCGCAGTTCTGCTAGCCTCTGCAAACAAGACGGGGACCGGCATCGAGCGCCTGGCAGGCGGAGGCAATAATAATGAACACGAGCATTTCGATCGGGCTGGCGTTCGCAGGCGCAATTGCGCTTTGTTCGTCATCTCTCGGTGCCCCCAACACCTGGTCGCCGCCGCGAACCCCGGATGGCAAGCCGGAACTGGCGGGCGTCTGGTCCAACGCCTCGGTGACGAACCTCACTCGTCCGCCAGGGGTCGCCAATCTCGTGGTGAGCCGCGCCGAGGCCGAGGCACTTGTGAAAGCAAACCCGTTCCAGAAGCTGATCGAAGCCGACTCGGGGCCATCGGACCTGCAGGACAACTTGCTGGCGGACGGCAACGCCGACCGCGGCTACAACGCCTTCTGGGTCGATCCCGGCAACTTCCTCGCCAGCGTCAAAGGCGAGTACCGCACTTCGTGGATCGTCGAGCCGGCGAATGGTCAGATGCCGCTCTCAGAGGAAGGCCGCAAGAGCATCCAGGCCGCTCGCACTGAGCGCGAGAACACGCTCTTTCACGGTCCTGAGGCCCTGCCGCCGCCCGAGCGCTGCCTGATCGCGTTCAGCGGCGCCGGCGGTCCCGGCATGCTCAACGCCATGTACAACAACAACTATCAGATCGTGCAGACGCCGAAGGCTCTGATCATCGTCGCGGAGATGGTGCACGACGCGCGCATCGTCCCCATCCTGAAGGACAAGGCCGCAGCGCAGGCCGCACATCGCCCGGCGACGCTCGACCTGTGGTTAGGCGACTCGGTCGGTTGGTGGGAAGGCGACACGTTGGTGGTCGAGACGATCAACGTGAATTCGCAGCAGGCGCGTTCGGGGCCGATCTATCTGTCCGAGAAGGGTAAGGTGACCGAACGCTTCACGCGCTTCTC
Organism: uncultured Gammaproteobacteria bacterium; assembly: GCA_963723505.1. Lineage (GTDB taxonomy): Bacteria > Pseudomonadota > Gammaproteobacteria > Steroidobacterales > Steroidobacteraceae > Steroidobacter. The sequence goes on from CAVRQU010000012.1 coordinate 433,207, forward strand.
GCCCGAGCAGATCTTCTACGAGTTCGAGGTCGAGGATCCGATCTACTACACGCAGGCGTGGCGCGCGGAGATGAGCCTCAACGCCCGTGAAGAGAAGGTCTATGAATACGCGTGCCACGAGGGCAACTACGCCATGGAAGGCATACTCCGCGGCGCACGTCACCAGGAGGCGCAGGGCGTCAAGCCCGCGATGGGCCCCGGCATTTTTGGCACGCCGATCCCAGAGAAGCCGAAAGAGAGGGGTGAGCTATAGGAGCGCCTGGAACTCTGTCAGGGGACGCCTAGCTCTTACCGAGGAAGATGGGGCGGCAATCCTCGGCGAATTGACGGAATGTGCGACCCGCCTGCGCCGTGATCCTCGCCACTACGTTGCTTACGGCTGCGCCGGCGCCCGTACTGTAGAGGGCATAGAAGCCGAGAAGATCATCGACGTACCACTCCGGCATGCCTGTCTTCAGCATGAGATTGCGAGCATCCGCGGGATTGAGATCTACGTAGCGAACCGGTTTGCCGAGGGCCGCGGAAAGTTGCGCTGCCGCTTCGGCAAAGGTGAGAGCTTCCGGACCGGTGACAACGTAGGTGCTTCGCTCGTGGCCATCCTCAGTAAGCGTCCGCGCTGCCACCGCCGCGACGTCGCGTGCGTCCACCATGCTCAACGCGCCGTCACGCATGGGCGCAGAGAACGAACCCTGCGAATGAATACTCGGGGCGAACTTGAGGAAGTTCTGCATGTTGTAGACAGGCTGGAGATGGGTCCAGGCGATGCCGGAGTCCTCAAGCTCCTTTTGCGAAGCTGCATGCCAGCGACAAATCTTTACCGGGGAGTCGGGGTCGGCCCACCGCACGGACTGACGAACGATGTGCTTGACGCCTGCTTGCCTGGCGGCGCGAATGAAATTGCTGTGCAAGATCACCTGTTGGGGATCCGCTGCACTCAGCAGGTATGCTTTGGCAACTCCGTCGAGCAGCGGCGCCAACGTTTCCGGCTTGCCGAGATCGGCGACTGCAATCTCCGCACCTGATTCCGCCATGTCCGCGGCCTTCGCTCGATCGCGCACTGCCGCGCGCACCCGTACGCCCATGGCGGCAAGAATTTTTACCACCTCTGGTCCCGTTCTGCCCGTGGCGCCTGTCACTAGGATCATCGAGATCTCCCTGAACACATTTCATCACGCCGAACGCAGCGCCGGGTGAGCTGACCAGCCTTTCACGGACACCCGGTTAGCGAGAACCGAATAACCGAAACGCGGCGTCGTAGTTGGCGCCCACAGAAATACTGAAACCCAGCATAGTGAGGTTTGCACCGGCGACGGGTATTTGTCACCTCCGCCGAGAAATAAATCCGTCACTTTCATGTGCTCATCGTCCGATTCGTCGCAAGCACGTCCGGCCCACGCGGCGCGTGATCCCAGGGGGAGTTACACTGGAAGTTGCCCGCGCCCATTCGCTTTTCATCTGGCGCGTGTGTGGAAACTCGCGAATTCCGTGACCCGGCGCGCACTGCCAGCGTCCCATGCTGAAGTCACTCTCGCTGTGGTCCGCAATACTGCTGTCTTGCGCGCTTTCGGGCTGCTCCACCACGAGCGATCACGTCGGCGAAGCGGCGCCCGACTCGCTGCGCTCGATCCATGTGGTCCGCCGCGGCTGGCACACGGGCGTCGCCATCGCGAAGACGGACTGGCCGAATCAGAACTGGCCCCTTCTGAGTGACTTCCCCAGCGTTGAGTACCTCGAGTTCGGCTGGGGTGATGAGCGCTTCTATCAGGCTGAAAGCGGCACCGCATGGTTGGCGATCCGCGCTGCCTTGTGGTCCACGTCAAGCGTCGTTCACGTGATAGGTCTGCGTGAACCGGCGCCGACCGCCGCTCAGGCAAATGAGATCGTTGAAGTACGCGTTCCCGTTGATGGTTTACGAAAGCTCACGGCTGCGATCGAACAGGAGTTCGCCGGCGACTACCCGACCCCTACTGGAGCTACGCTCAGTGCGGCGCCGGCCCCGAATCGATTCTACAAAGCGCAGCGGCGCTTCTATTTCCCGCGCATGTGCAACTGGTGGATCGCAGCGCGCTTATCTGAAGCTGGCTGTCCCGTTAAGCCGGGGACCGTGATCCTCGCTTCGAGGGTGATCGGCGAGGCTCGCGACTGCTCCGCTGGCGCACGTCCCGTTCGATAAGGCATCCAGTCGCAACCTACGGCGCGACGCGCACGCTTTCACACATCGAAGTAGAGATGGAACTCCCACGGGTGCGGGCGTAGCCGGACGGGATCGATTTCACGCGTGCGCTTGTAGCCGATCCACGTCTCGATCACGTCACTCGTGAATACATCGCCTTTCGTGAGGAAGCCGTGATCCTCCTCGAGTGCGCGCAACGACTCCTCGAGTGAGCCGGGCACCTGCGGCACGCGCCTCGCCTCCTCCGGCGGCAGGTCGTAGATGTTCTTGTCCAGCGGGATCTCCGGGGTCGATGCGATTCTCGACGCCGTCGAGACCCGCCATCAGCATGGCCGCGAACGCGAGATACGCGTTGGCTGACGGATCCGGACAACGGAACTCCACCCGCTTGGCGCTCGGCGAGTCCGAGTACATCGGAATTCGCGCGGCCGCCGACCGATTGCGCTGGGACATCGCGAGATTGACCGGCGCCTCGTAACCCGGAACGAGACGCTTGTAGGAGTTGGTCGTCGGTGCGCAGAAGGCCATGAGTGCGCGCGCGTGCTTCAGCAGACCGCCGGTGTACCAACGGCACAGCTCGGAGGTGAGCGCGTATCCGGAGGGCTCGTAGAACAGGTTCTTACCCGCCTTCCACAGGCTCTGATGACAGTGCATGCCGCTCGCGTTGTCTCCGAAGAGGGGCTTCGGCATGAACGTCGCCACCTTGCCGTGCCGGCGCGCGACGTTCTTGCTCGCGTACTTGTAGATCATCACGTTGTCCGCCATGCGCAGGAGCGGCCCGAAGCGCATGTCGATTTCGTTCTGACCCGCAGTCGCCACTTCGTGATGATGGACCTCCACCTGGATGCCGGCGTCCATCAGCGCGAGCACGATTTCCGAGCGGATGTCCTGCAGCGTGTCGTGCGGCGGAACCGGGAAATAGCCTTCCTTGTAGCGCGGCTTGTAACCGAGATTGCCGCCGCCGAACGCGCCTTCGTCGCGCCCGGTGTTCCACTCGCCCTCTGCGGACTCGACGTAGTAGAAGCCAGAATGCGCGTCCTGCGCGAAGCGGATCGAGTCGAAGATGAAGAACTCGAGCTCCGGGCCGAAGTAGCAGGTGTCCGCGATGCCGGTGGCGGCCAGATACATTTCCGCCTTGCGCGCTATGTAGCGCGGGTCCCGCGAATAGGGCTGACGCAGAATCGGATCGACGACGTCGCAGATGAGCGCCAGCGTGGGGCTCTCGCAAAACGGATCGAGGAACGCCGTCGTGCAGATCCGGCTTGAGCAGCATGTCCGATTCATGGATCTCCTGGAAGCCGCGAATCGACGAGCCATCGAACCCGATCCCGTCCTCGAACAGCTCGGGTCCGACTTCCGGCAGCGTGATCGAGAAGTGCTGCCACAGCCCCGGCAGATCCGTGAACCTCAGATCGACGATCTCAACGTCGTACTTCTTGATCAGCGCAGCGACGTCATCTGCGTTTTCGGGGCGCGTGTATTTGAATCGGCCCGGCTCGATGGACGCCGGCGATCTGCGCTGGGTCGAGGGTTTTTGAACGGACATGGCTCTCCCCCTTTTGATGAAGGTGAAGCGCCGTGCGCCAGACCGTATCCCTGGCGGCGCCGTCCTGGCGCTCACACCGAGCGAAGTTCTCAATCACGGCCGTGGACCGAGCGCCCGGATGCTTTGTCTCGAAGCGCATCGATCGCAAAGCCAGCCTTCGAACCATCCGGATTCCGGCGCGTGTGAATCCCAATGACGTTCCAATCATCGTCAAACACAGGCGCGCCGCTACTGCCGGGTTGCGTGGCGGAGCGGTAGACAACGGTATTCGGCGTGACCTGCACGACCCTTCCGTCACGCAACGAGAACGCGAGCGGTCCGCCGAGTGGGTAGCTGATGATGAGTGCGGGTTCCCCTTCCTTCACGTCGAGTGTGCTGCCCAGGGTCAGCGGCTCGATACTGGAAGGGATCCCGTCCACCGCGAGGATCTCCACACCGCCGAGTTCATCAACGGGCGTGGAGCGCCACAACGAAGACCCCAGGGGGACGCGACAGTCATCCAGCTCAAAAAAAGCATCACTGGGCCCGTCCGTGCTCCCGGAGTACTTGACCGTCAGTACGCCCAGGCCCGTCTTCGCCAGCCCGAAATCGCTTAACCTCACCAGCCCGCCCGTCTGCGCGCCCCTGTGATCCGCGTACTCCAGTCGCGCCACCGCCTGCGCGCGCTGCAGCGCTACCTTGAGAAACGATGGCGATTGAAATTCATTGGGGCCAAAGACGCGATGCAGCACCTCTCTCACCGGGTGCTTTGCGGCTGGCGCTTGCGCGGGTCTCGGCTCGAAGGCGCTCAAGGCAGTCCGGATGCGCTCGACGATGTCGACGAACGCCCGATCGCGGTTCGGCCATTCAGTGACCGGCTTACCGCCTTTCGGTATGCACTGAAACTTCTCGAGCGCCGTTCCTGTGATGACGCAGGGGCGAAGCAGGATCGGAATGATGAGAGCGCGGTCCTGTTCGTGACGCTCGATCGCTCGCTTCAACTCGACGCTCTGACAGAAATCGGACTTCATGAAATCAGCGCTGACGAGCAGCAGGATGACGTCCGCCGCTTCCAATGCTTGCAGGATCTCCCTGCGCCAGTCGCTGCCGGCGGTAATCTGGCAGTCGCTCCAGCTGGCGACCGCCTCCGAACGTTCCAGGCCTGCGAGGTGCGCCTTGAGCTTCTCGAGCAGCTTCTCGTCCTTGTGCGAATAGGAATAGAAGACATTGAGCGGCATGTCCGCACCTGACTGACTAACGAGTTCGGTGTATCGATGCTGCCTGCTGAGGCGCCACGGAACCTGCGGCCTGCAACGCTTCGCAAGGCCGAACCCGGTGAACTATGAGTCGCTGTCGTTGAAAGTGCATCCGGATGATCCGCGAGGGCGCGAAGGCTTCAGGGCGTATTCGGGTTCGAACTTCGGAACGCCGGGATCGAAATGCAGCGCGACGGCATTGGCGTTGTGTGTGTGTGGCGCTTCGCACCCGTCGCGCGTGCGAGCGATGGCGATGCAGGGATTTGCTCAGGAGCAACTGCGACGGATGTCTCAGAATCGGCGCCCAGGATGCAACATATTTACGGCCGGCGGTTCGACGTAACGGGGTGGCGATCGAGGCGTGCTTGCCCGAGGGTGACCCGATCGGCGCTCCTGGCGGCTGCTTCCGTGCGTTGTTCGCATGGCGCAGGCCCGCGTTTGACCGAATAATCATGCCCGGCGCCATGACTGGCGCGATCTGCCCGGGCGACTACGTTTGTGGTCCGGCCGCAAACCGAAGAAGACGAGGCTTTGAACATGCTCTGCAGAATCCATGCGATCTCGGTGTTGCTGGCGAGTTGCACGCTCCTGGGATCCGCCGGAACGCAGGCGGCCCAGGTGGTGAAGTGCCGCGACGCCAACGGGCAGATGGTTCTGACTCAGGGGCATTGTCCGGCGGGCGCCGAACCGATCGATGCATCTGGCGCGACGGCGGGGCCGGGTTCGCGATCAACCCCGATCGAAAAGCATGCAGCGGCGACGCTGAAGATTCCGGGCTACGTCGATTTTCTCGCAGTCGAGGGGCGCGCGGTCTGGGCGACCAACGAAGGGCGCGTTGAAAAGCTGCAGCTGGATAAGGCTGCGCCAGTGGCGACGGTGGCGGTGCCGGCGCCTTGCGGAGCAATGGTCGTAGCCTTCGAATCGCTCTGGGTCGCCAACTGCAAGGATTCTTCCGTCTACCGCATTGATCTCAAATCTCAGAAGATCACGGCGCGGGTTCCCACTGGGTTGGCGGATCCCGACGGGGAACTGAGCCTTGCCGCCGGCGCGGGCTCGATCTGGGTGCTGAGTAATGCAAGCGGCGTTCTGTCGCGCGTCGACGCCGCCACGAACACCGTGATTGCACGCGTCGTCGTGCGACCGAATTCCTATGCGGCCGCATTCGGCTACGACGCTGTGTGGATCACGAACACGGGGTTCGCAGGAGAGCACGCGGCAGGCTCGGTGCAGCGGATCGATCCGCAGACAAACGAAGTGACGGCCACAATCGCCGTCGGTCCGGTTCCTCGCTTCCTCGCCGTGGGAGAAGGCGGCGTATGGACATTGAATCAGGGCGACGGCTCTGTGACCCGCATCAATCCAGTCACGAATCGCACCGTCGCAACCATCCAGGCCGGCATGATGGGCGAGGGCGGCGACATCACCACTGGCGCGGGTGCGGTGTGGGTGCGCGGTTCAAAGGTGCTGCTCGCTGCGATTGACCCCGCGACGAACGAACTGCGCACGATCTATGGCCCGCCTGCAGGCAGCGGCGCCGTGCGCGTCGCCGGCGATCTCGTGTGGGTGACCGCGCACGATGCGAAGACGGTGTGGGTGCTGCGGCCTTGAATAAAGACGGAATCACGAAGGCCGAGACGCGTTCAGCTCAACGTGGCATGACGCCCGCATAGATCGCCAGCAGAGTAATTGTATCGGTCAGTCCGTGGGCGACGATCAGCGGCCACAGATTCCTGCCCCGCAGCACGAACCAGGATCCGAAGACGACGCCCACGAGCATCGCCGCAGCGACGCCGCGCACCCCGAGATACGCATGCGCAGCGCCGAAGATCATCGCCTGCAATGCGACCGCGGCCGTTGCTGAGACAGCGCCTGGACCGAGCATTCTTTCGATCCGATCCAGCAGAAAGCCGCGGAACAGAAGCTCCTCGCCGATCGCGGCGGTCGTCCAGGCGATGACCAGAATTCTGGCGAGCTGCAGCGGATTGCCTTTCACGTGGGCATAGCCCGCAATATTGAGGCTCGGCCAGTCAAACACGCGTGCGAGCGGCTCGACCGCCGCCAGCATTCCCACGACGATCAGCAGATAGAGCGCAAGCACTGATAGCGCCAGCCTGCCCCAGCGTTCCGGCGCCCTCAGGCCGAGGGTGCGCCAGGATTGCGAATTCACTCTGAGTCGCCATGTCGCCAGCAGCACGCCGGTGAGCACGGCGCACGCGCCTGCGTACGGCAGACCGGCCAGGTCAGCGCCGAAGAACGCCGTCAGGAATCCTGCGGCGACAAGCGTCAGATCGATCAGGGCGGCATGCATGGCGAAATTTCCTCGGGATGACCTTGGTGCGGGAGGTTAGGGGAGAGAAAAGAGAACGCCCATATCCATTTGCGTCCGGTCGCCCGGGGTGTGCTGAAATGCCCCGATGGCGAACAAGAAAACCGGGTCTGTTCGTGAGCCGCGCCAGGCGAGAAGCCTGCGCACGCAGGAACGTCTGCTCGACGCGATGGAGTTGCTGCTGCAGAAACGCGAACCGGCCGACATCACGGTCGAAGACATCGTCGAACGTGCGCACGCCTCCGTCGGCGCGTTCTACAAGCGCTTCAGCAGCAAGCAGGATCTGTTGCCGCTGTTGTTGACACGGCTGCAGACGAATGCACGGCGAGAGCTCGAAGAAGAATTGCAAGGACCGCAGTGGAACGGCCGCGGCCTCGTCGAGCGCGTGAATTCGCTCATCGACATGTTCGCCGGCGTGCAGATCCAGCGTCAGCGCATTATCCGTGCGTGCGTCGCGGGGCGGCTCACCGCGTCGCTGCAGATGTCAGAGCAGGATGTCGCAGATGCGCGCGCTTCGCTCGAGGCGATGCGACGCTGGCTGCTCGTCTGTCGCGACGAGATTCGTCACGAGGAACCGGAAACCGCCGTGCGCATCGGCCTGTATCTGTGCCTGCAATCTCTCCAGACCGCACTCCTGTTCGAATCGCTGCCGGCGGATATTTCCGCCCAGAGGATTACGGCGGAAGCGAAGCGGATGCTCGGAAGGTATCTGTTGGGCGCACCGGTGTGAGCGCGCCAGTGTGAGACCGTGACAGGTTCCAACGACGCTTTCGGCTCTCTCGGCAGCGGCTGGTTCAAATCTGATCGAGCCGGGCGACGGAACATTCGGCTCGCGGCGTCGAGGGATCTCCGTTGTCTCGCGATGCTGTCCCTGCGCTTCAGCCTGGTTTCAATTCATCTGAAAATCGGTGGGTGACCAGGTTGTCCTTCCCGCCGAGGAAACGCCGGCGCAGTGAATGCTTGTACGATCGCGCCGATCAGACCGTTGAGCGCTGTGGCGCCGAACATCAGGAGCGATAGCGCGAGCGCTTGATCTGGCGAAGCGCCGATCCACGCAAGTGCGCTCAGCACCGTCAGATCGCGCAGGCCGAGTCCACCGACCGAAAGCGGCAGGAAGATGGCGATGTAAACGGCCACATTGATCCACATCGCCTCTGTCAAGTCGAGGCGCAGGCCAATCGCCCAGGCGAACGCCAGTACGGATGCACCCTCCAGGGCGCACTGAATGGTTGCGAACAGAGCGGCCGGCGCGAGCGCGCCGGGCGAAATAGCGCCGAACGACGTGAGCGTCCGCACACCGAAGTTACGCCTTTCGCGACGATGCTTCTCCTGCGTCTTGCTGAACCGTTGACGACCAACGCCGTCCACTGTCTCGCCGTGAAGAACAGCGTCGCGGTGAGGAGCGCGACACAAACAAGCAGAACCTGCGCGGAAGCGGGCATATGGGGCGTCCAGGCGAGCGTGATCGTCCCAAGCGCACAATAGGCCATCAGTTCGGCAACTCTGCTGGCGGTCAGCGCCGCGATGACGACTTCAATCGCGCCGCCCATCGCTTTGTAGACCAGCACCGTCGCCACACCGCCGCCGATGCTTCCCGGCAAGAGCAAGCTCGAGAGATTCGCAATGAACATCGCGGCCAATGTCTGCAGGCGCGTCGTCGCGAGGCCCGCCCTTCGCGTCACGACGTACGAGCGTTCGGCTGCGGCCAATCGCGTCAGCAGACTCAACACCATGCCCGCGGCGAGCAAAGGCGCCGATGCATGCTGACATGCGTGAAGACTTGGCCGACGTCGGCAACAAGAAACAGGCACGCGAAGCGCGATCGCAGTGAGAGCAATGCGTACCCAGGCAGACGCGGTGATGTTCATGAAGATGGTGTGACTCGCAGCCGCTCAGTGCTATTTGGAACTGATACGGCGCTGCACACGTTCCGCCGCTCGTGGAACGCCTTGTCCCGCGCTGAGTGACGCGGTGTCTTGGCAAGGAGACGGGTCAGGAACTTCTCGCGAGTAAGCGGCGAGTGCTGAACCTGTAACAACACGTTCTTCTTACTTCAGCGTCTTCGGAGGCACAACGATGTCGAGCTGGGCTGGCTGCCTAACCGCGAAGACTCAACACGCTTTGTCTCCGTATGTAATGTTCGCCTCGGGTTCTGCTGGTCACGCCGCAGCCGTTCGATGAGGACCGGGGTACGCCGATCGCAGTTGCGGACACCGCCGTGCTCTCGGGCAACTCGCGTTGCACTGTCGATCTGTTTGCGTTCCCCATCGGTGAGAACATCTCGATACCCGGAACGGCGCCTGCATCGCTGCAGCAACCCGTTTCGAGTATGTTCCGTGCCGATTGGATTCTCCGCCGGCAAATGATGCTGGACGTCTCGCTGTGTCGTCCTTCGAGCGCATGCTGAGATCGAACCGCTACGACGTCGTACACGCCGTCGAGGAGGCCTCGTACCTGGCCCTGACGTTGTGCAAGCTCCACCGTGTGCCGTTCATCTATGACATGGCCTCAGCGATACCGCTGGAGCTGCGTAGCCATTCGGTGCTGGGACGGCCTGCCGCTCAGCGCGCGTTGCAGATGATGGAGAAGCGCGTCCTCCAGAGCGCCGCACACATCGTTTGCAGCATGGGCCTGAGCGACTACGTGCGCGAGCGTGAGCCTCAGGCGAAGGTCATCGATTGGCGGTTCTCCGCAGGCGGCGCGGAGCCAGATCCTGAGCACGTGCAACGCCTGCGCTCCGACCTGAAGCTCGGTGCGAGGTCCCGCGTGGTGTTGTACAGCGGCAATTTTGCCAAATACCAGGGAATCGACGTGCTGTTCGAAGCATTCTCGCGCGCAGCGCAAGCGGATCCTGCGTTGACGCTCCTGTGTGTGGGTGCAAGCGAGGAAGCTCGCGAAGGTTGGCTGGGTCGCCTGAATAACGCACAGCGATCCAGAGTCAGGATATTGACGCGACGACCACGAAGCACCATGCCGGCCTTCTTCGCCCTCGCCGATTGTCTCGTGTCGCTGCGGCCGACGAGCAAGAATGTCCCCTTGAAAGTGTTCGAGTACATGGCGGCTGGCAAGCCGATCGTAGCGACCAGGGGTCCGGCGCACGAACCTGTTCTCAATAGCGAGCGCGCGTTTCTGTGCGAGCCGACGCCGGAAAGCGTGAGTCGTGCGATGCTGGATGTGTTTCGCCAGCGCTCACGCGCTGAGTCTGTCGCGCGCTCAGCTCTCGAGCACGCGGAGAATAATTTCGGGTGGCGAGATTTCAAACGATTGGTCGCTGACGTGTATGGAAGCGTAATCGTGGACTCAAAGGCGCGGCGCGTGTTGATGTAGCTCGGGGGCTGATGCGATCGGTCGCTTCTTCTGCCGCGGCGCAAGCGATCCTTCGAGCATCCGCGTTTATCTGCGCTCAAACTCCGCATGCTTCACCAGCGTGCGCGCTCGCATGATGAAGTGCTGCGGATCATGCGGCGTGATCACGACTGTGCGCTTCGGATAGCGCAGCACGATCGCCCGGTCGGGATCCGTCGCGAGCGCGCGGAAGCGGCCGAGACGGCGGCTCCAGAATTCGCCCGTGAAGGAGAACAGGCCGCCGTTGCCGAAGATGCGAATCGAACGCCGCAACGCCTCGACGTCGCCCGAACGGATTTCAAATTCGTGAGCGGCAGGCGCGTTGACCAGCCGAGTCGCTTCACGAAGATCGCGTCCTCGGTCAACACATACCCGCGCACCATGAACGGCAGCGCCCCCGCGACGACGGCGAGCGGCGTCGCCATCAGGATGAATGAGCCGAACCACGGCATGTGACCGCGTGCGAAGAAGCCGGCGACGAATACGACAGCCAGCACCGCGACGGAGAACACCGTGGCGAGGCGCAACAGTCGGCTCCACGGCGCGCGAAACTCAATCGGGCGCCATCAACGCTCAGGCTCCGTCGAGACATCCCGGTTTCTCGTTCAATCATGGTGCGTCCTGCATGAGCTGCCTGTTGAGTGCAGCGATATCGATGATGCTCCACTCTTCGACGATGCGATCGTCGGCGAAGCGGAAGAACGTCATACCTTCGACGTTCGCTTTCTTGCCCTGGCCCGGCATGCCGCCCGCCGCCACCGTATTCGTACCTGAGGCGCTCCAGTGCACGGCGACGAGGTCGTCGTTCGCCACGGTGCGCTCGATCTTCACCTTGACATCCGGGAACGCTGCACGCCACGTCTTGCCGGATTCGTTGTCCTCTTCGAGCGTGTAGTCGCGCGAGGCGCCGTGCGCGACGAAGCCGGGCCCGTAGATCTCGTCGAGCTTGTCGAACTTGCCTTCGCCCATCTTCTCGAGGAAGACGCGTTCGGCGGTGTGCGTATGGGCTGCAGAATCTGTGTGAGCGCAGCCGGCGAAAATCAGAACGCTCGTCAGTGTCGCGAGAATCTTGGATGCATGACGCATGACGGTCTCCTGAACAGGTCAAGGTCGATCGGATCACAGGCGGCGACAGGATATCGCACACACTCTTCGGAACCAGCGCTTCCAGCGGAAGGAAAAGGACAAACCTCGTCGTTCGTCGGCCCAATCGCGTTCCGGACCCACCGGCTCGCTGCTCGTCGCATCGGCTATCCGAGCCTCTCGGTGCATCCTCACACTTGAGCGCGCTACACCGGTTCGCGCAGTCCGCCTCGAGACAAAGGACGCCTCTCACTGAATGTGGGTCGCCCACAGATCGTTGAGATATCCGAAGTTCCAGTTCTCGGGCGGCTCGCGCGCCACGATCCTGTCGTGTGACGTGCGATTCCATGAGGTCGACCAGCTTCGGTTGCAGCGGCATGCCGGATTTCGTGGAGAAGAACAGCTTCACTTTCGGCGCAGTCAGCTTCTTCGGGTTCTGCTCCACGACCACGCCGAGCTTTCCGGAGGCCATGCGCACCAGCGAGCCCGTCGGATAGATGCCGATGGTCTTGACGAAGGTCTGCAGGACCATCGGATCGAAGTGGCCTTGCCAGGAAGCCATCCGGGCGATCGATTCCGCCGGGTCCCAGCCGTCCTTGTAAGGCCGGTTCGAAGTGACGGCGTCATAGACGTCGCATACCGCGCTCATGCGGGCGATCAGCGAAATATTCTCCGCGGCAAGTCTGTCGGGATAGCCCTTGCCATCGATGCGTTCATGATGGTGTCGGCAGACATCGAGGACGCGTTCGTTGTCGACGCCGCTCTCGAGCAGCATCTCATGCCCCTTACGGGGTGCGACTTGATGATCGTGAATTCCTCGTCCGTGAGCTTGTCGGGTTTGTTGAGGATGTCCTGCGGCATGGCGGCCTTGCCGAGATCGTGGAGAAGGCCAGCCATTCCCGCGTCGCGGCAGGTTGCGTCATCGAGGCCGAGCTGCCGGCCCAGCGACACCATCAGCGCGCAGACCGACACCGAATGCATATAGGTGTATTCGTCCGCCAACTTCAGCCGACAGAGGCTGATCAGCGCATCGGCGTTGCGATCCACGGATTCGACGATGTCGTTGACGAGCGGCTTGCAGTCGCTGGCGTTGACCGCATTCCCCATGCGCGCTTCCGCGAACAGGGATTTGACCACGGCCTTCGAACGCTTCAGGACGTTTGACGCATTCTGCAGCTCGTCCGCCATCGATTTGCGTTCGCTCGTCCTTGCCGCTGGTGCGGGCGAGGCCGCTTGCTGGACGATTGGTTCTGCAGCCGCGACGTCATCGCCCTGGGACACGTCGATCCAGCATTCGGCTGCGCCGCAACCGCGGACGCGCGCCAGCGTTTCCTCATCCTTGATGAGAAAGCGGGTCTTCCACAAGGAATGTTTGAGCCACGGCCCCTCGACAGAGTCGACGAACATCCCTGTCTGGACCTGCGATATCGCGATCTTCTTCAGCATCGAGCCCAAGACCAATAGTCATGCCTTATGAGGTGTTCGCGTTCCCGCGCGCGTCTTCATGCGCTTCGCAGCCTGCATCGGCAGGACTGTCGGAAAATGAGGGTCCTGCGGCGTGGATTTTTGCGAACTGGCTCTCAGGAGCGGTGTTCGATGCCGCGTCGGTGCACGCCGGCCGGAATCGCATCGAGGTTCGCCAGCTGCGCGCGGTAATTGTGCAGCTGCTCGTCCAGACGCCGCCTCTGCGAGACTGCAGCTTCACTCGTAAGCCCGCCGAGGACGCCTGTGATGGCCAGCATCGTGAAACAAAGTGGAGGATAATTGAGGCCAACGAATCAGCCGGCCCGGCGTCGAAGTACGACGCGAGGATGATTCTCTCACTGGCTCGCCGCCCTCGCATCCACGAGCTTGGGTTCGCGCCTCACCGCAGGTCGTCGAATCTCCTGTCGTAGCGTCGGCCGGCGCTTGCGCTGACGCATACTGAGCGACTCCCAGCGTCCGTTCGCGATCGAGCGCTGCATGCCTTCGATGATCCGGACGTCTGCCAGGCCTTCTTCGCCCGACGGCTCGGGATCGCGGTCGTTGAGAACGCAGTCCGAGAAGTACAGCAGCTCCGGTGCGAACTGGTCGCTCTTGCCGAATTTCTTCTTCCGCTCGCGCCCGCCGACTTTCATCTCGTAGGCCAGTCCTTCGGCATACTCGTAGGCCGGGTCCATCGTGAGGCTGCCTCGCGTGCCGGTAATCGTGTAGGTCGAGCGGTCCGCGGCGCCGAAGCTGCACGTGAAGGTCGCCAGCCGCTCGTCCTTGAAGCGCATGGCGCCGACGACGGTTTCATCGACTTCTCGAAAGCGACGGTCGGCGCTTCGCGTCGGCAGTCGCCCAGACCTTCGACGGATCCTCGGCGAAGCAATAGCGCGCCGCGTTGATGCAATAGATGCCGATGTCGTAGAGCGGTCCGCCGCCCGCGTCGGTCTGAGGCGAATGTTGTCGTTCGCTGACCTGCATCGAGAAATCGGAGCTGAAGAAACGCAGCTCACCCAGTTTGCCGGTGCGCGCGTGTCTTCGCCGCTTCGAGATTCGCCCGTTCGAAATGCAATCGATACGCGACCATCAGCTTGACTTTCGCTTCGCGGGTTGCGCGGATCATCGCTTCGCATTCACGCGCTGTCACGGCCATAGGCTTCTCGCACAAGACATGAAGACCGGCGCGCGCGGCCCGCATCGCGTATTCCTTGTGCATGTCATTCGGCAGGGCGATGTAGACAGCGTCGATATCGCCGCTCGCGAAGAGCTCATCGACATCGTCATAGCCGCACAGTCGTTGCCCCCGATAGCGACGGCCGAGTTGCTGCAGCTTCTTCTCCTCCCCGGAGACCAGCGCCGTCAACGCGCTATTGCGCTCGGCGTGCCTGAAGGCCGGCAAGACAGCCGCCTGGGCGATGTGTCCCAGGCCGATGACGGCATAGCGCACCGCTTCTGCGAGAGTCGTGGTGCGTGTGCGAGAGCGTTCGCGCGGCATGTGTGCTCTCCAGTGAAAGATCTCTTCGTTCACCGATGAAGGCATCAGCGAACGCAGGAGTTCCGCTGCCGATTCCGCGCAACGCAGACAGACGGTCGGGGGCGCTAGTGATCGCGCCGCCATCGCGGCGGCAACCGCAGTTCGTTCTTCATCACTGCGTCAAGGTAACGGTAGACCCGCTCGGGCGTCGGCATGCAGAAGCAACTCAACGGGATTGGCGCCTAGCGCCTGATTTGGACCGCCAAGCCACGCTCGTGCGCGTTCTGTCGTTCCGACCAAAGACACCAGCGTGCGAAATAGTCCGACGATCCTGAGCGCGCTCGCCCACTCCTGGCGCTGTGGATCCAGAACACGCGCGCCCGACTGCAGGCTCGCTACGTCTTCGGAAGACGCCTGCAGCAGTGATGCAAGATCTGCCGACAGTCCCAGTTCCTCTGCGGCGCGTAGCAGCGCTTTCGTGAGCAGGACTGGCGAGGTGGTGGCGCGTTCAATCATGGATCATCGTGCCCGGTGCTGCGGTGGCGCTTGCAAAACCCGCGTACCCGCGGCCCGGCGCCGAAGTACGACCGGCGCCGAAGTAGATCATGCTCACACCTGACGCTGCAGCCATCGTGCAAGTCGATCCCTGGAAGTTCCAGCTCGATTTGATTGGACGCGCTTTCGAGGCGCAACCGGCGCAACCGCGGTAGTCGCCGTGGCCGAGCGCCGGGAAATCCCAATGATGTCGAACCCTTGTGCGAGTCACATCGTTAGCCATCCTGATCGTGTCGTTCGCCGAGCGCTAGTCCGAACGCTGCTGAGCGGTGACGTGGGCGCTGTGGAGTTCATCATGCTGAAACAAGAGAGCACTCGCCGTGATTTTCTGAAGAATGCTGGCGCAACAGCCTTCGGGGTTTCGGCCGCGCGCGCCGTCGCAGCCGCTGAAACCCCGGCTCAATTCTTCACGAGGCGCACGCGCGTTCAGAAGCCGCGCGACGGTTTCCGCAGGGATTTCTCTGGGGCATCGCCACCGCGGCGTATCAGGTCGAGGGCGCGGTCAACGAAGACGGCCGCGGCCCATCAATCTGGGACACATTCTCGCATACCCCGGGAAGGTCGGGAACAAGTCGACGCGGACGTCGCAATGATCATTACCATCGATAAAAGAAGACGTGCAGTTGATGAAGGCGCTCGGCGAGGAAGGCCTATCGCTTCTCGATCGCATGGCCCCGCGTGTTCCCGCGAGGGACGGGCCCGCCGAATCCGAAGGGGCTCGACTTCTACAATCGCTCGATCGACGAGCTGCTGGCAAACGGCATCCAACCGTTCGCGACGCTCTATCACTGGGATTTGCCGCAGGCGCTGCAGGATAGCTCGGCGGTTGGGAGTCGCGCGACACGGCCAAGGCGTTTGCGGACTACGCGGGTTACGTCGCCGCAGCGCTGACCGATCGCATGAATCACATCTTCACGATCAACGAATTCCTACGTTCGTCGAGGGCGGTTACCGCGTCGGCAAGCTCGCGCCCGGGCTGAAGCTGCCCCCGGCCCGACTGAACCAGGCTCGCCATCACGCCGTGCTCGCCCATGGCTCGCGTGCAGGCGATCCGCGCGAGGGAAGCCAGGCACAAGGTCGGGCCGGCGGAAAACATCACCATCGCCGTCCCGGTGATCGAGACGCCTGAGCACATCCAGGCGGCCGAACGCGCGACGCGCGAAATCAACGCCGCGTACCTGACGGTGATGATGGAAGGGCGCTACACCGATCGTATCTGAAAGCGGCCGGCGCCGACGCGCCCAAGTTCAGCGATGAGGACTTGAAGATCATCTCGGTCCCCGGTCGACTTCGTCGGCATCAACGTCTACACACCGGCAGCTTTGTGCGCGTTCCGAGGAGATCCTCGGCTATGCCTTCGTGCCGTATCCCAAGTCGTACCCGCACATCGCGGTGGGATCGCTTGCGCTCGATGAGTCCCGAGGCGATGTACTGGGCCCCGCGCGCACGTGCCAAGTCTGGGACGTGAAGGAGATCTACATCACCGAGAACGGCTGCGCGGCCACGCGACGGCCGACCGCCGACGGCGCGTCTAACGAATCGACCGCGTCATGTTCATGCGGAACTGCCTGACGCACCTGCAGCGCGCGACCGCCGAGGGCGTGCCGGTGCGGGGCTACTTCCACTGGAGCCTGATGGACAACTTCGAGTGGGGCGACGGCTACGGCATCGCTTCGGGCTGCACTACGTGGACTACCAGACGCAGAAGCGGACGCCCAAGCTGAGCGCGGAGTTTTATCGAGAGACGATTGCTCGAAACGCAGTCGTCTAGTCGAGAGCAGGATGGCAGGGCTGCAAGCGCGTCGAGGACTCGATCGCTGCAGGCGCCTTGGCTGACTGCGAGACTTGCAATCAACTGCAAAAGCCTGATACTCCCTCCAGCCAGCTCCTCTCCGAGAGCGAGGTGGTAGCTTCGCCCCTCGGCGAGCAGACAGGTGCATCACCACCTGGAGGGGAGCTGACCATAAGAAAAACTCTACTGCGGGATTGATCTGCATTCCAACAACGCATTGGTTAAGACAGATCATCGACGAGCAGAGATGGTCAGTTGGTGGGAGATACGGCGCTTACCCAACGATTTGTCGGTGACGCTGCAAACGCTTGAGCCGTATCGCAGCACGGCTGAGCGCGATATTGCGGGTGTTGAGTCGAACATTCAATTGGTATTGGCTGTCGATGGTCGGGAGTGATGGAGGCAGGCTATAGAGAGGAGTAAAAACAAACTGGTGAACACCTCTGCGGGGTGCGTCACAGTACGAAGAGGGGCCCTGAAAGAAAACACGCCGACGATCGTGATGAATAGCCTTTCATCTGGCGCATATCTGCTGCGGCTGAAGATCCTGCCGAAACCGGCCGCTACATCTATCCGAAGCAGCAACGAAGCGAGTACGTGATCTGCTGCGGACAACGCAACAGTCTGGTGCAGCAACGACACGATGGCATGTCCTGAATAGTAGAAGAAAGCACCTATGCACGTGACATTGAACCTGCGAGTCAGTGAGGCGAGCGCATTGATAATGGCAGACAGTCGACAGCCATGGCAACAAAGGCGTTGCAGAGAAATACGCATACCGCGATGGAACGCGATCTACGCACATCGAAAACCCCGTGGCTCACAAACGCGCTGCAATACCGCGGAGAGAATCAAGCGCATCGAGAAAGCCGGGTGGCGCCCAAGCGAGCTAAAAGATGAGAACCTCCGTGCGTCTGTTGTTACAAACCGTGCCCGGCATCGGCCCGATCGTCTGGCCTGGGTCGTGCTGGCTTGAAAACCGGCGAGACATTCAGCGGGCTGGATCAGCGGGCCGGGCCGTTTCGCGTCGTACTGCCGATGCGTGCACGGCGTCAGGACCAGCAATGAGCAAGAAACGAAAAGCGAGAAAACCAACAAAAGAAGAACGGCAAACCCGTATCTAAAGAGCTGGGCCTTCTCACAGAAGCCGCGAACACTTCCGCGGTCTCGCAAAAAAAAAAAAAAAACCGGTATATGCCGCAGGCCCAGGCAGTTACTACGAGCGCAAATCGCGACAGCGCAATCGCATCGTTGCAATCAGGGCGATCGCACACAAACTCGCGCGCGCCTGTTACTTCATTCTGCGTGATGAGGTGCGATTCGACGCGGACAGACTGTTCAAGAGCTGAACAGGGGCGGCGACGGTGAAACCCGCTCGGTGCATGGCGAAACCACCAAACCCGATTGGCCGCCGTCGCCTGCCCCCTTGCTCCAATGATCGAAACTTCGATGCGCCCACGGCCAACCCCGACTGCCTGGCGTGCGTGCGAACGCTCAGCCCGACAACCTGTACTCCACCTGGACGGCCCGTGGAACCAACGAGTGTCTGGGGCTTCCTCGACTAAGCCAGGGGCCTGCAAGCCTGACAGACTTTGAGCCTTGATCCTGATGGGTGGCTGGTGCGCATCGGATGCGACACCTTACGAATGACACGACGGATGCGGATCTCGGTCGATCATTTGTTTAACGATGGCGCGAAGCGCGCATCGAAAGAGGACATTGTGCTATTTGACAACCGCTGGCTGATGGGCGGCACGGTGGACTCTCGTTGATGCGTTTCCCGGTTTGCCGGCCCGGCACGCGAGACGCTGACGGGCGAACGTTTGACGCGGCTCGGCACGAGCGATGTGGAGTTGCCCGTCTTCGACAAGAGCGCCGAGCTTGTGCAGGACAACATCAAACGTAAGGCAAGACGTGAGGGCTTCGAGTTGCGCTCCGCCCGGGGGCCAACTCATTTATGGCGAATGCCTGCGGCGATATCATCGCGGCCCCACAGTCGGAGGAGTACGTCATGATCAGAATCGGATGGCTAACGGCCTGCGCTGCTGTTTCGTGCTTGGGTATTCAGCTCGCTTCCGGCGCGGAGGATGCAAAGGCCCCGACACCCACTGCCGAGCATAAACGACTCGGCTATTTCGTCGGCGCCTGGACCACGGAAGGCGAGATGCAGCCCAGCGAGATGGGCCCCGGCGGCAAGTTCAAGGGCACGGATAAATGCACCTGGTTCGAGGGCGGATTCGCCGTCGTGTGCAATTCCGAAGGAACGAGCTCCATGGGGCCGAACAAGAGCCTCGGATCCTCGGCTACAGCCCCGAGGAGAAGGTGTACACCTATTCGGGTGTCGACAGCTCAGGCATGACAATGACGACGGTCCCGCGCGGAAAGGTACAAGGCGATACGTGGACGTATCACGACGAAGGCATGATGGGCGGCAAGAAGGTCAAGTCGCGTGTCGTGATCAAGGAGCTCTCGCCCACGCAGTACACGTTCAAGATGGATTTTCAGAACCCTGACGGAACGTGGGCAACGGTCATGGAGAGCAAGAGCACGAAGACGAAGTAGGAACTCGAACAAGCATCCTTGAACTTGCATACGTTTCCGCGGAAACGTTTTTCTTTCTCAAGCCCTCCCCCGGTCGCCGTGTGCAGATCGGGGCGGGCAGGACCGTGGGGAAATGCGGACATTCCGGGACATTCCTCATTCTGGGGAGCAGCGTTGACGATCCACAACGATTACGCGCGCTCAGACGTCGGCGGATCAGCGCGCTCCAGCCACGAAGCTCGGAGCCAGGTCCGACGCTCCGGCCGGAGCGTCAGAAGGCGTTTGACTGCTCCCGCCGCCTGCAAGGCCTTCAGCACCGGCGAGCCAGCCTCCTCGAAGTGATAGCGAAGTTCGGCCGGCTTGTTGCTGTGCTTCTCGCGAAAGCTCCCTGGCTTAACCGTTCACACGCAGCTTGCGGTTAAGTGCGCCTCCGAGCCACGCGCACGGCAAGGCCGTGATCACGAGCGCGATCGGATACCAACTCGGCCCTGCATCCATGGAAATCGCCGCGATCGCGCCGGCAGTGCTGAGTACGAGGCCGATCGAGCCGAGAATCATCGCGTGACGCATCGGCGCGTGCGGTGCAAGTGCTGCGGCGATGTAGCTGCCCAGAACGCCGATGGGGATCCGATAGGAGAGCGCCAGAAGATTGAGCCCGTGGTCGTGCATCGGCTCGCCCCAGGGCGGGTAGACCTCGAGCACGTGCAACAGCTGATCGATCCCAAGCGAAAGAGCGAACACGGCGATCAAGCCTGCGAGGAGCGCAGCTGCGCTCCTCAGCAATCGGCGCGGAGGAGCGGCCATGGCGTCAAGCGTCATCTGAGTCGTCATTCGATTCTCCCTGGTCCCTTGAAAGGTTCGTTCTCGCCAAGGACGACTAGAGGGAGCAGATCCCGACACGCAAGCAGTTCAATGCCGGGCTTCAAGATTGCAGGATTGCGAGGCGGCAAGCGCGTTGAGGATTTGATTGCTGCAAGTGCAGTGCTTTGCGAGACTTGCAATCGTGCAGACCCGGCGGACTCGTTCTCCTTACTTGGTCTCAACTTGCTGATTCAACGCCTCGACCTCGGCCAGAAGCCCGTCGAGGTCGGCCCGGTGGTAGAGCCGACCATCGAAGACGACGGCGCGGATCCGCTGCGTGTTGGCGATGTCCGTGAGCGGGTTGGCGTCGAGGAGGATGAGGTCGGCGAGTTTGCCCACCTCGATGGTTCCCAACCAGTCGCCGAACCCAGCACGCGTGCGGGGTTGAGCGTGGCGGCCCGAAGGGCTTGCATAGGAGTGAGCCCGGCCTCGACCAGCAGCACCAGTTCCTCGTGCAGGCTGAGTCCAGGAACCAGCGTCGGGATCCCGACATCCGTCGCGGCCAGCAGCATGACGCCCGCCTCGTCGACTCGGCGAACATTCTCCGCTTGCAGGGGAACGATCGGCCGGAGGATCGATTGGATTGTGTGGCCCATCTCGGAGTCAAACCTGTCCTCCCAGTTTCGGCGAATGGCGTGAGGCACGAGTCGCATGTTGGTCATGTCCGAAAGGATCCTTTTCGCGTTCACGACGTGGTGATACCCGACCAAAGAAGGAGCTTCCGCCGCCTCATTTCGTCGATACGCCTCGATCGTCTCCGCGCAGGCGGCCGGCTCTCGCGTGTCGTAGAGCCGGCGTTCGTGTCGGAACAATTCCAACGGAGTCTGTTCGATAACCGCGGAACGGCTCGAGTCGGAGAGAACGCGTGCGAATTCTTCGCGCTCGGCTTGGGCTTCGATCAGCAACCTAGCGCCATGGCCAGCACGTGCTCGAACGTGCGCTGGCCGGCGTCGGCAGCTTCCCTGGGCTGCACTCGGAAGGGAACGTGACCGTCCACAGGAATCCCCCTGCGTTGCGCCTGGTCCACGATGGCGAAGTACGCATCGCGCGACAGATTTTCATAGACTTTGATGAAGTCGGCGTCATGATCGACAAGCGTGTCCACAACTGCCCGGGCCTCCGCCGCCGTGCGCACGACGACCGGGTTGCTCGTCAGGGGAGGATCGCCATCGATGGCAGGGCCGTTGGCGATGACGCGTGGGCCGCGGAGGCTCCCCTCGGCGAGCTTGCGTTTGACCGAATTCGTTAGCTTGAGAGTAGCGTCGGCCGTACCGTCGTTCATGTTCCGAACGCCGGTGACTCCGTAAGCCAGGAACAACGGGAAGTGCCAATCCACATTGGCCACCGAGCCGACGCGCATATCCCACGCGACGTTCGCCACCGAATGGACGTGCATGTCCCACAGACCGGGAATGAGATAACGGCCTCTCGCATCGATCACGTCCGCATCGTCGGGCACTGGGATCTCAGCGGCCGGGCCAACGGCTACGATGCGCCTGCCAGCGATGAGAACGGTGTGATCAGCACGCAGCAATTCATCAACCACATCCACGACCGTGACATCTCGGATAGCCACTGTCGTAGGCCTCGTCTGCGCGCAGGCGGTGAGCAGCAGACAGACCATGACCAAGAGGATCTTCATGAGCTCTCCTCCTGAAAGTTATTCTCGAGGCGCCATGTTGGGCGCCGACGCGACGCGACAGATCTGATGACTTCAGTACGAAGGCCTCAGGAAGCGACCGACGCCGGCGAGGCCCACTGTCGAAGCTTAGTCCAAGGCAGGTTACAGATGGCGCGTCTCCGCAGGCGGCGACTGGAAGTCGTCACTGCGACCATCGACGTACATGACGGGAAGCGCGGCGAGTTCGGCATCCGGGACATTCTCCAGAGAGCTCACGACGACGGCGACGAACTCTTGACCGTCTCGGCCCGATGCCACGTCCGAAGGACTTGATGCCGCAGTGCTTGCAGAACAGATGGTGGATGCATCTGGCGCCGAACTGATAGTCGCTGAGCGCGTCTGCCCCGCTCAGCAGTCGGAAATCCTGACCATCGAGGGCGACCAGCCAGGCTCGCGCCTTGCTGCAAACCGAACAATTGCACTTGAGCGTGCCCAGGCTCAAATCCATGTCGGCTTCATAGCGAACCGCGCCGCAGTGACAGCCGCCCGAATAAGTCTGCTTCATGAGGTTCTCTCCGCTGGAACCAGTAAGAAGACGGATGAGCGCGCAGCAGACCGACAAATGGATTTGCCGGGAACCGGCATTCAGGCTTCATAGTTCCGCTCGACCTTCGATTCTTACTTCCGCATCGCGAAGGCGAAGACACCGACCGCGAATCGCTCCTCTGTAAGGGGCCAGTTCAGAGTGTTCACTGCATCGAGGAACCATCGAGCTTGATCCCGCGTGCTAGGCCTGTCGGTATTGCGGCTTGCCAGTCGTCTTTCCTCTGTCGGGTTGGAAAATCAGCTCGCTACTGCGGCGCGTCATGTTGTCGGCGCCGTAACACTGACCATTACACTGACGTGGAGTTGTTTATGAAGAAATTCCTGGCCATCTATACCGGTACGGCGGCGGCTATCGAGAAGTGGAAGGCGATGGATGAAGCGAAGCGCAAAGAGCGCGAGCAATCCGGGATGAAAGCGTGGGGAGACTGGATGGCGGCCAACAAGGCGGCCGTTGTCGACCAGGGAGGCCCGCTTGGAAAACGAAGCGTACGTCGGCGCAAGGCGTCTCTGACATCAAGAACAGCATGACCGGATACGTGATTGTCCAGGCTGAGTCTCATGAAGCTGCTGCGCGGATGTTTGAGAAGCACCCGCACTTCACGATCTTTCCGGGCGACTCGGTCGAGATCATGGAGTGTCTGCCGATCCCCGGACAGTAAACGGCGCAGACGCCTTGTTGGACGGCGCGCTTTCTGAATCGTTCGAGTGACGACGTGTACAGTGTGACGCGCCTGGTGTGAACGGGGTGAACGCGGCGGCTGCCGCTACACGTCACCCGTCACACCTTGCACATCACATGGCGTTTACTCCGCGCCTTTCCGCTGCGACGGCACGAACTCCTCCATCACAGCCTTCTCCAGCAGATCGAACGGCAGCAGGCCCTGGCCGATGATGAAGTCGTGGTAGGGCAGCTGCTGAAGTTGCCGGCAGTGCGATTTCATCTTGTGCGCAACGCATTCAACTTCGAATAGCCGTAGAAATACGCCGTCGCCTGGCCCGGCGCGTTGAACGTGTAGCGGTCGACCTCCTGCTTCGCCATCGGCTCCGACAGCATGACTTCTTCCATCAGGAACCGCTGCGCCTCGTCGGGCTTGATCATGCCGAGGTTGAGCATCGGATCGAGGAATGCTCGCGCTTCGCGCATCATGCGCAACTGCAGCGACGCCGATCTGACCTTCGATCGGCAGGTATTCCTTCATCTGCGCTTCTGCATACAGCGCCCATCCTTCGACATTCGCGCTGTTGAACGCGAACACGACGCGTGCAGTCGACACGCCGCGTTCGAGCATCTTCGCGAACTGCAGTTCATGAGCCGGGACGTGCTTCGTGTGCAGTCAGCGTCCACGCGATGGCGTCGTAGGTGAAGTCGTCCATCTCGACGCCCGGGTTTCGCATTCGGATTCTTCGTCGGCAGCACGAACTCCGCGGGCTCGCCTGTGTTGCCGACGAGGCGCGGCGGATCGATGTGCGGCGCGGGTTGGGCGGCGGATTCGGCTTCCGTCGCAAGGCGAATCACCGCCTCTCGCTCGGGAAGCGTCACGATCTGCTCGCGACGCACGATGTCTTCGAGTTGCGCGAGCCGCTCCTTGTAGAGCGGCAACAGTTTGTCTTCGGCAATGCGTTCCTTCTTCAGCTCGCGAATGACGTCGCGATAGTCGTTCGCATTCCAGCCTGCGTTGCGTCGCGACGCGCGCGTGCGAGTCGATCTGCATCTCGTGCGCGTCTGCGACGAAGCTCGCGATGCGCACGATCGATGAGCTCGCGCGGATCCATGTCGACGCCGAACTGTTTCAGAGTTGTCCGCGTAGACTTCTGGCGGGCAGCTGGCTCGTCTGTGCGCGCGCGCGGCAGCACCGTCGTGCGTATCCAGGCGCCGTACTCGTCGATCTGCCGTCGCAGCGTCTGCATGTCCTTCTGCCAGCCCTTGATGCCGCTCTTCTTCAACAGCTCTTCCACGCCGTCCATGTAGCGCGTCTGATTGTCGAGATACTGCTGGGCTTCGACGATCCACGGGCCGAGCAGCGCTGGATTCTTCGCAGCTTCCTCATATCGCGCGCGCGCGAGCTGCGTGATCGGCTCGTAACCCTTCTCACGACCGACATAGCGGCGCAGGCGCACCGTCGCTGCCTGCCAGCGCTCCTTTGGAACGCGCTCGTCGATCAGATTCTGAAATCCGCCGAAGATCGACCTGCGGCAGATCGAAGAACGGCAGCATGTGTTTGCGGTTGATCTGCGAGCTCGTGCGCTGGTCGCGCGCGGCATCGATGAGGATGTCGAGATCCTGTCGCACGCGCGGATCGCGTCGCAGCGCGCGATGCCTTCGAGTTTCTTCGCCGCCGCTTCCAGATCGGCTTCCTGGCCGCTCAGCGAAGCGCGGCTTCAGATCGAACACGTTCTCGTCGTGTCCCTCGACGCCGAGACCCGCTGCGTTCTCGGGCGAATAGCGCGCCGTGATATCGAGCAAGGATCTGCGAATGCCGATTGCTCTGCGCGATCGAATCCTGCGTCGGCTGCTGGACGGACAAAGCAACCAAAGCGACTCGATGACGAGCGAACGGTTCATGGGAAGGATCCTTTCGCCAACGCAGCAGGGGCGGGGAGTCTCGCTGATCGAGGCGTTTTTGGCCAGCGGGTTAGCGGTCGGCGGTTAGCGGTTAGCGGTTAGCGGTTAGTCAGAGCGGCACAGCAACACCTCACCCGCGCCAAGCGCGACCTCTG
>CAVRQU010000013.1:0-402395 GCA_963723505.1 uncultured Gammaproteobacteria bacterium
CAGGCGAAACAGGCGGCGGATCTGCATTCGCCGAGCCTCACGCAGCGCATCGTGTACGAGACGATCAAGGACGGATTCCTGGACGACCCATATCCCGACGATTCGCGCGCTCTACGCGCAGCGCTGCCAGACGATGCTCGAAGCGATGGAGGAACACTTTCCGCGATCCACCCCTTCCTGGAATCGGCCGGAAGGCGGCATGTTCATCTGGGTGCAGTTGCCGGACGGCGTCGACAGTTTCAAGTTGCTGGACAAAGCGATCGCAGAAAACATCGCCTTCGTACCTGGCGGACCATTCTTTGCGAACGACCCGCAGCTCAACACGATGCGACTTTCGTTCGTCACCGTTCCGCCGGAGAAGATTCGGAAAGGGAATAGCGGTGCTTGGGGCAAGCTGCTGAAGAAGGGGGTAGGGGATAGGGGGTAGGGGATAGTCATTTTTTTGTGGTGGCGAACCTTGCGCCGAGGTGTTTTTTTTTTTTTTTTTTTTTTGGGGGGGGGGGGGGGGGGGGGGGGGGGGGGGGGGGGGGGGGGGGGGGGGGGGGGGGGGGGGAAAAAAAAAAAAAAAAAAAAATTTGTCCTGACGTGGACGCGGCCCGCGCCGCGTTCTGACGAATTTCTGGCCAGTCACCAATCACTAGTCACTGGTCACTTTCTCTTACCTGTAACCCTTCGCCTGCAGCGAAAACAGATGCGCGTAGTGGCCGTTCAGGTGCATCAGCTCTTCGTGGCTGCCGTGCTCGATGATGCGGCCGTCCTGGAGCACGACGATCTGATCGGCCATGCGCACGGTCGAGAAGCGATGTGAGATCAGGATCGCGATGCGCCCTGGTCAGCGTGCGGAAGTGTTCGAAGATCGTGGCTTCCGCGCCGGCATCCATCGCTGCGGTCGGTTCGTCGAGCACCAGGATATCGGCGCGCGAACGCATGAAGGCGCGCGACAACGCGATTTTCTGCCATTGCCCGCCGGACAGCTCGCGGCCATCGTTGAACCATTTGCCCAGCGGAGTGCGATAGCCCTGCGGCAGCAGTCGACGATCGGCGTGGCCATGCCTTTCTCGCCGGCTTCGCGCCAGCGTTCTTCATCCTCGAAGTGCTGCACATCGCCCGCGCCGATGTTCTCGCCGAGCATCAGCTGGTAGCGGGTGAAGTCCTGAAAGATCACGCCGATGCGATCGCGCAGCGCGGCTTCGTCCCAGTCGCGCAGATCCTGGCCGTCGAGCAGGATGCGTCCCGAAGTCGGGTGATACAGCCGCGTCAGCAACTTGATCAGCGTCGTCTTGCCCGAGCCGTTCTCGCCGACGAGCGCCAGCGATTCGCCCGGGCGGATGTGCAGGTTGACGTCGACGAGCGTCGGGTGCTCCGCGCCCGGATAGTGAAGCCGACATACTCGAAGCGAATGCCATCGTCCGGCTGCGGCCCGCGGACCGATCGCCCCTGTCCGCGTCGACCGGCGTTTCGAGATAGTCGTACAGCGTCGACAGATACAGGTTGTCTTCGTACATCCCGCCGATCGCGGACAGGATCGCCGACACCGCCGACTGACCCTGCCGAAACAGCATCAGGTACATCGTCATCTGACCGAGCGTGATGCGCGTTGCGATAGCCGACAGCGCGATCCATGCGTAAGCGCCGTACAACGTGGCGGTGGCGATCAGCCCGAGCAAGAAGCCCCATGTGTCGCGACGAATCGTGAGATCGCGATCTTCCTTGTAGAGCTTGCGAAAGATCTCGCGATAGCGTTCGAGGAACAGCGGCCCGAGCCCGAACAGCTTCACTTCCTTGACGTGATCTTCGCGCGCCAGCACCGTTTCCAGATACAGCTGCATGCGTGTTTCGGGCGAGCGCCACAGGAACAGGCGGAATCGTCGCCGGAGAATTTGGCTTCGGCGAGAAACGCCGGCAGCCCCGCGAGAATCAGCACCACCACGGCCCATGGCGAGAACTTGACGAGCAGCGCGGCGTAGCTGACGAGCGAGACCGCGTTCTGCGCCAGCCCGAACGTGCGCATGACCAGCGACAGCGGCCGACTCGAGGCTTCACGCCGCGCGCGCGTGAGCTTGTCGTAGAAATCGGAGTTCTCGAAATGCGCCAGCTCGAGCGTCAGCGCCTTCTCCAGAATCATGACGTTCACGCGCTGACCGAGCTGCGCGCGCAGCAGCGACTGACACAACGAGAGGCCGCGTTGCGCGCCGGCGAGCGCCGCGACCAGCAAACCTTCGGCGGCAACGAGCAAGAGCGCGTGCGTGCAAGGCGATGCGCGCCGCGTCCTCGGCCTGGATGGCGGCGACGACGGCGTCGACGATCAGTGAGCCGACATACGCGATCGCCGCGGGCAGGGCGCCGGCGATCAACGTCAGCAGGGCGAAGGCGAGCTGAGCGGCGGCTGGTCGTCCAGACCAGTTCCAGCGCGCGACGGCTGTAGGCGAAGACGCCCAGAAAACCGCGTGCGAGGTCGGGTTTGGACGTGCCGGGCGTCGGGGTGGATTCATGTGAGAAGAAGTGATGGGACTCCTGACATGACCAGAGTCGCGAATACTGACGATTGTCACTTTGCTGTAGCTGGCGTCATCTGCTTCCTACGAGTTTGCTTGTTCGCGGAGGACAGAACAGAATCGTTGTGAGGGCGCTTTGCCCGCCCTAAGCGGGAAGAGCCCAACCGTGATGTAGTCATGAGCGATCGCAGACCGAGGCTTCACCTGAACCGCCGCAAAGTCCGCCGTCGCCGGCGAGTGACAAGCGCTCAGGCCGCGTGGCTACGATTCGCGCGGCAACCCGGTATGGGAATGGCAGCTCGAAACGGGCGTCTACAGCCGTGACGTCAGCACCCAGCGGCTGAAGAAACTCGATCTGGGCGACCTGTCGATCGCGGAAACCGCGAACCACAAAAATCCGGCAGGCCTCGGAGCGCCGAAGGCGCCCATGCCGGGCGGCGGCTTCAATCCCTACGACAATTCACCGCCGCAAGCGGCGGTTCCAATCCCTACGACAACGCGCAGGCCCTCGGCAACAAGATGACGCCAACCCCGCCGCTCACCGGCGCGCAACCGGCCGATCTGAAGAAGCTGGAAGAGTGGATGAAGCTCAAGAAGCGATGGAAGAGAACAAGGAGAAGACTGACTCTCAGCGCAGCGCCTCTCCCTCGAGGGAGAGGGGTCATACTACGTTTCTCCTCTGCCTGAAGGGAGACGTCCCGGGGGATCGCTGCTCCTGCGCAGCCGTGCGCCCAAGAGATTCGCAGCACCAGGTGTGTAACATGCGCTCCGCGGCCATCGCAGATCCGTGTGCACCCGAGGTCTGAGGCCCGGCGGATTAGGCTATTCGGCGCGTAGATCTGATCGAACACCCCCCCATCGGCGAAGTGCTGTTTCTGCGCTTTGCCCCAGCCGCCGAAGTCCGCGATCGTCACAAGGTTCATCTTCGGAAACTGTTTCGCATACTTCGCCGCGACCTGCGGATCGATCGGTCGGTAGAAGTTCCTCGCAATGATCTCCTGTGCCTCCGGCGTGTACAGGTGCTGCAGGTATTCGGTCGCGACATCGCGCGTGCCACGCCGCAGCACGACCTTGTCGACCACCGCGACCGGCGGTTCGGCCAGGATGCTGAGTGACGGCACCACGATCTCGACTTTGTCGGCACCGAGTTCCTTGATCGACAGGAACGCTTCGTTCTCCCATGCGAGCAACACATCGCCTATGCCGCGCTGCACGAACGTCGTCGTCGAGCCGCGCGCGCCGGTATCGAGCACCGGCACATTCTTGTACAGCTTGCGCACGAAATCTTTCGCGGTCGCATCCTAACCGCCCGGCTGCTTCAACGCCCAGGCCCACGCCGCCAGATAGTTCCAGCGCGCGCCGCCCGAAGTTTTCGGATTCGGTGTGATCACCGAGACGCCGGGCTTGATCGAGATCGCCCCAGTCCTTGATGCCCTTCGGATTGCCCTTGCGCACGAGGAACACGATCGTCGAAGTGTAAGGCGAGCTGTTGTGCGGCAGACGCGAATGCCAGTTCACCGGCAGCAGCTTGCCGTTCGTGACGAGCGCGTCGATGTCGCCTGCCAGCGCCAGCGTCACGACGTCCGCCTGCAGACCGTCGATCACGGTGCGCGCCTGCTTGCCCGAGCCGCCATGCGACTGCTTGATCTTCACTCGTCGCCGGTCTTGCTTTCCAGTACTTCGCGAACTCCTTGTTGTACTCCTCGTAGAGCTCGCGCGTCGGGTCGTAAGAGACATTGAGCAGCGGATGTCGCGGCGAGGCGGGCGCAGCGACGATCCTCAGGCCGAGCAGACCGCGGCCACCGGCTGCAAGGAGTTTTGAATGTCATGCTCCAGAAGCTGCTATTGGAACTGCCACGGCGTCTCAGAAGCCGACCGCAAAGCGCGTGAAAGCGCTTCCTCGTCGGGCGGTCGCCGGCCGCCGCACCGCCCTCGAAGCTCGTCACGTCGTAGTTGAGCGACCACTTGTAGTTCTGGTTGAGATACCAGTTCACGCCGACTCCCTATGCGCTCGCCTTGCTGGCGGTGTCGCGGGATTGGCGAAAGAGTTGCGCCGCCGACGAAGGCGTCGTCGTCGATGTCGAGCTCGTGATAGCGCGCGACGAACTCGAACGCGCCCCAGTCCTGTCGCCGGCGAGAAGACCGATTGCGGCGTGAAGCCCTTGAAGGCCTCGTCTTCGCCGGTCGGGAACCACGCGAACTGCACCTGCCAGCGGTGTTGTCGAGCGTCGCCGAGAGCGTTCCCGCCGTAGGCGTCGCGCGCGTGACGTCCTGCGAAACCTTCACGTACTCGCCGAGCACCCCGAAGCTGCCGACGTAGTAATAGGCCTGCGGCGTCAACGCGGCGCTCGCCGTCCGCGAACGTTCCACTGGTCGCTGGCGTCGTGCCGAGGCCGCGGTCGAGGTGCGAAGCTGAAGAAGGTTTGCTGACCCGGCGTTCGATAAGCAGCCAGCAGCAGGTTCGTCGCACGTTGCCGGAGGCATCGACGTATGTTCCCGCGACGCCGAATCCGAGCCCGCGCAGCGCGAAGTTGTCGGAGTTGAGGAACGGCTGGAAGAATACGCGCGCCGCCCAATCGCCCTCGGTGTCGGTTTCGACATCGCGCGATCGCTCGGAGCTGCCGCCGTCGCTCACGCCATTGAAATAGCCGACGGAGTAGTTCACGACCCCGCCGGCGATGTCGCCGCCGAGTTGCACGCCGAGATCGCGATTCGGCGCGAGGCTGGTCGGGAACCCGCGCTCGATGAAGCGCAGGTCGGATGCCGAAACCAGGCGTTCGAGGCCGACCGGCACTTTGAATTTGCCCGCGGTGACGACGGCCCAGGGCTTCAGGCGCGCGGCGACGAACGCGTCCTGAATGACGGTCCGGCCGCCGGCGAAATCGGGCGTGAAGCGGAAATCGAAAATGCCGTTGAGCGTGCCTTCGAGCGTCGGACGCACGCGCCGCAGGATCCACGTGTCCGCGGTGTCGGGCGTCGCATCGTCGAGAAAATAGCGGCCGTCGAAATGCAGCAGGCCGCGCAGCTTCACGGTGTTGGCGTTGTCGGCGGACGAGATACTGAATCCCTTCGGGCCTGCCTTCACAACAGGCGTCGAAGCCGTCGCCGCTTTCGCGGCTTCATCATTCAGTTCGAGCTTGCGCTCCAGCACGTTGATTTGCTGCTCCTGCGCATCGAGCTTCTGCTCCTGAGCGTCCAGTCGCCTGTGCAGGTCGGACAAGCATCCTCCGCGCGCGCGCCGAGCGCCGTCATCGCGAGCACGCCGCTGACACGGCGGAGAGGATATTCGTGCGTGACCCCATCGCCCTCTGTCGTTGTGAGATTTGCATACGTCTCCCGCGGGCAGCCGAGTCAAGCCGCGCACAGCGCGCTAGCTCGACGCCATCGTACGAAAGGCGGACATGAGGGATCAGTCGAGCAGCAGTGACAAAGGGGTTACGAACACGGCGAGTTGGGTAGAAAACGCGGACCAGCCGCATCGGCAGGCGCGCCTTTCGACAGGCAAACCGATGGAATCGGCATGGGAGCGGCGTCGCCGGCAGGCGCCAGCGTCCCCTCAGCGACTTGCCCTCGGGGTTGTTGACTCGCCGCGAAGGCCCCAGTAATACTCCCTCGCGATGTATACGCAACCGCACGCAAGCCTGGGCCATTGGTGGCGACGCCTCTCATAACGGAGACGGCGCTGGATCTCGCGTAAGCGTATCGAACACCCCTGACGAATCCAGAAAACCCATCTCCGAATAGTCCGGGGATGGGTTTTTTTTCGCCGCTCCACCGGACTCGCAAGAGACCGGCCACCTCAAGGAGCACTGCTTGAAACCGCCATTTGACATCGCCGCCGACCTGGACACGCCAGTGTCGGCCTATCTCAAGCTCAAACCGTTTCGTCCGCGCTTTCTGCTGGAGAGCGTCGAGGGCGGCGAACGCCTCGCGCGGTATTCATTCATCGGCTTCGGCGATTGCCTCGAGGTCCGCCTTGATGAGCGCGGCCTGACGGTTGCGGGTGAAACGAGGGCCGCGCCAGCGACGCAGAGCGAACTGCTCGACGCGCTGCGGTCCGCCCTCGCGAAAGCGCCGCAACCGAGTCCCCAGATACCCGGCGTGCCGCTGCTCGGCGGACTGGTGGGCGTCGCTGGCTACGATCTTGTCCGGCGCTTCGAGCGCTTGCCGCCGCGTGTGCAGCTCAGTGAACCGACGCCCGAGGCCCACTATCTCGCGCCGCGCTCGTTGCTGGTTTTCGATCACCTGACGCGTGGCGTCGCGCTGCTGCACGCGGGCAGCGAGCGGATCGGATCGCGTTGCGCCGGGACGTGATCGCCGCGTTACGCGGGGGGATTCCGGCAAACGGCAAGCGCATTCGCTATTCGCCGCCAGTCGGCAGTCTGAGCGACGCGGAATTCATGCAGGGCGTGCATCGCACCAAGGAGTACATCGCGGCGGGCGATGTGTACCAGCTCGTGCTATCGGTCCGGTTCGCGGGACAGTGCGAGCTCGAGCCGTTCGAAACCTATCGCGCGCTGCGGCTGCTGAATCCCTCGCCCTACATGTATTACTGCGATCTGGGCGATTGCGTCGTGGTCGGCTCTTCGCCGGAAGCGCTGGTGAAGCTTTCAAGGGGTCGGGCGCAGATGCGCCCCATTGCGGGAACGCGTCCGCGCGGCGATGACGCGGCGCACGATGCGCGTCTCGAGACCGAGCTCCTGGCGGATCCCAAGGAGAACGCCGAACACGTAATGCTCGTCGACCTCGCGCGGAACGATCTCGGCCGCGTCGCGCAGGCGGGCACGATCGATGTGAATCCCTATCGACACATTGAACGCTACAGCCATGTGATGCACATCGTGAGCGGCG
Source organism: uncultured Gammaproteobacteria bacterium (assembly GCA_963723505.1). Lineage (GTDB taxonomy): Bacteria > Pseudomonadota > Gammaproteobacteria > Steroidobacterales > Steroidobacteraceae > Steroidobacter. Next base: position 7,347 of record CAVRQU010000013.1, read on the forward strand.
TCAACGGCGCGCTCGCGAGCGGCAGGGACGCCTTCGATCTGTTCGCCGCCGCGTTCCCTGCGGGCACGCTCGTCGGCGCGCCGAAAGTTCGCGCAATGCAGATCATCGATGAACTGGAGCCGGTGCGCCGGGGCTTCTATGGCGGGACGGTGGGCTACTTCGGCACTGGCGGCGACATGGACCAGGCGATCACGATTCGTACGATGGTGTTCCGCGGCGATACGTACAGCTTTCAGGCCGGCGCGGGCATCGTCGCCGACAGCGTGCCGGCGACCGAGTATCAGGAAGTGCTCGCGAAGAGCGCCATCGTGCGCCGCGCGCTTGCGCTGGCGGAGGAGGGGCTATGAGCGCCGCACAGACCTCGAAGCCGCGCCTGCTGCTGATCGACAACTACGACTCGTTTACCTACAACCTGGTGCAGGCGTTCATGGTGCTGGGCGCCGACGTGCTCGTGCATCGCAATGATCAGATCACGATCGATCAGGCGCGGACCCTGGCGCCTACACACCTGTGCATCTCGCCGGGGCCGGGAACGCCGCACGACGCGGGGGTCTCGATGGCGATGATCGAGGCGTTCGCGGGCGTCGTGCCGGTGTTCGGCGTCTGCCTGGGTCATCAATCGCTCGTCGAAGTCTTCGGCGGCAAGGTCGTTCGCGCCGGCCGGCTCATGCACGGTAAGACGTCGATGGTTCATCACGACGGAGGCGGCATACTGAGAGAGATGCCTGAGCCGTTCGAGGCAGGGCGCTATCACTCCCTGATCGCGCAGCCCCAATCGATTCCCGATGCACTCGAGGTGTCGGCGCGCACCGATGAAGGCGAGATCATGGGCGTGCGCCACAGGACGTTCGCTGTTGAAGGCGTGCAATTTCATCCCGAAAGCGTGCTGACTCCCCAGGGTCCGCTGCTCATGGGATCGTTCCTGCAGATGTCCGGCGGCAAGAGGTAGCGCGCGATGGTGTTGCGCGAGACGCTCGAACAGATTCTCGACCGACGCCATCTCAGTGAAGAGCAGGCGTCGGAGCTGCTCAATGTATTGACGGACCCCACCTTGCCGCCGGCGATGGGCGGCGCTCTGCTAACCGCGCTGCGCGCAAAAGGCGTGACCGCGGATGAGCTGCGCGGCTTCGCCAAGAGCATGCGCAAGCTTGCCCGTCGTCCCGTGCTGCCGCCGGGCGGCCCGCTCGTCGATATGGTCGGCACCGGCGGCGACGCGTCGGGCAGCTTCAATCTGTCGACTGGCGCCGCTCTGCTCGTCGCCGCGATAGGCGAACGCGTGGCGAAACACGGCACGAGCTCCGTGTCCAGCCGCAGCGGCAGCGCGGACGCGATTCGCGCACTCGGACTGAACCTGCCTCTCGATGAAACGGCGGCTGGCGAATGTCTCGCGGCTACGGGGTTCACGTTCTTCTTCGCGCCGCACTATCACCCCGCGATGAAAGCGGTGATGCCGGTGCGGCAGGCCCTGGGCGTGCGCACGGTTTTCAATATTCTCGGGCCGCTGTCGAATCCGGCCGAGCCGGCCTTCAATCTGATCGGCGCCTATCACGTCGACATCGCTGCGCTGATGGCTGAGACGCTCGCCGGTATGCCGATGGAACGCACGTATGTTGTACACGGTCACCCAGGCTGGGACGAAGCGACGCCGATCGGGCCTTTCACGCTGTTCGACGTTCGTGCGGGCAAAGTCGTGCGTACTATCCGCAGCGCCGAGGAATTCAGGCTGCCGCCTTGCCGCGCGGAGGACCTGCAGGGCGGCGACGCCGCATACAATGCGCATCATCTGCGCGAGGTGCTGGAAGGCCGCGATCGTGGGGCGCACCGCAACGCGATCGTTCTGCAAGCGGCGCTCGTCATGGAGTTGATGGGCAAAGCGTCCTCGCCTGCGGATGCGGCAAAGATGGCCGCCGATGCAATCGACGCCGGCGCAGGAACAGCCCTGTTGCAGAAGCTCGCCGCCTTCGGCGCTTCAAGAAGCGGTTAGCGGTTGGCGGTTAGGGGTTAGTCAGAGAGGAAATCGCGATGTTGTGTTCGATCATGCTCGCCGCGCTGAAATTGACGTCGCCGCGACGGCGTCTTTACCAACCGCTAACCGCTAACCGCTAACCGCTAACCGCTTCCATGTCAGGTCTACTCACCGAAATGGCGCAGACGAGTCTTGCAAGACTCGAGCGGGCCCGTGCGCGCGAATCCGAACGGGCGTTGTGGACGCGTGCGTCGGACGCGCCGCCGGCGCCGCGCCTGACCCTATCCCATGAAGGGTTCGATGTGATCGCCGAATGCAAGCTGCAATCACCGTCCGCAGGAGATCTCTCGGCGCATACGAACACGGTCGAGAGCCGGGTCATTGCGTACGCGCAGGGCGGCGCCTGCGCCGTATCCGTGCTCACGGAGCCATCGCGTTTCGGCGGTTCGCTTGAACACCTGGCGCAGGCCGCCGCCGTGCTCACGCCGCACAAGGTTCCGGTCATGCGCAAGGACTTTCTGGTCGATCCGTATCAGGTCATGGAGGGCCGCGCGGCCGGTGCGGGGGGCGTGCTGGTGATCGTCCGCATGCTGGATCGCAGCCGCATCACGGCGCTGCTCGACTGCGCCTGCATGCTGAAGATGTTCGTGTTGCTCGAAACGTTCGATGCTCACGACCTCGAAGTTGCTCGCGAAGTGCTGGCGGCCCGCAAAGGCCACAACGAACAGATTCTCATCGGCGTCAATTGTCGCGATCTCGACAAGCTCACGGTGGATCTGCCGCGTCTGCATCAACTGGCGGAATACTTGCCGCCTGCGTTTACGCACGTCGCCGAAAGCGGCGTTGCTTCGCTGGACGATGTGAGGACAGTAGTCGATATCGGTTATCACGTTGCGCTCGTTGGAACGACGCTCATGCACTCCGCCGATCCACGCAAGCTACTTGGCGAGATGCTCGCGAGCGGACGCGAGCGCGCGCTGGCGGTGCGCACGCGGAAGATCATTATTGATGACGATAGGACCTGAGGACGTGAGGACGTAGAGGACGTGAAGCGAGAGGACGAGAAGCGTGAGGACCTGGTGATGTGGAAACCGCTGTTCTGGTCCCCGACATCCTTACGCTCCTCACGGCCTCTCGACGTCACGCCATACGGCCCATGAGCCTCTGGATCAAGATTTGCGGTTTGACGACCGAGGCGGGCGTCCAGGCCGCGCTTGATGCTGGCGTGGATGCGCTCGGGTTCGTATTCGCACCATCGTCGCGGCAGGTGTCGGCGCAGCGCGCCGCGGACCTCGCGCGCAGCGCGCCGCCGCATGTAGCCCGCGTGGCGGTCATGCTGCATCCCGCGCAGGCTCTCGTCGATGAGGTGTGGTCAGTGTTTCGGCCCGACGTCCTGCAGACAGACATCGAGGATCTGACGACGTTGCGAACGCCCGCGGGGCTGCAACTGATGCCGGTCGTGCGGGACGGCGCTTCAACGGCTGCAGCTCTGCCGGCGCGCATTCTGTTCGAGGGGCCGGTGAGCGGCCGCGGTGAAACAGCCGACTGGAGAGCCGCGTCGCAACTGGCGCGCATTCGGGAAGTGGTGCTCGCAGGCGGCTTGAGTGCGACGAACGTCGGCGACGCCATCGCGCAGGTACGACCGTTCGGCGTTGACGTCAGCAGCGGCGTCGAGTCCGCGCCAGGCGTCAAAGATCCGCTGAGGATTCACGAGTTCGTGCGCAACGCGCGAGCGGGAGCAAATCGATGACACAAGTTCTGAGTGCGCATGAACGTGAATCGCTGCTCGCGAACGTTCTGCAAGGCGTTTATCCCGATGCGCGCGGTCGCTTCGGACCCTTCGGCGGGCGCTACGTGCCGGAGACGCTCGTGCCGGCGCTTGATCGCCTGGAGGCGGGCGTCAAACGCTACCTGCGCAATCCAGACTTTCTCGCCGAGTTTGAAGCTGAGCTCAGGAGCTGGGTCGGCAGACCCACGGCGCTCACGCGCGCACACACATTGTCGAAACGGTGGAACGCCGACGTCTGGCTGAAGCGCGAAGACCTCGGCCACACCGGCGCGCACAAGATCAACAACTCGATCGGTCAGGTGTTGCTCGCGAGGAAGCTCGGGGCGAAGCGAGTCATCGCCGAGACGGGCGCTGGCCAGCATGGCGTCGCGTCAGCCGCCGCCTGCGCGCGGCTTGGCATGCCTTGCACTGTGTATATGGGATCGGTCGACATGGAGCGGCAGGCGCCGAACGTCGGACGCATGAAACTCCTCGGGGCGACCGTTGTGCCCGTGACGAGCGGCGACCAGACGTTGCGCGCCGCCGTCGATGAAGCGCTGCGCGACTGGGTGTCCGATCCCAACGGTACGTATTACTGCCTTGGCTCGGCGATCGGCCCGCACCCGTATCCTTATATCGTCCGCGAGCTGCAGTCGGTGATCGGTCGCGAAGCGCGCGAGCAGATCATCGCGGCGACCGGCAAGTTGCCTGATCTCGTGGTGGCTTGCGTCGGCGGCGGCTCGAACGCGATCGGCTTGTTTCATCCGTTCCTCGGCGACCGCAGCCTGCAAATGCTGGGGATTGAAGCGGGCGGCAAGGGCGTGGGTCTCGGTGAGAACGCCGCTCCGCTGACGTATGGCAGACCCGGCGTGCTGCAGGGAAGCTATTCGCTGTTGTTGCAGGATGAGAACGGCCAGATTCAGGAAACGCACTCCGTGTCGGCGGGCCTGGACTATCCGGGGGTTGGGCCGGAGCACGCCTTGTTGATGAGCGTCGGCCGCGTGACGTACGAGGCGGTCGATGACGACGACGCACTGGATGCGCTGGCGGAATGCTGCGCCGCTGAAGGGATTTTGCCGGCGATCGAATCCGCGCATGCACTCGCCGGCGCACGTCGCCACGCGAAGGCGAATTCGGGCAGGTGCATTCTGATCGGTCTGTCGGGCCGCGGTGATAAAGACATGCCCACCCTGCAGCGTACGTTGCTCAAGGATGCACTGTGATGGCCGCAAGCGATTCCATCAGCGCTGCGGTCCGCAACGCGAAGAAAGAAGGTCGTCCGGCGCTCGTCGCGTACATGACGGCAGGATTCCCGACTCGCGCGGGTTTCCTCGACCAGTTGCGCGTAATCGCCGACGCGGCGGACGTCGTCGAAATCGGTGTGCCGTTCACCGATCCGATGGCGGACGGCGCCACGATCCAGCGCTCGAGCCGCGCCGCACTCGAACAAGGCGTGTCTCTGAGATGGATCCTGTCGGAGCTGTCCGGTCGACGCCCGGCGTCCGGCAGTCCCATTCTGCTCATGAGTTATCTCAATCCATTGCTCGCCTACGGCCTGGACAAGCTGCCCTCCGACGCCGCGCGTGCGGGCGTCGCCGGGTTCATCGTGCCGGATCTCACCTATGAGGAATGCGCCGAGATGCGCGCCGCGCTCGCTTCGCAGGGGCTTGCGCTCGTGCAATTCGTGACGCCAGTAACGCCGGCCGATCGAATGAAGATGCTGTGCGAGGCAAGCGGGGGGTTCATCTACGCAGTCACGATGACTGGCGTCACAGGGAAGAACGTCGCCGTACCGCAGGATGTGCTCGACTACTTCGATCGCGTCAGAAAGGCGTCGCCCGTCCCGGTGTGCGCCGGATTCGGCATTCGCTCGCGCGAGCAGGTCGGGCGACTGGCGCCCTACGTGGACGGAGTGATTGTCGGCTCCGCGCTCGTGGAAGTGCTGGAACGCGGCGATGATCCAGCGGCCTTCCTGCGCTCGCTGCGCGAGTAAGAAGGGGACGCTGAGCAGGGGATGGGCATAGTCAGACTAGTTTGCCCGGCAAGTCTGACTCTCACGATGCCGACCTGATTATCCACTGTAGGCTTTCCACGGTCGGCCTCGGCGAGAGTCGCAGGAACAATCTCGCGTCGGCTGCTCTTACCTCTTGTGCGCGTGCAGCGCTGCTGGCGCAACAAGTGGGTGAGGTTCATGGCGTCCGGATCGCCGCGATGGTCGCTTGCAGAGTTCTTCGGGTTCAGGAAGCGTCAGTCAACGACCGCCCCGCGCACCGACACGTCCTATCACGCTGTATCAATTCTTCCTGGCGCGGACGTCTGCGCCGCGTGCCATCGCTTTACTGGTCAGCGTTTCCTCTCGCGGCAGGCGCCGCCCTTGCCGCTGCCGACCTGCGATGCGTTTCAGTGTACGTGCCGCTACCGCCATCACAAGGATCGCCGCGCGGGTCCGCGACGTCGCAGCGAATTCGGGCTCATGCCCGCGTCCTACCGCGGCCTGGAGCGTCGGAACGCCCGTGGCCGGAGAAGAGACGATCTGTACGTCAGTGACTAGTGACTGGTGAGACTAGTGACTGGTGATTAGTCGGAGCTCGGGAGGAGAATGGCGGCGCCGGCGCTTTTCACCAATCACCAGCCACTATTCACTTCCTGGGAGAACACCATGAAGGTCGAGGGTAAGGTCGTCGCCGTAACGGGCGGCGCGAAGGGGATTGGTCGCGCGCTGGCGCAGCGGTTTGCTCACGAAGGCGCGCGTCACGTCGCGATCGCCGACCTCGATGGCGCAGGAGCAGCGGCGCTCGCCGCAGAGATCGGCGGGTCCGCCATGTGCGTGGACGTGCGACGCGAATCCGAGGTTGCGGAGTTCATCGACCGCACAGAACGCGAACATGGGCCGATCGAGTTGTTCTGCTCGAACGCAGGCATCGTCGTCGGCCGGGGACTCGAGACGCCGAACGACGTCTGGCAGACGATCTGGGAAGTTAATCTGATGGCGCACGTGCACGCTGCGCGTCACCTCGTTCCGCGCATGGTCGCGCGCGGCGGCGGCTATCTGCTCAACACTGCGTCCGCGGCCGGACTGCTTTCGCAAATAGGCAGCGTAACGTACGCGGTCACCAAGCACGCAGCCGTCGCATTTGCAGAGTGGGTTGCGCTGACCCATGCGCATGAGGGCGTGAAGGTTTCAGTGCTGTGCCCGCAGGCGGTGCGCACGGCCATGATCGCGGGCGCCGAAGACGATGTGGCGAGCGTCAACGGAATCCTGGAGCCCGAGGAGGTTGCGGACGCGGTGATCAAGGGTCTCGACGCCGAGCAGTTCCTGATCCTGCCGCACGCCCAAGTCGCGGAGTACGTGAAGCGCAAGGCGGCTGACCGCGACCGCTGGATCGCAGGCATGAATCGCCTGCAGCAGAAGTATATGGGACTGCGAAAACAGTAACCGCAAAGAACGCAAAGACCGCAAAATACAGAGAGCACAAAGATCGGACGAAATCCGGTCGGCGAAGGTCTGATCTATGGCGCTTCCCAGAGCGCGCATTTTTTCTGCCTCGTTTTGCGTTCTTTGCGGTTACCCCCTTCTCTTGTTCAGCCAGCGCCGCTCGGCGTGTACGCCGACAGGCGGCTCTGGGTGCGCAGCATGTCGGCTTCGGTGTACTCCGGACGTTCGGCGCGCAGGCGCTTCAGCAGATCCACGAAGTCATCCGACGGAACCGCAGGACTGCAATAGAAGCCCTGATATTGATCGCAGCCGAGCTCGCGCAGGAACTCGAGTTGCTCTCCCGTCTCGACGCCCTCGGCGACCACACGCAGGCGCAGGCTGTGCGCGAGCGAGATGATCGCTTTCACGATGGAGGCGTCGTCCGGATTCGACATGAGCTCACGCACGAAACTCCGGTCGATCTTGAGTTTGTCGAGCGGGAAGCGACGCAGGTAGCTGAGGCTGGAATAGCCCGTGCCGAAATCATCGATCGAGATGTGCACGCCCATCTTGCTGAGCAACCTGAGTACGGCGATCGATTTCTCCGGATCGAGCATCACGGAGCTTTCGGTGAGCTCGAGCTCGAGATAACCGGGCTCGAGCCGCGCCTCATCGAGTGCGGATCGAACGATCTTCGCAAGATCGCCTTGCCGGAACTGTTTCGCGGAGAGATTCACCGAGACCCTGATCGGGGACATTCCCGAATCGAGCCACGCGCGCATCTGGCGGCACGCCTCACGCATCACCCACTCGCCGATCGGCACAATCAAGCCGGTTTCTTCAGCGATCGGAATGAAGGCGTTCGGAGGCACAAGCCCGCGCGTCGGATGCCGCCAGCGAATGAGCGCCTCGGCGCTGCGGACGCGGCTTGTCGCGATGTCCACTTTCGGCTGATAGTGCAGCTCCAGCTGATTCTGCTGAAGCGCCTGTCGCAGTTCGGATTCCAGCATCAGACGATCGTCCGCCAGCATGCGCATGTCAGGTCTGTAGAGCCGGAAGCTGCCGCGCGCCGCGTCTTTCGCGCAGCGCATCGCCGTTTCGGCCCTCCGGAGCAGCACATCGAACGCGGCCCCGTCGGTGGGAAATACGCTGACCCCGGCGCTCACCGAAATGTGAATCTTCTGCGAACGCACGCTGAAGGGCTCGCGCAGACCAGCGAGCAGTTTCGCGGCGATCGCTTCCGCGTCGGCGGCGACGGCGAGGTCCCGCGCAAGTACGATGAATTCATCGCCCGCGAGCCGTCCGACGATGTCGCCGCGCCTCAGCATCAGATGCAGGCGTTGCGACAACTCACGCAGCAACTCGTCGCCAGCCTCATGCCCCAGCGAATCGTTGATGGGCTTGAGACGATCCACGTTCAGCACCATCACGGCGATATGTGCGCCGCTCTGCTGGGCGGCTGCGATGAGCGGTTCAGCGCCGGCGGCGACGCCGAGTCGATTCGGCAGCGCCGTCAGCGGATCGTGGCTGACGACGTATCGGGCCTGTGCGTCGACGCGTTCCAGGGCTGCGTCGCGGTCGCGCACGTGCCGCGAAAGGTAGGAATCGTAGTAGATCGTGAGCAGCGTCAATGATCACGACGCCGAGCGCAAGCACGGCGAGCGATGATCGCAAACCAGGTATTGTCGAGCTGCGCACCAGGCAGACAAAACGATCCCGCGCCGAAGCGTGCTGCGGCCATGCCCACGTAGTGCATGCCGGAGATGCCCAGGCCCATGATCGCGGCCGCGCTCAGGCGCGCGGCCGCCGCCCGCCATGAGCGGCCCCCGCGTAACTTGAACGTGAGCCACAGCGCCGCAAAGGAAGCCGCAATCGCAACGATGATCGACGCCGCCAGCAGGTGCGGTGCGTACGTGATGAGCGGAGTAATGCGGATGCTGAACATCCCCGAGTAATGCATGGCGCTGACGCCAGCGCCCATCGATCACGGCGCTCACGCACAGCCTTGTCAGCGTGAGAGTCGCCCGACTGGCGATTGCAAGCGCAAATCCCGAGGTCGAGATCGCGATGCCGAGCGACATCAGCGTGACGCCTACATCGTAGGTGAGACGGATCGGCAGGCGCAGCGCCAGCATACCGATGAAGTGCATCGACCAGATGCCGAAGCCCATGGCGATCGCGCCGCCGATCAACCATGCCAGGGCGGCGCGGCCCTGCGCGCTCGCCACGCGGGAGGCAAGATTGAGCGCCGTATACGACACGGCAATTGCGACCGCAATCGAAAGGCAGACGAGCCAGGATGTGTAGGCGCCTTGCATGCTTGGAGCTGAGAGTCACGCGAACGTACGTAGTTCGTGGAAGTATCGGGCGGGCGCGCCTGCGCTTGAGGGACTACAGCCCTCAAAGCGTGAAATGACGCTTGCTGACACGCAAAGTGTGTGCCGCCTCACACTACGCCGCGGACGTCGCGCGCGTATTTACGTGAGGCGGGAACGCTTAGAATCAGGGAATGCGAACACTTTGCATTTTTTGCGGGTCCAGTTCAGGCAACGATCCGGCTTACAGTGCGGTCGCACGCCATGTGGGGGCGTTCCTTGCGAGCAGCGACATCACGCTCGTCTACGGCGGCGGCCGCGTCGGCCTGATGGGTTCGCTGGCGGACGCCGCCCTGGAGGCGGGTGGTCGCGTGATCGGCGTGATCCCCCAGATGCTCATCGACAAGGAAGTCGGCCATGCAGGTCTCACGGAGCTGCACATCGTCAGAACCATGACCGAGCGCAAGCTCCTCATGGGCGATTTGTCCGACGCGTTCGTGGCGCTGCCCGGGGGCATCGGCACGATGGATGAGTTATTCGAGGTGTGGACCTGGTCGCAGCTCGACCTGCATCACAAGCCCTGCGGAGCGCTCAACCACAATGGCTACTACGATTCGCTGATCGCGTTTCTCGACCACGCTGTGCAAGAGGGGTTCCTGCATCGGCGCCATCGGGCGATGTTTCTGGTCGACAGCGAAGTCGAAACGCTCGTTGAGCGGCTGTTCGCGGCCAGCGGCGCTTGACACGTCCGCGGCCGGACTGCAGCCTAAGGAAGCGTTGCACGGACGGCGCCTATGCAAAGATTCCGTGAGGAAAGTTGCACAGGTCGACTACCCTGAGCTTTCAACGGTGCAATCGGTTGAAGGTCGGGATCCGGTCGGCGCGATAACATTTCGAATCTGATTCCGCGCAGGCGCTTGTTTGCGTGGTCCTTATCGTCAAGGCTCCGTCAGTCGCCATGCTGCGCACCATGCTCCAGGCCAAATTGCATCGCGTTCGAGTGACGCAGGCCGACCTCGACTATGAAGGCTCATGCGGGATCGATGAGGCGCTGCTCGATGCGTCGGGATTGCGCGAGCATCAGTACATCGAGCTATACAACGTCGCCAACGGCGAGCGATTCTCCACCTACATCATCAAGGCGCCCCGCGGCTCGGGCGCGATTTCGCTGAACGGCGCCGCCGCGCGCAAGGCCATGGTCGGCGACCTGCTTATCATCTGCGCGTATTCGACGTATTCGGAAACCGAACTCGCGCACTATCAGCCCGTCGTCGTGCTGGTCGATGAGCACAATCGTCCGCGTCGGGTGAATCGCGGTCGCGACGCCGCCTGATCAGCGGGGGCGACGTGCACGGAGCGCGGGGCTGGGTGTCCGCGAACATTCGTTTCACCCCGTATAGCGGAGCTGCGGTTCTTTGCGCACGGCGGCAGATCAAAGGCTCCTTCTGACTGACTCGCTTTATGGAACTGATCGGCTGGTTCATCGACTTCATCCTGCACCTCGACAAGCATCTCACCGAGCTTGTGGCCGATTACCAGGTGTGGGTCTACGCGATTCTGTTCGCGATCATTTTCTGCGAAACCGGGCTGGTCGTGACGCCGTTTCTGCCGGGCGACTCGCTGCTGTTCGCCGTCGGAGCGCTCGCCGCCGTCGATGAGACCGGGACGTTGAACGTCGTTCTCATCTGGCTCCTGCTCATGGCTGCGGCGATTCTGGGCAACGAAACGAACTTTCGTATCGGACGCGCGGTGGGGCCGCGCGCATTCAGCGGCGAGCTTCGCTGGCTCAAAAAGGAATATCTGGACCGGACGGCCGCGTTCTATGAGAAGCACGGCGGCAAGACGATCATCCTTTCGCGCTTCGTGCCGATCATCCGCACGTTCGCGCCCTTCGTCGCCGGCGTCGGAGCAATGCGCCGTCGAAAGTTCGCCGCCTACAATTTTTCCGGCGGCTTCCTGTGGGTCACATTGTTCATCTGGGGCGGCTTTCTCTTCGGCAACGTGCCGCTGATCAAGAACAATTTCGGCGTCGTGACGATCAGCATCATCGTCCTGTCGCTCGTGCCATTTGCATGGAGCTTTCTGCGCCCCGCGCGTGCCGCGTGAGCGTGGACCGGGGTCCCCGGTTGACCGTCGTCCGTTGTCCGTTATGCGCAGAAGGGGGCGGCTGCCCCACTCTGACGGTCAACGGACAACTCACAACTGAGAACGTTCGTCGGTCTGCGGGTGCGATGAGAAGTAGCTCATGACGCCGCCCTCATTCCCGTCGGCGCCGCCATGCTCCTTCTCGATGCGTTTGAGCAGATCGCCGAAGCGGCGGCGGGGGATTTCCTTCCTGTCGAGCCAGTCGAACGAATAGGCGTCGGCTTCGCGTTCGAAGTCGCGGGAATGCTTCGCCTGCACGAGCACGGTCGGAACAGACGCCGCCAGCGCCGACGCTGAGCTTACATCCCCCAGGAGCGTGAACATCAGCAGTGCGCTCGCCGAACTCTGCAGGAGCATGCGCAGGGAATGACGATGCACGATGTGGCCTGCCTCGTGCGCCAGCACGCTTTCGATCTCCTCCGGGTGTTCGGCGAGTTCGACCAGCTCGTCGGTCATCACGATGATGCCGGACGGCAGCGCGAATGCGTTCGGGCCGACGGCGCCGCCGCGGCGCAACTCTAGGCGAAGCTGCACTTCGCCGTTGTGGGTTGTGCGTTGTGCGTTGTGCGCATCGATGGAGACGCCCGTCGTTGAATTCTGCGGACAACCGGGAACGGAGAACTCACAACTGGCGTGCAATGTGTTCATGTCGCGCGCCATCGCCGCGAACTGCGTGTGCAGTTTCGCCTGTTGCGCCATGGAGAGCTGCGTAGGTTCAAAGAGAAAGCGATCCATCGCCTCGAGGCCGCCTTTGCCGATCGCAAGATCGACGGACCGCGGCAGCACGCGAGCGGCGTAATCGGCGGTCGCTGGAACGCCGTAGCGGATGAAACCCCACGATCCGGCGAGGGTGAGAACCAGGGCGGCGAGCGCGTATCGCCAGCGGCGTTCGAGCTGAAAGATGCGATGCTCCGCCGAATGAGCGCCCAGATGCGTCAGCCACTGATCGACGAGGTCGTTATCTGCGATCTCACAGACAGCGCCGTCGTTGAAATGGAAACGGCGCGTCGTGTCGCCGATGCGTTCGCTGATGCGCACATCGCTCGCGCGGGCGTTGCGCTCGACGCTGTCGCCGGCGATCGTGAAACGCCCGTCGCCGTACAGGGAGAGCTCGACTCGCCGCAGCGTCGAAGTCTTGCCGTCGAAGTAGCGCGCTGGAATCGACACAGGGATGGCTCGGGGCTTGGCGGGAACGGAGGGTTAGTGTCTTATCTTGCCCGAGTCCCGAGTCCCGAGTCCCGAGTCCCGAGTCCGCTACAGCCCCAGATCCACGTCCAGCAGATCGCTCAGTTCCTCGCCTGCCGCGGCGACCTGCGACTGCTGGGCGCCGACGAACTGATCCAGACTGCCGACGACATGCAGACTCATGCGTTCCATGTGGTAGCGCATCAGCCGCACCTGCGCCCACGGGATCAGCAGGCCAAGGCTGACGAGCGCGGCGACTGCGTTGCTCAGGTAGAGCCAGAAAAGCGGTAGCACTTCCAGGCGGCAATCGAGCTTGTGCTCGCCGATCCAGGTGCTGCTGAACGCCGTGTTCGTGATCCGCGCCTGCATGAATGCGAAGCCGAGGAGATAGCCGAGGATCATGACCGGCAACGTCAACAGCATGGCGGCGCCGAGGTTCGCCGGATCGGCGCCCTGCGCCCCATCCCCGATGAAGGGCGTCGCAAAGATTGTTGCGACGAACGCCCCGCCGCCCATGATGACGCTCGCGAGCAGCATGGCGATGTAGTAGTCGCTGGCGCGCGCGCGAAAGTCGAACGGCGTTTCACCGAACCGCGTCTGACCGATCAGAAAGCGCTGACGCGCGCAGGTCCAGTACGGGAACAGAAAGCCGAGCGTCAGGATCGTGAGCAGCATCAGACCGAGGTACACGCCGGCCGCGCGGGCATAGGACCCGACGAAGTCGAAGCGGATGTTGCGCCAGGAGGTCATGCGTGCGGTGAACAGCCGCGACTTCACGACCAGGAAGGGCAGGGCGATCAGAAACAGCGGTACGAAAAGCAGGTCCCACGGCGGGAAGAAGTACTGCACCAGAAAATAGGGAAGCAGGATCGAGGCGGCGATCATCCGTCCCTTCAGAAGCTGCATCGGCTGGCCGTGGTATTCGAAGCTGGACCCGGCAAGGGACGTGGCGCCGTAGAAGTAGCGCAGCCGACGGACCTTGGCCCACGCCGAGTAGATTCCCAGCGTCAGAATCGTGAGCAGCAGGTTCACGATCCAGATGCGGAAATACTCGCCGCCCCTACCGGCGAACTGAAAGGCTTCTATGTGAGCGTCGGGCCGGGCTGGGAGCGCAGCGCCAGGTTGCTGCGCGACAGGAGCGTCCATGAGACCACCTCGCCGATTATCGCCAGATTATGTTCCCAGCAGCGACGTTGAAACGTGTTTCAACCGAGCTGCCAGTCCGGGCCACAGATCGCCCGGCGACGCTGAAAAAGGGCAGGGAAAGCCTTTTTCGGCGTTGGACCAGGAAAACCCGGCGAGACTATCGAAAGCCGGTCAGCGTCGGAGTGAAACGAGTCCCAGAATCCCGGCCAGCAGGATGGCGGCGCCCGGCCAGGCGGGGTGAGCGTCCAGCGCGAACCACAGCACGCCCCCAAGCATGCCGATGGCGCACAGCGTGATGATGTTTTGACGACGAGCGCTTTCGCGCAACTCTTCCCGCAGCGACTTGATGTTGCGCGCATCGACTTCCAGCTTCAGGCGTCCGTCCGCGGCGCGTTGAATGGCGCTCTCGATCAACGGCGGCACCTGGTGCAGCGATTGCAGGAGGTCTGGCAGCTGTGTGCGCACATCCTTCGCGACCGCACGAAGGCTCCAGCGCTCCCGCATCCACTGCCGCAGCAGCGGCTGCGCCGTCTTCCACAGGTCGAGGTCGGGATAGAGCTGGCGACCAACGCCTTCGATCTGCAGCAGCGTTTTCTGAATCAGCATGAGCTGCGGCTGCATCTGCGCGTCAAAGCGCTGCGCCGCCTCGAACAGGCTGATGAGCACCTGGCCGAAGGAAATTTCGCGCAGCGGCTTGTTCGCAATCGGCTCGCACACCGTGCGTACAGCGGATTCCAGCTCATCGACGCGGACGTGGGCGGGGATCCATCCGGAATCAATGTGCAGGCGAGCGATGCGGCGATAGTCGCGCTCGAAGAACGCGAGAAAGTTTTCCGCGAGATAGTGCTGGTCGCGCGGGTCGAGCGTGCCGACGATGCCAAAGTCGACGGCTGCGTAGCGCGGATGCTGCGGATCGTCGAGCAGCACGAAGATGTTTCCCGGATGCATGTCGGCGTGAAAGAAGTTGTGGCGGAACGCCTGCGTGAAAAAGATCTCCACGCCGTTTTCAGCGAGCCGCTGAATGTCGGCGCCGCGCCGCTGCAGCTCCGCCATGTCGCTGATCAGCACGCCGTGCACGCGCTCCATCACCATGACGTTCTTGCGGCAGTAGTCCCAGTAGACTTCCGGTACGTACAGCAGCTGCGAATCAGCGAAATTGCGTCTGAGCTGAGCGGCGTTCGCCGCCTCGCGCATCAGATCCAGCTCGTCGAGGATCGTTTTTTCGTACTCGCGCACGAGATCGATCGGTCGCAGACGATGCGCATCCGACCAGTAGCGGTCGGCGAGACGAGCGAGCGCATACAGCACATCGATGTCGCGCCTGATCAGCGCGCGAATGCCGGGACGCACGACCTTCACCACGACTTCCTTGCCGTCCTTGAGCTGCGCCGGATGCACCTGCGCGATCGTGGCTGCGGCGAGCGGCGATTCCTCGAAACGCGCGAAAACGTCCGTCAGCGCGCGGCCATAAGCGGATTCGACCAGCTCACGCGCAGCGGCGCCAGGGAAGGGCGGCACCCGATCCTGCAATTTCTCCAGTTCATCAGCGATGTCGCGCGGCAACAGATCGCGTCGCGTGGACATCATCTGGCCGAACTTCATGAAGATCGGCCCGAGTTCCTCGAGCGCGAGGCGCAACCGCTCGCCGCGCGGCCCGGCGCGTTCGCGCCGGAACCACGCGGCCGGCGACAGCAGGAAGATGAAGCGCACGGGGCGATAGAGGTGCGTGGCGCGAATGATCTCATCGAGCCTGTGGCGCACGAGGACGCGCTGAATCTGCAACAGGCGGGCGATGACGCGAGGACGCATGGAGAAGGAAGCGCTTGGCGGTTAGCGGTTGGCGGTTAGTGAAACGGCGGCTCGGTCGGCGTAGACGTTTGCTGGCATGCGCAATGCGGAGTTCTTTTCGGACTAACCGCTAACCGCCAACCGCTTCTCAAGCAGCGCGATGCGCGCCTCCGCGCGATCCACGCTGTCGCGCAGAGCGTCGACGCCGGCGACGAACTCTTCGGCTTCCGTGCGGCTGGGCAGGTCGCGGCCTTCCTCCTGCAGATACTCCGCGACGTTCTGAGCAAAGGTGTCGGCGGCGCGGCGCGCAAAACCGAGCGCCGACCTAGCGACGTTGCCGACCTGGTGGGCCGCGACGTCGCCGATGACGCGCGACAGCTCCTCCTCAAGATCGGGCCGCGCCGCCTTCAGCAGTTCGCTGAACGCGTACGCAGCCTCGGCGTCGCCTTCAATGTGCACGGAGCGCGCACGCAGCACGGTTTCCGGCTTTGGACCCGCGAGCCGCAGCAGGGAGAGGGGCGTGCCGGAAAGCGTCGCCGTCGGCGAACCCTCGTGCCTGGTGTCGAGCGTCATGCGCTCGCCGTGCGCCGCGAAGTACACACTGATGGGTGCGCCCTCGACGTGCAGCGCAAGCACTTTGCCTTCGATGCGTTTGCACAGCGCGCGCGCAGCGGAGGACGCCGCGATATTGCGATTGAGCACTGATTCAAGCGGCGTCAGGCGCATGGCTAAGGGCTCTGGACTCGGGGCTTGGGGCTTGGGTCAGAACAGAACGGAAACCCAGGTACAGGGGCCGCATGGAGTTCGCGTGGAGAATTCCGTTCATCTTACCCGAGCCCAGCGCCCCAGGCCCGACGCCCTAGAGGCGATAGCCTCGATGCAATGCGACGATGCCGCCGGCGAGGTTGTGGTAGCGGCAATTCTCGAGCCCGGCTTCGCGCATCATCGCCAGCAGGTCGTCCTGCCCGGGGAAGCGCCGAATCGATTCAGCGAGATAACGGTAGCTGGCGGCGTCTTTGGCGACGACCTTGCCGAGCCACGGCAACACCGTGAACGAATAAGCGTCGTAGATCGGCTTCAGTCCTGGCGCCACGGGATGCGAAAACTCGAGAATCAGCAGTTGTCCGCCCGGTCTGAGGACGCGCGCCATCGATTGCAGCGCGGCCATCTTGTCGGTGACGTTGCGCAGACCAAAGCCGATGGTCACGCAGTCGAAGCTCGCGTCCGGAAAAGGAAGGCGTTCGGCGTCCGCGATTGCATACCGCACATTGGCGACGACGCCCCGATCGACGAGCGCATCGCGGCCCACACTCAGCATTGCGGCGTTGATGTCGGTGAGCATCACCAGCCCGGCCGCGCCGACCTGTTTCGCCATGCCGCCGGCAAGGTCCCCTGTGCCGCCCGCAACGTCGAGCGCACGCTGACCCGGGCGCAGCCCTGTTTGCGACAACGCAAACTGCTTCCAGAGTCGATGTGCGCCGCCGGACATCAGGTCGTTCATCAGATCGTAGTTGCCGGCGACCGACTCGAACACGGCGCGCACACGCGACGCCTTTTCCGCCGCCGGCACCTGCTGATAACCGAAGTCGGTGGTTGCGGAGGGAGGAGAAGGTTTGTCCTGACCGGTCGTCATCGCGGCTCGCATCGTGAGAGCGGCATATTAGCCGTGTGGACGCAAGGACGTAAGGACGTAAGGACGAGAGGACGGGAGGTCGTAAGGACGTAACGGCGTGAGAGCGCAGGGACGTAATGGCGCGGAAACCGCTCTGCCGTCCTCACGTCCTCGCGTCTTTACGTTTCTGCTTCCTCACGCCATTTCGCCCTCACGCCTTACGCCCTGGCGTCGACGTCGGATAGGGAATGCCGAGATCCGCCAGCCGCGCCAGATACTGCGCCCACTTCTGTTCGCGCTCACGGCCGAGTTCGTGCAGATACGCCCAGGTATAAAGGCCCGTGTCGTGGCCGTCGTCGAACACGAGCCGCACGGCGTAGGCGCCGACGGGTTCGATCTTCGTTATGCCGACCTCGTGCTTGCCGATCTGCAACGTCTCCTGACCGGGGCCATGGCCACGCACTTCAGCCGACGGTGAATAGACGCGCAGGTATTCGAACGGCAGCTCGAACTGAGCGCCGTCGTCGAACACGACCTCGAGCACGCGGGAACGGGTGCGCAGTTTGAGGGAGGTGGGGTGGGGCATCATCGGGATCGGCACGGGGCTTGAGGGCAATGGCAAGAGCTCGAGCGCGCGTGTCGCAAGCTAACGGGTCGCCTTGTCCTGACCCGAGCCCCGCGCCCCAGAGCCCGGCGCCTTCACAGGATGTACCTCGTCAGATCCTCATCTTTCACCAGCTCGCCCAGGTGCTTGTCGACATAGTCGGCGTCGATCGTGACGCTGTACCCCGTCCGGTCGGCCGCCTCGAACGAGAGCGTTTCGAGCAGACGTTCGAGCACCGTGTGGAGCCTGCGCGCGCCGATGTTTTCGGTGCGCTCGTTCACGCGCCAGGCGACTTCGGCGATGCGCCGCACGCCGCTTTCGGCGAACTCCAGCGTCACGCCCTCAGTGGCGAGCAGCGCGCGATATTGCGTGCACAGCGAGGCGTCCGGCTCAGTGAGAATGCGAATGAAGTCATCGGCGTTGAGGGCGTCGAGCCCGACGCGAATCGGAAAGCGGCCCTGCAGTTCGGGAATGAGGTCCGACGGCTTCGACATGTGAAACGCGCCCGATGCGATGAACAGGATGTGATCGGTTTTCACCATGCCGTGCTTGGTGGTCACCGTGCTCCCCTCGACCAGGGGCAACAGGTCGCGCTGCACGCCTTCGCGCGAGACATCAGCGCCGTGAGTTTCCTGGCGCCGGGCGATCTTGTCGATCTCATCGAGGAACACGATGCCGTTCTGCTCCGCATTGGCGAGCGCACGCAGCTTCAGCTCCTCTTCGTTGATCATCTTCGCGGCCTCCTCGTCGGTCAGCAGCTTGAAGGCTTCGCGCACCTTCACCTTGCGCGTGCTGGTGCGCGCGCCGCCGAGGTTCGAGAACATGCTCTGCAGCTGCTGCGTCAGGTCTTCCATGCCCGCCGGCGCCATGATCTCGACGCCGACCGGCAGGGCGCGCACATCAATCTCGATTTCGCGCTCGTCGAGCTGTCCTTCCCGCAGCATCTTGCGGAACTTCTGCCGCGTATCCGCATCGCGCGGGCTCGCTTCAGGCTCCGCGCCGAAACCGATCGATTTCGGCCGCGGCAGCAGCACGTCGAGCACGCGTTCCTCGGCGGCGTCCATCGCGCGGTGGCGAACTTTCTCCATCTCTTCTTCGCGCGTCATCTTGAAGGCGACATCCATCAGATCCTTGATGATCGAGTCGACTTCGCGGCCCACGTAGCCGACTTCGGTGAATTTCGTGGCTTCGACCTTGATGAAGGGCGCACGCGCAAGGCGCGCGAGCCGCCGCGCGATCTCCGTCTTGCCGACGCCGGTGGGGCCGATCATGAGGATGTTCTTCGGCGTAATTTCCGCGCGCAGATCCTCACCTACCTGCATACGCCGCCAACGGTTGCGCAGCGCAATCGCGACGGCGCGTTTCGCCGCGCTCTGCCCGACGATGTGTTTGTCGAGCTCCTGAACGATTTCTCTTGGGGTCATGGACATGGCAGGAGGTCAGATGGGCTACTGGTCAACTGGCGACTGGCCAGAACGGGCGTCAAGCGTGCATTCATCTCTGGCCGGTTGCCGGTTCGCCAGTAAGCCGATGGCCAGCAATCTCACGATCGAAGCTCTTCGATCGTCAGATTGCGATTGGTATAAATGCAGATGTCCGCAGCGATGTTCAATGCTTTCTCGACGATGCTGCGAGCATCGAGATCGGTGTTCTGCGTGAGCGCGCGCGCTGCAGCCTGAGCGTAGGGACCGCCGGAGCCAATCGCCATGATGTCGTCCTCCGGCTCGATGACGTCGCCGTTGCCCGAGACGATGAACGAGGTCTTCGCATCCGCGACGCACAGCAGCGCTTCCAGACGTCGGAGGCTGCGGTCGGTGCGCCAGTCTTTCGCGAGCTCGATGGCCGCGCGAGTCAGATTGCCGTACTGCTGCAGCTTGTTCTCAAAGCGCTCGAACAGCGTGAATGCGTCCGCGGTGCCGCCTGCAAATCCGGCCAGCACTTTGCCGTCGTACAGACGGCGCACCTTGCGCGCGTTGCCCTTCATCACCGTGGCGCCCATCGAGACCTGACCATCGCCGCCGACGACGACGACGCCGCTTCGCCGCAGGGAGAGGATGGTTGTGCCTTCAAACTGCTGCACTTGGAATTTTCCGGGCTGATCTCACGCTGAAAACCGCAGGGTACACAGAGCCAGGCGCCATAGAAACTGGGCGTCGGACGACAACCGCGAACGGTTGTCGCCGATCGACCGCATCAGGCCGGGCTGGCCGGCCCGGACCTGTCAGCGCTTGCGCTTCGCGCGCGGGTGCGCTGCGTCGTAGATCCGGGCGAGGTGCTGAAAATCAAGGTGGGTGTAAACCTGCGTGGTTGCAATATTCGCGTGGCCGAGCAGCTCCTGGACGCCGCGCAGGTCCTGGCTCGATTCGAGCAAGTGCGTTGCGAAGGAATGCCGAAACATGTGCGGATGAACATGCACGGGGAGGCCTTGACGCCTCGCCCAGCTCGCGACGCGCGCCTGCACGGTGCGTGGTTGCAGCCGCGCGCCGCGATGTCCGACGAACAACGCGCGCTCGCCGATTGCGGCGATCGTTGCGCGCTCCTTCAACCAGCGGGCGATGGCGTCAGCGGCATGCCGGCCGACGGGCACGATGCGCGTCTTGGCGCCTTTGCCAAGCACGCGCGCGGTGCGATCTGCGAGGTCGACGTCCGTCAGATCGAGGCCCACGAGCTCCGCCAGCCGCAGTCCGGACGAGTAGAACAACTCCATGATCGCCTTGTCGCGCACGCCGAGTCGCTCGTCGGTGCGGAAACTCAGCAGGCGCGTCATCTGATCGACGTCGATCGTCTCGGGCAGCCGTTTACTGGCCTTCGGCGCCTTGATCTCGTTCGCCGGATTGACGCGCAACTCGCCCTCGCGGATCAGGAACTGAAAGAAGCTGCGCAGGGCGCTCAGGCGCCGTGCAATCGTGCGCGGCGAGACGCCGCGCCGGAACTCGGCGGCGGCGAACGTGCGAATGTGCTGACCGTCGAGGGCGCGCCAGTCGGCAATCCGGTCGTGATCGCACCACGCGACGAATCGTTCGAGATCGCGTCTGTAGCTGGAGTCGGTGTGCGCAGAGAGCCGTCGTTCAACGGACAGGTGCTTCAGAAAACGCGGAATCCAGGCGAGTGACGCGGGAGACATGGGCTGCTGAGTGCTGGGCTCTGGCCAAACGAAAGAGGGCCGCGCTACCGGGCGCCGGGCTCAGGCATGAAGAATGAGGAAGGCGTCTCTTCCCCTTCCAGCCGTTGCCCAGAGCCCGGTACCCCGCGGCGTTATTGCACGCCGCCCACGGTTTCGGCTCACCAACTCGCCGATGCGTCCAAGAAACTCGGTGCTCATGGCGGGATGGAAACGCTCCGCATCGGGACTGCCGATCGCGAGCAGGCCCGCTCCGGATTCGCGACCCAGCGGCACGAGCGCGGCTGAGCCGATCTCCACCGTGCCGGCGCCGAAGAGAAAGTCGCGCTGACTGTCCCGGATCTGACCGCAGCGCGGTTTCGCCGCCTCGAACAGCGTCTCGAACATCTTCCATTCGGACGCCTCGGCGGCAAGCAGGCGCAGATGACGGCTCGCGATGCCGTGCAGCTCAGACCCGCCGGCGGGCGCCAGCAACAGCAGCCACTCGGAGGCGCCGAAATCTTCGCGCAGCGAGGCTTCCAGGGACTCGAGCAAGGCAGACCACGAGTGCGCGCGGATCAGCCGGCAGGCAAGTCGGTGGATCTTGGTTGCGAGTGCGTCGTTGCTGCGCGCGACCTCGATCAATTCGCGCAGGCGCGTCTCGAGCGCCTGATTCTTGTCGCGGAGCGCGAGCACCTGACGCTCGACCAGCGACACCGCCGCGACGCCGCGGCCATGAGGCAACTTGAGCTTGGTGAGCAGGGTTGCGTGGCGCTCGAAAAAATCAGGATTCAGTTGCAGATAGTCGGCGATCGCGTCTTCGGAGACTGGCGTCATGTCGACGCCGCGGACAGTTTGTTTAGTCATATGTCTCTAGTTGGTTGTCAGTTGACAGTTGTCGGCAAGAGTCAATCCCCTCTCTGACTGTCAACGGTCAACGGTCAACCGTCAACATCTGCTGTCCCTTCATACACTTTCACCGCCGGGCCGGTGAGCCAGAGATGCTCGCCGGGACCTGGCCAGCGCACGACCATGCGTCCGCCAGGCGCGTCGACCTGCACTTCCTCGTGCAGCAAGCCGAGTCGACGTCCCACCGCCACGGCGGCGCACGCGCCTGTGCCGCAGGCTTGCGTTTCTCCCACGCCGCGCTCGAACACACGCAGTCGAATGTGGTCCGGACTTACGACCTCCATGAATCCCACGTTCGTGCGTTTCGGAAAGCGGGAATGATTCTCTATGGCGGGCCCCAGCGTGTCCACGGGCGCAAGCTGTATGGTCGGCGTCTGCAACACCGCGTGCGGGTTGCCCATCGATACGGCGCCGATCTGCACTTCCTTTTCCCCGACCCGCAGCGGATAGATGTCCGCCTCGCGGGAAGCGTCGAACGGCAGCGCCGCGGGGTTGAAATCCGGAACGCCCATGTCGAGCGACACGGCGCCGTCTTCGCGCACAGCGCCCACGATCCCGCCGCCCGGGCTGTCCATGCGCACGTCGCTGCGTCCCAGTTTGCTCGCGACGAGGCTCGCAATGCAGCGCGCGCCGTTGCCGCACTGCTCAACTTCGGAGCCGTCGGCGTTGAAGATGCGATAGAACACGTCTACACCGGCGGCGCGCGGCGGCATGAGCGCCAGCGCCTGATCGAAACCAATGCCCGTGCGGCGGTCGGCGAGCTGATGAATGACTTCGGGCCTGGGAATCGACCCTTCGCTCGGCGCCTCGAAGACGATGAAATCGTTGCCGAGGCCGTGCATCTTCGTGAAGCGCAGAAGCATGGTCGGCAGAATAGCAGAGCGATTAGAGGGTCGACTGTTGAGAGTTGACCGTTGACAGTCAGAAGGGAAGACCGCTCTTGCCGTCAACCGTCAACCGTCAACCGTCAACCGCTAGCGTGGCGCTGCCGCGCTAGCCGAGTCTCATCCGCTCTACCTTGATGCAGCGGTCCATGACGACCGTCAACCCGGCAGTCTGCGCTCGTTCCGCAGCCTCGACGTCGACCACGCCAAGCTGCAACCACAACGCGGGCAGCTTCAGGCGAATGCAGTCATCGACAATGGCGGAGACATGCTGCGACTGGCGAAAGACGTTCACGATGTCGATCCGTTCATCGGGATCAAGGGCGCTCCGACAGGGAGTCCAGGCTCGGCACGGCGCGCAGACCCTCCCAGACCGCGAGCGTTGGATTCACCGGAATGATGCGATAGCCGAAGGTGCGCAGGGCGGCGGCCACCTCATAGCTCGGGCGTTGCGGGTTGTTCGACAGCCCGACCACCGCAATTGTCTTCGCCCGTTGCAGCAGGCGCGAGATGAGATGTTGCGTTGGGTTCCTGAAGGGCATAGCGGCGTCCCGCGTGACATTTGTCCGGCGCGCCCTTAATTTAGCGGCGCAGCATAAGAATCAAAGTCGAAAACAAGAACTCCGGCCACGCCAGTTCGGATTCTGACGGCGAAGGGAGGGCCTCATGCGCCACGTGATGGTAATGAATTCAAAGGGCGGCTGCGGCAAGAGCACGATCGCAACGAATGTTGCGACCTGGTTCGCCAGGGAGGGTTACAAGACGGCGCTTGCCGACTATGACCCTCAGCGAACCAGCCTCGACTGGCTGAGCCTGCGACCAGACGATCTGCCGCGCATTGCAGGCGTGCCCGCCTACGACGAGGGGTTGCGCAGCGTCCCCCGCGACACTGAAGTTCTCGTCATCGACGCGCCGGCGCGCACGCATGGCTCGGAAATGAATGAGCTCGTGCGGCGCGCGGAGACGATTCTCGTGCCCGTGCTGCCGTCGCCGATCGATATGAAGGCGTGCGAGCATTTCATGAAGGAATTGCTGGAGCTCGGCAAGGTGCAGCGCGAACAGGCGCGGCTCGCCGTGGTCGCGAATCGCGTGCGCGAGAACACCCTGCTCTTCGAAGAGCTCGACAAGTATCTCGGCAAGCTCAAGGTGCCGTACCTCACGTCCCTGCGTCAGTCCACGAACTATCTGCGAGCGTTCCAGCGCGGCATGGGCGTGTTCGAATTGCCGGAATACCTCGCCTGGCCCGACTGGAAGCAGTGGGAGCCGGCGATGAAGTGGCTGGGCAGCAAACGCAGTCAGCCCAACTGAGTCTGTTGGGACGGCCTGCAGCAGGAAGGCGTGTGCAGGAAGGCCTGCGGCAGGAAGGCTGACTCCGTCAGCAGGCCAGACTTCGAATATTTTCTGGCTTGCCGAGGGCTTTCCTGCTGCGTCGGCAGCCTTCCTGCCAACGGCCTACCGCTGCGTCCGCAGCCTTCTCCTTCCAGAAGGCTCTGCCTGACGCCTTCCTCCACGTCGGCGTATAGCAGCCTCACGCCGAGGTGTCTGATCATTCGTTCGTTGTCGACGCGACGCGATTCGTTGATGAACGAGAGTCGCTCGTCGCCAAAAGTGAGCTGCGCCTCTTCCATGGAAACCTGCGGTGGGGGCGGCAATCCGGCGATGCGGGCGACCGTCTCGATGAACTCGGTGGAGCTGATCGACGCGCCGTCGCTGATGTTGTACACGCCGCGCGCCTCCGGATTCGTGATGGCCGCGACGCAGGCCTCCACCAGATCATAGAACGTGAATCCGGTTGCTGACGCCCGCCTCGGCGCGGCGCACGACCGGCTCGCAACGGCGCAGGCGGTCGAGCGGGAGCCGGCCCGGGCCATAGATTCCCGCGACGCGCAGCACGATCCGCCGCACCCGGCGTTCATTGCACCAAACGCGCGTCATTTCCTCGGCGCTCACGCGTCGTCGCGCACGGTCGGTGCGTGGCCGCACCGGACTCGCTTCGTCGACCAGGTCGCCGTCCGCGTCGCCGTAGACGCCTGTCGTACTCATATACACAAACGTTCGCGGCGGCACGGTCGCAAGTTGGAGAAAGCGATCCAGGCGCAAGTCGCTTTCGCCGGTCGAAGGCGGCGGGGCGAGATACACGATAGCGGCCTGGTCCAGCCGCTCCGGAATGCTGACGCCTGCCCGGACGCGATCCAGGTCGATGGCCGTCGCACGGATGTCATCCCCGGCAAGGGCTGCAACGCGCGCCGGAGTCCGCACCAGAGCGGAGACGTCGAAACGCTCGCGCAACCGCAATGCGAGTCGTCGGCCGACATAGCCGCAGCCGACAATGAGGACATGCGGTCGCTCGCCGTTCACGATCGATCGCCCTGCAGGGTTTGCAGCCTGGCGAGCGTGTCAGGTGCGTAGTCGAAAGAATCGAAAAACAATTGCGCTGCGGGCAGGCCGCGCTCCACGAACTCGTGACGCACGGCTTCGACCATCGCGGGCGGGCCGCTCGCATACACGTCGAAGGCGCTCAGATCCGGATGGTCTTCGAGCGCGGCCGCATGCACCCAGCCGCGCCGCCCCGCCCAATCGGCCGGCGGATCGGAAAGGACCGGTGTGTAGCTCAGGTTCGCGTGTTGTTGGCGCCAGCGTCGCACCTGTGCGTCCTCGTACAGATCGGATTGCGCCTGAGCGCCCCAGTACAGATGCAACGGACGGCGTTCACCGCGCTCGAGCAGATGTCGCAGCATCGCTCGCAACGGCGCGTAGCCCGTGCCGCCGCCGATCATCAGCGCGGGCCGCGGCGATTCTTCGCGGAACCAGAACTGGCCGAGCGGACCTTCGATCCGCAGGAGCGTCTTCTCGCTCATTCCGGAGAACAACTGCTGCGTGAATTCGCCGCTTGCGACGCGGCGAATATGCAGCTCGATGAGCCCGGCGTCATGCGGCGGGTTCGCAATCGAGAAACTGCGGCGGCGGTTCTGCGGCAACATGATGTCAACGTACTGGCCGGCGACGAAATGAAAGGGCTCGCTGGCCGGCAGCCGCAGAAAGACCGCCATGACGTCGGGCGCCGCGAG
This sequence comes from uncultured Gammaproteobacteria bacterium, assembly GCA_963723505.1. GTDB lineage: Bacteria > Pseudomonadota > Gammaproteobacteria > Steroidobacterales > Steroidobacteraceae > Steroidobacter. The sequence goes on from CAVRQU010000013.1 coordinate 33,252, forward strand.
CTGCATGCGTTCGATGCGGCACGGCACGCTCTTCAGATGAATTTCCGGCGCAGGGGGATTGACCTCGCGCACGTCGATCGCGAGTTCAGCGCTGGCGGCGTGCGCCTGACACAGCAGCGCATACCCAGCGAGTTCTTCGTCTTCCATGAGGCCAAGCGGCCGACCGAACGGATAGCGTACCTCCCCGTTGCGGATGCGCGCCCGGCAGGCGGAGCAATGACCGCCCTTGCAGCTATGCGGCAGGTTGAGGCCGGCGCGTAACGCCGCATCCAGGATCGTCTCGCCCTCCTCGACGCTGAGCGACTGACCTGAGGGCAGCAAGGTGATGCGGGCGTAGGACATGGCTAGTGAACGGCGGACGGCGGACAGCGGACAGTGATAGCGAACCGCTCGGATCCGCGACGTGGGCTTCGACCGCTGCGACGCCGCCTCAATGAATCAGGCAGCAAGCCGTTCCTGCCGCCGTCCGCTGTCCGCTGTCCGCTATTCACTTCAGTTACGTCTCCGCTCGCTTTGTCGGCGATCGAGCCAGCGGCGCGCCCGCACCCGGAGCTTCGCCTTGCGCCCGAGCGCAAGAGCAAGCGCGTCGTTCAACGCCTGCATGGCGCGATCGCGCTCGCCGAGCTGCTCCATCAGACTTGCGAGCAGTTGATACGCCTCGAGACGCGGCCGGATGGCGATGCTCGTCTCAAGAAAACTTCGCGCCTTGCCGTACAACTCCGCCCGGGCCGCGAGTTGTGCGCAGGTCAGAAGAAGTGCTGCGTCCTCGGAGTGATCGGGCAGCCAGCTCTCGGCGCGCTCGAGCGACCGGAACGGTTCGTCCGTTTCGAGTTCACCATAGGTGAGCACGGTCGCCTCATTCCACACGCGCTCGATATTGTGGCGCAGCGCGATCTCCGCTTCCTCGTGATCGTCGCACGCCATCGCGGCGCGGGCGTAGGCCACGACAACGTCGGGTCGCTGCGCAAGCGACTTCGGTACGTCCTTCCAGGCAGCCTGCAGCTCAGCCGCGTCGGCGGCGTCGCCGGCGGCCTTCAGCCGATCCAGATAGATCTGCGCGACGGTTTCGTCGGCGAGCGTGGCTGGCACGCCGCGCGTGCTGCGCAGCCGAGGCTCCAGTTCCTTCAGCCGTCGCCAGTCGCCCTGTTGCCGAAGCGCGCGAGCCAACAGCAACATTCCGCGGGCGTTCTGGGCGCCGCTTGCTGCGAGTTGCTCGAGCGTTGTGATCGCCGCCTGAGACTCCTTGTGCTTCAGGTGCAGTTCGGCCTGCATGATGAGCGCCGGTGCGCGCCGATCCGCCGATGCATCGATCGCCTTGGCGAGCCATTCGTCGCGCCGTTGCGTGACGCCCTGCAGCTCGGCCGCGCGCGCCGCAACGAGGTAGTGCGCCGCCGGATGCGCCGCATCGCGCGCGTAACGCGCGGAGGTGAGTTCCGCGTTCTCCCAGTCGCCTTCCGACAGCTCGAGCACGCCTTCCGCCAGGCTGCGTCGCGCACGCTCTTCGCGCCGCTTCCGTTGCGTAGCCTTCCACAGCCGCCGCGCATTGATCGCGCGCAGGAGCAGCCGCACGAGGAAGTAGAGCGCGAGGAGCGCGAGCGCAAACGTGACTGCGGACATCTCGATGAGATGTCCCGCGAACCGCAGCGCGACGTAGCCGGGGTCGGCGAGCAGCAGGTTGGCGATGAGTGCGCCCGCGAGCAACGCTGCCGCCAGGTACAGTCCGCTTTTCATGCGTGCTTACTCCGGGCCTGGGCGCGCCGGCATCAGGCGTTGCAGCGCACGTGTGGATCCGGAGATATCGGGCAACGCCGGATCCACGTCGAGCGGCTCGAGCGCCTGCACTTCCGTGAGCAGGTTCTGCGCCGTCGGATCCGACAGATCGAAGAACTCGTCAAGCCAGCGTCGGGCGCTCGCAAGCGCGGTGCGATAGCCGGGTGCATCGTGTCGGACCACCGCGGTGCGGGCCGAGAACAGCAGCAGTTGCAGATGCTGGCGACGCAGCAGCGCCTCCTCGGCGGTGAGGATGCGGCCGGCGCGATCGTCGACCGGACGGACCACCACCAGATTCGCCAGCGTCCGGCGCAGGATGCTCCACGCGCGCGCGAGCATGCCTTCGGGCAACGCGCTGCGATCGAACGCCGCTCGTTCCGTCGCGACGACGCCCTTCACAGCCGACGTCATCGCCTGCTCTTCCGCCGTGGCGAGTCGCGCGAGAATGCCCGCTGCGTCCGGCGGACGGACGGCTCGCAGCGCCTGCAGTTCACGTGCGATCTGCTGCCGCACCGGCGCGAAGGAAGGATCGCGCAACGAAGCGAGCCGCGCGTCGGCGGACTCGAGCGCGACGATCGCAGTCTCGATATCGCGATCGAGCGCGAGACGTCGCTGAGCCAGCTCCAGCAGAAACAGGGCTTCGGCGCGCGACCATGCGCGTTCAGGTCCGTGTGTGCGACCGCGCAGCTCTTCGACCGACACAGCCAGTTCCTGCAATTGCGTGGGCGCGTCGGTCAGCAGATCGAGGCGCCGATTCAGTTCGCGGCGCGCCTGCCGCTCGCGGGTCGCCAGCGTCTTGATCTCGGCGCGCAGCACGGCGCGGTCCGCTTCGAGCGTGCGCGCCATGTCATTGACGACGTCCAGTCGGTCGCGGGTCGCATCGAGGCGCCACAACGAGTAGGCGGCGGTGGCCAGGGCGAGCACGGCGAGGGCGGTAGTGAGTCTGCTGTAGGTGTGTGCGCGTCGAGCTTGTGCGTATTCGACGGGAGGGCCCGCCTGGCGGGCGATATCCGATCCGGGGTCGGCCATGATGCGGGACGAGAGGAGTCGCAAATCGCAGCCGCTATCGTAGCACGCGACGCTCGCGCGCTTGGCTCGCGCCGCAGAGCTTCTTCAGGCGCTCCGCGCGCGTGAGCGCCACTGGGCGAGCGCCCCGATCATCGATGCATCATCAGCGCCTGCGGCGAGCAACGCGTCCCCCTGCAGACCCGCCGCGCGTGCAGATTCCATAATGCGACGGCTCGCGAGCAGCAGGGGCGTGGTTCGCAACAATTCGCGGCCCCGCTCGCTCAGCATTTCGATGAGATTGGAGAGCGTCTCTACGCTCGTGATCGTTACGACGTCGACGCCGTCGGTCGCCCAGACGGACTCGATCTGCGCGAGACGCGCGGCGTCCGCGGTCGGACGCACGCGACGATAGACCTCGCGCGTTTCGACGACGGCGCCAGCGGTGAGCAGCGCTTCCCGCAGCAATTCCCGACCGCCTTCGCCTCGCACGATCGCTACGCGCGCAGCGCCGGGGTTGGCGAGATCGGGGTGAGCGAGGAGCGTCTCGCTGTCGAATCCGCCGTCAGGCAGGATGTCCGCCGGCAGCTGCGCGGCCGCAAGCGCGGCTGCGGTCGCTCGGCCGATCGCGGCGATGCGCGTGGTCGGTCCTCTCAGGATCAGCCGCGCTCCGTGCTCGACCGCATTGACGCTCACGAACACGACGAGGTCGAAGTTTTCCGCGACCTGCGCCGTCAGGGGCTGGATCTCGATCGCAGGAAACGCCAGGGCGACGCCGCCCTGGCGCTCGATCTCGGCGCACAGGATCGCGCATTGTGCGGCCGGCCGCGTGACCAGCACGGTCAGACCCGTCAGGGGCGGTATGACTTTCGGGATCACGTCGCGGAGCGGCGGAGAGAATCGAGCAGTTGCTGCGCGCCCGCGGCAAGCAGGCGCTCGGCGAGCGCTACGCCGATCGACGCGGCCTCGGAAATGCTGCCTGAATTCGCGCCACGATACAGGTCGCGCCCGTCGGGCGACCCGATGACGCCGAGCAGATGCAACTCATCGCCCCTGATCTCGGCAAAACCTGCGATCGGCGATTGGCAGCTTCCCTGCAGGCGCAGCGCGAACGCTCGCTCGGCCGTGCAACACTGCGATGCGGTTGCGTCATCAAGCGCGCGGACCAGGCGTATGCTCCGCTCATCATCTGCACGACATTCGATGCCGACGATTCCCTGTCCCACGGCTGGCACCGACTGATCGCTCTCGAAGTAATGAGTGATCCGGCGCTCGAGCCCAAGCCTGATGAGGCCGGCTGCGGCGAGAATGATCGCATCGTACTGGCCCTCATCGAGCTTGCGAAGGCGCGTGTCGACGTTGCCGCGCAGTGTGACGAGCTCGAGATCCGGGCGCGCGTGTTTGAGCTGACTTTGCCGTCGCAGGCTCGAGGTGCCGACACGAGCGCCCTGGGGCAGCGCTGTGAAATTCGCATGTCGGACGGAGATGAACGCATCGCGCGGATCTGCGCGCGGCAGCATGGCGGCGAGCGTCATGCCCGGCGGCAGATCGCTCGGCACGTCCTTCATCGAATGCACCGCGATGTCCGCGCGCCCTTCCGCCATCGCAAGCTCGAGCTCCTTGATGAAAAGTCCCTTGCCGCCGACGTCCGCCAGCGCGCGATCGAGAATGCGATCGCCCTGCGTCGTCATAGGGACGAGCGTGACGGTCGAGCGCGGGATGCGCCGTGCGCAAGCGGGTGGCTACGTGCTCGGCCTGCCAGAGCGCCAGTCTGCTCTGCCGGGTCGCGATGCGCAGCGGTTGAGACAGGTCAATCATGGCGTGCATCGACGGGCGCCTGTCCTGCAGCCTCGGCGCGCCGGATCTCGAGCATGAACCGGATGAGCGCGATGATGAGCGCCAGGACGACAGGTCCCAGAAACAGACCAATCGCCCCGAACGCCGCGATGCCCCCCAGCACGCCGATGAACACGGTCAGCGTACCGACGGCGGCGCGTCCCGACACCAGCATTGGCCGCACCACATTATCGACAAGCGAGACAAGCAGGGCGCCCCAGACCACCATGAAGGCCGTCGCGCCCCAACGGCCCTGCATCGCGAGCACGATCGCTGCGGGCGCCCATACGAGCGCCGTGCCGCCGAAGGGCAGCAGGGCGCACAGCGCGGCGATAACGCCGAATACCAGCGGCGAAGACAAGCCGGCGATGAGGAAGGCGATCCCGACGAGCACGCCCTGGATCAGCGCCGTCAGGCCAGTGCCATAGACCATCGCCCGAGTGACGCCCGCCAGATGATCGAACAGCTTCGCCTTGTACGCCCTGGACATGGGAATCAGTTCGCGCGCCGTCGCGACCATTTCTTCGCCGTCGCGGATGAAAAAGAACAGCATGAACACCATCAGCACGAAGCCGACGACCGTGCCGACCGCGCCGAGAAACACCCGGCCGCCGAGCGAGGCGAGCGACTGGAGCACGGTGCGCGAGCCTTCGATGATCCAGGCGCGCACCTGCGCCAGATTGATGTCGAAAGTGCTGTCGAGCCAGCCGAGGATGTCGCGCACCCAGGGAACATTGGTCACGTTGAACACGTTCGCTCTCGTCTGGTCGGCGACCGTCGATTGGGCGAATTGCAGCAAATCGCCGACCTGAGCTGCGAAGGCGGCGCTCAGCGCCGTGAGCGGACCGAGCACGATGACCAGCGTCAGGAACGTCAACAGCAACGCCGAAGTCTGCGGGCGGCGCTTGAGACGCGTGGTAAGCCTGACATGCAGCGGATGCAGCAAGAACGCCAGAAACAGCGCCCAGAGGAGTGGCCCGAGAAACGGCTGAACGATCCTGAAAAAGGCGTAGCCGAGCACCGCCGTGGTCGCGAGCGCGAACGAGCGTGCGTAGAACCGATCGCGCACCGGCACGGCGCGTGGCGTGGAATTCATGCAATCGACTCCGGATCCGCGGTGGTGCGCAATGCTAGCACTCGGTGGGCGACCCGAGTTTTCGCCGCAGATGAACGAAAGGCGCGCTGGATCGTTATTGATGGCGTCCGGAGCGCCGTCTAACATCATGCCGTCAGCCGCGCGCTCATCGAATGATGCTGTGCAGATGAACGAGGAGCGAAGACCATGAACACTCAAGCGACCACCACCGATCAGCTGGTCTCAGACCTGAAGAACGTCATGACCGACGCGGAGGCGCTGCTGAAAGCGACGTCCGCGCAGACCGGCGATCGAATTCAGGAAGTTCGTGCGCATGCGGAGCAGTCCCTGCGGGAAGCGAAGGCGCGTCTCGGCGAAGTTGAAGAGCAGGCGTTGCGCAGGGCGCGTGAGATGGCGGACGCCACCCAAGAGTACGTGCGCGACAATCCATGGCGATCCGTCGGCGTTGCGGCGGGCGTTGGACTGCTGCTTGGGATGCTGATCAGTCGACGCTAGCCGTCGGTTCAGCAGGAGCGCGCATGCCAGTCGATCAGGGCGCGGACGATCGGCCAGGGCCGGCGGCCGGCCTGTTTCAGTCGCTGAGCAATTTCGCCAGCACGCTCGTCGCCATCGCCCATACGCGGCTCCAGCTGCTGACGACCGAATTGCAGGAGGAAGTTCGCCAGGTCGGCGCGATTCTCCTGTGGGCGTTCATCGCCGTCTTTGCGGCGCTGATAGCCCTGTTCCTGGGCGCGCTCGCGATCATCTTTGTCTTCTGGGACACGCACCGCGGAGCGGTGTCGCTGGCGATGATCGCTGGGTTTCTCGGCATCGCAGCGGCCGCCGCATTGACGCTTCGCAGTAAGCTGCGCAGCAAGCCTCCGCTGCTCGACGATACGCTGGCGGAACTCGCGAAGGATCGCGACCAGTTACGGACGCCTCGATGAGCGAGCGCTTCAATCAACTGCGGGCCCGGCACGACCAGCTTCGTCTGCGCAGCGCGATTCAGCGCCGCGAGCTGGCGCAACTCTCAACCGGCATCCGCCAGCGTCTCGATCGGGTGGATCGCGGAATCAATATCGTGCGCGGGGTCGTACGCAAGCCGGCGGCGATTGCGGCCGGTTTCGCAATCCTTGCCTTGCTTGGTCCGCGTCGCCTGCTGGGGTTGGCGACGCGCAGCGCGCTCGTCCTTACGACCGTGCAACGCCTGGCGCGTCTCGCGATGCCCCCCTCAGGAAGAAGGACAGCGCTCGCGAAGACGCAGCGTCTGCTGGCGCGGAAACATTGATCGCTTCCGCGCAGGGCTAGCGTTCGCCGCGTATGCGGCGCAGGAGCTCGCTTGCATGACGGCGGCTCACTTCAAGCACATCGCCGCACTCTCTCACCCGCACGACATACTGGCCGGCGTCGGTGCGCTCTACCGCGGAAATCTGTTTATCCGCGACCAGCGCGTTGCGATGGATGCGTACGAAGTCTGGTGCGAACTCTTCGGCGAGCGCCTTGAGCGATTCGTCGATGAGGCTCTCGCCGCCCTTGTGCCGCACAGTGACGTATTTCTGATCGGCCAGGAAGTAATAGATATCGGCGATCGGAATGAGTTTGAGCTGCTCCCCAAGGCGCGCGCATACCTGTTCGCGCCGATGCTCTATGCGTGCTGATTCCGCGACTTTCACCAGGCGACTGGGCGAGATTCGCGCTGCGTGGCGCAGCGCATGAGCCAGCTTTTCCTTGCGTACGGGCTTCAGGAGATAGCCGACTGCTTCGGTCTCGAATGCTTCGACCGCGTATTGATCGTAGGCGGTCGTGAAAATCACGGCCGGCGGATCCTCGAGGGTGTCGATATGTCGCGCAACCTGTATGCCGGAGAGCCCGGGCATGCGGACATCGAGCAGCACCACGTCGGGCTGAAGTTCTCCGCAACAGGCCAGCGCTTCTTCGCCATTGGCTGCCTCCGCGACCACTTCACAGTCTTCGATTTCGGCCAGCAGGCGGCGCAGTCGTTCGCGAGCGGGCGGCTCATCGTCAACGATCAGGAGTTTCATTCGGAAGGCGGTTAGCGGTTAGCGGTTAGTCAGAGCGCCGGGCGCCAATTCTGCACGCCCTGCGGCGGATTTCGAAAGCCGGCCGGCAGGTTTTCCACCTTTCCCTGGGAGACGCCCTGGAAGAGAGCTACGGGGGGCACGCGTCTTCTGGCTAACCGCCAACCGTCAACCGCTAACCGCTTCTTCAGCCGGAAACACGAGGCGCGCGCAGAACTCACCGTTCGTCTGCTCGGTTTCAACACGCGCCCGGTGCGGCCACGCCAGCTCAAGTCGCTGACGGATATTCTCGAGCGCCATGCGATTGCCCTCCCGCTCGCTGTAGCCGGCCTGCACCGGAATCGGGTTGCGCACTTCGATCTGCAGCATGTCTCCCGATCGATGCCCGACGATCGACACTGTCCCTCCCTGCGACAGCATCTCGATCCCGTGATGCACTGCGTTTTCGAGCAGCGGCTGAACGATCAGGCTCGGCACCTGCGCTCCCTGCGGCAGATCATCCACATCCCAGTGAACGTGGAAGCGCTCTCCCAGTCGCAATTGCTCGATGCGCTGATGCGTCCGCGCGATCTCGAACTCATCCCGTAGCGCGATGCGCACGTTCGTATCGCTGAGACTCGCCCGGAACAGGTCGGCGAGATCTTCGACGGCCTGTTCGGCCCGCTCCGGATTGGAACGCGTCAACGCAGCGATCGTGTTCATGCTGTTGAACAGGAAATGGGGGCGAATGCGGGCCTGCAGCGCATGGATGCGCGCCAGGGCTTCCATCTCGATGCTGCGTTTCCACTTGGCGCTGACGTAGAAGTAGCGCAACGCCAGCGCGCTGACGATGAAGCCGACGGCGAGATTGCGCAGCAGGAATCCCGCGTGATCGCGCGGGAAAAAGCCGTTGACGGCGGCGGCGTCGCCGCCGCTCCAGAACCGACCGACCTGGAACACCAGTTCGGAGACGACGCCGACGGTGACGACCAGCAGGGCGATCGCAATCAGCGCCGCGCGCGCCTCCGGAAAGGTGTGCAGCCACGGTCGCGCCCGGCACAGCACAGCCGCGCAGGTGAGCCCGAGCCACATCAGAAAGAGGGAAGCGGTCGCAAGATCGATCCAGAAGTTGCTGTGCAGCGCCTGGCGTGCGATCGCGAAAATGACCGCCACGAGTTCGACGATCAGAACGATCGCGAGCACCGCACGCGATTCGCAGAAATCCGGCAGGAAGAAGCTCGGCGTCGGGCCGTAGGCATCGGATGCGGACGCAGCCATCGGCGTGCAGCGGTCAGTTGGGCTCTGATGAAGCGTTCGGCGGCGTATCGGTCGTTCGCTTCGCGTCCTGCGCGCCGCTGAACAGCGCGTCTTTCAGGCGAAACAGCGTGGAGATGTCCTCGTCTCCATGGCCCTGCTCGATCAGCCGCCGGTAATGCACGAGCGTCATTTCGATCAGCGGCAATTGCACGCCGTGACGCGCCGCCATCGCGCGACAGATCTTCAGATCCTTTTCATGCAGCTTCACACGAAAGCCGGCGGGAAAGCTGCCGCGCAGGATGTTCGGCGCGCGATTCACGAAGTACCAGCTGGAGCCCGCGCCCTTGCCGAGCGTTTCGATGAGGCGATCGAGCGGCAGTTCTTCCGACTTCGCAAACGCCATCGCTTCGGCGACCGCCTGGATGACGCCCGCGCACATGATCTGATTCGTGGCTTTCGCCGCCTGGCCTGACCCGTTCGCGCCGAAGTGCGTGATCGTGCGTCCCATGGCGCGCAGCACCGGTTGCGCATCTTCGAACGCCTGCTCATCGCCGCCCACCATGATCGCAAGCGTTGCGTCGCGCGCGCCCTCGACGCCGCCGCTGACGGGCGCATCGAGAAAATGCGCGCCGCGCTCACGCAACCGGTGCGCGGCGGAGCGCGCGGTGTCGGCGCTGACGGTGGAGCAGTCAATCACGACGGCGCCGGGCCTGATCGCCGGCAGCAGATCATCGACGACGGAGAGAACATCTGCATCTGCGGACACGCAGATCACGATGACGTCGGCCAGAGCTGCAAGATCGGCGGGGTGCGCCGCCTGGCGACAGCCGGTTTCCTGCGAGAGCGCCTGCGCCTTGGCGGAGGTTCGATTCCAGACTGCGCTTAAAAGGCCGTGCTTGTGGAGGTTGCGCGCCATGCCTGAGCCCATTGCGCCCAGGCCGATGAAACCAACGCGCAAATTCACTGACACATCACATCCATCGTCGCCTTCGCGGAGGCGCGTGCAGCGTCCAACTCTTCGGTGGACAGATAGCGGCGCTCGCCGTTTGGCTGCTGCTCATAAAGCTTCTGCGAATTCATATACCCATCGTAACGCTGGCGAGCCTTCGTGCAGCGTTCGGCCTTGTCCTTCGCGGTGAGCTGCTTCGCCTCCTGCTGTTCGCTGCGCTGCACGACGGTCTGATCGCGGGCGCCGGCGCCTTCCTGCATGCGCTGCATGTCCGCTTCCTGCCGCGACTGCGCGGCGGCGACGTCGGTCTTGCGCGATTGCATATTGAGACGCTCGGCCGGCAGCGTGCTCGGCTTGTCCGTGTAGAGCACGTTGCCTTTGTCGTCAGTGAATCTGTACACGTCCGCCACGGCGGGCGCCGTCAGAATCGACGCGGCGAGCGACACGAAAACCAGGGATCGCAACATGAGTTTCTCCAACGTGTCCGGCGGATTGCTTCGCCGCACGGCGATGAGTTTCATCAGATAGTCCAGAGACTTGCGCGCACGACGGCGGTAGCTTTGCGCTCGACGGGCAGTGTATCAGGCAGGGGTGCGAAGCGGATTAAGACAGTCCCCCGCAGCGCTGCGGATTGTGGACTGGATCACGGTTCCGGCTATCGCCGTTCTCGGTTGTGAGTTCTGCGTTGTGCGTCAGAGCGGAAGCGAGCCCTCAGGCGTCCGCTTCCGGACGGACAACGGACAACAGGCAACGGGGAACGGGCTCCGCCTGAAAGAAACGGGCGCCGAAGCGCCCGTTTCCGATGCAGCCGACGCTCGGACCTCAGAGATTGTAGGCGCGCTCGCCATGCGCGGTAGTGTCGAGACCTTCGCGCTCGTCTTCTTCCGGCACGCGCAGACCGACAACCAGGTCGACGATCTTGTACGCGACGGCCGCCACCACGCCTGACCACACGATCGTGATCAGCACCGCCTTCGTCTGGATCCACAGCTGACTCGTGATCGAGTAGGCGTCAGGGGCGATCATCGTGAGCGTCGTCCAGTCGGACATGGCGCTCGGTCCCCCGAGATTGGGCGAGTTGAACACGCCAGTCAGCAGTGCGCCGACGACGCCGCCGACGCCGTGTACGCCGAACACATCCAGCGAGTCGTCGGCGCCGAGCACTTTCTTGAGCCCTGTCACACCCCACAGGCAGGCGAAGCCGGCGACCACGCCGATGATGAGCGCTCCCGCGATGCCGACGTTGCCGGCCGCCGGCGTAATGGCGACCAGACCCGCGACGGCGCCGGACGCAGCCCCGAGCATCGACGCCTTGCCGCGGCGTAACGTCTCGCCGAGCGACCAGGCGAGCACGGCGGCGGCGGTCGCCACGAACGTGTTGATGAACGCAAGCGCCGCGTAGCCGTTCGCTTCCAGCGCCGACCCTGCGTTGAATCCGAACCAGCCGACCCACAGGAGCGAGGCGCCGACCATCGTCTGCGTCAGCGAGTGCGGCGTGAAGGCCTCACGACCGAAACCGATGCGCTTGCCGACCATGTAGGCGCCGACGAGTCCCGCAACCGCAGCGTTGATATGCACGACCGTGCCGCCGGCGAAGTCGAGGGCGCCCCACTGCCAGATCATTCCGGCCTTCGCCGTGATCGCCGCGGCATCGGCGCCGACGTAGGCGTCCGGGCCCATCCAGAACCACACCATGTGCGCGATGGGCGCATAGCTGAACGTGAACCACAGGGTCATGAACAACAGAACCGCGGAGAACTTCATGCGCTCGGCGAAGGCGCCGACGATGAGGCAGCAGGTGATGCCGGCGAACGTGGCCTGGAACGCGACGAACACAATCTCCGGGATGTACACGCCGCGGCTGAATGTCGCGGCGTTCGCGAACGTGCCGCCGACGTTGTCCCACACACCGCTCAGCAAGAGGCGATCGAAGCCCCCGAAGAAGGCGTTGCCTTCGGTGAAAGCGAGGCTGTAGCCGTAGATGCACCACAGCACGACAATCAGCGAGAACGTGACGAGCACCTGCATGAGCACCGACAGCATGTTCTTGCTGCGGACCAGCCCTCCGTAAAACAGGGCAAGTCCCGGGATCGTCATGAGGATGACGAGCACGGTTGCGACCATCATCCACGCCGTGTCGCCCTTATCGGGCACGGGGGCCGCCGGCGTCGCCTCCGCAATGACTTCTGCCGCCGCCGCGTCCGTCGGCGCTGCGACCGCCGCCTCGGCAGTCTCCGCCGCCGCCGCTGGAGCCGCCGCAACGTCGGCCGGCGGCGCTTCCTGCGCGAAGGTCATTTCGGGCCCGGCCAGCGCGAGGACGAACAGCGCGGCGCTCCACAGGTAAGTGAGCACACGGCTCGTTGCCAAGGATCTTTTCACTGTCTTTCTCCTACGAAGAGATTCGCTCGTTGTTAGTGATCGCCAGGTGCTCTGCTCAATTCAAACTGCCTCGACGCCGGTCTCCCCGGTGCGTATGCGCACGGCCTGCTCCAGATTGAGTACGAAGACCTTGCCGTCGCCGATTTTTCCGGTGCGCGCGACGTTGGTGATCGCCTCCACGACCTGCTCAGCGATCGAGTCGTCGACGGCAAGCTCGATCTTCGTCTTCGGTAGAAAGTCGACGCGATATTCGGCGCCCCGATAAAGCTCGGTGTGGCCGCGCTGTCGGCCAAAGCCCTGAACTTCCGTCACCGTGATGCCTTGCACGCCGATGTCCGCGACGGCCTGTCGGACGTCATCGAGCTTGAACGGCTTGATGATCGCGGTGATCAGCTTCATTGCATCTCGCTAGGTAAATGCTGAACAAGTGCTATTCGATGAAGGCAGCAGCCTCGCAAACCCTTGTCTTTCAATCATTGACATCCTTCGATGGCGGCAGCCTGCGGACTTGATCAGCGCCTCCCCAGGCTGTTCAGGGTGCGATCGGCTGATTTCGCGTCATCGTCGAGCCAGCTTTCGCGCCGCATCGGAAATGCATCTTCTATGCCACGAAGTGGCGCACTGGAAACGGCGCGGGCGTCGGCGCGCAGGCAGGTTTGCCGCACTGAGCTGGTGCGCGATTTTTCGGCGGCTGCCTCACGAGAGAGCACGTTCGGCGGCGCGAGGGCTCAAGCCGGTGCGGCGCTCTCGTCTTGCCACGATCTGGGGCTGCGCCTACAGTCGTCGTGAGTTCCCAGATCACGAACCTACGCATGGATCCACGTTTCATCGACGACCTGGCTCGCCGCCTGTCCGCAGCGGTTCCGCCCGGCGTAGCCGCGTTGCGCCGCGACCTCGAAGACAACTTCAAGGCCGTGCTGCAGTCGGGGCTCGCCAGGCTCGATCTGGTGACGCGTCAGGAGTTCGATGTCCAGGCCGCGGTCCTGCGCCGCACGCGCGAAAAGCTCGAGGCGCTGGAAGCGCGTCTGGCGGGACTGGAGGCGGGGAAGAAGACCGACTGAAGATCTTCCGCGGGAACGGCGGGGATCGCGAGCAGGAATCGGAGAATTCATTCTCAAGGAGGCCAGGGATGGCGATGGCGACGGTGCTGAGTCGGGCGCAGCATGGCATGGACGCGCCGCAGGTGCGGGTCGAGGTCGACCTGAGCAACGGATTGCCGGCGTTCGCGATCGTCGGTTTGCCGGAAGCGGTCGTGAAGGAAAGCAAGGATCGCGTGCGCGCTGCGATTCTCAACTGCCGATTCGAAATGCCCTCCGGGCGCGTCACCGTCAATCTCTCGCCCGCGGATCTTCCCAAGGAAGGAGGGCGATTTGATCTGCCGATTGCGCTAGGGATCCTGCTCGCGTCTGGCCAGCTGACGGGTGCGCATCTCGATCGATGTGAGTTCTACGGTGAGCTGTCGCTGAGCGGCGAGTTGCGCCCGGTTCGGGGCGCGTTGCTCGCCGCCGTCGCCGCAGCGCGCGCAGATCTCGCCATCGTGGTCCCGCCGCAGAACGCGCCCGAAGCCGCTCTCGTGTCGAGCTGCCGCGTCGCCGCGGCGAGTCATCTGCTCGAAGTTGCGGCGCACGCGACGGGATCGAAGGCGCTGACGTTCAGTCGCGGCGCCGCCCCAGACGCTGCGGCGGGAAGTTACAGCGATCTGAATGAAGTGCGGGGTCAGGAACACGCCAAGCGGGCGCTCGAGATTGCGGCGGCCGGCGAGCACAGCTTGCTGATGATCGGTCCGCCTGGTTCCGGCAAGAGCATGCTGGCGCAGCGGTTGCCTGCCTTGTTGCCGCCTCTGACTGAAAGCGAAGCTCTGGAGGTAGCCGCAGTGCGCAGCGTCGCGGGGCTGACGCTCAAACCATCGGAATGGCGCAGGCGGCCATACCGCAGTCCGCATCACACGGCTTCACCCATAGCGCTCGTCGGCGGCGGAGCCCAGCCGCGTCCTGGTGAAATCTCGCTCGCTCACCACGGCGTATTGTTTCTCGATGAGCTTCCCGAGTTTGACCGTCGCGCGCTCGAAGTCCTGCGCGAGCCGCTGGAGAGCGGTGTGATCACTGTGTCGCGTGCAGCGCGGCACGCAGAGTTCCCTGCATCGTTTCAGTTCATCGCGGCCATGAATCCCTGCCCGTGCGGCTATCTGGGGGATCCACAGGGAAAATGCAGATGCACGTCCGAGAGGATCGATCGTTATCGCGCGCGGCTATCCGGGCCGCTGCTTGATCGTCTTGATCTCCATATCGAGGTCCCGCGGGCGCCAAGCCAGATCCTCCAGCGGGAATCACGAAACATTGAGTCGAGTGCAACCGTCGCCACGCGAGTGCTGCGTGCGCGGGAGCTGCAACATGCCCGACAAGGCGTCGCCAACGCTCGTCTGAATAATCGTGAGATCGAGCGGTACTGCCGGCCGACGACTAAGGCGCTGGCGCTGCTCGAACGCGCCGCCGCAACTATCGGGTTGTCAGCGCGCGGCTACCATCGAGTGCTCAAGGTTGGACGGACGATCGCCGACCTGGCGGATCTCGAGGCAATCGATACGGCGCACATCAGCGAAGCGATGGCGCTCCGTCGCCTGGATCGCGGTCGCCTGACCGCTTCCTATTTCGACCCCGCGACCATGTAGTCCACGGCGTTGATGATGGATTGATTCGAGAGGTCCACACGCCCGCCCTTTGGAGGCATGAATCCGGCGCTGCCCTGGTAGCCTTCGAGCGCATGCTTGTGCAGCGTGTCGGCGCCCTGCGCGATGCGCTCTTTCCACGCGGCGCCGTCGCCGAACTTCGGCGCGCCCGCGACCCCGGCTCCATGACACGCAACGCACGCCATGTTGTAGACGGCTTCGCCCGCAAGATCCTCCGCCGGCGCGGCCGTTTCCTGCTGGGGCGCCAGGGCGGAGTTGTCCTGTCCGGCGATCGCCAGCTTGGCGATCGGAGCAATGCGCTCGGAGACCGCCGCTTTCATGGCGGGATCCTCCAGCACGTGCTGTTCCTGGGTATTCGCTGCAATGACGCGCGCAACCAGATAGAGCAACGCTGTAATTCCGATCAGAACGCCCAGGACGAGCATGAACGTATCGAAGAACTTTCTGTCGTGCGCAGCGCTCACAGCGGCTCCAGTAGCAAGGGGCGGAAAAACAGCGCGCAAGTATAGCGGCGCACTCTGTGGGGTTAAACCAACCCCTCGGGCCTACTGGCCAACCGGCTAACCGGCTTACGGGAAAGAAAAAAACACGAAAACGTCGACGTCGGGGAGAAAACGAGCACGCGAGCCGCACCCTCAGATCTTTCGCTCGTCAAAGAACCACGTCTGGATCCGGCCAGCTTGCCCCTTGGCCAGTTTGCCGGTTGGCCCGGCGGTATTGGCGCGCCCGACAGGGCGAGATCGGGTGTCTTGGCGGCGACACTTAACGTGTCGCTGCGCCGATCGAGCGCCAGGTCGCTTGCGAACTGGCTGGCCCCAGCGGGGCGAACCTGTGACGTTCACGGCCACTGGCCAACTGGCTAACGCAACCGCTAACTGGGAACGAGCGTGGACTTTAAAGAGCAGAACGCGCACGCGTCTCAATCTGGCCGGTTGACCGGTTGGCCAATGAGGCCAGTAAGCCTGAAGTTGGCGCGCCCGACAGGATTCGAACCTGTGACCCCTGCCTTCGGAGGGCAGTACTCTATCCAGCTGAGCTACGGGCGCGTCGTCTGAGACTTACCTATCACTTACTCTTACATCCGTGTAGCGTTGTCCAGCCCGACCATCCACGGTCGGGCGTTCGCGCGGTTCGAAGAGACGTTTGCTGGCAATTGCTCCTGCATTGCCAGCATTTCCACCATCCATGGCGGTCAAGTCTCTTCGAAGAGGCATCCGCGCTCACCCATCCACGGTCGGGCGGTCGCACGGCGCGATGACACGTTTGCTGGCAATTGCTCCTGCATTTGCCAGCATTTCCACCATCCATGGCGGTCAAGTGTCTTCGGAAAGACACCCGTGCTCACCCGGCGGGGGCGCGATGATAGCCCGGCTCTTGCCGTGATCCCAACCCGCGGATCGCGCTCCGTATACTTTGCGCATGGCTGTTCATTCCTCAGAACCATCGTTCCTGGAATTCTTCGCGGGCAGCGGTTTGGTGCGCGAGGGATTGAAGGGTTTGTTGCGGCCGGTCTGGGCAAACGACAACTGTGCACGCAAGGCTGCGATCTACACCGCGAATCACGGCGCTCAGCATTTTCGACTCGACTCCATCGAGAATGTCGCTGGCTCGGAACTGCCAGCGGCGCCCGTCGCATGGGCGTCATTTCCCTGTCAGGATTTGTCCCTGGCGGGGAACGCCGAAGGCATTCGCGCGGCGCGCAGCGGCCTCGTGTGGGAGTGGCTGCGCATCATCGGCGAGATGCCGACGCCGCCCGCCGTGTTGCTGGCCGAGAATGTTCTGGGGTTGATCTCGTCAGCGCAGGGCGAGCACTACCGGATCCTGCATCGCGCGCTCGAGGAGCGCGGGTATCGCGTCGGCGCCATGGTGCTGGACGCGGTGCGCTGGGTGCCGCAGTCGCGCCCCCGGGTATTCGTGCTGGCGGTGCGGTCCGACATCGACGTTCCCGCCGCGCTGCTGGCGCGCGGACCGAACTGGCTGCATCCAGAAACCGTCTGCAATGTTGCGCAGCGCGTGGATCGCTGGCTGTGGTGGTCGATGCCGGAGCCGCCAGCGCGCACCCGGCGTCTGCACGACGTGATCGACTGGAACGCCGACTTTCCAGACGCCGAAGTCGAGCGCCGCAATATCAGGCTCATTGCGCCGCGTCACGCTGAGCGAATCGCCACGCTGCCTGCACGGCAGGTGTTCGTCGCGCCAGGCTATCGCCGAACTCGCAGCAGCGGGCAAGTGCTCGAGTTGCGTTTCGATGGAGTGGCCGGCTGTCTGCGAACGCCCGAAGGCGGCAGCAGTCGGCAACTACTGGTCATGAGGCGCGACGGCGTGCTTCGCAGTCGGCTGCTCACGGTCCGCGAGACCGCCCGGCTCATGGGGGCGCCGGACACCTACCAATTGCCCGGTTCGTACAACGACGCGTACAAGGCCATGGGTGATGCGGTCGCGGCGCCGGTCGCCAACTGGCTCGGTCGTCACCTGCTGCAACCGCTGGCGTGGGCTTCGTTCGGACGCGGGTCTCATCGTGACTGACAATCTGGGTCGGGTCGCGCGCAGCCATGCGATGCGACAGGTCCGCTCGCATAACACCACGCCTGAGCTGGCCGTGCGGCGCATGCTGCGGGACCTGGGCTTGGGCGGATACCGCGTGCATCGCCGCGATCTTCCGGGCAGTCCCGATGTCGCCTGGATGGGAAAACGCCGGGCGTTGTTCGTCCATGGCTGCTTCTGGCATGGGCACCGCTGCAAACGCGGTCGCCGCATGCCCGCGACGAACCGCTCATACTGGTCCGCGAAAATCCTTCGCAACCGCGCGCGCGACGTCAAGGCGCGGGCGGCGCTTCGCAGGAGCGGCTGGGACGTCGTCGTGATCTGGGAGTGCGAGCTGCGCAGACCCGATCGCCTCGAACAGCGCTTGCGACAAGGGCTCGGATAGGAAATCGTCGGGAAACGATCGGGCGCGGACTTTTCGAGGGCGGATGAATGCCGGAACCACCTGTTTACGAGCAAGGCGCTCAGGAACGAAGACTGGCCGGCCGTACGGTCGCCGTACCCGAGTCGCGCGAACTGGATGTCTTCGCCGCGATGCTGGAGCGTCGCGGGGCCAAAGTAGTGCGCTGCCCGCTCGTCGCGATCCTCGACGCACCCGATCCTGCGCCCGTGCTCGCCTGGCTGCGGTCATTCAGCGCCGGCGAGATGGACGATCTCATTCTGCTGACCGGCGAAGGCTTGCGTCGCCTGCTGTCCTGCATCGAGAAGAACGAGCCGGCGCTCAGGCCGCAGTTTGTTGCGCAGCTCGCACGTGTACGCAAGATTACGCGCGGTCCGAAACCGGCTCGCGCGCTTCGCGACCTTGGATTGAGGCCAGACATCGCTGCCGAGACGCCTACGACGCAGGGCGTGATTGACTCGTTGCGCGGCGAAAATCTCGGAGGCCGAACAGTTGGCGTGCAGCTCTACGGTCTGGAGCCGAACTTGCCGCTGATCCATTTCCTGTCCGGGGCAGGCGCGAATGTGCGCACCGTGGCGCCCTATATCTACGCCAGCCAGGCGGCGGACGACGCGGTTCGTGACCTCCTGACTCAAATGGCAGCCGGAGAGATCGACGTTATTGCGTTCACGAGTTCGCCGCAGGTCGATCGCCTGTTCGCGGTCGGCGGCGAGGAACTGTGCAGGGCCGCATTCGCGCGAACCGACGTGGCCGCCATCGGACCGGTGGCGGCCGAAGCGCTGGCGCGCCGCAACGTGTCGGTTCGACTGACGCCCAAGGATTCCTATTTCATGAAGCCGCTCGCGAGCGTGATGGCGGACGCGCTCGGTCCGAAAGTCGACGATTCGGGGCACGTACGGTCGGACGCTAGTTGAGATCCAATCGTCTTAAACGAAGCAGCGCGCGGGCGCCGTCACAGCCGGAGCAACGGTTCCTGGTAATGCATCGGCCACGCAACCAACGCGTTGATTTTCGGCCGGTGGAGTTTTCAACAGCGTGCTCAGAGGGCTTGCTTTTTCAGCTGTTGGAACGCCACGACGCGCCACTTGACCGTCGCAGTCGTGTTCACGTACAACACTTCACGAAGTAAACAGCGCTCGTTAACGCTTGTTTTGCAGCGTGAATCGCGGTGAGCAACATCGCCACGCCTGCGCAGCGGAATGAAAGCGCAGGCCGGTTACCGAGGATTCGAATCGTCGGTGTCGTGCAAAAAATACAGCTGCATATTAGTCGTGCGGCGAGTCGGGGGACTGGACATGAGTGTGAATCGCACCTGTCGTCCGCGGTCGCGAGACGTTTCGCTCGCGCGCGCCCCACGCGCTCTATTTTCACTTCGGGAATCGTCATGCGCGCGCATCGCACGCCTGTCTGCGCGAGCGCCTCTCACAAGAACAATCTGCGCTTTGATGAGTACTCAGGCCGGTAAGAGGCCGTCAACAATGGTCCAGACCGCGATCGTGAGAATTGCAGGGAATCAACGATAGAACGCCCGCGTTCGAGCCGGGCAAGGGGGTTGCAGTGAGTGTCAAGCGTCTATTGCTAATGTCCGGCGCCTGCGGAGTGCTGGCGACCGCGGTCAGCGCGGCTCTCGCCCAGGACGTGAACGAGGTCGCGGAAGTCGTCATCGTCACCGGCTCATATATTCGCGGCACGCCGGAGGATGCGGCGTTGCCCGTCGATGTGATTTCTTCGGAGGACCTTGCGAAGCAGGGCGCCCCTTCTACGCTCGAGTTGCTCAAGTCGCTGACCGTCAGCAATGGCGTGCTCGGCGACACGAACCAGTTTGATGCGCGTGCGCAAGGATCTGAAGGCTCCGGCAGCGTGAACCTGCGCGGCTTCGGGCCCGAGCGCACGCTGGTGCTCATGAATGGGCGGCGCATGGTCGCAAGTCCGTTCATCGGCGTAGGCGTCGATACGAACCTGATCCCGATGGCCGCAATCGGACGCGTTGAAGTGCTCAAGGACGGCGCCGCCGCGACCTATGGCTCCGACGCTATCGGCGGCGTCGTGAACTTCATCACCAAGGAGAATCTGCGCGGCGTCGACGTCGGCGTCGACTACAAGGGGATTGAGGATTCCGACGGCGACTACAGCGCCAGCGGCGCCTTCGGATGGGGCGGCGACCGCGTCAGCGGCCTGTTCGCCGCCGGCTACCAGCACCGCTCGGAACTGCTGGTGAAGGATCGCGATTGGGCGGCCAGGTCCTATTTCGAGAATCCCCAGGGCGGCTATTCGGCGGCGGGCAATCCCTCGACGTTCATTCCTCTTGTTGGCGCTACGCCCGCTGGGCTGCTGCGCGATCCGCAATGCGCGAACCTCGGCGGCGTGCCGACGCTGTCGGGCACTACGCCAGTGTGCCGGTGGCAGTACACGCTGTTCGATGCGCTGACCGAGGAGGAAGATCGTTGGCAGGTGTACGCCGACGTCAACTACGACATCACAGATTCAACGACCTTCCACGTCGAGGCGTTGTACGCGGAGACCGAAATACCGATCTACAGGACGTCCCCTTCGTATGCAGCGCTGCAGGCGCCGTCGTCGATCGCTACGGGCGGTACGTCTCCTGTAGCGGGACGGTTCTTTATACCGCGCACGCATCCTGCGTGGGATAGTTTCGTCGCGTCGAATCCTGGCGTGTTTCCCGCAACCTCAACCGGCGCGCTGATCGTTGCGAATCGGCCGTTCGCTCTCGGAGGCAATCCGTTTTTCGGCTATGGATCCTCGGAGGGACCGCGCAACTACGACGGAATGCGCGTGTCCGCGAGCCTGAACGGCGAGATCAGCGAGCGTCTGGGTTGGGATGTGGGCGTCACGTACATGGAGGAGAACGCGAGCCGCGAGGGTCGTGACACGGTCGTCAATCGATACCAGCTCGCGCTTCGCGGTCTCGGCGGACCGGGCTGCAACGTGGCCGGAAACACTCCCGGCGCGAATGGGTGTTTCTTCTATAACCCCTTCTCAAACGCCATTCCCGGCAACGCAGTCACGGGGCAGCAGAACGCAACGTTCAATTCGGCGTTCAGCAACGAGAACCGGCAACTCATCGACTGGATGTTCCCGGTGGTGTCCACCGACCAGACGACTGACATTCTGGTGGCGGATGCAGTGCTGAACGGCGTCACGGGACTGAAGCTCGGAGGCGGCGAACTGGCATGGGCGATGGGCGCCCAGTACAGAGACAACCACTACGAGACGCACTACAGCGATCTCAACAACTACGCGGTCACACCCTGCGTCAATTCAATCTCGACCGGGATTGTCGGACCCGGCGCGTGCACGCCGTCGCAACTCGCGGCGCCGACCGGAGGATTGATGTTCCTCGGCGGCGCCTTTGACTCCGACCTCGACGGCGACGTGTACGCCGTGTTCGGCGAATTGAGCATCCCGCTCACCGAGAGCTTCCAGGCGCAACTGGCTGTGCGCTACGAGGACTACGGCGGCGAAGTGGGGGCGAGCACGGATCCGAAACTGTCGCTGCGGTGGCAACTCACTGACGCGCTCGCGCTGCGCGGTTCGGTCGGCACGACCTTCCGGGTCCGTTGCTGACTGACATCAACGACGCATCGGTGACGTCGCTGCAGGATATTCGCGGCACGTTCCGGGCGATCCGCACCTTCGGCAATCCGAGCCTGGAGCCGGAGCAGGCGACCACCTTCAACGTCGGCGCCATCGTGAAGACGGGGGCATTCAGCACCTCGCTCGACTATTGGTCATTCGATTTCGAGAATCCAATCGTCGCTGAGCCGCTGACGCCGCTGGTCGACTTCGTCTTCCCGAACAACTCGCCGACCTGCAGTTTCTCGAACCCGCTGGTCTCGCGTTTCGCGTTCTCGGGGGCGAACTGCGCTGCGGCGGAGATCATTCGAGTTGACCGCAACATCATCAACGGACCCGGCGTGAAGACGTCCGGCATCGATCTGAGCACCGAGCTCAACTGGGACATGGGCCCGGGCCAGGCGACGATCGGCGTCAGCGCGACCTACGTGCTGGATTACGACGTAGCGGCTGCGTTCATCTCCGGCCAACGCGTCGCGAACCCGTTTGACGCCGCGGGCAAGCTCAACTATCAAACCACGGCGTTTCCGCTGCCTCAGTTGAAAGGCAATCTGTTCGCCGAGTATTCGGTCGGCGCACACAATCTGCGCTACACGCTGAACTACATCGACGACTACGAGGATCAGCGGACCGCGCCGTTCCTGCCGAGCAACGACACCAACAACCTCACCATCACGGGCGGCAAGATCATCGACGACACGATCATGCACGACCTGCACTATCTGGTGGAGTTGCCCTGGGAAACGGCGCTCAGCCTCTCGGTGGAGAATTTCACCGATGAGGATCCGTCGTTCGCACGGCTCGATCTGTCGTACGATCCGTTTACGTCCAGCGCTTTCGGGCGCACGTACAAGGTCGGGTTGAGGAAGCGCTTCGGCGCTGACTGACGCCGTACACAACAACGTCAGGGGGATGTTGATCTTCGGGGCGGCGCAAGCCGCCCCTTTCTTTTCGTGATCCGAAGAAGTCGGGCTCTGGGCCGCCTCGCTACTCTGCCGCCGTTTCCCAATAGCGATCCGTCAGCAGCATCCTGATTTCCGGAGTACACGAGCCGCAGTTCGTGCCGGCGCGTAATTTCTGACCGACCTCCTGCGACGATCTGAGATCAAACCGCGTGATTGCGTCGCAAATCGTCTTGCGTCCGACGCCGAAGCAGGAGCACACGATGGCCCGGTGTCGGCGCGCGGATCGGGCGGCTGACCGGCACAGCAATCCGACGCGATCGGCCTCATCGATGTGCGTCTTCGCGAAGAGGTCCGACAGCCAGGCGCGGGACGGCAAATCCGGGCGCGGCGAAGAGAACACGCACGCTGCTATCCGATCGACCAGCAAGCGCGCCGCGATAGACGCCTGCGTTCGGCGTCGAAGTACTCGAGCCAGTCCGCATCCTTGTGCAGCACGCCGAAGAGCGTGCTGCGCCCATACGGACCAGTCGCCCGGAATGCGCCGGCCCGCAATCTCGCAGCGCCGAAAATGCGCGCCGCGCACGAGCGTCCACCACACCAGGTCAGGAACCTCGAGCGGCGCGCGCGAGAGGATGAACCCGTGCCAGCTCACGATGAACGGCGTTACGCGCGCCGGCGTATGTTTGAGTTCCGGTTCGCCGGAAATCGGGTCGACGACAGGATTGACGAGCGCTCCGACGCGCGCGTCGGAGGAGAACTCGCTGCTCCAATGAATCGGCGCGAAGATCATGCCGCGCGGCATTTCCCCGCTGATTCGCAGGCGCGCGATGACCGCTCCCCAGTTTGTCGAGACGCGCACCAACTCGCCTTCGCGCGCACCCGCCAGCAGGGCGTCCTGCGCGTGCATGTCGACGTACGGCTCGGGCGTATGACCGGTCAGTCGCGGCGCCTTGCCGCTGCGAGTCATCGTGTGCCATTGATCGCGAATGCGTCCCGTATTGAGCACCAGCGGGTATTCGTCGTCGAGCCGACTGACCGGCGCCCGGGGCGTCGTCGGGACGAAGCGCGCCCGCCCGTCGGGGTGATAGAAACGCCGATCGGTCAGCAATCGCGGCGTACCTGGGTGATCGCGAACGGGTATCGGCCATTGCAGCGGCGCAAGCGCGTCGTATTCGCTGCGGCTCATGGACGCGAGGCCGCTGATGTCGAACGCCCGCGCACCCTCGTTTGCGAGGCCGGAGAGCGCCGCATGTTCGATGAAGATTTCATGCGCCGACTCGAACGCGAATCCATGGGCGTAACCCATGCGCTGAGCGACGCGAGCGATGATCCACCAGTCCGGCATCGCGTCGCCGGGCGACGGCAGGAACGCGCGCTGCCGCGAGATGCGCCGGTCCGAGTTCGTCACAGCGCCTTCCTTCTCTCCCCACGCGGCTGCAGGCAGCAGCACGTGGGCAAGCGCGTTCGTATCGGTGCGCTCCACGCAATCCGACACGACGACGAACTCGCAACGCTGCAACGCCTCTTGCACCTTGTCAGCGTCCGGCAGGCTGACCGCCGGGTTTGTGGCCATGATCCAGACCGCCTTCACGCGGCCGTCGTGAATCGCGTCGAACAGCTCCACGGCCTTGAGTCCCGGTGCAGCCGCGATCGCCGGACTGCGCCAGAAGCTCTGGACGATCCTGCGATGTTCTGCATCGCTCAACTCCATGTGCGCAGCGAGCATATTGGCGAGTCCACCGACTTCGCGCCCGCCCATCGCATTCGGCTGACCGGTGATGGAGAACGGGCCCATGCCGGGCCGACCGATGCGACCGGTGAACAGGTGACAGTTGATGATGCTGTTCACCTTGTCGACGCCCGCCGAGGACTGGTTTACGCCTTGCGAGAACAGCGTGAGCGCCTTTTCCGTGCGTGCAAAGAGACTGTAGAAATCGGTGAGGCGGCGCTCGTCGATCCCGCAGATCTTCGCGACCGCGCGCACGTCCGCGGCCGTGTTCTCCGCGACCAGCAACGCGCGATCCAGGTCGGCTGTGTGGTTCGCAACGAAATCCGCATCCACGACGCCATGCTGATGCAGGAAGCAGAGCAGACCGTTGAAGAGCCATACGTCCGTGCCCGCGCGCACCGGCAGATGCAGGTCCGCAAATTCGCACGTTGCTGTACGTCGGGGGTCGATGACGACTATCCGCAGTTCGGGGCGTAGCTGCTTAGCCTGCAGTGATGCGCTGGAAAATGATCGGATGACACCAGGCGGTGTTCGATCCGACGAGCACCACAAGATCGGCGAGCGCGACATCGTCGTAGCAGATCGGTACGAGGTCCTCGCCGAACGCGCGTTTATGGCCGGCGACCGCCGAAGACATGCAAAGTCGTGAGTTAGTGTCGATGTTCGCGCCGCCGATGAAGCCCTTCATCAGTTTGTTTGCGACGTAGTAGTCCTCCGTCAGCAGTTGGCCGGAGACGTAGAAGGCGATCGCCTGCGGACCATGCTGATCGATGACGCGCTGGAAGCGCTGTGCGACGTGATCGAGCGCCTCGTCCCAGGTTGCGCGTTCGCCGTAAACGAGCGGATGCAACAGTCGACCATCGAGCCCCAACGTCTCTCCAAGCGCAGAACCTTTCGAGCACAGTCGTCCAGAGTTGGCTGGATGGTCTGGATCGCCCGTGATTTCGTAATCCGCCCCGCTTCCCGGAGCTCCGCGCCGTCCGGCGGCGCGCGATGACTCCGCAGCCGACGCCGCAGTAGGGACAGGTCGTCCGGACTGACTCCTGAGCGGTGGGCGCGAAAGCAAGAGCGGGGCGTTCGCTCATGGGGCGGCGAACGCTGCTCCGAACAGCAGCTTGTCGCGCAGCGCTCCGACGTCGCGTCCTTCAGCCATCAGCTCGAAATACCAGGGCCCGTCCTTCACGTCGCCGTACAGCACCGCGCCGCGCACCCTGTTGTCCTCGATGACGACGCGTTTGTAGACGCCGCGCTTTGCGTCGCGCAGCACCAGCGACTCGCTGCGCGGACCTCCAACAAAGTCGCCCGCGGAGAACAGGTCGATACCGCTCACTTTCAACTGAGCAGCAACGAGCGACCCCTTGTACCGTCCGATGCCGAACTCAGCGAGATGTGTCGCGCAGACGTTCGCCTGCTCGTAGAGCGGCGCGACGAGTCCGTACGTGCTGTTGCGATGCTGGACGCACTCGCCGACGGCGTAGACCCCCGGATCGAAAGTCTGCATCGTGTCGCTGACCAGCACGCCGCGCTCGCAACGCAGCCCCGCCGCGAGCGCAAGGTCGATGTTGGGTCGGATGCCGGCCGCCATGACGACGAGGTCAGCTTCGAGCTCCGAGCCGTCGTCGAACTGCACGGCGCTCACGCGCCGTGCAGCTGGAGGCTGGAGGCTGGAGGCTGGAGGTAGAGTCGCAAACGGCGCGGTTTCCTCACCATCCATCATCCGTTGTCCGCTGTTCGCCAGAATCGCCGCCGTCTTCGTCGCCATCCGGAATTTCAGACCACGCCTCTCGAGCGATTCCTTCAGCAACGTCGCCGCCGCGCGATCGAGCTGGCGTTCCATGAGTGTGTCGAAGATGTGTACGACAGTGACGGCCATGCCTCGCTTCAGCAAACCGTTCGCCGCCTCGAGCCCAAGCAGGCCGCCGCCGATGACGACGGCCTTCCTGTGGGTGCGCGACGCCGTCAGCATTGCCTCGACGTCCTCAAGGTCGCGAAAGGTCACGACGCCCGGCAGGTCCGCACCGGGCACGGGCAACACGAACGGATTCGAGCCGGTCGCGAGCAGCAGCCGGTCGTACGCAACCTCGACGCCGGCCTTCGATCGCACAAGACGGCGTCTGCGGTCGATCTCGACGATGGGGTCGCCGGTATGGAGGCGTACGCCTTTCTCGCGGTACCACTCGATGGGATTGAGGATGATCTCATCGACGCGTTTCTCGCCCGCGAGCACAGGCGACAGCAGAATGCGGTTGTAGTTGGGATGCGGCTCGGCGCCGAACACGGTGATCTCGTAAGCATCCGGGGCGAGTTCCAGCAGTTGCTCAACGACCTTCATTCCGGCCATCCCGTTGCCGACGACGACAAGCCGGCGCGTCTGCGCGATCTTGCGCATCGGTTCGCTCTGCACCGAGATCGCGCCTTCGCTTACACGGGCGGGATAGACGCGAACGGACCGGGTCGCATCCTCCATGCAACGGCCGGTGGCGAGATTGAAATGATGCTTGTAGAGGGGCGATGCGACGACGGGCTCGCCCTGCAGGTCGCCGACGAGACCGCGTGACGAGCACGTTCGCGCCGCTGTTGGGATCGAAGTTGTCGAGCGCGTACACGGTGATCGTTGATGCGAAAGACCGCGATCTGACGGCCATCGATCGAGCGCTGCGACGCCGGCCTCCGGCAGCGACTATCATCGAGATCGCAGA
The DNA here is from genome assembly GCA_963723505.1 of uncultured Gammaproteobacteria bacterium. Lineage (GTDB taxonomy): Bacteria > Pseudomonadota > Gammaproteobacteria > Steroidobacterales > Steroidobacteraceae > Steroidobacter. The sequence goes on from CAVRQU010000013.1 coordinate 60,098, forward strand.
CAAAGCGCCAGGACGCCGCCTTCATACCGCTTCCTTCCGTCGCTCGATCGCGTTCCAGGCGAGTCGCGGGCCGGATCTGTCCACGCTCTTCAATGAACACGATGTTGTCGTCCGCATGCGATCGGCGTTGACGAAGTGACGGAAGCGCTTCAACGTGGCCGGGTCGTTGATCGCCTTCCTCCATTCGCATTCGTACGTGCTCGACGACGCGCGCCATCTCGGCTTCGAGCTCGGCGGCGACGCCGAGCTTGTCGTCGATCACGACCTGCTCTCAGGTAATCGAGCCCGCCCTCCAGATTGTCGAGCCAGACCGACGTACGTTGCAGGCGATCGGCGGTGCGGATGTAAAACATCAGGAAGCGATCGATGTAGCGGATGAGCGTCGCCCGGTCGAGATCGCCGACGCAAGCAAATCTGCGTGACGTGGCTTCATGCCGCCATTGCCGCACACAAACAGATTCCAGCCTTTCTCCGTTGCGATGACGCCGACGTCCTTGCTCTGCGCCTCGGCGCATTCGCGCGTACAGCCGGAAACGGCGCAAGTTTGAGCTTGTGCGGCGCTCGCAAACCCTTGTAGCGATTCTCGAGCTCGATCGCGAAGCCGACGCTGTCCTGTACGCCGTAGCGGCACCACGTCGATCCGACGCAGGACTTCACGGTGCGGACGCGCCTTGCCATACGCGTGGCCGGACTCAAATCCCGCCATCGATCAGCTCCTTCCAGATGAGCGGGAGCTGATGCGCGTGCGCGCCGAACAGGTCGATGCGCTGGCCCCCGGTGATTTTCGTGTAGAGGCCGAATTTTTTCGCGACGGCGCCGATCGCGATCAGCTTATCCGGTGTGATCTCGCCGCCCGGGCACGCGCGGAACGACGGAGTACGTGCCGTCCTTCTGCATGTTCGCGAGGAAATAGTCGTTGGTATCCTGCAGCGGCCGCCTTGTCGCGATTGAGCACGAACTCGTTCCAGCAGGACGCGAGGATGGAGGCGACGGTCGGGTTTGCACACATCGCAACCCAGGCCCCGTGCCATGCTTCGCCAGGACGTCGTCGGAATGATTTGAGCTCGCCGAGCCGGATCTGGTGAAACAGCTGCTGACGTGAGTACGCAAAGTGTTCGCACAGGTGATTGCTGACGGCGACGCCCTGCGGCCGTGAGTTCAGCCTTCAGCAGTTGCGCGACGAGCGAACTGCAGCCGCCGCACGATGTCGCCGCCCGCGTGGCCGTCTTGAGCGCCGCGAGCGTCGTGCAGCCCGCATCGACGGCGGCGCAGAGCGCGCCCTTGCGTCACGCTGTTGCACGAGCAGATCTGAGCGGTCGCAGGCAGCGCGGCGACGCCTCTGGCCGCGGACTTGGCGCCGCCGTCGCCCAGCGGCGGGGCGCTCATCTGGCTGGGATCGTCCGGCAGCTTCGTGCCGTCCAGCATCATCATGGGGGTGCGCTCATTGTAGTGACTCTCTGAATTACTGCTAACCGAAGTGGGACTGCGGCTTCGACAAAACTCGTCTTTCGGGCATCTGCACTAGTTCGATCTCAGGGTAGACGCGTAAATCAGAGCTTCCCTGGGGCTTCTCACGGGAGTGCTCCGTCTGCAATAGCCTGGTCCGGGGCGCTCGCGGCGCGCGCTGCGAGCGCGTCCCTGTAGAGTCGGCGCTCTTCCAGCTTCTGTTCGTGCGTGAAGCGCACGGCGAGCGCACACAACAGCGCACGCGGCGACGATGCCGCCCAGCACGAACAAGGCGGACTGAATGAGTCGTGGCGCCCTTCGATCAGAAAGCCTGCGGCGACTGCGCCGACGTTGCCGCCCGCGCCGACGATGCCGGCGACGCCGCCGAGCGCTTTGCGATTGACGAAAGGCGACGAGCGCATAGGTCGCGCCGCATGCCATGTGGGTGAAGAGTCCGAAGATAAGCATCGCAACGAGTGCCGTGACCGCGCATGGCGCATTTGAGCGAAGGCGATCAGACCGACGCCCTCCATCGAGGATGAGCGCGAACAACAGGGTGACGCGGCCGTCGAGTCCGCGCTCATGGGCGATGCGATCAGAAGTCGAGTCCGCCAAGCGAGCGTGCAAACAATGCAAGCAGGCCGAAGCAGCCGACATAGAGTCCGGCCGTCGTCACGCTGAGGCCAAAACGATCGACGTAGTAGACGGCCGCGAGATTATGGATAGTCAGTTCGACGCCGAAGCAGGCGCCGTAGGTGATGAACAGCAGCCACACGCGGAGGTCGCGCGCGGCGGCGATGAATGTGCTCCAGCTCTCTGCTCGTCTGCGTGCGACTGCCGACAGGCGATCGCGCGGATCTCGTCGAGATTTCCGGACGGGAGTGTCCTTGGCGTACCGGAAGTACGCCACGGCGATCGCCAGCATGAGCAGTGCCTGGTACGAGCAGGGCGACGCGCCAGCCCGAGCGAGCTGCTCCAGACCGAGACGACGTCAGCGCCGCGAAGATGAACGGCATGATCGCCTGAGTCGCGCCGCCGCCGGCATTGCCCCAGCCGGCCGCCGTCGCATTGGCGGCGCCGACCACGTTCGGCGCGAACATGTTCGATGTATGAAACTGCGTGATCACGAACGAGGCGCCGATGGCGCCGATGAAGAGGCGCAAGAACAGAAACGTCTCGTAGCTCTGGGCGAAGGAAATCGCAGCGACAGGGACGGCGCCGAGCGCGAGCAGCGACGTGTAGGTCAGTCGCGCGCCGAAGCGGTCGCACAGGGGTCCGATCGAGCAATCGCACGAAGATGGTCACGCAGACGGCGGCGATGTCGATGTTCGCGATCTGATCCTTGGTCAGTCCGAGATCCTCGCGGATGACGGGCAACAGCGGCGCGACCGCAAACCAGGCGAAGAAGCAGACGAAGAACGCCATCCACGTGAGGTGGAAGGCGCGCATCGGTATCGAAGAGAAGCTCAGCAGTTGCAAGTCGCGTCGCTCGTCCATCCATATCCCGCTCCCTGTGTGCGGGAGCGGAAATGCAAACGAGATGCCAGCGTCGAAATCAGCAACTTGCCGCGATTTCAGCGGGCAAATGAGCGGTATCGGTGCGGGTCCGCCATTGAGTCGTCGAAGTGGTGCGGCGTCGCAGGACTGGTGCACCAGGACTATTCGAGTGGGCAATCCTTTTCCCACGGCGGCGTGGGGCCGAACGTCTCGGCGAGGAAGTCGACGAACGCGCGCACCTTGGGCGTCAGATTGCGGCGTTCCGGATAAACCGCGTACACGGCGAGGTCCTGCGGTCTGAAACTGCAGAGGACGGGTTTGAGCTCGCCCGAGCGCAGCTGGTCGCACACATAGAAGGTGGGCAACAGCACAATGCCCGCGCCGGTGATCGCAGCCGCGCGGTTCACCAGACCGTTGTTCGAGTGCAGAGAGCCGTTGACCGGGACTGAGTGGCTTTCGCCGGCGGCGTCCGTCAGCCGCCACTCGCGCGGCGTGCTGAGCAGCGTATAGACGATGCAGTTGTGCTCGAGCAGATCCTCGGGCCGTTCCGGCGCACCGCGCTTCGCAAGGTACGCGGGCGCTGCGCACATCACCTGCCGGCACGGCGTAATGCGGCGCGCGACGAGATTGGAATCCTGCAAGCGACCGATGCGGATCGCGACGTCATAGCCCTCATCGACGAGATCGACCTGCCGATCGTCGTGAATGAGTTCGACCGCCACTCCGGGATAGCGATCGAGAAACCTCGGGATGGCCGATCCCAGATGCAGGATGCTGAAGGACATCGGCGCCGAGACTCGCAGCGTACCGCGCGGCTCCGTCTGAAAGCGCGCGACCTCGAGCTCAGCGTTTTCGATTTCTTCGAGCGCGCGGACGCTGCGCCGATACAGCTCCGAACCTGCTTCGGTGAGACTCAAGCGGCGGGTCGTGCGATTCAGCAGGCGCGCGCCGAGTCTCTCCTCCAACCGGGTGACAGCCTTGCTCACGACTGGCTGCGACGATTCGAGCGCCTCCGCCGCCGCGGTGAAGCTCGACAGTTCGACGACCTTGACGAAGACGGCGATGTCGGTGAGGTTCTGCATAGGCGGTTGCCTGCCGGCTAATCGGCCACCTGGTCAACTGGCCGGAAATTGAAGGTTGCATCTCCATTCTTGTCTGGCCAGAGCCCAGTTAGCCAGTTGGCCGGTTAGCCCAGCGGAATAAATCCTATGCCGCGCGCCCCGATGATCCGGCGCCAGGCGATCAATAACGTAGCGCCTCACTAGCGCGGACACAGTGTCCGTACTGCAAACCGAGGTGCTCATCATGCCGACTCAGGATACCCGCCAGGCGCGCGACTACTTTGCGCAGAAACTTGCCTTCGTCACCGGTCCGTTCGAACTCGACGGCCAGATCAAACGCAAGGAGCCCGTCACGATCGTCGATGTGCGTCTGCCAAGCGACTACAAGGCCGGCCACATCCCGGGAGCGATCAATCTGCCGCAAGGCAAGTGGCACACGCTTGCCGGTCTCACGAAGGAGCGCACGGCGGTCATCTATTGCTACAGCCAGACATGCAAACTCGCCGCCGCCGCCGCAGTCGAGTTCGCCTCCGCCGGCATTCCCGTCGTCGAGATGGAAGGCGGCTTCGAAGCCTGGGTGAAGCAATCAGCTCCCCGATCGAAAAGGCGGATCTGTAAGCAACTGCTTGGCCAGCCTTCGGCAAGCAAGCCTTCGGCAAGCAGGCCGCGGACGCGGCAGGCAAGCCGCAAGTGCGGCAGGTCAGAAGGGGTGGGCATCGATTTCGGTTCTTCATTCTGGCTTGCCGACAGGCTTGCTTGCAGCGTCTGCGGCTTTCCTGCCCGCGGCTTGCTTGCCGACGAAGGCGGCTTGCTCCGAAAACTGTTTGAGGAGATTTCACATGTTCAACTTCGATCCGCATCGCGCCGGCGCCGCCATTCTTCGGGTGTCGCTCGGTCTCATGTTCATCGCCCACAGCGTGGTGCTGAAGTACTTTACGTTTACGCTCGCGGGTACGGCGCAGTACTTCGCGTCCATCGGTCTGCCGGCGTCGCTCGCGTATGTCGTGTTCGCGCTCGAAGCGATCGGCGGCGTGCTGCTGGTGATCGGCTTGCAGACGCGCTGGGTCGCGCTTGGCCTCGTGCCTGTGCTGATCGGCGCGACGTGGGCGCATGTCGGCAACGGATGGGCCTTCAGCAACGCCAACGGCGGATGGGAATATCCGCTGTTCCTCATCGTGATCAGCGTCGTTGTCGCATTGCAGGCGGCCGCGGCCACCCTCGACCGTCCTGCGCGGTCCTCGACGCCGGCGTACAAACTCACGTAATTGAATTGAGGGCGCGGCAGGTAGGCCTTCGGAGCCTGTCGGCAAGTCGGAGAAGCCAGGATCGTATTGATGTTCTGGCCTGCCGCGAGGCCGTCCTGCCGCGTCTGCGGCCTTCCCGCCAACGGGCGTTCTGCCGCAGGCCGTTTTAGTCGTTATTGCGGTTCGAGCCGTTCCCCTTCCGGCGGCGGAAACTGGCTGCAGACTTCATGCAGCCAGTCGCGGAAACGGATGACCTTCGGCAATTCGAAGTTGTGCGGCGGGGCGACGAAAAAATAGGAGTGCACTTGCCGCACGCTCTGCCCTGACGGACGCACCAACCGCCCGGAGGCAAGGTCGCCCGCGACGAGCGACCAACGCGCCAGGGCGAGACCATGACCTTGTTCGGCGGCGGCGAGCACGGACGCTGAATCGTCGAGCACAGGACCGCGTTCGACGCGCGTCGTATCACCGCCCACGCGTCGCAGCCAGTCAATCCAGGGTTCGCTCGCGCTGTGGAGGAGCGGATACTTGTTCAGATCGCCCATGGTGTTGATGGGCCCGAGTTTCTCGAGCAACGCGGGGCTCGTCACGGGGAACACCCAGTCATCGAGCATTTTTTCGGCGCGCAGATGGGCCCAGCTCACCGGCGCCGTACCGCACGGCTGCGTGAAAGTCGGTGTGCATGAAGTCGATGAGTTCGCGGCTTGCATTGAAGCGCAGATCGACTTCCGGATACTTCTGATAGAAATCGCCGAGCCGGGGCAGGAGCCACTTCTGCAGAAACGAACCAAGCAGGCTGATGTTGAGCAAGCCGCTGCTGCGATCCTGTCGCAGTTGATCGACCGCACGGGTAAGTTCGCCCATCCCTCGCTGCACGCCCGGCAGGAGTCGGGCCCCCTGCGGCGTCAATCGGACCGAGCGGCTGTGGCGGACGAACAGCGGGGTCTCGAGAAACTGTTCGAGAGACTTGATATGCGAACTGACGGCGGCCGTTGTGACGTGCAGGGCCTGCGCGGCGCCCGTGAAGCTCAGGTGCGCGGCGACCGCTTCAAAAGCGCGCAACGCGTTGAGGGGAAGTTTCGGCGCGTCATTCATCGTTCAATATATTTTGATTGCTCAGCCCAAGAACGCTTGAACGCGCGGCAAAAGTATATCGATCGATTTAACGATGCAAGTTATGCTTCGGCGACGCCTCGAAGCGCGAGCCTCGAGGTTCCGCGAGCAGAGGGGAGCGACCATGACCGTCCGAATCGAACCCGCCAGGCCGGAAGATGTGCCGATGATCCTCATGCTGATCCGTGAACTCGCCGAGTTCGAGCGACTGCTGCACGAGGTTACGGCGACGGAAGAGCAGGTTCACGAGGGTCTCTTCGGCGCGCGGCCGAGCGCCGAGGTCGTGATGGCGCGGATCGGCGATGAGGTCGCCGGCTTCGCGCTTTACTTCCACAATTTCTCGACGTTTCTGGCGAAGCCCGGGATCTATCTCGAGGATCTGTACGTGCGACAGAAGTTTCGCGGTCAGGGCTGCGGTGAAGCGCTCTTGCGTCACCTCGCCAGCATCGCGCTTGCGCGAGGTTGCGGACGGCTGGAATGGTCCGTGCTCGACTGGAATCAGCGCGCCATCGCCTTCTACAAAAGCCTGGGCGCGGTGCCGATGAGTGAGTGGACGATCTATCGCGTGACCGGCGATGCGCTTGCGAGGCTCGGTTCAGCGTAATTCATTCGAACGGCGCCAGGTCAGCCTCAAGTCAGGCCGGGGCGGATCCGGGAATCCCCTGAACTGACGTCGTCCAGGATCCAGGACGAAGGCAGCTCCGATGCGCCTTATCTTTCGGTCATCTGTATGCACCGAACGCCAGGCCAGAGCTTTCCCAGGACAAATGCCCATGCGAGCTTCTGTTCGACTTGCGGCGCCGGCTGATCTGCCGTCGCTGCTCCAGCTCATGCGCGGTGACTACCGCGACGATGGCCTGCCATTTGACGTCGATCGCGCGGCCGCGGTGATGTCTCGCCTGCTTGCGGAGCCGCAATGGGGGTTCGTGCTGATCCTGGATTTAGCGGGATCGCTGCTCGGCTACGTCGCGGTGTGCATTGGCTTCAGCCTCGAACTCGGCGGCAACGACGCCTTCATCGACGAATTGTTCGTCGCCCCCGAGCATCGCCGCATCGGAAACGGTCGACGGTTGCTCGAAGCCGCCGCGTCGCACGCGAAAGCGGTCGATGTGCGAGTCCTGCATCTGGAAGTGGACCGCGGCAACGGCGCCGCCTGCGCCCTGTATGGGTCGCTGGGATTTGCCTTGCGCGATCGCTACTTCCTGATGACTCGTTCCCTGAGCTGATTCGCATAACGAATCGCGAAGTGGCGACTCACTTGAACTCTGATTAGACTTGATCTAAGAATAGACCAAGTCTAAGCAGAACAGCTGACCGAGACCAGGGGACAGGCGCATGAAACCGATAGTCAGCGTATTCATGCTCGCGTGCGCGGGCGTGCTTTCACTCACGATGGTCCACGCACAGCCCCTCGGGCTGCCGCGCGTCCCGGTTCCCGAGGACAACCCGCAGTCGCCTGAGAAGATCGCGCTCGGCGACAAGCTCTTCAATGACAAGCGGTTCAGCAGCACCGGCGCTGTGAGTTGCGCAACGTGTCACGATCCGCAGAAAGCGTTCACTGACAGCCCGCTGGTGACTTCCGAGGGCGTCAACAAGCTGACCGGCACGCGCAACGCGCCGACCGTCGTCAACGCCGCGTACTACAAGCTGTTCTTCTGGGACGGTCGCTCGCTCGACCTCGAGGACCAGGCGCAGCACCCGATGGTGAATCCGGTCGAGATGGGCTTGCCCACTCATGATCCGGTGCTGAGCATTGTGCGCACCGATCCCGAGTACGTCGCCGCCTTTCGCAAGGCCTTCAGCAAGGAGCCGGCGCAGATCACGATGAAGGAAGTGCAGCAGGCGATCGCCAGCTTCGAGCGCACGATCGTGAGCGGCGATGCGCCATTTGATCGCTGGTACTTCGGCGGCGATCAGCAGGCGATCCCGGAGCAGGCCAAGCGCGGATTCGACGTCTTCCTGAACAAGGGCGCGCTGCGTATCCTGTCATGTCATCGAAGAAGATCAGGCGCTATTCACGGACAATCGCTTCCACAACATCGGCGTGGGCGTGAACCGGATCCAGAGCGAGATCTCCCAGCTCGCTCCGGCCTTCCTCAAGGCGAAAGCGACTGGCGCGGACGTGGACAAGACTGTGCTTGCGAATCCGAAAGCCTCCGAGCTCGGGCGATTTGCCGTGACGGAGACGCTTGATGAGCTGGGGGCGTTCAAAACCTCGACGCTTCGCAATGTCTCGGTGACCGCGCCGTTCATGCACGACGGCAGCCTGAAGACGCTGCGCGACGTCGTCGAGCATTACAACAACGGCGGCGTGACGAAGAAGACGGATCCGGTCAATGACTTCCTGAGCGGCGGCATCCGCCCGCTGGATCTCACCGAAGAGGAGATCGCCGATCTGGTCGCGTTCCTCGAAACGCTGACCAGCCCGCAATTCGCGGCGCAGAAACAGGCGTCCGCGAACCCTCAGGCCTGCAACGTGAAAACGACGACGCGCGCATCCAATGCCGGTGCGACGCCCGCGGGAGACGCGCAGCCATGAACATCGTCTACGATCGACGCAGCTTTCTGAAAACCGCCGCAGCGAGCATCGCCGGCGCCGCCTTGCCGCTGACGCTGGTCGAGCTCGCGTTCGCAAAGCCGGCGCAGAATTTCACGTTCGGGTACATCTCTGATTCGCACATTCAGCAGGTGAGGGGCGCCGAGTTCGTGCGCAACTGGGATCGCGGGCTGATCCGCGCTGTCGCCGAAACAAACCTGCTCACGCCGCGTCCCGACTTCATCGATCTACGGCGGCGACCTTGCGCAACTCGGCAGCAAGCCGGAACTCGATCACGGCGCTGAAATGCTGGCGAAGCTGCGTGGCAAGGTCTATCACGTGATGGGCGAGCACGACTATTACCTCGATCTCGGCGAGTACTGGTCGAAGCTCTTCGGCCCGCAGTACTACAGCTTCGACCACAAAGGCGTGCACTTCGTCGTGCTCAACAGCATCCTCACGTACGACGACTGGACGTTCAATCGCTGGCCGACCGCCGAGCAGCGCATGGCCGAGATGGCCGGACTCGACAATCCCAACGGCTCGCCCTTCATGGTCGGCGACAAGCAGCGCGCCTGGCTGAAGCAGGATCTGGCGCAGCGTGAAGAAGGACACGCCGGTCATCGTGTTTTCGCACTCTCCGCTGCAGAAGATCTACAAGGGCTGGAACTTCTGGACCGAAGACGCGGAGCAGGTGCAGGCGCTGCTCGCGCCGTTCGACAAGGTCACGGTGTTCTACGGGCACGTGCACCAGATCCAGTACAACCAGATCGGCAACATCGCATTCACCTCTGCGATGGCGACCGCGTGGCCGTGGCCGTATCCGCAGAGCTATGCGCAGGCCGAGCAGCTGCTGCCGAAGCTCACGGTGCAGATGAATCGCGCCGATCCGTTCTTCGAGCGTGACGCGACCGGGTGGCAGTTCATCGACGTCAACAGCGGTCGCGCCAGCACGCACTACAACCTGTACAACAACGCGACGCCGCACCGTCGCATTCGAACCTTCAGCGGGACATCCGCAGGACGTCACGTATCAGGAACCGGAGAAACGCATTTCTCCCCAGACTCACTACTGACAGCGCGGCGCTGACAACAGGGGACTCAAATGAACTGCATCCGCATCCTCGCATGCGTGTCGCTCGTGGCTCGCGGCTTTCACTCGCCGCGCTGGCGCGATGAATTCACCAAGGAAGACGTCGCGCGCTGGGAGGCGCAGTTTCACGGCGTGGTGAAGGAAGGCCGCTGCGCTGTGGACGAGTCCGGACATCGGCAAGAACGGCGTCGTGTGCGCGCAATGTCACCCGAACGCCGCCAACACGCACCCCGAGACCTATCCGAAGTTCCAGAAGCAACTCGGCAAGGTCGCCAACCTCTGGGAGATGGTGAACTGGTGCCTGCGCAACCCGCTGCAGGGCGAGCCGCTCGCAGCCGACGATCCGAAGATGACGGCGATGCTCGCGTACATCTCATGGGAGCGGCGCGGCGTGAAGCTTGAACCCGGCAAGCATTGATGTGCATGCAGATCACATTTCCTGCACATGCTCGCAGGAACATCACGGCCGTACTGTCGCGAGGCATGCGCGCGCTCCTGCTGCTCGTCTGCTTCACCAACGTTCTGGCGGAGGAGACTGCGACGAATCGAGCAGTCCGCCTTGTTGGCGCGCATCGAGCAGAGGGACGAGGGCCTCGTGATCCTCGACGTGCGCACGCCGGAAGAATTCGCTGCGGGTCACGTACCGGGAGCGGTCAACATTCCGTACACGCACTTGCCTGCGCGGATTTCTGCGCTGCCGTCCGCCGCCGACAAGGACATCGTTGTGTACTGCGCGACCGGCGTGCGCGCGGAGCGCGCTGCGACGAGACTCCGCGAAAACGGCTTTACCCGATTACTGCATCTCGAAGGCGACATGAAGAAGTGGGAAGCGCTCGGCTTGCCCCTCGAGAGGTGAGTCGTGAATCGTGAGTGGTGAGTCGAACGAGCCAGCGAGGGGGCTCGGGATCCCGATTCCGCACTCGGAAAAGGCGCCTCGAGGCGATCAATGCGGCGCCAGCTCAGTCCCGAGTCCCTCGTCCTGTCTTCGCCTCACGACTCACCAGCGCGGAGCGCGCTATCCAGATCCGCGATGAGATCGTCGACATGCTCGAGACCGACCGACACGCGCAACAAGATTTTCCGGCGTCACGGAATGCGGCCCTTCGATGGACGCCCGATGCTCGATCAATGACTCGACGCCGCCGAGGCTCGTCGCGCGAACGAAGAGCTGAGTGCGCGCAGCGACTGCAAAGGCCTCGTCGCGACCGCCGCGGACGCAGAAAGACAGCATCGCGCCGAAGCCGCCCTTCATTTGTCTGCGTGCGATCCGGTGTCCCCGATGCGTTTCCATCCCGGGATAGAACACCCGTTCGACGGCGCGGTGTCCGCTCAGGAACGTCGCCAGCTTTTGCGCGCTTTCGGTTTGCATTCGCACGCGACACGCAAGCGTCGTGAGACTCCGGCGGATGAGCCAGCAATCGAAGGGCGAGGGCACAGCCGCCCGCGGTTTCCTGGTAGCTCGCGCAGTTGTCGGGCGAGCGCTCCCTGCTCCGCGAACCACGAGCGCGCCGCCCATGACGTCGCTGTGTCCGCCGAAATACTTGGTGCTCGAATGCATCACCAGATCGGCGCCGAGCTCGAACGGCCTCTGCCAGATCGGCGTTGCAAACGTATTGTCGCAGCACACGAGCGCGCCGCGCTCGCGGCTCACCGCCGCGATGCCCTCGATATCGCTGATGTTCAGCATGGGATTCGAGGGCGTCTCTATCCAGACCAGCCGCGTCTGCGGCGTGAGCGCCGCGCGCACGGCGTCAAGATTCGTCATGTCGACGAACGTATGTCGCACGCCCATTGGCCCGATAATTTCGCGCAGTTGCGTTGCGGTGCCGTGATAGACCTCGATCGGCGCGACGACGTGATCGCCCGGACGCAGCAGGCGAAACACGGCTAGCGACGCGGCGGAGCCCGAAGCGTACGCGGTTGCGTCAGCGCCGCCTTCCAGCGCGGCGATGCACTGCTCCAGCTCCGTTCGTCCAGGATTGCCGGCGCGCGTGTACGAGTAGCCGCGCGAGAACTGCCCATCGGCGTCGCGTTGAAACGTGGTGCTCATGTGAATCGCCGGCGCGACCTCACCCGTTGCGACGGCGACGCCTCTGCCTGCGTGGATGGCGGCGGTTTCTATCTTCATGCTCGTCTGCGCGGTGACCTGCCCAATGGTCACTGTACTGCACGCGGGCGAGCGCGTCAGGATGAAATCGCGCCGACCGAAAACGACGTCAAAAAAAACCCTCCCACGTCTCCATGGGAGGGCAAGGGGGTTCGAGGAACCTTAGACAGTCGCCGGAGAAGCGTGACCAGGCGAAGGCGGCGGCGACGTTGCGCCCTGGGCTTCCGCTTCGACTTCGATCGACGGTGGTATCAGTTTGTACATGACAGGCGTGACGACGCGCGCGACCAGCGTCGACGACACGAGGCCGCCGATGATGACCCACGCGAGCGGCGAATACATGCCGGAGTTCTGCACCGCCAGCGGCAGCAAGCCGCCGATCGCAGTGGCGCTCGTCAGCAGGATTGGCAGGAAGCGGATTTCACCAGCGCGTTCGATTGCCTGGTCAAGCGGCACGCCTTCTGCGCGCAGACGATTGGTGAAATCGACGAGCAGGATCGAGTTTTTCGTCTCGATGCCGATCAGCGCGATGAAGCCGATCGTCGCCGTGAAAGAGATCGTGTTGCCGGTCAGGCCGAGCATGAGGATGCCGCCCGCGATGCCGAACGGAACGACGGTGAGCACGATCAGCGTGCTCTTGAAGTTGCCGAATTCCAGCACGAGGATCGCGATGATGCCGAGCAGCGCGATGATGCTTGCTGACTGCAACCCCGCGAAACTCTCGTTGCGCGTCTCGAGCTCTCCGCCGGGGACGTAGGAATAGCCGCGCGGCCATTCCATTTGATCAAGCCGCGCCAGCACGTCGCTCGTCACCTTGTCGGTGTTGTAGCCGCGCTGGACTTCGGCATCGATGATGACGGCGCGCGCGCGGTTGTAGCGATGGATCTCGGTCGGAGCGGAGCTGAATTCGACGCGCGCGAGCTGGCTGAGCGGCAGCGTCGCGCCTGTCAGCGTGGACACGCGTACCTGGTCGAGCGCGCGGACGTCGGGGCGCGCCTCGATGGGAGTGCGCACCATGATCTCGTACTGTTCGCCGTCGGAGTCCTTGAATTGACCGACGGGAATGCCGGCGACCGCGAGGCGCACTGCGCGATCGAACTCGACCGCAGGAACTCCGAGCAACGCGGCCTTGTGTGTGTCCACGTCCAGCTTCAGATTCGTGCGACGCATGCGCACCGGATTTTCGACATCGCGTGCACCCGGCGTTTCCTTGACGATCTTTTCCACCTTGCCGGCCAGCTGAAAAAGCTGATCGAGCTCCGGGCCCACCACGCGGATCGCGATCGGCGCGGTGATCGGCGGGCCGTTCTGGAATTCCTTCACGTAGATGCGCGCGTTCGGGTATTGCTCGAGCTCCCGACGCAGACGATCCAGCGCGCGCGGCGTCTCGCTCGTGTCGTAGTGTTTGAGCTTGACGAAAAGGTCGCCGTAACTGCTGTCGCCTTCATTACCGAGCTCGTTGTAATAGATCTTGGGGTTGCCGTGGCCGAGATTCGAGAAGTACGACTGCACTTCGGGCATCTGGCGCAGTTTCGCTTCCACGAAACGCAATGCGCGATCCGTTTCCGCAAGGCTGCTGCCATCGGGCGTCTCCACCGAGATGATGAAGTTCGGCGTGTCGGCCTTGGGGAACAGGCTGAAGCCGATGACGCCGCCGACGACTACCATTGTGGCCAGACACGCGGCCAGCGAGCCCCAGACAGTCAGGCGCGGGCGCGCAAGCGCACGGTGCAGCAGGGGTTGATAGAAGCGATGAATGCCGTTCGTCACCCATTGCAGCAGGCGATTGCCGTGCGGGTCTTCATGCTTCTTGAGCATCCGGCTGGCGAGGAACGGAATGATCGTGAGAGCGACGAGGAGCGACGCTCCGACGGTGGCGAGCACTGCGGTCGGCAGGACGCGAATGAACTTGCCGGAATTGCCGGAAAGCATCATCAGCGGCAGGAAGGCGAACATGATCGTGCCGGTGCAGCCGAGGATCGCCTGGAAGATCTGTTTCGTGGCGAGGATCGCCGCCTGAGTGCGTGAGTGTCCTTCGCGCAGGAAGCGCGCGATGTTCTCGACGACGACGATCGAGTCATCCACCAGCAAGCCGAGCGCGACGACGAAACCGGCGATGGAGATCTGATTGAGCGAGAAGCCGAAGAAATACAGCGCCGACAGACCGATCGCGAGCGACAGCGGAATCGAAATCATCACGACGCTCGCGGCGCGCAGCCCCAGCGGAAGCAGCGTGATTGCAACGAGCGCGATCGCGATTCCGAAATCGGTCGTCAGACGGTCGAGGCGTGTGGCGACGTTTTCGGATTGATCGAAGCCGAGTTCCAGCTTGATGCGCTTGGGCAGCTGCGCCTCGAAGCGTTTCGCCGCCTCCAGAATGCGCCCGCGAACTTCGAAAATGTTGTAGCCGTCTTTTTGGTTGGCGGTGACGAATACGGCGCGCTTGCCGTTGAAGCGACCGACATAGCTGTGCTCCTGGGTGCTCCAGCTGACCTCGGCGATATCCCGCACTCGGACCGTGCGACCATCGGCGACGGCGACGACGGTATCGCGCACTTCGTCGAGCGTTTCGTAGCTGCCCGAGGTTTTCAGGCTGAAGCTGCGGCTGCCGACGTCGATCGAGCCGCCGGGAATGTCGGCGTTCTCGCTCTGCAGCGCCTGCATCACCTTGCCGGGCGCGAGTCTCAACTCGGCCATCCGCGGCAGGTCAAGCGCCACACGCAGTTCACGATCCGGGTACGCCCAGGTCTCAGAGGTCCGTACGCCGTCCAGAGTCTTGAGCGCGTCCTTCAGATCGCGAGCGTAGTCCTCGAGCTCGCGATACGGCGCGTCTTCAGAGACGAGCGCAAACTGCACGATATTGACGAGCCCGGGGTTGATCTTCTTGATCTCGAGCCGCGTGATTTCCGGCGGCAGGGTTGGTCGCAGCGCATTGATCTCGCGAACCACCTCGTCGTATTTCTCTTCGGTGTCGACGAAACCGTAGAACTCCGGAACGATGACGGCGAGGCCATCGTTGCTGTCCGATTCGATCTTCTTGATGTCGTCGAGCTCGCTGATCCGGTCCTCGATCGGCTTGACGACCAGCCGTTCCACGTCCTGCGGCTCTGCACCGGGATACACGACGATGATCTGGAACGTCGAGATCGGGAAGTAAGGATCTTCCTGGCGCGGGATGCTCCGGAACGACGTCACTCCGAGCGCGACGAGCAGCGCGAACGCGACGAGCGTGAATTGATAGCGCCGGATAGGAAACTCAAGAAGGCTCATGACGGCGGCTCCCGGCTTTCAATCGGATCATCTGGTCGCCGGCCTGGCGGCCAGGGTGTCGACGATCGCGACCGACTCGCCGTCTTCGAGGTACTGCGCCCCGTCGGTGATTACTTGCTCGCCGGCCTCGAGGCCGCTCGCGAGCGCCACACGCTCGCCTTCGATGAAGTCGACCTCGACGTCGCGCCGACGTGCACGCTGTTGTTCGAGCACGAACACGCGCGCGGTCCGGCCGTCGCCCTCGACCATGGCGCTGATCGGCGCGTACACGCGTGTGCCGGCGCTGGCGGACGAAGGCACGATGGACAATTTGGCGACCAGTCCGCTCTTGAGCGACAGATCGCCGGGATCGACAGACACCTCGATCCCGAACATGCCGCTCGCAGCGTCGGCCGCGCTCGCTACTTCCGTGATCCTTCCCTTGAGAGCCGCGCCGGGGAGCGCGTCGAGTCGTATCTCCGCGACGTCGCCGAGCTTCACCTGCACGATTTCGCGATCGGCGAGACCAGTGCGCACGATGAAACCGCGGTCCTGCGCCCCGAGCACGATGACGGGATTGCCGGCCGAAACCAGTTCACGTTCCTCGGCGAGGCGTCGCAGGATCGTCCCATCGCGAGGAGCGACGATCGCAGCATAGTTCCAGTTGAACTTCGCGGAGTTCAACCCGGCTTCAGCCACTGCAGACTGCGTGCGCAAATCCTGAAGCTGCTCGAGGCTGATGACCTTATCGCCGTACAGCCGCTCTCCGCGCGCGACGTCGCGCTCGGCCTTCTCGAAGGCTTGCCGCGCCTGCTCGACCTGCGCGTTGATCTCCGTCTGTTCGATTTCAGCGAGGCGCTCGCCTTTGCGAACCCGCTGACCTTCGCGAACGCTCAGGCTCCGGATCACGCCGCCCACTTTGAATGAAAGGCGAATCTCGTCCTTGTTGGCGAGCAGACCGTTGGTCTGAATCGACGGCGCCGCAGGACCTTCAACCGCCGTCACGACTCGCACGGGCGTCGGCGTCGGCGCCGCGTCCTCGATGGCGGAACCGCAACCGCTCAGCATTATGCTGGTGAGGGCCAAAGCCAGATGGACCGAACGCATGACGTCAAACTCCGGGAAGCAGCGGCAAATCGCCCGACGAGGTCGCGTATTCGAGGTCGGCGCGACGGGCGAGCACAGCAAAGCGAGTGAGATTCAAATTGAGTTCGGCGCTCGTCAGCGTACTGCGCGCGTCGACGAACTCGACCTGGTTGATGACGCCTTCATCGCGCTTGCGGCTGGCGATGCGGAAGGCCGCGCGGGCGGCGTCGGCGCGCGCGGCGGCCGTCGCGAGCGATGCGCGCGCGGTCGCCAGACGATCGAAGGATTGCTGCACTTCGAGGCGAATCTGCTGGGCGATCTCTTCCTGCCGCAGCACGACCTGCCGCTCCGCCGCCTGAGCCTGTCGAACGCGGGCGCGATCGCCGCCGCCGTCGAATACTCGCCACGTGAACACAAGCGAGGCCGTGCCGAAGTTGTAGCCGTCGCCGGCGCGGTAGTCCTCGCCCAGCACGCCGCCGTCGAGCGCCAGCGAAAGCGTCGGCCATTGCTGCTTGCGTGCAATCACCACCTGTTCCTGACTGGCGCGCCGCAGTTGCTCCACCTGGCCGATCTCGGGTCGGCGATTCAGAGCGTCCGTCCACAAGTGCTCCAGCGCGGCGCCGTTGTCCGTCAGGGTCGCCGGCGGCGCCGAGGGCTCGATGTCCGTGAGCAACTCGCGATTCAGCAGAAAATTGAAGAAGCTCTGCGCCTGCGTCGCAAGCGTTCTCGACTTCGCGCTTTTGCTGCTCGACTTCGAGCAACTCCGCCTTCGCGCGCAGCACCTGGTCCTCCGTGACCTTGCCGTTCCCGAACAGCGATTCGTTGACGCGCAGATTTTCACGCAGCAGCGTTTCGCTCGCGGCGACGATCTGCGCGGAACTGCGCGCTCTCAGCCAGTCGAGGTACGCGTTCGTGATGTCGCGACGCAGGGTGCGCGCGAGCGCCATTCGATTGAAGCTGCTGGCGTCGAGCAGCGCGCGCTGCGCACGCACGGCGGCCGGAATCGCCGGTGCATAGAGCGGCTGACGAGCAACGAGGCGTGTTTCCTGCTCTTCTTCGCGCATGAACTGCACGGTGACGTCCGAGATCTGCGGAAACTGCGCTGAGGCGCCCTGCGCCGCGAGCAGATCGTTCAGCGTCGAATAGACCGGGTTAAGTGCGGCGCCGATCGGCATCGTGAACTCGCGGCCGCCTTCAGCCCGCGTGTAGCGGGCCTGTAGCGAGACCTCGGGAAGGAACCGCGCCCGCGCTGCGGCGAGCGCCTGCGTCGCCTTCTCGACTTCGAGCGATTCGCTTTGCAGCGCCAGGTTCGAGCGCAACCCCTCGGCGACGTAGCGATCGACGACGACATCGAACGGCGCCTCGTCCTGCGCATGGCCCTGCAACACCGCTGCTACGCACAGGCCGGCGATGAGAAAAATCCGACGCATGATCTGCCGCTGCGCTCGTTCAGATCCCCGTCTGCGAAGCGACGGGGATCAGCGAATAAATTTCGACGACGCCGTTGCGCTCCGTTTGCATCTCGGAGTGAACCAGTGCGACCGCGATCGTGACGGTCCAGGCCACGACCATCGCGAGAAACAGGGAGTCGAGGGAGTTGGTGAAGCGTTCTTTGAGATTCATGGCAGCTCCTAGATGTTATTTCACCTGTAAATTCATTAGACATGTGTCAAAAATTGCTCAAAAAAATAGTCAACCGCTTTGCGCCTTCGAACCCCTGAGCATGTAGTGGATCAGCGAGAGCGCGTGCTGTGTGAGCTGCGGAACGCTGATGCCCTGCTGAGCCAGGGGCTGTCCTTTGGTGATGGCGATCTGAATCAGGCCGTGCGTAAATCCCCAGAGCGCCCGCGACGTTGTCACCAGATCGCCGATGTCGTCGCGGATGGTGCCGTCGCGCTGACCAGCCTCCAGCGCTGCGACCACCGCGTCATGCACCCTCTGTCCGGCCTCGATGCACATGCGCTCCTGCTCGGTCGCTTCAGCGCTGTCCGGAGCATGCAGCTCGAGACGCGCGCAGGCGTCGAAATAGTGCGGAAATTCCTGCCCGTAAGCCATGTAGGCGCGTCCGATCGCGTCGATTTTCTCCAATCCCAGCTTCGATCGTGAGCTCGCCTCATCGAACCGCGAACGCAACGTCTCCATCGCGCGCTGCGCGATCGCGAAATGCAGATCGCGCTTGTCCTTGAAGTACACGTAGACCAGGCGCCCGGCTCAGGCGCGCGCGCTTCGCAACGCTCTCCATCGTCACGGCGTCCCAGCCGAGCTCGCGATAGAGGTCCTCGGCCGCTTCGACGATCTCGATGCGACGACGGTCCTTTTCTTCCTGGCGACGTTCAGCGATATAGGACATGGCGGCAACCTACGCCTGCGTTGACACAGTGTCAACAACTAAATGCGTGTTTAGCCGCATGCCTGGAAGAGGCGACCACGCGGTGCAGTGACCGCCGGGAGACGTAAAGTTGCCGCCATGGGCGGCTGAAGACTTCCATGACGTTAGAGCGCGATCCAAACAGCGAGACGTGGGATCTCAATCGGGGCGCGGCCTGGCTCGTGCGCGCACTCCCGCTGTTTCAGGGCCTCGATGATGCGCTGCTCGACGCCATCGTGAACGAAATCGAGTGGTTCGCACTGCCCGGCGGCACGACGCTCTTCGAGGCGGGCGATCCGCCCGATGCGCTCTACCTGGTCGTCAGCGGCAGCCTCGGCGCCTACGCGCAATCGCCCGAAGGGCATCGGCGCCTGGTCGGGCGCATCATGGCCGGCGAAGCCGCCGGTGAGATGGCGCTGATTTCCGGCAATCCGCGCACCGCCACCTTGATCGCCTTGCGCGACACGGAACTCGGCCGGCTTTCGAGCGCGGCGTTCGAGCGGCTCATGTTGTCGCATCCGCAGGGCCTGCTGGGCCTGTCACGGCTCATGGTGCAGCGTCTCGTGGCCTCACAACGTCAGCCGCGCGGTCGGCGCGCCATCCCGAAGACGTTTGCAATTGTGCCGCATGATGAACGCGTGGACGCTCAGGGATTCGCAGCCAGACTCGCCACCTGTCTCGCGCAGATCGGCTCCACCGAACTCCTGTCAGGTCTGCGCGGCGCGGAGCACACGAGCGACTGGTTTCACGCCGTCGAACGCACGAACGATTTTGTCGTGTACGTGTGCGACGCGACGCCGACGAGCTGGAGCAAGTTGTGCCTGCGTCAGGCTGATGTGCTCCTGCTGCTCGCGCTCGCCGAGGGGCAGGCGACCGAATGGCCGATGCTGGTCGATCAGCATCGTGCAACGGCGCTGCGCACCGAGCTTGTCATCCTGCACGAGGAGCGCATCACGCGTAATGCATCCCGCCGCTGGCTCGATCTCAAGCCTGGAGCGCCGCATCACCAGGTGCGCAATCTGAACGACATCGCGCGCGTCGCGCGACTGCTCACGGGCAAGGGTCTCGGCGTCGTCTTGTCAGGCGGCGGTGCGCGTGGATTCGCCCATATCGGCGTCCTGCGAGCGATGCGGGAAGCGGGCATCGTGATCGACGCCATAGGCGGCGCCAGCATCGGCGCCGTCATCGCCGCTGGATTCGCGCTCGAATGGGACGACGAGGAGCTGCTGATGCGCATGCGGCGCAGCTTCGTGGACACCAATCCGGTCAACGACTACACGTTGCCGCTGCTGTCGCTGGTCTCGGGGCGCAAGGTGAGCAGCCTGCTGCGCCGTGAATTCGGCGACCACGCCATCGAAGATCTGCCAATGCCGTATTTTTGCGTGTCAACGAACCTGAGCTCAGGTCAGCTCGTCGTGCATCGGCGCGGTGAACTGTGGCGCTGGCTGCGAGCGTCAGTCGCCATTCCGGGCGTGCTGCCGCCGGTCGTCGATCAGGGAGAGCTCTTTGTCGACGGCGCGACCATCAACAATTTGCCGGTCGACGTAATGCGCGAGGCCGGCCTCGGGCGAGTAATCGGCGTGGACGTCGGCGCGGACTCCACTTTCACGACCGACAGCGTCGATTCAGACGCCCCGCCGTTGTGGAAGGTGCTGCGCTGGTTTCGGCGCCGGCAAGCAGCGAATCAACATTCTCCAGGTTCTGTGGCGCTCCGGGATGGTGAACAGCGCGGCGAACACCATCGCGCGGCGCGAGCTCTCCGATCTGCTGCTGCAGCCGCCGCTCGAGCAGATCGACATGCTCAACTGGCAGGCGTTCGACCGCGCAATCGAGGCAGGGTATCGCTATGCGCAGCGCCGCCTCGAGGAGTGGACGAGGAAAGAAGACGGGGCGGCGGAAACCTAGGTAAGCGCTGATCAGGTCCGCAGGCTGCTGACGTCGAAAGATGGAAGTGGTCGCAAGACAAGGTTTGCGAGAAGCTGCGGTTCCCGTCGATCGCGCTTGTTCAGCAGATACCTGGTAGCGGCAATCGATCCCACGGCGCCGCCTATTGCCGCGGCAGCAGGAAGCGCAGGCCGTGCTGATTCAGAATGACGCCGTCCCCCGTGATCCGCTCGACCTTCAGACCTTCGCTCAGGCTCTGGCCCTCGACGTACTTGCGCATGTTCACGAAAACGAAGCGCTCGGCCGCATTGTTCGAATGCACGTGCATATCGAGGTGCAGCTCGGGCAGGGGCTTTCCGCTCGCGACGAGGTCGCTGAGAGTGGGCAGGACTTCACTATCCGCTGAGTTCGATTCGACGACGGCGCCCGAAGCAGCGGGCGCAACCGCCGGCGGGTGGATCGGACGAACCATCGGCGGACCCTCGGGGACCATCGCGGCGGCGTCAGGCCCTGCCAGCTGCGGCGACAGGTCCGATGCCGCTGCATCGAACGCGCCTGCCTCGTCTGCAAGAGAGCGGACCTCGGGACTCGCCGGCTCGTGCTCGGGAGAAGCTGCTCGTGCGCTCGCCGCGGGCCCTCGGCCAGCATCGGATCGATCTGCAGACGCAGGCGTTGCGGCAGCGGCCGATGCTGGCTGCGGGGTCAGCGTTGCGGCTGCAGCCCGGTCGTTTCCCGAGGCGGCATTGTTGCGCGTCAGCACGGCCAGCAGGACGCCGAGATTGATCACCAGCAAAGCGGCGACCGCGAGGACCCACCAGGGGCGATTGCTCTCGCGCCGTCTTACCTGCACGTCGGCAAGGGAAGGTCCGATATGCCGCTGGCGTTGGTTCTCGGATTTCTTCAGCGCATCGAGAATGAAGCTCATGGATCTCTACCCTTGCCCCGCCTGGCCGACCAGGAGCGGGGCGCCTGCGGCGTTGTTGAGCGTGTCGAGCACGATCTGAGTCTGTACGCCGGCAACGCCGTCGACGTGCAATCGATGCCGCCGCTGGAAGTCTTCGACCATGCGCACCAGCTCATCGTCGTAGTAGTCGCTCGCCGTCTCCTCCGTTGGACGACCATGCACAGCGTTCAATGTCGTGCGCAACCAGCGCACGCCGTCTCCCTGCATGCCGACCGAAAGCGCCCGGGGCGTCGTCGCCTGCGGACGCCACAGCACGAGATAGTCGCCGAACCAGAACCGGGAGATGGACGCGATCGACACGTCGTGCGTCGCTTCCGCAAGGGTGATCTTCGCATCGTTTGACGCGAGGCCCGAGATCACGACCTGATGCGCGTTGCCGGCGTCATCGATCAGCGTGAGGATCGCCGGTCGGTTAAGCGTCCGCAGCTGGCCCCATGATCCCTGCTGATACACGCATTCAAGGCCTTGCTGCAGCGCCTGGTCGCAGGGTCGTCCCGCGGCAGGTTCGTACGTTCCTCCCCAGAGCGAGAACAACTGGCCGAACGCCGCTTCGGTGTTCGTCTGCCCGACGTTCGCCTGCAACAACTCGGCGATGTCGCGTGCCCCCGTCGCCTCCAGCGCGGGCGCAGCCGCTGACGGCTGCGTTGTGCGCTCCACGTGCCCGACCGCTTCAGGCGCGGGTGTGGTGGCTGCAACGGCAGGCTCGTCGGTGTTTATTTGCATCAGGAGCCACGCACCGAGCGCAAGCCCCAGAACCGCAACACCCGCGGACACGCCCGCCAACGCCTTCATCCACGTCGGAGTGAATGAGCGGCCATACACTTCGCCGGCTGCGTCGCGCACGAGCGCGGGGCCGATTCGGTGGCTCTCCTGCGTGAAGGCGCCGAGCAGCGCGCGATCGCAGATGACGTTGATGATGCGCGGAATCCCGCCGCTCAATCGATGCACTTCCTTCAGCGCCGGCCCAGTGAAGAACTCGCTGCTGGCGCCGGCGATCTTCAGGCGGTGATTGACATAGGAGGCGGTCTCGGGTTTCGACAGCGGATCGAGGTGATAGCGCCCGGTGATGCGTTGCGCGAGTTGACGCAGCTCGACCCGCGCCAGCACCTCGCGCAGCTCCGGCTGGCCGATCAGGATGATCTGCAGCAGCTTCTGCGATGCGGTCTCCAGATTCGTCAGCAGGCGCACCTGCTCGAGCGTTTCCGGCGACAGGTTCTGCGCCTCATCGACGATGACGACGACGCGCCGCGCCTTCGCATGCGCCTCGAGCAGGCGCTTGTTGAGGATGTCGACCAGGTCCTTGATGCTCGCCGACGTCCTCGTCGCGCACGAAAATGCCGAGCTCCTCGCAGATCGTCAGGACAAACTGCACGGGCGTCAATTGCGGATTGAGGATGACGGCGACGTCGGCGTGTCCCGGCATGCGTTCCAGCAGCGAGCGTACGATCGTCGTCTTGCCCGGTGCCGACTTCGCCCGTGAGCTGAATGAAACCGCCGGCCTCGCTCATGCCGTACAGCAGATGCGCGAGCGCTTCCGCATGCCGCTCGCTCATGAACAGGTAGCGCGGATCGGGTGTGATCGCGAAAGGCTTTTCGCCGAGGCCGAAAAAGCTCGTATACATGGATAGCTGCAACCGACGGACCGTCCCATGATGCGCCCGCCGGGCGGACCGTGCAAAGACCTGGGGAAGCGCTGATTAAATCCGCCGGCTGCGGGCCATCGAAGGATGGCAATGGTTGAAAGACACGGTTTTGCGAAGCTCCTGCCTTCATCGAATAGCACTTGTTCAGCATTTACCCGGGAAGCTCTGCACAGTCGACTACCCTGAGCTTTCAACGATGCAACTGGTTGAAAGACGGGGCCCGGTCTACCCTGAGACTTGAAGAACGCCGACGCCCGAAAGATGACCGAAGGAATCCCGCCCACGCGGGACAGCGGTCATCGAAGTCGCTGGTCGTTATCGCATGGCGGTAAGTCAGAGGCGCCTGCGAAGCTCGTCGCGCCACGCTCGGGCGGCTCAAATCCAGGCTGTGTTCCGCTGTCCGCCGTTCACTTCATTCATGAAGAAAGTCGCCTTGCCGCTCCCGGAAGAGGCCGATACGCTTCGCAGCCGCTCCGATGGTTGACCGTTGACAGTTGACCGTTGACCGCCAGAGCCGGATCGAACGCACAACGGTCGACTCAGCAACGGTCAACGGTCAACTCCATCCCATGAAAGCTCTGTCCTTTCAGCAGCTCACCAAGACGTACAAGAACGGCGTTCAGGCCCTGAAGGGCATCGACCTGACGGTGGAGGAAGGCGACTTCTTCGCGCTGCTCGGGCCAAACGGCGCCGGCAAGACCACGGCGATCGGCATCGTCACCTCCCTGGTCAACAAGACGAGCGGCAAGGTGGAGGTCTTCGGACACGACATCGATACGGAGCTGGCGGTCGCGAAATCCTGCATCGGCCTGGTGCCGCAGGAGATCAACTTCAATCAGTTCGAGACCGTCACGACGATACTGGTCAATCAGGCTGGCTTCTACGGCATCCCCCGTCACGTCGCTCAGGCGCGGCTCGAGAAGTACCTCACGGCGCTGCAGCTCTGGGACAAGCGCAACGCCGTGTCGAGCACGTTGTCGGGCGGCATGAAGCGCCGACTGATGATCGCACGCGCCCTGATGCATGAGCCGCGGCTGCTGATCCTCGATGAGCCGACGGCCGGCGTCGACATCGAAGTGCGGCGCACGATGTGGACGTTCATGCGCGACATCAACCGCGCGGGCACGACGATCATTCTCACGACGCACTATCTCGAGGAGGCCGAGAGTCTCTGTCGGCACGTCGCGATCATCGACAAGGGTCGGATCATCGAGAACGATCGCATGAGCCGCGTGCTGCGCAAGCTCCAGACTGAAATGTTCGTCTTCAATCTGCGCAATCCGATCGCCGCCGCGCCGTCGCTGCCCGGCTACCACGTCACGATGCCCGACGATCACACGCTCGAGATCGAAGTGTCGAAGGAGCAGAACCTGAACGACATCTTCTCGCGTCTGAGCGGCGCCGGCGTCGAGGTGCTGTCGATGCGCAACAAGACGAACCGGCTCGAGGAGTTGTTCATGCGGCTGGTGACGCCGCCCCAACAGAAGGCAGTAGTGCATAGTGAATAGTGCAGCGGTCACGCGAGATGCGCGTGCGCGCGACCACTGTTGCACCAGCCGACCGCATCCACTTCTGCATCCATGCTCGTAAAGACCAACATCGTCGGTTTCAACACGATCGTCATCCGCGAGTTCAGCCGCATCATTCGCATCTGGGGGCAGACGATCGTGCCGCCCGCGATCACCGCGACGCTCTACTTCATCATTTTCGGCAGCCTGATCGGGCGGCGCATCGGCGACATGGGCGGCTACACGTACATTCAGTACATCGCGCCCGGCCTCATCATGATGTCGGTCATCACGAACTCGTACGGCAACGTCGTGTCGTCGTTCTTCGGCGCGAAGTTCGGCAAGCACATCGAGGAGCTGCTCGTGTCGCCGCTGCCGAATTGGCTGATCGTCGCGGGCTACGTCGTCGGGCGGCATGGCGCGCGGCCTGATCGTCGGCGCGGTCGTCACGATCATCACGCTGATCTTCACCGACCTGCACATTCACAATCCCGGCGTCGTCGTTTCCGCCGTGCTGCTCAGTTCGATGGTGTTCGCGCTCGCCGGCATGATCAACGCCATCTTCGCGAAGAACTTCGATCAGATCTCCTTCATTCCGACCTTCGTGCTGACGCCGCTCACGTATCTCGGCGGCGTGTTCTACACGATCACGCTGCTGCCCGAGTGGGCGCAGCGCATGTCGCACGCCAATCCGATCCTGTACATGGTGAACGCGTTCCGCTTCGGGTTTCTCGGCGTCTCCGATGTGGACGTGGCTCTCGCGTACACCATCATGATCGGCGCCGCTGTCGTGCTCTATGTAAGCTGCGTGTGGCTGCTGCACCAAGGCGTGGGGACGAGGGAGTGATCGCCTGCGACATGCCGGCTCTGGCCAGAGTTCACTCCGGCGACCATTGCTGGACGTCATGGCTGGCGGCTGAGTCGCACGCTGGCGGAGAGCGCAGGGAAGCCGTTAGCGCGTGCCGCTGCAGCTGGCCTGAGTTGACTGTTTCCCGCTGGCCAGTAGCCAGTAGCCGCTGTCGCTGTCAGGGCAGCTCGGTGCTGCCCATCAGATACCGATCGCACTCGCGCGCTGCGCCGCGGCCTTCGTTGATCGCCCAGACGATCAGGCTTTGACCGCGACGGCAGTCGCCGGCGGCGAAGACGCCCTTGATGCTGGTGGCGAACTTGCCGTGCTCGGCTTTGACGTTGCTGCGCGGATCGGTTTCGAGCGCGAGATCCTTCAGCAGCATCTGCTCGGGACCGAGGAAGCCCATGGCGAGCAGCACGAGTTGCGCGGGCAGCGTCTTTTCCGTATCCGGCAACTTCGACCGGGAATGAACTGGCCTTTGTCGTTCTTCTGCCAGCTCGATCTGAACGGTGACGAGTTCCTTCACCGCGCCGTTCTCGTCGCCGTTGAAGCGTTTCACCGTCGTGAGATAGGTGCGCGGATCGGCGCCGAACTTCGCCGCCGCTTCTTCCTGGCCGTAGTCCATCTTGTAGACCTTCGGCCACTCCGGCCACGGATTGTCCTCGGCGCGATCCATCGGCGGCTGCTGCCATGATCTCGAGCTGCGTGAGGCTCTTGCAGCCGTGGCGCATGGCGGTTGCGACGCAGTCCGTGCCGGTGTCGCCGCCGCCGATGACGATGACGTCCTTGTCGCGTGCGTGAATCGGCGCGTGATCCGCACCGCCGTTCAGCAGCGCCTGCGTGCTCGCCGTGAGGTAGTCCATCGCGAAATGCACGCCCTTGAGCTTGCGGCCTTCGACGGGCAGATCGCGCGGCTGCGTCGCGCCGGTGCAGATCACGATCGCGTCGAAATCCTTGCGCAGCAATTGCGCCTCGACGTTCTCGCCGACATTCGCATTGCAGATGAACTTGATGCCTTCCTGCTCCATGAGCTTCATGCGCCGCTCGACGACTTCGCGCTTGTCGAGCTTCATGTTCGGAATGCCGTACATCAGCAAGCCGCCGGGGCGATCGGCGCGCTCGAGCACGGTCACGAGATGTCCGGCGCGATTCAGCTGCGCCGCAGCGGCGAGCCCGGCGGGACCTGAGCCGATCACCGCGACCTTCTTGCCGGTGCGCGTCTTCGGCGGCTCGGGCAGCACCCAGCCTTCCTCCCAGCCGCGATCGATGATCGCCGCTTCGATCGTCTTGATCGTGACCGGCGGATTCGTTGATGCCGAGCACGCACGAACCTTCGCACGGCGCCGGACACACACGGCCCGTGAATTCGGGGAAGTTGTTCGTCATGTGCAGGCGGTCGAGCGCCTCGCGCCACAGTCCGCGATAGACGAGATCGTTCCATTCCGGGATGACGTTGTTGACGGGACAGCCCGACGCCATGCCGCTGATCAGCTTGCCCGTGTGACAGAACGGCACGCCGCAATCCATGCAGCGCGCGGCCTGATGGCGCAGGCGCTTGTCTTCCATGTGGTGATGGAATTCTTTCCAGTCGCGCACGCGCTCCTGCGGCGTGCGGTCGACGGGGAGCTCCCGCAGGTACTCGATGAATCCAGTCGGCTTTCCCATGTACTTCGCTCAGTTGTCCGTTGTCTGTTGTCCGTTGTCCGCAGCACGTCCTAGCGAGCAGCGCCTCGTCAGCACGCAGCGCATGACGGTCAACGCGCAACCGGCAGCCGCGATGAGCGTGCTGCTCAGTTTCCGCCGACCCGCGACAGATCGCGCGCGTTCTCTTCGAACGCGACCATGATCGCTTCGTCGCCCGTGAGACCCTGCTCGTGCGCGCGCTCGATGCACGCCAGCATGCGGTTGTAGTCGCGCGGCATGACGCGCACGAACTTCGGCACCATGCTGCTCCCAGTTGTCGAGCACCTGCTTCGCGCGCGCGCTCTTCGTGTAGTTCAGATGCTTCTCGATCATCGCCTGCACGGCGGCGATCTCCTCGGGCTCCTCGAGCGCGGCCGAGATCGACCATTTCCTCGATTGACGTTCGCCGCGAAGTCGCCGCGCTCATCGAGCACATAGGCGACGCCGCCCGACATGCCGGCGCCGAAGTTGCGGCCGGCCGGACCGAGCACGATGACGCGTCCGCCGGTCATGTACTCGCAGCCGTGATCGCCGACGGCTTCGACGACCGCGTGCACGCCGCTGTTGCGTACGCAGAAGCGCTCGCCCGCCATGCCGCTGATATACGCCTCGCCGCTGGTCGCGCCGTAGAGCGCGACGTTGCCGACGATGATGTTCTCGTACGGCGTGAACGTGGAGCCCGCAGGCGGATAGATGATGAGCTTGCCGCCCGACAGGCCCTTGCCGACGTAGTCGTTCGCATCGCCTTCGAGGCGCGAGCGTCATGCCGCGCGGCACGAACGCGCCGAAGCTCTGGCCCGGCCGAGCCCTTGAAGTTCAGCTCGATCGTGTCTTCCGGCAGACCGGCCGCGCCGTACTTGCGCGTGACTTCGCTGCCGGTGATCGTGCCGACGACGCGATTGACGTTGCGGATCGGCAGTTCGGCGCTGACCTTCTCGCCGCGTTCGATCGCCGGCTTGCAGATCTCGAGGAGCTGTCGTGAGATCGAGCGACTTCTCGAGGCCGTGATCCTGCGGAATCTGGCAGAAGCGGCCGACTTCCGGACCGGCGTCGGGCTGGTACAGCAGATTGCTGAAATCGAGACCCTTCGCCTTCCAGTGCATCGACCGCCTTGCGCGCTTCGAGCCGTCGACGCGGCCGATCATCTCCTCGATGGTGCGGAAGCCGAGCTGCGCCATGAGTTCGCGCATCTCCATCGCGATGAAGCGCATGAAGTTCACGACATGCTCGGGCTTGCCGGCGAACTTCTCGCGCAGACGCGGATCCTGCGTCGCGACGCCCGCGGGGCAGGTGTTCAGATGGCACACGCGCATCATGATGCAGCCCGTCGCGACGAGCGGCGCCGTCGCGAAGCCGAACTCTTCGGCGCCGAGCAGCGCCGCGACGACGACGTCGCGGCCCGTCTTCAGCTGACCGTCGGTCTCGACCGCGATGCGGCTGCGCAGATTGTTCATGACGAGCGTCTGATGCGTCTCCGCGAGGCCGAGCTCCCACGGCAGACCCGCATGCGTGATCGAGGTCTGCGGCGAAGCGCCGGTGCCGCCGTCGTAGCCGCTGATCAGCACGACGTCCGCGTGCGCTTTCGCGACGCCCGCCGCGACCGTGCCGACGCCGACTTCGGCGACGAGCTTCACGCTGATGCGCGCACGGCGATTCGCGTTCTTCAGATCGTGAATCAGCTCGGCGAGATCTTCGATCGAATAGATGTCGTGATGCGGCGGCGGCGAAATCAGGCCGACGCCCGCGGTCGTATGCCGCGTCTTCGCGATCCACGGATACACCTTCGCGCCGGGCAGCTGACCGCCTTCGCCAGGCTTCGCGCCCTGCGCCATCTTGATCTGGATCTCGTTCGCGCTGACGAGGTATTCGCTCGTCACGCCGAAGCGGCCCGAGGCGACCTGCTTGATCGCGGAGTTCTTCGAATCGCCGTTCGCCAGCGGCTTGAAGCGCTCCGGATCTTCGCCGCCTTCGCCGGTGTTGCTCTTGCCGCCGATGCGGTTCATCGCGATCGCGAGCGTTTCGTGCGCTTCCTTGCTGATCGAGCCGTACGACATCGCGCCGGTCTTGAAGCGCTTCATGATGCTTTCGATCGACTCGACTTCCTCGAGCGGAATCGAATCGCCGTTCTTGAAATCGAGCAGGCCGCGCAGCGTGCAGAGGTTCGTCGCCTGATCGTTGACCAGGCGCGAGTACTCCTTGAACTGCGCGAAGTTGCCGTTGCGCACCGCCTTCTGCAGCCGGTGAATCGATTCGGGATTGAACAGATGGAATTCGCCGTCCGAGCGCCACTGATACTGACCGCCGACCGGCAGCGTGTGACCGTCGACGCGACGTTCCGGGAACGCGGCGCGATGACGCACGAGCACTTCCTGCGCGATCACGTCCATGCCGATGCCGCCGACGCGCGAAGACGTCCAGGTGAAGTACTCGTCGATGACGTCCTGACGCAGACCGACCGCTTCGAACACCTGGGCGCCGCGATAGCTCTGGATCGCGGAGATGCCCATCTTCGCCATGACCTTGATGACGCCCTTGGTCGCGGCCTTCACCATGTTCTTGCAGGCCGTCTTGTGATCGATGTTGAGCGAGGCGCTCGTCGCGGATCATGCCGTCGATCGTCTCGAACGCGACGTACGGATTGATCGCGCTGACGCCGTAGCCGATCAGCAGCGCGAAGTGATGCACTTCGCGCGCTTCGCCCGTTTCGAGCACGAGGCTGACGCGCGTGCGCAGACCTTCGCGAATCAGATAGTGATGCAGGCCGGCGACCGCGAGCAGCGCCGGAATCGGCGCGAACTCGCGATTGACGCCGCGATCGCTGAGGATGAGGACGTTCACTTCCTCTTCCTCGATCATGCGGCGCGCCATCAGGCGGATTTCTTCCATCGACTTCACGAGGCCCTTCTCGCCGCGCGTCACGCGGAACAGGCTCGGCAGCACGCCGACCTTGAGGCCCGGGCAGATCCATGCGGCGAATCTTCGCGAACTCCTCGTTCGTGAGAATCGGCCACTTCACTTCGAGGCGGCGGCAGTCCGCCGGCTGCGGGTTGAGCAGGTTGCCTTCCGAGCCGAGACGCGTTTCGGCGGAGGTGATGATCTCTTCGCGGATGCAGTCGATCGGCGGATTCGTGACCTGCGCGAACAGCTGCTTGAAATAGTCGTAGAGCAGGCGCGGCTTGTTCGACAGCACCGCGAGCGGCGTGTCGTTGCCCATCGAGCCGACGGCTTCGACGCCGCTTTGCGCCATCGGCGCGAGAATCAGGCGCTCGTCTTCGAACGTGTAGCCGAACGCGATCTGACGCTGCAGCAGCGTGTCGTGATCCGGCGCCGGCACTTCGGGCGCGGCCGGCAGATCGTTCAGATGAACCTGATGCTCGTTCAGCCACTGGCGATACGGACGCTCGGTCGCGATCGCGCGCTTGATCTCTTCGTCATCGACGATGCGGCCCTGCTCGGTGTCGACGAGGAACATGCGGCCGGGCTGCAGGCGGCCCTTCGTCAGGACGTTCTCGGGCGGCGATGTCGAGCACGCCGGCTTCGGACGCCATGATGACGAGGTCGTCCTTCGTCACGTAGTAGCGCGACGGGCGCAGGCCATTGCGATCGAGCACCGCGCCGATCTGCTTGCCGTCGGTGAACGCGATCGAGGCGGGGCCGTCCCACGGCTCCATCAGCGACGAGTGGTACTGATAGAACGCGCGCTTCGCATCGTCCATCGTCTGGTGGTTCGACCACGGCTCGGGAATCATCATCATCATGGCGTGCGGCAGCGAGCGGCCGGCGAGCACGAGCAGCTCGAGCGTGTTGTCGAACATCGCCGAGTCGGAGCCGTTCGGATTGATGATCGGCAGGATCTTGTGGATGTCGTCGCCGAACGCTTCGGAATCGAACAGCGCCTCGCGCGCATGCATCCAGTTGGCGTTGCCGCGAACCGTGTTGATTTCGCCGTTGTGCGCGACGTAGCGATACGGATGCGCGCGATCCCAGCTCGGGAAACGTGTTCGTGCTGAAGCGCGAGTGCACCAGCGCGAGCGCCGTTTCCATCGCGGGATCGGCTCAGATCGGGGAAGTATTCGGCCAGCTGCTGCGTCAGCAGCATGCCTTTGTAGACGAGCGTCTTGTGCGAGAGGCTCGCGACGTACCACGACGCCGCGCCTTCCATCGTCGAGGTGCGGATTTCGCTGTAGGCGCGCTTGCGGATCACGTAGAGCTTGCGCTCGAACGCGAGCTCGTCCTTGATTTCAGGATTGCGGCCGATGAACACCTGCCGCATGAACGGCTCGCACGATTTCGCCGTGTCGCCGAGCGTCGAGTTGTTGGTCGGCACCGTGCGCCAGCCGAGCACCGTCTGGCCTTCGGATTGCACGATCTGCTCGAAGCGCTCTTCGATTCGCCGGCGCACCGTCGGGTTGCGCGGCAGGAACACGATGCCGCAGCCGTACTCGCCGGGATTCGGCAGGTCGATGCCGTCCTTCTTGCACGCTTCGACGAGGAACTTGTGCGGCATCTGCAGCAGCACGCCGGCGCCGTCGCCGGTGTTCACTTCGGCGCCGCAGGCGCCGCGATGATCGAGGTTGGTCAGGACCTGCAGGCCCTGCTGCAGGATCTTGTGCGATTTGCGGCCCTTGATGTCCACGACGAAGCCGACGCCGCAGGCGTCGTGCTCGAACGCCGGGTCATACAGACCCTGCTTCGGCGGCAGACCCGACCACTTCGGACGACGACCCTTGGTTTTGCTCGTTTTCATAGCCCTATCGCGTTGCACTCATCCCGACCGATCAGCCTCCCGCGCAGCCATACTGCATGCACATCCGGCCCTTTTGTGGACTGGACGCGTCAATCGCGGCCCGCAAGAAGGCTTGTCGACACCGCCTGCCGACAAACCTAAGTGACTGATTCAGCTAGGTTGATTCGCGCACGTAAGCCATGCGTCTGCGAGGTGCAATGACCGCGACGCCGCGAGCTCGTTGAATACAACCCGATGGAATGCTGGCCATATTACAGAGGGAGTTTTCAGCGTCAATGCGGTGCAAGAACGAGGACTCGGGCCTCGGGGCGTGGGGCTCGGGCAAGCAGCAGTTTTTCGCATGCACCACTCGCGAGGCGCAATTCTGACCCGCGCCCCAAGGCCCGAGCCCCACGCCCTTATCGTCGGCGCGCCTTCGCGTACGTCACCTTCCAGTCGCCGCCTTCCCGAATCAGGGCGACGTCGAACTCGTAAAGGTCCGCGGCGAGATCCCACGCTCCGGCGGCGTCCGCTTCGCGACCGACCATGCCCACCAGCACCTTCGCGCGTGCTTCGTCATCGCCCGGAAAAGCGATCTCGTCGACGCGAGTGAGCAGCCGAATCGATTGATTGGCCACCAGGTAGCCACGAACGTATTGCGAGATCTCTTTCGGACCGTACCCGTCTGCGTCGCGATACTCGTTCGAGACGTATTCCATCAGATCGCCGATGTTGCGTTGCTCTGCGGCCCGCTCCATCTGCTCGATGGTCGTTCGCACCTGCTGCTCGGGCGAATCGGGTTGGCTGCATGCCGCTCCCGCGGTGAGTGCGGCTGAAATCAGTATTGGACGAACGTACGCCATGGCCACTTTGTACGCTTGACCCCCCCTGATCGCCATGCTCAGATCGCCGCCGATTCGTTTCGGCGCGCGTGTCACGGCTTTGGAATCTGGCGTCTTCGCGCTTGTCGTTGGTGAATTTGTCGACCGGGGGGAACAGGCTCATGAACTCCATCACCGTATTGCGCGCGGGCGTCGTCGCTGCGCTGTCTCTCGTGTGTTTCACGGCTGCACAGTCGGCGGAAGGGCCGCTCGCGACGAAGAAGGGCGAGGGCGGATCTGAAGTGCAGGGTTCGGCGGGTCCGGGCGGATCGCAGGGCGACAGTGGGCTGGAACACTGCGACAAGCCGATGGGCGCCATGGCGGTCGTTGAGCCGCAGGACTACATCGCGCAATCGCTGTTGCACTACGGCCTCGAATCGCCGACCGGTCTCATTCGCATGATGGTGCAGCAGTCGAATTGCTTCGTGGTCGTCGAGCGCGGCCTGGGGATGCAGAACATGATGCAGGAGCGCGCGCTCGCCGAGTCCGGCGAATTGCGCCAGGGCGCGAACATGGGCGGCGGCCAGATGGTGGGCGCGGACTTCGTGCTGACGCCGGCGGTGGTGTTCAAGGAAAACGACGCAGGCGGCCTCGGCGGCCTGGTGGGCGGCCTCGTTGGCGGTTCGCACGGCAACGTCATCGGCGCGGTGGCGGGCGGACTCAAATTCAAGGAGGCGCAGACGAGCATGCTCGTGACAGATTCGCGGTCGGGCGTGCAGGTCGCCGCCGCCGAGGGCAGCTCCAAGAAGGCGGATTTGAGGCTCGGCGTGGGCGCTTTCGGCTACGGAACGGCGGGCGGCTTCGGCGGGTACGGCAATACCAACGAAGGCAAAGTCATCGCAGCGAGCCTCATGGACAACTACAACAACATCGTGAAGTCGGTGCGTGGTCAGCCGAGTTTGCAACGCGACGTCGGCACATTGGCGGCTGAAGCGAGTCGCAAGACGCAGGGCGGCGCGGTGTACAACGAGGGCGATACGATCGTGCCGAAGCTCGGCAACCTGAAGTTGTATTCGCAGCCCGCGGAAACCGCAGGCGCCGTGACGACGCTCAGCAAGGGCGACGAAATGATCTTCATGGGTGAAGAGCAGAACGGCTTTCTGAAGGTCGAAACAAGCAACGGCGGCGGGTGGGTGAAGAAGGTGCTCGTCACGCGCTGAGGCGGTGTTCCAGAGAAGAGCCGCGAAAGACCGCACAAAGGAAGCGGAACGCCGGGAACCAGAGGCGAGACGTCAACCGTCGCGCCTCCGATTGTCGCGCGTCAGGTATTCTGCGCGGCTCTTCCGACCTTGGTTGTCTGACTCTTTTTTGCGGTCTTCGCGGCTCCGCTCCTGTTCCGCTAAGCCGCGAGGCCGAGCTGCTTCAGCAGCGGCTCGATCTGCGGCTTGCGGCCGCGAAACTCCACGAAGGCGTCCATCGCATCGCGGCTGCCGCCCTGTTCGAGGATTGAGGAGAGAAAGCGGCGCGACACTTCCGGATTGAAGACGCCTTCTTCTTCAAATGCGCTGAACGCATCCGCCGCGAGCACTTCCGCCCACTTGTAGCTGTAGTAGCCAGCCGCGTAGCCGCCGGAAAAGATGTGCTGGAAACTGTGCGGAAAGCGATTGAACGCGGGCGGCTTCACGACCGCGACTCGTGCGCGCACGTCATCGAGGATCTGCATGATCTGCGCGATGTCGGGCGCCGGTCCGGAGTGAATACTCAAATCAAACAGCGCGAATTCGAGCTGCCGCACCGTCTGCATGCCTGCCTGGAAAGTGCGCGAGCCCAGCAGTCGCTCGAGCTCCTGTTGCGGCAGCGGCTCACCCGTTTCCACGTGGCTCGAAATCAACGGCAGCACTTCCGGCCGCCACGCGAAGTTCTCCATGAACTGGCTCGGCAGTTCGACGGCGTCCCACTCCACGCCGTTGATGCCGGCGATGCTCGGATAGTCCACGCGCGTGAGCATGTGGTGGAGCCCATGCCCGAACTCGTGAAACATGGTGACGACTTCGGAATGTGTGAGCAGCGACGGTCGGGAACGTTGATCTGCGGCTGACCCACATGGATGTGGGGAATGCCGATCTGGTCGGGAACTTTGATCGGCGACCGGCGGCATGAAGTTGCAGACAAGATAGGCGATCGGCAGTGAGGCGGCGCCGTTGAGGCGTTTACGGCCGATGCACTCATCCATCCATGCGCCGCCGCGTTTCTTCGGCCGTGCGTACAGATCCACGTAGAAGCCGCCGCGCAGGGCGCCGTCCTCATTCAGGATGTCGTAGAACTGCACGTCCGGGTGGTAGAGATCGACGCCGTCGCGCGCTCTGATGGTTACGCCATACAGCTTTTCGGCGACGGCGAACATGCCTGACAACACGCGCGGCAGCGGGAAGTACGGACGCAGCGCTTCTTCCGACAACTGAAAGCGTTCATGCTTGAGTCGCTCCGCGTAGAACGCAACATCCCAGGCGTTGAGCGCGCGGCCGGCGAAACGGGTCAGTTCGTCGAACTCGCGCTGGGCGACGGGGCGGCTGCGTTCGGCGAGTTGCTCCAGAAACGACCTGACTTCCGCGACTGACGACGCCATTTTCGTCGCGAGCGAATATTCGGCGAAGCTCGCGAAGCCAACCATGGTTGCGACTTCCCGGCGCAGTTGGAGGATCTGCTGCATCAGGGAGCTGTTGTCCCAGCGTCCCGCATCGGCGCCCTGATCGGAGGCGCGCGTCACCCACGCGGTGTAGAACTCGCGACGGAGGCCTTCGTGCTCGCAATGCATCAGCACCGCCTGATAGTTCGGCGCATCCAGGGTGAAAAACCAGCCCTCGAGGTCACGTGACTGGGCGGCGGCGCGCGCACGATCCACGATCGGCGTCGGCAACCCGGCGATTTCCGCAATGTCGGTGACGTGTCGCGTCCACGCGTTCGTCGCGTCCAGCACGTTCTCATCGAACTTCGATTGCAGCGTGGCAAGTTGCTCCATCAGCGACTTGAAGCGCTGCTTTTGCTCCGGAGGCAAGGCGACGCCGGCGAGTCGAAAATCTCGCAGCGCATTCTCGATGAGTTTGCGTTGCCCGCGCGACAGGCGCTCCGCCTCGCGCGCAGCGATAGCTTCGTAGGCTCGATACAAGCGCTCGTTCTGAGCGAGTTCAGTGCGCCACGACGTCAGCAACGGCAGGCACGCGTTATACGAGGCGCGCAGCTCGTCGCTGTTCACGACGCCGTTCATGTGTCCGATCGGCGACCATGTCCGCGCGAGGCTGTGCTGCAT
Source organism: uncultured Gammaproteobacteria bacterium (assembly GCA_963723505.1). Classification (GTDB taxonomy): domain Bacteria; phylum Pseudomonadota; class Gammaproteobacteria; order Steroidobacterales; family Steroidobacteraceae; genus Steroidobacter. Next base: position 96,284 of record CAVRQU010000013.1, read on the forward strand.
TTCCTCCAGCGGCGTAACGAGTTCATCCCAGCTTGCGGCGTTGGCGTCGAGCAGCGACGCAACGGCTGTTCGATGTGCATCGAGCACAGCACGGATCGTCGGCTCGATTGTTTCCGGCTTGATCGCGGAAAAGGTCGGCAGTTCGTTCAGTTCCATGGGCGTGCGAGCGCAATGGCGGCATGGCGTGAGGACGGCGGAGCGGACAGCCTACGGGTTGCGCCACGCCGACTCAACACGACGAAATGCTTGACTGACTCGACAGGACACGGCGACCCTTCCCCCCCGCACGCCCTCACGCCCTCACGCCCTCACGCCCTCACGCCCTCACGCCCTCACGTCATGTCAGTCATTTCATACCGCACCGCGTCGCCCGCACTTGGTGCGCGCGTCTACATAGACCCATCCGCCGTCGTTATCGGCCGCGTCGCGATTGGCGATGATTCCTCGATCTGGCCCACGGCGGTCGTACGCGGCGATGTGAATTCGATTGAGATCGGCGCGCGCACCAGCATTCAGGACGGCTCCGTTCTGCACGTGACGCATGACGGTCCTTACTCCCCGGGCGGTCGCGCATTGATCATCGGCAGCGATGTGACCGTCGGCCACCGGGTCGTGCTGCACGCATGCACGATTGGCGACGCCTGCCTCGTCGGCATGGGCTCAATCGTGCTCGACAACGTCGTCGTTGAAGATCTTGTGATGATCGGGGCGGGCAGCATCGTCGCTCCTGGCAAGCGGCTCGAGCGGGGCGGTCTGTACGTTGGCAGTCCCGCGCGTCGCGTGCGCGAACTCACGCTACGCGAGATCGAATTTCTCACGTACTCAGCCGCGCACTATGTGAAGCTGAAGGATGAGTATCTGAAGAGCGTTGACCGTTGACAGTTTTCCGTTGACCGCCGGAAAAGTAGCAACACGCTGCCGCAGTAAACGTCAACCGTCAACCGTCAACTGCCGCTGGCCTTTAACGGCTTCCAGCACAGGCTTTGTGTCCGGCTTTACGCCGCGCCAGAGGAAGAATGATTCGGCGGCCTGTTCGACGAGCATGCCCCAGCCGGTTTCGGCGCGCCCCGCGCCGGCGCTTTTCGCCCAGCGGGTAAATGCGGTGTCGCCCTTCCCGTACGCCATGTCGTAGCACAGCGTGGCCGGTCCGACCACCTCCGGCGGCACGGGAGGAATCGTGTCCTGCAAACTCGCCGATGTGGCGTTCAACACCAGATCGAAAGCGGCGCCCACGCTGATGGCGTCAAAGCCGCAACCGCGCACATTGCCCAGCGGAGCGAATTCGCGCGCGAGCTCGCTGGCTCGACTGCCGTCGCGGTTCGCGATCTCCACATATTCGGGCGAGGCGCCGAGGAGCGGTCCGAGCACGCCGCGGGCGGCGCCGCCCGCGCCCAGCAACAGAACACGTGTATTCGCGAGCTCGAAGCCGAGATTACGCGTGAGATCGATCACCAATCCTGCGCCGTCGGTGTTGTCGCCGAGCACACCGTCGCCCTGCGCGGCCAACGTGTTCACCGCGCCGGCGATTTCAGCGCGCGGCGTGCGAAACTGGGCCAGCAGACAGGCCGCCTGCTTGTGTGGGACCGTAACGTTCAGACCTTTGCCGCCGGATGCAAAGAAGGCCGCAACTTCCTTGTCCAGATTTTCCGCCGCGACCTCCAGACGTGTGTAGGTAAGGTTCTGATTCGTCTGTTTCGCAAACAGGCCGTGAATGAACGGCGACCAGCTATGTGCGATCGGATAGCCGATGAGGGCGTAGCGGTCCGGAGCCGTGGTGCTTGCCATTGATGCTGTCGTTCAGGTTCGGGTGAGGTCGACGGTCTGCGCACGTTGTCCGCTATCCGTTGTGCGTTGTGCGCAGAGGGTGGTCACGAAAGGCGGCGTTGCTCTGGCGGACAACGGACAACTCACAACCGACAACGATGCCGCGGTCACCGGCTGTCCTTCAGCCACTGCGCCGCACGCTTGGCGAAGTAGGTCAGTATGCCGTCGGCGCCGGCGCGCCGCATCGACAGCAGGGACTCCAGCACGACGCTGCGTTCATCGAGCCAGCCGTTGCGAATCGCCGCAGACAACATCGCGTACTCACCGCTCACCTGATACACGAAGGTGGGCGCCCCGAACGTGTCCTTCACGCGGCGAACGATGTCGAGGTAGGGCAGGCCAGGTTTGACCATCACCATATCGGCGCCTTCCTGCAGATCGAGCGCCACTTCGCGCAGCGCCTCGTCCGAGTTGGCTGGATCCATCTGGTAGCTGTATTTGTCGCCCTTACCCAGATTGCCGGCTGAGCCGACCGCGTCGCGAAACGGACCGTAGAAGCTCGAGGCGTACTTGGCCGAATAGGCGAGGATGCGCGTGTTCGTGTGTCCGGCGATCTCCAGCGCTTCGCGGATCGCCCCAATGCGCCCGTCCATCATGTCGCTCGGCGCGACCACGTCTGCACCGGCCTCGGCGTGCGAGAGCGCCTGCTTGACGAGCGCTTCGACTGTGACGTCGTTCACGACGTAGCCGCTCGCATCGACAATCCCGTCCTGACCATGCGTCGTGAATGGATCGAGCGCGACGTCGGTGATCACCCCGAGATCCGGCGCAGCTTTCTTGACGGCGCGGACTGCTCGCTGAGCGAGACCTTCCGGATTCCAGGCTTCACGCCCGTCGTTGCTCTTCGCCTCGGGCGGCGTTACCGGGAATAGCGCCAACGCCGGCACGCCGAGCCGGGCGAGTTCCTCCGCTTCGCGGACCAACAGATCGATGCTGACGCGCTCGATGTCCGGCATGCTCGCAATCGCCTCGCGCCGCTCACGTCCTTCCATGACAAACATCGGATAGATGAGGTTGTCCGCGGTCAGAGCGCTCTCTCGCATGAGGCGGCGCGAGAAGGGATCGCGACGCATGCGGCGCATGCGCGTCCGCGGAAATTCACCGGTTTCACGGTTGGACATGGGTTTGGGATTAAGGCTGGAGGCTGGAGGCTGGGGAGGCTGGAGGTAGACGGCGCCGAGCGCCTCTTGCACGATTGCTGCAGAGCCTACAGCCACCAGCCACCAGCCTCCAGTCCCCAGCCGGTATTCCTCGTCATATGAAGAAACCAAACGCCGTGTCCCGCTGCCCCTGGTCTGTCAAGGGCAATGAGCTGTACATCAGCTATCACGACAGTGAGTGGGGCGTCCCGGTCTGGGACGATCAGACTCAATTCGAGTTCCTGATTCTGGAGGGCGCTCAGGCGGGGTTGTCGTGGTCGACGATACTCAACAAGCGTGAGGGCTATCGCGCGGCTTTCGCGGGTTTCGATCCGGAACGCGTTGCACGGTTCGGCAAGCGCGAGGTAGCGCGGCTGATGAGGGATCCGGGCATTGTGCGCAATCGACTGAAGATCGAATCCGCGATCAGCAATGCGCGTGCTTATCTGAAATTTCAGGAGGAGGAGGGCGGCTTCGCCCGCCATCTATGGACCTTCGTCGGCGGCAAACCGATCCAGAATCGGTTCACTGAGCAGAAGCAGATTCCGGCGACGAGTCCTGAATCCGACGCGATCAGCAAAGATCTGAAGCAGCGCGGTTTCCGTTTCGTCGGCAGCACGATCGTCTACGCGCACATGCAGGCGACCGGAATGGTCAACGATCACATCACGGGATGTTTTCGGCATCGGGAATGTCGCTTGCTGGCCAAACGCAAGTGAGCGCCTATTCGGCGACGAGCCACTCCACGGCCGAGCCGCCGCTGCGCTCGGGATCGAGCAGCAAATGCAACTCACTGAGCGCCGGCCTCATCTCATCGTCGAACTGCCAGGGCGGATTCGCGATGATCATCCCCGAGCCGTTCAAGCCGAGCGGTGCATCGGCTGGGCGCACGTTCAGTTCGAGCAGCAGCAGTTTTCGAAGCGCTGTATTGCGCAGGGCTTCATGCAGTCGATGAGACTCTCGCCCCGCCTTGATCGGGTACCAGAGGGCGAAGAGCCCATTGGGCCAGCGACTGAGTCCGAGCTGCAGCGCCGTGAGAACCTGCGAAAACTCCCTGTCCGATTCGAAGGGGGGGTCGATCAGCACCAGCCCGCGGTTTTCTCGTCGGGGGCAGATATGTCTTCAGCGCCGCATAGCCGTCGCCGCATACGACCGCCACGCCGCGCCGATTGTGCGCGTACTGTTCGAGCGCCTGGGCCTCCGTGATTTGCTGCTCCACCAGGACGATTCGGTCGACATCGCGCAGCTGTTGCATTGCGAAGGCGGGTGAGCCGGGATAGCGGGTCAAATCGCTGGCGGTGACGGAACTCAAAGCCTGCACATAGCGCCGAAGGTCTGCGGACACGGGTGCGGTGCGCGCCACCTGGGCGACGCCCCGACTGCCACTCGCGCGCCGCGGGCGGCCTCCGCCGAGCGCAGGTCATACCAGCCGCGGCCGGCGTGAGTGTCGAGATAAAAGAGCGGCTTTGGCTTGCGCTTCAGTCGCTCGAAAAGCGCCAGCAGCACGACGTGCTTGTGCACGTCTGCGAAGTTGCCGGCGTGAAAGGCGTGGCGATAGTTCATGCGGTCGGGTGCGCAGATATGCAAGGAGATCATGAAACAGGTACAGACTAATCGCTATCACGACGCTGACGGTCAGCGCAGCGTTCGCAGCGCCTGTTGGGGGCCGCTGAGCAGGGCGGGGGCGACGCAATGCATCCCGACTCACGCGCGGACGACGCCGGCAAGCGAGCGCGCGAAGCGCTCGCCCACCATCTGAAAATCAGTAAGTCAGCGCTTGCGACGATCGCGCACCGGAAGGATCAGCTCAGTTCGCGCAGCCAGTCCCGCGGACGAAGGAAGTCCTCGTAAAGGCGCGCTTCGGGAGAGTGCGGCTCGGGGCGCCAGTCATATTCCCAGCGAACGAGCGGCGGCAGCGACATCAGAATCGATTCCGTGCGGCCGCCGGACTGCAGGCCGAACGAGGTGCCGCGATCGTATACCAGGTTGAATTCGACATAGCGTCCACGACGATAGAGCTGGAACTGACGCTCGCGTTCGCCGAACGGCGCGTCCTTGCGACGCGCAACGATGGGCAGATAGGCCGGTAGAAAATGATCGCCGACGCTGCGTTGATAGGCGAAGCAGCGCTCGAATCCCCACTCGTTCAGATCGTCGAAGAACAGCCCGCCGACGCCGCGCGTTTCGTTGCGATGCTTGAGAAAGAAATAGCGATCGCACCAGTCCTTGTGCTTCGCATAAACGTCGTCGCCGAAAGGAGCGCACGCCTGCTGCGCCGTTCGATGCCAGTGCAGTACATCCTCATCGAACGGATAGCAGGGAGTGAGATCGAATCCGCCGCCGAACCACCACACCGATGCGTCACCCGTGCTGGCCGAGAAGAAGCGCACGTTCGCATGCGTTGTGGGGACGTATGGATTCAGCGGATGAATTACCAGCGAGACGCCCATTGCGACCCACGGCGCATCGGCGAGTTCTGGGCGCTGCGCAGTGGCTGAGGACGGAAGGCGCAGCCCCGTCACGTGTGAAAGGTTGACGCCGGCCTGCTCGAAGACGCCGCCCTGACGCAGCACGCGGCTTTCGCCTCCTCCGCCTTCGGGACGCTCCCATCGATCGCTGCGAAATGTCGCTTTCCCGTCTGCAATCTCCAGCGCTGAGCAGATGCGGTGCTGGAGCTCTCGCAGATAGAGAAGAACTGTCTCCGAGTCCACGGCCTTTTCCATTGTCGACAGCCTGCGTACCGAAGGACCATCGCCGATCGCACGTCATGGAGCCGAACGCGCCTGCTACTTGACCGCCGCGCGTTTCGCCGCAACCTTCTTTTTCACAGGCGCCCTCGCCGGCGCCTTCGTGGGCGGTGCGCTCGCCTTCTTCGTAGTCGCCTTACCTTGTTTCGCCGTCTTCGCCGGCGCCGTCGCCGCCTTCTCGGCGACCGCGGGAGGCGCCGGCGAGGCCGCCGCCGCGGCCTTCTTCGCGAATCTGCCGAAGCGCCCTTTGCCGCGCTCCGGCGCGGCGGCGAGCAGCTCCCTGCATTCATCCAGTGTGAGCGTCTTCGGATCGCGATCTTTCGGAATCTTGGCGTTCTTTGCGCGATCCGTGATGTAGGGTCCGTAGCGTCCGTTCAGCACCTGGATGCCGGCGTCCGCGAAATCGAGAATGATGCGGTTTGCGTCGAGCTCTTCTTTCGCGCGAATCAGTTCGAGCGCTCTCGGCAGTTCGAGCGCATACGGATCGTCTTCCTTGACCGATACGAACTTCTTCGCGCCGTACTGCACGTAAGGTCCAAACCGGCCGATCGCAACCTTGATGGCCTCGCCGCCGCCCGTATTGCCCAGCGTGCGCGGCAGCTTGAAGAGCTCCAGCGCTTCCGGCAGCGTCAGGGCGTCCATGCGCTGATGCGGCCGCAAGCTCGCGAATTTCGGTTTTTCTTCATCGTCCTTGGTGCCGAGCTGCACGAACGGCCCATACTTGCCGTAGCGCACCGATATCGGCTTGCCAGTGGCGGGGTCGGGGCCCAGATCGCGCGCTTCCGATACGTCTTCGCGGGTTACGGATTTGTCTACGAAGTCGACGCGGTGCTTGAACTCGCTCCAGAAGCGATCCAGGACCGGCACCCACTCTTCCCTGCCGTCGGCGATTTCATCGAGATCGTCTTCCATCCGGGCGGTGAACCCATACTCGATGTAGTGGTGGAAGTTACGCGTCAGGAACCGATTGACGATCTTGCCCAGATCCGTAGGCACAAAGCGTCGATTGAGCAGCTCGGTGTACTTCTTGCCGATCAGCGTCTGAATGATGCTCGCATACGTGGAGGGCCGCCCGATGCCATGCTCTTCAAGCGCTTTGACGAGACTCGCCTCCGAGTAGCGGGGCGGCGGTTCGGTGAAGTGCTGTTCCGGGCGGATGGTGAGCAGCTTCAGATGGTCGCCAACGTCCATCGACGGCAATATCCGATCGTTATCGTCGTCGCTGACGTCGTCATGCCCTTCCTTATATACGGCGATGTAGCCGGGCTTGACGAGCGTGGAGCCGTTCGCGCGCAGCACGGCCGCGGCGCCATCGCGTTTTGCGGCGGCCCCGGGAACCAGATCGACGGCCACCGTGTCGTACACCGCAGGCTCCATCTGACTCGCCACGGCGCGCTTCCAGACCAGAGCGTAGAGTTTCAATTGATCCGGGTCGATCTTTCCTTCCAGCCGTTCGGGCGTCACGGAAGCCGATGTCGGACGTACGGCTTCGTGCGCTTCCTGTGCATTCTTCGACTTCGTCTTGTAGACGCGCGGCGAGTCGGGCAGCGCGTCGGCGCCGTAAAGGTTCGTGATCACCTGGCGTATGTCCTGCAGCGCTTCGTTCGCAAGACTCACCGAATCCGTACGCATATAAGTGATCAGGCCGACCTCGCCTTCGCCGAAGTCCACGCCTTCGTAGAGCTGCTGCGCGAGCCGCATCGTGCGCTGCGCCCCGAAGCCGAGCTTGCGCGCGGCTTCCTGTTGCAATGTGGATGTGGTGAATGGAGGCGCCGGATTGCGGCGACGCTGCTTGCGCTCGATGGAGGCTACGCTCAGCTTTCCGCCTGCCGCCTTTTCGATCGCCGCGCGCACATCGCTCGCCTGCGCATCGTTTGTGACGGTGAACTGCTCGACCTTGTCGCCCCGGAATTCAGATCAACCGCGCCGGAAACGTCTGGTTCGCTTTCTCTGCATCCGCGTCGATGGTCCAGTATTCCCGGGGTTTGAAGCGCGCGATCTCTTCCTCGCGCTCGCAGATCATGCGCAAGGCAGGGCTCTGCACGCGGCCCGCTGAAGCGCCCGGCAGCCCCGCCTTCTTCCACAGGAGCGGCGAAAGGTTGAAGCCGACGAGATAGTCGAGCGCACGCCTCGCCTGCTGCGCATTCACGAGGTCCTGGGAAATATGGCGCGGATTCTCGATCGCCTCGCGGATCGCATTGCGAGTGATCTCGTAGAACACTACGCGATGCACGTCTTTGCCTTCGAGCGCGCCGAATTCCTTCAGAAGTTCGGCGAGGTGCCACGAGATCGCTTCGCCCTCGCGATCAGGGTCGGTTGCGAGATACAGCGCGTCGGACTTCTTCAGAGCACGGGCGATCGCCTGCACGTGCTTTTCGTTCTTGTCCAGAATCTGATAGCGCATCGCGAAGTTGCGCTTCGGATCGACGGCGCCTTCCTTCGGGATCAGGTCGCGAACGTGACCATAGGAAGCGAGCACCTCGAAGTTCTTTCCGAGATACTTCTTGATGGTCTTCGCCTTGGCGGGCGATTCGACGATGACGAGATTCTTCTGCTCCATAAAAAAAGAAACCGCGGTTGCCGCGGCGCCTGACATTAAGCCTTGCGACTCCCAGCTTCAGTGAACGGCATCCACGTTGCCCTCAAACACCAGATCTTCCATACGCAGATACGCGCTCTCCTGGCCAGGTTGACTGAACAGCACCATCAGTACGACCCACTTTACCTGCTCGATATCGATCTGCTTCGCATCGAGCGCGAGCAGGCGATCGATGACAAGTTCGCGCTGTGGCGGCGTTCAGAATGCCGATGTTCTCCAGATACAGAATGTATCCGCGGCAATCCGTGTCAAGCCGAGCTTGTTCGCTCGGATCAAAAATCCGAATCGCGCGCGACGCTGGCGCGGCGCCTGCGCGCTGCAGGATCGGCGGACAACTGCTCGAGCCATTCCAGCGCACGTGCCGACCTCCCGTTCGGAGAAATCCGGCGCGTTCCAGTTCGTCCTTGAGAGCATCACGGTCGGGTTCGGGAGCGGACTCCAGGTCGGCGTCGAAAGTAATTCTCGAAAAGATAGATGAGAATATCGAGAACGCTTTCCTTCATTTCGCCGCCTTCAGGCGCTGCTGTTTGGGCGCGCTGGACGTAAAGCCCGCCAGGGTAGGATTCGATGCGGCCTTCCAGCTCGAGAATCAGCAGCATCGAAGCCACCGCGTCGGCCCGGAGCCCGCTGCGAGCGATCAGAACGTCCACGCGGCCGGCTCGAAGCCGAGGGCATCTAACAGGATTTCGTAGTCTTTGTCCAATGTCGCGCCGGGAATTTTCTGCGACTCGCTCGCGTACGCGCGGGCCGACGACGGCGTCGACAGGACGCCCGCGAGTGGCGCGCAGTTCATCGAAGATGTCGTCTGCGCTCTCGACCAGCTTCGCGCCCTGCCGGATCAGATGATGACAGCCGCGGGCGAGCGCGATTGTGGATCGAGCCGGGAATCGCAAACACCTCACGCCCCTGTTCGTGCGGCAATCGCGCCGTAATCAGCGAACCGCTGCGCAGAGCCGCCTCGACGACGAGCATGCCGAGCGACAAGCCGCTGATGATTCGATTGCGTCGCGGGAAGTTGCCCTTGATCGGCGGGCGTTCCGAGCGGGAATTCGCTGACCAGCGCGCCTTGCTGCCGCGATCGCTTCTGCGAGCACCTGTTTGAGCGCGGGTAGGCGACATCGAGTCCTGTGCCGCACACCGCGATCGTCTCCCCGTCGGCCTCGAGCGCTCCCTGATGGCTGGCGGCATCGATCCCGACGGCGAGGCCGCTCGTGATCGTCAATCCGCAGCGTGCGAGGTGCCCCGCAAAGCCTGTAGCGTTCTCTCGGCCGGCCGGCGTCGGGTTGCGCGAGCCCACGATCGCGAGTTGCGGCAGCGCGAGAAGTTCCGAATCGCGCCCGCGAACATACAGAGCCGATCGGCGCATCCGGCAGCTCAGCGAGCAGCTGCGGATAGCGCTCGTCGTCCAGCGGGATGAAATGGTGATCGATCGCGTTCGAGCCAGCGCAGATCTGCGCTGACGCTCTGCCGGTGCGACGTGCCGATGCGCCGCGATCAGCTTGCGCTGGCGCGCCGGCTGCGTGCAGTGTGGCGGCGGCGCGCTGCAAGAGCTGCTGCGTTGCTGAAGTGAGTGCGACGAGAAGCGGCCGGAGCGTGCCGGCATGAAGTCCCGGCGCGCGCGCAAGCGTGAGCCATGCAGTGAGCTCGTCCATGAGTCCTCCTAACGAAGTGACTCGATAGTAGCCTCGTACTGAGCTCGTCAGACTAGGTCTGCGCCTATTCCTGCACCTATCACGACTCACGAGTCACGGTCGTTACGGATTCTTCGCGCGATCGCCCTCGCGGATCTCGTGCGTCGCGTCCATGACGAGCGCAAAGCTCATGCGATCGAACGTCTTGTAACATCATCACGATGCCGACGCGTTCCTCGAGGCAGCTGCACGTTCGCGCCGACGCTTCAGAGCGCCTGTGCGGCGTTGAGGCCGCCCTTCGAATACTTGTCGCGCACGACGTCGCCAGCCTGATCGATCGCGAGCACGTGACCGGCTTCGAGCCCGGCGCGTGTGCCGCGGTTCAGTGCGACGACCTGATATTGACCCATGATCGTCATGTCTTTGACCGCGATGACGCTCGCGTCGACTTCGGATGATAGGTGCATGGGGCACGAAATCCGCATCCGACTTCGACCGATTCGGCGAACAGCTTGTCGCCTTGGAGCGCCTCGCGGGTTGACTCAGTGAGCATGAGCTTCGCCGGATCGCCCGGCGTCGCGACCGGACCGGAGCCGACGTACATGCCGGTGTAACCGAGAAGATCGTTGTTCTCCGGATCGCGCAGCTTGCCTTCGACGTGGATGATGCTGTAGCGCGCGTCGGCTGCGGCGTCTTTGATGCCGCGCGCGTAGAGTTCGTTGCCGATGCGCGCCGATGAGTGTCCGTCGCGCATCGCGACGACATACGGCGCGTTCTTGACCTGATCCTTGTCGAGCAGGGTCGGTCGCCCCATGAAGCTCGCAATCATGTCGTAAGGGATCGCCGTAATCGCCTGACTCAGCGGTTCGCGACGCACTTCTGGAGACAGACGCTTGCCGCCGCCGCCTTCGGCGCGCTCGGCGATCGTCAGTCGCGGCTGGCCGTCGATATAGACGAGCTTCAGCACATCGCCAGGATAAATCAGGTGTGGGTTCTCGACCTGAGGGTTCACGTACCAAATTTCCGGCCAGTACCACGGATCCCGCAGAAACACCTTGGAGATGTCCCACAGCGTGTCGCCGGTTTTGACGACGTATTCGTCCGGTGCGTTCGGCGGTCAGAGGAATGTTGCTGCCGGTCGCGATCTGTGCGGGTCTCTTCCTGTGCGGTGGAACTGACGGGAAGCAGGCCGGTCGTAAGCGGTGAGGCCGGCGATCAGGCTCAGGATCGCGCGAACGAATTGGCAGATTCGCAGATTTCATGCGCCGAACGAGCTCCAGTCAAGGACCATCGAGGAACCCGAAGCCTCAAGCCTGCAGATTCGGCCGTATAATTCCGGCGGGCCGGAACATGGGCGGCGGCGAGCTTCGTAAGGCTGCTGCGACGCGTCAGCTGTGTAACGCAAGCGCCTTCGGGGCCGACATTAAGTTCAACAGTGTCTCGAACTTTAGCAGCAACATTGCAGCGATTGCACAAACGGGTCATTCAGGGCGAGACGTGGTTCTCATTTTGCCCCGCGCGGGCTGATACGGAACCCTCCGCAGTTCACAATCACCTGGCCTTCCGGCTATTGCAACCGGCGGATTCATCTACAGACTAAGGCTCGGTCAGCTACTGGATTTTTTTCTCGCTATCGCTACGCCATGGCTCTACTTACCGATTCTCGAATTTCCCGATCCGCGCTTGCGAACGCGCGCCGCACCTGTCGAGCAGGTCGACGCCGGCCTGCGTAAGCTGATAGACGACATGTTCGAAACGATGTACGCAGCGCCCGGCATCGGGCTCGCCGCGACGCAGGTGAACGTGCACAAGCGAGTGCTCGTCATCGACGTGAGCGAGAACCGCAAGCGAGCCGCTCGCATTCATCAATCCCGAAATCGTCGACCGGGAGGGCGTCGAGGAGACCGAGGAAGGCTGTCTGTCCGTGCCCGGCATCTACGACAAGGTGACGCGCGCCGAGCGGATTCGCGTTCGTGCTCTGGATCGCGACGGCAAGCAGATTGAGATGGAAGCCGACGGCTTGCTCGCCGTGTGCATCCAGCATGAGATCGATCATCTCGACGGCAAGCTGTTCGTCGACTATCTCTCCGAGCTGAAGCGCACTCGCATTCGCAAGAAGCTGGAGAAAGAGCGCAAGGAGCGAACGACGACGGACTCGCGGGCGCGGCCCAGAGCGCTCTAGAGGTGAGCAGCGGACAGCGGACAGCGGACGGTGACGAAACCGGACGCTCATGCGTCCGTGCGCTCGTTTGCACTGTCCGCTGTCCGCCGTCCGCTATTCACACTCGCCCATGGCGCCATCCCTCTCGCTGATATTCGCCGGAACGCCTGAATTTTCGGCGCCGGCGCTCGAAGCGTTGCTTGCGTCCAGGCATCGCGTCGCCGCCGTCTATACGCAGCCCGATCGACCTGCCGGGCGTGGACGGCGCGTCGCGATGAGCGCTGTCAAGCAAGCCGCGCTGCGCCACGACCTTCCCGTCGAGCAGCCGGCGACCCTTCGCGATCCTGCTGTGCTCGAACGGCTGCGCGCGTGGTCCGCGGATCTCATGGTCGTCGTGGCTTACGGCCTGTTGCTGCCCGAAGCCGTTTTGCGTACGCCGCGCCTTGGCTGCATCAATATCCACGCTTCGCTCTTGCCCCGCTGGCGCGGAGCGGCGCCGATCCAACGCGCGATTCTGGCCGGCGATCAGACGACTGGCGTGACCATCATGCAGATGGACGCAGGCCTCGACACCGGACCCATGCTGCTGACGAAGGAGACCGCGATACACGAGTGGGAAACCGCGGCGAGCCTGCATGATCGACTCTCGCAACTCGGCGCCCATGCGGTGCTCGCGGCGTTGGAAGGCGTCGAGACGGGCTCGATCAGCGCGCGCCCCCAACCGTCGGACGGCGTTACCTATGCGCCGAAGATCCGGAAAGAAGAGGCGCTGATCGACTGGTCGCGCACTGCAATTGAAATTGACCGCCAGGCGCGTGCGTTCAACCCGTGGCCAATCGCTGAAACGCGCTGGCAGGGACGACAGTTGCGCATCTGGGAGGCGGAGCTGCTGAAGGCGACGACGCGTGCGAGTCCCGGCACGGTAATCGCGAGCGGCGAGGATGGCGTCGATGTCGCGACCGGGGCTGGCGCGTTGCGGTTGATGCGTCTGCAATTGCCGGGTCGCAAACCGCTGTCCGCAGCGGAATTCATCCACGCGCACCCGCTCGATGGAGCGGTGCTGGGCTCGTGAGCGCATCCGCCCGAGTCCGGGCGCGTGCGGCGAAAATTGTCGCCGATGTCGCCGAGCACGGTCGTTCGCTCGATGCGGCGCTGCGCGACGACCCGCGGGCGACTCCTCAGGAACGAGGTCTGCTGCGCTCCCTGTGCTACGACAGCATTCGCTGGTACATCCGGCTCGATGCGATCCTCGATCGATTACTGACGCGTCCGGGTCAGAAGCTGTCGCCGGAAGTGCGGGCGCTCGCGATCGTCGGCCTGTGCCAGTTGCTCTACACCGACATTCCCCAGCACGCCGCCGTCGACGAAACCGTGAACGCCGCACGCATCATCGGTCACGCCCGCGCCGCCGGCATGGTCAACGCGATTCTGCGGCGCGCCCAGCGAGAGCACGCGCGGATAGGGGCGGAGGTCGATCGCGATCTCGCCGTCCGCACTGCGCATCCGACCTGGTTCGTAGATTCGATGACTGTCGACTGGGGCGACGTGCGGGACGCCGTGCTCGCCGCCAACAACCAGCGACCGCCGTTCTGGATCAGGGTGAATCGCTTGCGTTCGAGCGGCGCGGACTATCGCGCGCGGCTGCAAGCCCAGGGCGTCGCAGTCGCGGCGAGTCTGTTCGGCGAGGAGGCCCTGCAGCTCGAGCAGGCGATGGATGTCCACGAGCTGCCGGGCTTCGCCGCAGGGGAAGTCTCCGTGCAGGACGCTGCTTCGCAGCTCGCTGGGCGACTCGTGGCCCCGCAGGCGGGCGAGCGCGTGCTGGACGCATGCGCGGCGCCGGGCGGCAAGACGGGGCATCTGCTCGAGCTGGCGCCCGATCTCGAAGAACTCGTCGCGATCGATGTCTCAGAGGAGCGGCTGAGACGCGTGGCGGAGAACCTCGATCGACTTGACCTGCGCGCAACCCTGCTCGTTGCAGACGCGTCGGAACCTCAAGCCTGGTTCGATGGTCGATTGTTCGATCGGATTCTGATCGATGCGCCCTGTTCCGGTACGGGCGTCATTCGTCGGCGCCCCGACATCAAATTGCTCCGCCGTGCAGACGACATCCCTGCGCTGGCGGCGCGGCAGTCGCAACTCTTGCGTGCGTTATGGCCGCTACTGGCGCCCGGAGGACGGCTTGTGTATGCAAGCTGTTCGGCGCTGCGCGCAGAGACCACCGCAGTCGTCAGCGAGTTTCTCGCCTCGCACGCGCAGGCGCGGGACGTCACAGGCGCCGCTGTCGCCGCAAGCGGACAGGCTGGTCCCGGCGGAGGGGGGCTGCGGATCGCCGCCGGGACAGGCGGCATGGACGGCTTCTATTATGCGTGCGTCGATAAGATCTACGAAGGCGCCGCCTGATCCGTCTAGCGGGATGTTGAAAAAGGCTGTCCTTGCCGCCTGGTGAATTGAAGATGGCAACGTCGCTTGCGAAAAGCGTGGTTTTCGCTGCGCTCCCGAAATCAAGCACATGAGAATGTGCATGCATTTCAGCCGGGCCATCCGTGGCCCGGTCTAGCAGGCGCGTTGAAAGGGTTTTTCAACAGCCTGCTAAGGTTGTGGACGCCGCGCGTGTGGACGCCGCGGCTGCTTCCGAGCGGCGATGAATCAGACAGCTACAAAGGATCGTGAGTGGGGCTAGGCCTGCGATATCAGCGCCATGAAGGACTTTCCCGTGAGATGACGCGGGCGCGCCTGCTGCTTGTGCTGGCGCTCACCGTGTATGGGGCGATCTGTTCACAGCTTGCGCAGGCGCAGACACGCTTCGAGATCCGCTCGGCGTACATTGAACCGTCCGAAGGCGTCTACCAGCTCAACGCCACGGTCGATTTCGAGCTTCCCGAAGGCGCGCGCGCGGCGCTGCGCGACGGCGTGCCGCTCACGCTGCACCTCGACATTGTCGTCAAGCGGGAGCGCAACTACTGGCTCGATGAGACGGTTGCAACGCTCGATCAGGACTACGAGCTCGTGCACCACGCGCTGAGCGAACGCTATCTGGTGCGCAATCTGAACAGCGGCGAGCAGGCTTCGTACGCGACGCTGGACGCCGCCCTGGATGCGCTGCGAGTCGTGAGCCACCTGCCCATTCTCGATCAGGCGCTCGTCAATCGGAACCGCAGGCACGAAATCAGCCTGCGCGCCGCCCTCGATGTGCGCACCATGCCGGATGCATTGCGGTTTGTGCTGTTCTGGGCGGACGATTGGCGCCAGCGCACCGAGTGGTACACATGGTCGCCGCAACTCTGAAACGCACGCTCGTCTCGATCCTGGTGCTCATCGGGTCGGGCCTGTGGGTGGCGGCGCTTCTGATCATGGCGCAGACGGTGCAGCAGTCAGCGCATTTCAGCGATCTGCACCCGTTCATCGTCGGCGTCAATGTGGCGGGGCTGCTGGTCCTGCTCATCCTGATCGGCGGGCGAGTCGACGCAACTGATCCGCGACTGGCGCCGGCGCGTGGTCGGCTCGCGCCTGGAAGCGCGCATGGTGTGGATGTCCGCGACGCTCGCGCGTTGCGCCGCTGCTGCTGGTGTTCTACTTCTCCGTCGTATTTCTCAATCGCGGCATCGACAGCTGGTTCCACGTCGAGATTCGCAGGGCCTCGAAGACGCGCTGACGCTGTCGCGCGCGGCGCTCGATCTGCGCATGCGCGAGTATCTCGAGCGCACGCGCGCCATGGCGCACGCAGCTGGCGGCCGAGGGCGGCGACCCGATCCACAGCGCTCGATGAACTGCGCCGTGAGCACGAGGCGCTCGAACTGACCCTGCTCGGCGCGAATAGCCGCATCATCGCCGCGAGCTCGGACCGGCTCGGGGAAATCGTTCCGAGCGCCGGCCAGCGAGGAAATGGCGATGCAGGTCCGCCAGGGCCGCGACTACGTGACGCTCGATCCGCTCGCCGGCGGCGGCTACCACGTGCGCACCGCGGTGCAGGTTCCACTGATGAGTGCCGGGCGACGAGCCGCGAATACTGATGGCGGTCTATCCCATCGAGCGGCGGCTGGGCGAACTCGCCGACACCGTCGAGTCTTCGTATCAGCGCTACGCGGAAAAGGCGCGGTTGCGCGAGCCGCTGAAGACAAGCTTCACGCTGACGCTGACGCTGGTGTTGCTGCTGTCGTTGTTTGCGGCGCTGTACGGCGCGTTCTGGGCGGCGCGGCGGCTCGTTCGGCCAATTCAGGATCTCGTCGCCGGCACCCGCGCAGTCGCGAAAGGCGACTTCGATACGCGTTTGCCGCTCACTTCGCACGACGAAATGGGAATGCTCGTCCATTCCTTCAACGACATGACGAAGCGCCTTGCGCGCACGCGCGAGGAGGCCCGACGCAGCCAGCAGGCGGTCGAAAGCCGAGCGCGCCAACCTCGCCGTCATCCTGGCGCGGCTGTCGACGGGCGTGATCTCGCTGGAGCCTGATCGCACGATCCGCACGGCCAACCAGGCCGCATGCTCGATCCTCGGCGTCGACGTCGACGGCCGTCATCGGCAAGCCGCTCGTCGCAGGCGGACGACGGCAACAAGCTGTTCGCAGCAGTTCCAGGCCGCCTGCAGCGCGCACCTGGAAGCCGGGCAGAGCGAGTGGCGCGAGCAGCTGGTGCTACATGGCGAGACGAGCCGGCGCGTGCTGATGTGCGCCTGTACGACCCTCTCGGGCGAGGATCGAAGTCCCGGCGGGTTCGTCATCGTGTTCGACGACATTACGGCGCTGTTACAGGCGCAGCGGGACGCGGCCTGGGGCGAGGTCGCGCGACGCCTTGCCCACGAAATCAAGAACCCGCTGACGCCGATCCAGCTTTCGGCGGAGCGGCTGCGGCGCAAGCTCCTCGGCTCGATGAACGAAGCCGACGCGCAGATGCTCGATCGGGCGACCCACACGATCGTGCAGCAGGTCGAGGCCATGAAGGAGATGGTGAACGCCTTCAGCGAATACGCGCGCGCGCCCGAGATGGATGTGTCACGCTTCGATCTGAATCAGCTGATTGCGCGAAGTGGCAGAACTCTACCGGGCGCAGGGCCGGCAGGGCCGGCCGAAGCTGCAGCTCGACCCGGCGCTCCCTGAAATCGAGGCCGACCGCGGCCGTATGCGGCAGATCGTTCACAATCTGCTGGCGAACGCGATCGAAGCGCAGGAGGGCGTCGAGCATCCGGAGATTCGCGTCGATGACACGCCTGCTCGAACGGGCGGGGAGCAGGTACGCGGAGATCGTGGTCGAAGACAACGGTCCGGGTTTCGGCCGGATGTGATCGGGCAGGTATTCGATCCATACGTAACCACGAAGTCCAAAGGGCACTGGCCTTGGACTTGCGATTGTGAAGAAAATTGTCGAAGAACATGGCGGCAAGATCGAGGCGGACAACGCGCGCACCGGCGGAGCGCGCGTCCGCATCGAATTGCCGCTCACGGCGACCGCTGCGGACCGGTGGTTCGGCCCGCGAGACGTCAGGACCGCGGAGGGAACGTGCATGAGCGCAGCGCGCATTCTGGTGGTCGATGACGAATCCGAGATCCGCGGGCTCCTGAAGGAGATCCTCGCGGACGAAGGGTATGAGGTCGACGTCGCCGCCGACGCCGCCGAGGCGCGCGCAAGTCGCGCGCAGCACGATCCGGATCTCGTGCTGCTCGACATCTGGATGCCGGATACGGACGGCATCACGCTGCTGCGCGAATGGGCGCAGCCGAATGGTTCGTCCTGCCCCGTCGTCATGATGTCGGGCCACGGCACAGTGGAGACCGCCGTCGAGGCGACGCGTCTCGGGCGCCTTCGATTTCGTCGAGAAGCCGTTGTCGCTCGCGAAACTCCTGCGCACGGTGGAACGCGCGCTCGATTCCGGACGGAACAAGCGCCAGTCGGGCCGCACGCTCGCGCCGCCGCTCATCGCGCCGGTCGGCAAGAGCCGCGCGATGCACGCGCTGCGCGAGCAGGTGCAGCAGGTCGCGCCGCACGAAACGCCGGTGTTGATCGTCGGCGAGCCCGGCACAGGGCGCGAAGCATTCGCGCGCTACATGCATTCGCTGAGCCCGCGCGCGACCGGGCCTTTCGTGCAGCTCGTCGCGACCGGCGTGAGCGATGAGGGCGCAGCCGTCGCCATGCACGGGGCGGAAGATGCGGCCGGCGTGCACGCCGGCGTGTTCGAGCAGGCGGCGGGCGGCGTGCTGTTCATCAACAGCATCGAGGATCTGCCGCTCAAGGCGCAAGGACTGCTGGTCGCGGCGCTGGAGACGAGCTCCTTCACACGCGTGGGCGGCGCGACGCCGGTGAAACTGAACATCCGCATCATCGCGTCCGCGACCTCGCGTTTTCTGAACGCCGAGAGCATGGCGGGCGTGCGGCATGGAGTTGCTGTCGCGCCTCAACGTGATCACGCTGAACGTGCCGCCGTTGCGCGACTACGCGCAGGACGTGCCGGATCTGCTGCGCCACTACGTCGATCGGCTGGTCGATGAGCAGCACCTGCCGTTCCGCCGCTTCGGCGTCGCTGCGCAGAACCGCCTGCGGAACTATCCGTGGCCCGGCAACGTGCGCGAACTCAGGAATCTCGTGCAGCGCCTGCTGATTCTGGGCGGCGAAGAAGAAATCAAGCTCGACGAAATCGAGCGCGAGCTCGCGGCGCACGCACCCGCAAACGAGCCGCTGGTCAAACAGGATCTGCTGGCGTTGCCGCTGCGGGAGGCGCGCGAGCATTTCGAACGCGCCTATTTGCAGCAGCAACTGATCCTGTGCAACGGCAAAGTGGGCCAGCTCGCCAAGCGCGTCGGCATGGAGCGCACGCACCTGTACCGCAAGCTGCGCTCGCTGGGCGTCGATTTCCGGCAGCTCGCGGAGGACTGAGATGAAGTGACCGCGATAGAGCGCTAAAGATGATCGCAGAAGATCGATGCTCGACAGTGGATCGACTTCCGTCGCATGCGATCTCTATTCGTCTGCTCATCGATCCTTTGCGGTCACTGTCACGGCTCTATCTCGGCTCCTCATTCCCCGACGCGAATGACCAGCGCATCGATCCGCGCCTGCCGCAGCTTGCTGCGCGTTTCTTCCAGTCTTCTGCAGGTTCGTGATCGGACCGACGCGCACGCGGTGCCACGTGTCCTTGTCGATCGTCACCTTCTGAATTTTCGATTCGACGCCCTGCATCGCGATCAGCGCGCGGACGCGATCGGCGTCGGCGTGATTGCGGAACGAGCCGGCCTGCAGGATGTACGCGCCCGGCTTTTCGACAGGTCCGGCGCCCGGTCCGGACGGTGCGCTTCCCTCCTGTTCCGGAATCACGACTTCGAACTTCGGCAGCATTTCGTAGAAATCGAACTGCGTCTCGGCTTGCTCGCGACGCGGGCGTTGGTTCACCAGAGGGCGGCGCTTCGTCCCTGCGTCATCGGGGCGGACTGCTGCGCAACGCGCGCTTCGGGTCGTCGATCGTACAGATATACGATCAAGGCTGCCGTCAGTCCGAGCGCGAGACCGGCGACGAAACCAGCGAGTCCTGAGAGGCCGGACCGCCGCCGGCGCGGCGTTTGGTGTGTTTGTAATCGCGGGGCATGGTCAGAGAGCGAGTGGCGGACGGCGGCAGCGAGTGATGGCGGACGGCGGACAGCAGACGGTGATCGAGGTCAGAACCGGAGCCAGAAATTCTGCATATCGCATCTTGCACTGTCGCGACCGTTCCGCCGCTCACTCGCTCATTTCACTGTCCGCCGTCCGCCGTCCGCTGTTCACTCCTCTCCATTTTCTCCGGCGCCGACACGCAGAGGAGCTTCAGACCGTTCGCGAGCACCTGGCGCGTAGCTGCAATCAGATTGAGCCGCGCATTGCGCAGCGCGGCGTCGTCGACGATGAATTTGTGCGCGTTGTAGTAGGCATGGAAGTCGCCCGCCAGATCCCGCAGAAAGTAGGCGAGCTGATGCGGTTCGAGCTCCTTGGCCGCGTTCTCGAGCAGTTTCGGGATAGGAGGTCAGGCGGCGAATCAGCGCGATTCTCCTGCGGCTCCTTCAAGCTGCGCAAAGTTGCTTTCGCCCATCTGCCGGTCATGCGTCAGGCCGCGTTCGGCGAGTTGCGCGAAGACGCTGCAGACCGCGCATGCGCCATCTGTACGTAGTAGACGGGATTCTCTTCGCCCTCGGCGAGCGCGAGATCGATATCGAACACGAACTCCGAATCGGCCTTGCGGGAGACGAGAAAGAAACGCACGGCGTCGCGACCGACCCACTCGATGAGATCGCGCAACGTGACGTATGAGCCCGCGCGCTTGGAAATCTTCACTTCCTCGCCGCCGCGCATGACGCGCACCATCTTGTGCAGGACGTAGTCAGGATAGCCCTGCGGAATGCCCATGTTCGAGCGCCTGCAGACCCGCGCGCACGCGCGCGATCGTGCCGTGATGATCGGTGCCCTGCACGTTGATCGCCCGGCGAAAGCCGCGCTGCCACTTCGTGACGTGATAGGCGACGTCCGGCACGAAGTAGGTGTACGTGCCGTCCGACTTGCGCATGACGCGATCCTTGTCATCGCCGTACTCGGTGGTGCGCAGCCAGAGCGCGCCCTCGCTTTCGTACGTCTTGCCGCTCGCGATCAGCGACTTGAACGGTGCGTCTCGACCTTGCCGTCGCTGTAGAGGCTCGACTCGAGGTAGTACACGTCGAAGCGCACGCCGAACTTCTGCAGGTCGATGTCCTGCTCGTGACGCAGATACGCCACGGCGAAACTTGCGGATCGCTTCGAGATCATCGACTTTGCCGCTCGCTCGGACGGTGTCGCCGTCGAGCGCATGCACGGATTTCTTCGCGAGGAAGTCGTCCGCGATGTCCTGAATGTATTCGCCGTTGTACGCCGCCTTCCGGCCAGCCTGCGTCGCCCGGCTTGAGGCCGCGAGCACGCGCCTGCACCGAGAGCGCGAGGTTCTGAATCTGCACGCCGCGCGTCGTTGTAGTAGAACTCGCGGGTCACTTCGTAGCCCTGCGACTGCAGCAGCGCCGCGAGCGCATCGCCGAGGGCGGCCTGGCGTCCGTGTCCGACGTGCAGCGGTCCAGTCGGATTCGCGGACACGAACTCGACCACCAGGCTTTCGCCGGCGTCGCGCTTGCCGTACCCGTACACGGCGCCCAGGTCGAAGATGCGCGACAGCTCCTGCCGGTAGGCGATCCGGTGAGAGATGAAAATTGATGAAGCCCGGGCCCGGCGATCTCGGTCTTGCTGATCAGATCGCTCGAGGGAATGCGCGTCCACGATCGCCTGCGCGAGCTGCCGCGGGCTGCGTCGCGCCGGTTTTGCGAGCTGCAGCGCGATGTTCGTCGCGAAGTCGCCGTGCGCCGCGTCGCGCGTGCGCTCGACGTCGACGACCGGACGCACGATGTCTGCGGGCAATACGTCGGCAGGCAGCGTCGCAAGCGCAGCCTGGACAAGACGTTCGAGCTGATATTTCACGAAAGCGATTTGATGCAGAAAAGGGGCGGAATACTAGCAGTGCGGAGGCTCACTTCGTCAGCAACGATGACGGGCAAGCCGAGGGCTAGGCAAAGGCAAGACAGATGCAAGAGTCGCCCTTCCGGCTTGCCGGAGGTTTTCTTGCCGCATGCTCTAGCCGCCGCCGGCTAGCCTGCCATGTCCTCGGCTTTACTCTTCAGAACAATTCGGCAGGATCCACATCGATCGACCAGCGCACGCGTCGCGCCTCCGGCAGCGTTTCGACGTCCGCGAGCCACCTGCTCAGGAATTTCTGCAGCGGCGTATGTGAGGCTGCGTGCAGCAGGAGTTGCGCGCGGTGGCGGCCCGCGCGGCGTTCCATGGGCGCGGGCGCCGGGCCGAGCACCTTGAGGTCGCGAGTCGAATGGCGTCGAGCGGCCGTGCGAGCCGCCTGCAGAAAATGCAAAGGGGCGCCGGGCGCGCTCGCTTCCGCGCGCACCAGCGCTATCCGGGCGAACGGCGGCCAGCCGCTTTGTTCCCGCTCGGTCAGCGCGCCAGTCGCGAATGCTTCATAGCCGCCGCTGAGCAGCAGCGTCAGCAGCGGATGCTCCGGATACTCCGTCTGGATCAGCACTTCGCCGGGCCGTTCCGCGCGACCCGGCACGACCCGCGACTTGCACGATGGTTTGCGCCAGTCGTTCACTTGCACGGAAATCAGTACTGAACAGCCCCTGGTCGGCATTGAGTACGACGACCAGCGTGACATTCGGAAAGTCGTGCCCCTTGGTCAGCATCTGCGTACCGACGAGAATGCGCACTTCGTTGCGGTTGACGCGGTCAAGCATCGCCTCGAGCTCGCCTTTGCGTCGCATGCTGTCGCGATCGATGCGGGCAAGCGGCGCGTCCGGGAAATTGCCCGCGCAGCGATTTCTTCGATGCGCTCTGTTCCCTGACCGACCGGTTTCGCTTCCGCGTCGCAGCTCGGACATCGTTCGATCAGCTGCTGCTCGGCCCCGCAGTGGTGGCAGATCAGGCTGCGTGTGCGGCCGTGCACCGTGAGATGCGCGTCGCATCGCCTGCAATGAGCGGCCCAGCCGCAGTCGGGACAGAACAGCACAGGCGCGTAACCGCGCCGATTCAGAAACAGCATGACCTGTCCGCCGTCGTCCAGGTGGCGCCGAATCGCCTGCATGGTCGGCGTCGCAATGCCCTGTGACTGCGCGTTCTTTCGCAGGTCGATCGAGCGGAACGCGCGGCGGCCGCGCACTCGCCAGCCCGGTGCGGCAACCGAGACAGATGCTGCGGGTTGGCGCTGCGCGCGCGCCAGCGTTTCCAGCGACGGCGTCGCTGAGCCAAGGACGATCGGGAATGTTCAGCCGCTGCGCACGCACGATCGCCAGATCGCGCGCCGAATAGCGAAACCCGTCCTGCTGTTTGAACGAGGCGTCATGCTCCTCGTCGACGACAATGAGCCCCGGGCGGGCGAGCGGCGTGAACACGGCCGAGCGTGTTCCGATCACGATCCGCGCTGCGCCTCTGCGGGCGTTGCGCCACGCGACAAGGCGTTCCTGGTCCGTCGAGACCGGAGTGCACGACCGCAGATCGGCGCCTCGAAACGCGCCGCGAAGCGCGCGATGAGTTGCGGCGTCAGGGCGATCTCAGGCACGAGGACGAGCGCCTGCTCGCCCCGCGCGAGCACACGCGGCGATGGCGCGCAGATACACCTCCGTCTTGCCGCTGCCCGTGACGCCATAAAGGAGATGAGAGGCGAACGCTCCGAAGGTGGCGCCGATCCGATCGACGGCGGCCTGCTGCGGTTCGTTGAGCGGCGGACCTTCCCGAGCAGACGTCACGCCCGGCTCATGCTCTTCGGCGACCTTGGTGAAACTCTCGACGAATCCGCGCGCTTCGAGCGCCCGCAGCGATGCCGAGGCGCCTCCCGTCGCAGCCATGATTTCGGCCGGCGTCGCATCTTCGACCCGGAGCAGGTGCTCCACGGCCCCGCGCAGGCGGGACGCTCGTGAGGGCAGCTGTCCGAGGGCTGACTGCCGGCCGCTCGGCGTCAGCCGCCAGCGAACTTCCTCCGCAACAAGCGGCGCGCCGGTTCGCAATGGCGCGGGCAACGCGCTTGCAATGACTTCACCGACAGGGTGGCGATAGTAGTCGGCGGCCCAGATCAGCAGCCGCAGCAGCGCCAGATCCAGAGTCGGCGCTTCATCCACTCGCCCCGCCAGGGAGCGAAGCCGGGTTGCGGGGACGTCGCTTGTCTCGCGGCGCTCAACGACCACGCCAACGACGCGCCGCCTGCCAAATGGAACCCAGACGCGTTCACCGGGCTGGGTCGCCCCAGCTTCAGCCGGAGCGCGATAGTCGAACAGCCGCCTGAGCGGGGCGTCGATGGCGACTCCGAGGATCATGCGCAGCTACCGCTGCAGGCTGGAGGCTGGAGGCTGGAGGCTGGGGGTGGAAGGTTTGTCATTTCGATATGTTCACGGATCGCGCCCGACACCATCCTCAGTGCTTCCAGCCAGCCGAATAAGCAGCGCCGGATCGTCCGAGTGAGAGTGGGATCCAAACCCTCTGAATCTACCTCCAGCCTCCAGCCCCCAGTCTCCAGCCCTGCGAGGCGTCAACGCGCGGCCGGCTCGCGCGTTGATCCCCGGATGCGGCCGAGTCGCCGCGCCCGGACGTCAGCACGCATGAGGCTCTCTGCTACCCTGCCCACGGCCTTTCAACCCATGATGCAACAATGGGACGCCGACTCGGCGGCGCCCGCCGAGGGAAAGATCCTGGATCAGGTTCGCGCGCTGGATCGTTTTCTCTCGAGCGTTGAAAAGCGCGCTTTTCGCATCGCCCGCATCGCCGTTCGTCATGATGAGGACGCCCTCGACATCGTACAGGACGCCATGCTGCAACTGGCCCGGCGCTACGGACAGCGACCCGACGCAGAGTGGCGGCCGCTGTTCTATCGAATTCTGCAGAACCGGATTCGCGATTATCAGCGGCGTCGCAAAGTGCGTGCGCGCATCATGAGCTGGTTGCCAGGGTCCGCCATGGCCGACGAAGACTCCCGGGACCCGATGGAATCGGTTCCCGATGCAGCTGCGCTTCCCGCCGAAGCCCTCGCAACCGATCAGGCCATGCGCGCGTTGGAAGCTGCACTCGTGGTGTTGCCCGGCCGTCAGCAGGAGGCTTTCATGCTGCGGGTTTTCGAGGGCATGGACGTTGCGGAGACGGCGACCGCGATGGGGTGCGGCGAGGGCAGCGTGAAGACGCATTATTCGCGCGCGGTGCATACGCTGCGCGAGCGACTGGGAGACGCGTGGTGAATATGAAGTCTCGACAGGACGCGAAGTCGCTGGAAGAGCGCTCGAAAGCGCTGTTCGAAGACAGCGTCGAGCGGCTCGACGCGCGCACGCGTTCCCGGCTCACGCGGGCGCGGCATGCCGCGCTCGATGAGCTCAGGCGTTCTCGGCCGTTCCGCGCGCGCTGGCTGTGGGCGCCTGCGGGCGGCGTGATCGTCGCCGCCGCGGCGGCGGTTCTCATTGGAGTGCGGCCGGGCCTGGATCCCGGGTCGCCGGGCTCGCCGCCGCTCGAGGATCTCGAAGTGGTTGCGGGAGCGGAGAATTTTGACCTGCTGCAGGATGTGGAGTTCTACACGTGGCTGGCGGACCAGAACGCCATACCCGCGGACGCGAACAGCGGTTGAATGATGAAGTTCCGTGTTGCACTGGCCCTGTTCTGTCTGGCGATCGTCGGCAGTCCGCTCGCCGTAGCCGCCGACGCGGACCCCTCGGTAGGCGTTCGGTGGCAGGATTTGAGCGAGGATCAACGCAAGGTTCTTGCCGACTACGAGACACGCTGGGATCAACTGCCGCTGGCGCGACAGGAAGCCCTCGCCCGCGGCTCGCAGCGCTGGCTATCGATGCCTCCTGAGCAGCGCGGCCATGTCCGCGAACGCATGGAGCGCTGGCGGTCGCTGGACCCCGAACAGCGCAGCGAGATTCGTCGGCGACAACAGGAGTTTCGCGAGCTGCCGCCGGAAGAGCAGGCGCGTATTCGCAAGAATTTCGAGCGCTTCCAGCGGCTTGAGACCGAGGAGCGGCGCAAGTTGCGTGAGCGGTTCAGGGACCTGTCGCCCGAGGAGCGCGAGCGCCTGCGCCAGCGCCTTCGGGAGGGTAAAGACCTCCACGACCTCCACGACTATCGCGGCTGACCTGTGCAACGACGGGCCAGCGGACCTCAGCGCCCGACGGCCATTCCTGCAGTCTCAGGCTAAGCGGACCTGGCCGGCCGATGAGCGCGACCGCCAGTGTAAGCGCGGGCCGCGGCTCGAACACGGTCAGTGAGCAGGGCGCGTCGGTGGGAATTCGAACGCGCCACTCCCCGGCGCGTTGCACAAACACACATTCGCGCAGCGCGTCGAGGAGCGGCAATCGGAGCGCCCTGGCCACCGCCTCTTTCAGGGTCCACAGCGCATAGAAGCGCCGTTCTCGTTCCGCCGCCGTCCCGTCTTCGATGCTTTCGGCCTCGTCTTGAGTGAAGGCCAATCGGGCGAGGGTCAGCTCCTCGCGTGTCCGGTGCGCTTCCAGATCGAACCCGAACGCCACGTCGGACCCTGCACTGGCTTTGATCCGGGCAGTGCAGGCGTAACCGCCGCTATGGCTCAGCGGGGGTGGTGCAGGCGCCTCATTGTTCAGCCCCTGAAGCAGCGCCCGACTGACCTGGAAGTCGCGCCGTCGCCGCTCGCTTCGAATCCGCTCGTAACGGGTTCGGTCAGTCGAACCGAGCGCATCGGCTCGAAACGCCGCCGCGGCCTCCGGAGTTGCGAGCCAGAGCTCGATGTCCGCCGGCGCCGGATCAGACGCGTCGGCTTCGACTTTCAGGTTGCCGGACATGATGCGCACATCATAATTCGCGGATGCGATCCGTCTCGCGAACACACGCTCAATCCCGAACCAGGGCGTCAGAACAGTTTCCAGACCTGGGTGGTGAGAGACCGCGATGAGCGCCCGCTCCGACTTCGCCGGTCGGGACATCGTCGAGCGGCGCGATGCGTTCTACTGGCGGTTTGTCGTCACGGCTGTGAGCTTTCTCGCGTTCGGCGTCGGCGCCGTGGTCGTCGGCGCGGTGCTCCTGCCCCTGGTCAGACTCGCTCCGGCGCCCCGCGAGGCCAGGCGCAGGCGGGCGCGGGCGGTGTTGCGCCTGAGCTTGCGGTTCTTTATCGGCGTGATGAACCAACTTCGCGGCCTGACCTATGAGTTCCAGGGCGTCGAGAGACTTGGCCGACCGGGGCAGCTCATCGTCGCGAACCACCCCTCTCTGATCGACGTCGTGTTTCTGCTCGCCTTCACCCGCGGCGCCAATTGCGTCGTGAAGCAGGGGCTGTGGCGAAATCCATTGACTCGCAGTGCGGTTACGCTCGCTGAGTTCATTACGAACGATCCGACGGCGACGATGATCGAGACGTCCGCCGCCGCTCTGCGCCGCGGCGAAACCCTGATCATGTTCCCCGAAGGAACGCGCACGACGCCGGGCAGGGCGCCCGTGTTCCATCGAGGGGCCGCCAATGTGGCTCTGCGGGCAGCACGGTCCGTAACGCCGGTGTACATCAGGTGTGAGCCCACGACGCTGACAAAAGCCGAGCGCTGGTATCGAATCCCGCTTCGCCGCCCACACTTCAGTCTCGTCGTGGGCGAGGATCTGGACCTGCAGAGCCATCGAGACCGCCCCCTGCCGCTCGCATCGAGGCAGTTCAACGATGCACTGCATGCGCAGTTCAGGGCCGCGCTGTCGCGATGATTCGGACCGAAGAGCCGCGAAAGACCGCAAAAAGGATTCGAAAAGATCCAACAGGCGCCGACAAGGAGGCGTCCAGCCGTTCTGCGCGGATCCATTTTCGCGTGTTGTGAGTGTTTGATTTTTTCTGCGGTCTTTCGCGGCTCTTCGCTCTTCATTCCCGGCAAATCGCTGACGCGCCCCGGGGCGTCCCGCTGTACGCTGTCAGGCGCGCGAATTAAACTGCGCCGCCGCCTGGCGCAGGCGCAACGCAGCACGCGCATAGACGTGCGACCATCGCCACTGTGCAATACGAGCGCCGCTCGCCATGACGCAAGACCACGGTCGGGAGTACGGCAAGCAACATGCATTCGCACGATGAAGTTCTCGCTCGCATTCGCAGCACGCTCGTCGAGCTGTTCGAATTGTCGCCCGCGGACGTCACGCGCGACGCTCGTCTGTACGAGGATCTGGAGATTGACAGCATCGACGTCGTTGATCTGATGGACGAAGTGCACCGCCACACCGGACAGAAGGCGACGCCCGAGGATTTTCGTTCGGTGCGCACGGTCGGCGATGTTGTCGACGTGATGCAGCGGCTCATGAAATGAAGCGGATAGCGAATAGCGGATGGCGGATAGTTCCTCACCCGCGCTGGGCGCGACCTCTGCTGCACAGGAAGTGCGAATGCAGCGGGTGCATGGACGCACGAGAGCGGCTCCCCAGGGAGAGGTGTGTCCACGCGGGTACGTCGTTTACGGCGCTATCCGCTATCCGCTAGTCACTTCTTTATGTTTTCAGCCTGCGTCGTCATCCCCGTCTACAACCACGAGCACGCGATCAGCGCGGTCGTGGAAAGCATTCGTGCGCAGGGATTGCCGCTGTTTCTGGTCGACGACGGCTGCAGCGTCGCCTGCAGGCAGGAGCTCGAACGACTGAGCACGCTGTCCGGCGTGAGCCTTGTCAGACACGCGAAGAATCGCGGCAAGGGCGCGGCGGTCGTGACCGGTTTCCGGGCCGCGCAGGCGCAGGGCTTCACGCACGCGGTGCAGATCGACGCCGACGGGCAGCACACGCTCGGCGACGTACGCCGCTTCGTCGAGGAAGCGCGGGCTTTTCCCGGCAGCGTCATCTGCGGCCGACCGATCTTCGACGCCAGCATTCCAAAGTCGCGCTACTACGGACGCTATCTGACGCACGGTCTCGTCTGGTTCGAGACGCTGTCGTTCGAGATCATCGATTCCATGTGTGGTTTTCGCGTGTATCCGCTGGCGCCGACGATGGCGCTGCTCGCCCGCCGCACCGTCGGCGCGCGCATGGACTTTGACACTGAAATCCTGGTTCGGCTCGTGTGGCGCGAGACGCCGACGAAGTGGCTCGCGACGCGCGTGTCCTACCCGCTCGACGGGGTATCGCACTACCGCCTGGTTCTGGACAATGCGCGCATGACCAGTCTGCACGTGCGGCTGGTCCTCGGCATGGCGGTGCGTCTGCCAGTGTTGCTGTGGCGCAGGTTCACTGGCAGGCGCGCGCTGCACACCGCTGATCGCAGCCTGGACGCCGACAAGAAGCTCTCGCAAAGACCGTAACCAGGGGGGAGCGACCGGGTCGAGGCAAGGGTCCGCCAAGGAAAATGCGTATGACAGTCGACGTCTCGGCGAGCTTTACGGCCTCGCGAGAACAAGCGAATCTGCGCGAGAAGCCTTGAGTGAGCGGCATCGCGGTGAGGGACCCTTTGATTTACCGCCATCCGAGAGCAATCGCCGCTTCGGTATACCTTGTCCCGCGTGGACGGGATTTCCTTCGGTCCTTTCGGGCATCTGCATGCAGACCGGTAAATCAGAGCTTCCTTAGGAACGAAATGCGCAAGCAGGGACACATCACCGCGAGCATCGAGACCGTCGTCGCCTTCCACGACGTCGATCTTGCGGCCGTCGTGTGGCACGGTCACTACCTCAAATACCTCGAAAACGCGCGCTGGGCGCTGATGGACAGGATCGGCTTCGGACTCGATGCAATGCGCGCCTCCGGCTATGGCTGGCCCATCGTCGAGTTGCATGTGAAGTATGTGAAGGCTGCGCGAGTCGGCGATCGCCTGCTGGTGCGGGCGTCGCTGACCGAGTGGCGGAACCGACTCGTGATGAACTATCTCGTGGTGAACGCGCTCAGCGGGGAGCGCGTCGCGCGCGCGCAGACAGTGCAGGCCGCCGTCGAACTCGCGAGCGGCGTGCTGCAGTTCGTCACGCCGCCGATTCTCCTGGATCGCGTCAGCGCCGCGCTGCCTCCTTCCCCTGCGCAAAACGCGCAGGACCCCGCCAAAGCGCCGGGGAAGTCGATGTCTCACGGCGGACTCGAGACGGGTCCCTGAAGGGCAATGGAACACCGTGACGTCATCGTGATCGGCGCCGGTCCGTCGGGTTCGATCGCGGGAGCGCTGCTCCGGCGCCGCGGCTGGGACGTGCTGCGTGCTCGAAGGCCAGAAATTTCCGCGCTTCTCGATCGGCGAGAGCCTGCTTGCCCACTGTCTCGACTTCGTCGCCGAGGCGGGCATGATCGAGGCCGTCGATGCGGCCGGATTCCAGTTCAAGAACGGCGCGGCGTTCATTCGCGGCGATGAATACGGCGATTTCGACTTCGGCGACAAGTTCACGCCGGGCCGCAATTCGACTTATCAGGTGCAGCGTGCAGCGTTCGACAAACTGCTGGCCGACGAAGCCGAGAAGCAGGGCGTCGAGATCCGCTATGAAACGCGCGTCGTCGCCGTCGACAACGCCGCGGCCGCGCCGCGCGTCAGCGCGAAAGATGCAGCGGGTCGTGAATACACGGTGCAAGGCCGATTCATTCTCGATGCGAGCGGCTTTGCGCGGACGCTGCCGCGGCTGCTCGATCTCGAGATCGCCCTCGACGTTCCCGGTGCGCAACGCCGTCTTCACGCATGTGGCGGATCGCGTTCCCGACGGCGCATTCGATCGCAACAAGATCCAGGTCGTCGTTCACCCCGAGCATCACGACGTGTGGTACTGGCTGATTCCGTTCCCGAACGGCCGCTGCTCGCTCGGGTGCGTTGCGCGTAAGGAGTTCTTCGCGGCCTATCCGGCCGCGCTCGATGAGCGTCTGAAGCAACTCGTGGGCGAGGAGCCGTTCCTCAGCAGCCTGCTCGCGGACGGCTGAGTGGGACACGCCGATGCGCGAGCTGTCGGGCTACGCCGCGAACGTCAAGGCAATGCACGGACCCGGCTTCGCGCTGCTCGGCAACGCCGCCGAGTTTCTCGATCCGGTGTTCTCCTCCGGCGTCACGATCGCCATGCGCTCGGCGAGCATGGCGTCGGAAGTGCTCGACCGTCAGCTGCGAGGCGAGCGCGTGGACTGGACGACGCAGTTCGAGCGGCCGCTGCGCAAAGGCGTCGATACGTTTCGCGCCTATGTACGTGCGTGGTACGACGGCCGTTTTCAGGACATCATGTTTTCGAAGGCGCAACCGCCCGAAATCCGGCGGATGATCTGCGCGATTCTCGCCGGCTACGCGTGGGACGAATCCAATCCCTTCGTCGCGGACCCGGAGCGCCGCCTGGATATGGTGGCGAAGCTGTGCGCCAACTGAAGGCCGACTGGCCACTGGCCAACTGGCGACTGGCCAGAAACCGGAAGCAGGCCCTAGCTGCGCACACTCCGCCTCTGCTTCCGGCCAGCGCCCAGTTGGCCAGTTGGCCGGTTAGCCAGGAACGCGGCATGAGCCATTCCGTTCTGATCACCGGCTCAAGCCGCGGCATCGGTCGTGCGATCGCCTTGCGTTCGGCCGCCGACGGATTCGACGTCGTCGTGCACTGCCGGTCGCGACGGGAGGAAGCCGAGGCGGTCGCCGCTGAAATACGTGCGCTCGGTCGCGAGTCCCGCGTCCTGCAGTTCGACGTTGCGGATCGGGCCGCGTGCGCCCAGGCGATCAGCGCCGACATTGCGGCACATGGCGCCTACTATGGCGTCGTCTGCAACGCAGGCGCGCACTCCGACGCCGCCTTTCCGGCCATGAGCGAGGAGCAATGGGACGGCGTGCTGCACGCAAATCTCGATGCGTTCTACAACGTGTTGCAGCCGGTCATCATGCCGATGGTGCGTCGTCGCGCGCCCGGCCGCATCGTCACGATGTCGTCGGTCTCCGGGCTGATCGGCAATCGCGGTCAGGTGAACTACAGCGCCGCCAAGGCGGGCGTCATCGGCGCGACCAAGGCGCTCGCGATCGAACTTGCGAAGCGGCAGATCACGGTGAATTGCGTCGCGCCCGGTCTGATCACGACCGACATGATCGACGAGCACGTGCCCATGGAAGAACTGCTCAAGACGATTCCGGCGCAGCGTGCCGGCACTGTGGAGGAAGTGGCGGCGGTGGTGGGCTTCCTGCTGTCCGCCGGCGCGTCCTACGTGACGCGCCAGGTGATCGCGGTGAATGGCGGGCTGTGCTGATGGAAGACGTTGCCGTTCTCCGTTGTCAGTTGGCGGTCAGAAAGTGCGGTCCAGTGCGCCTCCGGCCTCGGTCAACGGTCAACGTCAGGAACGGTCACGGGGCCGATGCGCCGCGTAGTCGTCACCGGCATGGGCGGCGTGTGCGGCCTTGGCAGCGAGCTGGCCGGAGATCGAGGCTGGGCTGCGCGCGCGGCGCAATACGATCCGCCGGATGCATGAGTGGGATCGCTACACCGAGCTGAACACGCGGCTTGGCGGACCCGTCGACGGCTTCGCGCCGCCCGTGCACTGGACGCGCAGGCAATTGCGCAGCATGGGCCGCTGCTCGCAATTCGCCGTGCGCGCCGCCGAACTCGCGTTGCATGATGCCGGCCTGCTCGGCGATCCGGTGCATGCGCAGCGGCGCAACCGGCGTCGCGTGCGGCTCGTCGACGGGCAGTACGCCGGACATCAAGGAGTTCGCCGCGATCGTGCATCAACAACGATGCCAGCGAACTGAACGCGAACTCCTACGTGCGCATGATGCCGCACACGACAGCGGCGAACATCGGCATCTTCTTCGGCGCGCAGGGCCGGATCATTCCGACGTCGAGCGCCTGCACCTCCGGCAGCCAGGGAATCGGCTACGCGTACGAGGCCGATCAGGTACGGCCGGCAGCCCATGATGATCGCGGGCGGCGCGGAGGAGTTGTGTCCGACCGAAGCGATGGCGTTCGACACGCTGTATGCGACCAGTCGCCGCAACGATGCGCCGCATACCACGCCGCGTCCCTACGATCGCGATCGTGACGGGCTGGTCGTCGGCGAAGGCGCGGCGATCTTGGTTCTCGAGGACCTCGAGCATGCGCAGCGGCGCGGCGCGCGCATCCATGCCGAGCTGGTGGGCTTCGCGAACGAATTCCGACGGCGTGCATGTCACCAGGCCGGAGGAGGCGACCATGCGCACCGTGATGGAGATGGCGCTTGCCGACGCGGGCGTCACGACCGATGCGATCGGCTATGTCAACGGCCATGGCACGGCCACGGAGCATGGCGACATCGCCGAGACGCGCGCGACGTCCGCTCTGTTCGGTCCGCGCATGCCGCTCAGTTCACAGAAGAGCTATCTCGGTCACACACTCGGCGCGTGCGGCGCGCTGGAAGCGTGGTTCACGGTCGAGATGATGAACCGCGACTGGTTTGCCCCGACGCTCAATCTCGACAACCTCGATCCGCGCTGCGGCGAACTGGATTACCTCGTCGGCGACGGCCGCGCGCTGCAGGTCGACTACGTCATGAGCAACAACTTCGCGTTCGGCGGCGTGAACACTTCGCTTGTTTTCAGGCGCTGGCGGATCTGACGAGCGTGAGTCGTGACCCGTGAGTCGTGAGCTGTAGAGAAATGCGCCGTGACTTCTGAATCGGAAGGGCCTCGCTTCTCACGTCCCGCGCCAGAACCGACGGACCCCAAAGCGACGGTTGGATCCTCCGGGTCTTACGACTCACGATTCACGACTCACGATTCACAGCTCCTGCCGCTGTTCGCGCCTGCAGCGCCCGATCGCCCGATCGCCTATCGTCACGGCCGCCCCGTGCTGCTCGCTGAGTTTCGGCAGGACGTCGCGGCGATCATCGAACGCCTGCCTCGCGGCGCGTTCATGATCGACCTTTGCGAGGACCGCTACCGCTTCCTTGCTGCGTACGCCGCGGCGGCGCACGTCAGACACACGGTTCTGCTGCCTCCCTCGCGAGTCGAACAGATCGTCGCGGAAGTCGAAGCTTGCGTACGCCGGCAGCTATCGCATCGACGACGCAATGGTCGATGCAGCGATCTCTTCGGGACTCGGGGCTCGGGACTCGGGACTCGGGCGCGATCGGAAGCCGACGAGAGCCGGTCCGTTTCGGTTCCGGCCAACCATACGATCATGATCGGCTTCACCTCTGGCAGCACGGGCGAGCCGCAACGCTTTCCGAAACTCTGGGGCGGCGTCGCTGCGAGCGCCGCGCGCAATATGGCGGCGATCCGCAGCGCGCTCGGTTGCGACGACTCAACGCCGCTGTCCGTGCTCGCGACCGTGCCGCCACAGCACATGTACGGCATGGAGTGGAGCGTGCTGCTGGCCCTGATCGGCGGCGTGGCGGTTCACTCGGGTCGGCCGCTCTTTCCGGCGGACATCGCGCAAGCGCTTGATGAGCTCGAACCGCCGCGCGTGCTCGTCGCGACGCCAGTGCATCTGCGTGCGATCGTGCAGTCGGCGCAGCGCTTTCCGCCGGTTCATCTCGTCATTTCGGCGACTGCGCCGCTCGATCAACCGCTCGCAGCAGCGGTCGAGCGCAAGCTCGGCGGGCGTCTGCTCGAGATGTTCGGCTCCACTGAAACCTGCGCCTTTGCCTCACGCAGGACGGCGGACGAGGCGACATGGCGCGCCTATGACGGCGTCGCTCTGACGCCCCAGCCCGACGGCACAGTTGTGAATGCGCCCTGGTTTACCGGGCCCGTCGTGTTGCAGGACATCGTGGAGTTGCAGGATGAGGGCCGGTTCGTCGTTCGCGGCCGCAACACCGACATGATCGAAGTCGCCGGCAAGCGCGGTTCGCTCGGCGATCTCACACGACGGTTGCTCGCGATTGAGGGCGTACAGGATGCGGTGGTGTTTCAGCCCGACGCGGATTCGGCGGCGACGATTCGTCGCGTCGCTGCGCTGGTGGTGGCGCCGCGGCTGACGTCCGCGAAGATCCTCGAGCAACTGGCGTCGGGAGTCGATCCCGCGTTCCTGCCGCGCCCGCTCGTCATCGTCGATTCATTGCCGCGCAACGAAGTCGGCAAGCTGCCGCGCGAAAAGCTGCTGCAGGCGCTGCGCAGAAAATAGCGGAGTCGCAAACGACTGCAAAAGGAGAAGCTCGAATTCGACAGGAACAGGAAAATAGAGCAGGACTGCAAGAGAGCGCAAAACCTCGCCAATCTCAGAAAGGAAATTCAGTCGAATTTCGGCAGTCTGTTGGCAGTTCTCTTGGGGTCTTTCGGGGCTGTTCCTCCCGCCTGGCGTCCGCCCACGCCCCCTGAAGCCGCTGGATCTCGTTGTACACAACCGCGGCGGCGGGACGGACGCCGCCTGGCGTCTCCTACTCTCGCGGCGAACAGGTGGTCATCATCACGCTCATAGCGCACCGGTCCGGAACGCCCGGCGCGGAACGCGCAGGCGGTCTGC
The DNA here is from genome assembly GCA_963723505.1 of uncultured Gammaproteobacteria bacterium. Taxonomy (GTDB): domain Bacteria; phylum Pseudomonadota; class Gammaproteobacteria; order Steroidobacterales; family Steroidobacteraceae; genus Steroidobacter. Next base: position 131,238 of record CAVRQU010000013.1, read on the forward strand.
TTTGGTCCGCGGGTCGGATGGTACACTTCGCGCCTGAGAAAGCTCTGCATGTGGGCGATAGCCCGATAAGTGCGTGAGCCGTCGAATTCCGCCTTCGGTATTGCCGCGGGCGGAGAATCGCTGAACACCGATCGGGATTCGTCTCCTTCCATGCCAGCACCACAGTCGGCCGACGAGCGCGAACTCGCTGAACTCATCGTCTCCGCACTCAACCTGGAAGAGGTTGCGCCGGTCGACATCGATCCGGAAGCGCCGCTGTTCAAGACGGGTCTCGGTCTGGATTCAATCGACGCGCTGGAGCTCGCGCTGGAGATTTCGAAGCGCTATGGTTTTCAGTTGCGCTCGGACGATGAGAACAACGTCCGCATCTTCAGTTCGCTGCGTTCGCTCGCCAGTCACATCGCACAGAATCGCGTGAGGGTGTGTCGTGTATTGCGTAGCGTGTAGGAGAGGCGTCGTGGCCGCCTCCTGAGCGCTCGTTACACGTCACACGCTGCACGTCGCACAATGAAGTTCCAGCCACTACGAATCACGGCCTACACGGTGTGTTCGGCGGCCGGGGACGGTTGCGAGCAAACGCTCGATGCGCTGCGCGAACGACGCTCCGGGCTCACGCAGCAACGACTTCGGCGCATGCGCCTATTTCCACGTTCATTGGTCGCGTCGCAGGACTCGAGGAGCAACCGCTTCCTGCCGCACCTCGCCGACTGGGACTGCCGCAACAACCGGCTGGCGTGGCGAGGATTGAACGCCGACCGCTTCATCGACGCCGCGCGACGCCGCACGTGAGCGCTACGGAGTCGATCGGGTGGCGGTCATCGTGGGCACCTCGACATCGAGCATCGGCGCGAGCGAAGAGGCGTACCGGCGCCTTGAGCCCGATGGTCGTTATCCCGCCGACCTGCGCCGCCCGATCATTCACACGCCGCATTCGCTCGGCGACTTCGTCCAGCATGCGCTTGGCCTCACCGGCATCAGCGTGACCGTCGCAACCGCGTGCTCATCGAGCGCCAAGGTTTTCGCGCAGGCCGAGCGCCTGATTCGCCTGGGTCTCGCGGATGCGGCGGTCGTCGGCGGCGTCGATACGCTGTGCGGCAGCGTGCTGTTCGGTTTCAACTCGCTCGAACTGGTTTCGCCGGAACCCTGCCGGCCGTTCGACGTCGGAGCGTCGCGGCATCAATCTCGGCGAGGCCGCAGGCTTCGCGCTTCTCGAGCGCGACGCGGCGTGGGCGCCTGGTTGCTCGGCTACGGCGAATCGAGCGACGCGCATCACATGTCCACGCCCCATCCCGAAGGGTTGCGGCGCGCGCACGGCGCTGCAGGCAGGCGCTCGATCGGCGCGCGCGTCGCGCCGGCTGACATCGATTACATCAATCTGCATGGCACGGCGAGCCTGAAGAACGACGAAGTCGGAGGCGAAAGTCGTCGCCGATGTATTTCCGGCGAGCACTTTCGCAAGTTCGACCAAGGGCTGGACGGGGCACACGCTCGGCGCCGCAGGCATCGTCGAAGCGGCGATCAGCCTGCTCGCGCTCGAACACGGCGTGCTGCCGGGCACGCTCAATACGCAGCCGCTCGATGCGGCGTGTGGTCCGCAGATCCGCATCGAGAACGCGCGAGCGAGCGACGCGGCGCGCGCCTGAGCTTTTCGTTCGGTTTCGGCGGCAGCAATTGCGTGCTGGTGTTTGGCGGCGGCGATCCGCCATGAAGCGAACGCTGCCGCAGCTGTCGCGTCGAAGGCGTCGCTTTCTGGGCGACGCGGCTGCCCGGTTGGGAAATCGCGCGAACCGTCATGCGAGGCGAGCGGCCGCCGCCCGACGTCGGCGGCTACGCGTCCAGCGCCTGATGCTGCTCGCGCCTGACCGAACGGCGGCGGGCGCCGGATACGGTGGCGGTCGCGCTGGAAGTGGCCGCTCGCGCCTGCGAGGCTGCGGCCCGCGCGCCGCAGGAGCTGCCTTCGGTATTCGCCTCGACGCATGGCGATCTCGCGATCAGCGACTACATGTGCGCGACGCTTGTCGCTACGCCGACGCTGATCTCGCCGATCAAGTTTCACAATTCGGTGCACAACGCGGCAGCGGGCTACTGGAGCATCGGAACAGCGAGCTACGCGCCTTACACGGCGATCAGTGCGTTTCAGTACACGTTCGCCGCCGGTCTGCTGGAGGCGGCGATGCAGGCAGTGTGCGAGCGGAAGCCTGTTCTGTACGTCGCCTTCGACATCGAGGCGAAGGGTGCGCTCGCGACGATGGCGCCGAGCCGCGGTGTCTTTGGCGTAGCACTGGTGATCGGACCCCAGGACGGCGCCCGCGGGCGTGCGCTTGGGCTCGAAGTGCGCTCGACGCAGGCGGTGGAACCGACGCCGGCGCGCTCGGCGGCCGCGAAGCTGATCGCCGACAACGCGCTGGCGCCTGCGCTTCCCTTGTTCGAGGCGCTGGCGCGCGATGATCCGGCGAGAATCACGATGGCGCTGAGCGCCGCCCTGGCCTTACAGATCATTCTGGGGAGTTCTGATCTTTGCGTGTCCACCTGACTTTCGATGATCGCAATGGCTTACAGGGCCCTGGCCTGAAAAGAGAGTCTGATTGGATCCTTGTTTTTGCCGGAGCCCAGTACCCAGCGCTCAGTGGCCCTTGCATGCGGCGCAGCGCCCAGTAGCCCTTCGATGACGCATTCTCCGCTACTGCTCCAGCTCGTCATCATCCTCGGCGCGGCGCGCTTACTGGGTCTGGTGCTGCGCTTCTTCGGGCAACCGCCGGTAATCGGCGAAATGGCGGCGGGCGTCGTGCTCGGGCCGATCGTGTTCGGCGCCTTGGCGCCGGAACTCCATGCGCACATCTTCGACAAGAGCTCGCTGGGCGCGTTGAGCAGCCTTTCGCAGCTCGGCCTCGTATTGTTCATGTTCATTGTCGGCGCCGAGTTGCGATTGCCAATGGGCGTGCGCAAGCAACTGGTCGCGGCCAGCTGGATCGGCGTGTTGTCCGTCGTGATTCCCATGGCGCTTGGCCTCATGATCGCCGCGCCGTTGCACTCGTCGCTCGCCCCCGCAGGCGTGACGTTCTGGTCCTTTGCGCTGTTCATGGCGTCGGCGATGTCGATTACCGCCCTTCCGGTCATGGCTCGCATCCTGAAGGAGCGGCGGCTGACGGATACGACGATCGGCCGTCTGTCGCTCACAGGCGCCGCGGTCGCCGACGTTTTTGCCTGGATCATGCTGGCGCTGGTGGTGGTACTCGCCGGCAGCGGTCAGGATTGGAGTCAGTTTGCGAGGACGCTCGCGGGTCTCGTGATGCTTGCCGCGGTCATCTTTGCGGGCGTGAAGCCGCTGGCGGCGCGCCTGCTCAGGCGCTATGCGTCGGACGGCAGGCCCGAGGGTGCGCTGCTCGCAGTCCTGTTGATCGGCGCTTTCGCGTGTGCGTACGCAACGGAGATCCTCGACGTGCACGCGGTGTTCGGCGCGTTTCTGTTCGGCGCCTGCCTGCCGCGCGACGATCGCCTGCTTGCCGCCCTGATCGAGCGCATCGAGTACGTGGCGATCATCGTGCTCATGCCGATCTTCTTCGCACTTGCGGGGCTCAGTACGACGCGTGACGCCTTCGTTGGCGCAGGATTCGGCGCACTCCTGCTGATTCTTGCCGCCGCGGTGATCGGCAAGATGGTGGGCGGCGCGGCCGGCGCTCGCCTGGCCGGCCAGTCGTGGCGGATATCGTTCGCAGTTGGTTCACTGATGAACGCCCGGGGACTGATGGAGCTGATCGTCATCAAGGTCGGTCTCGACATCGGCGTCATCGGCCACGAGCTCTTCACGATGCTGCTGGTGATGGCGATCGTGACGACGCTGATGACCGGCCCGCTTCTGACGCTCTTCGCCGGCAAACGTGCGCCTTCGGCCGAGGCCGAAACCGTTTGACAAGATGAATTGCCGCAAAAAGGCGCAAAAGGCGCAAAAAAGACGAGAAAGAGCGACCTGGAAATTCAGAAGGGCTGGTCTGGCGCACGCGGCATCCAATCCATCTCCTTTTTGCGCTTTTTGCGCCTTTTTTGCGGCTATTGAATTCTGCCTTCAGTTCTCAGGATCACTGCTGCGCGGCCTTCGGCCAGCAATTCGCCGGCGTGCGTGACGCGAAAGCCGTACTGCAAACTCGACTCGCTGGATTGCAGGCAGTGCGCTTCCACGTGCAGCGAGCCTGGCAACTCATCGATGTAGTCACATGTGAACTTCACCGCACGCAGCGATACGAGCATTCCGGGCGAGGCGTGTTCGCGCGCCTGCTGCGACTTGAGCGCGCCATGAACCGCCATCGCCTGTGCGCCGTACTCACACAGGTGCACCGCTCGCAGCCGGTTGTCCTGCCGCAGCGGATTGGAGGGCGAGCGGTGCGTGTCTGATTCGACCACGACGCGCTCGTCGTCCCACTCGACGATGCGTTGGAGCAGGCACATCGCACCCGTGTGCGGAATGAGATCTGCAGGGCGCAGGGCGCGGGGCGCAGGGCGCGGGCCAGGAAGAGGGCTTGGGGCTCGGGGCTCGGGGCTCGGGCCAGAAAGCGTCATGCCTTTCTCTGTCCCGAGTCCCGAGTCCCGAGTCCCGCGCCCTCGTGTCACCAGCAGCGCCAGCACAAAATTCGAGACGACGCCGATGCTGACGGTGACGCCAATGGCCCGCAGCACCGGCAGACTCGAGGTCGCGAGCAGGGCGAAAACCATGAGCGTTGAAAGGGAGCAGACGAGGATCGCGTGCAGCGTGCGGCGTTGCTCGGACGGATCGTCCGCGGCGTGTTCGAAGAACAGCGCATAGTCGAGCCCCAGGCCCGCGGCGAGAATCAGCGCGATGAGATGAAACAACGTCAGCGAAGCGCCTGCGGCCTGCAATACAGCGACGATGACCAGGATCGTCAGCGTCATCGGCGTAATCACGCGGATCACACGCCGCACATCGCGCAGGGCGATTGAGACGACGGCGATCAGCAGTACGGCCGCGACCGCGAGGCTCCACAACATGCGCTCGCGCTGTTCGGCGACCAGCGATTCGGACGCCTCCTTGAGGTCAAGCAGGGTCGCACCCGGGCCTGCACTGGTCGCCAGCGTCTTCAGCGCGTCCGGCCTGGCGACGCCGCTGAAGGTGACGAGCGCGGTCGTGTGGTGATCCCGCTCGTTCAGCAACAGGTCGAGGCTGGCGCCAAGCGGCGTCTTGCGCAGGTGATCGATCGTCAGCGGAGGCAGGGTGCGCGCCCGTTCGACATCGTGGACAAACGGCTCGAATGCTTGAGCGCGAAACGGTGAACCAGCGAGCGCCGCGTGCAGTGCAGCGTGCAGACTGGTCGCGTCTGGCAGACGTTGCTGGCGGCGACGTTGCGTCTGGATCGTCGGGACGTAGCGAGCGGCGTGGTCATAACCCGTGATCGCGCCGCTCGCGATCAGTTGCCCGAGCGCCCCATCCAGCGACTCAAGGCGCGCAAGCGCGTGTTGCTGATCCGGTGCATCGATGACGAGGAGGTGGCGAACGTCGGGTGCGCCGAGCTCTGCGCGCAATTGCTCGTCCTGGGCCAGCAGATCCGCCGGCACGGGCGTAAGTTTCGCCAGATCGTTCTCCCAGAGCGGCGTCCTGTCGAACGCGAGCAACGCTGTGCAGAGCAGCATAAGCGCCGCCGCGAGTTCCCGGGGTCGGGGAACACGCGCGAAAGCACGCCACGTCTGCTCCAGAAACGTCGAGCGGCCATAGTCCAGCCCGCTCACATTCATGAGCGGCGGCAACAGGAATCTCGTGGTGAGGCCCGCGACTGCGAGTCCGACGACGGTGAAGCAGGCGAGCTGCTGCAGGCCGACGACGCCGGAAAATAGAAAGGTGAAGTAAGCGATGCACGTGCTGGCGACGCCGGTCGCAAGCGTCGGCCACAAGCTTTGCGCCACCTCGGCCGGAGCGCGATCCGCGCGACGATGACTGAGCAGATGAATCGGATAGTCCTGCGCGACGCCGATCAGCGTGAAGCCGAACGCGAGCGTGATGCCGTGCACGTCGCCGAAGAGCGCACTGACGGCGGCGAGCCCGGCGAGCCCTGCGCTCGCGAGCGGCAATGCGCTCAGGATGATTCCGTCCGGCCGCCGATACGCGATCCATAGCAGCAGGATCATGGCGACCGTCGCGATGGCGCCGAGTCTCTGGGCGTCGCCGCGCGTGCGCTCCTCCATCATGACGGAAAACCTGCCGGCGCCGCTGACGAGCATCCTGATGCGCGCCTTCGTGTTGAGGGGGGCGAAGATCGCATCGAGCTCGGTCAGGGCCGCTCGCTGCTGATCCGGATCGAACGCCGGCGCCTGCGTTTCTGCGAGCAACAGCGCGCGTCGGCCGTCGGCGTCGAACCAAACATCGAATTCACGACGCGGCTCCTGCATGGGCCGCCAGCGCTCCAGCACCTTCAATAACTCCAGCGTAGGATCGTGCGGCAACCAGGGTTCGAGGAATGCGCCGGCGGGCGAGGACAGATCGCGAGCGCGCACTTCGATCTCCCGGCGCAGGTAGTCTGCGTCGAGCGCGTGCGTATCGGGCGTCGGCGAGAGCAGATAGCGATACGCGAGCAGGGACTCCGGCAGCGCATCGAGCGAGGTCTCGCCGTTGGTCACGAACCGGAAGCGCGCGCTTCCACGCAGCTTATCAGTCAGTGCGCGCGAGGCGTCGGCGAGTTCCTCGGGCGCGGCGCCTTCGAGCGCGATGACGAGGACGCGTGAGGCCGGTCCTTCGCCGATCTCTTCGAGCAGCAGCCGCTGTTCGCGCGTCGTCGGGCTGGGAAGAAACAGGCGCAGGTCGGTTCCCAGCACGAGCTCGCGCTGAATGAACCAGCCAAGGATTGCGAGCGCTGCGATCCACAGCGCGAGCAAGAGGAGCGCGCGCGGACTGCGGCTCATGGGCGAGGGCTCGGGGCTCGGGGCTCGGGGCTTCGCGGAGGGCTCGGGGCTCGGGACTCGGGGCTCGGGTCAGACGAAGAATGGGTGCTCCCACTTTCTGACCCGGGCCCCGAGCCCCGAGCCCCAGGGTCGCATCTGCTTCGCAGCGCTTCGGGCGTTACATCTGCAGGGACGGGTTCCTGCGCCGCGTCCCCGAGCAGCATCACGCTCGAGCCGCTGTCGGCGTACATCATTGAAAAGCAGCGCGGCGTGTTCGCTGCGCCCACGACGACGATCTGTTGCAGCCGTCGGCGCGCGCCTGCGTCGCGCGGTGTAAGTTCGAGACGCCAGTTGTCTTCTTCGCCCGCAACGGCGATGTCGAACCGCAGTTTGATCGTCGCTGCATCGCCTGCGAGCAATGCGCTGAAACCATCGAGCAGACCGCGCAATTCGGGCGCGCGTCTCAGTGCGAAACTGCGCGGCGGCGACCCTTCACGCTCGACGCGCACCGATTCGCCGCGGATGCTGGTGTCTTCGCGATAGGGTTGGCGAACGCGGCGATCGAGGTTCGCCGGACCCGAATAACCCAGTTCACCTGACACGATCAGAGCGTTCCTGAGGAGCGGCGAAAAGCGCACTTCCGTGAACGCAACGGTGGAAGGGGCCGGACGCGCGAGGGCGGCGATCAGCGCGTCCGCATCAGGCGTTGCGCCGCTGGCTGCGCTCGTCAGGAGCGCTGCGCTCAACGTCGCCATCGCCGCCAGCGAGAGGAGGCACGGGGTCCGCTGAATTACCGGGGCGCCAGAAGTCATAGAAGTTGAACCAATTGTACGGGGCGCTGCGCGCGTAGTGCGCGAGTCGATCTGCATACCGCTGGACGACGTCCCTGAGAGCGGCCTCGCGCTTGCGGCGTTCAATGGAGAGCGAGTGGGCGAACAGCTCAAAATGCAGATCGTAGCGATTGCCGCCGCGATACAGGCCGAAGCACAGGACCACGGGGACTTTCATGACCGCCGCGAGTTGCCATGGCGCCGTCGGAAACGGCGCCGGCGATCCGAGAAAATCCGCGGCGATCACCGCATTGCCGGGCCGGGCGCGCTCGACCAGCATCGTCACGAGCGCCTTGTCGTCCAGCGCCTCCTTGATGGCGAGGGCGGTCATCGTGCCTTCCTGCCGCGCATTGATGATCGACTGCGCGAGTTGCGGATTGAAGCTGTTGAGGATGCGCGTGAGCGCAGGATTCTGCTCGAGGTCGATGACGACGCGAATCCTGACGTCCTGTCGCAGTTCACCGAGCGTTCGCAGCGCATCGAAGCTGCCGAGATGTGAACCGAACACGAGCACGCCGTGCTGCTGTCCCCAGGCCTTGCGCAATTCTTCAAGACCGAATGTGCGGATGTCGAAACGCCTGAAACTCTCCGCCAGCAGGAATGCGCGATCCAGCGTCACGGCGGCGAAGCAGTAGATGTGCCTTGCGACCTGCCAGAGCGACGCCTTCCTGCCGGTCACGCGTTCGAGGTAGGCGCGCGACGCACGACGCTCGGGCCCACGTCGGAGGAGGAAGTAGAGCGTGATTGGATGGAGCACCAGACGCGAAGCCGTGCGCCCAAAAGTCCGCGCGAAGCCGGCCAACAGCCGATAGCCGAAGACGGTGCCGCCCTCGGGACGCTCCAGCCACGATTGCTTCACGAGGCGTGCTCCGCCGCGAGTCGGAAGACCCCCTGCGCGATCACTACGCCTTCCCGGGTAATCGAGAAACGCAGCTCCTGATCCCGAAGGTCGAGCTGCAGATGCGCATCTTGGTCCGGTAGCAGCGGCGCCGCGAATTTGACCTGGGGCAATGCCGCGACGCTGAGCGGCGCGCCTCGCCAGCGCTCGGCATGCTCGAGGACGAGATCGAGCAACAGCACGCCCGGCGCGATCGGTTGGCCGGGAAAGTGGCCGGGCAGGGCTGGGTGAGATGCAGCGATGCGCAGCACGCTCTCGTACGTCGACATCGGCGCTCTTCAGCTCCGGCCGATCAGTCGCGGCATCGCGGCCGCCATGCGTCGGAGGAAATCGAACATGTTGCGGTACGGCTGTTCCGGGAATCGATGGCGGCGCCAAGCGTACTCAATCACGAAGAGGGCTGCGACGATCAGATAGCCGATTACGTTTGCGAACAGCGACCACCATACCTGCGGCGCCGTGAACGGCGGAGCGATCCCCGCGGCGAGCAGCAGGCCGTCAGGGGAGGCGACCGCCGCCAGTACGAGATTTACGGTCGCAATCGCGATGAACAGCAGCGTCCACACCTGTGTGAGCGTGCGCGCGTAACGCCACACGTCCGGTTCAGGTTCGCGCTCGCCGCCCGAGTGCATGTGCCGGATGAGCTGCGCGATCAAGGGCGTTCGGCCCGGGAGCAGCGTCTGACCGAACAGCCAGCCCATAAACGCAGGCACGAGTACGGGCGGCGCATACAGCGGCAACTCGGGGATCCGCGCCTGCGACAGCCGCCAGCAGGCGAACGCGATCAACGGCGCAGCGATCCAGGCGGCTGCGCGGCCGCGCGCCAGGGCGGGAAGCAGCGCCGCCGCGGCCAGCGTCGCGATCGCGGCGACCGCGAGCGCAATGCTGCGGCCCGCAATCGCTGCGTGCGCGAGCACCGGGTACGCGAGTGCGAGCGCGGACGCCAGCCATCGTATGAGTTTCCGCATACGCGCAATTCGAGCACAACCTGGCCAGAAGCGGTTAGCGGTTGGGCGGTTAGCGGTTGGTCAGGAATCGGAAGAGGTGAACGAGGCGCAGATCTGGCTGCGCGTGCTTCTTGAGGCGAAGGCCGATCTGACTAGCCGCACCGCTAACCGCCAACCGCTTCTGCAGTTTGAGGCGTTGCTCAGTCGAAGCAAGGCCTCCACAATGCGGCTCGCCCACTCGAGCGCAAGAGCGCTCGCAGAACCCCGGCGACGGGCCGAACAAGACCTGAGATCAGGTGGGCGCAAGTGATGCGGAGCATTCATGCCTGTGAAGATCGCCGTGCTCAAGAGAAACCCGCCCGATGAGCGGCGCGTCGCCATGGTTCCCGTCGTGGCGGACAAGCTCATCAAGCTCGGCGCCGAGATTCACATGCAGTCCGGCGCTGGCGATGCGGTGAAGTTGCCTGATCAGGCTTTCAAGAACGTCGCGTTCGCCGCCGACGCGCACGAGCTCGTGCGCGACGCCGATGTGGTCGTGAGCGTGCAGCCGCCGGACGCGGCGATCGTGAGCGCGATGAAGGAAGGCGCGATCCTCATTTCTTTCGTTTACGCGCACAAGGAGGCGGAGCTGACGAAGCTGTTGCGCGATCGGAAGATCACGATGCTTCGCGATGGAGCTCGTGCCGCGCATCACGCGCGCGCAGGCGATGGACGCGCTGTCGAGCCAGGCGGCGCTGGCCGGGTACTACGCGGCGCTGCTCGGCGCGACGAATCTCGCGCGCATGCTGCCGATGATGACGACGGCCGTCGGCTCGATCCGACCGGCGAAGACGCTCGTGATGGGTCTGGGCGTTGCGGGCCTGCAGGCGCTCGCGACTGCGCGACGCCTCGGTGCGATGACGGAAGGCTACGACGTGCGCCCCGAAACGAAGGAACAGGCGGAATCGCTCGGCGCGAAATTCGTGGACACCGGCGTCGATGCGCGCGGCGCGGGCGGTTATGCGCGCGAGCTGACGCAGGAAGAAAAGGACAAGATTGCCTCGGTCGTCACGAAGCACATTCAATCCGCGGACCTCATCATCACGACCGCCGCTATTCCGGGCCGGCCTTCGCCGAAGCTCATCAGCAAGGCGCAGGTCGAGGGCATGAAGGCCGGCAGCGTGATCGTCGATCTCGCCGCCGAAGGCGGCGGCAACTGCGAGTACACGCAGCCGGGCGAGACGGTGCAGCATCGGACAGGTGACGATCGTCGGCCCGCTGAACGTACCGAGCATGCTCGGCGAACACGCGAGCGAGCTGTACGCGAAGAATCAGATACAACTTGATCGAGCTGTTCCTGAAGGACAAGTCGATCAACCTCGACTGGAACGACGAAGTCATCGCCAAAGACCGCGCTCACGCACGCGGGCGAGATCAGGAACGAAGCGGCGAAGAAAGCGGTGGAAGGCGTGAAGAGCCGTGACAGACCGCGCAAAGAGACGACAAATGAATCGCCAGAACGACTGAGCAACGTGGATCAGGCGTCGCGATCCGCGTCATACGCTGTCTGCACATTGTCACTTCCGTTTTGCGGTCTATCGCAGCTGTTCATCTTCGACTGGAATTGCATGACGGAATGAATCATGGAACTCACGACCATACTCACCGGCTTTGTCGCCCTCTACATCTTCATGCTCGCCGCCTTCACGGGCTACGAGATCATCGGCCGCGTGCCGGCGATTCTGCATACGCCGCTGATGTCGGGTTCGAACTTCGTGCACGGCATCGTCGTCGTCGGCGCGATGTACGCGCTGCTGAATGCGACCTCAACCGTCGAACAGGTGATCGGCTTTCTCGGCGTGCTGCTCGGCGCGGGCAACGCCGCCGGCGGCTACGTCGTCACCGAACGCATGCTCGAAATGTTCAAGCCGAGCGACAGGAAGGCGTCGGACAAGGGCGCGAAGTAGCGCCGGCGCTCTGACGAATCACTAGTCATCAGTTAAGTCACCTGCGTCAATCATGAATCTCAATTCTCCGCCATCATCGACGCGAGCTACTTCGCCGCCGCGTTTCTGTTCATCTACGGCTTGAAGCGCATGTCATCGCCGGTGACCGCGCGCTCGGGCATCGTCGTCGCCGGCGTCGGCATGCTGGTCGCAACGCTGGCGAGCTTTCTGTACTGTGTTCGGCGTGAACGAAGCTGCGCAGCCGCATCTCGATGACGAACGTCGCGCTCGCGGCTACGCGCGCTGGCGCTCGGCACCGGCTGGGCGTGGTGGAGCGGCAAGCGCGTCGCGATGACCGCCATGCCGCAGATGGTCGCGCTCTACAACGGCATGGGTGGCGGCGCGGCGGCGGCGATTGCTGCGGTCGAGCTGCTGCGCACGAACGCCGTGCATCAGACGGTGCCGCTGGTCGTCGCCGTCATCGGCGCGCTGATCGGCGCGATCTCGCTGTCGGGTTCGTTGATCGCGTGGGCCAAGCTCGACGGTCGCATCAACGGCACCTGGCGCATCAGCGGGCAGCAGGTCATCAACGGACTCGATCTTTCTCGTCGACGCTCGCCGTGGGCGCTGTACATCGTCTTCGTCGCGCACGGGCACGCGCATCCGGGCGTCGATCGCCGCGTTCTTCGCCGGCGCGCTGATCTTCGGCGTCGATGATGACGATGCCGATCGGCGGCGCCGACATGCCTGTCGTGATTTCGCTCTACAACGCGTTCACGGGCCTCGCTGTCGGTTTCGAAGGCTACGTGCTGCAGAACCCCGCGCTGATGATCGCCGGCATGGTCGTCGGCTCGGCCGGTACGTTGCTGACGCTGCTGATGGCGAAGGCGATGAATCGCAGCGTCTCGAACGTCATCTTCAGCAACTTCGGCGTGACGGGCGATGAGCAGCAGGGCGAGATCAAGGGCAGCAAAAGCCCGCCGAGGCGGGCGATGCCGCGGTCAATATGCGCTACGCGTCGAAGGTCATCATCGCGCCCGGCTATGGCCTCGCCGTCGCGCAGGCGCAGCACAAGCTGTACGAATTCGTGAAGTTGCTCGTCGATGCCGGCGTCGAGGTGAAGTTCGCGATCCATCCCGTCGCCGGCCGCATGCCCGGTCACATGAACGTGCTGCTCGCCGAAGCCGGCGTGCCTTACGACATGATCTTACGATCTCGAAGACATCAACGGCGAGTTCAAGGAAGCCGACGTCGCGATCGTCATCGGCGCCAACGACACCGTGAATCCGGCCGCGCGCACGAACAAGTCCTCGCCCGATCTACGGCATGCCGATCCTGAACGTCGACCAGGCGAAACAGGTGTACGTCGATCAAGCGCGGCCAGGGCAAGGGCTATTCGGGCGTCGAAAACGAACTGTTTTTTGCAGACAACACCAATCTCGTCTACGGCGATGCGCTAAAAAGTGATGGTGGGCATGATCCAGGCGGTGAAGTCGCTGGAAGGCGGGCACTGAGCGCGCGGCGCACGGCTGCGAGCGGCGGCCAGTTGAGCGGTTGTCCGCTCAGCGTCGCCGCTTGCGAGGTCGCGCCGCTCGTGCGCACCACGGCGGAACGTGGCAACGCCCCTGACTCGTGGCTGCGAAACGACAGTCTGTCGTCGATCTACCGGCGGCGTCGATGCGCTGTCGCAGCCGTTGAATATTTGCACACTGCCTCGCGTATCTTAGGCACGACGTCAGCAGAAGGCCGGGCGCCACCGTGCGGCCGGCCATGAAAGCGAATCGAGTCGTGCAACACCTGTACAACTTGAGCCAAGAGATCCTGCGCACGGACGTCTCAGGAATGCCCCTGGAGTGGATTGACTACCGGGACGCGGTGCGGCTTTATCACACGGAACAGGTGGCCTACGCCTGCGGCACGCGCCTGTATCGCCTGTTTGGCGGCACGAACGCGAAGTCGGGCCTGCAGAACGATCGTCGAGGTGAACTCGATCATCGCGACGATCGGCCACACGCATAATCCCGGCAATCTCCGGCACGACTACACTCCGCCGCTGAACAATCAAACGTTGTTCAAGCGCGATGCGCACCTGTGTCTGTATTGCGGCATGCGTTTTCCGTCGAGCCAGCTGTCGCGCGATCACATCCGACCGCTGAGTCAGGGTGGGCGCGATACGTGGATGAACGTCGTCACGGCCTGCCGACGCTGCAACAACCTGAAGGCGTCGAAGACGCCGGAACAGGCCGGGCTGCAATTGATTGCTGTGCCGTTCACGCCGACCTATGCCGAGTACATCTATCTGAAAGGCCGCCGCGTGCTGGCCGACCAGATGGAATATCTGCTCGCGCATTTCCCGCGCTCCAGCCCGCTGCACGCGCGGCTCAAGGCGCAGGCCGTGCAGTAGCGCGACAGCGCACTGGCTGGACGAGCCGAGGGCCGGAGGCGGAGGTAGAATCAGAACACGATCGCTTCTGCGACGACCTAGTGCTAGACTCGCGCGAGTCCGAGTCAGCTCCTTAAATACAATCCGTCACTCTGTCTACCTCCAGCCTCCAGTCTCCAGCCTCCAGCTCAGATCAGCTCGCCTCGGGCGCGCTCTACCTCATCGACGCCTCGGTCTTCGTTTTCCGCGCCTACCACTCCGTGCCGATCCCCTCGTACGACCGCGACGGCAATCCGGTGAATGCGCTGCACGGCTTCGCGCGGTTTCTCGGCGATCTGATCGAGCGCGTGCGCCCGGAGCACATCGCGGTCGCGTTCGACGCGACCCTGGTCACGTCCTTTCGCAACACGCTCTTTCCTGCGTACAAGGCGAATCGCGAGCCGGCGCCGGACGATCTGAAGCGTCAGTTCATGCTGTGCCGCCGGGTGTGCGACGGCGCTCGGCGTCGCCAGCTTCTCGAGCAATCGACTACGAAGCCGACGACATCATCGGTACGCTCGCGACGCGCATGCGCGATAGCGGGCAAGAGCGTAGTGCTGGTCACGCGCGACAAGGATCTTGTCCCAACTCGTGCGGCCGGGCGATGAATACTGGGACTACATCAGCGACGAGCGTTTCGCCTACGAGGACATCTGCTGAGCGCTTCGGCGTGCTGCCGGAGCGCATGGCCGTGCTTTCTTGCGGTCATGGGCGATGCGGTCGACAACATTCCGGGCGTGCCCGGGCGTCGGCCGCAAGACTGCGTCCATGTTGTTTCACCATTTCGAGTCGCTCGTGCATCTCTACGACGATCTCGATCGCGTGCTGAAGCTGAAATGCGTAACGCCGGGTTCGTCGCGGCGCAGTTGCGCGACCATCGCGAGTCGGCGTTTCTCGCGCGCCAAGCTGACGGAAATCGCATGCGACATGCCGCTCGACGTCGGAATTGACGCAGCTGCGACGTCGGCCGCCAGACCTCGCAGCGCTCAATGACTTCTATGACGGCGTGGGCTTCGGGCGGCTGCTGCGCAATCAGGCCGAGCGACTCGCGGGCGTGTAGCCGAGCCGGAGAGGAGCCGCAAAAGACCGCAAAAAATGGACGTGATGCTGAATCCAGGTGGGGGCAAATGGGCGACTGCTGCGCCCTTCAGGTTATTCAGTCCTTCTCTTATGCGGTCCTTCGCGGCTCTTCTCTTTCATAAGCATCGATTGATCCAGGCTCGCGATACTCTCGCGCATTTCAAGGCAAATGACGGGTTATTGCTTCGCTGGCGGCTCCGAACCTCCGCATAGAATTCATCTGAAAGCGTCAGCGCCGCACATGGAGGTGCTTACATGCCCCGTTTCCTTCCCCTTCTGATCTGGATCTGTCTCAGCCAGCCCGTGCACGCGTTCGGCGCAGAGTCCGCGCGGGCGAGCGCAACGATCTACCGGTGCAGCGTCGATGGCGTAGCCACGTTCTCGGATCGGCCCTGCGGGGACCAGTCGAGCGCATACGAACCGGACGCTGCGCTCGTCAGCACTTACGTCGCTCCGCCCACCTCCGTCGCACCTGATGGCGCCAGGCGCTCTCCGCCGAGACCGATCGCCAGAGGCGCGTCCATCGCGGCGGTTCAGGCGAAGCGAGCGGAGGAATGCCAGCGCATCCAGGCGTCCCTGCGCGACATTCGTTCGCGGATGCGCGCCGGCTACAGCGCGAAAGAGGGTGAACGACTCAAAGCGCGGCGCGCAAAACTGGAGAGTACGAGGCGCGTCAGGCGCTGTTGATAGCTCTCCCGCGGACGAGCCGACTCCGTCGGCAGGCAAGCCGTCTACGCCGGCAAGCAAGAATGAGTCCGCGCTCTTGCCTGCCGACCCTGTCGGCTTGCTTGCCGCATACGCGGCTTGCCTGCCGAAGGCTTACTTGCCGCGTGGGCGGCTTGCGAGAGCATAATGACCTCAGCGCCGTCGGCGCGACTGAAACTGGGTACCTAAATTCAGGAGGTCGCCATGTCTGCGTTCACGGTTCAGCGGGGTATTTCTCTTGTCTTGTCGGGGCTGCTGGCGATCTGGGTCGCAAGTGCGAATGGCGCGGAGGCCAACAGCAAGGCAGTGGACGATCTGATGCGGCAAGCGCAGTCAGCGATGTCCAAGGGGCATCCGGAAGACGCCATCGCTACGCTGCGCAAAGCGATCGAGATGGCGCCCGATCGTGCTGAGCTGTACATGCTGCGTTCACGCGCGCGAGATTCGGCCGGCAAATTCGAAGCTGCGCTCGACGACGCCACGAAGTACATCGAACTCGAGCCGAACGACGCCTATGGATACTTGAATCGCGCACGCGTGTATTTGTCGCTGGAAAAGACGGACTCTGCTCTCGAGGACGCCAACAAGGCGATTGCTCTGGCGCCCGAGGAGGCCGACGGCTATTACCGTCGCGCTGACATTTACCTGGATATGGGCAAGGACGCAGAAGCGAAAGCCGACGAAGACAAGGCGGACGAGCTGGATCGCAAGGCGCGATGATTCGCAGAAGCGGTTAGCGGTTGGCGGTTAGTCAAGACAAGAGAAGTCGGCCAGGCGTGGCCGTCGCGCTATGCTGCTTGCGTAGCTGGGTCCTCTCGTTGTCTTCGCCCCTCCGTAACCGCTAACCGCTTATGACTTTCCGGTATTGCCCTTCCTGCGCCGCGCCGCTGACTGATGCAGTCGTCGATCGTGAGGCGCGACGCGCGTGTTCGGCTGGCTGCGGGTTCGTGCACTACGACAACCCGACGCCCGTCGTGGCGGCGGTCGTGGAGCATGAGGGGCGTCTTGTCCTGGCGCGCAATCGCGCCTGGCCGCGTACGTTCTACGGCCTGATCACCGGATTTCTGGAACGTACGGAGTCGCCGGATCAATGCGTCGTGCGCGAGGTCAAGGAGGAGCTGAACCTGGACGCAACTTCGCCGGCGCTCATTGGCGTCTACGCGTTCGAACGGATGAACCAGGTCATCATCGCCTATCACGTGCAGGCGGTCGGCGTGATCTCGCTCAACGAGGAACTCGACGACTACAAACACGTGCCGTTCGAGCGCTGCAAGGTGTGGCCCGCCGGCACGGGCCTCGCCCTGCGCGACTGGCTGCGCTCGCGGGGGTACGAGCCGGAAATGATTCGCTTACGCGTATGAAGTGACTAGTGACTCGTGACTGGTCGGAGCGAAGCCGCACTGACGCTGTCCGGGTCTCGAACTATTCACGGGCTCACAGTCAGAGGCTCTACCTCCAGTCTCCAGCCGGTTCAGAGTGAGCATCTACCCGGTAGACCGGATAGAGGTTGAACTGCTCATCCCACGAGGCGTGGCGTTGATGGAAGAAATCCAGCCGCGCTGAAGGACTCTTCGCGAAGTCCGGTTCCTCGCTCAGCTTGCGCTCGAACTCCTTTTTCAGCGCTGGATCTTTCTTCAGCATGTCTCGTGCAACATCCTCGGCGACGTACGCTTCCATGTACTCCTTGCGCTCGAACGCCGCACTGAAGAAGCCCCAGCTGGCGAGGGAGTCGGGATCGCGCGGCTCGAGCAGCGTCATCACCAGCGGCGCTTTCGACTGCGCTATCGGGACGAACAAAGAGCCCGCCGGAATGTCGCGGCTCTCCTTGCGCCACTCTCCTTCGAGCGTGAGCATCGCGCGTCCCTCGAACGTCGCGGGGGCGAGCGCTGCCTTGGTTGCGCGAAACGTTTCCGCGGGCGCCGCCTTTGCGCCGTGAGCGAGCGTCTGGAACTGCGCGCCATGCAACATCAGCTTCTCGGCGACCCAGCGTGCATGCGCCGCCGGCACGATATAGCCGCCGCGCGGCGCGGTCACTGTAATTGCCGGGCGCACCTCGTCCTTGAGAGGAATCCGCCAGATCTTCGGCTTGCGATTGTCGTAGCGCGTGAGCAGGGCGCCCGAGACAGCCGACGGCTCGCGCGTGTATTCGTAACCGCGGAACTCAATCGTACGCACATGGTCGGTGTTCTCGAAGCTGAGCGGCGTGCTCGTCCCGCCTGACCTCGCCGCGCGCAGGTCGGCGGCGTTCGCCGCCGCCATCCATTTGCGTCCATCGTGCGCCGCCATCTCCATCAGTGCGATGATCGTGTTGCGCGTGATGCGCACACGCGTTGGATAGTCCTTCCACGAATGAGTCTCGACGAGCACGCCAATGCGGTTGCGCGCCGCCCAATACTCCGTGGAGAAACGTTTGGCGCCGGCCGCCACGGCGAAGCCGGAACTGGGATCGTCGTCGCGCACAAACGAGGGATAGAAGTCGAGCGGCAAGGAACCCTGCGCCGCTATCCGCTTCAGCAGCTCATCACGGACGGCCACGGCGACGACGCGCAACTCCGCATCGCCGGCGAGCGTCGGCGCGACGTTATAGGAGACGTCGTGCTCGAACTCCGCGCCATCGGTGACGTGCAAGTCGACGTACATCACCGGATCCCATTCATTCAGGAGGCGCAGCATCGCCTGCATCTCCGGCGCCTCCGCCTTCACGTAGTCGCGGTTGAGATTGAGGTTCTGTCCGGTCGTGCGCCAGCCCATCTCTTCCGGTCCAACCTGATTCGGTCGATTCCAGCGGCCGAATCGTTCATGCCCATCGACGTTGAAGACGGGTACGAAGACGAAGGTGACGTTCGCGAGCGCGCCCTTGGCCGCCCGGCCTTCCAGCATTTCGCGCAACGCGAACAGACCTGCGTCCTTCCCGTCGATCTCGCCGGCGTGGATGCCTCCCTGCATCAGCGCCACGGGCCGCTGCGCGCGATGTGCGGCGGCTGCATCCAGCACGCCGTCGATGGACGCAACCAGCGCCAGCATCGGCCGTCCCTCGGGCGTGCGTCCGAACTCGACGCAGCGAACCTGCCCCGGCCATTGCTGCTGATAGGCGGGACAGAGTCGCTCGACTTCCTCGTAGCGACCGGTGCGGCGATTCCCGGATTGCTCGGCGACCGTTGACAGTGAGGCGGCTGAAACGAAGGCTGAGGGCGCGACCAGCGCGCCGAGCGCGACAGCCCGGGCGATTGTGAACGACATGCAGGAACACTCCGCGAGTTCTTCTTGGGAAGCAGGTAAGCCTACTGCATTAGTCTGTCAGAGCGCGTCATCGTTGCGGCCGATGATCATGTATACCGCTGTCGCGCAGGTTGTGATTTCAGAACGGCCCGAAACTACTGGTTCTGTCGTTTGCGTTTTTTTGCGGCTATTGATTCCCGTTTCTGGCGACGCCGAACAGGCGGTCGACCTTGCCGGAGGTCTGACGAGATTGCTTCGATCAGCGCACAGGCGTGAGCCGCACGACTTCCGCGCGCCGCTCCTGCAGGCTCACTTCATCGCCGAGCTGTGCTCCGATCAGCGACTGACCGATCGGCGATATCCAACTGATAATTCCTTGCGCCGGCGCCGCCTCATCCTCTCCGACCAGCGAGAAACTGCGCTCCCGTCCATCCTCGTACCTCACGGTCGCCTGCACGCCAAAACGCACCGTCGTCGGTTCCGGATCGGGTTCGATGAGCTTCGCGCTCGCCTTGCGTTGCAGCCAGTACCGCAGATCGCGCTCGATGCGGGACACCGTCGCCTTGTCGTCGGCTCGCCGCGCTTCCTCGCGGGCGCCTTCGAGCTCATGAACCTGGGTCTCGATGTGCGCGAGTCCCCGCGCCGTCACGAAGTTGGGATGCGGACTGACAGGACGCTCCGGCAGATCTTCCGGTGCGTCGCCGTCGTGTTCCTTGACGAAGGCTCGGCTCATGCGCGAAGGATACGGTCGAGATTCGTGGCGCGCATCCGCACCTGCGCGCCGGTAAACTTTGCACGCGCCTGTCCGGGAGTCCGCCGTGGAGCCGCTGAAAATTCACCTCGACGCCGCGAGCGCCATACGCGACTCGGGTTGCGCGCTGCTGGCGCCCACGCGGTTGGCGGTGCAGTGCGATTTGGCGTTGGATGCGCTCGATGCGCTGCGAAGTTCCTGGAATTCCTTGCCGCGGGACCAGTACTTGCGCGACGGGGGCCGTTATCGATTCAGGCGACATAGCTGTTTCATCCACGAACCTGACGCCAACTCGCTCCAACTGGCGCCGCATCGCGCGCATTGGCAGCCCATCGACTACAACGCGTTGCATGGCGGCATGGAGCGCTGGTTTGAACCCATCGAAGCTCGGGTCGTCGAGGTCGCCGCGTGGAAGCGACTGCTGTGTGCGCTCGGCGCCCTGTTCGCTGGCGCACGCCCGGTCGAGCGCTGGTATGTCGAAGCGCATCAGTTCCGCATCGACGCAACCGACGGGATCGGCCGGCCGACGCCGGAAGGCGCGCACCGTGACGGCGTCGACTATGTCGCCGTCATTCTGGTGAATCGCAACAACGTCCGCGGCGGAGAAACACGCGTTTTCGACGCGCATGGCTCGGCCGGCGTCCGCTTCACGATGACCGAACCCTGGACTGCCCTGTTGCTGGACGATGCGCGCGTGATCCACGAAACGACGCCGATCCAGAGCGACGGCGCCAAGCCCGTGCGCGACACGCTCGTTGTCACGTATCGTGAGCACGGGTTTCAGGCGCCTCCGGGAAGCGGTTAGCGGTTGGCGGTCAGGCAGAAATTGACCACCATGTCTGATTCCCGATTCCCGATTCCCGATTCCCGATTCCCGAGTCCCGAGTCCCAGCCCCAAGCCCCAAGCCCCGAGCCCCGAGCCCCGAGCCCCTGATATGTCCACCTTCGCCATCCGTCTCCAGGAGCAGATCCGCGAACATAGCCCCTTGTGCGTCGGCGTCGATCCGTCAGCGTCGCTGTTGAAGGCCGCCGGTCTGCCGGACTCCGCCGAGGGCGCGCTCGCGTTCGGCCAACGTGTACTGGAGGCGGCGCAGTATCGAATCTCCATCCTGAAGCCGCAGTCGGCGTTCTTCGAACGCTTCGGTTCGAGCGGCCTGCGCGCGCTCGAAGAGATGACGGTGCTGGCGCGCCGCAAGGAGGTGCTCGTGCTCCTTGACGGCAAGCGCGGCGACATCGACACCACCGGCGCGGCCTACGCCGAAGGTTATTTCTCCGCAACGACGACCCTGCGCGTCGATGCCGTGACCACGCATCCCTATCTGGGATTCGGCGCGCTCGACCCATTTCTCGACATCGCAGAGCGCAGCGATGGCGGCGTATTCGTCGTCGTGCGCTCCTCGAATCCTGAGGGTCGCGAGTTGCAGACGGCGAAGTTGTCGAGCGGCGAAACCGTCGCGCAGCACCTGTGTCGCGAAATTACCCTGCGCAATCGGCGGAGCGGCGCAGGCCTGGGTCCGATTGGCGCCGTGGTGGGGGCGACGTGCGATGACGCCGCTGAAACCGTCGCCGCCCTGCCGCAATCGTTCATCCTTGCGCCGGGCGTCGGCGCGCAGGGCGCCGCGATGGACGACGTGCTGAGACGAATGCCGGCGGCGCGTGGACGGGTGTTGCCGAATGTGTCGCGCGCGATTCTCGCGAACGGCGGCGGCGCGAGCGAGATTGCGGCGACGATTCGGGCGCTGCAGGAGCAGGCCCGCGCCTTGCTCTGATTACACAGGAGAGGAGCCGCGAAAGACCGCAAAAAGGAAATGGAAATTAACGGGACATCCTCGCGGCCGTATCGGCCGAAACCTCATCAATGAGCATGATGAGGCGGGTGATGCAGAGTTTCCCAATCTATTTTTCGTCTTTTTTGCGGTCTTTCGCGGCTCTTCTGTCCTCCAGATCCTTCTCTAGCGAGGATCCGATGCACTACCTCATGTTCTACGAGTACACACCCGACTACCTGGAGCGGCGGGGACAGTTTCGGGCCGCGCATTTGAAGCATGCGTGGGGAGCGCAGGAACGGGGCGAACTGGTCCTTGGCGGCGCCTACGCCGATCCCGCCGACGGCGCCGCGCTGCTGTTCCAATGCCCTTCGCCCGAGGTTCCCGAGCGCTTCGCGGCCGCTGATCCGTACGTGAAAAATGGCCTGGTGCGTCGCCATTGGATACGCGCCTGGACCACAGTCGTGGGCGAGAGCGCGACGACGCCGGTGCGGCTCGAGTAATCGCACGTCATGAGCGGGGCGCGTCACAGCCTGGAAGCCGCACTGAGCCGCGCCCTCGGCGTGGCGATGGCTCACCAGCCGACGCAGTCCGTCGCCGGCGGCTCAATCAACAAGGCGCACCGCTACGACAGTCAGCGCGGACCCGTTTTCGTCAAAACGGGCGACGCGACGGCCTGCGAGATGTTTGCGGCGGAAGCCGCCGGTCTGAACGCGCTCGCACAGACGCAGACCGTGCGCACGCCGAAGGTGTTGACGGTCGGCGCCTGGGAGCAGGGCGTCTTCATCGCGCTTGAGTGGATCGATTTTGGTTCGGCGACGCGCACGAGCGAAGCGGTTCTCGGCGAGCGTCTCGCGTGGCTGCATCGCACGACGCAGGCGGAATTCGGCTGGTGGCGCGACAATACGATCGGCTCGACCCCGCAGACGAACACGCCGTGCACCGATTGGGCGATGTTCCTCCGTGAGCGCCGCCTGCGTTATCAACTGGATCTCGCGGCGAAGCGGGGCGCGGGCGGCGCACTGCGCGCTCGCGGGGAGCGGCTCTGCGAATCGCTCGATGCGTTCTTTGCGAACTATCATCCGCAACCGTCGCTGCTGCACGGCGATCTCTGGGGCGGCAACTGGGGCGCCGATCAGGACGGATTGCCCGTGGTGTTTGACCCGGCGGTCTATTTCGGAGATCGCGAAGCGGACATCGCGATGACGCGACTCTTCGGCGGCTTCGGCGCGGCGTTCTACGCCGCATATCAATCGACCTGGCCGCTCGACGCCGGCGCCCGGCGCGCAGCACGTTGTACAACCTGTACCACGTACTGAATCATTTCAACCTGTTCGGCGGCGGCTACCTCGCGCAAGCGCGCTCGATGATCGACCAGCTGCTGGCGGAAGTGGGACGGTGAACACAAAGAGCCGCGAAGGACCGCAAAAAAGAAGTTCGTGTATTCGAACGCCAGATTCGTCGTGAAGCGCCCGCTTCGTACGTACGAACTGGATGCCGGTTCTTCTGAACGTCCTTTTCCTTTTTGCGGTCTTTCGCGGCTCTTCTCAATTCTCAGTCATTGCCTGGAATCTGAACCTTGCCCGTCACCCGGTTGTGGCTGATGCCGCCGCTGCCGTCAGCGCCGACGGTGAAATTGCCGCCGATCCGGTCGACCTGAATGCTGCCGGAACTGTCGACATCGATTGTTACGTCGCGCTCCACCTCACTGACGCCGATGTCTCCCGAGCTGTCATTGAGGATGTGGACGGCGCCGGCGACGCGCTCGATCTCGAGGTCGCCGGAGCTGTCGACCGTGACGTCCACATTGCCGCGCACATCCGTCACATCGACGTCTCCGGAGCTGTCTTTCAGCCGCAGGTTGCCGCCCACGCGCTCGATTTCGATTTCGCCGGAGCTGTCCGTCACGTCGAGATCCGCGGTCACATCGCGGATCCGCTGATCGCCGGAGCTGTCGGCGACGGTTGCCGCCTGGACATTCGACACCTGCAAGTCGCCGCTCGAATCTTCGATGGACAGCACGGCCGTTCTGGGAACGAGTACGGTCAGATCCATCCGGGCGTAACGCGAGAAACCAAGCATGTCGTGCATCATCATGTCCGGCAGGATTGTCTTGACGTGCACGGCGTCGCCTTCGACGCGCGACTCGATACGGATCTGATCCAGCAGCTCCTGCGACGACGCGCAGGCGCGCCCGGCGGCGTTCATTGACGTGCGGCCGTCTTCACCGCGAACCGTCAGCTCGCCTGCGCCGGCCGCGACGACCACTCGCTTCGCGCCCCGGAGTTCGACGTTGGCCGAGTGATCCTTCGTGAACTTGCAGTCCTCGGCTGCGGCAGGCAAAACGATCAGGGAACCCGCAAGGGCTGCAAAGGGAACGATTATTCGCATGACGGCGTCCTGTAGTTGTCGACAGACCGACTTTGGATGCGCAGACCGTCCGGAAGGTTGCCTCGCGCTCTCAACGCAGCGCCGTTCGAGAACGTCATCGCTCCTTCAGGCCCGTCTTTCGACCAGTTGGCCCGCTAGGGTTGCTGTTTGAGCGCCGCGGCAAGGACCCGGCGTTGCGCCATCTCGCTGATCGACCTCGCGTTCTCCAATCCCATGCGCGCCAGATAGGGTTGCACGTCAGGCGTCGCCCGGCCCGCCCGCAATGCGTGCAGGACCAGGCGGATCCGTCCTGACCAGGAGTCCGCGTCGGCGCGAATTGAGCGCAGCGTCCGGGCGAGGACGATCTCTTCAGGAGTGAAGTCGCTGCCGAACGGCAGTTCGGCGAAGAGGCCGCGCTCTCGCCAGGGCGCGAATCGCGCGTCAAGGGTGCGGGGATCGTTCGCTCGCGCCGCATCGGGAATGCGATAGCCGCGCGGCAGTTTGTGGGCCCGTTGCGCCTCGCGGACCAATCCCTCCTGGAAACGCGCGTCCATCACGCCGATGAGCGCTTCGACGATCTCGCGGTCGGTGCGCCCGCGCAGGTCGGCGACGCCATATTCGGTCACCACCAGGTCGCGCAGGTGACGTGCGATCGTGGTGTGCCCGTAGTTCCACACGATGTTCGAGGTCGTTTTCCCTCCGGACGTCCGCGTCGCGCGCAGGCACAGAATCGACCGCGCCTCAGGCAATGCGTGCGCCATCGTCACGAAGTTGTACTGACCGCCGACGCCGCTCACGACCCGGCCGTCCTCGAGCGCGTCGGATATGACGGCGCCGAGTCCCGTCACCATCATCGCCGTATTGATGAAGCGGGCGTGGCGACGCTGCGCGACTTTGAGCTCCCATTCGTGACCGGATAGCTCGTTCACGAAACTGATGCCGCGCATCGCGAACAACCGGCGCTGGTCTTCCGGCAGAGCGCGCAGGCCCTGGTAGAACGCCTTCGGTCCGAAGAAAAAGCCGCTGTCGACGAGCACGCCGCAGCGCAGGCGCTCGCCGAGGCAGCGCGCTGCAATCACCGCACGTTGCTCCGCGTCGTTGAAGTTCGCGCGAATCTGTTCTCCGTCCGGGGTGATCAGCATGCCGCGGTCGTACTCCACGTCGTCGCGGAACACGCCTACGTCGCGCAGCTCGTTGAAGTCGACGAACGACATCCGGCTCATCCCGCCGGCGTACAACGCATCAAGCGTGCGCGCGCTGACTCTCTCGTCGAGATGCCCCTCGTCGAGCAGGCGCTGCAGCCGCGCGCTCGGATAGACGAGCCGCCGCAGAATGCCGCTGCGATACAGGTCCAGAAAACCATCGCCCAGCATTTCCGTGCATCCGTACAGGCCGCGTTCGAACGGTGCGGTGCCGCCTTCGCTCTCGATCAGACGACGATGCTGGCCGAGTACGCCGGTCGACTCCAGCACGTCGCGGTAAACCCCCGGCTGTGTGTGACGCATCTGCAGGGCGTAAACGACGGCGTCGCCGAGTTCGCCGATCCCGAGCTGGAGCGTGCCGCCGTCCCGTACGAGCGTGCTCACATGCAGAGCGATCGCGTGCTCCACGGGCTGGATCGGCGTGTTGGGGGGGCAGAAGAGCGAGCCGCCCGCCGTCTCGACGAGGAAATCGAACGTGTCGGCGGCGACAAGGGCATCGCCGTACATGAAAGGCAGGTCAGGATGCAGCTGACCGATGAGCGCAAACGGTTTGCCGCCTGCGCGCCGCTCAGCGATCTGCGGCAGCAGATCGGCGGTGAGATCAGGATTTGCGCCCAGACTCAGCACGCCGGCCGGCGCTTCACCGCCGGGCGGCGGCGCAACCAGTTGCGCGATGACGTTTAACCCTCTGCGCAATGCATCGCGCGCCACATGCGTGTAGTTCGAGCTGAGATAGTGCTGCTGCAGGTGATCCGCGCCCAGCCACGCGCCGGGTTCGAGATAGAACTCGCAGACCTCGATGTTCGCCGGCAGGCGGCCCTGTTCGATGAGCTTCACATAGTCGAGCTCGATGTAGTCGGCGAACACGCGACGTGCGAAAGGCGCGACAAAGCGTCGCTCGAGTTCGGTGCGCCCGCGGGGCGCTCGCAGGGACAAGGCCGTTACGATCGTCAGGTGCAGCGAAGCATCGCTTTGCGCGCGGCGTACGAATGCATTCACGAGCGCATTCGGTTTGCCGATGGCCACCGGCAGTCCAAGCACGATGCGCTTGCCGACTCGCTGGATCGTCGCCTCCACGCAGGCGTCGAGGTCGGTGTAACGGACAGGCGTACAGGAAGTCATGTGGTGGAAATGTAGCTGAGCGTGCGCCGCGCGTCCTCCTTCGTCACTCGGCACGCTCACGATCAGCCTCACGGCGTCAGCGCCGTGCGACAAAGCTGGATCGTAAGCCTGTTCTCAGGGCAATGACGGCGACTCGCCCGCCGTCACTTTGTCAACAGCAGCGCAAATTTGACGCCGACCTCATTGCCGACCCACTCAGTGTCCTTCCAGTCTCCCTGGCCGACGCCGAAGTCGAGCCGTTTGATCTTTGTCGCGCCTTTGAGCCACACGCCGTCCGGCTTGTTTTCGAAAGTGAATTCGATCGGCACGTCGCGGGTTACGTTATGCAGGGTGAGCTTGCCGTTTGCAGAGTACTTGCCGCCGCCCCTGGCCGTGAACTTCTCTGCAACGTAGTGCGCCTGCGGCCACTGCTTCACGTCGAAGAGGTCGGGTCCGCGGATGACGTCGTCCCGCTCGCTGTCGCGCGAATTTACCGAAGCGAGATCGATCGTGACGTCGAAACGGCTGGTCGCGAGATCCTGCGGATCGAAGCGGATGTCGGCGGAAAAACGCTCGAATACGCCCTCGAAATCCGCGCCGGCCTGATTCCCGACGAAGCTCAGTTTGCTCTTGTTCGGCTGCATGCTCCAGTGCGTGCTGGCAAAGGCGATCGCGATGAGCAGAACGCCGGAGATAATGGCGAACGTGCGTGTCAGGGGTGAGCGGCGCATGGTTTCATGTCATGTATTGACGGGTGATGCTGGAAATATCCGGTGGGGCGCTTGGGCCTTCAATCATGCACGTTACGCATCGTCCCGCAGTCGCATCGGCAACATACGGCGCAGTACGTTGTCGCGGTCGATGAAGTGATGCTTGAGCGCGGCTGCGATGTGTACGAGCGCGATCACGAAGAGCGTCTTCGCCGCGGCCTCGTGCGCGTCATGAAGCGCCTCGTAGGCCGCTTTGCTGGGCTCGATGAAATCCGGCAGCGTGACCAGGCCGAACCAGCTCACTGGAAAATTGCGCGCGGACGACG
Organism: uncultured Gammaproteobacteria bacterium; assembly: GCA_963723505.1. Lineage (GTDB taxonomy): Bacteria > Pseudomonadota > Gammaproteobacteria > Steroidobacterales > Steroidobacteraceae > Steroidobacter. The sequence goes on from CAVRQU010000013.1 coordinate 158,372, forward strand.
TCAACCAGCCCAGAACCGGAATGACGAGCAGCAGGCCGTACAGCAGAAAATGCGATACGTGAGCGGCGATCGCCTGCCAGCGAGCCGTCGTCGGCGGCAGCGCGGGGGTTGTCCCGATGAGACGCCACGTCAGCCTGAGGATGGCGAGTCCCAGAATCGTGATCCCCACAGACTTGTGGTAGGCGAGCGTTGCAAGTTTTGCAGCGCCTACCGGCAGGTTCCCGGCTTTGTTCGCAAGCACGAACTGCGTCACGATGAGCGCAACGATGATCCAGTGAAACAGCTGTGCGATGACGCCGTAGCGCGATGAATCGTTTGTCAGTTGCATTCTGTCAATCCATCGCGACGCGGCCGCCGCTCAGGGCATTCATGTATCGCAAAGGTGCACATATGCGCAAGCTCATACGAATCCCGGTGCTGACGCTCGCCGCCGCGTTGCTCGCCGGCTGCCCGCGGCCGGTGCGTCCGCCCGAGGCGCCTGCGCCGACGCCTGCGCCGTCGGCGGACACGCGCGGGGCCGCGGTGTATGAGTGCCTGCCGAAGGAGTCGACGGTTCAGATCTACGTCTACCGGGGCGGCGCATTGTCACGGCTCGGCCATAACCATGTCATTACTTCGAAATCCTTGAGCGGACGCGCCTGGATTCACCCGACCTTCGCGCGCTCGGGGTTCGAGCTGGCGTTTCCCGTGGCGGAATTGATCGTCGACGATCCCGAGGCGCGCAAGGCGGCCGGCGCCGAATTCGCTGCGGAGGTTCCGCAGGGCGACAAGGACGGCACGCGCAAGAACATGCTGCGCCCCGAGGTGCTCGATGCACAGAGCTATCCGCAGGTCGTGCTGCGAGCCGCCGCCGTCGCTGGGTCCTTGCAGGCGCCGCGAATCACCGCACGGATTACGATCCGCAACGCCACGCGTGATGTGGAGGTTCCGACGAAGTTGTCAGTCGAGGGCGAACGTCTCACCGCCAGCGGCGAGTTCGACATTCAACAGACCGACTTCGGGATGAAGCCCTTCACCGTGGCGTTGGGCGCCCTCGAAGTGCAGGATCGACTGCACATCACATTCAACGTGATCGCGAAGCGAACCAACTGACTCGGCTCGAACCGCAAGCCTCGCGGCAAGCAAGCCGCAGACGCGGCAAGCAAGCCTTCGGCAGGCAGAATCTGATCAGAATTCTGGCCTGCTGACGGAGTCAGCTTGCTTGCCAACGGCTCGCCTGCCGGCAGGCTTACTTGCCGACGGAGTCGGCTGACGTCGTACTCATTCGTGCCCGCGCACAATTTCCTTCGCGAGCGCGCTCGCACCGTACACGTCGCGCAGCGCCGTGAGGATGATCGCGGGATGGACTGCGACTGCGCGATTCATCTTCGCGTCGTACCAGTAGCTGCCGGCGATCGAGTGGATGTTGCCGTCGAAGGCCAGGCCGACGAGGCGGCCTTGCGCATCGACCAGCGGGCTGCCTGAGTTGCCGCCGACGATGTCGTTGGTCGTGACGTAGTTGAACGGGGTATTGGGATCGAGCCTGTCGCGCGCATCGAGCCACGCCTGCGGCAGCTGGAACGGCGGCTTGCCGGTCGCGCGTTCATAGAGTCGCGACAACTTCGTGAACGGCGCCACGGCTTCGCCTTTCTCGGTCCAACCTTCGACCGCCCCATAGCTCAGGCGCAGTGTGAACGTCGCGTCGGGGTAGGTGTTCGTGCCCAGCACGGCGAAACGTGCTTTGGCGATCTTCTCCTGAGAAGCCGCGACCGGCGCCTGGACTTCATCCTCATAGATCTTGCGCACGGCGCGCGCTTCGGCGTCGATATCGCGGGCGAGCACGATCATCGGATCCGTCGAGGAGGCGATCGCGGCGCCGTTTTCCCACAGCGTCTTTCGAACCGCAGCGTCGGCAAGCTTCGATTGCGAGACGAGCGCATTCGCCAATGTCTCAGGCGATTCCTTGCTCAGAAGTTGGCGGACCACAGGGTCGTCGGGACCCAGATTTTCACGCATCTTGTCGAGCGAGTAGGACAACGTGACCTGCTCGAAGTCCGGATATACAGGCGTCGTCGCCAGCACGCTCGCCGCAATCTTGGGCAGATTCGATTCCGCATACTCGCGCAGGCGCTGCTCATTGGGCTTGCTGCGCTCAGCCGCGCCGCGCACCAGGACCCGCGCGTAACCGAACAACTTGCTGTTGAACCCCGCGCCGCTCTCAAGATACAGATAGCGATCGTAGATCTGTCGATAGCGCGCCTGCGCCGCGGTTATATCGTCCCACGCGTTTCCGACCTGGCCTGCAAGCGTTGCATCTGCGGCGACGCGTTCGCGCAGCATGCGTTCCTGCGAGGTCTTCTGTTCAAGCAGCGCATCATTGAGGAGGGCCCGCTGAAAGCCGCGGTAGACCTTCAGGGAGTTCTCGTAGTTGGCGAGCGTGTCCTGAATGATCCGCAGCGGCTCTTCGCCCGTCTTGCCCCACTGAATCAGTCTGCCGCGCAGTTCGGAGTTGCGGATCAGAAACGCAGGGACCGACGTATCGCGCTGATACTTCAGTTGCTCGACGGTCAACAAGCGGCTGGTGCTGCCGGGATGCCCGGGGAGGAACACTGGTTCGCCGACCTTCGGGCCTTCGACGCGCCATTGCAGGTGATCCGGCGTGCGCGCGGGTTTGCCGTTCTCGTAGACGCGCAGCAGGCCGAAATCGAGGCTCCAGCGCGGGAAATTGAAGTTGTCGGGGTCGCCGCCGAACGCGGCGATCGACTGGTGCGGTGCGAACGCTATGCGCACATCTTCGTAGCGCTTGTACTTGTAGAGAAAGTATTGCCCGCCCTGGTACAGGGTCACCGATTCGCAGGCGAGACCGCCGGAACGGTCCTTCGAGCCAGCTGTGCACGCCGCCTCGAGACGGCTCAGCGTCTGCTTGCGCACTTCGTTCGCCTTCGCATCGACGAGGCCGGCGGTCGCGGCGTTCACCTGCTTCGTCACGTCTTCGACGCCGATGAGCACGGAAATGATTTCAGTCGGGCAGCGACGCTCTGCGCCGCGCGACCCGGCGTTGAATCCGGTCTCGACGAGATTCTCCTTCTCGCTCGAAATCTCGGACAGGCAATCCATCACGCAATGGTGGTTCGTCAGCACCAGCCCGTCGGGCGAAATGAAGGAGCCCGTGCAACCGCTTTCATGGCGCGTGATCGAACGCTGCAAGCGATCGAGCCGCTGATCGGTGACGTCGACGCCGTACTTCTGCTTCACGGCGGCTTTGGGAAAGTTGTCGAATGTCCACATTCCCTCATCCGCAAGCGCCGGAGCGGCGAAGAGACACAGGCTCAGAATCAACTTTTGCATACAAGCCTCTCCATGAATCCCTGCGCCGAAGATAGAGAAAATCTCTGCGGGGCGCACGGGAAGCGCAAGCAGAAAGAGACGAGGCGCGGGAAATTCGCGCCGAATGCACCGAGAAAGGTTTCGCCTCGCATCTTGCACCCGTCGTGAGCCGTCAGTCTGCCCGTTATCCGTTGTCCGCGGAGCGATGCGCCAGGCTTCTGCGGGCAACGGAATACGGACAACTCACAACCGCCCGCTCGTGGCGGCGGCTGGCGTTCACCATGATGTTGAAAGGGCCTATCCATGCCGCCTTTAGACGCGCACCGTCCATGGCGCGCGCCCTTCGGGCAGCGAAGCTGCCCAGATTCGTTCCCGACGAATCTGTCAACGTCGCTTGCCCAACTCTTATGAAAGACACTGGGCGTGGTTTTCGCTGCGCTCCCCCACATTCAATAGACATGGCAAGCACATCAGAATGTGCATGCCACATTCAATAGACATGGGCCGGGCCGTCCGTGGCCCGGTCTAGCAGGCGGTTGAAAGAGTTCTTCAACGGCCTGCTAGTGTTCCGACTGCAGCAGCAACAAGCGCGTGCCTTCCGGTGCGATCAAAACGGCGTTCGTCGAATCATCGAGACTGTCCGGCATGTCGTCCGACAGAATAAAGCCGCGCTCGCGCAGCCGGGCCAGGCGCTCGCGCATGTCGCGATCTTCGAAAGTCAGCAACGGCTGGCGGAAGGCGCGCGTCCGATACAGCGCAAGATTCAGGCGATCGCTCGTCAGCGTGGTGCGCGCAAACGGGCGCAGCTCCTCGTCCAGCGCCACAAATCCGAGCGGCTCCCAGAAGTTACGTGCGGCGTCCGTCTCCTTGACCGGAATGCCGAATTCACTGAAATAGCCGCACGTCGTAACGACGGCGTCGCGCTCCGGCGGCGAGAACGTGCGCGCTTCAACAAGATTGACGCAGACGCCCGCCGGATCGTGAAAGACGGCCTGATTGAATACATCGCTCCCCAGGCGCTCCTGATCGAAAGTCACGCCGAGCCCTTTCAAGCGCTCGACCCCGTGTGCGAGTTCGGGCAGCACAAACGTCAGCGCCGGCGAGGGTACGACAGAGCCATGCAGCCCGAGAAACAACCGGCCGTCGGTCACGACGGCGTAGGGATGCGGCCAGGTTTCGCCGACAGGCGCCTGCACGAACCCCAGCGTTTCGTAGAACTCCAGCGATTCCTGAATCGCCGGCGTGTGCACGGTGATCTCGAGAAATCGGCCCAGCATCAGGATGCGGCCCCTTGTCGCAAGGCCCTGTCCCTGCTCTCGGCTCGCTCGTCGACCCCGGCGCCTGCATGCGGCCAACCCGCTGCATGGCGACCGATCAGATCGGCGAGGAAAGACGCATGCGCATCGCTCGCATTGAGCGCGGGCGCGTAGTCAAAGTCGTCGCCGCCGTGTTGGAGAAACATCGCACGATTGCGCAACGCTATTTCTTCCAGCGTCTCGAGGCAGTCCGTCGCAAAGCCGGGACATATGACGGTTACGCGCTTGCCGCCCTGTTTCGCGAGCTGCATGAGCCGCTCATCCGTGTAGGGCCGGAGCCATTCCTCGCGTCCGACCTGCGATTGAAAACTGACGCTCCACTCCTCCTCAGACAGCTCCAGCTGCGCGGCGACGAGACGGGCTGTCTTGCGGCATTGGCAGTGATACGGATCGCCTGCAGCGAGGTAGCGGCGCGGGATCCCATGAAAGGAAAACAGAAGGTGGTGCGAGCGCGCTGCCGACTCGCGCATTCGCCAATGCTCCCGGAGGCTTGCGCTGAGCGCATCGATGTAAGGCGGATCGTCGTGATAGCTCGTAATGAAGCGCAGGTCCGGGACCCAGCGCCAACGACGCAGCTCTCTTGTGACGCGGTCGAATACTGAGGCCGTCGTCGTCGCCGAGTACTGAGGGTACAGGGGGAGGACGATCAGGCGCCGCGCGCCGGCGCGACGCAGCTCCTCGAGCGCAGCGGGTATGGAGGGCGAGCCATACGACATCCCGAGCGCCGTCACGGCGTCCAGATCTGCGGCCAGTCGGCGCCGTATCGCCTCCGCCAGCGCGCGACTGTTGACCAGCAGCGGCGACCCCGCCTCAGTCCAGATCTGCTGATAGGCGCGAGCGCTCTTCGCCGGCCTGATTCGCAGAACGACGCCATGCAACGCCAGCCACCACAGCCAGCGCGGCGCTTCGACGACGCGGCGATCCCACAGGAACTCGGCGAGGAAACGCCGCACGGCTGAAGGCGTTGGGGCTTCCGGCGTACCGAGATTGGCGATCAGGACGCCCAACCGCTCGGGTTCGCCGTGCTTGTACTGCGATTCACCAACGTAGTCGGGCATGGAACGTCTGTCAGAAGGAAGGTGCGTAGTCTGTCGCAAGAACGTGAGCAAGTCATTGAAATCGCGAGGCCAGTAATGGGTGTCGGGCGTTTCTGGACCGCAGGGACGCGAGGTACTGAGGTGGTGGTGAGGCGTTGGCCGAAGAATTTTCCGGCGATAGTGAGCCGGTCCTGTGAGGGGATTTGCCCCCGGATGTCGCTTAGTAGAGTAGGACCCGCGTGTGTGCCTCAGGGAAAGTGTTCACAAGGACCCCAGGTTTGGGACATGCACCCGGGCACGGACGCCCTTCAGATTTGAGTGCTTGTTTTGACGCTCCTTTGTCCTTAGCGCCAACTGCCTCGGGACGACGCGATTCGTTACTGCCCCCTCCCCGGGATTGCGTCGCTCCGAACAGCGGGCACGCCGCCTGGTCCTCCTACCGGACGGCTGCCTGGACGGCGGCCGGTAGCATCAATTCGCATGCTTGGAGCACCGCGAGCCTGATGTTGCCGGCCGCTTTCTTTTTTTCGTGACTCGTGATCCGTGATTAGTGATTCGTCAGAACGGATCATCAGCTTCGGCTCTGGTCCGACTCACGACTCACGACTCACGAATCACGCGCGTCGGGCGCTCGCTAGCGCTCGAGAATCGCAGTGACCCCCATCCCGCCGGCGGTGCATATCGAAATAAGCCCGCGGCCGGCGCCTCGTTGCGCGAGCAGCTTGGCGAGCGTCGCGAGGATGCGGGCGCCGGTCGCGGCGAAGGGATGTCCGATGGCGACGCTGCCGCCTTTCAGATTCAGCTTGCGGCGGTCGATCGCGCCGAGCGGTTCCGCCAGGCCCAGCCGGTCGCGGCAGAACTCCGGCGACTCCCAGGCCTTCAACGTGCACAGCACCTGCGCCTCGAACGCTTCGTGGATTTCGTAGAAGTCGAAATCCTGCAGATGCAGGCGTGCGTCTGCGAGCATACGAGGCACTGCGTACGCCGGCGCCATCAGCAGCCCCTCCTTGTTGACGAAGTCGACCGCCGCGTACTTGCCGTAGGTGAGATGCGCGAGCACAGGCAGCCCGCGCGCCTTCGCCCACTCTTCGCTCGCCAGCAGCACACCCGCGGCGCCGTCCGTCATCGGCGTCGAATTGCCCGCGGTGAGCGTGCCGTCGGCGTCGAACGACGGCTTCAGTTTCGCGAGCTTCTCGAGCGTCGTGTCCCGCCGGATGTTGTTGTCCTGCTTCAGGCCGCGAAACTCGACCACGAGGTCATTGAAGAAACCTTCATCCCACGCCGCCGCAGCCTTGCGGTGACTCTCGAATGCGAGCTGATCCTGCTCCGAGCGCGCAACGCCCCACGTCCTGGCCATCAACTCGCAGCTCTGACCCATCGACAGGCCCGTGCGGGGCTCGACTACGCCAGGAAGCCTGGGCTTGAAGTGACTCGGCCGGAGCCCGAGCCAGGGTGACAATTTCTCGCCGAACGATCTGCCGCGTGCACTGCGCAGCAGGAGCTGTTGATACGCTCTTGGATACACGATCGGAACGTCGCTGGCGGTGTCCACGCCCGCTGCAATGCCGGAGTCGATCTGACCCGTCGCGATTTTCAAACCGATCACGATGGCCGTGTCCAGGCTGGTGCCGCAGGCGCGCTGCAGATCAAATGCCGGCGTCGCAGGCGAGAGACCGCTGTCCAGCACCGCTTCGCGTGTGAGATTGAAGTCCTGCGAATGTTTCAGCACAGCGCCCGCGCCGACATCGCCGAGCAGCTGACCCTGCAGGCTGTAGCGCTCGACGATCGTCCGGAGCGTCGCCGTGAGCATCTGCTGATTGCTCGCTTCGGCGTAGGCGCCCATCGAGCGCGCGAATGGAATGCGAACCCCGCCGACGATGGCGACGCGGCGTATGGATGAACCGACGAGCATGCGGACTCCTGCGGACTAGGGAACAGAGGCTCCATCTGAAAACGTCATCACGTGTTCAAGCCCCGTCTTTCAACCAGTTGCATCGTTGCAGGGTCAGGGTAGTCGACCCGTGCGGCGCTTCCCCAGGCTGTAGACTGTAGGCTGTAGGCTGTAGGTAGAAGGGAAGGAAGCAGTCAACGCACTGCCTCGGAGCTTCCACGCAGCGCCCGAGGACAAACCGCGTCGGCGCGCCGCAAGCAACATTCGTTTCTACCTACGGCCTACAGCCTACAGCCTACAGCCTGCCTTTTCCCATGTTCCACACTCCCCGCGCCCGACTGGCGGCGGACGCACGCGCTATTGCTGCGCTCGGCGGCCCGCTCCTCGGCAACAATCTGTCGATCAGCGGCATGTCGTTCGCCGACACGGTCATGGCGGGGCAGCTGGGCGCCCGCGATCTCGCGGGGCTTGCGATCGGCGTCGCGTACTACCATTTGTTTCTGTTCATCGGGTTCGGATTGCTGATGGCCGTGTCGCCGAGCGTCGCGCACGCCTACGGCGCCGACGACGCGCGCAGCGTCACACGTTACGCTCGGCAGTCCTGGTGGCTCGCGTTCGCCTTGTCCGCTCTCCTGATCGCCGGCCTGCAGCAGGCTGACCGGTTTTTGCCTGCGATCGGCATCGCTCCGGACATCCTGCCGATCGCCGTCGGCTATGTGCACGCAATCACCTTCGGCGTTCCGGGCATGCTCGCGTTCTTTTCATTGCGCTACACGAGCGAGGGTCTCGGCCGCACCAAACCGATCATGTACATCGGCTTCCTCGGTCTCGCCTGCAATGTGCTCGGCAACTGGGTGTTCATGTATGGGAAGTTCGGCATGCCGCGGCTGGGCGCGATCGGCTGCGGCGTTGCGACGGCTATCTCTCTCTGGGTCATGTTCTTCGCGATGCTGCTCCACATGCGCACGCATCGCGCGTATCGGCGTTTCGAGTTGTTCGCACGCCTCGACAAGCCCGAACCGCGCATGCTGCGTGAACTGACGCGCATTGGCGCGCCCATCGCCGGCAGCGTGCTCGCCGAAGGCGGCCTGTTCGTCGCCGCAGCGCTGATGATGGGCGCGATGGGCGCCACAATTGCGAGCGGACACCAGATCGCGCTCAACTACGCGTCCTTCATGTTCATGGTCCCGCTCGCGATCAGCTCTGCGACGACGATCCACGTCGGTCACACGCTTGGGCGCGGCGATGCTGCAGGCGCGCGCGCGGCCGGCGCACTGGGGATCGTGATATGCGCCATGGTGATGTTCGTTTCAGCGATTGCGATTCTGCTCTTCAACGATCAGATCGCGGCGCTGTACACGAAGGACGCGTCGGTCCGCGAACTCGCCGCGACATTGCTGCTGATGGCGGCGCTGTTTCAGCTGTCGGACGGCGTGCAGGTCGGCGCGGCGGGCGCTCTGCGCGGTTTCAAGGACACGACGATCCCGATGGCGCTCTGCGTCGTCTCCTACTGGTGCGTCGGTTTCACGCTCGCCTACGTGCTTGGCGTGCAGCGGGCAGGAGGCCCGGTGCAGGTCTGGACGGGATTGACGGTGGGCCTCACCGTCAGCGCCATTCTGCTGGTGTCGCGCTACGTGTTGGTCGCGCGGCGTGCGCTCAGTTCACACGCCGGCGGCTCTCAGCGATAAGCGTCGCGCTCGCGTTCGTAGTCGGGGCGCGGCGTTTGGTGGTAGCCGTAACCAAGCGTCTCGATTTCTTGGACTTCGCCGTCGTAGAACTTCACACGGCGCATCAGCTTGTAGGGGCCGAAGTTGTAGATCCAGATCTCCACAGGAATTTCGATGAGCCCGTCGCCGTAATAGACGAGACGACCGTGAAAGTCGTAATAGGGGCGCCGCAGGACGGTATAGGTTTGTACGTCGGTCGGCTCGCCGCAGAGATCCCGCACCTGGCTGCGCGGGTCGCCTTCGCGAATGAGGCGGCTGCCGCAGCGCATCGCGTCGGCGTGCGCAGGTCCGGCGAGCCAGGTGCAACCAAGGAGGATGAACACAACCGTCGCACGCATGATGATCACTATGCCGCGGCGCCGATGAATTGCCAATGAACGCGGCCGACGCCAGGTTCCGCTCCGGATCAGACCACGCCGGCCGGAATGAATTCCGGCTACGACGCCGCAGAAAGGCGACCGCCTATGCAATTCCGATACAGTCGCGCGAAGTCTTCGACGGACATCGGCAGCGGATTGCCGCCGGTCGAAGGATCGTCGAACGCCTGCCGACAAAATGCGTCGGCATGCTCATCGCGCACGCCGAGATCCGCAAGCGTCTGCGGCACGCCGATCGTCCGGCGCAGCTCCAGGATCCACTCCAGGACGCCGTCGAACGAGTGCTTGCGCAAACCGAGGAAGGCGGCGAGACGCACCATCTTGTCTTCGATGGCCGCACGATTCCAGGCGAGCACGTAGGGCATCACGACTGCGTTCGTCAGGCCATGATGAGTGTTCAGATTTGCGGAGCACGGATGGCTCAGCGAATGCATCGCGCCGAGACCTTTCTGAAATGCGGTCGCGCCCATCATTGACGCAACCATCATGTGCGAACGCGCCTCAATGTCGCCGCCGTCCCTGACCGCGACGGGCAGCCACTCCCTGATAAGCCGCATGCCTTCCAGAGCGACGCCTTCCGCGATCGGATGGTAAAAGGGCGCACAGTACGCCTCGATGTTGTGGGAGAGGGCGTCCATGCCTACAGCGGCGGTTACGTGCGGCGGCAAGCCCAGCGTGAGCTCCGGGTCGGCGATCACCAGGGCGGGCTGCATCTTCGGATGGAAAATAATCTTCTTGCTGTGATCGCGCAGATCGGTGAGGACTGACGCGCGTCCGACCTCGGAGCCTGTGCCCGACGTCGTCGGAACGCCGATCGTTTTCGCCATGCCGGCGACGTTCACGCGCGTGAACCAGTCCTCACGATCCTCGAAATCCCAGATCGGCCGCGTCTGTCCGATCATCAGCGCGATCGCCTTGCCGGTATCGAGCGCGCTGCCGCCGCCAAACGCGATGACGCCGTCATGTCCGCCGCTGCGATAGGCGGCGACGCCGTTTGTGACGTTGGCTTCGATCGGGTTCGCCTGCACGTCGCTGAAGACTTCGCAGGCGAGGCCGGCGCTGCGACACGCGGCGACTGCGCTTGCGACCATCGGCATCGCCGCGAGAACAGGATCCGTGACGAGGAGCGGACGCTTCATGTCGAGCGTCCGGCACGCATCAGGCAGTTCAGCGATGCGCCCGGCGCCGAAGCGAATCGCGGTGGGGTAGTTCCAGTTGCCGCGCAGCGTGGTCATGACGTGAAGGCCTCAGAGGAAGAGCCGCGAAAGACCGCAAAAAGGAGAAAAGAATCCGGGGAGACTCTACGGAGCTGAACGGCGCATGGTGAGCACGCATGCAGACTCGCTCGTTCTCATTCCCTTTCTTTCGCAGAACTGATGTCAACTCCTTTTTGCGGTCTTTCGCGGCTCTCGTTCTATGTCCGCGTTCTCAGGTGAAACGATTTCGGCCGGGTCAGGTGTTCGTAGCCGACGACTGACAGAGTGCAACCGCGGCCGGAGTCCTTCACGCCGACCCAGGCGAGCGCCGGATCGAGGTAGTCGCAGCGGTTCATGAACCAGGTGCCCGTGTTGACGCGATCGCCGATCGACAGCGCCGCCGCTTCGTCGCTCGTCCAGATCGCCGCCGTGAGGCCGAACGCGGAATCGTTCATCAGTGCGACGGCCTCCTCGTCGGAGCGCACCTTCATGATTCCGGCGACGGGACCGAAGATCTCTTCCTTCATGACCGGCGCGGCGTGATCCGCATTGAGCAACAGCTGCGGCGCCAGATACGGCGTGCCACGGCGGCTGGCGGGAAACTCCGATTCACTGATCGCCGGCAGCGCGCCCGCGCTGATGGACGCGGCGATCTGCTCGCGAATCGTCTCTGCGGCGGCGTTGCGCACGACGGGACCGAGCGTCGTGGCTTCGTCCAGCGGATTGCCGAGCACGTACTTGCGCGTGAGGCCGATGAACCCTTCGACGAAAGCGTCATGGAGCTTTTCGTGTACGTACAGGCGCTGCAGCCCGCAGCACGACTGACCGCTGTTGAAGTACGCGCCGTCGACGATGTTCTCGACGGCGTGCGCGAGATCGGCGTCGTGACGCACGTACACGGGATCGCAACCGCCAAGTTCGAGGCCGACGCCGATAAATCGCTCGGACGCCGCGCGCTGCACCGCATGTCCGCCCGCGACCGATCCCGTGAACGCCACGAAATCGACGCGCGGATCGCGAATTGCGCGCTCTGTATCCGCGTGACTCATGTGCAGCGATCGGAATACGCCCTCAGGCAGTCCTCCCTCCCTGAGGCATTGCTCGAAGCGCTCCGCGCACAACGGCGTCTGGGCCGAGTGCTTCAGCAGCACAGAGTTTCCGGCCATGAGCGCCGGCACGACGCTGTTCACGGCGATGAGGTAGGGATAGTTCCATGCCGCGACGCTCAGCACGACGCCGAGCGGCTCGCGACGCAGAAAGCGCGTAAAACCCTCCTTCGGCCCGACGTCGATATCGACGAGTGCGCGCGGTGCGATGGCGATCATGTGGCGCGCCCGTTCCAGCGTGCCGCGCACTTCGTTCGGCGCATAGCGGATGGGTCGACCCATCTGCAACGTGAGCTCCTGCGAGATCTCGGCGCGCTTTGCCTCGAACGCCTCACAGAATCGATTCAGGATCCGCGCGCGCTCCTCGATTCCAACGCTGCGCCACGCACGCTGCGCATCACGTGCGCGTGCAAGCGCTCGATCGATCTCGACCGCGGTCGCCAGCGTGCGTTCAGCGACGACGCGGTTGTCGATGGGAGAGAGGGTTCGCTGGAGCATTGAAGAAGCGGTTAGCGGTTGGCGGTTAGCGGTTACGATAGGAAGCGGAACCGGAGACCGGCAGCGACAGTGCGTGATGCTTCGGAGGCGGAGCCGGTCTGACTAACCGCTAACCGCTAACCGCTAACCGCCTCAGATAATCTCAAAGTACCTCGCCAGCTCCCAGTCCGTAATGTGCTTGCGGAACTCGCGTTCCTCCCATTCGCGCGTCGCGGCGAAGTGATCGACGAAAGCGTCGCCAAAACACTCGCGCGCCATCTTCGAGCGTTTCAGACGCTGTGCCGCGTCCCAGAGCGTGCGCGGGAGGGCCAGGCGATCGGGGAACTCATGATCGTAGGCATTGCCTTCCACGAACGGCTCGGGCTCGATCTGATGCTCGACCCCCCACAGGCCAGAGGCGAGCGCGGCCGAGAGAATCACGTACGGATTCGCGTCCGCGGCGGCGATCCGGTACTCCACGCGCTGCGCCTTCGGACTGCCGGGAATGATGCGCAGCGCGGTCGTCCGATTCTCGATACCGCAGGTCGAGTGCGTCGGCGCCCAGAACCCCGGAATCAGGCGCGTATAGGAGTTGATCGTGGGCGCGATCATCGCGAGCAGTTCCGGCATGAGCTGCTGCTGGCCGCCGATGAAATGGCGCATCAGCCCGCTCATGGAGTGCGGCTGGCTGGCGTCATGGAATATCGCTGAACCGTCCTTCGATTTGAGCGACAGATGGATGTGGCCGCTCTGTCCCGGCCAGTCGCGCGACCACTTCGCCATGAACGTCGCCATCATCTGTCTGCGCTGTGCGAGGACTTTCACGAACGTCTTGAAGAGCGCCGCCTTGTCCGCGGACGCGAGCGCTTTGTCGAACGCGATCGCCGCCTCAATGACGCCGGGCCCCGTCTCCTCATGCAGTCCTTCGATGCCGAAGTCCATCACTGCGCACGTCGCGAGCATTTCACGATAGAAGTCGGAGGCGACGCTGTTGCGGATCACTGAGTAGCCGAACCAGCCCGGCGCCATGGGCTTCAGATCGCGATAATTCTTCGCGCGCACCGAGTCAGGCGTCTCATTGAAGAAGAACACTTCGTACTCGAAGCCCGCGTACGCATCGAAACCCATGTTGTGCGCACGCTCGAGCACGCGACGCAGCAGCGCACGTGGGCAGATCTGCTCCGCCTGCGCGGCGAACTCGCTCAAAAAGAACAGACCGCCGTCCTCGAACGGCAGCGGCCGGCACGAATCGGGAAGGATTCGCACGGGGGCGTCCGGATAGCCGGTGTGCCAGCCGGTGTACTTCACGTTGTCGTAGAGCTGGTCCTGGCAGTCCCAGCCCAGCACGACGTCGCAGAAGCCGTAGCCGTGCTCCAGCGCCGAGAAGAACTTCTCACGCGACATATATTTGCCGCGCATGATCCCATCGATGTCGAACACGCCGACCTTGACGTGCGAGAGGCCGTGCTGTTCGACAATCGCCCTGGCGTCGGCGATCGTTCTGACCTGGCGGGGTTCCATGAAGCGACGTTTCCCGTTGCCTGTTGTCCGATGTGCGTGGGTGAGTTCGATCGGTCAACGGACAACTGGCAACGCACAACTCTCCGCATCAGACCTTCGTCGTGCCATAGCCTTCGCGCTCAGGATGACCGTGCTCGCCGCGCGTCAATGCGAACTCTTCTTCCGGCGAGAGCACGAGCTTGTGTCGACCGACCAGCGCAAAGTAAAGAACTCCTGCGACGTACCAGCCGACTGCGGCGTACACGCCTGCGCGATACACCGGATCCTGGAGCTGAAAGTAGAGTGTGACGACGGCGATCAGGACCGTGGCCGCGGCGCCAGGAACGCCAAGCGGGCTGCGATAGGGCCGCTCGATGTTCGGCATGTTCCTGCGCAGCAGAATGAACGACACGCCCTGCAGCGCATACGAGATCATCGCGCCGAACACCGCCATGTTGAGCAGCGTCGCGCCGATCACCGTGCCGCCCTGCTCCGCGCCCAGCGAGAACCATACCGCCATGATGACGGCGAGGCCGATCGCGGTCCCCGTGAAGAGAGCGATGTGCGGCGTGTGCCGTTCGCCGTGTGTGAGCGACATTGCCGCGGGATAGTAGCCCGCGCGCGACAGTGAATAGATCTGCCGGCCATACGCAAAGATGATCGTGTGAAAGCTGGCGATGAGGCCGATCACTGCGAACAGCGAGAGAAGTTTTGCGATGTCCGCGCCGAAGATCACGCGGAAGCCATCGAGCAGCGGCTCGGTGGACGTCGCCAGCGAAAACGAACCGTGCAGCTTGCCTTCCTCAACGGCGCCGATGGAGGCGTTCAGGAACATGATCATGACCGCCGAAAATATCAGCGTGAACATGCCGAAGATGAGTCCTTTCGGCATGTCCTTCTTCGGATCGACGGATTCTTCCGCGGCGAGCGGCAGCTCCTCGATCGCGAGGAACAGCCAGACAGCGAAGGGCATCGCGGCGAGAACGCCCATCCAGCCTTTGGGCAGAAATTCACCGCCGCCGTTCGGCAACTCGATGAGCGAGCCGTCGGCGCCGACGCCGACGTTGAGCGCCCAGCGCGAGAAATCGGCGAACGGTATCGCGCTGACCCAGAACACGACCAGCACCGCGAGCGCGAGCAGGGTGACGACCACGGAAATCTTGAAGGACAGCTCAACGCCCCAGTAGTTGAGCGCGACGAACACGATGTAGCAGGCAATCCACCACAGCGGCTGAAGAGACGTCGGCGTCTCGAAGATTCCGGTGAGATAGGCGCCGATGAAGAACACGATGACGGCGGGCGTCATGATGTACTCGATGCTCTCGGCGAATCCGGTGATGAAGCCGCCCCAGGGACCCATCGCGCTGCGTGCGAAGGAATAGGCGCCGCCAGTGTGCGGCAACGCCGGCGACATCTCTGCAAGGCTGAACGTAAGGCCGAGATACATCACCGCAATGATGATCGCTGCGATGAACAGCCCGCCCCAGCCGCCCGCGCCGATGCCGAAGTTCCACCCGGAAAAATGTCCCGAGATGACGGCGCCGACGCCGAGCGCCCACAACGACCAGACACGCGCGTGACGTCGCAGCTTGCGCTTTTCGAAGTAGTCCTTGCCGGCGTTCTGATAGGTCACGCTGCCGACGGTCTTCTTGTCAGTCATGCGAATCTCCCCGGAGGATTGTTGTGCTGTCGAACGCGCAACGAACCCGCGCGACTATACGCCTCAGCGGTCAACGAAACCGCGTACGCAGAAGTGCGGATGCGCTGCGAGCCCGGCCTGCTCTGCGTTCGTTGAGGTGCAACTTGTGCGCCATCCGCAATCAGCGCGCGCATGCACCATCCGGATTCCAGCAGGCGGGTCGCTGGCCTTGCCGCGGACCTTACCGGCGTTCGGATGCGCTCCGCGGCCGCCGCCGCACTCCCGGCCGCAACTTCGAGAACGGCAGCCTGGCCGGGTCCGCCATGTTCGCTCCTGGTGCAGCGACGACCAGGATGCGCTTCGCGATGGGGCCGAAGTCGGCGCGGAAGTGAACCGAACTCTTGAGCGCCAGGACGGCGAAGTCGCGCGGCTCCGCCTGCAGGTGACGAAACATCGCCTGATCCGCCGCCTGCTGCTTGCGGCTTGCGACTGCAATGCAGACATCATCAATTCGCAACAGGGCCATGGGGCCGAGGTCCATTCTCGATCCTGAGTAGAACGGGCCGGTCGCCCTGAAGCGTCCATCCCCGAGAGCAGCCACTGTAAAGCGCCCGCGCAGCGGCGTTTCTCCCCATGCGCCAGTCGCGGCGCCAAGGGCGAGATCGATGTCAGCGCCGACGCCTGCTTCATGCGCCCGCGCCGCGGCCGGCGGATCGCACAGGACGCCTGCGAGCGCGCGCTGCGTGCGGTTCTCGACCAACGCTTTCAGCAAGGAGGTCGTGTCCGCCGTGCCGCCCGCGCCCGGATTGTCTTGCGTATCGGCGAGAATGATCGGACGGCGATCCGCCGGCGGCGTGCGTGACAACTCGCGCAGCGCCGACTCGATGGAATGCACGTCCACTGCGAACTCGTGTTCGCGTTCTGCAATCTGCTGCGCCAGTTCCTCAACCGCCCGTGCGACGTGGGCGCCCTCGACGCCGTACGCGAACACGGCAGGCCCGCAGTCGACCACATCGGCCGCGGGAAAGCCCGGTGTGAAGTTCATGGCGACGATCGGCGGGCGTTCCATTCGCTCGGCCTCGCTCATCAGCGAGGCAAGCGGTTCGATGAGCGTGCATTGCGAAGTGAGCGGGATCAGGAACGGCGCCTGGCGCAGGCTCGACCTGAGCGGTGCGCTTGCGCCTCGTAGCTGATGCAAGGCGCGCAGCGCCCGAGCGCCCGAACTCGCCATGTCGGTATGGGGATAGGTTCGATACGCGACGAGCACGCTCGCCTGCGCCGCCATCAGGGACGAAACGTTCGCATGGAAGTCGAGGCTCGCGACGACCGGCATGTCCGGACCGACCAGGCGACGCACTCTTCTGAGCAGTTCTCCATCCGCATCGTCGACGTGCTCGGCGACCATTGCACCGTGCAGATCGAGGTACACGGCATCGAATCGGGAGCAGGCGCGCAGATCCTCCAACAGCATCGCAACAATGCGTTCGTACGCGTCGCGCGTGACGTGCGCCGAGGGCGTCGCAGAACACCAGGTGAGCGGCGCAATCGTGTGACCGGCTGAGCGCGCCTCGTCGATGAATCCGGCGATCGGCAGATTGATTCCGTGCACTGCCTCAGGCAGCGCCTCGCCGCGCGTCAGTCCCGGCCAGGCGTCGGGCGATTCAAAATCGGAATACGTCGCCTTCAGCGGCGCGAAAGTATTCGTCTCGTGCTGAAAGCCGCCGACGGCGATATGCATAGGAATGGCCAACAGGCCAACTGGCTCACCGGAATACTGGCCAGACTATGTGCTAAAGCAGCTTTGCAGGCCAGATCTTGCCAGTTGCGCCAGTTGGCCGCTGGCTACGACGCCATTCCCACCAACTGCTGCTGCGCCGTTTCGACGCCTGCGGATGCGATGCGGTTGCGTCCGAGGCATTTCGCGCGATAGAGCGCCTTGTCGGCGGCGCCGAGCAGATCGTCGGGCGTTGCGATCATCGGCGGCGTGACGGTCGCCACTCCTGCGCTGATCGTCACTCGATCGGTGATCTGCGAATCGTTGTAGGGAATCGCGAGCCGCCAGATGCGACGGCGCAAACGTTCGGCGTAGAGACTCGCGCGGCGGCCGTCGACGCCCGGCAGCACGACCGCGAACTCCTCGCCGCCGTAGCGGGCGACGAGGTCGCCGCCGCGCCGAAACGTTTCATCGAGCGTCGTCGCGACCAGCCGCAGCACTTCATCGCCGCGCGCATGACCATAGGTGTCGTTGAAACCCTTGAAATGGTCCAGATCGAGGAATACGAGCGATAACGGCTGAGACTCGCGGCGCGCGCGACGCAACTCACGCTCGAGCGCGCGATCGAAGTGCCTGCGGTTGGCAATCCCGGTGAGCGCGTCGATGGCGACCAGGCGCCTCAACCGCTGATTGGCCGTCTCGAGCGCAAGCTTGAGGCGTGACAACTGCGCGTTGCGCGCTTCCAGCGCAGCAGTGCGCTCCCGTACACGGATTTCCAGCTCCTCGCGCGCGGCTTCGAGTTCCGCCTCGACGCGGCGCCGACGCGCGAGCTCCGTCTCGAGCTCACGAGTGCGGCGTGCGACTCGGGAATGCAGGATCAGGCTGCGCGTCACGGCGGCGAACACGGTGATCGCGAGCGCTCCGACGACTCCCACGGACCACCAGGAGGGTTCGGACAGGTGAAGAGCGGACATCCTCGCGAAGTCCATCGAAACTCGTGCGTACGGCGTGAGAGGGGCAATCGACTGGAATGAATCGAATCAGACCACATTCACGGCGCGCTTGGGAACGCCAGTGACGAAACGCCGCTCACGACTGACGAACGGCGAGCATGCGGATCCGGGGCGTCAAAATGAAGCAACCATCGCAATGTCGCTCAAGCTTGCGCTTGACGCCCTTGATCGGCTTACGGAAACTGGCGTGCATCCCCGGCGGCGCCGCCCGCATCGCGCCGGCAGTCATACTTCCCCCAGGCAGCTCAGGACGCGACTGATGCGACCCCTTACCGATCGTTCCGTATCGCACGGCCGTTACGCGAGCTTCGCCGAGTTCTATCCGTACTATCTGTCCGAGCACAGCAATCGGACCTGTCGCCGCCTGCACTTTGTCGGTACGACGCTGGTGTTGATCGTGGTCGCCGCGGCGCTCGTCGCGCGCACTCCGTGGCTCCTGTTGCTCGCGCCTGTTGCGGGCTATGGGTTCGCATGGGTAGGCCACTTCGTTTTCGAAAAGAATCGCCCCGCGACGTTCTCCAATCCGTTCTACAGTCTGGCGGCCGATTTCGTTCTCTTCCGCGACATCCTCACCGGGCGCATCCTTTTCTGATTCCGCTCATGAACGGCTTGCGCAGATGCAATTCGATCGCGTCTTCACAAGTGAGCGGCGCACCATGTTGCGATCGCCTGACGCGTGAGGGTCGCTGATGTGACCGCACCTTCAGTAGATCGCGCCTTCGAGCGACGGCTGTCGACTCTCGTGAACTTACGGGAGCCAGGCGTCCTGCAGGGCGGCCTGAAAGGCGTGGAGAAGGAATCGCTGCGCGTTTCCGCCGACGGACGCATCGAGCAGAGTCCGCACCCGCGCGCGCTCGGCTCGACGCTCACGCACGAGCACATCACCACGGACTACTCTGAAGCGCTGATCGAGCTGGTTACGCCCGCGTTCAGTCAGTCGTGGGAGCTCCTGCAGTATCTCTGCGACCTGCACCAGTTCGTCTATCGACATCTCGGCGACCAGCTGCTGTGGGCGACGAGCATGCCGTGCATCATCGAAGGCGATGCGAGCATCCCGATCGCGCACTACGGTCGCTCGAACATCGGACGAATGAAGGAGGTGTATCGGCGCGGGCTGGGCCACCGCTACGGTCGCATGATGCAGGCGATCTCCGGCGTGCACTTCAACTACTCCTTTCCTGCACACTTCTGGCCGGCGCTCGGGGAGGCGCTGAAGATGCACAAGGCGGATCAGGAGTTCATTTCCGCGCAGTATTTCGCGCTTCTGCGCAATTATCGCCGCCACGGTTGGTTTGTTCTGTATCTCTTCGGCAACTCGCCTGCCGTCTGCGGTTCGTTCCTGAGGGGAAGAGAACATTCGCTGCGCGAGCTGTCGCCGGGGACTTTCTACGAGCCGTACGCGACGTCGCTGCGGATGAGCGATCTTGGTTATCGCAACAAGAGTCAGGCCGGCGTCAGCATCTCCGTCAACAGCCTGGAGGAATACGTTCGGGATCTGACCGCGGCAGTGAGCACGCCGCACCCCGAGTACGAAAAGATCGGCGTCAAGGTGGACGGCGAGCATCGTCAGCTCAACGCGAATCTGCTGCAGATCGAGAACGAGTACTACAGCTACATCCGACCCAAACGCGTGGCCCACTCCGGTGAACATCCTTCGCAGGCGTTGCGCCGCGGCGGCGTCGAGTACGTCGAGTTCCGGGCGCTGGACGTGAGCGCTTTCGACCCTGTCGGCGTCAATCAGAACAAGCTGCGCTTTCTGGAAGCGTTCGCAGTGCTGTGCGTGCTGAAGGAGTCGGAGCCGATCGGAGCGAGCGAACAGGCGCGGCTCGACGCCAACCACGCGGTGGTCGCTCATCGCGGCCGCGAGCCCGCCCTGAAACTAAACCGCAACGGAACGCCCGTAGAGTTGCGCGTGTGGGCGGGTGAACTGATCGATTCGATGCGCGGCGTCTGCGAGCTCCTCGACCAGGGCGATGACCAGCGTCCGTACACGGCGGCGCTGGAGGTGCAGGCGGCCAAACTGGACGATCCGGGCCTCACGCCGTCCGCGCGGACGCTCAGGGAATTGGAGTCGACGGGTGAGTCCTTCGCGCAGCTCGCCCTGCGTATGTCGCGCATGCATAAGTCGTATTTTCTGCACTTGTATCCGCCGAATGAGCAAAGACTGGCGGAGTTCGCTGCGGAGGCCGAGGAGTCGCTGCGGAGGCAGGCCGAAATCGAAGCGGCGGACAAGATGACTTTCGACCAATTTCTGGCGAACTACTTCCGGGCGTAAAGTCGCGTGCGCTTGGGACCACGGCGGCGGATTCCTCTGTCCCGTGACTGGCGTACGACAACTGGGAGGAATAACCTTCCCGACCTGGCCGGCGGGACAGCGCATCGCTTGGACATAATCGAGCGGTCCGAAGCGATCACCCTCTTCAGTCGAACCTTCTTGAGGCGCCAGGCGCCCTGAGGCAGCGGCTGAAAATTCCGAAACTGAGAACTAAGCACGCGTTTTGCGGCGCTGCGCTAATTATCATGAGCACCGTTTTTACCCCCGACCCAGCAGGGCTGACCGTCGACTTCATGAATAACGTGTCCAGAACAGCGACTGGTCAGATGTTGAACGCCGAGCCCGCTGCAAACGCGGACGAACTCGGCGAAGTGCGTCCGATCGAAAGCCGGGGCGTTGCAGCGACGGGCGCCTGGGACGCGTACGACGTGTGGCGGCGCCTCATCAAGGACGCCCGCGACCGTCGCAAGGCTCAAACCGAATCCAACTGATTTCCTCGCGCGGGTTCTGCTCGCAGATTGAGCGCCGCTGCACCTGCGCCGGCAGCGCACCGAAACTGTGCGCTTGCTTGAATGGCGCCGAGGTTTCCCGCTACCGTGCGTCTCCTGCATGCACCGGGACCCGGAATCATTCCACGGTGACGCGTTGCGGGACGAGCGCATGCCCGAGCCAGCCGCAAACCCTTCCGCCGACGCGCCTCCCGAGTCGCCCTACGCGCTGCAATTGAGGCGCGGCTTTCCGCGTCTCAAATTCGAGGCCTCGCTCGAAGCGGAGTTCAGGCAGGTTTATCGGGCCGAATCGCTGCCGCAGGTTCGCCGTAACCTGTGGCTTGCGGTCTTCTTTGTCGTCGGCCTTTCCGCGGTGACGCACGTTGTGCTGAATGCGGACACCAATCGACTGCTGGATCTGATTCGCCTGGTCACACTTGCGCCGATCCTGTTGTTCGCGATCGTGCTGGTGCACTCGGATCTCTATCACCGCCTCTATCCGCTCGCCTCGCTGATTGCTGCACCCGCCTTTGGGGCCGGAATCGTCGCCGTCGCGGTGATCGCTGCGATGCACGGCGTGAATCTGATCGCCACGGTGGTCCTCACGACGATCTACATCTATTTCATGCTCGGCATGCTGTTCTACGCAGCCTTCGCCGCAGCGATCGCTGTGTTCGTGTCTTACCTGATTGCGGCGATCATCGCAGGTGCGCCCGCACCCACGGTGCTGGTCGACGGCGCGATGCTGGCGGGTGCAAACATCGTCGGCGCGATGGTGTGCTACACGCTCGAGCGCGCGAACCGGACAAGCTTCCTTGAAGAGCGGCTGCTGATCGAGACTGCGAACCGCGATGGACTCACCGGTATCTACAACCGGCGGATGTTCGATGAGCATCTCGGTCGTATCTGGCCGCAGGCGATCCGCGATGGAGCGCCGCTGGGCCTGCTGCTGATCGATGTCGATAACTTCAAGGCCTACAACGACTACTACGGTCACCAGGCCGGCGATGAGCGCCTGAAGAGCGTCGGCTGGTGTCTGAGTCACGTCGCGCGCCGACCCTTCGACATCGCGGCGCGCTATGGCGGTGAGGAATTTGCGATTGTGCTCTACGATGCGCGGCGCGATCATGTCGAGGAAGCGGCAAAGCGCGTCCAAGCCGACATCGAGGCGCTGGCGATCCCGCACCTTGCTTCGTTGTCGCCGGCGAAGCATCTCACGGTCAGCATCGGCGCAGCATGCATCGCGCCCGCCGGCGAACGCTCGCCCGCCGGCTTCATCCAGCTCGCCGACGAGGCGCTCTATGCTGCGAAGGAGCGCGGCCGGAACTGCATCGTCGTCATGGACAAAGAATATAGTCGGCTCACGACGGGTGCCTTCCGCCGCAAGGTCACTGCCCGGCCCAACGCCTGACTGATCGGTTCCGACGATACTTTCATCGGCGCCGCCCATCGATCCTGCGCTTGCGGAGCATGCGCGGGCCGTTATGATTTCGTGCGCGTCGCCGCTTTGCGGGCGGCGCGCCTGCGTGCGATTTTCCTGAACCCGGCGGCGTGTCGTCGGTTTTCACACTTCCGGGCGCCGGGCTTCTACATGTCTCAACGAATCAAGGGCCTGCTGATCGCGAATCGCGGCGAGATCGCCATTCGCGTCATGCGCGCAGCGACGGAGCTGGGCGTTCGGACCGTGGCGATCTACTCGCAGGAGGATCGTTTTTCGCTCCATCGCATGAAGGCCGACGAAAGTTATCTCGTCGGTGCAGGCAAATCGCCCGTCGAGGCGTATCTCGATATCGAAGACATCGTGCGCATCGCGAAGGCGGCGCATGTCGATGCGATTCATCCGGGCTACGGTTTCCTGTCGGAGAACCCCCGGTTTGCGGAGAGCTGTGCGGCGGCGGGTCTGATTTTCGTCGGCCCGACGCCGGAGATCATGCGCAGACTCGGCAACAAGGTGTCCGCCCGCGAACTCGCAGCATCGGCCGGCGTGCCGGTCATGCCTGCAACGCCGCCGCTGCCGCGCGACGACGCTGAAGCGCTGCGGCTTGCTCGCGCAGTCGGCTTCCCGGTGATGCTCAAGGCCAGCTGGGGCGGCGGCGGTCGGGGCATGCGCGTCGTCGAGCAGGAAGGCGAGCTCGCCGAAATGGTCGCGACCGCACGCCGTGAAGCGAAAGCAGCGTTCGGCAACGATGAGGTGTATCTCGAGAAGCTGGTGCGGCGCGCTCGCCATATCGAGGTGCAATTGCTCGGCGATTCTCACGGCAATCTGGTCCACCTGTTCGAGCGCGATTGCACCGTGCAGCGTCGCAATCAGAAAGTGATCGAGCGAGCGCCGGCGAGCTTCTTCACCGAACAGCAACGCCGCTCGCTGTGCGAGGAGGCGCTCAGGATCGGGCGCGCCGTCCGCTATCTCAACGCGGGCACCGTCGAGTTCCTGCAGGACGCCGACACGGGGAAGTTCTATTTCATCGAAGTGAATCCGCGTGTGCAGGTGGAGCACACCGTCACCGAGGCGGTGACGGGCGTCGACATCGTGCGCGCGCAGATACGCATCGCCGAAGGCGCGAGGATCGGCGAGCCCGACAGCGGCGTGCCGAAGCAGGAGGACATTCGCCTCAACGGTTACGCGATGCAGTGTCGCGTTACGACCGAAGACCCGGAGAACAACTTCGTCCCGGACTACGGGCGCATCACCGCGTATCGCAGCCCGGCCGGCTTCGGCGTTCGGCTCGACGCCAGCACGGCGTACGCGGGCGCGATCATTACGCGCTCGTACGATTCGCTGCTGGTCAAAGTCACGACCTGGTCGCCTACGCCGCACGAGACGATTGCGCGCATGCACCGCGCGCTCTGGGAATTTCGGGTCCGCGGCGTCGTCACGAATCTGCGCTTTCTCGACCAGCTGATCATGCATCCGCAGTTCGCCGCCGGGGAGTACACGACGAAGTTCATCGACCAGACCCCGGAGCTTTTCAGATTTCCGCGCAAGCGCGATCGCGCGACGCGTCTGCTCAATTTCATCGGCGACGTCATCGTCAACGGCAACGCAGAAGTGAAGGGACGCGCGCGCCCGGCGCGGCTCGTCGAACCGAAGGTTCCGAGGCTGGACCTGCCGCCGCCGCCGCCAGGTTCGAAGCAGAAACTCGATGAACTTGGCGCGGATCAGTTCGCCGCGTGGATGCTGGAGCAGCCGCGCGTCCTGCTGACCGACACCACCATGCGCGATGCGCACCAGTCCTTGCTGGCGACCCGCTTTCGCACATACGACATGGCGGCGATCGCGCCGTACTACGCAAGTCTCGCGCCCGACCTGTTTTCAGTCGAGTGCTGGGGCGGCGCCACCTTCGACGTCGCGATGCGCTTTCTGAATGAGTGCCCGTGGGAGCGACTGCACGAATTTCGCGAGGCGATGCCGAATCTGCTGTTGCAGATGCTGCTGCGCTCGGCGAACGCAGTCGGCTACACGAACTATCCGGACAACGTGGTGAAGTATTTCGTGCGGCAGGCGGCGCAAGCGGGCGTCGACCTGTTCCGCATCTTCGACTCCCTCAACTGGGTCGAGAACATGCGGATCTCGATCGACGCCGTGCGCGAAAGCGGCAAGCTGTGTGAAACCGCGATCTGCTATACCGGCAATCTCTCCGATCCGCGCGAGTCCAAGTACACGCTCAGGTACTACCTCGGCATCGCGCGCGACCTGAAGGCGGCCGGCGCGCACGTCATCGGCGTGAAAGACATGGCCGGGCTGTGTCAGCCGCGAGCGGCGTTCACGCTGGTGAAGGCGCTGAAGGAAGAGATCGGGTTGCCGGTCCATTTTCACACGCATGACACGAGCGGCGTGGCTGCAGCAAGCGTGCTCGCCGCGATCGATGCGGGCGCCGACGCCGTTGACGGCGCGATGGATTCGATGAGCGGGCTCACCTCGCAGCCCAATCTGGGCTCCATCGTCGAGGCGTTGCGCCACGGTCCGCGCGACTCGGGCGTGAATCCCGACAACCTGCGCATCCTGTCGGGGTATTGGGAGCAGGTGCGTCGCTGCTACGGGGCCTTCGAAAGCGATCTGCGTTCGGGCGCCTCCGAGGTCTACGTCCACGGGATGCCCGGCGGGCAGTTCACCAACCTGCGCGAGCAGGCGCGCTCGCTCGGCGTCGATGACGCGCGTTGGCCGGAAGTCGCGCGCGCGTACGCACAGGTGAATGAAATGTTCGGCGACATCGTCAAGGTGACGCCGACATCGAAGGTCGTCGGCGACATGGCGTTGATGATGGTGACGAGCGGCCTCACGCGCGAACAGGTGCTGGATCCGGCCGTTGAGATTGCGTTCCCGGAGTCGGTCGTATCTCTGTTTCACGGCGACCTGGGCCAGCCGCACGGCGGCTTTCCGCAAGGCCTGCAGAGGAAGGTGCTGAAGGGCGCGGCGCCGTTGATCGTGCGCCCCGGCGAAGCGCTCGCGCCGATTGATCTCGACAAGACGCGCGCCGACGTGCACGCGAAGACCTGGCGCGAGATTACGGACGAGGAGTTCGCGTCGTATCTCATGTACCCGAAGGTGTTCCTCGACTACCTGCGCGATCGTCTGGACTATGGCCGGGTCAGCGTGCTGCCCACGCCGCTTTTCTTCTATGGTATGGAGGCGAACGAGGAGGTGAGCGTCGACATCGAACGCGGCAAGACGCTGATCGTGCGCTTCCTCGCCGTGAGCGACGCACACGAGGACGGCACGCGCACGGTGTTCTTCGAACTGAACGGTCAGCCGCGTTCGGTCAAGGTTCCGGATCGCAGTCAGCCAGCACTGAAGCCGCCGCGCCGCAAAGCCGACGCCGGCAACGCGAACCACGTCGCAGCGCCAATGCCGGGCACGATCGCCGCCGTCGCGGTCAGCCAGGGCGGTCGGGTGGCGCGCGGCGACGTACTGGTCACGATCGAAGCGATGAAGATGGAGACGTCGGTACGCGCGGACCGCGATGCGACGATCGCCGAAATCGTCACGAAGCCGGGCGAATCGGTGGATGCGAAGGATCTGCTTGTCGTGCTGGCCTGATTTCGAGGGGCCCACTGGCCAATCGGCAAACCGGAATTCCGGCCCGAGGGGCCGAACTGCCGGCCAACGAGCCGGTTGGCCGGTGAGCCGGTCTGGCCGTGCGCAGTTGCCAGTTTCGGGCAGCCTCAGCAGAATCGGCTCATGACGCAACTGCGAGTCGCCGAGCCTCAGGACGAGCGCGCGCATCGGCTGGAGCGAGAGTTCCAGGCGGTGCTGGACGCGGCGGTCGACGCGGTCGTCTTGTTCGATCACGAGGGCCGGATCGAACTGCTCAATCATGCGGGCGAGCGGATGTTCGGCTACAACGAGCAGGAGGTGATCGGCCTCAAGGTCAATATCCTGCTCCCCGAACCCTATCGCTCGCAGCACGAAGACTATCTGCGTCACTACATCGAAGCCGGCGAGCCGCGCATCATCGGCATCGGCCGCGAGCTGCTGGCGAAGCGGCGCGACGGAAGTGAGTTCTCCGCCGAACTCGCCGTTGGTCGAGTGCAGGGCACCGAGCCGCCGCGCTTCGTCGGCTTCATTCGCGACATCACGGTGCGTCGCAACGCCGAGGAAGCGCTCCGTCGCAGCGAAGCGCAGCTTACGGTGGCGCAGGAGATCGCGAACCTGGGCAACTATGTCGTGCACTTCGACGGCAAGTTCGAGGACTATTGGTCGCCGCACCTGTATCGCGTGCTCGGTCGTCGTTATGGTGAGCCGTACATCAGCGTATACGACTATCTCGAGCCTATGGTGCACCCGGCTGATCGGGCGCGCTGGCTGCAGGTGCGCGGCGAACTCGACAGGGGGGCGCGCTCCATGGACATCGAGTATCGCGTGACCCATCCGGACGGCGCCCTGCGATACGTGCATCACATCGCACACACGACGCGCGGACCCGACGGCCGCACGCTGCGGCAGGTCGGCACGCTTCACGACATCACGGATCGGCGCCGTGCGGAAGACGAAGCGCGGCAGATGCAGGACCGCATCGCGCACTTTGGCCGCATCTCCACGATGGGCGAGATGGCTGCGGGCATCGCGCACGAAGTCAATCAGCCGCTGACCGCGATCGCAACGTACGCGCAGGCGTGCCAGCGACTGATCGGCTCGAAGGATGTCTCGACGGAAGAGGTCGCGACCGCGCTCGAGCACATCGGAGCGCAGGCCCTGCGTGCGGGCGAGGTGATCCGACGCCTGCGCACGTTCGTCAAGAACCGCGAAGTGCGCCGCGAACTGATCGAAGCGAACCGCCTGCTCGAGGATGTGCTGACGCTGGCGCAGACCGACGCAGCCCACAACGGCGTGCGCATCGTGCTGGAGCCCTCTCCGCTCGCGCCGCAGGTCCAGGCCGATGCGGTGCAGATTCAGCAGGTCATTCTCAATCTGGTGCGCAACAGCATCGATGCGATGCTCGAAGCGCCCGAGGCGCGCCGCGAAATCGTTCTGCGGACGCACGTCGACGCCGAGGGCGACGTTGAGTTCATGGTCGCGGATCGGGGAACAGGCGTCGATACAGGTACGATGGCCGAGCTGTTCAATCCATTTTTCACAACCAAGCCGGGCGGGACCGGCCTCGGTCTTTCAATCAGCCGCTCGATCGTGCGTGCGCATGGGGGCAAACTCTGGTGCAGCGCGAATCCGGGCGGAGGCGCAAGATTCTTCTTCACTTTGCCGGCAGTTCCGTCATCGGCAGGGAGTTAAGCAATGCGGGGAAATTCCAATAGCGCGCGGCCCACAATCTTTGTCGTCGACGATGATTCGGCGGTGCGCGATGCATTGAAGCTGCTGTTGCGCTCGGTCGGGCAGGCTGTGGAGACTTTTGGCTCGGCGCAGGAATTCCTCGACGCCTACAGCGAGGATCGTCCAGGCTGTCTCGTCCTCGATATCCGCATGCCCGGCATGTCAGGTCTTGAACTGCAGCAGCGGCTCAACGAAAAGCACTCGATATTGCCGATCATCTTCATCACGGGACATGGCGACGTGCCAATGGCGGTGGAGGCCATGCAGGCGGGCGCAGTCGATTTCATTCAGAAGCCGTTTCGCGATCAGGACCTGATCGATCGCATCAATCAGGCGCTGGAGAAGGACAGCAGCAATCGCGCGGCGCTCGGCGAGCGCAACGACATCCGGCGCCGACTCGAAACACTGACGCCGCGCGAGCGCGAGGTGCTCGATCTCGTTGTGCATGGCAAGGCGAACAAGGTGATCGCGGGTGATCTCAAACTGAGTCAGCGCACGGTCGAAATCCATCGCGCGCGCGTCATGGAGAAAATGCAGGCGTCATCGCTCGCGCATCTCGTACGCATGGTGCTCGAAGTGGGACAGGTGTGACGCTGATGCGCATGCGCCTGAGCTTGCGCGTTGTCCGTCTACATTGTGAGTAGTCCGTTACGAGGAGCTGATCTTTCTGCGCACAACGCGCAGCCGATAACGTAGTTGAGCGGCGCGATCGCGTCGCCTTAAGTACAAGTGCGAACTTTTCGCGAAGGGTCCATCGTCAAAAGATGCGCCCCATGCGACCACGGCCCTCAGGCGAGTCCACCGCCCCCAATCCTCCCTGCGGCTCGGGCTTCCCTTGTTCAGTGGCCGTGGCCGCTTTTTTTGAGCTGTTCCTGCTTCCGTGTCCGCCACCCGCCCCATCATCGCAGTGATCGAAGCCGACGCAACGGATCGCCGTACGCTTTGCTCTCTGCTCAGTCCTCTCGACGCCGACGTGCATGACTACGACAGCGCGGAGAGCTACCTCGCTGCGCACGTCGATATGCTCGGCTGCCTGATCACCGACATCGCATTGCCCGGCATGTCCGGGCTCGAACTGCTGCGGCTCCTGCGGTCTGCGCATATTGCACCGCCTGTGATTCTGCTCGGTGAAGAGGCGGATGTGCGCGCCGCGGTTGCGGCGATGCGCGAAGGCGCCGTCGACTTCATCGAGAAACCGCACATGGATGTGTCGATCCTGCGTCGCGTCGCGTACCTGCTCGATCACGCGCAGCCGGGAGTAGTGCACTGATCGCGGGGGAAGTGTGACGCTCAGGGTGGAATCGTTCCTTCACCCGACGCCTACACGTCAGAGATCCGCGCGCGGATCGAAATCCAGTTCCTGCTTCATCCTCTGATACAACGCCTGAGCCTGAGGCGAGTCGCTCGGCGGCAGTACGATCTTCAGTACGACATATTGATCGCCCGGCGTAGAGCCGGGCAGCCCGCGCCCCTTGAGCCGCATCTTCTGTCCGGCTTTTGCGTTCGCAGGAATGCGCAGCTCCACCGGCCCGGCCAGCGTCGGCGTCTGTACGGTCGCGCCCAAAGCGGCTTCCCAGGGCGCCACAGGCAGCGTGAGCGTGACATCGCGGCCTTCAACCTGAAACAGCCGATGGGGACGAAAGCCGATCTCGAGGTACAGATCGCCCGCCGGACCGCCGCCTGCTCCTGCGCTGCCTTGCCCCGCCAGACGGATTCGCTGACCTTCCACAACGCCGGCTGGAATCGTCACTTTGAGCGTGCGAGGTTTGACGGCGACCCGACCATCGTCGCTCAACTGCGGGGACTTCAGCTCGATCGTCTGCACGCCGCCGCGGAACGCGTCTTCCAGATCGATCTGGATCCTGGCGACGTGATCTTCGCCCGCAGCAGAAGAGAAACCGCGCCCACGCGGCGCGCCGTGCGGCTGTCCGAACGGACTGCGCGAGCCGAAGAGCGACGAAAAGAAATCGCTGAAGCCGCCGTCCTCGCCCCCGTACGCACTGGAGAACTCGAAGCCCCGGCCCCAGTCAGGCGGCGGACGAAACTCCTGACCGGAGCGCCAGTTCGACCCCAACTGGTCGTATGCCGCGCGCTTCTCCGGGTCCTTGAGCACTTCGTACGCTTCCTGGACCTCCTTGAACTTCTCCTCCGCATTCGCCTCCTTGCTGACATCGGGATGATATTTGCGCGCGAGCTTGCGATAGACGCGCTTGATCTCGTCCTGGCTCGCGTCGCGGGCGACGCCCATGATCTTGTAGTAGTCCTTGTAATCCATACGACGCGGTTGACAGTTGGCTCCGGCCCGTTTCGACCGTAGTCGTTGAAATTGAAGGCGCGCGTCGCCGAAATCAAGGCGGTCCGCGCGTTTGCGTCGGGATCGAACGACGATATCAGCTGTGCCGGCGACGGCGAGTCCGTTGAAGGCCGGCGAGACCGAGCAACAGCGCTAGTGAGACCGCTCCGCCGCCCCCTTCCTTTCCGCCGCCGTCGTTCGCTGAGTTCTGACTGACCGCGGATGAACGGGGTGTGACGCTCAGAACATGCTCCGCCGAATCGTTCGCCGGCTGCGGGTCGACGTAGTTTCCTGATACGCCGGCGTGCAGGGCGACGTTCCCTGCAGATGCTGCTGTCACAGCAACGACGCCTGTCGCACTGCCGCCCGCGCTCAGTGAGGCCAGTGTGCATTGGACGCCGCTTTGAGCGACGGCGCAGGCGCCGTCTGCAAGCTCTGCCCTGGACGCCATGACGCCTGCAGGCAAAGTCACGGCGACCTGGACGGCGCCGACGCCGCTCGGTCCAGGGTTTGCGACCGTGAACGAAACGTTGAACTCCGCACCGACGACGGCCGATGTCGGCCCCTGCAATGCAACTCCTACGTCCGCCTCGGAATCTATCAGCAGCGCGCCGTCGCCGCTGTTGTTCGCGAGGCTGGCGTCGTTGTCCGACATGACGCGCGCTGAGATCGAGTTCGAGCCGGCGACATCGCTGCGCAACGTGAGATTCACGGCGCGGGTCGCGCCTCCGGGTACGTCGCCGAGCTCGCAAAAGATCCTGCCGGCGCCGCTGGTGCACGACCCGCCGATCACATAGGCGTCGTCGACGAGCACGACGGGAGGAACCAGTACGTCAGCGCGTACGCGCTTCGCGACTACTCCGCCGACATTCGCGACGTGGAGCGCCCACTCGAACGGACGCGACGCCGGCTTGCGCACCGCGCCGAGATCAGCGGCGATTGCGATGTCGGCGTCGGGCAGCGCAGTGATGCAGCTGGCCGACTGGACGTGTGGCCGCATCGTGTTGAGGCTGCACTGCGAAAACTGATCGCTGCCGCCCACGCTCGACGACATGAGGTACGCGTCCGTGGGCGTCGCTGCACAGGCGCCCGCCGGATCGCCGTCGTGGTTGGCGCCGAAGTTATGGCCGATTTCATGCGCAGCAATGAGCGTATCGCGCCACGCGTTGTAGTCGCGAACCTCGGTGAGTCCGACGCCGTATTCGACGTGACAGAGCTTGTTGAGGTAGGCGATGCCGACCGTGGTTCCATCCAGGTCGCGGCCAGTGAACAAGTGCGTGAGCCCGCGGGAGTTCAGTTCAGGGGATCGCCTGCGCAACCGACCGAGCTCGAGCAACAAGTTGTTCGCCGACGTTGCGTTGGAGAGCGGGTCGGCGCCTGCCGCATTGACGAACACCGAGGGGACTTGCAGCTCAACGCCGAGCTGCGAGCTGAATATGCCGTCGACGTTGTTCAGGCGCACGAGAATTGCATCGCGCGCTTCCTGTTCGCTCGCGTAACGCTGCAGAAACAGCGCATCGCCCATCGCGGAGATCTGCAAGCGGTCAGCGGCGCCTGCGGCTTGCATGAGCGCGGGCGCACTCTTCAGTTCCCGCAGCAGCGCATCGAACTGCTGCGAGCCCTTGCGCGCGCCGTTCGTTTCGTCGACCGCGCATGACGCCTCGTTCGCGTCGATGAGAACGTCAGCGAGCCGGAAGATGATGGAACCGGAGCTCTCCGCATCGAGCGGCGGGACCAGCGCAGCGCGCGCCTCGGCGGCGCGTTCGATCGCGTACAGATCGACTCCATCCCAGATCATTCCTTGCACGACGCCGGATCGGACCGCGAGTCGCACCCACGAGTTGGCGACGTTGTTGATCCGGCCGCGGTACAGCTGCAGCCCCGATGATTCCGCCTTCGACTGCACGCGTCCGGTGAGCGCGCTGTTTACGTCAAGCGAGAGGTCGAAGCGGCGGCCGTAAGCGTCGAATTTGAGCCCGCGGAGTTGCTGCGCGCCGGGCTTGCGCAGCACGGTGTCGCGATCGGGTGTGAGCGAGCGCAAGGGTTCGAAGTAGAGGATGCGCGCATCCGTGACGGCGTTTGCGCATGGGGCGGCGATCGCCAGCACAGCAAGCAACCAACCGGTCAGCGCACCGGCGCCCCTTCCTCCGCGGCTCCCCATACCCACCCCTCGCTTCGTTGAGGCTTTGTCTCATAGGCGATGCATCGGAACAAGGAACGAGAGCGCAGCGGTCCGTCAGGACGCGACGCGGATCACGCGGTGTCGGAAAAATTGTCAGTTCTCGCGCGGCGTTGGAGCCGCGCATGCACAAGTTGGAGCTGTGCGTATGAACAGGCTGAGGCCAGCGGCGACAACGTCGGCTGCTCATGCCATTCGAAGCGATTCGTGCGGCGGAAATCCGCCGGCGGGCACGGCGCCTTGTGCAGCTGTCGACAGGTCGATCACGGCGAACGCGCACCAAACGCGCGCGCGTGACCCGAGGCAGCGCGCTAAACTGGTGCGGCTGCACCGCCTGGTTCGACGAAGGGAAGCGGTTGCATCATCGGTGCGCTTGTCGTGGAGCGCGGCACAGAACGTGCATTGCATTGCCACGCTGCGGCGGCGTCAGGCGCTGGCCTTAACTCGCCGGCCGCCGACAGCACACGAAGAATTTACGACCGCACTTCGAGACAGGAGCCCGGGGAATGAAACTCATCAGCGCAATCATCAAACCCTTCAAACTCGACGACGTGCGCGCCGCGCTTTCGGAAATTGGCGTCTCGGGCATGACGGTCACTGAGGTGAAGGGCTTCGGTCGGCAACGCGGCCACACTGAGCTGTACCGCGGCGCCGAGTACGTCGTGGATTTCGTGCCGAAGACGCGCATCGAAGTCGCGGTCAAGGATGCGCTGGTCGATCAGGTGGTGGAGGCGATCATCAACGCGGCCAAGACCGGCAAGGTCGGCGACGGCAAGATTTTCATCACCGATCTCGAGCGTGTGCTGCGCATCCGTACCGGGGAAGCCGACGACCAGGCGCTCTGAGAAGACGATGCCGGCTGGGGGCTGGAGGCTGGAGCCGGGGGTAGAATGCGACAAGACGATTTCTTATCTACCTCCAGCCTCCAGCCCCCAATCTCCAGCCTGTCCAGTTCATGCCTCACGCCATTCGCATCCATGAGCACGGCGGGCCTGAAGTCCTGCGCTGGGAAAGCATCGAGATCGGCGAGCCGGGGCGCGACGAAGCCCGTGTGCGTCATACCGCCGTCGGCCTGAACTTCATAGACGTTTACGAACGCACGGGTCTTTACAAGTCCCCGCTGCCGCTGATTCCCGGGCGCGAGGCGGCCGGCGTGGTCGAGAGCGTCGGCGAGGCCGTCCGGCACGTTCGTGTGGGCGATCGCGTCGCCTACACCCTGCAGGTTGCTGGCGCCTATTGCGATGTGCGCGTAATGCCGGCCGAGCGGCTCATTCGCATTCCGGACTCGATCGATGACAGGCAAGCGGCCGCAATGATGCTCAAGGGTCTCACCGCGCAAGTATTGCTTCGCCAGGTCTATCGCGTCCGCAAGACCGATGTGCTCCTCATTCATGCAGCAGCCGGCGGCGTAGGTTCGATTCTGGTGCAGTGGGCGAAGCACATTGGCGCGACCGTCATCGCGATCGTGGGGTCCGACGAAAAAGCAGCGCTTGTGCGTGAGTTGCGCGCGGATCACGTGTTGCTCGCGCACGATGATTGGACGGCGCAGGTCAAATCGCTCACACGCGCGCGGGGCGTGCATGTCGTGTACGACTCAGTCGGCCAGGACACGTTCATCGGTTCGCTCGATTCCCTGCGGCCGCGCGGCATGATGGTGACCTTTGGCAACGCCTCCGGACCGGCGCCGCCGATCGCGCCGCTTGAACTGAGTAAACGCGGCTCGCTGTATCTCACGCGTCCCACGTTATTCCACTACATCCCCACGCGCGCCGCCCTGGTTCGCGCGGCTCAGGAGCTCTTTGATCTGGCGACGCGCGCTGTAATCAGCGTGCGCATCGGCCAGACGTATTCGCTGCAGGACGCCGCGCGCGCACATCGTGACCTGGAGGCCCGAAAAACCACCGGCTCGACGGTGTTGACACCCTAAGCTCCAGGGGAGACGAAGCGGTCGTTCTGATTCGTTGCGCGTTGTCCGTTGTCTGTTGTGCGCAGAGGCGCGCCCGCCTTCGCTTGCGTCGCCGCAACCCTGACGTTCGGATTCACGGACAACGGACAACGCAGAACGGATAACGCGCCGGCGTCTTGCGGATCACGAGCCACGAATCACGGGAAGCGGCTCGCGCGAGCGGTAGTTGACTCTATCCTAGCGCGACGTTCATGCGCGCAGCGTCGTCGCTCCGCGAAGGATCGCCAATGCGCCGCTGCGCACGACCTCGAGCAGATCGCCGTAGTTTGCAAGTTCGGCGATGAACCTGTTGATCTCAGACTCGCTGGTGGTCAATTCGACGGTAAAGCTTTCCAGCTCGTCCGACAGGACCCGTCCCCCGACTTGCTGCACGCATGCCTGCACCGCCGGAAGTTGGGCCTGCGACGTCCTCAGCTTGATCAACAACAACTCACGCTCGACATGTTGATCGCGCGTGACGTCGTCCACGTTGACGACATCGATCAGCTTGAGCGACTGATTGACGATCTGCTGAATGACTTCATCGGTGCCGGTCGTCACCAGCGTGAGCCGTGAGACCGTCGGATCCTCGGTGGGCGCGACGTTGAGTGATTCAATGTTGTAGCCGCGCGTCGAGAACAGGCTCGCTACACGGGTGAGCGCGCCGACTTCGTTCTGCAGAAGTAGCGAAATAATGTGCCGCTTGCGCGTCGTCATCGAGATTCCTTGTCCCTTGGGCGGGTCGGTCCAGGTTGAGGGCGTCGCGAGATCGAGATTGGTCATTCGGCATCGGATCGTGAACGCGATTGCCGAAGCATACGGGAGCGCGAAGCAAGGAAACCAGCCGGCCGGCGCGCTGCCTGCCTTCCGGGGAGATCGGTTGTGGCCAGGCTGACTTCGAGGCGGACAGCCTGATAGCCGTGTGGAATGACGACATGCCGATTGCTGGTCCGCGTTCCGCGCTCGCGTCAGTCCGGCTTCCTAGCCCAACATTTCACTGTTAGTCTCCTTGCACCGCATTGCCGGCAATCCTTCGAGCGCCCCTCCGGGCCTCGTCAGTTCAGGATTCATCGCTGTGAAAGAGAGCCACGCAGCGCTCAGCTCAAGCGCGCACCCATTCGCCGGCAAACAGATGTCGGGCGCCGAGATCATCGTCCAGGTGCTCGCGGACGAGGGCGTGGACACCGTATTCGGCTACAGCGGCGGCGCCATCCTGCCTACGTACGATGCGATCTTCGTGCACAACCAGACTCACGCGCGGCCGGGCGGCAGGCAACCGATGCCGCTGATCGTGCCGGCCAATGAGCAGGGCGCGGGATTCATGGCCGCCGGCTATGCGCGAGCGACCGGCAAGGTCGGCGTTTGCGTCGTGACGTCGGGTCCGGGCGCAACCAACACGGTGACGCCGGTGCGCGACTGCATGGCGGATTCTGTCCCCATCGTCGTGATCTGCGGCCAGGTGCCGACGGCGGCGATCGGCAGCGACGCGTTTCAGGAAGCGCCCGTGGCGAGCATCATGGGCTCCGTCGCCAAGCACATTTTCCTCGTCACCGATGCGACCAAGCTCGAGGCGACGGTGCGCACCGCGTTCGAGATCGCCCGCACCGGCCGGCCCGGACCGGTCGTCGTCGACATCCCGAAGGACGTGCAGACCTGGCGTGGCGTTTTTCACGGCGGCGGCAAGCTGCCGATCGCGGGTTATCGCCATCGGATGAATCGGCTCATGCGCAGCGCGCTCGCCGATGCGCAGTGCGAGGAGTTCTTCGCACAGCTCGGTCAGGCGCAGCGGCCGCTCATCTATGCAGGCGGCGGCGTTATTCATTCGGGCGCCGCTCCCGCGTTGCGTGAGTTCGCGCTCGAGTTCGGGATCCCCGTGGTGACGACGCTCATGGGGCTCGGCGCGTTCGACACGATGCATCCATTCTCGATGCGCATGCTGGGTATGCACGGCGCGGCGTTTGCGAACTACGCCGTCGATGACTGCGATTTCCTGCTTGCGCTCGGCGCCCGTTTCGATGATCGCGTCGCCGGCAATCCTCCGAAGTTCGCGCCGAACGCGCGGCACATCGCGCAGATCGACATCGATGCGTCCGAGATCAACAAGGTCAAGCAGGTGAGCTGGCGCCACGTCGGATTGCTGCCGGAGGCGTTGCGCGCACTGCGCAACTACGGGAGTCGCACGGCTTTCAGCCGCAACTGGTCTCAGTGGCGCGAGCATTGCGCCGCACTCAAGCAGACCTACGCGATGAACTACGATCGCGCGAGCGTCCTGATCCAGCCGTACTACCTCATCGAAGAGATCAACAGGCTCACGCGGGGCGAGGCGATCATCAGCACCGGCGTCGGTCAGCACCAGATGTGGGCCGCGCAGTATTTCGACTTTCGCAGCCCGCGCCTGTGGCTGACCTCCGGCAGCATGGGCACGATGGGGTTCGGTTTGCCGGCGGCGATCGGCGCGCAGATCGCCAATCCGGGCAGCCTCGTCATCGACATCGACGGCGACGCGAGCATTCGCATGAATCTTGGCGAGCTCGAGACCGTGACGACTTACGATCTGCCCGTGAAGATCGTTGTGCTCAACAACTGCGGCGACGGCATGGTGAAGCAGTGGCAGAAACTGTTCTTCAAGGGCCGCCTGTCGGCCAGCGACAAATCGCTGCACAAGAAGGACTTCGTCAAAGCGGCGCAGGCGGACGGCTTTCCATTCGCCATGCGGCTCGATCGCAAGGAGGACGTGCCGCGCGTCGTGAAGGAGTTCATCGGGTTCAAGGGACCCGCGTTCCTTGAAGTCATGATCGATCCCGACGCCGGCGTGTATCCCATGGTCGGGCCGGGTCAGGCGTACGACGAAATGATCACTGGCGATCACATTCCTGCGCGCAGCAAGCATGAGATTCGTGCGCCGGATGCGTCGGAGATGTTCTGAGCACGCTGCGCCGGGCTCGGGGCTTCGGTCGCGGGCCAGATGAAGAAGACGCCTTCTCTTCTGACCCGAGCCCGACGCCCCGAGCCCCACGCTCATGACTCCTCCTACCGGCTTCTCTCCCATCTTCCGCGTCAGCCCGGTCATCGAGATGATCGGACCGGTGTATTCGCGCGGCGAAGGCCTCGAGCTTGAGCTCGGCATGTATGCGCAACCGAAGCACTGCAATATGCGCGGCGCCGTGCATGGAGGAATCCTGGCGACGCTCGCCGACATGGCGCTTGGCTATACGCTCGCGTTTTCCTCGAATCCGCCGGCCGGTTTCGTCACCGCGAATCTCACCGTCGACTACGCCGGCGCCGCGCAGGTCGGGGACTGGCTGACGACGCGTACGGACGTGCTGCGCAAAGGCGAGAGGCTGGCGTTTGCGAATTGCTACATCCATGCGCGCGGTCTGCGCATCGTGCGAGCGAGCGCGGTCTTCATCCGACAGGATTCCTCAAAGTAGTTCTCGCGAGGACCGCCAGGCGCCCCGGAGAAGGATCCCTGGCGATCTTTGCCCCGGTCCGGGATGTCCGTTGGCTACGTCCTTTGCGGGAGATCTTCGGATTTCCGAACAGGGTCGACGATGAGCGAATCTCTGCAGGCGCTTTGAGCATTGTCAAACCGGATTGCGAACTGGAACTTGCGATCTGACAATGCGCTCGCCGCGCCGTCGCGGCTTGCAGCGAACGCGAGAGAGACCATGCACAAAGCGGCATCCGCGCAGCCCGTCACGGCGCCCGTCGCGCCGTTGCCTGCGAACTGGCCGGCGATGTCCATCGAGCAGGCGCACGCTCGCCTGACCGCGCCCGGCGCGCGCTTCGAAATCGAAGAACTGTCGATCCGCGGAATCCGCACGAGAGTCTGGAAAAACGGCCCGCGGACGCTTCACGAGTTGTTCCTGCTCAGCCGCGCTTTTGCGGACCGCACGTTTCTCGTCTACGAGGACGACCGTGCGACGTTCGCGTCTTTCGCGCGCGCGGTCGTGGCGTTGGCGCACGAACTTGAGCAGCAGGGCGTCGGGAAGGGCGATCGCGTCGCGCTCGTCATGCGCAATCTGCCGGAATGGCCGGTCGCATTTTTCGCCGCCTCACTGTGCGGGGCGATTGTCACGCCGCTCAATGCGTGGTGGACCGGACCCGAGCTCGAGTACGGGCTCACGGACTCCGGCTCAAAGGTTGCGATCGTCGATTCGGAGCGCTACGAGCGCATCGCCGAGCATCTTCACGATTGCCGCGACCTGAAGCGCGTTTACGTCGCTCGCGAGAATGACGATGTCGCCGATCCGCGCGTGATCAAACTCGAGCGCGTTCTGGGGCAGGTCAACGATTGGGGCGCCTTGCCGGATCGTGCGCCGCCCGACGTCGCCATCGAAGCCGAAGACGACGCTACGATCTTTTACACGTCCGGGACGACCGGGAAACCCAAGGGCGCTCTCGGTACGCACCGCAACATCACGAGCAACATCATGACGGGCGCGGCCGTGGCGGCGCGCTCGTTTCTGCGTCGCGGCGAGACGCCGCCGGATCCAGCAAAGTTGCCGCAACGGGTGACGCTGCTCGCCGTGCCGTTGTTTCACGTCACCGGGTGCAACGCGTCGCTCATTCCGGCGGTGTTCGGCGGCGGCAAACTGGTTCTGATGCGCAAGTGGGACGCCGAGAAGGCTTTGCAGTTGATCGAGCGTGAAGGCGTCACGGTGACAGGCGGCGTCCCGACGATCGCCTGGCAGCTCCTCGAGCACCCCGCGCGGAAGAACTACAACCTTTCGACGCTCGAAGCCGTCGCCTATGGCGGTGCGCCGTCTGCGCCGGAGCTCGTACGTCGCATCATCGAGGACTTCCCGAAATCGCACGCGGGCAACGGTTGGGGCATGACGGAGACGTCCGCGTCATTCAGCGGCAACAGCGCGGAGGATTACGTCAATCGGCCTGCCTCGTGCGGCCCCACGCCCGCGGTGGGCGCGGTGCGAATCATGAACGCCGATG
Source organism: uncultured Gammaproteobacteria bacterium (assembly GCA_963723505.1). Taxonomy (GTDB): domain Bacteria; phylum Pseudomonadota; class Gammaproteobacteria; order Steroidobacterales; family Steroidobacteraceae; genus Steroidobacter. Next base: position 197,567 of record CAVRQU010000013.1, read on the forward strand.
CGACCCGCGAGCTGCCGGTCGGCGAAGCGGGCGAACTGTGGGTCAAAGGTCCGATGGTGGTGAAGGGTTACTGGAACAATCCGGAAGCCACCGCAAAGACCTTTGTCGACGGCTGGCTCAGAACAGGCGACATCGCCCGCGTCGACGAGGAAGGCTTTTGCTACATCGTCGATCGCGCCAAGGACATGCTGATCCGCGGCGGCGAGAACATCTACTGCATCGAAGTCGAAAACGTTCTCTACGAGCATCCGGCCGTGATGGACGCCGCACTGGTCGCGATCCCGCACAAGATCCTTGGTGAGGAGCCCGGCGCTGTAGTGCAACTCAAGCCTGGCGCCTGCGCTTCAGAAGACGAATTGCGTTCCTGGGTCGCGGAGCGCCTGGCGGCCTTCAAAGTGCCGGTGAAGATCGCGTTCTGGAATGAAACGCTGCCGCGCAATCCAGCGGGGAAGATTCTGAAGTCCGAGCTCAAGAAGGTATTCATCCCGCCCTGAATCGCAGCCGGCTCGGCGGGCGATGCGTTCTCCGTTCTCCGTCGTGCGTTGTGCGAAGAAGCGCCCATCGTTCGTGGATCTGCGCGTCAACGGACAACTGGACAACAGAAGAAGCAGGCCGAGACTTGCGTCTCGGCCGCTGCGGCGGACTTCGGCTTCAGAAGATTTCGAACAGTCCTGCGCCGCCCATTCCTCCGCCGATGCACATCGTCACGACGCCGTACTTTACGCCGCGACGCTTGCCTTCGATGAGGAGGTGTCCGGCCATTCGAGCGCCCGACATCCCGTACGGATGGCCGATCGAGATCGCCCCGCCTGACACATTCAGCTTGTCGTTCGGGATGCCGAGCTTGTCGCGAATGTAGAGCACCTGGCTCGCGAACGCTTCGTTCAGTTCCCACAGGCCGATGTCGTCCATTTTCAAGCCATGCTTCTTCAGGAGTTTGGGAACGGCGAACACCGGGCCGATGCCCATCTCATCGGGATCGCAGCCTGCGACCATCATGCCGCGATAGGCGCCCAGCGGCTTCAGGTTGCGCTTCTCTGCTTCCTTCGCTTCCATCAGCACGAGCGCCGCGGCGCCGTCCGACAACTGCGAGGCGTTGCCGGCTGTGATGAATCTGCCTTCCTTGATGCGCTGGCCGCCTTTGAACACAGGCTGCAGACCCTGCAGGTCGGGCAGCGTCGTCTTCGGGCGATTGCCTTCGTCGAGCTTCAGCGTGACTTCCTTCTCCGACGTTGCGCCTGTCTCCTTGTCGGCGACGATCATGACGGAGGTCAGCGGGGCGATCTCTGCGTCGTAGCCGCCTTCCGCCTGAGCTCGCGCCGTGCGCTGCTGCGATTGCAACGAATACTCGTCCTGCGCTTCCCGGCTCACGCCATAGCGCTCGGCGACGATTTCCGCCGTCTCGATCATCGTCATGTAGATCTGCGGAATATTGCTGACGAGCCACGGGTCGGCGCCGCGGAAGCGATTCATCTTGTCGTTCTGCACGAGCGAGATCGACTCGACGCCGCCTCCGATCGCAATCTGCATGCCGTCATCGACGATCTGCTTCGCCGCCGTAGCGATGCCCATCAGGCCCGACGAGCACTGACGATCGATCGTCATGCCGGGAACAGAGACCGGCAACCCGGCGCGCAGCAGCGCCTGACGAGCGACGTTGCCGCCGGTCGAACCCTGCTGCAGAGCGCAGCCAATCACGACGTCTTCGATTTCCGCGGCGTCGACGCCCGCTCGCTTCACAGCCTGCGCGATCGCATGCGCGGCCAGCTCCTGACCCTGAGTGTTGTTGAACGCGCCGCGATAGGCCTTGCCGATCGGCGTGCGCGCGGTAGAGACGATAACTGCTTCACGCATGGGAATACCTGGCTGACAAGTTGACTGTTGTGCGATGCGCGTTGTGCGTTGTGCGCAGACGGGAGGCCGGTCCGCCATCCGTTCTGGCGGACAACGGCCTACGGTCAACGGACAACGCGTCAGCTCATTTCAAATCCTGGAAGCGCTTGCCCTCGGACGCGAGCTTTTCAAGAAGGGGCGAAATCGTGAAATCCTTGCCCATCTTCGGCCCGTACTCCTTCAGTTTTGCAACCACGGTCTTCAGCCCGACGGTGTCTGCGTAGAACATCGGACCGCCGCGATACGCAGGCCAGCCGTAGCCGTTGATCCAGACGATGTCGATGTCCGACGGTCGGATCGCAATGCCTTCTTCCAGAATCTTCGCGCCTTCGTTGACCTGTGCATACACGCAGCGTTCGAGGATTTCCTGATCCGAAATCCGTCGCTGCGGGACCCCCGACTTCGCTGCGAAGTCGCGAATGATCTGCTCGGTGACGGGCGAGGGCCGCGCGTTGCGATTCTCGTCATAGTCGTAAAAGCCGGCGCCGGTCTTCTGCCCACGCCGATCCTTTTCGCAGAGCACTTCGCGAATCGTCGAGCTCGACGACTTCTCCCGGATCCAGCCGAGGTCGAGGCCGGCGAGGTCGGACATCGCGAACGGCCCCATCGGCAATCCGAAGTCGTACATGACCTTGTCGATGTCCCAGGGCATGGCGCCTTCCATGAGCATCGCGTTCGCCTGGAGCTGGCGGGCGTAAAGAATGCGATTGCCGACGAAGCCCGGGCACACGCCGACGAGCGCGGCGATCTTTCCGATCTTCTTCGCGAGCTGCATCGACGTCGCAATCACCGGTTTCGAGGTCCTCTGAGCGCGCACGACTTCCAGCAGCCGCATCACATTCGCAGGCGAGAAGAAGTGCAGGCCGATGACGAATTCGGGCCGCTTCACCGCCGTCGAGATTTCGTTGATGTCGAGCGCCGAGGTGTTCGTCGCGAGGATCGCGCCCTGCTTCACGATGCGGTCGAGCTTGCCGAACACGTCCTTCTTCACATCCATGTTCTCGAAAACCGCCTCGATGACGAGATCGCAGTCCGCGAGATCCTCCAGCTTGAGCGTGCCTTTGAGGAGCGACATGCGCTTCTCGACGTCGTCCATGGTGAGACGGCCGCCCTTCGCGCTGCGCTCGTAGTTCTTGCGAATGACGGAGACGCCGCGGTCGAGCGCGTCCTGCTTCGTCTCTACGATCGTCACGGGGATCCCGACATTGGCGAAGTTCATGGAAATTCCGCCGCCCATCGTACCGGCGCCCACAATCCCGACCTTCCTGATCGGAATGACCGGCGTGTCTTCCGGCACATCGGGAATCTTCCACACCTGTCGCTCGGCGAAGAACACATGGCGTTGAGCGGCCGACTGTTCGCCGGTCATCAGCTCCATGAAGAGCTTGCGCTCGAGCTTGAGGCCCTCTTCGAAAGGCTGATTCACCGCCGCCTCGATGCAGCGGATGTTGTATTCGGGCGCGAGGAAGCCGCGGAACTTGCGCGCATTGGCCTTGCGGAAGCTCTCGAAGATTTCCGGTTTGCCGCGCGCAGCGACGACTTTGTCATCGAGATCGCGCACCTTCCTCAGCGGACGCTTCTCCGCGAGGACTCTCTTCGCCAGTGCGACGGCGGCCGGACGTAATTCGCCCTCGGGGACGATTTCATCGATTAGCCCTGCGGCGTGCGCGGTCTTCGCGTCGACGTGCTTGCCGGAAGTGACCATCTCGAGCGCCTGCTCGACGCCGACGATTCGCGGCAGGCGTTGCGTGCCGCCGGCGCCCGGGAGCAGACCGAGATGCACTTCCGGCAGGCCGCACTTCGCGGAAGGCACTGCGATGCGGTAGTGGCAGCACAGAGCGACTTCGAGACCGCCGCCGAGCGCCGTCCCATGGATCGCTGCGATGACGGGTTTGGGAGAGGTTTCGATCGCATCCTCGGTGTCGTGGAGGCTGGGGCTCTGCGGCGGTTTGCCGAACTCGGTGATGTCGGCGCCGGCGATGAAGGTCTTGCCTTCGCAGATCAGCACGACCGCCTTGACTGCGCTATTGTCGATCGCCTGCCGCATCGCCTTCACAATGCCGTCGCGCACCGCCTGCGACAGTGCATTCACAGGCGGTGAATTCAGGGTCAGGACTGCGATCTCGCCTTCGACGGTCAGATCGGTCACGGCGTTGATAGCCCCCATCAGTGCGTCTCCCATTGCGAAGAGTTGGAAAGGATCGTCCGCGTCCCTATCGGGAATCTGCGCCTGCGATGCGAGATTTCGAGCGATCGCCTGGCGACGCGGGGGCGGCATTATGGACCAACTTTGCATGGATTACCGCACTGCAAAGGATTTCCGCAGAGCGGACATTGCTGCGAGGCGCGCCGCTATTTGCTGCGCGCTGCGCGCCTTGTCGAAGCGATCATTGGCGCGCGATGAAATGCGCGTCGGCGTCGTCGCAGAACGTGATGCGCGGCGCCGAGCGCACGAAGGAGGAAGCGCTGCAGTCCTGTGCGGCTTCGCGCTACAGGCGATCTCGCGAGGATCCAGGTGTTTCGTTCCAACGAATTGAGAAATGTCAGAAGCAGCGCGCTCGTCCGACGGAACACGCTTCTCGACAGTCGATCTGCCCATCGGCGAGGCGAGTTCGTAGGCGTCATCGGGTTCTCCGGAAAGCGGCGAGGCGACGCTCATCTCCATAATGACGTCAGAGCGCCTGCACAGTGCGATTCGAGTGGAGTGGTCATGAACGTTCGAGTGAAACTGACGATTGCAGCAGCGTTGACGGTCTGCGCGGCCTGCTCAGGCGCACACGCCGAAGGGCTCGCAGAGCTGCATGGCGCGCTCAGCAAAGCAAGGCCGATCTTCGACACGCGGCTGCGTTTCGAGGGCGTCGATCAGGATCCGATGGCGAAGGACGCCGAAGCGATCACCTGGCGCGCGCGGCTCGGCTTCGAAACCGGCAAGGTCTGGAACACGGCTCTGCTCGTCGAAGGCGATCTGCTGTGGCCGCTCACGAGCGATTACAACAGCACGACGAACGGCAACACCGCCTATCCCGTCGTCGCCGATCCGGAGACTTACGAGTTCAACCGGTTGCAGCTGACGAACACGTCCATTCCGATGACGACGGCGACGTTCGGCCGTCAGCGCATCATCCTCGACGATCATCGCTTCGTCGGCAATGTCGGCTGGCGCCAGAACGAGCAGACGTTCGATTCATTGCGCGTCGTCAACAAGTCGCTCGCGAATACGACGTTCGACCTGGCGTACGTGACCCAGGTGAATCGGGTGTTCGGCAAGGAGTCGCCGCAGGGACGCTACAACGGTGATAGCGTGCTCGCGAACGCGTCCTATCAGTTCGCCATCGGGAAGCTGACCGGCTTCGGCTACTGGGTGGAGATCGAACCGATTGCGGCTGCGCCCGCAGCCGTCGGCGATTCATCTGAAACGTTCGGGCTGCGCTTCGCGGGTGAGAGGCCGCTCGACAAGTTCAAGCTGGGCTACATTGCGTCCTATGCGACCCAAACCGAATATGCCGACAACCCGCTTACATTCGATCTCGATTACTACCTCGCCGAACTGACTGGGTCATACAAGCAATACAGCCTGGGCGTGGGCCTTGAACTCCTCGAGGGCGACGGGGCCAAGGGCTTTACAACGCCGCTCGCGACGCTGCACAGGTTTCAGGGCTGGGCCGACAAGTTCCTGACCACGCCCTCGAACGGCGTCGAGGACCGCTACGTGAATGCGGGCCTGGCGTTCAAGAACGTCGGACCGCTCGAGACGTTGTCGGCGCTGGCGAGTTATCACACGTACGACGCAGAACGCGGCGTCGGCGAGTACGGCTCGGAGATCAATGCGCAGGTCCAGGCGACATGGAAACGATTGACCGGTCTGGTGAAGTACGCCGACTACAGGGCGGACAGCCTGTTCACCGACACTACGAAATTCTGGGTGCAGATCGAATACGTCTGGTGACTGAACAGAGAGGAGCCGCCAAGGACCACAAAAAAAGAACCCGAGGACGCAAGATCGTCGATGGCGCCATGCTACTGGCGCGGCTTGAACTTCATGCTCTCGCCGACAGCAGGCTCGTGAGCAGCGCCGCTTTCGGCCACTGAATTTTTCTCAGGCTGTTCATTCATTCCTTTTTGTGGTCTTTCGCGGCTCTTCTCCTCCAGTCGCACAGCCATAGGTTTTCGGCTCGGCGGTGCAGATATCCGGCGCGCCGTGCTCCTGCCAGAACGCCGGCAGCCCGGCGGCGCTGATGACGTTGTCGAAGCGCGCATGCTTCCTCAGGAAAAGCGTTTGCGGCAGCCACAGAATTCGCAGCGGCGCAGACGCGCCCTGACGCCGGAGCCGCGTCATACGATTGAATACAAATTCGGGCTGCCGCAGCGCCGCGCCGCAGAGGATCTCAGTCGAGGAGTCGATCTGATCGTCGTTGGCGGCGCGTGTCACGGCGCTCAGCGCTTCGGGAATGTGCTTCCGCGAATCCACAGCGCGCAGCAGCGGTTGAGCCCACGTCGCGAACTGCTGCGGCGGCAGGTTCTCGCGCAGGAGACGTTCGGCGCGCGGCGCGTCGTCCATGAGAATGGCCTCGAGCGCCAGCACTTGTACGTCCACCGGCTTGCGGTCCTCAGCCTCGGTCTTCGCCGCCGCGCGGCGTGCATCGCTCGCTGCATAGGCGAGACACTCATTCGCGCCGATGCTGCGAGGCTGAATCGCCGCCGCGCGTTCTGCGAAGGGGCGCGCCTCTTCATAGCGACCGGCGTCCGCGAGCAGGCAGGCCAGACCTTCGAGTGCAGGAACGCTGTTTTGGTCCAGCGTCAGCGCGCTCTCGAAGCGCTCGTGCGCCGCAATCCACTCACCGCGGCGCGACGCCGCGAGTCCGAGCGCGGCCTGCGCGTCCGCGAGCTTCGCATCCTGCGCGATGGCGCCTTCGGCGTTCGACTCCGCGAGCTGCGTCAACGAACTCTCATCCTCACCGCCCAGGCTCAGGTATCCGACTGCGAGCAGCGCTCGGGCGCGCGCAAAGCGCGGCTGACTGCGAAGCACGGATTCGAGGCGCTCGACCGTGCGCGCGCGCATTGGGGCCGGCGGCGGTCGGGTGAATCCGCGTCCTTCCGGTCCGTGGATGTCGGCCTCGGCCTTCGTAAACGATTCATAACTTTTCGCATCGCCCGCACCCAGCAGCTTGCTCCACGCGCGCGGCGCATCGGGCGCACCCAGAAACTTCGACAGCTGTGTTGCGACCTCGCGCGCCACACCGAGACGTGTGAGATCGGGGAGTGCAAAGTCGTGCTCGCGCTCAAGCACCTGATCGGGCGCCACCAACGCGAGCGATCCCTGTTTCGCCTCCTGGGACACCGCAATCCGCAACAGATAACTCCCGGTCGCGGACTTGTCGTCGTCGCGCGCGCCGATCGTCGCAATGTTCATTTGTCCGCGCAGCAGGACGTAACGCAATTCGAGCGCAAGCCACGCGATGTCGCCCGGTCTGCCGCCGGCCGGCGCCGTCGCGATGACCTCGACCCGCAGCGGCCTGGATGCATGAAACATTTCCCGCTTCGGCGCGACCGGCGGCGCCTCCTGCGGCGGCTCGGGGGCGCAACTGCGAACAGTCAGCCAGGTCGCGAGCAGCGCGAGCAGAATGAGGCCGACGATGCGCAATCTGTTGTTCACGCTTCGAAGGTTGCCGACCGCCGCGAGACCGCGCAAGCTGACAATCGGGAATCGCAGGAAAGCGCTTGATACGCGCTTGCCTCGCTCGAACGATCTTCGCTCCCGACTCCCGATCCGGTCACTAGTCTCTGGTCACCAGTCACTTCCCAGTATGAACCGTCCCAACCTCTATCTTCTGCGCGCAGCGGACATTGCTGCGCGATCGCAAACGTTTTCCCATCCATGGAACCCGCTGTCGGAGATCACCGGCTACCAGATGGCGAAGGCGACGGGACTGAAACGAATCGGCGTCAACCTGGGCCGCGTTCCCCCGGGCAAGGAGTCCTTCGCCTATCACGCGCACTGGCGAGAAGAGGAATGGATCTACATTCTCGAGGGCCGCGGCGTAGCGCGCATCGACGACGCTGACTACGAAGTCGGGCCGGGCGATTTCATGGCGTTTCCCGCGCCTGGGGTCGCGCACCACCTGCGCAACCCGTTCGATCGGGAACTCGTCTATCTGATGGGCGGCGAGAATCTGGAGATGGACCTCGCCGACTTCCCGGATCTGGGCAAGCGCATGTTCCGGCATCCGAAGGGCGTGGAGATTTTTGATCTCAAGGATGCGCAGCCCTTCGGGCCGTTGCCGGAAGAGAAGAAGTGATTCGTGATTGGCGAGCGGTGGTTCGGGAATCGGGAATCGCAAGAGAGCGCTTGATACGCGTTTGGCCCACTCGAACGATTTTTGCTCCCGACTCCCGACTCCCGACTCCCGACTCCCGCTCCTAGCGCCAGCGATTGCCGCCCTGGTCCTGCACCATCGCAAGTTCGGCGCGACGGGAAAGTCCCTGGAACGTTGAGCCGCGCACATACATCTTCGAGTCGGCGTCAACGTCGAACGAGCCCCCGGCGCCTTCAATGTGGCTGTTGGAGACGTGCACGACGGCGTTGCGAACCGTGACGCCGGTGCCGGAAGCGACGATGCGGCTGTTAGTGATGAACATTTCACAACCATCGCGCACGGTAATGGCGTCGCCGTCGACATAGACGTCACGATTGTCGAAATGCAGCATGCGTCGGCCTTCGCAGATGATGGGCTCGGCGGTGCGCTGCGCCAACTCCGCGCGCCCGCCGCCCGCAGCCTCGCCGGAACTCACGATGCTGACGCCGGGTCCGCTGACGCGCAGTTGTCCGCCAGTGCGTTCGATCGTGTAGTTGCCGGATCCCGTCGCGGCGGACTGGGCCGGGGCGGCGGCTTGCTCTCGCACAGATGCAGCAGGCGCCGAAGGTTCCCGCGCTTCAGTTTGCGCGGTCAGGGCGGAACTCGGCTCGGGAGGTTGCGGGACCGCCGTGGGTTCCGGAAGAGCGGGCGGAGCGGGCGCCGCCGCAGGCGTCATCGCCTTGAACTGTGCGGCAGGCCCCGCGGCAATATCGTGCAGACTGACGACCAGTACGGCGCCGGTTTGCTTGTCGCGAATGGTGAACACGCCCGTTTCCGAGTCGCTCGCCACCACCTCGATCTGCGGATTGCGCGCAAGCGCGGCGCGCGCCCAGTTGATTTCGTCGGCAGCGCCGCCCCCCTTTGGAGCGCGTTCGCATGCGGCCAATGCAAGAACTGCGGCGCACGCGAGCGCGGCGCGCGGCGAGATCAGGCGAATGACATAGGAAGACATAATCATCTCCGGCGCGATCGATGGGCTTATCGTCGCTTTCGCGCGCGCCATAGTCCATTCCGGCATACCGCATCAGAGAAGGCTCCAGAGCAGAGCCGCGATAGACCGCAAAAAAGAGCCAAACTATCGGGGTGGGACTTGAGCACCCTTCCTCTGCGACGGAACCCCCTGCCCGGCGACAGATCCCGTCTATGTATTTTTCGATTCTTTTATGCGGTCTTTCGCGGCTCTTATGCCGACGGATCCTTAGGCCTTCAATTCTTTCAGCAGCGCCGCCTCGCGTTCTGTCGTGAGGCCCGCGCGCAACTTCTCCTTCTGCGCCGCAGGGCGCTGGTCGTGCCAGGCGAGCGTGTCCCGCACAGTGGTATCAAGATCGCGAAAGCGCAGGCCCTGCGCCACAGCCCGCGCCGAGCTCACGAGCGCAGCGCCGGCGAATTCGCCTGTCGTGGGCGACCAGATCGGAATCTCTCCGCTTTCGAGCAACTTGTTCTTTTCCAGAAACGCCGCGTCCGCCCAGACAAATGTCGTGCCGGCGTTGGCGAGCCGTTTGCTCGTTTCGAGAACGTCGCCGATGGTGACGGCTCCTGGCGGATTGCAGAGGTTGTAACGACCTGCGATGCGTCGCTCGACGCATTGGCGCATGAAATCGGCGAGGTCGCGTACGTCAATGAACTGAATCGGATCGCCTGGCGTTCCCGGCGCCAGCATCTCGCCGCCACGAGCTGCACGCACCGGCCAGTAGGTGAAGCGATCGGTGGTGTCGCCCGGGCCGACGATGTACGAGGGGCGAATGACCGCCTGGCGCTTGCCGTACGTCTGCTCAACGATCTGCTCACAGGCCGCCTTCAGGCCGCCATAGTTCTCTTCGGTAATTTGCTTCGCGTCCGGATCCGTAAGGGGTGCGAGGCGGTAATCCTCATCGATGCCTGGCGGCGTCAGATCTGCGTATGCGGAGATGCTCGACACATAAATGTAGTGTGCGACACGGTCCCTGAGCAGCTCGGCGGTCGTCCTGACCTGCGCGGGAAAATAACCGGAGTCATCGATCACGACGTCCCAGTCGCGGCCCTTCAGCGCGTCAATCTTGCCGTTGCGATCGCCGATGAGCGTTTCGATGTCGGGAAAGAGCCCCGGATTGCGCTTGCCGCGATTGAACAGCGTCAGCTTGTGTCCGCTTTCGCGCAGCACGCGCACGAAGTGCGGTCCGATGAATCCCGTGCCGCCGAAGATCAGCACCTTGAGCGGTTCACTGTTCGCAAACACGCCGCCGCCCACCAGCGCGCCAGCCGCCGCCGTCCCCATCTTCATCACGTCGCGTCGGTTCATCTGCTGCTCTCAGTGTTGGGTTGTCCGTTGCGAGTTGTCCGTTGTCCGCAGACCCGCAGCAGGTGTGAACACCCCTCCGGCGCACAACGCAAAACGGGCAACGCACAACTGACGGTGAAAGGTCACTCGGTAGCTGATTCAGTCGTGGGGAGCGTGACTGCGCCCGGGCCGGGCTTCACATACTGCTCCAGCCACTTGCGTTTGGTGTCGTACCAGAACAGCGAGTTCTGCGGTTTCAGGATCCAGTGGTTCTCGTCGGGGAAGTACACGAACCTGCTCGGCACGCCGCGGTTCTGCAGCGTGTTGAAGAGTTCGAGGCCATGGTTCACCGGGACGCGCAGGTCGAGTTGTCCATGAATGACCAGCGTCGGCGTGTTGAAGTTCGCCGCGTTCATATGGGGCGAATTGCGCTGGAAGCGCTCGAAGTCCTCCCAATACTCGCCAAAGCGTTTCTTGCTTGCGCCGTAGTCGCTCGCGTACTGCGCGTACGAGTCGTAGACGGCTGCATGTGCGACCAGCGTCTTGAACGGATGCGGCCTGCCCAGCAACAGGGAGGCCAGATAGCCGCCGTAGCTGCCGCCGCCTGCGGCCATGCGCTCGGCGTCGATCCAGGGTTTCGCAGCAAACCATTCCGCCGCCTTGATCGTGTCCTGATACGGCTGCTCCGCCCATTCCTTCGTGATCGAATCCGTCCACGCCTGACCGAAACCGCTCGAACCGTGGAAGTTGTGCCATGCCGTCACATAACCCCAGTTCGCAAACACCTGCGCATTCCAGCGCCACTGATAGCCGTCAGTCGCCGCGTTATGCGGCCCGCCGTGCAGGAGCAGGTAGAGCGGCCATTTGCGATCGGGCGTGAAGTCCGGCGGATACACGATCCACATCTGGACATTCTCGCCGTTCGCGCCGGCGTACGTGACGCTCTCGTAGCGACCCTGCGTGAGCTTTGCGAGCGCAGCGTCGTTGAAGTCGGACAACTTGGTCGCGGCGCCCGTGCGCGGAATGATGCTGACCAGCGTCGGCGGCTCGATGAAGCTCTGCCGGAGGCCGACGATCACCGGACCGCTGCCGGCGATCGCGAGCGAGCTGAAGCTCGCATCGCGCGTGATCGCCTTCGGCGCGCCGCCCGACACGTCGAAGCGATGGATCCGGCGGAGTCCCGCGTCGTCGATTGAGCCGAACAGTGAATCCGAGTCCGGCGACCACACGAGCCCCTCGGCGGATCTGTCCCAGTCCTCCGTGAGACTGCGGACCTGCCCGCTCCGCCTGTCGAACAGCATGAGGCGCGCGCGATCCGCGTAGAAGCCCTTGATCACCTGCCGGTTGAAGGCGAGGAGACGGCCGTCAGGGCTGTAACGGGGTGAGCTGTCATCGGCGGCGTTGTCGGCCGTGATGTTCCTTGCCTGCCCGCCTTCGACCGGCAGCACGTAGATGTCGAAGTTCGGATCGACGCCGCTCTTGTCGCTGTCGGAGGCGACCGCGATCTCAGCGCCGTCGGGCGAGATGTCGTAGGAATTCGCGTCCGGTTCTGCGGAATCGAGCGCGACGCCTGCGGCGCGCGTCAGCGCCTGAGGCTCGCCGCCGACTACGCTGACCGCGTAGACATGCGTCTCGCGATGGTCGAGGTAGTGATCCCACGCCGTGACCGGCGCCTTGTCCCACACCTGCGCAGTCATCTTGCGTTCGTCGCGCTCTTTCATGCGCTTTTCCATCTCGGGCCAGGTCTTCAGGTCCGTGAACACCTGCGTCAGAAAGGCGATGCGTTTCGAATCGGGAAACCACTTGGGCGCCATCACGCCAGTCGCCGCATTCGTGACTCGCCGCGCTTCACCGCCGTCTACGGGAATCACATAGATCTGCGGCTGCTTGTCTTCACCGCGCTTCGATACGAACGCAATGAGTTCGCCGTCGGGACTCCAGGCCGGCGCCGAGTCCGACCCGGCGTCGCTCGTCAGTTGGCGCGCCTTGCCGGATTTCGTGGGAATGAGCCACAGGTCGGTCTCGGCCTTGTTTTTTTCGACGTCGTACTGAGTGACCGGCGCGACGGCCAGACGGCCGTCGGGAGAAATCGCCGGATCGCCGATCCGCCTGAGCCCCCACATCGCCTCGGCGGTAAACGGCTCCGCCTGGGCCTGACCGAGTGTGAGCGCAAGGATGAACAGAATGAGCGGCTGCGGTTTTTGCTTATGACAATCGATGCTGTGCATTCGCGATCTTCCGTATTGTGTGCGTGGGTTCCGACGCCGCGGAAACCAGCGACGGATCGTAGATTTGCGGCGCCCGTGAGTCTAGCCGACCCACCAGTGCGTGCTTGCGGAACCTGAGAAGTGCATCCATTTCTTCGCGAGCATCGCTCCGTAAACTCCGCCACGGTTATATATATGCGCAGCCTTCATCGTCGAATCACGTCCGCCGCGCGCCGCGCGCGCCGCTCAACCCGCGACAGCGGATGAAGTGCAACCCTCGAGGAACAATAGTGATCCACGCCAGAAATCGTAGCCGTTTGCCGTTGTCGCAGCCCGCTGTCGTTCATGTGCGTCGCTCGTACGCCGAGTGTCGTTCTGGCCAGATGCACCTGTGGACAGCGTACCCCACGGGGGGCGGTTTCGATGAACGTATACCGCTCGTCTGTCTGCATCACAGCGGCGGATCGGGCCGCTTCTTCGCGCCGATGCTGCGCGAGCTCGGTCAGGACCGCAGCATTTACGCGCCGGATCTGCCGGGCCATGGATCCTCGGATGCTCTGGTCGGCAAGAGCACGGTCGCCGACTTCGCGGCCGCCGTGGGCGACTTCCTGGACAGTGTGCGCCTGCGCACTGTCGACATCTTCGGCTATCAGCTGGGCGCGCAGGTCGCGGCTGAACTTGCGATTGCACGTCCGCAGCAGGTTCGACGCGTGATGCTATGGGGTATGCCGGCGTACGCTGCGCCGGAGCGCACGATGCTCCTGCAGCAAGTCGGCGCCCCAGGTGCGCGTGAGGACGGCGCCGATGTAGTGGACGAGTGGCGGCGCGCGCTCGAGCGCCGCGGGCCAGGCGTCGCGACATCGATGATTGCAGAAGACTTTGGCGATCGTCTGCGCGCCGGCGGCAACGGCGCCAGAGCCTTCGCCGCCGCACTCGACTACGCGGCGGGCGAGCGATTGCCGTTGATGAAGCAGCAGACCCTGGTGCTGCGTTTGCGTGATGAGTTCTGGGAGCACGCGCCGCGCGTACGCACCGCGCTTTCGAACGGCTCGATGCTCGACCTGTCGGACTACGGTCAGGGATTTCTGAGCGCAGCGCCGCAGCGGTTTGCATCCGCGGCGCGGGAATTTCTCGATCGCTGACGCGCGCCGACGCGAGTTGCGCGTTCTCCGTTCTCCGTTGTGCGTCAGCAAGGACGAGAGAGAGGTCCAAGCCTCCCAACGGAATAACGCGCAACGCGTAAACTGACAACCGCGCGACAGCGCCTAGAGCGGCGCGCTCCCAGCTCCACGCACAGGCCAGACCTGCAATGATGCAGGTCGTGGCCCAGCGCGAGGCGGTCAACGCGGCGCTGCGCGGAGAAAGGCGCTGTGCGAACGCGAGTTCCAGCAGCATCGGCACAGTCAGAACGAACCAGCACAGCGCCGCGAACGACAGGCCGCGCACCCACCACGGAACGGCGACCAGCGCGGCAAGTCCCCAGCTCAGCCAGAAGAACAATCCAAGTCCAATGCCGCATAGCATGTGCAGCAATGCTTCCGAAACCGCCACGGCGGCGAGGCCAGCTGCTTGCTTCGTCGCTCCACGCGCCAGTTCGACGCCCGACCACACGATCGAGTGCGCAAGGATGCTGATCAGCCCGCTGAGGCTCCCGGTCAGCATCAAGTAAGAGAGTTCCATTGAGAAGCGGATAGTAAGCGTCAGCCCGCGCCCGATGAGGCGGAGTCAAGGCGGCAAGCGCCGCTCAGGATTACGCGAATGTTTTCCGAACTATCCGCGATCCGCCATCCGCTATCCGCTTTCTTCAGATGGATCATCGAAGCACCTGCTGCAACCCCTGCATCAGCTTCTCGACTTCATCGTGCGTGTTGAACGTGTGCAGCGATACGCGCAACGCTCCGGACGCCGACCCCGACCACACGAGATCGCGAACGTAGACGCGATGGTCACGCGCGAGAGCAGTTGCAATTTCCGCTCCGGACCCGCGCGGGGTGCGAAATGTCAGGATGCCTCCCCACAACCCCGGCCGCGCCGGCGTAAGCAGTTCGACGCCGGGCAGTTGCTGCAGCCGGAGGCGCGCATAGATCGCCAGTTCTCGCACACGCGCCTCGATGCGCGGGCGTCCAATCTGCTGCTGCAATTCCATCGCCGCTTCCACGCCCCGAAGCGCGGGCCAGGCGTGCGGCACGATGTTGCCGAGCTTGTGGAGCGCCGCGGGAACGCCCATCTGACCCGCCGATACGGTCGGCGTGATGATCGGCGGCGACGCGTCGACGCCGCGCGGGGCGACGGGCCACAGCCGGTCGAGCTGCTCGCGGCGCACGAACAGCATGCCCGACCCATGACTGCCGCCGAGCCATTTGTGAAAGCAGGCGGCATAGAAATCGCAATTCAGATCGCGCACCGCGAAGTCGATCATCCCGAGCGCCTGCGCGCCGTCGACGATGCTGAGCACGCCTTTCTGACGCGCGAAGTCGCAGAGCTCGCGTACGGGCGCCACTACGCCGTCGGCGTAGTTGACGTGCGAGAACAGGAACGCCCGCGTGCGCTCGCCGATCGCTCCGGCGAACAGGCCGAGCACCTGCTCCGGCCCGGTCATCGGCGCCGGCAGGTCAATTTGTTTCACGGTCACGCCGCGGCGGCGCGCCAGCATGAGCCAGGGACTGAGTGCGGCCGGATGCTCGCGGGTCGTCGTGATGATCTCATCGCCGGCGGCCAGGTCGAGTCCGGCGGCGACGAGCCCGAGCGCAGCGCCGGCGCCGGAGGTGAAGTGCAGTTCGTCGGGCTCGCAGCCCACGAAGGAGGCCACGCGGGTTGCGAGGCGGTTCGTCTCCGTCGTCCACTGATCTGCGCTGAAGCTCGCCAGCGAAAAACTTTGCGCATCGCGCGCACGGTACTCAGCCGCCATCGCTGCGCGCAGGGTGGGTCCCGCGCTTGCGACGTCCAGATAGGCAAGCTGCAGATCGAGCACCGGCTGTGCGCGCGCCCACTGCCACAGTTCGCGGGTCGTGCTCGGCATGCTGAGCGGCTGCGCAGACGCTTTGCCGGCCGCACCGGCGGCCAGCGCGGCGATGCTGGATGCGAGGAGACCGCGGCGGGTGAGGCTGGAGCTGCTATCGGTCATCTTGTCGGGCGAGCGTTTGGCGAAAGACGAACCGATTATCGCAGGAACGCGCGCAGACGTTGGCTGACGATGGAGCGCGGGATTCCCCCCGATCACGGTTGCGGCGGCGGCGGCGAGCCGGGTGCGCACGCGCCGCGGATTTCCTGCTACCGTAGCCCTCGTACACAACTCGATCCTCGCCCGCATGTCGCACGACTACCTCGAACGCATCCTGAAGGCGCGCGTCTATGACGTCGCCGTCGAAACGCCGCTCGAAGCGGCGCCGCGTCTCAGTCGTCGCCTGGGCAACGACGTTTTTTTCAAGCGCGAGGACCTGCAGCCCGTGTTCTCGTTCAAGGTGCGCGGGGCCTACAACAAGATCGCGCACTTGTCCGACACCGCGGCGAAGCGCGGCGTGATCTGCGCGTCGGCGGGCAATCATGCCCAGGGCGTCGCGCTGGCGGCGAGGCGCCGCGGGATTCCGGCAACGATCGTGATGCCGCAGACGACGCCGCAGATCAAGGTGCAGGCCGTGATCGATCTTGGCGGCGAAGCCGTGCTGCACGGCGATGACTACGACCAGGCGTACGAGCATGCGATGACGCTCACGCGCGAACGGCAGCTCGCCTTCATCCATCCGTTCGACGATCCGGACGTGATCGCCGGCCAGGGCACGATCGGTATGGAAATCCTGCGGCAACGATCGGGCGAGGACATCGACGCGATTTTTGTCGCTGTCGGCGGCGGCGGGCTGATTGCAGGCGTCGCGGCCTACGTGAAGTATCTGTTTCCGAAGATCCGCATCATCGGCGTCGAGCCGGAGGACGCCGACGCCATGTCGCGCTCGTTGCAGGCGGGCAAGCGCGTCACGCTGGATCGCGTCGGCATCTTTGCGGACGGCGTCGCGGTGCGTCGCGTCGGCGAGGAGCCGTTCCGGCTCGCGCGCGAATACGTGGACGAAGTCCTCACCGTGAGCACGGATGAAATCTGCGCGGCGATTCAGGATATCTTCGAGGACAATCGCACGATCGTCGAACCCGCGGGGGCGTTGTCCGTCGCCGGCGTCAAACGCTACGTCGCCCGCGAACAGTGCCGCGGACGCTCCTTCGTCGCGATCAACTGCGGCGCGAACATCAACTTCGACCGGCTGCGTCACGTGGCGGAGCGCGCCGACATCGGCGGACAGCGCGAAGCGCTCATCGCCGTACAGATCCCGGAACAGAAGGGCAGTTTTCTGCGCTTCTGCGAGACGCTGGGCCGGCGCAGCGTGACGGAATTCAACTACCGCTACAACGACGGCGCGGTCGCGCAACTCTTTGTCGGCATGGCGTTGTCGCAGGGCCGCAGGGAGAAGGAAACGCGTCATTCAGACGCTCCGCGAGGCGGGCTATCCCGTCGTAGATATGAGCGACAACGAAATGGCCAAGCTCCATGTGCGCTACATGGTCGGCGGGCGCGGCAGCGGCATCGAGCATGAGCGACTGTTCCGCTTCGAATTTCCGGAGCGTCCCGGCGCGCTGCTGAAATTCCTGAACGCGATCGGCACACAGTGGAATATCACGCTGTTTCACTATCGCAATCACGGCTCGGACTACGGCCGCGTGCTTGCGGGCGTTCAGATTCCGCCCGGCGACAACGTGGACTTCGATCTGCACGTGCGCGAGCTGAAATACGTCTACGCCGAGGAAACGGACAACCCCGTTTACCGCATGTTTCTGGGAAGTGATCAGTGACTGGTGACTGCGGAATGGTCAGGCAGCGCTGCGTCTTCGCCACTCACTATTTCACTAATCCCTATTCACTAGTCACTACTCACTAGTTGAAGCGCCTCGCGGGTCTTGCGCGTGATGACTGCATTCTCGCCCTGGGTTTTCGCCAGCACAGGATAGCTTTCGCGCAGCAATTCCGCGGACTCCTCGCGCTTGCCCTGAGCCAGCAGGGCGCGTCCCAGCGAGCTACGCACGGCGGCAATCTGCGAGCTGCCCGCGTTGAAAGACCGGGTCGCCATCGTCATCGCCTGTCGCAGGGTTGTCTCCGCCTCCCGCAGGCGACGTTGTTCCAGCTGTGCGCGCCCAAGGCCCGACAGCGCCGAGGCGACATAGGGATGATCGTCAGGGAGGGTATCCGCATAGATGTCGAGCGCGGCGCGCAGATCGCGCTCGGCCTCCACATAGCGGCCAAGGTCGAGCCGCAGCATGCCGAGATTGACCAGATCGTGGCCGACGAACGCATGGCGCTCTCCGCGGGCCTTACGATTGCGTTCGAGCACGGTGCTGAATACCGCCTCAGCGCGCGCCAGGTCGCCCTTGCGATGCAGAAAGCGGCCATAGTTGGCCATGGCGTCGAGCGTTTGCGGATGAGTCTCGCCGAGGACCTTCGCCAGGATCTGCGTCGATTCGGCGTACAAAGGCTCCGCCCCGTCCAGATCGCCCTGCAGATGGAGCGAGAACGCGAGATTGTGCAGATGCATGCCGACCGACGGGTGATCGGCGCCCAACGCCTGTCGATCGATGTCGAGGGCCGCGCGATACAACGTTGCGGCGCGTTCATGTTCGCCGCGATACGAATGCAAGCCAGCGAGCTCGCTGATGATGGACGCTGCATTGGACGTGCGCTCCATGTCGTGGCGTCGATACAGATCCAGAGCCTCGTTGTAGTACTCCTCGGCGATGTCGAGCTCACCGCGCAACTGCGCGAGTTGCGCGTGTTCGGAGAGGAGCGGCGCGAGTTCAACGGCGGTCGGCCCGAACAGGTCGCGCTGCATCGTGAGGGCTGCATCCAGGCGCTCCGCGCACGCCTGCAGATCGCCGCGCTGGCACAGCGCGTGGCCCAGCGCTGCGAGCGCGCTGGCGACCTCGGCATGCTTCGCGCCGTGAATGCGGATCTGTGAGGTGAGCGCCTCTTCCAGCAGCGATACAGAATCCGAATACAGCCCCAGGCTGTTGTACACGCGCCCGATGGTGCCGAGCAGCGTGGCTCGCGTTTCAGGCTGATCGGCCAGCCCAAGATTGACGCGCCGCGCGCCGATGTCGAGCAGCTCACGCGCCGTCACCTGGTTGCCTCGGCTGCGGGACGGATCGGACAGCTCGAACAATTCGACGAGGAACGATGAGACCTGCTCGGCGCGCGTGCGTTCGGTCGTGGCGATGTCGCGCTCGTACGCGATGCGCTTCGACTGCACGAACGTGACGGCCGCGAACGCCGTCAGCGTCACGATGGCCGCCGCCGCCGCCGCGACCGCGAGGGCATGACGTACGACGAACTTGCGCACTCGATACAGCCACGCGTCGCTGGCGGCGAGAACCGGCTGACCGGTCAGATGCCGGTCGATGTCGGCGCCGAGCTGCTCCGCCGAGCTGTAGCGGCGCTCGGCGTCCTTGCGCATGGCCATACCGATGATGTTGTCGATGTCGCCGCGCAACTCCCTCTGCAGCCGCGCGCCTGTCGTGGAACGGCAGGCTGCGATGTCGTCGAGCAGCTCGGGCGACTCCTCCGCGGTGCGCGCGACCATGGCGCTCGGCGTCGGCGCTTCCTGCTCGCAGATGATTCGTTCGATCTCCGTGAGGTTGCTGCCGGCGAGCTGGAACGGGCGTCGTCCGCACAGCAACTCGTACAACAACACGCCCAGCACGTAGGTGTCGCTCGCGGTCGTGATGACGTCGCCGCGAATCTGCTCCGGGCTCGCATGTGCGGGCGTCAGCACCCGATACTCAATGTGCGTGACGGCGAGCGTCTGCGCGGAATAGCGTGCGTCGAGAAGCTTGGCGATGCCGAAATCGAGCAGTTTCGGCGTTCCGTCGGCTGTAATGAGGATGTTGTTCGGCTTCAGGTCGCGATGCACGATCAGATTCTGATGCGCGTAGTGCACCGCGCCGCAGATGACGCGCACAAGTCGCAGTCGTTCGCAGACCGGAAGTCGGCGTTGGTTGCACCAGACGTCGATCGGCTCTCCATCGATATACTCCATGACCAGGTAGGGCGTGCCGTCGGGGGCGCGTCCGCCGTCGAGGAGCCGTGCGATGTTCGGATGCTGGAGCGTCGCGAGGATCTGCCGCTCCATGCGCAGTCTGCTCTGCACCTGCGGTGAGAACACGCCGCCGCGCACCAGCTTGATGGCGACGCGCTGCTGGTATTCGTCGTCCGCGCGTTCGGCGAGATAGACATCGCCCATTCCGCCCGAACCAAGCTTGCTGACGATCCGATACTGGCCCAGGCGCTGGCCTTCGAGCGACTGCGTCGTCGCGGCGCCGTGGCTTTCGGCCTGACCGACTTCATCCCAGAAGCCCGGCTTTGATTCATCGCTCCGCAATGCGAGGAGCACGCGCGACAACATCGTCTCATCGGCGCCGCACGCGCGGCGAATGTAGTCGGCGCGTTCGAGCGGTCCGAGGGCGCGCGCACGTTCGATGATCGTCGTGAGTTGATCGTCGCTCGAGTTCATCGATGACAATCATGCATCAGCATCAGCCCCGCGTGTAATAATGAAATCGGCGTAGATCGCCAGAAAGACAGACGATCAATTGAGCGCATTGGGGACTAACCCGGAGGCTACATGGCTACACGCAAGAAAAAGGCCGCGAAGAAGGGCGGTAAGAAGAAGGCCGGCAAGCGTAAAGTCGGCGCCAGAAAGACGGCGAAGCGCCCGCGGCGCGCCGGCACGAGCATCGTGCGAACGCCGCAGTAGGCCCGCTGCGGTCGCCGGCGCCGTTCCACCCGCCGAGGATAGGGCGGCGCCGTTTCGAAGTCGCGCGCTGGAGCGCGCATCACCAGCTCTCTTAAGTGGTTCGCCTGCATGTATTCAGCGCGCCGTCCAGTTGAGCGCGAGACGTTCATCACACGCGGTCTGCGGTTCCAGCTGCATCGCTGGCGAGGCGCCGCTCCGCACCCGCTCATGCTCGTCCACGGATGGGGCGACACCGGCGACACCTGGCAGTTCGTCGTGGATCAACTTTCCGCCGACCGCACCTGCATCGCGATGGACATGCGAGGCTTCGGACGCACGCAACGACCCGACGACGGGTACTGGTTTCCCGACTACCTCGCGGATCTAGAGGCTCTGCTGGATCACATTTCGCCGGATCAGCCGGTCGATCTCGTCGGGCACAGCATGGGCGCCAACGTCGTGATGCTCTATGCGGGCGTGCGGCCTCAGCGGGTGCGCAGAGTCGTGAATCTCGAAGGATTCGGTATGCCGCGCACCACGCCCGATCAGGCCCCTGCACGCTATGCGCAATGGCTTGACGAGGTGCGCAGCCCCGCCAGATTTTCCACCTACGAGGACTACGAGCAGTTCATCAAGGTCCTCGCACGCCGCAATCCGCGCACGTCGCCTGAACGCCTCGAATTCATCGCGAAGTCGTGGGCGCGGTGCGGTGCGGACGGCGGCCGCATCGAGTTGTGGGCGGATCCCCGCCACAAGCATGTCAATCCTGTCCTCTACCAGCGCGATCAGGCTGAAGCCTGCTGGCGCGCGATCACGGCGCCGATCCTGTTCGTCACCGGCGGACAGTCAGAACTTGCGAAGCGCATGCACAGCGAAATCGGCGAAGCATACTTGCGGGAGATGCTTCAGAACGTCACGCCTGCGACGATCGAGGGCGCCGGACACATGCTGCATCACGAGCGGCCCGAGGAAGTGGCGGCGCTCATCGAGCGCTTTCTGCGCTAGCTCCGCCGTTCGCGGTCGCCGACTGGAGGCTGGAGGCTGGAGCCAGAAACCTGAAGGAGAAATGCGAAGCGACTCTCTACCTCCAGCCCCCAGCCCGTAGTCCCGAGCCGGCGCACCGCGTCTACAACCAATACGACAACAGGCTGCTCGCGAATTCCTTGAGCTTGTCCGTGGCAGGCCGCTTCCGCCAGCGCTCGAGCGTCAGTTCGCGCGTCGCCCGGAGATCCTTCCCGAACTGCCCTTCCATCCCGCGTGCGAAGTCGCTGCCCACGACGACGGCGTTGACTTCGTTGTTGTGAAGAAAGCTGCGCATGTCGAAGTTCGCTGAACCGATCATCGACAGTGCGCCGTCGATCACCAGCGTTTTGGCGTGCAGGAGGGCGTGCGGCTGCTCGAACATGCGCACGCCGCCTTCGAGCAATTCATCGTAGCTTGCGCGCGAAGCGTGAAAGATCAGACCTGAGTCCGTGAATCCGGGCACGATGATGCGTACGTCCACACCACGCCGCGCGGCGTCGATCAGCGCACGCCGCAGTTCCTTGTTGGGCGCGAAGTAGGCCTGCGTCATCCACAAGCGCTGCGAGGCGTGGCGCACGGCGACGAGATACGTCGCATAGATGGTTGTTTCACTGCCATCGCCGCCGGTGGTCGCAACCGCCGCGACCAGATCCGCGCCGACGGCGGCGATCCCTGGAAAGTACTCCCGCTTCCGTGCTTCTTCTTTGGCGTCGATCTCGCCGCCCGCCCGTGTCCAGGTTTCGAAGAAGAGGGCCTGAAACTGCGCCGCCGCCGGTCCGTCGATCTGCACGTGCGTATCGCGCCAGGCTTCGTTCCGTCCGGCCTCGGGACCGGGGCGCGTCGCAGAGGAACTTGCGTATGTGCTGCTGATATTGACGCCGCCGGTGAATGCTGTGCGTCCGTCGACGACGACGATCTTGCGGTGATCCCGGTTGTTGACTTTCCAGGGCAGGGGCGTCTTTGCGGGACTCAGAGGACGAAACTCACGCACTTCCACGCCGGCGGCGAGCATCGGCGCGAAGAATGCGGTCGGCGTGTCGACGCTCCCGATCGCATCGTAGAGCACCCGCACTTCGACGCCCTGTTGTCGCCGCCTTATGAGCAGATCGCGAAATTCACGCCCGATCTCATCGTCCGCAAAGATGTAGGTTTCCACGTGAATGTGACGCTGCGCCTCCTCGATCGCCCGACGGATGGCGGCAAGCGTCTGAGGCCCGTCGATCAACGGGGCGACGCGGTTGCCTGCGATCAGCGGCGTCGCGGACTGCTCGCGAAACGCCTCGATCAGTTCGCGAACATGAACCGTGTCCTGTGCGGGATCCAGTCGCTGGTCGACGAGGCGCTTGTCGCGCGACGGCGACAAAGCGCCGCGCTCGCCGAGAATCGGCGCCTTATCGGCCTGGTCGGCCGTCAGAGCGCGCGGCGTTGCGCACGATTCGCCGAAGCCGACGATCAGCAGCCCGACAACGGCGCGCAGCCGCAACGCGCAAGGAGACAGGCGGGCGCCATACATGGATCGAGGCGGCTGCGACCCTGAAGATGGCGGTCGACAGACTATTCCTCCTTCAGTTCGTCGACCGCGTCGCGCGCTTCGTCCACGGCGTCATCCACCTTGTTCTCGGTCGACTCTTCGCCCCCGCGCTTCATCGTATCGACGGCCTCGTCGACTTCCTCGCCCGCCTGTTCAAGCGGACCTTTCTTCTCGCACGCAGCGACGCCGATGCTCAGGGCGGCGGCGGCGATCACCCACAGCGACTTCACATTCATGAGGCCTCCACAGCAGCAAAAAGTGCTGAATTCGTCGGCAAAACGTGCACGTGCAGCGGGAAGTTCCCGTGCAAGGGAAGGTGAAGCGTGTGGCGTGAGTCGAAGGGCGGCACTTAAGAAATCGCACAGGTCGCGAACATCCGTGAATTGCGAGTCACGAGCCCCGAATAACGACTTTTCGGACAGGAACTCAGTCAACGCTCGCGCGTTCCCTGCCTTGTGTCGGACAGGGAACGATGCGGAAGAACGCATCGGGGCGGTTAGCGTTCGCTAAGGAGGTTAGTCATGCTCTCGTGGGCTTTGACGTTTTTTGTCGTGGCGATCATCGCCGCCGTGCTGGGCTTCACCAGCATCGCGGGTGCGGCCGCGGGCATAGCCAAAATCCTGTTCTTTATCTTTCTGGTGCTCACGCTGGTTGCACTGGTGGCCGGAGCTGTTCGAGGGCGACCGCAAGTGTGAATGGATCAGGACCGACCAGACCAGAGCGGGGCAGTCGACCCCGCTCTTTTTTTGGCCGAATTGTCTCTCGCCAGCGACGACGCTAGGTAAAGAGCAGCGCCTGACTGACGGCGACGCGTACGGTTTCAGGCACGAATGGCTTCGTGACCAGGAACGTCGGCTCGGGGCGTTCGCCGGTCAGCAGGCGTTCCGGGTATGCAGTGATGAACACGATCGGCACCTGAACTTCGCTCAGGATCTGGCGCACGGCATCGATGCCTGAGCTGCCGTCGGCGAGCTTGATGTCGGCGAGTACGAGGCCCGGCTCGGTGCGCCGCGCGGCGCTGCACGGCTTCATCGCGCGTCGTCGCAATCGCCGCGACCGAGTGCCCCATCTCTCTAACGATGCTCTGCAGATCGAGCGAGATGATCGGTTCGTCCTCGATGATCAGCACCTTGGTGGTCGGCTGGGTGGAAATTTCCCGCACCGCCTGCGCCACCATCTGTTTCACATGCGCTTCGCGCAGACTGAGGATGCTGGCGGCCTCGCCGACGTTGAATCCTTCCATCGCGGTGAGCAGCAGGGCCTGGCGACGCGCAGGCGTCAGCTCGCCGAGGCGCTTGTTCGACGCCGGCGCTGTGCGGCGCGGCCGCCGAGCGGCGCTTCCCCGTTGGCGCTGCCCCAGATCCTGTGAAACAGCGCGATACAAACCCACGCGAGGCGATACGGAGGCATCGACGATGGATGATCGGCGACGATGGCTTCGAGACAAGCGCGCACATAGGCGTCGCCGCTCTTCTGCGTGCCGCAGAGCGCGCGCGCGTAGCGCCGCAGATAAGGCAGGTGTTCGGCGATTGCATGGGCCAGGGCCATGTTCGAGGCTCCCGAAGTATCTTTTATGAGCGCAGCGACGCGCGCGCAGAATACGGCGGCAGTAGTACTATGTACGAAACAGCGGGGACGAAGGTTCCCAAGCCTTGGAACTTTTTCAATCGGGAACGTTCCGGACGTTACCGAGCGATTAGACGTGCATCGGTGAACGGTCTCGCACGCACCCTTATTCGATCGATGATCATGAGCGAGAAGACCAAGCCAGGCGAGCGGCCGCGCCGCGGCGGCGGCGGAAATCCAGCGGAGCAGGTGCCCGACTGGCTGGGCGGCCGGCTGCGTCGCATGTTCACTGACGTCATGGACGAGCCCGTGCCTGATGAGTTCAAGGCGCTGCTCAAGCAGCTCGAAGACAAGGAGCGCGGCGCCTGAGCCGCGCTCGTCCCGTTCGTCCAATTCGCTTCCACAAGACAGCAGATGACCGGCCAGGACAAATTTCTAGATCAAGTGACCGCGCTGCTGCCGGCGCTGCGTGCGTTCGGACGTTCGCTGTGCGGCGATCCGGCGCGCGCCGACGATCTCGTGCAGGACACGGTGCTGAAGGCCTGGACCAATCGCGAACAGTTTCAGTCCGGCAGCAATCTCAAGGCGTGGTTGTTCACGATTTTGCGCAACTGCTATTACTCGGAGCTGCGCCATCGCAAGTTCGAGATCGAGGATCCGGACGGCGTGTGCGCAGCGCAGGTCGCGGTCGCGCCGGATCACGATGCGAAGCTGCATCTGCGCGATTTGAATCGCGCGCTGCAGCAGCTGCCGGTCGATCAGCGAGAAGCGCTCATTCTGGTGTGCGCCACCGGCTTGTCCTACGAAGAGGCTGCGGACGTCTGCCAAGTCGCGGTCGGCACGATCAAGAGCCGCATTGCGCGCGCGCGCGATCGGCTGGTCGATTTGCTCGGCGAGGATGCTGCGCACGTCGCAGGCGCGTTGCCGACTTCCATGAGCGAATCTGCTGAGAACTGACGACGGAGCGCTCCGGCGTCGCCCTGATCGTTGCAACTGCTGCGGGAGGTAATGCGCTTGAAAGGCGCACAAGTCCGCAGCCTCGCCTCGTCGCTGGTTCGGTCGCAACGCCGGCCTGCGCCCGCGTCTCGTGCTGATCGTCGGGCATCGCGATGCTCGCGCCCGGCGCGCTCGCCGTACTGCAGGCGATCTCGAGCTACAACAGCAGCATGCGCATCCTCGAGCAGAACCTCGCGCAGGCCGCGCAGCTCTCCGCGAGCGAAGAAGTCAGCATGATCGCCGCCTCGCGCGAGATTCTCACGAGTCTTGCAGCGAACCCGGACGTGCGCGCC
This sequence comes from uncultured Gammaproteobacteria bacterium, assembly GCA_963723505.1. Taxonomy (GTDB): domain Bacteria; phylum Pseudomonadota; class Gammaproteobacteria; order Steroidobacterales; family Steroidobacteraceae; genus Steroidobacter. The sequence goes on from CAVRQU010000013.1 coordinate 223,452, forward strand.
GGAACGGGTATCGCCTGTCGCCGCGCCCTGCAGCGCGCCATCGGCGGACTCGATCAGTACGCGGGCGCGGTCGTCGTCAACGCGAAGGGCGACTTCACGTGCGCTTCCGATGCCGATGCGCACAGATCGTCAACGTCGCGGATCGTCCGTGGTTTCGGCGAATCATGAGCGGCGACGGCTTCGTCGTGAGCGACTTGCTCGTGAGCCGCTGGCTCGGCCGCTGGGGCATCGTGACCGCGGTGCCGCTGCTCGATGACGAGCGGCGTCATTCGGGGATCGGTTGCGCTTTTCATCGGCCTCGACTGGCTGACGCGGCGCTATCAAGCGCGGCGCCGGAGCGAAGACAGCGCGCCTTTGCGCTGCTCGACAGCCAGAGGCGAAATCATCACTGCGGACACCGAGCGCTCGCCTTCGCCTTCGCCGCTGCCGCGCAAGTCGCTGATCGACGAACATTGCGCAGCAATGACCGGCGGTCAGACGCAGACATTTCGTGCGCGCGGGTCACGACGGCATATGGCGTCTGTACGCGATCAGCCCGCTCTCGGCGGGCGCATCTTCGTGATGCTCGGGCACGCCGCGTGCTGACGGCGATCGGTCCGCTCGCGCTGCAGGTCGCCTGGGGCATGTTCGCGCCGCTGCTCATGTGGGCGCTCGCGGTCGCCGTCGTATGGTTCGGCATCGAGCATCTCGTGGTGCGCTGGATTACTTACCTCGAACGCATCACGTCGGCGTACGCATCGGGTCGCCACAGCGTGCGGCCCGAGCGCGTCAGTCGCGGCGCCGGCGGAGATTCGCAGCCTCGGCGAGACGTTCTCGCGCATGGCCGATCTGATTTCGGCGCGCGAAACCGAGTTGCGCGATTCGCTCGCGCAGAAAGAGATCCTCGTGCGCGAGATTCATCATCGCGTGAAGAACAATCTGCAGCTCGTGATGAGTCTGCTGAACCTGCATGCGCGTCGCATTCGCGATCCGCGCGCGGAAGCGGCGTTCGCCGAAGCGCGCAGCCGCATCAACGCGCTCGCCACCCTGCATCGGCGGCTGTACGAATCCGAAAGCCTGCAGGAAGTCGACCTGCAAGTGGTTTCTCGAAGATCTTTGCGCCGAGCTGCGGCGCGGCGGTCTGGCGCGCGGGCGGCACGTCGAGCTGACCGTCGACTCGCCGAGCGAAGTCATCGGACCGGAAATCGCCGTGCCGCTCGGGCTGCTGGTCACCGAGGCGATCACCAACGCCTACAAGCATGCGTTCAATGAACGCGACGGCGGGCACATCCGCGTGCAGGGTCGTGCGCGAGTCGCCCGCGACACCTGATCCTGACTCGTCAGGACGACGGCGTAGGCTTGGACCCGGAGCCGGCGTCGCGGAAGGCGAGCGGTCTCGGGCGATCGCTGATCGAGGCGTTCGTGCGGCAGTTGCGTGGCGAGCTGGAGATTCGCTCGGAGCAGGGCGCGCACGGTGCACGTGCGATTCCCTGCACCGCTCTACGAGACGCGCAAGCGCAGCGCCTGAGCGCGTGAGGACGTGACCGGGTGAGGACGTAAGGACCGCAAAGGCGCGGCCGAACCTGCTCGCACGCCGTCGCGTCCTCCCGTCAGTACGTCCTCGCGCTATGCCGCCTTCGCGTCAAACCGGTATCCTGCGGCGTATCCTTATCTTAGCCGCGCATGTCTCGATTCCCGCGCGCAGGCGCTCGAGCGTGCTGCGTCACGCTGATTTCTTACGCTTCCTGTCTGCACGATTGCTCGCCACGCTTGCGGCGCAGATGCAGATCGTCGCGGTCGGATGGCAGATCTATGCGATCACGCGCGATCCGCTCGATCTCGGCCTGATCGGGCTGTCGCAGTTCCTGCCGTTCGTCTTGCTTGATCTTGCCGGCGGGCCACATCGCCGATCATCACGATCGTCGCCGCATCGTGACGCTGTGCTACGCAACGTCGAAACTGATCTGCGCGCTCGCTGTTGCTGTTGTTCACGATCCGCGGCCTCGAGTCGCGTGGCCGGTGTTCGCCGCGATGACGTTGCTCGGCTGCGCGCGCGCATTTTCGATGCCGAGCGGTCAGGCGTTGTTGCCGAATCTCGTGCCGCCCGAGAGACTTCACGCGCGCCGTTGCCTCAACTCGTCCGTGTTTCAGATCGCGACCGTGCTGGGCCCGGCGCTCGGCGGGTCCTGTATCTGGCCGGCCCCGCGTCGTTTACGCGAGCGTGGCGCCGCTCGCGCCGCAGTCGCTGTCGCTACTGATGCTGCGCGTGCGCGCAGGCGGCACGTACGATGCGACGCGCGAGCCGCGAGCTGCGACACGTTGCTGTCGGGGTTGCGCTTCGTGCGCTCGAAACCGGTCGTGCTCGGCGCGATCTCGCTCGATCTGTTCGCCGTGCTGTTCGGCGGCGCGACCGCGTTGCTGCCGATGTTCGCAAGCGACATTCTGCGCGTCGGTCCGGCAGGACTCGGACTTGTTGCGAACGGCGCCTGGCATCGGCGCGAGCTCTGTGCGCGCTGTCGCTCGCGTGTCAGTCCGATCGCGCGCAACGTCGGGCGCTGGATGTTCGGCGGCGTCGCTGTGTTCGGTGTCGCAACGATCGTGTTCGGTGTGAGCACGTAACTTCTTGCATGTCGCTCGTCGCGCTGACCGTGCTCGGGCGCGGCGGACATGGTGAGCGTCTACGTGCGTCATCTGCTCGTGCAACTCGAAACCCCGGACGCGATTCGCGGCCGCGTGAGCGCGGTCAGCGCGGTGTTCATCGGCGCTTCGAACGAGTTGGGCGAATTCGAATCCGGCCTGACGGCCAAATGGTGGGGCGCGGTGCGCGCGGTCGTCATCGGCGGCGTCGCGACGCTCGTGGTCACGGGTCTGTGGATCAGGCTGTTTCCGGTGCTGTGGCAGATGGAGCGTTTCCCGGACGCATCGCTAGCGTCAAATGACCAGCTGGCGACTGTCCACGACCTCAGACAAGTATCTGTCGGCACTCCATTAGCCGCGTCATGCCTTCCTGAGCTGTATCATATACAGTACGGCCATGGCCACCCCCTCCGACCTGCGCACGCACCGGCCGCGGGGCGGTCTCGAATCCGGCAGGGCGATTCGAGTCGACGCGAGCGGAAGCTGAGGACGACGGCTGGGGCACTCTCGATGAGGAACTGCCCGAGTTCGCCACCATCGTGACGGCCGAGCCTGCGCGCTCGATCATCTCGCGCAACAAGTCGCCGGACATCTCCTTCGATCAGTCGATCAATCCCTATCGGGGCTGCGAGCACGGTTGCATCTATTGCTACGCGCGGCCTTCGCACGCCTATCTGAATCTCTCGCCTGGCCTCGATTTCGAGACGAAGCTCTTCTACAAGCCGGATGCTGCGCGGCTGCTCGAGCAGGAGCTCGCCGCGCCTGGCTATCGGTGCTCGCCGATCACGATCGGCGCCAACACAGATCCCTATCAGCCGATCGAACGCGAATATCGCGTGACGCGGAGCATCATCGAAGTGCTCGCGAAGCATCGGCATCCATTCTCGATCATCACGAAGAGCGCACTGATCGAGCGCGACATCGATCTGCTCGCGCCACTCGCGCGCGACAATCTCGTCTATGCGCTCGTGAGCGTCACGACGCTGTCGACGAACTCAAACGCACGCTCGAGCCGCGCACCGCATCGCCGGCGGCGCGCCTGCGGGCGATCCGGAGATTGAGCGAGGCGGGCGTGCCGGTCGGCGTGATGGTGCGCCCGTCATTCCGGTGCTCACGGATGCGAGCTGGAAAGGATTCTGGAAGCGGCGCGCGAGGCGGGCGCGCGAGGCGCCGGATATGTGTTGTTGCGCCTGCCGTACGAGCTGAAGGATCTGTTTCGGGAGTGGCTCGATGCGAACGAACCTTTCAAGGCGAAGCACGTAATGTCGCGATTGCACGCGATGCGCAACGGCCGCGACAACGATCCGCGCTGGGGTCAGCGACAGCGGGGCGAGGGCGAGTACGCCGAGTTGCTGCGCAAGCGATTTCGGGCGGCGTGCGCGCGCTACGGGCTCGAATCAGGGCGAGCGCTTCGAGCACAATCGGAGTCTGTTTCGGCCGCCGCTGCAGGCGCACGCGCAGCTCTCGCTGATTTAACAGATGCGCATCGCGAACGCGTGCAACGGTAATGTGCGCGTTTTCCGGCAGTCTGCCGCTGATATCGTTGGCGTATACTCAAAATGAATCGCACTGGATCACTGCTGCGGAAGCGAACTTCAGAAGGGAGTCTGAGAAGCTTTGAACCCAACGACTGCTCGAGCGTACACAGATGAAGCACACCGAAAGCCGAGACCGTCGCGCACGGCGCTTTCGATCTGCGTGCGCCTCGAGGTTGAATTTCCGCATTCGGAGACGCTCAATGTTGTGGCAGCAAATCGCGCCATGGCGTGGCGCACACGCTCTCGCGAGTCGCCGGCGGTGTCGCGGCGTGTCTGAGCTTGACCGGTTGCATGACTGCGAAGATCGAAGAGATGCGTGAGGCGCCGACGCAAATCACGTCCAACGAAGCGATCGTGCTGCTCGCGAAGCCGCATCTGGAAGGCACGGGCACAGAAGACAAATTTCTCGATTGCCTGGAGCGCGAGCTGGTCGGCGAGGCGGTGTCCGCAGGCGTTGCGAGCGGCAACGCGCCGGCAAGGAGTTCGACCGCGCAGCAACCTGCGCGATGGTCCATTTCAGATCTACGCGGATCATCAATTCGTCGACGCGTTGTATCCATGGCTCGAGCCGAGCACGGCTCCGGCGAACGCGCAGGGGTTCACCGCTTTTCTCGCGCGACCGGGCGTCAGCGAACGGGTGAACGAGATGGGCGTGCGCTTCATCGTCTGGGTCGACGGCGTGACGCAAAAGACCGACGGCGGCGGCAGCATCGCGTGCGCGGCCGGTCCCGGCGGCGCGGGTTGTCTCGGCCTCGGCTGGTGGGAGAAGACATCCGACTACGAGGCGACGATCTGGGATCTGCGCAGGGCGTCAATGCGGGGAGCGTGACGACCGACGTGAAGGGCACCTCCGTGATGATCGGCGCGATCGCGCCGATTCCGCTGATTTCGCCGGTGCAGAGCACGGCCTGCGATCGCCTCGCCGGGCAGTTGAAGTCGTTCCTGCTGGGCTCGGGCGAGGAAACGGCCGCCAGTCTCCGCGCCGCAGTAGTGGATTCTCCTTCGCTGGCCCGCGCGTGTTGCGCGCCAGGCGATCTGAACCTACAGCCAGCAGTGCGGATCGAATGGCGGTCAGCCGTCGTTCAGGTGATGGGTCGCAGAGTTTTAGCGGCGACAGCCGCGACGCCGTCGATCTGCGTCGGTGACCGGAAGGAGATGCGATGAATACTCAGCATGCGCTGAAGCGATTGCTCGTCGTTGCAGCCTACATCGCCGGCGTCAGCGGCGTGTCAGCGTTGCTGATGGGCGGTTGCGCTGGTCAGCAGTCCTCGTCGATGCCGTCTCCCACGTCGCCCAGTTCTTCTCCTTCGTCATCCAGCGGTTCATCAGGTGGTTCATCCGGCAGCGCCGGCGGTTCGTCAGGGCGCAGCTCGCCGTCTCCGGGAATGCCTTCGTCATCAGGCGGGCGCTCCGGGTCCAGCTCGTCGCTCCCGTCGGGCACACCGTCGCAAGGCCAATCGACTTCGACGGGCGGCCAGTCATCATCCGGTGGAGCGACTTCGACGCCCGGCGACTCGAGCGGCAGCAGCGGCGGCGAAGATGCCGGCGGCGGCCTCGGGTAGTTCCGGCGGCGCGCAGTCCAGGTGGCGGCGGCGGATCCCAGGCGGCGGCGCGCAGGGTGGATCGCAAGGCGGCCAACCGGCCAGCAGGGCGGCGCAGAGGGGGGCGGCGCACAGGCGGGCGGCGGGGCGAGCGGCGGTGGTTCATCGAGCCCGACCGTGACCGTCAACGTTCCGATGCCGGGAGGGCTGCCCACAATTGGCATCCCCATGCCGAGTCCCGGCGGGCAGAGCGGTGGGGGCGGCGGAGCGCCCAACGCAGGCGGCGCAAATTCGCCGGAAGGCGGCGGCGCATCCGGCGGTGGATCGCCAAACGAGAGCATTTTCAGAGGATCGAGCGGCGGCGGCGGAGCGCAAGGTGGAGCGAGCGGTAGCTCCGGCGGCGCATCCGGCGGTGGCGCGGCAGGCGGAGCATCGCCCACGATGGGCGGCGGCCAAGCCGGCGCAGCCGGCGGCGGTCAACCCGGTGGAGGTGGCCAGCCGGGCGGTGCGGGGCAAGCCGGTGCAGCTGGCGGCGGTCAAGCCGGAGGCGGTCAAGCCGGCGGAGGTGGCAAGCCGGGCGGTGCGGGGCAAGCCGGCGCAGCCGGCGGCGGTCAAGCCGGCGGAGGTGGTCAGCCGGGCGGTGCGGGCCAAGCCGGCGCAGCTGGCGGCGGTCAACCTGGCGGAGGTGGTCAGCCGGGCGGTTCAGGCCAGGGCGGTGCAGCCGGCGGTGGCGGCGGCGGACCGATGACTTCGGGCGAACGTACCGCGCAGATCGATCGTGAACTGGATGCATCGCTGGGCGTTTTCGACGGACGCATCCGCGATGAGCAGGCCGTCATCGCCGGGCAACAACGTGGCGGACGCGGCGGCGCCGGCGGTCAGAATGGCGAAGGGTCAGGAGCGAACCGAGCTGGCGAGGGCGGCTCGGATGGTGCAGGCGATGGAAAAGAGGGAGGCGGCAACGGCCAGGGACAAGGACAAGGGCAAGGTGGACAGGGACAAGGACAGGACGTGGTCAAGGGCAGGGTCTGGCGCTAACGGCGGACAACAGGGTGACGGTCAGGGTCAGGGCCGTGGCGGCCAGCAAGGCGGAGGCGGAGGGGTCGGCGGCGGCGCCGGCGGTGGGAGCGGGCCCAATACGGTTCCGGCCGATATTCCCGACGGCAGCGACGACGACATCGTCGCGCGCCAGTTGCGCGAAGCCGCCATGAAGGAAACTGATCCGGAGTTGCGCGACAAATTGTGGCAGGAGTATCGCGACTACAAGAAGAGCACCGGTTAAAGACACACCAGACTATGGTTGAACGCTTATGAATCGCCCGATCGCCATTCTGCTTCTCACCGCCGCGTCGCTCGGCGTCGCCGGCTGCGTCACTCACGAAACGCGTCCATTGCCGCGCGTGAAGGCGATCCAGGCCGCGCAGGAGATTCCGGCCGAGCAGTTGCTCGACATCGGCGTGCGGCTGTTCGACGAAAACGTCCCGAAGGAAGAGAAACAACAGGAGCGCGAGCACATCTTTCCCGAGGTGCGCAAGGCCGAGGCGCGCTACTTTCCGATGCAGATCCGCAATACGCTCGAAGGGACCGGCCACTGGGGTCAGGTGCGGGTGATGCCCTCCGACGCGGATGCGCTGGACGTCTATGTCTCCGGGCGAATCGTCGAGTCGAACGGGCAATTGCTGCGACTCGATGTGACGGTTCAGGACGCCACGGGTCGCCAGTGGTTCCGCAAGGAATACGAACAGATCGCCGACACGCGCTCCTACAAGGACACGAGCGGTCGACCGCGCGATCCGTTTCAGAACCTGTACAGCAATCTTGCGAACGACATGCTCGCGTATCGGCAGCAATTGGCGACCAGCGATCTGGAAACCGTGCGCCGCGTCTCCGAGCTGCGCTTCGCGTCCGATCTCGCGCCGTATGCGTTCAAGCCCTACCTGACTGAGGACAAGAAGAGCGGGACGCTCCAGGTCGTGCGATTGCCGGCCGGCGACGATCCGCTGGTAATGCGCATGGATCGCATCCGTGAGCGCGACTATGCACTGCTCGACACCATCAACGAGCACTACGCTCTGTTCGCGGACAACATGTCGGAGCCGTACACGAACTGGCGTCGCTACAGCTACGCGGAGCTCGAGGCTGAAGACGAGGCGCGTCGCGCCTCGATCACGCGCAAGCTTCTCGGCGCGGCGGCGATCGTCGGCGGTCTCGTCGTAGGCAGCGAAACGGGCACGTATGCTGGTCAGGCGGCCGCGACCGGCGCGATTTTCGGCGGCGCGTACGCCGTCAAGAGCGGCTTCGACAAGGGCGCCGAGGTGAAAATGCATTCCGATTCGCTCAAGCAGTTGGGCGAATCGTTCCAGGCCGAAGTGCAACCGATGGTCGTCGAAGTCGAGGGCCGGACGCTGCAGCTGAAGGGTACGGCGGAAGAGCAATATCACGAATGGCGCCGGTTGCTTAAGGAACTGTACGAAAACGAGACCGGTGTGCCGGTGCAGGCGCCTGCGGCGGCTGCGGATGAAGCGCAACCTGCCGAAAGCGGCGGGTGACGGCGCTTACTTGCGTAGTTCGTAGACGACTGAACACAGATCATGCTGGAGAGCGGGCAGGAACTGTCTGCGAGATTCGTTCTGGTCCGTCGTCTGGGGGCGGGCGGCGGCGGCGAGGTGTGGCTTGCGCAGGATCGCCAGCGCGGTCGCCATGTTGCGCTGAAGGCGCTCAACGAGACGCTCGCAGGAAGTGAAGCGGCGCGCGCCGCGCTCGAGCGCGAGTTTGCGCGCATTCAGGCGCTCGATCATCCGAACATCCTGCGCGTCGAGGGCGTGCATCGGTTCGGGAACTACGCGTGCATCTCGATGGAGTACGCGTCCGGCGGCGATCTTACGCAGCTGCGCGGTCGTGGCGTCACTGAGATAGTGCGCGCGTCGGCGCCGATCGCTGCGGCGCTTGCGCATGCGCATCGCGCGGGCGTCGTGCATCGGGACGTGAAGCCGGCGAATGTGCTGCTGACTTCCGACGGCGCGCCGCGGCTGGCGGACTTCGGCATGGCGCTCGTGACCGCAGCGGCGCCCGCATCCGGTGCGGGCCGCGGATCGTTGTACACCATGAGTCCGCAGCAGCTCGACGGCGAACCGGCGAGCCCGGGCGACGACGTGTACGGCTTCGGCGCGATGCTGTATGAATTGCTGAGCGGCTACCCGCCGTTCTGGCCGCGGGCAACCGCGGAGCGAATCCGAAGCGAGTCGCCGGCTGCGTTGCGCGAGCCGACGCCTGCGCCGCTTGCGCAACTGGTGGCGCGCATGCTGGCGAAGTCGCCGAACGAGCGGCCGGACATGCACACTGTTGAGCAAGAACTGAACGCGGCCCTTGCAGAGCTGCCGGTCCTATCGATCATGAACAACGAACAGAACCCGCTGCGCATCGAACCGCCTGCAAACAGGCCAGGGCAGGGCGAAACCTTGCGAGGCGAATGGCGTCGAGCGACGACGTCAGGACCGAGCGAGGCTGAGCTCCGCCGTCAGGGCTTCAGAGGGGGGCTCGGGGCTGCGGCCGTCGTCGCCGGCGTACTTGGCCTGATCATCGTTATCTTTGCGCTGCCGCGCTGGGTAGGCCACAGCGAGACCGCTCGTTACACGCAAGCCGCGTCGCCCGTGAAGCCTGCAGCCTCGGCGCAGAAGAAACAGGAGGAAACTGACTTCGCCGCCCTGGCGCGCGCCAAGCAGCAAGCCGACGAACTGCGTGCAGACATCAACGAACGTCTCCAGAAGCTCACGGCTCGCGCGGCCGCCCAGTGGGGCGGTGCGGACTACCAGTCTGCAACGAACGCACTGGCCGCTGGCGATGCGGCGTACGCAGAGCGCGAGTACATCGCGGCCGCGGAGCACTTCGCCAAGGCGCCTCCGCTGCTCAATGCTCTCGAGAAGCGCGCGGGCGAGGCGCTGAAGGAATATTTGCAGGCCGGGGCCAAAGCGCTCGAGCAGGGACGTTCCGAGGATGCGAAGGCTGCGTTCGGCCTCGCGAGCAAGATCGAGGCCGGCAATCAGCTGGCCGCGCAAGGCCTGAAACGCGCAGGAACGCTGGATGAAGTGCTGAAACTGGTCGCCGACGCCGAGCGGCTCGAGAAGGAAGGCGACGTGAACGCCGCGGTAGCGAATTTCCGCAAGGCGCTCGCGCTCGATGCGCAGACGCCGCGCGCCGCCGAGGGCGTCGCCCGGATCGAGGCGCGGCTCGCCGGCGATGCGTTTGCGAGCGCGATGGCGCGCGGCTTCGGCGCACTGGCGAGCGCCGACTACGCCCACGCTCGCAGTGCGTTCGAAGCGGCCCGCAAGATCCGACCTGATGCGCCGGAGATCGGTCAGGCGTTGCGTCAGATCGAGCAGGAACAGCGTACGGGCGTCATTGCCGCGAAGCTCACGACTGCGCAGCGACTCGAGGCTGAGGAGCGCTGGAGCGACGCCCTCAAGGAATACCGCGCGGTGATCGAGCTCGATTCGACGATCGCGGCAGCTAACGAAGGCGTCGCGCGCACTTCGCCGCGTGCGGCCCTGAACGAGCAACTGGAGTTGTATCTGACGCAGCCCGAGCGGCTCTTCAGCCAGCCCGTGCGCGCGGCGGCGCGCGACACACTGGCGCGTGCGAACAGCATCGCGAATCCAGGTGAGCTCCTCAGAAAACAGATCGCAACGCTCACCGACTGGGTGGCCCGCGCCGACGTTCCGGTGCCGATCGCGCTGCAATCCGACAATCTGACTCAGGTGACGATTTACCGCGTCGGTGAACTGGGCGCGTTCGCTCAGCGTTCGCTCGAACTCGCGCCGGGCAGTTACACCGTCGTCGGCACCCGGCCCGGCTATCGTGATGTGCGGCGTCAGATCAACGTCGCTCCCGGCGCGGCGCTCGAACCGATCGTCATTCGCTGCGAGGACCGCATTTGAGCGCGCTGTTGCTGCGCGAAGCGCTCGGCGAACGCCGGTTCGCGGCTCAGGACTTTCCGATCGCGGTGGGCGGCGAGGGCAGCGCCGTCGTCATGGCTGGCCGCCCGCCCGGAACGGAGGCTTATCTCGGGCTGCACGACGATCAGCTGTTCGTGCAACCTGCAGAAGGCGCTGAAGTCCTGCATAACGGCCAGCGTGTACGTCGCTCGACCTGGCTGCGCACCGGGGACGTCGTCAATTTCGGCGCAGCGCGTCTGCGCGTGTCGCAGAGCGATGACCTCCGTGTGATCGAAGTCGACGACGGGGCGGCCGGCAACATAACGGCGCCGCCGATCATCCCCGCGAGCGCCCATTTGCATGGCGAGAGCGACGGCGAAGCGGAACGGATCGATGCGATCCGCTTTAGTCCATCGGAGGCGCGACGCGCCCGGCGCGCAATCTCCTTTAATCCGCTGCGCATAGCGCTTGGGGTGGTCGCGATCGCCGCCGCTGCGGTGCTGTGGTTCATTTTCACCGCGACGTCGATCCGCGTACGGCCCGATCCGGCGGCGGCGAAGGTCGAGGTCACGGGACCGATGCTCGCGATTCGACTTGGAGATCGAGTCCTGTTGCGCCAGGGCGAATACCGCATTCGCGCAGAGCTGCCCGGCTACAAGCCCGCCGAGCTGACGGCCCGCATCACCGCTGCGCCAAATCAGCAGTTCGAACTCAAGCTCGCGAAATTGCCGGGACGTCTTCGCGTTGATGCGCCTGCCGGCGCTGCGGTCACTGTGGACGGCAAGCAAGTCGGCCAGGCGCCCGGCGAATACGAACTCCCGGCGGGCCGTCACAGGATCGATATCGCCGCGGCGCGCTATCAACCGTTCAGCGCCGACGTCGAGGTCGAGGGCGCAGGCAAGGCGCAGACATTCCGGCCGAAGCTCGCTCCGAACTGGGCCGACGTGACAGTTACATCGGAGCCTGCGGGCGCGCAGCTGTTCGTCAACGGCGAGGCCCGCGGCGCGACGCCCCTGACGACGCAAATTCTGGCGGGCAACCATCCCGTCGAACTGCGGCTCGAGGGCTTCAAGTCGTGGATGACCGATGTTCAGGTGAAGGCGAACGAACCGCTTGCGCTCGGGCCGATCAAGCTCGGCCTGCCCGACGCGCGCCTCACGCTGCGTTCTGAACCCGCCGCGGCGAGCGTGTCGATCGCCGGCGTGTACCGGGGTCAGACGCCGCTGACGCTGGAATTGCGGCCCGACATCGCGCACAGCATCGTGCTCACACGTCCTGGCTACGAAGCGGCTACGCGACAGCTGACGCTTGCCGCGGGCGAAGAACGTTCGCTCTCTGTGCCGCTGAGCGGCGTGTTCGGTGAGATCACGGTGCGAGCGCAGCCTGGCGACGCGCAGGTTTTCGTGGACGGCAAGGCGAGCGGCGCCGCAAATCAGACGCTGCGCCTGGTCGCGACCACGCATGAACTCGTGATTCGCAAGGCGGGGTTCGTGGACTACAAGACGAGCGTCACGCCGCGGCCGGGCGTTCAGCAGGTTGTCGACACGACGCTGCTCACCGCCGAACAGACGCGTCTCGCCGCCACGCCGGCGAGTATCAGCACCAAGAGCGGTCTGCAATTGAAGTTGATGCCGATCGGCCGATTCACGATGGGCAGCCCGCGTCGGGAGCCTGGCCGTCGCGCGAACGAGGCGCAGCGCGACGTCGAAATCAAGCGCGCCTTCTACCTGGGCGTCGCGGAGGTCACGAACGCACAATATCGCAAGTTCAAACCCGAGCACCGTTCCGGAATCGTCGGCAACCACACGCTCGATCTCGACAACCAACCCGTCGTCGGCGTCACGTGGGAGGAGGCGGCGTTGTACTGCAACTGGCTTTCGGAGCAGGAAGGGCTTGCGCCGGCCTACGAAAAGAAGGGCGAGGGTCTGGCGGCCAAGACGCCGCTGACCAACGGTTACCGTTTGCCTACCGACGCCGAATGGGAATGGGCGGCCCGCCGCGACCGCACGGGCGCACTGCGCCGCTACCCGTGGGGCGACGTCTTGCCTGTTGCGCCGCGTTCGGGAAATTACGCCGATGCGACCGCACGTCTGATCATTCAGGATGTCATTCCTGAGTATGACGATGGCTTTGCTGCGTCTGCGCCCGCCGCGAAGTTTCCTCCGAACACGCTGGGGCTGCACGATCTGGGCGGCAACGTCGCCGAGTGGGTCCATGACTACTACACTGTCAGCGTGGACGCGACCGGCGTGGCGGTGGATCCCACCGGCCCCGCGGAGGGCAAGCAGCACGTCATCCGCGGTTCGAGCTGGAAGAATTCGAGCGTGACGGATTTGAGACTGTCGGCGCGCGACTTCGGCGACAACGCGCGCAACGATCTTGGCTTCCGGATCGCCCGGTACGCCGAGTAAGCGAGGGCGTTACGATGAATCCGCAGATGAGACTAGTGATCATGCTCGCCGTTCTGGGGGCAAGCGGTTCGTTGCTGTTCGCGGCCGAACCGGCCGCGCCGCCCGCGGACGACGCGGGCAAGGCCGAAAAGGTCGACAAGGCGAAGAGCGCTGCGAGCAAACCCGTCGGCGCGCCGGAGCAAGGAACGGACGAGAAGAGCAAGACCGACGCCGCCCCTGAGGAGGATAAAGATCCGGAGGCGAAACGGACGCCAACCGCCGCCGCCCCTGAGGAGGATAAGGATCCGCAGGCGAAACGGGCGCCAACCGCCGCCGACAAGGCCGGCTCGCCGCAACGGTTTACGCCGTCCGAGCAGGTTCGCGCGGACTTCGACGTCTCATTCCCTGTCGACATCTGAGGATGGTTGAATCCATGCGTCATTCCGTCGTTGCTGATCGGTTGGAAGTCTGCGAAAGATTGTGAGCAGCGTTTCCACAGGTTTCCCTGAGCGCCAGCGGCCCTGGCGATAATCACGCGGAGAGATATTCCTACATGGTCAGCACCACCGCCGAAGCACCCACGCCTCGCCGCAGCCAGTACCCGAGCGAGTTCTTCGTGACGCTGTTCGCCCTCGTCTTCACGATCATCACGGTGCACGCGACGTACGTGGCCTGGATTCGCCCGCAGGGCGATGCGATCACGGCGGTCGAACTGCAGCGGATGAAGGAGGATCGCACCTACGTGCCGAAGCGCTCTTTCTTCCTCGTCATCAAGGATTTTGAACAGGAACTGGAGGTCATCCATTTCGTCTGGGCGATGTTGATCATCGGTTACAAGGGGTTGCTGGTGCGGCGCGAGCGCAAATTCCTGGATCGCGAACTGATCCACGTGCCAGAGGGCATCAAGGTCTTGCCAGAGGACGCCAAGGACTACGCACGTCAGCTCGAAGGACTGCCCGAGGAGAACAAGCCGATGCTGGTGGTGCGCGCCCTGCAACGCACGCTCGATCGGTTCGCGGCGACGCGCAGCATTCGCGATTCGGCCGAAACGTCGCGCGCGGTGTGCGACTCGGAGGCCGATCGGCTCGACTCGGGCCTCGCGATGATCCGTTACATCGCGTGGGCCATTCCGGCGATTGGTTTCATTGGCACCGTGCGTCATATCGGCGATGCGCTGTTGCAAGCCAATCAGGCCGTCGGCGGCGACATCACCTCGGTGACCTCGAGCCTCGGTATTGCGTTCAACTCCACGTTCGTCGCTCTGTCGCTCACGATTATCCTCATGTTCTTTCTGCATCAGTTGCAGCAGGCCCAGGAGGGGTTCGTGCACGACACCGATCACTGGATCGATCAGCATCTGATCAGGCACATGCAGGTGAGATAGGCGTCTCGCCCGTTGACGGTTGAGCGTTGACCGTTGACGGCAAGAGAAGAGAAACACCGTTCTTAGCGTCAACCGCCAACCGTCATGCTCGCGCTCTCACTCATCGATTCGGGTCTCGTGCTGGCGCGCCGGCGCGGCGACGACAGCGAGATCCTGACTGAGACGCCTGGCGTAGCGATTCTGGACGATACAGCCACGCTGACGGGCGCCGACGCCGTACAGCGCATGCGCCTGACCCCGCTGTTTGCGCACAGCAATTTCTGGCGCGCGTTGAGCGTCGAGCCGCTCGTCCGACCGTCGCGGCTGGCGCGCACGACCGCCGACATCGCATTCGCGCAGGCGCAGGCTCTTCTCGGCCAGTACAAAAGCGAGGGCGAAGGCGTGTTGCTCGCGGCGCCGGCGGGCTACAGCCGCGAGCAGTTGAGTCTGTTGCTCGGCGTAGTCAATGAAACCGGCGTGCGCGTGGCCGGCCTCGTCGATGCAGCGCTGACCGCCGCCAGCCTTCAACCGGCGCCGGCGCGCGTGCTGCACCTCGATATCGAACTGCACCAGGCCCTGCTCACCGTCCTCGAGCACAGCGGCGCAGCGCTGAAGCGCAGCCGGTACGAAATCGCCCTGCGTCATGGCGTGCTCGATCTGCAGCAGACCTGGATGCAGTTCATCGCCGCGCAGTTCGTGCGCAAGACGCGCTTCGACCCATTGCACGAAGCGGGCGCCGAGCAACGCCTGTTCGATCAGTTGCCCGCATGGCTCAAATCGCTCGGGGACGCCGAACGCATCACGCTGTCGATGCAATTCGGCGATCGTGCGCTCGAGATCGAACTTGAGCGCGCGCAGTTCATCGCCGCCGCAGAGCCGCACTACGGCGAACTCCTGCGCCTGGTGCAGGGCTCGCGCGTGGCTGGCCTGCCGATCGAACTGCGGCTCTCGGAGCGCATCGCAGCGTTGCCTGGCTTGCTCGAGCGACTGGGTTCGCTGCGCGATTGCGCGATTCAGGTGTTGCCGCGCGGCGCGGCGGCGTTGGGCGCTCTGCAATATGCGGCGGCGATCCAGCGTCCGGCCGACGCGCTCGCCCTCGTATATCAACTCCCGACGCCGCGCGCAGATTCGGCGCGCGAAAGCATGGACGCGGAGTCCACGCCAGCGGCGTTGCGACCCACGCATGTTCTGTTCAATGGACGAGCGTGGCGGGTGAGCGAGCGACCGCTCGTTATCGGCTGGTCGGTCGACGCCGGCGCGCGCGCGCTCACCCTGCCGGGGGCCGCGCCGGGGATATCGCGCTCCCATTGCACGCTCGTTCGTCGCAACGGCGCCGTCATCGTAGAGGACCACAGTACGTACGGCTCCTACATCAACGATGAACGCGTCGCCGGCCGCACGGTACTCACGGTCGGCGATCGCCTGCGACTGGGCAGCCCGGGCGTTACGCTCGAACTCATCCAACTGGTAAACGACGATGGCGCGCCGGCAGACTGAATGTCTTCAGCATGGCGTTCCTCGACTGCATCACCTGCGCGTTCGGGTCCGTGGTGCTCGTCTATACGCTGATCAACGCCAACGGCGGCCTGCGCCGTCAGACCGAGACTCAGGCGATGCGCGCCGAAGTCGCGAAGATGGAAGAGGAGGTGCTCGAGGGGTATCAGCGCCTGGTCGTGCTGCGCAACTCGCTGATTCAGACTGACGCCGAGCGCGTGCGCACGGAAGGTCTTGGCACGCGCGTGATCGATCAAACGGATCGCATGAAGCTGCAGCTGGCGGACTCCGACAAGGAAACCATCTCGCGCCGCGAAGCGATCGAACGCCTCAAAGCGGATCTCAAATCGCTGGAGGAGGGCACGCGCCGTCTGGAGGGCGCCGCGGAGAAGGCAAGCGCGACCGGCACTCGCGTCCGCGGGTTTATCGGCACAGGTGATCGGCAATACCTCACCGGCTTGCGCATCGGCGGCGAGCGCATCCTGCTGCTGGTCGATGTGTCGGCAAGCATGCTCGATGACACCGTCGTGAACATCCTGCGCATGCGCAACATGTCGGATGGCCGCAAGCTGATGTCGGAGAAGTGGCGCCGCACGCTCGTCGACCGTCGACTGGCTCGCCGCACAGATGCCGATCGAAGGTGAGTTCCAGATTTACGCATTCAACACGAAGGCCTGGGCGCTCGCGCCGGGCACCGACGGCAAATGGCTGAAGTCGAATGATCCGAACGCGATGAGCGATGCGATTGCGGCTCTGCGCAAGACGATCCCGAAGGACGGCACGAGCCTGGAGAACGCGATCACGGCGTTGAATGCGCTCAATCCGCGCCCGGACAACGTGATCATGGTCACCGACGGCCTGCCGACGCAGGGCGCCTCCGCCCCCGTGATTCGCAAGACGATCGACGGCGATGATCGGCTGAAACTGTTCGAGCGCGCGTTTGCGAAGTACCCGCAGGGCGTGCCGTTCAACGTGATCCTGATGCCGATGGAAGGCGATCCGATGGCGCCGAGCGCTTTCTGGCTCGCTGCACGCCGCTCCGGAGGCTCCTTCATGAGTCCGTCGAAGGATTGGCCATGAGCGGAGAGGAGTCTGCTGGCTAACGGTCGACTGGCTGACTGGCCAGACTGGAAGACGGTCCACGTTCGCCTTGACCGACGAAACCGTCAGCCGTCCTCCGACTCTGGCCAGCCGTCAGTCGTCAGCCGTCAACCGTCGGACACCTGCTATGGCCCGCCGACTCAACCGCCGCGAAACCGAGATCTTCAGCATCGCGTTCCTCGACTGCATCACGTGCGGTCTCGGCTCCGTCGTGCTGCTGCTGGTGCTGAGCGACGTGCGCACGCCTGAGATCGAGCAGGCCCAGAAGGACGCGCAGGCGCAGCTCCTGAAGCTCCAGGACGAGATCATCGACATCGAGGGACAGAGCGACATCCTGAATCGCGATCTGAAGGCGCGTCAGGAACAGTTGTCGGACGTGAAAGCGCGCGTTGCGCGGCTGCAAGGCGACCTGAGCGACATCCGCGGGAAATTCCGGGCGTCGAAACAGGAAGCGGACGTCGCCAATCACCTCGAAGGCCAGCTCGCCTCGGCGCAGCAGACGTTGACCGAGGAAATGAAGCGGTTGCTCGGCCAGGGCTTCCGTCGCAAGAAGGACGACGCCATCGGCGGCATTCCGGTCGACAGCGAATACATCATCTTCATCATCGACACCTCGGGCAGCATGTTCAACTACGTCTGGCCGATGCTGCTGGTCAAGATCGAGGAGACACTGAACCTGTATCCCCACGTGAAGGGCTTCCAGGTGATGAACGACGAGGGCACGTACATGTTCACGAGCTATCGGGGCAAGTGGATTCCCGACACGCCCGCCCAGCGCCGTACGGTGATCGAACGCCTGCGCACCTGGAACGCTTTCTCGAATTCCAGCCCGATCGAGGGCATCGTCGAGGCCATCCGTACGTACTACTCCAAGGACAAGAAAATCAGCCTGTACGTATTTGGCGATGAGTTCACAGGGCCTTCGATCGATTCTGTGCTCAAGGGCGTGGACGTCATGAATCGCGAGGATGAGCCGGGGGAACGTCGCGTGCGCATCCACGCTATCGGTTTTCCAGTACGGCCAGACGCCCCGCAATACACGAGCATCCGGTTTGCGACGCTGATGCGC
Organism: uncultured Gammaproteobacteria bacterium; assembly: GCA_963723505.1. GTDB lineage: Bacteria > Pseudomonadota > Gammaproteobacteria > Steroidobacterales > Steroidobacteraceae > Steroidobacter. Next base: position 241,495 of record CAVRQU010000013.1, read on the forward strand.
ATAATGTGTCAGCGCAACGGCGGCTCCTTCGTCGGGCTGGACGATCCGGAGCGCCGCGGCCCGCAGCTTCGTATTGGTGATGCAGCTCCACCTCCGCCGACCGTGAACGCCGAACCGCCGCGACCGAGGTCCACTTGAAGCGCTTTCACGCCATCCTGCTTCGTCGTCAGCGCGGCCCTGGTCATGCTCGCCGGGTGCGGGCCCATCCGGCTGATCGCCAACACGAATATTCCTGCGCCTCTCGTGGTGAAGATTCCGGTGGGCGTAGCGCTCTTCATCCCGAAGGAGTTCTCGCAGTACGTACATCGCGAAGAGCGCTGGAGCACCGATTGGAACGTGGAGCTTGGCAAGGCGCAATCCGACGGCATCACGCGCCTGGTCAATGCGATGTTCGAGCGCGTTGTGCCGGTCGATAGTGTGAACGCGGGCACCCAGGCGCAGGGAATTCGCGCCATTCTGGAGCCGAGCATCGAGGAGTATGCGTTCGTGACGCCGCGCGACGCCGGCTCGCCGTTCTTCGCGGTGAGCATCAAGTATCGGGTCAACGTGTATCTGCCCGACGGCAAGCTCGCGGATTCCTGGGGCTTCACGGGCTACGGCACTTCGCCTGCGCAGGGCTTGTCGAGCGAGGCGCCGCTGGCCGCCGCGACTGCGCTCGCGATGCGCGACGCCGGCGCCAAGCTCGCCGTGGAGTTCCGCGAACAGGCGATCGTCCGAGGTCTGTTGCCGCAGCCTGAATCCGTGGATGCGCCGCCGCCTGCGTCGCCCGGCGAAGAACCTGAGTCTCCGCCCGCCGGGGCGCCGCCGGCGAAGCAGCCGGACCCGCAGGAAGAGCCGACCGGAAAAGCCTGCAGAGCCCGAGCCGGAAGTCGAAGCGTTCGCGCAGGGATGACCGCACGATCTTGCGCCTCTGCGCGCAACGGAAGACGGAGAACCGACAACGTCTCAGGACTGCCCGTTGGGGCTCGGTTGCTTGCGCGTCCTGAAGACTTCGCGATGCGTCACGGCGGGCGTATCGACGGCTTCGCCGTTGGTGAAGCGCGGTCGGAAGCGCGCGCCGCGAATCGCATCAAGGCTCTCAGCGACCTGGCGCGCCGTCCCGTTCTGCTCGATGACGCGTGCGTTGGTCACTTCGCCCTCTCGGGTCACCGTGAACTCCACCTGTACGTACGTCTCGTCCACCTGGTCCGATGACAAAGTCAGGTTCCTGGTGGCGAGCCACGGCGTCGGATAGTAGACGCGCACTGGGAAACTGAGCGGCGCAGGTTTTTCATCCTGATCTGCTTTTTCAGCTTTATCTGCTGGAGATTCGTCGCTTTGTGCTGCGCCGCCCTCGGCGAGGAGCGCTGCGGCGCGCCGATAGAGCGGCAGCGCGCGATCCTTCTGTTGCCTGATCTGACGCCAGTCGCCGAGTTGGATCAGCGTCTCGATGTAGGCTTCGCGCGGCGGCGTGGGTTGCGATTCGATGATCTTCAGCGCCCGCTCCAGCGCCTTTTCGCCTTCCGAATCCAGATAGCGCGGATTCATCGCCTGATTTTCGTTGCTCGCGCCGTCCGCGTCGGTCGGCACGCGCTCGCGCGAGGTGCGGATTCCGAGCGTCGAGTAGTACAGCTCCTGTGTGTACGTACGAGCCAGTCCCTGAAGCGGTTCGACGGCGGCGAGGTGCGAACGTCCAAGCTTCTTGGTCACGAGGTCGATCGCAGTGCGGTACTGCGCACGCGCCTGGTCGAACTCCGCGACGTCGGAGTACCAATCGCCGACCAGGCACAAAGTCGGCGCCAGCTGCGGACTGCCGGCGCCATAGGTCTGTTCAGCGACGCGCAACAGGTAGTTCATGTGCCGCTCGGCTTCAGGCGCACGGCCAAGTTTCGTGAGGCTGGTCGCGAGCTGACGGAGCACGCTTTGCTGGCTGATGTCGAACAAACCGTGATTGCGTCTCGAGACGAGCAGGGCGCGATCGAGCAACGCCGCCGCTGCTGCGTGCCGTCCGGTGGCCGCGAACGTGTAGCCAAGACCGCGCATCGGATCGAGCAGCGCTGCATTCATCGCGCCGCCATGCGTCTCGACCAATTGCAGCGCTTCCGTGTACGCAGCTTCCGCGTTGACATAGTCGGCCGCCCCCAGCCGCGCTCCGCCGAGAAGCGACAGGGCTTCGGCGAGAGGCAGAGGTTCCGGGGGTTGTTTCTCGCGCGCCGCGGCGACGAGTTTTTCAGCGGCGAGAATCGCAGCGCTCCAGTCGCGGCGATCGAACTGCGCCCAATATTCCTGTTGTGATTCGGGCCTTGGCGGCGCCGCCGGGTACGCGGCCGAGGCGGTCAGCGCCAGAACGAATAGTGCAGCAACGGAGTATCGACACTGCATGATCGACGTAGTAACGCTCACAGGGGTTCGTCGGTTCGTCGAAGGCTAAGGGCTCCACTGCGGCCGTACAAGACGACGTTCCCTCGCCTCGACGCGCTCCGGCTGTCACTCGCCGTGAGTGGCCATACATCGCCCATGGGTTCACATCAGTGCGCGCACACAGACGCGAACGCGACGCTTGCGTCAGCGTCTTCTTGTCGTGCTGCATCGCGGAAAGATGGCGGAGCGTCGCGTTCAGGTGCGGCAAAAACAGCGTCCTGGAGTTCTGCATCCGAGCCAGTGCGTCATGAGGAGCGCTCGAGGGCGGCGCCGATGCGAACGTAAACGTGACTCGCCCGCCTCGGTGCGCCCATCGACAGATGTCGTCACACCAGGCGCCTCCCCGGCTGCTCCGTTCGATGATGCGCGGCTTCGCCCGCCGCCGACGTCTCGAGCGCGAGACGATCTCGTCGACCCACAACTGCGTGCTCACCCGCGTGACCGCCCCTGTCAGCGCGCCGGCTGCGGCACGTAGATTGAATTTTTCACGTTCGAGAATACGCGCCGCACCATGGGCTCGAATTCTTCGAGCCGCATGCTGTTGAACTTCGGATCGAACGCAGGCGCGTCGTACAGGCGACAGAATTCTTCCGTATAGCCATACCAGGGATGATCGCGGAACTGGTCGCGCATATCGCGATTGAGCCCCAGGTGATGGAAGAAGTAGTAGCCCTGAAAAATGGCGTGCTTCTCGACCATCCAATGGTTCTGGGCGGACACGAAGGGTTTCAGAATCGCTGCGCCGATATCGGCATGATTGCGCGGACCGAGGATGTCGCCCATGTCGTGCAGCAGGGCGCACACGACATACTCCTCATCGCGGCCGTCCCGGTGGGCCCGCGTCGCCGTCTGGAGGCAGTGCTCCATGCGATCCACGGCGAACCCGCCGCAGTCGCCTTCGAGCAGGCGCAGATGAGCAAGCACGCGGTCCGGCAGCTCTGCGATGAACGGCTTCATCGCCTCGTTGATGCACGCCCAGTCCTCCTTCGTGCCTTCGACCATCGTATGAAACTGCGCGCGCGCCAGGTGGACTTCCCCCATTGCAATCTCCCCTCGCAGAAAACTTGTAAGCAAAGTAGGAGCGAGAGACGGGCGCGTCAACTCGCGCCAGGCGTCTGCAGGTGGGGCTCCAACAAGCCGCTCTCGGGAAGTTCTGATATGAGCCGACAGCCGCGCCGGGGAACCTTGGCAAGCAGGGCGGGCGTTACAGCAGGTCTCCAGAACAACGTTCATCATGACTGACGAGCCGATCTCCAGCCGACCGATGGAACGCGCGCCGCGCTCCGGCGATGAGCGCGTCGGTCGCGACGCTTCCGAGCCGTCTGCAATCCGCCAGGCGCAGTCCGCCGCTTCCGATCCGTTCTGGTACAAGGACGCCGTCATTTATCAGATGCACGTCAAGGCGTTTCACGATTCGACGGGCGACGGCGTCGGCGATTTTGCCGGACTCACGCAGCGGCTCGATTACATTCACGAGCTGGGCGTCAACACGATCTGGTTGCTGCCGTTCTATCCGTCGCCCCAGCGCGACGACGGCTACGACATCGGCGACTACTGCAACGTGCACCCCGACTACGGCGCGCTGGATGACTTTCGCCACTTCATCGACGAGGCGCATCGCCTCGGGCTGAAGGTCATTACCGAACTGGTCATCAATCACACTTCCGACCAGCATCCCTGGTTTCAGGAGGCGCGCCGCGCCCCAAAAGGATCCCCGGCGCGCGAGTTCTATGTCTGGAGCGACGACGACAAGAAGCTGGCCGGCACGCGCATCATCTTCACGGACAGCGAAACGTCCAACTGGGCCTGGGATCCTGTCGCGGGACAGTACTACTGGCATCGTTTCTTCTCGCACCAGCCCGATCTGAACCACAACAATCCGCGCGTCGTCGAAGCCGTCATCCAGGTCATGCGCTTCTGGATGGATCTGGGCGTCGACGGAATGCGGCTCGATGCGATTCCTTACCTGTGCGTGCGCGAGGGTACGAAGAACGAGAACCTTCCCGGAAACTCACGCGGTCCTGAAGCGGATGCGCGCGGCGATGGACGCGAGCTACAACGGACGCATGTTCCTCGCCGAAGCAAATCAGTGGCCGGAGGATGTGCGCGAATACTTCGGCGACGGCGATGAGTGCCACATCGCGTACCACTTTCCGCTCATGCCGCGCATCTTCATGGCGGTGGCGCTGGAGGATCGCTATCCGATCGCGGAGATCATGCGACAGACGCCTGACATTCCGGAGAATTGTCAGTGGGCGATCTTCCTGCGCAATCACGATGAGCTGACGCTCGAGATGGTGACGGACCGTGAGCGCGACTACATGTATCGCATGTATGCGCAGGAGCCGCGCATGCGCGTCAACGTCGGCATTCGTCGCCGCCTCGCGCCGCTGCTCAACAACGACCTCGATCGCATCAAGCTGGTGAACAGCCTGCTGCTCTCGATGCCCGGCTCGCCGATCATCTACTACGGCGATGAGATCGGTATGGGCGACAACATCTACATCGGCGACCGCAACGGGGTGCGCACGCCGATGCAGTGGAACATCGATCGCAACGCCGGCTTCTCGCGCGCCGATCCCCAGCGGCTTTACCTGCCTCTCATCATGGATCCGATCTACGGTTATCAGGCCGTGAACGTCGAAGCGCAAGGCCGCGATCCGTCGTCGCTCCTCAACTGGACGCGTCGCATCCTGAGCGTGCGCGGGCAATATCACTGCTTCGGGCGCGGTGTGCTCGATTTCGTGCGTCCGCAGAACCGCAAGATCATCGCGTACGTGCGCAGCTACGGAGCGGAGATCGTGCTGTGCGTTGCGAATCTGTCGCAGACCGCGCAGGCGGCGGAACTCGATCTGTCGAAGTACAAGGGGCGCGTGCCGGTCGAACTCATGGGTCGCAACGCCTTCCCGCCGATCGGCGAACTGCCGTACTTTCTCACGCTGCCCGCGCACGGCTTCTTCTGGCTGTTGCTGAGCGACTCCGCCGCCCCGCCTGCGTGGCATGTGGAGCGCATGCCGGCGACCGAATTGCCGGTGCTTGTATTGACCGAGGGACTGACGACGTTGTTGCCGGAGAGCGCGCGCCCGACGGGCGCGAGCACCGTGCGCCGCACCCTGCAGCATCTCGAACACGAAGTGCTGCCAGAGTTCCTGCGGCCGCGCAGTTGGTTTACGCGACACATGGGCTCGCTTGCTTCCGCCAGACTCGGCGCCCGCAGTCTGCGGCGCAGCGAGCAGAAAGCGTTCCTGCTGAGCTACGTGGAAGCGCGTTCGGGCGCGGGCGACGAACTGACCTACTTCCTGCCGCTGACGATCGCGTGGGAGGACGGCGATGAGAACGTGCTGCGCACCGCCGAATGGACGCTCGCGAAAGTCAGAGAACACGCCCGCGTCGGCGTACTCATCGACGCCTTCGCCGATCCGGGCTTCTGCATCCACATCGTGAACAGCATCGCCGCGAATGCGACGCAACCGTTTGCCGGCGGCGAGCTGCGTTTTGAGCGAACGGCTGCGCTGCCCGACTTCAACCTGTCGGATCTGAGCGCCGTCGAGTACATCGCGCCGGAACCCACGAATACGAGCGTGATTCTCGGCGATGCGCTGTTCCTGAAGGCGTATCGACGGGTCGAGCCGGGCCCGAGTCCGGATGTGGAGATGACGAGCTTCCTCACTCGCAGCGGCTTCAAATCGATCGCAGCACTCGCTGGCGTGGTGACCCACGCGGCCGAGCACGAAACCGTGCTCGCTGCATTGTTCCTGCGAGTCGGGCACCAGGGCGACGTCGGGAACTACGCGATCAACCACCTCGAGCGGTTCGCCGCCGGACTCAACTCACAGGACGTCGCGGCCGCCGCGCCGCATGAACTCTTCACGACGCAGATGCACACGCTGGGTCGGCGTGTCGGTGAGATGCACGCGCTGCTCGCCGACGCGGTCGACGATCCCGCGTTCGCCCCGAGCCGGTCAACACCGCGGATCTTTCGCGTTGGTACAGCGCGACGCATTTCCTCGCGGAACAGGTTCTGCAGACACTGCAGCAGAGAGTTGCTGGCGTTGCCCGACGCCGCGCGCGCGCCGACGGAAGCGTTGTTGTCCAGGCGCGAGCGCCTGTTCGGCCGCATTCGAGAACTGTGCAGCGAACCGCTCGTGGCCCTGAAGACGCGACATCACGGCAACCTGCACCTCGGCAAGGTGCTGCTCGTCGCCAACGATCTGTTGATCACGGGCTTTGAGGGCGATGTGTCGCTGCCCATCGACGAGCGACGTCGCAAGGATTCGCCGCTGCGCGATGTCGCCACGGTGCTGCGTTCTTTCGACTACGCACGCGCCGCCGCCCTGGAGCGCGCAACGATTGGCCGCCCGGATTTGCGCGCAAGACTCGAGCCCGCGCTGGCCGACTGGCTGCAGGTCACGCGCGCGGCGTTTCTGGCGGGGTATCGACGCGGCGTCGGCGACGCGCGGCATCTGCCCGAGTCGCAGTCCGATGTGACGCGGCTGCTGACGCTGTTCCAGCTCGCCCATGCGCTGCTCGAAACGCGCAACGAACTCGTGTCGCGACCTGCGTGGGTCGGTACGCCCGTTGAGGCGCTGCTATCCCTCATCTCGGAATAAGAGAAGAGCCGCGAAAGGCCACAAAAAGGAATCTGAAGATCCTGGGAGCAACAAGCATCGGGCTGGCGTCGCACCATGGATCTGCGCCGGTCAGTGCACGCTCGCGGGGCTTGGTAGTGTCTTTTCTTTTGTGCGGTCTTTCGCGGCTCCTATCCGTCTTCCTCCCCAAAACTCTCGGACTCGTAGCGCGACACGCGAATGTGCGGCGACCAGAAATCCGCCCGCCAGCCCGCCTTGAGTTTCAGCTGACGCACGAAGGTCTGCGGATCGGCGATCTGATCCCACACCGCGGGCAGGAACGTCACGCGCGAAGCGCCGAGCGCAAGGATCAGGCCGTCGACGCCGGGTCGCAATTCTGCCAGCAGGTCCGTGCTCGCTTGCGGCGTACATGGGCGGCGCGGGAGTGAGCACCGAGATACTGCAGTTCGCTCCGCGACCACTCATGCGGCGTCAGCGGCGGGAAACGCGGATCGCGAAAGCCCGAGGCCCACGCGTTGCGCCAGACGTCTTCAGCGAGCGGGCGCGGCGCGTCGAGCGTGCCGCAACAGCCGCGCAGCTCCCGGTCGATGCGCAACGTAACGAATGAAGAGCGCAAAGCCAAAAGCTCCGGCGTCCATTCTGCGCGGCGGCTGCGGCGCGAGATCGCCGTGCGGCAACGCCGACTCGATCGACGTGCGCGCCAGCGCGAGCAACTGCCGTCGCTGCGCCGGACTCAGCGTCATAGAGGTTGAGCCGGTTCCTGAATTGAGAATGCGCCGTAGCCGACGACGCGCGCACGGTCGCCGGCGGTGTCGCCGGAGTTACAGCGTGCAATCTGCGTGATGGGCAGGCGTCTTGCCTGCGAGAGCTGCAGCAGGCCGTTGATCGCAACCGCGCCGCATGCCTGCTCGCCGGACAGGTGCGCATCGTAGCGGAGGATCGCAGCGCTGGTCGACGGCGTCAATGCTCTGTGCATCGTCATAGGCGTGATAGTGACTCAGGTCTGAACTCGCCAGCACCAGCGTTTCCGGTCCACCCCAGACATCGTTGAGGAGCGACGCGACATAGACAGGCGAGGCCGCGCCGAGAACGATCGGCAGCAACGTAAAGTCGTCGAAGATCGTCTGCAGGAACGGCAGTTGCACTTCGAGAGAATGCTCAAGGGCATGCGGCTCGTCCGACAAGAGCACATCCTGTCGCGCCAGCAGCGCGCTTCTCAGTTCCGAGTCGATCGCGACGCGGCCCAATGGCGTTTCGAACGCATCGGCGCGCGGGAGCGCTCCGCCGCGCAGGTACACCCGATGGCTCGGTCCGATGAGGACGACCCGGCGGATAGTCTGCCGATGCGGCGCGACCAGCGCGTATCCGGCCGCTGCAATTCCGCCCGAGTAGATGTATCCGGCATGCGGCACGATCAACGCCTTCGGCGTCGTCGGGGACGTTGCTGGCGCCTGTCGCAAATACGCCGACACCTCTGCACGCAACTCATGCTCGTCCGCAGGATAGAAGAGGCCCGCGACCGCCGGGCGTCGGATGCTTGTGTTGCTCGTAGTCGGGCGCATGATGAGAGACCATATACCGCGCTGAGGCGCGGTTGTCAGTTGTCCGGCGCGCGTTGTCCGCTAGAGAGTCGGGGGCAGCGGACGCCCATGACGTGGATCTGACGGACAAGGCGCAATAGGCGTCGAGAAATGACCGAGTCCCATCCTACGAAATATTTCCACGCGCTCGACGACGGTCGCGTCCAGTGCGACGCGTGTCCGCGCGCCTGCAAGATGCATGAGGGTCAGCGTGGTTTGTGCTTCGTGCGAGGGGTGGAGGGCGGCGAGGTCAGGCTCTACACATACGGCCGCTCGAGCGGCTTCTGCGTGGATCCGATCGAAAAGAAACCCCTGAACCATTTTCTGCCCGGCTCCTCGGTGCTTTCGTTCGGCACGGCCGGCTGCAATCTCGCCTGCAAGTTTTGTCAGAACTGGGACATGAGCAAGTCGCGCGAGATGGATACGCTGGCGGATCGTGCGACGCCGGAGATGCTGGCGGCGGCGGCGAAACGCCTCGGTTGCTCGAGCGTCGCGTACACCTACAACGATCCCGTGATCTTCATGGAGTATGCGATGGATGTCGCAGACGTCTGTCATGAGCATGGCGTGAAGAGCGTCGCCGTGACCGCGGGGTATATGTGCGCCGCGCCGCGCGCGGAGTTCTACCGTCACGTGGACGCCGCCAATGTCGACCTGAAAGCGTTTACTGAAGCGTTCTACCGCAAGATCTGCGGGGGCGAACTCGCGGCCGTACTCGAAACGCTCGAGTATCTCAGACACGAGACGAACGTCTGGTTCGAGATCACGACGCTGCTGATCCCGGGCGAGAACGACTCGGACGCCGAGATCGATCAGATGACGCAATGGATCATGAGCAAGCTCGGTCCCGACGTGCCCCTGCATTTCACGGCGTTTCATCCGGACTGGAAGATGCGCGACAAACCGAACACGCCGCCCGCGACGCTGACGCGCGCCCGCGCCATGGCGCTCAGAAACGGCCTGCGCTACGTGTACACCGGGAACGTGCACGATCCGCAGGGTTCGAGCACGTACTGTCCGGGCTGCCAGGCGCGAATCATCGAGCGCGACTGGTACGAACTCGGTGAATGGAAGATTGCATCTGACGGCGCCTGCGAGCGCTGTGGGACGCACATCCCCGGCGTGTTCAACGGAGCGCCCGGACGCTGGGGAAGAATGCGTCTGCCCGTGCGGCTGTCGCAACACGCGGTGGACGTCGCGTGACGCTTGTAAACCGCTCCTGAAGAAGCCAGAAGGGTTCCGTCACCCCCGCGGACGCAAGATCGAACATTCGAACATTCAGTTCATCATCGAACCTTCAGTTCATCTGGCCGCGTTCACGAGGATGACGGATCAGCCGGATCAGAACCGCCAGGCGCCTGACAGCCAGATCGAATCGAAGTCGTCGAGCGAGCTCGAGTCAATTTTCTCGTATTCCAGCCTCGCGTGCAGACGTTCGAAGAGCGTCACGCCCGCGCCGGCTCCGTACGACCAGTCCTCCTCGCTCGAGTCCGATTGAAAGACGTCGTCGCCGAGATCATCCAGATCCACGTTCAGATTCACGTCGTAGAAGTAGTAGCCCACCTTGGCGAAGAGCTCGACGGGCCCGAGCGGAAGCGTTCCGTAGATCGCAGGTTGAAAGCCGCTCAACTCCAGCCGGTAGTCGCCGCTGGATCCCGAGCTGTCAAGCCGGTCGTTCGGCTCGCCGAAGTCGACGTAGTTGAGCTCGAATGCGAAATAAGGATTCAACCGCCACCCCGCGAAAACCTTCCACGCATTGTCATCGTCGTCGACGCTCGTTATGGCCTCGTCCGTGTCGTCGAGATCGTCCACCTTCACATTGAAAGCGCCATAACCGAGGCCGAGATAAAGTCCTTCGTCATTCTCGGGCGATTGCGCGTAAGCGCTGCCGGAGCCAAGCGCGATCAGCGTTGCCGCAACAAATGCTCGAATCATGGAACTCTCCTTTATGGCTGGAACTGCGAGTCTTTCGCCGACCTGCGTCGCTTCTGTTGCGTCGCTGACCCAAAAGCTCGTGCCCATCAAACGCAAGCGGAGATTTGCCAGTTCCGGAAAGACAGGGCGTTGGGGCGCGTAAGTTTGCCGTAGGAAAAGCGCGACCGATTGGCTGGTGACTGAATGAGTCATCGAGCCGTCGCGCTGGCGCAGCGGATCACTGTTGATCAGTCAAACGAGGCGATCACTGTCCGAACACCCAGCGAATCAACTCCGCCTGAATCGCCTCGCCGCTGCCCGTGTGTGCTCCCGGATGATTGACGATGATGACGACCACATACGTTCTGCCGGACGCTGCATTGACGTAACCGGCGAGGGCGCTGACATCATCGAGATGCCCGGTCTTGAGACGAATCCGTCCCTGCATGCCCGGAGAGTTGAAGCGGTTCCGCAGCGTGCCGTCAGTGGCGGAGAGCGGCAGCGAGGCTGCGAATTCCGGCATGAAGGGACTATGCCAGGCGATATCCAGCATTTCTCCCAGACCGCGCGCAGTGATGCGTTCGGCGCGCGACAGCCCGGAGCCGTTCTCGAGAACGAAACCAGCGGCGTCGACGCCGTGATCGGCGAGCCATGCGCGAATCGCGTTGCGACCATTCTCAGCCGTGGCCGGCGGGCCGAACTTTTCCGCGCCCAGCGTCAGCAGCAGATGCCGCGCCATCACGTTGTTGGAGAACTTGTTCACGAGCCGGATGATGTCGGGCAGCGGCAAAGAGTCATGCTCGTACAGTACTTTCGCGTCCGCTGGCGCCGCTCCCAGTCGAAACCCGCCGTCGATCGCGCCGCCCGCCTGCGTGAACAGCGTGCGAAACGTTCCGTAGGCGTAGTCGGGCGCTGTCATGATCGCGCGGCTTATTGAAAAGCTGCCGCAGGCCGCCGGAAATATGCCGCTCACCGTAATCGTGTTCGGATCGCTGAGGTCCGATGCATCAAAGCTGACGCCGCGGTTGTAGCCCTCGCACTTGCCGCCCCCGAGACGCACCTGATTGTTGACGACCAGATTGGCGGGCGAGGGATTGAGGACGATCTGCGGCCTGGCGCGTTGCGGATTGGCGGCGACAGTGAAGCGCGTGGTCTGAAAGTTGACCATCAGCGCATCCGGCAGCACGTTGTACGTACGGAAGGCCTGACCGTCGAACGCGGCGCGATCGTCAAGAATCGGCGCGAAATAGGTGTTGTCAATGACGACGTCGCCGGTAATCTTCGCGAGCCCCTGCTCACGCAGGTTCTGCACGAAACTCCACCACCGTTCGCTCGTCATATAGGGGTCGCCGCCCCCGACCAGCACCAGATTCCCGTGGAGCACCCCGTTCGCAAGCCGACCGTCGATGAGCGCGCGCGTTTTCCATCTATAGCCCGGTCCCAGCATGTCGAGCGCCGCGAACGTCGTCAGCACCTTGATGATGGAGGCCGGACTGCGCGGTTCTTCGGCGCCGAGGTCGACGACGACTTCGTTCGTACCCGCATCGCGAACATAGATGCTGACGTGCCCCATGGGCACGCCCATGCGCGTCATGGCGCGCACCACCGGGGGCGGCGGCTGGGCCTCGCGCGCCTGCACGGCGGGGAAAATCAGGAGAGCTACGAGTGCGGCGAGAGCGGCGGAACGTCTGACCATTCGGAAGGAATTCGGGCGGCAGGGCGGCGGCGATCGCCGCGCAGTGTAGCAGGCGCGCAGCGCAGTTTTTCTTCACTGCGGGAACGCCTCATACTGCGCGCCGCGTCGGTCGTACAAGCGCGGTTGTCAGTCGAGGGTTCAGCATCAAACCGTCGGACGGCAGCGAGTGCGCCAAGCCTTCCGGACAACGCGCACAACCACTCAGGGGCATTCATGCGGCGATTGTGGAATACCTTTCTCAAGGGCCTCGCGGCCGTCCTGCCGGTCGGGCTCACGATCTATGTCGTCATCTGGCTCGCGACGACTGCCGAGTCGATCCTCAGCGGGCCGCTGCGCAGCTGGCTGCCTTCGGAGCGGTACTGGCCCGGTCTGGGTCTGTTCGCCGCGTTTCTGCTCGTGCTGCTGATCGGTGTGATCGTCGATGCGTACGTCGTGCGGCGGCTATTTCGCTTCGGCGAGTCGCTGCTTGCGCGCATCCCGATCGTGAAGACGATATTCGGCGCGTTGAAGGACTTCACGCGATTCCTGCCGGCAGGCGGCAAAGGTCGCGACCTGAAGCGTGTGGTGTTGTGGCGCATGAATGGCGCGCAACTCATCGGTTTCGTGACGGAGGAACACGTCAGTCCGCGCCTGTTCGGCGCCGCCGCCGCCGATCTCGTGGCGGTGTACTTTCCGATGAGCTATCAGATCGGCGGCTACACCCTTTACCTGCACAAGGACGAACTCGCCGAAACGGATCTCTCGGTCGAGGAGGCGATGCGCCTGGTTCTCATCGGCGGCGTGACGGCGCCGGCGCAGGAAGCGACTCGTGACTCGTGATTGGCGACCAGTCCAGACGTCTCGCGGTCACCCTCTTACTGAACCAGTCGCCGCTCACAAGTCACAATTCACTTCTCTGAGATGACTGGTCGGCGGTGATTGGTGACTAGTGATTCGTGATTAGCCAGAGCTGCTCGTGCCGCGGTTCTTCCTCGCCAGCCACCAGTCACGGGTCATCGGTCACTTCAAGTGTGACCTGCTTCTCTACCTGCCAATTTTCGTCACCTGCGAATTGTGGCCGGCTTAACAAAACTGTCGCGACCGGCGCGTCGGCAAATCCCAGTACTGCTACGCTTTCGTGAAGTTTACTGACAGATGTAGCGACCGTGTCCGACGAAAATCTTCGACAACTTCGCGTGCTGCACATCGTAAGCGCCGGCGGCGTGGCGCCTCTCCTGCAGCAATCGCTGTTCATGCCGTTGCTCACGCGTCTGCCAAAGGCGCGGGTGACGGCGCAAGTCGTGTGCCTGTCGCCCGGCGCGGTGCCCGCCGCCGTGCTGCGGCAGCAAGGCGTGCCCGTGCACGACGTTGCGCTGTCGCGCAAAGGCTTCTCAGTAGGGGCCTTCAGGGACCTGGCGCGGGCTGCGAAAGCATTTCGACCCGACGTCATTCAGGCATGGGGTCACACTGCACAGATCGTTTCCTCCTTCGTTCGCGCACGCTGCGAGTCGAAGCCGAAGGTCGTGTGGACCGCAGCCAATACCGCACCGCTCGCTCGCGGCGCTGGTTTCATCGACCGGCGCAAGCTGAAACTCGCAGCGAAGCGCGCGGCGAAGGCCGATCGCATCGTCTACACCTCGGAAGCGGGCGCTTCGCAGCACCGCCGCGTCGGTTTCCCGGACGGCGGACACGCGACCGTTTCGCCGGGCGTCGATGCGACGCGCTACCGAACCGACGCTGCAATGCGCCGCAAGGTTCGTGAGCAACTGCAGATTCCGCCGAAGGCCTTCGTGATCGGCATGCTGGCGCCGTTTCAGCCTGAGTATGACCATGCAACGCTCCTCAAGGCGGCGGGCGATCTGATCAAGACCAATCCGGATCTGACGATCCTGCTCGCGGGCCATGGCGTGCAGAAGGGCAATGCGCCGCTGATGGCGCTTGTCGGCGGCGGCGCATTGGGCACGCGCACGCACCTGCTCGGCGAATGGTCCGATGTGACGTCGCTCTTCAATGCGTGCGACGTCGTGTGCTCCAGCGCGCAGACCGACAGTGCGCGCATGACGCTCGTGATGGCGATGCTGTGCGGCGTGCCGTGCGTTGCGACGGGTATGGGCGCGCAAGGCGAAGTCATCGGTCATCACGGGGTGGCCGTCGAACCGGGCAGCCCCGCCGCGTTCGTGAAGGGCGTAACTCGCATCATGCAGCTCGCGCCGGAGAAGCGGGCGCAGATGGTGCAGGGCGCGCGCAAGCATGCGCTGCAGGAATTCGTGTATGTGCGGGCGCTGCAGAAGTATCTGCAGCTGTATTTCGATCTGGTCGGCCGCGATTCGCTCGCGACCGAAATCGTTCCTGCGCCGACGACGGCGATAGAGGTCCCGGCGGCGCCGGAGATTGCAGCCGCGACGCCAGTCGTTGACGTTCCGCCCGCGCCGAAGGCGAAGGCGCCGGTCATCGCTGAGATGGCCGACCCGGATTCGCTGGAAGCAAAAGTCGCGGAGCAGGCGCCTGAAGCGTTGCCGAAATGGCGCATTGAGCGGGAGCAGAAACGCGCGGAACAGGACGCGCCGAAGGCGAAGGCGCCGGTCATCGCTGAGATGGCCGACCCGGATTCGCTGGAAGCAAAAGTCGCGGAACAGGCGCCTGAAGCGTTGCCGAAATGGCGCATTGAGCAGGAGCAGAAACGCGCGGAACAGGACGCGCAGAGGGCGCCCACGACGAATACCGAAGGCGACGTCCTGGAAATCTTCGAATCCAGCCTCGCAACTTCAGACGCCTCAGGGTCGGGAACGCCTGATCGCGCCCACACCGTCGAAGATGAGTTTGGCGAGCTGCTCTCACCCGAGATGCTGGAAGCGGCGGCGCCGGCTACGCAACGCACGCCCACGACTCAACCCAGGCCGAAGAGCGAAGCGGCGAGCCCTGCCGTCAAGCTCGATGCGTCCGACCGCATGCGCGCCGCGGCGCGCGAAGAACTGAAGCGGGCGGCGGCCGCAATGTCCGCGCCAGAGAAGAAGCCGACAACTCCTCCGCCCTCGACGTCGCAGAGCGACTTTCAGCTTGAGCTGCTGCCAGACGAGCCCCTGAAGCAAGCTTCAGGCTGAAAATCTCCGTGGGGCAAGATTGAGAGCCGCAAAGGACCGCAAAAAGGAACCAAATAGTCGGAGCACGGAGGGATCCTCAAATGGACGAGGCCTTCTTGTCAGGGACGGACCCGCCGCTTCACCGCTCGACTCCATTCCTTTTTGCGGTCTTTCGCGGCTCATATCCTGTCAGCGTTTCAGCGAAGCTGCGTCGCGAGCGAGTTCTTCGATCGCCTTCCAGTCGCCGGTTCTGATTGCATCTGCCGGCGCCACCCACGAACCGCCGACGCAAACCACGTTTCTGAGCGCCAGATACTCCGGCGCGGCCGCGCGTGTAATGCCGCCGGTCGGGCAGAACACGACGTCGGGGAAAGGCCCGCTGAACGCCTTCAGCATGCTTACCCCGCCAGCCTGCTGAGCCGGAAACAACTTGAACGTATCGAATCCCCAGCCGAGTCCGGCGATGAGCTCGGACGGCGTCATGACGCCGGGGAGCAGCGGAAATTTCGCTGACCTTGCTGCATTCGCCAGTTCGGCGGTCAATCCGGGACTGACCCCGAATCGTGCGCCCGCGTTGCCTGCATCGACAAAATCCTGCGCGCGCGTGAGCGTACCCACGCCGACGACCGCATCGGGAACGGCATTGCGCATCGCCTCAATCGCTCGCAGACCCGCCGGCGTCCGCAACGTGACCTCCAGCACGCGCAGTCCGCCCGCGCACAACGCGCGAGCGAGGGGGACCGCATGATCGACGTGCTCGATCGTGAGTACAGGGATGACGGGCGCGAGCGCGAGGATGGATCGGAGGTTCATGCTCAAGAAGTGACTAGTGATTAGTGGTTCGTGAATGGTCCGATGTGAGTCGTGAGTCGTGAGTCGAGGGAGAGAGCCGCCGTTCGAGCTATTCACTAGTCACCAGTCACTTCCGTAGATGGACACGGCGCCGCTTTCGGCATCGCTCGCCACGCGGCGGAACGTTGCGAAGAGCTCGCGGCCGACGCCATAGTCATTGCGCTTCAGATCCGGGGGCGGGGCGCTGCGGTTCTGCAAGACTTCGGCGTCGACGCGCACCTCGAGTACGCCGGCGTAACTGTCAAGCCGCACCACGTCGCCGGTCTGCACCTTCGCGAGCGGGCCGCCCGCGAGGCATTCGGGCGTGACGTGAATCGCCGCTGGCACGGCGCCGGAGGCCCCCGACATTCGTCCGTCGGTGACGAGCGCAACCCTGAACCCCTTGCTCTGCACCGAGCTGAGCGTCGGGGTGAGCTGGTGAAGCTCGGGCATGCCATTCGCGCGCGGGCCCTGATAACGCACAATGACGACGCAATCGCGCGCCATCGCGCCGCTGCGGAAGGCGTGAATCACATCCGCCTGATCGTCGAAGACGATCGCGGGGGCCTCGACCACCCTGTGTTGCGGCTGCACGGCTGAAGTCTTGATGACGGCGCGGCCCAGATTTCCCCGCAGGACCTTCAGTCCGCCGTCCGCGCCGAACGGATTGCTCATGGGACGCAAGACCTCGGCGTCGCCGCTCGCTTCAGGCGCCGGGCGCCACGCAAGACCCGCTGGCGACAGCCAGGGCTCCTGAGTGTAAGCATCCAGGCCGGCGCCCATGACCGTGCTCGTGTCCTGATGCAGCAGTCCGGAGTTCAGCAGTTCGCGAATCAGAAAGCCCACGCCGCCGGCGGCGTGGAAGTGATTCACATCGGCGCCGCCGTTCGGGTAAATGCGGGCGAGGAGCGGCACGATTTCGGACAGGTCGCTGAAATCATCCCAGTTGATCCGGACGCCCGCGGCGCGGGCCATTGCGACAAGGTGCAGCGTGTGATTGGTCGAGCCGCCTGTGGCGAGTAGTCCCACGATGGCGTTCACGATTGCGCGTTCGTCGACGGTCCGGGCGAGCGGCAGATACTCTCCACCCAGCGCTGTGATGCGCGCTGCGCGCTGCGCAGCCGCGCTGGTGAGCGCAGCGCGCAGCGGCGTGTTCGGCGTCACGAACGCCGCGCCAGGCAGATGCAGTCCCATCACCTCCATCAGGACCTGATTGCTGTTCGCTGTGCCATAGAACGTGCACGTACCTTGCGAGTGATAGCTCTGCACTTCCGACTCGAGCAGGGCGTCGCGTCCGACCTTGCCTTCCGCGAACAACTGGCGCACGCGCGCTTTCTCCTTGTTCGGCACGCCTGAAGTCATCGGACCGCCCGGAACGAATATCGTCGGAAGATGGCCGAAGGTGAGTGCGCCCATCACGAGCCCGGGCACGATTTTGTCGCAGACGCCGAGGCACAATGCGGCGTCGAACATGTTGTGCGACAGGGCGACGCCGGTCGCCATCGCGATTACGTCGCGGCTGAACAGCGACAATTCCATGCCGGGCTGCCCCTGCGTGACGCCGTCGCACATCGCCGGGACGCCGCCTGCGAATTGCGCAACCGCGCCTGCGTCGCGCGCGGCGTGTTTGATCAGCGTCGGGAAATTCTCGAACGGGCGATGTGCAGACAGCATGTCGTTGTACGCGGAGACGATCGCGATATTCGGCCAGCGTACACCGCGCAACGCCGCCTTTTCGGGCGCGTCCATGCCGGCGAACCCGTGCGCCAGATTCGTGCATGACAGCGTGGCGCGCGTCGCGCCGGCGCCGCGCGCCTGCTCCATTCGGTCCAGGTATGCAGTGCGCGAGTCCCGGCTGCGCTCGCGTATCCGCTCCGTAACGATACGGACGCGTTCATGCAGCGGCGCGGCGGCGTTCAACGTCGGAAACCTCGGAGCAGCGATTGCGATGTCCAGGTCAATCCTGAACGAGTGCTATTCGCTGAACGCAGCAGCTCTGCAAACCCTTGTCTTTCAATCATTGCGATCCTTCGATGGTGGGAGCCTGCGGACCTAACAGAATGCTGAAAAAGGCTTTCCCTGCCGTTTTTCAACGTCGCTTGCCCAACTCTTATTGAAAGACACTGGGCGTGGTTTCGCGGCGCTCCCGAAATCAAGCACATCACAATGTGCATGCCACATTCAATAAGACTTGGGCCGGGCCGTCCGTGGCCCGAATTACCAGGCGGTTGAAATAGTTTTTCAGCCGCCTGCTAATCAGCGCTTGCCTAGATTCTAGAGTCTCGCGCCGCGCCGCGCACAGCATCGTACGAAGAGTCAAGCTGAATACGAATGCAGCACATTTCCGGCGATCGGAATACGAATCTGCGGACTGAAACCGGAAGAGAGTGAATCGTGACCAGTGACTAGTCAGCGGGAAACATGCCCGCCTTCCACCCGCCGGCTGGCCACTCGTCGCCAGTAACGCTAACTTAGCCCGCGGGGGGGCAACATGCGGACGACGCGTCGACGTGCGCGTTGTGTAGGAAAAGGGCGTCCATGCAATCACTACTTCCGACTTTTGATCTGGTGCTGTTCGGGGCCACCGGCGATCTCGCGATGCGCAAGCTCCTGCCGGCGCTCTATCGGCGCATGGTCGCCGGGCAACTCACGCCCGATTCGCGCGTGATCGGGGCGGCGCGCGGCGAGTTGTCGCGCGAGGAGTTTCTGGCGCAGGTCAAGACGAGCTGTGATGCGCACCTCGGCAAGGAGTGCGACCCGCAACGCTGGTCGCAGTTCGAGCAGCATCTCATGTATGTGAAGATCGATGCGCACGCCGACGATGACTTCGTCGCGCTCGCCAAGGCCCTTCGCGGCTGCGAAGAACACGTACGCGTTTTCTTTCTCTCAACGGCGCCCGACCTGTTCGCGCCGATCTGCGAGGCGCTCGCACGACAGGGACTCGCGACGCCGAATTCCCGCGTCGTGCTTGAGAAGCCGCTCGGCAACGACCGCGCGTCATCAGCGCTTATCAATGAGCGCGTGGGCGCCATTTTCCGCGAGCATCAGATCTTCCGCATCGACCACTATCTGGGCAAGGAGACGGTCCAGAACATGCTGGCGCTGCGTTTCGGCAATACGCTTTTCGAACCGCTGTGGCGTCGCGGCCGCGTGCAGCACGTGCAGATCACTGTCGCGGAGGATATCGGCGTCGAACGGCGCGCTCGGTTCTACGATCAGACCGGCGCCCTGCGGGACATGGTGCAGAACCACCTGCTGCAGCTCCTGTGCATCATCGCAATGGAGCCGCCCGCGACTTCAGATCCGGATGCGATGCGCGATGAAAAGCTGAAGGTGCTGCGCGCGCTGCGACCGCTCGTCGGGCGCAACGTGCTGCACAACACGGTGCGCGGCCAGTACAAGGCCGGTGCGGCGGGCGGCAAGCCAGTCGTGGGGTACCTCGAGGAGAAGGACGTGCCCGCCGGCAGCACGACGGAAACGTTCGTGGCGCTCAAGGTGCAGATCGATTCGTGGCGCTGGGCCGGCGTGCCGTTCTACCTGCGTACCGGCAAGCGCCTCCAGGAAAAGCAGTCCGAAATCGTCATCACGTTCGAAGATGTCCCGCACTCGATCTACGAGCAGCCGGATGGTCCACAGGGGCTGAATCGTCTCGTCATCCAGCTGCAACCCGTCGAGAGCATCAATCTGACCGTGCGCGCGAAGAGTCCAGGCGAAGGTATGCGTCTCAAGCCCGTGGACCTCAGCCTCGATTTCGCGGACGCGTTCAAGACGCGTCAGCTCGACGCCTACGAACGCCTGCTGACGGACGTCATCAAGGGCGTGCTCACGTTGTTCATGCGCCGCGACGAGCTCGACGCCGCCTGGGTCTGGATCGACCCGATTCACGAGGCGTGGCGAGCGTTCGACGAGCGCCCGAAGGCCTACACGGCCGGCAGCTGGGGCCCTGCCGCTGCAAGCACGCTCATTGGCAAGGATGGGTTTGCGTGGAGGAATGAGCTCTGAAGAAGTGAATAGCGGACGGCGGACAGCGGACGGTGAATCGGAATAGCGCCTGCCGGCGCACTCGTCCCGCCATACACTGTTTCCTGGGCAATGCCGTAAGCTCCGGTCGCAGAGTCTTTCACTGTCCGCCGTCCGCTGTCCGCCAGTCACTGTCTCCCATGCGCCATCACGAACACCGTTTCCCCGACGCTCTGGCGCTCGCCCATGCGTTGTCGGGGGAGATCGAGGTCGATCTGACGGAGGCGATCGAAGCCCGCGGGGCGGCGAGTCTGGTCGTGTCCGGCGGGCGAACGCCGAAGCGGCTCTATGAACAATTGCGTTCGGAAGAACTCGACTGGTCGAAGGTGTGGATCACGCTCGCCGATGAACGCTGGGTGGACACCGCCTCGGAAGCGAGCAATGAGCGAATGGTGCGGGAAACCCTGTTGTCGGGGCCTGCAGCGGAGGCGCACTTCATCGGATTGAAGAACCCTGCGCCGACGCCGGAAGCGGGCGCCGAGTGGGCGACCCGCGCGTTGACTCGGGCGCCGAGGCCGTTCGACGTCGTTGTGCTGGGCATGGGTGAAGACGGTCATACCGCTTCGCTGTTCCCGGGCTCCCTCGCGTTGTCGCGGGCGCTCGATGCATCGGCTGCACCCGCGTGTGTAGCGGTGAATGCGCTGGCGGCGCCGCACGCCCGGATGAGCCTCAATCTTGCCGCGCTGCTCGACGCGCGTCGCATCATCCTGCATTTCGAAGGGCAGGCGAAATGGCAGGTGTATCAGCGCGCTCGCACGCCGGGCGCCGCGGCCGAATTGCCGGTCCGCGCCATTCTGCATCAGAAGGAGACGCCGGTTGATGTCTTCTGGTCCCCGTGAGGCGCCGCGGCTGATCGCGGATATCGGCGGCACGAACGCGCGGTTCGCGCTGATCGAAAACGGCCAGGCCCGCGACGAGCAGGTGCTCGCCTGCGCCGACTATCCCGACCTCATCGCCGCGGTGGAACACTATCTGAATTCCATCGGCGCGCTCGCCGGAGCCCATCGTCCGCTCGCAGCCGCTCTGGCGATCGCAGGTCCCATTACAGGCGACATCGTTCGCATGACGAATCACGTCTGGCAGTTTTCCGCCGCCCAGACGCGCGAGCGGCTCGGATTGCGGCGGCTCATCGTTCTCAACGACTTTACTGCGCTCGCTATGGCGGTGCGCCATCTGCCGCAGCGCGAGCTGCGTCAGATCGGCGGCGGACGCGCTTCGCCGAATATGCCGATGGCGGTGATCGGTCCGGGGACCGGACTTGGCGTATCGGGGCTGATTCCCACGGGCAAGCACTGGATTCCGCTGCAAGGCGAAGGCGGTCACGTGACGCTGTCGGTCATGAACGAGCGTGAAATGGCCGTTTTCGCGCAACTGCATCAGCGCTTCTCGCACGTGTCGGCCGAGCGCGTGCTGTCGGGTCCTGGCCTCGTGAATCTCTACGACGCCTTGTGCGCGCTGGAAGGCGTCGTGCCGGAAGTCCTGGCGCCGCGCGATGTCGCCCGACGCGCGAAGGAGGCGTCCTGCCGGATCTGTCTCGAGGCCGTGAGCATGTTCTGCGCGCTGCTTGGCACGATGGCGGGCAACCTCGTGCTGACGCTCGGGGCGGTCGGCGGCGTCTATATCGGCGGCGGTGTAGTGCCGAGTCTGGGCGTCCTGTTCACGAGCTCGCACTTCCGCGATCGCTTCGAAGACAAGGGCCGTTACGCCGACTATCTCGCCGCCGTGCCGACGTACGTCATCCATTCTGCACTGCCGGCGTTCATCGGCCTCGCGCATGCCTTCGATGATCCCGGCCCGCGACTGGACGTCGCCTGAGGACGCTCGAGTGGCGCAGCGTGGTGCCGCAGTATGCGTTGTGCGTGAAACGTTGTCGCCGTGCCTTCTGACGAACAACGGTCAACGGTCAACGGTGCGGTCAACGGTCAACGGTCAACGGGCTTCAGACTGCCAGCGGTCGCTTTCCATGCGACGCAGCTCAGCTTCGGATCGGCCGTATTCGCGCTCCAGATCGCGTAGGCGATAGAGCAGATAGTCCCGGTCGCGATCACTGAGCGGCGGTTCCTCGCGGCGCAGCGCGGCTTGCACTCGCTGAATTTCGTTGCGCAGCTCGCTCATGTGCGCATCCAGGTCGTGCATCGAGCGCCCAAGGTCATAGCCCTGCAGAAAGGATGGCTCGAGCGAACGGGGGCACACGCCGTTGTAGGAGTAGCCCTGCCGGCCGATGCGCATCCCGTTGCGACCCGTGCAGAAAATCTCGAGGCCCCGCGCGCGTCCTTCCTCATAGAGCGCCCTGTCCGGCTTGATCGCGAATTCGGCGCAAGCCTCGCCGTGGTTCGCAATGCGCCCGGCATCGTAACCGCGGCTGCCGTCCTGATAGCCGATCGACTCCCAATCGGCCGTCATGCATTCGTCTTCAGACAGACTCGCGCAACCGCTGAGCGCAAGCCCAGCGATCGAGATCATCAGCAGCCGCACAGTTTTCATGACCCGCGCCTCGCCTGTCGCGCTCCGTTGGAGAGCACGACTACATCGTAGTTGCCCGAATCTGAACGCAGGCCAATCGGTGCGTCGAGCGCTCAAGTCAGAGTTTCGTGACTTGATGCGTCCCGTGCGGCCGGGCCGAACGCGAGAATGTGAAATACGTCGCACGCGAAGAAGGAAGCGAGCCGCCGGCAAGCAAGCCTTCGGCAGGCAAGCCTTCGGCAGGCAAGCCTTCGGCGGGCGAGCCGAGCGCGGCTCGGCAGGTCAGAGTGGGTCGGGTCTTGCCTGCTTGCGGAGCAAGCTTGCCTGCCGATTCCATGGGCTTACTCGCCGCTCGGCTGGCCTGCCGACGCGTCGGCTTCTTCTGCTCAGTGCTACAGCCTGACCTGACTGCTGACTTCCAGCATGCGATGGCTCGGCACGCCGAAATGAATCGCTGCGAGCTGGCTGTTGCGCCCCATTAGCGCGAACAGACGCTTGCGCCACAGCGGAATGCCGGAGCCTGTGGCGAAAACAGGATTCTCGCGTCCGACGAAATACACGGTCTGCTCGGGCTCATAAGCGACGCCCTTTTCTTCGGCGACGCGGAGGGCGGCCACGACGTTCGGCGACTCCATGAAACCATATCGGGCAATGATCCGGCACAGACCGGGACCGAGGTCCTGAACTTCCACGCGGTCTTCGGGCGGGACGAACGGGATCTCCGGACGGACAAATGTCAGCAGCACGTTGCGTTCGTGCAGGACGCGATTGAAGCGCAGATTGTTCAACAGCGCGCGCGGCATGCCGCCCGCTTCGCTCGCAAGATAGACGGCCGTACCCTCGACGCGATGCGGCGGGTCTTTCTCCATGAGCGCGAGAAAATCACGCACGGGCATCTGTTCTTTCGCGACCTGCCAGTTCAGCGCGCGGCGTCCTTCCTGCCAGGTGCTCATCAGGGTGTAGACGATGATCGCCGCCGCGATCGGCAACCAGCCGCCGTCGTCGAACTTGAGCATGTTGGACAGGAAGAAGGCGAGATCGATCATCACGAGCAATGTGAGCAGGGCGATGAGTGCGCCGCGCCCGGTTTCTTTCCGGATGTGCAGCAGCATCAGCACCATGACGCCATCGATCAGCATTGCGCTGGAAATGGCGATGCCGTAGGCGCCGGCAAGCGCTGCGGACGAACGAAACGACAGCACGACGATCATCGTGCCGACGAACAGCATCCAGTTCACCGCCGGCACGTAAATCTGTCCGATTTCCTCTTCGGAGGAATGCAGTACGCGCAGCCGGGGCAGAAAGCCCAGATTCAGGGCCTGTCTCGCGACGGAGAACACGCCCGAGATCACCGCCTGCGAAGCGATCACCGTGGCGGCAGCCGCGAGCACGATGAGCAGCGGCAGCATCCAGGTCGGCGCGAGCAGGTAAAACGGGTTGGTGATCGCCTGCGGATTCTGCAGCAGCAGCGCCCCCTGGCCGAAATAGTTCAGCATCAGCGCAGGCAGCACGATGAGGAACCAGCCGCGGCGTATGGGCGCTCGTCCGAAGTGCCCCATGTCCGCGTAGAGCGCTTCGCCGCCGGTGACGGCGAGGAAAACGGAAGACAGGATCACGAAGCCCGCGACGCCGTTGTCCGCAAAGAATTGCACCGCGTGCAGTGGATTGATTGCGAGCAATACGCCCGGCGAGTTCACGAGCGAGCGCACGCCCAGTGCAGCGAGGACGATGAACCACGCGAGCGTGATCGGACCGAACAGCCGGCCCATAACGCCTGTGCCGTGTCGCTGTGCGAAGAACAGCAGCGTCAGAATCAGCACCGCGCCCGGCAGTACGAAGCGCTCGAGGCGCGGCGTCGCGACGGTGAGGCCTTCCATTGCGCTCAATACGGAGATCGCCGGCGTAATGAAGCCATCGCCGAAAAAAAGCGCAGCGCCGAACAATCCGACGGCGGTCACCGGCGCCCATAAACGCCAGTCGCGGCTGGCGGCCGAGAGCAACGTGCTCAACGCGAGCACGCCGCCTTCGCCGCGATTGTCGGCGCGCAGCACGATCGCGATGTACTTGACCGAGATGACGAGCAGCAGGGACCACAGGATCAGCGACAAGAGGCCGAGTACATTCGACTCGGTCACTGCGATGCCGTGCGCAGGATTGAAACATTCGCGCAGCGCGTACAGCGGGCTCGTGCCGATGTCGCCGAACACGACGCCGAGCGCGGTGATGAGGAGCTTGCGATTTGCGCCGCTGCGGGCCTCCGCGGGCGCTTCGGAGATCGAGGCGATCACTCGGCGACTGAAGCAAGCCAGCGCGCGATGACCGCGCCGATGGACGCGCCGAGCACGCTGATCAACCCAACATCAATCAGACCTGAATTGCCGCGGCTCAAGTTCTCGGCATTGTCGACCAGGGTCTGCGTGAGGTCCGAGGAGAGGAAGGAACCCGTCAGCGCAAGGGCGAGCGCGATGCCGGCGACGACGCCGGGAACCACGAACGCGAGCGTTCGACGCCAGCTCCGCGACAGCGCGCGCAGGTTGTCGCGCAGTTCCTGTTCGACGCGCTGACGCGCGGCGGCCCGCTGCGCTTCGTCGATCGTGTCGATCTGCTCGAAGAGACGTTGATCGAACGATTCTGTCAGCGCGATTCGCGGCGCGGCTTTCTGCAAGGCGCCGTCCAGAAGTTCGAATTCGGCGAGTTGCTGCTGACAGCGCTCGCAGCCAGCGAGGTGCGACTCGAACTCGGCCCCGTTGAGGTCGACGTCCCCGTCGAGCCAGTCCTGCAACCGGTCGTTCCAGAGAAGCGAGTGTTCCTGTTCAGGCGTCATGAAGAGGCAGCTTCGGTTTCGCGCGTGAGTTCGATCAGGCGCTTGCGGGCGCGATGCAGCAGCGCCTTGACCGTGCCCAGCGGCAGACCGAGGCTCTCGGCGGTCTGTTCGTACGACTTGTCTTCCATATAGAAGAGAACGACGGCCTGGCGATAGCGTTCCGGCAATTGATCGAGGAGCTGGCCCACGCTGACAGTCGCCGAATCGTCCGCTTCCGGCGCCGCCAGCGCAGCGATCTCCGGATGATACTCATCATTGTTCAGGTCAAGCGAGACCTGCGGCCGACGCTTGCGTAACTCCGACAGGCAGGCGTTTTTCGAAATTGCATAAATCCAGGTCGACAGGGCCGACTGACCGGCGAAGCCGGGCAGGGCCCGCCAGACCCTCAGGAGCACGTCCTGAGTGGTGTCTTCAGCCAAGGCGCGATCGCGTAACATACTGAAAGTCAAACGAAAAACCTTATCCCGATAACGTGGAACGAGCAACGCGAACGCCTCGCGGTACTGGCCGTTCTGAAGCCGCTGTTGAATGTCGGCGTCTGGCCGGGGGACTGACGAGGGCGTCGTTGCCATTTGGGACGTGAGAGGGCCAGAAAAGGTTGCGCAGGTTCTTCTTGGCGAAAACTCTAACAAGTTCACCGATTTCTTCGTGCCTGTGGAACCGCTGTCGACCGGCCGGCCGGTGCGATTTACCGGCACGCGGCATGCAACGATTGCAACCCTGGAGGCAGGCGCTGCGTCTGAACCCTCAACTCGCTGCAGTCAACCGAAGGGTTCGACTCCGTAAGTGAGACGAACCCGATGGTCGCAGCACAGCGTCATCGCAGGGTCTCTAGCAACGGAGCGACTGGCCGGTCAGACCGCAGCTCGTACACAATCACCGAACACCTGAGGCGCGCGTCATGCCCGAAGAGATCATTCCCCTATTTGGCATCGTGTTCGCGGTCGGCCTGCCGCTCTCGATCCCGATCGTCTGGATTGTTCTGAACTACCGCAAGCGTCGCCGGCTGATGGAGCTGCATCATGCCGAGCGCATGGCGGCGATCGAGCGCGGCATGGACATTCCGCCGTTGCCTATGGAGCTCATCGACGGAAGCAGCCCGCGCCATCGACGCACGTCGCTCCTGCCCGGCCTTGTCTGGTTCTTCGTAGGCCTCGCCATCGCTGGCGGCATGATGCTCGCAAACGAAGAGGATTTGCCCTGGATGATCGGTCTCATCCCCCTCGGTATCGGCGCGGCGTATCTGATCTATTACTTCGCCGAGGGCCGCAAGATCGAATCGCGGCTGCTCGAGCACGATCTGGCGGGTCGCAGCAACGGCGGACGCATCCGCAATCAGGACAATCTGGCCGCATAGAACCATGCCGGCGGCAAAGTGCGGGCGGGGTTGCAATGCTCTGAAGCTCCGCCGCCAGGCCCGCATTCCATTGTCCTTCTGACTCATCCCGCAATCAGTCGTCCACAACAACAACTATTTCCCTGGGTGGGGCGCGTCGATGCTCGCGATTCGCAATATTTCGAAGACCTATGGCGACGTGCTCGCGCTGAGCAACGTTTCCCTGGACGTGCCGGCGGGAATGTTCGGACTGCTGGGTCCGAACGGCGCCGGCAAGTCCTCCCTGATGCGCACGATCGCAACCCTGCAGGATCCGGACGCCGGCAGCATCACGTTCGACGGCGTCGATGTCGTCGCGAACAAGGATCAGATCCGTCGCACGCTGGGCTATCTGCCGCAAGACTTCGGCGTCTATCCGAAGGTCGCCGCGCAGGACATGCTCGAACACTTTGCAACGCTCAAGGGATTCGTCCGCCGTGGAGAGCGCAAGGACGTCGTCGCAGGCCTCCTGCGCAAGGTAAACCTGTGGGAAGTCCGCAAGCGCAAACTCGGAACGTTCTCCGGCGGCATGCGGCAGCGGTTCGGAATCGCGCAGGCGCTGATCGGAAATCCGCGGCTCGTGATCGTCGATGAACCGACGGCCGGCCTGGATCCGGAGGAACGCAACCGCTTCCTGAACCTGCTGGCGGAAATCGGCGAGCAGGTGGTCGTCATTCTCTCGACGCATATCGTCGAAGACGTCGCCGATCTGTGTTCGCGCATGGCGATCATTTCGAAAGGCGAAGTGCTCATGACCGGCGAGCCGCGCGAAGCGATTGCCGCCATGCGCGAGCATGTGTGGAGCAAAGTCGTCCCGAAGGCGGCGCTGCGAGATTACCAGGCGCGCTTTACGGTGTTGTCCACGCGGCTGATCGCCGGGCAGCCGCTGATTCACGTCTACAACGACAAGGCGCCCGAGGAAGGCTTCAAGCCGGTCGATCCGGACCTCGAGGACGTCTATTTTCAGCGGCTCCACCACCATAACGGCGCTAGCGTCCGAGCGCTCTGACGCCACGCCCTTAGCTATCCGTTTCAGTCGCATGTTCGCTGAATTCTTCCGCTTCGACCTGCGCCATCAGTTGCGCACGCCATTGTTGTGGGTTGCGGGTTTCGTCTTCGCGCTGTTGGCGTTCGCTGCGACCAGTTCGGACGTCGTCACGATCGGCGGCTCCGTGGGCAACGTTCATCGCAACGCCCCTGCGGTCATCGTGAACTTCCTGGTGAGCTTCAGCGTGCTGGGTCTCTTCATCGTGACCTTCTTTGTAGCTCACCCGCTCTTGCGCGACTTCGAGCTGGGTTCGGATGAACTCTTCTTCTCTACGCCCATGCGCAGCCGCGATTACATCGCGGGACGCCTGGCCGCAGGGCTCACGGCTTCGCTTGCTATTTACCTGCTGACGAGCGCCGGGCTGATCATCGGGGGCGCCATGCCCTGGATTGATCCGCAACGCCTCGGGCCGTTCTCGCTTGAGCCGCACGTCTGGTCGTTCGCCGTCATCGTCATTCCAAATCTCATCTTCATGACCGCGCTGCTCAGTCTGCTGGCCGTGACGACGCGCAGTCTGCTCTCGGTCTATCTGGGGGTGATTGGCTTTTTCGTCCTCTGGGCGGCCGCGAGCTACCTGGCGCGGGACATTCGGTACGACGACATCGCGGCGCTCGTTGATCCGTTCGGAGCGCGAGCGCTCGAACGGACCATGCGGTACTGGTCAGCGAACGAGAGCAATACGCTCCTCCCGTCGCTTGACCAGCGCCTGCTGATCAATCGGGCCATGTGGCTTGCAATCTCCGCGGCGCTGTTCACCGCGACGTTCGCGCTGTTCCGCCCGCAGCGTCTGCATGGCGGCCGGAAGCGAGCGCGGCGTGCAGACGCTCCGGCGGCCATCATCGATGATCAGCCGATCCTCGCCGCCCCGACTCACGTAAGGCCTGCATTCCATGCGCGCGCGGTCTGGGCCCAGTTCCTGCACCAATTGCGCTTCGATGCGGCCGGCGTGTTGCGCAGCGTGCCGTTCCTCGTGCTGCTGGCGTTCGGCGTCGCGAATCTCGTCATCAACTCGCTCTCGATCGAGCAGCTTTTCGGCGCACGCATCCTTCCCGTGACGGACGTCATGCTGCGCGCCATCGAAGGCAGTTACGCCTTTCTGCTGATCCTGATCGTCGGCTTCTATGCCGGCGATCTGGTCTGGCGTGAACGCAGCGCGAAGCTCGCGGAACTGACCGACGCCCTGCCGACCCCCAACTGGATTCCGCTGCTTGCGAAGACCGGCGCGCTGTTCGCGGTCATTCTGGCGTTCATGCTGATCGGAATGCTGACCTCCGTCGTGGTTCAGTTGCTGAGCGGCTATACGAATCTGCAGCTCGGGCTGTACCTGTCGGGGCTTGCCATCGAGGCGGCGCGGTTCATGTTCATGGCGGTCCTGGCGATCGTGCTGCAGGTCATCAGCAACAACAAGGTCATCGGCTACCTTCTGTTCGTCCTGGTGATGGTGGTGCAGATCGCGCTGCCGCCGCTCCACCTCGAGCACAATCTCTACAATCTTGCGGGCGCGCCGGCGACGCCGCATTCCGACATGAACGGCTACGGTCACTTCATCAAGGGGTGGGCGTGGTTCGAACTGTACTGGGCTCTCTTCGCCGCGATCCTTGTGATCCTTGCATCGGCGTTCTGGGTGCGCGGCGCCGCGCCCGCCTGGCGTGGACGCTTGCGGCAGGCGCGCCAGAGCCTGCGCGGCGCGCAAACAGTGCTGCTGACCACTCTCGCGAGCGCCTTCGTCGCAGTCGGCGTCTGGATCTTCTACAACACCAATGTGCTCAACGAATACTTGCCCGCCGACGTGGTCATGGATCGACAGGCGCACTACGAGAAGGCTTATCGCCAGTTCAACGACGCGCCACAGCCGCAGGTCGTCGCCGTAAACGCGAACGTCGACATTTATCCGGCCGAGCGCCGCGTCGCAATTCGGGGGAGCTACAGGCTCGAGAATCGTCGCGCCGAACCCATCGCCGACCTGCATCTCACGCTTGATCCGCGCGTGAAATTCACGTCGCTGCAACTCGGCGACGCGGAACTGATCTCGGACGATCCCGCCGTCGGCTATCGGTTGTATCGACTGAAAGAGCCGCTGCAGCCGGGCGCTTCGATGGATTTCACGTTCGCCGTCGAGCGCGCGGAGCGCGGCTTCACCAACGACGGTATGCCGCCCTCTACCGGCGGCGGCGACATGCGCTCGACGCTGAATTACAACGGAACGTTCTTCAACAGCATGGGCACGATGCCGCATTTTGGGTATAGCGAGGGGATGCAGCTCATCGATCGCACCGAGCGGCGCAAACGCGGTCTCGGCGACGTGCCGCGCATGCCGAAGCTCGAGGACGAATCAGCGCGCCGCACGATCGGACTCGCGGACGCAGACTGGATAGATTTCGAAACCACCGTTAGCACCAGCGCTGATCAGATTGCGCTCGCGCCGGGCTACCTGCAGCGCGAATGGACCGAGAACGGCCGCCGCTACTTCCACTACAAGATGGATCGGCCGATGCTGGCGTTCTATTGCTTTCTGTCGGCCCGCTGGGACGTGAAGCGCGACGTCTGGAACGGCGTGCCGATCGAGATCTATTACGATCCCCAGCATCCCTACAACGTGGATCGCATGATCTACGGCGTGAGGAAGTCGCTCGACTACTTCACGAAGAACTTCTCGCCGTATCAGCATCGCCAGGTCCGCATCCTGGAGTTTCCACGCTACGCGCGCTTCGCGCAGAGCTTCGCCAATACGATTCCTTATTCGGAAGCGATCGGTTTCGTCGCCGATCTGCGCGATCCGGAGACGCTCGATTACGTGTTCTACGTCACCGCCCATGAGATGGCGCACCAGTGGTGGGCGCATCAGGTGATCGGAGCGAACATGCAGGGTCAGAGCATGCTCTCGGAGTCGCTCGCGCAGTACTCTGCATTGATGGTTATGGAGCACGAATACGGCCGCGAGAAGATGCGCAAGTTCCTGAAGTACGAACTGGATCGCTACCTGCGCGATCGCGGCGGAGAACTGGTCGAAGAACTGCCGCTGATGCGCGTGGAAGATCAGCCGTACATTCACTACCAGAAAGGCTCGCTCGTCTTCTATCGCCTGCGCGATGAGATCGGCGAGGAGAATTTGAATCGCGCGCTGAGCAACTTCATCCGCGACAAGGCGTTCCAGCAGGCGCCGTTCACGACGACGCGCGAATTCATGGACTACCTCCGCGCCGAATCGCCGCCTGAGAAGCACGCGTTGCTGGACGACCTGTTTGCAAAGATCATTTTCTACGACAACCGCGTGACGTCTGCGACGGCGCAGCGTCGGCCGGACGGAAAGTTCGACGTCCGGATCGATTTCGACGCCGCGAAGCGCGAAGCGAACGGCGAAGGCGCAGAAATACCCCTGCCGGTGAACGACTGGATCGACGTCGGCGTGTTCACGCGTGCGAGCGGCGATTCAGAAGAGAAAGAGAAGGTGCTGTATCTGCAGCGGCATCACGTCACGGCGGGGGCGAAGTCGTTGACGGTCGTGGTCGACGAACAGCCATATGAGGTTGGCGTGGATCCGTACAACAAACTGATTGACCGGATCCCGGATGACAACAGGAAGACGGTGGACTGACCCGTGTGACGTGTAGCGTGTGGTGTGCAGGGCGAGCTGCTCCCTTTCCTTGCGAGCACTACACGCACAACTTCACACGTTCTCACGTCCTCTGCGGTATCACTCCAAACCGTCCGTTCTGATAGTCGCGGAACGCCTCCTCGATCTGTTCGCGCGTGTTCATCACGAACGGCCCATAGCGCGCGACCGGCTCGTGCAGCGGTTTGCCGGCGAGCAGCAGAATTTCCGCCGGCCGGGTCGCCTGCGCATCGACGGAAACGGCGACTGAATCGCCCGATGCGAGCAGCGCCGCCTGACCCTCGATGGTTTCCCTCTTGTCGGCGCCGACCCGCGCCGCGCCTCTGAACACGTAGAGCAGCCCATTCTGCTCAGGCGGCACAGGCTGCGCGAGCGCGCCGCCCGGGGCGATCGTGAAATGCAGCATCTGGATCGGGACGCGCGTATCGATGCGCGCCGAAGCGTTGAGCGACGCGCCCGCGATCACCCGCACGTGAACCCGGCCGTCCTCACTGCGGCCAGCGGGAATCTGATCCGCACGCAGCGTCTGATAACGAGGCTGCATCATTTTGTCCGCGGCGGGCAGGTTGACCCAGATCTGAAACCCTTCCTGCACGCCGCCGTCGCGCTGAAACCGCTCAGTCGGCATCTCGGAATGAATCACACCGCCGCCGGCGGTCATCCATTGGACATCGCCCGGGCGCAATACGTCGGCGTTGCCGAACGAATCGCGATGTTCGTTTTCCCCGGCGAGCACGTACGTCACCGTTTCGAAGCCGCGGTGCGGATGATCGGGCGCCCCGAGCGCCTTTCCAGGCGGCCAGGTCACGGGACCCAGATGGTCGACGAGCAGGAACGGGTCGAAGTGGCTGAAGCCCGCGACGGGGAACGGACGCCGCACGGGAAAGCCGCCGCCCTCAATCGTGCTCTGGGCGTTGATGAGCCGTGCGATGCGGCGCGGGTGATTCGACGTAGTAATGACGGCGGATGTAGCGTTCATGGCCGCCAGCTTGCCACGACCAGCGCGAATCATCCCCACGCCGCCGGGAATGACACTTATGTCGGTGGTTCCGCGTGCTGCGGCGCCCTAAAGTCCAGAAATACCTCACCTTGGTCAGTTCCCGGCATGCAGGGCGCCGGCGTAAACTTCTGCTGCTGACAGGTGTGTAAATAGCGAGGCGGGAAGGAGGTCGCGATGGCGTTCGTGGCGCAGACGGCTGACGGCGGTGTGATCCGCTACGTCGATGGCAAGCGATACCTTTGGCTCGCGTCGCTGACGGCGCCGCTCATACCGATCGTCGGCGTGGCGTTGTACTTCTACACGAACAACAACGCATTCGCGTTGCTGTTTCCACTCGCCTACACGTTTCTCTGGGTGCCGCTCGCCGATGCGATTTTTGGCGAAGACCGGCACAACCCGCCCGAAGAAGTCGTGCTCCTCATGGCGAAGGATAACTACTACCGCGTGCTCCTCTATGCAGGGGTCCTCCTGCTCTATGTGCAGTTCTTCGTGGTCGCCTGGTTCATCGGCGTTCATTCGCTGCCATGGTGGGCCTATCTGGCGCTGACGCTTGGGACGGGATTCACGAGCGCAGGCTCGCTGCTCATTGGTCACGAACTCGGGCACAAACAGAATCTGCTGGATCGCATCGGCGCGCAGTTCGTCATGGGTCTCGTCGGCTATGGCCACTTCCGCGTCGAGCACAATCGCGGCCATCATGTTCATGTTGCGACGCCGGAGGATCACGTCAGTGCGCGCATGGGCGAGAGCATCTACGCTTTTGTGCTCCGTGAAGTGCCGGGCGCGTTCAGGCGCGGCTGGAAGCTCGAGAAGGAGCGTCTGGAGAAAGAAGGCAGGCGCGTCTGGTCGCTGCACAACGAAATCCTGTTGTCGTGGGCGTTGACGCTCGTCATGGCTGTGGCGCTTATCGCGACGTTCGGGCTGATCCTGGTCCCGTTCCTCGTCATTCACCACCTCTATGCGTGGTACGGTCTGACGCAGGCGAACTACGTGGAGCACTATGGGCTTCTGCGCCAGAAACTTCCCAACGGCCGGTATGAGTTGCCCGAACCGCGTCATTCGTGGAACACGAACCACATCTACTCGAATCTGATTTCGTTTCATCTGCAGCGGCATTCCGATCACCACGCGAATGCGCTACGTCCCTACCAGGCGTTGCGCGACTTCGAGGGTGTGCCCCGGCTGCCAAGCGGTTATCCCGGCTGCTTCGGCCTCGCGATGATTCCACCGCTGTGGTACCGGGTGATGGATCCGAAGCTCATGGCATGGGCGGGGGGCGACATCACGAAGGTAAACGTGCACACACCGAAGCGCGCGCGGCTGTTCGCAAAGTACGGAGCACACTCGGCCGCCGCGCAAGCAACCTGAATTCTCGCCTGGGCTTCAGCACCCGGGCGGCCCAGGCCCGGCGCGTCGGAAGAATGCGACTGCTGTCAGCAACGACGCTTCGCGGTACTCTCGCTTTCCACCAGAGCGAGGTACGCGATGACCACCAGGTTGCTCGTCAATATCGATGTCGACGATCTGCAAAAGGCCGCCGACTTCTACTGCAAGGCGTTTACCCTGGAAGTCGGGCGTCGCTTCGGCGCGGATGCGCTTGAACTTCTCGGGGCTTCCTCGGCGATTTATCTGCTCGTGAAGCCGAATGGATCGGTTGCTTCCGCGACCAGTCGCCATCTGCGTTCCTATGCGCGCCACTGGACGCCGGTTCATCTGGATTTCGTAGTCGACGAGATCGACGGCGCGGTGGATCGCGCCCGCAACGCCGGCGCGCGCCTTGAGAGTCCCGTACGGACGAATAGTTGGGGCAAGATCGCCATGCTCGCCGACCCGTTCGGACACGGCGTCTGCCTGATCGAGTTCATCGGCAAGGGATACGACGAAATCGCGACGGATACGCCGCGGAAGGAGGGAGTAACCGCAAAGAGCGCAAGGATCGCAAAATGAAGCGAAGATTGCTGCGTTGGTTCGCCTCGTCACGAAAACGAACGCGCATGTGACGAGCCGTCCGTTTTGCGTTCCATGCGGTTAATCTAGTGTCCATGTCTCCTCTGGTGTGCTGGAAATGCGGGGCCTCGCTCGCGGACTACACGCTGCCGCTGCGGCGGCTGGAGGAATGCCGCAAGTGCACCGCCGAACTGCATGTCTGCAGAATGTGCGAGTGGTACGACACGTCGGTCGCGAAGCATTGCCGCGAGCCGATCGCCGAAGAAGTGAAGGACAAAGAGCGCGCGAACTTCTGCGACTACTTCAAGCCGAGACCGGGCGCCTACTCAGCCGCGCCGGCAGACGCTGCGGCGAAAGCGAAGGCGGAGCTGAACGCACTCTTCGGCGCCAGGTCCGATTCTCAGCCGTCCCCTGGTGACAAGGCGCGCGCTGAGCTCGACGCGCTGTTCGGCAAGAAGTGAGCCGGAGGAACGAAGAGCCGCTAAAGACCGCAGAAAGGAAATGGACGGGTCTGGCGATCCACCTGACTGTTACGAATCTCATCGCCCTGGCGATTCCGCACGAACTCTGGCGGATTTGTCATCCCGATGGATTCTTTTTTTGTGGTCTTTCGCGGCTCTTCTCCAACGCCGTCAGGGCGCAGGCGGGTAGGCGTCCGGAGACGCGGTAGCTTCACGAGCCAGCCAGTCGAGCGCGCCCGAGACGAGCGGATCGTTCAGGCGACGCGGCAGGCATACGGAGTAAATCGCAAACTCGCTCGCCACTTCCTGCCCGAACACCTTGATCAGCCTTCCGTTCGCCAGGTCGTTAGCGGCGAATACTTCGGAGGCGATCGCCACGCCCTGACCTTCCAGCGCCGCCTGCAGCATCGAGTTGCGATCGCCGCAGATAATGCCGCGCCTGGGATTCACGCCCTTGACGCCCGCGGCGTCGAGCCAGCGAATCCAGCTGCGATGCGAGTCGTCGTGCAACAGTGTGTAGTCCTTCAGGTCGGCGAACGTCCTGATGGGCGGACCCTTCTTCATGAGCGCCGGCGAGGCCACGACGATTTCTCTCGGCCTGAACAGCGGCGTTACGTGAAGGCCAGGATAGCGGCCGGATCCAAACCGGATGCCGATGTCGACGTCCTCGCGCGCGAAGTCCACGAGGCGTGTCGTGGTGATGACCTGGAGGTCCGCCTCCGGAAACAACGCCGCGAACGATTGCACACGCGGCATGAGCCAGCGCGCCGAAAGCGATGCAAAGGTGGAGATCGTCAGTTTGCGACGCACGGCGGGAATCGACACGTCCTCGAGCGCACAGGCGAGGCGATCGAACGCTTCACGGGTGCCTTCAGCAAGCAATGCTCCGTGCGCCGTCAGCTTCAGGCCGCGCGGCAGGCGCTCGAACAGCTTCACGCCGAGGCGTTCCTCGAGCTGCTTCACCTGGCGGCTGACGGCTGCGTGAGTGACGTTCATCTCCTCAGCCGCCGCGCTCAGGTTGAGGTTGCGGGCGGCGACATCGAAAGCGCGCAGCGGACCGACGGGGATACGTTTCATTCTGAGCAGTGACTAGTGACTAGCGCCGGGTGACTGGGAAGGACAAAAACGAAGCCATAGCAACTGTTGACTCGTGACCGGGAAGAACGAAGGTCGGCTCCTTGTCTGGCTATTCACTAGCCGCCCGTCACTATTCACTTCCAGTCATGATTCCCTTTCCTGATCTATGACCTCTAGTCACAGATCGCAGGCACAAAGTATCGCTTTTCGCCCTTCCAGCCTAGGCCTAGGCTACACCTCCATTACCGAGATGCATATCTCGAAGGAGACTGAGATGGACGAATACACATTCCTGGTGCTGGCGAAACTCAAGGCCGACCGACTCAGGCTGGCGCGTGAGGAGCGAGCAACGCTGCCGCAACCAGAGCGTACGGAGGGTCGTAACAATTCTCGCAAACACTTGCGTGATACGCGCGTAGTGCGCGATTTCGAATGGAGACAGCAGTCATGAAAAATCTGATCACTCTCGCGGCCTCGATCGCAGTCAATGCCGCGATTCTCGGCGCGCTCGACTGGAGCGCCTGGCAGGCGCAGGTCCCGCCGACCGGCGAGGTCTCAGTGACCCAGTTGCCGGTGGACGCCGATCTCACCGCGTATGCAAGCGCGGACGACGGCGCGCGTCGTCGCGTCGTGCTGTGATGATCTCGTCGGCTAACCGCGCGTTGTCAGTTGTCCGTCGCCCGCTCAGAGTCCGCAGGCTCTGCGCACAACGGACAACGCACAGCGCGCAACGCCATGCCGCTAGTTGTGCGCCATGCCGCTGACGAGCTTGCCAAGCTTCTCGATCGCACGTTCTGTCGTGGTCGTCCAGGGCAAGCCGCAGCTGATGCGAATGTAGTTGCGATAGTCGGCCTTCGCCGAAAAGACCACACCGGGCGCAATGCCGATGCGGCTCGCGAGCGCGGTGCGAAAAAGCTCGGCGCCGTCGACGCCCGGCGGCAGTTCCACCCACAGCACCACCCCGCCTGCGGGACGCGCGACGCGCGTGCCGGACGGGAAGCATCGACCAATCGCCTCACTGAAATGCTGAGCATTCTCGGACAACGCCATGCGCATACGACGCAGGTAACGGTCGTAGCCGCCGCTCGCGTAGTAGCGAGCGAGCACGAGCTGTTGCAGCGTCGGGCAGGCGACGGAGGCGAAGAATTTCGCGCGCGCGATCTCATCATGGAACTGCGAGCTCACCGCCCAACCGATTCGGTAGCCGAGCGCGATGGTCTTCGAGACGGATCCGCAGGAGATCACGAGTCCGGCTTCGTCGAAAGCGCGCATCGAGCTCGGCCGCACGCTGCCGTAGTGCAAGTCGCCATAGATATCGTCTTCGATGATCGGCGTCTCGACGCTCGTCAGAATCGACACGATCTCGCGCTTCGCGTCATCGGGAGTAAGCGTACCCGCAGGGTTGTTGAAATTCGGCATGAGTACGGCGGCCGCAAGCTTCGTGTTGCGTGCAATCGCGCGCACAGCGTCCACGTCGATCCCGCGGCCCGGGTGATTGGGCGCCTCGACCACCTTGAGGCTCAGATGCTCAATCGCCTGCAGCAGCCCGAAGTAGGTCGGCGACTCGACGAGCACCGTGTCGCCGGGGCGACACAGCGTCCGCAGCGTCAGGATGATCGCGTCCATCGTGCCGCTTGTGATTACGACGTGCGACGGATCGGCCGCCGCGCCGGCGATCGCCATGCGCTTGGCGACCTGCCGCCGCAACTCGGCGTGACCCGGCGGAAGGATGCACTCGCCCGCGTTGAGCGGATGCTCGCGCAGGACTTCGCGCACGAGATTGTTCAGTCGCTGCGTCGGGTAGAACGTCGGCGAAGTAAAGGCGCCGTTGAGCGGCACGATGTCGGTGCGCGTCAGCGCTTCACGACAAGTGTCGAGCACCTCGGTCGCGATGGACGCCGGACGGCGCAAGCGATTGGGCCGGGGCCGCGGCTCAGGCAGCACAGTGGCGCTCGGCTGTCGTACGAAGAAGCCCGACTGCGGCCGCGCCTCGATGAGCCCGATGTTTTCGAGATGCAGGTAGGCCTGCACCACCGTGGAAATGCTGACCCGCGCCGTGCGGCTCATGGCGCGCACCGAGGGGATGCGCTCGTTGCTGCGCAAGGCGCCGGTGGAAATCTGCGTCTCGACGAGTCGCGCGACGCGTTCGTAGAGGAGCGGTGCGGTGGAAGACATCGGATGGCTGAAGGCTGGAGACTGGAGACTGGAGGTAGAAGTAAGAAACATCTCTCAACGCTGTTTCCGACCTCCAGCCTGCGGTCCCCGTCCAGCCGGCTTCCTTCTGTACTGGCCTGCAATCACTTTACCTGAATCTGTACTGCTGGCTACCCCGTGAGGCACAGTTCCGTCATGAACGCCCAATCCACCTCCGCCGCGCACCTTTCGCTCACCGCACTGGGCGCGTTCGCAGGCATCTACATCATCTGGGGGACGACGTACCTCGCGATTGCGATTGCGATCCAGACTCTGCCTCCCTTTATTTCCGGCGGCGCGCGCTTTCTGCTGGCCGGCGCAGCGATGTACGCGTGGCTGCGGTGGCGAAATCGCAGGCCTTTCGCCGGCGTCGATCTCCGCATCGCCGCGTTGTGCGGCGTACTGCTGTCCGGCGTCGGCAACGGCTTCGTGATCTGGGCGCAACAGGGCATCCCTTCCGGCATCGCCGCGCTGATTGTGACGTCGGTGCCGGTGATCGTTCTGGTCCTCGACTGGGCGTTCTTCAGCAAACGGGCGCCGACGCGGCAGGCCCTTCTCGGCACGGCCATCGCCCTTGCGGGCGTTGTGACCATCGTCGCGCATACGCGTTCGTTGTCCGGCGCCGCACAGCCGCTCTACCTGGCGGCGATGGCGGCGGCGACGTTCGGCTGGGCGTGCGGAACTTTGCTGCAGAAGCGGGCCGCGCGGCCGGAAACCGTCCTGAGCTTTACTTGCGCACAGATGTTGTTCGGCGGTCTGTTTCAGGTTGCGATGTCGTTTGTCGATCGCGAGTGGTCGACGTTCGACCTTTCGGCTGTTTCCGTCGCCTCGGTGCTGGCGGTGCTCTACCTGATCGTGTTCGGCAGCATCGTTGCGCTCAATTGCTATCTCTGGCTGCTGACCCGAGTGGCGGCGCAGAAGGTGACGACCTATGCGCTCGTGAATCCGGTCGTCGCACTGATCCTCGGCGCCGTGGTGCTCAACGAACGTATTACGCTGCTCGCAATTACGGCTGCGGCGCTGGTGCTCATTGGCGTGACGCTTGTCCTGTTCCAGGACGTGAGCCCGGTGAAACTATGGCGGGCGCGGCGCGCAAGAATTCAGGAGGCGAAGGTCTCCGCGGAGTGCGCAGCGCCCGGGGCGAGATCACCGTGACGTTGAAGCCTCCCGACGTGTCGCCGTCGCGAGTCGTGGCGCGCTTTGACGACGGCCTGCAGATCGTGACGTTCGACGCCGCCTATCGCGATGACTTCAGGCGACTCAACGTCGCCTGGCTGACGCGCTATTTCCGCGTCGAGCCGATCGATGAGCGCGTGCTTGGCTTCCCTGAAGCCGAGATTCTCGCGCCGGGCGGCGAAATACTGTTCGCGTTGCTCGACGGCGTCGTGGTGGGCACTGTCGCGCTCAAGGCTGAGGCGGGCGATTTCGAATTAACCAAGATGGCGGTCGATGAGCCGATGCACGGCCGCGGCTACGGTAAACGTCTGCTGGAGGTCGCCTGCACGCTTGCCCGGGCGCTCGGCGCCCGACGCGTGCTTCTCTACTCGCAGCGTGCGCTGCAGCCTGCCGTACAGATGTACTTCAAGTACGGCTTCACGGAATTGCCGCTTACGGATGCGCGGTATTCACGCTGCGACATCAAGATGGAGCGCGTCCTCGATTAAAGGACGGCCTTGCGGCAAGCAGGCCTTCGGCAAGAAGGCTGCAGACGCAGCAGGAGGGCCTGCGGCAAGCCAGAGGGAATCGGAGTAACGGACAAATTTTTCTTCTTGGAAGCTCTCGCCGAAGGCCTTCCTGCGGAGGCTCT
Source organism: uncultured Gammaproteobacteria bacterium (assembly GCA_963723505.1). GTDB lineage: Bacteria > Pseudomonadota > Gammaproteobacteria > Steroidobacterales > Steroidobacteraceae > Steroidobacter. The sequence continues at coordinate 281,392 of CAVRQU010000013.1, forward strand.
CTTGCCGCAGGCCGTCATTCATACCGGCGTGATCGCCCGTCGCTCACGCAGGATGAGATAGAGCCCGCTACCGATCACGATCGCAGAGCCAAACAGCATTCGCTGGTTCGGCAGAACTTGCCAGACTACCCAGTCGAGCGCGACGCCCCAGAGCAACGCGGAGTATTCGAACGGCGCGACGACGCTTGCTTCACACCGTCGGAATGCGTCGGTCAACAGCCACTGGCCAATGGCCCCGGTCACGCCGATGAGCAGGACCCAGATCCAGTGTTCAGGGCGTAACGGCCTCCAGGTGGAAATCGACAGCAGTCCCGACAGCCCCGTCAGTACGAGAAGCGTCCAGAACACGGTCGCCGCCGCCGTATCGGTGCGAGTCGCGACGCGGATCAGAATCACGCCGAGCGCATACATCGCCGCGGCCGCGAGCGCAGCGAGACCGCCCACAGTGGCGATGCTTGCGCCGCTCGGACGCAGCATGATCAGCGCGCCCGTCAGCCCAGCGCAGATTGCGACCCACTGCCGCCAGCCGACGTGTTCATGCAACAGCAGCGCCGATAGGGCGGTGACGATCAGCGGAGCGGCGAGAAAGATCGAGTACGCGTCGCCGAGCGACAACACGCTCACTGAATAGACGAATGTGTACAGCGTGAGCACGGACAAGGCGCCGCGCAGGACATGCAGACGCCAGCGAACGGGAATCAGCACGCGCCAGGTGTTCCGGTACAGGCCCAGCGCGAGCACGAACGGCAGCCCCGCCGCGCCGCGGAAGAAAGTGACCTGCATCGGCCCGTAGTTTGCAGCCATCTGCTTCAGGCAGGCGTCCATCATCGCAAAGAAAAGCACGGCGCCGAGCATGGAGAGCACGCCGCCAAGATCTGTTTTTCGCATCGAGGCAGTTTGCAGGGGTGTACACGGACGCGCCAGTCGCGACGAGGACTTGCTGACGAGAAGCGCACCGCTCGCCAGTGGAACCCTCGACGACAGGCTGCCGTTTCGATTCTGGGTAGCCACTTCGCGAGCGAGGTAACCCTACATGGCGCTCAACCAACAGCAGACCGTTGATTTCAGGGCGCAACTGCGCGCACGCGCTGCGCAACTTCGAGGCGAAATTCAGCGGACGCTCGAGCGCTCAGCGGACGAGTCGCACGTGCGTATCGCCGAACAGGCGCGGGACGCCGAGGACGACTCGTTCTCGAACCTGATCGTCGATCTGAATCTGGCCGATATCGATCGCGACGCCCTGGAGTTGCGTCGAATCGACCATGCGCTGTCACGCCTGAGCAGCGGAACATACGGCGAATGCATCGACTGCCGTCGACCCATCCCCCTGGCGCGGCTTGAAGCCGAACCCACCGCCGCGCGCTGCGTGACCTGTCAGGACAGATACGAAAAGATGCATGCCACGGGCGGCACGCCGAGATTGTGACCGCGCAGCCGTGACGAGCCCGGATGCGGCGGTACAATCGACGGCACTCGCACACCTAACGGCTTTCCCCCATGCGCCAGGTTTTCATCTGCGACGCCATTCGTACGCCTTTCGGCCGCTACGGCGGAGCGCTCGCCCAGGTTCGTACCGACGATCTTGCCGCGATTCCGCTGAAGGCGCTCGTGCAACGCAACGGCCAGGTCGACTGGGAGGCCGTGGACGACATGTACTACGGGTGTGCGAATCAGGCCGGCGAGGACAATCGCAACGTCGCCCGGATGGCGCTGCTGCTCGCCAATCTTCCGGAAGTCGTGCCGGCTGCGACGATCAATCGCCTTTGCGGCTCCGGTCTCGACGCAATCAATCTCGCGGCGCGTGCGATTCGCACGGGCGAAGCTGAACTGACGCTCGCAGGCGGCGTCGAGAGCATGACGCGCGCGCCTTTCGTGATGGGCAAGTCGGACAGCGCGTTTTCGCGCACGGCGAAGCTCGAGGACACAACGATCGGCTGGCGTTTCATCAACGCGCAGTTGAAGGCGAAGTACGGCGTCGACTCGATGCCTGAAACGGCGGAGAACGTCGCCGCTCAGTTTGGCGTCGGTCGCGCGGACCAGGACGCCTTCGCGCTGCGCAGCCAGCAGCGTTACGCGCGCGCGCAGGCGGCTGGATTCTTCGACAGCGAACTGACGCCAGTCGACATCCCGCAAAAAAAAGGCGATCCGGTGAAGTTCGCGGTGGACGAGCACCCGCGGTCGGACACCACGCTGGATGCGCTCGCGAAGCTGAAGGGCGTCGTGAAACCTGACGGCACGGTGACCGCCGGCAACGCGTCCGGCGTGAATGACGGGAGCTGCGCGCTGCTGCTCGCGAGCGAGTCAGCTGCGGCGAAGTATGGTCTGAGATTGCGCGGGCGCGTGATCGCCACGGCGACGGCCGGCGTCCCGCCGCGCATCATGGGCGTCGGACCGGCGCCGGCTACGCGCAAGGTGCTGGCGCTGGCGAAGCTCGGGCTCGCGCAGATGGACGTCATCGAATTGAACGAAGCGTTCGCCGCGCAGGGCCTGGCCGTGACGCGGCAACTCGGCCTGCCCGACGACGCCGAACACGTGAACCCAAACGGGGGCGCGATCGCCATCGGCCACCCGCTCGGCGCGAGCGGCGCGCGTCTCGCGACCACGGCGCTCAACCAGCTCGAAAAGACCAAGGGACGCTACGCGCTGTGCACGATGTGCATCGGCGTCGGGCAGGGAATCGCGATGGTGATCGAGCGGGTGTGAAGAGAAGAGCCGCGAAAGACCGCAAAAAAGAGAGATGTGATCCCGATCCAAAAGGAGCGAGGCGCGCGAACCGCTGCGCTCTTCCGTCCGATTCAGTCCTTCTTTTTTGCGGTCTTTCGCGGCTCTTCTCTGGTCTTCGCCTTTACTGGCCGCAGGCTGCCTTGCAATCGCGCAGTTCGTCGCGGCACATGTTCTGTGAGTCGCGTTCAGCTTTGTAACAGTCGTACCTCATCGCTGCGATGTTCTGCATCGAATCGAGGCACACGCCGTAGCGATGGCTGAAGCGCGCCTGGCAGCCGCGACTGTAGTAATCCGAACCGCAGTGGACGCCGCCATTGCCGAAGTAGCCGCAAAAGTACGTGTAGTCGTTGGTCCGCATTGTCATGGGGTCACGACCGCCGGTCGACGCCATTCGCGAACATTCCTGCCGTGCGCGGCGTACTTCGCTGCCGCATTTCGTGTCGGCGGCGTTGCAGCGATTGATGCAACTGCTCTGGTTGGGTTTGTCCCCGGAGTTGGATTGCTGCTGCTTGCCCACTTCGACCCCGTTTACCTGCACCGAGGTGTCGGCCGCAATAACGGCTGCGGTCAGCAGCAGGCCTGCAATGCATCCGACGGCCTTCAGACGATTCGACCGCACCAGGCCCATGATGACGCCTCCTTCAGCACCCGCATGCCCCGACGACTGCGTCGGCCTACACGCAATCAGGGAAATTTGGCAGCGTGCCGGGGGGCCGTCAAGCGGCCGGCCGTTCAGGCTCAGCCGCCCGTGATTCCCTTGCTTCGATCTGGCGGAAGTATCCGGGGGGCGTCACGAGCCCGGATTGTGCAACTATCCGCGGGCGACCCCATTGGCTGCATCCGAAGGGACTGACTCGCACGAGAGGGCTATCGCGTCGAGATGAGTTCATTCTCACAATCGCTTACCGATGCGCCGGGGGCGACGATGCTCGACAGGCTGCTTGCGCAGCAGTGCGTCGCGCAGGGCGAATCCGGCGCGCGATTGATGACCGACGGGCTCGACGCGTTCGCCGTGCGCGTCGCGAGCGCGCAGGGCGCCGAACGCGGCATAGACGTGCAGTACTACATCTGGCGCAGCGATGCGACGGGGCTCTTCCTCGCACGCGAGTTGTTACGCGCCGCAGATCGCGGCGTGCGCGTGCGTGTGCTGCTCGACGACATGGACGCGCGGCCGCACGACGATTCCCTCATCGCGCTCGATCGTCACGCGGGCGTCGAGATCCGCCTGTTCAATCCCTTTCGAACGCGGCGCGGATTGCTGCGCACGGCACGTGAGTTGTTTTCGCGCGGCTCGCGTCTCAATCATCGGATGCACAACAAAGCCTGGATCGTCGATGAGCGCGTCGCGATCGTCGGCGGCCGCAACATCGGGGATGAGTACTTCGCCGCCAGCGCCGGCGTGAACTTCATCGACACTGACGTGGCGCTCACGGGCCCGGCGGTTCATGCAACGGCGCGCAGTTTCGAGGCGTACTGGAATTCGCCCGCGACCCGGTCCGTGCGGCGTCTGCGGCGCGTCGGACGGCGCAACAAGCTGGCGTTGCCCGTTGTGCGCGAGCGTCTCGACTCAGCAACCGCAGCGCTTGCTTCATCGCCGTATGCAAAGCGTCTCGAAGACGCCGCTCAGCTCGAAGCGCTGCTGAAAGGCGGTTGCCAGTTTCAATCGGCGCAGGTCGAGATCGTCGCCGACGATCCACGCAAAGCGTTGCGCGTTCAGCCGCGGGCGCCGGGCGTGCTCGAGAGCATGATCGACGCCGTGGCGTCGGCGCGCAGCGAATTGCTGCTGATCTCGCCGTACTTCGTCCCCGGCGCCGGCGGCGCCGGCGTCCTGAGCGATCTCGCACGTCGCGGCGTGAGAGTCGTCGTGCTGACGAACTCTCTCGCAGCGACAGACGTCGCCGCTGTGCACAGCGGCTATGCACGCTATCGCAGCGCATTGCTCGAGGGCGGCGTTCAACTGCATGAACTCAAGTCCGCAATCGCTCCGGAAGAAGAGGACAAGCGGATGCGTATTGGTTCGTCGCGCGCGAGTCTGCACACGAAGGCCGCGATCGTCGACGATGAAAGGATTTTTGTCGGCTCGTTCAATCTGGATCCGCGATCGGCGGAGCTCAATTGCGAAATGGGCGCCTGGATCGCGAGCGGGCCGTTGGTGCGTCAATTGCGCTTCTCCTTCGAGACAGGCGTCGCGCCGGCGAACAGCTTTGCTGTAAAGCTGGATGAACGCGGCCGCACTCGCTGGATCGAAGTGTTCGACGCCCGAACGATTGTTCACGACAGGGAGCCGCATGCCGGCTGGCGGCGGCGCATGGTGACGTGGCTCCTCAGTTTGTTACCGATCGAGTCGCAGTTGTAAACGCGTGATTGCCTTGCAACTTGCGAGAACGTCGTCGGAAGCGGGAGAGCCTGCCGCGGGCGCCCGCGTTTGCGAGGCGCTTGTCGCTGCGGTGCTCAGGCGCACCCGATCGCAACGGCGCTGCGGCGGATCTGGTGAGCGCCAACCGGAGCTGCCGGAGTTGGGCACATTCCCTACACACTGCGGCAGGATTCCGTTTTGGAAGTGCGCCAATACCCGTCAAGTTCACTTTTCCGAAGCAATACAGTCTATTCGCGCGGATACGCGAGCGCCTGCCACGCGTTCAGGCTGTCGTTGCAGCTGCGTCGAACGGACGCTTGAACTCGCATGGGTGCTGCTCAATGATCGGGGTGGAGAGTTCGCCATATTGTTGAGGTCTGCGCCGCGCACAGCTTCCTTTTGCCGCGAGGACGTCCTGCGAAAAACGGTGTTCGCGCCGGCGGACATCGGCGGAACCGGTAAGAGAATCTCCGGTCTTCTGATAGGTGTCCGTCGGGGTACACTCAGCTCACAGCTTGCGTCGCCCGTCCGCTTGTCATCCGGGTCTGGGATCATGAGTCAACAGTCTGAAGATCGTGTCGACGAGTCCGCACGGGAACCGGTTGCGCCGCCATCGGCGAGGATTCTGCCGTTCGAGCGTCCGCAGTCAGATTTGCAACGCGCCGTTCAGTTGCGGGCTCAGGAAGCGATGGATCTCGATCGCGACCGCGACCGCGAAGCCAACAAGCCGGCGCCGCTGCGTTGGCTAGTTATTCTCCTAATCGCCGCGATTCCCGTGATCCTGATATTCGCCGCAGTGGACGCCTTCCTGCGCGTGTTCCACAAGGTCAACGAAACCTACAGCACGATGCCGGCGCCGCAGCAGCAAGAGCCGGCTGCGGACTCGTCGCCGCTGGTCTCGTCGCAACCGGGAGTTGTATTGCTGCAGCCGCTCGAGGCCGCCGCTCCGAAGGAAACGCCGGCGGAGGACCAGAAACCTGCGAACGGCGACCGGCCGGCGACGGAAGGCGAGTAAAGCCGCTACTCGTGATCGTTGGGAAGCGCGCTGCGCCGACAGCGAGCGAGCGTGTCCAGGCGCGGGACGTAGCTTTGATCTCTCGTCTCTGCGGCGCCAAGCACCAGGTGATACAGATTGTCATGCGCGATCGGCGCCCCTGATTGCGCGCGCAGACATTCCATGTCGAGCTGCGTGCGCTCGATGTAGCCGGGCGACGCCCACAGCAGCATCGGAACTTCCTTTTGCGCGCGCGGTGCGAAGGCGTACGGCAGTCCATGCAGATACACGCCCTGTTCGCCGAGCGACTCGCCGTGGTCGGACGCATAGATCAGCATGCTGTCAACGCGGTTCGCCGCCCCTCGCAGGATTTCGATCTGGCGCGCCAGCACGTGATCTGTGTAGGCGATCGTGTTGTCGTAGGCATTGATCAGCTCCTGCCCGGTGCAATGCTGCAGCTCGTTTGACCGACACGCCGGCTTGAAGCGTTCGAACGCCGCCGGATAGCGCTCCGAATAGGCCGGACCGTGGCTGCCGATCTGATGAAAGACGATGACCGTGTCGCGCCTCACGACGCGCAGCCGCGCAGCGAGGTCGGCGAGCATGATCTCGTCATAGCAATAGGCCTGTTCGCACAAACGCGTGTCGGGCCGATCCCGATAGTCGACCGTCCTCACGCGCGCGCAAACGCCCTTGCAGCCGGCGTTGTTGTCGCGCCATTCGACGTCGAAGCCGGCCTCCGTGAGCGAATCGAGCAGATTCGTGTAACGGTCGGCCTCATCGACGTCGAACCGCTTGCGACCGAGAGGCGAGAAGATGCACGGCACGGAGACCGCCGTCGACGTACCGCATGCAGTCGCCTTGTCGAAGTACACGACGTCGCTCATCGCCGCAAGGAGCGGTGTGGTTGCGCGCGCATAACCGCCAAGCTGGAAATTTGCGGCGCGCGCGGTTTCTCCCACGACCATGAACAGCACCAGCGGTTTGGCGTGCGGCGCGGCGATACGTTGTGCGACTCCGGCCGGATCCTGCAGCGGACCGTGGTTCGCGCCGCCGTGATGGTGCGCGACCAACCCGGCTGCGCTCGACACAGGCGCTGCCGGACTCAAGGCGAAGCGAATCGGTTTGTGTTCGCGCAGATATACGGCGTAATTCGCCGAACAGGCGAGTACGCCGCCCGCAGACACGATGAGCGCGCCCGCGACGACGCACAGACGCTGACGAAGCTGACGCTTCCAGTGCGCGGGCGGCAATGCGATGCGCCACACCAGAACCGCGGGCAGGACCCCGAGCAGCAGGAGGTGCAGCAGCAGATCGACATTGATGAGGCCGCCGACTTCGGCCGCGTCCGTCTGCCAGGCGTTGCGCAGCATGTCCTTGTTCATCAGGGCGCCGTAGGCCCCGACGAAGTACGAGCTCAGGGACGCGATGATGAAGAGCGCGCTCGCCGCCGCGCGCATGAGAAATCGCGTCGGAGCGAGCAACAGCAAGAGCGCCTGGACGCATAAAACCAGCACGAACAGCGACGTCAGGAACGCGACGCCGCTCAGCGACGGACGCCACATCGCACCGATGGTCTGCTCCCAGAAGCTGAGGTTGTACAGCGCCAGCCAGATGAACGAAACGCCGAACGCGAGCAGCGCGTCGGACGGGCAGTGAATGACGACCGGCCAGCGCGCCTCGCGTTTCTGGCTGATTTCGAGGTCGCTATGCCCCTCAGGGCGCCTCAACAAGCGATTGAAAAGTGACTCGCAGAAGCCGCCCAGCGCGGGACGCGCTTCGCGATATGTGCGATCGGACACTGCGGGCATGGCCTGGGTTCGCTTTCATGGTGCTACGGGTTGGACGGCGACGGGCGGCCCGATCAATCGCGAAAAAACCCTCGCCAGGGCAGGAGGCGAATGCTGATTCCGCATCCCATGGGCGGCTGTCGCGGCGTGCAACGGCGCAGACGCGTGAGCGTTGGGGCGGCGGTTCTGTTGTCCTGCCTGGTCGGGGTGTGCCGAGCGCAGGATCCGCTTACCACTGTGGCCTCGGAGGCGCCGCCGCCGTTTGGCTGCGCACAGGAGGGCGGCACGACCGATTCGATGCTGCAGCGTGTGCGCCGCGGGCTGACGGTGTCCGCCTGTGCGTCATCCGCCTGGCTCGACAGCCTTTTCGGCGACCAGGTTCACTTCGATAACTATCGCTCCACGTACGGCAGCGTCTCCACCGGCGCCCTGTGGAGCGACTACGATGGCTTCGATCCTCGACTCCGATTTCGCGTACGACTCCAGTTGCCGAACTGGGATGAGCGCATCTCGGCGTTCGCCGGCCGCGTAGGGGAAGACAATTACGTCAGCGATACCGAGACCGACTTCGACGCGCTCCCGACGCGTCAGTTCGGCGCGCTCGAGGATGAAAGCGTGCTGGTGGGACTCGGATACTCGAGCCCTGGCCGCACGGGGAATGACCTCGACCTCGGCGTGGGCGTTCGCGTGGATCTGCCGCTCGATCCGTACGCCCGCGCGCGCTACGAGATGGTGCGTGCGTTCGCGGGAGACTACGTATTCAGCGCCCGCGAGACGCTGTTCTGGCAGAACTCGGAAGGGTTCGGGACGACCACTCGCGCGACGCTTGACCGCGTCCTGACCGACGTACTGCTGCTGCGCTGGACCAACCTGGGCAAGTTCACCGAGGAGACGCGGGGGCTCGAGTGGTATACCCAGTTGACGCTTTACCAGCGCGTCGGGCCACGCACGGCGCTCGCCTGGCAGGCTCAGACGGAAGGGCAGACGGACAACGAGGTCCAGCTCACCCGGCACGCCGTCCGCCTGATCATGCGTCGCAAGTTGAACTCGGAATGGCTGTTCCTTGAACTGCGCGGCGGCGTGGGATGGCCCCGGCGCAGGCTCGATGAGGATCGGGACGCCAGCGCCGAGCTCGGAATTGCGCTGGAAATGCAGTTCGGCGACAAACGTCGCGGCGCGAATCGCTGACCGCGATTGCTTTTGCTGCTGCGCTCGTCTAACAGCCAGCTATGCAGCGAATCTCAGCAGCGCCGCCGGCGCCCAGCGATGCAGCTCTCGTCAAGGCGATGCTGGCGGGGGATGAGCGCGCCTTTCAGCTTTTTTTTGAAACCTACTTCCCGCGGGTCTATCGCTTCGCCCTGCCGCGGCTTGCCAGGGATGTGGAGGCGACGCGGGAGGTCGTGCAGACGACGCTGACGAAGGCCGTGCGCAACCTTGCGGGCTATCGCAGCGATGCAGCGCTGTTCAGCTGGTTGTGCCAGATTTGCCGACATCAGATCGTCGACTACCTGCGCGCCAACAAGCGCCATAGCGAGCGTATCGTGCTCATCGACGACAGCCCCGGGCTTCGGGCTGCGCTGGAGGCTGTCGAGGCGCCGACGGAGGAGGAGCCGCAGCGGCGCCTGAGTCGCGCCGAAACACGTGCGCTGGTGCAGTCTGTTCTGGATCGTCTGCCGTCACGCTATGGCGATGTGCTCGAGTGGAAGTACGTCGAAGGGCGGTCGGTGAGTGAAATCGGTGAGTTGCTCGGAGTGGGCCAGATTGCAGCGCAATCGATGCTGGCGCGCGCGCGAACCGCCTTCCGCGAAGCGCTGGAAACTGTATTCGGATCGACCGCTCAGGATGTTCTGACGGAAATGCTCGGCGGAAAATGACGCTATGAGTAAGCAGCGCGATCAAGTTTCGGCGGACGACGCCAGCATTGAGGAATTGCTTCGCCGCGTGGGCGCACGCGAGGAGCCGGCCGCCGAGGTCATGAGTGAAGTACAGCGCGAGGTGTACGCCGAATGGCGTGCGATGCTCGCAGAGCGCTCGCAGCGGCGGCGCACGTTCGCCTATGGCGTGGCCGCGAGCGTTGCTTTCCTCGCGATCATCGCCGTCGCGACGCTGCGTTTTATCGCGCCTGCCGACGACGTCGTCGCGACCATAGCTTTGATCGATGGGCCGGCTCAGGTCGAGCCGCGCGACGCCGCGCCGCACGCGCTGCGTGTTGGGGATCTTGTCGTTGCCGGCTCGACGTTGCGCACCGATGCGTCCAGCCGCCTTGCGCTCGACGTGAGCGAAGGCGTGTCTGTGCGCATGGACCGGGATTCAATCGTGCAGGTAGCCGCAACCGACCGCCTTGTTTTGAGCGCTGGCGCCGTCTATGTCGACGCCCGCCCCGGCGGGAGTCGCCGCGACGCCCTCGTCATCGAAACGCGAGCCGGCGACGTGCGCCATCTCGGCACGCAGTATCAGGTGCGACAAACGACGCGCGCCGTCGAGTTCAGCATTCGCGAAGGGCGCATCGGGGTGGCGAATGCGAACGGCGATGCGGTCGCCTCCGCCGGCGAGCAGTTGCGCATCATGAGCGATGGCTCGATCGAGCGGACGACGATCACACCGAACGATCCGCGCTGGCAGTGGGCGTCGCAGGCGGCCCCGCTGTTCGAAATCGACAATCAGACGCTCGCTGCGTTTCTCGACTGGGTCGCGCGTGAGACTGGACGAACCATCGTCTACGCGTCGCCGCAGGCGCAGAGCACTGCGGAGACAGTGAGGCTGCGCGGATCGATCGCCGGGCTCGATCCTGACGCTGCGCTTGCCGCCGTGCTCTCGACGACCGAGCTGCGCCGCTACCAGACGAAGAGCGACGTCATCGGCGTCGCGCTTACTGCAGCGATTGATTCGAAGAAGTGAGAGCGTCCAATCTCTGAGCGCACACCAGCGCACTGCCTGATCTCCCGGGCGCGCTATAGCTTCTGATCGAAACACGCTCGTTCTGATGAACGTCGAGCCGCCGCAGGAGACAGCTGCACCGTTTGCGAACGACGCGCATGGACGTTTCGGTCGCAAGCGCAGCGTTCTTCGACGCCGCACACACACAGTGGGCCTCGTGGGATTTCTGGGGATGATCACGAACGTCGATTGTCCGTGGGACCTGCAGTCGTTCGGCGGACGCTTTTCCTATGTGCATCTGTTTGCAGCGAGGCCGGCCGGCCTGCGCCAGGCGTACTGCTTTCGTGCGGCGCACGCCAGTTCGGGCTACGCATTGATGGCCTTATACTTCGTCGCCTGCGAGCGCAGTCGCATGGCGCTCGGCTTGGGCGTCGGCGTCGTCTTCGGCGGCGTCCAGCAAGCGCGCGGCGCGCACTTCGCCTCGCACGATTTGTGGAGCGCGTTCTTGTTATGGGTCATTCCGCTTACGCTGTATGCGTTCGCATTCCGGGCGCGTGTTTGCGCACGAGCGGATTGATTCGCTTCGCACTGTTCGCCGCCGCGCTGTCGCTCGCCGCCTTTACGCCGCGCGAAGCTCCCGCCGCGGATCCGACGCGCACCTTTGTCGGTCGCGCCGTCGGCGACGTGCTCAACGATCTGCGCTCGCAGGGTCTCACTTTCATTTACAACACGCGGATCCTGCCGGCGGAGCTGCGCGTCGAACGTGAGCCGGTCGCGCGGAACGGGCTCGGTCTCGCGACGGAGATCCTTGCGGCGCATCGGCTGTCCGTTTCCCAGGCGGCGCCCGGCGTGTATGCAGTCGTCGCACAGGAAGCGGTCGTCCGCTCGCCCGCGGAGGCGCCTGCCGCCGTGCGCGCCGGCGACGCCACGCTGGAGGAGGTCGTGGTGCACACGAGCCGCTACGCCCTGATCGCGGATCTTGGCGTGTCCGAATCGCTTCTCACGCAGGAGCAGGTGCAGAACATGCCGCGTCTTGCAGACGAGCCGCTGCGAGCGGCGCAGCGCCTGCCCGGCGTCGCAAGCAATGGCTTCTCGAGCTTTGGTCCCGTTCGCGGCGGCTTGCCGAATGAGACCGCGATCATCCTCGACGGCCTGCGGCTGTACGAGCCGTTTCACCTGAAGAACTTCCTGAGCCCGGTGAGTCTGCTCGATTCGCGCCTGATTCAGAGCATGGAGATTTACCTGGGCGGATTTCCGGTTCCGTACGGAGATCGCATGAGCGCGATGATCGACGCAAAGTCGGTGCACCCGGCGCGGCCGCGATACTACGAAGCGGGCCTGAGCCTGTTTCATGCGAGCGCGCTCGCGAGCGCGACGTTCGCGGATGACCGTGGCCGCGGGCTGATTTCCGCACGCCGCAGCAACATCGGCGATCTGGCGCACTACAGCGAAAAGGATTACGGCGAGCCGCAATATGCCGACGGCTTCATGCGCCTCGACTATCGATTCGACGATGCGACACGCGCATCGTTCAACGCGCTGATGTCCAGCGATCGCATCACGGCGCTCAGAGATTCGGGGCGGCAGCGCGCGGACGCTGAATATCGCAATGCATACGCGTGGGGAACGCTGGAGCACGACTGGTCAGACCGCTTCAGCAGTCGCGCCATTCTGTCGTACACCGACGTAGTGAACGAACGTCACGGTGTGGTCAACGACCCCGCGCGCGTCGGCGCCGTTCGCGACGAACGGAATTTCCACATCATCGGGCTGCGCGTGGAGAACGAGCTCAGGAGCGACGCCGTCGAGCACCGCTTCGGCGCTGAAGTACGGCGCGTCTGGGGCGGATACGACTATTCGAGCGATGTGCTCTTTGCACCCGGCTTTCCGCTGCCCGATTCGCCCGGCGCGCGCGTGCAGCAGGCGGCGGCGCCGAAGCCGGATGGATTTGAGACTTCTGCGTATTGGGACGGCCGGGTCGATCTCGGCGCTCGCTGGACCATTCAGTCGGGCCTGCGGTTCGACTCGCAGACCTACGACGGATCCGGCGACGCCGCCCAATGGGGTCCGCGCCTGAATGTGCTCTACACCCTGAGCGACGCTACACGTTTGCGCGCAAGCTGGGGACGGTTCTTCCAGGCGCAGGGCGTCAACGAACTGCAGGTGGAAGACGGCGTGGATCGATTTCATCAGGCGCAGCACGCCGACCACGTCATTGTGAGCCTGGATCACTCGCTGGATGCCGGACTTGACCTGCGCATCGAGGCTTATCGCAAGGACTACCGCCACACCAGCCCACGCTTCGAGAATCTCTTCAATCCGCTGGTGCTGCTGCCGGAGATCGAACTTGATCGCGTGATGATCGATCCAGACAGCGCGCGCGCTGAGGGCGTCGAAGTTCTCCTGCGCATGCAGCCGCGCGGCTCATGGAGCGGATGGCTCGGCTATTCGTGGTCGCGGGCGGAGGATCGTATCGCGGGCCGCAACGTCAAGCGTAGCTGGGATCAGACGCACGCCGTGAATCTCGGCGTCGCGTGGGCGCACGGCCCCTGGGCGGTCACGCTGACCGACACGTTTCATACCGGATGGCCAATCACCCGTCTTTCTCTCTCGACTGCGGCCGACGGCGCTCAAGAGTTGATCGTCGGCGAGCGCAACTCGGAACGGCTCGATTTCTACAACTCACTCGACTTCCGGATCACGCGCACATTTGCGCTGTCGCACGGAGCGCTCGACGTGTTCATCGAAGCGAGCAATACGTTGTCGCGCAGCAATCCCTGCTGCATCGACTACACCATCACGAGCAACGCCGACGGCTCGGTGACGCTGGACGAAGATTTCGACTCCTGGTTGCCGCTCGTGCCTTCGGCGGGTGTGTTATGGCGCTATTGACCGAGCGCGGATCAGCTCACTACGAAGGATTCGGCGCGCTGAGAATCGCCATGTGGAGATGATCGTGCTTGCGCAGAGCGCGTAAGCCCACTTCGTGTGCAGGCAAGCCGGCTTCGCCGGCAGGCCAGAAATTTTTCTCCGCTGTGACTTGCCGAACGGCCTGCTGCTGGCGCGTAGTATGTCTGCGGGTGCGACATGTACACAGGCCGACTGCGAACTCGCTGCGAGTCTTCGGCAACAATGCGTATTGTCAGCTCCGCGCGCGCGAGGCACTGTCCGCGCGCAGCGGCATGCGGCGACGTCCGCAGCACAAGGAGCGCGCTCATGGGGAGAATCGTATTTCATGACTGTGATGAGTTCGCGGATTCGATGGTTGGAGTGGTCGGACGCTTCGTGCCGACCGCGCGCGCCGCGTCGGACTGGTGGATAGAGGCGGCGCGGGTCAATTCAACGACGCTGACGCATTCGCAGCTCGGCGGCGCCGCGACGTTCGCCGGCGACGGCGAGCCTGAGGCGCTCACGCTGGCTGTGCCAATGACGGACCCTGCCGCGCTCATGATCGACGGCCGGACGCTCGATCAGCGATCGCTCGTCACCATGCGCACCGCACGACCTTATACGTTCACAAGCCGGGACGTGTGTCGTTGGGTCGGGATCAAGCTGCCTGCCGGATCACCCTTCGATATCCGCGCAGACTCACGAGGCGCTCGGCTCGCAGAATTGCAATCGGGACATACGCATTCGCACCGAGCTGCGGCGGGCGACCGGGATCCGCGCACTGGTTTCCCGCTATGTGCGCGGCCGACGAGTCGCCTGCGCCGGATTGATGCCGCCGCCTCCGCTGCGGCCGAAGAAGAAATCATCAGCGCCGCCGCCAGCGCCCTCGAGCAGGGTCTTGAAATCGAGGATCGTCATGTCGGCCGTCCGCAGTTTTCGCGTCGTCGTGTGATCGCGCGGGCGCTCGCATTGATTCAGGCGAACGCAGGACAGCCGCTGTTCGTGCAGGATCTGTGTCGCGCGGCGCAGGTGAGCGAACGCACGCTGCGCAACGTGTTTCACGAATACTTCGGCGTGGGTCCGATGCGCATGGTGCGGGTCAGACAGCTCCACGAGATCCGTGCGGAGCTGTTGAGCGCGGAGCGGGCGCACGATACCGTGACGCGCATTGCATCGCGTTTCGGCGTGTGGGACTTCAGTTTGTTCGCGCGCAATTACAGACGTCTGTACGGCGAGTCCCCTTCGGAGACTCTCAATCAGCCGCCGCAGCGACGCGCAGCAGTTCCCGATGGCTCCTGGATTCGATACGCGTCGCGCATCTTTGTCGACGATGCAGTGTCCCTGATGCAGCAGGATGCGGAGCCGTCCGCCTGTTATCCGACGGCGGTTGACGCTCATCAGCAGCACTAGCGCGTTCGCGCAACGCGCGCCGGATGGAAGAGAGCGCCCGGTCGGCCTTAGCAGGCTGTTGAAAACGGTGCGCGTCTGAAAACGGCAGGGAAAGCCTGTTTCAACACCCTGTTACAGACTTGCTCGCATGAACAGCACCGGTCCGTCCATCGTCATGTCGACGAGGCCCGGCGTATCCTCGTCCCGTGAATCGACTTCGATCGAAAGGTGCCGAAACCCCAGCCCGAACACAAGATAAGGATTCATGCGCCAGGTGACTGCGGCGCGCGCGTCCAGAATCTCGCCGTCGACCTGGTCGACATCCACCGTGAGGTATTGGAGGCGTCCTTCGGCGGACCAGCGGTCGCTGAAATCGTACCGGCCTTCGACACCCGCCAGCGGCAGCGGCGCCACGCCGCTTTCCGCATCGCGAACCACGCGGCTGCGCACGACGGCGTTCGCTTCCACGTCTGCAATCTGAATTCCGAGCGTGCCCGTGAACTCGGCGCGGTCGCGCACGAGAAAGCGGTATCCGTACGTGAGTCCGAACATCGTGAGATTGAGCTCGCTGTCGACGCGTTCGCCCGCCAGGTAGACCTCATCATCGCACATGATGGTTCGTTCGAGCACCTGCTGCGCCGAGCGGTGCGAGCTCAGACCGCTGAGTCGCAGGAGATGCCGCTCGCCGGGCAACAGCGTGATCTCCGCCTGGGGCAGCAACTGCGAATCATCGAGGCCGAGATCGTCTTCCGCGCTGATGACGGTGCCAGGATCGCTGACAGACGCATCGAGCCGCAGGGTCGTGTCGAGATTCGCCCCCAGCAACAGGACTTCCACCCGAAAGCGATCCTCGATGATCCGCGGCGGCGGCTTGGGGGCCCAATCGGGGAGGTTCGACTCCGCTGCAGGGCTCGCGATCGGAAACAGAAAGCCGGCGAACAACAACGCCGTCATCAGGAAAGACTGTGGGCTGTAGGCAGCAGGCTGTAGGTAGAGAAGCTCTCGCCATGCTGAGCGTGCAGTTGTTGTTCGAGGCCTGCGCAAACGGACTTCCTCTTGTCTACCTACGGTCTACAGCCCAGAGCCTACAGCCTGTAGCCTGCGTCGAGGAAGCTACGCTTCCTCGACGCTCACCCAATGATCGTCCCAGCGGATCGGCGCGGACCTGTCGAACTTCACAAATTGTGGTCGCAGTCGTCGTTCGTCGACTGCGAACGCAGCGCCGTCGCGTTGCGAGGCGATCAGAGATCCGTCGGCTAGTCGCGACAATCCATACGCTTCCCTCGCTTCGACGAAGCCGAGATATCGCTCAGTGCTCAGCGACCAGCACGCGATGCCGGCGCCGTACGGGCAGGCGGCGGCGATCAGGTCGTGCGCGTCGCTCACCGCGACGCTCGCCACATAGCCCGCGAATCTGCGCATATCGCGCAGCGGGCGCCGTCAGCAATCGCAGACCCGACTTGCGGACGATACAGAGCGACGACGCCCGGCGCGTGCTCGCGCGCGCCTTCATACTGCAATCCGATCGCCGCCGTTCCGCTCGACGAGAGCGCGAGATGGCGAATGCTCAGCAGATGATCGGGAAGCCGCCGCTGGTCACGACATTCGCCGGTGACGGCGTCGATCAGACACAGCGACGGGTCCATCGTGCGGAATGTTGAGCTTGCGCCGAAAGGTTCGCGGATGCGTCAGGATGCCGCCGTTCGCAACCAGCAGCGTACGGCGGTCAGGCGCCCATGCGATCTCGTGCGGATCGATGCCGTGCGTGTCGATCTCGTTCACGATTGCGAACGTCCGTGCGTCGCGAACTGCGATGACGCCGCGAATGTTTTCGTAGTCGTGTTCGGGCGTGAACAGGAGCTCACCGTCGGCGGAGAACACGCCATGTCCGGCGAGATGTCGACCCGCAGGCGTCGCGAACGCAGTGCGCACCCGCATCGATCTGCGATCGAGCTCAAAGGCCTGCACGCCAGGTCGGCGCGCGAAGTACAGCACGCGTTGTGCATCCCGCGGATCAATTGCGCACCCGTGCGCCCGCATCGGCACGCGCGCGCCGAACACGCGCCGCTCATCGAGCGACAAACCGCCGACGTACTGATCGCCGCGTGCATCCTCGAACGCGGAGAGCACTGCGCCCCGACGCTGTTCCGGTCGTAGCCACATCGCCGCGCCGACGCCGCCGAGCGCAAGCGCAGCCCCGGTGATAAACGTTCGTCGCGTGAGATTCTGTTTCGGCATACAAGATCTGAGTAACCGCATAGAACGCAAAGATCGCAAAAAAAATCAGATGATGAACTGTGAGTGCGCTGCCAAGCCCGACCAATGCAGATCATCGACTGCTCTTCCTGATCTTATTTGTGTTCTATGCGTTCTTTGCGGTTATTCCATTTTCAAAGTGAATTCAGGAACGCCAGCAGCGCGACGCGATCTTTCTTCGACATAGTCAGGTAGGCGTCTTTTGCGCGCTGCGCCTCCCCGCCATGCCACAGGATCGCTTCGCTCGCGTCGCGCGCGCGCCCGTCGTGCAGCAAGCGCGTATGGCCGTTCACGACTTTCTGCAAACCGAGTCCCCAGAGCGGCGCCGTGCGCCATTCGTTGCCGGTCGCGTCGAAGTCCGCGCGGCCATCGGCAAGCGCAGGGCCCATGTCGTGCAGCAGAAGATCGCTGAACGGATGGATCGTCTGTCGCGAGAGCCACGGCGCGTCGGCGACGTCTGCCGTCGTGAACGTCGCGCGATGGCAAGCGCGCAATCCGCTTCCAGGAAGAGTCGCGCGCCATGCTTGACCGCTGCGGAATCAATCTCCCGGCGCGCTGGCACGACCGAGCATCCGCTGATAGTCGACGATGCGCTGGAAAATCTCGTCGCTGATTTCGGGATCGCCGCCGGTCGGCGCTTGCGCGCAGAGCGTTTGCTCGTTCGTGCAGTTCTGACCGGGCCGCAGGCGGCTCGACATGCCGATCTCCGCCGAGAAGGCGGCGGCGGTTTGATGCGCGATGTCAGGTTGATTCGCCTTCCACCCGATCCGTCCGACGACAGGCTGCCGGGTCAGAGCGCTCCACACCCGATTCGCGCGTCCCGACATGCCGTCGCCATTCGATCGGCCGGATCCTCGAGTTCGAGGATCTGCGACTCCGGAATGGCTTCCAGCAAACCGACGCCGAACACCGACGACGCGACCCGTGGCGAGAACACGGTGTCGTGCGCGAGCTCGCCATACGCAAGCTTCTCGAAGGCGTACTCCGGCGCGAGGAGCACGTAGGGTTCGCCATCGGCGAACTTGCCGCGAATTTCACGATACGTGATGCGCACGGTGCCTTCCGCCGGCACGCCGCCAATCGCAAATGGATTGAAATTCGCGCCGTAGCGGGGGTCGCTCTGCGGCTCGTTGTTGACGCCGGGCGTCGGTGTCGCGAACTGAAGTACGAGCGAAACAGGCCGTTCGCCGGCGTGTTCAGGCGGGCGGCCGCGCCCGTCGTTGTTGTGGCAGGCGTCGCAGCTGCGCGCGTTGAACAACGGTCCGAGGCCGTCGCGGGCGCCGGCGCTCGCCGGCGCAACGATCCACGGACTGTTGAAGAATGCATTGCCGATAAAGAACTCGCCGCGCCTCTGCACGTCCAGATTCGCTGCGGGCTGGGAGAACGCGTTGCGCGTCGCGTCGTGCACGGTCGTGCGCGCCGCCCGAGTTCGGATCGAGCAGGGCGGCGAGGCGGTCGTGCCGCACGCAGCCGCTCACGAGAAGGAGCAGAAGCGCGAGGCCGATTTCCTTTCTGACTTGCCCGCGCATGGCGGGCGAGAGGAGCAGATTCGCAGCAGTCGTGGGCGGAGACATATTCATTGAATTCGCTGCACCGTTCGCGCGCGGCGGGCAGGGTGGTCGGCGGGTCGCATCAATCGCCGTCGCTCTCGATCGGCGACAGAAAGATCTGCATCGCTTTCGCGGCGCGCATCGTCGTCTGCGCCTGCGCATGCAGCGCATCAATCGCCGCCTGCACGCGGGCCTGGCCTTCCTTGTTGTCAGACTGAATTTCGCGATCGAAAGGCGTGCGTAGAGCGCCGAGCGCTTCACGCGTGCGAGCGATGCGCGCATCCATTTCCTCGCCGACGCGAGCATCCGCCGCTTTCACGAGGTCCGCGAGGCTGGGACCGCTGATCGTCGCGCCGTTCGGCCGCGAATAGCGCGCGTAGTAGACATGCTCGATGCCGGCGGCGTTCGCGCGCAGGTCGTCTGCTGTCGTATCGCTGAAGCAGGATTGCTCTTCCTCCTGATCGGCGGACAACAGCGGAACGTTCATACGCTCGCTCGCCATTTCGACTTCGGCGAGTGCGACGACGCCCGTCAGCATGCGCTTGAGGCCCGTATAGACGTCGCCGGTGACCAGATTGCTGCGATAGTTCCCGGGGCTCGCGCCTTGCGTCTCGCTCCAGGCCGCGGCGACTTTCTCAAGATCCTGAATCAGCAGTGTGGTCGCCGCCTTCAGGTATTGACCGCGGCGAGCGTTCACAGCGCTGGTCGCGTCGTCGCCCGCGACGACATAGTCTTCGAACGAGCGAGCGCCAGCCGATTCCGGAGGATCGTTGGCGTCCTGACCCCACAAGCAGAAACTCGATGGCGTGATAGCCGCTCGCGATGTTCTTTTCGCCGCCCGCCTCGTTCTGTGCGGCGATGAGCTCCGGCGTGATCTCCGGAAACGCTGTTGCGTTGCCGATGATGTTCGCGCCGGGCGCCGCGTTGTAGCACTCGGCGCGCACCGCGTCGATGTGATTCTCATCGAGAGGCCAGCCGTTCAACTGTCCTTCTGGTCCGCCTTCGGCGTCGATCGGCCCGGCATAGAAGCGAAACGCTTCCGAATAGCCGTACGGAATGCGCGCTTCCTTCCATCGCTGGCGCGCTGCGTCCAGCGAGTCCTTGCCTGGATTCGCCAGCAGCGCATCCACCGCGAGGTCGAGTGCACGTGCGGCCGCGAGACTGTCCTCGTACGTGGCGGACACAATCTGCGCATAAGCGTCGACGACGGCGCGGCGCGGGTCGTCAGGTTCTCGCCGCGCGCACCCGCCGATTACCACATATAAAAGGGCCGCGGCCGCGAGAGCGGCAGAATGAAGAGATGCGCGCATGGGTTCAGGCTCGGACAGTGCGATGTAGAAGCGACGTCAGCGGCTGCGCCCGCAGAAGGCCGACTGATTCTATTCGTAATCGAGAATGATTCGCAATTAAGATGCGCCAGCAGGGCGGCCGTCTCGATCGGATGCGAGAGGTGTTCTTGTTCAGCGATCGAACAGTCGTATCAGATTGTCCGGCGGTCGGGATGTTTCCTGGAACGGGCGCAGCGACTGCCGCCGATGGAGAATGCTGCGCAGACGCTCGTCATCGACGCCGAGCCGCTCCGCGGCCTTGTCGATCGACAGTCCTTCACAAACGATCAGACTGACCGCGGCCCAGTAAAGGGCCGCTTCGGCGTGGATGTCGGGTTGCGGGCGCATCACCTGGGGAAGCTCTGCACAGCTCGACAAAAATGTTGCCGGCGGCGTCCGGCCGGATAAACCGGTGCGATTACTTACGCCAGTGGGTGGAGACCGTGAACGGAAAACGATCTCACCACATTGCCTCGCGACGTCGGTCAGCTCGCTTGCCGCGTCTTCGTCTTCGCGGATCGCCTGCCCAAAGCTTGCTTGCTGATGAAGTCCTTGCTGATGAAGTCGGCTTACCGATCTGCTTCGACGAGCCGCTTGCCGACGAATTGCCAGTTGGTGAGATTCTCGATGACCGCCTTCACGAAGCGTGCGCGATCGTGCTGGTAGTCGAGATAGTACGCGTGCTCCCAGACGTCGCAGGTCCACAGCGCATGCGCATCCGTGGTCAACGGATTATCCGCGTCGTGCGTCGTCGTGATCGCAAGCGTGCCGCCCCTTGATACGAGCCACGCCCAGCCGCTGCCGAACTGATCGACTGCGGCGTCGACGAACCTGTCCTGGAAATTGTCGACCGATCCGAAAGTCGCCTCGATGCGCTTCAACACCGGCGCCGGCGGCGCGCCGCCCCCATTCGGAGCGATGGACTGCCAGAAGAAATCGTGATTCCAGACCTGCGCTGCATTGTTGAAGATCGTCGTGTCCTCGCCATCCGACTTCGCGGTCGCGCGGATGATCGCTTCCAGATTCTGACCTTCGAGCTTCGACCCCTGGATCAGCTCGTTGAGCTTCTTCACGTACGCTGCGTGGTGCTTCTCGTGATGCTGCTCGAGCGTTTGAGCCGACATCGTGGGTCCCAGAGAGTCTTTCGAAAAAGGCAAAGGATTGAGCGTAAAAGCCATGGTCGCTCCTGGAAGCAATATCGAGGGGATGCAGCCGGAACGCCTGTGCATTGGCGAAGTTCCGCATCGTGCGCCATGCGCAAACGCCGGCGCCTTGAGCACAGGTGATGAGGCGCAGAGATCCTCACCCCTTCATCCCGTCCTGACGGCCCGCGTCGCGCCAGGCCCTCTCATCCGTGCACCCTCACATGAAAGCGTGATGTCCTTCACAGGTTGAACCCGTCTGTTCAGCCTGCGGACAGCGCACAGCCTCTACATTCGTGTGCGTCTGTCGATCGGTGGGCATGCGTGCGGCGACGAGACGGTCTATATTCGACGCTGGTTCCGCCGAACATAATGGCTCGAAAGCAGATCGGCGCAGAGCCTTTGGAATGTGTCAGGGGCAGAGGATTAGCGACCGTGCGTGAGCGCACCGGCGCACATCGGGAGGAGTGATCGTGAGCAAAGCGACGCAGATCGCGGCCGTCTTTCTGGCGCTGGCGGCGGGTGCGACCGGACTGCACGCGGCTGAGCAGGCGGCGCCCAGCAGTTTCGTGTCACTGAAGCTCGAAGGCGCCTGCGACAACCAGAACAATAAGTTGTGGCTGACCAATACGCATACGTTCAAGACAGTTGCGACCACCGTGCGTTGGCGAGCGGCGGGCGGCAAAGACCTGACCGATCAGTTCTTTCCCGGACCGAACTCCGTTCGCGAAATCGGCTGCGCGGCCGAGGCGGAGATTATCGAGGCGAAGTTCGCCGAGTTCTGAAGGCGCTGAGGCCGTCGAGTCTCTGGGTCTGTCGGCAATAAAAAAGGCGCGGTGCACGCCGCGCCTTGCTGCGTCCGCAGCTTTGAACGAGTTCAGAACGTAAGCCGCATGCCGACGCCGATCGTGTCTGCATCGCCGAACGCCAGGCGCAGGCCGCCTGAGAGCGTGTCCATGAAGAAGTAGCGCCCCTCGAGCACGATCGACGTATCGTCGCCGCTGTCGACGTCGACATAGTCAAAGCCGCCCTCGAGCTCGAATCGCGGCATGACCTGACCGCGGAGGCGTGCGCCGAGCGTAAAGCCGTCTTCGTCCTCCTCGACGCCGAACCGGTCGGCTTCGAGATCAGCCTTCACGATGCCGAAGCGGCCGACGAGGTCGATCTTCTCGTTGAGCGGCATGTGTCCGCCGACGCCGATGTTGAACTGCGTGACGTCGACGCCGAAGTCGAAGCCCAGGTCCTCGAGTTCAGCGAAAGCGAAAAAGTTCTCGTGAAAAGCGAGCGAGCCGCGCAGGGCGAAGCCGTCGCCGTCAACGTCGATATCGTCGAGTTCCGTATCGACATAGCCCAGATCGACGAAGGAGTAGTCCATCGTGTCGGCCTGGGTCGCGAGAGGTAGTGCGGCTGCGAGCGCAGCCAGCACGCTCAGCGTGCGTCGTTGCATTGCAAGTCTCCTGATAGTGGGAAGCGGCGTCCCGCGACGCCGAGCCAGATCGTTGCTGGCAGCCGACATTTTATGCCAGCAAATCGCCGCTAGGCGAGCCCATTGTCGTGCCCCAGCAACAAGTTGACGAAACTGTGACGGCCTGCACTGCAAACTTTCGAGCGTGCGGTCTGGACTTCGCGCTTGTACTCGGAACTCCGTCGTCGCACGAGCAATTGTGGGGGGAGCGCGGCGGATCGAGCGCGCTAAACGGTGCGGCTTCCGGTCAGGTGAGCGCGTATCGAACCCTGCACAAGGCTCTGAGCGGCGCGACCATCCGGAGCGTGCAGAACTGCAACGGATCGAAGGACGACGTCGCGAGGCGCGCATCGTTTTTCGAATTGCATGTACGCAGCGGTGACTGGTCGGACTGTCGTCGATACAACATCGAAGAAGGAGTTTCCGATGATGGGGGAAAACAGGTATCCGCGGCGCTCCCGCGCGCTCGCGTTGGCCATTGCATCCACTCTATTTCTCTCGCAACAGGCGCGCGCGCAGGACGCAGGAGCGAGCGACGACATCATCGATCGCGTGATCGTCACCGCGCAGAAGAAGGAGGAGAACCTGATCGACGTGCCGATCGCGGTCGCTGCGTTCAGCGAGGAAGCGCTCACTCGTCAGCAGATCGATCAGGCGACCGATCTGCAGTTGAACG
This sequence comes from uncultured Gammaproteobacteria bacterium, assembly GCA_963723505.1. Taxonomy (GTDB): domain Bacteria; phylum Pseudomonadota; class Gammaproteobacteria; order Steroidobacterales; family Steroidobacteraceae; genus Steroidobacter. Next base: position 304,828 of record CAVRQU010000013.1, read on the forward strand.
TGCCGAACGTCTCGTACACCAAGACGAATTTCACGAGTTCGAATTTCCAGATCCGCGGCATCGGCGTTTCATCCGTTGGAGCGAGCGCCGATTCCGGCGTCGAGACGCATTTCAATTCGATGCCGATCAAGAACCCGCGGCTGTTCGAGACTGAATATTTCGATATCGAGCGCGTCGAAGTGCTGCGCGGCCCGCAGGGCACGCTCTACGGCCGCAACGCCACGGGCGGCGCCGTCAACGTCATTGCGCGCCGACCCACGAAGGAGTTCGAAGGCAATGTCGAACTCGACGCCGGCAATTACAGTTCGCTGAAGGCAAAGGCCGCAATCAACCTTCCCGTGGGCGACGCCTTCGCAATGCGTTTCGCGGGCTACGGCTTCAAGCGCGACGGGTACACCGAGAACCTGTTCACCGGCAACGACATCGATGACCGCGATCAGTATGCGGCGCGCGGCGCGCTGCGCTTCATGCCGAGCGACGCCACGGATCTCACGCTGACGGTCAACTACTACAAGGAAGACTCCCACCGGGCCCGCGTGACCAAACAGATGTGCCACCGCGATCCGTCGGGCGCCTTCGGCTGCCTGCCGGATCAGCTCGGCTTCGAAGCCGGCAACATGCGCGGCACGCTCGGCGGCAATCTCGCCGAATTCGGTCCGCTATTGCTCGATCTCGCTGACGGTACGCTGGACGGCTTGTTCGGCGGCGTAGCGCCGCTTCCGCCCCCCCTGATCACGCTCGGCACTGACGTGAACCAGGGGGCGAACGTCCCTTCGGACCTGCGCAAGACATTCGCAGAGTTCGATCCGGTCTATGAGGCGGACGAGACGATCGCGACGCTGGAGTTCTCACATGATTTCGGCGCGCTGACGCTCACGTCGCTGACGGGCTATCAGGAGACGAGCTACTTTACCCAAACTGACTACAACTGGACGGTCGCTCCGATCGCCTACAACGGACCTGCCGTGGCGGCGCTGACCGCCGTATTCGGCGGCGTGCCTATCAGCGAAATCGATCCGGCGCTGCTCGGCTCGCTGGTCGGCAGCATCCGCAACGTCGGCGGAACCTCGCGCAACTACGATCAGTCGGATCAGGAGGCGGACCAGTGGTCGCAGGAGCTGCGCCTTGCTTCCGAGTTCGATGGTCCGCTGAATTTCCTGCTCGGCGCCTTCTATTTCGAAACCGACGAGAACACCAACTACTACGTCGTCACGAGCGAACTCGACTACTGGGCGCAGGTGACGCGTCCGTATGCGGCCTTTGGCGTGAACTCCGCGCCGCCGTACTACATCAACGCCACGCCCGTCGCCGGGCTGCAGTCTTCCGCACTGTTCGGCGAGCTGTACTGGGACATGACGGACACGCTTCAAGTGGACGGCAGGACTGCGCTACACGCGTGACGAAAAGGAGATCGAGGACCGGCAGATGCTGTTCTCGAATCCGGTCGCGACGCCGCCGACCGCCACGCAATTCAACGCGCCGCGCAAGGACGACACGTCGTTCGAGGAATTCACTGGCCGCTTCGGCTTCGACTGGAAGCCAGGCTGGTTCGATGATTCGACGCTGTACGCGTTCTACTCGCGCGGCTACAAGGCGGGCGGCTTCAACCCGCCGCTGGACCGCAGTCTGCCGCAGTTCGCAGGCACGCCGGAGGTCTTCGAGCCGGAGTTCCTCGATGCGCTGGAGATCGGCTCGAAGAACGTGCTCGCGGGCGGGCGCGTGCACGCCAATCTGACGGCGTTCTATTACGACTATCAGGGTCTGCAGGTGTCGAAGATCGTCGCACGGACGTCGGTCAACGAGAATGTGGATGCGAACATCTACGGCCTGGAAGGCGAGTTCATTTTCAGTCCCGTGGATGATTTCCTCATCGATGCAAACGTCTCGTACCTGAAAACCGAGATCAAGGACTTCACCAGCATCGACCCGCGCGATCCGAGCAATGGAGATCCGAGCTGGACGACCCTCAAGGACATTTCGGACGGATCAAATTGCGTGCTCGCGAGCAATCAGGTCGCCACGGCGCGCACCTTCGGACTCGTGCTGCCGGCGGCGCTCGGCGGTCCATTCGGATTCTGCGGCGCATTGGCGGAGAACGGCTTCGGCGTTCAGGACGGCGTCGCGGCGAACCTCGACGGCAATCAGCTGCAGAACGCGCCCGAGCTGTCGTTCAAGGTCGGCGCGCAGTACACGTTCGGCATCGGCGCGAATCTGAGCCTCACGGCGCGGGCGGACTACTATTGGCGCGATGATTTCTACGCGCGCATCTTCAACAGGCCGATCGACAAAATCGAGTCGTGGGACATCGTGAACGCACAGCTCGAGCTCGGCTCACGCGACGCCGATTGGTACCTGCGCGGCTACGTGTACAACCTGATGGACGACGACAACATCACAGGCATGTATGTCACCGATGCATCCTCGGGCCTGTTTACGAACGTGTTCTCGCTCGAGCCGCGGACGTACGGCGTTGCGATCGGCTTCCGCTTCTGACCGCCTCTGAACCTCCCTCGCGCAAGCGAGGGAGGGATCAGGAGGAAGAGCCGCAGAAGGACCGCAAAAGGAATGCAAATGATTCTGGAAGGGGATGGGGCGAGGGCTGAGAAGCAAGTTGCCGACGAGGAACCCAAGCTCTGTCCTTTGATGTTTTTTTGCGGTCTTTCGCGGCTCTACTCTCAGTCAAATCCGCGGAGCGTCGCGAATTCTGAAAGCGGCGCGCGATCGGTTCGCCAGGAATTGATCGGCGCGCTCTCATCCCGATAGCCGAGCGCCATGCCGCAAAAGAGCATGTGCTCCGCCGGCAGGCCGAGAAATTCGCCAACCGTCCTGTGCCACACCGCCCATGCTTCCTGAGGGCAGGTGTGCAGACCGTGCTCCCGTGCGAGCAGCATGACGTTCTGCATGAACATCCCGACGTCCGCCCACTGATCCGCGCCCATGCGCCGATCGATGGAGAAGAACAACGCCGTCGGCGCGCCGAAGAACTCGTAGTTGCGGGCGAACTGCCGGAGTCGTGCAAGCTTGTTCTCGCGTGCAATGCTCGATCGCTGCGTACAGATCTTCGCCGCATTTGAAGCGGCGCGACCGATAGGGTTCGTGAAGATTCGGCGGATACACGTTGTACTCCGCGCCTTCACCCATCGGTTGAGCCGGCAGCTTGCTGCGAATGACGCTCAGGAACTGCGCCAGGGGACGACCGGTCAGCACATGCACGAGCCATGGCTGGAGGTTGCCGCCCGACGGCGCGCGCTTCGCAGTTTCGAGAATCGAGACGATCGTCTCCCTGGGAATCGGCGTATCGAGAAAGGCGCGGCAGCTCATGCGGGAGTCAATGGCGGTCGGAGACGTTCATACGAGAGAAGTGACTCGTGATTAGTGAATGGTGAATGGCGGGAAACAGCCGCTTTCCGCGACGATACTGGATTCAACGCGGCCCCGGAACGAGAATGCCGCGCCAAGCCATTCACTATCCGATCACTTCTAGTCCTATGCCGCACAGTCAGCACACGATCCGCCTGTCGAACGATGCGTCGCTCGTATTGCGGCTCTTCGCGCCGACCGCGGACCCGCGGGCGGCAGTCATCGTTCCGTCCGCCATGGGCGTCGTGCAGAATTACTACGCCCGATTCGCCGAGTGGCTCTCGTCTCAGGGGTTCCTGGTCGCGACGTTCGACTATCGCGGCATCGGCCTCTCGGCGCCGCGCTCGCTCCGAGGATTTGAGGTCGACATTCACGATTGGGCCACGCAGGACTGCGCGGCCGTCATCGATTTCGTCAAGACGCGTCTGCCGGAGGCCCCTCTCTACTGGCTTGGTCATAGTCTTGGCGGCCAGTTGCTCGGGCTCATTCCGAATCGCGACAGGATCGATCGCGTCATGACGGTTGCAACGGGCAGCGGCTACTGGCGTGAGAATAGCTGGCGGACAAAACGCTTCGTGTGGTGGCTCTGGTACGTCGCCGTGCCTGTCGCCACGAGACTCGCCGGCTACTTTCCAGGCAAGCGGCTACGGAAGGTCGGCGATCTGCCGCTCGGGGTCATCGAACAGTGGCGTCGCTGGTGTCTCAGCCGTGAATACGTCGTGAGCGCCGAAGGCGACGCGGTGCGTGCGGCGTACGCGTCAGTGCGGACGCCCATGATCGCGCTCTCCTTCACTGATGATGAAATGATGTCCGCGAGAGGCATCCGCTCCCTGCACGGCTTGTACACGAACGCTCCCGTCGAGTATCGCCGGATCTCGCCGTCGGACATCGGCGCGCGGCATATCGGCCACTTCGGCTTCTTTCGTCCGCAGTTCGAGCAGACGCTCTGGCCGCTTGTGCGTGAGTGGCTGAAGTAGCAAAGTGGCCCGGCACCCTTGCTCAGGAGCGATCCATGCGAGACCTGGCGCCCGACATCTTCCGGCAGCGTCTGCTGATCGAGGGACGCTACTCAATCGACGTCGATCGTGCAGCGGTCGAAAAGTATCTGGTCGAAGTTGCTTCCAGTCTGGGCCTGCGCAGTTACGGCAGCGTCATCGTGCACGCGCCTGCCGGCGCCGGAAAGGAGGAAAACGAAGGGTTCGACGCTTTCATTCCACTGATCGATTCCGGCATTTCGATCTATGTCTGGAGCCGCAAGCGCTTCTTCGCAACTGTGCTGTATACCTGCAAGCGCTTCGACGTCGATCAGGCGCTGCGCTTCACCAGCGATTTCTTCGGCGCTCGCGAAATCGAGCATCAATCGTTCTAGCAGGTTGTCGCAGACGCTCACCCGCCGGCCCGCGAAAAAAAAAGCGTGCGTGATTGTTGCATCACGCACGCCTGCATCCGAGATGGTTCAGGGGGATTGTCGACCACCATCGTCAGCAAGTTGAAACCGGAAAGGGCGCTCTCACGCGTTTCGATGGTGGGAATGCACGGGCCATGCCAGCGCCTGCACGCAGCAAACTGGCGGAATCGCGAGCGATCACGACGCTCGCCTGCACTTGCATTGTGCAGCGCCGCGCGGCGTTGCGCCAATTTAGCGAACTGCGCGAGGTCCCATCGCTGAATGAAGTCAGACGGCGCTGCGCGCAGCGGGAACTTCCCTGAGGCGCGTGGCCGACACACGCAGGGTCACGACGATCGCGGCGAGCACCAGGAGAGTCGACAGGAAGAATGGCGCGCCGGGCACGCGCCAGTCGCGGTGCGCGACGATCGCGCTCGAAAAAATCTGTGCAAACAGCATCGGACCGATCAGATTCGAAACACCATAGATGCTGCTGTTCGCGCCCTGCAACCGACCCTGCTCCGTGGGACTGACGAGCCGCGTCATCAAACCCTGGAGTGCGGGGCCGGTGAGCCCCCAGAGCGACATGACGACGATGCCGACGACGTACATTACGCCCGTCGGCGCCAGACCCTGAATGGCGAAGCCGAGCGCGGCGCAGGCGAGGCCCACGAGCATCGTGCGCTGCTCGCCGAGCGCCCTGACGACGCGTCCCACTAGTACTCCCTGCACGACGATCGAACAGATGCCGACGCCGGCAAGCAGGAATCCCACGGAGCGCGTGTTCCAGTTGTAGCGGTAGCTCATGTAGAGCACCGCAAGCGTCGGCAATGCGACATGCGCGAGATTGCTGAGGAAGTTCACGCAGGCGAGTCCCCACAACTCATGATGAGAGCGGAGCAGCCTGAGGGCGCCGAGCGGATTCGCCTTGCGCCACGAGAAGGCGCTGCGCTTCTCGCGAGGCAGCGACTCGGGCAGTACGAACAGGCCATAAAGCGCATTGATGAGCGAGAACCCGGCGGCGACCCAGAACGGCAGGCGCGGATTGATTTCGCCGAAGAAGCCGCCGAGCGCCGGACCCACCACAAAGCCGGCGCCGAAGGCGGCGCCGAGCATGCCGAATTTCGCGGCGCGGCCTTCGGCCGGCGTCACATCGGCGATGTAGGCGCCGGCCGTGCTGATGCTGGCGGCGGTAATGCCCGAGATGATTCGACCGAGAAACAGCCAGCCGATCGTGGGCGCCAGGGCCATGAGGACATAGTCGAGGCCGAGGCCGAAGTTCGACAGCAGAATGATCGGGCGTCGACCGAAGCGATCGGACAGCGAGCCGAGCACGGGCGAGAACAGGAACTGCATCAGCGCCCAGGCCGTGCCGAAAACGCCGTACGCCGCGGCGGCCTTCGCTGTGTCGCCGCCCATGAAATCTTCGACGAGCTTCGGCAGCACCGGAATGATGATTCCGATGGCGAACATGTCCAGGAGGACGGTGATGAATACGAACGCGAAGGCCGCGCGGCGAGGCGCGGCGACCGGGGCGCCGAGGGTCATGGACAACTTGAGTTGCTGTTGCGGGAGAGCGCTATTCGACTCGAATGCGTGGACATGAGCAACTGCTCCGCGAGCTGCGTTGTTGGCGACGGGCGTTTGGCGACTGGCGACTGGCTTCTGGCCAGAAAGCTCGCTTATCTCGGGCGCGCGCCCGCACGACAAATGGTCGGCACGTCCATGCTGGCCAGTAGCCAGTCGCCAGTCGCCAGCAGCCCGAGACTACTGCTTCCACGGATCGTAGCTGCCGATATTCCAGATATGGCCTTCGAGGTCCGTGCAGGTGAAGGCGCGCCCGCCGTAGTTCTTGTCTTCGATATCGAGGAGTATTTTCGCTCCCGCCGCCTTCGCGCGGCGGTAAATCTCGTCAGGGTCGCTCGTGACCACGCACGCTGTCTGCGTCTCCCGTCCCCCCAGTTCATCGGGCTGGACCATGAGCTTGCCGAACGTAGTGTCCTTCGAGACTGAGCCAAGCATGATCATGCCGTTGCCGAACGTCAGTTCCGCGTGCATGACGGATCCGTCGTCGCCTTCGTAGACGGCCTTTCTTGTGAAGCCGAAGTTTTCGCACAGCCAGCGAATCGCGGCATGCGCGTCGCGATACACGAGGCAGGGAATTACAGTGGCGCGGGTGTTCATGGCGAGAGAAGACATGGCGGACTCCTGCTGTTGAAGGGCAAACAGGCTCACTGGCCAACTGGACTGCTGGCCAGAACTTTGCTCCGTCGCTCTCGCCAACGGATTGGATAAATGCGAAACCGGGAATATCCACAAATCTGACCAGTTGACCGGTTGGCCAGTTGACCGGTTGGCCTAAATAGCTACGTGATGCCCGCCGGCGATGTGTCGATTCGCCAGTTCGGTCGGCGTGAATCCGGACATCGCCTTGCAGTCGCGAATGAGATGCGACTGATCGAAATAGCCGCAATGCTGTGCGATCGACGTCCAGTCGATGATCGGGCGATGCTGCACAGGGAAGTGCGAATGCCGCGGGCGCAGGTGATGCACAGGGATGTGCGAATGCCGTGGAGCGCCGGGATCCGCGGGAGCGGCAGATGCGCAGGAGCGGTGCATGTGGCGCAACGCCAGGTGGAAGCGCTCGATGCGTGCGTAGAGTTTCGGCGTCACTCCGACCTCGAGCGTGAACAGGCGCGTGAAGCGGCGCGGGCTCAGGCCGACGCGCTCACTCAGCATCGCTATCGTCTGTTCATGGGGCGCGTGCGTCAGACGAGTCACGGCGAAATCGATTTCGGGGCGGCGGCTGATCGGTCGAATCGCTCGTTCGAGCAGTTCAGCGGCGACACGCATCAGCTTGTCATGCGGCGTCGGGGCCGCAAGGATTCGCTCTCGCAGCGTCGCGCCGGCTGAACCCCACAGGTCGCCCATGAAGACTTGTTCGTTGTGCAACTCGTCAGCCGAGGGATCGAAGAATGGCCACATGCCGCCGGGAAGAAAGGACACGCCGAGGACGGCTCGCTGCTCGTGCGTATCGATCACTGAATAACGTGAGTGGGCGCCGACGAGCACCGCGCCGGGCAGACGCTCGAGTTGATCGTCGTCTTCGCCCCTGTAATTGCGGATCTCGTCTTCGGCGAGATTGATGATGAGGCTGGCGCAGCCGGTCGGCAGCAATCGATCCCTCGCATGCGAGGGCGGTTCGCCTTCCCAATACCACAGCCGCTCGATGAATCGATCCAGCGGCGCCGCCGGCCGATGCATGTAGAACAGCGTGGGTTGCGGGATCGATGACATGAGTAAGGAGTCAGAGCCGCAATAGACCGCAATAAAAGAAAGGGTTGATCGTCAAATCGCGATCGGGCGAGTCTCTCAACACCCGTCATTCGCCGTTCCGGCCAAACGGACGAGGCGCTGCACACAGCGCTATGCTGCTCCAACCCGGATTATTTCCTTTTTGCGGTCCTTCGCGGCTCCTCGTTCTTCCTCTGATTCTCCAGCGCTTCGATCGTCTCTCGGCCAGTCGTCCTTCAGCAGGCGCGACAGCGACCGGTCGGCGAGCAGCTTGCCGCCGGTCTGGCAGCGCGGGCAATAGTTGGTTTCATTTTCTGCGTAGCGAATTCGTTGAATCGCCGTCCCGCAGATCGGACACGGTTTTCCGTAGCGGCCGTGCACCGCCATGCCTTCGCGGAAGGCGGTGACTTTCTCCGGGAACGCCTCGGCCGATTCCCGACGGAGCCTTGCGATCCATTCGAGCAGCACCGCACGGGTCGCCTCGAACAGGCGGCGCCATTCCGCGTCGTCCAGGCGGCTCGTCTGCAGCATGGGCGAGAGTCGTGCTCTATGCAGAATCTCATCCGAGTAGGCGTTGCCCACGCCGCTCAGTATTGTCGGGTCCGTGAGAGCGCGTTTCAGCGTGTGGTTCGTGGCGTTCATTACAGTGTGAAAAGCTTCAAAGGTCGCCTCCAGCGTCTCGAGCCCGCCCCGATCGTGATCATCGAGGTTCTGAGTGCGAACGACATGCAACGACGCGCGCCGCTTTGTGCCGGCCTCGGTCAGAGTCAGCAGGCCGTTCTCGAACTCGAGGTGGAGCAACGCAGCGCTCATCTTGCGCATCTGCCGCTCCCGCGCATCCCTGCGCTCCACGGCATTTGCACATCCTTTTGCGTCACTTGCGCTCGCGGCATTCGCACTTCCCTGTGCAGCAGGCGCCGTGCGACCCTTGCTGTACCAGTGCAGCCGACCGGCGATCATCAGATGGATCACGAGCCACAGATCGCTTTCGAATCCGATGGCGATACGCTTGCCCAGGCGGCGCAACGACGACACGACCTTGCCCTCGCATTCATCCAGCGCAGGCTCAGCCGTCCGCAGCAGAAAAGGATTCCTGAGCGCGATGTGTTCGAGGCGCTTCCCGACGAGGCGCGATTCGAGCGCTTCAAGGTAGACCGTGATGTCGGGGAGTTCGGGCATGAACATGCTTCGCGCGAGCCGACTCCGTCGGCAGGTAGGCCTGGCGGCAAGCAAGCCGCCAGGGCGGCAAGCAAGACCGGAGATTCTGGTTCTGACTTGCCGAAGGCTTGCTTGCCCGCAGGGCTTGCGTGCTGCGTCCGCAGCTTACTTGCCGCGCTTGGGCGGCTTACTCACAATTCCCTCAGTCCCGTCGTGATCGGCAGCTTCGCCGCGCGCAGACTGGGCAGCAAGCCGCCGATGAATCCGAGAATCAGGGCATAGCTCACCGCCAGCGCCATCAGCGTCGGCGTGACCGTAAAGGCGAACGTGATCTGACTGAAGCTCGCGAAGTTCAACGTCGAGGCCCGCACGCCGTTGAAAGTGAAATAGGCGATCACCATGCCGATCACGCCGCCCACTACGCCGATGATCAGCGCCTCGATCAGCACGGAGATGATGACCGGAGTTCGTCCGAAGCCGAGCGCCCGCAACGTCGCGATCTCGCGGGTGCGCGCCGACACGGCCGAGTACATCGTGTTCAGCGCCGCGAACATCGCTCCGAGACCCATGAGGACCGCGATCGTGACGCCGATGGTGCGCACCAGCTCAACGAGCTGACGCGACTGCTCCTCGTAGTACTCCCGCTCCGTGAACAAGCGGACGTTGAGGCGCGGATCGGTGGTGAGCTGATCCTTGAACGACTGGAACGCGCTCGCGTTCGTCAGTCGCACGCGATTCGATTGATAGGTCGGTCCCCGGTTGTAGGCGTTCTGCAGCACGGAGGCGTCCGTCCAGATCTCCGATTCGGCGACGCTGCCGCGGTCCGCGAAGATGCCCGTGACCGTCCAATCCGTCGTGCCCCAGCGCAATTTACTGCCCACGGCCAATTGACCGAACTCCGCAACCGCGCCGCGGCCGACGATGACTTCGAACTTGCCGGGCGTGAACGGCTGACCTTCGATGATGTGGAAGCCCTGCCGCAGCTTCGGCGCCTGCGGTCCGACGCCGCGCAGCGGGACGTTGCTCGCCGAGCCGCTCGTCCTGAGCGGTACGTCCACGATGACATACAACTCCGGTGAGGCGATCGCGGCATCCGCATCCCGCGCGATCTGCGGCGCATCGCTGATGATGCGGATCTGTTCCTGAGTCAGGCCGCTGCCCATCTCGTCGGTCGCGCCGCTGCGCAGGACGATGGCGACGTCGTCCTGCCCCGACCGATCGAGCACGGCGCGGAATCCTTCGCCGATCGACAGCACGCCGATCAGCACCGTAACAACGCCGGCGATGCCGATCAGCGCGACGACGGAGGAAGTGAGCCGCGACGACAAATTCCGCAGGTTCATCGTCGTGACGGCGGCGATCTGGGCTAGGGCGTTGCTGGCCATGAAGAATCAGCTCCTGCGAAGGGCGTCGACGATCTTCAAACGCCAGGCCTGCGCGGACGGCAGTGCTGCGGCGAGCGAGCCGAGGACGAGAACGAGGACGACGCCCCCGATGTACGTGCCGGCGCCGAGTCCGAGCACCGGGAAGAAATTCGACATCACCTTGGAGATCATGCCGGACAACATGGCCGCGAGGCCCAGACCGATGAGTCCGCCGATCGCAGTCACGAGCAGCGCCTCGCCGAACACGAGCGCGGTGACGGCGAACGACGAGAAGCCGAGCGTCTTCATCACGGCGATCTCGTTGATGCGCTCGCGGATCGACTGACCCATCGTATTCGCGGTGACCAGCAGCATCGTGAAGAAGACGGCGCTCGCCACCGCCGTCACGAGCGCGCCGATATTGCCCATCTGGTTGGCGAAGCTCTGCATGAACGCGCGTTCGGTGTTCGTCTTCGTCTCGGTCGACGAGTTTGCGAACATCGCATCGATCTTCTTCGAGATCGCGCCGGCCTGGTTCGCGTCCTTGAGGCGCACCGCGACCATGCCGATCTGGTCGCGGCCGAACGAACGGGACTCGTTGAAGTAGTCGTAGTGGAAATAGATGCTGTTGTTGTCGCCGTTGCTGGCCTTGTAGATGCCGGCGATCTTCATTTCCCAGACGTTGCCGCCGTCCTTCTTCGTGAAGATGTTCGAGCGCACCGGGATGATCTGCCCGACTTTCCAGCCGAATTTTTCAGCGAGACCGAAGCCGACGATTGCGCTTGCGCGATCGGCGAACCAGGCTTCGCGCTGATCCGCGGGCAGGTCGTACTCCGTATAGAGCTCGAAGAAATTCTTGGGCTCGGTCGCGAAGACAGCGATCTGGTTGCGGTCTTCCTGATAGATGCCGCCAAACCAGCTCGAGGATCCGGCCGCGCGCACGCCTTCCACGCCGCGAATGCGGTTCAGGTAGCTGAGCGGCAGCGACTGAATGAACGAGACCTTGTGCATCGTGATGAGGCGATCCACGCCGGCGAGATCCGCGCTGCCCGTGAGCGCGGTCTGCAACGCGCGCAACATGCCGAACAGCAGGAACGCGATCACGATCGAGGCGAGCGTGAGGCTGGTGCGCAGACGCTTGCGGTTCAGATTCGCCCAGAGCAACGGAAGGTATTTCATAGGCGGAGGCTGGAGGCTGGGGGCTGGGGGCTAAGGGGGCTGTCACGAAGAATGTCATCCGGACATCGGCGACGCCGTCCGAATCCGGAACTCGAGAGTCAAGATGCGCGATTCGCATTTTCTCTCTACCTCCAGTCTCCAGCCTCCAATCGCTGCGCGCAGCGCGCTCAGGCTGCTTCGCCGAGTTGGCCTTTCTCGAGGTGCAGCACGTGCTTTGCGCGCGCGGCCGCGTGCGGGTCGTGCGTCACCATGATGATCGTTTTGCCCTGTTGCTGATTGAGCGCCTGCAGCAGATCGAGGATTTCGTCGCCCGACTTGCGGTCCAGGTCGCCGGTCGGCTCGTCGCACAGCAGGATCGTCGGATCGGAGACGATCGCGCGCGCGATGCCGACGCGTTGCTCCTGACCGCCGGACAGCTCGCTGCGGCTTGTGCTTGGCTCGGTCACTCAGACCTACCAGGCTCAACGCGGCGCTCGTGCGCTTGCGTCGCTCGACGGCGGACAGCGAGGTCAGCAGCAGCGGCAGCTCGACGTTGCGCTCCGCCGTCAGCACCGGCAGCAGGTTGTACATCTGGAACACGAAGCCGACGTGATTCGCGCGCCAGCGGCCGAGCTGACTGTCGCTCATCGAATCGGTGCGCTGGCCGTCGATCTCGATCGAGCCGGCCGTCGGGCGGTCCAGCCCGCCGATCAGATTGAGGAGCGTCGATTTGCCCGACCCCGACGGACCCATGAGCGCCAGGAAATCGCCCCTGGGGATGTCAAGATTCAGCGCCTGCAGCACGTGCACCGTTTCAGCGCCGCGCTTGTAATCCTTCGCGATCCCGCGAAGCTTCACGAGAGATTGCTCAGTCATTCCATCGTTCTCCTGAAACAGCGACGCCCGAGGAGGGCGCGAACGTCAAAACTGGCAGAAATAATCCAGAAACATGACAGCGGCAGGCAGGCTTTGCTTCAAGACGAACGCGCCCGCGATGATCCGACATCGTAAACGCAATTCCTCGTTCTCTATCCGCTCTTCGTCTTCACCGATGCGCCCTCAACGAGGCCTTCCGCCGGCGCCGCTACTACGACGTCGCCAGCGTTTACTCCCGACAGCAACTCGATCTGACCGTCGCGCTCGCCGCCCGTGCGCACAGCGACGCGCTCGACTTCGCCGTCGATGACGCGCCACACGTAGCTCGTCTCGCCGTCCTTGATGACGGCGGCCGAGGGCACCCGCACGGCCGCGCGGGCCGCCACGGCCTCCTCGCCGCGGTCTTCCAGGAAGCTTACTTTCACGCCCATGTCCGGCAGGATGCGCGGCTCGAGTTCGTCGAACGCGATGCGCACGCGCACCGTCGCCTTCTGACGATCCGCCGTCGGCACGATGTTGATCACGTGACTCGGAATGATCCAGTCAGGGTACGCATCGAGCACGGCTTCGGTCTTCTGGTTGGCTTTCACGCGATTGATGAAGGCCTCGTTCACGTCGACTTCGATTTCGCGCGAGTCCATGTCGACGATCGTGGCGATGCCCGTGCGCGTGAACCCGCCGCCGGCCGAGATAGGCGACACCATTTCGCCCGGCTGCGCGTCCTTCGAGACGACGACGCCGTCGAACGGAGCGCGCACGAGCAGATCATCGAGATCCTGCGCCCGCACACGCACAGTGCCTTCCGCGACCTGAACTTCGCTCTTGAGCGCTTCGAGCCGCGCACTCGAGCGCCGCGTATTCCGACTGCGCCTGATCGAGCTGCAGCTCGCTCACGAGCTTGTCGGTACGCAATTGCTGCATGCGGCGCAGATTGCGTTCGGCCTCCGCCATGCGCACTTCGACCTCCTCGAGATTCTTGCGGGCTGCTTCGAGTTGTCGCTGGGCGAGCGCATGTACGGGCCGCGTGGTCGTCGCATCGAGGCGAGCCAGCAGCTGGCCTTCCTTGACCGACATGCCCTCCTCGATCAGCACTTCGTCCACTCTGCCTGTGACCTTCGACGACACCGTCGACTGTCGTCGGGCGACGACGTAACCCGACGCATTCAGCACGGCCGCCCCGCCGCCGCCGGCCGCAGGGGCGGCGACGGCGGTGGCCGTTTCAACCTCGATCGCGCTGTCGCGCAGGAGCGCATACGCGCCCGCGATGGCCGCGATCGCCAGCACGGCGACCAGGAACCATCTGTACACAGGGTTCGAACCTTTGGGCGTCGGTTCCGGGGCTCGTTCAATGCGCAGACTGTCGAGGGCGTTCTGATCGAAGGACATGGATTCGCGCGTTCGCTTTGTTCTGTGGCAGGGCCGGCGGATTCTAAACCCGGCCCTGTGCTGACGGTAAGGCGCGATCGGTGAAAGGTGGACGCGCGCCGGTGGGCGCGTGGTGAAGCGGGTTGCAGATCGTGATCAGGAGCCGATAAGCATCGAGCTTTCATTCGGCGCAGCCCCATATAATCCGGAAAAGGTCCGCACCATCGCAAAGGACAGTCCGGCATGCAGCGCCGCAGTCTTCTCATCATTGGCGGCGGTATCGCCGCGCTCGGCGCCGGCCTGTTTTTCTACACGCGACCTGATCCGATTGCGGTCGAGACCGCTGTGGTCGAGCGCGGCGTTGTGGCTGAGAGCGTCACCAATACGCGCGCCGGAACCATCAAAGCGTGCCAGCGCGCCCGTCTCGCGCCGCCCTCGGGCGGACAGATCGCGAAGTTGCCCGTGAAGAAGGGCGACCACGTGAAGAAGGGACAAATTCTGCTGCAGCTATGGAACGACGACGCGAGCGCGCAACTTGCGCTGGCCGAACGTGACGCCGTGTCCGCACGTGCTCGCGCGGACGAGGCCTGCGTAGCGGCGCAAGTCGCACGCCGCGAGGCGAATCGCCTGGAACGGGTGCTCGAGCGGAACCTGGTGGCTTTCGACCTGGTCGACAAGGCGAAGGGCGAAGCAGACAGTCGCGACGCGGCCTGCCGGGCTGCGACGCAGAACATCAAAGTCGCCGAGGCGCGCATTACTCAGGCGCAGGCGATGATGGAACGGTTGCTGCTGCGCGCACCGTTCGACGGCGTCGTTGCGGAGATCAATGGCGAACTCGGCGAGTTCGTGACGCCGTCGCCTGTCGGCATTCCGACGCCGCCTGCGGTGGATGTCGTCGACACGAGCTGCATTTATGTGGCGGCGCCCATCGACGAGGTCGATGCGCCGCGGATTCGCGAAGGCATGCAGGCTCGAGTGACGCTCGATGCGTTCAGAGATCGCGCCTTCCAGGCGCGTGTGCGTCGTGTGGCGCCGTACATCCTCGATCTCGAAAAGCAGGCGCGCACCGTTGAGATCGAGGCGGAGCTCGAGAACCTCGGGGATGCAGTCCTGCTCCCCGGTTACAGCGCTGATGTGGAAGTGGTGCTGGCGGAACGCGACAACGCGCTGCGCATTCCGACGCGCGCTTTGCTCGAAGGCGGTCGCGTCTATGTGTTCGACGGGAACGGTGAACGCGTGCGCGTTCAAACGGTCCAGATCGGGCTGCGTAACTGGGAGTACACGGAAGTCGTTTCGGGACTGAAGGAAGGCGAGCGCGTCGTCACAACAGTGGATCGCGCAGGCCTGGCGGACGGCGTCGCTGCGAAGGCGGCAGACGCGCCGACAAGATCGTAGACCCGCCAAATAGGCTGTAGACCGTAGGCTGTAGGCTGCAGGTAGAAAAATCCAGATGCGCTTCCCGCCTATTCCGATCCGATCTGGCTACAGCCTGCACAGCCTACAGCCTACAGTCTTCTTCCATGATCGATTTCCGCAACGTCTGCCGGTACTTCCAGATGGGCGATCAGGAAGTGCGTGCGCTCGATGATGTGAGTCTGCGCATCGAATCCGGCGAATACATTTCGATCATGGGCCCGTCAGGCTCGGGCAAATCGACGATGCTCAACGTCGTCGGCCTGCTCGATCGGCCGACGAGCGGCGCTTACCTGCTCGACGGCCGCGAAACCACCTCGCTGACCGATGACGAGCAGGCGCTGATGCGCGCGCGCAAGATCGGCTTCATCTTCCAGTCGTTCCATCTCGTCCCGCGCCTGAACGCGTTCGAGAACGTCGAATTGCCGCTCGTGCTCGCCGGCGTTGCGCCGACGGAGCGACGCGTGCGCGTTCAGGAGCTGCTCGACAGCCTGAGTCTCGGCAATCGCGCGCATCACCGGCCGAATGAGCTGTCCGGCGGACAACGGCAGCGGGTCGCCATAGCGCGCGCCATGGTGATGCGGCCGAACATGCTGCTCGCCGACGAACCCACCGGCAATCTGGATCACACCTCGGGCGCCGAAGTGCTCGCGGCGATCGAAGGCCTCAACGCGAGCGGCATCACCCTGATCGTCGTCACGCACGACGCCGAAGTCGGCGATCGCGCGCGTCGACACGTCAGGATGCGGGACGGGAAGATCGTCGAGGACCGAAGAGCGGTTGGCGGTTAGCGGTGAGCAAGACGCTCCGCGCCTTTACTCAGAGGAGCTTTCTGTGCACCTCTCGTGAGGGCGCTGCTCGTGCGCATCCTTGCACACGGGAGGTCGCGCGAAGGCGCGAGTCGGACCAACCGCTAACCGCCAACCGCTAACAGCTGCCTCAGGGCAGCGCCGTTCCGCCTTCCTGGACGTAGGCGTTGAGATACGTGCGGATTGCGTGGATCTCCACATCCGTCAGGTCAGCGAAACGCAGCGCGCTCGCTCTCGACATGAGGCCGAGCTTGCGCTCGCCGAGCGCGACGCCTGTGCGCAGGAGTTTCGCGAGATCCGCCTCCGAATACGCGGCGGAGATGAGCAGATTCGGCGCCTTCAGGAACTCGAAGCCCTGCAGCTTCGCGCCGTGACACTCAGTACACGCATTCATCACGAGATAGCGTCCGTATGACATCGGGTCCGTGTGGTCCGGCGCAGCGCGCTGGATGTCGGCATCCAGCTCCGCGACGACCGGCTTGAATTTCTCGGTCACGACCCCGACGCGGCCGAGCGCACGCAGGGTGAGTTCGCGGCCGACGCCGTCGCGTTCCGGCGCGCTGCGTACGTACGCAATCACGTCCGCCAGATCGTCGTCGGTCAGATGGCTGAACATCATCGACGGCATGATCCAGAGACTCCTCCCGTCGCGCTTCACGCCATGGCGAATCAGGCGCTCGAGCTCGGCGTCGGTGTATTCCTTCACGACGCTCGTGAGGTTCGGGGCGGCGATCCGCGCGATGTTCGGCTCATCGAACATGATCGCGCCTTCCATCTGCGCGCCATGGCAGCTCGTGCAGCCGATGAGCGTTGCGATCCGCTTACCCCGTCGAGCCGATTCTCTGTCGCTCGGTGCGTCAAAGGAGGTGAGGGGCACGTCGTAAGTCCGGGCCACGACGCGCTCGGACGCGATGAACACGTAGAGGACGACGATGAGGGCGAGCGCGAACAGGGCGCAGACCATGAGGCCCAGCCCCTTCAGGATTCGCTTCATGGGGGAACTTCCAGCGGTGAGTGGGGAGGCTGGCAGTTTCGCGCCCGGCGCGCGCCCCGACATCCGCCGAAGGAGCCATCGCGGGTCTCGACGGAGAGCCAATCCCCTTAGAAGCGGTTAGTGGTTGGCGGTTGGCGGTTAGTCAGAATGTGCCTGCAGCATCCACCCTTCTTCTCGGGCATCCCTGCTACGATCCGGCCGCACTGCTTCCCGCTGAGTTCACATTTTGAGAGCTCCGCGTAGCGCGGGCGAGGGTTTCGCGCAAAGCGCGTCTGACTAACCGCCAACCGCCAACCGCTAACCGCTGTGAAATTTCCGGACCTTCTGCGTATGGCCCGAGACTCTGCGCTGCGCGCGCGGATGCGAAGCGCGATGCTGTTGCTGGCGATGAGCATCGGCGTCGCCGCCGTGGTCGCGTTGACGTCCCTCGGCGAGGGGGCGCGGCTCTATGTCACTGGGGAATTTCAGACGATGGGCGCCCGCCTGGTCATCGTCATACCAGGTCGGTCGGAAACCGGCGGCGTCGCGCCCGGCCTGCTGAGCGGCGAAACCCCGCGCGATCTCACTCTTGGCGACGCCGAGGCCGTCTTGCGCATTCCGGAAGTCGAACGCGTCGCGCCGCTCGTGATCGGCTCGGCGCCCGTCTCGGCGGGCGCGCTCGAGCGCGAGGCGCCCGTGCTCGGCTCCAGCGCCGACTTTCTCACGATCTACGGCTTCAAACTCACGCGGGGCCAGTTTCTGCCCGCGGGCGAGCTGACGCGCGACGCAGCGGTGTGCGTGATCGGCGCCAACGTCGCACGGGAGCTCTTTCCGGGACGAGATGCGATCGGCGCGAATGTGCGCATCGGAGATCGACGCTTTCGCGTCGTCGGCGTGCTGGGCGATCAGGGACGCACGATCGGTCTGGATTCGCAGGAGATGGTGGTGGTTCCGGTGAGCGCGGCGCAGGCGCTGTTCAACACGGAGTCGCTGTTCCGGTTGCTGATCCAGACGCGCAATCGCGACGACGCTACGCGCGTGCGCCATTCAGTGATCGATGTGATCAAGAAGCGCCACCAGGGCGAGGAAGATGTCACCGTCATTACGCAGGACGCGCTGCTCTCGACGTTCGATCGGATATTCACCGCGTTGACCCTGACGCTCGCCGGCATCGCTTCGATCAGTCTTGCGGTCGCGGGCGTGCTCATCATGAACGTGATGCTGGTGTCAGTCAGCCAGCGCACGGCCGAAGTCGGACTGCTGAAGGCGATCGGCGCCACGCGCCGCCAGATCACGGCGTTGTTCCTCACCGAAGCAATTCTGCTATCGAGCGCCGGCGCCGTCGCCGGTCTCATCGTCGGGTTCGCGGCGGACTGGGTCGTCGGCAGAATCTATCCCGCGCTCCCGCTGCGTCCGCCGCCCTGGGCCGTCGCGCTCGCGATCGTCACTGCGATCGCGAGCGGCGTGGTCTTCGGACTCATGCCGGCAAGACGAGCCGCGAGGCTTGATCCTGTTGAAGCGTTGGGACGGAAATGACGACGGCCTGCGGCAGGAAGGCCAGTGGCAAGCGCAGGAAGGCCGTTGGCAGGTCAGAGAAGCAGGTCAGAGAAGCAGGTAGCGAACCATGAGGCGTCTGATAGTTCAGTGCTTTTTTCTGGCTTGCCGCGGCCCTCCTGCTGCGTCCGCAGCCTTCCTGCGCATGCTCTCCTGCCGCAGGCTGTCCTGAGAGTCTGGATGCGCTTCGCTGACCTCATCCGCCTGACCACCGGTTCCGTGCGCGCGCACCGGCTGCGCGCGACGCTCACGTCGCTCGGCATCGGGATCGGCGTCGCCGCGGTCGTGTTGCTGACGTCGATCGGCGAAGGCGTGCATCGATTCGTCGTGTCGGAGTTCACGCAGTTCGGCACGAACATCGTGAGCGTCGCTCCGGGCAGGACTCAGACGATGGGCGGTGCGATCGGCGCTTTCGGCAACGTACGGCCGCTCACTGTCGAGGATGCGCAGGCGCTGGCGCGCGCGCCGTACGTGCAGTCGACGAACGCGATGATGCAGGGGAACGCCGAGGTCGAAGCGCTGGGACGGAAGCGGCGCACGACCATTTATGGCGTGAGTCCATCGTTCGCTGCGGCGTTTCGCTTCGACGTCGGGCAGGGGGAATTCCTTCCGGAAGACGATCCGCGCGCGCCGCGGAGCGTGGCGGTGCTGGGCAGCAAGATGAGCGCAGAGTTATTTCGCGGCGCGAGTCCGCTCGGTCAGAACATACGCGTCGGCGGAGAACGCTATCGCGTCGTCGGCTTGATGCGTCCGAAGGGTACGACGCTCGGCTTCGATCTCGACGACACCGTCTTCATCCCGACTGCAAAGGCGCTCGAACTGTTCGATCGCGACAGCGTGTTCGAAGTGCAGCTGCATCACGAGGAAGGCGTCAATGTCGCCGAGGTGGTCGAGAGCGTGCGGCGCATCCTGATCGCGCGGCACGGAGACGAGGACTTCACGATCACGACGCAGCAGCAGATGCTCGAAACGCTGAGCTCGGTGCTGAACGTCCTGACGTTCGCCGTCGGCGCGCTCGGCAGCATTTCCTTGCTGGTCGGGGGCGTCGGCATCTTCACGATCATGACCATCGG
The DNA here is from genome assembly GCA_963723505.1 of uncultured Gammaproteobacteria bacterium. GTDB lineage: Bacteria > Pseudomonadota > Gammaproteobacteria > Steroidobacterales > Steroidobacteraceae > Steroidobacter. The sequence continues at coordinate 324,612 of CAVRQU010000013.1, forward strand.
CGTGCGCGAGCGAACAGCCGAGATCGGTTTGCTGCGCGCGCTCGGCGCGGCGAAAGATCAGGTGCTGCGCGTGTTCCTCATGGAGGCTGTCCTCCTCTCTGCGCTCGGCGGCGCCGCCGGACTTGCGGTCGGCGTCAGCATCGCTGCCGCGCTGGATCTCGGCGTGCCTGCGCTGCCAGTGAGTTACTCGCCGCTGTTCATTGCGCTCGCCGAAACGCTCGCGATCGTGGTGGGACTGTTGTCAGGGATTCTGCCGGCGATGCGCGCGGCGGGGCTGGAGCCGGTGGAGGCGTTACGCGAGGAATGACCCGCAGGCTCGGGGCTCGGGGCGTGGGGCTTGGGCAGGACTTGAACTGGAAGGCCGCTGTGTCTGACCCGCGCCCCAGGCCCCAAGCCCCGCAACCTTGCTACGCAATCGCCCGCTGCCTCACCAGAAACTGCTCGGTAATCGGCGCCGTCGGCAGCGTGAAGTAGAACACCGCGCCGGCGTCCGGCTTGCCCTCGGCCCAGATACGACCGCCGTGCCGATCCACGATCCGCGCGACGGTCGCAAGGCCGACGCCGGAGCCTTCGAAATCCGACGCCCCGTGCAGACGCTGGAACGGCTTGAACAGCTTCTTTTCGTAAGTCATGTCGAAACCAGCGCCGTTGTCGCGGACGAACAGGGTCGCCATAGGGCCGTCCTGAAGCCGCCCGATCTCGATGCGCGGCGCACCGGTCTTCGACGTGAACTTCCACGCGTTCGCTATCAGGTTCTGGAAAAGGTCAGCCAGCAGACGCGGGTCGCCGTGAACGTACATGTCGGGATGCACGGCGACTTCTATGGCGCGCGTGGGGTCCTTCTGTCGATGCTCGTGAACGATGCTCTCCACGAGCGTCGATACATCGACGATCTCGCGATGCAGGGTATGGCGCGAGATGCGCGAGAGAACCAGCAGCGCCTCGATCAACTCCGACATCTGCCGCACGCTCCCCTGAATACGGCGGAGGCGCCGGCGCTGGTCTTCCGTCGCATTGGGCAGGGACAGCTCGAGCATCCCCGCCTGGCCCGCGATCGCGGTCAGCGGCGAGCGCAGATCGTGGGACACCGACGCGGTGAACGCCTCGAGCTCGCGGTTCGCGCGCGCCAGCGATTCGTTTGCGTCGCGCAGCTGCCGCTGGCTCGGCAGCGACACGATGTTCGGCAGCGAACGCCATAGCAGCACGACCGAGGGAATCGAGGCGAGCGCCGTGATCACGCGGATCGCGGTTTCCAGCCAGTACGGCGCCCGCCACACGTCCCAGGCGTCTATCACGTGCGTGAGGCTGCTTGCCGCGAGAAAGACGCCGAAGCACACGATCATCCAGTTGAAGCGCAGATCCCGGCGACGCCAGGTGATGTAGAGCAGCACGAACAGGATGACGAGATAGGCGAGCGCAATCAGCCCTTCGGACACTACATGCATTCGCAGCAGGCCTGTCGGATTCGACCTGCGACATCAACTGGTCTGCGCCGGGCGAAACGGCGTCGATCTCCTGCATGCGCGCTCCTAGACGCCAGCCCGGGCGTCGGGCCTCATCACGAGGGCGTGAGCTGGCGGCGATCCGTGCATCGAAGGAGGCGGTGCGGTCGTCTGCAGCAGGCGGGATCTTCGCGACGTTTGATCAGAAGCGACTCCATTGTATCGCGACTGCAGTAGTCCGGTCATTGGTCGGGCGGGCTCCGGGTAGGACGCGCGCATTGTAAGCGGCATGCGCGTGCGTTCGTCTGTCCTTCAGTACCTTGCTGCCGACTCCAGACTTCCTGGCGATGCGCCCACATCCTTCGCAGCGTGCGCAGCATCGAGCGGGATTTGTGGCGACCGCGACGTGGCGAGTTTGTGCTTCGCGTCTCATCAATTTCATCGCGAACAGTGCGAATGCGGACGCGCCGGGCTTTGAGGATCTGGCCGTGGCTCGGGGTCGACGGAATCGCGCAATCGACCGGACGCCCGCGTTGGCTCACGCTTCAAGGGACTGCCGGTTCACTCCGACGATGTGCGGCGGTTCCGGTGAGTTTGATCACGCAGGAAACTTGACCGTTTTATCCAATACAGGCGGTGCTCGGCCGTTGATCATCAAGAATTGGTTGATCTTTCCAGCCGTGTGCGGGGACAGGCAGGCACATCTCTATATCTCTATATGGATGTATGCGGCCCAGAGCGTGACGGCACAGCGACCTTGTGACTGTACCGTCCAGCCGGTACAGTCCCGAACTTTCTCTCAGAGGTCGTCTCCATGGTCGAAGCCCAAGCGGCGTTCCGTCCGGCGCGCGATCGGATTCTCGAAGCCGCCGAGCGCGTTGTAGGAGACATCGGCGCCGCTCGTGTGACGCTGGACGGGGTGGCGCAGCAGGCCGGCGTGAGCAAGGGCGGCCTGCTCTATCACTTCCCGTCAAAGGAGTCGTTGCTGGGAGCGCTCGCACAGCGTTACGTCGACACGCTGGAACGCTGCATCGATTCGGCGAAGCTCGACCTGGAGGAAGGCGACAAGGGACGCGAGCTCAAGGCCTGCATCCTCGGCGTGCTCGGCGATGATCCGCGCTCGAAGGCGATGGGTGCAGCGTTGCTTGCGGCGGCGGCGAACGATCCGACCCTGCTCGAGGTCATACGGGAGCGCGTCGCGCGTTACACGCAGGGACTCATCGGGCCCGACGTCAATTTTGCGCGCGCTGCGATCGTGTCGCTCGCTGTGGACGGATTGAAGCTGCGCGAGTCGCTGCGCATCTCGCCATTCAGCGCGGAGCAGCGAGCGCAGATTGTCGAGGAGCTCCTGACGGTCGCCGACGAGGCTTTCAAGGGACACGGATAGCTGTCGGAGCAACCCCGGCGCCGCCGTCCTTGGTTTGCGCCGTTCGCATGCGGTCCGGGCCGCCTGGTTCTTTTTTCTGCAAGTGAGTTCTCATGTTCCCCGCCATTCGCAAGTTCGCCAGTCCGTTGTTCGTCGCGATTCTCGGTGCGCTCGCGGCCTGCGGCGAGAAACCGCAGATGCAGACGCCGCCGGCGCCTGAAGTCGCCGTGCAGACCGTGGGCGGCGACGCCGTGCCGCTCGAGCTGACGTACACGGCGCGCACAGTGGGTTCGCGCGAAGTCGAGGTGCGCGCGCGCGTCAGGCGGCATTCTGCTGAAGCGCCGATTTGAGGAAGGCAGCCGCGTGCGTCAGGGCCAGCCGATGTTCCTCATCGATCCGGAGCCCGTTCGTGCGCGCGTCGCATCCGCCCGCGCCGAGGTGGCGGTCGCGAAAGCGCGGCTGGACGAGGCGCGTCGCCAGAAGGATCGTGTGTTGCCGCTCTTCGAGCAGAACGCGGTCAGCCAGAGCCGGCGCGATGAGGCGGTGTCCGCGTTCGAAGTCGCGCAGGCGAACGTCGTCGCGGCCGAATCGAATCTGCGCATGGCCGAACTCGATCTCGAGTACACCGACGTGCGCGCGCCGATCGCCGGACTCACGAGCCGCGAAGTGCTGTCGGAAGGCAGCCTCGTCTCGACCGATCAAGACTCGAGCCTGCTCACGAAGATCGTGCAGGTCGATCCGCTCTACATCGAGTTCGCGGTCCCCGAAGCGGAGGCTGCATTGATTCGCAGCACTCTCGCGCCCGCCAGCAAGGCCGCAGCGCCGAACGTGAAGCTGCTGCTCGAAAACGGCTCGGAGTACGCGGACAGCGCCAAAGTCACCTTCGTCGACAACGCGGTGGACGTGAACTCTGGAACCGTGCGGGTGCGTGCGGTGCTGCGCAATCCGGAAGCACAGCTCATTCCCGGTCAGTTCATTCGCGCCCGCGTCGAAGGGGTGACGCTGGCGAACGTCGTCGCGATTCCCCGCAAGGCCGTCATGTCGAGTGCGCAGGGGCCGTTCGTCTGGATCGTCGGTCGCCGAGGAAAAAGTGGAGATGCGTCCGGTGCAGATCGGCCGCAGCATGGGCAACAACATCATCGTCACGAACGGTCTGGCGGCCGGCGATCGTTTCATCGTCGAAGGCGTGCTCAAGGTGCAGCCGGGCATGCAGGTCAGCGCCGTGTCCGTCGACGCAGCTTCGCGCCAGGCGGAAACCGAGTCGAAGAATGCGCCGCCGAAGAAGGATGAAGGAGGAGGCATGATTTCGCGCTTCTTCATCACGCGTCCGATCTTCGCCTGCGTGATCTCGGCGTTCATCGTGCTCGCGGGGCTTGGCGGCATGCGCGCGCTGCCGATCTCGGCGTATCCCGAACATCATCCCGCCGCAGGTGACGGTCTCGGCCGCCTATCCGGGCGCGACCGCCGAAACGATCGCGGAGACCGTGGCCGCTCCTCTGGAGGAGGAGATCAACGGCGTCGAGGACATGCTGTACATGCAGTCGGTCAACGCCGGCGACGGCACGCTCGACGATCAACGTCACGTTCAATGTCGGCGCCGATCCGGACCTCGCGGCGATCAACGTGAACAATCGCATTCAGGCGGCCGTGCCGCGCTTGCCCGAGGAAGTGCGCCGTCAGGGCGTGGTCGTGCGCAAGGCTTCGGCGAACATGCTGCAGATCGTCAGCGATCATCTCGCCCGACGGCACGCAGGACATGCTCTCGATGAGCAGCTACGCCTCGCTGAACATCCTGGATGAGATGCGGCGCATGAAAGGCGTCGGCGATGTGCAGATGTTCGGTCAGGACTATTCGATCCGCATCTGGATGCAGCCCGACAAGCTCGCGCAGCTGGGCCTCACGCCTTCGGACGTCGCGGCGGCCGTGCGCCAGCAGAACTCGCAGTTCGCCGCCGGCCGTATCGGCGTCGAGCCGATGAGCGAGCAGGTCGACTTCACCTACGCGGTGACGGCGCAAGGGCGCCTCGCGACGCCGGAGGAGTTCGAGCAGATCGTCGTGCACACGACGCGAAGCCGGCTCGATCGTGCGGCTGAAGGATGTGGCGCGCGTCGAGCTCGGCGCGCAGACCTACAACTTCAGGACGACGTCGGACGGCAAGCAGGCGGTCTTCATGGCCATCTTCCTGCAGCCGGGCGCCAATGCGCTCGAAACGGGCAGCGCGGTCGCGGAGCGTCTCGAGGAGCTGTCGGCCGATTTCCCGAGCGGCATGGCCTACGACATCCCGTACGACACGATCCAGTACGTGAAGGTGTCGATCAAGGAAGTGGTCAAGACGCTGATCGAGGCGATGATCCTGGTGTTCTTCGTCGTGCTGCGTGTTCCTGCAGAACTGGCGCGCCACGATCATCCCGATGCTGGCCGTGCCGGTGTCGCTGATCGGCACGTTCGCCGCGATGTTCCTGTTCGGCTTCTCGATCAACATGCTGACGCTGTTCGGCATGGTGCTCGCGATCGGCATCGTCGTCGACGATGCGATCGTCGTGCTCGAGAACGTCGAGCGCATCATGACGACCGAGAAGCTGCCGGCGCCGGAAGCGACGATGAAGGCGATGGACGGAAGTGACGCGCCCGGTCATCGCGATCGTGCTGGTGCTGACGGCGGTGTTCCTGCCGGTCGCGTTCCTGGGCGGCCTGGTCGGCGAGATGTACCGGCAGTTCGCGGTCACGATCTCCGTGTCGGTCGCGATTTCCGGCTTCGTCGCGCTGACGCTGACGCCGGCGCTGTGCGCCTTGCTGCTGCGGCACGACCACGTCGGTTCATCACGGCGTCTTGCGGCGTTTCAACGACTGGTTCGCGCGCATGACGCACCGCTACGAGCATGGCGTGCGCTTCGTCATGAAGCGCGGCGCGCTCGCCGCGGGCGTGTTCGGCGTGATGCTCCTCGCGATGGTCGGCCTGTTCCGCACCGTGCCGAGCTCGCTCGCGCCGCACGGAGGATCAGGGCTACGTGTTCGTCATCGGCGATGCTGCAGGACGCGGCGTCGCTCGATCGCACGACCAAGGCGGTCGGGCAGCGTCGAAGCGGAGGTGCGCAATCATCCGGCGGTCAAGAACGCCGCCGGCGTGGCCGGCATGGATCCGCTGACTCAAGCGTTCAAGACCAACGGCGGCATCATCTGGCTGCCGCTCAAGCCGTGGGACGAGCGCACGGGCGATGAGAACCTCTCGCCCGAAGGCGGTCGTCAACGCCGTGTTCGGCGCGGGCGAGCAAGGTGAAGGACGCGTTCTTCTTCGCGGTCGAGCCGCCGCCGATCGAAGGTCTTGGCATGACCGGCGGCTTCGAGGCGTACATCCAGTCGCGCGGCCGCGGCACGCCGAAGGATCTGGAAGGCGTTGCGCAGAAACTCGTGCAGGCGGCCTCGCAGCGGCAAGGAGCTGGCCGGCGTGACCACGACCTTCAGCGCCAGCGTGCCGCAGATGCGCATCGATCTCGATCGCGAGAAGGCGATGACGCTCGGCGTGCCGGTCAACGAAGTGTTCGAGACCCTGCAGAGCACGTTCGGCGCGCTGTACGTGAACGACTTCAATCGCTCCGGTCGCGTCTATCAGGTGCAGCTGCAGTCCGAGCCGCGCTTCCGCGCGTATCCGGAGGACATCCGCAACGTGTACGTGCGCTGCGCAGTCGGGCGAGCTCGTGCCGCTGACCGCGATCGCGAGCGTCCGCGAAGTGACCGGTCCGGAAATCGTCGAGCGCTTCAATGTGTTCAACGCCGCCGAAGGTCATGGGCAGCGCGCGCGCCGGGCTACAGCTCCGGCGATGCGATCGAAGTCGATGGAGGAGCTCGCCGCGGAAGTCTTGCCGCGCGGTTACCAGCTCGCGTGGACGGGTACGGCGTATCAGGAGAAGGTGAGCGGCGGCGCGTCACAGGGCGTGTATCTGCTCGGCGTGTTGATGGTGTTCCTGATTCTCGCTGCGCAGTTCGAGCGCTGGACGCTGCCGGTCGCGGTGATTCTCGCCGTGCCGTTCGCGGCGTTCGGCGCGTTGCTCGCGGTGTTCCTGCGCGGTCTGGAGAACGACATCTACTTCCAGATCGGCATGCTGACGCTCGTCGGTCTCGCGGCGAAGAACGCGATCCTGATCGTCGAGTTCGCGATGATGAAGTATCACGAGGGCATGGCGCTCGTGGATGCGGCGATCGAAGGCGCGAAGCCTGCGCTTCCGTCCGATCATCATGACCTCGCTCGCGTTGATTTTCGGCGTGCTGCCGCTCGCGATCAGCACGGGCGCCGGCGCCAGCAGCCGCCACTCGCTCGGTACGAGCGTGATCGGCGGCATGCTCGCGGCGACCTTCATCGCGACGTTCTTCATGCCGCTGTTCTTCCGCTGGATCGCGGGGTGGGGCGAGAGGCGCGCTGCGCGCCGCGCGACGTCTCAAGCGGTGAGCGGTTAGTCAGAGCGACCGCAGACCGACAGCCCACGACCTACAGGCGACAGACCAAACTCACAGACCGCCGATATGCGAATCGTCACTTTGACTTTGCCTTTCCAGTCTCCTCAGCAGGTTGCATCGTTCAGCAGCGTCGATCCGCAGAAACCTGAGCTGCCGTTGCCGCAGGCCCTGCCGACTGCCGGTGCAACAGACGACGCAGCTTCCCGATCCGTGGTGGAAGTTGTTCGAGCGATGCAACGCTCGATCAGCTGATCGACGAAGCGCTGGCGCACAATCCCGACGTCGCGATCGCGGCGGCGCGCGTGGCGGAAGCGCAAGCCGGCTTGCGCATCACGAATGCGGACCGTCTGCCGACGATCAACGCGCAGGCCGACGCCACGCGCTCGAAGGACAGTGCGCTGGTCAACCAGGTTCCGGGCCTCGATCGCCACCGTACGATCTACACCGTCCAGGGCGCCGTGAGCTTCGAGCTCGATCTGTGGGGCCGCTATCAGCGGGCTTCCGAGTCGGCGCGTGCGCAGTTGTTGAACACGGAGTTCGGACGCGAGGCGACGAAGCTGAGTCTCACCGGCGAAGTCGCGCGCGGATATTTCTCTCTGGTCGCCGCAGCGGAGCAGCTCGCGCGCGGCCGCGATACGCTCGCAACGCGCGAGGAGTCGCTGCGTCTCGAGAAACTGCGCTTCGAGGCGGGCGAGAGCGACGAATTCACGTTCAAGCGCGCCGAAGCGGACGCAGCTGCGACGCGCGTGTCGACGCGCCAGCTCGAACGCGAAGTGATCGCGCGCACGAATGCGCTCGGTCTGCTGCTTGGCCGTTCGCCGCAGGACCTCGTCGATCGCGCGATCAGCGTTCAGGGAGTGAGCCTGCCGGCCGCGGCGTCGTTGCCTGCGGCGTTGCCGTCCTCGGTGCTGGAGCGTCGGCCCGACATCGGCGCTGCGGAGGCGTCGTTGAATGCGTCCGCTGCGGACATCGGCGTGGCGCGCGCCCTGCTCTTTCCGAGCATCAGTCTGACGGGCGCGTTCGGTTCGATCAGTCCCGCCCTCGACGAACTCTTCACCGAACCGACTGAGGCCTGGTCGGCGTCCGGCGGTCTGTTGCAGCCTCTGTTTCAGGGCGGGCGTCTGCGTGCGAACGTGTCGCGCGCCGAAGCCGTGCGCGAGCAGCGCAAGTCGGAGTACGCGCGAACGGTGCAGAATCGCGTTTCGCGAAGTGCTCGATGGGTTGCAGGGACAGGCGCTGATCGCCGGCGTGCGCGACGCAAACGCGGAGCAGGTGGCCGCGCTGTCGCGGGCGACGGAGCTCGCGGAGCTGCGCTACGGACAGGGCGATATCGCGTATCTGGAGTTGCTCGATGTGCGGCGTGGCCTGTTCCAGGCGCAGATCGATCTGGTTGCAGCAGAGCGCGATACGTTGCTGAATACTGTCGACCTCGCCCTGGCGGTGGGCGGAGGACTGGGCGAGCGCGCGGAGCCGTTGACGGCCCAGCGCTGACTTGCATCCGCATCGTCGCAAGATTTCAGAGCTGCTGTCGGACGACAACCCTCGCCTCCGCGCGATTGTGAGTTCTCCGTTCTCCGTTGTCCGCAGAGAGGCGCCCTGCCACGTGCACAAGGCGCCATTTGCATTCTGCGCACAACGTGCAACGGACAACGCGCAACAGCGCCCAGTTCGATTGGAGGAGCCGTGGCATGACCGATCGCTGGATCGAGGACGTCATTCACTTCTGGTTTGAAGAGCTCAAGCCGGCGGACTGGTTCGGCGCCGATCAGCGAGTCGACGCCCGGATACGCGAGCGCTACGAGGAGTTGTACGAACGGCTGCGCGCAGTTCCGTCGGACTCGTACGCCACGGCGCAGGCGTGCCTCGCCGCGGTGATCGTGCTCGATCAATTCCCACGCAACATCCATCGCAACTCGCCGCGCGCGTACGAAGCAGACGATCGAGCGTTGTCGATTTCGCAGCACGCGATCAGTCGCGAGTTCGATCAGAAGTTGACGTCGCAGCAGAAAACGTTTCTGTACATGCCGTGGCAGCACAGTGAAAGCTCGACGGCGCAGGCGCGTTCGATAGATCTGTTTGCGCAACTTGGAGACAAGGGCGCGCTCGGCTATGCGAGGCGACACAAGGAAGTCATCGATCGCTTCGGTCGCTTTCCGCACCGCAACGCCGTGCTCGGCCGCCCATCGACCGCGGAAGAACTCGAATTTCTGCAGACGCACAAGGGCTTCTGATCGCGTATTGCGGCGCACTTTTCAGCGCGCGTGCGGTCGTTGCAGAAAATACAATGGCGAATTTACAGATCGTGCAGTTCTGTCCGAGTAATTTTTCCGACGCCCTGAGGATCTTTTTCCAATCTACACGCATTGATCCGATCACACGCGCCAGGTGCGGCGCTGAAGAGAGGAAAACCAATGCGCGCTTCTACGCGGGGGCGGCCGAACTCCCGTCACAGCTTCGTTCGGCACAGCGTTTGGGGTTTTCTGCTGGCGCTCGCTGCCTGCGGCGGCGGAGGCGGCGGCGGGGACGGGGGCAACGGTGGTCAGGGTCAGAACACAGCGCCGACGGTTTCGGCGGGCAATGATCAAACGATTCAACTTCCTACGAACTCCTTGACGCTCGCCGGTTCGGCGACGGACGCACAGGGCGGCACGCTTACCTATGCCTGGACGGCTACGCCGGCGGGCGTGACGTTCGCCAATGCCGCCGCCGCATCGACTGGCGCGACGTTTGCGGGCGCCGGGACCTACACGCTGACGCTCACCGTGAGCGACGGCGCTTTGAGCGGCACGGACACGGTCAGCGTGGTAGTGCAGGCGGCGGCCAATGCGGCGCCCGTCGTCAGCGCAGGCGTGGATAAGACGGTCGAGCTGCCCACCAATACCGCTACAGTGACGGGCTCCGCGACGGACGATGGTCTGCCCGCGAACAGCACCTTGACGTACGGATGGACGGCTACGCCGGCCGGCGTCACGTTTGCGAACGCCGCAGCCGCATCCACCACCGCAACGTTCGCTACGGCGGGTACGTATACCCTGACGCTCACGGTAAGCGACAGCGCATTGAGTGGTACGGACGCGTTGACGGTCACCGTGAATTCTGTCGCCTATCCGGCGGCAGACCTCGACGAGACGAATCTGGATCACGGCTGGACCCGTGTTGCGCCCGCCGACGTCGGCATGGACATAGCGAAGCTCCAGCTTGCGCAGCAGTATGCGGAGCAGGCCGGCGGCGCGGGTCTCATCTCACGTCGCGGTCGACTCGTGCACTCCTGGGGCAACATCGACGAACGCTTCAGAGCGCAATCGACGACGAAATCCGTCGGCGGCATCGCACTCGGCTTCGCAATCGACGATGGTCGGGTGCAGCTCGCCGATCTCGCGAGCACCCATTTGCAGTCAATCGGAGTCGACCCGTCTCCGCCGCCCAATAACGATCCAGCTCAGCTTGCGACGATTACGCTGCTGCAGCTCGCAACGCACACGGCCGGATTTGCGAAGGACGGCGGGTATGGCGCCCTGCTCTTCACACCTGGCACGACCTGGTCGTATTCCGATGGCGGCCTCAACTGGCTTGCGGATCTCCTCACCGAAGTGTACGCGCAGGATCTGAACGCGCTGATCACAGCGCGAGTCTGGGCCAATCTGGGCCTCAACAACGGCGATGTGAACAATACCGACGACGTCGAGTGGCGATCCAATCTGCAGCGGCCGACTCCCCCGCTGGGATCGATTGCGGTTCCGCACCGGGAGCTCGCCTCCGGAATGAGCATGAACGCCAACGCGATGGCGCGCGTCGGTCTGCTGTTCCTGCGTAACGGCGTCTGGTCGAACAGCCGCATCGTCTCCGAAGTCCTTCGTCAATACGGTGAAGACGCCCCGGCCGGAAATTGCGTCAGCGGCGAACCCCCAGGCGACGGACTTCCCGGGCGCGACCACGAACTACGGCGTGCTGTGGTGGACCAACGCGCAGGGGCTTTTGCCCAACGTGCCGCGGGATGCGTATTGGGCCTGGGGGCAATGGGACAGCCTCATTGTCGTGATCCCAAGTCTCGATCTGGTCATCGCGCGGATTGGTCCGGAGCACCCCGATGCGGCCGGTAGTCGGGTCTTTGGCGAGTTTGGTTGGAACGGCGACTACGCCGTGCTCGCACCGTTCCTCGATCCGATCGTGCAGTCGGTTGCGCCGTAAGCGCGCAAAAGAAGGCTGGCGAGTCAGGCGCGCTGACTCGCCAGTTCGCGATCGAGACGCAGATCCTCCGCATCGGCGCATCTGAACTCGCCGCTCGCGGCGTCGTAGTCCCATCGCTCGACGCGGCAGGTCAGATCCTGCGGCGAATGCCGCACGACGTTCACCGAGTTCGGATACTTGCTGCGCACGCGCCATGAAACCGCCGTCCCCGCCTGCACAGCCCACAGGCGCCGCGTGAGATTGCGATGCTGGTCGGCGAGCGGGCGCACATAGGGCAGATGAATGTGTCCGCCCATGATGATGTCGGCGCCAGCGTGCGACCACGCCCGCACCGCCGCCTGGTGGCCGTGCAGCAGATTTTCGACGTCGCGCTCCCGGATGACGTGCACCGGCTGATGCGTCACCACGATGCGCAACTGCTGCGGCGTCGCGGCGCGCAGTTGTTGAGAGACATGCGCGATCTGGCCCGCTGAGATTTCACCATCCTTGTGTCGTGAGGGTCGCGTTGTATTCACGCACACGACCAGCATCGACGGCGACGACCAGTGGGGATCGAGCACCGACCCGAAGGCGCGCTGGTAGTTGGCATAAGGATGGAACGCACGCGCGAATACATTGAAGAGCGGGATGTCATGGTTGCCCGGAATCGCCAGCACCTTCGTCGTCGCGAGCTGATCCGCGAACGCGCGCGCGGCAGCGAATTGCGCGCGTCGGGCGCGCTGCGTGATGTCGCCCGACAGCACGACGACCTGCGGCGCGATCTGTCGCGCGAGATCGAGCAGCGCGGCGACGACAGGCGGCTGTTCAGTTCCGAAGTGGGTGTCGGAAATCTGCAGCAACACGCTCAAGGAGCGACCTCTCTGGGCGTCATCAACATTAATGGTTGCGGCGCCACGGAGAACCGCAGGGGCGATTTCATCCATACGATTTCACCGTCCGTCGCGACCTTCATGCCGCCTGGTCCGTCGCTGCGCCGCGGATTCACGGTCATCTCGCGGAACGAGAAGTTGCGCACCTTGTCCTCATCGCCGAGCTGACCCAAAGCGCCGCGCACTGCAAGCCAGACCAGCATCGCCGGCCCGACCGGGCGCAGAATGACTGCGGCAAGTCGGCGGCGTTGCACGTCGAACGCCTCGGGCAGGCCGACCTGCTCCAGTTGCAGAGGATTGTTGCCGACGAACAGCGTCGGCGTACGCACCGTTTCGCGTTCGCCGTCGTGCTCAATCGTGAGCGCAAGTTGTCGATAGCCGCGGGCCACGGTCGCTAGCGCGGACCAGATCGCGACAGCACGCTTGCGTCCGTAGTGCTGCTTGAACCGCTCGCGATCCTGCAGGAGCTGCGGGTACAGACCGAGGCTGGCGTTGACCAGGAACACGCGTTCGTTGACGACGCCGACCTGCACCGGCTTCAGCCGTGCATGCAGCAGCGCGCGAGCCGCATCCGCGGCGTCGAGCGGAATCGCATGCGCCCGGCTGGAATAGTTGAAAGTGCCTTGCGGCACGATGCCGAACGGTCGCCCGGTCGGCAACGTCGCCTGCGTCAATGCGTTGATCGTGCCGTCCCCGCCCGCTGCGATGATCGCGCCTTCATTGCGCAGCGCCGATTCGACGGCGCGCTGCGCCACGTCGGGCAACTGCGTCGGTTGCTCGACCAGCAGGAACTCGTGTCGCTTCCCCGCGGCATCGAAGATCTCAGCGATCTGCGCGCGCGCATCGCGGGCGTCGCCCGAGCCGGACGCCGCATTCATCACGATATAAAACGGTGTGTCGTCCCTGAGCTGCGTCGCGGGCATGACGATCCGGCGTGAAGTAGTGTGATGAACAACTCCGCCGCCGGACGAAGAGTTTCCGGGAAGAGGCTCAGACGCCGGCGGAAGCGGGCCTGCCGTGCAGGTGTTCGTGCTCCCGCGCTATGGATCCTTTGATTTACCGCTATCTCTGGCATGAAGGCGGCTTCGAGCGGCCTTGTCCTTCATCCTTCCACATTGTGCGCGCCTCAGGGTGGGTCGATAAATCAGAGCTTCGCTAGAGCGCTGCGCGCGCCAGGAAGTTGATTCCGACGCCGCGCTCCAGTGTCCACAGTGCACCGACGGCAACGATGAGCACGGCTGCAGCCGGCAGCAGGATCCGGCGATACGCAGCGAAACGACGTGCATACCAGATGAGCGGCAACACTGCAGCGACGACGGCGCACTGGCCCAGCTCAACGCCGAGGTTGAATGCGAACAGCGATACAGCAAGCGCGCCGGCGGGAAGTTGCATGTCGGCGAGCACGTTTGCAAAACCGAATCCATGAATGAGGCCGAAGCCGAACGCGATCCATACGGCGTTTGAAGAAGAGGAGATGAGTACCCGCAAAGAACGCAGAACGGACAAGAAACTGCTGGAAGGCTCTTGTCCGTCTTTCGTTTTCCATTCTGTTTTGTCCCGACACGGCCGGGATTTCCGTTGGTCATGTTCTATGCGGTTACTTTCATTCCCTTCTGACGCCGGACCCGTGCGACGCAAGCGCAGGCCGGCGACGACGATCGAAGCCGCGATGACGGTTTCGACGAGACGCGGCGGCAGCGTCACGAGCCGCAGCGCAGCCAGCGACAAGGTGACGCTGTGTGCAACGGTGAAGGCGGTGACGAGGCACAACACGTCTTTCATGAGCGGCCGAAAACGCGTCGCATCCCGGGACGAACGCAGGCCCGCCGGCAACAGCAGCGCTGCGAGAAACAACAGGTGGTCGAAACCGCTCCAGATGTGATGCACGCCCTCGCGCAGCATGTGCACGAATTGAGACGAACGACTGACCGTCGTTGAAAGCGTCGCCTGCCGGCGCTCCGGAGAGAGCACGAAGGTTCGCGGACCGCTCCGATCGTTCAGCGTCACCAGTCCGCGATGCGTCGGATCGATGTCGAACAGCAGGCTGTAGTCGAGGGTCCATTTCGCAGCGGAGTGCGGACACGTGACGCTGAGAGGCACGACAGTGTAGGCGCCGTCGCTCAGGTTCTCGACGAGCTGCATTCCGGCGCTGAGCGTGCAGCGCTCACCGGCGCCCTCGGCAATGCGCAGGCGTGCAAGCGCGTAGCCGGCGATGGCGGCGTGTCGTCGGCGAAGCTCGCCCCACTCGATGCGGCCGTTGCTGTCGATGTCCACGCCGACCGCGGCGTCGAGATCGCGAAGCGCGATGCGCCAGTCGCCGGCGAGCCCATCCGCAGTCGGCGACAGCCGCAGGTAGCTGTCGCTGGGCTTATGCGCGAGCGCAGGTGAGGCGCCCAACAGCATGACCATGCAGATGAGCAATTTCACAGCGCGATCCTCGCGCGTGGAGCGCCCTCACGCCGACCCTCTCCCTCGAGGGAGAGGGAGTCGTTCAGGCTTCGAGCCGTGCGGGTGAGCGTCTCTTCAAGACGTCTCACTTCTTTCACGAGCGCCTGCAGGCGCACATCCTCGAGGTTGTTGCTCTCGATATGCTCAACCACGCTCGCAGCGACGCCGGCGCGCCCGGTGGCTACCGCAGCTTCGAGCACGATGCGCGCATCAGCGGGCTCTCGCTGCGAGCGCCATGCGGCCAACGCGGCTGCGAGCGCTGCGTCCGCGTCGCCTTCGACTCTCAGCAGGAAGCGCGCGTACTCGCGCGAGGGCGCAAAATCGCCGCGTCGTTGATGCGCGGCGTACTGCGATCTCAATCGCTCAGCGAGAGCCGGGCCCTGAGGATCGGCGGTTTCGCGTGCGGCGATCGCTGCACGCAACAGCAGGTCGGGATGATCAGCATACTGCTGCGACAGGGCGAGTACGGCGCGAAATTCCTGTCGATCGAGCAGAAAATCAGCGTAGGCGGCGAGCGCGTACCCGTCGACGCCGGCGGCCAGAGCGACAAGGTAGTGTTCGCGCGCTTTCTCGTCCCCAAGGCGGGATGCGATGTCGGCGAGCGTCAGCTCGATTTCGCGCAACTGCTTGCTGTCGATGTCGCCCGCGCGGTCGCGCAGCGTGAGCAGGCGATCGTAAGCTGCACGCGCCTGGCCGCGATGACTGATGACGCGACTGATGCAATCCGCGGTGGTGAGCGGGGGCGCGAGGAGCGCGAGTCGGCGGCAATCCTGCTCCGCGGCGTCGTAGCGCCCCTGCGCCTGGTGAATCGCCGCGCGCATGAGATGGACCTGCGCATTGCGGGGTTCGCGAGACGCCAGGTAGTCGAGATCGGCAAGCGCGTCGCCGAAATCATGATTGTGCTGACGAATCTGCGCACGCAGCAGCGCAATGGCGGGCGCCGGCGTGCGCGCATTCCACCAGGGTTGCAGAGCAGCCTGCGCGTGACCGAGATAGCGCGGGTCGCCGCTGACGCGGGCCATCTCGAAGTCGCTCGTGGCTTGCGCCACCGCGCTTGTCGGATTGGTCGGAGCGACGGCCGAGCCGCTCCTGCGGCCGGCCGGTTGCGGCAGCGTTTCGACGACTACGTCATCGGACGCCGGCGTGTAAGGCTCAGCGGCTGCGATGGGCGCCGCGAAAGCGTGCAGCAGGATCAGAGCGAGAATGGACCCCCGCATACGCGAGGGTGACGGATGAAAAACCGTCCTTCCCGGGAAAGGGGGAAGCCAGCTCGTTCTACGATCCCAGCATGTCATCGTAGGCCGTCTCATCTTCATCGAACGTCCACTCCTGGTCATTCATGTTCGCCGGTTCTGCGGTGTCGGAGCTGTTCGTAAACTGGCCCCTCACGAACGGCGTGAATGGCGTGACCGTGGAAGCGGGCGGCGCCGCGCCCGTGCCGGCGCCGTTGCTGGTCTCGCCGTTGTAGCCGCCGCCGCCGCCGCCGCAGCCCGCCAAGGCGAAGGCCGCGGCGGCCAGCAGCGTGTATCCGTATTTCGAGCTCATGGTGAGTTCCTCACTGTTGGTTGAAGTCGGGTGGCGCCCGACCTGCGCAGAGGCGCCTCGGCGTACGCAGGTCGGAAGTCATTGCGATGAACGCTGCTCACTTTGCGCCCGGATTCGGCGAGCGCAGGTACGGGAAGCGCTCATCGAAGTCCGCTGCGCTGACCGGCGTGCCATCCGTGAGCGGCGCCGTGTTGTTCGGCGCGACCGTCGCGTCCGGTATCAGCGCGCCCATCGCAACGCGCAGCTCGATGTCGACGACATCGTCGCCCGGTCGGCGGCCGTTCGGGAAACCCGACGTATCGCCGCCGAGCACGCCGAGCGTCTGCTGATTCGCCGCGGCCTTCGGCGCGATGCTCGTGTTGAGGCGCAGCATTTCGGCCGGCCGTACGTTCGCCGGCTGATTCAGTCCCTGCACGCCGGTGAGGAACGCGGCGACGAGGTCCGTTGCGCGGGAAGAGATTCGGCGCGACGGCGACCCCGCTGAACAGGATCTCGAGCAGCTCAGGCAGCGTCGGGTTGGTCACGTACGTCGCGAACTGCTGATCGTCGCGCGGCTGACTCGCATTGAACCGATCCTTGTCCTTGAGTCCGATGACGACTTCGTTCACGAGCGGCGAACCGAGGCGCGACACCTGCGTCCACGCGCCGCCGTGGAGTGCGGCGGGCCGATTGCGGTCGAAGTTCGGCTGCGGATTGAGATGCGCGCCTGACGCATGCTCGCGGTCGTCCAGCCGCCGACGATCGGCTCGATTGCCGCGCGCGAGGCAGCCCACCGGCACTTCGAGCGCGAGCGTCGTGATGTTCTGATCGCCGATCGGATTCGGAATCGCGTCCGGCGGTCCGAGCGGATTCAGATTGACGAGATCGAACACCGGGCCGAGATTCACTGCGAATCCTTCGTCACGCTGACCGACGAACGCGCGGCCGCGTACCGCAGTCCGGGTATGACGACGTCGTAGATGTGGTCGCGTGCGTACGCCTCGTAGTTCGGCGATCGACTTCGTGCCGATGTAGTCGGCGGGCTTGCGGAAGCGCGTCTCGCCGGAGGTCGTCGTGATCGGCTGCTGATGGCCCGCTGCGGCGATTGCCGCGAATCACGTCGATCTTGTATGTCTGGCGCACATTGACGGCGCCGGTGTCGCCGGCGCCCGGGCCGATGCCGCCGATGTTCTTGAGCGGGACGGACACCTGCTCGCCGCCGGCGGGCACTTTCAGATCCGCGATCGCGTCGGCGAAATTGAAGCGGAACGTGACGTCTTCGCGCGCGTCGCCGTCGTTGTCGATGTGGATCTCATAGATGGCGCTGTCCGCTTCGAGATCGAAGTAGTTCGGACCGCCGTACGGCATCCTGCAGCGGGAGGTAGTTCGCGAGCAGCGTCACGTAGCCGTCACGGCCCGCTTCGTAGCTGCGGAACATGTAGAAGTCGGTGCCGTCGACTCGCGGCATGGTCGTGATGAAGCGGCGCCTCACGATGGCTTGAAGCTTCAACCGCCGTACTGACGCTCAGCACGGTGGTTGCTGCGGCGCCGCGCAACGAGGGCGCGGCGTAGAAGCCTGTTCATACAGATACTCCTTCTGCGATGGCCAAGAGGACATGAGTCCGTGTGGACTGCGCAGGGGGGTACGGGTGAACATGCGCCGCGGATGCATGCGACTTGCGTCGTAGGCGCTACTGCATCCAGACGCCGCATCGCAACGTATATAAGAGCGAATGGGCGGCGCGCAGCGGCAGGCCTGCCGCGGCGCAGACGACAGGAACCTCTGCATGGGCGCCATCCGATGAGATCATCAGATTTTCCGGACTCCGACCTGTGCGGAGCTTCCTTAGGCGACAGGAGACGTTAGAGTCGATGACGGAGCAGGACGAGCTTGCTCAGCTCTTGCAGGCGACCGCGCGGGGCGATCGCAATGCGTTCGCGCGCCTGTACGAACTGACGGCGCCGCGGCTGCTCGCGGCAGGGATGCACATGCTCAGGCGGCGCGAATTTGCGGAGGATGTGTTGCAGGATCTGTTCGTCAAAGTCTGGCATCGGGCGTCCGAGTACCACGCGGAACGAGGCGGCGTGCTGACCTGGCTGTACTCGGTGCAACGTTACCTCGCGCTCGATCGCCTGCGCGCGCTGCGTCCGACGCAGGAGATCGACGACGAGTTGTCCAATACGCTCGCTTTCGAGGGACCGGATCCCGCCGCCCTGGCGGTCGGCAGCGATATGGCGGCACGGGTGCACGGCTGCCTCGAGCAACTCGACGAGGCGCAGCGACGCAGCGTGACGCTTGCGTTCTTCGAAGGCCTGACGCACACGGAACTGACGCAGCGTCTGCAGCAGCCGCTCGGGACGGTCAAGAGCTGGATTCGCCGTGGGCTGATGAGCCTGCACAGGTGTCTTGAACAATGAGATACCGCAACGAGCAATTGCTCGAACGCCTCGCAGGCGAGTACGTGCTCGGCACGCTGAACGGTCGCGCCCGCCGTCGCTTTCGAACGGCTGATGGTCGAGTCATACCAGGCGCGTGCAGCCGTCTGGCGCTGGGAACAACGACTCGGTCCGCTGGCGCAGGCCTCCGGCAGCGTGCAACCGAGCGCGAAAGTGTGGCGCGAGATTGTGAGGCGCACCGGCGCGCAGGAGACGCGCGCGCCCTGGTACGAACGATTGGGGTTGTGGCGCGGCCTGACGCTCGTCGCCACCGCAGCCGCGCTCGTGCTTGCAGTCATGTTGCGAACGCCGCAGATCGCCGCGCCGCAGTACGTCGCCGTGTTCAGCGGCGAGCAGGCGCAGCCGCTGTGGGTCGTGAGCGCCGACGTCGAGCGCGGACGTCTGTCGATCCGGCCAGTGAATGCGACCGCGCCGGCGGCTGACAAGTCGTACGAACTGTGGCTCTTGCCCGCCGGAGGCGCTGCGCCGCGCTCCATGGGTCTGCTGCCCACGGGAACCACGTCGGTCGATACAGCGCTGCCCGAGTCGTTGCAAGCGCTCCTTTCGAGCGCTCAGGGACTCGCGATCAGCCTGGAGCCCGCCGGCGGCTCACCCACCGGCGCCCCGACCGGGCCGGTGCTGCATCAGGCGGCGATCCTCCAGATCTGACCCCTCACCTCCCAAGCCCCTCTCCCTGGAGGGAGAGGGGATCGTGCTCTTCGCCTCTCGTCGGGGCGCCGCTCCAGCGCATCCTTGCGCCCGCGGCATTTGTGCATCCGTGCACATCAGAGGCCGCGCGAAGCGCGGGTGAGGGTACGAGCGGTGCACGTTGCTCATCCAATGACCGCCAACGCATCCGACTCGCCACGCCATTCGTATGCAGCCAATCCTACTCAAAAAGATGGGAGCTGGCCGTCATGCACTCACCCGGCCTCTGCACGCTTGCCGCTTCAGTCGCCCTATACGATTCCCGCGCTTGTTTTTGCCGGCGGGGTTCCCACCGCGCCGAACTGGCTCGAAGAAGTCGTCGTTACGGGTCAGCTCGAGCGGCTCGGCGGTGATCCCATCTCTGCTAGCGTGGGCGTCGTGACCTCGGAACAACTTGACCTGCGGCCGGTGTTGCGCACCGGTGAACTGCTCGAAGTCGTGCCCGGCCTCATCGTCACGCAGCACAGCGGCGATGGGAAAGCGAACCAATACTTCCTGCGCGGCTTCAATCTCGATCACGGCACGGATCTCGCGACCAGCGTCGACGGCGTCCCGGTCAACATGCCGACGCACGCGCACGGCCAGGGCTACACGGACATCAACTTCGTGATCCCGGAGCTCGTGCGATCCATCGAATATCGCAAGGGCGATGTATTACGCCGACACGGGCAATTTCTCCGCGGCAGGCGCAGTGAACATGCGTTATCGCGACCGCCTCGATGCGCCGCTCTTGCTGATCGAGTCGGGCGAAGACAGCTATCATCGCGGATTGCTCGCCGCATCCCCTGAGGTGGGCGACGGGACGCTGTTGTTCGGCGTCGACTATTCGCAAAACGATGGCCCCTGGCTGCTCGAGGAGAACTTCCGCAAGACCAACGCCTTGCTGCGATATTCACGCACGAGCGAATCGGGTCGTCTCGCGGTGACTGCGCAGGGGTACGAAGGCGACTGGCGCTCGACGGATCAGATTCCGCAGCGTGCGGTGGACGCAGGCGCACTCGATCGCTTCGGCTTCATCGATCCGCTCCGACGGCGGCGATTCGCATCGCTACAGCCTCGGCGTGGATTGGATCGGCGCGCGTCGGCGCCGGAGAGCTGCGCGGCAACGCGTACGCCATCGACTACCGACTCGACCTGTTCTCGAACTTCACCTACGCGACCGATCTCGAGAACGGCGATCAGTTCGAACAGTTCGATGATCGGCGCGATCTACGGCGGCGCAGCGTCGTGGCGTCGGCCGCTGCAGGCGGCAGGACTGAATCACGAGGTCGCAGCCGGCGTCGAGATGCGTCGTGACGATATCGACGCCGTCGGCTTGTATCGAACCGTCGGTCGACAGCGCATCGGCGTCACGCGCGAGGACGCGGTAGTGCAGAGCAGCTATTCGATACTGGTCGAGTCTCACGACCGACTGGAATACGACTACGTCCGCACATCCATCGGCCTGCGTGCCGACTATTTCGACTTCGACGTCGACGAGCAATCTTGCAGAGAACTCCGGGCGCGCGTCGGATTCGATCGTGAGTCCCCGCTTTTCGCTCATCCTCGGGCCGTGGCGCGACACCGAATTCTTCGTCAACGTCGGCAAGGGATTCCATAGCAACGATGCGCGCGGGACGACGATTCGCGTCGACCCGAACGGACGGAGTGACGCCGGCGGAGCGCGTTGATCCGCTGGTCGATGCGATTGGCGGCGACGTCGGCATGCGCACCGCGGTGTTGCCGAACATGCAGCTCAGTCTGTCGCTGTGGGCGCTCAGGCTTGATTCGGAACTGCTGTTCGTCGGCGACGCCGGCGTCACCGAGCCCAGCCGCGAGAGCTGAACGTCGGGGCGTGGAGCTGGGCGCGATCTGGAATCCCACCTCATGGCTGATCGTCGATGCAGATCTCGCGTGGTCACGATCACGCTTCACGGACGACGATCCGGCAGGCGACTACATTCCCGGCGCCGTGATCGAGCGTCGCTTCCGTCGGCGTCGCCGTCGATCATCCGAGCGGCTGGTTCGGCGGCGTGCGCTTTCGCCATTTCGGAGATGCGCCCCTCATCGAAGACGGCAGCGTCAGTTCCGAGCCGACGACGCTCGTCAATCTCGAAGCAGGCTATCACATCGGCGAACGTCTGAAGCTCAGCGCGGCGGTGTTCAATGTGTTCGACAGCGAACGACAACGACATCACGTACTTCTACGAATCGCAGCTGCCCGGCGAGCCATCGCCCGTGGAAGACATTCATTTCCATCCCGTCGAGCCGCGCACCGTGCGTTTCACGATTTCGACGCAGTTCTGACTTCTGAACTTTTCGCGCGCGAATGCGCTCTGTAAGGGTGCGGCGCTTCCGGAGAGTCGGATGCTTTGCTATGAATGTGTCGTGCGGAGGCGCCCGGGCGACCATGAAATACTCACACGCGATTGTTCTGCTGCTCAGCGGGTTTTTGCTTGCGGCTTGTCGGGAAGAGCAGGTGGCGACCCCCTCGGGGCCTGCGCCTGCGGAGTTCACCGCGCCGGCCAAGGATGTCGCGTCGACCACCGGACAGCCGGAGGTCGTGGTCTACAAGACTGCAAGTTGCGGCTGCTGCAAAGTGTGGGTCGAGCACATGCAGAGTCATGGCTTCCCGGTGAAGACCGAAAACGTAGACAACCTCGGTCCGATCAAGGAGCGCGCCGGCGTACCGTATGGGATGGGCGCCTGCCACACCGCTCAGGTCGACGGTTACTTCATTGAAGGCCACGTGCCTGCCGCCGACGTGCAGCGCTTGCTGGCGGAGAAGCCGAAGGCGAAGGGACTGGCCGTCCCCGGCATGCCTGTCGGTTCGCCTGGAATGGAACAAGGTGATCGCGTGGATCCCTACGAAGTTCTTCTCGTGCACGCGGACGGCAGTACGAGCGTGTACGCGAAGTATCCGAAGTGAGGCTACTGGCCGACTGGCTCACTGGCCTACCGGACAGAATCAATCCTCAGGCCGATAAACCGGTTAGCCAGTTGGCCGGTCGGCCGTGTGAAACAGTTGCGCCGCGGTTGCGTCAGCCGGCCGGGACGACGTCTGTCGAGGCTCGGCAGATGAGTCGGTGCGCCAGGCGTACGGGCTTGGAGGGCGCGCCATCAAGGAGCGTCTGCAGCAGCAGTTCGGCGGCCTTGTAGGACAGGTCGTAGGTGGGTTGCAGGATAGTGGTCAACGGGGGCCACACAGTGCGCGAGATCGCCGCATCGTCGAATCCTGCGACCGACAACTGCGCCGGCACGGCTACGCCCATTTCGTGCGCCGCCATCAGCGCCCCCGCCGCCATGTCGTCGTTCGCTGCGAAGATCGCCGTCGGGCGCTTCGGCAGCGCGAGCAGTTGCCGCGCGGCGTCAAGTCCCGAATCGAACAGGAAATCGCCCTGCCGCACGTACTCTGCGGCGTAAGGAATGCGGTGCGCTTTCAGCGCCGCCTTGTAACCCTTCAGTCGCTCGCCGCTTGCATGATGTCCCGGTCGACCGATGATGAAGGCGATGCGGCGGTGTCCGAGTCCGATCAGATACTCGGTCATCTCGCGTGCGGCGCCTTCATCGTCGATGTCGACGTACGGCGACCTGTGCTTCAGATCGTTCGGCGCAATGCGTACGAACGGCGGTCCTTCCGCATCGAGCACGCGAATCAGTTCGGCCGACTCGCTGAGCGGCGGCGTGATGATCAGTCCGTCGAGATGCGTACGGTTCGCAAAGGCGAGGATATCCTTGATGAGCTCATCGCCGCGTCCGGCGACTTCATGCAGCAACAACAGGAATTTTCCTTCCCGGCAGCGCGCCAGCGCGCCGCGCTGCACCTCGATGGTGTAGTTGGCGCTCGGATTGTCGTAGACCAGGCCCACTAGATAGGACCGGCGACTTGCCAGGCTGCGCGCCGACAGGCTCGGGTGATAATTGAGGCGTTTGACGGCCTCAAGCACCTGCGCACGAGTTTCCTCACGAACATTCGGTTCGTTGTTGAGAACTCGCGAAACCGTCTTGATCGCTACGCCTGCGGCTTTGGCGACGTCGTTGATGCTCGTTCTGCGCGTCGACATGCAGCGCCATGGTATCGCAGTCAGCCTCGTTGCGGCGAGAAGGAGCTATCCAGGGACTCACGTCGAAAGGGATGGCGTCGAGAGGCGCGCAAATGCGTCCTGCGAGACGCCTGAATCGTCGAGTCAGATTCTGTCCCCCTCGCACTGCGAGCCTTCCCGCCGGAGCCTGCCTGCATGCCTGCTGCCTCACCAGGTCAGCCTCTCAAGTCACGATGGGAACCCTTGCGCCGATCGCGTGTTATCGATGGACAATTGGCGCTTCCGCTGGAGCCCCGTCATGCCGTCGTCCTCAACTGGCTACGCATTCGAACCGCGACCCGACAACGTTGGCGCCACGGAGCGCTGGCTCTCGGCGTTTGCAGGCCTCACCTTGCTGCTGTCAGCGACGCGCGGACGCGGCGTCGTAGCGGCGTTGACCCGCGGGGCGGCCGGATTGTCGCTGATGGCGCGCGGCGCTACGGGTTACTGTCCGATGAAAGGGGCGAT
Organism: uncultured Gammaproteobacteria bacterium; assembly: GCA_963723505.1. Classification (GTDB taxonomy): domain Bacteria; phylum Pseudomonadota; class Gammaproteobacteria; order Steroidobacterales; family Steroidobacteraceae; genus Steroidobacter. The sequence goes on from CAVRQU010000013.1 coordinate 348,575, forward strand.
GCAGGGAAGGTCCACGATCCGCGAAGGCCTGCGGGAACAATGGAATCGACTGGCTGTGCAAGCTGGCGATGCGGTGCAGCGCGTCGGCGATCGCAGCGCGCCGTTGCTTGACAGCATGGATGCGATGTACGCGGCCGAGCTACAGGAACTGCACAGCGCGGAGTCGCAGCTCATCATGCTGTCGCGCGAGCTGATGCGCGTCATCGGCAATGCGCAGCTCGCCTTCCGTATCGAGGAGTACGCGACGGAGCTGCAGGTGCGCAAAGCCGACCTGGAAGGCCTGCTGGCTCGGCGGAACGCGGATCGGCGCGAGCATCCGGATGATGCGATGCGGGCGCTGATTCACGAGACGCACAAGATGGCGGAGGTCTCCGCCGAGAACGTGCGCGACGCCGCGATCGCCGCATCCATTCAACGGATCATTCACTACAAGATCGCGGGTTACGGCACGATCGCCGCCTACGCCAAGGCGTTAGGGCGGCTCGACGATGCGGAACACTTCGCGCAGCTCGCCGACCGCGACAAGACGATCGATGCAGAGATCACGGAATTCGCCAAGGGCATTCTCAATCCCGAGGCTGCGATGTCGCCGCAGGAGACGCCGGCGAGCGAGATGCGCACGCACTAGCGGAAGCGACTAACGACGGGTGATCAACCCCGCGCTTTGGGTCGGTGCTTGCCGACGCGGCGCTCGTTCAGCCGTTCGACCATGTCCTGGAGCAGCGTAGTCACTTCGTCGTGAGTGCCTGCTCGCGCGCCCTTGATCGTGTTCGTCCCCTGCGAGATCACATAGCTGTGCCAGACGCCGTCGCCGCCGTCCGGTGCGCTGGTCCTCGCGATCGAATCCACCTTGAAGGGGAGCTCGAGAACCGTTTCAGTGGGATTGGGAGTCCTGGTCATGTCGCTGCGTATCGCTCAGAGAGGGGGCGGAGCGCCCAGCGCGGGGCTCAGAGAAGGATTGGAGAGCCCAGCACGGCGTTGCTGCTCCTCACGGACCTGGTGGATGGAAAGTCGCGTGTGCGCAGCGATGACATGCAGCAGTTTATGAGTTGCTGAACGCGGCAAGGCAAGCGCGTGCAGTTTCTCCCACAACCGGATTCGTTCTTCCGGCGCGTTGAACTCCGATGACTGCGCGGCGAGCTGCTGCTGTCGTTCCGCCGCGCGTTCCTGCTGCTGTCGCTCTATCTGAGCGCGGTGATCGACCATGCTACCAGCGGCGCTCGATGGCAGGCCGGGTTCGCCGTAAGACCTCGAATGATTCGCCATCAGCATGCTCCTCCCGCACGAGCCCGAGGGCTCGTGCGGGAACCGATTACCAGCGACGCTGGCCGCCGCCGCCGCCGCCGCCGCCGCGAGGTTTGTCCTGCGCTTCGTTGACCTTGAGCGGTCGTCCGCCCATGTCGTGGCCGTTCAGATTCTGAATCGCGCGCGCTGCATCGGCGCGCGGCATTTCCACGAAGCCAAAGCCGCGTGGACGACCCGTATCACGGTCCATGATCAGGGCGACGGAATCCACAGTGCCGTGCTGTGAGAACAGCGTGCGGACAGCTTCTTCGTCGGCGGAAAAGGGCAGATTGCCCACATAAATTTTGCTCATTCAATTAACTCACTAATGCGCGAATCGGCAGGCCTTGAGCCTCGAACGCGTTTTTCAAAAATTGACGGCCCGTCAATGCGTGGCCGTCTCCATTGGGAAACCCGTAAAAGGGTCTCCTCAGCACGCGAACGATTCGGTTTAGATTGAGTTGGCCCGGAAGCGCCGGTTGGCGCGGAGCCAAGCGAAGATAAAGAGAAAGGTCACGAGCCAAGCCACTATACACGGGCGATGTGGCGTGCGCTCGGGTATTCCGCGCAGGTTTCACCGCTTCGTTCAGAGGAACCCTTACGGGCTTCTCGCGTTCCCCCGTATTCAGCAGTGGGGATAGCGCGATGTTTCACTACGAGCTTCACTACTGGCCGACCATCCAGGGTCGCGGTGAGTTTGTGCGACTGGCGCTCGAATATGCGGGCGCTCCCTATCTCGACGTCGCCCGCGGGGACATAGCGAACGGCGGCGGGGAAGCCGCCTTGCTCAAATCGCTCACGCGCGAAAATCTGCACACGCCGCCCTTCGCGCCGCCGTATCTCAAGACGGTCGATCTGACGATCGGCCAGACCGCGAACATCCTTCTGTATATCGGTCATCACCATGTGCTGGCGCCGGCGGATGAAGCCGGCTGGCTGTGGACGCACCAGCTTCAACTCACGATCGCGGACTTCGTCGGCGAGGTCCATGACACGCATCACCCCATCGGCGCCGGTCTCTACTATGAAGACCAGCGCAGCGAAGCTGCGCGCCGCGCCAGGGAGTTTCGCTCCGAGCGCGCGCCCAGGTTCTTTCGCTATTTCGAGCGCTGCATTGAGTGCAATCCCACCCACAGCGGACTGCTCGTCGGCGACGCAGTGACTTACGCCGATCTGTCGCTGTTCCAGATCATCGAGGGAATGCGCTACGCATTCCCTCGCCTGATGAAGCGCACGGAAAGCGGCTACCCGAAACTTGTCGCCCTGCACGATCGGATCGCGCGTGAGCCGCGCATCGCTGCGTATCTCGCGTCGAAGCGCCGCATCGCGTTCAACGAAGAAGGCATCTTCCGGCATTACTCCGAGCTCGATCCGGCGGAGCCCGATAGCGGTTAGCGGTTGGCGGTTAGCGCTTAGTCAGAAGCGCACTGCGCGTGATCCCGCTTCGCGGGTATGCGACAACATCGTGCCCTCGATACGGTTTCTGGACCAACCGCTAACCGCTAACCGCCGAGCCAATGGATCTCCGCCCGCACGCTCTTCGCACAGACGCGCAGCGTCGCGACGCTGATCGGTAGCTTGAACCGACGCGGGCCGGCGCTGCCGGGATTCAGAAACAGCACACCGTTCCGTTCCGCCGCCGCCGGCTTGTGCGAATGGCCGGTGATGACGACCGCGATTCCGGCGGCGGTCGGGTCGAGATCGAGCGTCGAGATATCGTGCAACACGTATAGCCGGCGCCCGTCGATGTCGAGCAACTGCGCTTCCGGAATCGCTTTCGCCCACGCGCCTCTGTCGTTGTTGCCGCGAATGGCAGTCACGGGCGCGATCTCGCGCAGCTGATCCAGAATCTCCGGCGAGCCTATGTCGCCCGCATGCACGAGGTGGTCGACGCCGGCCAGCGCGCTGATCGCCTCCGGGCGGAGCAGGCCGTGGGTATCGGAGATGACGCCGACGAGATGCATGTGTTTCTCAAGACCGCCAGTGAACGGGGTGGAGAGGATACGCGGCGCCGCGAAGGCGTCCTTGTAGTCAGTTTTACTGCGAAGGCCAGCAAGGTTTGCCCCTTCCCGAAATTGGACAGAACACGTCTCACGCGTACCCTAGCTCCAACCCTTTCCTTGACGGACCGGGGTTTGTATGGCGGCCTTGCGCGACAACCCGCTTTCGGAAACCGAGCTCGACGAGCTCGACGATTTCCTTGCTTCCGTCGAGGGCGGTCGCGCCATGAATATCGAAGAACTCGACGGATTTTTCAGTGCGCTCATCGCGGGACCTGAGCTCGTGCTGCCGAGCGAATACTGGCCGCAGGTCTTCGGCGGCCAGGCGTCCGGGCTCACGGTGTTCGATACCGAGGAGGAGGCGCAGGGCATCCTGCAGGCGATGATGCGTCACTGGAACACGATCGCGCGTACGTTGAATGAAGGCGAGATCTATTACCCGATCCTCGTCGAGGACGACGACGGCGTCGCGCGCGGCAACGATTGGGCGCTCGGATTCCTGCGCGGCGTCGACATGCGCCGTGCGAGCTGGCGCGCATTTCTGGACGATGACGATCAGGCCGGCTCGATCATTCCGATGTTCGCGCTCGCGCACGAGAATGACCCCAATCCCGACCTGCGATACGAGTCTCCGACGCCCGAGAAGCGCGATGAGCTGATCCGTTACATGATCGTCGGGCTGGTGAAGATCTTCGAGTATTTTCGCGATACGCGCACCGCCGAAGCGGCGCTCGCGGCGGACAACGCGACCATACGCGCCACGCCGACGATCGGCGGAAGCGATCTGTGTTTCTGCGGCAGCGGCAGGAAGTACAAGGAGTGCTGCCGGGCGACGCTGCATTGATGTGATCCGCCTCGCACCAGAGGCGCGATAAGTCCGATATAAGAAAGCGGTCCAGATCCGGCGTCAGGCCGGCGCGCGACCGTATCAAAGGAAATCATGTCGATCACCGGATTGCTGCTGCGATTCCTGCTCCTGTATCCGCCTCTCCTCATGGTCGCCGGTCTTGCCGCGCGCTACTTTGACTTCAAACCGAGCGGGCTCAATTTCGCGATCCTGCTGCCTTCCGTCATGGTCGTTTGTCAGTGGTTCATGAAGAAAAACGGCCGGTGCTTCACCAATGGCGAGCAGCGAGTCGCGGTTCTCGGGATGTGGGGAATCGATCTGCTGGTGCAGCTGTTGGGAATCGCCGCAAGTCCGAGCGCTTTGAGGGGCGACGTTCTGATCTTCTCCATGGCGCTGGTCGGTTCGCTGCACCTGATCGCGATCTTCATGTTCGTCAGGCTTACCGGGCGCCAGATGAAGAAGCAGGAATTGGCGGGCTGACATGAACATGCGTCGCAAGCGCCTGGCCGTCGCCGACGCACTTCGTTGAGGGTGGGCTGGTTGCCCGATCCCGCCAACTCTGAAAGCATCGGGCTTCATGACGCTCTCCATCGAATCGCGCTGTCTGGCCGCGGCGACAGTCTGGATCCTGATGGCGTTTTCGCACGCCGTCGCCGCCCAAGAGGGAGACGGGCCAGCGCAGCTCTTCGTCTCCGACAAGCTTGTTCTGAACGTCCACGCCCAACCCAATCAGGCCGGCGAGCGCGTGGCGACGATCGAAACGGGCGACGCAGTGGTGGAGCTCGAGCGTGCGGAGGCCTTCGTTCGCGTGCGTCTCGAGAATGGTCGTGAGGGGTGGGTCGGCGCCAGCTATCTGACGACTGATGCGCCGGCGGCCGTGCGACTGCGCGATATGCAACGCAATGAGAAGTCAGCCGTTCAGGCGGCGGAGCAGAAGTCGGCCGAGGAAATCGCGCGACTGAGAAAGGACGCTGCGAAGCTCCAGGCCGAGCTGACTGAACTCAAGGCGAACGCCACGTCGACGCCGTCCCCGGCGACCGCATCGCTCCTGGCGACGCCCGTTGAGGTCGAAGCGGCAGAAACAGACAGCGAGCAGCCGGCAATGGTCGGCGCTTCGCAGAATGAAGGGGGTGCGATCTGGGTATGGCCCATGATCGTCGTGCTGGCGATCAGCCTGGGCTTTACAGCGGGCTATCAGACGCTGGCGAGCCGAATTCGCAGGAAATTCGGCGCTCTGAAGATCTATTGAACGGCAGGGTGGGCTCTGGTGAACAAAATTGAGCGCGCCGCGCAGCTTCATGATGAGGGCATCGCGCTTGCTGACCAGGGAGAGAGCGAGCTTGCGATTCAGAAGTACCTGGAGGCGCTCGAGCTGAATCCGGAACGCGCCGCGACGCATTACAACGTCGGGCTGATCTACAAGTATCAGGGCCGATGGCGCGAGTCTTTCGTATACAACCGCTCCGCCGCCGAGCTTGCGCCCGGAGATGAGGCGTCGAACTGGAACCTTGCGATCGCTGCAACGGCGCTGCGCGACTGGACGACCGCGCGATCTGTCTGGAGTCGGCTTGGCGTCCCGATCGAGCCGGGAGATCAGCCGATCGATCAGAATTTCGGCCGCGCTCCGGTCCGTCTCAATGCTCACGCTGATGCAGAAGTAGTGTGGGCGCGCAGAATCGATCCGGTGCGTGCGCGCCTGTTGAATATTCCATTCGCCGGATCAGGTTACCGGTACGGCGACACCGTGCTGCATGACGGCGCGCCGGTGGGCTCGCGGCTCGACGCCGAAGGCCGGGAGCGTTCTGTATTCAACGTGCTGCAACTTTTCCAGGCTTCCGACTACTCGACCTACGAGGTCGAGCTGACCGCGCCGTCGCCCGAAGATGTAACGGCGCTGGAAGCGCTGTGCGATGAGCTCGAATTTCCAATGGAGGACTGGAGTTCATCCGTGCGGGTCCTGTGCAAGGCCTGCAGTGAGGGAACCCCGCACGAGCATGACGATCCGACGCCTGACGATCCCGCGGAGTGGAATCCGTCGCGACGCATTGCACTATCGGCGCGGAACGAAGCGTTGATTGATCGGGCGCTCCACCGCTGGCTCACGGGAAAGCGCGAAATCGGCAGCGTCGCGCTCGCGCTGGATGCGAGGATGAAGCCTGCGGAAACTCGAATTGACGCGCCTACCCCGAAACCACAAAGTTATAACTGATCGAAATCTGAAGGTGATCGAAGCGCCGATCTCTTCCAGATGGCGATGTTGCAGAGATCTCGTGTGTGTGGGCTTTCGGTACTTTCTGCTGGCATGACTGTGCTCAAACTTGGGCTGGCGCGACTCGGCGATGCACCCCGCATTGCGGTAATGTCGCGAACGTTGATCGAGTCGGGACTGCCCTGGACCTGGACGCCGCGTCGCGTCGCAGCCCACATGAAACAGCGCGAGAATCTCTCCGTGATCGCGACGGTGGAGCGCGAACTCGCGGGATTCGTCATGGCGCAGTTCGGGAACGAGCGCGTGCACGTTGCGCTGCTGGGCGTTGCTGAACGCTATCAACGCCGCGGACTGGGCAAACAACTCATCCGCTGGGTCGAAGAGAGCGCTGTCGTTGCGGGTCTGTTCCAGATGCGGCTCGAAGTGCGCGCCACCAACAGGATTGCGCGGCGGTTTTACGCCACGCTCGGCTACTCGGAGTTGGGCTCAGCGCCGCACTACTACAGCGGGGTTGAGGATGCGGTTCAGCTCGCGCGCGATCTTCGCGTAGAGAAGCGGATAGCGGATAGCGGATAGCGGATAGCGGATCGTCAGAATGCGTTGCTCGCATTCCTGCTGGCGTTAAACCTCTTTGTACACCATTCCTCGCGAGAGATCGCGCCGTCGCGTTCTGTCAATCCGCTATCCGCCATCCGCTATGCGCCCGGCGTGCACATCCGGCGCCGCGTGCGCGGGTTCGACTCGCAATCGGCTCGCCGCCAGAAACATGGCGACGAGCAGCGGCACGGTTGCGAGGTTGAGCATCAGCCATCCAATCTGCTGAACGGCCAGGCCCGCGAGCAGCGAAGCGCAGGCTTGCGATCCAAACACGGTGAACTCGTTGATCGCCTGCGCCCGGTGACGATCGGCGCCGCGGAAGGTGCGGGCGAGGAGAGTCGTTCCGGAAACGAACAACAGATTCCAGCCGACGCCAAGTGCGACCAGTCCCAGCCAGTAGTGCATCACGTGCTGGCCCAACAGACTCACGAGGGCGCACATCGAGAGCAACGCGCCGCCGCACAGCATGGTGTTGCGTTCACCGAATCGCGCGATGATGCCGCCGCTGAACAACGACGGCAGATACATGGCGAGCACGTGGCTCTGAATCACCCACGTGGTCGTTTCGACGCTGTGATGATCCATGACGTGCATGCTCACTGGCGTCGCGGTCATGATGAAGCTCATCACGGCGAAAGCGACGACGCTGGCGAATACGGCGATGCGGAAATCCTGCCGTCCCAACAGCTGGCGCGTCGACAAGGGCGCTGAGCGATCATCCTCTGCAGCGGGCTTCGGCAGCCTGAGGCGCGTGAGTACGGCGATGGCCATCAGAGAAAGCGCGCTCACTGTCGCAAACGAGCCTGCGTACTCCGCGCCCGCAATCCATGAACGAGCCGTGAGGGCGAGTTGCGGACCAATGAGCGCAGCGGCGAGAGCGCCGATCAGGACGCAGGAGACAGCGCGGCTCATCAGTTCGGGCGGGACGCTCTCGGCGGCGGCGAATCGATACTGCTGGGTGAACGCCATGCTGGATCCCAACAGGATCGTACCGGCGCAGAACAACTGAAAATTCGCCGTCACCACGCCCCGTGCGGCCACCGCGCCGCCGGCAGCGCTGATGAGCGCGCCTACGATGAAACCTGCGCGCCGGCCAATCCGTCGCATGAGCATCGCGGCCGGGACGGTCGTAAGCGCCACCGCGACGATAGCGATCGAAATTGGCACGGTCGCGAGGGATGGCCTGGGCGCCAGCGCGGCGCCGACGAGACTGCCCATGAGCACCACGACCGTCAGAGCGGACGCGGACAGCATCTGAGCGATGGCGAGGATAAGGATGTTGCTCAAGTGCGGGACGTGGGCGTGTGGACGTGTGGACGTGTGGACGTGTGCGGGAGTGCGCGTCGCGCCGCGACTCCGTCACACCCTACACATTACACTTTACACGACATCTCCGAGCGTTAGCTCGGTGGCAGCACAACCCATTCCGGCTCCTCGAACTCGCCGAGAATCCGGATCTCGCAATACTTCGCCGCCGCTCGAATGATCTCGTCCGCTCGCGGATCGCGGCCCTGGGAAGCGTCGCGGTCGGCCTTCGAGTCCCACTCTGCTATCGCCAGCAAGGCGTTCGGATCGCCGATTTTCCTGTGGAGGCGCGTACCCCGCGCGCCCGGCGCGCGCTGAATGATTTCGCTCGCCCGCACCCAGGCCTCGGCGTATTGCCCGGCGGCGCACCCGGGCTTGATCCGAACTTCGAATAGAAATTTCACGGCGTCCCTCCGTCGAGAGCGGTTGGCGGTTGGCGGTTAGCGGTGAGTCAGGCGCCGGCGACGCAAGGAAAAGACTAGTCCGGCTCGCGATGAAGAAGAAGGCAATCTTGCAGCTAACGGCCATCCGCCAACCGCTTCTCGGAAGTGCTAGGCTTGCGCGCAAATTCTGCCGAGCCACATCAATGAAACAGAACGGCGGCGGGTGCATCGGGATCGCGAACCGAAGGAGCGCTCAGATGAGCGGTTCGAATGTAGCCGCGCGCCGGGCAGGTCTCGCAAACCCTCGGGAATAGTCGGCGCTGCTCATGTCGCACAACGAAATTCGTTCTCTCGCGGACATCACGCGGTTCCACGCACGCGTCCATCCGGAGCGGCGTGCGCTTGCTTTCGAGGATCGCGTGGCGACGTACGGCGAGCTCGACGCGGCGACGAACCAGGTCGCGCAGGCGCTGATCGCGACCGGCCTGAAGCCCGGCGATCGCATCGCGCATCTGGGCAAGAACACGGATCTCTACTTCGAGCTGCTGCTTGGCGCCACGAAGGCTGGTGTGGTGATGACGCCGGTGAACTGGCGCCTCACGCCAGCCGAAGCGCGCCACATCATCGAGGACAGCGAAGCCCGGCTGCTCTTCGTCGGTCCCGAGTTCATTGACGCCGTGGCGGCGTATACGCCGCACGCCAGAACGCCCGCTGTCATCGGCATGGAGACGGCCTTTCGAGGCCGATCGTACCGCGAGTGGCGTGATGCGCAGCGGCCGCGTGATCCGGAGCTGGCCGTTTCTCCGGATGCTGCGGCTGTGCAGCTCTATACATCGGGCACGACAGGTCATCCCAAGGGCGCCGTGCTGGCGCATGGCAATTTCACGGCGATGCCTTCGTCACCGACGCTGCCGTGGAGCGAATGGGACGCAGACGATGTGAGTCTCGCCGCGATGCCGTGCTTTCACATTGGCGGTACGGGCTGGGCGATCATGGGATTCCTTCATGGCGCGTTGAACGTCGTGATGCGCGAGTTCGATCCGGCCAGAGTGCTCGACTTCATTGAGCGCTGGCGGATCTCCAAGCTGTTTCTCGTGCCCGCCGCCTTGCAGGTCGTCGTGCGTCACCCGCGCGCGCGTCAATTGGACTACTCGCAACTGAAGTACCTGCTGTACGGCGCCTCCCCGATGCCGCCCGCGTTGTTGCGCGAGTGCATGGAAGTGTTCGGCTGCGGCTTCGTCCAGCTCTATGGAATGACCGAGACGACGGGTTCCGTTACGGCGCTCGGTCCCGAGGATCACGATCGGGCGGGCAACGCACGAATGAATTCGGCGGGCAAGGCGCTGCCCGGCGTCGAGATCGCCATCCTCGACGCGGAGGGCCGTCGCCTGCCGCCGCATCAGGTCGGCGAAGTTGTAATTCGCGCAGTCACGAACATGCAGGGCTACTGGAAACTTCCGGAAGCCACGGCGAGGACCATCGGAGCGGACAACTGGCTACGCAGCGGCGACGCCGGGTATCTCGACGCGGACGGCTATCTGTTCATCCACGATCGCGTGAAAGACATGATTATCTCGGGCGGCGAGAACATCTATCCGGCTGAGGTCGAGAAGGCGATCTTCGGTCATCCGGACGTCGCAGACGTCGCGGTGATCGGCGTGCCGAGCGAGCGCTGGGGTGAGGAGGTGAAGGCGATCATCGTGCCGCGTCCAGGCGCGACGCCCGATCCGGCCTCGATCATTGCGTGGACGCGCGAGCGGATTGCAGCGTACAAGGCGCCGAAGAGCGTCGACTTCACCGACGCCCTGCCGCGCAATGCGGGCGGCAAGATCCTGCGCCGTGAGCTGCGCGCGCCGTATTGGAAGGGACGCGAGCGGAACGTCAACTGATCGAACCATAAGGACGGCCGACTCCGTCGGCAGGAAGGCCTGCGGCAGGAGGGCCAGTGGCAGGAAGGCCCGTGGCAGGTCAGAACGGCGCGTGATCGCGACACGCAGCCCACAGTTCTTTTTCTTTGCTTCTCTGGCCTGCCGAAGGCTTTCTTGCCACTGGCTTTCCTGCGAAGGCCTTCCTGCGCATGCCTTCTCGGTGACCATCGGTCGCCGTGGTCATTCCTTGGACAGGGACTGGATGATGTGCGGCGCGGCGCGATCCCCCTACACTTTGTCTGCGTTCACCGAGCCCATCGAAGGTCGGTGTACTCAGCGGCGAACAACAGTCGGCTGCGCAATCGCCAACAACTCAAACGGCGCGTACGCGCCACGGAATGGTATTGGCCGGGATGACAGGATCAGATCGAAGGCGTCCGATTGAAATCGGAACGAAAAAAACAGGTCGGCGCCGCACGGGCGACCTCAGTTGCACTCAGCACGCGGTGCTCGCAGCGACGCTCCTCGCGCTCGCTGGCTGCACGTCAGCGCCGGTCGATCCGCCGCAGGCCGTCGCCGTCAAAACCGGCGCGCTCTCACCGGAGTACTCGTCTTTCAACGCCACCGTGCTGAGTGAAGCGGGCGCCGTCAATCACAGCTTTACTACGTCGCTGGATCCTGACAAGGAGCCCGTGACGCGGCTCGAATCCGCATACAGCCATAACCTCGGCGAGGAGACCGAACAACTGCGCGTGGGGGATGCGGTCAGCAGCGCCGGCATGTGGGGCTCGTCCGTGCGCTATGGCGGCCTGCAGTTCGGCACGCGTTCGAACGCGCGCACTGACGTCATCACCTCTCCCGAGCTTGCGACTACGGGTCTCGCGGTGCTGCCGACAGTCGCCGACGCGCTGTTCGCCTCGGTCGACGGTCAGGACACGGCGTTGTCGCAGCAGCATCTCTCTGTAGATCGATCGTGGCGCACCGGCAGTTTGACTGCGAGCGACGCTTTCGGCCGTTCCGCGGCGATCGATGCCCCGATGATTGCGAAAATGCAGCTTGCCGATCCGGGTTGCTCGGATTTCTCCGTCGGCGCCGGCAAAGTGCGGCGCGACTACGCGATTACGAGCAACGAATATGGTCCCGCGTTCGCGAACGCGACCGTGAACTGCGGCGCGCCGCTCGGCTTCACGTTCGAGGGCCACGGCGAGTATCTCGCCGACGAAGTGGCGGCGCTCGGGTTCGGCGTCGCGCGCAGGGTCGGCCCGCTGGGCACGGCCTCCTTCGCCTACGCATCGAGCCGCGCTGAAGAGGGCGACGGTTGGCTCGCGCGCGTCGGCTTCGAGCACCAGAACGATCTCTTCAGCGTCGCTCTGCGCTCGCGCATGCAGAGCCGGGAGTTTCGCGAGGTCGGAAGCATTGCGCCCACCGATCCCGTCATGCAGCGCGATCTCGCGAGCGTCGGCGTCAACGTCACCGAAGCCGCCAATCTTTCGGTCGCCTATGCCACGCAAACCACGTGGGCGCAGGAGCGGACGAACCTGATCGCGATACAGCAGAGCCTGAGCCTGGGCAGCGGTTCGCTGTCGATGAGCGCCGGCCACTCGCTCGAAGACAATTTCGGCTCCTCGGTATTCATCTCCTACAAGCGCCCGCTCGGCTTCACTCGTCCGAAGCGCTCCACGATCCAGGAATTCGACCCGGTGCTGCTCGACAGCGTCGCGCTCGACTGAAGAGCAAGCCGCGGACGCGGCAGAGGGACTGTCGTCGGGCGGACGTTGTCGAGAAGGACGCTGTCGGGTAAGACGACCGGTGGTCGTCGAGTCAGAGATCTGTCCCGACGACGCAGTCGTCTCTCCGGCCGAAGGCTTCCCCGCGCGCGCCTTCTCGCCGATGGCTAGTCCGCCGCGGACGCGTTAGAGGACTTCGTCGAGAAGGACGTAGTCGAGAAGGACGCTGTCGCGCAAGACGACCGGCGGTCGTCGAGTCAGAAATCTGTCCCGACGACTCGGTCGTCTTTCCCGCCGAAGGCTTACCCGCGCATGCCTACTCGCCAGTGGCCTGCTCCGTCTGCTTCGCTGGCGCGTTCCTGAGGTGCTTGTCGAGGAAGGCGACGTACGCATCCGATGCCTTGATCTTGTTCTCGCGCTTCGTGAAGCCGTGACCCTCATCGGGGAACAGCACGTATTCGACCGGGCACGCCGTTCGCGCGGACCGCGGCGACGATCTCATCGCTTTCGACCTGCAGCACGCGCGGATCGTTCGCGCCCTGCACGACCAGCAGCGGCACCTTGATGTTCTTCGCGTGGAACAGCGGCGAGATCTTGCGGTGCCGCTCGCCGTCGGTCGCCGGATCGCCCATCTCGTCGTACAGCGATTCCTTGAAGGATTCCCACCACGGCGGAATGCTCGTCAGCGTACGCACCCAGTTCATGACGCCGAAGATGTTCGACGCCGACATCGAACACGTCCGGCTCGAACGCGAGCGCCGCGCCGACCATATAGCCGCCGTAGGAGCCGCCGATGATGCCGATGCGTTCCGCGTCGACCCAGTCGAGCGATGCGAGATAGTTCTTGCCCGTACACGATGTCCTTCAGGTCGACGTCGCCGTGATGCTTGTCGTCCATGTGGAAGAACGTCTTGCCGTAACCCGACGAGCCGCGATTGTTCGCGGCCAGCACCGCGTAGCCGTGATTGACGAGATGTTGCATCGTGGCGGAGTAACCGGTGCGGCTCTGCCCGCCCGGCCCGCCATGCACCCACACGAGCGCCGGCACCTTGGCCGTTGCCGATGCCGTTTTGCGGGCGATACAGGATCGACGGAATCTCGAGACCGTCGAAGCTCTTGTAGCGAACGACTTCCGCCTCGACGAGGTCGGCTTCCTTGATCTGCGGGTTCAGCGCCTGCGTCAGCCGCGCGCTGCGCCGCCGCCAGGTCGACGGCGTAGACGTCGTTCGGCGACGTATCCGAGCTCACCATCAACGCGACGTGCGTTTCGTCGCGCGAGAAGCGGATCTGCGCGAGGTCGCCCTGGCGGCAGGCCCGGCAGCGTGACTTCCTTGCCGCTTGCGTGTCGAGGATCGTGGATGGCCGTGCGCGCATCTTCGTTCGTTCCCGAGACGCGATAGCGGCCCGACTCGGAGAACGAGACGAACGATGACATCCCAGTCGGCGGAGATCAAGGACGCCTTGTCGCCGCTGGCGAGGTCGTAGGTCCATGCCTGCGGTGAACTCGCCGTGCTCGTCGGTCGAGTAGACGAGTGCTTGCTGTCGCGCGTGAAGTCGTAGACGCCGTGCGCGACGTTGCCGGTATGCTGCGTGATGAGCTCGGGCTTCTGCTTCCGTCGCTTGCGTGTCGAGCAGGTAGACGTCCGAGTCGGCGCTGGTGCGCGGCTTGACGAGCGCGACGTAGCGTCCGTCGGGCGACACCGCCGGAGATCTCGAAGGCGTCGTCGTTGCGGAAGACGAGCGTGCGCGCGTAGTCCTTCGCCGCGTAGCGATACAGGTCGAAGCCTTCGGATCGCGTTCGTTGGTCAGCACGAAGAAGTGACTGCCGATCCGCCGACCAGCCGACGAACTCCGCCTTGGCCTTGTCGCCCGGCGTCAGGTCGCGGCTCTCGCCCGAGAGCTCGCGCACGAACAGATGATTGATCTCGTTGCCGCCCTTGTCCGCGGTGATAGAGCACGCGCGCATCGTCCGGGAAACCACGAGACTGCGAAGGTCGAATCCGTCGTGGAAGAGGTCAGCGGCTCGCTTCGGCCGTCGCCGCTGCCGGCAGCGAATACGCGTTGAAGATGCCGCGTTTCATCCGAACTGGACCAGCAGCTGCTTGGTCGTCCGGCGACCAGGCGTAGCCGCGCTGCGAGCCGAATACGACGTCGTCGTGAAGAACGCTTCGGCGTCGTAGCGCGCGATTTCGGGCGCCGCCGCGGCTTGTTCCGCTTGCGCCGCTGGTTTCTTTTCTCCGCAGCCGCCGATCGCAAGAGCGATCGAGGCGCCGATCGCAAGAAGCAGTGTGTGTCGTCGTCTCATGCATCCCCCATTTGAATGCGCGACCCCAACGGTTGCGCGGTTGGAAGCGAATCGTACTACCTTGCAGGTCGGCCATGGCGTGAGGACGTGAGGGCGTAATGGCGTAATGGCGTTGAGGGGGCATCCTTTGCGTCCATTCGTCCTCACGTCCTTCCGCCATTACGTCCCCGTCCTCCCGTCCTGTCAATCCAGCGCCGCAGCGCCGACCGGTTCGCAATTCGCCAGATCGGTGACCGGCGCAGTATTGAGTTGATGTGCGCAATCGCGCAACGCGGTGCGCAGACCCTCCTCATACACGGGGTGATAGAAGGGCGCTCTGAGCAACTGATGCACCGTCAGGCGCTGCGTTACGGCGAGCGCCAGCAAATGCGCGAGATGTTCGCCGCGCGGCGCGCACATCTCGGCGCCGAGCAGACGGCCGTTGGCCTTGTTTGCGTATACACGCAGCAGGCCGCGGTTCTCCGCCGCCACGCGAGCCCGGCCCTGTTGCGAAAAATCTATCGCGCCGATTGCGATGTTCCGCGCATCGAGCGTTGCGAAGCGCTGACCCACCACAGCGACGTTCGGGTCCGTAAAGACGATCGCGAGCGGCGTGCGTCGCTGGAAACATTCGGCATCCTCGCGAGGCGCGTTGTAGCCGCTGATGTAGCCGTCGTCGCTCGCTTCGTGCAGCACCGGCCATTTGCCGTTCACGTCGCCTGCAAAGTAGATCGGCAGATCCCCGATCTGCAGCGACTCCACGTTGAAGGGCGGCATACCGCTATCGTCGAGCTGCACGCCGAGATTCTCGAGGCCGAGGTCATCGACGTTCGGTCGACGACCGAGCGCGGCAAGCACGCCGTCCACCAGTATGCTGCGGTCGCCGGCCGATACGCGAATCCGATCGCTTTCAGGTTCGAGCGCGGCGCGAGCGCCGAGATGGATCGTGTACTCCGCGCTCAGCAGTGCATGCGCCTGTTCGCTGACCAGCGGGTCCTGCAGCCCCGCGAGACGCTGACCCGCAACGAACGCGGTGATCTCGATTCCCAGGCGCGACAACGCCTGTGCAATCTCGCAGCCGACCACGCCAAGGCCGACGACCGCGATCTTTGCAGGCAGCGTTTCCTGTTCGAACAAGGTGTCGCTGGTGAGCACCCGGCCGCCGAAACTCGCCCATGCATCGGGCACGATGGGTCGCGACCCGGTTGCGATGATGAACTTCCTTGCGTGAATGCGCCGTCCATTCACGTCGATCGCGTCCGGACTTGCGAAGCGCGCCCGGCCGGCGATGCTGCGCTCGCCCAGGTCTGTCGTAATCTGGGTCGTACCGGCAACGAACCGATCGCGCAGCGTGCGAACGCGTCGCAGCACCGCCGGGATGTCCGCCTTCAGATGCTCCGCGCCGCGAACGCCAAGCTCCTCGAAGTGCGTGCGCCGATGAAATGCATTCGCGGGTTCGATCAGCGCCTTCGACGGCATGCAGCCGACGCGCGCGCACGTCGTGCCGTAGGGACCGTCGTTGACGATGACGAAGTCGTCCGTCTGTTTGCGCACTTCCCGCAGGGCGGAGAGTCCGGCGGTGCCGGCGCCGATGATTGCAACGTCGTACATGAGGGAGTGACCAGCGGATGGCGGATGGCGGATAGTCGGACGAAGAGTAGCGGCGCGCAATGCGTGCGCTCCGCGAAGCGACCCTCACCGCGCTTCGCGCAGTAACCCTCACCGCGCTTCGCGCAGCCTCTCCCTGGAGGGAGAGGCGAAAGAGAGTCCCCTCTCCCTCAAGGGAGAGGGTCAGGGTGAGGGTTGCGGAGAGGGTCAGGGTGAGGGTTGCCTTGCGAGGGACGGCCTCCTCTGCACACGCAAGACCACAGTGCCTGCAATCTTGTCGTGCCACGATTGTCGCTCTGGATCGAACGCGATCCAGAAGAAGCCGAGCCCGGCGGCGGCGAAGGACAGGAAACAACTGAGCGCGCGCACGATCGCCGTGTCCCAGTCGATCTCGCGGCCGTCGAGGCGCACCACTTGCAGATCGCACACGATCCCGCCGATCGTCGTGCCCTTGAGTTTCCACATGAGCGCGCCGTAGCCTGCGAGCCCAAGCAGCCAGATTTCTCCCGGCGCCTCGAGAATGCTGACAATGACGCCAACCAGGATTCCGTCGAGGAGCAGGGCGGTCATGCGAATCCAGAATCCGGCACGAGGCGGCAAGGCGGAATCGCTCACCGATGCGATCGCAGGCTCCGCGGGTCGCGGCGATTCGGCGGCGGCGATCGACGGGTTGCCAGCGGAAGCCCCGGTCGCTGGGTTATTGATGGTCGCGCCTGTCGTTGTCGCGGCCGCAAGCGCCGGCGCCGCATGCGCCCGCCTCGCCTGGATCGCGAGCAGCACGGTGTAGAGCACAACGCCCAGGCCGAGAAGGCCAGTCACCTGGTAAACGATGTAACCGAGTACCGGCACGAGGTAGACGGCCAGCATGACCACGCCGCCGACGAGCACTGGAAACGCCGCCTGAGCGAACGCGCCTACGCCCGTGAAGCGCGTGACTTTTCGGCCGATCCAGGCGAGCACGACTGCCTTGCCGAACAGGGCTGCGGCGAACAGAGCGAGCGCGACGAAGGGCATCAGCGCTATGCCGATCACCGTGATCAGCAGCAGCATGAAGGCGACGGGCGTGAGCAGGATCGACAACAGCGCCGCCAGCAGCGACTCGCCGGGCTTCTTCTCGAGCGTATCGACGCACTTGTTTATCGCATCGCCGAACAACATCGCGAGCAGTACGTAGAGCGCGAGGAGCGCCAGGGCGATGCCCCACGCCCACCCGAGCCCTGGTTGGATCGCAAGCGGCCGCCCGTAGAGCAGACAGTGCGCGATCCATGGACGCACCCAGTCGAGCCGACCCACGCCCTCGCCGAAGAAGATCTCGCGCACGCCGCCATGGACGACTGCGTTCGGATCGCGAATCACCTTGCCGCCGACCGCGACGACGTCCCCGTTCACTTCCGCTTTCGGGCCGAGCGTCACGTCTCCGAACACTGCGACGACCTGGTCGCCGACATATTCATTGGCATACGTGCTGCCAAAAACAGCGACCACGCTTTGGCCGACCGGACCTGCAGCGCGCGTATCGCCGAAGACGGAAACGACGGCTTCGTCGACTTCACCGTCGGAGCTCGCGGAGCCGAAAATCGAAACCACGGCGTCAGCTCGCTCATTTTTCGGCAGATGCGAATCCTCGCCGATATGCACGATCACGTTTTCGCTGTCGCTCCGCCAGCGAAACGGCGCGACCTCGTCGCGCTCTCTGGCGGGCGGCTCAGCGTCGTCGTCCGCTTCGACCTCGAGGTCGGGCGACTTTTCCGCCGCCGCGGCCGGCGCCGTCGTCTCAGCAGGCGGCGGTTGCTGCGGTTCCTGCGCCTGCGTCTCGTACGAGCACGCAAGGAGCAGCGTGAGTGCAGCGCCGAAGAAGAATCTCTCGCAAAGACGCGAAGATCGCCAAGGGAAGAAATGGTTCACGGGCGAGAGCCTCCTGAAGAAAAGACGCCTTAGCGATCCTGGCGCTCTTGGCGAGAGGAATGGATTCCCATTACGAGCGACCGAAGACAGACCGATACGCAATCGCGCTGAGTCCAAAGAACGTCACGTACAGCGTGACGACCAGCGCAGCTCCGCCGTACACCAGCAGTGAAGGCAGGTGATGCGCGGCGAGGCTGAGGGCGTGGGTCGTCGTCTGAATCCATGAGATCTCCGGCGGCATGTCGACGAGCGAAGATCCCCGCATCCACGCAGGCGCGCCGAGAACGAGCCGGATCAGACCGGCCGAAGCGATCAGAAAGAGGAGACGCGCGGCCACTGGCCAATGCAGGAAATCCTTCCGCCACCAGGGTGCGCCCGCCCGGCGCCGGAGATCGGCCAGAACGCGATGTTCGAGCGAGGCCGGCGCCGATCGATGGGGAACGTCGTGAACGGCCCGATCGATGAGATCTGCGAGTCGTTGATCGCGATCGGGTGTGCTCATGGCGTCAATCCTCGAGGCCGCCGCCCCGGACGCCGCTCGCCGCGAGCTTTTTCGCGAGGGCGGTGCGAGCGCGAAACATGTCCGTCTTCAATTTTGGCAGCGACACGCCCAGCTTCGCTGCGATCTCCTCGTACGACATCTCCTCGAAGTGGTAGAGCACCAGCGGTGTGCGCTGGTGCGGCGGCAGACTCTTCAGCGCTTCATCAACCAGGGTGCCGCGTTGACGGGCGTCGAGTCCGGGCAGCAGCGCATCGGGGGCGGCAAATTCGATCTCGGCGTCTTCATCCTGAGCACCCGGGCGCCGCAGTTCGGAGAAGAAGCGCCAGCGCCTGCGATAGCGCGCGAGATAGTTGAGCGTCAGATTCGTGGTCACCGTCTTCAGCCAGCCGCCCGCCGTGGGACTCGTGCACAACTGGGTAAAGTGCTCGTACGCCTTCAGAAACACTTCCTGAGCGATGTCCTCCGCCTGCGCATCGTTGCCGGTGATCCGGGCGGCTGTTGAAAAGACCATGTCCTGATAGGCACGCATGAAGCCTGCAAACTCCTCCGCGCGGATGGGGTCCGAAGTGTGTCTTGCCACTGGAATGTCGTCGTTTGACCGGAAGAACACGGCTCGCGACGGAAAGTTGCAGGAAATGGACGGGGATGAGAAGCGCCCGGCCCTCGGCAGGCGCCGCGTGCATGAGGCCGGGCCGCCGTTCTGCTTCTATTGCACGTCGATCGATACCGCGAGCGCGCTGGCCGTCGGACCGACCGACGCGGCGCCGCTTGCGATGAGAGACAACGCGCCGGTCGCTGCGTTGATTGCATACGTGAGCACCGCGCCGTCTGCCTGGCTCACGACGTGTACGAACCGGCCGCTGTAGTCGGCGGCGATGGAGACTGGATTGCCTCCTGTCGCCAGCGCAGGTGCGATCTCGGCGAGTGCGCCCGTCGTCCGATCGATCGCAAACATGGAAAGCGTGCCGTCGCCGTAGTTCGCGGCGTAGAGGTATCTGCCGACGGGATCGATCGCGATCGATCGCGGCGTGGACCCGGTCGGAGTCGCGGGCAGACCGGTCGGCGCGAGCGCTCCTGTATGCGCGTGAATCGAATACGCTTCAATGGCGCCTGGGTTGGCGGCGATCGCGACGTAGGCGAAGCGCCCGTTCGGGTCGATCGCGAGCGCGCTCTTGCCGGCGCTGCCGAACGCCGCATTGCCGTTCGGACCCGAGAATCCGCCCGTCGCTGCGTTGACGTCGGCCCAGCCGCAGTGCGTGTCGTTGACGAAGTAGACGAACCGGCCGCTCGGCGCGACGGCGATCGACGTGGCGGGCGTGAATGTGTTTATACCGTTGAAGCCGACGTTGATGGGCGACAGCACCCCCGTCGTCGGGTCGAAGCTGTAGGCGGCCACGATATTCGGGTTCGGGCCGGCATTGAATATGTGAGCCAGATAGACGGAACGACCATTGGGGTGAATCGTCATCGCCGCCGGCGAATGGCCGCCGGTGAACAGCGTGCTTCCCGCGGCCGACAAGGCGCCAGTCGGATCGTTGATCGCGTATGAGGCGACGAAGTTGGTTCCCGTCTCGTTGACGCCCAGGACAAACCGCCCGCGCGGATGCACCGCCGCCAGGCGTGGACCGTCGCCTGACGAAGCGACGGGCGACCCGGTGCTCAGTGCGCCGCTCACGGAGTTGATGGCGTAACCACCAATCGTGTTGGCGCCGGCGTTCGGCACGTAGGCGAACTTCGAACTGAACGTCGCGGCCGCCGGCGTGGTGACTGAGCTGTACGCAACGAGAGAGATCGGTTGGTCGCGGCTCGTGATCACGGCGCCGTTGGACAGCGGGGTCAGATCTCCCGTGGTCTGGTTCAGTTCGAACGAATACAGGAGATTGCCGGTCGCGCTGGTCGCGTACACGAACCCGCCGCTCGAATCGACGCTCACGGAGAATGGCGCGGGCCGCAGCGAAGCGCCGGCGAGCGACATCAGCGCGCCGCTCCCCGCGTCGATGCTGAACATGGAGATCGAGCCAGGCGTCGCGACGTCGTCGAGCGGCGCACCGCGATTCGCGATCAGGAGGAACCTGCCGGTCGGGTGCATCCACGAATACTGGGAATTGACCCCGATCGGCAGCGCAGCCCCGATTTGCGTCAAGGCGCCCGTAGTCGCATTGATGGAGTACGCGGTCACAGAACCTGCGCCGTCCGTCGGTCCGACGTTGCGGACGTAGATGAATCTGCCGCTCGGGTGCAGCAACGCGGTGGGGCCGGGACGAACGCCCGCGGCGAACGGGCTGCCGGTCACCTGAGTGAGGACGCCCGTTGCGGCGTTGACGGCGAAGACAGAGATGCTGTCGCTGGTGGTGTTCGGTACGTAAGCGAATCGGCCGTTAGTGTGCAGGGTGAGCACCATCGGTGAGGAATTCGCGCCGGTGCTGATGCGGCTGTTCGCCACTTCCGCCAGCGCGCCAGTAGCGGTGATGCGATACGTGTAGACGTCATGCGAATCGCGATTGGCGACGTAAGCAAAGGCGCCGCTCGCGTCGATGGTTACGTAGTTCGGGTGGGCGCCGGCGCTGAAAGGGCTGCCGGGAACGGCAGACAGGGCGCCGGTGTTCGCATTGATCTCGAACGCGGCGATGTTGTTTGCGCCGCCGTTCGCCACGTAGACGAATCGGCCGTTCGGATGCATCGAGATCCTGTTGGCGCCTTCGGCGGGCGCGCCCGTGGAGTAGGGGCTGCCCGCGACCTCCGTCAGGTCGCCGCTCACGCCGTCTCGCGCGAAGGCGGAGACGCTCGCCGAACCGCGATTCATGACATACACGAACTTGCCTGACCCGTCGCCGACTCCGTCGACCGGGCGAACGCCGGTTCGCGCATGGCCGCGGGGCCGCAATTGGCCGGTCGTTGCGTCAACGGCGTACAGCGAAATCGATTCGTCGTTGTAGTCGAGCGAATAGGCGAATCGCGGATGCTGCGTTACGCAGGTGACGGCGGGCGCAGTGATCGCGGCGTTCGCGACGGAACCCGAATTGCTCGTGATGCGGCAGAGCTGCACCGGGTCGGAAGGCTGCGTAAGCACGCGAACGTCGTACGTCCCACCGCTCGCGACTCTCGTCGCAAAAGCGAACGCCCCGTTCGCAGCGATCGCCTGCTCGTCGCCGCCGTTGTCGATGAGCACGAGCCCGGATCCAGCGAGCCCGCTGATCGTTCCGCCGACCGTGAACGAATTGGTCGCGCAGGTCACTGCGATGTTCGTCACGTTGGCGCCGGCGACCGCGCCGCTGGCGTTTGCAATGGTGCAGGTCTGACTGAGATTGGTCGGTTGCGCGACGGCGGTGACGTTATAAGAGCCGCCGTTCGTGAGCGCGGTTGCAAACGTGAACGCGCCGTTGCCTGTGATCGTGAGGTTCGCGCCGCCGTTGTTCTGCAGGACGAGGCCCGTGCCGGCGAGTCCGGAGACGCTGCCGCCGATCGTGTACGTCGGCGCCGGAGCTGGGGATCCGCCGCCGTAACTCCCGCCGCCGCCGCAAGCCGCCAATGAACCGAGCGCGAGCGCAGCGAGCGCACGTCGCGAGATCGATGCGAACATCTGCAATCCTCCCGTCGCCGGCCTTCCGTCCGGCGCCCTTGTTTGTTTGTTCGTTCGATTCGGGGCGAGCGCCATCGTCCGGCGCCGATCGCAGAAGGTCAACGGAAGCTCGTTCTCAGCGCCGATGACACCTGCTAACGTTCTGCGCTGTGGATCGCGCATACATATATAAGACCTCGGCGACGCTGCTGTTGTGTCTGCTCGTCAGTCGTGCGGCGGCTGCGCCGTCCGTGGCGAGCATCGAGAGCGCCTATGCGGATCTCACCGACGCTTACGGCGCGCTCGGGCTGATCGACTCGGGGTTCGCCGCGACGTATGGCGGGAAGCGTCGCGAAGAGTGGGCGACGACATTCGAAGCGAAGCGCGCCGCAGTGAGCGAGGGTCTCGCTAGCGTCTCGATAACGGATCTCTCGCCCGGCGACATCCGCGCCGTCACGGTGATGCGCGCGTCGGTCGCCGCACTGGTCGAGGAGAAGTCGCTCGCGCCGGTTCGCAAGTGCAGCGAAGCCCAGCAAAAGGATCTGGACTCCGACGCCCTGCGCACCGCGCTCTACGCGTGTTTCGATGAACTCGCGAACAACATCGAGTTCGAAGGCGCGAAACTCGCACGCGTCTCGGCGTTCGATCTGCTCACGCGCATCAATGAGCCTGAGCGGCGGAAAGCGTTGTTCTACGCCTTTGTTCCACTGTGGCGGGCGGTGAACGGCGCAAGCGAGCCTGACAGTCCGTATCGACGCAGGATTGCAATGGCGGCGGCCGATGCGCGCACGAAGGGATCCGCAATTGATGCGGCAGCCCGGACGGTGGGCGTCTCGACCGCGGAGCTCGAGCGCTGGCTCGAGCAGGTCCTCGGCGCCTGGCGACGCGCGAGCGGCGATTCGCCCATCGAACCGTGGGACTATCGATACCTCGGCGGCGCTGCGGATCGCGAAATAGGCGATGCAGTGTCGCTCGCGAGCATGCAGCCGCTCAACGAGCGCTACTACGCCGATCTTGGCGCCAACCTGAAAGCGTGGGGGGTCATGTACGACCTCGAGCCGCGCAAGGGGAAGGCGCCGCTCGCCTACGCCGACTATGTGCGTCGCGGACGCATGGTGAACGGCGCCTGGCGACCCACCGTCGCGCGGGTCTCAGGCAACTACGCGCGCGGCGGTCTCGGCCCGCTGAATGAACTGGTGCATGAGAATGGTCACATCGTGCACATGATGGCGCTGCGCACGCGTCCGGCGTTCATGGATCTGGGCGACGCGGTGTTCTACGAAGCATTCGCAGACGTACCGTCCTGGAGCACTTACGAACCGGCATGGCAGCAGAAGTACCTGGGCCGGCGCGCTTCGGACGCGGCGTCGCTGCGTGCGCTGTATTCAAACGTCATGCTCGATGTCGCCTGGTCGCTGTTCGATCTGCGCATGCTGCGCGATCCCACGCGCGATCCGAATGTGGTCTGGACCGACATCACCAGTCGTTACCTGAATGTCGTCCCGCATCCGGAGCTCTCGTGGTGGGCGGTGCGCGTGCAATTGGCCGAGTCGCCGGGCTATATGATCAACTACGGCCTGGGCGCCGTGATTACTGCACACATACGACGGCGGATCACAGAGCAACTGGGTCCCTTCGCAACGGGCGACGCGCGCTGGTACGCGTGGTTGTCTGAGCGGTTGCTCAGCTCGGGGTACGAGCAGGAAACGGCGACGCTGCTGCGGGAATTCCTCGGGGGGCCGGTCTCGGCGGACGCGCTGCTGCAAGAACTGAAAAGAATCACACCGACAGAAGGGGAATCAAAATGAACAACGAAGCCGCCGCCCTGGACGCGGTCGCACCGCAGGCGAATCGCGTCAACCGATTCCTCGCCTGGCTTGCGATCGCCGCGCCGCTCGCCTATCTGTTGTTGCTGAGCGTGCGTCCCTGGCCGGGCGACGTTGTGCTGAAGACTTCGATGTGCGTGTTGCTCGCGGCGCTTGCCTGGCGCGAACGCGCGCGGCTGCTCACGCTCGCGCTGCTGTGCTCGGCGGCGGGCGATGTATTTCTCGGGATCGACGGCGAACGCTTGTTCGTGCCCGGACTCGCGAGCTTTCTGCTCACGCACCTGCTGTACGCGGCGATCTTCGTGCAATCGTCCAGAACGAGTCGGGCGCCGCTTACCGGCTGGCGAAAGGTCGCTCTCGTAGCCGTCCCTGTCTTCGCCGCTTCCTTTGCCTCAGTGCTCTTTCCGAAACTCGGCGGCCTCGCCGCACCCGTCGTCCTTTACATGGTCGTGATCGTCACGATGGCCGTGCTGTCGCTGCGTCTGAATGCATGGATGGTCCCGGTCGGCGCGTTGTTCTTCGTCGCTTCCGACAGCCTGCTCGCGCTCGGCAAGTTCCTCTGGAGCGCCCCCTGGATCAGCCCCGCTATCTGGATCACGTACGCCCTCGCGCAGTTACTGATCGTGTTTGGGTTGTCAGAGCCGTTGCGCGACGGTGCTGCACATGTCGATCCGTCATCACGCCGCCCCGAATCCGCCTGAGCCGGATGGACTGGGAAGAGCCGCGAAAGACCACAGAAAAGAAATCAATGAGCAGGTTGCAATGAAATCCGTCGCGTGCCGGAGCGCCTCGCGAGGGCGCTGGCATTGATCAGCATGAAATGGCGCTGGAGAGTGTTCGCCATCGTGACGGCTGTCGTCTTCGTCGTTCTTTATTCAATGCCCGGTCTGAACCTATTTGCCTACCCATTTCCGACGTACGCACTTGGAAGTGGATGTGTCGGTCCGATTCTGTTCCTCACCATACCGGCCACACTAGGTTGGGTGAGCCTCGGCGCTCGAAGCCGTCGGGGAGTGAAGGCGGGCATAGCAGGGTCGATAGTCCTCTTGGTTTTCTTTGCGCTGGTGATCTGGGAGTCGCAGAAGGTTGTCCACTGGTTGTATGTAGGTTAACCGGGCGCAAGGAACGCACGCGGGCTGAAAGAAATCACATAGCTGCGCTCCGACGCGGCTCCAGGCAAATAGTCATCGGGCGCCGTCAGAAGAATTGATTTTGTTTTTCCCGCGTAGTCCGCCTGCTCCTTTTTGCGGTCTTTCGCGGCTCTCCTCCGGTTCTTATCTTGGGAAGGGTGCGCCCACGGAGTCGTGTGCGACCCGCGAATCCTCCGGCGCTTCGGCTCGATCGGTCATGCCGTAGGCGCGTATGACTTCAGCTACGTGCAGGCGGTAATCCGCGAACACCGATTCCCGCCCCGCACGCTGGACGCTTCGATGCGCCTCGACGTTGCGCCATCGCCGCACCGCTTCGGCGTCGCGCCAGTAGGACAGCGACAGGATCTTGCCGGGCGTAGCGAGGCTTTCGAACCGCTCGATCGAGATGAAGCCGTCGAACCGTTCCAGCAGCGGGCGCAATCTGGCGGCCGCGTCGAGATACGCGCCCAACTGCTGCGCGTGCGGCTGCGCTTCAAAGATCACCGCGATCATGTTCGCTGCTCCATCGGCGCTGATGTTTACGCCGCGCTGTCCACCGCTTCGAGAAAAGTGCGCTCCTCGCGCAGGATGAAGCGCCGCTCCCGCGCAAATGCGAAATTCGCTTGCCCTTCGGGATCCGCCTTCAACCGGCTGCGATACGCTTCATAGTCGGCGAGCGATTCGCACGAGATCAGTCCCCACGCGACATTGTTCGTACCTTCATGCGGCAGAAAATATCCGACGAGTCGCCCGCCGCAGCGGGGAATGATCCGGCTCCAGTTGTCTGCATACGCCTTGAACTCTTCGCGTTGGAAGGGATCGATCTCGTACCGGATGAAGCAAGTGATGGTCATAGGAAGTGGCTAGTGAATAGTGACTAGTGAATAGGGAACGTGACTCGGGGCTCGGGGCTTGGGTCAGAAAGTGAGCCGCAGGCGTACACCATGCGTCCTCCACTCTGGCCCGAGCCCCGAGCCCGGAGCCCGAAGTCCGAACGATAACTTCTTATTTCCCACAGATGGTTCGACTAAGATCGAACCATGTCGAGGCGTTCAATGAACAGCGATCCTGACATCGTGCGCGTAGCGGCGTTGATTGGCGATCACGCGCGCGCCCGGACGCTGACTGCCCTGCTGGCGGGGCGCGCATTGACCGCCACTGAGCTTGCGAACGTGGCCGGAGTCACAAAGCAGACCATCAGCGCTCACCTGAGCAAACTGCGTGAAGCGCAGCTGATCGCGGTCGAATCCCAGGGCCGACATCGTTACTTTCGGCTCGCCAACGCGGAAGTCGCGAACCTCCTCGAAAATCTCATGGGCGTCGCCTTTCGCTCGAACGGCGTTGCGCCGCATTCGCTGCCGCACGATCCTGCAATGAGGAAAGCGCGGTTGTGCTACGACCATCTCGCAGGTGAACTCGGCGTGTTCGTCTATGAAAACCTCGTTCAGCAGCGAGCGCTCAGCTTCGGCGCCGGCGAGCTGCAGTTAAGCGAGCGTGGACGCACGTTCTTCGGTGAGTTTGGCGTCGACGTCGATTCGCTGATGCAACGTCGTCGCGTGCTGTGTCGCGCCTGCCTCGACTGGAGCGAGCGTCGCCATCACCTGGCTGGCGCGCTCGGCGCTGCGCTCCTCGAGCGCATCCTCGCCCTGCGATGGGCGCGACTCGCGCGCGACTCGCGCGTGGTGCAATTCTCCGCGGCGGGCGAGCGCTCGCTGCGTGGGCTGTTCTCATAGCAAGAAGCGAGTGGCGCTCGAGACTAGGGGTCGAGACTCGAGACTCGGGAATCGGGAATCGGGAGTCGGGAATCGGGAATCGAGACTCGGGAATCGGGAGTCGGGAATCGAGACTCGGGAATCGGGATCGGGAATCGGGAATCGGGGGTCGGAGTCGGGAAGGGTCGTGCATTGCGCTGCGGCAGACGGCGCTGGCGCAAAAACTCTCTCGGTTTCCGGAACCCGGCTGGTGCTTCGTCGGTATTAGTCCGACAGGCTGGGCACACGGAACCTTCGGCATGAAGACCACGATCCTTGCACTCGTCGCCTTGTCGCTTGCAGCGACATCGACCGCCCACGCCCTGGAATGGCATCTGGGCGTCGCGTACGCGAGCGACGTGGAGAACGTCGCCGATCTCTACGAAGAGAATCTGCGGATCGAGGGCTTCGACGCCGAGGTCGACCTCCAGTTTCCGCTCGGCGTCGCTGTTGGCGTCATGTACGACTGGGCCTCGGGCATCCGCGGCGACATGGGACTGGGACCGGTGTTTTTCATTGGTGGAGACGTCGATCATTTCGAGGTGCCGGTCTCGGCGACCGTTGGCTACAACTTCCTGCGTACTGCTGATATATCGCCCTATGTTCGGGCAGGCATCGTGTATCACTTCGCCAGCGGGGACTACTACGATAGCTCCAGTCCCGGTGTTTTCGCCGCCGCAGGGCTGGATTTCGAGCGCTTTTCGCTGGAAGTGTCCGTCGATTCCTCCGAGGTCAAATTCGACGCGTTCGCCTGCAACGCCGCCGGCGCTGAATGTCGGCCCGGGACCCAGGAATTCAGCACCTACGATGTCGTCGCGGCCTTTTTCTGGAAATTCCGGACCTACGGCAGTCGACGCTGAGGTCAGCAAAACACTAACGCCGCTGAGGAACTTCTTCCGCCCCCGCCTGATTTAATTGCCGACACGTCTACGCATCGCTTGGACAGTTCGCTCCATCGCGGAGCACGCGGGGACCCGTGCGCGGCGCCGATCGACAGATTCTCTGCCTGACCGTTGTGGCTCTGATTTTCCTCAGCGCCTGCTCCAATGGACGCGGGAGCGTGGCGGAACGAACGTCCCCGCCGGTCGCCGGAGAGCCGCCTCAACCGCCGCCGCCTCAACCGCCGGCGCCGCCTGAGCCGCCGCCCACGCCGCCTCCGGCGCCCCCTCCGGTTCCACCGCCGCCGAGTCCACCTGCGCCGACAGGTTCAGCGCTCGCCGGCTACTGGAACGGACACGTCGTGGCGGGCGACGAGGACTCCAGCCGCACCCGCGATGCGACGGCGCTTGTGGATCAATCGGGCGACACGCATCTCATCGTCATCGACGACGAGGCGGATGATTTCGTCGTTTATGGCAACGGGTGCTGCGACGCGAGCATCAGCGAGAAATTCGACGGCGCCCGGTATCTCGACACTCGCGATGAGGAGTCGGACTTTGCAGCCTCGTTGTCGGGAGAGGGAATGGTCGGCGAATTTGAGTTTCGCAAGGACGATTACCAGTTCTCTCTTGCCGCCAGCAATGCGTACGCTCAGCCGCTCGGATTGCAGGATCTCGCAGGCGTGTACACGCGCACGACTTCGCGGGGCTTTGGACCGCCGCTTACGCTCACACTGGCGATCAGTGCGGACGGCCTGATCACGGGGACGCACTCGAACGGGTGCGTCTTCGCGGGATCGGCCTCCATTCCCGACGTTTCGCGCAGCCTGGTGCGCTTCACCATGAGCGTGGACAACTGCGGCGATCAGTTCTCGAGCTCCCGCCGGTGGAATGGCGAATACACCGGACTCGGAATCCTGCTGCGTGATGCGCCGGCGCCGGGAAACGCCGGCGCACGTGAAAACACGCTCCTGCTGAGTCTGGTCGGTCCGACGTGGCTTGGACTGTTGTCGGTAGGGAAATAGCCGCTAACGCTGGCTATTGGCTATGGCTACTGGCAACTGGCAATCGGCCAGAGACGCAGTCGCATGCCTTCGCGGCGGAAGCGCATTTTCCGGCCAGTAGCCAGTTGCCAGCAGCTAGTTGCCAGCGGCAGCCCGCGGCGCCCGCAACATCTCGATGTGCGGGATGCCGTCTTCCATATAGACGTCGGAAGCCTTCACGAATCCGAACGATCCATAGAAGCGCTCGAGATGCGCCTGCGCCCCGATGCGCATTGCCTGCGTCGGGAAACGCTCTTCGCAGCGCGCCACGCCGCGCGCCATCAACTCGCGGCCGAGACCCGTGGTTCGGAACGCCTTACGCGTGAGCACGCGCCCGATCGAAGGTTCGGCGTACTTCACGCCAGGCGCCAGCAATCGCAGGCAGGCCGCCACCTCGTCTTCCGACCAGGCAATGAGATGCTCAGCGGCGAGGTCGGCGCCGTCGAGGTCCTGATACGGGCAGTTCTGCTCGACGACGAACACGGCCGAGCGCGCCGCGAACAGCGCGTAGATTCTGTGCGCCGGCAGATCGCTCAGCGCGCACCACTGCCATTCAAGACTCATAGTCCCACAAGCGGTTAGCGGTTGGCGGTTAGCGGTCAGTCAGAAATGCGTGATGCTCTCTCTGCGCTGTGCGCCCTCTCCCTTCAAAGGACCGCTCGCGGTGCATTTGAGGAAAGGTAGGTAGCTGTCCCTATCTTTGACTAACCGCTAACCGCTAACCGCCAACCGCTTCTCAATGGGTCATCGCGTACAGAATGTAATTGATCGCGTACTTGTACGCGCGCGTCGTGTAGAGCAGCGCATATTCCGGCGCATCTGCATGCTCCCACGCATCGCCGAGGTCCATGTTGAAGTTGATCACGACCATCAGCCGGCCGTTGTCGTCGTAGATGCCGCGCCAATGCGGCGTGTAGCCGTCGCGCTCGTAGGTGAGGCCGCTGTAGACCGACTGGATGCCCGCAATCTGCACCTGTTCGTCGAGATCGAAAGCGACATGAAAGACGGGATCGTTGATCGGAATCTCCACGATGGCGCGATCCGGAAACACACGATGCATGCTCTCCGTGAAGCCCGCCCACTCGCGCGAGCCATGAAAGTCGTCCACGACGAGAAAACCGCCGCGCAGCAGGTAATCGCGCAGGCGCGCAGCCTCTTCATCGCTCAGGAGCCACGCGCCCACTTCCACCGCATAGAGCCACGGATAGTCGAACAGGCTCTCGTCCATGATCGACAGATAGTGTCCTTCCTCCGCGGTGTCGATCCGGGTCAGGCGGCGCACGCCGCCCAGCAGATGCTGTTCAGCGTCCGGCCAATCGGTCAGCCAGCGCTCGCGTCCGCCGAAACGCAGCGCATTGTCGGAATACATGAGCCGCACGAAATGGAACTCGGCGGACTGCGGTCCCTCGTGCGGGCGCGACGAGGAGACCGCGGTCAGCGCCAGGCAGATCATCGCTATTCCTGCGACGGCCCGGAGCATCGATGGCGAATTGCCTCGGTTCATACGACGCGCACCATCGCACCATGCCGTGGCGGGCGCAAGCCGCAGCCGTCGATCGTTGTGAGTTGTGCGTTCTCCGTTGTGAGCAGAGTAGTCTTCTTCCTGCGGTCAACGGTCAACTGTCAACTGTCAACTCGTTCCGTATACTGCCTCGGATGAACCTGAACTGGCTGCGAGATTCCGTTGTTGCACTGCTGTTCGCATTGAGCACGGTTGCACACGTGACGCCCCTGTTGTTCGTCGCCGTGCTGAAGGCGTTGTTGCCCCTGCGCTCGCGTCAGGCGCGCGTTCGATCGCGTCCTCATGGCGATCGCCGCGAGCTGGATCGGCTTCAACACGTGGATGATTCGTGCGATGACGCACACACGCTTCATCATCGAGACCCCTCCGACGCTGCGACGCGACGGTCACTATCTCGTGATGGCGAATCACCAGAGCTGGGTCGACATCCCGATCCTTCAGGCGGTTCTCAACCGCAAGGTTCCGCTGCTGCGGTTCTTTCTGAAGAGTCAGCTGTTCTGGGTGCCGCTGCTCGGGCTCGCCTGGTGGGCGCTCGATTTCCCGTTCATGAAGCGCTATTCCCGGGAAGTGCTCTCGAAGCGACCGGAGCTTGCCGGGCGCGACATCGCCGCGACGCGACGGTCGCTGTGCGAAGTTCAGGGACATTCCAGTCTCGGTCATGAACTTCGTTGAAGGAACGCGCTTCACTCCGGCGAAGCACGCGCGGCAGGCGTCGCCTTTTGCTCATCTGCTGAAGCCGAAAGCCGGCGGCGTCGGGTTCGTGCTCGATGCGATGGGCGACGCCTTGCACTCATTGCTCGACGTCACGCTCGTGTACCCGCATGGCCGCCCGACCCTCGCCGATCTGTTTTCCGATCGTGTCCCGGAAGTGCACGTCAGCGTGCTCGAGCGTCCGATACCTCGGGAACTGATTGGGGGCGACTACGAGAACGATCCGCAGGTTCGCGTGCGTGTGCAGCGCTGGATCAATGAGATCTGGCGCGACAAGGACGCCGCGATTTCGCGCACGCTGGAACTCGGACGTGCATCGCCGGTGCGCGGGCGAAGCGCGGCGCTCGGATGAAGCCAGCGTGTAGGTAGAGCCGCGAAAGACCGCAAAAAGGAAGTGAAGTCGCGGATACTCAGGTTCCGGAGCTTTCGAAGATCCAAAGTCTTTTTTGTGGTCCTTGTGGCTCTCGTTTCTTTTCCGCCGCCGGCCTTTCACGCAACGTGCGCCGAATCGTAGTCGCGCGTTCGCTCGAGTTCGAAGCCTTCATCGATCCATCCGGTCAGGCCGCCCGCCATCAGCTTCACCGGTCGGCCGAGCCTTGCCAACCGCACCGCTGCGCGAGCGGCGCCGTTGCAATGCGGACCCGCGCAGTACACCACGAAGAGCATATCGGCCGGATACCCGGCCAGCTTCGACTCTATGATCTTTGCGTGCGGCAAGTTCACCGCGCCTGGTGCATGTCCCTTCGCAAAGAGCGCCGGTGAGCGAACGTCGAGCAGTACGAATCCCGGTTGTCCGGAGATCATCGCCTCATGCACGTCCCAGCAATCGGTCTCGAACGCGAACTGCGCTTCGAAGCGGCTCAGGGCGGCGGCAGGTGCGGCGGCAGGAGTCTGGGTTACGGCGTTGGTCATGGTGTTGCGGTCCCCGAGCTGTGAATGCGACGTCATGGTGTGCGGCGCGGCCCGGCGCCACAATCGGCGGGACCGCCAACCTGCGTGAAGATCATGACAAGTTCCAAGGGGCCCGCGAATCGCCTGGTCGCCGCGCTCGTGTACGACCAGTTGTGCAGTTTTGAGTTTGGCTGCGCGGTCGAGGTCTTTGGTTTGCCGCGGCCGGAGTTCGGCGATGACTGGTATCAGTTCGTCACCTGCGCCGCGGAGCCAGGTCCCCTGCGCGCGGTCGGCGGCATCAGCGTCACTGCGCAGGCGGGGCTCGACGTCCTCGCTCACGCCGGCACGATCGTCATTCCGGGCTGGAAGGGCGCTGACGCGACGCCTTCGCAGGATCTGATCACGGCGCTTCGATCTGCGCATGCGGCCGGCGCGCGACTCGTGACGATTTGTTCCGGCGTGTTTCTGCTCGCTGCCGCGGGAATTCTCGATGGGCGCAAGGTCACCACCCACTGGCGCTACGCAGACACGCTCAAGGCGCGATATCCGCAGCTCGATGTCGATCCGAACGTGCTCTACGTCGACGCCGGTCAGATCCTGACGTCCGCAGGCAGCGCGGCCGGCCTCGACTTGTGCCTGCATCTTGTCAGGCGCGACTTCGGCGGCGAGATCGCCAATCAGGTTGCGCGACGGCTTGTCATCGCCCCGCATCGCAACGGCGGGCAGGCGCAGTTCATCGAACGGCCGATCCAGCCGCGCGCCGACAGCCGTCTCGCCGACGTCATCGGCGAGCTCGCGACGCGGCTGCATGAGCCGCTGACCGTCGCTGCGATGGCCGGGCGCGCCGCGATGAGCCCGCGCAATTTCATGCGTCGCTTCCAGGAAGCGACTGGCAGAACGCCGGCCGACTGGCTCATCGAAGCGCGCGTCGAGCGCGCGCGTGAACTCCTCGAAGGAACCGATCTGTCGATCGATGAAATAGCGCGCCGCAGCGGTTTCGGCGCCGCCGCCACGTTACGGCATCACTTCAGACGAAGGCTCAACCTGAGCCCGATCGAGTATCGGGAGCGGTTCTCGCGTTCGGAACGTGTGTAGTGCGAGGTGTAAAGTGCAACGAAGAGCCGACGCGACATACGCGTTCCGACACACTCACACCACACACGTGACCCGTTGATCATCCGACCCGAACAGGAAGCCGACCACGCGGCGGTGCGCGCCGTGAATACTGCAGCGTTCGATACTGCGGCTGAGGCCGATCTCGTCGATGCGCTACGAACGCAAGCGCAACCGCTCGTGTCGCTGGTCGCCGAGGAGAAGCGCGAGGTCGTCGGTCACATCCTGTTCTCGCCCGTTACGCTCGTCGGGCATGCTGGTCTCAAACTCGCCGGCCTCGCGCCCATGGCGGTGACGCCTGCGTATCAACGCAAGGGAATCGGTTCGGCGCTGGTGCGCGCCGGACTCGATTACTGCAGACGAGAAGGGTTCGTTGCAGTCATCGTCCTGGGACATCCCGAGTACTACCCGCGCTTCGGCTTCGCGCCCGCAACGCGCTTCGGAATCGGCAGCGAATACGACGTTCCCGACGAGGTGTTCATGGCCCTGGAGCTGCAGGCCGGCGTTCTCGCGGGCAAGACGGGCCTGA
Organism: uncultured Gammaproteobacteria bacterium; assembly: GCA_963723505.1. Classification (GTDB taxonomy): domain Bacteria; phylum Pseudomonadota; class Gammaproteobacteria; order Steroidobacterales; family Steroidobacteraceae; genus Steroidobacter. The sequence goes on from CAVRQU010000013.1 coordinate 382,047, forward strand.
TCAAATATCACGACGCGTTTGCCCAGCTCTAGTTGGCGGACTGTCGTCGAGCCGGACTACCGTCGAGAAGGCATGTGCGGGTAAGCCTGCGGCGGGAAAGATGACGGAGTCATCGGGACAGACTGACTCGACGACCGCAGGTCGTCTCACTCGACAACGTCCTTCTCGACGGTAGTCCTGCTCTTATGGTTTGCGCATCGGCACGAAGTCGATCGACAAACCAGGGCGCACTTCGTACTGAATTCGCGTCTCGCCGACGTAGCCGCATTCCCGGTAGAGGCGCACGCCCGGCAAAGTCGCCATCAGCTCGAAACGCCTGAAGCCGTGGACGCGCGCTTCAGCTTCGCAGCGTTCAAGGATGGCGCGACCAATGCCCCGGCGGACAAAATCCGGATCGACGAAGAACGCCCGGATCTTCGCGGCGTCCGTCTGCGGATCGAGCTCCGCCGCATCGCGCTCGGCGCGCGCATCGCCGCCGAACAAGGTGCGGCGACGACTCCAGCCGCCGCAACCAGCGATCTTTCCTTCGCACTCGACGACGAAGTACGTTCCGTCCCTGATGAGCTGCGTATCAACGCCGAACGCGCCCTGCAAGGCGCCTTCCACCTGCTCCGGCGTGTAATCGCGCCGGCTCAGCTCGCGCGCGGAGCGCGCAATGAGCGACTCGAGAGCCGGTTTGTCGGCGAGAGTCGCTGGGCGGATGTGATACATGGGCCAGTTCCTCGGTTCGGAAGCGCCGGAAGCGTCTTGCTCTCTCAGCCGCCTCGCCGCGGGCGCAAAGGCTTTCCGCGCCTGAGCGCCGACTCTTGCTGCTCATCGGCCGCTTGCTGACGCAACCATGCGATGAATGATGCAGCTGCAGGACTCGGCCGTCGATGGGCGGGGTGGACGGCGTAGTACGAGAAGCGCGACTTCAGCTCGGGTCCGGGCAAGCGGATCAGTTGACGACTGTTCAGGTAGGGCGCTGCGATATGCGTGCGCGCAAGTGCGGCCCCGAGCCCGCAGATCGCCGCCTGCATCGCGTCCGTGGAATCGCTGAACGTATGCAGTTCGCGCATGCGTACGCCGCGCACCCCGGCGGAGCGAAACCAGTCGCTCCAGCCCTGATGCGCAAGATCGGCGATCAGCGGCAGGCGAAGGATCTGCGCTGGCGTGGTCGTGGCGGCGACGCCGGCCAACTCCGGCGAGGCGACCGGAAACAGAGCATCGTCCATCAGGTGATGCGCGGTGAGACCCGTCCAATGTCCAGGCCCGTGACGGATGCCGAGATCGGGGCCCGCGTCGTCGAAGCGCGCAAGAGCGGGCGACGTGTCGATGCTCAGCCGGATGTCCGGATGCGCCGCAGTGAATCTCTTCAGTCGCGGCAACAACCAGCAGTACGTGAGTGAATGCAGCGTCGTGATACGCAGTTGCGTGACGCCGCGCGAACGCGAGCGCAGCGATGTCGAGGCGGCGTCGAGATCCGTCAGCGCCGCGCTCGCCGCATCGGCGAGCGTACGGCCGGCCGCGGTGAGCACCACGCCTCTCGCGTGCCGTTGAAATAGCGCGACGCCGAGCGTCGCCTCGAGTCGCCGCACGTGATGGCTCACCGCGCTTGCAGTCAAGTGCAGCTCCTCTGCGGCGTGGCCGAAGTTCTGATATCGGGCAGCGGCCGCGAAAACGCCGAAAGCGGGGAGTAGAGTGTGCAGCTTTCCCATAGGTCGATTCGAGGCGCCTCCGCACTTCCTTCCTGAGGCCGACGCGTCAGGATGAGCGACAAATATAATTTGTGGCTGGCCGGAAAAGTATGCGCTTGCCGCCGGCGCCCCGGAAGCGACAATGAGCCACGGAATCGGGAATCGGGAATCGGGAATCGGAAGAATCGGGACTCGGGAGTCGGGGAGCTATGTCTGCAGCCAATGCCGCGGTGACGGCCACAGTGAATAGGGATGCAACGAGCGTCATCAGCGAGCCGCGCTGGTTGACGCCGCTCGAGTTGCTCGCGCTCGGTGCGATCTGGGGCGCGTCCTTTCTCTTCATGCGCGTCGCTGCAAAGGATTTCGGGCCGATCGCTCTGGTCGAAGTGCGTCTGGTGCTGGGGGCGCTCGTCCTCTTTCCGTTCTTCTGGCGCGCACGGTCGCAGTTCACTGCGACGCACTGGTGGAAGATGGCGGGGATCGGCGCGATCAATTCGGCGATTCCCTTTGCGTTGTTCGCGTGGGCGGCGCAACGTGCGCCAGCGGGAATCGGCGCCATCAGCAACGCAACCGCAGTGATGTTTACCGCGCTGTTCGCGTTCGCACTCTACGGAGAACGCATCAGCTTGCGGCGCGCACTCGGGCTGATCGCCGGCTTCGTCGGCGTCGTTGTCCTGGCGAGCGGAAAGACGGCCGGCGGTAGCGTCTGGCAGGCGGCGCTGGCCGGAACATTCGCGGCTTCGCTGTATGGCGTCGGCGCGAATCTGATTCGGCGCCATCTCGCCGGTCTGCCGCCAGGCGCAGTCGCCGCCGCCACGCTGGTTGTGGCGAGCATCCTGCTCGCGCCCCTTGCTGTCGTGACCTGGCCGAGTGCGCCGATTCCTGTGATTTCATGGACCAGCGCCGCGGCGCTTGGCGTGTTCTGCACGGGAGCTGCGTATCTTCTCTACTATCGGCTTCTCTATCGCATCGGTGCGCCGCGCGCCTCGACGGTGACGTATCTCGTGCCGCTGTTTGGCGTGCTGTGGGCGTGGGTCGTGCTGGATGAACCGCTCACCGCGACGATGGCGATCGCGGGCGCTCTGATTCTCGGCGGCGTGGCGCTCAGTCAGCAGCGAGCGGCGGCGAAGTGACAAACGCCGCCGCCATGCTGCGCGTTGTCAGTTGTCCGTTGACCGTTGTCCGGCAGAACGCACGTTGATGGCGGTGCGCCACAACGCGCAACGGAAAACGCAGAACGCACAACGCCTATCTCACCTGCTCCATCGACGCATTCAACGCCACCGCCAGCGCGGCTTGCCCGCTGACCAGATCCTTCCAGAACAACTCCTGCCCCTTGCGTTTGCCTTTGACGGTCAGCTTCAGCCCTTCGGGCGAAATGGCTACGATGTACGCCTCGCCATCGATGTCTACTTCACGTTTGAGCACTTTCTCCAGCTTCGTTGTCATGGAGCCCTCCTTCAGGCGATCGTTGACAGTTGACGGTTGACTGTCAGAAAGGAAAGGATGACGCCTCGTTACTCTCCGTCAACGCTCAACCGCGTCAACAGTCAACCTTATCCATGAGTTCCACGGCCGATATTCACACGCGTCCGGAGACGACCGCTTTCGCTGTCCTGAGCGCGCTCAGCTTCTGTCATCTGCTGAACGACATGATGCAGTCGCTGCTGCCGGCGATGTATCCAATTCTGAAGTCCGGCCTGCAGCTCGATTTCGGGCAGATAGGCTTCGTTACGCTCGCCTATCAGCTGACGGCGTCGGTGTTGCAACCGCTGATCGGGTTGTACACAGATCGACGGCCCACGCCCTATGCCCTGGCCTTCGGCATGGGATTCACGCTCGCAGGTCTCGTGCTGCTGTCGATCGCGAGCACGTTCCCGATGCTGCTCGCGGCGGCGGCGATCGTCGGGCTGGGCTCGTCGGTATTTCATCCTGAGTCTTCCCGCGTCGCGCGGCTTGCATCGGGCGGCCGGCACGGACTTGCGCAGTCGTTGTTCCAGGTCGGCGGCAATGCGGGCTCAGCGATCGGTCCGCTCGCCGCTGCATTCATCGTGTTGCCGAATGGACAAGGCAGCGTCGCATGGTTTGCGCTCGCCGCCATGCTTGGCATCGTGCTGCTGTCCAGGATCGGCTCCTGGTATTCGCAGCACATGATCCGACAGGCTGCGCGCAGGAAGGCGCCTGCGGCAGCGGCGCCGATGCAGCGAAATCAGGTGATCGCCGCGCTCGTCATCCTCGTGACGCTGATCTTCTCGAAATATTTCTATCTCGCCAGCTTCACCAGCTATTACACGTTCTACCTGATCGAACGCTTCCACGTATCGGTGTGGACTTCGCAGATGCACCTGTTCGTATTCCTGGCGGCCGTCGCGATCGGCACGATCGCCGGCGGTCCTGTCGGCGACCGCTTCGGCCGCAAGTACGTCATCTGGTTTTCGATCCTGGGAGTCCTTCCGTTCACGCTGATCCTCCCGCATGCAAACCTGTTCTGGACGGGTGTGTTGAGCGTGCCGATCGGGCTCATCCTCGCATCGGCTTTTTCCGCGATCCTCGTCTATGCGCAGGAATTGATTCCCGGAAAAGTCGGCATGATTTCCGGGCTGTTCTTCGGGCTCGCCTTCGGCATGGGCGGCCTCGGCGCCGCAGTGCTGGGTCACGTGGCGGACGTGACGAGCATCGAGTTCGTGTACCGCATCTGCGCCTGGCTGCCGCTGCTGGGGGTTCTCGCCGCGCTGCTGCCTGCTCACAAGTCAGCAGTCGTCAGTCACTAGGCAATCCAGTTCGCACGCACCAGCCGCAACGCTGGCGTGTGCGCCCGATTGCAGACTTGCAACCCGCGCGGAGTAACATGCGCGGCATGATCACCCGCAGCATGGCGCGCGTCGTTCGACGCAACGAGTATCGTGAAACCGCCTGGCGCAACGGCGGCGGCGTGACGTACGAGATAGCCCGTGAGCCCGAGGGCGCGGCGGATTTCTCCTGGCGTCTGAGTCTCGCAAGGATCGATCGCAACGGTCCGTTCTCGGATTTCAGCGGTTACCAGCGTGCGCTCACGCTTGTGAGCGGCGCCGGCTGCCGGTTGACCGGCGTCGATGCGCAACTGAGAGAACTGACCGAACCGGGAACCACGGTGCTCTTTCCGGGCCGTGCAGCAGTGACGTGCGAACTGATCGCCGGCCCATGCTTCGATCTCAATCTGATGGTGCGCGAACCGCGCGGCATCGCCTCCGTCGATCACTTCTCGCTATTGGCGCATCAGACGGAAGCGCTGGCCGCAGGCTACGCCGGCGCAGTGTTCTGTCTCGAGGGTGTGGTTGAGTGTCTGCACATGGCGAGCGGCGAGCGCGCCACGCTTGCTGCGCACGACACTTTGATCGTGGCTGCGGCGGATGCGGGCGAATGGCGTTTGTTGCGGGGCGACGCCGAGTCTGCACGTGTGGTCGTGCATGCGTGGCGAACGGGCGCCTAGGCGCGAGTTGCCCGTTGTCCGTTCTCCGTTGTCTGTTGTCCGCTCGAACCCCGCTCTCTGCCTCTGGACGCACAACGCACAACGCGCAACGGACAACACGCAATGCGGTACGCGCTGAAGCATCGCTGACGACCAGCATCTATGAAGCGCACTCAGCGCAATCTGTTCATCATCATGGCCGCGATGGTCGCGTTCTATTCGATCGTGACGAGGCTGCCGTGGCAGGCGGCGCTCGCCGTCGCTGGCGCGGCGCTCGTTGCGTTCGTCGCAATGGTGGTCTGGGGACGCGATTTCTTCATCGGCAGGCGGCTCGCTCGACGTCGCGAATGGGCCAACGCTATCGAGCGCTATCAACGCTTTGAGCAGAAGTTGCTCAAGGCGAACTGGCGTCGCGTTACGGTCGTTCTGCATCTGAGCATCTATACATTCGACGGCGTGGCAGTCGCGCGCAACGACATCGCGCAGGCGTTCATGAACGCAGGCGACCTCGATAGTGCGGTGGCCTGGTTGCGGTCGGCGTTGCAGCGCGATCCGCAGTATCCGGTTCCGTATGTCAATCTGTCCGTCGTCGCCGCCATGCGGCGCGATGAGACGACCGCGCGCAGAGAAATGTCAAAAGCGGTGCAACTTGGCTACAGCCCTGTCGGCGCACAGCAGATTCTGCGACGCGCGCTGGCAAAGGCGAACGAAAAGATCGGCGACGAACTCTGACGCCCGTCGACCGTTCGCGTTCTCCGTTCTCCGTTCTCCGTTGTCCGTTGTCCGCAGAGGTGTCGCTGCGCCGGCTGCGCGAGGCCGTGGACACGTGCACGCCTATAGTCGCTATGTGACGTGGACATGAACGCGTCAGGCGCCGACAGTCCAGCAACCCGCTTTTCGGCAAGATATGTTTTCCGGCGGTATTGGGTCCCGCGGCCGCCGTCATCCTGCTTCCCTCGGATACTGAGACGACCTGTGAATGCTGCGGCCGTCGTCGACCCTGGAAGGATTGCTTCTGCGCAGAACGCACAACGGACAACGGGCAACGCGCCTTCAGGCGGCGCGCAGCCGCGCAGGGGAAAGCGCCTCGGCTGTGACGCCATGGTCCGCGATATCGGTGGGGATTGTCCGTCCGAGAGCCAACGCCGCGGCTACGCGCGACATCGCCGGCGCCGTTTGAATTCCGTAGCCGCCTTGCGCAGCCAGCCAGAAAAACCCTTCGCACGCAGGGTCGAAGCCGACCACCGGCGAGCGATCGGCGACGAACGACCGCAGACCGGCCCAGCTGTGCGTCACGCGTTCAATCGACAGCGTCGTCGCCTGCTCCACGCGATCTACAGCGATTGCGACATCGAGATCGTCAGGCTGCGCATCGCATGGCGCCGACGGCGTTTCATCTGCGGGCGACAGCAGGAGTTTGCCTGCGTCGGGTTTGAAGTAGTACGTCTCCTCCATGTCCATCACCATGGGCCAGCGCGCGATCGCAAGCGCGGCCGGCGGCTGCACGAGCAACGCCGTGCGGCGTTTCGGTTGCAGACCGATCAGCGGGGCGCCGGCGAGCGCCGCAACCTCGTCGGCCCAGGCGCCTCCCGCGTTGATGAGCACCGGCGCTGTGAAGGTTTCTGCACTCGTCACGATCGACCAATCGCCGCCGAGCCGTGAAACGCTCTCGATAGCGCAGTTCGTCATGATTTTGCCGCCGCGCGCCCGCAGACCTTTCAGGAAACCCTGATGCAGCGCGTTCGCCTCGACGTCCATCGCGTCAGGCTCGAGTGCGCAATACGCCGCCTTTTCCTGTCGCAGGATAGGCACGCGTTCGAGAGCCTCAGTGGTGGAGATCTCCCTTGTGTCGCGCTGGATATCAGGCTCACTGCGAAATTCCTCGATCAACGCGTGCTGTTCCGACGTCGCGATGTACAGCACGCCGCGGGGCTCGAGCAGCGAGCCGTCGGCGAATCCCGCGGGCGGCTCGAGCAGGAACGAGCGGCTGGAGCGAGACAAAGCGCGAACGACCGCATTGCCGTAGATTTCCGAGAACAACGCCGCGGAACGTCCGGTCGAGTGATAGCCGGAGTGCGGTTCGCGTTCCAGCAGGACGACGCGGCAGCTCCTGCCCGCTGCATTCGCACTTCCATGTGCAGCAGCTTCGCTGCGCATCCCTGCGCTCGCTGCATTCGCACGTCCATGTGCAGCAGCAGCTCCGCTGCGCATCCCTGCGCTCGCTGCATTCGCACTTCCATGTGCAGCAGCAGCCAGCTCGTAGGCGACGGAGGCGCCGGCGATGCCGGCGCCGATGACTACAAAGTCGACGGTAGACATTCCGCAGAATGGTGCACGACGCGAGCGCTCTGGACAACGCCCTCGCTGCCACGCGCGGCCTTCTTGTGTTGTCCGTTGTGCGTTGCCCGTTGTGCGTCCGGAGGTGGCGGTTCGGGTCCAGCGGGCAAGGAAAACGGAGAACGGACAACTTGCGCTCTTCGCGTTGCCCGTTGTCGGTTGTTCGCAGAAGTCTTCGCAGCTGCTCAGCCGGCGCGTCTGCGCGCAACGCAGAACGGACAACGCAAAACGGGTCCGCTACCATGTCCGCGCCAAACCGACCGGGCCGCGTCATGACCGATCAACTGCGACATCACAAGCTGACCGTCAACGGCGTCAGCATGCATTTCGCCGAGCAGGGCTCGGGCCCTCTCGTCGTGCTGTGCCACGGCTGGCCCGAACTCTGGTACTCATGGCGTCATCAGTTGTCGGCGCTCGCGGCCGCAGGCTATCGCGCGGTCGCTCCCGACATGCGCGGGTTCGGCGAAACGGAGGCGCCTGCGAGCGTCGACGACTACACGATCCTGCATACCGTCGGCGACGTCGTGAGCCTCGTGGAGGCGCTCGGCGAGAGCAAAGCCATCATCATCGGCCACGACTGGGGCGCGCCGGTCGCATGGACAGCCGCGATGTTGCGGCCGGACGTGTTCCCGGCCGTCGTGTGCATGAGCGTGCCGCACAGGCCTCGTTCGGCGGAGGCGCCCCTCAAAGTTCTGAAACAGGCTGGGCTTGGCGCTTACTACTGGATCTACTTTCAAACGCCGGGCGTCGCCGAAGCGGAGTTCGAGCGTGATGTGTCGACGACGCTGCGCAAGCTCCTTTACGGCGTCTCGGGCGATGCACCCATAGACCGCGAGAATCCGTTGGTGATTCCGGAGGGGCAGGGCTTCCTCGATCGACTGGTCGTGCCGGCCGCGACGCCGGCGTGGTTGCGTGAGGAGGACGTTGCAAAAATGGTGGGCGAATACCAACGTACCGGTTTTCGCGGGGGCCTGAACTGGTATCGCAACATCGATCGCAACTGGGAGCTCACAGCTGCGTGGCGCAACGCAACGATTCAGCAACCCGCACTCTTCATCGCAGGCACGCGCGACCCCGTGATTGCGGGTAAACGTGGTGAAGCCGCCGTCGAGCACATGGCCCGCGTCGTTCCTCGGGTAAGGAAGGTCATGATCGAAGGCGCTGGTCACTGGATCCAGCAGGAGCGGCCCGCGCAGGTCAATGCGGCCGTGCTCGAATTTCTCGCCGCGCTATAGAACAAGAGCAGGCAAGCCGCGGACGCGGCAGGCAAGCCTGCGGCAAGCAAGCCTTCGGCAAGCAAGCCTACGGCAGGCAAGCCGACAAGGTCGGCAGGTCAGAATGAGAAAACGTCAGCCGGTTGCCGCTGATGGAGCTGTCCGGCCTGACGGGGCTGCGCGCGCTCGTGCGGAAAATTGCGCGGGGCAGCCCCTCTGCAGTGCAAGCCGACAATCCGGACGGTTGAAGTCCGTCCGGTTGTCGATGGACTAGCCGCCGGCCGGCGTCGCCGTTGCAGCGGGCGGCAAAGGCTCGGGCACCTGATTCTTCATCGGCGGAATGCTCTGCAGATACGTGAAGATCGCTGCGAGATCCTCATCGGTGAAGTTCTTGTACATGGGGATCGGCATCGGCGGCAGGATCTTGCGTCCGCGTCCCATGTGGCGTCCGGTGCGGATCGTCTGCGTGAAGGTGGTCTGCGTCCACTTGCCGAGACCAGTCTCTGCGTCCGGCGTGAGATTGGCCGTGAAGCTCACGCCCCACGGGCCGGAGAATGCGGTGTTCGTCGGCGACGCGGCGGCGAGCCAGGGACCGGCGGGCATCGTCGCCGGCGCGGTGATCGCAAAGCTCTCGGGATGACCCGACAGCATGCGGCTCATATCCGGTTCGGGACCGGCAGGTCCGGCTTTCCACGGCGTGTGGCAATCGTTGCACCCGGCGACGGTCACGAGATATTTGCCGCGCGCGAGCTTGTCTGCGTCACGATCCTCAGCGGACACCGGATGGGTTCCGAGCGTCGCAGCGGCGAGGGCCAGCAAGGCAAGCGCTCGCGAGCTTTGCGTCAGGGTCGGTCGATTCATGGCTCAACTCCTCTGGTGTGTGGGATTTTTCGGCGATCCAGCGTTCGAGCAGCGCGAGCGCCTCGGCGTCGCGCAGTTGTGTGCCGAGCGGCGGCATTTGTGTCTGTGGATTGCGCGAGCTGACCCGCGCGATGAGCACGCTCGCGTCCGGACTGCCCGGAGCGATCAACGGAGCGTCGTCGCCCAGGCCATGGCCGCGAAAACGGCTGCGCGCATCAATCATCGAGCGCAGCACGCGTTCTGCGCCGGCGGCGCCCGAAGTCACGCTCTGCGCGAGCGTGAGATCGACAGGCGCCGGCGCGCCGTTGTCGTTGTGGCAGTGCGCGCAATTGCCATGCAGATACCCAAGCGCCGCGCGTTCGGCGGGTGAGTTCGCCTCGATGCGCGGCGGCTTGCTGATGAGCGCCGGCTGGAGATTCTTGATGAGTCCGCGCGAAGCGAGAGCCCGGAAGATCGATGTCCGTGCGCGCGTCGGCATGCGGTGCGAGCGGATCACGATCGGATGAGAGCTGCAGCGCGCTGAATCCCAGCACGGGAACGGCGGCGCCTTCGTGACACGCGCGGCAGTCGGCCTCACGCGGGGATGGCGTAACTACCGTGCGGCGCACCCTGCACCGGCAGCGCCGCAATGCCATCGCGGGGAGGCAAGCGTCGCGTCCGTACCGTCCGCATCCCAGATATACGTGGCGAATCGCCAGGCGCCATCCGGGAGCCGCTCGATGAAGCGTGTCTCGACCGGGCGATCGAGCGAGAACTCTTTCCACAGTCGCGTGCCGGGCGGGAATTCCCACGCGTCCGCGCGCGATGCATCGATCGCTGCGCCGGGCGGCAGATAGATCCAGCGCCGTTTGCGCGTCCCATCCGACCAGAGAGGATACTGGGGCGAGAACGCGCGATTCTTCGGATCGATCTCGCGTGCTCGAGCCTTCGACGTAGAGTCCAGTCGCGCTCAGGCGCTGCGGCAAGGGTGCAGGCTGTCCCGTCGCCTGTGCATCCGCGGCTTGTGACCAGGCGCTCAGGATCAACGCGGCGGCGATTGCCGACATGGCGGCAGGTCGCGCCTTTCGCGGAGTCGGATTCACGGCAGGGTCTCACGGGACGAAAATTTCGAGGAGCGCATCCTGCCGATCGAGGCCTTGCGCCAGCATCGCTCGGAGGAGCCATCGGAATGGTCCCGAGGAGCCAGGGGTGATTGGGCGCCGGACTGAACTCGACATGACGCTCTCATTGGATTCGGGTCGTGCCCCCGCCAATCGCTAGGGTTGCGGAGTTCGCGTTATGCTCCGTGGAAACAGAGACCGGAGCCTGATGCGATGCCGCAGCAACACTGGCCAAGGCGGATCTGCGCGAACGCACGGGCGGTGCGATTCGCGAGGTCATGACACCGCTTCGCCGCCACGCAGGACAGGATCTCCGGCCGACGGATTGCCGATGGAATGCCGATGAGCGCTGATCAAGCGCCGGTGTCAGTCGATCTGGCGGTTGAGCCGGACTTCACGCTCGGCGCTCTTGAGGTACGGCCCTCCTCGCGCGAGGTCCTGGATTCCGGCGAACGTGAGGTGCTTGAGCCCCGCGTCATGCAGGTGCTGGTTGCGCTTGCGCGCCGGCGCGGTCAGGTCGTCTCTCGCGATCAACTGATCGAAGAGTGCTGGGCCGGGCGTGTCGTCGGCGAAGATGCAATCAATCGCTGCATCGCAAGAGTGCGCCGCCTGGCTGAAGCGCACGGCGGATTCTCCATCGAGACGATTGCGCGCGTCGGTTACAGACTTACAGAGCAACCGGGCGCCGCGAGACCGAACGCGGCAAGCAGCCCGGCGGAAGCAGAGCTCGCCGCACCTGCCGTGGCTTCCCCTGTCTCGTCGCCGCCGACAGCGGTCGTCGAGCAGCACGCGCCGCCTCAGAACAGAACGCCTCCTCGCGCAAACGAGGCCTCGGCGCCAGCGGCGAGCCGTCAGGGTCGCTGGACTGCAGTGTTCGTCGTTGTGGCAATTCTGCTGGCGGTCGCGAGTTTCATCGGCGTCGCGCAGGTGCGCTCTCAGCAGCGCTCTCAGCAAGCGAGAGCACTTGCCGAGATCGCGGCCTTGGTCAGCAAGGATCAATACGGCGCCGCCTTTGTTCTGGCGCAACCCTTGAGTCGCATTGAAAGCGTGCGCACGAATCCGGTTTTCGCCGAATTGTGGCGACAGATCGTCGTACCGATGCGGCCGCTGGTGTCGCAAGCCGGCGCCGCTGTCCACTTCAAACCTTACGATGACGTCGACGGCGAATGGATGCTTGCGGGGACGACGCCGCTCAAGGAATGGGTGGAGGCGCCGCGCGGCGCGCTAAGACTCAAGGTCACGAAGGCTGGCTTTCGAACCGGCTATTTCGTCGTCGCGGTTCCAGGACCTTCGGTCGAGGCGGGTTTGCCGAAACAATTTCCCTTCGACGTGCCGAGCGTGCCGCTGGCGCTCGTCGAAGAAGGAAAGCTGCCGGACGAGATGGTGTTCGTCCCGCGTACCAACGTGCCGGTGTACCTTGCCGGTTGGTCGACTGATCTCCTCGGGGGCGACAAACACGACATTCCTGCGTTTGGGATCGCGCGCAGCGAAGTCACCAACCGGGAGTTCAAGGAGTTCGTCGATGCGGGTGGGTACGCGAGCACGCAGTATTGGCAGGATCTGAAGTTCACGCACAACGGTCGCGAGCTTCCGTGGTCGGAGGCGCGCACACACTTCGTCGATACGACCGGCCGGCCCGGGCCCGCAGGCTGGCAACTCAGTACGTATCCGAACGGGCAGGATGACTTCCCTGTGGGTGGGATCAGTTGGTACGAGGCTGTCGCGTACGCACGCTTTCGCAAACAGATGCTGCCTACGATCCATCACTGGATGCGGGCGGCGTTCACGCCTTACGACCCGATGTTCCCGACCGCCGCGGCGATCACGGCGCAGAGCAGGTTCTTCGCCGATGGGCCCGTGTCGGCCCGCAGTGAGCGCGGCCACGGACCCTGGGGCACTTATCACATGGCCGGCAATGCACGGGAATGGGTCTGGAACTTCGCTGGCGGAGACGCAGTGGCTCTTGGCAGCGGCTGGCCGGAGTACGCATCGAATTTTGCCAGGGTCTACACCGCGGACCCGATGAGCCGGCTGCCCGACCATGGCCTGCGGCTGATGCGTACGCTGGATGAATCGCAGATCGACAACACGCTGCTGGAGCCGATCCGACTCGTGCGGGACAGTGCGTTCGCGAACCGTGAGCCGCTTTCCGACGATGCATTCGAAGCGATGCGCTTTCAGTTCACGACCCCGCGGATGGCGCCTGCCGAGGTTACGGTGAACCAGGTCGAGGAGTCGACGCTGTGGATCGCCGAGGAGATCGTTCTCAAGTTCCCGGCCGAGGAGACGACTACGCTCTACGTTGTGCGCCCGAAAGCACACGACAGGCCGCTGCAGCCCATCGTGTATTCCGGCGTCGGCGATTGCTGCTTCATGAAGCGACCGAACCGCGATGTCCTCGAACAGCTGCAGATCGCTGAGTTCATCGTGAACAGCGGCCGCGCGCTCGTGATGCCGATCTGGGCCGGCGGCTACGAACGATATGCGCGCTATCCGACAGAAGCGAGTGCGGCCGCAGATCGTGAGCGCCGTATACCCCTGCAGTGGCAGCACGATCTCAGCGCAACGATTGACTACCTCGAGTCACGACCCGACATGGACGCAGAAAGGATCGGCTACTTCGGGGTCAGCCGGGGCGCCTCCTTCGCCGGCGCGATCAATCTCGCGATCGAGGAACGCATCGACGCGGCGGTGCTGGCGTCAGGCGGCGCCTGGATTCACAGTCCGCTCCATCCGATGATCGATCTCATCAACTACGCGCCGCGCATCACCATTCCGGTACTGATGCTGAGCGGCCGCTACGACCATATCTACCCGTACGAGCAGTCGCAGAAGCGCGTGTTCAATCTGCTCGGGACACCTGCCGACAAAAAGGCGCAGATCGCCTATGACACCGGCCACTTCACTATGCCTCGCAACAGGGTCGCCGCAGATGTAACGGACTGGTTCGACCGGCATCTGGGACGCGTGCGTGAGTAATGCAGGCCGCTCCTCGTTAGTCCGTTCGCGCTGAGCGTGTCGAAGCCGTCTGGGCGGGAGACGATCTGTCCTGATCTGCCCCCTTTCGACGCTTCACGACTTCCGCGAACGCCATCTCTTCGGCCCGCCGTCGCGGCTGCCGCTACTGAGTCACAAGCGAGCGCGTCTCAATGTCGCGCGCAGAAATGCATATCGATGCAGCGGAGATCCTGCAGCGCGCGATGAGCTGGAACGACCTGCAGGCGTTCTGAATCATCATGCCGCGTTGCATCGTGCGGCTACACGATGCACGCCGGACAGGTGAAGCATTGGACGCGCAGGGGAGAGTGCGTTGCCCGTCGAGCCGGTGAGCACACCGCATCAGGAGAACCGGGTTCAGGTTTGCCTCAGGCGCGGAACTGTCGCCCGCAATCTCGAAACGCGTCCTTTATTTAGCGGGCTGACCCGACAAAGGCTTGTACTTGAACTTTTGGCCGCCCACTGAGGCCTCGTACATTGCACCGCCCTTGACGATCGTGAACACCGCCATGCCCTTGCGGTACTTGCCCGTGGTAGCCGCGTCTTTCTTTCCGGCGCTCGCGCCAGCAGCGGTACCTGTAGTACCGGCTCTGGCGGATGCCGAGGCCGTGATCGCGACGGCGCCCACATCGGCGCCGAACTCAAAGTTCCCGCTCGTAAATTCGCTGAGTGAGCGCTGATCTTCGAAGAAGACGATCTGGCTATAGGCCTGTCCGCCAGCCTGCATTCCGACGGTCACTTGAGTCATCGACGTGTCGCCAACGTACTTGCCACGTTCGTACACGCGCCCGTTGCCGTGGGCGCCGCCGACGACGAGTCCCCCTTTCCCGATGGTCGGAAAGACCGCATAGCCATAACTGCTGTCAAAAAATGCAGCGCTCTCACCCGCGTTCTTGAACAGGGCGATCGTGTCGCTGTAGTCGTCCGCTCTGGTAGTCGCGGCCGAGGTCATCAACACCGCGCTCAGAATGCAAGCTGTCGTTCGCCGCATGAGAATCTCCAGCGTCGTCAGGGTGAGCGAGTTTCCAAGCTTATCGAGAGGCTGAAAATACGTAGTTCTGGGGACTCCGGCATTGCGCTGCGATCGACGGCTTTGTTTCAGCGTGTGATGAGGACAGATCTATTTTCGCAGCGCATCGCCTGGGATCCTCTCAATTTCATCCGAAAGCAATCGCAGCCTGGATGAACCTTCTCCCGCGGGACGGAATTTCCTTCGGTCATCTTTCGGGCGTCTGCAACCTTCGAATGTCAGGGCAGGCGGGTCAATCAGAACCTCCCTCGAGGCTCGATGCTGCGATTCCTGCCTCGCTCAGATGCCGACGGAAGAAGTCAGCCATCGTCAGGGTGGACTTGACGCGGTTCGCGATCTTGCGCCAGCCGTGACCTTCATCGGGAAACAGCAGGAACTCCACAGTTCGGCCGTTTTTCTTCAGGGCGTCGACGACCTGCTGCGCTTCGACGAGCGGCACGTTCGTGTCGTTGGCGCCGTGCATCACGAGCATCGCAGCGCTCACGCGATCCAGCTTGTGTATCGGTGAAAGCCGTTGCAACAGATCCGCCTGGGTTTTCGGATCGCCGTATTCGCCGCTCGAGATGGCGCCCATCCAGGGCGTGGATTGCGCGAAGAACGTTTCGAAGTTGACGATGCCAAACAGGTTGGCGCCGGCTGCAAATGTATCGGGATACTCGGTCACGCCGACCATCACGACATAGCCGCCGTACGAACCGCCGACGATGCCGAGACGACCTTTGGCGCCGACGCCCGACTTGAGGATGTAGTTCGCCGAATCGAGGATGTCGCGATTCGCGTCGAACCGTTTGTCGCGATCATCGAGCGCAAGGAAGGCCTTGCCGAAGCCCGACGAACCCCGAATGTTTGGCGCGAACACCGCAATGCCCTGCGCAAGGATTGCCTGGTAATCGGCGCGGAAGGCAGGACGCTCCTGTCCTTCCGGACCGCCGTGAAAACTCAGGACGACAGGACCCGGCTGTTTGAAGTTCTGCGGCAAGTAGAGCCAGCCCGACAACTCGAGACCGTCTTGCGCCTTGTACTTGCGCAGCTCAGGACGGACGAGCGTCGACAGATCAACTCCCGTAATCGCGACCGGCGCGATCGGCGTATAGCGCTGAGACGCAAACTCATACTGCCACGCGCTCGAAGGCAGCGCGGCGCCAGTAATATTCAATGCGATTCGGTCGCCTTGCGGTGAGAAATCACTGACCGACGCCAGTTCTCCCGGCGGCGGCGGCAACGGCGTGCGTTTCCCGTCGGGCAGCGTCACCAACTCCAGCTCCGTACGACCGCCCACATTCCAGCCCATCACGGCCTTGCTTCCGTCATCGGACACTACGAACGCATCGGCCTCTGCGTCGTCTCTCACGGCAAACAACGTCATCGCGCCGGGGTTGCCCGCGCCGTCAATGGGCGTTCTGGACACGACCAGACGATCGCGATTGAGGTTGTTGACCATGTAGACCGCGCTCCCATCCGGAGCGAGCTCGCCGTACGCGATGGCGGGCCCTTCATGCGGCGTCAGCAGGATCTCCTCGTGAGACTTGAGATCATGCAAGAGCAGATTCGTGTTGCCGCGCGTGACGAGGCGCGAGATCAACGCGCGATCGCGCGCGCGCTCGATGTCGCTGATGCCGCCAAAACCATCGAACTGGATCGCGATGAAGGTGTCGCCCGACGCCGGGTCGTGCATCCAGGAGTCCGGCGCCTCGGGGTTGCGCTGGTTGGATCGAAACCAGTAGCGTCCATCGGGTGTAAACGCGCCAGGGAAGTTGTCTTCCTTGCCGCCGCTCGTGATTCGTTTGATCTCGCTCCCATCCGATCTGCTCAGGAACACCTGGGCGTTGTAACCGCCGCCGCGCGCCACGTCGTAGGCGATCAGGTCACGGACAGGCGACCACGCGAGCGAGCCGACGGGGTCCTCAGTGTGCGTGATCTGCTTCGGCTCCCCGCCCGCTGCGTCCACCAACCAGACTTGCGGAACGCCCGAGCGGTTGCTGAGGAACGCGATGCGCGCGCCGTCCTGCGAGTAAACAGCGCCGAACGTGCTTGGAATCTCCGCCATGGCCTTGATGCGTGCGGCCATGGCTTTCGATGAGGAGTCTGTCTCGGCGGCGCCGACGCTGGCCATCGACAACGCGCAAGCAGCTGCTAAAAACCGACTCATAGGAATTCTCCACGCCGAGACGCTTGACGGGATGGTAACCCGACACGAGCGCACAGATGAGGCAGCCCACCCCTGTCGGGTCGTCGGAACAATCGAGCGCGTCTTAGAGACGCGATAGGGGCAACAGAGAAGTTGATTTCCTGGGCGCAGCCGTCAGCGGCTGGAAATGTGCTGTGCCTTGTTGCGTCGAAACGAGCGACTGATGCAATTCCTCGATCTGGTCAGGCGTGTATTGGCTCTGGTGGCAGAGCCAGGCCTGTTTCGCTTTCTCGTAATCTTGCGGCGTGACGGAGATTTCGACGTTCAGAAAGCTCGGATCCATGCTCGCCGCATACAACGGATGCGACTCCGGAAGGCTTGCAGTCGGCACCCCCGGATAGTAGAGCTGAGCAGGCCGCACCCATTGTCGCCTCTCAAAGACTTCTGTGACGACCGCGCTCACGATGCGGTGGTCAGGATGCCCCGTCCAGCCGGATGACGGCCACGTGATGACCGCATCGGGTCGCAAGTCCTCGAACAGCTTGCTTACGCGCTCACGCAGCTCGCCGACCTGCGTCAGGTACGGCTCCAGTCCTTCCGTCATCTTCAGCTGATCATGCAGACCGAAGACAATGGGCGTCTGCAAGCCCAACCTTTCAGCAGCGCATTGCAGTTCCCTGGCGCGAACGGCGGCGAGGTCGTCGCCTGCGGGAATGCCTGCACGTTCGTTCACGCCCAGACGACCATCGGTAGCGACCGCCAGATAGACCCGCACGCCTGCCGAAGCGTACTTCGCGAGCACTGGACCCACGCTGGCCTCGTCATCCGGATGAGCGAAGATCGCGAGCAGCACAGGCGCGCGCGCTTCGGAGGAACGAACAGGTGCGGGGCTTTGACACTGCGTCAGGAACAGGACGGCCAGGGAAGCAGTGATCAAGCGATTTGCCCTGTGGCCCAGCAGCCCGAACCAGTCGAACCCCAGGATGCGCAGGCCGAAGAACAGGTTGCCGAAACCGGCAAGCGCCGCGAAGAAGCCGAGCACGGCGATCAGGACGGGCGGAGAGTTGCGCATGTCTTCTCCCTCTTCGATGAGCGCCGCGGACCGCCGCGACGGGCGGCGACGACGACGACGTCGCCTTCGCCGAAGGCGTCCTTGACCTCTGCCGTGGTCAGGTACCACAGGATCAAGACGGGCATCAGCGCCATGCGAAGCCGATGCCGGGGCCCGGGAACTGGAGGAACGCCAGGACGGCCTGGAGCAGCCCGACCCGGCGATGATCTGGCCAGGGAGCGCGCCCACGGCTGGAGCCCCCACAAACCGAAGGCGGCCAGGAGCCGGCAATGCCGACGATGATGGCCAGCCAACCCCACAGCCCGACAGCCTCCAACGACCGCAGGTCGCCGAGCAGACCGAACCAGTCGAAGCCGAGGATCCGAAGGCCGAAGAACAACTGGCCGAAGCCGGCCAGCGCCGCGAAGAAGCCGAGGACCGAGATGAGGATGGGGGGGTTCTTCACGTGCGTTTCTCTCCCTCAGGTCACCATTCGATAGACAGGGCTACCCGAACGGATCCGAGGGCAGAACCCGGGGACGCGTCGCACACCGATGGTACGCGTGTCGCGTCACTCTGCGTCACGACTTTCTGCGCGTTCCGCGGGATCGTTCCCGGAGCGGATCAGCCCACGAGGAACGGACCGGTCCCGTGGCTGGCGGCCGATGTAGGCCAGGAACCGGTCGCCCGGCGCCGCGTCGCCCGACACCGCGAGCTCGGGCGGAAAGATCCCCATCTGGCGCAGCAGGTCGCCATTCCAGCGCGATCGCATGGCCGCCCGGACCGCCTGCTCGGGCAGACTGGGCTCGAACAGCGTCAGGGCGGCGGCGTCGTACAGGGCCATCGTCCGGTTGAGCGAGATGTCGGACAGGTGGCGACCGGCCGACACGTCGCCGTACGAGAGTGAACGACCCGGTCGGGGTCGGCGTGGGCGCGGACGGCGGCGTCGGCGGCAAAGGCGGGCAGCTGGTAGTTGCCCCGACGTCGTCGCCCAGCAGGTCGCCCTCGAACTCGGGTTGTCGCGAGGCCCTGCTCGCCGGCGAGCACCCTTCGGACGCACTGGTTCTCGTAGGCCATGATGTTGAGGGAGGCGCGCAGCGTCTGGCCGTCGTGGAAGCGGGCGTAGGCCGGACCTCGAGTTCCAGGTGCTCCGGCCGAACCCGCACGACCAGGTCGGTCAGGGCGCGGTTCGCGGCGATGAACGTGTCCTTGATGTCCATCGCCGTACCTTGCCGCGCCGCCCGTTGCAGATGCATAAACCACGGTCGGGGCGCGAGGGCTCCTGTGCTCCCCCGTATGCTGGATGCCGATGATCCTTCCCAAGGTCCGGGACCCCCGGCTTGTTACCGTCCGTCGCGGCGGCAGCCTCGCAGGATGCTGACCACCACCTCCTCGCGGTGTGGGCGGCCGACTGGCGGAGCACGTGCTGCACCACTTCGAGCAAAGCGCGGCCGGGGGACGACCGTCCGCGGCGGGCCATCGAGCTGGCGCGCCCTGGGCGCGGGGTGAGGTGAACGATGACCTGAGGCCCGTGCGGCCGGAGGGCCACGCTAACGCCGCCGCCAGAGATTTGTCCGGCGCAGCGAGAGAAGCGGCTTACGCCGCCGGCCAAGCCGCGGCGGTCGGCCATGTCGCAGCCCACGAACTGGGCGCCGCGGCTTATGCGATCAAGGCCGGCGCGGGGGGCGGCGCCCAAAGCTGCGTGTGACGAAGCCGGCCGCCGATAGTGCCGGGTGGCAGCGCGCCCGGCTTCCCAATCCCATCCGAGACCTCGTGCTTGACGACCAGCGGCTGCGCAACGAGCTGTGCTGGTTCGCCTTCGACTGCTGAGTCATGCGATCAGGGAGGTAAACGACATGAGCAAGGTCCGCGTCGCACATCGCCGCCTCGCTGGACGGCTACGTCGCCGGTCCGAACCAGAGCCAGGAGGAACCGCTCGGCGAGGGCGGCGAACGGCCTTCACGATTGGCTGACCGAGGCTGAAGGCGTGGCGCGAGCCACGCCGGCATGGAGGGCGGCGAGGAGAACGACGAGCACGCCGCGTGGTCGCCGAGGAGGCGACGCGCGAACGTCGGCGCCGAGATCATGGGCCGCGGCAAGTTCGGTCCAGCGCACACGCGGCCCGTGGGGCGACGATCCGTGGCGAGGCTGGTCGGGCGAGGACCCGCCGTTCCACAAGCCGGTCTTCGTCCTCACCCACGCATCCGAGCGGGAGCCGCTGATCCTCGCCGGACACGACGTTCACGTTCGTCACCGACGGCATCGAGTCCGGCGCTCGAGCCAGGCGCGCCGAGGCGGCCGGCGACAAGGACGTCTTCATCGGCGGCGGCGCCGACGTCATCGACCAGTACCTGGCCGCCGGTCTCGTCGACGAGCTGGAGCTCCACGTCGTGCCGATCGTCCTGGGCGGCGGTGCGCGCCTCTTCGAGGGTGTCGGTCCCGGTCTCCGGCTCGAAGAGATCGCGCGCGCTCGAGGGCACCTGGCGTGGCGCACCTCAAGTACCGCG
>CAVRQU010000014.1:0-318321 GCA_963723505.1 uncultured Gammaproteobacteria bacterium
AGCGAACTCCGCCCTCAAGGCGCTGGCTATGCCGCGGCGGAGCCAAGCCATCCAAAAGCGGCGTGCATTGACCCGCGTTGCGTGTTCCGGGACTGAGGAATACTTCTTGTCGATCGCATTGCACGGCACAGCCGATCACGTCGAGAAGCTCGTGCGCGGCTATCGGCGTGCGAAGGATGCGGAGGAACTTCGAAGAGAGGCTAAGCAACAGGCGAATCGGTACTTCAGCTACCGGTACGACGATGACGGTTCGCTGACCTTCGATGGCCGCGTCCCGACGGAAGTGGGTGCGCTCTTACTAAAGGCGTTACAGGCTGGAAGATGAACTCGCGCCGGCGGACGTTTCCGCAGAAACGCCAACTGTCAAATCGGAGATTCAGGTGCGGCGTGCTGATGCCCTCGGGCTTCTTGCTGAAAGCTTCATCGGACACGGGTCGGCGTCGATGAACGGCGGCGACCGACATCTCATTTCCATCCACCTTTCCGCGGAAACGTTGCGCCACAAGGAAGCCGGCTGCTGCGAGATCGAGGAAGGCCCCTCAATCGCGGCTGAAACTGCACGGCGTCTCGCGTGCGACGCAAGCGTCGTCGCGATAAGTCGAAAACGAGGACGGCGAGCCGCTCAACGTTGGGCGCAAGACACGAACAATCTCATCGCCTCTTGCGTCGTTTCCTGAACGCCCGCGACCGCGGCTGCCGCTTCCCGGGCTGCACGAACACGCGCTGGGTCGATGCGCACCACATCCATCATTGGGCGAACGGTGGAGAAACGAAGCCGTCGAATCTGTGTGAGTCTGTGCCGCTTTCACCACCGCATGGGTCCACGAAGGTGGCGTCGTGATTCACGTTGCTCGACGACGGCGCGATCCCATTTGTGCAACCCAAATGGCCGATCGTTTGACAGTCTGGCGCCAGATCACGTGCATGTCCTTTGATTGGACGCAGCTGACCAACGGAACACGAGGTGCGCGGCATTCAGACACACGAGCGCATCGGCTGCGACCCGATGGGCTGGCGAGTCGATGGACTATGGGTTAGCCGTCGAAGTTTTGCTGCATCAGGCACGCCGCACGCGGGGCGATGGCGTTTCGAGATTCGCGGCGATTTAACATCGACGTTCCGGCTGGAACTTGCCTGATCGGCATGCGTGGATGAAGACGATCGGTAGGATTCCATCCGAGCCCAATGGGACATTGGTGACAACGGGCCTCTGCGTCGGTTGTCGCTCTCGGTTCGTGACGGTAGGCTCCGCATCCGTCCGATTCCACTCGTTCGGCGTCGCAGTCTGGTTCCTGCAGATGGCTGTAGGGAGATGGGATGAAGAAGCTGATACTGGGACTGGTCACAGTAGCGGTCGGGCTTGCCGTTGCATGCGCGTATCTCCTGAACCAGATCGAGATAGAACGCGGACGCACTCGCGCCGAGGCGGACCGTCGCCAGGAGTTACAGGCTCGCGTGATGCAAATCGAACGCGAGCGGCTGGCGGCCGCATGGCAGGATTCGGGCATCGATACCTTGCGAGCCGGCTCTGCTCGTGAGGAACTCTCGAAACAACCGGCTTCTTCCGCTCGAGACGTTGCGCCAGATGGGAATCAGACTTCCAGTTTGAAGGCGACTGGAAATGATCAGCGAGCTTGGCGACGGAGGATGCTGGAGGACCCGACCGGCCGCGAGCTCCTTCGCGCTCAGCAACGCGCAGAATTGCACGCCGCGAATCCCGATCTAGCGCGCGATCTTGGGCTGACGATAGAGGACTACGACCGATTGCTGGAATTGCTTGCGGAGCAGGCTCTGCAACGCATGGAGCTGTTTGCACGGGAGGACACCCTGTCCGCCAGCCTCATGGACAAACTCAAAGGACTCCAAAGCAATCAGGAACGCGACGTCGCCGACCTTCTGGGAGACGAGAAAGCGCAGCAGTATGAGGAGTACGTAGCAAGCCAGGCAGTGCGGGCTCAGGTCAGCCGGTTTCGTGCGCGACTAGGCGAAGCTAACGCACTTCGAGATGATCAAAGCGCACGGCTGGTAACCGTTCTGCAAGACCAACGGGAGCGCTTCGCGAAGGAGCTGCAAGAGCAGTACGAAGGCCATAACGTCACGCGCACCATGGGCACTTGGTACGGTGGGCAGTTCATGGCCAGCGACACGAAGAACACATCCACCGAGGAGCAGATCCTCGCGCAGTTGGAAGATTACAACCGCCGATTGATACGCGGTGCTGCGAGCGTGCTCACTGAGAGCCAGCTCGAGGTGTTCACGCAGATCCAGGACGAGCGGCTCACGCATCAACGAGTTCAATTGCGGGCAAATGCCGACGCTCATGGGCAATGGAGGTTCTCTCGCTGGCCGTGAACTCCGGTTCTGCCGCAAGCAGTCGCGCAAGTGCCGATTCCACCACCGCACCGTCCACGAAGGACGTGTACGAGTTGTCAGTTGTGAGTTGCCCGTTGACCGTTCAGAGGCTGGTTGCAGTGCTGCTTCTGCGCACAACGGACAACGAGAACGGACAACTGCTTGCGGAGGGCGACGTCATCCGCTTCCTCATGCCAAAGGGCCCGAGCCTCAACGCATCGCTTCGGCTCACGGACGGCGCGATCCCGTCACGCGCTGCTTCTGAGTTTTTCTTCCGTGTACAGGGACAGCTCGATCATGCGCTCCAGGAGCTGATCCGCCGGCAGACCCGCGAAGTTGCGAAGCACGAGTTCCTTGACATAGAGCCGGATCACGTAGCGCAGCTTGAGTGCCTGCGTGCGCGATGCGAAGACGAAATCGCGATGGCCGTTGTTGACGACGATGACGTTGCGCGACTGATCGAAACGCGAACGCCACAGTTCGCCCGCGGCGCGTTCGAGCGTGTAACCCGGAAGACCACGCGTGTTCACGACGCCGGGGGCGCTGACCAGCAACAGCGATTCCGTGACGGTGACGAGCGCCTCGCCGCTGCAGGCGATGTCCCGCTGGCGCACCGTTACGCGGATCCTCGCGAGCCCGGGGACGCGCGCGGCCGTGAATGCCACCTCTTGGTCGTGCGGAGTGTCGAGCGATCCGCCGCCTTCGACGACTTCCCACTCGAAACTCAAGTCTTCCTCGACGCGCCGGCGCGACCGATCGCGGGGCAATGCGCGCAGGCGGCGCGACTCGCCAACACCGATCGTTGCGGCCGCGGGCGACACAAGCCGCGGTGCTTCGCGAGCGACTCTCGGTTGTCCAAGAAACGGCCCCAGAACGACCCCACCTACCGTTCACACACGATGGTGAGTCATGCAACGGACAGCCTTCGTCATCTCCCCCATCGGCAGTACAGATTCAGTTATCCGCAGGTCGGCTGACGGGTTGATCCAGGTCCACTATGTGGGCATGTCCATCTACAAAGTTGGGATTCTTCTGTTCAATGTGGCGCCGTGGGTTGCTCTCTGCATCGTGTCGTAGAAGAGGTAATGCGCCAGACCGAAGGGTTTTTGCTGGAAATTAGGACATCTAAAAGACCCAACAACAACGCCATGCACGCTCGCGGAGCACGGCGGCGGTGCTACGAATCGGGAAGGTTACTACGTAGAAATGCTAACAAACGTCGAGCCGACGTGTGCAAAGTCAACACGCCGCCCAAGGGTGACGTCATGGCGAGTTCGTTGTTCGTTGTGGAGTAGCGGAACCAACAAAGGCAGAGGGAGAAGAAGATGAGATTGTCCAATCGTCTTGCTGCGGAATTTGTCGGAACCTTTTGGCTCGTTCTGGGTGGTTGCGGCAGCGCCGTCCTGGCTGCAGCGTTTCCTGATATGGGAATTGGGCTTCTCGGAGTCTCGTTCGCCTTCGGGTTGACGGTGCTGACGATGGCGTACGCAATCGGCCACATCTCAGGCTGCCACCCCAATCCGGCCGTATCGGTCGGGCTGGCGGTAGGAGGCCGCTTTAATACCTCGGAGTTGATTCCATACATCGTCGTGCAGGTCCTGGGCGCGATCGTGGCAGGGGGCCTCCTGTACCTCATCGCCAGCGGAAAGGCTGGATTTGATGTTGCGACTGGTCTCGCGTCCAACGGCTACGCGGAACATTCGCCCGGCCAGTACTCGGTCGCGTCTGCTTTTGTCACCGAAGTAGTCATGACATTCATGTTCCTGATCATCATCCTCGGCGCAACAGACAAGCGTGCACCGGCCGGGCTCGCACCAATCGCGATTGGCTTGGCCCTGACGCTGATTCATCTCATCAGCATTCCCGTGACCAATACGTCCGTGAACCCCGCGCGAAGCACGGGCCCCGCAGTTTTCGTCGGAGGGTGGGCATTGGCCCAACTCTGGATGTTCTGGACGGCGCCGCTGATTGGCGGGGCGCTCGCTGGCGTTGCCTATCGTTGGCTGGGCGACGAGAAGAACAGTTGACTCGCCGTTACATAGCGTCAACCGCAGCGCCGCTGCTTGCGCGGCGGCGCCCGGATACGCGGGTCGTTAGAACTGCAATGGATCTTTTTACTCACCCGCCAGCACAGTAAACCGACGCGACAGTCGCGCGCCTTCTGCATCGACGATCGTGATCACGTGTTCTCCCGCGGCGATATCGAGCGCCTGCTCGTGGAACGTGTGCGTTTCGCCGAGGTACTGATTGTCGAGATGCCAATGCAGCATTGCGCCGGCGTTGCGATGCACGGCTTCGAATACGACGCGGCCCTTCTGCGTCCCGAAGTCGATCGGAATATAGAGACGCGTGGCCAGGTTCGGATACTGAAAATCCATGGGGCTTTGCACGCCCGCCTGCTCGCAATCGCTGCGATACGCCGGCAGAGCGCGGTAGTTCGCGTGCTGACGCCGATAGTAGAACTCGGCCGCCGGCGGCAGCACGAAGCGATTTTCGTGACGCATGCGGTCGATCGCCTCGCAGCTCGAATCGACGCGCCGCCGGCCGTCGGCGCTCAGGTGCACGCGTTGGTTGTAGGGACTCAGCCGGTCGAAATGACTGCCGCGGGGCACGCGCTCGCCCGCGACGTCGCACGCGCCGTTGGCGAGATAACCGTCGTTGCTGCAGACCTCGACGTCCTTCATGAGCAGGCTCGGTTCGACGAACCACTCCGCGTCTTCCAGGCTGTCGAATAGAGCGAACATTAACGGCGCGGCCGCCGCCGAGCCGGTCAGACCCGGCTTGCCTTCGCCGTTCGCATTGCCGACCCAGACGCCAACCGTGTAGCGGGAGCTATTGCCGATCGACCACGCATCGCGCAGTCCCCAACTCGTTCCCGTTTTCCAGGCGATCTGGCGGCTGGACGCAAAGTTCTTCCAGTGCGCCTCCTCCCCGGGCCGCGAAACTTCGAGCAAGGCGCGCAACGTCAGCCATGCCGAGGCGGCGCCGATCTCGGCGCGCCGCTGCGTTTCCGCGGCATCGCTCGTCAGCACGCGCAGTTTGCGGTACGTGACCGGTTGGCCGGGGTAAATCTGCCGCGCGATGTGAGCGAGATTCGCGTATTGATTCGAGATCTCCCACAGCGTGCCTTCCGCGCCGCCGAGAATCAGCGTGAGGCCGTAGTCGTCCGGCGCCCGCACCAGCGTCGACATGCCTGCCTGTTGCAAAAAACCGTAGAAGCGCTGCACGCCGTGCTGTTTCAACATGCGCACCGCAGGAACGTTCAGCGATTGCGCCAGCGCGACGTTGGCCGGAACGACTCCGCGATACTGACGGTCGAAGTTCTCGGGGATGTAGCCGGCGTATTGCGTCGGCACGTCGAGAACGAGCGTGTGCGGGAGAATCTCACCGGCTTCCAGCATCGAGGCGTAGAGGAGCGGCTTCAGAATGCTGCCGGTGCTGCGCGGCCGCCTGACGATGTCGACGGCGAAGCTGCGGTCATCGCTCATCGACCACTGCGAGTTGCCGACGTACGCCAGCACTTCGAACGTGCGGTTGTCGATGACGACGGCGGCGGCGTTGTGAACGTGCTGCGCGCCGAGAACCCGGGCGCGTTCCTGTACGAGCGCCGTCGCCGTGTTCTGCAACGTGCGGTCTAGCGTCGTCTCGAAGCGATGTTGTCCCGGCGCTCTGGCCTGCAGCGTAGCGAGCAGATGCGGGGCCGCGTTCGGCAGCGGGACGGGCGCGAGCGGCAGCGGTTCCTCGAGCGCGAGCGCCAGATCCAGAGCTGCAATGTCGCCGTTCTCGTGCAGGCGACGGAGCAGTCGATTGCGCTTGACGAGGAGCGCTGCGCGATTCCGCCCCGGGTGAATCAACGCCGGGCTATTGGGGAGCACGGCGAGCGTGCACGCTTCGGCCCACGACAACTGCGCGGGACTGCGGCCGAAGTAACGCCAGGACGCCGCTTCCAGTCCGACGACGTTGCCTCCGAACGGCGCATGCGCGGCGTGCATGGCGAGAATGCTCTCCTTGTCGAACGCCAGTTCCAGCCGCGTCGCCAGCAGCATTTCGAGCAGCTTGTCGGTCACGCCGCGTTCGCTGCGGGCGCGCGCGAGGCGCGCAACCTGCATCGTCAGCGTGCTGCCGCCGCTGACGATGCGGCGCTCGCGCACATCGATGAAGATCGCCCGTCCAAGCGCGAACGGATCGACGCCATGGTGGGAGTAGAAGCGTTGGTCCTCGTATTCGATGAGCGCGCGCGCGTACTTCCCGGGCACATGCTCACGCGGCGGAAAACGCCATTGACCATCGTTTGCAATCCTTCCGCCCAGGAGTTCTCCGTGTCGATCGAGCATGATGGTCGCGAGCGGCGCGGCGAACAGCGGCTGCGGCAAAGCGCGCCAATAGGCGATCGACGCCGCGACTACGGCGCTGCCGACGATCAGAAGCGTGCGCCTGCTACTCACTGCGCAAGGCCTCGAAAGAGAAATAGCCGCAAAAAGGCGCAAAAGGCGCAAACAAGAACGCAAATCGAAGACCGAGAAGCTCGGAGCTCCAGCATCCCTTTTGCGCTTTTTTGCGGCGATTCATTTCCTTCCGGTCCTGCGGCTACTGCCCGGTCTGCTCCACGACCTCGACCCATTGCCCCTTGCTTCTCGCGTAGCGGGAAGCGTCGTACATCGCTTCGACGGCGACGCCCGGCAGGTAGTAGCGGCCTCGGTACGCCGCGTTGAAGCGCGTGACGAAGGTGATGCGCTCGCGCGGCTTCAGGCTGAAGTGCCGATAGATGCGATCGTCGCGGATATCGACGTACTCGGCGCGCGTCGCCGTGGCGGCGGCGTCCCACCACCACGGTCGCGGCGCGTCGGCGTTCTCGCGCGCGCCTGTGGCCTCCAGTCCTTCCAGGCGTTCGTTGTGAATTTCCCAGCCTGCCGCGGCGAGCTGTGCGAGCGCGATGTTGTCGATGCGATGGCCCGACTCATTGCTCACCGCGATCTCGGCGATCAGGTCGGCGCCTTGCGGCAGCCGCGTAATGTCGAGGGGCCGTCCTTCCTCATCGCGATACTCGACCTTGAGAGAGAGGCCCTGCGCGCCTGCGACGTCGGCGCCCGATTTGGGTACGCCGCGCGTGGTGAAGCTCACGAACAACCTGCGATCTGCTGTGTTGGCGATTCTCACCGGGGCCCCGCGATCCGGAAAATCACTCAAGCGCGTGCTGTACAGCGGCGAGGCGACGGTGGTCGACGCGGTCTTGCCGTCGATCGTGCGTTCGAAGGTGTAGCTCGAGAACTCGCCGAGGCCCACGTAGTGCGCCATGGACATCAGCGCGTACGCAGTCGACTGCGTGCTGTGCCAATCCTCCGAGCTCAGGCGCCGCGAGACTTCATCTGCAAGCGGCTGCGCATCCTTTGCGCGCCCCAGTGTGATCAGGCTCGTGAGAGCGATGGCGTTGTCACGCAGCTCCGAACCGAAGATTTCCTCGCGGCCGGCATAGTCCGCCGCCGCAGCCGGTGTGTTCTTCACGAGGTCGACCGCTGCATCGGCGAGACCCGCCAACTTGTACGCTGCGGCAAGCATCCATCGAGCGGACGCCGGCAAACTGCTCCGTTCCCGCAGCCGATTCATCGCGCCGATTTCCGGCTGACCGGCGAGCGCGAGCGTGTAGAGGCGATACGCCTGATCGAGCGATTCACTCTCCCCCTGACTGCTCCAGCTCTGCGCCGTTGCGCGCTGGAACCGGATCCAGCCGCCGAGCATCGCCTCCGGCACGCTGTAGCCGAGCTTCTTCGCCTCAACGAGGAAATGTCCGGCGTAGCTCGTCGACCACGTATCGCGAAGCTGCGAATCGGGTGCAGAGAAGCCGCCAGGCCAGTACATGAAGCCGCCGTTGGGCGCCTGGAAGCCGCTCAGGCGATGCACGCCGTCCTGCACGTTGCGCTGGATCTCAAGCTTGCGCGCGTCTTCGAGCCGGAGGAGGCTGGACAGATACAATTGCGGAAAGACGGCTGAGGTCGTCTGTTCGAGACAGCCGTAAGGATACGAAATCAGATAGTGCAGGCGCCGTTCAAGATTGAGCGGCGGCGCCGCCGAGACCTCGAGCGAGACGACGTTCGTGCCAGCCAGGCCATGAGGCGTCAGATCGAGCGCCCAGGATTCACCCGGCTCGAGCGCGCGCTGCACGCGGTTGGTCGTGGCGGGATTGGGGCTGCGCACGTCCAGATGGATTTCCGCCGCCGCGTGATGCTGGCCGCCCGTCGCGGTGAACTTCACGAGCCCCGCGCCGAGGCGCGCCTTGCTTCGGAGCCTGAGCGCCGCGAGCTGCTCTTCGGGACCAGAGAAGTTGAGCGTGACCGTCTGCTCCCCGACGATCTCGAAGGCGCTGTCGGCCTCGATCCGCACCGTCGCTTGCCTGATGGCGGGATCGGATACGAACACCGAGACAGGGACCGCGATCTCCTCTTCCGGCCCGAGCACGCGCGGCAGCGTCGGCAGGAGCATCAATGGCTGTCGCACGAATACGGATTTCTCCGCCGACCCGTAGGCGCCGCGCTGGCCGGCGACGACCATGACGCGAACGGCGCCGATATATTGCGGCAGCTCGATCTGATGGCGCTTGCGCTCGCCCGCCTTGAGCTCGAACGGCCCGAGATAACGGACCACGGGCGGGAAGCGCGTGCGGCGTTCATCCGGATTCCTGATCGGTCCGCTGTCGCTGCCGCCGAGCGCCAGCAAGCGCTCCAGGTCGGCGCTGTAGGCCCCGGCCACGTCGTCAAACAAATCCCAGGTAGACACGCCGAGCGCCTCGCGCCGGTAGAACTCGGCGTGCAGGTTGGGCGTTCTGAAGCTCGTGAGATCGAGGAGACCTTCATCGACGACCGCAACCGTGTACGTCATGGCGCGCTGGTTGCGCTCGCTCACTTCGACGCTCGCGGTCGAGTTCGGCCGCCATTCCGCTGCGACATTCACGACGGGCGACAGGGAGGTCCCCGGATCCGTCACATGAAGCGGAATGACTCCGTAGAGACGGATCGGTCGATCGTTGGCCTTGCCGTGCGGCTGCACGAGCGTGACGCTCGCATATATGTTGGGCGCCATCGCCTGTGTAATGGGCAAGGTGATGCGATTCGAGTCCCGCGCGAAATCGATCCAGCGCGCTTCGAGAATGGACGTCCCGCTTTCAACCGTGAACAGCGCGCGCCCTTCCCTGGTCTCGGGCAGCTGAATCGTCGCGGTTTCACCGACCGAGTACTTTTCCTTGTCGGCCGTGAACACCAGCACGCTCGCCGCCGGACCTGACTGATCCTGCGCGCGTCCCGCCCACATCGGCCAGTCAATATAGAAGGTCTGGCCGGCGCAATGGCCGCCATCCACGTCGCAGGCGCGAATCAGATAGCGGCCCCAGGCCGGGTACTTGATCTCGAACTGCCAATCGCCCTTGCCGCCCGTTGAGCTGACGACGCTCTGTTGCACGACGCTTGTGTGCGTACGTTGCGCGTACTGAGCCAGCGAATCGCCCGACGTGTCCCACCACCATTTCCAATCGATCTTGTAGAGCGTCACCTCGATTTTGCGCATGGCCGTCGGCTCGCCCGCGGCCGACAGACTTGCGAGCTCCACGGTATGACGCTCATCGGTGCGCAACATGCCGCGCGAGACGTCTCCTTTCGGCAGCTTCAATCCGATGTAGCGCTGATAGGGGGAAAAACCATACGCCGCGTGGTTGATGCTGAAGGCGCCGCCGCGCTCGAACACGCGGCTCGTCAGGGCCGCGGACAACATGCCGGGCGCGCCGTCGATCGCTTCGATCGTTTTTTCGAACGTGACGTTTCCCTGCGAATCGAGCGCGCCCTCGAACAGATCCTGCGGCTCGCTCGCGAATGTGCGAGCGGGATCATCAAACGTGAAATCCGCGTAGCGATCGAAGCGCGTCGGCGCCGGCGTCAGACGCAACTTCACGTCCGCCTTCAGCCCGGCCGCGACCGCGCCGCTCAACCATTGGGCGAAGAGCTTGCCGCGGATCTTTGCCGGCTCATCGCACAGCGCGCGTTCGCCGCAATCGGGCGCCGATGTGAGCAGCGCGCCAGCGGCGCTCTGTTCGAGGTCGAGTGCGACCTTCAGGCGATTGGGCGCCACGGTTTCGATCTTGAGCGTCTTCGTGAACGACGTACCGCCGAGCGTCGCCTTCGCGGTCCAGTTCCCGGTCGGCGCATCCTCCGCCGTCGCCAGCTTGAACGCATAGAAGCCGTTGACGGGCGTCGTGTTCACGACCGTCTGCGTCAGCTGCGATTGCGGATTGAAGAGCTCCATCGTGACGGGATGCCGCGACGGCGACGTCTGCTCCTTATCCTGCAGTACGAACGTCAGATAGATGTCGTCGCCCGGCCGCCAGACGCCGCGTTCGCCGTAGATGTGGCCCTTCAGGCCAGCGCTCACTTGCTCGCCGCCGACGTCGAAATGGCTCACCGGCAATGCGACGCCTTGTTGAACCTTGAGGTAGCCCTTCTCGCCGCCTTTGTCCGCCACAAACGTGAACGGTGCGCTCTTGAGGGTGAACTCGGCGAACCCTCGGGCGTCCGTCGCGCCTTCCGCGAGACTCTGGTTCTGGAAGTTGAGCGCGGTGATCCGCACGCCGCTCAACGGCGTCGCCGTGCGCAGGTCCGTGGCGACGACGATCCAGCGCCCGCGCTGATCCTTCTTGGCGAGGAGGCCGATGTTCGAGACGAGGAAATTGCGCGCGTCCCTGATCTCTCGGCCGTAGGCGTAATACGCGTCCTTGCACGGATTGTCGCGATCGGTCCAGGTCGAGCCGTCCTCGACGCCGTAATACTCTTCGACATAGTCCCAGCTGCTCGCATCCGCCGCGTCGTTCGCATCCTGATCGACCAATTGTTCATCGGCGCTGGCGCCCTGATCGCCGCATTCATAGATTGCATTGCCACGCCCGATGGACAGGGTCAGGCGCACGAGTCCGCCCGGATGCTTCTTGAGCAGTTCCGTGACGTCCAGGCTGAATCGATTCCAGCGCGTCAGATCTGCGGCGTTGAGCGCAATCGTCTTGCGCCACAGATTGCGGCCGACGCGGCCGAGTTCGTAGGCGCCGCCGAGCGGGTTCACCTGCAGGAACTGCGTCAGGTTGTCGTCGTAGACGCGAAACGCCGTCGCTTGAACGCTCCGCACATTGACGGCTTCGAAGGGGACGGAGAGCAATTTTGCGTCCGGCAGAATCACGCCGGCGCCTGTGAACCTCACCTGGGGCTTCGTGCTCGCGAAGACGACGGAGTATTGGGCGAGGGCCGCGAGCGCTACGCCTCCGCGGTTGCGGATGCCCGGCTCGAGCGTCAGCGTGACTTCGCCCTGCACGGGCTGGTCCGAATACACCTGCAGAACGTTGCCATCGACTCGCACCGACGGATTGCCCGCGCTCAGGCGCACGAATCCCTTGAAATCCTGCTGCGGATCGAGCGTGTCCGAGAAGAACACTCGAATGTAGCGCTGGCCCGCCTCGTCGGCCGCAGACACCTGCGTCACGATGAACCGATCGCGCGCCGGGATAGCAAGCTCGCGCTGACCGCGCGTGCGTGCGCCGATCGGTTCGCCGTCCCAGGCGAGATGCAGCGTTTGCTCCTGCACGCCGCGCTGCAAGCCGCGAATCAGGAAGGTGTGACGCTGAGCATCGCCGGAATCCTGCCATGTAATCGCCATCGGCCTGCCCGCGTAGTTTGCGGACAGAAGCTTCTCGATCTTGTCGGCGCTCTCGGCGTCCGCCGTGGCGATGGCGCCGCTCAGCGTGAGTGAACGATCTTCACCCGCGTCCGCCGTCAGTCCGCCGATGGACACTTCGAATTCGGGCCGCCTGACGTCGACGACGAAAGTGAACGGCGCGAGTTTCGCCGGCACGCCCCTGAGCCCTGCAGATTGCAGCGCGACCCGGTGCACGGCGCCTGGCGTCAGATCGCGGTCGGGAGTGAACACAAGCTCACGTGTGCTGACGAATTCCGCTGCGCCCGCAACAGAGGGCTCGATGCGCAACGAGGCGCTTGCGTCCTCGCCGACGCGCGCTTCGTCGACGACGTCGGTCGCAAACAGAATCCGGATCCGTGCGGTGCGCGAGATGACGCCGCTCGTATGCGAGGCGATGAACGGCGCCCAGAGCGGATCGGGCGGCGTCACGGCCGCGCGATCGGGTTTTGTTCCCTCGCAGGCCGCAAGCAGCGCGAGCGTCCACAGGATGAAACCTGGGAACAACAGCCCGCCGGACAGTCCCCGAGCCGCGAAACTCACCATAACCGCTCCTCCTGGATGAACGAGACACCCGCCCGCGGAGGCAGTTGACAGTTGACTGTTGGCGGTTGACCGTCAGAAGAGCCGCCCGGATCCGACCGTCAACTGTCAACTGCCAACCGTCATCGCGGCTAAAGATGTCCCGCAATCACGGACGGACGCAGGAAGCGCCCAGGCCGAATAGCGGATGGATTGTGACGAAACATGGCGCCTGCACCTGAGGCCGCTGGGCCCTGGCTGGACAGCCCACAGCGCGAACGGTACGGTAGCGGCCGATCACCGCCGCGTCCTCTGCGGGCCGGAATTTCAGGCGATGCCGCCTTTCACGTTCGCGCTTCCAGTCCTCAACATTCGCTATCTATGGACCATTCATTCTTGCCGCTCGTGCGCACGAAACTCCTACTGGCTGGCGCGGCTGCTGCGTTGCTGGTCGCAGGCTGCGGCGGTTCCGAGCGTGTGTGCGAGGCGCCGGACGAGCCGTATCACTCCGCACGCAATAACGAGCCGCTGCGCGTCCCCCAGGGGATGAACATGCCCAGTCGCTCCGAGGCGCTCGCCATTCCTGACATCAAACCCTCGGCGAACGCGTCGGGCCGCACCTCATGTCTGGATGAGCCTCCGTCGTACTTCCGTTCGGCCGGCGCCGTGGCGCGTTCGCCCGAGGAGGTCATCGCCAGTTGGGCGCAGGCCTGGGCGAATCGCGAGGCGGATGCGGTGGTCGCCCTGTATTCCACGGGCTTCAAGGCTCCGACTGACGCCGCCGGCAGCGCCTCATGGCTGGAGCAGCGTCGCGAACAGGTTGCGACCGGACCGACGCCGGACTCCATGGTCGAGGGCCTCACGGTCGAGCCGGACGGCGCCGATCGGCGCATCGCGAAGTTCGTCCAGAAGTTCGGCGCGAACTCTCTGCGTAAGGAGCTGACGCTCGTTCGCGAGAGCGGTTCATGGCGCATCGTCGAAGAGAAAGTCGCAGCCGTGAAGTAGAGAATGGCTGGAGGCCGGGGACTGGAGGCTGGAGGTAGAGTCGACTTTGACGCCGCTCTTCCGTCTTCTACCCCCAGCCCCCAGCCCCCAGCCCCCAGCCCTTTCCGGATGAAAGCCCCCGTCACTTCCGCCATCAGCTCCTCCATCGCCCTGCGCCCCGGCGCGGTGCGCGACGCCATCATCGATCGACTGGAGCGAGCGCTCGGCAAGTCGCGCAGCACCGCAACCCGCCGCGACATCTACGACGCGCTCGCACTCGCCGTCCGCGAGGAACTCGCCGAACGCTGGATCTCGACCTGCAATCGCGTGGCGCGAGCGCGCGTGAAACGCGTCTGCTATCTCTCGATGGAGTTTCTGCTGGGCCGCAGCCTCGTCAATGCGCTGTCCTCGTTCGATGACGGCCTGATGGAGGAAGTTCGCGAGACGCTGGAGTCCTTCGGTCACGATCTCGACTGGATCGCGGCCGAAGAAGAAGACCCCGGACTTGGCAACGGCGGTCTCGGCCGGCTCGCCGCCTGCTTTCTCGATTCGCTCGCGACGCTTGGCTACGCGGCGACCGGATATGGCATTCGCTACGACTACGGCATCTTCACCCAGGTAATCGGCGAGGACGGCGCGCAACGCGAAGTGGCGAGCTCCTGGCTGCGTTTTCAGAATTTCTGGGAGAGCGGCCGCGGCGCGGTGCGCCATCGCGTGCGCTTCGGCGGCCACTGCCAGGCGACGCGCGATGAACACGGGCGCCTGCGCTACGAATGGGTCGGCACGCATGACGTCTGGGCCGTCGGCTACGACCTGATGATTCCCGGCAATCGCAGTCCCACGGTCAATCACCTGCGATTGTGGTCGGGACGTGCGATCACGCCGTTTCGAATCGAGGCGTTCAACGAAGGCAACTACGCGGCGGCGGTAGCCGAGCAGATCGACGCGAAGAATCTCTCGCGCGTGCTGTATCCGGACGATTCGACGCCGCAGGGGAAGGAGCTGCGCTTCAAGCAGCAGTATTTCTTCGTGAGCGCATCGCTCCAGGACATGCTCGCGCAGCACACCAGCGAAGGCCGCGAGCTAAAGGATCTGGGCGAGCGCCATCGCGCTGCAGCTCAACGACACTCATCCGGCGCTGACGATCGTCGAGCTCATGCGCCTGCTGGTCGACGTCTACGACATGGAATGGGCGAAGGCCTGGGGCATCACGCGCAATGTCTGCAGCTACACGAATCACACGCTGTTGCCCGAAGCGCTCGAGACCTGGCCGGTGTCGCTGTTCGAACGCCTCCTGCCGCGCCATCTGCAGATCGTGTATCAGATCAATCGCGATTTCCTCGAAGAGGTGAGTGCGAAGTATCCGCAGGATCACGACCGCCGCCGCCGCATGTCGCTGATCAACGAGGACGGCGATCGGCGCGTGCGCATGGCGTATCTGTCGGTCGTCGGCAGCCATCGCGTCAACGGCGTCGCCAAGCTCCACTCGCGGCTGATGCGCGAAACGATCTTTTCGGACTTCGCGCAGATGTGGCCCGAGCGTTTCACGAACGTCACGAACGGCATCGCGGTGCGCCGCTGGCTGAAGCAGGCGAATCCCGGCCTGTCCGCGCTGCTCACAGAGAAGCTCGGCTCGGCATGGGAGAACGATCTCGAGGATCTCGAGCGCCTCAAGTGGGCCGCGGACGATGCGGAGTTCCGTCAGCGGTTCCGCGCGATCAAGCGCGCCAACAAGGAGCGCCTCGCGAAGACGATTAATCAGCTGCTCGGCGTTCAGGTGAACGTCGATGCGATGTTCGACGTGCAGGTCAAGCGCATCCATGAGTACAAGCGGCAGCTGCTGAATCTCGTGTATGTCGTCGTGCGCTACCTGCGCATTCTCGACAACCCCGCCGCCGACATCCCGGCGCGCGTCGTCATCATCGCGGGCAAGGCGGCGCCCGGGTATCACATGGCGAAGGCCGTCATCAAGCTGATCAACAACGTCGCCCGCACGATCAACGCCGATGCGCGCGTCGGCGACAAACTGAAGCTGTGCTTTCTGCCGGACTACGATGTGTCGCTCGCTCAGGAGATCATGCCGGCGGCGGATTTGTCGGAGCAGATCTCGACCGCGGGCATGGAGGCGTCGGGCACGGGGAACATGAAGCTGTCGCTCAACGGCGCGCTGACGATCGGCACGCTCGACGGCGCGAACATCGAGATCGGCGAGGCGGTCGGCGCAGAGAACATCTTCATCTTCGGCATGACCGCCGAAGAGGTCGCCGCGCGGCGCGCTCAGGGGTATTCGCCCTCGCAGGTCGGTCGCGAACAACCCGGAGCTGAAGCGCGCCATCGAAACGATCGATTCCGGTTATTTCACGCCCGAGAACATTTTCGACTCGAAGATGGTCAGCGACCGCCTGCATGAGCGACGGCGAACATTTCATGGTGCTGGCGGATTTCGACTCCTACGCGGCCGCGCAGGATCGGGTCGATGCGCTCTTCGCCCAGCCCGGAAGAATGGACGCGCAAGTCGGTGATCAACGCACTCAGCATGGGCCCGTTCTCCAGCGATCGCAGCATCCGTGAGTACGCGGACAACATCTGGGGCATCAAGCCCGTCCTGTGACGGCGGCTGGCTGCTGGCGACTGGCTTCGGCCCGAGGACGCGCTTTTTCCATTCTGGCTAGTCGCTGAGCGGCCAGTAGCTCAGTAGCCTGTCGTCATGTCCTCCGCCCTCACCGACCTCGACCTGCATCTCTTCGGCGAAGGCAATCACCACCACATCTATCAGAAGCTGGGGGCGCATCCGGCGAGCGTGACGGCGTGCGTGGAACGCGCTTTGCGGTCTGGGCGCCGAATGCGCAGCGCGTGAGCGTCGTCGGCGACTTCAATGTCTGGGACGGGCGGCGGCACACCATGCGCCCGCATGGGCGCTCCGGCGTGTGGGAGACGTTCGTCCCGGAGATCGGCCCCGGCGCGCTCTACAAGTACGAGATCGTGGGCGCCCACGGGCAGGTCCTGATGAAGGCCGATCCGTATGGCTTTCAGATGCAATTGCGTCCCGACAACGCTTCCGTTGTGACCGACATCGGCGGCTTCAACTGGAACGACGGCGACTGGCTTGCGCAGCGGCGCGAGTGGGATCCGCTGCGTTCGCCGATTTCGATCTACGAGATACATCCGGGATCGTGGCGGCGCTCCTGGCATCGCAAGCCCGCGTTCCTCACCTGGGATGAACTCGCCGACCAGCTGATCCCGTACCTGCTCGACATGGCGTACACGCATGTTGAAATCGTCGGCGTCGCTGAGCATCCGTTCGACGGCTCATGGGGCTATCAGGTGCTCGGTCACTTCGCGCCGACGGCGCGGCATGGCTCGCCGCACGACTTCATGCGCTTCGTCGATCGTCTGCACACGGCCGGCATCGGGGTGTTCATGGACTGGGTGCCCGCGCACTTTCCGAAGGATGCGCATGGTCTGGCCGAGTTCGACGGCACGCACCTGTATGAGCACGCCGATCCGCGGCGCGGCGAGCACACGGAGTGGGGCACGAAGATCTTCAACTACGGCCGGCACGAGGTGCGCAATTTCCTCATCGCGAACGCACTGTTCTGGATCGAGCAATACCACATCGACGGATTGCGCGTGGACGCCGTCGCCTCGATGATCTACCTCGACTACGCGCGCAAGGACGGCGAGTGGACGCCGAACCGCTACGGCGGCCGCGAGAACCTCGAAGCGATCGACTTCCTGAAGCAGCTCAACTGGACGGTCGGCCACTACTTTCCGGGCGCGCTGACCATGGCGGAGGAGTCGACGGCCTTTCCCGGCGTGAGCCGTCCCGTGCATCTGGGCGGACTCGGATTCCATTTCAAATGGAACATGGGCTGGATGAACGACACGCTGCGCTACATGTCGCTCGACCCGCTCCATCGACGGCATCATCACCATCTGATCACGTTTTCGTTCGTGTACGCCTTCTCCGAGCATTTCATCCTGCCGCTCTCGCACGATGAGGTCGTGCACGGCAAGCGCTCGCTGCTCGACAAGATGCCGGGCGATGAGTGGCGGAAGCTCGCCAACTATCGCTTGCTGATCGGCTACATGATGATGCATCCCGGGAAGAAGCTGATGTTCATGGGCGGAGAGTTCGGCCAGTGGCACGAGTGGCGCGACTACGAGGATCTTGCATGGGGCGCGCTGCA
Source organism: uncultured Gammaproteobacteria bacterium (assembly GCA_963723505.1). Taxonomy (GTDB): domain Bacteria; phylum Pseudomonadota; class Gammaproteobacteria; order Steroidobacterales; family Steroidobacteraceae; genus Steroidobacter. Next base: position 17,766 of record CAVRQU010000014.1, read on the forward strand.
GCATCCCGCATCATCAGCAATTGCAGTCGTGGAATCGCGCGCTCAATCAGTCTGTATCGCGAGCGTCCGGAACTCCATGCGAGCGAGCGCACGTGGGAAGGATTTCGCTGGCTCGATGCGGACAATCACAATGAGAGCGTGTTCGCGTTCGTGCGCCAGCGAGAAGCGGCCGAGGGCGGGTCGCCGCTGATCGTCGCATTCAACTGCACGCCCGTGCCGCGCGACCATTACATCCTCGGCGCGCCCCAGACCGGCCGCTATCGCAAACTTCTCAACAGCGACGATGTGCACTTCGGCGGATCGGGCTATTCGCAGGAATCCGTCGTGGACGCCGAGCCCGCGAGCTGGCGCGACTGTCCCGCCCGCATTCGCCTCACCTTACCGCCCCTCGCGATGCTGGTGTGGGAGAGGGAAGAGTGACGGAGACGTGTGACGTGTAAGGTGTGAGGTGTCAGGTGCGACGCCGCGTATGCGGCGCACGCAGTTCCGATACACGCTACACATTACACACTGCACCTGACCTCGCTTCGACAGCGTCAGCCCGCAACCAGGCTTTTCAGCGCCGGCGACATGCGTCAACATCCCGCGCGATGAACGCAGTTCCCGTGGATTATTCGAACGCCGTGTTGCAGCCCGGATCGCCGGAGCCGCTGGGCGCGAGCTGGACAGGCGAGGGCGTCAACTTCGCGGTGTACTCGAGCGGCGCCTCGCGCATCGAGCTTTGTCTGTTCGACGATCGCGGTGAACGCGAACTTGCACGGCTCGCGTTGCCTGAGCGCACGGAAAACGTGTGGCACGGGTTTCTGCCGGCGCCCGCCGGCGTTCCCGGTCTGGTGTACGGATTGCGTGCGCACGGGCCATACGATCCGCTGCACGGCCTGCGTTACAACCCGAACAAGCTGCTGCTCGATCCGTATGCACGCGCGCTCGCTGGGCGGTTCGAGTGGAATGCAGCGCTGCTCGGCCGGTCGCAGGAGTCGGACGACAAGCTCGATCCGACGGACAGCGCGCCGCACAATTACAAGGCGCGCGTCATTCACGGCGCCTTCGATTGGGGCGACGACCGCCCGCCGGCTACGCCCTGGCGCGACACGGTGATCTATGAAGCGCACGTCAAGGGCTTCACGAAGCTTCATCCGAAGGCGCCCGAACGCGAGCGCGGGACGTACCTGGGTCTCGCGCATCCGGAGGTCATCGCGCATCTGAAGCATCTTGGCGTGACGTCGATCGAACTGTTGCCGGTGCAGGCGTTCGCGCCCGAGCGCTTTCTCGTAGAGAAAGGACTGGTCAACTACTGGGGCTACAACCCGGTCGCATGGTTCGCGCCCGCGCCGCAGTACGCAATCGAGGACGCGGTCGTCGAGTTCAAGACGATGGTCAAGGCGCTGCACGCGGCCGGCCTCGAAGTCATCCTGGACGTCGTCTTCAATCACACGGCCGAGGGCAATGAGTTGGGTCCGACTCTGAGCCTGCGGGGACTGGACAATGCGGCTTATTACAAGCTCGAAACCGGCGAATCTCCGCCACTACGTGAATCGCACGGGTTGCGGCAATACGATTGCGATCGGACATGCCGCCGTGCGGAGTCTCGTGATCGACTGCATGCGCTACTGGGTCGAGGAAATGCATGTCGACGGCTTTCGCTTCGATCTTGCGGCGGTGCTCGGCCGGGACGACGGCCGCTTTCGCACGGACGCAGGCTTCTTCAAGGCGGTTGCAGCCGACGCTTCACTGCGCTACGTGAAGCTGATCGCGGAGCCGTGGGACATTGGTCCGGACGGCTATCACCTGGGTCATTTTCCGGCCGGCTGGTCTGAATGGAACGATCTCTACCGCGACACGATGCGCAGCTTCTGGCGCGGCAATCCCGGCATCCTCGGCAACTTCGCAGAGCGTTTCGCCGGATCGAGCGATCTGTTTCGCGCCAGCGGCCGCCGGCCCACCGCGAGCATCAACTATGTCGCGTGTCATGACGGATTCACGCTGTTCGACGCCACGGCCTACGAGCAGAAGCACAACGAAGCAAATCTCGAAGGCAACCGCGACGGTCACAACCACAACCTGAGCTGGAATTGCGGCGCCGAAGGACCCACGGACGATCCGCAGGTGAACGAACTGCGTGAGCGGCAGATTCGTAATCTCACTGCGACCTTGCTCCTGTCCCCGGGCGTGCCCATGCTGCTCGCCGGCGACGAGTTCGGCCTCACACAGCACGGCAACAACAATGCGTACTGCCAGGACAACGAAATCAGCTGGGTCAACTGGGAGCTTGCCGAGCGCCGCAGCTGGCTGATGGCGTTCGTCCGCCAATTGCTCACATTGCGCAAACAGGCGCCGGGGTTGCGGCGCGACACTTTTCTGAAGGGTGCGCGCCAGGTCGATCGTGAACACAAAGACGTGAGCTGGCGTCATCCGCTCGGCCATGAACTGACCGCCGCCGACTGGCACGATGCGGGCGCACGTGCGATCGGGGTGCTGATTGGACACGCGTTCTCGGATCCCTATGGAACACCCAACGGACATCTGCTGTTTCTCTGCAATGCCGGCGATGACGCCGTGGACTTCAAATTGCCCGAGCCGAGAACCGGGGCGGTATGGCAGATCGTGTTCGACACGGCGCGCTGGCGCGCGAATGATCTCGGCAACCGCATCGACGCCGGCGCAAGCTGCGTCGTCGCCGCGCATTCCAGCGTGCTGCTCGCAGACGGCGATGCGCCGCTCAGCGTGCGCAGCGGCTTTTCTTTGGACGCTTGAGGCTCGGGGCCTGGGGCGCGGGACTCGGGCCAGAGAGAGAAAGAGAAAGAGGAGTCACAGGCGATGATGCACGCGACGCCGCCGCATGTTGGTTTCCAACCCGCGCCCCGAGTCCCACGCCCGGAGCCACTGCGATGAGCGACGCTATTGCGCGCCTGGCCCAACTGCACGGCGTCGCCGAGTCATATCTCGACTACCGCGGTCGTCCGCGTGAGGTGTCGATCGAGTCGCGCGCCGCGATTCTCGCGGCGATGGGCGTCGATGCGAGCCAGGAAGCGAGCGCGCACAGCGCGATCAGCCAGCATGAAATCACGCGCTGGACGCGCATGGCGCCGCCGGTCGTCGTGGCGAGCGAAAGCGGTCCGATCCGACTCTCCGTCACGGCGCCGAAGGCCCTGCGCGCGAAATCGATTGGGTGGACGCTGCGCGCTTGAAAACGGCGACACGCGGGACGGGACGGCGGCTCTCGCCTCGCTCGCCACGATAGAGAACGGTGAAGCAGATGGGCGCGCGTATTCGCGGCTGGCGCTCGAATTGCCGCCGGGGCCGCTGGGTTATCACACGCTGTCGCTCACGCTCGACACCGGACTCAGCGCCGAGGTGCGCGTGATCGTCGCCCCGGAGCGCTGCTACGAACCCGCGGCGCTCGCCCGCGGGGAACGCGTCTGGGGCATTGCGGTGCAGCTCTATTCGCTGCGCTCCGAACGCAACTGGGGCATGGGCGACTTTCGCGATCTGCGCGAGCTCATCCGGCTTGCGGCCCCGCTCGGCGGCGGCGTCATCGGACTGAATCCGCTGCATGCGCTGATGCCTGCGGATCCGGCCCAGATCAGCCCGTATAGTCCGTCGAGCCGGTTGTTTCTGAATGTGCTCTACATTTCGGTCGAAGACGCGCCGGACTACGCCGAAAGCCCTGCGGCGAAGAGTCGCGTAGCGGAGCGGAGGTTTCAGGCGTTGCTGCGCGATCTGCGTGCGACGAAGAACGTGGACTATGTGCGCGTCGCCGGCGCCAAGTTCGAGGTGTTGAAACTGCTGTACGCGAATTTTCGGAGCGAGCATCTCGGGCGCGATTCGCCGCGCGCCGCGGCTTTCCGCGAGTTCGTGGCTTCGCAAGGCGATCCGCTGCAACTGCATGCGACTTACGACGCCCTGGACTCGCACTGGCGGCTGCAGGGGCCGCAGTACTGGGGCTGGCCTAGCTGGCCGGAGGAGTATCAGGATCCGACCTCGCCGGCGGTCATGCGCTTCGCGCGCGAGCGCGCGCAGGACATTGAGTACTTCCTGTACCTGCAATGGCTGGCGGACGCCCAGTTGCGCGAAGCGCAGCAGATCGCGCGCGAATGCGGCATGTCGATCGGGTTGTACGGCGACGTGGCGGTCGGCGCCAACTCGGCAGGCTCGGAAACCTGGTCGAATCGTCACTTGTATCTGCAAGGCGCGTCGGTGGGCGCGCCGCCCGATGCGCTGGCGCTCAAAGGGCAGGACTGGGGCATTCCGCCGCAGCATCCCGAGGAGTTGCGCGCTCAGCAGCACCGTCCCTTCGTCAGTCTCGTCGCGAACAACATGCATGAGGTCGCGGCGCTGCGCCTCGATCACGTGATGACGCTGTATCGCCTGTGGTGGGTGCCGCGCGGCCGTTTATCGAAGGACGGCGCGTATGTTCACTATCCCCTCGATGACCTGATTGCGATTCTCGCGCTTGAAAGCGAGCGCAATCACTGCGTCGTGATCGGCGAGGATCTCGGTACGGTGCCCGCAGCGATGACGCATGCGATGGAGCGCTACGGCGCCTACCACTACAAGGTGCTGTTCTTCGAACAGACGCCGGGCGGTCAGTTCAAACCGCCGTCGGCGTACGTGCGCAGAGCGCTCGCTGCGGTGACCACGCACGACTTGCCGACGTTGCGCGGCTGGTGGGAGGAGCACGATCTGCATCTGCGCGATCGGCTGGATCTGTACCCGAGCGAGGAGCTGAAACTGCAGGCGCACTCGGCGCGCGCCTCGGACCGACGCGAACTCCTGCTCGCGCTCGTCGCCGCCGGCCTGTGGCGCTGGCGGACCGGAGGAGCCCCCGCCGCCGTATTCGGCCGCACTTTCGCGCGCGATCCATGCATTTCTCGGCCTGTCGAACGCCAGCATCGCGATCATTCAGATCGAAGACCTGATCGGCATGTCAGATCCGGTGAACGTGCCGGGGACGCACACCGAGCACGCGAACTGGCAGCGCAAGGTAACCATGAACACCGCTGACATCTTTGCGCGGGAGGATGTGCGCGACATCCTCGGCGCGATGAATGCGGCGAGGATCGGCAAGAACCCGAACGCCTAGCACAGGGGGTGCTGGCAACTGGCAACTGGCAAGAGAGCAGAAATCGATCTGCATTCTGGCCAGCGTCCAGTACCCAGCAGCCCTCATCAGCGGAGAGCGAAACATGCATCGCAGCCGTCTCGCCGGATTCATCATCGACTGCAAGACCGACAATCTCGAAAAGGCCGCCGCGTTCTGGAGCGCGGCGCTCGGGATGTCGCTCAAGCCTCGCTCACAGGAGCCGGATCCGATCTATCGTCAATTGCTGACGCAGCCGGATGACTTGCACATCGAAGTGCAGCAGGTAGCGCACGAAAGCCGGGTTCACCTGGACATCGAGGCCGATGACATCGACGCCGAGGTGAGGCGGCTGGAAGGGCTTGGCGCGAAGCCGATCGAACGGGTCAAGACCTGGTGCGTGATGGAAGCGCCCACGGGCCAGCGTTTCTGTGTTGTACGAGTGCAACGCTCAGACTTCGGGGAGCACGCAAACGTCTGGAAATAGGCGCGAACTCCCTCACAGGCAAGCTGCGCGAAAGTGTCAGGATTTTCCGAGGACGCTGTCGATGGATCTACTGCAGCTTGTGGTGCGTTACTTGACGCAACCCCGCTGAAGAGGGTGAAGAGGGACAACGCCATGATTCTTCGACTCAAATCCCAGCCCACCGCCTTGATGCGCCCGCGCGTCACGCCTGATCCGCACCACGCTGCGGAGTTGGAGCGTCGCTTGAACGCGCTCGAGTACAGCCCGGAAAATGGCTTTCATCGCGATCGCTCACAGGATCGTCTCCGTCCGCGACCCCTGCGGCTGTCGCCGTGACGGGAGTGGTTGTCCGTTGTGCGTTATGCGTTGCGCGTCCAAACCGACCACCGTGGCCAAGCTCTGAGGTTAACGGACAACTGAGAACGGACAACGGAGAACCAAAAGAAAAGGGCGGTCACGATGTGGACCGCCCTTGATCGAGTCTGGCTTGCCGCGCTAGGCGGCTTGCCTGCTGCGCTTTGGCAGCTTACTTGCCGGAGGCTCGCCAGCTCCCGAGGGAGCTTGCTCCGTTTCTTTATTGTTCCTGCGCGAACTTCAGCCGCACCATCGCGCGCTGCGGGATCTTTTCGCCGTTGCGCTCGACCGGCTCGAAGCGCCACTGCCGAATTGCGCGCATCGCCGCATCGTCGAACACATTCGCCGGGCTGGCGTTGCGCACTTCGACGTCATCGACCGTGCCGTTCGGCATGACGGTGAACGCGAGTTCGACCCAGCCTTCGACGCCGCGCTTGCGCGCCGCTTCCGGATATACCGGGTTCACCTTGCGCGTGCGCTTCAGCGACGCCGCCGACACGATGTCGACTGCGTCGCGCTCGCTTCGCGCGCGGCAGCCAGATCGCGTTCGGCCTGTGCGATCGCCGCTTCGTTGTAGCGGGCGCCGACGTCGCGCGCACCCGCGATCAGCTGCGCTGCGCGGTCGTAGGCCTTCGCGTGCAGTCGCCTGCTTGCTGATATCGAGCAGTCGAGTCGACAGCGCGCGCGAGAGTTCTTCGACCTCAGGGCGAGTCGGCGCGGCGGTGCGCAGCTTCGCGAGCATGTCGTTCGCGCTGCTCGCCCGGCGGATCGATGAGCTTGCCGTCGCTCATGCGCTGACGAACGTCGGCACACCATCGAATCGACGTTCGGGCCGGCGCCTGCGGCCGGGCTGGACGACGCGATGCAGCTGCGGCGGCTGCGGCGCGGTTCGCGTCAGTGCAGCGACCGCTCAACCGCGGCCAGCGCTGCGCCGGCCGAACCGAGCGAGCGTGCTGCGTTGACGTAGGCTTGCGCCTCGTCCGTCTTGCCGGCCGCCAGCGCCTTGCGTGCTTCTTCGGTGATGAGGCCGCTCAACTCGCGAATCGATTGGGCGACGGTCGGATCGGTCGGATCGAGACGACGCGCTTCGACCAGCGCATCGCGCGCGCTGCCGTTCGCCGGCGCGATCAGGCGGCCGTTCTGCCATGCGATCGTTCGCCTGCGCGACCAGCGTACGCACGCGATTGCCGACTTCCTGCGCCTGGGTGAGCTTCAGGCGTTCGCGTTCGCGCGCGATTTGCGTGTCGAGGAACGACAGGCGCGGATGCGAGGCGTCGATGTCGCGCGCCGTTTCGATGTTGCGAATGGCCTCTTCGAGCTTCTCGCCGAGCAGCGCACGCTTCGGCGCGCTCGAGGATCTTGTCGACGACCGAGCGCATGCCGGCTTTGGCGGCTTCGCTGTTCGGATCGAGCGCGAGCGCGCTGCGATACAGGTCGAGCGCGCTTTCGCCCGCCGGTTCGAGATACTTGCCCTGGTCGAAAGCTTCCTTCGCGAGGGCGAGCTCCGCCTGCACGGGATCCGGGCGTTCTCGGGCACGCCGCCGGGCTGATCCGCAGCCGGCGTTGCCGGCTGGACGCAACCGGCGCTTCCGGCTCGCCAGTGAACTTGCTTGACGCCGAACCAGATGCCGCCGATGACGACGAGCAGACCTGCCGCGAGCGCGCCGTAGGTAACGAGGTAATTCTTGTCCGCCACCGGCTCACCGCCGCTGCTGCGGCGCTCATGCGGTGGCCGGCGGCTGCGAGGTCGGCGTGCTGCGTCATCGCGGCTTCCAGCGCGAGGCGCGTCTGCCCATGCGACAGCGGCGTCAGCAGGAAGCGGAAAATGCGGCCCGCGGCCGTCAGCTGCATCAACGCAGCGCTGTCTTCGCGCTTGCCGGCGACGACGACGACCAGCTCAGGGAAGTGCTGAGTGAGCTGCGCGACCATCGAGGCGACGTCCGGCGGTGCTGGCCGTATCGACGACCAGCACGCCGGGCTTCAGATGTCGAGCAGTGTTGTCGGCGACATGGTCCAGATCCGGGCGCATGGGTGACCGGAGCGCCGCGCGGGCCGGCCTTGTTGACGGTCTCGACGAGATTCGCGTCCCGGCTCAGCACCAGAATCGGCGGCTGATGCCCCTCCTCGCTCAGCGCGCGAACGTTCTGCGGTGTCGTCAATTTCGAGGTTGACCTCGTCCTGACCGCCCTGGGACGGACGAATTTGCTGCGCATTGGCCATGGACCCCTCCTGCGGGGCTTTCATGCTTGTCGCGCAATACTACTTATGCAAGGTGGAATGACTGAGAACTGCATCTGCCTTTGGCGGCAAAATCGCGCGTGAACTGACCCCCAGAATTGTCACGTGCAGCCCTCGGAAGCTCCGGATGGCTCGGATTCTCCGAAGCAACTCGCCGACAGCACGGCCTCCGGGGCACAGGTCGAGACATCAGCGAAGGGCGGCGGCGCCATGGTGCGGGATCAATGCGGCAGGTCGACTGCGGATTTACTGGCGCTTCGGATCGCACAGCTATAAGCTCGTGCGCTCTGCGCTCTCTCCATCAGACAGCCATGACCGTCCCGGATGCGTCCCGATCGCCGCCCACCGATCGCACTCCGCCCGAGAGGCCATCATGTTGCAGCGCCGCATGGCGCTCGCGAACGATCCCTATTACTGGCTTGCGCGACGACGAGCGGCAGCAATGCGGAGGTCCTTGCGCACTGACGGCGGAGAACGCCTATGCCGACGGCCGTGCTCGCGCCCGTACAACTCGCTGATCGAGAGCTCTACGAGGAAATGGTAGGCCGGCTGAAGCAGGACGATTCGAGCGTCCCGGTGCGGCATCGCGGCTATTGGTACGCCGTTCACTACGAGCCGGGGCGGCAGTATCCGATCTTATGCGCGCGCGCCGATCATCCCCGCGGCGCGAGGAGATCGTTCTGCTCGATTGCAACGTGCTCGCGGCCGGTCAGCCTTTCTTTCAGCTCGGCGGCTACGAAGTGAGTCCGGACAATCGACTGCTGGCCTATACCGTGGATACGGTCGGGCCGACGACAATATCAGCTGCACGTGAAAGATCTTGTGAGCGGCGACGCTGTTCGCCGAGGTCGTCGAAAACGTCGAGCCTGACGTCGCCTGGACCGACGACAATCGACGCTGCTGTACGTGGAGAAGGATCCGGTGACGCTGCTCGGGCGGCGCATCCGCGCGCATGCGCTCGGCGACGCCGCAGCGCCGACCGGCTGATCTACGAGGAGCCCGACGAAAGCTTTTCGATCTCGCGTCGAGCGCAGCAAGTCCGAACGCTATCTGTACATCGGCGCCGAAAGCACGACTAGATCGGAGTGGCGCTATGCGCCGCGATTGCGGATCCGACGCTCAACTTCAAGGTGTTCGCTGCGCGCGAGCCGGAGCACGAGTACCAGATCGAGCATCTGCGCACGAGCATTTCTACGTGCGCACGAATTGGCAGGCGCGAAGAACTTCCGCATCGTGACGCGTGCCGGTCGCGCATCGCGGGGACGATCGCGCTCATGGCGCGATGTCGTGTCCGCACGATCAGCGAAGTGTTCGTGCAGTCGATTTCGAATTGTTCAGAGACTTTCCTCGCCGTAAGCGAACGCTCGGGCGGACTGCGCAAGATTCGCGTGCTGACGCTGGGGCTGGCAGCCGTATCACATCGCCGCGGACGATCCCGCCTACACGATGCGATTCGGCGTCGAATCCCGAGATCGACACGACGAAGCTGCGTTACGTCTACACCTCGCTCACGACGCCCGGCACGACCTACGATCAGGACATCGCGACGCGGCGAACCGCGCTGCTGAAGCGCGACCCGGTGCTCGGCGAGTTCGATCCGGCGCGATACACGAGCGAATTCATCTGGGCTCCGGCGCGCGACGGGGAACGCATCCCCGTGTCGATCGTCCACCGCAAGGACGTTGCGCATCGACGGCACGGCGCCGCTGTTTCAGTACGGATACGGCTCATACGGGATCTGCATGGATCCGAGCTTCAGCTCCGCGCGCCTGTCGCTGCTCGATCGCGGCTTCGTCTACGCGATCGCGCATATTCGCGGCGGGCCAGGAACTGGGCGACGCTGGTACAACGCCGGGCGACTGCTGCAACAAGTGGAACACGTTCCACGATTTCATCGACGTGACCGATCATCTCGTCGCGCACGGCTACTGTGCGCGCGACAAGGTGTTCGCCTCCGGCGGCAGCGCCGGCGGCTTGCTGATGGGCGTCATCGCTGAACACCGCGCCTGAGAAATATGCGGGCATCGTGGCGAACGTGCCGTTCGTCGACATCGTCACGACGATGCTCGATGAAACCATTCCGCTCACGACGCTCGAATACGACGAGTGGGGTAATCCGAACGAGCGCGACGTTCTATGAATACATGCTGTCGTATTCGCCGTACGACAACGTGTCGAGCGCAGGCGTATCCGCCGATGCTCGTCACAACGCGGCTATTGGGACAGTCAGGTGCAATACTTCGAACCCGCGAAGTGGGTCGCGAAGCTGCGCGATCGCTGAACACGAGCGACCATCCGGTGCTGCTGCATACGAATCTCGAAGCGGGACATGGCGGCAAGTCGGGTCGATACGAGGCATCTGCGTGAAATCGCGACGCGAGTACGGCATTCGTGATTGCGCTGGCTCAGCGAACGGCTAGGCCTGATCGTGCTCGGACAGACATGCTCGCCCGCGACACGACCCAGACATCACGCCAGTAGTCAATCGGTATCGCTGCACGTGGTAACCCATGAACTCCGGTTACGTCTTGCTTGCCGATGACAATCCGACCGACGCGGAGCTCACGACGCGCGCGCTCGAAATCGGCGGCGTCAGTAAGAAGATCGTGTGGGTGCAGGACGGCGAGGCGGCGCTGCAACTTCGTGTTTCGACCGGGCACCTATGCGCAGCGCGCGCCACGCGCAACCCGCGTCTCATGCTGCTCGACCTGCACATGCCGAAGATCGACGGGCTGGATGTGCTCGAACGAGATCAAGGCGGACCCGCGCACGCGCTCGACCCCGATCGTGATCATGTCCTCATCGGATCAGGAGTCGGACATGCAGCGCAGCTACGAGCGCTATGCGAACAGCTACATCGTCAAACCCGTCGACTTCCGCGAGTTCACCGATCAGGTGTCGCTGCTCGGTCAGTACTGGATGAAGGTGAATCGCGCGGAACCGTGAGTCGTGACTCGTGAGTTGTAAGATGACGTACTCTTGCGCGCTCACGACTCAGCCACTCACGACTCACCGCCGTGCAACCCCTCAGTCGTCGCTCCTTCCTCAGCCATTTCGCCGCCGGAGTCGCTATGGCTCGTTCCGTCCACGCCGCCGATCCGCATGCCTCAATGCTGCAGACGAAAGATTCCGGCGTCGAAGGATGGGGCTGCGCTTCCCGTCATCGGGATGGGCACGTGGAACACGTTCGACGTCGGGGACGGATGCGGCGGAGCGTGCGCCCCTGCTCGAAGTGCTCGAGGCCTTTTATGCGGCTGGCGCGCGCGTCATCGACAGCTCGCCGATGTACGGCTCCGCAGAGCGCGTCACCGGCGAGCTCGTTGCGAAGCTGAACAAGCAACACAACACGTTTTTCGCCACGAAGGTCTGGACCAGCGGACGCGAGAAAGGCGCGGCGCAGATCGAGCAGTCGATGCGGCTGATGAGAGCGCCGCGGCTGGATTTGCTGCAGATTCACAACCTGCTTGACTGGCGTACGCATGCAGCCACGCTGCGCGCCTTGAAGAGCGAGGAGAAGATTCGTTACACGGGCGTTACGCACTACACGACGTCGGCGCACGCGGATCTCGAAGCGACGCTGCGCGCCGAGCCCTTCGATTTCGCGCAGTTCAACTATTCGATCGCGACGCGCGAGGCGGAGCGGCGTCTGCTGCCGTTCTGCCAGGAGCACGGCGTCGCCGTACTCATCAACCGCCCCTTTGAGGAGGGCGGACCTCTTCACGCACGTGCGCAATCGCAAATTGCCCGCCTATGCCGCCGAATTCGGCTGCAGCAGCTGGGCGCAATTCTTCCTCAAATTCATCGTTTCGCATCCGGCGGTGACCTGCGTCATCCCGGCGACTTCGCGCGTGACGCACATGAGGGACAACCTCCAGCGCCGGTTTCGGCCCTCTGCCCGACGCAAAGATGCGGGAGCGCATGGCGAAGGACTTCGCCGCCTGAGTTTGTCGAGAGGACGTCGTCGGGAAGGACATCGTCGGGAAAGACGGTCTGACGGCATGTCGGGAAGACCTAGTCGGGGAGGAGCGTCGAGAAAGACGACCGTGTCGTCGGGTCAGAGGTTCTGTCCCGATCGCCCTGCGATCCTGCTCGCCGCGTCTGCGGCTTTCCCGCGATCTGATCGCCTGCTCGCCAAAGGCCGTCCGATTCAGCGCCGCCTCGCTGGCGGCCCGTGCGAGTGAGATGCGCTTCTCTCTTTCGCAGCTCAGGTTTCCTCTGAGCCGTGCCAACTAAGTACCTAATCGGCATACTCGCAAGTCGTTTGGAACGGGGCGGTGCGCCGCCCGAACAGGCTGCCCGACGGCGGTGGGAGTTACAGGAATGGGCGTCATTCTGATTGCATTCGAACGCGAGTCGGAGCAGAGCGCGCTCGAGCAATTGCTGACCAGCAAGGGTCATCGCGTCGTAAGGTCGGCGAACGGCCTTGCGGCCCTCGACGCCGCGCGCCGTGAGCCGCCGGACGTGATCGTTTCGGACATCGTGTTGCCGCGCATGGACGGCTTCGCTCTGTGCCGCAAATGGAAGCAGGACGAACGCCTGCAATCGATCCCCTTCGTCTTCTATACGCGGCGGCACGACGATCCGAAGTACGAACGCTTCGCGCTGGAACTCGGTGCAGAACGATTTCTGGCGCGAGCCGTATCGGCCGAAGCTCTGGTGACGGCGGTCGGCGAGCTGCTCGCAAACGCGCCGGCGAAAGGCAGTCCGACCCTGCCCCTTCCCGTGCTGGATGAAGCGGTCCTGCAACGCGCCGCGGCGCAGGAAGAAAAAGCGCAGGCGCAGATCCAGGCGCAGGCAGGCGCCCTGAGTCAGGAGATCGAGCGCGGGCGCGAGGCGCAGTCGCGTCTGCGTGCGCAGGTCGAAGGGCTGGAAGCCGCCAATCAGCGGCTCGCGGCGGGCGAAGCGCGCTTCCGCCGGGTGTTCGAGGCGAATCCGTCGCCGATGTGGATCGCGGACCACGCGACCGGAGGCTTCATCGCCGTCAATGACGCCGCGCTCGCGCTTGTTCGGTCATACGCGCGCCGAGTTTCTCGCACTGAAGTCCTCTTCATTGCTGCTCTCTGGGGAGGAGGCGAACGGGTCCGTCCGAATGCACCAGCGCAAGGATGGCGCGGCGCTCGCGCTGTCGACTGCATCACAGGAAATCGAGTTCGACGGCCGCAGCGCCGACCTGGTGTCGGCGTGCGACCTGAGCGAGCGCGTCGCGGTCGAGAGGCAGTTGCAGGAGCGGGCGTCGACGGAGCGCGCCGTCTTCGACGGCGCCGCGGATGGATGCTGGGTGCTCGACCGCGCCGGTCGGATAGTCGACGTCAACGCAGCGTATTGCCGCATGTCCGGGTACAGCCGCGAAGCACTGCTGAAGATGACGTCGGCGCAGATCGAGGACCAAAGCGTCGGCGAGACCACGATGCGCCTGCAACTCGGTCGCGTGAAAGGCGGCGGACGCTACGAAACGAAGCATCGCCGCGCGGACGGCTCCTCCATGGAGGTGGAGGTGAGCGTAGGCCTGCTCGGCGATGCGCGCGCCGACAGCATTGTGATGATTCGCGATGTTTCACAGCGGCGTCGCGAGCTGATCTCGCAGCGCGTGCAGCAGCGTCAGACGGAGTTTCTCGTCGACCTGTTCAAACAGGCCGAGACCCTCGATGAAACCGTAATCGTGCGTCGACTGATCGATCAGGCCGCCGAGAGCTCGAACAGTCCGCTCAGCTTTCTGTACTTCGTCGACGCTGCGCAAAAGACGATCGCGCTCGCAGCGTGGCGCGGCCGCGGCGAGCCGCAGGCGACGATGGCGGACGGTGAGCCCCGGCCGCTCGCTCGCGCGAGTCTGTTCACGGAATGCGTGCGCGCGAAGCACGCCGCTTCAAGCAATGATCCCGCCCGCAAACCGCAAAGCGACGGTCTGCCGGACCTGCAGCGCTACCTCGCCGTTCCCCTGATCGATGAGGGTGAAACGATCGCGGTGGTCGGCGTTGCGAATCGTGAAAGCGTCTATGCGGAAGAGGATCAGCGCATGCTCGCCGCGCTCGCCGAGGGCGCATCGCGCGTGCTGCAGGCGAAGCGCACGCATGCGCAGACGCTGCGCTCGCTGCAGCGCACTGACGTAGCCTTGCAGGGCATGATCGATTCCTTCGTGCGCGTCAGCGAACGACACGATCCTTACACCGCGGGTTCGGCGCGCCGACTCGCCGCGCTGGCGGTCGCGCTCGGACGCGAGGCCGGCCTGGACGGCGAGCGCCAGCACGCCCTGCGCATCGCGGCGCTGCTGCACGACGTCGGCAACATCGCGGTGCCCGCGTCCATCCTTGCGAAACCCGCGCTGCTGAGCGAATCGGAGCTCGCGTTGATGCGCACGCATGTCGAAGAAGGCTGCCAGCTGCTCGCCGACATCGACTTCGGCGCGCCGATCGCCGACATCGTCTATCAGTCGCACGAACGCTACGACGGGAGCGGTTATCCGCGCGGTCTGAAGGGCGAGGAGATCCTGCTCGAAGCGCGCATTCTGGCGATCGCCGATACGGTCGAAGCAATGTGCTCGCCGCGACCGTATCGTCCCGCGGCGGGCATGGACGCTGCGATCGAAGAAATCAACCGCGGCGCTGGCCGCCTCTACGATCTGCATCTCGTCGCCGCCTGCACTCGGCTCTTCCGGCAGCACGGATTTACGCTGCCAGAGTAGCTGTGCAGCGCTCGCTGAAGCGATGTGCTGCGCCCGTCTCCCAATGCAGACATTGGGACAATCCCGCTGAGGTATTGCGGCGTCGCCCGATACACCTCTTCGTGCGCCGGCGGGAGACTCTGCAGCGTCGAACAAGGGCATAACCGCCGAAAGGCGGTGACGCAAAGCCTCCGGTCCCAGGGCGTACGCAGTACGTAGTGCGCACGTCACGGATAGCGGGGTCGCCGCCGTAGCTGAGAAATCGCAGAGTCAGCCATCGGCGTGAAGTGAGCATCGCGGATCGCGCTCCGCAGCGCCGCATCCATCACTCCCCTTGCCCGACACAGGCGCCCGATCGATGCACTCGAGCATCCGGGCTGGATGTTCTGCGCTTGTGCGGGGTAATCCTAATGTCGCTTTCGTCGATCGTCCATCGGCGCCGCTCGCCGACTATTCTCGCAGCCGCGCTTCTCTTTACTGCTTCCATCGCATCGATCCCGACCGCATCCGCCAATCAGCCGCCGACAATTTCGGGTCAGCCAGCCGCGGTGGCGGTTGTGGGAACGCAATACGCTTTCCAACCGAGTGCGTCCGATCCCGAAGGCAGGAAAGTGCGTTTCAGCATTGCGAACAAGCCGGCCTGGGCGAAGTTCTCGCGCTTCCAGCGGCCGCCTGAGCGGCGCGCCCGGCGCGGCTTACGTCGGCGAGTATGGGAATATCAGCATTCAGGCGAGCGACGGACGCAACACGGTTTCCTTGCCGGCGTTTTCGATCTCAGTACAAGGCTTCTGCCGAACAGCGCGCCGACGATCAGCGGCGCGCCGGCGACCACGGTGACGGCTGGGCAGTCGTACAGCTTCACAGCCGTCCGCCAGCGATGCGGACGGCGATGCTCTCAGCTTCAGCATCACGAACAAGCCGAGCTGGGCGACGTTCAGCGCGAGCACGGGCCTGTTGTCGGGTACGGCCGCGGCGACAAATGTCGGCTCGTACGCGAACATCGTCATCAGCGCGAGCGACGGCAAGGCGACGACGTCCTTGCCCGCGTTCTCGATCACGGTGAATGCGGCGCCGAACACCGCGCCGGTGATCAGCGGCTCTCCGGCTACCTCGGTTACTGCCGGCGCCGCCTATACGCTTCCAGCCCTCTGCCTCCGACGCCGAGGGCGATGCGCTGACCTTCAGCGTTGCGAACAAGCCGACCTGGGCGACCTTCAGCGCGAGCACGGGCCGGTTGTCGGGTACGCCCGCGGCGACGAATGTCGGCTCGTACGCGAACATCGTCATCAGCGCGAGCGACGGCAAGGCGACGACGTCCTTGCCCGCGTTCTCGATCACGGTGAATGCGGCGCCGAACACCGCGCCGGTGATCAATGGTTCGCCCGCAACGTCCGTCACTGCCGGCAGCGCCTACTCGTTCCAGCCCTCCGCATCGGACGCCGATGGCGACACGCTTGCTTTCAGCATCACGAACAAGCCGACCTGGGCGACGTTCAGCACCGTCACGGGACTTCTGAGCGGTACGCCGGGCAGTACGCACGTCGGCTCGTACCCGAGCATCGTCATCAGCGTGAGCGATGGCAAGGCGACGACGTCCCTGGCGGCCTTCTCGGTCACCGTGAATGCGCAGCCGAACACGCGCGCCGGTGATCAGCGGTTCTCCGGCGACCTCGGTCAACGCGGGCGCCGCTTATAGCTTCCGACCGACCGCATCCGACGCGAACGGCGATCCGCTGACCTTCAGCATCACGAACAAGCCGACCTGGGCGACCTTCAGCACGAGCACCGGCCAGTTGTCGGGTACGCCGACCGCCGCACAGGTGGGCACGTATTCGAACATCGTCATTGCGGTCAGCGACGGCAAGGCCTCGAGCCGCGCTGCCGGCCTTCGCGATCGCCGTCACGCAGGTCTCCGTCGGCGCCGCGACGTTGTCGTGGACTCCGCCGACTCAGAACACGGATGGATCGGCGCTCACGAATCTCGCCGGCTATCGCATCCTCTATGGCGCGGCGCCCAGCTCGTTGAACCAGACCGTAGAGATCGCCAATCCCGGTCTCACGACGTACGTGATCGAGAATCTCTCTCCGGGCACGTACTACTTCGCGGTGCGGGCGTATTCGAGCGCCGGCGGCGAGAGCGTCAATTCGAATGTAGCTTCGAAAGTTGTCCAGTAAGCGAACGGCGGATCCCGGCGGGCGCCTGACATTCGAAGGCGCTCGCCGCAGCCGTCCGCTTCACGCAGCCAGGCCTCATCCCTCTCCGGTCCACTACTAGTCCTTCGCCCTAGCGCGACTCACCTTGATCTGCTTGGCGCCGATGCGGGCTCGTCCGATATGTCACATCGCACAGCTTCGTCACACTGCGCGGCGTCAAACAAGGGCAAACCCGTCGAAAGACGGCGACGCAAAGCCTCCGGTCCTCGGGCGTGCGCGCAAGTAAGGCGCACGTCACGGATAGCGGGGTTGCCGCCAGGCTAAAGGCCTCGAAGAGGCGCTAGCCGGCGTGAAGTGAGCATCGGATGCGCGCGGTTCTCGCGCGCGTCTTCCGGACACAACTTCCCTTGTCAGACACAGAAGCGCCCGTGAGTGCATGCACGCGCTCCCGGGCTGTTGAGCTCTTGCGCGCCCTTGGGGAGTGATCGCCATGCATTGTTCGACTGTTGCTCGTCGGCGTCGTTTGCCGACGCTGCTCGCCTCGATTGTCCTTCTCGCTGCATCTGTCGGGCCGACGGTCGCCGCCGCCGCCAACCAACCGCCAAGCATTTCGGGCGCGCCCGACGCGTTGGTGTATGTCGGATCGCAGTACTCGTTTCGTCCCACGGCTTCGGATCCCGAGGGCGCGACGCTCAGCTTCAGCATCGTGAACAAGCCGAGCTGGGCGAGCTTCAGCACGTCGACGGGCCGCCTGTACGGAACCCCTTCCGCGGTGGGTCTCTGGACGAACATCCAGATTAGTGTGAGAGACGGGGCTAAGACGAGTTCGCTGCCTGCGTTTTCGATTCGCGCAAGTTCGAACGCAGCGCCGACGATTTCAGGGACGCCGCCCACGAACGCCACGGTCGGCGTCGCGTACGCGTTCCAGCCGACCGCAATGGATGCGAACAGCGATACGCTGACTTTCAGCATCACGAACAAGCCGAACTGGGCGACGTTCAGCGCCTCGACCGGCAAGGTGTCGGGTACGCCAACAACCACGCATGTCGGCACGTACTCGAACATCGTCATCCGCGTGAGCGACGGGAAGGCGACGACGTCGCTGCCCGCATTTGCAATCTCCGTGACGGCGCCGGCGAACAAGGCGCCCGTGATCAGCGGCGCGCCCGCAACGTCGGTCGTGGCCGGCAGCGCATACACCTTCCAGCCTTCAGCCTCTGATGCGAACGGCGATACGCTGGCCTTCAGCATCGCGAACAAGCCGAGCTGGGCGACGTTCAGCACCTCGACCGGCCGGTTGAGCGGTACGCCGGCGTCCTCGCAAGCGGGTTCGTACTCGAACATCGTCATCCGCGTGAGCGACGGGAAGGCGACGACGTCGCTGCCCGCATTCGCAATCTCCGTGACGGCGCCGGCGAACAAGGCGCCCGTGATCAGCGGCGCGCCCGCAACGTCGGTCAAGCAGGGCGCCTCGTACAGCTTCCGTCCAACGGCGTCGGATGCAGACGGCGATACGCTGGCCTTCAGCATCGCGAACAAGCCGAGCTGGGCGACGTTCAGCACCTCGACTGGTCAGCTGTCGGGCACGCCGACCGCCGCCCAGGTGGGCGCGTATTCGAACATCGTCATCAGCGTGAGCGATGGCAAGACGAAGGCGTCGCTGCCGGCCTTCGCGATCGCCGTGACGCAAACCTCGAACGGCGCGGTGACGCTGTCTTGGACGTCGCCGACTGCAGAACACGGACGGCTCCGCGCTGACGAGTCTTGCGGGCTACCGCATCCTCTACGGTCTGTCCGCCACGGCGCTGACGCAGACCATTCAGGTCGCGAATCCAGGGATCACGACGTACATGATCGAGAATCTCTCGCCCGGTACGTACTACTTCGCCGTGCGCGCCTATACATCGAACGGCGGCGAGAGCGACAACTCGAACGTCGTGTCGAACGTCGTGCAGTAGCAGCCAACGAGCGGGTAGTTTCATGCGCGCCGTGGCGTTCGCAGGATTCATTCAGGGGCGGACCGATGCGGGATGCATCGGCCCGCCGATTTCCTGATGAGCCATTTGTGCGAGCCTTCGATGCAGTTATGTGAACACAGTGTGTTACGTCAACTGCGCGACGAGCGGCGATTGTCGTTCGCCAACGACAATTGCCAACGCAACAGCGCTCGTGTTAACTCGACCTCGCTTTACAAGGGCATAACCGTCGAAAGACGGCGACGCAAAGCCTCCGGTCCGGCACGCGCAAGGGCGCAGGATAGCGGGGTTGCCGGCGGAGACTTCATCACGAAGCGTCTGTCGTCACCTTCAGCCGTTTACTCCTGTTGCGCATCCTCCTTCGGCGTCTGCGTCGTCGCCTTGTGACGATGCAGCGTTGCGCGCGGCGCGTCTCACGCGTTGCGCAAGCCGGCGTCGAAGAACAGGAGCAGCGCAAATTGAAATGGGCAAACCCGTCGAAAGGCGGGGACGCAAAGCCTCCGGTCTACTGGACCTCGTGCAGCAGCAGGTCCAACGACAGCGGGGTTGCCGCATGAACCGCGTCGGTCCGCGCAGCGACGCATCATGTGTTGATCGGCGATTCATTCGCGGGCGCGCTCGCGTCCGCAGCCAACCCTCCGATCTCTCGTCACGCTTCAGCGACGAGTGCGTCTCGCCCGCCAGACATCCGCGCAGCGTGCGAGCGGCGTTATGCCGTTCGCGCCGCGCAAGAGAACAAAGGTGGGAATCATGTTGATCGGGAAGACGCTCGTACTGGCGAAGGCGACGGCGCAGCGCGCCGCAGTGATGCTGCTCATGGCGGCGCCGCTCGCAGGCTGTATGGAAGAGGATCAGAAGGCGCAGGCGGAAACGACGCCGCCGGCGCAACCGGCGGACCCGGCGCCCACGCCGGTCAACAATCCGCCCGAAATCAGCGGCACGCCTGCGGCGTCCGTGCAGGCGGGACAGGCCTACTCATTCACGCCGACCGCGAGCGACGCCGACAATGACTTTCTGGAGTTTTCCGCAACCAACCTGCCCGCGTGGGCGCAGTTCAGCGCCGAGACGGGCGTACTGACGGGCACGCCTGGCGATGCGCACGTCGGTGAGACGCAGGACATTACGATCACCGTGAGCGATGGTCGGGACACGCGCTCCATCGGTCCGTTCCGGATTCGCATCAATCCGCGCAATCAGACGCCGCCGCCGTCGAATGCGGCGCCGACGATTTCCGGCGCGCCGGCTACGTCAGTGATGGTGAATCAGGCGTACAGCTTCCAGCCGAGCGCAGCAGACGCAAACGGCGACGCGCTCACCTTTGCGATTTCCAATCGTCCTTCGTGGGCAAGTTTCAGCTGCTTCGACGGGCAGGCTGACTGGTACGCCAGCGGCATCGAACGTGGCGACGTACTCGAACATCGTGATCAGCGTCAGCGACGGGCGCGCATCGGCCGCCCTGCCGGCGTTCTCGATTCAGGTGCGCGGTCCCGAAAATCGTCCGCCGACGATCAGCGGCGCGCCGACGACCAGCGTGCAGGCGGGACAGGCATATTCGTTCCAGCCGGCGGCGAGCGATCCTGACAACGACACGCTGACGTACTCGATCGCGAATCGTCCTTCGTGGGCGACCTTCAGCAGTTCTACGGGCCGACTGAGCGGCACGCCGGCCGCGGCGAACGTGGGCGCCTACGCGAACATCCTCATCAGCGTGAGCGACGGGCGCGCGTCCGCGGCGTTGCCGGCCTTCTCGATCAACGTGACGGCGGCGCCGAACCGAACGCCGACGATCACCGGTGCGCCGGCGACCAGCGTGGATGCAGGCGTTGCGTACTCGTTCACGCCGACGGCGAACGATGCGGACAACGATACGCTCGGCTTCACGATCCAGAATCGTCCGAGCTGGGCCAGCTTCGACACTGCGACGGGTCGTCTGAGCGGTACGCCGGCGAGCGCGAACGTCGGCGCATTCAACAACATCGTCATCAGCGTGAGCGACGGACGCGCGAGCGCCTCGCTCCCGGCGTTCAACATCACCGTTAACGCCGCGGCGAACGATCCGCCGACGATTTCCGGCGCGCCGACGACCAGCGTCAATGCGGGTTCGGCGTACAGCTTCCAGCCGAACGGTGCGGATCCCGATGGCGATACGTTGACTTACAGCATTCAGAATCGCCCCTCGTGGGCGGCGTTCAATACGAGCACGGGTCGATTGTCGGGCACGCCGACGGCGGCGCACGCAGGCTCGTACGCGAACATCATCATCAGCGTCAGCGACGGTGCGGCGAGCGCCTCGTTGCCGGCGTTCGCGATTACGGTTGCACAGGCCTCCACGGGCAGCGCCACGCTGTCGTGGACGCCCCCGACGCAGAACACGGACGGCTCGTCGCTTACAAATCTCGCGGGCTTCCGCATCGCCTATGGAACGTCGTCGGCGGCGCTCAATCAGACGATCGAGATTGCGAATCCGGGGCTTGCGACCTACGTGGTGACCGACCTCAATTCCGGCACGTGGTATTTCGCCGTCAAGGCGTACTCGAGCGCGGGCGGTGAAAGCGCGCTCTCGAACGTCGCGAGCAAGGCGATTCCGTAGCTTGGCTCCGCCGAATTCGCCCGAAGAGCGGGCCGCGTCGAAAGCCGCGGCGTCGCAGGGCGGCAGGATCCCAGGGAATGGAGTGAGAATGAAAGACCCGCCCCTGGCGGCCTTTTCTTTTCGCAAGGCTCTTCGCGCCCTGCGCTACTCCAAGGAACATAGTGCACTCGCGCCGCCTCAGTGTATTCTGGCCTAAGGAAGCTCTGATTGACGTCTACCCTGACGTTCGACGATGCAGATGCCTGCAAGATGACCGAAGGAACCCGTCGCGCGGGACAAGGTGCTCGAAGGTCGTTCCGTCCGGAGGCGACAGTGTTCCAGAGGATCCCCTGACTCCCGAAGCAACGACGCGTTGCTTCCTTCGCCGTCGCCCTATCGGAGCTGGACCGATGAATCGTGTCGCAGGAGTTCTGTCGGTTGCGATCGTGTCGCTGGCGTATGCTGCGTCGCCGCCGAAGGTCCGCGTGGAGTTCTCCGAGATCGTGCTGGAAAACGGTTTGCGCGTGCAGCTCGTGGAGGACCACAGCGCTCCCGTCATTGCGCTCAACGTCGCGTACGACGTCGGCTCGCGCAACGAGCGAAAGGGGCTCACCGGCTTCGCGCATCTCTTTGAGCACATGATGTTCAAGGGTTCGCAGAACGTGGGAGACGGCGAGCACTTCTACCAGGTGTTCTCGAACGGCGGATCGATGAACGGTACGACGAACGCCGATCTCACGCTCTACTTTCAGACGCTCCCTGCGAACCAGCTGGAGCTCGCGCTGTTTCTCGAAGCCGACCGCATGCGTTCTCTCGAGATTACGCAGGAGAAACTGGACAATCAGCGTCACGCGGTGCAGGAAGAGCGGCGCTTGCGCATCGACAATCAACCGTACGGCCGCGCGGACGAACGCTTCAGCGAGCTGTTCTATGACAACTTCGCGTATCAGCATTCGACGATTGGATCGATGCAGGATCTGAACGCGGCGAGCGTTGCGGACGTTGCGCAGTTCTTCAGAACGTACTACGCGCCGAACAACGCAGTGCTGAGTCTGGTGGGAGACTTCAGCAAGGAAGAGGCGGTGCGGCTCATACGCAAGTATTTCGAAGGCGTGCCGCGTCAACCCGAGCCGGCGCCGATCGATCTGAAGGAGCCGCCGCAGCGGTCGGAGCGAAGGGAAACGCTCACGGATCCGCTCGCACGGCTGGCGCAGGTGCAGGTGGGGTACAAGACGGCGCCGGGCGCCGCGCCGGATCAGTATGCATTGCAGGTGTTGTCGTCGGTCCTGCAGGGCGGCGACAGCTCGCGTCTCTATCAGAGTCTCAGCAAGGATAAGGAACTCGTGGCGGGCGTCGGCGGCTACGTCGATGAGCGCATCGGCGTCGGCGGGCTCTACATCGGCGCGACGATTCGGCCGGGCAGGAAAGTCGAGGATGTGGAAGCGGCGATCTACGCAGAACTCGAACGGCTTGCGCAGCAGCCGATTGCGCCCTGGGAGCTGCAGAAGGCGAAGAACGCAACGCGCTTCGGCTACCTGCAGAGCATTCGCAGCGCGCAGACGCGCGCGACTTTGCTCGGAACGTATACCGTGAAGTTCGGCGATCCGAATCTCATCAACACACGACTGGACCGCATCAACGCGGTGACGCGCGAGGACGTGCAGCGCGTAGCAAGGCAGTACCTCCGCCCGGAAAACCGTACGGTGCTGATCACTGCGCCTGCGCCCGCTCCGGCGGCTGCGGCGCCGGACGCGTGAGGGAGACGGTCCATGAGAAGGATCAAGTTGATTCTGGCCGGCACTGCGGCGTTCGCGCCGCTCGCACTGGGACAGCAGACGCCCGGGGCGCAACCGGCCGGGTCAGACTCGATCGTCGGCGTCGAACTCAAGGGCAAAGCGCCTGTGAATGCGCAGACATTGCGCGTGCAATTGCCGAAGCCTCAGGAAGCGACGCTCATGAACGGGCTGCGCGTTGCGCTGCTTGAAGATCATGAGCTGCCGACGTTCTCGCTGTACCTGATCATCGGCGGCGGCGGACTCGCGGACCCGCAAGACAAACGCGGGCTTGCCATGGCCGCCGCGGCGTTGCTGCGTGAAGGCACGAAGCGGCGTTCGAGCCGCGAGTTGGCGGAGCGACTGGCGACGCTCGGCGCCAATCTCAATGCGGTCGCCTCGCCGTCATCCGGAGAGAGTTCGGTGTCGGTGAGCGGTCTCACCGAGAGCATCGATGCAACCCTCGAGCTGGCTGCGGAAGTCGTGCGTCATCCGACATTTCCGCCGGCGGAAGTTGAAAAGTTCAAGACGCGCTTTCTGTCTCAGCTTCAGTACCAGCGCTCGCTGCCGGGTTTCCAGGCGCAGGAGCAATTCATGCGCGCCGTCTACGGCGAACATCCGGGCAGCTACGTCGTTCCGCCGGAGAGCGTTCTGAAGGCGCTGACGAGCGCCGATCTGACGAATTACCACAGAACCTACTATCGCCCGAACAACGTCACGCTCATTGCGTACGGCGATGTTACGCTCAAGGATCTCACGAAAAAGCTCGAGCGCGTTTTCGGCGACTGGCCGAAGGGCGATGCGCCGGAAAGGAAATTGCCGGAACTGACGTCGCCCGAGAGGGCGCGCGTGTTTCTGGTCGATCGCCCCGGTTCAGTGCAGACCTCGCTGTGGCTCGGCGGTCTTGGCATCGAGCGCGACAGCGAAGACTACTTCGCCGTGCTCGTGATGAATCACATACTGGGCGGGGGGCCCGCGTCGCGTCTCTTTCTGAACCTGCGCGAAGACAAGGGATACACCTATGGCGTGTCGAGCGGCTTTTCGGGCTCGAGCTTTCCGGGCGTGATGGTCGCGAGCACCGACGTGCGCACAGCGGTGACCGAAGGTGCGCTGCATGAGCTGTCCGCTGAGTTGAGGCGCATCATCGCTGAGCCGGTCTCCGCTCCGGAGCTGAAGAACGCCAAACGCGCCCTGATCGGGCGTTTCGCGCTGTCGCTCGATTCGCCGCAGGCTTTGATTGCAAATCTCGCGACGCAGAAGATCTACAGCTTGCCCCGGGACTACTGGGATACGTACCCGCAGCGCGTGGAGGCGATCACGCCTGCCGACGTCCAGCGCGTCGCCAGGAAATACTACGGCTCCGAGCGGCTGCAGATCATCGCCGTGGGCGACGGCGCGTCGGTGCGCGAGGCGCTCGCGAAGTACGGTGAAGTGGAAACGGCGGGAATCAGCGAGTAGCCCGAGAGACGTTGGCTGTTGACAGTTGACCGTTGACAGTCAGAGGAACAGTAGCGTCTTCTTGCCGTCAACCGTCAACCGTCAACCGTCAACCGTCAACCGTCAACCGTCAACGAAGTGCATGTCCAATAACAGCAACAAGCCGACGGCGCCGGCGCGATTCCTGTCATGGATCGCTCCCATCGAACCGCGCGAAATGCGAGCGGTCGTCGCCGCATTCTTTCTGTTCTTTTTCATGTGGGCCGGGTACTTCGCGGTGCGCCCCGTGCGCGAAACGATCGGCACGCTCATCGGCCGGGAGCAACTGGCCGACATCTGGATCGTCACCGCGATCGCCTCGGTGCTCATCATCCCTCTCTACGGCGCCGTCGTTGCGCGCTTTCGGCGCAGTGTTTTTCTGCCGTGGACGTACGGCGTCGTCGCAGTCGTGCTCGCCCTCGTGGGCGCAGCATTGCAGGGCGACCAGATCAACATGGCGGCGGCCAGGTTCTTCTACGTATTCATCAGCATCGTCAATCTGTTCCTGATTTCGATGTTCTGGAGTTTTTTGCTCGAGCTCTTTGACAGCGGACAGACGAAACGACTGTTCGGCGTGATAGCCGCCGGGGGAAGCGCAGGCGCACTGGCGGGTCCGACGGTCTCCGCCCTGAGCGTCGCTCATATCGGCAACAGCGGCGTGCTGTTTCTGGGCGCCGCCTTGTTCCTCGCGGCGATCGTCTGTCAGCGACTCCTTTTGCGAGAGTGGACCGAGCGCGCCTCGGCGTCGGCAAGCGACGAGCGGCCGATCGGCGGGAGCCTGTTCGCGGGCGTCAGCCTGATTCTGCGCTCTCCCTATCTGCTCGGCATCGCGCTGTTCGTCGTGCTCATCTCCACGGTCAACACGCTCCTGTACTTCGAGCAATTGCGTCTGGTAGAGATCAACTTTCCGAACGTCAGCAACCGCACCCAGGTGTTCGCAGGTCTGGACGGCGTCGTGCAGGGCCTCACCCTGCTCTCGCAGATCTTCCTGACGGGACGTATCGCGCAGAAGTTCGGAGTCGTCGCGCTGATTACGTTTGTACCTCTCCTGATGGTTTTCGGTTTCCTCGCTCTCGCAGCCAGCGGCGCTTTCTCGGTGCTTGCCGTTGTCTTCGTTCTGCGACGCGCCTGCGAGTACGCGTTCGTGAGGCCGGGCCGTGAAATGTTGTGGGCGCCGCTCGACAAGGAAACGAAATACAAGGCGAAGAATACGATTGATGTGCCAGTCTATCGCGGCGCCGATGCGCTTGCGGCGCAGGTCAACAACGCGGTCGCCGGCGCAGGATTCGGCGTGGCGAGCGTCGCGTACCTGGGCGCGGGCGTCGCCCTGCTCTGGATGTTCAGCGGTTGGTGGCTCGGTCGACGATTCGAACGAGGCGCCGCGGCGCCCGCAGCACGGATGGCGAGCGACGCAAATGTCTGATCGACTGTCGTCAGTTACGTACAAGCCGACGGTAGTGCCTCGTCGTGCGATAGTTGTAAATACAGCATGGATTCAACTTCCGAACACGGAATGACGCCCCCTGAGCGTACGGCCGACGACGCCCTTACCGACGCGCGTACTGCAGCAGCGTCGGTGCGTGAGCTCGCCAGTCGGCTGAAACTGTTCACGCGGGAGCGCGAGGAGCTGCTGGCCGCCGAGCGCGCCGCGCGCAGCGAAGCAGAGCGCGCCATCCGTCAGAAGGACGAATTTCTCGCCACGTTGTCGCACGAGCTGCGCACGCCGCTCTCCAACGTGCTCAACTGGGCGCACGTCCTTCAGGAGCGGTTTTCCGACGTCGATGACTTGTTGAGCAAAGGACTCCGAGTCATAGCGGACAACACGACGGCGCAGGCCCGGCTCATTTCCGATCTGCTCGAGATGAGCCGCATCGCATCGGGCAAGGTGGCGCTCGAACTGAAGCCGGTGGATTTTCCGGAGCTGATCGCCGCGGCCGTGACTGCGCAGAAGCCGGCTGCGGAGGCGAAGCGCGTTTCGCTCAACGCGGAGCTGAGCGGAGCGTTCGAGACCGCACTCGGAGACGCCGTGCGCCTGCAGCAGGTGCTGTGGAATCTGATCTCCAACGCGATCAAGTTCACGCCGGCCGGCGGGCGTATCGTCGTGCGCGCGGAATGCTGGCAGTCAAATTGCGAGATTCGGGTCTGCGATTCGGGCGAAGGCGTGGCGCCTGAATTCCTGCCGCATCTGTTCGATCGTTTCACGCAGGCAAACGGATCGAGTTCGCGCCGCATGGGGTTGGGTCTCGGCCTGTCGCTCGTGAAGCAGCTCGTGGAAATGCATGGCGGTCAGGTCGAAGCGCACAGCGACGGGCATGGCAAGGGCTCGATCTTCACAGTGCGCCTGCCGCTGAAGCCGGTGAGCACGCATGCGCCTGAGGACATCACAGGTACGTGGAAGATTGATCCTGAGGCGATGCAGCCGGAGAGTCTGAAGGGACTGCGGATTCTCGCGGTCGATGACC
Source organism: uncultured Gammaproteobacteria bacterium (assembly GCA_963723505.1). Taxonomy (GTDB): domain Bacteria; phylum Pseudomonadota; class Gammaproteobacteria; order Steroidobacterales; family Steroidobacteraceae; genus Steroidobacter. Next base: position 44,971 of record CAVRQU010000014.1, read on the forward strand.
AACCCGCGATGCTCGACTACCTGACGCGCACGTTGACGGAGCATGGCGCGGAGGTCTGCGCCGTTTCGTCCGGGGCTCAGGCGCTGCGCTCCCTGCAGGGTGCGGACGCCCGCTCGTTCGATGTGCTGGTGAGCGACATCGGAATGCCCGGTATGGACGGCTATGAGCTCATACGCGCTGTACGGGGAGTCGAGCGCCTGCGACAGGATCGCCTGACGGCGCTCGCGGTCACGGCGTTTGCGCGCGAGGAAGACCGAGCGCACATTCTGGAAGCGGGATTCGAGGCGCACATCGCCAAACCGATCGATGTTGCGCAGCTCATCACCGCCGTGCGCGAGCTCGTGCAGCGGCGCGGGGAGGGAGCGCGCATTCCGGATTCCGGGAACTACTGAAGCACAAAACGAACGCGCAGGACCGCGCGTTGCGGGACGGCTTCGCCGTTCCTCAGCACCGGCTGAAATCGCCAGCGGCGCACCGAGTCGAGCGCCGCTTTTTCAAAGACGTCGCGCCGCTGCGCATCGCGGACGACGAGCTCCTGCGTCGTGCCGTCGGGAGCGATGGTGAATTCGACGTCTACCCAGCCTTCGACGCCTTCACGCACGGCCTCACGCGGATACACGGCGGCCGCCTCGCGTACGCGTTTGAGCGTTGCGGCCTGCACGACATTGGTTTCGAAATCGTGCTCTTGCTGCGCCCTGGCGAGTTGCTCCTGCAGGGCGCGCGTCGTCGCCATCCCCGGGACCAGCGTCTCGGTGCGCGTCAGGAAGGCCGCAGCATCGTCCAGCTCGGTCGCCGCCAGCGCCGTACGCGTTTGCTCGAGCAGCGCGAACGCAAGTCGTTGCTGTTCGGTGCGTACTTCCTCAGCCTCGGGAAACTCAGCGCGCAACGCCACCAGGGCGTCGTACGCGTTGGCGCCCTCAGGACCGATCAGTGCGCCGCGCTCGCGCAGCTGCACGACGCGCTGCAGATCCGGCGCGCCGGGCGGCGTCGGAGTCGATTCGGGCGCAGCATCCAGGGTTGCATCGGAAGTCTGAGCCAGAGCGTCATTGGAAGAAACGTCGACGGCGCCCTCATCCGCACGCGGCGCCTGATCACGTGCGGCCTGGAAGTTCGCACTCTGCGTCAATGACGCAGCAGCGGTGCGCGAAATGGCGATCAGTTCAGCCTGCAATGCGTCGAGTCGCGGATGGTCGGGTTGTGCGCGGCGCAGGGCCGCGAGGGCCGCAACGCCGCTGCGCGCATTGCGCGCCTGCAGCGTTTCGCGCACGCGCGTTTCCAGGGCGGCGACGACATGCGCTACTCCAGCCTGCGCGTCGGCGTGATCCGGCTGCAGCGCCAGCACGGCCCGATAGTATTCGAGCGCGTTATCGCCGCGAGGGTCCGCGAGCCGACCGGTCGCGTAGGCGATCTGTCCGCGCGCGAGTTGATCGGCGATCTGCTCGGCTGTGGTCGGCCCTTTCGTGGTGGACTGCGGAACCACGACGGGAACCGGCGGATCGCGCGAGGGCCACAGCGCAAAGGCCGCAATCGCCGCGAGGATCAGTGCGGCGACGCCTGCCGCGATCTTGCCGAAGTGCGGTCTCGCAGCGATCGTCTTCGCCGTCGTCAGACCGACGGGTTCGGCGTTGCGCAGTTCGTGATAGCGGCGCGTCGCCGCAGTGATGAACAATCCGGCGCGCGCAGGCGATACGGGCTTGTGCAGGAATCGATAGATGAGTCCGCTCGCGACCAGCGACGCGACGGCGCTCTCTTCATCGCGCCGCCCGGTCGCCATCAGAACGAGTTCCGGAAACTGTGAGTGCAGTCGATCGAGAAGCGCGGCTGCATCGCCGCGCAGTGCGCCAAGATCAGCAATGAGAATTCCGCAGCGGCCGCCGACGAGGAGATCGACCGCGACGTCTGCGGATTGTGCATGCCAGAGCGCGTGCTCAGGGCCTGAAGTTTCCCGCAGCGTGGCGAGCAACCCCGCGTCGACCGTCAGCACTACTACATCGAGCACTTCTCCGGGAAGGGAGCTGCTCGCATGCAACGCAGCGAGGTTTGGATCGTGCCGCGTGCTATGCACTGCATTTCCCGGGGAGGCGTGATCAGGCCGGAACTATCGAACGCTGCAGCATCGCGATGACCAAAGGATCAGCGTGTCGGGACTGTCGATCGCACCCACGGCGCTGCGGCGGCGACTCGCGCAATCACTCAAGGCACACGACCAATTGCGCGGAGTGACTGCGCCAGTTGATCGGAATGACGAATGAGCGAATGTTGTCGGGCGTGACGATCTTTTCCGGTTCGCCCGCGACCACGGTCGGCACGGAAATCATGAAGTCCTTGCCGAAATCGCGGCGTGCGTTGCCGGAAATGGTGTTCGCAACTTCGCCCACGAGGTCGCACATGTTTTCCTGCGTGAGCTCAGTCTCGCCCATGCGCATCAGCATGACGGTAAGCATCGGGCGCGAAGCCGTGAAGTAAACGATCCCGCGACGTTTGCCGGCGATGCTGATGAGCCCCGTGAATTCCTGAATCGTAGGGCGTCCTTCCTGCACGATATAGGGCGAACCGACCGACGCGGGCTGATTCGCAGCGGTGGCGAAGTAATGCGTCGTTCCCTCGACGAACGTCTCCAATTCAACTTTAGTCATCATTGCCGGCGCCCCTCAGGAGCTCTTCCAGCGCTTCAGTGAGCTGGCGATCCGTGAATGGTTTGCACAGAAAGCCATTGGCTCCCTTCTTCAACGCTTCGATTGCGGTAGCTTTGTCGGACAGCGCCGAGATCACGAGAATGAGAACGTCAGGTTTGATTTTCACCAGGTTCTCGACGCACTCGATGCCGTCCATCTCGGGCATCGTGATGTCCATCGTGACGACGTCCGCAGGTTCCTTGCGGAATGCTTCGACGGCCTGCTTGCCATTCGAGGCGGTGGCGATGACCTGCAGCCGATCGATTTGCAGCTCACGCTCGATCTTGCGACGAATGATGTTCGAATCGTCGCAAATCATGAGCTTGAGCTTCCCGTTCGTCAACGGTTGAGCCTGTGCGGTAGCGAGCGCCATTGATGTCCCTCTTCGAGTCGTTTGTATCGATTAAGCAGCGACGGCGCGCTCAGTCGCCGGCAGCCAGATTTTGAACTTGGAGAATTTGCCGCCGGCGGAGGCGAGCCCGACGCGACCGCCCAGTTCGGCGACGAGAATGCGTACGAGGTCCATGCCTGCGCCGCGGCCCGCGTCGGTCGTGACCCGATCGGCCGTGGAGAATCCGGGGCGGAAGATCAGCGCCATCGTCTGGCGCGGATCGAGCATCGCGGCCTGCGCCGGCGTGATGAGGCCGCGTTCGACGGCTACTTCCTTGATGCGATCGAGCTGCAGCCCGCGGCCGTCGTCCTGCACGATCAGCTCGTAGCCGTTGTTGCGCGGCGTGAAATCCACGGCGAGCAGCCCGGTTTCAGACTTGTTGACGTTCGCGCGCTCGCGCGGATCTTCAATGCCGTGCACCACGGCGTTGCGCACGAGCTGAATCGTGATGTCCTTGACGGCGCGGCGATAGCTTTCAGGCACGGCGTCGAGGCCGTTGCAGCGCAAAGACACCTGCTTCGACTGGCTGGTCGCGACGCGTGCGGCGAGATCCTCGAGCGTGCGATCGAGTCCGGTGCTGGCTTCCGCTTCGGTCGACGGCGTCAGCGCCTGCATCTGCATGGTCTGATCGTGCTTACCCGCGAGCCACTGGTCGACCTTCTCGGCCTCGACCTGACCGCCGGCCGTGCGACGCGTTGCGATCGCCTGGTGCAGATCGACCAGCCGACTGAGCATTTCGCGGACTTGCGCGAGGTGATTGAACAGGTCGTCGAGTTTGACGACCAGCGGCAGGAAGTCGCTGCCGGACAGCGACGACCGGCCCTTGAGATCGTTGAGCGATTCTTCGAAAGCGTGAGCGCGTTGCTCCACGGTCTTGAGGCCAAGCGCCGAGGCTTCGCCCTTGACCGCATGCACCTGACGATAAATGCCGTCGATCTTGGCGCGGAACGCGGATTCCTCGCGCGCCGGCTCCTTCAGAATCGAGTTCACCATCTTCAGCGACACGTCCGCGTCGGTGAGGAAGCCGGTGAGGCTCTCCGGTTCGACGTGGAGGATGCGCAACAGCAGATCGAGCTGAGCCTGGGCCTTCTCCTGCGACTCCTGCAGCTCGCGCGACAGCATCACGCGTTTGGTCACGTCGTTCACCGTGACGAGCAGGTGCGACAGCGACCCTTCCGATTTCACGCGGTTGAAATCGAACTCGAGGAAGTGCGTGTCGAAGCCGCCGGCCGGATTGTCGAAATGCACTTCGACTTCGTTCAGCGGGTTGATCGTCTTCACGAGTTTTTCGTTGACGCGTTCGCCCCAGAGCAGACCAACGTAGTCCATCGCGGTCCGCAGCGTCTTCTCCGGCACGATCTCCTTCAGCAACTGATCGAACGTGATGCCGCTGAACTCCTCACGCCGGAAGATCGTGTTGAGGGCCATCGAACGTTCGCTGCCGAGCTTCAGATCCTTGTCGAGCAGGAACAGACCTTCGGCCACTGTACGCAGAATGTCCGCGGTCTCCTTACGCGCTCTGTTCGCGACCGCTTCTTCCTTGCGCATATTGCGCGCGAAGTAGAAGAAGACGGCGCCGAGTAGCAGCAGTGCGGCGACCATGCCGCCCACCTGAATGGCGCGCAGTGCGCCGGATGCTTTCTGCGAGTTGGCTTCTACCTGAGCGGCGAGCTCGCCCATCACGCGCGACAACTGCGCATGTGAGGAGGCGCCGTACTGATTGAGCTCAGCGAGGGCGCTCTGCAGGCGCCGGCCGCGCGGGCTCAATTGCACCGCTGCGGAACTCGCATCGCCGGCGCCCACGGCGGCCGGTTGCGATGAGTAGGGCGACCCCGAGAAGCGCAGAACCGGGTCGAGTTTGGCTTTGTAGCCGTCCCAGAGCTTCGAGTTGGCGGCGAGCGCCGTTTGAGCTTCATCGGCGGAGAGAGCCCCCAGGACGACTACGTCGCCGGCCGTGGTGGTGATCATCGCACCATGGGCCAGGCCGCTCAGCGCCTGATCGTAAGAGGTCGCGGCCTTGCGCAGCGCTTCCAGCGTTTCATCGATCTTCTGGCCCGATTTCAGTCGCGCGGCGAGATCCACGCCCGCGTCGTACACGGCGCGTGGCCGAGCCTGCTGTTCCACCAGGAATTTGACCCCGGCGACGTTGTCGGAAAACTGGCCGGCTTTGCCGTGGTTGACCGCGAGAATGATCGCGATGAACACCAGAAATCCGGTGATCGCGAAGACGATCCCTTTGTATCGACCGAGATCTAGAATGCCCATGGACGATTCCCCTGTTACGCGAGTATCGATGCGCTTGCGGACAGGCGTCCGCGCGCCTTGACGCCAGATATGGAAGTTATCCGCCGCTCGCAACGACGCTCCCTTTATCCGGGCGAACTACTGTGCCGCTATATGACAATAAGCGCCTCGGCCGGCGCTCGAACCAGTTCCCGTTTTTTAAGCCCGGAAAGTTGCTCCAGTTCAAAGTTTCGCGTAGTCGCATGAGCATTCTGGCGGCGCGAATCGCGGAAGAACCCTGCATCGCGCCGCAGGCTTCGACTGAACGCGTGCGCACGAGGCCGAAATGCGCGTGGAGCGGCGAGCTGTGCTGTCATCTGGCCGCAACAGTCGCGATCTGCTGCGTTCGCGCGAAAAGCTGAACCTCCGGTTTTCATTGAGCATCAAGGGTGCGGAGCGGCTGCTGCTTTCTTGCGACAAACGCACTTTTTTTGCTGCCCAAGCAAATACTTACAGAACGGAACCGCTCGACAAAGTCGCCGAGTCCCCCTCATGATGGCGACCGTTCGGCCGCACCGGCCGCTCGCGGTGGGACTATGAGCGCAACCATCGAGTTCAGATCGCACGTGCCGGCCGCGCAGCGCGTGGCGCTCGAAGCACTGTTGTTCTTCAATTCCTGTCAGGACCGCGTCAGCGACTCCATCGCAGAGGCTATCGAACGCTTCGGCGCGCCTGAAATCGTCGCCGAGCGCGATCGCCTGCGCATATATATGAAGGACATGCCGGACGTGCAGTCGCTGTTCGCGGTGGATGCGAAAACAGGCCGGCCTGTCGGCGTCGCGGTCTATGCACGGCAGGACGTGGAGCACGTGACCGTCATGCATCTCGGCATCGCCGCGGAATTCGCGAGCGGGGGACCGCGCGCCAATGAACAACTGCTGCTGCGATTGCTGCGGGAAGTACGTCGATCCACTCGCCGTGTGAAGGGCGTGCGACGGCTCGAGTTGTACTACGGCCGCGGCGTCGCGAATCGCTGGCGCGCCGATACGAAGGCGGCAGTCTGACTACGATCCGGATGTGAGCTCAAGTCGCGCCGCTGACGCGAGGTCCGCCGCTTTCCCGATCCGCAAATTCCTCGCCGTCGGCGTCATTTTGCTCTGGCTCGCATTGCTCGCAGGGATGTTGGGCCGATATGCGTGGCCTCTCGATCTTTTCGCACACTTCCGGCTTCACTATTGCGCGTTGTTCTCGGCGCTGGCGATAGCGTTGCTGTATGTGGGACGCCGCATTCTCGCGATCGCATCCCTGGTCGGCGCCGTGGTGAGCGCCATCCCTGTCGTGAGCTATGTGTGGATCCCCGCGCAGCCCGCCTCGGCGCGAAGTGAGGCGTTCCGGGTCGTGTCGATCAACGTCTGGTTTCGCAATCACGACTACGCGCGCATCGCCGAGTATCTGCGGACGACAAACGCCGACGCGATCGTTATGCAGGAAGCGACCAGGCCGGCGGCGATGCGGCTGCAGGCGCTGCTGCCGGCGTATCGCTATGCGCACATTGACAATGAATGGCATGGCGCAGCGGTTTTCTCGAAGTGGCCGCTCGCCGCCGCGGCCTCACGACCGCTCGCGATGTATGGCTCGCGAGCCGCGTACGTTCAGATCGATTGGCGCGGATCGCGTTTCGCCTTGCTCGGCGTCCATCTTCACTGGCCGCTGGGCGCGCGCAATGCGCGCGCGCGCAATGAAGAACTCGTCGTCGTCAGCGCGCTCGCCAGGGCTCAGACCGGACCGCTGCTGGTCGTGGGCGATTTCAACACGACGCAATGGTCGCATCACTTCCAGAATGCAGTCCGGACGTCGGATCTGAGCGATTGCGCCCGCGGCCAGCAGGTTGCGACGTCATGGCCGTCCTATGCTTCATGGATTGGAATCCGGATCGATCATTGTCTTGCATCGCGACACTGGCGCGTCATCGATATGCGCACCGGGCCGCACGTCGGCTCGGATCATCGACCCTTGATCGTAGATCTGGCCCTCGAGACGGCTGATCGGCCAACTGGCCAATTGGCAGGTGGCCCAGAGCTCAGATCACATGTTGTGTCCTGCCAATTGACCGGTTTGCCAGTTGGCCGTGCGCTCAATCCGAGCGCGCGGCTCTGTGAATGATGTAGCCGCCGGATTTCTGATCGGATTCCAGCGTGAGGAGCTTCCGCTGCTGCGCCTCCTCCAGCAGGTCGCTGAAGGTGCGAAAGCCGAAGTAGTTTTCATTGAAGCCCGGATCGCGGCGCTTGAGCGCCTGCTTGACCATGGAGCCCCAGATCTTCTCATCCTGATCGCGCTCACTCGCCAGCGCGTCGATCGTATCGAGTGACGCAGATCGAAGGCCTTCTGCTTGCGATCCTCCTCGGCCTGCTCGGACTTCGGATGTTCCTTCGGCGCGTCCGTCGGCGTCCTTGCAGGCGCCGGTTTGCGGCGGGCGCGCTGCTTCTTCTTCTCGTCCTGGCGCACGAGATCGTCGTAGTAGATGAACTCATCGCAGTTGGCGATCAGGAGATCCGACGTCGAACTCTTGACGCCGACGCCGATCACGGTCTTGTTGTTCTCGCGCAGCTTGCTCACGAGCGGAGAAAAATCCGAGTCGCCGCTGATGATCACGAACGTGTCGACGTGGGATTTCGTGTAACACAGGTCGAGCGCATCGACGACGAGGCGGATGTCGGCGGAGTTCTTGCCCGACATGCGCACGTGAGGAATCTCGATCAGCTCGAACGAGGCCTCGTGCATCGGCGCCTTGAACTCCTTGTAGCGATCCCAGTCGCAATACGCCTTCTTGACGACGATGCTTCCCTTGAGCAGCAGTCGCTCGAGCACGCGATCGATGTCGAACTTCGCGTACTTCGCGTCGCGCACGCCGAGCGCGATGTTTTCGAAGTCGCAGAACAGGGCCATGCTGGTGATTGTGTGAGCCATATGGGGAAGTGACTAGTGGACAGCGGACAGCGAACGGTGAAGAGCAGAAATCTGCAATTCGAATGAATCGAACGCGTCATGCATCGTGTGCTGCAGGCGGCGCTTAGCGCCCTTTCTAGCACTGTCCGCCGTCCGCTGTCCGCTATTCACTCGCATCACAGCCATCCCTTGCGCTTGAACAGCGCGTATGTGACGCCCATCGAGGCGATCATGAGCCCGATCGAAAACAGAAAATTTCCGTAGCGGCCGGGAATGTCAGGCAGCAGATGGAAGTTCATTCCGTAGATGCTCGCAATGAGCGTGGGCGGCAGGAACAGCACCGCGGCCACGGAGAAGATCTTGATGATGTTGTTCTGCTCGACGCTGATGAGGCCGAGCGTCGCTTCGAGCAGGAAGGAAACTTTCGCGCCGAGGAAGCTCGCGTGATCCGAAAGCGAGGTGACGTCGCGGCTGATCGAACGAAACCGATCACGCTGCTCGCCTTTCATTCCCACGTTGCCCGACTGTTGCACGAACATCAGGAGACGCCCGAGGCTGACCAGGCTCTCGCGCGCTTTGGAATCCAGTTCGCCGTTGAAGCCGATGCGCTCGATCAGGGAACGCAGGTCGCGGCTGTTGGGCGTGTCCCCGCCATGGCGCGCAAAAATGTTGCCGGAGATGCTGTCGAGATCCGCCGCCGACGCGTTCGAGAATGTCGGCGATGCGTTCGGTGAACGCCTCCATGAGGCCCGCGAGAATCGAGAGCGGATTCTGGCAGGCGGCCGGATGCTTTTGCGCGTACGCGACGAACTGCTGGAACGGCTTCGTGTCGATATAGCGGTTGGTGACGAGCCGCTGACCGACCAGAATGAACGTCACCGCCATGCTCACCGGTCGATCCGTGTCGAGCTGCGCCGCGACGGTCGTCGTCATGTACAGCGCGCCGTTGTCCTCGTAGAGCCGGTTCGACGTCTCGATCTCCTTCATTTCCTCGCGCGTCGGCACGTCGATGCCGAGCGTCGCCTCCACGAGCTTCTCCTCCTCCTGCGTCGGTTCGAGCAGGTCGATCCAGACTGCGTCATCCGGAACGCCCGGCGGGAGTCCGGCTTCGATGCGAACCAGCCCCGTAGACTGCGGGACGAAGATATTCAGCATCCGGGTTGTCCGTCGGCCGTTGTGCGTTGTGCGCAGAAAAAGGGCGTCTCGTTCGCTCCCTGCGGACAACGCAGAACGGACAACTCACGGCTCCGCTGGGCGTTCAGCCGCCGTGCTCGGAAGTTGCGAGTTCGTTGATCAGCGTGAAGAGCTGGGATTCCCCGCCTGCGTCGCTCACGTCAGTCTTGTACTTGCCGTTCACGACCATCACAGGCACCGACTCGACCCGATAACGGCGATTCAGAAAATCGGCGCGCTGCAGCTTGCTTTCCACCGCAAACGAGGAGAACGCCTTGGTGAATTCCTCGCCGCTGACCCCGTGCTGTTTGAAGAACGCCGCGATCTTCTCGACCGAGTTGAGCTGATTGCCGTTTACGTGGATCTCGCGAAAGATCAGCGAGTGAACTGCGTCGAGCTTGCCAAGCAGCTCGGCCGTGTAGAAGACGCGCGCATGCATGCGCGTCGTTTCGTTCCACATCGCGGGTACGCGCACGAACTCGATGTATTGCGCCTTGCTCTTGTTGCGCCAGGAATCGATGGCGGGATCGAGACTGAAGCAATGCCCGCAGCCGTACCAGAATACTTCCGCCACTTCGACCTTGCCCGGCGCCGCGCTGGTCGGTTGAGCCGGGACGATCTTCTGGTAGTTGGCGCCCTCGCGGAACTGCGCGGAGGTCGCGGGGCCCGCAGGCGCCGCGCCGAGCCTCAGTGTGGGCTGCACGCCGGAGGCCTCACCGCCGGCGTCTGCGGGTTCGTCGGTTTCGCTGATGGCTTCCTTCGGCGCTGGGGCGGGCGCTTCCCCGGTTGGCGACTGTTCGGCGGTAGTTGGCGCGGCGGGCGCTGCGGCGGGCGCCTGAGCGGGCGGCGCAGTCGCCGACTGATCAGATTCTGCGGGCGCAGGCGCGGGCGCCTGCTTGCCGCATGCGGCGAGAATGACAAAGGGAAGGATCCAAACCCAGGTTGAAACGTGCTTCTTCATGCGAATTCCCGTGTGCGGCGTCCGGCTCAGCGCAAGCCCTGTACGTACGCCGCGACCGCGTCGATCTGTGCGTCGGACAGCTGATGTGCAACGTTGCGCATCATCTGATTCGGATCGGTCTGGCGCGTTCCCTCGCGATAGGCGCGCAATTGCTTGGCGACGTAGACGCTTTGCTGCCCGGCGATCGCAGGATAGAGCGCCGTTGGGTTGCCGGCGCCGGCCGGACCGTGACAGGCGATGCAGGCCGCAACCCCCTTGGTCGTATCGCCGCCCCGATACAGGCGCTGTCCCTGCGACACTTTGGTCGCGTCAGCTTCGCCGCCCGTCGGCGTCTGCTTCGAGAAGTATGCAGCGAGATCGGCTATATCGTCTTCGGACAGGGTCGTCGCCATCGGCGACATCAAGGGATCCTTTCGTGCGCCGCTTTTGAACGCCTTCAATTGCTTGCTCGATGTATTGCGCGATGCTGGCCGGCCAGGCTGGGCCATTCCGGGTTTGAGCTGTTGCCGTTAACGCCATGGCAAGCAACGCAAGCTGTGGCTTTGGTCTGGCCCTCGTCCGCTGAGCCGTCCGCCCCGACGCTCGCGTGAGCGACGAAAACGCACAAAGCGGACAGCAGGACCGTCGGCTGAAGCTTCATCATGCACTCTCCCGAAAATTATTCGTTCGCCATTCGTCAGGCGGCTCGGCGAGCGGCCGCACAAAAGGCGCGGAATTGTACACTAGCGATGCGGCGGCGCTCCTCCCGGGCGCGTCCTTCCCGCAGCCGTCAGCCTTGTTACGTTTCTGCGCCCAATGCTCAAGTTTCCCGGTAGCCACATTTCTGACCAGCGCCTGGCGCGCCGATCAATGTCCCGCCCGATACGGGCGCCGAGGTTGCGTTCGCGGGCCGTTCGAATGCGGGCAAGTCAAGCGCGTTGAACGCCATCACTGGTCGCAGGGACCTGGCGCGCACGAGCAAGACGCCCGGTCGCACGCAACTGATCAATTTTTTCCAGCTGACCGACGCCGCGCGACTGGCCGATCTGCCCGGATACGGCTACGCCAAGGTGCCGGAAGAGATGCGGCGGCACTGGCGGGAACTGCTGACTCGCTATGTAGAGACGCGCGAATCGCTGCGCGGCCTGGTGATCGTGATGGATGCCCGCCGCCCGCTGACTGATTTCGATCGGCAGATGCTCGAGTGGGCGCGGGCGCAGCGGACTCGCTGCGCATCTGTTGCTGACCAAGGCGGACAAGCTGAGCCGCGGCGCGGCGCTCTCGACTCTCAAACAGGTCCGGGCGCAGGTCGACGGCGCGGTCAGCGCACAACTGTTCTCCGCGGTCGACAAGACCGGCGTCGACGAAGCCCGGCGCGAGGTGCTGCGGATGCTTGGCAAGCGCGAGCAATGCGGCCGCCCGGAAAAAAAGAACCCCGATGACTCTGTGAGTCATCGGGGCAGTGTCACCCGGCATGGGGATGGACCGGGTTACCGTCCACTCAGGGAGGTCAGCGGACGGGAGCGTCCTGGCCGACGCTCGATAGTTGAGACGCGCCGCCCTACCTAAAGTTCCGGTGCGATTCATGCATTCGAATCATGAAGAAAAATTCATGATTTCAGTCGTTTATCTGCGACTTACGCAGACCGGAGACGCCTCGATTGCGCCGCGAAGGCCCGATGGTCGGAGCGACAAGATCGTTGCGCGCCTGCGAACGTATTTCGGGCGCGACGCCTCGCGCGCTGCCAGACTCACAAGGAATGTAAATGTCGCGCCGATCGAGACCATGCTCAGGTCCTCGACGTCGTCGACGTCGAAGATTTCGTACTCAGCTCGGATGCCGATGCTCCACACGCGAAACTGCGCGCCGACGCCATAGGCGAGGTCGGTCCCGTCCCCATCGAATCGCCGACACCTTGGTATCCCAGCTGATCAGACCGCCCTTCGCGAACAGGTCCACCGGACCGATCGGCAGAAATCCCACGACGAAGGCCGAAATGCCGTCGCCTTCTGCTTTCACGGCACATTCAGGACCGTGTCTTCGGGCTCGCCGAAATTCACGTAGCTCGCTTCCACCGCGAGCCAGTCGAGCGGCCGGATGCCGACGATGAATTTGTAGGCCGGTGTCGTCGCCCTTGAAGTCAGCTCGCGCTGAGGCCGCCGAGATTCTCTATTTCCACATTCGCCTTGCCGACCGAGCCTCCGAGGTAAAACCCGTTGTCCGCCGCGACCGCCGCTCCGCCTGATGCAAGCAGCAGGGTTGTCGCAAGAATCGCTTTACGCATATCGCCTCCGTGAGAGAAAACGCGGCGACAGGCTACAGGCTCCGGATCGCAGCAAGAAGTCGTCGGGCGGCGACACGACGCTGAACGCGCTGATTGGCCACTGGCTAACTGGTCAACCGGCAGGCTGGCCAGCAGAAGGCTAGTGACTTTCATGTCTGGCCAGTTTGCCAGTGGCCAGTCGGCTGGTGCTCAGTGCGCCTCGTCCCAATTCTCGCCGACGCCGACGTCGACTTTCAGTGGCGTGCGCAGCTGCGCGGCACCGCTCATCAGTTCGCGCATGCGGCCGATGAGATCATCGACGTGCTCGCGGCGCACTTCGAACACAAGCTCGTCATGCACCTGCATGATCAGGTGCGCATCGATGCTCGAGTGCGCTGAGCCAGCGATCCACTTCGATCATGGCGCGCTTGATGATGTCCGCCGCGGTCCCCTGCATCGGGCGCGTTGATCGCGGCGCGCTCCGCGCCCTGGCGCAGCGCGCTGTTTCGCGAGCTGATCTCGTTCAGATAAAGACGACGTCCGAACACGGTTTCGACATAGCCGCGCTCGCGCGCGTGTTGACGCGTCGCCTCCATGTAACGGCGCACGCCCGGATAGCGCTGGAAGTACAGATCGACGTAGCGCTGCGCTTCACCGCGTTCGATCCCGAGGCGCGCGGCAAGGCCGAAGGCGGACATGCCGTAGATCAGGCCGAAATTGATCATCTTCGCGGAGCGGCGCTGGTCCGCCGTCACCGCCTCGAGCGGCAGCCCGAGGACTTCTGCGGCCGTCGCCTGATGGATGTCGCGATCCTCGGTGAAGGCGCGCAGCAGACCCTCGTCGCCGGACAGATGCGCCATGATGCGCAGCTCGATCTGCGAATAGTCCGCCGCGACGATGCACCAGCCCGGCGGCGCCACGAAGGCCTTGCGAATGCGCCGTCCTTCCGGCGTGCGAATCGGAATGTTCTGCAGGTTCGGATCGATCGATGACAGCCGGCCTGTGGCCGCAACGGCTTGTTGATAGCAGGTGTGCACGCGGCCGGTCGCAGCGATTGATCTGTAGCGGCAGCTTGTCCGTGTACGTCGACTTGCAGCTTCGCGAGCGCGCGATAGTCCATGATCATGCGCGGCAGCTCGTATTTCTCCGCAAGCTCCTCGAGCACGTCTTCCGCCGTCGAGGGCTGACCGGTCGGCGTCTTGCGGATGACCGGCAGCCCGAGTTTGCCGAACAGCACTTCCTGCAGCTGTTTCGGCGATTCGAGCGAAAACGGCCCGCCCGCCGCCGCGTGGGCCTGCGCTTCGAGCTCGCGCATGCGCGCCGCCAGTTCGATTGCTTTGCTCCCGCAGCAGAGCGCCGTCGATCAGCACGCCGCGTCTGCTCCATGCGCTGCAGCACGGGCGCGAGCGGCTGTTCGATCGCATCGTAGAGCGTGCGCAGCGTCGGCGCGCTGTCCACTTCGGCCACAGGCTCGATGCAGCTGCAGCGTGAGGTCGGCCTGCTCGGCGGCGTATTGGGTCGCGAGATCGACGGCGACCTGACTGAAGCCGATCTGTTTCGCGCCCTTCCGGTCAGGTCTTCGTAACGCATCGTGTCGACGCCGAGATACTTCCGCGCGAGCGCGTCGATGTCGTGTCGCGTCGCCGTGCTGTTCCAGACGTACGACTCCAGCATCGAGTCGAAGCGCATGCCGCGCAGCTGCGACGCCGGCGCGTTCAGTACGTGCGCGTCGTACTTCAGATCGTGCGCCGATCTTCGCGGCTGCTCGCTCTCGAGCAGCGGCTTCAGCGCCTCGAGCACCGCGTCGCGCGCGAGCTGCGCCGGCGCACCGGCGTAGTCGTGCGCGAGCGGAACGTACGCAGCAGCATTCGGCTCAACCGCAGAACGCCAGACCCGACGATCTCTGCGTGCATGTAGTCGGGCGCGGTCGTCTGCATGCTCATGGCGAAAGCGGGCGCGGCGCTGCAGCTGTTCGATCCAGCGCGTGCAGCGCATCCGGCGTCAGGATGCACTCGTAGTTGCGCGGCGCCCGCGGCTGCGAGCGGCGATCGGCGCCGCGACTTCATGCGGTCCGCATCGCCGCTCGCCGCCTTCGCTCAGCTGCACGCAGGAACGCGCGCAGCTCAAGCCGCGTGTACAGCTCGCGCAGTCGTTCGCGATCCGGCGCGCCGCTGAATGAGCGACTCCGGCGTGTGCGTCGAGCGCGACGTTGCAGTCGAGCGTCGCGAGACGCCGCGACAATTCCAGATCCTTGAGACTCGCGCGCAGGCTCTCGCCGACTTTGCCGGTGATCGCGGCTGCGTTCTCGATCAGCTTGTCGAGCGTGCCGTAGTCGTTCAGCCACTTCGCCGCGGTCTTCGGCCCGACCTTCGCCACGCCGGGAATGTTGTCGGACGTGTCGCCGACCAGCGCGAGGTAATCGACGATCTGTTCGGGAAACACATCGAACTTGTTCTTGACGCCGGCGCGATCAAGTCGCGAACCGGTCATCGTATTGACGAGCGTGATGCGCTCGTTCACGAGCTGCGCCATGTCCTTGTCGCCCGTGGAGATGAGCACATCGATGTCGTTCGCCGCGGCCTGCTGGCGAGCGTGCCGATCACATCGTCGGCTTCGACGCCGTCGATGCGCAGCAACGGCAATCCCATGGCCTGCACGCAGTCGAGCAGCGGTTGCAGCTGCGCGCGCAAATCATCGGGCATCGGCGCGCGCTGCGCTTTGTAGGCGTCGAACAATTCATCGCGGAAGGTGCGTCCCGGCGCATCGAAAACGACGGCAATCAGTTGCGGCGCCTCTTCCTTGCAGAGCTTCTGCAGCATGTTGAGCACGCCGAGCACGGCGCCGGTCGGCTCGCCTTTCGAATTGGTCAGCGGCGGCAGCGCATGAAATGCGCGGTACAGATAGGAGGACCCGTCGACCAGGACGAGCTTGCGTCGTGCGTTCATCAACCGCCGGTGCGAGGCTCGGGCCGGGATCGGTGGGACGGTCGGGATCGGGCGGCGAGACCGGCGGAAGCTGCCTGTCCGGCAGGCTCCTTCTGCGATTGCGGCGCCGGCGCCGGGCACGGTTGACCTCTTTCGGGGCGTGGTCGTTCCGGATTCTGGTGTCGACTGTCTGCTGCGTCTCCTCCGGAAGGTGCAGGGGCGCTTTCAGGCCGCAACCCGCAATCGCCAGCGCGGCGAGAGCCGAGCGCCGCGCTGCTTCGCCGATGTGCTAGTCATGAGCGCAGTATAGAGAAGCAGAATCTCGACGGACGCATGCAGAGCTCTCGGTCCGCGGGCGGGCGAAGCGCCGGAAGACGCAGCATCGCGACTTGTCTTGCGGACTTGTCGCCGAGCGTTGCAACGTCTTCGCTTCGGGCTCGTACCGCTCGATCTCGGATACGGACATCGTGATGCGCGAGATGCACACCAGCCGATCCTGCTCATCGGTGATGCGGATCTCCCACACGTGGCTGCGGCGGCCCAGGTGCAGCGGCCGCGCTGTGCCGATCACCCAGCCGCTCGAGACGGCGCGCACATGATTCGCATTGATCTCCTGGCCGACGCAGCGATATTTGCTGCGATCGACGACGAGTCCGGCGCCGGTGCTGCCCAGCGTTTCGGCAAGCGCGACCGAGGCGCCGCCATGCAGGATGCCGAAAGGTTGCTTCGTGCGTTCATCGACCGGCATGCGCGCCTTGACGTAGTCGTCGCCGAGTTCGATGAACTCAATGCCGAGATGAGTCGGCATGCTCGCGCCGAAGAAGCGCACCTGATCGAGCGTGTAAGGTTCGGACCAGATGCATGATGGAATGAAGCGGTTAGCGGTTGGCGGTTAGCGGTTAGTCAGAACGGATGGCGGCAGTCTACTTCGATATGCGCAGCAGTCGCAGCGCTCTCCTCGACCAACCGCTAACCGCCAACCGCCATCCGCTTCTTCTTGAGCTTCTCTCCCACTCGACGATACGCCTCGCGGAAGGAAATGCCTTCCTTCACGACGAGATCATAAGCGTCGGCGGCGGCGTTGATCGAGGGGTCGAGGCGAATGTTGTCGTGGACGAAACCGCACGCCCGCGAGCGCAGTGGGCAGGATCGCGAGCGTATCGAGACACAGGTCGACGCTGCGAAACAGCGGCGCCTTGATGAGCTGCAAGTCGCGCTGATAACCGGACGGCAGTTTTGCGATGATGCCCATCACCTCGAGCAGACACGCCTGCGCTGTGGCGCTGCGGCCGCGGATCAGCTCGAACACATCCGGATTGCGCTTCTGCGGCATGATCGATGAGCCGGTCGTGAACGCGTCGGGCAACTCGACGAACGAGAATTCCTGCGTATAGAAGAGGAGCAGATCCGTCGACATCCGCGCGACGTCCTGCATCACGAGCGCGATCTCGAACAGCAGCTGCGCTTCAGCCTTGCCGCGTGACAGCTGCACGGCGGTGACGGGTTCGTGAGCGACGGCAAAGCCGAGCCGCTTGCGCGTATCGTTCGCGATCGAGCGGCAGATTCGGCGCTCCATAGCCGGCGGCGGAGCCCAGCGGGTTTTTCTGCAATCGTCCGGTGCACGAGGCGCAGCGCTTCGGCGTCGTCGCGCAATTCAGCGGCATAGCCGCCTGCCCACAGCGCGACGGAGCTGGGCATCGCCTGCTGCATGTGGGTGTAGCCGGGCAAGTGCGACATCCCCTCGACGCGCCGCCAGCTCATCGAGCGCCGCGGCGACGGCGTCGGCGCCGTCTTGCAACGCGTTCGACGGCATCGCGCAGATACAGGCGCACCGCGGTCAGCACCTGATCGTTGCGGGAGCGTCCGAGATGGACGCGTTTGCCTGCCTCGCCGATGCGCGCCGTCAGCAGATTCTCGAGCGCAGTCTGACCGTCTTCGTGCTCGAGCCGTGACGCGCCATTCGCCCCGCGCATGCGCCGCCGCGATCTCGGTCAGGCCATGACGAATTGCGGTGAGATCCTCGTCCGACAGCAACCCCTGAACGTTCAGCATCTCCGCATGCGCAATCGATGCGCGCACGTCGTATGCACGAGCCGATTGTCGAGGGCATGATCTTCACCCGCCGTGTAGCGCAGCACGCGCTCATCGAGCGGAGCGCCCTTGTCCCACAGGCGCGTCATGGGCGCACACCGTGCGCGCATGACGCGAATGACCGGCGGACAGCGGACGGCGGACAGTGAAAGCAGAAGGCTCGGGCCGGAGCGCGCCGCCGCCCGGACTGAGGATCTAGCTGCATTTGCCACCGCCTTTCCTTCATCACTGTCCGCCGTCCGCTGTCCGCTGGTCACTGCGACTGCCGGCGCAGCCGGCTAGCCGGCCTGCTGCTCCGCCGGCGACAACGCGCTGATGTTTTCAACGATCAGCGTGCCGGTGCCTTCGTTCGTGAATACTTCCGCGAGAATGCCGTCGGGCGATTTGTACGAAGTCACGTGCACGCGCCGTACGCCGCCGCGAATCGCCTCTTCGATCGCCTTTGCTTTCGGCAGCATGCCGTCCTTGAGACTGCCCTGATCCCTCAGGCGCTTGAGTCCCGCAAGATCGGTGTACGAAATGAGCGAACGCGGATCTTCCAGCGATTCGAGAATACCCGGCGCGCCGGTGCACAGCATCAGCTTTTCCGCCTTGAGCGCGGCGCCGATCCCCGCTGCGACGGTGTCTGCGTTGATGTTGAGCAACGTCCCCTTGTCGTCTGCGGAAACGGGGCTCACCACCGGCATGAGACCGTCGTCGAGCAGTTGCTGCAGGACCTTCGCGTCGATCAGGTCGATGTCGCCGACGAAGTCCGTAGTCGACCATCTGGCCCTCAACGTTCACCGGCGGACGCTTGTGTGCGCGCACGAGCCCGGCGTCGACTCCGCTCACGCCGACAGCGGCAATGTCGAGCTCGCGACAGATGCCGAGGATCTGCGTGTTGACGAGTCCGTTCAGCACCATGCTGGTCACTTCCATCGACTTCTCGTCGGTGACGCGCCGGCCGGCGACCATGCGCGGCTCGATGCCGAGCGTCTGCTGAATCCGCGTGAGCTGCGGTCCGCCGCCATGCACCAGCACGACGCGAATGCCGACCTGATGCAGGATCGCGACTTGTTCAATCAGCGCGCGCGTCGATTCGATGTCGCCAAACACGCCGCCGCTCGCCTTGATGACGAACACTTTGCCTTTGTACATGCGGATGTACGGCGCCGCGCTGCGCAGCGCGCGAATGGCGACGGAGGGGTCGGTACGGAGCACGGATTGATACCTCGCGTTTGGAAAACAACACTCTGGCCAACTGGCTTACTGGCCAACTGGCTAACTGGCCAGAACAAGCCTGGCCGTCGTCACACTTCTTCGTCTGGCCGGTCGCCCGGTTGGCCAGTTGGCCGGTTAGCCTCGCAAGAGGCGATAAAGCACCGCAATCTGCACCACCATTCGGTTGAACGCTTCGCGGATCACGACGCTGCGCGGACCGTCGAGCACCTCGTCTGCGACGGCGACGTTGCGGCGCACGGGCAGGCAATGCATGAAATGGCAGTCGGGGTCAGCAGTTCTGAACCAGCTGTCCTTCACGCACCAGTCCCCCAGATATTCCCGCAGCCGCGCGTCGGCTTCCGCATCGCCGTAGTGCTGCGGCGAGCCCCATTCCTTCGCATAGAGCACATGCGCGCCCGCGAGCGCCTCACTGCGCTCGGTCGTTTCGCGCACCGATCCGCCCGAGGCTTTCGCCGCCTGACGCACCTTCTGCATGATGGGTTCGGGCAGCGCAAAGCCTTCCGGCCGCAACACAACCACCTCCATTCCGCGCATTGCCGCCATGTGCACGGCCGAAGCGGGTACGGCGAGCGGCAAAGCGCGCGGATGATTGGCCCAGCTCAGCACAAACTTGCCGCGCTCAGGCACTCGCAGTTCATCCATCGTATGCCAGTCGGCGAGCGCCTGGCACGGATGACTCACGGCCGACTCCATGTTCACGAGCGGCTTGTCGCACAGCTCCGCCATCATGCGAAAACCCGTCTCGGCGAGGTCGGCGGCGAGGTTGCGCCCTTCGGCGAACATGCGGACGCCAATCGCATCGCAGTAGGAGGCGAGCACGGGGACGGCTTCGCGCACGTGCTCCGCGGCCGCGCCGTTCATGATTGCGCCCGAGTGGGTTTCCATCTGCCATGTGCCCTGTCCAGGCGTGATCACCACCGCGGCGCCGCCGAGCCGCATCATCGCGCTCTGGAACGAGGCGAGGGTGCGCAGGGATGGATTCAAAAACAGCAACCCGAGCACCTTGCCCGCGAGCGCCTGGGGTTGCGGATGCTGCTGCAGCCGCGAGGCGAGACCGAGCAGATCCGTGATCTGCTCGCGCGGAAAGTCGGCCAGGTCGAGAAAACGATTCATGGGCGCCTCGCTCATTTCGCCAGCCGGCTCAATGCCGCGCGCAGCTCAGTTACGTGCTGACTCTCGAGGACGAACGGCGCGAGGATGCGCAGCACATTCGCATCGGCGCTCGTGCCTGTAAGGATGTCGAGCCCGAGCAGTTCGGCCTGGACCTCTTTCGCCGGGCGCGAGGTTCGCAGTCCGAGCAGGAGCCCGGCGCCCTGCGCGCCTACGACGGGGCCAACGATGCAGGTGTCCCGAATCTCCTGCGAACGCTCTCGCACATTGTCGAGCAGTTTCTCCGACTGAATGACGTCGATGACCGTTTCGACGATTGCGCAGGCCATCGGGCCGCCGCCGAACGTCGTGCCGAGCGTGTCCGTCTTGAGGTACGCCGCCACGTGGTCAGCGACGAGCATTGCGGAAACCGGGAATCCGGCGCCGAGGGCCTTGGCCGTAGTAATGATATCGGGAGCGACGCCGTACATGTTCGCGGCGAACGGGTAGCCCGTGCGCCCGACTCCGCATTGCACTTCGTCGAAAATGAGAATCGAGCCGTTCTCGCTGCAGCGAAACCGCAGCGCCTCGAGGAACGCCTGCGGCAAATCGACCGCTCCGGCGACCCCTTGCACGGGCTCGACGATTACAGCGGCTGTGCGATCGTCGATCAGCGTCGCGAGATCGCCCACGTCGCCTGGCTTGATGAACGCCACGTCGAAAGGTTTTTGCGGAAAGCCATACCATTTTTTCTCAGCGCCCCAGGTGACGGCGCCTGCGGCCGCTGTTCGACCATGGAAGCCGCCCTCCACCGCGACGACCTTGGTTCCGCCTGTCGCCTTGCACGCCAGCTTGAGCGCGTTCTCGTTCGCTTCCGCGCCGGAGTTCACGAAGAAGACCGTATCGAGGCCGAGGCCGCAGAAATTGGCAAGCTTTGTCGCTGCGCGTCGACGTACATCGAGCGGCACCGCATTGCTCTGAAAGCACAGCGAGCGCGCCTGCGACGTCAACGCCTCGACCCAGCGCGGATGGTTGTAGCCCAGCGCCGCAACCGCATGGCCGCCGTACAGGTCCAGCACCTTGCGCCCGCCAGGCGTGTGCAGGTAGACGCCGCTCGCATCCGTCACTTCGAGCGGAAACTGCGCAAACACCGGCGCGAGGTGGTCGGGAAGGGCCCGACTGATGGAAGTTACGTTGTCCATGGCTAAGTTGCGGTTAGCGGTTGGCGGTTTAGCGGTTGGTTCGAATTCGCAGAAGGCGCGCGCGGGTGATCTCAACCGCTGTACTAGTAGAGCACCCGCGGATTGGTCTGCGGCTCGTGCTAACCGCTAACCGCCAACCGCTAACCGCTTTCTTCATGTCCACCCCGCCGCCGGCGTCGAGAGGCCAGTCGTCTCGTCGAACCCGAAGATCCGGTTCAGCCACTGTATGCCGCCGCCCGCGGCGCCCTTGGTGAGGTTGTCGATCGCACACATCACTGCGATCGTCTCGCCGTTCGCCGCCCCGCTCAGGAAAGCGTAGTTGCTTGCGGCGACATCCTTGATGTGGGGCATCTCGGGCTGAATGCGCACGAAGGGTTTGCCGCGATAGAACTCGTGCAAGGCGTCGAGCAGTTCCGGCGTCTTGACGGAGCGCCTGGCGGCCGCCTGCACGGTGACGTGGATGCCGCGCGCGAATGGTCCGGAGTGCGGGACGAAGTTGAATTCGGCGTTCACGTCCGATGCGATCTGCGCCAGCGCCTTGATCTCCGGAGTGTGCCGGTGCGACAGCGGGTTGTATGCGTACAGATCGCTGTGACGTTGCGGGTGGTGCGTGCCGGCGCCGGGCGTGCGGCCGGACCCCGTGCTGCCGGTGACGCCGGCGACAAAGATGCGCGGCTCTGCGAGGCCCAGCTTGAGCAGCGGTACGCTCGCGAGCAGCACCGCCGTCGCAAAGCAGCCCGGATGAGCGACATGCGGAGTCTGCAATGCATCGAGGTGCTCCGGGACCGCGCAGCTGAATTGCGCGATTCGGTGCGGCGCCCCGTGGGCATGCTTGTACACGGCTTCATAGGCGCCGGCCGTCGCATAGCGATAGTCCGCGGAGATGTCGACGACGTGCGGCTTCGCGCCCTTGTCTTCGGCGGCGCTGAGCAGATCGTCGATCAGCTTTGCGGCGACGCCGTGCGGGGCCGCCGACAAAATTGCAGACTGCGGGAGCGAAGCGACCAGCTGTGCGACCTCCTCCAGACTCGAAAAGGCGAGCGTCGGATAAACCGGCGCGAGATGCGCAAACGATTTCGCGATCGGCTCTCCCGGCTGGCTGTCCGAGAGCACCGCCTTCAAGTGCAGACGCGGATGCGCCGCGACGAGACGCAGCAGCTCGCCGGCGACGTAACCGGTGCCGCCCAGCACGATCGTCGGAACTGTCGCGATGGTGCTCATCGCGAGGAGTTCCAACGGGCTGGGGGAAGAATGAGATATGCCCAGCAAGCGCGCTGCGCGGTTCTACTTCCAGCCTCCAGCCTCCAGCCTCCAGCCGATTGAAGCATCGCTTTCATTCCGCCTCCGCCAGGGGCTTCGTCTTGAGTCCCAGCGAATCGATCACCCGGTCGCCGAGGGCGGGGCCGTCGGTGATCGCATTGAACGCCGGAACGCCGAACTGGTCCTGAATGATGTTCACGCCGACCGCGTTGTCGGTCGCGGGCCCGGTGACCAC
This sequence comes from uncultured Gammaproteobacteria bacterium, assembly GCA_963723505.1. Taxonomy (GTDB): domain Bacteria; phylum Pseudomonadota; class Gammaproteobacteria; order Steroidobacterales; family Steroidobacteraceae; genus Steroidobacter. The sequence continues at coordinate 67,605 of CAVRQU010000014.1, forward strand.
TGCGGGTTCAATGCCGAACTTCTCACGCAACAGCTTCACGCCGCCCCAGGCTGCGACAGGATCGTTGGCGGACAGCACGACGGACGACAGCACGCCGCGAATGTCCGGCGAGGCCAGGATCGCTTCGACCCCGTAGGCGCCGAGAATGCCGTCGCCAAGCTCGAAGACGATGACGTCCGGCTCGCCTTGCGACATCTCAGTCAGCAAGGCGCGCGTAATCGCCGGACCGGTCTTCGCCGTCGTCGTCACGACGCCCAGATCGGTGAAGATCATGCTGCGACGCGCCCCGGCGTCTTCCATCGCAAGAATGTCGCGACGCAAAGAAACACCTGTCGCCTTGAACGCGTGCACATTGAGTCCGCGATGGCGCATGCGCGCGACGATCGAGCAGGCCGCCGCCGTCTTGCCGGCTTCCATGCACGTTCCCGCGAGCGCCACCACCGGCACGCCGCGCGTGTTGAGCGCAGCGTCATAGTCAAGCCGCTTGTAACCAACGCGCGCCGGCACGCCGATGCGTTCGCCAAGATAGGGGAACTGCAGCACGACGCCGATGACGCGAGCGTCGAACGGCCGGCCCTTTTCGGGATTTACCGAATCGACCATGCCGAGCACGCCGCCGATGTTCAGCACCTGGATGACGTCGCCCTCTTTTACGGATTCGGGCAGGTGGCCCGAATAGCCGAACAACGCCTGGCGGTGGCCGAGCGCGCCGACGATCACATCGCCTTTGGCGACTTTCGCCATGCGACCGCTGGTCAGTTCGAGCGTGTTGTACGTCGGTTTGTTGTTGAGAATCTCGACGACCAGCACGACGCCTTCCTCGCAGGGAATGTCCGCTGTGGCTACCCGCAATTCATGACCCAGGTTGAGCGCCTGGGTGATGGAAGCGACTTTGTCGACGACGACGGTTTTCATCTTGATTGGCAACTGCTGACTCTTAGTGAGGAAAACGGGAGACTCGGGACTGGAGACTCGAGACTCGGAAGAATGCCGCAGTTCCGGGCATACGAGTCCCCAGTCTCGAGTCACTTCTTCATTCCGGCGCGCGTCCAGAACATTCCGGGCAGGCCGACCATTTTCGAGAAGCCGAGCGCATCCGCCGCCGTCCATTCGCCGGCGGCTTCGCCATACACGCCCTTCGAAGCTGCCATGATCGAATACGGCGAGGTGACGCCTTCGATGAATGCGGCGCCCGGACGGAACAGCACTTTTACTTCGCCCGTGACGCGCGCCTGCGATGCGACGAAGAGCGCCTCGATGTCGCGGCACACCGGATCCAGGTGCTGACCTTCGTGCACGAGATCGCCGTACGGACCGGACAGCATTTCCTTCACGCGCTGCTGGCGGCCCGTCATCACCAGTTTCTCCAGCTCGCGATGCGCATTGATCAGAACTTCAGCGGCGGGCGCCTCGAACGCCACACGGCCTTTCGTCCCGATGATCGTGTCTCCCAGATGGATGCCCCGGCCGACGCCGAACTTCGCGCCGATGGCTTCGACCTTTTCAATCAACGCCACCGGATCTGACTTCACCCCGTCGAGGCTCGACGGCACGCCGTTCTCGAAACCGATCGTGTGCGATTCCGCCGGTTGCGGCTTCGAGAACGCATCCTTCGACAGCACCCAAGCGTGTTCCGGAATGCCGCCTTCCGAGGTGAGCGTTTCCTTGCCGCCGATCGTCACGCCCCACAGGCCTCGATTCACGGAATAGGCTGCGCCATACGGCGGAACCGTCAGGTTGCGATCCTGCAGAAACTTGAGTTGATCCGGGCGCTTGAACGCCTGGTCGCGCACCGGCGCGAGAATCGTGAGCTCAGGCGCAAGCGTGCGCAGCGCGACTTCAAAGCGAACCTGATCGTTGCCGGCGGCCGTGCAGCCGTGCGCCACGACGTTCGTGCCCAGCGTGCGCGCGTACTCCGCAATCGTCTGCGCCTGCATCACTCGCTCCGCGCCGACGCAGAGCGGATACATCTGGCCGCGTCTGACGTTGCCCATGATCAGATACCTGATCACCTGCTCGAAGTAGTCCTGACGCGCTTCCACGAGGATGTGATCGCGGGCGCCGAGCGCACGCGCGCGCTGGTCAAGGACTTTCGCAGCATCGGCGTCGATGCCGCCCGTGTCGACCGTGACCGTGATGATCGGACGCTGGCAGTTCTCGCGGAGCCACGGCACGAGGAACGACGTGTCGAGGCCGCCGGAAAATGCGAGAAGGATGGGCTCGGAGCCGGGGGCGAGTGTGATCATGTGCGCTGTGTGAATCGTGAGTCGTGAGTCGTGAGCTGGGGAGATTGGTACGTCGTGATTCGCAAGCAACTTTCCCCGCGACTCACGACCATCATTCACGACTCACTCTCCAGTCCAAAGATGTCGCGAAGCCGGCCTGTCAGTTTGCGCTGCGCGCGGCCATCCTCGGTCGCAATAAAGATGGTGTCGTCGCCCGAGATTGTGCCGACGATCTCGGGCCAGTTCGCTTTGTCGACGGCGACCGCGACGCTTTGCGCTGCGCCCGTGGTTGTTTTGACCACCGTCAGCGACGGCCCCGCCGTACGCACGCCCGTGACGAAGTTGGCTAGAGCGGCGAACGGATTCGTCGCAGGCGTCGCGGCGTCCGTCGCCGTCACAATGTAGTGATCGCCCGCCTTCGCTGCGCCGAGTTCACGCAAGTCGCGGCTCACGCTCGATTGCGTCGCATCGAATCCCTGCTTCCGCAACGCCCTGACCAGCTCCTCCTGATTGTGCACGGTCGACTCCCGGATGATCCGGAGTATCGCCGCGCGGCGCGAAACGGATTGATGAAGCTCGGCAGCCATCTCACAGATTTTCAGATTGTGCGCCCGGGAAAGACGGCCCTTTGGGCCCATCTGCATAAAAACGCGCGCATCGTGCATAAATATGCAGACGGCGTCAAGCAGTTTGTTGGTGAGTCGTGAGTCGTGAATCGTGAGTCGCAGAAACGGCGCGCTGGGGGGGCATGGAGTCAGAATCGGAGTCGCGAATCGGACTCGTGGGCCCGGAAACCGGAAGGACAGCGGCTAGCTAGCAGACGGGCTTCACGCCTTCGACTCACAACTCACGGCTCACGACTCAGGAGCTTCCGCGACCGCCACATGCCGTCGATCGCATACACGGCCAGCGCGGTCCAGATGAGAATGAAGCCGACCACGCGCGGTCCGCGGAAGGGTTCCTTGAAGACGAGCACGGCGAGGATGAGCTGGATGGTAGGACCGATGTATTGCAGCAGGCCGACCGTCGAATAGGGAATTCGCCGCGCGCCGAATGCAAACAGCACCAGCGGGATCGCCGTGAGCGGCCCGCCGAGCGCAAGCAACAGATTGAGACCGACGCCGCTTTGACCCGCACTGCCGACGCCAGCCCATTCGCACCAGAGCAGATATCCGAGTCCGATGGGGAGCAGCAGGAGCGTTTCGCTGCCAAAACCCGCCAGCGAGTCGACCTGCACGAGTTTGCGGACGAGCCCGTAGAGGCCGAAGGAGAACGCCAGCGTCAGCGAAATCCACGGCAGGTGACCGGCGCTCCACGTCAGATAGCTCACGCCCGCGGCGGCGATCGCCACGGCGGTCCACTGTGCGCCGTTCAGCCGCTCCCCGAGAATGACGACGCCAAGAAGGACGTTCACAAGTGGATTGATGAAATAGCCGAGGCTGGTCTCGACCACGCGATTCGCTGCGATGCCCCAGACATAGGTGATCCAGTTGATGCTGATGAGGGATGCGCTCGCGCACAGACGCCACCGGGTGGTGGGATTGCTCAAGGCGGAGCGCACCTGGCCGAGTTCTTTGCGCAACGCGAGCCAGCCGAATGCGAACGCACACCCCCACACCAGCCGATGTGCAGTGACCTGCAGCACCGGCACGCTCTGCAAGGCTTTCAGATAGAGCGGCAACAGGCCCCAGATGAGGAACGCGGTCGCGGCGGCGGCGAGTCCGCGAGCATCGGTTCGGACAGTCGCAGGCGAGGCCGCCTGGGCGGTGTTGTTCATTGGACGGCAGGTGCAGCGCGGGCGCGAATGATAGAAGGCCACTGGCCTGCTGGCCAACCGGCAAACCGGACTGAAGGCAACCGATGCCGAGCGTAACCGGCCACAACTTGCGCGATCAGGCGTCTCCGGCGAACCTTCTGGCCAGTTAGCCAGTTAGCCAGTTAGCCAGTTGGTCCAGGCGATACCGATGTCCACCACCCTCGAGCTTGCCCGCCGCCTGCTGGCGCTTGCCCAGACCGGGCTGCATTTCACGGCCGAAGAGTATGACCGCGAGCGCTACCGGGAAGCGGCGGACATCGCGGCTCGCTTGCTCGCGCTGGAGTCGAACCGCAACGCCGACGAATTGCGGCGCACGTGGTTCGTCGAGGACGGCTATGCAACGCCCAAGATAGATGTGCGGGGCATGATCTTTCGCGGCGATCAGGTGCTCATGGTCCGCGAGCGGCTCGACGGCAAGTGGACCGTGCCGGGCGGCTGGGCGGACGTCAACGACTCGCCGGCGCAGGCGGTGGAAAAGGAAATCGAACAGGAATCCGGTTTCACAGCGCGCGCGGTGAAGCTCGCGGCGGTCTACGATCGCAACAAACACGAACACCCGCCTTACCTGTTCCACGCCTGGAAGATGTTCTTTATCTGCGAGATCGTGAGCGGTGCGCCGCGCACCAGCTACGAAACGATCGCAGTCGAATTCGCGCCGCTTGAAGCGCTGCCCGAGTTGTCCACGGGTCGCGCGACCGCAGCTCAGATCCGGCGCATGTATGAGCACCATCTGCATCGCGACTGGCCGACAGAGTTCGACTGACCGCCTGACCCGAACAGCAAGGTTCAGCAAGGGACGCGGACCAATCGCCATTCCACACTCGCATCATCATGTGATGCTCGATCAAGCTGCTCGCGCTGGCGGCGGCGTTGCGCGCGGTGATTTACTGAGCACGGCGACGCGCTTCCTGCGCTATTTCTCGATGGTGTACTCCACGTCAGCGCTCTGGTGTTCGCCCGATTCGGTCTTGAAGGTCCAGCGCTCGCTGATCGTGTAGCGCAACTTGAGAGTGTTGATCGACTCGGTGAGCGATATGCCGTAGCTGATGAAGAGCCGCGGCGACAGGAATTTGCCCAGCACCAGCGACGAATTCGACTCTCCTGCGCTGCCGGTCGAGCTTTCGACGCCGACTTCGTCGAGCCCCAGCCGACGACCGAGTTGGGAGGCAAGCAGACCGCCGCCCTGCACGGCGAGGGCGTCCTGCGTCGACCTCGTCGTACTCGTCATGCCGCTTTGCATGGTATCCACTGACTTTCCGGTCAGAAGGTACGAGACGATCTGCGTCTGCGACATGGCCGGATCAGAAAAGAACGTCACCCGCGGCTCTTGCAAGGTGCCGCGGACATTGACGCCCACCGTGGTCGTCTCGATCTCGCGGCGCGCTTCGATATCGAGGCCGGGATCATCGAGCGGCGAGGCGTCGAAGAGCAATTGTCCGCGGGTGATTTCCAGTTTCTGCCCGTACGCCTCGTAGCGACCCACGGCGACGCCGAGGGCGCCCGGCCAACCGGGGTTTCTCCGGTATGCATGGTCAGGCCGACGCCGCCGGTGATCTGGCCCTGCAGCCCGAAGGCTTCGACGCGCACGTCCTCACCCATGGTGATGCGTATTTCGCTGTGAACGATGAATTTGCCTTCACGTTCGGCGGAATGCTCGCCGACGTAGTGCGCGTCGTCCGAGGCGCGCACGGCGCCGGTGATCTGATTGGGTTGCAGCAACGCGCCCGGAATCACCACGTCGCCGGTGACGTCGATGCGTTGGCCGTCGATGCGGAAGCGCAGATCCGGCGAGGCGACGACCCGATATTCCGGCAGATCCGCCACGAGTAGATTCTGACCCTGCAGATGCAGGTCGCCGCGCGACTTGCCGCCGCGCCAGGAGTAGCGGCCGTCGAGATCAAGACGGCCGTCGCCCGCCCGTCCCGCTCCGCGAAATTCCAGTCCGTCGTTCGAGAGGTCCGCCCTGACGCTCAGCTCGCGCAGCGCGAGATTGAGGCGGTAGGAATCGAACTCGCCGTTCGCAACTTCGATGCGACCCTCGATCCTGGGGGCGGCGAGCGAACCCGCCACGGTCGCGTTCGCGGTGAGCAAACCTGCGGCTTTGTCGATGTCCGCAAACAGCAGCGGCAGGATATTGGCGTCAGATGCGCGTGCGCGCAGATCGCCGGTCAGCGGCAGGTTCATGATGTCGCCGCCGTCGCGCAGCAGCTGCGCGTTCGCATACAAGAAGGTGTCGGTGAACGCCTGCACGCCGAACGAGAAGGTGATGCGCTCGGGCGTCGCTGTCGCGGCGAGGCCGCCCGTGCCAAGATTCAGCGTCTGAGGCTCAGCGCCGGGAGGCCGATGAATGATCGCAGCGTCGATGATGCGCATACCGGCATCCGCCTGCCACGGCTTTCCCGGCTGGCCATGCGCGCGAACGCGACCTTCGATGCGTCCCGCGTACTCAGCGGCCTCACCGGCCGGCGGCAGAAGAAAGGCCAGTGGAATCTCGTAACCGGAGACGACGCCTTCCCAGGGACCGTTGCGTCGCCACTGCCCCTGCGCGCACACCCGTCCCTTGCTTACGACCAGGCACAGGTGCTCGAGCAGCGCCTCGCGCTGTGAAGCGACGACGCGCGCGGGTTCGACGATCTCGAACTTGTTGTCCGGCTCATCGCCGCGCGTGAGCTCGGTGGTCGTGATCGTTGCAACCCATCGTTCCTTGTCGTAGCTGCCTGCCGTTTTCAGGACGGCTCGCGGCGGCGCTTCACCTGGATTCGCCGCGAACCCCGTCATTGCAACGTCGATGCGATGGTCGGTTGCAACGCCTTCCCCGTTGACGCGCAGTTCGGCGATCAGCGGCTCGTTGCGGCCGACATCGTGCGCCTGCAGCAGCAGTTTCGAGGGTTTCGCATTGGCCGCATCGACATCGGCGTCGAGCGTGAGTCCTCCGGCGCGCCATCCCTGGTAGCGAAGGTCCTTAGCCGAGACCTCTGCGAGGATATGCGGCGCCCTGCGCGAGCCGCGTGCTGCACCGCTCGATTGCAGTGAGCCTGCCGCATCGGGCAGCAGGTCCGCGAGCGAAGGGGCGTGCAGCGACCAGCGCAGATCCACCGTTTCACTCAGATGGCCGTCCAGCATCAGGCGCGCATTCCCGAAGCTCACGTTCAGATCGTGTGCTGTCCAGCTCTTGCGGTCGCGTTGCACGCGGCCGGCGCCGCGCACTTGTTTGCCGCGCAGTACACCCGACAGTTCGTCGACGTTGAGGTTGAACCGGGCCTTCCTGTCGAGCCCGACGCCGTCGGCGTTGGCGGTGAGATTGAGGCCCCCGGGAAATTCAGCGTGCAGCGCACGCGGGTCGATGTTTGTTCCCTTCACCGCAAGTGTCCACGCCCGCGGTTGAGTGAACTGCAGCGACGCAGCGCCGCGCAACGCGCCATCGAGCGCATTGATCTGATAGCTCGCGATGGTGAGTTGCTCCTTGTGCAACGTACCGCTCGCCGCGCCCTGCGCCGCGGGAATCCTGGGTCCGACAATTTCGGCATTGACCGTGAATTCGTAAGGCGACGCGCCGCGCAATGTTCCTTCGCCGATCGCACTGGCGACGACGGCCTCCTGCGTCAGCGGCCACTGCAACGAACGCCACCGCGCCGCCAGATCGAGCGTCGGCGTCCCGCCGGTGAACGCGATCGTACCGGCGAGGTGCGCTTTGGCCGGCGTGTCGTTCAGAGCGACATCGACCGACGCGAGGTGCAGCACGCGATCGGCAAAACGACCGCGCGCGTCGACCGTCAGATCATTCTCGCTGAACTCTGGAATCGCGACGTTGCCGATGGCGTGGATTTCTTCAGCGTTCGCGACCACGTCGAGCGCGACGTTGCGCAACGACAAGGGCGGCTTGTCCATGAATGGATCGAGCGCGAACGCAGCCGAGTTCACAGTCCCCTCAAGTCGCCAGCGATCCTCCGGCCGAGTGAACAGTGCATCGACGGTCGCCTGGCTCGGCCGCTGGAGGGTCGCCTTGATCGCGAGCCGGTCGAGCGTTCCGTCGAGCTCCGCGCGAAGCGCAAGCTCTGCGCGCGGCAAGCGCAGATGGCCCGCGGCGCTTGCCTGAATCCCGAGCGGCGTATCAGCCAGCAGACCCAGAGCGCCTGCGGCGTCGAAATCCTGCGCATCTACCTGAAAGCTGCGTACGCGCAGTCGTCGGGCGGTGATCGTCACGTGTCCCCGCACGCGCTCTGCCTCAACCGTCGTTCCGTTGAGATGGACGTAGCGGACGCCGGCCAGATCGAGGCCGCGGGCGTCGATCCGCAGAAACCGCGGCAGAAACCGCGGCGCATGATCGCTCGGGGGCATGTCCGCCGCGCGAATCTCGACGAGCGCGTCACGTGCGGTCACGGAGCGGGTCTGGAGGGTCTGTATGAAAAGCGCCCGCAATTGCGGCTCGATGACGATGTCGTGCACGACCACGTGCACGCGCGGATGGTCGAGCTCGAAGCGCGTGACGCGCAACGGTCCGGCCAGCGTCCCGGAGACGCCCTCGATCCTGACGCCGATGCGTTCAAGCCGCGGGAGTTGTTGCGCGAGCAGCCCGACGCCTGTTTCCGTGTAGAGCAGCACCACGAGCAGCACGATCGGCGCAAGCAGGAGCAGCAGCAGAGCGGAGATGAGAATGCGCTTGCGCATGTTCCCGTTCAGAACTGCGTCGAGATGTACAGATGCAGCCGAGGATCGCGGTCAGACTCTGACAACGCCTGAGCGACGTCGACGCCGAAGCTTGCGACCGCGATGCTGTAGCGCACGCCCAGACCGACCGAGTACTCGAACTGGGGATCCTGGAAGCTGTTGAAGGCGTTGCCAATGTCGTAGAAGGCCGCGACGCCGAAGTTGCGCGGCAGAGCGCGCGTAATCTCGATGGTCCCGGTCGCGAGATTCTCGCCGCCGATTTTGTTGCCCTGGTCGTCCTCGGGCGAGAGTTCATCCAGGGCGAAGCCGCGGACGCTACGGTCGCCGCCTGCGAAGAAGCGCAGCGATACGGGCAATTCCGAAAAGTCGGCCACCTGGCTCGCGCCAACTTCAGCGCGCAGCCGCAAATGCCAGCGCTCGGAGAGATCGAAGAAACGCTCGCCTTGCACGCGCAACTGCAGGAACGATGCGGCCGACCCCAGCGAGCTCGGCGAGCCGCGCAGCTCCGCATACAGGAAGTACGGTCGCGCGCGGCCGCCGACCACGTAGCTCGGCAAAGTGGAATAGCGGATGCCGGGTATGAGCAGCAGATCCGTCTCCGAACGCTGGTCGCCGACGGTGCTCGTTTCGTTCAGCAGATTCAGGAACAGGACGCGCTGCCAGCGGCCCATCGCCTGTGTGAGTCCTGCGCCGACTTCCTGGCGCTGGCTCAGCGTGTCGCCACGCTCTTCTTCACTGAGCGCGCCCGTAAATTCCAGTTTCTCGAGAGCGATGTCCATCACGGGAATCGCATAACGAGCGCCGAGCTCCTTCTTGATCGACGACCCGAGCAGCTCGAGCTTGAAGCGATGGCCGCTGCGATTGACGCGACGATTGTCCCACGTGAATTTGCCGCGCGCTTCGGTGTCCGTGCCGTAGCCGAGGCTCGTTGAAAAGCGATGCTTGCGATTGGGCTCCGCCGTGATCCTGATCGGGACGGTGCGCGCTTCGCGATCGGCGTCGCCGCTTTCAATGTCGACCGCCGAGAAATACATCGTGTCGTCCAGCACATATTGCGTACGCAGCAAAGAATCGAGCGTGTAGGGATCGCCCGTTTGCATGCGCAGGAGCCGGCGCATCGCGTCGTCCTCGATGACGTCCTGCGCAATCGAGATGTCGCCGTAGTAATAGCGCGGCCCCGTGTCCAGCTGGACGTTCACTGTCGCGCGGCGTGCGGCGCGGTCGATTACGAGTTCGTTTTTCGTGAGTCGCGCTTCCAGATAGCCGTTATTCCTCGCCGCCCGCACCAGATCGCCTTTGACGCGCTCGTAGGTTCCGTGATTCAGCCGCAGGCCAGGCTTCAGGTTTTCCGCTGCGATGACTTCGCGCAGCGCTTGTTCGTTCTCACCGGCGCCGGTCATACCGATGGAGACTTCGGACAGGCGCACGGGTCGGCCCGGCGTGATCCGGATCGTCACGCGCCACGACGAATCGCGCTGCTCGACGTCATACGCGACTTCAGGCTCGTAGTAACCGAGAGGCTGCAAGGCCTCGCGTGTCTCCGTCACGATGCGCCGCTGCAGACGGGCCATCGTTTCCGCGTTGACGTCGTCGCGCTCGGCGTAGCGCGTCAGGCTCAGAAACGCGCGCACATTGTTTTCGACGGCCTTGCTGACGTCAGGGATGATGATTTCGATGGCGGCCGCGAGCGCGTTCGAGGCGAGGCACAACGCGAACAATGCCGCGCCGAGCCGGGCGAAGAGCGGTGCACGGGCGCCGAATCTTCGGTTCATTGCGATCATTGGATGACTGACCGCCCGCCCTGCCTCACTCGGGCGACGAATCGAACGATGCGTCGCCGGCGACTGCTTCGTCGGGATCCTCCGCTTCGAACCAGATTTCCGGCGCCTCGGCGCTCGTGTACTCGAATCGCGACGTTCCCGTTTGCACGCCCTGTGGATCGAAGCGCCGCTCTTGCAGGGTCGTTCGACCGTTGCGTTCGACCAGCAGTACGGTCGAACAGCGCGTGCCATAGCGCTCATTGACGATGAACGGGGCGGAGACGACGCGTTCCCAGTCGTCCGGCAGTCCCGTCGAAGGCAGATGATCAGCGGCGGCTTGCGTGCGATCCGCAAGCATCGCGAAGAGTTCTTCCGATGAAACCTCTGCGTTGTTCAATAGCGGCTCGAATCGCTCCCGTGTCCGCGAGAGCTTGGGCCAGGGCGTGTCGAGCAGATGATTGCTCAACCCGTACACGCCGGGCGCCAGCGCGACAGGCGCGTTCGCCCCCCGATTGGAGAAGTAGTAAAGGGCGCGCGTGCCGCCGACCAGCAGGTTGAATCCGGAATAGCGCTGCGCCGCCCCACGCAGGTCGTCGAGAAACTCCTTCGGCGAAGTGGCGCCCGTCAGGAATCGCGGAACCAGATTGCCGCGGGTCGGCGCGCCTTCGATCGGCGCTTGCAGATCGCGATAGTTCGTGACGATGCCGAAGCGTCCCGAGCGCGCCACGCCGAGCCAGGCGCCGCCGGCCTTGAGATCGCGCCCCGCAAGGATGCGCGCGTCGTCCTGCCACCAGTTGAGGGGCGCCGCGGGACGATCATGAAACTCGTCTCGATTGCCCGCCAGAATCAGTCGATAGCGGGGATGGTGTTTCCAGGCGAGGACGAGTAGGCACATCTTGGGAAGCCGATAGCGGAAGGCTGATAGCGGATAGTAAGAGCCGGGAGGCAACGCAAACTGAATCCCACCCGGCGTATTGCACTGGCGGGCCGAAATTCTTGCGCGATTCTACGGTACGTTATTCCGGTGCGGCAGGCGCGCCGATCCGTACGGAGGGCGGTCTGGCCGTCCGTTATCCCCTATCCGCTGGTCAATCAGCGCCTCGGCGCCTGCCACATGCGCACGCCGGGCGCCTGCCGGAGCGGAACGCGGGCGCCGGCGTCGTACCAGTCTTCGATCAGGCGGAAGGAGATGGAGTGTGTGGTCGGTAGGGCTACTTCACCGGCCGCGATCTGTTCGCGAGTGAGCCAGCGCGCGTCTTCCAGTTCGTCGTCGGTGCGATGGATGTCCGTGCGGCTGGCGTGAGCAGTGAAGCCCAGCATGAGGGAGGAGGGGAATGGCCAGGGCTGCGAGGAGTGGTAGTCGACGACATCCACTTCGACGCCCGTCTCCTCGCGCACTTCACGGATGACGGCGTCCTCAAGGCTTTCGCCTGGCTCGACGAATCCGGCGATGGTCGAATAACGACCGGCGGGCCAGTCCGCTTGGCGGCCGAGCAACGCACGTTCGCCATCCGTGACCAGAACGATCACGGCAGGATCGATGCGGGGAAATTGCTGAGTCGCACAACCCGTGTCACTGCACTGAAGCACATGCCCGCCCAGAGCCGCGAGAGTCCGCGAACCGCACCGGCCGCAGAACCGATGCTTCTCGCGCCACTGCACCATGGCGCGGGCGTAGGCGAGCACGCCGGCCTCATCGGCGGGCAATTCACCCGCAATCAGGCGCAAGTCGTGAAACTCAGCGCCGGGCTCGATGAGCGGCGGCTCTTCCCCGCCGATCTCGACCGCGAAGCAGACGTGGCTGCGAAACTCTCCCAGCAGAATGAACTCCGCCGCATCGCGATCACTGAAGGCGCGGCCGCCTTCAACAAAATGCGCACTCAGGCGACCGCCGCCGCTCGCAGTCACGACGCTGCGGGTCCGCCAGACCGGCACGAACAATGTTCCTGGATCCGCGAGCGCGGCGCGAAGGCGCGCCTCGTCCTTGCGCCAGTGCGCGACCCGCTCGAGGTACGAGCCGGCAAGAACATTCGGGTGCGAGCGCGGCGAGCCCATGCCTGCAAGTTTATCCCAGCCCATCTGGCCCGCGTGTCTGTGCGCGCCCCGCTGAGCACGCCTGCAGTCTCAAGCGTTCGAGTCAGGTTGTGAGCCGCCCGGTCCCGCACTGAACAGTTCAACGCCGGAAGATTCGCCGCGCGAAGGCGCCACGCCGCGCCGGCGAGCGGTCCGTCGCTCAGGGCGCTCTTTCAACCTGCAAACAGGGCAGCTGCGCCGCGCGACATGCACCGGGTCGGACAGGTATTGACTGTCGCACCGTCGACAGCGCGTCATGCGCAGCCCGGTGCGCCGGACCATCAGCTGGAGCAGAAACCAGGCATGTTCGAAAGAGATTTCGGCGTGCGTCAGCAATTGCAGATGCGTTTCGTAGGCGTCGCAGAACAGCCCGCCGAACCGGATCGTTCCTGGTTCGTCAGGGAGCTGGCCGTGCAAGAGGCCGAAGGAAGCGAACGTGCATGCGAGGAGCGACGACTCGTACTGTGCCCGCAGATTGCGAACGAAATAAGCAGGTTGTCGCGGCGATTTGCCGCGTCGCCGCCGCAGGGGAGCTGCGCGGGCGTGGCTCACGTAGGTCTTGTACAGCCTGCGAATGCGGTCGTCGGTGAGACCGGTGCACGAACGTATCGTGCAGGTTCGTGCTTCGTGACGAATCATCCTGAGCGCAAGATCGTGCCGCTCCCGGTCCAGAAAATAACGCTCGTTGCTGATGTGCATGGACTGCTCCCTGTCGTGTCGAAGGCGGGCGCATACTCCGTATGCGCGACAAAGGGACCATTGTTCGTCGCCCGTTCTGCGTTGCGCGTCAAGACTTGCGCGCAAGGGCGCGTCCGGACAACAGACAACGCACAACGGACAACGCGCCTAGTGTGCGCGCGATTGACCGGCGTCGGAAGCCCGGCTCTAATAAGGTCCTCGACATGCAAGGAGGCGCAAATGTCACGCACCATGGAAGGGTCGCCGGGCGCGTCTGCCCCCGTATTGAGCGCTGCATTGCTGGCGCGCGTTCACGAGCTCAATCTGGACTACGTCGAGCTGCTCATCAGCGAGCATACGTCTCAGGGCTGCGCAGCCCAGCTGCAGCATCTGCCGGCGCGCCTGGTTCCGATGATCGCCTCTCTGGGCGTCGCCTCTCGCCGCGCGCTGGCGGCGACCCCGTTTACGCTCTATTCGCTTGGATTCGAGGATGAAGGGTTCTGGCGTGCGGCGTGTGCGACGCAGGCTCAGCCGGTCGTGCAGCGCTATTCGTCCGCCGGCGGCGCCTGGCTGCAGAGCCCTTTCTGCGAGCTTGCCCTGCTGCATGCGTGGCACGTCGCAACCTGTAGTCCGTTGGCGGCGCGGATGGTGTATGCGATGCCGGAAACGACGGCGCACTGTCTGACGACGACACCGCTCTGGCAGGTCAGGCGGATTGCGCACGATCATGCCGAACTGCTGGCGCCGCGGTGGCCGACGAACCCGGCCTTCTGGCCGGATCTGGTGTATTTCGCTGCGACCGGCGATGCGCAACGCCTGCGCACCGCGCAAATGCTGGGTCATCAGCTCATTGCCGCCGAGCTCGAATACGTTGCGGCGCGAAGCAGCGGCGGCAAGCGAGCGTCTCCGCTATGGCGATCGCCGCGCCTTCGCGTGCGGAGATTGCGCGGATGAGCAGGCCAACGGCCAACCGGCCAACTGGACTACTGGTCGGAGGGGGCGCTGAGGAATTTCTGGCCAGTGGACCGGTTAGCCAGTTAGCGGGTTGACCCGCTTGTCAGCGTCGCGGTCGCAACGAGCTCGCGCGCGACAACGCCTCTGCGCCGAACTTTGCCCGAATGCCGTCGATCGCGGCGTCGAGATGCTGATTGCGTGCAGATTCGGGAACCGCGAACAGATCGAGCTGCGGCGCGCTGGTGAGGTCGGCGGCGCCGACGCCGAGCAGCCGGATCGCCGCGCGCGGCTGTTCCTTCAGCCATTCCGCGAGCAATTCAGCTGCGGCGCTCGCCAGCGGTCTCGTTTCCTGCGTCGCCGGGCGAATCGGGCGCTGGCGCGTATAGGTGCGGAAGTCCTTGCGCCGGATCTTCACCACCACGCGTTCGGCCAGCCAGCCCTGGGCCCGCAGACGAGAGGCCATGCGATCGGCAAGGTGCGCGAGTTCCGCCTGCAGATGCGTGTGATCGACGATGTCGACGTCGAACGTTTCCTCGGCCGAGATCTGTTTTTCATCCCAGTCCGGAATGACGGGCCGATCGTCGACGCCAGCTGCGCGCATTTTGATCTGTGCGACGTATGCGCCGAACAGCGGGCGCAGCGCCGCGTCCGGCGCGAGTCTCAGGTCGCGCAAGGTTATGACGCCGATGCGTTCCAGCTGCGGCGCAGTCTTCGCGCCTATGCCGAACAATCTGCGGATGGGGAGCGGATCGAGGAGCGCAGTCGCTTCGTCGCTGTGCACAACGACGAGACCGTCGGGCTTGCGCAGATCGGATGCGATCTTCGCAATCAGCTTGTTCGGCGCGACGCCGACGGAGGCGGTCAGGCCGGTTCGCGCGAGAATCCGTTGCTTGATCTCGGCGCCGATGACTTCCGCCGGGCCGAGTGCGGCCTGACTGTGGGTGACGTCGAGAAACGCTTCGTCCAGCGACAAACCTTCAACGAGCGGCGTGAACTCATGAAACACGTCGAACACGATTTTCGAGACGGCCTTGTAGCGGCTGAAGCGCGGCTGCACGCAGATCGCATGCGGACAGCGTTGCAACGCTTCACGCATCGGCATCGCTGAATGCACGCCGAACTTGCGCACCTCATAGCTCGCCGCCGCGACCACGCCGCGGCCGCCCAGTCCGCCGACGATCAGCGGCTTGCCGCGCAATTCCGGATTATCGCGCGCTTCGACGGACGCATAGAACGCATCCATATCGACGTGGAGGATCGCGCGCGGCGATTTCATCGCGAAAGCTCACGGTGTGAGCAGGCAAGCCTTCGGCAGGTAAGCGGAGCATGTCGGCAGGCAAGCCGCGGCGCGCGGCAGGCCAGAGCCGAGTTCTGACCTGCTGATGAAATCAGCTTGCCTGCCGATTCCATCGGCTCACTTGCCGCAGGCTTGCCTGGCTGCGGGGCAAGCTTGCTGCTTCATTTGACGGTGATCGTAATCTTCTTCGACTTCACCGCGGGCTCGTGCGGTACGTGGAGTTGATCGCCGAGCAGCAACTGGAGCGTATGTTTGCCGGGCTTCAACTCGAGGGTGGTTTCAGTCTGACCTTTGCCGAAGTGCACGTGATTGGGGTCGGCCGGAATCGGTGCGTCCAGCGGCGGCAGGTCGACGTCGATCATCAGATGATGATGGCCGGCGCCGTCGAACGCGATCCCTGCGGGCGCGACTCCCATGCCCTTTAGACCGAACTTTACGGTGACCGGCCCTGTGATCGTCTCACCGTCTTTGGGCGCGATGAGGTACACCTCGGCGCCCGCCGGTGAGGGCGTGCGTTTGACCTGCGCAAGGGCGGCGACGCTGACAAGGCTGAGGGCGATGAGGGCGGTTGCGATGACCTGTTTCATGGAGATCTCCGACGAGCGCTGCACCAGCGCGCCGCGATTGTAGCGCCGCCTGTAGCGCCGCCGTTGCGTCCGCTCAGCGCTACGCGTTGCTGACGCGTGCGGTCCGGATCTCTTCAGGCAATTCGGCGGCGGCAAGATCTTCCGGAGCGAAATCATCGACCTGAATGATGTCCATCACACGCCGGTCATAGTCCTTGAGCGTGGCGGCCTCGGTCTCTGAAAGGATGCCCGCAGCGAGCGCCTGCTGGATCTGACCCGGCAGATCCAGCGCCGTCACGCGTCCGGTCTTCACACCTTCCACGCGGATGCGCTTCTCGAGCGGCTCGGCGGCGTCGGCGAGCGCCAGCGCTTCCTGCAGCATGCCGAGCGCATTGGTCGGTTCGATCGTGCGATACACGCCGTGCGTAAGGCGGTCCCGCGTCACGGTCGGACGCATGATCTGTTCGACCATCTCGTGTCCCAGCGGATCGCCCGGCGCATGGTAGGTCTGACCCCGCGGAAAAATGAAGAATCGCATGAACGAGGCGAGAAACCGGTTGGGGAAATTGCGCAGAAAACTGTGAAGTTGCTCCTGCGCCTTGTAGAGGAGCGTCCGGCACGCCCATTCGACGAGCGGCAGATCCTCTTCGGGACGTCCCTGATTCTCATAGTGCTTCAGCACCATCGAGGACAGGTACATGCAGGAGAGCACGTCGCCGAGCCGCGCCGACAGACTCTCCTTCTTCTTCAGATAACCGCCCAGCGTAAGCATCGCAACGTCGACGGCGAACGCGAACGACGCGCTGAACCGGTTGATGTGCTGGTAGAACCGCTGCGTCGAGCCGGTGTCAGGCACGCGCGAGAAACGCGCGAGTGTGAGCGCCATCACCAGCGAGCGCGCAGCATTGCTCATCGTGAAACCGATGTGCCCGAACAGGGCTGCATCGAACTCCCTGAGACCGCGTCGCTTGTCCTTGTCGCGCGCAGCGTTCATCTCGCGCAACACGAACGGATGGCAGCGAATGGCGCCCTGACCGAAGATGATCAGGCTGCGCGTCAGTATGTTGGCGCCTTCGACGGTGATCGCCACGGGCACCAGTTGATAACCGCGGCCGAGGTAGTTTCTGGGCCCAAGGCAGACGCCCTTGCCGCCGTGCACGTCCATTGCGTCGTTCGCCACGAGACGGCCGTACTCCGTAAGGTGGTACTTCAACATCGCCGACGGCACGGACGGCTTTTCACCGCCGTCGATGGCGCCGGCGGTGACGGAACGCGCCGCATCCATGATGTAGGTGTGACCGGTTATGCGGGCGAGCGCTTCGGCGACGCCTTCGAAGTGGCCCACGGACGTATTGAACTGACGCCGGATGCGCGTGTACGCGCCCGAGGCGAATACCGCGGCTTTCGACGCGCCGGTCGCGCTCGATGGCAACGAAATGCAGCGGCCGACGGAGAGTTGCTCGACGAGCATGCGCCAACCCTGGCCTGCCATTTTCGGCCCCCCGATGATGCAGTCGAGCGGCACGAACACGTCCTTTCCCTGGATCGGGCCGTTCTGAAACGGCACGTTCAGCGGCAGATGGCGCCGACCGATGGTGACGCCCGGCGTGTGACGCGGAATCAGCGCGCAGGTGATGCCGTATTCGGTGCGCTCATCGCCAAGCAGACGCTCGGGGTCGTGCAGCTTGAACGCGAGGCCGATGACGGTCGCTACAGGCGCAAGGGTGATGTAGCGCTTCGAAAAGTTCAGGCGAACGCCGACGGTTTCGCGGCCCTCGTACGTTCCTCTGCACACAACGCCAGTATCCGGAATAGACGCTGCATCTGAACCTGCACGGGGACCCGTGAGCGCGAAGCAGGGCACTTCGTCGCCGCGTGCGAGCCGCGGCAGGTAGTGATTGCGTTGCTCATCTGTGCCGTAGTGAAGGAGGAGTTCCGCAGGACCGAGTGAGTTCGGCACGGCGACGGTCGATGCGACGAGCCCTGAACGACTCGCAAGCTTCACCAGCACGCAGGAGTGGCCGTAAGCGGAGAATTCCAGGCCGCCGTACTTCTTCGGGATGATCATTGCGAAGAAGCCTTTGCTCTTCAGGTAATCCCACAGGTGCGGCGGCAAATCCGCCCGCCGGTGCGTGATGTCCCAGTCATCGACCATGCGGCACAGTTCTTCGCATGGGCCGTCGAGAAACGCCTGCTCCTCGGCCGACAGGCGCGGCGGCGCTGCGGAGAGGAGCTTGTCCCAGTCGGGTCCGCCGGTGAACAGTTCGCCGTCCCACCACACGGTGCCGGCGTCCAGAGCGTCTTTCTCTGTCTGCGACATCGACGGCAGCATGCGTCGATACGTACGCAGGAACGGCCGGCTGATGACGCGAATCCGAAACGCATCGATGTTGAGCAACACCAGGAGCGCCAGCACGCTCCACAGTAAGACGAGCGAGGTGAGGCTCGCCTCGGTCGTGTACACGTAGATCAGCAACGCCGCGCCGTACGCGACGGTCGCAGTGAGCAAAGACGCGCGCTGATACGCCAGCACGAGCGCGCCGATGAGAAGTACTGCGATCCAGATGACTGTGCTCACGCAAGAAACCTCGAGTGGTGAACGCCTCGCTGTGCGAAGCCGACGGCGCGGGGAGCAATACTGTCGGAATGTCGGACAATCCTTGTCTCGCGACGCATCTTTCCCCTCGCGAGCGACAGTAGCTCGCAAGCGCAGCCTCAGCAAGTCGGGCGAGCCGCGTTGTGACGTTCCTGTGACGAAAAGCAAAACGGCGAGCCGACGTCGTGTCGCGCTCGCCGTTGCAGGACTTGTAGTGGCCAGAGCCCAGCGCCCAGCGGCCAGTACGCGATCAGATCAGCTCTTTCACTCCATCGCGCTCTTCCAGCAGCTCCTTGTGAGTCGCATCCATGCGCGCACGGCTGAAGTCGTTGATCGCGAGACCCTGCACGATCTGGTAGTCGCCGTTTCTGCAGGTGACGGGGAATCCGTAGATGACGCCCGCGGGAATCCCGTAGCTGCCGTCAGAGGGCACGGCCATGCTCACCCAGTCGCCGTCGGGAGCGCCTTTCACCCAGTCCCGCACGTGATCGATCGCGGCTGACGCGGCCGAGGCCGCTGAAGAGGCGCCGCGGGCCTTGATGATCGCGGCGCCTCGTTGCTGCACGACCGGAATGAACGTGTCCGCGTACCACTGCTGATCAACGAGCGACAATGCAGGCTTGCCGTCGACGGTGGCCTGATGCAGGTCCGGATACTGCGTCGAGGAATGATTGCCCCAGATCGTGACCTTGCGGATCTTCGTGACGTGCGAGCCGGTTTTCTCGGCGAGCTGCGCCAGCGCGCGATTGTGATCGAGCCGCACCATCGCCGTGAAATTGCGCGGGTTCAGGTGCGGCGCATTGCGTTGCGCGATCAACGAATTCGTGTTCGCGGGATTGCCGACCACGAGTACGCGCACGTTGCGGTTTGCAACAGCGTCGAGAGCCTTGCCCTGCGCGGAGAAGATCTGCGCGTTGGCGAGCAGCAAGTCTTTGCGCTCCATGCCCGGCCCGCGCGGACGCGCGCCGACGAGCAAGGCGACGTCGCAATCCCTGAATGCGACCTTCGCGTCGTCCGTCGCGACGATCCTGTTGAGCGTGGGGAATGCGCAGTCGTTCAGCTCCATCACTACGCCCTGGAGCGCGCCGAGCGCCGGCGTGATTTCCAGCAGATGCAGATTCACGGGTTGATCCGGCCCGAGCATCTGACCTGAGGCGACGCGAAATGCGAGTGCATAGCCGATCTGCCCGGCGGCGCCGGTGATGGCAACGTTGACGGGACTCTTCATAAACCGCGCATCTCCATGTCGATGACTGCTTCCAAAGGGGGCGCGGATTCTAGCAAGCGGGCGGAGTCCGTAGCCGCGTAGAAAACGGCGGCGTCAAAGGGTTATTGACAGTAAAGCCCCGCCAGGAAGCTGACTTTGTCAGCAGCTCAAACCGCATTGATTTCTTGCTGCTGACGGCCGCCTGTGCACCAGCAGCCTCCTGCAACCGCCCACTGCTTTCCGGCTTCAAAAAAGTGCTTGCTTTCGTAACAGTGTTATAGTTAACTACAACACCATAAAGCTACATCACCAAATCAGTCGGGTCCGAGCCCCGGGTAGCTTTAGATCGAAGGGTCGTTATTTTTAGGAGCAAGGCCATGAATACGCTGAGGAAATTCTCGATGGGTGTGGTTCTGGGCGTGCTCGCGGTGAATGCAACCACAACGCCTGCGAACGCAGCTGACCTGTTCGGGGTCAGCCTGCCCGAGCTGTCCACGGTGACGGCGGAGGTCTCGAAGATGATCGCCGCGGACGTGACGGCCCAACTCCGCAATGCGCTCAATGCTCCCCGCAAGACTCATGTGCGTCGGCCGCCGTCTGTCAGGGTTATTGAGACAGCCGAGGTTGTGGTCGAAGCGAGTCGCCTGCCGCCGCTTGACGGTTCGGAGTCCGAGCAGGTCCGCACTGCGCAGATCCAGACTCAGGTTCGACTCTGAGTTCCGGTCATGCCGGTCGGTGAAGAAGGAGCGGAGGGGTGTTCTGCTACAGTAAATCAGAGCGACACCCCTTCGTCTGCGCATACTTATAACAGCTCTCTGGAACTCACCATGGACCGCGATTGGAACGATAGTCAGCCGATCTATCGGCAGCTTCGCGATCGGGTGGTCGCCATGATTCTGGACGGCGTGCTGAACGAGGGCGATCCGCTGCCTTCAGTACGCAACGTGGCTGCGGAGTACCGTGTGAATCCACTCACGGTGCTCAAGGGCTATCAGCAACTCGTCGACGAACAACTCGTCGAGAAGAAACGAGGTCGGGGCATGTTCATCAACGTCGGCGCGCGCGACCTGCTGCTGCAGGGCGAGCGCCAGAAATTTCTTGCGGAAGAGTGGCCCAAGATTCACGCCACGATCCAACGTCTCGGGCTCGAGCCCGCAGAACTGCTGCGCGCGGTGCAGACGTCGTCCGGTTCGCAAGGGGAGCGCTGAACATGACCGAAAACAAGACCGCTCCGGCCATTGAAGCGCGAGGTTTGCGCAAGACGTTCGGCAAGACCGTTGCGCTGGACGGCGTCGACCTGCGCATCGAGACGGGACGCATCGTGGGGCTCATCGGTCCGAATGGCGCGGGCAAGACGACCGCGCTGAAGGCGATCCTGGGGCTCACTCCGTACGACGGTCAGCTGACCGTGCTGGGCCGGAATCCCTATCTCGAGCGCAATGAGGTCATGCAGGAAGTGTGTTTCATCGCCGACGTTGCAGTGCTGCCCCCGTGGCTCAAGGCGTCGCAGGCGCTCGACTACGTCGGCGGCGTGCATCCGCGCTTCGACCGTACGAAGGCGGAGGGTTTCCTTGCGAGAACTTCGATTCCGCTCGACAGCCGCGTGCACAAGCTTTCGAAGGGCATGATCACGCAGCTGCATCTCGCGCTCGTCATGGCGATCGATGCGAAGTTGCTCGTGCTCGATGAGCCGACGCTCGGCCTCGACATCCTGTTTCGCAAGCAGTTCTACGACACGCTGCTCAACGACTACTTCGATCGTGAGCGGACCATTCTCGTGACGACGCATCAGGTCGAGGAGATTCAGCATGTCCTGACCGACGTCATGTTCATGAACAAGGGCCGGCTGGTGCTCGATTGCACGATGGAGGACTTCGAGAACCGCTACGTCGAGGTCATGGTGAGGCCGGAGCAGACCGCGGCGGCCCGAGCGCTCAAGCCGATGCATGAACGCCAGGTATTCGGGCGGAGCATCTTTCTCTTCGATCGCGGCGACCGCGCACAACTCTCCGCCCTCGGTGAGGCGCGCACGCCGAGCATCGCGGATCTGTTCGTCGCCATGATCGGCGGTCAGGAAGGAGCAGCAGCATGAACGCAGTGACAGAGCCGACCGAGACGCTGGCCGCTCCCGTTGAGAATCACGCGACGCGGCCGTTTTACTGGCTGGTGCGTCGCGAGCTCTGGGAGAATCGTTCTCTCTACATCGCGCCGCTCGTCGCCGCAGGCGTCGTCTTCATCGGTTTTCTGCTGAACGCGCTGCATCTGCCGGAGGGGATGCGGTTGCTTGCGGAGCTTCGATCCTGAGCGGCAGCGTCGCGCGGTGTCAGGCATCTACGGCGGCATCGGCTTGCTGATCGTGTTCACGATGGCGGTCGTAACCTGGTTCTACGCGCTCGATGCGCTGTACGGCGAACGCCGCGATCGCAGCATTCTGTTCTGGAAATCGCTGCCGGTCTCGAACACCCAGACGGTGCTGTCGAAACTGTTCACGGCGATGGTCGTGGCGCCGCTGATCGCGCTTGCAGTCGTCGTGAGCCTGCAGCTCCTGATTCTGCTTCTGAGCAGCGTCGTCGTGGTGGCCGGCGGCGCCAGTCCCGCGCCGATCTGGAGCAACCTGCAGCTCTTTCAGATGACGCTGGTGATGCTCTACACGCTGATCGTGCTGTCTCTCTGGTACGCGCCGGTGTACGCCTGGCTGCTGCTGGTGTCCGCGTGGGCGAGGAAATCCACCTTCCTGTGGGCCGTACTGCCGCCGATCGCGCTCATACTCTTCGAGAAGCTGGCGTTTCACTCGAACCATGTCGGGCGTCTGCTCAGTTATCGCCTGCGAGACGGACTTGCGTCTGCGTTCGATCCAGCCTTGTCCTCGGCGCACCGCGCGGAGGCCTCATTCAAGACCGAGGTGCGCGTCGACCTGCCCGATCATCCGCTCGCGCTGCTTGATCCGGCGCAGTTCCTCGCCAACCCCTGGCTCTGGGCGGGGCTCATCGCCGCGGCCGCGCTGATCGCCGCAACGGTGTGGATGCGGCGGTATCGCGAGCCGATCTGAGAAAAAACGACGGCCGACGCGTCGGGTCGGCAGTCATCGCGAGCGCTTCTTCCAGGACAGCCGGCGCTTTCGAGCCGGCAAGCAAGCCTGCGGCAGGCAAGCCGGTGCTGCGGACCCGCAGGCAAGCCATTGGCAAGTCAGAGAGGCGTGTCGTCGGCTGAGGCTTTGCTTTCTGTCCTGCCCGCGGCTTGCTTGCCGATCCGAAGCATCGGCTTTCCTGCTGCGTCTGCAGCTTTCCTGCCGACCGACGTGTCGGCTGTCGTTTAGCCGCCGTGTATGCGGGAACAATTGGCGCCCTGCAGCAGTTACACAGTGCTGTGTAGCGCGCCCAGCTACCGTGTCGCTTTTCCCTGCATGACCCGACTCGTCTGCGTCTCCAACCGCATTTCATTGCCGCGAAAATCAGCGGCGCCGGGTGGACTCGCAGTGGGCATTCTGAGCGCTCTCAAGCGAACGGGTGGTTTGTGGTTCGGGTGGGGCGGCGACACGATCGATCAGGAGCCGGGCGACCCTGAGATTCACATTCGCGACGGCGTCACCTACGCGACGATCGATCTCAGACAAGCGGAGTTCAACCTCTACTACAACGGCTACGCGAACGAGGTCTTGTGGCCGCTGTTTCATTATTTTCTCAAAGGCATGCGTTACTCGGGCGAGCAGCACGACGCCTACCAGAATGTGAACCGCACCTTCGCGCAGAAGCTGGCGCCCCTCATCGAACCGCGCGACGTCGTCTGGGTCCACGACTACCATCTGATTCCTCTCGGTAAGCGGCTGCGTGAGCTCGGCGTGCAGCGCCCGATAGGGTTCTTTCTGCACATTCCCTTCCCCAACATCGAGATGCTGCGTGTGTTGCCTACATACGCCGAGATCCTGCGCGATCTGACGAGCTACGACGTCGTCGGTTTTCAGACGCAGAACGATCTGCACGCGTTTCACTCGGGCATCGAGCATCTGTTCGGTCGCGAGGCGCTGCGCGGCGATGGTCGCATTCGTATCGGCGATCGAACGCTGCGCGCGGAAGTGTTTCCGATCGGCGTCGATGTGAACGCCGTACAGAGCGAAGCGCGCGAGGCGACGTCGACGGAAGTGGTGAGACGCATGATCGACAGTCTCGTCGCTCGCTCGCTCATGATGGGCGTCGATCGTCTCGACTACAGTAAAGGACTGGTCGAACGCTTTTCAGCGTATGAGCAATTCCTCGAGACGTATCCGGAAAATCGGGGGCGCATCACCTACATCCAGATCGCTCCGTTGTCGCGTACGGACGTTCGAGCCTATGTCGAGATCCGTCAATCGCTGGAACAGGCTGCCGGCCGCACGAACGGCCGCTTCGCCGACGCCGACTGGACGCCGATCCGTTATCTGAATCGCAACTTTCCGCACCCGACGCTGATGGGATTTCTGCGCGCGGCCAAAGTCGGTCTCGTCACGCCGCTGCGCGACGGCATGAATCTTGTCGCGAAGGAGTTCGTGGCGGCGCAGGATGAACACGATCCAGGAGTACTGATCCTGTCGACGCTCGCGGGCGCCGCGCGCGAGTTGTCTTCGGCCCTGCAGGTCAATCCGTACGACGTGCGCGCGGTCAGTCACGCCATCCAGAGCGCGTTGTCCATGCCGCTTCCGGAACGATGCGAGCGGTATGCGGCGATGATGCAGGTGCTGCGCCGTAACGACATCGGGGCCTGGACGCGACGCTTCGTCGAGGCGCTTGAACAGTCACAACAGGGCGACGCGCGCGTGCGCGCAGTGAAATGAATACATCCGAGGGATGATTCAATCCGCAGGCGCCCCCGCGCGTCCCTTCACCCGCGTCGACTCCACAGGCTGCTCGAGGACGAGTCGTTGCGAGGGATGCGCGAATGCAATCCCCTCCGCCTCAAAGGCGCCCAGCAATCCGAGGTTGATTTCCTGCTGGATGTCCATGTAACGGGCGTAGTCGGCCACTGTGACGAAGTAAACGGCCTCGAAATCGAATGAATTCGGGCCGATCCTGGCGAAGTGCGCGCGATCGAAGCGGACGTCTCGCTGCGCCTCGATCAGGCCGCGCACGATGACCGGAATCCTCTGCAGTTGCGCGCGCGAGGTCTCCTGCGCGACGCTGGTATTGAGCAGGACGCGACGCTCGTTCAGCCGCGCGAAGTTCCGCACGCGGCTGTTCAGCAGGTTCGCATTCGGCATGATGATCTGCTCACCATTGACGCTGCGCAGGCGCGTGCTCTTCACGCCGATGTACTCGACCGTTCCCGAGAATTCGTCGACCGTCAGCGCATCGCCGACGATGAACGGTCGATCGAGCGCAATCGACAGCGATGCAAAGAGATCGCCGAGAATGTTCTGCGCCGCCAGCGCAACGGCGATGCCGCCGATGCCGAGGCCGGCGAGGAGCGGCTTGATCTCGACGCCCAGATTGTCGAGCGTCAGCAGCAGCACGAACGACCAGATCGTGGCGCGCGACAGGAATCCGATAATTCCGAGCGAGCTCGCAGCGGCGCGATCGGTGGCGAGCGTGAGCCTGCGCTTCCGTTCGAGCGAGGCTCGCACGGCGGTGGTCGCCCACAAGCCGATCTGCCAGAACGCAGCGATCGTAAAGAGCGTAAGCGCGGCCTTGCTCGCTCTCGACGAGAGCTGCAGCGTGCTCAGTCCCGCAAACAACGCCGCGATCAACGTGAAGCCCATGGTTGTGCGGCTGGCGACCTGCAGCGGCAGTTCGAAGAGCTCCGTCCGCGGCGTGGCGAGAAGCCTCGTGTGGTACGAACGCACGAGCCGACGCAACAACAACATCGCAACGAACACGACCAGCGCGATTGCTGCGGCGACCGCCCACTGCCAGGTCGTATTGCCGAAGTATTTCGCGTCGAACATCGCTTCGAACTCGGACATCCGGAGCCTCTCTCGCGAAGGAGACGATCGAGCGGCGCAGAATAGCGCGAGGTTCGCCTCGCGTCTGCCGGCTTGAGTGCGAGTTGTCCGTTGCGCGTCGCGCGTTGTGCGCAGTAGCGGGATGTTTGCGGGCGGCTTTGCGGACAACGCACAACGGAGAACGCGTAACGCGCCACAGCGCTCCGCTAGCCCATCAGCAACCGCGCCTCGCCATGCTCGAGCGCCTCCGGTACGCCGTACAGCACGACGACGTCGCCTTCTCGCAGCACCGTGGACGGATCGGGTTGACGGCCGACGATGCCGTCGCGCCGGATCGCCGTAACGGTCACCTCGCCCTGATCGAGATTCAGATCGGCGACGGTCTTGCCGACGCCGTAGGCGCCGGGCGGCAGCACGACCGTGTGCAACTCTTCGCGCAGCGCATGCGTCTCATCGATCGGGCGCGCATCCTCGCGGCGAAAGATGCGCCGAAGCGTCGCATAGCGAGTGCTGCGGATGTCGCCCACCGTCTTTACGACGCGCGAGACCGGCACATCGAGCAGCAGCAATACGTGCGAAACCAGCATGAGGCTCGCCTCGAGGGTTTCCGGCACAACCTCCGTCGCCCCCGCGCGCTGGAGCGCATCGAGTTTGGCGTCGTCCTGCGTACGAACCAGCACCGGCAGATCGGGCCGCCGTTCGCGCACCGCCTTCAGGATCCCGAGCGCGGCGTCGGGGTCGGCGAACGTCAGCACAAGCACGCTGCAGTGCTCGAGCCCGACCGCTTCGAGGATTTCC
Organism: uncultured Gammaproteobacteria bacterium; assembly: GCA_963723505.1. Classification (GTDB taxonomy): domain Bacteria; phylum Pseudomonadota; class Gammaproteobacteria; order Steroidobacterales; family Steroidobacteraceae; genus Steroidobacter. Next base: position 94,154 of record CAVRQU010000014.1, read on the forward strand.
GCCTGTGCGCCGTCGCCGAAAATCACCGGATCGCCCGCCTGACGCGCCGCCTGGACGCGACCCGGATCCATGTCGAGCGCGATGTACTCGAACCCCTGTTGCTCGAGCACGCGCGCCAGGTTCTGACCGACGCGGCCGAAACCACAAATAATCACGTGATCGCGCCGCGCCGTATCGTACGCGGCGGCGAGCTCCCTTTCGTTTGCACTGGGCGAAGGCGTTGCACGCCGTCCGAACAACAAGTCGGCGATGCGGCCGTTCTCGCGAATCAACAGCGGACTCATCACCATGCTGACGACGGTCGCAGCGAGCAGCGGCTGAAGCAGCCCGGGCGGAGCGAGACGATCCGAAAGCATCAAGGTGAGCAAAGCGAAGCCGAGTTCGCCGCCCTGACCGACGACCAGTCCGGCGCGAAACGACTTGCGCAGCTCGCCGGCCGCGCCGCGGGCCACCAGTGTGACGATCGCGGTCTTGATCACCTGCAGGGCGACGACGAGCAGCAGCACCAGCCACAGTCGGCGGACCAGCAACTGCAGATCGAGCAGCGTGCCGATCGTTATGAAGAACAGTCCCAGCAGCACATCGCGGAACGGGCGGATCGTCACTTCGAGCTGATGGCGGTATTCCGTCTCGGCCAGCAGCATCCCGGCGAGAAACCCGCCAAGCGCCAGCGAGAGCCCGACCGCGTTCGTCGCCCACGCAGCGCCGAGCGACACGAGCAGAGCCGCGAGCGTGAACAGATCCGTGCTGCGTGAGCGGCCGATTTCGTGAAACAGCGGCCGCACCAGCCAGCGCAGGAACGTGAGCACGAGCGTGAGCGCAAGCGCCGCTTGCGCGATCGCGACCGCGACTTGCAGCGCATCGACGCTCTCCGCCGTCGTGGTCACCGCGCCTTCGAGCGCGAGGAGCGGAGCGAACGCGAGGTCCTGAAACAGCAGAATGCCCACGGCGATGCGGCTGTGCGTGCGATTGAGCTCCGCCTGTTCGCCGAGCTGGCGGATCACGATCACCGTCGAAGACATCGCCAGGGCGCCGCCAATCAGAACGGCCACCAGCGGGGGCACATCGAACGCCCATAACACGCTCGCCAGCGCGCCTGTAGTAATGACCACCTGGGCCGCGCCGACCTGAAAGGCCTCGCGGCGCATTGCGATCATGCGCGGCAGTGAAAACTCGAGGCCAAGCGTGAACAGCAGGAAGACGACGCCCAGATCCGCCATCACCGGCGAGATGTCGCGCGCCGTAAGGTCGAGCGCATAGGGCCCGATCAGCATGCCCACCGCGAGATAGCCGACGATCGGCGGCAGCCGCAGCCGCCTGAATACGGCGACCACGAGCACCGAGAAAGCGAGCAGCATCAGCAGTTGGGACAGAACGGTCAGGCCCTGGGTCGAATGCTCGCTCATGGCCGGCAAAGTAGTGTCGCCGCGACGGCCGCGCAACTGCGTCCGCGACATGTTCTCGTTCGCCGGGCGGCGCGCTGTTAATCTCTGGCGCAGTCATCGCGGGCGAGCAAGTTGTACCGCCAGTGCTACTCGAATCAAAGAGAACAGCGGAAGGCCTGACGCTGCGTCTGAGCGACGCCTGGCGACTCGACAATATCGCCGCGATCGAGGCGGCGCTGAACGAGCTGCCCCGCGAGCGCGGCGGGAGCGTGCTGGTCGATTGCTCGGGCGTAAGCGCCATGGACATGACGGGCGCCTGGCTCTTGCATGTTTGGCTTCGAAAGGCGCAGGCCGCCGGCGCGCAGGTGCAATTTACGTGCGAACCGCTCGAGCACCTGGCGTTCATCGACGACATGGAGACGCACAAGCCTGCGGAGCTGGAACCGGAGTCAGAGGCTTCCTTGCGCACCGTCGTCGCCTGGATCGGGCGCGAGTCGGTGCAGCAAGTGCATAAGCAGCGAGAGGCCCTTGGGTTTCTCGGGCGCATCACGGCTACCGGATTGCGATCCCTGCGCAGCGCGCACAACCTGCGCGCGCCTTCCATCACACGACATGTCTACGAAACCGGCATTCAGGCCATCCCGATCGTTTCGCTGATTGCGTTTCTGATCAGCGTGATCATGGCTTACCTGGGCGCCCAGCAGTTGCAGCAATTCGGCGCCGACATATTCACCGTAGATCTGGTGGTCATCGCAGTGCTGCGCGAGATGGGGGTGCTGCTGACGGCGATCATCGTCGCCGGTCGCTCGGGCAGCGCGTTCGCCGCCGAGATCGGCGTAATGCGTCTCAACGATGAGATCGACGCGCTGCAGTCGATGGGCGTCGACTATTTCGAAGTGCTGGTTCTGCCGCGGCTCATTGGGCTTCTGATTGCGTTGCCGCTCCTTACCGTCGTCGCAGACGCCATGGGCGTCGCCGGCGGCGCGCTCCTGTCCTCCCTTCTGCTGGACATTGATCTCACCCAGTTCATGACGCGAATGCAGGACGCGCTCGCGCCGACCACCTTCTGGGCCGGCCTGATCAAGGCGCCGGTATTTGCGGTCCTGATCGCGATGGTCGGCACATACCGCGGCATGCAGGTGCGGGATTCCTCGCGCGAGCTCGGCCGCCTCACGACAGTCGCGGTCGTGCAGTCCATCTTTCTGGTGATCTTCGCCGACGCCGTGTTCGCCGTGGTGTTCGTGGAGCTGGACTTCTAGGAGAAGTGAATGGCGGACAGCGGACGGCGGACGGTGAAAGGCGACCGGGCTCAGGCTGGTCGCGCGCCGTTGTAGCATCGCATTCGAACCGTCCGCGAACCGCCGACCGCCGCTCATGACGGCGCCGAGATGAGCGCGGCCACGCCGGTCATCTCCGTCCGCGGCGTCGTCAACCGTTTCGGTTCGCAGGTTGTGCACGATGGCGTCGATCTGGACGTCTATCCGGGCGAGGTCCTCGGCATCGTCGGCGGCTCCGGGAGCGGCAAGTCGGTCCTGCTGCGGACGATGCTCGGCTTGCATCGCCCTACCGCCGGTCGAAGTGCGCGTCGAAGGCAAGGTCGTCGGTCAGATGAACGAGTCGGAAATGCTCGCGGTCAAGCGTCGCTATGGAGTCACGTTTCAGCACGGCGCGTTGTTCAGTTCGCTGACCGTCGCCGAGAACATTCAATTGCCGATCCGGGAGTACTTCGACGTCTCGCCGGAGGCGCTCGCCTCGCTTACGGAGTTGCGTCTGCGTATGGTGGGCCTGCCAGTAGAGGCTGGCGCAAAGCTGCCCTCGCAGCTGTCCGGCGGCATGATCAAGCGCGCTGCGCTCGCGCGCGCGCTTGCGCTCGATCCGGTGCTGCTGTTCCTGGACGAGCCGACGGCGGGGCTTGATCCGATCTCAGCCGCGGCCTTCGACGAACTCGTTGCGTATCTGCACCAGGGGTTGCACCTTACTGTCGTGATGATCACGCACGATCTGGATACACTGCTCGCGGTTTGCAATCGCGTCGCCGTGCTGGTTGACAGAAAGATCGTGGTCGATACGCTCGCGGGCATCATGAACAATCCCCATCCGTGGATTCAGCGAATATTTCCACGGCCCGCGCGCCCGCGCGGCGCAAGACGCGGCGCGTCGGGAAACCTGATGCATGGAACGAGAAGCGAACTACGTAGCCGTCGGCGCGTTCATCGTGCTGGTGGTCGCGATGGCGGTCGATCTTCGTGCTCTGGTACACGAACGCGAGGGACAGGCGCGAGTACGACGCTTTACGAAATCTATTTCACCGGCAGCGTGAGCGGTCTCGATCGCGGCAGTCCGGTGCGTTACCTCGGCGTCGACGTCGGCCGTGTGCGTCGGCTGTCCATCGATCCCGAAGATGCGAGCCGTGTGGCGGTCGAGGTGGAGATCGACGAAAGTGCGCCGATTTCCTCGGCGACGCGCGCAAGCCTCGGCCTGCAGGGTGTGACGGGGTTGCTCTTCATCAATCTCAAGGAAGCCTCGGACATGGATCGCACGCAGCCGCTCAAACAGGGCGTGCGCTATCCGGTAATAGAGTCGGTGGCTTCGGATTTGGACGTCTTTATCGAGAGCCTGCCCGAGCTGATGAGCAAGGCGAACGAACTGCTGGAACGCGTGAGTCGGGTGCTCTCCGATGAGAATCTCGCCGGCCTGGCCGAAACGATTACAAGCCTGCGCGCTGCAACGGCGGATCTGCCGCAGACTTCAGCTAACGTCGCGAAGCTCGTCGATCAGATGAATGCGACCGTGCTCGAAATCCACGGAGCGGCGCAGTCCTTGCGCGGCATCAGCGAGGACGCTCGCCCGGAAGTGCGCGCCGCGCTCGAGCGCCTGTCGGCGACCGCAAACAATCTCGCGGAAGCCTCTCACGCCTGGACAACCTCACGCGCAGGAGCGAAGTTCAGCTCGGCCACTTCTCGGAGCAGGGACTCTTCGAGCTCGAGCGTCTGGTGCGCGAGACGCGCTCCGCCGCGCACGAGTTCCGCGACCTTTCGCGCAGCCTCAAGGAGAATCCGTCGCAGATTCTTTACGAGCCGCCAGTGAGCGGCGTTGAGATCAGGCCATGACCAGACTCGGGCTGTCGGGCGCAAGAACTGGCTTCTCCGCATCTGGCCAGCGCCCAGAGTCCAGCGCCCAACGACGCAAACGATGCTGGTTCATCGGAACACTGTTATCGAGCGTTGCACTCGTCGGTTGTACGGGCTCGCTGCTCGAAACTGATCTGCCGGCGGCCTCGATCTACGTGATTGCGCCGGCCCAGGCCGCGCCGGCGCAGGCAGGCGCCGCTACGCTTGCCGTGGACCTGTCGATCGGGCGTCCGCAGGTAGCGCCGGGGCTCGACACAAATCGCATCGCCGTGCTCAAAGGCCGTCAGCTCGACTATTACCGCGCCGCGAGCTGGGGCGGTACGACGCTCGACGTCGTGCAGACGTTTCTCGTGAATTCGCTGGAGGATCAGCGACTGTTTCGCAGCGTCACGGCGGAGCAGGCGCGCGTCGCGAGCGACTACGTACTCGATGTGGAAGTGCGCGATTTTCAGGCCGAGTATGCGAACGAAGGCGATCCGCCGGTCGTGCGCGTGAAGATGATTGGCCGACTCATCCGCATCGTCGATCGTGAGTTGGTCTCGACCGTCGCCGCCGAGGCGCAGAACCCGGCGAGCGCGGATCGCATGCACGCGGTAGCCGCCGCATTTGAAACGACTGCGCAACAGGTCGCACTTGAACTCGCGCAGAAGACCGCCGCCGCCGTGGCGGGCGATGAATCCAGCCTGAGCGCGGCACGCGGCGTGCGCACGCCTGACCCCGGACGCTAGACCGACCCCGCTCGCGCGATTATGCAAAATGCATAGAGGAGCCGCGAAAGACCGCAAAAAAGAGGTCAAAATGGCGAAAGGAGCGAATCAGACGATTCCAGATCAACGACGTGCTCATCGTGCGCATACAGTCCGGGATCGCTTCGATCCTTCCTTTATGCGGTCTTTCGCGGCTCTTTCGATCTGAACAATCAGAACGTGCCGAAGCCCGTCGCCTCCATCAAACGATAGCGCCAGTAGCGGCCGCGATCTTCGTCGCGGAAGGCGCCGAAAGGCGCTGTGTATTCCGCGCCTGGTTCGCCGTCATTGTTCCAGAGCCGGTCGAAGTAGCCGATCATTTCGATGGCGAGCGGCGAGTCGACGCTGGACTCGACTGCAACATTCGCCTCCAGATTGTAATTGCCCATGTTGCGACGGGTGAAATTGGCGGAGCCGAGCGAGGCGATCAGCCGGTCGCCATGCGTGATCAGCGCGAGTTTGGTGTGGAACTGCTCGCCGTGCGTGCGATACCAGCGAACAGCGATGCGCTCGTCGCTGCGCGTGACGAGTTCATTCGCCGCCGGTCGATTGGGCACGCCGTCCTTCTGACGGCCGAAGGCATCCCGGTTCGGATCGAGGATGATGCTCACCTGCGCGCCGCGCCGCGACGCGCCGATGAGGGAGTCGATCACGTCGCGATCGGACAGATAGAAGGCGGCGATGCGCACGCTGTCGCCGTTGCGCGTCGTATCGATGGCGTCGAGAAGATGTTCCCGCACAGCCTCTTCCGTAATGAACGCCAGTTGCATCTGCGGCGTGCTCGTGGCTTGCGCAGCCGGGGAGGATGCATATATGTGTCCGCGCCAGCCTGAGAAGCGCGCGATCGACATCTCGCTCTCGACAATGTGTTTGGCGAGGTCCCCGGTGAAGCGCAGCGCGACATTGGAGTGAGCGCTGCTTGCATCGTGCGGGTTGGCTGAAGTGACCAGGCCCGCGAGCTCGCCGTCGCTGCGATCGGCGACGATGAGTTTGCGGTGATTCGCCTTGAAATTGAGCAAAGCGAGCCAGCTCCGGACCGTAATCTGCGATCCGTCTGTCGCGAACGGATTGTCTACGGAGCCGCCGTCTGCGGAATTGCCCCACCACTGCAGGAACATGCGCCAGAAAGACGAGTAGAGCGGGTTCGAGTCGCGCAGGCGGTCTAGTTCGGTGGTGACGACATCGACGCCCGCGTCTCGCAGCTCGTCCAACAGGGTAGACGGCGCGCCGCCGTACACTGTGTTGATTGGGTCCGTGATGAGCAGCATCGAGATCCCGGGTTTGGCCGCCTTGCGGGCGATCAGGCGATCGACAAGCTCCCGGCTCAACCGTCGGTGCACGGCGCCTCCGGCGCCCATCTGCTCGTTGAGCAGAAAGAAGTCCGCGACGATGAACGTCTCCGCCTCATCGATGATGCGGAACATCTCGTCAAAGATACGCTGCTCGTGGAGCCTCTGGCCTTGCGGACCGGCTCGCGTGAGGTCGTAGATGAACTCGACGCTGTCCGCAGGCGTGAGCGCGCCGGAAACGTTGAGATTCGTCCCGGCAGGCATCGGTTTCGTGACGTTCCACACGCCGACGCCGCTCCACCAGAGAAGCGCGCCCCAGACGAGCCAGCGTTTCCTGAAGCGACGCCGGATTGGTGATTCGTCAGCAACTTCGTTGTTCATTCGTGATGTGAGTCGAGTCGTGAGTTGTGTGAATAGGAATCGTGGTGCGCCCTGTCTTTTCTTACCACTCACTATTCCCAGGTCACTGCTCACATTTCCGCGCGCCAGCCGCGCTCCCGCGCGGCCCTCTCTTGAGTCGCATCGAGCGCATCGCCCACCATCATCGACTCGACCGTCTGCAGCACGATCGACGGCAGTTCCGCGCCGGCCATCCGATAAGACTCCCCGTCTGTTCTGGCGCCGCCTCGCGTCAGCGTGTGCACTCGCCATTGATCCGATTCGCGACACGCGACGCCGGCGACGGACTCAGGTGCGCTCGCCGTGAACGCCCGGCAATACACGCCGGCCTTCGAACGGAACGTTGCTGCGATGGCGACGCGGGAATCGCTCGACAGTGCGCCGCCCACCTGATTCGACAAGGCGCTTGCCAGCGAGCCTGCGGCCACGAGCTGACCATCGGTCATCGCAACGAGGTCCGATTCAGGCGTTTGCAAGACCGTACGGCCGACAATGACGCCTAGCAGCACGCTTGCTGCGATCGCGGTCCACTTCGGCAACGACCTGCGCCATCGTGCGGCCGCAGCCTGCTTCGCGGTGCTTGCGGACGAGAAGTCTGCGACGCTGTTGCGCGAGGGCGCCGACCTCGCGGCGTCGATCAGGCGATCCGGAACGGGTTCATCGAGCACGCCGCCGAACGCGGCGTTCAGCTCTTTCCGCACGTTCCTGTGCCGCTCGACCTGCTTTGCGATCTCCGGGTCGTTCTCCATAGCGGCTTCAACGGCGAGGCGCGTCTCCTCGTCGAGTTCGCCATCCGCATACGCCATCAATGTCTCGTCCGGAAATCTCATGCGTTTCACCTTCACGAGTCGCCAGCCAACTGCCTCTGCAGCGCTTCGCGCCCTCGCGCGAGCCGACTGGTGAGCGTGCCTATCGGAACCTCGAGCACGTCGGCCGCCTCGCGATACGACAATCCCTCAACGAGCACCAATGCAACTGCGAGACGCTGCTCTTCCGGCAGGCTCGCCATCGCGGTTTGTACGGCCAGCATTCGCACTTGCGCTTCGGCCGCGTCATCGCCGACATTTTCGCCCGCTTCCTCGGGCGCGAACAGCCGATTGCGCCTGCCGCGCGAGCGGATCTCATCGATCCACGCATTACGCATGACGCCGAACATCCAGCTCTCGAATTTCGATTCGGGGCGCCGCTGCGCATACTTGATGAGCGCGCGCTCGATCGACAACTGCACCAGATCGTCCGCGTCATGCACGTCGCGCGTGATGGCGCGAGCGAAACGTCGCAGCCGCGGCAACGCGGCGATGAGCTGTGCACGAATCTGCGCAATCGGGACGGGCTCACTCATATATACGTTTGACGGCGGGCTTTTCTTCCCCTGCGACCCTCTGCATAGTTGCGATTCGACGGGTTCATCGCGGTTACGGCGCCCGTCTTTCAACCAGTGCATCGTTGAAGGCTCAGGTAGTCGACCTGTGCAGCGCTTCCCCAGGACGGAAGGACCGCCAGGCCGGGAGCGTATAGTTTCACGCCATGGCGAAGCGTGACACGAATCGCGGACGAAAGAGACTTGCGGCGGCGGCCTGGGCGGCGGCGCTGCTCGCGAGCTGGTCGTCGGCCAGTGCACAAGTGATCGCTCCGCCCGTCCAGCTGCCGCAAGTACAGCTCCCCACCGGCGGCCTGCAGCGCACGGTGGACGGCGTATTGCAGAGAACGGATGTTCAGGCGCTGCGGGATGTTCGGAAACTGCGCATTCGCGCGCTCCTGCGCGACAACCGCACTGTCCTGGAAGCCGACCCCCGCGGCGCGGTGATCATTCGTAACGAAGTGGCGGCGCTTTCGCCCACGCCCGAAGCGCTCGATCGCGCGCGCAGTGAAGGATTCAGCGTCGGCCGGACGCGGACGCTCGAAGGCCTCGGCGTGACGATCGTTGTGCTGCAGGCGCCGCCAGGCATGCCGACGCGCCGCGCGTTGCAGCGATTGCGGGACGCTGATCCGTCAGGCGTCTATGACTTCAACCATGTCTATGCGGAAGGCGGCGAGGTCTCAGCGTCGTCGGTGCACGCGACACGCGCGACGGCGGAGTCGTCCGGCGCGGTCAACGCGAAGGTGGGCCTGATTGACGGCGGCGTTGAGCGCACCCATGCCGTTTTTCGTGACGTGAAGATCCACGATCACGGCTGCGCGGGGTCGACGATTCCCAGTGCGCATGGTACGGCCGTGGCCTCGCTGATCGCGGGCAATACTGCGGAATTTCACGGAGCGGCGCCTGGAGCGCAGTTGTACGCGGCGGACGTTTATTGCGGGCTGCCGACTGGCGGCGCCATCGATGCGATCGCGGAGGCTTTCGCGTGGTTATCCCGCGAAGGCGTGCCGGTCATCAATGTCAGTCTGGTCGGTCCGCCGAACAGCCTGCTGCAGCAGATCGTCCGCGTCGTCACTTCGCGCGGCCATATCGTCGTCGCCGCGGTCGGCAACGACGGCCCCGGCGCGCCGCCTCTGTACCCGGCCGCCTATCCGGAAGTGATCGCGGTCACCGGCGTCGATGCGCGCAAGCGTGCGCTCCTCGAAGCGTGCCGCGGCAAACATGTCGACTTCGCCGCGCCCGGCGCCGACATGTCTGCAGCCGGCGTCGAGCCGACTTTCGGCCTGGTTCGCGGCACGTCGTTTGCGGCGCCGATCGTCGCTGGATTGCTTGCTCGCCAGTTTGAAACGCTGGATCGGTCGCGCGCTGAGGCTGCGGTTGCGGCGCTGATCGCGCAGGCGGCGGATCTTGGGACGCGTGGGCGCGACAAGGTCTACGGCGATGGTCTGGTTGGGGAGTCGCTCAGGCCATCGGAAAAACTCACCGGCTTTCCTGCCCCAAAGCTGAGTGGGAAATAAACCGGCTTCACTCCATTCAGTCCGAAAGCTGAAACCAGCTTCGCTTCGCTCGCAGCAGGCGGTCGCAGTGGGTCGCAGACGCGACAGCGGACTCGCGTCCGCGAGCAGGTCGAGTCTGGTTGCCGACGAAGTCGGCCGGCTGCCAATGGCCCACTGCCGCAGGCCTGCTGCGAGCAATGGCGAGCCGGTTATTGTCATGTTCGTGGACTCGCGTCTTTTTTCGGACCGATGGAAGAAATGGTTTCGCTGGATCGTCCTTCAAGCAAAGGTCGCAGATGGGCTGCGGTCGAGACGGGAGGATGATCATGAACATTCGTACTTTTCTGATTGGTGCGGCTCTCGCCGGCATTCTCAATTGCGCGGCGGTAACCGCTCAGGTTCTTGGCGGCGTCGGCGGCGGACTGTCGGGCGGCGTGAATGGCGCCTTGTCGGGCGGCATGCGGGACATGAGCGTCGTGGGCGCCGGTTCGGCCGCGGGTTCGCTCGGCGCGGATCTCGAAACGCAGACGCTGCGTCGTGCGACGCGTGATGCTGCTCAGCACGGTGTTCGACGAGTGCGCGACACGGAGCACACCGCTCGCGGTCGCGCGCAAACGACGCTTGGGCAGGCGGGCAAGGTGACTGGCGACGCCGCTGCGTCGGCGTCGGCGACCGCCGCGCACACTGTGAACCCACAGCAGATCTCCAGCGCCGCGGAATTGGCGGGCTCGACGACTTCCAGTCTCAACGCCAGTCACGTAGCACAAGCTGCAGGCTCTGCAACGTCCAGCCTGAGCGCCGACGCTCAAGAGGCAGCGGCGGCGCCGTCAGCGCCTGCCGGGAATAGTCTCGTTGGCGAGACGCCGGCAATTCCGCAGCCTCCGAGCGCACCCGCTCTTGACGCCGCCGGCGCGGGCGGCGGCTCAGTATCCACTGACGCTTCTGCGTCGAAGGAAGGCGTTGCGACACGTTCGTCGCTCTCTGCGGATGCCAATGGATCGGCCAGCGTTTCGGCGCGACATTGAAAACGAGCGGTTGGCCTGCAGAAGACGATGCGGCGGGCGACAGCCCGCCGCACTTCGTTGAGCTGTCGACTCAGCGACGTCTTCGTAAGTCGCAACGGCGTCGCCTAACGCGGGCGCGCGAATACCTGCGCCCAATAGATCCCGGCGCGGCTCTTTGAGTCGACCGTATACGCCACTCCCATTTCGCTGAACTCACTGCCCATGATGTTCGTGCAGTGACCTGGACTGTCGAGCCATCCGCGCACGACGGTTTGCGCATCCGCAGCCCCTGCCGCGATGTTCTCCGCGACGGTGCGCCAGCGATAGCCGGTTCGCGTGACGCGTACCGCAGGCTCGCTGCCGTCCGATCCCCGATGTTCGAACAGACTGTGCTCCGCCATGTCTTTCGAGTGCGCCCGCGCGGCCTGCTCCAGCGTCGGCGATAGCGTGAGCGGCGCGACGGCCGGAAACGAACGGCGGCCGCATTTGCGACCGGCGGCGCGCGCCTCATTCACGAGTCGCAGCACTTCGCGACTCACGCTGGCGGCGTCTTTCGCCGAGGGCGCGGTGAACGGCGCCGCGACGACGATCCACACTTCGCCGCCGCCGCGATGCACGCCGATCTCGGTGAAGGAGGGATCGAGGATCGTCGCGCAATAGTTCTGCGCAAGCACGTTCAGCAGCGCGCGTTCGTCGGGTGCGCCCTCGACGTGCATCGACGCCGAATTGACGATGCGATAGTCCGCGCGCGCGATTGCATCCTTGAGGCGACCGCCGCGGGACCATTCCTTTGCGACGCCGTTGAGGCCGCGGCTCGCGCGTAGCGGCGTAGCAATGCCCGACTTGCCGTCGCAACCTCGCTTGCGGATGGCGTTGACGTCGCCGGCGAGGTCCGCGAATGCGATGACGGGCAGCAGCAATGCGGTGAGGACGGCGAGAGAAGTGGACGTTCTCACGCGGGATGAGGCCTCTGGAAGCACCGGCCGCATCTGCGCAGCAACAGCGAGCTGATTCGATATGCGACGGTGTGGGTCGCGGATCGACAGGACCGGCAAGACGAAGTAAGTCATGTGAGTTGACGTACTGGTAGATCTCGCATTGGTGATCGAGGTTTTTCGCCGGCATTTCGTAGCGGCATTACACAGCCATCTTGCCCTTTTCACGACTATTGAAGATCGGAGAATCGGTGTAGCGTCGCGTGCCGAATTTGGCATGGACAGCTGTTCACATCCCTATCGCTGGGCATAGGTGATCTATCCCCCTCCCCAACGCCGGCGCCGATGACTGCCGGAAGAGTGTCTGGCGATCAGGGGTGTGACTAAAAGCTTGCGCGACTTCGCGACGGCTCCCGCAGTCTCACAAAGTCACTGGTGACTTTGTGCCGGTCTCTCTCATGATCACTTCCATCATCGAGCGCAACGCAGGACACCCCGACGACGGCCGGGCGGGATTCGATCGCCTCACCGTCGATGCGGACACCAAGGAGGAGATCGACAATGCCGTGACGCTCGCCGAAGCGCGTCTTTGGCATACGTGGGTCCTTGGGACCCGGCATCCGGACGGGGTGTTCGAGGCAGTGCTCTACAAGCAGAGTGATCTCATCGCCTCTTGGCACGATGGGCCCTCGGGGTTGCACCCTGTGGAGGTGACAGCCGCACACTGAATTGGTCACTTATTTCGAGTCGCCCTTGTCAGCGAATATCCTGATCCCATGACGGGAAGGAAGGCCTCGCTGGGCCGCTTCGGGCCGAAGGGCACTCACATCCCGTCGCCGGCACTTCGCTCGCTACAGAGTAGCCTACGCAGGCAAGAGGCCCCGGCGGCTGGGATGTGATCAAAACGGAAGTTGGCCTCGCGTTGTCCTTACCGTGAGAATCGTTGCATGCAGTGGGCAAAGGCACGACATGCTGGAATCTAGGTGAAGGGCGCCACATCCCGTCGCCGGCGTAGCTCCCTCCGGTGTGTCAGGAAAGCCGGCGACTGGGATGTGTCTCAACGGGGTCAACGGCGTTACTCGGTAACCCTCTCCTGCGATGCCGAGCGGCCTGCCAGTCAACGTCCGGTAGCGCCGCGCCAATATCTCATCGGCGCCGTTTCGAGAGGGACTGCGAAACCTCGCCGGCTGGCGGTTCCCTCCTTCGGGCTTCTGCGAACAGACTTCCGCGCGGCCGTCCCGGGACTCATGAAGCAGCGTGCTCGTAATTCGATGCACGTCGTCGTGAACGGGCGCCTGCCGATCGCGTCGGGCGGGCGTCGCCTGCCTTGAGGACCTTGCGGACCGCGGGCTCGAGTTGTCGTTCGCTGTCGCAGTACTCCTCCCAGGCCGTGCTTCTTGCGATGAGCGCCGGCGCCGTTCGCATCGTGTAGCGCCCGGGATCGAGGCTCGCCCTTACCTGCGACCACGTGAGCGGCATCGATACGGGGGCGCTCTCTCTCGCGCGCGGCGAAAACGGAGCGACGGCGGTCGACATGCGATCGTTGCGCAGGTAGTCGAGGAAGATGCGCCCGACACGCAGCTTCTTCGACATGTTGAGGACGTAGCGATCGGGACTGTCCTGCGCCATCTGCGCACATACAGCCTGCGCGAACGCCTTCGCTTCCGGCCAGCGAAGACTCCCTTTCCGCGGTTGCGCGAGCGGTGTGACGACGTGCAATCCCTTGCCGCCCGTCGTCTTGCAGAACGTCACGAGGCCAAGCGTTTCGAGACGCTCTTTCATCTCCTTCGCGGCCGCGATGACCTCGTCGAAGTCCACATCAGGCGACGGATCGAGATCGAAAACGAGTCGACCGGGTATGTCTGGCTGGTCGGGTTGGCAATTCCAGGGGTGCAGTTCGACGGCGGCGATCTGCGCCAGGGCGGCCAGCGCCTCGATGCGATCGATCTGCACATACGGCTTGCGATCGCCCGGGACCTTCTTGAGCGTGATCAGGTTCGACGTTCCGCGCATGGCGTGACGCTGGAAGAAGCGCCCGCCGTTGATTCCGTCGGGCGCGCGAATGATCGAACAGGGTCGGCCTTTGATGTGCAGCATCAGCCGCTCGCCGACTGCTTCGTAGTAGCGCGCGAGCTCCAGCTTCGTCACCGGCGCGCTGTCTCCTGAGCGAGGCCACAGTTCTTTATCGGGCTTCGAGATGGGTACGCCCATTACGACGGAAGCGCCTGAAGCTGTCTGATCAGAAGCGTTTGCCTCCTTGTCGGCGGCGCGCCGTTGAGCATGGCCGCCACGCGCTGCTCGTGACCTGAAGGCGCTGCGAGATACGCCTGACGAAACAGCGGACGAGGTTCGTCGTCCTGCGCCGCGCTGCGGCTCCGCAAGCTCCGCAGTCTCGGGTTTGGCCGCCGTCTCGGTTTCGACCTCGCGCGCCGGCTTGTCGTCGCGCAGCCCCTTGAACGCGGCCTGCCGCACCTGCCCGCCGCCGGTCCAGCCCGCAAATTCGATTTCAGCGACCAGCGATGGCTTGACCCAGCGCACGTCCGCGTCCTTGCGCGGCGCATTCTCGCCAGTGAACGGACTTCGTTCGGTCGTCAGAGCCTTGAGCCGCGGCGCGAGTCGCTTGACCTTGTCGCGTCCGAATCCCGTGCCGACTCGTCCGACGTAGGCCAGATGTCCGGCGCGATGCACGCCAACGAGCAGCGAACGCAAGTTTCCGGCCTGATGCGTCCAACCGCCGATCACCACTTCGTGCCCGGCGCGACATTTCGTTTTCATCCAGTCGCCGGTGCGCCCGGAAACGTAGGGTGAATCCAGTCGTTTGGAGATGATCCCTTCGAGGTTCATGCGGCACGCAGACTTCAAGACTGCATCGCCAGCCGTTTCAAAATGTTCGACGTAGCGAATCCGTGCGGCGTCCTGATCGTGATCTGCGAGAAGCGCCTTCAGGAGCGCCTTGCGTTCCGACAACGGTCGCTTGCGCAGATCCTCGCCCTTCGCATGGAGCAAATCGAAGGCGAAGTAGATGAGTCGATCCGACTGGCCATCGGAGAGCGCCGCCTGCAGCGCCGCGAAGTCGGGTGCGCCGTGATCGTCGAGCGCGACGACTTCGCCGTCGATGAGACAGTCGGGCAACGCCTCTGCAGCGGTCGCGATCGCTTCGAATTTTGCGGTCCAGTCGAGGCCTTTTCGCGTCTTGAGCGAGACCGCACCGGCGGCGACGCGCAGTTGCATACGGTAGCCGTCAAGCTTCACCTCGTGACCCCAGCTTCCGTCGGCCGGCGGTCGTTCGAGGAGCTTGCACAGTTCAGGCGCGATGAACGCTGGGACAGTCTTGCGAGCCTTCACGCCGTCTCTGCCGCGAGGGCGAGCAGCCATCTTCTTCTTGCTGACGGACGCGCGTTTGCGCGAGGCCGATGAAACGGAGGGAGCGCTTCCATCGAAGAACGTATCCCTGGAGAGCCAGGTCGCGTTCCGCGGCGCCCTCCTGCTCGTCGCGAGCATGAACGGCTTCGGACCGCGGCCCTTGCCGGCGGCGATGTCCGCCATCCTGCGTCCTGAGGCGATCGAGCGATCTTCGGCGAGCAGCGCCTCCGTCGTGTTCTGATCGCCGGCGCGTTCATCGCGCTGCTTGATGAGCAGCCAGTTCGTGCGCTTGCCGCCGTAGCGATCGCCCTTCATGCGGACGAGGACCCACGTGCCGTGAAGTCGCTCACCGTCAAGGGTGAATTTGAGTTCACCCTTGCGGAGTTGCTCTGCTGCTGAGCGTTCCCCGACCGGCGTCCAGTAGCCGCGGTCCCACAGTTGCACTGTGCCGCCGCCATACTGGCCCTGCGGAATCGCTCCTTCGAAATCGCCGTAGTCGAGCGGATGATCCTCCACCTCGACTGCAAGCCGTTTGTCCTCCGGCGCCACTGACGGACCGCGCGTCACGGCCCAGGACTTGAAAACGCTGTCCACCTCGAGGCGCAGATCGTAGTGAAGGCGTCGCGCGGCGTGTTTCTGAATCACGAAGCGCAGCCGTCCGGACTTACTGACGGGCAGTTTGCCGCTCGGCTCCGCTGTCCTGGCGAAGTCGCGCATCGAGCGGTACGTCGAAAGCTTGCGAGTCGCCACCAGCGCCTCCGTTTTTGCAAATTCGCAAAGCGCGCGATCGCGCCATTGGCCATCCACCCCGGGAACGCGGTTGCGCAGTGCGGCGTTCCGTGAAGTGCGTTTGCGGGCCGGGTGTGCGAAGTGGAGCCGGCGCGGGGCGACGAGTCAGAATCCGCTGCCTTGCTGATAATCAACACGGGAGATCTTGATGAACTCAAAGTCATTACTTCCGCTCGCCGTCTGCGCGGCGCTGCCGTTCGCGGCCGGCGGGCAGGACAGGCTCGACATCCGCACCGGAACGTGGGAGATCACGGCGACGACGCACATGAGCGGGACCCCGCTCTCCAACGAGATGCTGTCGAAAATGACGCCCGAGCAGCGCGCGGAGGTTCAGGCTGCAATGCGTGAGGAGGCTGCAAAGGGTCCGCAGACGGAAGTGAGTCGCGAGTGCATCACCCCGGAAGAAGTCGAGCGACCGTTTGCGTCCGCCGATCTCGAGAACTGCACGCAACAGATCGTGCGGACCACCCGCACCACGCAGGAGGCGAGACTGCAATGCACGGGAGAGTACAAGGGCTCGGGACTGCTGCGAGTGACTGCGCCCAATCCGCAGACGATGACGGCGACGCTCGAGCTGAGTGCAGGCGACGGCCCGACCCCATTCACGATCAAAGCGCAGATGAAGGGCCGCTGGCTCGCCGCGGCGTGCGAGGACGAAGACGCGTACGACGAATCGGATGAAGAGGATGCGGGCGCGCCCGACGAGTACGACGAACCGGAAGACGAGCGATAGAACGTCGTGCGGGCCTGACCCGCGGAGCCGATCGACAATACGAGCGGCGACGCTGACGAAAGTCAGTGTCCCGCGCTCACGACGTGGGGTCGCCGCGGCCGCGGCGGACCTTTAGCTTGTGATCTTCTGATTTTACCCATCCGCAGGCGAAGGCGGCTTCGATGCGCCTCGTCTTCGGGCGTCTGCATTCCTCGAATGTCAGGGAGGCGGGTAAAGCACATCTTCCTCAGGCGTTATTCCACGTGGAGACGTCATGTCGGCGCAGATCGAACCCCTTCCCGTCGCCAGAATTCGTGCGCCGGCGATCCTCAACGCTCACGCTCCCGTCCGCGTCGCATCGATCGACGCGCTGCGCGGACTCGTCGTCGTGCTCATGGCGCTCGATCATGTGCGCGACTACTTCAGCGCTGCGCACTTTGATCCGCTCGATCTGACGCAGACCAGCGTCGCACTGTTTCTGACGCGCTGGATCACGCATTTCTGCGCACCCACGTTCGTGCTGCTGGCCGGCGTCAGCGCATATCTCATCTCGAAACGCTGCACGCGCGGCGAGTTGACGCGGTTTCTCGCGACGCGCGGCGTATGGCTGGTCGTCCTCGAAGTTACCGTAGTCAACGCCGCGTGGACGTTCAATCTGAACTACCAGCACGGCGTTTTCCTGCAGGTGATCTGGGCGATCGGCGTCTCGATGATCGTCCTGGCCGCGCTTATTCATTTGCCGCTGCGCATGATCGCCGTCTTCGCTGTCGTCATGATCGCCGGCCACAATCTGTTCGACAGCGTAGCGCCGGAGAGCTTCGGAGCATTCGCGTGGCTGTGGTCGTTGCTCCACGTCCAATCGCCGATTCCCGTGGGGTTCGTCGCGTACCCGCTGATCCCCTGGGTCGGCGTGATGGCGCTCGGCTACGTTCTTGGCGCGGTGTTTGAACTGGATCCGCGGCGTCGCTGCGCGCACCTGGTTCGCCTCGGCGCCGCAGCGCTCGCGCTCTTCGTCCTGCTGCGATTCCTGAACGACTATGGCGATCCGCAACCGTGGAGCGCGCAGGCCAGCGTGCTTCGCACATTGCTGTCATTCCTGAATGTCGAAAAGTATCCGCCGTCGCTTCTTTACCTATTGCTGACGCTCGGCGCCGGACTGCTCGTCCTCGCGGCGTTCGAGAATGCGCGCGGGTCGCTGTCCGGAATGTTGAGCGCCTTTGGACGCGTGCCGCTGTTTTTCTATGTGGCGCACATTGCGGCGGCGCATCTCGCAGCCGGCCTCGTGGCGCTGGCGGCCGGGCATGGGCTGGCCGTGCTCACGGACGTGTTCGTCTTTGCGCCCGAGGGCTGGGGTTTCGGCTTGCCCATCGTGTATCTGGCGTGGTTCCTCCTGCTCGCGACGCTGTACCCGGCGTGCTGCTGGTATGCAGAGGTGAAGCGACGGCGCAGCGATTGGTGGCTGTCCTATCTCTGAAGCATTTCGCGCCAGGACAGTGCATGCGTCTGAAGTTTCACGCCGCCTTCACGCGGCGCCGTACAAATCCTTAACGCGGCCTCGCTAGCATTTGATCTCATCCAGAGGGAGAACCGCCATGTGGAATTGCGCACTCCGCACTCATGACGCTGATGACGCAGCGCTCGCTGCAATCGCCGAACACATCGAATGCCGGGCGTGGATGGATCTCGCAGAGTCGGCGCCGCAGTGGTTGCGCCGCGCGACCGGGTTCGTCGTGGATGAAATCGGCGGGGCTATGACGCTCGCAGCGCCTGGCCTCGATCACGTGTTTTTCAATCGGGTGATCGGACTCGGCGAACAGACGCCGGCGACCGAAGAGCTGATCGCCGAGATCATGGGTCGCTACTGGGACCTGAGCATCGAGCGCTATTGGGTGCATGTCGGACCGTACGCACGTCCGGCGCGTCTCGGCCCCCTCCTGCAGGAACTCGGCCTCACGCAGTATCGCCGCAGCTGGGTCAAGCTGGTTCGTCCGGCGCAAGCTGTGGAGCCTGCGCAGACTGCGCTGCACATTCGCGAAGCGATCTCGACGGATGCGTTTGCGATCGCCAGCCTGCTGGGCGTTGGCTTCGATCTGCCGCAATACGCTGCCGAAGTGTTTTGCCTCCTGATAGGGCGACGCGGCTGGCGCGTGTTCGTCGCCGAGTTGCAGGGACAGCCTATCGCGGCGGCCGGGATGTTCAGCGAGGGTGACGTAAGCTACCTCGCGTTCGCCGCGACGCGACCGGAGTTTCGCCGACACGGTGCGCAACGAGCGCTCCTGCGGGCGCGCATCAACGCGGCCGTAGAGGACGACAGTCGGTGGATCGCTACGGAAACAGGTTTCCCGCTGTCGGCCGATGAACCTAGCCCGTCGTATCACAACCTGCTCTGGGCTGGCTTTCGCCCGATCGCAATTCGCGACAACTACGCACTGCCGGGAATGAGTTGGGATCACGCCAACGCCTGAAAGACTGAAACCGGCCTCCGCCAATCAGAAACTGAAACCGGCCTGCGGCAGTCGGCCCCTGGCAAGAAGAGATTGCGCGAGACTCCGCTGTCCTTCCGGCTGCCGACGGTCTGCTGCTGCAATCTGCAGCCTCCTGCCGGTGGCCGACTGCCGCAGGCCGGTTTTGATTTTCGGCGCTTTGCGACGCGGCTTGGCCTATCCTTCGCCGACCTCAAGGGGGAAACGCCATGCCAACGAATCATCAGTTCCGTCTTGCCGCCCGTCCGGTTGGAACGCCCAGGCGCACGGACTGGAGCTACGTCGAAGAACCGGTGCGGCAGCCGAACGACGGGGAAGTGCTGGTCAAAACGTTATTCCTGTCGCTCGACCCGGCGATGCGCGGCTGGATGAACGAGGGCAAGTCGTACATCGCGCCCGTGCAGATTGGCGAAGTCATGCGCGCGGGAGGCTTGGGCCGGGTCGTCGCGTCGAAACATCCGCAGTTCGGCGAAGGCGATCACGTCTATGGAACGCTTGGCGTGCAGGAGTTCGCGACGCTTGATGGCAAAGCGCTCACGAAAGTCGATCCGCATGCGGCGCCGCTGCCGGTGTATCTGGGCGCGCTGGGTATGCCGGGAATGACGGCGTACTTCGGATTGCTCGATGTCGGTCAGCCGAAAGAGGGCGACACGGTCGTCGTCTCAGGCGCCGCCGGCGCGGTTGGCTCAGTGGTTGGACAGATCGCGAAGATCAAGGGCTGTCGCGTCGTCGGCATCGCCGGGGGCAGGGAGAAATGCGACTACCTGACCAGTGAGCTCGGCTTCGACGCGGCGATCGACTACAAGTCGGACGATGTGAAGAAGGCGCTTCGCCAGCATTGCCCCAAAGGCGTCGACGTATATTTCGACAATGTCGGCGGCGACATTCTCGATACGGTGCTGACGCAGCTCGCGCGCAATGCGCGCATCGTCATCTGCGGCGCGATCTCGCAGTACAACGCAACCACAGTGAAGGGACCGGCGAACTATCTGTCGCTGCTCGTCAACCGAGCGAGCATGGGGGCATGGTGGTGTTCGACTACGCCGCCCGCTATCCGGAAGGCATGCGCGCCATCGCCGGCTGGATCGCCGCCGGCAAACTCAAGACGCGCGAAGCAAATCGTCGCCGGCCTCGAAACCTTTCCTGACACGCTGCTCAAGCTGTTCAAGGGCGAGAATGTCGGGAAGCTCGTGCTGAAAGTCGCGGAGGACTGAGTCCTAAGGAAGGCCTTCGGCAAGAGGGCTTCTGCAGGGCAGAAACAGTCTCGCTCTGCGGGTCTGCCTTGCCGCAGGCCGTCATTCATTTTGGCGTCATGCAGAACACGCAGAGCTTGTTGCCGTCGAGGTCACGAAAGTACCCGCCGTAGAACGTGTCGCTGCGCGCGCCGGCAGGGCCTTCATCTTTCGCGCCGAGCTCGAGCGCCTTGCGGTGGATCGAGTCGACCTTCGCAGTGCTGTCAGTGACGAGCGAGATCATGACGCCGTTGCCGACGCTCGCCGGCTGCTTGTCGTACGGTGTGATCACGGCGAAGCTCGGCGCGCCCCGGCCGGCTGACCAGAAGATCATGCGTTCCGTTTCCATGCGCCGCTTCGCGCCGAATTCCGCGAGCAACTGATCGTAGAAGCCGGCTGCGCGCCTGAGGTCGTTCGTGCCGAGCGTGACGTATCCGATCATTCAATGCTCCTTCGGAGAGTTGTGCGTTGTCAGTTGTGAGTTGTGAGTCGTTCCAGACCGTTGATCGACGCACAACGAGCGTCGCAATGCTTAGCTGTAACTATGTGAGCCGTCAATCCTCTGGCGCACAACGCACAACTCGCAACGGACAACTCGCCGCGTCCTGCACTCCGGCATTTCAGGAGTGGAGTGCAGGGTTTTGCTGCGTGTTCCGATTCGTGGGGACACGTATACTCCGCGGCTTTTCGCGTGCGCTCACGATCATGTGGTTCAAGAATCTAGTCGTCTTTCGTCTGCCGGCGGACTGGTCGGTTTCTGCGAGTGAACTCGAAGACCAGCTCGCCGGGCGATCGCTGCAACCGTGCGGCGCTTTCGATATGCAGAGTCGCGGCTGGATCCACGCGAGCGCTGCGCAGCGTTACGTTCATACCACGAACGGTCAGCATCTGATCGCGCTCGGCGTCGAGCAGAAGTTGCTGCCAGCTTCGATCATCCGCCAGGTCGCCGCCGAGCGCGCGAAAGAAATTGAAGTCCAGCAGGGCTATCCAGTCGGCCGGCGGCAGATGCGCGAGTTGAAGGAGCGTGTTACCGAAGAACTGCGCGGTCGGGCGCTGATCCGGCGCACGGTGACGCGCGCGTGGCTGGATCCCCTGAACGGCTGGTTGGTGGTCGACGCATCGGGCGCTGCGCGCGCCGAAGCAGTCATCGAGACGCTGCGCGACACTCTGGGGTCGCTCGCCGTGCAGTTTCTCGAAACGGAGCGGTCGCCCGCGCTCTCAATGGCTTCCTGGGTGATGTTGGGCGATGCGCCTCTGCAATTCTCGATCGAACAGGATCTGGAGCTGCGCGCCGCGGATAAAGGGCCCGCGCTGATTCGCTATGCGAGTCACCCGCTCGACAGCAAGGAGATTCGCGCTCATCTGCAGGCGGGAATGTATGCGACGCGCCTGGGTTTGACCTGGCGCGACCGCATTGCGTTCGTGCTCACCGAAAAGCTCCAGATCAGGAGGCTCGAGTTCCTCGCCGTGAGCAAGGACCCCGCTGACGGCGAGTCCGCGACCGACGCCGCGGAGCAATTCGAGCTCGACTTCACGCTGATGACCGGCGAGCTCACGCGCATGCTCGCGGAGCTGAGCGAAGCGCTCGGCGGCCGAAGTGCGCCGCAGGCCGCAGCGGCGTAGAACCAAGGCGGCAGAGGAAAAGGAGTAACCGCAAAGAACGCAAAGAGCACAAAGAGCACAAGGATGTAGCCGGGCGGCCAGCGTTTCGTAATCGTCTGCGGGCGAGGCAATTTCCGGTGTCTCGCAGTTTTTTTGCGATCTCTGTTCTTTGCGGTTACTCGATTCCTTACTGACCTCAGGGCGTCAGCGGCTGTTGCGCCCAGCGCAGGATTGCAAGCGAGACGTCCTGCTCGCGCGGCAATTTCTTCAGGAGCTCCACCACTTCGGCCGAGAACTTCTCGCGTTCGACCTGAGCGGTCATTACCGCGCCTGCGGCCTGATTCTGATAGCCAATGACTTCGATGCGCTCCTCGATCTGCGCCGCCTGCGCAGAACCGGGCGTCGCCAGGCGCTGCGCGATCCCCAATCCCAGACCTTCGGCAATGTAGGTGTCGCTTCGCTGCAGCACCTTCGCAATGTCGAGGCAGAGCGCGCGCCGCGCCGCTTCGCGTGCTTTCTCCACACTGCAGGCCGCCGTCAACGGTCTGAACGACGGTGTGACGATAGCGGAGAGCCAGCCGGCCGTTTCATTCAACGCAGAGGTCAGCGGCGCCGCCGCATCCTTCTCGTTGCGCGGCGGCGGATCCACATTGAGCGCGGTTGCGATTCGCCATACGAGCGGCGTCCAGTACAGGTTGAAGGCCTGGGAGCGGCTCATGGCCGTCAGCACCTGTTGCTCAACCTGCAAGTCCTTCCCGGCCTGCGCGCGGGACAGCACGCTGAGCCAGACGGCAGCGTTCTCAGGCGCCAGTTTCTTCAGACGCGCCTCGAGCGACTGCGGTTGACACGCCGGCGTTTGCGCACACAAGCGCAAGTGCAGCCAGGCGACGTCCGGACGCGCGGGCGCAGCGGCGGCTGCGCGCTCAGCAAGGCTGAGCGCATGCGGTGAATCCTTGTCGACCGCCCAGGCGCGCAACGCCAGCGCCAGGAGATGATCGGGGTCCGCGGCCGGCGCTTCGTGCTCCACCCGCGGCGGCGACGAACTTGCGCAGCCGCCCAGCACAGCCGCAGTCGCGACGACCACGCATAGCGAGCGCGCTACTATTGAAGCTCCCATGCGGGGCAGTCTAACAACAAAGATTGCCGGTCTCGCGCAGTGCACCAACCCGCGCACAGGGTCCGGCAAACGGTAGGCGATCACTCACAGCGTCGCGTGCTTCACCGGCGAGCATCCGCCGTTCACCGGCGACGACTGGCCTCACGACATAGCGTCGCCGTAAGTTGCACATACGTTACAAGGCCGGAGTTCCGGCGGCGCTCACGCGCTTGATCGAGAGGTTTGATGAACGACGTTTCGACCCGATGCCGCCGCGATCGATCGCGGCTCGTGCTCGGGATCTTCCTGATCCTGCTGGGCGCGGTGCTTCTCGCCGCGAACCTCGGCTATGCGTTGCCTACCGGCTGGTGGCAGTACTTTCCCGTGCCGTTCATCGCGCTCGGTTTGTGGGGAATCATCGTTCCCAACCGGCATCTGGACCGATCGGGGGGCGTGTGGCTGCTCGCGATTGGGCTTTATTGTCTGACGGGGATCTTCGATTTGCTCAACCTTGGCTGGAGCGGCGCGTGGCCCATCTTCGTGATCGCCGCCGGCGCGAGCTTCATGCTGCATCGGCGCAGTGCGGAACGCGACGCCGGAACGACGCAGCCGCCGAATGAGGTTTGAGCCAATGAGCTCCGATCCTCGGCCTCAGGACCTTCTTTCCTCCCGACTCATTGTCGGCGTCCTCATCATTTTCCTGGGCTCGATACTGCTCGCCGACAATCTCGGCTTCGTCAATGCCAAGCACGTATTGCACGCCCTGTGGCCGCTCGCCCTCGTTGCGGTCGGTGTAATGATGGTGCGCGGCCCGGAGAATCGTCGCAGCCGCAACTGGGGCTGGGTGCTCGATTACCGTAGGCCTGTGGATATTCCTGGACAGGATCGGCTGGGTGCACGTGAGTCTGTGGGAATTGCTGGTTCCCGGGCTGCTCCTTTTCGTCGGCGGCACGCTGGTCTGGCGCGCCGTGTCAGGTCCGCCCAAGGAAGAGCCGACGGGCGAAGATCATGCTGAATTTGTACGTTCGTTTGCGTTCATGTCTGGCTGCGAACTGCGGCCGGTGTCGCGACCCTTCCGCGGCGCGGATCTGAACGCCGTCATGGGCGGCGTCAAGCTCGATCTCACGGATGCGCGCATGGAAGGCGAATCAGCCGTCATCGATGTGTTCGCGTTCTGGGGCGGTGTGGAAATCTACGTTCCGCCCGACTGGTCGGTCACGAGCAGGATGACGACGCTCCTCGGCGGTTTCATCGACAAGCGCCGCCCGACCAGCGTGGTCCCGACCAAGACGCTGATCCTGCGCGGCATGATCGTCATGAGCGGCATCGAAGTGAAGAACTGAGATGCATCCCATTCTCAAGAGCCGCAGTCGACTGATGCTCTATCTGGGCGTCTGGATCGTGTTCGGGCTTTTGCTCGCCGTCGTGTTCGTGTTTGGCGGGCACGCGCCCGCGATGTGGTCGCTGGAGTTCGCCGTCCCGCTCGCGGTGCTTCTCGGGTTGCAGTCCCTCTCATTCTGGTACCTCGTCCAGTCGATGCAGCCGGGCGAGACGCCGATCGTGCGCCTCGCGCTGACATGGCTCGCAACGGGAGTCGTTTCGCTCGTCGTGTGGCTCCTGGCGGCGTACGCGTGGGCGGTGTGGTTGCTGCCCGAAGGACGGTCCTATCCGGACGAACTGCTCGGCACATTCACGTTGCTGATATTCGCCGGCGCGATCGGCATTTCCCTCGGCGTGCTCGGGCACTATCTCGCCGCCTCCTCTCAGCGCTCGCGCACCGCCGAGCGTCGCGCCCTGGAACTGCAGGTATTTGCCCGTGAAGCGGAGCTCAAGTCGTTGCGCGCGCAACTTGATCCGCATTTTCTCTTCAATAGTCTGAACTCGGTTGCTGCGCTGATCGGCCAGGATTCGACCGCGGCGCGGCAGATGTGCTTTCTCATGGCGCAGTTCTTCCGCAAGAGCCTCACGCTCGCGCGCGAGCAGGCCATTGCGCTCAGAGACGAGGTGTCGCTGGCCGAGACTTTCCTGGCGATCGAGAAGGTGCGCTTCGGCGAGCGTTTGCGCTCGCGCTTCGACATCGCTGAGGATGTGCGGGACGTATCCGTGCCGCCGCTCATGCTGCAGCCGCTGGTCGAGAACGCCGTCCATCACGGCGTCGCTCATCTGCTCGAAGGCGGCGAGGTCGCGGTGAGCGCGCGTCGGCGCGAGGGTTTTCTCGAACTTGTGGTCACCAATCCGTGCGACCCGGATCGGCCCGCATCGCGCGGTACGGGCGTCGGGCTCGTCAATGTGCGCTCACGCATCGAGACGCTTTGCGGGCATCGCGCAAGCGTCGACGTCGACGCGCGGGATACGCAGTTCACGGTGTCCATTCTGCTGCCCGCTGTGACCGTGGCCGGCGCTTCGAAGGAGCCTGCCCGCAACAGCGCCGCGGATCGCTCGGCTGCGGATCAGGCGTCCAAGGCGCGCGTGATCGCAGGTTCACTCAAGGTTTGAGGCGGTACAAGAGGCAAGCTCGTGCGCGTTCTGATCGTCGATGATGAAACCCTGGCCCGCGCGATTCTCGCTGAGCATCTGGCGAAAATTCCGGATGTGGAAATCGTCGGGCAAGCCGCCAACGGCTTCGAGGCGGTGAAGCTGGCGGAAGATGTCGCGCCGGATCTGATCTTTCTCGACATTCAGATGCCGAAGCTGTCCGGGTTCGAGGTCCTTGAGCTGCTTGGTGAGCGCGCGCCCGCTGTGATTTTCACGACTGCATATGACGAATTCGCCCTCCGCGCGTTCGAGGTGCATGCCGTCGACTATCTTCTGAAGCCGGTTGAGCCGGCGCGCCTCGCCGACGCAGTGACGCGTGCGGCGGAGCGCGTGCGCAACCGCACCCCGGCGCCGTCGGCGCAGGAACTGTCGATGGCGGCGCGCCCGCCTGGCCGCACGCTCGAGCGCATCCTGATTCGTCACGAAGGCCGCGTGCATGTGCTGCCGGTCGAACGTATCGACTTCATCGAAGCGCAGGACGACTATCTGTCATTCGCGGCCGCGGGCAAGCGGCTGCGCAAGCAACAAACGATGGCCGATCTCGAAACGCAGCTCGACCCCGCGCGCTTCGTGCGGATCCATCGCTCGTTCATTCTGAACGTGGAGCGGCTAGCCCGCATTGACCTGTACGGCAAAGACAGCTGGCTTGCGATTCTGTCGGACGGCTCCAAGCTGCCGATGTCGCGCACGGGACATGCGAAGCTGAAAGAGTTGATTGGCTAACTGGCAATAACTGGCTACAGGCTACGGGCTACAGGCGACAGTCAGAAAAACCCCGCTTCATCTCTGGCTGTAGCTGGTAACCCGTAGCCTGTCGCCTTCCCGCTATCCGTGAGGAATCGTCAAATGACCGACCAGAAAACCGGCTCGGAGGAATTCCAGTTCAGCGGCGACACGCTGCTCGCAAAAGTGAAGGACATCATTCGCGCTGGCAATATCCGCCGCATCATCATCAAGAATGAGGACGGCCGCGTGCTGGTCGATATTCCGCTGACCATTGGAGTGGTCGGGACGTTGCTGGCGCCGCAGCTGGCCGCGATCGGCGCCATCGCAGCGCTCGTGCTGAAAGGCTCCATCGTCATCGAGAAGGAGCCCTCGGACGGGATCAGCCTTTGACGAGACCGGTCTCGCCGACAAGCATGAGCAGATGAGGTCGACTCTGAACGCCGTGTTCGACGAAGCCTGAATTGGCGTACTGCCTGTCAGGAATCCGTGACGCTGAAATTGAGGTTGGCGGGGCGACAGTGCTACAAACGCCCCATGCCCGTCGCAATCCGCCCCCATCGATTGCTTCCCTCACGTCTGCGTCGTCTCCTGACTTTGTGCGTGATTGCGACGGCCATGCTTTTCACGCTGACCGTTTCCGCGTCCTCGACCGGCGATGAAGGGGCGCTGGTCAATCGGTATCTTGACCTGACGGCCGCGCGACTTGCGACGCCCGCGCGAACGGCGCTGCGACAGATTCACGAGGCGCCGCGCCAGTTGCTTGCGACTCGCTCCTATCTGATGGCGGGCGCCGCGCTGACGGAGCGCTGGAGCTGGTCGGAGGAAGAGATCGAATCGTTTGCGCGCACACCGGAGCATCGCGCGCTGCATGCGGAGATCGAGCGCGTGCGCACAACGTTCGAACAACAGAACCCCGGACACTCCCTCTATGTGAACACGCAGTCGCGCAGCCTGAACGTGCAACTCAGTCGGTGGAACGAGAACAGGGGTGTGGCGCGCGTAGCGCAGCAACTACATAGCGCCGCGATCAAGGAACTGCAGCAGCGTGCCTATCCTGCGACGCCCGATGTGACCGCCGTCGATCGATTCGCAGAGTTTCTGCGAAGCTGGCGTCCGCCCGTTGCTGCGCCCCTCGCCGCACCCGGGCTGTCCAAGCACGGTCAGTCGCGCGCCATCGATTTTCAGGTCGTGAGGGCTGGCCAGATTGTCGCGGGAACGGAGGTCGCGAGCGTACGGCGTGTCTGGGAGGCGGAAGGGTGGGGACGCAGGCTGCGTCGCGCCATCGGCGCCGCAAGTTTCGTGGGACCGCTCAAGTCGCCGAACGAGCCGTGGCACTACGAGTATGTCGGCAGCGCTCAACAGGCGAGGCTACAAGCTGCAGGCGACGCACTGCAGCCGGAGAGAATGATCCGTTAGTGCTTTGTGAGTGTGATCGGACGTCAGATTGAGAGGAAGGCAAGCGATGAAACCCCCGCGTGTCGCACTCCTGGCAAGCGCGCTGGCGCTCCTCGCCGGCTGCGCCGCGACGAGTCCGAGCGTGCGCGTCGACAAAGCCGACGTCGACCTGTCGAAGTGCCGGACGTTCGATTGGTTGCCGGCCTCGAAAGACGCGGCGTCGCTCACTGAGCAACGCGTACGCAAAGCGGTCATGCAGGCGCTGGAAGAGAAGGGTTACGCGCAGGCGAGCGACAAGCCGGATTGCCGCATCACCTATGTACTCGAGACGCAGGAGCGGCCCAAACAGAAGCCCAGCATCGGAGTGGGCGGCGGCGGAGGTTCGTACGGGGTGGGCGGCGGCGTCGGGGTAAGCATTCCGATCGGTGAGAAGGACAAACACGTCGGGGAATTTTCGCTCGACGTCATCGACGTGGCGAGCAATGCGCAAATCTGGCAAGGCGCCCTCGACGCCGCTTTCCAGGCCGCCGAGCCCACCGAAGAAGAAGCACAGGATCTGGTCGAGAAAGTGCTCGCGGAGTTCCCTGATCGCGGGCAATAAGCGGTCCGGGCGCACGGCGTGAGAGGCTTGAGTCAAGCGCCGGTCTGGCCGACGAGCGGCTTCGGTAAGAGCGCCTCGACCTCGTAACCTGCCTGCACGCGCGTCGCCTCCAGCGAACAGCGCCGTCCCCAGTCCCTCACGTCGACGCTGAGTCGCGGCAGGACCTGTTTGCGAATACTTTTCAGGAGCTCGCAATCGCCCGCCTCGAGATGGAGACGACCGTCGCGCGACAACGAAACACGCCGCCAGGACGCCGGGAAGCGCTCCAGATCCGCTGCTGTCGGCAGCCTCTTGTCGCCCAATTTCGCGACCAGCTCATCGCGAGCGTCGAACGTGGTTGCAGCTCGTACATTCTCTGCAGTCGCCTCGACTGGCGTCGCCAGCGAAATGCGCGCGCGCAGTTGCTGAACGATCAGGTCGCCGCTGCAGCTTGCGTCAATGATCAGCGCCTCATGCGCTCCCATGGTTCTCAGGATCGCGCGCACTTTGTTCTTCAGCGCGTCGCACGTGTATTGATAGCGAGGACTGTCGTACCTGAAGTCGATGTGTTGCACACGCCAGATCGCCTCAATCACCCTTTCCGGCGCGGGCCAGGCGGGCGGCGCTGCGCACAGCGAGAGTCCCGCCGCCGCGACGATGACTCTCAGCTTGCGATGACGACCCCACATGATGCGCTCCAGACGGGTGCGAAGATCTGGATTCAGACTCAATCCCTCAGAGCTTTCAGTGTTCCCAGCGAGAGAATGATGATTTCTCGCAGGGAGCGCGGAAGATCGCAGTGAGAACGCACTGCGCCGGGGTGCGAAGACTCGGCGACAATTCGTCGCAACTATTCTGCAGCGATCGTCGCCATCGCGCGTTGTATGGAGTGCTAAGTTGGCGAGGGTCCCTCGCATTGAGCGATCAACGCGACCGGAAAAGGAATCAGGACCAGAAGCCGGCGGCGACCGACCATGTCGCGACCGCAGCAAGCGCAACGCCGACCACGGTACGACGCCAGGACGGGATTTCGATCGCAGGCGCCGCGCCCGGATGATCGAGCCGAACGCCTGAGATCCTGGGCCCGATCAGATTGTCGCGTATGTAGAAGACGTAGAAGAGCACTGCGCTGATGTGCGTTGTGAGAAGCAAGAGCAGCACGTCGAAATTCCTGTCGCGCCGCTCCGCGAACGATCGGCCGACATCGAAGCTGACGAGATGCGACAGAGAGCCGGATTCAGCGCCGTCCACATCGGCGAAGTGATGTGAAGCTGAGGCGTCAGTGCGGGCGAGAACTGTGGCAAGCCCGTCAAGTGTCGTGTGGCCCGGTCGACGAAACTTCACAATTCCTGCGTGAGCGGTCGTGGCGCAAAGCCGCAGCTTCAGTGCGGCCGCGGTTGTTCGGCTAAGCTATGCGCCGTCTGGACGGACTGGCGACAGGGGCGGCCTGCTGCGTTCCGCGCTCTGCTCCAGAAGCACACAACTCTCCGAAGGGGAAGGAATGAATAGCGTACGTATGCTGGTTCTGGCCTCGATTGCGATGCTCGTTGCGGCCTGTTCGACTACGCCCGGTGCGCCGGCGAAGCCCAAAGGGCCGGACCTTTCCGGCAATTGGGTGCTTACGACAGAGAGTCAGATGGGCGCTCAGGATGCGGAGATGATCGTGCGGCAAACCGGCAGTGTGCTCGCCGGAACGCTGACCAGCCAGATGGGGAGCGTCGACTACACAGGCATAGTCGAAGGAGACAATATCGCGTTCGGCTTCATGTTCAATGCGCAAGGCACGGATCTGAAGATCGACTACACCGGCGTCCTCGCGGGCGACACGATCAAAGGCAAGGCTGTATTCGGCGCCTTCGGTGAAGGAACGTTCACGGCGAAGCGCAAGGCGCAATAGCGCCGCCTGACATCGGCCGGACGTGATGTCCGGTCGCACCGGCTGATCGCCTATCTCCGCGGCGGCGGTCTGATCAGACTCTCAAGATGCTCGAGCAGTGCGGCGCGCTCTGCGTCATCTTCGACGCCGGCGAACGTCATAGTCGATCCGGGCGCCATTGCCTGCGGATCGCGCAGGAATTCATCAAGACGCTCCTTCGTCCAGCGTCCGCCCAGCGCTTTCAACGTCTCCGAGTAGTTGTCGAATCCCGGGGCGCTTGCCACGGGTCGACCGACGACCCGCAGCAGATCCGGACCGATGCGATGGGTCATACCGTCCACTGCGCGATGGCAGCCCGAGCACAGCGTGGAGAACGACAGCGCGCCGCTCATTCCATTCGCCGGTTCGAGCGTGATCAGAGCATCCTCATCCGTCCACAGCAGGAGTCGTCCGTCGTTCAGCTCGAGAATGTCGCGTACACGCTTCCCGATGTCGATCCGCTCAGTCAGCACTACGCGATCGCCGTCGACGACGACGCGATACAGCCCACGCGCTGTCAGCGACGCGACCAACAGATCGCCGCGCCAGATCGCGAAGAGACCGCGCCCGACGCCGGTTACACTGGACACGCCGATGCTCGGCGCCCACGCGAACGCCGGCTGAGCAAAGCCCTCGTGTCTGCCGCGGTGCGCGTCGAGTGGCCACGCGAACGCGCCGTAATCGACTCCATAAGTCACGAGCGGCCAACCATAGTTTGTCTGCGGAATGAGCAGATTCAGTTCATCGCCGCCCTGCGGACCGTGCTCGGTGAGCCAGACGCGGCCGTCGCCCGCAACGTACAGACCCTGCGGATTGCGATGCCCGAGCGTGTAGACCTCGCTCGCCTGCGTGTTCAGGTCGATGCGAATCGTCTTGCCGTATGCCGCCTGTGGATCCTGTGAAAACGCCTGTGGGGACTCGATGCCCGAAAAACCGTGATCGCCCAGCGTCAGCAGCAGCGTATCGCGGTCGAGCAGGGCCATACGCCCGCCGACCTGTTCGCCCTTGAAGGGATTCTTGCCAAGCTTGCGTTGCGGACCGGTCAGTGAGATGCAGGGCGAACTCTCGTAGAGCGTGCGCCATTGGTTCGCACGTAGCGAGTCTTCGAGCGCGCCGAGCGACCCGTCGATCATCGAGACGCGCACGACGAAGCAGCCCTGGTCCGCTTTCCAGTAGTGATGCGATGCGAAGATTCGCACGGCGTCGCCGTCCGTCTGCGTGAGGATGTCGGCGACCCGAAACCGCCAGGTCTGTACGCGCGGCGGTCTCCCTTCTTCGGAGTATTTTGGCCAATGCTCTGGAGCGGGAGCACCGTCGCCGTTGGCGGCGGCGAACTCCTCGCGATTCAGCGGCACGCGCGTCGGCAGGACGCGCGCCTGCAAGCCGCCGTGGGCAGTGAAACTCAGGGTGTAGAGCAATCCACCTCCATCCCCGAGCAGGATTTCGTCTCCAAGATGATCAATACCGCCGCCGCGCGTCGCCGGCATCGGCGTCGCATATTCGTGAACCACCACGCGCAGGTTGTAGAAGGTCGTGTGTACGAGCAACTCCGTCTCGCTGACGCCGACCGGTTTGGACGCATGCGTTGAGGAGGCGGTAAAGGCAAGAGTCGCGACCAGGAAGCAGCCGAGCGCGCCGGCGCCGACGATGCTGGAGCGTGCGTTGGCGACCGAGCAGGGGATCAACACGACGGCGGCGGCGAAGATCGGCACGAGCAGGGCGCGCGGGGTGACCGATCCGATGAACAGCAACACCACGAGGAACAGGCAGAAGACGCAGAGCGTGATGACGAACGCGCGCGCCGCGGCGGCGAGACCTGTCTTGCGAACGAACAGAAGCACTGCCAGCGCGCTGCTCACATAGGCGGTGAGCAGTAGAGCGAGCGGCGCCAGACTGCGCAATGGCAGATCCCACCAGAGCTCCCTCGTCTTGAGCACGGGCAGGCAGAGCAGGATGAGGATCGCGAGGAAGTGCCAGGCGATCTGCATCGGCAGATTACGGCCCTGTGTCTGCATATCATGGCGCTCCGCTGATGGGCGCGCTCAAAGAACGCACAGCCTGTCAGAAAAGATCCTCTATCTGGAGAGCAAGTGCTCGCGCGGCGGCGCCCACAGCGGTACGTGCCTTGGGCAAGGCGCCGGGTTCGCGCGCAGATCGATTTCCGCGAAACCGAGGCTGACCTCGTTGTCAAATCGCAGGTCCCCAAGGACGAGCTTGCCCTCTACGGACGCGAGCCACGGCGCGCGCGCGAATCGCAGGAATGCTGCGACGCGACAATCAGAGGCGAAGAGTCCGGAGAGCTGTGAGCGAGACGAAACCAGTTCTCCCGACCATTTCATTTCCTGATCATCCCGCGTCTGCACTGGTTGCAGCGGCGCCGTGATCGCGGCAGTCGCGCTTCGGGTCGGGCACCGGCTCGCGGGCATCCATCGCGGCGCCAGCGAAAACGTTCCTCGTCGCAACGCGAGAGCATCCCCTCTGCTCTGGATCAGAATGATCTCCCAGCACAGCGGATTCACCGGCATCGGCGTGAGCACATGGTCGTCGAGGATCGCGTCCGGAAAGTGCTGCGCCGCGAGAGTTTTCGTACGTCCGGCCGCGATCTGGCTCGCTGCGGCGAACATCGTCGTCACGCCGAGCCAGACAACGAGCGCCAGCGTGAGCGCGCTGCGCGGAGGCGTGAGTCGCCCGGCGGCGAGCATCGATGCGGCGAGCAGAGCGAAGGCGGCGGCGAGCGGAATCGGAACGAGGCCTGAGAAGAAGACCAGAGCCACGCCGCCTGCAAGCGCGGCGAGAACAAGGCCTCGCGACAGCCGCGTTCGCAGCAGAAAGCCGAGCGGGGCGGCCGCCGCCCACAGCAGCGGTTCGACGATGAAGACTGAATCGCCGTAGAGCCAGCCGTTGTAGAACGGCCAGAACGGATGCACGCCGTAATTATTCAACGAGTCCATTGCGATGTGCAGCAGCGGCGCGGCCGAGGCGACCGCGAGCAGCACGATCCGATCCGGACGCGTCGGCCTAAGGCGCTTCCAGCGCAACCAGACGTCCGTGGCGATGAGCAGCAGCGCTGCGGCCGCGAGGGCGCCGATGACCGTATGCGTGTGACCGCGATGATGCAGAAGATAGTCGAGCGTGTCGCCCGTGACGGCCGAATACAGGAAGTCGAGATCCGGCAGATTGCCGCCCACCGCCATCAGGGAGACCATCAGATTACGCCGCGTGGCGCCCGGCAGCCCGCTGCGCACGTCCGCCGTCGCGCGCGCAGCGCCTTCGCCGACCAGCACGCTGATCAGGGTGTGGGTGACGTTGTCCAATCTGGCAGGCCGTTGAAAAACGCTTTCAGCCGTCTGCTAGTCCGGGCGACGGATACGGCCCGGTCCAGGTTTTATTGAATGTGGCATGCAGATTCTTTTGTGCGCGCCATGTTTTCTGGACATAGGTGAGTGCAGCGAAAACCACACCCAGTATCTTTCCTTCTGAGACGTGGGCACGCGACGTTGTCATGTTCAGTTAGAGCAGGCGGCAACGACAGCCTTTTTCAACATCATGTCAGTCAATGAAGATGGCGAGCACGAATATGCCGATCATCGAGAAGGCGATCGCGAGTTTGAACAAGGCGCCGAAGATGAGACCCAGCCACGTCGCAAGCCCGACGCGACCCGCCTGATCGATGCGCCCATGCACGGTGAGTTCGCCAGCGACGGCGCCGACGAACGGTCCGAGGAGCAGCCCCGGAACTCCAAAAAAGAGTCCGACGATCGTGCCGATGACCGCCCCCCAGATCGCTCGTCCGCTCGCACCGACGCGTTTCGCTCCGAGCGCGGAAGCCGTCAGATCCACGATAAACGCAACGATCGTGAGAAAGCCGAGAATGCTCAGCGTGATCCAGCCGATGCGCTGGAAGTCGTCGATGGCCGCGGCGAACACCATACCCGCAAACATGAGCGGCACGCCGGGCAGGGCGGGCAACAGTATCCCGAGCGCGCCGACCAGCATCAGCCCAATCGCAAGCGCCCACAGTGCGGCGTCCGTCATCGTGTCGCGTTCCTGCTGCCTGCAGGCAGTGTAACCCGGTGCGAGCGACTGCACTGTTGTCAATTGCATGCGCGTCGCCGACGATAACGCCGCAACGGTTCACGACAACGGAGCATGCGTGCGCAGCTGGCGGGTTGGCGTAAGCGTCGCAATCGAGTCGCAGGGCGAGCGCGCGGTCATCACGGGCGACGTCATTCATCATCCCGCGCAGATTGCACGTCTCGATTGGTCAGTGCGTTTCGACAGCGATGCGGCGCGCGCCCGCGCAACACGCAAGGCGCTGCTCGGCGAATGGGCGGAGGCGCCGATTCTGGTCATCGGCACGCACTTTCCGCCGCCGACGGCAGGGCGGGTACGCTGCGACGGCGCGACCTATCGATTCGAGTGCGAACGGGCGGCTCAGCCAGACGAATGACGCCCATACAGCTGGCGTCGTTGATGATCGTCGCCTCCGGCGCCTCGCACGCCATCGTCAATGCAATTCTCAAAGCAGGCAGGGACAAGATGTCGAGCCGCGCGCTCATCGACGGCTTCAGCGCCGCGTTGCTCGCGCCAATGGCTCTCATTTCGCCGTTGCCTCACGGGGCCTGGGGCTGGCTGGCTGCGTCGTGGCTCGTGCATCTTGCCTATCTGGTATGTCTGATTCGGGCGTTCGAAACCGCCGACATGAGCGTCGCCTACCCGGTTGCTCGCGGCGCGGCGCCGGCGCTCGCTGCGGCTGGCGCCGTGCTTTGCTTCGCTGAGCCGATCACGATATGGATCGCCGGTGGGATCGCACTCGTGTCGGTCGGCGTCGCAACCGTCGGCCTCGGTCGTCACGTCGATCGCAAGGCGATCGCCTGGGCCGGCGCCACCGGCGTTTGCATCGCGCTCTACACCGTCATCGATGCGCAAGGCGTGCGAGCGGCGCCGAGCGCGGTGAGCTACATCGTCTGGATCTTCGTCATGCTCGGCGGCGGCATCGGCGTGCTGTTCGCGCTCTGGCGAGGGCCGCGTTTTATCGTGGCGGCGCGCGCCGAGTGGCGCGCTGGTCTCTTCGCCGGCGCCATGTCGATCGTGACCTATGGACTCGCCCTGTGGGCCTATCGCCTCGGCGATACGCCGCGGCTCGCAGCGCTGCGCGAGACGTCCATCGTCTTCGCTGCGTTGATCGCGATATTCATTCTGAAGGAGCGCGTCACCGCCATGCGTCTCGCCGGCATCGGCCTGATAGCGTCCGGCGCAGCCCTCCTGCTGACCACGTCCTAGGCAAACCGGGATTCACCGGCGCCTCCTCGCTGGCGTCTGGTTGCGGCGTGCGGCAGATGAATCCGGCGCGCTCCCGGGCGCTCACTGGCCCAGTCGTTGACAGCCGCGCCTTTCCGAGGGCAAGCTGCCCATAAATCATCATTTGATGAATAAATCGCAGACTGGCTTTTCACGGGGGCGGCGGCTCGCGCAAGAGTTGCGCTCGCGCCGGAATTCGCGATGACCTTCGCTGTCGTTCTCCTGGCGCTCATCCTGCTGATGCTGGCGGCGTACCGCGGCTACAGCGTCATTCTGTTCGCGCCGCTCGCCGCGCTGCTGGCCGTGCTGCTTACTGATCCCGCCGCCGTACCTTCCGTGTTCACCGGCTTGTTCATGGAGCGGATGGTCGGGTTTCTGAAGCTCTATTTCCCTGTGTTCCTGCTCGGCGCCGTCTTCGGCAAGCTGATCGAGCTGGCCGGATTCTCGCAATCGATTGCGTCGGCGGTGATCCGCCTGGTCGGCGAGCAGCGCGCCATTCTGTCGATCGTGCTCGTCTGCGCTCTGCTCACGTATGGAGGCGTATCGCTGTTCGTCGTCGTGTTCGCCGTGTATCCGTTCGCCGCGGAAATGTTTCGCCGCGGCAATATTCCAAAGCGCCTGATTCCGGGAACGATCGCGCTCGGCGCCTTCACGTTCACGATGGATTCGTTGCCGGGGTCGCCGCAGATCCAGAACATCATTCCGACGACGTTTTTCGGCACCGATACCTGGGCCGCGCCGGCTCTCGGCGTAGTGGGCGCGGCGTTCATTCTTGCGATGGGATTGCTCTACCTCAACTGGCGTCGTCGCGCGGCGTTACGCGACGCGGAAGGGTACGGGGTGGGGCACAGCAACGAGCCCGAGCAGATCGAGACGACGAGCCTCGCGCACCCGCTGCTGGCCGTCACGCCGCTGGTGGTCGTCGGCGTCGCGAACCTGTGTTTCACGCGCTGGATTCCAAACCTCTATCAACCGGTCGTTGAAACGCAACTCGCCGGGCTCGCGACGCCGCTCGTGACGCAGCTTTCCGCAGTGGTCGCGATCTGGGCGGTCATGGGCGCGCTGCTGGCGGGCATTGTCACCGTGCTCGTGTTCGCCTTCCGTCCGATCGCGCGAAAATTCGCGGAAGGCACGAAAGCTGCGATCGGCGGGGCGCTGCTTGCATCGATGAACACGGCGTCGGAGTACGGCTTCGGCGCGGTGATCGCCGCGCTGCCGGGATTCATCGTCATCAGAAATGCTTTGACGGCGATTCCCGATCCGCTGGTCAACGAAGCGATCACCGTAACGACGCTCGCCGGCGTGACGGGATCGGCGTCCGGCGGCATGAGCATTGCGCTCGCTGCGATGGCCGAGCAGTTCATGACCGCCGCGCAGAGCGCAGGGATATCTCCCGAAGTCCTGCACCGCGTCGCTGCGATGGCGAGCGGCGGCATGGACACGCTGCCGCACAACGGCGCGGTCATTACGTTGCTCGCCGTCACCGGACTCACGCATCGGCAGTCCTACAAGGACATCTTCGCGATCACCTGCATCAAGACGCTGGCAGTCTTTGTCGTCATCGGTACGCACTACGCGACCGGTCTCGTCTGAATCCGGAGCCTCTCGATGAAAACTTTGCGCATGCTCGTCATCGCCGCTTCGCTGGCCGCTGCGGCGCCGCCCGCGAGCGCGCGGCCGCTGCCGCGCGCCGCATCGCCCGAAGCGGCAGGTTTTTCCTCGGCGCGCCTGCAGCGGCTCACCGACGCCTTCAATGCAGAAGTCGAGAGCGGCGCCATTCCGGGCGCGGTCGTGCTGATCGCGCGCGACGGCCACGTCGCCTATTCGAAGACATTCGGTTTCCGCGATCGGGCGACGAACGCGCCCATGCCGGCGGATGCGATCTTCCGCATCGCCTCGATGACCAAGCCGATCACGATGGTCGCCGCGCTGATGCTGGCCGAGGAGGGCAGGCTGCAGGTCATGGATCCGGCGTCGAAGTATCTGCTGCAGCTCAAGGCGCTGCAGGTGGGCGTCGAGCATCGCGATGGATCCGGCGAGCGCAGGCTCATCCTCGAAGCGACGCGCCGCGAAGTCACCGTGCAGGACCTGATGCGGCATACCTCAGGCATGACGTATGGCCCGTTCGGCGATTCGCTCGTGCAACGCGCTTACCGGGCGGCGAACGCGATGGACGATCAGCAGACGAACGCACAGATGCTGGACAAGCTGGCGAAGCTGCCCCTTGCCTATCAACCGGGATCGACATTCGAGTACGGGATGTCGAACGACGTGATCGGCCGCATCGTTGAGGTCATCGCGGGCGTGGATCTCAACCGGTACATCGTCGAGCGCATCGCAACGCCGCTCGGGATGTCGGATACGGCGTTCCTCCTCACTGATGCGCAGGTCGCGAGGCTTGCGCAATATCAGCCTTCCGCGAACAGTGCATCGCCCGTAGTCGTCGGCTACAACCCGGCGAAACCGCCGAAATGGTTCTCCGGCGGCGGCGGGTTGTTGTCCACCGCGGAGGACTACGCACGCTTCTGTCAGATGCTGCTGAACGGCGGCGAACTCGACGGCGTACGCCTGCTCTCACGCAAGACAGTGGCGTGGATGACGAGCAATCACCTGCCCCCCGAGATCGGCTACGGCGCGTTCACGATGGAGCTGGGTCTGACGGCGCCGCTGCCGCAACTCGGGCAAGGCTATGGATTGGGCGTGGGCGTTCGTGAAGAGATGGGGCGCGGCACGGTTCCCGGATCCGTCGGCGACTTCTTCTGGGGCGGCGCCACGGGGCCGTACTTCTGGGCGGATCCCGAGGAGAAGCTCGTCGCGGTGCTGATGCTCCAGGAGGCGAACATGCAGCGCCGCACGCACTATCGATCGTTGATGCGCAATCTGGTGTATCAGGCGTTGGAATAAGAAGAAGCGGTTAGCGGTTAGTTCAGAGCGCGCTACGGCGCTCCGATCTTCAAGAGGTTGACCGGCATCCTGGGGACCGTGCGCACCCTCTCTCTGGCCAGCCGCTAACCGCTAACCGCCAACCAATTCCGCTCGCCTGCTGGCCGGCACGAGCGCCGACACCGTCAGCCTCGGTGGAGCGATATTGCCGAACGCCGAAGAGCAGCGAATGCGATCCGCGACGATGCGCACGGATAGCCTCGGGAGAATCTGCCGGCGCACCTCCTGCATGAGCTCACAGTCGCCCGGTTGCAATCTCAGTTCGCGATCGCGCGCGAACGATACCGTTTTCCAGACCGCCGGAAAGCGCGGCAGGTCTTCCGCCCTCGGGAGCGTCTCGCCGCGAGTCCGCGCGATCAGTTCATCCTGCGAATCGTAGCTTGTCAGCGCGCGGACATTCTCCGGCGTCGCTTGGACAGGGGAATGGAAGGCGATCTCAAAACTCGCGACGCTGCTTTGCTCGTCGCAGGCGTAGCTGCTCACGCGCAGGTCCTCGCGCGCGCCGATGCTGAGAAGAATGTCGTGCAGCTTTAGTTTGAGGCTCCTGCAGTTGTAGAGCGTGCTATAGCCGCGATACTCGAAAGCGAGGCGCTGCGGTTTCCAGACTGCGTCGACGCCTGCGTCAGGAGAGGTCTCAGCCGCAGCGAATGCACAGGAAAGCAGTGCAGCAACGCCGACGACAATCGCGAACATGCGTCCGCTGGATGCACTGGCCATTTCCTGGTCCTCCTCGGTCTTTCGCCGTAATTGAGTCACCTACTCAAGACCTGTAACAACCACGGCAAACGTCGCGCCTTTCATGGCTGTAGGCGGCGACCTTGACGTACTTCATGTGACTGGCCCTCCATTCTGCGAATCGCGCAACTCGAGCGCTTGTTTCCTCGTCGCATTGAAAGATAGGACGCATCAATGTGCGCGCCCAGAGGCTGTCGGCCAAATGCCTGACTACGCCGGTGAGCAATCAGACAAGGGCGACGACGCCAGAATTCAGACGAAACTCAGAAATTTTCGAGCGCCAGCCCATGCTGCTGCGCGCTCACTGATTCTTCCCCCGGCCATGTACGATCACCCTCCGGGCAACGGCGGAGAACGAAATGAGGCGGGGGACATTCGGCGCACTGCAGGGGTGGTCGTTGGTGGGCGGAGCTGCGCTCATGGTCTTCGTGAGCGTTGCGGCGGTCGTGCTGACGACCGAGGACTCGGTTGAGACCGTCAGACGGGTCATTCGCCTGACAGCTCGCTTCTCCATAGCGCTGTTCTTGCTGGCGTTTACCGCGGCTGCGGCATGGCGCTTCTGGCCGAACGCCTGGACGCGCTGGCAGCGTCAGAACCGCAGGTATCTCGGCGTGTCGTTCGCTGTCTCGCACTTCACGCATCTCGGCGCCATTGCGGCGCTCGGACGAGTTGCGCCGGCGGAACTGGCCGCCGACGCCAATGCGATCACATGGATCTTCGGCGGTCTCGCCTATGTGTTCATTGCAGCAATGACGTTCACGTCGTTCGATCGGACGGCGCAGATGCTCGGACCGCGCGCCTGGACGATCCTGCATACCACAGGGTCTTACTACGTCTGGCTGATCTTCGCGAACAGCTATATCGCGCGTGCGGTCATGAGCCCAGAGTACATTCCGCTGGCCCTGCTGGTCGTGCTGGCGCTGGCGCTACGCATTGCCGCACGCGTGTCGCGATCACGCGCGCAACAGCCCGCGATGAGTTCGTAACAGAAAGCGGTTGGCGCTTAGCGGTTAGTCAGAGCGCGCATCGCGCGCCTCTACCCCAGCCCTCAGCCCCCAGCCCTTCATTTCCTGGTCGCTACAGGTTCGGCGCTGGGATCGGGCCGAGCGTCTGCTCGAGCGACAGGCCCAGAGACAGCAACTGGCGATCCTGCCCAGGCAGCGCTGCGAACTCGACCCCAATTGGCAGGCCCTGCGCGGACAGTCCACCGGGCAGTACGAGACTGCACAGGCTCGCTGCGCTGCCGATCGCTGTATTGCGCGACATGACCGTGCGTATCGAAACGCGCTCGCCACGAATCTGAAACTCCAGGTTGTCGCCAAGCGGGGGAGCGGGCGCGAGCGCGGGCGGAAATGCGAGCGCGTCGATTCGGTACGTGTGAAAGTACTCCAGCGTTGCAGCCGTCAGCCGTCTGCGTCGGTCGAGCGCTGCCTCGTACGCTTCGCGCGGCGGCGCCGGGGACTGGTACGCGGACTGCAACAGCGGACTCGCCTGCGCGAGCACTTCCTCGAACGTCACACCGGCCTCATGCTCGTCGAGGAATGCCGAGATGCTCGCGCGGTTTTCACAGGCGATCAACGTCGCAGCGATCATCGGCGCCTCCAGCATGATCTCGGGAACATCCTCCGTCACGAGCGCCGCGCCAGCATCCTTCAGCCGGGCGAAGACGGCCGACGTCACACGCTCGACTTCCGGATCAAGAGCACTCAGGAAGTACGCTGGCGATACGCCGATGCGAACGCCGCGCAGGTTCGGCGGCGTCAGCGGCCGGGCGTCGCCTGTGACGGCGGCGTCGAACAGCGCGAGATCCGCCACGCACCGCGCGAGCGGCCCGGCCTGATCGAATTTGTCGAGGGTGAGCGGCATGATTCCAGCGCCGGGATAGCGGCCGAATGTCGGTCGCAGACCCGCAAGGCCGCACAGGCTGGCCGGAATGCGTATGGATCCGAGTGTATCTTCCGCGAGCGCGAGCGGCGCGATGCGTGCGGCGACCGCCGCGGCCGATCCGCCGCTGCTGCCGCCCGGAATGCACCTGAAATCGTAGGGGTTTAGTACGGCGCCGAACGCGAAGTTGTTGCTGGTCCAGCCGCGAGACAACTCATGGAGGTTCGTCTTGCCCATGAGGATCGCGCCTTGTGCGAAGAGCGGCTGCAGCACCGCCGCATCCGTGCGAGGCCGAAAACTCTCCAGCGCCCTTGCGCCGTTCGAGGTGGGCGATGCGCGCGTGTTGATGCTGTCCTTCACCGGCAGCGGCAAGCCGTGCAGCAAACCGGTCGCGGCGCCGGAGAGACGCGTCTTGTCCGCCGCCCGTGCAGCCTCGAGCACGCTGTCGCGCGGCAACGTGCGAAACGCGTTCAGACGCCGAAGCTGTTCCGCGCGATCGAGCAGAGTCTGTGCATAGCGTTCCGCACTGAGTTCGCCCGAACGCATCAGGGCGACGGCGGCGGAGGCCGTGAGGTTGATGAGGTCCATCAGGAGGCGGCTCGCGTCGGGATAAGAAAAACAGGCTACAGGCTACAGCCAGATGCGACACAAAGGTCCTTGCCTTTCGAGGTCCTGATCCGCTGGGCGATCGAAAGGGCTCTGCGACAGCCTGCTAGAGTATGAGCATACGACGAAGCCGCTTACAGGCTTCGCGGAACGAGCATGTCATGACGGGTCGGCGCATCCTTTGTCCGTTGGCGATCGTCGCTGCGCTTTGCGTATCACAGGCGGCGACCGCGCAGTCGACGCCGCCGCCGCGGGGGTGGAAAGCGCCGCGCACAGCCGATGGCCATCCCGATCTGCAGGGCATGTGGACGAACGCGACGATTACGCCGCTCGAGCGACCGACCGAATTCGGCGACCGCCTCGTGATTACCGAGGCGGAAGCGAAGGCGATCGAATCGCAGAATGCGGCGTTCAACGCCGAGGCCAACGCGCCGACTGCTCCGGGGACGAAAACGGAGGATTTGCCGGAGAGCTGCGGTCTTGGCTTCAAGGGCGCCGATTGCGGCTACAACTACTTCTGGATCGACCGCGGTTCGCAGGTCGTCACGTTCAACGGCGCGCGCCGCAGCTCGCTGATCGTGGATCCGCCGAACGGCAAGGTCCCGCCGCTCCTGCCCGAGCGTCAGAAAGCGGTCATGCCGCGCTATGCAGCGATGCGCTCCAACTTCGATGGACCGGAGGCGCGGCCCGCCGGGGAACGCTGTCTGCTGTCGTTCGGCTCGAGCTCCGGCCCGCCGATGCTGCCGGTGCTCTACAACAATCACTATCAGATCGTGCAGAACCGCGACTCAGTCATGATTCTCGTGGAGATGGTGCATGACGTGCGCGTCATACGTCTCAAAGGCAAGGCGCTGCCGAAGGCCATGCGCACGGATGGGCGACTCCATCGGTCGATGGGAGGGCGACACGCTCGTGGTCGAGACCACGAACTTCACCGAGAGCGAGATGTTTTCGCGGCGCGACGGCCGACATGAAAGTGACCGAACGTTTCACTCGAGTCGGGCCGGACAGAATCAACTATCGCTTCACGATCGAGGATCCGTCGGCGTTCAGCGCGCCGT
The DNA here is from genome assembly GCA_963723505.1 of uncultured Gammaproteobacteria bacterium. Taxonomy (GTDB): domain Bacteria; phylum Pseudomonadota; class Gammaproteobacteria; order Steroidobacterales; family Steroidobacteraceae; genus Steroidobacter. The sequence continues at coordinate 136,857 of CAVRQU010000014.1, forward strand.
GGAGCGCAGAGTATCCGTTTCACCTGACCGACGAACCGATCTACGAGTACGCCTGCCACGAAGGCAACTACGCACTGCCGGGCATCCTGGCCGGGGCGCGCGAGGACGAGAAGACGTCCGCCGCCAGGAAGTCAGAGAACACAAAGAAGTCAGAGAACAAGCTCTCCGCAGAGCTCACGGAACCTTCGGAGTAGGGCATCGTCGGCTTCCGTGGAGATCCCGGATCCGCCTCGCCTAAAGCTTCGCGTCCCGCTCCAGCAATTCTTCGAGGGTGACGCCGACCTCTGGCTTGCCGCCGAAGACTGTCCCGACGCGGCCGTTCTGAAAATGCGCGAGCGCCGCTTGCGACGCCTGATCGGGCAACGGCACGAAACCGACCTCTTCCGCGAGCTCGGGCCCCTCGGTCAGATAGAACTCGATGAACTTGCGGATTTCCGGCCGCTTCGCCGCCGCGGCGTTGACATAGATAAAGAGCGGGCGCGACAGAGGCTGATACGTCCCGTCGGTCACCGTCGCCGCGCTGGGCGCAACGCTTCCGCCGCCTTCGATCTCAACAGGCGCGGCGCGCATCCGCTCCTTGTGAGCGATGTAGTATGCAAAGCCGAAGTATCCGAGCGCATTCTTGTTGCGCTCCACGCCCTGCACGAGCACGTTGTCGTCTTCGCTTGCCGTGTAGTCGCCGCGACTGGACTTTGCCTTCCCGACCACGGCCTCCGTAAAGTAGTCGAACGTCCCGGAATCGGCGCCGGGGCCAAACAACATGAGCGGCGCGTCGGGCCATTCCGGTCGCACCTGGTTCCATCGTGTGACGACGCCCTGCGCGGCGGGTTCCCAGATCTTGCGGAGATCCGCGATTGTGATCGACTTGACCCAGTCGTTCTTTGGATTGACCACGACCGTGATCGCGTCAAAAGCGACAGGCAGCTCTATGAACTCGACGCCCGCAGTGCTACACGCTTCCATCTCCTCCGTCAGGATAGGCCTCGAGGCGTTCGAGATGTCGGCATCGCCGCGGCAGAGTTTCTTGAAGCCGCCCCCGGTGCCAGACAGACCCACAGTCACACGAACCCCGCCGCGCTCCTCGAGCTGAAACTCCTCCGAGACAGCTTCTGCAATCGGAAACACCGTGCTCGAACCATCGATCCGGACGACGGGCGCGTCGCCGGGCGCAGGGCGGGACGTCTTGTCACCGCAACCAGTGAGCGAAAGCGCTGCGCAGAACGCGGCTGGCCAGTGGGTGAGCAGAGTCGATGACTTCACGACGATCTCGGCAAGGTGATGCAGAAAGCCGGGCAAGTGTAGTCGCCATGTCGCGCGTTGTCCGTTGCGAGGCCGCCAACGTTCGGCTGCGGCGCCGCGCCCCACTGGAGAACGGACAGCCGCCGTGCAGGTAGAATGCGGCGCGTGCTGCCCGATCCGCCTCACGTGCGATCCGTCGCCGTCACCCGTTACGTCACGCCGCTGCGCGAGGGCGGTTCCGTACCTGCAATCGTCGAAGCCGATGACGAAGGCATGTACGTGATCAAATTTCGCGGCGCCGGGCAGGGGCCGAAAGCGCTGATTGCGGAGCTCGTCGCGGGCGAGATTGCACGCGCCGCGGGCCTGCCTGTACCCGAAATCGTCTTCATCGATCTGGATCCGGATCTCGCGCGCACCGAACCCGATCCCGAACTGCAGGATCTGATCCGCGCCAGCGGCGGGCTCAACGTGGCGCTCGACTATCTGCCGGGCGCCGTCATGTTCGACCCGGTTGCGCACACGCCGGACGCCGGGCTCGCCTCTGCGATCGTGTGGTTCGACGCCTTTGTCACCAACGTCGATCGCACGGTGCGCAACACCAACATGCTCATGTGGCATCGTCAGCTCCATCTGATCGACCACGGAGCGGCGTTGTACTTCCATCATTCGTGGGACAACTACCTGGAGCGCAGCCGCGACGTGTTTCCGATGATCAGGGATCACGTACTGCTGCCGTACGCGCGCACCCTCATGCAGGCGCACGAGCGCATGACACAGCGCATCACGCCTGCGGTAGTGCGGACGATCGCAGCGCTGATTCCTGACGCCTTGCTGGCCGGGGACGCGACATTCGCCAACGCCGCCCAGTATCGCGAGGCGTACGCTGAATACCTGTCGCGCCGGCTCGCGCCGCCGCATTTCTTTCTCGAGGAGGCGATCCGTGCGCACGCTGCCGTCGTATGACTATGCAATCGTGCGCGTCGTGCCTCGCGTCGAGCGCGAGGAGTTCATCAACGCCGGCGTGGTGCTCTCGTGTCCGGCGCAGGACTTTCTCGATGCGCGTATCGATCTGGATGAGGCGCGTCTGCTGGCGCTCGATGAAGGCGTCGATCTCGCCGCAGTGCGCGAGAATCTCGCGAGTATTCCGCTCATCTGCGCCGGCGGGTCGGCGGCGGGTCCGATCGGCAGGCTTTCCGCACGGGAACGCTTTCACTGGCTGGTTGCTCCGCGCAGCACCATGATCCAGACGTCGGCTGTCCATACCGGCCGATGCGAAAACCCCGCGGCGGCGCTGGCGCACCTATTGGAGACGATGGTCAGGCGAGGGCCTGGGACCTGGGGCGCGGGGCGCGGGTCGGAATAAGAACGCTCTGTTCTGGCCCACGTCCCAGGCCCCAGACCCGAGTCCACCTATTCCGGATCCAGCGGTTCCGAGGTGTGCGGTGCATGCCGCTTCAGATAGCCGCCGCGCTCGATCTGCGCGCCGCGCGTGTCGCGATCGTACTGTCCGCCCCAGTGGTTCCAGGGGTAGTAGCCGTTGTCGCTGCGGGTGTGCCCATAGACGCGTTCATCATCCGGACCGCCCACGGCGCTGTAATCCGGCGGATTCTCCAGCAACGCGTCGTCGTCGCGCAGGCGCTTCTCGCCCGCATGGCGCAGCGTCTGATTCCGGTCGGACCACTGTTCGAAATGCCCAGGACGCAGATCACGTGTAGGCATGACGGCCTCCTTCAGAACTCAGGCTGCCAGGCTCTGGGGAACCTCTGTACAGGCCCATCCGATGAGCTCATCAGATTTCCAATCAGTTGCATCGTTGAAGGCTCAGGTAGTCGACCTGTGCAGAGCCCAGGCTGTAGGGGGACGCGCCCGTTGCGCGCGCGATCAGCCTACGCTTTTCATCAACCCTCCTCTTAACGAGTTCCCGGCCTCGAGGTTCCTATAGAATCGCGCGCCCCGCTAACCAGCTCCTCGCTCCACACCCGGAGATTCCCTTGCGCAACGATCCTGGCCCGCCTCGCCGCCCAGCTTTCGCGATTTGAACTTGAGCGAGGCGGTCCTGAAGGCTCTGGACGCGGTGGGATACGAATCGCCTTCGCCCATTCAGGCCGCGACGATCCCTCGGTTGCTCGCGGGCGAGGATGTCGTCGGACAGGCGCAGACCGGAACCGGGAAGACCGCAGCCTTCGCACTGCCGATTCTGTCGCGTATCGATGTCGCCGAGCCTGTGCCGCAGGCGCTCGTGCTGACGCCGACGCGTGAACTCGCGATCCAGGTCGCCGAAGCGTTCCAGCGCTACGCGGCGCATCTCAAGGGTTTCCACGTGCTGCCTGTCTACGGCGGCCAGAGCTACACGCCGCAACTGCAGAGTCTGCGTCGCGGCGTGCACGTCGTGGTGGGGACCCCGGGACGGATCATGGATCACATGAAGCGCGGCACGCTCAAACTCGACGCGCTCAAACACCTCGTTCTCGATGAGGCGGACGAAATGCTGCGCATGGGGTTTATCGACGACGTCGAATGGATCCTCGAACAGGCGCCTCCCGAGCGGCAGATCGCGTTGTTCTCGGCGACGATGCCGGCCCAGATCCGGCGCATCGCGCAGAATCATCTGCGCGAGCCCGCGGAAGTGACGATCCGGAGCAAGACGACCACCGCGAGCAAGATCCGCCAGCGCTACTGGATCGTGAGCGGCATGCACAAGCTCGACGCGCTCACGCGGATCCTGGAAGCCGAACCGTTCGACGGCATGCTCGTGTTCGCCCGTACGAAGATTGCGACGGAAGAACTCGCTGAACGGCTCGAAGCCCGCGGCTTCGCGGTTGAGGCGCTCAACGGCGACATCGTGCAGGCGCAACGCGAGCGTACGATCGCGCGACTGAAAGCCGGACAGATCGACATCGTCGTCGCGACCGACGTCGCCGCGCGCGGACTCGACGTCGAACGCGTGAGCCACGTGGTCAACTTCGACGTGCCGTACGATCCCGAGTCTTACGTTCACCGCATCGGCCGGACCGGTCGCGCCGGACGCAGCGGCGAAGCGATCCTGTTCATCGCGCCGCGCGAGCGCAACATGCTGCGCGTCATCGAACGTGCGACGCGCCAGCCGATCGAACCCATGCAATTGCCGACGATCGAGGACGTCAACGAGCAGCGTGTGGCGCGTTTCAATGAGCGCATCACTGAAACGCTGGCCGCCGGCGAGGCAGGGCAGTATCGCTCGCTCATCGAACGCTACGAAAGCGAACACAACGTCGCAGCGGTGGACATCGCCGCGGCGCTCGCGAGCATTGCGCAGGGAAAAAAGCCGCTGCTGATGGACGTCGGCGGCGAGTTCCGCCGCGAATCCCGCAGCCCGCGGGGCGAGGCTGACGTCCGTGCGGTGCGGCAGTTGAAGCACAAGGAGGATCGTCCTTCTCGTGCAGCCCCCGTTCGCACTGCGCCGGCCGCTGGAGGGAGGGAGCGTAGCGCTGGTTCCGACGCCCGCCCATCACGGGAGGGCAGGCGCGACGTACGTGAATCCGACGATCGTCCAAAGAAATCCCGTCGCGAGCCTGACGACGCGCAAATGGAAACCTACCGCGTCGAAGTGGGTCACATGCACGGCGTGAAGCCCGCCAACATCGTCGGCGCGATCGCCAATGAAGCCGGTCTGTCTGGCGAGCACATCGGTCGCGTCGTCATTCGCGACGATCACAGCTTCGTCGATCTCCCGGAAGGCATGCCAAAGGAAATCTTCAGGCAGCTGCAGAAAGTCAGGGTCGCCGGCCAGAAGCTCGAAATCAGCCGCGCGCTGAAGGCGCATGCGGAAAAGCTGCGGCGCGAGCGCGAACCCGCCGGCAGGAAAGACGCGCGTTCGCGTCGCTGATCGGGCGATATGCAAATCTGGGTGGACGCGGACGCTTGTCCGGGCGCGATCAAGGACATCCTGTTCCGCGCCGCCGATCGAGCGCGTGTGCTCACGACGCTCGTTGCGAACCAGTCAATGCGCATACCGGCGTCGCCCCATATTCGCTTCATGCAGGTCCCTCCAGGATTCGACGCGGCGGACAAGCGCATCGTCGAAGTGCTTGCGCCGCAGGATCTGGTCATCACGGCCGATATTCCGCTCGCTGCGGCCGCGATTGAGAAGGGCGCCTTTGCACTCAATCCTCGCGGCGAGCTCTACACGAAGGAGAACGTTCGCGAGCGACTGTCCGTGCGGAATTTCATGGACGAACTGCGCAGCGGCGGCGTTGCTACCGGCGGGCCCGCGGCGCTCAGCCCGCGTGATAAACAGGCGTTTGCGAACAGTTTGGACGCATTTCTCGCGCGCAGCGCGAAGGCGCGGACGGGAGCGTGAGAACAGCGCCGAGTCCTGCTAGAAGGCGCGAATGAGCGCCGCCACAAGCAACACTGGAATCGCGACCATGGCGATGACGAGCAGCGCGAGCAGCAGTGAGAAGCCGAACACGAACCAGCGGCTGCTGCGCCGACTGCCGATCGGATCGAGCTGATATCTGGCGAGGAGCGCCAGATTGCGCGTGTTGGCCTTGAACGCCGCATCGAACAGATCGCCGGCGAACGGGACGGCGCCGATGAGCGCTTCGGTAAGAACGTTGCCGATCATCCGCATCAGGATGCTGCGCGGTGCGCCGAGACTGCGAGCCTCGTTGATGATGTAAGTCGACAACAGCGCGCCAATCGCATCGCCCAGCCCCGGTATAAGGCCGATGATCGGATCCAGCCCGATCCGATAACCGCCCGGCAGGGGAATCGCGTCGTCAAGCAGGTGCGCCAGAGCGCGCAAGCGCCGAATGCGTTCACTCGTGTCGGCGGAGTGTGCGGCTGAGATGAGCGTGGCGGTCTTCATCACTTCGAAAAACGTCCGCATGATCCCCGAGTTCCCAGGCGTGCAAGTCACGGCGCGTCAAGGGACGGCCCGCAGCGATGAGACGGCGCGTGACCGACGGCCGTTTCCCGCACCTTCGAAATGCGACCTGCGTCACAAAAAAAGGCGACATGCGCGACGGCGACAGATGAACAATCGGAATCGCAGGCCAGGCGCGACACCTGCGTCTGCTGCGGCCGGCGCTGGTGCGAGAGATCTCTGGATTTGCAGCGCGGACAGGCGTCGGCGCCATGCGACGTCGCATCAAATCTAGCGCGGAGTTAGGGGATCGCCTGAGAGCCTTATGGTCGAATCGTAGTTAGGATTTACATATCTTCCCGATGGGTGATCGGGGTCAGACGGGCGAAACTACGCGCCGTCGATGAAGACGAACATTTGCTTCGAGCTGGAAGGAATAACCAGAAGGTCCGGTCAGGAACGATCGGAAGCCTCAGCGGGGTGAGCTGAAATTCTTGTGGCGATGAGGTATGCGCGCACGCGAGTGCGCAACATGCCGATGCGCCGCTCACGCAGGGAGCTCGCTATTGTCAAGGGCAAACCCGTCGGAAGACGGGGACGCAAAGCCACCGGTCTTAAGGTTTCGACTCGCAAGAGTGAAACCCAGACAGCGGGGCTGCCAAAGCGGGAGTCGGCTGTGATTTCGCAGTCGCTCAAGGCGCTCACCAAAAGCGCCGTCGATCTTGGCCCGATTGCCGTGCGCGGCGATCACGTCACGCCCTTGGAAATTCACGCCATGCGCGGCCGCAACGCCGCCGTGGCCAGACGAACAAGGGCTGTGAAATGCAAAGGTCTGGAGCCAGGAATTGGACTCGGCGCGGCGGTCTGATCGCGCTGACGATTTCAACGATGATTGCGGCGGGCTGCGGCGGCGGCGATGAAGGCGGTTCGACGAGCGCGCCAAGCGGATCTTCCGGATCGGCGCCGACGGTCAACACAGCGCCGACGATCAGCGGCAAGCCCGCCTCGCAGGCGACTGTCGGCAGCGCGTATTCCGTTACGCCGGTTGCGCAGGATGCGGACGGCGACACGCTTGCATTCTCAATCGAAAATCTCCCGACCTGGGCGAAGTTCAATACTGCGACCGGCGTCCTCACAGGGACGCCGACGGCGCAGGACGTCGGCGCGTCTGCGAACGTCGTCATCAGCGTCAGCGACGGCAAGACGACGGCCGCGCTCCCCGCGTTCTCGATCACGGTGGCGCAGGCCGGCGGCGTCGTCGGCAGCGTTGCGCTGATGTGGGATGTGCCCACAGTCAAAGACGACGGCAGCACGCTCCACGATCTGAGCGGCTATCGCCTTCTGTACGGCAAGAGCGCCAGCGAGTTGTCGCAAGTGATCGAGATTCCAAGCGCGGGCGCCAACACCTACGAGGTTCAGGGCCTCACGAGCGGCACGTACTATTTCGCAGTGCGCGCGTACACCGCGAGCGGCACAGAGAGCGCGCTGTCGAACATCGTCAGCCGCACAATCAGCTAGTCCGATCTGCGCCGTCCGGCGCCTGAGCGGCGCTCCCTGCCGTCAAACGCGCGCGCAAGGGCGCCAAAATCCATGAGCCGGCGCGCTCCTGCGCGCCGGTCCTTGTGGCGGATGTAGCGACACTCACAGCTTTCGGCCATCGTGCAGCCGCTCAGCGGCAGCGGCGGAGCATCTCGCGTGAGAAAGCGATGCTCGCTGAATTTGCGCGCCATTTCGCATGCGTGTATTCCCCGGAAGATAGAGATCGCCTGAAAGGGACGGGCCGGCGCCTTGCTCTCCTCAATCGATCGCCTGCCGATGCGTGACAGGAACACGGCCAGAAGGGATTTTCGCTCTGGATTGCGCATCGCCATATCGTCGCATATCAATGGGCCGATTGCGTCGCTGCAGTCAGCCGCTCAGAAGAAGCTCCGCCTACGAAGCCAGCGCCTGCAGCAGCGATAGCCAGATCGGCGTCGTAGCGGCCGCAAGGACCGTCGACAGCACCAGACTGCTCGCGACGGTGCTCTGCAGAACATCGAACTGCGCAGCCATCAGGTAGACGTTTACGCCGACTGACATTGACGCGAGCAGCACGACCACGCTCGTTTCGAGCGCGGGCAGGCCGATTGCAGCCGCGAGCAACCAGACGACAAGCGGCTGCACCACGAGCTTGAGCGCACATATCGCGGCGCTCTCGCGCCATCCCCTGCGTACGCCGTAGTTGGCGAGGCCCATGCCAAGCGTAAGCAGCGCGGCCGGCGCGGCGAGCTGACTGAGACCCGCCAGCGGAGCGTCGATCCAACGCGGCAGCCGCCACCCCGCCAGGCCCACGAGCGTTCCCGTCAGGATTGCAGCAACGATGGGATTCCTTGCGACGCTGAGAGCAGTTTTGCCGAAGCCCGCCAGCGTGAAGGCGCCGCGTCGCGCCCATTCGACGGAGACGGTGACCAGCGTCCACAGGGTGAGCGAGTTGAAGACGAGCACCAGCGCGACGGACGGCGCGGCCGCTTCGCCGAGCGTGAGTTTCGCGAGCGGCAAGCCGAGCAACACGTTGTTGGAGAATACGCCGCCGAGTGCGAACACGGATTGCGACACGGCGTCGAGATGGAAGACGCGCGCGGCGACGATCCGGCCGAGAGCGAACACGAGAAAGCATCCGCCAAAGAATGCGACCAGCAGCCGCGCATCGACCGGGGGCAAAGACGACAAATCGCTCATCATGTGAAACAGCAGCGCCGGCAGCGCGACCAGGAATACGAATTTCGACGCGAACGCCGTCCAGCCAGGGCGCCAGCGACGCTGCAGAGCGATGAGATAGCCGACGAAGACGACCGCGAAGAGCGGCGCCGACAAGACGAAGACCTTGAGAAAGCCGGTCATTCGGTTCCTGCATGTTTCGGGTTGTGATGGGCTCCGCTCTTCGCGCCGCGAATCAACAAATCTTTGCAAGCCTGGATTGCGCCGCCGCCAAAGGCCCGGCTGCGGTTTGATCCATCTCAAAGCCGCTTTCGCCAGCGCCGCCATACTGGATGCGAACCAGTTTCTGCAGCCATCGAAGAGGAGACCGCCATGACAGTTCGCAAAGCCCTTGCAGTCGCAGGCGCGATTGCGCTCGGCTTCACATCGTTCGCCGCGCATGCGAGCGGCGCCGACGCCGCCATCGACGCGTGCGTCAAATCGTTTGTGGATGCGAATCTCAAGGATCGCATTGTACGCGTGCGCAAGCAGCCCTTCGTTGCGACGAGCCCGCTCTTTCCGCATCCGCGCGATACATACACCGTTGCGCTGACCGCGCGCGGCGTGAACAGCGGCGAGCTGATTGCGCAGGCGCGTTGCGTCGCGAGTACTCGCGGGAGGGTCATCGTGCTCGACAGCCCGGATCCGTCGAGCTATACCGCGAAGGCCGACTTTGCAGTAACGATGAAGTAGGCCTGTTCAGGAATTCATTCCTCTGCGAGGGCGGGCCAGGGATGGCCCGGGTTTCGGAGTGAAGAGCAGCGAAGGACCGCAAAAAAAGAACAGCGCCGCACAGAAAAGTAGTCGCCTGCGCCGGCCCGGCCGCATCTTCGAAGAGAAAACGGCTCATCCTCCAGTTTGCTTCCTTTTTGCGGTCTTTCGCGGCTCCTGCATCTCTCAAGCCTTCGGGTCCGTCTCACCGCTAGCCGCTGTCGGCGGCTTTCGGCTATTGTCGACGGACCCATCTTCACTGGCAGCGGGAGAGCGCCGTGAAATACCTGCATACGATGGTCCGTGTAAGCGACCTGCCGAAATCGCTGCGCTTCTACTGCGACGCACTCGGCCTGCGGGAAGTCCGGCGCATGGAAAACGACAAAGGTCGCTACACGCTCGTCTTCCTTGCGGCGCCCGGCGACGAACAGGCGCAGGTCGAGTTGACCTACAACTGGGATCCTGAGGACTATCAGATCGCACGCGCGTTCGGCCACCTTGCTTACGAGGTCGACGACATCTACGCCGCGTGTCAGCGTCTGCAGGACCACGGTGTGGTCATCAATCGTCCGCCTCGCGACGGCCGCATGGCGTTTGTGCGTTCACCGGACAAGATCTCCATCGAGCTGCTGCAGAGGGGCGGCGCCTTGCGGCCGCAGGAGCCCTGGGCGTCGATGCCGAACACGGGCGAGTGGTGATGAACGCACGTTGTTTGTTGTGAGACGTCCGCTGTACGTTCGAATCCGGCGGCGACAGCCCCGACATCTGCGCACAACGTACAACGCTCAACGCGCAACCGGGAACTGACCATGCATGCGCTTCGATACCGACCATCCCCGCCGTTGTCGTCGTACATCGACTGTCTCTGGTATCGACAGGCGACAGCGTCCAGTCCGAAGCGCCAGCGGGCGCTGCCGACAGGCGGGGTCGACGTCGTCTTCAATCTTGGCGACGGCGCCATGCGCGTGTTCGCCGACGCGAGCGACTGCGTCGGCGAATCATTCGAAGGCGCCGTCATGCATGGCGCGCACTCGCACTATTTCGTCCTGGATGCGCCGCGCAGCGACGTCCATGTGGTGGGCGTTCACTTTCGCCCAGGCGGCGCCGCTCTACTCGGTCTGCATGGGGACGAACTGACAGACAAGCACGCAGCGCTCGCGGACGTGTGGGGGCGCGAAGCGTTGCTGGTTCGTGAGTCGCTGTCTGAAGCGCGAACGGTGCGGGCGAGATTCGAGATGCTCGAACGCGCGCTGCTGCAGCGATTGCAGGAGTCGCGGCTCGTGCATCCTGCGGTGAGCTTCGCCGTTCGCCGCATGCACGCGGACCCCGCAGCGGTTCGAGTCGCAACCCTGCAGGCCGAGACGGGATACGGGCCGCGACGTTTCCACGCGCTGTTCAAGGAACACATCGGACTTGCGCCCAAATTGTTCAGTCGGGTCCTTCGGATGCGTGCGCTCATCGAGAGCATTGCGTGGGGAACGCACGTCGACTGGGCCGATCTCGCGGCGCAGTACGGCTATTACGACCAGGCGCACTTGACGCATGACTTCCGCGAGTTCACCGGCGTCACGCCGGCGGAATATCGGCCCGTCTCGCCGCAAAGCACGCTGCACATGGAAATCGGCGACTGACGGATCGCGCGCGTGAAGCCGCTCGCAGTGCAGATTTCTACAATACGCACGCGACGGCCGCAGTTCACAGTAGCGGCGAGCACCGAAATTGCGAGGAGAAGTCATGAACCGCTCTTCAACTGCATCGTTCGCCGTCCACGAGGTTTATCCCTACCTGCGCGTGCGCGATGCCGGCCGCGCGCTCGATTTCTACCAGCGCGCATTTGGCGCGCAGGAATTGTTCCGTCTGACCGAGCCCGGCGGCCGCATCGGTCATGCGGAGATCAAGATCGGCGCCACGACGCTGATGCTGTCCGATGAGTACCCGGAAATGGGCGTCGTCGGACCGCAGGCGCTCGGCGGCACGACGTTCTCGATTCATCTGCACGTCGACGACGCCGACGCCTGGATTGCGCGCGCCGTCGAGGCCGGCGCGACGATCGTGCGTCCTGCAACCGATGCGTTCTACGGTGAGCGCGGCGGCACAGTGCGTGATCCGTTCGGGCACGAATGGATGCTCGGTCATCAGATCGAGGAAGTTTCCAGCGAGGAAATGCAGCGACGCTACACCGCCCTGTTCGCGAGCAAGTAATGGCCAGCTTCGGCGACTGGCCAGAGAAAGAGGGAGGGGAGTACTTTCTCTGCTGGCCGGCCGGCCAGTAGCCAGTCGCCGGGAGCTGTCAGTTGCCCTGCGCTCCGGCGCTGATCCAGGACCGCACCTGATTGATCGTCGCCTGATCGAGGAACGGACTGCCGAGCGGCATGACGCCGACGCCGCAGTCGGTGAGCAGCACGGGCAGCGGCGTCATGACGCACGTCGTGCGTATTCCGATGGCGCGTACAAACATGTCCCGCTCCCCTGAGGCTGACGCTGCAACGATCACGTTGGAGCGATCGCACCCAATACGGCGAAACATGAGTGCCCGCGCCGGCGTGCAAGGTTCTCGATTGCGATGAAGACCTGCTCGCGAGAACCGCGTCGTCGGTCGCAGGCGCCTGCCGCCGGCAATTTGCGATGGGGAGCGATACTTCTGACGCAGGCCGCTGGTCACTGCCCATCGGTCGCTGGCAGGATGCGCTTCGTCTGCGGCGCCGCGAACGCGCCGCGACGCGAAATCCATGAACCTGCAGCCGTTCCTCATCACGCACGTCGACGTCGCCTGGCACGAGGCGTTCCTGCGCTACGTGCCGCGCGTCTTTCCGCGCGCCAGCTTTCGCAAGTGGTATGAACGCGGGGGCTGGGACGAAAGCTACTTCGCCGTCGCGATCAGCGACGGCGACGAGATCATTGCAAACGCGTCGCTCATGCGCATGTCGCTCGTACTGCACGGGCGCGAACTGACGGGCTGGCAGCTCGGCGCCGTCGGCGTCGTGCCCGAACGCCGCGGCGCTGGGCTGCAGCGAAAAATCCTGCCGCGAGCGCTGGACGTCGCTGCCCGCAACGACGTCGTGTTCCTGTTCGCCAATGACAGCGTGCTCGACTTCTATCCGCGATTTGGCTTTCGGCGCGCGCAGGAAGTGGTGTTTGGCGCCGACCACGCAGTGATGCCTGCGAAGGACCGTCTGCGCGTCTTGTCGCCGGACTGCGCGAGCGACTGCAAGCTGCTGGAGCGTGTCTCCGCTGAGGCGCAGCCGGTCACCGAGGTGTTCGGCGCGCGCCAGTACGGGCGCGTCCTGCTCTGGTACTGGACCAACTTCTATCAGGATTGCTTCTACTATTGGGAAGAGCGCGACGCGCTGGTGATTGCGGAACAGGACGGCGATTGTCTGCGAATCTGCGATGTGCTGGCGAGCGAGCGAATCGAACTGCGGAGCTGCCTGCCGCGAGTCGCGACAGCGCCAGTGCGTCGACTGGAGTTCGGCTTCACGCCCGGAGCGTGGTGGCCAGAGGCGCGACCCATTTCGCCGTACAACGACTCGCCGCTCTTCGTGCGAGGCGCGCAAGATCTCCCGGCCACGCCGTTCAAATTTCCATTGCTTGCGCAGACTTGAACTGGAGAAGCTCTGCCTGAGCCGTTTATTCTCGCGTCCAGTAAACCCAGACTGTGCGACAGACTTCGCCGCGCCTGCCCGGCGGCGACTCAGAGGACCCCTGGCTCATGACGAAAGAGTTGCAACTCCTTGTAGTGCTTGCCGCGTGCTGTGCGGCGCTCGCCGCCGACGCCAGGACGATGACGGAGGTTCTGGCGGCGTCGACGCCGTCGGATTGGCGAGCGTTGGACCCAGAGCGCACGCTCTACCTCGAGTTGTCCAGCGGCCGCGTCGTGATCGAACTGGCGCCGCAGTTTGCGCCGCGACACGTCGCGAACATTCAAACGCTCGTGCGTGAGCGTTATTTCGATGGGCTCGCGATCACGCGCTCGCAGGATAACTTCGTCGTTCAATGGGGCGATCCGGACAGCGCGAAATCGCTGGGCAAGGCGCGCAAGACGCTCGCGGCGGAATTTACGCGGCCGTCAGCCGGTCTGGGATTCACGGCGCTCCCTGATCCGGACACGTACGCGCCGCAGACCGGCTTTGTCGACGGGTTTCCCGCAGCACGCGATCCGGCCACGGGCGTCGCCTGGCTCGTACACTGCTATGGAATGATCGGCGCCGGGCGCGACAACGACGCAGATAGCGGCGGGGGCGCGGAGCTGTACGTCGTCACGGGTCACGCGCCGCGCCAACTTGATCGCAACATCACGTTGATCGGTCGCGTACTGCAGGGCATGGAGTTGTTGTCCTCGCTGCCGCGCGGCTCGGGTCCGATGGGGTTCTACGAAAAGCCGCAGCAGCGGATCTCGATCCAACAGATTCGCCTTGCGGCAGATGTTCCGGCGGCGCAGCGCGCGATGCTGGAAGTGCTGCGCACGGACACGCAAACATTCACGGATCTGGTCGAGTCGCGCCGCAATCGCCGCGACGAGTGGTACAAGGTTCCCGCCGGCCGCATCGACGTCTGCAATGCGCCGCTGCCGGTGCGCAAGGCGTCGGCTGGGCCTGAACAGCGCTGAATCCGATCCTCTCCGCCTCCTCCGGGACGCTGTTGTGTGGCGCGCGCAACGCCGCCGCGCTGCGGCGCCTCACCTCGATCGGGTCCGGCTGCGGTCTCGCGAAAACTGGCTGACCATCGTTGTCATACGGCTTGACAACGCTGTCAAAAGGCGGGACAGTGCCAGCGCGCCACGGCGTTGGCCGAATACAGGCGCCGGGCGGGGGGAGTTCATGCTGAGTGCTACGCCACGAAATTCAGGCTCCGAGCCGCGCTGCTCGCCACGCTGCGACGTGGATTCCCTTCGTTCTCGTCCGCGGATTTCGCAGCGGCCGCTTCCAGCGGTTCGCCGTCGGCAGTCTGATCGTCAAGGGGATGTTTCGAGGAGGTAGTTCCATGTCGTCCGATCGCGTCTACCGTCTCATTCGCCGCTCAGCCGTCGTCGGCGCGTGCGTGGCAGCGATGCCCGCATGGGCCGCCGAATCGGTCTCGCCGGGTGCAGCCGGTCTCGAAGAAGTCATCGTCACCGCCACCAAGCGCGAAACGAATCTGCAGGACACGCCGATCGCCGTGAGTGCGTTCTCGCAGCCCGCGCTCGATCGCGCGCACGTGAACGATCTTGCTGGGCTGCAAAGCTACGTGCCGAACCTCACCGTCGAGCAGCATGGCGACTCGGGCGGCGTGCACGTCTATCTGCGCGGCGTCGGTTCCGCGAATCACACTGAGCTCGGCGACCCCGCGGTCGCGTTCCATGTCGACGAGGTGTACTCGCCGCGGCCGCAGGGCGCGACCGTGCTGATGTACGACGTGTCGAGCGTGGAAGTGCTGCGCGGCCCACAAGGGACGCTGTTCGGCCGGAATTCGACGGCCGGCACCGTCAACATCGTGACGGCGAAGCCCGAAACGGATGAATTCGACGCCTACGCCGACGTCACGGTCGGCGACTACGATCGTTTCGGCACGCGCGGCATGGTGAACATGCCGATCTCGGAGACATTCGCGCTGCGCGCCGCAGTCGCAACCGAGAACCGCGACGGCTTCGTCGACTTCCAGCCGCGTTCTTCCGCAGTCGGCAGTCGCAAGTACGGCGCGATGGATCAGGAGGCGGTGCGCGTTACGGGCTTGTGGGAAGCCGAGCGACGCCTGGACGATCACGGGCGCGATCGATTACTTCCGCGATAATGGCGCGGGCAACATCGCGCTGCTGCAGACGCCTCGTGCAGGGCAGGATCTGTACTCCGCACTCGTCGATACCGCCGGATTCCTCGATCAGGACAGTCTGAACTATCGCCTGCGCGTGGACTGGCGGCCCGATCGAGAGCATTGAGAGCTCCTACATCGGCGGGTTGACACGAAATGAGCCGGCGCAATGCATCCGACAATGACGGCGGCGCGACTCTCGGATTCAAGCAGGAACATCGCACCGAGTCGTCCGAACTTCAAGTCGTACAGCCACGAGCTGAATATCAAGTCGATCGGCGAGTGCCGGCTGCAATGGATCGCCGGCGCCTTCTTCATGCACGAGGACAATTCGATCCGCTTCGACATCGACATCTCGCAGATTCCGGCGCCGCCGCAGCCGCAGGTGATCGTCGTGAATCCGACCGACCCGGACGATACAGCGTGGGCGATGTCGTTCATTCAGCCGAAGCGCACGCTGGATTCGCAGCGCCGTCTACGCGCAAGGCACGTTCGAGTTCACAGAGGCGTTCCGCTTCACGGCGGGCGCACGCTACACCGAGGAAGACAAGGAAGATCAGGGCGGCCGCAACTGGGTGTGTCCGCAGTTCGGCGCAACGATCGGGGACGGTGGTCATCTGATCGGCCCGGGCGGCGTCGTGAACGCCGCAGACCTGCGACAGCGACTACGCGCCGGGCACGTGGCCGGGCGGCGGCGCCAACGACGGCAAGACGAGCGACGAGAAGACCACGTGGCTCGCACGCGCCGAGTTCGATCTGAGCGACGACAGTGATGTCGTACGCCAGCGTGTCGACCGGCTTCAAGTCGGGCGGTCTGAGCGACGGCGGTCGACGCCACTTGCCGGAAGAACTGACGAACTACGAGCTCGGCCTCAAGTCCGAGTTCGGGGATTCGATGCCGCTCAACGTCGCTGCGTTCTACATGGACTATCAGGACATGCAGGTGTCCGCGGTGGAGCGTTTGCCGAGCGGTCAGCAGCAACTCGTCACGTCGAATGCAGCATCCTCGTCGATCAAGGGCGTGGAAGCGGAGTTCACGTGGCGCCCGAGCGAAAGCGACACCCTGTTCGGCTTCGCCAGCTGGCTCGATGCGAAATACGACGAGTTCGTGACGATCGATACGACGTATTTCGATCAGGGCAATCTCGCGTAACACCGTCGATCTGGCGGGCGAGCCGTTGCGTCACGCGCCGGAGTTCTCGTTCACCGGGATCTACGAGCATCGAGTTCGCCATGACGAGCGGCGCCAGCATCGTGCCGCGCATGAGCTTCCACTACGAGACGGAGACGACGATCTCCGCGTTCAACGATGTCTATCCGGATCTGTATCGCGGTGCGGGCGGGCAGGATGCGTATACGAAGACAGATCTGAGCCTGCGCTACGAGTCGCCGAAGACCGGAACTGGTCCATGGAAGCATTCGTCCTGAACGTCGAAGATGAGGAAGTGAAGACCGACATCCAGAACGTAGGCGCATCGAGCAACGGCACGCCGACTTCGGCGCCCACGAATCTCGGCACCTGGCTGGGTTCTACAACCCGCCGCGCACGTGGGGTATGCGTCTGCACGTCAACTTCTGATCGAGCGACCCCCCAAACGCTCGAGCTGATGAGGCGCGGTGGCGAAAGCCATCGCGCCTTTTCTTGCTGATGACGGCGGATCGTCCGTCGACGAAGGCCGCAAGCGCCTCCGTTACCCCTTCGTCAGCTTCCTCTCGTCGAGATCGAGGGAGCGGCCGATGATCTCACGCATGATTTCGTTGCTGCCCGCGAGGATGCGGCTGATGCGCGCGCTCGTGTACATGCGCGAGATCGGATACTCGTCCATGTAGCCGGCGCCGCCGTGCAGTTGCACGCATTCGTCGACGACGCGGCCCTCGAGCTCGGTCGTGAGCAGCTTCGCTTCGGCGGCGGTCACTGCGTCGAGGCGCCCGGCGTTGTGTTCGAGGACGCACTGATCGACGAAACACTGCATTGCATCGATCTGCGCGCGCATGTCGGCCATCTTGAAGCGCGAAATCTGGAATGTGCCGATCGGCTGGCCGAACGCCTTGCGCTCCTTGATGAACTCGAGCGTGATGTCGAACGCGACGTGACACAGCGTCATGGCGCCCACGGCGGTGATGAGCCGCTCTTCCGCAAGAAAGTGCGTGAGGAAGTGAAAGCCCTTGCCCGGTTCGCCGAGCACGTTGTTCTTCGGCACCTTCACATCGGTGAAGAAGAGTTCGGAAGTGTCCTGGGCCTTCAGGCCCATCTTCTTCAGATTGCGGCCGCGCTTGAAGCCTTCCATACCCCGTTCGACGATGAACAAGCCGAGTCCGTGACGGCGATTCGGGTCGGTGCGGGCGACGACGATGAAGACGTCGCCGATCTGACCGTTTGAAATGTACGTCTTGGATCCGTTCAGCAACCAGTAGTCGCCTTTGTCCTCCGCGCGCGTCCTGATGCCGGCGAGGTCGCTGCCCGCACCTGGCTCGGTCATGGCGATCCCCAGGATGGACTCTCCTGAAATGCACCTGGGCAGCAACCGCGCCTTCTGTTCCTCCGTGCCCAGGTAACCGATGTACGGCGCGACGAGTCGCGAATGCAGCGTCATGAAAAAGCCGCCTTCGCCGTAGCGGCCGTTTTCCTCGATCAGCACCTGCTCGTAACGAAAATCGCGCACGCCGGCGCCGCCGTATTTCGGATCCGCCCACATGAGCAGGTATCCCTGCTCGCCGGCCTTGCGGAACGCCTCGCGATCGACAAAGCCCTGCTCACGCCACCGCTCCCCCTGCGGTCCGATCTCGTTCTGAAAGAAGCGCCGCGCCGATTCGCGGAACTGGTCGTGTTCGGGCTCGAAGATGGTTCGTTTCATGGGAAGTGATTTGAGACTAGTGACTTGTGACTAGTGAATAGATAGGACGAAGCGATTCCTGGCGACGAATGACTCTTCGGCGCTTGTCTATTCACCATTCACAAGTCGCCAGTCACTTCTTTGGTCAGCGCGGCGCCATTCTGATCGCGCCGTCCAGGCGCACGTCTTCGCCGTTGAAGTAGCTGTTGCGGCACATCTCAACGGCGAGCGATGCGTATTCTTCCGGCGCGCCGAGCCGCTTCGGAAAAGGAACGGACGCCGCCAGCGCCGCCTTCACATTCTCCGGTGCGCCCTGCATCAGCGGCGTATCGAAGATGCCCGGCAGGATCGTGTTGACCCGAATGCCTTCGCTCATCAGATCGCGCGCGATCGGCAGCGTCATGCCGACGACGCCCGCCTTCGAAGCCGAGTACGCCGCCTGGCCCATCTGGCCATCCTCTGCGGCGACCGAGGCGGTGTTGATGATGACGCCGCGCTCGCCCTGCGAATCGAGCGGATCGAGCGTCAGCATGCCGGCTGCAGACTTCGCGAGGCAACGAAACGTTCCGACCAGATTGATCTGGATGATCATGTTGAACGCATCGAGCGGAAAGTGTTTGATCTCGCGCGTAGTCTTGTCGCGGCTCGCCGTCTTGAACGCATTGCCCGTACCAGCGCAGTTGATGAGGATGCGCTCCTGTCCGATCGCAGCGCGCGATTTCGCGAACCCCGCATCGACTTCGGCGTCCGACGTCACATTGACCTTGCAGAAGATCCCGCCGACTTCGCTCGCCAGGCTTTCGCCCTTCTCGGCGTTCAAATCGAAGATTGCGATGCGGACGCCGTGTGACGCGAGCGCGCGCACGGCGGCTGCGCCCAGCCCGGAAGCGCCGCCCGTGACGACGGCGGAGATGGAGGAGCTCAGTTTCATTCGTTGCGCCTGGCTATGTTGGGACAGGGACTCGGAATCTACAGCCGCTCGACGATCGTGACGTTCGCGAGACCGCCGCCTTCGCACATCGTCTGCAGACCGAACCGTTTGTTGCGCTGCCTGAGCGCGTTCACGAGCGTCGTCATGAGCTTCGCTCCCGAGGCGCCGAGCGGGTGGCCGAGGGCGATGGCGCCGCCGTTCACGTTCAGTTTGGCCGGATCGGCGCCGAGTTGCTGCAGCCACGCCACGGGCACTGAGGCGAAGGCT
Source organism: uncultured Gammaproteobacteria bacterium (assembly GCA_963723505.1). GTDB lineage: Bacteria > Pseudomonadota > Gammaproteobacteria > Steroidobacterales > Steroidobacteraceae > Steroidobacter. Next base: position 156,205 of record CAVRQU010000014.1, read on the forward strand.
TCGTTCACCTCGTACAGATCGATGTCGTCGAGCCGCATGCCGGCCTTTTTCAAGGCGTGCTGAGTCGCCGGCAGCGGCGCCTCCAGCATGATCACCGGATCATGGCCGATCACGGTCATGTGATGAATCCGCGCAAGCGGCTGCACGCCGAGCGACTTCAGGCCTTTCTCATTGACGATCATGACGCCCGCGGCGCCGTCGCAGATCTGACTCGAGGTGGCCGCCGTAATGCGACCGCCTTCCTGCAGGAGCTTTACGCCGCGAATCGCCTCCAGACTTGCGTCGAAGCGGATGCCCTCATCGACGCTATGCATCTCCTTCGAGCCGTTCGGCAGCGTGATCTCGAGCGGCAGGATTTCCTTCTCGAAGGCGCCGGCCTTCGTCGCCGAGATCGCGCGCTGGTGGCTGTTGAAGGCGTATTCATCGAGCTGATCCTTCGTCAGCTTGTACTTCGCCGCCATCATCTCGGCGCCGATGAACTGGCTGAACTGTACCCCCGGATAACGTGCGCCCATGTGGGCGCCGGTCGGTCCGCCGAAGCCGCTCTTTGCCGGCAACTGCGTCGACAGCCCCATCGGCACGCGGCTCATGCTTTCGACGCCGGCGGCGATGACGACGTCCATTGCGCCCGACATCACCGCCTGCGCTGCGAAATGGATCGCCTGCTGCGACGAGCCGCACTGTCGGTCGACGGAGGTTCCGGGAACGCTTTCCGGCAGCTTCGAAGACAGCACCGCATTGCGCGCGACGTTCAGCGATTGCTCGCCGACCTGACCTACGCAGCCCATGACGACGTCGTCGACAAGCGCAGGGTCGGCTTTGGTGCGCTCGATCAGCGCATCGAGGACCTTGCCCGCGAGATCGGCCGGATGCCATCCGGACAGCCGCCCGGCTTTGCGTGCGCCGGCCGTGCGGGCCGCGGCGACGATATATGCAGTGCTCATGTGAATCTTCCGGGAGTCGGTAGAAAAGGGCTTGCAAGACGGGTCATCAATAGACACCATTGGCCGGAATTAATCAATCGGCTAAATATGAGCCGTCGCACCCCAACTGCTGCACGATCCATGCGGCGCCGCGCCGGCCGCATCGCGCGTTCCGCCGTCACGCCCGGCTTCAACGCTCGCGAGCGCCTGCTCGACACGGCAAGCCGTCTGATGAGCGATCGCTGCTCCATCGATGTTTCGCTGAGCGAGATTGCACAGCACTCCGGTCTCAACTCCGCCCTGGTGAAGTACTACTTCGGCAACAAGGACGGGCTTCTGCTTGCGCTCGTCGAGCGGGAGGCCGCCGATGCATTGCGGAATCTCGAGATCCTGCTGCAGCTCGATCTGTCGCCGACGCAGAAGCTGCAAAGGCACATCGCGGCGATCATCAACAATTTCTTCCGCCGGCCGTACCTGAATCGCCTGCTCCACTCACTGCTCGATGAGCGCAATTCGGAAACGAAAAGCGCGCGGCAGGTCACGCGTTTCTTCGTCAAGCCGCTGCTGGAATTGCAGAAGCGGTTGCTGGCGCAGGGCATGAAGACCGGCGAGTTCAAGCAGATCGATCCGGTGCTTTTCTATGTGAGCATCCTCGGCGCCTGCGACCATCTGTTCAATGCGCGCTACGCCCTGCGCTCGATGACGGGCGGCGACGGGCTTACCGACGCGGTCCGGGAGCGATACATCGAACACGTCTGCGACATCTTCATTCACGGACTCGCGAAACCCGCGAGCGTGCGCACAGCGAAGCGATCCACGCCGGCGGCGCGACGCGCGACGCGCGTGCTCATGTAGCTCGACCGGAATCGCGAGGATCGTCCATCAGGAGGAAGCATGTCGGACGCTTTCATGACGCCGCCGCAGATCGCCGCCAACCTGGTGAACCCGGTTGTCTACAGCGATCTGCAGAGACTGCACGAGGATTTCACCTGGCTGCGCGCGAACCGGCCGATCAGCCGGGCGGAGGTCGACGGCTTCGATCCTTTCTGGGTCGTGACGAGGCATGCGGACGTCGCGGAGATCAGCCGGCAGAATGCGCTCTTCCACAACGGCGACCGGCCGACTGTGCTGACGGATCGTGCGAGCGAAGCATTTGTTCGAAAGCTGACCGGCACGCCGCACCTCGTGCGTGCGCTCGTGCAGATGGATGCGCCGGATCACCCGAAGTACCGTGCGCTTACCCAGCTCTGGTTCACGCATCAGAGTCTGAAAAAGCTCGAAGGACGCATTCGCGACATCGCGAAGGCGCAGGTGGCGCAGATGCTCGAGAAGGGCGGCGAGTGCGACTTCGTGCGCGACGTGGCGCTGCACTACCCGTTGCACGTCATCATGGAAATTCTGGGCGTTCCACGTGAGGATGAGCCGCGAATGCTGCTCCTTACCCAGCAGTTGTTCGGCAGCCAGGATCCCGAACTCAATCGTACGCGGCAGATCGTCGACCTCGAACAGGCGGTGCGGCAGCTGCAGGCGGTGGTCGCGGATTTTTCGCAATACTTCCGCAAGCTGACGGAAGCGCGCCGCACCGATCCGCGCGAGGACGTGGCGAGCGTTCTCGCGAACGCGCAGATCGACGGCCGGCCCATCTCCGATTTCGAAGCGATGAGCTACTACATCATCATCGCGGCGGCGGGCCACGATACGACCTCGTCGTCGACGTCCGGCGCGATGTGGGCTCTGTGCGATCAACCGGGCGAGCTGGCGAAGCTGCGCGCCAATCCGGGGCTCATTCCGGGGCTCGTCGAAGAAGCCGTGCGCTGGACCGTGCCGGTGCAGCACTTCATGCGCACGGCGATGGAGGACTACACGCTGCGCGGCGCGAACATCGCGGCCGGCGATTGGCTGATGCTGTGTTATCTGTCGGCGACGCGCGACGAAGAGATTTTCGAGGCGCCGTTCGAGTTTCGCAGCGAGCGCTCGCCGAATCGTCATATCGCGTACGGCCTGGGCGCCCACGCGTGCCTCGGTCAGCACCTTGCTCGCATGGAAATGCGGATCCTGTTCGAGGAGCTGATTCCGAAGCTGAAGTGCGTCGAGCTGGCCGGCGAACCGCGCCGCTCGGCGTCGACGTTCGTCGGCGGGCCGAAGACGCTGCCAATCCGCTTTGTCGCCCATTGAGGCGCGGGGCTCGGGGCTTGGGACTCGGGTCAGAATCGGAAGGCCGCTGCTTCTTTCTCCTGCCCAAGCCCCGTGACCCAAGCCCGAGGCCGTCGTCCATGCATCCCTACCTCCACGCGCGATCGACGCCCGAGAAACCGGCCTGCATCTTTCCTTCAACCGGCGAAGTCCTTACCTATCGACGCCTCGATGAGCGTTCGAATCAGGGTGCGCACCTTTTCCGATCCCTGGGGCTGAAGCGCGGCGACGTCATCGCCGTGTGCATGGAAAACAATCCACGCTACCTGGAGATCGCATGGGCGAATCAGCGCTCCGGGCTGTATATCGTGTGCATTTCATCGAAGCTGTCGCCCCCCGAGGTCGAATACATCCTCAGGGACTGCGGAGCGAAGCTGTTCATCACCTCCTCCGTACTGAGCGAGCTCGCGCAGCTCGTGGCGCCGCTGCTCGGGGAGACTCCGCACTATATGGTGGGCGCGGCGCAGACGCCGTATCGTTCCTGGGAGCAGGCGCTTGATGCGATGCCAGCGACGCCGATTGCGGACCAGAGCACCGGCGCCGACATGCTGTATTCCTCGGGAACGACGGGGCGTCCCAAAGGGATCAAGTTTGCGCTGACCGCGGCGCCGATTGATGAACCGACCACGCTCGTGCAGCTCGCAAGCAGGCTCTACAACGTCGATGCCGCGAGCGTGTATCTCTCGCCCGCGCCGCTATATCACGCTGCGCCGTTGCGCTGGTGCATGGCGGTCCAGCACCTCGGTGGGACGGTCGTGCTGATGGAGCGTTTCGACGCGGAAACCGCGCTAAGGCTCATCGAGAAGCATCGCATCACTCACGCCCAATGGGTGCCGACGCATTTCGTGCGCTTCCTGCGTCTGCCGCCCGCAACGCGCGGCCGCTACGACATGTCCTCGCTCAAGAGCGCCATTCATGCCGCGGCGCCGTGCCCGATTCCGGTGAAGGAACAGATGATCGCGTGGTGGGGTCCCGTCCTGCACGAGTACTACGCCGGCACGGAAGGCAATGGCATGACTGCAATCACCGCACGCGAGTGGTTGAACAGGAAAGGTTCGGTCGGCCGCGCAGTGTTCGGTGAGATTCGTGTATGCGACGAAGCGGGCGCAGAGGTCCCGGCGCTCACCGAAGGGGTCATCTACTTCGCGGGCGGCAGGGAGTTCGAGTATCACAACTCGCCGGAGAAAACGGCGGAGTCACGCAACGCGCGGGGATGGAGCACCCTCGGCGACGTCGGTTACGTCGATCGGGAGGGTTACCTTTTTCTGACCGACCGCAAGGCGTTCATGATCATTTCCGGGGGCGTGAACATCTACCCGCAGGAGATCGAGAATCTCCTCCTCACGCATCCGGCCGTGATGGACGTTGCAGTCATCGGGGCGCCCGATGAGGAAATGGGGGAAAAAGTCGTGGCTGTCGTTCAGCCCGTCAATCCGCAGGATGCCGGGTCGCGCCTCGCTGACGAACTACTCGCGTTCGCGCGCCGGCATTTGAGTCACGTGAAGGTCCCGCGACAGATCGACTTCACCGATGAGTTGCCCCGGCATCCGAACGGCAAGCTCTACAAGCGCCTGTTGCGCGATGCGTATTGGGGCAAGACGTCGAAGATCGTGTGAACGAGAAGTCAGGGGATAGGGGATGGTCAGACGTCGTTCTGACTATCCCCTATGCCCTGATCATTTATCCCCTTTGATTACTCCGCCACGCGAGCGCCGTCCACGCGGAAGCGAAGGTAGGGGACCTGGGCCTGCGCAATGCCTGAGATGCCCGAGTGCACGGCGCTTTGCTCTCCCGATTGCAGCACTGCATTGAATCTGACCGGCGACCCCTGCTGCGCCACGCGTCCTGCCTGATCCACCAGCACGGGCGTGACCTGAATGCCCGTCAGCGGCACGGGAGATCGATTCTGCACGACGACAAGGAGGCGGCCCTGCGCATCGAATTGACCGTCCGTCGCGACGTAGTTTCCCGGGTTCTCGGGCAGATCCATGCGGACGAATTCCGCCGCAGCCCGCTGTCCGAACTGGCTCTGCGATCCAGCGGCAGCGCGGAAATATTCCTTCGCCTTCGCGCGATCGCCTCGATCGCGCGCAATCGAGCCGAGGTAGTACGCGGCCGGCGCCGTCGGCAACAGTCCTGCGCTCTTCGTCAGCCATTCCTCCGCCTTCGTCTTGTCGCCCGATTGAAACTGAGCGACGCCCCCGCCCAGATACGAGCCGAAATAATCGGGGTTCAATTCGATCGCCTTCTGATAATGCGGAATCGCCTGGTCGGGTTTTTTCTGCGCCAGCGCGAGCTCGCCCAGAAATTCATGGAAGCGCCCCTCGCGCGGAACCATCTTCACGGCTTCACTCGTCAGCGCCTCCGCTTTCACGAAGTCCTTCTTGCTCGCCGCCATCATCGCCTCGTGCAGTTTGTCGTACGCAGGCTCGATCGCGCGCAGCGCTTTGACTTTGGCTTCGTACGTTTCCGCGCCGACCTCGCCGCCGCGGCCCAGGCGTTCCGCCGCGCCTCGGTTCTTGTCGACACGCTCCTGCGAGGGCGGATGCGAGGCGAACAGACCCTCCAGCCAGCTCGTCGCCTTCTGGCCTTGTTCCTGCGACAGGCGCACGAAGCTCTCCTGCAGCGTGACGGCGCCAGCTGGGTCGTAACCCGCAAGCTTCATGTACTTCATCCCGTATTCGTCGCTCTCGAGTTCCTGCTCGCGCCCATACTTTTGCTGAACGAGCTGCGCGCCGACGCCCGCGCCCTGCAGGACCAGGCCGGCGACATTCTGATCGACGCCCCCGAACGCCGCGCCGATCTGCGCGACGGCGAGGCCCGCCTGCAGCAGCGTGCCGCGCTCCTGCGCCTTGGCGCCGTGACGCGCGGCCGCATGCACGATTTCATGGCCGAGGACGGCGGCTAGCTCGGATTCATTCTTCAACTCCGTGAGCAGACCGTGATTGACTGCGATCTTGCCTCCCGGCAGCGCCCACGCATTTGGCGTTGGATTGTTGAGCACCACAAACTCATAAGGCAGCTTGCGGTCGGCGACGGCCGCGAGCTTCTGGCCGACTTCACTCACGTACGCCGTCAATTCCGGAAGCACGTCGAAGTCGCCGCCCTCGGTCTGCTGCGTCGGCGCATACGCTTGTTCGCCGAGCTTGATCTCCTGTGCTTCCGAGACGAATTGAATTTCCTTCTTGCCGGTCACGGGATTGACGCCACAGGCTGCAAGCGATGCAGCGATCACGAGCCAGCTCAGTGTTCTTGCCGTAAGCATGCGTCTTACCCTGTGCTGCAGCGCGCGAAAGGCGGCCTCTACCACATCACGATTGGGGTCAACTATTGGTTCCATCGTGAAGCGCGATTGGACGTCGCCGCGTCGGTCCATGAGCTGATTTTCAAGGAGGATTTCGCCCATGACCAAGACGGCGACTTTCACTGTGATGCAGTTCGGGATCGCCTTTACCGTGATGACCGGCGACTTCGTGCTCGGCAGCGCCGTCGCCATCGTCGAGCCGCTCATCAATTCTACTGGGCTACTTCGTTCACGAACGTGTCTGGGATCGTCTCCGCCGCGCCAGGGGGCAGCCCGCCGTCTGAAGGCGCTTGTTCGAGGCCCCGCCGTCGACGGGACCGGGAATCTGATGAGCTCAGCGGATAGCGCCTATGCAGAGGTTTCCTGGCGGCGCTTGAGCGGCGCGACGACCTTCTCCACACTGCGCAGCCAGAGAACCGCTGCGAAGGAGCCACTATGGTTGCGGAAGCTGCAAGACGGGGAAGTCGCGTGGGGCGCGTGCTCCTGATCGCCGCCGGTCTGATCATTCTCGGCGTCATCGGCTGGACATTTTTTGCGCTGTCATGGGCGTACTCCGAGGGCGAACGCGCCGGCATTCTGCAGAAGTTCTCCAGGAAGGGCTGGATCTGCAAAACATATGAAGGCGAACTCGCGCAATATGTGGTCGGCGGCGTCGCGCCCCAGATCTGGCATTTCAGCACCCGCGACGCGCAGGTTGCCGAGAAGCTGTCGGCGAGCGTCGGCCAGAATGTCCGCGTGCACTACAGCGAACATCGCGGCGTCCCGACCACCTGCTTCGCGGAGACGCCTTATTTCGCCGAAAGCTTCACCGTGGTGGGTAAGTAGTCCACCGGGTCCGAGCATCACGTATTGTGAGGTCAACCATGAGCTCCGCACATGATTTCCAGGCCCGCTCGCTCGACGGTAAGGAGGTTGCATTGCGAGAGTACGCGGGCAAAGTGCTGCTGATCGTGAATACCGCCAGCAAATGCGGCTTTACGCCCCAATACGAGGGACTCGAAGCGCTCTACCAGAAGTATCGCGGGAAAGGTCTGGTTGTACTCGGTTTCCCATGCAATCAGTTCGGCGAGCAGGAGCCCGGGAGCGCCGGCGAAATCGGCAGCTTCTGCCAGAAGAACTATGGCGTCAGCTTCCCGATGTTCGACAAGATCGACGTGAACGGCGACGCGGCGCACCCGTTGTATCGCTGGCTGAAAAAGAGCGCCCCGGGCCTGCTGGGCAGCGAGCGCATCAAATGGAATTTCACGAAGTTTCTGCTCGACCGGAACGGGAGGGTCGTGGAGCGTTATGCGCCCGTCACCAAACCTGAAGATCTCGCGAAGGACATCGAGACGCTGCTGTAGCCGCCATGCGTTTCAGTGAGGTCCTCGCGCCTCTCGCCGCAATCGGCGCGGGTGCGCTCTGCGCGCCGGGCGTCGCGGAAGAGACGAGCGGCACGAAGGAGGAACCGCTCTGGGAAGCGGGTCTTGGGGTCGGGGCGGTCGGCTTCCCTGACTACCGTGGGTCGGATGAGACTCAGGTTTATCCGGTTCCTGTCCCTTACTTCGTGTATCGCGGCGACTTTCTGAAATCCGATCGCGACGGTGTGCGCGGCGAGTTCTTCAACCGCGAATTCGTCGAACTGAACGCGAGCGTGAGCGCGACAATTCCAGTGCGGAGCGAAAATAACGCCGCGCGACGCGGCATGCCGGATCTCAGGCCGACGCTCGAGCTCGGACCGTCCGTGGAGCTGCATCTGTGGCGATCAGTAGACCGGGATGTGAAGGTCGATCTCGTTCTGCCGGTCCGGGCGCCGGTGACGCTGGAGTCCTCGCCGCAGTTGATCGGCTGGGTGTTCTCGCCGCGCATCAATCTCGACGTCGAGAATATCGGCGGCGAGGACGGCTGGAATTTCGGCGTCGGCGTCGGACCGCTGTTCGCCGATGATCGCTATCACGAATACTTCTACAACGTTGCGCCCGGCGTTTGCGACGGCGGAGCGTCCGACCTACGACGCGGGGGGCGGGTATTCCGGCGCCCACTTGCTCACTGCCGTGTCGAAGAGATTTCCCCGCTACTGGGTCGGCGCCTATGTGCGCTACGACGTGCTCAGCGGGGCGACGTTCGAAGACAGCCCGCTGGTCCGGCGGAAAAACTACCTGGCCGGCGGCTTCGGCATTGCGTGGATGATCGGCAAGTCCAAGCGGATGGTGAAGGCAGAAGACTAACGACGGCCCTTGACGCAGCAATAAGGACGGCCGACGCGCCGGGTCGGCAGGAAGGCTGCAAACGCAGCAGGAAGGCCGGCGCTGCGGGCCGGCAGGAAGGCCGTTGGCAAGTCAGATAGACGCCGCCCTTTAGTCCTTGTTGTTAGTCTGTCCTGCCAAAGGCCTGCTTGCCGATCCGAAGCGTCGGCCTTCCTGCCGAAGGCTTTCCTGCTGACCCCGAAGCGTCAGCCTTCCCGTCGAGTCCAGCGACGGCGGTTAGTGCTTTTCCGCCGCCTGTGAGTGCTGGCCGCCGGGCCGCGAGATTCCGCCAAGCGCTTCGCCGGCCTCATCCTGAGCCGTCGCATCGATGGCGAGATCGCCCAGCGACAGAATGCCGACCAGGCGCTTCTCGCGAGTGAGGACGGGCAGACGACGCACGCGAATGTCCGCCATGTTACGCGTGACTTCGTCGATCGACTGATCCTCGTAGCAGTACCTGACCTCGCGACTCATCACTTCGCAACTTTTGTATCCGGGCCGCGCCCCTCAGCGACGGCGCGCACGGCGATGTCGCGATCCGTGATCATGCCGACGAGCCGATCGTTTTCTTCCACTGGCACGGCGCCGATGTCCAGTTCGGCCATCAGACGCGCGATTTCCCGAATGCTCTGATCGGGCCTGGCAAGACGCACGTCGCGAGTCATGGCTTCTCGTACTTTCATGGTTCTCTCCGAAGGTAAAAGGGGAGGTGGACGTTCACTTTCTCTTGAACTCATCAGCTCCCGCAGAGGATCCCTGCAGACCGTCAGGATACGACAAACATCGCCGGTCGTTGCCGAGCCTGCGGGAAGTTTTCCTCCCGGAAATCTCTGGACAGTTCCATTGGACAGAGTCTCGGTGGTGAGCCAGGAGCGTCGCGAGGACTCCTGCGATCTCGGAACGCGCCGATCTGCTTTCTGCGTCGCGTCATTCGGCTCGCAGGGTCGGCAGCTTACTTGCGCTGCGCGAGGGAGCGACTGTCGGTCGATGCGCCGAGTCCTCGCACCACGCCGAGGGACGCGCTCACGAGAAATACACACCAACTCGCTCCGACCCCCGCGCTGATCCACGGTCCAAGCTGCGCCGGTGCGGCGATCGCCGCAATCGTGACCACTAGGCTGACAAGGCAGAGCGCCGCGGCGACATAATTTCGCGGTGCGCCGCGCATATAGATGAGAGACGCACTCGCCGCCGCCGCGGCCAGCGCAAGCCACTTCAGGCCCGTCGCCAATGGCAGCAGCGTAAACCAGATCGACCCTGCGTCCAGCGCCGGCGTGAGCTGCATCAGGCAGAGGTTTTCCAGATAGTCGGCGCAAACAGCAAGCGCGGTGAACCCCGCGCCGGCTCGCGCGGCGGCAGGCTGGCGCGTACGCATCCCAAAGAAATATGCGCTCATGAAAACGCCGTACAGGGGAATGAACGCCAGCACGTCGATCCAGTTGATTGCATCCATGCGCGCGATCATCTCGCTGCGGCATTCGCTGGCAGTCGCTCCGAAGATCGCCTGCAGATCTGCCGCGCTGCGCGCCAGTTCGAACGCGATGATCGGCGCGTAGTTCCCGGCCAGTGCGCCGCAGGCGCGCGCCGGCGGCTGCATCATGCTGATCGTCGTGAAGACGAGTATCGCGAGTCCTGTCGCAGCGCTCACCAGAAAAAGGCGTTGTACGGGGGCTTGTTCGCTTGTCATGATTCCTCCCGCGCGGGCGTCCGACATGAAACATAACTGACAGCGACGCTATGAATACACAAGCAGATGCAGGCGGGCTCTCCGCGCTCGAGGCCATCGCGTTACGTTGTTGCGCCTGGTCGGAACGGTGGATCCCGGACGCCTATGTGTTCGCCGCGCTCGCCGTCGCGATCGTCGCGGTCGCCGCAGTGGCGCTCGGCGCTTCGCCCCTGAGCACCGCCCAGGCCTTCGGCGACGGTTTCTGGAGCCTCATCCCGTTCACGATGCAGATGAGCTTCATCATCATCGGCGGATACGTCGTCGCAAGTTCGCCGCCCGCGGCCCGCATGATCGAGCGGCTCGCCTCGCTTCCGCGAACGGGTCGCGGCGCCGTGTGTTGGGTCGCGACGATCAGCTTGCTGCTGTCGCTCATTCACTGGGGTCTGAGCATGATCCTTGGCAGCCTGCTGGTGCGTGCGCTGGCGCGGCGTGTCGAGTTGAACATGGACTACCGGGCTGCGGGCGCCGCCGCCTATCTCGGCCTGGGCTCCATCTGGGCGATGGGATTGTCTTCATCAGCGGCGCAGTTGCAGGCGAATCCGGCGAGCATGCCGCCCGCCCTGCTCGCGATCACCGGCGTGATCCCCTTCAGCCAGACGATCTTCCTGTGGCAATCGATCGCCCTCACGCTCGTGCTGCTCGTCGTCACGATCCTGATTGCGTGGCTGACGGCGCCGGGCCGCGCACAGGCGCGCACCGCGCAGCAGCTCGGCGTTCAGGACGCTGCCGCGGCGGTCGTCAGCCCACGAACGCGTCCCGGCGAGTGGCTCGAGTACAGCCCCATCCTCAACGTCGCCATCGCGGCTCTTGGCGGCGCGTGGCTGGCCCGTGAGTTCGTAACGAAGGGGGTCATGAGCGCGATCTCGAATCTCAACACCTACAATTTCCTCTTTCTGATGCTTGGCCTGCTGCTGTGCTGGCGTCCGCGCGCATTCCTCGACGCCGCCGCGCGCGGTGTGCCGAGCGTGACGGGCGTGCTGATGCAGTTTCCCTTCTACGGCGGCATCGCCGCGATCATCACGACTGTCGCGGGCGCCGACGGCTACAGCATCGCACATCACCTTTCTACGTTTTTCGCCGAAGCAGCGACGCGCGAGAGTTTTCCCATAGTGATGGGCGCGTACTCAGCGGTGCTCGGATTTTTCGTGCCTTCCGGCGGCGGCAAGTGGATCATCGAAGCGCCGTACGTGATGCAAGCGGCGAACGATCTCAAAGTGCATCTGGGGTGGGCGGTGCAGGTCTACAACGCCGCGGAAGCGCTGCCGAATCTCATCAATCCATTCTGGATGCTGCCGCTGCTCGGCATCCTCGGCCTGAAGGCGCGCGACGTCGTCGGCTTTACGATGATGCAATTCATCGTGCACGTTCCGATGGTGTTGCTGCTGCTGTGGCTGATGGGATTGACGCTGGAATATCGGCCGCCAATGACGCCCTGAGGTCGCAAGCGGTCCGCCCGCCGCGGCTGCGCTTATGCGAGGAGCGCATCGCGCACACGCTCAAGCACTGCAGGCGCAACGCCCGCGCTGCGCTCCAGGTAGCCTTCGAGACCGCCGGGCGAGGCGTCAATCTCGGCCAACGCGGCGTCGAGAAACGCTGCATCGGCGCTGAAGAGCACCCGCCGCACGTCTTCGGGCATCGCCAGCAGCGGATGTTTCGCGTCCGCGAGGCCGAGCTGCGCCGCGTGGCGTGTGCGAATGAACTGCTCGAAATCCCCGACCTCGTTCGTCAACAGATAGTCTTCGATCACTGCTGTGCGCGACACGCCGAGGGCGCGCAGCAACACCGCAATCGCCACGCCGGTGCGATCCTTGCCCGCGGCGCAGTGGACCACGAGCGGCGCTTGACCGTTTGCGAGACAACCGAACATTCCGCCGATGCGTTCGCCCATCCACGCCGGCAAGGCGCGATACAGATCGACCATCGCATCGAACATTCCAGCGGCGGTGTCAGGGCGATTGGCTGCGAACGCCCGGATCGTCGGCATGCGTTCACCGTCCTGCCAGTAGAGCGCCTGTGCTGCGGCGTCAGGCCAGCGCGTCGGTTCGCGGTCGCGCTCTTCGGCGCGGCGCAGATCGCAGATCGCGCGTACGCCGAGCTCCATGAGCGGCTCTCGATCGTTGGGCGTGAAGTAACTGAGCACGCCTGTGCGATACACAAGACCCCAGCGCACGGAGCGCTCGTCCTCGGTGCGATAGCCCCCGATGTCGCGAAAATTACAGCCGCCTTCGAACGACAAAACCCGCGCACGGGCGCCGGGCAGCGCAGAAACTGATGCATTCATCTACCGAGCCTTCCTGGTTCACCGCCGTCTCGAGACTGGGCGACGGTTTCGATCAGCGTTGGGGATTTTCGCACGAACGCGGCGTGGTCTTTAATCGCCGGCCATTTTGGGGATGCCCGTCGCGGGTTCGCGCTGGCTCGAGGTTGCGTCCGGCCGCTCGGCGCCGATCCATCGAGCACGATCAGGCGGAATAGGGGCGAAAATCCTCCACGCCTGCGTCGGGTGCAGCAGCGCCCAGAAAGGGGCCGCGATCGCCATCCAGACGTCCGGCGAGGACGGCGGCGCCTGCGTGCGCACGCCCTCGACTTCAATTTCTTCGATGTTCCCCTCGCGCGTGCTGGCGAGGGCGTCCGCGATCTGCTGCGGCGTCAGGACATCCTCGATGTCCGGCGCGCGCAGGTCGAGCGGCGGGCGCGACGCCTCGCCGGTCACCGCGGATTCTTCACCGCAGGCGAGCACGCAATAGAGCAACATCGCTGCGCCGGCGATACCATGCGATCCCCGCAAGCCGCTCTCCATTGACGCATCTCCACGATGTCCCTTTGGTGAGATTCGTCGGGCGGACATTTCGTTCCAGCACTTGTGGACGACAGCGAGCATCATGACTGACCAGATCTCACCAGCGCAGGCGCACGGCGCGCTTTCGCATCTTCGCGTCCTGGACATGAGCCGCGTGCTTGCGGGCCCCTGGTGCGGGCAGATCCTGGCCGACCTTGGTGCGGACGTCGTCAAGATCGAGCGTCCTGGCGTCGGCGATGATACGCGCAGTTGGGGGCCGCCCTACCTCAGGGACGCCAACGGCGCCGATACACATGAGGCGGCCTATTTCCTCGGCGCGAATCGTGGCAAGAGGTCGGTGACGCTCGACATTGCGAAGCCTGAAGGGCAGGCGATCGCCCGCCGGTTGGCGGCCCGGTGCGATGTGGTGATCGAGAACTACAAGGCGGGCGACCTGACGCGCTATGGACTCGGTTACGAACAACTGCGAGTGGAGAACTCCGGACTGATCTACTGCTCGATCACGGGTTTTGGGCAGACCGGGCCGATGCGCAACGTCGCAGGCTACGATTTCATCATCCAGGCGATCGGCGGGCTGATGAGCGTCACGGGCGAGCGCGACGATCTGCCCGGCGGCGGCCCGCAGAAAGTCGGCGTCGCGGTCGCCGACATCACGACGGGCATGTACGCGACCGTGGCGATCCTGGCGGCGCTCGCCCACCGTGCGCAGAGCGGCGCAGGTCAATACATCGACATGGCTTTGCTCGATGTTCAGGTGGCGATGATCGCGAACATGAACATGAACTACCTGGTGACCGGTCGGGCGCCAAAGCGTTTTGGCAACGCTCACGCGAACATCGTGCCCTATCAGGTGTTCGACGCCGCGGATGGACAATTCGTGCTCGCGGTCGGCAACGACGGTCAGTTCGCCAGATTCTGCGAAGCGGCGAGTTGCGAATTTCATCGCGACCTCCGCTTTGCGAAAAATGCGGATCGCGTGCGCCATCGGGATGTGCTCGTGCCGCTTCTGGCCGCGGTGCTTCGTGAGCGCAGCGTCAGCGCGTGGGTGGATCTGCTCGAGCCGCTCGGCGTGCCGGTCGGACCGATCAACAATCTCGCACAGGTGTTCGATCATCCTCAGGTGAAGAGCCGCGGCATGCGGTTCGAGTTGCCCCATCCGCTTGCGGGCCAGGCGCCGATGGTGGCGAATCCGATCCGCATGTCGCAGACGCCGATCCGCTACACGTCGGCGCCTCCGACCCTGGGGCAGCACACGCGGGAAGTCTTGCGCGAGTACGGCGTAGGCGACGAAGAATTTGCGCGCCTGAAAACGCTGAATGTGGTGTGAGCGGCGGAAAGAGGAAGCCGCCGCATTGCGAGCGGCGGCCTTTGCGAGCTCAGATCTGAAGCTATCTCAAATCCCCAGAATTGCCTTCGCCTTCGCAAGCTCGGCGACCGATTCCTCGTGTTTGCCGGCTTTGTGCAGGGCTTCCCCTTCGGCGCGGTGCTTCTTCACTTCCGCGAGTTGATCAGCGCTCAGCTTGGGGCTCGCTGCGAGCGCAGCGTCGATCTGTTTCATATCCATCGGGCAATGTCCGCCGAGCGCCACGGCGCTCGTCAGCGCGAGGATCAGGGCAAGCAGCAACTTTTTCATGTTCATCCCCTCGTGTGTCTACACGGTTGATTGTCTGGGCGCGGAGCCTATGTTACTCAGACCCGCGGGAACCATGCGGGCTTTCACGAGCGTCGCCGATCGCCGGCGCCTCTCCGGGAGTGAGCTGTGTCGTTTGATCGATTGTCGCGACGGGATGTGCTGCAACTCGGCATGGCGGGCGTCAGCTCGATGCTGACGTCGTCGGCGTTCGCCGCGGAGCAACGGGATGAGTCCTCGCTGCTCAATACGCGACCCATTCCTTCGAGCGGCGAACGATTGCCCGTCATCGGTCTGGGCACGAACAATTACAGCGTGACGTCAACCGAGGATCTCGCGGCCCGGCGCGACGTTCTGGAGCGCATGCCGGAACTGGGCGGGACGCTTGTCGATACCGCGCCTGCCTACGGCAGGTCCGAAGAAGTCATCGGTCAGCTCGTCGCCGACATCGGCATTCGGGACAAGTTGTTTTTCGCGACCAAGGTGACGACGAATGCGGACGCCGCCGCGGGCAAAGCGATGCTCGAGCAATCATTTCGCCGCTTGCGCACCGAGCGCATCGAACTGATCCAGGTGCACAATCTGACGGGAACGGAACAGCTCCTGCCGGTGCTGGCGGAGTACAAGAGCGGCCGGCGCATCAAATATCTCGGCGTCACGACGTCGAATGATTCGCAGCACGCCGCAACCGCCGACCTCATGCGTCGCCATCGCCTCGATTTCGTGCAGCTGAACTACTCTCTCGACGACCGCGAATCCGCCCAGACATTGTTGCCGCTCGCGCAGGAGCGCGGCGTTGCGGTGCTCGTGAACATGCCCTTTGGAGGACGTCGCGGCAGCAATCTCTTCGCGCGCCTCGCGGGGCGTCCGTTGCCGCCGTGGGCTGCTGAAATCGATGCGTCGAGCTGGGCGCAGTTCCTGCTGAAGTACGTCGTCTCACACCCGGCTGTCACCTGCGCGATTCCCGGTACGACGAAGCTCTCGCATCTCGAAGACAATCAGCGCGGCGGACGCGGGCGCTTGCCGGACGCGCAAATGCGTAGGCGGATGGAAAAGTTCTGGGACGATCTGCCGACGTAGCTGCGTCGCGTGTGTGGCGTGTAGACGTGCAACGTCAGAGTCCGCACGCCTGACTGCTTGATTCCCACACACGTTGCACGTCACACGTTACACGGCCCGACGCGTCGATGTGCGCGACATCATGAAGGGCATGCACGTCGCGCGGAGCGCCGCCTCCTTGACCCTCCCTCGCGCTCGAAGGAGGGACAAGGTTCTGGCCCGCATGACGCACCGCGGCGCTTCAGTAGGTATCGTTCCGATATTCGACGGCGACCAGATGATTCACAGGCAGGTCCTTGCGCTCGCAGCTGGAGACATCAAACACCCAGTTGCCCACGACGCTCTGGACGGCGGCGCGGTCGAGTCGACGATAGCCGCTCGACTCCCTGATTCCCACGGTCTGGGCGCGGCCCTTCTCGTCGATTTTGATGTCGAGATAGACCGTTCCTGTCTGATTTCGAAGTTGCGAGCTGATCGGAAACTTGGTTTCGCTCTGAATTACTCTCGGATCGCACGCATCCGCGGCGGATGAAATTGCGGGCGCGATGAGTGCGGTCGTAGCGGCCAGGATCGACAAACCGGAAACAAGACGGGCGTTCATTGCCTTCTCCCAACAGGTCCCTGAAAAGTCCCGGCTGCGCGTCACGGCCTATAAGGGGGTACATGGCGATGACGCGAGCCGGGGGCCGACGGTCTATTGCGCTGCGTCAACGTACGTGGGTTGCATTGGCCAACTGCGACCCGATACATTAGCAAGCCGCGCTACAGACCTGTCTGTTGTTATGCTACGTACAGGTCTGTATCGCCGTCAAGCGGCGTCAGGCGTCGTATAAGGAAAGAGTATTTTTCTCGGGGTGATGCAATGGCGCGAAGCGCGAAAAGCAGTGAGGTCACGACGGGCGTCGAAAGCGTCCGGGATCGGATTCTCAACACGGCGCGGGACCTGTTCTACCGCGAAGGCGCCCGAGCCGTCGGCGTCGACACCGTTGTCGCACAATCCGGCGTGGCGAAGACAAGTCTGTACCGCTGGTTTCCTTCGAAGGACGCGTTGATCGTGGCCGTGCTGGAAGAGGAGGCGAAGGATCGCTGGGCAGGTTGGGACTACACCGCCGCGCACAGCTCGTCGGAGCCGCGCGAGCTGCTGCGCGCCGAACTGGCCGGCATAGTTCGTTTCGTCAGCAGTCCCAAATACCGCGGCTGTCCCTTCATGAATGTGACAGCCGAATTCGCCGATGAGCAGCACCCGGCGCGCGCCGTCGCGCGGGAAATGATGGAGGAGCTGCAGCGTCGCTTGCGCGCAATCGTCGATCGAATTGGCGTGCTCAACCCGGACGAACTGACGGAGCAGCTGGTGGTTCTGGTAGACGGCGCCTTCTCGTCGGCGCAATGCTTCGGCAGGGCAGGACCGCACCGGACGCTTGTGACGGCGGCGGACGCCCTGGTGGACGCCGCGTTAGCCAAGCGCAAGTAACCTGCGCTCGCCCCGAACGTCGTATTGAACGGGAAAAGGAAGCCGCGAAAGACCGCAAGAAAGAAGGCGAATGGCAGGGCGCGAGCGGCTCCTGGGATTTATTTTTCCTTGTCTGCGGTCCTTCGCGGCTCCCTCGTCGCTGTCTTCTTTCATCCATCGAAGGCGGGCCGTTGTCCCTCAGTCCTGTGCTTCCACGCCGTTCGTCTCCCGCAGAAAGAACGTCCCGACGACTGCCGTCATGAGACACACCGCAACCGGATACCAGAGTCCGGAATAGACATCGCCGGTGTACGCGATCAATGCAAACGCAATGCTCGGCAGAAATCCGCCGAACCAGCCGTTGCCGAGATGATAGGGAAGCGACATCGACGTGTAGCGAATGCGCGCTGGGAAGAGTTCCACGAGCCACGCCGCAATCGGTCCGTAGGTCGCGACGCCCAGCATCGACAGAACGAATAGCAGCAGGAACACCATGCCGTAGTTGACCTGCGCAGGATCGGCGCTCGCGGGGTAGCCCTTCTCATGCAGTAGACGCACCACCTCACTGCGAAAGACGGCGCTGCGTTCCTTGAATTCCGCCGCAGTCAGCGCAGCGCCGTCGAATGCTGCGATCGTTGCATCGCCGACGTGCACTGTCGCAGTGAAGCCTGGCGGCGCGGTTTTGTTGCTGTATGGAATGCGCAAGCCCGCGAGCACAGTCTTCGCGACGTCGCAAGAGCTCGTGAATCGCGCGCCGCCCACGGGATCGAACTGGAAGCTGCATTCCTGCGGGTCCGCAACGACGACGACCGGCGCTGTGGCTTGCGCAGTCTCGATCGCCGGGTTGGCGAAATGCGTGAGCCCCTGGAAGATCGGGAACATCGTGAGCGCGGCGATAAGGCAGCCGAGCGTCACCTGCGGTTTGCGGCCGATGCGATCGGCGATCCTGCCGCACAGCATGTAGAACGGCGCGGCCGCGGCGAGCGCTCCGGCGACGAGCAGATTAGACGTCGCGGGATCGACCTTCAGCGTCTGCGTGAGGAACAGATTCATGTAGACGAGCGCGATGTACCCAACCACAGCCTGACCGGCCATGGCGCCGAAGAGCGCGAGCAACACCAGCTTCAGGTTGCTCCAGCGTCCGATGGAGTCGCGCACCGGCGCCTTCGACAATTTGCCGTGCACGCGCATCTCCTGAAATATCGGCGACTCCTCGAGCTGCAGGCGGATGTAAACGGAAATGCACAACAGGATGATTGAGAGCAGGAACGGAATGCGCCAGCCCCAGGCTTCGAACGCCTCGCCGAGCCGCCAGCGGCAGAACAGGATAATGACGAGGGAGAGAATCATCCCTCCCGTCGCGGTGATCTGAATCCAGCTCGTGTAGTACGCGCGCCGGCCCGGCGGCGCATGTTCAGCAATGTATGTTGCTGCACCCCCGTACTCGCCGCCGACCGCCAATCCCTGCAACAGACGCAGCGTGATGAGAATGATCGGCGCCGCGACGCCGATCGAGTCGTAGGTGGGCAGCACGCCCACGAGCGCAGTCGCGACGCCCATGAGCACAATCGTAATCAGAAAGGTGTGTTTGCGACCGGCGAGGTCGCCAAGACGTCCGAAGATCAGCGCGCCGAACGGCCGGACGGCGAAACCCGCGGCGAACGCGAGCAGCGCAAAGATGAACGCGGTCGTCTCGTTGACTCCGGCGAAGAACTGCTTGCCGATGATGGCGGCGAGCGACCCGTACAGGTAGAAGTCGTACCACTCGAACATCGTGCCGAGCGACGAAGCGAAGATGACGCGCCGATGGGTCCGATCTATGCCCTTGCTTGCGGCGGCAGTTCCGGGAATGGCCTGACTGGACGTGGTCGCCATGGTCCGCCCTGTCTTCTAGTTGTGTTGACGCCCATTCGGCGTGAGCGCAAGTAGAGCACAAAGCATCCGCAGTGAGCACGACGCTCACGGATCTCGACAAATACTCGCGCGCCGCGCGTGGCTATTCGCCGAGGGCGGCCTCGAGACGCTCGTTCGCCGCCAACCAGGCGGCTTCGGCGGTCTCGATCTGGCGCTTCACACGCGTCTGCGACTCCAGCAGCGATCGCAGGCGATCCTTGGCGGCCGCGCCGTAGATCTCCGGAGACGCGAGCTCCTGCTCGATGGCGGCGCGCTCCTCTTCGAGTCGCGCGATCGTCGCCTCCGTCTTCGCCACTTCGTTCTTCAGCGGGCTCAGGCGATTGCGCCGTTCCGCTTCTTCGCGCTTCCGCTGTTTCCTGTCCTCGGTCCCGACGCCTGCGGAAGTCGGGAGCGCCTCTGTTTCCTTCTGTTCGCGCGCCGTAAACCAGCGGGCGTAGTCCTCGAGATCGCCGTCAAAGGGTGTTGCGCGGCCCTGATCCACCAGGAACAACTCGTCGGCGACAGCGCGGAGCAGGTGACGATCGTGAGAAACGAGCACCACGGCGGCCTCGTAATCCTGCAGCGCAACCGCGAGCGCCTGACGCATTTCCAGGTCCAGATGGTTCGTGGGCTCATCGAGCAGCAGCAGATTGGGACGCAGGTAAATCACAAGCGCCAACACCAGCCGCGCCTTCTCGCCGCCCGAAAAGGGACCGACGGGCTCGAACACCCGATCACCGCTGAAGCCGAAACCCCCGAGGAAACTGCGCAGCTCCTGCTCCGTCGCGCGCAGCGCCGCGGCGCCGCCAAGTCGTTTCAGATGCGCAAGCGGCGACTCGTCCACCGCCAACTGCTCGAGTTGATGTTGCGCGAAATAGCCGATATCCAGATCGCGCGCTTCCGTGCGCTTGCCCGCGAGTGCGGGAAGTTCCCCCGCCAGGAGTTTCATGAGCGTGGACTTGCCGGCGCCGTTGCGACCGAGCAGCGCGATGCGGCTGCCTGGCGTAATGGTCATGCTGACAGAGTCGAGTACGACGCGCTCGCCGTAGCCTGCCTGCTGCTTCTCCAGGGTCAGCAATGGACGCGGCAATTTCTGCGGAGGCAGAAACGAAAACTCAAAGGGCGAGTCGACATGCGCAGGCGCGATGTGCTCCATGCGCTCGAGCGCCTTCAGACGACTTTGCGCCTGCCGCGCCTTGCTCGCCTTCGCACGGAAGCGCTCCACGAAACTCATCATGTGACGAATCTCGCGCTGCTGGCGCTCGTACATCGACTGCTGCTGCGCGAGCTGGGCCGCGCGTTGCTCCTCAAACGCGGAATAATTGCCGCTATAGAGACGCGCCGAGCCAGCCTCGATGTGCACGATGCGGCTCACGGTTCGATCGAGGAACTCGCGATCGTGCGCGATCATGAGCAGCGTGCCCGGATAATTGCGCAGCCACTCCTCCAGCCAGAGCACCGCATCCAGATCGAGGTGATTCGTCGGTTCATCGAGGAGCAGCAGATCCGATCGGCACATGAGCGCCTGCGCCAGATTGAGCCGCACGCGCCATCCGCCGGAAAAGGCGTTGACGGGGCGCGTTTCGTCGTCGGCGGAGAAACCGAGTCCGTGCATCAGGCGCCCCGCGCGGCTACGGGCGTCGTAACCTCCGAGCGCCGCATAGTGCGCATGCAGCTCCCCGAGCGCTGCGCCGGCATTGTCGGCTTCGGCTTTGGCTATCGCCGCTTCGGTCGAACGCAGTTCCTTATCGCCGTCCATGACGAACTCGAGCGCCGCTCGCTCGCTCGCGTCGAGCTCCTGCGCGACGTGCGCGACGACAATTTGCGCGGGCATCTCGAAGGCGCCGGCGTCGGGGTGCAATTCGCCGAGAATCAATGCGAGCAGGCTCGACTTGCCGCAGCCGTTCGCGCCGACGACGCCTACTTTCTCGCCGCGGTAGACGGTGAACGAGGCGTCGGCAATGAGCAGGCGCGGCCCTCGGCGCAGGGCGAGTGAGGAGAAGCTGAGCATGGCGCGGATTGTATCGGGCAGGAAGCCGACTTCGTCGGCAGGCAAGCCATTGGCAAGTAAGCCGCGGCAGGCAAGCTGACTCGCGTCAGCAGGCCGGAATACAAATCCTTCTGACTTGCCTAAGGCTTGCCTGCTGCGTCCGCAGCTTGCCTGCCGCAGGCTTGCTTGCCGACAAAGTCGGCTTGCCAGCGCTTACGACGCAAAGAGTTCAGACACCTTCGCCCGCCCGCTCTCCTGCGCGAGCATGAGCGCGAGGAATTCTTCCGAACTCATGGCGTCGCCGAAGAGCCGGCCCTGCGCGTAGTGGCAGTCGCGGCCGCGCAGGAAGTTGAATTGTTCCTCGTTCTCGACGCCCTCGGCGACCACTTCGACTTCGAGCGCCTTGCCCATGTCGATGATGGTGCGCACGATCGTGGCGTCGTCGGAATTGATCGCCGCATCACGCACAAACGACTGGTCGATCTTCAATGTGCCGATCGGAAACTGCTGCAGCGCGCTCAACGAAGAATAACCCGTACCGAAATCGTCGATCGACAGATGCAGTCCCATGGCGTACAGCTCATCGAGCAGCTTGATGGTGCGCTTCGGATCCGCCATCAGCGTCGTCTCGGTGATCTCGAGCTCGAAACAGGTAGGCGAGACCTGGTGGCGCTTGAACACGGACTGGCATCGCGTGATGAAGCTTGCCTGACGCAATTGCTTCAACGACAGATTGATTGAAACGCGCCCGGGATTCGGAATGCGTTGCATCCATTCGCGGTAATCCGCGCAGACGCGGTTCATAACCCACTCGCCGATGCCGAGAATGAGCGTCGTCTCCTCGGCGAGCGGTATGAACTGCGAGGGTGGAATGTCGCCGTGCCCGGGCAGCCGCCAGCGCAGCAACGCTTCGGCGCCGACGATGCGTCCGTCGCGCAGATCGACTTTCGGCTGATAGAACATTCTCAGTTCATCGCGTTCGAGCGCGCGGCGCAGCTTGCTCTTGAGCATCAGACGCTCGACGGCCGCCGCATTCATCTCGGGCGAGTAGAAAGCGAAGTTGTTGCCCCCGTTCTGCTTGGAGTGATACATGGCTGCGTCGGCGTTGCGGATCAGATCGATCACGTTTTCTGCGTCCTTCGGACAGAACGCGACGCCGACGCTTGCGGTGAGATAGACCTCCTGCTGATCGACGTAGTACGCCTTGCCCACCTCCGCCAGCACCATGCGCGCGAGATTGGCGGCCTGCGCGCGCTCGTCCTCCGCATCGGCGAAGCCTTCGATGAACAGCCCGAACTCATCGCCTGCGAGGCGGCCGACGACCGCCTCGCGCGGCAGGACGCGCGTCAGCCGCTCGCTCAGCACCTCGAGCGTGCGGTCGCCGGCGGAGTGGCCGAATGTGTCGTTGATCTCCTTGAAGCGATCCATGTCGAGATACAGCAGCACGATGCCGCGCTCGCTGCGCCGTGCACGCGCGATCGCCTGCTGCAGCATGTGCTGAAACTGCATGCGGTTCGGCACTTTCGTGAGGGCGTCGTAGCGCGCGAGATAGCGGATGCGGCGCTCCGCACGCTTGCGGTCGGTGATGTTCCGGACGACGAAGATCGTGCCCTGAAACTGCGCGTCGCCCGCGGTGATCGGCGCGCCCGAGAGCGACACCGGAATCGTCTGTCCGTTGCGCGTCGCGATGACCGTTTCACGCGTTTCGGCGCCGGCAGTCTCCATCGAAAAAGCGGCGCGTTCATTCTCGGCGATCAGATTCGCGACCGGCTGGCCTTCGAGCTCCTGTTCGCTGTAGCCGAACAACCGCACGG
Source organism: uncultured Gammaproteobacteria bacterium (assembly GCA_963723505.1). Lineage (GTDB taxonomy): Bacteria > Pseudomonadota > Gammaproteobacteria > Steroidobacterales > Steroidobacteraceae > Steroidobacter. The sequence continues at coordinate 179,212 of CAVRQU010000014.1, forward strand.
CCGCGTCGTTGAGTCTCCGGATGACTCCGTCCGGCGAGGTGACGAGCACGGCGTCGTTCATGCTGTTCAGCACGGTCGTGAGATAGTTCTTCGTGATCGTCGTCTGGCGCAGGCGCTGCCGCATGCGATCGAGCGCGCGCTCCAACTCGGCGATCTCATCATCGCTCGTGACCTTGTGCGGACTTGTGTAGTCGCCCTCGCCGATGCGTTCGGCCGAACGAATGAGTTCGGTAATCGGCCGTTCAAGTCGCTGCGCAAGAATCCAGGACAGCAGCGCGAGCACGCCCGTAATCAGCGCCCCCGCGATTCCGATGGTCCACATCCAGCGCGTGAAATCGTTTCGTTCAACGCGTTCGAGTTGTTCTCGCAGCGCCTGCGCGGAGGCAAGCAATCCCGGTCGCCCCGCAACGATTACGATGTCGCCGGGAGGCTCCACCCCGACCAGTGCGCGGCGCACGCTGCGCACCTCCTGAGGCGCGAGCGTCGCGGTCCAGCCGTCGGCGCGCTTCGCTTCGTAGACGATCTCGTCGCCGCGCGTAACGTGGGCGGCGATCGCGGCGGGGTGTTCGAGGATCGCGCTCAAGGAGCGGTTGACGGCCAGCGCGTCGCCGCTGCGCAGAGCGTCCTCTATCGTGGACGCGTTCGTCGCCGCGAGGTCGCTGGCCACGCGATCCAGCTGCTGCGCTTCCGCGCTCAGCAGGGAGCGCTCGCCCTGTTCAGCGATAAGCACGCCGGACTTGCGATACTCCAGGTATTCGAGGAGAAAGAGCGTTGCGGTAATGCAGACGCCCGCGCTGATCGCAATGGTGAGAAGTCTGATTTTGAGGCCGCGCGATCTCAATACATGCTCCGTCGTCATGTTTTCGGAGCGTCTCTGAAAGGCGCCCCAAAGCCTTCCTCGACGCGACGTTCAGCGCCCTGTCAGTCAACCCATCATACTCGCGATTCTGAGCGCGGGAACCGACCAAATGCATCGCGAGACGTGTCGGGTTTTTTGACATACTCGTCGCTCGATCACACACGGAATCAAAAGAATGAATGAGCCTGAGCTCACGGGTCGCTCGCGCAGTCACATCGTGGATTTGCTGAGCCCGCCGTGCGCACTTCACTACGAGGCGGTCGCCTCATTTCTGGCGATGCGCGACGCCGCCGCGCTCGATGGCGTCGCTCTGACGCCACGCTCGGGCTTCCGGGACTTCGATACGCAGCTGCTGATCTGGAACGCCAAGTGGGCCGGCGAGCGCCCGCTCTACGATCGGCAGGGGGCGCTGCTGGACCGGGCCCAGCTCAGCGATGCACAGACTGTCGAAGCAATCCTCCACTGGTCCGCAATCCCGGGGGGGAGCCGCCATCACTGGGGAAGCGATGTCGACGTATTCGACGCGGCGGCGGCGCCCGCCGGATACAAGGTGCAACTGATCCCTTCGGAATATGCGAGCGACGGCGTCTTTGCGCGGTTGTCCGCCTGGCTCGACCTCAATATGCACCGCTATGGTTTCTTTCGGCCGTATCGAACCGACCGCGGCGGAGTGAACCCGGAGCCCTGGCACCTGAGTTATGCGCCGGTGTCGCTGCCGGCCCTTGAATCCCTGAGTCTCTCCATGCTGCGTCAGGTGCTCGAAGCGAGCGCGATCGCTGGCAAAGTGCACGTGCTTACCCGACTGCCTGAGATCTACACGCGCTTTCTGCTCGCGATCGATGCGCCCTAGCGTCGAGAAGCGAATAGCGGATGGCGGTTAGTCAGAGCTCCCAAGAGGCTGGCCACCCGCCCAATGGCCGTGGGCGCGCAAGACGCTCTTCAGCCGCGCCTATCCGCCGCTTTCTCTCATTCGTTCCCTCATTGCGACCAGCCTTGTGAGAAACAGGTTCGGCGCCCAGCGCTTGAGGCGCCAGAGCATCCGCGCCGAACGAGGCAGCACGATATAAGTGCGGCCGGCGCCCGCGAGCACGAGCACGTCGCGCGCGACATCAGACGTTCGATAGGTCGAGGACGCCATGAGTCGCTCGGCCTGCTCGAGGGCCTCCGCCGGCCCGCGTGCGGATTCGAGCAGGTTGGTGCGGAAGAACGTCGGCATCACGACGGACACCTGTGTGCGCGCGCCGCGCAATTCGTTGACCAGCGTTTCGCTCAGCGACAGCACTGCGGCCTTGGTTGCGTTGTAGGAGGCCATACCCGGTGCAGATGCAAACGCGGCCGCGCTTGCGATGTTGATGAGGAGCCCGCTGCCATTGCGCTGCAAGTGCGGAATCGCCGCGCGGCAGCCGTGCACGACGCCCATGAAGTTGATGTCGATGATCCAGCGCCAGTCTTCGAGCGGCGCTTCCATCAAGGCGCCTGATCCTGCGACGCCGGCATTGTTGATCATGAGATCGAGTCCGTCGTAGGCCGCAGCAAATGAATTGACCGCGACCGTCAATTCGTCCGCATGCGTAACGTCGCCGGGGTACGCGACCACGGGAATCCGTGCATTCGACAAATCTGCTTCGACGCGCGTGAGCCGTTCGAGATTTCGATCGAACAAACCGAGCGTCCAGCCGTCCTGCGCCAGCGCCTGGGCCAGTTCGAGCCCGAGTCCGCTTCCCCCGCCTGTAATGAATGCGCGCTTGCGGGGAAAGCGTGAGTTGAGCTTCGAAAACCGATTGGCCATTGCGACTCCCGTTATGCGGCGTGCAAGGCTACGCACGTGGACTCGCGGCGGGAAGCGCCGCTCGTTGGAAAGCCTTCGACAGGAAGGCTGACGCTTCGGGTCAGCAGGAAAGCCGCTGCTTCGGATCGGCAGGAAAGCCTTCGGCAGGACAGAGACGACGGAGGCAAGTTGGACGATCTCTCTGACTTGCCAATGGCCTTCTTGCCGGCTTGCAGCGCCGGCCCTCCTGCTGCGTCTGCAGCCTTCCTGCCGCCCGAACGCGTCCGCCGTCCTTCAGTCCTTCTAGCTCTTCCAGGTCTGCTTCAGATGCCCGATCACGAGCGAGCGGATGTTCTGCACCGGGTTTCGCTCCCAGGTGAAACAAGGCGGATCGCGGCGGAGCATGGGCCAGCGGCCGGTGCGCAGCACCTCGGTGAGATAGTCGAGATTGCGCTCGATCACTTCCATATATGGATTGCGGCCGTTGAACAGCGTTTCCAGGCAGCGATAGGCGCCGCCGAATTCGCCGTCGAGCCGCGTACGCCGCACCTCTTCGACGAAGTCCGGCGTCTGGCGCAGTACATCGAGCCCGGACCGGTAACGCACCGAGGTCCGGCCCTCGGCGTCGTTCGACATCGCGACGCCGCCGAGCACGAACTCCGGGTAGAGACGGTCGCGGCACTTCTCGAGATAGCAGCGATCGGACATCTGCGCGATGAGATCGCCGGTGCCGATGAGATGGCCGAGTCTGCGATCGCGGTGATCATCCAGCCGGATCTGCTCGAATTGCACTTCGTAACCCGTGAAATGCACGATCTTCGTGGCGACCGGCGCCCACTCGGCCATGCCGATCGTCGGGAGATAGCGACCGATGAAGTTGGCGCTGCGGCTGACGTGGCTCAGCGTGAATTCGGCGCCGTTGCGATGCGTCTGGTCGTCTGTCTGACGAATGTAGCCGGCGTCATGGAAGAGCGCGGTGACGACTCCGAGGATCGCGCGCTCCGGACCGAGCCGCTCGTCGGCAAGATGCGTGCGGTCGTAGCTGACGATCAGACGCGCGACGGCGAGCGTGCCGTCGAGCGAATGCTGCAGATCGTGGTAAACGGTGTCGCAACCGTAGTAGCCGGGAAACTGACCGTTGAAAAGCCGCTCGAAATCGCGAAATGCCGACTCGACGCGGTCGAAGGGATAGTGCGGCCAGGTCTGATGAAACAGGTCAACGACGGCGCGGCGTACGGCTTCAGCCGAACTGACCTGCACGCTGTTCGTGACGTCGAAATCGCTGCGCCGGTACTGCATCGTTGTCGGAATTTCGGCGCGGCGTTCGCGCGCTTGCAAGCCGGAGTCTAGTGCGTCAACGACAATTGTCCATGTCGGAAAAATTGCCAGAAACCCCTTGCGGCGATGCGGAAGCCCCGCTGTTTTACTGCATTTTTCAGCGGAAATTTACAGCGGGACTCTGGCGACGGACGCGCGGTCGGAGGCGCGCGACGTCTCGCCAATGTGACACGCGTCACACAGTTGCGCGAGCGTTCGACTGATCCACAGCGGGTCCATGCGCAAACCGCGGTTGCGACGAAACGCCAACGCCCCGTTGTCCCGCCGGTCTTGGCCCCGCTGATCCACCTACCGAGCGAACTGATGTTGCAGGAGGCGCTCGCGACTATTGGCCGGCCGGCGCCGAGAACACGGGGTCCGACAACTTCATTTCCGTGATCGGCCCGTACTTGCGTAATCCTTCGCGAATGACGCTTGCGTTGCCGATGACCACCATCGTCACTTCATCGCCTTTCGGAAAGACAGTCGTGATGACCTTCCTCGCGTCGTCGGCGGAAACGGAGTGGAGCGCGACGGCGTAATCGTCGATGTAGCTGCGATCGAGACCGTAGAGTTCGAGGTTGCCGAGCTGATACGCCCATTGCGCCGACGTTTCAAAGGCGAGCGGGAACTGGCCCTGCACGTAAGTCTTGCCCGAGGCGAGCAGTGCGGGATCGATGCCGACCGTATGCAGTTTGTCCAGCGTCTCAAACGCAAGGTCGATCGCCTGCGTCGTGGTCGCCGTCTGCGTGAACGAGCTCATCTCCCAATGGCCCGTGTGCTGCATCCGGTCGAAATGCGAGCTCGCGCCGTAACTCAGACCAGTGCGGATGCGCAGCTCGGTGTTGAGCATCGACGTGAATCGACCGCCGAACAGCGTGTTCACGACGTCGAGCGAAGCGCGTCGCGGATCCTTGCGCGGCACGCCCAGGGCCCCGGCCCAGAAGTACGACTGCACTGAATCCGGCGCATCCACCAGCAACACGCGACGGGCGGCGGCCGTCGCGGGCTGCGGCGGCGTCGGCAGCGTTGCTCCGGCCCTGCGCCATCCGGCAAAAGCGCGCGACAGCAACTGCTTCATCTGCGCGTTGCTGAAATCGCCCACGACGGCGACGATCAGCCGATCAGCGCCTACCTGGTCCTGGTAGAAGCGCTGCAGATCCGCATGCCTGATCGCCGCCAGACTCGCCTCGCCGCCATTGACGGCCCGGCCGTACGGGCTCGCGGCGAAGAGATGCGCTGCGCCGTAGATCGGCGTGAGAGCCGCGAGATCGGAGTCCTTCGCGGAACGGATGAACTCGATATGACGGGCGCGCAGCGATTCGAACTGATCCGCAGCGAGTTGCGGCCGCTGCAACATGTCGGCGAGCAACTCGATCATCAGTTTCTGGTCGCGCGAGAGGAATGAACCGCTGACCGCAATGCTTTCCGTAGTCGCACTGGTCGCGATTGCACCGCCGACGGATGCGACGGTTTGCGCAAACGCGAAGGCGTCGCGCTTGCCCGCACCCTTCTCGAGCAGGCCCGCGAGGAGGCTGGCGCTGCCGCAACCGCTATCCGGATCGGTCACGGCGCCGCCGCGCAGCAGCGCGCTGAATGCGACGATCGGTACGTCGTGTCGCTCCATCAGCAGAAGTACAGCGCCGTTCGGCAGTTGCACGCGCTCGAAAGGCGGCGTTTTCACGCCGCGCGCGTCGTCCGCAATTGCGCCGATGAACGGCGCAAACAGCAGAACGACGGCGCCGACGACCGCGCGGCGCGCGCGTCTGGCCGCCGCCGGCGGCGGGCAACCCCTGAAGTTCATCAAGTGCTCTCCTTCGCTCCACCAACAGTGCTCGCAAGCACGCCGACGGTGCGATTGGTAACGCCGAGAAGTTCGGCGGCGAGTTTCTGGATGTCCTGCGGCGTGACGCTTTCGTACGCCTTGGGGGCGTCGAAGAGCCGCTGATGACCGCCGCGCAGCACCGCATATTCGCCGAGCGCCTGCGCCTTGCCGTTGATCGTCGCAAGACCACGCCAGAAATCTGCGAGCGCCTGATTGCGCGCTCTCGCGACCTCTTCGCTTGTGACGCCGTCTTTGACGAGACGTTCGATCTCCTGCGTGAGAGCGGCTTCGGCCTTGTGCGGATCGCCGTTCGCCGGCAGCGACAGGAAGAACCAGAGGAGGCCTGGATCGAAACCATTGTCGGCGTAACTGTCGGCCGAGATCGCGAGCTTCTTTTCTTCGACCAATACGCGATGCAGGCGCGATGCATCGCCATCCGTCAGGATGCGCGCAAGCAGATCGAGCGCGGGCTGGCGCGCATCGGCGCCTGCGATGCTGTGATACGCGAATTGCACGAGCGGCGTCTGCGCCTCCGCGCCGATCGCGACGCGCCGCTCGCCCTGTTGCGGCGGCTCCTTCGTCACCACCGGCGCCGGCGGCGCCTGTGCGGGAATCGGTTCGAAGTACTTGCGCGCGAGCGCGAGCACGTCCTTCACATCGACGTCGCCGACCAGTACGAGCGTGCAATTGTTGGGCGCGTAATTCGTCCTGAAGAAGGCTTTCAGGTTTTCGAGGCTCCACGAGGCGATGTCCGATGGCCAGCCGATCGTTGGAATGCCGTACGGATGCGCAACGAAGGCGGTCGCCTGCACCTGTTCCTGCAACCGGCCGAAATGACTGTCGTCGACGCGCAAGCGGCGTTCGGAATGCACCACCCCTCGTTCGCTTTCGATCACTTTCGGGTCGAACGCAAGATTGCGCAGCCGGTCCGCCTCGAGTTCGAACACTGTCGCGAGCGCAGCGCGTGGAAACCAGTCCTGATATACGGTGACGTCGCTGGTAGTGAATGCATTGTTGCGGGCGCCGCTCGCCTCCAGGGCGCGATCGAATTCACCCGGCGCCCGCGTGGTCGTCCCGTTGAACATCATGTGCTCGAAGAAGTGCGCCAGCCCCGTAATGCCCGGCGCCTCATTGCGGCTGCCGACGCGAACCCAGTTGTACAACGCAACGTTGGGAATATCGCGATCCGGCCAGACGATGATCTGCATGCCGTTGGCGAGCGTGACCGACTCGACCTGGTCGGCGCCCGGAATTTGTGCGAGAGAGGAATGAGCGGCCAGCAAGGCGCACAGCAAAAGCGATCGACGCGACATTCGGCATCCTCCGCGGGGAGGGTCGAATCATCACCAGTCGTATGTCAGGAGTCACTAGCCATCAGGCAAAAAAAAACGCCGCCAGCGGGGAAGACGCATGGCGGCGCGGAGTACGAACCCTGGCAGCCTCGGCCCGCGACTTCGGAGAAACCGCAAAGCCGGATCTGATCGCGAGGTTCAGAGCATAAGTTCGCTGAGTTGCAGTGCAACGCCTGTGCCACGCGCAGTTCATCCTTGCAATCATGAACTTAGCGTTACGATCACCCGGAGGCGCGCTGACAAGGAATGTCAGCTTCGGACGCGGACCGGGCAATTTCCGGCGCAGCGATGCTGATCTGACAAACCGCGGCGGCGAGTGAATAATCGCCCTTCCCAAAGGAGAGCGCGAATGTCCGAAACGCCCCGTCGCAGAGCCACTGATCGTGAGTCGAGGAGCCCGACCTTCATCGGCGCGGGCTCGACGTTTGTCGGCAATTTTGAATGCGGCGGCGATGTGGTGCTCAGCGGCCATCTTCGCGGCAACGGCGCGGTACGCGGCTCGCTGACCCTTTCCGAGGGCGGGCGATGGGAAGGAGAAATTCAGGCGCTCAACGCGTTGATCGCGGGCGACGTCCAAGGCTCGCTGTGGGTCGGCGAGAAGCTGGAAATCCGCAAGACGGCGCGCATCCACGGCTCGGTGCGAGCGCGCACCATCGCAGTGGCGAAAGGCGCCGTGATCGACGGCGAAATGGCGGTCACCAGCGGCGCCCCGGTGGTGCACTTTGAGGAGAAGCGGCAGGAACCAGAGAAATAGACCAGGAGCCACGAAAGACCGCAGAAAAGAATGAGTCATTCGCCTGCGAGATCCTCCTTGCCGAACTCTGGCCGTGAGAGCCTGGCTGGACTTCCCTTCCTGGTCCAGTTCCTTTTTGCGGTCTGTTGCGGCTCTTCTTCCGTCTGCTTTTTTCAGCAACCGGTCAACGTATTAACCCACTGCGTCAGCAGAGCGACGCCGGCCGCATCGACTTGAGTTGAGGCGAGCGGCGGCATTGCATACTGGTCGCGGCGATTCGCTCGCTGAATGACCAGTGAGTTTGCGGCGTCGCCGGGCGCAATGAGACGCGCATTGGCGCCGATGCCGAGATCGCCCGACTGCGGCGTCGCGTTGCACGCGTTCATTGCATTGAACGGCGTCGTGTAACGCAGGTCCATTGTGCTCGAGGTCGGCCCCCCCGGCCGATGGCACTGTGAACAATTCGTATGCAGGTACGCCCGCGCCCTTGCTGACAACTCCGCGCCCGCGTCTAACGGATCAGGCATGGACGCTTGCGCCGCCGGATTGGTGATCGCCGGCGCGAGTGCGTCGATGTGGCTCAGCGTGAACAGCTCGTTCGCTGTTCTGCCGGTCTGTGTGTACGTGAAGTCGCGATTGAGCTGAGCGGTCTCGAGTCCCAGTGAGCGACCCGCCGCACTCGTATGACACTCCAGACACTGGGACTCGCTTGGAAAGATCCACTGTCGCCCTCCGCCGATGTCGCGCGTTGCGCCGCCCCGCACGAGCGTCGCATCGGTCTGCCCGGCGTTCCATTCGTACGAGAATCCGCCCCAGGCGCCGTCGGGGTGCTTCATGAACAACCGCGTTTCGATGAGGCGCGAGCCGACGCGGAAGTTCTTCATGAGCACGGCGCCGTTCGGAAAATCCCAGTCGTCATTTGCGCCGATCGTGATGCGTTGTCCGTCAGGCAATGCAAGCCAGCGATCCTTCGCGGCCCCGTCGGACCAGAACGGTGCGTTGATCGCGTAGGGAATCAGACCTGACGCCGGTTGCTTTGCATCGCTGACGCTGACGCAGCCCGTTGCGCTCAGGTTGGTCGGCGTTGCGTCGCCCGCCCCCGCCTGGAACACGATCCGGTGCAGCGTGCCGCCGTAGTGAACGACATACAGTTCACCGTCATTGCCCTGACCAAAGGAAGAAATGTTCAGGCCGGAATCGAGCAAGTGAGTCGGCTGTCGCGGCGTACTCGCATTTTCTGCGATCCACGCCCAGATCCTGCCGGACACGAAATCGCCGAACAGATAGCGCCCAGAAAGGTTGGTCGTCTGTGCGCCGCGATAAACATAGCCTCCGGTGATCGACTCTCCCTCGGAGTGGCCATATTCCGCGACAGGATCGATGAGCGTCGCGGTCCCGCAGCCGCTCGTGCCGCCCGGGTTGAAGTCATGCGCGCCTTCGCGGCAGCGCCAGCCGTAGTTGCCTCCTGGCGTGACCTGATCGACTTCCTCCCACGTCGCCTGGCCGACGTCTGCAACCCACAGTTGACCGTTGTCGCGATCGAAGCTCCAGCGCCACGGATTGCGAAAGCCCCATGCGTAGATCTCGGGGCATTCGCCAGTAGTGCGTCCTGCAGCAGGACATTGAGCGTTCTGCGCAAACGGGTTCGTAGCCGGGATTTCGTACGTTGTCGAAGCCCCAGCGCCCAGGTCGATGTCAATGCGCAGCATCTTGCCGAGCATGGTGGTGAGCGCTTGTCCGTTCCCGGGGTTGCCGTGCATATCGCCGCCGCCGCCGCCGTCGCCGAGACCAATGTACAGATACCGATCCGGCTCAGGCGGTCCGAACGCGATGAGGCCGCCGTTGTGATTTTGTTCAGGCTGGTTGACCGTGAGCAGCACCTGCTCGGAATTGGGATCGAGCGTGGCGCCGCCATCGGTCGAACGAAACGCCGAGATTCTGGAGACGAGTGGACTGGTTCCTGTTGTGTACGACAGGAATACGCGATTGTCGGTCGGAAAGTTCGGGTGGAACGCCATCCCCAGCAGGCCCATCTCTCCCCCGGATCGCACGCGGGCGGTGATGTCGACGAATACGCCAGGAGAGGCTGAAGAGTTGACGGCGAACTGCCGCACGGCGCCCGCCTGCTCGACGACGAACCAGCGCGAACTGTCGTTCGGCGCCTGCAACATCGCGACGGGCGCTGAGAAGGAGAAACTCGTGTAGGGAGCGAGCGAGATCCCGCTGCCGGCGGTCGGACGCTCCCAGGCCAGACAAGTGGTGTTGGACGGCCGCGCATCGAGGCCGGTCGTCGGCGCCGTTCCGGGCGTAGTGGCGGCCTGCGACGCTGAGGGGTCCGAGACGTTTCCCGCGGCGTCGAATGCGCTCACCACATAGCTGTAGTGCGAGCCGGCTACGACAGTCGTGTCCGAATAAGTGGTCATGGTCGTCGTAGCAAGGGGCGTACCTGTGCCGTTGCGAAAGATCCGATAGCCGGCGACGCCGACGGCGTCGCTCGACGCACTCCAGCTCAGATCGATGCGATTGCCGTTGATGACGGTGAGAGTCAGAGACGCCGGCGGCGTTGGAGCGGTCGTATCGGCGGGCGCAGGCGATGGCTCTGTATCGGCGCCGCTGTGACACGCCTGCAGCGTTGCCGCGACGGTGATCACCGTCAGACCGCGCGCAATCATCGCGAGAAATCTTTCGCCTGAAAGCTTGCACATAGTTCTTTTGATCGACTGAGCCGTCATCACATACCCGACGCCGCACGGCCGCTGCCGCGGCGCTCAAGCGCCGCCATCCGATGTCCTTTGTGCGCCCTGGCTCGGGTAAGCCTTTTCACCAAACTGTCGTCGGTCAACGACGCGAGGGCCTCAACAATAAGTTACACCGACCCCCACAAGACGGGGTGCGGATAATATAAGCCCTCCCGACAAGTACGCAGTCGGCAGGTATGTCGTCGCTCAGACCTCCGGACCTCATCGCCCATCGCGGCAACTCTGCGGAGTTCCCCGAGAATACGCTGCCGGCGCTGCGCTCAGCGCTCGAGCTCGGCGCACGCTTTCTGCAATTCGACGTGCAGCTTTCGGCGGATCGTCACCCCGTGCTGCTGAACGATTCCAACCTGAAGCGGACGGCGGGAATCGATCGCACCGCGCTTGAAATGACGGCGCGCGAACTGACCGAAGTGTCCGTCAATGAGGAGGAGCGCTTCAGGCGCCGTTTCACGGACGTGGGCATCCCGACGCTGGCGCAGGCGGTTAGCCTGCTTGCAACGCATCCGTCGGCGACGGCGTTCGTCGAGGTGAAGCGGGCGAGTCTCCGGACGTTCGGCTGCGAAATCGTCGTTCGCAGGATCTGCGATGCGCTCAAGTCGGTCGCTCGTCAGTGTGTGATCGTCTCCCACGATCTGACGGCCGTGCACCATGTGCGCCAGACTTCCTCGTACCGCATCGGCTGGATTCTGCAGGACTACACGAACCTCTCGGCTCTCAAGTGCGAAGCGCTCGCGCCTGACTATTTGTTCTGCGATCACCAGTTGCTGACGCAGGGCGCCTCGAAGCTCTGGCGCGGTCCATGGCGCTGGGCGATCTACGATGTGACTTCAAGGAAGCTCGCTCTCGAACTCGCGGCGCGCGAGGTGCGGCTCATCGCAACGCCGAACGTGAGGGAAATGCTCCGGGAATTTCGCAGCCTGAAGGGCGCCGAGAGGAGAATGGAGTAGCCGCAAAGACCGCAAGAAAACGCAAAAAAACCTCGCAATCGTCCGAGTCCAGGAGAGTCGAAGACGCAGCGCTCAATCCGGCCCGCGCTTCCGGCTGTTCAGCTCTTTTTTGCGGTCTTTCGCGGCTATTCTTGCCTTCCGGACAACCCCATCAGCCGGGCCACCTGACGGTCGGCCCAACTCTCGCTATTGAAGCGATCCATGAAGCCGCAATGGCCGCCATGGGGCAGCGTCGTGATTTCGAGCTGCGGGGTCCGCGCCAGTTCGTGGAGATCGCGCGCAGGGATGATCGGGTCGTCGAGCGAGAACAGAATGTGACTGGGGACTTCGAGCTTTGCGAGCGCGTCGCCGACGATTGCGTAGCCGCGCAGGTAGGCGTCCAGATCGGGAAACTCGCTGTAGCGTTCGACCAGGATCTGCGTCATCGCCTTGATGCTGCGCTGGGCGAGGATCGTGCTGAAGTCGTACCGCTCGGGAAAACATTGTTGCTTGATTCTGAGCGAGCGCTTCCACTTTGCGATGAAGTACTGCCGGTAGATGAACCACCCGTCTTCGAGCACATCCATCGTGCTGTGGGGTCGCAACACCGGGCAGATCGCGACCGCTCGCTCGAGCCGGACGCCGGCCATCGGCGCACACGCCGCGACTCGCAATGCAAAATTGCCGCCGAGCGAAAAGCCGGCGAGCGTCAGGCGCCGCGCCGGAATCGTCGCCTGAATCCTGCGCACGGCGCCGACGACCTCGTCGAGCCGGCAGGAATGGAAGATGTCCTCGTTGAGGTGGTGTGTTGGGCCGTGATCGCGGAAGTTCAGCCGATAGACGTCGCATCCCAGGCTAAACAGGTGCGCCGCCAGCGACAGCACATATAAGGAGTCGGCGCTGCCTTCCCAGCCATGGAGCAGGAGGGCGAGCTCGCGCGCGGGCGGGCGTCCCGCTTCCGCCTGACTTGAATAGCACCCCATCAGTCGAACGCCGTCGCCGCAGTCGATGATCTGCGCCTGCGAACACGCCAGCATTGCGCGGATGCGGCGCGCGAGCAGCGGCCGGCGCAGCTTGAGGCTCGGCAGGATCGATTGAAGGTGTGCATTCGCCAGCCAGCCGGGCGGCGAAAACGCCATCTGCGGCGTAATGACGGGCCGTGCGGTCGAGGCTGTGGAATGATTCATCAGTCGAAGCGAATGGGCGAGGAGCCCGGCAAGGTCGACACGAAGTCCGCGCCCATCAGCATGCCGGGCGTGGCGAACCCTGCGTAAGGACTCTCGCTCGGCATGTTCTCGAGAAACGCCAGCGAAGAGGATACGGTGAGCGAATAGCCGTTGGCTGTGCGCACGCGCGCAATTTTCGACAGCCCGGCGGCGTTGCGCACCTCCCCCCAGACGAAGCTCGGATTGCTGTCCCGCTGTTTCTGATCCGGCGGGTGCATGCGACGTTCGACGCTGTACTTGAGCAGGGACATCGCCCAGCGCTGTCGCAGCAGCGGGCGCAGCTTGTCCGCGCGCTGCATGCGCTTGATCGCGTGCTGCGAGCTCGCGGTGAAGACCTCGATGTTCGGAATGCCCGTCGAATAGAACGCGGTGCTCACGTCGCCCCAGGGGATGCCGACTGCAAGTTTTTCACCGGCGCCGAAATCAATGCGCCGGGTGCGCGAGGCGAGCGGTTCGCTGATGATCTGCCCGTCTCGCCGCAGGCGCGAACCGCCGCCGGCGGATTCGATCGCGGTCTTCGCCGTACCCTTACTCAGCCCCGCAGCGCTGTCGAATCCGAGCGCAAGGTGCGTGGCGTCGGGCAGCGCAGCTTTAAGGCTGAGCGCCAGGCAATCCGTGGGCGCCACATCGAAGCCGACGCCAGGACACAGGACCACGCGGGCCCGCTGCGCCTTGTCGTGCACGCTGTGCGCGAGCTCGAACACATCGATCTCGCCGGTGATGTCGAAGTAATGAACGTGTGTGGCGAGACAACCCTGCATCATCGGGCGCGCGGTCTGCGAAAACGGACCGGCGCAATTGAGGACAGCGCGCACCCGGTTGAGCGCCGAGACCATCGAGGTGTGGTCGTCGAGCGCAAACACTGCGCTCGCGCAGCCAAGCTCCGCCGCGAGTTTTTCGATCCGAGCACGCGAGCGGCCGGCGAGCACGGGCTGCATGCCCCGCTTTACGGCCTCACGTGCAATCAGCTCGCCCGTGTAGCCGTTCGCGCCGTACAAGAGCCAGGGAAGTCCGGTGTGAGTGCGATTCGACGAGGTCATCGCGTGCGACAACCTCGCGCTGCGATCGGCCGCATTCCGACGCCTTCAACGCAGCGGTCGCGGATCACTGCCGAGTAAGCGCTGTTCGAGGGCTGCTCCAGCTTCGCAAACTCTCGTCTTTCGACCGTTTCCATTCTTTGCTTTCGGCGGTTCGCTGGTCAGTCAGCGGTCCTCAGCGTCGACGTCAGGTTCCGGCCGGTTCGGCCACGAACTCGACGCGATTGTTCTGGGAGGCGATCTTGTTCCACTCGCCGGCCGTCAGCCGCGCCCCCTGCTCGCCCTTCGGGTACGGCACGATCGGGCGCCGGCCCTCGTGGGCGACGTCGATTGTGAGCGAATCGCCCGTGTCCTGCCGCACCGATGACACCAGATTCGCAAACGCGAGCGACTGGCGTTGGGCGGCGGTGAGACTGTCCTCGAAGGGGTTGCCGACGAAATCGCAGCGCCTGATCGGCAGGTCGTCGGCCGCCATTGAATATCCTTCGATGCCGTTCCCCGTCAGACAGAACTCGCCGACATAGGTTGCGACCCTGATACGCCCGCGAAAACCGACTGTCTTGAGGTTGTCGAGCATCTCCCGCAGACGCTCAAGACGCGCGCCGGCGAGCGGGGCCTCGCCATAAGGCACCGTTTCGGATTCCATCGCCGCCGCAGTGGCTGGCGGCGTCACCGAGGCGAGCGTCGGCGTGCGCTTCTCAACCGACTGCTGGATCGCTGCGAGCTGCGCCTGCTGCTCTTCCACCACGGCCGCCAGCCGCGCATTTGAATGCATGAGCGAGCGCGTGGACTCGATCGTGCGCGTGTACAGCACACTGAGCACCAGCGTTGGGAGCAACGCGAGAGCGGCGATCGCCGCGGCGAGCGGCCAGCGGGTGAACGGCTGCTCGGTCGGCTTGTCAGCGACGGGCGTCGGCTCCTGCACCGTCTCGACTGTCGCTTCCGGTTTCGGCTCCGCGCTGATGCGGCGTGCGAACGCCTCGAGGCTGGACAGGACGAAGCGCCGCATTTCGGCGGCGTGCTCTTTCAGGATCGGGCCGATGGCGGCGCGGATCGCGGCTTCAATTTCTCCGACTGACGGACGCGGCCCCGGATCGATCTGCATCACCGGCGCATTGGCGCCGGCGTGCGCGACGACGTCGGCGCGCGCTTCGCGTCGTTCGGGCACCAGTCGCAACTGGTACAACACGCGTGACACATCGGACTGTTTGACGGTTTTCGGCAGAACTCCGACGGCGCCCAGCGCACGCGCCTGACTCACGTACAACTCGCCTTCCTGCGACGTGTACATCACTACGGGAATCATGGCTGTGTCGGGATTTCCCTTGATCGCGGTGATCGCCTGGAAGCCGTCCATCCCAGGCATGAGGTGATCCATGAAAATCACGTCTGGCCGACTCTGTTTCAGGTGCTCGAGCGCCTGCTCGGCGGATTCCGAGGAATCCACGGCCAGCCCATAGCCTTCGAGCATCCGGCCCAATATCACCCGTGCGGAGCGCGAGTCATCGACGATCAGGGCGCGTTTCATTGAGAAATAAAAATAGTGACTGGTGACTCGCGACAAGGGTAAGCGTATGCGCCTGCGCACTCAATTGCTTGCTGACGTTCTGTGGGCTGACTCCTTCCCGCAGTTCGCCGCTCGCCGGCGGCCGGTCACTTTCTCAGCACTATCCGCTATCCGCGCTCCGGCCCGGCCGGCGTATGCTGCATGCGCTCCTTCAACCGCAGGGGACCGATCTGATGGCGTACTCGACCACGGACATCCGCAATATTGCATTGGTGGGGCAGGCGGGCGCAGGCAAGACGTTGCTGGCGGAGAACCTGCTGGCGGAATCGGGCGCCATCCGCGCCCGCGGCAGTCTGGAGCGCGGCACGACGGTTTGCGACTACGACCCTCAGGAAAAGCAGCTGCAGCACTCTCTTGACGCCTCAATCGTGCACTTCGACGCCGTCGGGCGGCGCGTCAACCTGATCGATACGCCGGGCTATCCTGATTTCGCCGGCCGCTCGCTTTCGGTGCTCGAAGCGGTCGAAACAGCGGCAATCGTCGTGAGCGCCGTGAACGGCGTCGAACCAGTGACGCAGCGAATGATGGAGTTCACGCGCGATCGCGGCCTGTGCCGTCTGATCATCATCAACAAGATCGACAACCGCGATGCGCATCCGGAGCAGGTGCTCGCCGACCTGCGCGAGATCTTCGGCCGCGAATGTCTGCCGCTCAACCTGCCGACGGACGGCGGACGCGGCGTGGTCGACTGCTTCTTCAATCCGGGCGACGCCAGGCCGGACTTCTCGTCCGTGGCGGCTGCGCACACCGAGATCATCGATCAGGTCGTGGAAGTGGATGAGAAGCTCATGGCTCTGTACCTGGAGCAGGGCGAAGACCTTGCGCCGGATCAATTGCACGACGCTTTCGAACAGGCGCTGCGCGAAGGACATCTCACGCCGGTCTGCTTCGTTTCGGCCGAGACGGGCGCTGGCGTAAAGGAGCTGCTCGAGATCTTCGCGCGACTGATGCCGAATCCTCTGGAAGGCAATCCGCCGCCGTTCCTGAAGGGCGAAGGTCCCGACGCCGAACGCGTCAAGGTGGAGCCCGATCCGGAACGCCATGTCATCGCGCATGTGTTCAAGGTGAACATTGATCCATTCGTCGGCCGGCTCGGGGTGTTTCGCGTGCATCAGGGTACGGTGCGCACCGGCTCGCAGCTGTTCGTGGGCGATGCGCGCAAGCCGTTCAAGGTGGCGCACCTGTATGAACTCCAGGGAAAGGATCATGCGGAGATCACGCGCGCCATTCCGGGCGACATCTGCGCGGTGTCGAAGGTGGACGAGGTTCATTTCGACGCGGTGCTGCACGATTCGCACGACGAGGACCACCATCACCTGAAGTCGATCACCTTTCCGCCCGCGATGGCCGGCCTTGCGATCGAACCGGAACGACGCGGCGAGGAACAGAAACTCTCTGACGCCCTTCACAAGCTCATCGCGGAAGATCCGTGCGTGCGCATCGAGCATCACGCAAGTCTCAATGAGACGGTGTTGTACGGAATGGGCGACCTGCACTTGCGCGTCCTGCTCGATCGCATGACCGAGCGCTATGGCGTGCACTGCAAGACGCACGCGCCGAGCATTCCCTACCGCGAAACGGTGACGCGGCCGGCGGAGGGTCATCATCGCCACAAAAAACAGACCGGCGGCGCCGGACAGTTCGGAGAGGTTTATCTGCGCATCGAGCCGCTCGATCGCGGGCAGGGGTTTGAGTTCGTCGACGAGGTAGTCGGCGGCGCGATCCCGTCGCAATACATACCCGCCGTCGAGAAGGGCGTTCGACAGGTGTTGAGCGAGGGCGCCATCGCCGGCTTCCCATTGCAGGACCTGCGTGTGACCGTGTACGACGGCAAGCACCATCCGGTCGATTCGAAGGAAGTCGCGTTCATCGCCGCTGGACGCCGGGCGTTTCAGCACGCGTTTCGCGACGCCGGTCCGATCGTGCTTGAACCCGTCGTGCGGGTCGAAGTGACTTCACCGAGCTCCGTGACCGGCGACATTACCGGGGATCTCGCGACGCGACGCGGCCGCGTCAACGGCAGCCAGGCCCTTGCCGGTCAGCGCACGCGCATCATGGCGCTCGTCCCGCTCGCCGAACTCAACGACTATCAGTCGCGCGTCAAGTCGCTGACTGGCGGTGAAGGCGCGTACACGATGGAGTTGAGTCACTACGACCCGGTCCCGCCTAAAAAGCAGCAGGAGCTGATGAACACCTTCAAGCAGGTCGAAGAAGAATAAAGGAAGGCCCTTGGCAAGAAAGCCTTCGGCAGGAAGGCCATTGCAAGAGGCGTGCGCAAGTCAGATAAGAAATCGAAGTCTCTGACCTGCTGACGCAGTCAGCTTGCCTGCCGCGGCTTGCTTGCCGAAGGCCTTCCTGCCGCCAGGCCTGGCCTCGTTTTCAGGGCTTGCGGAATCTGTACATGAACTGATCCGTCTTGCGGCGGATCGACGGATCGAACACTTCCTTCGTGTGATCGTCGTCGGGATTGCTGAACGCGTTGCTCTCAGCGTCGAACGTGAGGCCTGCCGCCTCGAAGTCGCGCTTTACGATCGCGGGATCGATGCGATGCATGGCCTCGACGCTTACCACAGGATCGGCGCCCGCCGCCGCGATGTGATCAAGAACGACGACCACAGCCCCTGATTTGAGCGCAGGCACGAGCGCCGCAAGCGCTTTCGCGGGATCCGTGGGCGTCCACGAATTGTCTTTGGGTCGCCAGTACAGATCGTGATAGACCTGCACGAAGAGCGCGGCGTCGAGACTGTTGGGTTCGAACGGCGCCGCTTCGGGCGGAGTCGTCAGCTGCGCGACATTGGGCAATCGATTCCCGCCATAGCGCTTCGCAGGCTTGTCCCCGGAGTACTTCAGGTAGGCCGCGTTGTTATAGGCGATGACCTCACCTTCGGGTCCGACGATGCGCGCCAGCAATTCGGTGTAATAGCCGGCCGCCGCCAGGTAGTCGACGACGCGCATGCCCGGTTTCGCTTCGAGAAACTTGAGCACGACGTCTGGCTTGCGCCATGCGTCTTCGTCGCGATCCCCTTCGAGGCGATCTGCGCTCGCGATCGACGCGTCGATTTGAGCGGCGTCCGGCGCCGGTACGGGCGTCGCCGCCGATTCGGCCGGAGGAGGGGACGCCGGCGGTGTTTCAGGCTTCTTCGCGCAGGCGCCGAGTGCAGCGCAAACGACTGTAAGCACGAACAGACCGGTGTGTTTCATTGCGTGTCTCCTGAAAAAACCGGCTCATCGGAATCGCGCGGACTACCGCTCCGCCCTGAGGGCGTCGAGTTGTTCGGCAAGCTCTGCAAGTTCTCGGCGCAAGTGTTCACGTTGTGCAGGCGTCAGTGAAGCATCGAGCGACTCGAGCAGCATGAACGAGTGTTCGCGGTTGCGTTCGCTCTTCACAGTGTACCCGTGCGTCCACTGTGCGTCCGGACGCCGTAGCAATTGCAGTACGCGTTCTTCGGCCGCCGGGGTCGCCGGCCGGATGCGCAACGCTTCAATAAGCAATCTGCGCCACTGCCGCTGGCTTTCGAGCCAATCGGATGACGTCGGCTCAAATTGAGCGGCCGCCTGCTCGATCAGTGCTTTCTGGCCGTCAGTCACACTGCCGGTCCAGCGCTTGAGCTGGCGGCGCAGGTCCCGTGCGCGGTCCATGCGCCACGCCCCTTTGTCGATCGCTTCCCGATCCTCTTCGGCGCGTTCGACCGAGCGTTCATCGAGATTGCGGTCGAGCTCATCGAGTTGTGCGTCCGACAACTTCAGCAGCATGCGCGCGGCTTCCGGCGTCGCCTGCGCGACAACCGCATCGCCGAACGCTTCAATCTGCTTCTCGACGCGCTCATACGATGCGCGATCGCCCGGCGCCGTGATCTGATTCGTCAGGTCCTGAAGGAATTCGGCATAGCGAGCCAGTTCAGAGGTGCGATGCCAATCGAGCGTACGAGTCAGCCAGGCGCGCAGATCGCGCTTCTGCTCCGGATCGAGCGACACCAGACTGCCGAGATACCACCCGGCGAGCGTATCGAGCCTGTTGTAGAGGAGCTTCGTGCAGCCGGTCGCAATGCATGCAAGGAAGAGCGCGGCGGCGATCCGGGCCGCACTGCGCACTCGCGGACGAAAGCTGTCGACGGCCGACATCGTATGCCCCATTGCACGCGTCCCGATGATCGCTGTAAGACTACGGAAGCGATCAGTCGTTCGTCCAGCGTGCGCAGCGAGTCACGTGCGCGGGGCAAGGCCAGTCGAGGTGCGACAGATCAGTCGGTGAGCGAGGCGCACGGACTTCGGTTGCGCGCCCGTCTGCAGCAACCGGATCAGAAGGTCGGTCGCCGTGTAAGCGAGGTCATAGCTCGGCTGATGAATCGTCGTGAGGCGCGGCCAGACAGTTCGTGCGACGTAGGTGTCGTCAAAGCCCGCGACCGACAGCCGTCCCGGCACGCTCGTACCCATTTCGTGGGCGGCCATCAGCACGCCTGCCGCCATGTCGTCGTTGCTGGCGAAAATCGCTGTCGGCGGGTTCGGGAGGGCGAGCAACTGACGCGCCGCTTCCAGCCCCGACTCGAACACAAAATAGCCTTGTTTCACCAACTGCGTCTGAAACGCGATCCGATGCGCCCGCAGCGCCGCCTTGTACCCGCGCAGCCGCTGACCGCTGGCGAAATGATCCGGATGACCGACGACGAACCCGATCCGGCGATGGCCAAGGCCAATGAGGTATTCCGTCATTTCCCGCGCAGCGCCTTCATCGTCCATGTCCGCGTAGGGCGCTTTGTTCGGCACGTCGTTCGGCGCAATACGCACGAAGGGGACGGCGCGCCTGTCGAGGGCGCGAGTCAGGTTTGCACATTCGCTGATCGGCGCTGTCACGACCAGGCCGTCCAGCCGCGTCTGATCGATCAGTCCGAGTATCTCCCGCTCCAGTTCCTCGCCGTGACCGGTTACCTGGTGCATGAGCAGTTGAAACTTCCCTTCGCGGCATCGGGACATCGCTCCATGCTGGACGTCGACGATGTAGTTCGCGCTCGGATTGCCATAGACCAGACCGATGAGGTACGAGCGGCGCCCCGCAAGACTTCTCGCCGACAGGCTCGGGTGGTAGTTCAGGCGCTTGACGACCGCCAGTACGCGGTCGCGCGTCTCCTCGCGGACATTTGGTTCGCTGTTCAGAACGCGCGACACGGTCTTGATCGCAACGCCGGCTGCTTCGGCGACGTCCTGAATTTTTGCGCGACGCATGGGCGCGTCAGTCATGGACGTTCTCTTTGTCTTGTCGGCCTCGTGCGCGTCTCGCAACGGGCCCACCCGCTCAACTACACGTGATCGCGTCGCGGAGGCCCGTGTCGAGACGAACGTTCGCGATGCCAAGTTGCAGCGAGCCGCCCGTCGTCAGCGTGAACGGTGCGGTCACGCTGCGCATGTCCGCTCCGCTTTTCTGAAAGCACTGCAGAAGAATCTTGAACTGTCGCCACTCGCCGCGCGGCGCCTTGCGCAGCTGTGACTCGATGGGCACGACGCCGCGGCACGTCGCGCCGCACTCGACTGCGAGCTTTACGGCGCCCGTCGGAGGAGCGTCGACCCGGTACTCGAATGCAAGTGAGAGTTGTCCATTCGCTTCTCGCTGCAGGTCGAGCGGCGCCGCGCGCTCCAGCGCGAGCGTCGCGGTAGTCGCACCGGACCACGTTGCTACCCGAGCGTCCTCCTGGGCTGCGTGGTCCTCGGGAGCGATGCGCAGCGCGCCGCTCGGCGAGGCGCCGGTCGCTGTCGCGAACGCGACGCGTCTGTCGTCGCCTTCGTTCGCCGCGAGACTCCAGCCCTCGCCGGGTCTGCCGCCCGAGAAGTAAGTTCTCGCGGCGGCGCCGCCGTTTGTGCGTGGGGGTCTGTCTTCCGGCAGAGCGTCCAGAGAGCCGTCGTCTGCGTACGTCAGGCCAAAGTCATACGCGAACAACGGAGGCTGTGCACCGGGATCCGCGGTCGTCTGCACAGGGGTGCGCGGCCACGCGAACGGAAGCTTGCCCCTGAAGTCGTGATTTATCGAGCCATCGGTCTTTGCGAACAGCACATCGGCGATCCCGCCGCCCTCCGATCCCGGCAACCAGGCCGCGACGAACGCATCCGAGGCGTTCAGCTCGGGATTGACCCACATTGGCCGGCCTGACAGAAACACGGACACCACGGGAATTCCCTCGCCCCGGAGCTTCCGCAACAAAGTGAGTTCGGCCTTGTCGTCTGGGTTGTATTCGAGGGTGTCGAGATCGCCCTGAAACTCCGCGTACGGTTCCTCGCCAAAGACGACGATCGCGACGTCCGGCTTCGATGAGTAGGCGCCCGATGGGCTCAACGTTGCCCGGCCGCCTCCGGCTTTCACGGCAGAGCGAATGCCGCTGAAGATCGATTCGGCGTGGGGGAAATGTGCGTTGGTGACGCCGGCGCCTTGCCAGGTGAGCGTCCAGCCGCCGTTCTGTCGGGAGATGTCGTCTGCACCGTCGCCGGCGACGAGCACGTTCAGCGTCGGCTTGAGCGGCAGCAGATGGTTTGCGTTCTTGAGGAGAACCAGCGATTCACGCACCGCCTGACGCGCGACCGCCCGATGCTCCGGCGAACCCAGCAGCTCGAATCGCCCCGCCAGGGGGCGCGCCGACGGCTTGCCGGCTTCGAACAGCCCCGAACGCAGCTTCACACGCAGAATGCGTCGCACCGCATCGTCCAGCCGCGCCAGCGGAATGTCGCCGGCGCGCACCTGTGCGAGCGTGTTCTCGTAGAGCTCTCGCCAGCTGTCCGGGGCCATGAACATGTCCAGACCCGCATTGATCGCGGCGGCGCAGCTCGTGGTGGTGCAGCCCTCGACCTGTCCGTGGGCGTTCCAGTCCCCGACGAGGAAGCCCTCGAAGCCCATGCGCTCTTTGAGCACGCCGGTGAGCAATCCCCTGTGCCCATGAATTTTTGCGCCCTGCCAGCTCGAGAAAGAGGCCATCACGGCCTGCACGCCGGCGCCGATCGCAACTGTGTAGGGTGCGCCGTGAACGTCGCGCAGCTGCTCCTCACTCGCCCGCGCGTCGCCCTGATCGCGGCCTTCGAACGTGCCGCCGTCGGCGATGAAGTGCTTGGCGGTCGCAATCACGTGCTCTCCGCGCAGGAAATCTGCAGCCCCGACTTCACCCTGCAGTCCTTTGATGATCGCCGCGGCGTACTCACGCACGAGCTCCGGTTTCTCGGCGTACGACTCATAGGCCCGGCCCCAGCGCACGTCCTGAACCACGGCGAGGGTTGGTGCGAAGGTCCACTCCTGACCGGTGACTCGCAGTTCGCGCGCTGTGATTGCGCCGATGCGGCGCATGAGCTCCGGATTGCGGGCGGCGCCCAACGCGACGTTGTGCGGAAAGAGCGTCGCGCCGATGATGTTGTTGTGCCCATGCACTGCATCGACGCCCCATAGAATCGGCACGGCGCGTCGCCCTTCGCTCGCGTCCATCGACGCGGCGTAGAAGGCGTCCGCCGCTTCGAGCCATACGCGCGCAGGCGCAAAATCATCCCCGCCCGGCGCCGAATTGCCCCCGTTCAGGACGGAGCCCAGCCGATACTTGCGAACGTCTTCCGCCGTCACGCTTCCCACGTCGGCCTGTACGATCTGTCCAACTTTTTCTTCTACGCTGAGCGATTTCAGCAGCGCCTCCAGGCGCTGTTCGATGCCGCTGTCGTCGATCGGCGGCCGCTCCACCCTGGACCAGAGTTCCGGATGAACGAGCGCGGGCGGGGCCGTCTGGGTCGTCGACGGTTGCGAGGCCTCGTTGGGCGAGCATCCGCACAATGCGACGCCTTGCGCGATCAGAGCGAGCGTCATGGACGGACGCGCGCCGCGGCGCTGCGAATCCAACATTCTTTCTCACCTGCGTTGCGCTGATGGTTCGGGCGATCAACCCGCGCAAACAGCATCTCACGGCCATGACAACGTTGTCAATTTGGATTATGGGCGGACCCGGACGCCGCTTCTGATCGACGTTGCATTGCTGCGGATGCTTGGCGAACGCAGGCGCCGCATTCATCATCGCAGCATGGACGATTACCGAGCGCGGCCGGAACGATCTTGGAGCGCACGGTACGAATCGATCGCTCCAGCACGTCGTAGCGCCCGAACCCTGGCTACGTTCGGCGCCGCTGTGAGCGCACTCGCTATCGCCGCCGCGGCGCTGGCGGTCGACGACGTCGCGATGGAGATCGAGCGCATCGAGGGCGCCGGCTGGCGCGCGCAGGGTCTGACGCTGAGCCTCGCATTCGACGGAGAGATAGCGCGGGCGCGACTGAAGGTTGCGCGGCTCAGTTCTCCGTCCATCGCGCGTGAGCTGCGCGACGTGCAGATCGCATGCCCTGCCGTACAGATCTCCGCCGACGCCCTTGCTTGCAACGAGGCGCGGGTCGCCCTGGATTTTCCTGGTCTGAACGCACAGGAGTTCAAAGCGAACCTTCGGTATGGCCGCAGGGACGGCGCACTCGACGTCGCGCTCGACGGGGTTCGTCTTGAACACGGGTCTGCCGCCGCGGCCGTCTCGTTTCGAGACCACGGGTGGACTGCAGCCGTGGATCTGAAACAGGCGCCGCTCGATGTGCTTCTCAAAATCGCGAAGGATTTCGGCGCGCCGTCGCCGCTATCGGCCGACGCCGGCGTGGTCACGTTGTCCGCAAGTGCGCGTGGTTCAAGACAAGGAGTGGAGCAGGTCCGGATCGAAGCCCGGCTCACAGGCGCCACCGTCAATAATGAAAGCGGAAGCGTTGCGACTGACAAGCTGTCGTTCGATCTCAGCAGCAACTTGCGTCGGTCGGGATCGGGGCGGCGGTTCGCGATCGAGTTTCGCTCTCATCAGGGTCAGGCGTATGCACAGCCGATCTTTCTCGACCTCGGCGTCCATGGGCTCGCATTCAGCGCGAGCGGGGTCATGCACGACGCCAGACGACTGACAGTCGAGAAGTTTTCGATCGACCATGCAGACGTCGCGCAGGTTCACGGCGGCGCACGCGTTGATCTGAACCAGGAGCGACCGCTGCGCTCGCTCGACATGCAGCTCGCCTCATTGCGGTTTCCGGGCGTGTACGAAAGTTACTTGCAGCCGCTGCTGCTCGACACGGGCTTCAAGTCGATGACGACGGCGGGCGGCGTAGCCGGTCGACTGCAGATCGAGCAGGGCGAGCCGGCGTCAATCGACCTGACGTTCGATGACGTCACGCTGGACGACGGGGCCCGCAACTTTGCGCTGGCGGGATTGACGGGTCGTTGGTCATGGCGCGCGGGTCAAACGACGCACGCCGACGACGGCGATGACTGGGCTCGTGAGGGCTCGGGCGCGGCCGAGTCAAGCGTTCGCTGGCGGGGCGGGCTGCTGTTGGGATTGGAGATCGGCCGCGGCGATCTGCGATTCAGTACGACCGACAGGCAGTTTCGTTTGCTGCAGCCGGCCCGTATTCCCGTGCTCGACGGGGCCCTGGATCTTACGACGCTGCGGATTCGCGGCGTCGGCTCACCCAAGGTGGCGTTCATGGTGGACGCCGTCCTGCAACCGATTTCCGTGCAGCGCCTGTGCAAGACATTCGGGTGGCCGGAGTTCGGGGGGCAGGTCGGCGGCGCGATTTCGAAACTGCAGATGCGCGAGGGTGTGATCACGCTCGGAACGACGCTGCAGGCGCACGTGTTCGACGGCTCGGTCATGATCAGCGATCTGCGACTCGAACAACCCTTTGGACAGTGGCCAAAGTTCCAATCGACGATCGCCCTTGAGGATCTCGATCTCGAACTCGTCACGAGCGCCTTCGCGTTTGGACGTATCACCGGTCGGCTCTCTGGGAGGATCAATGATTTGCAGCTCTTCAATTGGACTCCCGTCGCCTTCGACGCGCATTTCTACACGCCCCCCGGCGATCGGTCGCGACATCGCATCAGTCAACGCGCAGTGGAAAACATCGGCAGCATCGGCGGGGGTGGGGCGGGCGTGACCGCGGCGCTGTCGAGCGGCTTCCTGCGTTTCTTCGACGACTTCAACTATGACCGGTTGGGATGGTCATGCCGTCTTGAGAACGAGATTTGCCGCATGAGCGGCGTAGCGCCGGCGCCGAGCGGCGGCTACTACCTGGTCAAAGGCAAGGGCTTGCCCCGCATCGACGTCATCGGCAATGCACGACGAGTCGATTGGCCGCGTCTGGTGCAGCAGCTCATCGCCGTGACGGAATCGGAAGGTCCCGTCGTTCGCTAGCGGAGTCGACCCAGCTTCGCTTCGCCCCGTCTTGCGGGCAACAGCATTTCTCAAGCGTCAGGGTAGACGAATGAATCAACGCTTCCTTAGCATTCATTCTCAGTTCAGCGCGCCGACACAGACTAGTCGGGCGGTCATTTTCCAAGGAGTTCACGATGTCGCGCTACGCTCCGTTACACCTTACCGCGCTGTGTCTTGCCTTGTCGGCCTGCGTCACGATCAACGTGTACTTTCCCGCAGCCGCTGCGGAGAAGGCGGCGGACAAGATCATCGAAGACGTCTGGGGTCCGGAAAGCGAGCCGAGCGGCTCGGAGAAGCGCGATGACAAGCGCAGCGGAAACGCGGGCGATGCGTCGGATGAGATGGGCCAGGTTCAGCGCATCCTGTTCGCCGCCGCCGACTCAGCGCTCGAACTCCTGATTCCATCAGCGCATGCACAGGCGGATCTCAACATCGCAACGCCCGCGGTGCGTCAACTGACGTCGTCGATGGAGGGCCGGCACGCGCAACTCAGAAAATACTACGACTCGGGCGCCGTCGGCCTGACGCGCGACGGGCTGATCGAGGTGCGCGATCAGAATCTCGTGCCTTTGCCGGAGCGCACAACCGTCCGCAAACTCGTAGCGGACGAGAACGCCGATCGGGCCAATCTGTATCGTGAGATCGCCGCTGCGAATGGTCATCCGGAATGGGAGACCGACATTCGCACCACGTTCGCCGAGCGCTGGATCAGCAAGGCTTCCACGGGTTGGTACTATCAGGACGCCGGCGGCGCGTGGAAACAGAAATAGTCCGGCCCGCCGGGGACCAGACGGTCCGTGACGTTGGCGGAACCAAAAAAAAGCCCCGCATTTGCGGGGCTTCTCGCTTCCGAGTCGACGATTTCTTCGAGTTGTTGGGTAGCGTCGGCTAAATCAGGAAACGCTGCTCTTGTCGCTCTAACCCTTCCAATCCCCATGCGTCCCGCCTGCTGAACCAGGCTCCGGACGGCGGCGTCCTTGACGCTTTGTTGCTTGCTCCCTCTCTTCCCTCAGCGGCGCCATCCCCGCTTCTCCACCTTTTTATCGCCCGAGCTGCGCTCATTGCGATTGCACGAAAACGAGCAAGTGGCGTGCCTGTCGCATATCCGGCTCAACAAAACAACGCTTTAGTTGCGAATGTGGCTCTGACGCCACGTCGAGGACCAGGCAATGCAAGGCCAGTTGTAAATTCCATCGACGCTTCTGGGGAAGCGCTGCACAGGTCGACTACCCTGAGCTTTCAACGATGCAACCGGTTGAAAGACGGGCCTGAAAACATGATGACGTTTTCAGATGGAGCCTATGCAGAAGCGCCTTGGGTCAGGCAAATCGCGGCAACTCGACGCTCACTGTGACGCCCGATCGATCGGGCAGGTTCGTTGCGCTCACGACGCCATGATGGAAATCGACGATGAGGCGGACGATGTAGAGCCCCAGGCCCAGATGCGGCTTGTCGGCTTCGCTGCCGCGTCCGCTCACGAGAGATTCAAACAGGCGATCGTCGATTTGCGGCGGGAGCAGGGGACCTTCGTTGCTCACGCTCAGCCGACAGACGCGCGAGTCCTGTTCGAGCGCAATCGTGATCGGGGCGCCCGGCGGCGCGAAGTCGGCTGCGTTGTCCATGAGTTTGTCGAGCAATTGGGCAATCAGATCCGGCGAGCCCAGCATAGGGCACGGCCCATCGGGAACTCTGATCTCTACGCGGTGCTTCGAGAAGCTTTCGCGATACGCCTGTCCCATATTGCGTACGACCGCGTTGATGTCGAACCTGACGCGTTCGGTGTGTTCGATGCTTTGCTCGACGCGAGTCGCCTCGCTCATGGCGGTCAGAATCGCGTGTGCGCGATTCGCCCCTTCGCGCGCCCGCTTTACGTAGCTCTGGGCGCCGTCCGCAAGCTCCTGCTCGGAGGCGAGATTCTCGAGCGAGGAGCTGACGATCGTGAGCGGCGTACGCAATTCATGCGAGAGTTTCGCGCCGAGCGTCTGCAAGTAGTTCGTGTATTCCTTGACCCGATTCAGCAACGTGTCGTAGCTGCGCGCCAGCGCGCCAAGTTCATCGCGAGCCGAGGTGTCCGGGATGCTCGCTTCGATTCTGCCCTCAGGCGTAAGTGCGGTGCTCGCTGCGCGGCTCAGGCGGCGAATGCGCTGGGACAATCTTGCGGCGAACACGATCGTCACGATCACGGTAAACGCCGTGGCGACCAGCGTCATATTCAGCAGGCGCGTCAGCGCCAACTCGCGCACGAGCGCGAGCCGTTCGCCGGGTTGTTCGACGATCAGGGCGCCCAGATCCTGTTCATTGAAACGCACTGGAACGGCCGCGCGCACGATAGAGGGTTCGCCGCCCGCTTCTTCGAACCAGATTGCACTGACCTTTCCTGCACGCGCTTCATCGACAGGCGGACCCCACATGCCATACGGCAATCCGTAGGGCCGCACCGGCGATTCGCGGCGCGAGAACAGCACCCGGTAGATGGAGCGCATGAATCCTTCGCGGTCCTCGCGCAGGCCCGGATAGGTTGAATGCACTGCGCTGACCGTGATGGAGCCCGCTCGCGCCAGGAGCCAGCCATGCACGTCGACAACCGCCACACGAACCCCCGGCGGCGCGTATTGCTCGAGACGCTGCTTGAGAAGCTCGGATCCTGTATGCACCCATGCGAGGGCAGACTGACTCTGCACGGCGCCGTCCTGATCAAGCGCATGCACGGACAGTCGCGTACCGAACAGATTGAGCGGTCCGCGCAGTTCGATGGCGTAGCCGCTCGCCGTCTGCCGCCATACGCCGGAAATATAAGGAGTCGCCTCGCCAAGTGAGGTCCAGGGCGCGCCGACGTCGCACGGACGCACAATGATCGGTCCGGGCGCCGTAGCGCTGATCGACCACGCACGCTCCCGATCGAACTCATCGCGCGTCAGGACGATCAACCGCGTCGAGTCGATCAGCTGCGTCTCATCGTCCGGCGGCGGCGTTTCGTAGCGAATGTGTTCTGCGTTGACTTCCGCATAGAGATGCATGAAACGGCCATAGACGCCGAGTCGCAGGAGCGGCGTCGCACTCGGCGCAGCGGCGTCCGCACCTTCCATTCCGAAGCCCGGCACGGGTCGCGCCGGCGTGGGCCATTCGTCAGGGAAGCCGTCGATCAGCGGCTGCGTCTGGAGCAACGGCGCGAACAGATCGCCGCGTTCTGGATCGAACTCCTCGCGCAGACTGCGCACGCGATACAACAGCTCGGGCTGGCTGGCGACGACGCGGCTCATGACTTCCGCAGTCGTCAGGAGCGATTCTTCCTGACCGTGTCGCAGAGTCGCTTCCATCTCCGTTGCATAGCGCCAACCCGACCAGGGCAGGATCAGCGTCAGCAGACTGAGCAACAGGAGTTTCGTGCGGAGAGACACGAGCGAAGGCTACGGACGATGGGCTCTGGACGCCGACCAGAAGAAGCGATCAAGGCTCGGCGCTCGCTGGAAGGCGGTCTTTGTCGCCAGAATCCAGCGTCCAGCACGCAGCAGCCCGAAGCTCATGCTTCCTTCCACCGATACCCCATCCCGTACATCGTTTCGATGCTGTCGAAAGCGGCGTCGATCGCCTGAAACTTCCGGCGGATGCGTTTGATGTGCGAAGTAATCGTGTTGTCGTCCAGCACGACGTTCGCGGCGTCCATCAACTGCTGCCGATTCTTCACATGACCCGGATTCCTGGCTAGCGCGTGCAGGATCCAGAACTCGGTGAGCGTCAGACCCAGCGGCTTGTCCAGCCACGTTGCGTGCAGACGCGCCGCGTCAATCATCAGCGGACCACGCGCAATGAGCTGATCGCGATTGGCCGGCTGCGTAAGCGCATCGATGCGCCTGAACAGAGCTGTCACGCGCGCAGTCAGATGCGTCAGGCTCAGGTCCTTCGTCAGGTAGTCGTCGGCGCCCAGGCGCAGACCCGATACGGCGTCGAGTTCACTATCGCGCGCCGTGAGAAAAATGATCGGCAGCTCGGCCGACATTGAACGCAACTCGCGGCACAGCTCGAATCCGCCCTCAGGTTCATCCCGCAAGCCGACGTCGATGACTGCGAGATCGGGAAGGCGGACCCGAAACGCCTCGATCGCTTCCTTGCGCGATCCGTACGTGCGCACCGAATAGCCCTGCCGCTGAAACGCAGCGGCGTAGTTGTCGCGGATGGCGGGCTCGTCTTCGACGATGGCGATGACTTTCTTCATGCGGCGGACGCGGCTGTAAACGTTGACGCAAGTGTAACGCCCCCGCAGCCGAGCCGATCCGCCGCGCCATCATTTATCACAATCGGCCCGACCTCCGCCGCTTCGCGCCGCGATCTCTGCGCGTTGCTTCGGTTGAATGCTCCCATGTGCAGTGTGGGAGAGCAGCCGTGAACGATCAGGAAGGTGCAGCCCGGGCGCAACGCCGGCGACGCGAAGCGCTCTGGGCCTGGGCTTCGCTCGTGACGCTGGTGATTTGTTGGGATCGCGCGGCGCGGCTGGATGAGCGCATCTCGCCGCCGCGGGTCAGGATTGCGCACGCGCTCGACCGCGACGAAGCAGCGCTCGCGGCCGGCGGCGCGCGAGTGCGAAGTGAGTGACGAAATTTAGCAGGGTGTTGAAAAGCGTTTCTCAACACCCTGCCAATCCGGAAGGCCCGGCCCATACCTATCGAATGTGGTCATGCACACACTCATGTGCTTGATTTCGGGAGCGCCGCGAAAATCACACTCGCAAGGGACGTGGAAAAAGTCGAGGGAGGGGCTTTTTCAACAGCCTGCTAGAACGCGTTGATGCCGGTCAGAGCGCGCCCGACGGTCAACTGATGAATCGTTTCTGTTCCTTCGTACGTGATCACGCTTTCGAGGTTCAGCGCATGACGGATGGGGACGTACTCGAGGCTGATGCCGGCGCCTCCGAGAAGATCGCGCGCATCGCGCGCGACTTCAATCGCCGAGCGCGTGTTGTGCCACTTGGCCATCGATACCTGCGTCGGGACCATTCGACCCGCATCCTTCAGGCGGCCAAGCTGCAGCGACAGCAGTTGCGACGTGGTGATCTTGCGCGCCATCTCCGCGAGCCGGATCTGCGCCGCCTGCGTGGCGGCGACCGGCTTACCAAACAGCGTGCGCGACTTCGTGTACTCGATCGCCTGCGTGAGGCAGGCCTGTGCGGCGCCCGTCACTCCCCAGCAGATTCCGTAGCGCGCCTGCGTCAGACACGACAACGGACCTTTCAAACCGACGACTCCGGGCAGGACATTCTCTTCGGGCACGACCACGTTGTCGAAGAACAGGCTTGAAGTCACCGACGCGCGCAGGCTCATCTTGTGCTTGATGAGGTTCGCGCTGAAACCCTTGAACTCTTTCTCCACGAGAAACCCGCGAATGCCTTCATCCGTGCGCGCCCAGACGATCGCCAGATCGGCGATGGAGCCGTTGGTGATCCACATCTTGGCCCCGTTCAGCACCCAATCCTTGCCCTGTTTGCGCGCGTGAGTCTTCATGTTCGCGGGATCCGAACCGCCATGCGGCTCGGTCAGCCCGAAGCAGGCGATCACTTCGCCTTTGGCCATGCGCGGCAGCCAGCGCTGCTTCTGCGCTTCGCTGCCGAATGCGTAGATGGGATACATACACAGGCTGGACTGCACCGACACGAAGCTGCGCAGACCCGAATCGCCGCGTTCGAGCTCCTGGCAGATCAGTCCGTACGACACACCGTTCAATCCTGCGCAGCCGTAACCCTGAATCGAACTGCCGAGAAGTCCCAGCTCGGCGACGCCGGACACCAGCTCCCGGGGAAAGCGCTCGTGCTCGAAGCACTCGCCGATGATCGGGATGACCTGCTCATCGACAAATTTTGCGACTGCGTCCTGGACGAGACGCTCTTCCTCGCTCAGCATGCTGCGGACGGCGTACAGATCCACCGGATCGAGCTCAGGGGAAACGGCGGTCTTTGCAGGCGTCTGAGGGATGGCTGACATGTCGGTTCTCCTCGGGGGCGCGCATGATAGCTTACGACCCAGCGCGTCGCTGCGCGGCAAAACACCGGAAATCATGGCCCGACAGCAGCGCTTTTCATCCGATCGCTTCTTGTCGGCCCGGGGTGCGCCCGGTTAGCGTACGGCCGCATTTTCAGGATTCAGCCCGCATTCAGCGGTTTCTGGCGAGGCTGTAGCTGTCCTTGAATTACGCACCGCCTGCACAGGAAGTTTGTGCGCGGAAGTCTCTTCGGAATTCTCATTTCCTTCAGGAGTAGAGAGGAAAACTCATGATGAATCGATCGATCAAGTCGGCTGTGGTTGCAGCTGTGGCGATGGGCGTGATGGCCGGTTGTACGACCGTCAACCCATACACTGGCGAACAGCAGACGAGCAAGGCTGCGAAAGGCGCAGGCATCGGCGCGGCCGCCGGCGCGGTCGTGGGTCTGCTGACCAAGGGAGACAAGCTCGAGAACGCGCTGATCGGGGCGGGCGTCGGCGCGCTCGCAGGCGGCGGCGTCGGCTATTACATGGACGTGCAGGAAGCGAAGCTTCGGCAGCAGCTTGCCGGCACGGGCGTCAGCGTCACGCGCATGGGCGACAACATTACGCTCAACATGCCGAGCAGCATCACGTTCGGGCTGAACAGCGCCGACCTGAATGCACAGTTCTACAACGCGCTCGACGGCGTCTCGATGGTCCTCAAGGAATATGACAAGACCGTTGTCGAAGTCGCCGGTCACACCGACAGCAGCGGGAGCGATCAGTACAACCTGGGACTGTCGGAGCGTCGCGCGCAGGCGGTCGCCAGCTACCTGTCGAGTCATGGCGTGAAGAACCAGCGACTCATGCCGATAGGCGCCGGCGAAACGCATCCGGTCGCCTCAAACGACACAGAGCAGGGCCGGGCTTCGAATCGCCGCGTCGAACTCACGATCGTGCCCGTCACGAAACAAAGCTGATTCGCCGATCTCGCTCGCCAATGAAGAAGGGCCGGCTCGTTTGAGCCGGCCCTTTTTTCCACTGACGCCTGGCGTGCTTAGGCTTCCGCGGGCTCCGCAATCAGGCCACGCAGTTTCCCGATCGCATTGGCTTCGATCTGGCGAATGCGTTCGGCGGAGACGCCGTATTTGTCAGCCAACTCGTGCAGCGTGGCCTTCTCTTCGGTCATCCAACGGCTGCGCAAGATGTGACGGCTGCGTTCATCGAGCGTCTCCAGGGCGTCCGCCAGACGATTGGCGGTGTCCTCATCCCATTGCTCGCGTTCGACTGCGACCGAGGGATCGGCTTCCGGATGCGGCAGATACGCCGACGGCGAATACGATCCCTCCTCATCATCCGCATCGGGCGTCGGGTCGAACGACAGGTCGCGCGAACTCAGGCGCTGCTCCATATCGGTGACCTCGGCCGTTGTGACGCCGAGATCGCTCGCGATCGCCCGGGTTTCACTCTCGGTCAGCCAACCCAGATTCTTCTTGAAACGTCGCAGGTTGAAGAACAGCTTGCGTTGCGCCTTGGTCGTCGCGATCTTCACGAGACGCCAGTTGCGCAGCACGTATTCGTGGATCTCAGCGCGAATCCAATGAACCGCGAACGACACGAGGCGTACGCCCACCGTCGGATCGAAACGTTTCACGGCCTTCATCAGCCCGACATTGCCTTCCTGAATGAGATCGCCGACCGGCAACCCGTAGCCGGTGTAGCCGCGCGCGATGTGCACGACAAATCGCAGGTGCGACAGAACGAGCTGACGTGCGGCGTCCAGGTCTTCCTCGCTGCGAAAGCGCGCGGCGAGGGCGACTTCCTCCTCGCGGCTCAGCACGGGAATCCGCGACACGCGCTCGATATAGGCGTCAAGGCTGCCGACGGGACCGGCGAGGACGAGATCAGTGTTCGAGCGGATCAGGGCGGTGGTCATCAGGAAAGCTTCCCTCCGGAAATCGTGAGGCAATATTGGTCAGCGGGCGAGTTTAGCAGTCGCACGGTTGGAGTGCTAAAAGGCGAAAAAGGTTCCAGCGCCGACGCTGCGCTGCCGCAGCTCGCTCGGCAAACCGTAACCGTTTGATCTATAAGAATGATTCGAGGAAACGAGCCGAGCTGGGCGCCAACTCAAGTCGGCTCGATGGCGCGCAGATGGCGGGTTGCGGCCACGTAGGATCCGAGCCAGCCGAGCACGACGCCGGCGGCCAGAAGCAGAAGGGAGGACTCCAGTCCCAGTCCGCGTACCCGAAAGGCGCTTCCGTAGAGGCCAGCTATCCGGGCGATCGGGTCCCTGAGAACGCCAGTGGCCACGGCCGTGATGACCCAGGCAATCAGGGCGCCCGCCAGCCCGTACCACACGCCGTTGTACAGAAAAGGACGACGCACGAACGCGTCGCTCCCGCCCACGAGCTTCGTGATCTCGATCTCGTCGCGTCGATTCTGAATGTCGAGCCGGATTGTGTTCCCGACAATCACGATCACGCCCAGCGCCAGCACGGCCGCGGTAAGCACCAGCGCACGCCTGATCGCCTGAAGGATCGCGTTCAGGCGATTGACCCACGCGGTATCGAGCTGCACGGCGTCCACTGAAGGCGTCCCGCGCATCTCGCGCGCCAATCCCTCCAATTGGGCCGCAGTTGCATACCCGGGGGTGGGGCGCACGACCAGCGTATGCGGCAGCGGGTTCTCATTCAGCGCGTCGATAGCGGCGCCGAATCCGGACTCCCGGCGAAATTCCCTCAGTGCGGCGTCTGCGAGAATCAGCTCGACCTGCGCCACGTCGCGACGCTGTCGCCAATGTTCTGCGACGCGCCGGGCCTCATCGGCGGACGTCGGCCGCTTGAGGTAGACGGTCAAATCGACGGCGCGATTCCAGCTGCCCGTCGCCGTCTGCGCATTCGTGATGAAGAGATGCAGGCACGCGGGCAACGCGAGTGCAATCCCGATCACGAGCGCTGTGAGAAGCGTGGCGAGCTTTTGTTGCGTCAGGCGACCGAGCGAGCCGATCAGCGTCTGCAGATGGCGGCCGAGCCAGACGCTCATGACGCCGCGCCCTCGCCGCGCGCCAGCAACTTGCCAGGATCAAGCAGCCTCTGGGCGGACGCCTGCCCTGCGGCCAGGCTTTCGACGAATCGACCGCCTTCCAGGCGCACGCGTCGCACCGGAAAGTGCTCCAGCAGATACAGATCGTGACTTGCGATCAGCACGGTGACCCCGACTTCATTGAAGCGCCGGAAAATGTTCATGACTTCGATCGACAGATCCGGATCGAGATTCCCCGTGGGCTCATCCGCGATCAGGATGGGCGGCTTGCTCACGACCGCGCGCGCGATGCCTACCCGCTGCTGCTCGCCCGTCGACAATTCGAGAGGCACGCTCTGCTCGCGTGCGAGCAGGCCCACCTGATCGAGCGCGGCGCGTACGCGCTTGCCGATCTCCTTGGCGCTGATCCCCGCGATGATGAGAGGGAGCGCCACGTTGTCGAAGATCGTGCGGTCATGCAGGAGCTTGTGATCCTGGAACACCATGCCGATCTGCCGCCGAAAGGCCGGCACTTTCGCGCGCGATACGCCCGCGACGTTCTGCCCGTTCACGATGAGTTGCCCGCGACTCGGCCGCTCGATCAGCGCGATGAGCTTGAGCAGGCTGGACTTCCCGGCGCCGGAGTGTCCGGTGAGGAAGACGATTTCGCCGCTTCCGATTTCCAGCGACAGATCGCTGAGAGCCTCGCGGCCGTTCGGGTAACGTTTGAAGACGTGATCGAATCGGATCATTCTTGTTTTCTGGCTCGATATGACGACTACGCCGCGGCGTCGCGTTTCAGAAGCGCATCCACGAACGCTTCGGCGTCGAAGCCGGCAAAATCCTCAGCGGATTCGCCGACGCCGATATAACGGATCGGCAGCTGCAGCTCGCTCGCAATCGCAAACACAATTCCGCCTTTTGCGGTCCCGTCGAGTTTGGTGACGACGACGCCTGTGACGCCAAGCGCATCGTTGAACAAGCGCGCCTGCTGAAGCGCGTTCTGTCCCTGGCTCGCATCGAGCACCAGCAGGACCTCGTGCGGCGCGCGGGCGTCGACGCGTCCCATGACGCGCTTCACCTTCTTCAACTCGTCCATCAGATTCGACTGGGTGTGCAGGCGACCCGCGGTGTCGGCGATCAGTACGTCGATGCGTCGAGCCTGCGCCGCCTGCATGGCGTCGAACGCAACCGCCGCGGAATCGGCGCCCGTCGCCTGTGCGATCACGGCGACCTCGTTGCGCTCGTCCCCAGATCTGCAACTGCTCGACAGCCGCCGCCCGAAACGTATCGCCGGCGGCAAGCATGATCTTGAGACCGTCCGCCTTGAACAACCGAGCCAGCTTGCCGATGGTCGTCGTCTTGCCGGCCCCGTTGACCCCGACGACGAGGACGGCGAAAGGCGCCGCGCTGCGGTCGATCGTCAGCGGCCGTGCGCTGGGTTGAACGATGTCGAGCAGCGACGCACGCAAGGCGCCGAGCAACGCATCGAGATCGCCCAGTTCTTTGCGGGCCACTTTCCTGCGCAATCCTTCGAGGATGCGCCCGGTCGTCTCGACGCCGACATCGCCCATGATCAGCCGGGTCTCGAGTTCATCGAGCACGTGATCATCGATGCGTCCGCCGGGGATGAGATTCGCAAGATCGTAGGTAAGCCACGAGTCGCCGCGATTCAGCCGGGCGCGCAGTCGCTTGAACAGGCTCTGCTTTTCAGCAGGCTTCTCTGCAGCGGGCGGGGGCTCGTTCGCTTTTGATCCGAAACCAAACATCACGTGAGGGCGGTAAGGAGGAATGGGCGATCGATTCTAGCAGCAGGTCTGGGGCGGACTGACGATCATCGCGGAGAGAGCGCACCGCCGCGCTATGATTTGCGGCATGGCCCGCGTCGTCAGCAAAAAGACTGCGGTGCGCGCCGCCGCGCCCGCCAACCGTTTGCGCATCATTGGCGGACGCTGGCGGGGCGTTCCAATTGACTTTCCACCGATTGACGCCGTGCGGCCATCGCCCGATCGCGTGCGCGAGACGCTCTTCAACTGGCTGCAGTCCCACATTCTCGGGACGCGCTGTCTGGATCTGTTCGCGGGCAGCGGCGCATTGGGCGTCGAAGCGCTGTCGCGCGGCGCGGCGCACGTGACGTTTGTCGATCGCGACCCGCGGATCGGCAGGCATCTTGCCGAAACGCTCAAGCGGCTCGGCGCGGAGACCGGCGCGGTCGTCACCGAGGATGCGCGGCGCTTCCTGCAGGGTCCGCCGCAGACGTTCGATCTGGTCTTTCTCGATCCGCCATTCGCGTCCGGCATGCTGCAGGAGATCTGCGATGCGCTCGCGCGCGGCTGGCTCGCGAAAGAAGCATGGGTCTACGTGGAATGTTCCGCAGACGCGGCATTGCCTGCCTTGCCGCCGCACTGGGCTGTACATCGCACGAAGCGCGCCGGGCAGGTCGGCTATCATCTGCTGCGGGTCAGTGCTCCGTCCTGAAAAGAGGTTGATATGACCGGCGCCATGTATCCCGGGACGTTCGATCCGATCACGAACGGCCACCACGATCTCGTGCGGCGCGCGGCCGATATCTTCGATCGCGTGGTCGTGGCGATCGCCGCCAATCCCGGCAAGGCGCCGTTGTTCACCGTGGATGAGCGCGTTGAGCTCGCCCGTGAAGTCCTGAGCGGCATTCCGAACGTCGAGGTGACTTCGTATAAGGGGCTAACGGTCGACTTCGCGGAACAGCACGACCTGCGCGTCGTGCTGCGCGGCCTGCGCGCCGTTTCCGATTTCGATTTTGAGTTTCAGCTCGCGACCATGAGCCGGCACTTGTCGGATAAGGTGGACTACGTCTTTCTGACCCCCGTGGAGCAGTTCACCTTCATCTCCTCGACGTTGGTGCGCGAGATCGCAAGCCTCGGCGGCAACGTTGCGCAGTTTGTGCACCCGATCGTTGAAGCAGCGTTGCAACGCGCGTGGGCGAAGCGGCGAGCTCAACAATAGTCCGCGCCAGGTCTCTTCCTCGAACGATCGCGGATCATTCATGCAGTTGTCGTCACACCCGCAGCCGCGCGTACGGATCATCCTGCTCGCGCTGCTCGTCTTGCCGTTGGTCGCGATTGCCGATGACGCGCGCAAGCCGTCCAGAGCCGGCGTCGCAAGCGCGCATGAACTTGCGACGCAGGCCGGGCTCGAGATTCTCAAGCAAGGCGGCAACGCCTTCGACGCGGCGGTCGCGATCAGCGCCGCGCTCGCAGTTGTCGAGCCGAGCAGCTCCGGGCTGGGCGGCGGCGGATTCTGGTTGCTGCATCGTGCGTCCGACGGCTTCGAAACCATGGTCGACGCGCGTGAAACAGCCCCGCGCGCCGCAACGCGCGACATGTTCCTCGATGAAAGCGGCGCCGTGGCGGTCGGGCGATCCGTTGCTACGGCGCTTGCCGCCGGCATTCCCGGCGAGCCCGCCGGCTTCGCGCACCTGGCGAACGAATACGGGCGCCTTCCGCTCAAGCAGAGCCTTGCGCCCGCCATTCGTCTGGCGCGCGAAGGATTCCCGCTCAATGCGCGTTTGCGCGGCGGCATCGAAGCCAAGCGCCAGACGTTCAGCAGCGGCGCCGCCGCTTCTGTGTTCCTGCACAAGGGCTCAACGCCGCCGATCGGCGCCGTCATCAGACAGCCCGATCTGGCGCAGACGCTGAGCACTTTGGCGGCGCAGGGGCCGGACGGCTATTACAAAGGCCCGGTTGCCCGCAAGCTCGTCGAGGGCGTGCGCAAACTGGGCGGCGTCTGGTCGATGGAAGACCTCGCGCAATATGAGGTGAAAGAGCGCAAGCCGCTGAGCGGTGAATATCGCGGCGCCCGCATCGTTTCCGCGCCGCCGCCTTCTTCGGGCGGCGTCGCCCTGATTGACGCGCTCAATATCCTGTCGGGCTTCGACCTGAAAGCGCTCGACGGTGCGACGCGCAAACATCTCGTCGTCGAGGCGATGCGCCGCGCACATCGCGATCGCGCGGAGTATCTGGGCGATCCGGATTTCGTCGACGTGCCGCTCGCGAAGCTGGTGCACCCGTACTACGCCGCTGGCCAGCGCGCCTCGATCCGGATGGACCGCGCCACGCCAAGCGATGCGCTGCCGGGAATCACGACGGCTGAGCCAGGCCAGCAGACGACGCACTTCTCGGTGATCGACGCGGAAGGCAATCGCGTCGCAGGCACGCTGTCGATCAACTTCTTTTTTGGCTCGGGACTGATGGTTCCCGGCCTTGGCGTGATGCTCAACAACGAGATGGACGACTTCGCCGCCAAGCCTGGCGTACCTAACGGATTTCGCCTGGTCGGCGCTGATGCAAATGCGATCGCGCCCGGCAAGCGACCGCTGTCCAGCATGACGCCGACATTCGTAGAGAAGGCCGACGGTTTGATGATCCTCGGAACGCCGGGCGGCAGCTACATCACAGGCATGGTGCTGCTCGCGACGCTCGACTGGCTGGACGGGCTGGCGCCCGAAGAATTCGTTCGCAAGGGCCGTTATCACCACCAGTACATGCCGGACATGCTCTCATTCGAGCCCGGCGCATTCACCGAAGACGAAAAGGCGACATTGCAGAAGTATGGGCACGCGATCCGCGAAGCACGTCAGCCCGGCAACATGCAGATCGTCACGTGGGACTATCGGACCGGAGAAGTCAAAGCGATCTCCGATCCGCGGGGCGTGGGCGTGGGAGTGGTGTATTGAATCTTGGCCAACCGGCTCACTGGCCAACTGGCAAGCTGGCCGGAAGCGCAGAGGCCTTCTGACTCCAGGTCTTGCCAGCGACCGGTAAGCCAGTTGGCAAGTTGGCCTCAGCGCTGACAGCGCGGACAGAAATACGTCGACCGCTGCCCCTGAGCAAGATGTCGGATCGGCGTCCTGCATACGCGGCAGGGTTCGTCGACGCGTTCATACACATACAGCTTCTGGCGAAAATAGCCCGGCATACCGTCGGGGTTGATGTAGTCGCGCAACGTCGTGCCGCCGGCGCGGATCGCGTCATTGAGCACGGCCTTGATGGAGTTCGCCAGAGCATCGAACTCCGCGCGTGTAACGCGTCCCGCCGCGCGTCGCGGTCGGATCCGCGCTCGAAACAGCGCTTCACTCGCATAGATGTTGCCGACGCCCACGACAACGCGGCTGTTCATCACAAACTGTTTGATCGCGACGCGGCGACCTCGGGCGATTCGAGCGAGGTAAGCGCCGTCGAACTCATCCGACAGCGGCTCGGGCGCGAGCGTAGTGAGGAGCGGATGAGTGAGCGGATCGTTTGTAGTCCACAGCAGGCTGCCGAATCGTCGCGGATCGTTGAAGCGCAAGCAGACGCCCGAATCGAGCACGATGTCGATGTGATCGTGCAGCAAGGGTTGGGCTGCGCTCGGCGCAAGTCGCAGACTGCCTGACATGCCCAGATGCAGAATCATCGCGCCGCGCTCCAGATCGAACAGCAGATACTTGGCGCGTCGGCGCAGATCGCGCACGCGTTGACCGACCGCTTCGCGCGCCAGTTCCTGCGGGACGCGCCAGCGCAGACGCGGTTCGCGCACGATGACCTTCCTGATTACGCGGCCAGCGACAGCAGGCGCGACGCCACGACGCGTCGTTTCGACTTCGGGAAGTTCTGGCATGAGCGGTCTATGAGCTTGAATGCAGTGAGAACGCCATCACAGTATGGCGGAACCTGCCGAGGCTGAACCCGTCCTCGCGACCAGTGCAGGGATACGCTCATTTGTAGGGGCAGGGGTCGTCCGCTATAGTCCGCCGGTCCCCGATTTTCCTTAATCCATTCCCTTCCTCGCGCCCGCAGGTTTTTTGCCAGTGAATCTCGA
Organism: uncultured Gammaproteobacteria bacterium; assembly: GCA_963723505.1. Taxonomy (GTDB): domain Bacteria; phylum Pseudomonadota; class Gammaproteobacteria; order Steroidobacterales; family Steroidobacteraceae; genus Steroidobacter. The sequence continues at coordinate 219,632 of CAVRQU010000014.1, forward strand.
TTTTCTCTACGGAATTCTGAACCTTGACTTCTGGGGTTACGTGATTGCAACCGTGTTGATGGTGCAGTTCACGTTCATGGGCGTGACGCTCTACCTGCATCGTGACGCGACGCATCGCAGCCTCGACTTGCATCCCGCGCTGCGTCACGTTTTCCGCTTCTGGTTGTGGATGAGCTCCGGCATCGTGACGCGCGAATGGGTCGCGGTGCATCGCAAGCATCACGCGCGTTGCGAGACGCAGGACGATCCTCACAGCCCCGTCATCTTCGGTCTCAAGAAAGTGCTGCTTGAAGGCGCGGAGCTGTATCAGGCGCAGGCGCGTAATCCGGAAACCGTGGACAAGTATGGACGCGGCACGCCGGAGGACTGGGCGGAGCGCAGGCTTTACTCGCGCTTCCGGAATCTCGGCATCGTTCTCATGGTGATTACCGATCTGATGCTGTTCGGCGTGCCAGGCATCATCATCATCGCGGTGCAGATGCTGGCGAATCCGCTGATGGCGGCGGGCGTCATCAACGGCATCGGGCACTACTACGGTTATCGCAACTTCGAGTGTCCGGATGCGGCGCGCAATGTCGTGCCGTGGGGCTTGATCGTCGCCGGCGAAGAATTGCACAACAACCATCACGCATTCCCGAGTTCCGCCAAGTTCTCGATCTACCGCTGGGAGTTCGATATCGGCTGGCTCTACATCCGCATTTTTCAGGCATTGGGCCTGGCGAAGGTGTTGCGTATCGCGCCTGCGCCGGCGCACGTGCCGCCTCGCGAGCGCGTCGACCTCGAGACGGTGCGCGCCGTCATCGTCAATCGCATGCATGTGCTGCGCGAGTACACGCGCAACGTGACGCTGCCCGTGTTTCGTGAGCAGCTGCGCCAGGCCGGCGGCCATATCACCCGCAGAATGAAGAAGCTGCTGGTCCGCGAACCGGTGCTGCTCGATGCAACGGCGCAGTCGCGCCTGAAAGAAGTGCTGGCGTCAAATCACGCCCTCAAGACAGTGCACGAGTTTCGCGAACGTCTGCGCGTGCTGTGGAGCGGCGCCAACATGAGCAACGACAAGTTGCTGCAGCATCTGAAGGACTGGATCGCGCAGGCTGAAGCGAGCGGCATCAAGGCGTTGCAGGATTTCGCCGAGAGCTTGCGCGGCTATGCGCTGCAGGCTGCCTGACGTGTGAGGTCGCCCCGGCGAGACCCACGAAAAAGCCCGCTTCGGCGGGCTTTTCTTTTTGTCGCCTCGGAAACGAAAAACCCGCCGGTTGGCGGGTTTTTCTCTGACCAGTCACGAGTCACCAGTCACGAATCACTTCGCACTTATTTGATCTTGGCTTCCTTGTAGGCGACGTGCTTACGGACTTTCGGATCAAACTTCCGCACTTCCATCTTGTCTGGATGCAGACGCTTGTTCTTCGTCGTCGTGTAAAAGTGACCCGTGCCGGCGGTCGAGACGAGCTTGATCTTTTCGCGCATGGTTCAGTTCCTCCGGATCTCGAGGCTCAGACTTCGACGCCCTTGGCGCGCAGTTCCGCAATCACGGATTCGATGCCCTTCTTCTCGATGGTGCGGAGCCCGCGGGTCGAGACGCGCAGACTGACGAAGCGACGCTCGCTTTCCAGCCAGAACCGCTGGACGTGCAGGTTGGGCAGGAAGCGCCGCCGCCGCCGGTTATTGGCGTGCGACACAGTATTGCCGGTCATCGGCCGCTTGCCGGTTACCTGACAGACTCTGGACATGGCTGAGTTCCTTAGAGGGCCGGGTCAGCGTTGAAAACCGCGGCCCGGGCCGAAAAACGAGTCGCGCTTTATACCAGCGAGCCGCCTGAGCGGCAAGGACATAACGGGCCAACTGGCCAACAGGGTAACCCGTCCGAACGCGGTTCGGGTCCCGGTTCCGGATTCTGGCCAAGTTGGTCGGTTAGCCGGTTGGCCAACGAGCCGTCCTATAGCAGCCCTCGTTCAGCAAACGACTCACAAACCGCGTCGCCGACCACGAGGTGGTCCAGCACGCGGATATCGACCAGCCCCAGCGCTTCTTTCAGCCTGCGGGTGATCAGTTCATCCGCCTGACTCGGTTCAGCGAGGCCGGACGGGTGGTTATGGACGAGGATCACGGCCGCGGCGTTCCGCGCAAGCGCCTGCTTGACGACCTCCCGTGGGTGCACGCTCGCCCCGTCGATGGTGCCGCGGAAGAGCTCTTCAAAAGCGATTACGCGGTGACGGTTGTCGAGGTACACGCAGCAGAAGACCTCGTGAGGAAGGTCGCGCAAACGCATTCGCAGAAAATCCCGTGTAGCTCGCGGGTTTGCGAGCGCCGAGCCCGTCATCATGAGTTCCTGATAGTGGCGACGCGTCAATTCCAGCGCCGCCTGCAGCACCGCATATCGAGCCGGTCCGAGACCGCGGGCGCGGCAGGCGCGTTCGCGATCCGCGGACAGAAGGCCGCGGAGCGAGCCGAACTCCACCAACAAGGCGCGAGCGATGTCCAGCGCGGTCTGACCCGGCGGCCCGGCTCGCAGGAGAAGCGCGAGCAATTCGGCTTCGCTCAGCGTGTTCGCCCCCTGCGCCAACAGCTTTTCGCGTGGGCGCTCGCCTGCCGGCCAGTCACGTATCGACATGCTGCGTTCCCCGATTCGTCCCTGAGAGTCGGCATTGTCGGGCGTGTATCCCACCGCGGCGGAGCAGATACGGGCCGATTTACGTGAAAATGCGGCGGGTTTACGGCCGTTCACTCCATTCCGTCACGGAATGCGGATATGCGTCGCGGTCGTTTGCCGCTCCCTCGAGCCGCGCCCATAATTCGTCGCCATGAGTTCGCAGCCCCGCAAGATCCTGCTCGGCGTGACCGGCGGCATCGCCGCCTACAAAAGCCCTGACCTGGTGCGTCGCCTCATCGAACGAGGCGCGGAAGTTCAGGTCGTTATGTCGCGCGGCGCCCAGCAGTTCGTAACCCCGCTCACCTTTCAGGCCGTGTCCGGCAAGCCGGTGCGGGCCGATCTGTGGGACGAGAGCGCCGAGGCTGCGATGGGGCACATCGAACTTGCGCGGTGGGCGGAGGAGATCGTCGTCGCGCCGGCCACTGCCGAGTTCATCGCCAGGCTTGCGCACGGCTTCGCCAATGACTTGCTGACGACGCTCTGCCTCGCAACTGCCGCACAGATCACGCTTGCCCCTGCGATGAATCGACAGATGTGGGCGAATCCCGCGACACAGGCCAACGTCCGCGTGTTGCAGGACCGCGGCGTTCGCGTGCTCGGCCCCGCGAGCGGCGAGCAGGCCTGCGGCGAAGTCGGCGTCGGTCGCATGGTGGAGCCGGCGCAGATCGCCGACGAGTTATTTACGGTGCGAGGCGGCGTTGGGCTGCTGCACGGACTCAAGGTCGTGGTGACCGCCGGACCCACGCGTGAGCGCATCGATCCGGTGCGATTCATCAGCAATCGCAGCTCGGGAAAGATGGGCTATGCAGTGGCTGAGGCCGCCCGCGCCGCCGGTGCGCACGTGGTGCTTGTGAGCGGGCCCGTGCAGATTCCGACCCCGCTCGGCGTCGATCGCGTCGATGTGGAAAGCGCCGAAGAAATGCTGATTGCCGTGCAGCGAAGCGTAGCGGACGCGGACATCCTTATCGCCGCGGCCGCGGTGTCCGACTATCGCTGCGGCGAAGTGGCGCGCCAGAAGATCAAGAAGACCAGCGAGACGTTGACGCTCGCGCTCGCCCGCGCGCCCGATGTGCTCGCCATCGTCTCGCGAACGCCCTCGCCGCCGTTCCTGGTCGGCTTCGCGGCAGAAACGGAAAACGTCGAGCGCAACGCGCTCGCCAAGCTGACAGGCAAGAATCTCGATATGATCGCGGCCAATCAGGTGGGCGACGGTCTGGCGTTCGACAGGGACGACAACGTACTGACTGTGTACTGGCGAGACGGCAAGCGCGAGCTGTCGCTCGCAAGCAAGGCGGCGCTGGCGCAACAACTGATCGAGATCATCGCCGAACGCTATCGCGCCCGCGGAACTACAAGCTCAACAACGAAATCAGCACATGCCCGCTGACGGAATGCACTCGACCAACGATCCCGTGCGGCGTCGCCTCGAGCTGCGGATACTTGATCCGCGCATTGGGCGCGACTATCCGCTGCCCCAGTACGCGACGGCAGGATCAGCCGGCGTCGACCTGCGCGCATGCATCGATGCAGCGCTTGAATTGAAGCCTGGCGACGCGCAACTGATCCCTTCAGGCGTCGCAATTCATGTAAGCGACCCGGGTTACGCGGCGATCGTCCTGCCGCGATCGGGACTCGGTCACAAGCATGGGATCGTGCTCGGCAATCTCGTCGGACTCATCGATTCCGACTATCAGGGCCAGATCTTTGTGTCGTGCTGGAATCGCGGGCAGACGACCTTCACGATACAGCCAGGCGAGCGCATCGCGCAGCTCGTCGTCGTTCCCGTCGTGCAGGTCGAGTTCGAGGTTGTCAATGAATTTGCCGCTTCGGAGCGGGGCGCCGGCGGGTTCGGCAGTTCAGGGCGCAGCTGACGCAGTGAATGGCGGACAGCGGACGGCGGACAGTGCGCTCTTCTTGAGCTCATTCACTGTCCGCCGTCCGCCAATCACTTCAGTCCTTTCAGTTCCTTGAATCGCTTGATGTCGGCGTCGAAAGACGTCTTGATGTCCGCCTGTTCCTTGCGGTTGTTGATGAGCGACTCCTTGTACACGCGCATGCCGTTCACCGTGTTCACCATCTCTTCTGCGAGATGGTCCGGCAGCGGGGGAGCGTTCGGCTGGTCGCTGTAGGGCTTGAAGCGCGCGACCTGCAACCCGAGGCGGTCCTGGCGTTCTCTCAGACTCGCGATGTTCAGTTCGGTCAGGCGGTACTGAGCGGTCAGCAGCTCGAGTCGTTGATCGCGCAATCTCTCGATGTCTTCGACGCTCAGATACGTTTCGATGAGCATGCGATCGCGCTGCTGGCGTGCGTCGCGTTCCTTGCGCGCCTTCGCCTCGGTCGCCTCACGCGCCACGCGCTCGGCGCGCGTCTGATCGCCTTCGACGACGCGCAGCACCATCCCATGATCGTTCAGCACTTCGGTATCGAAGCCGGCGCACGCCGGCGGCATGCTGTCGCCGTAGTGGGTCTGCCCCCGGCCGTCCTTGCAGCGATAAAACGCTTCGCGGCTCTGCGAGCCGCTCACTTGCTTCTGCGCCGCCGCGCAGAGAGCAGGCGCGAGGGCGGCTGTCGCCAGAACGGCTGAATATGCGAATCCACATCGTGACGGCTATTGTGCCGGAGGGGTCTTCAAGGTCAACCGCGCAGCGTGACGCCGTACTCAGTTCTGTAGTGTTTTACCGCGGCGAGCTGCGCTGCATCGCCCGCACCTTCGAGGTACGCGATCAGATCAGCGAGTTTCAGAATGCTGAAGACGGGCAGGCGGAGCGTCTGCTCGACTTCCTGAACCGCGGACAGGTCGCCCTGGCCCTTCTCCTGGCGGTCGAGCGCCAGCACGACCCCAGAGGGTTCGCCGCCCGCCGCCCGGATGATGTCGACGGCTTCGCGAATCGCCGTGCCCGCGGTAATGACGTCGTCAATGATGAGTACGCGCCCGCGGAGCGGCGCCCCCACGATGCTGCCGCCTTCGCCGTGATCCTTCGCTTCCTTGCGATTGAACGCCCACGGCGTGTTGCGCTGGTGATGGTCGGCGAGCGCTATGGCCGTCGCTGTGACCAGCGGAATGCCCTTGTACGCCGGACCGAACAGGACGTCGAACGGCAACCTCGATGCATCGATGGCGCTGGCGTAGGCCCGGCCCAGCTCAGCCAGTGCGCCGCCGGAGTTGAAGAGGCCGGCGTTGAAGAAGTACGGACTGACGCGACCAGACTTCAGCTTGAATTCGCCAAAGCGCAGCACGCCGAGTTCGAGACAGAGATTGATGAAGGACATCCTGAAGTGACTAGCGACTGGTGAATGGTGAATAGTACGCCAGGACCCGGAAGGACGCGCACGCTGCTATTCACTAGTCACTGGTCACGAGTCACTATAGAACCATGCGCATCATCACTCTCAACGCCAACGGCGTCCGTTCCGCGGGGCGCAAGGGCATGTTCGACTGGATCCGCACGCAGGACGCGGACGTCGTGTGTCTGCAGGAAACGAAATGCCAGGGCGAGCAGATCGCGGATGCGATGTATCGTCCGAAGGGTTATCACTGCTACTACTATGACGCGAAGAAGAAGGGATACAGCGGCGTCGGCCTTTATTCGAAGCGCAAGCCTGACCGCGTGCTGATCGGCCACGGCTCGAAAGAGTTCGATCGCGAAGGACGTTATCTCGAAGCGCAGTTCGGCAAGCTGTCGGTCGTCTCGCTGTACCTGCCGTCAGGCTCATCGAGCGAGGAGCGGCAGCGGGCGAAGTTTCGTTTTCTGAAGGAGTTCATGCCGTATCTCCAGGCGCTCAAGCGCAAGCGGCGCGACTACATTCTCTGCGGCGACTGGAACATCGCGCACAAGGAAATCGACTTGAGGAACTGGCGCTCGAATCAGAAGAACTCCGGGTTCCTGCCGGAGGAGCGCGCGTGGCTGGATCGTCTCTTCGGCGAGGTCGGCTACGTCGACGCGTTTCGCGAAATCAATCAGCTCGCCGAGCAGTACACCTGGTGGTCCAATCGCGGTCAGGCCTGGGCGAAGAACGTCGGGTGGCGGATCGACTATCAGATCCTGAGTCCCGGCTTGAAAGGAAGCGTGCTCAAAGCCGACATCTTCAAGGCGCAGCGTTTCTCAGATCACGCACCGCTCGTCATGGACTACGACTACAAGCCACGATGAAGAGCACAGCTGCACTGGTTGCACGTCGCGCGGTGGTTGCAGACTGTACGCGCCGAGTTCGAGTCGAAAGTGCTTGTGATGATCTTTCCTGGCTCTTCGGTTCGTCTGTCGCTAAGGATCCACACCGTTGAGTTCTGCACCCAGTTCGACGCTGCAACCCGGGTGGCGTCGCTACATTCCCGCCGCCGTGCGTCCTTATACCGAGGCCGCGCCGGTCGCTGCGCTGTTTCTCGGCGTCTCATCAGGCGCACCCTACGCGCTGATCGCTGCGACGCTGACCACGCGGCTCGCGCAAGACGGAATCAACAAGCGCGCGGTCACTGCGTTCACGCTCGCCTTCCTCCTGTACAACCTCAAATGGCTATGGGCGTGGGTTGTCGACGGCGTGCGGCTGCCGATCCTTGGACGATTGGGACAGCGTGTCTCGTGGTTGGTGCTCGCCGGGATACTGGTGGCCGCCGCGGTCGTAAACCTCGCGCTCGTGGATCCGAAGGCCAGTCTCACAGCGACTGCGGTCGCGGCCATCCTGGTTGCGATCGCTGGCGCCACTTACGACATCGTGATCGACGCCTATCGCATCGAATCGCTGGAGCCGCGTCAACTCGGCGTCGGCTCTGGCATGTCGCAGTATGGTTGGCGAATCGGTTCGGTGGCGGCCGGCGCCCTGGCGCTGGTGATCGCTGCGCGATGGGGGTGGGAAACCGCGTATATCGCCTGCGCTGTGTTCGCCCTGCCGGCGATCTTGGTCGGTTTGATCCTTGGAGAGCCGGCGAGACATCGTGCGCCGACGACGCGCCAGGGCTGGAGCGCTGTTGCGGATTCCATCCTGGCGCCGCTCGCCGAGTTCTTTCGGCGCAGGGGCGCATTGCTCGTGTTGCTGTTCGTGCTGCTCCACAAGATCGGCGATACGCTGGCGAATCTCACGTTCAGATTGTTGTTCGAAGACTTGCACTACACGAACGACGAAATCGCCATTTACGATGTGGGGTTCGGATTCTGGGCGTATCTCGCCGGGATCTTCATCGGCGGCATTCTGTACGCGCGTATGGGGATGAAGCGCTCCGTACTGCTCAGCCTCTGGCTCATGGCGATCTCGAACCTGAGCTTCGCGGGGCTCGCAGCGGCCGGACATTCAAACTGGGTGATGGCGGCTGCAATCGGATTCGAGAATATTGCGAGCGGCATCGGCGGTGTGACTGTCGTCGCTTACTTCTCCGCCCTTTGCGATCTGCGCTACACGGCCACGCAGTATGCGCTCATCTCTGCTGCGGCCAGCATCGTCGGGCGCGTCTTGACGGGGACGACTGCGGGTGCGCTTATCGAGCAATTCGGGTACGTGAACTTCTATCTGCTCACGACCGTGATTGCGGCGCCCGGCATCCTGCTGTTCTGGTTGATGATGCGTGCAGGGTTCGTGGACGCATCAGTGGGAACTGCAGGGATCACTCCAACGCGCGATCGCGCGGGCGCGGGCTAGTAAAATAAAAAGCGAAGGTAGTAGTCGATCGAAACTGCGATACACGCGGCCGCGAACGCGCAGGCAGCCGCGTGAAGACGTGAAGAGAAGTGAGTTCTGTCAGGTGTCGCGCGGCGTTGGCCACTCCGAATAGCCAGACGCCTCAGCACGATCGAGGCTCGTGAGCGGATCTGTCCATAGCCCACCCGCCGGGTTGACTTCGCGTTCGGACTCGTAGTCCTCGGGTTCGACGTCGACGGAACCTGTCCAGTCTTCGGGCGCACGCGCTTCTTCGAAATCCTGTTCGTCCCAAGATTCCAGATCGAACTCTTCGACAGTGCCGTCGAAGTGCTGCACTTCAATCGTACCGTCGTCGCGATCAATCGCGACGATTTCAAAGAGCGCTCCATTGGGGCGGCGATACCAATCGCCCACGACCGGACTCGGCGAAGTCATGACTCCCTCCGTTTTGGCGGCGGATGCGATCCTTGCGCGAACAGCATCCCCTTGCATATCGACCAACTTATGTCGCATCGATGAGTTGTTTTAGCCCTGTGCGCGCGCGGATTCAAGAGGGATTTTTTCCGCAAAGCATCAAAAAACTGCGCTGCATTCAATCAAAAATCGTGCTCACGATGATCGCGTGACGCTCGCGTAACAGCACTCTCACAGTGACGCGCGTCGTCGATACTCGAGATCCCACACGTCATGCCCGAGTCGTTGTCCACGACGTTCGAAGCGTGTGAGTGGACGAGCCGCGGCGCGTGCAACGTAGCCTTCATCGGCCGCGACGTTCTCGAACGCTACGGATGCATCGAGCACTTCGCGTATCTGTTGGGCGTAGGGCGCCCAATCAGTAGCAAGGCGCAGCGTTCCGTTCGCTGCGACGACGCGCGCAAGCAGCTCGACAAATGGAGGTTGAATCAGTCGTCGTTTGTGATGGCGCTTCTTCGGCCAGGGATCCGGAAAGAAAATGTGGACGAGCGAGATTGACGCGGGCGGCAGTTGCTGTTGCAACACCTCGACGGCGTCGTGATTGATGAGACGCAAATTCCTGAGACCAGCTGCGTGCGAGCCGAGCAGCACACGGCCGACTCCGGGGCGATGCACCTCGACGCCGATGCAGTCGTATTGCGGGTTGGCTTGCGCGAAGCCAAGCAATGCTTCACCTGCACCGAACCCGATCTCGAGCATGCGCGGCGCGCTGCGGCCGAACAACGCATCGAGATCGAGAGGGTTGGCAGAAAACTCCACACCGTATATCGGCCATAGGTCAGTGAGCGCGCGCTCCTGCGCCGCAGTCGCGCGACCGGCGCGAATCACAAAACTGCGAATGCCGCGCCTGGCGGCGGCAGGGCGCTCAGGTGTTTGATCGTCGGCCATGTTCGCTATCCGCGATCCGCGTCCTGTGGTTGCTGGCTGCGAAGGTGTTCGAACAACAGGTTCGCGGCCGGGTGCAACGGCGCATTCGCTCTCGTGCAGAGAAACAGCTGGCGCCGGGCCCACGGATCGTTGAGCGGAATCGAGACGAGACTCAGAGAGCGAATGTACGGCGTCGTCGCGGCTCGCGGCACGACCGTCACGCCCAGTCCCGCCGCCACCATGGCGCATGCCGCGTCAAAGCTCGTGACGTGTATGCGCCAGTTCAACGCCGTGCTGGCGTCTGCCGCAGCCCGCGTCATCAGACGATGCAGCGAACTACCTGCGTGCAGTCCGATGAAAGGCTGGTCCGCCGCTTCGGTAAAGGAGACGGAGCTGCGTCTCGCGAGCGGATGTTGCGGCTGCAACACGATCACCAACTCGTCGTTACGGAAGGGTTCCGTGCGAAGTCCGTCGATCGCAGGCAGTTCGCTCACGATGCCGAAGTCTGCCGAGTTGTTCGCCACCGCTGCAGCGATCGCCGCACTCACATGCTCTTCGAGATGGACATGCACGTCAGGGTGGCTCGCGGCGAACGATGCGAGCGCTCCCGGCAGGAACTCCACGATGGAAGAAATGTTGGCGAACACCTTCACGTAGCCCCGTGCGCCCGAGGCGTGTCTGCGCATTTCGTCATCGAGTTGCGTCGCGTGATGCAGGAGCACGCGCGCCCGCACCAGCAAGGCGTGGCCGGCCGCCGTCAGTTCGACCCCCTTGGCGCCGCGAACGATGAGGGTAGTCCCGAAGCTCTCTTCCAGATCGGAAATGCGCTTGCTCACCGCCGAGGCGACGGTGTGCGAGCGCTCAGCCGCGCGCGCGATGCTGCCCGCGTCAGCGACCGCCGCGAACAGTTCCAGGTCGCGCAGGTCGAACCTCAAAATTCACCTCTGAAGAGTTGCCGGCTGCTTGGCCGGATGCATAGAATCGAACGCAGTGCGGGTGTAGTTCAATGGTAGAACTGTAGCTTCCCAAGCTACTAACGTGGGTTCGATTCCCATCACCCGCTCCATTTCGCAGCTACGCTGCTCATTGCGTTCAATGATGGAGTTCGAACCCACTCCACGTGGGTTGGACGCGGACCATCCATGGTCCGCGCTCTGCCGAGCGCCCTCCGAGGACTACGGACGCCCAAGTTTGATCCCGTCAAACTTGTCGATTCCCATCACCCGCTCCATCCGTTTCGCGTTGTGCAGGGCCGGCGAACCGACTATGAACGTGGGTTGGATGCGTACCATCCCTGGTTCGCCCGCGAACGCGCGCCAGCAGCGCCGAATCTGCTCCCGGCAGATTCGTCGATTCCCATCACCCGCTCCACATCCAAACGCCGCATTGGACTCCTGTCGCAAGCGCCGTGTGCTTCCGAACAAAAGGCGCGACTCTTGTTCCTCGCTCGCCACCTACGGCGGCGGGCGCATCCCTGCGCCTGTGCCCGAGCACTCCGCGCAGACCACGGGCGCCCAAGCCTGATCCCGTCAGATTTGTCGATGTTTGTCGCGCTTGTGTCATGCGCACTTCACACGCCACAGGAGCGACCGGTAGAGTGCAACGCGATCAATGCACTATTCATCATCCCGCCGCCTCACCACTCTCATGAGCCGCCGTCTGCTCGCGCTCGGCCTGTACCTGTGCTCTGCGATCGCCTCGGCAAACTACGACGCGGCATCGGCTCGTGGCGTCAGTCTCGCGGGAGATTGGACGCTGAACGTCGCGCTCAGCGATGACCCCGAGAGAATGCTCGCCGAGCGCCTGGAGAAAGAGCGCCAGCGCTTCGAGCGGCTGCGTCGCGAGGTCGAAATGTCGCGGCCGCCCGGTGCGCCGTCTGACATCGACGTCGACGCGCCGCCGCCCAATCGGCCGGCGCAGCGGCCGTGGCAGAAGCAGCGCGAAGAAAACTTTCGTCGGATGCTTGGAATTACGAAGACGCTGGAGATTCGGCAAACCGGCGCCGTTGTGGAGATCACTTCAGCGGTTGAATCCCGGCGGGTCACCGCCGGGTCGCACACCCAAGTGTCGATGCCCGAGGGTCAGCTGGCCGATTCCGACGTCGGTTGGGACGGCGAGTGGTTCGTGATCGAGCGCAGGGTGCGCAAGGGGCCGCGCGTCGTCGAGAAATTTCGCCTGCTGAAAACGGGTCAGCTCGAGTATCTGATGAACTGGAGCGGCGATACTGAGCTTTCGGGAATCAAGGCCCGGCGAGTCTTTGATCGAACGACGACGAGCGCGCCGGCCGCCGCCGCGAATCCCGAAGTAGGTCCAGTGCGATGACCTCGCCAACTGGCCAACCGGCCAACCGGATTGTTGGCCAGAGTGCGAACGCGCCGTGCGCTTCCGGGCAATCGCTGTCCGATTAACCGGTTGGCCAGTTGGCCGATTGGCCGTCAGCCAGTAGCACTGGCGTACCCCATCACGGCTTTCGTCTCCAGGAACTCCTTCAGTCCTTCGCGACCCCATTCGCGGCCGTTGCCCGACTGCTTGTAGCCGCCGAACGGTGCATTCATGTCCAGTCGAGGCGCCGTTCAGGTGAACCATGCCCGTTCGCAGCCGGCGTGCGATCGCGACGCGCATTGTCGATGTTCCCTGAGTACACGTAGCCCGACAAACCATAGATGGTGTCGTTCGCGATGCGGACCGCTTCCTCTTCATCCTTGTAGGGAATCATCACGAGAACCGGCCCGAAGATTTCCTCGCGCGCGATCGTCATGCTGTTGGTGACGTTCGCAAAGACCGTAGGCTTTACGAAATAGCCTTTGTCGAGGCCTTTCGGGCGGCCCGGTCCGCCGACGACGACCGTTGCGCCCTCTTCAGCGCCTTTCTGCAGCAGCCGCTGGATTTTCTCGAACTGCGTCTTGTTCGAGACGGGACCCATCGTTACGCCGTCCGCCTTCGGATCGCCGACGACAGGTTTCTCCGCAACTGCCTTCGCGATCTTCACGGCCTCGTCATACAACTTCGCCGGAATGAGCATGCGCGAGGGCGCGTTACAGGACTGACCCGTGTTGGACATCATCGACAGCACGCCGTCTTTCACCGCCGCGTTGAGATCCGCGTCTTCGAGAATGATGTTCGCCGACTTGCCGCCGAGTTCCTGCGACACGCGCTTGACCGTGTCTGCAGCGGCCTTCGCGACCTGCACGCCCGCGCGCGTCGAACCTGTGAACGACACCATGTCGATGTCTGGATGGCGGGCGATCGCTTCGCCCACCGTCGGCCCGTCGCCGTCGACCAGGTTGAACACGCCTTTGGGCACGCCGGCCTCTTCGAGGATCTCGGCGAATACATGTGCGCTGAGCGGCGCGACTTCACTTGGCTTGAGCACCACGGTGCAACCGGCGGCCAGCGCCGGCGCGACCTTGCAGCTGATTTGATTGATCGGCCAGTTCCAGGGCGTGATCAAGCCGCACACGCCCACGGGTTCGCGGCGAATCTGCGTCGTCCCGATTGACTCTTCGAATTCGAACTCTTTCAGCACGGCGAGCGTCGCTGCGAAGTGCCCAAGACCGCTGCCCGCCTGCGCATGCAGCGCGAACTTCATCGGCGCGCCCATCTCATCGGAAATAGCGGCCGCGACCTGCTGCATGCGGCTCTGGTACACCTTGATGATGCGTTCGAACAGCGCGATGCGCTCCTCGCGCGACGTCTGCGAGAAGCTTTCGAACGCCCCCCGCGCCGCCTTCACTGCCGCATCGACATCGTCGGCCGTTCCCAGCAGGATCTTGCCGATCGGCTGTTCCGTCGCGGGATTGATGACCTCGTGCTCCCGCCGGCCTTGCGGGCTGACCCACGCGCCATTGATAAAGAATTTCCGGAAATCGTACATGGCGGCCTCCGCAGAGAACCCGCGCGGCCTCGATCGGCCGGCGAACTGGAAATGGGGCAGCAATGATACGGGAAGGGCGCGGGGCTCGGGGCGCGGGACTCGGGCCAGAGAAGATCGGACCCGAGCCCCGCGCCCCGGGCCCGATCTATCTCCTCACGTCCACCGACTGTTCTGACAGCAGCAAATTGACGTCTGCAACGGTCACGAGGTTGAAGTCGCCCGGAATCGAATGCTTCAGGACGGCGGCCGCTGTCCCGAAATCGACTGCTTCCTGTGGGGCGAATCCGCCGATCAGGCCGTGCAGAACGCCGGCGGCGAACGCATCGCCGGCGCCGATACGATCGACGATTCCGTGCAGGGGATACGAACGGCTGCTCCAGGTCGAGGATTTGTCCTGCAGGCATCCGGTGAGCTGTTGGACATCGACGCTGTGACGTGCGCGATCGGTGCAGGCGAGGTGCTTCAGATGGGAGAAAGCTTCGAACGCAGCGTCGGCGGCCTGACGACGTTTCCTCGGCGCGGATGCGTCGTCGAAGCGACGTCCGAGCATGAACTCAATGTCGCGCTCATCGCCGAAGATCAGGTCAGCCTGTTCGCACAGCCGACGCAGGATCGGCGGCGCTTCGTCGGCGCGCGCGCCCCAGAGGCGCGCGCGAAAATTGCAGTCGAAAGAAATCTGCACGTCGCGGCGGCGGGCGGCCGCCATGGCGGCCAGCGCCGCGTCCGCCGCCGCCGCGCTCACTGCGGGAGTAATTCCTGAGACGTGCAGCCACGCAGCCTCCGCCAGGAGCGCGTCCCAGTCGTAAAGATCCGCCGGCGCGCTGGCGAAGGCGGAATTGGCGCGGTCGTACAGGACTTCCGCGGGCCGATGTCCGGCGCCGTGGGTCAGGAAATACAGGCCCATTCGACCCTCACGGAAGCGAATCTCGTCAGTGTCGACGCCATGGCGCCGCAGCTCGTCCGCACATGCGCGGCCGAGCGCGGAATCCGGCAGTGCACTGATCATTCGCGTGCGGTGTCCCAGACGATGCAGCGACACCGCCACATTGGCTTCCGCGCCCCCGACATGCGCCTCAAAGCGCGGCGACTGCAGCAGGCACTCCTTGTCGGGGGAGGACAGCCGCAGCAGCACTTCGCCGAAAGCAGACGATCGCGTTGTTCATAAGGCGCTCGATTAAACAGATACCGGGACTCGGATGCACGCTCCCAGCGTGTCCTGTTGCAAAGCATCAACTAACCGGCGGTCGCGCGGAAACATCAGCGGGTTCGCCCCCGTCTTGCCGGCGCTGCATGGCGCTCTGCTAGCCTTTCGTTGTCACCGGTGTCATGGCCGTGTTCTTATCATGCTACCGGTGTCAGGAAGGATTCAATCTCCGCCTGCGCGACGCGCCTGTCGGGGCCGGCCGCGCAACGGGAACCGCAGTCGTCTCATGGGGGAAAAACACATGCTGCTCGCTCGTGATCGCAACCTGGTCCGCTGCAACCGTCCGGGCCATTCTCGGCCTCGCGTCCTGTTCGGTCGTCGCACTGAGCGCGGTCGCGCAGGAGAGCGCTGCTACAATCGGAAGAGATCGAGGAGGTCATCGTCACAGGATTTCGTCAGAGCCTGAGCGTCGCGCTGGACGAAAAGCGCGATGCAGTTGGGGCGGTCGACGCCATCGTCGCCGAAGACATCGCCGACTTTCCCGATCTGAACCTGGCCGAATCAATTCAGCGCGTGCCGGGCGTGTCGATCGCGCGCGACGCGGGCGAGGGCCGGCAGATCAGCGTGCGCGGCCTCGGCCCGCAGTTCACGCGCGTCCGCATCAACGGTATGGAGGCGATGAGCGCGAACGGCGGTACCGACGCCGCGGGCGGCACCAATCGCGACCGGTCTTTCGACTTCAACACGTTCGCCTCCGAGTTGTTCAACTCGATCACGATCCGCAAGACCAGCGCCGCGGAAACAGAAGAAGGTTCGCTCGGCGCCACCGTCGATCTGCGCTCCGCGCGTCCATTCGACTACGACGGCTTCACGGTCGTGACCGGCGTGCAGGGCAGCTACAACGACATCACCGAAGACCTGGATCCGCGCGGCGCTTTCCTGATCAGCGACACGTTCGCCGACGGCAAGTTCGGCGCCTTGTTGTCGGTCGCGTACACCGAAAGGCAAGTTGCTCGACGAAGGGTCGAGCACGGTGCGCTGGCAAGACTCACGGAACTCGGACGGCATCCCTCAATGCGGTCGCCGATTTCGGTCCGCTGGCCCCGGGCTACGCCGGCTGCGCCGACGCTGGACGCAGCTCAACACCGCATTCCGGCCGCGTATCCCGCGTTACGACATTTACGAGCATGACCAGGAGCGCTTCGGGATCACCGGCTCGCTGCAGTGGCAGGTTGCGGACGGGACGCTCCTCAGCCTCGACGCCTTGTACGCCGAGTTCGACGCCGAGCGATCGGAAATCTTCCTGGAGGCGCCCGTATTCAGCGCGAACGACGGCACCGGCGCACCGCAGGCCATCGGGAACGTGAATCCACGCGACGCCGTGATCGATCCGAGCAACACGCTGGTCTACGGCGTGTTCGACAACGTGGACGTCCGTTCCGAAGCGCGATATGACGAGCTGAAAACGGAGTTCACTCACGTCACGCTCGACGGCGCTCACAACTTCTCCGACACCTGGCGCCTGCACGCGCTGGTCGGGTACTCGGAGGCGAAGCACGACAATCCCGTGCAGACGACGTTGCTCTTCGATCGCGCCGATGTTGATGGCTACAGTTTCGATTACCGGGGCGACAACCGGTTGCCGTTGATCACCTACGGAAATGTCGATGTGACGAGTCCTGCGACATGGGCGCTGTCGCAGATCCGCCTGCGCCCGCAAAGCTCCGTCAATGAGTTCCAGACGGCCTCCTTCGAAGTCGCGTGGGACATGAGCGACGCAGTGACATTGAAGGCGGGACCGCAGTGGAAGAAGTTCTCCTTCGAGACGGAATCGAAAGCGCGGTCCAACGGCACGACCGCGAATCAGGAAGGCGTCATTCCCGCCAATGTTCGTGCAACTCCGATCGCGGACTACAGCCGGCTCGTCTCGATGAGCGGCAATCTCGACATGCCGGCCGGAAGCGCGACGACGTGGCTGATACCGGATCTGCAGCGCTCCGCTGCTCTCTTCGGCCTGTACGACCCTGCCCTGTTCCGTGTGGGCATCGAGCCTGCGCTGGGCAACAACTACGAGATCGAGGAAGAAGACCTTGGCGGTTTCGTGCAAGCGGATTTTTCTACTGAGGTGTTCGGATTGCCGCTGAGAGGCAATCTCGGCGTGCGCTATGTCGAGACGGAGCAGACTTCGTCAGGCTATACGTTCACTTCCGGCAGTCCCCTCTTCACGACCGTCGAGCGCAAGTACAGCGACACGTTGCCCTCGTTGAACCTTGTGCTGGAAGTAACCGACGAGTTCCTCGTGCGAGCGGGCGCGGCGAAGGTCATGGCGCGGCCCAACGGCGGCGGCCAGACGGCCGGTCTCGGCATTCTTGCGCCGGGCGCCACGGTGCAGATTCAGGGCGCGAACAAGACAGTGACGGCGGGAAATCCGCTCCTGGATCCCTATCGCGCCAAGTCCTATGACCTGGCGTTCGAATGGTACTTCGCCCAGGACTCTCTGCTGTCAGTGGCGCTGTTCTTGAAGGAAATCGACAGCTTCGTTCAGACCGTGCGCAGCACCGATTCGTTCTCCAACAATACGCTCGGCTTGCCGGACAGCGTCGCGCTTGCAGTCTGCGGTACGGCGATTCCGGATCCGATCGCCTGTCTTGGAGGTTGGCAGTTCAGCGTGCCGTCGAACACGGACGGCGGCGACCTGAAGGGCTTCGAAATCAACTATCAGCAACCCTTCAGCTTCCTGCCTGGATTCTTCAGCCACTTCGGAATGCTCCTGAACTACACCGGCGTCGAATCCGAGATCGAGTATCTCGCGCCCCCCGTGATCGTCAACGGTGTGGCTCAGCCGCAGACCACCGTCACCGACGATCTGACCGGACTGTCGAAGTCCGCGTACAACGCGACGCTGTACTGGGAGAACGAAATATTCAGCACCCGCGTGTCGGCGGCGTACCGCGAGGAGTACCTGACCACCGTCCCAGGCCGCAACAACAACAACGTCGAAGGCACGGCGGAAACGCTCAGCATCGACGCATCGGCGTCCTGGTCCGTGACGGACAGCCTCGACCTGACGCTCGAAGCGCTGAACCTGACCGACGAGTTCCAGGACCAGTGGGTCGATTCGAACGGCGATCGCCTGTCGTACTACCACCATCAGGGCCGCCAGTACCTGCTCGGCGCCCGCTACAAATTCTGAGGATCCCCCTGACCCTCAGGAAACGTTGGCGCCGGGCCTTCGCGGGCTCGGCGCCTTTTTTTTCTCAATGACCAGAGAGCAAACGATCGACGAAATTCTTTCTGCCTAACTTCTAGGGGGAAACATGCGCAAAACAAGAATGCTGCTGCGCGCCGCATGCCTGGCCGCAGCCTGGCTGGCTACATCGTCTCATGCCCAGGGCGGGCGCGATCTCGGTCGCGAAACGCTTCATCCAGAGAACGGCTGGGCGGCCAGCGGCGCCGGCGTCACGGGCGGCTCGGCCGCTGCGCCGGAACAGATCTACACCGTTACGAATCGCCGCGAGCTCATCGCCGCGCTGAACAACGGCGTTCCGTCGTCGACCTCGCCGTCGAATCCTTCGAACGAGCCGAAGATCATCTACGTCAGCGGCATGATCGATGCGAACGTCGATGACGAGAACAATCCGCTCGAGTGCGTCGACTATTACCGCAACGGGTATACGCTCGAGGCGTTTCTTGCGACGTTCGACCCGGCGGTGTGCGGCCGCGGCACGATCGCGGCCCGCTCGAGGACGCGCGCGTCGCCTCGCGCAACGCGCAGCAGGATCGCGTGCGCATTCGCATCGGCTCGAACACGACGATCGTGGGCGTCGGCAAGGACGCGATGATCAAGGGCGCGTGGTTCGACATTCGCGGAACCGCGAACGTCGCGAACAGCCGCACCAACATCATCATTCGCAACCTGACGTTCCGCGATACGTACGACTGCTTCCCGCAATGGTCGCCGACCGACGGGACGCTGGGCTCCTGGAACGCGCTCTACGACTCCATCTCGCTGCGCGACACGAACAACGTCTGGATCGATCACAACACGTTCGAGGATCGCGACACGGCGGATGCAACGTTGCCGCAAGCACTTCGGCGTGCTGTTCCAGGTTCACGACGGACTGCTCGACATCACGAACGCATCCGATCTCGTGACCGTCTCGTGGAACCGCTTCCGCAATCACGACAAGATGATGCTGATCGGCTCATCCGACGGCAGCGACCACGGATCGCGGCAAACTGCGCGTGACGCTGCATCACAATGTGTTCGACGGCATTGGCCAGCGCGCGCCGCGCGTGCGGTTCGGTCAGGTGCACGTCTACAACAATTTCTACGACCTGCGGAACACGCCGAGCTACGTCTATAGCTGGGGCGTCGGCATCGAATCGGCGCTCTATGCTGAAGAGAATTTCTTTCTCGCGGATCGCACTTTCGCCGTCGATCGAATCATCGAGCGCTTCAATGGCACGGCTCTGACGGCGTCGGGAACGCTGGTGGTCGGCCCGCGCGTGCGCAATCCGGTCGACGTGATCTCGGCGTGGAACGCCGTGAACGATCCGGATCTCGGGTTCGACGCCGGATGGACTCCCGTCCTCAATCACGAGCTGGTGCCCGCGTGGACCACGCCGCTCGTCGTGCCCGGGTTCGCAGGGCCGTTCGCGTGGTGATCGTTACGCACGCTGCGCGCGCTGACAGGTAGATGTCGGATCTCACCAGACGCGAACTACTCGGTTCAATGCTGATCGGCGCTGCCGCCGGCCTCAAGCCGGCGGCGGCAGGCGCAGTTGACGCCGTCGAACCGCTGACGTTGCCTCTCTATCCGGACGGGATTCCGGGGGGAGTCGACGCGCCGGATGAGGAAGCGATGCGCGATCCCGGGGAGGCGTGGCCCTTCAGGATCAATGTGTCGCGTCCCACGTTGACTGTTTATCGGCCCACGGTTCCGGCTGCGAAGCGCGCCGCCGTCATTGTCTGCCCCGGCGGCGGCTATCGCGGCGTATCGATCGAGAAGGAAGGACACAGCGTCGCGCGGGCGTTCAACGAGTTCGGCGTCGCCGCCATCGTGCTCAAGTATCGAACGCCGAGTGCGCGCAGCATGAAGGACCCCACAACCGGTCCCTTACAGGATGCACAACAGGCGCTGCACGTAGTGCGCCGCCGCGCGAACGAATGGGGTATCGAGCCCACGCGGGTGGGCGTTGTCGGGTTCTCCGCCGGCGGACATTTAGCGGCGAGTGCATCGACGCAGTTCGATCGACCTGTGCTGGCGGAGCACGCCGAGTCGAATCTCAGGCCCGATTTTTCGATCCTCATCTATCCCGTCATCAGCATGAGCGACGAGTTGGCGCACACTGGATCGCGCGAGCGGCTGCTTGGGTCATCGCCTTCGGCTGCCCGGATCGAGCGCTATTCGGCCGAGCGTGCGGTGACGAACAAGACGCCGCCGGCGTTGCTGATTCACGCTGCGGACGATGCGACAGTCCTCGTCGGCAACAGCATTCGCTTTTTCGAAGCGCTCAACGCGCGCCGGATCCCCGCTCAGCTGTTCGTCTACCCACGCGGCGGCCACGGCTTTGGGCTCAATAATCCAAGCACGAGCGATCGATGGATCGATCGAGCGCGACAATGGATGATGAGCGAGGGCTGGATCGTCGGTGAGTCCCAGGCAGAAGAGCAGGCGCAGGATTAGCTTCCCTCTGCCTGATCCTGGTCATCGAGGCGGGCCGCGCGTTCAATCCATACTCACCAACTCTGACAAACCGCTCGGGACGGGTTAAATGCGAGAGACGATCGATTCGCAGCGTCGACGGTTGCTGCACGACACGGTCGCCGGTGCGGGCGTGTTGGCGCTGAGCAATTTCCTGCCTGCGACCGCCGCATTCACCGCATCGTCAAGTCACAGCGTCGCGACCACGCGCGCCGGCAAGGTCGGCGGCGTGAGAGTGGACGGCGTGCACGTGTTCAGGGGCGTCCCTTACGGCGCCGATACGCGCAGGCGTCGTTTTCGCGCGGCGTCGCCGCCAGACGCATGGAAGGGCGTGCGCGACGCGTTGGAGTACGGACCTGCGTGCCCGCAACCGGATGCGCGCGAGCC
This sequence comes from uncultured Gammaproteobacteria bacterium, assembly GCA_963723505.1. Classification (GTDB taxonomy): domain Bacteria; phylum Pseudomonadota; class Gammaproteobacteria; order Steroidobacterales; family Steroidobacteraceae; genus Steroidobacter. Next base: position 240,364 of record CAVRQU010000014.1, read on the forward strand.
AATCAGCGAGGATTGTTTGCATCTGAACGTCTGGACGCCGGCGCTGCGCGACCAGGGCAAGCGGCCGGTGCTGGTGTACTTTCATGGCGGCGAATTCAGCAGCGGGTCGGGATCGAGCGCGCTGTATGACGGCGTCCGTTTATGCAAACGCGGCGACGTCGTCGTGGTCACGGTCAATCATCGGCTCAACGTCTTTGGTCACCTGTATCTCGCGCGCATCGCCGGCGAGGCGTACGCGATGTCAGGCAACGTCGGGGTTCTCGATCTCGTGCAGGCGCTGACGTGGGTGCGCGATCACGCGCAGGAGTTCGGCGGTGATCCGGATTGCGTGAGCGTGTTCGGTCAGTCAGGCGGCGGCGCGAAGATCGCGACGCTCATGGCGATGCCGGCCGCGCGCGGCTCGTTCCATCGCGCGATGACGATGAGCGGCCAGCAGATCACCGCGTCAGGTCCCCGCAGCGCGACGCTGCGAGCACACGCGTGTCTCGCGACGATGAAGATCGCCCCGACCGATATCGACGCATTGTTGAGCCTGGATACGCAGGCGCTCATCGACGCGACTCACGCCGCGGATCCTACGCTGGCGGGTCGGTCCGTCTACTTCGGGCCGGTGCTTGATCAGCGCGTGCTGCCGCGTCATCCGTTCTATCCGGACGCACCCCCGCAGTCGCGGGATATTCCCATGATCATCGGCAATACGCGCGATGAAACGCGAGCCTTCTACCACGGTGACCCCAACGTGCATGCACTCACGTGGGAGCAATTGCCTGAACGATTGCTGGCCGCGGTCCATGTGGACATCGACCCGGATTACGTCATTGCGGAGTATCGCAAGTTCTATCCGCAATACTCCGCGACAGAAGTGTTCTTCGCTGCAACCACCGCGGGTCGTTCGTGGCGCGGCGCGATAATCGAAGCGGAGCTGCGCGCCGCGCAAGGCGCGCCGGTGTACGCGTATCAGTTGAATTATCGCTCGCCGCTCGACGGCGGTCGTTACGGCGCGATGCACGGCATGGACATCCCCCTCGTCTTCGACAACGTCGCGCAGCCGGGGTCGCTGACGGGCGCGGGTTCAGACGCTCAGAAGACGGCCGACTACATGAGCAGCGCGCTGCTTGCCTTCGCGCGCACTGGCAATCCTGATCACGCAGGTCTGCCGGAATGGCCGCCTTACACACCGTCCGATCGCGCCACGATGCTGTTCGACGCCGAACCGAAGCTTGCGCACGATCCGCGCGGCGCGGAGCGGCGCTTGTTCGCGCAGGTTCCGTACATTCAGCGCGGGACGTACTGAAGAAGGTATTCGTGACTAGTGACTGGTGAGCAGCAGTCGGGAGGCCTGATGCGTGTTCGATGGATCTGCGCGGTAGTGGTGCTGACGTCCACTATTGTCACGGGCTGCGTGCAGACGCCGCCAGTCGATGCATCACGTCACGTCCGTAATCGATATTTTCTCCGGCAGGACGCTCAAGTGACGCGACCGGAGCCCGGGCCGCACGAGGGAAGCGGGGAGACCACTGCGTATCGATACTTCGATGATGTCGCAGATGCGAAAGTCATCTTTCGCAAGCGCGCCCTGCACAGGGGCGCCTCCATCGGGATGCACGTGCTGAGTCATGACGAGGTCTATTACGTCTTAAGCGGCCGCGGGGAAGTCCGCGTCGACGATCGCAAGCAGGATGTCGGGCCCAACACTGCGATCTTCATGCACGAAGGCGCCGACGTCGGCATCTGGCAGAAGGGCGAGGAGGATCTTGTGGTGATCGTGGCGTATCCGCCGGCGGAGAAGCCCTGAGTCGTGACTCGAGACAAGGATGGCCGACGCGTCGGGTCGGCAGGCAGGCTGCAGACGCAGCAGGAAAGCCGGCGCTGCGGACCGGCAGGAAGGCCACTGGCAAGTCAGAATAGAACCGGAGGACGTTTCAGGCTGGCGCCAGCACTGCTTCCTTCTGTCCTGCCCGCGGCTTGCCTGCCGATCCGAAGCATCGGCTTTCCTGCCGAAGGCTTACCTGCCGGCTCGAAGCGCCGGCTGTCGAGTGGTCAACAGCAACGAAGTACAGGGACGCACTTCGCCGTAGTCACCTGGGAATATTCTGCTTCGTGAACGGGACGCGCGGCGTCATCGTCGCGAGATCCCAGTCCTTCTCCTTGAACGCCTGGCGCATTTCCTTGTACTGAGGATAGCCGCCGACCTGTTCTTCGCTGTCGATGATTTCACCGCGCCCTTCGACGGTGTCGGCGACGATGCGCGCATCGATCGGATCGCGGTCCCACGGACGAGCCCCGGCGTTCCTGATGACGGATTCCTCGACATCGACCGCACGCAGGGGCGCCACGCCAGACGGCATTGCGGGCTTCGGCATCGCAATGATGCGCGCCTTCGAGGTCGTGTAGCGACCGAGTTTCGGCAATGGATCGCCGATGCGGTCGACGGCGACGTTGTCCTCCTCGAACAGTTCGATGTCGCCCGAGCCGCCGAGCATGAACAGCGCGACGCCGTCTGGCGTCGACGGGCCTGCTCGCATGACGTTGCCGATCAGCGTCATCTGCCCGTTCTCGTACTTGCGGCCGTACCACTCCTCAGGAATGAGGTTGTAGTGAACTGCGCGCGGGCCGGGGTCGTAGATCAGGTTGTTGATCACCATGCCGCGCACGCCGCCCTTGAACAGCGGATTGCGCTCGTAGTTGTGCGCGTACAGATTGCCGATGATCAGGATGTCGTTGACGTTGTCGTGAATCAGCGAGCCCTTCGAATGCTCGCCTTTCGGATGCGTCGAATGCTGCGAGTCCCTCCGCAATGATGTTGTTGCTGAAGGTAATGCTGTGCGAGACGGCCTTGCGCCACTCCTCGGGGGTTTTGCCGGTGAAGCGTGGACCGGAGGCCGACAGGTTTTCGTCGATTCCCCACGTCAGCGAACAATGATCGACGATGACGTTGTACGCGTTCACGGTTGAGAACGCGTCGGGCGCCCAGCCGCTCTTCTTGTCGGCGCCTGCACTGCCGGTGCGAACGCGGATGTGCTGCATGATCACATCGTGCGTCAGCAGGTCGATTCCCGTCCGGATCAGCGTAATGCCCGGGGAGGGAGCGGTCTGACCAGCGACGGTGAGGTAGGGATTGGTGATCCTGATCTCGTGCTGTTCGAAGTCGATCACGCCGCCGACTTCGAACACGACGATGCGCGGTCCATCGGCGTTGATGGCTTCGAGCAGCGAGCCTGGCCCGTTCGGCGCCAGCGTCGTGACGCGCAGGATTTTGCCGCCGCGTCCGCCGGGCGTTTGCGCCGCCGCGCCTTGCGCGCCAGGGAAGGCGAGCGGGCTCGTCGCTTGCGTAAGCAGCGAGCGACATGGCAAGCAGCGAGGCCAGCGCAGCGTGCGCCGTGGTCCGCAAGTACGCATGAAATCGCATCAAGTCCCCCATCGCGCGGTTGCGCTCGATACTAACGGCCTGATACATCGAAATATGACGTAAAACATAGGGCGGGCGCGCTTCGGCAAGCGCCCCGACCACCGCCGGCTGATTGTAAATGACACCGGTTTCCTATATACAGCCGTGCAAGACTTTTCGCGGCAGCGCCTTGCCGTGGACTCGTCATGAATTGATCCACGGGGGAAGCTTTTTGGCATGAGCGGCGCAGTGAGGCAGACTTCTTTCGAGTCCGACGCAGCGAGGATTGCGGAGCAGTTCGTCAGGGCCCGGCTCGAGGGCCGGGCGCTCAAAGAATATCCCGGCGTCGTTCCGGCCGATCTCGAAACTGCGTATCGGCGCCAGGAGGCGGCGATCGAGCGCTGGCCGGAGCGCGTCGGCGGCTGGAAAGTCGCGCGGATTCCCGCGGCTCAACAGGGTCAGTACCCCGAAGAGCGCCTGATTGGCCCTGCATTCAGGAACAATCATTCGCGTGGCGCGGCCCGGGGAAGTCGTCGAGCGTCCGGTCTTCGATGGGGGCTTTGCGGCCGTCGAAGCTGAGCTCGTCATTCGCGTCGGCGCCGACGCGCCGGCAGACAAGACCGACTGGACGATCGAAGAAGCGACCGCTTACGTCGGCGAGCTGTGCATCGGAATCGAAGTCGCCAGCAGCCCGCTCGCCACGCTGAACGATCTCGGCCCAGGCGCCGTCATATCGGACTTCGGCAACAACTGGGGCATCGTCGTGGGCGGCGCCATTGCCGGCTGGCGCACGCTGCATGAAATCGTCGCGCTGAGCTTCATCGACGACGAATTGGTCGGTCGCGGGACCTCGTCCGTGCGCCACGGTCCGCTCGAGCGCGCTGGCGTTCACACTCGCGAAGTGCGCAAAGCGCGGCCGGCCGCTGCGCGCCGGCGACGTGATTACGACAGGCATGATCACAGGCGTGCACGACATCCGCATCGGCCAGCAATCACGGCATGTGTTCGAAGGCTTCGGCGAAGTACGCTGCCGCGCCGTGCGCGCAAAACCGTACTAGGCGGCCGGAACGTCCTTCTCTCGCAAAGACGCAGAGATCGCCAAGTGAGCAATCATTCGCTGCACGAATCCCTGCTTCCGACCCCTTGGCGTTCTTTGCGCCTTTGCGAGAGTCATTCCGTGCGGCGGTCATGAATCGGCGCAAAGCAATCGTTGGGCTCGGTGCGCTGTGCCTCTCGCAATCGCGCCTTGCGCGCGCAGCGACGAATGGTCTGATGACCGCGGCCGATGTGCATGTCGACGGCTATCCGACCGTGGAAGCCGTGCGCTGGATGGGGAAGCGGATCGAAGAGCAGACGAACGGCCGGCTGCGCATTCGCGTGTACCACGCCGGCCAACTCGGGCGCGAATCGGACACCGTGGACCTCGCGCGCTTCGGGGCGATCGACATTACGCGCGTCAATTTCGCGCCGCTGAACAATCCTTTCCCCGCCACGCGCGTTTTCTCGCTGCCCTATGTGTTCAATTCCGTCGAACACATGCGCCGGGCCGTGGACGGCGAGCCCGGACGCAGCGTGCTCAGACAGTTCGAGCGGCGAGATCTCATCGGTCTTGCGATCTATGACGCGGGCTCGCGCTCGTTCTACAACGTGCGCCGCCCGGTGCATGAACCGACGGACCTCCATGGACTGAAGATCCGCGTGCCGCCGTCGGACATCTTCATCCGGCTCGTGCACGCACTGGGCGGAAATCCCACGCCGCTGCCGTTCGGCGAGGTGTATTCGGCGATGCAGACGCATCTCATCGACGGCGCGGAGAACAACTGGCGCACGTTCCACACGAGCCGCCAGTTCGAAGTGGCGCACTACTGGTCCCAGACGGACCACTCGTATTCGCCCGAGGCGCTGCTGCTCTCGAAACGAACCTACGACGCGCTCACGCCTGCCGATCGTGAAATCGTGCTGGCGGCGGCGCGCGACAGCGTGCCGCATATGCGCGCCCTGTGGGACAAGATGGAAGCCGACTCGCGCGCCCATGTGCTCGCGTCCGGCGTGCGCGCGAATGAGGTGAACACACAGGCGTTTCATCGCGCGGCGGCGCCGCTGCTGGAGCGCTATGTCGCGGACAAGGATATGGGCGCGCTGTACAGGAGCATCCGCGCGCTCGCCTGAAGCGCCGCGGGGGCAGAGGGGAGAACGTCATCGACGCACAAAGCACATCGGCGCGAGCGTTGCAGCCAGCGCGATCCTTGCTCGCGGCGCTTGCGCGCCTGACCATCGGCGTGGCGGGCACGGCGCTGGTCGCGATGGCGGCGATCCAGGCGTGGCAGGTCTTCGCCCGTTACGTACTCAACGATGCGCCGAGCTGGACCGAGCCGGTTGCGCTGTTGTGCATGAGCACGACGATGATGTTTGGCGCAGCCGCCGGCGTGCATGCGAGCCGGCACTTCGGTTTCTTCATCGTGGTGGAGACCGTGAAGCCGGCCGTGCGCCGCATTCTGCAGTGGATCGCGCAGGCGATCGCCGCCGCCATCGGCGTCATGCTGGCGCTCTGGGGCGGGCAGATGGCGATCGACGCCTGGGACTATCCGATCGCCGGCGCGCCCCTGCCGCAAGGCGCGGTGTTTCTGCCGCTGTGTCTGGGCGGCGCGCTGATCGCCATTTTCGCGGTTGAGCAGATGTTCCGAACAAGCCCCGCGGGGCCCACGCCCACGGGATCCCCTGGCGGTCACGGTTAGCGGTTGGCGGTTAGCGGATAGTCAGAATGAAGAACCCTCACCCCGCCCTCTCCCTCGAGGGAGAGGCAAAGAATCTGGCCAATTTGCCAGTTAGCCAGTAGGCCAGTAGATGTCCGTCGCAATTCTCTTCGGCGTTCTCGCATTGCTTCTCTTCATCGGCGTACCGGTCGGCTTTGCGCTCATCGCCGCCTCGCTCGCGACGGTGCTGTCGCTCGATCTGCCGCCAATCGTCGTGGTTCAACAAACAGCGGCCGGCGCCAGCACGGCGTCCCTGATTGCGATTCCGCTCTTCATCTTCGCTGGTGAGTTGATGATGCGCGGCGGCATCTCCGAACGCCTGATCTCGTTCGCCTCATCGCTGGTCGGTCACCTGCGCGGCGGTCTTGGCCAGGTGAATGTGCTTGCATCGTTGTTCTTCGGCGGCGTTTCCGGCTCGGCGATCGCGGATGTATCCGCGATCGGCGGCGCAATGATTCCGCAAATGGTGAAGCGCGGCTTCGATCGCGACTTCGCTGTGAACGTGTCTATCACCGCGGCGCTGGTCGCGCTGCTCGTGCCGCCGTCGCACAACCTGATTCTCTATTCCGCATCGGCGGGCGGCTCGATTTCGATCGCCGATCTGTTTGCTGCGGGCGTCGTGCCCGCGCTCCTCATGACCGCCGTGCTCATGTTTACAGGATGGGCGATCGCACGCCGGCGCAACTACGCGACTGAAGCGTTTCCAGGCTTTCAGGCCATTCTCGTCCGGCTGATCGCTGCGCTGCCCGGCTTGCTGCTCGTCGCGCTCATCTTCGTGGGCATCCGCGCCGGCATCTTCACCGCCGTGGAGAGCGCCGCCATCGCTGTGCTTTACGCGATCGTCGTCACCGGGCTGCTCTATCGCACGCTGTCGCGCACGATCTTCCTCGAAACCTGCGCAGGCGCCGTGCGGACGACCGGGTTGATTCTGTTCGTCATCGGCGCCGCGGCTTCGTTCGGATGGTTGCTCGCCTATCTGCAAGTGCCGGCCGCCGCAGTGCAGGCGCTTACGGCCGTGGCCCATGACAAGTACACGATCCTGATGCTGCTCGTGATCGCGCTTCTGATCCTCGGCACCTTCATGGATCTCGCGCCGCTGATCATCATCTGCACGCCGATTTTCCTGCCGGTCGCGAAGGCCTTTGGCGTCGACCCGGTGCATTTCGGCGTGATCCTGATCCTGACCGCCGGCGTTGGGCTCATCACGCCGCCGGTCGGCTCAGTGCTGTTCGTGGGTACGGCGATCGGCAACATCAGAGTGACCGATGCGCTGCGTTCGATCTGGCCGTTCTACGTCGCCGCGTTCGTCGTTGTGATGTTGGTGGTGTACGTGCCGGCGCTTTCGCTCTGGCTGCCGGCGGCGCTCAAGTAGCTCCTCACCAGGAGGCTGTTGAAAAACTCTTTCAACCGCCTGCTAGACCGGGCCATGGACGGCCCGGCCCAAGTACATAGATGTGGCATGCACATTCTTATGTGTTTGCCACATCTATCAAATGTGGGGGAGCGCAGCGAAAACCACGCCCATGTCTTTCATGAGACTTGGCAAGCAACGTTGACAGATTCGTCGGGAACGAATCTGGGCAGCCTCGCTGCCCGAAGAGCGCGCGCCATGGATGGTGCGCGTCCAAAACACGGCATGGATGCTTTTTTCAACATCCTGCTAAGAGTCGGTTCGGCGCGGTTCAACCCCGCGCACCTCGTCGGTCGATGGCGCGGGCGAACGGGATTGCTTTGCGACCACGCTCGTCGCCGTCAGATCGCCGGTCACGTTGCCGAGCGTCGCGAACACATCAGGAATCGTGTCCACGGCCAGCAGCAGGTCCGAGCGGCTCCACTGGCAGACCCATCGACTGGGTGACCGGCATGACAGTCGCCATGAAGCTGACCTGTCCGGGCAACCCGATGGCCCCCAGACTGATGACGACTGCGAGCGCCGCGCCGGCGGCGAGTTGCGCGGCGGACAAATCGACGCCATACACCCACGCGATGAACGCGGCGGCGTTCACGTACTGGACCGGGCTCGTGATCCGAAAGAGCGACACCGCCATCGGCAGCACCAGCGCCGTCACCGCTCGCGGATAGCCAAGCCGGGTCTGCGCGCTTTCGATCATCGCGGGCAGCGATGCAAGCGACGATTGGGTGCTCGCGGCGATCACCTGCGCCGGCAGAATGCCCAGCGCGAAGCGACGCAAGCGTTCCCCGCCGGCGGTCGTCGCAACCGCGTAGAGCATGAGCGTCACCGCGAGATACACGGAACACTGCAGCAGAATGTAGATCCCGAGCGCGCTCAGGATGCCGACGCCCGCAGTTGCGCAAACTGCGAGCACCAGCGCGAATACACCCACCGGCGCTACCCACAGCACCCAGCGCACGATGACGATCATCGCATCCGCGATTGTCTGAAAGAGATCGACCACGCGCGCACGGCGCTCGCGTTCGATGCGGGTCAGCGCGAAGCCGAAGAACAGCGCAAACACTACGAGCGGCAGCATCGCGCTCTGCGCGGCGGCTGCGATGGCGTTGCTCGGGACGATCGCCGCAATCCAGTCCGACAGCGTCGTGGGTGCGCTCACAGCGGTCGCATCGGTCATGGCGGCGCGCAGCGAAGCGATCAGCGCCTCATCGCGCGGCGCGAGCGCCAGCAGCATCGGCGACACGATCGCCGCGAACGCCGCGCCGGCGCTCAGCAGCACGATGAACACCACGATCGCCCGTTGCGCAATGCGGCCGGACGCCGCCGCGTCGCTCGCTGTGCTGACGCCGACGACCACCAGCGCAACCACCAGCGGCACAACCGTCATTTGCAGAGCATTGAGCCAGAGCCGGCCGATCGGCTGCGCCACGCTCGCGGCCTCGGCCGCGAGGTCGGCGTTCAGGATTGCAAGACTCAGTCCGATGACGGCGCCGGCGGCGAGGCCGAGCAGTACGCGTGCGGTCGTCGACATGGATGAGGAAGTGACCTTGACTCGTGACTAGTGACTCGGTCGAGAGGTGGAGAATTCGCACGACGCTCATACGACCGGTCGCGGAAGCTTCCATTCTGACCTTCACACGCGCGTACTCCGGCTGCGGCAGCAGCACGAAAACAGGATGTCGCTCGGGACGCAGCCACCCCAGCAGCGCGCGCATGGCGGGCTCGTCCATCGAGGTGCAGCCGGAGGTGGGTTCGCCTGGGGAGCGCCACAAGTGCGCGAAGATGCAACTGCCGCGCTTGCGGCGCGCCCTGCGTGTTGTGCTCGATCACGAAACCGAGTTTGTAGCGAATGTCGCCGTCCGCATGGAGGTCGCGGCGCATCGGTTCGGTCGAGCCGCTGATCGCAGCCTGACCGACTGCGCGCGCATCGACGATGCGGTTGTAGAGCGGCGATCCGCTGACGTCGATGCAGTAATCGGATTCGCTCATGCCCTTGTAAGGCAGGCGCCGTGCGTTCCGAGGCGGCATAGCCGAACGCCTCGCCGATGCGAAACACGCCTGCCGGGCTGCGGCCATCGCCTTCCTTCTTGATCGGCCCGGCCGGTTGCTCGCGGATGCAGGCCGACGCCCCAGGCTGAGCCGGCGCGGCCGACAGCGACCGGCGTGGGCGGCTGCACCTGCCTCCACTGATCGTGATCGAGCTCGAACGCCGTCAGCACGCCGTGATCCGCATCCCAGCCCGACGTCGTCACCAGCACGAGCTGGCGCGCCTCGCGCCACGCAGGATCGCGGCGTCAATCAGAGGCGCAGCGGCAAAGAACGCCAACGGCTGCGATCATCGATTCGACGAAGACCGCGCGCTCTGCACCAGTATGTTCTCTTGCCAACCGCTAACCGCTAACCGCTAACCGCTTCTCATCCTCACGGCTCCATCACCTGTTCGATGCGCTTCAGGCTCTCCGCCAACCGCTTGAGGCGTCCCTCGCCGTCCTCGCACAGCGTGACGAAGATCAGATCGAGCAGGTGCTGAAGCGCGGAACTGTAAAGCAGCGGCACGACGTGCGCCCGCTCGTCGTGCGCCGACACCAGCAGAGAGGCGTCCGCATGAGCGCGCAGCGAATTGGCAGTATGACGCGTGATCGAAACGACCTTGCCGCGACGCTCACGAAACTGCCGACTGATCTGCAGCAACGCGGGCTGTTTGCCTTCCTCGGAGAACACCAGCAGCACATCGCCTTTGGCCGCCGTCGAGATGCTCGGCGCGAGCAGCATCGCATCCACGTGGTGGACCACGGGAATGCCAAGCATCGCAAGCTTCGTCGCGAAGGCCTGCGCAGGCACGCTGTCCTCGCCGAGTCCGATGCAGAACACTCGCTGCGCCGCCGTCGAGCAATTTCGCGATCGTGCGGATGGCCTCCGGCGGATTGATCAGCCGCGTTTCTTCCTCGGCGCGCGCCTTGCTGCGCCACAGATCGCCGGCAAGCGCGCTGTGCGGATCTTCTTGCCCGTGCGCTTGCGGCGCCGGACGCGCCCATTGCCATTCTCGCGTGCGACCGCCTCGCCGATCGAGTACTTGAGGTCCGGATAGCCTTTGAAGCCGAGCTTCTGGCTGAACTTGACGACGCTCGACTGGCTGATCCCGAGCGCATCGGCGAGCTGCTGCGAGGAGTAGTCGCGCAGCAGGTGGGCGTTCTCCAGCAGGAAGTCCGCGATGCGTCGTTCGATCGCCGACATCTGGTCGCGCTCCGAACGAATTTTCACGAGGGACGACATGCGACGGTTCTGTCTGCTTCAGCCAGGAATGGGCTCCAGCCCGCGGATCTCGCGGATGCCGAGACCGGGCGCATCGGTGACGGAGATTTCTGATTCGTTGAAGATAACCCCGCCGTCGACCGGATTGAACGCGCACAGCGACGGTCCGTCGAGGTCGATCTTGGTGATGACGTTGGACTTGGCGACCGCGACATGCACGGCCGCGGAGACGCTGATGCTCGTTTCGATCATGCAGCCGATCATGCACTCGACCTGATACATCGCCGCGATGTCGGCGATGTGCATCGCGTTCGAGATGCCGCCGGTCTTCATGAGTTTGATGTTGATGATGTCGGCCGCGCGCATGCGGATCAGATCGATGACCTCGCGTCGGACCGAACACGCTTTCGTCGGCCATGATCGGCGTGTGTACCCGCTCGGTGACGTACTTCATGCCGTCGAGGTCCTGCGCCTTGACCGGCTGCTCGACCAGCTCCAGCCGCACGCCGGCGTCTTCCAGCGTCTGCAGCGCGTAGACCGCCTGCTTCGCCGTCCAGCCCTGATTGGCGTCGAGGCGCAGCAGGGCGCGTCCTTCAACGGCGGCGTAGATCGCCTTGATGCGTTCGATGTCGACGCCGATGTCCTTGCCGACCTTGATCTTCAGCGACTCGAAGCCGCGTTCCACCGCGGCGATCGAGTCCGCGACCATCTTGTCGATGTAGTCGACGCTGATCGTGATGTCGGTCGTGACGACCGGATCGCCGCCGCCGAGCATCTTGTAGAGCGGCGCGTTGTAGAGCTGGCCGCACAGGTCGTAGATCGCGATCTCGACCGCCGCCTTGGCGCTGGAGTTTTTCTCGAGGGCGCCCTGAATCAGCTGCGTGATCCGATTGAGATTGGCGATGTCCTGGCCGATGAGCCGCGGCGCAATGAACTTGCGGATGGCTTCGATGATCGAGCCATGCGTATCGCCGGTGATCACCGCCGTCGCGGGCGCCTCGCCATAGCCGACGTGCCCCGTGTCGGTGTGCACCGCGACGACGATGTCTTCGATCTTGTCGACCGTGCGCAGCGCCGTCTTGAAGGGCGTCTTCAGCGGTACGCGCAGCATGCCAAAGCGGATTTCGGTGATTTTCATGATGTTCTCGTGTCGCGTTCAGGGACGAATTCTGACGAATGCTGTGGATGCCGTCGATCAGCGGTTGGCCTTCGCCGAGGAGCAGCGGCGCCAGCGGCGTGACCGAGACCGCCATTCAGGTCGACGCGCGTCAGTTCGCCGGCGCGCGTCGCGATATGTGACGCCGGTGGTGTCGTGAATGACGTAGGGCATGCCGCGATCGTGGCCGATGACCATCATCACGTGGCCCGGGATGTAGACGAGATCGCCGACCTGCAGCGTGCCGAGCACGGCGAGGCGCGTCGCGTGATCGTCGTCCGCGGTCAAGGCGATGCGATTCAGCGCCGGGCTCACCGCCTGATCGCCTGTGTTGCGCGGCAGCTGTACGCCGAAGCTGCGATAAACCTCGGACACGAATCCGCTGCAGTCGCGCGCGTTGTAGGAGTGGCCCCAGCCGTAGCGCTCGCCGAGAAACTTGAAACTCTGTCGCAACAGATTGGCGCGGCTCAGCGGCAGGTAGTCGCTGCTCACGTCCGCCGTCCTCGGCAGCAATGCAGGAGTGAACTGCAATGAACCATCGGCCGCGCGCACCGGCAGCTCAATGACGTGAGCCGCATAGGGATGCTGGCCGTTCACCGGCTTGTCGGCAGGCCAGTCGTCAAGCAGCGGCACGCGCACGCCCATGTCGAGCTGCAGCTCGGACACGCCGGGTCGTTCGGGCGTGAACACCGTGTGCGCCGTCGCGCCCGTGACGATGAGGTAGGGCGTCTTGCGACCGTAGTCGAAGATCGACTGGGCCGCGCCCTTCGGCGACGTGACGCCTTTCGATCCAGGCCGCGTACGAGTTGCTGACGACGAACCACCACTCGCCGTCCGCGCTCGTGTGCACGATCGCGACGGGCGCGCCGGGGAACAGCGCGCTTTCCTGAAAGCGGTCGATATTCGTATTTCGCGGCGAGCTGAACACGCGCAGGCGCGTCGGAAACGTTCGCAGGTCCGCGCGCTGCACGACCATCCCATAGCGGGTCGCCTGTGCGTGCGGGATCGCAGCGAGGCCGAGGTTCGCCTCGAGCGCATCGAGCTGCGCCGCGCTGATCTCGACGCCCTGGCTGTCGTACAGAACGCTGCGCGGACGGCTCGAGAGATCGGCGATCAGGCGGCTTACTTGCGAATCCGCAAGCGTCGCCGGCAACCGCTCGATATCGTGCATCGAAGGGTCGAGGCGCACCAGCCGTTCGTTCTGCGCCGCAACCGCCGCGTCGTCCAGGACCCGCTCGGCGGCGGGCGCTCGCTCGATCCAGAATTCCGGATCGAGATGCGCGTCGCGCACGCCGACGACGCCGAGCGGGGCGGCGGCGAAGGTCGACAGCGCGTCGGCGCGCTCGCGCAGCCGGCGAGGAGGAGAGCGACGACACAAGAACGCGGAAATTCGATCGCATATGTTCAACTCATCGGTGCGAGCGCAGACAGCACGCTCGCCATGAACAGGCCAATGCCCGTGCCGAGAACCAGCCCCAGCATCGCCAGCAGCACGGCGATCGGCACCAGCACGGGCGAGTAGGTTGCGGCAAGCAGCGGCGCCGTCGCGACGCCGCCGATCTGTGCGAGCGAGGAGATGCCGCACAGATACATGTCGAAGCGGAACAGGCGCGCCGCCAGCGCGAGCAGCATCAGATGAATAACCAGGGTGAGGAAGCCGCACAGAATGAAGAGCGGCGCGGACGTCAGGCCTGCGAAGCTGCTCTGCGATGCAAGCACCGCGACCAGTCCCGCCAGCAAGGCGCTGGCGAGCGGCGCAGGTCCGGGAATTCTCGCGAGCGGCGTGCGCGCGATCACGAGCCCGGCGAGCGTGGCGATCAGCACGGTCCATGAAGTCGTCGTCAGAAACGTGGAGACTGGCATGAGCTCGCGACGCGCGCGGCGCCCAGACCAACGACGAGGCGAGGCCGAGCCACAGCAACACGCCGCCGGCCGTCGGGGCTTCGCTCGCCCTCGAGTTCGCCAGCTGCGGGTAGGGCTCGACGTCAGCACGCGTCCAGCGATTGAAGATCGGCGCGAGCGCGCCAGCGGCGAACAGCACGCACGACCCAGATCGAATAGCACAGCGCATCGGCGAGCAATACGGGCGGCAGCAGGCTCTCGGAAAGGCCGATGCTCTGCTTGACCGCGACCAGATTCGCCGAGCCGCCGGTCCAGGTGGCGCTCAACGCGGCCAGCATCTTCCAGCCGTCGGCCGGCAGCGCGTCGCGAAAGAGCAGATAGACGACGACGATGGCGAGCAGGATGCTCGCCATCGCGCAGGCGAACACAGCCAGCACGCGGGGCCCGACCGCGAGGATCGCGCGCAGGTCGCAGGTCACCATCAGCAGGAACAGCAGCGCCGGCAGAATCTGCGCGGTGACCGCGCGCTGCGCGCCTGGATTTCCGGCGTCGGCCGCCACAACCCAGCGACCGCGAGCGCCGTGACAAACAGATAGGTCAGCACGATCGGCGGCAGCACCGCGAAGATCCGCCAGCGGAAGCGCTTCTCGAGCGACGGAAACAGTCCGGCGGCGAGCAGCATCACCGCCAGATAGGGCCAGACCGTCTCGATCATTCAACTCCCCCTCGCGGCGCCGCAACCCGAGTCGTGATATCGCGCGTTGCGGAATATTCTATCCTTGAATTGCTCTGTAGCAAGAATAAATTATTGACGACCCCCGAGTCCCATGTTACACAGCCGTCAATGGCAACCGCGCGCAATGGGCCGACGGGTACACCGTGACAAGTGCGCTGGCATCAACTTCGTCAGCCGTCTGCAAGGGAGTGTGCACGGGCGCGCTCCTCCTTTTCCACGCGGGCGCGCAGCATTGCGGCGGCCACTGAATCCTCTTCAGTCGAACAGGTGATCGCGCTCGTCGATGCCGGTCGATTCTCAGCCGCGGAAGCGCAGATCGCGCCAGCCTCGCCGCAGCAGCGTCTCAGCTCCGCGGAGCGCACCGCGCTTGAATTCCAGCGCGAGCGCATGCGCCGCATCCGCCTGGATTTCTCGCTCACCGCGGACGACGTAAAGCGCAAGCTGCGCAGGCAGATTCCAGACCTGACGCGCGGCAGAGTTCACTGCGTGGGACCAGCGCCGGCCTGCTCGAACACGGATAATCGATTGACGGCGAGACGCGCTACTTCAATCGTCGCCATCGAACCTGTTCCGCCTGAGCGCCGCAGGCGCGGCGCGCCGCGCGAACCAACGCCCTTCAACGACGGTCCGATGGAGAAGGCCAACGCGCACCACGAGAGGTCCGCGACCAGGCGACCGACAGCGGCAAGACCAGCGTGGCGCCGCGCCGCGTCCGCGTCACGCAGTCGATCACCGTCAACGCCGACGCCGTGCCCGCGGGCGAAACCGTGCGCGCGTGGATTCCGTTTCCGCGCGCGATGCCCGGCCAGCAGGAAGACATCGCTTCATCGACGAGCCAGCCGGCGCAGCACACGATCGCGCCGGAATCGACCCTGCAGCGCACCGTGTACCTGGAGAAGCGGCGCAGCCGGGCAGCTGCGACGAAGTTCTCGATCACCTACGAGCTGACGATCTTCGGCGCAGGACCATCGGATCGATCCCGGACAAGGTCGTGGCCGCGACACATCACCGCGAACTCGCGCCGTTCCTGGGCGAGCGCCCGCCGCACATCGTCTTCACCGACGACATGCGCAGGTTCTCGCGCGAGGTCGTGGGCGATGAGAAGAATCCGTATCGCATCGCGCAGAAGCTGTTCGCCGCCGTCGATCGCATTCCCTGGGCCGGCGCGCTCGAGTACTCGACGATCTCCAACATCAGCGACTACGCGTTGCAAGCCGGCCATGCCGACTGCGGTCAGCAGACGCTGCTGCTGATGACGCTGCTGCGCCTCAACGGCATTCCGGCGCGCTGGCAATCGGGCTTGGTCTTTTCCGACGGCGACTACGACAACATGCACGACTGGGGCTGGCTGTACCTCGCGCCCTACGGCTGGGTGCCGATGGACGTGACCACCGGCCGCCTGAACTCCGGCGATCCGGCGCTCGATGCGTTCTACCTCGGCGGTCTCGACGCCTATCGCATCGCCTTCAACGACGACTACAGTCAGCCGCTCGTTCCCGTCCAAGCAGCATTTCCGGTCCGAAACCGTGGATTCGCAACGCGGCGAAGTCGAGTGGCGCGGCGGCAATCTCTATTTCGATCAATGGGACTACGAGTTCAAGGCAACGGTGCTGTCGCCGCGGCGACTCGACGTAACAGCCGACGCTGACGAACTGGCCGCTACACATCACAACACTGGCCGGGAGGGGATATGAACAACAAGGCATTGCGTAGCACGCGATCTATGCTCGCGCTGGGACTGTCGCTGGCGGCGACGGCGCCGTTGCAGATCGCTCATGCCGCGAGCGACGGCTCGCTCGTAGGCCGCTTGACTGATAGCGACAAGCAAGCCGCTTGCCGGACGCTGAAGTCACAGTGCGGAATCCGCGAAACAGGATTCAGCCGCACGGTCAAGGCGGATGCAGACGGCAACTACCGCTTTCCCGTTCCTGCCGGTCGGCAAGTACGTCGTCGAAGCGACGAAGAACGGCGCCACGCTCGGCAAGCTCGCCGAGGTCACCGTAGCGCTGGGCGCTGCGACGACGGCCAATGTCGACGCTGAGCGATGACCACGCTGGAAGAGAGTCCAGGTGGTGGGCACGCGCATCGTCACCGCGGTCGACGTGACGTCGACCGAATCGGCGACCAACGTCACGCGCGAGGATCTGGAGCGCCTGCCGGTCGAGCGCGACATGCAGTCGGTGGCGCATGCTCGCGCCGGGCGTCGGCAAAGGCGAGCCGGCCTGTGCGCCGGCGGCAATTGCGGCCTGTCCTTCGGCGGTTCGTCGGTCGCCGAGAACACCGTCTACATCAACGGCCTCAACGTCACCGATTTCTACAATCGCGTCGGCTTCTCGTCGGTGCCCTTACGCGTTCTACAAGGAGTTCCAGGTCAAGACCGGCGGCTACTCGGTGGAGTTCGGCCGCACCACGGGCGGCGTGATCAACGCCGTCACCCGCTCGGGCACGAACGAGTTCGATTTCGGCACGGAAATCGTCGTGGGAACCGCAGTTCCTTGCAGAGCCGCAGCGACGACCAATTCGACGCGATCGGGCAACCCATACATCATCGGCAGCTACGACGAATACGACAGCACAAGCGCGACCGTCGTATGCCTCGGGCCCGATCGTCAAGGACAAGCTGTTCTTCTTCGCCCTGTACGAAGCGCGCGACTACGAGCCCGAGAACACCGAGCGACTCCGGCAACACCTTCAATGAGGCCACGGCCGACGACGCCTTCTGGGGCGCCAAGATCGACTGGCAGATCAACGATCACAATCTGCTCGAGCTGCTCGCGTTCTCCGACGAGAACGAGGAAGTGCGCGACACCTACGGCTTCGACCTATCCGGAAGGACAGCGCGGCGCGTTCGAGCAGACGCGCTTCACCGACAACGGCGGCATGAACTGGGCGGCGACCTACACCGGCTACCTCACCGACAATTTCCGTGAAGGCGATGTACGGCGAGAACGAGCGCGCGTTCTCGCGCTACAGCCAGAACGACCTCGAATGCGCGCGCGTGCGCGATCTGCGGCCCGGCGGCGCGGGCGACGTGGGCTGCACCTCCACCGCGAACGTGACCGCGCGCGACGACACCCGCGAAGCGGCGCGCGCTGGACTTCGAATGGGACCTGGGCGATCACCAGCTGCGCTTCGGCATGGACCACGAGACCAATACGTCCGACCACGAGCAGTACTACCCGGGCCCGGACGCCTGCTCTACGAAGTGCAGCCGCGCCGGCGCACCGACGCTCGAGAACGGCGTCGCCGTGCGCGATCGGCACGGAGTACGTGCGCACCCGCCAGAACGAGGTCAACGGCGAGTTCGAAACGCAGCAACTCCGCGTACTACCTGGAGGACAACTGGTCGGTCACCGACGACCTGCGTGCTGAACGCCGGCGTGCGCGTGGAAGCCTTCGACAACAAGAACTCGCGACGGCGACAGCTACATCAAGATGGACGACATGGTCGCGCCGCGCTTCGGCTTCTCCTGGGACATCAAGGGCGACGGCCGCAGCAAGCTGTTCGGCAACGCCGGCCGCTACTTCCTGCCGGTCGCCAACGTCATCAACATCAAGCAGGCCGGCGGCTTCCTCGATCGACGCACCTTCTACGTTCCTCGGCTTCGAGACCTTCGACTACAACGGCGTGACGCGCTACGCGCCCGATCCTCGGCGCGCAGATCGGCGCCGTCGACGATTCGCAGGGCGACGGCACCGTCGGCGACCTGCGCGGCGAAGTCGACGCGGACATGGACCCGGTGTACCAGGACGAGCTGATCCTGGGCTTCCAGTCGATGATCGACGACAAGTGGTCGTGGGGCGTGCGCGGCATCTATCGCAAGCTCAACAACGCCATCGACGACATGGAAATCACCTCGAACGGCGTCGTGTGCGACGGCGAGCCGGTCGAGCGTCGGCTTCGTCATGGGCAACCCGGGCGAGACCGCTGACGATCTTCACGGACACCAACTGCGACGGCGAGACCGACGGCTTCGTCACGATCGACACGTCGCAAGGCTGGCTGGGCGATGTACGACGACGACGGCAACTACGTCGGCGAGGTCGGCTATCCGGAGCCGAAGCGCACCTACAAGGCGCTGGAGTTCATGATCGACCGCGCCTGGGACGACACGTGGGCGTTCAACGCCACGTACACGTTGTCGTAGAGCGAAGGGCAACGCCGAAGGCCCGGTGAACTCGGACACCGACTTCGCCGACGCCGGCCGCACCGAGGCGTTCGACGATCCGTGGGTCAACTATGGCGCGTACGGCTACCTGCCGAACGATCATCGCCACCAGCTCAAGGTGCGCGGCGCCTACGCGCTCGGCGAGCACTGGGAGTTCGGCGCCACGCTGAACGTGCAGTCGGGCCGGCCGATCAGCGCGTTCGGCGAGGGCAATCCGTTCGACGACGACCATGCTTCTGGAGCTTCTTCGTCTTCAACGAGACGACGGGCGAGTACGAATTGCGACGCAGCGCGGCTCCGGAGGGCGAGACGCCGTGGCTGTACGACGTCGGCGCCAACGTGACCTATCGCCACTCGTTCGCGGTCGCCGACCTGCAGCGTCAAGTTCGCCGTCTACAACCTGCTCAACCAGCAGCGCGTCACCGAAGTCGACGACTACCTGGGCTCGGTTCCGGACGGCAACCCGGACTATGGAATCGGCACCGGCTATCAGGCGCCGCGTTACGCGCAGCTGACGTTCAAGCTGGACTTCTAGCGATCTCACGCCCGGCCGACTCGTCTTCCTGCGGAGGATCCCCTCCGCGGGATGACGGGAAGGCCGCTCCTCAGACCTGCCATGCGCGGGTCGCTTCCTCAACTGCAGTCCTCGATTCACATAGCCTCCGTGCTGGAACACATCGACGTCGCCGCGCTCGCGAAACGGATACCGACGCCGTTCTACGCCTACTCGGCTGGCGCGATCCGACGCCGCATCAATTCTCTGAAGAGCGCGCTGCAGGGGCTCGACGCGACGATCTGCTTCGCGGTCAAGGCCAACTCCAATCTTGCGATCCTGCGGCTGATGGCCGAGGAAGGCCTCGGCGCCGACATCGTGTCGGCAGGCGAGCTGCAGCGCTGTCTGCGCGCCGGAATTCCCGCGCAACGCATCGTCTTCTCCGGGGTGGGCAAGACCGACGATGAAATCGCGGCGGCGCTGGCGGCGGGCGTGTGGAGGTTCAACGTCGAGTCGCGCGACGAATTGCAGAGCCTGCAGCGCCTTGCCCGCGAACGCCAGGTGATCGCGCACGCCGCGGTGCGCATCAATCCGGACGTCGACGCGGGCACGCACGAGAAGATCTCGACCGGCAAGGCGGAGAACAAGTTCGGCGTCAGCATCGACCGAGGCGCGGCGCTGGTTTGCGAACGCCAGTGAGCTTTCGTACGTGCGCCTCGACGGCCTGCATGTGCACATCGGCTCGCAGATCCTGAGCCTCGAGCCTACCGGCGGGCGTTCGAGCGCGTCGCTGCGCTCTGGCGCGAGCTTGCGTCGGCCGGGCCAGCATCGAGAGCATCGACGTCGGCGGCGGGCTCGGCGTGCGGTATCGGCGACGATCAGACCGCCTCCGCTCGCAGCCGAGACTATGCCGAACGTGATTCGCGCAGCGTTCGCCGGTTTCAGCGGGGCGCATCGTGCTGGAGCCCGGCCGCTACCTGGTGGCCGAGGCCGGCGTGCTGATGACGCGCGTGATTCGCGTCAAGGAGGGCGCAAGTCGTTCGTTCCTCATCGTCGACGCCGCGATGAACGATCTGCTGCGTCCTTCGCTCTACGATGCATGGCACGAGATCGTGCCGCGCATGCCGACATGCGTCCGCTGGTCCGCTACGACGTGGTCGGTCCGGTGTGCGAAACCGGCGATACATTCGCCCTGGGTCGCGAGATTGCCGCGGTGCTGCGCCGGCGATCTGTTGATGATCGCCGGCGCCGGCGCGTACGGCGCCGCCATGGCCTCGAACTACAACTCGCGCCCGCTGCCGGCTGAGGTCCTCGTCGACGGTCGCCGTTATTCCGTCATCCGGCGGCGGCAGAGCGTACGACGAAATGGTTGCAACCGAGCAGGTCTCGCCGGGTTGGCAGGCATGTGAGCCGCGTGCGAGTGCGGATCCGTGCGACGTTTTACGGGAGAAAGGATGAGAAGCGTCGTTGTTTCATTCCTGAGCATCGCGGTGACGGCGGTCGGCGCGTGCAATGCGCATGCACCGACGCAACGCCCGCTCATGCGAGTGCGTCGTTCGACGCGATCGTCGACGATGTCATCGCGCGCTACCACTTGCCGGGCATCGCGGTGGGCGTGGTCGAAACGATCAAGTCATCTACATGCGCACGGCGGGCGAGCTCGTCGCCGGCTCGGGTGCAGCCGGTCGACGCCGACACGCTGTTCAAGGTCGCCTCGAACACCAAGGCGATGACCACCGGCGTCGCTGGCGCGCCTGGTCGACGCGGGCAAGCTGCGCTGGGACGACCCGGTCGTGCGTTACCTGCCGCAGTTCCGCATGTACGATCCGTGGGTGACGCGCGAAATGCAGGTGCGCGACCTGCTGATTCACAACAGCGGGCTGCGCGCCGGCGCCGGCGACCTGATGCTGTGGCCGGAGCCCAACGAGTTCACGCGCGCCGACGTGATCGCGGGGCTGGCGTACCTGCAAGCCGGTACACAGCTTCCGCTCGCGCTACGACTACGACAATCTGCTGTACATCGTCGCGGGCGAGGTCGCGGCCGCTGCGGGCGGCGCGCCGTACGAAAAGCTGTTGCGGCGCGAGGTGTTCGAGCCGCTGCGGCATGGCGCGCTGCCAGGTCGGTGAATTCGTCGCGACGAGGTCGGCAACGTCGCGCAGCCGCACATGCGCCAAGGCGGCGATCAACGTGCCGATGCGCGCGCGACGGCGAGGTCGATTCCGGCGGCACGATGGAGGCGGCCGGCGGCGTGCGCTGCAGCCTCAACGACATGCTGCGCTGGGTGCGCGCCTGGCTCGCCCGATGACTCGAGCAGCGACGCGCTGGCTGTCGCGCGAGCAGCGCGACGCGCTGTGGACGGCGCAGATGCTCGATGCCGCTGTCGCGAACGGCAACGCGCCTGGGACGGCAGTCACTTCAGCGCCTACGGCTACGGCTGGCGACTGGCCGACGTCGACGGCGTGCTCCGCGTCGCGCATACCGGCACGCTGGCGGGCATGTACTCGGCAGTCACGTTGCTTCCCGAGAAGGACATCGGCTTCGTGTTCATCATCAACGGCGAGGCCGATGAAGCGCGCACCGTGCTCAACCAGGTGCTGGTCAAACATTTCACTGCGCCGGACGATGCGACGGACCGTGGCGACTACGCCGCCGAACTTGCGCGTGAGCGAGGGCCGCAACCGCCTGCGGGGAAAGCGCCGGATGCCTCCGCGCGGCAGCCGGCGACCGCGGCGATGCTGGGAGCGCGACTGGGCGTCTACCGCGATCCATGGTTCGGCGAAGCGCTTCTGTGTGAGCAGGACGGACGTGCGTTTCAGCGCGCGGAAGTCGCCGATGCTCAGCGGCGAGATCATGCAAGTCGGTGATCGACTGCTCATCGACTGGTTCGACGACGAGGTCGACGCCGAAGCCTGGCTCGACTTCAGCTTCGGCGGCTCAGAAGGCCCGACCACCCTGACGATCGCCAAAGTCGATCCTGAAGCGGACTTCAGCTACGACTATGAGGACCTGGCGTTCGCCCGCGTGGGCGAGTGTCCCTAGCCCCAATGGCGCTTACTTCTGGTCGCGATCCCTGTGCGAAATGCGGGCTGATGCGCATCGTCGCTCTTGTGATCGGCGCCGTCGCTCTGGCCGGCTGTGCAACGGGAGGACGTGACATGGCGGCGGCCCAGATCGACGATCTCATGCGCAGGTACGACGGCGCCGAGCCCGGCGCGTCGCTCCTGGTCGTGCGCGAAGGTGAGCCTGTCGTACGGCGTGCCTATGGGCTGGCGAACATGGAGGACGGCGTCGCTGCGACTCCGCGGACCAACTATCGCCTGGCGTCCGTCACAAAACAGTTCACCGCCGCCGCGATCCTGTTGCTCGTCGAGGAAGGTCGTGTGCGGCTGGATGATCGCGCGCGGGCGTGGCTGCCGACGCTCCCGGCTGCGACGGAGGCGATCACGATTCGTCACCTGCTCACGCATACCTCGGGGCTCATTGACTATGAGGATGTGATTCCGCCGTCGATGACCGCTCAGTTGCACGACGCCGACGTGCTCACGCTTCTGCAGTCGCAGGATCGCACGTACTTCGCGCCCGGGACGAGTTACCGGTACAGCAACAGTGCGTACGCGCTGCTTGCGCTCATCGTCGGGAAGGCGTCGGGAAAGACTTTCGCGACGTTTCTGCGCGAGCGAATCTTTCTGCCGCTCGGTATGAACGATACGGTCGCTTATGAAGAGGGAATTTCAGTCGTCGCCAATCGTGCGTTCGGCTACAGCAAAGAGCAGGGCTGGCGGCGCACGGATCAGAGTCAGACGAGCGCCGTTCTCGGCGACGGCGGAATCTACTCATCCATAGACGATCTGGCGAAGTGGGACGCCGCGCTGTACGACGAGCGCGTGTTGAAGAAGGAGTCCTTGCGCCTCGCATTCACTTCCGCGACGCCGACCGACGATCCGGAGGTCGAGTACGGTTTCGGCTGGCGCATCACCGGAGAGACGGTCTGGCATTCGGGCGAGAGCATCGGCTTCCGCAACGTGATCGTGCGCTATCCGAAGCGGCGCCTCACTGTCGTGCTGCTGACGAACCGCAACGACCCTGAGCCGTATCAAACGGCGCTCGCAATCGCGAAGCTATTCACGAATGAGGAATAGGAGAGCCGCAAAAGACCGCAAAAAGGAACGTGAGCAATACGCCGAAATCACTCCTGACAGGTTGTTGAAAGAGTCCCTGCCAGGGCCCTTCGTCACAGCGTCGCTTGCCCATCACATTCATTTTCCTTTTTGCGGTCTTTCGCGGCTCCTCTCTGGTTCAGAGCGTCACGCCGTCCTTCCAGATCGCGATTTCGCGTTCCTCGTTGAGTTCGTTCTTCGCGGGTCGACCGGAGGCGACGTCCAGGATGAGCTGGAGGAATTCGGCGGTCACTTCGTCCGGATCTGCGTTCGTCAGCAGTCGGCCCGCATCGAAGTCGATCCAGTGCGGCTTGTTCTGAGCCAGCGCCGAGTTCGAGCTGATCTTGAGAGTCGGCGCGGGAAAGCCGAGCGGCGTGCCGCGGCCGGTTGTGAACAAGAGCACGGTTGCGCCCGCCGCCACGAGCGCGGTTGAAGACACGCCGTCATTGCCCGGCGACTCGAGCAGCGCGAGACCGGGACGCGAAATGCGCTCGCCGTAACGCAGCACCTGTGTGACAGTCGCGTGTCCGCCCTTCTGCACCGCGCCTAGCGATTTTTCCTCGAGCGTGGTGATGCCCCCCGCGATGTTGCCCGGCGACGGATTTTCGTGGACGGGCTGATCATTCCGGAGGAAGTACTCCTTGAAGCCGTTCACGACGCTGACGATGCCGTTGAACACGCTTTCGTCGGCCGCGCGCTCCATCAGCAGATGCTCTGCGCCGAAAACCTCGGGAATTTCCGTGAGGATCGCTACGCCGCCCGCGCCCGTCACGCGATCGGCGATGCGGCCCACCAGCGGGTTGGCGGTGACGCCGCTCAGTCCGTCCGATCCGCCGCACTTCAGGCCGACCGCGAGCGCGCTCAGCGGGCAGGGTTCGCGCTTGTCGTGCGCGGCGATGTCCGCCAGCTCTTCGACGAGCTGCAGCCCTGCTTCCGTTTCATCGGTTGCGCTCTGCGCGGCGAACGCCCGCACGCGCGCACGCTGCGCGGCCGGCAGTTCTCGGAGCAGCGCATCGAGTTGATTCGATTCGCAACCAAGTCCCAGCAGCAGTACGCCGCCCGCGTTGGGGTGACAGGCGAGGGCGGCGATCAGTTTGCGGGTTCGGTCGAGATCTCCGCCGAGCTGCGAGCAACCGAACTGATGCGGGAATGCGTAAACGCCGTCCACACGGTTCTTGACGCGCGGTAGCGCAAGGCGGGCGATGCGTTCGGCGGTGCGGCCGACGCAGCCGACCGTACAGAGTATCCAGATCTCGTTGCGCGTAGCCACGCGACCGTCCGCGCGGCGGTAGCCCATGAACGACGGCGACTCATGACCGCTGCGCTCCAACGGGCGTTCCAGCGCCGGCGTGTAGCGATAGCGATCAACCCCGGCGAGCAGCGTCGACACATTGTGCGTATGGACGTGGGCGCCCGTTTCGATGTCGGCTGTCGCATGACCGATGATCTGTCCGTACTTCCTTACCGGCGCGCCGAGGGCGATCGGCCGCAGGGCGTACTTGTGACCGCGGGGTATCGGATTCGCGAGCTCGATCGTGGCTGCCTCGACGGCCACCTTTTCACCAGCCGCAAGATCGCGCAGCGCCACTGCGACGTCGTCTTCCGGCGAAATCCTGTAGAACGACGGCATGCTCTGACTGTGATCGGCGGACTGCATACGGCTGGATGCGGGGCGGCGGAAACGGCAGTTTAGCCCGGCAGGAAACCGGTGTCAGTCGGGACCGGCCAAGCGCGATCCGCCGTACCACGTTATGCTGCGTGCGCACCTGTACGCAACGACAGACCTGGGGAAGCGCTGATCAAGCCCGCAGGCTGACGCAGTCAAAGAATGGAAGTGGTCGAAAGACAGGGGCTTGCGAAGCCGCAGTTTTCATCAGATAGCACTTACTTCAGCGTCTACCAGTTCCAGCCCGGAAGTTGAGCGCATGGCCAGAAAGGCGGTCAGAAAAACCACCCGCACCAGCGCGAAGGCGACCGCCGCAAGGCCGTCGTCCGACCTCGCGGCCGCGGGGACGATGAGCGACGGCGCCGAGCGTAAACACACGATCAATGACATCGCCCGGCTGGCGAACGTCTCGAAAAAGACGGTCTCGCGAGTCATCAACGAGTCGCCGTTCGTGCGCGAGGAGACGCGTGCGCGCGTTGCGGAGATCATCAAGCGCGTCGGTTTCACTCCGGATCCGCAGGCGCGCGCGCTCGCCTTCCGGCGCTCATTCCTGATCGGACTGATCTACGACAACCCGAATGCGCCGTACGTCATCAACATCCAGGAAGGCGCTTTGAGCGCGCTGCGGCGGATGGGATACGAGCTGGTCGTGCATCCCTGCGATCGCAACAGCGAAGAGTTTCTGTCGGACATCCGTCTCTTTGTGACGCGTCAGAAGCTCAATGGACTCGTGCTGTTGCCGCCCGTGTCCGAAAACAATGAGCTCGCGGAACTGTTGCGGAAACTGGAATGTCCCTACATCCGCGTGATTTCCGCGCCGCTCGACGAGCCGCAGAACATTATTCTGTCGATGGATCGACAGTCCGCGGCTGAAGTCGCCGAACATCTGGCCAAACTGGGGCACACGCGTATCGCAATGATCGTCGGCCCGCCGACCTATCGGTCTTCGATCGAACGACTGGAAGGATTCTCGAACGCACTTGCCGATCGGGGCCTGACGCTGTCGCCGCACTACATCGCCGAAGGACAGAACACATTCGAATCCGGCGCTGCAGCAGCCGAGCTGCTGCTGTCGCGCTCGCCGCGTCCGACAGCGATCTTCGCGAGCAACGACGAAACTGCCGCGGGCGTCTATCGCACCGCCTACCTGCGCGGCGTGAAAATTCCGGACGACCTGACCGTCATCGGTTTCGATGACAGTCCGCTCGCGTCGCGGCTATGCCCTTCGCTCACGACCATGCGCCAGCCGATCCGCGACATGGGACGCCTCGCCGCCGAAAAGCTGATTGCGAAGATCGGCGACGCCGACCGCGGACCGCCGATCGCCGCAACTACGGTCTTCCCGCATCTCGTCGTCAGAGAGTCCTCCGGCAGGCCGGCCAGATAGGCCGGGGCGCGCGCATCGCGCGGCTCGCTCAGCGAAACGCTTGGCGCACGCCATGACACCGGTTACCATGCCATAAGAAACCTCACCGCCGGCCGCGCCGCGCTGCAGCATTTCTGGCGAGGCAGGTACCCAGTTCAGCTCTTCAGTCAGGACTTCGCTCGTGTTCAAGAAGACTTATCACGCGACCCACCCGGACATGATGGCGGGCGCCAGCAACCAGCAGCTGCGCGAGCGCTACCTCGTCGAGGGTCTGTTCAGCGCCGATGCGCTGACGCTCAACTACGCGCACTACGAGCGTTTCGTGATCGGCGGCGTGATGGCCGTGAACAAGGCCGTGCGGCTTGCCGGAGCAGACCGAGCCGGCCTCGGCGGCGGGCAAGCCATTTCTGGAGCGGCGCGAGCTGGGCGTCATCAACGTCGGCAAGACGCCCGGACGCGTCACGCTCGACGGTCGCGCCTTTGATCTCGCGCCGAAGGACGGCCTGTACGTGCCGATGGGCACGAAGGATGTGACGTTTGAATCGCGCGGAGCGGCGAAGCCGCGAAGTTCTATCTGGTCTCGACGCCCGCACACGCGCGCTTCGAGCCGGTGCAGATCTCGATCGACAAGGCCGTGCCGCTCGAGCGCGGGTCGCTCGAAACCTCGAACGAGCGCACGATCTATCAGTACATCGTGCCGGCGACCTGCAAGTCGGCGCAATTGCTGCTCGGGCTCACGATCCTCAAGCCGGGCAGCGTCTGGAACACCATGCCGCCGCACCTGCACGATCGGCGCTCCGAGGTGTATTTCTATTTCGATCTGGAGGGCGAGGGCGAACAGCGCGTCATGCACTTCATGGGCGAGCCCGCCGAAACGCGCAGCCTCGTCATTCGCAACGAAGAGGCGGTGATGTCGCCGCCCTGGTCGATTCACATGGGCGCGGGCACGCGCAATTACAGCTTCATCTGGGCGATGGGCGGCGAGAATCTCGACTACACCGACATGAACGTGCTCGACATCTGCCAGCTGAAGTGACCCCATGAGCCAGCACTCCAATCGCCCTCGGCCACATCGTCACCGGCGCTGTCGGGACTTGCCGCGTTCTCGCTCGACGGCAAGGTCGCGCTGGTCACCGGCGCAAACACCGGGCTCGGTCAGGGCATCGCCGTCGCGCTCGCAAACGCGGGCGCCGACATCGTCGGCGTCGGTCGTTCGAACTGCGAAGCGACCGATCAGGGCGTGAAGTCGGCGGGTCGGCGGTTTCATTCGATCTACGCCGATCTCGAGCGCAGCCACGAGGCGCACCGCATCGTTGCGCAGGCGGTCGACATGGCCGGTCGCGTCGACATCCTCGTCAACAACGCCGGCATCATTCGGCGCAACGATGCGCTCGCGTTCACCGAAGAGGACTGGGACATCGCGCTCGAACGTGAATCTCAAGACGCCGTTCTTTCTCGCGCAGGCGGTCGCCCAGGCGATGGTCAAAGCGGGCCGCGGCGGCAAGATCATCAACATCGCCTCCATGCTGTCGTTTCAGGGCGGCATTCGCACGGCCTCGTACACGGCGAGCAAAAGCGGTCTGGCGGGCCTCACGCGGCTGCTCGCGAACGAATGGGCTGCGCGCAGCATCAACGTGAATGCGATTGCGCCGGGCTATTTCGAAACCAACAACACAACGGCGCTGCGCAGCGACGAGCAGCGCAATCGCGACATCCTTGGCCGCATTCCCGCGGGTCGCTGGGGCGCGCCCGCCGATCTCGGCGGCGCGGCGGTGTTCCTGGCCTCGTCGGCATCCGACTATGTCCACGGCACGATCCTGCCGGTGGACGGCGGCTGGCTCGCGCGCTAGCCCGCCGGGCAACCGGCAAACTGGTCAGCTGGCCAGACTCGGGATCCGCCTCCGGCCGACTAACCAAGTTAGCCAGTCAACCGGTCGGCCAGTCGGCCGCTGCCCGCGGCACGGCCTAGGGCCTTCCCCTAAACCGCTCCTGACGCGGGGCAGAACACAGTCTTTTCTGCGTCTGATCCGGCAATCTTTCGCGCCGTGCACCCGCACGCCCGAATATGTCGTTCATCCAGTCCCGCAAGCCGTCGTCCATGTTGCATGTCCCCGGTCCGTCTTCATCCGTCGATCTGAGCGCCGCCTTCAACGCGCTCAGCAGTGCGACGCTGATCGTGGACGCCATGGTCGCCGCGCGTCCGATCCTGTACGCCAATCCTGCATGCGCCGAGCTCACCGGCTACGCATGCGAGGAGCTTTCGGGACGGAGCCTCATGTGGCTTGCAGCCCGCGACAGCGATCCGCTCGTCCAGCAGGACCTGCGCACTGCGCTCGGCGCCAGCAGCGCGTTCACCGCGCGAGTGGATGATTTCGCGCAAGGACGGGGCGTCGCTGTGGACCCGCGTCGCCATCCGTCCGGTGGGCGGCGCATGCGCCGACGCAGATCATCGTCACCCTTGAAGACATCACCGCGTACAAGCGCGCGCGCGAGTCCGTGCGCGCGAGCGAGGCGCGGCTCGAAGTCGCCATGGAAGCGAGCGATCTGTCGATGTGGGACTGGAACGTCGAGCGCGACGAGGTCTACTACAACGATCAGTGGCGTACGTCGCTCGGGCTCGACCCGCAGGAGCTTCTCGGCGCTCGAGTCGTTGAGCGATCGGCTCGATGTTGCCCACGAACGATCCTGCGCTGCTCGAGCGCTTCGAACAGCACTTTCACGGCACGACGGCGCATTTCGAAGCCGAATACCCGTTGCCGACGAAAAGCGGCGAGCCGAAATGGTTCCACGCCCGCGCAAGGTCGTGCGCCGCGACGTCCGCCGGCAGCGCCGCTGCGCGTGATCGGCGTCCTGCGCGACATTTCGGCGCACAAACGCAACCAGAGGACGCGCTCGAAGTCGAGCACCGCTGGGAGCGCGCCGTGCACGGCACGTCCGATGGCCTGTACGACTGGGATCTCAATACAGGCCACGTCTGGTATGCGGCGCGATTCCGCGAGATCGTCGGCTACGCCGGAGAGCGATTTCCCCGACACCTTTGTCGCATTCCAGAACATCCTGCATCCTGACGACCGCGCTCTGACGCTCGGCAAGATCCGCGCGCATCTTGAGAACCGCACGTCAGCTCGATGTGCGCTGCCGCGTGACGACGCGCTCCGGCGCCGTGATCTGGTGCCGCATGCGCGGCGAGGCTGAACGCGATGCAGCGGGTCGGCCGCTGCGGCTTTCGGGCTCGCTCAGCGACATCAGCGCGCAGATCGACGCTGAAGAGGCGTTGAGCCGCAGCCAGGATTTCTACGGCACGATTCTCGATTCGCTGCCGCTCTACATCGCGTACGCCGATCGCGAAGAGCGCATCGTGTACGCGAACCGCGATGTCCAGCAGTTCTTCGCGGCGCCGCTGGCGCGACCCGCGGTCGCGCCGTGAGCGACATCATCGGCGATCGAGCGCTATGGCGCCATCGCTCGTATGTGCGCGAGGCCCTGTGCGGCAACACGGTCGAAGGGCATGGGCGCTTGTCGCGACGCCGAGGGTCGCGCGTTCGATCTCGAAGCCGTTTTCATCCCGCATCGCGATGAGAGCGGCGCAGTTCAGGGTTGCTTCGTTGCCGCGCGCGACGTGACGGAGAAGCGCCTGCTCGAAGCGGAGTTGCGCCAGAGCCAGAAGATGGAAGCGGTCGGGCGGCTGACCGGCGGCATCGCGCACGACTTCAACAATCTGCTGTCCGTCATCATCGGCAATATGCAGTTGCTGGCGCGCTCGCTGCGTGAGAGCCCGCGTCTGCTGGGCCAGGCCGAGACGGCCCTCAACGCGGCGATGCGAGGCGCGCGAACTCACGCGCCGGCTGCTTGCGTTCGCGCGACAGCAGGTGCTCGAGCCGAAGATCGTGGACCTCAACTTGCTGCTCGGCGGGCATGTACGAACTTCTCGCGCCGCTCGCTGACAGGCGAGATCGAGATTCGACAGAAGCTCGATCCGGCGGTCTGGCGCGCGAGGGTCGATCCAGGTCAGCTCGAGAATGCAGTGCTCAATCTCGTGATCAATGCGCGCGATGCGATGCCCGAGGGCGGGCTGATCACGATCACGACGCGCAATCGTCATCGATCGATGAACGTGCGCCGCGCGAGGAGGCGATCGCGCCCGGCGAGTACACGGTGCTGGAAGTCGCCGACACGGGCGTCGGCATGTCGCCAGAGTCGCTGAAGCGCGCCTTCGAGCCGTTCTTCACGACGAAGGACGTCGGTAAAGGCAGCGGCCTCGGACTATCGATGGTCTACGGCTTCGTGCGCCAGTCGGGCGGCCACGTGCACATCACGAGCGCGCCGGATCACGGCACGACGGTGCATCTGTATTTTCCGCGCGCCGCTGCAGGCGTCGAGAGCGCGTAGCCTCGACGGTGAGGCGGTCGGCGAGCTGCCGCGCGGCGGCGAAACGATGCTCGTGGTCGAGGACAACGTCGAAGTGCGCATGACCGCAGTTGAGATTCTGCGCAGCCTCGGCTATCGCGTGCTCGAAGCGGCCAATGGTCACCAGGCGCTCGAGCAATTCATGCGACATCCGGAAATCGCGCTGGTGTTCTCGCGACGTCATGCTGCCGGGCGGCTTGCTCGGAACGCAGCTCGTGCAGAAACTGCGCGAACATCGTCCGCAACTGAAGGTGCTGATGACCTCGGGATTCAGCGAAAGCGGCGTCATGAGCCGCGGCGTGCTCGACGGTTCGATCGAACTGTTGCTGAAGCCGTATCGCGTCGAGGATCTGGCGCGCCGCGTTCGCGCGAAACTGGATGGCAACGAGGAGATGCAAGCGTGTTCCGGCGTGAGCGTAATCTGGTACTGGCGGTCGATGACGAAACCGACTTTCTCGAGCTGATTCAGCAGATCGGCGAGGGCGTCGGCTGCGACGTGATCACCGCCGACACCGCCGCAGGCATTTCGCGATCAACTCTCGCGCCGCCAGCCCTCGCTGATCCTGCTGGATCTGCAGATGCCCGGCATGGACGGCATCGAAGCGCTGCGCTACCTCGCACGGCAGGGCATCACGTCGGGGATCCTGCTCGCGAGCGGCATGGACCAGCGCGTGCTCGCGAGCGCCCGGCAGCTCGGCGAGTCGCTCGGACTTGCGGATGCTCGGCACGCTGCAGAAGCCGGCGATGCTGGAGGACATCGAGAGCCTGCTGGCGCGGCATCTCGAGCCGGGCGCGCGGCATTTCGGTCGAGGAATTGCGCCAGGCGATCGATGAGCATGAACTGGTCGTCCACTACCAGCCAAAGCTGGTCGCGCGCAAACGGCGACTGGCACGTGCGCAGCGCCGAAGCCCTCGTGCGCTGGCGCCATCCGCGGCTCGGGCTGCATGTATCCCGGGCGAGTTCCTGCCGCTGGCCGAACAGTCCGGGCTGATCGTCGACGTGACCGATTTCGTGCTGACGGACGCGATCCGTCAGATCGGGCACTGGCGTCAGCGCGGCCTCAATCTCGCCGCCGCCGTCAATCTCTCGCCGCGCTTCGTCCAGGATCTGGAGTTTCCGGATCGACTCTCGCGCATCTTCCGCGAATTCGACGTCACGCCCGAGCAGCTCACGCTCGAAGTGACCGAAGCCGCCTCGCTCCATGATCCCGGATCTCGTCATGGACATCTTCACGCGGCTGCGCGTGAAAGGCGTCGGCCTGTCGCTCGATGACTTCGGCACGGGAACCTCATCGCTGACGCAGCTCTACAAGATGCCGTTCAGCGAAGTGAAGATCGACGGCTCGCTGACATGCGAAGTGGCGACCAGCAAGGCGGCTGCGACCGTCGTCCGCGCCATCGTCGAGCTCGCGCACAATCTGTCGCTCACCGCGTGCGCAGAGGGTGTGGAGACTTCACCGGCGTTCGAATTCCTGGATCAGATCGGCTGCGACGCGTTGCAAGGCGACTTCATCGCGCCCTCGATGCCCGCCGCGGAAATCGAAGCGTTCATCAACGTATGGAACGGCGGCGATCAAACGCTCGTGCCGGTCGTGAGGAAGTGAGCTATCGCTCATGAAACCGGCCGACGCTTCGGGTCGGCAGAAGGCCTTCCGGCAGGAGGGCGATTCGCAGGAAGGCCTTCGGCAGGACAGAGGGAAGACCTGCGGCGCTCGCTGAGCTATTCGTTCTGACTTGCCGAAGGCTTGCCTGCCAACCCGAAGCGTCGGCCTTCTTGCCGTAACGCCTTCCTGCCGACCCGCAGCGTCGGCCTGCATTCTCAGATGGCGCGGCGCAGTTTGTCTTTCGACTGGCGCAGCAGGCTGAGCGGCGCGGACAGCACGATTCGAGTGCCCGCGCCCGGTTCTTCGAAGTTGATCGTGCCGCCCAGCATGCGCGCGCGGTACTCCATGATCTTGAGGCCCATGCCGGGGCGGCCCTGCGCGAGACCCGCTGATAGCCCGATGCCGTCGTCAGCGATCGACAACTGCAGCTTGCGTCCCGTCGCCCGCAGCTCGATGTCGATCGACTTGGCGCGCGCATAGCGCGCTGCATTCGTCGTTGCTTCCTGCGCAATGCGATACAGATGCGTCGCCGCGCCTTCCTCGAGATCCGGCAGTTTCTGGCCGCCGTTCGAGAACGTGCAATGCAGGTTGTACATGTCGGTGCAGCGCGCGGCGAGATGCTCGCAGCGCCTCGGGCAGTCCTCCGCGCTCGAGATTTACCGGCGCAAGGCCGCGCGCGAGCGAACGCGTGCTCTGAATGGCGCGCGCGAGCAGATCGCTGATCTTCGTCACCTGCGACAGGTATTGCGGCGACTCGCGCGACAGTTGCACTTCGAGCCCCTTGAGCAGCAGCGACAGCCCGGTGAGTTCCTGACCGAGGCCGTCGTGCAGGTCGCTTCCGAGGCGACGTTGCTCGCGATTGGAGATTTCCAGGATCTCCTGTTCGAGCGCCTTGCGCGCGGTGACTTCCTGCACCGTGCACACGAGACCCGACACGGCGTCGCGATCGCGCAGCGGCACATGCGTGAACGTAAACCATCGCACCGAACCGTCGGGGGGGATCCACGCGCGCTCCTGATCAGTCAGCGGCCGACCGGTGCGCATCGTCGTCACCGCCTGCGCCTCCATGTCAACGACGTTCTCCTCCGTCCACACTTCCGACAGGCGCCGGCCGATCACTTCCTCTCGCTTCTTGCGGAGCGTGTCGAGCAACGGCTGGTTGACGACCGTGACGCGATTTTCGATGTCGACGGCGTAGACGATCTCGGGCAGGCTGTCGATCAACGTGGCGAGCAGCACCCGCTGTTCTTCGAGCGCGAGCTCCGCGCTGCGGCGTTCGCGACGTTCACGCGCCTCGGTGAGCGCGCGCCTGACGACCGCGGGCAGCCGCTGCAGGCGATCCTTGAGGACGTAGTCCGTGGCGCCGCTTTTCAGCGCTTCGATGGCGCGCTCTTCGCCGAGCGATCCAGACACGAAGATGAAGGGTACGTCCGGACGCGTCTGGAGCACGATCCTGAGCGCCGCGAGCCCGTCAAAGCCAGGCAGCGTATAGTCCGCGAGCACCAGATCGGGCGCCGGACCGGCGAACGCGCCGCGGAAATCGGCTTCCGTCATGACGTGACGCCACTCGATGTCGAGTCCGTCCTTCGCGAGTGTATGCTCGATCAACTCGGCGTCGTTCGGATCGTCTTCAAGCAGCACGAAACGCAGTGGTGCTCTCCCTTTTCATAGATGAGGTGCGGGTTCACAGCTTCCCGCGACACCGTAGCACTATGACGCGACTGTGGAAAATGGGGATTGCCGTGCGCTTGTGCGCCCGCAAAATGAGATGCCTCGGAACCATGACTCAAGTCCCTCACCAAGGAACCGCACATGCCGGAACAAACACGGATCGTCATCGTCGATGATCACCCGTTCGTCCGCGAAGGACTGAAGCAACTGCTGGCCGGACAGAGCGACTTCATTCTCGCTGCGGAAGCTTCCTCCGTTCAGCGACGCCCAAGCGGCGATTTCCGGCCACAAGCCCGATGTGGCGGTCGTCGATCTTGCGCTTGGCGCCGACGACGGCGTCGATCTGGTTCGCTGGATTCGCCACGACTATCCGGATGTGCGCGTCCTCGTCCTGTCGATGCAGGATGAAGCGCTCTACGCCGAACGGTTGCTGCGGCTCGGCGTCAGCGGCTACGTCATGAAGAACGTCGCGGGCACGGATTTTCTGGGGGCATTGCGCAAAGTTGCGCGCGGCCAGCGGCACGTGAGCGCGGCGATGGGCGAGCGTCTGCTGAGTCAGGTCGCGCGCGGGCGGGCGCCCGGCGCCGATGAGGATCCGGTCTCGGCGCTGACCGAGCGTGAACTGGAAGTCTTTCGCCTGATCGGCGAGGGGATCAGTACACGAGAGATCTCCCAGCGCCTCGAGCTGTCGATGAAGACCGTCGACGCGCACCGTCGGCACATGCGCGAAAAGCTCAATCTGCGCTCGACGAGCGAATTGATCCGGTACGCGACGCAATGGGTGTCCGACAAGGGAGGGGCGCCCAGGGAAGCGGTGAGCCGGATAGCGGTTAGCAAAAGCGCGTGTTGTGCGTCGGCCTCACGCCGTCGCCACGACCTCCCGCAGAGAGGTGCTGACAACTCATCTCAGGCAGCAGCCAAAGATGCGCGCGGAGCGTGTCCGGACTCAACGCTAACCGCCGCCCGCGGCTCGCCAGTTCATTGATCTGACAGAGCTTTCGAGAAAAGCGCGACGCATCAGACCCGTGGCAAAAGACGCGGGCGCCGCGTCTGACATTAGGGGATTGGCTGATATCCCCTACACGACCCCTGCAACACCATCGTCGGGCCAGAGCGCGGTCCCCCAGCGCCCTCCTTTTGCCTACTTAATCGACCCGATAAATGTGAACGCCGCCAGTCCGATTTTCGACGCTTCCGATGCGACTGCAGTCGCCGGCGGGGCTGTGGCCGCCGCCTTTAGCAACGAGGCCCTGCGTCAGATGCTCGGCGCGCTGCCGCAGTTCGCCCTGGTGCTGGACCGCGCGCTGCGTGTCGTGATCGCAAATCGCAGCGTCGGCAAACGCAGTCCACAGCAGCTGGAGGGCTTGTCGGTCATCGAGTGCTTTCCCGAGAACCTGCACGCGGCGACGCTCTCCGCGCTGCATCGAGTGCTTGCGACGGGACAGATCGATGGATTCCCCGCCGAGATCGAAGGCGTCAGCGGCGAGTCGCGGCACTTCGATATCCGCGTTACGCCGGTGCGTCGAGGGCGACGCCGTCGTCGCCCTGATCCTGATCGCGAGCGAGACGACCGAGCAGGTTCGCGCCGAGCGTGCGATCGCCACGCAGGCGCGCATGATCGAGTCGATGCTCGAAGGCGTCGCCGTGATCAACGACGAGGGCGTCATCGAGATCACAAATCCCGCGTTCGACGCGCTGTTCGGCTACCGACGCGGTGAGCTGATCGGGCGCGAGATGGCGACGCTCGCCGGCTGGCCTTTCGAGCGGCCCGAGCGCTGGCGTCTCACCTCAGGCGACCAGACCCTGCGCGTGGAGTTCGATGGATGGCGCGCAGACGGCAGCCACTTCGCGGCGCAGGGAGTGCTCTCGAGATTCGAGGTCGCCGGCCAGCAATCATCGCCTGGTGGTCCTGCAGGACGTGAGCGAGCGCAAGCAGCTCGAGCGCGCGATTCTCGAAGCGGTGAATCGCGAGCAATACCGGATCGGCAACGATCTCCACGACGGCCTCGGTCAGGAATTGACCGGCATCGCTCTGATGTTGCGGGGCGTCGCCGGCCGGCTCGACGGCGGAATATCCGCCTATCCTGCCCGAGATCGAGGGCATCACGCGCCTCGTGAACAATGCGATCGAGAGCACGCGCGCTCTGGCGCGCGGATTGTCGCCAGTGAATCTGGAGCGCGGCGGTCTGAAGGACGCGCTCGAAGGGCTTGCGATGCACGCCGCCGAACTCTATGGCGTGCAGATCGTTTGTACACAGCGCGCGACGAGCGCTCACGCGCTCAATCCCGAGCTCGCCAATCACCTCTATCGCATCGCGCAGGAAGCGGTGCGCAACGCGGTACGGCACGGGCATGCGCGGACTATACGACTGCACTTGCATGGGGCCCGCGCTAAGGTGCGTCTGACCATTACAGACGACGGCGTGGGACTGCCGGACGACGCCATGGACGCCCAGGGCATGGGGTTGAAAATCATGAGCTACCGGGCGCGCATGCTCGGCGGCGAAGTGCGGTTCGAACGCGCCGAGCCGCAAGGCGTGCGCATCGTGTGCGAGTGCCCGATAGAACCTGCAGCGCCGCGCACTGCGCGCGCCGGCAAACGTACGCGATGACGACTTGGAAGACGATTCTGTGAAGGAGTGATGAAATGAGTATTGGTCCATCCCTGTTCAAGGCCCCACACCGTCCGCCGACGAGCGTTCCGAAGGATCGCAAGCGCCGCGTACTGATCGTCGACGATCATCCGATCGTGCGGCAGGGTCTGCGCCGACTGATCGAAGCCGAGTCGGATCTCGAAGTCTGCGGTGAAACGGAAACGGCGCGCGAAGCGAAGTCGCTGATCCGCGAGCTCGAACCGGACGCCGTCATCGTCGACGTATCGCTCAAGCAGGGCGATGGCCTCGAACTCGTCAAGGACGCCCGCGCTCACTATCCGTCGCTGCCGCTGCTCGTGCTGTCGATGCACGATGAGGCGATCTACGCGGAGCGCATGCTGTCCGCCGGCGCGAACGGCTACATCATGAAGCAGGCGGCGTCGGATCAGTTCCTGATCGCGCTGCGCCGCGTGCTCGAAGGCGGCATCTACGTGAGCGAGGCCGTGGGCAACAGCATGATCGAGAAGTTCGCGTCGGGCGGCGCGTACATCTCCTCGAATCCGGTGGACAGCCTGACCAACCGCGAGCTGCAGGTGCTGCACATGATCGGGAAGGGCCTGTCGACGCGGCAGACCGCGGAAGCGCTCAACCTGAGCGTGAAGACCGTCGAATCGCACCGCCAGCGCATCAAGCGCAAGTTGTCGCTGCGCACGTCGGCGCAGCTCATGCAGTACGCGGTGAACTGGTACGCAGGGCGCGAGCCCGTGCAGAAGAGTTGACGCGCGCAAGAGCCCTAAAAGAACAAGACTCGCTCGCGGGCCATACTGAATGAACCTGCCGCAAGGATTGCTGGGAACTGCGGGCCTCATGGGGCTCTGCGTGGGGCTGCTGCTTGCGAGCGTCCCCGCAGCGCTTGCGTTCGCCGCATTTCGCCGTCTCCAGGAAGGGGTGCGCAGGCGTCATGCGGAGCTCGCGGCGACGTATCGCCGCAATCAGTCGATCGTCGAAGGTTCGGGCGAGGGCGTGCTCGAACTGGATCGCGCGGGCTACGTTCGCTACGCGAATCCCGCTGCGGTGAAGCTGCTCGCGTACGAAGCGCAGGAACTGATCGGTCTCGACTATCGCGTGCTGCTCAATACGCAGGAGGATGGGCGCACCGATGCGATTCGCCAGATCGGCTACACCACCAATATCCTCGGCGGCGTCGGCGCGCTGCTGCGCAGGAAGAGCGGTCAGCATCGCCCGGTCGAGTACAAGACCGTTTCGGTCTCCGAGGAAGGCGCCTCGGTCGGCACCGTGCTTGTCTTTCGCGACATCAGCGAGCGCGTGCGCGTGGACAATCTGCTCACGGAAATGCAGGCCGCCGCGCGGGTCGGCGGCTGGGAATACGACGTCGAGACGAAGAAAATCTTCTGGACCGACGCGATGCACGCCATCTACGACCTGCCCGCTGACCAGCCCGTCGAATGGAGCGCCTGCGCGCGATTCTTCGCGCCGGCGGACTACGAAAAATTGCGCGCGGCGGCTGTGGCCGCGATTGAATCAGGTCTGTCCTCCGATCTTCACGTCCAATCCGTCAGCGCCGCGCGGCAGGAAGATGTGGGTGCGCCTCATCACCAAGGCGGAGCGACGCAACGGCAGGACCGTGCGCATCCACGGCGCCCTTCAGGACGTGACTGATCTCGTGAACGCCGAAAGGCAGTTGCGCGAGACACGCGATTTCTTCGAGCTGACGCTGAACGCCGTGCCAATGCCGATCGCGTACGTCGCGAGACGAGAGCGACGCGCCGTCACCTACGCGAACAAGGCGATGGAGGAGTGGCTGGGCCGGCCGCGCTCTGCGCTGATCGGTCAAGCGCACGCAGTGAAGTGTTCTCGTCGGACAGCCATCGCCGAGCGTTCAGCCGCATACCGTGAGAAGGTCGAGCGCGGGCGAAACCGTGCAGGCGCGCATGAGCGGCGTGCGTGCGGGCATGGCGCGCGAGTGGCTAAACTATTTCGTGCCGCAGCTCGGCGCCGACCGGCGAGGTCCTCGGCTTCTTCGTCATCATGCTACGATCTGACCGAGCAGAAGCGCCTCGAAGCGCGGCTGCTGCAGGCGCAGAAGATGGAGGCGATCGGCCAGCTCACGGGCGGCATCGCGCACGACTTCAACAATCTGCTCGGCGTCGTGATCGGTAATCTGCAGCTGCTCGAACGCACGCTCGCCGAGACGCCCCAGCTCGCCCGCAAGGTGCACACCGCGATGCGCGCCGCCGTGCGCGGCGCCGATCTCACCCGGCGGCTGCTTGCGTTCGCGCGGCGGCAGATGCTCGATCCGGCCGTACTCGACCTGAATCGACAGCTCGCGTCATTGAGCGAACTGATGCAGCGCACGCTCGGCGAATCGATCGAGGTGCGCATGGTGCAGGCGCACGACCTCTGGTCCACGCGCGTCGACGCGGGCCAGTTCGAGAACGCGATCCTCAATCTGGCGATCAACGCGCGCGATGCGATGCCGAACGGCGGGCGTCTCACCGTGCGCACGCAGAACGTCGATCTCGATGCCGTGTTCTGCGCGGCTCATCCGTCGATCGAGCCGGGCGAATTCGTGTCAGTATTTCGGTCGCCGACACCGGCGCCGGCATAGCGCCGGAAGTGCTCAAGCGCGTCTTCGAACCCTTCTTTACGACGAAGGAATCCGGCAAGGGCAGCGGCCTGGGGCTCGCCATGGTGCACGGCTTTGCGGAGCAGGCGGGCGGCGTCGCTACGATCGAGAGTCAGCTCGGCCACGGAACAACCGTGCAGATTCTGCTGCCGCGTTGCCTGGAGCAACAATCGGTGCGCGAGGATACGATCGTCACAAAGATCGCGCCCGGAGGCTCTGAGACGATCCTCGTCGTGGAGGACGATGCCGATCTGCGCGAAACCGTGGTCACGACGTTGACGCAGCTCGGATATCGCGCGATGTCGGCTGCGAATGCAGCGTCGGCGCTGCGCATTCTTGCAGGCCCGGAGCCGATCGACCTGCTGTTCACCGATGTGATGATGCCAGGCGGGATGCTGGGTCCGGCGCTCGCCAAGCGCGCGCGCGAGTTGCGACCCGGACATCGATGTGCTGTTCACGACCGGCTACGCGGAGAACACCGTGCTCGCGGGCGTCGCCGGGCTGACGCCGGCGGAAGTCATCAACAAACCGTATCGCAATGAGGATCTGGCGATGCGCATTCGGCACGTGCTGGATCGGGAGGCGCGTGTTGCGTGAAATAGAAAACAAACTGCTGGTGATCGACGATCAGCCGGATCTGTGTGAATTCATTTCGGAGGCGGCCGCGGGACTCGGATTTCGAGTCGCGCGCGGTGACGGAGCCTGACGCGTTCCGACGCGCAGTGCAGGAATTTCAGCCGACGGTCGTGGTGCTCGATCTGCAGATGCCGGGCGCGGACGGCATCGAGCTGCTGCGGTATCTCGGCGAGCGCGGCAGCAAAGCGCACGTGCTCGTGGCGAGCGGCATGGACCAGCGAGTTCTCGCTACGGCGCAGCAGATCGGGCGCTCGCAGGGCCTGCAGATGCTCGGCGCGCTGCAGAAGCCGATCCTGCTTGCCGATCTCGAAGCGACGTTGCGCCGGTGCCTGCGCGCGGATACGCCGATCAATCCGCAGACGCTGACCGCGGCCCTCGATCGATCGCGAGATTCAGGTTCACTACCAACCGAAAGCGACCCGCGTCGCGCCGAATCGCTGGATCGTCGAAGGCGTCGAGGCGCTCGCGCGCTGGGAGCATCCCTCGCTCGGTTGCGGTGTCGCCGTCTCGCTTCATTCCGCTTGCCGAGAAGAACGGCCTCATCCGGCGGCTGACCGAACAGGTGCTGGAGACGGCGCTGTCGCAATGCCGCGCCTGGGACGCCGTCGGTCTGCAGCTGTCGGTGGCGATCAATCTGTCGCCGCAACTGCTCAATGATCTTGCATTTCCCGATCAGGTCGCCCGCATGGCGGCGCAAGTCGGCGCCGAAGCACGACGAATCATTTTCGAAGTCACTGAGAGCGCCGCGATGTTCGATCCGAGCACGACCATGGACGTGCTTACGCGCATGCGCGTGAAGAACTTCGGCCTGTCGATCGACGACTTCGGCACCGGCTATTCGTCGCTGAAGCAGCTCTATCTGATGCCGTTCAGCGAGCTGAAGATCGACACCTCCTTCGTGCGCGACATCTTCGCCCACGAGGATGCGCGCACCATGGTCGAAACCATGGTGTTGCTGGCCCACAAGCTGCGCCTGACCGCATGCGCCGAAGGCGTCGAAACACAGGAAGTGCTCGACTTCCTCGATTCCGTCGGCTGCGACCGCGCGCAGGGCTACTTCATCGGCCGGCCGATGTCGGGTACGGCCCTCGAAGTCAGCGTGCGCGAGTGGAACGAAAAGCAGAAGTGATTCGCGATTGGCGTCTGGCCACTGGCCAGACGCGCCTGCGGCGCGGTCAGCCTTGGCCTGGCGTTTTGGCCCGCCCAGCAGTACAGACTGACTCGCAACGTAACCCCAATCCCTCTCTTGATCGCCTGTCTGGCCAGCCGCCAGTGGCCAGTAGCCTGTAGCCCGTAGCCTGTGGCGGGGCCGGCATCCGGCTTGCCGGCCTTGCGCCCGGCGCCCTTAAACCTCCACGCTTGCCTGCGCATCCAATCCTACAAGCGAAGGAGACAGGCGACATTGTTTTCCCAGGCGGGGGCTCACGAATCGCAGGCGTCGGCCGATCGATCGCAACTCTCCGATGCGGCGCTGGTGACGGCCGCCCGCGGCGGGGACATGCGCGCCTTCGAGCGGCTGTACCGCATGCACAGCGGGCGAGTGTTCGGATTGTGCCTGCGCATGACGCGCCGGCACGACGTTGCGGAGGACTGTACGCAGCTCACGTTCGTGCGTGCATGGCGGAACCTGGCGCCTTTGAAGGGCGCAGCGCCTTTGGCACGTGGTTGCACAGAATCGCCGTGAACGAAGTGCTGTCGTATTCGCGCAATCACGGTACGCGAACGGAGTCCGATGAAGAGGCGGTCGCCGAGGCAACTGACGAGGCGGCCGGGAAAGCGAATGAGATCGATGCAGGTGAAGTGATGGACGTTGAACGCGCGCTTGCGAGTCTGCCTGAAGGCTCACGCCACGTCGTCGTGCTGCAGGCCGTGTACGGCTACAGTCACGAAGAGGTTGCGGACATGCTCGGGAGTCGCCGTGGGCACCTGCAAGGCGCAGTTGCATCGCGGCCGCAAGCTCTTGCGCGAGCGGCTTGGAATCCCCGAGTGACCGCCATGACAGCCGTTACAGCCTGGATGAGCGTCAGATTTCAATCGTCAGGATTTCTGACGCGCCAGGGTAAATGCGAGAACACCGCTTCACCAGGCCTCCCCGAGGGCGAAGCATGAACACGAAACGCGATCCGCTCGATGAAGCGCTCGCCTCGCTGCCGAAGAGCGTGCAGCCGACGCGCGATCTGTGGTCCGGCATTCGGGCCGAGATCGAATCTTCGCCGCGCGCACAGGCCTCGCGCTTCCTGTCGCCGACCTGGCTGCAGCTCGCCGCGGGGGTGTTGCTGGTGATCGCGACTTCGGCGACGACGTATTTTCTCACGCGGGAGTCGCTGCAGAACGCCGCACCTGCAGATTGCGCAGCAGACCGCGCCGGCGCCGCTGCTGTCGGCGATGCCAGCGAGCTTCGGCGCCGAGTCGCTCGGTGCGGACTACTTCAAGGCGCGCGCAGCGCTCGACGCCGAGTTCGAGCAGCGCATCGCGGCGTTGCCGCCGGCGACGCGCGCCAAGATCGAAAGCAATCTCGCCGATCTGCGGCGCGCGG
This sequence comes from uncultured Gammaproteobacteria bacterium, assembly GCA_963723505.1. Taxonomy (GTDB): domain Bacteria; phylum Pseudomonadota; class Gammaproteobacteria; order Steroidobacterales; family Steroidobacteraceae; genus Steroidobacter. The sequence goes on from CAVRQU010000014.1 coordinate 282,852, forward strand.
CGAACGAGATCGCGACGACGCTGGCGCAGCATCCGTCCGATCCGCTGCTGCAGGATCTGCTGATGTCCACCTACCAGAGCGAACTGCAGCTGTTCGCCAACGTGAATGAAATGACGACGCGAACCCTGAGGACCGATCTATGAGCGTACGGTTGAGCGCGATTCTCGCAGCAGCGCTGGCGTTGGCGACGTCGCAGTGCGGCGTCAGCCGAAGAGGTCGAGAAGCGCGCGCCCGCGGATGCAAACGGCGAGGTGGAAATCGTCAACGTCTCGGGCGACGTGCATGTCGTCGGCTGGGAGCGCGCCGAAGTGCAGGTCAAAGCGGACCTGGGCGCCGGCGTCGAGCGGCTCGAGTTTCATCGCGAAGGCACGCGAACCGTTGTGAAAGTGGTCCTGCCGAGCGGCAGGTCCTCCTCCGGATCGAGCGATCTGCTCGTGCGCGTGCCTCAGGGCAGCGCCGTGTCGATCAACACGGTCAGCGCTGAGCAGACGGTTGAAGGCGTGCGCGGCGCCCAACGGTTGCAGGCGGTCAGCGGCGGCATCCGCACCGAAATCTGGGGCGCTGAGTTCGAAGCGAAGACCGTCAGCGGCGAGATCGAGGTCGTAGGACACGGCGGCGACGGACGGATGCGCGTCACGAGCGTCAGCGGCGACGTGCGACTGCTGGACATCGGCCCGGAACTGGACCTCGAGCACGGTCACTGGCGACATGGATGTGAAGATGAGCGATCTGACGCGCGTCCGCATCAAGACGACCAACGGCGATCTGGAGCTTACGGCCAGGCTGACCGCGAACGCGCGCATCGACGCCGAAGCGATCAACGGCGATCTCAGATTTCTGCTGCAGAACCCCGTGAACGCCGAGTTCGACATCGAGACGTTCAACGGCGACATCGACAACTGCTTTGGACCGAAACCGAGGCGGACCAACGAGTTCGCCCCAGGCAACGAACTGCGATTCAGCGAAGGCAAAGGCGACGGGAGGGTGCGGATCAAGACCCTGAACGGGGGCGTCGAGATTTGTAAGAAATAGACGACGAAGCCTTTGGCCTCTTCTAAGGACGGACGGCGTTTCAGGAAAGCCTTCGCAGGAAGGCGGTCGCAGGAGGGCCAGTGGCAGAAAGCCAGTGGCAGGAAGCCTCCGGCAGCCAGAAGAGGATACTGCCGCTCAACCATTTCCGAAGGTTCCGGCAGCGAAGGCATACTGCCGCGCAACCATTTTCCGAAGGTCTATCCTGCCGAAGGCCTTCCTGCGACCGCCTTCCTGCCGCAGGCCTTCTTGCCAATGGCCGTCACTGCTTCTTGCCAGTGGCCGTCATTGATGCGAGGCGCTCGCTTCCTCGCCCTGCCGCAAGCGGTTACGATCCGCGCGCGGCATGAACGCAACAACTCAAGACGCCACACCGCCGAAGTGGCGCATTCTGCTGGTCGATGACGAGCCGACCCAGCGTCTGATCATGGCGCGGCTGCTGAAGCGGGCCGGCTACGAAGTCGAGACTGCAGGCAATGGTCGCGAAGCGCTCGCGAGAATCGATGCGGGCGATTTCCAGCTCATGATCACCGACTGGGAAATGCCCGAGATGGACGGCATCGCGTTGTGCCGTGCGCTGCGTTCCTCGCAAGAGCAAGGGCTACATTTACACGATTCTGCTCACGGCGCGCGACGCGATCGAGCATGTCGTCACGGGTTTGCAGGCCGGCGCCGACGACTATCTCACCAAGCCCGTCATCGAGCCGGAGTTGATGGCGCGGCTGAATACTGGCCGCCGCATCGTCACGCTCGAGCGCTCCCTGCGGGCGGCGAACGAAGAGAATCGTCGGCTGTCGATCACCGATCCGCTCACCGGCGCGCACAACCGTCGCTACCTGATGGAGCAGACTCCGCGTGAGATCGAGCGCGCCGCGCGCTACGGACGCAACTGGCTGCAGTGATCATGTGCGACGTCGATCACTTCAAGAAGATCAACGACACGCACGGGCACCTCATCGGCGATGAAGTGCTGAAGTGGTTCGTCGACGAAGCTGCGCAACCGGCGTGCGGTCGAGCGACTGGGTCGCGCGCTACGGCGGCGAGGAATTCGTCATCGTGCTGCCGGAAACCAATGTCGCGAATGCCGCCACTGCGGCCGAGCATCTGCGCGCGCGAGATCAGTCGGCGCGCCGTTCGAGTCGGCAGGCGCGAGTTTTCCCGTCGACCGCCAGCTTCGGCGTCGCGGGCTGGAAAGCCGCGGTCCCGCAAGGCTCGGCGCTCGATGCGCTCATGGCGAAATGCGACGCCGGCGTCTATGCGAGCAAGGCGGCCGGGCGCAACGGGTGTCGTCGGAGGCGATGGGCTGAGAGCGGGCTGCTGGCTACCGGGCTCTGGCCAGAGTCAGCCGACGGGCCGTCGGCATTGGGCTCTGGTCAGAGTCAGCAGCGCTCCGAACCATACGTCTGCAATCGCTCCGTGTTCTAGCCGGCCAGAGCCCAGCACCTGTTCCGGCGCTCACCCCGTTTTCTTCGCCGGCGCCGCTAGCTCCTCGATGAACGCGGCGGCGCGTTCGAATTCCCGTTCGACTTCCGCAATCAATTCCTTCAAGCCGCGGCTGATCGAGGTTCGCCGCCTGGGTTTCGAGCGCATACGCCAGATCGCGCAGCGCCTCGGCGTGGATGTTGGCGCTGGCGCCTTTGAGCTTGTGAGCCGCGCGGCCGAGCGCGCTGCGATCGACGCCGGCGAGCGCGTCGCGAATTTCCTGCAGCACCTGTTCGCCGCTCGCGACGAATGTCGCGGCGAGCTCGTGAGCGAAATCCGGATCGCCGTCGGTGATTTCGTTGAGGCGAGCGAGATCGACGGCGCGTCGCCGCCCGAGTCGGGCGTTGCATCGGCAGTCGTCGCCGGGATTCGCGCCCAGGCCGTAGCGATCGAGCGTTTCGTGCAGACGCGTGATTTCGAGCGGCTTGGTCAGAAAGCCGTCCATGCCGGCCTCCATGCAGCGTTCCAGTTGACCCGACATCGCGTTCGCCGTCAGCGCGACGATCGGCGTGCGGCGCTCCGCGCGCTCCAGCTCGCGAATGCGCCGCGTCGCCGTGAGTCCGTCCATCACCGGCATCTGCAGGTCCATGAGAACGATGTCGTAGCTGCCCCTCGCTGAACGCCTTGACGCCTTCGGCGCCGTTGTCCGCGACGCGCACGTTGCAGCCCATGCGCTCGAGGAAGCGCACGGCGACCTTCTGATTGACGGCGTTGTCTTCGACCAGCAGCACGCGGCCTTCGTAGCGACGCTGCGCTTCGCCGCCGGCGAGCGTGCCGCGAGTGACGATCGGCTGGCTCTGCAGGTGCCATTCCTTCGCGTCGCGGGCCAGCACGCGATCCAGGCATTCGAACAGCTCGCGCGCACGTACCGGCTTGGTGAGATACGCGGCGAAGCCGAGCGATGCGAAGCGATGAATGTCGCCGTGCCGATCGAGCGAGGTCAGCATCACGATCCGCGCGCGCGACAGATGCGCGATCGGCGTTGATGCGCTCGCCGAGCACTGCGCCGTCCATGTCGTGCATCTGGTAATCGGCGAGCACGACTTCGAACGGATGATTGTCGGCGAGCGCCTGGCGCAGCATGCTGATCGCTTCGATGCCGCCCGCCGCCAGGCTGACTTCGAAGCCCGCGTGCATCAGCTGCCCCGCGAGCACGCGCCGATTGGTTTCGTTGTCGTCGACGACCAGCACGCGGCGTCCGAGCCGCGGCAGGTCGATCGGCGCCTCGCCGCCCGACGCGGCCGCCGGTTCGAGCGGCAGCGTGAACCAGAACGTCGAACCCTTGCCGAGTTCGCTCGTCGCGCCGACTTCGCCGCCCATCATCTCGACCAGGCGACGCACGATCGACAGGCCGAGGCCGGTGCCGCCGAAATGCCGCGTCGTCGAGGCGTCGGCCTGCACGAACGGTTGGAACAGCGTTCTGCAGCGTGTCGGGCGCGATGCCGATGCCGGTGTCGCGCACTTCGAACTGCGTGAGCACGCTTGCCATCGCGCTCGCCGGCGGTGCACACCTCGATCACGATCTCGCCCGCGCGCGTGAACTTGATCGCATTGCCGACGAGATTGATCAGGCACTGGCGGATGCGCTGCGGATCGCTCGATCACGCGATCGGGAACGTCCGGATGCACGTTGCACGACGAGCTCGAGGTTCTTCGCCGCCGCCTGGAACGCCATCATGGCGCCGACGTCCTCGACGTTGCCGCGCAGATCGAGCTCGAGCGCTTCGATGTCGAGCTTGCCGGCCTCGATCTTCGAGAAATCGAGAATGTCGTTGATGACGATCAGCAACGAGTCCGCGCTGGCGCGAATCGTCTCGGCGTAGTCGCGCTGCGTGCGATCGAGCGCGGTGTCGAGCAGCAGACCGGTCATGCCGATGATGCCGTTCATCGGCGTGCGGATCTCGTGACTGACGTTCGCGAGGAACTCGCTCTTGGCGCGGTTCGCGGACTCGGCCGCTTCGGTCGCGCGCAGCAGCGCCTCACGCGCGTTGCGCGCTTCGGTCACATCCTGCAGCGAGCCCGACAGGCGCAGCCGACCGCCGTTCGCGTCGCGTTCCGCGCTCGCGCGTGCGCGATACCAGCGATACTCGCCGCTCCTGGTGCGCAGCCGAATTTCGACGTCGTAGCGGCCGGTCGTCGTGCATGTGCATGCCCGTTGCGGCGGCGACCGCGTCCATGTCGTCCGGATGCAACCGCGAACGCAATTCCTCCTGGTTCACGCGCAGCTCCATCGGCGCGTAGCCGAGGAGCTCGGCAATGCGCGGCGAACACCACGCCGAGCCGTCGCGCTCGAGCTCCCACAGGCCGTCCTGCGTGCCGTTGATCGCGCGCTCGAAGTGCGCCCGCGCCTCGACCTCTTTCGTGACGTCCCAGGAGACGCCGAGAAGCCGGCGCGGGCGTCCGGCCTCGTCGATGATCACGCGCACGTGCGTCTGAATGTGTATCGGTCGACCGTCATTCGACGGCACGCGATAGCGGAGTGAGAAACGATCGCATCGCGTCCGTGCGCTGTCGGCCACGGCCCGCAGAAACGCTCCGCGATCCTCCGGATGGATGGAGGCGAGGAACTCTTCGGTCGTGCCGCCGAAGTTCTTCGCGCGATGCATCGCCATGCTCGACTCTTCCACGAGCACAAAACGCTGCGTATCGAGATCGACTTCCCAGGAGCTGATGCCAGCAGCTTCAGTGGACAGACTCAGGCGCTCGAGCAGCGCGCGCTCCTGTTCAGCCTGTCTCTGCAGCAACGCCGTCGTCTGCACTTCGTTGGTGACGTCGGTGGTTGCGCCAACCAGCCGCACGGCCTCGCCGCGCTCGTCGCGCACAATGTGCGCGAACGTCTGCATGTGGCGGGTGATGCCCTCGCGGACCAACCGGCAGCGGACGGAGAACGTCTGGCGTCCGCTCCTGATGGCGTCGTCCGCTTCAGCCCTCAGCGCTGCGTAGTCCGTCGGCTCGACCAGCGCCGTCAATGCTGCGTTGTATGCCTCGAGCGGCAGTTCATCGAGTCCAAACGCTTTGATGCGCTTGCCGAACCACAGCATCTGCCGAGTGCGCAGATCCATTTCCCATGCCGCCAGTCCGACGGCCTCGTGCGCGACGCTGATCCGGTCGAGCAGCGCCTGCACCTGCGCGGTCTGTTCCCTCAGCTGCTTCCGCAGCGCGCGTTCCTCGACCGCCTGGCGCTCGAGCTGCTGCGCCCGCAGCGTCTCCGCGGTGACGTTCATCGTGACGCCGAGCATGTGCACGGCCTTGCCGCTCGCGTCGCGCTCGATATGCGCATACGCCTGCACGTAAAGCACGGCGCCGTTGGGGCGGACTATGCGATGGCGGCTCGTGTAGGACTCGCCGCGCGCGAGCGCGGCGTCCATGTCGACCTCGAACCGATGGCGATCGTCGGGATGCACGGTTTCTGCAAAGAACGCGCGCACGCCGCCCAGATCCCCTCCGGTAAGCGAGAGCGCCTGTGCGATGAAAACATCCGGCCTGTAGCGATCGGCGACGATGTCCCATTTCCAGGCGCCGACGCCGGCCGTCCTCGTCGCAAGCTGCAGATGGCGCAGCAACTCGTGCTGTTCCTGCGTCTGCTGGTCGAGCTTCGCGGCGAGGAGCGACTGCGCGGTGACGTCCTGGCTGAGAGCGAACAGGCGCAGGGCCTTGCCGTGCGCATCGCGGAACACCCGAGCATGCAACTGCATGTACGCGACGCCGCCGCCCGGTTTAGCGATGCGGTAGGCGTGCGTGAACTGCTCAGCGCTGGAGCGGAGCACTTCTTCCAGCGCGCGGATGAAAGCCTGCCGGTCGTCCGGGTGAAGCGCTTCGCTCAGGAATTTGCGGTGATCGACGAGGTCGCTCAGGTCGCCGTAGATTTCGCGATTGATCATGCGGGAGTCGGTGCGGATCTCGTTGCGCACGAGGTCCCAGTCCCAGGCCGCCAGGCCTGCACCTTTGGAGGTGAGCTTGAAACGCTCGATAAGATCGCCTAGCTCGCGCGCCTGGCTCTCGCTGTGTTCCCCGGAGGATTGACCGGAGGTCTCGGGGGACGAGGACGCGCGTTTCGTCCACAGCACGTAGGCGCAAATCGCGGCGCCGACCGCGGCGCTGACAAGATGCGCCAGCAGGATCTCAGGATTCACGTCCGCCCTCCGGCGCCGACGCGCGCGAATTCAATGCGGGCTCGGTGCAGGCGGGTTGCCGGGAGCGTACTGTTAGAATTTCGAACTCGCGTGCGCGGCGCGCGTTGGACCTGATTGACCTGAGAGGATTCCCGATGCGAGCTGTCAAGATTGCAGCCTGGGTGGTGGGCGGCCTCGTCGCACTGATCGGCGTCGCTTTGCTGCTGATCGTGCTGTTCGTCGATCCGAACGACTATCGGGACGACATCGAGCGGCTGGTGGAACAGAAGACCGGACGCGAACTCACGCTGAGCGGCGATCTCAAGCTCTCGGTATTTCCCTGGATCGCGCTTGAAGCCGGTCCCGCGAGTCTCGGGGATGCGCCGGGCTTCGGCGATGAGCCGTTCGCTTCGATTCAGGAGGCGCGCGTCGGCGTTCGCCTGCTCCCGCTTCTGCGCGGCGAGATCGAAGTCGGCGCGATCCGGCTGCACGGCGCGCGTATACGCCTCGTCACTGACGAGCGTGGACGCAAGAATTGGGCGGACCTCGGCAAGGGCGACGCGGCGAAGGAGGCGGCGCCCGCAGACAGCGAGGCGATGGAGCTGCCCACGATCGCAGGGCTGTCGATCACCGACGCGGCCGTCACGCTCGAGGATCGCGGGGCCAAGACGCGCCGCGTCGTGCGCGATTTCAGCCTCGAAACCGGACGGCTCGCGTCGGGCGAGCCGTTCGATCTGAAGACAGGCTTCGTGCTCGATCAGGAACCGTCGTCGTCGATCGAAGTGCATCTTGCTGCTGCCGTCACTGCGGATCTGGAACGCAACACACACCGTCTCGCCAAACCTGAGATCGACGTCACATTCTCGGGTCAGGGTTACCCTGCGGAAGGCGTTCCGGTACAAGTGCGCGCAGAGACCCTGGAAGCAGATATCGGGCAGGAGCTGTATGGACTTGATGGCTTGACGGTGACGACGACGTGGAAAGGTGACGGAGTTCCCGCTGCGGGCGTGCCTGTGAAGCTGATCGCGAAGAACCTGAGCGCGAATCTTGCGAAACAGACCCTGGAGTTGACCGGGCTCGATATGGATGCGGCCGGCGCGCACGTGACCGGATCGCTCACCGGCGAGGAGATCCTCGATGCGCCGGTGTTGCGCGGACCGCTCAAGCTCGATCCGGTGGCGCTGCGCGACTGGCTGCCCAGGGTAGGCGTGACGCCGCCCGCAGACGACGGACCCGGAGGCCCTGAAGAAGCTGAGCTTCTCGGGCGCGGTCGCCCTGACCAAAACCTCCGCCGAGGTCAACAACATCGTCATGCAGCTCGACGAGACGACGATGAAAGGCGCGCTGGGCGTCGCCGATCTTGCCTCGAAAGCGCTGCGTTTCGACCTGAGCATTGATCGGATCAATGCCGATCGCTATCTGCCGCCGCCATCGGAAGGAGAGGGCGCGCCGAAGAGCGACAAGGAGCCGCCTGCGGAAATTCCGGTGGACGCCCTGCGCAAACTGAATGCACGCGGTCAGATCATGGTCGGCGAGGCGATCTTCGCGGGCGTCAAGTTCACGAAGCTGCGGCTCGGGGTGAATGCGCGCGACGGCAGAGTGCGGTTCAACCCGTCAGAGGCGTCCATGTACGGCGGTCAGTATCGCGGGGACATCAGCATCGATGCGACCGGCGACGTGGCGCGCGTGACGCTCGACGAGCACGTGAGCGGCGTCGACTTTGCGCCGCTCTTCAGGGATCTCTTCGAAACCAATCGCGTCTCGGGCAAGGGCAGCGCAAACATCAAGCTTGCAGGCGCGGGCCGCAACACCGACGACATCATGAAGACGCTCGACGGCGGGCTCGATTTCAACGTGGTTGACGGCGCGCTTGAGGGAACGGATCTCTGGTACGAGATCCGTCGTGCTCGTGCTGTCCTCAAGCAGCAAGCGATTCCCCAGCGCGACGGTCCCGAGCGCACGCCTTTCAGCGCGCTCGGCGGAACCGGCGTGATGCAAGACGGCGTGCTGACCAACAAGGATCTGAACGCGGCGACGCAGTACCTCAAGGTCACGGGTCAGGGCGTAGTCGACATCCCGAAGAACACGCTGGACTACAACCTCGTCGCCGCCGTGCTCAAGGTTCCGCGCGAAGGCGCCGACGCCGCTCAGTTGCAGGACATGGTGGACGCCGAGATCCCCGTGAAGATCACCGGGTCGCTGACCGATCCAAAGGTGCGCCCCGACATCGAGGGCTACCTGAAAGAGGAGGTCAAGCAGCGCGTAGACAAGGAACGAGAGAAAGCCGAAGAGAAGCTCAAGAAAAAGCTCGGCGACAAGCTCAAGGATATCTTTAGCCGCTAAAGGCGTGGGTTCTCAGTTGTCCGTTGTCAGCAGAGCTGAAGCCCGCGCCTTCCGGACGGACAACGCAGAACGCACAACGGACAACGATGACGCGAGGCGACAAGGCAGCCGTGCGGTTCGAATTCATGCTTGCGCAGCCGATCTGGAACCCAATGCCCAATTACAGACACTCAAGCGTGTGAACACAGCGTCGCCAGGGGCGTTCCGCATCCTCCGCCATGCTCTGAGTGGACGTTGGCGCTTCTGCGTCGTCCCGTGCCTCATGCTGGTTGCGCCCGTGAGCCACGCGTTCACGATTGAACAGCGCGCGGCGCGCTATGCCGACAGGAAATATCAATGTGAGCTCACCGTCAGGCTCGAGGCGCCGCTCGAGCGCGTCGAAGCCGTGCTGCGCGACTACGAGGCCTACCCCGACCTCGATTCGCGCATTCTTCGGGCCCGGGTGATCGAGCGCCCTCAGGAAAACGTAGCGATGCTGGAGACGACGCTGCGAGCGTGTTTCGGTCCGTTCTGTCGGAATGTGAACCGTATCGAGCGCGTCGAAGCGGGATCGGGCTCGCTGGACGCCGTCACCGACGTGACGCGCAGCGATATGACATTCGGCGAGACCCATACGGCGCTGGAGGCGATCGACGAGCACTCAACGCGCGTCACTTACAAGACCAGCCTCACGCCGGGTTTCTGGATCCCGCCATTCGTGGGCCCCCGCTGGATGCTCAATACGCTCGAGGACGCCAGCAGCAAACTGTTCATGAATGTGGAGCTGCGCGCGCGCGAAACCTTGCCCGCAGCGGCGGCCACCAGCAACTAGGCGCCTTGGCGCCTGGCTCCTGGCCACATCGATCGGCTGCTCAAAAAAGAAACGGGGGTCCACAGGACCCCCGCTTGTCTGGCCCGTTAGCCAGTGGCCAGTAGCCAGTCGCCGTAGCTACTGTGTCGCCGACAGCGTCGCGGCGTCCGGCGTCAGGTCTCGATACTGCACGACGCCGTACAGCATCTCGTCAAACGATTGCTCGCCCCAGGGGACAACCCGATTCGGATCGGGATTCGCGGGGTTCTGCGCAGAGTTGTCGTAGGTCGTGCTGTGCACGACGCGCGTGCCGGCCGGCAGCCTTTTTGGCTCGGCGAGGGTGTAGGTCGTCTGCCAGTTGAAGTCGTACTTCGGCACCGACAACAACGTCTCTTCGCTGCCGTCCGGATACTTCGCGACGAAGCTGGAGGCGCTGCCGCGGAAGTGCGCGTGCGGCGTCAGTCGGTAGACGAGGACATCCTGCTTGAACTGGTTGGCGATCGACTCCGTGTGAGCCTTCGTGTTGGCCGGAATCGAAATCTTCGGGTTCGCGAGCACTGCCGTCCTGAACACGTACTTGGGCGGCTCCTTGTGGAAGTACAACCCGAAACGCGTGACGTCGTGCGCCGGCTTGCCGGACGTCGTGTAGTGCATCTGGAAGGCGATGCTCTGGTCCTTGCGCAACAGGACGCCCGTATCCTGCGGATACAGCACGGGCCCATTGCCCGGCACGTAGGCGCCGAGCTCAGGGCTCGAGGCGCGATACCTCCTCTCACGCTCCGGCAGGCTCGGGTCGAAGACGCCGATGATCACGTGATGGACCACCGCGCGGTCGCCGGGAATCGTGTCCGTCGCACGCACCCACACATCGCGTCCGGTCGGGTTCGCAACCACGTACCGCTGATAGTCGACGATGCCAGTGGCCGGCACGTCGAAGGCTGGCACTTCGACGACCACGTCAGGCGCCCCGAACGCCCATTCCTCCCACTGCTTCTTGCTTTCAGCCAACGTATCCGGACCCTTGCCGCGGGGCGCGCCCGCTTCGATCCAGTGCACGAGCTTCTGCGCTTCCTCGCGGGTCAGCGAGCGCTCGCCCTGAAAGACGCCCACATGCGGGTCGGCGTGCCACGGCGGCATCCGCTTCGTACGCACGACTTCGCGGATCATCGGGGCGAAACCGCGGACAATGTTGTAGTCCGTCATGGCGAACGGGCCGATCCCGCCGGCGCGATGACAGGTCACGCAGTTATCGATCAGCATCGGCGCAATCTCGCTCGAATAGGAGATGCGGCGTCCCGGCGCCCCCGTCTTCGCGAGCTTGATCGAGCAGCCTTTCGCGGCGACCTTCGGCTTCCTGACCGCTTCGCCCGCGAGCACGGCGTCGAGCGCGCCGGTCAGCAGATTGTTGTTCTTCGCGGCCACCGGCCCGCGGTAGACGACCTTCCAGCCCTTCGGGATCGATGACCAGCACCTCGGAGGCCCGGTTGAGCTGCATGGATTCGCTGACCAGACGGCGTTCGTCGACCAGTACGGGAATCCCTGAAGCAGCGCCGCTCGCCGCGATCGCATCGCGCGAGTCTTCAGCGTTGATCATCATGAATTCGACGCCGCGGGCCGCGTAGGCCGCCTTTGCCTGTTCGAGCGCCGGCAGCAGCCTCTTTCACTGCGCGGCAGTCGTTCTCGTGCGTCATCAGCACGACGGCCTTCGCATCCGACAGGTAGTAGAGATCGTGGTACTTGCCCTGACTGTCAAGCAACGCAAAGTTGTCGACATGTTCGCCAGGGGCGACCGCTCCTGCGGCGCCGGCGAAGAGAATCGCGCTCAATGTACCCGCAGTCTTGCAGTGTACCGAAGGCATAAAACACCTCGACAGACAGAACACGTTTAAGATTGGACGCCGCCGACGCACAGGGCGTTTGGCTCCTGGGCGCAAGTCGGCGCACCCCGGCATTTTGCGAAATCGCAAGCGACGCTTGCTTGTACGAAACTGCCTCGCAATCGCAGTGCGGCAAAAGGCGCAGGGGGTCTCGCAATGCGTGGTGGGGTACTCGGTGGCGACAGCGCATACGCATATATATGTCTGGGATCGTCTGGTGCTGTCCGCGGGTCCGGGCCGGGAGAACTCATCGCATCGACATTTCGGCGCAATTCTGGTCTGCGCGCCGGACGCGCCGATGACAGTGGCGGCGCGCGAGGCGCCGGTCGCGACGCAAGCCGCGCTGATTGCTCCCAGCGCATGGCATCGGGTCGATTGCCGCAACAGCCGTGCGGCGACCCTTCTCATCGGTCCGGATCACCCCTGGTTCTGTTACGTCAAACCGCTCCTGGACGGCAAGCCCATCGTGCCGCTCGACCTGGGGAAGCTGGCGAACGCGCCGATTCCCTGGGAGGCGCTGTTCGACGGGACCGTGGCTTGCGACGCCGCGAGAGAGAGCGCCCGCCAGGTGCTGCAAGCGTTTGGCGGAATCAGCGTCGCGCCGCATCGCCTCGATGAGCGCATCGAAGCCGTGTTGCAATTGTTGCGGGAAGATCTCGCCCGAACGCCGAGAATCGCCGAATTGAGCCAGCGCTCCGGCTTGTCGGCGTTCACGCTCATGCGCCGCTTCAAGCGGGAACTCGGCGTACGCATCGGCGAATACGTGTTGTGGCGCCGCCTGATGACGGCGCTGGCCCTCGTCGACGGACGCAGCACGATCGCGGAAATCGCCTTGCGCACCGGCTTCTACGATCAGGCGCATCTCACGCGAACCGTGCGCCGCATGGTCGAGCTCGCGCCCTCGCTTATCAATGATTTCAATCAGACGCGGGTGCATGTGTGCCCGAACGTCGTGAGTCGTGAATCGTGAGTCTGTCGTGAGTCGTGAGTCGTGAATCTCAAGATCCGGAGTTCGAAGACTCTGATGATACAAGGCGCGTTCGCGTGCTTCTTCCGACTCACGGCTCACGACTCACGACTCGCGATGCAACGCGTGCACCGATGAGCTCCCAACTGGATCCCACGCTCAGCGCTGCGCTTCTGCCATGGTTCGACCATGCGGGCCGCAAGCATCTGCCGTGGCAGATCGACCCCACGCCGTACCGCGTCTGGGTATCGGAGATCATGTTGCAACAGACGCAGGTCACGACGGTCATTCCATACTACGAACGTTTCATGCAGCGCTTTCCGGACGTTCGCGCGCTCGCGGCCGCGCCTGTCGATGAAGTGCTGCACTTGTGGACGGGACTCGGCTACTACGCCCGCGCGCGCAATCTCCATCGCGCAGCGCAGCTCATCGCGGGCGAGCACGGCGGCGAGTTTCCGATGACGATCGACGCGGTGCAGGCGTTGCCGGGCGTCGGTCGTTCCACGGCAGGCGCGATCCTCGCGCTGTCGATGTCGCAGCGGCATCCGATACTCGACGGCAATGTAAAGCGCGTGCTGAGCCGCTATTTCGGCGTCGAGGGATTTCCAGGCGACGCGGCGATCGAAAGAAAACTCTGGTCCCTCGCGGATCGATGCACGCCTGCGTCGCGCGTCGCGCACTACACGCAGGCGATCATGGATCTCGGCGCTACGGTTTGCGTGCGCACGCGGCCAGTGTGCGGTCGCTGCCCGCTGCAGAGGGAGTGCGTGGCGCGGATTGAGGGCCGGCAGTCGCTGTTGCCGACGCCGCGCCCGAAGAAAGCGCGGCCGCAGCGCGTCGTCCATATCGTCATCCTGACGCGCGAGGATAACGCTGTGCTCCTGGAGCGTCGTCCGCCCGTGGGCGTCTGGGGCGGCTTGTGGATGTTCCCTCAATTCGAGAGTTCGGAGTCGGCGTACGGATGGCTTAGCACTGTTGCCCGGGGCGAGGGGACGCAGACGCTGCCGCCGTACTCGCACACATTCACTCATTTCGACCTGACGCTGCATCCGATCGTCGCCCGGGCGGGCGGATCCGTCGCTGTGGCCGACGCCGATCGCTACGGCTGGTACGATGCGAACAGGCCCGCGAAGATCGGCCTCGCGAAACCGGCAGTGGATCTCATTCGCGCGCTGGCGATCGAGCAGGACGCAGACCTCGAGCCGCAAAGGGCCTTGCCATGAATGTCGCCGCACTCTCACCGCCGCAGAGCAGCCGCGCGCTCGTGCGCATCGGCTGGGTAGTGTTGCTGCTCGGCGCATTGTTCGCGGCAACCAACGCAGTGCTGTTCATGACGGTGGACGGTCACGGCTCTCCGCAGATCAAGGCGCGTTTTCTGAGCGAGCCGCTGATGGGCTGGTCGCACACGATGGGCGGCGCGGTCGCCGCGATCATCGGTCCGTTTCAATTCCTGAGCTTCCTCCGCAATCGCTATCGGGCGGTTCACGTCTGGCTCGGTCGCATCTATCTGCTCAGCGTGCTCGCAGGCGGACTCGCCGGGCTGTATTTCGCGATCAGCTTCAGCGGGGATGGCGCCGGTAAGGGCTTTACATTCCTTGCCATCGCCTGGCTGTTTACCGGCTCGATGGCCTACAGAGCGATCCGCCGGCGCGACATTCTCACGCATCGCCGCTGGATGATTCGCAGCTACGCGCTCACCTTCGCGGCCGCAACACTGCGCGTCGAGTTGGCGGCGCTTCTCATGAGCGGCGTCTCGTTCACTGTGGCGTACCCGACAGTTGCGTGGAGCAGTTGGGTTCCCAATCTGCTGATCGTCGAAACATGGCTACGATGGAGAGGCGGACAGAGGCTGTAGACCGCAGACCGATCCTTTCTGGCTACAGCCTACAGCCTACAGTCTTCCGGTATGTCTCCAGTCATCCGCCAGGAAACGCTCGATTCGCCGACGGTGCAGTCGCTCATTCGCGCGCTCAACGATGAGCTCGACGAACGCTATCCAGAGGAAGGCGCCAATCACTTTCGCCTGGGCCCGGAAGAGCTCGGGCCGGGTCGCGGCGTCTTTCTCGTCGCGTATGGGGAGGGTGAAGCCGTAGGCTGCGGCGCCGTTCGCCTCAATGAACCGGGCGTCGCAGAAATCAAACGCATGTATGTGCGGCCGGAATGGCGCGGCCGCGGCGTCGCTGGCGCGGTGCTGGGTCAACTCGAACAACACGCCCGCACGCTCGGCGTTACCAGGCTCGTACTCGAAACCGGCGAACGCCAGCCTGAATCGCTCGCGGTCTATCGTCGGGCGGGCTTCGTGGAAATCCCGCGCTTCGGCGAGTACCTCGATTCGCCGCTGAGCATGTGTATGGGAAAGGACTTGCGCGAAGCGTGACGTCGTGCGGCAGGAAGGACATGGAGTAACCGCATAGAACGTAAACAGAAATCCCCGCATAGAACGCAAATAGATAGTCTCGAGAAGACAGAACAGGCGTGCTGCGGCTCACCTGAGTTGTCGTCTTCTTTGCGATCTTTGCGTTCTATGCGGTTACTCTTATTCTCTACGCCAGGTCATGACCAAAGACGAAATCCTTCAGTACGAACCGCCTGCGGCCAGACTGCTCGGCCGCGAAGTCCTCGAGATCGACGAGGTCAACGGCGGCGCGCTGCTGCGCTACACGGCGCAACCGGAATTCCTCAATCGTCACGGTACGGTGCAGGGCGGAATGCTCGCCGCCATGCTGGACTCCGCCACGGCGCTAGCCCTCTACGCCGTCCTGCCGCCGGAACTCACCGGCGTGACCACGAACCTCAACGTGTCGTATCTGAAACCGGCGAGACTCGGCGCGTTCACCGCAACGACGAAACTCATCCGGCGAGACGAGCGCATTGCGGAAGCCTCGGGCGAGCTGCGCGATGTTGACGGCGTGCTCGTCGCCACCGCGGCCGCGACGCTGCGGATCGTGCCGCGCGAGCGCTAAGAGGCCGATGATGAACAGTCGCGTAAAGCAGTTCACTGCGTACTTCATCCTGACGACCAGTCTCCTGGCCGTGCAAGCGAAGGCCGCTGAGCAACCGGATCTGTTGATCCGTCACGCGACCGTCGTCGATGTCGCAGACGGACGTCTGATGAGGGATCAGGACATCAGCGTGCGCGACGGGCGCATCATCGCCATTGGCTCTGCAGAAAAGACGTCCAAGTCGCAGGCGCGCGCAACGTTTGACGCCTCCGGAAAGTTCGCCATTCCGGGACTCTGGGATATGCACGTTCACTTCGGCGGCGGGGAGTCGCTGATCGAGGAGAACAAGAACCTGCTGCCGCTGTACGTCGCGCACGGAATCACCGCGGTGCGAGACGCGGCCGGCGATCTCAGCGCGAGCGTCTTCCAGTGGCGCGCCGAGGTCGCCGCCGGTCGGTTGTCGGGACCGACGATCTTCACGTCCGGACCGAAGATCGAAGGTCGCGGCTCCATCTGGCCGGGCGACACGGAGATCGGGACGCGCGAAGAATTGAACGCGGCGCTCGACCGCTTGCAGGAATGGCGGTCCGACTTCGTCAAGATCACCGACGACAAGCTGTCGCCTGAGCTGTTCATCGAAGCCGTGACGGAAGCCCGTCGGCGCGGCTTCAGGACGTCGGCGCATGTTCCGCTCGGGATTACTATCGACGAAGCGAGCGCCGCAGGTCTGAATTCCATCGAACACCTGTCGTATGCGTACAGGGCGGGATCGACGCGGGAGCGCGAGGTTGCGAATCAGTTTCGAGCGGGGAAGCTCACCAGCCAGGAAGCCTGGACGCAGATAGAGAACACGTTCGACCCCGCAACGGCGATCGCAGCTTACAAAACACTCGCTGCGCGCGGCACGGCGATTACACCGACGCTCAACGGGAGTCGCGTGATCGCCTACCTGGATCAGGACAACCACGAACGCGACGCCTATCTGAAATACATCGGTCCCGGACTGCAAGCTACCTATACCTGGCGCGTCGAACGGGCGGCGAAAGACGACGCAGCGGCAATTCGCCGTCGTCATGAGCGTTACGAGAAGATCGCTGCGATCCTCCCGCTGCTGCAACAGGCGGGGGTGAGGATTCTCGCAGGCACGGATGCGGGTTTTCTCAATTCGTATAACTACCCCGGCATTGGACTACATCAGGAACTGTCGGTGTTCGTGCGTGCGGGACTCACGCCGTTGCAGGCGCTGCAGGCCGCGACGATCAACGGCGCCGAATTCATGGGCCGCGCCGCGACGCACGGTAGTCTCGCGGCGGGCAAGGCGGCGGATCTCGTGCTGCTCAATGCGAATCCGCTGGACGACATCGAAGCGACCCAACGCATCGACGCCGTCGTCCTCAGGGGCGAGTTCTACAGCCGCGCAGAACTCGATGCGATGCTGGACGACGTTGAGGCGAGAGTCGCCAGGCAACCAGCCGCGCGCTGATCCGCCCATCGACGGCTTCAGAGCCGTATCACGACCTTGCCGAAATGGCTGCCGCTCTTGAGATACTCGAATGCGGCTGCGGCTTCCTCGAACGCAAACACGCGATCGATCACCGGTTTCAACTTGTGCTGGGCGATGAACGCATTCATCGCTTCGAAGTCCTCGCGGGAGCCCACGTAGATGCTGGTCATCGAGCCCATGCGTCCGGTGAGCGCGCTCGTATCCATCGTGCCGCCGAAACCGGTGAGTCCGCCGATGAGCGCCACGTGTCCACCCAGGCCGAGCGCGCCAAGCGCCTTCGGCAGCGTGTCCTTCCCGCCGATTTCGAGCACGTGCGCAACGCCGGCGCCGCCAGTGGCCTTGCGCACTTCCTTGTCCCACTCGGCATGAGTGCGATAGTTGATCGTCGACGCGGCGCCGATTGACTTTGCGCGTTCGAGTTTGGCGTCGCTGGAGCTCGTGATGACGGGCTTGGCGCCAGCCGCGGCGGCGAACTGCAACCCGAAGATCGACACGCCGCCCGTGCCCTCCAGCAATACAAACTGTCCGGCTTGCAAATGGCCGTGTTTGAACAAGCCATTCCATGCGGTCACGGCGGCGCAGGGCAATGTCGCCGCTTCTTCGAACGAGAGATGGTCAGGAATTTTCACGAGCCCGTCTTCGTGGGTCGAAATCAGTTCCGACAGGACGCCAGGCTTATCTCCGCCCCGCGCGGTTGTGACCGCGGCTGGCGTCGGCGGACCGCCCGTCCATCGCTCAAAGAAAGTCGTCGCCACACGATCCCCGATCCTGAATCGAGTCACGCCCGCACCGAGTGCAACCACCTCGCCCGCACCGTCCGATACCGGTACGAGTCCCGAGGTGTCGCGCCCGCCGAGACCCTGCAGTACATACAGATCGCGATGGTTGAGAGAGACGGCGCGCATACGAACCAGCACTTCGCTGTCCGCAGGCGCCGGGCGCGCAACGTCGCGAAGCGCCAGGCGATAGCCCTGATCAGCCGGCTGCAGCTCGTAGCGGCGCATCTGATCCGCCGCCGATGCGATCGACGGCGCGGCCAGGACCGCGTAAAGGAGGGACAGCACGATCGAATCAATAATGTGTTGGCGTTTCATTCTTGTCACCTAAGGAAGCGTTGGACAGCGCGACGACTCTGACCTTGCAACGATGCAAGGGATTGAAAGACGGGGATGGTAAGAGCTGTGAGGAGCTTCGAGTTGCAACTATGCAGGCGTTCCCCAGGGCAGCTCGCTTTGGTATCGCATCAGCGACGACGGAGGAAGCAACGCATGCGTAACCCTCACCCGCACGTCGTGCGGCCTCTCCCTTGAGGGAGAGGCGAAAGACCAGACGGTCATCGCCACTATCCCAGCCTTTCGCCCTCTCCCTCGACGGAGCCCATCACTGCCATCCCCTCTCCCTCGAGGGAGAGGGTCAGGGTGAGGGAGTTTGTGAGCGGACGCTGCTTCGCGGCAGGTAAACGATGCATTGCGCGAGACCGGCGCGCAAGCGTTTCAGATTCAGACCACGCTGGCGCCGGTTCAGCGCGGAACCCTGCCGTGCGCGTGGCGTTCGGTAGTCATGCGCGTTGCGAACCGTTGGCTATGGAGCGCCGCGGCGGTTGTCGTCGTCGCCGTCACGCTCGCACTCCTGTTTGACTGGGATTGGTTCAAAGGAACGATCGAGCGACGCGTTGCGGCGGCCACCGGACGCGAGTTCTCGATCGGCGATCTCGACGTCAATTTCGGACTGAGGCCCAGAGTGCGCGCAACTCACGTGCGTCTGGGCAACGCCGACTGGTCCGACGAAAAGGAGATGGCGACGCTCGATGCGATCGAGTTCCGGATCCGCATGCTGCCTTTACTGCGCGGCCGGATCGATCTTCCGTATGTGCACGTCACGGGCGCGAAGCTGCTCATCGAACGGAATCGGGAGGGCCGCGGCAACTGGCAATTCGAAGACAAGCCCCGGAAGAAGGGCGGCGCGCGGCCGCCGCTGATCCGGGACCTCACTGTCGAGCAGAGCCAGGTGCGTGTTCGTGAGCCGACGCTTCACACCGATCTGCGACTCTCTGTTCGCAGCGGCGAGCGGCGGCAGGGTCAGGCGCGCACGCCGCTGCTCGCGTCAGGCGAGGGGACATTTCGCAACTTTCCCTTCGAACTGAAGGGACGCGTCGATTCGCCCCTGAATCTGCAGGACGCCGAGCGACCGTTTCATGTCGATGTGCGGGCGAAGGCGGGGAGCACTGTGGCGCATGTGAGCGGCGCATCAGCCTCGCCGTTGCAGTTGGAGAGCGTCGACCTGCAACTGGACGTGGCCGGCGACAACCTCGGCGATCTCTGGCCGCTCTTTCGGATGCCTTTGCCGGACACGCCGCCGTATCAACTGAAGGGGCGCTTCAGCCGCAAGGCGGACGTGTTGAGTTACCGCAACTTCAAAGGGCGCGTCGGAGACAGCGACATGGCCGGCGACGTCGCGCTCGATATCGGCGGCGAGCGCCCGCTGGTGCGCGCGAACGTCGTATCTGAAAAGCTCGATCTGGACGATCTTGCCGGCCTGTTCAACGCGCCGCCTTCGACGGCCCCCGGCGAAACGGCTTCGGAAGCGCAGCGACGGCAAGCAAGCGAGTTCAAAGCGCGCCCACGCCTTCTCCCCGACAAGCCGTATGAGCTTGAAAAATTGCGAGTCATGGATGCGGACGTGAAGTTCACGGCCGAGCGTATCGATGCGCCGAAGCTGCCGCTCGAGCGGATGTCGGCTCATCTCGTGCTGGAAAATGGCGTGGCCAAAATAGCGCCGCTCGACGTTCGCGCGGCGGGCGGCGAGATCGCGAGTCATGTCACGCTCAACGCACGTCAGGCCTCGATCGAGACGACCGTGACGGCAGAAGTGAAGGGCCTCGAGTTGCCGAAGCTCTTTCCCAACGTGGAACTGACGAAGAGCGGCGTGGGCTCGATCTCGGGCGCGATCGCACTGACTGCGCAAGGCAATTCCATCGCGTACATGCTCGGCAGTGCGAACGGCGACATGGGGTTCGTCATGGGACGCGGCTACATCAGCAATCTATTGGTAGAGCTGGCGGGACTCGATATCGCCGAGTCGCTGAAGTATCTGCTCGACAAAGACAAACGGATCCCGCTGCGCTGCGCCTACGCGGACTTCAAGGTTCAGGACGGCGTCATGACGACGCGGGCGCTGGCGTTCGACACTACGGATACGGTGATTCACGGGTCGGGCACGCTGAATCTGCGCGACGAACACCTCGATTTCAGGCTGATCCCGCAACCCAAGGATCCGAGCCCGCTGGCGGTGCGTGGCCCGTTGCGGATCGGCGGCACGCTGAAGGATCCGTCGTTTCTTCCGGAGGCCGCGCCGCTCGCACTGCGGGGCGCGGCGGCGGCGGCGCTCTACGCGATCGCGCCGCCGGCTGCTTTGCTTGCACTGATTGAAACGGGTCCGGGCAAGGATATCGATTGCGGACCGGCGTCGAGCTCGTGAGCTTCGGGATCCTCTGGTTTACCGCCATCCAAGAACAATCGCAGCTTCGATACAACCTTGTCCCGCTGGACGGGATTTCCTTCGGTCATCTTTCGGGCATCTGCAACCTTCGAATGTCAGGGTAGACAAGTAAATCAGAGCTTCCTTAGGTCTCAGTCCCTGACGAACTTGAGATGAGTCACCGTCGGCGCAGCGACCGTGCGTACGAGTTTCAAGCCGTGCAGATCGTCGCCGACGCGCTCGAACAACCGCTCACCCGTCCCGAGGAGCGTGGGCACGAGATTGATCTCCATTTCGTCGACCAGGCCTGCGGCCAGATATTGTTGCGCGGCTCTTGCTCCACCGGCCAGCGATACATCTTTACCGCCCGCGCTCCGCCGAGCTTGTTCGAGCGCCGCGTGAATGCCTCCGGTCACGAACGTGAAGGTCGTTCCGCCTTCGAGCGCAAGCGGTTCGCGCGCGTGATGCGTGAGCACGAACACCGGATGGTGAAACGGCGGATCGTTTCCCCACCAGCCAGACCACGGCTTGCGAACGTCCCACGGACCGGGCCCGCCGCCAAACATGTTGCGCCCCATGATCGTGGCGCCGATGTTGGCGAGCGACTCTTCGACCACCCGCGTACTTTCGTTCACGTCTCCACCCTCGAGACCGTGCATCGCGCGCCAGACAGTGAGTGGAATCACCCAGTCATGCAAACGCATGCCGCCGACGCCCAGCGGGTTGTCCGTGCTCTGGTCGGGACCGGCGACGAAACCGTCGAGCGACATGGAGATCCTGAAGCGCAATCTGGACATGAGTTCACGCAGTAAAGAGTTTGTGATCAGCGCCTAACCTACAGCGACGCCGCGCGCCGGAACATCCGCATCGTCCCACTACTTCTGCAGCGCCGACCACTGCCTTCAAGACGCCCAATACCCGGGCCCGACGCGCAATCCGCCCGTGAGTGCGGGAGAGAGAGAAAAGTACAGGCAGTAAGACATTAGTCCGTGAATCACGCCGTTGACCCACAAGTTCGGTGCGCGCCGATAGACCCATGCGGCGACGAGGCCTGCGAAGAACGTCACTGCCGTCAGGAAGGGATTCGGCAGATGGAAAAGCGCAAACACGGCGGCGGCGGCCAACAAAGACGACGCAGGTTTTTGCAACGCTTCTTCGAGACGCCGATAGAAGAATCCGAGCAGCAGATATTGCTGCGCCAGGCCGAATACGATCGCCTCCGCGATGCTGGGTATTGCGGTAGATGCGGGCGGAAATCGCGCGGACCCTGACAGATGACCGATCAACACCGCCGACACGATTGCAACCGCAGCGACGGGCGCCAGCAGCATCGACGCCCTGGCGAAGGTATCCAGCCGAAAGCCTACGTCGCGCAACGACTCCCGGCGCAGTACATGGCCTGCCGTCATCGTCGCCAGCAATACAGCGGCGAAAAGCGTAGCCGCCCCCGGAAATGAACGTCGCCAGATCCAGATGTAAGAGAGCAGCAGCAGCGAGACTAACGCCATCGCCGCGAGCTCTCGTGGCCGCGGGCTCATGTGCCTGACGTGAGAAGAACACGCGTGCATGGGTGGAGCGTACGCCGGAGCTGAAGCGCTGGGCCGGAAGCATCGGACTATTGATGGACGATACCTGAAGCTCACCTTGCAGCGAACTCTGCGCCAGGCTTGCGGGTTACATACGAGGTCATTCCAGATGATGTTGGGCGAGGAGGGGCATCATGCGACCGACGAAGCCGAGATCGTTCTTTACGCGGTTTGCAAAATGGACGGCGCGAATCACCGGCAAACCACAAACGTTCCTGATCGCGACGGCCATCGTGCTCGTCTGGGCCATGTCGGGTCCGCTTTTCGGATTCAGCGATACATGGCAGCTCGTGATCAATACCGGAACGACCATTGTCACTTTCCTGATGGTCTTCCTGATCCAGAGCACACAAAACCGCGACACCGAAGCAATGCAGGTGAAACTCGACGAGCTGATCCGTGTAGGGCAAAACGCGAAAACCGCCTTGCTCGATCTGGAAGAACTCGAAGAAGAGGAGCTCGATCGCATCTACGCCGAGTACCGGGCGCTTGCGCAGGAGGCGCGTGATCGCCTTCGATCGGACGACCAGGCGCCTCGGACCGCAACGGACGGAGCGAGAGGAATCAAGCGTTGAGCGCCGTCGCGGCGCACTAGTACGGCGGCAACGAGCGGCTAAATCGCAACTCCTTCGCATCAAATCGCCCGGAGCGCCGTCACCACCGGCATCCGGGCAGCGCGCAGCGCGGGGAGCAGGCCGCCCAACAATCCCATGACCAACGCCCATTCAATGCCGAGCACAGCGAGGGAAACCGTGACAGAGAGTCGAAAGCTGTAGCCGAAAGGACTGGCCGCCAGTCCATTGAACAGCAACCAGGCCAAGACGCTTCCCAGCAAGGCGCCCGGCAATGCGAGCAACATTGACTCCAGCAGCACGGCTAGTACTACCGCGCCGGGTCTGAACCCGATGGCCCGCAGTGTGGCGATCTCTCGCCGCCGTGAGTCCACCATCGCATAGAGTGAATTGACCGCGCCCAGCGTTGCACCAATGGCCATGATCGTGCCGACGAAGAAACTCACGAAGTCGAGGATCGAGTTCAGAGGCTTGAATGTATCTTCAACTGAGTCTTTCTCATGCTGGACATCGAGGCGCAACGCCGGATTGCTGCTGACGGCCGCGCGGAATCCTTCATAGTCAGCCGGTGACTGCAGCATCACCACAGCTGAGGAGTATGTATTGCGGCCGAATGCGGTCATGAGGGTCTCGGCGTCGGCATATACGACACATTGTTGCGCCTGCCCCTCGTCGAAGCGGCCTACGACAGTCCAGTCGCTGCCCCGAATGGGACGTCGATCGCCAATCTCGAAGCCGACAAACCGGCGACTGCAGGCATTGCTCGCGACCAGCTCATGCAGCCCCGGCCTGAAGGCTCGTCCGGCGGTGAAACGGCGCTCCGGCGCAAGCTCGGTCATCTTCGACGTAACGCCGACGAGCGGAAAGAAGATGCGCTTGCCGGTCACGCGTCCGCGGCCTTCGATGGGAGCCATCGCTTGGAAGACGACGATCGGGTCTCCCTTTGCGTCCTTGCGCACTCGAGGCAAGCCGAGAACAACGGCAGCTTCCTGCCTGGTGATACTGCCCTGGCCCATGCGCGTGCCCCTGGTCGTCAGGACGACGCGGTCCGCGCGAACGTTGGCCAATTGCTGTTCGCGGGCCCCGGCGCCCATTGCAAGAGTCGAGACCAACGTTCCAACGGCGCAGGTCACGCCGACCACGATCGTGAGCGCAGAGCCGATCCGTTGCGTAACGCCGGAAAGATTGACGCGCAGAATGGCGAGGAGCTGCCGGACGAATTTCATACGACGCTAACGGCTGGCCAATGCAGTCACGATATTCAACCGAGCGGCTCGAATCGCCGGGATCGCTGCGCTGATCAGCGACACCAGCGCAGCACATCCCAGTCCGAGCGCGACGACCTGCAACGGCATCGACAGTCCGGGCACGAATTTCGAGGCAAACGGGAACGCGACGAGCGCGAGCGCCAACCCGAATGCCGCGGCTGCCAGGCAAACGACTGCGGCCTCGGCCAGGACGAAGAGGAACAGCGCGCGATCGGCGAAGCCCAGCGTCTTGAGGACGGCGAATTCCGGCGTGCGCTCCCGGGTCGACTGCATCAGCATCGTGGCCGTCGCAAAGAGCAGCGCGACCAGCACTGCAGCCACGACCGCGCGAATCAGGAAATCCAGATCGCCGATCGATTGCACCTGCAACTGAGCCAGCTCCCGCAGCGATTCCGTGCGCGTTGCGTTCGAGGAATTGGCGAAGCGCCGGTCGATCGCATCGGCCACCGCCACGGCTTGCCTCGGGTCGGAAATGGCGACATTGAAGTGATTGACGGCGCCCTTGCCGGCCGCGCGGGCCTCGTCAAAGTAATCGTAATTGATCAGGATGACGTCGCTGCCGCCGGCCACGTCGCTGTCGGTATAAGTGCCCACGATGTCGAATGCCCAATCCGTTGCGCCGTCGCTCTTTGCGATGTTGGTCATGAGAGGAATCCGGTCGCCGATTTTCCAGCCGTACTTGGCCAATAGGGGCTCCCTGACCAACGTGCCGGTTCGTGTGTTCTTGAACGCTGCGGTGTGTTCCGGGGCGACCGTGTAGGTGAACGCTGCAAGCCACCCCTCGTCGGGTCGGATCGCGACGATGCCCAGCTGCTGGTCGGGCTTCTGATACATCCCCCCGAACAAATCCACCGGCACGACGACTCTAGCGCCCGGGACTGACTTGATCTGCTCGAGCAGGCCGATTGGCAGACGCTCGATAAAGCTCAAGCTGCCGTGTACCAGCAGCAGATCGGCACGTGCCCGGCTGATCAACTGCTCAACGCCCGTTTTCATCCCCTGGAGCACACCAAAGAGCGCGAAGGCGACACTGACCTGAAGGAAGATCAGGATGCTGCGTCCGGGCTTACGCCAGATACCGGACCATATGAGGGGCAGGAATCTCATGCGGTGGTTGGGTTGGGGCGATTCGGTTCGCGTTCTGCCGTACGGTTAGAAGTTTTATTGCCGCAGAACTCAGAAAGTTCCGCAGTAGCAAAGGCGAAACCCATTTCTGCGGCCAAGTAATTGCGTCGAGTGTGCAAATCTCCAGCTCGGCTGACGAAGAACGCTCGGCATATGAACAGCTTCTGGAACAAACCGACGATTTCAGTCCGGCGCCGGGTTATAGCAGTCGCCTCGGTGCTGACGCCCGAGCAGCTCAAGGTGTATGAGCAAATTCAACGTGAACGCCTCGAGTATCATCGATCGACTCTCGCGCAGCAGCAATCGATTCTGGATGAACAAAAACGTGCGTACGAGAACGGTGACCAGCCCGAGGCGTTCGTGCGTAGGGCTCCACTGCGCCGCTAAGCAGGCGTCTCGCGAAATAGATCTGTCTGATCTGTCCGCTTTTGGCTTGAACCTTGGCGCCCTTGCCCGCATTTTCCGTTTCCTCCGCAGACGATCCGGAATCCTATGACCTCTCACCTCAAGATCGACTTCGTGTCCGATATCTCCTGCCCCTGGTGCGTGATCGGGCTCAGATCGCTCGAACAGGCGCTCGAGCGCGTCGGCGATGAAACGACCGCCGACATTCACTTCCAGCCGTTCGAGCTCAATCCGCAGATGCCGCCGGAAGGGCAGGACATTGTCGAGCACATTGCGCAGAAGTATGGCCCGACGCCCGAGCAGCTCATGCGCAACCAGGAAGGCATTCGCGCCCGAGGAGCAGC
Organism: uncultured Gammaproteobacteria bacterium; assembly: GCA_963723505.1. Lineage (GTDB taxonomy): Bacteria > Pseudomonadota > Gammaproteobacteria > Steroidobacterales > Steroidobacteraceae > Steroidobacter. The sequence continues at coordinate 308,675 of CAVRQU010000014.1, forward strand.
GCTCGGATTCACGTTCAACATGGACAAGCGCGCCCGGATCTACAACACGTTCGACGCTCATCGGCTGCTGCACGGGGCGGAGCTCGATGGTCGCCAACACGCATTGAAGCGGGCGCTGTTCACTGCGTACTTCACTGAAGGCCGCAATCCGAGCGATCGCGAGGTGCTGATCGATGTCGCGACGCAAGCCGGCCTAGATCCGGTGCGCGCACGCGAGATTCTGGAATCAGGCCTCTACGGCGACGAAGTCCGCGAGCGCGAGCAGTTCTATGGCCGGCAGGGTATCCACGCCGTGCCGTCCGTCATCGTGAACGACAAATATCTGATTCAGGGCGGACAGCCCGTGGAAGTTTTCGAACAGGCGCTGCGCAAGATTGCCGTCGAATCGAGGCAATCTGCTTTGCGCAATTCGGAGGCCCTCAAGCCGTGAAGTGACGCGAGTAAGATCAGCGGCCGCGTTGCGTGGTCGCTGACGGCCAAGAGCGGACACTTGGTGGTACGGATATCGGATTGAGCGCCGAGTCCGGCCATTCCACATCCGCATTTCAAAGGCAGCCTGTTTCTTTGCTCATCCTGTCGGATCGCGCAAACCTCCTTCGTCCTGTGATCGGAACGCATGGAGACGTAATCTATGGCTGACCAAGCCGACAAGGCCGCGATCCGCGGCATCATCGAGGGTATCGATAAGGCGCTTCATGACCGCGACGCAGAAGCTGTCGTGGCGGGCTTCGCAGCTGACGCCCTGCTGTTCGACCTCGCGCCGCCGCTCTCACGAAGGATCAAGGTCGAAGACGTGGCCGCATGGCTTGGCGCCTGGGAGGGTCCGGTCACACGCGAGACGCGCGACCTTGAGATCACGGTCAACGGCGAGCTTGCTTTCGCGCACGGATACTTTCGCACCAATGCCATAACGAAGGACGGAGGAGCGCGCGCCGAGTGGTGGTCACGAGCAACCCTCTGCTTCACCCGTAGAGCCGGAAAATGGTTGATCGTGCACGAGCACACATCCGTGCCGTTCTACATGGATGGCAGCTTCCGCGCCGCCATCGACCTCAAGCCGTGAAGCAACGCGAGTAAGGCCAGCGGCGTGTGGCGCGGTCGCCTACCGCCACGAGCAGCCATATGGAGTACATTCGAATACTCGTTTCACGAGGAGACGAACATGGGTGAACTACGGTATCCAAACGAAAGCAGAGAGTATCGCGATGCGCGCGACTCATTGCTCAAGGAGGAACAAGAACTTGTCAACAAAGTGAAATCTGTGGCGGAGAGACGGCGCAATCTCCCCCGCGGCGGGCAGTTGAAAGAGGACTACGTTTTCCAGTGGGCGAACGATGGGAAGGTAGGAAAAAGTGTGAAGTTCTCCGAGCTCTTTGCGGACAAAGACACCCTGCTGCTCTACTCATTCATGTACGGCCCGAACTGGGACAATCCCTGTCCTTCCTGCACGTCGCTGGTCGATGGGTTTGATCGTTCCTGGTATCAGGTCAATCAACACGCCGCGTTTGTCGCAATCGCCAAAGCCCCGGCCGATCGCATCAATGCGTGGGCCAAACGACGTGGATGGTCCCAGATTGCGCTGGTCTCCGGGTCGAACTCTCCCTACCAGGCCGATTACAAATGCCAGGGAGATTCTGATGACATGCAATGGCCAGTAATGCATGTGTTCAGGAGGCAGGACGGAAAGATCTTCCATTTCTGGGGAACTGAAACGTCGGCGAATCATGTCGACACGGTGTGGCCGTATTGGAACCTCATGGACTTTACGCCGGAGGGTCGACCAGACATTCCCACTCCACCGCAAAATTTCAGGTCCGAATTCCTCGAAAAGAACTATCTGAGTAAGGAGTAGCTTGTCCAGGTCGCTGGCGGCTTGATCGCGCGTACGCCAGGAGAATCGACGATGAACAACACACCCCTCGCGGTCGCCCGCGCCTGCTTGCAAGCCTATGTCGACAAGGACCGCGCGGCGATAGAGAAACTGCTCGACGGCGACTATCACTTCACCAGTCCGATCGATAACGCACTCGACCGCAAAACCTATCTTGAGATTTGCTGGCCGAACAGCGCCGCCATCGCGGGCTTCGACCGTATTTGTGAAGTCGAGCAGGCCGACCGTGCATTCATCGTTTACGAAGGCGCGACATCGACGGGCAAGCGCTTCAGGAACTCCGAAGTGCACACCGTGCGCGATGGCAAGCTCGTGGCGACCGAGGTCTATTTCGGCTGGGACGTCCCGCACAAGGTTCCTGTGGGCACGCACGTGGACCCACCTGGTTAGTGGGCATCCCGGATCAGCGGACCGCCGGGACGAATCTTGTCGATGTCCTTCTTGAGTTCGGTCAGGTGCTCGACGAAACCCTTGAGCTTCTCGTCCTTGCTCTCTCCGAGGGCCTCCTCGAGAGATCGGACCGTCGTCTTCGATGTTTCAAGATCGCCAAACTCGCTTCCTATCAACTTTTTGCCGCAACGCGAACCATGTAGCCTGTGCGTCTATTTGACTCCTGGAGAGCGACCGTGCGTAAAGCGATCGTAGCCGCAATCCTTCTGTTCGCTTCGAGCAGTCCCGCGCTGGCTGCAGACAACGGGATCTATCTGGGCGCTTCTGTGGGCCAAGCCAACCTGGAAATTGATGATCTCGCGGGCCTGAGCGCGGCTGATTTCGACGGGGAAGACACGGCGTTCAAGCTGATCGCGGGAATCAGGCCGCTTGATTGGCTCGCAGTCGAAGCTGCGTACGTCGACTTTGGCCAGCCTGACGATAGTGTGCTCGGAGAACGCTTCGAAGCGGAAGGAGATGGTATCTCTGCATTCGGAGTCGGTTTCCTCGCCGTCGGTCCTGTCGATCTCTTCGGTAAGCTCGGACTCATCGCGTGGGATACGAATTTCGGGGGCGGCCTTGAAGACGACGGAACCGACTTCGCTTACGGCGTCGGCGCACAATTCCGAGTCTGGAGCATCAGCCTTCGGGCCGAATACGAAGTGTTCGATCTGAGCGACGTCGACGACCTCAGCATGATTTCGGTCGGCCTGACGTACACTTTTTTATAGCGTTCATCCGACTGAATCGCACGTCTGATTCCGGCCGGAGCGGTGTCAGTCAACCCCGCAGATGAGTTTCCAGGAACGGACGCTCCTGACGCTCGGCATTCGCGGTTAGCTTTCCCGGCGTTGTAGGTCGCGGGGCGCCGGCATTCGATGTTCCTGGTATCCCTCCAGAACCCAACGATAGAAGCGCCGACGCTGGAGTTGTTTGCGCAGCGCACAGACGGTTGGCGGCAAGAGCGCTTCGACTTCGGACTCCGACTCACCAGGCCTGCACAAAGGCCAAAGCAGTGCGCATGCAGTGAGGTCAGCTCGGGAAAAGCGGTTCCCGACCAGAAATGGCCCTCGCTCGAGCGCCTTGTCGAGCCGGTCAAACACCAGCAGGAAACGCTGTTCAGCCACGCTCGCGGTCTCGGCGCTGATGTTCATCATCTTCGTCATCGCGCGCCGAATCGTTGCAAAAGAGAACGCGAACAGCGAACGCTGCAGCCAGGGCGCATCCTGGCACAGAAATCTCAAGGACCGATGACGATCCGGCAGGGTGTAGTAGTAGAACCAAAGGCGCAGCGTCACGCCAATTTCCTCGTCCAGATATTCCTCCCACTCGATCGCAGCTTTTGCATCCTCCGGGTCCGGTGGTGTGAGGCTCGGATCCGGAAAGGTCTGTTCGAGGAAGTTGATGATCTCGGTGGAGTCCTGGATCACCGCGCCGTCGGCTTCGAGAATCGGTAGACAGGAGCGCGGCGCGAGCTTTCTGGCGGTTCTCAGATGAAAGCCCGGCAAGAGATGGCGCGGTGTGTAGGGAATCCCCTTGAAATCGAGGGCCCAGCGGGCCTTCTCGGAGTAGTGCGAGAACCTGAAATCGTACAGCTCGAACATGGTGTCCTCCTGCCGCCGAATTGCACGCTGGCTCATTACCACCGGAAACTTCCGTCTCCACGTCTCGACGTGGCGCAGCGCTTGCTGCTGGCCTGGTTGCCGCTTGTCGCGGAGGTGCGATCGAGGACGTACCTCTCGAACAACGGCCATGATGCGATCGCGAAACGCCTACTTGAATGGGCAGGGTCGCGCCGCGGCAGCAGCTCACATACTTCCAGGCCCCTGGCCGATGCACATCAGGCGAACCGCGAGTGTCCGCTCTTTGTTCGTCGAACGGAGAAGATTCCTATGAACTTCGCGCTTATGCTGCACGCGACGTTTCACATGCCCAACAACACGCTGGTTCCGACTCGCAAAGCCGAAGCGCCTTTGCTCGCGGCACAGCGTGGGCGTTAGGTTTCAATGCGTAGATTGACGCCACTCCTGCTCTTGCCTTCAGCGCCCCCCGGCGTTCGGATGGGTTTGCGGAACTACTCACGATCATGAGTTTGAGGGCGCGGCCGCAGTGTTCGCGGCGTCCGTAATCTCAAACGAAGTGGTCGTCTCGCCTCAGGGCGGGCAATACAGACGGGTGCAGCTGCGGGTCATTGAGAGTTTCAAGAATGATGGGCAGCAACTTCACGAAGTGATGCTTAGTCCGTCAAGCAATTGCTCCACCGTTCTGAAGCCGAACGTGACATACATAATCTTTGGGTTCCGCTATAGCACTGGTGAGCTCGCAGCGGATATGTACTCATCCACCAGACCTCTCTATTGGGATGGCGAATGTCCCTCGGATACACGTGAGCGCCGCTCTGTAGATGAAGAGGCCGCCGTCCTGCTTTCATATCTTAGCGGCAAGACCAACAAGTGAAACCTGACAACCGGCTCGAGTTCGCGCGCACTGCGCGCCCGACTCGCAAAGGCGATGCGCCTTTGTTCGCGGCTCAGCCGGGGCGTTGGGTGGTCGTGGGCGGCCGCGGAGACACTGCGTGGTAGACGATTCTCGAGGTAACGGCAGTCTTGGAACCTCCGCGTCGGACGTCGCAAACCTTGGGCTCGTCCGTCCGCCCTTGGTTTACCTGGGCTCGATCGCACTCGGACTGGTGCTTCATCTCCTTTGGCCGGCACGGCTCGTCCCCCCTTCGGTCAGCACGCCAGTGGGCGCCATGGTCACGCTCCTGGCCATCGCCCTTTTCGTCTCCGCAGTTCGCACGTTGCGGGCAGCCGGCACGCCCATCCCGGGCAACCGCCCCACGACAACGATCGTCCGCGCGGGGCCCTACCGCTTCAGCCGGAACCCCATCTATCTCGCCTTCTCGCTTCTTCAGCTCGGTCTCTCTCTTTGGGTCAACAGTCTCGCCTTGCTGATTACGCTCATTCCAGCCGTTGCACTCATGGGGCTCGTGGTCATCCCCAGGGAAGAGCGTTACCTGGAAGCACGATTTCCCTCGGAGTACTTGCCATACAAGGCTTCGGTTCGTCGGTGGCTCTAGAACGGGAGCCATCATGGGATCCGTCATTGCGGAGTCCAGACGAATCCGTCACCGCGTTTCGTGAATTTGCCTAGCCCCGGAAACGGGAAGTGCACGGCATAGATTCGCTGACCCCTTTCCGCACTTCGCGCGATCAATTCCTTGCGGCTTGCCTGCGCCGTCGGCGCGTCGCCGTCGAAGGCGATCGTCCAATCGGGCTCCTGCACGGAGACGATGTAGTGGTGGGCCGTATCGCCGATGTAGAGCAGTGAGTCCGCGCCCGAACCGATCAAATAGCCCGAGTGGCCGGGCGTGTGCCCTTTGATGTCGACGGCCTTCACGACGCCAGGAATGAGTTCGCTGCCGGGCGCGAATGCGTCGACCTTCGGCGCCATTGCCGAGACCAGTGCGGCGTGGTTGTCGAGTCCGACGCTCGACGCCGCCTTCGCGTCCATACCTTTCAAGTAATCCCATTCGGGCGCCGACAGGTGAATGGTCGCATTCGGAAACACTGCCGAGCCGCCGGTATCGACGAGCCCGCCGACATGATCGCCATGAACGTGTGAAATGAAGATGTCCGTGACGCTCGCCGGGTCGATTCCGGCTTCCTTCATCGCGACCGCAAGTTTTCCTGCCGTTGGTCCAAAGTTCGTCCCCGAGCCCGTGTCGAACAGCAGCACTTTGTCGCCGGCCCTCACCATGAGCGGCTGAATGCTCAATGCGAGCTCCTGAGTGGGTGCACCCGCCGCGCTCAGTAGCTTCGCAACTTCCTCCGGCGAATGACCGACGCCGAAGGTCTTCCCATCGTTCGGAAACCTGATCTCTCCGTCGCGGAGTGCGACTGCTGAGAGGTCGCCGATCTTGAACTCGCTGGCATTGCTATCCGCTGTCGCGGGCGCGGCTGCAGATGCCGGCTGCGTTGCAGGCGGCTCGGGCTTCTTCGCGCAGGCCGCACACAGCAGCGTGATCAGTAGAACCGGGAACGTGCGAGTGATAGTCATGAATTCCTCCGCAAGGGGAGTTGCACTCACATGCAAAGAGTAGTGAATGCCGAGAACCATTCGGGTTCCCTGGTGACCCCAATGTCCGCTTCGCGTCGAGAGCAGTACTCGGCAAACGGCAGAAGCGGACATCCGGGGACAAAGATAGATCGTGGGCTTCTCATGCCTCTGGCGCTGCCGTGGTTTCGGTGACAACTCGTCAATTGACGTTCACCTGGTGTTCAACGGCTTCAGCCGATGATCCACTGCACCCTGGCCCCTGTTTAAGTCTGCCAGTAGACGAAACGACGGGTGCAATGTGGCGCATGCGAGAAGCGTCTGCGGGATAGCTCTGTTACTCATGATGCTTGCTCCCGTGGCGGCAGACAGAAGCTTTGATGAAGGAACGCTTACCCTCGTTTGTCGCTGCGTAGATAGATCAGGAGAGCGGCTGGCGTGGCGTCACATCCTCGATGTGCCGAGGGGTGGGTTGAGGATCAACCTCGATGCGGTGTGCGCGAGCACACGCGACGAATACCCCGACCCGAAATCCATGTGCAGCGGTCTGTTCGGTGTGCTCGCCTATTCGTTTCAGCCGGCCCGACATCGTTAGGAACCCGCGCGGCCGATCGCGGATCGAATGCCGGACGACGGCTCCTTACCGCGGGCGAAAAACCCGGAGGATCAGTGCGCCGCATCCACGACGTGGAAGGTGATCTGTGCGACAGCGATCGCGCCGAGATCGCTCATCGCAGTGACGGAGGCCAGGTACATCCCCCCCGCCGGAAATGTCGCAGCAGCCCGAGGTCCGATGGCTGACTGCCCGTCGCTGAACGTCCATACATAGCTCAGTGCACTGGCGTTTTCTTCGAGCGGCAATGCCTCGAACAAGACTGGCTGCCCTGCGACTGCGTCAGAGACCAGAACCAGACTGAGTACCGAAGACGATACCCGAGCAGAAACGGCGACCTGCGACGAGTCGCTGGCGGTATTGCCGGTCGCATCACGAACTGTGAGTGTGACGCGATAGCTTCCCGGCGCCATGTAAGCATGGGCCGCCTGCATGCCGGTGGCCAGTGCGCCATCTCCGAAATCCCATGCGAACTGCAGGGGCGGCGCGCCGTTGCCGCTGCCAATGGTTCGCATGATGTCGCCCACCCGCGGCATGATGGGCTCGATCTGCTCGATGCGAGCCGTAGCCGCAGACGGATTGCTCACCGCGACGCACTTGAACTGGGAGCCCAGCAACGCCGGGCTGATGATCGCGATCAGCAGCACACCGCGACGCGACAGCGATGATCCGGACCGCATACCGTTCGCTCCATGCACCGACCCGTCAAGTAGATACCTGAGAACCAAAGTTTCCGATCAGTGTTTGCCTCAGCAGGTGACTGGAGCGCGCCACATGTCTCCTGTCGGCCAGCAGCGGTCAGTCGTGTACTACGCCGGCGCCGCCGCTGAAGTTACTTTCGACGTGACGGTCAATCGCTGGCGCGCATACCGACTGGGAGACTGGCCGACGCTCCGGCTGAACGCGGTGCTAAAAGCACTCGCCGACCCGTAGCCGACACGTTCGGCGATCTCAGCGAGCCCGACGTCATTGCGGCGGAGCAGCTGCTTTGCGATCGCCATGCGCCAGGCGAGGAGATACTCCATTGGGGGCAGGCCTACCGCGCGCGTGAAGCGCTCGAAGAAAGCTGAGCGTGAAAGCGTGGCTTTCTTCGCGAGCTCGGCCACCGTCCACGGGCGCGCGGGATCACGGTGCATATGCCTTATCGCCAGCGCCAATTTTTGATCGGCCAATCCGCGCAGCAGTCCCGGAGGCGCGTTCTCGCCAGGGGCCGCTCGCAGGGCTTCGACCAGCAGCACCTCGACGAGACGCGTGAGGACAAGATCGCGGCCCGACTTCTGCTCCTTCGATTCTTCGCTGACCAATCGCACAAGCACCGAGAGTCGCCCGGCGCCGCGCACGTGCACGAGCGCCGGCAGCAGCGACACCAGCAACGCTGCATCGGGCGAGTCGAAGACGAAGTAGCCGCCGAGCAGGCGCACGTCGGGAGCGCCGCCGCGGGCGCCGTGGCGAACTTCGCCCGTCAGTACCGAACTGACTTTCGGGTCGATCGGCACGGGCGCCACCGGCTCGAACCCTGACATCGTGAAGCCCGGCGTCGCCGGCAGGAGCACGAAGTCGCCCGCCTCCAGCGTGATGACATCTTCGCCGTCCACCGCCAGAAGGCAGCGGCCCTCGAGCACGGCGCAGAAGCTCGGCTGCCCGAAGGCCGAGTAGCGCACACCCCAACGACCGGCGCCGCTGATGCCCTTCGAGAACACGGTGCTCGGGCGAAGCAGCGTGATGACCTCCGAGAGGGGATCCGGCATGTCCGGACTCCTGATAATGAAATGTGGACGGCTCATTCTAGTTAGTCCGGACACCGGCCGCTATCGTGCCCTCCATGGAAACCACCCAGGAGACTCCATGAAGACCGTACTCATCACCGGTTGCTCGTCGGGTTATGGCCTCGAGACCGCCCGCTACTTCCATTCCCAAGGTTGGAACGTGGTCGCCACGATGCGAACGCCGCGCGAAGACGTTCTGCCCCGTTCGGAGCGGCTGCGTGTCCAGGCGCTCGACGTGACGCAGCCGGACAGCATCGCGGCCGCGCTCGAGGCGAGCGGCCCCATCGACGTGCTCGTCAACAACGCCGGCATCGGCCTCCTCGGCGCCTTCGAGGCCACGCCGATGGCCACTGCGCGCGAAGTGTTTGAGACCAACACCTTCGGCGTGATGGCCATGACGCAGGCCGTGCTGCCCCAGTTCCGCGCTCGCCGGTCGGGCGTGGTGGTGAACGTAACTTCCAGCGTGACGCTGGCGCCGATGCCGCTGGTGGCTGTGTACACCGCGAGCAAGACGGCGATCCAAGGCTTCACCGGGTCGCTCGCACACGAGCTCGAGGCGTTCAACGTTCGCGTCAAGTTGGTCGAGCCGGGCTACGGACCGACCACTCGATTCACGCAGAACGGCAGCAAGCGGATCGAAGGGCTGATTCCCGAGGCCTACGCGCCATTCGCGCAGCGCATCTTCACGGCGTTTGCCCAGTCGGCCGCAGTGACCAAGGAGTCCGACGTGGCCCAGGCGGTATGGCGTGCCGCGAACGATGCGTCGGGGCAACTCCACTTTCCAGCGGGCCCCGACGCGATGGCGTTGGCGTGCTCCCGCTCATGAACGCGAAGTACGCCAGCGCTTTCGCCGCCGCCCTCGCGGCGGTGATCGCGGGTTGCGCCAGCGACC
>CAVRQU010000015.1:0-602087 GCA_963723505.1 uncultured Gammaproteobacteria bacterium
GATGACTCTCCAACCCCTACTCCCAGTGCGAGAGGACTGGGGAGAGGGGAAGGAAGTTTCGATTGTTGATGCGAAGGGGATTAACCCGACGTCGACACAAGTAGCCCCGGCGCGAGCGGGGCTTGCTTGCTTAGGTGCGTGGCTTTGACTAGCCCACGGTGAAGCGCTGGGAATCGCGCTGCTCGTCGATCCCGTGTGGTTGCGGCTTCAGTTGAACGGGCCGCACGATGAGTACGCTTCAGCAACAGATGGCTGCGAAGTTTCTGGAGAAGCTGGGTGCGTCGAAACATTAGCGACCCGGCAGAGGCTAGAGGAGTTACGACGGCTCCTCGCGGAGAACAAGAAACTCAAGCCGGATGAGCTGGTGAGGATCTTTTCTCGCCCAGCAGGCGGGGACATCCAGTGATCAAGCTCGAATCCGCTCACATCGAGGAGGTTAGAGGTATTCGGAAGCTGGATATCGACTTCCACAGAAGCACCTTTGCGATCTCGGGTCCGAATGGTTCCGGCAAAAGCGGAGTTATCGATGCAATCGAGTTTGGCCTTACAGGCCAGATCGGCCGTCTTACCGGGCGAGGAACTTAAGGGACTCTCTCTTGCGGAACACGGGCCGCACGTCGGCGACAGAACCAAGTTTCCAGACGCGGCTCTTGGTGGAACTGCGCGTCTTGCGACCGACGCTCGGCAAATCGGCCACTATCACCCGAAAGGTTTCGGCTCCGACAAAGCCCAAGATCGTTCCGGCGGATGAGGACGTAAGAGAGGCGCTGGCAGAGATCGCGGATCATCCGGAGATCACACTGTCTCGGCGAGAAGATCCTCCGCTTCATCTTGGTCGAACCCGCCAAGCGTTCGGACGAAATTCAAACTATCCTCAAGCTGGAGGACATTGGGCACACGCGCGCCGCGCTGGATACCGCTGCAGAACAGAATTAAGAGCCAGCAACGAACTGCGGCAGCGCAAGTGGAGGCAAGCCAGCAAGCTCTACTGCTGCATCTCCAGATTGCGACGCTTCGTTCGCAGGATCTATTAACGGCAGTGAATCAACGCCGGAAACTGCTGGAACTGCCGGAAATTGCCGAGCTCACGCCTGATACGAGACTTGATGGCGGCTTATTGGTATCTGCTAACCGAGCTGAATTCAACAAGCAATCGGCGCTCCGCGACCTTAGTGCCCTTGCCGACGGCGCTGGAGGGCTTTGCCGGTCTGGGCAAAACGGAAGATCGTTGGACATCCTTGCTTGTCTCAAACAGCTCAGAGAATGACCCTGCGCTGCTCGCCGCTTTGCAGCGCCGCTCCTTGATCGAGAAGGGGTTTGAACTCGTTGACGGACCTATTTGCCCACTCTGCGATTCACCAGTGGTCGGACGAGCAGCACCTGCGAGACCACCTAAAGGCAAAGCTCGCCAAGTCGGTGGAGGCCCAAAAGCTCCAGGCATGCCTGCTCGAGCGTGGTACTACTCGGGCACGCGTGGCTGTCCGTGTGACAAGCCTCGTTGGACCGGTCCAGAAGATCGCGGAGACCCAGGGCCAGGCGGGCTTCGGTCAATTGCTTAACGCTTGGAAGGCCGATCTCGATGCCCTCAAGACTGCAGTCACTACTTCTGGATGGCGTGACAGGCCTAAAGAGACCGTCTCGCGACAGACTGGCTCAGTGTGCCGAAGGCGCTTCCGAAGAGCTTGTCGGAACTAGTCGAGAAGGTGACCGCAATACCGGACCAAACTCAAACAATTGATGCACAGACATTCCTAACCACGGCACAACTGCGGCTCACTGACTACAGAGAGGCACGGCGCCAAAGTGAAGCAGCAGGCATGGCATACACTGCCGCGAAAGAGGCGCACGACCTGTACTGCACAGTGCTGGAGGAAGAGCTGAACGCACTCTATGACGAAGTGCAAAAGGGGAGGCTTTCAGCGGTTTCTATCGCGCAATCAACGAGAGCGACGAGTCGGCTTTCACGGCAAAACTGACCCCGAGCGAGGGCAAGCTGGATCTCCAAGTAAATTTCTACGAGCGCGGGCTGTTTCCGCCCGCTGCATACCACAGCGAAGGACATCAGGACGGCATGGGTGTGTGCCTTTACCTCGCTCTGATGAAGCGCTTGTTCGGCAGCAACTTCACGTTTGCATTGCTGGATGATGTCGTCATGTCGGTTGACGCAGGCCATCGCTACCAGTTCTGCAAGCTGCTGAAGACCCATTTCCCGGATACGCAGTTCATCATTACTACTCATGACCGGCTGTGGGCCGAACAGATGAGGTCCGCTGGTCTTGTCACATCCAAGACGTCGCTCGCATTTCATAGCTGGACTGTTGACACCGGCCCTTTGGTCGAAGTCGGAACGAAGAGATGTGGACGGAGATTTCTGCCTCGCTGGCCAAGGGTAAAGTAGAGGTGGCCGCGGCAGCGCTTCGCCATCACTTGGAATATGTGTCTCGGCTCTTGGCCGACCAGGCTCGTTGCATCGAGTCCGTTCCGAGCCGATTCCAACTATGAACTCGGTGACTTACTGCCGAGCGTCCTGAGCCGGATGAAAGAGCCGTAGGAAAGGCTGCAAGCGCCGCGCAGTCGTGGGGCAACAACAGCGCGAAGGACGACGCCAGTGCGCGTAAGACCGCTTTGTCAGCATCTAACGGGGCCGCCAACGTAGAGCGGTCGGGCCGTCAACAAAGCAGTCCGTCCGGACCAAAAATGGGCGAACTTCGGAAGGAAAGATTTCGAGCCTGTCGTGTCCGCGTTCAAGGACCTCCTTAACTGCTTTCAGTAAGAGAAATGCGACTCATCGATCTATCTAGTTCCGCGCACCGATTTTAAGTCCCTGCGCTGTCTTTGCGGAACTATCAATCTAAATCCGAAGCAGAAGCCAAAGTAGTCGAACGCTTCACACCGTCCCTTGCGTGCCGGGCCGGGAAACCGGGATAAACAGGGCACGGATTTATTTCTGCGAGCGTTACTCTGCTCTCGGCCGACGTCGCGAACGATGCAGGATCCGTTCTCCGATGCGCTGCTCAATCTCGATGATGAATCTGTCTGAGCCAGTGAGTTGTTGGCGGTTCACAGATTCACGGATGAACTTGAGTTCTTGCTAACGCTCGCAGAAATAAATCCGTGCCCTTTTCCTCTACCGCAATTTTAAGGAAAGGCGTTGTTCATGGTTGGTCGACTCCGTAAGTCGGCGTTACTCGCTTCACTGCCTGCAGGCGATCCCAAACCGCTTCCATGATGACCATTGACGCGTCCTCAGGATGGCAGAGCTGGCCGCCGCAGGCCGATCGGATGAGCTGATCGTTATTGCCGGCCAACAGACACAACGAGTTTCGGATCCCCGTTCCCCATCCGTGCTGGAACTGAACCAGGTCCTCACGCTTCGTCTCGAGCAACGTCTTCCGAAACTCGGGTCTGATGTCCTTGACGATCCGATCTACCACTTGTGTTACAGATCGAGGCAGCGGTTTGAGGGCATGAGGACAGCTACCAGGTTTGGGTGGGCCCGTGGGCGGTTCAGCGGCGCCGACCTGCGCGGCAGATAGTGCCGCGAGCATGAGCAAGATGCAGATCTGATGTCTCATGGTGACACCTGTCGGTTGCCCATCAGACCGCGCACCTCCGAAGTCGGTCCGGACGGATACAGTGCCATCGACGCTCCTTTCTGCCAAATCTCTATTGATGGCTCTCAGCGCGGGACTCCTAGGACATGCACCAATTTCAGTTCGAACGTCGAGATATTCGCCGCCGCTGACCGCCTGCCGTCACATACATATATGTGTAGCCCGCTCGGCTGATTCCGCTTCCGTGCCGGGCCGGGAAACCGGGAAAAACTCTGGAATTGATCTCGATATGCACAGACCACTTGAGCGTGCCCGTCGCTAGGATGGTCTGACACGCTCATCTCCATTCGAGGCAAGGATGCCGCGACCACTTCGCCTGCACGTGCCCGGCGCGATGTACCACGTCACGCTGCGCGGTAACCATCGGCAGAACATCTTCTTCCGGCCACAGGATCGTGCGCTGCTGAGCGATCTGATCGAAGAGGTCACGACGCGATTCGAGGCGCGCGTCCATGCTTACTGCTACCTGACGAACCATATTCACCTGCTGATACAAGTAGGTGAAGCGCCGCTCGGGCGGTTGATGCTGCGTATCGCAGGACGCTATGCGCGCATGATTCAGGCCGGACTGCACACGACCGGTCATCTTTTCGAGAAGCGTTACTACCCTGTGTTGGTCGACGTCGATGAGTACTTGCTGGAGTTGCTTCGCTACATCCACCTGAATCCAGTGCGCGCGCATGGTCGAATCGCCCGACGACTATCCATGGTCGAGTCATCACGTCTACCTCGGAGAGCGCGAAGAACCCTGGGTGACCACCGATTTCGCGCTTGCACTATTTCATTGCCAGCGCGATCGCGCCATCGGCGCTTACAGCTCCTTCATCAACGCGCAGGTGGGCCGGCAAACGACGTCGCCGCTCGTCGAGTGCAATCCTAACGATCACCGCATACTCGGCAGCGATGACTTCGCCGCAAGAATGCTGGGCAAAGCGTGGTCACCGCGTTCGCGCAAGACGCTGGAAGAACTCATAGGTGAAGGTTGTGCGCAGTTCGGCGTGGCGGCAGAAGATCTGTGCTCGGCAAGTCGCGCCGCTACAGTCGTGAAGGCTCGCGCCTGGATCGCGAGCCAAGCCGTGAAGTTGCAAGTCGCTTCCATTGCCGTTGTCGCAAGGCGACTGCGGCGTGACGAATCGAGTCTGCGTCACGGTATGCAGCGGCACTTCGGCGATTGATGATCTGCGTTATCCCGGTTTCCCGGCCCGGCACGGAGCGGGAGGTACTAGTGTGTCCTTTCGAACGTCTGTACCGATGTCGGATACCGACTCAGAAATCGTCCGCGCATGCTCGGCTCCTGGGCGCCGATCCACGGCGCCTGCCATCAAAGTTTCAAAGGAGTCGTGTCATGTGGAAATCAGTGTTCAGCCTGCTCCTCGCGTCACTGGGGGTGGTGGCGGTGTCGACACCCGCGAATGCGAAGAGCATCGTCTACAACGGCATCGAGTGCGCGACCAGCACCGATGCCACATGGGCGCCTTCTTCGGCAGGTTTGTATGGTCTCGACGGCGTCGTCACTTACTGTCCGATCCTGCAACAGGGAAAGCAAGGCTACACTTTCACGAAGCTGTCCTACGTCATGCTGTACGGCGTGAACATAACCAATCCCCGCCTGTGCAGACGCAGCAGCACCGGATCAGTCACCTGCGGCGCCAAGGCGCCTGTGGGTTCGGATGGCTGGATTCTCTACAAGCCGGCCGGTGGCACCCAGTACGATGATGCGTTCCTGAGCATCAACGTCGGCGCCGGCGTCAGCATCATCAGGGAATACGCTGTGTCCTGGGAAGACTGATGACTCACTCCACAACAACGTCTGCAAATCGCTGCGACGGACCCAACGAAGTGAATGCGATGATGCGCTTCACCCGTTGGGCGTTGTGGGCCAGCATCGCTGCTGGCGTAACGGTGCTCTACTTCAGATCGGCAACGACCGCCGAGGTGACGCAACTACGCGAGCAGGTGGCCGCGATGGACGAGCAGATCCAGCGCCTGTCCGGCAAGACTGACCTCGCGGCAATCGCCCGGCAGGCTGATGCGCAATCGTCCCTTGAGACGTCGGACCACGTGCCTGTATTGGAACAGAAAGCGGCCGGCACACTGCGGAGCGAGCGCTCGGCTTCGGAAACACGGGACGACCAGGCATTGTTTGACGAGTTGCTGACACGGGCCGGCATGACAGCCGGCGCCGTACGGCCGGAGGATCTGCGTCCGCCCCCGGCCGCTGTCGCTCAGGTCAGTCAGCATCTGATGGAAACGTTCAGCGGCGGCCCGCTCGCGCAGCACGCTTTCGTGACTCACTCCGGCTGTACCGGATCAAGCTGCGCCATGGAGGTGAGTTTCAGCGACGTCCGTACCGCGATCGAGCAGGAAGCGCAGCTGACCCGCTGGCTGTCTGACGCGGACAGCGGCTGCAGCTTCACCCTTGACCCAGTGAGATTGGAGCCGGGCGACGCGCGCGCTGTTCGCCACGTTTCCCTCGACTGCGGCGGATGACCCCCCCATATCGGGGGATCCCTTCGCGCCAGGCCGCCCCTTCGCACCCTTTTGCGGCTACCGACGACCGAACGTGCGCTGAACGCTGCGACGCAAGCCGGATTCGGCGCGTCCGAAGTGTCTGGCGACATGCGATAGCGACGCGATGCGGCGGCTCACCGCTTCATGAGCAACCCGGGTGCGCACGCGCGTCAATGTGCGTTGCGAACTGTTCGAGCGAAGCGCCGGCTCAGTCACTGAAAACCGCGCGCATGCTTCAGCGATGAGTTCGGCAAAGATTGCTTTGACTTCGGCCGCCACGGTGCGCGGCGCAGCGTGTGCGAGCGGATGGGGAGATCCTTTAAGTAAGGGACAGATTCATTTCTCGTCTGAAGTCTTCAGAACAAGACTGGCGTCGATGGGAACGAAGCGGGTCGCTGCGCGAATCAGCGCATTGGCGGTGAGTTGCGGGACGCCGTAAATCTCCACGTCGATCGCGTGCCGTTCGCGCAGTCGATGCACCAGCAGATCGAAGTCTCCATCTCCGGAAGCGAGGACCACGACGTCCACGCTGTCAACGACATCCAGCACATCGAGCGTGATGCCCACATCCCAGTCGCCCTTCGCCGACCCGTCGGCGCGGCTGATAAAGGGCTTGAGTTTCATTTCGAAGCCTATGCCCCGCAGAATGTTCTGAAACTGCCGTTGCTTCTGATCGCCGCGATCGATCGCAAACGCGGTTGCCTTGACGACTTGACGATCTGCGGTGACCAGTCGCCAGAAAGCGTTGTAGTCGAAGTGAGCGTTGAGCGCCTGGCGGGTCGTGTAGTAGATGTTCTGCACGTCGACGAAGATGGCGACACGCTTCATGCCGCCTCAACCCCTGCCGATCAGCAGCGCTTCCTCGCGGCCTTGCTGGCGGCGGATGGCTTCGTCGCGGGCATCATCGATGGCCAGCATGACCTCACCGACGTCCGCGACGGTTTCATCAATGGCGAAGATGCCGGTGAGCAGCGTCTCGGGTTTCAATTCGCCGAGTTCGAACAGAGCCCACATTTCGGCAGCGTAGTTTGTAGTCAGCAGTTCCGGCGCGAATCGGCCGAGCGTTTCAGTAATGTTGCGTACGTCGCGCTCGAGCATCGCGAATGCGTTGTTGTTGCCGGCGGCGTTCACTGCCTGCGGCAGATCGATGATTACGGGTCCGTGCCGGTCGATGAGCACATTGAACTCCGACAGATCGCCATGGATCAGTCCGCTGCACAGCATGCGAACGATCTGGGCGATCAGGAACCGGTGGTATTCGAGCGCAAACTCCGGCGATAACGCTACTTCACCCAGACGCGGCGCCGACTGACCGTCGACGTCGGTGACCAGCTCCATGAGCAGCACGCCGCTAAAGAAACCGAACGGCTGCGGCACGCGCACGCCCGCGGAGACCAATTGATACAGCGCATCGACTTCGGTGTTCTTCCAGGCCGCCTCCTGCTCCTTCCTGCCGTAGCGTGTGCTCTTCGCCATCGCCCGCGCGTCGCGGCTGCGACGAACCTTGCGGCCCTCCTGGTACTGCGCACGTTGCTGGAAACTGCGCTGCGCCATGTCCTTGTACACTTTGGCGCAGCGGATTTCCGATCCGCAACGCACGACGTAGACCGATGCTTCCTTGCCGCTCTTGAGCTGGCGCATGACCTCATCGATGATGCCGTCATCGAGCAACGGCTGCAGGCCTTGGGGTGTTCTCAATCTGTTCTCACGGTTACCTTCGCGAGGCGCGAAGTTACAGGATTTCTGGCCACGCCGCCGGGCACGGTTCGCAGAGCGGTCGCGTCGGGATCCTGTTCGAGGTGGAGACGGGCGCAATGGGTTCGGTTCGTTTCCTTCTGACTTGAGGATGCTCGATTTGAGGATGCTTCATAAGATCCGACCTTCGCGCAGCAGCGTTGCGAGCGCAAACGCGCCATTCATAAGAGTGTACTGACAGGACCAGCGCCCGGTTCCGCGAACTACAGCGCCCTTTCGGACACGCCCGATCCTTCAGCCAGTTCATGCGCAATCGCGCCGGACCAGGAGACGTGTCATATAAGGAAGGCGCTGTGATCCTTGTAACCGCCGGGCGCACGGCCCTCCTGAAAGGCACGCATTGGACACGGATCAGTTCGGCGCTAGATTGATGGCTGTCCCAACACGCCCGTTCATAGAATGCGTCAATGACGAACATCAACCCCTCGGTCACCATTCGGCGCGCACTCCCTCGCGATGCATCGACGCTCGCGGCGCTCGGCGCTGCGACGTTCACAGAAACCTTTGGGCATCTCTATCCGCCAGAAGATCTGCTGGCATTCTTGACCGCATCTCATTCCGTGGACGCATGGAATCGCGCGCTCTCAGATCCGCAGCGTGCCGCCTGGGTCGCGGAGCTTCCCGATGGGACGCAGATCGGATTCATCGCCGTAGGCGCCTGCAAATTGCCCGTCGAGAATCGCGAGCCGACCGCGGGCGAAGTTCAGCAGCTCTACGTGCTCGCGCGACATCACAACCTTCGTCTCGGAACGCGACTCATGGAAGCCGCGCTCGAATGGCTCGAAGCGCAACGTCGAACGCCGATGTACGTCGGCGTCTGGTCGGAGAACGAGGGAGCGCAGCGTTTCTATGCTCGCTACGGATTCAGCAAAGTCGGCGAGTACGGATTTCCAGTCGGCGCCACCGTCGATCGTGAGTTCATCATGAAGCGATGATGCGGCCGAAGAGACTTTAGACTGGCCGACGGTGAAATCGGCAAGAAAATGTGAGCGCGTTCCCTCCGCGCCAGGCCGCACCTTCGCACCTTTGGCCGCTACGAGAAAGATGTGAAGGTGCGGCCCTGGCGCCGTTGGCGCCCCGACCAGGGATCGCGTACGTCGCTCCACGCCGAGAGATCGATGGGTGTCCTCACGGCGAATCCCCCTCACGACGAATCCCGTGCGAACGAGTTCTCCGCCCGTTTCCAAGCCCCTTGAGACGTGCGTATCCCGGATCAGGGCGGCGCAACGCGCGCATGATGCCTGGGCGTCGCCTGCGCAAATGGGCGCGCCAGAGGAGATTCACGCCGACGTACGTCACCGGTATCGACAAGAGCGCAACGATCGGTGTTCCGATGAGCAGGGGCAGCCCGATAGCAGCGAATCGATCCATCCATCCGGCGTCGCTGGCCGCCAAGGCTGGCGCTGCCGAACCCAACAGCCACGCGCCGAACAGGTAGATGCCGTAGTAGACCGGCACTGTGGTCACCGGATTCGTGATCCACGTGCAGGCCACGGTCGCCGGCAAATGGGTGCGAAGGTAAGCGGCGCATGCTGCGGCCGCCGGGATCTGCCCGAACGGCAGCAAGATGCCAATGAACACGCCGACCGCGGCGCCTCGCGAAACCGGGCGACGCGACCAACGCCACAAGCAGCGTTGATCGGCCAGCATGCGAATGCACTCTCGGCGTAAGAGCCAGGCCCGCAGGCGTGCGTGCAGAGTGTGCTGACCGGGGAGCTGCATAGTAGGCGTGGGACGATGCGCGAGAGGCCGCCTCACTCTCTGCGAACTGCCGCACAAGCTCGTAGCGGATGCGCCCTGAAAAGGCTCTCAGGCCGATCCGCTCGCGCGCCCCAGCGCGAAAGTTGAAGGGTGTCCTCGGAAGGCTCCATCACCAAAGAGTACGAAGCTATGTTTGGGCGCCTTTGCAAGATTAAAAAGGTGTGGCGTCTGCCACAGTGAGCGAATGGCGACGCTTCTTCGGGCATGCTCAGGGTCATTCACCGGCTCTATCCTCCGACCACCCATCGTGCGACTCAGCACCCACTTAAGTCAGCACGCAATGCCGACGGGCGACGCTATCGAGCATTGATTGCGTTGCTGCAAGCTCCGCGCTCACAACAGCACCGGGGCCCAGCATGTCAAAAGTATTCATTACGCTGCTGCTGTCGTCGCTGACAGCGTTTAGCGCATCGCACGCCGAAACGCTGTCGGGCTTCGATCCGTCGCGGGAGGAGCCGACGCCCGAGCGCGCACACCCGACCAACACCGAGAAGAGTTTGTGTGTGCACGTGTTGAACGGTGAGCTGTTCATGCGCACCGAACTCCTGTTCGGGATGTCGCGCTCGTCGGGGCCGGATATCACCGAAGAGGAGTTCCAGACCTTCATCGATGCTCAGGTTACGCCACGATTTCCTGATGGTCTGACCGTGATCAGCGGCAACGGACAATTCAAGGACGCGAGCGGCACGATCGTGCAGGAGAAATCGAAGCTCCTCGTGCTCCTCTACCCATTCAGCCGTCCGAGCAGCAGATTGGTCGAGCAAGTCCGCGACGACTACAAGACGATGTTTCAGCAACAGTCAGTGTTGAGAATCGATGAAGGATCATGCGTGTCCTTCTAATGTCGGCGGCGTGAAGAATCGAATCTGCGTCACGGTATGCAGCCGCACTTCGGCGATTGACGATATGCGTTATCCCGTTTCCCGGCCCGGCACGGCAATCTCACTTCAGGACACCCACCGATCTCTGGCGCCACTTTTATGAACCATCGTGGCGCGCTCCAGCGGCGAAAGTCGATGGGTGTCCTCGGAAGGTTTCTCGGAAGGCTCTGCGTCTTCTAGCTCTGGTGACAGGCCATGCACGCGAACGGCGAAGCGACCATCATGCGCGGCCGCGTCTTGTCTGCGTCGTCTCGAGGTGCACTGAACACAGCTACGTTCGCCTCAGCGTCGCCGATGCGCGCCTCCAGGACGTCGCGGAACTTCCATTGCGCATACGTGGGTGAAGATCGGGCGTTGGCGTAGATCTTCCGCGCCGTCTGCCAGTCGCCCGATTTCACCAGCATGTCGCCCATGTTGAGAAAGAAGCCCTCGAAGTTATGCGGCGCGATCCACGAGTTCCAGCAGGCGCGCTTCGGGCCTGCGTTAGTCGCGAGCGACATGTACTTGCCGAAGTCGGGATTGGTGCGGTCGATCTTCTCGCCGCTGCACAAGTCAAGCGTCCGCCACTGTTGTTCGAGCGCTTCGCTGAAGCGCTCCGAGCCGCGCGGGAGGCGGCTCGCGCCGTAGCCGGCTGTGAACAGGTTGAATTCCGGCCAGGCTCTAACGGCGCTCTGCATCAGGAAATATCCGCGGCGGGTCAGCCTCTCGTCCTTGTGAATGCTGCCTTCGGCCATGGTGGCGGAAGCCAGAAAGCCGAGGTAACGAGCGTCATCCGGATTGAGTTGCACCGCTTCCTGGAAGTAGCGACGCGCGAGAATCGCATCGTGAGTGACCGTCGGCGGGACCTGGTCGAGGCGCGAGCTTTCAGCGAGCCGCCAGATGTGCAGCCATCCAATGTGCGCAGCAGTAACCGCGTCGTTGGGATTCTCGAGGTAAGCGCCCGTCAGGGCGTTGAGAGCCGCAGGGATCTCTTCGTACTCGCCGGCGTGCAATGTCCGCCAGAACAGCTCGTCAGCCTTCAGAGCTGCCTCCGTCCGTTCATCGGACGCCTCCTTTGCCGGTGCGCTCCGGACGGCCACGTAACTGCATCCGAACAAGGCGGCGGTTACGAACAGAAGCGCGCATGCGGCGTTGAGTCGTGCGGTGGTCCTCATCCGGGCATCCTCCGGCCGCCTAGGCGGCCCGCCAATGATGTTGCCAGTGGCAACATATTAGCTTCGCGAAGTTTCCACTGTCAACATCGACTCAGGACCCGCTAGAATGCCGCAATGAAATCCAAACGGACGCGTCGGTCGTATCACCACGGTGATCTGAAAAATGCGCTCGTGGATATGGCGCTCGAGCAGATTGCACACCACGGCGTGCACGCGCTCAGCCTACGCGACGTGGCGCGCCGGACCGGCGTCAGCCATACCGCGTCCTACCGTCACTTTCCCAGCAAGGAGAGCCTGCTGGCTGCGATTGCCGAGCAGGGCTTTCGACGCTTGAGCACATCGATGCGCGCCGCGATTGCGCCGCACGCGGCCGATCCGGCGGCGGCGTTACAGGCGAGCGGCGTGGCGTACGTCGAGTTCGGCGTGTCGTGTCCCAATCACTTGAGCATCATGTTCGGCGGCCAGATCGCACAAGCGGATTACCCTGGGCTCGCCGAGGCCTCGCAAGAGGCTTACGCGCTGCTGATCTCCATCGTGAAGCAGGGACTGGAAACGGGACGTCTGCGCGGTTCGGACGAACGCACAGTGACTCTCGCTGCATGGTCGATCGTACACGGTCTCGCGCAACTCATTGCCGGCGGGCAGCTTCAACCCAAGGACATGCCGCCAACCGCGACCCGCGATATTGTGCTCGCAGTGACGACGCTGCTGCATGAAGGCATCGCTGTCTCGCCGCCTCAGAGCGGCAAAAAAGAAGACGTGTCTCCGCGCAGCAAACAGAGGGCCCGGCGCTGATCGAAGGCGCCCGACCTCGCTTTCTTGGGGTTTCTGCTGCGCTCGGCGCGCTGGAAGCGTCGCCCCGATCGCCGCAACACACTTCACTTCAGGACACCCACTGATCTCTGGGAATCACTTTGAACCATCGACGCGCGCTTCAGCGCGGAAGTCGATGGGCGTCCTCGGAAGGCTATCGTCCGAGAAGCATTCCCGGCGCGACTACGGCGAATCGACGAAGACGGTCTCCGCCTCCAGCTTTTCGAAACATAGATTCACCGTCCGTCCTATGGCCCGGGTTCTATGATGTGTCATGGCCGGAATCGTGACGCACTGCCAAGGCTCCAGGCGCAACTCGCGCCCGCCGGCTAGTTCGATTGCAAGGCATCCGTCAACGACGACGAAGAGTTCATCGGAAGTGGGATGAAAGTGCCAGCGGTACGCCTCCTCGAACACCGCAAGACGCAAGCAGCTATCGTTCACACGGTTGATGACCATGTTGCGATAACGCTCGGTAACGGCGGCGCCCTCTGCCCAGAGATTCACCACTTGAAGGGCGGGATATCGGACGGGTTCCTTCGTGTAACTTTCCGCTGCAAAGTGCATCGATCGTTCCTCCGCCATGTCGGCGCAGCGTAGTTCTTCGCGGAAAGCGAGAGAAGCAATACTTTGTGCATCGGATCTATAACTTCAAATTACAGATCCGGAACAGCGCACTCTCCGATACCCACCGATTTTCTTCCGAGCCGAGCCTTAGTGCGTGGACTACTGGGACACCCACCTATCTCTCTTAGTGTTCTGCTGAGTAAATCGTCTCGATTCGCTCGGGTTCATATTGATTGCACGGGGCGGCTATCAGGACACCCAGAACCGTACCGATGCTTGCGACAGCAGTTGCAGTCCGCAGTCGTACCTACTGTCTGGATGCAATGCTGGGCGTCATCGTCCACGTCCAGCCGGCCTTCTTCGCGATCAGCGATTTCTTGTCTGGCGAAATTCGCAGGTCGTCCGAATCCGGCAAGGGCATGCCGAACATCACGGGCGATACGACGCCGAATTCTTCAGGTCGCGTTTCCGTTTTCGCGGGCACGGCCTTGCGGCTGCCGGTGCAGAACTGCACGACCTCGACTACCGGATAACTGGTTCGTACCTGCAGCTCGAGACCGCCAGCGAGGCCGTCCTTGATGCCGAGCACCTCGTAGTGCTCGTAGTCGCCTTTGAGTATCGGGGCCAGGCACTTGGGTTCGCGGTCGGTCGAGGTTCTTGACGATGGACTTGGTGTTCTGAAATGTGGGCTTACCGACCAGCTTCGACTCCGACAGCTTCCACGTGAGATCCACGACCAGGCCGTCAGTAATGTCAGCCTGACCGGAGCCGTCGCTCGCGATGTATGTCTTGTCCTGGTAAACGCCGACGATGTGATAGCGGATCACATCGGCTGACCCCATTTCATCATGGCGTCCATGTCCATCTGCTGGGCGTGCGCGGAGGCGCAGCGGCGCGGCTAGCAGAACACATCAGCGACTGATGATTCGAAGGGATTTCATTTGGATGCATCTCTGGTTTCAGGGGCGCGGGGCGCACGTACACCTGAAGTCCGTTGTTGCCGTCCCTCATGATCGGTCTGGTAGGCGGCCAGCCGACCGCGGCTCCATCGCTCGAAATTGCGTGGGAGTCGTACACCGCTGCAGTCGGCAGGCGGTGGCGCCGTCGGCGCTGGCGTAAGGGACGTGGTCAAGGTCGAGCTCTGCAGATCGCGCACGACGAGCACCGTACGGGATGAGTTCGCGACGTTGCCCGTGATATTCGGGGCAGCGGTCGCGAAAAGCACATGCCCGTCGTCCGATACTTGGGAAAGTTGCTGCCTGCCATCGCCGAAACCATTGGAGCCGCCGCTCGCAATCGTGATGTGGTCTGGATTATTCCGGTCGATCGCGAGGATCTGCGCGAAAGTCGATCCGTTGAACAATGCGCGGAGATCGCACGGCAAACGTGACGTAGCGGCCATTGCCCGAGATGCTAAGCCTTGTCCCAGCCAGGCTGTACCACTCTGGTGTCAATCTGAACAGCTCGCTCGTGACATTCGCTTCGGCGATCGTAGTAGTTCACGACGGCCGACGCGGGTGGCGCAAAGTGGTGATAGCATATAGGCCATGTATTCGCCATTGCTCGATAGTGCTGGGTAGGCGATGACAGACGACGGGTTGACGGCGACGCGGCGCAGGGATCCGGTTTGCAAGCTGCGCAGGTACAGCGAGGACATCCCGGATGGATGCGTCGCCGATGAGGTCATGGTTCGACACGAAACTTACGAACCGGCCGTCGGCCGAAATGTCCACCTGCATGTCGCCCTGGCCACCTCCCGCGCCCGTAATCTCCGTGCCGTCGGCCCGCAGGCTGACTCGTGTCGTGGCCCGGTTTGCAGATCGCGCACGAACACGTCTTGCGAGCCATTGGTATCGTCGGCCACGAGGTCTCCGGCGAGGGAGGACTGAATACGGCATAGCGGCCGCCCGCGGCGAGCTTGAGATTGACGACACCTCGGCTCGATTGCGCGCCCGCCGGTGTCTGGTCGATCGCCGTGGTCACGCCGGTGGCGAGATTGCGCACGTAGGCATGGCCCATCTCGGTGCCAGGATTGGTGAATCCCGGGACGAGGTTGGTGCCATAGCTGGTGAAGGCGACCAGATTGCCATCGGCGGAGAGGCTGGGCACCGCGCTGCGGTTGTTAGCCGTGGCGCCGCTCGTCGCGCGGCTGGCGAGCGTGGTGGCGGTGATGGCAGGCGGCGCCGTCACCGTCACCGTCGCCGGCGTTCGTGGTGGTTCCATAGGCTTGCCCCGGCCCGCTGACCACCTCGAACCGGAACATGCGCGCCGTTGTCGGCGAGCTGCAGGACGGGCGTCGTCGATGCAGCCTGCGCGTTGTCGAACAGCCGGCGCGCAGCGAGCAGGGTAACCATGCGGCGCCTGACCAGCGGGTCATCTGCACGTGAATGGTGGCGTTCCCCCGAAGGTCGCGCAGAGAGTCGCCGCCGTGCCCGGCCGCAACGCTCGTGTTCACCGGATGCTCGGTCACGGTCGGTGGTACGAGCGCCAGCACCGTTAGTACGGCGCTGGCTGGCTCAACGCCACGCCCGCGCCGTTGTAGACGATGACACTGTAGACGGCGCCGCTGTCGGCCACGGTCAGCATCGGATGTCGTGTAGTCTGGCCTCGTTGGCGCCGGAGATCGGTGAGGCCATTGAGCAGCCACTGGTAACGCAAGCCGGGGCCGTTCGCCAGCGACGCTGAATGTGGCAGTCGTGTTCTCAAGCACGTCGCAGCTGCGGGCTCCTGTGCAATGAAGGGCGCACCGAGCAGGATCACTTGCACTTCGCTGGCTGACGACGGTACCCAGACTATTGCTGACACGTCACTGCATAGCGACCTTCATACGGACTCACTGGCGTTCGTCACAGTACAGCACGGCCTCGGTTTCGCCACCAATGGGTACACCATCCGCGAGCCATTGGTAGGACAGCGGCCCACTGCCGGTCGCTGCCACGGCGAGAACACCCGAACCGCCGGGCGCCACGACAATGTCGCCGGCTGCGTGATGATGGTGGGTGCGGTGATCGCGCTGCCGCCGGTTGTCACTGTGAGCATGGCCGCGCTGCTGGTGACGCCGGCTGGATTCGCGCGTTGCTGACGACCACGGAATAGCTCGCCGCGTCGCTGGCGTCTCACGGCATCGAGCGTGAGCACTGCACTCGTTGCGCCCGGAATGTCCGCGCCATCGCGACGCCACTGGAACGTAGAACGGACCGCTGCCATCGACGCCCACCGCGAACGTGGCGGTGTTGCCCGACGTTCACCGTGACGGCGGCAGGCTGCGTCACGATGGTGGGTGCGACGGCGGCGGGGGTGCCGGGATACACATTGAGCATGGCGGCGTTGCTGTCCGCATCGCCGGCGCGATTGCTCACCGTCACGCTGTAGCTGCCGGCGCTGGCGCGTTGTTCACAGGTCCAGGCGCAGCACGGCACTGTTCGCGCCCGCGATGGCAGCGCCATTGGAGCGCCACTGATAGCTCAGTGCTTCGGTGCCGGGTGGCCACGATGGCGAACACGGCATCGCTGCCCGACAGTCACGCTCAGGTTCGCGGGCTGCGTGGTAATCGTAGGCGCCACGTCGACGTCACTGACGGAGACCGTCACGGCAGTGCTCTCAACGCTTCCCAGGGCATTGGTGGCGACCACGCGATATTGCGTTCCGTTGTCGGCCAGCAAGAGAGGCGCGGTGGTGTAGTTGGCCGTCGTGGCACCGTTGCCGGCGGCGACATTGCTCCAGTGCGTCGCTCGAGTTGGCGGGGCGTGTCTGCCATTGCAGAGTAGGCGCGGGCAGGCCGGAAGCGGTTGCGGACAAGATTCGCCGTCTGGCCGGTGCGGACCAGCATTGAATGGGGCGCATCGACAATCGTCGGGCAGCGCGCTCTGCTGCAGGACGTTGATCCGCGATGTGGCGCTGTGTACGCAGGGTGGCGCCTCGGCCGGCGCCGGCGGTGTATAGCAGGCATGGAATCGCAGCAGCGCACCCTGGTCGGCGGCGGTGGCCACGAAACCGTGGCGGATGCCCCAGTAGCGCCACGGATAGCCCACGCCGGCGGGCAGACTATTGCCTCGTTCTGGTACGAATGCGCGATGACTCTCCACGAGGCGCCGTTATCGTCGCTGCGTTCCCAATCGATGATGGCGCGGTTGGTTCGGGTCGGAACGCTATAGCTGGTGTTCGAGGAAGAACTGGGGTCGGCGGGTTCCGCTGCGCCGCCGGCCATCACTACGTCGACATTCGCGACGAGGCCTTCGACAACGTCCACTTGTTCGGGCATCCGCACAGATGGAGAGCTGTGGGGCATACGAGCCGCCCAAGAGACGTAAGCGACTTGTAGTTGCCATATCCAAAGTCGGAATAGCCGCCGTACACCCCGCATTTCCGTCCCACGCCAAACTTGAAGTTGAGCGGCGAACCGGGATTTAGTGTGCGGGTGAGGGAGCCGCCGGTGGCCGCAATGGGCGCAACCCCGATCGAGGATCGCGATGGCCAGTAGATACCGCTGCCCGCGCCAGTCCCGATCCCGTAAATGGGATTGGTGCAGTTCCCGGGCGTCTGGCCATTGTTAGTGGTGACGGTAAAGGTGGCCGTGACCGGCCCGATCAGTCCGCTACAACGATTGTCGGTGCACGTGAGCGATGTGTGACATGCGCATGGGTTCGGCTTGCGCGATCGGAAGGACATAGGTGACGACCACGACTGTGAAGAACGAGAAGCTGTCCACCTTGGCGCTGAGTGAGCCCTGATTCAGCACGGTGTCTTCGAGCACGACCCAGGGCTCGCCCGGCTGCGCCTTGGCGATCTTGAATTCCTGGAAGGGCGTCAGTGTCACGTTAGGTACCGGAAGTCGCACTTCGACACCCTCGGCGAATTCGCCACCATGCGGCGTGATCACGTACATGCTGCCGGCGGCAGTCAGATCCGCTGGTATCGCGGGCGCGCCGGTCGAATCGCGCGCGATGCGTATGGTGGTGTCGGTAATGATCGCGCCAGCGGGCACGATGACTGAAGCGCCGCTGGCTTCCGTCACGGTTCCACCGTCCGCGCCGATGACTGGCGGCGGCGGGGGCGGGGGCGGAGGCGGAGGCGGAGGCGGTGGGTTGTTCGACGTGGGTGGGGGCGTCGTCGCTCCGCCACCATCACTGCCGCTGCATCCGGCGAGCGCCACTAACAAGCTGAATACGCACAAAATAAGCCGAGACGCGAACGCATGACGCCCACCTTGTTGTTACCCGTGGGATCAACGCGGCAAACCTAAGCAAACCGGCTCACGAATCTTCCGCGATTTGGTATTACTTAATGCCCGGACTTCGCGGATCTCATTGACTGCAGACGTTCTCTCGGCACAATCGGTCGCGTGCGGGAAGAACAAGAACAAGAACAAGAACCCGGTGAGGTCACCCGCCTGCTCAAGCGTTGGACAGAGGGTGATGCATCCGCCATCGATGCGCTCTGGCCGCTGGTGCACGAGGACCTGCGCCGATTGGCGCGCCGCCAGCTCGCGAGCGAACGCGGCGATCACACCTTGCAGCGCACGGCGCTGGTCAACGAGGCATTTATCCGGTTGTCGGGACAGCGCTCGGTAGAGTGGCTCAATCGCGAGCAATTCTTGTCCCTGGCGGCGAAGATCATGCGCCGCGTGCTGGTGGACTACGCGCGGAAGCGCGGTGCAGTGCGCCGCGGCGATGGCGCCGCGCACCTGAGCCTGCACGACACTCAGGCCGCGCTCGAGGTGGACGAAGTCCAGGCCATTGCGAACTTCGATGACGATCGCGTGGATGTGGTCGCCATCGATTCTGCGTTGCTGCGGCTCGAAGCGATCGACGCGTCACAGAGCCATATCGTGGAGTTGCGCTATTTCGGCGGCCTGACGCTCGAACAGACTGCGGATGTCGTCGGGATTTCGCTGGCGTCGGTCAAGCGCGAATGGACGATGGCGCGCGCCTGGTTGCGCCGCGAACTGACGGCGGGCTGAAGCTTGAACGAAGACGTCACTCCCGAGCGTTGGTCGCGGATAAAAGCGCTGTTCGCCGCGGCGGTCGAAGCGCCGGCATCGGAACGTTCCGAGCTGCTGGTGCGCGAGGCGCAAGGAGACTCCGCGCTGATCGCCGAAGTGCAATCACTGCTCGCTGCGCACGATCAGCCAGGTGATCTGCTGGATCGCGTGCCGGCCGAGCTCAAAGCGCAAGCCTTGGCGGTCGCCGACGACAACAGTCGCGTGGGCGAACGAATCGGCGCGTATCGCATCGTCGGCGTGCTCGGCGCCGGGGGCATGGGCCATGTGTTCAAGGCGGTGCGCGACGACGACCAATATCGCGCCGAAGTGGCGATCAAAGTCATGCGCGCCGATGTGAGCGGCCCACTTGCCGAGCAGCGCTTCAAGACCGAGCGGCAGATCCTCGCCAGCCTCGATCACCGCAACATTGCTCGAATGCTCGATGGCGGCAGGACCAGGGGCGGCTCGCCGTACGTCGTCATGGAGCTGGTGAGCGGCGATCCCATCGATCGGTTCAGCGACGCGCACAGTCTCAAAGTGCGCGAGCGGGTGCAGCTCTTCCTGCAGGTCTGCGCGGCGGTGAGTTACGCGCATCAGCACCTGGTCATTCATCGCGATCTCAAGCCCAACAATATCCTCGTGACCGCCGACGGTTCGGTCAGACTGCTCGACTTCGGTATCGCCAAGCTGCTGGACGCCAACGCCGCCGCACGGCGCCACGGTCGATGAGACCGTCACCCAGTTGCGCGCCATGACGCTGGACTACGCGAGTCCCGAGCAGGTCAGCGGCGGCGCCGTGACCACCGTGAGCGATGTCTACTCGCTCGGCGTGGTGTTGTATCGCCTGCTGACTGGTCAGAGTCCCTACGGCGCGCGTACCAACGACGCGCAGCGCGTGGCGGAAATCCTGAGCGACACGGCGCCGACGCGCCCGAGCCTCGTGCGCACCAACGATCGTCAGCGTCAGCGCGGAATCGACGCCGACCTCGACAACATCCTGCTCATGGCGCTCCGCAAGGAGCCGCAACGCCGCTATGGCAGCGTCGAGCAATTCGCCAACGACCTGCGCAATTACCTGGGCGGTTTGCCGGTGCAGGCGCGTGGCAACGCGCTGCGTTACCGCATGGGCAAGTTCCTGCGCCGGCGCAAGGTGGAGATCGCCGCGGCGGCGATTGTGGCGTTGTCACTGGTTGGCGGACTGTGGATCGCCATTCGCGAAGCGCGTGAAGCCGAGCGCCAGCGGCAGGTGGCGCAGCGTCACTTCGACGGCGTGCGCAAGATGGCGAATACCCTGTTGTTCGATCTCCACGATGAGATCGCGCCACTCGCCGGTTCCACCAGGGCGCGGGAAATTCTCGTGAAAACCTCGGTGGAATACCTGAACACGTTGTATGGAGAATCAGGAGGCGATCGCACGCTTCAGGAAGAGCTTGCCGTCGCCTACAGGAAAGTGGGCGACATTCAGGGCGACGAGCTCGGCTCGAACACCGGCGATCCAAAGGCGGCGCTGCAGAGCTACGCGCGATCCATCGCGCTGCTCGAGTCATTGGTCGCGGCGGATCCTGCAAACCGGCACGCCGGAATTTCTCTCGCCAAAGCTTATCTCCCTCAGGGGCGGCTGCTCCTCGCCACGAGCGGCGCTGCGGCGGCCCTGCCGGCGCTGCAAAAGAGCGTGGCGCTGGGCGAATCGCTCAGCGACGCCTTTACCGACGATCATGCGCGGCTGAGTCTGCTTGCCAACGCCTATTCGGCGCAGGCGGACGCCCTGAACTACCTGGGTCGGCCGCTTGAAGCCCTTGCCGTTTACGACAGGATGATCGGTCTCTGCGAGGCGTATGCCGAGGCGCATCCGGGTGAGGTGAAGTCGTACGTGGCCGTCTCCGTCGCTTATAACAACGCGGCGCTCACGTACGACGCGCGCGTTCCGAGGCCCGAAGCACTGCGTCGGGCGAGCGCGCTGCTGCGCAAGACGATTGCAATCGACGAGAAGCTGATCGCGCTTCAGCCGGACAATCCCTCGCGCGAGCTGGATAGAGCCGATCATCGATTCAATCTTGCGGATGCAATGTACCTGGCAGGGGACTACTCAAGAGCGATCGAGTTATATCGTCTGGCCGTTGCCGTCATGCGCAAACGCGCCGATCCCAACGATGCGAGGGCCCAGTGGACGCTCACCATGGCGAAACTGGGTATTGCGAGGTCATTGGTCAAGATCGGAGGTTACGACGAAGCCGGAATGCTTTTCGCCGAAGCGGAGAAATCGCTGCAGGCGTCGTCCAGGCGTGGCGACACTCTGCATGTTCGGTTCGGGCTGGCAACGATGGGCATTCGCCGCGGCGAGATGTATGCGGCGCTCGCGGCAAATCCGCGGCTGAGCCAGGAGCAGCAACACGAATACTGGCGGCAGGCTTACGATTCACTTGCGCAAGGTATTGCGGACCTCAGAAAGGTAGGCGAGAGCATCGTGTTGATGGTCCCCCAGCAGGAGCTGCTCGACGAAGGCATCGCGAGTCTCGCGCAGGCCGAGGCGGCGATCGCTGGGATTGAGAACCAGGACAGCTAGGACACGCATCGATTTTCTTGAGGATCTGACAAGAAAATCGCCCCGTTATCTTCTCGGTGTCCCCATATGTATGTATGGCAGCCAGGTTTCTCCGAGCAGCGATGAGCTACTAGGACACCCACCGATTTCTCTCCGATCCGATGAGTGAATCGTCACGCCTCTGATTCGCTCCGGTCGATGGCTCTCTCGTGGACCGCCTACGAGCAACGTGGGTCGTTCGTGCGTGAGCGCGCTCGAGAATTTCCCAATCGTGTTCGCGCGTTGGCAGTTCGCGTGATCGCCACGCTCTGACTGCACTGTTTGACGGCGCCTGACGCCAGATCCTTAGGCCGGTACGTCCGGCCGTAGCACTTCCGGAGAAGCAATACGTGGGGTGTCTTCGCAATCGGCCCGCGTCAGTCCACCAGGCCCAGCGCTACCGCAATGAAGAACACGGCCCAGAACGCCAGCCAGAGAATCAGCAGCAGGTTGATGGCCGGCCTTGGCCATTTGACGCCCATCCTGTCGAAGACCGGCCGCAACGTGCGGGCGAGTTTGACGCCGGTATAGGTGTCATTTTCGTGCTGGTAGAGAAGCCATGCGGACCAGCGCATGCGCAGCATCCTCGGCTGCCAGCCCTTGCCGAAGATGACGAACCCGCGCAGTGTTCCGGCGGAGCGCCAGCCGATTCGCAATGAGTCCGGCGCCTCGGGATGCACGCGGCGAATCAGCTGCAGGAAACCACGCAGCTCCTTCTTGTCATCGACGACCACGATCAACTGCTCGGGCTGCAATGCTTCCAGCGCCCTGCTCAGTTCCCACTGCAACCCGCTGGTTCGGCCTGTGCGCATTACCACGAGCCGCGCGCGTCGGATGAGGTCCTCGACGACCTGTTGCCAGTCGGCGTCTCGCAGATACACGCGCTGCGCGCCGACCGGCCGTATGGCTTCACCGGGACGGCCGACGGCCATCACCGGGCCGAAGTGGCCCAGCAAATGGACCAGCAGTTCCTCCTCGGTGAGATTGCCCTTGGTGCGCGAACTGCGCTGATCGTCATCGAACGACCGCAGGTAGAGCACGGGCGCCGCGGCGCTTGCAGTCTCGATCGGTTGATCGCGAGTAACGACGGCTGGTGCGGGTTGGGGTTGGCTGGCTTCGAGCCGGCGCAGCTCCAGGTCCCGGCGGACCCGCAAGCGCCAGTGGATCACAAACGAAGGCAACCAGATCACAAGTCCCGTGAGGGCAATCCATATCCAGTCTTCCGGGATGACGTTGCCGCTGAAGGCAGCCGCACCCGCAATCATCATGGTCCAGTACCAGAAACGAGTCCTGCCGATCAGACGGCGGACTGGATCGGGAACCTGAATCTGTGAGCCGCTGTGTTCTGACGGCCCCGAGATGAATTGCTCGCGACCTGATCCTGCGGCGGCTGCACCAATGGCTGCTGAACAGCCAAGACCGTCTCCCATGCCCTGAAGACGTTTGCACCGTACGCCGCCGGCACAAGCCTCACAATGGTCTTTGGCGCCAGTGAGGAACCACGATGTCGCGTCTCGCGTGCCGGACTTGGGGTATACGGCAAACGCCGTCATCAAGCGCGCGCCTGCATTGCGACGTTGTGAGCGAGGGATCTCAGGCGCCGGACTTCTCAGCGACTCCGATATCCGAGAGCCGGCGGCAGCGTCGCCTCACGAATAGATTGCGCAAACACTCAGAAAGAAAGGTCCGGCCCCGACGCCACTTACCTCTTACGAGTGTCCAGGTCTGAGTGCGCGCAACGCCGCCTATTCTGGTTGAATCGCCGAGATATTCGCGCCCTACCTTCCTTCCAATCACATATACATGTAGCGGGCGATTTGGTCGCAGCGGCGCGGGCAAGAAAGGCGGACGGGATGACGCATGCATGCAAGACGCTCGCTCTGCAAGACGCTGATCGAGCGCCGAGAACCAGATCTGCATCAGGCGCGGAGCGCGACGCCGCTACTGCGAGGCTGCAAGCAGGTCGAATGCGAGGCGGTGGGACGCAGCGAGCTTTGAATTCGTAAGTAGGTATAGAGCAAGACAGCCGCCAAATCACAGGAGGAACCAAGCGGCACGCGTCACTGAATTGACTGCAAAGAAAGACAACCTCACGGCAGCAAAGGACGTTGTTATGGACAAGCCGATATTGTCGATTGCGAATGGCGCGTGGCTGTTCGCCCTATTGTTGGGGGCGCCAGTTCAGGGCGCGCCTTTCAATGAGCAGATGAGGGCGCCGCCGGCGAGCGCGCCTCAGTTGCAGGAGCAACTTCACCGGCACTTCAGGACGGTCGAGGAGAAGCGCGCCAAAGGAGATGAGGCGCTGCTTCGCGACCCTGTCGAGCATCAGCGGGCGGTCGATCTGGAATTCACGATAGGCCGCAGACTCGATGAAGGTCAGCCGCTCGGGGACGAGGCGGAGCTGGCGAAGGTCGGGTTGATGAAAAGACCGGACGGCTCCTACGTCGTGGATACGAAGAAGTTCCCCCAGTGGAAGTCGCTTGATCGGCAACTGCTTTGGTTCGCCAACGAGGAAGCGCTCGAAGGCTTTCTGCCGGCGCTGCAGGCGCGCGGCTTTCGGCCGGATGACGTGGACGCGCTCCGCGAGTATGTCCGAACGCATGACGTGCAGGCGATGATGTTTCCGGAGCAGAAGGAACTGGTGCAGACGTTCGCGCAGCGCGCCGCAAGGGCAGGCAAGGAGGAAGTGCTGGCGTTCGTGCATCAGGGCAATCGCCTGCGCCGCGAGTATGAGCGGCGCTGGGCAGTCGGTCTGCTCGATACGCTCTCCCCGCAGAGCCGGCGCGCATTGACGTCGTACCTACTCGAGGAGTGGCCGGAAGAGCGTGTCATCGGCGCTCCGGAGAACACCGTTGATGCACACGTCGCCGAGACCTTGTCGCTGTTCCACTCGGGCGAGTATCAGCGACAACTCGACAAGCAGGAGGCGGAACTGTCACGGAGGACGCAGCAATGAGAACGAAAATCCTGATGATCGGGGCCCTGTTGATCACGGCCGCGCAGGCGCAGGCGACGCCGACCATAGCGATCTATCCCTATCAGGCGCGGCAAGCCGGCAACGGCAGCGTGGCTGTGGGTCTGATCGTGTCCGCCGTGACGGCCTGGCACACGATCTCAGTCGCCGGCGGCTGGACGATACGATGCGGTTTCACCAATCTCGAGCTGAATGCGGAACGGGCCGATTCAGCATTCAGCCCGCTCGGCGGCGCCTCGTTGACGGTGTACGTTCCCACGGTAGTGCCGTCGACGTACACGCTCCCGGGATGGAGCAGCCTGCCGACCGCTTCGTGCGGCCAGTGTACGCACCGCTACAAAGGGAGCGCGCGCGACGGCTCGGCGCGCATCGCGTTCGGTGCGGGCGTCAATTTTCAGCTCACGCTGGACGGGGAACCCAACGTGGTCAACACGAGCACGTTCGAGTTTTGTCGCGGCGGCCGGCCGGTGTGCTGCACTGACGGCTGCTACATTCCTTGAGGGAACGCCATCATGAAAACCATCATTGCAGGAGTGCTGTGTCTGTTCGCCGCGCAGGTCTGGGGCCAGTGCAGTCCGATCGTGGTCGATCTCAACCGCAACGGCGTGCATCTCGGGCCGGAGGGGCGCGGGGTCAATTTTGATGTCAACGCGGACGGTTTCGCCGATTTCGTTCAGTGGGTGAGGCCCCGCGGCGATGAAGCGTTCCTCGCCTTGGACCGCAACCGCAACGGCGTGGTTGATGACGGCTCGGAATTGTTCGGCGTCGGCACGCCGCTGTTCGAAGGCGGCAACGCCCCGAACGGTTTCGTCGGCCTTGCGCAGTACGACACGCCGCTCCTGGGCGGCAACGATGACGGGCTGATCTCCCCGGAGGATGCAATCTGGCCGGAGTTGTCGATCTGGCTGGACCGCAACGCTGACGGCGTCTCAATCGCGCATGAGATGTACCGGCCCGCGGAGTTGGGCCTCAGGTCTTTCGAGACGATTCCCAAAGCGCGGCGCCAGCGCGATGCGGCCGGTAACTCGCTGCCTTACTGGGCGAAGGCCATCATCCGCAACAAGGAGACCGACATGGTGGATGTCTACTTCCAGGTTCTGACCCCGACCTGAGACCTGTGCGCGCCGTCCGCGTCGGCGGTGCGCGTCCTGCTATTCGCCCTGTAATCGGCGGGATCCTCGGCGCCGAACCTTGCAGGCCGCACGCTCTGGTCGAAGCGTGCGGCCTGGCCGCAAGGCGAGAGCAAATGGAGCAGGGTTACGCAGGAACCGATCCGCGTGAACCTCGCGTGCCGGACTTAAGGTATACGGCAAACTGACATCACTCAGCGACGCCGATCCAATACGCACGAGTGCATGCACATCATTGGTCATCCAGCAGAATGCATGGATGCGCGAGCCTGCGCGCTACTTCAATCCGGTCCGGCTAACGCAGCCCAGAACGTGTCGTAGTCCTTCAATACACCCGGATTCTCTTTGACGATGCCGACTACCTGACGCGGAATGAGCTTCAGGTGATCGATCATCCCTTCCTCGTTCACGCCGTTGGCGCGCGCGAACTCGCGAAAGATGGCGAACGACCTGGCTTCATAGGCGTCGACGTCGATGTCGGTTCCATTCGCGAAGGTCGCAACTGTGGCGTCGTAGTAGGCGCGCATGTGCGGCGATCGCTTCCACTCGTCGGCGCCCTGAATGTCGACGGTCGTCGGCTGCGGCGCATCACGAGGCGCGGATTGTTTGCTTCCGTGTTGGTGACCGGATCCATGCGAACAGCCAGCGATCGCGAGTGTGGCTGTGATCGCAACCATGCTCAGGAAAGTGCCGGATCTCATCGCTTCCTCCGATGTTCTCGAGCCGCTTCAGTGCAGGATCCTACAATACGCGAAGCGGCAATCCCCTCAGCGTTCGGATGGACATCCTGTGCGACGCTGGAAACGCCTCCGCCGGTGAGGTTGTTCACGATCTGTTGCAGGTTGGTCTCGCGACCGTCGAGCCGTATCGGCGTGGCCTGGGCCGAAGCCGCTGCGAGAGCAGCCGCCATCGCAAGCGGCGTCAGAACTTTGTTTCTTGTGTTTTCGTCTCCGGCTACCTGAATGCTGGCGCGTTGGGCGCGTCTCGCCGCCTGGGGAAACTGCAAGCAGCATGCCGAAGGGCGTCGTTGGTCGGATTTCGAATCGCGCTCGCGTGCGGGCCGTCGCAAAACGAGAACTGTGTCTCATTTTTCAGCGTACGGCGCGCGTGCACCCAGTCGCGCACTGCGCGAGCTCATTCGCTGCTGTGAGAGCTCACGACTGCGAACTAGAGCGTTGTGCGAGGCCGGTGGCTTTACATAGTCTTGCCATCCCGGTGATTTCCCTGAGCGGCTGCTGATTCATGGTTACTCGTTTGCTGCGCATCTCATTCATTGCCCTGCTGGCGGCGTTTGCGTTCGCCGCGCCTTTCTCCGCAAGCGCTGACGTCGACCACTTCGTGCGTCCACCTGAGCTCGAACCCGACATCGCTTTCTGGCGGCGCATCTATACGGAAGTGTCGACGGAGGGCGGCCTCATGCACGACCCCGAGAACCTGAGCGTGGTCTACGAGGTGGTGAAGTTCCCGTCGGATCTGTCGCCCCGCCAGCGATCGAAACGCATCGAAGACCTGAAGAAGCGCTACGCGCGCATGCTCGAGCGCATTGCGAGCGGCGCAGAGGACCTGAGTGAAGAGGAGCTGCGCGTACAGGATCTGTGGCCCAAGGGCACGCGCCGCTCGCGCTTCGAGCAGGCGTCGGAGGAAGTGCGTTTTCAGCTCGGGCAGGCGGATCGCTTTCGGGAAGGCATTGTTCGCTCGGGCGCCTGGCGCGACCATATCGCCGACAGCTTCGAGCGCATGGGACTGCCGCGCGAACTTGCTGCGCTGCCTCACGTTGAGTCGTCGTTCAACACCTATGCCTATTCGAAGGTCGGCGCCGCCGGCATGTGGCAGTTCATGCGCAGCACGGGCCGGCGCTTCCTGCGTATCGATGCGGTCGTGGATGAGCGTCTCGACCCTTATCGCGCGAGTGAAGCGGCCGCACGCTTTCTCGAGCAGAACTACATCGTGCTCGGGACATGGCCCCTTGCGCTGACGGCGTACAACCATGGTCCCGGCGGAATGCGTCGCGCGCAGGAGCAGTTGGGGACGAGCGACATCACGACTATTGTGCGCAAGTACAACAGCCGCAGCTTTGGCTTCGCCTCGCGCAACTTCTATGTGGCGTTCCTGGCCGCGCTCGAGATCGACAGCAATCCCGAGAAGTTCTTCGGCGCCGTCCGCCGCAATCCGGTCGATACGAGCGTCGCGCTGACGGTGCCGGATTTCGTGCCTGCGAGCCGCATCATCGCCGCGCTCGAGGTGGATCGCGATGAGCTGAAGCGCCTGAATCCGTCCCTGCTGCCCTCGGTGTGGAACGGATCACGCCACGTGCCGCGCGGCTTCGAATTCCGTGTACCGTCGCATATCGATCTGATCGCCGGCGTGGACAAGATCGGCGACGGCGAGCGCTACGATGCGCAGGTCGCAGAGACGCAGCACCGTGTCCGCAGTGGTGAGAGCCTGTCTTCCATCGCCGCGCGCTACGGCGTGAGCGCTGCGCGAATTGCAGAGCTCAATGGCCTCGAGCGGCCGTATCGGATTCGCGCCGGACAGGCGCTCGCGCTGCCGAGCCGGGGCGCGCCGGTCGCCGCTGTTGCACGCGCGGAGAAAGAGCCGGCCGGCGCCGAAGACGCCGCCGCCGACAGGCGTCGTAGGCGCTGAAAATCGCTACGTCGTGCGTCGCGGCGACACGCTTTCCAGAATCGCCGCGCGCCACGGTATGAGCGAAGATGCGCTCATGGAGCTGAACAACATCCGCAATCGCAACTTCGTGTACGAGGGTCAGGTGCTGGCGCTCGCTGCATCGGCTCGCGCTGCGCCGCCGGTGGAAGCGGCGGTTCCGGTGGAAACGCCGGCGGCCGCGCCGCCGCCTGAGCCTGCTGTCGCTGGCCGAAGCAGAGCCGGTGTCCGAAGGCGAAGCCGAAGCGATCAGCCCGGCGCTCGTGCCAGGAACGCAGGCCGCGGGTTCGGCGGATCCAAGCGACTACACGCGTGGATGAAGGCGATGCGATCGTCGTACAGGCGGCCGAGACGCTCGGTCACTACGCCGACTGGCTGAATCTGCGCGCGAGCCAATTGCGTCAATTGAATCGCATGTCGTTCGGCCACGCCGGTCGTGGTCGGCCGCAAGGTGAAGCTGCAGTTCTCCCGGAGGTCACTCCCGACCAGTTCGAGGCGAAGCGGTCGAGTATCACCGGCAGCTGCAGGAAGCGTTCTTCACGCAATTCCGGATCAAGGACACCGCGACGCACGTGATCAGGTCCGGCGAATCGATCTGGGTGATCGCACAACAGCGCTACAACATTCCGATCTGGCTGCTGCGCCAGTACAACCCGGACCTCGATCTTGGCGCGATTCGTCCCGGCGTCACGCTCGTTATTCCGCTCGTTGAGCCTACGGCGGCGGCGGACCCGGCCGAAGCTCTGCGTACGGCGACTACCGCGGCGCCGTCAGCGACGCTATTGGCTGAGCGCAGGGGTTCGGGAACCCGATGAACTCACGGGACGTCGCGTCTGCGGATGCTCGTCTCAGCGGTCTGGCGCTGCGCTTGGCGATCTTCGGCGTCTGTGTCGCGAGCTGCGGCTGCACGACCGTGCAGATGTATGACGGCGAGCGGCGCGAACGCGATGACGTTGCGAAGATCCAGGGGGACTACCGCATCACCGCGGGCGCGCCCGGTCAGCGTCATTCTGCGTCAGGTCGACGGCCGCACGTTAGGCGTGGGCGAAAGCGCCGTGGAGGTGCTCCCGGGAAGCCACAAACTGCTGGTCGACTGTCGCATCGCCGAAACGGACAGCGTGTCGCGACACTTGATCGAGGCGGAGATTCCGCCGGCCGCCGGTATCGTCTCGTGGCGGAAACCTCCCCCGGCCTGCGCGAGTGCGCCGCGGTTCACCTTCAGGCATTGGACTAACGGGCGACGAGGTGACGCAGGTCACGACGTCGCAGGCGCGTGCTCGCAAGAGGCGCGCGGCTCGTTACACTTCTTCTCACGACGAGCGGCTGAACATAAGCAGGCTATAATCGATTCTGTGGCTACTTACGCACGACCATGTTGCGCACTGTCCTTCTGAGCACTCTTGCGATGATCGGCGTCTCGGCTGCATACGCCGAAGGCCCCTTGCCCTCGTCGGCGATCGCATCCTCCGGTGTGGACGCCGCGTTGCCGCTGGCCGACCGCGTGGTAGTCGACAAGTCCGATCGCAAACTCCTGCTGCTGCGCGCCGGCGAAGTGCTGCGTTCTTACAAGGTTTCGCTCGGGTTGCGGCCGGAGGGCCACAAGCAGTTTGAAGGCGACTTCCGCACCCCCGAAGGCGACTACCGGCTCACCCGCCGCAATCCGAACAGCGAGTACTTCCTGTCGATCCAGGTCGACTATCCCAACGATAACGACATCGCACGCGCGCGCCGCCAGGGGCTCAAGCCGGGGGGCGCGATCATGATTCACGGTCAGCCCAATACGCCGCGCAAACCGCGCGACTACTACACGAACGTCGACTGGACGGAAGGGTGCATCGCCGTTTCGAATTCCGACATGGTCGAAATCTGGCTGATGACGCCGCCGGATACGCCGATCGAGATCCAGCCGTGAACGATGCGAACGGAACGGCGTCCCTCACGCAGGCTGACGTGGAGGGATTGGTCGATGCGCGCGTCTCGCCGCTCGGCAGTCTGGAAAATCTCTCGCAGCGCGAAGTCGAGCAGCTGCTGCATTCCGGCCAGGGCAGCGTCTTTCAGCTGTTCCGTCGCTGTGCGCTCGCAGTGCTGGCGTCCGGACTTGAATCCGACGACGTGCGCGCGATTTTCGAGCGCTACAAGGACTTCGAGATCCGCCTGAGCCGCCAGGCCTGGGGCGTCAAGCTCGAGGTGAAGAACGCCCCGCCAGGCGCCTTCGTCGACGGACAGATGATCCGCGGCATCAAGGAACATCTGTTCGCGGTGCTGCGCGACATCATCTATATCCACGACGCCGTCCTGCACAGCGGCCGCTTCGACCTGAGCGATTCGGCCGGCATCACGAACGCGATCTACCACATTCTGCGCAACGCCCGGATTCTGGACTACAAGGGTCGTCCGGATCTGGTCGTCTGCTGGGGCGGCCATTCGATCGGCCAGCCGGAGTACGAATACACGAAGAAGGTCGGCTACGAGCTCGGCCTGCGGGCGCTCAGCGTATGCACGGGCTGCGGGCCCGGCGCCATGAAAGGGCCGATGAAAGGCGCGACGATCGGGCACTCGAAGCAGCGCATTCACACGGGCCGCTACATCGGCATGACCGAACCCGGAATCA
This sequence comes from uncultured Gammaproteobacteria bacterium, assembly GCA_963723505.1. Lineage (GTDB taxonomy): Bacteria > Pseudomonadota > Gammaproteobacteria > Steroidobacterales > Steroidobacteraceae > Steroidobacter. The sequence goes on from CAVRQU010000015.1 coordinate 30,994, forward strand.
TCGGCGCCGAGCCGCCGAACCCGATCGTCAATCAGCTCGTCATCATGCCGGACATCGAGAAGCGGCTCGAGGCCTTCGTTCGCTGCGCGCATGCGATCGTCGTGTTCCCCGGCGGCGCCGGCACGGCCGAGGAGATTCTCTACCTCCTCGGCATTCTGCTCGACCCGGCGAACGAAGATCAGCCGCTGCCCATCGTGTTCACCGGCCCGCCGTCCGCTGCGGAGTATTTCGGGCAGATTGATCGCTTCATCGGCGGCACGATCGGCCCGAAGGCGCAGCAACGCTACAAGATCGTGATCGCGGATCCTGCGCAGGCTGCTCGCGAGATTGCTCGCGGCGTCGAGGCCGTGCGCGAGCATCGCCGCATCCGCAGCGACGCCTACAACTACAACTGGCTGCTGAAAATCCCCCCCGGCTTTCAGCAGACGTTCGAACCGACGCACGAAGCGATGGCGAAGCTCGAGCTGCGGCGCGACCTGGATCCGCATGTCATGGCGGCGAATCTGCGGCGCGCGTTCTCCGGAATCGTCGCGGGCAACGTGAAGGAGCAGGGGATACGCGCGATCGAGGCGCGCGGGCCGTTCGAGCTGCACGGCGACAAGCACGTGATGAACCTGCTCGATGAACTGCTGTCCGCCTTCGTCGCGCAGCGACGCATGAAGCTGGCGGGTGAATACCGGCCTTGCTACCGGCTGGTCGCATGAGCAGCCTGGTTCTCAAATATCGCTTCACGCTGCCGGATTCACGCGAACGGGTCTTTGAACTCCAACTCGATCGTGACACCGCGCAGCTCACTCGCCGACGCCGAAGGATCCTCCGCCGTGGACGGCGCTTGCATTCAACCAGTGCAGCGGCTGCCCCTTTGAAGCGTCCAAGGTTCCGCATTGCCCTGCCGCTCTGCACCTTGCCAGCGTCATCGACGGCTTCACGGATCTCGTATCCTTCGACACCGTTCGCGTCACCGTCGAGAGCGAGGAGCGCTCCGTGACCGCGACGCTTTCGGCGCAGCAAGCGCTCTCATCACTGATGGGCCTGATCATGGCTTCAAGCGGGTGCCCGCGCACCGCGGTGTTCCGACCGATGGCGCGGTTTCATCTGCCATTCTCCAATGAGTCAGAAACCGCGTATCGCGTGGCGGCGATGTATCTGGTCGCACAGCACTTCGCCTCGCGCGATGGCGGCGAGCCCGATCTGGCGCTCGATGATTTCGAACGCGTCTATCGCGGTATGCACGCCGTGAACCGCGGCATGGCGCAGCGGCTGCGCGCTGCGAGTCGCCAGGATGCGATCGTGAACGCAATCGTGCTGCTGGATGTGTACAGCAGCCTCGTGCCCGCGGCGATTCACGACATCCTCGATGAAATCAAGCCAGCGTTCGCTGCGCTCCTGGCCGATGCTCCGACGTAAGCTCGTATCATTTACGCGACGGGCTTTTTGCAGCCGGGCGCGCGCCCGGCCGCTTTGCGCTAAATAATCAATAATTGCCTGTTAAATCTGCGCAAGCGGCGCGTTCTGCGGCAGGTGCGCCAGCGTTGTGGGGCGTTTTCATTGCGATGCCTGTCGCACTCTCACGACGGCAATGAGGTGCTGTGATGCAGTTCCTCACGCGCAGCAAGAATGAGTCGTTACCGTGCTCCCAACAGGAGAGCACGATCATGGCAGAGCACAAAGGCGATGACCTGACTGCGACCGGAACGCATCGCGCCTGGACCGGCGAAACAGGATCGGTCGTGCGCGCTGGCGGCGGAGGTGAGACTCCCAACTGGTTGGAACGCGCGCAGCCTGCCAATCCGCGACACGCCGCAATTACGCGCTCGCTGTACAGCTGGTCGAACTACAAGAGCTGGACCGACAAGGTCCGCAACAGCTGGGACAAGGACAAGACGAAGTAGGAGTGTGCGAGCCGTGTAATGCGTAGCGTGTAACGCCCCCGAAGAAGCGTCGTTTTACACGTCCACACGCCACACGTTGAACCGCCGATTTCAGGCGGGCGCCATCGCCGGGCTCGCATTGAACGCTGAAGTCATCGCGGGCGTCCCAGGCGGAATCTCGAGCGGCGTGCGCTGCGAGAGCCAGCCGATCAGCGGCAGCCACTGATCCAGATCCTCGCGGACGAGATAGGGCTTCATTTCGAAAATTCCCATGCCCGTTTCCGCCGCGCGTATGTAGGTCTGTGAATCGCGCAGAGTCGCAACGACCGGAATGTTCAGCGTCTCAAGAAACTTCATCAGCGCCTTGTAGATCACCGTGTGCTTCTTCACACGATTGGCGATGACGGCGATGCGCTGTTCTTCGCGGCGAATCTTTGCGATCAGCAGCAGATCCGAAATGCACTTCGTCGCGGCGTGGATGTCGATGTCCGACGGCAGCACCGGCACGAGGACCGCTGTGGCGTTGCGCGTGATGTCCGGGAGGCGTTGCGCTTCGAGCGCGGCGGCCGTATCGACGATGAGCCGCTCAGAGTCGAGCGGCAGACGCATGGCGAAGCTCCGCGTGACGCGCGAGTTGCGTTCATAGCCCGCAATGCCGTGAATCGGCGCCTGACCTTTGGCGCGCTTGCTCAGCCAGCGGGTGCTCGAACCCTGCGCATCCAGATCCATCAGCGTCGGCTTCAGGCCAGCAGACCGCGAAGTAGCTCGCGAGATTGCTCGCGAGCGTGGTCTTGCCCGAGCCGCCTTTCGGATTCAGTACAACAATCTTCTGCATGGGGGCTATGGAGCGGCGGGCGGATCAGAGCAATGGGACTTACGGACATTTGACAATGCGCAGGAGAAAGCCTACGCAGCGATCCTGAGCCGCGCAAGGTCAGTTATGTGACAGCAGTCACTCGCTGCAACTTCTTTCAGGCTGTGAGTCGCCTCACAGAATGCGCCGTCGCGCCGTAAGTAAAGTCGATCGGCAAACAGCGAGGCGATGTTGATGGAATTCTTCCTGCTCTGGGCCGACGATCTCGATGATGCACTCGGCGCGGCCCGTCACCTCGCACCCAGGATCCTCGGTCTGATCGTAGCGCTCGCCCTGTTCGCGGCTACAGGGTTCGCCTTACTTCATGCGACCCAGACCACGCTCGGCGGCGTCGCGCTTGCTCTCTCTGCAACCCTCCTCGAAATGATCCGCCGTCGTCGCGTCCGTCCGCCGACGGGCCACGAGATCTGAATCGGCTTCCTTCCCGGCGGGGAAGGCCTCCAATCGCGCTGCGTTTCACGCTCTGGCAGGCGATTGAAGAGTTCTTCAACCGCCTGTTACCGGGCAACGGACGGCCCGGCCCATATCTATTGCATGTGGCATGCACATTCTTATGTGCTTGCCATATCTATTAATTTGGGGAGCGCAGCGAAAACCACGCCCATGTTTTCACAGGACTTGGGCAAGCGACGTGACAGATTCGTCGGGAACGAATCGGGCAGCTTCGCTGCCCGAAGGGCGCGCGCCATGGATGGTGCGCGTCTAAAACGGCATGGAAAGCCTTTTTCAACATCCTGCTGAGTCTTTTCCGGACGACGCAGCGCGTTGCGCTTGAAAATAGCGCCTGCGATCCCCATACGCCCGCGCGTCAAATATCATTTCGTTTCGGCCCTTCCGGGCCATCCAGGTGGAGCGCGAACGATGAGCGAGGCGACTGCGGCGCAGACAATGGGCTTTCAGGCGGAGGTCAGGCAGCTCCTCAAGCTGATGATCCATTCGCTGTACAGCCACAAAGAGATTTTTCTGCGTGAGCTCATTTCGAACGCCTCGGACGCCTGCGACAAGCTGCGCTTCGAGGCGCTCGCGAAACCGGAGCTGCTGGAGGGCGGCGGCGAGCTGGCGATCGTCATCGACGTCGACGCCAAGGCGCACACCCTCACCATCACCGACAACGGCGTCGGCATGACGCGCGCCGAGGCGACCGAACATCTCGGTACGATTGCGAAGTCGGGCACCGCGGAGTTTCTGTCGCGTCTCACGGGGGATCAGAAGAAGGACGCGCAGCTGATCGGTCAGTTCGGCGTCGGCTTCTATTCCTCGTTCATCGTCGCCGAGCGCGTCGAAGTGTGGTCGCGCCGCGCCGGCGAGCCGGCCAGTGCGGGCGTGCACTGGGAATCGCGGGGCGACGGCGAATTCACTGTTGCGACCGTCGAGAAGCCGGAGCGGGGCACGAGGATCGTGCTGCACCTGAAAGAAGGCGAACGCGAGTTCGCGGACGACTATCGCGTGCGCTCGCTCGTTCGCAAATACTCGGACCACATCGCATTCGCAGTGCGCATGCGCAAATCAGACAAGGACGCAGAGTACGAAACGATCAATCACGCGCAGGCCCTGTGGACGCGGCCGCGCACCGAAGTAAAGGACGAGGAGTACAAGGAGTTCTACCGCCACGTGACTCACGACTTCACCGATCCGATCGCCTGGTCGCATGGCAAGGTCGAGGGGAAGAAGGAGTACACGAGTCTGCTGTACATTCCTGCGCGCGCTCCGTTCGACCTGTGGCATCGCGAGGCCTCGCGGGGCCTCAAGTTGTACGTGCGCCGCGTATTCATCATGGACGACGCCGAACAATTCCTGCCTCTCTATCTTCGTTTCGTCAAAGGCGTGGTCGATTCCGCAGATCTGCCGCTCAACATCTCGCGGGAGATGCTGCAGCAGGATCCGGCCATCGATTCGATGCGCACCGGGCTGACGCGGCGGGTTCTCGACATGCTCGCGAAGATCGCCAGGGAAGAGCCTGAGAAGTATGCGGCCTTCTGGAAGGAGTTCGGCGGCGTGCTGAAGGAAGGTCCGGGGGAGGATCATGCGAACCGCGATCGCATCGCCGCACTGCTGCGTTTCTCGAGTACGCATGCGGATAAGGAAGAAGAGGACGTCTCGCTCGAGGACTACGTGAGCCGGATGAAGCCGGGCCAGAAGGAGATCTATTTTGTCATAGCGGATACGTTCGCTGCAGCGAGATCCAGCCCTCACCTCGAAACGCTCCGCAAGAAAGGCGTTGAGGCGCTGTTGCTGTCCGATCGGGTGGATGAGTGGCTGACGGATCATCTTCGCGAGTTTGACGGCAAGCCGCTGCGCAATGCAGCGCGCGGCGAGATCGACTTCGGCGGCGTGCAGTCCGACGAAGAGAAAAAGGCTCTGGAGTCGCTCTCGAAAGAACATTCCGCGCTGGTGGAGCGCCTGAAAAAATCGCTCGGCGAGCGGATCAGCGATGTACGCGTCACCGCACGCCTCGCCGAATCTCCCGCCTGTCTGGTGCTCGGTGAGCACGATCTCGGCGCGCAGATGCGGAGGATTCTCGAAGCAGCAGGGCAAAAGACGCCCGCGAGCCGCGCGGTGCTGGAAATCAACCCGGCGCATCCGCTGCTGCTGCGAATTGAAGGCACGCAGGACGAAGCCGCGTTCGACGACCTGTCGATGCTGCTGTTCGAGCAGGCGACGCTGGCCGACGGCGGACAGTTGTCCGATCCGGCCGCGTTTGTACGCAGACTCAATCGCCTGTTGCTGTCCAGGTAAGTCGAAGCCGGGACAGACGATCGTACGGGGTCCTCGCCGGAGCCATGTAAGCGGAAGTCGGAGACGAATCGATGAAGATGAAAGCGCTGCTTTGCCTCGCCTGTTCGCTCGCACTGCTGTCGGCTTGCGGGCGCGAGGCGCCGAAAGACGCCGCAACGCCGGCGACGCCTGCGGACATGGGTGCATCGATTACAGAGCTGCAGAAGACTGACGTCGTGAAGGGGACGGGCGAAGGCGCCTCGCAGGGGCAAGTGGCGGTTGTTCATTACACCGGCTGGTTGTACGAGGCGACGGCGGATGATCACAAGGGCAGGAAATTCGACAGCTCTCGCGATCGCGGCGAGCCATTTCGCTTCACAATTGGCGCGGGCAACGTGATCAAGGGCTGGGACGACGGCGTCCAGGGCATGCAGGCCGGGGGCCAGCGGCGGCTGGTGATCCCGGCAAGCCTCGGATACGGGGAGCGCGGCGCCGGCGGCGGCGTGATCCCGCCGAATGCGACTCTGCTGTTCGACGTTGAGTTGCTGGCGATCGAACAGCCGTGATACGGAGCGGTAGCGGTTAGCGGTTAGTCAGATCGGCTGTCGCCTCTTCTCTAATCCGCACCAACCGCCAACCGTGACCGCCAGGGAATCCCGTGGGCGTGGGCCCCGCGGGGCTAACCGCTTCTTTCTGGTCGTCCGACCTTCGGGTTGAGCGAATACGTGCCCGTGATGCGCGCCTCAGCGAGCACGAACGGGCGAATGGCTTCCAGCGCCTGGGGCCCGGTGAAATCGCCCTCGACCGGCGCGCGCTCGCAGCTCAATGCGTAGATAGTGAAGTGATAGCGATGCACGCGCATGTCGTTCCACGGCGGGCACGGGCCATCATATCCGCGATACGTTCCCGTCATATCGGCGTCGTTTGCGAACCAGCTCGTGTAGTCGTTGACGCCCTGTCTCGATCCCTTCGGCCCTGAAAGCTCTCTCTTCCCGCCCGCGACGATGCCGTTCGAGCATTCGCCTGCAGCGATCTCGGTTGTGGTCGCCGGGACGTCGACGATCGCCCAATGAAAAAAATCTCCGCGCGGCAGACTCGCGGGCACGACCCGCCCCTCCTTGTTGACATCGTCAGGCTTCGTAGGTGCGTCCGGATCGACGCAGATCAGCGCAAAGCTGCGCGTTTCAGCAGGTGCGCCGCTCCATTTCAATTGCGGGTTGTGATTCGCCGCAAGGCGCACGTGCAACACGGGATCGGTCGCCCCGAACGCAAACTGTTCCGGGATGGCCTGATCAGACAGAAAGCTGGCGGACGTGATTTTCATCGGTTCGTCTCTGTGCGTTCCAAAGGAAATTCCCATACGAGCGCCACAACGCGCGCCCAACCCGCGGCCGTCTGCGCGCAGGTCTCAAACTCAAATCGCCGGCGGTGCACGATGTTCCCCCAGAGATGTGCTTGATCCTCCCACGGCCAGACGCCTTTGCGAACGGGCCGCGACGGTCGCGATCGGGAGCGACATTCGCTAGTCTCACCGCCATGCCGAGCGCGAGAAGTCGTCCGATCGCAGAACCCGTCATCATTCCCGGGCCGGTCGGCGATCTCGAAGGGATTGCGGAGACCCCCGAACACGCTTCCGTCACAAGCGTCGGGGTGGTGTGTCATCCGCATCCGCTCTACGGCGGCGCCATGACGAACAAGGTCGCGCACATGCTGGCGAAGTCGTTCAATGAAAGCGGCGCGGTCGCGGTGCGGTTCAATTTTCGGGGCGTCGGCGCCAGCGCCGGAGTGCATGACGAAGGCGACGGCGAGACGGAAGATGCGATAGCGGCCCTGGATTGGGCGGCGCGGCGCTGGCCGGGCGCCGAATTATGGCTCGCGGGGTTCTCGTTCGGCGGCGCCGTCGCCATACGCGCTGCTGCGAAACGCAAGGTCGAGCGGCTCATCACTGTGGCGCCGGCCATCCAGCGCGTCAGCGTCGCGACCGGGCAATTGCCTCGCATTCCATGGCTCGTTGTGCAGGGCGATCGCGATGAACTGGTGAACGCCGAGGAGATCAAACGCTGGGCGGAGTCGCTTGATCCTCGTCCCGAACTGAAACTGCTGTCGGGCGTGGATCATTTCTTCCACGGGCGCCTGAACGACCTGCGAGACGCTGTGACGACCTGGCTCGCCGTCGAGCGATCCGGTCGCGATGCGGGGTAAGCGATGATTGTGCACTTGAAGAGAATCTTCGGCGTCGATCCGCCGGTCGCCGGCATGCTGGAGGATCGAGAGCCGTTCGAACTGGCGACGGCGGCGCTCCTTGTCGAACTCGCGCGCTCCGATTTCTCCGAGTCGGCTGCGGAGATCGAGGCCATCCGTCATTTGCTGCAGAAGCGCTTCTCACTAAGCGAATCAGCGCTGGATACGCTGATCGCGGATGCGATCCGCCGGGCGGATCGCGCAGTTTCCCTGCACGAGTTCACGCACCGGCTCAATCGGGAATTGCCGGAAGCGGACAAACTGGCGATCGTCGAGATGCTCTGGCGCGTCAGTCATGCGGACGGACGCATCGATAAGCACGAAGAGCAGCTGGTTCAGCGCATCGCAGGATTGCTGCACATCTCGGACCGCGATCGGGTCCGGTTGAAGCTGAAAGTCGTCGTCGGAAGCTGAAATCGCGCCACCGCGCGCTGTTCGCGTCGCATCCCTGTTGCGTCGTCCAGCCCGACCATCCCTGGTCGGTCGTTCACGCGGTCCGAAGACGCCTCAGGCGTCTTCGGAAAGATGCTCCGCGCTCACCTGGGGATTCAAAGCTGGAACGGTCAGTTCACCATTTCCTTGAGGCTCTTCAGCGCCGCGATGCGCACTTTCTTGCTTGCGGGCTTCGCCTTGAACATCATCTTCTCGCCGGTGAAGGGATTCACGCCTTCGCGCGCCTTGGTCGCCGGCTTCTTCACTACCTTCATCTTCAGCAGACCGGGCAGGGTGAACAGTCCGGCTCCCTTCAGGCTCTTCTTCACGACTCCGCCGAGTGATTCGAACACATCGGACACCTGCTTCTTGGCAAGGCCGGTGTCTTTAGAAATCTGGGCAAGGATTTCCGACTTCGTCGGCGCTGCGTTTTTCTTCGCCATTTGTAATCTCCTGTGAGTTAACGATTCGCGCCGTCTGACGGTGAGCGGTCGCGGACGATCGATCAATTGCAAGACGCGCGGCAAAATAACACAAGATTTGCCGCGGATTAACTAGCGCAAACATTTTTTTCGCCTGTTTTTTCAGGCTCCGCGCGCTGTCCTCGCGCAATGTCGTCGCGGAGTCGCCGTGCGGCGACCGTGAGCCCGACTAGTTTGAGTAGAACTCGCGCTTCAGCTTCACGCGCAGCGGCGCCGCCGCTCCGCTCGGCGTCGCCGAGATGTCGAACACCAGGATCTCGCTCCCGCTGATCGTAACCTCGCCGATGTAGTAGATGGCTTCGCCCTCCGAAAGGCGGCGCATCTCGATGTTCTTCAACTGACCGTTGAGGTTGTAAGCGTCTACTTTCACATCGCCCTCGACCGGCTTGCGGGGCGCCTGGTCCGCTTCCTTCCGCAACAGGGTGACGGTGAGCATCACGCGATTGGCGCCTCGCTGGATCCCATAGGCGCGGGCGACTTCAGGCGTCAGCGTGTCGGTGCGCAGCGCGTTGTAGTGGACCTCGTATTCGCCGAAATCCTGCAAGGTCTCTTCGAGCGGCTGAGCGGGCGCGCTCGTTGCAGCGGGTGGATTGTCGCAACCCGTAAGGACTGACGCGGTCGCGAAGACGGCGCCAAGGATCCATCTTCTTGTTTTCACCGGCTATCTCCGTGAGGGCGGACGACGGACCAACTATAGACCTAAGTAAGCACTGGTCAAACCGGAAGGCTGCCGGAACAGAGGAATGAAAAAGATAGACAGGCAAGGGTTTGCGACGCTGCTGTCACCACCGAATGGGCGCTTTCAGCGCAGCCGCGAGCCCTGGGCTCGCCTGAGCACGGTTAGTCCGGATGCCGGCGAGGCGCCCGCCCAAAGCACGCTCGGCCGGCGGATGCGCAAAGAAGTGCACGCAAAAAAATCCAGTCGCCGCTGCAACGTGCGCAGCCTTCCTTCCATCTCAGAACAACAATGGCCTGATCGCAATATAGAGAGCTTGCAGGCCGATCAGGACGAAGAGAGCGGAGAGATCAAACCCGCCGAGCGTCGGAATGATGCGGCGGACAGGGCGGAGCACCGGTTCGCAGAGACTGCCGAGCAGCGAGACGGCGGGGCTGTACGTCCCGGGAGCTATGAGCGTGAGGATCGCGTAGAGGAATACCGCAAATGAATAGAACTGGATCAAAGTAAGTACGAGGTTCACGAATACGATCTGCAGAAACTGCGGACCGGTGACCGCCCACCGATAAGCGCCGAGCAACCACAGCGTCGCGGTCGCCGCCACCTGCACGATGATGAGAGCTACGATCGACGCGGTGTCGATCTTCCCCACGGGCGGCAGGACGCGCCGGAGCGGCAGCACAAGCGGATTGGTCAGCCGAATGACCGCTTGCGATAGTTGGTTGCGCGAGTCGGCGCGCACCAACGGCAGCAGTACGCGCAGCAGGAAAACTGTGACGAGCAGCACCTGTAGCAGGGTGCGGACGATGAAGATGATGGCTTCCATGGAACGCGTTACCGACTCTTTGGAATTACCGCCGTTCGAGGGCGCCCAGTGCTTCGATGTACCTGATCTTGGAAGTCCTGGCGCGCAAGCTGGTCAGAGCTTCCCCGGGTCTTGATTTCCCCGACAGCGTACCGTCTGCGGAGCGCAGGGCCTAGGGAAGCTCTGATTTACTTGTCTACCCTGACATTCGAAGGTTGCAGATGCCCGGAAGGCAAGGTTCATCGAAGCTGCGATTGTTCTCGGATGGCGGTAAATCAGAGGATCCCGCCCAGGTCGACTGCTCTGAGCTTTCGCAGGCTGAAAGGCGGGGCTTGGGAACATGCGGTAGTCGACCGGCCTTATGCCCGTCAGGCTGCGGATCAGGATGCGCCGAACGCATCCGCGAGTTCAGTCGAGCGGCGGGCGGCCGCGGCGATCGCTTCCTGAAAGAGTTTGCGCACGTCGTGCGCTTCCAGATGGTTGAGCGCGGCTTCGGTCGTCCCTCCCGCGGAAGTCACCTGGGCGCGCAGCACCGCTGCGGATTGCGTAGCCGCGCGCGCCATTGATCCGGCGCCGAACGCCGTTTCCACCGCGAGCTTCCTGCTCACTTCTCGAGTCAACCCAAGAGCGACGCCGCTCTCTTCGAGCATCTCTATCAGCAGGAAAAAGTATGCCGGACCGCTTCCGGAAATTGCGGTGACGGCGTCCATATCGGCTTCGCGGTCAAGCCAGAGCGTCTCTCCGACCGCCCGCAGAATCCCTTCGGCGATCGCGCGCCTGTCCGCGGAAACGCCGGCGGTTGCGAAGAGGCCGGTTACGCCGCAGCCGACCAACGCCGGCCGATTCGGCATACCGCGCACCACCGCTTCGCATCCGGACCAGCGCTGGATGTCAGCGGCGCGAATCCCCGCCGCCACGGAAATCAGCAAGCGACCTCCGGTCTCAAGCACGTCTCGCAGCTCCGCAGCGACAGTGCGCAATTCCTGCGGTTTGACGGCCAGTACGACCACATCTGCGCCCTGCGCCGCGGCCGCGTTGCTCTGTGCAATGCGTATTGCGTAGTCCGACTTGAGCGAGTCCAACTGCGCCGCGATGGGGTCCGCAGCAACGATCTGATCGGCGCGCATTCCCTGGGCAAGCAGTCCGCCGATGAGGCTGCGCGCCATGTTGCCGCCGCCGATAAAGCAGAGCGTATGGTTCATTTCGCTGGTCGCTCCCCGAAGATCGCCGTGCCGATTCTGACCCAGGTTGCGCCCGCCGCCACCGCGGCTTCGAGGTCGCCCGACATGCCCATGGACAGGGCGTCGAGCGCGAACCCCTGAGCGTTCAACGCATGGCGTTGCTGCGCGAGCAGCGCAAAGAATTCGCGCTGCTGCTCGAAAGACTCGCGCGGCGGCGGTATGCACATGAGACCGCGCAGCCTGAGACGCGGCATGTCGCGAATACGCCGCGCCAGAACCGCTGCTTCATCCGGCCTTGCACCGCCCTTGCCGGCCTCGTCGGCGAGGCGGACCTGAATACATATATTCAGTGGCGGCGCGTAGTGCGGCCGCTGTTCACTGAGGCGCACGGCGATGCGCTCGCGATCGAGCGTGTGCACCCAGTGAAAATGTTCGGCGACAGGGCGCGTCTTGTTCGCCTGCAACTGACCTATGAAGTGCCACGTCAGACTGAGGTCCGCGAGCGCGCTCAGCTTCGGCAGGGCTTCCTGCAGATAACTCTCTCCGAAATCTCGCTGGCCGCATTCGGCGAGCGCCCGAATGCGTTCGGGGGGCTGCCCCTTGCTCACTGCGACGAGCCCGACGGATCCGGCGTCGCGGCCGTATCGCAATGCGACGGATGCGATGCGCGTCCGCGTTTCGTCGAGCCGTTGTCGTAGATTGCTCGCCGTCGCAGCGCCGAACGTCTCCGAGGGCGTCATTCGCTGAACGTCTCCCTGAGATGCAGCTGCGTCTTTCGCTGAGCGGCGATCTGCGAGGCCACGGCGGCAAACGCGTCGTCCGCGGCGTCTGCAGCCGCTCTCTCAGCCGAAAAATGCGGACCAGTTAACATATTGGGCTCAATATCGCTCCGCTATACTCGTGATGGCTTCGTGGCGAGCGGGTGATGCGCGAGGCCGCGGCTGCGGGTGGTCGAAGAATGGCGATGTTCGAGAGAGAACACTTCTTCAGACCGTCGGTTTTGTCGATCAGCACTTGTTCAGTGGTTACCCGGACGTTCGCGTCCAGCCGACGGATTCCTTAGGACGAATTCATGCCTGTCGATATTGCGCAGTTGCTCGCCTTCGCCGTCAAGAACAACGCTTCCGACCTGCATCTGTCGGCGGGCGTCCCGCCCATGATTCGCGTGGACGGCGACATGAAGCGCATCAACATGCCGGCGCTGACTCACAAGGAAGTGCACAGCATGGTGTACGACATCATGAATGACAAGCAACGGAAGGCTTACGAGGAATTCTACGAGACTGATTTTTCCTTCGAGATTCCCAAGCTCGCGCGCTTTCGCGTGAATGCGTTCAACCAGAGCCGCGGCGCGGCTGCAGTGTTCCGGACCATTCCTTCGCTGATCATGTCGCTCGATGATCTGAACGCGCCGAAAATCTTCAAGGACCTGGCGATGCAGCCGCGCGGTCTGGTGCTCGTTACGGGTCCGACGGGCTCCGGCAAATCGACCACGCTCGCTGCGATGGTCAACTATGTGAACGACAACAAGCCCGATCACATCATTACGATCGAGGATCCGATCGAGTTCGTACACGAGAGCAAACGCTCGCTGGTGAACCAGCGCGAAGTGCATCGCGACACCCTCGGCTTCAGCGAAGCATTGCGCTCGGCGTTGCGTGAAGACCCGGACGTGGTGCTGGTAGGTGAAATGCGCGATCTGGAAACCATCCGGCTCGCGCTGACGGCTGCCGAAACCGGGCACCTCGTTTTCGGCACGCTGCACACGAGTTCGGCCGCGAAGACCATCGACCGTATCGTCGACGTCTTTCCTTCGGCGGAAAAAGAAATGGTCCGCACGATGCTCTCGGAGTCGTTGCGCGCGGCGATTTCGCAGTCGCTCCTCAAGCGCATCGGCGGCGGCCGCGTTGCGGCGCACGAGATCATGATCGGCACGCCCGCAATCCGCAATCTGATCCGCGAGGGCAAAATCGCGCAGATGTATTCGGCGATCCAGACCGGTCAGAAGGACGGCATGCAGACGCTCGATCAATGTCTGACGGAGCTGCTGCAGAAGGGCGTCGTGACCAAGGAAGAAGCGCGCTTCAGAGCGCAGAACAAGGACGCCTTCTGAGCGGAGCTCAGAAGGCGTCAGGCTGTAGACCGTAGGCTGTAGGCTGTAGGTAGAAAAGCAGGATCCGAGAAAACCGCCATGACCTGCACGTCCCAGACCGGATTGATCATCATCACGACCCAGCAGGCCTGCCGTCGTTGCTTGCATTCCGACCTACAGCCTACAGCCTACAGCCTACAGCCTGCGGAGCGCCTCTAGGCGCGGAGCAAAGAAAATGGAACGCGAACAAGCTATCAAGCTGATGCAGGATCTCCTGAAGCGCCTTGTCGAGCGCAAGGGATCAGACCTGTTCATCACCTCGGGCTTTCCGCCCGCGATCAAGGTCGACGGCGAGATTCGCCCGCAGTCGGAGCGCGTGCTGACGCCTGAACAAGCCGCTGTGCTGGTTCGTTCGATCATGAACGACAAGCAGACGAAGGAGTTCGACTCGACCAAGGAGTGCAACTTCGCCATCGCGCCGATCGGCATCGGCCGCTTCCGCGTCAGCGCTTTCGTGCAGCAGGGCCTGATAGGCTGCGTCGTGCGCACGATCAACGCGAAGATTCCGACGCTGGAGGAGATGGAGCTCCCGCCGATCCTGAAAGACATCGTCATGACCAAGCGCGGTCTGGTCATCGTCGTCGGCGGCACGGGTTCCGGTAAATCAACCTCGCTCGCCGCGATGCTGAACTACCGCAACGAAAAGACGCGCGGGCACATCATTACGATCGAGGACCCGGTCGAATACGTGCACAACCACAAGGGCTGCGTCATCACGCACCGCGAGGTGGGCGTCGACACCGAAACCTGGCACATGGCGCTCAAGAACACGCTGCGTCAGGCGCCGGACGTCATTCTGATCGGCGAAATCCGCGATCGCGACACGATGGAGTACGGCATTCAGTTCGCTGAAACCGGCCACCTGGTGCTCGCAACGCTCCATGCGAACAGCGCGAACCAGGCGCTCGACCGCATCATCAACTTCTTCCCGGAGGAGCGGCGCGAACAGCTGCTCATGGATCTGTCGCTGAACATCCGCTCGCTGATTTCCCAGCGCCTGATTCCGCGCGACTCGGGTTCGGGCCGGGTCGCCGCGATGGAGATTCTGCTGAACTCGCCGCTCATCGCGGACCTCATCTTCAAAGGCGAAGTGGCCACGATCAAGGAAGTCATGGCCAAGTCGAACCGGCTCGGCATGAAGACGTTCGATCAGTCGCTGTTCGACCTCTACGAGGCCGGCATGATTTCGTACGAGGACGCGCTGCGCAACGCAGACTCTAAGAACGAAGTGCGTCTGCGAATCAAGCTCGAAAGCAAGCGGGAGATGAAGATCTCCGATGAAGCAGGCAACTCCCTGCGCATCATGGAAGAGGAAACGGAAGGGGTAATCGACCGCTAGCGCGGCGAGCGACTCGTGACTAGTGACTGGTGACTAGTCAGAGGCGCATCGCCAAATTCATCCGTCCTATTCACTAGTCACCAGTCACTAAGCATTTCCAATATGTCATCAGACGGCGAAGCAGTCGACAATGAGGTGAGCGCCGGCGGCGAAGACCGCCAGGTCGTGCTCAACACCAAACCCCTGTTCAAGCTGATGGTGGACAAGCGGGCCTCGGACCTGTTTTTCACATCGTACGCCCCGATCAAGATCAAGATCGAAGGCCAGATCTTTCCGGTGAACAAGCAGATGCTGACGCCGGAAGTCGTGCGTCAGGCGGCCTATGGACTGATGACGCAGGAGCAGATCGACGCGTTCAACGACGAACTGGAGATCGACTTCGCGATTTCCGAGCCCGGCCTGGGTCGTTTCCGCGTCAATGTGTTCCATCAGCGCGGCAACCCGGCGATGGTGCTTCGCTACATCACGGCCGACATGCCGCGGCTGGACGACCTCGGTCTGCCGGAGATCCTGAAAGAGCTCGTGATGATGAAGCGCGGCATGCTGCTCATGGTCGGGGCCACGGGTTCAGGCAAGTCGACCACGCTCGCGTCGATGATCAACTACCGCAACGACAATTCCTCGGACCACATCATCACGATCGAGGATCCGATCGAATTCCTGCACTCGAACAAGAAGTCGATCGTCAACCAGCGCGAAGTGGGGCTCGATACGAAGTCCTATGCGCGCGCTCTGCGCAGCGCGATGCGCGCGGCGCCCGATGTGCTGCTGATCGGTGAAATCCGCGATCGTGAGACCATGGAGTCGGCGATCATGCTCGCCGGCACGGGCCATCTGGTGCTGGCGACGCTGCATGCGAACAACGCTGCGGAAACGCTCGACCGCATCATCAATATGTTCCCGCGCGATCAGCACACGCAGATCTTCCTCGACCTTTCGCAGTATCTGCGGGGGATCAT
This sequence comes from uncultured Gammaproteobacteria bacterium, assembly GCA_963723505.1. Lineage (GTDB taxonomy): Bacteria > Pseudomonadota > Gammaproteobacteria > Steroidobacterales > Steroidobacteraceae > Steroidobacter. Next base: position 46,721 of record CAVRQU010000015.1, read on the forward strand.
CGCGCAGCGCCTCATCCCGGGTAAGAACAAGCGCCGCGTTGCGGCGGTCGAGTTGCTGATCAACACTCCGCATGTGCAGGAGCTGATCAAGAAGGGCGATGTGATCGGCGCCAAAGAGGCGCTCCGGTCAAGCAGCGAGAAAGGCATGCAGCACTTCGACACCGCGCTTTACGATCTCTACCGCGCAGGCCGCATCACGCTGGAAGATGCGCTGACTTACGCCGACTCGCGGACGAACCTGGAAGCGAAGATCAATTTCGGTTGAGGGCGTCGGGCGCGCGGGCTACGGGTCAGAGGAGACGACACCAGCGCGGACGCCCCTGCGCCGGTGGAACTCCGTGTCCTGATCTTTGGCCCAAGCCCGAGCCCCAGCGCCCGAGCCCGCTCAGGCCGTGAACACGGTGTGAGCGTCAAACACCGGGCCGTCCACACACACCCGCTTCATCGCCGGGCCGTCCGGCGTTTCGACGCGCACCGCGCAACCGGCGCAGCCGCCGACGGCGCAGGCCATGAATTCTTCCAGCGACGCCTGACACGGGATATTGAAACGGCGCGCCGTTGCAGCGGCCGCCTTGAGCATCACTGTCGGGCCACAGGCGAACATTTCCACTTCGGCGAGCGTCGCCCGATCGAGCGATTGCAGCCACGCGGAAGCGAGTTCCGTGACATAGCCCTCGTAGCAGCCGGGGTAGCCCTGGAGGCTCGCGAGGCGACTTGGTACGCCCCATTCGTCCAGCATGGGCATCGCGGCGATGACGCCGTCAGGAACGCCGGGCGCGAGGATCGTCGAGGGCCTCGCACGAAAGGGAAATGGGACTTCGGAGCCCATCAACACGAACGGCTTCCAGGGCGCATCCGTGCGTGCGCGCAGCGTCTCGGCGAGGAAGATCATGGGCGGAATGCCGACGCCGCCGCCCACCAGCAGCGTTCGCGGACGCTGCGACTGCGGAGCGAAGCCCTTGCCGATCGGGCCGAGCGAGCTGATGCGATCGCCGGCCTTCTTGTGCGACAGCAATTCGAGTCCGGGCCCCACGACCTTGTAGAGCACCTCGATCGAGCCGCTCGCGGCGTGCGCGCGCATGATCGACAACGGCCGGCGCATGGGGAGCGACTCGTCGCAGGAGAGATGCACGAACGAACCGGGGGTCGCTGCGCTTGCGCACTTCGGCGCGCTCAACGTCAGAATGAACTGACTCGCTTCGAACCGCGTCTGCGCGAGAACTTCGGCGTCTTCCAGGAAGATCGTGCCGCGATGGGGGCGCGGGGCCTGGGGCTCGGGGCCTGGGTCTGAATAAGTCATGCAACCATCACCGACGGCTGCGCTCCGGGGCCGTAGCAGTCAGCACGCATACTGAATCTCGTTCTGACCCGAAACCCACGCCCCGCGCCCGAAGCCCTCATTGGGAGCGCCGCCGCGCCTGCACGTTGCGCACCATTGCAGCGAGCACGGCCATGCGCACCGCGACGCCGTTCGCGACCTGACGCTGTATCACGGACTGCGGACCGTCGGCGACGTCGCTTGCGATCTCGACGTCGCGGTTCATCGGGCCGGGATGCATCACGATGGCGTCGGGCTTCGCGCGCCGCAGCCGCTCGCGCGTGACGCCGAACGTACGGTGATAAGTCGCTTCGTCAGGAATCTGCGCGCCGCTCATCCGCTCGCGCTGAATACGCAGCGCCATAACCACGTCCGCGCCGCGAATTGCATCGTCGATGACTGTGTAGCGCTTCGCGCCGGCGAACTCGGGCGCGCCCGGCATCAGATCCTCCGGCGCGGCGATGCGCAGCTCCGCGCCGAGCGTCGTGAACGCCTGCCACGCCGAGCGTGCGACCCTGGAATGCGAAATGTCGCCCGCGATGAGAATCTGCAGGCCCTTCAGGTCGCCCTTCATCTGCCGGATCGTCAACGCATCCAGCAGTCCCTGCGTCGGGTGCGACAGATGCGCTTCGCCTGCATTGAGGATGCAGACATGCGGGGCGACGAACCTGGCGACCTGAGCCGGCAGACCAGGCTCGGCGTCGCGCATCACGAGAATGTCCGCGTGCATCGCCTGCAGCGTGTAGATCGTATCCAGCACCGTCTCGCCTTTAACGCGCGATGAGGACTGCATGTCGAGGTTCACAACTTCGGCGCCCAGTCGCTGCGCTGCGAGTTCGAACGACACGCGGGTGCGCGTGCTCGGCTCGAAAAACAGATTGGCGACGGTATGGCCCTCGAGACTCTGATCGCGCGCCGCGCGGCCGTCGGGCTGCCGCACGTAGCTCTGTGCGAGATCGAGCAGCGAGGTGATTTCCTCGCGGCTCAAGCCTTCCAGGGTGATGAGGTGTCGCAGCCGGCCCTCTGGGTCGCGCTGCACGGAGGCGCTTGGGTCAGTGTTCATGCTGGGCGCGGATTTTACAGAGAACGAAGAGCCGCAAAAGACCGCAAAAAAGAGAAACTGAGTTCGCCGGCCCGGCAAACGCAGAACCTTTCTGGCGCCGTTGCGATGTGAGACTTCCGGCCCGGGCAGCCTGCTCTTTGAGGCGGATGTCCTTTTTGTGGTCTTTCGCGGCTCTGTCCATCTTTCCTACAGATCTTCCGCGCCCGCAGGATTCTCGAACCAGCGCTCGAGGAGGATGCGCGCGGCGATCATGTCGACGTCGGCGTGCGTAGTGCGCCGACGCTTGAGTCCTGCGGCGCGCGCCGCGCGCAATTGGGCCTCGGCTTCGCGCGAGCTCAGGCGTTCGTCCACCAGGGCGACGGGCGCCCGATAGCGGCTCTTGAGCTCCCGTCCGAAGGCGCGGGTCGCGTCCGTAAGCACGGTCGGCGTCCCGTCCATGTTATGAGGCAGGCCGACGACGAAGCGCGCCGCCTGGTATTCACGCACCAGAGAATCGAGCGAGTTCCATGGAACGCCGGGCCGACGTTCCAGCGTGGCGACCGCTCGGGCGGTGCGTGTCAGGGTGTCGCCGCTCGCAACGCCGATCCTGCGGCCGCCATAGTCGAAAGCGAGAATGATTTCAGGGCGCGCCGGAGAGTCGTCGGCGCCCCTCGTCACGCGTGCCCTACCTGCGGGCTCATGGTGGCCAGGTCAATTCCGAGCAAGCGCCCTGCGGCGCGCCAGCGTTGCTCATACGGCGTATCGAACAGAATTCGCTCGTCGCATGGCGCCGTCAGCCAGGCGTTTTGCGCAAGTTCGCTTTCAAGCTGGCCGGCGCCCCAGCCGGCGTAACCGAGCGCCACAAGGGCGGTCTGAGGTCCGGCGCCGAGCGCCATCGCGTTCAGGATATCGGGCGAAGTGGTCACCTGAATCCTCGAGGAGATCTGCCGGGTGTGCTCCCAGCGTCCGCCGACGTGATGCACGACGAAACCGCGATCCGTCTGCACTGGACCGCCTTGCAGCACTGGTTGCTCACCGCTTATGCCCGGGGCCGTCGGCATTTTCAGTTGCTCGAAGACATCCACCAATCGCATCTGCAACGGGCGATTGATGATGATGCCGAGCGCGCCGTCGGCGGTGTGCTCCCAGATAAACGTGACGGTCTGGGAAAAATTGCTATCGCTCATCGCGGGCATCGCGATGAGGAACTGATTGGTGAGGAAATCGCCGCCGGACATGGAGGCAGTATCCGGCGCGGAACCCGCGCGCTCAAGTCGGAAAAGCGGTTAGCCCCGCGGGGCCCTCGCCCACGGGATTCCCGTTCGGTCACGGTTAGCGGTTAGTCAGAATCAACTGGCGCTTCAGGCGGTGAAAGCGGTACGACGTAATCTGGCGGCCCCCGACTCATGCCTAACCGCTAACCGCCAACCGCTAACCGCTTCCTTCGAGGAATTGCCATTCGTAGGCGAAGCGCAGTTCGTCGTAGCGCTTGCGCAGGTCCTGCGGAAAGGGATCGAACGGCGAGGCGAGGCGCAGGATGGACAGCGCCGCCTGATCGATGTCCTTGCGACCGCTCGAGCGGCGGATCACGACGTCGCCCAGCTGGCCGTCTGCTCGGATGGAGACTTCGAGCACCGGGTTGCCGACCTCGCCCTTGCCGCGCGCCGTATGGGGGAAGTTGAGCGTGCCGAGGCGTTCGATTTTCCGCCTCCAGGCGTCGAGATACGGCGCGAGCTTCGATTCGCGCGTGTTGGGAACAATCTCGTACGAGCCGTCCGGTCGCCGTCCACGCAGCCGCAACGTCTTGTCCGTTGCAGTCGTTGCAATCGGACGCGGCGTCGTGGGCGAGAGCGCGAGCGGCGCCTGAGCGTGCTGCGCGGGCCGAGCGTCGCCGCTGCGATAGTCGACTTCGCTGCGCTCGCTGCGGCTGCTCACGACTTCGCTCGAACGTTGTCCCGGAACCGCCTCACGAAACTCATTGCTGTTGCCGTCCGGCACACCGGCTTGTTGCGCCGCGACCGTCGATGACGCCGGATTCGCGGGTCGCACGCGCTCGTCCGTTGTGCCGCCGCCCTGCTGACTGCGCTGGGCAAGATACTGGGCCTCCGGATTGTCGGCCGCCCGCGTGTCATCGCCTGTGAGTAAAAGCACTTCAAGCGTCGGCGTCGGGCGGTCGTCGCCGTCCGGCAGTGCAAACGTGACGCCCAGAATCACGATCCCGTGAAACAGCGCTGCGAGAAACAGCGTCGTGCTCAGTCGGTCCTTGACTGGCGGGGCGCCCTCGGCGCTTTCGGCGGGGAGCGGAGCTGCGTCTTGAATTGTGGCGTTCATCACCGATCGAGGGGCGGTTAGTCAGAATCGGAAGAAAGGCTACGGAAAACGGCCCTGACTGGCTATGCGGCGGCACATGATTTGTCGTGTTCGCACAAAGCGCTAACCGCTGCCCGTGACCGAACGGGAATCCCGTGGGCGAGGGCCCTGCAGGGCTAACCGCTTCTGAATGGCGTCCATTAACAGCCCCGCAATCTGCGTCTTGAACTGCTTGTCGAGTTCGCGCACACCCGTCGGACTGGTCACGTTGATCTCAGTGACATACCCGCCGATCACGTCGAGGCCGACGAACAGCATGCCGCGCTCTCTGAGCGTCGGACCGATCTGGTTCACGAGCCAGCGATCGCGGTCCGTCAGCGCACGTCCTTCCCCTCGCGCTCCAGCGGCGAGGTTGCCGCGGTGGTCGGATTCGGAAGGGATCCTTGCGAGCGCATACGGGGCGGGCTCGCCGTCGATCACGAGAATGCGTGAATCGCCGGTCGCGACGATGTCCGGGATGTACTTCTGCACGATGGCGAAACGCGAGCCGTACTCGGTCATCGTCTCGAAGACGACGTTTGCGTTCTTGTCGCCGCGATCGACGACGAAGATCGAGCGCCCTCCCATGCCGTACAGCGGCTTGCACACGATGCGCAGGTGTTCGCGCAGGAATGCGTGCATGTCGTCCATGTCGCGCGTGATCAGCGTCGGCGCGCAACACTGCGGAAACCAGGCCGTGAACACCTTCTCATTCATGTCGCGCAGGCCTTGCGGCCGGTTCACGATGAGTGCGCCCTGCGCCTCGGCGCGCTCGAGGATGTACGTCGTGTAGATGTACTCCATGTCGAACGGCGGGTCTTTGCGCATCAGGACGGCGTCGACGTCGGCGAGCGGCTGCGTTTGCGCTTCGCCGAGTTCGAACCATGCATGCACATCGTCCTGGACCCGCACGGGACGCAGGCGGCCGAAGGCGACGCCGTCGCGCAGCCAGAGATCACGCTGCTCGGCGTACCACAGCTCCCAGCCGCGTTGCTGCGCGGCGAGCATCATGGCGAGGGTGGTGTCCTTGTACGGCTTGATCGAAGCGATCGGATCCATCACGACCAGGATACGAACCGGTGAGTGCATGGGGTTGGTTGCCTGTTGACTGTTGACGGTTGGCAGGCGGAACGGACGGTGAGCTTCTCTGGCCGTCAACGGTCAACCGTCAACCGTCAACGCAGCCGTTGAGACTTGCTTCACGCGTCGAGGCGCTGCGTGTGACGGGCTTCATAGTATAGGAAGGCGGCTAATGGCGGCCCTATAACCAATATGTTAAAAGTTTCCGCCATCGCGCAAGTACCAAAAAGTATTGTGTTTTGAAGCGAGTGTCGTGATCCGGACGACATCCTTTGCGTCGTTCCGCGTATCCCCGATGAGGTAAGCGATGGAGAATCTGGCAACCACCCACACCGCCCGTCTTGCGGGCCTGAAAGTGCTCGTCATCGACGACAGCAAGACCATTCGCCGCACCGCCGAGACGCTGTTGTCGAAGGAAGGTTGCGAGGTCTACACCGCTGTCGACGGCTTCGACGCGCTCTCCAAGATCGCGGATCACCAGCCGGACGTCGTATTCGTGGACATCATGATGCCGCGGCTCGACGGTTATCAGACCTGTTCGCTCATCAAGCACAACAAGGTATTCCGCTCCATTCCCGTCATCATGCTGTCGAGCAAGGACGGCCTTTTCGACCGCGCGCGCGGGCGCATTGTCGGCTCGGAGCACTATCTCACCAAGCCTTTCACGAAAGACGAACTGCTGAACGCGATCGAAACCCATGTGGGCGCAATCGCCCGGTAACGAAGCATGTCCGGACACTCAGCACTCGTCCGTTCAAGACAAGGCATGGCGGAGCAAGGTATGGCCCTGATCCTCATCGTCGATGATTCGCCCACGGAAGTTCACGTCATGCAGAAGGCGCTCGAGCGCCACGGCTATCAGACGGCGTCCGCGGGCGACGGCGCCGAAGCCATTCGCAAGGCGAAGGAGATGAAGCCTGACCTCATCTTCATGGACGTCGTCATGCCGGGCGTCAACGGCTTTCAGGCGACGCGCAAGCTCGCCTCGGATCCGGACACCAAGTCGATTCCGGTGATCATGGTGACTTCGAAGGATCAGGAGACCGATCGCATCTGGGGCATGCGGCAGGGCGCGGTCGACTACCTCGTGAAGCCAGTGTCGATGGACAAGCTCATCGAGAAGGCGCAAGCCGCTCTGGCGGGTTGAGCAAAAAGGCGTCGGTTGGTCGGCGGCCGGGCCTGCAAAGATGTAATTGATCGAAAGACGGGCTTGTCCGGCGCGATTGCGCGTTCGATTGGCAAGCATGTCGAAACTTGAGGAACGACTCGTAAATGTCCACGACCGCCAGTCTGAAAGCACTGCGCGACAAGCCGATCGAGCTGCTGCGTGAGCTCGAGAAGCTCGCGCGCGCCGCGCTCACCGGCCAGGGTCGGGACGCGGCGAACGAGAGCGAGTGGGTGGGCGTCGCGTTCCGCATGAGCTCCGAGAGTTTTCTGGTCGCGCGCGAAGAGACTCGCGAAGTCCTTGGTTATCCGGCGGTCGTCACTCGAGTGCCCGGCGCGAAGCCATGGATACGCGGAGTCGCCAACGTGCGTGGCACGTTGCTGCCGGTCGTCGACCTGCGCGCCTTTCTGGGCGGCGGCGTCACGAACACGGGCCGCAGCACGCGCGTGCTGGTCGCGCACCATCGTGAAGTGCCGGCAGGGCTGCTCGTCGACGAAGTGCTGGGCTTCCGGCGGTTCGCGGACGGCGAATTCTCGAACGTGCCGCCTCCGACGATCGCGCGGTGCGATCGCTACCTCGCGGGCGCGTTTCGCCGCGGCGCGGAGAGTTGGCCAGTATTCAGTTTGCGCTCGCTCCTGGAAAGCAATGAATTCCTGCAGGCGGCGGCGTCGTAATTGCACAAGTGGAACACGGTCGTGGGAAACAAAATTCGCGTTGGCGATGACGCGCGCGGCGACGAACGCGCGGTATTGCTGACACAAGGGCATCGACATGGCCGAGGTTAGCAAGATGTACAGCGTCCGGTTTCTGCCGGGGCTGATGGCGGCGGCGCTGGTCTGCGTCGCGCTCGCCGCGGGCGTGTTCGCGTTCACCGGCCCCGAGCCGACGGCGAACGCGACGCACGCGCGCGAACTCAACGAGCTGATCGCGCTGTCGCAGAAAATTCCCTCGCAGGCGAACGCCGCGCTGGCGGGGAGCGGGTCCGGGTTCGCGGCCCTCGCCCAATCGCGTACGCGCTTCGCGACGATCGCTGCTTCGCTTGGCCCCGACGTTCAGAACGTCGACGCCTCCACGGAACTTCTCAGGCACAGTCAGGCGATTCTCGGCTCGCGTGAAGCGGTTGAGGGCGTCCAGAAGGCGGCGACGAACGCGCGTGCGCTCGTGCCGCAGTTGCTGCAGAGCCTCGGCAACGTCGCGGGCGCGCTGACCGGGTTGCAGGCGGCGGACAAGGGCGGCGTCGATCGGCATCTGGGCCGTTTTGAGCTGACCGGATTGCGCCTGCAGCAGGATCTGGAGGCGCTCGCGGGCAACGTCGGCGATGCGACGGCGATCGCGCGGCGCCTTGCGGACGGCAATGAGTACATCGGTCAGGTGGTCGGCGGCCTCGGCGGCGAGGATTCGGGTCTGGGACTGCCCAAGGCGACGGGCGCGCAGGCCGAAGGTCACTTCAAACAGCTGAGCGCTTTGTACGCGCAGTTGAGCGAGCAGGTGCGAACGGCGATCAGCTCCGCCGATCGACTGCGCAGCGCGCGTGAAGCCGGCGCTGCGCTCGCGGCGACGGGCGACAAGGTGTATGCGCGCTTCGAAAGCCGCGTCGGCGCGCCGACCGGCGCCGTCGGCGCGCTGGGCGCGCGCCCGCTGACGCTGGGGCTGCTGACAGCGGGCCTGGTAGCGCTCGTGCTGCTCTCGTTCCTCTATGCAATGGGCGGCAACATACGCAAGAGCCTCGAGCTGCACGCGAGCAAGAACGAACGCAATCAGGAAGCCATTCTGCGTCTGCTCGACGAACTCTCGAGCCTGGCGGACGGTGATCTCACCGTGCAGGCGACAGTGACGGAAGACATCACCGGCGCAATCGCCGATTCGATCAACTACGCCATCGAAGCGCTGCGCGAACTGGTCACAACGATCAACGATTCAGCCGTGTCGCTCGACGCGGCGGCGAAGCAGACGCAGGCGTCCGCAGGCCACCTCGCGAAGGCTTCGGTCGCGCAGTCGAGACAGGTCGCGCTCGCTTCCGAGTCCGTGGCGGCGATGGCGGCGTCCACCGAGGAAGTGTCCGGCAACGCCGAACGCTCCTCCGACGTGGCGCGACATTCCGTGGACGTCGCACACAAGGGCGGCGAGGCTGTGCGCCGCACGATCGACGGCATGAATGCGATCCGCGAGACGATTCAGGAGACCTCGAAGCGCATCAAGCGCCTGGGCGAAAGCTCGCAGGAGATCGGCAACATCGTCGAGCTGATCAACGACATCGCCGAGCAGACCAACATCCTCGCGCTCAATGCGTCGATTCAGGCCTCGATGGCCGGCGAGGCGGGGCGCGGCTTCGCGGTCGTCGCAGACGAAGTGCAGCGCCTCGCAGAACGGGCGGCCAACGCGACCAAACAGATTGAAGTCCTGGTGCGCACGATTCAGGCGGACACCAACGAAGCCGTCGTATCGATGGAGCGCAGCACGACGGACGTGGTCGGCGGCGCGCTGCTCGCCGAGAATGCAGGCGCGGCGCTTGAGGAAATCGAGCAGGTCTCCAATCAGATCGCGAGCCTGGTGCAGAATATTTCTGCAAGCTCGCGCCAGCAGGCGTCGGCCGCGCAGAACATTGCGCGCAACACGGGCGTGCTGCGGGAAATCAGCTCGCAGACCGCGGAGAACTCCGCGGCGACTTCGAACTCAGTCGGCAAGCTGGCCGAATTGTCCGCGCAACTGCGCAAGTCCGTCGCCGGCTTCCGGCTGCCGGACGCAGCGTCCGGCGGCAGTGCTGTGCTGAAGGACCCCGGCAAGAAGGTCGCGCCGGCGCCCGTGAGCGCGCCGCGGCCCGCGCCGAAGAAAGTCAGCGTCGCAGGCTGATCTACGATCTACGCTATGGAACTGCAGTCTTCCTTCAATGCGGGCTCGGGACTCGGGGCGTGGGGCTCGGGCCGGAGCCATGGTCGTGTTTCTCTGACCCAAGCCCCAAGCCCCAAGCCCCCAGTCCAGTCCGAGGCTTCTTGACTCATGGCCGAGGTTTCATCGCAAACCCTGCATATTGTTGCGCGTGAGCTCGCGAGCGAGCTGAACGAGGCGCGTGCTGCGCTCGAGGCGTTCGGCGAACAGCAGGAGAATCTCGCGCTGCTGCGCAAGTGCAACGAGCACCTTCACTCGGTCCATGGCGCGTTGCGCGTCGCGGAAGTGTATGGCGCCGCCCTGCTGGCCGAGGAGATGGGCCAGGTTGCGCGCTATCTGATCGACAATTTCGCCGAAAAGCGTCACCTCGCAGAAGGGCTCGACGCCCTGATGCGCGCGATGGTGCAACTGCCGACGTATCTCGAGCGCGTGTTGAGCGGCGGGCGCGACATGGCGCTCGTGCTGCTGCCGCTGCTCAATGATCTGCGCGCGGTGCGAGGCCACGCGCTGCTTTCCGAAGGAACGCTGCTGCTTCTGAACCTGAGCTCCGAAGAGCAGGCGAATCCCGTCTCAGGCCCCTCCGGCGACGGCGCGCTGACGGTCAGTCAGTGGGCGCGCAAGCTCCGCACGCGGTTCCAGATGGGGCTGCTCGGGTGGATCAAAGGAGAGCGCGTCGATCAGAACCTCGAACTGCTGGCGCGCGCGGCGGAGAAACTCGAGCAGGTCGGGACGACGCAACCGGTATTCCAGTTGTGGTGGGTCGTGGGCGCGGTGCTGGAGGCGCTGCGCGAGGGCGGACTGGAAGGCAGCGCTTCGGTCAAACGATTGCTCGGTCACGCCGACCGTGAAATGAAGCGTCTCTACGAGCAGGGCGAACCGCGCTACGCCGATTCGCCGCCGCTCGAGCTGCTCAACAATCTTCTCTACTACGTCGCCCGCGCTCGCAGCGGCGGCGCTCGCGTGGCCGCGGTTCGCGCCTCGTTCCGACTCACTGAACTGCTGCCGGTCGACGATCGCATCGAACAGGAGCGTGAGAGTCTGTCGGCGCCGTCCGTCAAGCTGATGAAGACGGTCGCGGCGGCGATCAAGGAAGATCTCAGCCGCGTGAAGGACGCTCTGGATATTTTTGTGCGCCAGGGCGGTACGCAGGTCGACGAGCTTGCGCCGCAGCTCGAGCTGTTGAAGAAGATCGGCGATACGCTCGGCGTTCTGGGTCTCGGCGACTTGCGCGACAAGGTGCAGGGGGAAACGACGGACCTGCAGTCGATCGTGGCGCAGCGCTCGCCCGCGAGCGAAGGCGCATTGCTGCGCATGGCCGCGACTCTGATCAAGGTCGAGGACAGCCTCGACGAACAGCTGATCGGAATGATCGTACCGAGCGCCTCCGAGGGAGGCGCAGCGCCGGCAAGGCCGACTGGCCCCGACGACATCGAATTCCGCCAGGTCACCGAGGCCGTGCTGCGCGAATGCATCGTCAACATGGCGCGCATCAAGGAAGCGGTCGCGCATTCGTTCGAGAAGCCGCGCGAGGCGCAGGCAATCGACCAGATTCCGCAACTCGTTCGCGGCATCATCGCGGGCTTGCTGATGCTCGGCAAGACGCGCGTCGTCGAGATCATGGAAGGAATCGAGCGGTCGCTCGCGCAGTTTGTGCGCAGCGATGGGTTCACGCTGCCGCAGGAAGCGGTCGATAGGCTTGCCGACGCCATCGTGGCCGTCGAGTACTACATGGAGACGCTGCAGGCCGGACGCGGCGATCCGTGGTACATGCTGGACAATGCTGAAACCTGTCTGCAGTTCCTCGCCGATGCGCAGCCGGTTCGGCGCGTCGAAGCCTTCGACGCGCACGGCGGCGACCATGCACGCACCGTGGTCATCGAGCCGGCGTCGATGTCGACGACGGTGGCGGCGCCGACGGAGCACGAACGAACCGCGGTGCTCGACCACGCGGCGCCTCCCGCGCCGAAGGCGCCCGCCGTCGCCCCTGCTTCCGCCAAGGCCGTCGATCGCGAGATCGATCCGGAATTCCTCGAGCTCTTCATCGAAGAGGCGAAGGACGAGATCGCAAAACTGAAGGAAATGTTTCCGCGCTGGGACGAGAATCCGCAGGACCAGGATGCGCTCGTCAACGTCCGCCGTTCGTTCCACACGCTCAAGGGTTCGGGCCGCATGGTGGGAGCGGTTCTCATCGGCGATTTCGCGTGGGCCGTCGAAAACCTGCTCAATCGCGTCATCAACAAGACGCTCGAGCGCACACCCGACATGATGTCGTTGTTGCGTGATGCGGTGGCGACCGTGCCGGAGCTGGTCGAGCAACTCGAAACGGGCCGCAATCCGGCCGTCGACGTGGGCCGCGTCATCGCGAAGGCGAACGAGATCGCAGGCGTGCGAACAGCGCCGGCGACAGCAGCTGCGCCGCGGCGCGCAGCCGAGCCGCCAGTTCTAACGACGCCGGCGCCCCCGGCTGAAAAAAAAACAGCACCGGCGCCCCTGGTCGTGATGGATCCGGGGCTGCACGAAATCTACGCCAAAGAAACCGCGGGCCATCTCGCAACCATCCGTGAATTCATCGGCGCCTGCGCGCTCGCCAACGCGCCGTATCCCGTCACCGAGGATCTGCATCGCTCCTGCCACACTCTGAGCGGCACGGCGAAGACGGCCGGCGCGCGCCAGGGCATCAAGATCGCGGAGCCGCTCAATCGCTACATTCGCAAGCTGTACGACAACTCCGTCGGTTTGCCCGCGACCGGCCTCGACGCGCTGAAAGACGCCGTCGCGGCGATTCAGCAGGTGGTGGACCACATCAATGAAGACACGGGTTTCTTCCCGAACCACGGTCGCATCGTTGCGCGGCTCAATGACCTTGAGCACACGATCGACGTCGAAATCTCCCATCTTGCCGAGACGCTCGACGTGACGACGGCGAGCCCGACGTTGCGCGAATCCCCGGGCGACTATCGCGCCGCGGACGAGAACTCTTCGGGAACGGTTCTGCGCGAGGCGCCGGCGTTCGCGCGAGAGGCGCTCGCGGCCGAATCCGCTGCGGTCCTCAAATCGTCGCAGTCCGCTTCCTCCGATGAAGCCGTCGAAGTAATCGAGCTGGAGCCGACTGACGCCAGCACGCTCGCAATCATGAACTGGAGCTTCGACAATCTGCCGCCGACGCAGGATGCGTTTGCAGAAGATGAAACCGCGCGATCCCTCGCGGCTGATGAGTCGGGCATCGTCGTCGAAGAAGTCAGCGACATCGATGCGGTGGACAGCCTGGAGATTACGCAAAGCGCTCTGGCGCAGCTGGATGAAGCGTCGCAGCCGACTGAGATCGTCGTGGAAACCTCGGCATGGGCCGCTGAATTCGAGCCGCAGGAGTTGCCGGCGGACGCGCCGGGCGCGGACGACACAGTCACGCAGAAGGCCGTCGCCATTGAAGCGCCGACGATAGAGAGCGTCGCGCCGCCTGTTCCAGTCGCCGGTCAGCGACGATCCGAAGCAGAGTCCGAAGTCGCGATCCAGACTGAGCGCGAGCCCCAGGCTCAGTCGCCGCATGCGCCTGCCTCGGCGCCGGCGCCCGCAACGTTTGCGCCGCCGCCCGCTGTCGAGGAGGAGTTCGCAGACGATGCGGATTTCGATCCCGAAGTCGCGGCTATCTTTACCGAAGAAGCAACGGAGTTGCTGGAGACTGCGGAGCAGTCGCTGTCCGCATGGAAGCAGGATCGCGGGAACAACGCGCTCGTATTTGAGCTGAAACGCGTCGTTCACACGCTGAAGGGCGGTGCGCGCATGGCGGGCGTTCGCGCGATGGGCGATCTGAGTCATGAACTCGAAACGTTCATGCAGCTGGTCGAAGGCGGGCAGGTCCCCGCCAGTGAAGCGGCGTTCGCGGCCTTGCAGGCGAGCCTCGACGAACTGCACCGGATGCGCGATGTCGTGAGTCAGGGCGGACGTTGCGCGCCGGCTCGCGAACTCATGAATCGCATCCGCGCACTGGCCGGTCACGAACCTGCGGTGACGACGACGGCCACGCCGAGCGCGGCGTCGACGGCGCCTGCGCCCGCCTCTGCGCCGATGTCGGCGCCTCCGGTTGCGGAAGCGGACGACGTCGAATACCCCCTTGAAGAGGAAGCAGGCTCCGACACGGACATCGTGCCGACGCTCACCGAGGCGCTCGAGCCGGTCGCTGCATCGCCCGCCGACGAAGACGTCGATTTCGACGTCGAGTTCGGCGCCGATGAACTCGGCGCCGCTGCGCCGCGCGAGTCAGTGCGCGTCGAAGAGCCCGTCGCCGCTGCGCCGCCGACCGAGCAGGCGACGCTCGATGTGGCTGCGCTGTCGCCGGAACTGCCGCCGGATGCGGTTGAGGAAGCGGCGACCGAACCGCAGGCGCCGGCGTTGCCCGGACGCGAACGTCAGACGCAGGAACGCCAGGAGTTCGCGCGCGTCGATGCGGATCTGCTCGATACGCTGCTCAACAACGCGGGCGAAGTGAGCATTTTCCGGTCGCGTCTCGAGCAGCAGGTGGGCTCGATCGAGTTCAACCTCGCCGAACTCGGCCGCACGGTTACGCGTCTCAAGGATCAGCTGCGCAAGCTCGAGATGGAAACCGAGGCGCAGATTCTGCACCGGCATGAGGAAGAGCATCCGGGGCGAGAGGATTTCGATCCGCTCGAACTCGATCGCTATTCGACCATTCAGCAGCTCTCGCGCGCATTCGCCGAATCCGTGAGCGACGTCGGCAGCATCGAGGGCCTGCTCGAGAATCTCACCCGCGAAGCGCAGAACCTCCTGCTGCAGCAGTCGCGCGTCGTCACGGAGCTGCAGAACGGCCTGATGCGCACACGCATGGTCCCGTTCCAGCGTCACGTGCAGCGATTGAGCCGTCTGGTGCGTCAGGTCGCTTCGGAGACCGACAAGCGCGCGGAGCTCGTGGTCGTCGGCGCCTCGGGCGAACTCGATCGACAGGTGCTCGAGCGCATGCTGCCGCCGTTCGAGCACATGCTGCGCAACTCCGTCGTACACGGCATTGAAACGCCGCAGGAGCGCGCCACGAAGGGCAAGCCGGAGAGCGGCACGATCCGCGTCGGCCTGCACAGGGAAGGCTCGGAGATGGTCATCGTGCTGGAAGACGACGGCCGCGGCATCGACGTCAACGCCGTGCGCGAACGGGCGCGGGCCCGAGGCCTGCTGCAGCCCGGACGCGTGCTGAGCGACGAAGAAGCGATGCAGCTCATTCTCGAACCAGGCTTCAGCACGGCGAACACGGTTACGCAGCACGCCGGCCGCGGCGTCGGCATGGACGTCGTGGTCAACGAAATCAAGAAGCTGGGCGGAGCGCTGTTTACGGAGTCGCAGCCGGGCAAGGGCGTGAAGTTCACGATCCGGCTGCCGTTCACGCTGGCGATTACGCAGGCCCTGATCGTGCGCACCGGCGATGAGTTGTACGCGCTGCCGCTGCCCTCCGTGGAAGGCGTAGCGCGCGTGACCCGTTCGGAGGTCCAGAAGCACCTTGCCGAGGAGGCGCCGACTTTCAACTACGGGGGTCAGATCTATCGCTTTCAGCACCTCGGCGCCTTCATCGGCGGCGGCCCGTCCGTTTTGCCGGAAGTGGACGTGTCCGTTCCGGTGATTCTGATACGCGCCGGCGAGCATTCGACGGCGGTGGTCACCGACGAGCTGGTCGGCAGCCGAGAGATGGTCGTGAAGTCCGTCGGTCCGCAGATCGCAACCATCCGCGGCATCGCGGGAGCGACGATCCTCGGCGACGGCCGCATCGTCATCATCCTCGACATGGGCGCCCTCGTGCGTTCTGAGTGGCGCGGTCGTTCGCAGCTCGGCGCCGAAGGTCCGAAACAGGACAAGCGCACGTTTGCGCTCGTCGTCGACGACTCGATCACTGTACGCCGCGTGACGCAGCGCCTGCTGGAGCGCCACGGTATGCGCGTAATGACCGCGAAGGACGGCGTGGACGCATTGTCCATCCTGCAGGATCATCTGCCGGACGTAATCCTGCTCGACATCGAAATGCCGCGCATGGACGGATACGAGCTCGCGTCGCACGTCCGTTCGGATGCGCGCACGGCGGATATTCCAATCGTCATGATCACATCGCGCGTCGGCGAGAAGCATCGCGCCCGCGCAATCGAACTCGGCGTCAACGACTATCTCGGCAAGCCCTACCAGGAAAATCAGCTGCTCGATGCGATCGAGCCGCTCGTCGCGGCGCGCCGGAGGAAAGTGTCCTGATGAACCTGGTTGACCGTTGTCAGTTGACGGTTGACGGTCAGAAAGAAACCGTCGGTCCACTGCGCCCTCTTGCTGTCAACGCTCAACCGTCAACCGTCAACCATTGCCATGTCTGATATCCCCTCCAACGAGCTTTACAGCCTTCTTGTCCCGCTCGCGCATGAGCGGCTCATCGTGCCGCGCGCGTGCGTCGCCGAAGTCATCACCTGGCAGGCGCCGGAGAAGATGGAAGGCGCGCCTGCCTGGTATCTCGGCACGATCCACTGGAGCGGTCGCGCCGTGCCCGTCGTCTCCTTCGAGGCGGTGTGCGGACAGACGCCTCCGCCGCCCGGGACGCGAACGCGCATCGTCGTATTCGTTGCGCTGAGCAACCAGATCCCGGGAGGTTACTTCGGCGTCATCACGCAGGGCTTTCCGCAGCTGGTGCGCGTGAACGCCGACGTGGTGAAGTCTGATCCGAGCCGCAGCTTCCCCGACCACGGTCCGATTCTGTGCCAGGTGCGCATGCTGAACGAATCGCCGCTGATTCCGGACTTCGAGCACCTCGAAGAGATGATTTCCGAAGAGACACGCGCCGCTTGACTGTGTGGGCTTGGGGCTCGGGGCGGGGTTTGGCCAGAAGAGGAGAGGCATTCGTTCTTCTGCTGGTCCAGGACCGAGCCGCAGCTTAGATCGAATTCTGCTTTGGGCCATCGGGAGTCGAGTCGGAGCAAGAGCTCTCGCCCGCGCCCGCGCCCTACGCCCCGAGCCCTCTACTGCAAATCCCCCCACAGCGCCTGCAGCACGCTCAGCGCGACGACCGCAGCTGTTTCAGTGCGAAGGACGCGAGGGCCAAGGCGCACGGGCGTGAAGCCCGCCTTGCCGGCTGCGATCAGTTCGTCGTCGTCGAGACCGCCTTCCGGGCCGATCAGCAGCTGGACTTTGGTCGGCAGGCTGGTGAGTCCCGCAAGCGAACCCGGCGCTGCAGGGCTCAGAACGAGCCGCAAGCCCTCCTTGGGCGCATTCGTGAGATAGCTCTTCAGCGCTATCGGGGTCGTGACGCCCGGAATTCTGGAGCGGCCGCACTGCTCGCAGGCGCCCACCACGATGCCGCGCCAGTGACCTTGCTTCTTTTCGGCCTGCTTCTCGTCGAGACGGACGACGCTGCGCGCCGTGATTACCGGAGCGATGGAGGCGACGCCCAGCTCGGTGGCTTTCTGCAACGTCCAGTCCATGCGTTCGCTGCGCGATACGCCTTGCACGAGCGTAATGCGCAGCGGCGACTCTGGCGTACCCGGCGTCTGCTCGGCAAGACGCACCGTGACCCGATCGCCTTCGACGCGCACGATCTCCGCCGAAAAGTCGCCGCCCACGCCGTCGAACACAATGAGCGGCGCGCCCTCGCGCATACGCAGGACGCGCGCCACGTGATAAGCGCCGGCCGCAGGAAGCGGCGCCTCAGCGCCGCTCGTCAGGGGGCCATCGCAGTAGATCCGATTCAGTCGCATTGCGCAGTAGATCAGGGGATAGGGGATAGCGGGATAGGGGATAGGAATAGGCTAGGGATAGCAAGAGCGCGCGACGCGCGCTTTCCGACTATCCCCTATCCCCTGATCATTATCCCCTTCATCCATAGCAAGCATTGTGCCGCTCGGAGGCAAAATGCAAACTGCGACGCCATGCGACGCCTGCGAAGTTCCACTGCTGTCGATGCAGCCACCGGTCTCCATGCCGGTGCGCGCTACGTCGCGTCGCCCAACTTCGATGAACGGCCGCAGAACACGGCGCCGGACCTGATCGTAGTGCACGGAATCAGCCTGCCGCCCGGAGAATTTGGCGGACCCTGGATCGATCATCTCTTCACGAACAGTCTGCCGCGTGAGGTCCATCCGTATTTCGCGGAAGTCGCCGACCTCAAGGTCTCTTCGCATGTGTTGATTCGCCGTGACGCCGAGATCGTGCAGTACGTGCCGTTTCATCTGCGGGCCTGGCACGCGGGACGCTCGAACTATCAGGGGCGCGAACGTTGCAACGACTTCTCGATCGGTCTCGAGCTGGAGGGCACGGACGGCGGCGCCTACGAGCCCGCGCAGTATCGAGCGCTCAGCCGGACGATACTGGAGCTGTGCGACGCCTATCCATCGCTCTCGATCGAACGCGTCGTCGGTCACAGCGACGTTGCGCCGGGACGCAAGAGCGATCCGGGACCCGCGTTTGACTGGCCGAGGTTGCGGGCGATGCTTCGCGCAGGCGTTTTGTCGATCAACGGACAGCGGACTGCGGACGGCGGACAGTGAGTCCGCGCCGGAGAAGCCAGTCTGGCGCCGCGCGCGGCCGCTCGGCGTCAACCGGATTCTTCTCACTGTCCTGGCGAATCGGCCTGGCCACGCTGCTGGCGGCTGCAGCGCCGCAGACAGTAACGAGCGCTGAAGCGCCGCGGCCCGCTCAGCGCATCGTCAGCCTTGCTCCGCATCTGACGGAGCTCGCGTTCTCCGCGGGCGCGGGCGATCGGGTGGTGGGGACGGTCGAATACAGCGACCACCCGGAAGCAGCGCGAAGGATTCCACGCATCGGCGATGCATTTCGCGTCGATCTCGAACGTGTGCTGGCGCTGCGACCGGACGTGGTGATCGCCTGGGAATCGGGCACGCCCGTGCAGACGATCGAGCGAATCCGGGCGCTCGGGTTCACCGTCACGACGATTGCGACGCGGCGGCTGACCGACGTCGCCGCAGCGCTGCGCGCCATCGGCCAGATCGGCGGCGCACCGGAAGAGGCCGCACGTGCAGCCGCGCAATTCGAAATGCGCATCGCCGCGCTGCGGGCGGAGTATCGCGACCGCTCGCCCGTCAGCGTGTTCGTGCAGATCAATGATCGCCCGATCTACACGATCAACGGCCGGCACATCATGAGCGAGGTCGTCGAGCTCTGCGGCGGGCGCAACGTATTCGCCGACCTCAACACGCTCGCACCGGTCGTGAGCATCGAGGCGGTCATTGCCGCGAATCCGCAGGTGATTGTTGCGACGGATGACGCTGCGCCCGATGCGCCGGCGCAATGGCGCCGCTGGTCTCATATCGACGCGGTGCAGAAGGGCAACGTCTATACGATCTCCTCCGATCAGGTTGCACGGGCGACCACGCGCCTCGCGGACGGCGCGACACAGGTCTGTCGCACGCTGGACGCCGCGCGAGCACGGCTTGGAAGCGCCCGAAGCGGCGGTTCCCCATGACGGGTCAGGCTGCGGTCATCCTTTCGTTGCTGCTTTCCGCAGCTCTCATGCTGTCGCTTGGCGCCTGGGCCGCCCGACGCACGCACAACGCCGCCGATCTCATCATCGCGAATCGGCGGCTGGGCGTCTGGCTCACGACGTTCGGCTACACCGGCAACATTCTCAATCCATGGATGTTGCTTACGATGAGCGCTGCTGCATTCACCTGGGGAGTGTCGGCGCTCTGGCTATGGGCGGCCGCGCTCTTCGGAGCGGTCATCAATCTTTTTTACATTGCGCCGCGTTTGCGTAGCGCATCAGTCGGCCAGGGCGCTGTGACGGCGCTGCAGGTGCTGAGCGCCGAGGCAGGCGATCGATTGCAGCCCATCGTCGTGCGCAGCGCAGTCTTCATCGTCGCAACGACGCTGTTGCTGCAGACGACCGTCGCCGTTCGCGCGGCGGCGCAAGTGCTGGCGCTCGACTTCGGTTTCGACTTCACGAGCAGCATCACGCTCTGCATCGCCGCTGTCGCGATGTGCATCGTCATGGGCGGTCTGCGCGCTGCTGCAGCGATCGAAGTCGCACAGGGCGTCCTCGTGTTCGCGATTGCGCTATTTCTGCTCGCGCCGGCGATGATCGCGCTCGGCGGCTGGGAGCAATTACAGGCCGCGATCGACGCGCTCGATCCGGTCTGGAAGGATGCGTTCGGCGGCAAGCGCGGCGTCGTCGCCGTCGCATTCGCTGCGGGCGGATTCGGCGTGGGCCTCGCGATGTGCGGTCAGCCGCAGGCCCTGAATCGATTCATGGCTACGCGTGATGCGGCGACGCTGCGGCGGACGCGGTGGGCGTCGCTCGCCTGGATAGCCGTGTCGCTCGGCGTCGTGATGATCGGCGGTTGGGCGGCGAACCTGCTTTATGCCGGGCTGGAGCATCCGGAGCAGGCGTTGCTCGCGCTCGCAAATCGCCTCTTGCCGCCGTGGCTCGCGGCGACGCTGGTCATCGG
Organism: uncultured Gammaproteobacteria bacterium; assembly: GCA_963723505.1. Classification (GTDB taxonomy): domain Bacteria; phylum Pseudomonadota; class Gammaproteobacteria; order Steroidobacterales; family Steroidobacteraceae; genus Steroidobacter. The sequence continues at coordinate 66,994 of CAVRQU010000015.1, forward strand.
AGTTCTGGCGGCTCTCGTCTTCAGCATCGGCAGTCCTCTGCTCGTCATTGCATCGAGTCTCGCGGTCGATCTGAAGCGCAGCAGCGCTCCGCTTTCGGCGCCGTGGACGAAAGCATGTGTGCTGCTCGCAGCCGTTGCTGTGTTGGGCCTCGCCGTCCTGGCGCCGGACGGACTCTCAGATCATTCGTTGTTCGCGTTCACGACGCTCGGCGCCGCGCTTGGCCCGCTCGTACTCGTGCGCCTGAGCGGCAAACGGGTTCGCCCCGGATCGATGCTCGGCGCAATGTGGTCTGCATGCGTGCTGTCGCTGCTGTTTCACCTGCTCCCTGACTCTCCCGGCGACTTTCTGGAACGTGTACTGCCGTTCGTCGCGGCGCTCGGCATCGCACTCACCGGCGGTGAACGCCGCCGCAATCCTGATCGGGCGGATCGCGCGCAGGAGACGGTGCACGATCGGATTCCGATATGACGATTGAGATTCCGGGAATCGGGAATCGGGAATCGTGAGCCGTGAGCCGTGAGCCGTGAGCCGTAAGAAGAAGACACGCCCCATCGCACGGCCGACCGGTGGGCTCACTGACGCGGAGCGCATCCTCGAAGCGGTTCGGCGGATTCCTCGGGGGCGCGTTAGCACATATGGCGGCGTTGCGGATGCAGCCGGCCTGCCGCGCCGTGCGCGACTGGTGGGTACGGTGCTACGGCAAACGGCCGCGCGCGTCCCGTGGCAGCGCGTGATCAACGCCAGCGGACGAATCTCCTTCCCGGCCGGAAGTGAAGCCCACGGACGACAGCGCAATAAACTTGAGGCGGAAGGCATTGTCTTCGTCGGCGGGCGGGTCGACCTCAACCGCTATGGCTGGCCGCGGCGCGCGGAGCAGTTGGACGAGTTTCTCTGGAAGCCCCGGTAGCGGAATGGCGGAATGCGGCGGAATGCCGGAAAGGCGGGAAGGCGGGAAGGCGGGAAGGCGGGAAGGCGGGAAGGCGGATTCCTCAATGCCGACTCCCGATTCCGGATTCTCGAGTCCCGGGTCCGGATTCCCGACTTCGCGACTCCCGATTCCCGAACTTCGACTCCTGGCTCCCGAACCGCCGTAACCCGAATCCGGCTGTCTCCTCGTTACTACGCACATGGGAACGCACCGTGCGTTCGTAACAAGGAACAAACCCCCATGAAAACCCTGGTGCGCAGCGGTTCGTTGCTGGTCGTAGCCGCCGTAATGTCGGCTTGCGCCGCACATCGCGAGGAGAAGGCGGCGGCGAACGCCCCGCCGTCACAGCAGGCCGCGGAATCCCCGTCGACGCCCGTAGCGGTAGCGGTCGAGCCGCCTGCAGGAGTGAGGCCGGCGGCTGAGTTGCGGCGTGAAGCCGCACCGGCCCTCGTCGTCGACGCTGCAGTTGCAACAAAGGTGCAATCGGCGATCTGTTGTCCGCCGGTCTATGCGCAGCCGACGAATACCGAACGCTATCAGCACCTCGACGACAATCCCGTGCGCCTCGCGGCCGAGCAGCCGGTATCGACGTTTTCGATCGACGTCGATACGGGCGCATACGCAAACGTCCGGCGCTTTCTGAACGCGGGGCAATTGCCGCCGCAGGACGCGGTCCGTGTCGAGGAGATGATCAATTACTTCGACTATCCGTATGCGCCGCCCGCAACGCGCGAGACGCCGTTTCGCGTTGCGACCGAACTCGCGCCGGCGCCGTGGAACTCGCAGGCCCTGTTGCTGAAGATCGGAATCAAGGGATTCGAAGTCGCGCCGGACGATCGCCCGGCCGCTAACCTGGTGTTTCTCATCGATGTGTCGGGCTCGATGCAGACGCCCGACAAGTTGCCTCTGCTCAAGAACGCATTTCGCCTGCTGACCGATCAGTTGACGGCGCGCGATCGCGTGTCGATGGTCGTCTACGCGGGCAGTTCCGGCGTTGTGCTCGAGCCGACGCCGGGGGACCAGAAGCACAAGATCCGCGAAGCGATCGATCGGCTCGAAGCCGGCGGTTCGACGAATGGCGCCGAAGGCGTAGAGCGCGCTTACCAGCTCGCGCGGGCGACGCATATCCCGGGCGGCGTCAACCGCGTCGTGCTCGCGACCGATGGCGACTTCAACGTCGGCGTCGTCAACTTCGAGGCGCTGGTTGACATGGCGGAGCGCGAACGCGAAGCAGGCGTCGCGCTGACCACGCTGGGATTCGGTACAGGCAACTACAACGACCAGTTGCTCGAGCGGCTGGCGGACGCCGGCAACGGCAACTACGCGTACGTCGATACGCTGTCCGAGGCGCGCAAGGTGCTCGTATCGGAGTTGGCGGCGACGTTATTCACGATTGCGAAGGACGTGAAGATTCAGGTCGAGTTCAATCCGGCGGAAGTCCTGGAATACCGGTTGATCGGATATGAGAACCGCATGCTCGCACGCGAGGACTTCAACAACGATCAGGTGGATGCGGGCGAGATTGGTGCAGGCCATCGAGTGACGGCGCTGTACGAAATCGTTCCTGTCGGCGCCAAAGGCCGCATCGATCCGCTGCGCTACGGTTCGCGCACGCCGAACGCGGCCGGCAATGGTGAACTCGCACATGTGCGCCTGCGCTACAAGCAGCCGACTGCGAAGACCAGTCAGCTGCTCGAGTATCCGATCCGGAAGGACTCCGTCGTTCCCGCGGGCAAGCTGTCGCCGGATTTCCGTTTTGCTGCGAGCGTCGCCGCATTCGGCCAGTTGCTGCGCGGCGGGAAGCACGTCGGCGACTTCAGCTTCGAGGATGCAGCAACGCTCGCGAAGGGCGCCCTCGGGCAGGACGAGGAAGGCTATCGTCGTGAATTCGTGTCGCTGGTGAAGCTCGCACAGGCGCTGCAGCCCGCGGCGGTCGCCGCGGCCGGCGATGTCCGTTGACAGTTGTCCGTTGTCCGCCAGAGGCGCCGCGAATGCTCTGCGCACAACGCGCAACGCACAACTCGCAACAACCGCCAGGGGCGTATTACGCTTGAGCGCATGGATTCAACGTCAGGTGTGAAGGGCGCCGTCGCTGCGGGCGAGTTGCGGCTGGTCGCCGCACCGGATCGCGCTGTCGCTTCGCCGTCGCAAAACGCCGGCGAAGCGGACGATACGACGCTGATGCTGCGCTATCGTGACGGGGATGTGCGCGCGTTCGAGATTCTGTATGCGCGGCACAAGGGCGGGGTGTATCGGTATTTGCAGCGCATGTGCCGCAGCCCCGAAATCGCGAACGATCTGTTTCAGGAGGTGTGGAGCAAAGTGATCGGCAGCCGCGAGCGGTACGAAGTCCGCGCTCAATTCAACACGTTCCTGTACCGCATTGCCCACAACTGCGCGGTGGACCACTTTCGCAGAGCCGACAGACCGCAAAGCCAGGCGCAGGACGTCGATGGGTTGGCGGACAGCCTGCCCAGCGCCTTACATGAGCAGCCGGAGGCCGCAGCGGCCGAGGCGCAGTTGCGTGCGGACTTTCGCCGCGCACTGGATCAGCTCCCCGCGGAACAGCGCGATGTCTTCGTCCTTTACGAAGAAAGCGGGCTCAGTCTCGAGGAGATCGGCAGGATCACCGGCGTCGCGATGGAAACCGCAAAAAGCCGCTTGCGCTATGCGTTGACGAAGTTGCGCGCCACACTGCAACAGCATCGTCCCGCAACGCTTTCACAGGGTACAGCGTCGTGAGCGAACGCACTCCCGAACACATGACCGACGAGCAGGCGCTCGATGAGTACCTGAAGGGCGGCTCGTCCGTATCACAGCGCTATCGCGAAAGCGGCGCTGATGTCGTGCCCGCGCACCTCGATGAGCGTGTGCTCGCCCTGGCGCGCGCAGCGCCGACGAGGCAAGCAAAGTCGCGGCCGTGGGTGCGCTGGACCGCGCCGCTCGCGGTCGCCGCCTCAGCGATCCTGGCGCTCTCGATCGTGCTGGATCAGGGAGCGCGCGAGCACGCGGCCGTGTCGAGGGCCGAGCCGCCGGCGTCAGCGGCGCCGGAAGTGCGCGCGGAATCGCCAACGCGAACCGCGCCGCAGTCGCCTGCGCAGGAGCGCTCGGACGCGCTGCTGGAAACACCGGTTGCGCCGGTGCGGCCCGCAACGAAGGCGGAAGCGCCGCCAGTCGCAGCCGCGCGGGAAGTCGCGCCTGCCTTTGCGCCGCCGGAAGCCGAGCGCAGCGATGGGGAAGCCGCGCAGGCGCGGGAGCTGAAGAGGCAAGTGGAGCGCGAAGGTACGTCCGCGCGCCGGTCTGAGGAGATCGCCGCATCGACGCCGGCGCCGCGTGCAGTCGAAGAAACGGTCGCCAGCAGACGCCCTCGGTCCATCGAGGGAGCGGCGTCGCAGGAGGCTATTTCATCCGTCGTGGCGACGGACGCGGCGCAGATCGAAGCAGCGGCGCCCGCAGCAAACGCTCTCCACGACGACCCGGACCGCTGGCTGACGCAGATCCGCAAGCTGCGCGAGCAAGGCCAGAATGAAGAAGCGGATGAGGAGTGGAAGCGCTTCCGTGAGGCGTATCCCGACTATCCGGTCGCCGACTCGGATGCCGCGAAGAAGAAAGAGTAGCCGCGAGAGACCGCAAAAAAGACGACACGCTGGGAGAAACGGGATGCCGGCGGCGATACTGCAGCGAGCGTCGGCGCCTGCTCTGTTTGCATTTCCTTTTTGTGGTCTTTCGCGGCTCTTGATTCTCAGAGACCTCAGCTAAACAGCCGCGCCGGCGATGCGCGGCAGGTACATCCGCACCGTCGTGCCGCGGCCGGGTTTACTTTCAATTTTCAAGCGGCCGCCCGCGCGCGCGACGATCTGATCGACGATCACGAGTCCCAGACCCGTGCCGCGTTCGCCCTTCGTCGTAAAGAACGGCTTGAGCGCGCTCGCACAGGTGGCTTCATCCATGCCGCGGCCTGTATCGCTCACGCTGATCGCGACGTACGTGGCGCTCTCGCCATCCTCATCATCTATCGCGACGTCCTCGACGCCGATGCGCAATTCACCGCCTGAGGGCATCGAGTCGCGAGCATTCAGGACCAGATTGAGCAGCGCCCGCTCGATCTGCGCTGGATCGACGAATACGCGGCTCGCGGTGTGATCGGTCGCCAGCTTGAGCTGCACGGCGGAGCCCAACACGACCCGGAACATGTTGGCCGCGGTCGTAACGACCGAGCCCACGTCCAGGACGCGCGGCGAGACCGGATCGTCTTTGCCGTACTTCACGATCTCCTCGGTCATTCGTCGACCGCGTTCCAGCGCGTCGACGACCCGCTGTGCGTAGTGGTCGGCCTGCGGCGGCAGTTCCGGCACACGCCGGATCAGCTCGGCGAACCCGAGCGCTATGCCGACGATGCCGCGAAAGTCGTGCGCGACGCCAGCCGCCATCCTGCCGACGGCCTCCATACGATCCAGTTCCATCAGATGCTGCTGATACGCCGCCAGCGCCGATTCTGCGTTTCTGCGCACGTGCTCGCCGTACAAGCGGGCGACGTTGTCGGCGACCGCGCTCGCGAAGGCGCAATCGGCGTCTGTCCAGCGGCGCCGCGGGCCGACGTGCTCGTGGCAGACGACGCCGACGATGTGGCCCTCGAGATAGACAGGCGCGTCCAGCATCGAGGTGATGCCGAGCGGTTCGAGATAGGAACGCCTGAGCTCCTTTGTGAGCGGCGAGGTGAGTGCATCGTCCGCCGCAATCGCGCGGTGGTCTTCCATGGCCTGAAAATAGCTGGGGAAGTCCTGCGCGCGCAGCACGGCGCCCTGAAAAACCTGCCGGCTCGAGCGTTGCAGCAGGTAGCGGCAGCGGATCGCGCGACCTTCGTCGACCAGCATCCACGCGCCGACGCGATCGACGTCGAGCGTGCGAGCCGCAATATCGGCGACCTCGAGCCAGACGTCACGGAGCGTAGCGCCCGAAGAGCCGCTCAGGCGCGCAAGTTGAATCAGAGCCGCCTCGATTTCAGCTGCACGATTCTGCGGCTGTCCCCGTTCCTTGTGTCCTGCAGACATGCGTTTCCGGTTCGGCGAGCACTTTGCTCTGCTGCTGACCCACACGATGAGTCGCCGGAACTCTACGCTCGGGACCGCGCAACGCCAATACGCGTGAAACCTGACCATTGGAGGCGCGTGCAGGTAGAATTCGCGGCCTGACTGCAGCGGGGCCTTCGATGGAAAAGACGATCGAAAAAATCCTGTTCGCGAGCCGCTGGATTCTGGCGCCGGTTTATCTCGGGCTGTCGCTGGCGCTCGTGGCGCTCGGCATCACATTCTTCGTGGAGGTGTACAACGTATTCCTCCATGTATTTTCGAACGTGCTGTCGCACAGCGAGCGGGCCGAGGCGGACCTGGTCCTGAGTCTTCTCGCAATGGTCGACCTCGTGCTGGTCGGCAGCCTGATCGTGATGGTGATGTTCTCGGGCTACGAAAACTTCGTGTCCAAGCTGGACATCGAAGCGGATGCAGAGAAGCTTGGCTGGCTGGGGAAGCTCGATGCGAATTCACTCAAGCTGAAAGTCGCCCTGTCGATCGTCGCGATCTCCTCGATTCACCTGCTGCGCGCGTTCATGGACGCCAGGGAAACGCCGAACGATAAACTCATGTGGTACGTGATCATTCACCTGACCTTCGTCGTTTCCGCGCTGCTGATGGGCGTGCTGGACCGGATCGCATTCGCTCCACACCGCGTCGGTCATGATGACGAAGCCTGAGCGCGAAGTTGTGCGTTCTCAGTTGTCCGTTGTCCGTTGAGGTTGAGCAAGCCTTCTGCGCACAACGCACAGCGGAGAACGGGCAACTGTCAGGCGGCGCTCGTGCGCTGCATCGGCGCCTCGCCGTCGGGGAAGAACTCGAGCGACGCTGAGTTGAGACAGTAGCGTTGATGCGTCGGCGGCGGGCCGTCGGGAAAGACATGCCCAAGATGGCCGTCGCAGCGTTTGCAGCGAATTTCCGTGCGCGTCATGCCGTGGCTGCGATCGACGATCCCGGCGATGTGCGCCGGATCGAACGGCTGATAGAAACTCGGCCAGCCCGTGCCCGATTCGAATTTTGAATCCGCCCTGAACAAGGGCAGACCGCAAAGGCGACAGGCGTAGATTCCCGCCTGTTTGTTCTGCAGAAGCGTGCCGCAGAACGGACGTTCAGTGCCGTGATTGAGAATTACGTAGCGCTCCTCGTCAGTCAACGAGGCGGCGAACTTCGTGCGTTCAGCATCGCTCAGCGGACGCAGGTCGTAGCCGCTCGCGGAAACAGAAGTTGACGTCGTCATGGCTGCTTACTCTCAGGCGTACGCTGGTACGACGCCGTTCTGCGTTGTCCATTGTCCGCCAGACCTGGAGCGAACGCCTCTACGCACAACGCGGAACGTACCACGCACAACGGTCCTAGCGCCCCTCGGCGCGCAGTCGGCTGTGACGATAACCGTACAGCCCGTAGATCGAGAATCCGATGATCGTCCACACGAGGAGACGCCACCACGTGTCCGCCGGCAGGAAGTAGGTCATGCCGCCGCAGATCAGCGCGCCGAGCGACGCACGTGACCGGCGCCCACGGTACGCGGAAGGGTCGCGGCGCATCGGGTTTCGTACGACGCAGCACCAGCACGCCGATGCAGACGCCAGTGAAGGCGAGCAGGATGCCGATCGAAATCAGTTCGCCGAGCACGTTCAGGGGGAAGAGGCCTGCGAAGAGCGCCGCGAGGATCACGGTCCACGCCGTCGCGACGTGCGGCGTGCGATGTACGGGATGCACTTTGCCAATCGCTTTCGGCAGCAAACCGTCTTCCGCCATCGCGAGCAGGATGCGCGGCTGTCCGAGGAGCGACATCAGGATGACGGAGGTCATGCCGGCGATCGCGCCGAGCTTTACGAGAGAGCCCAGCCACACGAGCTGCGGATGCGCGTCGAGCGCGACCGCGACCGGCGCCGCGGCGCCCAGCTTCTGATACGGCACCATGCCGGTCATCACGGCGGCCATCGCGACGTACAGCACCGCGGAGATCACGAGCGCACCGAGTATGCCGAGCGGCAGATCGCGCTGCGGATTGCGCGCTTCGCGTGCTGTGGTCGACGCGGCGTCGAAGCCCACGTAGGAAAAGAAGATGATTCCCGCGCCCTGCAGCACGCCGGTCCAGCCGAATTCGCCGAACTTACCCGTGTTCGGTGGAATGTAGGGCGCCCAGTTCGCTGTATCGACGTAAGCCATGCCGGCGACGATGAACAACACGATGATCACGACTTTCAGCGCGACCATGATCGAGTTTGCAGTCGCGGACTCTCGCACACCGACGTAGCACACCCAGCCGAGCGCAAGAATGATCAGCACGGCGGGCAGATTGATGATGGCGCCGGTCGGCCCGAGAAATCCGTCCGCCTGCTTGCCGAAGGGGGCGTTGATCAGTGCGTGCGGCAACTGCACGCCCCAGTCGTTGAGGATGTTGACGACGTATTCGGACCAGCCGACTGCGACCGCCGACGCCGACATCATGTATTCGAGCGACAGGTTCCAGCCGATGATCCACGCGATCGCTTCACCCAGCGTGGCGTACGAATAGGTGTACGCGCTGCCTGACACCGGGATCATCGCGGCGAACTCGGCATAACAGATCGCGGCGAAGGTTGAGCCGAGCGCAGCGATGAGGAGCGCGAGCGTCAGCGCAGGACCGGCGTGATTCGCAGCCACTGTACCGGTAAGGATGAAAATACCCGTGCCGATCGTGGACCCGAGGCCGATCGCCGTGAGCGATCTCGCGGTCAGGACTCGCTTGAGCGGCGGCGCCGAGTTGAGGTCCTGAACGATGGACTCGACGGACCGAACTGCGAACAGTCGACGAAGTACGGACATGAAGTCTCCTCTTGGAAGCAGTGAGCGGTTAGCAGAGGGCGGGCCCCTATTGTTGGCGGCACAGCCTAAAGCCATCCGTGCAGGGCGAAGTCGCAGGCTTCGATGTCCGGACCATCCGCTATCCGCTATCCGCTCTCCCCCTATCATCGCAGCGATGTTCTGGAATGACCGAAATCGACCTGGCGCCGAGCCGCCGCTGCCGAATGCGTACTGGGTAGAGCCCGGGCGTCTGCTCGCTGGCGACTACCCCGGATCCATGTCGCAGCCCGAGGCGATGGAACGCGTGCAAGCCCTGCTGCGGGCGGGCATAACGAGTTTCATCGACCTCACAGAAGAAGGCGAGTTGCCGGAGTACGACCACCTTCTGGCGGAGCTGACCGAGCAGCGAATCCGTTACCAGCGGCTGCCCATCCTGGACCACAGCGTGCCGGACTCGCCCGCGTACATGACGCAGATCGTGGATGCAATCGAGGCCGAGCTTGCCGCGGGTCGTTGTGTATACGTTCATTGCCACTTCGGCATCGGACGCACCGGCATGGCGATGGCATGTCATCTGATCCGCGGCGGGCTGTTGAACCAGGCTGCGCTCGACCATCTGCAGACGCTCTGGCGGCAATCGGCCCGTTCGCGCCGCTGGGCCAGCGTGCCGGAGACCGAAGCGCAGGTCGACTTTGTGCGTCAGTGGCGGGACGATTCGCGAGGATCGGGCGGAGAGCCGGCTCTCCGGTCGCGGTATGAAGGCGCGCTCATCGGCCTCGCGCTCGGCGATGCGCTCGGCGAGCTCGTGTCGACGCATGGCTTCGACGCCGCAACGCTGTCCGGCGCCCTGCACGCGGCAGGCGGTCTGCGCGATGCGAGTCTGCGCACTGGCGCGCATACCGCCATGACCAGCGCCGTCGCCGAAAGCCTGCTCGCCGCGGGAAAACACGATGCGACCGATCAGATGCAGCGTTACCTCCAGTGGACGCGCAGTGCAATCGACGCCCCAGTTCCTGCCGAGCTGAGACGCGTCCTTTCTGCGTGGCAATGGACGAAGAAGCCCAACGCCGGGTCGCACGATCCGAAAAATCTCGACTCGCACAGCTTGCCGCGTACGCTCGCGGTCGCGCTGTTTTTGCGACGAGACGCGGTAAGCGCGATCGATCTGGCGGCCGACGTGTCACGCACTACGCAACAAGCGCCGATCGTGCTCGACCTGTGCCGGGTGTGGGCGGGGATGTTGATCGACGCGCTGAACGGCGCCGCGATAGTGGAACTGCGCGCCTGCAACGGACCTGCGATGCAACAGGTGCGACAGCGCTCGCTCAAGTCGCCCGTGAAGGCCGCGCTGACTCGACGCGACCCTGCTGGAGCGGCCGCGAACGATGCGCTCAGCGTGACTCAGGCCGCACTCCGGAGCTTCGCGACGACGAACGGCTTTCGCGATGCGCTGCTGCACGTCGCGACGACGAGCCGAACCCCGCCGGCTGCGGTCGCGCTCTGCGGTGCGCTGTGCGGCGCGCACTACGGAGTCGCAGCGATTCCACTCGAATGGCGCCGGCGCATCGCCGCAGATGCGGCCCTGCGCTCGCTCGCCCAGCACTTGCTGAACTGACTGATGGCGACTCGCCGCAAAGGCGCCGCTGCGCAGCGACGCAGTCCTGCCGCCAGAGGCCGGCGTTCCGCCGGGCGCGCCGCAGTGCGTGAGCCGGCGTGGACGCGCCTTCCGGAGGAGGAGCTGCTGCGCAAGCGTTTTTGCGATCTGCGCCTCAGCTTGCGCAACTCCGCCGTAGAGCACCATGTCAATGCGATTCGTCGCGATCTCGCGCGCCGCGGCATTCGCTTTCGTCCGCACGTCTGGCTCTCGACCGAATGGTTCTCGCCCGACGGCGTGCCGGGCATCGCCGTGCCGTTCTACATGGCGCATCCCCGGCTCATGCGGCTCGAGCGGCGCCTCATGGGCGAAGTCGAAGGCGGCAACGCAAACTGGCTGACTCGCATCCTGCGTCATGAGATGGCTCACGCCCTCGACAACGCGTACCGGCTGCGGCGACGCAAGGGCTGGCGTCGCACGTTCGGCAAGGCGTCGCGTCCGTATCCGGACATCTATCAGCCGCGCCCGGCGAGCCGCAATTTCGTGCTGCATCTCGGACACTGGTACGCGCAGAGTCATCCCGCAGAGGATTTCGCCGAGACGTTCGCGGTGTGGTTGCAGCCGCGCGCGCGCTGGCGTCGTCACTATGAGGGCTGGCCGGCGCTGCGCAAGCTCGCCTACGTCGATGAGTTGATGGCGGCCATTCGCGGCGAGCGCCCGCCCGTCGTGAATCGCGACGCAGATCGAGCCGCTCTCCGAGAACACGCGCACGCTCGGCGAGCACTATCGGCGCAAGCGTGCGCGCTATGAGTTCGAAGCGCCCGATGCGTACGATCTGCGTCTCAAGCGCATCTTCGGCAAGCATCGCGAGGGCAAACGACGCACGCGCGCCAGCACGTTCGTACGTCAGTGCCGCCCGCAGATCGAACGGCTCCTCATGCGCCGCTCGCGTTTGCATCCCTATCTCGTGCACCATGTGATCCGCACGGTCATTCAGCGGTGCCGCGATCTCGATCTGGTGGTCGATGCGTCAAAACGAGAAGCAAAGCGCGCGGTGGTGGGCGTGGTCGAGCGCATTCTCATCGACGTCCTGCGCCGCGACCGCGAGCGCTACACGCTATGAACAGGAATCCTGGCGAGCGGCGGCGTGAGCGCGGCGTCGTCGCAGATCCGACCCCGATCGAAAGTGCGTTCGTAGTTGCGAATTGCGGCCTGAGTGGCGAGGCGAGGGCGAAGCAATCATGAAACCGATGCGAGTGCTGGTGCTGATGCACGAAAGTCTCGTGCCGCCCGCGAGCCTCAAGGGTTACAGCGACAAGGAGATCGACGAGTTCCGTACGGAAGCCGATGTGATGGCATGTCTCGAGAAGAGCGGACACTCGGTGCGCGCGCTTGGCCTTGGCGACAACCTCGCCGAGTTGCGCTCGACGATCACCGACTGGAAACCGGACATTGCTTTCAATCTTCTCGAAGAGTTTCAGGGCATCGTCACCTACGATCAGTACGTCGTGGCGTTCCTCGAGCTCATGAAGCTGCCGTACACCGGCTGCAACCCGCGCGGCATGATGATTTCGCGCGACAAGGTGCTCTCGAAACAGATTCTTTCCTACCATCGAATCCCGACCCCTGGATTCGCCTTGTTCCGTCGGGGCCAGCGCTACCGCCTGACGCGCAAACTCAAGTTCCCGCTGTTCGTGAAGTCGGCGACCGAGGACGCCTCGCTCGGCATATCCCAGGCTTCCGTCGTTCCTGACGCAGAGCGGCTCAAGGAGCGCATCGAGTTCATCCACGAACAGACGAATTCCGATGCGCTGGTCGAGGAATACGTCGAAGGACGCGAACTCTACGTCGGCGTGATGGGCAATGATCGTCTGCGCACCTTTCCGGTGTGGGAGATGGATTTCGGCACGCTGCCCGACGTCATGGCCGGGATCGCGACGCGCAAGGTGAAATGGGATCGCCGCTACCAGAAGAAGCACGGCATCCGCACCGGCGCCGCACGCGACCTGCCCGAGGGTCTGCCCGCCTACCTGGACAAATTATCGAAGCGCATCTACCGGACCCTGTATATGAGCGGCTATGCGCGGATGGACTTCCGCATGCGCCCCGACGGCAGCGTGTTCGTGCTCGAGGCGAATGCGAATCCCAACATCAGCGAGCAGGAAGACTTCGCAGACTCGGCGAAGGCCGCCGGAGTGAACTACGCCGCCGTGCTCGAGCAGATTATCCGCTTCGGCTTCAACTACCAGGCGGCGTGGCGGATTGATGAGGCCTAGAGCAGCGGTTAGCGGTCGCAGCGGTTAGCGGTTAGTCAGAGGAGAGCGACGCAGTTCACTTCGTGACCTTCACCAACCGCAAGTCGCTAACCGCCAACCGCTAGCGGAGGGCGGACAGCCCTCCGTCGACAACAATGGCCTGGCCCGTGATGTAACTCGCCTCGCCCGACAACAAAAACACGGTGGCGTAGGCGACTTCCCAGCCTGTGCCCTGTCGTCCCAGCGGGATCGGTGTGCGAGCGCGCGAAGGACGGCCGCGGCTGGCCGCCCGGCCGAGCGGCGTGTCGATCAGGCCGGGAACAACCAGGTTGGCGCGCACGCCCTGACGCGCGCCTTCATGGGCGACGTGACGACACAGGCCCGCGAGTCCTGCTTTCGAGGCGTCATACGCCGGAATGCCCGTGCCCGGTCTGATCGCAGCCGTTGAGCCGACGAACACGAGCGCCGCCCCGGCTGAGAGACGGGGCAGAGCGGCTTTCGCGATCAGGAAATGCGCTCGCAGATTGATCGCGAACGTCTGATCCCACGCGCGTGCGTCGGTATCTGCAAGGCCGCGTCCGAGTCCCACGCCGACGTTGACCACCACCCCGTCGAGTCCGCCGAGCGACTCTTCAGCTTCAGCGACCAGCTGCGCGCACTGCGCCTCGTGGCTCACATCCGCCACGATCACGCCGCCGTCGCCGCCTTCGGCCTCAATGCGTCGCAACGTCTCGACGGCCGCGGCCTCATTGCGATCGACGCACGCGATTCGCGCGCCCTCCCGCGCCGCCAGTAGGGAGATCGCCCGCCCGTTGCCTGTCGGCGCGTCTGCATCGTCGCAGGGTTGCGAGCCGGCGCCGACGACCAGAATGGTCCGACCGGCGAGGCGTGCGCGTCCCGGCGCCCCTCCGAACGCTTCAGGCGGCGTCCAGATCGTTTCGGGGTCGCGCTCTGCGGAGGTCGAAGTCGGTTCGGCCATTTGCTGCCCTCGAGCTTGTGATTTGTGATTCGTGAGCCGTGAGTCGCAGGAGGCGGCAAGCCGCAGCACTTCTATTCACTGGTCACTAGTCACGAATCACTATTCTCCCTCGATCTGTACGCCGAACGTATTGAGCGCCATCGACACCATCGTGTACTGACCGACCACAAACACAAGATCGATCACCTGCTCGGTCGTGTAGTGCGCGGCCAGCGTGCTCCAGGTCGCGTCGGCCACGAATTGATCGCGGTGCAGCTCATCCACTGCACGCAACAGCGTCGCCTCGATGGGCGTCCAGCCCGGCGCGTCCGGGCCTGTCTTGATGCGCTCGATCTCCTCATCGCTCAGACCCGCGCTCTTGCCGATGCGCGTGTGCTGATGAACCTCGTATCCCGACTGGCAAAGGCAGCCGACGCGCAGAATCGCCAGTTCGCGGTCGCGCGCGGACAGCGACGACCTGAAGAGCACCTGATTGCCGAACGACGTCCAGCGTCGATAGAGGTCCGGGTGACGGATCAGCGTCCTGAAGATGTTGAGCACACGCGCTGGATTGCCGCGGGTCAGCAACTCGCGTTGCTCCTCCGTCCATTGGGACTCGGGCAGGGGGTCGATGCGCGGTGTCGTGAGCCGCATGTCATTCGCCTTCGCCTGTCCATTGATCGAGCCACTTTTCCACTTCGCGATGCCATTGAATGCTGTTCGCCGGCTTGAGCACCCAGTGATTCTCGTTCGGGAAGATGAGCAGACGGCTCGGGACGCCGCGACGCTGCAGCGCCGTGAACGCAGCAACGCCCTGCGAGTAGGGCACGCGAAAATCGAGCTGGCCATGAATCACCAGCATGGGCTTCGACCATTGCGCGACGTGGTGCACGGGATTCCACTTTTCGAAGTTTTCCGGCACTTCGAACGGCGGGCCGCCGTGCTCCCATTCATCGAACCACAGCTCTTCCGTCGTGTAGGCCATCGAACGACTGTCGAAGATGCCGGCGTGGTTGACGATGCACTTGAACGGTTCGGCCCAGACGCCTGCGATCCAGTTCATCATGAAGCCGCCGTAGGATGCGCCGAGCGCGCACGCTCGCCCGCCGTCGAGCCAGGGGTATTTCTCCAGCGCGGCCGCAAGACCTTTCTGCAGATCCTCGAGCGGCTTGCCGCCCCAGTCGCCGCTGATCGAATCGGTGAACGCCTGGGCGTAGCCGGGCGAGCCGTGGAAGTCGATGAACACCGAGGCGTAGCCCGCCCCGGCGTAGGTCTGCGGATTCCAGCGATAGCTCCATTGATTGCCGAAGGACACTTGCGGTCCGCCATGCACGATAAATGCGACCGGATAGCGGCGCTTCGGATCGAAGTTTGCGGGGCGCATCGCGTAGCCATGCACGGTGTCCCCGTTCGCCCCGGCGAATGTGAACTGCTCGGGTTCGCCGATCGCGAGCTGGGCGAAAGCGTCTGCATTCATGCGCGGCAGCTCCCGCAGTTCGCCGCCGCGCAACGCCAGCGTCTGCAACTCAGCGGGCGACTTCAGCGAGGAGAGCGAGAAGACGATCTGTTTCTCGCCGACGGAAAACGACTCGACGCGGCCCGGTCCGGTGAGCATGGTCGGCTTCCCGCTTTTCAGATCGATCGACCAGAGCGGATGCTGTCCGAAGTGATCCGTCGTCGCGTAGATCGCTTTGCCGTCGCGCGAGAATGCAATCGAGGCGACTGACCGGTCCCAGCCCTGCGTGAGCGCGCGCCGCTCGCCCGTCTTGAGATCAGAGAGGACGACGTGAAAGCGATCAGCCTCGAAGCCGGGCCGCTCCATCGCGCGCCACGCGAGCAACGAACCGTCCGGCGAGTACACGGGCTGCGCATCCCAGGCGGGATTGCCGGCCGTGAGATTCCGCGGTTCGCCGCCGTCGACGCCCACTTCATAGACATCGAAGTTCGTCGACCATGGCTCGGACTTTCCCTTGATGCGCGCGTTGAAGGCGAGCTTCGTACTGTCGGGCGAAAATGTGTA
The DNA here is from genome assembly GCA_963723505.1 of uncultured Gammaproteobacteria bacterium. Classification (GTDB taxonomy): domain Bacteria; phylum Pseudomonadota; class Gammaproteobacteria; order Steroidobacterales; family Steroidobacteraceae; genus Steroidobacter. Next base: position 82,609 of record CAVRQU010000015.1, read on the forward strand.
CTCGCTCGCATCGCCGAACGGTTTCGAGGGGACGTCGGCGTCGAGCGCCGCGGTGACGGAAACAGGTTCGACGGCGCGGCCGTTCGTTAGCGTAAGCACAAACAACTGCGATATACGGCCGTCGCTCCACGTATCCCAGTGCCGCACGAAGATCCGGTCGTGAACCTTGCCGCTCGCTTTCGTCGCGCCCGCCTGCTGCAGTCGTTCGCTGGTGCAGGCGAGGTCCGTGCAGTCGGCGAACACGTCCAGACTCACGGCCAGCCGCGCGCCGTTCGGCGCCGCGCGAAACGAACCAACGTCGAGCGGCAGGTCCGTCACCTGTTCGGCTTCGCCGCCTGCGGCGGCGAGTCGCCAGACCTGCGTTGAACCGCTGCGCGCGGATAGAAAATAAAGATAACGGCCATCCGACGACCACTCGGGCGCGGTGTCGTTCTCGCGATGCGTCGTCAGGCGACGCGGCTGCGCGCCCTTCGTCAAGAGGTCGAGCGACCAGATATCCTGCCGTCCGCGATTGGCGTCCATGTCGGTCTCGCGCACGCTGAACGCGACGACGGCGCCGTCCGGCGACAGGACTGGCTCGGACACGCGCTTGAGGCGCACGAGATCTTCAACGGAGAACGGACGCCTATCTTCGGCGTGTACGGCGGCGACAGCCGGAACGAGCGCGCAGAGCAGCGCGAGCGAGCGACGCAAACGGGGCATGAGCGGATGACTCCGGAGCGGATGCAGAGGTCGCGAGTATAGCCGCCCCGATCTGGGCCAGATTGGGGCCCTGTTGTGAGTTATCAGTTATCCGTTGTCCGCAGAATGCTCAAGGCATGGCTCCGGGCGCACAACGCACAACTCACAACGGAGAACTGGCGCGAAGGCGTCACGCCTTGCACGGCTACTGGCGCTCGCGAAACACAGCGAACGCGCTGGTATACCCATGCAGGTAGGTCGCGTTCTGGATCGGGCCGATTTCACCGCTGCAGAAGAAGCCGCCGATCGGCAGGTCCGCGACGAGGCGGCGAAAGGCGTTGCTGTCGTGGTCCGCCTGCCCGTAAAGCCCCAGGCCGCGCCCGTTGCACGAGAACAGCAGGGCGCCGCAGTCAGGACCCACAGAACGCGAGGCGCGATAACCGCGCAACGTGCGCTCCAGATCGTAGGCGGACGTCGCCGCGTCGCGCAGGTGAAATTGAATCACGCTGTTCGCCGGTACATTGGCGTTGACCCACAGGGCGCCGCTTTGCGGATCCATCCCGAGGATGTTGCGGATGAGGAAGTCGCCCGGCACGTACTGGCTGGCGTCCTTGCGCATCGCGAGTCCCAGAAACAACGACTGGCTGAACAGTTCGCGGTCCGCGGCCGGCATTCGCTCGAAGAGCTCTGAAATCGCGTCGCGCGGCGCTCGGCCGTCGAGTTCGCGGATCAGGTTTTCATGCGCCGCCGTGACGAACATGGGATCGCCTATCGGGCGGCAGCCCTGCGCGATGACCGCATCGATTTCGACATTGCCGGTAAGCGCGAGCGTCACGCTCCCGGAGTGGTAGACCTGATTCCCAAGGTACAGCGCCGTGCCGCCGACCTGCCGGGCGCCGCTTGCGAGGCCGCCGATTTTCGGCGACAGCGGATAGACCCGATCGAGTCCCCGTACGTACGCTTCGGTCTCGAAGCTGTACGGATCGGCGAGCACCAGAAAGGACGGCTGCTGATTCGCAGTCATCCGCAACGCGTCCTCCCACACACGCACGTCGGCATGAGGGGGCGGCGTCTGAGCGGCGTCGAGGTGCGTGCCCTTCAGCTTTACTCCCGGCAGCAAAGCGCCGGTGAGCGACAGCCCTGGCCGGTCTTCGACCTCGCGACCTCCCCCGATCACCCCGCCCGCACAACAACCGAACACAAACGCGTTCTCGAACTCCCGGTGCAGCAGTTCGCTGACTGCGTCAAAGCGTGCAGCGTGCTGCGAGCTCACGAACGCAATGAGGAGGTCAGGTTCCTGGCGGTCCAGCCCGAGAAAAATCCTCTCGGCCGATTGTTCAACTGCAACATCCAGGGAATCATCGGTGTCGACCGCGGACGACCAGCGCATGGGGGTGTTCCTGCGCGAGAGGGAGCGGCCGATTCTAGCCACGGCCTTGTAGGTTGTCCGTGCGCCTTATACGTGGAACTTGCGTAGGAAGAATAGCTACCAGCGACCTGCGATTCGTGCGCTGTGATTTCCGGCTGGCAGCCAGGCAGCGCTGCGCAGCTCGACTACCCGGAGCTTTCAGTGCTGCGACGGATTGAAAGGCGAGGTCGCGAACGCAGTGAGATTTTTCAGATCGTGTCTATGCAGAAGATCGCTGGCGGCCAGCGATTTCCCGAGCCGCTTCTGCGATCCACTGCTGCAAGTGCGGATCCTGCAGGGTCTGACGCATGTACGCGGCGCCGGTCGCCGAGAGCGTGGCGCCGTAGTGATTGAATCGCAGCACGACTGGCGCGTACATCGCATCCGCGATTGAGTACTCGCCGAACAGCCACGGGCCCTGCGCACCGTACTGTCGGCGACACTCGTTCCACAGCTCGTCGATGCGAGCGACGTCGCTTGCCGCCGCCGGCGTCAGCGGGACATCGGCATTCGTTCCCAACGCGCGCATCGACCAGGTCTGGCGAAGCGCGGCGAAACCCGAATGCATTTCCGCGCTGACCGAGCGCGCCTGCGCACGGGCGGCGGAGGCCGACGGCCAGGCGCGACCCTGCACCTTCTCGTTGAGGTACTCGACGATGGCCAGCGAGTCCCAAACGTGCAACTCGTCGTCGATGAGCACGGGCACACGATTCGCTCCCGAATAGCGACTGATCTGCGCTTTGAACTCCGGGGTGTCGAGCGCGAGGCTAACCTCCCGGAACTCGAAGCTGAAACGCCGTAGCACCAGCCACGGACGCAGCGACCAACTCGAGAGATTCTTGTCGCCGATGACGAGCGTGAGCATAAGAAGAAGTGACTCGTGACTAGTGACTGGTGAATGGCCGAAGGGAGGCGTCTTCCGAGTGAAACGCGACAATGCCGAACTTCGCCGCCGCGTCCATTGAAATTCTGTGAACGCCGGAGTGCTTTTTTCTTACACTACACAGAGACGAGAGAGCGGCCGGCCTGCTGACGCGATTTCTGACCGAGTCACCAGTCACTTCCATGAACAATCAGCATCCCTCCACGCTCGCGATCCGCGCAGGTCAGGTTCGCACGCACGAAGGCGAGCATGCCGAGCCGATTTTCACGACGTCGAGCTACGTCTTCCGGAACGCCGCCGAGGCGGCGGCGCGATTCGCCGAGACGGACAAGGGCAACATCTATTCGCGCTTTACGAATCCGACCGTGCGCTGCTTCGAGGAGCGTCTGGCCGCGATGGAGGGCGGCGCGGCGTGCGTGGCGACGGGTTCGGGCATGGCGGCGATTCTCGCTACGTGCATGGCGCTCATGAAGGCGGGCGACCATATCGTCTGCTCGGACAGTGTGTTCGGATCGACGATCGCGCTGCTGAACCGCTACCTCGTGAAATTCGGCGTCGAAGTGACGTACGTCCGACCGGATGACGACGCTGCGTGGCGCGACGCCATCAAGCCGAACACCCGATTGTTGTTCCTGGAGACGCCGTCCAATCCCCTTTCGGTGATCGCCGACATCCGCGCGATCGCCGCCATTGCGCATGAGCGCGGCGTCCTGCTGGCGGTCGACAATTGTTTTTGCACTCCTGCCTTGCAGAAGCCGTTCGAGCTCGGTGCGGACCTGGTGATCCATTCCGCCACGAAATTTCTCGATGGCCAGGGGCGCTGCGTCGGCGGCGCAGTGGTGGGCAATGCGCAGTTGGTGGGCGCGGACATCTTCGGGTTCATCCGCTCGGCGGGCCCGAGCATGAGCCCGTTCAACGCCTGGGTGTTCCTGAAGGGGCTCGAAACGCTCGAGCTGCGCATGCATGCACATTCGGCGGCGGCGCTGCAGCTCGCCGGATGGCTCGAGCGGCAGCCGGGCGTGCGCAAGGTGTACTACGCGGGACTCGAGTCGCATCCGCAACATGGTCTGGCCCGACGCCAGCAGTCGGCCTTCGGCGGCATCATCGCGTTCGAAGTGGAGCACGGCCGCAACGGCGCGTGGGCGTTCATCGACGCGACCCAGCTCATGTCGATCACCGCGAATCTTGGCGATGTAAAAACCACCATCACCCATCCCGCGAGCACCACGCATTCGCGAATCACTGCTGCGGAACGCGAGCGCGCCGGCATTACGGAAGGTCTGCTTCGTATCTCCGTCGGCCTCGAACACCTCGACGATCTCAAGGCTGACCTGCAGCGCGGCCTCGCCGCCGTGCCTGGCCGGTGATGCGCACGCGTCTCTCCGGCGTCGTTGTGCGTTTTGAGTTGCCCGTTGTGAGCAGACCGGTGCTCCGGACGGTCAACTCACGGACAACCGACAACGGAAACATAGCTTGAAGCCCATCCGCGCCATCTGCTTCGACCTCGACAACACGCTCTGGGACGTCTGGCCGGTGATCCGGCGTGCGGAGCAGGCGATGTACGACTACCTCGCGGAGCGGTATCCCAGGGTCGTCGCTGCGCACACAGTGGAGACAATGCGTGCGGCGCGGGAGCGCACGGCCGCGCTCTACCCACAGATGCAGCACGACTTCACGTTTCTGCGTCTGCAGGCCCTGCGTGATCACGCGCGCGACTTCGGCTACGCGGAGACGATGGCCGAAGAGGCGTTCGACGTCTTTATCCGGGCGCGCAATGAAGTGGAGCTCTATGACGAGGTGCTGCCGGCGCTCGGGATCCTGCACCGGCGCTATCGCCTGTTCACCGCCAGCAATGGAAATGCAGATCTTGCCAGGATCGGGCTCGCGCATTTCTTCGAACGCAGCGTCGCCGCCCGCCAGGTCGGGGCGCTGAAGCCCGACCCGGTCATCTTCCGGAAGGTCATCGAGGCGACCGACCTGGCCCTCGATGAGGTCGTGTACGTCGGGGATGATCCGCATCTGGACGTCGAGGGCGCCCGCCGGGCGGGCATGCAGGCCATCTGGATCAACCGCACGCAGGCGGAGTGGCCGGCGACGATCGAACCGGCTCGCCACAACGTCCGTTCGCTTGACGAACTGGTCGAAGTTCTGGGCGTAAGCGCCCTCCGGTAGGGCCGCTCAAGGCCGCTGAGTCCGTCTATATCCCGCTGTTTCAAGAGCATGCATCCAATTGCCTCGGAGCGGGCTTTGGCGTACATTCCGCGCCGTTCGTTGTGCCTTTGCCCGCTTTTTTCTCTGGCTTGGCCAGCCGGGTCATTGACGACCCTTCCATTCGGCCAACTTCTGAAAAATCCGACGAGACCGCGAACGTAGGCCTGGGATCACGACCGTGACGAGCGTCAAGAAGGCGAGCGTTGCGAGGGCGGAGCCCGTTTGTAACCAGGCCTCGCAGCATCGATCTGTCCGAATGGGGATCGCGCTCGGGGCTTTTTTCAGCAGAGAGACTGTATTGCTATGACAAAGATCTATGTGGGTAACCTGCCGTTCTCGGCGGATGAGGCGCAGGTGCGTCAGTTGTTCGAAGCACACGGCACCGTCGAGTCCGTGGCGCTGATCAATGATCGCGAAACGGGTCGTCCCCGCGGTTTCGGCTTCGTCGAAATGCCGCGCGCCGACGCTCAGCGAGCCATCCAGTCGCTGAACGGCAAGGACATGGGCGGGCGTCCGCTGCGCGTGAATGAGGCGCAGGAGCGTCAGGGCGGCGGCGGCGGCGGCGGCGGCGGTCGCGGTCCTCGCGGCGGCGGCGGTGGCGGCGGTGGCGGCGGCGGCGGTCGCTGGTAAGCCCCGGCTCATTGAGCAAAGCAAAGGCCCCGTGGGGTAACCCGCGGGGCCTTTCTTTTTTGCCCCGTCGTTTCGTGCGAACACCGTCACAGATCGACGCATCGCAGGCGGGTGCGTACACGCCCTTCAGTATTGGCCGCATGACCGCAGACGCGGCGACGATGCGCTCGTCGACTCCCCGTCGCATCGGCTGCGGCGCAGTTGCTCCCGGCGACATGTCGCTGTCGCGACGGTGAAGTCGCGGCCGACCCCGCATCCGCGAACGACAACGTCTCTGTCGGCGACGCGTTCAAACTGCGACCGATCCCTGGTCATTTCAACGTCAGATTCCGGAAAAAGCGCACGCTCTCCGGCCGCGGCTCCACGGCGCCGCTGCCTGGTGAACCGGGTACTAGCACTTAAGACGCCGCGCTGCCAGATCGAATCCGCGACGCTCCTCACAGACTCGGGGCGCGATCCGCGCGATTTGTAGTCACAGGCGAGCAGGCAGCGCCGGGAACCGACCAGTGTGGGTCGGAATTTAATCTGACGAGGAGACGAACAGCGAGGCGTCGATCGATGGAGGATGCACCAGAACCCCAGCCCGTAGTGACGGTCGCGAATCTGCGCGAGTTCTTTCATGAATCGATGCAGACGGCGTTGCGCAAACAGCGCGTCGATGTCGACGATCACACAGAGCACTACGTCGTCAATGTGCTCACCATGTTCGCGCGCTCTGAAGCGTTGTACGAGCGAACGCCCGAAGGCGTACGCCTCAGGCCGCTCGCGCTCATGCTGGCGGAGGCGTCCGAGGCGACCACCGCACAACAGCGTGACGCCGCATTGCGCAGACTCGGCGATGTATCGCTGTTCATCGCCGGATTCTTTGCACAGAGCTTTGCGCGCAAGCTGGTCGACATCGACTATCACATCGCGATGGGCGGTCGCGCGTACGGCGCGCTCGCCGAGAACATGCGCGGAACGCTGCGCGGGCAGGCGTTCACGGGGGTCTTCCTGGAGCTTGCGCAGAAATTTCAGCGAGTCGTCGACGTACTCAATGAGGTCGCCGAGATGGCGCACAAGCACAGCGACAAAGACATCCTGCGCTTGTACGAGATCTGGCTGAAGACAGGCAGTCCGCGGGCCTACGGCATACTGCGGCGTCTCGGCGTCGCGCCGCTCCCGGCGGACGCACGCGCGGAGCATTGAAGTCGATGCTGCTGCGACGCATGCAACTGCTGCTCGCACGGCTGTACGACGCTCCGGTCGAACACGACGTGCAGAACTTCGTGTTCTCAGATCGCCTGCAGCTTGCGGCGGTCATGGGCGAGGAGGCGTCAGGCGCGAGCGATGAGCAGGTGCTCATGGCGCATGACGAGGAGAGCGTGCGCGTCGGCGTGTTCATCGACCAGAGGGTGCTCGATCGGCTCGCGACGCGCGATCCGCTGCACGCGCTTCAGGATGACAATCTGCATGACTACTGCACGGCGCTGGAGGGCGTCAGCCACTTCCATTATCTGATGTGGAGCCTCGCGCGCGGCCGCACTGTGTCGCTGCTGGAACTGGAGCTGCAGGGTGAAGTAGACAAGTACGCGTGCGCGCTCGCGCTGCTGATGCAGCAGCGCGGCGGACGATTCCCCGGCGCGCTGCATGCGCGACTGTTCAACGCAGTGAGTTTCCTTCCGCAGCGCGACGCAGCGACTCGCATACGGTACGAAGAGGCGAACCGCCATGCAGCGCGTTACTGCCGGACGCTGGATGAGCGCTACCTGAATCGACGGCAGTCAAGGCCGGAAGCGTGGGTCGCAGAGCTGCGGCGCTTCTTCCGCTGCGGCCATCAGGAGAAAATTCGCCAGTTGGCTGTGTGAGTCGTGAGTCGTGAGCGGCAGAGCGGCAGTCCTGCGACTCACGGCTCACGAATCACGAATCATTCTCCTGCTCGAGCTTCTTCTTCGCTTCGATCCACTTCGAAAGCTCGCGCAGGTCGCGCTTTTTCCTGACCTCTTTCTTCGGCAGGAGCCCGCTTTGGTAGGGGTCATAGCCGAGACGCAGGCCCTTCGCATTGTTGCGAATCGGCGCGTTGGCGGCCGGCTCATCGTCCATGAGCGACAGACCCGGGTGCGCAAGCGCGCGGCGGCGCGCACGTTCGCCGTTCTCGCTGTCCTCGACGAGGAGATCGTCCTTCCACTCGTACACCGCGTTGCCGCGATCGTCGAATGCAATTTGCCCGGGCTTCTCTGCGCTCGCTCGCGCGACCGTTCGGGGCCGGATGCGCAGACCCAGCTTCTTCAGCTCGTCTTTCATCGTAAGTCGCCTTCAGGTGCGCGCATTTCCATGCGTCTATTGTAGAGGAGCGCTCGTGCGACGAGGCGTGCACCGTCACGCAAGGCCTTCATGTTCGGCCGTATTGGATTGTGCGAGCGCCGCCGGGACAAGCACAAAAAGTGTGACGCATTTGGCGAAATCGCGACGCGCTTCGCGCACCCAGGACGCCGCGCGTTTCACGTAATGTTCAGTGACCCTCTGACCTACTGCCATCCGAAAGCAATCGCATCTTCGGTGCACCTTGTCCCGCGTGGACGGGATTTCCTTTGGTCATCTTTCAGGCGTCTGCATGCTTCGAATGTCAGGGTAGACGGGTAAATCAGAGCTTCCTCAGGCCGCAGCCTGAAGCAGCGCCGCCGCGCGAAAGATCCCCACGAGCGACTTGCCGTCGCGCAGTTCGCCGTCCCTCGCCATGCGCGCCGCGACGTCGAGCGGCAGCCAGTGAACTTCGAAGACCTCGTGCGCCTCGGGCCGGATGCCCAGCGCCGTAAGACGGGTCGCCAGAAACAGGTGAATGACTTCTGTAAAGACGCCCGGCGAGCTCAGGTAGTCTCCGAGGCTGCGCCATTCGGCGGCGGCTACGCCCGCTTCCTCTTCGAGTTCGCGCTGCGCCGTCTCGAACGGCGGTTCGCGGTTGTCGATCTTGCCGGCCGGGAGCTCCCATACCCATCCGCTCGCTGCATGCCGGTACTGTCGCAGCAGGCACACGCGTTTCTCATCATCGACGGCGACGACGGCGGCGCCGCCGGGATGGTGCACGATCTCGAGATCCGCCACGGCGTCGTTGGGCAGGCGTACACGCTCGACGTTCACCTGGATGACGCGCCCGGCGAACACCGTCTTCAGCGATTCAATCGCCATGCTTACCTCTCTTCGGCCTCGTCCACGGTCGCCTGGCCCGACCAGCGCTGATAGAGGTGCGACCACGACATTCCGACTGCGAGCACCAGGTGGGTGAGTCAGCCGCGCGGCGACGCGTCTGCGTCCTCCGTCGAGTCCTCATCGTCCGGCGCGTCGTCGGCGGCGTCCTCGGAACTTCGGATTGCAGCGTCCGACTTGGATGTCGCTGTGCCGATGCGGTATGCAGCGAAACCGGGCAGTACGACCTGGTTCAGCGCCATGCCGAGGATGCGTCCGCCGATCGGCGCGTAGACGCGATGCTGCTGATTCGAGATCGGATCGGTCACGACGCCGAGCAATTCCCCTTCGCTGACGCGTTCACCGAGAGCGACATCGGAAAACAGGATGCCGCCGTGATCGACCCGCACCCACTTCGAGGCGTAGTACACGGGTTCCGGATCGCCCCAGTAGCGACGCTGGTGCGTCATGCCGAGCGAATACATCAGCGTCTCGATCGCCTTGGCGCCGTGTTCGACCTGCTCCGGCTGCACACGCATCGGTTCGCCCATTTCAAAGGTCACCGCCGGGATGCCCGCTTCGCTCGCCGCACGTCGCAGCGAGCCGCGATCTCCGACGCTGTGCAGGACCACTGTGGCGCCGAACGCCTGCGTCATGCGCGCGACCTGCGTTCCGCGCAGATCGGCGCGCACCTGAGGGAGATTGGTGCGATTGAGAGAACCCGTGTGCAGATCGATGAGCGCGGAGCAGTGGCGGATGACTTCAGTGAAGAAGGAGTGCGCCATGCGCGTCGCGGCGCTGCCTCGCGCGTTCCCCGGGAAGTAACGGTTCAGGTCGCGTCGGTCCGGCAGATAGCGTGTGCCGCGATAGAAGCCCTGAAGGTTGACGATTGGCACGCCGATGACCGCGCCATTCAGGTCCTCGACGTCTATGTCGTCAAGGATACGGCGCGTGACTTCGATGCCGTTCAACTCGTCGCCGTGGACCGCGGCGGTCAGGCACAGCACGGGGCCGGGTCCTTTTCCGTTGAGCACGATCACCGGCACCGGCACAACGAAGCCTTCGATGGCCGTGCCGCTGGTCCAGGTGAGTCGCTTGCGCGTTCCCGGCGGGATGTCGCTGCCGAGAAGACGCAACTTGCCTTTCGCCTTCAGCACCGTCGCATCCTGCGACTGCCCCGGCGCGGTTGGAACGACGGCGAACGTGGCGAGCAATCCCGCCGCAGCGGCGGCGGCGACTCTCACCAGAGTCCCTGGTCCGGCGTTCCGAGTCCCGACCTCCGCCGTCATTTCGCGATCTTCACGAACTTGAGCGTGAAGCGATCGCTTTCGCCGATCTGCGCGTAGCGGCCGCGATCGTTGTCGCCCGCCGCGTATCCGGGCGGCAGCGTCCAGACGCCCTTCTCATAGTTCTTGACGTCCAGCGGATTGGCGTTGACGTTCGAACGCGCCACGAGACGAAAGCCAGCGCTCTCGATGAGGTCGATCGCATATTGCTCGTTCACGTAGCCGGACGCGGCTTTCGGGTCCTGCGGCAGTCGCGGATCGCCGCGATGCTCCACGACGCCAAGCACACCGCCGGGTTTCAGCGCGGCGTGCATAGCCTCGAACGCCGCGCGGTCCCACCCGAACATCATCCAGTTGTGCAAGTTGCGAAACGTCAGCACCGCGTCAGCTGAACCTGGCGGGGCCAGTTCATTCTTTGCGGGCGGCGCTGCGAGCGTCGTCAAAACGACCTTGTCATAGAGCTCCGGCCGGGCGGCCAACTTGGCCCTGAAGGCGTCGACAGTATTCTTCGCGTACTCACTCGAAGCAGGATCGAGATGCGCGGCGTAGAGTTTCCCGCGTTCGCGCAGCAACGGCGCGAGGACTTCCGTGTACCAGCCGGCGCCTGGCCAGACCTCGACGACCGTCATTTCGGGCTGCAGGCCGAAAAAGAGCAGCGTGTCTTTCGGATGTCGATACACGTCGCGGGCGCGATGCTCTGGAGAGCGGTGATCAGCGGCGAGGATCCGATCGAGCGCGGACGAGGAGTCGCTGCGTTGCATCGCGCAGCCGGTCGCCAGGAAACTCGATGCGGCCAGCACGGCCGTGACTGCTCGCAAACGCATCAGCGGTCCTCGCGTACGTGCTCTGGTTGCGCAAACCGGCGAGAGCTGACTTGATGAGCCTTGCCTTTGAACTATCACCATTCTCTGGAATCTTCGGAGCGACGGTGAGATCAACGCGTTCGCGGAAACGATAGGCGCGAAGATAGTGCAATCGTGCGGCGCCGGCTACCTAAGGAAGCGCTGATTAAGTCCGCAGGCTACCGAAGCCGAAGAATGGAAAGGGTCGAAAGACGGGGTTTGCGAAGCTGCTGTCTCCATCAGATAGCACTTGCTCAGCATTTACCGAGGGAACCTCTGCGCAGGTCGACCACCCTGAGCTTTCAAAGATGCAGCTGATTGAAGACGGGGTCGGATGGCGCCCATGCAGCGGTTTCCTAAGGAAGCGCTATACACGTCGACGAGCCGGGACTATCAACGATGCAACCGATTGAAAGACGACGTCTGATGAATCGCTGACACTCTCTCGGACGGCGCCTGGGCAGCGGGTCCCCGCCCGCACCGTGCGACTCGTCGCATCGGGATGAGAAGACAAGACGAGTACAGGCGAAAGCGCGACTGCGCTCTCGCGAAGTCGGGCCCGGCAGGACCGGGCCCCGATCAAACCTGGATTACCAGCGCCCGTTCTGGCGCGGCGGGCGCGCTTCGCGTTCGCGGGCTTCGTTCACGCGGAGCGGTCGCCCGCCCATCTGGAAGCCGTTGGTATGCTGAATCGCGTTTTGCGCGTCCGTCGAGGACATCTCGACGAACCCAAAGCCGCGCGGGCGACCTGTTTCGCGATCGTTCACCAGTTTGACGGACTGAACTGCGCCATGTTGTTCGAACAGACTGCGAACGTCCGCTTCGGTAGCGCTGAAAGGAAGATTGCCAACGTAGATCGTCGTCATCGATGCATCACTCTTGAGGCCAGACAGGAGTTGCAGCAAAGCCGCCCGTTCCGGATGGTCTCGAAAACCCCGGATCAAGGGAGACAGGCTGCGCCTTGGTCGCTTGCAATCAACTTTCCGCTACAGGAGGAGGGAGTGCCCGGGAGGCGCTATAGAACTGCAGATCCTGACGAACACTCGTGTCGACGTGGTCGCTCGTTTAGGTTGATGCGTAATAGCGGACCGCGACCGATACTACGTCAGTGTTTTTCGGCTTGCAACGTCGCGTTCCGGCTCAGGTTTTTTGCAACTGCAACAAGTTGCGGGAAAAGTGACCGGCTAGCCGTCAGAAAGACACGGACTAGCCTCCGGATGCCGACGCGTTCCCCGCCAAGCCGGCACGCCGGGCGCCCTCCTGGGATTTGGGGCCTGGCCGACGGCGTTCTGGTGGCCCGCCCAGATTGATCGACGTTCGAAGAATGCGGATTCCCGAAAGACCATTGCCGTTGCTCTGGCACGGCAGCAGATCAGGGGGCCGTTAATATTCCGTCCGCCTGCGCGACAGCCAGTGCTCGAAGTTGCGCAGATTGCCGAGGTCGGTGTCGTCGTCGTTCCAGTATTGCAGCCATTCCTCATATGAGGCGGGCTCGGCAGGGTAGGCGCCCGGCGGCGCCAGCGCGCGCAGGCGCTCGTAGAGGGTGGTCAAAGGGTCCATGAAATGCTCCGTCAAACCGGAGTGCATCATGGCGGGGCGTCTTTAACGGCGTGTGAACGCTGAACGACGAAAAGATGACCGGTCAAAGTCATCTGGGACCAGTAACCGGGTGATTAGCGCTCCGACGCCGCCGGCGCCAGCAGCATTCCCGAGCATTCACCAGTCACGAGTTACTTCCGGAGCTCAATCCGGCTCGAGATAGGTATACCCGTTCAACTCCCACTCGTAGAAGCGGCGCAGCGCCTGACTTTCCGTGAGCGTCATGCGCCCTTCGCGAACCGCCCGTTCGCAGTCGCGGGCGAACTGCGGGAACAGGCGATCGACGTCGTATTGCATGTAGCTCAGCACCTTGCCGGCCGTGTCGCCCTTGACGATCTCTTCGATCCACCAGCCGCCTTCATCATGCAGACGGATATGCACGACATGCGTGTCCCCGAACAGGTTGTGCAGATCGCCCAGCGTTTCCTGATAGGCGCCGACCAGAAACGCCGCCAGGTAGTACTCCTCGTCGGGGCGAAGCTCGTGCAGTTCGAGCGTCCGCTTGACGTCGCGCTGACTGACGAAGCGGTCGATCTTGCCGTCGGAGTCGCAGGTTATGTCGGCAAGCACCGCGTTGCGCGTCGGTTTCTCGTTCAAGCGGTGAATCGGCATGATCGGGAACAACTGGCCGATCGCCCAGCTGTCCGGCAAGGATTGAAACACCGAGAAGTTGCAGAAATACGTGTCGGAGAGGATGAGCTCCAGCCCCTCCAGTTCTTCCGGCGGATTTTCGAGCTTGCGGCAGTAGTCGCGAATCCTGGCGCACGTCGCCCAGTACAGGCGCTCAGCGAGGCCGCGAAACTCAAGGCTCAGCAGTCCCAGATTGAACATCTGCAGCGCCTGCTCGCGCGCCTGCAGAGCGTCGTGATAGCACTCGACCAGCCGACGCTCGGAGACGGTGCGATACGCCTCGAACAGGTCGAGCACGGGCTGCGGCGGCTCCTGGTCGCCGTTGTAGTCGTCTTCGACCCGGCCGGCGATGCGGAACTGATCGAGCGCCGAGGAGCCGAGCGTGTTGAAGATCAGCACGCTGTGATGCGCGGCGGTCGCACGGCCGGACTCGCTGACGATGATCGGGTGTTCGATCTCGCGAGCGTTGCACACGCTCGCGATGCGGTACACGACGTCGCTCGCATATTCGTTCATCGTGTAGTTCATCGAGGACTCGAAATTCGTGCCGCTGCCGTCGTAGTCGACGCCGAGGCCTCCGCCGACGTCGATGTACTTGAGTCCCGCGCCCATCAGCTTCAGTTCGGCGTAGACGTGGGCGAGCTCGTTGATCGCATCCTTGACGCGGCGGATGTCCTGCAACTGACTGCCCGGGTGGCAATGAACGAGTTCGAGGCAATCGAGCATCCCATGCCGACGCAGCGTTTCCACGAGTTCCAGAATCTCGCTGATGAACAGGCCGAACTTCGACTTCTCGCCGGCGGAATCGCGCCAGCGCCCGGCGCCCTCGCTTGCAAGCTTCACGCGCACGCCGATCCGGGGGCGCACCTGATATTTTTCCGCGTGACGCAGCACGAGTTTGAGCTCTTCGAAATTCTCGATGACCGGAATGATCGTGCGTCCGAGCTTGGTCGCGAGAATGACGGCTTCGATGTAGCTGTCGTCCTTGAAACCGTTGCAGACGATCATGCGATCGGGCGCATCTTCCGTCAGCGCCATGACGGCCAGCAGCTCCGGCTTTGAGCCCGCCTCGAGACCAAAGCCGAACTCCTTGCCGTAGCGATATACCTCCTCCACGACCAGCCGCTGCTGATTCACCTTGATGGGGAACACGGCGCAATAGCGGTTTTTGTAGTCGTTTTCAGCTATCGCTTGCGCAAACGCCTTCTGCAATCGGACGAGGCGGTGCCGCAGGATGTCAGAGAAGCGCACGACGACCGGCGTCGTCAGGTCGCGCGCCTTCAATCCTTCGACCACTTCGAAGAGATCGATCTCGTGCTCCGCCGAGGAGTCGGGGCGCACAACGACATGTCCTGCGTCATTGATCCAGAAGTAGCCCTTACCCCAGGCGGACACCTGATACAGGTCGAGTGAGTCCTCGGCGTCCCATTGGGCGTTCGGTGTGAATTTTTTTGCTGTGTGGTCCACTTCGGCGGCGCTCTCGCGGCGGCGGGTTGAAAGGCGCGCGAAAGATAGCAGAAGAGAAGCGGTTAGCGGTTGGCGGTTAGCGGTTCGCAGGAAGAAAAACGGAACGGCGTCGCACGCCAGAACTCGGCCGGTGCGTCACCGGCCCGCAGTGTGTTCTGAACTCACCGCTAACCGCCTACCGCTAACCGCTTCTTCCTTTGGCGACGGGCCGTGACGGATCGCGGATCCACTCGCTCCAGGAACCCGGGTACAGCTTGGCGCCGTGCTCGTCGGCGACTTCCATCGCGAGCAGCAAGTGGCAGGCGGTCACCCCCGAGCCGCACATCACGATCGTGTGATCATTGTTCGCGCCGCGCTGCGATCCATCGAAGCGCTCGGCGAGCTGGTCAGGCTTCAGAAAGCGGCCGTTCGCAGCGAGGTTCGTCGAGTAGGGATGATTGACCGCGCCCGGAACGTGACCGGCGACGGCGTCGATCGGCTCGACTTCGCCGGCGAAACGTTCGGGCGCGCGCGCATCGAGGAGCCGCCAGTTGGAGTGCGTCACCCTGCTTGCGACTTCGTTGGCGTCCAGCCACGCGGTTCTGTCGGGCTTCGCGACATATTGCGCAGGAACGCGCACGACAACATCGGTCGTAGCCCGCAATCCGGCGCCGAGCCAGGCCTTGTAGCCGCCGTCGAGCACGGCGACCGCGCGATGGCCGACCCACCGCAGCAACCACCACAGTCGCGATGCGTAGACGCCTGTGTCCGCATCATAGGCCACGACCTGTGTCGCATTCGAAATGCCCCAGGCGCTCACCGTCGCGGCGAACGCATCCGGCGTCGGCAGCGGATGCCGACCCGTGGTCGCTGTGACCGCTCCCGAAAGATCGCGATCCAGATGTGCATAGACAGCCCCGGGAATATGCCCGGCGCGCCAGGCTGCTTCGCCCGCCGCCGGGTTCGCGAGGTCGAACCTGCAGTCGACGAAGACCCAGCCCGGATCCGAAGTGTGTCTGGCGAGATCTGACGATGCGGAGATGAGTGTGGTGTGCATGGCGAGTCCGGCCGTAATCTGCAGACCGTGGTCACATGGCCGCTGAGCATCGCGGCGCAGAACGCGCGTGCATTCGCTCGCGGGCGACGGACTACAGCCTACGTACTTGCGCCACCCCGCTACAATCGCGCAATTCGCATAAAGCGAGGTTGGCTATGGCGCTTGAACTGTGGTGGGGCAGCGGGAGTCCGTATTCGTGGCGCGCGCTCCTGGCGCTCGAATACAAGCAACTGACGTACGAGTCGCACCTGGTGCAGTTCGCCAAACAGGAGCACAAGTCGCCGCAGATGCTGAAGATGAATCCGCGCGGCCGTGTGCCAGTCCTGAAGGACGGCGACTATGTCTGCTTTGAATCTCTTGCGATCCTGCACTATCTGGATCGCAAGTATCCCGAACGCCCGCTGTTCGGCTTTACGCCCGAAGATGCGGGTACGATCGCCCGCGTGATCTGCGAGTACCAGTGGTACGCCGAGGATCACATCCAGAAGATCATCTACGCGATCCTGTTTCAGGGCATGGAAGGGCGTATGGAGGAGGTCGAACGCGCGCTCGGCTGCGTCATCGCGGAGGCGCGCACGATCGAGACCCGTCTTGCATCGTCGCCGTGGCTCGTCAGCGAAAGTTTCTCCGCGGCGGACATCGTCGTGTTTCCGGGCATCCAGATGCTGTTGCGCGTTCTCGAGCGTCGTGAGGCGCAGGATCTGCGGGCGCGTCTGCTCCCTCTGGAGACCAATTTTCCGGCGATCGCCGCCTGGATCGGGCGCATCGAGGCGCTGCCGGGGTACGAGCGGACGTATCCGCCGCACTGGAAGGAATGAACAGGAGAGCCGCGAAAGACCGCAGAAAGAACCAGAAAAAGCACGTGACATTCAGATGACAACGGCTTGATCTCGTCGAGACGATCCCTGATCCGCCCTCATCACATTCATCGCTTCTTCTTGCGGCCCGTCACGGCTCTCCTTCCGCTGCCCAGTGGTTCGACGCGGCGACAAAAGTCAGTAAACTTCGCCGCTCGTTCTGTTCGCCCGCGAGTGTTCCGCCATGCCTCAACATCCCGTGCACGTCACGTTTCCGGGTCGTCTCGTTTTCGTCGGTTTCGGCAGCATTGGGCAGGGAGTGTTGCCGCTTATCCTGCGGCACGTGGGGATCACGCCCGATCGGATCACGATCGTTACGGCGGAGGACAGGGGGCAGAAGGAAGCGGCTGAATACGGCGTGCGCTTCGTCAATCATCCGTTGACGCGCGAGAACTACGCGCAGGTGCTCGAGCCCCTGCTCCGCCGCGGCGACTTTCTTCTCAATCTCTCCGTGGACGTCTCGAGCACTGCGCTCATCAAGCTTGCTTACGAGAAAGGGGCCCTCTATCTCGACACGTGCATCGAGCCCTGGGCGGGCGGCTACACCGATCCGAATCTGTCGCCGTCGCGCCGCTCCAACTATGCGTTGCGTCACGAGGCGCTCGAGATCCGCCGCTCGCATCCTAACGGGCCGACAGCCGTACTTACGCACGGGGCGAATCCCGGTCTTGTCTCGCACTTCGTGAAACAGGCGCTGCTCAACATCGCGGCCGACCTGCGCGTTGACGCGGGAAACCCCACGTCGCGCGAGGAATGGGCGGCGCTCGCACGCAAACTCGAGGTGAAGGTCATTCATATCGCCGAGCGAGACACGCAGGTCGCCGACACGCCGAAGCGCCAGAACGAATTCGTCAACACCTGGTCGGTGGATGGATTCGTGGGCGAAGGATGTCAGCCAGCTGAGCTCGGCTGGGGTACTCACGAAAAAGCGTTGCCGCCGCAGGGACGCCATCACGAATTCGGCGCCCAGAACGCCATCTATCTTCTGCAACCCGGCGCTGCGACCCGCGTGCGTACGTGGACGCCGAAAGCGGGCCCGTTCCACGGCTTTCTGATTACGCACAGTGAAGCCATCTCGATCTCGGATTACCTGACGGATCGCGCCGGCGGCAAGGTCGCCTGCCGCCCGACCGTCCACTACTCCTATCACCCGAGCAACGACGCCGTGTTGTCAGTGCATGAATTCGCAGGCAGGAACTGGCGTCTGCAGGACAACAAGCGAATCCTGAAGGACGAGATCATCGCCGGCGTCGATGAGCTCGGCGTTCTGCTGGCGGGACACAGAAAGAATGCGTATTGGTATGGATCCCAGCTATCCATCGAAGAGGCGCGCAAGCTGGCGCCGTACAACACGGCGACCAGCCTGCAGGTCTGCGTCTCCGTGCTCTCAGGGTTGATCTGGGCGATCGAAAACCCGGATCGCGGCGTGACGGAGCCCGACGAAATGGATTTCCGGCGGAACCTGGAGATTTGCATGCCGTATCTGGGTCCGGTCGTCGGTCAGTACACCGATTGGAATCCGCTCGTCGATCGCGGCATTCTCTTCGAGGAGGATCTCGACAAGAGCGATGCGTGGCAGTTCAAGAATGTTCTTGTCTAGAAGTGGACTGGTGATTTGTGACTGGTGAATGGGAAGAGTCGGGAACAGTTGGGCAATATCCGCCCAATCACCAGTCCCTGGTCACTGTTCACTTCCATGCCTCTAAGAGTCAGCTTCAACCTGGACGATGCGGATCTGCAGCACTTCGCGGAAGTGGCCTTGCAGACGCAGGCAATGGCGCGTCGTCAACCGGAGGATGCGATCGTCGCGGCGGCGCGCGAACTGCTCGATCGCGGCATGCAGGCGCAGCCCGCCGAGTTCGTCAAGGAGCGCTACTCTCGCCTGCGGACCATCCTCGACATGGCCGTCGACGCAGACTGGAAGTTGAGCGAGGAAGATCGTCAGCGCGTGATCAACGCGCTCGCGTGCTTCAGCGCGCCCGCCTCGGCCGGTCCCGCGACCGGGCTGCTCGACCATGCGATCATGATCGAGTTGGTCAGTCGCGATCTGCACCATGATCTGGACGCTTACCGCGATTTCTGCAAATTCCGGGAATCCCATTCCGCGAAGCGCCGCGCCGCGCCGGGCGCCGATCGCGCCCAATGGCTCAGTCAGAAGCGTGACTCGCTGCAGGAGCGGATGCACAAGCGACGCATGCGCGACCTGGAAGCGGCCGGCGGCTCGGTCCGCAGGCTCTTCTCCCTGTTCCGCCTATGAGTCGGACAGGAAGTGGAGTAACCGCAAAGAACGTGACCAGCGGAAATCCCGGCCGTGGCGGGGCAAAGATCGCAAAGGCAGGAGGATTCGCAACGGTCTGTGAAGCTCCTTGCTGATCTCTGCCTTCTTTGCGTTCTCTGCGGTTACTCAGCTCTTATCTGTTTTTCGTACCTCACCGAGACGATCACGTACCTCTTCGCTCCCGCGGGCGTCTCGACCTTCACCTCGTCGTCGATCGCTTTTCCCAGCAACGCACGGCCGAGCGGCGCGTCCATGCTGATGTAACTCTTGCCTGCGTCGAACTCGTCCGGGCCGACGATGCGATAGTTCGCCTGGTCGCCGTCGTCGTCCTCGAGCGCGACCCACGCGCCGAAGAAAACGCGTTGCGGATTGGACGGGGGCTGATCCACAACGACCATCCCGTCGAGCCGCTGTCGCAGGAAGCGGACGCGCCGATCGATCTCGCGCAGTTGACGCTTGCCGTAGATGTACTCCGCGTTTTCAGAGCGATCGCCTTGCGCAGCGGCTTCCTGCACGGCTTGCGTAACCTGCGGGCGCAGGACGCGCCACAAGTGATCGAGCTCATCCTTCAGTCGCCGCGAGCCTTCCGGCGTAATGAACTTAGAACCTTTGGGCGATGGAGGACGGTAACGTGACATCAGCGAGGACCCGCGGTGAATCGGCGATGTGATCTGGTTTGCTAACTGACGATAAGACGTCGCCTGATATCGTCAAATCCGGAAAAAAGTGTGCTGGTCTTCACGGTACGCAGGGCGGCCGATTGCCTAGGCTCATATCCCATGAGCATCAAGTACTACACGCACTTTCTGCTTCAGGAAAGCGCTCCCAAGGGTCTGAGCGAGTTCCGCGGCGTCGTCGAGGTCAATCGCGTCCTGTCGCGCGGCGATCTGAAGGAAGCAGCGTCGGTGCTGGCCAAGAACTTTGAATGCGAGTCGAAGGATATCAAGGTCCTGCAGTGGTCGCGTTTGCATTGATTGCTGTCTCCTGCGAATCCCCTAGCGGGCTTTCTTCCCTTCAGAAAAGTCCGCTTCTCCACCCCGAGCCGCAAGCTCGGGGTTTTTTTTGGCCTGAGATTTCGAAGTAGCCGCAAGAGACCGCAAAACGGAAAAGCAGAGGTCGGAAATGAGCAGGAGCAGCGCTGATCGGCGCTGATAGTCCTGCCGGCCGCGCGCGGCTTCTGCTTCGAACTACCGTATCCTTTCTATTTTGCGTCCTTCGCGGCTCTTCTCTTCAGGTTCTTCATGGCCGTCTACGAGGAAAAGTTCTTCCGTTCGCGCGACGGTCTGCAGCTCTTCTATCGCGACTATCCCGGCGACTCGAGCCAAGCGCCAGTGCTGTGCCTGCACGGACTCACGCGCAACTGTCGGGACTTCGAGAAGCTCGCGTTACGCATCGCGCCGACGCGTCGCGTGATCACACCGGATATACGCGGCCGCGGACAGTCGCAGCACGATCCGAACTGGCTCAACTATCACCCCGCCGTCTATGTCGATGACGTCTGGACCCTGCTGCGCGAGGCGTGTCTTGAGCGCGTTGTGGTCATAGGCACATCGCTCGGCGGCCTGGTCGCAATGCTGATGGCGGCGACGCGTCCGCAATTGCTCGCAGGCGTGGTGCTGAACGACGTAGGCCCGGAACTCGATCCTGTCGGCGTCGCTCGCATTCAGTCGTATGTGGGCCGACTGCCGCCGGTAAGGAGCTGGCAGGATGCGGTCGGGCAAATGAAGCTCATGTTCGCCGCAGCGCTGCCTGAGTACAGCGATGCACAATGGCTCGAATTTGCGCGGACATCCTTCCGCGAGGATGAGCAGGGCGTTCCGCGCCTGATGGCGGATCCCCGCATCGGCGATGCGGTGCGCGCCATCCCGGCGCCGCCGGGCGTCGTGCAGGCCATGTGGCTTGCGTTCGGTGCGCTGCGCGGCATTCCCGCCCTGACCCTTCGCGGCGCGCATTCCGATGTGTTGTCTGCGGCGACGTTCGAACGCATGCAGCAAGAGCACGGGAAAATGCTCGCCGTGACGGTGCCCAATCGCGGCCATCCGCCCCAGCTCGATGAGCCTCAAAGCGTACAGGCGATAGAACGATTCCTCGCGCTGCGCGAATGAACCGGCCGGACGGCCTCCAATCGCACGTCCGGCGCAGGTTCGACGCAAGAAACCGTTTCGAACGGCGCCTGCACAGAGATCGCCTGCTGAACTCCGACGCCGTTCTGAGGTCAGTGATGTGGTCGCTGCGCCAGCCCGTGCACGACGTTGGGGAATCTCTGATTTAATGTCCGTCGCGTTTTTGACCTGCGAATTCACCTGACCTGATCATGAACCTCAAATCTCCGCTTTACTGCTTCGCCTCCGCCTTGCTCGTCGCCGCCTGCGCAAGTGAGGCGCCCGTCAGCACGCCTTCGCCGACGGCGTCGGCCGGCATCCTGCAATCAGGGGTGTATGCGCAGAACTTCGATCGCGCTGTGCGGCCGCAGGACGATTTCTATCGGTACGTGAACGGGCAATGGCTCACGACGACTGAGATTCCTGCGGACCGCTCGAACTATGGCGCCTTCTCCATGCTGGAGGACGGCGCGGAGCGCGATCTCAAAGCGATCCTGGAAGAGGCCTCCGCGGCGAATTCCCCCACCGGCGCGGACATGCAGAAGGTCGGCGACTTCTATGCAAGCTTCATGGATGCGGCGACCATCGAGGCCCGCGGGCTGGCGCCGCTTGCCGGAGAGCTCGCACGAATTGACGCTCTCGCGACGAAGCAGGACGTCGCGCGATATATCGGCTACAGCCAGCGCCTCTTCGTGGCCCAGCCGTTCGTTTACTACGTCGCCATCGATAAAAAGAAATCGACCGAATACGTCGGCACGGTGTACCAGACCGGACTCGGCATGCCGGATCGCGACTACTACCTTTCGGACGATGCGCGGCTGAAAGGCGTGCGCGAAAAGTATCGCGTGTACGTGAAGGATCTGCTCGCCGCCGCCGGCACGCCGAACGCCGCCTCGGCCGCCGAGAAGGTCTTTGCGCTGGAGTCTGCGCTCGCCAGGGCGCACTGGACGCGCGTGCAGAATCGCGACGCCGAGAAGACTTACAACCGCTACGATCTGGCGGCGCTCGGGAAGCTCATGCCGTCGTTCGACTGGAGCGCATTCCTCGCGGGCGCGCAGATTCCGCCGGCAAGAACGCAGGCGCTCATCGTCACGCAGCCCGGTTATTTCGAAGCGCTCGACGCCGTGATCGCGCAGACGCCGGTCGCCGACTGGCGCAGCTACTTCCGCTACAAGCTGCTCAGCACGTTTGCGCCGGACTTGCCGGAGAAGTTCGTCAGGCTCCAGTTCGACTTCAGCCAGCGCACGGTGTCGGGCATTGAAGAGATGAAGCCTCGCTGGAAGCGCGGCGTCGACACTGTCGAAGGCGCGATCGGCGATCTCGCGGGCAAGATGTATGTCGAGCGCCATTTCAGCAAGGACGCGAAGCGCCGCATGGATGAGCTCGTCGGCAATCTCAAGACGGCGTTCGCCGCCGGGATAGACGACCTCGAATGGATGACGCCCGCCACGAAGCAGAAGGCGCACGCGAAGCTCGCGCTGTTCACGACGAAAATCGGCTATCCCGAGAAATGGCGCGACTGGTCAGCGCTCGAGGTGACGCGCGACGATCTCATCGGCAATGAGATGCGTGCGGCCGCCGTGTCGTTCGATCGCGGCGTGAACAAGCTCGGCGGGCCCATCGACAAGAGCGAATGGCTCATGACGCCGCAGACGGTGAATGCGTACTACAACCCGCCCGCCAACGAAATTGTGTTTCCCGCGGCGATCCTGCAGCCGCCGTTCTTCAACGTCGCAGCGGACGATGCAGTGAACTACGGCGCGATCGGCGCCGTCATCGGTCACGAGATCAGTCATGGCTTCGATGATCAGGGCCGTCGCTATGACGGCGCCGGCAACCTGAGCGACTGGTGGGCGCCCGCGGACAACGAGGAGTTCAATCGCCGCGCGAAAGCTCTGGGCGCGCAATACAACGCCTTGAGCCCGATTCCTGGCGCGAACGTCAACGGCGATCTGACGATGGGCGAGAACATTGCGGATCTGGCGGGGCTCGCCATGGCCTATCGCGCGTATCAGGTGTCGCTCAAGGGCAAGCAGGCGCCGGTAATCGACGGCTTCACCGGCGACCAGCGTTTCTTCATCGGCTGGGCGCAGGGCTGGGCGCGCAAGTATCGCGAGGATGAGCTGCGCAAGCGCCTGCTCACTGATCCGCACAGTCCGAGCGAGTACCGTACGAACGTCATCGTCGCGAATCTGCCGGAATTTCAGCAGGCCTTCGGCGTGAAAGAGGGCGACAAGATGTATCGGTCGCCGGCCGAGCGCGTAACGATCTGGTAGGTAGGGATGAGGACGTAAGGACGTGAGAACAACCGGACGCGGGCGAGAGGATCCCAAGAAGGAAGACTTGGTTTTGCCTCCGTCCTCGCGCTCCTTCCGCGCCTTGCGCCCTTCCGCCCCGAGGGTGTCAGCGGAACTCTGATCTCGGTTCAGTAGTTTGCGTAGGTTCGGTTCTGCGACGGCAGGCTTCGCGCACGACCGGTCGCCTCGACCCACGATTAAAGAAAGGGCTACGTCATGCACGCTTTGCGCATCGCGGGAATCGTCCTGATCAGCTCTCTGTTCGCCGGCTGCGGTTACAACACGCTGCAACAGCAGGATGAACAAGTCACCTCGGCATGGTCGGAAGTGCTCAATCAGTATCAGCGCCGCGCTGATCTCGTGCCCAATCTGGTCAACGTCGTGAAAGGCGCCGTCGCGGCCGAGAAGGATATCCTGGACAGCGTAATCGAGGCGCGCGCCAAGGCGACCGCCATTCAGGCCACGCCGGAACTCATCAACAATCCGCAGGCCTTTCAGCAGTGGCAGGCGGCTCAGGGCGAGTTGAGCTCAGCGCTCTCGCGCCTGATGGTCGTGGTCGAGCGCTATCCGGATCTGAAATCCATCTCCGGATTCAACGATCTGATGGCGCAGCTGGAAGGCACCGAGAATCGCATCGCCGTCGCGCGCAAGCGCTACATCGACGCCGTGCAGGCCTACAACGTGACTGTGCGATCGTTCCCGACCAATCTGACGGCAAAGATGTTTGGGCATCGCGTCAAGCCGAACTTCACCGTCGAGAACGAGGCGCAGATCTCGCGTCCGCCGACCGTGGACTTCGGTACGCCGCCCGCGCCGGCGCCGGAGTCGCAGCCGGTCGAGCCTGCGGATTGAAGCAACGCGTCGCCACGCTGTGCAACGGGGCGAGACAAAGTGAGCGCGTCCACTCGGTTCACGATGTGAGATCCCGGCGGCCTTCACTTCGACTTCCTGCCGCGTGAACGCGCGGGCTCGGTCTCATTTCATGGCCTGTTCTCTTTTTTCTTGCGTCGCGCGCCGCTATTGCCTGTGGAGACTCCTGGCTGTGGCGCTGCCGGTCTTCTGCACGCTCGCGCTGGCGCAGGTCGGGATTCCGGAGTTGCGGGCGCCCGTCACAGACCTGACCGGCACGCTCACGCCCGATCAGATCGCAACGCTTGACCAGAGACTGCGTGCATTCGAGGCGAAGAAAGGCAGCCAGATCGCCGTGCTGATCGTGCCGACGACCCAGCCCGAAACGATTGAGCAGTATTCCATCCGCGTCGCCGAAGAATGGCGGCTCGGACGCAAGGGCGTGGATGACGGCGTGCTGCTTGTCGTCGCCAGGGAAGATCGCGCGGTGCGCATTGAAGTGGGCTACGGACTCGAAGGCGCCCTGCCGGACGTCCTCGCGAATCGCATCACTGACCAGGTCATCGTACCGCGCTTCCGCAGCGGCGATTTCTACGGCGGCGTCGTCAGCGCCATCGACCGGATTATCGCCATCATTGAAGGCGAGCCGCTGCCCGAAACGCTGCGGCGGCCGCAAGGCCAGGCGCCGCAGGGCATCGGCGGGGCGCTGCCGATCTTCCTGATGCTGGTGTTCGTGATCAGCGGAATTCTGCGCCGTATGTTCGGCACGCTCGGCGGCGCCTTCTTCACGGGCGGCGTCGCAGGCCTGCTCGTCTGGATACTGACCAGCGTCCTCGGGTTCGCAATCGGCGCCGCCGTCATCGCATTTCTGTTCACCGTGTTGGGCGGCGGCGGCGGCGGACGCGGTTGGTCGAGTTCACGTCGCGGACATCATTGGGGCGGTGGCTTTGGCGGCGGCTGGGGCGGCGGGGCGGCGGTTCGGCGGTGGAGGATGGAGCGGGGGCGGCGGCGGCTTTGGCGGCGGCGGCGCGTCGGGGCGATGGTGATCAGCATGGCTCACTCGCTATTGGTGATGGGCGGCCGCGTAGAGAGACTGCGCAAATGAGCGCCGTCCGCGTTTTGCGACATTTGTTCGCGACCGGTTGGAGGTTGCGTCGCGTCTTCGATGACGAGACGCTGAGGGTTATTGAGGAAACGATTGCGGAGGGGGAGCGCACGCATGGCGGAGAGATCCGCTTTGCGGTGGAGGCGAATCTCAGCGCAGCCGAATTGCTCCGTGGCCTGACGCCGCGCGAGCGTGCGCTGCAGGCCTTTGCGCAGCTCAGTGTATGGGACACGGAAGCCAACAACGGCGTGCTCATCTACGTGCTCTGGGCGGACCATGACGTGGAAATCGTCGCCGATCGCGGCTTCAACGGGCGCGTCAGCGCAGAGCAATGGACGGAGGTCTGTCACGGCATGGAGTCGCTGTTTCGACAGGGAAATGCGCGCCAGGCCGCCGTGGAAGGCGTCCGCGCAACGAGTGCGCTTCTTGCGCAGCATTTTCCCTTCTTCGATCGAAACGAACTTCCCGATCGGCCGGTGATCCTTTAAGGTTCCGCGCCGATACCCGCGTGCCCGCCGATCTGTTAAAAACTCGTCATGACCGCCTGGATTCGCAATCTCTCTATCGTCCCGATCGTACTGGCCGCTGCGGGCTGCCAGTTCCTGCGCCCCCACGAGCCCGAACCCGAGGCGCCGCCGCCGTCGCCCGCCATTCAGGCGCCCGTTGCGACGCATCAGTTCCAGATCGATCCGGAACACGATGAAATCATCGGTGAACTGCAGGTGACGTATGTCGAGGGCGAGGACACGCTGCCCGACATCGCTCGTCGCTTCAATCTGGGCTACGAAGAAATCGTGCGCGCGAATCCCGGCGTGGATCCGTGGCTGCCCGGAGTCGGTCGTGAGATCGTGTTGCCGACGCAGTTCATCCTGCCGGACGCGCCGCGTGAGGGTCTCGTAATCAATCTTGCGCAGTTGCGCGTGTTCTATTTTCCGAAGGCCGAGGAAGGGGCGCCGCAAACAGTCATCACGCATCCGATCGGCGTCGGCAAGGTCGGTTGGTCGACGCCCGAAGGTTCGACGAAGGTGGTGAGCAAGTTGAAGAACCCGACGTGGTATCCGCCCGCGTCGGTTCGCAAGGAACATCGCGAAGCGGGCGATCCGCTGCCGGCGACGGTGCCGCCTGGTCCGGACAATCCGCTTGGCGCGCACATGATGCGTCTTGGTTGGCCGAGCTATCTGATTCACGGCACGAACAAACCCTACGGCGTGGGACTACGTTCGAGCCATGGCTGCATTCGTTTCTATCCCGAAGACATCGCGCAGTTGTACGACGAAATTCCCATAGGCACGAAGGTCACGGTCGTCAATCAGCCGTTCGTGTTCGGCTGGGGCGAGGACGGCCTGTATGCGCAGGCTTTCCCGGTGATGGAGGACGACACGCGCGAGCATCCGCAAGCCGCGGACGCGCTGCTGAACGCCGCCATCTCCGATGAGATGTGGCGTAAGGTCAAGGCTCACAACGGCGCTGTCAGTCTGGATCTCGTCAACGCGCTCGTCGAGCAGCCGCGCGGCATCGCAACGCCGGTATCGCGGGCAGGGATCACGCTGAACTCGTACATCGCGCAGTCCCGCCATGTTGAGAATCGCGTGCCCGAAGGCGCGAACTGGAACGGCAAAGACGAGATGCTGTTCACGGCCGAAGAGCTCGAGGCCGCGCTGAGCGGAACGGTCGCGCCGAAGAAAGAGAAAGCGCCCGCGACGAAGAGGGTGAAGAAAACGGCCACGTTGCCGGCCGGCGGCGCCCCGGCAGGTTCCAGGTAAAAAATGAAGAGCCGCGAAGGACCGCAAAAAAGAATTTGAGCGTCGGAAAGAAACCTCCGCGCCCGCAGCTTGATTACGGTCTGTCTAACGGGACGACGTAGTGAGCGTGGAAGGGCGCCCAGACTGATTTTTTTTGTGGTCTTTCGCGGCTCTTCTCTCACCGTTCCGCGCCGTCATCGGGCCGTCATCTCAACGCAATACGCTGCCGCGAATTTGCCTTCGCGGGAGCCCGCATGCGCGTATTGATGATCTCGGATGTCTACTTTCCGCGGATCAACGGCGTCTCCACCTCCATCCAGACCTTTCGGCGCGGATTGCACGCCGCCGGCCACGAGACGTTGCTCATCGCGCCGGAGTATCCAGTGGGCGATGCAGGCGCCGACGGCGAGATCATCCGCATTCCCTCGCGCTACCTGCCGCGCGATCCCGAGGATCGCCTCATGAAGGCAGGCGCGATTCGTCGCCTGACATCGCGGCTCGGCAAGCGCAACTTCGATCTCGTTCACATCCAGACGCCGTTCGTCGCGCACTATCAGGGGCTCCGCCTCGCTCGGGCGCTGCGCCTGCCGGTGATCGAGAGCTATCACACGTATTTCGAGGAGTACTTGCATCACTACGTGCCGCTTACGCCGCGCTTCCTCATGCGCTTCATCGCGCGACGCTTCACCGTCTCACAGTGCAACGCCCTCGATGCTCTGGTCGTCCCTTCGCCCGCGATGCGGCGCGCACTCGAGGACTATGGCGTGCGTTGCCCGATGCACATCATTCCGACCGGCATGGACATGGAGCGTTTCGCCGGCGGGGACGGCGCACGCTTTCGCGCGCAACTCGGTATTGCGCCGACGGCGCCGACGCTGGTTCATGTGGGTCGCATCGCGCACGAGAAGAACATCGATTTTCTGCTGCGAATGTTCGCCAGAGTCGCAGGGCGGCGCGCCGACGCAGTGCTGATCGTCGCAGGCGAGGGGCCGGCGCTGAATCACTGCAAGTCGTACGTGGCGTCGCTGGGCCTCGCAGGGCGTGCTCGCTTCGTGGGGTATCTGTCGCGCGAGAAGGAGCTGCTCGACTGTTATCGCGCGGGAGACCTGTTCGTATTCTCGTCGAAGACCGAAACGCAGGGACTCGTTCTGCTCGAAGCCATGGCGCTCGGCGTGCCGGTGGTTTCCACCGCACACATGGGGACGGCGGACATCGTTAACCCGCAGCGCGGCGCGGTCGTCGCGCCGGACGACGAAGAAGGATTCGCTGCGATCGTCCTGGGGTTGCTCGCGGCGCCGGAACGTCGCGCCGCCATGTCGGAGGCGGGACGCAGGTATGCGGGCGAATGGTCGGCGCAGGCGATGACTGAACGTCTGGCGGGACTGTACGGAGCCGTGAACTCCCATGGATCGGTGACGCCCTGACGGAACTGCGGACTGCGCCGGTCCGTATTAGGACTGTCCGACATCTCAGCCTGGACCCTGGCCAGAACGGGCCAACCCACCGGAGTGCCTCATCATGCGCTGGCAAGGTCGACGGGGCAGTACGAACATCGAAGATCGTCGTGGAGTGCGGCTCGGCAGGGCGGGCGGCATCGGTCTCGGCACGATCGTCCTCGCTCTGCTTGCGATCTACTTCGGGCAAGATCCGTCCGTAGTGCTGCAGAACCTCCCGCAACAGTCCGGTCCGGCCGAACAGGTTCCGTACCAGGAATCGCCCGCCGAGGCGCAGTTGCACGAGTTCATGAAAGTCGTGCTTGCCGATACGGAGCAGGCGTGGGGCGAAATCTTCAGCGCCGCGGGTCGCACCTACGAGGAGCCGACGCTCGTTCTGTTCAAGGAGGCCGTGCAGTCAGGTTGCGGCGTAGCGCCAGCCGCTGTGGGCCCGTTTTACTGCCCCGTCGATCGCAAGGCGTACATCGATTTCAGCTTCTATCAGGAACTGCAGAGCCGGTTCGGCGCGCCGGGCGACTTCGCGCAGGCGTACGTCATCGCACATGAGATCGGGCACCATGTGCAGACGCTGTTGGGGATTTCCGAGCGCACCATGGCCGCGCGCAGCCGCGCGAGCCAGGAGGAAGCTAACGCGCTGTCGGTGCGTCAGGAACTCCAGGCCGACTGCTTCGCAGGCATCTGGGCGCACAGCGCGGATCAATCCCGACAACTGCTCGAAGCAGGCGACATCGAGGAAGGTCTGAACGCGGCGAGTGCGATCGGCGATGATCGATTGCAGCGACAAGGAGGTGGGTCCGTATCGCCGGAATCCTTTACACACGGAAGCTCGGAGCAGCGTGTGCGCTGGTTTACCCGCGGTTTTGAAAGCGGCGCCGTGCAGTCGTGCGATACCTTCGCCGCCCGCGATCTTTGATGTAGCGTGTAAGGTGCAACGCGCAGTGTGTGAAGGAGGTGCGCCGTTCGGCGCGCCTCACGCATTCATGACACGCCACACTTTCTCCCACGTCCTCCCGCTGTGCTAACTTACCGCACAACAACAAGGGAGGAGCGGCGCTGCAGCGCTCGCTTGAGAATATTCGCATCGCTGAAACGCCCAACGCGGACCAGCCTATTGCGCGCAGCAGTGCGCAGATCACGGCGTTCGTCGGCCGCGCGCTGCGCGGCCCGCTGAACTCTCCGGTCATCGTTCGCAGCTTCGCGGAATTCCAGCAACATTTCGGCGGCTTGTGGCAACCGAGCCCGCTGTCGTACGCGGTCGAGCATTTCTTCGAGCAGGGCGGCCGTCAGGCCGCCATCGTGCGCGTCGCGAACGGCGCCGCGCCCGCGACGTTGTCGCTGCGCTGTGGCCGCGATTTTCTGCATCTCGAGGCGCGTGCGCCGGGCACGCGAGAATTTCTTCGTGCGTCGATCGACTACGATCACATCGACGCGAGCGACGAACAGGGCTTCAACCTCGTCATTCAGCGCGTGCGCTCGCCCGGGTCCGAACGCATCGAAGCGCAGGAAACCTTCCGCGGTCTGTCGACCGATCCAGCGGCGCCGCGTTTTGTCGTAACTGCGTTGCTCGAGTCCGACCTGGTGCGTGTGCGCGGCGAGGCGCCTGCGAGGCGTCCTGATCGCACCCTGATGCCCGGCACAAACCTTCCCGTCGGTTATGTCAGCTCCAATCCGGACGGCAGCGATGGCCGGGCGATCAGCGACTACGACGTCGTCGGCTCTGCAGCGCGATGCACGGGGTTGTTTGCACTCCAGGAAATCGACGATCTCGCGTTCGTCTATCTGCCGCCGCTGTCGCGCACGCTCGATGTCGGCGTGAGCGCACTGCTCGCGGCCGCCCACTTCTGCCGGGAGCGCCGCGCGCTCCTGATCGTCGACCCCCCATCTGCCTGGGATACGGCGGGCGAGGCGCTGCGCGCGGTCAGGTCGCTCGACTTTCACAGCGACAGCGCCGTGATGTTCTATCCGCGCATCCTCGCGATGGATCGATTGCGAGGCCGCACGGAATCGTTCGGGAACGGCGGCGCCGTCGCCGGGCTCCTGTCGCGATCCGGCGAGGCCGTCTCCGCGGCGCTTGCCGCGCGAGAGCCCGAACCGCTGTTGCGGGCCCAGGCCAAACTGGCGCGCGACGTTGCTCCGGGCGACCGCTGGTTGCTGACAGCGCACGGCGTCAACGTGCTGCAGTCCGTGCGCAGCCCAACGAGCGAACGCCCCGCGCTGCGTACGCTCGCGTGCGGCGCGAGCGCCTCGTCCGACTGGTCATATCTGGCGCACCGCCGCTTTGCGCTGTTTGTGATCAATGCGATCGAACGCGGCACGCGCTGGTGCGCCCTTGCGGCCGGCGACTCGACAGTGTGGCCGCGAGTGACGCGTCAGATCGTCGCCTTTCTCGATGAGCTGCGCGTCGCGGGCGCATTCTCATCCGTCCCTGGCGATCAGGCGTTCGTGGTCATCTGCGATGAGCGCATCAATGATCCGGTCGCCGAGCCGCGCGAGGTGAACATACTGGTGCAATTCGCGGCGACGCACGCCGGCGAATATCACAGCTTCATGGTCACCCACTCAGTGCGGGGCGCGAGCGTTCGCCCCGTCGCTGTGAATCGTCTGGAAGCGACGTTGATCGTTTCGCACGCACTGGAACAGGAAATCACGATCCGGCTGACGCCGTACGACCGGCGGTTGGCGGTTGGCGGTTAGCGGCTGGTCAGAGAAGCAGCGCGATGCGCGGTTCGGTCTTGCCCACCGCTAACCGCCAACACCTTCATCCCGGTGACCGCCGCCAGAGCACTTCGGCGCCTCGCTCGTGCCTCGCAAGCACGCGTGCGACGACGAACAGCAGATCCGACAAGCGGTTCAGATAACGCGCAACTTCAGGTGCGATCTGCTCCTGCTGCGTGAGCGCCCACACGCACCGCTCTGCACGCCGCGTAATTGCGCGCGCGAGATGACAAGCGGCTGCGGCCGGACCGCCGCCTGGAAGAATGAATTCCTTGAGAGGCGGCAACGGTTCATTGAAGCGATCCAGCCACTCTTCCAGCCGGGCGACATGCGCATCGGTCATGACCCGGTATCCCGGGACCGCCAGCTCGCCGCCGAGATCAAACAGTTCATGCTGGATCTGCGTCAGCGCAGCGACGATCTCATCCGGAAGGCCGGGGACTGCGAGCACCAGGCCGAGCGCGCTGTTCGCCTCATCGACCGTTCCGTAGGACTCGATGCGGCCATGCGTCTTCGGCACGCGCGTGCCGTCGCCGAGACCGGTGGTGCCGTCGTCGCCGGTGCGGGTGTAGATTTTTGAGAGGCGGTGGCCCATGGGGAACTCAGACTGTAGACCGCAGGCTGTAGGCTGTCAGGTAGAAAGAAATCCGCGAGCTCTCCAACGCCTACAGCCTACAGCCTACAGCCTTGCAGCCGCTATCGCGGCTGATACCGCAGGCTCACGAAGAATGCACGGTCGTCCTGGTTGTACAGGCGCACCGTTTCGTAGTCGCGATCGAGTGCATTGGCGATCTTGCCCTGCAGCGTCCACTGCGGATTCATCGCGTAGTCGAACATGAGATCGAGAACCGCGTAGCCGCCCAGGCGCATCGTGTTTGCGACGTCGTCGTAGCGTGATCCTTCGGCCGTGAGTCGCATGCGCGCGTCCACGGAGCCGAGCGCGCGGCCGACTTCCACGTGGCCGAATTGCCGCGCGCGACGCGGCAGGTAGTTGTCGAAGTCCGGGCCCGGCGATCGATTTCTGGGGTCGAGCCACGTGTAGCTCACAGCGACGCTCCAGACGCCGAGCGCTGCGTTCGCTTCCGTCTCAACGCCGCGCAGGCGCGCCTCGTTGAGGTTGTTCGGCGCGGAGATGCTGGCGTCGTACACGATCTGTTGCTCAACGCGATTCTCGAATGCGGCGAGCGACCAATTGACCAGACTGGCGCGCCCGCTGAGGCCCAGTTCGTAGCTGCGCGATTCCTCCGGCTCCAGATCCGGATTGCTGAAGTCGGGGAAATACAGATCGTTGAACGTCGGCGCGCCAAAAGCGGTCCCCCAGGCGGCGGTCAGCGCCATCTGCTCGCTCAGGCGCCATTTCCATCCGATGTTGCCCGTGTTGTGACCTCCGAACTGTTCGTTGTCGTCATGGCGAGCCGAGAGCAGCGCCTGATGCGCGCCGAACTCCGCCTGATACTGGCCGAACACGCCGAGGTTGTCGCGTGAGGTCGCTTCATAGGCTGTCGCGCTGTCGACGCGGTCATCGACATAGTCGACGCCGACGGTCACGGTGTGCGCGTCGGCTGCAAACCAATCCGATTGCAGCGAGGCGCTGCGCCGCGTCGTGTCGAACTCGCCGACCTGCATCCTGGCCGCCAGACCCGCAGGGTCGTCCAGGAAATTGTCCTGCAAGTCGCCCGTCTCACCCACGGTCAGGCGCAGATCCCATGCCTCAACGGGGCGGAGGCGAGCGTTAACCGTCAGAACTTCGGTCGTAAATTCTGTTTCGTTGCCGAAGTCGCCGTCAGTATTCGTTTGTCCCCGTTGCATAGAGCGCGCTCGCTTCAATGCTCGCGAACGATCCCCACTCATACCCGGCGCGCAGCGCGCCGGATGTATTGTCGAAGCCGTCGCGATCGGGTTCGTACGTGAAGCAGCCGCCGCCCGGCGGGAACGGCGCGCCATTGCATGAGTTGAAGCCATCGCTCTGCAGATGGTTGGCGGAAGCGCTGATCCATGCGGCGCCGGAATCCGCGCCGAAGCTCGCCCCGACGTCGTACGTATCGTCGGAACCGGCGCCCGCGTTGACCGCGGCGCCCTGCGCGCGTCGCGTGAAAATCTGGATCACGCCGCCGATGGCGTCGGCGCCGTAGATGCTCGACCGCGGACCTCGCACGATTTCAATGCGCTCAATCTGCTCGACGGGCAGGTATTCGAACGCCATCGTGCCGCTGGTCGCCGATCCTGCGCGCACCCCGTCGATCAGGACGAGCACCTGCTCGGCGTCGGCGCCGCGCAGATACACATTGGAGAGTTTGCCGAGTCCGCCGTTGTTGACGACGCTCAGCCCTGTTTCGCCCCGCAGCAGATCCTGCACCGAGTGGACCTGGCGGCGCTCGATATCGGCGCGCGTGATCACGGAAGCCGCGCCGATCACCTGGCTGAGCGGCTGTTCCAGCCGCGTCGCGGTGACGACGACTTCATCCGCCGGATGATCGTCGGCCGCCATAGCGGGGAAACAGATCAGGGAACTGACGACGGCCGCGACGCCCGCGCGGCGAGTGAACGCCTTCCCGGTGAACAAACTCATGAAGCACCTCCCATGCACGCCCGCATGGTTGCAAGTTGCTGGACAGCCGGCGGCGGAGGAGTTGCGCACGTTGCGCCACCCATCGCCCGCCGCGATGCTGGTGATTCCGTCAGGCCGGTCTCCGGGCTCTCGAGTGAGCGTTGCGCCTGAGCGCCTGGGCTCGCCGGCGTCACCTTCCCGCGAAGAACACTTCGCAGTGGTTGAGATTCGACAGATGAATCTCGCGACGCCGATTGACTCGAATACCGTTGCGGGGGCAGCGCCGGGATGATCGACCGTCATGCGAATGACGGCCGACGAACCGGCTTCCCGTTTATCGCGTCCGCCGCCTTGTATGCGACATGACGCGATCACCTGAGGGAGGCGGCACGGTAGGCAAGGCCCGGCGCCAAGTCAAGAAGCGGTTGGCGGTTAGCGGTTAGCGGTTAGTAAGATGTGACCCGTGGACCGCATGGCTCCGATGACCAGCAGAATGACCGTCAATCGATCAGTCGGTCTTGCTGCAGGGACCCATGTCTTCCGTGCACAGGGGCGAACCCGCTCCGACTAACCACTAACCGCCAACCGCTAACCGCTGCAATATGTCCCACAGCCCATTCCTCTCCTGCGCCCTCGACGCCGCGCGCGCCGCCGCTGAAGTCGTGCGCCGTTACTACCAGCACAACCTCGAGGTCACGATCAAAGCAGACAAATCACCCGTGACTCAGGCGGATGTCGAGACTGAAAAGGTCATTCGCGCACTCATCGCCGAACGCTTTCCACACCACGGCTTTTACGGCGAGGAGACCGGGCAGAGCGCGCTCGATGCGGAGTACCTGTGGCTGGTCGATCCTATCGACGGTACGAAGGCGTTCGTGCGCGAGTACCCGATGTTCTCCACACAGATTGCCCTCATGCATCGCGGAAGGTTGATCCTCGGCGTCTCCTCTGCGCCGGTGTACGGCGAGGTTGCCTACGCGGAGTTTCCGCCCGCGGCTTCCGACTCGAAGTCCGAGGCTCGAAGCAAGAGAGCGACCGCCCGCCTCAACGAACAACCGCTCGCCGTCAGTGCGATCGACGCCATTGAAGACGCCGCGATCTCAGCCGGCAACCTCAAGACGCTGGCGAGCGGACCGCACTGGTCTCGCTACGGTCGGCTGGTTGCGCGCGCCAACCGCATTCGCGGATACGGCGATTTTCTTCACTACCACCTGCTCGCTGCGGGAAAGATCGACGCGGTGGTCGAATCCGATGTGAACATCCTCGATATCGCTGCGCTCGCGGTGATCGTGGAGGCCGCAGGCGGCAAGTTCACGGACCTGGAGGGCAGGCCGCCCGGGCTCGGGACGACGAGCGTGCTGGCGACTAACGGGCGCTTGCACCAGGAGATCTTGCGCGCGCTTGGCTCGTAATGCCTGGGCCGCGCGACGGGAAGAAGGAAGATCGTCGACGCCTTGGCTTCCTCATCCTTCCGCGACGAACGTCCGGCCGTTTGCCCACGTCAACTGCTTCACTCGCAGCCCATACAAGCGCGCGATCGTTTCCTCCGTCAGCGTCGATTCCGCCGGACCGCAGATCCACTCCCCGTCGCCGAACAGCATCAGCACAAAATCGGCGAAGCGCGCCGCGAGCCCCGCATCATGCAGGCTCATCACGACTGCGTGCCCGCTGTCCGCTCGCGCGCGCAGCAGGCGCAGCACGTCGATCTGATGATGCGGGTCGAGGTGATTGATCGGCTCGTCGAGCAGAAAGACATCAGGATTCTGCGCCAGCAGCGTCGCCACCGCGACGCGGCGTCGCTCGCCGCCTGACAGTGTGCCGATCTCCCGGTCTGCGAACGTTGCGAGGCCCACACTGGCGAGCGCAGTACGGGCGAGCTCGCGGTCCGCTTCGCTTTCCCAGCGCCAGAAATCGATGTGTGGGTGACGGCCGATCAGCACTGTGTCGAGGACCGTCGAAGGAAATGGATCATCGCTGGTCTGGGTAAGCAACCCCAGTCTGCGTGCGAGCGCCTTTCGCGGCCAGCGAGCGAGCGCAAGCGCGTCGAGCGTCACTTCGCCGGCCGCCGGTGCGCGCAAGCCGGCGAGCGTGTGCAGCGTCAGCGTCTTGCCGGCGCCGTTGCATCCCAGAACGCACGTGACGGTTCCGCCGCGGACGCCGAGATCGAGAGCGCGTACCAGCGTTCGTCCGGCGACTCCGACCGCGAGCTGTGCGCAGGCGATGCGTGGGTTCGCGCTCACGGCCGACGTCGCTGCGATCATTTCGGAGTCCAGCCGATCTCGGCCGCCGTGGCGGGGCCGATTACGACTTGCCGCAGGGATGCGGGCGTTTGCGCTTCTGTGCTCGTGATGGGAATGCGTCCGCCCATGAGTTCCGCGAGCGCTTGTGGATAGCGCGGCTCGCGGTCGGGTTCTGCAAACCCAGCGGGGAATGCAGGTTGACTCGTCTGCAGATCGTATTTGTCGCTCGCGCCGAGCGTATGCAGCAACTCATGTGCAACGACGGCGTCGTTCGATCCGAGCATGCTGCGATCCGCGAAGACGTTGACGATCGCGAATAGCCCCTTCTGCAGGCCCGTCGAATGCGGCAGCGATGGTGAACGGCGGGGATCGTGATACTGCACGAACAGCCTGACGTCCGGCGGCGGCCCCTCGGGCTTCGGGGCGCGCCCCGCCCAGTACCGCGTACGCAAGCTCCAGAGCGCAATCCCGAGCATGCCCGCGTCGGACTCGATCGTCGGCGGCGCTTCGCGCAATTGCTGCGCTGTCGTGAAGCGCACCGGCCGCTCCATCATGACCCCGTAGCGGGCGGCTTCCTGTTGAAAGAAACTTTCGAGCGCGAGGTAATCGTCGTCGTCGCGTTCGCGGATGAACCGTTCGGACTCATCAGTCCCATCGCCGTTGATCGGATAAACGGCGACGCGCAGCGGGATATTCCAGTCGGTCGAGTAGACCTTATCGAAATACGTGTTGAGCGCGACGAACGCGAGAATCAACAACAGAATCAGAATCCGGATGCGGCGCCACATGACTCGGAAGGCTACAGGCTGCGGGCCAGGGAAGCACCAGGCGGCCTGTCTACCGCGAGGTGCAAAGGCTCTGCTGATTGCAAGACAAGACTCTGGACCACGATGACGTTCTCAGAGTGCATTCGGCAGGTGGGTACGGCGACAGTCAGAGGCCTCTCAGTTCGCCGATTCAACGGTGAGGTCTGCGAGTTCACCGTTTTCGACGGTGTACGACACGCTCATCGGCTGACAACATACCGAGCAGTCTTCGATATACGTCTGCGACTCGATCGACAGGTCGAGTAACAGCGTAATGGTTTCGCCGCAATGGGGGCAGGCGACTTCGGCTGTCGTTTCAAGCATGGGGTTCGTGAGCTGCGAAGGACTAAGCCAGAAAGAGCCGCGAAAGACCACAAAAAAGATTTGAATATCCCTGGTTGAGTCCAGGCTCTGATGCTTCCAAGGCGTCGACGCGCACGCGCCGACGGAAAGCTCCATTCATTTCATTTCAGTTTCTTTTATGCGGTCTTTCGCGGCTCCTTGATCCGATTTGTCACATCGTAAACGCCGCCTTGATCCACTCGATGTGCGCTCCGCGCAGGCCTGGCGATACGCCGATGACGTCGAAACGCGCCGGATGGCGCCGCAGGTCGGCGCGCGTCAGGAGCAGATGACCGCGCAGCATTGATAATGCGTCGCTGCTTGCGCCAGGTGACGGACGCCGCCGGTCCGCCGAAGTCGCGACATTGAGCGATAACGAACCTCGATCGAGCGCGAGCGTCTCGCCATCGAGCATGATCAGGTCGATCTCACCCGCCCTGCAGCGATAGTTGCGGGCGATCAGTTTCAGTCCCAGGCGCTTCAGATGAGCGAGCGCCGCCTCTTCGCCTTCGTTGCCCGCTTCCCTGCGATCCATAAGAAGTGATCAGTGACTAGTGACTAGCGAATAGTAATAACGCGCCCAGCGCGACATGCTCTTTGGAGTCTGTCCAGTTCGGAACATGGTTTACACCGGAGTTTCGGTACATCGTTTACACGGGCAGCGGGATAAGTTGATTGGAGCGCGCATCCCATCGAGCCAGCAGGTGATGAGCGAAGTACATGGACCACAGACCATCGGCGACTTCTTCCAAGCCGAGGGTTTCGCGCACGAAGGCGAGTCCCACGTACAGGGTCTGATTGCGCCAGGAGATGTCTCCATTGATCGAGACTCGCCGCAGTTCAAAATGCCCGGGATAACTCGGCGGCGGCAAGCGTGTGGGGAAGCTGCGCGCACTGGGCTGGTAGAAGTCCGCGGGCACGCCATCATGGAGCGTCTCGTGAGGACGTTCGTAGTTGTACTCGCGATGAAATCGATTGAAGCGACGCTGCTGGGCAGGGAGATTGCTCGCCGGTGGGCGCGCGGTGTCGTCTTTCAGCGTGCGATGCATGCGTTCGTGGGCCGCATTATCTTGCGGACAACCGGCACGCGAGCGTTCAAGGCGGATGCCGAGCTTCAACCACTGCAGCGACAGCCGCGACAGCCCGCCCAGCCCGCGGCTGGCGAAGGGCGAGCCATTGTCAAAGTGCATGCGCAACGGCAACCCACGCGTCCTGAACAATATGCACATCGTGCGGCTCACCGGGGCGGCGCTCGGCTCGTACTGTGCCTGGCAGGCCAACAGATAACGGCTGGCGCTGTCCATGACGGTGAAGGGATAGCACCAGCGATGATCGCCGGTGCGAAATTGCCCTTTGAAGTCGATCGTCCACAGCTCATTGGGATGCTCGGCTCGGACGCGGTACCCGGCGTTGACTCGCGCCCGACGGCGGCGCGTGCGCGGCGGGATCAGCCCGTGCCGTTTGAGCAGGCGGTAGATAGCAGAGCGCGAGGGCGCCTCAGCGCGCGGATACAGGCGACGAAAGCGCCCCCGCAGCTTCTTCGGCCCCCAGCGCGGATGCGCACGCCGCTCACGAATAAACCAGCATTGCAACTCTTCGGCCATCGCCTGTGGACAGTGATGCGGCGCGCGCGAACGATCTTGAAGCCCCTGCGGGCCGCTCGTTTGAAAGCGTCCCACCCACTTGTAGCCGGTCGGTCGGCTGACGCCAGCCTGCAGACACAACTCGCTCATCTGGTACTTGCCGCTCAGATAGGCCGCAACGAATTTACGTCTTTCATCCATACGGGTGCTTTCATTCCAGGGCATGGCGAACCTCCTCGGTTCGCCAGCGTGAGCTCACCCGTGTAAACGATGTACCGGAACTGATGTGTAAATGATGTACCGAGACTGAACGTCCCGAGTCCCGAGTCCCGAGTCCCGAGCCTCGAACTCATCGCGTTGACGCCGTCGCGGCCGCGCCGATTGGGGCCGCCTTGCCGTCTGACACGCGCGCCCAGTCCAACTCGCGATGCACGCGTCCCTTGTCGTCGATTGACAGCAATCCCGTCATCCCGGGAATTGCGTGTTCGCGCCCGAATTTGCCCGCCTTGAGCAGCGGCACCAGACGATAGGCGTCGAATCCGAACGCGTAGAGGCGGCCGCGTCCGCGCGCGCGCGCTGGCCAATGCTTGCTGAGCGCGGTGCGCAGCTCCGTTGAAACCGCGTCCGGCGAGATAACCCACGGCATGTCCGGGAAGATCACGCCCTCGATATCGTTGTTCGCCTGCGAGTCGGGCTCGAAGATGTCCGAGGTCGCGTAGACGGGAAGGTCTCCGGCAAGATGGAAAATCAGCGCCGGGCGGATCGAGCGTCCCTGCACCGGTTGCGCGCCGACGAATATGAATTGCCCGTCACCCCGACGCCGAGGCTCGAACTCGAGGCGCGAGCCGAGGATGGCGCTCAACGCATTCGCACGCGCGCGACTTTCGTCTATGAGAAACAATGCGCGGATCGGATCGGAGAAGTCCCGGGCAGCCGGATCGTAGAAGCGCATCCCGGCGATGGCGCCGCCAAGCGTCTGCAGTTCAGTGTCGAACGCGCCGAACACGCGTCGGCCCCATTCATTGTTCGGCAGCAACACTAATCCACGCATGCGTCCGTCCGCGGTCACCCGCTGCGCAACCTGGCGCGCTTCTTCCTCGGGATCGAGAGCAAACTGAAACAGCAGTGGCGGCGCGGAGACATCGTCCGCGAGTTGATTGAGCGCGAGCGTGGGCGCCGACGCGGCGCCGGATACGGCGATGGCCGTGACCTCATCCTTCGTCAGCGGTCCCACGATGAACTGCGCGCCGTCCGCGATCGCGCGGCTATACGCTGTGGCGGCGCCCATTTCAGCGGAGTCGTAAACGTTGACCAGCGGTCGCTTGTTCGCGCTCTGTTGCAACAACGCCGCCAGGAAACCGTCGCGCACCGCTATGCCGGCCGCATGCTGTCGGCCCGACAGCGGCAGCACGAGCGCGATCTGCGCGGGATAGTCGAGTCCGACGCCGAGCTCCGGCAGGACGTCTTCGTTCAGCAGCGCATTGGCGGGATGCGACGGGTAGCGGCTGCGCCACTGCGAAAGATTTTCCGTCGCCGTGAACGGATTACGTGCGGCGATCAACGCGGCCTGGCCGAGTTCAAGCCAGCCGGTCAACGTCGGCCCGGCGCCGGGCGGCGGCGTGAAGTCTGCGTTCGACGCAGCGCTCTTCTGCAGTCCCGTCCAGATCAATCGTTGATTAGCGCGGATGTCCGCTGCATTGGTCAGGAAACGTTCACGCTCGAGCGCCACGTTTACGCCGGCGGCCGGTCGGTTCAGTGCAAACAGGGCGCGCGCCCGCAGCTCGAGGACATCCGCCGCAGCGTCGCGCGGCAGCGGCTGTGGAATGCGGTCGAGTTCGGCAAGCGCCTTGTCGGGGCGATTCGCCTGCAGCGCAAGTTCCGCGACGACCTGCGCGCGGAGCGCAAAATCTGCGCTGGGAAGCGTCGTGCTGATCCGGCCGAGGAGCTCGTTCGCTTCGTTCGTCTGTCCCGCGCGAACGCGTTCTCGCGCCGCGCGCAGCAGGAATCGATCGCGCAGTTCGCCCGGCGATTCCGCAGCGAGCGCCTCATAAGTCTGTGCTGAGCCGCGATAGTCGCCTTCGCGCGAAAGCTTTTCAGCCTGAGCGAGTTGACGATTGGCGCTGGGCGATGAAGTTTGCGTCGGCTGGGTTGTGCACGCCGCGAGGACCACGGCCACGATGCTCAGGGCGAACCAACGTAGGCGTGAGCGTCGATCGGTGTGCATTCACTGGGCTCCGGGGGTTCAGGCTGTCGGCGGTCGTGTATCAAAACGCGGTTCGCCGCCAGCAGGGAAGCAGCGTTCGGTTAGATGGTCTCGCGGGCATCCTGTGTGGTCGGCGCAGGGTAGTCGAGTCGTCCGGCTGCGCAACAACCGCCTCAGGCTGTAGGCTGTAGCCAGAAATCGAGAGACAGGAGCCGCGATCGCGGCGCTTCTACCTACGGCCTACAGCCTACAGTCTACAGTCTTGAGCGAGTCCGGACCCGGAACCCTGTACGTGGTGGCGACGCCGATTGGCAACCTCGGCGATCTGAGTGCGCGTGCGCGCACCGTGCTCGCGAGCGTCGACTTGATCGCCGCCGAGGACACGCGCCACACGAAGCAGTTGTTGCAGGCGTGCGGCGTGGACAGGCCGCTCACTTCCCTGCATGAACACAACGAGGCTGAGAAGAGCCAGGTGCTCATCGGGCGCCTCGTGAACGGCGAATCCATAGCGCTTGTATCTGACGCCGGCACGCCGCTCATCAGCGACCCCGGTTTTGACCTGGTCGGCGCTGCGCGCGCGCGCGGCGTGAACGTCGTTGCGATCCCGGGTCCCTGCGCGGCGATTGCGGCGCTGTCCGTCGCCGGGCTGCCGACGGACCGGTTCGTTTTTGAAGGCTTTTTGCCGGCGAAGTCCGCCGCCCGCCGAACTCGTCTCGGTGAACTCGTCGCTGAGCCGCGCACACTGGTGTTCTACGAGGCGCCTCATCGGCTGGTCGATCT
This sequence comes from uncultured Gammaproteobacteria bacterium, assembly GCA_963723505.1. Taxonomy (GTDB): domain Bacteria; phylum Pseudomonadota; class Gammaproteobacteria; order Steroidobacterales; family Steroidobacteraceae; genus Steroidobacter. The sequence continues at coordinate 124,345 of CAVRQU010000015.1, forward strand.
CCTGCGTGATCTCGCAGCCGTATTCCCTCCGCAGCGTAAAGCCGTCGTCAGCCGTGAATTGACGAAGCGATTCGAGTCGACGTATGCGGGCCCATTGCAGGAGCTGCTTGATCTTGCCGAGCGGGACGCCGACATGTCTCGCGGTGAGATCGTCGTGATCGTCGCAGGCGCCGCCGCGTTGGGGCGAGGCGCACAGTCGCTGAACGCCGAGCAGGTCCTGCGCGCGCTGCTCGAGGAATTGCCGCCGGCGCAGGCTGCGAAGATCGCTGCCCGTCTGACGGGTGAGAAACGCGCTGACCTGTATGAACAGGCAATCCGACTGTCAGCGTCGCGACGGGTGGAGACCGACGATTAGCGAGAGTTTTTTTCCCGCAAAGTTCGCGAGAGATGGCCAGGAAAAAAAGCTTGCCTGAGTGCTTCGCGCCCCGGCGAGAAACTTCCGATTCTCCTTCTCTTTCGGGTTCTTTCGGGCGCCGCGAGAGTTTTTTTGGGGCGGACGCTTGCTTCCTCGAGGTCCCGCGCCCACCATCCCGCGCGGAGTCGGCCAGACAACCGCTGCGCGCAAGCGCAGAGGAAAGTCCGGGCTCCCAGGGCACGGCGCCAGGTAACGCCTGGGGGGCGCGAGCCCACGGAAAGTGCAACAGAAAGCAAACCGCCTAAGCGCACGCCTCGTGTGTGCGACGGTAAGGGTGAAATGGTGCGGTAAGAGCGCACCGCGCCGGTGGCGACACCAGGCGGCACGGCAAACCCCGCCCGGAGCAAGACCAAATAGGGGAGCAAGCGGCTTTGCGCCGCACGTGCGGCCCGCACAGGCTCCCGGGTAGGTCGCTTGAGGTGCACGGCGACGTGCATCCCAGATGAATGGTTGTCCTCGACAGAACCCGGCTTATCGGCCGACTCCTTCTTCTCCCTGCCTCAAGACGCTCGTTCAATCTCTTCCGAGCGTCAAATTTTCTTTAAGCGTGCAGCTCGGGGCCGATCCCCCTAGGCGCAACTACGTATTAAAAATACTTACATGGCACGGGTGGGGTCGTCCGGCGTGCCGCGCCTCGCTATGCCCCGCTAGCGCCATAGTTCGTCACCGTTCGCACCTGGATTTGCGCGGATCTGCGCGCACGCTCGGTCCCGTGTTGCAGAACGGGCTGTGCAGACCGGTTTTGTGTGTCTACGCAGGCACATAAAGAACGTCAGCTAAGCCTCTGATTTCTGTCGACGCCGCCGTGGATGTCAGGTGTTCATTTATCCATATCTGCGCTAAGTGCCTGTCGCCAAACAGGAAATCTGCAAGATTTTTTTGACTTGCAGCTTTCGCGGTACCTATAGTGCAGGTCGGTGGGAAAAAGTGGGAATCAATGGGGAAGAGCGGTCTGAGATGGCCGTTTCTCCCTGAAGACGACATGTTCCGCGGTGCAAACAAGGTGACGCTCGATAGCAAAGGCCGGCTGGCCATGCCGACCCGCTATCGCGAACGCATCGTGGAGCGTTCCAACGGCCGCTTGATAGCGACCGTGGACCGCGCGGACCGCTGTCTCCTTATCTATCCGTTGCCCGAGTGGGAAGAGATCGAGCTGAAGCTGCGCCGCCTGCCGACGCTGAATCCCGTCGCGCGACGATTGCAGCGTTTGATGATCGGTCATGCGACCGATCTCGATCTGGACGCCAACGGGCGAATCCTCATCCCGCCAAGTCTGCGCGAATACGCGCAGCTCGCTCGCACGGCGATGCTGATTGGTCAGGGCAATCGGTTCGAGCTGTGGGATGAAGCGCAGTGGAACGAGAACCGGGAAGCGTGGCTGCAGGTTGACGAGTCGGCCGAGGAGCTGCCGCCGGAACTCGGGACGCTGTCGTTGTAGAGAGCACGGATGCTGCAGCACACGCCGGTGCTTCTCGAAGAAGCGCTGGCCGCACTCGATGTTCGCGCCGGCGGTCGTTATCTCGATGCGACCTTCGGTCGGGGCGGCCACACAGCGGCGATTCTGGAGCGAGCGGGCAAGGAGGGCAGGGTCGTGGCGATCGATCGTGATCCGGAGGCGATTCGGGCCGGGCGCGAACGATTTGCACAGGAGCGGCGGTTGACGCTGGTTAATGGTCCGTTTTCGCACCTGGGCGCGGTAGCGGCGGATGCGGGTCTCGTTGGGGGGTTTGACGGCGTGTTGCTCGATCTCGGTGTCTCCTCTCCGCAGCTCGACGACGCAGCGCGTGGCTTCAGCTTCGCGCAGGATGGTCCGCTCGACATGCGCATGGACAACAGCCGCGGCGCGCCCGCAGCGGACTTCGTCGCGAAGGCGCCGCCGCACGAGCTGGCGCGCGTAATTCGTGAATACGGCGAAGAACGCTTCGCGAAGCGCATTGCTCGCGAACTTGTCGCGGCGCGTCGTGAGGCGCCGATCACGCGTACGGCGCAACTTGCGGACATCGTCGCGCGCGCCGTGCCAACGCGTGAGCCCGGCAAGCATCCCGCCACTCGCACGTTTCAGGCGATCCGCATCCACGTGAACAACGAGTTCGCGGAGATTGAAGCGGCGCTGGACGCAAGTCTCGTCGCGCTCGCGCCGCGCGGCCGCTTGTGCGTAATCAGTTTTCACTCGCTGGAAGACGGCATCGTGAAGCGCTTCATGCAAAGGCGCTCGCAGGAGGATCCGGTATACGCGGGCTTGCCCGACATCCCTCCCCATGCCCGGCCGAAGCTGCGGCGCATCGGTCGCGCCGTTCATCCGTCCGAAGCGGAAGTAACCGCAAATCCGCGCGCACGCAGCGCCGTGTTGCGCGCCGCCGAGAGGACTGCGGCATGAGCGTCGGCGCCCGCTTCGCGTTGGCGGCGCTCTGGGCGCTGCTGCTCGGCTCCGCGATCGCCGTCGTCTGGAGCAAGCATCAGGCTCGCAGTCTGTTCATACAGCTCCAGGCGCTGACGAGCGAACGCGACGCGCTCGATATCGAATGGGGCCAGCTGAAGCTTGAGCAGAGCGCGTGGGCGACGCACGGCCGCGTGGAGCAGACCGCGCGCGTGGATCTCAGGATGGTGATTCCGCGTCCGAACGAAGTGCATATCGTCGCGCCGTAGGGAACGTGACGCCAGCAACGCCATATCAACAGGAGACACAGCGTCGGTCGTGAGGGCCGATCGGTAGAACATGATCCGACCGGAGAACAAGAGCTTTTCGCAGGACCAGTTTCGTGGTCGTCTGAGCTTCGTGCTCGGCGCATTGACGCTGATCGCCGCCGGTCTGGTCGCACGTGCGGTCGATCTGCAGGTTCTCGACGATGGGTTCCTCGAAGGTCAGGGCGACGCACGTTATACGCGCATCGCGAAACTCTCCGCGAATCGCGGCGGCATCTACGATCGCAACGGCGAGTCGCTGGCGGCGAGCACGCCCGTCGACACCGTCTGGGCATGTCCGCCGGAAGTCATGCGCGCGGCCGATCAGATTCCGCTGCTCGCCGAAGCGCTCAATCGCGACAAGAAGTGGCTGACGCAGGTGATCACGAGCAATCTCGATCGCGAGTTCGTATATCTCGTACGGCACATGCGTCCGGGCGATGCTGCGCAGGTCGCGGAACTGAAGATTCCCGGCGTGTATCTGCTGCGTGAGTATCAGCGCTTTTATCCGGCCGGCGAAGTGACCGGTCATCTGCTCGGCTTCACCAAGAAGTATGACGACATCGGCCAGGAAGGACTCGAACTCGCCTATGACCGCTGGCTCGGCGCGGAAGCCGGAAAGAAACGCGTCATTCAGGACCGTTATGGCCGCACCGTCGAAGACGTGGAAAGCATCAGCGCCGCACGTCCGGGCGAGGATCTGATCACCAGCATCGATCTGCGCATTCAGTATCTCGCGTATCGGGAGCTGAAGGCCGCCGTTCAGGAGCACAAGGCGAAAGCGGGCTCGGTCGTCGTGCTCGACATCGAGACGGGCGAAGTGCTCGCGATGGTGAACCAGCCGGCGTACAACCCGAACGATCGCGATCAGGTGGCGGCGTCGCGCTATCGCAATCGCGCCGCGACCGACATCTTCGAGCCGGGTTCGAGCATCAAGCCGTTCATCGCGGCCGCGGGCATTGCATCGGGCCGCTTTCACCCGGACACCATCATCGACACGTCGCCCGGCTTCGTGCGCGTCGGTGTGAAGACGATTCCTGACAAGCACAATCTCGGCGCGATTTCGTTGACGACGGTGCTCGCAAAATCGAGCAACGTCGGCATGACGAAGATGGCGATGACGCTGTCGCCGCAGTCCATGCGACGAACCCTGACGGCGTTCGGCTTCGGCGAGGTCACAGGTAGCGGTTTTCCCGGCGAATCTGCCGGTCTGCTCAACGAGTCCGCGCACTGGCGCAAAATCGGCCAGGCGACGATTTCCTATGGGTACGGGTTGTCGGTCACGCCGCTGCAGCTTGCACGCGCGTACGCCGTGCTCGGATCGGGCGGCGTCAAGCGTCCCGTGACGCTGCGTCGCGTAGACGGACCTGTGCCGGGCGAACGCGTCATCGATGAGCGCGTCGCGAGAGAATTGCTGCACATGATGGAGAGCGTCGTGTCGCAGGACGGCACGGGCGGGCGCGCGGCGTTGGCCGGATATCGCGTCGCCGGCAAGACCGGGACGGCATGGACGGCGGCGAACGGCGGATACTCGACCGAGCGTTACAAGGGAACGTTTGGCGGCGTCGTGCCGGCGAGTCGCCCACGGCTCGCTGCGATCGTCATGATCGATGAGCCGGGCGGCAGCAAGTACTACGGCGGCGATGTCGCCGCGCCCGTGTTCGCGAACGTCATGGCCGGAGCGCTGCGGCTGATGGGTGTGCCGCCGGATGGCCTCGATCGGCTGCCCAACGCGACGCTCGTGCAGACGAGTCGCGAGCCATGAATTGCCCCGAATTCATCATGAATCGCCCGTCCGACAATCCCCGCGCCAGGAATCTGCGAGCGCTGCTCGCCGGCGAGGCCGCGGACGCTCCGCCGGACCTCATGATTACGGACCTCACGCTCGACAGTCGCAGTGTGCAACCCGGCGGCGCATTCGTAGCTCTGCCGGGAACGCGAACGCATGGGATTGGCTTTGCTGCGCAAGCGGTGCAGGCCGGCGCGCGCGCGATTCTATGGGAACCGGTCGCAGGCGTTGCAGCGCCGAAGATTCCAGCACACGTCGCGCTCATCGCCGTTCCCGAGCTGACGAGCCGGCTCGGCGCGATGGCCGATCGGTTCTTCGATGCACCGTCGTCCAGTGTGCGCGTGCTCGGCGTCACCGGCACCAACGGCAAGACGACCACTGCGCACGTGCTCGCGGCGGCGCTGCAGCATCTCGGCGAGTCGTCGGCGTACTCGGGCACGCTCGGGTACGGCCGCGTCGACGCGTTGCAGACCGCAACGCACACGACGCCCGATTGCATCACTGTGCATCGCCAGCTCGCCGAACTGCGCGACGACGGCGTGCGTTTGCTCGGGATGGAAGTTTCCTCACACGCGCTCGATCAGCATCGCGTCGACGGCGTGCGTTTCGACACGGCCATCTTCACGAATCTCTCGCGCGACCATCTCGACTATCACGGCACGCTCGACGCCTACGGCGACGCGAAGGCGAGGCTGTTCGCATGGCCGGGGCTCCGGCGCGCCGTCATCAACGTTGACGATGCTCTCGGACGCCGATTGGCGAGTCATGACCGGGAATGTGCAACCACGCTATGTTCTCGCTCGCAGTCGTTCGCGGCTTCCCGCACCGGCGGGAGCGACGTCAGGCGACTGTTCGCGGCCAGCGTACGCGCCGGCGCGGGTGGTCTCGAAATCGGAATCGGGGGCGATTACGGGTTCGCGACGCTGCGATCGCGCTTCATCGGCGAGTTCAATGTCGAGAATCTCCTCGCGGCGCTGGCCACGCTGCTGGGTCTTGATGTCGGGCTCGACGACGCGATCGATGCACTCGCCCATTGCGCCGCCCCGCCTGGACGCATGGAGACGCTGACCGCTTCGGCGCGGCCGCTGGCGATCATCGACTACGCGCATACGCCCGATGCGCTCGAGAAAGCGCTTCTCGCCGTGCGCCAGCATTGCACGGGCGCTCTGATCTGCGTATTCGGCTGCGGCGGCGATCGCGATCCAGGCAAGCGGCCCCTGATGGGAGCGATCGCCGAGCGACTGGCGGATCGCATGATCATTACGGACGACAATCCGCGCGGCGAAAACGGCGACGCCATCGTTGCAGACATCGTGAAGGGCCTCGCGCATCCCGAACGCGCGCGGATCGAGCGGGATCGCGCTGCGGCGATCGAGCTGGCGCTGCAAGAGAGCGTAGCGGGCGATGCGGTGCTGATCGCCGGCAAAGGCCACGAGGACTATCAGATCGTCGGCGCCGAACGTCGCCATTTCAGCGATCGCGAAGTTGCGCAGGCCGCACTGCGAGGCAAGCCACATGATCCACTGGCGCCTCAGCGAGATCGCGAGCTGCGCGTACGGGCAGTTGCTGGGAGAAGATCTGCGAATTCACCAGCGTATCGACAGACACGCGCACGCTGCAGACCGGTGCGCTGTTCGTGGCGCTCAGCGGCCCGAACTTCGATGGTCACGATTTTGCCGCGGCGGCGGCCGAGCGCGGCGCCGTTGCAGCGCTGGTTGATCGACCGCTGTCGGTCGAGCTGGCGCAAGTCGTCGTCGCGGATCCTCTCGCCGCGCTATCGGCGTTCGCGCGCGAATGGCGACGCCAGTTCCAGATCCCCGTCATCGGCGTGACCGGAAGCAACGGCAAGACCACGACCAAGGAACTGATCGGCGCCATTCTGTCGCGCCTCGGCCCTACGCTCGTGACGCGCGGCAATCTGAACAATCACATCGGCGTACCGCTCACGTTGCTGCAGCTCAACGCGTCGCATCGTTATGCAGTGATCGAAATGGGCGCGAACCATCAGGGCGAGATCGCGCACCTCGCGAACATCGCGGAGCCGACGGTCGGCATCGTGACGAATGCGGGGGCTGCGCATCTCGAGGGCTTCGGCAGCCTCGAAGGCGTCGCGACGGGCAAGGGTGAACTGTTTCGGGCGTTGCCCGCCGACGGCGTCGCGGTAGTCAACGCGGATGACGCCTTCGCTTCGATGTGGCGCGAGGCGGCGGCCGCCGAGCGTTTGCTGACTTTCGGCTTCGAGCAACCCGCGGACTTCATGGCGCACAAGGTTCAGTCGCACTCGGATGCGACTGGCTTTCGCATCGATTTCGACCTCGTCACGCCGTCCGGGACGCGCGCGGCGACGCTCAATCTTGCGGGCCTGCACAATTTGCGCAATGCGCTTGGAGCCGCCGCCGCTGCGTGCGCTGCGGGCGCGGATCTCGATGACGTTGTGACCGGGCTCGCAGCCGTCAAGTCCGTCGCGGGACGCCTCGAGCTCAAGCCGGCGATCAACGGCGCGTTCGTCGTCGACGATTCCTACAACGCGAATCCCAGCTCGCTGAAAGCGGGACTTGACGCGTTTCGCAGCTTCACCGGCGCACGCTGGCTCGTGCTCGGTGAGATGAAGGAGCTCGGGGACAGCTCGGACGAGTTGCACGCTGAAGTGGGGCGCTACGCCCGTCAGGCCGGCGTCGAGCGCGTTCTCGCGGTCGGCGAGCGGGCGCGCTACGCGGTGGAGGCGTTCGGTGAAGGCGCAGAGTGGTTCACCGACGTCGATGCACTGATCCAGGCGGCGCAGAGCTCGCTCCGAAGCGGCGTCGCAGTGCTGATCAAGGGCTCGCGCGCCAACCGGCTTGAGCGCGTCGCCGCCGCTCTCACGGGCGCGAGTTCGACGGATCACTGAGGCATGCCGCTGATGCACATCACCACCGCTCCACTTGGGCACTGTCGGGAAACTCGCGCGGCTGGAGGCTGGAGGCTGGAGGCTGGGGGTAGAGGAGTTCGCGCGTTCAGTCCGGCTTGCTCCAGCCTCCAGCCTCCAGCCTCCAGCCATTCTAGGAAATTCGGGTGCTGCTCTATCTTTCACAACAGCTCGCCGCGTTCGAATCCGCATTTCAGGGTTTTCAGCTACCTCACCTTGCGCGCGATTCTCGCGGCCCTGACCGCGCTCCTCATCTCCTTCGTCGTCGGTCCGTGGATGATCCGCACGCTCTCGCAGAGGCAGATCGGGCAGCGAGTGCGCGACGACGGCCCGAAGTCGCATCTGCCCAAAGCGGGTACGCCGACGATGGGCGGCACGCTGATTCTCGTGGCGATCGGCGCAAGCACGCTGCTGTGGGCGGATCTGACGAATCGCTTCGTATGGGTCACGCTCCTCGTCACGATGGCCTTCGGCCTGATCGGTTTCTGGGACGATTATCTGAAGCTCATCGTCGGCAACAGCCGCGGGCTCATCGCGCGCTACAAGTATTTCTGGCAGTCGGTCGCGGGCCTGAGCTGCGCGCTCGCGCTGTACCTCACGGCGAAAGCGCCCGCGGAGACCGCTCTGTACCTGCCGTTTTTCAAGAACGTGATGATCCCGCTCGGGGCGGGCTACATCGCGCTCGCGTATTTCGTGGTCGTCGGCACAAGCAATGCAGTCAATCTCACCGACGGTCTCGATGGGCTGGCGATCATGCCGGCGGTATTGGTCGGAGGCGCACTGGGGGTATTTGCTTATGCAACGGGCAATGCGGTCTTCTCGGGTTATCTCGGCATTCCTTTCATCGAAGGAACCGGTGAAATCCTGGTGTTCTGCGCGACGCTGGTCGGCGCTGGACTTGGCTTTCTCTGGTTCAACACGTATCCCGCGCAAGTGTTCATGGGTGACATTGGCGCGCTCGCGCTCGGTGCGGCACTAGGCGTCGTCGCCGTCATCGTTCGTCAGGAGATCGTGCTCTTCATCATGGGCGGCGTATTCGTGATGGAGACGGTGTCGGTGATGCTGCAGGTCGCCTCTTACCGGCTCACGGGGAAGCGCATCTTCCGCATGGCGCCCATTCATCATCATTTCGAGCTGAAGGGCTGGCCCGAGCCGAAAGTGATCGTGCGCTTCTGGATCATCTCCGTGATCCTCGTGCTGGTCGGACTTGCGACGTTGAAGGTGCGTTGAGCATGACGCCGCACGTCGCCATTCGCACGCCGCACCTGCCGAACGCCGGGCGCACGGTCGTCGTCGGCCTCGGCCGCACCGGCATGTCCTGCGTGCGCTATCTGAGCGCGCGCGGCGCCGAGTTCGCCGTCACCGACAGTCGCGCTGCTCCGCCTGAGCTGCCGGCGCTGAACGCGCTCGCGCCGGAGGCGGATAAACGGTTCGGCGGCTTCGACGAATCGTTGCTCGATGGGGCGGCGCAGATCATTGCGTCGCCCGGCGTCTCGTTGCGCGAGCCCTTTCTGGCGCGCGCTGCGGAACGCGGCGTCCCGATCGTCGGCGACATCGAGTTGTTCGCCCGCGAAGCGAGGGCGCCCGTCGCGGCGATCACCGGCACGAACGGCAAGAGCACGGTGACCTCGCTCGTCGCTCACATGGCCGAAGGCGCCGGCGCGCGCGTGCTGGCGGGCGGCAATCTCGGTCGGCCTGCGCTCGATCTGCTGACGGAGCCCACCCCCGAGCTGTACGTACTCGAACTGTCCAGCTTTCAGCTCGAGACGACGCATTCGTTGCGCACCGTCGCCGCCGCCGTTCTGAACGTGACGCCCGACCACATGGATCGTTACGCCACGCTCGCGGACTACGCTGCGGCCAAGGCGCGCATCTTTCAGCACTGCGACGCTGCGATCGTGAATCTCGATGATCCGGCCGTTCGCAACATGTCGCACGAAGCCGCGCGTATGTTCGGCTTCAGTCTGCACGCCGATCCGGCCGCCGACTACTTCGCGCAATCGCACGGCGACGACGTCGCCTTGCTGCGAAGACGACCCCCTTCGGCCGCTCGGCGGGCCATGGAGACCGGCGACGGCGCGGATCGCCTCGTGCTGATGTCGCAGCTCCGGCTCACGGGTCTGCACAACGCCGCCAACGCGCTCGCCGCGCTGGCGATGTGCGACGCGCTTGGGCTTCCGGCTGCGCGCTGCATCGATGCATTGACCACCTTTCCGGGTCTGGCGCACCGCTCGCAGTGGGTGGCGGACATTGCGGGCGTGCGTTACGTCGATGACTCCAAGGGCACGAACGTCGGCGCAACCCTCGCCGCGGTGGCGGGCATGGCCGGATCGCTCGTGTTGATCGCCGGCGGGCAGGGCAAGGGCCAGGATTTCGCGCCGCTCGCGCACGCATTCCGCGGCAGGGTCCGGCATGTCGTGCTGATCGGTCAGGATGCGCAGGCGCTCGACGCGGCGCTGCATGGCGTGGCCACGACCGAATTCGCACGCGATATGGATGACGCCGTGCAGCGCGCGGCTCGCGCCGCGGGCAGCGGCGAAACCGTATTGCTGTCGCCGGCGTGTGCGAGCCTGGACATGTTTCGCGACTATGGTCATCGCGGCGACGTGTTCGCCGCCGCAGTGCGACGGCTGCAATCATGAACGCCGCTTCGCTCGCCTTCGCACGCTCGAACGCCCGACCGCGCACCTTCGTCTTCGACGGCGTGCTGCTGATGAACGTCGCCGCCATCCTGCTGCTCGGGCTCGTCATGATGACGTCCGCGTCGGTCTCGATCGCCGATCGGCAGGTGCACGAACCGCTCTACTATCTCGAGCGCGAGATGGTCGGCGTGGGGCTTGGCCTCGCCGCTGCGCTGATCGCGATGGCGATCCCCACCAGTCTGTGGGAGCGGCTCGGCATGCCGCTGCTGCTGTTCGCCTTCCTGTTGCTCGTCATTGTCCTGATTCCGGGCGTCGGCCACGAAGTCAACGGCAGTCGGCGCTGGTTGCGCTTCGGCGTCATGAGTTTCCAGACCTCCGAGCTCGCGCGCGTGCTGCTGCTGACGTACCTCGCAAGCTATGTCGTCCGACGACAGGCCGAACTGAAGCAGGAATTGAAGGGCTTCCTGAAGCCGCTCGGCGTACTGATGGGCGCGGCGGCGTTGCTGCTGGTGCAGCCGGATTTCGGCGCCGCGACCGTGCTGATGGCGACGGGTCTCAGCGTGCTGTTCCTTGCGGGCGTGAAGCTCCGGCATTTCTTCGCGCTCGTCGCGCTCGCCGCCGGCGGCATGGCGCTGATCGCCGTCACGTCCGCCTATCGATTGAAGCGCCTGACGGCGTTTCTCGATCCGTGGGCTGATCCGTTCAACTCGGGTTTCCAGCTCACGCAGTCGCTCATCGCCATCGGTCGCGGTGAGTTGTTCGGCGTAGGGCTCGGCTCGAGCGTGCAGAAGTTGTTCTACCTGCCCGAAGCGCATACCGATTTTGTGTTCGCCGTGCTTGCCGAGGAACTGGGTCTCGCCGGCGTGCTCGTCACGCTCGCGCTGTTCATGACGCTCGTGTGGCGCGCGTTTCATATCTCGCGGCTTGCAGCGGAAGCTGGTCTTGCGTTTCAGGCGTACTGCGCATCGGGGTTTGGCGTGTGGCTCGGCCTGCAGACGTTCATCAACGTCGGCGTGAATCTGGGGCTGCTGCCGACGAAAGGGCTGACGCTGCCGCTCATGTCCTACGGTCCCTCGAGCGCACTCGTGACGCTCGGTTGGCTCGGAATGCTGATGCGCATTCATCATGAAGCGAGCACCGCCGGACGACTCGCCATTTCGCGCCGGGAGCGTCCGCAATGAAGCGCGGCACAGTGCTCATCATGGCGGGCGGCACGGGCGGGCATGTGTTTCCGGCGCTTGCGGCCGCGCGCGTGTTGCGCGAGCGCGGTTACGAGCCTGTCTGGCTCGGTACGCAGCGCGGGCTGGAAGCGAAGCTCGTACCGCCGCAGCAGATCGAGATGGAATGGATCACGATGAGCGGTCTGCGCGGCAAGGGCGCCGCGACCTGGCTCGCGGCGCCGTTCAAGCTCGCTCTCGCAGTCTGGCAGAGCCTGAAGGTGATGCGTCGCCGTCGCCCGAGCGTCGTGCTCGGCGCGGGCGGATTCGTGTCCGGTCCCGGCGGACTTGCGGCGTGGCTCACGCGTCGGCCGCTCGTCATTCACGAGCAGAACGCGATCGCCGGCATGACGAATCGCCTGCTCGCGCGCTTCGCGCGCCGCGTGCTCGAAGCGTTTCCCGGGAGCTTTCCTTCGGGCGCGCACGCAGAGCGCGTCGGCAATCCCGTGCGCCGCGAGATCGCTGCGATGGCGCCGCCGGCGCAGCGCTACGCCGAACGGCGCGGTCCGCTGCGCGTGCTCGTTTTCGGCGGCAGTCAGGGAGCGGCGCGCCTCAATGCGGTCGTGCCGGCAGCGCTCGCCATCATCGATCCGACGGCGCGTCCCCTTGTCATTCATCAGGCAGGCGAACGCCATTTCGAAAACGCGCGCGAACTCTATGCAAAGCACGGCGTGCAGGCGGATGTTCGCGCCTTCATCGACGACATGGCCGATGCGTACGGCTGGGCGGATCTTGTCGTGTGTCGCTCGGGCGCCCTCACGGTGTCCGAGCTCGCTGCGGCCGGCCTGCCGGCGATCTTCGTGCCCTTCGCCGCCGCGGTCGACGATCATCAGACGCTCAACGCGAAATTCCTGGTGGATGCGCGGGCGGGATTGTCGATTCCGGAAGCGGCGCTGACGCCGGTGCGCCTGGCGGAGGAATTGCAGTCGTTGCTGAAGGCAGGACGCGACTCGCTTGCGCAGATGGCGATGCGAGCGCGCTCGGTCGCCATCACCGATGCGGATGTGCGACTCGCGGACGCGTGCATGGCCGCTGCGGGAGGCGTCCCATGACGGATCGCATGCGTCGCATCCACCGGGTTCACTTCGTCGGCGTCGGCGGCAGCGGTATGGGCGGCATCGCAGAAGTGCTGCTGAATCTCGGCTATCAGGTGCAGGGCAGCGACCTGAAGCAGAACGAAGTCACGCGTCGCCTGGCGCGGCTGGGCGCCAGAATTGCGATCGGTCATGCGGCGGCCAACGTCGGCGACGCCGATGTGCTCGTCGTTTCAACGGCGGTGCAGCCTGACAACCCCGAAGTCATCGAAGCCCAGGCGCGGCGTTTGCCGATCGTGCAGCGGGCGCAGATGCTCGCCGAGCTGATGCGCTTTCGTTATGCGATCGCCGTAGCGGGCACGCACGGCAAGACGACGACCACGAGCATGGTCGCATCGATTCTCGCAGAGGGCGGACTTGATCCGACCTTCGTGATCGGCGGGCGTCTTCGGAGCGCCGACAGCAACGCCCGCCTCGGGGCCGGCAAGTATCTCGTCGCCGAGGCCGACGAGAGCGATGCGTCGTTCATGCATCTGCAGCCGATGATCGCCATCGTCACCAACGTAGACAACGATCACCTCGGCACGCACGAAGGCGATTTCGAGCGGCTGAAGCAGAGTTTCGTGGATTTCCTGCACAACCTGCCGTTCTACGGACTGGCCGTCGTCTGCGCCGATGATCAGACGGCGATGAGTCTTTCCCCGCGCATCGCACGTCCGATCGTAACTTACGGCATCGAGGCGGAAGACGCGGATCTCCGCGCGATCAACATCGTTCGCCGCGGCATGCAGACGTACTTCGACGTTCACAGGCGCGGTTCTGCAGAACCGCTGCCGGTGCAACTGAACCTGCCTGGCGTCCATAACGTGTTGAACTCGCTGGCCGCCATCGCCGTGGCGACTGAGCTGGACGTTCCGGACGCGGCGATCCAGTCGGCGCTCGCCAGTTTTCACGGCGTCGATCGGCGATTGCAGCAGTATGGCGACGTGCAGACGGCGGTCGGTCGCGTAACGCTGATCGATGACTACGGACATCATCCGACCGAGCTTGCCGCGACGCTCGAGGCGATACGGCAGGGCTGGTCCGGGCGCCGCATCCTGCTCGTCTTCCAGCCGCATCGCTATACACGCACGCGCGATCTGCTCGATGACTTCGCGCGCGTGCTCACGGGCGTCGACGCGCTGATCGTCACAGAGGTGTACCCGGCCGGCGAGGCGCCGATCGCCGGGGCGGACGGCAAGGCGATCTGTCGTGCGATCCGCTCGCACGGAAGGGTCGAGCCGGTGTTCATCGAGAAGATCGACGATCTGCCCCGGGCGCTGATCCGCATCGCACGCGACGGTGATGTGATCGTCACGATGGGCGCCGGCAGCATCGGCGCCATGGCCGCCGAATTGCCGGCGGCGCTCGCGGCGATCCAACCGGAGCCGGTGATCGACCGGAGGCGTTCATGAACGCGCTCTCACTGCCTCCGGACCTCGATGCGCGCGTCCGGCGCAGCGAGCCGATGTCGAAGCACACGTCCTGGCATGTGGGCGGACCCGCCGATCTCTTTTTCACGCCGCTCGATGTGACCGACCTGGCCGCGTTCCTGCAAAGCCTCGATCGCGATACGCCGATCCTGTGGATCGGCCTGGGCAGCAACCTGCTGGTGCGCGACGGCGGTGTTCGCGGCGCCGTGATCGACACGCACGGCGTGTTCGGCGAACTCGAACGCGTGAGCGATGACGAGGTGTGGTGCGGCAGCGGCGTCGCGTGCGCCAAGCTCGCGAAGCAATGCATCAAGTGGGGACTCGGCCCTGCGGAGTTCTTCGCCGGCATACCGGGCACGCTCGGCGGCGCGCTTGCAATGAACGCCGGCGCGTTCGGCGGCGAAACCTGGAATCACGTTCAGGCGGTTGCGACGCTCGATCGGTTCGGCGTGCGCCGCGAGCGCCCGGCGAGCGATTACTCGATCGGCTATCGCCATGTCGTAGGACCGGCGAACGAATGGTTCCTGGGCGCTCGCCTGCGGTTCGAGCGCCGTCCGCAAGTGAGCACCGAAGACATTCGATTGCTGCTCGCACGTCGCAAGGCGACGCAGCCGATCGGCGAGTGGTCATGCGGCTCCGTGTTCACAAACCCGCCCGGCGATCACGCCGCGCGGCTCATCGACAGCGCCGGACTGAAGGGCTTTCGCATCGGCGGCGCCCGCGTCTCCGAAATGCACGCGAACTTCATCGTGAACGACGGAACGGCGACGGCCGCGGACATCGAGCGACTGATCGAGCACGTGCGGGAGGTCGTGGAACGCACGCATGGCGTGAAGCTCACGCCGGAAGTGCGGATGGTGGGGGAGGCCCGATGAGAATTCTGGCTGGAGGCTGGAGGCTGGAGGCTGGAGGTAGAAGCGCTCCGCGCCTTTGCTTTGATGTGAATGCTCACCAGCGCGCGCGGCGTATTCGACTCTTGTCTACCTACAGCCTACAGCCTACAGCCTACAGCCTCCTATCCGAGCGCATCGCATCTGGAGGTGTGCAATGACTTCTCCGAGCGTTCGTCGCATCACCAACCCCCGCGACTTCGGACGCGTCGCCGTATTGATGGGCGGGACGTCGTCGGAACGCGAGGTGTCGCTCGATTCCGGTCGCAATTGTCTGGAGGCGTTGCAACGTCTGGGCGTCGATGCGCAGGCGGTGGACGGCGTCGCGGCGCTTGTGCCCGAGCTGATCGCGAAACGCTTCGATCGCGTCTTCAACATTCTCCACGGTCATGCGGGCGGCGGCGAAGACGGCGTGCTGCAGGGACTGCTGGAAGCGTTCGGCGTGCCGTATACGGGCTCCGACGTGCTCGGCTCCGCGCTGACGATGGACAAGATCCGCACGAAGCAGGTGTGGCTGTCGCTGAATCTGCCGACGCCGCGCTATGCGCGCCTGTCACGTTCGGGCGATGTCGGCGCCGCTGCGCGCGCGCTCGGTCTGCCCGTGATCGTGAAGCCGGCCTGCGAAGGATCGAGCGTCGGCGTCACGCGCGTGTTCAGGGAAGCCGATCTGCCGCAGGCTGTCGCGCTCGCCGCACGCTATCAGGGCGAGTTGCTGATGGAGCAACTGATCGAGGGTGAGGAGTTCACCGTCGGCATTCTGGGCGAGCAGGCGCTGCCGACGATCCGCATCGTTCCGGCGGGCGAGTACTACGACTATCACGCGAAATACGTCGCCGAGGACACGAAGTATCTCTGCCCCGGTTTGCAGGGCGCTGCAGAGGATGAAATGCGATCGCTTGCGCTGGCCGCGTTTCAAACCGCCGGCTGCAGCGGCTGGGGGCGCGTGGATGTCATGCGCGATCGCGGCGGCCGCAACTATCTGCTCGAAGTAAATACGGCGCCGGGCATGACGAGCCACTCGCTCGTGCCGAAGGCGGCGAGGCAGGCTGGCCTCGAATTCGACGATCTCGTGTGGCGCGTCCTTGAGACGAGCGTTGCGCGTCAGGCCGGGGGGAGTGCGCCGTGATGTTCGGGTCCGCGCACAAACGCAATCGGCGCAGGCCGGAAAGCTCTGGCCGGCGTATGTCCCTCGCGTGGCTGAAACCGATCATCACGGGCGGCGTGCACTCGGCGCTGGGCGTGCTCGCGTTGATGGTTGGCTCAGGCGTGATGATCTGGGGACTGTTGCTGTCGCTCGATCGGCCGATAGGCGCGGTCGAAGTCGGCGGGCAGTTTCAGCGGGTGGCGCCGGTGCAGATCGAAGAAGTCGTTGCGCCGTTTCGCGGCGCCGGCTTTCTCTCCGTCGATCTCGACGCGCTGCGCGCGGCGCTCGAAAGCATCGATTGGGTGGATCGCGCGCGCGTGGAGCGTCGCTGGCCGAATGGCGTGCGCGTTCTCATCACTGAACACGTACCGGCCGCGCGCTGGGGCGAGGACGGCCTCATGAACACGCGCGGCGAATTGTTCCTGCGCGGCGCTCGCCATATCCCGCCGGAGTTGCCGCAGCTGATCGGGCCGGCCGGCATGGAAGCGCAAGTCGCCAGACTGTACCTCGACGCCTATCCGCGCCTGCTGGCTGTCGGCCTGCGTCTGTCGCGCGTCGAACTCGATGCGCGCGGGGCCTGGAGTCTCACGCTCTCGAACGGCGTGCAGGTGCGCCTCGGCCGCCAGGATGTGCCTGCGCGCCTCGAACGGTTTATCAGCGTCGCGAGCCCGATGGTGGCGGCGCGCGGCGGGGACGTCGGTTACGTCGATCTGCGTTACAGCAACGGCTTCTCCGTCGGCTGGAACGTTCCCACGCGCGTCGCACGGGACGCCGAAGAGGGGCAGGAAGGAAGCGGATAGCGGGTCCCGATCCCTGGCCCGAAGCTAGTGAGAGTAAGCAAGAGAAAACATGCCCAGAAAGAATGACCGCAATCTCATCGTCGGACTCGATATCGGCACGTCGAAGGTCGTGGCGATCGTCGGTGAGGTGACGTACGACGGGCGCATCGAAGTCGTCGGCCTTGGATCGCATCCATCACGCGGCCTCAAGCGAGGCGTCGTCGTGAACATCGAGTCGACTGTCCAGTCGATTCAGCGCGCCGTCGAGGAAGCCGAACTGATGGCGGGCTGCGAAATTCATTCGGTGTACGCCGGCATCGCAGGGAGCCACGTACGCAGCCTCAACTCGCACGGCATCGTCGCGATCCGCAACAAGGAGGTGACCTCTGAAGACGTCGACCGCGTAATCGACGCAGCGCGCGCCGTCGCGATTCCCGCTGATCAGAAAATCCTGCACATCCTGCCGCAGGAATTCCTGATCGACAGTCAGGAGGGCATCCGCGAGCCGATCGGCATGTCCGGCGTGCGACTGGAGGCGAAGGTGCACATCGTGACCGGCGCCGAGAGCGCGGCGCAGAACATCGTGAAGTGCGTGCAGCGTTGCGGGCTCGCGGTCGAGGACGTCGTTCTCGAGCAGCTCGCATCCAGCTACGCCGTGCTGGCCGACGACGAAAAGGAGCTGGGCGTGTGCCTCGTCGACGTCGGCGGCGGCACGACCGACATCGCAGTCTTCTCGGGCGGCGCGATCCGGCACACGGCTGTGCTGCCGATCGCGGGCGATCAGGTCACGAACGACATCGCCGTGAGCCTGCGCACGCCGACGCACCATGCCGAAGAGATCAAGATGAAGTTCGCCTGCGCGCTGTCGCAGCTCGCGAACACGGATGAAACGATCGAGGTGCCGAGCGTGGGCGACCGTCCGCCGCGGCGACTGTCGCGGCAGACGCTGGCCGAAGTCGTGGAGCCGCGGTACGAGGAATTGTTCGCGCTCGTACGTGAAGAGCTCCGCCGCTCAGGTTTCGAGGAAGTCATCGCGGCCGGCGTCGTCCTGACGGGCGGCAGTTCGAAGATGGAGGGCGCCATCGAGCTCGCCGAAGAAGTGTTTCACATGCCGGTGCGGCTCGGTGTGCCGCAGCACATCACAGGCCTCGTAGACGTCGTCAGCAATCCGATCCATTCGACCGGCGTCGGTCTGCTGCTGTACGGCCGCGAGAATCTGTTGCGCGGTCGGCGTGAAAATCCGCTCGGCGGCAACGTGCGCGGCGTGTGGGATCGGATGAGGGCATGGTTTCAGGGCAATTTTTGATGGACGTGAGGACGAAATGGCGAAAGGACGAATGGCGAGAAGGCGAGAGGGCTCTGCTTCCCTTGCGCCCTGCCGTCCTCACGTCATTGCGCACTCACGCCGCGGGTGAAGGGCGCCGGCGCCGATTGCGTTGACTTCGGAAACGCAATCAGCGCCGGGGCATGTCGAGGCGATTGAGATGTCTTGGGACATCGAGGGGACTAACGATGTTTGTACTTGCAGATACAGAAAACCAGGGCGCCGTGATCAAGGTGATCGGTGTGGGCGGCGGCGGCGGCAACGCGGTCGCTCACATGATCAACGCCGGGATCGAAGGCGTGGACTTCATTTGCATCAACACCGACGCGCAGGCGCTGAAGCACTCGAGGGTGAAGGTCGGTCTGCAGATCGGCTGCAACATCACCAAGGGTCTGGGCGCCGGCGCCGATCCGGAAGTGGGTCGTCAGGCTGCGATGGAGGATCGCGACCGGATCATCGAGATGATTGAAGGCTCGGACATGCTTTTCATCACAGCGGGCATGGGCGGCGGCACCGGAACCGGCGCGGCGCCGGTCGTTGCGCAGGTTGCGAAGGAGCTCGGCATTCTTACCGTCGCGGTCGTGACCAAGCCGTTCGACATGGAAGGCAGGAAACGTCTCGGTTCGGCGGAGCTGGGCATCGGCGATCTGAGCAAGCACGTCGACTCGCTGATCACGATCCCGAACCAGAAGTTGCTGACCGTGCTGGGCGGCGACGTGACGCTGCTCGATGCGTTCAAGGCGGCGAACCAGGTGCTGCAAGGCGCAGTGCAGGGCATCGCCGAACTGATCACGCGCCCCGGCATGATCAACGTCGACTTCGCCGACGTGCGCACCGTGATGGCCGAGACGGGCATGGCGATGATGGGCTCGGGTTCGGCCCGCGGCGACAACCGCGCGCGCGAAGCGGCTGAAGCCGCCGTGTCGAGTCCGCTGCTGGAGGATGTGAACCTGCAGGGCGCGCATGGCTTGCTGATCAACGTGACGGCCGGCATGGATCTGCGCACCGCCGAGTTCAGCGTCGTGGGCGATACGGTGAAGCAGTACGCTTCCGAGGATGCGAACGTGGTCGTCGGTTGCGTGATCGATCCGGAAATGCGCGAGGAAATTCGCGTGACCGTGGTTGCGACCGGCATCGGCCGGCCCGTGGCGGCGACTCAGCACTCGCCGCAGGATGCACGTCGTATGACGGCCATTGCGGGCGGTCGCGGGCGTGTGCCGACGCTCGATAATCTGCAAGTGCCGACCTACATCCGCAATCAGCGCGACCCGCAGGGTGCGCCGGCGCGGCGCGCAGTCGGCGACGGGCTGATGGCGGACGACGCCTCGCTGCTCGATATTCCGGCGTTCCTGCGGCGGCAGGCGGATTGAGCCAGAGGCTGTAGAGCGTAGGCTGCTGGCCGTCGGCAGACAGTCGACGCCAAACGTGCGGTTCCGGGCGCGCCAGTCCCCGCGTCCGGAAGCCCGCCGCAACATCCTGATTTGCAGGGGTCGGAGACTTGTCGGGCTGAGGCTGCGGTGCTACGGTGCGCCGGATTTTCGGAGCGTTATGTTCGAGTCGCGCAGCAAGCCTTGGGAACTCAGAGAAGCCGGCCAGGCGCCTCTGGCGACAGCCTACAGCCTCCAGTCTATAGCCGCTCCGGGGCTCTGATGCTGCGACAACGCACTCTCAAGAACACCATCCGCGCGACGGGCGTCGGGCTGCACTCCGGGAAGAAGGTGCTGATGGTGCTGCGGCCGGGCCCGATCGATACGGGCGTCGTGTTCCGACGCACCGATCTTGATGAGCCCGTCGATGTGCCCGCGTACGCTGAGAATGTCGGCGATACGATGCTCGGCACGACGCTCATTCAGGGCGATGTGCGCGTAGCGACGATCGAGCACCTGCTGTCGGCGTTCGCCGGACTCGGCCTGGACAACGCCTACGTCGATCTGTCCGCGGAAGAAGTGCCGATCATGGACGGCAGCGCCGGTCCGTTCGTCTTCCTGCTGCAGTCTGCAGGCATCGAAGAGCAGAACGCCCCCAAGCGATTCGTGCGAATTCTGCAGCCGATCGAAGTGCGCGACGGCGACAAGTCGGCGCGCTTCGATCCATACAACGGTTTCAAGGTGAACTTCGAAATCGAGTTCAACCACCCGATTTTCAGGAAGCGCGCGCAGACGGCTTCGATGGATTTCTCGACGACGTCGTTCCTGAAGGAGATCAGCCGCGCCCGCACCTTCGGCTTCATGCGTGACCTCGAATTTCTGCGTTCGAAGAATCTGGCGCTCGGCGGCACGATGGAGAATGCGATCGTGCTCGATGACTATCGGGTCCTGAACGAAGACGGCCTGCGCTACGAGGACGAGTTCGTGAAGCACAAGATCCTCGATGCAATCGGCGATCTGTATCTGCTTGGCCGCAGCCTCATCGGCGAATTCAGCGGCCACAAGTCCGGCCATGCGCTCAACAACAAACTATTGCGCACGCTCATCAATACGCCGAACGCCTGGGAAGAAGTGACCTTCGACGATGTGAAGGACTCGCCGATCTCCTATATGCCGGCCGCGGCGATGGTCAGCGCCTGAACTGCGAGACTCGACGAGTCGCAGGCTACAGACCGCGAACAAGAAACGACTCCTCGTTGAATCTGGCCAGCGGTCTCGATCAGCCAGTCGCCATGCAGCCCTCATGCGTTCCTTCTTCCCACCTTCACCCTCAGCTTTGTGACCTGCGTCTCACCCTGAGCGCGCAGTTGGTCGAGCAAATGCGCCTGTGCGTAGCGGATGTGCGACGCCCACGCCGCGGAGTCAGCGATGACCACCAGCGTGTCGTCGCGGTAACTGGCTGAAATTACATGCTCTTTCTCGGGCCCCGGGAGGGACGCACGGACCCGCTCTGCGAGATCGACCGTAGCCTGCACGCGGCGTTCCAGGTCCCTGAACATCGGTCCGAGTCCGTCCGTGAGCGGCTTGAACCGATCAGCCATCGGCTGAATACATCATTATGTGAGGCGCAGCCGCTTGATCTTTTGCGATTCGATTCTGCATATTCCTCCACGCCGTCAGAGGCGACTGTCAAGGGCAAACCCGTTGAAAGACGGGGACGCAAAGCCACCGGTCTAAGGGTCGCGGGGAGCGACCACGATAGCGGGGTTGCCAGGATGTACAACACGAATATTCGGTTTTACGTCCACCTGCTTGACCGATCGTTGGACTGCAGCCCGCGCTCTGGGATGCAGATCTTGTGGTTTGGTCTTATTGCGCCACAGTCGATCGATGGACTAAGGAATTGATCGCATGAACGTCATCGTTTACTCCAAGCGCCACGGCAAAGCTCGCCTGTTCGAGCTTGGCCGGCCCTTGGCGATGACTGCGACCATCGCAGCGATCACGATCATTCTCGGCGGCGTACTGTTTGCCGGCGTCAAGCTCGGCCGCAACGGTTTCGGCGACGAGGCTGCAGCGCAGACGGGCGAATGGAGCGCCAGGCTTGCGGAACAGGCCCAGCAAGTCGCCGCAGCGCGGCGTGAACTGCAGGAGCGCGTCGATGCGCTCGCAAGCCGCGTCGGTCAGATGAACGCCCACGTGATCCGCCTCGACGCACTTGGCCGCCGGCTCACGGAGATGGCCAATCTGGACAAGGGCGAATTCGACTTCGACAGCGAACCCGCGGTCGGCGGGCCCGAAGGCCTGATCGAAGGCGCGGTCGCTGTGTCTCCCGATCTGTCTGCGATGCTGGACAACCTGACCCATCAGATCAAAGACCGCGAACGTCAGCTGAGCGTGCTGGAGAGCCTGATTTCCACACGTAATCTCAGCCGGCAGATCGTACCGGGCGGGCGCCCGGTGACGCAGGGCTGGATCTCCTCGTACTTCGGGCACCGCGCCGACCCGTTCACTGGCCGCAACGCATTTCACCGCGGCCTTGATTTCGCAGGTCCCTCCGGGGCGCAGGTCGTCGCTGTCGCCTCGGGCGTCGTCACCTACTCAAAGGATCGCTTCGGGTACGGCAAGACCGTTGAGATCAATCACGGGGGCGGCTATGTGACTCGCTACGCGCACAACCAGCGCGTGCTCGTCGCCGTGGGCGACACGGTGCAGAAGGGACAAGCCATTGCGCTGATCGGCTCGACCGGCCGCTCGACCGGTCCGCATCTGCACTTTGAGGTGCTGAAGCAGGGGCGGGCCGTGGATCCTATGAGCTTTGTTCGCCGCTAGCCAAGCGGCGATTGGCGACTGGCCACTCGCGACTGGCCAGAAATAAGAACGAAGCGCGACCCAGCGCTCTCTCAGCAAATCCGGTCCTGGTCTAGCCAGTAGCCAGTGGCCAGCCGCCAGTTGGCGCAACCACTTGTTTCGCTGAATTCCGCCTCAAATTCCCGGGTTCAGCGGCGCGCCGAGCGGCTCGACGCCGCGTGTACAATACCGCCCTTTTTCCGCCCCCCTTTTCCGGAGTTCCAGCGTGGCGAATTGGCTTACCCAGCTATTCGGGAGCCGTAATCAGCGGCTTCTGCAGGGCTATTCGAAGAACGTCAGTCGCACCAACGCGCAGGAGGATTCCTTCAAGTCGCTGAGCGACGAGCAATTGCAGGCGAAGACGGCGGAATTCCGCGAGCGCCTGAGCAAGGGCGAAACGGTGGACGACCTGCTGCCCGAAGCGTTTGCGGCGGTCCGGGAAGCCTCCCGACGCACGCTCGGAATGCGGCACTTTGACGTCCAGTTGATCGGCGGCATGACGCTGCATCAAGGGAAGATTTCCGAGATGCGCACCGGCGAAGGCAAGACGCTGGTGGCTACGCTGCCCGCGTACCTCAATGCATTGCCCGCAAAGGGCGTGCATGTCGTGACCGTCAACGAATATCTGGCGCAGCGCGACGCCGATTGGATGGGTCCGATCTACCGTTTCCTCGGCCTTTCTGTCGGCGTGATCAAGAGCGGCCAGACGTCGGAGCAGAAGCGGGCGGCGTACGGCTGCGACATCACCTACGGCACCAACAACGAGTTCGGATTCGACTATCTCCGTGACAATCTCGCCTTCCGTCTTGAAGATCGCGCGCAGCGCGGCCTCGCCTATGCGATCGTCGACGAAGTCGATTCCATTCTGATCGACGAAGCGCGCACGCCGCTGATCATTTCGGGTCCTGCCGAAGAAAGCACTGAGCTGTACGTACGGATCAATCAGCTCGCGCCACGACTGCAACGGCAGGAGTCCGAGGAAGGCGCGGGCGACTACTGGGCGGATGAGAAGACGCGTCAGGTGCATCTGTCGGACGCGGGCCACGAGCACGCCGAGGAGCTGATTTCCGAAGCGGGTCTGCTACAGCCGGGCGAGAGCCTGTATGACGCAGCGAACATCCGCCTGATGCATCACCTGAACGCCGCGTTGCGCTCCCACGCGCTCTACCACCGGGACGTCGAGTACATCGTGCGCAACGGCGAGATCATCATCGTCGATGAGTTCACGGGCCGCACGATGCCCGGACGTCGCTGGTCCGATGGCCTCCACCAGGCCATCGAAGCCAAGGAAGGCGTGCGCGTGCGCGAGGAGAACCAGACCGTCGCCTCGATCACGTTCCAGAACTACTTCCGCATGTACACGAAGCTGGCCGGCATGACGGGCACCGCGGATACGGAAGCGTTCGAATTCCAGTCGATCTACGGGCTCGAGGTCGTCGTCATCCCGACGCACCGCCCGATGGTGCGCCAGGATCACGCCGACTTCGTGTATCTCGCCGCCGGGGACAAGTTCAGCGCGATCATCGAGGATATTCGCGATTGCGTGACGCGGGGTCAGCCGGCGCTCGTCGGCACGACGTCGATCGAGACGTCCGAGTTCCTGTCGAACCTGCTCGAGAAGGAAAAGATTCCGCACCAGGTGCTCAACGCGAAGCAGCACGAGCGCGAAGCGAATGTCGTCGCGCAGGCCGGTCGCCCCGGAACGGTGACGATCGCGACCAACATGGCGGGCCGCGGCACGGACATCGTGCTCGGCGGCAATCTGGAAGCGGAGCTCCATGAGATCGATCCTGCCGACGAAGGCGCGCGCGAACGCGCGCGCGCGGAATGGCGCACGCGTCACGACGCCGTGATCGCGGCGGGCGGCCTGCACATCGTCGGCACCGAACGCCATGAATCGCGCCGCATCGACAATCAGCTGCGCGGCCGGTCGGGCCGTCAGGGCGATGCCGGTTCGAGCCGGTTCTACCTCTCGCTCGAAGACAATCTGATGCGCATCTTCGGCGATCCCGAGCGCACGAAGCGCTGGCTGCAGACTGCCGGCATGAAGGAAGGCGAAGTCATCGAAAGCCGCATGCTCTCGAAACAGATCGAGCGTGCGCAACGCAAGGTGGAAGCGCATAACTTCGACGCCCGCAAGAACCTGCTCGAATACGACGACGTTGCGAACGATCAGCGCAAGGTGATCTACCAGCAACGCACGGAACTCATGGCCGCGGAGGACGTCGCCGACGCCGTCGTCGGCATCCGCCGCGAGGTGGTCAACAACATCATCGACCGCTTCGTGCCGCCGAAGAGCCCCGAAGAATTGTGGGACGTTGAAGGCCTTGCGCAGAGCATCGAGCGCGACTTCGCGGTGCGCATCGACCCGAAAGCGTGGCTCGAGGCCGACACGAATCTGGCCGAAGATGGACTGCGCGAGCGCATCGTCGCGGAGCTCGACCAGGCTTACGATCAGAAGGTGGCGACGTACGGCGCTCCGGTGGTGCGGCACATCGAGAAGGCGATCATGCTGCAGCAGCTCGACTCGCACTGGCGTGAGCATCTGGCTGCGATGGACTATCTGCGTCAGGGCATTCACCTGCGCAGCTACGCGCAGAAGAATCCGAAACAGGAGTACAAGCGCGAGGCGTTCGAGCTGTTTACTGCGATGCTCGACCGGATCAAGCACGACACGGTTTCGATGCTTTCACGGATGCAATTGCGCACGCAGGCCGAGATCGATGCGGAGGAAGAGGAGCGTCAACGTCGTCTCGCCCGCGCGATGCAGTTCCAGCATGCCGCGCCCGAGCAGATTACCGCGCCGCCTGCACAGGGTCCGGTCGCGGAGCCCCAGCAGGCCGCGCCCGAACCGGTCGCGCAGTTCGTGCGGGAAACGAAGAAGGTCGGTCGCAACGAACCCTGTCCCTGCGGTTCGGGAAAGAAGTACAAGCATTGTCACGGCGCGTTGGCTGCCCGCGAGGGCTGACGCCTGCGAGGCGAACGCCGGCTGGAGACCGGGGGCTGGAGGCTGGAGGTAGAAAGTTTGACGCCTACGCGCGTCGCATTCGATTCAGCATTTACGTTCTTCAGGATCACTTCTACCTCCAGTCTCCAGCCCCCAGCCCATCGTCAGGTTCTACCTCCAGCCCCCAGTCTCCAGCCTCCAGCCCATCTTAGGAAATGGCTTCTACCCCCGGCCCCCAGCCCCCAGCCTCCAGCCTGTCTCGCATCCACGTCATCGCGGGCGCCCTGTTCGACGCCGTCGGTCGCGTCCTGATTGCGCAACGTCCGGACGGCAAGCACATGGCCGGCGGCTGGGAATTTCCCGGTGGAAAGCTCGAACCTGATGAAGACGGGTTCGAGGGACTGAAGCGTGAATTGCGCGAAGAACTTGGCGTCGAAGTCCACGCGGCTGAGCCGCTCATCGCGTACGAGCACGCATACGCGGACCGGCGAGTCCTCCTCGACTTGTGGATCGTGACGAGCTTCTCGGGCGATCCGCGATCGCTCGAAGGCCAGCCCCTGCAGTGGGTGACGCTCGAGGAGCTCGATAACGTCGGGTTGCTCGAGGCGGATGCGCCGATGATCCCCGCGCTGCGGAGAAGAAGGCTGTAGCCAGAGAAGCATGGTCTTCGGCGCAGTTCATCCGCGCACTCGAATTGCGAGCTGCTCTCGACTTTCTTTTTCTACCTGCAGCCTATGATCTACGGCCTATTCTTCGGGCTCTCGCTCTACCTACAGCCTACAGCCTACGGTCTACAGCCTATTTTTCGAGCTCGCGCTCGAAGAATCTCAGCACCATCTCGTAGTAATGCCTTCCCTGCTGGGGCATGCGGACGAGACCATGCTTGCCGCCCGGGTAGGTCATGACGTCGAACGGCTTGCCGAGCGCCTGCAACTGCTGCATGAGCATCGTGCTGTGCGTGAAGAGCACATTGTCATCGGCCATGCCGTGTACGAGCAGCAGCTTGCCCGACAGAGCCTTGGCGTCCTGCATGACCCCGCTTGCCGCGTAGCCTGCGGCGTTGGCCGCGGGGGTGGAAAGGTAGCGTTCGGTGTAGTGCGTGTCGTAGAGGCGCCAATCGGTGACCGGGGCGCCCGCAACGCCGGCGCGAAATATTGCCGTGGTCGTCAGCGCCTTGAGCGTCATGTAACCGCCGTAACTCCATCCCATCACACCGATGCGCTCCGGGTCGACGAACTTCTGCGATTTGAGAAATTCGACGCCGCGGAGCTGATCCCTGATCTCGACATCGCCGAGTCGGCCGGCGATCGCCGACTCGAAGGCGTCGCCGCGGAACCCTGATCCGCGATTGTCGAGCGTGAAGACGACGAACCCGTGCTGCGCGAGCACCTCTCGAAAGTAACCCTGCGCGGCGCGGGCGCCGCCCATCCAGTCCTTGCGCACATACTGAAAGTGCGGCCCGCCGTACGTATCGATGACGACCGGGTAGCGTTTGCCGGCCTCCATGCGCGCCGGCTTGAGGAGTCGATAGAAGAGCGGCATCCCGTCGCTCGCGGCGATCGATCCGAACTCCTCCTTGATGTGGTCTGTGGTGAACGTGTGATACGGATGCGTCGCGTCGAGCGCGTTCCTGACGAGCCAATGACGCACGGAACCGTCCATTGCGCGCAGGCTCGCGGTCGGCGGCTGCTCGGGCGAGGACCACAGGTCGAGATACGCGGCGCCGCCGGGAAGCAACTTGGCATCGTGCCAGCCGGCCTCCTGCGTGATGCGGCGAGGGGCGTTCGGCGTGCGGGTATCGAGCGATGCGACGTACAGATGACGTTCAAGCGGCGATGCTTCGCTGGCGGTGAAGTACACGAGCGACCTCGCCTCATCCACGCCGACAAGTCCGCTCTCGACGCCGTCGCCGACGACCAT
The DNA here is from genome assembly GCA_963723505.1 of uncultured Gammaproteobacteria bacterium. Lineage (GTDB taxonomy): Bacteria > Pseudomonadota > Gammaproteobacteria > Steroidobacterales > Steroidobacteraceae > Steroidobacter. Next base: position 151,722 of record CAVRQU010000015.1, read on the forward strand.
CCAGTCCCCGGCGGTCAGCGGACGCACCAGCCGGCCGTCCAGGTCATGCAGATAGAGATGTTTGCTGCCCGTACGCCGCGAGGACCAGAGGAAGCCGGACTGCTCCTTCAGAAATTTCAGATCGTTGTGCAGCTCGATCCAGTGCGGGCTCGTCTCCGTCAGCAGGACCGACGCCGCGCCCGAAGCCGCATCCGCTCTGAAGAGCTCCAGGCGCTTCTGATCTCGTGACTGTCGCTGTACCGCGAGCCGCCGGGAGTCGGGAAACCAGTCGACGCGCGCGAGATAGGCTTCCGCGAAATCGACGTCCACGTTGATCGCTTTCCCCGACGTGGTCTCGAGCACCTTGAGCTCAACGCGCGTATTTGGACTGCCTGCGGCCGGATAGCGCTGGCGATACATGCGCGCGCCTTCCGCGTTGATCTCGAAGCGTTCCACCTCCTGCACCGGCGCATCGTCGATACGGGTGAAAGCGATGTGTTTCTCATCCGGCGACCACCAGTAACCAGTGTTGCGACCCATTTCCTCCTGGGCGACGAACTCGGCGACCCCGTTCTGCACGAGGCCGTCGCCATCGGTCGTCAGCGCGGTTTCCTTGCGCGTGTGCAGCTCGATCGCGAAAAGGTCCTGGTCGCGGATGAAACTCACGAACGAGCCGCGCGGGGAGAAACGCGCATCGGTTTCGTAGGACTCGGTCGTCGTCAGCCGGCTGACCGGATTCGACTTCGCCGTGAGATCGTACAGATACAGATCGCCGCCCAGCGGGATGAGCAGGCGCTTGCCGTCGGCCGCGAATTCGTACTCCACGATGCCGCGCAGAGATGCGGTTCGCTGACGCTCGCGGCGAGCTTCCTCTTCCGCCGACAGCCGCTCCTGGCCGCCGACCAGCACCCGGGAGTCGACGAGCAGCTTCGCCCGGCCGGTGCGCGTATCGAAGGCCCACAAGTCGAGCTGATCCTTGTTGTCCGCCTTGCCCTGCAGATATGTGACGTAACGCCCGTCCGGAGAGAACTTCGGTTCGCGCAGCCGCGGGCCGCTCAGATCGGGCGCCGCGAAGATCCGCTCCACGGTGAGCGGGTCGCCTGAGGCGCTCGTCGCATGGACTGCGCTCAGGGAGATCAGGGAAAGGAGGAATGCTCTTGTATACCGCATAGGAAAGGGCTGAGAGCTGCTGTAGGCTGTAGACTGTAGGTAGATAGGTCGCGCTGCACCAGCGGACACCGCCGCCACCTTACACTAAATTGGCACGGCTTCAGCTTCCCGGAGATTGTCGATGAAGCAGATGGTTCTGTTCGCAAGCCTCGCGATCGCGTCAGCATGCAGCGCCGACTCGATGCGCGATACGAGCGCGACGCGTGCTCTCGCCTATCCGGAAACGAGGCGCATGGATCACGTGGACGTCTATCACGGGCAGCGCATCGCAGATCCCTACCGCTGGTTCGAGGACGAGAAGGCCGCCGAGACTCGGCAATGGATCGAGGCCGAGAACGCACTGGCGCAGCCGTATCTGGAAGCGATTCCAGCGCGAGCGAAGATCAAGGAGCGGCTGACGCAACTGTGGAACTACGAGCGCTACGATATTCCGGTCAAGCGCGGCGGACGCTATTTCTATCTGCGCAACGACGGTCTGCAGAATCAGAGCGTGCTTTACGTTGCAGAGTCCCTCGACGCGACGCCGCGGGTTTTGCTCGATCCGAACACGCTCAGCAAGGATGCAACGATCGCGCTCGGTGAATTCGTCCCGAGCCCTGACGGCAAACTGCTCGCCTACAGTCTGTCCGACGGCGGCACGGACTGGCGTTCCTGGCATGTGCGCGACGTTGCGACCGGACGCGATTTGCCCGATGTGCTGCGCTTCATCAAGTTCGCGCCGGTCGCGTGGACTGCCGACTCACGCTCGCTGTACTACGCGCGCTACCCCCTGCGGCCGGACGGCGCCGGCGATGATTCGAAACAGCGTGAGATCTATCGCCATGTGCTCGGAACGCAGGCTGCAACGGATCCCCTGATCTACAAGGTGACGGACCATCCCACGCGCAATCCCTACGTGCAGATTTCCGACGACGGGCGCTACCTGGTCATCTGGTTGTACGACGGTTCGCAGCAGACCGGCATCTACCATCGCAGGCTCGCGAGCGACGGCTCGCCCTCCGGCGAGCTCGTGCGCCTTTTCGACGGCTTCGATGCGAGCTATCGATTCGTCGCCGAGATCGACGACGTGTTCTACGTGCACACGACGAAAGATGCGCCGAATGCGCGCGTCATCGCCGTTGCCGCCGCAGGCAAGGCGGATCCGCGCGTCGTCGTTCCCGAGAGCCGTTTCGCGCTGATCGACGCCAGCGTCGTCGGCGGCCGGTTGCTGACGCAATATCTCGAGGACGCGCGCTCCGTCGTGCGCGCAGTCGATTTGAACGGCAAGCAGCTCTACGACGTGAAACTCCCTGGTCTGGGTCAGGCGGTCGGCTTCTCCGGCGACGTCGCCGATGATGAGACCTTTTTCGCATACACGGATTTTCTGACGCCGACGTCGATTTCGCGCCTGGACGTCGCCACTGGCGGTACGAGCGTGTTTCGCGCCCCGAAATTCGCCGCTGACCTGAGCGCCTACATCACCGAACAGGTCTTCTATCGCAGCAAGGACGGCGCGCAGGTGCCGATGTTCATCACCCGCCGCCGCGACTTCGTCAGGAATGGCCAGGCGCCGCTCATGCTCTACGGCTATGGCGGATTCAACATCGCGCAGCAGCCTGCGTTCAGCGTGCCCGTCCTCGTGTGGCTCGAGATGGGCGGCGTGTATGCCGTCGCAAATCTGCGCGGCGGCTCCGAATACGGCGAAGCGTGGCACAGCGCGGGCACGAAGCTGCGAGAAGCAGAACGTCTTCGACGATTTCATCGCGGCCGCGCGAGTATCTGATCGCGGAGAAATACACCTCGACGCCGAAGCTCGCGATCCGCGGCCGCAGCAACGGCGGCCTGCTCGTCGGTGCAGCGATTACCCAGCGCCCGGATCTCTTTGGCGCTGCGCTGCCCGCCGTCGGCGTGCTGGACATGCTGCGCTATCACACACCGAGTGCGAATGCGCGTCAGTGGTCGAGCGACTACGGTCTCAGCGAAAATCCCGCGGAGTTCCGCGCTCAGCTTGCGTACTCACCGGTGCACAACGTGCGTCAGGGAACCTGTTATCCCCCGACGCTGGTCACGACGGCGGACCATGACGATCGTGTCGTCCCCTGGCACAGCTACAAGTTCACGGCTGAGCTGCAACGGGCGCAGGGGTGCGCGAACCCGATTCTGCTGCGGGTCGAAACGCGCGCTGGTCATGGCGCGGGCAAGCCCGTGTGGATGCAGATCGAAGACTTCGCAGACCAGTGGGCGTTCCTGGTCTCCTCATTGCGCATGCAATGAGCCGACCGGCTGAAACCGGCTTACTTCGTTCGCAATAGGCGTTCGCAGTAGGTCGCGGACGCGACAGTAGGCGTGCACGGCGAGCAGGTCAGAGTCTCTCGCCTGCTGACGAAGTCAGCCTATTTGCCAGTGGCCTGCTGCCGCAGGCCTACTGCGAGCGAAGCGAAGCCGGTTTATATCAATCCGTAGACTCCTTCGGCTGGTCTTCGATCCCCGGCGCATCTTCGGGAATCGCGCGTTGACCGGAAGCCCACGCGCCGAGATCGATCAGCTTGCAGCGCTCACTGCAGAAAGGTCGCCAGGGAGACTTTTCAGACCATTCGACGGGACGATCGCAGGTGGGGCACGGGACGGAAGACATATGTAGAAGCGGATAGCGGATGGCGGTTAGCGGTTAGTCAGAAGAAGGCGCGGGCGTAGTCACCTGGACCGGCGATCGCAAGACTGATTCTGATCTTTGCTATCCGCGATCCGCTATCCGCCATCCGCTTTCAGGTGCACGTTGTCAGTAGAAACTTCACATCTTCCGTTGTCTGCGCAGGCCGCGCGTTCACGTCGCCCCACCTGCGAAAAAGGATGCTGCAGCGATGGTGGCTGCCGCTGATCTCCGGAAACAATTCAGCGCCGGCGGGCAGCGTGATCCGCAGCAATTGACACGGATTGTCCCGCTCGAAGGCGATCTGAAATGCGCCGCCGACGGCGGTCTCGGGGCGGGGCCGCGCTGCTTCGCGCGTCAGCCAGAGCAACTCAGTGACGGCGTCGCACAGGGGGCGGATCGTCGTCATCCAGTCGTTGAAGGCGGCGGCGCGCACCGTGAACGGCTGATCCAGCCAGTGTCGGTAGTCCGGCAGGTCGAACTCGCAGGTTCCGCCCGGAATCGTGCTGCGATGTTTGATTGAATTCAGGAACTCCGAGTCGCGCAGCCGCTGCATGAACAGCGCGCCCGCCGAATTCAGTTCGGTTCGCAGACGAGCGAGGTTGGACAGGACGGCGCGCAGTCGCGACCCGTCGACGCCTGGTCGCGACTGGTAGTCGTGCATCACCGACATCTGGCGCTCGAGCTCCTTCAGGACCTCGCTGCGGATGTCGCCCCGCGCAGTGATTGCGAGAATCTCCAGCAGCGAACTTACCGCAGCACGCGTCGACCAGGGGTCCTCACGCTCCTCGTGGTAGAGCGTTTGCTGGTAGAGGAAATCGAGCCGCAGAAACGTGCGCATCCGCTCATTCAGAGGCTGCTCGTATACGGTCTCCGCCGCTGCGGGCGGCGCTTTGGCGTCAATCGATGTCATCGCGTTGTCTACGACCCGAATCCTGACGTTGCAGTAGAGGGACTTCTGACCGAGCGTCCTGCGGCGTTGTGTTGCGTACGCAGGAAGAAGTCGGCCTGCCTGGCTGCGAAGCCGCCGTCGCAGGGATTGTGAAGCACGCGCACGCGGTTGAGAAACCCTTTTTTGAGTCCAGGGAAGTCTTGCACAGATCCATTTTCCACAACCATGGACGGTCCCAGGGAGTCTTGTCGCTCTGACGATGAAGTTTCCCACCGCGGGAGAGTCAACAGCGCCGACTAGTGACTAGTGAGCGGGGAATAGTCAGACTGTCCGGTGAGCCGGCGCCTGGTCGCCCGTCACGAGTCACCCAGCCATGAACGACCTGTTCTCTCTCAAAGGCCGCATCGCACTCATTACCGGCGGCTCGCGCGGCATCGGCAAGATGATCGCGCGCGGCTTCATTGCGCAGGGCGCGAGCGTGTACATCTCCTCGCGCAAGGCGGACGTGTGCGAGCAAACGGCGCAGGAACTGTCGAAGGACGGCGGCGTGTGCGTCCCGCTGCCGGTGGATGCGTCGACGAACGAAGGCGTCGCTGCGCTCGCCGCCGCCTTCATGCGGAACGAACCGAAGCTGGATATCCTGGTGAACAACGCCGGCGCCGCCTGGCTCGCGGAGTTCGATGCGTTCCCGGAGAAAGGCTGGGACAAGGTCGTCGATCTCAATCTGAAGACGCCGTTCTTTCTGACGCAGGCGTTGGCGCCGGCGCTGCGAGCCGCTGCGAGCCCCGGACGGCCTGCGAAGGTCATCAACATCGTCTCGATCGACGGCATCTCGGTCAATCCGCAGGAGACCTACTCCTATGCCGCGAGCAAGGCCGGGCTGATCCATCTCACGCGACGCATGGCGCTGCGTCTCGCCGAAGACAACATCGTCATGTCGGCGATTGCGCCGGGCGCGTTCGCCTCGGACATGAACGTCACGGCGCGCGACCACGGCGCTGAAGTGGCGAAGCGCATTCCCGCGAAGCGCATCGGCACGGATGAGGATATGGCGGGCGCCGCGATCTACCTCGCCTCGCGCGCGGGCGACTACGTCGTCGGCTCAACGATCATCGTGGACGGCGGCGTGACGTACGCCCGCGGGTGAAGTCTATTCGAGGAGTCGATCAGAGTTCCTCAAGGCTTCAGAAGCAGAATTCCCGCGATCAGCAGCGTCATGCCGAGGACTTTTTTCGTCGTCACGGGCTCGGCGAAGAACACGATGGCGCCGATGGCCGTCGCGAGCAGCATGAGCGTGTCCATGATGGGAATGGACACAGACGCATCGATGTGACGACTGTTCGCGACCGCGTTGAATGCGAGGAGGCCGACGCCCATCATCGCTCCGGCAACGATGAGCTTGACGACCTCGCCGGCCGACGGCCGTAGAGGAACGCCCTGCCATGCGGTCGCGGCTGCAATCGCCGTAGCCCCCGATAGCGTCATGATCAGCGAAACAATCGGGCCGGTGACGCCGGTTGAGCGGGTCACGAGCGGATAACAGCCCCAGAACAAGGCGACCAGGCACGATGCAGATGTATTCGAATCTCATTACTCTGGAAGTGAGTCGTGACTCGTGAATCGTGACTCGCCAGTGCATGTGCGCCGCTCTCAGCGCGGCCCCGCTGATTGTCCTTTCTTTCGAGACTGTTTCGGGCGCGCTCGTCAAAGGAAGCAAGAGTAACCGCATAGAACGCAAAGAGCGCAAAGCAGAGTCGAAACTATCAGACGGAAGAACCCCGCGATGATTTCATTCCGTTTTGCCCCGACCCCGTCGGGATTTCCGTTGGTCACGTTCTGTGCGGTACTCATTCCTTCTTCGTCTTCTTCTTCAGCCTCCCTTCTTCTCCGCCGCCGCCTTGTCGATGAGCTGGCGCGCGATCGCGAGCGAGTCGGCGTGCGTCTGGCCGCGAACGACATATTTGCCGTCGACCGCCAGCTGCGGCGTCTGATTGACGCGGTAGTCGCGCGCAAGCTGCTCCGCCCGCGACGCCTTGGTCGAGACATTGGTCGAGTTGAATTCTGCGCGGAACTTCTGCTCGTTGACGCCTTGCGCCGCGACCCACTGCGCGATCCGATCCTCCGTGAAGAGCGGCTGCCTTCCTTGTGAATCGCGTCGAACACAGCGCCGTCAAGGCGCTGCAACTCCCCCATCGCCTCGAGCGCGTAGTACGCGCGCACGAGCTGGCCCCACTCCCGATGGCCCAGCGAAATCGGCACCTTCACCACGACCGCGTTCGCAGGCAGTTGTTTTTCCCATTCGCTGATCAGCGGATGCATCTCCGCGCAATGCGAGCATCCCCAGGAAAAGAATTCCAGCACCTCCACCTTTTCCGCCGTCCCCGGCGTCTGCGGCAGGGTCAGTCGCGTGTAGTCGCGGCCGAGCTCCTGCGCTGAAGCGGCCGCCGCGATCATGGACACGACGAGCACTACGAGTGCGCGTACAGCGAGCATCGATTTCCTCCCATTCAGTCTCTGCGATAAGAGCCGGCTACTTTCGCAAAGATCGCCAGGAGCGCAAAGGACAAGTGGTTGAAGTCAATCGGAGCGCGGTTCCTGGCGCTCTTTGCGCCTTTGCGAGACGCATTTCCGGCCGCCTTTGCGTCCTTGCGCAGAGACACCTTCCGATGAGCTCAGCAGATTTCCGGCTCCCCGCTTTCAATCAGTTGCATCGTTGAAAGCTCAGCGTAGTCGACCTGTGCAGCGCTTCTCTAGCCCGCGGGTTTCTCGATGCCGAGCAACTCCACTTCGAAAATCAACGTTGCGCCAGGCTTGATGTCGGGCGGCGCGCCGCGATCGCCGTACGCGATCTCGGCGGGACAGACGAGGCGGCTCTTGCCGCCGACTTTGATCATCTGCACGCCTTCGGTCCAGCACTTGATCACACCGTTCAGCGGAAACGTCGCCGGTTCGTTGCGCTGAACCGAGCTGTCGAACACCTTCCCGTTCGGCAACGTGCCGTGATAGTGCACCTTGACGGTGTCCGTCGCCTGCGGAGCGGGGCCCGATCCCTCCTTCAGCGTCGTGATGACCAGTCCGGACGCGGTTTTCTTCGCGCCCTTTCTCGGCGGCGGCCTTGTCGATGTACGCCTGTCCGGCCTTCTTCTCGACTTCCGCCGCGGCCGCCAGGCGCTGGCCCTGCAGTTCGCGAATCTTCGGGAAGTACGCGCTCGCATCGACCTTGGCGGCTTCTGCAGTGCGCCGTCGGTAAAGCCCGCTTTCACCATCTCGAGTTCGGCTTCGCTCAGGTTGAATGGGGCGATGTTCTGCGACACCGCGACGCCCAGCGCGTAGAGCGTCTTTTCCTCCTCGGTCTTCGGCTCCGCGGCGAAGCGCCGTCGTGCAGCGCCGCGAACATCAGCAGAAGTCCAATGGACGAGATGAGTTGACGTACGCATGGCGGTCCCTGGTGCGTGATGAAAGGGACTGAAGGATAGCGCTGAATGGGCGCGGCTTGGCGGATAATCCGCGTCGATGGATCGGCAATTCGGTGCCCTGACTGCAACCTGCCGGCAGTATCCGCCAGTTCGTGTTCCGCTGTGCTGCCGTTCGCGCGCAGCGAACGCCGCGCCGGTCGGCGCTCAGATCGCGCCATTCGGCGTCGCCCGCGCCGATTGCATCCTGAATTTCCTTACCGACGCTCGCGAGCATGGATTCAGTCACACTGCAGCGCCGCGCGATCAGTCCCGCGGCGAGGCAATGCGCTTCGCCGTCGGGCCGACTTTCCAGATCGCGCCCGGCAATCGCCGCGCGCATGCATCCCACGCTCGACTTGGCCGCGCGCCCCTCAGTCGTTGCGAGGGGGGCGCAACCTCGTAACGGCGAGCGTCATCGCAACGAGCGCCGTCAGCGCCGATCGATGCTGCAAGCGCGTCAGTGCGACTCGCTCCCGGCGGTGAGCCCGCGCGACTCGAGCAGCGGACCGATCTCGGGCGCCTTGCCGTAGAAGTCGCGGAATATCGTCAGCGCATCGACGCTGAATCCCCTCGACAGAATCTTCTCGCGCAGGCGATCGCCGTTCGCGCGCGTGAGGCCGCCGTTGCTGTTGAACCAGTGCTCGGTATCGCGCGCCAGCACCTCGCTCCAGATATAGGCGTAGTAGCCGGCCGAATAGCCGATCGGGCTCGCAAACACGTGCGAGAAGTACGTCGAGCGATAGCGAGGCGGAACGGCGTAGAAATCGACGCCGGCGCTCTTCAGCGCCGCCGCTTCGAACGTCATCGACGTCGGCCTGCGCCGGCGTCTTGCCGGCGGGCAGCTGATGCCACGCCTGATCCAGCAGCGCGGCGGCGAGGTACTCCGTCGTCGCGTAGCCCTGATTGAACTTGCGCGCCGCAAGCACCTTGTCCATCAGCGCCTGCGGCATCGGCGGCGCCGGTCTGATAGTGCTTCGCGTAGTTCGCGAGCACGCGCGGCTCCGTGGCCCACATCTCGTTGTACTGCGATGGGTACTCGACGAAATCGCGCGGCACGTTCGTGCCCGAGAACTGCGGGTACTGCACGTTCGAGAACAGGCCGTGCAGCGCGTGGCCGAACTCGTGGAACGCCGTGTTCACTTCATCGAACGTGAGCAGCGTCGGCTGACCCTTCGGCGGCTTCGGAATGTTGAGGTTGTTGACGACCACGCGGCTTCGTGCCGATGCAGCCGCGATTGCTCGACGAAGCTGTTCATCCATGCGCCGCCGCGTTTGTTGCTGCGCGCGTACCAGTCGACCAGGAACAGGCCCAGCTGCGAGCCGTCCGGATTGAAGACTTCGAAGACGCGCACGTCTTCCTGGTACGTCGGCAGGTCCTTGCGCTCCTTGAAGGTGAGGCCGTGCAACTGCTGAGCGGCGAACAGCACGCCGTCGCGCAGCACGCGGTCCATTTCGAAGTACGGGCGCACCTGCGCTTCATCGAACGCGTACTTCGCTTTGCGCACCTGTTCGGCGTAGAAATCCCAGTCCCAGGGCTGCAGCCTGAACGGCTCGCGTCCGCTCGCCTTCGCCTGCGCGTCGATCAGCGCCTGCATCTCCGCAGCTTCCTTGCGCGCGTTCGCGACTGCGGGCGGCGCGAGCTGCTGCAGCATGCCGTTCGCCGCCGCCGGCGTCAGCGCGGTTTCGTCCTCGAGCACATACGCTGCGTGATTGGCGTAGCCGAGGAGCGCCGCGCGTTCGGCGCGCAGCTTGACGATCTGCGCAATGAGCCCGGTCGTGTCGAACTCGCCGCCCCAGCCGCGGCCGATCGAAGCCTTGTAGATGCGCTCGCGCAGAGCGCGGTTGCGCAATTGCGCGAGCGGCGGCTGACCGTGTCGTGTTGAGCAGGGCGATGACTGGAACTTGCCTTCGTTTCCTGCGTGCCTTCGCGGCTTCTGCTGCGACCGCGATCTGTTCCGGCGACATGCCGTCGAGTTCCGCGCGGTCCTCGACCACGACGGCGCCGGCGTTGACGCCCTTGAGCACGGTCTGACGAAACTCCGTGGTGAGCGTGGAGATCTGTTCGTTGAGCTGCGTCAGGCGTTTCTTGTCGGCGTCGGACAGCTTCGCGCCGGCGCGCACGAACAGCGTGTGGTAGCGCTCGAGCAGCCGCAGCGACTCCGGGATCGAGGTCGAGCGACGCGCGTTGTCGTACAGTTTGCTTCACGCGGGCGAACAGCTTCGCGTCGAGGAAGATGGCATCGGAATGCGCCGACAGCTTCGGCGCCATTTCGGTCTGCACCTTCTCGAGCTCGGGATTCGTGTTGGACGCAGTGAGATTGCCGAACGTCGCGCTCAGCCCGCGTCAGCAGCTGACCCGACTTCTCCATCGCGACGATCGTGTTCTCGAACGTCGGCGCCGCACCGCTCTGCGCGATCGCATCGATCTCCTTGCGCTGTTCCGCCATGCCGGCTTCAAGCGCCGGCGCGAAGTGTTCGTTCCGGATCTTGTCGAGCGGCGGCAGCTGGTAGGGCAGCGCGCTTTCGCGCGCAAACGGATTGTCGGCAGGCAGCGTTGAGGCGACGGATGTCATGGTGAGCGGCAAAGAGCAGGTGGTTGCGAGCAACAGGCCGGCGACGAAACGGGCGTTCGAGTGCATTGCAAATGAGCCTGAGGGGAGGAGGACCGCAGCGTTACAAATACGCGGACAATCCTCAAGCCGTTTGCGCATCTTCACGCCGCGCGACCGTGCGGCTCGGCCGGACGGCGCTATGGCGCTGTAGGAGGACTCAGGAATTCCCGCAAAGCCGCGGACACCTCGTCCGGACACTCCTCGGGCAACCAGTGTCCCGCGGGCAACGCTCTGGCGTATACCAATGTGGCGCGTTCACGCCAGGTTTGCGCGACGTCGTACAACAGGTGCATCGCCCCGCGTTCGCCCCACAGGACAAGCACGGGGCAATCGATCTTGCGCGTGAGATCGACCTGATCGTGCTCCAGATCGATGCTCGCGCCGGCGCGATAGTCCTCGCACATTGCATGCAGCGTGGCGGGATCCGCGAACCGTCGCGCGTACTCGGCGAACACGACTTCGGGAATGACGCCCGGAATGAGATTCCGGAATGGAAAATTGCGCAGGAAGATTTCCGCGTTGCCGGCCAGCAGCGTCTCCGGCAGCGGGGCGGGCTGAATCAGGAAGAACCAGTGGAAGTAGACCGTGGCGAACGCCTTCGTGACGGTGGTGTATACCGTAAGCGTCGGGACGATATCGAGCAGCGCAACGCGCGTGACGCGCTCGGGATGATCGAGCGCCATGCGATGCGCAACCCGGCCGCCGCGGTCATGGCCGACGACCGCGAATCTGCTGAAGCCAAGTTCTTCCATGACCTCGATCTGATCCTGCGCCATCGCGCGCTTCGAATAGACCGGCGTGATTGTCGCCGTCGGGAGGCTTGCTGCTGTCGCCGTACCCACGCAAATCAGTCGCGACAACAGTGAATTCCTCCGCCAGTCGAGGCGCGACCAACCGCCATTCAAGGTGCGTCTGCGGCCAGCCTTGCAGGAGCAACACCGGGGGTCCGGACCCCCCGATCACGCCGTGGATGCTCGCACCGGAGGTTGAGATGCGGAACGGGGAGAAGCCGGCGAAGAACGGCGAATGCATGCCTAACTTTGCAAGCCCACCCTGCCGGCAGGCAAGCAGGAAACGCGCAAGCCGCTTCGCGGCAAGTAAGCCGTTGGCAGGTAACCCGCCTAGCGCGGCAGCCTAGCCGACAGGGCAGGTCAGAACAGAGCATTCTTGCCTGTCGGCGATAGCAGGCTCGCCTGCCGACAAGGTCGGCTTGCAGGCTTACCCTTCCGCGTTTCCGGCGGGCAGCGTATAGACCTCTTCGATCATCTCGCGAATTTTCCGGCGCGAAACCGCAGCGTCCAGGGTGCTGTCGCGCTCGATCGAGCGCGACCTGGTGGGCGAGCCCCTCGTCCTTGATCGCGCGCCGCAGCCACTCGGAGACGTCCCCCTTGCGCAGGTGAAATAGCCAGGTTTCGTCGTCGACGCCGTCTGCGAGATCCATGAAGAGGATCAGGTTGTGCGCGCGCAGTTTCAGTTTTCCCTGAGGTCCGCGGAAATAGAAGCTGCGATCTTCCGGCAGCGAACCTTCCGCGTACTTGCGCAGGTGTCTGCGACGTTCCGTCCTGCTCGGTTCGAGCTCGACCAGCGCCGGCGGCGCTTCTGAAGTCTTGTTCCAGACGAGCGCCTTGCCGTCCTCCAGCTTTCTCGCACGGCGCCTCTACGGCGATCCGGTTCGCGTCCGCGAATTCGCGCAGCATTTCGCGCGGCTTCTCGCCGAGCACGATGAGCGTGTCGAGACCGCGCAGCGCGGCCTCCGCGATCAGGCTCGGCGTCACGCTGATCATCAGCACGCCGTTGAGCCGCTGCGGCAACGCCGTCTGCGTCGGCTGCCAGTGCGCCGGCATCACGTGATGCGCTTCATCGACGACCAACCAGTGCGGTCTGCCGGTCTTCGCGCGCAGATCGCGGATCTGTGCGAACAGGGACATGAAGAAGCCCGGTCGATCATTGAGTTTCAGCCCGACCAGGTTGATGACTGCGCTTTCGTCCGGCTTGCCAAGCAGATGAATGCACTCATCCACCGTCGGGGCGTGCTCAGGGCCGCCAAGCACCGCTGCGCCCTCCAGATTGTCGTAGTCGCCTTCCGGATCGATGACGCAAAAGCTGTAGCCCTTCGCCTGCAGGCGTTCGATGAGTCCCACGGCGACCGTCGATTTGCCGCCGCCGGACGTGCCGACGATCAGCGCGCTCACCCCGTAAGGGGAAAGACGCACCGGCTCACCCCGGTCATCGACGCCGAGATTGACTGTGTGACGCCACAGCGCAGGCTCGCGACTCGCCAGGTCATCGGCAAGCATTTCCTCGATCAGCTGCGTGACGCCGGCGCCGTGATCTCCCTGCAGCACGATGTCGGCCTTGTCCTTGACCGCGGGCAACGCATTCGCGACCGCCGCGGAACATTCGCAGATGCTGAGAAACGCGTGATCATTCTCCGCATCGCCCACGCCGACTGCGTTGTGCGCTGAGAGATTCAGCTCCTCGAGCGCCGCCCGAAGTCCAGTCGCCTTGTTGACGCCGGCCGGCAGAATCATCACCGCGCCTTTGTTGAAGATCACCTGCAGTTCGAGCCCGAAATCGCGGATGGTCCTGAGCACCGTGTTCTCATGCGGCTCCCATGTTGCGACGATGCTGCGGCCGACGGAGACGCGGTCGACGCCGCGCTCGCGCAATGCATTGACGAAAGTCTGTGAAGGCGCGCTCGCCCAGCAGTCGCTCCTCACGCGCGGCGGGTCGGTAGATGAGCGCTCCGTTCTCGGCGACGATGCGCTCAAAGAGATCGAAACGCGCGAAGACGCCCCGCAGATCGTCGATCTCACGTCCGGTCACCAGCACGAGTTTGCGTCCGGACTTGCGCAGACGCTCGAGCGCCGCGATCGTGGGTTCGTCGACGCGGCCGTGATGAGCGATCGTGCCGTCGTAGTCGCAGCACAAGGCGAGATAGCGCATCGAGAAGCCGCAATCGCAGCGCGTCTGATGACGTTGAACGCTGCGATTCCTGACGCAGTTCCGGCGTCCCGAGCAGTGAGCAACTGGCCACTGGCGAACTGGCCAGAAAGCGTGTCCGAGCGAACTCGGAAAGGGTGCGGATGGTCGCCGCGTACCATGCTGGCCAGCGGCCAGGGCAGCGCCAGTTGCCAGCAGCGAGTCGCTAGCTGCTAGCGGCTCTTGCTCGCGCGTACGCCTTCGCCTGCTGACCGACGATATCGACGAGATCGCCCATCGCAACGTTCACGTCGATGAGATGCAGGCCCCAGCTCTTCTCGATCTGGCCGTTCACGACGACGTCGCCGACAATTTCGTCCGTGCGTGGATCGGCAGGGTCTGCATTGACCTTCACCGCGAGATAGGACCCGAACTCGTTCGATATGCATTCGCCGGTGAGCAGTCCCGGAACGCTGACGAACGGCGTCTCGATGGGCTGCGCCGGCGTGACCCACGGTTTGGGTTCGGCCGAGGACGTGGTGAGGGTGCGGCCGCGCGCATTGAGGTACGCGTGCAGTTCGCCCGCGCCGCCTGCAAGCGCCGCAGGGTTCGTGCATGCCGCCTGCATGCCTTCGCCGGGCACGCGGCCGAAGCGCGAATTCGCGGGCGGCGGAATACTGTCGCGGAACGTCACGTAGGAAATCACGCAGCCGGTCTGCGAACCCGACTTGCACAGCGGCAGATTCTGAAACGCGCCGCCGACGTCTTTCCCGTCCGGCACGGCGACGTTTGAGCCCAGGAGCAGCGCCGAGACGATCTGCGACTGGATGGGTTTGCCGTCGATTTCGCTGCGGATCAACTGATTCAGCACGCCGGCGCCCTGCGAGTGGCCGATCAGCACGACGCCGCGCCCGTCGTTGTCGTTCTTCAGATAGTAGTTCCAGGCGTCGACCACATCGTTGTAGCTGAGCACGCGGTCGGCCGCCATCGGCTTGCCGGCGATGCCCGAGCGCAGCGCGGTGAGCGTCACCTGGCGATAGAGCGGCGCATAGACACGGCACTGTGAGGCGAACCGCGCGAACTGCTGTTGAATTACGGAATGCTCTTCGGGGCCGGCGCTCATGTCGGAGTTGGGCGTCGGATCGTTCGACACCGTCGGGTAGACGTAGAAGCAATCGATCGGCGCTTCGGAATTCGCGGCGAAGTTCTCGCGCGTCAGTTTGCCGTCGGCCGCGACGATCGTCGTCGACAGGTCCACCGCACACGCGTCCTGACGCCCCGGTCGGCACAGCCACGTCTGCGATTGGCTGTAGTCGTTGCGGGTTTGCGCTGCGGCGGCCGGCGCCGGCGCGCTCGCTGTGGAATTTGACTGCGCGAGCGCCGGTGCGCTCACCAATGACAGGCAAACGAGCGCGAGACCGATCGCGCGGCTGAGCGAATGACTCGACATGGCGGCTTCGTTCCTGGTTCTGATGATGGGCGCGCGCAAAGTCTGCCAGAAGGCGCGGAGCGACGGCAGATCGCGCGTCATCGCGTCCCGAGCGGCCCGCGATGCAGTACATCGCATCAGTGCAGCTGAGAGCCTCCAGCAGCTCCTGTCGAAAGAGAGTTGAACCGGACGCTCGTTCGGGCGTACATACGTCCGAGTTCTATGCGGGGACTCCCGGGAGGATCGATGCGTAGCGGAGTGATGACAGCCGGCGCGCTTGTCGCCGTGTTACTGGCCTCAGAGTGCGCTTTCGCGGCCCCAAGCGGCGGGTCGAACAGCGGTTCCTACGACGTGCCGCAGCGGCAACTGACGCCCGAGGATCGGGCGAAGGCTGCGTACAACCAGGGTGTGCGCGCGGTAAAGCAAGCAGGAAAGTACGAGAAGGCGGCTGGCGAGGCGACAAACGATGCGAAGAAGGCCAAGGCGCTCGAACGCGCGCGCGGCCAGCACGAGAAGGCGCGGGAATATTTCGCAGCCGCCGTCAGGGAGCTGCCGCAGATGCACGAGGCATGGAACTATCTTGGTTACACGAGTCGCAAGCTCGGCGCCTACAACGACGCGCTCACCGCATACGACGAAGCGCTGCGCCTCAGCCCCGCGTTCGCCGAAGCGATCGAGTATCGCGGCGAAGCCTACCTCGCGCTCGATCGCATCGAAGACGCCAAGGGCGAGTACATGAAGTTGTTCAGGGACGCACGGCCGCTGGCGGATCAACTCATGGCGGCCATGCAGAAATGGATTGTCGACCGACGCAGCAGTCCGGGGGCGCTCACATCTGCGGACATCGATGTCTTTGCGCAGTGGCTCGAGGAGCGTGCGAACGTCGCGCGGCAAACCGCGTCGCTCGCGATCGACGCAGCGCCGCCGCGGTGGAACTAGCGGGATTCGTAAGAGCAGCCGCAAGGAACGCAGAAAAATCACAAGGCGCACGAAGTAGGCGGCGCCAGACAACGCGATCGGCGCTTTCGGCATCTTCCTTTGAGGTTCTTTCCCTTTTTTTGTGTTCTTTGCTCTCTTTGTGGTTCCTTCCGTCTTCTCATTCCGTCTCCCGCGTCCGCCGTCACGGCTCGCGTTGCTCGTTTGCTGCCTGATTGCGGTCGCCTCGCATGCGCAGCGCACGCTGCCGCCTGGGTTTCCGGCTCCGCTCGATCCGGTCGACAACACGCTGTCGGGGGCGAAAGCGGTGCTTGGGTGCCGTCTCTTCTTTGAGCCGCGCCTGTCCGTCACGGGCGAGCAGGCGTGCGCGAGTTGTCATCGTCCGGAACTCGCCTTCACAGACGGCCGTGCGCAGTCGGTCGGCGCGACCGGTGAGGCGCTCGCGCGCGGCGCCATGACACTGACGAATGTGGCGTACAACGCCGCGTTCACCTGGGCGAGCGATCAGGTCGTCACGCTCGAGCAGCAGATGGAGCAGCCGCTCTTCAGCGAGCATCCGGTGGAAATGGGGGTGAAGCGCGAGGACGCCGCGCTGCTCGCCTGGCTCGCTCAAGATGAGCGCTACCTGTCCGCGTTTACGGATGCGTTTCCCGGAGACTCAGCGGCGATCTCGATGCAGAACATCATCAGGGCGATCGCGGCGTTCGAGCGGACGTTGATTTCGGGCCGTTCGGCTTTCGATCGGTATGTCTACGACGACGATCGCACCGCGCTTTCCGGGAGCGCGAGGCGCGGGATGGAGTTGTTCTTTTCTGATCGTACGCGCTGTGCGAGCTGTCACTTCGGCGTGAATTTCTCGGGCTCGCTGCGTCATCGCGCAGCGGCGGACGCCGTTGCGACGTTCGCCGGGAATGGTCTGTCCCGGAACGATCGGGCGCCCGACGTCGACGCCGATCATGGCCTGATGAACGTGACGCGCAAGGAACGCGATCGCGGCCGTTTTCGCGTACCGACATTGCGCAACATCGAACTGACCGCGCCGTACATGCACGACGGCCGTTTCGCCACGCTGGAGGCGGTGATCGATCACTATGTTTCAGGAGGTCAGCGCGCGAACGGCGTTCGCGACGTCGATGCAGCCATTCGACCGCTCGAGCTCACTGCTGACGAGAAACAGGCGCTCGCGGCGTTTCTCCGCAGTCTGACGGACCGGGCGTTCGTCGAGCGGGACTGGGCGGCCTGCGGCCAGGCGTCGCGCCTCTAGTCCGAGTCTCGCATCCCGAGTCTCCAATCCCGAGTCTCGAGTCCCGGGCCTGTCACCTCGCTCCCGCGTTCCCTCCGCCGCCGCGGCGGAGCGCCGCGTCGCGCGTGAGAATCGTGACGCGCTGACCGCTTTGCAAACGTTCGACGCCGCGCACGACCACGACGTCTCCCGCGGACACCGGACCACGAACGGTGACGAGGTCGCCGTCCGTTGCGACGGACGTGACTGCAACACGTTCGGCCGTGTTGTCGGCGCGCACGCGCATCAGGTAATCGCCGTCCTGGCGCACGGCGATCGCATCGCGCGGCACGACGAGCGCATCGGCGGCTTCCCGTTCCGGCAGCCCCACTTCGACCGAAGCGCCGACGTTGAGCGCATTGTCCGCAAGCGTCAGCCGCAGTTCGAACTGCCGTGAACGCGCTTCGCCGACCGGTACGACGGCGCGCACTTTCGCTTTGAACTGCTCGGCGCCCGCCTTGACCGGCAATTCCATCGCAGGCCTGACGAGATCAACGAGTTTCAGCGGCGCCTGCACGCGTGCTTCGAGATGCACCGTGTCCACGACATGGGCGATGGCGGCGCCTGTCGCGACGTATTCACCGCGTTCGGCCAGCCGTTCGGTCACCACGCCGGGAAACGGCGCGCGCAGTTCGGTTTGTTCGAGATCATGCAGTGCTGCGCGATGGCGCACCTGCGCCTGCTCCCATTGCGCCGTCAGCATCGCGAGCTGCGAACGCACTTCATCGAGTTGTGTTTGTGAAATCGAGTTGTTGGCGAGTTTCTCGAGACGCTCGAGCTGGCGCGCCGACATCGCCCGCTGTGCGTCGATGCGCGCCACTTCGGCCTTCGCATCCTCAGCCTGCAGCTTCAGGCCTTCATCCTCGAGCTTCGCGACGCGCTCGCCGGCGCGCACGCGTGTGCCGACTTCGGCCACGTACTCGAGCCGGCCTTCGGCGCTGGTCGCGAGCCGCGCATCGTTGCGGCTCACGACGTCTCCGGGCGCCCAGCGTCTCGGCGCAACGCGTGCAACCGAAGCCGTCGCGACTTCGACGACGACAGCCGGTTCCTCCGCAGGAGCCGCCGTCGCGACCAGCATGAGGGCGCCGGCCGTCGCCGCGATGAGCGTCGCGATTGACCGGGGGTTGGCGGCTGGGGGCTGGGGGTAGAAAGGGAGCGCCATGATGAGATCCTCTCAGCAAGCTTCAGGAAGTGAGTTGGGTCATTCAGTGGGAGCTGAACTGCGAAGCGAGCGAAGCGCCGGCAGCCTCCAGCCTCCAGTTCCAGGATACTCTGCATAAGTGCGATTTGATGAATTCATCGCCTTTACGACCGCCGTCTTTCAATCAGTTGCATCGTTGAGAGGTCCGGGTAGACGACCTGTGCAGAGCTTCTCTAGCCTCCAGCCGAGGGCGGGCGCTTCGCCGCGCTCATACATGAGGCGCATCAGGCTCGGCAGCAGCAACACCGAGAACACCATGCTCACGACGACGCCGGCGACGTTGACGGCGGCGAGGCCGCGATAGATCGCGCTCGCTGGTCCGGGATTCACCACCATCGGCAGCGCGCCGAGCGCGCCGGTGAGCGTGCTTGCGACCATTGCACGCAGGCGCTGATTCAGCGCGAGGCGCAGCGACTCATCGAGGTCGTGGCCGTGATTGAGCGCATCGCGCGTGCGATCGACCAGCAGGATGGCGTGATTCACGATGATGCCGATCATCATGATGAAGCCGATCATCGTCAGCAGATCGAGCGGCTGGAACGTAACGAGGCCCAGCAGCCGGATCCCGAGCACGCCGCCGGCGAGCGCAAGGGGAACCGTCAGGACAACGACGAGCGCGTCCTTGATCGACTGGAACATGGCCGCCATCAGCATGAACAGCACGAGCAGCGCCAGCAGGAAGTTGACGCTCATCGTCGAGATGATCGTGTCCAGGCGGTCGGCGCTGCCCGCAAGGCGAATGTTTGCGTCTGGCGGCAATTGCGCGCGCAGCGCCGGTGTGATGTCGCTCTCGATCTTCGCCAGCATGTCTTCGAGCGACAGCGTCGGGGGCGGGTCGATCGTCAGCGTCACCGTGCGATGATGATCGACGCGGCGAATCTGCTCCGGCGCAATGGCGGTCTGCAGAGAGACCAGCTCGCCGAGCGATACGACTTCGCCGGAAGGCGCGATCAGCGGCGCCTGCGCGAGCTCCTCGGGCGTCTCGCCGATATTCGCCCGCAGGATGACCGGCAGACGCGTCTGGCCGTCGAAGTATTCTCCGAGCCACGCCCCATCGCCGAGCGCGCGTACGACGGCGCCAAGAGATGCGCGATCCCAGCCGGCTTCCGCAATGCGCCGGTCGTTTGGCTCCGCGCGCAGCTCCAGCGCCTGGACGTCCGAGCTCGGGAACGACTGCACGTTCGAGCCCGGGAATGAGGCCTCGAGCAGCTTGCGGCCTGACTCCGCCGCAACATTGAGAGCCGCAGCGTCGGTCGACTGCAGATTAATGGCCACAGAGCGCGCCGATCCGCCGACGCCGCCGAAGAGCTCGCCTTCGTTGACGAAGACGCGCGTATCCGGGATGCCGACGACGACTTCGTCGCGCACGATGCGTTCGAGCTCGCCGATGCGCTCCTCGTCGATGACGCGCGCTCCGAGCGTGCCGCCGCCCGGCCAGAGCAGCACGTAGTAGTTCTTGAGCCGCGGCTCTTTCTCGCCGGTCATGTACGGCTGCATGCGCTCGAGCAGCTTGCCGGCGATCTCGCGGTTGACCGCTTCCGGGCTCATGCCCGGCGGGAAACTGAAGAAGGCGTCGATGGCGGCGCGCTTCACTGGCGGCAGATAGTCGAGCTTCGGCAGCAGCAGCCAGGCGAGCGCGAGCGGCGCAACGAGCAGTGCGCCGACCCACATCCATTGGCGCCTGCGGGTGCGCGTCCATTCGATGACGCGATCCGTGAGGACGGGCCAGCCCGCGCCATAGCCGGAGTTTTTCGAATGACCCCCCAGCCACCGTCCTGCGGCGGCGGGTACGACGGTGACCGCGACCACGATCGAGAACGCCACCGCGATGGAGATTGTCAGGGCCAGGTCCGCAAAAATCTGCCCTTCGACGTCCTTCAGGAACAGCACGGGCAAGAACACAGCGATCGTCGTCGTCGTCGATGCAAACAGCGCAGGCACGACCTGACGTGCGCCGTCGTGCGCCGCCTGTTCAATCGGCAGGCCGCTCTCCTTCAGGCGAATGATGTTGCCGGAGACGACGATGGCGCCTTCGACCACCATGCCGACGGCGAACGCGAGGCCCGCCAGTGAAATGACGTTGATGCTGCGGCCCGCCAGTTCGAGCGCGCAGAACGTCGCGAGCAGGCACACGGGGATCGTGGTGGCGATCAGCACGGTGGCGCGCGTGTCGCGCATGAACCACCACACGCAGACGAGCGCGAGCAGCGCTCCGACGACGAGGTTTTCGATCAGCAGGTTGACGGCGCGCTTGATGAAGAGCGAGGCGTCGAAGGACTGCTCGATGCCGAGGCCGCGTTCCTTGAGCGGACCATCGCGCAGTTCGGCGACGACCCGCTTCACCTCTTCGAGCGTGCTCAGGACGTTGGCGCCCGGCGCGCGCTCGACGCGTAATCCGATGGCGGGATTGCCGTTCTGGTAGGAAATGAAACGGCGCTCCGGCGGACGCAGCTCGACGGTTGCGAGATCTCCGAGACGCACCGGTTGACCGTCGCGCCAGGCGAGAACGAGTTCACCGAGGTCCTCCGCCTCGTAGCGGCCGGTATAGCGAAGAGAGTACTGGCGACGACCGACGTCGAGCTGGCCTGCGGAGACGTTCGCGGCGCTCGCGGCCTGGCGGGCGATATCCGGTAGGCCGACGCCGAGCGCTGCGGCGCGGGCGAGATCGACGGTGATGCGCACGTCGTTGGGCGGGCCGGCCTGAATTTCCACCAGCGCGACGCCGGGCACCGATTCGATGCGCGATTTGACGACGTCTTCGACGAACTGTCGGTGGTCGTCCATCGAGCCCTGGGTCCCCGGCAGGAGCTGCACGAAAAAGTAGGAAAGATTCTGATTGGAGTCGCCGTCGTTGCCGCCGAGTTGCACGACGGGACGATCGACGTCGCGCGGCAGAGGCGGCAGACGGCTCATGCGGCCGATGACGTCGACCAGCGCGGACTTCATGTCCGTGCCGATCGCGAACCTCAGAAAAACCTCGCTCCCGCCGGCGTTCGCATTGCCGATCACTTCCTCCACGCCAGGCAACCCCTGGAGCACCCGCTCCTGCGGTTCGAGCAATTCGGCTTCGACCTCTTCCGGCGAGGCGCCGCGCCAGTTGGTGAAGATCGAGATCGTCGGACGCTCGATGTCGGGAAATAACTGCAAAGGCAATTGCTTCAGACTGAGCGCGCCGAACAGACACACGAGCAGCACCGTCACGCCGATAGCAATCGGGTTCCGGATCGAGCTGTCGATGATGCGCACGGGGGACTCCCTGATGTCTTGCCCACGTTTTGGCAGCGGTTGGACCAATACGTGGAACAGCCGTTCGGGTCGGTGCGGCGAAGCGACGCGATTTCGCGATCAAACGTGCCTGAGGGATCGCAGCACACGTTCGACTTCCCTGAGACGCTGATGCAGCAGGAAGGGTTTAAGTCGCATGTGGGCCAACTAGCCAACCGGGCTACTGGCAAACTCGTCGGAACGAGACGCAGAATCGCACTGCGATGCGACAAAAATATTAAGCTCGCGATGCAACCGGCCAGTTTTGACAACCGCGAACCGCCAGAAGAAGAGTGGAAGTGAGTCTTCCGGATTGCGCCGGTTGGCCAGTGAGCCGGTTGGCCAGTTGGCCTGACCTGGGAGCTCCGTTGCCCGAATCGAACCTTTCCGCCGCCGACAGGCGGCTGACGCTGACTGCGCTCGCAGTCGTCGTATTGCTGAGCGCGCTCGACCAGACCGTCGTCGCGACGGCCATGCCGCGCATCATCGAGGAGCTGCAGGGACTCGTGATGTATGCGTGGGTGACGACGGCGTACCTGCTGACGTCGACGGTTTCCGTGCCGATTTACGGCAAGCTGAGCGATCAATATGGGCGGAAGCCGATCCTCGTGACCGGCGTCGTGGTATTCCTCGCTGGCTCAGTGCTGTGCGGACTGAGCGGCGAGTTCGGCTCGCTGCCCCTGATCGGCGGCGGGATGATGCAGCTCATTGTCTTTCGCGCTCTGCAGGGCCTTGGGGCCGGCGCGTTGATGACCGTGTCGTTCGCGATCATGGCCGACCTGTATCCGCCGCGTGAACGCGGACGCCTCTTCGGGGTGTTCGGCTCGGTGTTCGGTCTGGCCACGGTTGTCGGGCCGTTCATCGGCGGGTTCTTCACCGATCACGGGGCGATGACGCTTTTCGGCTACGACGTTGCGGGCTGGCGGTGGGTGTTCTATGTGAATCTGCCGCTCGGCCTTCTCGCCCTTTTCATGATCCTGTATCGCACGCCGACGCTGCGAAAGCACGCGACGGAAGGAGGCCGGGTTTCCGCCGAGTCTCCGCGCGTGGATTATCCCGGCGCGGTTCTGATCGTGCTCGCGGCCGCGCCGTTGCTGCTTGCTCTATCCCTCGGCGGTACGACCTATCAGTGGGATTCCCCGCGCATCGTCGGACTGGTCGTCGCCGCCGTCCTCGCCTTCGTCATTTTTCTATGGGTCGAGTCGCGCGCGACCGATCCGATCCTGCCGCTGCGCCTGTTCCGCATTCGCACGTTTCGCATCACCGCGTGCGCGTCATTCGTCATGAGCATGGCGTTTCTGGGCGTCGTGATGTTCATGCCGCTGTATATGCAAGTCGTGCAGGGCGTCTCCGCCACGCAGAGCGGCTTCGCTCTGCTGCCGCTCATGGGGGGCATGATCGTGAGCAGCATCGTCAGCGGACGACTCGTCACGCGTATCGGCCGCTACAAGCCCTTCATGCTCGGCGGCGGCGCGTTGCTGATCATCGGCGTGATCGCGCTGACTGGCGTCGGACCGGACACCACGACGCGCGACCTGGCGTGGAGGCTTGCATTGACCGGCGTCGGTCTCGGACCAGCCCAGACGCTGTTCAGCCTCGTCATACAGAACGCAGCGCCGCCCGCGGATGTCGGCGTCGCAACTGGCATGAGTCAGTTCGCGCGACAGATGGGATCGACCGTCGGAGTTGCGATCTTCGGCGCTCTGCTGACGCATGGGCTGACGGTCGAGTTGCCGAAGCACATCCCGCTGCTGCCCGGAGCGAGCGAACCGCGCATCGATCTCGCGCATGCACAGAGTCAGGCGATGAATGTCGCGGAAATCCGCAAGCGCGTTACGCAGGCGATGGACGATCGTTACGAAGTCATTGCGCGCGCGTACGGCGGCGATCAGGCGGCGATCGACGCCATCGCCGGCGATCCGCGCATGCCGGAGGCGATCAAGAGCGCTGTGCGAGACGGCGGCGTGCGCGGCCGCGTGCATCGTCAGCTCATCGAGCGCGCCGACCTCATCGAATCAGAGCTGCAAACTGGCGAGTTGGGGCGCGATCGTCTTATGGAAGACGCCGAATTGCCCGCTGGTCTCAGGCAACAGCTTGCGAACATTCCAGTGCGCGCGTTCGACGATCCGCAGCTGATGACGGGCGTCGCAACCCTGTTTCGGCATGCATTGTTCTCAAAGGAGGACGCAATCGCCGCGGCCGCGCTTGAGCGCTCACTGCAGAATGTCCGCGCGGCGATGACGGTCTACGCGAATCAGCTCGTCGCGCAAACCGAGCGCGGCGTTAAAGTCGCGTTCGCAACGGCGATCGTTCACATGCTCGAGCGCGCTCTGTGGATCGTCGTGGCCGCCGTGCTGATCGTGATGTTCATTCCGGAAATACCGTTGCGGACGCGCACGCATCCCTGATCAGGACGGCCTCCGCCTTCAGCTCCGGCAAGCAGGCATGCGCAGGAGGGCCGACGCTTCGGATCGGCAGGAAAGCCTCCGGCAGGACAGACATGAAGCAATAAATGACGGCCTTCGCCTGCAGCTCCGGCAAGCAGGCGTGCGCAGGAAGGCCGACGCTTCGGATCGGCAAGCAGGCGTGTGCAGGAAGGCCGATGCTTCGGATCGGCAGGAAGGCCGGGGGCAGGACAGACGACCTTCTCGGGTTCCTGTTCTGACTTGCCGCAGGCTTTCTTGCCAACGGCCATCCTGCGAACGCTTTCCTGCCGCAGGCCGTCGTTATCTCTTTTTGCCGCGGCGTCATTTCTTCTTGCTGGATTTCTTCTTGCGGCCGCCGCCTTTCTTCTTCGGCACTTTCGCGCCGGCGCGACGCGCTTCCGACAACCCGATGGCGATCGCTTGCTTGCGGCTGGTGACTTTCTTGCCTGAGCGGCCGCTACGCAGCGTACCGCGCTTGCGTTCACGCATCACCTTCTCGACTTTCTTCGAGGCCTTCTTGCTGTAGCGTCGGGCCATGGCATGGCTCCTGAGCGTGTTAGTCCCGGCGCTGCAACGTCCCACGCGGAGGCGGTGTTCCGCGCCGCAAGGACGGCCTGCGGCAAGAAGGCTTTCGCAGGAGGGCCATTGGCAGGAAGGCCGTTGGCAAGCCAAACTAAGAGCTTGTCGCAGTGCTCTTATCTGTCCTGCCGCAGGCTTTCTTGCTACGGCTTTCCTGCGACGGCCATCTTGCCGCGTCTGCGGCCTTCTTCTTATCGATAGATCAGCACGTCCTCTCGTTCCTCGCGCCACGACTCCTCGTCCGGCGTCGTGATCGCATCAAGATCCGCCGGCGTCGCCTGCGGATCGTCGACCCATTCTCGCAGCAGCGGCCCGCCGTTGATGACGTCTATGGCGAGCCGATCTTTCTCGTACTCATACGGAAAGTCGCGCCACAACGGATAGTCGGGCTGCAGGCGCCGCAGCGCCTTGAAGGCGAGAGCCTGCACGCGCCAGGGGCGAAATGCTTCGTGCGCGTAGCCGGGAGCTTCGGCATGAATCTGCACGCCGGCGCAGAGTTTGCCGACGTGCTTGTGGAAGGTCGGCTCGAACCAGCACTCGCGCAGGCGGCAACCGTGCAGCCACTGCGGCGCCAGCGAACGCATCTCCCGGAGCAGCGCGCGCGCATCGATGTCCGGCGCTCCGAACAACTCGAGCGGTCGAGTGGTGCCACGCCCTTCGGACAGCGTCGCGCCTTCGAGCATCACGGCGCCGGCGTAGCAACGCGCCATCCACAGGTTCGGCGCGTTCGGACTGGGATTGATCCAGGTGCGCTCGCCCAGCGGCCAGCCATAGCCGGGCGCCTCATCAGGGCGCCAGCCGCGCATCTCGATCACCCGGTAGTCGACATTGAGCTGCAGGGTGCGGGCGAACCAGTGTGCGAGCTCGCCGAGCGTGAGTCCGTGACGCATCGGCAGCGGACCCGCGCCGACGAAGCTCTCCCACCCGGATCGCAGGCGCAATCCCTCGATCGGCCGGCCGACCGGATTCGGCCGATCAAGTATCCACACGGACTTGTCGTGAGCCGCAGCGGCTTCGAGGACGTAGCGGAGCGTCGTGATGAAGGTGTAGATGCGGCAGCCGAGATCCTGCAGATCGACCAGCAGCACGTCGAAGGCGTCCATCATCTCGCGCGTGGGGCGGCGCACTTCGCCATAGAGACTGAAGACAGGCACGCCGTGCACCGGGTCATGAAAGGTCGGCGACTCAATCATGTTGTCCTGCTTGTCGCCGCGCAGGCCGTGCTGCGGACCGAATGCGGCCGAGAGCTTCAGCTCACCGAGCGCGGCGAGCGCATCCAGCGTATGCGTGAGATCCGCCGTGACGGATGCGGGGTGAGCCAGCACCGCGATCCGTTTTCCGCGCAACGGACTGCGCAACTCCCGTTCTGAGAGCAGACGATCAATACCGAACTGCATCACTCAGGCCCTCTGCGGAAGCTGATTACCGCCATGCGAGAGCAACGGCAGCTTCGATATACCTTGTCCCGCTGGACGGGATTTCCTTCGGTCATCTTTCGGGGCATCTGTATTCTTCGAATGTCAGGGTGGAAGGGTAAATCAGAGCTTCCTAAGGTCGCGGCAGCGTGGCGGCGAGTCCCGCCGGGTGGTGAAAGTCCGGCTTTCCTTCGGGGTAGGCCAGAGCCCAGTAACAGGGTGCGCCTTTCTGGTCCTGCAGCACCGCGGCCAACGCGAGCTGCAGATCGCCGCTGACAGGAATACCGAGCGCACCCAGGTGCACATCGACGTCCGCAATGAGCTCCCTCTCGTGTCGACGGCAGATGATCTTCGGCGGTCGTGCGGGTTCGACGGCCTGCATCCCCGAGCGATAGTCCTCGAAACGATAGATCGCCCACTCGCTGGACGGTGAGAAGTTGAACTCGAGATAGCTCATCGCACCGTGCGGCCTGATGAACGCTTCGAAACACGTGCGTTTCCACAGGTCATCGCGATGCGTCGAGCGTTGCTGCGGCGGCAGTTGCAGCTCATCGATGTCGCCTTCTATCCGATAGTAGAAGATGAGCAGGTCCTCGCTCAGCCAGTCGACGCGTGCAGTGACCGCGCTGATCCATGCGCAGGGCGTGGCAGGATGACAACGGAGCGTAAACTCAGGCATGCGCTAGGTAGCCTCTGATGTACCGCCATGCGAGAACAACAGCAGCTTCGATATCTCTTGTCCCGCGGGGACGGGATTTCCTGTGGTCATCTTTCGGGCATCTGTATTCTTCGAATCTCAGGGTAGACGGGTAATCAGCGCTTCCCCAGGTCCATGCTGAACAAGGGTTATTCGATGAAGGCAGCAGCTTCGCAAACCCTTGTCTTTCAATCAGCGCCATCCCTCGATGGCGGCAGCCTGCGGACTCGATCAGCGCTTCACCAGGTCCATGCTGAACAAGGGTTGTTCGATGAAGGCAGCAGCTTCGCAAACCCTTGTCTTTCAATCAGCGCCATCCCTCGATGGCGGCAGCCTGCGGACTCGATCAGCGCTTCCCTGGATTCTAGCCCGGAATGTTCCTGGGACGGATGCGCTGGAGGACCGGATATCGACGAGCACAGTCGATTCAGGCCGCTTTGCGTCCGCCGTCCAGCTTCGTCCTCTGCGCCGGCCGATTGATGACATAGATGCCCGCGGCGATCAGGATGAGAGCAATGGAGAGCGCGGCGTTCACTCTCTCATCGAGAAGCACGGCGCCTGCTGCGACGCCGAAGACTGGGGTCAGGAAGACGAAGGACGCGACCTGCGACGCGGGATAGCGCGTAAGGAACCAGAACCACAATACGTAGCTGATGAATGCGATTGCGATGACCTGATAACCGAAAGCCGTCAGCACCAGCGGCGACAAGGATGTGACGCCGGCTTCGCCGGCGAGCAGCGACGCGGCAGGCAATACACACGCCGACACTGCGAGCTGGTACATCAGCGTGCGCTCGGGACGGATGCGAGCGAGCGCCGTCGCCTTGATGAGCACAGTCGTCGCGCCCCATGCAATCGCCGCGCCGAGACACATTGCATCGCCGATCACCGAGGCGTGCGTCGACGCTCGCAGCCCATCGCTGAACGCGACCAACACGCCCGCGAAGGCCGCGATCAGGCCGAAAATTTTTCCTGGTGTGAATCGATCGCCCGCGACTACCCAATGGGCGCCGAGCGCAACGAAGAACGGGGAGGTGTTGAGGAAGACGACGCTGCGCGCCGCGCTCGTGTACTCGAGTCCCCAGTAGAGCAGCAGGAACTCAAGCGCGAACAGCAGTCCGGCGATGACGCCCGGGCGCCACGCGCCGTCCGGCTCATGCAAACGGACGCCGCGAGCGCGACACCAGATGAATAAGAGCAGCGTCGCGCCGACGGAACGCAGGCCGGCCTGCATCAGGGGCGATATCCCGCTGTTGCCGACCTTGATCGCGACCTGGCCGAGTCCCCAGATCGCGCACAGGCCGATCAGCCCGAGGGCGGCGCCGAGGCCCAGTGGTCGTGTGCTTTCCAACGTAATGAGCGCTCGTGGCCGCGTGCTGTTCCGCTACTGCCATTGCGCCGCGGCCTCCAGTCGGACCCGATAGGGCCGCCGCGCGAACCAGCACAGAAGGGCTGCTGTCACGCCGGCGCCGAGCACGACTGTAAGCAAAGCGTAGCGAATCTGCGAAGGATCCTTCAGAACATGATCGCTGATCGCGCCGACCGCCCACGGTCCGACTCCCTGGCCGATGAGGTTGACGACGAACAGGTACACCGCCGACACCTGTCCGCGCATCTGATTGGGCGTGACCTGATTGACGGCCATCGGACCCATTGCGACATAGCCGTGAAAGGGAAAGCCGGCGACGCACATTGCGATCAGGCCCAATGTTGCGGTCGGCATGAAAGCCGGCAGCGCACTGGTGACGACGACCAGGACGGCCGTGCCGAAGCAGACCCAGATCGGCGCGTCCCGCAGCCCGCGCTGCGTGAGCCGATCGCAGAGGCGGCCGGCGACGAAGATGCCGAACGTGTTGATGAACATCACGGACAGGCCCAGCACCTTGCCGACGTCGGACACCGGAATTGCGTACGTGCGCGCCATGACTTCCGGCAACCAGAAGCCGACGGCGTAGCCGAGCATCGCCATCATCGCCATTGCGAAAAAGTGGAGACTGTAGAAGCGGCCGCTCCTCACCATGAAGGCAATGACCTGCCGGAACGGAATATTTCGCTCAACCTGGGCGCCGGAGGCGACGTTCATCCTGATCAAACCCCTGCGATCCGGTTCGCGCGCACTGAGCAGCAGCAGAGGGAGGACCAGTCCGGGGGCGCCAGTGATGATGAACACCAGTTGCCAGGCGCGCACTTCACCGAGCAACGGCAGCGTATAGGTCTCGCCGCCCGACACGAGTCCAACCACGACGCCGCCGACCAGCAGCGCGATGCCGGAGCCGATCGCAATGCCCATGTTGTAGACGCTGAAGGCGCCGCCGACTTTTTCGCGCGGGAAGGCGTCGGTAATCATCGAATAGGCGGCAGGGGACAGCGCCGCCTCGCCAACGCCTACGCCGACGCGCGCGAAGAAGAATTGCCAGAACGTTCTCGCGAGCCCGCACAGGGTCGCCATCGCCGACCAGACGATGACGCCGGCCGCAATGATCGACTTGCGATTCATCCGGTCCGCGAGACGGCCGATGGGAATGCCCAGAAACGTGTACAGCAGCGCAAAGGCGAAACCGCCGAGCAACCCCATCTGCGCGTCGGTGATCGCGAGGTCCCGTTTCATGGGGCCGATGAGCAGCGCGAGAATCTGCCGGTCGATGAAGGAGAAGATGTAGAAGAAGAGCAGCGTGAAAACGAGATACCAGGCTTGTTTCGAGGACGGATATGGAATGCCGCTCGATGCGGCGTCGTTGGTCGCGGCGGTCGGTTGCTGGTTCAAATCGTCCCCCGAAGAGTTGCCGGCTCGAATCGTGTTGTGGGACGTCAACTGGACGCTTCTAAAGTAAAGCAATGGTCGGACAGGGGCTAGCCCGCAATTCTCAAACGGATCGACATGAGCCTGCCTCTCGCACCAAAGCGCCCTCTGAGAAATGCGGGCTAGTGGCGCGAGGCGTCGATTTCCATGCATGCTCGCGCCCATGCAACCGGCGGAGCAGCGGAATCCATTGACCTCCCTGGGCGCGTCCAGCCTTGAGGCGGAGATCCAGGGCGAGCCGACCGATCGGGTCGGCGCGGGATTCGTTTTCGTCTATGCGCTCGCCTACGCCGGAACGTGGCTCGCGCTGCTCACGCCCGTGCTCGTCACGATCGCCCTGCGCGTACGTCACATCGCGCCCGGGAACGCTGCAGAAAATCTGTCGCTCGTGCTGGGCGTCGGCGCGCTCTTTGCACTGCTCGGCAATCCGTTGTTCGGCAAGTTGAGCGATCGGACGACGTCGCGTTTCGGTATGCGGCGGCCCTGGCTGATCGGCGGTGTGCTGAGCGGATCGGCGGCGTTGCTGCTGATCGCATCCGCCGAAAGCATCGCTGTGGTGCTGCTCGGCTGGTGTCTCGCTCAGCTTGCATTCAATGCGGTACTGGCCGCGATTGTGGCGCTGTTGCCGGACCAGGTGCCGCTTGCTCAGCGCGGCACGGTGGCGGGAGTGCTGGGCATGTGCATGCCGATCGGTCAGGTCGGCGGTACGTTTCTCGTTCACGCGGTTTCCGATTCGACGCTGTTGACGTTCATGGCGCCGGCGGCCGTAGGCGTGACGACGGTGCTGCTGTTGACGCTGATTCTTCCCGATCGGCGTCTGTCGCCGGACCGCGCTCCTGCGAGCGGATGGAAGGAGTTCGCGCGTTCCTACTGGATCAATCCGCGTCAGCATCCCGATTTCGCGTGGGCCTGGCTGAGCCGGTTCCTGCTGGTGCTGGGCACGGCGTTCCTGACCACGTATCAGCCCTTCTACCTGGTCGACCACCTCGGCTTCAGCGTGCAGGAAGTTCCCGGTCTGGTCTTCAACGCGATGCTCGTCCAGGCGAGCATGATCGTCGCGTTCAGTCTCGTGAGCGGAAGGCTTTCCGACTTCGTTCAGCGCCGGAAAATCTTCGTGTTGATCGGCGCCTCGATCTATGCGACCGGGTTATGGATCGTCGCCGCCGCCGATTCGTATCCCGACTTTCTGGTCGGCATGGCGGTGACGGGAATGGGCCACGGCGTCTACTTCGCCGTCGATCTGGCGCTCGTCGCGGACGTACTGCCGGACCGGCAGCGCAATGCGGCGAAGGATCTCGGCATCCTGAATGTCGCCAACGCCCTGCCGCAGTCGGTAGCGCCGGCGATTGCACCTGCGATCCTCGCAGCTGGACACGGCGACTACACCTGGTTGTTCGTGGCTGCGGGCGCCGTTGCGCTGTTCGGTTCCTTCGCCATCCTGCCGTTGAAGAGCGTGCGCTGATTCAGAAGAAAGCACGGAGAGCCGCGAAAGACCGCATAAAAGAATCGACAGCGAAGTCCCGGGAAGAGACGGCTTGCAACGAACCAGCAGCCGCTCCAGGAAACCGGCCGGTATTCGTCCGAGTTCTTGGTGTTCTTGCTCCTTTATGCGGTCCTTCGCGGCTCTTCTCTGTCACGGCTTGCCGAGTTGCGCGGACTTCGCTTCGAGTGCGCCCCAGCGTTCGAATTTTTCAGCAAGCTGTCGCTCGATCTCCGCCGCGCGCTGCACATCCGCCTTCGTCTTCTCGGCGCCCTGCTTGTGATAGTCGGCGCTGCTCATCCTTGACGTGAGCGCCTGCTGCTCCTGTTCGAGCGCCTCGATCTCCACGGGTAACTGGGCGAGTTCGCGCGTTTCCTTGTAGCTGAGCTTCGCGGGCGCCGCGGAGCGCGGGGGCGCCTCTCTCGGTTCCTGCTTCGCCCGTGCGGCAGGCGCCTGAGCCTGCGAAGGTCGTTGCGTCAGCCAATCGCTGTACCCGCCCACATACTCGCGCCACCTGCCGTCGCCTTCCGCGACGAGAGTTTGCGTCACAACGTTGTCGAGAAAGGCGCGGTCATGGCTGACCAGAAGCAGCGTGCCGGCGTAGATCTGCAGCGTCGCTTCGAGCAATTCCAGCGAATCGATGTCGAGATCGTTGGTCGGTTCGTCCATCACGAGCACGTTTGCCGGTCGCGCAAACAGGCGGGCCAGCAGGAGTCGGTTGCGCTCGCCGCCCGACAGCGCCCTGACCGGCGAGTTGGCGCGCTGCGTCGGAAAGAGGAAGTCGGCGAGATACGTCACCACGTGCTTGCGCTGCCCGGCGACTTCGATCCAGTCCGATCCAGGGCTGATGGTCTGGACGACCGACTTCTCCTCATCGAGCTGCTCGCGCATCTGATCGAAATAGGCGACCTGCACGTTCGCGCCGAGCCGCACCGCGCCCGCATCGGGTTCGAGCCGCCCGAGAATGCAGTTGGATGAGCGTCGATTTGCCCGCGCCGTTCGCTCCGATGAGCCCGATCCGGTCGCCGCGCTGAATGCGCATCGAGAGATCGCGCACGATCGTGCGCGGCCCGAAACTCTTGGCGACGTTCGTGAGTTCGGCGACGAGTTTGCCGGAGCGCTCGCCTGCATCGAGCGTCAGTTTCACCGAGCCGAGCTGTTCGCGCCGCGCTGCTCGCTCGGCGCGCAGGTCTTCGAGGCGACGAACGCGGCCTTCGTTGCGAGTGCGCCGCGCCTCGACGCCTTTGCGTATCCAGACTTCCTCCTGCGCCCAGAATTTGTCGAACTTGCGGTTCGCGACATCCTCGGCGGCGAGCTGTTCGGTCTTCCGCGCTTCATATGCGGCAAAGGCGCCGGGATAGGAGCGCAACAGACCGCGATCGAGTTCGACGATGCGCGTCACGACGCGATCGAGAAAGACGCGATCGTGCGTGATGACGATCAGCGCCGGGCCTTTCAGCAGCAGCTCTTCGAGCGCGTTGATGCCGTCGATATCGAGATGGTTGGTGGGCTCATCGAGCAACAGCAGGTCGGGCTGCAAGGCGAGCGCGAGCGCGAGCGCCGCACGTTTACGCTCGCCGCCCGACGCCGTTTCGGGCGCACGTTCTTCCGCAACGCCAAGCCGATGCAGAAACTCGACGAGTCTTGCTTGCAGACGCCAGCGTTCCCGATCGTCATGGACGTCCTCGAAGCGGCCGCGCACCAGCAGGCTTTCGCGAACGCTCGCCGCGGGCGGCAACGTCGGCTCCTGCTCCACGAGTGCAGTGCGCAGGCCGTCGCGGACGGCGATTTCGCCATCGTCCAGCGCCGCCTGCCGAGCGATCACCTTCAGCAGTGAAGACTTGCCCGTCCCGTTGCGGCCGATCAGACCGACCCGTTCGCCGTCGTCCATGGAGAACTGGGCGCGATCGAGCAACGGATGCAACCCGTAGCTGAGTTCGGCGTTTCGGATGGTCAGCAGGGGCATGCTGCGGGATAGGGGATAGGGGATAGGGGATAGTCAGAGCGCGGCCGCGCGCCATCAGCGCCTCAGCTTCACACTCCTGCTCCTGTTCTGACTATCCCCTGCTCATTATCCCCTTCATATCCCATCATACCGGCGTCGAGCAGCCGTTCGCCGGTAATCGTCCAGCGGCTGCAACCTTGCAGAACAGGGCTGCATCTCAACGAACATCCACCGCATGAATCAATGCGGACGATTGAGGAGAGGAGAGCAGCCATGACCACGATTGAGAATTTCAGTGAATCCACCCGACGCGGCGTGTGCTTCGCGTTGGCCATTGCGATCGTCACATTCGCCTTGACGATGGGTTCAGTCGGCGCAGACGCCGCCTACGCGGACGCAGCCCGGGCGCACGTATACGTGGTGCAGCTTGCGTCGCTGTGATCCCTGCAGGAAGGGGACATCAGGAGAAGAGCCGCGAAAGACCGCAAAAAGGAGTGGGAGCGTCAGATCCGTCGGCGTTAACTGCCGAAGAGTCGAAACGGCCTGATCCGTCGTTCCAATCGGGCAGATGGCGCTGCATGCGTTGGTCCTGAAGCCCCGGGTCGCTGCCTTTTTTCGGTCTTTTGCGGCTCTTCTCTCTGATCCCTTTCCCTTCCTGGCCGATAATCAGCGGATGAGAGTCGCCAAGCCGCTGTTGCTCATCGCGACGCCGATCGGCGTCGCTTACGGGCTCTACGAAGGATGGCGCCTGGCCGGCGGGCTCGTCTTCATCATGGCCGCGATGCTTGCAGTCATCGGTTTCGCGATTGGTTCGGTCGTGATGACCATCCGGAAGGAGAAGGAGGGTGAGCGCGAGCGGAGCGAACGTAAGAAGTAAGGACGGCCTGCGCAGGAAGGCCGTTTCGATCTACGAAGCATTCGCAAGAAGGCCTGCGGCAGGAAGGCATTCGCAGGAGGGCTGTTGCAGGCTAGACGAGAGCGAGGAACGACGAGCTTCGCAGGAAAGCAGGCGTCGCTCTGGCTTGCCGAAGGCTTTCCTGCGAATGCCATCCTGCCGCGGCCCTCTTGCCAGGGCCGTCCTTCATCGTTCTGGGTTCGATAACCAGACTCTGCACCGCCCGGCCGAAATAACCGCGTGCATCGCCCAGCTTTGCGAAGGCGACGCCCGCGCCGTTCTCGCCGAGCCACGTTTGCGCATCCAGCAGGATCCAGTCGCCGATCGGCTGCCGCGCGAGATTGATCGAGACGTCCGCGTTGATGAACGTCCAGCGGCGGAAGTCGAGCACGGAGGACACGCCGTTGCAGAAGTCGGACGTCATGACGGCGCGCATCAGCGGTGAGATCGCCTCGCCGTCGATGACAGGGCGATGGGCGCGAAACCAGATCGCCCCGGGTCCGGGTATGCGAAAGCCGCCCTTCACGACGCGCAGGTCGAGACCGCCGACGAAGGCGTTTCGGCCGCCGCCAAACAGATCGTCGGGCTCAACGCCGCGCTCGGGCCCCGGCAGAAGGATGGTTTCCTCGACCGCCGTCTCCGGCAGTACGACCGCGGCGTCACGCACCTTCAGCACGCTGGCGCGGACAACTTCGACGCCGTCGTTCAGCAGGCTGATGACGCAGAGCTGAATCTTGCGGCCCTCGCGCACCACGTCCGTCCTGATTTCGAGCGGCGCAACCGGTACCGGCCTCAGCAGATCGACGGTCAATCGCACCACGCGCATCGGTTCGCGCGTCGGGATGCGCTCAGCAGCCCAGGCAATGAGCGATGCAGGCGCACCGCCGTGCTGCATGTCCGGACTCCATGGACCGGCCGCGCAGGATTGGGTGTGCGCGGTCGCGCCGTCGATTCGATAAACACAATTCATCTGGACCTGACTCGTGACATCTGGAGGTGACTCGTGACTGGTGATTCGCAGCGGCCCGCTTCGGACTATTCACTATTCACCAGTCGCTACTTGCTTCTTCTTTGCAGCGCCGCCGCCGTCATCTCATCGGCGGGGAAGAATGACTCCAGCGCCAGCTCGGACAGCGTAATGTCGATCGGCGTGCCGAACACCGTGGTCGTGCTGATGAAACTGAGGATCGCTCCGTCCACCGCGAGGCGGAACGGCACGACGACGGAGGATGCGTCGTGACGCCGTTCGCGGCCATCGGCTGCAGGCGCCGGATATTTTTCCAGCTCGTCGAGCAGCGCGATAAGCACCGGATCCGCGGAGACGTCGATCTGGCGCCGCAGCCGCGCAAATAAATGCGCGCGCCATTCTGCGAGATTCACAATGCGAGGCGCGAGGCCTTCGGGATGCAGACTCAATCGCAGAACATTCAGCGGCGGCCTGAGTAGTTCCACGGCGACTCCCGCGAGGAGCGGCGTCACGGCGCCGTTCGATGCAAGCAACGTCCAGTGACGATCGATCGCCAGCGCCGGATACGGCTCGTGACCCTTCAGCACGAGGTTCACCGCTTCACGCGCCGCATTCAGCGCAGGATCGCTGAGGGCGCGTTCAGTGAATATCGGAGCGAAACCGGCGGAAATCAGCATCACGTTGCGCTCGCGGAGCGGCACATCGAGCAGTTCGACGAGGCGCAACAGCATCTCGCGGCTGGGCTGCGCGCGGCCGGTTTCCAGGAAGCTCAGGTGTTTGGAGGAGATCTCCGCCTCACACGCAAAATCGAGCTGACTCATGCGACGGCGTTGTCGCCATTCCCGCAGGAGATGCCCTACCGGTGCTGCGGCGTTCATGCGGCGAACCATAACGTAAGCCTGTCACGCGCTCCATTACCTGGCCGGTAATCGACCCGGCGTCTACGTGCGCCCATGATCCCCATCGACGCCGCATTTGCAAACCCATGCACCGATCTCGCGGCGGACAGGTGCGAGGAGACCATCATGCAGTCGATCAAGTCATCCACTCTGCTTCGTCGCGTGTTGCTGGCCGACGCTGCGTGCAGCGCCGGGATGGGCGTCGCGATGCTGACGCTGGGGCCGATGTTTGCGGGTTTGTTGAACCTGCCTGCCGGTCTGCTCAGGGAGGCAGGATTCGTACTGCTGCCGTTCGCCGCCCTGGTCGGCTATCTCGCGACAAGAGAACAACCCGCACGCATCGGCGTCTGGGCCGTGATAGCTCTGAACATCGTGTGGACGGTAGACAGCATTCTGTTGCTCCTTACCGGCTGGGTCGAGCCCAATGCGCTGGGCTACGCATTCATCATCGGCCAGGCCGCGGCGGTCGGCTTGTTCGCGGAACTCGAATACGTGGGGCTGCGCAAGTCCGTACTTGTCCACGCATAGTGGCCGGCGTCGGTCGGACACGAGCGATCCCAGCGTGCGTGCGGACACAAAAAGCTGATGGAGGCGCCATTGCGTCTTTCCGCGGCGCTGAGCAGACGGAGGTAAATTTGGGTAGAGTCTGACCAACAGAAACGGGCGTAGCGGTGCGATTGCATGAATTCCATATCGGCAGCGGCTGCAGCTCTTGTTTCGCTGGGCCTGATCGCAGCGCCGACGGCCGACGCCAACGAAGTCGGTTTCTACATAGGGGCGAACTATGGCCTGGTCAAAAAGCAGGTGGACAGAACGGACTACGACGAGTTCGCATCCGACGTGCATTTCTTCTTCAGCTACACGCCCACGCAGGAAAGCATCAGTTTTGACGAGTCCGATCAGACGTTCAACCTGCAGGCCGGCTACCGCATCAATCGCTTCCTCGCGATAGAGGGCGCCTATGCGGATCTCGGCCAGATCACGTATCGCTCGCAGAGCCAGGGCATGTTTCCCATGGATCGGGGCACGATCAACACGACTGTCGAAAGCGAGACGAGCGGCTTTGTAGTGAGCGCGCTCGGCGTTCTGCCCCTGACCTACGGCTGGGAGATCTACGCCCGCGCCGGCGCGCTCTTCGCGACGAACAGGTTCAAGATCAACCTGGGCGTCAGAGGCGAGATTTTTGCGACGCCCGGCGGCGACAGCATCGTGGACGAGTTTTCCAAGGGCACGACTGAGTACCTGGGCGGCGTCGGCGTCGCCATGCGCCTGCTGGACATCTACGACCTGCGTCTCGAGTTCCAGCGCATCTTCGACGCGGGCCTTGAAGAAACCGGCGGCGTCGGCGACATCGACGTAGCTACGCTCGGCGTCACTGTCACGTTCTAGCCGGCGTTTCTCAGTCGCCAAGCCAGCGTTTGCCGCCGCTTTGCGGGATCAGATGTCGCTGCGCTGACGCGCAGCCGGGAACAGGTCGTTGCGAACCTTCGCAATCAGGATCGCGAGACACAGCCCGCCGGTGATGACGTTTGCGACGACGATCGCCCAGTCGCGGCGCAACCAGCCGTACAGGCCCCAGAGCGCCACGCCCATTGTGAAAATCACGTACATTCCGAGCGACAGCGAGTGGGTGTCGTGCTCCTTCAGCGCCTTGACCGCCTGCGGCAGGAAGGCGAATGTCGTGAGCGTAGCCGCGGCGTAGCTGATGAACTCAACTCTCATGGACGGGTACACACGCTTTTCGGGTAGAGTGACTGCGCACGGGTTCACTGCTTGCGGTTCGAAAATCATGAGATCCGGATCAAGGAGATTGTGGGTCGCCATTATCGCACTCACGGCGGCGTCGGGTGCGTTGCAGCGCGCGCATGCGGCGGAACTCGGCTTCTATGTCGCCGGCTACTATGGCGAGGCGAAGTTTGACGGAGTCGACAAGGCGCGGTTCGACGACTACGCCACTTTTGTCTATTCGGTCTATGGTTTCACGCCCGAGCAGACCGTCTCGACGCTCGGCGACGACAAGGATGCGAGCTTTGGCATGGCGGCGGGGTATCGGCTCTTCCC
This sequence comes from uncultured Gammaproteobacteria bacterium, assembly GCA_963723505.1. GTDB lineage: Bacteria > Pseudomonadota > Gammaproteobacteria > Steroidobacterales > Steroidobacteraceae > Steroidobacter. The sequence continues at coordinate 189,657 of CAVRQU010000015.1, forward strand.
GAACCTGGCCATCGAAGGCGGCTACGTCGACCTGGGCGAACTGAGCTATCGCAACGACAGCTTCGGTACGCACATCGACCATCAGGAGCCCTGGTTCCAGAAGCTGGGCGTGAGCGCTAGCGGTATCGCGCTGTCGGCGCTCGGCGTTCTGCCGCTCAGCTATCGCTGGGAGCTCTACGCCCGCGGCGGCGTGCTGTTCGCGACTAACGAGGTGGACATCTACATCACCGACTTCTTCGGCGAAGACGCGCTGACTGTGTCGGAGAGCAGCACCGAACTGCTCGCAGGCGTCGGCGCGTCGTTCTCATTCGCCGAGGTCTACAGCGCGCGGTTCGAGTATCAGCGCGTATTCGACGCCGGCGACGGTCTGTTCGAGGGCGACATCGACATCATGTCGATCGGCTTCACCGTGTCGTTCTGAGGGAACGAGTTGACCGTTGACGGTTGACGGTTGACGAGAGAGATCGGGCCCTGCGACAGCCCGCGGAATTCTCTGTCTGGCCGTCAACGGTCAACTGTCAACCTCGATTCTCCGTCCACAATCACTTCGATGGGGCGGTGCACGCCGACTTCCGCGCACAACTGTTCCGGACGGCGGATTCGCCAGATTGCGAGGTCGGCGCGCATGCCGGCGCGCAGGATCCCGCGGTCGTGTTGCAGGCCGACTGCGCGGGCGGCGTGCGTCGTGACGCCCCGCAGCGCCTCCTCGGAAGTCATCCTGAACAGTACACACGCCATATTCATTGCGAGCAGAAGCGAAGCGATGGGCGACGTGCCCGGATTGCAGTCGGTGGAGACCGCCATCGGCACGCCGAGCGCCCGCAGACGTTCGATCGGAGGAAGCCGGGTTTCACGCAGAAAATAGAACGCGCCAGGCAGCACGCCTGCGACTACTCCGCGCTCCGCCATTTGTCGCAGCGAAGCGTCGGATGCGTACTCCAGATGATCCGCGGACAATGCGCCGCATTCGGCCGCGAGAATACCGCCGCCGCCGTCGCTCAGCTGGTCCGCATGCAGCCGCGCCGGCAATCCGAGCTCACGTGCGCGCTGGAAGATCGCCCGGGTCTCCTCCTGCGTAAAGGCAATACGCTCGCAGAACACATCGACCGCGTCCGCCAGCCGCTCCCGGGCGACGGCCGGCAGCATGTCGTCGCAGACATGCTGCACGTACGCGGCCTGACGCCCTGCGAACTCGGGCGGCAACGCATGCGCTCCGAGAAACGTCTTCACTACGGTAATCCCAAGATGTTCGCCGAGGCGCTTCGCCACGCGGAGCATTTTCAGCTCGCTGTCGAGTTCGAGCCCATAGCCGGACTTGATCTCGAGCGTCGTCACTCCTTCGCTCGCCAGGGCCTGTGCGCGCGGCGCCGACTGTGCAAAGAGTTCTTCTTCGCTCGCCTGTCGCGTCGCACGCATCGTCGATACGATCCCACCTCCCGCGCGCGCAATCTCTTCATAGGTCGCGCCGCGCAGTCGCGCCGCAAACTCATTGCTCCGATCGCCGGCATGGACCAGATGCGTGTGACACTCCACGAGTCCCGGCGTAATCCATAGTCCGGGTTCCGCGGTCACTTTCGTCGCTGACCATGGCGCCGCATCGAGCGCGGTGCGTGACCCCACCCACGCAATCTTTCCGTCCCTGATCGCAAGAGCGGCGTCGGCGACATGTCCCAGGCCGTCGCCTTCCATTGTGGCGAGGTCGACGCCTGTCCATACGCGATCCCATGCGACGGCCCGGCCGCTGTCTTGCGTGCTGATTTGAATCATTCATGTCGCGCAATCCTGCCGGGGCTGTCTGACCGCGTGAGGTGTAGTGTGTAATGTGTATTGGAATAGCGCTTTCGGCACGTTACACCCTGCACAATACACGTCAGACTCCATCGGCCATGTCCCTGCAAGCCCGCTACCGCTTCACGACCGCCTGGTTGCCTTCCGGTTGGCGTCGCAACGTCGTCATTTCGGTAGATCCGTCCGGCGACATCGTCGACATCGCGCCCGACGACGTCGTTACGACCGCGCGGCTCGTGAACGGCGCCGCCATTCCGGGTATGCCGAATGTACACAGCCATGCCTTCCAGCGCGCCATGGCCGGACTCGCCGAACAGCGCACGTCTCACGACGACAGTTTCTGGTCGTGGCGTGAAACGATGTATGAGCTCGCCGGCCGCATGAGTCCCGAATTGCTCAACGCGATCGCTGCGCAGTTGTATGCAGATCTCCTGAAGGCCGGCTACACATCTGTCTGCGAATTTCACTATCTGCACAACCAGCCCGACGGCCGGCCGTACGACGATTCGGGCGTCATGTGTCAGGCGCTGATCGATGCGGCGGCGACCGCGGGCATCGGCCTTACTCTGCTGCCGACGCTCTACCAGACGGCCGACTTCGGCGGCGCTCCCCCGACGAGACGCCAGCGGCAATTCGTTCTGGACACACGCTCGTTTCTCGCCCTGATCGAGGCTGTACGCGCGTCCTCGCCGCGCTCGCCGCAGCTCGAGATCGGCGTCGCGCTGCACAGCCTGCGCGCGGTTCCGCCGCAAGCCCTGCACGACGTGCTCGCGCATGTCGCACGACAGCAAGGTCATTCATATTCACGTCGCGGAACAGGAACGCGAAGTCGCCGCTGCGCTGGAGCACCTCGAGCGCCGTCCGATCGAATGGCTGCTCGAACACGCACGCATCGATCATCGCTGGTGCCTGGTGCATGCGACGCATGCGACCGCCGACGAGCTGGCCGGCGCCGCCGCCGCCCGCGCGGTGATCGCCCTGTGCCCGACGACCGAGGCCAATCTCGGCGATGGAATTTTTCCGCTGCAGGCCTGGCTCGCAGCGGGCGGCGCGTTTGCGATCGGTTCAGACAGTCACATCACGCTGTCCCCGGTTGAGGAGCTGCGCTGGCTCGAATACCAGGCGCGCCTCGCCGGGCGACGGCGCAACGCACTCGCGAGCGACACGGAGCAGTCGACCGGCGCACTGCTCTGGCGCAGGGCGTGCGAAGCCGGCGCGCGCGCCAGTGGACGTCGCATCGGCGCGCTCGAAGTCGGCGCCCGCGGCGATATCGTGGTGCTGGATCTGAATACTCCGCTTTTCGCGGGCCGCAACGACGACGCCATCATCGACACGTTCGTATTCGCCGGTGGCCAGGATGCGGTACGCGACGTCATGGTTGCAGGTCGCTGGCTCGTTCAGGAAGGGCGGCACTACGCGGAGACGGCGGTATTCGCGGGATACAAGCGAGCGATCGCGAAGCTGACCTCGTGACTCGTGAGTCGTGATTCGTGAGTCGAACGCCACACCGGAATTTTCGGGTCAACCTTACGATTTCCGAAATCCTCCGATTCACGAATCACGGCTCACGACTCACATCCGGGTTGCCATACAACCGCATCGGCAGGAACATGTCTGCCGATCCGGCTGCTCTCTGACTATCCGCCATCCGCTATCCGCCATCCGGTTCCAGCTCGTCATGAACGCAAAACTCTTTCCGTCTCCACCGGATCGTCTCTCTGGTTCGCGCGTCGTGCGCGCCCCGCGCGGGTTCGCAGCGCACTGCAAAACATTGGGTTACCGAAGCGCCGCTTCGCATGCTCATGAACAATCTGGATCCGGAGGTCGCCGAGAATCCGGATGAGCTGGTGGTGTACGGCGGCATCGGCCGCGCCGCGCGCGAACTGGGAATGTTTTGACCGCATCATCGAGACGCTGCGTGCGCTCGAAGCGAACGAGACGCTGCTGATTCAATCCGGCAAGCCCGTCGGCGTGTTCCGCACGCACGAAGACGCGCCGCGCGTGCTGCTTGCGAATTCCAATCTTGTGCCGAAGTGGGCCACCTGGGAGCACTTCAATGAACTCGACCGGCGCGGGCTCATGATGTTCGGGCAGATGACCGCGGGTTCATGGATCTACATCGGCAGTCAGGGCATCGTGCAGGGCACGCACGAAACGTTCGTGGAGATGGGCCGTCGCCATTTTGGCGGCGACCTGAAAGGCAAGTGGATATCTGACGGCCGGGCTCGGCGGCATGGGCGGCGCGCAGCCGCTTGCGGCGACCATGGCGGGCGCGAGCATCCTGTGCATCGAATGTCAGATGAGCCGCATTCGCAAGCGGCTCGATACGCGCTATGTCGATGTGCACGCGGCGTCGGTCGATGCAGCGCTCGGGATGATCGATGAAGCGACCTCCGCCGGTCGGGCGATCTCAGTCGCCGTGCTTGGCAACGCAGCCGAGATCCTGCCTGAACTCGTGCGGCGCGACGTGCGGCCGGATGCAGTGACTGATCAGACGTCTGCACACGACCTTGTGAACGGCTACCTGCCGCTCGGCTGGAGCGTGGAGAAGTGGCTGGAGATGCGCACACGCGATCCGGCGACGGTCGCGAGAGAAGCGCAACGATCCGCCGCGATCCATGTTCGCGCGATGCTCGACTATCACGCGATGGGCGTACCGGTCTTCGACTACGGCAACAACATTCGTCAGGTCGCTTTCGACGAAGGCGTCCGGAACGCCTTCGATTTCCCGGGCTTTGTGCCGGCGTACATTCGACCGCTGTTCTGCCGCGGCGTCGGGCCGTTCCGGTGGGTTGCGCTGTCGGGCGAAGCGGAAGACATCTATCGGACAGATGCGAAAGTGAAGGAGCTCATCCCGGACGATCCGCATCTGCATCACTGGCTCGACATGGCTCGCGAGCGCATCAGTTTTCAGGGACTGCCGGCGCGCATCTGCTGGGTCGGCCTCGGGCAGCGGCATCGCCTTGGCCTCGCGTTCAACGAGATGGTCGCCCGCGGGTGAATTGAAGGCGCCGATCGTGATTGGCCGCGATCACCTCGACTCAGGCTCGGTGGCGAGCCCCAATCGCGAGACGGAGGGAATGAAGGACGGTTCGGATGCAGTCTCCGACTGGCCGTTGCTCAATGCGCTGCTCAATACCGCAAGCGGCGCAACGTGGGTGTCGCTGCATCATGGCGGCGGCGTCGGCATGGGCTATTCGCAGCATGCCGGCGTCGTCATCGTGTGCGACGGAACGCGAGGCGGCCGCGCGACGCATCGAGAGAGTGCTCTGGAACGATCCGGCGACCGGCGTGGCGCGTCACGCTGACGCCGGCTACGACGAAGCAATCGCTTGCGCCCGGGAGAACGGCCTCAAGCTGCCCATGCTGTGAGCGCCGCCGTTGTGAGTTTTGCGTTGTCCGTTGTCCGCAGAACCCGGGCGCAATTGATCAAGCCGCTGTCTTCACGCGCAACTGACACGGATAACAGACAACGACCGCGGCGCCAGAGGTTCGACGGATGCAGATTTTCGATTTCCGCCGCGGCCCCTTGCCGCTTCTCATCAGCATTCCGCATGCGGGGACGCATGTGCCCGATGCGATCGGCGAGCGGTTTACGGCCGCGGCCCGGCGGCTGCCGGACACCGATTGGTGCGTGCACCACCTTTACGAATTTGCGCATGCGCTTCGGCGCTTCCGTCATCAAGGCGAACTACTCGCGCTATGTCGTCGATCTGAATCGCGGGCCGGATTCCGCCTCGCTCTATGAGTCGTACCGTACGACGCCAGTCTGTGCGACCGAAACCTTCGCCGGGGAGCCCATATATATGAGCGGCGCCGAACCGGACGAGACGGAGATTGAAGGGCGCATCGACCAGTACTGGCGGCCGTATCACACGAAGATCGCCGAGGAACTGGCTCGGATCTGGGCGGATCACCGCATGGCGCTCCTGTGGGATGCGCATTCAATCGCCAGCGAAATTCCTCAGCTGTTCGCAGGCGTCCTTCCCGAGTTCAATCTCGGCACGCGTGATCATGCGTCCTGTCCGCGGTCAATCGGCAACGCATTGCTCGACACGATCACCACCGACGGCAAGTTCGGCGCCGTCCTGAACGGCCGCTTCCGCGGCGGCTACATCACCAGCCACTACGCCCGCCCGAACGAACGCGTCTACGCGGTGCAACTCGAACTCGCGCAGCGGGCGTACATGGATGAAGCCGTTCCCGATGGTTGGGAGCTCGCCCACGCTCAATCCGCCATCGAGGTGATCAAGCGCTTGCTGACGCGCTATCTCGAGTGCGCTGCGGAACGGTGAATGCAGTTGCCCGTTTTGCGTTTTGCGTTGTGCGCAGAACGTCGCGGGCCGCCCTCGCTATCCTGCGCGCAACGGACAACGGACAACTGAGAACGACGATCTATCGCCGCGGCGGGCTCAGTGTATCCGCGTCGCTATTGCTCTCGGTCGCCTGCTCGCGTCGGTTCGCGTCGTCCTGCGCAGATTCGTCCCGGGCGTCATCATCTTCAGCATCATGGTCCGGGCTCGTACGATCGCGCGTCGCCTGTCGCATCGGCGTCGTCGATCGCGACGGCCGACGCGCCGTGTCCGAATCTGCGTCCGCCTCGCTCGCCGTCGTTGCAGCTTCAGTGTCGGCGCGAATCTGCCGTTCCTTCTCGTACATCGACGTCGTCACGCCGGCAGGCGCCGCGTCATTGGCGACGTCGCGTCGCTCGCACTCGGACTTTTCGAGCCCCGATTTCTTGTCGCAGCGCGGCTCCGCAGCCTGAGCTTGCGGATCGACATCGACGTTGCGTTGCGGGACGCGATTCGTGTTGGTGCGATCTTGTTCTGTCCGGGGCGATGCAGGATCTGGCTGTTGCACGGGCGGCGTCTGCGCCTGCCCACAGACCGCCGCACCTGCCAACAGCGCGCTCATCGCGACGCTGCGTACCGTGATTCTCATGCTCGCCTCCTGTCGCGCTCGCCGTCAGCGAATGGACTGTCAGCTGCCTCAGCAAGCGCGCATCTATCTGAGAACGAACGGTCATCCAGCGAGTTCCCGGTGCTATGGACCTTCCGTGCTTATGGACCTTGTGAGCGCTTCCGCGCGTTCCAGCCGGGGTAGGAAATTTTCTGCTTCTGCCGTGCAGGTATCGCCCAAACCTACGGAGACCGCACCATGTGTCTGGCCGACCTTCTGGGAACCCGCGAAGTGATTACTGCGGCGGCAACCGCCGACGTGCCGGACGACAAGCCGGCGATCTGCGGCACTGTGACGCTGCACTGCATGGACGACGAGGATCCGTTGCATCTCACGATGCCGATGCTCGACGCGTTGCTGTTGCTGAATTCGCTGCGCGCGATCGAGCAGGAGTTCGGCCTGCAAAATTGGTCTGCGCACATCGGCAGCAGCCTGGCCGCCATCGAGGAAGCGGCGGCTGAGTTGCGGATGCGCTATTCGGAGGAAGCGGACCCGCCGCTGAGGACGCTCAACTAGCAAGAATTAAGCGGATGGCGGATAGCGGACAGTCAGAGGACGCAGACGCGCTCGTTCAGTACTCGCGGGTCGCGCATGTCCACGGACCGCAAGAAGCAGCGCTGGTCACGGCAGGTCACCGCGACCAGCGATGCGCTCACCCTTGCGGAGGGCGTATTCACGCGGCGCAGTCCGCTCAGCATCGCACGATCATTGAAACGTTCCGCGGACCGCAGCAAGCGGCGCAAGTCGGACCCTTATCGATCGGCGATGTCGATGCTCACGTTCTATATCAACCGCGCCGGGCGGAACATGCCGGCGACCCGTCGGCGCACCCTGGAAGCGGCGAAAGGAGAGCTTCGCAGACTCTACGGCAGGGAACGCCCGGCTCAGCGTACGACGAGACAGGGCGCGACGCGTGCAGCGCAGCGCAAGAGACGACGTGCGCGCGCCGCGCGTTGAAGGCCTGGAGTCATGCCCGCGGAGTGCAGCCCAATCGCCAGGGTGGGATAGGAATTGGAGAAGAGCCGCGAAAGACCGCAAAAAGGAAGTGGATAAAGAGAGGATAATCAACTTCCCCCACCCCGTTCGTGCTATGCCCGTGCAGAGCCGCTCGAGACGCGCACACTTGAGTCAAGAATCCTGCAGAGTCATGTGTTCCTTTTTGCCCCACAGGGATTTCCGTTGGTCACGGTGTTTCGCGGCTCCTTGTCTTACTTTCCCTGGGCGAGCCTTCGCTCAGCGTGGCCGCCGAACTGTTCGCGCATGGCGGACAGCAGGCGATTCGCGTACGCATCTTCGTCACGCGAGCTGAAGCGCCCGAAGAGTGCGCTCGCGAGCGTCGGCGCCGGCACACTGAGGTCGATCGCCGCCTTCAGCGCCCATCGCCCCTCGCCGGAATCAGAGACGCGGCCCGCAAATCGATCGAGTTTCGGATCGTCTTGCAGCGCGCTCGCCGTCAGGTCGAGCAACCATGAGCGCACCACGCTGCCGTGACGCCAGAGTTCGGCGATCGCGGGCACATCGAAGTCATATCGATAGGCCGCCGCATCGCCCACAGGCGCCGTTTCCGCGTCGCCATGCTGTGCGTCGCCGAGATTGGCGTGCGCCAGCAGATTGAACCCTTCTGCGTACGCCGCCATGAGCGCGTATTCGATCCCGTTGTGGATCATCTTCACAAAATGCCCGGCGCCGGCCGGACCGCAGTAGAGCCAGGCTTTCGACGTCGACTCTGATGAGCCGTGTTGCGCTTCCGTGAGCGCGTCGAAAATGGGTCGCAGACGCTCGACCGGCGCGGGGTCGCCGCCGATCATCAGGCAGTAGCCGCGCTCCAGTCCCCACACGCCGCCGCTCGTTCCAACATCGATGAATGCGACGCCGCGCGCGCCGAGCTCGCGGGCGCGATCGATCGCATGGCGATGATCGGAGTTGCCGCCGTCCACGACGACGTCGTCGCGCCCCAGCAGGGGCGCAAGCGTTTTCAGTATGGAATCAACTATGGCTGCGGGCGTCATCAACCAGATTGCGCGCGGTCTCTGCAACAGCGATACGAACTCCTCAAGCGACGTCGCGCCTCTCGCGCCCTCCTTCGTCAACGTCTGCGTCGCCGCCGACGACGCATCGTAGACGATGCACTCGTGTCCGGCCCGCAGGATCCGCCGCGCCATGTTGGCGCCCATCCGACCGAGACCGATCATTCCAATCTGCATGGGTGAACCTCCTGGCGGCAGAACGAAAGTGTAGACCGAGCCTGATGTGTGCGTATCGAGCCGTTGGCAGGGGAGCGATGGAATGGGCAAACATTGCTTCTGATCTGCCGACCCTGTCGGCTCGCATGCCAATGGCCTGCTTGCCGCGAGGCTTGCCTGCCGCGTCCGCGGCTTGCTGCGCGGACGAAGGCTTGCCGCTCGGATCAGAAGGTCGCCGGGCTCGCGCTGAATTCGTCGGTGCCGAAGAACATTTCGAAGCCGATGCCGATCCCCCAGCTCGCCTTGCGCGGATCGCTCGGCTCGTCCTTCGGCCAAGTGACGCTCGGCCGAATTTCCATGACGAGCCAGTCGCGCACGATGCTGCGGCGATACGCGAACTTGACGCCGTACTCACCCAGCGGCACGCTCGCATCGAACTCGCCGGCCGTGAAGACCTGCGCCCCGACGGCCTGCCGATTCGGCAGGCCGCGATATGCGGTCAGGGCGCTATAGCCGCGTACACCTTCCGTTTTCTCCGAAATGGTGCCGGACGCCGTCCAGCGCGCGAGCCACGCTTCGCCAATCGCCCGTTCGACGTCGATGCGGCTCGTGAAGCCGAACTGTTCGCTGTTCTGCCAGAAGACTGTTTCCCTGAAGCCGATGAGCCAGGTCTTCGAAGACCCCCGGTCATAGCGCCATCCGGCTTTGACGAACGGGTCGATCGGCGACTTGATGCGTATGCCTGCGTCGGCTTCGAAGCGTCCGCCCTGACGCGGTTGACGAAAGCGAACGCCGAAAACCGTTTCGTCCTCCTGGATCTGGCCGCGGCTGTCCTGGCGGGGTATGGCGCCGGACTGTTGCTCGCGCTCCGTAACGAACTCCTCGCGATTGACAGTGCCGATGAACGCGTCATAGCGCTCATCGAGATAGGGCAGCGGCACTTTGACCCGGAAACGGAATTTCTGATCGAACCCTTCGAACTCGCTCCAGAACACTGAGGGCGTGATGCTGCCAATGGCCTGCTTGCGATAGACCTCTTCATCCTCCTTGCCGCCGAACCACCGGTCGACATGCATCGCCGAGCGCCATACGACCGCATGCAGTCCGTCGCGAGCGCGGTCGATCCATTCGTCGGGCGTATCGGCGACGGGACCTACGGCCTCGTCCGGGACCACCGCCGTCTCCGCCGGTTTCGCAGTTTCGTGCGTTTTCGCAGTTTCCTGCACGCTCTCATCGGCCGCCCCGGCGGCCCCGCAGACCTGCAGGCACAGAATGAGGCAAGCGGTTCGTGTGCGCCGAGAGCGCAGCAGCATCCAATGTCTCCTGGAAGTCGCCGTCCGTTGCGGACTCAGCCGGCGATGCGCATCGGCCGGCGCACCTCTGGCCGGCACGCGCCTGGTCTATAAGTACTTGCCCAAAATAAATGGTGCGGCCGGTGAAGTAGTTCCGACGGCGGCGACTGGCGACCATCCAGCCCGAGGCGTAGGCGCGTGCTGACTGCACGCCGCTCGGCGCCGGGCGCAGACTGACCCGGGCGCCGGAACGATCCGGCGAAACCCGCTGACGGCGCGGCGCGTTGCTCGCAAGAAAAGCGCCATCAGCGTAAGAGACATCCGCGTGAACCAGGCGACACAGGCGCATGCCCAGCTACTCGGGCTCGCTTCGCACCTCTCCAGGAGTCGAAGCGCGATACTTTCTGCGTGGCGCGAGGCGGTAAAGCGCGATCCGGAGCTGAGCAGCGCGCTTACGAGCACACGCAGTCAGTTCGTCGATCACATTCCTGCCGTGCTCGACGCGTTCGAAAGCCAGCTGTGCGCTCTTGACCCCGAGCAGCAGACGCAGGCGCGAGCCGACGAGAAGGAGTCCGCGGCGGATCACGGGATGCATCGCTGGCAGCAGGGCTACTATCTCACCGAAACGATGCGCGAATGGGGGCATCTGCATCGCTGTCTGCTCGACGAACTGGAGCGCTACAGCGCCGCCCAAGCGAATCTCGAGCCGAGCGTGATGCCGTTCGCGAGGCGCACGCTGGCGCGCCTCGCGAGCGACGGCGTCAGCGCCAGCGCCGCGCGCTACGCGGAGTTGCAGCAGAGCGAGGCCGCGAGTCGCCTTCATGATCTGGAAACCGCCCTGCAGCAACTGAGGGGCTTGCAGATCGAGCGGGCCGAGGCGTGGCGCGAGGCGGCGCATGATCTGCGCGGCCGTGCTCATGTCATCGCAAATGCGTCCGAAGTGCTGCAGCGGGACGGAATCAAGGAGCAGAAGCTGGCGCAAGCCCGCGAGGCGCTGCAGATCGGTGTGACTTCACTCAACCAGCTTCTGACGGATCTGCTGGACCATGCGCGGCTCGAGGCGGGCCGCGAAGAGCGCAACCTCGAGGAATTCGACGTCGCATGGCTGTTGAAGGAATTCTGCGACAGCGCCCGCCCGCTCGCCGCTGAGAGAAACCTGTTTCTCAAGGCCGAAGGCCCCGCGCCGCTGATGGTGGAGAGCGATCGGGTGAAGGTGCAGCGCATCGTGCAGAATCTCGTGCTGAACGCCTTGCACGCGACTCAGGTGGGCGGGGTTCGCGTGACCTGGGAGGTCGACGCGGGCAGCGTGCAGTGGGCCCTGTGCGTTCAGGACACGGGCCCAGGTTTCGCGAAGCGTTCCGCGACGCCGCTCAAACGGATCCTGAAAAAGGCGAGCGACGACGCGCGCGCGGCGTCGGACAACACGCCGCCGCAATCGTCCATACAAGCGGAGCCCGCGGCGACGCTTGCATCCCGATCTCAGGCGCACGCCGGGGCGCCTCCGGCCGGTGAAGGCATCGGCCTGTCCATCGTCAAGCGCTTGTGCGAGTTGCTCGACGCAAGTCTCGAGCTGGAAACGGCCGAGGGTCAGGGCAGCACCTTCCGCGTGACTTTTCCGTATCGTTACACCGATCCTGTCGAGGACGGCGACGTGCGTTGACGTTTCAGCGCGGCGTCGATTCGACGATCCCGCAAGCGCCGCACGAATCAGGGAAGCCCCTCACGAGTGGGCAACGTCGCGAGGATCGGGTCGAGCGCGCTCAATTCCACGGGCTTGGTGAAGTGGTGGTCGAACCCCGCGGCGCTCGCGTGTTGCTTGTCCCGCTCCTGCCCCCATCCTGTCAGCGCGACGAGCGTTGCGCCAACGCCCCAATCCGTCTCGCGAATGCGGCGCGCGACGTCATAGCCGCTCAGCTCCGGCATGCCGATGTCAAGGAGCGCGAGCTGCGGCTTGAACTCCGCTGCGACGCTGAGCGCCTGCAGTCCGTTGTACGCGGTTCGCACTTCATGTCCCGCCAGCTCGAGCAGCGCGGCCCAGCTGTTCGCGCTGTCGCGATTGTCGTCCGCGACGAGAATCCGCACGCTCGTGCGCGCGCGAGCCGCCGCAGGCCGATCCGAGCCCGGCGCTTCGTCCCTGGCGCGTGCGAGAGGCAGGCGCACCTTGAATTCGCTGCCGCGCCCGGGTCCATCGCTGCGGACCTCGACCGCGCCGCCGTGCAGATGAACCAGGCCGCGGACCAGCGACAGGCCGATGCCCAGACCGCTTTCGGCGCGCTGCAACGCCGGGGTCGCTTGCGAGAACATCTCGAAAACCTGCTCGAGCATCTCCGGCGCGATTCCGATCCCGTTGTCGGCGACCGCGATCACGGCCTGGTCCGCTTCGATTCGCACGCATACCTCGATTGCGCCGCCCGGATCGGTGTACTTGACGGCGTTGCTCAGCAGATTACCGACGATCTGGCTCAGGCGAATCTGATCGGCGTCCACGTATACCGGCTGTTCCGGAATGCTCACCGTCAGCTGATGACGCCGCGAATCGATCTGCTGGCGCACTGTTTCTATTGCTGCGTTGACGACTTCGGCCACATTGACTCGCTGAATCCGCAGTTGCACGAGACGGTGCGTAATGCGCGAGACATCGAGCAAGTCATCGAGCAGGCGCGCCATGTGATCGACCTGCCGCTGCAGGGCGTCGCGCGCCAGAGCCGCGACGGCAGGTTTATCGGTCGCTTTTGCGAGCAGGTGCGAAGCTGCGGCGAGCGCGGCGAGCGGATTGCGCAGTTCATGCGCGAGAATGGCGAGGAATTCGTCCTTGCGGCGACCAGCCTCCTTCAGCGCGTCTTCCGCACGTTTCTTCTCGGTAACGTCCACGAATACGCCTACGCAGCCGCGCACGCATCCTTGTTCATCGAAAAGAGGACGCGCGTGCTCGAAAAAGCTCGTCACGCTGCCGTCATCGAACACGATATCGAGCTCCTCGCCCATCACGGGCTGGCCAAGACGAGCCGCCCGCTGCATCGGCAGATCCTCGCCAGCGACTTCAATCCCTCTCTTGAAGATGCGAAAAGGCAGTCGCTCGCTCTCCGGTCCGGTCTTGGACGCGTTGCGGTCGGCGGACATGCGCAACATGGCGGCGCCGGCCGGGTTCATCGTGATATCCGTGCATGCGGCGTCGCGTGCGATGAACACGCCGACGGGCAGCGCACCGAGGAGCGTCTCGTGCTCTTCGAGGCGAATGCGCACGTCGTCGGCGAGCGTGCGGATCCGCTCCTCGGCGCCTTTCAGATCTGTGATGTCGGTGCATGAGCCGAACCAGCGCACGGCGACGTCGTTCTCGAGCACCGGCTCTGCGCGCACCAGGAAAGAGCGATACACCCCGTCGCGTCTGCGAATGCGTCCTTCGACGTTCATTGCAGTGGCTGTGGCGCGCGCGTGTCTCCAGTCGCGCGCGACGGCGGGCTCGTCTTCCGGGTGAAACGCGGCGGTGAGCTGAGCCGCATCGCCGGTCTGCTCCAACGTGAGTCCGGAATAGTCGATCCAGCGCTGGTTCACGTAGACCGGCGCGCCGTCGGCGTCGCTCTCCCAGATAAACTGCGGCAGCGATTCGGCGAAACGCTTGAAACGAGCTTCGCTCTCACGCAATCGTCGCTCGGTCTCGCGCAACGCGTTCTCGGCGCGGTCATCCGTCATCCGCCGAGTCTCCTCATCGCTCTGGTCCGGCGCTGTCATGCTCGTCCTGTGAACGCTCCTTCGCGCGCCGGTCAAGTTTGCCTGTTGCCCGTGCGATCGTCGAACCCGACCGCCACGACCGCGTGAATCGGCCAGGCCCGAAAGATGACCACAGCAAATCCCGTCCCGCGGGACGAGGCAGATCTACCCGCCGTTCTGCTCGTGGTAAATCAGAGGATCCCTAGCAGGAGTCGCGAAGTGGTGGAGCGTCCCCGGCTGCTCGTCCGCTTCGCCGGGCGGTTGCTGCGTGACGGGGAAGGCTGACAGTGAAGCAAGTCCCGCTCTTTCGCGATGACTCGACCTCGATCGAACCGCCGTGAGCCTCGGCGATCGTGTACGCAATGTACAGGCCAAGTCCCATGTTGCGACCCTGTTTTCCCGCGCCCTTCGGTCCAACGCCCCGGACCAGAGGCTCGAAGATGCGCGCCAGCGTGGCGGCAGGGATCGGATCGCCCTCATTGTGGACTTTGAGAATGATCCGTTCATCCTCGCCCCTTGCGGAGATCGTGATGGGCCTGGTCGCATCGCCGTGCTGGATCGCATTGCGCACCAGGTTGGTGAGCAGCTGTTCGAGCCGGGCGGCGTCCCACACGCCCCGCAAATCGCCGCCCAGCGTGGTGAGCAAGCTGCTCCCGGGATGAAGCGCTCGCAATTCCCGCAGCGTCTGATTGCAGACCACGGTGAGATCGACTGACGCGGGCTCCAGCGGCAATGACCCGCCGAGACGCGTGCGCGAGACATCGAGCAGATCCTCGATCATCCGCTGTATGTGTTTGGCGCTCTGCAGTACATATCCAATCAATTCCGCCGGCGACCGCTCGGACCGCCTGGACAGGGCCTCGGCTGATTGCAATATCACCTGCAGTGGAGTGCGCAGGTCGTGGCCGAGGACGCCCATGAACAGCTCACGTGAACGATCGAGCGCCTCGGAAAAATGCCCGATGGCGTCCGCCAGCGCCTCATCGAGCGCGTCATTGAACCGGGCGAGTTCATCCAGCGTTCCCGGTTCAGCGCCGGCGATGCTGTTCATCCAGAGACGAACGACGCTCGCGCGCAGTGCGCGAAACTCCGCCATGAGTTCGTTGAGCTTGAATCCGGCGGCAAGACGGGATCCCGCGTGCGACTGGGCCGCGTTGCTCCGGGCGCCGGCGCGCCTCGCCCCCTGGCCCTTGGATTTCGCCTCCTGCTCCTCGCCGGTCTGCGGCATGCGCATCTCCGCGGCGATCGTCATGAGAATCTGTTCGGCGTGCGCGCGCAGCGCAACTTCATCGACGCGGCGGCCGGCGCGCAGCGTCTTCACGAATCTTTCCCATTCGAGAAGGATGGCCGTCCTGTTGGCCACGATGAAGTCGGACAGTCTCACGCCCCCCTCCTCGCGGCGCGACGGTCAACCGGACGAGTGTACGCCTGCCGCGCTCTGTGACCCGCGCAAGGCGGCGGAATAGCCGATGACCTCGAGGACGCCCTCGAGCAGCTCCTGTTCGGTGAATGGTCTGTTCAGTCGTCCCCGCGAGTGCGCTGGCGACGACGGTTGCTGCGACCGCTCTGCAGTGATCAGCAGCAGCGGAACCTTGCGCTGCCGGAAACGCTGCACCAGCGCCGCCACATGCGAATCCTCCCGACTGACGTCAACCAGCGCGAGATCGAAGTAACTCTCGGGCACGGCGTCGAGAGATTTCGAGATCGCCGACGATGACCCGAAGGTTTCGCAACCTGCTCCCTGCAGCGCGTCTTTCAAGGCGCAATACAGGCGGTCGTCGTCTTCAACGACGAAAACCCGTTTTCCGCGGAGGCTGGTCATGGAAGCATTCTGGTCGCTCATGCGATGTATGACGCCTGGCAGATTCCAGCCGGCGCGCCGCGCTCTGCCCCTGGCGTGCTCATGCTCGCCCGGCATGCGCGCCATTCTGGCCAAGCGTTGGCAAGGTGAGGAGGACGGCGCCCGGAAACCCCTCGGGAAGCGACTGCAGCAACTCAGTCATCGGCTGAGGTGCGCCGGCAGTTCGCCAATAACAACGATGTTCCTCTTGTGCACGCGGATCGCCGACTGCTCCGGGGAAATGCCCGCACAATCCGAACGTGCCCCGGCCGGCCGCAGTTCCGCGCTTCACCCGCGCGGCGGCCCCGTGACGTTCTATTGCCAGCGTGGACAGGGGCCCGTAGCCTCGCGGTTCCCGGAGCTGGGCGAGGCGTTGAGGTGAGCGGGAATTCATCCAGAGGCTCAGGCTTGTTCATCGTGGGCGTCGGCGCCTCCGCAGGCGGCGTCGCGGCGCTGGAGCATCTGTTTCGCACCATGCCTCCCGACATCGGGGCGGCGTTTGTCGTCGTCACGCACATCGGATCGCATCGTGAGACGCTCCTGACGGAGATCCTTGCGCGTCACACGGCCATGCCCGTCGTCAACGCCAGCCACGGTCAGCGCGTGGAGGCGAACCATGTCTACGTGCTGCCGTCCGACGCGGTGCTGACCATCTCGAAGCAGCAGCTGGCTCTGCTCCCCGCAGCAATCAATCAGCACGAACGTAATCCCATCGATATTTTTTTCGCGTCCCTGGCCAAAGCCGCCGGCGAAAACGCAGTCGGAATCGTGCTGTCCGGCGCCGGCAGCGACGGCTCGCTGGGCGTCAAAGCGATCAAGGAGGAGGGTGGGCTGACGATCGCCCAGGGTCACGATCAGTCAGGTCCCGCGCATTCGGGCATGCCCTCGAGCGCGATCGCCACGGGGCTCGTCGACATCGTGTTGCCCGTCGATGAGATCGGCCCGAAGCTGCGGGAGTTTTTCCGCGCCTTCGACGTCCTCAAAGCTGCAGAGAGCGCGCACGACAACCCGCAGGAGAGCCTGTCGCAGGCGCTGCAGGACATCCACGCAACGCTGCAGAAACGCATCGGCCACGATTTCAGCCGCTACAAACACAAGACGCTGCTGCGACGCATCCATCGTCGCATGCAGGTGCGACAGATCCAGAGCGTCCCGGAATACGCCGAGCGGCTGCGCCAGGAAGGCGATGAGGCCAGTCTGCTGTTCAGAGATCTGCTGATCGGCGTCACCAGTTTCTTTCGCGACGCGGACGCGTTCGAGGTGCTCTCCGCCAAAGTCTTACCGAAACTGTTCGAAGGCGACGACGTCAGCGACGCCGTTCGCGTGTGGGTTCCCGGATGCGCTACCGGTGAGGAAGCCTATTCGCTGGCGATTCTGCTGCGCGAACATATGTCGGGGCTGAAATCGCCGCCGAAAGTGCAGGTGTTTGCGACCGACATCGATGAAGCCGCGCTGGACGTCGCGCGCGCGGCGCGTTATCCGCGTGCGATGCTCGAGCATCTTTCCGACGAAAGACTGAAGCGGTTCTTCCGCCCGGAAGCGGCGTCCTGCGTGCTGAGCAAGGAAGTCCGGGACATGTGCATCTTCTCGTCGCACAGCGTCATCCGTGATCCGCCGTTTTCGCGCATGGACCTTGTGTCCTGCCGGAATCTGCTCATTTACTTCAATACGGAACTGCAGGACAACGTGCTGCCGGTGTTCCACTACGCTTTGAAATCCGACGGCTATCTTTTCCTGGGGCCGGCCGAAAGCGTTTCGCGTCATTCCGATCTGTTCAGCGCCGTTGACAAGAAGCACGGCGTATACCAGCGTCGATCCGTGATGAACACGAACGTACGTATTCCTTCGTGGTTCGCGAAAAACAGCGGTCATGCGCAGGAGGCCGCGACGGAAATCACCGTGCGCAGGGATCAGCGCCTGTGGAGGCAGATCGAGGCGCGAGTCATGGAGAGCTTTGCGCCGGCCCACATCGTCGTCGGAACGAAAGGCGATATCGTCTACTACTCCTCACGCACCGGAAAGTATCTGGAGCCGCAAATGGGCTCGCCGAGCCGCCAGCTGCTCGCGATGGTGCGCAAGGGCTTGCGGCTCGACCTGCGCGCCGCGCTCCGGGAAGCCGCCGAGACGCAGAAGGTAATCGTTCGCGACCGTATCGACGTCGAGCTGGACGATCGTGTCCAGCAGATCCGGCTCACCGTGCAACCGATGATCGAGCCTGATCAGGAGCCGCTCTACCTGGTGGTGTTCGCCGATCTGGGTCCGCCCATCGGCCACGAAGAAGCTACGCTGCATCGCCCGCCCGGCGCGCCGGGCGACGTGAGTTCGCCTCGAAGAGGAGTTGAAGGAGACACGCGACCGTCTGCAGTCGACGATCGAAGAATACGAGACCGCGCTCGAAGAGCTGAAGTCGGGCAACGAAGAACTCGTGTCGGTCAACGAAGAGCTGCAGTCGACGAACGAGGAGCTGGAGACTTCGAAGGAGGAGCTGCAATCAGTCAATGAAGAGCTCAACACGGTCAATCAGGAGCTCGCCTCGAAGGTCGACGAGTTGCACCAGTCGAACGCGGATCTGCGCAACCTGTTCGACAGCACGCAGATCGCCACTGTCTTCCTCGATCGTTTCATGGTCATCCGCAGTTACACGCCGGCGGTCCGGTCGATCTTCAATCTGATCTCCGGCGATCGCGGGCGTCCTATCACGGACATCGCACACCAGCTCGAAGGCGTCGATCTGCGCAGCGACGTTCAGAAGGTGCTCGACGAACGCAAGCCGCTCGAGCGCTCGGTTCGATCGGGCGACGGCGACACGTATTACCTGATGCGCATCCTTCCATACCGCACGGTTGATGATGCAATCGACGGCGTCCTGATCACGTTCGTCAACGTGTCCGAAGTGATCGCCGCGGAAGAGCAGCAGCGCATGCTGGTCGCCGAGCTGAATCATCGCGTGCGCAACATGCTGCAGGTCGTGATCGGCCTCGCCAATCAGACGCTGCATCGTTCCGCAAACCTTGCGCGAATTCGACAAGGCGTTCATGGGTCGGATGCAGGCGCTGGCGCGCGCCTATGAATTGCTGTCGCGCGACAGCTGGCGCAGAGTGTCCATGAGCGATCTGATCGGGAGTCAGCTTGCGGCGTTCGCGACCGAAGGCACGCGCTGCAGGATACAAGGGGACGCTATCGAGCTGAATTCGAACGCCGCGCTGGCGCTCGGTCTGGTGGTTTATGAGCTGGCGACGAACGCAGTCAAATATGGATCGCTCTCCGTTCCGAGCGGCCGCGTCGACGTGTCGTGGAAGATGCAGAAAGATGGCCGGGAGTGAGCCAGCGTTGATGGTTCAATGGGTTGAGAGCGGCGGGCCGGAGGTCAGGCCGCCGACGCACAGCGGCTTCGGATCCGAGCTCCTCAATCGGCAATTGCGCTACGAGCTCAAGGGCGAGGCCGCAATCGAGTTTCACAAGGACGGCGTGCAGGCGACGCTGATCTTGCCGGCGAAGGGCTTCGCCCTCGGCAAATGATGATGGATCGATCGCTGCCGGCTCGCAACTGCGTAGGCCCTGTCCGACGGCGATTCAAGAGACTGCAGTCGTGTGTCGCAACGCGGGAACAATTCGCGCTGGCGATGCTTTCCTCGTGTGACGCTGCGAACCCTGCCTCCCATCGCTGATCGCGAATTTATGGGCGCTCCCGTGCCGCGCATTCTGATCGTCGAAGACCAGTACTTTGTCGCCATCGACAACGAACTGAGTTTGCGGGACGGAGGGTTTGAGGTCGTGGGGCTCGCGACCACGGCGAAGGAAGCAGTCGAGTTTGCCGAGCGCGAGCGTCCCGATCTGATCCTCATGGACATTCGCCTGGCGAGCCGCGCGGACGGCGTCGAGGCTGCGATCGCGATCCACGAGCGGCTGGGCGTGCGCTGCATCTTCACAAGCGGTCACGCGGACGCCCAGGTGCGAGAGCAGGCGAAGCGCGCGCATCCACTCGGCTGGCTGGACAAGCCCTACACGAGCGCGGCCCTGCTCGAGGCTGTGCAAGGGGCGCTCGCGAAACTCAGACTCGCAGCGAAGGCTCCTATTGGCCTTTCGAAAGAGCTGCACACGATCTCGCCCTGACCGTCGGATCCGCCAATGGATGCGCGCGCGCTGGGGCTGAGTTTCCTTGCCTGGGTGCTCTACCCGCTGTGGCTTGCCGCCGGCGCCGCCGATTATCTGTGTCATCGCCGCACGCATATTGAGCGTACGTCCGGCGCCGTCGAATCCTGGCTGCACGTGGCGCAATTCCTGTCGATTGCGGCGCTGCTCGCGCTGGCGACGCTCTTCGCCGTTACGATGAGCGTGTGGATCGCGTTGCTCGCGATCGCGGTCGTGCATTCAACGCTGTCGCTGGTCGACGTGGCCTATAGCGAGAAACGGCGTCGGATCTCACCGATCGAGCAACTCGTGCATGGGTTTCTCAACGTCATTCCGTTGATCGCGGTGGGCTTGCTCGCCGTGCTGAACTGGCCTCTGAGCAGTCATGCGGCGGCGGGTCCCTGGTTCCAATCGGCGCCGACGTCTCTGCTCGTCAGTTTTTGCGTGCTGGCCGGCGCACCGATTCTTGAAGAACTCGCCCGCACGCTGCGTGCGCGCCGGCGCGCGACTCAAGGCGCGACGCAGCACGGCGCGGCCTCACACGCGTCTTCCACGGAGTACGCACCATGACTGCAGGTTCTCTGACGTCCCGTTCCTTCTGGCGTGCAACCGGCGAGGTCCCCGTGTATGCGCCGCTCTCCGCGAACGTCACCGCGGAAGTGTGCGTCGTTGGCGCAGGCCTGGCGGGTCTCACGGCGGCCTATCAACTTGCGAAGAACGGCATGAGCGTCGCGGTGATCGAGGCCCTCGAGATTGGCGGCGGCGAAAGCGGACGGACCACGGCGCACATCGCCGTGCCGGACGATCGCTACTCGTACATCGAGGAGACTCATGGGCGCGACGCTGCGCGGCTGGTGGCGGAAAGTTTCACTGCCGCCATAGACTGCATCGAGGCGACTGCGCGCGAGGAGAATATCGACTGCGATTTCGAGCGCGTCGACGGCTACCTGTATTCCTGCGCAGAGCATCCGCGCGCCGCGCTGGACAAGGAGTTCGAAGCGGCGAGGCGCGCTGGCGTAGCGGTGAACCACGAAGCGACGCTGCCGGCCGGCGTATTCGACGGCGCCATCGACGCGGGCCCGTGCCTGCGTTTCGGGCAGCAGGGTCAGTTTCATCCGGTCAGGTACCTGGCGGGACTCGCGGGCGCGGTGGAGCGACGCCGCGTCGCCATCTACACCGATTCGCGCGCGCTGAGCGTTGACGAGCGCGACGGCGGCGTGGTTGTGACCACCGCAAACGGCAGGATCGTTGCGGATGCGGTCGTTGTGGCGACCAACACGCCCTTCAACGATCGCGTCACGTTGCATACCAAACAGGTCGCGTATCAGACGTATGTGGTCGCAGCGCATGTTCCGCGCGGCGCGGTCCCGCGCGTGCTCGTCTGGGACGACGCCGATCCTTATCACTACGTGCGTACGGCGCCGGCGGGCGACGGAGAGCGGGACGTTCTGATCGTGGGCGGCGCGGATCACAAGACGGGTCACGAGCGCGACCCGGCGGCGCACTACGCGAGCGTTGAGTCCTGGATGCGCACTCACTTTCCACAAGTCGGCGAACTCGCCTGGCGCTGGTCGGGCGAGGTCCTGGAGCCGCTGGACGGCGTCGCGTATCTCGGGCGGAATCCAGGCAGCCGCAATGTCTATGTGATCACCGGCGATTCGGGAAACGGAATCTCTCACGCGACGATCGGCGGCCTGCTGGTGAGCGATCTCATCATGGGGCGGCAGAATCCCTGGTTGAGCGTCTATGATCCGGCGCGCAAGCCGTTGAAGGAAGCGCTGCAGTTCATCAAGGCGCAATCGGACGTCGCCGCGCACTACGCGCACTGGGTGTCAGGCGGCGACGAGCACAGCGCCGCAGCGATCCCGCGGGGCGAGGGCGCGCTCGTCCGCAGCGGACTGAGGAAAGTCGCGGTGTACCGGGACAACGAGGGCGGCCTGCACATGCATTCCGCCAAGTGCACGCATCTGGGCTGCGTCGTGCAATGGAACTCCACCGAGAAAACCTGGGATTGCCCGTGCCATGGTTCGCGCTTCAGCGCCTATGGCGACGTGCTGCACGGACCAGCGGTGAACGCGCTGGAAGCAGTCAATGAAGAGGCCTGGCGCGAGCTCGTTGAGGAGCAGCCGCGCGCAGGGCGCCAGCGGGAGGAGACGCGACGCGACGTGTAGAAATCGTTGTGCGTTGTGTGTTGCGCGTTGTGAGTTCGGACACGCGTTCTACGGTCGAACCAGGCGCGCCGTCACATGGCCTCTCCCGAACCGGAGAGGCCATCTGCGGACAACTCACAACGCACAACTGACAACCGTAGAACCTCGCATCAATGCCGGGCGGGAGGACTGGTCAGCTTCTCGCCGCTCGCTTCGGCTGAGCCGCTGGTTTGCGGCGAAACGCGCAAATTGTTGTTGACGTCCTTTACGCCCGAAATGCTCTCTATGAGATCTTCGGTCCGGCGCTTGTCTTCGCGGGATGTGACGGAACCCGAAAGCGTCACTTCGCACTCCTTGACGATCACCTCGATGTTCGAAGCGTCGATGAGCGGATCGTCTGTCAGACAATCGCAGACGTCTTCGCGGATTCGCTCGTCCGAGCGACGATAGCCGCGAGGCCCTTTGCCGCGGTGCGCGCCAAGGCCCTGCCGCCATTGCTGAGCGCCGCCGCCCCATTCCCGTTCCGCGCTGCTCCCGCTATAACCGCCGTATGTCGATCCGCTACGGCCGCTGTAATCACTCTCGCGCCCCAGGCCGCGCTCGCCGTAGGATCCGCTCTCGCGCGCCGAGACGCCGCCGCGCGCGTAGTACCGTCCACGGCCGCTGCTGCCGACGCCGCGATCGCCGTAGTCGCCGCCAAAGTTTCGCTCTTCATCGCGCCACGGGCCGCCGAGGTCCTCGACGCCCTGACCGTGCCGCCGTTGGTGCTCATAGTCCTGACCGTAGCCCGATCCGGAACGGCTGAAGCCCTGTCCGTAATCACGGCTGTAGTCTCCGCCGGAGCTTCGCAATCGATCGCTCCGATACTCGTCGCCTGGCGACCAGTCGCGTTGCGAGCCGTAGCGGCTCTCGCCGCGATAGTCCCGGTCACTGCGATCCTCCTCCCGATCACGCCCGTATTCACTCCCCAGCGAACGCCAGCGATCGCGGTTGCGCTCTTCCTCTTCGCGTTCGCGATCACTGCGGAAGAAATCTCTGAAAGGCATTGAACTACTCCTCTTGAAGGGCGCCGCCGCTCGCGCGAACGTGTGCGAACGACGTGCTGAAGCGGTCGCTCAGCACGGTGCTAACGAGCCTCGCATGCAATGGTTCCCGCGCGAGCGAAGCGCACGGCGCATGTGCGATCGCTTGAGGCCGCTTCGCGATCTTCGCTTACGAGGCGCGAAGCGTTTCTGACCTTCGTACTCTCCGTCCGACGACACGAGCCGCTCACCGAGCCAGACTTATCGTGGCCGGCGCATCGCATCGTCTGTCGGCTCGAGCGCGTACAACAGAGCGATGGCCGCGAGCATCGGCAGGTTCTTGAGGATAGGACCGAACGGGTGCAGCCAGAATTCGGGCAGGGCGAACGTCACGATGAGCGTATACAGAACGATCAGAGCGATCTGCGCCAGCCACAGCGCTCGCCGCCGACGCAGCAGCAGCGTGGCCGCGCCGAAGATGAAATCGAGCGCCGCTGCGCCATAGAGAAATATGGGCGCAAGCGCCGGCGGCGCGCCCACTCGCGCCAGAAGGTCGTAGCTCAACTCGCGCGGATACAAGCCCAGCGAAACGACGCCCGACCAGATCCACACGATCGCTATGGCGAATCGCAGTATCGGCGACAACCAGCCGAGGCGCGCCTGCGCGGATATCGCAGCGCGCCACTCGTGCGGCACGAATTCTGCGACGTCGCGCGGCGGCCGACGCAGCAGCCGATGCGTCGCCGCGGGGTCTGCAGCGACGCCCGCGTGCAGCATCGCGAGCGTCTCGCGGTCGAGCAACGAGCGTGGACTCAATTCAGCGATGCGTGCGCCGAGCTCCATCATCCACAGCGGGACGGGAAGGAACCGCGCGGGCGCGAGCCCCATTGCTGTGCGCAGGCGTCTCAGGAATTCGCGCAGTTCGAGAGCCTGTGGTCCAACGAGCGCAACGCGCTGGCGAGCCGCTTCGCCTCGGCCGATGAGGTTCACGATCGCTTCTGTCAGGTCGTCAAGGTGAATCGGCTGCACGCGTTGATCGCCCCGGCCGGGCAACGGTATGACCGGCAGACTCGCGAGCAGGGTGAACAGGCGAGCGCTCGTTCCGCCGGCGCCGTAGACGATCGAGGGCTGAACGATCGTCCACTCAAGCGGCAGCGACGCGAGAAATTCATCCGCTGCGCGTTTGCTGGCGAAGTAGCCGGTCGTTCCGTGATCCGCGCCGAGCGCCGAGATTTGCACGACGCGACCGACGCCTGCGGCCGCGCACGCGGCAAACAACGCCTGCGGCGCACGCGTATGGATGCGCGCAAACGTCTGCCCGCCGTGCTCGCGCAGTATCCCCACGGCGTTGATCACCAGATCAACGCCCGCGAGCCTGGGCGTCCAGACGTTCGCGTCGACGTCGCGCGTGAAGTCAACCGCGACCGCGCGCGACCCTTCGGGTGGGTTACGACGCCCTTCGATAACGATGTGTCCGGCGGCCCTCAGCGCAACGACCAGGCGTCGACCGATGAAGCCGCCGGCGCCGGTGAGCAAAATGACCATGAACGCCGCTGCGGCGGCTGCGTCGTGGCGGCCCTTCGACGCTGCTAAGCGAACCCCACTCTACGTCGCTCGTCGCTTTTCACCGGAGTCGACCTCCCGCTCGGCCTCCAGCCAGTCATCCAGTTCGCGTCCGGGAGTGAAGCCGCGACGTTCGGCGCGCCAGTAGGCGGCCTCGGCGATCCTCGCCTCGCGGCTCTCAGAGAACGATGGAATTTCGCGCCGCTCCAGATTTGTGTTCGTAACTTGCAGTGTGGATGCGTACGTCGTGTCGGCGTTTTTCGTCTCGCTCTCTACCTCGCGGGCGGGCGTGGTGCGCTCCTCATCTTCGAGAACGCTTCCCGCAAAGGGCGGCGGCGCCGCTGTTCTGGACTTCTTTGGCGTAGTCCGTGAGCGCGTGGCCATGTTTGAACTCCGTTGATACGTTGCTGAGACGATGACAATGATGACGCGCGGGACGCGGCGCGTCACTACGAAAAATTCCGCGCTCGTCCTTGCACTGCATGTGGGCGTCGCGAGAACGGAGTTGCACAATTTTCGGACAGACCGGCGTCGGCGGCGCCTGGTTGCCAGGCGCCGCCGCGCGACGAATCGCGTCAGGCGCTCCATCGTCATTCTGACGCGGAAGTGTTACAGCTCGACAGCAACCACGGGGGCCCCAGCGCGCTTCTCGAATCCTGCCGTCGCGCGGCTCGCCGGAGATGATGCGATCGAAAAGGATTCGGGAACTTTCCCGACAACGTCCTGCTTATCTTCCCGGCGGCGCAGGGCGCGGAGAGCTCATGAAAAACGTCTGGCGCGACAATGGTCTGTCGATCGTGTTGTTCGCGTTGTTCGTCTCATTTCTGGCGGCGCAGAGCTATGTCGGCATGCTGGAGGAAAACAGTGAACTCGCCGCGCACGGTCTGCTTCCCATCTCTTATGCCGCGTACCTCCATAGCGGCGCCTTTCTCGAAGCCACCATGGAAAACTGGGAGAGTGAGTTCCTGCAGATGTCCGTGTACGTACTCTTTACCGTCTTCCTGTTTCAGAAAGGCTCTTCGGAGTCGAAGCCTGTCAACAACGAGGATCCCGTGAATCGCGATCCGCGTGAGTTCAGGAGCAAGCGTGATGCTCCCTGGCCGGTGCGCAAAGGCGGCATGGTCCTTCGAATCTACGAGCGCTCGCTCAGTCTCGCCTTCTTGCTGATGTTCGCATTCTCGTTCGTGCTTCACGCGATCGGCGGAGCGAGCGCCTACAACGAGGAGCGGGCTGCGCACGGGGAAGCGCCTGTCACAGTCTTCGAGTACGCGGCGGGATCGCGCTTCTGGTTTGAGTCGTTTCAGAACTGGCAAAGCGAGTTCCTGGCCATCTGGGCGATGGTCGTGCTCAGCATTTTCCTGCGACAGCGCGGCTCGCCTGAATCGAAACCGGTCGACGCGCCGCATTTTCAGACCGGGGCCGATTAGACCGTCATCCTGAAACCGGCTCACTTCGTTCGCAGCTGGCCTGCGGCAGGAGGCCGCAAAGCGCGGCAGCAGGCCGACTGCGTCGGCAGGTCAGACTCCTCTGCGAGCGAAGCGAGCCTCCTGCCGACGCCAACTGCGCCAGCCGGCTGCTGACGCAGTCTGCCGCTTTCGGCTTCCCAACCCGTGCCATTTCCCGGCCCACAGTTCTAGAATCTGGAATGCGAAGCCAGTTCCGGAGAACATTGTGGATACGACGCTCATCAAGGGAATGCGTCTGTTCGAACGTCTGGTGCAGGCGGACGCGCCGATCGGCGTTTCCGCGCTGGCGGCGGCGCTCGACCTCCAGAAGAGCAATGTTCACCGCACGCTTGCAACGCTCGTTGCGCTCGGTTACGCGGAACAGGACGCATCCGGGCGCTATCGGCCGACGCGGCGGATCTGGGAGCAGGGGATGAAAGTGATCCGGCGCGATCCGATCCGCCGCGCCGCCATGGCGTTCATGCATTCGCTGCATGCGGAGACGCAGGAGACGATCAGTCTCGCCGTCCTCGACGAAGGCGATTGCCTTTATCTGCATCAGATTACGACGGGCACGACCATTCGACCGTTGTCGACTGTGGGTCAGCGCGTGCCTGCGGTCTTCCCCGCGACGGGCAAGGCGCTGCTCGCATATCAGCCCGACGCCGAGAAGCGCGTCCGCACCCTGTGCGCGAAGCGGATCAACTTTGGCAAGCGCAAGGTCTCGGTCAGCGCCTTGCTGGAAGAGTTCATCGCTATCCGCAAGACCGGTTACGCGTTCTCGATGAGCGCGTGGCGAGAAGGAGTACACAGCGTTGCAGGCATCGTCCTTGGACCCGGGCAGCAGCCCATCGCCGCGATCGGAATTTCCGGCCCTGCAGAACGCCTGCCGAAGGAACGCATGAAGACGCTCGCTAATTCCGTGCTCAACGCGTGCACGCAGATCGGCGATTCGCTCGGGGCGAGCTAAGCCAGAAAGAAAGAGAAACCGGCTTCGCTTCGCTCGCAGCAGGCCTGCGGCAATAGGCCGCGATCGCGCGGCAGCGGGCCTTTCGGCAGCAAGAGATCCGACTGCTCGCGCAGCGAACCTTCTGCCAATGGCCTACTGCGACCGCCTGCTGCTGCCGCAGCCGGTCTCGGCAGATGCGCTTCGGCAGCAAGAATTCCGATTGCTCGCGGAGCGAGCCTCCTGCCAATGGCCAACTGCGACAGCCTATTGCTGACGCAGTCAGCCGGTTTCAAGGCTTGCGCTAGTGTCGCGCGGCCCGCCCCGAGCCACGAGCGGACTTGCTACGGGCGCCGGCGCGCGCCTGTTTACCGCGCGATGCGCTCCGGGAACGCGAGCCCGTTGAACGCTTGCGTTGCGTCGGAATCTCCGGTTCCTCGAGACCCATCTGGTCCAACAGTTCGTACTTGCGCTCCGCAAGTCGTGCTCCAATTGCCTTCAGATCGAGCTCCGATTCTTTCAGCGCCGGGAACAGCTCATTCTCTTCCTCCTTGACGTGATGCTTCACGTATTCACCGAGGACCTTGACCGTCGCTTTGAAGGCTTCGTGGTCCGGCGTCATTCCTTCGATCTTCGCGATCAGCTCTTTGGCTGATGCGTGCTCGACTTCCGCCTCGCTTACCAGCTCGGCTTCCTCCTCATCTTCGGACAGGGCTTCCTTCGCCGCGGGATACAGGATCTCTTCCTCGATCTGCGCGTGCACGCGCAGCATGTTGCAGATGCTCTCGGCGAGGGACGACAGCTCGTCGTCATCTGCGTCTTCGAATGCGGCGACCAGCGCCTCTACGTTTCGATGATCCTGCTTCAGGAGTTGCACCGCGTCGCGCGGCGCATCGTTCGTCCTTACCTGATTTGCTCTCGCCATATCTTGACTCCTCTCACTCTCTAACGTGGCTGTAGTCGCGCAATGTCTTGCGCGGACGGAGAGTTCCGCAGGGGCGTTCACGCGTCGGGAGACACGTCAGGACTTGCTTGCCGACGAAAGCTCGACCGGCCTTCCTTAAGCGGGAAGCCGACTTCGTCGGCAGGCAAGCCGCGGGCAGGCAAGCCTCGCAGACTCGGCAAGCAAGCCGACTTCGTCGGCAGGTCAGAAATCGTTGTCCTGCTTGCCGGCGGCTGGCCTTGCGTTTGTTCTCTTGCCTGCCGCGTCTGCGCCTTACTTGCCGAAGGCTTGCTTGCCGACGAAAGCTCGGCTGGCCACATAGAAGCGCGCCATTAATACGTCCCTGTAGCCGGATTCCTGCCCGACCATCGTCGAGCTATCAATACATCCCTGTAGCGTCTTGCTGAGGGCGTGCCATCAATACGTCCATGTAGCGGCGCCCAGCCCGACCATCCACGGTCGGGCGTTCGCACCCTCCGAGGACACGTTAAGTGTCCTCGGAAAGGCATCGGTGCTCACACACGGTCGGGCGTTCGCGCGGTCAGGAGACACGTTTGCTGGCAATTGCTCCTGCATTGCCAGCATTTCCACCATCCCTGGCGGTCAAGTGTCTTCGGAAAGACACCCGCGCTCACCCATCGGGCAGTTCAGAAATCCTTTCGAGCAGGCGCGGATCGCCGGCGACGTGGATGCGCTCGGCAGGGCCCAGCCACGCAAGCACTTCGCTGAGCGTTTTCGCATCGACAACCTTGCGTTCGGCGGTCAGCCGATTCGGATCAGGATGCCCGCGTGCTTCCGTCGGACGCGGCAGATTGCCGCTGATATGCGCGTAGCGAGCCTGGCGGTTGCGCGCCAGGAAGCGCAGACCGTCCTTCTGCGGCGCGTGCGCCTGTTGCAGCAACTCGTCGCGACGACGCACGACGGGCGGCGCGTGCTTCTCCTCCGGCGTGCGCAGCAATCCGAACCAGCCGAACAACTTCCCGACCGCGACGCTGCCGCTCAGTTTCGACAGAGGCACGGCGAGCAAGAGACCGGCGAGAGTCGGCGACAGCCACGCGAGCAGCGTCGGCGAAATGAGATACGCGACCACGCCGATCAGCACGCCCATCACGAGATGCGGCCAGTGCACGCTCCAGGCTTCGCGCCAGGCGGTCATCGAGGCGTGGCGGCGCTGCGGATTCCAGCCCGAATCGCGACCAGTGAGGATATGGATCACATGGTGCGTCTGCACGAGCATCATGATGGGTGCATAGAGCGCCGAGATGACCGTCTCGATCAGCGTGCTCAGTGTGACGCCAAGGAAGCCGCCGCAGCCCTTGCGCACCTTCGAGCGAAACAGGGTGCGCACCAGACCAAGCAGCTTCGGCGTGAAGAGCACGATCATCGTGAAGATGAAGAGCTCCGTCATGCGCTCGGCGTCGAACCGCGGCCAGTCGGGAAACAACTGGAACGTCCGGCTGAAATACTCGGGTCGGATCAGCGTCGCCTGCAACGTCAGCGCAAACCCGACGATCAGCAACATCAACCACAGCGGCGAGGACAGATAACTCATGATGCCGATGAAGAAGTGCGCGCGATTCGTGAGCGAGAGTCCTTCGGCGCCGATGATCTTCGAATGCTGCAGATTTCCCTGAGCCCAGCGTCGATCGCGGATTGCGACGTCGACGAGCGACGGCGGGCTTTCCTCCCACGAGCCATCGAGGTCCGGCGCCATGCGCACTTTCCAGCCGGCGCGTCGCATCAGCGCCGCTTCGACGAAGTCGTGCGACAGAACATGGCCGCCGAACGGCTTGCGGCCCGGCAATTGCGGCAGGCCGCAGGCCTGAGCGAACGCGCTGACGCGAATGATCGCGTTATGGCCCCAGTAGTTGCCTTCGTTTCCGGACCACGCCGCCATTCCTCGTGCGATCAGCCCGCCGTACACCCGACCAGCGAACTGCTGAGCGCGCGCGAAGACGCTGCCATGTCCGATCAGCATTGGCACCGTCTGCAGAATGCCGAGCCGCGAATCCGCCTGCATGCGGCGCACCAGTTCGACGAGCGTCGACGCCGACATCAGGCTGTCGGCGTCGAGCACGACCATGTAGTCGTAACGGGCGCCCCAGCGCTTGACGAACTCCTCCACGTTGCCCGCCTTGCGTCCGGCGTTGTGCCAGCGCCGCCGGTACCACACAGGAATGACCTCGCGCAGCGTCCTCCGCAGCTCGTCGACGGCAAGCGATTCGCTGATCCATGCGTCGACGTTCGTCGAGTCCGAGATGACGACGATCTCAAAGTGCTGCGCCGCCCCGAGCTGTGCGAGAGCTTCCGCCATCGCCTGCAACCCGGCCGTGGTGCGCGCTGGATCCTCGTTGTAGACCGGCATCACGAGCGCCGTGCGGCTGCCGGCGATCGGCGTGTCCGGATCGCCGCGCGGCGGCGGAATAAAAAAGCCGGTGACGGTGGACGCGGCCGCAAACGCGATCCACACAAGCGTGAGCGCGAAAAAGAGAATCATCACGCCCTGCAGCGCCGTCATGCTGGCGAAGCTTACGATGCCGAGCATCTCGAACACGCCGTAGCCGGCGATCGCGAGCGTGCCGAGGATGGTCAGCGCGCGCGCCAGGATCGTGCGCGTCGGCGCGGCTTCCATCGGCTGCGCGTCGGGCGCGCGCCGCAGATCCTGCACGGGCATTTCGAGCGGGCGCTCGAACGGCATGCCGCCGCGTACGACGTCGCGCCCCTCGGGCGGAATCGGCGATCTCAGCTGGCTGTCCATCGATACAACCACGTTTCGCTGGCCGGGCGATTGGCTCGCAATATGCGCAGCCGCAGCTCGGCGACGTCCGCGTCGCGGGGATCGAGTTCAAAACTCGCCCGCACGCCCTTGGTCAGCGGATTCGGTTGCAGCACCAGATTCGACAGCTTGCCCGCCGATGTGCCGGCGTCGATCTTCAGTCCCTCGATGGTGCGGCCTGTGCCGTTGAATTCGATGACGAAGATGCGGCGCTTGCCGTCGAAGCTCGGACCGGTGCGCGTCGCGACGGCCTTGCCGAGCGCCGGCGTGAGCTTGGGCTGCGAGTTCCAGCGAAGGCGATACGAGATGCGCCAGGGTTTGCCGGCCGGGATCACCTGCTTCGGCCGCCAGAACGTCACGATGTTGTCATTCGTTTCATTGGCGGCCGGAATCTCGATCAGCTCCACGTAGCCTTCGCCCCACTCGCTCGTCGGCTCGATCCAGGCGCTGGGGCGATCTTCATAGTGCGCCTCGAAGTCATGATAGTCGGATGCGCGGCGCGAGCGCTGAATCAGCCCGAACGCTTTGGGCGCGACGGACGTAAAGCCCGAAACCTGGAGCTGCGGCGGGTTGCGCAACTGACGCCAGACGCGTTCGCCCGACGCCATTGCGATCAGCAGACCATCCGAGTCGTGCACCTCGTCGCGGAAGTCATCGATGCGCGTGCGCTCGGATTCATCGAACAGAAACATCGAGGTGAGCGGCGCAATGCCGACATGGTCGAGATCCACGCGCGGAAATAGCGTCACATCGACTTCCATAATCGTCTCGGCGCCGGGAGTGATCGAAAACCGATAGACGCCGGCGGTCGATTCGCTGTCGAGCAACGCGTGCACCACGAGGCCGGCGGCGTTGGCGCCGGGACGTTCGATCCAGAAATGAGTGAATGCGGGAAACTCCTCGCCTATGGGCTGGGCGGTGCGCAGCGCAAGCCCGCGCGCCGACAGGCCGTAGGCGCCGCCTCTGTCGACTGCTCTGAAATAGGACGCTCCCTGGAACACCAGGAACTCATCCCACACAGAGCGCGAGTTGAGCCGGGTGCGCGCCCGGAAGCCGGAAAGCGGCAGCGTCTGGTTGGCGAGTTGCTTTGCTACCAGGGGTCCGAGCGAGAACATGCCGGGGGCGCCGGTGACCTCGCGGGCGATCCTGTTTTCGACGATTGAAATTTTGACCGGCGACTTGAAGAGAAAACCCGCGGGCAGGAGCTCGAGCCGGAACGGCACCTGCTCATTGCGCCAAATGCTCTGGTCCGCGTTGAAGCGGATATCGCGGTATTGATCGTAAGTCAATTGCTGCAAAGCCGGAGGGCCCTCCAGCCTGCGGGGAACGAACGGAGCGGCGGCGGCGCGTCTGGCCGTCTCCAGTACGAAGCCTGGAGTGAACGCCTGATGCGGCGGGGTCTTCGCTTGCGCGCCCGTGCGGGTCGATGCGGCGCCGGCCACGCAACTGAACGTGACGGCGAGCGCGAGCGTCCAGTAGCGACGCCAGACCCGGCGCTCGCGCGGCTGCCAGCGCCCGGCGCCCTGACTCGACGGGGCCGATACGCGTTCGTTAACGAAATCTCGTGCAATCATCCGTAGTCCACTCGGACCCCGCTGTCCTGTGTAGTGAGTCTATAGCAGTCCATTGAAAAACCTTTCCCCGCACTGCAAGACCCGGCGGACGGCCGATCCGGACTCCCGAGCGGATTCATGCACGCGCTCGCTGAATGCTGCAAGAACCATCCCCGATGCCTTGCGCTGAAGATCCCGGGGTAAGCCGCGTCTGAGGACGGTGAGGGCGGCCTTTTGCAACATCCCGATGTCGATCCGGCTGGTTGTCGCGAAGCGCCGAACGAACGGTCAGGCGCAATGATGCGCTTCGCCTCAAGCGAAGTACCTGTGTACGCGCGCGGGACGCACTGGGTTCCCGGGCGCACGGAACCGCACGAGGTCGCCGGGGATTTACGAACGTTGTTGCGATCGGCGTCCAGCGACATCAACGACAACGCGCGAACGCCCGGAGACATGGATGGGAGGAGGAGATGGCGCGCGAGAGACAAATCTGGAGTCTCGTGTTGGCCGCCGGCGATGGCAATCGCCTGCGGGCGCTGACGACCTCGGCTTGCGGCGCCGCAGTCCCCAAGCAGTTCTGTTCGCTTCACGGCGGCCCGGCGCTCATCGAGGATGCACTCGACCGGGCGGCCGCGCTCGTCGATCAGCAACGCATCTGCACCATCGTCGCTCACCACCATCGACAATGGTGGTCCGAGATCGAGCGCGTGAGGCGGCTTCAGCCCGGGAACGTGATCGTGCAGCCGCGCAATTGCGGGACGGCGATCGGCGTTCTGTATTCACTGCTCCATATTGTTGCGAAGGACGCCGACGCCTGCATCGCCCTGTTGCCCGCGGATCACTACGTGCGCGATGAACAGACGCTGCTGCGCTCCCTGGACGCTGCGCTTGGGCGCCTTCGTCAGGATGCAAGCCGGCCGGTCCTGCTCGGGCTGGAGCCCGACGAAAGCGACACTGATCTCGGTTATATCCTGCCGGGCGAGCCGGACGCTCTCGGCGGTCAGGACGTCATGCGTTTCGTTGAAAAGCCCGATCTCTCCGCGGCGACCGAGATCATCAATCAGGGCGGGTTGTGGAACTCGTTCATCATCGCTGCATCGGCGCAATCGCTCCTCGACCTGTTCCTGCCGCGGTATGCGCCGATCGTGATGGAGATGCAGGTGATTCTGAGTCGCGCATTGGCCGCGGACTCATTGACGGTTGGCTGGCCGACGATCGTCGAAATGTACCAGCGACTGCCCGTTCTCGACTTCTCGCGCGACGTGCTCGAAGGAGTTGAGAAGCGACTGTGCGTCGTGCGCGTGCCGCCGTGCGGCTGGAGCGATCTGGGGACGCCGCGACGCGTCGGTCAGACGTTGCGGCGGTTGCGTCCGCGCAGAGCGGCAGACGGAGCCGCCGACGCCGTACATCAATCTTGCGGCTCAGCATGCGCGCTACGCGGAGCGGTTCGCGGTTCACGGTTAGCGGCAGAAGAAGCGGTCAGCGGTTGGCGGTTAGCGGTTAGTCAGAAAAGAGGCGTCGCCTTCGGTCAACGTCTTACTAACCGCCAACCGCCTACCGCCAATCGCTTTTCCTATGCCCAACCACATCACCGCAGTCTGGCCGGGCCGACCCTATCCGCAGGGCGCCACCTGGGACGGCGAGGGCGTCAATTTCGCGCTGTTTTCCGAACACGCTGAGGGCGTCGAGCTGTGCCTGTTCGACAGCCGCGGCCGCCGCGAGCTGCAGCGCGTGCGGCTGCGCGAACAAACTGATCAGGTGTGGCATTGCTATCTGCCCGAAGCGCGCCCCGGAGAACTGTATGGATATCGCGTGTACGGACCCTATCAGCCGCAACAGGGACACCGCTTCAACCCGAACAAGCTCCTGCTCGATCCGTACGCGAAGTCTATCGTCGGTCAGCTGGCGTGGTCGGACGCGCACTTCGGCTATCGCATCGGCAGTCCGCGGAGCGATCTGTCGTTCGACCGGCGCAATAACGCGCTCGGCATGCCGAAGTGCCAGGTGATCGATCCCGCATTCTCCTGGGGCGATGACCAGCATCCCCGCACGCCGTGGCACGACACGATCATCTACGAGATGCACGTGCGCGGCTTCTCGATGCAGCATCCCGATGTGCCGCCGCAGTATCGCGGCGCCTATGCGGCTCTCGCGACCGCGCCGGTCATCAACTATCTGAAACGTCTCGGCGTTACGGCGGTGGAGTTGATGCCGGTGCACTACTTCGTGCAGGACCGGCATCTCATCGAGAAGGGTTTGCGCAACTTCTGGGGCTACAACTCGATCGGGTACTTCGCCCCGCATCAGGACTACGCGGCCGCCTCGCGCGCGGAACGCGAATTCAAGACGATGGTGAAGACGCTGCATTCCGCCGGCCTCGAGGTGATCCTCGATGTGGTCTACAACCACACGGCGGAGGGCAATCACCTGGGGCCGACGCTGTGTTTTCGCGGCATCGACAACGCATCGTACTACCGCCTCGTGCACGACGACCCGCGCTACTACATGGATTACACCGGCTGCGGCAACACGCTGAACATGCAGCATCCGCGCGTGCTGCAGATGATCATGGACTCGCCTGCGCTACTGGATCACGCAGATGCACGTCGACGGCTTTCGCTTCGATCTCGCCTCGGCGCTCGCGCGCGAACTGCACGAGGTGGACCGGCTGGGCGCATTCTTCGACATCATTCATCAGGATCCGGTGATCTCGCAGGTGAAGCTCATCGCGGAGCCCTGGGATCTCGGCGAAGGCGGCTATCAGGTCGGGCGCTTTCCGGTCGGGTGGACCGAATGGAACGGCAGGTATCGCGACATCATCCGCGACTACTGGAAGGGCGAAGGCGGCCTCATCGGCGAAGTGGCGTACCGCGTCGCCGGCTCGAGCGACCTGTACGAACACAGCGGCCGGCGGCCGTACGCCAGCATCAATTTCATCACGGCGCACGACGGGTTCACGCTGCGCGACCTGGTGAGCTACAACGAGAAGCACAACGAAGCGAACCTCGATGAGAACCGCGACGGTGAGAACCACAACCGCAGCTGGAACTGCGGCGTCGAGGGTCCGACGGACGATCCGGAGATCAGCGCTTTGCGGCTGCGCCAGATGCGCAACCTCCTCGTCACGCTGTTCCTCTCGCAGGGCGTGCCGATGCTGCTCGCAGGCGATGAATTCGGGCGCACGCAGCGGGGCAACAACAACGCGTATTGCCAGGACAACCCGCTCACCTGGCTCGACTGGCGGCTCGGGCGCGAGGAGCAGGCGCTGCTTTCGTTCACGCGCGAGCTGATCGCGCTGCGCGCTTCGCATCGCGTCTTTCGCCGCCGCAGTTTCTTTCAGAATCGCGCGATCCGCGGCGAGAGCGTACGCGACATCGTGTGGCTCGACCCGAGCGGCTCGGAGATGTCGGAACAGCAATGGCGCGAGAGCTTTGCGCGCAGTCTCGGCGTTTTCCTTTCGGGCCGCGCACTCAACGAACAGGACGAGCGCGGCCAGATCCTCGTCGACAGCGATTTCGTGGTGCTGTTGAACGCGCATCACGAGGGGGTCGAATTTCATCTGCCGGCGCAACCGGCCGATGCGCGCTGGCGGCTGCGCCTCGATACGAGCGGTCCCGACGGCTTCGTAAAGGACGAGCGCGTCTTTGCGTCCGAGCGCTGCCTACCCGCTGGCCGGACGAACGCTTGCACTGTTCGAGTTTCCGCTGTCGGCGGAGGAGGGCGAATGAAGCGCAGCCATCACATGCCGTTTGGCGTCGAGCCTGGGGCGGACGGCGGCGCCCGCTTCCGCTTGTGGGCCCCGAGCGCCCGACGGGTGATGTTGAAGGCGCAGGGCGTCAATGACGGTGCGCTGCAGGCGGACCTCAACGATGTGGGCGACGGCTGGTTTGAACTCGACGTTGCGGGCTTGCACGCCGGCGCTCGCTACAGCTATCGCATCGACGATGAGATCGATGTGCCGGATCCCGCGTCGCGCTGGAATCCGCAGGGCGTGCGCGGCCCGAGCAGCATCGTCGATCCGGAGGCCTTTGCCTGGTCCGACGCCGCCTGGCGAGGCCGCTCGTGGAACGAAGCGGTCGTCTACGAAATGCATATCGGCTGCTTCACTGAGCACGGAACGTTCGCCGCGGCGATCGAACGGCTCGATGACCTCGCGGATCTGGGCGTCACGGCGCTGGAGTTGATGCCGCTCGGCCGCGTTCGCCGGCGAGCGCGGCTGGGGCTACGACGGCGTGTTGCCGTTCGCGCCGCACGCGGCGTATGGCGAGCCGCAGGATCTGAAGCGCCTCATCGAGGCCGCGCACGCCCGCGAGATGATGGTGCTGCTCGACGTGGTCTACAACCACTTCGGGCCGGAGGGCAACTTCCTCGCCCGCTACGCACGCGAATTCTTCACGGATCGACATCGCACGCCCTGGGGCGACGCCATCAACTTCGCTCATCCGGTCGTGCGCCAGTTCTTCATTCACAACGCGCTCTACTGGCTCGATGAGTATCGCTTCGACGGCCTGCGCATCGACGCCGTGCATGCGATGCATGACGAGGAACCGGCGCTTCATCGATGAGCTGGTGGAGACTGTGCAGGAAGGCCCGGGCCGCGAACGCTCCGTGCACATCGTGCTGGAGAATCACCGAAACGAAGCCCGACTGCTCGGTTCACGCGGCAGGTCCGGCACGGGCGAAGTTTCCCAGTGGAACGACGACTTTCATCATCCACTGCACGTCATCCTGACCGGCGAGCAGGACGGCTATTACATCGACTACGCCGACCGCCCGCTCGAACATCTCGGTCGCGTGTTGACCCAGGGATTTGCGTACCAGGGTGAAGCTTCAGTCTTCAGCGGTGAGCGTCGCGGCGAGCCGAGCACACATCTGCCGCCGACCGCCTTCGTCAATTTTCTGCAGAACCACGATCAGATCGGCAATCGGGCGTTCGGTGAACGGCTCGATCGCCTCGTCGAACCCGACCCGTTGCGCGCGGCGTATGCGATCCTGTTGCTCGCGCCGCAGGTTCCGCTGCTGTTCATGGGCGAGGAGTACGCTGCGTCGCAGCCGTTCCTGTACTTCTGCGATTACGAGGGCGAGCTCGCCGAGGCGGTCCGCACCGGGCGTCGCGCGGAGTTTGCGCGCTTCCGTGCGTTCGCCGCTCCGGAATCGCGCGCGGACATCCCCGATCCGAATGCGGCCGCTACGTTCGAGCGCAGTCGACTCAACTGGAGCGAGCGCGCGAGCGGATCGCATGCACGGCGGCTGAGCGACATTCGCACTCTGTTGCGGGTCCGCGCGGAATACGTCCGATCCTGCAT
Source organism: uncultured Gammaproteobacteria bacterium (assembly GCA_963723505.1). Taxonomy (GTDB): domain Bacteria; phylum Pseudomonadota; class Gammaproteobacteria; order Steroidobacterales; family Steroidobacteraceae; genus Steroidobacter. The sequence goes on from CAVRQU010000015.1 coordinate 227,262, forward strand.
TCCGAAGGTGATCGCAGGGGAGAGTTCGTATGAAGTGCGCGATCGCGGGCTGCGCGTGCAGTGGGCGCTCGCCGGCGATGCGGCGCTCGTGCTGCTTGCGAACCTGTGCGCCTCGAGTCAGCGCGTGGAACCGGAGCCCGGCGAGATCATCTACTCGACCACGAGCGCTCCGCAAGACGGCGAACTGTGCGCCTGGGAAGTGCGCCTGCTGCTCGCCGAAGTATGACCGTCCCGCATCGCAACGCTTCCCCGCGGACGGCGCTCGCGGAACAGGAACTTACGGCGTCGGGCGGATCAGGCAGGCGACGGGCGCCGAAGATCCCGCGCGCCACCTATCGCGTGCAGCTCAATCGCGAGTTCACATTCAATGACGCAGCGCGCATCGTTCCCTATCTCGCGCGGCTGGGCGTCAGTCGACCTCTACGTCTCGCCGATTCTCAAGGCGCGCCCGGGCAGCATGCACGGCTACGACGTCATCGATCACACCCAGCTCAATCCGGAGCTGGGCGCGCGCGCGGACTTCGATCATCTGGTCGGGACGCTCCATGCCCATGGCATGGGCCTCATCGTCGATATCGTACCGAACCACCTCGGCGTCATGGGCGATGACAACGAATGGTGGCTCGATGTGCTCGAGAACGGCCCGGCCGCGCGCTGTGCATCGCATTTCGACATTGACTGGCGGCCCAATCGCGCTTCGATGCGTGATCGCATTCTCGTGCCCGTGCTGGGCGACCCCTATGGCGCAGTGCTCGAGCGCGGTGAGCTGAAGGTCGGATTCGACGCCGCGAACGGCGCCTTCGCGGTGCGCTATTACGAACACCGCATGCCGATCGATCCGCGCGAGTATCCGCGCATCTTCGTCGGGCGAGGAGATTCCGCAGTCCCTGTTGCCGGCCGACGATCCGAACCGCGCAGACTTTGAAAGCCTCATGAACGCGTTCGGCAATCTGCCGCCGCGCAATGACGCATCGGAGGAGTCGGTCGCAGTGCGCTATCGCGACAAGGAGGCGCACAAGCGGCGCCTGGTGCGGCTGCTGGAGCGTTGCCCGCCGATTCTCGAATACATCACGCGCACGCTGGCCGTCGCTGAACGGCGAGCCCGGCAGACCCGACAGCTTCGACGCGCTCGCCGCGCTGCTCGAGGCGCAGGCGTACCGGCTGTCCTACTGGCGGGTCGCCGTCGATGAGATCAACTATCGACGGTTTTTCGACGTGAACGATCTCGCGGCGTTGCGCATGGATGAGCGCGACGTGTTTGAGGCCGCCCACGCACTCATCTTCGAGCTCATCGAGCAGGGCGCCATCGACGGGCTGCGCATCGATCATTCAGACGGACTCTACGATCCGGAGCGCTACTTCGCGCGCCTGCAGCAACGCTTCGGCGCCGCCGCGGAGGAGCCGAGACCGCTTTATGTCGTGACGGAGAAGATCCTGGCCGCGCATGAGCGTCTGCCGGAGACCTGGCTGGTGTACGGCACGACCGGGTACGACTTCGCTGCGCTGTCGACGACGTGGCTCGTCTGCGGCGACGGCGAGGACTCGCACGACGCGGCGCTACCGGCAGTTCACGGAAAACGATGCGTCGTTCGATGAGATCGCCTATCAGAGCAAGAAGCTGGTGATGCGTGCGTCGCTCGCCGCGGAAATCGAGGTGCTGGCGACGCAGCTCGATCGCATCGCCCAGACCGACCGGCACACGGCGGACTTCACCCGCGCGGCCATGCGCGACGCCATCATCGAGGTGATCGCGTGCTTTCCGGTCTACCGGACCTATATCTCGACGCGCGGCCTGCGCGATGAGGATCGTCGCATCGTTCACTGGGCGGTCGGCGTGGCGCGCCGGCGCAGCACCGGCGCGGAATTGAGCGTCTTTGACTTTCTGCGCGACGTGCTGCTCGGCGATGCGGCGCGCGAGCGTCCCGACGCTCATCGAGCAGGCGATGCTCGAATTCGCCATGAAGTTTCAGCAGGTGACCGCGCCGGTGACGGCGAAGGGCATAGAGGATACGGCGTTCTACCGGTTCAACCGACTCGTCTGCCTGAATGAAGTCGGCGGCGATCCGAAGCGTTTCGGACTGTCCGCGACGGCGATGCATCAGGAGAATCTCGAACGCGCGCGAGTCTGGCCGCACGCGATGCTGGCCTCCTCGACGCATGACACGAAGCGCAGCGAGGACGTGCGCGCGCGCATCGCGGTTCTGAGCGAGTTGCCGGATCTGTGGAAGCTGCACCTCTCGCGCTGGAGCCGTCTCAATCGCGGCAAACGCCGCCAGGTGCGAGGCCGGTACGGCGCCTGATCGCGAGGATGAGTACCTCTTCTATCAGACGCTGGCGGGCGTGTGGGATGCGGATGGAGACGCGTCGACGCTGGTCGAACGCTTGCAGGCGTACATGGTGAAGGCGGCGCGGGAGGCGAAGCGCTGCAACGTCGTGGATCAGCCCGAACGCGGACTATGAGAAAGCGCTCGTCGATTTCGTGGCGCATGTGCTCGAGCATCCCGAGCGCAACGCTTTTCTGCACGACTTCACGACGTTTGCGCAGATCATCGCGTTCTTCGGGCGCATCAATTCGCTCGCCGTGACCGTGCTCAGGATCGCCTCGCCCGGCGTCCCGGATTTCTACCAGGGAACGGAGCGAACGATCCTGACGCTCGTCGATCCCGACAACCGGCGGCCGGTCGCTTTCGACGCGGCGTCCCGTGAGTTGGACGAGTTGCAGCGCCTCACGGAATCGCCTCGCTCGCTGCTGACCGACGCGAACGCGACGAAGTGCAAGCTGTATGTGACGTCGAGACTGCTGCAGTTCCGCAAGGACGCGCCAGATCTGTTTGCGCGAGGCGCGTATCAGCCGCTGCAGGTCGAAGGGGAGCGGAGCGATCATGTCTTTGCCTTCGCGCGTACGTTGGAGAATCGCACCTGCATCGTGATGGCGCCGCGCTGGACGGCGAAACTCATGGGCGGCGCCGCAGAACCGCCGCTGGGCGAGAACGTATGGGGCGACACGCGCGTCGGCGTCGGCCAGTCGTCGTCGCTGCAAGACCTGTTCTCATGCAGGAGCGTGCGAGCGGAGGAACACGAAGGAAGTCGCTGGGTGCGGGCGGCGGACGCATTTGCGGAGTTTCCGGTCGCCGTCCTGACGTAGCACAGTTGCGCGCTCAACTGCTACGCCGTTGTCAGTTCTCGGTTGTCCGTTGGCCGCAAGCCGGGCGAAGCGCCGTTTGTCTCTCTGCGCCCAACGCAGAACGGACAACGGTCAACTTCTAGTGTCCGCGCCCCGACAACGCAAACCCGATCCACAGCGCGATCACGCCGGCCGCGACGCTCAGCGCGACGTTGCTCGCAGCCACGGCGACGTCGCCGCGCTTGAGCAGGTACATCGTCTCGACGCCGAACGCCGAAAACGTGGTGAATCCGCCGAGCACGCCGGTGAACAGCATGAGGCGAGCGTCTGCGCTGAACATGTCGTGCTTTGCGACGAGCCCCGCGAGTACTCCTGCGATAAGGCAACCGAGGACGTTCACGACGAACGTTCCGGCGGGAAAGCGCCAGGAAACCGTGTGATGGAGCACCCAGCCCGAGAGTTTGAAACGTGCGATTGAGCCGAGGGCGCCGCCCAGCGCAACGATGAGCAGGGATTTCATATCAGATCACGAGGCACGATCGCCGGGGCGACGAATGATGGCCGTCGCCGTCGCAGAGGCGATCAGTTCGCCTTCCTGAAACAGATCGCCCGCGAGAAAGCAGACATCCTTACCGCGCCGGACCACACGTCCCTTGCCTTGCAGCGCGCCCACCCGCGCGGGCTTGAAGAACGATACGTTGAGATTCGCCGTGGGAGCGAATTCGCCCTTGCCCAGCGTCGCCGCCAGCGCCGGCCCCATGGTGTCGTCGAGCATCGCCGCGAGGAAACCGCCCTGCACCACGCCCGCAGGATTCAGAAACTCCGCCTTGGCGACGAAGCTGACCTCGATCGTTCCTTCGTCCGGTCGCACATTCGAAAACGTGATGCTCAACGTCTCTGCGCAGCGCGGCGCCGGCGCTTTGCCCTCCATGATCTGCCAGAAGAATGCGTCGCGATCCATCTCATTGCTCCGTTGTCAGTTGTCAGTTTTCCGTTGTCCGCAACCCGGGGCGAAGCGCCGAGCGCCGCTCTGCGCACAACGCGCAACGGAGAACGCACAACGCACGCGGCCCTGGGCGTGCTACGCCCGAGCAGCGTAGCGGCGGGCGGCGCGAATGCGATCGATGTCGGACGTCTGATAGGCGCAGCAACGTGCGTCGTCTTCTTCGGCGTCGCGGGCGTCGGCGAGACCGCAGACCTCGTACGTGAAGCGCACGAAGAGCATCTCCGGCGCGGGTTCTTCGATCCGGATCGTCAACGTGCTGCCCGCGAAGGCCCCGCCGGCGTCCGCCGTGATCCGCAACGATTCATTCGGTATGAGCTCGACTTCGTCCGACATCGAACTGCCGCCGCGGCGAATCTGACGTCTGAGCTTGCCTGGATTGACTTCGCTGACGGAGGCGGAGTCGATGGACTCGTCGTGCACCTGCGGGGCGACGACGGTGTGTCGCAGCCCTTGCCAGAGTTGTTCGCGCGTCAGCCAGATCCCGCTTGGATTCGCCGGATCATTGATCCGTACGATGTGTTCGTGATGCAGGCGCTGGGTCATTGATCTTCAGAAGCGACTAGTGACTCGTGACTAGCAAGATCTCGATGTCACTAGGCCCTTTCGCGCGCCGAACTTACCGCGGCCATAGATGCGCCCGGCGGCTGCTCACCGCGAGTCGCCAATCCGACGAGTCACGAGTCACTAGTCCCTGATCGTGAAGGGAACCAGATCCGAACCCAGCTGGTTTTCCTGCAAGGGATCGGTGTCGAAGCCGCTGAAGACCAACACGCCGCGCGCCTCGTAGGTTCCGGACCTCACCTGCAGGCCGTTACGCCCCGTCTGATTCCAGATTTGCGTGAATGTCTTGGTCTCTCCGGGCTCGAACCGGAGCTCCGTCAGAGTCTGCGAGAACGCCTGAGTGTCGGACCATTGCCATACGACTTCGGCCGTCCCCGCCCGAAGGACCACGAAGTCTGACTGTCGCGTCGACGGGAACTGCACGACCGCGCTCGTGTCGAGTTCGTTGCGCACCGTCATCACGAGCTGAATCTGCTCACCGCGCTCGAAGACGTCGGTGATCTGGCCGCCCGCGTCCTGCACCGTGAGCGCGGTGACGAACTGCCCATCACGGTTGTCGATGTTGTCCTGGATGATCCGGCACGACTTGGAGGTCGCGCCGAGGCAGATCGCCACGAGACCCACGACAGTCACCAGCCGGGGGACGCTGCGGCGCATCGTTGCAGTGCGGTTTGACATGCGGGGAGCTTAAGCAATTCGGGCAAGGAGGCCAACCAGCTAACTGCTCAATCGGCGGTGGTTGCTGCCGACGGGCGACTGGCTACTGGCGCCAGAGAAGAACGCTGCTCCTTGTCTCATCGGCATTTCTGGCCAGTCGCCGGTCGCCGGTTGGCCGTTTTGGCCGCTGTTAATGAGACTTAAGGACACGTCAAATTGCGCGCAGCGCTCACTACTCTCCTGCGCAACGGATAACAACCAATATGTCGGATTGCGACGGGAGCCGTTATGGAACGAGGCGTAGTCGTTGGCGGTCTGCTGATTTCCGCGAGCTTTATGTTGGCGGTGCTGTTGAACCAGTCGGCGGAGAACCGATCGCCGCCGCTCGCAGCCCCGATCTCGACGGTGAGCGCGCGCACCGCGGAAGCGCCGGCGACGAATGACGCGCCCTCAGCCGCTGCAGCGGACCATCCGGGATTCTACGCGGGCGAAGCCGGAATGAACGCCTCGGAGCGCGCCGGGCGCGAGATCTGGTACAAGGCGACCGCCGGCAACAGCCGCTTTCACACTTATACGTTTCAACAGCGCGTCGGCGTCCTGATCGATTGGTTTCGCGTACTGGACAGCCGGGAGCGCGACGATCGCTTCCGCGCCTGGGGAATCATCAACGATCCGGGCTGCTGTACGCCGGGAAGCGAAGGCTGCCCCGCAAAAAGTCTGGAGGAGACTTACGGTTTTGACTGGTGTCCGGGGGATGCGGAGCTTCTGAGCTATGTCGGGCGCGAGGGCTATCGCGACCCGGCCTGCGACTTCAAGGATGCGCCGGCCGACGCCGCGGATGTACATCATCGCACCGGAGATCAGCGGCAGTCCGCGTGCGATCTCGCCTTCGGCACGTCGACGGGCGCGCTCGGGTTTCGCAAATTCCCGAATCCCCGCTTCAATCGCCAGCGCTGGGTCGCCGTCAACGGCGGCGGCGCGAACTGGAAGGGCGTGAGTGCGAAGTTGTCGGACGATCCGGCGAACAGCGATTCCGAGGTGAGCCATCTCGCCGACGCCTCCATCGAACCGCCGTTTCTGATCGGCATCACGTGCGGTTCCTGTCATATCGCGTTCGATCCGCTCAATCCGCCCGCTGATCCGGCGCGGCCGGAATGGGAGAATCTGAAGGGCGCAGTCGGCAACCAGTACACGCGGATCTCCGAGATTCTCGCATCCGGAATGTCGCCCGCGACGCTGGAATTTCAGGTGTTCGCGCATGCGCGCCCCGGCACGTCCGACACGTCCGCGGTGCCGACCGATCAGATCAACAATCCCGGCACGATCAACGCCATCATCAATACGGAGCGCCGGCCGACGTTCACGAACGAAGTGGTGAGCAAGTGGCGCAAGGTCGGCGAATGCGCGCCGGATGAAAAGGATTGCTGGTGCGAACCGGACCGCGAGCACAAGTGCTGGCGGCGCAGCACGCAATCGGAGACCGTGCATCACATCCTGAAGGGCGGCGAGGACTCCATTGGCGCTCTGGAAGCGATCCAGCGCGTGTACTTCAACATCGGCTCATGCGCAGAGCAGTGCTGGGTGAATCATCTGACCGATCTCCGGCAGGTGGATCCGCAGCAGCGCAATTTCGGGCAGACGCCGTTCAACATCGGCCAGTGCAGGCGCGACTGTCCCAATTTCCGCGCGATCGAGGATCGGCTGCAGAACATCATGGACTTTCTGACTTCGGCCGAGACCGACGCAACGGATCTGCACGTCGCGCGAGCGAATGAGCTGGCGAAGAAGCGCCCCGGCGCGCGTTATGACTACGACGACCTGACGTCGGATCTCGACCGTGAGTTCGGGCGAGGCTCGGTCTCGCGCGGCCGCGAGGTCTTCGCCGCCAACTGCGCGCGCTGTCATTCAAGCCTTTCCGAAACCGCAGCCGGACCCTTCGCGAATCGCGATTTCCGTGCGACCGATGCGGCCACGGGCCTGCGTGCTGACTGGATGGGCAGCGATGAGGCGACGCTCGTCTCGGAAGTCGGCACGTTTCGTTGCCGTGCGTTGCATTCCAATCACATGAAAGGGCACGTCTGGCAGGAGTATGGATCCGAGACGCTGCGCAGCCGTGCGCCGGAATCCAACGTGCGCGAGGGCGGGGAAGGCGGCCGCGGCTACTACCGCAACATCTCCCTGCTGAGCCTGTGGGCTCACGCGCCCTTCATGCACAACAACGCCATGGGGCCGGAGTTGTGCGGCAAAGCGCAGAACGCCGCCAACGAGTTCTATCGCTCGCCGTATGTGGATCCGCAGGGCGCACTGTTGCCGCCCGACAAGGCGCCGGCATGCAGGGCGTTCGATCCGAGCGTGCGCGGACGCTTCGAACTCTACAAGGCGTCGATGGAGGAGTTGCTCAACCCCGACCGGCGCACGCCGAAGATCACGAAGTTCAGCGAAAACGTTCCGATCGCGTTTGGTCCGCGCTTGTGGGACGGCAAGGAAGAAAAACAGGTGCTCGGCTTTTCGCTGGTGATTCCCGCCGGTGCAAGCGCCGGCGCACTGGGCAATTTCCAGCACAAACGCTTCGTCAACGATCTCGTCCAGTCGAAATTGCATCCGGACGATTTGCGCGCCCGGCTCACGAAGCAGTTCGGCGCGCAACGCGGCGGAGAGGCGTTCACGGCCATCAATGAAGTGCGCGAGGAAGTCACGCGCGACCCGGCGACGATGCTCGAGGAAATCCGAAAGCGTCCCGAACTACTGGAGCTCTACAGCGCGTGCGGCGCGCTGATCGAGAACGACGGACATCGATTCGGCGAAGGCTTGTCGGCGTCTGACAAGAAGGCGCTGACGGCGTTCCTCGCGACCATCTGACGAAGGCATAGGGGCTGGGGACTGGGGGCTGGAGACTGGGGGTCAGACGAAGATCGCCTTGTTCGGCGTTGGAGTCCCCTTCGAAATGGAGTGTTTGCTGATGCAATCCAAGAGAAAGCACATGCGTACCGACGCGGGTCGTTCTACCTCCAGCCCCCAGCCTCCAGCCTCCAGCCTGAGGCGAGCGTCGCGCGCGGCGCTCGTAGCGACAGCACTGCTGTCGCTATCCGCGTGCGACTACCTCAACAGCGTCTTCCATCGCTCGCCCGAGATCAGGTTCGCGACATATTCGACGGAGTACGCATCCAAGCCGGACTTCGCGCAGGTGGAGCACGAGTTTCCGCTCGCGTCAGCCGATCTTCGCAAACTGACGCCGAGGAACATCGCCAACTTCGATCAGGAGCAGGTCGATCAGATCTACGCGCGGCTCACGGCGGGACCGATTCCGAACGGCCCGTTCGACGGCGGTCTGTTCTTTCCGAAGAACGCGCGGGGCGATCGACGAATCGCGGAGATCGTCGGCGGCCTGCCGGGCCTCGCGGTCGAACTGAAGGCGCAGAAGCTGGAAGCGCTCGGCAAGACGCTCTGGCGCGGCAAGGTGTTCTATCGTCAGGAGCGACTGCTGCGCAATCGCATCGAGGACGTGAGCCTGCTGAAGCCGATCGTCGACGGGGACCTGAGCGATGTGCCGAAGATCGACGTCGGCGGACGCGATCAGTGGCTCATGTTTCCCGCGCGCCTGTACTGCGGACAGAGTCTGCTCGATTCGCGCCGCGAGTCGATCATCATCGATTATTCGTTCACCGATGAGTTGCCGGGCTATCGCGAGAAACCGGACTTCCTCGCGGGCCGCAAGGGCTTTCAGATCCGCGATGAAATTCGCATGGTGCGGCCAGGCTTCTATCTCGGCCGCGCGTACGCGGGCAAGGTCTTCCTGCTCAACTTCGTCCTCTACAACGAGACGATCGCGAAGAGCGAGGGCGACGCCTTCCTGGAGAAGGGAACGGTGCAGGAGGATTGCTGGGCGGGCACGCAGCAGCGAGCCGTGCTCGCAGGGGCGCGTGAATCGTGAGTCGTGAATCGTGAGTCGGAAGACGAGAAATTGAGAATCGGCGCGTGCGCGTCTTCGTCTGGCGATTCACGAGTCACGACTCACGGCTCACGAATCCAGTGAAGCTCGCGCGAGCCGTCATCGTTGTCAACTCAGTTGGGCCTCTCAGTGACTGCAATGGCTGCCAGCGCTCCTGTCTGGGTCGTCGATCCGTCGAAACCAGGGCCCGATCTGCCGCCCACGGGCGCTTCGCTGTTCGATGCGGCGACGCTCGATGCGAATGGCGCGCGCAACGTGCCCTTTCCCTTCGAGAAATTGCTTCAGCGGCTTGAAGCCGCGGCCGGTTGTAGCGCCACTGCACGCTGCGAGCGTTCCGTGCTCCTCCCGCTCGGACGCTCGCTGCAACGGGTCGCGGCTTCACCTGACTTCTTTGCTTCACCGCGCATCGTGACCGCCATGGTCGCCGAAGGGCGAGGGCCGCTGCTGCTGCGCGATCGGCTGTTCATCGGCTATCAGGAGCGCAGCGCCCTGATCGAGGTCATCAGCTACAACGAAGCAGCAGGGCGCTTCGAGTTTCAGCTCGTCAAGAACTATCGCGAGGGTGCGCGGCCTGCGGTGTTTCACGCCCGGCGCGAGGTGTGCCTCGCCTGCCATCAGAATCATGCTCCGATCTTTCCGCGTCAGGTGTGGGACGAAACGAACGCGAATCCGGCCATCGCCGCACGGCTGGAGCAGCATCGCAAGACGTATCACTCGATCGCGGCGCGCGGATCGACGGACATCGCGAATGCAATCGATGACGCAACGGACCGCGCAAACCGGCTCAGTCTGGTGAATCTGTTGTGGCGCGAGGGTTGCGGCGCCGCCGGGGTCGGCGAGCGATGTCGCGCGGCAGTCCTGACCGCGGCGCTGCAGTTTGCGCTGACCGGTCAGCGGGCGTACGACGACGATCAGCTCCTGCGGAATGAGGCGGCGGCGACGTTCGATCGCAATGCGCAGCGGCTGTGGCCGGGCGGTCTCGCGGTTGCGAATCCGGACGTGCCGAATCGGGATCCGCTGGCGCAGGATGTCGCCGGGCCTTCGATGGCGCACGTTCCCGCCGACTTCGAGGCGCTTGCGCCGCGCGCGCCGATCCTGGTTCTCCCGGCGGACGGCGCGAAGCTTGCCGATGTTCTCGTGAAGGGCGTTGCGGAGTCGCTGGCGCCGGGGGATGTACAGGCGCTGGGCGCAGCGCTCGGCGCGCGCAAGCCTGCCGCGCGTCGAACGCTGGAGGGGCGCTGCGAACTGCAACGAACCGAAGCGCGCATCCGCTTCGATTGCGCTCATCGCGTCCCCGATCAGGCCTTTGAGCTGCGCGGATGGATCAACTCATCGAGCGGCGCAATCGATTCGCTCCGCATCGGCGACCAAAGCGCGATTCGACATCTGGAGGTCGGCTCGATCCGCCGGAGGGGCGCGGCAGCCACATTCGTCCCCCGCATGCACGCTGCGAACGCCCGGTTGCCGGATGGCGATGCAGTGGAGCGCATTTCGCTGGCGCCGCTCACCGAGGCGGAAGGAAGACTGACGATCGTCGTCGCCGAGGACTTCGATGCGGTTCGGCCTGTCATTGCCAGTACGCTCGAGGGACGCGCCGCCTTTCGGCGCGCTGACCTGCGTCAGATCGTCGACCGGATCGACGGACGCGATTCCGGCGACTGCTGCCTCGAATCGGTGAGCGCGTCTGCTGCGGTTGAGCCGGCGACTGAGTCTCCCGACGCGACTGCTCTCATTGCTCCCTTCAAGTCGCAATGCGGCGCGTGCCATTACACGGCGGAGGCTACGCCGCCCAACTTTCTGAGCGGCGATGCGGCGCGCGTGCGGCGCGCGCTGCAATCCTGCGCACCGCGCATCTTTGTGAGGCTCGCGATGAATGAGCTTCCGGCGACTGAGCGCGACAAGACGCCGATGCCGCCGGAATCGCCCTCCGTCAGCGAGCACACGAGCGCAGGCGCGCCCTTGCGCGGCGATCTGTTGACGATGCGCGCCGAAGTCGAAGGGTTGCTGCGCGCAGAGTACGGACGGGCGCCGTCAGCCCGCGAGTTGCTGATCAACGGTTACGAGGCGCTCCGGCCGTGCTTGCCTTCCGATCCCCTCACCCCGGCCCTCTCCCCACGGGAGAGGGGGGACTTCCAGCCATGACGACGCTGCTGCATCGACGGTGGTTCCGCGTCGTCGCGTACCTCGGGCTGTTTCTGCTGGTCTTTCTGTTCGTGACCACGGTAGCGCTGGCTTTTCGCTTCACCGCGGATGACCCGGTGACCTATTCATCGGTCGAGGAGCACTTCAAGTACGGCTCTACGGGCGGCGAGCGCGCCTCCGGCCTTCCTTACTGGATATTCCAGGCCATGCCGCAGGTCTGCGCGAAGCATTTGCCCGGCAAGGGCTACGCGTCGCTGGGGTTTATCTTCGAAGACGGCAGGGATCTGCCCGTCGGCATGTCGAAACGGCGTCATCTCGGCATCGATCGCACGTTTCTCAATTGCGCGGTCTGTCACGTCAGCACCGTGCGCACAGCGCCCGACGCAGAGCCTCGCATCATGCTTGGCATGCCGGCGAATACTTTCGATCTGTTCGGCTTTCAGAAATTCCTGTTCAGTTGCGCGAGGGATCCGAAGTTTTCGGCTGACGAGGTGATTCCCGAGATCGCGCGCCTGATGGACGAGCGCGGTCAGAGTCTTGGCCTGCTGGACCGTTACGTCGTCTACCCTGTGGCGCTCTGGGTCATGCGCGACCGCCTGTTGATGTTGAGGGGTCGCCTCGGTCCGCTTCTCGAACATACCGAATGGGGCCCGGGTCGCACAGACACGTTCAATCCGAACAAGGTCCTGTTCAATTTTCCGCTCGAGCAATTGCCCGATCACGAGAAGAACGCTGCGGTCGATTTTCCCTCGATCTGGCTGCAACAGCCGCGCCAGGGGATGCAGTTGCACTGGGACGGCAACAACGTGATGTCCGAGGAGCGCAACAAGAATGCGGCCTTCGGTACAGGCACGACGCCGCCCACAATCGATCTGAAGGCAATCGCACGCCTCGAAGAGTGGTTGCTCACGGCGGCGCCGCCGAAATACGAACTACCGATCGATGCAGCGCGCGCCGCGCGCGGCGCAAGGGTCTATGCCGGGTACTGCGCCGACTGCCACGGCGCCGAACGGACGGACGTTCAGTCCGCCCGCTGGTGAAACGTCGCGGGATTGCGTGAAGGCGGGACAAGAGAGCGACGCGCAGCTCTACGGGCCGCATGTCGGACGCATCACGCGCATCGAGGAGATTGGCACGGATCGGCATCGAGTCGATTCGTTCAGCTACGACCTTGCGGTGCAGCTCGGGACGATCTACGCGGGTTATCCGCATCGCTACTGTCACTATCGCAAGACGTTCGGTTATGCGAACGCGCCGCTCGACGGCGTCTGGTTGCGAGCGCCCTACCTGCACAACGGCTCAGTGCCGACGCTGCGCGATCTGCTGGAGCCTGCGTCCGCGCGGCCGAAACGGTTCTATCGCGGCAATGATGTGTACGACCCGCAGCGAGTCGGCTTCGTCACTGATCTTCCCGAGCAAGACGGGCGCCGCTTCTTCGAATACGACACTTCTCAGCCCGGGAACTCAAACGCGGGACATGAGGGCGCGCGTTACGGCACGGAGTTGAGTGCGGAGGATAAGGATGCGTTGGTGGAGTACCTGAAGACGTTCTGACGAACGAGACTGGAGACTGTAGGCTGTGGGCTGTAGGTAGAGCGGAAGCCACCTTGGCTGTTCTTACCCTGGCTACAGCCTACAGTCCTACAGCCAGACCACAGGCGATCAGGTATGGCGAAGCATCGCAAGATTGCTAATCACGGGCGCACTCGTTGCTGCGTCTGCTCGCCGCCGGGGGCCTGTTCACGTGGTACAAGTTCTTCCGCGAAGAACCGCAGCCTGGGTGGATCACGGGCGATCCGGAGATGCGTTTCAAGTACGGCTCGATCGGCGCCGAGCGCGACGCCGGCGTCCCTTACTGGATCTTCTATGTGCTGCCGCGCATGTTTCCGGAGAAGATTCCTGGCCCGAACGGGTTCGCCTCCTTCGGCGTCTCATGGGAGCAGGGACAGGAACTCCCGATCGGCTTTACCAAGAAGGTGATCGGTTTTCCGCGCGTCGCGAACAACTGCGCCGGGTGTCACACTGCGAACTATCGGGTGTCCGAGAACCAGACGCCCACGTTCGTAACGGCGGGCCCTGGCCACACCCTGAATCTGGAAGCGGTGTTCCGCTTCCTCGTCGACTGTGCGAAGGACCCGCGCTTCAACGCGGACAATCTGCTGCGCGAGATCAGTCTAGTGACAGACCTCTCGTGGATCGATCGCGCGATCCATCGATTCATTCTCATCCCGATCACGAAGAAGCGCCTGCTGGAGCGGGAAACGCAGTTCGCCTGGATCTATCGTCACGACTTTCCCGAATGGGGCCGCGGCCGCGACGATGCGATGAACCTCACGAAGTACTTCATGATCGAAGTTCCCATGGACGACAGCATCGGTCCGACGGATATCCCTTCGATCTGGAACCTGAAGAAATACGATCGAGAGGAAGCGACTCTCAACTGGGCTGGCGACAGTCACGACAAGTACTCGGTCATCATTGACTCAGCGCTCGGTCTGCTCGGCGCCGCGCCCAAGAGCAACGATGAGTTCCTCGCAGAGGTGCAGTGGCTGCAGGACTATCTGTCCGCGAAGGCGCCGCCGGCGTATCCGTTCGCGATCGATGCGGCGAAGTCGCAGGCCGGCAAGCCGGTGTTCGATCGCGAGTGCGCGGGCTGTCATGCCAGCGAGCGCACCGGCGCGCGGATGCCGCTCGCAGGCGTCGACACGGATCCCGAGCGCCTGTGGACGTGGAAGAAGGAGCACGCGATCGCAGCGAACAAGACGGTGAAGAGCTTCGGGATCGAGCGCAACGGGCTCGTCGAAGAGGACCTCGTCGGCTACAACGCCGTGCATCTCGACGGCGTGTGGCTGCGCGCGCCCTATCTTCACAACGGTTCGGTTCCCACGCTGCGCGACCTGCTGAAGCCGCCTGCCGAGCGTCCGGCGGCCTTCTGGCGCGGCTACGATCTGTATGACCCCGTGAACGTGGGCTTCGTGACGCACGGCGCCGACGCCGAGCGGGTGGGAACGAAGTTCGACGTGCACGAGCGCTCGAACGGCAACGGCGGACATCTGTTCGGGACGACGCTCCCGGAAGGCGAGAAGGATGTGCTGGTCGAATATCTGAAGACGCTGTAGCGGATAGCGGACGGCGTATTCGTGAGCCGGTTGTCGCAACGTACGACAAGTTCGCCATCCGCTTCCCCAGCAATGCAACCTCGCTTCTTCAAGACTCCGGCCGATCTGCGACGCTGGTTCGTCAAACATGCAGCAGACGAAATGGAGTTGCTGGTCGGTTACTACAAACGCGACACGAACAAGGCGAGCGTGACCTGGCCGGAATCGGTCGATCAGGCCCTGTGCTTCGGCTGGATCGACGGCGTCCGCAAACGCATCGACGATCAGAGCTATACCATCCGGTTTGCGCCCAGAAAGCCGCGCAGCATCTGGAGCGCGGTGAACGTGAGAAGGATGAAGGAACTGATCCGGCGGGGAGAGGCGACGGAAGCCGGTCTGCGTGCGTTCGCAGAGAAGCGCGAGAACCGTTCAGGCAAGTACAGCTTCGAGCAGCGCAGCGTCGACCTGCCGCCTGAATACGCAAAGGTTCTGAACAGGGACAAGGCCGCCCGGACTTTCTTCGAATCGCAGCCGCCGTCGTACCGCAAGACCGCGTTCTGGGTAGTGAGCGCGAAGAAGGAGGAAACGCGTCTGCGCCGGCTGCAACAACTCATTGCTGATTCCGCACGCGGCGAACGAATCGGGCTGCTGCGGAAGCAGGCAGGGATCAAGGAGCCTCCGTCTGATTCCGGTCCCGCCGGACGCCGAAACTGCGGAACAGCAGCAAAACCCCGCTCAGCGCAAGCCAAACCGACGCGAACGCGAACGAGATGACGAGCGGATTGTTGAAATCGTCGCGGCCGCGATAGTCCATCGTGTGCAGCATCCAGAAGAAATCGAAGATGCGCCAGTCGCCGGTGCGGCGCTCGACGATCCGGCCGTCGTCGACGGAAATGTAATAGCGCGTGTGCTGCGAGTCATTGAAGGCGACGCGCCAGAGCGGCGCGTCGTGGTCGCGCGCTTCGACCGTCGGCTCGTGCAGCAGAGAGGCGGAGCGGATGGCGCCTTTGCCTGCGTAACCCTGGCGGGCGATCTGACGCGCCTTTGCCTCGGTGATTTCCACGGGCGCGCCCGAGAGGGCGTCGTAGAGGACGGTGCGTTCATCAGTGTGAACGCTCCAGACCCATTGATCTGCGTGGAAGCGCAGCAGAACCTCGCGAATGTTTTCTGTCGCGTGCTGCTGGAGCAGCGTGATCGGCTCGACGAACGGGACGTCCGCCGATGGCGGCTCGACGGCGGGCGCCGACGCTGCACTGCTGTCGCCTGAGACGACATGATGATCGAGGAGACTCATCACGAGGCCGCTCAGCAGCCACAGGCACATCTGCAGTCCGGCGATGAGCCCGATCCATTTATGGAGCGTGCGGATGAAGCGCATCATGGGCGCCGCCGCGCGCGACCCGGTCGAAAGCTGTAGAACAGCAACCACACGCCAGTGACGCCGAACGCCACGCCGGCCGCGGAAACGATGCGCAACAGCATGTTGTTCATATCGTCGCGCTCGTACCCGTAGTCCATCACGTGCAGCATCCAGAACATGTCGAAAATACGCCAGAGGCGATGGCGGCGGGTTACGAGCGCGCCCGTGTCGGGATCCAGATAGAAGCTGGTGTTGAGCCAGTCGTCGAAATCGATTCGCCAGAGTTGCGCCGGCCGCCCGCGGATCTCCACGGGCGCATGGTCGAGACGCTGCGCGCCGGCGATCTGTGCCGCACCGGAATAGTAAGCACGCGCGAGTTGCGTGATGCGCGCTTGCGGCAGGGGCGAGAGAGCGTCGCCCGTGATCGCATCGACGAGAACCGGTCGACCGGACGTCTGGAGTTCGTACACCGGCAACCGCGTATCCGCCAGCGCCCTGAGCTTCACTCCAGTGAGTCCCTGATGTTGCATCCGCAGCTCGGCGATCGGGATGATCTCCTCGGTGTGCGTCAGCGGCGGGCGTTCGTTCCGTACGAGCGAATCGCCATGGATGAAATCGATGTCTGCGGCGACCATGTAGAGGCCGCTGATGCACCAGATCAGCACCTGCAGGCCGATCAGCAGGGCGAGCCACTTGTGCAGGGTGCGCAATTGATATGCGGTGGACATGCTGGAAAGAGCGTTCCTCATGGGCCGTCGACTGCAGGAGCAGGCCTGACGCGTTCTCCCAGATCTCTCACGAGGTATTCGATCGCTCGCGTCCATGCTGCGTCATTGTCGCCGCGAAAACCGAAAGAGCTTCTGACGGACGCATTGCCCGTTGCAACGTCGCGAATCTCGAAGTTCAGCGTCAGGATCAGATTGCTCACTCTGTGGATCCAGGCGACCATCACCTGTTGAGCGCCGAGCGCTCTTGCAATGTCGAGGTCGCAGCCGTTGCACTTGTGCAGGTACTGCACGGCCTGGAGACGCTCGATCAGGTCCTGCGCCGGCGAGTTGTCCGCCACCTCATATAAGTGAGTGCGTCGGAGCTCCTCGCGCAGATGCGTGCTGGCCGCCTGCACGCGCGCTGCGTGTTCCTTCGCAAGTTCCGGACCGCCGAGATCTCCGGTCAGTTCGATGTCCAGTACCGCAAGGCGCGTGAGCGTGGGTTCGGAACGCAGATCGTCCGCCGCGGACGCATTCATGGCCGCAGCCAGTGCAGCGATGGCGATCAGCGAGAGTCGCATGGCGCTTTTGTGTTGATCATGAGGCAGCCTCTGACTTACCGCCATGCGAGGACAGCAGAAGCTTCGATATCCCCTGTCTTTCGTGCATCTGTATTCTTCGGATGTCGGGGTAGACGGGTATACCAGAGCTTCCTTGGGTCGAACTCACGTAGCGGAGAGTATCCACAAAGAACACAAAGAGCAGCAGCTGCCCTCCGAGGGGTGATTAAACCAGTGTCGGTCATGCCAGGAGCGCACTTCGTTAGATGTTTGAGAACCGAGTCATTCTGCACACGAACGACTGGATCTCTTGACCGCGGGTGGACTGCAGGACTGTAGTGTTCGCGTCACTGCAGGCAAAGGGTCTTCACATCTCACAGCCTCACCCAGAAAACGGCTACGCAGCATTTGACGTCCGCTTCTGCACCTACGGTTTCCAAAGCAGGTACTACTGACGATGACACGGCACTTCTCTATCTGCTTCGCATTGGCAGTGGCTGGGTCGCTTTCATCCTCGGCGATGGGGGGCACGCTTGCGACCGAGGCGAAGGTCAAGCTGGTTGAAACTGGCCTACTGCCGGTAGCAGCTAAGACCATTGGTGTCCCGGCCAACATCGATGATCGTATGCGGGCATACGGCGTTCCAGGCATCAGCATCGCTATCGTTGATAACGGAAAGATTGCGTGGGCGAAAGGCTACGGAGTTGCCGACAGCAGTTCTCGCCGGCCGGTCACGACCCAGACACTGTTTCAAGCAGCTTCGATCAGCAAGCCACTCAGTGCGATGGGCGCGCTGGTACTGGTTCAGAAGGGACTCGTTAATCTCGATGATGACGTGAATGCTGCGCTCAAGAGCTGGACCATCCCGGCGAACGACTTGACGCGCGCAAGCCCCGTCACGCTGCGCATGCTGCTGAATCACACCTCCGGCGCCGTCCACTCCGGATTGAGCAGCTACCCTCCCTACACCGCCGGCGACGATCTGCCGACGCTGCTGCAGATCCTCAAAGGCGAGTTGCCCGCCCGACGTGGCCCAATCGAGATCGTATCGCTTCCTGGAAGGTCGTTCTCCTATTCGGGAGCCGGGTATGAAATCTTGCAGCAGGTAATCGTGGATGTATCGGGTAAACCTTTTGAGGAGTTTATGCAATCGGAAGTGCTAAGGCCTCTGGGCATGACGAGCAGCACTTTCGCGCAGCCACTCCCGGAATCCCTCCTTCCGATCGTGGCGACCGGACACTATGCCGGAGGCAGAGCGATGCCCGGGCGCTTCCGCATAAGCCCGGAGCTGACAGCCGCAGGTCTTTGGTCGACACCAACAGACATTGCTAAGTACCTGGTCAACGTGCAGCAGTCGTACGCCGGAGCAGTGGAGGAGCCGTTGAAGATGGGTCTAACGCATCAAATGCTAAGTCCCGGTCTCCGCAACCGAGGGCTCGGCCCTGCCATCAGCGGCGCCGGGGATTTCATTCGCTTTGGTCATGATGGTTTCAATGAGGGTTTTGAATCGTCCTTCGTAGCCTATGTGAACGGAGGACGCGGCGCCGTGGTAATGGCAAATTCAGGTTTCGCATTCATGCTGCTCAAGGAGATATTGGACAGCGTGAGACGCGTCTATGAGTGGCCAGCATACACCGCTACGACGCAGCAGCCTCCCGCGGCGAACATTGGTCAGCAGTTAGTTGTGCCAATCTCCCGTCACACGCTTATGTCGACTGTTGGCACGTACAAGTTGGACGAGGTAGCGACAATCAAAATCTATCGCCAGCGAAAACGATTGTTCCTTGACTGGCCGAGCAATGGAGTAGCTGAGGTATTTGCGACGCCGGGTGGACGTTTGTTCTGTCCGCAGCTTACGTTTTCAGATGTCGGTACGCCTTGGCTGCGCCCTCTTGAGGATGGCGCTACAACACGGATCATAGTGGATGACGACGAGAGCGTAGCATTTCGGCGCGTTAACTGATCGGTCGTTCACGACGTAGCGTGCCTGTCACTTCTCGATGAGCCATCGAGGGTTCACACAGCCTCGACCCAGTGCAGTCAGACCTATGGTCCGGGACAGGGCTCGATCCCTGTTATCTCGCTACGCGAGCCTCGCGAGAATCTCCTTGAAGCGAGGGTATTCGTGTAGCGGCGCAAGGTCGTTATCGTTCAGGATCCACTCGCGGTGCCCGCGACCTGAGCCGACGGCGCGATCCAGGAAATCCAGCGCGCGCTCGTACTCTCCGCCGAGGGATGCCGTGCATGCAGCCGTATATAGGGTGCGGTAGTCATCCGGGCGCAATGCAAGCGCACGGTCCAGCAAGCGATTCGCCTCGTCTCGCCGCCCGAGCAGCATGAGCACGCCGGCGGCGTGGTCGCTCGCATAAGAGTCATCGGGATCAATGGCGAGATGTCGCTCGAGGGCCTGCCACGAACGGCGCAAGGCGCTTTGTTCGCGCGCCCGATCCTTCGTCGCCTGGTATTCCTGCAGCGCCAGTGTGATCGGGCGATAGTCATCGGGCTGGATCTCGAACGCCAGCTCGTAATGCTTTGCGGCGAGGGCGTGCTGGCCACGAGCAGCCCAGTACTTGGCGAACCAATAGTGTGCGTGGAAGTGCCGAGGATCCAGCGCAAGCGCGCGCTCGAAGGCGTGCTGCGCCTCGTCCAGTTCGCCCGTCAGCAGCAGCGCGTTGCCGCGAGCGATGTACGCATCCGGGAGATCCGGCGCGAGCTCGATGGCTCGCAGGCTCGCCGCCACGGCGTCGGCCGGCGCGGCGCCGGAGACGGTGTTTCGTTGCCGCAGCAACTGTGTGAGCACATCTGCAAGCCCCGCGTGCGCATCTGCGAACGCCGGATCAAGGCGAACTGCCTCGCGAAACATTTCGACGGCCGCGCGCTGCTCCGCCTCCTTCTCCTTGTTGAGGAGTTGACGCCCGCGCAGGTAGAGCTCGTACGCTGCGGCGTTCTTCGTGCCGCGACGCTTCAGGCGTGAGGCGTCGGTCGCCAGAAGATTCACACGCAAGGCCGCGACGATGTGGCGCGCGATCTCCTCCTGAACGGCGAAGATGTCCTCCACGTTCCGATCGAATGTCTGCGACCAGAGATGGAAGCCGTCCGCCGCATTGATCAGCTGCGCCGTGATGCGCAGGCGGTCGCCGGCCTTGCGCACGCTGCCTTCCAGGAACGATTGGACGTGAAGCAGTCGGCCCACCTCGCGGGCGCCCAGTGCACGATTTTTCAGTTGGAACGACGCTGAGCGCGAGGCCACGCGCAGACCGTTCACCGCGCACAGCGCATTGATGATTTCCTCCGCCGCGCCTTCGCAGAAGTAGTCCTGGTTCTTCTCCGGGCTCATGTCAGCAAACGGGAGTATCGCCACGCGCGGCTCAGAGCCTTTCGCCGTGATGGTCGGCGCGAGCCTCGTCGCAGTGCGCCAGCCGATCAGCCGGTCCACGAGCAGCACCGCGATCATCAACGCCAGCAGCACGAACATCGATTCGTCCGATGTGCGATGCAGGAGCCAGCGATCCGCCAGCAGCGCGAGCAGGGCGAGCGCCATGATCGCAAGGATGAGTCCATCGAGCTTGCGCGCAGTGAGGTTGTGAAGTAACGGCGCGCCCTGCGTGCGGTGCGAAAGCCACGATCCGACCAGCACCAGGGGCAGTCCAGCCGCGAGTGCGTATATCAACCATGGCAGTGCGTGATGCACCGGCTTGAATGTCTCACCGATGACCGTCGCAACATGCACCACGAACCACGCCACACCGAGATACGCGGCCGTCACACGAAAGAGGTTGCGCCGCTTCAGCCGCTCGAGAAATTTGAAATCGAACCCGCCGGACTCATGGCTGTTCACGATGCCCCCCGCGTATGTTCTTGTTGCAAATCATTCTAAAGGCCGCACGGATTGGCGGGTAGATATCGGCGGACGGACCGATTTCGACGGCCCCGAGCGCCTGGAAGGTGCTGCGCACCCGCGGGAGGATGCGCCCCGTCAAGGAGGCGGTCGATCTACGATTACACGATCCGCGAGACGTACTTCTGAGCCGCCAGGCCGCGTGGAGACAACGCGTTCGACGCGGTCTGAACTATTGGGGCGAGCGTTCAACCCTGGCCATATGCAGAAGCGATCGGCCTGGCGGCATCAGACCAGGCGGCGCGTCGTCGGAAAAAACCCGCACACCTTCGGCGTGAATCGCGAGCTGGACCTCATCGCTCGCGATGGCGCGATAGCGCGTCATACCGAATGCCGATCGCCTGAAGGAGGCGGCGGCGACCATCGAGCAACGCTGTTGGTCCGGATAGCTCTGGTTCGTGCAGTCGTAGCGAGTCACCGCGAGCGGCACGATTCGGGTGACGCCGAGCAGCGTGAGTTCGCCCTCGATGCGTGTGGGTTTGCCTTCGACGAAAATCACGCGCTCCGCCCTGTAGACGATCTGCGGATGCGCGCTGACGTTGAGCATCGCCGGGCCGCGCACGAATTTCTCCATTGCTGCGCCGCCAGCCTGGACGGAGCGCGCGTCAATCACGATGTCGATCCGGCCGCTACCCGTCTGGGAATTGAACGCTACCGTACCCGCGACCCCGTGGAGCACGCCGCGCTTCGCAGTTCCGAGACTGCGCATTTCGAAGCTGACCATGGTGTGAGCCGGGTCGATCGTGTACTCAGCTGCGGTTGAGTGCGCGCACGGCGCCGGCAACGTCGCGCTGATTGCGGCGAGGCTTGCGCGCCAGATGGGTCGTCTGCACACGGATAATCCCCCTTCGCGTGCCGGTGTATCCGGACGAGAAGGAGCATCGCGCGGGAGCGAGCGTGTGCACTGTCAACGCGATGACACAAGCGCGGACGCCGAGGAGGTGTGCTTTCGGCGCCGAAGCGGACGTACGAGACTCCAGGAGACCGAAATGTTCTTCGCCTGGACATTGGCGCCGCGTCGAAGCGCAGCCAGCGCCATATCAGCGAGCAACGTATGCGATCGCCGCGTGCTCCTGATCGTGAGCAGGCGCCCAACTTGATCCGGCGCAGATATCATTGCGGCCAGATGCTTCTACCACCCCGCCAGGAGACTCCTCGATGACCACCAGCCGCCGCGATTTCATCGTGGGCGCCGGCGCCGCCATCGCCGTAGCCAATCTGCCCGCACGCGCCGCTGGCGCCGACAAGGATGCAGCGGCGCTCAAGCTGTTGGCGGAGTTTGCTGAAGAACTGCTCGTCGACTATCCGGAGAGCGCGACCGGCCTGGGGATCGATACCGGCCCGCGCGCCGCGCTGAAGGCCAGGTTGTCCGACCGCTCGGCGGCGGGACAGGAGGCCATCGCACGGCGCGTGGCGAAGCGACTCGAGCGGATGAAATCGATCGATTCGTCCGGTCTCGGCGAAGCGGCGCGCATCGATGTGGATGTCATGCGCACGGCGCATGAATTTGCGGCTGAGGGGTTTGCCTTCCCGTACGGCGATGTCGCGTTGCTCAATTCGAGCTGGTCCTGGCGCAACGCCCCCTATGTCGTCGCACAGAACACCGGCGCGTTTCTCGAGATACCGAGCATGCTGGACGAACAGCACACCGTGGAGACGCGAGAGGATGCGGACGCCTACCTGTCGCGCCTTGAGGCTTATGCCGGTCAATTGGATGGTGAAACCGGACGCCTGCAAACCGCGGCGGGGCAAGGGTGTGATCGCGCCGGATTTTCTGCTCGACAAGACGCTCAATCAGATCAGGATCGCGCGCGGCGGAAACATCGCGGATTGGTCGCTCGTGACCTCGCTCGCGAAGCGGACGAAAGCAATGTCGGGCGATTACGCCTCGCAAGGCGGCGAAGATTGCAGCAGACAAAATGGCGCCGGCGCTCGACCGCCAGATCGCCGAGCTGGAAGCGCATCGCCGGCGCGCAACCGGTGATGCGGGCGTGTGGAAGCTTCCGCAAGGCGATGCGTACTACGCGTGGACGCTGAGAGCAGCGACGACCACGCGCATGACGCCGGATGAGATTCACGATCGGGGTCGAGAAGAACTGCGTGCACTGCAGGCCGAGATGGACGCCATCCTGAAGAGTCAGGGCCTGACTCAGGGGACCGTTGGCGAGCGGATGACCGCACTCGGCAAGCAGCAGCGCTTTCGTTTTGCGGATAACGACGAAGGCCGTGCGCGCCTCATGGCTTATCTCGAAGAGCGCGTGCGCGATATGCGCTCGCGACTTCCGCGCGCGTTTGCAACGCTGGCGCCCGGGAACCTGGAGATCAAGCGCATGCCGCCGGAGGTGGAGCCGGGCGCTCCGGGCGCGTATGGCGGCGCAGGCACTATCGACGGCAAAGTGCCGGGGAAGTTCTGGATCAATCTGCGCACGATGAGCGTCTGGACCACCTACAATTTGCCGACGCTCACATACCACGAATCCATTCCGGGACACGTCTGGCAGGGCGAGTACACATTCAAGTTGCCGCTGTCCCGCTCGCTGCTCGCGTTCAATGCCTATTCGGAAGGCTGGGCGCTGTACGCTGAACAGCTCGCCGACGAGCTCGGCGTGTACGATGACGATCCGTTCGGTCGTCTGGGATATCTGCAGTCCATCGCCTTCCGTGCGTGTCGCCTCGTGGTCGACACGGGTCTGCATGCAAAACGTTGGACGCGTGAGCAGGCGATTCAGTGGTTCGCCTCTACCAACGGTTCAAGCGTCGAGGAGGTGACCAGCGAAGTCGATCGCTATTGCGCATGGCCCGGCCAGGCCTGCGGCTACAAGGTGGGTCACAGCGAGATCAACCGGCTGCGCACCAAGGCGCAAAAGGCCCTGGGCGCGAAGTTCGATCTCCGTCAGTTCAACGATGCCGTCGTGAAGGGCGGCGGCGTCCCTATGGTGGTGCTGGCGCGAAATATCGATGCGTTCATAGCGCGGCGGTGAAGTTCGCGGGATCCTCAGAAGTACCGCTACCCGATCGAAGGCAGCTTCGATACACCTTGTCCCGCGTGGAGGGGATTTCCTTTGGTCATCTTTCGGGCATCTGCATTCTTCGAATGTCTGGGTAGACGGGTAAATCAAAGCTTCCCCAGGGTTCATTGCCGCGATTTCGCTGGAGCGATGACCGATCACGCGAACGACTTCACCGGGGAGTAGCGTACGATGACACGACAGCGCGCAGAAATCCGGGGTAAGCCATGACACGTCTCGTCGCCCTGCTTGCAGCCTGCATCCTCTTCACGAGCGCGTGCACGATCGTCAAGATCAACGATGACGACACCACGACCATCGAGCATGAAGCCGGCGCCGAGGTCGCGAAGGACCTGTCTACCCGAGCCTGCCGCCGAGCTGGCCAGCAGAGCGCCGAGATCATATCGACGGTGAACAAGGATCCTGCACTTCCTCCGGGTACGGGCAAGCAGGTCACCACGTTTCGATGCTCGGCTGCCGCTCCACGGCAGCAACCGTGAGGCAAGCAACGCGAATGCACGGGTCCGTCGCTGGAAGAATTGAGACGGGCGCCGTGACCACAACCGGGCCATGCACTCGTTCTTCCGCATCCACCGACTGACGCCCGCCGACGTTCCGCAGCTTCGCGCGCTGAACGCGCTGTTCGGACACGCCTTCGGCGATGCCGAGACATATGGCGCGGCGCCGCCGAGTGATGCTTATCTCGAAGCGCTTCTCGCAAAGGATCATGTGATCGCGCTGGTAGCGCTTGTCGGCGAGGAAGTGGTGGGCGGACTCGTCGCCTACGAACTCGACAAGTTCGAGCGGGCGCGGTGCGAGCTGTACATCTACGACCTCGCGGTCGACGAACTACATCGCCGGCGGGGGATCGCGACCGCTCTCATCGAGCGGCTGCGCGAGATCGCGGCTCAGCGCGGCGCATGGATCGTCTACGTCCAGGCCGACTACGCGGACCCGCCGGCGATCGCACTGTACGAAAGACTCGGTTCGCGCGAGGAAGTCCTGCACTTCGACATCGACGTGCCGGGCAAGCCGCCGGACGGAGAACGCGCCCAGGAGGCAATTACCGGTTCTGGAAGGGCGTGGCCCGGCACGCATGAGTAGACAACCTCTGTGCTCTCCCGTGCGTAGCCCCTTGGTCCGTCGCATTCGTCCGCAGGTGCGACGTACAGTCTGGCTTACCCCCGAAGACACGCAGGGCCTTGCGAATGAAGCACCCCCTACTGCTGCTGACTGCTTTGTGCTTGCCGTTTCTCGCTGTGTTTGCGAACGCCCAGACCCGCGCCGTAATCGTCAATGGCCAGCGCATGACCGAGCAACAAATTGCGCAGCTGGAAAGCCTCGCCTGCACGGCCATTCCAGACGGCAATTACTGGGTGAATTTGAACACCGGGGCGTGGGGCTACGTCGGCAATTGGCAGGTTCAGGGATTCTTCGGCGATCAATGCAACGCACAGGCGCGTCGCCAGCGCAAAAGCCTCAGCGAGCGCGGCCTGCTCTATTCGCCGGGCGAAATTCTGCGCGGCTCGCCCTGAGCCACGAGCCGATCAGGGCCTCGCTCACCGGACGCGACTGCAACCGACCTGCTCGCCTGGGCGTTGGAGCTTGGCGCCCGTTGAGAATCGCGAGGGCCGCCGAGGAGAACCAGGTGTACATTCATCGCCCGTTGTTCAGGCCTTTGATGGTCGTTACCGGCGGTCTGCTGATATTCAGCACGTCGCTGAGCGCGCAACAAACGCAGGTCAAGGCGCCGGCAAGCCGCACGCAAGTCGTATTGCTGGGGACGGGAACTCCGCCCGCCGATCCTGACCGCTCGGGACCCGCAACAGCCATCGTCGTCAACGGCGCCGCGTATCTCGTCGACTTTGGCGCCGGCGTCGTGCGACGCGCCAAAGCCGCGGTCGCGGACAGAGGCGTCACCGCGTTGGAACCAACGAATCTGCGCGTTGTATTTGTCACCCATTTGCATTCGGATCACACCGTTGGCTATCCGGATCTGATCCTGACTCCCTGGGTGCTTGGACGACGAGTTTCACTGGAGGTCTACGGGCCCGCCGGAATCAAGGATATGACCAAACATATCCTTGAAGCGTACCGCGCCGATTTCGACGCGCGCTCGAAACACTACGCGGAGAAGCTGTACAGCGTTGGTTCCTTCCCCGAGGGACACAAAGTCAACGCACACGAAATCGCCCCAGGTGTTGTGTACAAGGACGCCAACGTTACGGTCACGGCGTTCGCGACGAAGCACGCCATGGAGAGCTATGGGTATCGCTTCGACACCGCCGACCGCAGCATCGTGATCTCAGGCGACACAAATCCTGCGCAGACGACGATTGACGCCTGCAATGGCTGCGACATTCTGATTCACGAAGTGCTGACGCACGATTGGCTGTCAAGGCGTCCTGACTTTGAGAACTACGCCGCGAGATATCACACCACCACCACGCAACTGGCGGAGCTGGCGAGGCAGGCGCGACCGCGCCTGCTCATCCTCTACCATGCTTCGATTGCCTGGCGACCTGTGGTCGACAGTCAGCGCTCGAGACCCGAAGTGTTGCTGAGCGAAATGACGACCCGCTACTCAGGACAGGTTGTCGTCGGCCGGGACCTGGACGTGTTCTGAATATTGATGAGGGCACGGCCGCGACCAGATGGGCCGGAGAGTCGATGGCCGCTCTCGCGCATCCATGCGCTACCGCGCCATTCGTACGTCCATGTACATCAGACTATGGGTTCGCTGTCGAAGTGTTGCTGCATCAAGCGCCGCGAGCGCGATTGAGCGCGGAAGCCCGATCAGCGCCGATCAAACATTCGGCGTCCCAGCCGGAACGTTGTGCGAGTTCGGACGGCGCGTTGACGACTGCCTTCGACGGTCGTTTCACCGATCGACGCAACACGAGGTGGAGAGTTTGAGGTCCGAACCGGTGACTAGTTGGAAGAACCAGGTGCGGCAGGACCTGACGGGGACTCTCAAGCATCAGCGATTACATATGAGTCTATCGATTGGGTGAACACAATGACCGGCAAGACGTCCAGTAAGTCGGCGAAGATCGCAAAGAAGGCCGCCGCCAAGCGGGTCGCTGCGAAGCCGGCCCTCCTCGCAGGCGGCAACCCTCAGATCGCGAAGGCCGACGGCGACGCCCCCGTGCAGGCCTACATCGCGGCAATGCCGGGGTGGAAACGCGACGTCGGGCGCCGCCTCGACTCGCTCATCGTGCGCACCGTCCCCGGCGTGCACAAGGCAGTCAAATGGAACTCGCCCTTCTATGGCGTCGAGGACCAGGGCTGGTTCCTCAACTTTCATTGCTTCACGAAGTACGTCAAAGTGGCTTTCTTCCGCGGCGCGTCGCTGCGTCCTCTCCCTCCCGGCGAGTCCAAGCATAAGGACGTGCGCTACGTGGACATCCACGAGGACCACAAGCTCGACGAAGCTCAGCTCGCCGCTTGGGTGAAGCAAGCCAGCCAATTGCCCGGGGAACGAATGTGAGCGGCCAGTGCGAGGTGCGCGCGGTCCCGCGACTTGGCCGTCAGTCCGGAGTGTGCCCCTTGAGCGGGAAGTTCTCCCGCCACGGCCTTGCCTCGTCGACGACTCGCGCGATCGACGGGCGAGCGAGCAAACGCGCCCGATAGTCCCGAAGCGCAGTGTGAGACTCTGGGATCGGGCGCCCCCAGTGGGCGTAGAAGAGCGCCGGCGCCGCCGCGCAGTCAGCGATGCCGAAGACGTCGTTCGCCGCCCACTCGCGCCCCGTCATCCAACGGTTCAACCACGCATAGCTCTTGTCTAACGTCGCTTTCGCGTCAGCGTCCACATACGGATCCCGTTTGTCCTCATCGCGCAAGGCGTTGAGAACCATGCGCGACAGCGGCGCCATGACGTAGTCGTCAAAAACACCGTCCATCTGCCGCGCCTCGATGGCGGCGCGTGGATCAGCCGGAACCATTGGCGGCGCATCGCCGTGATGAAGGTCGAGATACTCGATGATCGCCGCCGATTCGATCACTGTGCGATCGCCGTCAACCAGGACCGGAAATTGGCCTGTCGGGGCGAGGCGACTGAACGGCTTCGGCGTTTTCCGGGTGTTCAGCGTCGATCATCAGAAATTCGAATGGCACGTCGCGCTCATACAGAGCAATGAGCGCCTTCCAATAGAAGGCGGCGAAAGGGTGGCCATAAATTCGCACCATCGACTTGCTCTCCCGTCGTGACACGCCAGGCGCCGAACGTGCACAAAGCCATCAAGTGGCGCGGGGCCTGGCTCGAGCTACTCAAAGGATCCATCGACGGACACGCTGAGCGGCGCCACGCCAGATAGCGCCAGAGTAAGTTTCATCCGGGCAGTCTGGCGCCGGCAAGGCCCAGGAAGTTGAGACGACGCAGGGCGACGCGGCCATGCGACCAGGGGACTGTGGTGTTGTCTCCCCGCGCGAAACGTCCTGCAAGAAGGGCCAAGAAATGCCCGTTGCCCATGGGACTTGTCACGAGAGGCGCGCCACGAGATCAACAAGCCGTGTCCTATCTCTCGGTTGATTTAATTCTTGAAAGTTCGGCTGCAACCGCCCCATAGAACTCGCCGGCGTTCGTGCTCATCGGCCAATGCCCCATGCCAGTCAGCATGCGGTTGGGAAGGCGGTGTCTGTCGATATAGTCGCGCGTATCTCGCGATGCACCCAATACATCCCAGTAGTGAAGTTTTGGGCACCGCAGCCGACGAAATGCTCCCCCAGGATCACTTTCGGCTACGACCGAACGGCCGAGTGTCCAGAGTGTCAGCGCGTCGGCGAGCTCGAGGCTACAGGCGAAGAGCCGAGCGCCCACATCGTTCCGCGCCAACTGTTCAACGCGCGAACGCAGATATGCATGGAAGGCGGCAGGTTCATCAACCTGTGCAGCGAGGCCTGTGAAGTATGCGTCGGCCGGAGTGAGGTTTGCCTCAACTCCTATCACCATCGCCGGAGGCCTGCTGAGCAGATTCGCAGTGCGGCTTGCAATGACGCCTGCCATGGAGTGGCCCACCAACACGACGCGCCTTGATCTTGAGAATCGCCGGATGAGTAAGCACCACAGGCGCGTGGCACGTTCCACCGTGAGTCCTTCCGGTATGGCGGTGACGCACCGTGCCCTGGCGGGTCGTAGACAAAGACGCGCGCGTGGTCAAGCAGCTCAGAGTCGAACGCCTGGCGATAGGTCAGATTCGAGTCCCCGAGCGCTGGGTGGAACCAGACGTCCACCGGCCGACGTGCTGAGCCGGCGGACCAGACGACCACTCCTTCGTGCACATGGACTGCAGGAGCCACCATCGAAGGCCTCGACATTTGACCGCGTTCTATTCTAGTATTCAATAAAGCACTTGAATAGAGGCCGCAATGCAAGCTCGCGAGATGAAGGATGGCGTCTACGCGCAGTTCGCGCGCATCGGCAAAGCTGTGGCCGCCCCGAAGCGGATCGAGCTATTGGAGCTGCTGTGCCAGGGTCCGCGCACCGTAGAAGCCCTCGCCGATCAAGCCGCACTCACTGTCGCTAACGCGTCGCAACACCTGAAAGTCCTTCTCGCCAGCCGGCTAGTCGATGCGCAAAAGCTGGGGCTGTTTGTCGAGTACCGGCTCGCTGACGAAGGGGTCCTCAGGTTCGTCCATGCGATGCGTGAGCTGGCCGAAGCCCGCTTCGCTGAAGTCGGCGCAATCATGCAGGCCTACCTGAAGACTCGCGGCGAGCTCGAGCGGGTATCCGGGGAAGAGCTCATGCAGCGCGTTCGCAAGGGTGAAGTCACCGTGCTCGATGTCCGGCCAGAGCTGGAATACCGAGCCGGGCACATTCCCGGCGCCCGATCCGTTCCCCTCAGTGAGTTGAAACGACATCTGGCGGACCTTCCAAAGAACCGCGAGATCGTCGCTTATTGCCGCGGCCCACAGTGCGTCATGGCCATTGAGGCGATTGAGCTGCTGCGCAAGCGAGGTTTCCGTGCGCAGCGGATGGAGCAAGGCGTCATGGATTGGCGAGCGCGGGGATGGAAGATCGAGAAATCTGCGTCGGAGGCCTGAGCCATGATTTTCCGGCCCTTCTATTACTTCGACACCGGCTGCGCGTCCTACGTCTTCGGCTGTGGCACGCTTGGAAAGTGTGCGGTCGTTGATCCACAGGCCCGAGACGTCGATACATACATAGAGTTCGCGACAGCCAAGGGCATGCGCATCACGCACGCGATCGACACACACGTGCATGCCGACCATCGCTCCGGCGGCGCCGACATTGCGCGCCGAACCGGCGCCCTCTACTGCTTGCACAAGTCCGCCGATGTAAGCCTGCCTTTCACTGCTCTCCAGGATGGCGAGGAGATCGATCTTGGCAATACGCGGGCCGTAGTTCTCCATACACCGGGACACTCGCCTGAGAGCATTTGCCTGCTTGTAAAGGACCTGCGGCGCGGACCTGACCCGTGGTTCATCCTCACTGGCGACACGCTGTTCGTCGGTGCGGTCGGGAGACCGGATCTGCCCGGGCATGCGCGTGAGAGCGCGCGGGAACTCTTCGCCAGTCTGCATGCGAAGCTGCTCACGTTGCCCGACGATCTTGAGATCTATCCGGCTCATTTCGCAGGCTCCAGCTGTGGCGCGGGAATGAGCGGCAAACCGTCCAGCACGATTGCCTTTGAGAAGCGGTGGAATCCGCTCCTGCGCGCATCAGTCGAGGATTTCATCGAGACCATCTCGAACGTTCCTCCCAAGCCCGCGCAGATGCACGACATCTTGCGCACAAATCGTAGCGGTCCGCCGGTGTAGCGGTGGCCGCGACAAGCATCCGGCTTGGCCTGCGCGAGAACTGGGCGCAGTTCTCGCTGCTTGTGCTAGTGAACGCGTTTGTCGGCGGGATGGTCGGCCTCGAGCGCAGCATTCTGCCTGCCATCGCTCAGCAGGAGTTTGGCATTGCTGCTCGGACCGCCGTGCTCTCGTTCATCGTCGCTTTCGGAGTCACAAAGGCTGCAACGAACTACCTCGCGGGACGTCTCGCAGATCGGTACGGCCGCAAACGCATTCTCGTAGTGGGTTGGCTGGTCGCACTGCCAGTCCCGCTGCTGCTCATGTATGCGCCCAGCTGGGGCTGGATCGTCAGTGCGAACGTACTGCTAGGCATCAGCCAGGGTCTGACCTGGTCGGTGACGGTGATCATGAAGATCGATCTGGCAGGACCGAAGCAGCGCGGGCTCGCCATGGGGTTGAACGAGTTCGCAGGGTATGTCGCCCTCGCGGCAAGCGCCCTGGCTACTGCGACGATCGCCCAGCGCTTCGGGTTGCGCCCGGAACCGTTCTATCTCGGCATTGCCTTCGCGTTGCTTGGGCTTCTCTTATCTGTCTTTGCCGTTCGTGAAACGCGTGACCACGTTGCGCTCGAATCCTCCGCGACGAAAGGCGTGGCAGCACCGCCCTCCCAAGGAGAAGTGTTCCGACGTACTACGTTCACAGACCCGAATTTGTCGAGCGTGACGCAGGCGGGTCTCGTCAACAACCTCAACGACGGGATGGCGTGGGGCCTTTTTCCATTGTGGTTCGCGGCTCGCCAGATGAGCCTTGAGCAGATCGGCATCCTCGCAGCCGTGTACCCGGCGACATGGGCCATCGTGCAGGTCGCGACCGGCGCCTGGTCGGACCGTGTCGGACGCAAATGGCTCGTCGCGACCGGCATGTGGGTCCAGGCCGCCGGCATCGCGATCGTTCTGGTTTCCAACAGCATGACTGACGCGCTCATCGGAGCTGTGCTTCTTGGAATCGGGACGGCGATGGTCTATCCGACTCTCCTGGCTGCGATCAGCGATGTGGCGCACCCTGCTTGGCGCGCCTCATCCGTCGGTGTCTATCGGCTCTGGCGCGACCTCGGATACGCATTCGGCGCAATCCTTTCAGGCGTGATTGCCGATGCATTTGGACTCTCGGCGGCCATAGCAGCGGTTGCAGCTGTGACTTTCGCATCGGGCGTAGTGGTCGCACTTCGCATGCGCGAGACGCTCCCGGCACGACTGCAGGTGAGCACAAGATGACGCGTATCTATCTCGACTACAACGCGAGCACGCCAGTCGATCCCAGTGTCGCGGAGGCGATGCGTGCCGCGATGGAGGATTCCTACGGCAATCCGTCGAGCGCCCATTGGGCAGGAGAGTCAGCCAAGCGCCTCCTCGACGAAGTCGCGGCCAGGTCGCGGCGCTCCTCGGCTGCTCGCCGCAGGAGATCGTGTTCACGAGCGGCGGTAGCGAGTCGAACAATCTTGCCCTCAAGGGACTGTACTTCGCACGTGGGAATCGCGCGGCCCACATCATCACGAGCGCTGTCGAGCATCCCTCCATTTTCGAGCCGTGCAGATTTCTGGAACGGCTCGGCGCGCGCGTGACCTACCTGCCGGTCGACGACACCGGTCGTATCAATCCGGCAGATCTGGAGCGCGCCATCACGCCTGACACGATTCTGATCAGCATCATGCATGCGAACAACGAAGTCGGCACGATCCAACCGATCGAAGAATGCGCACGCATAGCGCGCAGCCGCGGCGTGCCATTTCACACTGATGCCGCGCAGTCGGTCGGCAAGATCCGAACGAGCGTGGACGAGCTGGGTGTAGACCTTCTCTCGGTAGTAGGCCACAAGGTCTATGCACCCAAAGGCGTGGGCGCCTTGTACGTCCGCTCGGGCGTCAAACTCGAACCGCTGATCCACGGCGCTGGTCACGAGAGCGGCCGGCGCGCGGGGACGGAGAGTGCGATGCTCGCCGTCGGCCTGGGCGCTGCGTGTGCGCTGGCCGAGGATCTTTCGTGGACGCAACGCGCGGGCGAGCTGCGCGATGGGATGTGGACCACGCTCCGCGAGCGGCTCGGCGACCGAATTTTGCTCAACGGCCACGCCGAATATCGGCTGCCGAATACGCTCAACGTGTCAGCCGTCGGGCGCGCGGGCGCGGAAGTGCTTGCCGCGCTGGACGGCGTGGCCGCCTCGACCGGCTCCGCGTGTCATTCAGGACGGGTTGAGCTGTCCCCGGTCTTGCGCGCCATGGGCATTCGAGAAACCGCCGGAATGGGCGCCATACGTTTCAGTCTGGGCCGGCGCACGACACGCGAGGAAATCGACACAACGGTCGATCGCATGACGGAGATCCTGCGGCAGTCCTGAGGAATCGAAATGCGCGCCGTGACACTGCTGGAGCGCGAAGGGCCTCGATCTCGACTCGAGGCAGCGCTGGCGTCGGCGCGCCGCGGACAAGGACAGATCGTCTCGATAGAAGGAGAAGCCGGCATAGGCAAGACATCGCTGGCTCTTGGCTTCACGGACGCACACCGACGCGATACACGCGTCTACGTCGGCGGTTGCGAACATCTCGCCACACCTGAACCGCTGGGACCACTTCGCGATATCGCTCGCGATAGCGAGGGTCGCTTCTCGCTATCATCGACCAGTCCACTGATGACCTTCGAAGCCCTGCTCAGACTGCTCAATTCGGGCCGGCCGCCCGGACTGCTGCTGATCGAGGACATCCACTGGGCAGATGAGGCAACCCTCGATTCGTTGCGCTATCTCGGTCGTCGTGTTCGCACCGCGCCTATCCTGATTGTTGTGACGTTTCGCAATGACGAGTCTGCGTCGCAATCGCGACTCGCAGCATTGTGGGGAGATATGCCGCGCGATTGCCGAGAGCGCATCGTGCTGGAACCGCTGTCCATTGACGCCATATCTGTCCTGGCTGGTCGTCAAGGTCGCACCGCACACGAGATCTTTGCGCTGACCGGAGGCAATCCTTTCCACGTCACCGAGTTTCTGGCGACGGATGGATCTGGCGTTCCACACAGTGTGCGAGAAGCCACATTGGCGCGCTCGTCGCGCCTGAGTGCGCTCGCACGGCGTACGCTCGATTGTGCGTCCATCTTTCCGCGCCAGATCGATCAGGAGATGCTGCGCTTGCTGGCGGACGATCAGGAGTGTGCGGGAGTCGAAGAATGCATGCGCGCCGGCATGCTCAACAGCCATGGAAAGGCGCTCGCGTTCCGTCATGAGCTTGCCAGGCGTGCGATCCACGAAGCAATGGCTCCCTTGCGTCGGCGTGAACTGCATGCCGCCGCGCTCGATCTGCTCAAGACCCGTGACGGCATCCGCGCCGCGGAGCTCGCCCATCATGCCCAGGAAGCTGCCGCTGGCGAGGACCTCGTCCTCTACTCGCGCCGCGCGGCGGATGAGGCTGATGCTCTCGGGGCGCACCGGGAAAGTGTTCAGCACTTGGCCCGCGCACTCGAGCATGGGCACTGGCTCTCTGATTTCGAGCGCGCAGACTTGCTGGAGCGGCAGGCCGAAACAGGCGACGAATGCGGTGCGTTCGAGACGTCCATGACTGCAGTCGGGAAGGCGATCGCCGCACGCAAGCGCGCGGGCGATGTCATCGGACTCGGTAACGCGTTGAGAATCTCGGCTCGACTGCACTGGCATCTCGGTCAGCCTGAACGTGCTGAGCAGCAAGCACAGGAAGCGCTCGACGTGATGCGCGAGCACCACGACACGTGGCAATACGCGATGGCGCTGAGCACTCAATCGCAGCTGGACATGCTCGCGGATCGAAACGATCTTGCGATCCCGCGGGCGCTGGAAGCGATGGCGCGCGCGGAAGCATTGGAACGCTGGGACATTTTCCTCCATGCGCTCACCAATGCCACCACTGCACGATGCTCGTCGAACGTCGAAGCCGGAGCGCCGTACATGGTCTCTGCGATTGCCGAAGCGCGGCAACGCGGTGCGCCGGACCTCTTGCCTCGCATGTACGCCAATCTCGCCTACATGATGACGAGCGATCGGCGCTATGCCGGGCTCTCCGACTACATGGATGAGGGCGTCAGCATTGCGGCAGCCAGGGATAACGCGCCGCTCGAAGCATACATCCGAGGAACTCGCGCCATTGCCCTGCTGGACCTCGGACGGATTCAGGAGGCTGTGAGCGAAGCGGAGTTCGTGCTGTGCGGTCCCTACCCGCGCGGCACACCTCGATTCAATGCGACCATTGCACTTGCGCGCGCGCGCATCAGAACGGGAGTCTCAGAAGAGCGTGTGCTCGACGAACTGCGCGCAATGCCGACCTCACATCGAGACATCATGCGTCGAGCACCACTAGCCGTAGTGGATGCCGAAGCGCTCTGGCTCGGCTTGCCGCGACCCGGCGCCCTCGAGCGACTCCGCGCTGCTTTCGAAACAGCATGCTGCGCGCAAGGGCAGCGGTGGGCTTTGGCAGACATCGCACTTTGGTTGAGGATCTTGGGTGAACCCGTCCGACTGCCGGCGGAGATCATGAATGGCCTCCGCCCTGCGCATCGCGCGCACATCGAGGGCCGCTGGCGCGAAGCGGCTCAGGCTTGGCAAGAAATGGGATGCGTCTACGAACAGGCGATTGCGCTTTCGATGGGCGATGACGCAGCACAGGTTGAAGCGCTTGCGCTGTTCGACCGCTTGGGTGCGACACCGGCAGCGAGTCTGCTACGCCGTCGCATGCGAGCGCGCGGAGCCAGATCGGTACCGCGTGGCCCCAGTGCGCAGACGCGCTCCAATCCGATTGGGCTGACGCGAAGACAGGCGCAAGTGCTGTCCCTTTTAGGGCAGGGTTTGAGCAACACCCTGATCGCCGAACGTCTCTACATTTCACGCAAAACGACACAACATCATGTGTCCGCCATCATCGCGCAACTCGGCGCGTCCAGTCGCCACGAAGCGGCAGCGGCCGCTCGTCAGCGCGGTCTGCTCGGCGAGCACGAAAATTAGGTGCGTCTCGATGTGAATTAGGCGCCGAGTCCGATGTGGTTTCGCCTCCAACGTTTCATCCTGCTGGCTCGCAGGTCAACGTCACGAAGGAGGGGACCATGTCCCGCATCGGAATCTTTCTCTACGGTCTTCTCTGCTATGCCGTGTTCCTCGGCGTGTTCGTTTACGCCATCGGCTTCATCGGCGGGTTCGCCACACCGACACTACTCGACGGCGCTGCGGATCGTCCGCTAGGCCAGGCGCTGGCGATCAACCTCGGCCTGCTTGCAGCCTTTGCGCTTCAGCACAGCATCATGGCGCGGCCGGCGTTCAAACGCTGGTGGACGCGGATCGTTCCTGAAGCGGCGGAGCGCAGCACATACGTCTTGGCGAGCTCGCTCGCGCTGATCGCCCTGTTCGTTTTCTGGGAACCGATCGGCGGCGTCTTGTGGAGCGTTCCGGAGGGCGTTGGACGTATGGCCGTCATCGGACTGTACGCGTTCGGTTGGCTGTTGCTCCTCTACACGACGTTCCTGATCGATCACTTCGATCTCTTCGGTCTCGCGCAGGTCTGGCGGCACTTCACGGGGAAGAGCTACCGCCCGCCGCAGTTTCGGACGCCGAGCCTCTATCGAGTGGTGCGTCACCCGCTCTACATCGGCTGGCTGGTCATCTTCTGGGCAGCGCCCACCATGACCGTCGCACACCTGGTGTTCGCGATCATGACGACCGCCTACATCGTCATCGCGATCCAGCTGGAAGAGCGCGATCTGGTCGATACGTTCGGCAGCGACTATGTCGCATACCGGCGCAGCACGCCGATGCTCGTGCCGCGGCTCTGGCAGGCTCGACGCACGACGAGTCCTTCGCAAGGAGCACAGCGCGATGTTCCTTAACGAACCGAACAGTGCGGACGCGCTGGCGTACCTCGAAAGAGATCGCGCCCAGACGGGGTACGTGATGAATCTGGAACGCGCATGGGCGTGGCGCCCCGATGTGGCCGAGGCGTTCGCACTTGTCCGCCAACAGCTGCTTGCGGGAACGAGTCTCACGCCGAGAGAGATTGCGTTGCTCGTGTGCGCCACGGCGCGTGCGCTGGGTGACCCGTATTGCTCTCTCGCTTGGGGTACGAGGCTCGCTGGCCTGCGCGGCGCCTCGGCAGTTGCCGAGGTCCTGCGAGGCATCGACCCACCCGCATCGACGGCGCGCGAGATTGCGCTCAGACGCTGGGCCGAGCAGATCGTCAATGATCCCGGGTCAGCGAGCGCGCTGGACATAGAGGAGCTGCGCATCGCCGGGTTGTCGGATCGAGAGATCTTCGAAGCCACTGTGCACGTGGCGTTTCGCCTCGCCTTCTCAACTGTAAACGATTCGCTCGGCATGCTTCCCGACCACCAGCTCGTTGCGGCCGCGCCGCCGCAGGTACGCGCCGAGGTCACCTACGGTCGACCAGCCGCCGTGCAGCTGATCAATGCCATGAACGCAGGAGATTTCCCCCAAACAGGAGACTCACAATGAGAGTCAGACAACTTGCAATGACTTTCCCTTGCTCTGTGCTCGGCATGCTCGTCCTCGCAAGCGCCCCGACGCCGCAGGCGCACGCCGACGAGGCGCACGCGCAACTGGCGACGAGCGGCGACCAACGCAAGAAGACGAACGAGCTCGTCAAGATCGTGCGGCAGGCGACCGCGAAATTCCGCGACGTCGAAGTCGCGGAAAGTGAGGACTATCACTTGCTGTTCGGCTGCGTCAGCGGTGACGACTCCGGAGCGATGGGCCTGCACTACGTGAACCTGGGCCTGTACATGGACGGCAAGATCGACGCCTGGCAGCCGGAAATCGTGATCTACGAACCGACGTCGAGCGGCCGCTCGCGACTGATCGGCGCGGACTACATCGTCGACGCCGCCGCATGGGACGCGACCCACGCGCAGGCGCCCGAGTTGAACGGCCAGATCTTCCACTACTTCCCGGCCCCCAATCGCTTCGGACTGAAGGCGTTCTACACGCTGCACGTCTGGGCGTGGAAGGACAATCCGACCGGCACGTTCGTGAACTGGCACAACAACGTGTCGTGCGACGCGTTCGACGGCCCGTCGAAGTGACCGAAGGCGGCGGTGACGGCCACGTCGCCGCCCCGCCCACACGCCTTCATCTGCGCAACGCAAAATTGGGAGCCAGCTATCATGACGACGACTGTACCTGCTGCGGTCGATACCGCAGATCTCGAACGCAAGGTCAAAGAGATGTACACGCAAGTTGCACTCGCTCCAGAGGGCGACTTCCACTTCGAGATGGGCCGCGCGATGGCTCGTCGGCTCGGGTATCTGGAATCGGAGCTGGATGCGGTTCCTTCGGCCGCAGTGCAATCGTTCGCCGGGGTCGGCTACTACTTCGATCTCGCGGCGCTGAGCCCGAACGAATGCATCGTCGATCTGGGCAGTGGATCGGGCATGGACAGCTTCATTGCAGCGAACAAGGTCGGATCGGGCGGCCAGGTGATCGGCGTCGACATGACCGATGCGCAGCTGGCCAAGGCGCGGCGCCTCGCCGATGAAGGCGCATTCTCCACCGTGAGATTCCACAAGGGTTTCATTGACGCCACGCAATTGCCAGCCGAGTCATGCGATGTCGTGATCAGCAATGGCGTTATCAACTTGGCCGCTGACAAGGTCGCCGTGTTTCTGGAGGCCGCACGACTCCTCAAGCGAAATGGGCGGCTGGCCATCTCAGATATCGTCACCGATCTGCGGCTGCCCGAGACGATCAGCTGCGACGCGACGCTGTGGGCTGCATGCATCGGTGGCGCCATGAAGCGCGACGAGTACGTCGATGTCATCGAGCGAGCGGGCTTCACAGTAACCGCGCGAAAGGAAAACGACAGGTACCGTTTCCTTTCGAACAACGCACAGCGCGCTTCGCGCAAGTACGGCGTGCGCAGCGTGTCGTTGCTCGCTGTCAAGAGGTAAGCCAGCTCGGATCGTGTACGATCCCGCCCATGCAAGTCGACATTCAGGTAGCGCGAGAAAGTGATATCGCAGCAATCGTCGAATTGGAGTCACGGGCTGAGTTTGCGGCGTACATTTTCCGTTGGGCGGAGCAACGACATCGGCATGCAATCCGCGACCCAGACAAGCGGTATTTCGTTACTTTTCGCGCTGATGGATCGCTCGCTGCCTATGCGATCGTTGCTGGCGTCCAATCGCCGCACAGAAACGTAGAGCTCGTCCGTATCCTATGCGCGATTCCCGGCCAAGGCTTGGGTCGCCTTGTCCTGCAAAGGATCATTGCCATCGCATTCGATGAGATTGGAGCGCATCGTCTATGGCTGGATGTCTTCAGTGACAACGACCGCGCCCGTCACGCATATCGAACTGCTGGCTTCCGAGAGGAGGGCGTGCTCAGAGAGGCTGTACTCCATGACGGACGGCGGCGATCGCTCGTCATCATGTCAATGCTCGAGTCGGAGCGGGTCCCGCCCGGCAGAGTGAGGCTGTGCACAGCGACTCCACGCGTCGCCATATCTGTGTGTCGCAGACGAACAGCAGGCAACCCTTTACTTCAAGGATGTCCGGGCTGCGCAATCTCAGGGACGCTCTGTATGTCCGTCCGTTCTCAGGATTGTAGATCTGACCATCGAGCGACTCGCCGTTCGATCCATATCGAAAATCGTTGAGCAGCGATAGTCCGATCACCGATTGGTTGCGCAAGTTCGGGTCTGGATTCTTTGCATCGCGGATCGGCTCGCCCCTGGCATCGATCGGTTCCCAGAGCCAGGTAATGACTCCACAGAGTAAATCCTGCTCACTCGCGCACCGCTCGATGCGAACGTGAGCTGCATTGCCCTGTGTCGCCCACTCGCCGGACAGCTCGTTCGCACGGCCGGTGTTGCAGATGACCAGCGTGCCAAGAACAAGGGCAGCCGCATAGAGCATAAGGGACAGTCCCACGACAGAAAGCCCTCGCCACATGTCGCACCTCCGTCGTCTGCGGTCGCAAGGCCCGGTCCTGCTCGATACCGCTCAGCAGATCCGCAAGTCGCCTGCGATACTCGGGGTGCTCTGTGCCGCACCAGCGATCCCACCAGGCGAAGTACAGGTAGTTGTAGCGGCCATGCTCGTGATGCATGTCGTGGTGCAAGGTCGTGGTGAGCCATCGCCCCCAGCAGGTTGCCAGCCATGTCCTCGGCTCGAGCTCGACCCCGCAGTGTCCCGCAACGTTACGCACGACCTGATGCGCCATCCAAATGAACAGAACCACTTCGTGTGTTGGCGCCAGTAAAAGGAACAGCGGCAAGAACGCTGCCTGCACGAAGGCTTCGCCAATCGAGAACGAGTAAGCAGCCCACTGAGTCGGCGCCACCGACAGGTGATGAATTCGGTGCACACGACGGAAGATATTCGGCTTGTGCATCCAGCGGTGCGTCCAGTAGAAGTAGGCATCGTGCGCAACGATGATCAGTACGATGCTCCCTGCCCAGTACAGCCATCCATACTCCGCAACCTTCGAGTACACGTGAAAGATGCCGGCATGAGCGCCGTGGTAGACGCCGAGCCCCACCAACGAGAACGCCGCGGCGGCCATGACGGAATGACGCAGCTCCTGCCGTCGTTGGTCGAGTCGGGGAAGACGGTCGCGTACGCGGCGAAGAGCCACGACCCCTGGCGATAGGAGGAAAAGGACAAGGGTGATAACCATGGCGGCCAGGAGGTAGCGGCTGAGGTCGAACGCAAAGATCGACGGCCAGGGAGTCGCGAGCACGAGCAGGCCGTTGGCTATAGTGAAAAGAGAGTCCATGTACATCGCTCCAGGCTGGGGGTGGTTCCCGTTGCGCGCCACGATCGCGCTGATTCGCCCACAGGTCTGCGCGAAGATCGCCCAAGTGCGTGCCTTTCCGGATTCGACTAGAGTTGAGTCGGGAAACGACCAGCCGTAAGTCGCCGTCGCGAATCAGAATACGGACCAATGACCTCCGTTGAGCTCATCGTTCGGACGGCCGCATGCACCACTGCACTGATCCTCGCGGTCACGATGTTCCGTGCCCGGTACGCGGCCTCTGCAAGCCGGGCGTTTGGCGCCGCGTTTTGCCTCGGGGTCGCCGTCGTACCTGGCGTGTTCGGGATCGGCTCCGGTCTGCTCAGCGGATTGGTGGCGCCCGATGCTGTTGCTCGCGATCGAGGTACCGTTCTTCTTCTGGGGTTGGACGACCTCGATCATGGACGACGATTTCGCGCTCCCTCCGGTCGCCATCGCCGGAGCGCTTCTTCTGCTGCTCGCGGTGTCCTTGGCATCCTGACCACAAGCCCGGAATGGAACGCTGTTACAGTCGTGGTGCATTCGGTCCTTGGCATAGGGTTTGTCGTCGCGGCGCTGGTGAATGTATTACGTGGTTGGCGCCAAGACTTGGTCGAAGCTCGCCGGCGTTTGCGTGCGGTGATTCTGGTTCTCTCCGGCGGCTACAGCATTGTCGTTATGGCGGTCGAGCTGGTGCTGCGCGGGCAATCGCCGAGCGCCGACCTGCTTCTCCTGAATGCCGTATTGCTCGCTGCCCTGCTGTTTGGCCTCGCCTGCGGCGTGCTCGACGTATCCTCTTCAGTGCGATCGGCATTCGGTTGGACGCCGCCGTCGAAACCTCACGCGTTGAGCCGGCGGAAGTACTTGCGCGCGACCGTGATCAGAGAACTCGTCATGCGGCTCCAGGAACGCATGACGCACAATGCAGCCTACCGTGATCCAAGCATTGGCGTGGCATCCTTGGCGACGCGGCTTGGCGTAACGGAAAAGAAGCTGCGCGAAGTGATCAACGGCCGGCTCGAATTCAAGAACTTCTCCGCGTACGTGAACGCATTCAGGCTCGAAGAAGTCAGTCGGCGACTGCTTGATCCGCGTCACGATGCGGTACCGATTCTAACGATCGCGCTCGAGGCAGGGTTCGGCTCGATCGTCGCGTTCAATCGGGCGTTCAAGGGCAAATACGGCGTGACGCCTACTGTCTACCGGACGCAACGCCATACCGAACTGGCATTGACGAACAACGACAAACTGCCCCGAGAATCAGGCGCCAGGTAGTTTCCGCCCCTGACTCAGATCCCTTTGCCAACGGCCGCGCATATGCAGTGTGGCGCCATCTTGATCGGTCGCGAGGCCGTCCGCTTTCGGCCGATTCTGTTGAAAAACTCCGATTCGCACTGTGCGCCAAATAAATCTGAAGCCCACAGAGACGCCGAATCATTTTCGGCGCGGAGGACCACTCACAGTTATGGAACCTCAGTAGGGCTTCTAATTATCCCATGCATACGAATTGAACCGAGTCGTTGAGGCAATGGATTTGGCGAAAAATTGTTCGCTGGCGTTTTCGAGTTTTTCAACATAGCGCCAGGCTAAGTCTGGGAGAGGAGGAAGTCCGATGTAGAGGACAGAAACTTTTCGATGGAATCCAGAGGGTTCGACTCCCTCCCGGCAAAGGCTAACCACCGACCGGAAGCGAGCCTTGCATGCGCGTGCGGTAACGCGCGACTTGAAGCGTAGGCAGCGGATACCGAAGCCGCGTGATTGAGTCCCGACATAACTTCATCGCTGGTGTCTTCGCTGTTGTTGAAGCGGGGACAGCACTGTGGAGGCCGAGAAGGTGAGGCCTGTGCAGACCGGCCGGGATCCGAGAGCGGGGCAAAGGTATGGGATGGATTCTCCAGGAACCTGGGAGATCCTGTGTACGAGCGACTTCAGATAGCCGGTGGTGCCGCGGCTTGAGCGGGACCAGGCCCTGCGGAAGTCTCCGCCGCATGGGAGCGAACGAGGAGACGAGAAGTTGCAGCGGGGAAACGAAGATCATAAGTGACCCCGTCGTCGGCACAGGAAGTCTTAGTGCTCTGATAGTACTGATGACGCTGGGGAACGCGGCTCACGCGGACCCAGTCGAGGGAAGCGGAGCATCGTGGTACAGAATCGCTTTTGAGAAACACGGAGGGCACTTTGAAGCCTGAAAGCGTGTCAACGAAACAGGAGCGAATAGCCAAGCTGGCGGCAGCGAATCCAGCGATGGCGTTCACGTCTCTGAACCATTACCTCGATGCCGAGTGGCTGAGGTACGCCTACGAGTGCACGCGCAAAGACGGTGCGGTCGGAATCGACGGTCAGACGGCGCAGGAATATGCGGCCAACTTGGAGCAGAACCTGCATAGCCTGATCGATCGACTCAAATCGGGCCGATATCGCGCGCCGCCAGTTCGACGTCACTACATCGACAAGTCGGATGGCGGTAAGCGTGCGCTGGGCATTCCGTCTTTCGAGGACAAAGTAGCGCAGCGGGCGATTGTGATGCTGCTGGAGCCGATCTATGAGCAGGACTTTCAGGACTGTTCGTTTGGCTTTCGGTCGGGTCGCAATGCGCATCAAGCGTTGCAGGTCTTGCGTCGCGGGATTATGGAGAGGGGAGGTCGATGGGTGTTAGAAGTGGACGTACGAAAATACTTCGACAGCATCGATCACGCCAAACTGCGCGAACTGCTTTCCAGACGAGTCACGGATGGGGTGGTGCGAAGGATGATCGACAAGTGGCTGAAAGCGGGCGTGCTGGAGCAGGGACAGTTGTCCTATCCCGATAGCGGTACGCCTCAAGGCGGGGTGATCTCGCCGATGCTTTCCAACGTCTTTCTGCATTATGTGCTCGACGAGTGGTTTGCACGAGCAAGTGCAACCGCGTCTGCGAGGACCGGTACTTGATCCGTTATTGCGACGACTTTGTCCTGCTGTTCGCAGGCAGAGAAGATGCTGAGCGGGTGCACGCGGTGCTGGGGAAGCGGCTGGCGAAGTTCGGGCTGGACCTCCACCCGAACAAAACGCAGCTCATCGACTTCCGTCCGCCCGCCGAGCGGGTGGGTGTGGAGATGACGTTGCCTACGACGTTCACGTTCCTCGGCTTTATCCATGCATGGGGCAAGTCGCGGAAGGGGAAAGCGACGATGTGGCAGCGGACCGCCAAAGATCGTTTGGCGCGGACGCTTCAGGCGATCAATCGGCAATGCCGCCTCATGCGGCCTTGGCCGTTGGCTGAGCAACATCGCCGGCTCTGTCGGATGCTGCAGGGGCACTTTGCCTACTTCGGCATCAGCGGCAACTCTAAACGTTTGGCCGCTGTGCTCCATCAGGCGCGGCGGCTGTGGCGCAAATGGTTGTCGCGGCGGTCGTGGAGGAGTTACCTCACCTGGGTGCAGTTCTCGCGGTTGGTTACAAAATATCCACTGCCATCGCCCAGAATTGTCCATCGCTACTTCTGATCGTGTGCAAACCTGTGCCCTGAAGAACCGAATGCGTCAATTGCGCTCGTTCGGGTCTGTGAGGGGTGAGGGCAGCGATGCCCTCGCCTACTCGGAGAATCGGGCCGAAAGCGGACGTGCTATCGCCCTGCCTGTCTTCGCATTGGGTCATTGAGTAAATTGTCGCGCTCGTTGCACGAG
This sequence comes from uncultured Gammaproteobacteria bacterium, assembly GCA_963723505.1. Lineage (GTDB taxonomy): Bacteria > Pseudomonadota > Gammaproteobacteria > Steroidobacterales > Steroidobacteraceae > Steroidobacter. The sequence goes on from CAVRQU010000015.1 coordinate 271,542, forward strand.
CGCCGACAAACGGACCAACTCGCATGGACCTCGCACAACGCCGGCTGCGCAATCAATACATCAATAGCTCGCCGCTCGAGGATCCGGTCGAAGTAGTGCGGGCTTTGTGCGCCGTACAGGCGCAGGACTACTACGCCTCGCTATGGGCGGTTGGTCTTCGCCTGCGCGGCGCGCATGAAGCGGACGTCGAGCGGGCGCTGAACGAGCGGCGCATCGTGCGCACCTGGCCCATGCGCGGCACGCTGCATTTCATCGCTGCAGAGGACGTGCGCTGGCTGCTCGCGCTGCTCGCGCCGCGCGTGCTTCAGCGCCAGACGGCGAGGCTTCGGCGCGAGTTCGCGATCGACCGCCCAGTGCTCAGGCGCGCGCGCAAAATCGTAGAGAAAGCGCTCTGCGGTGGTCAGGCAGTCGCGCGCTCTTCGCTCTATCAACGGTTCGACGCGGAGGGAATCTCGACCGAGCGGCAGCGCGGCCTGCACATTCTGTGGTGGCTGGCCCATGAGGGGCAGATCTGCTGTGGTCCGCGCGCCGGCAAGCAGCCTACGTTCGTGTTGCTGGATGAATGGATCCCGCTCGGCACTGCGTTCAACCGCGACGAAGCACTGGCGAAGCTAGCGCAGCGCTACTTCGCACATCACGGCCCGGCTACGCTCGCAGACTTCGTCTGGTGGTCCGGCCTGACGGTCGCCGACGCCAGGAGATCGATCGAAGCCGCCAGTTCACAACTGATCTCAGAGACCAATGACGAAGTCACGTGGTGGTCTGGCGCACAGCGGCGCACAAGGCGCAATCCAACCTGTCATCTTCTGCCGGTCTACGACGAATACACCGTCGGTTATGCGGATCGCAGCGCCTGCCTCGATCCGGCCCAGGCGAGTCGCGCCGCCGCAGGTCACGGCATCTTCCGCGCGCCCATCGTGATCAACGGCCGCATCGTCGGCAGTTGGTCGCGAGAGCTGCGCAAGGACCGAGTAGACGTGCGCGTGACGCCGCTGATGCGATTCAATGGGGAGCAGACGCGATCGATCGAAGCAGCGGCTGGACGATATGGCGAGTTCCTGGGTGTTCCAGCGGCGGTGACCAGGCGTCGATAGCTCGATGATTGGCGGCGCCGGACCTGGGCGTCGGTGTTGCGAGATCGTTCGGAGATCGCAGCCGAAACTGCTAGCTGACACCGCTTGCGTATTCGCCTGGGCCTGAAATATTCCTTCTGGGTGTGACAGGCGGACTCCCCGGGCCCGGCACGCCGCAGCCGGCATCCAGAAACCGATGGATGCCGCGGCGATGCGCCTTCATCTCCTGTGCGGTCTCGCCTGCAGGCAGAACTCCAGCAGACCTGCCGTCACTTCGCGCATGACCTTGCGCATTTCAGGGTACGGCGGGTGAAACGGCGTCGAGGCGCGCGTGCGGCCCCATTCCATCGTGTAGGAGATGATCTTTGCCCTGGACGGATCGACGAAGTGTCGGCTGTAGGCGTAGTCATCGGTCGAACCCGCCGTGGGATAGAGCCCTACCGACTGTTCGACACGATACTTTCTGCCACGTACCTGCCGGATGGCGTCCGCCAGTTTGTGGCCGAGTTGCAGCGCGAGCTTCTGATCAGCAGCTGGCATGTACTCGCGGTAGAGGTCGTCATGAATGAGGCCGCGCTTGCCATCGTAAGCCTTGTTCCGGAAGCACATGTCCGCATCGTTCGACTGATTCTGATCGCTCCCCCACCCGTGAAGCAGCGTCTCGCCGTAGCTGTGCAGATCGATGAAGTAGCGGATCTGCGGAAACTGATCCAGCAGCCAGATGACGTTCTTTGTCTCGGGCTCGGAGCCCGCGCGGGGGCCGACATAGGTTTCGTAGTCGCCGGGATTGCGAGTGCTTGCGACCGCGCCGGGCGCGAAGTGGCGTTCGAATCGCCACAGGATGGGAAAATTGCGATTGATGTCGACACCGATGCTCCTGTGGCCACGGCCTGGCGGCGCCGGACGCCGGTTCTTCCTCCACATGGGGTGATTCGCCATGCTGAAGCGGCGGCCATCCGGATTGACCTGCGGAAAAATGACGATGTCACTGGTCTCGACGATGCGTCGCACCTGCGCCCGTGTGAATGACTTCCTGCCGAGTCGGATGGGCTGGCGATCGCGATAGGCGCGCAACAGGCGGATGGCGAAGTACACGAGAATATCCGGGCCGCCCCATTCGCGGCCATGCACGCCGCTGATGAAGCAGATGCCGACGCGCCTGGCGCCGCGTCTCTTGCCGATGCGCATTGCGTGGCAACGACGCTTCTCCCAGGTCTTGTACGGCAGGGCGATGCGCTCGAAATAGCCGATGTGGTTCTTCTCACCGAGCACCATCGCCCGCTCGATCTCGTCCGCGGTCAGATAGCCGCCGCCCCAGATCACATCGCCATAATGCCCTCGGGCGAGTCGTTTCGCAGCGCCGCGACGACCTTCCTGCTGACGTTGACGTGCGGGGGCGTCGACCTCTTCGAGTCGGGTGACGGCATAACCGCGTTTTGTGAGCCACCTCTCCTGGCGCGGCGCGATATAGGCATCGACTGTGACTTTGCCGGTTCTGGCGTTCTCGCTGTGACCGACAACCACGATGCGGTGTCTGGTTCCGAGTGCGGTCAGACTCCGGCGATCCAGGCCTTCGATGGAGACATGAAACAGGCTCATCTGACGCAGATCATGCTGCACGCTCGCGATCAGTAGCTGCAGGCGACATGAGGGATGACTGATGCCGAACGAACGGGCGGACCGGTTCGCTCGCGCGATCGACAGGCCATGGTGCACTTACCGCGGCAGGGTTGCGCTCCTCGCGAGGGGCGTAAATAAGTACGTGGGGCAGGTCGGATCTCGTCGCCGCCGGCGCCTGGACAGGCTAGCGGATTCAGTCCGAATTTCGATGCGTTCGCTGGCGCCCCGGGCGACGGTGATCAGGCGTCAATAACACGCAGTCGTCACCGCGCAGTCACGGCTGTCATTGAGCGCTCCGAAATCTTTTCTCCGAGCGTTCAGCCGATCAGCGCCTCATTCACTTCGTTCGCTGTCCGCAGCCCGGAGTGCAGCGCGCCTTGAATCCAGCCCGGCCAGGGCGAGGTGTGCTCGCCCGCGAAGTGAATGCGGTCTTCCGGCGTCGCGACATCCTTGAGCAGATCGAACTGGCCGACCTTCGTGACGAGATAGGCGCCGCGAGAATAGGGCTCGTTCAGCCATGACCACGTCGTCGCTCCTTCCGCGTTCTCGCGCACGCCCGGATGAATCTGCTCGAAGAGTTCGAGCGTGCGATCGATCTGCGCCTCACGGCGTCTGCGCGGAATATTCCTCCGCCAGGCGCTCGTAGATGTACGACATCAGGATCCCGCGCTCCCTGGTTGGTTGAACGTCGGATTCCAGATCTCCATCGGCTGATTGACGGTCGCAAATCCGGTGAGCTTCTGCTGCTCCCAGAATCGCGTTCGCGTCTGCACGAACACGCGCGCGACCCGGCCCATGTAGAGATTTCTGATCGCGCGACCCTTCTCCGCGCTCCAGGTCGGCGAGACCTCGATGTCGCGCAGCACGGTGAACGGAATCGTGCAGATCAGTCGATCCGCCGTTTCGGTATGAAGCATGCCGCCGCTCAGGTAGGTGACGCGCACCGTCGCGCCGCTCTGCTCGATTCGTCGTACGTCGGCGCCGTAGCGAATCTGGTCCCTGAGCGGCTGCGCCATCGCTCGCGGCAACAGATCGTTGCCGCCGCGAATCTTCCACATCCTTGGCACGTAGTGACTGCAGGCGTCATACGCAAAGTCGAACACCGAATCGTCCTCGAAGCCCTGCGCGAGGTACGCGACGGCGTCGGCAGAAGCGCCCTGCCGGCGCAGAAATTCGCCATAGCTGATGTCTTTGTAGCGCTTGAAGTCCGGGTAGGGCCATCCGCCTGCCGGCAAGTCGCGAACTTCTTCGCGCGCCTTCTCGAGGTACAGCTTGGACAGTCCACTGAAGCCGACTGCGCGCTCGCGCCCGGTGAAGTCCACCTGGAGTTGCGTGAGATCCGCGCTTCCGCCGAAGGGAACGATCACGCGCTTCCCTCGCCAGAGCAGCACATCCCCGCCTGATTCCGGATAAAAGGGATCCAGCTCGAGCCCGAAACGCTTCACGTACTCGAGCGTCAGGTCATGCGTCGATGGAATGCGTCCCGCGCCAGCCTCGGCATAGAGACCGTCGGAGAATGGCTCGCGCAAGGTGTGAACGCGACCACCCGGGCGCGTACGCGCTTCGAGAAGCGTCACATCATGTCCGATCTCTCGCAACCTCAAGGCCGCCGCCAACCCTGCGACGCCGGCGCCGAGAATGATGACCCTGCGCCCGGACGTCGAACGTCGTTCGTCAGCAGCCAGCAAAGGCCGCAAGGCGAGCCCGCCGCCGGCGACGCTGGCGAGCTGGACGAACTGTCGTCGGGTCAGAAGTCCGGACATGCGTGCTCCGTTCAGTGAGCGCCTATCTTGAATGATGGCAAGGAAGCGGCCAACCATCGCCTCTAGCCAGGACTCGGGTCCATGAGCTTGCTCCTGACCCGGGGATGCACCCGTTGAAAGCCACCATGGATCAACACAGGCGGACGGTCTGGTCGAAACGAAGCGCCGAGCTTTCCGGATACGACTACAGTTGGGTCTCAAAACGATCAGCCGTGATCTCCGCTAGGGACCAGAATGCTCGGACCATGATGTCGCTTGCACATTGTCCGAGCCGGTGCGTGCGCTGCCGCACTGATTCTGGCTTCGCGCGAGCCAGGCAGAGGGAATCGTGATGCGCTCTCTCAAAGGACTTATCTGGGTTGTCGCCATGCTTTGCGTTGTTAGCGATTTCCGCAGACAGCCCGAATAGCCACAACATCAGGACGCAAGGCTCATGAGCCTGTACAGCGACGTGATTCTCCCGCGGTTGTGTCATCTCTCGATGAGCAATCGCGAGCTCATTCCCTATCGGCAGCGCGTTGTCGGCGCGGCTGAGGGGCGCGTGCTCGAGATCGGAAGCGGTTCGGGGCTCAATCTTCCCTACTACCCGCGCACGGTGCGCGAAGTTCTTGCTCTCGAGCCGGCGTCGCAACTGATCGCCATGGCCAGGCGGCGCTCGCGCGACATATCGATACCTGTAACGTTCGTAGAGGCCTCAGCAGAGAGGATTCCCTTCGAGAGCATGAGCTTTGACACAGTCGTGACGACATGGACGCTCTGCACGATCCCTCGGGCGAGCGACGCCCTGAGCGAAATGCGCCGTGTGCTTCGCCCCGGCGGGCGATTGCTGTTCGTCGAACACGGACGCGCGTTGGAGCAGCGTGTGCGACGTTGGCAGGACCGGCTCACGCCTGTGTGGCGTTGCGTGAGCGGCGGCTGTCACCTGAATCGTCAGATTGACGCGCTCATCCTCAAGGCCGGCTTCGCTATCGACGGGATGACGTTGGATTACATGCGCGGCCCGAAGATCATGACCTTCATGTATGAGGGCCGCGCGAGCCGCGGCTAGCCGGCGCGAATCGGCGATCGGCGGCGACTTCGCCAAGCGACCGGTCATCGGCGGGACGCCACTGCTCACGGCGATAGCTGCTGCAACTCACGCTCGACAGAAAAATCGCGACCGCCGTCAGACCCGCTGCGATAGAGCGCCGCATTGGAGCCCCCGTTTCCGCCCGGTCATACTGTAGCCGCAAGCTGCGACGAGCTGCACCAGAACGAAATTCGCTGTGCTCAGTCGATCCATGCCGTATCGAGCGTTTCTATGCGTGATTGTCTGCCTGGCCGCCTGCACCCGGGCGCCGGAGGAGCTGGTCCTTTCCGGGCCGACCATGGGGACGACGTACACCGTCAAGATCGTCGCCGCGCCGAAAAACGTCGACGGCGTCGCGGTGAGAGCAGCCATCGATGAGGTTCTGGCGCGCATCGATCGCGGGATGTCCGGTTACCGCCCGGACTCAGAGATTGAGAAATTCAATGCGAGCAGGACGACAGACTGGTTCGAGGTGTCGCCTGAAGTCGCCGAGGTCGTGCGAATCGCGCTCGAAGTGAGCGAGCAATCGAACGGGGCCTTCGACGTGACGGTGGCGCCGCTCGTCAAGGCCTGGGGTTTTGGAGCCGGAGAAGCGCCGGCGACCGTACCGGATGACGCAACGCTCGCGAGGCTTCGCGAGCGCGTCGGCTATGACAAGCTGCATGTACGCCGCGACACGCCGTCGCTGCGGAAGGACATTCCTGACCTCACTGTTGATCTGAACGGCATCGCGCCGGGTTTTGCTGTCGACCTGCTGGCGGAGCGCTTTCGATCGATGCAGATCGGCGACTTCATGATCGACATCGGCGGCGAAGTGCGGACGCACGGTCGCAACGCTCGTGGAGAGCGGTGGCGTATCGCGGTCGAGCGTCCGATAGATACGGCGCAGACGCCGTATGCGATCGTGCAGCTCGACGATAGGGCGGTCACGACGTCCGGCGAGTATCGCAGCTACTACGTCCGCGACGGGCGCCGCTATTCGCACACGATCGATCCGCGGACGGCGCGTCCGGTCGAACACGATCTCGCGTCGGTCGTCGTGATCGGCGCGACGGCGGCGGAGGCCGACGCATGGGCGACTGCGTACAACGTGCTGGGCGCAGAGGCCGGCCTCGAACTCGCGACGAAGCGGGAGACGCCCGTGATGTTCATCGTGTCGCGTGGGGAACAGCTCGAGAACCGCACGACGCCGCAGTTCGAGAAGTTTCTGATCAAAGAATGAATGGCCGCAAAAAGGCGCAAAAGGCGCAAAAAAAATAGATCAACATTCAAGAGAGCGAGGGCATCGAATTCCAGCACGCCGACCGCGGTCCTGCGTTCTCAATTGTCCGGTTCCGAAGTTTGCTCGTTTTTTTTTGCGCTCTTTTGCGCCTTTATGCGGCTAAATACTCCGGGATCTGTTTTCGTCTTGCCGTCCGCGCCTGTTTGCCTGTGGCCTGCTGCCGACAACGTCGGCCGTTTTCGCCGTAAGGTGAGGCGTCAGTCGACGACCTCGCCCATCGTCTCGCCAATGCTCGCATGAATGACGAGATCGGCGATCTCATCCATCTCCGTCGGATCGCGGTTCACGATGACGAGCGCGGCGCCTTTCTGCTTCGCGCGCAAAGGGAAGTCGGCGGCGGGAAACACGGAGAGCGATGAACCAAGGACGATGAACAGATCGCAGAGCATGGTTTCCTGCTGCGCACGCTGCATGGCGAGTGCGGGCATCTGCTGACCGAAGGAGATGGTCGCCGACTTGATGATGCCGCCGCAGTCCTTGCAGGGGCCGACGACGCCGGTCGCGAGGAACTCGCGTTCGATGACGCTCAGTTCGATGCGCACCTGGCAATCGAGGCACTTCGCATAGGTCGCATTGCCGTGCAGTTCGATGACGCGTTCTTCCGGGACGCCGGAATTCTGATGCAGGTTGTCGACGTTCTGCGTGATCACAGCGCGCGCCTTGCCTGAGTTGATGAGAGCGGCGACCGCGTAGTGTCCGCGATTGGGTTGCGCGCCGACCCAGCCGTCGCGATTGTCGAAGCGCCGCCGCCAGGCTTCGCGACGCGTCTCTTCGGAAGCGATGAAATCCTGAAAGGAGATCGGCTGCATCCGTGTCCAGAGGCCGCCAGGACTGCGGAAATCAGGAATGCCGGATTCGGTGCTGATGCCTGCGCCCGTGAAGAACAGAACGCGGCGGCCCGCGAGAGAGGCGGCGGCGGAGATCAGAGATCTGTGCGGCGGATGGAGAGGTCATCGCCCAAGTCTAGCGTCCTTGTCCGCCGCCACTGCAAGCGACAGAGAGATCAAGGACGGCCTGCGGCAGGAAGGCGTTCGCAGGAAAGCATGCGCAAGAAGGCCTGCGGCAGGACTGAACTCAGAATCCGCTCTGGCTTGCCGAAGGCTTGCCTGCCGATCCGAAGCATCGGCCTTCCTGCCGCAGGCCTGCTTGCCGACCCGCAGCGTCGGCTTTCTTGCCTGTCAGTTAACCTTCGCTCCCGTCTGCTGCGCGGGTTTCATCTCATCGCGCAGGGTGGCTTCCAGCCAGTCATTCATGGTGATCATCGTATTGCGACGGGACGTGAGCGGTGTGTGGATGCCGATGATGACGCCGCTTTGCTCGTCGATGACCGGTGCGCCGGCGGCGATGCCGTCGCGCGTCGATGTCATGATTGAAGCCGATCGACGTCGAAGTCGTCTCGTCGTCTGTTCGACGGCCGTAGACCGTGCCGCGCGCCTTGCGTTTGACGGTGTCAGCGTCGAGGTCCGCCCGATAGCCGATCAGCACAGCCGGCACAGCATCGCCGGTGAAGCGGCCGAGCGGCATGGTGCGCTGGGCGTACCGGGACGGCTTACTGAGACGAACGACCGCGAGATCCTTCGCCGGCTGACCCGCGGCGGCTTCGGCTTCCCACTGAGACTTCACATAGGCGACGGGAATGCGTTCGCGCACCTGGCCGAACGAGTCCAGGCTGTTATACACGCACTCTGGCTCCGCGCTTCCGGGCTCTCTTTCAAAGGTATGCGCGACAGTCACGCCGATGTCGAAGGCGCCGACCAGAAAGGCGTTCGATGAGCGGCTCTTGCCGTTCGCCGAGCACACGATCACGCCGACGCCGCTGAACTGCGAGTAGTCCTGATCGGACAACTCCGCGCGACGCAGCGCCTGGTCGGGGCCGGTAGTCCGTTGCAACGCCGTTGCGTAGCGCCAGGACTGATGCGTCCGGGAAGCGTCGACTACAGCGGCGCTGCACTGTGAACCCTTTGCGCAGATCGCAGCGCTTGCGTCGGCGCGCGGGGTCAGCGCGACGCAGGCCAGCGCAACGGCGCCGGTCGCCAGAAACGCCTTCAGCATGGCGCGTCGATTGAGCGAGGCCTGAGCAACCTTGATCCGCGATCTGAACTGTGATGTCTGCTGCATGCGTGCGTACCGGGTCGACGATGAGAAAGTTCGCATGCCGGGGCCGCGTCTTGCTTTAAGGCAAAGCCTTAAAGCTCCGTTCGCCCCGACCTGTCCGCTGACTCCTACAAGCGACGCTCGCGTCAGCAACGTGGCGTGCAGTTCGAGCCTATGAGGAACGGATCGCCGTAACGGTGACGGGGATCAAGTTCTGTTGCTCTGATTTGAGAGGCGCGTCGAGAATTACGTCATCGCATCGAATGCGCACTGCATCATCTGTCGTTCCTTCGTACTTAAGTACGAGGCCGCGAGCGCATCAGATTCATGTGGACGCTTCTGTCGAAGGACGCTCTTCAAAAAAAAGGCCGGAGCTTGCGCTCCGGCCCGCTGCTGACAGCGTCACGCTCCGATTTGAGCGGACTAACCTGCGTTCGTCAGCTTGAACGTCACCGCCACTTGCGTCCACGCGCTGATCGGATTCGTTCCGTCCGTCGCTGCGACAAACTTCCAGCGCCGAACCGCGTCTTTGGCGGCGTCGTCCAGTCGCGCGAAGCCGCTGCTCTGTGCGATCTGCACGTCTTTCGGGCGACCGCGCTCGTCCACCAGAACCTTCAGGCGCACTGTGCCTTCCTCGCCCTGACGACGCGACGTCGGCGGATACGTCGGTTCGACGCGTTGACTCGTCTTCAGGTCCTGCGCGACGGCGCCGCTCGGCGCTGTACGCGCCGCGATCGCGTTGTCCGACGCGGGAATCGGCGTTTCTGTCGGCGGCGCAATCGGCTCGTCGAACTGAACTTCAGGCGGCGGTTCCTCAGAGGGCGCAACGTCGTCGAACTGCGGCTTCACCTTGATCTCGGGTTCGGGCTGCGTTTCGGTCTGCTCCGGAATGAACACCGCTTCCACCGGGGTCGCGAATTTGGGCAACTCAACGATGCCCATGCTCACGACGAGACCGTAGACGATCAGGACGTGCACACCAGCGACTGCAATTGCAGGGCCGATGCGCGAGAGAATGCCAGTGCTGCGCTCAACGTGCATATCGCCTCCACCCATGACAGGAACGCTCCTGCCGATACGCGTATAAACGGGCGCTTCGCTGCGAAAGGTTCAGCACGACCTGTCGCGCCGCAGCGTCACTTCGAAAAAGTTCCCTGTAAACTCGTCCAATCATGAAAGAAGCGTCCGACGCTGCAACTACGCTCCTGCTGGCGGTCAACACGCGCCTCGATGCGGCGCGCGAGCATGATCGCGAGCGCTGGGACGGGCTGCTTGCCGATCCGCGCATCGCGCAGTCCTTGCCTCGTGTGTGGGCGTGCAGCGATTTCGTGGCGAACAGCTGTCTGCGCGACCCTGCGTTGCTCGCTGCGCTCGTCAAAAGCGATCGTCTCTTTACGCGCGGTGAGGGCGACTGGATCTCGCGCGAGCTCGATGCCCTGGATTGCGAAGCCGGGGAAACCGCGTTGATGGAGGCGCTGCGCCGCTTTCGTCGCCGGCACACGGTGCGAATCGCGTGGCGCGACATCGCCGGGTGGGCGGACCTCGATGAGACGCTCCACGATCTTTCTGCGCTCGCCGACGCCTGCATTCAGTTCGCCCAGCGCAGGATGTATGAGGCGCTGGTCGCGCGGTATGGAACGCCGCGTAATGCGCTGACGAACGAAGCGCAGCCGCTGATGATCCTGGCGATGGGCAAGCTGGGCGGCGGCGAGCTCAACTTTTCTTCCGACATCGACCTGATTCTGTTGTATCCCGAAGAGGGTGAAACCGACGGCGCGCGTTCGATCCACAACGCAGAATTCTTCCTGCGGCTCGCGCAGAAGATAGTGCAAATGCTGTCGACGCCTACGGTCGATGGGTTCGTCTATCGCGTCGATTTGCGGCTTCGTCCCTTTGGCGACAGCGGCCGCGTCGCGCTCAGCTTCGACGCGTTCGAGGATTATCTGCAGCAGCACGGACGCGACTGGGAGCGGTACGCCTACGTCAAGGCGCGCGCGCTGACCGCGCTGGAGCATTACGCCGCGCTCTACGACGACGTGCTGCGGCCATTCGTCTATCGACGGTATCTCGACTTCGGCGTATTCGAGTCGCTGCGTGAAATGAAGGCGATGATCGCGCGGGAGGTCGAACGGCGCGAGCTCAAGGACAACGTCAAGCTCGGCCCGGGGGGCATTCGCGAAATCGAGTTCATCGTGCAGGCGTATCAGCTGATACGCGGCGGCGGCGACCGGCGTCTGCAGAACCGTGAGTTGCGCGCCGTGCTGCCGTTGCTGGTCGGGCAAAGACTCCTCAGAAAGGAGGCCGTCGCCGATCTCGACGCGGCCTACCGCTATCTGCGCGTGGTCGAGAATCGCCTGCAGGAGTGGAACGATGAGCAAACCCACCAGTTGCCCGAAGACGAACTGGGTCGTGCGCGCCTCGCCTATGCGATGAACCTTCCGGACTGGGACGCGCTCGAGACGTCGCTTGGCCGCGCATCGCGAACGCGTCGCGCAGCACTTCGCGCAGACCGTCTTCGGACCAGGCGCCAACTCAGCGCCGGGCGAGCGCTCGGCGCCGAAGCTCTTCGATCTCGAGGCGGCGCCTGATGAGCTTGTCGAGGCGCTGGTGGAGCTGGGATTCAGCGAGCCGACGCCGATAGCGGGGCTGCTCGATGAGTTGCGGACGAGCGCCTATTGCCGCCGGCTTGACGACACCGGCAGACGCAGACTGAGGGAGTTGCTGCCCCGTCTGCTTCCGTCGATTGCGCGAACTGAGTCGCCGGTCGCGGCGCTTGGTCGGATTCTCAAGATTCTCGAGCGGATCGGCGGGCGCACCGTGTATGTCGCCCTGCTGAACGAAAACAGCGCCGCTCGCGAGCGCCTTGTGCAGCTGTGCGCGCAAAGTCAGTTCCTTGCCGATCAGATCGCGGCGCATCCGTTGCTGCTCGACGAACTGATCGATGAGCGCCTGATCGAGGAAGCGCCGAGTCGTGAGCAGTTCACCGCAGAACTGGCGACGCGCCGCGCTGCGATGCATGGCGAGGATCCTGAACGACAGGTGGAGATCCTGCGGCAGTTTCAGAGCGCGACGACCTTTCGCGTCGCCGTCGCCGATCTGGCGACCGGGCTGCCGCTCATGAAGGTGAGCGATCGCCTGACGGACATCGCCGAGCTGATCGTTCAGGAGGCGCTGACGCTCGCATGGTCGCAGATCGCGGAGCGTCACGGGACGCCTCGTTGCGGGGACGCCGATGGCGCTGTACGCGCTGCAAGCATGATCGTCGTCGCGTACGGCAAGTTGGGCGGTCTCGAGCTCGGCTACGGGTCGGACCTCGATCTCGTCTTCCTCCATGATTCGAGCGGTGAAGTCCAGCGCACCGACGGCGCACAGCCTGTCGAGAACAGTGTGTTCTTTCAGCGGCTCGGCCAGCGAATGGTCCACCTGCTCACGGTGCACACATCGTCAGGCAGGCTCTATGAGGTCGATACGCGCCTTCGGCCCGGCGGCAATCGCGGGCTGCTGGTCCAGTCGCTCGCCGGTTTCAGGGACTACGAATTCGAGGAAGCGTGGACGTGGGAGCATCAATCGTTGCTGCGCGCCCGCGCGATCGCCGGCCCTGAAGCGCTGCGGGAACAGTTCGAGGCGGCGCGGATCGAAGTGCTGCGCAAGGCGGTGAGGCGCGAGGGTCTCAGAGATGAAGTCCGCAAGATGCGCGCGCGGATGCGCGACAAGTTGTCGAAAGCGAAGCCCGGTCAGGTCGATCTGAAGCAGGATGCAGGCGGCGTGGCGGATCTGGAGTTTCTCGTGCAGTTCTGGATGCTCAAGTGGGCGGATCGCTATCCCGAAATCGTCACGTTCTCGGACAACATCCGCCAGCTCGAGAGCCTCGCGTCCGGCAATATCGTGCCGCAATCGCTCGTCGACTTTCTCGTGAATACCTATCGCACCTACCGTCAGCGGCTGCATCGGCTGTCGCTCGACGGGGCCGCGAACCTCATCAGCGCGGAAGAGTTCACGGCGGAACGGCAGGGTGTGATAGCGGTATGGCGAGACGTGATGCGCGAAAGCCGGACGGGCGTGAGGACGTGAGGACGGGAGGACGTAGAGCCAGAGGGCCTCTTTCGCCATTACGCCCTTGCGTCCTCGCATCCTCCCGTCCTTAGGCCCTCACGTCCGACACATCACTCAGTCATGCGATAATTGCCGCCAATACGCATCCGAGGCGCAAGCCATGTCGACCCCCGAACCTGCCGCCAAGCTGATCCAGCCGAACGCGAAGAATCAGTACACCGTGACCCCAAGCGATCTGCCGCTGTCCTGCCCGATGCCTGGAATGCATCTGTGGAATTCGCATCCGCGCGTGTTTCTGCCGATCGAGAAGACCGGCTGGGCCAAGTGTCCCTATTGCAGTGCGGAGTACACGTTGAGCAGGTAGGAAGTGAGTGGTGACTCGTGACTGGTGACCAGCCCGCCAGTCAAAGGCATCGCCTCTCTTCGCCTCTGGTCATCCGACCATTCACTAGTCACTAGCTCACGAGTCACTTCCTCGCATGTACCTTCCAAAGCACTTCGAAGAATCGCGTCCGCAGGTGCTGCACGAGCTGATTCGCCGTCATCCGCTCGGCGTCCTTGTCGCGATGACGCCCGAAGGCCTCGACGCGAGCCATGTGCCTTTTGAAACTGATCCCGAGCCCGCGCCCTGCGGCGTGCTGCGCTGTCATGTCGCTCGGGCGAATACGCTCTGGCGTCATCTCAGCGCGGACGCAGAAGTACTGGCGATCTTTCAGGGCGCCGAAAGTTACATTTCGCCCGCCTGGTATCCGGCCAAGGAGGAGCACGGCAAAGTCGTTCCGACCTGGAACTATGTAACGGTGCATGCGTACGGCAAGCCGACGGTGATTCACGATCGGTCCTGGCTGCGGACGCTCGTTGAGGCGCTCACGAATCGCCACGAGGCCGGGCGGCCCGATCCGTGGCGGGTCAGCGACGCCCCGGTCGAGTACATCGACAAGATGCTGAATGCGATCGTGGGCATCGAGATGCCGATCACGCGTATCAGCGGCAAATGGAAGATTTCGCAGAATCGCTCGGCCGCAGATCGCCGGGGCGTCATCGAGGGCCTCGCGGAGACCACGGCTTCGTCGGATGCAGGGATGGCGGCGTTGATCCGCCAGACGTTGTAACCGGATTCAGCCGGATTCGACCCGAGACGTTGAGAACCATGGCGGGCTATTCAGGAACACCGCTCGCCAGGAAGCTCGGCGTCAAGGCCGGCTGCCGCATGGTCGTGATCGATCCGCCCGCGAATTACGACGAACTGCTCGCGCCCTTGCCGGAGGATGTCCGGCGCACGAATCGGATCGATGAGCATGCGAAGCTTGTGCACGCATTCGTGACCAGCCGCGCGCAGCTCCGGAAACTGCTCACGAATGCAGCGGCGAAGGCGCCGGTCGATGCGGCGATCTGGGTGTCCTGGCCCAAGAAATCGGCGAAGGCTGCAACGGACCTCACCGAAGACGTCATCAGGGAGCTCGCATTGCCGTTGGGGCTTGTGGACATCAAGGTGTGCGCCGTCGACGAGTTCTGGTCGGCTTTGAAACTCGTGGTTCGCAAAGAGCTGCGTCTCAGGAAGTGATTCGTGAATAGTGACTGGTGAATGGTCAGAAACGGCACGCCGTGTTCCGCCCCAGTCGCTAGTCACCAGTCGCTCGTCACTTCTACTACCATTGCCTCATGACCCAGACACTCGCGACGACGCCAGCCGCCGATGGCTTCCGGATGCCCGGCGAATTCGAACAACATTCGGGCTGCTGGATGTTATGGCCGGAACGACCGAGCAACTGGCGACTCGGGGCGAAGCCAGCCCAGCTTGCTTTCGCCGCGGTAGCGACCGCCATTGCGACGGGCGAACCCGTCACAGTCGGCGTTTCCCGAGCGCAGTTCCTTCATGCGCGTGCGCTGTTGCCGGATGCGATTCGCGTCGTGGAGCTTTCCAGCAATGACTCATGGATGCGGGACGTCGGTCCGACGTTCGTCGTCAATGGGAGCGGCGCGGTGCGCGGCGTCGACTGGGCGTTCAACGCATGGGGCGGTCTGGGCGGCGGGCTGTACTTTCCCTGGGATCAGGATGATCTCGTGGCGCGCAAGGTGCTCGAGATCGAAGGTTGCGATCGATACCGCGCGCCTTTCGTGCTGGAAGGCGGCGGCATCCATGTCGACGGCGAGGGCACGCTGATCACCACGGAAGAATGCCTGCTGAACCCGAATCGCAACCCGCATCTCGACAAGGGACAAATCGAGATCTTGTTGCACGAGTATCTCGGTGTGACGAGCGTGATCTGGCTGGGCAAGGGCGTGGTCGACGATGAAACCAACGGCCACATCGACAACCTGTGCTGCTTTGCACGTCCGGGAGAAGTGGTGTTGACCTGGACCGACGACAAGCGTGACCCGCAATACCGTGTATCGCTCGATGCGTACGAGCGGCTGATGCAGGCCCGCGACGCGCAGGGCCGCCGTCTGAAGATCCACAAGCTGCACCAGCCGGGGCCGCTCATGCGTACGCGCGAGGAATCACAGCACATTGATGCTGAGGAGGGAGACGCGCCGCGCCGGGCCGGAGAGCGCCTGGCGGGCTCGTATGTGAACTTCTACAGCGCCAATTCGACGATCGTGTTGCCGCTGCTCGACGCCAGGCGGGACCGGCAGGCGAGCAGACAACTGCAGAAAATTTTTCCGGATCGCCGGATCATTGGCGTCCAGGCCCGCGAGATCCTGCTCGGCGGCGGCGGCATCCATTGCATCACGCAGCAGGTCCCGGCGGCCGGAAGGTTGCGGGCCGACCGAGAGCGACAACCGGCAAACGGCCAGACGGAAGCGGGCGGAGAGCGCGCTACGTGCCGCGCCGTCTGAGCATGACGACGGAATTGGCCAGTAGCCCGGTGAGCCAAGTCGGCCGGTCAGCGATGAACTCCCGCGTCAGCAAGTCCCGCTACGAGCGTTTGCTGCCGAAGTTGCGCAATGAACTGCTGGACGCGCAGGCGCGTCTGCGTGAGGACGGATCATTCGCGCTCGCCCTGATTCTCACGGGCGTTCCCGCCGCAGGTCGCAGCGAAACGGTCAACGAACTGCTCGAGTGGCTCGATCCCAAGCACATCAGCGTGCACGCGCTACGTGCGCCCGATCGCGAGGATCGACAACGGCCGCCGCTGTGGCGGTATTGGCGCACGCTTCCGGCGCGCGGCCGCATGGCGTTCTATTTCGGGGGCTGGTACAGCGAGTATCTTGCCCTGGCGCTGCATCGTCCCGGCAAGGCGCGACGGCTCAGCGAGCGCCTGTTCGAACGCATCAGGAGTCTCGAGACGATGCTGGCCGCCGACGGCGTTCGCGTCGTGAAGCTCCATCTGCATACCGATGCAAAGACCCAGCGCAAACGCCTCGCCCGACTGAGCGCGGAGCCGCTCACGCGCTGGCGTGCGACGCGCGAGGATCGATGGCTCGCAAAACACCACAAGCAGGTCGCACGCGCGTCGGCGCGGGTTGTGAAAGCAACCGACCAGGCGGCCGCGCCCTGGCATGTCATCGACGGGACGGACGAGGAGCACCGATTGTTGACGGTTGGCCGAGTGCTGCGCGATGAATTGCGCAAGACCCTGCGCCAGGCGTCGGCGAAGAAGAAAGCACGCAGCCCGCGGCGATCCTCGAACCGACGCGCATCTTTGCCCCTCACGGCTCCGGCGACTGCGCAGACTGATGAGGAGTATGAGATTGCGCTCGCGAAACTTCAGGGCCGGCTCGCGTCGCTGACGCGCCGCACGCGCTTCGGGCGACACGCGCTTGTGCTGGCGTTCGAGGGTCTGGACGCCGCGGGCAAAGGCGGCGCGATCCGCCGCATTACGCATGCGCTCGACGCCCGGCAGTATCAGGTCATACCCGTCGGCGCCCCGACGGCGGAGGAATCGAGCTACCCATACCTCTGGCGCTTCTGGCGCTACGTGCCCGAACTCGGATCGATCACGATCTACGATCGTTCGTGGTACGGCCGTGTGCTCGTCGAACGCGTTCGAGGTTTGACGCCCGAGGCCGACTGGCGACGCGCCTTTGCGGAAATCCGCGAGTTCGAGCTGGAGCTCACAGAACACGGCGTTGCGCTCGCAAAGTTCTGGCTCGACGTGAGCAAGGAGGAGCAGTTGGAACGATTCCGCGCGCGCGAGGCGGATTCACTCAGACGTTTCAAGGTCGACAAGGAAGACTGGGCGAACCGGCGTTGCTATGACGCCTATCGCAGCGCCGCGGCCGAGATGATCAAGCGCACGGACGCAGAATCCGCTCGATGGACCCTCATCGCCGCGGACGACAAGAAGATGGCGCGCCTCGCGGTGCTGAAAACGGTGTGCGAAGCGGTCGAGCGGGCGCTCGACCGATAGGCGACTAGCTACTGGCGACTGGCACTGGCCAGAGGCGAGTAAGAATCGACCCGACACTTTCTGGCCAGCAGCCAGTGGCCAGTAGCCAGCCGCTAGTAGCTGGCCGCTCCCTTGCTGATTCCAAACACAAAGACGACGTCCGGCGTCGTCTCCACCGCGAGGTCTTCAGTCACTCCCAATTCGAGGCGCCAGCCTGATCTGAAGTGGAGGGCGCCGCCCACCGTGAGGGCGATCGACTCATTCAAAAAATCGAGCTCGCTGTCGTCGAACACCGCGGTGTGGGCGTCGACCTGAACCTTGAACTCGACGGGTTTGAACGCGCGCCAGCTCAACCCGGCAAGTCCGCTCCAGACAACGTCGCGCTGAGATTCAGGCAGCAGCCGACCTTCGCCAAGCCAGCTCACGCCGGCCTGCCCGAAGACCGACCATCGGTCGCCGAAGCGATGCTCTCCCGCGAGCGCAAAGCTGGCGTCGAAGGCCTCGTTGCTGGTCAGACTGGCGGCGTCCCCCGTCGGCGCCTCCAGACTCAACCAGGCCGTCAGCGAGGACGACGGCGTCATTTGCAACTCGTAGCCTAAATCGATGGATACGTCGGCGAAGCCGCTGTACGAGGATTCCATGTCGAACAGCGCCGGACCGTTGCGCGTGTACGCCATGCGCATCTGATCTTCGGGGAGGAGGGGCCGGTCGCCCTCCGGAAAACTGAAGATGTCGTGCCAGTCGTCGATGAAACCATCCAGCGAGCCCGCGCCAGTGTAGCGATAAGGAACCTGCAGCCGCACCGCAATGCGCTCAGTGAGTGCGCGCTGTACCGTGAGGCGCACCTCGCGCGTCTCGGCGTCGACGATCAGCGCCTCATCTTCGTGGGCCTGGATGAGCGCCGTGCTGCCCCAGTTCAGATTCATTCCTATGGACCAGCCGTCGGTGATCGAGGCGGGCAGCGGCGTCGGCAAGCCGAAGCCGCGAGAGCAGGGGATTCTGATCGCGGGTGGGAAAAGGAGCGGCGGAGGCTGCGCCGAATGCGCCCAGCATCAGTGTGCAGGCGACAGGTTTGATCCTCATGATGCGCTCGCGCTCCTCACACCCTCACCCCGCCCTCTCCCAGGGAGAGGGAGCAAAGAAATGGCGGGCTTCCGGCCCAGCAGTCCGGTTAGCCAGTGGCCGGTTGGCTGTTCGCTAGAACCAGATAGAGACGAACGCCTGGAACACATTGGCGCCGAAGCTGTACAGCGGCTCGGCGCCGGCGGGGCGGAAATTCGGATCGCTGGACGGGAGCAGGGAGAAGCGTGCGTCGCGGAAATCTTCGTAGTCGAATTCGATGCGGTCGTAGTAGAGATTCAACGACCCCTTCTTCACGAATCGCCAGCCAGTGCGCGCGAACTCATAGGTTGCGCCGATCCGGAACGTCTGGCTGTTGAACGTTGCGAGCTCCTTGTCGCGCGCCAGAAAATTCTGCTGGTCGCGGCGCTCGAACAGATCGCTGTAGAAGTCCGCGTGCTCCTGGGTGTAGTAGCGGTACTTCGCCTCCAGAACCCACACCGGACCGATCGGGTGCGTGTAGCCCAGCTCGAACGTGTCTGCGCGGATGCCCCACGTATCCGTGAAGAACCGATAGCCGCCGTGCACGGCCGCCCGATACGGGAGAAAGTAGCGTCCATTGAGCGCCACGGCATTGCTGGTCCGCGTGCGGGGATAGACCTCTGGGGCGAGCGCGAACAGACGATCGTCGGTCGGATTGACGTAGCGATATGAGCGATACGGATTGTTCAGGTAGCCTTCGTCGGTGATCACCTCGAGTCCCAGCGTCGTGATCAGACTCTTCGTCAGCACCTGCGCGACGCCGACGCGATAATTCCAGCGCTCGATGTCTTCCTCGAACGTCGGATCGATGATTCGATCGAACGTCGCCGGGTCCCGCGTCGTCCTGCGCACCACGTCGGAGCCTTTCGAGAATCCCATGCTGATCGTGGTGAGATCGCCGAACAGATCCTGGCTGATGCCGAAGCTCACGGTCTCGGCTTCGTAGTCGTTCTCCTCGCTGTTCGTGTAGTTGAGGTTGTACGTCGTCTTGCCGCGCAGGTAGTCGACGCCGAAGCTGTACTGGTCGCGCTCCTCTTTGTATTCGCTCGCGCCGCTCACTTCCACGTCGATGGAAGCGCTCGTAACCATATCCATGTAGTAGTTCGCGTTGATCGAGTACTTCTCCGCGAGCTTCTTGCGCACGAGCACCGACGGGCCGTGAATTGTCACGCCGCCGCCGTCGTAGCGGTGGTACAGCACATCGGCGCGATCCTCCGGCAGCACTGCCGCCGGAGCGGCCAGAGGAAACAACACAGCGCCGACAAGGACCAGCAGCGCGACTTGCATCCCGTAGCTTCGTTCGGCGAGTGCGCCCGGGCTCGGGGCTCGGGGCGCGGGCCAGAAAGGGAGTCCGAGTTTCTTCCTCTGACCCGAGTCCCGAGCCCCAAGCCCTGATGCTTGTGCGAATGCGAACCGCATGAGCCTCATCAGTTGCACCCGCATCCGCCCCCCGCGCTTCCGAGCGCGCCACGTGCGCCCTCGCGCGCCTCGAACACGTGGTGCGTGTAGGCCGTGGAGATCGGGTTTGGATCGAAGGACATGATCGGATCAGCGAGCTGTTGTCGCTCGTATGGCTTCACCCACGGCTCGATGTTGCCGCAGCCCGCCGCGGCCGCCAGCACGGGCGCGAGCAGCGCCACACGCCATGGTGCGGCCGCGCGTTGACCGTTGACCGTTGACCGTTGACCGCCAGAAGCGCAGGCGCGCGCCTTCCCGCCAACCGCTAACCGCCAACCGCTAACCGCTTCCATCTCATCATTCCTTCAGCAGCGCACGAATCTGATTCAGATACTCGCTCTCATCCCCGGGCTTGTAGCCGCGGTGCAGATAGCGAACATTGCCCTTGCGATCGATGAACACCGTGCTCGGCATCGCGCTCACGTCGTACAGTTTGCTCACCTTGCTGTCCTTGTCGAACAGGACCGGGAAAGACACGGGCGTTTCGGCGAGCCAGCGCTCAGCATCCTTCGTGTTCGCCTCCACGTTCACGCCGAGCAGTGTGAAGCCGAGCGAACTGTAACGCTTGTGCATCTGGTCGAGAAGCGGCATCTCCTGGCGACAGGGGCCGCACCAGCTTGCCCAGAAATTCAGCATGACCACCTGACCCTTCAGCTTGTCGAGCGATACGCTGTCGCCGCTTCGCGACGGCAATGCGAAGGATGGCGCGATCGATGCGCTGGCGCCGACGAGCGACGATGCTGCGAGAGCGCTCGTGAGCGCGAGCGCGCGCAACCAGGGCTTCAGGGACGACTTGGGCGATGACATGGCGGGTTGACCTCTTTCCTCAAAGAGAACTGTCCAACACGCATCGTCGCTCAGAAGAAAATCGACAAACCGAGATGCGCCTCTAGGTTATTGACGATCTTTTTTTCGCCCAGCAGGTCGGTGTCATACACATGGTCGCGCACGTCGAAATGCACCGCGATCCAGTCGGCAGGGAGTATCCGATAGCCGAACCCGCCATTCACCGTAAACCGATCGTCGCCCCCGAACGTGGTGCTGCCGATGCCTGCGACGAGATAGAACGCAGTGTTGTAGGCTCGATTTTCGCCGATGAAAACTTCGCCGGGCAGCGCATTCCAGCCGAGCGACAACGCGTAGTAGGTGTAGTCGCGCTCGTCGTCGGTGAGCAGATCGGCTGATCCCGACAGATTCTCGTAGCTCGTGCGGCCAGCTCGCGACTGACCGAGAGTGCCTTCCAGAAAGAAGTCTTCGGTGAGGTGGTAGGCCAGGCGTGCGCCGTAGACGACGTTGCTTTCAAAATCCTCGATGCTGAGGACGCCCACGTACGCGCCCACTTCGAAGTCTTCCGTGTCGATGCGGGTCCGTTGAATTTCCCGCCGCTCGACCTGGGGATCGATGATCGGGCGATCAGCGGGTTCGGCGCTCGCCGCCGCCGGTTCGTTCGAAGCGGGCGGAAGGGCTTCGGGCGCGCCGCCGCCGATGCGCTCGATCAGAGCGCAGCCTGGCAGAACGAGCGCTCCGGCCGCGATCAGAAAAAGAAGGCGAAACCGAGATACTTCCATTCGTCCACTTCCTCGTTATCGTCACGGCTCGTGAAGATGACGTTGTTTCGATACTCCGAGCGCAACATGAAACGGCGGGTCAGATAAAACTGCAGACCGCCGCCGACGTAGCCGATCTGATCATTGCGATCGGTCGACTGCACCAGCGTCGATTTGGGCTCGATGTAGATCACGCCCGTACCGAGTGTGAAGTAGGGAGAGATGCGCCACTCGGGCACGAATACATGCATGAGCCCCAGCGTGGCGCTGTAGCCGTTCGAGAACTCGCCAAGAATGTGATTGAGCGTGAGTTCGATCGAGAGGTTGTCGCTGAACGCGTAGCCGCCGAAGGCCGAGATGAGGCTTGCGCCGGCGAAATCGCCCGCCATGACTCCCGCCTGCCAGCGCCGACTCATATAGTTCTCGCGCGCCGGCTCCTGCAGATCGAGCGGCTCGCCAGTCGGTTCGAGCGTTGCAATCATCTGATCGCGCGAAGCCCAGCCCTCGACGTCGCGATCGGTCCGGATCTGAAACCAGTCCGTGCGCCGCTTGACGATCGTGACCTCGCGGCCGCGTTCGACGACGTGAAAGATGGGATAGCCGCGGCCCGGACCGGTTCGCAGCTCGATGAACGGATCGGCGATCAGAATCTGGTGCGGTTCGTCTTTTGCCTGTGCGCTCGCTGTGAAGATCAGAACCAGTAGTGTCAGCAGCGGCCGTAGGAGCCTCCGATTGACTTGCACGACCTCGCGACGGAGGCCAGTTTCGTTCAGGGCTAGGCGCGACGACCGCGGTGTACTGGATGTACATGAGGGAGGAGCAACGACGCCATGGACGAAACTGGCCCCGTCCCACTGGAGGTTATTCATGCTCTTACGGGTTGCGCCTCTGATCGTCTGCTACTGTGTTGCAAAGCTTGGCCATATCGACATATGGCCTGCGCTTTGCGCCTTGTATCAGACGATCAGAGACGCAACGCGAGGCCGTGCAAGTCAATCGGAGGCTCCTAATTCTCCGGGGCGACGAATGGATCGTTGTAGTACTGCGCGCCTATGTCCAGCCATTCGGACAGCAAGCGTAACTCACTTGGCGACATAAAGTCGCGGTGATCTACGCCGCCTGTCGCGCCCTCCAACTCACCGAAGAATCGGGTCGAGGCGCGCGCCCCCGCTGCGCTCATCGGCGCCGCTGCCTCCACAGGTTCAAATTGCGGCTGGCCGGTCACCGGATCGACGCCGACCTGGATCTGACGCTCGACGAGCGCTCCGCCCTGCAATTCGAGTTCGGTGTCGCCGAACAGCAGCTCCCGATATGACTTGAACTGATCGGGCTCGTCGTCGGACGGTCCGTCCGTCAGGTCGAGCTGACCGGCCGGAACCTGTGCGGCGCCCATGGCGTCGGCAAGCGCATGACAGTTCGTGCACTTGTAGTTGATCGGCTGCATGGTGGCCGGGTCGAGGTCAGGGACGCCGTCATTGTTGGCGTCGGCGCGGTCGATCGAGGCTCCAGAGCGGATGAATGTGCCGCTCGTAGTGGATCGTGACGCGACATCCGCTGGTCCAGTCGGTCGTGCCGCACGCGACCGGGGCCGGCGGCAGCGTGCGCAAGCCCGTCGCACAAATGTGCTCGGCTGCGACGTCGGACGGGTTCGATTTCACCGTTGAAGGTCCGGCGGTGTAGCACATGTCGAAGCCGCCCGGCGTGCTCAACGGGTTGTAGTTCACCTGCCAGTAGTCGTCGAACACGATGTCGACGCTGGGTTCGCACGCGCCGCCGCACATGATGCGATTGCGGACTTCCGCCATCGTCTCGCCCATATCCGCAAACAACGCCGCGTTGGTGTTCGGGAAAGGACTACCCGTCGTCGGCGCGCCGCTGTTCACGGATGTGGTGAGTCCGGCGCGACCGTGCGCCCGCGGCGGCGTGCTGTTCGGGTTGTGGCAGCCGGCGCATTCGAGCTCCTCACCGGGGACGACCTGCAGCCAGTTGGTATGGCGGCTGCCGATCACGCCGGGCAGGCGTCGACCGTTCGCGTCGAGCACGCTGATGCTGAGCGCCACGTTCGCCGGCACTTTCACCTTGACGGAGCCGTCGGGTTCGATCGGCGCATAGCCGAGAATGTCGCGCATACCGAGCGCGCGGTTGGGGCCGAAGGCCGTTCCGGGAACATCGCGCGTGTCCTGGTCCGGTTGCGACACTGCTTTCTCGATGCGCAGGAAGCGGGCGGGGCGCGTCGCATACGCTGCGTTCGCCGGATCACGCACAGCGGCGATCCCGCCGGGCGCCGTGTCGACGCCGTCGATGTCATACACGCTGCGAATATGCAGCACGCCGACGGCCTCGCTCACAAGCTCTTCATCGAAGTCGACGCCGGGCACGCGATCCAGAATGACGGGCGGCAAGGTGCGCTGCGAGCCCGAGACGACTTCCGTATAGATGAAGCCTTCCTGCGGAACGACCACAGGCTGCTGCGTATTCCGAGGTACGTCGTAAACGTAGACGCCATACAGCGGCGGCGCTTCCACCGCGTTCGGATCGCGCAGTCGGTCGCTCGTGCACGGCACGATGCGGCCGGCTTCGACGAGCCGGCATTGCGACCAGCTGACGAGGAGACGATTGCTGCCGTCGAACAGCGGCGACGCAGAGCGATAGCGTCCGCCCGGCGAGGGGCCAGGAATAGTGCGCACGTCGGTCGGCAGCGCGCGCACCTGCGCCGGCCCGCTCAGGCCTCCATTCGCGCCGACGCCCTGCGTGTTGTCCACGTACGAATCCGTCTCGATCAGCACCAGATCGCCGCCTTCGCTCGTGCCCTCGAACGGGCGAATGAGCGCCAGCGTTCGGCCATCCTGCATCGGACGCGGATTCACGAACTGGATGATGCTGGCGGCGCCCGTCGTCGGATCCACGGTGCCGGTCGCATGGCTGTTCGCGCCGTACAGCAGTTGCAGATCTGAGCCGTCGGGATTGACCGAGTACAGGTCGAACTGGTTGTCATCGACGTGATGTTCCCAGCGCGTGAACACAATCCTGCCGTTCGGCAGCACGGCCGGATCCAGATCGTGACTCTGATTGAACGAAATCTGGTGGATGTTCGAGCCATTCGCATCCATCACGTGCAGCACGAACGCCGGCTCACGATCGTCTTCATCCTGCGCCGCGAACTGCGGTTTGCTTTCATCGAGGAGGATCGCCCGCGACTGGCGCTGGCGCGTGGACGTGAACACGATCCGGCCGTCGGGCAGGTAGTGCGGCGCGATGTCGTGTCCCTCTTCCTCGACCGTGTCCGATTGAATGATGCGGCGCAGACTGCGCGTTGCGACGTCGTACTCCCAGATGTTCCAGGTCGGCTGATCTTCCTCGTCCGCATTCTCGATGAACTGCGCACGCATCGAGAAGATCACCTTCGTGCCGTCGTAATTCACGTCGAGGTCGCGAATGTCGCCGAGGCCTTCTGTTGCTGCGCCCGTCAGGTTCACTTCCGGAGCGGAAGTCGACGCACGGTCGCGCATGAACAAGTCGGCGCCGATCTCGAAACGACGCAGCTCGCGGGCGTCGTCGATCAGATCTTCGTCTTCGGGATCCGGCACAGGCCGCTTCACGTAGAACACCGGGAAGTCCAGCGTCACCGGATCAGCGCTTTGCCCGCTGCCGATCGTGACGTCCGTGCCGCCGCTGCCGCTGCTGCAGGCGCCGAGCAACGTCGCGATCGCCGTCATGAGCAGTGCGGCGCCGCTGCCCACGCCGCGATTCACAGCGTCAGTTTCCGCCTGATGACTCATTGACGTGCACTCCGGATCAATCATTTGTGAGTTGTGACTCGTGAGTCGTGAGTCGTGAGTCGTCAGTCGGAGAAAGAAGCCCATTCTGGCTGCTCACGATTCACGGCTCACGACTCAAGCGAAGCATCATCGACGCGACATATTCGACCATCTGTTAAGCCAGTCACATAGCGCGTCTGGCGAACCCTGATTTCGGCGCCCGCGCCCATCGTCAGCCAGCGAATGCGTGATCGCGCTCACACTCGCGTGACCTCGGGCGCACTTCAATGAGTGGGCAATCGTGGCGGCGAGACTACACGCGCGCGCGAAACGTCCGGAACTGTCTCTGCAACGCGACGTACGGCGATTGAGACAGTTATTGACGTCCGAACGCTTCTGTATTGTCCGCCGCACTTGTCGTGGGATGGCCGACATTGTCGTTGCAACGACTTCGCTTCAGATCATGGAATACCGACACGAGAGTTCTCGCATGAGCAAAATGAACGGCATACAGCAAACCCGGCGCGATGCGACGCGGCGCGCCTTGCCTGCGAGGGCCGCAGCGCTGGCGCTCGCCATCGCTGCTTTTGCGTGCGGGCAACAGGATGCGGTCGCCGGTCCACGCGAACAGGCGAAGCGGATGTACGACCGTCTTACGGGAACGCCGCCCTCGCCGGCGCTCCTCACCACGCTCGAGGGCCGCGTGACTTCGGACGGACTCGTGAACACGGCGATGTTCATCCTCGACGACGCCCAACCCCACTCGAGCCCGTTCTACAGC
Source organism: uncultured Gammaproteobacteria bacterium (assembly GCA_963723505.1). Taxonomy (GTDB): domain Bacteria; phylum Pseudomonadota; class Gammaproteobacteria; order Steroidobacterales; family Steroidobacteraceae; genus Steroidobacter. The sequence goes on from CAVRQU010000015.1 coordinate 297,475, forward strand.
GTCACGCTGAAGAATTTCGCGACGCCGTGGACGAATCGGGATCAGGACGTCTTCGCGCCGCTCAATGACTACACCGCAACGGTGATCGGCTTGGTGCGTGACGACGCCGATTTCCGCGGGCTTGCTTTCGGACGACATCGTCTACATCGGCAGCGGCGTCTCGCCGGCCTATTCGACGACGAGCAACGCGCACTACGACGCCCTGGAGAGCGGCAATGCGGACCTGCGCGTGGTGCTACAGCCGACGACGCAGTCCTCGCTCAACGGCCTGCCGCCCAATGCGACGGCGGGCGTCATCACTTCGCGCGCGGCCTCCGAGGCGTTCTTCATCGACGGGACCAACCGCGCGATGTTTCGCTTCACGATGCTCAATCATCTGTGCCGCGATATGGAGCAGGTGCACGACACGTCGCGCCCCCCGGATCGCATCCGGCAGGACGTGACGCGCAGCCCCGGCGGCGACAGCAGCGTCTTTCTGAACAACTGCGTCGGCTGTCACAACGTCATGGATTCGATGGCGCAGGCGTTCGCGTATTACGACTTCGATGAAACGCAGAGCCGCCTCGTTTATACGCAGGGAACGGTCAACCCGAAGTACTTCATCAACTCCGACAACTTCAAGCCGGGTTTCGTCACGCCGGACGATCGCTGGGACAACCGTATGCGATTGCCCGGACAGAACACGTTGCTCGGTTGGTCGCCGGCGTTGCCGGGCGGCGGCAACGGCGCGAAGACGCTGGGTCAGGAGCTGGCGGGGAGCGACGCGTTCGCGCAATGCCAGGTGGAGAAAGTGTTTCGTACGGTGTGCTTCCGCTCGCCGAGCGATAACGGCGATCGCACGCAGGTTTCAAACAGCACGGCCAGTTTCAAGAGCGGCGGCAACCTGAAACGGGTGTTCGCCGAGACGGCCGCGTACTGCGCGGGCAATTAAGGAGACAGTGAGCCATGAAGCGCTTCTTCAACTACGGCGTTGCACGACTCACTGCGCTCGCAGTGCTCGGCATGATCACGCTCGCCGGCTGCAGCGGCGGCGCCGAAACGACGACCAATCCGGTGACGACCGGTCCGACAGCGGGACCGAACTATACGGGTCCGGCCCCTGGTACGGCGGACATCCAGGCGTTCCGTATCAATTTCTGGGAGAACGTGCGCGGCGCAAATCGCTGCGGCAACTGCCACACCGCCGGTGGACAAAGCCCGCAGTTCGCACGCTCGGACGACGTGAACGCCGCGTATCAGCAGGCGTCGGCCATCGTCAATCGCGAGAGTCCTTCGCAATCCGCGCTCGTTCTGAAAGTCGGCGGCGGCCATAACTGCTGGCTGCCGGATGCGGGAGCGTGCGCCAGCATCATGACGCGGTGGATTCAGGACTGGGTCGGCGCCGCCGGTACGGGCGGACGCCAGATCGAACTCGTCGCGCCGACGGCGCGCGATCCGGGGTCGAGCCGGCGCTTCCCTGCCGATCCGCAGCAGGCGAGCTTCGGCGCCCTCTACAATCTGCTGGACACCTACTGCTCGAACTGCCATCAGTCGGACGCGGCGACCGCGCAGTCGCCGTATTTCGCCGCCGACGACATCGATGAGGCGTATCTGGCCGCGATTCCGAAGATCAACCTCGACGATCCGGAACAGTCGCGCTTCTTCATCCGTCTGGACGCGGAGTCGCACAACTGCTGGAGCAACTGCGACGCGAATGCGCTGGAGATCCTGGCGGCGATCAATCAGATGGCGGCCGCCATTCAGCCGTCGGCCGTGGATGCGAGCCTCGTCGTCAGCAAGGCGCTGACCCTCTATGACGGCACGATCGCGAGCGGCGGCAATCGTTACGAGAACAATCTGATTGCGCTGTACGAGTTCAAGACCGGCAATGGAACCACGGCGTACGACACGAGCGGCGTCGATCCTGCGGCGGATCTCACCATGTCGGGCGACGTGACCTGGGTCGGCGGCTGGGGAATCAACGTCCGCGCGGGTAAGGCGCAAGCCTCGACGACGGCGAGCCGCAAGCTCCATCAGCTGATTACAGCGACGGGCGAGTATTCGATCGAAGCGTGGGTCGTGCCCGGCAACGTGGTGCAGGAAGATGCGCGCATCGTGAGCTATTCCGGCAGTCAGACCGCCCGCAATTTCACGATGGGTCAGACGATGTACAACTACGACTTCTTCGGTCGTAGTTCCGCGACGGGTACGAACGGCGCCCCGCAGTTTTCCACCGCAGATGACGACGAGCGGTTGCAGGCTTCGCTGCAGCACGTCGTGATGACGTTCGATCCGGTCAACGGCCGTCGCATCTACGTGAACGGCGAGTTCACGGGCGACGTGGACGGCGAGGGCGGCGGCACGCTCGGCGATTGGGACAACAGCTTCGCGTTCGTGCTGGGCAACGAGGTGGACAACGATCCTGACAGTCAGTGGACGGGCGTGATCCGCCTGGTCGCGATTCATAATCGCGCCCTCAATCTGCAGCAGATTCAGCAAAACTTCGCGGCCGGCGTCGGCGAGAAATTCTTCCTGCTGTTCGGCGTTGAGCACATCACCAGCATTCCGCAGTCGTACATCATGTTCGAGGCGGCGCAGTACGACAGCTTCGGCTATCTGTTCAACAATCCGAAGTTCATCAGTCTGAGCCCGACCGCGACGCCAGGAAACATTCCGATTCGCGGCATGCGCATCGGCCTGAACGGCGCCGAGCCGACCGTGGGTCAGGCCTATCGCCTGCTCGACACCGCGATCACCGACGCGAACTACTCAGCGGCGACCGGTCAGACGCTGTCGACGGTCGGCACGATCATTGGCCTGGAGCAGGGCCCGGTTTCCGATGAGTTCTACCTGTGCTTCGACCAACTCGGCAGTCGTTCGAATGTGTGTTCGGAGTTCGCGCAGGCCGTACCGCAGACGTCGTTCAACGATCCGCCGAACAGACCCTCTGACATTGGCGTCCGCACTTTCGATGAGATCAACGCCACGATGGCCGCCGTGACCGGCGTGAGCCCGAACACTGCGGGCGTCAAGGCGACGTATACGAACGTGCGTCAGTCGCTGCCCGCGGTGAACAGCATCGAAGCGTTCCTCTCGTCGCACCAGACCTCGATCGCCCAGCTGGCGATTCAGTACTGCGATGCGCTGGTGGACGATACAGCCGCCCGCAACGCGTACTTCCCGGGCGCGAACTGGACGGCGAATTTCAGTGCACAGGCGGATCGCGACGCCATCATCAATCCGCTCATCAACAGGGTCGTCGGCGCCGCCCAGAGCCAGCCGGCCGATCCGGACGTGCGTACGGAGCTGAACGCGCTGATCACGAACCTGTGCACTACAACGGCGTGCGGCGGCACGCGCACGGCGGACGTCGTCAAAGCGGTTTGCGGCGCGGCCGTCGGCAGCGCGGCGACACTGGTTAAGTAAGAGGCCACGAGACTATGTTCATCATCAAATCTCGCCGTAAGCGCGCACTCAGCATCAACCAGCCGCTCAGGCATGAGTCGCACAAGCGTCCCGTCACGCGCCGCGACTTCCTGGCGCAGGGCTTCATGACGGGCGCCGCCACCGTGGTTGCGCCGAGCATGCTGGGCATGCTGATGAATCCGCGCGTCTCGAGCGCACTGTCGCCCGACATTGCGGACATGGCGACCAACATCTGCCGCATCACCGCGGGCGCGGGCAAGGTCCCGTTCATCTGCTTCGACCTTGCGGGCGGAGCGAACATCGTCGGCTCGAACGTTCTGGTCGGCAAGGAAGGCGGGCAGCTCGATTTCCTGAGCACGCAGGGCTATTCGAAGCAGGGTCTGCCCGGAACCATGCTGCCCAACAACGCGACGACGAACTTCATCAATACCGAACTGGGCCTGGCGTTTCATTCGGACAGCGCGTTCCTGCGCGGCATCCTCGAGAAGACTTCGCCGACCACCCGCGCGAACATCAATGGCGCCATCTTTGCGGCGCGTTCGGAAAACGATACGGGCAACAACCCGCACAACCCGATGTACGGCATCGCCCGCGCCGGCGCCAAGGGCGAACTGTTGACGCTGATCGGCTCGCAGAACTCCGACTCAGGCGGCAATTCGATGGCGCCCGCCATGCTGATGGACCCCGCGAACCGCCCGACGAAAATCGATCGCACGACCGATGTGACGGGGTTGGTCGACACCGGCGAACTCGGCACGTTGTTCACGGACTCGCGCGACACCGTCGCAGTCATGGAATCGATGGTGCGCATCAGCAACGCGAAGATGGGTCGCGTCACGACAGGACTGCCGTCGGGCCAGGATACGACGACCGAGGATCAGTTCCGTTGCGGCTACGTGAAAACAGCGGATACGGTCGAGAAGTTCAGCAGCCCGGCCGCGTTGAATCCATCGGTCGATCCGGATATCACGGGCGGCGGCGGCGTGTTCGGTCCCGCCTTTGGCAACGACCGCGAATTCGAGAAGACCGCTGCTGTAATGAAGCTCGTGGTCGACGGCTACGCCGGCGCCGGGACGATCAGCATGGGCGGTTTCGACTACCACACGGGCGACCGCTCGACGGGCGAGCTGCGCGACTTGCGCGCAGGCCGCTGCATGGGCGCGTGCCTGGAGTACGCCGCGCGCCGCGGCAAGCCGCTCATGTTGTACGTGTTCAGCGACGGCTCCCTCTCATCGAACGGTCGGGTCGACGACTCGGTCGACGGTCGCGGCAAGGGCGAGTGGACCGGCGACAACCAGCAAGTTGCTGCTGCGTTCTTCCTGGTCTACAACCCGCTCGGCAGACCCACGCTGCTGAACGAAGACAATATCGCTCTTGCCCGGCGCCAGCAGCTGGGCTACTTCAGCGCTGCGGGCGACGTCGTCACCTCCAGCAGCCCCGTGGCGAACAACGTCAACGTGCTGGTGCAGGCAGTGCTGCTGAACTACATGGCGCTGCATGGCGAGGCGGCCAATTTCCCGACCGCGTTCCCGGGACATGGACTTGGGGTCACGCAGACGCAGCGCGCGATGATTGCGTTCAACCCGATCGTGAATGGGCGAATCACCTGAGCGCATTACGCAGCGGTGGATGAAAGGGCGAAGGTCCGCGCAAGCGGGCTTTCTTCCTAAGCACGTCGGAGACGCTGACGACGGGACGCGATTCGCCTGGCTGGCGTCTGCAATGCCGGTCGCCCCGCCGACCCGATCCTGCTTTGTGGACGCGGACGGGCCCCGATACACTCTCGTGCTGATCGGGCTGCATGGCGGCTCGCGAAGGACCGCTCGCACGCATGAATAAGAATAAGACAGAGGCCATCGATTCGGAGGTCGCCGACCTCCTGCCGCTCGTGTACGAGGAACTGCGCAGGCTGGCCGCGGCTCAGATGGCCCGGAAGCCGTGCGGCGCCACGTTGCAGCCGACCGCGCTCGTCCATGAAGCGTGGCTCCGTCTTGGCGGCCCCGATCAACGGGAATGGCGGAATCGCGCTCATTTCTTCGCCGCAGCGGCGGAAGCCATGCGCCACATTCTCATTGACCGGGCGAGACAGCGCCGCGCGGTCCGCCATGGCGGCGGGCAGCAGCGAATCGACCTCGACGCGATCGAGATCCCGATCGATGCTGAGAACGATGACCAGTTGATCGCGATCAGCGAGGCCGTCGACAAATTGGCGCTGGAGCATCCGGAGGCCGCCGAGCTTGTGAAGCTGCGCTGCTTCGCGGGCCTTGAGGTCAGCGAAGCGGCTCGGACGCTCGGCATTCCAAGGACCACGGCCTATCGGCGCTGGATGTTTGCGAGGACCTGGCTCTACCGGGAGTTGCGCTCCTGACTGCCACTACGCGTCTGCGCTGGCCCGGCGAGTTTTTTCAGTTCGGCTGGTACGCCCTCCCCGCCAATCTCGTATTCATAAGCAGGGAGGCGGGCCCTTCGTGACTTGACGCGAGCAGCCGCGTCCTCCCCAACAGAGGTAACCGAGGCGGAGCGTCGGAGTCCACGACTTCGGCCGCAGGCTGGCTTATGTCGGGCGTCGCCAACAGCGAATTGCAGATTCCGGAACGGGCGCGATCGCCGCTCGACGCCAGGGCCCTGGAGCGTCTCGCGCCCGCGCTTGAGCAGGAGCTGCGTCGCTATCTGTGCGGCAACCCTCCGGTTGCGGGCAGGAAGTCCCCGCTGAATCTCGCCGCCCTCAGAGTAATCCTGCGACGTCTGTTCGAGGCGGACGCCACACCTGAAGACCTGCGCCGCTACCTCCTGTTCGCGGCGCCGCTCGTCCGCCGGGTCATGCTGGCCTGCGCCGCTTCCGCCAACAGACCGCCGTCTGCGGCGCTCAAGCTTCAACAGATCGAACTCTGGCTGCAGCGGCTCGAAGCTTTCGACCCGCTCGCCGTGCTGATGATCGATCTGCACCACTTCTGCGGTCTGAGCGTCCGGGAGACCGCAGGCGTGCTGAGCGTTTCGCGTGCAACCGTCATGTGCGATCTGCGCTTCGCGCGAGCATGGTTGCACGCCTACCTTGGACGTGCGCTCGCAAGGCGACCGTGAGCAAAACTGATCCCGACGACGACCTGAGGATAGGTTTGCGTTGATGGCGACAGGGCGAAGTCGAACGGACGATCCATGGAAGGACTCCACGGAGGGATTCCAGGGACGGGTTCCAGGGAAGGGACGGGATGGGCCCGGCGGAAGCCGGGCCTTTCTTTTCGAGACCTCTGCAGGACGGCTGAGCTGCGTCAGCAAGAAGCCCTGCGGCAGGAAAGCCTTCGGCAAGTAAGCCGACTTGGTCGGCAGGTCAGAAAAAGAAGTGAACGTCCGGAGCTGCGCCTCTGGCTTGCCGCGTACTCGCGGCCTTCCTGCCGCAGGCCTTCTTGCTGGAAGCCTTCCTGCGGACAAAGTCAGCCGTCCCTTCCGGTTGCGCTATCTGACCTCGTACTTCACTTCCACAAACAGCGTTCTTCCGCGTCCGGGGAAGTAGCGGAAGTTCCCGAACGCGAAATCAGCGCGGTCGGCGTACTTCTCATCGGTGAGGTTGTTGAGTCGGAGCGTCGTGATCCAGTTCTCGCCGAAGCTCCAGCCCAGCCTCAGATTCAGCAGATCGTGGCCGTCGTAGTCGTGTTCGTTGCTCGCGTCCACGAAATACCGCCCTATGCCTATCCACTCGAGTTCGACGTTCGCAGACTGCAGAAAACGCCAGTTGACGCGCGCCGTATTGACATGACGCGGGGCTGTGTCGACGTCGCGCCCGGAGACGATCTGTTCAGCGCCTTCCACGGCGTTGAAGTCATAGGTGTGCTCCGCATATGTGCCGGCCAGCGCGAGCGAGAGCGTCTCGATAGGCGCCCAGGATGCTTCGTACTCGACGCCTTCGTGACGCGTCCGCCCGTTGCTGACATTGAAGCCGGCCGAATCGCGAAAGATGACGTTGTCCTTTTTCATCGTGAAGGCGGCCACCGAGTATCGGAGCGTTGCGATCGCGCCGCGTGCGCCGAGTTCGAGACTGTCGAGGTTCTCTGAATCGAGATCGGCGATCGATTGCTGACGCTGGAGGCGGTACAGCTCACTCGTGTCAGGCGCCCGATAGCCGCTCACCGCGGTGGCGTAGAGCGTGTGATAGTCCGTGATGGACCAGGTGAGGCCGAGTTTTGCGCTGACGTTGGTGAACTCGTCCTTGCCATCGGCCGGCCGGGCGTAGAGGCAGCCTGCAACGCCGCAAGTCGTACCGTCGTCGCGCGTGTTGCCGTCAATCATGCGATTGTCGTAGTCGTACTCCACGTACTCTGCGCGCGCGCCGCCGATCACGGTCCAGCGCTCAGCGAAGGGTTGCTCGATCTGAGCATAGGCGGCGGCGACTGAGCTTTGCACTTCATAGTCGTAGTGCTTGCCGGCCGGACGGATTGCATTCGCGGGCGGCGCGCCGTCGGTGGCGGGTCCTTCCTGCGTTTCCTTGAGGAAGCCGTCGGCGAATTCGATGTCGAGGCCAGTGAGAATCCTCGTGTTCGTAAACGCGTCGATGTTGAAGGAAGTGAGCACGCCGAGCGAATCCTGTCCGTTCTCTTCGAGCGGCTTGCCGATCAGAAAGTGCTGCAGGAAATCCATCCGCGAATGACGCACGAACGGCCGCACGGCGAGCTCCACGTTCTCGCTCAGCGGCTTCGCGTACTCGCCCGTGAGACGCACGGCGTATGCGTCGCGATAGGCTTCGGGATTCGGATTCGATTTTGCGATTGCCTCATCTTTATAAGCGTCTTCGCCCTGAATGAACCCCGCCGTCTCCTGGTTGAGATTCGTGGCGGCGAGGTTGACGCCCAGCGTCGCGTCGTCGAATCGATGCGACAGGCCCAGATTCATCTTCTGTTCTTCGAGACCGGACTGGTCACGCCAACCGCCGTCGTGCGTAGCGACCAGCGCGCCCCCCAGTTCGGTCGACTCGCTGGCGGCGCCGCTCAGCATGAGCTTGCCACGATAGAACTCATCCGGCCCGCCCTCGAGCGCGAGACTGTGTTGCGGGAGTTCCGCAGGCGTCGCCTGGATGACGTTGATCGCTCCATGCATCGCGCCCGAGCCGTAGACGACGCCCGCGGGTCCGCGCAGCACCTCGATCGAGCTTGCCTGTTCGGTGTCCACTTCGAACAGCTCATTCACGTTGCAGAATCCGGTGGGCCGAATAGGCACGCTGTTCTCCAGGAACAGGAATGTGCCGCACGAACCCGGGCCCGACAGCACCGGCGAGCGCAGCGCCGTAAGACTCTCCTCGCCGCTGTTGCGCTGGATCATCGCGCCGGCGGCGCGATTGATGATCTCGCTGTGATGCGTCGAGCCGACGAGCGCTACATCCGCGGTGCTGACGACGGAGATGCTGCCGGCGTAGCGCTGCAGATCCTGCGCGGTGCGCGTCGCCGTAACGATGACTTCAGCGAGTCGTTCCTGTCGTTCCTGTCCCTGCACGGCAGAAGAGAAGAGAATTGCGAGAGCGCTCGCCGCACATGAAGGGGCGAAAGTCGATGCGACGTGAGCGCGAGTCGACCGAGAGACGTACATGACAGGATCCTTTTCGTTGTTGCGCTGCTGGCGGCGACGCTGAACCGTCGGCGGCGGGCCTCAATGTCAAGGCATCTTTTACCTCGTGTACTCGCCGAAATCTCTAGCGATTTTCTTTATCTTTGTCTCTCGGCAGCGCGAACGCGACTACGTAGTCCCCCCGCGTCGTGCCGAGACCGCCATGGCCGCCGGCGGCGATGACGATGAACTGCCGGCCATCGATGTCGTAGGTCATTGGCGTGGCCTGCCCCCCGGCGGGCAGCCGGCCTTTCCACAGCTCGCGGCCGGTTTCGATGTCGAACGCCCGCAGATAGTTGTCCGTGGCGGCGCCGATGAAAGCGAGGCCGCCCGCCGTGACGATCGGTCCGCCCATGTGCGGCATGCCTATCGTGCGCGATGGGACGAACCACGGCGTCATGTCGCGCGTCGAGCCCAGCATCACCTGCCAGCGAATTTCATTGCGACGCAGATCGACCGCCGCGAGCGTCCCCCACGGAGGCGGCGTGCACGGGAGCCCGAGCGGCGAGACGAGCAGCTCGCGGCGCATGCCGTAGGGCGTCCCGGTCTGCCGTGCGAACTCTGAGTCCGGGAAAGCGCCGGAGTCCCGCATCGACTTCAATTGATCGCGCGGCACGAGCGTGACCACCATAGGCACGTGATTGACAGCCGCGATCACCAGCTGCCGTTCGCTGTCGAACGCGAGGCTGCCCCAATTCACGCCGCCGACGTAGCCGGGCGACATGATCGATCCCTGCAGGCTGGGAGGCGTGAAAATGCCGTCCGAGCGATACGCTTCGATCAGCTTGCGGCATCGGCCGCGATCGATGAACGTCAGACCCCAGGCGTCCTGCGGCGTCACCGCCGCCTGAGAAACGAGCGAGGGCGTCGCGGGAAACGGTTGCGTAGGCGAGGTGAGCTCGCCTGCGACATCCGACTGCGGCGTCGGTCGCTCGACGATCTCGAACACAGGCTCGCCGGTTTCGCGATCGAATACGAACAGCATGCCGGTCTTCGTCGCCTGCACGACCGCGGGTATGGACTTGCCGTCGCGTTCGATGTCGATGAGCATCGGCTGCGCGGCGAGATCGAAGTCCCATACATCGTGATGCACCAGCTGGCGATGCCAGACAACCTCGCCGCTTGCTGCGCGCAGCGCGACAAGAGAGTTCGCGTAGGCGTTCTCGCCGGGTCGTTCGCCGCCGTAAAAGTCCGGGCTCGCAGAACCCGTGGGCGCGAACACCAGCCCGCGACCCACGTCCACTGAGAGAGTCGACCACGCGTTCGCGGCGCCGGTAATCCTCGCCGTCTTCTGCGTCCACCCCAGCTTCGCTGCTTCGGGGTCGCTCGTCGGAATCGGATCCCACGACCAGCGCAACGCGCCGGTGCGCACGTCATAGGCGCGAACGACGCCGCGCTCGAGTTCGACCGCGCGGTTGTCGCCGATCGCCGAACCGACGATCGCGAGGTCTTCGTAGATCGCGGGCGGCGAAGTCACCAGGTACTCGCCGCGTTCCGTCGGCCTTACATCCCTCGCGAGATCCACGGCGCCTCGGTCGCCGAAGTCTGCACACGGCTTGCCCGTTTCGCCGTCAAGCGCAATGAGGCGGGCGTCGAGCGTGCCCAGCAGGATTCGCTGCGCGCACGGACTCGTGGGATCTGCAGCTCGATCGGTCCATGACGACACTCCGCGCGAGGTCGCTTCGGCATAGTCGACCTTGCGCGCAATCTTCGGGTCGTAGCGCCAGCGTTGCTTGCCGGACGCAGGGTCGAGCGCAATGACGATGTTCGTCGGCGTGCTGAGGTACAGCAGGCGGCGAGCGAGAATCGGCGTGGTCTCGAACGCAAGCTTGTCTGCGCTCGCAAATCCGGCGCCCAGTTCGCCCGTGCGGTAGGTCCACGCGATTTCAAGCCGTGCGACATTGCGCCTGTCGATCTGAGTCAGCATCGAATGACGTGAACCCCCCGCATCGCCGCCGTAGAAGCCCCACTGCGGCTCCTCTTCCGGCGCCTGGCGACCGGGCGGGGCGGCGAGTGCATTTGCGACGCCGAGGCAGGCGATCGCAATCGACGACGGACGCAGCGGTGCGCGCAATGAGGACTTCATGATTCGCAAGCGTACAGAGCCGCGTTTCGGCGCTCAAACTGCTGTTAATATCCGCGCGATCGGTCGCTTGTCGTTCATCAATGATTGCATCCCGCGTACTGCCGTTTTTCGCGCTCTGGTGTCTGATCGCCGGTTCCGCTTCAGCGGCTTCCGAGGAGCGCCCTCGCGTCGGCCTCGTGCTGAGCGGCGGCGGCGCCCGCGGCGCGGCGCATGTCGGCGTGCTCAAAGTGCTGGACGACATGCGTGTACCGATTGATGCAATTGCGGGCACCAGCATGGGCGCCGTGGTCGGCGGTCTGTACGCCTCCGGCATGAGCGCGAAGGAGATCGAGACCCTCATCCGCTCGCTGAACTGGCAGGACGCCTTTCAGGATCGCCCGCCGCGCGAGGAACTTGGTTTTCGCCGCAAGCAGGACGACCGTGAGTTTCTGGTCCGCTATGCGCTCGGCGTCACGGAGGAAGGTTTCGTACTGCCGCGCGGTCTCGTTCAGGGGCAGAAGCTCGAGCAGGTGCTGCGCAACGCGGCGTTGCCGGTGGCGGAAATCCAGAACTTCGATCGCTTGCCGATCCCGTTCCGGGCGTTCGCGACCGATCTCGAGACGGGTGAAGCCGTGTTGCTCGATTCGGGCGATCTCGTCACTGCAATGCGCGCAAGCATGTCGGCGCCCGGCGTGTTTGCGCCGACTGAACGCAATGGACGGCTGCTGGTCGACGGCGGACTCGTGGAAAACCTGCCGATCGATGCGGTGCGCGAAATGAACGTCGACGTGCTCATCGTCGTCGACGTGAGTTTCCCGTTATATAAACGCGAAGGACTGACGTCGCCGCTGGATGTGACGAACCAGGCGTTCGCGATCATGATTCGCAGTCATACGCTCGAGCAGCGCAGGAAGCTCACCGCCCCGGACATCATCATCGATCCGCCGCTCGGGCGCTTCCCCTCGACTGATTTCGGTCGTGTACCGCAGGCGTTGCGCGCGGGCGAAGATGGCGCTCGCAGCGCGCGTCAGCAACTCGCGGGCCTCTCCCTCGATGAAGAAGGCTGGCGCGCCTATCTGGCGAGCCGCAATCCGCGTTCAACGACGCTGCCGACGATCGAGTTCGTCCGCGCCGACGCGCGCTCGGCCCAATACGCGCCGCTTATCAGCGCGACGATGAGCGATCTTGTCGGCAAGGAACTGGACAAGGAGCTGGTCAGGCGCCGGCTTTCATCGCTCTACGCGCTCGATCGTTTCGAATCGATCGACTATTCGCTGATCGAGGAGGACGGACGCGCCGGTCTCGAGCTCGATCTGCGCCGCAAGAGCTGGGGCCCTAATTACGTGCGCGTCGGACTGAATCTCGAAGACGATTTCGCGGGCAACAGCCGCTACAACGCGGCCCTGCGCTTCATCGTGACAGAGCTCAACGATCTGGGGGGTGAATGGCTGACGGACCTGCAGATCGGCGAGAACCCGAAGATCTTCACGGAGTTCTATCAGCCGCTGTCGCTCGCGAGCCGCTACTTCATCGCGCCGCAGTTCGATTTCGAGGAGCGCAGCGTCTTCACACTGCAGGATGGCGATCGCATCGCCGAGTATCGCGTACGCTCGGTGCAAGTCGGCCTCGATGTCGGGCGTGAGATCTCCAACTGGGGCGAAGCTGCGCCTGGGCGTGCGCCGTGGTTCGGGCCGCTCGCGCGTGCTGATCGGCGATCCGACATTGCCGACGGACGAATTTGAACGCGGCGGATTCTTTGCGCGCCTCTCCTACGACAAGCTCGACAGCATTTATTTTCCGCGGCACGGTCAGCAGTTTGTATTCGAATGGCGCGGCGAGCGCGAGAACATCGGCGCGGATCAGGATTTCGACGGCTTCGCGAGCGGCTGGCTGGTGGCGCGTTCCTTCGATCGGCACACATTCATCTTCTCAATAGACGCTGGCACGACGATCGACGCCGCGCCGACGCCGGAGAATTTCTTCTCGCTCGGCGGCTTCCTCAACCTCTCGGGATTGCCGCCGGGATCTCTTTCCGGACCGCACTACGGCATCACTCGCCTGATATACCGTCGCCGGATCGGACGCGGCGGCGAAGGTGTGCTCGATCTGCCCGCCTATGCGGGGCTGTCCGTGGAAGCTGGCAACACGTGGATGACGCGCGATGAGATGAGCGTCAGCGATCTGCGCAAGGATGCGAGTCTGTTTTTCGGCCTCGACACGCCGCTCGGCCCGGTCTACCTCGCGGCCGGCTTCGATGAAGACGGCGAGCAGGCGTTCTATCTCTTCCTCGGCAGGACGTTCTGAACCAGAAGCGACTCCTGACCAGAAGTGAATAGTGACTAGTGACTGGTAAAGACGCCCGCTCCGGCGTCACGTCCGATATTGATCTTATGGCGGCGCCGCGACTGCGTGCTGGCTCTGACGAGTCACGAGTCACTAATCACAAGTCACTAATCACAATTCACTTCTCAGTCTTATCAATCTTCTCGAACTCCAGGCTCGGCTGATCTCCGGGTCGGAAATACACGTACCTGCCGCTCATCTCCTTGAGCGCACGGTCGCGCTCGTCGCGCGTGGCGAACCAGTGCTCCTTGGTCCATTCGTCGCCGATGAGATTCTTGAACGGATCTGTCGATCGCAACTTCACGCGAACGCCGAAAGGCCGCTGAGGCGGGAGGGGACGGGCGAGGTTGTGCTCGTGACAGATGGGCATGGAACGAAAGTGAATTGTGACTTTGTCGTGAATTCCCGGAAGCGGTTGCGCGCAGTGTAGCAGGGGAGGCCGGCGCGCGACGAACGAGCATGAAACCGCGTTCAAACGTCGCTGTTTCTGCGTTTGCGACGTCCCACGATGCAACATGCGAGCTCCCTCAGCGGCGCGTGCGGCCGATTGTGTCCGCCGCGTGCGTCCGAGTGTGTCCGTTTGTGTCGTCGCCTCTCTCGCGTTCCTCGTCGATCGCGCGATTGCCCCCTGCGCTGCGTCGTCTCATTCATTGCGTAAATGTGTGACTGCGACAATGAAGCGCGTTTCGAAGTGCAACCTTTCATCGCACGCAACAATCAGATAGTCGTAAATCGAGTGTATACACGGGAACTAGCGACGCGTAATTGCGATCGATAAGTGTTGCAACGAGTGGTGATGCGCGCAGCGCATCGGCGCCGCCGGCGCCTGACCGGCGAAACGACGAACGGGGAGGGGTGTGCGGGATGATTCTCCGTAGAACCCATGAGCTGGTAGGCGGCGATCTGAGTGCAGGACTGGCGCGAACGGTCGATGCGGGCAACGCCATTCTGAGTCTGCGCACTCAAGTCGCGGATTACACGCTGGACGCGGAGCGTCTGGCTCTATTGTGCGCGTGGAACGGCCGACAGGAAGTTGCGATGGATGGACGGCGCGTGGCGGTGGACGACGACACCTGGCTGATCGTGCCGTCGGGACCCGCGCACGTGCGTATTCGCGGTGCGCACGAAGTGCAGGCGATGACGATACTGTTTCGCCGCGGTATGCCCGAAGAGGCGCTTGCATCGCTCGTGACGAGCGATGATCGCTTGCTCGAAAACGGCGAGAGCAGTTATGCGTCTGCGCTGCCGTTCATGCCGCATTTGCATACGCACGATCGGAGCGTCACTCCCGTGCTGCTGTTCATTCGTCGGCACTGCGATATGGGGCTGGAAGACGCGCTCTGGTACGAAGAGCAGTTCGCGTTCCTGCTGGAGCGGCTGCTCATGCGCCATCGGCAGATCGTTTCGCGCGCCCGCTCCGTGCCCGTGCGGCGGGCGGCGACGCGACGTGAGATCCTGCGCCGCGTGCTGCTCGCGACGGATTTCATTCATTCGAACTACGACAAGCCGTTGATGCTCGGCGACATGGCGCGCGCCGCATTTCTTTCGCGGCATCATTTCCTGCGGCTCTTCAAACACATTCATGAAGTGACGCCCCACGAATACCTGCAGCGCAAGCGCACCAGCGTTGCTGCACGGTTGCTGAGGGGCAGCGACCTGGCGGTCGAGGAGATCGTGAGGCAGGTGGGCTTCGATTCGCGCTCGACGCTGTTCCGCGCGTTGCGTCGGTTTCACGGCGTCACGCCGCGCGAGTGCCGGCGGGCGCCCGAAGCGCTGAAATTCATGGCTATTGATGAAGTCGCGGCGGCCTAGCCCTGGGAAGCGGTTAGCGGCTGGCGGTTGGTGCAGGCGCCTCGTCGCTGACGAGACGTCTTCCGCGAGGCAAAGCTGGGATGCGGCTCTTCTACTAACCGCTAACCGCTAATCACTGGCCGCTAACCGCTTCAAGACTCGAGCAAGTGCCGCATGCGCTCCTGCTGGAGCTTTTCGTAGCCGCGTGCGATGGCCAGGGTCTTCTGCAGGTCCTGTGAATCGGGATTGAGCTGCAGGCCGCGCTCGATGTCGCGCAGCGACTCCTCGATTTGTCCGAGACCGAGGTGGGCCGCGGCGCGGTTCTGCCATGCCCGCCAATTACCATCGTAGATCGCCAGAGACTGATCGCAGTTTTCGAGCGCACGCTGATACTTCTTCAGCGCGGCGTAGCCGGCGCAGAGATTGGCGTATGCGGCCGCGCGGTCCGTCTGTGACAACGCGCTGCTCAATCCCATCTGTGTGAGTTGTACGCCCCGCTCCCAGTCGCCGCTCATCATCGCGGCCGCGCCGTCGCTCAGCATGGCGTTGGCGCCGATTACCGTGTTCGCCTGCGTAGCAAGCGAATCGGCCCGCACCGCGACGTTCAGGAGGCTCCCCGCCAAGGCGAAGATTGCTGGGAAAGCACGGGTCGGATACGTGCGCATAGGACTATTCACCGCCTGTCCGAGCATCTATACCACTACGGGAAACCGGTGCAAGAACGGCAAGACATTGCGGTGCGGCAGCCTGAGTGAAGTGTGAATCGCCGCGTGCGGGGAGGTCCGCCCCGTTCGGTGCTGCACAGGGAAGTGCGAATACCGCGGGCGCAGGGATGCGCAGGCGCGGTGCTGCACAGGGAAGTGCGAATGCCGCGGGCGCAGGGATGCGCAGGCGCGGTGCTGCACAGGGAGGTGCGACCCCATTGGCAAGAGCAATTGGCGCCTCAAGTAACGCTCTCGTACTCTCTGATTAATTAGCCAGTTAGCCAGTAGGCCGAGGTTCCCGATGCTCTCCTTTCGCAAGAAGGCCGTCATGCCGGATCGCGCCGATATTCTGCCGGGTCGTGGTACGCCGATGAGCGTGCAGGAGCGGCATGCCGTCAACGGCAATCGAATCACTCCGCCATTCCCCGCCGGCATGAAGCTCGCGATGTTCGGGCTCGGCTGCTTCTGGGGCGCGGAGCGCAAGTTCTGGCAGGCGCCGGGCGTCTACAGCACGGCCGTGGGTTACGCCGCGGGCTTTACTCCGAATCCGACCTACGAAGAAGTGTGCACGGGCTACACCGGGCCACAACGAAGTCGTTCGCGTCGTTTATGACCCGCAGAAAATCAGTTACGAGTCGCTGCTGAAGTTCTTCTGGGAATCACATGATCCGACGCAGGGTATGCGTCAGGGCAACGACGCAGGCACGCAATATCGCTCGGGCGTCTATGTCTACGACGCCGAGCAGAGGACGGCGGCCGAGCGCAGCAAAAGTGAGTACGCCGAACGCCTGCAGCGCGCTGGTTACGGCGCAATTACGACCGAGATCCTGGACGCGCCTCCGTTTTATTACGCCGAGGACTATCACCAGCAGTATTTGCACAAGAACCCGGATGGGTACTGCGGGCTTGGCGGAACGGGAGTCAGTTGCGCGATCGGACTTGAGGTAGCCAAGTAAGCGCCGGGATTCGCAAGCCGAGGGCAAGTAAGCCTCCGGCAAGCAAGCCGCGGGCAGGTAAGCCTGCGGCAAGTCAGAGCGAGTCCTTCTGACCTGCCGATCGAATCGGCTCGCTTGCCGCGTCTGCGGCTTTACTTGCCGCAGGCTTGCTTGCCGACGGAACTCGGCTATCCGCCTGCTCTTATTGCGGCGGCTCCTGCCCCGGCTCCGGGTCCTCCATCGGATACGTCTTCAGCGCCCCTTCGGAAGCGGGTTGCGCTGCGGACTCGCTTGTTCCAGACGTAGTCGGTGACGGTGCGGCTGCGGAGGGGGCGTGTTGCGCACCGCTAGCCGAATTCTGCACGGCGGCGATGAGCGACTGTGCGGGCTCAGGCGCGGCCGGCGCATCATCGCGGATGATTTCGCTCGCAAGCACGCCGGGTCTGCCATAAAACGACTCATTGGAGCGGTCATCGATCGTGAGCGCCGAGCCGTCGAGCGCGACGCCTGCGAACAGGCCGCTCGCGCGAGAATACGAATACACCTGCGCTTTCAGACCGATGTCGGTCGCGGCTGAACTCTGACGACCCACCGGACCGGCTGCAACGGATGCATCGGCGCCGAGCGTGACTTTGCCGCCGACGATGCCTTCGATGCTATGGCGCGAGGTGAATACGAGCACCACGTCCGTCGATTGCACGCCGACCTGAAAGCCAAAGCTGCCGCCGGTCAGGTTCACAAACACCGGATTGCTCCACGAACCATTGTCCTTGCGCACGACGAGTATGCCCTTGCCGCGTCTGCCGCCGACGCCCAGGCCGACCTTGATGACAGCGGGAATGACCGCCACTGCATGCGCGCGTTCGAGCAGCCAGCCCGGAATATTCTGCTCCGGCATCTGCAGCAGTTCGTTGAGCACCTGCGTCGCCGTGACCAACCGTCCATCCTGTCGCTCACCTGCGACTGCGCCCGTGGTGATTGCGAATGAAACAAGCAGAGTCGCAAGCTGTACGTACCAGGTTTGCGTTCGCATCTTCGTCGTAGCTCCGGTGAAAACGATTGGCGATCATCGATGCAGGTCGTGCGTCTATCGACGCCTGTCGGAGTCGAGACTGTAGCAGATGAAACAGTGTGGAGCCGCTGACGAAGCGCCTCGCAGTGTCGAACGCATCGGGCAAGGTGCGAACATGAGCGTGCAACTTGCGGTCGTGACTACATGCCTGTCTGGTAGCCAGCGTGTTCGCTCGCAGGCGGCGCCAGTGCTGCGGCGAATCTCTTCCTCCAGGCTGGATGAGCGCTTGATTCTCGAGCTGAGAGTGAACAGCGGCGCTTGTTCTTCAGTTGTGCGCCCGGCTTGCTGAGGCTGAACCCTGGCGTGGCGGAAGGGGCCTGTACAGCGCTTGCGCCGCACGAGCGGTGGCGCCGGATGAGCGCTTGATCAGCCCGGACTTGCGAGTAAATTGCGCTGCGATCAGTTGCGCGCGGCTGGGGGCGGCGCGATCGTATCGCGACTGATGGCTAACAGTTCCTCCAGCTTCTGGCGCTGGCCGCGGTCGGTGTAAAAGTTCGTTATTCGCTCGCGCGCCTTCGCGCGCGATTCGCGATCGGCGCCCTGCTCCGTGACGAGCGTGCGATAGCTCTCCACGAGGTAACGCTCCGCCTCAATAGATCGACCCTGTCGATAGAGCACTTCACCGAGCGCGCTCGCCGAGCGAGCGGATCGCCATGCCGGCGCGTTGGTACGCTTCCAGCGGTTCATCGCGGCCGTCAATACCGCTTCGGCGTCATTCATGCGGTTTGTCGCGAGCAGCACCTCGCCCAGCAGGTGCTCGGACGACGCGACGTACTGATGATCCGTGGGCAGCGTTTTGGAGTAAATATCGAGCGACGCACGCAATTCGAGCTCCGCCTCGCGGTACTTGGAGCGCTGGATCAGTACGCGAGCGAGGGTGGAGCGATAAAAGCCCGTGGTTACGTGGTCTTCGCCGGCGGCAGTCGCTTGAACCTTGACGGCCTCGCGCGCGAATCTTTCGGCGTCCTCGAGCAGGCCCTGAGCGGTGCGGATCTTGGACAGCGAATCGAGGATGTCCGCCACCTGGCCGCTATTCTGGCCGAACAACAAACGCTGCTGCTCGAGCGACTTCTCGAACAACAAGGAGGCTTCGTTGATGCGATCCTGCAGGTACAGCGCCTCGCCGAGAATGGTCTGCGCAAGGACGCGGTCCGGATAAAGTTCAGGGACTGTGAGCTTGAAAATGTCGATTGCTTCGCGAGCCGCCTTCTCTGCGGCTCGCAGATTGTCACCCCACATGTACAGGCGTGACTGCGCACTCAGCAGGTCCGCCGCCTCCTTCGCGTTCGGACCGAGCAGCTCACGGGTGAGCGCAAGACTTTGCTCGTAGTACTTCTGCGCCAGATCCATGTTGCCGGAGGATATTTCGACCTGCGCTCGATTGCTGAGCAACGTGGCGTACGTCATGGATCGTTCTTCATGGCGCTGATGGAGGATCGCCATGGCCTCTTTGAGCAAACGATCCGAGCCCTCCAGATCGTCCGTTTGTCGCAAGGTGATGGCGAGTTCGGCCATCGCCGCCGCAGCGGCGCTTCCGCCCCCGTCGGGCATCTGGCGCCTGATATGTAATGCGTCCTTGAGATAACTGATCGCCTGCTCCGTTTCACCGCGGCGCCGATAGGCTCGGCCCATGGATTCCAGCAGACGTGCGCGCACCTCGGGATGCTGACTCAGGTCATTTCGAACGGTGCGCGCGGCGCGATCGAGCAAGTCGCGAGCCGTGACGGGGCGCCCATCTCGCCGAACGGCTCAGCGTTCGAGAACACGTTGAGCATGAATTCGGAGACGGTTTCCGCACGTTTGCTCTCCTGCGCCGCACGATCGCGCTCCGCAGCGATGCGCTGCATCTGGATCGAACTGACGATCGCGAAGGCGATGACGAAGATCAGGAAGGTCGCCGCCGCCGAGACGCCGAAGGCATGTCGTCGAATGAAGCGCTGCGAGTAGTAGACCCAGTTGCCCTGGCGTGCGAGCACGGGTTCCCGCGACAGATAGCGGCGGAGATCCGCCGCGAGCTGTTCGACGGACGCGTAGCGGCTATGCGGTTCCTTCCGCAAAGCCCTCATGGCGATCGCATCGAGATCGCCGAGAAGTTTGCGCTCCAGTCTGTCCGCCGTCAGGCCGCGCACGAGCGCGATCGCGGAGATGTCCGATTGTCCTGCGGCCGCGCCGTCCTCGCGCGCGCGACGCACCGCTGCGCTGGGCCGCAGCGGATCGCTCACGCAGATGGAACGCTCGAGCTCGAGCTGGCTGGCGGACGCGGGCACCGTGTAAGGCCGTAAGCCAGTCAGGAGTTCGTAGAGCACGACGCCGAGGGCGTAGACGTCGCTGGCGGTCGTTACCGCCCGGCCCAGGATCTGCTCCGGGCTTGCGTACTCGGGAGTGAGCAGCCGATCGTTCAGGCGCGTGAGCGCGAGCTTGGTGGCCGCCTCGCCCGTGTCAAGCAGCTTTGCGATGCCGAAATCGAGCAGCTTCGGGGCGCCTTCAGCGGTGACCAGAATGTTCGCGGGCTTCAGATCGCGATGCACGATCAGATTCTGGTGTGCGTACTGAACGGCGTTGCAGATGTCCAGGAACAACCTGAGGCGCGCGTGCAGCTCGAGCTGTTGCCGGTCGCAGAAGCGATCCAGCGGTTCGCCATGCACGTACTCCATCGCGAGATAGGGCTGGGACTCTTGTGTCTCGCCGGCGTCGATCAGCCTCGCAATGTTTGGATGATTCAGGCTCGCGAGAATCTGCCGCTCTGCGCGAAATCGCAGGCCAAGGTCGCCGTGCAGCGTAGCGCTGTCCACGACCTTGATTGCGACCTGAGCGGAGTACTGGCGATCGGCGCGCTCAGCCAGATAGACCGTGCCGGTGCCGCCATGGCCGAGGACGGAAGCGAGGCTGTAGTTGCCGAGGATGCGACCGACCAGCGCCTGGCGTCGGTCGCGACCGGTGGCGTCGATCGCTGCACCGAGGGCGTCCGTCAGCAAGTTTTCCGGCGGCGTCGCCTGAGTCGGCGGCCAGCAGATCGAGCAATTCGAGCCGGAGGCGAGTGTCGCCCGCCGATCTCGCGCGCGAGAAACGCGCGGCGTTCGTCTTCCGGCAGGTCGACCGCACGCGAGAAAAGCTCCTGGAGGCGTTCCCACCGCGGATCGATCGGCTTCCCTGTATCCGCCGAATTCATGGCGACTCGAGTTCTGCGCTTCCGATTGGGTCGAATTTCTTTGAGGATCCACGCTTTCGCCAGTCGGATTTCGCGGTCTACGGTCGCTTCCGAGACCTTCAGCGTCTCGGAGAGCTCCTGATAGGTCAGACCGCCGAAGTAGTGCAACTCGACCATTTCAGCGAGACGAGGATTGGCCAGCGCAAGGCGTCTGCAGCGCCTCGTCGATCTCCAGCACGTCGATGTCGCCGGGCGTGGCGGGCCGAGATCCTGTTCCGTCGTAGATCCTCCAGAGATCCCGTGGTCAGGCCGCCGCGCTTGTCGCGAAACCGCGTCTTCGCGTGGTCCACCAGAATGCGGCGCATTTGCCGGGCGGCGACGGCGAAGAAGTGCGCACGGTCCTGCCACGAGACATTCATTTCCACGAGCTTGACGAAGGCTTCATGTACGACGGCCGTGGCTTGCAGAGTATGACCTGGGCCGTTCACGCTGCATGTAGCGCCGGGCGCGGTTTCGCAAGTCCTCATAAATGAGCGGCGTCAGCCGCTCCAGCGCATGCGAGTCCCCGGATTGCCATGCGGAAAGCAACCGCGTCACCGCCTGGCGATCGGCGAGGGGGGATGGCCGCTGCAATCGTGTTGCTCAGTAAAGGACCTTTGGTTCTGGCGGTAAGGGGACCCAAGTTTAACGGGCCGTTCGCCCTATCTCTCTCAATTGCGCTCCGATGCCAGACAGCCGGGTCACGCGCCCCAACTCTCCCAGGGTGTCCCTTAATATCTCGCTCGCCGGAGGGGGTATAGAGGGGATATCCCTGCACCTGGCTAAGGCGAAGCGCTGATTGTTGTTCTTTTATCGCTATTGTCCAGTTGACCCTGTGACGCGTTTCACACTGACGCGTCGCTTATGTTAGATGAACCGAGACCACATCGGACCAGCTGTCTGTAGCACGGTTTCCCCGGGAGAGATGTTGAAATGCGTAAGCGTATGTAGCGATCTCATGGTGTTGGCGACTGCGATCTACGGGGGTCGAGTGCGAGCCTCAAAGCACCAGCCGCGGGGATCGACGCAGTTTTAGTCGAGCTGGAGCGCGTGCATCCGCGGCAGCCGCACCGCCGCTCGTAGCGGAACTTCCTGACCGGCCACTATTCACTGTGGGACGGAAATAGCGAAAGCAAACGGCCGCTGATCCAGGTAACCGACAAAAGCGACCAAACCGGCACCTAGGCAGCGCGATGGCGACAGGGTCCATTGGACGCGCGGTCTATCCAGGGCCAGCCTGCGGCATCCGTTTGAATCTCAACTCGTGACAGGAACACTCAACATGAACACCAGAATCGCATTGGGCACCGGTCTGTCGCTCACGCTGGGCACCGCTGTCGCCGGTACGCTGATCTACGGTCCGGACACGCCGCGCAGGCGGGCGCGCTCGTATCAGGCCACGGGCGAGGCGATGATTCCGGCGCACGCGTCCACTCCCGAGACGATCGCCATGTGGAAGGCCACGGCGGTTTCGACTGAGCACTCACGCCGAAAGCGCCGATCTGAATCGCCCGCGGCCGCGGATGAATCCGGTCCATTCAGGCGCCTTGCGCCGACACCGACTCCGCTGTCGGCCCCTGCCGACAGCGGCTCGAACTGTGCGGCGAATCACACGTAAGTCGCGGATTTGCGCCGCTGAGGTCACATTCCGTTCGTTGACATATTTGCGCGGCGTATAGCACCCTAACCGGCAGTTGTCTTGAGGCCGTGCGGAGCAATCCGGGCGCGGCTTCAATAAAGGCAAACTCACCGAAAGGTGGGGACGCAAAGCCACCGGTCTACGGGAGTTTCCTAGGACAGCGGGGTTGCCAGCTCAGGGTGCATCGCGGAGGTGCGAAGCGCCCGTCGGCTGCCTACCTTCGCCCGCCAAGCGACGTTCTCTCCGTGGTCGAGTCGGGTCTGCGTACAGCGCCCGTATCGCGGTCGACGAACACGCTTGATGTCAAAACTCCTACAAAGCGGCTGGCTGCGAATCGTGATCGCCGCGGTCGGCGCTTCTCGATATATGCGGCGCCGCCAGTAAGCGTTGGCGCGTCGCAACTCGTCGGACAACCTGCGCCGGATTTTGCGCTGCGCTCGTTTCGCGGCGAGAACATGCGCCTGTCGGAGCATCTCGGCGAGGTCGTCATAGTCAACTTCTGGGCGACGTGGTGCGGTCCCTGTCGGCAGGAGATGCCGCTTCTGGACGAGATCTACGCCGAAGTACCGTCGCGCCGGCCTCACACTGTTCAGCGTGAACATCGACGATGAAACGGACCGCGCTGCGGAGATGGCTCAGACGCTGAAAGTCTCCTACCCCGTGCTCTTCGATCAGCGCAAAGACGTGGCGAGGTCGTTTGACGTCGGTACGCTGCCTGTCACCGTGCTCATCGACCGTGCTGGCGTCGTGCGTTACGTGTCTGAAGGCTACAAACCGGGTTACGAAAAGCGTTACACCGAGCGGCTGCGCGAGCTGCTGAACGAGTAGGCCGGAACTCATTCCGACCACCTGCGGGACGATCAACCATGCTGCCAAAACTGACCCTGCTGACGATCTTTCTGTTCGCGTTTTCGCCGGTCCAGGCGCAGGAACAACCTGCCGTCGCCCGCCCCGAGCGATGAATTCAGAAGCATGGATCAGGATGTGCAGGCGCTGAAGAAGGAAGTGCTCGACCTCAATCGCGAGCTCTTCGTTCTGGAGGAGGAATTGCTGTTTCCCGCGAATACGCAGGTCGCTGTCTTCGTCTCGATGGACGTCGGCGAATTCTTCGCGCTCGACTCCGTCACGCTCAAGTTCGACAACAAGGAAGTCGCCAACTACCTGTACACCGAACGTGAAGCGCAAGCCCTGCTCAAGGGCGGCGTGCATCGCGTCTACATCGGCAATCTCAAGGCGGGCGAACACGAGCTGATCGCGCTCTTCACCGGGCAGGGCCCGAATGTGCGCGACTATCGGCGCGGCGCAACGATCAAGCTCGAGAAAGGCGTCGGGGCCAAGTACGTCGAATTGAAGATCAGCGACCGCGCGCTCAAGGCGCAGCCCGAGTTCATCGTCAAGGAATGGGAGTGAGCCGGTAATGGCCGGGGGCTCGGGGCTGGGGGCTGGAGGTAGATGCGCGCGCGTGCGCGCCACTCGTGCTTTCCGGCTTCGCCGCCGTCCCTGGCGCTCTCTTGTTCGCCCGCAGGCGCCTGGCGCGCGTCGCCTCATTTCTGCCTCCAGCCTCCAGCCTCCAGCCTCCAGCCGGGCGAGTCGCACTACTGGCGTGCGTGTTCGCAATGGCTCGCGCCGCCCGGTATCGCGCGCGAGCAGCAGGAAGAGAAACCGCTCGTCGGCGCGCCTCAGGTCGTCAAGGATCTGCACTGGGGCGATGTCCTCTTCTAC
Organism: uncultured Gammaproteobacteria bacterium; assembly: GCA_963723505.1. Taxonomy (GTDB): domain Bacteria; phylum Pseudomonadota; class Gammaproteobacteria; order Steroidobacterales; family Steroidobacteraceae; genus Steroidobacter. The sequence goes on from CAVRQU010000015.1 coordinate 321,930, forward strand.
TTCTATCAGGGCGACTACCTGCAGGCTTTGACGCGACTTGGCGCCGCCCAGGATTTCGATCGCGTCGGGCAATCACGCCCTCGAAGCGGAGCTTCTCAAGGGCGGCCTGTATCTCTCGCTCGGCGAGCACGAGGAGGCCGGCCGGATTTTCAAGGCGCTGCTCAACGACAACGTTCCCCTCGACGTGCGCAATCGCGCCTGGTTCTATCTCGCGAAAATCTGGTACCAGCGCAGCTATCTGGAGGATGCAGCGACGGCGTTGGCTTCGATTCGCGGCGCGCTGCCGGGCGATCTCGAACCCGAGCGGCATCTGCTGGAAGCGCAGGTGCTGATGTATCTCGATCGCTACGATGAAGCGATCCGTGCGCTCGAACGCTGGCAACCGGTAAACGCGTCCGACGCATGGTCGGCCTATGCGCGCTTCAACATCGGCGTAGCGCTCGTACGCAAGGAACGGCTCGATGAGGCGGCGAAATTGCTCGACGCCGTCGGTCAGATCGACGCGCCGACCGAGGAACTTGCTTCGCTGCGCGACAAGGCGAATCTCGCGCTCGGTTTCGCGTGGCTGAAGGCGGATCGCCCCGCTCAGGCGAAGGCGGTCCTGCAGCGCGTGCGCCTCGAGGGCCCGCAATCGAACAAAGCGTTGTTGGGCGCCGGCTGGGCGGACTCCGCCGAGAAGCACTACACGAAGGCGCTAGCGCCCTGGCTCGAGCTGCGCGGGCGCAACCTGCTCGACGCGGCGGTGCAGGAGTCCTATCTCGCCGTACCGTATGCTTACGCCCAGCTCGATGCGGACAAGCAGGCCGCCGAGCAGTACATGCTCGCGGTCACGGCGTTCGCCGAGGAGTCGCAGCGCATCGATCAGTCGATCGCATCGATCAAAAGCGGCGCGCTTGCTCGACGCGATCGTCAGGAACGACCGCGGCGAACGCGTCGGCTGGTACTGGCAGCTGCAGAATCTGCCGGACGCGCCTGAGACGCGCTATCTCTACCACCTGCTCGCGTCCCATGAGTTCCAGGAAGGTCTCAAGAACTATCGCGATCTGAAGTTGATGGAGCGCAACCTCGCCTCGTGGGCGCTGAGCGTGGCTGCGTTCGAGGACATGGTGGATACGCGCCGGCGCGCCTACGAACAGCGCCTGCCCGGGATGCAGCAGACGCTGGACGGCGTCGATCTCGACGCGCTCGAAGCGCGCAAGAACGATCTCGAGCTGCGTCTGAAGGCCATCGAGCGCGACAACGACCTCCCGGGGCTTGCGACAGCGCGCGAGCTTGAACAGTGGAGGAAAGTGGAGCGCATTGAAAACGTGCTCGCGAGCGCCGATCAGAACGATCCGCTCGTGCAGGAGATGCGCGAGAAGACGCGTCTGCTGCGGGGAACGCTGCTGTGGGACTTCAACTCCAGCTACAAGGCGCGTCTGTGGCGCACGCACAAGGAGTTGCGGGAGCTCGACGTCGCCTACAAGGAAGCCCGGCGCGGCCAGGTTCTCATCGAACGGGCGCGCGAAGACTACCCGGCGCGCACCGAGGAGTTCGCAAAACGCGTAGCACGCCTGCAGCCGCTCATCAGCGGACTCAGTGCGCGGCTCGGCGCCGCCGCGGCTGCGCAGAACCAATATCTGGCGTCGATCGCCGTGAAAGAACTCGAGTCTCAGAAGCAACGGCTCGCTGCATATTCGCTGCAGGCGCGCTTCGCGCTCGCCTCCATTTACGACCGCGCATCGAGCAAAAGCGGCGACAGGGGAGCTGCGCAATGAGCCGCGCGAGTTCCGCCGTGGCGCTGTTCGTGGCCGCAGCCCTTGGCGCTTCCGCCGCGGGCGCGGCCGACCAGAAAGCGAAGGCGACCGGTACTCTCAAGGATCTCGAAAGTCGCGAGGTCCAGGTGGTGCGCGATCCGCCCACCGACGTCCGACAGCAGCAGGCGATCGAGCAGTACCGGCGCTTTCTCGAGCTGCAAACAGACAACGCGAAGATGCGCGCGGAGGCGACGCGTCGTCTGGGCGATCTGCAGGTCGAGGTCGACGAGAGTTCCCGGGCGACCGGGGAGGCGAGCCTGAGCGGCGTCAGAACTCGGCGAAGCGATCAAGCTGTACGAGGGGTTGCTGGCTGCGCAGCCGGATTACGAGCGCAACGACGCCGTCATGTACCAGCTCGCGCGCGCCTATGAAGCGCAGGCGCAGCCGGAAAAGGCGCTGGCTGTGCTCGATCAGCTCGTCACGAAGCGCAGCGACAGTCCGTGGGTCACGGAGTCGCAATTTCGCCGCGGCGAAATTCTGTTCAGCGCCGGACGCTATCGCGACGCCGAGGCGGCCTACGCCGCCGTCATTCACGCGGGCGTCGACAGCGGCTTTTACGATCAGGGTCTGTACAAACACGGTTGGTCGCTGTTCAAGCAGAGTCGCGGCGAGGAGAGCGTGGCGTCATTCCTGAGACTGCTCGATCGCATGCTCGTCAACGACGGGAAGCTCCGCGAGCGCGATTCGCTGTCTCGTCCGGAGCGCGAACTGCGCGACGACGCACTGCGGGCGATGGCGATCACTTTCTCCGATCTCGACGGCCCTGAAACGCTGGACGCGATGCTGAAAAAACGGGGCGATCCGCTCTACGCACACCTGCTGTACGAAGCGCTGGGCAATCTTTACATCGAGAAGGAGCGATATCAGGACGCGGCTCTGGCCTACGAGGCGTTTGCAAAGCGGCGCCCGGACGACCGATTCGCGCCCTCGCTGCAGATGCGTACGATCGAGGCCTATCAGAAGGGCGGCTTCGCATCGCTCGTGCTGGAAGGTAAGCAGGCTTTCGTGGAGCGCTATGCTTTTGGTTCGGCGTTCTGGCGAGAACGAACGGTCGCGGACGCGCCGGAAGTGGCCGCGCAGCTCAAGTCGAACCAGAAGGACCTCGCCGGGTACTACCATGCACAGGCGCAGAAATCGAAGAAGCCCGAAGATTACTCTGCAGCCGCACGCTGGTATCGGGCGATGCTCGATTCGTTCCCGCAGGATCCGGAAGCGCCGGCCACGCGCTACCTGTTGGCGGAAACGTTGTTCGAGTCCGGGCGCTTCGCCGAAGCGGCGCGCGAATACGAGCGCACTGCGTACGACTATCCGCTGCACGCGAAATCGGCCGCCGCCGGTTATGCAGCGCTGATCGCGTATCAGAAGCATGAACCGACGATCGAAGGCGAGTCGCGCGCTTTGTGGCATCGTCAGAGTGTCGAGAGCGCGCTCATGTTCGCGACCAGCTTTCCGGAGCACGAAGAGTCCGCGCGCGTGCTGACCAGGGCGGATGAGGATCTGTTCGCGCTGAACGAATTCGATCGTGTCATCGAAGTCTCCACTCAGATTCTGGAACGCAATCCGCCCGTCGAACGGCGGCACCAGCGCACCGCGGCCACGCTGCTCGCTCATGCGCTTTTCGATCGTGGGCGCTTCGCCGAGGCCGAAGCGGCCTATGTGCGCGTCCAGGGCTATCTGCCGGCGAACGACGCTGATCGACCTGCCATCGAAGAGCGCATTGCGGCGGCGATATACAAGCAGGCCGAGGCGAAGCAATCGGCGGGCGACGGCATGGGCGCGGTCGACGATTTCCTGCGCGTCGGCGTGCTGGCGCCGAACGCGAAGGTGCGCGCCAACGCCGAGTACGACGCCGCCGGCATCCTGGTTCAGAACAAACAATGGCAGCGTGCTGCGCAGGTGCTGGAGAACTTCCGTCGCAGCTATCCCAATCACGCGCTCGCGCCGGAAGTGACCCGCTCCCTCGCAGTCGCGTATCTGGAAAGCGGCCGCGCGAGCGAGGCGGCCGCGGAGTTCGAGCGCATCGCCGCCCGCGAGCAGGAAGGCGCCGATGTGCGTCGCGCCGCGCTGTGGCAGGCCGCGGAGCTCTATGAGAAGTCGGGCTCGCCGACCAATGCGGCGCGCGCTTACGCGAGCTACGTGAAGCTGTTTCCGACGCCGCTCGATCCGGCGATGGATGCGCGTCAGAAACTGGCCGATATGGCGAAGGCGCAGAACGACGTGCGCGCCCGCGCGCAGTGGAACGAAGAAATCATTCGTGCGGACAGAGAGGCGGGGGCTGCGCGCACTGACCGCAGCAAGTATCTCGCCGCGAAGGCCACGCTCGAAACTGCGGAACCGCAGGCGGCGATGTTCAACGCCGTTCGCCTGGTCGCGCCGCTCGACAAGACGCTGAAGACGAAGCGCACTGCGATGGAGAGAGTGCTCGCGACGTACGGTCAGGCGCTCGACTATGGCGTCGCTGAGGTGACGACGGCGGCGACGTTCGGCATGGCGGAGTTGTATCGCCAGCTCGGCGCCGATCTGATGGCTTCCGAGCGCCCGAAAAATCTCAACGCCGAGGAACTCGAGCAATACGACGTGCTGCTTGAAGAGCAGGCGTTTCCATTCGAGGAGAAAGCGATCGAATTGCACGAAACCAACGCGCAGCGCACCGGCGACGGCGTCTATGACGACTGGGTTCAGCGGAGCTTCGACGTGCTCGCGAAATTGAAGCCCGCGCGCTATGCGAAGACGGAAGTGAGTGAAGACTATGTGCCGGAACTACGCTGACGCGCGCGCGCATGTTGGCCGCCCGCCTTCGGCCGCCGGCGGCGATTCCTGTTCCCCTGATCGGCGTGCGGAGTGCGCCCGCGCCATGCGCTTCCTTGCGACCTCGCTGCTTCTGGGTCTGACGCTCGCGGGCTGCAGCTCAACGCCGGACTTGCCGTCGACAGCCGCCGCCGCGACCGCCGGCGCAGAGCAAGCGGCCGCCGCGCCCGTCGAACCGCTGCCGCCGGAAGCCGTGCAGCAGTTCGATCAGGCCGTCATTCACATGAATGCAGGCGATATCGCTGCTGCGGAACAGGGTTTCCGCGCGCTTGCGGACGCGTACCCAACCTATTCCGGCGCCCTGTTGAACCTCGGCATTCTCCAGGCGAAGGCGAATCGCCTCGACGACGCCGAGAGAACGCTGCGCAGCGCGCTTGAACGCAATAGTTCGAACGCCGCGGCGTTCAATCAGCTCGGGATCGTGTATCGCAAGCTGGGACGCTTCAAGGAGGCCGACGAGAGCTATCAGCACGCAGTCCAGGTCGATCCGCAGTATGCGCTCGCCTGGTTGAACCTCGGCGTGCTTTGCGATCTGTATCTGCAGCAGCCCGAGCGTGCGCTCGAGGCGTTCGAACGATATCTCACGCTCGCCGCTTCGCCCGATGCGAAGGTGAACACCTGGGTGAGCGAACTGAAAAAGCGTATCGGCGCCGGCGCTGAGCCGCGCGCCGCGAGGGCGGAGTGATGCCTACCAACATGCATGGCGTCGTGCTGATGACGTTCGCGCTCGCCGTGGCGGCGTTCACCGCTGATCTCGCGGCCCAGGAAGCGGAAGTTGCTCAACCGACGGTCTCAGGCGATGACCTGCAGAATCTGAATCGCGACCGCGCTTCCACTGCGGATCATGAACAGCAGGCGGAGAAGCCGGCATCGCCCGCAGCCAGTCAGACCCCGGCCGCGAGCCCGTCCGCGGCGCCGCCGGCGGCTTCCGGCGCCCGCGGCTCGCGCTCGAGCGATCGTCTGGTGCTCGACACCACGGTCGTAACTGGCAATCGTGAGCTGCCGAAAGTGCTTTACATCGTCCCCTGGAAGAAGGCTGATATCGGCGATCTGCCCGCGCAGCCGTTCAATACGTTGCTCGATGAAGTGCTGACGCCAGTCGATCGTGACGTTTTTCGTCGTGAAGTGACCTACTACGGTGCGTTGTCCTCGGGTGCGCAGGCGCCTGGCACGCCTCCTTCAGAGCCGCCCGACGCCACTGAGAAGTAGGTCGCAGCATTCGGACTTTACTTAAGGCGATAAACCACAACCGGATATCTCGACGACCCGATGCGCTCCCGTGGACGCCTGCAAGACGATCTCGACAGGAGATTCTTGGGCGCCGACGTCGGGACCTGGGTCGCAGGACCAGAGCAGTCTTAAACCGCGAAGCATCGCACGCAGCCACGGCATTGCAGAGGAGTTACCGTCGATGGAGTTCTATCACTTCGTTGTGAATTTCTTCAGGGAAGGAGGATTCTTTCTCTATCCGCTCGCCGCGATTTTCGTCGTCGGCGTCTCGATCTCGATCGAGCGCTTCATCTATCTGACGGTGGAGACGACCAACAACCGACGGCTCTGGACGCAGGTCGTGCCGCTCATCAATCACGGCAACTTCAAGCAGGTGGTCGCGATCACCTCCAAGTCGAAAGCCGCGATCGCGACCGTGCTGAACTACGGCATCGCGCGCCTTGCAAGCGCGCGCCGGCGCGACGACGTCGAGAAGGCGATGGACGAAAGCCTGCTCGAAATCATCCCGCGCATGGAAAAGCGTACGCACTATCTCTCGGCCCTTGCGAACATCGGCATGCTCACCGGCCTCCTCGGCACGGTCATCGGCCTGATTTCCGCGTTTGCGTCCATCGCGACGGCGAATCCGGCGGAGAAGGCGAGCCTCCTCGCGGCGAGCATTTCGGTTGCGATGAACAACACAGCGTCGGGTCTGCTGGTCGCCATTACGCTGCTCCTCGCGCACATGTTCCTCGAAGCGAAGACGACGAAGCTCATCGACAGCCTTGAAATCGCCGCGGTGAAGTTCCTGAACTCGGTGGTCGAGCGCCGTCAGGACGCAGATACCGATGAGCCGGCGCCGGCGCGCGGGCGCGCGGCGCATGGGGCGGCGTAGGCCGCGCGTCCCCGGTCGTTTCCCAGGAGAGCTCAAAGATGGCGCAGTCCAAAGTCGCGCGCCGCGTGACGCGCAACCATGCGCGTTATCGCGGGCGGCACGAGATCAACGTCGTGCCGATGATCGACATGATGATCATCCTGGTGTTCTTTCTGATTTTCACCGCGGTGTTCACCAAGACCAACGTCCTCGAACTGAACCTGCCGGGCGCGGACTCCGCCGTGCCTGATCTGCCTGAAGGACTCAATCTCGAAGTCATCATCCGCAAGAACGCGATCGAAGTGGCCGATCGCGGTACGGGACTCCTCCGGAGCGTGCCGATGGCGGGCGAGAAGTACGACCTGAAGGCGCTTTCGGACTACCTGCAGATGGTGAAGTCGAAGTACCCGGACAAGCAGGACGCAACGATCCTGCTCGAACAGGACATCGAGTACGACACGCTGGTGCAGGTGATGGATACGGTGCGGGTGTTCCCTGTGCCCGGTTCTCAGTGGGACGTGGCTGAGTTGTTCCCGGATGTGTCCGTGGGAGACGCCCCGACATGACTCCTTATCGAATCAAGCGGCATCGCAAGCGACTGCCGATCGCCCATGGCGGCAGCCATATGACGCTGGTGCCGTTCATCGACATGCTGACGATTCTGGTCGTGTTCCTGCTCGTGCATACGTCCGACGTCGACGTGCTGCCGAACTCCAAGAACATCTCCATTCCGGAATCGATCTCGGACAAGAAGCCCCATCCGACGGTGGTGGTGATGATCACCAAGGAGGACCTCCTGGTCGACGGCCGCTCGATCGCGCGCATTGCGGACATCGCCAAGGCTGAGGATCCGGTGATCCAGCCGCTCAAGGCGGCGTTGCAGAGTCAAGCGGACACCGTGCTCGCGGACGCAGCCAGACAGGACATCGCTCAGCGCGAAGTGACGATCCTCGGCGACCGTACGACGCCCTACAGCGTGCTGCGCAAGGTCATGGCGACGTGCACGGAGGCTGACTACGGCAAGGTGTCGCTGGCGGTCATCGAGCGCGAGCAGCGGACGCCCACCGCGGCCCGCACGGCTGCGCTCACGGGTTAAGGCGGCGAGCGTGATGATGGTCCGAACTGCACCGATTCAGAAGGCGGCCGAGCGATGAGTCAGACGACGGCCCTTGCTCCTTACTACCGTCTGTACGACCTCCCGTGGTCGCCGACGGAGGAGATGGAACAGCGCTTCCGCAAGGTCTTGCGGAACCTGTTCATCCTGTTCGCGATTCTCGCGATATTGATTCCCTTGCTGCCGGTGCCCGAGAGGGCGCAGGTGAAGACCCCGGAGATCCCCGATCGCATCGTGAAGCTGTTGATCGAGAAGAAAGCGCCGCCCCCGCCGCCTCCGCCGCCGAAGGTGGAGGAGAAGAAGCCCGAACCCGTCAAGAAAGTGGAGGAGCCCAAGCCGCAGCCTCCCAAGCCGAGCGCACGCGAAAAGGCGCAGCAATCAGGCCTGCTCAGGTTGCAGGATCAACTTGCCGACTTGCGCGACAACTCGGTGCTCGACAAGGCGGCGATGACGAAGAACCTCACCGGCAAGGTAGGCGAGACGACCCGGTCCGAGCGCGCGCTCATCACCTCGAAGGTCGGGGGAAGCAGCGGCGGCATCAACACCGCCGCGCTGAGCCGCGGCTATGGCGGCGGCGCGGGATCATTGACCGGACACACCACTACGCAGGTGACGTCCTCTGTGTTGCAGGCGCAGGCGAACGACGGCGTGCAACGCGGTGCGGGCAACGGCAAGGCCTCACGGAGCGAGGAGGAGATTGCGCTGGTGTTCGACCGCAACAAGAGCGCGATTTACGCCCTTTACACCCGCGCACTGCGTGACAAGCCGGATCTGCAGGGCAAGCTGGTGCTGGAGGTCACGATCGCAGCGGACGGATCCATCACCCGGTGCGAAGTAGTGTCCAGCGAGCTCAACGATCCGGAGCTCGAACGCAAGCTGGTTGCGCGCGTGAAGTTGTTCCGATTCGAGGCGAAGGAAGTCGGCACGATTACGGTGACGAAGCCGATCGATTTCTTCCCGGCGTAATAGCGCCGTCGCCCGTTCTGCGTTGCGAGTTGTGCGTTCAGAAGCGGCGCAAACGCCTTCTGCGGACAACGGATAACCGACTACGGACAACAAGTCGGTGGACAACGCGAAACGGACAACCGGCGCGTACCCGTCCCCTCGGGCGCCCGCCCCCGCGCCGCTGGTCCGCCCGAGGTCGCCGCTCACCGGTCGGCGATTGCAAGAATGCCGGGCTGCGTCCACCATCCCGCCCATGAACATCGATTCGGAGATTCGCGCCTTCTCGGGATTCTCGGCTGTCGAGCAGGCGAGGTTTCTGGCGCGGTTCATGTATGAGCTCACGCTGGAAGCCCGCAATTTCTATGGTCCCGGCGGCGAGCAGACGATCGATGCAAACAAGCTGCGGTTCGTCAATGAAGTGCAGCATCGCGTAACGCGCTTCATCGAGCAGATCCTGATCGATGATCCGGCGCGCAGTTCCGACGACGTTATGTTGCGGTTGTTGCTCGCGCCGCGCGCCGAAAAGTCCATCGAAAACCTCGTCCACGCGGCCTACGTCCGCACCATTCAGACTGTAGCCTGACCGGGTCGCTCGCTCACGCGACCCGGCGACCAACCAGCCTCATCGTGCGCTGATTCGCGGGCTGCTCACGAATCGCCGTTCACTTCGTCGCCAATCAGGGCGCATCTCATGGTTGCTTCTGGACCCGGCGCCGATGATTCGCGCGCCGCGCACTGCGGCGACCCGCGCCGCGTCCGAGTTATGGTCAATCCCTCGAGCGATGTCCGTCCCATCTACACGATCGATGCACTCGACCGCGTCATCTTCGTCAACGCCGCCTGGATCGAATTCATCCGGGCAGAAGGCGGCGAGCGGCCGGCGGTCAGGGACTACATCGGTCGTTCGGTGTGGGAGTTGCACGCCGGCGGTGAGACTCGCCGGCTGTGGGAAGTCCTCTACGATCGTGTGCGCGCAGTCGGCGCGCACGCGTTCGTACCGATGCGCGCGGACACGCCGAGCCAACGCCGCCTCATCGACATCGAACTGCGGCCGCTCGCGGATCGCTCCATTCAGCACATCTGCGACCGGGTGTGGACGGAAGCCCGGCCTGCCGTTGCGCTGCTCGATCCAGCCTGGCCGCGCGACGATCGCACACTGCGTTGTTGCGCCTGGTGCCGGCGCATTCAGGTGCGCGTGGGCGTGTGGGAAGAAATCGAAGATGCTCACTTCACGCTCGCGATTGAAGCCGCCGAGACCCTGCCCTCGCTGCACGCCGGCGTGTGCGTGACCTGCAAGCAGGCGCTGCTGAAGACGTTTCCGGCGCGAGTCGCCTAGCGACTCGCGTGGCCGACCGGCCAACTGGCCAACTGGCCACTGGCCAACTGGCAAGCCGGACCAGACCCGGATTGGCGTCTGCTAAACTGCGCGCCTCGTCGCACAGCACCGGACTTGTCAGAAAGCTCATCCAACATCATCTGACCGGTTTCTTGGCCAGTTGGCCAGTTAGCCAGTGGCCAGTTGGCCTTTCCCCCATGCCCCGCTCCGACATCTCCTTCCCGCTCAAAGACGCCGAGTTGCGCGAAGACGTGCGGACGCTCGGCGCGCTGGTCGGCGAGGTCATTCGCGAGCAGGGCGGCGATGCGTTGTTCGAGATGGTGGAGCGGGACCGGCAGGCGGCGATTGCGCGTCGCGACGGCGATCCGCTCGGCGCCAGGGAACTTGCAGTGCGCACGCGCGATGTGCCGCCCGCCGAGGCGCGCGATCTGGTGCGCGCGTTCTTCACCTGGTTTCAGATGGTCAACATGGCGGAGAAGGTGCATCGCATTCGCCGCCGCCGCCAGTATCTCAATGAAGGCGCAACACAGCCGGGCGGCATCCTCGACGCCATCGTGAAGCTGAAGGAGAAGGGCCTCGGCCTCGCGGATATTCGCCGGCTGATGCTCGAGATGTGGATCGAGCCAGTGTTCACCGCGCACCCGACCGAATCCACGCGCCGCACGATTCTGCGCAAGCAGCAAAAAATCGCGCAGCTCCTGCTCGGTCGTCTGGGACTGTCGCGCACGGCTGCGGAAACGCGTCAGATCTGGGAGCGCATCCGCAGCGAGATCACGACGGGTTGGCAAACGGCGGAAAATTCCCGCGAGCGGCTCACCGTCGCGGACGAGCGCGAGCACGTTCTGTTCTTCATCGCCGAGGTGCTCTATCAGATCGTGCCGATTTTCTACGAGGAACTCGAAGCCGCCCTCGAACAGGTCTACGGACCTGAAGCGCGCGAAATCGACGTGCCCGAGATCCTGCGCTTCGGTTCGTGGGTCGGGGGCGACATGGACGGCAATCCGGACGTGCACGCCAAGACGATTCGCGAAACGATCGCCCGGCACCAGCAGATCATCGTCAATCAGTACTTTCTGGATTGTCAGGGCCTCGCGGAGACGTTGTCGCAGAGCGGATCGCGCATTGGCGTCTCGACTGAACTCCAGGCGCGCATCGACCACTACATGGTGCTGCTGCCCGCCGGCGGAAATCTCTCGCCGGCGCGTCACGACCGCATGCCGTATCGGGTGTTCCTGGGACAGGTGATGGAACGCCTGCGCTCGACCTATGAGGGCCGGGCCAACCACTACGAAACGGCGGGCGACTTTCTGGCGGATCTCAATCTGATCGCGGACAGCCTGCGCGAAAACAAGGGCGCGCACGCGGGCCTGTTTCAGGTGCGGCGCCTGATTCGCCGCGTGCGCACTTTCGGATTTCATCTTGCGACGCTGGACATCCGTCAGAACGCTGCGGCCCATCGCAGCGTGATCGCGAATGGATTGGGCGACCCCGATTGGCTCGCCCGCAGCCCTGCGGAGCGAAGCGCGCGTCTCCGGGAGAGTCTCGAACGCGACGAAGGGCCGATTAATACGCTGGATGCGAGCGGCAAGCGCGCCTTGTGGGTGTTCGAGGCGCTCGCGCACTGTCGGCATCGGTATGGCCCCGACGCGATCGGACCCTATGTCGTCAGCACCACGAAGGGAGTCGACGATGTGTTGTCCGTCCTGGCGCTGGCGCGCTGGGCCGATACGGCGGATCGTCGCTCCGGCGACGTGCCGACCGACGTTGCCCCGCTGTTCGAATCGGCTGAGGCGCTCGCGAGCTGCGGCGAAGTGATGACGCAACTCTTCAACGAACCGGTGTATCGCCGCCATCTGCTAGGCCGCGGCAATCATCAGTACGTCATGCTCGGCTACGCGGCCAGCAACAAGGAAAGCGGCATCGTGATGTCGCGATGGCTGCTGCGACAGGCGCAGGAGAAGTTATTCGCAGCTGCTGACAGCGCCGGCATCGACTTGACCCTGGTTCATGGGCAGGGCGGCGGCGCCGATCGAGGCGGAGGCCGCGCAGAGGTGCTGGTGCGCAGCGGGCCTGACGGCGCGCGCCGCGGTCGTTTGCGCATTACGGAGCAGGGCGAGCTCATCAACGAAAAATACGGTCTGAGGCCGATCGCCCTGCGGATCTTCGAACAGGCGTTCAACGCGCTGTCGCTCGCCAACACGGGCGTCACCCCGGCGGAACGCGTCGAGCCGCGCTGGCGCGACGCGATGGACCTGCTGAGCCGCGAAAGCGCGCGCATGTATCGGGAAGTTGTGTTTGAGGATCCGGAGTTCTACGACTTTTTTCGCCAGGTGACGCCGATCGACGTCATCGAGCGCATGCAGATCGGCTCGCGGCCGACGTCGCGGGTGCAGCAGAGCGGCGTCGCAGCGCTACGTTCGATTCCCTGGTGGCATGCGTGGTCGCAATGCCGCTATATGACCCCGGGCTGGTTCGGCGCGGGCAGCGCGCTCGCGCTGGCGAGCCGGGAATTGGGCGATGAGTTGCTCGCCCAGATGTACGGCGGTTGGTTCTTTTTCACGAACCTCATCGACGATATCGAGCTCGCGCTCGGGCGCGCCGATCTGGACATCGCAGCCGGGTATGACGCCCTGGTTGAAGAGAAGCACCGCCGCTTCATTCCGCTGCTGCGCGACGAGTTTGAAAAGACGCAGCGGGTCGTGCTCAAACTGCGCGGCTGCGCTCATCTGCTCGACCGCGAATTCACGATTCAGCGTTCCATCATGCTGCGCAATCCGTATATCGACCCCATGCATCTGATTCAGATTGACATGCTGCGCCGCTGGCGTGACAGCGGCCGCGAGGATCGGGAGGCGTTCGCAGCGCTGCAGGCGTCCGTCAGCGGGATCAGCGAAGCGCTGCAGGGCGCCTGAAGGCAGGTCGAGATTCTGCGTTGCGAGTTGTGCGTTGTGCGCAGAGCTTCCGCGGCGCCGGCAGCCGGGCTTTCAGGACGGACAACGGAGAACGGAGAACGGACGACGGTCCGAGGGCTTCAACCCGCTTCGGCTTTGTTCAGATAGGGAGTGAGCCAGGCCACGATCAATTCGTGTCCGGCGTCCTTGCGATCGTTGAGCAAGTCGGGTTGGTCGCGCAGCATGCGAAATGCGAATGCGACGGCGTCGGTCGCGTGCCGTCGACGCGACTCCGGCAACCGGAACCACTCCTCGAGGACTCGCATGCGTGCATCGAGCGGCGCCATAACCCCTCCACAGCGCGCGCGGAACATAGCAGCATGAAAGTTGATGTGCACATGGTTTTTTGTGGAGCGTTGTCGGCGCGCGTACGAGGCTGTCGCGTGATTCGCACGCGAGTCTGGATTCGAGCCGGGCAAACAGACAGATAGCGCGTTGTGTTGACCACGCCGGAAGGAACGCGGGGACGCTTGCGCGCAGCGACGCGCGCCGCGGAATGCGAAGCGTCGGCATTTTTTGCGCGACGATCGGCGCCGTAAGCACACGGCCGCAGCGTTCTATCCATCGGCGAGTCCTTGCGGCAGAATCGCCCATCACATCCAGCCGACGCCCGTCCGGATCAGGCCCCTCTAGTGACCAAGACCCGCCAGAAGAAACCGCCGCCTCGGTCTTCATCCCGCTCGGCGTCGCCATGGCTCAGCCTCGCGCGCACCGGCGCCAATCTGAACGTGGAGGACTTCCTCACGTTCAGGATCACAAGGTTGTCCAACGCGCTGCGTACGAACCTGACGAAGCGCTATCTCGAAGAATTCGATCTCAGCTTGCCGGAATGGCGGCTGCTGGCGCTGATCGCGCGGTTTGCGCCGATGCGCTTCTCCGAAGTCACGACCCGCAGCAGCATGGATAAAGGACAGGTCAGTCGCACGCTGCGCGTGATGGAGAAACGCGGATTGACAAAGCTCAAAGTCATTCGCGGATCGCGCGCCGCCGAAGCGCTTGCCGCGCCCGTCATGGTGTCGATCACGCCGAAGGGCAAGACTCTGTACAAGGCGGTGTTGCCCGTGGCGCGTCGGCGCCAGGCGGAGATGCTGCTGACCCTCAGCGAAGGAGATCGCGTTGCGCTCTACGCGACGCTGGACAAGCTCCTCACCAGGATCGGCGCCGTGACGTCAACCGACGCCTCCGAATAGGCGGGAGTCGGTCCAGCTCGCCAGTGTATGTAGGAGAAGTCCCCGCGCCGAGCGTGGACCGTGTAGCGTCGCTCTCCCGACCCGATGTGCGCGACGCTCTGCAGCAAACTGCGGATGCGAATTCAATCAGGGGGCGAGTAAGCTCGGGCGAGGATGCAGAGTGATACGCCACACGCGGAGCCATTGGACGCTCGCGCGCTCGAACACATCGAGCGTGCGCTTGCCGATCATGCCGCGCAGCCCGGCCCCCTGCTGCTGGTATTGCACGCAGTGCAGCACAGACTGGGCTACATTCCTCCTGCTGCGGTTGCGGTGATCGCCAACGCGCTGAACCTGTCGCGGGCCGAAGTGCACGGGGCGATCACGTTCTACCATTTTTTCCGGCAGCGCCCGCCCGGCCGCCATCTGGTCCAGCTCTGCCAGGCTGAAGCTTGCAAATCGATGCGCGGCGAGCAGCTGACGGCGCACGCCAGCCGGCGACTCGGCATCGACCTCCATCAAACCACGCGCGACGGCGCCGTCTCCCTGGAGCCGGTTTACTGCCTGGGCAACTGCGCTTGCGCGCCGTCGGTCATGATCGACGGCGAGTTGTACGGCCGCGTGACCGCGGAGCGATTCGATACGCTGATCGATAGGGCCGCCAGGGTGCAGGAATGAGCGTGACGGTCTACGTGCCTCGCGACGCCTCGGCGGTGTCGGTCGGCGCCGAGGAAGTCGCGCGCGCCGTGTGCGCCGAAGCGCGGCGCCGCGAAGTCGACGTGCGCGTCGTGCGCAATGGTTCGCGTGGACTTTTGTGGCTCGAGCCGCTCGTCGAAGTCGCTGCGGCGCAGGGCCGGATTGGGTACGGCCCGGTGGCGGCGCCTGATGTTGCGGAGTTGTTCGACGCGGGTTTTCTCGAGGGCGGCGCGCATCGCCTTCGCCTGGGGCTGACCGAAGAGATCCCTTATCTCAAGAACCAGCAGCGTCTGACGTTCGCTCGGGTCGGCGTCATCGATCCGGTGAGTCTGGACGATTATCTTGCGCACGACGGCTATGCCGGACTGCGGCGCGCATTGACGATGGGCGCAGAGGAGATCGTCCAGGCGATCGCGGCGTCCGGGCTCCGCGGCCGCGGCGGCGCGGCGTTTCCCGCGGGAATCAAGTGGCGCACGGTGTTCGAGCAACGCGCCACACCCAAGTACATCGCCTGCAATGCGGATGAGGGCGATTCCGGCACGTTCTCCGATCGCATGCTCATGGAAGGCGATCCCTACCTGCTGATTGAAGGCATGACGATCGCGGGCGTCGCGGTCGGCGCAACGCGAGGCTTCATCTACCTGCGCGCTGAGTATCCGCACGCGCAGCGTGCGTTGCAGGAAGCGATCGCGCAGGCCTACGAGCGCAACTACCTCGGTCACGACATTCTCGGCGCCGGCAAAACGTTCGATCTGGAAGTGCGGCTCGGCGCCGGGGCGTACATCTGCGGCGAGGAAACCTCGATGCTGGAAAGCCTCGAGGGCAAGCGCGGTGAAGTACGCGTGCGACCGCCGTTGCCGGCGATCAAAGGCCTGTTCGGCCAGCCGACGCTAGTCCACAACGTCATTTCACTGGCGAGCGTACCCACGATCCTGCACAAGGGCGCTGAGTTCTACGCGAACTTCGGCGTGGGCAAATCGCGCGGTACGATTCCGCTGCAGCTTGGCGGCAACATCCGGTGCGGCGGGCTCATCGAGCGCGCATTCGGTCTCACGCTTCGGGAGCTGATCTACGAGTACGGCGGCGGTTCGGCGAGCGGTCGGCCGATTCGCGCAGTTCAGGTCGGCGGGCCGCTCGGCGCGTACATTCCCGCGTCGCAATTCGACGTTGCGATCGACTACGAAGCCTTGTCAGGCGCGAGCGCCCTGCTGGGCCACGGCGGCGTCGTCGCCTTTGACGACACGGTCGATATGGCGCGCATGGCGCGTTACGCACTGGAGTTCTGCGCAGTTGAGTCCTGCGGCAAGTGCACTCCATGCCGCATCGGTTCGACGCGCGGCGTCGAGCTGATGGATCGGGTCATCGCGAACGTCGATCGCGAGCAGAATCTTGCCCTGATCGATGAACTCTGCGAAACGCTGCTGCACGGCTCGCTGTGCGGGCTTGGCGGCATGACGCCGTTCCCGGTGCGCAGCGCCCTGAAGCACTTTCCGGAGGACTTCCGGAAGGCGGCGCAGTCATGACATTGCAATCGGCTGGAGGCTGGAGGCTGGAGGCTGGGGGTAGAGCGGAACTGCAAGGGGCCGAGTTTGTTTCTACCTCCAGCCTCCAGCCCCCAGTCTCCAGCCGAATCTGAGGACTTTCTTCATGTACGCCCACGACTACATCGACCCCGGAACGCCCGCGAGCGAGGCTGCCGCTCCGGTCACCCTCGAGATCGACGGCGTCAGCGTGACCGTGCCGGAGGGCACGTCAATCATGCGTGCGGCGTCGATGGTGGGAACACAGATTCCGAAGCTGTGCGCGACGGGCACGCTGAAGGCCTTCGGCTCCTGCCGCCTGTGTCTGGTTCAGATCGAAGGCCGCAACGGCTATCCCGCGTCGTGCACGACTGTGGTTGCGCCCGGCATGAAGGTGCGCACGCAGAGCGAAAAACTCACGCAACTGCGCCGCAACGTGGTTGAGTTGTATGTCTCGGATCATCCGCTCGATTGCGAGACGTGTCCCGGCGATGGCCATTGCGAACTCCAATCGATGGCGGCGGCGACCGGCGTCACGTCGTCGCGGTATGCAGTCGGCGGCCGGACGCATCACGCTTCCATCAAGGATGTCAGCAACCCGTACTTCACGTTCGATCCGGATCTGTGCATCGTGTGTTCGCGGTGCGTCCGCGCGTGCGACGAAGTGCAGGGAACGTTTGCGCTGACGATTCAGGGGCGCGGCTTCGATTCCGTCGTGTCGCCGAGCCAGAAACAGTCGTTCCTGGAATCCGAGTGCGTGTCGTGCGGCGCCTGCATTGAATCCTGTCCCACCGCCGCCTTGTCGGAAAAATCGCTGATCGCGCTGGGCCAGCCGGATCGCGCCGTCGCGACGACTTGCGCCTACTGCGGCGTCGGCTGTTCATTAATTGCGGAAATGAAAGGCGACCAGGTCGTGCGCATGGCGCCGAACCGGCACGGTCGCGCCAACCAGGGTCACGCCTGCGTCAAGGGGCGATTCGCGTACGGCTACGCGACGCATCCGGACCGCATCGTCCATCCGATGATTCGCAAGCGCATCAACGATCCATGGCGCGAAGTGAGCTGGAACGAGGCGATTGAGTACGCCGCCTCCGAACTAAAACGCATTCAGCGCGAACACGGGCGCGACGCTGTCGGCGGCATTACGTCGTCGCGGTGCACGAACGAGGAGACGTTCCTGGTGCAGAAACTCGTGCGGGCGGCGTTCGGCAACAACAACGTCGATACCTGCGCTCGAGTCTGCCATTCGCCGACCGGCTATGGCCTCAAGCACACGCTTGGCGAATCGGCGGGCACGCAGGAGTTCGCGTCCGTGATGAAGTCGGACGTGATCATCGTGGTCGGCGCCAATCCGACGGAAGGCCATCCGGTGTTCGCCTCCCAGTTGAAACGTCGGCTGCGACAAGGCGCGAAGCTGATCGTCATCGATCCGCGTGAGATCGCGATCGTCAGAACGCCGCACATCGAGGCTGCGTATCACTTGCAGGTGCGCCCAGGCGCGAACGTTGCAATCATCAATGCGCTCGCGCATGTCGTCGTCACGGAAGGGCTGGCGAAAGAAGACTACATCCAGGCGCGTTGCGAACCTGAACCGTATCAGCGCTGGAAGGCGTTCATCGCCGACCCGAAGCATTCACCGGAGGCGACGGAGGCGGACACAGGCGTCCCGGCGACGCTGGTGCGCGGTGCAGCGCGGCTCTACGCCCGAGCGCCGAACGGCGCCATCTACTATGGCCTCGGCGTGACCGAGCACAGCCAGGGAACGACCATGGTCATGGGCATCGCGAATCTCGCGATGGCGACCGGCAACCTCGGGCGCGAAGGCGTCGGCGTCAATCCGCTCCGTGGTCAGAACAACGTGCAGGGATCCTGCGACATGGGTTCGTTCCCGCACGAATTCAGCGGCTATCGCCATGTTTCAGACGGCGCGGTGCGCGCGCTATTCGAGTCCGCCTGGGGCGTACGTCTGGAAGCTGAACCAGGACTGCGGATTCCGAACATGTTCGATGCTGCGCTCGACGGCAGTTTCCGCGCGCTCTACATCCAGGGCGAAGACATCGCCCAGTCCGATCCGAACACGCAACACGTGACAGCGGCCTTGTCGGCGATGGAATGCATCATCGTGCAGGATCTGTTCCTCAACGAGACCGCAAAGTACGCGCACGTATTCCTGCCGGGGTCGTCGTTCCTCGAAAAGGACGGCACGTTCACGAACGCCGAACGCCGCATTGGTCGGGTGCGGAAGGTCATGCCGCCGCTGGCCGGGCTCGAGGACTGGGAAGTCACGGTGCGACTGTCGAACGCGCTCGGCTACCCGATGCACTACACGCATCCATCCGAGATCATGGATGAGATTGCGGCGCTGACGCCGACGTTTACGGGCGTCAGCTTCGACAAGATCGACCGACTCGGCAGCATCCAGTGGCCATGCAACGCAGCCGCGCCTGAAGGTACGCCGACGATGCACGTCGACCAGTTCGTCCGCGGCAAGGGTAAGTTCTGGGTCACGGAGTACGTGCCGACGCTGGAGCGTACGACGAGCCGCTTCCCACTCCTGCTCACGACGGGCCGCGTGCTGACGCAGTACAACGTGGGCGCCCAGACGCGCCGTACGGACAATGTCGTCTGGCATGACGAGGATCGACTGGAAATTCACCCCCATGACGCCGAGGTGCGCGGCGTCGCCGACGACGATTGGGTCGGCGTCGCGAGCCGGGCCGGAGAAACGGTGCTGCGCGCCGTCATTACGGACCGTGTGCAACCCGGCGTGGTCTACACGACGTTCCACTTCCCGGAGTCCGGGGCCAACGTCGTGACGACCGACAATTCGGACTGGGCGACGAATTGCCCCGAGTACAAGGTGACGGCTGTACAAGTCGTCAAAGTGAACCAGCCCTCCGAATGGCAGAAACGTCATCGAGAGCTGACTGCGCAACAGACACGCATCCAGCGACGAGCCGATGTCCGCGCCTGAGGAAGCTCTGATTTACATTCGACGAATACCAATGCGCGAAAGACAAGGGTCATCGAAGACGAGCACGCCATCAGATGGCAGTTAATCAGAAGTTCCCTGAACATTCGCCCCCCTCCGCATCTGACCTTGCTCCTCCCTCGCCGAGCGGGGGAGGCGGCTCGGGCGGCGAGGTAACACATGAAGTGGGCGTCATTCGCTGGCGCGATGGCGCGATCGAGCGCACTACTGACCGCGTCGCAGAAGAAACTCCGGTCGCGCTCGTGTATCACGGGGTTTCGTATGTCGTGATGCTGACGACGCCCGCCGATCTCGAAGACCTCGCTGTCGGATTCACGCTGAGCGAAGGCGTGGTCGCCAGCCCCGATGAAATTCATTCGGTAGAAGCTGCGGCTCGTGACGACGGCGCGTTCGAAGTGCGGATCGGCATCGCGGCGGCGCGCTTTTCTGAATTGCTTCGTCGGCAGCGCAACACCACCGGGCGCACGGGTTGTGGCTTGTGCGGGACCGCCACGATCGAAGAGGCGATACGCAGTCCGGCGGTCGCTTCGGGGCGCCTGCTTGTTACGACGCGCGAACTGCATGAAGCCCTGGCCAACCTCAGCGCACATCAGTCGATCAACGCCCAGACAGGCAGCGTGCACGCTGCGGCGTGGGTGATTCCGGGGCTGGGCATTCAGCTCGCTCGCGAAGACGTCGGTCGTCACAACGCCCTCGACAAGGTGATCGGCGCCGTCATCCGCGCCGGCCGCAACATCGGCGAGGGCTGGCTGCTGGTCACCAGTCGCGCGAGTTACGAGATGGTGCAGAAATCTGCCAGCGTCGGCGCCGCCTTCCTGGCGGCTGTATCAGCGCCGACCGCATTCGCCGTTCGCCTCGCGGAGCAAAGCGGCCTGACGCTGGTAGGGTTTGCACGCGAACATCAGCATGTCGTGTATGCGCATCCTCAAAGGCTTACCGAGTGAATACGGAGAACGAAATCGAGTAACCGCAAAGATCGCAAAGAACGCAGAGAACGGAACACGGATCTGACTCGATAATCGAGAGCGGGTAGTGGCGTTAACGGCGCTCCGTCACACATTCCCATTTGTGTTCTATGCGTTCTTTGCGGTTACTCCGCAATCCTGAATCCTGAGGTCCAGAATCCGAGCATGAACATCGAGCATCTGGTCCGGATGGCCAACGACATCGGCGCGTTTTTTGCGGCCGAGCCAAGCCGCGAGGAAGCTGCACGCGCGGTGCTGAATCACATCAAGCGCTTCTGGGACCCGCGCATGCGCCGGGAGATGATCGAACACTTCCGCGCCGGCGGCGAGGGGCTGGATGAGCCGGCCCGCGGCGCCGTGGCGCTGTTGGCGGAAGAAGCCAGGAACCGGGAAGGAGCGGAAGGGCCGCAAAAGACCACAAAAAAGAGCTGAACGGCAAGCAGGACTCGCCCAGATTCCAGTGCTCTCCTTCAGTTCAGTTTTCTTCTTTTTTGCGGTTTTTCGCGGCTCTTCCTCTTCCTAGGCCTTGATCAATTCCGCCGACGAGCCGAACCGAGACCGGATCGCTGCATTGACGGTGTTCAGCAGCAAACACGCGATCGTCATCGGACCCACCCCGCCGGGGACCGGTGTGATGGCGCCGGCGCGTGTGATCGCCGTATCGAAATCCACATCGCCCACCAGTTTCGTTTTGCCGCCGCCCGCATCGATGCGGTTGATGCCGACGTCGATAACGACCGCGCCTGAGCGAATCCATTCCCCCGCGACCGCCCTGGGCCGGCCGATCGCCGCTACGATGATGTCCGATTCCCGGCAGAGCTGCGGCAGGTCGTGTGTTTTCGAATGCGCGATGGTCACCGTGCAATCGTTCCGCAGCAGCAGCTGCGCCATCGGCTTGCCGACGATGTTGGAGCGACCAATCACCAGGGCCCGTTTGCCCGAAAGGTCGTTCACCGCCTCACGAAGGAGAATGAGGCAGCCGAGCGGCGTGCACGGAATCGTCGCATCTTCGCCGAGCGCGAGCCGGCCGACGTTGAGCGCATGAAAGCCGTCCACGTCTTTCGCGGGATCGATGGCTGCCAGCACGGCTGCGCTGTTCACGCCCTTGGGCAAGGGCAATTGCACCAGAATTCCATGGACGTCGTCGCGCGCATTCAGGTCGTGCACAAGGGCGATCAGCTCCGACGTCGTCGCCGTCGCCGGGAGACGGTGATCGAAATGCTGAATGCCGACGTCCTTCGCCTGCTTCGTCTTGCTGGCGACGTACACCTGACTGGCAGGATCGTCGCCGACGAGCACCACAGCGAGGCCTGGTTTGACGCCTTGCGCAACGAGTTCCGTTGTTCGTTGAGCAACACGCTTACGCAGGCGCTCCGCGACGGCCCGGCCGTCAATGAGAGCGGCGGTCAATGAACATCTCCCGGAGGCTGATCCAGGCGGTATTGTGAGTGCTCGCCTCGGTTTTTGCGACGGGGCGCTGAGCACGAGGGGTAGCGAAAGCGATGCCGGCGCGGGTCGAATCCCACATTTGTCTCATTGCCTGGGGCAAGCTATGAACATGACGGACAGCAGGTCGTTGAAGGCGAAGCGCGTGCGTCGCCTGGAAGCGGAAGCCTCGAACATTCGCGCCGCGTCGCAGGTCGCGAGCCGTGACATAGACGGCGAGCGCCACTTTCGTTTCTATGACAACCGGCAGAAATATCTGCTGTTCGTTCACACCTGCGACGAAAAATGGGTGGTCGCCGATCGCATCGCCGCGGAACTCGAGCATATCGAACCACGCGCGCCGGCGTTGCGCCTGTTCGACGCCGGCGCAGGCGACGGCTCGGTACTCACGCGAGTGATGCGTTCGATGCACGATCGCTTTCCGAACGTGCCGTTCTACATCGTCGGCAAGGAGATCAGTCTCGAAGACGTACGCCTCACGCTAGAGAAAATGCCTGATCGCTTTCACGAGCATCCCGCTACGGTGCTCGTCATGACGAACATGTTCTATTCGGAGGCGCCGTGGCTCCGGCCCAATTCGCCCGCTGCGGCGAACGGGCTCATCTGGAAGGAAGTCGGCCTCAAGGGCTCGACGGCGAGTCGGTTCGAACAGCAGATCACCGAACTGCAGCGCTTTCTTGCGCAGAACTGGACGGCGCGTATCAGCAAGACGACCGGCAATCCGATCTATGAGCGTCCCGTCGTCCTGGTGATCTATCGCGATGATCACAGGCTGCTGCTCGACGGCGTCCGCCCGAGGCGCGAGGCGGTGCGAGCGGACTTCGATCTCGTCATCGCGTCGCAACCGTATCGCGCGCGCGCGCCGGTGGAGTTCAAGGCGGAGAAGGTGGTGGCGCCGCTCGTGCGCGCGCTCGGTCCCGGCGGCCGGCTCATCGGCATTCACTCGCGCGGAGACGATCCCGGGCTTGAGATCGTCCAGCATGTGTGGCCAGGCGAAAACCCGTTTCAGACGGATCGTCATCAACTGCTCAAGGCGACCAGGAACGCTCTCGGCGCCGAAGCGCACGGTGTGACGTTCAACGCGTATGCCGACAAGCGCGCGCTGTTCCGTTACGAGATGCATACGCTGCCGTCGGAGATCAGCTCATCGATCGGCAGCTCGACGCTGATGGCGGCCTGGAACGCGGCCGTTTACGTTGCGCAAATCGAAGATGAGCGTCTCGAGTGCGCCATGAAGAGCGGGACGTATCTCGATGCAACGCGAGAAGTGCTGCAGAAGCATCACAAGCTGTGGTTCCAGAACGAGTCCTACGTCATTTCCCGTGCGCCCTCGCCGAAATGACGCAATGACGCGCGGAGCATCCCGTCCGCCCGCTGTCACGTGCAGTATGCGATCGCGCGGGCGCTCTCACGCCCGATACAGATCGCGATATTTCTCGCGCAGGGCGCTTTTTTGCACCTTGCCCATGGTGTTGCGCGGGAGTTCGTCCACGAATACCACCCGTTTCGGCAGCTTGAATCTGGCGAGGCGCGGCTCCAGCGCGGCGCGGATCGACGCCTCGCTCAGACGCGCGCCCCTGGCGGGCACGACGACGGCCGTCACGCCCTCGCCGAAGTCGGGGTGCGGTGCGCCGATCACAGCGCTTTCAATGACTCCTGGCAGGGCGTCGATCTCGTTCTCGACCTCGATCGGATAGACGTTGTAGCCGCCGCTGATGATGAGATCCTTGCCGCGACCGACGATATACACATAGCCGCGCGAATCGATCTTGCCGAGATCGCCCGTGACGAAGAAGCCGTCGCTTCTGAACTCCGCCGCCGTCTTTTCCGGCATACGCCAGTAGCCTCCGAACACGTTTGGTCCGCGCACTTCGATCATGCCGATCGCCTCCGGCTCGGTGAGCGTCTCGCCGGCGTCCGGATTCGTGATGCGCAACTCGACGCCTGGCAGGGGCGGGCCCACAGATCCCGGGGTGCGCTCGCCTTCGTACGGGTTGGAAGTGTTCATGAGCGTCTCGCTCATTCCATAGCGCTCCAGAATCGCGTGGCCGGTGCGCGCCTGAAACTCACGATGCGTTTCGGCGAGGAGCGGCGCTGAGCCCGAGATGAAGAGGCGCATGTTGCTGACGTGCTCGCGCCCGAACTGCGGTTGTTGCAGCAACCGCGTGTAGAACGTGGGTACGCCCATCATTACGGAAGCCTGCGGAAGGAGTCGCATGACCTCATGCACATCGAACTTCGGCAGGAAGAGAAGGGCGCAGCCGCAGGCCAGCATCGTGTTGACCGCGACGAACAGCCCATGCACGTGGAAGATCGGCAGCGCATGCAGCAGCACGTCGTCGGATGTGAAGCGCCACGCATTTGCGAGCGCGAGCGCGTTCGACGAGAGATTGCTCCGCGACAGCATCGCGCCCTTGGATCGGCCAGTGGTGCCGGATGTATAGAGCAAGGCAGCCAGCGCTGCAGGGTCGTGCGCGCCGGTGGGCGGGGTCGCTCCGCCGTCCGCGAGCAGAGAGCCGCCGCCGTTTGCATCGAGCGTGTCGATGCGAACGCCGGCGCCGGCGATCCTGCTGACTGCGGCCGCGTCGCCGGGACGCACCACGGCGATGATCGGGGCGGCATCCGTCAGAAAGTACTCGAGCTCGGCAAGCGTGTAGTCCGTGTTGAGCGGAACGAACGCAGCGCCTATGTGCAGGCAGGCAAGATACAGGGCGAGCGCTTCAGGCGATTTCTCAACCTGCGCTACCACGCGATCGCCCGGTCGTACTAACCGCGCTGTCAGCGCGCCCGCCAATCGCAGCGTCAACGCCGCCAGATCTCCGTAGCTGTAGCGCTCCCGGGCCGCGGTTTCAATTGCGATGCGCTGCGGATCGCGGCGCGCGATCGCGAGCAGCCAATCCGAAGGCGCCCCGGACGCGCTCGAGGACAACGCCATGACGGAGAACTCAAGAATGCGCCACGCGGCGCCCCTGCATCATAGCGAATGAGGTCGCCTTGCGATCACGCCGGACGCGTTGCGCCCGCCGCACGCTTCTCTTCGTACATCGAAGCGTCCGCGCGCGCGATGAGCGTTTCGATATCTTCGTCGGTCGTGACGTTGACGAGCGTTGTGCCGATGCTGAGATCGAGCACGTAGCCGCGCTCGTTCGCCGCGTTGAACGCGTCGAGGTGTTCACGTAATCGCCGGCGCAGTGCATCCAGGTCGCGGGTGACGTGAGCGAGCGCGACGAACTCATCGCCGCCGAGCCGCGCAATGATGTCCGAATCACGGAATGTGTGAAGCAGTATCGTCGCCGCATCGCGCAGCGCCTGATCGCCGGCCAGGTGGCCGAACGTGTCGTTGATCCGTTTCAGACCGTTCAGGTCCATGAAGAACAGACCGAGCGCATGGTGTTCGCGTTTCGCGACCTTCAGCGCCTGCCCGGCGAGCTCGAAGAAGCCACGCCTGTTCTTCAGCTGGGTGAGCTCGTCGCTCAGGGACAGATTCTGCATCCGTTCGGCGCTGAGCCGCAGCGCCTCCTCGCGCTCATGCAACGCCACGTCGGCGCGATGCTTGTGGATTGCAACTTCGATCGCGCAACGCAGCTCGACCTCCTGAAACGGTTTGAGAAGGTAGCCGAGCGGGCTGGTGCGCACGGCGCGTTGCAGCGTCGCTGCATCGCTGTGCCCGGTCAGGAAGATCACCGGAACGTGCGACTGCTCCTGAATGAGCCGCGCAGCCTGGATGCCGTCGATGTCGCCGCGCAGGCTGACGTCCATCATCACCAGTTCGGGCTTATGCTGTTCGGCGAGCGAGACTGCCTGCCTGCCTTCGCTCGCGACGCCGGCGACGTGATATCCGAGCCGGGTGAGGCTTTCCTGCAGATCGCGCGCGACGATCCCTTCGTCTTCCACGACGAGAATGGAAATAGGGGCCTCAACGCCGGCTACCGCGTCAGCGTATTCCAGGCTGTTGTCTTCGTTCGGGGTGCGGGTGCG
This sequence comes from uncultured Gammaproteobacteria bacterium, assembly GCA_963723505.1. GTDB lineage: Bacteria > Pseudomonadota > Gammaproteobacteria > Steroidobacterales > Steroidobacteraceae > Steroidobacter. Next base: position 347,729 of record CAVRQU010000015.1, read on the forward strand.
ATGCTCCACGGCGGCCAACTCGTCCTCCTAGATAAACGACGCTCGCCGATATGTGCGCATAACGCGCGAACCGGCTGACAGGTTCACGGAGAATCGCGGATGGCCGTCGTCATTCCGAGACAGCTCGTCCTGCCGACGGGATTATGTCCGCTTCGATGGCGCATTCACGGCGTCAATGCGCGGGCGACACAGACTCCGGCAGATCCTCGTATGCGGGAAACACACGTGCGCCTGATCGACAGTGGACGATCAGCAGCATCCAGCGTGCACGACCGATCGCGCTTTCCGATCGAGTTCCTTCTTGCGGCTGAGGAGCCCGAGCCCGACAGCCGGCAAACCGGCGCAGGCGCGCCGACGGCGCGCTCGCGAGCCCGCAGGTTGCTGCCGGAAAATGTGGTTCCGGGCGCCGTCAGCCAGGGTGAGCTGACGCCTGCCCACACGCGGACGCAGCACAGGGAAGTCGGGGGTCTGCATCTGCAGTCCAACGTCAGCTCCCGGTGTGCGCCGGCTTGACCTACAATCCCGCCGGGGGCTCAAGACCATTCAGCAGTAAGGCCCGGAGGAGAATCTCTTCCAGGTGACCGGCCTCCAGTCATTGCCCGCTCGGTTGCGGATCGGCGCGGCATGCGGCCGCCCCGAGGGCGCTGACTGATGCTCGACCCAGGCTGCAACAGGTGGTGCGCCAATTGAAGCTCAGTCGCCGGTGTTTCCGCGCTGCCTGATTGATGAGTCTGTCGGTCGGCGGCCCGATCGGTCGCCTTGTCGGCCTTGCGCCGTGAGCGCTGTGCGGCCCGTGGAGTTCGGATTCCTTACATGACGAAACAAACAAAAAAAGCCTTGATCTGCGGCTCGGTCGCTTTCGACACCATCATGGTTTTTCAGGACCGTTTCAAGGCGCACATTCTTCCGGACAAGATCCATATGCTGAATGTGTCGTTTCTCGTCCCCCAGTTGCGGCGAGAATACGGCGGGTGCGCAGGGAATATTGCCTACAACCTGCGGCTGCTGGGCGACGTCGGTTACCCGATGGCGACCGTGGGTAAGGATTTCGGCTTGTACGCCGACTGGATGAAACAGGCGGGGGTGCCCGCTGACTACATCCGCGTTTTGCAGGACGAGCATACGGCGCAGGCGTTCATTACGACCGATCTGGATGACAACCAGATCACGGCTTTTCACCCCGGGGCCATGCAACATTCGCATCTGAACAACGCTGCCGATGCAAAGGATATCGCGCTCGGCATCGTTGCGCCGGACGGACGGGAGGGCATGGTGCAACATGCCACGCAGTTCGCTGCAGCAGGCATTCCGTTCATCTTCGATCCGGGTCAGGGCCTGCCGCTGTTCGGCGGCGAAGAGCTGCGCGCATTCATTCGCCAGGCGACCTGGGTCGCGGTGAATGAATACGAGTGGCAGCTCGTCCAGGACAAGACGAAGCTGTCGGCTCAGGAGATCGCCGCGCAGGTCCAGGCGCTGATCGTCACACGCGGCTCTGAGGGCTCGGTGATCCACACCAAAGGCGGCGAGATCGCAATCCCGGCGGCCACGCCGCGGGCCGTCGTCGATCCCACGGGCTGCGGCGACGCCTATCGCGCGGGCCTGATCCACGGTTTGCTGCATGGGCTGGACTGGCAGACCACCGGTCGTATTGCATCGCTCCTCGGCGCGATCAAAATCGAATGCCGGGGCACGCAGAATCACCGTTTCACGCGCGCGGAGTTTGAGGCGCGATACCGCGAAAACTTCGGGGCGTCGTTGTCGTTGAGGCTTAGGATCCCGGAGAAGAGTAACCGCAAAGAACGCAGAAAAGCGCACAAAATCAGAAATGAGATTGGGGTCGGGCGCTATTTTCCGCCGCTCGCTTCCGGTTCTGAAATCAATAGTCATTCTTTTTTGTGATCTTTGCGTTCTTTGCGGTCACTTTTCTCTTCATTCTTCATCATGAATCTTCATCGAGAAAACGCATGAGCAGCAGCAGTTCTTGTTCACGTCGGAGTCGGTGTCGGAAGGACATCCGGACAAGGTTGCAGACCAGATTTCGGACGCGATCCTCGACGCCATCCTGGCCCAGGACAGGTATTCGCGCGTCGCCGCCGAAACCTTGTGCAACACGGGGCTCGTCCTGTTGGCCGGCGAGATCACCTCGAACGCGATAGTCGACTATCAGACGATCGCGCGCGAAACGATCAAGCGCATCGGATATGACAACACCGAGTACGGCATCGACTACAAAGGCTGTGCCGTCCTCGTGGCGTACGACAAGCAGTCTCCCGACATCGCGCAGGGCGTCGATGAAGGGCGCGGCCTGAACCTCGATCAGGGCGCGGGCGATCAGGGTCTGATGTTCGGTTATGCGTGCGATGAAACGCCCGAACTGATGCCGCTGCCGATCTATCTCGCACACCGACTGGTCGAACGCCAGGCGCAGCTGCGCAAGCAGGGCAAACTCAAGTGGCTCCGCCCCGATGCGAAGTCGCAGGTGACGGTCAGGTATGTCGACGGCAAGCCCAAGGAGATCGACACGGTCGTGCTCTCGACGCAGCACCACCCGGAGATCGAGCATGGCCCGCTCACGGAAGCGGTGATCGAGGAGATCATCAAGCCCGTGCTGCCGAAAGAGATGATTGCGAGGAAGGTCAACTACCTGGTCAATCCGACCGGTCGTTTCGTGGTCGGCGGTCCGCAAGGCGACTGCGGTGTCACCGGCCGCAAGATCATCGTAGATACCTACGGCGGCTCAGCTCCGCATGGCGGCGGCGCGTTCTCCGGCAAGGATCCGTCCAAGGTCGACCGCTCGGCCGCCTACGCCGCCCGCTATGTCGCGAAGAACATCGTGGCTTCGGGCTTGGCGACCAAGGCGCAGGTGCAGGTGTCGTACGCGATCGGCGTGGCGAAGCCCACCAGCATCATGGTGACCACGTTTGGCACCGGCAAAGTCTCGGATGAGAAGCTCGAGGAGCTGGTCGCAAAGCATTTTGATCTGCGACCGAAGGGCATCATCCAGATGCTGGACCTGCTGCGACCGATCTATCAGAAGACCGCGGCGTATGGGCACTTCGGCCGCACCGAGCCCGAGTTCAGCTGGGAAAAGACTGACAAGGCCGAGGCGTTGGCCGCCGACGCTGGCGTCAAACGCGCAGCCAACGGCTGACAGACAGACCAGGGACTAGTCAGAGAAGAGATCCCCTCTCCGGCAAGGAGAGGGGGAGTTCAGGGGCGCCTGCTCGAACGGAGAGCCCCTAACTCAAAAGCGTAGGCACCGCCGCCGCCAAAACGCTAAACTCCCGTTCCCACCGCGCGCCGAGGGGCGCTGCAGCAGAACCAGGAAGGGGTCCCTTCCGCTCTGCCAGGCTCGGCGCGTATTGCCTTTAACGGCAACGGCGCCCGTTCACTATGTATGGAGAGACTCATGAGCGCAGTTGCAAAACACGCTTCAACGAAAGATTTTCACGTCGCTGATCTGTCGCTCGCCGATTGGGGCCGCAAGGAAATCCTGATCGCCGAGACCGAAATGCCCGGATTGATGGCGATACGCGAAGAGTTCGCGAAATCACAGCCGCTGAAAGGCGCCCGCATCACCGGTTCGCTGCACATGACGATTCAGACCGCGGTGTTGATTGAAACGCTGCAGGCCTTGGGCGCGGAAGTGCGCTGGGCGTCGTGCAACGTCTTCTCGACGCAGGATCACGCGGCGGCGGCGATCGCGGCGCGCGGGACCTCCGTGTTCGCATACAAGGGCGAGTCGCTGGACGAGTACTGGGACTTTACGCATCGCATCTTCGAGTGGGCCGACGGCCCAATGGGAGAAAAACAATTCTCGAACATGATTCTCGACGACGGCGGCGATGCGACGCTCCTGCTGCATCTCGGTACGCGCGCGGAAGCGGACGCCAGCGTCCTTGCGAAGCCGGGCAGCGACGAAGAAGTCGCGCTGTTCAATTCGATCAAGGCGAAGCTCAAGACCGATCCGAAGTGGTATTCGACGCGCCTGAGGCAGGTGAGGGGCGTGTCCGAGGAGACGACGACCGGCGTGAAGCGTCTCTACGAGATGGCGAAGGAAGGCAAGCTCGCATTCCCCGCCATCAACGTCAACGACTCGGTCACCAAGAGCAAGTTCGACAACCTCTACGGCTGCCGCGAGTCGCTGCTCGACGGGATCAAGCGCGCCACCGACGTCATGATTGCGGGCAAGGTCGCAGTCGTCTGCGGTTACGGAGACGTGGGCAAGGGCTCGGCGCAGGCGCTGCGCTCGCTGTCGGCGCAGGTGTGTATTACCGAAATCGATCCTATCTGCGCGCTTCAGGCCGCGATGGAAGGGTATCGCGTCGTCACGATGGAAGACGCCGCAGCCGTGGGCGACATCTTCGTCACCGCGACCGGCAACTTCAATGTGATCACGCACGATCACATGAAGAAGATGAAGAACAACGCCATCGTCTGCAACATCGGCCACTTCGACAATGAGATCGATGTCGCCTCCCTGAAGCAGCACAAATGGGAGAACATCAAGCCGCAGGTCGATCACATCATCTTCCCTGACGGCAAGCGCATCATTCTGCTCGCCGAGGGGCGGCTGGTGAACCTCGGCTGCGCCACCGGACATCCGTCGTACGTGATGAGCTCATCGTTCGCCAACCAGACACTGGCGCAGATCGAGTTGTTCACGAACACCGCGAAGTATCCGATCGGCGTGTACGTGCTGCCGAAACAGCTGGATGAGAAAGTCGCGCGTCTGCAGCTCGCCAAGCTTGGAGTGAAGCTGACGCAGCTGTCTCATGAGCAGGCGCGATACATCGGGGTCCCCAAGGAAGGTCCGTACAAGCCGGAGCACTATCGCTACTGAGTAGGGCATCGGGCGCGGGGCTCGGGTCAGATTCCGAGCCCCACGCCCCGAGCCCCACGCCCTATGACCGCGCGAATCATCGACGGCAAAGTCATCGCGAAACATCTGCGCGGCGAGTATCACGCGCGCGTCGATGAGTTGCGGTCACGGCATGGGATTACGCCGGCGCTTGCCGTCATACTCGTCGGCGACAATCCGGCGTCACGCTCGTATGTACGCAACAAGATCGCCGGCTGTCGCGAGGTCGGCATCCGATCCGAACTCATCGAACTGCCCGCGAGCGCGACCGAAGAGCAGTTGCTTGCCCACATCGACGCGCTGAATGACGATGACGGCATTCACGGCGTCCTCGTGCAGTTGCCGCTGCCGACCCACATTCAGGTCGCCCATGTCGTAGAGCGCATTTCCGTCGAGAAGGACGTCGACGGTTTTCACCTCTACAACATGGGCGGTCTGGTGACGGGCGCCACCGTGTTCTCGCCGTGTACGCCGTATGGGGTGCAGAAGATTCTGGAGTACGAAAAGATTCCAGTGGAGGGCCGCAATGTGGTCGTGGTCGGCGCCAGCAATATCGTCGGCAAGCCGACCGCGCTGATGCTGATGCAGCAGGACGCGACCGTCTGCATCTGCCACAAGAAGACGCGCGATCTCGCGCAGTTCACGCTGCTCGCGGACATTCTCGTCGTCGCCGCCGGCGTTCCCAATCTGATCGTGCCGCAGATGGTGAGAACCGGCGCGGTCGTCATCGATGTCGGTTACAACCGGCTGCCGGACGGCAGAATCGTGGGCGACGTCGATTTTGAAGGCGTGAAGCAAAAGGCCTCATACATCACGCCCGTACCCGGCGGCGTGGGACAATTGACCGTCACGATGCTGCTGCATAACACGATCCTTTCCGCAGAGCGCAAGGCGACCGCGACAGCCTCGCCGTTCCGGCGGAGCGCTTCGGCCTGAAATTCTCGGGGAGTCAGGACCCCGGTTCGGAATGCGGCGAGGCCTCACACTGCGCCAGTCAAATGAGCAAGCTATCGGAAAAACTGCACGCTGGCGCCTTCGCGGTCACGACCGAACTGACGCCGCCGAAGGGCGTGGATCTTTCCGACCTCTTCGTCAAGGCGGACGCGCTTCGGGGGCTGGTCGACGCGATCAATCTCACCGAGTCGCCGCGTGCGCGCATGGCGATCGAGCCGACCGCCGTGGCGCGACTGCTGCTCGAGCGCGGCGTCGAACCGATCGTGCAGTTCACCGCCCGTGACCGCAACCGCATCGCGCTTCAGGCCGACATTCTCGGGGCCGCGGCGCTTGGCGTCGGCAACATGTTGTTCATGACCGGCGACAATCCGAAGTACGGCGACCACCCTGACGCGCAGCCCGTCTTCGATCTGAACACCGTACAGATGTTGCGGGCGGCGCGCGGCCTCGCCGAAGGACGCGATCTCGCGGGCAATGAATTGAAAGGCGCGCCCGCGCTCTACATCGGCGCGACAGTGAATCCGGGCGCGGAGGACTTCGATGCGGAGATCGCGCGCGCGCGAGCGAAAATCGACGGGGGCGCCCGCTTCTTTCAGACGCAGGCGGTCTACGACCCGTCTTCGCTGCAGAAATTTGCCGCTGCGCTCAATGCGGACGTCGCGCTGCTCGTCGGCGTGATTCCGCTCAAGTCCGCAAGGATGGCGCGCTGGCTCAACGAGAACGTGCCGGGCGTCCGCGTGCCGCAGGATCTGATCGGGGAGATGGAGCTTGTCGCAGGCGACGCCGCAGCTGAACTGCGCACGAGCATCGACATCGCCGCGCGCATCATTCGGGAAGCGAGGCCCTGGTGCAGCGGCGTGCACCTGATGATGATGGGTTGGGAACAGCACATCCCGGCGATACTGCAGGCGAGCGGGCTCCGACGGAATTGAATGGCCGCAAAAAGGCGCATAAGGCGCATACAGGGAATGGTGCGAGCCGAACGGATTGATTCGGATCAGGCAGTTTGGCGCCTGAAGTTGTTCAGCTCTCTCTTTTTTTTGCGCCTTTTGCGCCTTTTTGCGGCCAATAATCCTCTCCCGATCGCTTCGCGTCCGCGCTAACCGCCCAGCCACTGCAGACATATGTCCACGGTTCTTCTCACCGATCATCCCTGGCCCGACGTCGAGATCGAGCGCGAAATCATCGAGGCCGCCGGCTATCGCTTCGTCGCGGGCCCCAGAGATACGCCGACCGGCGCGTTCGTCGAGGCGATGGTGGAGGAACATGACCCGATTGCGATCATGACGTGCTGGGCGGACGTATCGGCGACTGCGATCCGGCGCCCGACTCAATTGAGGATGGTCGGCCGTATGGGCGTCGGCCTCGACAACATCGCGATTGGCGCGGCGACTGAACGCGGCGCCTGGGTGACGAACGTGCCCGACTATTGCGTCGAGGAAGTCTCGGATCACGCCGTCGCGCTGGTGCTCGATCTCTGGCGCAATGTGACCGTGATGGATCGCGACGTGAAGCGCGGCGCCTGGAATCCCGGTGCGGCGCAGGCGCGTCGAGTGGCCGACATGACAGTCGGGGTCATTGGCTACGGGCGCATCGGTGCGGCGACAGCACGCAAGCTGCGGGGATTCGGCTGCCGCATGCTCGTCAACAGTCCGTCGCTGTTGCATGCGCATTCACCGGGCGATGATCTCTCGCCCGGCGTCGTCGTCGCCAATCTGACGGACATTCAGCAGCAAGCCGATGCGATCGTGATTCATGCGCCGCTCACGAAGGACACGCATCATCTCATCGACGATGCGTTCATCGACGCGCTTCGCCGCCGGCCGCTGCTGGTCAACGTGAGCCGCGGCGCCGTCATCGACAACGCTGCGCTCCTCAGAGGTCTCGACTCCGGCGCTTTGAGCGGTGCAGGTCTTGATGTGATCGAAGGCGAGCCGTCGCCGCCCACGTCCGTCACGGCGCGTGAGGACGTCATCGTCACGCCGCATATGGCCTTTTCCTCCGATGCGTCGCTCGCCGAGCTGCGTCGTCGCAGCGCCGAAGAGGTCGTGCGCGTGTTGCGCGGACAATCGCCGCGGCATCCATGCAATGAGCCGGTTGACCGTTGACAGTTGAGGGTTGACCGTCAGAAGGGCCGCGCGAATCCGACCGTCAACTGTCAACCGCCAACCGTGATCCCCGCTTACAGCTTGTGCGTCGACAGCAGCAGGCTGGTTTCAGTGTTCGATATGCCTTCCAGCAAACGGATTCGGCCGAGCACGCGATCGAATGCTTCGAGACTGTCGGCCCGGAGTTCGACGACAAAATCCCAACGACCGTTCGTGCTGTGCAGCGCTGATACGGCAGGATCGCCGCGCAACGCTCTGAGCAACGCTTCGGAGCGGTTGCCCTCGACCGCGACGGTCATCAGCGCACGAATGCCCTGCTCTTCGACCTGGGGACGCAGCCGCACCGTATAACCGACGACCGTGCCGTTCGCTTCGAGGCGAGCGAGCCGGTTCTGGACGGTGCCGCGTGCGACGTGCAGTTTCTTCGCCAGCGACGCGATCGACATCCGCGCGTCATCACGCAGCAAGGCGATGAGCTGGCGGTCAACATCGTCCATATCGGCCTCCTTAATGGATGTCGAAAAAGGCTATCCCTGCCGTTTTTAGACGCGCACCGTCCATGGCGCGCGCCCCTCGGGCAGCGAAGCTGCCCAGATTCGTTCCCGACGAATCTGTCGACGGCGCTTGCGAAAAGCGTGGTTTTCGCTGCGCTTCCGAAATCAAGCACATAAAAAAGGACGTGCATGATTTCGCCGGGCCATCCGTGGCCCGGTAGCAGGCCGTCGAAGCACGGCCTTCAACGGCCTGTTACATAGGCATCCATTCTAGTCGAATCGTCAGCAAGACGTGGCGTTTTGCTCAAAGCTCTACGCTTTCTGAGCACTCTTCTGGCTATTCATTGGCTGCCTTCGCCCCAAAACTACCCGCCTAGCCCCGCACACCGCGGCATTCAAGCGATTCGGGAACCACCCATCATGGTCGACTACATCGGCATAGAACGCGTTCAGGAACTCGTGTCTCGGGTCGGCCCTGCCCGATTCATCGAAGGCCTGGCGGCCGAGATGGAAGCCGATTACCGGCGTTGGCGCGAGTTCGACAAGTCGCCGCGCCACGCGACGCATTCGTCGGTGGGCGTGATCGAACTCATGCCTGCGAGCGATGGGCGCGCGTACTCATTCAAGTACGTCAATGGCCATCCGAAGAACACAGCCTCGGGATTGCTGACAGTCACGGCTTTCGGCGTGCTCGCCGACGTCGAGACCGGTTATCCGTTGCTGCTCTCAGAGCTCACGTTCACCACCGCCTTGCGCACCGCTGCGATGTCGGCGCTCGCCGCGCGCTGGATGGCGCGCCGCGACAGCCGCGTCATGGCGTTGATCGGCAACGGCGCGCAAAGCGAGTTTCAGACAATCGCGTTTCATCACATGCTCGGGATACGTGAAGTGCGCCTGTTCGACGTGGATCCGGCGGCGACGACGAAACTGGAACGCAACCTGCACGCTATCCAGCTCGCAGGCTTGCGTATTGTGCGTTGCGCTTCCGTCGCGGAAGCGGTGCGCGGCGCCGATATCGTCACCACGGTCACGGCAGACAAGCGCAACGCGATCATTCTCACGCCGGACATGATCGAGTCCGGGATGCATCTCAACGCCGTGGGCGGCGATTGTCCCGGCAAGACCGAATTGCATCGCGACATTCTGCTGCGATCCGATGCGCGCATCGTGGTCGAGTTCGAACCGCAGTCGCGCATCGAGGGGGAGATTCAGCAACTCGACGCCGGCTTCCCCGTGGTGGAGTTCAGCGATGTGTTGAGCGGCCGCAAGTGCGCACGCTCGACGGATCGCGACGTGACGATCTTCGATTCGGTCGGATTTGCGCTCGAGGATTTCTCCTCCCTGCGATACCTGCATCGTCTGCACCAGGAACAGCGCGGCGCGCACGCGCGGCTCGATCTCGTGCCCGACCTCGATGATCCGAAGGATCTGTTCGGCGGACTCGCGCGGACGCCGGCGCGGCGTCCGGTGCGGACACGCGCGGACCTGGAGACCTTGCTCGCATGACCGCACGCACTGTCACCCTGATCGGCGCACCCACGGACGTCGGCGCGAGCGATCGCGGCGCCTCGATGGGTCCCGAGGCGTTGCGCGTGGCGGGTCTGCAGCAGGCGCTCGCCGCCCGCGGACTCAAGGTCATCGATCGCGGCAATCTCAACGGTCCGGGCAACCCGTGGCTCCAGCCTGTGTATGGCTACCGGCACCTCGCCGAAGTCCTCGAGTGGAATCGCAATGTGCATGACGCCGTGCACACGGAACTGGAGGCTGAACGCCTGCCCATTCTGCTGGGCGGCGATCATTGTCTCGGCATCGGCTCGATGAGCGCCGTCGCACGCTATTGCCGGGACGCAGGCAGAAAACTGCGCGTGTTGTGGATCGATGCGCACGCGGACTTCAACACGAGCGAGCTTTCGCCCAGCGGCAATCTGCATGGCATGCCGGTCGCCTGTCTGTGCGGTTTCGGTCCGCCGGAGCTGACCCATCTTGGCGGCTACGGTCCGGCGCTCGAGCCTGCATGGATTCGACAGATCGGCATTCGCAGCGTCGACCCTGGCGAGAAGAGCTTCATCCACGAGCAGGGTCTCGAAGTGTTCGACATGCGCTACATCGACGAGATGGGCATGCGGCACACGATGGAAGCGGCGCTCGCGGATCTGGACGCCGATACGCACCTGCATGTGAGTTTCGACGTCGACTCTCTCGATCCCGACATCGCGCCCGGCGTCGCTACGACCGTTCCGGGTGGACTGTCCTATCGCGAAGCGCAGTTGTGCATGGAGATGATCGCCGACACCGGCCGTCTTGCATCGCTTGACGTGATGGAGCTGAACCCTGCGCTCGACGTGCGCAACAAGACCGCGCAGATAGCGGTCGCCCTCATTGAATCCCTGTTCGGCAAGAGCACCCTGATCCGCAGGACGGAGTCTCCGTTGTGAGTTGTCTGTTGTGCGCAGAAACGCGCCACGTCAGGGCGGCGCGGAGCGCCTTCTGACGGAAAACCGACAACGGACAACTGACAACGGCCGGGTTAGACGAAGTCAAACTCCAGCCGCAGGCCGAGCTCGCCGAGTTGACGCATCGGCGCGGGATCGAGCCTGAAAGACATCCCCGCAGCGGCTTCAAACTCGACGACAAACGTCACTTCGGCGCCTTCTGCGATCAGGCGCTCGAAGAACGGTCGATTGCGGCGGATCTGCGCCATCATCTGCAACTGCATCTGCAACTGCGCCATGGCGCCGGGCAACTCGTCGGTCGTGGACGGCGTGACCTTTGGATTAGACTCGGTGGTCTGCCACTGCGCAAGCGAGACGCCGGGCAACGTCGCCATCCAGTACGAATCGTGACGGACCCCGCCCAGCGGCATGCCGGCGTCCGAGCGGCGAGGTTCGCCGCAGGCCCACGAATGCTCGGGCGCAAGACCCAGTTCACCGGTGATTTCATTCGGATCGCAGGATGGGTGGCGGACGCGCAGACTCACCGAGCAACGGCCCGACTCCGACAACTTGCGGGCTGCCTCTTCAGACATGGAATACTCCTCACTGGATAGATCGCGTCGGCCGGGGCGCAAGATAGTGCTCGCGGTCAGGTCGACTGCGAATGCGTACTTGTTCGAACGGACGGCGCCGTAGCCAAGAATTGTCCGTGCGGCCGCGATGTTCCATCGCACTTAAGGGAAGCTATGATTAAATCCGCAGGCTGCCGCCATCGAAGGATGGCAATGATCGAAAGACAAGGGTTTGCGCAGCTGCTGCGTTCATCGAATAGCACTTGTTCACCTTGACGTAAGTTCAGCGCGCGTAGCCTTGCCCTCCGCGAAGCTCGACACATCGGTCCTGATTGTCGCCCGTGCTCTCAAGAACGCATCGTCAAGAAAAGGGGATTGATCATGAGGTGGAGATTTCATCCGTTCAGCACTCGGCGTCCTGGGCGTTGTGTGCCTGTCCTCTGCGTCGGCTCAGACCACTCCCGAAGTGACGCTCACGCGATTCGACTGCGGCGCCGGCGCCGGCCCGGCCGATGTCGCGCGCTTCTCGGACGCCTACGCCTATGAGGGCAGGAAGTTGCAGCTGACCGCGAGTTGCTACCTGGTCCGTCATGGAGAGGAGTACCTGATCTGGGACACCGGCTATCCCGCCGCGAACACGAGCGGTGCGCAGCCTTCCGGCCCCACAGTCAAGACCAGTCTGGTCGAGCAGCTTGCTCAACTGAATCTGAAGCCGGACCAGATCAGGTTCGTGGGCATCAGTCACTATCATGGCGATCACATTGGTCAGGCCGGATCTTTTCCACAGTCGACGCTGCTGATCGGCAAAGGCGATTGGGAGGCGCTTACGGCTTCGCCGCCGCCCGCAGGCGCAAACCCGGCGCCCGTGTCGCACTGGATCAGCGGCGGCGGCGCCGTGGAAGCCGTGCCGCGCGACAAGGATGTGTTCGGCGACGGCAGCGTCGTCATGCTCGATACGCCGGGACATACGCCCGGACATCACAGTCTGCTGGTCAGGCTGAAGGAGAAAGGCGTCGTGTTGCTGACGGGAGATCTCGCGCACTTTCGCGAGAACTACGACAGCGACGGCGTGCCCAGCTTCAACACGAATCGCGCCGACACGCTGGCGTCCCTGGATCGGTTCAAGGAAATCGCTGCGAATCTCAAGGCGACTGTGATCATTCAGCACGATCCGCGGGATATCGAGAAGCTGCCGGCGTTCCCCGCCGCTGCGAAGTAGCCGAGCGGCGAACATGACTTTGCCCACAATCTATCCCAGCATGCAGTATCGGGACTGTTCAGCAGCCATCGACTGGCTGACGAGCGTGCTCGGGTTCACGCCGCACCTGAGCGTGCCGGGGCGTTCCGGTCGCATCGATCATGCGGAGCTGCGCTTCGGCAATGGCCTCGTGATGGTGAGCTCCACAACGGCAGAAGGATTGGATTGGCTCGGCGAGGCGCCTGGTCCCGCCAATGTTTCACTCGTGGCTGAGGATCCGGCGGCGGTGGACGCGATTTATGCCCGGGTGCGGGCGAGCGGCGTGCGGGTTGTGCGCGAACTGTGCGACACGAGTTACGGCAGGTACGGCGATTCGCACGGCTTCACTTGCGTAGACGCCGAAGGGAACCGCTGGACTGTCGCGACATACCAGCCCGCTGCGCGTCCGCCAGGGCTTGCGGAGACGAACTGAGCATCGCAAGTCGTGAGCCGTGAATCGTGAGTCGTGAGTCGGAAGACCCGATCTTGCGGCTCACGACTCACGATTCACGGCTCACGATTTACGACTCGTTCGTCGGCGCGGCTGCGCGCCGGAGCCGATGACCTTTTCGATGATCGCCGCCCCGCGCTCCAGAAGAAAGGCGCGAAACGCGGCCGCGATCGGCGCCAGTTGCTTCTGGTGCAGATGAATCACATACCAGTCGCGCACCAGCGGCATTCCGGCGACATCGAGCGTCACGAGCTTGCGCGTCGCGAGCTCGAGACTCACGGTGTGCATCGAGATGAAGCTGATCCCCATCCCGGCCATGACAGCCTGCTTGATCGTCTCGTTGCTATTGATCTCCATCGAGGTGTGATAGCTGAGGCCATGATCGGCGAATACCTGCTCGAGCGCGGCTCGCGTACCGGAACCCTCCTCGCGGATCAGAAAATTCTCTTCACTGAGGCGCTTCAACGGAATGCGGCGTTTCGTCGCGAGCGGATGCGCGGGGGCCGCGATCATGACGAGCGGGTGCTTCGCGAACGCCGCCGCGACTGTCTGCAGTTCGCGCGGCGGTCTCCCCATGATCGCCAGGTCGAGTTCGTTTGCGGCGAGCAGCTGAATGATCTCTTCGCGGTTGCCGACCGGAAAGCGGATGGTGACTTCGGGGTACGTCGTTCTGAACGTGGCGAGAAGCGAGGGCGCAAAGTACTTCGCGGTGCTCACCGCGCCGAGTTTGAGCACGCCGCGTTTCAGACCGCGTAGCGCTGCGAGCGCCTCGCCAGCCTCGCGCAGCAGATTCGTCGTCTGCGTCGCATAACGCAGCAATTCCTCGCCGGCCGCGGTGAGCTGGATGCGTCGACCGATATGCTCGAAGAGCCGCAGGTCGACCTCCGTTTCGAGCAGCCGGATCTGCTGCGAAACCGCGGGTTGCGTCAGGTGCAGCTCGCGCGCCGCCCGCGTAAAGGAGCGCTGCTGTGCGACGGCCGTGAAGACGCGCAGTTGTCGAAGAGTGATGTTGCGCATGCGGTGTTCCTGGCGACTGGTCACTGGCTGCTGGCTACTGGCCAGAACAAAGAAGGCGCTTCTCGCCAGCCGCCAGCAGCCTGAAAACAACTTCTGACCAGTCGCCAGTGGTCAGTCGCCAGTAGCCGTACATAAGGAAACCTTATCGCGAGACGAAGAAGTTCCAATTGGACCTAATGAAAACAAAAAGCCACCCTCGGCTCCATCGTCATCAACCGCATGCGAGGAGCGAAATCCATGAAGCGAATCGGCGCTCGCGCCGCACCATCCAGTGCGGCGGAACGGTATCGGGCCGGCGTACTGAAGTATGCGGATATGGGCTATTGGGACGGCGACTACCAACCCAAGGACACCGACATCCTGGCGGTGTTCAGGATCACACCGCAGGAAGGCGTCGATCCGGTTGAGGCCGCCGCGGCGGTGGCTGGTGAGTCGTCAACGGCGACGTGGACGGTAGTCTGGACGGACCGACTCACAGCGTGCGACCGCTATCGCGCGAAGGCGTACAGAGTCGAGCCGACGCCGGCGGCGCCCGGGCAGTACTTCGCGTACATCGCGTACGACCTTGACCTGTTCGAGCCCGGGTCGATCGCCAATCTCAGCGCCTCCATCATCGGCAACGTCTTCGGCTTCAAGCCGCTCAAGGCGCTGCGGCTCGAAGACATGCGGTTTCCCGTCGCCTATGTAAAAACGTTTGCGGGACCGCCGACAGGCGTCGTCGTCGAGCGCGAGCGGCTCGACAAGTTCGGCCGCCCGCTCCTCGGCGCCACCGTGAAGCCCAAGCTGGGTCTCTCGGGCAAGAATTACGGCCGCGTCGTCTATGAAGCGCTGCAGGGCGGGCTCGACTTCACCAAGGACGACGAGAACATCAACTCGCAGCCGTTCATGCACTGGCGCGATCGCTTTCTGTATTGCATGGAAGCAGTGAATCGCGCCCAGGCGATGACCGGCGAAGTGAAGGGCCACTACCTCAACGTCACCGCGGCGACCATGGAGGATATGTACGAACGCGCTGAGTTCGCGAAGGAGCTGGGGTCGGTGATCGTCATGATCGACCTCGTCATCGGTTACACCGCGATTCAGTCGATGTCGCGGTGGGCGCGCCGCAACGACATGATTCTGCATCTGCATCGCGCCGGGCACGGCACGTATACCCGGCAGAAGTCGCACGGCGTGTCGTTCCGCGTCATTGCGAAGTGGATGCGCCTCGCGGGCGTCGACCACCTGCACGCGGGCACCGTGGTGGGCAAGCTCGAAGGCGACCCGAACACCGTCCAGGGCTACTACAACGTGCTGCGCGAGCCGCACAACCCGGTCGACCTGCAACGCGGGGTCTTCTTCGAGCAGGACTGGGGCGGGTTGAACGGCGTCATGCCGGTGGCGTCCGGCGGCATCCACGCGGGCCAGATGCATCAACTCCTGACCTATCTCGGCGAGGATGTGGTGCTGCAGTTCGGCGGCGGCACGATCGGTCATCCGATGGGCATCGCGGCCGGCGCGACGGCGAATCGCGTCGCCCTCGAGGCGATGGTGCTGGCGCGCAACGAAGGACGCGACATCTGGCGCGAAGGCCCCGAGATCCTCGCGAATGCGGCGCGCGACTGCACGCCGCTCCGGGCCGCGCTCGATACGTGGGGCGACGTCACGTTCGACTACACGAGCACGGACACGCCGGACTTTCTGCCTACGCCGACGGCGGCCTGAGGACTACGGGCTTGGGGCTCGGGGCGCGGGCAAGAATGACCGCTCTGACCCAAGCCCCGAGCCCCACGCCCCGAGCCCTAAGGAGCTTCATCATGCGACTGACGCAAGGCACGTTCTCTTTTCTTCCGGATCTCACTGACGCGCAGATCACCGCGCAGATCGAGCACTGCCTGCAGCGCGGCTGGGCGGTGTCGATCGAGTACACCGATGATCCCCATCCGCGCAACAGCTATTGGGAGATGTTCGGCATGCCCATGTTCGATCTGCAGGACGCCGCCGGCGCGATGCGCGAGCTCGATGCCTGCCGGCGCACGTTCCCGAATCACTACATCAAGGTGAATGCGTTCGATGCGACGCGGGGCGTCGAGTCGCTGCGCCTGTCATTCATTGCATCCAGACCAAAGGAGGAGCCGGGTTTCAGCCTCGTGCGCGAAGAGGGCAGGGGACGGCAAGTGCGCTACACGACGCGCGCCTATGCAGCCGAACGCCCGGAAGGCCGGCGCTACTGATGCGGCGGCGCCCATCCTGCCTTCTGAGCATCCCATGAACTCCACGTTGCTCGAACGCCTCGACGATGCATCGGCCGCGAACGCGCGCATCGATCTCGACGCGGCGTTTCGCGACTCGGACGTGGCGGAGGTCCTCGACAAACTCGACAACGAACTTGTCGGGCTCGCGCCGGTGAAAGCCCGCATCCGGGATATCAGCGCTCTTCTGCTGGTCGACACCCTGCGCAGGAAGGTGGGCCTCACCACGCAGGCGCCCTCGTTGCACATGAGCTTCACGGGCAATCCGGGCACGGGCAAGACCACGGTGGCGTTGCGCATGGCGGAGATCCTTCATCGTCTCGGCTATGTCCGTAAGCCGCACATGGTCGCAGTGACGCGCGACGACCTCGTCGGGCAGTTCATCGGCCACACCGCGCCAAAGACGCGCGAAGCGCTCAAGCGCGCGATGGGCGGCGTGCTGTTCATCGACGAAGCGTACTACCTGTATCGCCCTGAGAACGAGCGCGACTACGGTCAGGAGGCGATCGAGATCCTGCTGCAGGAGATGGAGAACCATCGTGACGACCTGGTCGTCATCCTCGCCGGCTACAAGGACCGCATGGAGCGGTTCTTTCGCAGCAATCCCGGGATGTCGTCCCGCATCGCGCATCACATCGACTTCCCCGACTACACGCCGGAGGAATTGTTCGCGATCGCGCAGCTCATGCTCGGGGACATGCAGTACACGCTGAGCGAGGAGGCGGAAGCCTCGCTGCGCGAGTACATCGCGCGGCGCGCCAGACAACCGCACTTCGCGAACGCGCGTTCGGTCCGAAATGCGCTCGATCGCGCGCGCCTGCGCCAGGCGAGCCGACTGTTCGAGCAGCGCAGCGCCAGTTTGTCCCGCAGCGATCTCGTGACGATCGAAGCCGCCGACATTCGTGCGAGCCGCGTGTTCGCGGAGTCGACGAGGGAGGCGCAGTCGTGAGGTCTCGCCCGACGAAGGCAGGCGTCCGCGCGATCAGGCGATGGCTGGAAACGCCAATGCTGACAGTGCAAGCGGCGTGGCATCGGACGCGACGAGTTTGTCGTCCTGCCCGCCGCGCTCGCGCGCCCTTCGCCACGAAAGTCCTTCTTCCTGCAACGCCGCTGCTTTTCATGTTTTCCATGGTTGTCCTTTCCGCCGCGACGCGGCCTTCGAGGCTTGTAGTTCCGCCCGCCGCTGTGCGGCCTTCCACTTCCGGGGCGCAGTCATGCAAACGACACCAAGAACGCTGACGCGATTTCTGATCGAGGAGCAACGCCGCCACGAGAACGCGACCGGCGATTTCACGGCGCTCGTCAACGACATTCGGCTCGCGTGCAAGCGCATCGCAACGCTGATCGGCAAGGGCGCGCTGTCCGGCGCCCTCGGTGAAGCAGGTTCGACCAATGTGCATGGGGAAGCGCAGCTCGAGCTCGATGTTCTGGCGAACGAGATCTTCGTGCGCACGAACGAGTGGGGCGGACAGCTCGCCGGCATGGCGTCCGAAGAAATGGAGAAGCCATATCCGATACCCGCCGAGTTTCCGTGCGGCAAGTATCTGCTGCTCTTCGATCCGCTCGACGGGTCTTCGAACGTGGACGTGAATGTAGCGGTGGGCAGCATCTTTTCCGTGCTGCGCTGTCCGGACGGCGTCACGGATCCGGTCGAGAGCGACTTCCTGCAGCCAGGCTCGGAACAAGTGTGTGCGGGCTACGCGATCTACGGCCCCTCGACGATGCTCGTGCTGACGGCCGGGCGCGGCGTGCACGGTTTCACGCTGGATCGAGAGATCGGCGAGTTCATGCTGACTCATCCCGATCTGCGGATCCCGGAGACGACGTCGGAGTTTGCGATCAACGCATCGAACTCCCGCTACTGGGAAGCCGCGATCAGGCGTTACGTGAGCGAATGCCAGGCCGGCAAGAGCGGTCCTCGCGGCCGCGACTTCAACATGCGCTGGATCGCCTCGCTGGTCGCGGAAACGCATCGCATCCTCATGCGCGGCGGGGTGTTCATGCATCCGCGCGATCGCAAGGATCTGACGACGCCCGGACGCCTCCGCCTGTTGTACGAGGCGAATCCGATCGGATTCATCGTCGAACAGGCCGGCGGCCGGGCGAGCACGGGGCGCGAGCCAATTCTGACGGTGACGCCCGAAAGCCTGCATCAGCGCATCGGCTTTGTGTTCGGTACGCGCGCGGAAGTGGAGCGCATCGAGCAGTACCACCGTGAGAACAACGATTTCGAGTTCGAATCGCCGCTGTTCGGAGGGCGCACGCTCTTCAGGACGCCCGCATGAGCTCTGCCCGCATGAGTTGTGCGTTCTCCGTTTTGCGTTGTCCGCAGAGTGTCGGCGCTGGCTCTGGCGCGCAACGGGCAACGCACAACGTGCAGCTGCTTCGGACGCCCGCATGAGTTGTGCGTTTCCCGTTTTGCGTTGTCCGCCGGAGGAGCGCTTGCTCTTCGCGCACAACGGTCAACGCACCACGCAGCTGCTTCGGACGCCCGCGTGAGTTGGCCGTTCTTCGTTCTGCGTTGCGTGCAGAGGTCGGTGCTGGCTCTTGCGCACAACGGACAACACACAACTGACAACGCGAGTAGTTAACGTCGACTCTCAACGGAGACCTGCCAATGTCGGCCACACATCCCATCATCGCAGTCACGGGCTCATCCGGCGCCGGCACCACTTCGGTGTCGCGCACCTTCGAGCAGATTTTCCGCCGCGAGCGCGTGACTGCAGCGTTCATCGAGGGCGACAGCTTTCACCGCTACGATCGCGTCGGCATGAAGCAGCAGATGGCGGAGGCGCTCCAGCGCGGCGATTACGAATTCAGCCACTTCGGCCCGGCTGCGAACCTGTTCGACGACCTCGAGGGTCTGTTCCGGAGCTATGGAGAATGCGGTCGCGGTCGTCGCCGCAAGTATCTCCATGACGAGCAGGAGGCGACGCCGTACGGGCAGCAGCCGGGCACGTTTACGCAGTGGGAGGATCTGCCGGAACCCACCGATCTGCTGTTCTACGAGGGATTGCACGGCGCGGTCGTGAGCGGCGAGATCGACGTCGCGAAACACGTCGATCTGCTGATCGGCGTCACTCCGGTCGTGAATCTCGAATGGATTCAGAAGTTGCATCGCGACAAGGCGACGCGCGGCTACTCCACGGAAGCCGTCGCCGACACGATCCTGCGCCGCATGCACGACTACGTGCACTACATCTGTCCGCAGTTCTCGCGCACGCACATCAATTTCCAGCGCGTGCCGGTGGTGGATACCTCGGATCCGTTCATTGCACGCTTCATACCGACGCCGGATGAATCCTTCCTCGTCATCCGCTTCGCCAATCCGCAGGGCATCGACTTCCGCTATCTGCTGTCGATGCTGCACGATTCCTTCATGTCTCGTTCGAACACCATCGTGTGCCCGGGCGGCAAGATGGATCTCGCGATGCAGCTCATCTTCACACCGATGATCCTGCGGCTGATCGAGCGCAGAAAGGAATCGCTGGCGCGCAGAGTAGCGTCGGTGCGCAGGGAAGCTGTGACGCCGATCGCGAGCGCCTCGTTATGAGCGTCGAACTCGAATTTCGCGGAGCGCTGCAGCCGAATCGCCGCGATGTAATCAATGCGCTGCGAGTGCTGGCGATGGACGCCGTGCAGCAGGCGAACTCCGGTCATCCGGGCATGCCGATGGGCATGGCCGAGATCGCTGAGGTCCTGTGGCGCCGTCACCTGCGTCACAATCCGGCGAATCCGCGCTGGTTCGATCGGGACCGTTTCGTGCTCTCGAACGGCCACGGCTCGATGCTGCAGTACGCGTTGCTTCACCTGAGCGGCTACGCACTGCCGATGCAGGAGCTGCGACGCTTCCGGCAGTTGCACTCGAAAACGCCGGGGCATCCGGAATACAACGTGACGCCCGGTGTGGAAACGACGACCGGTCCGCTGGGGCAGGGGATCGCGAACGCGGTCGGCATGGCGCTTTCCGAGCGGTTGCTCGCCGCGGAATTCAATCGTCGCGGCCACGTCATCGTCGATCACCGCACTTACGTGTTCCTCGGCGACGGCTGCATGATGGAAGGGGTCTCGCACGAAGTGTGTTCGCTTGCGGGTACGCTCGGTCTCGGCAAATTGATTGCGTTCTATGACGACAACGGCATTTCCATCGACGGGCGCGTCGACGGCTGGTTCACGGACGACACGCCGCGGCGCTTCGAAAGCTACGGCTGGCGCGTGATTCGCGACGTCGACGGCCACGACAGCGAAGCGGTCGACCGCGCGATCCAGATCGCCCGAGCGACGACCGACAAACCCACGCTCATCTGTTGCAAGACCATCATTGCAAAGGGAGCGCCGACGAAAGCGGATACGCACGATGCGCACGGGGCGCCGCTGGGCGACAAGGAAATCGCCGCCACGCGCGCGGCCCTTGGATGGGAGCACGGGCCGTTCGAAATCCCCCCGCACATCTATGAGGCGTGGGACGCCAGGCCCGGCGGCGCCGTTGCCGAAAGCGACTGGCGCCGTCGCTTCACCGACTACGCATCCGCTTACCCGAACGAGGCGCAGGAATTCGCGCGTCGCATGCGCGGCGAGCTGCCTGCGGACTTCGCAGAATGCGTTCGCTCGCTGATGAGCCGCACGCAGAAGAAAGCGGCGACCATGGCGACCCGCAAGGCGTCGCAGGAAGCGCTGGAGGGCATTGCGCCCGTGCTGCCCGAATTGCTCGGCGGCTCCGCTGATCTCACGGGTTCGAATCTGACTCAGCACGCGGGGTCGCGCACCGTGTCGGCGACGTCCGCTGGAAATTATCTGCACTACGGCGTGCGCGAGTTCGGCATGGCCGCGCTCATGAACGGCGTGGCGTTGCATGGCGGCTTCATTCCCTACGGCGGTACGTTCCTGACGTTTGCGGACTACTGCCGCAGCGCCTTGCGCATGGCGGCGCTCATGCGCATTCGCTCCATTTTCGTGTTCACGCACGACTCGATCGGCCTCGGCGAAGACGGCCCGACGCATCAGCCGATCGAGCACCTCGCCATGCTCAGACTGACGCCCAATATGGACGTCTGGCGACCGTGCGACACGGTCGAGTCAGTCGTTGCGTGGGCGAGCGCGGTTGAACGTACCGAGGGACCGACGAGCCTGGTGTTCAGTCGTCAGAACGCACCGTTCCAGCAGCGCTCGCTCGAAGCGCGCCGAAAACATCCGTCGCGGCGCGTACATCCTGGTCGAACCGGCGGCGAGGCCGCGTGCGGTCATCGTTGCGACGGGCGCCGAAGTGGCGCTCGCGGTCAGCGCGCAGCAGTTGCTTGCTCAGGAAGGCGTCGCCGTGCGCGTCGTGTCGATGCCTTCGACCAATGTCTTCGATCGCCAGGATGAGACGTATCGCAAGCGAGTGCTGCCCGCGGATCTGCCATGCGTCGCGGTGGAAGCCGGCGTGTCCGACTTCTGGCGCAAGTACGTCGGCCGCTCAGGCGCCGTGATCGGCATCGACCGCTACGGCGAGTCTGCGCCGGCGGGCGATCTGTTCCGTCATTTCGGGTTCACGCCCGAACGCGTGGTCGAGGCGGTGAAGGCGTTGCTCGCCCCTCACCCCGACTTCGTCCGGCCTCTCCCTGGAGGGAGAGGCGCAGGAGCAGATCCCTCCCCAATGAAATGACGAACCGCATAGGCGGACTTTCTCCCCCTCCAGGGAGACACTCATGAGCAAATCCCTCTCCCTCAAGGGAGAGGGTTGGGGTGAGGGCCTACCGCCTTTGCCCGATCATCTTGCCCGCCAGCTCCTTGACGAGTTTCGCGGCGACGTCGGCTGTCATTCCGGATGGATCCTGGCAGGGGTTGTATTCCACGACGTCGGCGCCGACCAGCACGCCCGGCAGCGTCTGGATCAGCGAGAGGACGTCGCGCACTGACAAGCCGCCGGGTTCGCGATGCGACACGCCTGGTGCGTAGGCAGGATCGAGTCCATCAAGGTCGATCGTGACGTACACCGGTCCGTCGACATGCGGCCTGGCGCCAGCGACCCACGCCTGCATGTCGAACACCTCGACGCCGTACTTCGCGGCTTGTTCGAGCTGCGGGCCGCTCATGCAGCGAATCCCCACCTGCACGAGCCGAGTCGCGAGCCGTTCCTCCATGATGCGGGCGAACGGGCAGGCGTGGGAGTAGCGGTCGCCCTCGAACTCATCGTAAAGGTCCGGGTGCGCATCGAAGTGGAGGATCGTCAGTTGCGGATGCGCGCGGCTGATCGCGCGCATCACGGGGTAGGTCACAGAGTGATCGCCGCCGAGCGAGATGGGTCGCGCGCCACGCGCGAGCACTCTGGCGATTCCAGCTTCGATCATCGCCCGAGCTTCCGCGCTCGACGGCAGCTGCAGATCGCCCGCATCCCCGAGACCGCCGGCAGCCTTCAAGTCATACCCGGTCTCGGTCCACGAGTTGCCCGCGGGTGAGTGCAGGGCCGTGCGGATCAGGGCGGGCGCCTCCGCTGCGCCGCGCAGAAATGAGGAGCTCGCGTCGTAAGGCAAGCCGATCAGTTCGGGTGGGCCAGGGTTCACAGGTGCATCTCCGGCAAGGGAAACAGTCTTGTCTCGGACTCACTTCGGCCGCATTCATGCGAACGCGGCGCCGTCGCTGAGCAGGCCATTGAAGAACTCTTTCAATTGCCTGCCAGACCGGGCTACGGACGGCCCGGCGAAATCATGCACATTCCATTGTGCTTGATTTCGGGAGCGCAGCGAAAACCACGCCCAGTGTCTTTCATAAGAGGTGGGCAAGCGACGTTGCCATCTTCAATTTACCAGGCGGCACGGACAGCCTTTTTCAACACCCTGTTAGTATGCGCAACTCGAACACAAACTACTAAGAACGCACGTGACGCTCGCTCGCCGCCTTGCCATCGCCGCCTCGGTCGCCTCGCCCGGCGTCAACGACGATGATGCGCTGACGGTGCGCTGCCTCGAGGCGCAGGGCGCCGCCGTTGAGCCCGTCGTCTGGAACGACCCCGGCGTCGACTGGTCGACGTTCGACGCTGTGCTGATGCGCTCGATCTGGGACTATCACGAGCACTATGAGGATTTTCTCGCTTGGCTCGCACGGCTCGATGCGTGCGGCGTACCGACGATCAATTGCACCGAGCTGCTGCGCTGGAACAGCAACAAGCGTTATCTGCTGCAGTTGCCGCCGCTCGGCGTCGACATCGTTCCAACGCAGATCGTGCAGGCAGGCGACCTGGTCGACGCGGTGCTGGCGATGCGCGACCACGACGTCGTGATCAAGCCCACGGTGAGCGCAAGCGCCTGGTGCACGGTACGCGGGCGCGCGGGCGCCGCTGAGTTGAGGAGCGCAATTGCGTCCCTGCCGCTCGACCTCGACTACATGCTGCAGCCGTACGTCCGCGAAATCGCAGACGAAGGCGAGTGGTCGCTGCTGTTCTTTGACGGCGAGTACAGTCACGCGGTGCTCAAGCGCCCGGCCGCGAACGATTACCGCGTACAACGCGAGTTCGGCGGCAGCGTGGAGTTCACGGCGCCGGATGATGCAACGATCGCGGCGGCGCAGAACGCGGCGACCGCCGTGAAATCTCTCGGCTACGACGACGCCGTGTACGCGCGCATCGACGGCGTGAGGAGCGGCGGCAGCTTTCTGATCATGGAAGTCGAAATGATCGAGCCGTTCCTGTTCCTCGAAGGAACTCCGGGGGCTTCCGAGCGATTTGCGGCTGCGATCTTGCAGCGTTTGCGGATGGCGCCGCCGGGCGAGCCTTGAACAGTCCGTTCTCACCGCGCGCTTCGACCACACTAGCAGCGTAAGATCAGGCGATAGCGGCGCGAGCGCGGGGAGTCAGCGACGCAGGGATTGAAGATGAGCCGTATGACTGCTGCGATCGTCGGGCTTGGGCTTGCAACTTTTCTTGCTCAGCCCAACTTCGCAAACGCCGCCGACATCAATCTGTGGACGGCGCGAGCGCTCGCGACCGTACTCGCCGAAGTCGGCCCGCAATTCGAACGCACGACGGGCCACCGGCTCACGATCACGGTCGGTCTGCCGCCCGAGTTCGTGAAACGCGCCCGGGCCGGTGAGCCGTTCGACGTCATGATCACCGGGGCGCCGCAGCTCGATGCACTGATCGAGGCCGGCGCAATCAGCGCGGCGACGCGCACCGACATTGCGCGCTCCGGCATCGGCGTTGAAGTGCGTGCAGGCGCGCCCAGGCCCGACATCAGTTCCGTTGCAGCGTTCAAGCGTGCGCTGCTCGAGGCGAAGTCGATCGCCTATCTCAAGGATGTCGGCAGCGGCGTCTACATCGCTGACCTGCTCGAGCGACTCGGCATCGCTGACGCTGTGCGATCGAAAGTGACGCGGCCTGACTCCGACATCGTCTCAGAGCTGGTCGCCCGCGGTGAAATCGAGATCGGCATGGTCGTCATCACGCAGATTCTCACGACGCCCGGCGTTGAACTCGTGGGTCCGCTTCCGCCGGACATACAGTCCTACGTGCTGTTCACAGCGGGAGTCAGCGCGAACTCGAAAGCGCCGGAGGCGGCCAGAGACTTGATCAGGTTCCTCACTGGACCGATCGCCGCCCCGATCATCAAAGCTCAGGGAATGGAGCCGAGCGAGGCGTCGCATTGAGAAATCTCCTCACCCGCGCTATGCGCGGCCTCTCCCTCGGGAGAGGCGGTGACTATTACCTCTCCCTGGGGCGCCGCTCGCGCGCATCCTTGTGCTCCGCGCCATTCGTGCATCCATGCACATCATAGGTCGCGCGTAGCGCGGGTGAGGTTGGTTCAGTTCACGGGCGCGGTTCGCATGCTGAACGCCAGTAACAGCAATACGCCCGCGAGGAGCGCCAGCGCACTCAGCGCCAGCGACCAGTGAATGCCGATCGCCGCGCCGATCACGCCGATCGTTACGCCGCTGAAGGTCCGCATGCCCAGCGCCGACATCGAGTACAGCCCGATGACCCGTCCGCGAATCTCCGCGGGCGCCTTCAGCTGCACGAGCGTTTGCGCCATTGAATTGAAGGACAGCTCAACGAAACCAGCGACGAACAACAGCGCGAGCGCCAGCGCATACACGCGCGACAACGCGAACGCCGTGAGCGAACAGCACCACAGGATGGCGAGCACGAAGGCGGTGCGTGGGCTGGCGCGCAGCAGTCCGCGGCTCTCAAGGAGAAAGCCGGCGCACAGCGCACCCGCGGCATCGGCCCCGAGCAACATGCTGTAGGACAGATCAGCCTCACCGTGACCCAGGTCGTGCGCGAAGCCAGGCATCTGCGCCTGATAGGCCGTGCCGATGAAGAGCGAGGCGCCGCCCGCCAACAGCGTCATCGAAACGATCGTGCGATTGTGAGCGATGCTGCGAATGGTCGAGAGGATGTCGGCAAGGCCGCGTATTGCGCGCACCGGCGCCTGGCCAGTACGGAAGCGCGGACCGTACGGCGCCTTCCACAGCCACAGAATGGTCGGCAGGTACAACAAAGCGTTGAAGAGGATTCCGTGCGTAGGCCCCATCAGCAGCAGGATCAACCCCCCGATAGCCGGGCCAAGCAACAGCCCCAGGTAACGCGATGTGGCGTTGAGCCGCACGGCGCTCTGCAGATGCTCCGCCGGCACGATGTCATGCAGCAGTACGAGCGACGGCGTACTCCACAGCACGCCGGCAAATCCATGCAATACGAGCAACGCCATGGCGTGCCACATCTGCAGCGCATCCGTCAGAAACAGCACGCCCCAGGCGAGCGACACGAACATGAACAGCGCCATGCCCAGTTGAATGATGCGTCGAGGATCGAAGCGATCGGCCAGAGCGCCCGCATGCACTGAGAAGAGCAGAAACGGCAGCCAGTGGGAGACGATCGCGAAACCGCCCAGTGCGGGCGAGTGAAATTTCTGGAAGACCACCCAATAGCTGATGACGTGCTCGATGCTGTCGGCCATCATCGCGCCCGCCATACTGAGGAAGTAGGCGCGATAGCCAGGATGCTGCAGGGCTGCGAACGACAGGCGCTTCGTCGGCGCCGACGCGGGAGCGTTTGGCGTACTCAAGCTATCTGGCTCAAGGACGGGGCGGCGGCTTTATCCAGCCGGGTGCGGCAGGACTGTTGCGCGCGTTGTTGTTCGGACCGACGGACCAGAGCACCTTGTCGCGTCTCACCTGATCCGAGAAAAAGTCCAGGCCGCCGTTGGCCAGCAACCATTCCAGTCGAAACGTTCCCCAGTTGACGCGTTCGGTGTCTACCGTCTGTTTGACCCGGTTGGCCCACCACTCGCGCACAGCGGCGAGATCCGACTGACCCTCCGGGCGTTCGCGCATGCGCCTGAGCCAGCCCAGCACGGATCTGTGCACGGATCGATCGAGCGGCAGATCGAGCGCAGCGCCCGAGACGACTTGCGGGTACAGACTGAAATCGGCGGCGCTCACCTCGCCGCACACGAACGCCCGACCCTGGAGCTGTCCTTCCAGCTGATCGTACAGGCTGCGGATGTCGCGCCGCGCGCCGCCCAGCAATCCTTCGGGCATGGCGGGCAGATCTGCAAACTTCCAGTTGCCGATGACCGTGAGGATCGCGTCGAACTGCGTGTCGCTGGTTCGTTCCCACCTGCGAACCTCGGCGTAGTTCCGCGCATCGTCCGGGTACAGCGGAAGCTCGGGAAACCTGCGATCGAGATAAGCGAGGATGTCGGGCGAATTGCACACCACGATGTCATCGTCGATGAGCACGGGCACTTCTGCGCGCGGATTGAACGCGCCGACTTCGGTGACGTGGTCGCCGCGTCCCAACTTGAAATCGAGTCGCTTGTACTCCATCGCCATCCGGACCTTGCGGCAGAACGGGCTCAGCGCGGTGTAGGCGAGCGTCAGGCTCATGGCGATCTCCGGAGCAGGGGCTGCTGAGCGGCGAGCGGCTCGCGGTTCGCCAGTTCAAACCGCGGCTTGACCAGGCCGGCGCGTACCAGTTCGGCGACTGCGTCGCCGTCATGGCCCGGCACGATGTGAACGCGAGGCTCCGTTTCGTGCAGCCGCTTCAGTGCGGCGAGCTGACCGAAGACTGCGCCACGATCCTCCTTGAGAAAGAGCCACGTGACGAGTCGTGCGCGCTCGCGCTGGACTTCGATATTGCGGAACTGCCATGCGACGTCGCCGATGAAGAGAAACTCGGCGCCGTCCGCCGTCTGCGCGTAAACCATCTGGCTGCCAGGCGTGTGACCCGGGGCCTTGATGAGGACCACGCCCGGCGCTGCTGCGTAATACTTCTCGTAGTCGAGCGCGTCATAGCCATCGAGCGCGTGATCCGGGAACTTCGCAGGCAAGCTCCGGTCGGGATTCGCAAGCTGCGCGCGGTTAAGTCGCGTCGTGGGCAGAATGGCGCGCAGGTCCGGATGCGCGGCGAGACCGCCGATATGATCCATGTGCTCGTGCGTGATCACGATCAGCGAGGATTGCGTCATCGCCGTCTGCATGCGCGCATAGGCCTCGTCGTCGAACGACGCCAGCCCTTTCCCGCCGGTCTCCCGATTGAGCGCGGTGTCGACGATGACGGAAGCGGCGGGGTACGCCAGGCGCCAGGAGAAGACCGGCATGTCCCGCATTTCCCAGCCGTCGCCCGCGACGATCGCTGTGGCCGGAAACTTGAACAGCGCGACTTGCTCCATCTCGATTGCGGTCGGCTTGTCGCCCGGCGCCGCGCCCGCAATCCTCGAACCTCGGCGATATCGAAGTCGTAGCGCGCAGCGGCCGGCATGTCACTTTCGATGATGAGCCAATAGTAAGCGGCGCCCACGAGGGCAAGCGCCACGCCGACAACGAACAGAACTCTGCGCAATCGCCGCGTCATGACGACCTCATGGAAAGATTCCTCTGTGTCACATTTTACAGAAGGAATCTCTCGCAAAGACGCAAAGATCGCCAAGACGAGCAGAACAGCCAGCCATCGGCGCCGACGTTAGTTCTGCCCCGACCGGTCGGGATTTCCGGGGAATCTGGCGGTGCTAGCGATTGTCGCGCTTTCCGGATTGAACGATCGGTTCGCCGCGAGCCTCGAGCCAGGCGGAACGCACGATCGGCTTGAGCCACCAGGCCGTGAACAGCTTGCTGCGAACTGCATCGCCGTTGGTGAATGCGGACTCGAACGCGCTCGGATCAAGCGCACTCGTCGTCGCTTCCAGATCCATACCTTTGGCGACAGAGACGGCGACCTGCTCGCGAATCAGCGTCAGCGTTCGAACCAGTTGTCGTATGTACTGCTGATCGCGCTGCACGTCGCCGTGGCCTGGCACGAGCAACTCGTACGGCAGCTTGCTCAGTTCATTGAGCGTCGCGATCCATTCGCGCGGGTAGCTGCCGATGCCGTAGGGGATTGGGTGGACGACCACGTCGCCGCTGATCAGGACTTTCTCCTGCGGCAGCCACACGACGGCGTCACCGTCTGTGTTCGCTCGGCCCGGATGCAGCACCTGGATTTCGCGGGCGCCATGTCGCAACGTCAGCTCGTCGTCGAAGGTGAGATCAGCGGGCGTCACCACGACCTGATCGAGCTCGCGCCGTGCGGATCTCAGGTCATCCAGCATCGCGCTGCGCCGCTCATCAAGCGGTTGCTTCGCCGCCATCGATTCGAGTTCGCGAATGTAGCCGTCCAGTTCCGCCGGCAGCTCGGCGACGTAGCTCATCGCCGCGCCTGTCATGTGCCGATAGGTATTCTCGTGGCTGACGATGCGCAGCGCCGGAAACGTCGTTCGATAGACCTGATTGCCGAGATTGTGATCGCCGTGCCAGTGCGTGGTGATGAGCACGGCGACAGGTTTCGGGGTGACGCTGCGAATCAACTGGATGGCGTGCTTCGCTGCGAGCGGCGAACCGCCGCCGTCGACCACTACGACATCGTGCTCGTTCACGATGAAGACGACGTTGCCTTCGACGGGCTGACGCAGCGGATCGGGCCGCCGTATCAGATAGATGTCGTCTCGCAGCGCAATCAGTTCGAGATCGTAGACGCCGGCGCCCGCAAGCAGCTCGAGAGGGAGCAGGAGCAGCGACAGCGCGTACATGCCCATCGACATTGATCGGTCCTCCGCCGGAAGCAACGGAGCGACACTATGAAACGTCCTCGCGCGTGCTCGCCATGGTTTGCGGCGAGCGCGCCGTTGCGCGCGGCCAACAAAATGGTGGTGTCATTGGTCGCGTTTTCGAGTCGCTTCATCGACACCACGAGCGCCGGGCCGCGCAATGCGTAATGCTCGGCGCATAATGCATACGCATCAGAATCAGGGCGATAGATCATGGCAGTGAACGAATCGCTCATCGGGGATCCGACGCTTGGCCCGCTTGCGCCGGTGAGCACGAACGAGACGTCGTTTCCGGCGCACCACACGCCGACGCAATTGACGATCCCTCGCAGAACGACGACGCAGATCCAGATCTTCAGCGCGCTTTTCTGGATCGCGCTCTTCGTCATGCATACGACGCAGATGATGATGATGGGCGAACGCGATGACTGGCGCTCCATTCGCTGGCGCTTCGCGATGAGTCTGCTCGCCTTCGTCCTCTGCCTGCCGCTGGGAGGGGTCATCCGTCGCACGCTGGATCGGCCGCTCGCGCGGCGTGTGCTCGCGATAGGCGGCGCCTGCCTGCCGATCGCCGTCGGTTATGGGATCGTCGGGCACTTCGTCTGGATCGGCATCCTGAAGGGCGAGCTGCCTTATTCCGCTGTAGTCGGCGTCGCAATTCAATCGCAGTACAACCTGCTGTTGTTCCTGCTCTGGTCCGCGTTCTGCGCCGCCATTCTGTATGCCGCACAGCTGCAGGAACGAGAGCGGAGCCTGCTCGAAGCGCAGGCGCTCGCTCACGAGGCCGAGTTGAAGATGTTGCGATATCAGATCAATCCGCATTTCCTCTTCAATACGCTGAACGCCGTCTCGGCGCTCATCGTTACCGGACAGACGTTCGCAGCGGAGGCGATGGTCGGCAAGCTGGCGCGCTTCTTTCGCAACGCGCTCAGCCGCGAATCGACGGCGAAGGTCACGCTCGAGGAAGACGTGCGTGTGCAGCTTGAATATCTGAGCATCGAGCTCACGCGGTTTCCCGATCGGCTCAGTTGGTCGACCGACATCGAAGCGGGCCTGCTGAACGCGCTGGTTCCGCATCTCATCCTGCAACCCCTGTTCGAAAATGCGATCAAGCACGGCGTCGCGCGCAGCGGGTCGCCCGTCCGGATCCGGCTCGCTGCGCAACGTCGCAACGGGCGACTGATCATCACGGTCGACAACGACGTGCGCCCCGGCGCAGAAGTCGGCCCGCGCGACGGCGAGGGCGTCGGACTCACGAACGTCGCGCGCCGGCTTGCGAGTTTCTATGGGAAAGAGGCATGCCTGACGGCGGAGCGCCGCGACGGTCGATTCATCGTGGAGCTGCGACTACCAATCGAATTGACGCTATGACTGCCTTGAGAGTAGTCGCGATGGACGATGAGCCTCTGGCGTTGCGCCGCCTGGAATGGTGCCTGCAGGGCGCTTCAGACATCGAACTCGTCGGGAGCACGAACAACCCGCGTCAGGGGCTCGCGATGATTCGCTCGCTGGCGCCCGACGTCGTTTTGCTCGATGTGGACATGCCGGAACTGGGCGGATTCGAGCTGATCGATGCGCTGGCCGACGGTCCGATTCCCGAAATCATCTTCGTGACGGCGTTCGATCATTTCGCGGTCCGGGCCTTCGCCGCGAGCGTCGTCGACTATCTCCTGAAGCCAGTGGAGCAGGAACGCCTGCTGCAGGCGCTGGAACGGGCGCGGACGCGGCGCGAAGGGCGCGACGCGCGCGCACGCATCGCTGAACTGCGCGAGATCATCGACAATCTTCGCGCGGATAGTCGCCGCACCGGTCACGGCGCTTACGAAACCGAGCTGTGGATCCGCGAGGGAGATGCGCGCGTACGCATCCCCGTGGAAATGATCGAGCGACTGGAGGCGGACGGGGACTACGTGCGCCTGCATATCGGTCAGCGTGTGCGGTTGATGCGCGCGCGTCTGGGCGACCTTGCCGAGCGGCTCGATCCGGATGATTTCGTGCGAATTCACCGATCGGAAATCGTCAGGCACGATCTCGTCGCCGCAATCCGCAGGTGTGAGTCGGGGCGCACATTCGCGGTGTTGTCAGGCGGCCGCGAAATTCCCATCAGCCGACGTTATCTTTCTCAGATCGGACGAGCGTTGCGGCTGAGCAAACGCGGAAGCGGGCCCAAGCCGGCGTAGCGGACGTCGCAATAGTTGCTGGTCGTTCAACGCGTTTTTCTGTTCGGTCGTTGCACACCGACGCGGCTCGTCGCTCGCCTGCGCCAGTTCGCCGCAAAGTCCTGCTCACTCTGCAATTCCCGCTCTAGCGTAGCTCCCGTGTGATTACAGCAACGCGCGCGTCGGGGCGCGTGCGTCGCTGAATCGGGGAGCAAATCGATGGGGCCGGTGATTCGCAGATTGGCGCCGTCGCAGGGACCGAACGGCGCCGGCGCCCACGCAGCGCGGGGCGCCGAGATCCATTGGGTCGGCGCGGGACGTTTCGCGCCGGAAGTCGTCGCCGGCGTTCCATCCATTCACATGGTCTGGAACGGCGGCTATGGGCTGTGTCTCGACGGCCGCTCGGTTCGACTGGACGACGAAGTATTTCTCGTACTCAACGCAGGCCACGTGCTTGCGCCGCGCAGCCGTCGCGACGCCAGCGCCTGTCTGCTGAGCGTGTATTTCCCGCCCGAGCTCCTGGCGCGCGCGTTCGACGACTTGAGCGCCAGCCAGCGCGAGCAACTCGGAGCGTGCACGCAGGGCGGGTCGCTCTGCCTGCTCGAGCACATGCGCGAACGCGACAGATCCATCGCCTCGGTAATGCGCTATGTCGCGCACCACATCTGCGCAGGTTTGGAGGATCCGTCGTGGTACGAGGAACAGGTGAGTTTCCTTCTGCGACGCCTGCTGGCCAGCGAAGCGACGACGATCCGCGACATCAGCGCCATGACGCATGCGAAGGCATGGAAGCGGCGCGAGATATTCCTGCGACTCGCGCGAGTCACGGATCTCATACATTCGGCTTATGAGCGTCCGCTCACGATCGACGAGCTTGCCGCGGCGGCGCACTGGTCGGCGTTCCACATGATGCGTGAATTCAAGGTCGTGCACGGCGTCAGCCCGCATGAGTATCTCCAGCGCCGGCGCACGCAGGCGGCCGCAAGATTGCTCTGCTCTACGGATCTGTCCGTCGCAGAAATTGCTGAACGCGTCGGATTCCATGACCGCAGCACGCTGATGCGCCGTCTGCAGCGCATGCACGGCCTCAATCCGCGCACGCTGCGGGTGCTCTCGCAATCACCGCAACCAATGCAGCACAGAATGCCAACGCCTGCCTCATACGGTGTGAATTCCGCCACTAGCATTTCCTCCGCTCGCTAAACCAACAAGGGAAGAGCGCTGACGCGCATCGGCGCCGTTCCCACGCAGGAGGGATGATCCATGTCGAACAGTCATTCGATTCGACGCGCAGTGCGCTGCGCGCTGCTGACGAGCGCCGCCACGGCGGCGGGGGCCCTGCCGGTGCAGGCGCAGGACGAGACCATTCAGGAAGTCGTGGTCACCGGATCGCGCATTCCGCAACCCAACCTCACGAGCATCAGTCCAGTCACTTCCGTGGGCGCCGACGACGTGAAGATCGAAGGCGTCACGCGCGTGGAGGATCTGGTGAACAACCTGCCGCAGGCGTTCGCAGACTTCGGCGGCAATCTGTCCAACGGCGCGACGGGCGCCGCAACGGTCAATCTGCGCGGACTGGGCAGCCAGCGTACGCTGGTGCTGATCAATGGCCGCCGGCTGATGCCCGGCGATCCGACGCAGAACGGCAACTCCGCGCCCGACCTCAACCAGGTTCCTGCAGCCCTGATCGAGCGTGTTGAAGTGCTGACGGGCGGCGCATCCGCCGTGTACGGCGCCGACGCCGTCGGCGGCGTCGTCAACTTCATCATGAACGACGACTTCGAGGGCGTCCGGGTCGATGCGCAGTATGGCTTCTATCAGCACGAGAACAGCAATTCGATCGGCGATATCGTCGAGGCGCGCGGCTTCGCGACGCCCGACAGCAGCGTGATGGACGGTTATAGCAAAGACATCACGTTCATCCTCGGCATGAACTCCGCTGACGGGCGGGGCAACGCCACGATCTACGCCGGCTATCGCGATCTGACCGGATTGCTGCAATCCGAGCGCGACTTCAGCGCGTGCGCCTTGAATCCGACCAGCGACGGAACGGGACGCCTCTGCGGCGGCTCGGGAACGACCTCGCCCGCGCAACTGCAGGCGATCGTGCAGACTGGTTCCAACGCGGGCGCCAACGTCGCGAGTTTCATTCCGAACGCGGACGGCTCGCTGACGCCG
Organism: uncultured Gammaproteobacteria bacterium; assembly: GCA_963723505.1. Lineage (GTDB taxonomy): Bacteria > Pseudomonadota > Gammaproteobacteria > Steroidobacterales > Steroidobacteraceae > Steroidobacter. The sequence continues at coordinate 381,478 of CAVRQU010000015.1, forward strand.
TACTCGTCTTCGCAGCACGCGTTCAATTTTGCGCCGACGAACTACTACCAGCGTCCGGACGAGCGCTACACCGCCGGCTTGTTCGCGCACTATGAAGTCAGCGACAAGATGGAGGTCTATTCCGAGTTCGGCTTCATGAACGACGAGACCGTTGCGCAGATTGCGCCGGCCGGTCTGTTCTTCGGCGGCGGACCCGGCGCGGGCGGCGGATATCTCGTCAACTGCGACAATCCGTTCCTCTCGCCGCAGCAGGTCGACACGTTCTGCACACAGCAGGGCCTCGGTCCAACCGATGTCGCCTCGATCGGCATTGGCAAGCGCAACGTCGAAGGCGGCGGCCGACAGAACCATTTCGAGCACACGTCCTATCGCGCGGTGATCGGCGCGCGCGGCGAGTTTGCGGACGGCTGGGGGTATGACGTCTATGGCCTGTACGGCACGACCGAGTTCGCCCAGAACTATCTGAACGACTTTTCGATTTCGCGCGGCGGCCGGGCGCTGATCGCCACCCGTGACGGCGCCGGCAACATCGTGTGCGGCGTCAACGCGGACGCAGACACGACGAACAACGATCCCGCTTGCGTGCCGTACAACATCTTTACACCGGACGGCGTGACGCCAGCGGCGCTCAACTACGTGCAGATTCCGGGCTTCCAGCAGGGATCGACGACCGAACAGATCCTGAGCGGCGCGATCACGGCGGATCTGGGTCAGTACGGCGTGCAGCTTCCCTGGGCGGCGGATGGGCTCGGCATGGCGTTCGGCGCGGAGTATCGCAGCGAAGAATCGGTTCTGCGCAACGATGTGGGTTTCCTGACCGGCGACCTGTCAGGGCAGGGCGGCGCCACTCTCGACACGTCCGGCAGCTATGACGTGAGCGAGCTGTTCGTCGAGGCGCGCCTGCCGCTCGTGCAGGACAAGCCGTTCGCGCAGAGCATCTCCTTCGAGGGCGGCTATCGCTACTCCGACTACAGCCTCGGCTTCGACACGGACACCTACAAGGTCGGCGCCGACTGGGCGCCGGTGGAAGATATCCGTTTCCGGGCCAGCTTCCAGCGCGCAGTGCGGGCGCCGAATATTCAGGAGCTGTTCCGCCCGCAGGTGGTGCAACTCGATGGGACGACGGACCCGTGCGCAGGCACGTCCCCTTCTGCAACGCTCGAGCAGTGCGCTCTGACGGGGGTCACAGCGGCGCAGTACGGCAACGTCCTGGAGAACAGCGCCGCGCAATACAACGGCCTCACCGGCGGCAATCCGGCGCTCGATCCTGAAACATCCGATACGACCGCGTTCGGCTTTGTGTTCACTCCCGGCTTTCTGCCGGGGTTCAGCATGGCGGTCGACTATTTCGACATCTCCGTCGAAGACACGATCGACGACGTCGGCGCGGATCTGATCATCAATACGTGCCTCGACTCGGGCGACCCGTTCTTCTGCGGCCTCGTCAATCGGGCGCCGGGATCGGGTTCGTTGTGGCTGGGCACGCAGGGGTTCATCACCAACACGACGATCAACACGGGTTCGCTAGAGACCAAGGGCGTCGATCTTGAAGCGAATTACCGGATGAACCTTGGGGACAGCGGACTTGCGTTCCAGTTGATCGGTACGTATGTGGATGAGCTCGTGATCGAGCCGGTGTCGGGCTTCCCGACGTACGATTGCGCGGGCCTGTACGGTACGGTCTGCGTCACGCCGACGCCGGAGTTCCGCTCGAAGCTGCGTACAACCTGGAACACGCCCTGGAAGGTCGATCTGACGCTGACGTGGCGCTATATCGACGGCGTCGAGGTCGACAGCACGGTCGACAACCCGAACTTCGATTTCGAGGGACATCCGGCGGTGGACGAGAGCCTCGGTTCGAGGAGCTATGTCGATCTCACCGCCGGCTATACCCTGGAGTCTGAGTTGACGAACGTGACGTTCCGACTGGGCGCCAACAACGTGCTCGACAAGGACCCGCCGATCGTCACCCAGGTGACGTGTCCGTCGGTCTACTGCAACGGCAACACGTTCCCGCAGGTGTACGACACGCTTGGTCGCACGCTGTTTTTCAACGTGACGGCCGACTTCTGATACGCATGGGGATGAGCGATGCGTGATTGACGGCGGGCTTCGGCCCGCCGTTTTTTTCCGCAAGACGGCAATCCAGACAAGACAAATCGCACCGTGCGATGTCCGTGGCCTGAGCGTGGGGCTCGAGGACGAGTGCAAGGTGCGATTTCGAACCCGAGACTTCTGCGACGCGCGGTTTCCGCGGGGTGGATCAGCGATGGAGCTGATGCTTCGTCGCCGCTCCCGTCGGTGCAATCGGAATCTCTTTGCGCTGCTCGGGTTGCTGAACCGGCGGAGGGTCGACGAAGCGCCGCACGCCGAGCGACTCGTAGATCTCCGCCGGATAGAAGACCTCACCTTCCTTCATCACCAGGCTGATCTTGCGGATCGCCGCGATGTCCTGCGTCGGATCGCCCTCGACCAGGATGACGTCGGCGGACTTGTGCGCGGCGATCGACCCGAGCGTCGGCAAGGTCCCGGTGACTTCGGCGCCGTTCCAGGTCGCGATGCGCAGAGCGTCGGCGGCGGGAATCCCCGCCTTCACGTACAACTCGAGCTCGCGATGCAGCGTGAATCCGGCGACGTCGTCGGTCCCGGCGACGATGCGGTATGCCCGCGTCGTGCATCTGGCGAGTGAACGCCAGGAGCTTTGCGTACGACTTGCGATAGCGCTCGACGTTCTGCGCGGTCACATCCATCGAGTTCGAGCGCCACGCGCGCTGCCGCGAGACCGGCACGTGCGGTGCGATCACGTCGAAGGAAGGATTCGGCTCGCCCTGCTGCTGCGTGAACATCGCTTCGAACGTCGCCAGCGTCGGATCGATCGTCGTGCCGCGCTCCTTCAGCAGCGCGACGAAGTCGCGCACGCGCTGCGAATCGAGGTCGAGCTTGTGGGCGTTGTCGGCGATCAGGTAGAAACGCGCCAGCGTCCGCGTATCGTCCTTCGGTCCGACAAAGAAGTTCAGCATCACCTGGTTGATGTGCTGGATCTCATCGTATCCCGCGCGCACCGCTTCCTCGGCGCGCATGAACGCCGGGATGTGGCCGCTCACGCGCAAGCCCCGCTCATGCGCATACTTCGCTGTGCCCTCGACCCATTCCGGTTTGAAAGAGTTGTAGATCTTGATTTGCCGGTAGCCGCGCTGTGCATACCAGTCGATGGCGTCGCGCGCCTCGACCAGGCTCTTGACGACGAAGCCGCCCTGCGAGGAGAACTCGCTCTCGCCCTCGATGAATCCCGCCGGCAGGATTCTCGGCCCGAGCAGCGTTCCTGAGTCGAAGTCCTCCATGAGCTGCGCGATGACGCGCATTGTCGTTGCCCATGTCTCGGACCGTGGTGACGCCGCCTGCGATCTGCAACATGCTGTCCCAGGCGCCCGACATGCGCGTGCATGTCGAACAATCCCGGAAGCAGCGTGCGGCCCGCGCCGTCGATCACGGTTTGCGCGTCTCGAGCAACGGACCCCGTCTCGTAGATCGCGGCGATCTGGCCCTGATCGACGTACACGTCCCGTGCGCCCAGCAGCTTGCCGCTGCCGGAATCGAACACGTTCACGTTGCGGATCAGGATCGGCATCGGCAGGCGATGTCCGAGCCGGTGTTTCAGCTCGCGCTGCATGGCCTGTTCCGCACCCTGCTGCGCCTGCGCGAGCCGATCGCCTTCGGCTTCCCAGCCGCCTTCGAGGACACGGAAGTAGCCGGAGTAGATGTAGCCGAAGAATTTCTGGTCCGGCGCACTCAGCCAGAGGAAGAAGGGCTCGAAGTCCACCCCTGTGATCGAATACAGGGATACGGTGCGCGACTCGCCGCCTCGCTGCAGCGACACATCAGTCAACTTCTCGATCGCGAGCTGCCCGCCCGGAAGGCCGGGCAGCCTGTGTGTCGGTTCCTTCAGCAGCGCGCGCGCCGTGAGCGCCGGTATCTCGAAGCTGCTGTCGACCGGGATGTAGACGGCCGCTCCCGCCGACTGCGTCTCGCCGCGATCGGACACCGAACGCCAGGTCGCCGCCGCACCTTTGCGCTGGAACGTTTCGGAAATCGGTGCACCGAAAGTGGACTTGCCCGTCGCGCGGAACTCGCGCAACGAGCCGTCGGGCGCGACGCGGATCGTCTCGTTGATGTCGGGCCCACGTCCGTTGTCACGGTACGTGAAGACGACGCGAAGGGTCCCGTCGTTCGCGACGGTGGTCGTCTGCGCGCCGGAGACCCGGCCCTGAAAACTGATGCTGTATCGCGTGGTGGTGTCGGCGATCGCTGCCGAGCTCGCAAGCAACAGGAGTAACACGGCTGGGCGCATGGACTCGCTCCTCGGCACGTAACGGAGGGCGGACATCCTGCAGCGAATCGCCGCCGGTGTCACGAGGATGCGACGAGCGGTTGGGTGCGTGATTTGGCGCCGGACTTGGACCATTGGATCTTGCCTTGACTGTATTGCCTGAGCAATCACTCTCCGCGCGTCAACTCCTGCGCCGTCACGAACCGTGGCGCGATGTCGATCGGAACGTTGGTGAGCCGATCGATGACCTGCTGCATTTCCGGGCGGATCACGACCATGCGATCGAGCAGCGCCTTCACACCCGCGTAGTCGCCGTGCGCCTGCAGAGTCATGATGTCGTGCGTGAGCCCGGCGACGGCCTTCTTCGTCTTCGGCAGGTCAAGTGAGAACTGCCCCTCCTTGTTGATGCGCAGCGCGCCGTGGTCGAGCAGGTAGTTCGCCTGCAGCGCCATGCCTTTCGCGTGCGCCTCGTTCAGCCCAAAGCGCAGCGTGCGGAAGGTCGAGGCCAGGAACGTCACGTACATGCTGCGTTCCTGCTTCTTGTCGATGACGCCTTTGTCCATCAGATATTGCAGCGCCCAGAGTCCGGAGATGTCGGCCTTCGCTTCCTCGAGCGGACCGTTCAGCTCCTTCAGTTCCTGACGCACGGTGGTGTCGCGCCCGCCGACGCGAATAGTCTGCGGACCGAGTCCGTGCATGAGTTCATGCATGAGGATGTGCGTGAAGAACGGTTCGAACGCGACGAGCGATCGGTCCTGCGGCGTGAGCGCGACGCCCGCAATCGGCTGCAGGACTTTCTCGAACTTCGCCTCCTGGAAATTCTTCAGCAGCACCCGCTTCGAGCCCTTCTCGGCGACGACCTTTTCATCGTTCGGGAGGTTGAAGGCGGCGGTCTGCACGCCGTGATTGCCGTCGCCTGCGGCGAACACCACATTGACGACGCGAATCGGCGAGTAACCGCCGAGCTTCGGCTTGCGAAACTGCTTGTCGATCGGCAAATGGTTCTCGAGATCCTGCAGCTCGCTGCTGAACCGTTCGAGCTTGCGCGACTCGTCGGCGTCCGTGACCGTGATGAACGCCTCGAACGCCGCCTTGAAGTTGAACCACTCGTCCTCGTACACCTCGTACGGCCCGATCGTGGGCTCGATCGACGCGTCGAGCTCCATCCAGGCGACGTCGCTTGCGTAGTAATCGTTGCTCGTGAACGCAGCGGCGCGTTTGTCGAGGAAGGCCTTGAGCGTCGGCTGTTTCGTGAGCGCCGCCGCCTCGTGCAACAGACGCGACATCTCTGCGAGTTCTCCCTGGTGCTCGAGGGAGTAGGGAATTGCGGTCAGTTTGCCCTCGGGCGTGCGTCGGATCGTGGTGAAGAACCCCGTCGCCGTCTCACGCTGCGCATCGGGCAGCGCCTTCATCCAGGCGTCGATTTCTTCGCGCGTGGCGTCCGCGGGATAGAAATTCGCGCCTGGCGGTTTCGATGCGGCGCCGGGAAGGAATACGCGATCCTCATCGAGCTCCGACCACGGTCCCTTGTTCAGCAGAAAGTAGTCGAGGCGCGCGCGCCCGAGCGGCGAGGAGTCGTTCAGAAGCTTCAGCAGCAAGGGCTGGTTGCCCGCCCAGCGCTGCCGCATGAACAACGCGTCGACGTGACGGGAGGCTTCGATCAGCCGCGCAAGCGCTGCGCGCTCTTCTGCTGGGAGCTGCGCGAGATCCACGTGCACGTCGACGGGGGCGAAGCGCGCAGCCATGTCGCTCAATTCAGAGGCGCCGGGCGAGGCAGAATCGGCGGCGGCGGATAGCGCGATCATCAGTCCGGCCGCAAGGCCTGCAGCAGCGGCGATCGCAGAGTGTATGCAACGCATGTCGGTTCCTCGGTACGAAAGGACTGCATTCTAATCCGGGCCGCAGGCCAAAGAGATCTGGGCGACGAAACCGAGGGCGCTGAACGTTAGCGACGTCGTTTCGGCTGTTTTCACTCGATCGGAAGTCTTTGATCTATCGGTCTTGCGAGAAATCGACCGACTATCCGTCTGCGGCTTACAGTGGTGTGATCTGCGCAGAGAGAGATTCGTCGCCTTTCGATGATCTGGCGACCGTTGGTGTGTGCAGCGCCGAGTGGGGTTTTCCGGAAATGTCTCCAATGACCGTGCATGGCCGTGTGACTCTGTCCCTGTGCGGGGACGTCATGACGGGTCGCGGGATCGACCAGATTCTTCCGCACCCCTCCGAGCCGAAGATCCATGAGACCTGGGTCGCGTCAGCCGCCGAGTACGTGAAGCTCGCTGAACAGGCGCACGGTCGCATCGCGAAGCCCGTCGACTTTGCTTATCTCTGGGGCGATGTGCTCTCCGAGTTCGAGCGGCGGCGCGTCGACGTGCGCATCATCAATCTCGAAACGGCGGTGACGACCAGCGATGACGCCTGGCTGGGCAAAGGGATCCACTACCGCATGCATCCGGAGAACGTGGGGTGCCTGACGGCTGCAGGGGTCGATTGCTGCGTACTCGCGAACAATCACGCGCTCGACTGGGGGAGAGAAGGACTCACAGAGACCTTGCGAGTGCTGCACGACGCCGGCCTGTGCACGGTTGGCGCCGGTGTGGATCCCGGAGAAGCCTGTGCGCCCGCACGACTCGATACGCCTCGCGGAGTGAGCGTGCTGCTGTTTGCGTGCGGCGCGACGGACAGCGGCGTGCCGATCGGGTGGCGTGCGCAGGCGCATTGGCCCGGACTGTGTGTGCTCGATGAGTGTTCGGTGCGCACGGTCCACGAGATCGCTGCACGCGTGAGCTCACACAAGCAGGCCGGCGACGTCGTGGTGATGTCGCTGCACTGGGGCGGCAATTGGGGGTATCCGATAGCCGATGCGCACCGCCGTTTCGCTCATGAGCTGATCGATAACGCGGGAGTCGACGTCGTGTATGGACACTCCTCGCATCATCCGAAAGGCATCGAGATCTATCGCGGCAAGCTCATCCTCTACGGCTGCGGAGATTTCCTGAACGACTACGAAGGCATCGCGGGCTATGAGCGTTTTCGCGGCGATCTTGGCCTGATGTACTTCCCGACGCTCGACGTCGCGACTGGCAAGCTCGTGCGAATGGAACTGACGCCGACACGCGTGCATCGCATGCGCGTGAACCGCGCGACGCGCGAGGAGACGCATTGGCTATTCGAGCGGATGAGTCGCGAGGGACGACGATTCGGCACAGGCCTGAGAATGGAGTCTGACGATACGATGTCGCTTGTCTGGGCCCACTAGCAAGAGGTCGGCAGAACTCCGCCAAACTCAATCGAAGGAGTCCGAGGCGCCGCCGGGAACCCGGGATAAGGGTTCCGCCTTCGCGTGCGATTCCCGCTTTCCCATCCCGGCGCCGAAGGTCCAAACACGTAGTCGACGACCATCGCTCGGAAATGACGTTTCCGCTGAAACGCCGTTCGCGCCGGCGCGTGGCGCTGATCACTCCGCCCTCGTGCGCGGCTCGTGACGCTAGGGCAAAGGACTCCGCACCGCCTGCGCCAGGAGCGAACGGTAGAGCGGATGCGCGAGCTCAAGTTGCGGAAGCTCTTCCAGAGAAACCCACCGCACGGCTTCATGCTCGTGAGGAGCGCAGTTGCGAATCTCTCCGTCCCACTGGTCGATGACAAACAGACTGAGCTCGACCCCCTCGAACTCTTCGGTGATCCAAGGGCGACCGGCCGGAACGTCGGCTCTGATCCCGAGCTCTTCCTCCAGCTCTCTCACGAGCGCTTCCTGGGGCGACTCGTGCCCGTCGACGTGGCCTCCGGGCACATCCCACACGCCGGGATAGTGCTTGCGCTCGCTGACTGCGAAGGCAGAGAAGCACGCGATCGTCGTTGCGCAATACGGCGCCGACGACCCTTTCGACCGGCAAGAGAATCATGCTCCCAGTCATCTGAGACTTCCTCTTCCAATTCCTTACGAGTTCAGAGCTTCGTGCACTGCCGCGCTACGGCGGTTCCCGACGGCGCGGTCCTAACGCATGATAAAGTCGCTCGCACGGATCGGTCGCAAGTCCTCCGCTGTTCGCCTCCATGTGGCCTCTCAAGTCCTGTCTGCTCGGCCTGGTTGCGACGGGCTGCGTCGCGGTCGCTGTCGCGCAGCCCGCTGATCCGCACCGGATCACGCCGCACGAGATCGAAGCGGTCCTCGACGGCAGCGCACCCGGGAAGGTGGCCTGGAAGGGCGACCTGTCTGGAATGCAGCAGCGACGGCTCATCCGCGTGCTCGTGCCGCACAACCGCACATTCTTCTTTTACGACGGCCTGCAGCCCCGCGGTCTCGCCTACGAGTTCGTGACCGAGTTCGGCAAGAAGCTCAATGCCGGCAAGTCTACCGACGGCTGGACCCACATGCTGTTCCTGCCCACTTCGCGCGATCGATTTATCCCGGACATCGCGAATGGCTACGGCGACGTCGCAATGGCGGGTCTCACCGTCACCGCCTCGCGCGAAGAGGAGGTCGACTTCATCCCATACGACCTCACCATGAACGAGATCGTGGTGACCGGCCCGGGCGTACCGCGGCTGGACTCGGTGGAGGACCTGTCGGGCCGCACGGTTTTCGTGCGGCGCTCGAGCAGCTACTACGAGAGCCTCGCCGCACTCAATGCCCGCCTCGAGGCGGCGGGCGAGCCGCCGGTGAAGATCACGCTCGCCGACGAGCATCTCGAGGATGAGGATATCCTCGAGCTGATGCATGCCGGCGTAGTGTCGATCACCGTCGTCGACGCCTACATCGCGAAGCTCTGGGCGGCCGTGCTGCCGAACATCCGCCCGCGTCTCGACCTCATCATCCGTAAGGATGCGCACCTGGGTCCCATCGTGCGCAAGGGCAGTCCCGAGATCAAACAAGCGCTCGCCGCGTTCCTCAAGACGCACGGACCCGGCACGACTTTCGGGAACGTGGTCATCCAGCGCTACGCGCGCGACAACCGCTGGGTGCGCAATCCCGGCACGACCGAGGACCTGCGCCGCTTCCAGGAAGCGCTGCCCTTCTTCCAGAAATACGCGAAGCAGTACGACTTCGACCACTTGCTGATCGCGGCGCAGGCTTACCAGGAATCCCGTATCAACCAGAAGCTGAGGAGTCCTGCCGGGGCCGTGGGCGTCATGCAGATCAAGCCCGCGACGGCGGCGGATCCGAACGTGGGCATCCCGAACGTGCACGTGATGGACATGAATATCCATGCCGGCGTGAAATACCTGCGCTTCATCTCCGACCACTATTTCGGCGACGCGAAGTTGGACGAGTTCAACCGCCACGTATTCGCGTTCGCCGCCTACAACGCGGGGCCGGCGCGTATACAGCAGCTCCGCATCAAGGCGACCGAGCAGGGCCTCGACCCCGACAAGTGGTTCAACTGCGTCGAGATCGTCGCGGGGCGGAACCTCGGCCGCGAACCCGTCGACTACGTGCGCAACATCCTCAAATACTGGGTGGCCTATCGCCTCGCGCTGGAAGCGGACGATGATGTGCAGCAGCCGGCGGCGCCCGACAAGAAGGGGTAGGCTGTATTTCTTCGACAAGATGAATCCTCGGTGTGACGTCTGGGATGACTACGACGACGTGTCGCTCGACGATCTGATCGGCGCGGGCAGCGTCTTCCTGGGCATCGATCTGCCCATCGGCCAACTGCAGCTCGGTTACGGGCGCACGTTCGACGGACGCGACTCGTCCTATCTCATGTTCGGTTCGCTGGTTCTGCCGAGGTATCGTGAGCGAATCGACACGTCGGCCCTTCGGCCCGATATAACAACTTCGGAGAACCGAGAATGGATCTCACATTGATCGCGTCGTTGTCAGCCGCCTGTTTGTGCTTCGGCATGCTGGTTTTCTCGGAGGTTGGGCGGCGCATCGGTCTCGCGAGACTCGCACGCGACCCTGAAGGCCTGTCGAAAGGCGCCGGAGCAGCGGAAGCCGCTGTGTTCGGCTTGCTGGGACTGCTCATCGCCTTCACATTCGCTGGCGCCGCTTCGAGGTTCGAAGACCGCCGACACCTGGTCAACGCGGAGGCCAACGCAATCGGCACCGCTTACCTGCGAATCGATCTGCTTCCCGGCGACGCACAGCCGGAGATGAGGGAATTATTTCGCCGCTATCTGGATGCGCGATCGGCGACGTACCAGCATACGGAAGACCGGACGGCCACGAAGGCAAAGCTCGCTGAGGGTGCGGCTTTGCAACGCGAGATCTGGACGAAGGCGCTGATCGCGTGCCGAAGACCGGAGGCGCCAGTACAAGCAGCCATACTCCTGCTCCCCGCATTGAATGAGATGATCGACATCACCACCACCAGATTGACAGCTACCACTAATCATCCCCCGCTCGTCGTATTTCTGTTGCTCGGCGGGCTGAGTCTCGTTGGCGCATTGCTGGTTGGGTACGGCACATCAGGCAACACGCACCGCAGCTTGTTACACACGGTGATCTTCGCGGCCATCCTCTCGCTAACAGTGTATGTGATCGTAGATATCGAGTTCCCGCGTCTCGGCCTCATTCGCGTCGACGCCGCCGATCAGGTCCTCTTCGAGCTCCGGGAGAGCATGCAGTGAACCAATGTGAGGGCGCCATGCTGAACATAGTTCGGTTCGTTCGGCGAGTTCGTCCCGCACTCGCCGCTGTTGTCGCCGCCGGCAGTCTCGCGGGCTGTCAGCAGCAAGCGGAGCTACCGGGGTCTGTCGACGCCGCAGCGAGCAGGGCGGCCATCGACAAGCTTCGTACTCAGTACGAGAACGCTGTCGCCGCGGGCGATCTCGATGCGATGAGCGCATCCCTCGCCGAGGGCGCCTTGATGATCCGGCCCGGAGGACCTGAATGGGACTCGATGTCAGCGGCTGCATCGGGCGCTCCCTTTCCGCCGGGCGCCACGATCGACATCACGCCCATCGAGGTCGTCGTACTCAACAAGGAGTGGGCTTACGAGTTCGGAACGGCCATGACCACCTATACTCCGGAGGGCGGCGGACAGCGCCCGGCAGCTGCGGGACACGTATCTCATCCTGCTGCGAAACACCGGCGACGGATGGAAAGCGTATCGCGAGGTCGCGAGTTCCTCGCCTCCACCGAACGGCTGGCCGCAGCAGTAGCGCTCCTCGTTCGCTCCGCGTCGGCGCGCTGGAATCACGTTGGAAACGGCGCCGCCATCGCTGCGAGCCTCCCACTTCTTTGAGCGGTCAGGCGCGAGATGCGCTGGATGAGGTGTGCTGAGGTCGCTATTCCATTAGCATCGCCGGCACATCTGGGAGGAGACCGATAACAATGACTTCGTTTCTGAAAATTGTATGCACGGGTCTGTTCACGACGATGCTCGTGGCGTCCGCCGCCTCGCAGACGCCGGCCGCGTCTCTCATCTATATCCATGCCGGCGCGCTGCTCGATCGACCGGGGCAGACGCCGCGCGGGGCGTCGACGCTCATCGTGCGCGACGGACGCATCGAAGCGGTTCGCGATGGACACGTTGCTCCGGAAAACGGAGCGCGGCTCGTCAATCTCAGCAGTCAGTTCGTACTGCCAGGTCTGATCGACATGCACGTGCACATCTTCAATGACGACGACAAGATGCGCGCGAGGCTGGAGCAGAATAATCGTGATATCGAAGACAATCTGCTGATCGGCGTGGACAACGCGCGCCGCACGCTGGAGGCGGGCTTCACTACCGTACGCGATCTGGGGTCCGACGTGCGCAGCGTCACGGCGTTGCGTGATGGAATCAATTCCGGGCTGGTGCAGGGACCGACGATCGTGCCGGCCGGACGCGGAATCTCGATCACGGGCGGACACGGCGACCGCTCCAACAACACCAATCGAGACATGAGCGCGGCGGCGCACGCGCAAGCCGACAATCTCTGCAACGGCGCGGATGAATGCCGCCGCGCGGTGCGCGAGCAGATCTCGCAGGGCGCCGAGGTCATCAAGTTCGCCGCAACGGGCGGAGTGAACAGCAACATCGCAGGCGGATTGAATCAGCAGATGTTCGCCGAGGAGATGAAAGCGATCGTCGATACGGCGCACATGTTCGGGCGCAAGGCGGCGGCGCACGCGCATGGACAGAATGGGATCAAGGCGGCGCTCGAAGCCGGCGTCGACTCCATTGAGCACGGCACGTATACCGACGCGGAGACGAACGCGTTGTTCAAAAAGACGGGCGCGTGGCTCGTCCCGACGTTCGTCGCGCCGCACGCCGCGCTGGCGCAGGCGCGGGCCGGCGCGCGCTCAAAAGCAACGCTCGAGAAAGCAGAGGAAGCCGCTGCGGCGCACGCGAAGAACATGGCGGCGGCCGTCAAGGCCGGCGTGAAATTCGCGTTCGGGACCGACAGCGGCGTGTCGGATCACGGGAAGAACGCGCTCGAGTTCGCGCACCTGGTCAACGCAGGCATGACGCCGGCGGCGGCGATCCGCGCCGCCACGATCGACGCAGCTGCGCTGCTGGGCCGTGAGGAGCGCATCGGCACGCTTGAACCCGGAAAGGACGCGGACATCATCGCAGTGGCCGGAAGTCCGCTGAGCGATGTGACCGAGCTCGAACGGGTCCGTTTCGTCATGCGGCGCGGCGTCGTACACAAGCTCGACGGCGCACGTCAGGCGTTCCCGCCGCTGTAGCGAGTCGACGATGTCGCTCGCGAGATCACGCAGCCGTCCGATGAGTGCTGGCGTTCCTGCGCGCCGTGTGGTTCTGCGGCGTCGTGCTGCTGGCAGGCGCGATTGCTGCGATGCTGACTGCCCGACGACTTCATGTCTCCGAATGGACAAGCTGACGCCGGAGCGGTAGCAGATGAGCGCAATCGCTCATCGCGCAGGAAGAGTCCTCCCCAGAGCATGAGGCCGAGATAAAGGCCGAAGAGCAGGTGGCTGAAGACCGGGCTGCCGACGCGCAAGTGCGTGGCGATGGCGCCGCCCAGCAAACCTGTCAGCAGGATCGCGCCGAGCGGGGCCGTTCTCGGAATCGCATAGAGCGCCGTGCAGACGAGCACGAGCACGCCGAGACCCTGAGCGAGATTCGATGGATAGCCGAGCTGGCTCATCGTGTCGGCGACGACGGTCAGGTTCAGCAACTTGAGCGCGCTGTCGAGCAGCAGAAACAGGATGACGAAGCCGCTGAGCGCGCGCCCGGTCCACAGCGCGGCCCGCGAGGGTGTGACGGCGGAATTCACTGGTTGCTCCTTTCGTTCGTGTGACGCCGTCGAAGGACGAAGCGGGGCCGACCGATCCGACAGCATGCAGCAAACATTGCGGCGCGAAGCGCCATGGAAGCGCGCGGGAGCAGGCTGTCGGCGTCCGAAAATGGCCAGTAATCCCGTTGGCGGGGAGGTACACCTGCAGCCAGGAAGGTTCGTTGCCGCGAGCTGCGGCTGCCGATCCGATCCGCAGGAAGAGCGAGCATGACCTCAGCAACCCGGCGACAGCTTGCCGATGCAGCGTCAGCGCCTGACAGGCAGCGCCTGATCCGGACGTGGGTGAGCTCGTTCGACGCGGGCCTGACCAGAATCGGCGCCATGCCGTTTGTAATCGTATGCATGCATCTTGGGCCTTCTGTTGCGGTGAGTTGCAGGCGCGGAGGCGTGCTGCGGACTGGTCGCGAGACAGCCGGCGATCTGGAAATTGTCCCTGCGCGCACGCCGTCCGCCTGGCGCACGGATCAGGGCGGGACGACATTGCTCATCTGCGTGCCCGACGCGTTGCTGCGGATCGTTGCGACGCAATTGGGCCGGGATCCTGCCTGCATCCACATCGCCGATCGCTTCCGGATGCGCGATCCGATCATCGAGCACATCGCGTGGGCGCTGAAGGCGGATATCGATGCAGGCCGCGTCGGCGGTCGTCCGCTACGCGACAGTCTGGGCGTGGCGCTTGCGGTGCAGCTGCTCCAGCGTCATTTCCGCGGGTCGCTTCCCATGAGGAAGACGCTCGGCGGGCTGCGTCAGGAGGTGCTGGAACGCGTCATCTCTCACATTGAGGACAATCTTGGCGGCAAGCTCTCGCTGGCGGAGATCGCCGCCGTCGCCGGGATGAGCGTCTCTCATCTGAAAGCGCTGTTTCGAAACGCCACGGGCCTGCCGGTCTACAAGTACGTCCTGCGCAGGCGCGTGGAACGCGCTCAACTGCTGCTGCGTGATCGGAGCCTTCCCCTCGCACAGGTTGCGCTGGCGACGGGCTTCTCGCACCAGAGTCACCTCGCGCGTCACATGCAGCGCGTTCTCGGGTCCACGCCTGCAACGGTGCGGAAGAATCTGCTGCGACAGTCAGCCGCTGCGCAAGTCCATCCATCGATTGCGGACGCCTGGGCGGCCGACGCATCGCACCTCGACGCTGCTGGCCAAACGCAACTGGCCGAGACCTGGCTGTAGTCGCGGCTCAGCGGAAGGCGGGCGTCATCTTCGCCCCCCGCAGTCTGAGACCGGCTGCGATGAGCAACGCGCCTGCGAAAACCGCATACGCGCCGATGACCCAGATCATCGCGAGCGCGCCCGCGCCGGGGGAGGCGATCATGAGCACTCCGAACACAATGGAGAGCGCGCCGGCGAGTCCCAGCAGCCACTCGTTGTGAATCTCCTTGCGAATCCGGATGGCTGTGACGATCTGCAGCACGCCGATCACGATGGCCCATGCCGCGATGAACATCAGGAGCACGAGCGCAGTGACGCCCGGCCAGGCGACAGCCAGCACACCAGCGATCACGCCCGCGAGGCCGATGAGAACGAGCGGCCACAACGGCCGGCCGGAATCGCGAATGCGAAACGCAGTAATGAGGGCGATGACGCCGTCGGCGATCGCGAAGGCGCCCCAGAGCAGGACGAGCGCAAGGACCGTCGGCCCGGGCCAGATCCACGCCAGAATCCCGAAGACGACAAACAGCGCCCCTCGCAAGGCGACCAACCACCAATGGCGATGCAGGTACTCAGCAAATTGAACGGCGACCATGACGTCCTCCCACGGCGGCAGCGGCTCTGTGATAACGCGCAATGCGAGGCCGAGGTCCATAGCCTGACGATGAAGGTCATTGCCCAGACGCCGTGATCAACTTCCGAGGCGTGGAATGTCCCAGGCGCCTCGCTGATCAGATCCGCCCACCTAGGGGCCGCGGCCCGGCGAGACTGGCTGGCGAAATGAAGAGCGGGGTTCGCAGACGAACGCATGCATAGCTGCGCGCCCCTTCTGTTAACTGCGAACGCCAGATGAAGCGCGATCCGCTACACTGCGCCGCCGCAAACAATGCACAACAACGACCGAGACCTTGCCCGAGGATCGGTGCGCAACCTCACGGATAGGGAGCACAGATGAAAAGAGCGCTATCGATTGTCATCCTGGCCGCGTGCTCGAGCCACGCGCTTGCCGCGGACTTTGGAATCGGCGTCTCCGTGCAGTCAGATGACGCATGGATCTATGCACCCATCGACTTGACGCCAGGATTGCGGATCGAACCCAGTATTCGCTTCTTCAATGGCGAATCCGAATCACAGTCGCAGTCTTCGAATTTCGGCGGCGAAACCACGACCACGGTAAGTTCGGAAGCCGACACAACTGAGTTCGCTCTCGGACTCTTCGCCAAGACGCTTCTCGGCGAGTCCGTGCGAATCTACTACGGCGCTCGAGCCGCATACATTGACAGTGAGAGCCAGCTTCGTATCGTGAATCGCTTCCCGACGTTCGAAGACATTGACGAAGAGGAAAGCTCGACAGACGGCTACCGAATTTCGCCGACTCTGGGATTCGAGTACCTGATCAATGACCGCTTCTCGATCGGCGGCGAGGCTGAGTGGTTCTATCAGGACCTCGATTCCAGCCGCTCCGGAACCAATCCTCCCACAGCGACGGCGCAGTCGAAGACAAACGGCACGGATACCCGTCTCATCGTCAGATTCAGATTCTGAAGAGTTCAGAGAAACGCAGCAGATGAGCCGGGCGGGTCCTCCTGTTTGTTCTAACCTTGTGGAGCGGCGCCATTCCCGGGTTGGCAAGGCAAGTGTGAGCGATTGGGCGTCAACGTTATCGTGGCGCGAGCGAACTCGAGGGCCTCCAGCGTACCGGTCGGTCGGCAGGAAGCCCCGAGTTCCTCTGGATCAGGAGTCGAGCTGCGGCTCAGTGCGACGACTGATTCATCGACCACATCACGCCGAACGGATCGCGAAGCTGACCGTAGAGATCGCCCCAGAACATCTTCTGTACTGGCATCACGACGGTCGCGCCCGCATCGACTGCGCGGCGCCACCATGCATCGATGTCGTCCACCTGCAGAGTCAGGTTGAAGGCTTGCGGCTTCTCGAGCGGATGGCCGTATTCCGGATAGGCGTCGCCCAGCATCAGGGAACTGCCGTTCACGTACAGGTGAATGTGCATTGTCCGGCCGCGTTCGTCGACGGGATGGCGGTTCACCTCAGTCGCGCCGAATGCACGCTGGTAGAACTCGGCTGCCGCGCTGGCGCCGTCCACCTGCAGATAAGCGACGACGCCGCCCAGAGTAGCGGGAGCGGCGGACTGGGCGGGGCGAGGTGAATCTTGTACAACGGTATTCATGGAGGACTCCGAGGTTGACGTTGCAGATCTCGATAAGATCTGCGCCGGAGGACGGATGAGTTCATGCGTCGCCGACACGAACCCCGATTTTTCTTGTAAATAGCCCTCTCACTGATGCAGCCATCGGCGGCGTGCGCACTATCAGTGTGCTCCGCGCCGCTCCGACTTGAGCGGGTCAGGTTGCTCGATTGGCTATATATTGTTCACGGCGAGGATGCGCCGGAAGCGCGATAACAACGAGAGGGCAAGCCATGGGGATCGGAGCTCGTCGATGGTTGATTGGCGCCGGACTCGTGCTGGCGATTGGCGCGGCGGTTGTGTTGCTTTCCATTCCGCCGGGCGCGGCGAAGGGCCTGTCGAGCGACAACGCGCGAGCGGCGCCGGCTCTGACCGGAAAGGCGGCCGCACCGCCCCTGCGCGTTCTGGTCATCGGCGGGACGAAGGGAATCGGCCGCGCGGTGGTGGATCTCGCGGCCGCTCGCGGCCACGTTGTGACGGCGATGGCCCGCAGCGCGCCGGAGCAGCCGTTTGAGTCCGCTTCCGTCGCGTTCGTGCAGGGAGACGTCACGGACGCCGAAGCGGTGAGGAAAGCGGCGGCTGATCAGGACGCGGTCGTGCTGTCGATCTCCACGCCGCCGACGCGCGAGCCCGTCACGGTGTATTCAGAAGGCACGCGCAATATCCTGGAGGCGCGGAATGCGAGCCAACCGTTGCGCGTAATCTGCGTCACGGGCATCGGCGCCGGCGATTCGCGCGGCCATGGGGGCGTCTTCTACGATCGGGTGTTGCAGCCGCTGATGTTGAGGACCGCGTACGAGGACAAGGACCGCGCCGAAGAAATGCTACGCGGGAGCAATGCGCTCTGGACGATCGTGCGCCCCGGATTTCTGACCGACGACGCTGAAACGGGACGCTATCTCGTGGTGACGCAGATGGACGGCGTTCGCTCGGGAAGTATTTCGCGGCGCGACGTCGCTCACTTCATTGTCAGTGTGCTTGAAGGTCCGGCCGCTTCGTCACAGACGGTGTTGCTGACTCATTGACGACAATAGCCACGCATGCGCTATCGCACGCGAGAGGAAACGCCGCTTCCGAGGAGATCGGAAGAGCTCTCGCCAAGACGCCAAGCACGCAAAAGGGAGCCTTGCGTGCACTTGCTCTTCAACCTCTCCCTGGCGATCTTTGCGTCTTGGCGAGAGATCCTTCTGGAAAATGTAACAGCGGGCTTTGAGTAAGGGCCATTGGACCTGGGAAGGTGTGTACAGGCCGACTCCCTGAGAGTTCTCAACGATGCAACTGGTTGATGTGGAAAGCTGATGAGCAGAGGTTCACTGATCCCGGGACCGATCGATGCAGGCGACGACGTGATAGAGCGCTTCCAGCAAGGGCAGCGATAGCTTCAGCGCCTGCGCCTTGCGAACCGCATCGCCGATTGTTTCCTCCACTTCGAGAGGCCGGCCGGCTTCGAGATCCTGCAGCGACGACATGCGATGCTCTGGCGCCTTCGAATGGAACTCGCGTCCAACGGCGCGAATCAATTCAACCGCATCGTCTTCCGGGGACTGCAGCAACTTCGCGACCGGGAGCACCGCCTGATCGCTCAATGCAACGCCCGAAGCGCGCGCAAGCGCGCCCATTTCACGCACGAGACGAGCCAGCACCAGCGCTGAGTCTCGATCGGTCAGGTATTTCCACGTCGTAGTCCGAGTCGTTACGGACAAGATCATGAGTCCGGCCCAGCCGACGAACTTCGACCATTCCCGGCTGACGATATCGGGCACGGCGTGAGCGCGTACGCCGGCTGCGTCGATGATGCTGCTGATGCGCTGCGCTCGCGCGCCAGCGCCGCCGGCGAGTTCGCCCAGAAGGACGTTCACGTTGCGCGTGAACAGCACTTCCCCCGCGGGCAGCAATTCGCCGCTGGTGTCGGCGAGTGCGCCGAGCACGCGCTCCGGACCGAACGCCTGCGCCAGCAGAGCGTCCTTCGCTATGCCGTTCTGAATCGAGAATGCGACGTCGATGTCCGCAGTGCGGAGGCGTTCGAGCGCGGCGGCCGTCCCCGGCGTCTTCATCGCGACGATCAGCACTCCGGCGCCGTGCAGTTGCGAGGCGTCAGTACACACCTCGACCGGCGTGACGATGTCGACCAGGCCCCTGATGACGAGTCCGTCCCTGCGCAGTTGCTCCGCACGACGTTCGCGCACGAGCATGACGACAGAATGGCCGGCGCGCACCAGGTGCGCCCCGATGATTGAGCCGATGGCGCCGGCGCCGAGAATGGCGAATTCAACGCGAGACATTGCGAGTGTGTTGCGAAAGGCGAATGAGAAGAGAACAGAGTAACCGCATAGAACGCAGAGAGCGCAAAGAAGATGTGGAATGATTGTAGAAGCACAAGCTCTCCCTCATTCTCAGTGCGTCTTGCCGCGACCTGGTCGCCGGATTGGATTGGTGCACGTTGTCGTCGGCCGCTAGGAAACCTCTGCATAGGTGCAATTCGAAGCTTCTCGACTTCCTACCATTCCCGCCTTTCAACCAGTTTCATCGCTGAAAGCCCAGGGTAAGTCGAGCTGTGCAGCAGCTTCCCTAGGTTTGTGGCGCCGCCGGCTGCTCGCGCTCATCTTTTCCGTTTTGTCCCGACCTCGTCGGGATTTCCGTTGGTCACGTTCTGTGCGGTTACCCATCCGTTCCTTGTTCCCGCGGTGGCTGGGCGATGCGGCTCGTGGGTCGTGACGAGCTTCACAGCGGACTCAGTCCATTTGCGCCTGCACAAGACATATGCAGCCGTGGAATGCGACGCGCCGCAGCTTTCAGGAGCCTGGTTGCACGAGCACAAAGCTTTGCGACCGCGGTCGCATCTCCGCAGGCAGTCTCTGCCTACGCTGTTCCCCATGGAAGCCGTGAGGGAATCTGCTAACGAACTTGCAGCCATGTCGGTCGAAACCACGCTGCGGCAGTTTCTCTGTGAGGCGCATCGGCGTGTCTCGAGCGACGCCGTGGCGTTCATCTCGCCGTCGCGCGATCGGTGCCAGGTTCATGGCGGTGCGGCCGACGATTCGCGATCGATCCGGGAAAAATTCGAGATGACGGCGGACACTTTCCTTCTGGAAGTCCGCAATCGTCGCGACCCGCTGGTGCGCAATCGCGTTCGCTATCAACCAGGCGGCCCGTTGCTCGGCCGCTTCCTGATCATCCCGATCTTGGCAGACGCAGGTCAGCTGCGCGGCATCCTCTCCATCCTGCGCGCGCCCGAAGCCGCGGCTTTCACCGCCGAGGACGGGCGCCTCGGGATGCAGCTCTGCCATCAACTCTCCAGGGTGATGTCGTTGCCCGCAGATCCGGTGACCGGACTGCTGACGCGCACGAGCGTGGAGCGACTGGTGGAATTGCGCCAGAGCTCGCTCGAGGAGCGCGCCTCATCGTCGGTGCTGTATGCCGACATCGATCAATTGCATGTCGTGAACGATCTGCTCGGGTTCGAAGCCGGCGATCGCGCGATCGCCGCCGTCGCCGCCGCGCTCAATGCGGAGCTGACCGGGTGCGACGCCGTGCTGAGCCGGCTATCCGGCGATCGCTTTACAGTGTTCCTCCCGGGCTGCTCTCTGCCTGAGGCTCGCAAAATCGCGAGCCGCCTGCGCGCCGCTGTTGAAGCCGCTTCCGTGGCGAACGCGGGCGAGATGATTCCGCTGTCGATCAGCATCGGCGCGGCGACGCTGCGCGCCGGCGAGCGCAGCTTCGATCATGCGCTTGCGGCGGCGGAGGTGGCGTGCAAGGCGGCGAAGGATCGCGGCCGCAATCGCGTCGAGGTTTATCAGATCTCCGACTCGAGCATCATTCGGCGCCGCGACGACATCGCCATCGTCGGGCGACTGCGCAGTGCGCTTGACGCAGGCCGCTTCCGGATCTTCGGGCAGCCGATCGCCGCGTTGTTGCAGCCCGAGGAATCCCGTCGGTACGAGATGCTGCTGCGGATCATCGACGAGAAGGATCGTCTGGTCCTGCCCGGCGCCTTCATGTCCTCGGCGACGCGCTACCAGCTTCTGCCGCAGATCGATCGTTGCGTCGTTTCGTATGTGCTGCAGCAGCTCAAGGCGGCGCGCAGTCGTGCAGGCTTTGAGCCGCTGCACGTCTCTCTGAATCTGTCCGGCCCGACGATCAGCGACCCGTCGTTTCATGAATGGCTGCTGGCCGAGCTGGACGCTACCGCAGTGCCCGGCGATTGGGTCACGTTCGAGCTCACCGAAGCGGCCGCAGTCAACAACCTGGAGCTCGCCCAGTTGCTGATGAATCGTCTGGGCGAACGAGGCTGCCGATTCGCGTTGGATGATTTTGGTACGGGCGTCAGCTCGCTCGCGCATCTCAAGGAGATGCATTTCTCGACGCTCAAGATCGACGGTTCCTTCGTTCGCGACATCCTCCACAACGAACGCTCGCAGTCGCTGGTCCGGGCGATCTCGGAACTGGCGCACGCCATGGGGATGGAGACGGTGGCGGAATACGTCGAGACGCCTGAGATCTGCATGCGGCTGATCGAACTCCAGGTGCAGTTCGGGCAGGGTTATGCGATCGGGCGCCCGCGTCCGCTCGAAGGGATTCTCGACTCCAGCAAGGAACTGGCGCGCGCAAGTTGAGCGCGCGTCTGCGGCACGGAGTCATTCTCCGCCAATGAGTTCGGGTCTCGCATCGTCGCGCGGACCCACGCGTCCGAGCAACGGCAACTTCAGCGACAAACTGACGGGATCAACTCCGAAGGTCAGGCCCAACAGGTTGAGTTCGACGCCTTCCTCCCAGCCCGCCGCCAACCCGGCAAGGCCAAGTACGCTGACTTGCGCGCCTGTCCCGCTCGGCGTGCGAGCGACCGGCCGCAGGCCGAGATAGTCCTTGCCGATCGCAGTGGGCGGCAAGTCGACGCGTAACTCCGGCACGGCGCGCAGGACGAACGCGGTGAACGTATTCGAGTTGGGGCCCGGCCAGACCCGGTACGTGTCTGCATAGGGATAATGCTCGGCGGCGGCTTCAACGCGGGCGATGAGGGCGTCAACGCCCGGACCGCGCACGTCTTTCAAAAGTTCCGGCCGGGCGCCGTACCAATAGGCGTCAGGAGCGCGAACGCGCGAAACCACTGCCGTGCCGTCGCGTCGCAATCGATATCCGATGACCTCGTGAACCGTAAACTCGTCGGCGCCGCTCGGCTTCACCGCGATCCAGGTGTGAACGCCGAAGTAGCCGCGCCAACGGATCGTGCGGGCCGCGTACACTTGCACGACCGCTTCAGGGGTGGTCGCAGGGTCGGGCGCGAGGCCAGCGGGTTCGCGGCTGGCCGTGCGCCAATCGCGGCCGCCAATCTCGCCTGAGTAGCCCAGATACGTGACGGAGCACGCCGCGTAGAGCGGAAGAAGTGCAAGCAGCAACGAAATGCGGCGCTTTCTGGTCACTATTCGACGCCTTGGGTCGGAATCGAACACTCTGTGAGGCAATGAATTGCTTAGAACCGAGGCGGGTAGTTCGGTTCCGGAAACCGTGTGAGCGGGAAGCGCAAGGCGATCGGAAGTCTCTCCAAAGAACACGGGCCGGGGGGCGTTGCGCTCTTTGCGTCTTGCCGAGGAATAAACGGCGACTTTTTTTCCAAGCGTCCTTGCGGACGGTCTGAGCAAGATTGATGCGTTCCGGACCCGGGAGGCGCACATGCCCGTAATCAACACGCAGAATCTGGACGTCGGCGAGCCGCTGCCTGGCTGGCACGACCGATACCTTCGTTCCGGGGAGATGAGCTTCGCGTATTACGACGTGGATGAAGGAGCGTCCATACACGAGCACTGGCATCCGGAGGAAGAGGTGTGGCACGTCATCGAGGGAACGTTGCAGTTCACGCTGGACGGCGAACCCTCGATCGCGGGTCAGGGCGCTGTGGCGATCGTGCCCGCCAATACCAGGCATTCGGTGAGAGCGCTGACCCGGGCGAGAGTCATCATCGCGAATCATCCCGTCCGCGACCGGATCGTGCGGCACGGATAGCAAGCCCTGCGCTCTTTGTTTGCGCTGGACGCGCGGCTGCAGGCGCGTCCAGTGTCTTTCATAAGAGTTGGGCAAGCGACGTTGACAGATTCGTCGGGAACGAATCTGGGCAGCTTCGCTGCCCGAAGGGCGCGCGCCATGGACGGTGCGCGTCTAAAACGGCAGGGAAAGCCTTTTTCAACATCCCTCCAAGCTGCCGACGAACCGCATCGATCGGCGCCGATGAGCGCGGGTCAGAGCTTGTAGCCGATCTTCCGCAGCAGACTTCGGCGCCACTCGATGTCCTCGGCCCCCTCGACGCCCTGCGGCCGGAAGCCGTCGACGACGCCCAGGACGCCACGTCCTTGCTCCGTTTCGGCGAGCACGACTTCAGTGGGATTGGCGGTCGCGCAAAAGATGCGGCACACCTCCGGGACGCTCTTGATCGCATTCAGGACATTGATCGGGTAGAAGCCGTCTCCCAGAAAGATGATGAAGCTGTGACCTGCGCCGAGAGCAAGTGCGTTCTTGCGCGCCAGCTCCTCGAGACCGCGATCGTTTCCAGACCAGCGCACCAGGCATTTGCCCGACGCTTCGCAGAACGCCAGCCCAAACTTGACGCCGGCGGCGGACCCGACCAGCGCTTCATGAATGTCCTCGACGGACTTGATGAAATGCGACTGCCCCAGAATGAAGTTTGTCGCTTCGGGCTTATCGATTCTGACGGTGATGAGTTGCATGTCGATCACCTCCATTGCGCCGTGCGGCGCGTCGGCGCGTAGAATAAGTCCTTTAGCGATGTCGCCAGATCAGGACATTCCGGACGCACTATGGCCGCAATTGCTGCGCGCGACGCGCAGCGCACTGGCCTCCGGAGCGCTGCAGTCGATCGAAAGCGAGCAGAAATTCATCAACGATCACGGCGTGCGTTTCGTAGTGCGCCGGGTTTCGCGCCAGGGTCGCCTCAGGCTCGATAGCCGGGCGCGGGCGGGGGCTGCGGCGGTCAATCCGTTTCTGCCATTCGATCCGGAGTTGTTCGTGGCCGATATTTCAGCGACGCACGTGGCGCTGCTGAACAAGTTCAATCTGACGCCGCATCATCTGCTGATCGTCACGCGCCGGTTCGTCCCGCAGGAAGTGTTGCCGGACGATGACGACGTGGCGGCTCTTTGCGCCTGTCTTGCGCAAGTAGACGGACTTGGCTTCTACAACGCCGGCGCCGCGGCGGGCGCAAGTCAGCCGCACAAACACTGGCAGATGATCCCGTTGCCGCTCGCGAGCGAGGGCCCGTCGACGCCGATCGATACGGCGCTCGAGAGCGTGCGCGATCGCACGGGGGTCATCACCATACCCGGGCTTGCGTTCCGGCACTCATTCACGTGGCTCGACCCCTCGCTATTTCGCCGCCCGGCTGACGCGACGGCTCGCATCGCATTGCTGTACCCGGAATTGCTCGGGCGCATCGGCGTTACGAGCATTGAACGAGACGGCGCGCGTTATCAGTCCGCACCCTGGAATCTGCTCATTACGCGTCAGTGGATGCTCGCGGCGCCGCGCGTCCGCGAGGACTTCAACGGCGTGCCCATCAATGCGCTCGGCTTCGCCGGCTCGCTCTACGCACGCGATGATGCGCAGTTTGCGACGATCAAACGCGCGGGTCCGATGGCCGCCCTGCAGGCTGTCACTGGAACGAGAATCGAGTAACCGCAAAGAACGCAAAGAACGCATAGAAGAACGGGTGAACAAATCGAAGCCCGCGGTGGGGGGCATTCGGGGGACGCCCGGACAACTCCGTTAGCTATTGATCCTTTTTTTTGCGTTCTATGCGTTCTTTGCGGTTACTCCAGATCCCTCTTCACCATGACGCAAGCAGCGCAGTTGATCGTCACTCAGCGGCGCCAGTAAGCTCATCCACCCGTTGGGGCTGAACGAGTCGAACCGATGTTCTATTCGATCCTGATTTATGTGTCCGAAGCCAGGGTCGAGGCGATGACCGCCGAGGAAGACGCAGCCCATGTGGCGCAGCATCTGCAGATCCATGAAAAGCTGGCGGCGCATCACCAGCTCGGTCCAGTCGTTCGTCTCATGCCGACGCATACAGCGCGGCAGTTGAGAACGGCCGGCGGCGATCCCACCGTCGTAGACGGTCCCTTCGCAGAAACGAAGGAGCAACTTCTCGGCTTCTACATCGTGGACTGCAAGTCGGCGGAGGACGCAATGAACATTGCGCGCTCGCTGCCCAGCGTTGGAACTATTTTCGAGGTGCGCCCCGTGAAGCTGTTCTTCCCGGGAAGCGGGTTGAAAGAGCAGACGGATTCAAACTGGGCGGGTAAATGAACGTATTCATGGCGCTCGCGCTGCAAGGATGCGCTCAGGCATGACGGCGATTCCAGACGCGAGCGGCGATCTTCGCGTCGGCTTGCTCGGCTACGGTCTGGGCGGCGCCTGCTTTCACGCCCCGTTGATCGCTGCGACGCCGGGTTTGCGCCTGACCACCGTCGTGACGCGAGACGCCGGCAGGCGAGCACAGGCGCTCCGCGAGCATCCCGGCGTCGTCGTGGTCGACCACGCAGAGGAGCTATGGCGGCGTGCGGCCGAACACGATCTGATCGTCGTCGCCACGCCGAATAGCACGCATGCGCCGCTCGCGCTTGCTGCACTGGAAGCAGGATTGCCTGTCGTCGTCGACAAGCCTTTTGCGCGAACCGCGTCGGAAGCGCGGCAGATCATCGATGCGGGACGCGGTCGCGGCCTGTTGGTGAGCGCCTACCACAATCGTCGGTGGGACAGCGAGTTGCTGACCGTGCAGCGTTTGCTGAGCGAGGGCGCCCTCGGGCGCGTACTCCGCTTCGAATCGAGGCTCGAACGCTGGCGACCGCAGTTGAAGGGAGGATGGCGCGAATCCGGCGCGACGGAGGAGGCGGGTGGGCTGCTTTACGATCTTGGCAGTCACCTGATCGACCAGGCATTGCACCTGTTCGGCGCAGTGACGCATGTATATGCCGAGCTGGACCGGCGGCGGGCCGGCCTCGCTGTCGATGACGACGTCTTTCTCGCTTTGACGCACGCGAACGGCGTGCGCTCGCATTTGTGGGCGAGCTATCTCGCTGCGCACCCCGGTCCGCGTATGAGAGTCCTCGGCGAGCGGGCCGCTTTTGTAAAGCATCACGCCGATAGGCAGGAACCCGCCTTGCGAGCAGGCGGGCGGCCGGATCAGCCCGGGTGGGGCGAGGAGTCACCGGAGCTGTGGGGTGTGGTGAGCGATGGCGTCGAGCAGCGCACTGTACCCAGCGAAAAGGGCGCCTATCAAAATTACTATGCGCAGATCGTGCGTGCGCTGCGTGAACGGGCGCCGCCGCCAGTCGATCCGGAGGACGCCGTGACCGGGCTGCAGATCATTGCGGCTGCACAGCGCTCAGCAACCGAACGGCAAGTTGTGCCGGTTGCCTGAGGAAGCGGGTCGTCGCAGTCCGTCGCACCACGAACGAAAAAATCGGAAAAATCTCTCGCAAAGATCGCAAAGCACGCCAAGTCGGATCAGAGTCCTGTAGGCATTCCGTCGCTTCCTTTGCGCTCTTTGCGTCTTGGCGAAAGTTACTCTGCTTAAGCTCAGGACAAGCCTTGTGATCCTGTCAAAGGCCCCTCATCTTTCGCGTGCCTGGCGTCGTGGCGAGATACAGTAGAAGAGAAATTGATTGTGCCGCTTGATCGCTTGAACGCCGCTACTGCGCTCGCCTTGCTGCCTCGATCGGCGTCGTACCGACGAACACATCCTGGCGCACGAGGAAGTAGCGATCGTAACGATCGACCGTGGGATCGCAATGCGGCGGGACGAACTCAATGCGCTGATCGAGATCGATCGATGGGACGTTCACCGGGCGCGTCAGGCGGCCGTGCTCATCCCCGAAGTAGTGGTACTTGCAATCAACGAAGCGCGCGCCGACCGCGCGAGGCGTCGGGCCATCGGTGGCGAAGGCCTTGAGACCCGCATCGACAGTGACGTGGGCTTCCGCGTTCACGCTGACCACACGCGACTGCACGAACAGACTTTGCTGGAATGCGCCGTCCGGATCCGCGCCGAGCGCATCGCGATATTGCACGTCCATGAAGACATAGGACCCGGGCTGCAGTTCGTTGAGAACGCGCAGATCTGCATCCGCGGCGAACGTTCCCGTGCCGCCGCCGGTCACGATCTCCGGAGCGGCGCCTTGCGCCTTGAGTGCGTCAACGACGGCGCGGAGACGTTGCATGCCTGTCGCGACAGCCGCGCGCCGCGTCTCGAGCCCCGGCAGATGTTGCCAATGCCCGCCGTAACCCTGCACGCCGCAAAGCAACAGCGCGGGCGAGGAGCGAACGCGTCCTGCAATTTCGAGCGCCGCCGCGACCGAGTTCGCGCCTGTGCGAGCGAGTCCCACATCGATATCGATGAGCACGCGCAGCTTGCCGCGATGCCGTTCCGCGCAGGCGGCGAGCACGTCGACCTGCGCCGGATGATCGACGACGATCTGAAACGTCGCGTCGACGTGCGCGAGTTGTACGGCGCGCTCTGCGCAGTCGCCGCCGACGACAGGCGACGTCACCAGCACGCCGCGTACGCCGGCCTCCATCAGCGCCTCGGCTTCGCCCAGTTTGGCGCAGCACACGCCTGCGGCGCCGGCGTCGATCTGCAGCTTTGCGATGTGCGCCGACTTGTGGCTTTTCGCGTGCGGGCGCAGGCGGAGTCCGGCGCTTCGGGCGCGCTCCGTCATGACGCGGATGTTGCGTTCCAGTGCGTCCAGCTCGAGCACGAGCGCCGGCGTGGGAAGCTGGAAACGTGAACCGGGCCGTCCCTTGAGGCGCTCGAGCTGTCGATCGATTGCCTGCGTACTCATGCCCACGCCTTCTCGAGCCGATACACCGGGTAGAGACTGAAGCGCTGATCCCAGGAGGCGTGCCGCCGGTGGAAGAACTCGCGGCGCGCTTTGGGATCGCCGGCGAACGCCGGATCGGCCGCAAGCTTGCGCTCGAATTCGGCGGCGAGGTTTGCATCGCTTCTCATGAGATCGCGAGCGATCATCTCGGCGACATACGGTTCGACGTACTCCTTCTGCTCGAACCAGCCGTTGAAGAAGCCCCACGCAGCGAAAGAATCCGGGGCCTGCGGCTCGAGCAACGCCATCACCAATCGCGCGAGCGGCTGCCCGATCGGAACGAGGAGCGATCCTGAGGGAATGTCCTGAGGCTCCTCGCGCCAGCTTCCATGCAGCTGCACGCGCATGCGTCCCTCATAGGGCGCGTTCGCGAACTCGCAGCGCGTCGCGCGGAAGCAGGCGACGTCCACCGCGTTGCGCGCCGTGCGCAGCGTCTCGCACGCGACGCCGTGGAGCGCGAGCTTCTCACCGATTTCCCGCGCGTGGCCCGCGGTCACGATGTAGCCGCTGCGGGGCGCCTTGACGATGAGGCTGGGCGCCGTATTTTTGCGTAACGGAACGCGCCAGATCTGCGGCGTCGTCGGGTCGTAGACGGTCACCAGCTCCCCCGAGATCTGCGATGGCGTGCGCGTGTACGCGTAGCCGCGGAACTCGATCATCGATGTACTCGGGTCCGCGGCGTCCTCGTCGGCGCTGTCGTCCGTCGACAGCCGCTTCGTGGGTTCGCGCCAGGCGGCGGCGTAGTCGAGCGCCACCTCGGCGCCGGCCAGTTGCTTCGCTCTCGCGTCGGCGCGCTGCACTTCCTCGAGCCACTTCGTTCCGTGCGCGAGGACGAGCTCCGTCAGCCCGACGATCGTATTGCGCGTAACGCGCACCCGCGTCGCGTAATCCTTCCACGAATGCGTCTCGACCAGCACCGTGAAACGATTGCGATAAGCAAAGTAGCCCGTGGAGAACCGCGGCGAATACACCGTGAGATGAAAACCTGAAGCAGGATCGTCGGTTTCGACGAGGTCGGGATAAAAAGGCAGCGGCAGCGAGCCCTGAGCAGCCAGCTTCTCGATCAGTGCATTCCGAAGCTGCACGCCGGTCGCGTACAGCGCCGGATCTCCCTGATGCACTGGCTCGACCTGAAGCGAAATGTCAGGCTCGAAATTCGCGCCGTCGGTGACGTGCAGATCGGCGCAGATGAGCGGATCCCACGCGTCGATGAGGCGCAGCATCGCGTGCATTTCCGGCGCGTCCGCCTTCATGTAGTCACGATTGAGATTCAGATTCTGCGCGGTCGCGCGCCATCCCATCTCTGCGGGCCCGTCCTGATTTGGCCGGTTCCAGCGTCCGAAGCGTTCGTGGCCGTCCACGTTGAACGCAGGAACGAACAGAATTGCGAGTCGCTCCAGCGAGCCAGGCGCCGCCGTCCCGTTCAGAAGCTCACGCAGTGCAATGAAGCCAGCGTCCTTGCCGTCGCTTTCGCCGGGATGAATGCCGCCCTGAAGCATCAGGAGCGGCGTCTTTCTCCTCTTGAGTTCTTCCGGCGACAGGGCGCCGGAGCGTGATGCGATGAGCGCGAGCATCGGCCGTCCTTCCGCGGAGCGGCCGTATTCGAAGCTCCGAACAGCATCGGGCCAGGTGTGCGCGAACGCCTCGCACAGGCGCGCAACCTCGTCCGTGCGTCCTGTGTGCTGGAATGCCGATTGCTCAGCAAGCGTGAGCAGGGTTTCGGGAGTTTTATCGGGCATGAGCCTGGCCTCAATCGAGCCTGAAGGGGACGCGCCGGCGCATACAAGCGCTTGCGCAAATCTTTCTGCGACCGAAGTCTACCCGTGGCGGCGGCAGACGGCGCCTGGGGTGCTCTGGAACCTCTGATCCAGTCGATGCTTCGTAGTATTTTCCGCCGGTCGGCGTCCATCGGATCGGCGCCCTCGCGACCGAAGATGCGCGTGACGCCGATGCGCGTCAGAGCAGCGGCGGCGCACCTGCGATGACGGATCGCGGTTCCGGGCGCGAGCCAGCTCCCCGCAAACAGGATAGTCTGAGGTCCGCGTCCGGAACCAGTGGGCGCCTGTATTGTCTGCGTGTTGTCTCGCGCTGAGATGAGAGGGGTCAAACCATGCCAAACAGGTTGATCGGGATCGTCGGGGCGGTGGTGCTCGCTGGAATGCCTGCCGTTGCAGGCGCCCAGCAATGGGTCGAGGGCAAGCACTACTTTCTCGTGCAACCCGCGCAGCGAACGCAGACGCCGGCGGGCAAGATCGAAGTCGCCGAGGCGTTCTCGTATGGATGCCCGGCGTGCGCCCGGTTTCATCCGATCGCGGAGCAGATGAAAACCCGTCTTCCTGCGAATGCGCAGCTGGTCTATGTGCCGGCGTCGTTCAACGCCGCGGAGAGCTGGCCCCTGTTTCAACGCGCTTTCCTGACGGCGCAGGCGCTGGGAGTTCTTGAAAAGACGCACAGCGCGATGCTCGACGCGGTATGGAAGACTGGCGAACTGGCGGTCGTCGATCAGAAAAGCGGCAAACTGAAGCAACCGCAACCGACGCTCGAACAAGTCGCGGCGTTTTACGAGCGGACCGCGAAGATTCCGCAACAGCAGTTCCTCAACACTGCGAAGTCGTTCTCCGTCGAGGCCGCCGTGAAGCGCGCTGATGCATGGATACGTGCGTGCCGCGTCGATCAAACGCCCAGCTTTGTCGTGAACGGCAAGTACCGCGTGCACACGGGCTCGGCGGGCGGCGTGCAACAGCTTCTGGATCTGATCGACTGGCTGGTCGCGAAGGAGAGCGCGTCCGCTCCGGATTCGCGGTGACCAGGAGGCGAACCTGATCCGACTTGGCGTTCTTTGCGATCTCTGCGAGAGCTCCAATCGTTGACCAGAGTATCTCTCGCCAAGGCGCAAAGAGCGCAAAGAGTCGGACGAAGTGTCTGCATGTATATAGGGGGAAAGGGCGCGTGCCCGTACACGTGCTACTAAGAGCCGCGTGTGCTCGCAGAGAGGCATCATCCTTCACGGGGCAGTTCCCAACACATTTGAGGTGGCCATCGTGAAACACCTGACACTGGCCGCGGCGCTCTTCGCCATTGGCGTGACGCCTGCATTTGCGGACAACGAAAGGGGCCTTTATCTGGGCGCCGGAGTTGGACTGTTCAACATCGAAGTTGACGACGTCAGAGATGTGGCCTCGACGGTGGAGGGGTTCGACGCCGATGACACCGTGTACAAAGTGTTCGCCGGTTGGCGCTTCGCTCCCTTCATCGCCGTCGAGCTCGACTACCTTGATCTCGGCGCGCCCGAAGACAGAATCCAGTTGTCGCTTAAGCCCGGAGTACCAATGCAGGACATCAACGTCGAAGCTGAAATCAGCGGGGTTGCGCCGTACCTGATCGGAACGTTGCCGCTCGGGCCCCTCGAGCTCTTCGCGAAGGTGGGTTACTACTTTTACGACATAGAGATCAACGCCGAAAACCTCGGATCGCTCGATGACAGCAACGAGGATCTGGTCTACGGCGCAGGGCTCGGAATCACGCTGTTCGAGCATCTGCATGCGCGACTGGAGTACGAAATCATCGACGTCTCCGAAGTGGATGACGCCAATGCGGCGTGGCTCTCGGGCGCGTGGCGCTTCTGAGCCGCGTCGCCAACGCATCGCTGATCCTCGCCCTGCGCCAAGTGTTGTCCGTTGTGAGTTGACCGTTGTCCGCAGAGAGATCCTGCCGAAGTCGCGGCGCCGAACGAATAACGGATAACGCACAACGGGGAACGGACAACGGCGCTTGATCGCCGAGGCGCAGCCTCAGCGCGGGTAAGCGCTCCCGGGCGATACGTCGCTTGCCGCGTTCGGCGGCGCTTCAAGTTCGCGATCCGGCGGCAGCTCGGCGTCGAGGGTCACCACGACGCCGTGCTGACGGCAGCGTGAGCACTCTTGCGCCGACAGCAGGCGGATCACGTTCGAGGTTCGAGCCGGCGGACCCGAACCGTCGAAGTACTTGACGCAGCCGCAATGACTGCAGGTGCTTTGAATCACGCTGGCCATGAGGACCCCCTCCTCCGGTCGGGCCCCGCTGAGACGCACACGATCACTATTGAGAGTCATGTAAATACATACCCACCAATGCGCGGCGTGTAAATACTGAATCTCCCGTCGTCAAATACTGAATCTGCCCGCATGCTGAGCGCGGCGAGGGTTGCGGGGACTCTCGCTGCTCAGGAGTGCGTGGAAGAGTGCGCCCGCGGCGCGTCGCGAGCGCCGCCAAGACAGGCGGTGAATTCGGCGCCGAGCAGAAAGATCTGCGCCGAGTAGTAAAGCCAGAGCAGCATGGCCACGAGGGACGCGGCGGCGCCGAACGCCGAGGGCTGTGTGGAGCGGCCAAGATACAGGCCAATGGCCCAGCGTCCCAAATGAAAAAGCAGCGCCGTGATAGAGGGCGCCAGTCAGGATGGGGCGCCAGGCTAGCCGTCGGGCAGGCAGATAGCGATAGATGAGGGCGATCAGGCCGGTGATGAGGCCGATCGAGATCGCGAAGTCGAGGACTACTGCGAACACAACGAACTCAGCGAAGCGCGCAGCGATCGTTTCGCGCAGGGCGGAAAGCGCCGTCGACAGGGAGAGGGAGACGAGCAGCAGGAATCCGACCGCCAGGATCAGGCCAAAGGACAGGACTCGCGCCCGCAGCCAGCCGCGCATGCCCTTCGGAGCGAGTGCGCGAGCGCCCCAGATTTGTTCCAGCGCGGCCTCGAGCGCTGCGAACACGGTTGTCGCGCCCACGAGGAGGCTCACAATGCTGATCACGCTCGCTGCGACGCCATCGGCGCTCTGGGATCCCTCCATGGCCGCGACGAGCGTCTCTGCGGTCGCAGCGCCGAACAACGAAGTGAGCTGCGCGCTGAGCTGGGAAGATGCAGTTTCGACGCCGACGATCCAGCCGACGACTGTGACGAGAATAATGAGCAGCGGCGCGAGCGAGAACGCGCAGTAGAACGCCAGCGCCGCACCGATCGTCGCCGCCTGATCGCTCATCCAGTGAGAGATCGCGCACTTCATCAGCGGCCACGCGTAGCGGCGCCCGATCGCGGGAGTGTCGAGCGACACAGCCCGAGACGAAGCCGTGTGCCTGCTCACGCGGCTCGGCATCGCCGTCTCCGGCGTCGCCGCAAGTGCTCAAACATAACGTTCAACGTGGGGAAAGCGCAGAGATCGTCACCGGGCGTCATGAGCGCGTCCTGGTCATGCCGGACTACAGAGTGAACCAATTCTCAAGGCGCCGTGTTCCGGGCCTGCAGGAACAAAGGATTGGCGTGTCGCCTTCAATAACAATCATAGAGTGAGTGCAGGAGGGATTTGAGATGTCAGCGAATGAACGACGCAAGAAATTTTCATTGCTCGCCACGATCGCGATCGCCCCATTGCTGGCGTCGGCTGCAGTCGGGCAAGCGCGTCCGCCGGCGGAAGAAACCGATCCGAGCGCGGCTTCAAGCCCCCATCAACGGGACGCTACGTCCACCAGCGCGTCGGAAGCGCCCGCAACGCAGACGGCAGAGCCAGCGTCCGCCTCGACGCCTCATCAACAGGAGGTCACGGAAGGAAAGGCGATGACGAAATCCGTCACGCCGGAATCGTTTGCGTCGCAGGTTGCGGTCATCGGCAAAGCTGAGATCGAACTGGGCCAGATCGCGCTTCAAAACACCAAGGATGAAAACGTGCGCAAGTACGCGGAGCGCATGATCAAGGATCACAGCGCGGCGGACAAGAAGCTGAAGGCGATCGCCGCGAAGGAGAACCTCCAGTTGCCGCAATCGCTGGATCAGGAGCACGAATCGCTCAAGATGAAGCTGCAGGGAATGACCGGCGAACAGTTCGATCGTGAGTACGTGAAGGCGATGGCGAAAGGCCATGACAAGGCGGTGGCGTTGTTCGAGTCCGCCTCGCAGCAGCCGCAGATGCCGGCCGAATTGAAGCAGTTCGCCGCCTCGACCCTTCCGACGCTGGAGCAGCACAAGGAGATGGCGCACTCACTGCACAGCAAGGCCGGTAGTTGAGTAGTTAGTTGCGTGGCGAAGCGGCCGCCGCGTCGCGGCGGCCGGGTCGCCTGCGTGTCGCACGAAATCAAAAAAATCAGAGATTGGTCAGGCCGGGCGAACACGAAGACGCGGTGGCGAAGACGCGGTGGCGACGGCGCGTCGGGTCGAAGAATCCGCGGCGAGCCATTGAACTTCGCATCCACGACGGCCGCGCCCCAAGGCCTTCGGCAGGAGGGACGCGAGGCCGAGCGCCGCCGCCGCGCTGAATTGGCCGCATCTGTTATCCCCATCCCCGCAGCTCGACAGGCTTCGCGACCATGAGATAGAACACGACAACCAGGGAAAGGAAGGCCACGACGCCGAGCGCGACCCAGCAGCGCAGATACTTCCAATACAGCGCCGGCAGTTCGGCGGCCGTTGCGCACGGCGGCTTGCGCCATATCCCGCATCCGGATCTGCATCCACACGACCAGCAGCCACGCCGCGCCAGCCAGCAGGTACAGCGCAATGGACCAGGCGATCCACGCGCTGCCGAGGGGAAAGCCCGCGAGCTGAATGAGATAGAAACCGGTGAGCGGCTGCAGAAGGATGGCCGGCGTCGTGAACACCCAGTCGGCGACCACGACATAGCGCACGACGACCGCCGTCGCGCGTACATCACGCGTCAGGCTCGTGAGCAACATGTAGAACGCCGAGCCAAGCCCCGTACCGAACAGAAAAGTGGAGGACAGAATGTGCAGCCATTTCACTGTGAGATAGGTCATCGCGGACTGCTCATGGTTTGGTTCGCGGTTTGAGCGTACAACGGACTCACGACTACAGTCGCCGGGTTTGTATCGAAGCAGCCAGATGCGATTCAAGCCGCTCTCTTGTATGCCCGGGAACCGTAACGTCCCGTCGTCCCTTAATGTTGCAGCATAGCTACGGCGATGGAACTTGAACGGCGACTCGAAACGACGGCTCAGGCGGCGTGCGGCGCGCGACGCAATCTTGTCGGGTAGCGCGGCGAGCATTGTGTCGGCCATCGTCTTGGCGATATGCAGCGAGATTGAAGAGAATGCGCCCGCTGGCGCGCTCAATGGGCCGAGTCAGTGGCTCTGGGGGGAGGGAGAAGCGTTTACGCGCCGCGCGACGCTAAAGCACACAGCCGTCGGCTATACGATTCATCACGCAAGCTCGATTTTCTGGGCGCTCCTGCATGAGCGCGCTTTCGGCGGCGCCCGCAAGAGCGCTGCGCGACATTGCATTGAAGCAGCCGCGACGACCGCTGCGGCGTACATCGTCGACTACACCTTCACGCCGCGCCGCTTGCGGCCGGGATTCAGAAAGCATCTCGGTCCAGGCTCCATGTTCGCAGCCTATGCGGCGTTCGCCGCGGGACTCGCCGCAGCGGCGATCGTGCGCGATCGCCAGGCCACAGAGTGATCTCGTGCTCACGAGACCGCGCGTCGCTTGCGGGCTGTTGGCGTATCCCAGGCATCAGTCGTGCAGTCGATTCGAACCTGTAAGGCGCCACGAACTTATCTTCGTCCATTGGCGTTGAAGAAGATCGTCGCTCGCGCTCATCCTGTGAAGCCGCTCATGCAGCGGCGGAGACTACGCATGCTCGAAGAATTACTGGTCCAGGCGGGGAGGGCGACTGCGTATTACGTGGCGCTGATCGTTCTGATGCGGCTCGCCGGCAAACGTCTGGCAGGACAGACTACGGACGTTCGACCTGATCGTTCTCATCACGCTGGGCGTGGTGATGCAGACGACAGCGCTTCAACCAGGAGCATGGAACGCACTGGTGTTCGTCGTTACGGTCTTTGCGCTTCACCGAGTTATCGCACTGCTATGTGCACGCTCCTCAACCCTGAGGCGTCTGATTCGCGGCGCGCCGCGCGCGCTCATCCGCGACGGCCGCATTATCGAACACGCGCTCATCGAGGAGGGCGTCAGTCGCGCGGAACTGCTTGCCGGGCTGCGCAAGCTCGGCTACGAACTCCAGAACAGGTAAAGCTCGCGACACTCGAGGAGACCGGCCATATCTCCGCAGTGAGCCTCTGAGCGCACCTCGCGCTTCGGAGAGAGAGTCTGCATGTGCGATCAGAGTGAGTGCCGAAGCCCGGCCGATTCTGTCTGGAACCTATGGAGGGCTCCGCCGTTGTGACTGCGATCGGTCACTGCCGGGCACACCGGGGTTGTCCGGGCCAGGGATGGCCCGGCGAGGTGCGCAGAATGCGCATGACGCTATAAGTGCGCCAGCACGCGCACTCCGGCTTCGCGATGACCGGTCGGCGCCACGACGACGTCATCACCCGCGCGCTGGAAGTCGAGATCGATCGAAACGTCGGCCACGGGGAGGGCGTGAACTGACAGCGAATCCACATCGGGCGGCAACATCGGACGCTCGATGTGCACTTCACGGCGGCGGCCGTCGATCCGAATTCCGAGACTCGCCTGCAATAACAGGAACGCAGCGCCGGCCGCCCATGCTTGCGGGAGACATGCCACCGGATACGGCGCAGGTCCCTGCCCCTCGATTCGAGGAAACCCGCAGTAGAGCTCCGGAAGCCGCATATTGAAACGATTGGCGGTTTCGAAGATCTCGCTCAGGAGTTGGGCGACTTCGACCCGCCGACCATAACGCGATAACCCGGCGGCCACGATTGATGTGTCGTGCGGCCAGATCGAACCATTGTGATAGGACATTGGGTTATAGCGAGGCTGACCGTCCGGCGAACGTCCGGATGCCCCAGCCGCTGGAGAAGCGTTTCGATAGCAGATGTTCTGCGACCGCGAAGGCCCGCTTCGCGCTCGGAACGCCGCAATACAGCAAGTGGCCGGCGTTCGATCCATAGACCTGGCATTGGCGCCCCTTGCCGTCGATTGCGATTGCGTAGTAGTTCATTCCAGGCGCCCAGAACTTCTCCTCGATAGCCGTGCGCAGTCGCTGTGCACGGCGCAACCATGCTTCGCTTCGTGAGCTGTCGCCGCGTATTTCGGCGAGCTGCGACATCGCCTCGAGCGCTGCGTACGCGTAGCCCTGTACTTCCACTACCGCGAGCGGGCCTGGCGGAAAGGTTCCGTCCGCGTGAAACATCGAGTCGTGACTGTCTTTCCAGGCTTGATTCGCAAGCCCGCTCTCTTCGCCTCGGGCGTAGTCCAGAAATCCAGTTGGACTGCCGTCGATGCGTCGTTCGATCCATTCGGTCGCGGCGAGCAGCGCCGGCCAGATGTCATCCGCTACACTTCGATCGCCAGTGCACGTCTCGTACGCGCCGGCGAGCATCACGAACAGCGGCGTCGTGTCCACGCCGCCGTAATAACAACCGAAGGGGACTTCTCCGAGCGCAGCCATTTCGCCGCGACGTGTTTCGTGCATGATCTTGCCCGGCTCGGAGTCTCGAAACGCTGACGTTTCGCGCGCCTGGGTGGATGCGAGAAATTTCAACACGCCCGCGCCAAGCGCCGGATTGATCCAGAGCGTCTGCAACGACGTAATGATCGCGTCGCGGCCAAACTGGGTCGCAAACCATGGGATGCCCGCATAAGGGTAGGGGCCGGTCGGCATGGCTGTCGTCAGCAACGCGAGATCCGAACGCGAACGATCGATCCATTGATTGAACAGCCGTCCGGAGCTACGATCGATGCACCCTGGCCAGCCGCGCCTGCATGCTCGTTCGAGGCCGGGGCCGCGTCCTCAAATCGCTCCGAGCGAAGGCGAGGCGCCGTCCTCATCGCCGATCTCGATATAGATTGCGGTGCTGCCTCCGCGCGGCAGTCAATGTGGAATTCTGCTTCTCCGCAGAGAGCGACGCGGGCAGTCGGTGAGAACCACAGTTCCGTCTTGCGCAGCACATCGTCGCGCCCCCGGTACGACAATCGCACGGCATGCTGGTCGACATTCGCCGGGAGATGAACGCCGCGTTCCTTGCGGACCTGCCCCTGCACTTCAAAAATGTCGGCAAAGTCCGCGCCGAAGGCGAGCCGTAGCGGAACGTGCGCATCGTACTGGCTGAAGTTCGTCAGGTCAGGCGCTCATACACGCGGCTTCCCGACAGGAAACGGCTGCGCTCGATATGAATCACACCTTGTGGCAGCGCGAGCTCGCCCAGTGCTGCCAGCGGCCGATTCGTAAGGTGAGCCGTGAAGAGCGTGTTGTCCTGATTGATGGCGGCGCCGAGCAGCGAGGGCCGACGGCCTGCAATGGAAATCTCCAGGCGGGACAACCTTCGTGTGTCATTCGTGAAGAGACCATCGTCGCTCCCCTGAATGTCGCCGAGAGCGTCGGCGAGCAGGAACGTGTTGGCGTCTTTCAGCGTGTACCGCGGCAACAATCCGCGGCGTTCTCCCGGTTCATCCGCGACGGACATGGCGGATCTCCGAAAGGTCTTTGATGCAGCATCGCCGCGAGGCTGCAGGGGCGCCGTGCGCCGCATCGCGGACCTGCGTATTACGATACGCGACGCAAGGGGTTGGCGCTTCACGAGCTGCTCGTACACATCCAGATAGGCGCGAGCCATCGTCGTCGCAGTGAAACGCTGCTCGTACGCGTCGCGCACCCGCCGCCGATCGAATGCTGGAATTCGGGCGATCGCCGCCAGGGCCTCCTCCTCGGTGTCGACGATATATCCGGAGACGCCGTGCTCGATCACCTCGGGCACGGAGCCGTAGTTCCACGCGATGACCGGTGCGCCACAAGCCATCGCCTCGATCATGACAAGACCGAAAGGCTCCGGCCAGTGGATCGGAAAAAGCAAGTGCAAGCGCATTGCCGAGAAACTCGGACTTGCGCTCATCGCCGATCTCCCCGACGAATTCTATGCCAGGATCCGCGAGCAGGGGTTTAACGACCGTCTCAAAATACGCTGTATCGACAGCATCGACCTTTGCCGCCATCTTGAGAGGAATGCCGGCTACGGCGCGCGAGTCGAATCGCGACATCAGGACGCTTTTCGGGCGATATCCGTCCCAGGAACGCAAGGTAGTCGCCGGTTGGACGTTCACAGAAGCGGTACAGGTGCGACGGCACGCCGTGCGGCACGGTCGCCAGCCAGTTCGCATCCGGCAAATGCTCGCGTTGCCGATCAGAGATCGACACCAGGCCATAGTCGGGCCAGCGCTCATACACGGACGGCAAGTCTTTGACATCAAGCCGCCCGTGAAGCGTCGTGAGCGTGCGATGAGCCTGCTGCTCAAACATCGGAAAGTGCAGCAAATCCACGTGGAAATGCAGCACATCGAACTCGCGCGAGCGCCGTCTCACTTCGTGGAGCATCGCGAGATGCGCAGCCATATCCGACTTGAGCGGCGCACTGTCGAGCCGTATCGCCTGATCGCGCATGGCGACGAGGCGAGCTTTCGTATGCGCCTCTGCCGAGGCGAACAACGTGACGCTATGTCCCAGCTCGACGAGTGCATCGCACAGGTGAGCGACGACTCGTTCCGTACCTCCATACAGTTTCGGCGGCACGGCTTCGTAAAGCGGAGTGATCTGAGCAATGTGCATACATACATCGAAATGCGTCGCGGCGAGAAATTGTTTCGTCGCAGGGCGCGTGCGCGGCGGTGTGCAGCGGCGAGCGTTTGCCAGAAAGATCGCATCTTTTCCTCGCTCTTTTCCTCCGCGCCATCGCGGCCAGGGGGCGAACTGGTTACTCGCCTACCACGCGTAAGTGAGGCAGACGCGCGCGCGTGATGCGTTCTTGAATAGCAAGGGAGGTCGGCTATGCGTAACCGCGCCGCGACGGCGATAGCGCGAACAGCCGCTCTCCACTTGTCTCCTGCCCGCCAGGGACTTTCTGATCTACTTCCATCCGAGAGCAATCGCAGTCTTTCGGGCATCTGCATGCTTCGAATGTCAGGGTAGGCGGGTAAGTCAGAGCTTGCCCAGGCTCAGGACGTGTGCACTTCGATCTTTCGCGGCTGGCATCTCCGCCCGCTTCGGGATGCGAACGATGAGCACGCCGTCCTTGAGGTTCGCGTCAATCTTGTCCGAGTCGAGCTCGTTGGAGAGCGCAAAGCTGCGTCGATAGCGGTCGACCGCACGTCGGCATGAAGCGCTTCCGTCCCCTCATGCATTTCGAGCTGAGCGCCGCCCTCGACCACCAGCGTGTCCCGCTCCACGCGCACATCGAGCCGCTCTTTCGATACACCGCTCCTGCCGGTAGTACTTGGCGTTCTCAAGCGCGAGCTTGCGCTCGCCGCTCACCTAGAAGGTTCTGCTGTGTGGACACATCGATCCCCTTGGGATCGAGACCGGGCGCGAACACGTAGACATCCACTTTTTCGGCCCGGATTACCAGGCGTTGAAATAGTTTTTCAATAGCCTGCTACGCCGGTCGATGTGCCGACGATTCTTGATGAGTCATCCAGCGAATGCCCGCGGCGCTGTCAACGAGGCGCCGTTGTGACGATCGAAGCTCAACTGTCCGGTCGACCTACACCAGGTGAAGCCGGGATTTCATAGCGGCGAGTCGATGGTGCAGGCGGCTGCGGCGTTCATCGATGACCTGTTGCTGCGCAGCGTCCAACGCGACCCGATCCAGAAAGCGGCTTACCGTGTCGTATCCCCGCTGAGCTTTTCCCAAAGCAAGACGGGCGTGAGCGGTGCTCTCCGTCTCCTCAGCGACCTTGACAAAGGTCAGGGCGAGCTCCAGGTCAGTGGCAAGCAGCTCCGCCGTCAAAGCGGTGCTGGCCTGGCGAATCGCCTCGGATTGTCGACTTGTTTCGGATGGATCATTGCGGTTCATCGTTGCTGACCCCCTCTCCACATTTCACGGGCAACGTATGTCAGACAACGCCGCATACGTCCTCTTGCTCTCTTGGCTCGCGTCAACTCAACGGCCGCGCGTGGAAAATGTTCATTTAATTTCTCGACGCCTTGAGTGTTTTCAGCGTTGAAAAGGTCCTCCTGCCGTTGTCTGCGCGAGGGGAACCTGGCGTGCTTCGCGCGACTACGTCAGGGAGGACTCTGGTATGAGCACCACGCAGACAAGCCACTCTGGTATGAGCACCACGCAGACAACCTACGTGCAGGGCATTGCGCCTGTGCATGGCGGCGACTCGAATTCTGCGCGCGACGAGTTGCAATGCATCGCAAATTGGCTGCACGTCGCTAACGCGACGCGTGACTACGACCGTGCGAAGCATGCCTATGAGCTGGCGCGCCGAAGTTACGAGATCGCCGCTCGAAATCAGCAGTCCAGCCCACCTTCAGAAGAGCTGGGTGAGATGCTGCTTGATCTGGGCGCCCGTCTGGATGAATTCGAACTGGATCTCTACTTCTACACCTGCTGGAGCGACCGCCCGTTCCACTGACGACGGAAAAACAACAGCGATTGCCAGCAGAGGCACGTCGTCAGTTGAGGCCTACGGCGCAGCGGAACTTCGGCCGGTGCTCTGCAATTTGGTTGCCGGAGGTGGGCTATGCATGCCGCACGAAGCCGCGGGGCGTCGACAGCGCCGCTCTGGTACACCACACGTGACAGGCCGCTCACGCGCGATGATGTGGGTCGCCTGCTGATCGCCCGGGATTGCTACGGTAACTGGATCGTCGGCGCCGTCGCTGAGAATGGCGTCGACGTGGTCCTGAGACCAGACCATGCGGTGCTGCGTCTCGATATTCCAGTGAGCCTGTTGGATGAGTACCAGTTCGGCGAGCCGGACTCCTGAGTCGTCGGTGCGCCGCACCTCTAACCGCGTTCCGTTCACAAACCTGATGCGCCACCCCCGCCCGGAACAAGCGCCGGCGCCGGGGTTGGCGGCGGAGGAGTGGCGCAGATGCAAACGCAATCTGACCTGGAGTTGCGCGTTCAGGTGCTCGAAGAGATGCTCGAAGTGACGATGGCGGTCGTGCTGCGCATGGCTACGGCCGAACAGCGAAAAATCATACAAACGATGCTGGCGGACGCCGGTCGTGCGGACCTGGCGGCGCCTGCGCTGGCCTATCAGTGTCGAAGATTTGTTGCGGACGTCGCCGTCCGCCTTGGTTGGACGGCGCTTTGATTCAGACGCCTTGCTGGCGTGTTCCAGCGCACGTCGCGTCGCCTCGCCGCTGAACGGCGGAGCGTCTTTCAAACACGAAGAGCTTCCTGCGATGGGAACGGGTCGCGCGTCCGGCGTGTTCCCTTGGGGAGAACGTTACACCGCCCCGCCATGTCAGAAACGCTCGCCGACTCGCCTTCGTCCCCTTTACTCGCTCACGGCGCCGAGGAGCTCAGTCGCGTTCGCGTGGACTCTTACAATGTCGAGCTCCGCAGCGCCGATGGGTTCGTCGGCGACCGCGCCAGCAAGCGAGCGTTTCAGGCCATCCTGGACGACTGGCGCGAGCAGATCGCCAAACTGGGCGACGATCCTCTCGGCGAGGTTCCGAGCGAAGAGATCAGCAAGAAACAGCTCGACAAATTGCTCATCGAAGGCGAGGCGGAGGCGGCGGGCATGATTCACAGCGCCGTCGAGGAGTTCGCGCAGGAATTCGCAGCGGTCATTCGTCGCTTTCTGCGTCTCAAGGATTGGAAGAACGTCGAGCGCATCGTGGTGGGCGGCGGCTTGCGAGAGAGCCGCATCGGCGAGCTCGCCATCGGCCGAGCTGCCGTATGTCTGAAGGCGAAAGGCCACGAAGTTGAGTTGCGCCCCATTCACCATGCGCCTGACCATGCCGGGCTGATAGGCAGCGTGCACCTTGTTCCGTCCTGGATTCTCGCTGGCCACGATAGCATCCTGGCCGTCGATATTGGCGGCAGCAACATTCGGGCGGGCATCGTTGAACTTCACGGCAGGAAGGACTCGGATCTCACCGATGCTTCCGTCAGTCGGTACGAGATCTGGCGTCATCGTGATGAAGCGCCGACGCGGGAGGACGCCGTCGCGCGACTCGTCGACTTTCTCGAAGGACTCATCAAGCGCGCCGAAAAGCAGGGGCTGGCGCTGGCGCCGTTCATCGGCGTTGGTTGTCCCGGGGTGATTCGGCCGGATGGGTCAATAGAGCGCGGCGGCCAGAATCTTCCGGGAAACTGGGAAAGCAGGAGTTTCAACTTGCCGCAACGCCTGCGCGACGCCATTCCAGAAATCGGCGGCCACGAGACAGTCGTTGTCATGCACAACGACGCGGTCGTTCAGGGACTGAGCGAACTGCCGTGGATGCTGCAGGACGTCAGACACTGGGGAGTGATGACGATCGGAACAGGCCTCGGCAACGCGCACTTCACCAATCGAAAGCGCCGCGAGGAATTCGATAAGTAGCTTCCCGTTCCGGTCGCTCCGGACAGGAACCTCGAAGAGGAGCAGCGCGTTTCCGCATTGGCCCTGCGCGGCGCCGCCGATACGACGGCGCCGTTGGTCGTTTAGCCAGAAGGTATGTCATGGCGACGAGCCGAAGTACGGCGACCGCCCGGAGGCTTACGGTGTCATGAGACCGCGCATCCCGGAAAACCCGTTGGCGCTCGACGGGAAACGTATTCTCCTCGTCGAAGACGACGATCGCCTGTACTGCCTGCTCAAGAACGCTTTGCAGGACATCGGATGTGAAGTATTTGGATCCAGCGCCCATCTCGTCGGTCTC
This sequence comes from uncultured Gammaproteobacteria bacterium, assembly GCA_963723505.1. Lineage (GTDB taxonomy): Bacteria > Pseudomonadota > Gammaproteobacteria > Steroidobacterales > Steroidobacteraceae > Steroidobacter. The sequence goes on from CAVRQU010000015.1 coordinate 424,804, forward strand.
TGGGGCAGTGCGCCCACTGCGCATGTCGATGCGGCGCTGATCGACAATTCCGAAACTCCGGCGGTCTCCGCCCTGATTCGGCAACTGGGAAAGAGCGGCGTTCCTATCCTGTTGATCGGTGCGTGCGATTCCGGCGAAGGGTCGGGATCGAAACCTCGTTGCCTGCATTTGACGAAGCCGTTTACCGAGGAAGATCTGTTGTATGGCATCGTGGAAGTTGTCGGCGCGCGTCACACCGACTCACTGGTTCCCGAGCCATCGGTTCCCGAGCCGGCGCTCTCCCAGGTCGCCATGTAGCTTCTCGGCGCGAGGAGATGCAGGCGCAACAGATATAGATGTCTCGCAGGGGGTCGTCGGATAGAGCGCGCTTTCTTCGAGTGCAATGACGGCGCGGAAAGCGGAAGGCCGGAAAACTACGGTCGCATTCCGGTCGCTCGCCGGCGCATTCTCAAGCCTTCGTTCGTATTGCTCGCAATTCATCTGCGGAGCTCAATTTCATGGCGCGCAGTGTTGAACGTTTGTCGATCTGGCCCGCGTTGCCTTACGAGGAATGGCGTGAAACCTGCGCGACTCTGCACCTGTGGCTGCAGATCATCGGCAAGATTCGTGTCGTGCAATGTCCATGGGTGAATCACTCGTGGCACGTCGCTCTGCGCGTCACCGCTACAGGCCTTACGACCGGGCTCATACCCTGCGAGGCCGGATCGCTGCAGATCGATTTCGACTTTGTCGAGCACCGCCTGCTCATGCGCGTGACTGGCGCCGACGCCGTGAGTCTGCCGCTCGAGCCGCAGACCACTGCCGCCTTCTACCGCAAGGTGATGGACGCGCTGCAATCGCTTGGAGTGAGTATCACGATTCACACGACGCCGAATGAGCTGCCGGACCCCGTTATTCCGTTCGACAAAGACGAGGTCCACCGCGCCTACGACGCCGAATACGCGCATCGGTACTGGCGGGTGCTCGTGCAGGCCGAGCGCGTGTTCGGGGACTTCAGGGCGCGCTTTATCGGCAAGTGCAGCCCGGTGCATTTTTTCTGGGGCAGCGCCGATCTGGCGGTGACGCGTTTCTCCGGACGCACCGCGCCAGAGCATCCGGGGGGCGTTCCCCACCTGCCTGATTGGGTGGCTCGTGAAGCGTACTCGCACGAAGTCAGCAGCGCCGGGTTCTGGGCGGGCGGCCCGCAATACCCGCACGCGATTTTCTATTCGTACGCGTATCCCGAGCCCCCTGGCTTTGCGACGGCCGACGTGCACCCCGATGCGGCGCACTACAGCGATGTACTGAAGGAATTCGTGCTGCCGTATGAGGACATGCGCAAGGCGGAGTCGCCCGATGCGGCGCTGTTGGAGTTTCTGCAGAGCACTTATGAAGCAGCCGCCGCGCTGAGTCACTGGGATCGCGGAGCGCTGGAGCGGAGCATCCATTCTCAGGCGCAGTCGCGGCGGTGATCGATTTCGGCCGACGGCTGCTCAAGGTCGACTGTCGGACAATCGGCGGGCTATCCAATCAAGAGCCCGCTCTCTGCGCACCGGCGAATGCGCGCGATGGGTTTGAATAAGAAGAGCCGGGAAAGACCGCAAAAAAATCAGGGAGGTGATCCCGGATCCAGGAAGCGTGTTGCGTCCTTCAGGCTATTCAGTCCATCTTTTATGCGGTCCTTCGCGGCTCTTCTCCTCCCTAATCGCTTGAAGCGTTCTTCGGTACGAGCGCTACGACGCGTACAGGGCCGCCCGAACCTCCGGCGATCTTCATGGGCAGGGCGATCACAGTGAAGCCTGTTTCAGGAAGTGCGTCCAGGCCGGTCAGATTCTCCAGGCCGCCGACGTTTCGCGCCGCGGCGATCCGATGCACGATGAAGTCCTTCGAGCGGCCGTAGTCGATGGACGCGGTATCCACGCCAAGCAGCGCCACCTGCCGCTCCTCGACGAGGAGCCGCGCGGCGTCTTCGCCGTAACTCGGGAATTCGAGACGACTGGCGTCTTCAGGCGATGAATCGCCGAAATACTTTGCACGGTCGGGCCAGAACCGGCTCCAGCCGGTGTGCAATAGAACGATGGCCCCGGGCTGGATTTTCCCGGCGCGCTTTTCGAAGCGCAGCACATCCTCCCGCGATAAACGGTAGTTGCGATCGGCTTGCGCCTGCCGGGTCACATCGATCCTCACTCCCGACGCGAGCAGTTTTTCGAGCGGGAGCTGTTCCGTCGTCTGACCGCGCTCATGGAAGTGGAGCGGCGCATCGAGGTGCGTTCCGCCGTGCTCAGGCGTGCACACGCGGTTCGCTGCATAGAACCACCCGCCGGGAGTGACGCCGGAGGCAAGCTTCTGCAGCTCGAAAGTCATGGGCGGCCGGCTCGGCCAATAGAGCGTCTGCGCGTCGTAAGCGTGCGAAAGATCGAGCGCACGATAGTCCTGCAGATCGAGCGAGCGAACTGGTGTTGAGATGAACAGCACCACGACGCTCAAGGTGAGAACAGGCAGGATGTTCACGGGGCGACTCCTTGGGACTTCGGGCTTGGGGCGCGGGGCTTGGGCGAGAAAAAGATACGTCTCTTTCTGACCCGAGGCCCGAGCCCCGAGCCCGGAGCCCACAACGTACCTCAGAACCGCCAGACCACGCCCAGCGACGGCGTGATCCGCAAATAGGAACGTCTGCTGACGTCGAGGGCCAGGCCTTCCACGTCGTCGTCGACTTCGTCCTCGACTTCGTACTCGACGCAGCAGTCGTTGGCTCGGTTCAGGACGTTGTTCACTTCGAGGAACACAGTGAGTGCGCCGGCGCCGGCGAGGTCGAACGTTCGTGCGACGCGAGCATCGAGCCTGCGATAGTCGTCGAGTCGTCGCTCGTTGCGCAGGCTGGTGGCGACGATCGGGGTCTCCTCCGATTCGATGAGCGTGAGTTCGCTGGTGGGCCAGCCTGAGTGATACGCGCCCGCGAGGCTCAATTCCCAGTCTTCATTGCGCCAGGTGACCCCGCCGCTCAGCAAGTGCGGTTGATCCCAGCTACGCGGCGTGCGCATACCGCCGAAGTCATCCTCCACAGAAGACCACGTGTAGCTCAACCACCAGTTGAGCGCGGGGCCGACGCTCTGGCGAAGAGAAAGCTCCGCGCCGGTCGCCCGCGCGCGCTCGGGTGCGATTCGAATGCGATCGGGCTTCAGCTCAGGCAACAGCACGAACGTGTTCAGCAGGTTCTCGAAGCGAGGACGCACCTGCCGGTACTCCTTGCGGTACGCCTCGAGGCGTATCTCGACGCCGCTTGCGTGCTGATGCTCGAGGCTCGCGATCAGATGATCGGCGCGTTGCGGCGGAAAGAACTCAGTCACGCCGTCGGACGCCTGCAGCTCATTGATCGACTGGGTCTGAAAGTAACGGCCCCAGCTCGCGCGCAGGCGCGTCCGCTCGCCGAGCGAGTAGAGCAGGCTGAGGCGCGGACTCACCTGGTCGGTTGCGTCGGGACTCAAGGTCTCGCGATCCCAGCGAACGCCCAGGTCCGCAGTGAGCCGCGACGTCGGCTCCACGCGCAGGTTTGTATAGAGCCCGTAGTGATCGCCTTCGGGTCGCAAACTGACGCTGCGCTCGCGCTCGACCTCCTGCGCGGCGCCCGGCGTGTCGAACAGCAGATAGAACTCCGCCTCATCATGATAGTCGTAGCGGCCGCGCATCCCGCGCCATTCACCGCCGAACTGCAACAGTACATGCTCACGCAGGCGCGCCGACCAATCCGATTGCAGGGACGTGATCGCAAACGAACGCTCATCGGAAAGCTCACCGCGCCCGATGCCTTCCTGGTCCGCGCGACCGAGCCGCTCGCTGTCGAGATCGCTGCGGGCGATCAGTACATTGCCCGAAAGCGCCGCAGAAGGCTGATAGTCGAAGCGCAGCCAGTAGTACGCATCACGGTAATCGGCGCGGGCTTCTTCTTCGTGATCGCCGTCGAAGAGGACGATGACATCCTCGGAGACGAGCGCGTTTGCCGACACCGTCCATGCATCGGTGATCTGGCGGCCCGCCCGGCCGTAGAAGTCGACGTAGTTCGGCCGGCCGATGGCCGGATTCACGGCGTCGACCAGCAGATCGAGATTTCCCCGGCGCGCTGACACGAGCCATTCGCCTCGTTGGTCTCGAGTGCGTCCGGCAGTCAGCGCCGACGCATTGAAGAAGCTCAGGGAAAGTTCGTTGTAGATCGATTGATCCGGCGATAGCGGGTCGATGTCGATCACGCCGCTCATGCGATCGCCGAACGTAACGGGGAAGCCCCCCGCGTAAACGCGCATCCCGCTCACGACGCCGGGACCGATCGTGCTGAAGGTGGACTGGAAGTCCTTCAGATGAAAGGGATTCTGCAGCCGCAGATCATCGAAACGCACCAGCGTCTCGTCCGCCTCTCCGCCGCGCACGTTCACCTTCGAGCTGAAATCGCTGCTCGCGGCGCCGGGCAGGCGCGCGGCGGCGCGCAGCGGATCGTCGCCCAGATCGGGCAACGCCTGCAGATCGGCCGCGCTGAGAAAGGTGAGGGGAAACGTCAGCTCGCGCACGAACTGATAGTGGCTCGCGCTGACGATGACCTCTTCGAGCGTGGGGGCTGTGCGATCCTCGTTGTTCCCGGCGGCGTCCGCGAGCCGCTCGTCGGGCGATTGCGAATCCACCTTCCGCACGAGAAGCAGCAAGCCGCCGGGTCCTTCCCGTACAGCGACGCCGTGCGGCTCGAGAATTTCCGTGAGAATGGCTCGCGCATCGCTCGCACGTGGTTCATCGCGCACGTGCATCGAAGGCTGAATGACATCGCTGCTGTAGAGAATCTCGAGCCCGCGCTGTTTGAGTTCCGTCAGCGCCTCCTCGATCGTGAGGCCGCGGAAGTTGTCAGCGAACGACAGGGACGGAAGGGAAAACGCGATCGACGCAGCGAACAGCGTGCTCGCTCGCCAACCCCGTGCGCTAACGTTCTTAGGTCCGCGGACCATTCGCGACGCTGCGTTCACCGTAGCCATGAAGCGGTTGGCGGTTGACGGCTGGTTCAGAACGCGCTGTCGCGCGCTACCTGCAGCCTACAGCCTTCAGCCTTCCTAGTTCGCGGCCTTCAGCCTGATGAGGATTGTATTCTCATCGGCCAGCACATGTTCCAGGTCGGTCGTGGCGAGCATGACGCCGAGGGCGTCGAGCGGGGTGAGCAGGCGGATGTTTCCATGCAGGATCGTCGTCTGCACCTTGCGCTCGAGTTCTGGCTTCTCGAAACGAATCGTCTTGCCGGTTTCACGCGCGACCCAGGCGAGGAGCACCGACAACGGTCGACCGTCGATGTCCGGCGGCGACGCCAACGCCTGCGTCCACTCCCAATCCGCGTCGTCCGCCGGCAATTGCGTGCGCGCGACGAGGCCTCGCGAGTCGATGGTCAGCTGCTCGCCCGCCTGGCTCTCGAACACGTCGGGGCCGCGGTCCAGCCGGACGCGCCCTTCGCGCACACGCAGCCGGTACGCATCGTTGCGGTACAGCACTTCGAACTGCGTGCCGATGTCGATTGCGCTGCCGGCCGCAGTGGTGACTTCAAGCTGCTGCGCTGCCGGCGCCGCGCCGGTATCGAGGTAGACCTTGCCGTTCAGCAGATGCATGCGCGAGTCGGAATTCAGCGCGATGTGCGTCGCATCTGCGAGACGAAGTGAGGCGCCGCCTGCCAGAACCACGCCTGCGCCGCTTCCCGCCTGTGTGCGAATTTCCGTCCTGGCCTGCAAAGCAATTGCATCTGTGCTCAACGGCGTCCAGCGACCTCCATGCGTTTTTACTTCCACCGTACCGATGATGCGATCGGTTCTTGCCGCGATGCGTGCGGACTCTTGCGGTGCGTTGCTGACCAGCACTGCGATTACGGCGAGCAACACTGAGGCGGCGACGCCGACAGCCCAGCGCTTCTGCGTGCGCCGCCTGACCTTCGCTCTCCCAGGCCGCCGTCGCCGCCGTCAACGCGCGCTCATACGCCGCCGACGGCGGATCCATACGACGTCCGGCGGTCCGTATCAATTGTGCAACCGCGTCGGCGTTATCGGCGCCTTGCGATTCATTGTCGTACGCATCAGTCATCGTTGCTCATCCCTTTCCGAAGTTCTGCTGCGGCGGCTGAAGCGCATCCGCGGTTCCGGCCAGTTCGGTGATCGCATCCCGAAACGCGCGCCGCGCGCGGGCCAGCGTCGACTCCGCGGCCTTCACGCCGATCTGGAGCTGCGCAGCAATGTCCTCGACGGACAGGCCATCCACATACTTCCACTCGAGCACGTCGCTGTAGCGGTCCGGCAGCATGTCGACGGTCGCCTGCACCAGACGCCGGACGTCCTGTTGCCACGCGCGCAGCTCCGGCTGATCGGCGGCCGGCGCCGCAAAGCTTTCGAGAATGGCGCGCAGATTCGGTTGATCCTCCAGCGGAACGATCGTCTGCGCTGCGCGGCGATGGGCGCGACGATAGTCGATGATCGAATTGCGACAGATCTGACAGAACCACGTGTACAACGCCGCTTCACCGCGATAGGTGTCGAGGCGTTCGATCGCCTTGCAGAACGTCTGTTGCACGATCTCGCTCGCGGCGTCCTGATCGCCGTCAAGGCGCGCGAGCGAAAAGCGATACAGACGCGGGAAGAAACGGTCGAACAGCCCGCGAAACGCGTCGGCGTCTCCGCGCAGGATTCTGCGGGCCAGCGCCCGATCGACATGAACGGTCTCGCTCACAGTCTGCTTTCTGCCTCGCCAGCCCATTCTGTCAGCAGGCAATTGAAAGACGCTTCAATCGCCTGCCAAACCGGGCCACGGACGGCCCGGCCCAAGTACATAGATGTGGCAGGCGCATTCTTATGCGCTCGCCATATCTGATAGACATGGGGGAGCGCAGCGAAAACCACGCCCATGTCCTCACAAGACTTGGGCAAGCGACGTTGACAGATTCGTCGGGAACGAATCTGGGCAGCTTCGCTGCCCGAAGGGCGCGCGCCATGGACGGTGCGCGTCCAAAAACGGCATCGATAGCCTTTTCACACTCATGTTAGACGGCGCTGTTCGCGAAATCCTTCGCCGCTGCGACTGTTGGCGCTGCGAGGGGGATTTTTCACCGTGCGACGTCTAAAAAGGGGTCACTGACCTGTCGCTCAAGGAGACTCAAGGATGCGCACTCTCATCTCGCTGGCGGGCGTCTTGTGCCTGGCGCTCTCGGGGCTCGCGCTCGCCAACCCCGCCGAACCCGCCTTTACCGATGAATTCCCGCTCGAAGACTGCGACTTCAGGCCGTCGGGAGGCAACGCCTTTTTCAGGCTGACGCCGGGGCGGCAGCTGTACTTCACCAATCAGGAGTGCGTCGCCGCCGGCGACTGCGATGAGCTGGAGGAGCTCTGGATCACGGTCCTGAAGGAAACGCGCACCGTCGTACTGCGGGACCACGGCCGCAAGCGGTACATCACGACCCGGGTCGTCGAGGAGATGGAAATGGCTGACGGAGAGCTTGTGGAAATCTCGCGCAACTTTTTCGCAACCTGCAAGCCGTTGAACGACGTGTACTACTTCGGGGAGGACGTCGACATTTACGAGAACGGCAAGGTCGTCAGCCATGACGGTCAGTGGCTCGCGGGCAGGAACAGGGCGGCGCCGGGCCTCATCATGCCGGATTCCGCGTTCCTGATCGGTGCGCGGTACTTCCAGGAGATCGCGCCGGGCGTTGCGCTCGACCGCGCCGAGCATGTCGCATTCGACCTGGAAATCGACACGCCCGCGGGAAAATTCGATGACTGCATTCAGGTCACGGAGACCACGCCGCTCGAGCCGGGGCATGAATCCATCAAGTTCTACTGTCCGCATGTCGGGCTCGTTGCGGACGGTGAGCTCAGGCTGACGGCGATCTTCGAGCCCGGCGACGGACGAAAACCCCACGAATGAGCTGGCCTGTCAGCAGGCAAGCCTGCGGCAAGCAAGCCGCAGACGCGGCAGGCAAGCCGACAATGTCGGCAGGTCAGAGCAACGTCACTCTGGCCTGCCGGCGATAGCCGGCTTACCTGCCGATAATTTCGGCTCGCCTGCCAACGCAAGTTGGCTTGCTCTGGTGGCCTGGTGGTTTACTGTGTCCACGAGTTTTCGCATTCATGACCCGAGGACGCCAGCGATGAATCCACCGCGCGCCGACCGACTCGAAACGCTGCAATGGGTCTTTCAGGATCAGCGCATCGACTGGGATGAGCTCTCGAATCTCTACCGGATCGCGCCGCTGGGCGAGAAGAAACCGGCCGATCTGCAGCTCGTGTTTTCGAACAGCAGGTTCAAGTGTTTTGTCTTCGACGGCGCAAGGCTCGTTGGCGCCGGTCGGGCGTTGGCGGACGGCCTCGACTGCTCCTACTTATGCGACGTCGCTGTTCACCCTGATTTCCAGGGACTGGGCGTGGGCAGGGCCATCATCACCAGGCTGCGGGAACTGTCAGCAGGGCACAGGAAGATCATCCTCTACGCCAACCCTGGAAAAGAGGGGTTCTACAGGAAGCTGGGCTTCAGAAACATGCGGACGGCGATGGCCATCTTCCAGAATCAGGAGCAGGCGGCGAAGGCGGGCCTGGTCGACGAAGCGGGCGCCTGAGGAGCCACGCCGCGTCACGCAGTCGTGTCACATATATATGTAGCGGCGCTGAGGGCGTGAGACTGATGACGTGAGGACGTAATGCGTCATGGCGTAATGGCGTGAAGAAGCACCAGGCTCTTACGCCGTAACGTCCAGGGCGGCGCGGCGCAGGCGATCCGCAGAGGCGCTGCACGGCCGTGCTCGCAAGTCGCCTACTTCTTTCCTGCGAGCTCCTTCAGCAGCACATGCCAATAGGTCAGCTCGTCATAGAACGATTGGACGGGAATGCGTTCGTTGAGACCGTGAGCAAAGTTATCGTCCGGTCGGATAAACGACGCGCCGACGCCGTACGTCGGAATCCCGGCTGCGCGAAATACTGAACCGTCCGTCGCCCACGGCACCATACCCGGGATGACGGGAACGCCCGGATGAATCGCCTGAAGCGCCTTGGTTACGGCGGCAATCACGTCCTTGCGCAGCGGCGACGCGTCCGCCGGCATGGTGTGGTCCAGCAGACGCACCTCCACTTTGTCGCCGGCGAGCTTCTGCAGCGTAGACTGCACGTCGCTCACGGGCGTGCCCGGGAAGATCCGGCAGTTCACCGTCGCGGTTGCTGTTTGCGCGAGCGCATTCGTGGCGTGACCGCCTCTCAGCATCGTTGCGACACATGTGGTGCGCGTCTTGCCAACGTCGTACGGACTCGTGGAGATCACGTCCGCAGCCGCCTCGTCCTTCGGGTTCGCCGCAAAACGCGTCATGGCCTCGCCGAGGGCGTCCGGCGTTCTCGCTCCGACGGCCTTGAAGCTGCCGAGCGTCCAGTCGTTCGTCATGACGGGAAAGCGGTATGACTGCAGCGTCTTGAGCACATCCGCCAACTCGTAGATCGCGTTGTCCGCGCGCGGCGCCGAGCTATGGCCGCCAGGATTGCGCACGGTGAGTTCGAAGCCGGCGGAAATCTTTTCGGCGCCGACGATGTCCAGATACTGGGGCTCGCCTTTCTCATTCAGGAAGCCGCCGCCGTCGTCGCTGTTCAGCACGAACTCTGCGTCAATGAGCGCCCGGTGCGTTGTGGCGAGGTCCCTGGTCGTCAGCATCCCGGTTTCCTCGTCGCCCGTGAATGCAATGATGAGGTCGCGCTTCGGAACGAAGCCTTCCTTCTTCAGCCGCAGAAACGTGGTCGTCAGCACGGTGACGCCCTGTTTGTTGTCGATCGAGCCGCGCCCATAGAAGAAACCGCCTTCTTCGACCAGCGTGAACGGATCGCGCTCCCATTCCTCGGGCCTGGCGGTGACGACGTCCATGTGAGCGAGCAGAAGGATGGGTTTGCCGCCGCGGCCGTCGCCGCGATAGCGAACTACCAGCGATGCGGTTTCGCCGAGCGGCAGGACGTGCACGTCGTCGTTCGGAAAGCCCGCTTGCCGGAACTGATCCGCGAGGTAGTTCGCCATCGTGGGAACCTGGCCGAGTCCCTCCGACGTGCGAAAGCCGATGACCGTCTTGAATATTTCGCGCGCCTGTTCGCGAACGCTCTGCGGGGCTGGCGACGCGGCGAGGGCGTGTCCGCAAAGCAAAGTGAGGAGCAGCAGCGGCGAGCAAAGGCGTTTGTTCATGGGACGATTCTGTCGTTGAGCGAGGCCGCTACTTTAACGTGCGAGCGACCCTCACCCTAACCCTCTGCCTGAACAGAGCGGCCCTCACCCTCACCCTCTCGCGGAGAGGAGACCCTCACCCTAACCCTCTCCCTGGAGGGAGAGGGAACAGAAGTGTTCGCTCAGGAAGAGGGAGCACTTGCGATGTGCGTCCGCTCCTTTTCCTTGCCTCTCCCTCCAGGGAGAGGCCGGACGGAGTCCGGGTGAGGGTGCGCCTCTCCCTGGGGCGCCGCTCTTGCGCATCGCCGCTCGTGCGCATCCATGCGCTCCGCGGCATTCGCACCTCCATGTGCAGCACATGCGCCCGCGGCATTCGCACATCCCTGTGCAGCAGAGGCCGGACGGAGTCCGGGTGAGGGGGAAGTCGGGGTGAGGGGACGAAGGCCGACTGAGGGAGCGTCAGCGCAAGAAGCGGAGTGCTCGCATCGCGAGGCGGCGTCAATCTATCGGCCCACAGCAAGGAGCCGACATGAACTTCCAGATCTCGGGCTTGCCCCTCGCGCAATTTGCGCCGCTGTTTTCCCTGTCGGACGAGCAGCTCCAGGCGCACAACGCAGTCCGTCGGATCGCCGACAGAAATCCCGGCTTCCCGTGTCGTGTGAGTCTGCGCGACGCCGAGCCGGGTGAGTCAGTGCTCCTGCTGAACTATGAGCATCACGCGGTCGCCACGCCGTATCGATCCAGCCATGCGATCTATGTGCGCGAGAACGCGCGGCAGGCGACGCTCGCCGTCGGCGAGATTCCCCCGGTGCTGAGCTCGCGCCTGCTGTCGGTCAGAGCCTTCGATGGCGCCGGGTTCATGGTGGGCGCCGATGTCGTGCAGGGCGCCGACCTTGCTTCCGCCATCTCGAAATTCTTCTCCGATAGCGCAGTCGCATACCTGCATCTGCACAACGCGAAGCCCGGCTGTTATGCGGCGCGCGTGGATCGCGCTTGACCAAGTGACTAATGACGGCGTTCGCAAGAAGGCCTGCGGCAGGAAAGCATGCGCAGGAGGGCGGTCGCAGGTCAGAGGCTGACGCCGCAGGTCATAATCTGCTTCCGATCCGATTCTGGCTTGGCGAAGGCCTTCTTGCGAATGCCTTCCTGCACATGCGCTCCTGCCGCAGGCCGTCGTTAGTTCCAATCCGCTTCTGGCTTGCCGAAGGCCTTCCTGCGAATGCCTTCCTGCACATGCGCTCCTGCCGCAGGCCGTCGTTAGTTCCAATCCGCTTCTGGCTTGCCGAAGGCTCTCCTGCAAATGCCCTCCTGCGCATGCTTTCCTGCCGCAGGCCGTCCTTGTTTGCGTTCGGATTGCGTCGGCTGGCGGGCGTCTCTCCGTGACGCCCTGGATCGCTGCAATTACTTGCGACCGGCGAGCCGCTCGAGTTCGACGCCATGCAACTCAGAGAGCAGGGGTTTATTGACGTCGAAGACGGCTTGCGACAGAGCGGCGTCGTAGCAAAGCTTCGCACTGCGATGGGTTCGGACTGCTTCCCAACCGCCGCAGACTGACTTCGATGCATTGCGCAGACGCTTGTAGAGAACCTTTACGCCTGCGGGCTTGTCGAGATTCAGCTCCGCGAAGTTGACCGTGACTTTCTTGATACGGTGTCCGAACAGTCTCGGCGCTGGCGTCGGTCGTGAGGAGCCCAGCGACGACAATGGCGAAAACTGACGCCACAGTCAGCCTGACGGAGGTCGGGTAGGTGCACGTGTTCATGATGAGTCTCCCAGATTGGTTGTGAGAGTGAAAATGACTCTCTCAATGAAGATCTGTGGACACTCGCAAAATCGTCGCAGCCCACCGACAGGAACGACGGCGCCCGGATGATTGATGAACGGCGTTCGCAAGTAGGCCTGCCATAGGAAAGCAGTCGCAGGAAGGCGTTCGCAAGAAAGCATTCGCAGGAGGGCTGTCGCAGGTCAGAAGCGCAACGTGAATGACGGCGTTCGCAGGAAGGCCTGCGGCAGGAAAGCCTTCGCAGGAACGCGGTCACAAGTCAGAAGCGGATGCGGCAGGCGATCTTGGTTCCGATCCGATTCTGGCTTGCCGAAGGCCTTCCTGCGAACGCCTTCCTGCACATGCCCTCCTGCCACCGGCCGTCCTTAGTTCTTCTGGGCTTGCCGAAGGCTTTCATGCGAACGCCTTCCTGCACATGCCCGCCTGCCACCGGCCGTCCTTAGTTCTTCTGGGCTTGCCGAAGGCTTTCCTGCGAACGCCCTCCTGCGAATGCTCTCCTGCCGCAGGCCGTCCTTGATAGGGCGTGTGTTATCGCCCGCCGCCGCCACCGCCTCCACCGCCGCCGCCCGACGATCCGCCGCCGCCCGAACCGGAAGAGCTTCCAGGCGGTGAGGACGACGACGCGATCTGCGAAGTGAGGCTGCTGCCGACAGCGCGACTCAGGCTGCCGAGATCGTTCGCGCCGCCGCCGCGATACCAGCCGATGCTGTTGGTGGCCGCCGCAGCCGCAGCCGCTCCGACCGCCGCCGTGAATTTCTCCGTCCACGCATCTTCCACTTCCAGCGCAACGGCAAAAGGCAGCAATGACTCGTAGCGCTTCGCATCGAGGTGCGGCGGCGCATCGGGGCCGGACATGCGCGCAAGCTCATCGCGCTCCGCGACGCTCAGATACAGTTTGAGACCTTCGATTTCGTCCAGCAGCGCGCGGCCCTCGGCGGTCGGCGCGCGCACGAGCACGAGCGAACGCAAACAGCGTCAGCCGCCATCAGCACGCCCAGAGTCGCGATGATCGCCGGCACTCCCGCGCCGTCGGCGATCATGAGCGCGAGCGCGATGCTGCCGGCGGCAATGCCGAGCGCCTTTCCGACTCGAGAAGCTGTTGCGCTTGAAGTAGCGTGGCTGCAGCGCGCTTGTCGAGCGCGCTCGAATGCGCATTCTTCGCCGCAGAGACCGTCGTCGCGTTGTTGTTCTTCAGCTCGAGGCTCTGCCTGCCGCCGCTGAAAAGCCGATCGAGCAGGGTGCGCTGGCTGTCGCCGGCAGCGCGGGCGTCGCAGCGTTGCTCCATGCGATCGAGGTTCCAGTCGTCCTTGAGCAGGCGTTTCTCGCGCACGATGCGCAGACAGCCGGCGACAGCGAGCGCAAGCACTTCGGACGAGAAACAGCGCATGTCGTAGCCCATGCGCTGCAGATAGCGCAGGCTCGCAGGCGTATGTCCGGCCGGCGGCTCGTAGCGCGCGATGATCACTCCCTTGCTAGGATCGCGCCCGACGCGCCGCCATTCGCGCATGCAAAAGAGCGATCAGGAGCACGAGGCCGAGCAGCGCGACGAGCACGCCGCGGTTGTCCTTGAGCAGCCAGCCGACGCGCTGGACCGCGCTCGGTGCCGCGATCAGGCCCTTCGGAAAGCGTGAGCGACGATCGTGAAGCCTTCCTGCGGATTCAACGGCCGCGTGAGGCGCCAGCGCGCACGACCGGGCGCGGAGACTTCCGCCGCGTAGTCCGTCCCTTTGTCGCCCTGATAGCCGGTGTAGCCTTCGGCGCTCATCTGATCGATCGGCGACCGGCGGCCGGCAAGCTGCACTTCGACACGACCGGCGTCGATCGGGAACGATCCAGCCCGTGCCGATCGCGTTCCAGTAGAGCTCGTCATGATCGGCGAAAAAGCCGAGCTGGCGCGTCGTGCGGTACCGCAGCGTAAACGTGTGCTCGGCGGGCGCCGGCAGGAAGTCGTCGTTGCCGGTATTGATGCGCACGCCATTGCGCGATCGACTCGGTGAACCAGGGCTCGGGCGCGCCGTTGCGCTGCACGCCCAGAACTTCGAGGTCCGACGACGACGCGATTGCCGTAACGGTCCCGATAGCGCGTCGGGAAATCGCGATAGATGCCGCGGCGAATCTGGTTGCCTTCGGCGCGCACGGTGATCCGTTCTCGGTGACGTCGAGCGCGCCATCTCGCTTCGAATCGCGACGTCGATGTCGTAGTCAGGATCCGCTCGTCGGCCAGGACGCCGCGGCGGCGACGAGCAGCGCGAGCAACTGCGAAGAGACGCGCGCCTCACGATGCGACCTCCACGCGCACCGCCGGGCGCTCCTCGTCGCGCGCCTGATAGAACTCGCTCGCCGCGAACTGAAAGCTGCGTGCGACGGCGATATCGGGGAAGCGCTGCACAGCGTCGTTGTAGTCGCGCACCGCGCCGTTGTAGAAGCGGCGCGCGTACTGCAGATGCTCTTCGACTTTCACCAGGTCGCGCTGCAGCTGGGCGAAATTCTCATTCGCCTTCAGATCGGGATACGCTTCCTTCAGCGCGAACAGCCGGGCAAGCGCCTGTTCGAGCGCGGATCTCGACTTCGCCGAGCCGGGCCGGGCTGTGCAGCGCGACCGCCTGCGAGCGCAGTTCCGTGACCGCCTGCAGCACCGCCTGCTCATGGCTCCGCATAGCCTTTCACCGCCGCGACGAGCTGCGGCACGAGATCGTGACGCCGGGTGAGCTGTACATCGATGTCCGCCCAGGCGGTGCGCACCTGATTGCGCAAGCGCACGAGGCGGTTGTATGCGAATACGACCCAGATAGCGACGATGGCGAAGATCGCCCCGAGGATGCCAGTCACGCACAAGGCCCTCACATGAACGAGAGGGCCATTATGCCGGCATTCGCCGAACCGAATATAAATGACGGCGTTCGCAAGAAGGCCTGCGGCAGGAAAGCATGTGCAGGAAGGCTGTCGCAGGTCAGAGGCGGATTCGATTCCTACTCTGGCTTGCGGAAGGCTTTCCTGCGAATGCCTTCCTGCGACCGCCTTCTTGCCGCAGGCCGTCCTTGAACTCGATGTCTTCCTGTTCCCGGCCTGTCCTACTCCTGCCGCGTGAACACGTCGCATGAAACCCGGGGATTCCAGTTCGCGAACAGCCCTGCGGGTTCGACTTCCATGCCCAGACATGCAGGGTGTAGAACTCCGGCAGTCCGAAGCGATTGGGGCTTTCGAACAAGTGAAAGAGCTGCCCCTTGAGCTCGGGAGGCGCGCGTGTTGCTCGCGTGCCAGGCTTCCGAAAGGACCAGATAGTCGACGGCGACGAGCCGCAGGCGCCCATTCGGCAGGGGCTCATACACGAGCAGCTCGGGCTGCGTTACGTCCAGAACGCCGTCGCCGACCAGGGGTCCGTTGACGAAGTGGACGCCCATCGCGCCTTCGTGGGACTCCGCTGACGCAGCCGAATTGCTCTACGTAGCCTTCCTTTACAGCCTCCGACACATCCCGGAAGCGCGCGCTCACTCGCGGACTATCCTGACGAAGTCGCTTGTCGCCGCATTCTGATTTTCCTGCGTCGGCGTTGATGCTGCGACGTCGCTGCCTGCGAGTCGTGATCGTGCGCGAGTGCGGCTGATGACCAGGAGAAGCTCATTGCAATGAGCGTTCCGACCAACGAATCCTGCAATCGCCTCGTGAACTGTTTGCTCTTCATATAGCCTCCTGAGGTTGATAAGGATGTCGCGCCGGGGCGTGTCCCGTCGCCCGCCGTTACTCTCAAGAAGCCGCAATGGTTGAGAAAACGGCTCATCGTTGAGGTCGCTGATTCACCGCCTTGAGAGCAATTGAGCCTCGGTGATCGCGCGGGTAGCATCGGATCGAGGGGGCGGAAGCTCTGATCTCCCTCTACCCTGACGCCCCATGAATGCAGATGCCCGAAAGACCAGGGTTGACGAAGCTGCTCCCGATGTCGAATAGCAGTGAGTCAAGGGATCCCAATGGACGATCTGTTCACACTGGTTTACGCGGAGCTGCGCCGGATTGCTGGGCGGCAACTGCGCTCGGAGCGCGCGGGACATACGCTGTGCACCACGGCCCTGGTGAATGAAGCCTGGGTCGAGCTGACCAAGCTCGATCGCATCCGATGGCAGAACCGCGCGCACTTCCTGGCGCTCGCCGCGCAGGCGATGCGCCGCGTGCTGATCGACTACGCCATGGCGAGGCGCGCGCAGAAGCGCGGCGGCGGCCGCGCGCTCGAGTCGCTCGAGGACGACGCCCTGGTCGTGGTGCAGGATCGGGCTGACGAGTTCATCGAGCTTGACGAGGCTCTGCAGCGCCTGATGTCGCTGAACGAGCGTCACGCGCGCATCGTGGAATGTCGTTTCTACGGCGGCATGAGCGTCGAGGAAACCGCCGATGCGCTCGGTGTTTCGCCGGCAACCGTCAAGCGCGACTGGACGCTGGCGCGCGCCTGGCTCAACCGGGAGCTGGCGAATGAGTGAGCAGCGCCGCCCGACGCCGGAACGCCGCAGCAGTCTCGCGAACATGTCCGCCGCGCGCTGGACGCGCGTGCAGGATGTGTTTGCGGCGGCCGTGGAGTGCGCAACGGCGGAGCGCGACGCTCTCCTCGATCGCGAGTGCGCCGACGATCCGGATCTGCGCCGCGAAGTGGAGTCGCTGCTCACAGGACACGAGCGATCCGGGCTCATGGACGGCCTCGCCGAAGCGCTCAGTGCGCCGGTGCGCTGGCGGTCGCGCATCGACGCAATGGAATGGCGCGGGCGGCGAGTCGCGCAGTACAGCATCGTCGAACAACTCGGCGCGGGCGGCATGGGGTTCGTCTACAAAGCCCACGACGAACGTCTGAATCGATTCGTCGCATTGAAATTCCTGCCGCCCCATCTGGGCGCGCGCGCCGACGCCAAACAGCGCTTCCTCGTCGAGGCGCGCGCGGCGGCGCAGCTCGATCACCCCAATATCTGCACCATTCACGAAATCGGCGAGACGCCGGACGGGCAGCTTTTCATCGCGATGCCGCTCTATGAGGGCGAGACGCTCGAGGATCGGCTTGGCGCGGTCGCCGCCGCTCGCCTTCGCGGAGGCCGTCGCGATTGCGCTGCAGATCGCATCGGGCCTCGCGAAGGCGCACGAACACGGCGTCGTGCATCGCGACGTGAAGCCCTCCAACGTCATGCTGCTTCGCGACGGCGGCGTGAAGATTCTGGATTTCGGCGTCGCGCGCGTAGCCGACGCCTCACTGGCGACGCACGAAGGCGCCGCGCTCGGCACGGCCGCCTACATGAGCCCCGAGCAGGCGCGCGGCGAGCGCGTCGATGCGAGAACGGACATCTGGTCGCTCGGCGTCGTGCTCTACGAAATGCTGGCCGGCGAGCGGCCGTTTCACGGTGAGAGAGTCCAGGCTCTGATGTACGCCGTGCTCACCGCCGATCCACGACCTGTGACAGAAACTCGCGCCGATCTGCCTGTGGAGGTCGATGCGGTGCTCGGCAACGCGCTGGCGCGGCGGCTGGAACAGCGTTACGGCGCCATGACGCGCATGGCTCAGGATCTGGCCGCGTTGCTGGCAGGCGCGCGTCCCGACGTTCGCATCCCGACGACGATATCGCCCGAGAGGGAAGCAGCGTCGAGCGGCGAGCGACGCCGCGCCGCGGTGCTTGTCTGCCGTCGTCTCCGGCTATGGCGCTCTGGTGGAGCAGTTCGCCTCAGAGCATCTGGAAGATCTCATGAGGCAGATTCGCAGCCTGGCGGTGGACGTGGTGCGCAGCCATGGCGGTCTCGTCAATCATACGCTCGGCCAGGAGATTGTGGCGTTGTTCGGCGTGCCGACAGCGCATGAAGACGACGATCTGCGCGCCGTACGCGCTGCGATGGATTTGCTCGGCAGGATGGCGGCGCTGCAACGTCGGCGATGAGGCGGCGGCACGCGCGTGTTCGTCTGCAATGCGGAGTCCACTCGGGCGCTCTGGTTGCGCGGCGACTGAATGCAGGGCCCCAGCGCTACGAAGTCACCGGGCGTCCGATGCAGGTCGCGGCGCGGCTGGCCTCGGTCGCCGGCGCCAACGATATTCTCATCTCCCCGGAGTGCATGCGCTTGATCGCGCCGTTCATGGACGCGGAGTTGCAGGGCGCCGTGGTCGTCGAGTCCGATACGGCGCCGATCACGCCCTATCGCATCATCGGCGCATCGGGATTGCAGTCGCGCCTGGAGGCGGCGGCGCGCAAGGGCCTGACGCCGCTCGCGGGCCGCGGTTCTGAGCTTGCGACGGTGGAGGCGCATTTCGCGCAGGCGCGCGCGGGACAAGGACAGGTCGTACTGGTCGTCGGCGAAGCAGGCGTCGGCAAGAGCCGCCTGCTGCATGAGCTGCGTGAACGCATTCGCAGGCACGAAAGCGCGAGTCGTGCAGGCGCGCTGCCGCTCATATGGCGGCGTGGCGCCCTACCTGCCGTTCGTCGAGCTGCTGCGTGAAGCGCTGCGCATACGGGACACGAAATCCGGCGGACGTCGATGCGCCTGAAGTCGTCGGGCGCATCCGGGAGATCGACGCCTCCCTGGAGCAGTTCGCGCCGCTCTATCTGAATCTGTTGTCGATTCAGAGCGAGACCTACGCGTTGCCGCGCCATGTGCGTGGCGAGCATTTGCGCGCGTCGATGTCCGAGGCGCTCGCCGCCATGCTGATTGCGCTCGCCCGGCGACGCGCCGCGTGTACTGCTGCTGGAGGACTGGCACTGGTCGGATGAAGGCTCCGCCGAAGCCCTGCGCCGGCTGCTCGAGATCGTGTCCGCGCACGCGCTGCTGATCGTGATCACCACGCGGCCCGAAGGCGTGGGGAGGGTCGACTGGGCGCCGCACGCCGCGCGCGTTCAGCTCATGCCGCTCGACTTCGAATCCTCCGCTGCGATCATGAGAGACGTCCTCGGCGTACAGCGCGTGCTCGGACGAACTGGCGCGTCGCGTCTACGAGCGCAGCGGCGGCAATCCGTTCTTTCTCGAAGAGGTGTGCCGCACGCTGCTCGAGCAGGGACCCATCGCCGCGCGTGAAGGCGAGGGCGTCGCCGCCGCCGGCCTCGAGACGCTGCATATTCCGGACACCGTGCAGGCGGTCATTCGCACGCGACTCGACAGTCTCGACGCGGACGCGCTCGAAGTGCTGCGCGTGGCGTCGGTGATCGGGCGCGAATTCACACAGGATCTGCTGGTCGATGCGATGGGCGACGCCGCGCACGCGCCGCAGGCGCTCGAACGACTCAAGGCCGCGGGTCTCATCCAACAGACGAGCGTCGCGCCGGAGGTCGCATACCGCTTCAAGCACGCGTTGACGCAGGAGGTGACCTACGACAGCTTGCTGAGCCATCAGCGGCGAGCCTTGCATGGCGTCGTCGGCGCGGCCATCGAGAGTCGCCATTCGCAGCGCATGGACGAGCGGCGCTGAAGTCCTCGCGTATCATTTCGCACGCGCGGAAGACTGGCGTCCGGCGGTTCGCTATGGAAGGCAGAGCGGCGGATCGCGCGAGCGCGCTCAGCCAGTTCGCCGATGCGCTGGCTCATGCTCGATCGCGTGCAGGAATGCGTGACGCATCTTCCGGAAGACGAGGAGCGCCGCGATCTCGTCGCGGACGTCCTGCTGCAACAGGAGCGGCTGTGCGAAACGCTGGGCCAGCGCGGCCGTCAACAGCAGATCGTGGCCGATCTCATTGCGCTGCTCGCGCCGCGCGGCGCATCGCCGCGACTGGCGCTCGCGTATCTGCGGCAGGGCGACCTGCTGACGCTGCTGAAGCGGTTCGACGCCGCCGATCGCGCGTTGAGCACGGCGCTGCGCTTGAGCCGTGAGCGCGGCGACGCCGCGCTCGAACGCCATGCGCTGCGCAGCATGGGGCTGCTTCGCTGGCACGAGGAACGCCATGAGGAAGCGCTGGCGATTACCGAAAGCGCGCTCGCGATCGATCGCGAGCGCGACGATGATCTCGCGGTCGCCGTCGATCTGGCCAATCTGGGCGTCATCCTGAAGAGCATGGGAGACTATCCGCGCGCTCTCGCGAGCTTTGAAGAAGCGCTGTCGATGCCGCGCGCTGGCGCAGGACCCCGCTTCGCTCGTGTACACGCCTGCAGAGTCTCGCGAACGTCTATCGCGAACTCGGCGATCTCGACCGCGCGCTCGAATATCTGCAGCGCGGCGATGAGATTTCACGGGCGCATCTTCTGCCGATCCAGCGATCCTTTCACCTGATGGCGATTGCGCACGTTCTCCTGCAGCAGGGCCATGTCGACGAATCGCTGCAGACTTACCAGGAGTCCGTCGAGTTGAGCCGTCGTGCGCGTCACGCCGACGGACTCGTGCAATCGCTGCGGGCCCTTGGCGACGTGCTGTTCGGGCTCGGACGAGAGGCCGAGGCGTTGCCGCATCTGCGGGAGGCGGCGGGCCTTTTTGCGCAGCTGGAGGACCGGGCCGGTGAAGTGGAAATGTTGAGCCGCGTCGCCGCGATTCTCGAGCGCACGCAGGATTCGGGCGAAGCGGCGGGAGTCTGGGCGAGGGTGCGCGATCTGCATCGCCGATCTGGGCGATGCGCTCGGCGAGCTGGACGCGCTCGAAGGCGTTGCGCGAGCCGTTCGCCGCTCGCCTGCATCGCCCGATGAAGCAATTGCTCACGTCGCGGCCGCACTCGCGCTCGCGTCCACGCTCGGTGAAAAGCGCCGGGAGGCGGCGTTGCGCAATACGCTCGGGATTCTCGAGTGGGAGTGCGGCCGGTTCGCAGAGGCGCTGCGACACTACGAAGCGGCGCTCGGCCTGGCGCGCGATCTGCACGATCGCGCCATCGAGGGGCTGATGCTCAACAGCCTCGGGGTGACTCTCGCTCGCCTCGATCGATGCGAGGAAGCGCACACGGTGCTCGAGGAGAGCATCCTGCTCAACCGCGACGCGGGCCAGCCACTGCTCGAGGCGCACGCGCTGGCGGCGCTCGGCGACGTCAGTCAGGAACGCGGCGCCGTCGCGGCGGCCCGCGAATGCTTCGAGCAGTCGCTGGCGCTGCGCCGCACGCTTCACGATCACGCTGGCGAGAACCACATGCTGCAACGTCTCGCGCGGCTGGAAGCCCGCGCCTGAGGAGAATATCGATGCCTCGCTACATCATTGAACGATCCGTGCCGGCCATGTCGCGCGATGAATTGAACGCAGCCGGCCGTCGCTCGGTCGAAGTGCTCAGCGGCATGCCGGGGGTGCGCTGGATTCGCAGCTATGTTTCAGACATCGAAGGCAAGATCTATTGCGAATACGACGCACCGAGCCCGGAAGCAATCCGCGAGCATGCCCGCCGCGCCGGGATGCCCGTCGATCGCATCTCAGAGGTCGCTCTGGAGATCAGCCCGGCGATGTTCGTCTAGGCGGAGCGTTGTCCGTTCTCCGTTGTCAGTTGTCCGCAGAAACGCGGCGCTGCACTCTGGACGCACAACGCACAACGCACAACGCACAACGGGCAACGGCAACGGAGTGGCGGACTCACCCCCACCGCGGCGTTTCGTCGGGGCTGATGCCCAGCAGCGTCTTCGCGACGAGCTCGTGCGTGAACATCGAGTTCGCCGGATGGATACGGCCGAGACGCGCGTCGCGAAAGATCTGCTCGAGGCCGCTCTTGCGGAAGATGCCGAATCCGCCGCCCACCTCGAGCGCCAGATCGACGACGCGCCAGGAGTTTTCGACCGCGTGATACTTCGCGGAGACGATCTTCGCCGGCCACTGCGCGCCGTGGTCGACGCCGGTCGACCAGTCTGTCGCGATGCGCTCGAGCAGCGGCTCGATCGAGTCGAGCGCAAGGCCCATCTCTGCGACGCGATGCTGGACCTCTGCGTGATACGCCATCGGCCGCGTGAGCGCGATTGACCGCTTCGTTTTCGCGGACTGCAGCGTCAGGTCCAGCGCGCGCCGCGCCAGCCCATAGTAGATGTTGCCAAAACCAAGCAACGCCCACGCGAAGACCGCAAGCACGAAATGATCCACACCGGCCGCGCCCGGCGGTACGACGCGCGCGATGTACCGATCGGGAACGAAGGCGCCGTCGAGAATGGTGTCGTCGCTGCGCGTCGCACGCATGCCGAGCACGTCCCACGTCTCCTCGATCCGATAGCCTTCCGTGTCGCGCTGCATGAAGCCGTGGACGACCCGAGGCGCGGCGGGATCGCTCATATCCATGCCGTGCATGCCAAGATAAGTCCAGACGGGGGACAGGCTGCCGAACGATTTGCGGCCGGTGAAGCGATAGCCGCCTTCGACGCGCTCGGCCTTCGTGGTCGACAGCAGCACGGGAATATCATTGCCGCTCTCCGCGTGGCCGGCCGCGAAGACTTCGCCTTGCGCCGCTTCCTTCAGCAGCCACGTGAGCGACGTGTCGCCGGCGCGCAGCAGATCCGCCGCCACGCCCGTCCAGTACAGGTGCATGTTGATGGCGAGCGCGGTAGGCGCCGCGTAGTAGGCGAGCTGCCGTTGCTGGCGTACGACTTCGGCGAGCGAGAGGCCGCGACCTCCGAGTTCGGTCGGCACCGCGAGCAGCAGATAGCCCGAAGCGCGCAGCTCCTCGAAGTCCTCCGTAAAGAACCGATTCTCGCTGTCGTATTGCGGCGCCCGCTTGGCGAAGCGCTCGAGCATGTCGTCGGTCAGTGCGTTCATAGGTGTGATGCGGACGCGGCAATTCACTGACGGCTGGTCTGGAAGGCATGGATAACGCTCCTCAAGAATAATACTGTCTGGCGCCGCCTTGGAGGCATTCTCTGCTTCCTACTCTGCTGCTTCTTCGGCGGGCATCGCGTCAACGAGCGCCCGCGGCAGCTCAGTGATTGCCGGTCTGCCATATCGTCGCCTGTCGACGCGACCAGCAAATGTCGGCGACAAGATGTCGTCAATCATCACAGAGCCGCAAATGCCGCCGAAGCGGCTCATAGTTCTGCGGACCTTGCAGTGACGTTTCCCCAGCGTGTAGAAGGAATAAGAAAAGACCCTCACCCTGACCCTCTCCCTGGAGGGAGAGGGGACTAGGAAGAGACATTCTGTCTCTCCCCGGAGGGAGAGGCGTGGTAGCGCGACGCACGCTCCGTATCTGGGTCCATCTCCTTGTGGAAAGGAGGCTAACGAGCGTTCCCTCTCTCACAAAGATGGATTTCCCTCTCCCTCGGATATGTCCCTCTCCCTCAAGGGAGAGGGGCTGGGGTGAGGGCCTGAATACGTATGCAGCTTGTCGAGGAGAAGGATTCCGGTCGCTAAGCTTTCCGCCATCGAGAGCGTTGCGTCAGTCAGCGCATGAAGAAGAAGTATGAGCAGCAAGATGGTTGAACCGCCGTGGTGGCGCGGCGCGGTGATCTACGAAATCTATCCCCGCAGCTTCTACGACTCGAACGGCGACGGCGTCGGCGACCTGCAGGGCATCATCGAGCGGCTCGACTACGTCGCCGGGCTTGGCGTCGACGCCATCTGGATCGCGCCCTTCTTCAAGTCGCCGATGGCGGACTTCGGCTACGACGTCGCCGACTATCGCAGCGTCGATCCATTGTTCGGCTCGATGGACGATTTCGATCGTCTGCTGAAGAAGGCGCATGACCTCGGGCTCAAGGTCATGATCGATCAGGTGCTGAGCCACACGTCGTCCGAGCACGACTGGTTCAGGGAGAGTCGTGAAAGTCGCGGCAATGCCGAAGGCGGACTGGTATGTGTGGGCCGACGCCAAAGCGGACGGTTCGCCGCCGAACAACTGGTTGTCGATCTTCGGCGGCGTCGCCTGGCGATGGGAGCCGCGACGCGCACAGTACTACCTGCACAACTTTCTCGCCTCGCAGCCTGATCTCAACTTTCACAACCCGGAGTTGCGGCTCGCCGTGCTCGACAACGTGCGATTCTGGCTCGACAGGGGCGTCGACGGTCTGCGGCTCGACGCCATCAACTTCTGTTTCCACGATCGCGAGCTGCGCGACAACCCGGCGAAGCCGCTCGACCGGCGCGCGGCGCGCGGCGTTCGCACCGACAACCCGTATGCATTCCAGTACCACTATTACAACAACACGCAACCCGAGAATCTCGAATTCCTGCAGGAGCTGCGGGCGCTGATCGATCGCTATCCGGGAGTCGTCGCGCTGGGCGAAATCAGCTCCGAAGACTCGCTCGCGACGATGGGCGAGTATCTCGGCGAGCGGCGGCTGCACATGGGCTACTGCTTCGAATTGCTGACGAGCGAGTTTTCCGCGGCGCACATACGCACGACCGTGGAGACTCTGGAAGCGAAGCTGGACGGCGGCTGGCCTTGCTGGGCGATCTCGAATCACGACGTCGAACGAGTCGTGACGCGCTGGGGCGGCGCCGGCGCGCCGGCGCATTTCGCCAATCAGCTCACCGCATTGTTGTGTTCGCTGCGCGGCTCCGTGTGCGTCTACCAGGGCGAGGAGCTGGGTCTGACGGAAGCCGCCGTGCCGTTTGAATCACTGCAGGATCCGTACGGCGTCGCCTTCTGGCCGAGCTTCAAGGGCCGCGACGGCTGCCGCACGCCAATGCCCTGGCGCGACGACGAGCATGTTGGATTTTCCAGTGCAAAGCCGTGGTTGCCCGCGCCTCACGAGCATCGCGTCGCATCCGTCGAGCGACAGGAGGCGGACTCCGCTTCGACGCTCAACGGCTTTCGCGCTTTCATGGCGTGGCGCAGGACGCAGCCGACGCTCAGGTGGGGAGATATTCAGTTCATCGATGCGCCCGAGCCGGTGCTCGTATTTACGCGCTCGAATGACGGCGTGCAGATGCTTGCGGCGTTCAATCTCGCGCGCGAACCCGTGCGAGCTTTCTTTGTCGGCGTTCGGCGCGATTATCGACAGATCGAATGCGCAGGCGTGTTGGCGGGCGAACTGCACGGCGCGCGCGTGCGCTTGCCAGGTCATGGCGTCTTGTTCGCCGTTCGCCAGCGCGCCTGACGCATGGTCGCGACGCAAAGTCCTGATGTGCGCGACGTGCGCCGCGCACAACGGCGACGGCGTGGCGGATTACGTCAATGGGCTCCCGGGAAAACCGACCGAGGCGTACGCACAAGTGGATGTTGAAGCGTTCAGGACATTCCGGAATACAGAGGACCGCGCTTCGATTACCGCGCGCGCAGCGAGCCGATTTCCTCCTGCGCTCGCGACGTGGCCGACCGCTGGCCGATATTTCTGCGCCCGATCCGGGCTGCTTCTTCCGGCTCATGAATACGTATGCAGAGCATTGTGGGGCGTGTAAGCGCGGACCTACGATCCTCCCATAACAAATGAGAGTGGGGGATCATGGTCCGAGTGCTGAGCCGCGTTGCGCTGCTCGCGTCGCTCATCGCGACGCAGGCGCTTGCGAACACGACGACGACCGCTTCGCTCGCGTCGCCGGGCTCGATACTGAGCGTCGACGTGAGTCTCGATGACGAAGGTCGCGCCTTCTACACGGTGAATCGCCGGAATCGGCCCGTGATCGCGCCGTCGCGGCTCGGCTTCCTGCTTGCCGACGCACCCAAGTTCGAACGCAAACTCGCGCTGGCGTCCCAGGCGACGCGCAGCTCCGATGAAACCTGGGAGCAGCCGTGGGGCGAACGCCGCTTCGTGCGCAACCGTTTCAACGAGCTGCGTATCCGCCTCACGGAGAAGAGCACGCTCGCGCGCAGCATCGACGTCGTCTTCCGCTCTATGACGACGGTCTCGGCTTTCGTTACGAATTCCCGGAGCAGCCGGGATTGCAAGACGGTCAGCATTGCCGAAGAACTGACGGAATTTGCAGTCGTCGATCCGGCGACCGCGTGGTGGATTCCGGCGGGCGAATGGAATCGCTACGAGTATCTCTACAACAAAACGCCGCTCGACTGAAGTCGGGCAGGCGCATACGCCGATGACGGTGCGCACCGCCGACGGACTGCACATCGCATTTCATGAGGCCGCGCTGGTCGACTACTCATCGATGTGGCTGCGGCGCGTTGACGGCCAGCGTCTCAAGGCCGCGCTGTCGCCGTCAGCATCAGGACCGAAGGTCGTGCGCACCGCGCCCTTCACTACGCCCTGGCGAACGATGCAGATCGCCGACAGTGCGGGCGGTCTCGTCATGTCCGATCTGATCCTGAATCTCAACGAGCCGAATGCGCTGGGCGACGTGTCCTGGGTCAAGCCGTTCAAATATGTCGGCGTCTGGTGGGGCATGCATCTCGACACGCAGAGCTGGGCGTCCGGACCGAAGCACGGCGCGACCACGGCGAACACGATGCGCTATATCGACTTCGCAGCGAAGCACGGCTTTCGCGGCGTGCTCGTCGAAGGATGGAACAAGGGGTGGGACGGCGACTGGTTCGCGAACGGCGCTGAGTTCAGTTTCACAGAACCCTATCCCGACTTCGACATCGAGCGGCTTGCCGCGTACGCGAAGTCGAAGGGCGTGCGCCTGATCGGCCATCACGAAACTTCCGGGCAACATTGCCAACTACGAGGCGCAGCTCGAAGGCGCGCTCGATCTGTATCAGCGCCTCGGGATCGACAGCCGTGAAGACGGGCTACGTCGCCGATGCGGGCGGCGTCCAGACGAAGGCGACCGGATGGTCTTGCTCGCTTCGAGTGGCACGACGGTCAGGTCATGTCGCGACATCACCTGAAGGTCGTACGCGAAGCGGCGAAGCGTCACATCGCCGTGAATCCGCACGAGCCGATCAAGGACACGGGTCTGCGGCGCACCTATCCCAACTGGGTCGCACGCGAAGGCGCTCGCGGCATGGAATACAACGCCTGGGGATCGCCGCCGAATCCGCCGGAGCATGAGGCGAACCTCGTCTTCACGCGCATGCTTGCCGGACCGATGGACTTCACGCCGGGCGTGCTCAGTCTGAAGGGGCGCGGCGGCCAGCCGATACAGTCGACGATCGCCAAGCAACTCGCGCTCTATGTCGTGATCTACAGCCCGATCCAGATGGCTGCGGATCTGCCGGAGAACTACGCGAAGCATCTGCAGGCGTTTCAGTTCATCAAGGATGTGCCGACCGACTGGGCGGATACGCGCGTGTTGAACGGCGAGGTCGGCGATTTCGTCACTTTCGCGCGCAAGGATCGCCACAGCGAGGACTGGTATCTGGGCAGCGTCTCGGACGAGTCGGCGCGTGAGCTCACCGTCAGGCTCGACTTTCTCGATGCGGGGCGCAGCTACACCGCGCAGATCTATCGCGACGGCGACGATGCGGACTGGAAGACGAAGCCGCACGCGATCGCGATCGAGAAACGCAAGGTCGGACGCGACGACGCGCTCACGCTCCGGCTGGCGCCGGGCGGCGGGCAGGCGATCCGCTTCGTCGCGGGAGGAAAGCCGTGAACGCTCGAAGCGTCCGCGTTTCCACGATTCAAGAGGGCGCACAGGCCTCTGACTGCACATGGACGTGCGAATGCCGCGAGCGCATGGATGCGCCGAGCGGCCTATTCACTGGTCATTATTCACTTTTAGATTGTTGGGGGAGTTTCAGATGAACACTTGCAAGAACACTCGTCTCGCGCGAGCCGTGGCGCAGGCGATGGGCGTTCGCCCGACGGCGCTTGGATTTGCGATTCTGCTGGCGACTGGCGGCGTCGCGGGCGCGCAAAACGCACCAGCGACGACCGGCGCTGGCGCGCAGAAGGAGGGCATCGAGACCGTGGTAGTCACCGGCATCCGGGCGGGCATCGAGGATGCGATCGAATTGAAGCGCGAGTCGAGCAGCATCGTCGAGGCCATCTCGGCTGAAGACATCGGCAAGCTCCCCGACACCAGCATCGCGGAATCGATCTCGCGCCTGCCGGGCATCACGTCGCAGCGCGCTGAAGGACGCGCATCGGCGATCAGCCTGCGCGGCACCGACCCCGGCTTCACCACGGCGCTCCTCAACGGACGCGAGCAGGTGAGCACCGGCGACAATCGCAGCATCGAGTTCGAGCAGTATCCGTCCGAGCTGCTGAGCGCGGTGGTCGTCTACAAGACGCCCGACGCGCAGCTCGTCGGCCAGGGCCTCGCCGGCACGATCGACCTGCGCACGACCCGTCCGCTCGAGTACGGCCGCCAGGCGACCGTGCTCAACGTCCGCGGCGAGATGAATTCCAACGACGATCTCGGCGCCGATTCCGACGACATGGGCTTCCGCGCGAGCTTCTCCTACATCGACCAGTTCCTGGACGATACGCTGGGCGTCACGTTCGGTTACGCGCATCTCGAGTCTCCGCTCGCGACGCGTGGCGCGGGCACGTACGAGCCGTGGCACACCAACGGCACGCCGAGCGCGGGCAGCGACAACCCCACTGGCGTCGTCAATCCGGGCGTGGGGGCGAACGATTTCGTCACGAACGGCATCAAGGTGCGCGCCGACATGGGCGAGAACGTCCGCGACGGCGCGATGGCCGCGCTCGAATGGCGGCCGACCGATTCGTTCACGAGCATCCTGGATCTGTACTACACGCGGCGCGAACAGGAAGACAACGCTCGCAGCCTCGAAGTGAACCTCGGCGGCTATCCCGGTCCCTGCTGCGACGGCGCGTTCCCGCCCGGCACGGTGTTCGGTTACTCCAATCCGACGATCGTCGACAGCACGGTCGTTGCCGGGACGCTGAATACGGTGGTGCCGCTGGCGCGCAACTTCCTGTTCAAGACGCAGGACAAGATTCTGGCGGCGGGCTGGAACAACGAGTTCATCTCGGGCGACTGGACGTTCGGCGCGGACGTGAGCTATTCGAAGGCGAAGCGCAACGAGCAGCAGTACGAGCAGAACGCGCAGTTCCTGCCGAATCTGAGCGCGACCGCCGGAACGCCGCGTAACGTGTACGAGCACGGGCTTCTTCTCGATTTCGCGCGACGACATGCCGACGCTGAATTTCCAGCAAGACTATGGCCGACCCGGCGACCATCCAGGTCGGTCCGACGATCTACGGCGCTGGCTACAGCAAGATTCCGCGCGTGACGGACGAGCTGACCTCCGGGCGCATCGACGTCGGCCGCGCGCTCGACAACGGCTGGCTGTCCGACATCATCTTCGGCGCCAACTACGCGGATCGCGAGAAGATCAAGGATCCAGCCCGAAGGCGGCATGAACACCGATCGGCAACGGCTGGTTCCAGATCGATGGCGCCCACCTGCTCGCGCCGATGAACCTGTCGTACGCCAACGCCAATCCCGCGCTCGCCTGGGACGTGGAGGAGGTGCTGCACACGTACTATCAACCGATCGTCTATGGCACGCCGACGACGCCCGGCTTCGACTATCTGATCGGCAAGAACTGGACCGTCAACGAGAAGGTCGGCACGGCGTTCGTGAAGGCCAACCTCGATCACGAGATCTCCTCCAGCGTGACCCTGCGCGGCAACATCGGCCTGCAGTACGTCGACACGGACCAGAGCTCGGACGCGTTCAACAAGGACAACACGCAGCCGTCGAGTCAGCAGGTCGTGCCGTTCACGGACGGCAAGAACTACGAGGACTGGCTGCCCGCGATCAACCTCGCGTTCATGCTGCCGGGCGAGCAGGCCGTTCGCGTCGGTCTCGCGCGCGAGCTCGCCCGTGCGCGCATGGACCAGCTCAAGGCGTCGAGCGAGTTCGCCATGTCCCAGTTACGGCGAGCCCTCGCGGCTCGGGCGGCAATCCGCTGCTCGATCCGTGGCGCGCGAACGCGTTCGACCTGTCATACGAGAAGTACTTCGGCCCGAACGCTACGTGTCGATCGCCGGCTTCTACAAGGACCTGAGGAGCTACATCTACAACCAGAGGAACGCCAACTACGACTTCTCGGACTTCGTCGCGGCGCCTTCCTCCGGGCTACTTGCCCCCGGGTGTCACGCCGCAGACGACCGGCACCTTCACGCAGCCGGTCAACGGCGCAGGGCGGCGACCTGAAGGGCCTGGAGTTTTCGGTGTCGCTCACGGGTGAGTCGTTCACCGACGCGCTCGCCGGCTTCGGCGCGATCCTGAGCTACTCGTACACGGAGAGCAGCATCAAGATCCAGGATCCGCCGGGCAACAACTTCATCACCGGCAACGGCCTCGGCGAGATTCCGCTGCCCGGCCTGTCCGAGAACGTGTGGAACGCGACGCTGTACTACGAGAACGCCGGCTTCTCGGCGCGCGTCGCGACACGCGCTCGCTCGAAGTACATCGGCGAGGTCACGAACTTCGCGAACGACCGCGCGCTCAAGTACGTCAAGGGCGATGAGATCACGGATGCACAGATCGGGTACGAGTTCGGCCCGGGCCGGCTCGACGGCTTGTCGATTCTGTTCCAGGTCAACAACCTGACCAACGAGCCGTACATCGCCTATGCGGAGTCCGAGACGCGTCAGCAGGACTTCCAGGAGTATGGCCGGCAGTATCATGATCGGCGTCAATTACAGGCTATAAGGAAGAAGCGGATAGCGGATGGCGGTTAGCGGTTAGTAGAGCGCCGCTGCTTGCACAGGCCGCCCTCGTGAAGGCGGGAGTCCATCCGGCGATCGGATGGACTCTCGCTCTCGCGACGTCATACCGCGAATGGATCTGGAGATACTGTCGAGTCGTCGATCACTGCGATTCTCAGGTATCGCGTTGCTCGCGTTGTGCGGGCTCAATGCCGCATCGGCAGCTGATTTTCGTGAACGACTGCCTGAAGACGAGATCGTCTATTTCCTCCTGCCCGATCGCTTCGAGAACGGCGATCGGGCGAACGATCGTGGCGGCTTGCGAGGCGATCGGTTGAAGACCGGATTCGATCCGACGCACAAGGGGTTCTATCACGGCGGCGATCTGAAGGGGCTCACCGCGCGCCTCGACTACATCCAGGCGCTCGGCGCGACCGCGATCTGGCTCGGCCCCATCTACAAGAACAAACCCGTGCAGGGCGCGCCCGGCGAGGAATCGGCTGGATATCACGGCTACTGGATCACCGACTTCACGCGCGTCGATCCGCACTTCGGCACGAACGAGGACATGAAGACGCTTCGTGGAGGCGGCGCATGCGCGCGGCCTCAAGGTCTATCTCGACATCATCACCAATCACACCGCGGACGTGATCGCGTATCGCGAATGCCCGGGCAGCAGCTGCCCGTATCGCTCGCGCGCGGACTATCCGTACTCGACGGTGGGCGGACCCACTGGTGCAGCCCATCAACGAGGGCTTCGCGGGAGACAGCGTCCATCACCGCCGAGAACTTCGCGAAGCTCACGCGCGCCGACTTCTGCGTACACACCGTTCGTGCCCGAAGGCGACGCCAGGGTGAAAGTTCCCGCCTGGCTCAACGATCCGATCTGGTACCACAACCGCGGCGACTCTACGTTCAGCGGAGAGAGCACCACGATGGGCGACTTCGCCGGCCTCGACGATCTGATGACGGAGAATCCGCGCGTCGTTCAGGGGTTCATCGACATCTACGGCGCCTGGATCGATCGAATTCGCTGTGGACGGTTTTCGCATCGATACCGCGAAGCACGTCAATCCGGAGTTCTGGCAGGTCTTCGCGCCGGCGATGCTCGAGCGGGCGCAAGGCGCGGGGCATCCCCAACTTTCATATTTTCGGCGAGGTGTTCACCTCGAAGATGGATCCGGCCCTGCTGGCTCGGGCCACGCGCGTGGATCGATTGCCGAGCGTGCTCGATTTCGCATTTCGCGCAGCGCTGGTCGACGTCGTTGCCGGCGACTCCGGCGCGGACACAGTTGGTGGGGCTGTTCAACGCGCGACGCATTGTATGAAGGCGGCGAGACGACGGCGCTCAGGCTGCCGACTTTCGTCAGCAATCACGACGTCGGCAGGTATGCGCACTATCGTGCGCAAGGCTTTTCCGCAGGCGGACGACGACAGAGGTTCTCAAACGCGTCATTCTGGCGCACGCGATGATGTTCACGCTGCGCGGCGTGCCGGTCGTCTATTCGGGCGATGAGCAGGGGTTTGCGGGCGACGGCGGCGATCAGGACGCGCGCGAGGACATGTTCGCGAGCCAGGTCGCCGTCTACAACGACAACCGTCTGGTCGGAACCCAGGCGACGACGGCGCAGAGCAATTTCGACCGCAACCATCCGATCTTCAGTGCGATTGCGCAACTGGCGCGCTTGCGCGGCGATCACATCGCTCTGCGGCGCGGCAAGCAGATCGTCCGGCAGTACGGCGAGAAGCCCGGGCTCTTCGCCGTCTCGCGGATCGATCCGGAGAGCGGCGCGCGAAATCCTGATCGCCTTCAACACGTCAACCGCGCCAATCGAGGCGAACGTCGAAGTGGATCCTCGAACACGCGCCTTCGAATCGCTTCATGGCGCCTGCTCCCCGAAACCCACAGCGCCCGGGAGCTATTCAGTCGTGCTCGACGCGTTAAGCTACGCGATGTGCGCAGGCGGAGCGAGAACCGAAACATGAAATTCGCGTTCAGCGAGCAATCCCCATCATTGGCCGACGATTGGCAAAGGCCATCGATCTCACGTCTCGCGACCCGAAGCCGCCTCACCGCTGACCCTCTCCCTCGAGGGAGAGGGGCGGATTTTCTTCGCCTCTCCCTCCAGGGAGAGGCCGCGCACAGCGCGGGTGAGGGCCATGACCGCAAAACCGCGACTCTCGTTCTGGCAGATCTGGAACATGTGTTTCGGTTTTCTGGGCATTCAGTTCGGCTTCGCGCTCCAGAACGCCAACGTCAGCCGCATCTTTCAGACACTCGGCGCCGACTGGATCAGATTCCGATCCTGTGGATCGCAGCGCCGCTGACCGGCCTGATCGTGCAGCCGATCGTCGGATATTGCTCGGACCGCACCTGGACGCGGCTTGGACGACGACGGCCGTATTTCCTGTGTCGGCGCGATCGCCGCGACGCTCGCGCTGTTCGTCATGCCGAATTCGCCGGCGCTGTGGATTGCGGCGGGCATGCTCTGGATACTCGATGCGTCGATCAATGTCTCCATGGAGCCGTTTCGCGCTTACGTCGGCGATCAGTTGCCGACGTCGCAGCGGCCCGCCGGCTATGCGATGCAGAGCTTTTTCATCGGCGTCGGCTCGGTGGTGGCGAGCCTGCTGCCGTGGATGCTCGCGAAGATGGGCGTCGCCAACACGGCGGGGCCGGGCGTCGTTCCCGATACCGTGAAGTACGCGTTCTACTTCGGCGGCGCGATGTTGTTCATCGCCGTGGGCTGGACGGTGTTCAGCACGCGCGAGTACGCGCCTGACGTTCTCAGAAGCTTTGACGATGCAGGCGTCGTGCGCGAGACGCGAGTGGATCGCGCGCAGGGCGCTGCACGACGGCACGCTCTGGCTGACTGTCGCGGTTGGCGGCCTGATCGCGATTTACGCGCTTCGCCTCGATCCGCAGTTGTACTTGCTTGGCGGGCGGCGTCGCGACGTACGGCGTTGCGCTCATCGTGCTGGCCGTTTCGCGCTCCCGCACGATGTTCACCACGATCATGAACGATCTGCACGACATGCCGCGCGCGATGCGGCGGCTCGCGGTCGTGCAATTCTTTTCCTGGTTTGCGCTCTTTGCGATGTGGATCTACACGACCGCGACTGTGACCAGCGTGCACTTCGGCGCGAACGATCCGCAATCGGCGCTGTACAACGAAGGCGCGAACTGGGTCGGCGTGTTGTTCGCGGCCTATAACGGCTTTGCCGCGCTCGCTGCGATCGTGATTCCGTGGATGGTGCGGCGGTTCGGGTTGCGCGTGAGCCATCTCGTCAATGTGTGGCTCGGCCGCAGCGGGGCTCGTCTCGTTCCTGTTCATTCGCGATCCGCAGTGGCTGCTCGTCTCCATGATCGGCGTCGGCTTCGCCTGGGCGTCGATTCTCTCGCTGCCGTACGCGCTGCTCTCCGATAGCCTGCCGGCCGAGAAGATGGGCGTGTACATGGGCATCTTCAATTTCTTCATCGTGATCCCGCAGTTGCTCGCCGCGAGCGTACTCGGATTCCTGCTGAAGACGTTCTTCGGCGGCGAGCCCGTCTATGCGCTCGTGATCGGCGCCGCCAGTCTGTTCATCGCCGGCCTTGCGGTGCTCAGAGCGGAAGAGCCGATCCCCTCACCCCAACCCCTCTCCCTCGAGGGAGAGGGGATAAGAGTGCACACCAGCGCGCCTCCCTACAGAAAGAGGGGATAAGAAACCCTCTCCCCTCACCCTGACCCTCTCCCTGGAGGGAGAGGGGATAGAGGGATTAAGAGGGAGAGGGATCCTGAAAGAAGAGTTTCTAGTCCCCTCTCCCTGAAGGGAGAGGGTCAGGGTGAGGGTCTAGTCCCCTCTCCAGGGAGTGGAGGGTCTAGTCCCCTCTCCCTCCAGGGAGAGGGTCAGGGTGAGGGCTTACTGCGTGCAGCCAACACATCAAGCAAGACGCTGAGCACGCCGTCCAGATTCTCCATCACTTCGTTGTTCCAGAAGCGCAGCACGCCAAAGCCTTCCTTCCGAATATGGTGATCGCGCGCGGCGTCGTACGCGGTCTGCTCAGCATGTTGTCCTCCGTCAAGTTCGACGATCAGCTGCGCCGACAGACACGCGAAGTCCGCCACGTACGGGCCAATCGGGAATTGGCGGCGAAACTTGTATCCGCTCAAACGGCGGTCGCGCAGGCGATACCAGAGAAGTTTTTCTGCTTCGGTTTGATTCCTGCGCAGCTCATTGGCGCGGCGGCTTCCCTGCATTTCCCTCACCTCAGTTCCTCTCCCCCTCACCCCAGCCCCTCTCCCTCAAGGGAGAGGGGATAACGGCCCCTCTCCCTGGGAGGGCCCAGAGATCCTCTCTGGGAGAGGGCCGCCAGAGACCCTATGCTGACCGAGTCCCCTCTCCCTCAAGGGAGAGGGGTTGGGGTGAGGGCCGTCGAGTCTCGAATCGCGAGCGAGGCCGGAATCGTCTGGCTCTGCACCGGGTCTCCATGAATCAGTGCGAGCAGGCTGTCGACCAGCAGCGCCGCGGCGGCCTTCGTGTCCTGTTGCACGGTCGTGAGGCTCGGGTTCGCAAAACTCGCCATCGGAATGTCGTCGAAGCCGGCGACCGCGACGTCCTGCGGGACGCGCACGCCGCGCTCCTGCAGCGCGCGCATCGCTCCAATGGCGATCAGGTCGCTCGCGCAGCAGATCGCATCGAAGCGCAGGTTGCGGCTCAGCAGCTCGGTGATCGCGTTGTACCCCGAAATTTCTGTACTGATCGCCGCGACGCGCAGCCCCGGCTGCACCTGGCAACCCGCTTCGTTCAGCGATTGCACGTGGCCGCGATAGCGCTCGAGGAATTCCGGGCAGTGCTCGGACGCATCGCCGAGGAACGCGATGCTGCGACGTCCGCGATCGATCAGATGTCGCGTGATGTCGCGGCCGCCCTGCAGATTGTCGCAGCCGATGGATACGCCCGGCTGATCCGGCAACACGGCGCCCCAGCGCACAAAGTGAGTGCCCTGACGGACGAGCTGCTCGAGGCGAGTGCGATATTCGACGTAGTCGCCGTAGCCGAGCAGGATCAGGCCGTCGGCCTTCTTGCTGTCCTGATAGTCCGCGTGCCAGTTGTTGGAGAGCTGCTGGAACGAGATCAGCAGGTCGTAGCCCTGCAGCGCGCACGCGCGGGTGAGCGAGCCGAGCATGGAGAGAAAGAACGGATTGATCAGCGAGTCATCGAGCGTCGGGTCTTCGAAGAACAGCAGCGCGATCGTACCGGAATGCTGAAAACGGAGATTCGATGCGTTCTTGTCGACTTTGTAGTTGAGCTCGTGCGCGATCTGCAGGATGCGTCTGCGCGTTTCCTCATTGACCGTCGTGCTGCCGCGCAGCGCGCGCGAAACGGTGGGCTGGGAGACGCCTGCGAGATAGGCGATGTCGAACGAGGTGGCCTTGCCTTTGGAACGCATCACACGTGGGTAGCTGTTGGCGAGGCGCCAATTCTACCCGGCCGTGCGCCGGCTGGAGACTGGGGGCTGGAGGCTGGGGGTAGAAGTGAAAGGCGGTGCGCCGAGGCCGGTCTGTCAGTTCTCAGTTGTCCGTTGTCCGCAGATCGAATCCCTCGGGCGGTCTGCGCGCAACAGACAACTCACAACGCGCAACTGACTCCCGGTCTCGGCTACGCCGCTGGCGCAGCCGTCGATCCATGTCTCGATCACATTGACGTTCTCGTCGATCAGAGCAAGGCTCGCGCGATAGCCCGGCGCGATGCGGCCAAGTTCGTGTCCCAGCCCGAGGAATTCGGCGGGGTACTGGCTCGCCATGCGCGCAGCCTCGAGCGAGATCGACCTCCAGCATCTCCGGCGCATTGCGCACCGCCGTCGCCATGTCGATGTCGGAGCCCGCGAGCCGGCCGTCCTCATCGATGCACATGTTGTCTGCGACTGAGATCGGGCGTCCCTGCAGCGTGAACGCCTTGCTCGGCGCCCCGACGCTGGGCATGGCGTCGGTCACGAGCATGAAGCGACCGGTAGGGAATCCCGTGGGCGTGGGCCCCGCGGGCCGGCGTTTGCTGCGCATGGCGATCCGCAGTACGACCGGATCGACGTGATGGCCGTCCAGAATGATGCCGCACCAGCTGTTCGGATCATCGAGCGCTGCGCCGACGACGCCCGGCTCGCGGCTGGTCAATTGCGACATGGCGTTGAACAGATGCGTGAACCCGGACAGGCCATGCGCGAGCGCCTCCTTGACCTGCTCGTACGTCGCATTCGTGTGGCCCGCCGAGACGATTACGCCCGCCTTCGTGAGCTTCTGAATGAGATGCGGCGTCGTTCGCTCCGGCGCGAGGGTGACCAGCGTCTTGCCGCCCTTGAGAGACGTGAGTAGTCCGAGCGCATCTTCATCGAGCCAGCGCAGCTTGGACGCGTCGTGCACGCCCTTGCGCTCCGCGTTGAGATACGGTCCTTCGATGTGTATGCCGAGCACGCCCGGCACGCCGCGTTCGATCGCCGCCTGCACGGCGTGGATCGCATCCGACACGACATGCAGATCGTCGCTGATGAGCGTGGGCAGGAAGCCCACCGTGCCGAAGCGCCGATGCGCGCGTCCGATCTCGATGATCGACTCCACGCTTGGATCGTCGTTGAACAACACGCCGCCGCCGCCGTTGACCTGCGTGTCGATGAATCCCGGCGTCAGGAGTCGCCCGGCCAGGTCGTGCTCGCGATCGGCGCTCCAACGCGCGTCGCGTGCGACGACGTCCCTGATCCGGTCGCCCTCGATCAGCACCACCTTGTCTTCGACCAGGCCCGCGTCGGTCAGGATCTGTCCGTTGACGAGTGCGAGCGTCATCACAGCGTCTCGGTGACCTTGTTGAGATGCGGCGGTGCATCGGGGTTGAACCCGCGTGCGATCGACAGGTCGGACGCCATTCGATAGAAGCTCTGGATCATGAGCAGCGGTTCGATCACCGGATGCGCTTCGATGGTCGGAAGCTCAGTCGCGCCGTCGGCGTGGGCGCCTGCGAGCAGCACATCGGCGCCGCGATTGACGAACTCGCGCGCGAGCGACTCGACGCCGGCGCGCGTTTCATCCGACTGAGCGAACATCAGCACCGGAAAGCCGGCGCCGACGAGCGCCATCGGACCATGCCTGACCTCCGCGGCGCTGAACGCCTCTGCATGCATACCGCACGTCTCCTTGAACTTGAGCGCCGCTTCCTGCGCGATCCCGAGCCCGAAGCCGCGTCCGACGACGAAGAGATTTCGTGACCGTTCGAGCGGTCCGAAAGCCGTCGCTCCAGTCGAGCGTCCAGGCCTCCTGCAATCGATCCGGCGCGCTTGCCAGGGCGCTGCGCAGCGCGCGGTCGTCGGTCCAGCTCGCGACGAGGTGCACGATCGCGCTCAGCGACGCGATGTATGACTTGGTCGCAGCGACGCTGCTCTCGACGCCGGCGAAGAGGGGAATCAGGCGATCCGCCATCTCCGCGAGCGGCGAGTCTTCCGAGTTGCACAGTGCGACCACGCAGGCGCCGCAGGACTTCGCCCTCGCCGCGGCCGCGAGCAGGTCCGGACTCCGCCCCGACTGGGAGATCGCGAGAAACAAGACGCCGCGCAGATCCGGTTTCGCGTCATACAGCGAGCTCAGCGACGGCGCCGCGGAGGAAGTCAGCACCTTCGTGTGGCTTTCGATGAGGTATTTTGCAAAGGTGGCCGCATGATCGGAGCTGCCGCGTGCGCACGTTACGACCGCGCGCGGCGACAGTTCGCGCAGCATCGCGCCGACGCTGTGCATGCGCGCCGCATTGCTCTCGAGCTGCGTGCGCACCACGGCGGGCGCCTGCGCGGCCTCGAGCGACATGCGCGACTCGGGCTTCATGAGGACGCGCTCAGCTCAGCGACGAAGTCGTAGATGTCGCCGCGATAGTACGACTGCGAAAACTCGATCGCGTGGCCGTCCTTGAGAAAGCCGACGCGTTCCACGAGCAGGCCCGCATCCTTTTCCTGCGCCTTGAGCAACTTCGCCTGCTCCGCGGTGAACAGCACTGCCCGCAGGCGCTGCAACGCGCGCACGGGGCGATTGCCTGTGCGTTCGAGCGCTTCGTAGAGCGAGGATTCGACTGCATCCACCGAAGGCAGGCACGACGCAAGTACGGTCGCGTATTCCAGCGCCATCGGCGCATCGTCTGCGTAGCGAATACGATGAAAGCGATAGACGGGCGTGCCTGGGCTCGATCGCAGCGTAGCGATTCTTCGGGCGTGACTGTGCCTGGCGCGCGATTGAGCCAGACGCTGCGCGGCTTGCGCCCGCGGGCGCGCATGTCTTCGGAGAACGAGGTGAGCTTCGAGAAATTCTTCTCGACGCGATTGCTGACAAACGTACCCGAACCTTGCTTGCGCACGAGCAGGCCTTCTTCGACGAGGCCGTCGATCGCCTTGCGCACGGTGATGCGCGAGACGGCAAGTTCTTCGGCGAGATCACGCTCGGGCGGCAGTGCGTCGTCCGGCCCCAGCACACGGCTTTCGATCGCGTCGCGGAGCCTGCGTTGTATCTGCTGATAGAGCGGCAGGGCGTCTGCTTCGTCGAGCGGCCGCAGAACCTGAGACAGTGACGGCAAAGACCCTCTCCTGAAGTACGCGACGCTGATGGGCCCTCAAGATGCCACCTGAGCAGGACCAATGCAATACCATTTTAGTCCTGATGCAGCTGCCACGGCGCTACGTAAGTTGCGGAATTAAATAGCGCAAAACATATCGAGCAAACAATGGTATTCAACAGGCTTGTCATTCTCGGGTCGACTGGTACTATATTGGCCCCATATTGGTCCGGCTTAATAAAACCACCACAGGGGTAGGTCGATGAACAACAGAAGCTCGACTTTGATCGGCGCAGCCGTCGCACTGGCGCTCTTCAAGCACGCGGCCCCCGCGTACTCGCAGGCAGCCACGACTGCAACTGGGGGCGATATTGAAGAGGTGATCGTCACCGGCATTCGCGGCAGCCTGCGCGAATCGCTCGAGACCAAGCGCGAGGCCGATGCCGTCGTCGAAGCGTTGAGCGCCGAGGACCTGGGCGAGTTCCCGAACACCAATGTCGCCGAGGCGATGACGCAGGTTCCTGGCGTCGCCATCGACCGCCGCTTCGGCCAGGGCGAGCGCGTCAGCATCGACGGCACCGATCCCAGCCTCAACCTGACCTTCCTCGACGGCCACCCGGTGGCGCAGTCGATCTGGCTGTTCGGCGAGCAGCCCAACCGCGGCTTCGACCAGACCCAGATCGCGTCAGAGATCATCGGCCGTATCGAGATCTATAAGTCGCCCGAAGCGCGCCTGCCGGAAGGCAGCCTCGGCGGCACCGTGCTCATGCACACGCGCAGGCCGCTGGAACTGGAAGCCAACACCTTCGCTGCTACCGGCGGCCTCAACTACAACGATCAGGCCGAGGACGAGAAGCCGAGCGTCTCTGCGCTGTATAGCTGGAAGAATTCCGCCGAAACGTGGGGCATCGCGGTCGCCGCGCAGCACTACGAGGAACAAGTCGATCGCCAGGGCGCGGAGATCTTCGGCTATAGGCCGGCGTCCACCTTCGCGAATGTGACCGGTGTGGACCCCAATGCGCAGGTGCCCAACTTCGTCAACGCCGCTTGGTTCCAGCAGGACCGCGAACGCGACAGCGTCGCCCTCAATCTGCAATTGAAGCCAGGCGATGCCCTGGAGTTCAACCTCAGCGGTCTGTACATCAAGGAAGATTTCGCCAACTACAACCAGTCAATGTACAACTTCCTCTCGCTGACGGCCGACGAGGTCGACCAGCTGACCGTTGGCGAGAACGGCATCGTCACGGGCGGACATTCCGGGCCCGACAGCCTCGTGTTCTACGACAATAACGTGCGCGGTTCCGAGCCGACGACCAAAGGCCTGGACCTGCAGGCCGCCTGGTACGGCGATGGCTGGACGGTGTCGGGCCAGGTCGGCCAGAGCAAGGCCGACAACGACCTCAAGCAGTGGTTCATCGAGCCGGCCTTTACCGGCGGCTTCAGCTGGGACATCCGCAGGGGCATCACGTTCGACGATCCGGCCGCGGCGCGCGATCCGGCGAACTGGCGCGCGGAAGGATTCTTCGGCAACCACGGCATCTTCGAGACCGAATCCGAGGACACCTACGCGCAGGCCGATTTCAGCATGGACTTCGACGGCATGTTCAACGCGCTGCGTGTGGGGGTGCGCCGCCACAAGCACGAGGAGGATTTTTCGCTCAACGTCTATGGCATCCCTGGCGTCGGCGACCTGGCGCAGGTCGGAACGATTGGCCTCACCGATATCTGGGGCTTTGCTCCGGATCATGGCCAGCATGTGTACGCAGGCCGCAGCAACGTGATCAATTGGGTCAACTCGGGCCCGCCGAACTTCGCGAATCCGGATGCGGCCAGCTTCCTCAACAACACCTTCAACATCGAGCAGACCAACACCGCGGCTTATGCGCAGTTGGACTTCGGCAAGGAGCAGCGCCTGCACGGCAATGTCGGCGTTCGCTTCGTGAAAGCCGAGATCGAAAGCACGGCCTACGTCCTGGGGAGCGACACGCCGGTGCTGCCGGCGCGCCCGGAATGGCTGGTGACGCAGAAGAACGACGACGATTACGTGCTGCCCTCGCTCAATCTCGCGTTCGACGCCACCGACGATGTCGTGCTGCGCTTCGCTGCCGCCAAGGTTGTGGCCTGGGCGCCCTACAACCAGATGGCGCCGAATACCTTCCTCAACGACACCACGCTCACCGGATCGGGCGGCAACGCGGATCTGGGCCCGTACGAGTCGACCAACTACAACGTCTCGGCCGAGTGGTATTTCGCGGCCGAGTCGGTGTTGGCGGCAGCGGTGTTCTACAAGGACATCGACAACTTCATTGAGAGCGACGCAGGCATCGAACGGCAATTCAATGCGATCAGCGACGACGCCGATCCAACGCAATTCCTGAACCTCGTCGCCACAGGGGCCTGCACCCTCGATGGCTTCTGCAACTACAGCGTCCTGCGTCCCCGCAACTCCGGAAGCGGCGATGATCAAGGGCGTCAACCTGAGCTACCAGCAGCCGTTCGGTCAGACTGGCTTCGGCATCCTTGCCAACTACACGTACGCCGATGGCGAAACGGCGGCCGGCAACGACCTGCCTTTCCAGTCGGAGAATCAGTACAACATCAGCCCGTACTTCGAAAAGGGTCCACTCAGTGCGCGCGTAACCTACGGCTGGCGCAGCGAGTATCTGGCGGGCGGCTTCGTGGCCGGCGCGCCGCCGGTGAGCGTGGACTCGTATGCCGACCTGGGCCTGAGCCTCGGCTGGAAGTTCAACGAGATGTGGCAGTTGAATTTCGATGCACAGAACCTGCTCGACGAGGAATACTTTCAGTATTTCGAGGAGAAATCCCAGCCGGCAAATATCTACAAGACCGGGCGCCGTTATCAGGCCTCGCTACAGGTGAAGTTCTGATCACGTAATCTGACGCGGTCGTCGATGTGACGAAGTCGACGACCGCGATCTTGCAG
Source organism: uncultured Gammaproteobacteria bacterium (assembly GCA_963723505.1). Classification (GTDB taxonomy): domain Bacteria; phylum Pseudomonadota; class Gammaproteobacteria; order Steroidobacterales; family Steroidobacteraceae; genus Steroidobacter. The sequence goes on from CAVRQU010000015.1 coordinate 466,612, forward strand.
TGGCTCGAATGCTGGTACGGCCGCAGCGCCGCCCGCAAGAGCGTGTCGGCGTCGGCGTGCCGGCCGCTGTGTAGAGTAGCTCGGCCAGCTCGTTATAAGACAGGCTACAGGCGACAGCCAGAAGACGCTCCAACTCTGGCTGTAGCCCGTAGCGCGTCGCCGGATTCAGTATCCGCGCCTCTGCAGCAGAGGCTGCATCCGCGGCAGAAACGGCGCGAGCTGGTTTGCGTAGCGCCGATGCCGTCCAACGGAGCGATCGTTCAATCGCTCCGTGACCTGCGCGTAGCTGGGGGTGGGCGCGTAGCGCGGATTCTCGTGGAAGCTGAGACACTGCTCTTCGAAGCCGAGTCCAAGATGTTCGAGCAGGCGACGCGTCTCGGCGCGCTGGTCCGCAATGAAACGCTCGTAACGCAACTCGAATCCGTCATCCGGCCATTCACGGGCATAGTGTGCATCCAGATCCGACACAGCGAGCAGATGGTGGACGATGTCGTCCAGGCGATAGCCGCAGTTGAAACCATGCGTCATGTTGTTCGCCAGCATCGAGACGCAGACATCGAGCGGATGACGCAGCACGCGCACGATCTTCGCGTGCGGGAAGGCCATGCGAATGAGCGGCAGCCAGATCTCGTTGAAGGGCGTCTTGTCGGTGAAGAATCGCTTGTCGTCGCCGAGCAGGCCGTACTGCTCGGCTCGCGCAAAGTAGTAGTCGCGAAACAGCGTCGCGGCCCACCGCTTGTCCGCCGTCCAGGTGCGAGCGAGATTGTCGGGAAACGATTCGGGCCCCGGAAAGTGCAACAGAGAGAATTGCCGCAGCTCGCTGACGAACGACAGCTCGCCGCCGGCGCGCACGGCCGAATGACTCGACAGCACCTGCTCGATCAGCGTCGTGCCCGAACGGGGAAAACCCATGATGAAGATCGGTTGCGGAACTCCCGTGCGGAGCGACGCGCCTGGCAGCTGCGCGATGTTCGCGCGCACAAAGAAGCGCTTCAGACTTGCGAAAAACGCTTCGACGGCCTGAGCGTCGTAGATGAGCCTGCCGGCTTCATCGGCCAATCGCTGTTTGCCGTCGACCAGATCGCGCCAGGCTTCCTCGTAACGTCCAAGCCGATCGAGCAGTCGTCCACGCTCGAGCCGCGCATCGCCGTTGAGCGCCGGCGCCTGATCCAGTATTGCGAGCGCCTCGGCGGGCCTGCCGGTGCGCGCCAGATGAGTCGCCCGCAGCAGATCGACGTCGCGTGTCGGCGATGCGGCCGCCGCGCGCTCGAGCAACGCCATGGCGCGCGGCAGGTCGCCGCGCACTTCGCAAAGTTTCGACCAGTGCGCGAGGATTCGCAGATCGTTGGGCAGCGAGCGCGTCCGCACTGACGAACATGTCCTCCGCTTCACGCGTGCGTCCCTGCTGCATCAGGTTGAGAGCGAGATTTGCGAGCACGGACGGCTGCTCAGGGCCGCCGAGTTGCAGCGCCCGGCGAAAGTGCCATTCGCCCGAGGGGAGATCGTTCTGCTCGGACAGGAGCGTCCCGAAGAGGTGATGCGCCTGCGCATTGTGAGGATTGACGCGCAACGCCGTGCGCGCGAGCGTCTCAGCGTCGGCGCGGCGGCCTATGGCGTGCAGCAGTTCGATGAGTTCGTTGTAGGCCCAGTCGGCGCGCGGATCGCTCTTGAGCACGCTTTTCAGCGTCTCGGCGGCGGCCGCGAGTTTACCGGCGCCGCGTTGCTCGAAATAGGTGGAATGCAGTGGATGAGCCGGCGTTTTCATATCCGCAGCATACTGCGAGGAGCCGGGGAAAGAACCTCCGGAAGCCTACGCAGGCAGAAGAGAAGCGATTCGTGGTTAGTCAGGCCAAGCGCACGCGGACATACCTCACCCGCTCCGCTCCCCTCTGCTGCACATGGATGTGCGAATGCCGCGAGTGCAGGGATGCACTGGAGGGGCTCCTTCAGGAGAGGGCGAGTTAGCAGATTTTCTGAGATCGCTCTTTCATTCTGTCAGTCCGGGTGAGCTGACGTATGTCAGGAATTCGGAGTTCTCTCGCGGAGAGCGCAAAGATCGCCAAGTCGGGATTGGGGCCTTTGCGTGCTTCGCGTCCTTTGCGAGAGATTCTTGTGGTCACGGCGCTGGCGTTGACGTGCGCCGGGTGTACTGATGCGAGCCCGCCTGCAGCCGTGTCGATCATTCCAGCGCCACGCGAGATGACGACGGGCCGCGGCGCCTTCCACGTGACGAATGGGACCACAGTGCGCTATGCGCTGGGGACGGATGGCGAGCACGTCGCACGATATTTCATCGACCTCGTGCAACGCACGCACGGCGTTTCGCTCTCCTCAGATTCTGCAGGCCCCACCGAACACACAATCAACTTTGAGCTTCTGGCCCGCGAGAGCGCGATTAACGAAGAAGGCTATTCGCTTATCGTTTCCCCCGAGCGAATCGTCGTCTCCGCCAGCGACTCTCGCGGCCTTTTCTACGGGGCGGTGACGTTGTGGCAGTTGTTGGGATCGGCTTCATCCGCCGAGATCCGGCTTCCCTCAGTTACGATCAACGACTCGCCGCGCTTTCGCTGGCGAGGCCTGATGCTGGATTCGGCGCGACACTATCAATCGCCCGAGTTCATCAAGCGTTTCATCGATGTGATGGCGCAGCACAAGCTGAACGTGCTGCACTGGCATCTGACCGACGATCAGGCGTGGCGTATCGAGATAAAGAAGTATCCGAAGCTCACGTCCGTCGGCGCCTGGCGCGTGCCGGCGGGCGCAGCCGCCGCTGCGGACATCGATCCCGCAACGGGAAAACCCCGGCTGTACGGCGGCTTCTATTCGCAGGATCAGGTGCGCGACATCGTCGCGTACGCGGCCCTTCGCCACATCGCGATCGTGCCTGAGATCGATATGCCGGGGCACGCGAGCGCAGCGATCGCCGCCTATCCGCAGCTGGCTGTATCTGACCAGTCGCCAGTGGCCAGTCGCCAGTCGCAAGTCATGAGTCACGATTCACTTCCCCCCTCTGACTGGGGCGTCTATCCGAATCTCTTCAACGTCGAAGAAAGCACGTTCAGCTTTCTCGAAGACGTCCTTGGCGAAGTCGCCGCGCTCTTTCCGGGTGAGTACGTTCACGTCGGCGGCGACGAAGCGGTCAAGGATCAATGGAAGGCGTCCGCCCGCGTGCAGGCGAGGATGCGCGAGCTCAGCGTGCGCAACGAAGCGGAGCTGCAGAGCTACTTCATCCAGCGCATGGAGAAATACCTGAACGGTCGCGGAAAGCGGCTGATCGGATGGGACGAGATTCTCGAAGGCGGCCTCGCGCCCAATGCGACGGTCATGTCCTGGCGCGGGATTGAGGGCGCGGTCGCTGCGGCTGCGGCCGGTCACGACGCGGTGCTCTCGCCGCAGCCGACGCTCTACTTCGATTACCGACCGCTGAACATGGCTGGTCAGCCAGGCCGCGGCCGGGTCATCGATGTCGAGGAGGTTTATCGGTTCGATCCGACGCCGAGCGGGTTGAATGAGGAGCAGCGGCGGCACATTCTCGGCCTCCAGGCCAACATCTGGACCGAGCACATGCGAACGGAGGACAGAGTCGCCTATCAGACCTTCCCGCGCGCCGCCGCGGTGGCGGAGCTCGCCTGGTCGCCCGCGACGGCGATCGACTGGGCTTCGTTCTCGCGACGCCTGCCCGAGCAACTCGCGCGCTATCGGATGATGGGCATGAAGTACGCCGACAGTTCGGCCGTGACGGCGCCGACGCCCGGACGTCGCGCCAGCCGCGACCTGAATCTATGTACCAGCAACCTGGTGCTCTCGCTGGAGGACGATGCGCCTCTCCAGGGCGAGCGCGCCGTGTTTCACGTCGACATCATGAACCCGTGCTGGATCTACGAGGACGTAGACCTGAGGAAGGGTACGACGATTGCAGCGATGGTTGGTCAGCTGCCGTTCAACTTTCAGATTGGCGAGGACGTGAAGAAAATCCCGTTGCGCGCGCCAGCTACACCTGCCGGCGAACTGGAAGTGCGCCTCGACAACTGCGAAGGTGAAAAAGTCGCCGTTCTGCCGCTCGAGCCGGCGGCGGTCAATCAAGCAGTCACGAAGTTGCCGGCGGTGACGATCGGCGCGCGGGCAGGGCAGCACGATTTGTGCTTCATGTTCACGCAGTCGAAGATCGATCCGTTCTGGGTGCTCGACGCGGTTGAATTGGTGAGCGCTGAATGAGCGCCCTGCTTTACTGCCATTCGAGAATGAACGTAGCTTCGATGTGGCTTGTCTTTCGGGCATCTGCATTCTTCGAATCTCAGGGTAGGCGCCTGAATCAACGCTTCCCCAGGCTACAGCCAGAGGCTACAAGCTACGGCCGCCAGAGGCATTTCTTACTGTCGCCTGTAGTCTGTAGCCTGTCGCCGTAGTCACCTCGGAGTATCGATGTCGAATCTGATCCTCACTGCTCCGTTGCGCGGCTGGAGCGCGCCGTTGGATGAAACGCCGGATGCGGTGTTCGCCCAGCGCATGCTTGGCGACGGCGTAGCGATCGATCCGACGGGTGATGTGCTGCATGCCCCCTGCGACGGGGAAATCATCTCCGTCGCCCCGTCGAAGCACGCGATTACTATCAGGGCGCACAACGGCGCGGAACTGTTGATGCACATCGGCATCGATACGGTTGCGCTGCACGGCGAAGGCTTCCATGCGCTGGTCGAGGCGGGCGCCAAAGTGCGCGCCGGCGATCCGCTCCTCAGGTTCGACCTCGATTTCCTCGCGCGCCGCGCCAAGAGTCTGATCACCCCGATCGTGATCACCAACGGCGATCGCTTTGCGATCGTGCAGACGCAGTGCAATCGCAGCGTCGAGGTCGGCGACGCGCTGATCGAATTGCAGCCGATCGCAGCGGCTGGACAGTCCACCGCGACCGCGGGTGCGGCCGAGTCGACGGAGACGCTGACGGTGCTGCACGAGCATGGCGTGCACGCGCGTCCGGCGGCGTTGATTGCGAACTTTGCGAAAGGGTCGGCTGCGGACATCACCATCGGCGCGCATGGCCGCACCGCCAACGCGAAAAGCGCAGTCGCGCTGATGTCGCTGGGCGTGCGGCGCGGCGATGAGATCACGCTGGTCGCTTCGGGAGAGCATGCAGCAAAGGCGGTACGCGAGTTGAAGGCGCTCATCGCCGGTCTGGCCGACTCGCACGAACCAGCGCGCGCGCCAACGCCGGCGCCGCCGCCAGCGGTGCGTCAGCAAGGCAATCGCCTGCGCGGCGTCATTGCGAGCCGCGGCCTGGCGGTCGGCCGCGCGGTGACGCTGCGCGCTGCCGAGATTCAGGTGACCGAGAACGGGCGCGGCATCGCGCACGAAAGCGCCGAGTTCGACCGGGCGCGGGCGGAAGTCCGCACGCGGCTCGAACATCTTGGAGTCGGCTCCTCGCAGACTGCCCGCGAAGTGATCGCCGCGCATCTGGAATTCCTGGATGACTGGGAACTCGTCGCGGCGGCGCGGCGCGCGATTTCGCTCGGCAAGAGCGCAGCCTTTGCCTGGCGGCGCGCGGTGCGCGACAGCGCGGACACGTTGCGCTCGCTCGGCGATCAACGTCTGGCGGAGCGGGTCGATGACCTGCTGGATCTCGAATCCCAGGTGCTCCTCGCGTTGAGCGGCGAAGCGCCTGTCGTCGTACGCGATCTGCCGGAGCGCGCGATTCTGATCGCTGAGGATCTGAAGCCGTCGCAGTTCGTTTCTCTGGACGCGACCCGGCTTGCCGGCGTCTGTCTCGCCGCTGGCGGTCCCACATCGCACGTGGCGATTCTCGCCGCCGCAACGGGCGTGCCTGCGCTCGTGGCGCTCGGACCTTCAGTGCTCGATGTCGAGGAAGGGGCGTGGCTGGTGCTCGATGCTGAGCACGGTCATGTCACGCTGTCGCCGGATCAGACTGCGCTCGCGGCGGCGGAAGAGACGCTGGCGCTGCGTCGACAGCGCAGCCAGGTCGAACGGGCGGCGGCGCACGTGGATTGCCGCACCGCCGACGGCGAGCGGATCGAAGTGTTCGCGAATCTCGGTTCAGCCGCCGAAGCGCACGTCGCCGTTGCGCATGGGGCGGAAGGGTGCGGGCTGCTTCGCACCGAATTTCTCTTCCTCGACCGGAATTCGCCGCCCGATGAAGAAGAGCAGCGACGGCAGTATCAGAGCATTGCGGATGCGCTGGCGGGCCGGCCGCTGATCGTGCGAACGCTGGATATCGGCGGCGATAAGCCGATTCCGTATTTGCCGCTGCCGGCGGAGGATAATCCCGCGCTAGGACTGCGCGGCGTCCGCACGAGTCTGTGGCGCCCCGATCTGTTGCGTGTGCAATTGCGCGCGATCTTGCGCGTACAGCCCGCAGGCCAGTGCCGCATTCTGTTGCCGATGATCACGGACCCGACGGAAATCACGGCGGTGCGGCGCATGCTCGAGGAAGTGCGTCGCGAGTTGAGCGCAACTGCACCGGTCCGCATCGGCGCCATGATCGAGACGCCCGCCTCGGCGCTCATCGCCGAAAAGCTGGCGCGCGACGTCGATTTTTTCTCGATCGGCACCAACGATCTGACGCAGTACACGCTGGCGATGGACCGTGGACATCAGGAGCTGGCGCATCGCATCGACGGACTGCATCCCGCAGTGCTGCGTCTCATCGAGATGGCGGCAGCGGCGGGCGCAAGGCATTCGCGCCTCGTCGCCGTCTGCGGCGGACTCGCGTCCGATCCGGCCGCCGTGCCCGTTCTGATTGGACTTGGCGTAGGCGAACTCTCGGTGGTTGCGTCGATGACGCCGGAGATCAAGAGCCTCATTCGCACCCTGACGCTCGACGCCTGCCGATCGCTTGCGCGCAGAGCGCTGGAGCTGGACACGGCGGAAGCGGTGCGCGCATTGGTCAACGAATTTTCCCCTGCTGAAACGCGAGTGGCGTCATGAAGAAAGTCGTCGCGGGGCTGCAGCCGATCGGGCGCGCCCTGATGTTGCCGATTGCGGTCCTGCCGGTCGCCGCGTTGCTGCTACGCCTCGGCCAACCCGACTTGCTCGACGTGGCCGCGATTGCGGCGGCGGGCAATGCGATTTTTTCCAATCTCGGATTGTTGTTTGCGATCGGCATCGCCGTGGGCCTCGCGCGCGAGAATCATGGCGCGGCCGGTCTCGCGAGCGTCGTCGGCTATCTGGTTACGACGAAAGGCGCGGAAGTGCTGATCGGCGTGCCGCCCGACGTCACGGCGAATCTCACCGGGCAGGCGGCGGACCTGGCGGCGGCGGCGTTTCGCGCGAAGGAACTCGCGAAGCTGAGCGTGCCCGCAGGATTATTGTCCGGACTGGTCGCCGGGGCGCTCTATAACCGCTTCAGCGACATTCGCCTGCCGAGCTATCTCGCATTCTTCGGCGGGCGGCGGTTCGTGCCGATCGCGAGCGGCTTCGTCGGCATTCTGTTCGCGCTGTGTTTCGGCTTCGGTTGGCCCGCGCTCGAGCGCGGCATGGACGCGGCAAGCGCAGCGGTGCTCGGATCGGAATCGTTCGGGCTCTTCGCCTACGGCGTGTTGAATCGCGTTCTGATCGTGACCGGGCTGCACCACATCCTCAACAACATGGCGTGGTTCCTGCTCGGCGACTACAACGGCGTGACCGGCGATCTGAAGCGCTTCTTCGCGGGCGATCCGACTGCGGGCGCGTTCATGTCCGGCTTCTTCCCCGTGATGATGTTCGGCTTGCCGGCGGCCTGCCTCGCGATGTATCGCACGGCGCGTCTGGAGCGGCGCAAGGCGGTGGGCGGTATGTTGTTCTCGATGGCGCTCACCTCGTTCCTGACGGGCGTGACCGAACCGATCGAGTTCTCGTTCATGTTTCTCGCGCCGGTCCTGTACGGCATTCATGCGGTGCTGACTGGTCTTGCGATGGCGGGCATGGACTGGCTGGGCGCTCGGATCGGCTTTGGCTTTTCCGCGGGTTTGTTCGACTACGTGCTGAACTACAGCCAGGCGAGCAAGCCGCTGCTGCTGATTCCCGTGGGGCTTGCGTATTTCGGCCTGTACTACGCGCTGTTTCACTTCTTCATCGTGCGCTTCAATCTGAAGACGCCCGGTCGCGACGTTGACGACGCCACAGCGCCCGCAACGGTCGAGGAGCTGCACGACACGCCGGCGCGGAAGTGGGTGCGCGCACTGGGCGGGGCCGCCAATCTGCGCACAGTCGATGCGTGCACTACGCGGCTCAGGCTGGTGATCGCCGACCAGAACAGGGTGGATGAGGCCGCTCTGAAGACGCTCGGCGCGCGCGGCTGCTTACGCTCGGACGACACGTTGCAGGTCGTTGTGGGCCCGATCGCGGATCAGTTGGCGTCGGACATTCGTGCGCAGGTCAGGTCCGTCGAAGGGAAGAGTCGCCGTTGCGGAAAAGACGCCCGCTTCGGCGGCGGATCTGCTCGCCGCGCTGGGCGGCGCGGCGAACCTGAAGGAAGTTCAGGTCGCAGCCAGTCGGTTGCTCGTCACCCTGCATGACGCCGCCGCGTTGAATATGGCTGCGATGGCCGGGCTCAATCTGCGTGGGATCGCGCAACCCGCGGCGAACAGCCTTCATGTGCTCATCGGACCGACTGCGGCGGTTGTGGGCGAAGCGCTGCAGCGATCGCGGGCAAGTTCGTAGAGACCCCCTCGCTGGCGCCGGGCGCGAGCCTCCCGCGGACCAGAGAAGACATGGAGTAACCGCACAGAGCGCAAAGAACACAAACCCTCCGGCCGGAGGCCAGACAAAGACCTGGAGATCAGAGAAGCAAAGAACGCAAGGAACACAAAATCGAACGGTGATACGGCGAGCGTCGTCAGTCTGGGGACGCAATCCCGCGCGTCCGATTGGTGATTGCGCCTCCTTGAGATCTTTGCGTTCTTTGCGGTTGCTTCCTCCCTCGGGCGCGCCTGCCTAGCAAAGCGAAGCGCTACGGAGAGGCGGAACTCCCTCACCCGCGCTTCGCGCGGCCTCTCCCTTGAGGGAGAGGCGAGGTGCTAGCCACTCACGTGTACCTCTGGCATGCTCTGACAACGTTGTCAGAACAGAGAAGCGGATAGCGGATAGCGGATAGCGGAAAGAGAAAAAGAAGCGGCCCCGAGCAGGAGCCTTCTGACCATCCGCTAACCGCATCCGCTATCCGCTTCTGGCACACAGGGGGCAGAATGGGCGACCTACGCGCTCAATCGATCAGGGGAACCGACGCGATGAATTCCAACGCCAAGACCGCGCCGAACTACATGCCTGCGCTGGTCGTGCTGACCTCGCTGTTCTTCATGTGGGGGCTGATCACCTCGCTGAACGACATTCTCGTGCCGCATCTGAAGGAGATCTTCACGCTGAACTATGTGCAGGCGATGCTCATTCAGTTCAGCTTCTTCGGCGCCTACTTCGTGATGTCGTTTCCGTCGGGCTTTCTGGTCGAGAAGCTCGGCTATCGCAAGGGCATCATCATCGGCCTCGCCACCGCGGGCGTCGCCTGTCTGGGTTTCTATCCCGCAGCTTCGCTGCAGTCGTATCCGTTGTTCCTCGGCGCGCTGTTCGTGCTGGCGTCCGGCATCACGCTGCTGCAGGTGGCGGCGAACCCGTATGTCGCTGTGCTCGGCAGACCCGAAACGTCTGCGAGCCGGCTCAATCTCACGCAGGCGTTCAATTCGCTCGGAACGACGATCGGACCGTTCATGGGCTCCGTGCTCATTCTCGCCGCGGTCTCGGGCGACCGTGCGACCGGCGCCGCGCGCGAGATCGAAACTGTGCAGGGGCCGTATCTCGCTCTCGCGGCCGTGCTGTTCCTGATCGCGATCATGTTTGCGCAATTCAAGCTGCCGATCGTACCCAACACCGATGAGAGCAGCGCAGCGGAGGGCGGCAAGCCGCTGCGCAGCGTGTGGTCGTATTCGCATCTGGTGCTCGGCGCCGTGGCGATTTTCGTTTACGTGGGCGCGGAAGTTTCGATCGGCAGCTTCCTCGTGAACTTCATGTCGCAGCCGGAAATCGGCGGTCTGCCCGAAAACGTGGCCGGACGTTACCTGTCGCTCTACTGGGGCGGCGCGATGGTAGGCCGCTTCATCGGCTCGTACGTGCTGCGCAAGGTCAAACCGGGCTATGTGCTTGCCTTCAATGCCGCCGTCGTCATCCTGTTGCTCATCGTCGCGATCAGCTCGGGCGGCCTTGTCGCGATGTGGTCAGTGCTCGCGATCGGGCTGTTCAACTCCATCATGTTCCCGACCATCTTCACGCTCGCAATCGCGAAGCTCGGCCGCCACACTGGCGAAGGTTCGGGCGTGCTGTGCATGGCGATCGTCGGCGGCGCCATCATGCCGGTGTTGCAGGGTTATTTCGCGGACACGATGGGCATTCTCATGTCCTTCTTCGTGCCGGCGATCTGCTACGGCTACATCGTGTATTACGGCCTCAAGGGTCACGAAGTGCGCAATGCGGGCGCCTGACAGTTGTGCGTTGTCCGTTGTCAGTTGTCCGTCGACGCTCAGAGAGGCTGCCAGGCGCTTCTGCGCACAACGCAGAACGGAGAACGGACAACAGGTGAGGACGGCTCGCCAGATTGAGCGACCGGGCGAGACGGTGATAACGTCAGATGCCTCATGGGCGAAACGTTGCATCTCGTCGGCGTCGGCGGTACGACCAATCCTGGATCCACGACGGAACTCGCGCTTGCAACAGCCTTGCGCGCCGCGGAACAGCTTGGCGTCAGCACGAAGCTCGTCGCCGGCCCAACGCTCGCGCGCCTGCCGATCTACGCTCCGGAGCAGACGGAGCGCACGGACGCACAACGCGAGTTCATCGACGCGGTGCGCGCCGCGGATGGACTGCTGCTCGCGACGCCGGCGTATCACGCCGGCATGTCGGGGCTCGTGAAGAATGCGATCGATCTGCTGGAGGATCTGCGGGACGACGCGCGACCTTATCTGCATGATCGCGCCGTCGGCTGCATCGTCACTGCGCACGGCTGGCAAGGCGCCGGCACGACGCTCACCTCAGTACGAACGATCGTTCACGCGTTGCGCGGCTGGCCTACGCCGCTCGCCGTCACCATCAATACGGCCGAGCGCCTGTTCAACGAGCAGGGCGAGTGCATCGACGAGAAAGTGCGCACGCAACTTGCGATGCTGGCGGCGCAGGTGGTGCAGTTCGCGCAGCGCGTCGCAGCCGCGCAGCAACTAGAGGAGCCGCGAAAGACCGCATAAAAGAGGATGACCTCCGCTAAGCGGCGGCGATCGAATCGAGGCCTGCGACCAATATCGAATTTCCTCAATCTCCTTTTTGCGGTCTTTCGCGGCTCTTCTCGATCCCGCGAAACGTTGGACGCCTCGCAGAAATGGCTGGCATGACATACTCTCCCCGAGCGTCGCGCCATCGTTGGGGAAGATGGTTTCGGCTCTCAAACTCCTTTGTCTGGTCACCACCACTGCAACGGATGGATCAAGCCTGCATGTCGCAAAGGGCGGATCGGCGCGAGAGGTACGATCATGACTCGCGGAACAGTGAACACTTTTCTCTCGGCAGCAATTGAGCGCGCCAACCCTATCGCGGCCCTGGCGGCCTGTGAGCTCGCCTCGCTTGCTCTTCCCTCAACCCATAGCTACGGCTATGGGTTTCAGTCCAAAGCGGCGCGATCCAAGCTCACAGACTCGCCATCATCCGCGATCCCTTTGCGAATGCAGGTAAGCGCCAATGTCCTTGACCCTGATCGTTCTCCTGCCTTTCCTCGGGTCGCTGTGCGCCGCCTTCCTTCCGTCGAACGCTCGTAACGCCGAGTCCTGGCTCTCAGGCGGAGCGGCGGTCGCCTGCGTTGTGCTCGTCGCGAGCTCTGTATCCGCAGGTCGTCGACGGCGGGGTCGTGCGCGCGACGTTGCCTGGGCGCCGCAGCTCGGGCTCGAGTTCTATCTGCGCATGGACGGCTACGCCTGGCTGTTCGCGCTGCTCGTGTCCCTCATGGGCGCGCTCGTCGTGCTCTACGCGCGTTACTACATGTCCCCCGAGGATCCCGTTCCGCGCTTCTTCTCTTTCCTGATGGCGTTCATGGGCGCGATGCTCGGCATGGTGCTGTCGGGCAATCTGATTCAGCTCGTCGTGTTCTGGGAGCTGACCAGCCTGACGTCTTTCATGCTGATCGCGTACTGGTATCACCGCGCCGATGCGCGGCGCGGCGCACGCATGGCGTTGACCGTCACGTTCGCGGGCGGTCTGTGCTTGCTCCTCGGCGTGGTCATGCTCGGCGACATGGCGGGCGGCTATGACCTGGACGTGGTGCTGGCCGCAAAGGATGCGATTCGCACGCATGATTCCTATCCGATCATGCTCGTGCTGATCATCCTCGGCGCGTTGACGAAGAGCGCGCAGTTTCCCTTCCATTTCTGGCTGCCGCACGCGATGGCGGCGCCGACGCCGGTTTCGGCGTATCTGCATTCCGCGACCATGGTGAAAGCGGGGGTGTTCCTGCTCGCGCGCCTGTGGCCTGTGTTGCATGGCACGGACGAATGGTTCTGGATCGTTTGCGGGGCGGGCTTGAGTTCGCTGCTGCTCGGCGCGTTCGCTGCGATGTTCCAGCGCGACATGAAAGGCGTGCTCGCCTATTCGACGATCAGTCACCTGGGGCTCATCACGCTGCTGCTCGGAATGAACAGTCGGCTCGCGCTCGTCGCCGCGATCTTCCACATGATGAATCACGCGACGTTCAAGGCGTCGCTGTTCATGGCGGCCGGCATCGTCGATCACGAAACCGGGACGCGCGATCTGAAGCGCCTGAGCGGTTTGACGGAGGCGATGCCGCTCACCGCGACGGTGGCGCTCGTGGCGGCGGCGGCGATGGCCGGCGTGCCGCTGCTGAACGGCTTCCTGTCGAAAGAGATGTTCTTCGCTGAGACCATGTTCGCGGGCGAAGGCGCACTGATACGCATTGGCCTGCCGGCGGCGGCCACTGTCGCCGGCATGTTCAGCGTCGCGTACTCGCTGCGGTTCATTCATCAGGTGTTCTTCGGGCCGCTCGCGCAGAATTTGCCGCGCGTCGCCGCATGAGCCGACGCGCGGGATGCTGTTGTCGAGCACGCTGCTCGTGCTTGCGTGTCTGCTCGTCGGCATTCTGCCGGCGCGTACGCTCGGCCCGTTCCTGCACACCGCGGTCGTGTCGATACTCGGGTCTGAAACGCCCGCGTATCAGCCTGCAGCTCTGGCATGGATTGAATGTGCCGCTCGTGATGAGTGTGCTCGCGCTCGTCGGCGGCGCCGTGATCTATCTGATTCTGTACTCCCGCAGCGAACGTGCGACCGGGCGGCCGCCGGTGCGCGCGCCGGTCGACGCGCAGGCGCGCCTTCGACATCGTGATCGTCAAGATCATTCGCGTGTGCGACCGTGTGCTGCCGCTCATCTCTTCGCGGCGCCTGCAGATGCAGTTGCTGCTGATCGTGTTCGTGGCGTTCGCCGCCGCGTTCGTGCCATTGCTGGGCGCGGGCTGGCAGCGGGGCGCGGCGCCGCTGACGCCAGTCGATCCCGCGTTCGCCATACTGTGGGTCGTCGGCGCGGCTTGCGCGCTCGGCGCGGCAAAGGAGGCGAAGTACCACCGCCTCGCGGCGCTGATCATGGTCGGCGGCGCCGGACTCGCCACCTGCCTGACGTTCGCGTGGTTTTCGGCGCCGGATCTGGCGCTCACGCAGATCGCAGTCGAAGTCGTCACGACGGTGCTGTTGTTGCTGGGGCTGCGGTGGATGCCGCGCCGACTCGAGTTCGATGAGTTGCGGCGCCAGACGTGGAAAGCGCGCGCGCGCCGCGCGCGCGATATGGCGGTCGCAGGTGCGCGTGGGCGGCGGCGTCGCGATGCTCGCCTACGCGATCATCACTCGACCGCCCGTCGAGGTTCTGTCGCCGTTCTTTGTCGAACGATCGCTCGCGGAGGCGGGCGGCAGAAACGTCGTCAACGTGATCCTCGTGGACTTTCGCGGCTTCGATACGCTCGGGGAGATCACGGTCATCGGCGTCGTGGCGCTGTCCGTGTACGCACTGCTGCGCCGTTTCCGTCCCGCGACGGAAAGCCGCGACCTGCCACGCGCGCAGCGCGAGGATGCGGCGCGCGAGGCGCTCGAAGCAGGCGATGGACTGCCGTCCGGCTATCTGCGAATCCCTGCGACGTTCGCGCGCATGCTGTTGCCGATGGCGGGACTCGTCTCGCTTCTATTTCCTGCTGCGCGGCCACAATGCGCCGGGCGGCGGATTCGTCGGCGGCCTGGTGATGGCGACCGCGATCATCGTGCAGTACATGACGAGCGGCGTGCTGTGGGTGGAATCGCGCCTGCAGGTTCATCCGCAATACTGGATCGCGATCGGATTGCTGAGCGCCGGCGTCGCCGGCATCGTCGCGTGGTTCGCCGCGCAAGCCTTTCCTGACGAGCATCGAATGGCATCCGCACCTGCCGCTGCTCGGAGAGCTGCACTTGTCGAGCGTGCTGCTGTTCGACCTTGGCGTGTACATGGTGGTCGTCGGCGGCACGGTGCTGATGCTCATCGCGCATTGGGCATCAATCGCTGCGGCGGCCGCGCAAGACGCTGCCCGTCGACGAAACGGCGACTGAGCATGCGGCCGCAACGATGGCGGAGCGTCTGATGGAAATCATCTTCGCCCTCGCCATCGGCGTGCTGACGGGCTCCGGCGTGTGGCTGTTGCTGCGTCCGCGCACGTACCAGGTGATCATGGGTCTCGCGCTGCTGTCGTATGCCGTGAATCTCTTTATCTTCGGCACGGGTCGTCTCGTGAGCGACAGCCTGCCGATCATCGCCGGCGGCGACGCGATCGATCCGGCGCTTTATGCAGATCCCACGCCGCAGGCCCTCGTGCTCACCGCGATCGTGATCAGTTTCGCGACGATGGCGCTGTTCCTCGTCGTGCTGCTCGCAGCCCGCGGGCTGACCGGCACGGATCACGTCGACGGCCGGGAGCCGGACGCATGAATCCGTGGCTGCAGCATCTGCCGGTGGTGCCGATCGTCGCGCCGCTCCTCGCGGGCGCGTTGATGCTGTTCGCGCGGGAATCGCGACGCGGCGTGCGCGGTGTGCTCGCGCTGTCCTCGGTGCTCGTGCAGTTGGGCGCCGCGGTGGTGCTCGCTCTATCTCACCACCGACGCCGTGCCTCACATCTGGACCGAGGGCGTCGGCGTCTACGCGATCGGCTCATGGCCCGCGCCGTTCGGCATCGTGCTGGTGATCGATCGTCTCACGGCGCTGATGCTGATGCTGACGGCGCTGATCGCGTTCGCATCGATCGTCTATTCGTTTGCGCACTGGGACCGCGTCGGTCCGAATTTTCACTCGCTGTTCCAGTTCCTGCTGATGGGCCTGAACGGCGCGTTCCTGACCGGCGATCTCTTCAATCTGTTCGTGTTCTTCGAGGTGCTGCTCGCGTCCTCCTATGGCTTGCTGCTGCACGGGTCCGGGCCGGCGCGCGTGAAAGCCGGCTTGCACTACATCGTCGTCAACCTGATCGCGTCGCTCCTTTTCCTGATCGGCGTGGCGATGATCTACGGCATGACCGGCACGCTGAACATGGCGGACCTGCCGCAACGCATCGCCATGCTCGCGCCCGAGGATCGGGCGCTTGTTCGAGGCGGGCGCAGCGATTCTCGGCGTGGCGTTTCTGATCAAGGCGGCGATCTGGCCGCTCAACTTCTGGTTGCCCGAGCGCCTACGCTGCGGCCGGCGCGCCGGTCGGCGCCGTGTTCTCGCTCATGACGAAGGTCGGCGTGTACGCCGTGTTGCGCGTCGGCACGTTGCTCGCGTCTGCGGATGTGCAGACGTCGTTCATCGACGTGGGTTTTTTCTACGGCGGTCTCGCGACGCTCGGCTTCGGCGTCATCGGCATGCTGGCGTCGCAGCAACTCGGCAGGTTGGTCGCGTATTCCGTCATCGTGTCATCCGGCCTGCTGCTGATGGCGCTCGGGCTGCGCATCGAAGCGCTCACCGCGCCCGTCATGTTCTATCTCGTGAGTTCGGTGCTCGCGACCGGCGCGTTCTTCATGGTCAACGGCATGACGGAGCGCACCCGCGTTGCGGGCGACGGAAGAGGCGGACGCGGCGCCGCTGCCGGACGTGACCTACGTCGGGTTTGGCGCGAAGGAGCCGCCCGATCCGCACTCGCCCGACGACGAAGTCGGCGTCGCGATTCCCGCGGCGATGGCGTTTCTCGGCCTCGCGTTCATCTGCTGCGTGTTGCTGGTCGCAGGCATGCCGCCGCTCTCGGGCTTCGTCGCGAAGTTCGCGATGCTGCACGCCGTGATTCGCGCGGCGTCAGGAGAGCCGTTGTCCTGGTATTCATGGGGCGTGGTCATCGCCGTCATCGTCGCCGGTCTTGCGGCCGTCATCGCCTTTACGCGCATCGGCCTGCGCCTGTTCTGGACGGTCACCGGCCGTACAACGCCGCGTTTGCGCGTCATCGAAGCAGGGCCGGTCCTGTTCCTCATCGTGCTGTGCATCGCGTTGTCGATTGCGACAGGTCCGGTCATGACGTATCTCGAGTCCGCTGCGCGCTCGCTGCATTCACCTGAAACGTACATTCGCGTGGTGCTGTCGACGCAGTCAGAAGCGCAAATCGCGGAGGCCGCGCCATGAAGCTCGTGCCGCCCGTGCTCACGCTCATGCTCGTCGCGCTGTGGCTGTTGCTCAACAACACGCTCGCACCCGGGCACATCTTATTCGCCGTCGTGCTGGCGATCGCGCTTATGGCGGCGGCCGCGCAGTTTCGACCGGTGCGGCCGCGACTGCGTCGCCTGCATCTGGTCCCGCGGTTTGTGGTGACGGTGCTGGGCGACATCGTGCGTTCGAATTTCGCCGTCGCGCGCATCGTGCTTGGTCTGGTGCGCGACCGTCAGGTGCGGTCCGGTTTTCTGGACATTCCGCTGGAGCTGCGCGATCCGCACGCACTCGCCATCCTTGCGGCGATCGTGACATCGACGCCCGGCACGGCCTGGGCGGGGCTTTCGCCCGACGGCGCCACGCTCACGCTGCACGTGCTGGATCTGCAGGACGAGGCGGCCTGGATACAGCACGATCAAGGACCGCTACGAGCGGCCGCTGATGAGGATCTTCGAATGAATGTGATCTTCGAGTACGCCGTGGCGTTCGCGCAGATGTGTTTCGTGCTGGCGATGGTGTGCGCGACGATTCGTCTCCTTCGCGGGCCGGCGGCGCAGGATCGCGTGCTCGCGCTCGATACGCTGTACATCAACGGCATGCTGACGCTGCTGATGCTTGGCATTCGCTCGGGTTCGACCGCGTACTTCGACATGGCGTTGCTGATCGCGCTGTTCGGGTTCGTCGGCTCGGTCGCGCTCGCCAAGTTCCTGCTGCGCGGGGAGGTGATCGAGCCATGACGGCCTTCGATCTGCCGCTCTGGGCTGCCGCCCCCGCAGCGGTGCTTGCTCGTGATCGGCGGCCTGCTGACGCTGATCGGCTCGGTCGGCCTGCTGCGCCTGCCGGATTTCTTCGCGCGCATGCATGGCCCTTCAATGGGCAACACGCTCGGCGTCGGCTGCGTGCTCATCGCCTCGATGCTGTCGTCGTCGGCGCTCGCCGGCCGGCCCGTGATTTACGAATTGCTGATCACGCTCTTCCTCGTGATGAGTTCGCCCGTCACTTCAATGATGCTGATGAGTGCGGCGTTCTACAGGAACAAGGCGAGGGGAAGCGAATAGCCTGCGTGCGTGGTCAAGGACGCAGTCCGGAAAGACGGTGTCGGGAAGGACACATGTCGGGAAGGACATTGTCAGGTCAGACGTCCTGCGGTTGTGCGCAGAAGGTTTGTCCCGCGAATGCCTCGCATAGCGCTGCAATGTCGTCATGCTCTGCGGAGGCAACGGATAACGTTGAGAACTCGAGTTCGGTCAGACGTCGTGAGACAGTGCCGAAGGCCTTGTCCCGACGACTCGGAGCTTCCGCTGCGCCCGCCGCTCATGCCGCAGGCCGACCTAGAGCTCTCGAGGTGTGCCATGAGTAAATTGTCCCGACGTCTCAGCGTCATGTTCGTCGCAACGCTTGCGGCCGGTGGGTTGGCCGCAGCGCCTCAGGACGCCAGCGAGCTCGATCAGCGCGTCGAAAAGTTCTTGCAGAGCCGGGAAGGCACCTGGCGGGACATGAACGTTCCCGAGGTCGATGGCCGCACGTTGCGCGATCTGATCATCAAGAACGGCTTCAAGAGCGCGCTCGAGATCGGAACGTCGACCGGACACTCCGCCATCTGGATCGCTTGGGGTCTGAGCAAGACCGGCGGGAAGCTGACGACGATCGAGATCGATCCCGCGCGTCACAAGACAGCGCTGGCGAATTTCAAAGAGGCAGGCTTGAGTGATTTCATTGACGCCAGGCTCGCCGACGCACATGAGCTTGTTCCGACGCTCGCTGGTCCGTTCGATTTCGTTTTCTCCGATGCGGACAAGGAGTGGTACACGAAATACTTCGATGCCGTCTGGCCGAAGATGCCCATTGGCGGCTGCTTCACCGCGCACAACGTCTCCATGCGCATGAGCGGCATCTCGGAGTTCGTGGATCACCTGAAGACGATCAGGAACGGCCGGACCACAATCGACGAGAAGAGCCGGGCGGGATTGTCGATCACGTGCAAGACCGCGGACGAATGACGGTATCCAGAAGGACCGTGTCGGGAAGGACACTGTCGGGAAGGATCGTGTCGGGCGAGACGACCCGTGGTCGTCGAGTCAGAGTTTCGTCGGGAAGGACGAGTCGAGAAGGACGCTGTCGAGGTCGGGAGCCGACGCCGCTTGTCCTTCCAGCCTCGCCCGAGAATCAGACCGCCCTCTCCTGGAGGAGAGGGCAGCGCAGCGGGTGAGGTGTTCGCGCGCAGCGCGCTCGATCTGAATCCCCTCATCCCAACCTTCTCCCAGGGGAGAAGGAGGCTCTTTCTGTCCCGACGACTTGTCGTCTTCCCCGCCGCAGGCCTACCCGCGCGTGCTCTCTCGCCGGAGGCCGTCCTTTGAAGTCGACGGGGGCCAAAGCTGCCGGCGCGCTGTAATTCGCAACGCCGGCAGGGGGCGAAACTTATGACAGCTGTGTGACCGTCACCGAATACCCATCGTGCTGCTCGGATTGCAATCCGAACGCGCCGAGCGACAGGCTCGCGGCGACGATGACAGCCGACATCAGCATGCAAACGGCGCGCTGTGTGACACGGCTGAATTCGTTGAGGCTGAACATGACTATCTCCTGGTCTGATCTGCTGTTGCTCTGTTCGTATCTTTGGATGCAAGTCACTCGAAAATGGTTGCAGTGACCTTCAGTGCTATTCGGCGAACCGACGGCGCAGGGCGATGAAGCGTGGATCTCTGTGGATGCGCTGGAGAAATTGCGTCGCGCGATGCGTCAATTACGCGTTTTTCGCCACTGCAGCGATCGCCTGTTGCTCGAGCGAATGAACGCCCACGGCGCCGATCGTGAGACTGCCGCTGACGATGATGACGGCGAGCAGCAGACAGGAGACGCTCTGGAATGCACTTCTGGACAGTTGAATCGTGAACATGGCGGTGCTCCTTCGGTGGTGTCCGGCGACCATTGGTGGGCGCCTGCCATTACTATTGCAGCTCGCGTGCCAACCGCTGGTTTTGCACTGCCAGGTGCGAATTTCTGCGGAAATTCAGTGGTTTTTGCGCGTGGAGAGCGTGGACGGCTGCAGCGCGACGACAATGAGAAAGTGTCCGGACGTGTCCGCTGTCCGCCGTTCGAGTGTCCAGGTGTCCGACCCTACGATAAATGACGGCATTCGCAGGAAGGCCGTTGGCAGGAAAGCATTCGCAAGAGGGCCAGTGGCAAGACAGATGCGTAACAAAACCAAGAGTTCTCGGAAGGCGTCTAACAAGACTCCAGACGCGCCTGCGGTGCTGAAGTTGCTCGAACGCAAGGGCTCGAAGGCGACGCGCGACGGGATGTCGCGCTACGCGATCGTCGTGCCGAAGGCGTTTGGCGTGACGATGGGAACGCTGCGACAGATCGCGAAAAGCATCGGTCCGAATCACGAACTGGCGCTCGCGCTGTGGGCGACTGAATGGTACGAGGCGCGCATGCTCGCGACGCTCATCGACGATCCGCAGCAAGTCACGTCCGCGCAGATGGATCGATGGCGCCGCGACTTCGACAACTGGGCGATCTGCGACACCGCGTGCTTTGCGTTGTTCGATCGGACGCAGCATGCGTGGGGCAAGGTCGAACCATGGAGCAGGCACAAAGGCGAGTTCCAGAAGCGTGCGGCCTTCGCGCTCCTGGCGAGTCTCGCGCTCCACAGGAAGGAGGCGGACGACGCGGCGTTCATGAAGCTGCTGCCGCTCGTCGAAGGCGCCGCGAGCGATGAGCGCAACTTCGTGAAGAAGGGCGTGAACTGGGCGCTGCGGTCGGTCGGTGAACGCAGCCCGGCGCTCAACCTCGCGGCGGTCGCGATCGCGAAGCGACTCGCCGCGTCGTCCGACGCAACTGCCCGCTGGATTGGGAAGGATGCGCTGCGCGAGCTCACCGGCGCGATCGTCGCCAAGCGAGCCGCCAAACGAGCTCGCTTGGCGGCAAGCCGCAGACGCGGCAGGTAAGCCACTGGCAAGCAAGCCGCCAAAGCGCGGCAGGCAAGCCGACGGCGTCGGCAGGTCAGAAAACGTAATCGCGCGACAGCCGCGGGGCGGCGGGCAGGCGATTGGCAAGCAAGCCGCTTAGCCGGGTGAGACGACTTCGTCGTCGAGCCAGAATCTGACCCGACGACACAGTCGTCTTTCTCGCCGCAGGCCTACCCGCGAATGCCCCCCCGTCGCAGGCCTATCTGATTGGCGACGCATCTGTCGTTTGCCGCGGACACGAGAGAAACCGAAATACCGCGACTCGTTTGGCTGGTGTCATGCTGCGCGAAACACCTCATTGAAGGAGCTGAGCAATGCGCCGGCACATGCTTGCAATATCTGCGCTCTTGTCCTTGCTGACAGCGCCTGCCCACGCGATCACGGGCAAGTTTGTCGACGATTTCCAACATCCGTTCGTTGGACTGGTGGTCTTTTACGACGCGAACGGCGAATTCAGTCACCGCTGCTCAGGGGCGCTGCTCTCGCCTCGCGTATTTCTGACGGCCGGTCATTGCGTCGAAGGCGTAAATTCAGCGCGCGTGTATTTTCAACAGGGCGCGGGGGCGAACTTTGATCCCGCTACGGGCATCGATCCGATTACGGGCTATCCCGAGAGCTGTCTGAGCGCGCCCTGCACGACGTCCGACGAGCTCTACAACTTCGGCTATCCCGCAGGCTTTCCCAATACGAAAGACGTCGGACTCGTGATTCTCGATGAACCAATCGTCCTGCCGGAGTACGGCGTCCTCGCGCAGGCGGGATCTCTGGACGTCTTCAGGAACAGGAAAGGACAGCAGAGCCTCACGTTGACGCCAAGCGGCTACGGGCTCACCTACACGAATCCGAGTCGCACGATTTCGTTTCGCGAGCGGCTCATGACGACGTCGAAGCTGCAGAACGTGAACAGCGCACTGACGGACGGATTCAACGTGCAGTCGAGCAACAACGTCGGAATCGGCGGCGGAACCTGCTTCGGCGACTCGGGCGGCCCGGTGTTCTACGGCGGCTTCAGCTCCAACACGATCGTGGGCGTGACTTCGTTCGGGCTTTCGAGCAAGGTCTGCGCGGGCGTCGATTTCTCATATCGCACCGATCAGACCGCAGTGATCGACTTCATTCTCGATCACGCGCCCGCGAGCGAAGTTGGTCTCATTCGAATCGTGCCGCTCTGAACGCAGAACGCCTCGCGTTTCTGCCCTGTCGGTAGGTCAGAAACTGGAGTGCGCAAGCCGAGCTCCGTCGGCAAGCAAGCCTTCGGCAAGCAAGCCGCGAAGACGCGGCAGGCAAGCCGACAGCGTCGGCAGGTCCAGAACGGATAATTGCCAGCCGCGGACGCGGCAGGTAAGCCACTGGCAAGCAAGCCTCGAAGACTCGGCAGGCAAGCCGCCAGCGTCGGCAGGTCAGACTACAAGACATTCTTGCGTGCCGGCGTTAGCCGGCTTGCTTGCCCGGGCATATGCTGCCCAGGGCTTTGCCTGCCGAAGGCTTGCTTGCCGACACCGCTCGGCTTGCTCTTACTCTGATTGTGACCTGCCGGCGATTGGCCGGCTTGCCTGCCGACGAGCTCGGCTTGCTGGCCGCCTGGCTCTCTCTTCTTCAGAACGCCCTACGCATGTAGGCGACGATAGGCTCGACATCCTCGTCGGGAATTTTCGGAAGCGGAAAGCCGCGCACCTCGTTGATGAACGCGAAGAAGCGTTGATAGTGACGAAGCACATCTTCGAGCGACTGCGCGCGGTGATCGTGGAAGTACGGCGCAGTACCATTGATTCCGCGTAACTGCGGGATGTCGAAGCGGTTGAATACCTGGTTGCCGCCGACAGTTTCCAATGCGTGAACGTCTGTGAGCACCGTCCCTGGATCGCTGGAGGAGAGTTCGACGCTGCCGCCGTTCGGCAGATCGATCGTGAAGCGCTGCACGGGCAAGTCGAATGCGGGGCCATGGATCTCGCTCGTGAGGCCGGACGGCAAGGGATTGGACACGCCTACGTTTAGCGATTTGGGATTGGCGCTGCCATCGAATGGCGGAAAGATGCGGTCCTCGCGGTTCTCGACCTGCGCCGGGCCGCCGTGACACTTGCCGCAAAAGAAATCGAATCTATCCTTACCGCGGCGTTCCAGCGCTGTGAGCGGCGGGTCGACCTCGGGCGCGGATAGTCCCGCATCGAGAGCTGCGGCGACACGCCGGGCGCCGGCGTTCGCGAAGAGTCCGCGTTCAAAGTGCGCCACGGTTTCGAGAAATTCGGCAGTGGGCGGCGCGCTCGCTTCGATGTGGGCGCTGACGGCCGCGCGCGCCTGTTCTTCGAGTGTCGCGATCGTGCGGTCCTGTTGATAGGGCGCGGTGTACTTGAGCATGCTCAGCGGTGGGACGGCGCGCGAGACCGTGACATGCGTCGCCTGCGGGGAATCGGTCAGGCGAACGCGCTCCGGCAGCGGAATCCGTACTTTGATGAGCGCACGCGTACGCAGCAACGTGTAATCCTGCTTGCCGTCGTCGGCGTCTATGGAACGAAACAGCGGATCGTCGGCGCTCGGATCTGTTCTGCGCGCCGCTTGCAGTCGGCGCCAACGAGACTCGACCGTTTTGGGCGACAGCGAATAGCCATCTCGCGGGTTGTGGCACGTTGCGCACGCGCGGCCATTGCCCCCGGGAAAAGGTGAGAAGAAATTCAATGCTCCTCTCAACGCCTTCTGCTTGTCCGAAATCGACTCGCCAAACTCCCCGCGTTCGATCGCGGCGACGATCTCGGGCAGATGCTCTAGTTCGGGCGTTGGTGGACGAGAAGGTCCTGGTCGGCGAATCGCTGCATCGCTTGCCTGTTGGCAGAGCAGGGCGCACGCGAGCAGGATCGCTGCCAAACCCTTTGAACCATGCACGATGTGGCTTCCTCCGGTGTCGCACATCGCAGGGTGGCAAGAACGCGCTCGCGCGCATACAGATCACGGTAGCCAAGCATTGCTCACTTTCGATAGGGCGACGGGCAACGTCGTTGGCCGGTTCGATTCTCCTCTGACTGCTCGTCAGAGCCCGCTGTCGCGTCCGCGACCTAAGAAAGCGTCGATTCAATCCCGCAGGCTACTGACGCCGAAGAATGGCAATGGTCGAAAGACGAGGCTTGCGGGAGCTGATGCTTACTCCGGATGGCATGAGTGCGGGGGGGTACGTGCAACCGCCCGCTGCGAACGAAGGTCAGCCGGCTTCGGTCCGGGGCGACTTCAGCTCACGTGGGTTGTGATCTCAGGGAACTGATGCGCGATCTCCGTCACGCTTTGCGCGCACCGAGATGCATCGCACCGGTTCGTCCTCCAGAATCGAGGGCCGCCGTCTCGCTTCGCAAACGGATGACCCGTGAGAGATCGATGAAAAAACTCTTCTGGCTCCTGGTGCTCGCCCTGATATGGGTCTATGGATCTGGCTTCGTTAGCCTCGGTGAGGGCGGCGCGATCCGGTTTCTGAACAACTGGGAGCAGCTCTCGATGGATGGCGATGCCGATGCGGTGTGCGATCTGATGCACGACGATCTCGAAGTGTCGATGGACGATCGCAGCAGCGGTGGACGCCCAGTGCGCTTCGAAGGCGGAAAGAAAGAGTTCTGCGAATACTCGCAGCAGGCGATACCTGCCTTGAAGCTGTTGCTGAGCTCGATGCAGGTCACTCGCGAGGACATCGAAGTGAAGCGCGATTGGTTGCATCCATGGACGGCGGATGTGCATTACACGGAGCGCCGGTCGATGTCGATGCCCGCTGCGGGACTGCAGCTCAACACGATCGGCGAGGACAGCCTCACGCTGGTGAAGACGTTCGGCGGAGTGAAGATCCTGCGACTGGATGCGAAGACCTGGGCGGAGCGGAGCGAATAGGTGAGGCGGGAGACCGCCAAAGACATACACCGGCTTCACTCCGTTCGCAGCTGACCTTCGGCAGGAGGCCACTGGCAGGAAGCCGACTGGGTCGGCAGGCGAGAATGAGGACTAAACCGGACTTCCCTTCGCTCGCAGCGGGCCTCCGGCAGTCGGCCATTGGCAGCAGGCTGACTTACGTCAGCAGGCAAGAAATTCTGACCTGCTCGAACCGCGAGCCCGCTGTCGCGTCTGCGCGCTCCTGCGAACGCCTACTGCGAGCGAAGCGACGCCGATTTCGCTTTCACCATTGATGGGCGCCAGGGATCCTCTGAAGTACCGCTATCCGAATCGTGGGCAGCTTCGATGCACCTCGTCTTTCAGGCATCCGCATCCGTCGAGTGTCAGGGTAGACGGGTGATCAGAGCTTCCCTAGGGTCCCGGGATCGACTGGAAGCGCACCTCCTGCGCCTGATTCGCGCCCGGGGTACTTTCAGTCAACGTGATGAGGCGGGTCGCATCGCCGGATGCGGCCATTCCGCGATCGACGAGACTGCGGTAGTCAGGCGCCGCCGATGAGCTGCGCCGCGTCAGCTCCTGTCCCGTCGGGCCGTTGTAAATCCACACGTCCGCAGCTGCGTAGTAGCCATCGACGCCGCCGATGACCACGCCATTCCAAAGACACAGGATCGAGTTCGGATAGTTCGTGCCTGGCAGCACCTGTGCGACCTGACGCGTGAGGAGACTCGTACCTGGAAATTCATAGGGCGCGCCGCTTGCTGTGTAGACGAGGGTGCGGTCGGCGCTGATGCATGCCTGTCCAGTTCGCCCCTGCGCCGTGCTTGCGCTGAACAGATTTGAGACGTTGAGTTGCCCACCATTGAGCGCCGTGCGATTGAAGCGATAGATGGCGCCGCCGTCCGTCGTCACATGGCGGCTGTCCACGGACGGATCCAGACTCGCGGCGGTCAAAGGCGCCGTGAAGGACTGAGTCACGTACTCCGTGTTGCTGGCGACGTCGTACATACGTGACGACGGCGTAATCAGAATCGGATACCCCGACGGTCGGAAGAACGTGAGTCCACCGCCCCAGGGCGTCGTGGAGTACAGCGTTCCCGAGTTGTAGTGACGAACCAGCGCACCGGTGGTCGCATTGAGTTCGGTGACTCGCAGATTCGTGCGATCGTAGATATACAGACGCGCACCGTCGTCGCTCACGACCATGACGCCGGCGCTTGCGACGACGTTCGTGAACGGTCGCACTGCGACGCCCGTATAGACGTCGTAGCCGATCACGTCCGGGCCGCCGTCGTTGATGAATACGATCGGCTCAACCGGGCTCGCCGCCGCAAATTGCGCCGTCATCGTGTTGCTCAGATCGGCAGGGGCGGCGCTGTTGATGTGAAAGCCGACACGGATGGTCTCGGCGTTCTCCACCATAGAGTCCGGGGACGTAACAGTGACCGTTGCGAAGTGCGTCGTGTCGGCGGCAAGACCAGCCGGATTCGCTGAAAGGGTGACAGCCTGTCCCGTGACGCCGGAACCCGTCACGGTGAGCCAGGACTGATCGGAGCTTGCCTGCCACGGCACGTCGTTGCGATCGATCGAGCTGAAGACGGTTACGTTACGCGTCAGAACTGAGCGCGCCGGCGCCGGTGACGACGACAGGGCGACGCCGGCGGCTCCGACGACGAGGCGACTGGCCTCGATATTGAAGGTCACTGGCAGGACTTCCGTGAACACCAGGCTGCGCACTGTCGCAGTCACCCGGACCTGACCGGTGTAGCTGCCTCCCGTCAGGTTCGTGCGATGGCCGCTCAATTGCAGGGTGACGCCGGTAGCGCCGACGACACCGCTTGTCGCGCTGGCGTCCAGCCAACCGCCGCCAGAATTAGTCGACAATTCCAGAGTGAAGGGATGTGCGGCCGCGCCCGCTCCGAGCGCGAACGACAGATTCTGCGGGGCCGACGATAAGCCATCGTCGCCGCCGAGCAGGATTGAGTCATGGGTCACGGAGAACGTCGGCGCCTCGATATTTACGGTGACAACTGCTGTCGCGGCGTCCTGCGAATTCGCCGTGTTGGTCACAGTGACTCGGGCCTGATACTGCCCCGGCATCAGTGCGCCGATGTCCATAGCGCCGTTGATCGTCACGCTGTTGCTCTGAGTCGTATCCGGCACTTGCAACCAGGCGCTGTCCGAACTGATACGCCACTGACGATTGGGCGCGACGACTGCGATCGGATGATTCTGTGCCGTTACCGCGTCGCCATAAATGAAACCATAGGTCTGCGTCTGTCCCGAGATCGACACGCGCGCGGCAACCGAATAGCTGACGGTGATGCTCTGCGAGCGAAGTACAGCGCCGTTCGCATCGGCTGTGCCCACGGAGAAGGTGCTCGAGTAGTCGCCTGGTGCGATGCCCGTGGAGCGAATCGACACCACGACCGAATAGTTGGCGCCCGAACCGGTGATATCGATGCCGAGCCAGGACGGTTGCGTCTGGCCGTTCGTATAGGCTGCACCGACGAAGGCGACGTTGCCGCCGGTGATGGTCATCGACAGTGTTGTGGAGGCTGGAAGCGGCGCGTTCTGCAATGCTGCGAACGAGGCCGACGTTGCGCTCAAATTGAATGCGCCGGCGGGCGTCTGCGGACCGCCGCCTCCACCTCCGCCGCCGCAAGCGGCGAGCACTAGACAAAGCAACGCTGCGAAAGCGCTTCTGATAGTACGCACTTTATCGTCCTCCCAACGCGCCGTCCGTGGGTCAGCGCGCACAACTCGTCTCTTATTAGTTGTTCAGGCGGTGAAGCGAAGCACCCGAGACCTGCCCCGCCTCATGAAGTATGTCACGCCGTTGTGGCGAATGGCGCATCGAAAACATTCTTGTAATAGGGCGAGATGAGCCCGCCGTGCGGAACACCACCAGCAGTCGTCCGTAGCGCGCGTGCCTTGTGGATGTCGCAGAGCGGCTCGACATAATTCCTCGCACGCTTCAGCCGCCGCATGCAATACCAGAGCAAGCCGCGGACGCAGCAGGCAAGCCACTGGCAAGCAGCCGCCAAAAGCGCGGCAGGCAAGCCGACGGTGTCGGCAGGTCAGAGCAGAATATTCTTGCCTGCCGGCGGAAGCCGGCTTGCTTGCCCGGGCGCACGGCGCAAAGGGCTTACCTGCCGCAGGCTTGCTTGCCGACGGAGCTCGGCTTGCTCTTGTTCTGCTTGGTCAGCGGGTACGTGCGACCGCCTACTGCGAACGAAGTGAAGCTGATTTCGCTTCCGGCTTCTGAGGCGAACTACTGCGAACGATTCCTGCTGACTCAGTAGCCCATTTCGATTCCTCTCTGATTGTTCGTTAGAGCCTGTTCTGTTCGGAGAGCCTTCGAACTAGACGCCTGTCGACATTGCGAATCCGGCGCCATATCGTAATCGCCTGTGACGCTCACTGGACGAGCGACATGCTTGTGAGGGACCACGCGGATGCCGCCAAAGATCAGGGATTTGATCGGGCAATTGCAGCGAGCAGGATTTGTGAATCGAGGCGGCAAGGGCAGCCATCGAAACTTTACTCATCCGCGAGTCGTGCGACCGGTGACGATCTCTGGATCACCAGGAGACGACGCCAAGCGCTATCAGGTGCGCGCGGTGCGGGCGGCGATTGAGGAGTCGAAGCGATGAAGGACAGCGCACGGTACGTGAAGATTGTCGAGTGGTCAGAGGAAGACCAATGCTACGTGGGCAGTTCGCCCGGCCTCCTCTACGGGGGCTGTCACGGCGATGACGAGAAGCAAGTCTTCGACGAGTTATGCCGGATAGTCGAAGAGACGGTTGCTCTCTATCGTCGCGAGGGCAAGCCGCTGCCGCCGCCGACGTCGGGACGAGACCTTGCGAACAAGTTGCAGCACCGCGTCGCGTAACGCGAACTATCGTCGGGGAGGACATTGTCGAGAAGGACTCCGTCGGGTAAGACGACCTTCGGTCGTCGAGTCAGAATTCTGTCCCGACGCCGGCGGCGTCTTCCCCGACAACGAAGTTGTCTACCTCGACGCGCAGCCGTCTTCCTCGACGACGTAGTCGTCTTCCCGGAGCCGGCTTGCTTGCCAACGCAGTTGGCTTGCCGCATCGTTCCGCCGCGATGGACAAGTTCGACCGCATCTTTCAATTGCATTCGATCCTTTCGAATCGTCGCACGCCGATCGACGCAGAGACGCTGCAGGCGCGGCTCGAATGCTCGCGCTCGACGCTGTTTCGCATCATCGCCCTGATGAAGGATCACCTCAACGCCCCGATCGAGTTCGACTCGGAGCGGGGCGGTTTTCTGTATCGCAGGAGTGGAGAGGACGAGACTTACGAGCTGCCAGGTTTGTGGTTCTCTCCGGCCGAACTCCAGTCACTGGCTGTGATGCAACGTATGTTGCGCGATCTCGGCGGCGGTTTGCTCGCGGATCAGGTGTCTGCGATCACGAAGCGGCTCAACCAGCTCGTTCAACATCGCCGGCTGAATCTGGGCGAAGCCGCGGTGCGGCTGCGGTTTCCTGCAGTTGCGTCGCGGCCTGCAGGCGAAGCTTTCAGATCGCTGCGTCTGCGACATTGCAACGTCGCAAGCTATGGTTCGAGTATCACGCGCGCGGCAGCGATCGGCGCTCCGAACGCACCGTGTCGCCGCAGCGTCTCACGCACTATCGGGAAGCCTGGTATCTCGACGCCTGGGACGATGAATCGAACGAGCTGCGCACGTTCGCAATCGAGCGCATGCGACGACCGAAGGTGCTCGAGGCGACCGCACTCGATGTTCCCGATAGCGATCTGGATGCGCACTACGCTAGCGGCTACGGAATCTTCGGCGGCAAGGCCGACAAGCTGGCCGTACTACGCTTCTCGGCGGAGCGCGCGCGCTGGGTTGCGGATGAAACCTGGCATCCGCAGCAAACAGGCGAATACCTGAAGGATGGCCGATACGAGCTGCGCATTCCCTACCGCGACGCCCGCGAGCTCGTGATGGACATCATGCGGCACGGAGAGCATGTCGAAGTCATCGAGCCCGACGACCTTCGCCAACAAGTGGCCGAGCAGTTGAGGCGGGCGGCCGGGCGATACGGCCCAAGGTCGTGAGGACTGTGTCGGGAAGGACGTTGTCGAGAAGGACGCGTCGGGTGAGACGACCTTCGGTCGTCGAGTCAGAATTCTGTCCCGACGCCGGAGGGCGTCCTCCCCGACAACGAAGTTGTCTACCTCGACGCGTAGCGTCTTTCTCGACGACGTAGTCGTCTTTCGATCCGGCTCGCTTGCCGACGCAACTCGGCTTGCTCTTACTCTGATTCTGACCTGCCGGCTATGCCGGCTTGCTTGCCCGGGCGCACGGCGCAAAGGGCTTACCTGCCGCAGGCTTGCTTGCCGACGGAGCTCGGCTTGCTCTTGTTCTGTGAACGTAGTGAGCCGGTCTATCCGAAGGCTTGCAGTCGTATCTAACTATTTATATATTCGGACGCCAGAGCACGGAGGCTTATCGGCATGAAGCCGCTCAGATTCGTTGGATCCAGTCTGCGGGACCTGTCGAAGTTCCCGGACGATGCGCGACGGAACGCCGGTCATCAGCTGTGGCAAGTTCAGCTGGGCTTGACGCCCACGGACTACAAGCCCATGCCGCTCGTCGGCGCCGGCTGTTACGAGATTCGGATTCACCATGGAGGCGAGTTCCGCGTGATCTATGTCGCCAAGTTCATTGACGCTGTCTACGTGCTTCATGCGTTTCAGAAGAAGAGGCGATCTACAAGGCAGTGGGATATAGATCTGGCGAAGCGCAGATTTCGGCAGATCGAGGCTGAGCAATGAGCAAGACAAAGGTGACGAAGTCGAGCGGCAACGTATTCCGCGACCTGGGTTTCGCGCCAGAAGAGGCGATTGTCCTCGCAATGAGATCCGATTTGATGGGCCAATTGCGGATACTCATTGAACGCAAGGGCTGGACGCAGGCGCAAGCGGCGGCCGAACTTGGCGTCGCGCAGTCGCGAATCAGCGATCTCACGCGCGGCAAATGGGAAAAGTTCAGCCTCGACATGCTCTTGCTTCTGGCCGCCAAGGCCGGTCTGAAGCCTCGGCTGACGTTCTCGAAGGCCGCGTAGCTCGGAAGAACAACGGAATAAGCCGGCTTCGCACCGCTCGCGCAGGCCTGTGGCAGTGGGCCATTGGCAGGAGGCTGACCTACGTCAGCAGGCAAGAAATTCTGACCTGCTCGCCAAGCGAACCTCCTGTCGCGGCGGCGACCTAAGGAAGCGTCGATTTGATCCGGCAGGCTACGGACGCCGAAGTATGGCAATGGTCGAAAGACTAGGCGTGCGAGAGCTAATGCTTACTTGGATAGCACTAGTTCAGCGGGTACGTGCGACCGCCTACTGCGAACCAAGTGAAGCCGGTTTCCCGTTTATTTCGCGGCGAGCTCCTGCGGATGCCTACAGCGAGCGAAGCGAAGCCGGTTTCAGCTTTGGCTACGGCGCTTTCCGCTTCCCGCTCCACTTGCCGTCGCCGTAAACGCCGAACACGACGTTGCCGCTCATCGTGTCGCCAGCGACTGTGCCCGAGTATTTGATGTCCAGGTTCTGTCCCTGAATCGTCACGTTGATGCCGAATGTGATCGCATCGTCTTTCAGTGCGCCGGTGAGCGGCGTCTCGCCGCGCTGACCTCTGATGACGCCGGTGAGTTGTTCGCCGTTCTGCGTGAACACCGCCTCGTTCTCGCGTGTGCCCATCGGGCTCTCGACGGTCAGCAACCAGGCGCCGCTGACGCCGGCTAAAGCTGGCTTTGTCGGTTCTTCTGACGGCGTAGAACTGCAGGCCGCAGCGAACAGCAGGACGACAGTTGGGGCCAGCGTGCGAGTAAGTCGCATGGATGTCTCCAGGTTGTTGTTGTGTGCGTACTGTACCGGGGCGGATGCCCGGTCGCGAGTCGAAACAGGATTGGGCACTGCCGAGTGGGACGGCCCTTGTCGTCGAGCGAGACGTTGTCGGGTAAGACGACCCTGCGACACTCGATGTGGACATTGTCGGGTGAGACGATCTGCGATCGTCGAGGTAGACGTTGTCGGGTAAGACGACCTGTGGTCGTCGAGTCAGAATTCTGTCCCGACGACACTGTCGTCTACTCGCCGACTCGTCGTCTTACCCGCCGCGAGGCTTGCTCGCGAACGCCTCCTCGCCGATGGCTGACCTCAATCCGTGAATCTCGACATCACGCGTCCGCTCGTCTATGTTCATCGCACATCCAACTCGCCAAGGATCGGCGTATGTCATCACCAGCGTTTGAGAGCCTGCGCGTTTGGCACGAATCACGTCGCCTTACTGCGCGCATCTATCAGATCACGCATTCGGGGCCATTCGCCCGTGACTTCGCGTTTCGCGACCAGATTCGTCGCGCAGCTTTGTCTGTAATGTCCAACATTGCAGAGGGATGCGAGGGTGGAGGTCGCCGTCACTTTGCACACTTCCTTACTATCGCCAAGGGATCGGCGGCTGAAGTGCGCTCGCAGCTGTATGCGGCCGAAGACGTTGAGTATCTCGATGCGAGAGCGAGTTCGGAAGTCAGGGCCGAGTTCTTGTCCTTGAGCCGT
The DNA here is from genome assembly GCA_963723505.1 of uncultured Gammaproteobacteria bacterium. Lineage (GTDB taxonomy): Bacteria > Pseudomonadota > Gammaproteobacteria > Steroidobacterales > Steroidobacteraceae > Steroidobacter. The sequence continues at coordinate 498,668 of CAVRQU010000015.1, forward strand.
CAAATAGCAGCGCTGATAGCACAGCTAGAACATCGAGCGTGAACGCGTCGCGAACGTTGATCGATCCGAACCGGCTACGGGCGGATCGATCGCTGGATAGGCGTTGCCGAGTAGGACGACTTTCGTCGCCGAAATGGACGTTGTCGGGTAAGACGACCTGCGGTCGTCGAGCATGACACCGTCGAGTATGACGACCGGTGGTCGTCGAGTCAGAGTTCAGCCTCGACGACGATGTCGTCAGAGATTCTGTCCCGACGACAAGGTTGTCTACCCGCCGGAGGCTTACTCGCGAATGCCTACCCGCCGAAGGCCGCCCGAAAGAAATCCACGGATCGGCCGAACGTGCTCGCACCGACCGAGCCGCGGAACTATCTTTGACCGTCGATCCGATTCGCGATCGCCGAATGTTTTCGCGACCACACAGTCTGATGTTTCTGGCCTGCCGGAGGCTTTCCTGCCACTGGCCGTCCTGCGAAGGCCTTCTTGCGAACGCCGTCCTTCATCCGGCGGCCGTCCTTAGTTGAACGGAGTCGAAATCATGCGTACGCGTCCTGGATTGCTGACCATCTCGTTCATCCTGGCCGGGAGCACGAGCGCGATCATCGCCATGGAGACGACGCAGACGCCCACTACTCAAACTCCCCAACCGAGCCGAAGACCCGACCGCGTCCACGTCTCCGGAGAGCGGGCAGGAAGTGGTGCAGGGGCAGTTTTTTGTCGCCGTCCGAAGGCGAGGAAGAGCGCAGGCGTGGAGAATCAAATCATTTTTGCAGCACCTTTCGGCGATGCTTCGCAATCCATGCAACAGATGCGTGCGCGCCTGGCCGATCCGGAGCAGCGCGAGGTCGTGCGCGCAGAGCATCGCGCTAACCTGCAGCAGCTCTACTCCGATATAGCTGAGGAGCTGAGTCTCGACTCAGCGACGCATGAGGCGTTGATCGACCTGCTGACCGACCAGCAGATGGAGATGCTCGATCTGATTCACGACCAGCGCCGACGCGAAGCATGGATATCGACGCAAGCACAGGTAGACGACCAGAACAGAAAACTCGATGACTTGCGCGGCGTTCTCGGCGAGGAAGGGCTGGAGCGCTATCAGCAGTATGTGGGCACGCAGTCTGAGCGTCGGCAGGTAAGAGATGTCGACGCGCGACTCGGCGCCGCCGACAAGCTTTCGCCGGAGCAGAAAGACCGCCTCATTGCGCTGTTCAGGGAAAAGAACCGGAAAGATCTGCCGCCTCCGCTTCCATCCTCACGGATGTCGAGCTTTCTCGATTCGCGCGATCCAGGCTGGACAGCCTTCCAGGAAGACCTGCAACGCTCGTCGCAGTTGGCGACGATCGAAGCCAATGAAGAGATCCTGCAGCTCAAGGAAGCATCCGATCGCTGGATGGCCGACCGCGCGGCCGAGTTTCTCACGCCCACGCAGGCGGCCGCGCTCGCGAAGACGAACGAAGCGCAGATGGAGACTCATCGCCAGTGGATCGAGCAGGCGCGCGCACAGGCCGGCCTCGATCGCGCCATTCCCGAGCGCGATAAAGAAAGCGCGCCGCTGCGCAAACCGGTTTCGGGTCAGGTGACGCTCGAACTCACGCTCCGCGTCAACGGCGGCGACCCCGTGCGGGTGACTCACACGGGACGCAACAGCGAACCACTCAAGATCGAGGCCTCAGATGAGTTATTCGTGGAAGCCGATTGGACGTTGTTTGATGACGACTGGGTCGACGTGCAGCTGACGTTCTTCGAGGACGGCCCGACTGGCCGCCGTCGTCTGGAAAGCAGCGGCCTCGGCTCGATGGCCAGAATTTCCGATCCCCCGGCGCTTCGCGGCACGAGCAGCACGATCGTGACGGGCCGAAAGGCGTATTCCGTCGAATTGACCGTCGGCGCCGCCGCCCTTTAGCGGCGCTCGACGGCGGACGGCGTAATGGAGCAAGACATTCGTCGGGGTTGGACAGATGTCGAGCGAGACTTTGTCGGGTGAGACGACCTCCGGTCGTCGAGTCAGAAGGTCTGTCCCGACGACGATGTCGTCTTGCCCGCCGGAGGCCACCGGATGTCGAGCGGACTGTCGTCGAGAAGGACGTTGTCGGGCGAGACGACCTCGGGTCGTCGAGTCAGAATTCTGTCCCGACGACAACGTCGTCTTGCTCGCCGCAGGCCTTCCCGCGAAGCCTTCCCGCCGACGGAGTCAGGCCGTCGTTGTAGTTCAGCCTAGCGCCGCTGCCGCTCGCGGAATGCCGCGACCTTCGCGCGATTGCCGCAGGTGGCCGGGCTACAGAACAGGCGGCGGTGAGCTTTGGTTCGATCGAGAAACCAGAGCGTGCACGCGGCGCCCGCACAGTTCCTCACAAGCGACGGGTCTTCCTGCGTGATCAACGCTGCGATCTGCATGGCGATGAGACCCAGCAACGTCTCGACGTTGTCGATCCGTAGCTGATCGACGATGGCGAGCCTCCCCTCAGTCGCGATCACTTCATGCCGGCGCGCGTCGCGCGCGAGCAGCTTGTTCAGAACCGCGAGCTCCTCCGCGTAGTCGCCGCGAGGCGCTGCACGCCAGCGCGTAAGCCACGCGCGCGCCCATTCGCGCACCTTTCTCGCTTCGACGGCTGCTTCATCGAGGGCCCTGGCCCCAAAGCGGCGGCGTAAGCGGGCTGCTTCCGCCTCCGTCAGAAGTCCGGCGCCCACGAACCAGTCGAGGTAAGCGCGGCCGTCGCCGATGGTTTCGATCTGCTGGCCGTCAGGCGCGAGAGCGGTGTTCAGAAAGTCGATGGCCTGGTGGCTTCCAAGGAACAGAGGATCCATACGGGCTCCCGGTGCTGGCGCCCGGTTATTGTAACCATAGAAGAAGTTATTTGAACGTTACCAGCGATGTAACTTATAAAACAGTTGTTGATGACAGTTACATGCTCAAGGAGCTCGCCATGAATCTCCGTTCGCAGATCCGCTCTGTCCTCGCCGTTACGGCTTTGTCGCTCGTCACCCTGGCGCCGCTGTCCAGCGCAGAGGCCTCCCCAGATTCACAGGCTCTCATCCAGGCGGCCGACGCTGCCGTCCATCACCGCTTTCTCGAAGTGGATGGCGTCGATGTGTTCTACCGCGAGGCGGGCCCGCGTGACGCCCCGACAGTCGTGCTGCTGCACGGCTTTCCCAGTTCATCGCACATGTTTCGTCATCTGATTCCCGCACTCGCAACTCGCTACCACGTGATCGCGCCGGACTACCCGGGATTTGGTCACAGCGAGGCGCCCGACCGGAGTGAGTTCCGCTACACCTTCGCGCATCTCGCTGAGGTCACGGACACGCTGCTTCAGCGCCTGCAGGTGAAGCGCTATGCGCTCTATGTGATGGACTATGGCGCGCCGGTGGGGTATCGACTCGCGATCGAGCACCCGGAGCGCGTGAGGGCGCTCGTGGTTCAGAACGGAAACGCCTACGAGGAGGGGCTGCAGGAGTTCTGGAAGCCCATCAAGGCCTACTGGGCGAGCGGCTCACAGCAGGACCGCGAGGCGCTCCGGGGCGCGACCACGCTCGAGTCCACGCGCTCTCAGTACACCGATGGCGTCAAGGACGTCTCGCGCATCGATCCGAGCGCGTGGCTGCACGATCAGGCGCTGCTGGATCGACCCGGCAACGTGGAGGTTCAGCTCGATCTGTTCTACGACTACCGAACGAACGTCGACCTCTATCCGCGCTTCCACGAGTTCTTCCGCAAACAGCGGCCGCCGACGCTGATCGTCTGGGGCGCGAATGACAGGATCTTCCCCGCAGACGGTGCGCGCCCCTATTTGCGCGACTTGCCCGAGGCCGAGTTGCACTTGCTCGACACGGGGCACTTCGCGCTCGAGGACAAGGGCACGGAGATCGCCGGCCTGATGCTCGATTTCCTGGATCGAAAGCTCGGGCCGCAGGCCGACCAGATCGAAAGCCGGATCGTCATCGAGTGAGACGCTGTCGAGAGAGACCTTGTCGGGTGAGACGACCTCCGGTCGTCGAGTCAGAATTCTGTCCCGGCGACGGGGTCGTCTTACTCGCCGCAGGCCGACCAGATCGAAAGCCAGATGATCATCGAGTGGGACGCTGTCGAGAGAGACCTTGTCGACGAGCCTTGCTCGTCGAGGAGGACGGAGTCGGGAGGGACATCGTCGGGTGAGACGACCATGGGTCGTCGAGTCAGAGTTCTGTCCCGACGCCGGAGGAGGCGTCTTCCTCGACAACGAAGTTGTCTACCTCGACGCGAGCGTCTTCCTCGACGACGAGAGTCGTCTATCCGAAGACAGAAGGACGAGCATTGCTGGTCGAGGCTCGACATTTCGCCCCCGCCGCCCTATGTTCACCAACATCGCACTTGCCAGGGATCGGCATATGTCATCCGCTATCTTCGAAACTCTGCGCGTCTGGCATGAGTCCCGTCGACTTGTTGCTCTTGTCTATCGGACGACCCGTTCGGGACCATTCGCTAGCGACTTCGCCTTCCGCGACCAGATCCGCCGGGCTGCCTTGTCTGTAATGTCGAATATCGCTGAGGGCTGCGAGGGCGGAGGTCGCAGGCATTTCGCGCACTTTCTTACCATTGCTAAGGGTTCGGCTGCCGAGGTGCGTTCGCAACTCTACGCAGCCGAAGACGTCGAGTATCTCGATGCGAGAACTTGCGCGGAAATCAGAGCCGATTACCTCGCCTTGAGTCGTCAGCTAGCAGCACTGGTCGCGCAGCTGGAACACCGCGCCTAGCGTCGTGGAGTAGGGCATTCGTCGGGACGGCGAGGAAGGACATTCGTCGAGAAGGATATTCGTCGGGGAAGACACGGTCGGGCAAGACGACCTTCGGTCGTCGAGTCAGAAGTTCTGTCCCGACGACGCTGTCGTCTTGCTCGCCGAAGGGCTTGCCCGCGCAGGCTTACTCGCGAACGCCCGACCCGCGATAGTGCGCGTATCAGTGTCGCGGCATCCATGTCGCGCGGCAGACGCATGACTAGAGCGCTATGACTTCGTCTCGAACGAAGTGAAGCCGAATCATCTTGGGGGCCTTGTCGCCTTCGAAGTGACACTGCACGGCATCGCGGACATTGGCGTGGAGTTCTTCCAACGACTCCGCCTCGGTGAATATGGATGCACCGAGCGCCTTCGCCGTATAGCCGCCTTCCGGCGCCTCTTCGACGACAAAGATGATTTCGTCCATGCGGCGAGTATATCGCCCGCCTGAGTAGGTACAGCCAGAAGCCAGCCGCAGACGTGGCAGGCAAGCTGCACATAGCCTATCGGCAAGCAAGCCGCGGACGTGGCAGGCAAGAATCGGGAGGACAATTGTCGGGTGAGACGGCGTCGGGCGGACGGTGTCGGGAAGGACACTGTCGAGGACGCGTCGGGTGAGACGACCTTCGGTCGTCGAGTCAGAACTCTGTCCCGACGCCGCAGGCGTCTTCCCCGACAACGAAGTTGTCTACCTCGACGCACAGCGTCCTCCCCGACGACGTAGTCGTCTTTCCGAACTAGGGCTTGCCTGCCGAAGGCTTACTTGCCGACGAAGTCGGCTGGCGTATCTCTGGCGTCCGCTGTACCTCATAAGGTACAGTGCGTCAGACACAGGGAGGTGCAATGGGCAGGCCGCGGCTCAAGCGTGTTCAGGCGTTTTTCTTCGCCACGGAGAGCGGCCATGAGCCCGTGCGTGAATGGCTCATTGCGCTCGATCGAGAGGACCGTCGAGAGATAGGCCGAAGTCTGATGACGTTGGAGTTCAGTTGGCCCGTTGGTATGCCGCTCTCGCGCCCGATGGGACGAGGTTTGCACGAGCTGAGAGTCACGATCAGCGGTAACCGCTCCGCTCGAATCTTTTTCTACGTCGATCGGAAGCAACACTTGATCTTGTTGCACGCGATGATGAAGGCCAGTCGCGCGACGCCCAGTAAGGATTTGGATCTTGCGCGGCGCCGGATGCGTGAGCACCAACGGAGTGCATTGTGAAGAAGGCAAGACAACCGAAGAAGCGCGCATCGCGGACCGGCGGCAGCCTTGAAGCCACACTCGCGGCGGACGATCTGCTGCAGGATGCCGAGGCGGTCGCGATCAAGCGCGTACTCGCGTGGCAGTTGGAGAAGTCGATGAAGTCGCAGGGCGTCAGTAAACAGGCGCTGGCGGCCCGCATGTCCACGAGCCGCTCGCAGCTCGACCGACTGCTTGATCCCGAGAACTCGGCCGTTCAACTCGACACGGTCGCGCGCGCGGCAAGAGCATTGGGGAAGCGGTTGGATATTCGAATCATTGGCTAGCGCGCAAGCCGCAGACGCGGCAGGCAAGCCACTGGCTCGCAGTGTCGGAGGACGCTGTCGGAAGGACGCTGTCGAGAAGGACTCGTCGGGTGAGACGACCTTCGGTCGTCGAGTCAGAATTCTGTCCCGACGCCGGAGGCGTCTTCCCCGACAACGAAGTTGTCTACCTCGACGCAAAGCGTCTTCCGGACAACGAGACTCGTCTTCCCGGGCCGGCTTACCTGCCGACGAGCTGGGCTTGCTCTTTGGTCTGAGGCCTGGAACTCAGAATCGCCGTGCTTAGATCCCTCTCGCCTTCAAGGTCACAACCTGTGACCTTGGTCCGCGGGCGCAATTCGTCCGCTGGACTTCGTGTTTCAGCTCACCGCTGCGGAGTTCGCAATCTTGAAATCACAACTTGTGATTTCAAGGGGAGGTCGGAAAACAAGGTTCCAATCTCCCGCGAACGCCTGTTGCTGACGAAGTCAGTCGGTTTGGGTCTTCGTCTGGCTGCTCGTTAGAGCCCGCTGTCGCGTCCGCGACTTAAGGAAGCGTCGATTTAATCCCGTCGGCTACAGACGCCGAACAATAGCAGTGGTCGGAAGACGAGGCTTGCGGAAGCTGATGCTTACTTCGGATAGCACAAGTTAAGCGGGTACGTGCGTACGCCTGCTGCGAACGAAGTGAAGCCGGTTTCATCCGCTCCGCCGGCTTCACGAGTTGCGCTCCGAATCTAAGTACTTATATATTGCGACCATGAGCACGGAGGCTCGCTGGCATGAAGCCGCTCAGATTCGTTGGATCCAGTTTGCTGGACTTGTTTGGATTTCCGGACAACGCACGACGCACTGCAGGCCATGAGCTGTGGCAGGTTCAGCTGGGTCTGGCGCCTTCGGACTACAGGCCCATGCCAATCGTCGGCGCGGGCTGCTACGAGATCCGGATTCATGAAGGAGGCGAGTTCCGCGTTATCTATATCGCGAAGCTCGCCGACGCGATCTACGTGCTGCATGCGTTTCAGAAGAAAACCCGATCGACGAGGCAAGCGGACATCGAAGGCGGCGACAGATCGAGGTTGAGTCATGAAGAAGGCGAAGATCACGAAGTCCAGCGGAAACGTGTTTCGCGACCTTGGCCTTGCGCCGGAAGAAGCGATGATTCTGGCGATGCGATCCGACCTCATGGGCCAGTTGCGGCTGCTGATCGAACGTAAGGGCTGGACGCAGACGCAGGCCGCCGCTGAGCTCGGCGTCGCGCAATCCCGAATCAGCGATCTCACACGCGGCAAATGGGAGAAGTTCAGCCTCGACATGCTCTTGCTTCTCGCCGCCAAAGCCGGGCTGAAGCCGCGGCTGACGGTCTCCAAGGCGGCCTAGCTAAACCCGTAAGCCGCAGACGCGGCAGGTAAGCCACTGGCAAGCAAGCCTCGAAGACGCGGCAAGCGAGCCTCGAAGGCTCGGCAAGCAAGCCGACAGTGTCGGACACGCTGTCGAGAAGGACTCGTCGGGTGAGACGACCTTCGGTCGTCGAGTCAGAATTCTGTCCCGACGCCGGAGGCGTCTTCCCCGGCAACGAAGTTGTCTACCTCGACGCAAAGCGTCTTCCGGACAACGAGACTCGCCTTCCCGGGCCGGCTTACTTGCCGACGCAGCTCGGCTTGCTCTTCGTCCGACGCCGTATGGCCATGCGCATCTCGCCTGCGCATCACCCATGCGTATACAATGCGTTACCTAGCAGCGGAGGAGGAGACGGATGAAGCAGCCTTCCAGAAAGAAAGTCGCCAAGAAAGCAGCGAACCTGAGTATCCGGAGCGACCTGTTGAGTGCGGCTCGCGAGGCGGGGGTGAATCTGTCGGCTGCGCTCGAAGAAGCTTTGGCGGAAAAAATCGCTGCCGCAAAGCGAGACCAGTGGGTCATTGAGAACGCCGAAGCGATCGCCGCCTACAACGACTTCGTGTCCGAGCACGGGCTATTCGCCGATGAGCTGCGGAGTTTCTGATGACGCAATTCGCCGTCCACAAGAACAAGAATCCAAGGACGCGCGGCACTTATCCGTATCTCGTCGACATCCAGTCCGACCTGATGAGCGATTTGCACACCCGAATGGTCGCGCCCCTCGCAAAGGCTCCAGCGCTCACGAAGCGCCCGATCAAGGACCTTACGCCGCTAGTAGAGCTGGACGGCCAGAAATTCGTGGTCTTGATTCCACAGATGGCCGGGATATCGCGCGCAGATCTCGGCGCGGTGGTCGGTTCATTGCATGATCATCGAAACGAGATAGTGGCGGCTGTCGACTTCCTGATCACTGGGATCTGATGCGCCTACGGCAGGCAAGCCGTCAAAGCGCGGCAGGCAAGCCGACCGTGTCGGCAGAGCGATCGCGCCCGGCCAGCCGCGTCGCGGCAGGTAAGCCACTGGCACGCAGTGTCGGGAGGACGCTGTCGGGAAGGACTCTGTCGAGAAGGACTCGTCGGGTGAGACGACCTTCGGTCGTCGAGTCAGAATTCTGTCCCGACGCCGGAGGCGTCTTCCCCGACAACGAAGTTGTCTACCTCGACGCAGAGCGTCTTCCGGACAACGAGACTCGTCTTTTCGGGCCGGCTTACTTGCCGACGGAGCTCGGCTCGCTCTTTTTTTGCTGAATCATTCGTCATCATGCGATTGATCCTCGTCGTCGTGCGCCACCGGCGCGAGCCGGAGAATCACGCCGCCATCGCCGAACGGTACGCCTGAGACGTTGCCGAGGACATAAATCTCACCACGGGCATCCTCACCGAAGCCCAGTACGGCGAGGTTGGGCGCATTGCTCGGCGTGATGTGGAACTCGCGGATCGCGCGCAGATGCCCGCCGCGCGACTCGGCGTTGATGTGGAACAGTCGCCCGTAGTTGTGCGGCCCGCCCGGAAAATTGAACAGCCGAGAGAAGTCTCCGAAGATCAGGCGTCCGCTCAGCCCATGGAGATCCTCGCCGCGATAGACCGAGCCGAGGATGACAGAATGTCCTTCAAGATGCGTATCGTACTGGGCAATCGGGTCGATCAGCCCTGGCGGCGGCGCTCTGCCCGGCACGGGATTCGGTGACGCGACGCCGTCCGCCTCGCCTCTTGGGTCGAAGAACAGCGCGCCTTCTTTGACGTTCCAGCCGTAGTTGCCGCCCGCGACCACGCGGTCCACTTCTTCGATGTCGTTCTGTCCCACGTCTCCGGCGTACAAGTCGCCGCGCTCGCGGTCGAATGAGATCCGGAACGGATTGCGGAAGCCGTACGCAAAGATCTCCTTGAGCGCACCGGCGTCACTCACAAAAGGGTTGTCCGTCGGAATGCCGTACGCGCCGTTCGGGGAGTTCCTGCCATCGACATCGATGCGCAGAATCTTCCCGAGCGGGACGCCGAGGTTCTGCGCGTTGCCGCCAGCCAGATGTCCCGGTCCCTCGTCGTCTGCATTGCCGCCTTCGCCCGTCGAAATATAGAGCATCCGGTCCGGCCCGAATGCGATGTCGCCGCCGTTGTGATTGAACTGCGGCCAGTCGATCCGCATGAGCTCGCGGCGCATGCCGATGCTGCCGTCGGCGAGCGTGCGCCATTCTGCGACCACGTTTTGGTGATCGGGGGAAACGCCTGGCGGCAACGTGCTCGTGAACGTTGGACGGCCGGCGACCGGCTCGGACGTGTAGGTGTACAACAGCCCGTTGCGCGAGAAATTCGGATGAAACGCGAGGCCGAGGAATCCACGCTCGTCGAAAGTGTCGGGTCCGAGAAAGCCGAGCGGCACCAGGCGGTGACTGCACGCTGAAGAAGACGCTCTTGGCGCCGTCAGCGAGGTTCACCTTCCAGACGATGCCCACTTGATCCACGACGTACAGATGCTCTCGGTCGCCAGGCGCCGCCACGCCCTTGTTTGGCGCGGTCAGGCCAGTGGCAATCGTCGTAAGCGTGATCAGCGGGCCGAAGCGCGTGATCGGCGCGAACTGTGTGTCGTCGAACGGCGCGAATACCGGATGTGCGTGGCTGCCAAGGCCGAGCAGCAACCCGCCGCCAAGAAAGCACGCCACGATCGGACCAGCCGTGAAGCGTATGTGCAGCATGGGAATCTCCTGATCGCCATCGCGATCATGATCGCAGGCGTGGCGAAACTGCCCGCGGAGTTCGCCGCCGGGAAATGCGACGGACGCACGTTCGCCGGCATCGACGCGTTCGTGCGCCCAAGTCGGCGCTCATAAGTTCCTCCGGACCGCGGTTCGGTTCACACGACGCGAGCGAACAGCAAGCCTATGCGGCAAGCAAGCCGCGGAAGACAAGGCAGCAAGCCTATCGGCAGGCAAGCCGCAGAGCGCGGCAGGCAAGCCGACAGTGTCGGCAGGTCAGATCGGAGCAAAGGCCAGCCGCTTCGCGGCAGGCGAGCCTTGCGGAGAGAGAACAAAGGAAGTGTTAGCCGCAGACGCGGCAGGTAAGCCTTGCGGAAGCAAGCCGCAGACGCGGCAGGCAAGCCGAAAGTTTCGGCAGGTCAGAACGGAGCCGATGCTTGCCTGCCGATTCGATCGGCTCGCCTGCCGTCAGGCTTGCCTGCCGACGAGGTCGGCTTGCAGCGGGACCGCCATATCTCGGCGAATAGCGGTCGAAATCACGCGCCTATCTATCAGATGAATCCCTGATATTGGGCGCAGATGATCGGACGCGGAGGTTTGACCCGTGTATCCCAGAAAGAGGATACTCGATCGTGCGTGAGAGGCTCGCGCCAGGCGAGAAGGTGTTGCTATGGGTGGGCTCTTCCAAGCGCAGCTTGTTGAGATTCCCGCCGCCCGTCGTCGATCAGATCGGGACTGCGCTAAGCGTCGCCCAGTTCGGCGGGAAGCATCCGGCGGCAAAACCCTGGAAAGGAGAGGGTCCGGGAGTCTTTGAGATCATCGAGCACTACGATCGGTCAGCGTACAGGGCGGTCTACACGGTGCGCTTCGCAAACGCCATCTACGTTCTGCATTGCTTTCAGAAGAAATCTCCTGACGGAATCAGGACAGCGAAGCAGGATGTGGATTTGATCGGCCGGCGACTTGCAGACGCAAGGATTGACTACGAGATGCGATATGGCGGACACGAAACGTAAGCGTCCCAGAATCGAGCGAAGCAGCGGCAACGTGTTCGCGGATCTCGGCTTGCGCGATGCAGGTGAACGACAGACAAAGGTCCAGCTTGCGGTCGCAATCCGGCGCGAGATCGATGCGCGCGGCTGGTCGCAGGCGGAAGCGGCCGAGGTGCTCGGCGTCAATCAGCCAAAGGTTTCGGCGCTTCTCCACTACCGCCTGGAAGGATTTTCGGTCGAGCGCTTGATGAACTTTCTCACCGCACTCGGGCACGACGTCGAAATCGTCATCAGGCCGCGACGTGCTGGACGACGGATGGGCCGGATTCTGGTGGAGGCAGCGTGAAGACAAAAGTCACGAGGTCGAGCGGCAATGTATTCCGCGATCTGGATTTCGCGCCAGAAGAGGCGATGATTCTCGAGCCGCTCGCAGCTCGACCGACTGCTTGATCCCGAGAACTCGGCCGTTCAACTCGACACGGTCGCGCGCACGGCAAGAGCGCTGGGGAAGCGGCTAGATATTCGGCTCATGGGCTAGCGTCGGCGTGCGCAAGCCGCGGACGCGGCAGGCAAGCCACTGGCAAGTAAGCCGCCCAAGCGCGGCAGGCAAGCCGACAGTGTCGGCAGGCCAGAACAGCGGAGCCGAGCTTCCGTCTCTTCTTCACCTCTCCCTGAAGGAGAGGTCGCCCGGAGCGCGGGTGAGGGTTACCGGGTTTGCAAGATGGCATTAACGCCTCCCGTCAAGAAGCCTGCGCAGGTCGGCAGGCTCGAAGACTACAAAATGAAGTCTCACAATTTACTGCGAACTCCAGAGACGATCACGGCGCTAGATCCCCGTGCCGGCGAGAACTGCACGCTCGAGAAGGCATACGGAATCCTGGAGTCGATTCGACTCCACGGGCGCGTGCCTAAGGGCGTGACAGACATCTTCGAAACAGCCAAGAACCTTTCGCTCTATGCCTGCTTTGTCCACGATTTTCACGCGCCTGCCTGTCTGATGGGGTTCGTCGCGCTTGAGGTGGCCCTCAAGGAAAAGTGGCGTGCCGTGTACAAGCGGGAGCCTGACACTGATCATCAGATGTTGAAGGCGCTGCTCACCCACGCCGTCGAGGAAGAGTGGATTCGGATAGATGTCTTTGAATGGGCGCGATTCAACGCCACCTACAACGCGCGGGTGAAAGCGCTAAGTCAGATGTACGAAAGCCATCCGGCGGGTGGATTCGATCCCGCTGTAGTCAACGATGGAATGGTCCAGGCCGAATTGGCTTCATACGCGTCGTGGGTAGCCGATTGGGCCGAGGCAGCTAAGAAGTTGCGGAACGATCATGCGCACGGGAAACGAGTAGATCTCGATCAGAGTCATGGGCCACTGCGTTTAGTGGCCGACGCGATCAACGGAATGTTTTAGCTGAACGGTGCAGTACTATCTGGACCGGCCGCGCAGCGGCGGTCCTAGCGTGCCGGGCCGGGAGATCGTGGTTTCCTGATGCGCGCGAAGATGGTTACCCCGATCCTCCGGCAGGCACCACGAAGCCCGGAAACCGGCTTCGCTTCGCTCGCCAGTCGCCCTTCAGGCGCACGTCGGTTGTCGAGTGTTCGCGCAATTCAACCCGTGACTAACCTCAAGTCGTCTCCTACTCGCTCGATCACATCGAGAGTTTGCAGCAGCCGGATCTGATCTGCGGCGTGCTTGCCCAGGTCGTTCATATGTGCGCGACCTTTGGATAGGATCCGCTGACGAATCTTCTCCAGGAGCAACTGGTCGCCGCGAGAGAGCACCTGAATCTTGGGAGTCATGACGGCAGCGTACGCCCGTCATACGCGCTCGTATCTAAGGCGAAAGATCGAGTGTGACTAAGGGACTATCAGCGGCTCGCTTCGAAGACGCTCTATAACGGGCTCGGGGACACCCATCGATTTTCAGGTCGTGCGGAGCTTCACTGGGCGACAGGTCGATCGGCGTCCCGCTTTCGCGTCGTCTTAGGCCGCCGCGTCGTACGGTGCGCTGCGCACGCAGCAGCTTATGCACTCCTTCCTGGCGTCCATGGGGCGATTGGCCGATCGAATGCATTCACGTGCGGGTGCATTTGAGCGCATTCGAGATCAGGTTCTGCCACACCTGTCTCATCATCGAGACATCGCGCATTGCATCCGGGAGTACGGCGATCCTCACTTCACGTTGCGTGCGCGGATATCCGAAATGAACTTGCATCGCAGCGAGCGAGCCTATGGGCGCGTTCGCACATTCATGTGTGCTCCTGCCATGAGATTCCATGCGGTGACATTCAAATACGGCAACCGTTCGCCACAAAGGCCCATACTCGGTATGCCGTTGTGAGTGCGGCTCATGAATGGCGCCTGGTCTATCGGCGCCCATGAGCCATCGATGGACGAGATCTATGAGTCGGACTCATAACCTCATTTCATCGTCCAGGCCTAAACACTCGGTGAGGTTTCTGGTACAAAGACCGGCGATTGTCTCGCGGCGGTCGATCACCGCCGCAGAAGCGGGGTTGCACATGGAACTCACGGTCAACGGCGCCCGGATGAACGTGGTTGCCTCCGACGACACGCCGCTCTTGTGGGCGTTGCGCGATCATTTGGGGCTGACAGGAACCAAGTTCGGGTGCGGCATGTCGCTCTGCGGCGCTTGTACGGTGCACATCGATGGCCAGCCGATGCGCGCCTGCGTCACGCCCTTGTCAGCAGTCGCCGGCAAGAAGATCGTTACGATCGAAGGTATTGGCGCGACGTCCCAGGGCAAAGCCCTGCAGGAAGCATGGATGGCGCTGAACGTGCCGCAATGCGGCTACTGCCAGTCCGGACAGATCATGTCAGCGGCGGCGCTTCTCAGCGGCAATCCAAAGCCGAGCGATGCGGACATCGATAGCGCAATGACCGGCAACCTCTGTCGCTGCGGCACGTATCCCCGGATTCGCGCCGCCATCAAGCAGGCTGCCGGACGATTGGAGCAAAAAGCATGAGCTCACCGCTGCAGCTTTCTGCCGGAAATGTCCGACTCGATCGCCGAGAGTTTCTCGCGACGCTGAGTGGACTGGTGCTCGTCGCGAGCGTCTCCCGCGTGGTCAAGGCTGCAGATGCGCCCAAGTACGGCGCTGACGGCATGCCGCACGGCTGGCGTGACGATCCGCTGACCTTTATCGCGATTGGCGAGGACGGGATCGTGACGGTGGTCGTCCACCGTTCAGAAATGGGGCAGGGCGTGCGCAGCGGCATGCCGCTGATCATTGCCGATGAGCTCGAAGCCGACTGGAGCAAGGTGCGCGTGAAGCAGGCGCCGGCAGACGAAGAGAAGTACGGCAATCAGGACACTGACGGATCGCGCAGCACACGTCACTTCTTCGATCCCATGCGGCGATGCGGCGCTGCCGCACGCACGATGCTGGAGACGGCTGCTGCGGCGACCTGGAACGTTCCAGTGAGCTCCGTGCGAGCAGAAAAACACGAGGTAGTTCACGCCGAAAGCGGTCGCAGGCTCGGCTTTGGCGCGCTCGCGCGAGCGGCAGCGCAGCTTCCTGTGCCGCCGCGCGACTCGTTACGGCTGAAGGATCCGTCGCAGTTCCGTTACATCGGCAAAGAGAGCGTTCCCCTTCTCGATGGAGCGGACATCGCCGCTGGTCGCGCCCAATACGGCATCGATGTGCGACTCGATGGAATGCTCTATGCCGTGGTCGCGCGCTCGCCGGTTTTCGGCGGCAAAGTGGCGCGCCTCGATGCGGCGCCGGCGCTTGCAGTTCCGGGTGTCGTGAAAGTGATCGAGATTCCGGGCACGCCGCCGCCCGCGCAGTTTCAGCCGCTCGGCGGCGTTGCGGTCCTGGCGAACGATACGTGGATCGCCATGAAGGGGCGGCAGGCGCTGAAGATCGACTGGAGCGATGGCGAACACGGAAACTACAACTCGACCGCCTATCGGGCCGAGCTCGAGCAGGCCGCGCGGAAGCCAGGGAAAGTCGTTCGGGAGGCAGGCGACGTCGATGCAGCCATGCTGAAGGCTGCGCGCAAAGTGGAAGCCGAGTATTACCTGCCCCACCTCGCGCACGCCACGATGGAGCCGCCGAGTGCGACGGCGCGCATCGTCAATGGCCATTGCGAAGTGTGGGCGCCGACGCAGGCGCCTCAAACGACGCGGACGGACGTTGCAAAGCGCCTGGGGTTGCCGTTCGAGAAGGTGACGGTGCACGTCACGCTGCTCGGCGGCGGCTTCGGCCGAAAGTCCAAGACGGACTTCGCCGTCGAAGCGGCGTTTCTGTCGCACCAGATGGGCGGCCGGCCGGTCAAGGTCGTCTGGACGCGCGACGACGACTTGCATCACGACTACTTTCACACAGTGTCCGTCGAGCGCCTGGAGGCGGGGCTGGACGTTCAGGGCAAGCCGACGGCATGGCTGCATCGCAGCGTTGCGCCCACGATCATTTCGACCTTCGCGCCGGATCCGAAACATCAGGCGCCGTTCGAGCAGGGCATGGGCCTCGTCAACGTGCCCTTCGAGATTGCGAACCTGCGAATCGAGAACCCGCCGGCGGTCGCGCATACGCGCATCGGCTGGTTCCGTTCGGTATCGAATGTGCCGCACGCGTTCGCCGTGCAGAGCTTCGTCGCAGAATTGGCCGCGGCTGTCAGCCGCGATCACCGCGACTATCTGCTCGATCTGATCGGACCCGCCCGGCGCATCGATCCGGGCGCTCTGCAGGACTCATGGAATCACGGCGAATCGCCACAGCGATATCCCGTCGATACGGGGAGACTGCGCCGCGTGATCGAGACCGTGACGCGCGAAGCGGGCTGGGGACGCAAGCTCCCGAAGGGCCGGGGATTGGGATTGGCCGCGCACTACAGCTTCGTTAGCTACGTTGGCGCGGTCGTCGAAGTGGAAGTTGGGGCAAATGGTCAGCTCGTCATCCCGCGAGTCGACATTGCGTTTGATTGCGGGCCTCAGGTCTATCCCGATCGCATCCGCGCGCAGATGGAAGGCTCGGTCATCATGGGCGTGAGCCTTGCGATGCTGGGCGAGATTACTTTCAAGAACGGCCGCGTGGAGCAGGACAATTTCAACACGTATCAGATCACACGCATGACTGAAGCGCCGCGCGATATTCGGGTGCACTTGCTGCCGACCTCCGATTGGTCGACGCCGCTCGGAGGAGTGGGCGAGCCCGGAGTCCCGCCGATCGCGCCCGCGCTGTGCAACGCGATCTTCGCCG
Organism: uncultured Gammaproteobacteria bacterium; assembly: GCA_963723505.1. Taxonomy (GTDB): domain Bacteria; phylum Pseudomonadota; class Gammaproteobacteria; order Steroidobacterales; family Steroidobacteraceae; genus Steroidobacter. The sequence goes on from CAVRQU010000015.1 coordinate 515,210, forward strand.
CCACAGGCAAGCGTATCCGTCGGCTGCCTATCGGTAGCCAACTCGCGCCTACGTGAGATAGGCCTCCTCCAGAGTAACTGCCAGCGCGCTGCCTCATTGATGAGTCTGACTCACAGGCTCACGTAATCCCTCGGGGCGGGAATGGGGACATTCCTCATTTCAGCGTGCCAAGGACTACCAGGACACCCGCCGATTGCTGGATGAACTGATCAGACAATCGCCGGCCACTCCCAGCCACGGCTCACATAAAGATGTAGTCGAGAAATGAGGAATTCCCCATTTCCGCCCTCGGGAAAGGGGACCTAAGGGAAACTGACCCGAAAGGGAAACGGCAAGAAAGCAAGAAAGGGGACGGATTATTGTCGGCGACGGCTCGTGTGATCGCCCTTCGACGCCGGGCCGGCAAACCGGGAAAACTCTGCGAAGAGCCGTTAAATTGGCGCGATGAGGAAGGCGGCCGTTGCTCGAAGACACACCTGTTTCTGGTGCCTGACGCGGACCGGTAATCGTGTGGGTGCTTCACGAGCGAGTCTGACGACGCGTGGCGTCGATATAGTTTTCGCGGACTCCCGGCCCCGCACGGAAGTTCGGCAGTTATCCGAGAATAGGCGCTACCCCACCCAACGGCTAGCTTCTTGAAGCCGGCGGAGCAGCACGCCGGGACACCCATCGATTGCACATCGATTGCACGGGCAAGTACATGGGTGTCCCACAGCAAACGTATGTCCAGAAATCAAGGTCCGGCGCCGTTCCACCGAAATCAGACGTGTACTCCGCCGGAGCCAAGCTCGCTGTCAACAATGGGATAGCGCAGCATCAGGAATATGAGCCAAGCATAAAGAGTCACGACTACGGCAATCACCAGTTCACCGGGTACGCCGGCAATCGCGACGTTATGCACCAGCTCCGAGGGCGAATGGATCAGCCTCGCAACACCCGGCTGCGCTATGTGCGAGGTCGCCTTGAGCAGCCAGGCAAGCAGGAGGATTGAAAAGATCCAGCCATAATTTCGGCGTAAGCGACGAGACATCGCTTGATTCAGCGTCAGCGTGAACTTCGGCACGCGAAGATCTTCCCCGACCTTATTGAGCCATGGAGTGGGTTCATTGGGGAGCGGGGCAAAGATCTGTGCGAAATAGTGACGTTCAAGCAAACGTATTCGACAGCGATACACATGGAAGAAGCGATACCGGCGCGCTTCGATCACGAGAAGCATGTAGACGATCAGCATTGCAAATATGAGTACAGCGTGATGCGAGTCGGAGGAAGAGAGCGACACGGACAGCATCACGGCGACCGCACCAATCGCCCAGTTTGTAGTTACGTCGAGGCGATCGCGCCAGCTGATCATGCGCGAAAGCTCGCCGCGGTAGTAATGAAGGACGGCCGCGACAGCCTCGCTGGATGTGGTGGGCGACAAACCCAACGCGGTCTCAGACCGCGCTGCGGGTTCGTTGACTATGATGTTTTCTGTGGCCACGGCCCACCTGCAAGGCTTCGGGTGTGCGACCGTCTCAATCCCGCTGATGCACGTGCGCCATATTTAGTTCCGGCGGAGCAAGTCTCGCAATCCCGAATTCTGCTGGAGCAGCGCGGTGCAGCATAGCCTGGGACCTTGGGGTCAGGTCTTGCTATCCAGCATCTCGATGCGAGCAGCAATCGGCGGATGGTCGAGTAGTGAACGCCGAGGTGATCGGCGATCGTTCGCGGGACACCCACCGATTTCTGGTGGAAGTGAGAAGCAGAGGCTAACAAGGACGCCCACAGACCTCTGGATGAGATGACCAGACAATCGGGCCCGCACAGCGACGGAGACACATATATATGTATATGTGGAGGAAGCCTCGCGCCTGCCGACACATGGACTGAGAAATCTAGCGTGCCGGGCCGGGAGATCGTGGTTTCCTGATGCGCGCGAAGATTGTTACCCCAGATCCTCTGGCAGGTACCGCTCAGCCGGAAACGTCGGTTGTCGAGTGTTCGCGCAATTCAGCCCGTGACTAACTTCAAGTCGTCTCCTACTCGCTCGATCACATCGAGAGTTTGCAGCAGCCGGATCTGATCTGCGGCGTGCTTGCCCAGGTCGTTCATATGTGCGCGACCTTTGGATAGGATCCGCTGACGAATCTTCTCCAGGAGCAACTGGTCGCTGCCGCACGATCAAGCGGCCGCCAAGTATTGCGGTCATCGTCAAAGGCCGCTAACAGCGGCCATCACGGCCATTGTGGATACGGGATTCTTCAGCCGATACGGGCGAACAGGGAGAGACCGAAGAAGCGGATGCCCTCGTTCGGCTGGCAGCCGACGGCGTCCCCGGCGCCGAGACCCCCGATGAGCCGCCGCGCAACGCAGTAGCGCGTCGCACCCAGGTTTCGGCCCCACAGCGTTGCTTCGAAGCGCTCTCCCTCGCCGAAGCGATAGCGCGCGCTCGCGTCGACGAGCCAGTATTCCGGCTCGATGAGCGAAGCGGTTCGATTGAGCGAGAAGCTGCGCTCGTCGGTATAAGCGGCTTCGACCTGCGCAGTCAGCCTGCCGCCGCCAAGCGTCCAGGTGCGTGCGGCCAGTCCGTTGAAGGTGAGTTCGGGCGCCGCGATGAGCGGACTGCCGCGTACTGCATCGACGATGGCCCCCGTATCGCGGACTTCACTGTGCGTCAGACCAAGCCCGGCGCGCAGGCGCCACGCGGGAGACGGCGCCCAGTCAACCTCGAGTTCTCCGCCCCAGGTCCGCGCCTCCGGCAAGTTTGTGAGTATGTTTACGTTCACGATCGGCGGCGTCGAGACGTTGAGATAGAGCTGGTAGTCCGACCAGTCGTTGAGAAAGGCGCTGCCGTTGATGCGCAGCGTGCGGTCGCGCCATTCGCTCTTTGCGCCGAGCTCGAACGTCACTACGGTCTCGGGATCCACCGTGCGGCCGCCAAGGCCCAGGATGGCTTCGCGGGAGATTGGGCTCACACCGGCGCCCTTGAAACCGTGAGCGATGCTCGCGTACCCGAGCAGGTAGTCGGCAAGGCGCCGATCGAGCGTGAGCCGCCCGCCCCAGAGCGCATCATTGCGGTCGACTGGCCTGCGCGTGTAGCAGCGGGTGAGAGCAAATGGGGCCGGACACAGCTGCGTGAACGCACCAGCGCCGACCTCCACCGACGTCGCAGCGAAAGCGAGCACATCCGCCGTGCCGAGATAGGTATCGGGCGGGAGCACGGGCGTCGTGTCCGCCCACGCACCCCCACGCATTTCGCCGCTCAGCTCTTCGTACGCGATGCGAACTTCGCCAGTCAGCGTACTCATGCTGGACAACGCACGGTCGGCCTGCGCCCATGCAGCGACATGTCGCGTTCGCTGTGTGAGGTCGCCGTACAGAAGCGACGTGCGTACGCCCGCCTCCGGGATCGACGCTCCGGGGACCAGGACTGGCGTGAGCACCGGGTTCGCGTTACGACGAACGCTTGTGTAGCGCGCGTCCTCACCGAGGAAAAGCATGCCGAAGCGCCAGCCCGATCCACCGTCGCCGAGTGATGCGAACTGCACGTCCTGCGACCACTGGTTCGAGTCGGTCTCCTGCCACGACGCGAACAGGTAACTCGGGCCGCCATCCGTGTCCTCGGCGCGACGCGAGTCGCCGCCCTCGAATGCAGTGAGCGACGTGAAGCGCGTTGCGCCGATCTCTCGCTCGAAGCGCAACGACGCTCCGCCCAGCGTAGCGGAGAGCTGGTTCGGGTTGCCGGAGAAGTTCTCGTCAAATGCCGCGGTGTCAGCGAAACCAGTCTGATCGACGCAGCCATTTCCAGGGTTGGGATCGACGGCCAGGAAGGGACAATTGGAGAGGCCGGGGCTGCCGGGCGTGCCGCGCCCGATCTGCTTGTAGCGCATCGAGTCGCCGGAGATGCGACTCCCGTGCAGGTTGACATCGATACCGGCGCCGCCTGGGGCTGCACGGCGCCATCGTGCGCGAACTGACGTTCGCGCATGCCCGCCTTCGTCGCGTGCGAGCGTCGCGTTGTCGATGTAGTCGTCGAGCGATTCCGTAGCAAGGGCGATGCGTGCGGCGCTGTGTTCGCCGAGCTGAAATCCGGTCGCCACTTCGGCATCGAGGCGACCGCTCGTGCCAACGCGCAGCATCGTATCGGCGTCTGCATGCGCCACCGACCACCGGCGCGCGGCTTACGAAGCGCACCGCGCCGCCCGAAGCGTTGCGGCCCAGCCCGGCGTTTCTGGGACCGCGCAGCACCTCGACACGTTCGAGATCGAGGAGCTGCAGGTTCGCGAGGAGCGGCGCATTCAACGTGACGTCGTCTGCGTAGAGCCCAACGGCTCCCAGCTGGTTCGAGTGGATGGACGGCGAGCCGACTCCCCGAATGAAGACGCTTCCGACCGATGCGCCATCCGTGGCTAGCCAGGCGAGGTTCGGTACGGCCGTCGCCAGATCGCGCGCAGTGACCAGGTCTCGCTCGTGCAGTTCGTCGCCGGACAGGGCGGTTACGGACGCGGGGATCGACTGGGCGAGGCGGGCGACTCGCTGTGCGGTCACGATGACCTCATCGAGGAGCGCGGAGTCCGCGCGCGCCGTACCCGGCGGCGCGAGCGTGATGGCAGACGCCAGCGTCGCCGCGAGGGCTCGCCCCGCTATCGATCTGGCCCTTTTTTTCTTGTTTGATCCCGACATGGCAGCACGCCAATCTTGCCACAGGCCCTCGTCTTGAGTCGTTGCAAGTGAGGCCGTAACCTGCACTGGCGCTCGAGCGCAGGGCAGCCACATACACTAAGGAATACCCCCCTGACCACTGACGCCGAACAGCCCACGCTGTCCACGTGCCGCTTCGGACGATTCCGGCTCGACTCCGCCGGCCGTCGCCTCACCGACGAGACGGGCGCCGTGCTGCCGCTTGCAGGACGGGCCTTCGACGTGCTCGAGTACCTCGTCCGTCACCGTGACCGTGTCATCGGCAAGAGCGAGCTCCTCTCGGCGGTCTGGCCCGGCGTCGTCGTCGAAGACAACAACCTGGTTCAGGCGGTGTCCGCGATCCGTCGTGCGCTCGGCGACTCGCGCGAGGCGCCCGAATTCGTGGCGACCGTGCCGGGACGCGGTTATCGCTTCGTCGCTGCTGTGAGCAAGGATGTCGGGCCGGAGATCACAGAACCCGCGGCGTTGACGTCGCCGGCGCCTGCGGTCGATCGCCGCCGCGTGCTTGTCGGACTCGGTGCGCTCGGCGCCGCTGCTTTAGTCGGCGCGGGCGCCTGGTGGACCAGGGGGCGACGCCCTTTGACGCGTGGCTCTCTCCCGAAGTCGATCGCGGTGCTGCCGTTCCAGCCGATAGCAGCCGGCGCGCCGGACGCAATGCTGCAGCTCGGCATCGCCGAAACACTGATAAACCGGCTGAGCGTCATTCCGAATCTCGCGGTGACGCCGCTCAGTTCCGTGCGTCGCTATGTTGCAGCCGATCGCGATCCGCTGGTCGCCGGACGCGAGCTTCGCGTGGAAGCGGTGCTGGAGGGCGCCCTCCAGGTGAACGACGAGCGTGTGCGCGTTACGGCGCGCCTGCTCGAGGTGAGCACGGGCGCAGCGCTCTCGAGCATCACCTTCGACGAGCGGGGCGTGAACCTGCTCGACGTTCAGGACTCGCTTGCGCGTCGCGTGGTCGAGGCCCTCGAAATCGAATTGCGAGGCCCGCCTCGCGAGGCGTTCCGCAAGCGCGAGACCGACGATCCCGTGGCCTGGCGCATGTACGCGTCCGGCCGCTACCACGGGGAGCGTCGGAACGAGGAGGGATTGCGTCGCGCGCTGGAGCTCTTCTCATCCGCGGAGCGCCGCGACCCGCGCTTTGCGCTGGCCGCCGCCGGGGTTGCCGACACCTGGGCGCTGCTCGGCATCTTCGGTCTCGAGCCGACTGCGCGCGCAGGCGCCGAGGCGCGCGCGGCGGCGGAGCGCGCCATCGCTCTCGATGGCGAGCTCGCCGAAGCTCTTGCCGCATTCGGACACGTGCTCATGATCTATGCCCGCGACTGGAAGGCTGCGGAGAACCTCCACCGTCGCGCTCTGGAAATCAAGCCGACGTTCGCGCAGGCGCACGTCTGGCTCGCCATGCTTGCGACGTTTGCCGGACGACACGAGGAGGCGCTGCGCCGCATGGCGCTGGCGAGGGCGCTCGAGCCGAAGTCGTTGTCCTTCTCCGCCATCAACGGCTTTCTGCTGCATTTCGCCGGACGGCTCGCCGAAGCGCGTGAGGAACTGGAGTCCGCGGTCGAAACTGAGCCGCGCGCGCCGCTGCCCCGCCACTTTCTTGCCCGGGTGCTGAACGCCATGGGTGACGGCGCCGCTGCGCTGCGCGCTATCGAGGGCGTTACCGACCCTGGCCCAGGCAGCTACTCCAACGCGGGACGCGCTTTTGCGCTGCTCGGCCGCGAGCGCGAGGCGCGCGCCGAGGTCGCACGCGTGGAAGCGCTTGGCGAGCGGGGCTTCGGTGTGGGATACGATCTCGCACTGCTCCATGTCGCCTTGGGCGAGCGCGACGCCGCGCTCGACGCACTCGAGCGCGCGCTCGAGCCTCCGTCCATCACCCTCGGCTACCTCAACAGTGAGCCGGGATTCGCATCCTTGCGCGACGAGCCGCGCTTTCGATCGTTCTCACGCCGCATTGGCCTTGGTTGACCGTCTCCGGGAAATCGCACGACCGAAGTTGAGCAGCAACGCGAGCGCCAGGATCAGCAGCGCCTTGGGCGAGATCGCACCGCCGCCGCCGACGTCCCTCGGCCGCGACGGCGGTGGAGATGGAGTCGGGGGCGGTGGCGGAGCTGTCGACAGAGCCGATTTGTCGACCACGGTGATGCGCGCGACCTTCCAGTCGGCGCCGTCGCGCAGCGTGCCGGACACGTCCGCGAGGGCGACGTAGATCGTGTCGTCCGGCCGCGCGTCGACGAGTCCGTAGTACGAGGGGCTCACTCGCAGCGTGCGACTCGAGGTGTCGTCGCCGTTCCAGCGCAGTTCGCCGACATGGTAGTTGGCGATGCGCGTATGTTGAGCCGGCTTCGGCGCACCGTCGTCCGGATCGAGATCGGGCGCCAGAGCGTAGCGTACGACGATCGGCCCCCGCGTCGCCGCAGGCCGCGCGATCGTGATATCCGCGTGCTGGCCTTCCGGCACTCTGGGCTCCGGTCCGGCGAACTGCAGTGCACGAAGCGCCTCGTCGTCCTCGATCGTTACTTCGATCTCAGGAACGCCGAGTCGGGCGTCGCCTGTTGCTTCGCTCAGCCGAACGCGAAAGCGCTCCTCACCTTCCATCGCAGCATCGTCCACCGGCGCGAGCGGGATCGTGCGCGGCGATGCGTCGCCGTCCGGCCACGTCAGCGTTCCGCCGGTTGACGCGACATCAGCCGCGTCCGTCGTGTCGTGCAACAGTTCGTAGCGCACTGAAATCGGCCCGGCCGTACCTCCGGAGCGATACACACGCAGGTCGCCGGGTCGCCGCTCCGCAATGCGCGCAGCCGCCCCATTGAATCCGATCGCGCCGGCGCCCGGCGAGGGCGAGATCTCCACACGTGTGATGAACGTGCGCTTGTCGCGTTCGCGCTGCGCGAGCACCAGAACAGCGCGCTCCGAAGCCAGGGCTGCGTCGGTCACGTACCAGTCTGACCACTCATCCGGTGCGCCGAGTGCAACTTCGCGGCCGCGACCGGTGGGGTCGAGCGTCGTGTCGAGCGCGCCGGAAACGTCGAGGCGCGCCAGCAAAACACGGCCGCCGCCGTACTCGCGCGACCTGTTCCAGTCCCCGACGACGAGGTAGCCATCATCTGAGTCGCGCAAGAGCGTACGGCATTGCGCCCATCGCCAGGATCCAAAGCCAGGCCGTGTTTCGACCCCGAGCTCGACACGCCCGCCGGTGTCGGGCGAAAACGTCGGGTCGAGCTGGCCATCGTTCTGCCAGCGCTGCACGAGCAAGACGTCCCCGATACCGGAGCTCGCGCTGCCACACGCAAGAAGCCGAGCGCCATCGCCATCGGTTGCGAAGCTGTCGATCCAGGTGAACGTGTTGACAGCGCCCGACGCTGACCAATCCCGGACGCGTTCACCGGATGGTGAGATGCGGGCTAACACCAGAAAATTATCCCAACCGTTCCAGCCTGAGCTGGCAATGACGCCGCCATCCGACAGCGGCAGCATGGCCGACACGTAGCTTGATCCGACCGCGACAGCCGATACCTCAGAGCCGGGGAACGGCGCCGGTGCGCCAGTTGGCTCCAGTCGCTGAAGCAGGTCCGTGGCAGCTGCGACGATGGCGCCGTCGGCAAGCAACGCGATGCGGTCGATACCGCCCGCCCCAGCGCGCGCGACGCCGCCGACGCCGAATGTTGGATCGATCGTTGCCTCCGGCGAAAGTCTGACGAGCCAACCTGGAGCATTGCTGCGCGCGGCCGATCCGGCGCCTGCGAAGTAGCCGGCGACCAGCAAGCGGCCATCCGCGAGGAGGAGAGCATCCGTCGGAACGGGTTGCGATTCGCTGCCGAGCCGCAGGTCGAGATGGCCGCCGGACCCGAACGTCGGGTCCGGCTGGCCGTTGGCGAGCAGTCGTGCGACGCCTATCGCACCCTCCTTCCGCGCCGCCAGGTCCTCGGGCAGGCCGAAGACCAGGATTCGGCCATCGGGAAGCGGAATGAGGGCCGCACTGCCGAGTTGACCGGGGATCTCTGTCTGACCGTGCGTCCCGAATCGAACGTCCAGATCCCCGGGCTCGGACTTCGCGGGCGGCGCCACGCCCAGCGCGAAGAGGAACCCAATAACGAGTGCTGAATAGCGTGCCAGCTGAGCGCGATCGATTGGGCCGTTCCTCAATCGCATGCCGAAGTGGAACAGCAATGCGAGCGCGAGGAACAACAGCGCCTCGGGCGAGAGCCCACCGGCGCCGCCGGCGTCCCTCGGCCCCGACAGCGGTGGAGATGGAGTCGGGGGCGGTGGCGGAGGTGTCGACAGAGCCGGATTGTCGGCCACCGTGATGCGCGCGACCTTCCACTCGTTGCCGTCGCGCAGCGTGCCGGACACATCCGCGAGGGCGACGTAGATCGTCTTGTCCGGTTGCGTGCCGCTGGATCCATTTGCGCTTAGTCTCAGCGTGCGACTTGACGTGTCCTCGCTGCTCCATCGCAGCTCGCCGACCGGCTGGCCGTGAACATACACCACGCCTCCTATCGGCCTGGGTGAGCCTTCGTCCGGATCGACGTCGAACGCCACGGCGTAGCGCACGACGATCGGTCCACGCGCGGCCGCTGGACGTGCGATGACGACGTCTGCGGACTCCGCCTCGAGAATTCGCAGCGCCGGTTCGGCGAACTGCAGTTCCAGCAGCGCCTCGTCGTCCTCGATCGTCACTTCGATCTCGGGCGCCCGAGCCCGGCGCCGCCTGTCGGCTCGCTGAGCCGAACGCGAAAGCGCTCCTCACCTTCCATCGCCGCATCGTTCACGGGCGCGAGCGGGATTGTGCGTGGCGATGCGTCGCCGTCCGTCCACGTCAGCGTTCCGCCGGTTGACGCGACATCAGCCGCGTCTGTCGTGTCGTTCAACAGTTCATAGCGGACTGAAATCGGCCCGGCCGTACCTCCGGAACGATACACGCGCAGGTCGCCGGGTCGCCGCTCCGCAATGCGCACTGCCGCGTCATTGAAGCCGATCGCGCCGACGCCTTGTGATGTCGAGACCTCTACACGTGCGATGAGCGCGGGCCGTTCGCCGAGCTCATAGTAAGAGTCGCCCGGAAACGGAGAGCTCGTGCGTCGCGCGATCAGAAGAGCAGCGCCGTCCGACGCGGTGGCTGCATCGGCTACGAGCCAGTTGGACCACTGATCCGGCGTGCCGAGCGCAAGTTCGCGTCCGCGACCGGAGGGGTCGAACGCTGCATCGATCGCGCCGGAGGCGTCGAGGTGCGAGAGGAGGATGCGGCCGCCGCCGTAGTCGTACGAATTGCTCCAATCCCCGACGACGACGTGATCTCCCGCGGAGCTCGACAAGACGGCCCTGCAGCGCGGGGCGCGCAAGTCCGAGCGCTGAAAGCCCGCCTGAGTCTCGAAACCCAATTCGACCTGTCCGCCGGTGGCGGGCGCATAGGTCGGGTCAACCCTGCCATCGTCGTGCCAGCGCTGGACGAGCAACACTTCCCGGGAGGATTCGCGCAAGAGGCCGCTGCCGCACGCGAGAAGCCGTGTATCCCCGACGTGGCGTACGACGCTCGCGACCTGAGTAAAAAATGCGCTGCTGGTAAGCAACGCTGGCCGATACTCAAGGACTTTGCCGGATGCCGAGACACGAGATAACTCCAGGCTATCCCATGGCCCCGATAAACCTGCGCTGGTGATGAGGCTTCCGTCCTGCATCAACACCATCGCCGACATGCGGATAGCCGGATCCAACAGAAACCGCCGACGCCTCAGTATCTGGGAACGGCGCCGCTGCGCCATTCGGCTCCAGTCGCTGGAGCACGCCCGGAGCAGCCGCCGCGATGGCGCCGTCGGCAAGGAGCGTAAACCGGTCGACGCCGAACTTGCCGGCGCGCGCGACGCCGCCGACGCCGAAGGTCGGATCGATCGTTGCCTCCGACGACAGTCTGACGAGCCAACCTGGCGCGCTGCTGCGACGATGATCGTCGGGCCAAGGCCCGGATTCATCGCCTGTGAAGTAGCCGGCGACCAGCACGCGGCCATCCGCGAGGAGGAGCGCATCCGTCGGAACGGGCTGCGGTTCGCTGCCGAGCCGCAGGTCCATATGACCGCCGGAGCCGAACGCCGCGTCCGGCGTGCCGTTGGCGAGCAGTCGTGCGACGCCTATTGCACCATCGCTCCGCGCCGCCGGGTCCTCAGGCACGCCGAAGATCAGGATCCGGCCATCGGGGAGCGGAACGAGGGCCGCGCTGTCGACCTGACCCGGGATCTGGGTCTGACCGTGCGTCCCGAATCGAACGTCCAGATCCCCTGGTCCGGACACCGCTGGTGGTGCGACGCCCAACGCGAAGAGGAACCCAGTGACGAGTGCTGAGTAACGTGCAAGCCGAGCGCGATACATGGAGCCTCCCGCGGCGAGTGGTTGCGGGATGCATCGCGCCCGACTGGCTGCGCGCAATCAATGAAGGGCGCTGAAATCTCCTGAATCGTTCTGAAGAGGCCCTGGAGTGAGGCGATCACGCCAGAGCCCTGATTGCGGCCGCCGCGATGGCTGCAGTGAGCCTCGGCAGTGCTTCGGGGGAAGAGATAACGGGACGAGGAGACTACCAGGACACCTACCGATTTCCAGACCTTGGGGTCAGGTCTTGCTACTCCCAGCATCTCGATGCGAGCAGCAATCGGCGGATGGTCGAGTAGTGAACGCCGAGGTGGTCGGCGATCGTTCGCGGGACACCCACCGATCTAGTGGAAGCGAGAAGCAGAGGCTAACGAAGGACGCCCACGGATCTCTGGATGAAATACCAGATAATCGGGACCCGCGCACAGCGGCGGGGACACATATATATGTATATGTGGAGGAAGCCTCGCGCCTGCCGACACATGGACTGAGAAATCTAGCGTGCCGGGCCGGGAGATCGTGGTTTCCTGATGCGCGCGAAGATTGTTACCCCAGATCCTCTGGCAGGTACCGCTCAGCCGGAAACGTCGGTTGTCGAGTGTTCGCGCAATTCAGCCCGTGACTAACCTCAAGTCGTCTCCTACTCGCTCGATCACATCGAGAGTTTGCAGCAGCCGGATCTGATCTGCGGCGTGCTTGCCCAGGTCGTTCATATGTGCGCGACCTTTGGATAGGATCCGCTGACGAATCTTCTCCAGGAGCAACTGGTCTCCGCGAGAGAGCACCTGAATCTTGGGACTCATGACGGCAGCGTATGCCTTTCATGCGCGCTCGTATCTAAGGCGAAAGATCGAGTGTGACTAAGGGACAACTATGAGCGCGGCTCGCTTCGAAGACGCTCCTATCCTATATAACTGCGCTCTGGGACGCCGCCGGAGGAGGCTAGAGACCCAGTGGCCTCATCTCACGTATGAGATCGATGAGAATCCGCCAACGGGCACGTGACGGCGGCTCGGATAGTAGATATGAAACGCCGGACCCATCGAGCGCCAATCTTCCAACACGTATTTCAACCGACCGGCCCGGACCAGGGGAGCGACCGCGGCCTCTGAAGCGTAGGCCCGGAACTCTAGCGTGCCGGGCCACGGACGGCCCAACTGCGCTGACGCCTCGCGTCAGTGCAGCGGCTGTACGACATGCGGCGGACTCGTTGCTCGAGGTTTGAACAGCACGTTCAATACTTTGATGCGGACTAATTAAGTGCGCGGGGAACCCGGCATGCGCTGTCAATCGGTGACACTCGTGCGCACCGTCGCTTTCCTACTGAAGATTTTCCAGATCGACTCGCAGTGCAGTGCGTTTGGATTAATTTTTGCACAGCGGCTATGCCCATCTTGCGCGAAGTCGATACGCCGACATTATACGTGGGAACCAATACGCTTCCGAGGGAACAAAGGTGCGTGGCGGTACGTGGTGTAAGCGTGGTTGAATCGTGGTATGGTCGCGTGCAAGAAGGGAGGAAACGAATGCGCAATAGCGCCTCGATCGCAAAGAAACAGAAACAGTCGGCGGCTCCTGGCATCACTGAGCACATTGCAGAGGATGTGCTCGGCCTGTATCGCAACGGGCGCACCGATTACCGTCGTGTAGCCGATCTCGTGAAGCTGAGCAAGGAGGACCTGAGCAAGATTGCCAGAGTCGCCAAGCCCTCGGTGCGATTTGACGATGCAATTCCCGCCGCCGTCGCGGAGCGTCTGCGCGAAATCGCAAATATCGCCAATCTGGTCGCCGAGTACTTCGACGGCGATGCACAAAAGGTCGCGCTCTGGTTCGAACTGCGCAATCCTCAGCTGGGCAACATTTCTCCCCGAAACATGATTAGAGGCGACCGCTACAAGCGCCTCCTCAATTTCGTGCTGGAAGCGCGCGAGGCAGAGGCTGCTGCTCGCAGGCGCCGCACGTGAGAGTGCGTCCGAGTGCGCAAAAGGACGGGCGCTCGATCAAGGCCGCGAAGCGCTTCGGCGTTCGTTCTCGATGTCTTCACGGAGCGCGATCTCGACGACTGGTCCACGCGGTCGATCGTCGCGCAGCGCTATCTCGACCATGTGTATTTCGATCTCGAACGGCAACGCGTTGAGCATTTCGAAGAGCTCCGCGATGCGCTGAGCGCCGTACCGCCCATCACGGTCGATGTGACCAGTTGGATCCGGATCACTGACTACCGCTGGAGCCTCGAGCCGCTGTCTCCGGCCGGCAGCCTCAAGGGCATTGGCGGTCGGTTCAACATCGGCGTCGATCTCGACCGTGCGCGCGGCCAGCATTTCCCGGCGCTGTATCTCGCCGACTCCATGGACACAGCCCTCCGGGAGTTCTTTCTGGGATCCCCGGAGGATGAAACAGCGTCGCTATCGCTCCAGCAACTCGCCCTCAGGCGATTGTCCTCCTTTACCGCGTTCACGCTGCGCGGCCATATCGATCAGGTCCTCGACCTTCGTTCCACTCAAGAGCTTGCCGCGTTCGCAGCGATCGTTTCGACGTTCTCGTTGAGCAATGAGACGCGCCGCTTCGCACGCAGGAACGGCCTTCGGCCTCGCCTGCTGGTGAAAACGCCTGCGGAACTTGGCTGGCGAATCCTTTCAGATTTCCAGAAGTGGCGAACTCAGCCGCAGATGTTCGGCATTCCCGCGTCCAGTCAGATTTTTGGAAGGCTGGTTCGGGACGCGGGCTTCGAGGCGATCCTGTATCCGTCGCAACGAGCAGCGGGCATGAATCTCGCCGTCTTCGTGGAAAATTTTCGCGACAGCTCATCGCGCATCGAGGTGGTCGGCGGCGCGCCCGCGAGCGCCACGTTCTTGACGCTCGACAAGGACAGCCTCAAGAATCAGGAATGGTCGCCCTTCCTGTAAGAGGACTACCAGGACACATATGGACGCCTAATACGCATCATCGGCAGCGTGTGAGGACTTGGTCGAAATCCGTGATCCGCTAGAAGCCGCAGTTCGGATTCGGGGCCGGCAGCTCTCCGCGGAACGGCAGGCCGACCGGGGCAATGATGACGGTGACGTCCTGTGCCGGCTCGCTCATCAGATTGCGCCCGACGTGTCCCCGTCCAGTGTCCACGTAGCCTTGACCCTCGGACACGAACGTAGGTGTGCAAGTCGGGTCGTCGTACTCGTAGAAGGCCAATGTGCCTTTCGTCACCGTGATGAAGACCGGCCCCGGATGCGTGTGCCATCCGGTGGTGCTGTCGGGAGCGTAGTCGTGCCTCCGCACGACGATGTCGAGAGGCGCTCTCGCCTTACCTTCGAAGTCGAGCGTCGAGCTGTCCTCGTCCGTTTCCACCTTGAACGGTTGGTATGTCCCCCGGGCGAGCAGGAAAGGAGTGACTCCACTGGGCGGCGAAGCCCAGGTGACGAATCCTGCTGCAACAGCGGCGAGCGCAAGTACAGACACTGTGATTCTGGTCATGGGACACCTCGCTTGTTCGCGCATGTTCGCGGCGGGCGCCGAGCAACCGCGCCCGCGCTCACGGGCACGTGTAGCAGGCAGTGCGCACGCAGTCCGGATCGAAACACGACCGAAAGACGACTGAGGCGCGAGTGCGCGGTGCTAGACTCGCGGCGAGGCGTGCCGTGGCGAGCGTGAGTTTGTCGGGCTCGGATTTCCGTGTCGGCGAGTGGCTCGTCCATCCGAGCCAAGCCAGGATCGAGCGCGGCGCCGAGATCGTCCACGTCACGCCGCGCGCGATGACGGTGCTCGTCTACCTCGCCCACGCGCCCGGACGCGTCGTACCGAGAAACGAGCTCCTCGATGCAGTGTGGCCGGGAATGGCGGTGACGCATGATGCGTTGTCGCAATGCATCGTCGAGCTGCGCAAAGCCTTTCACGACGACTCCAGACATTCCTCGGTCATCGAGACGATTCCGCGGCTCGGTGTCCGCCTCGTCGCTCCGGTCGCGCTCGAGACAACTGCTGTTGCAGCGCAGGCGGCGTCAGCATCTGCTGTCGCGCCCCACGCAGACACATCGACGCGCCCGCGAGAGCGCAAGTTTGCGCGAGCGCTGCGACTCGCTGCACCGCCCAATGCCGCGCTCGTCGCGCTCGTGATTGCTGCGCTCGGCAGCGGCGCGTTCTGGTGGAGCGAAAAGTCCCATCTGCCGTGGCGGGATCCGCTCGCTCGAGCGGACTACACGAAGCTGACCGACTTCATCGGTGCGGAAGAGCACGCGGCGATCTCGCGGGATGGGCGCCTCGTCGCCTTTCTCTCGGATCGCGACGGTGCGTGGGACGTGTTCGTTGGCCAGATCGGCGCCGGCGACTTTCAGAACCTCACGCACGGCAGCATCCCCGAGATGCGCAATCCGGCCGTCCGGATGCTCGGCTTTTCGCCGACAGGATCGGACGTCGTGATCTGGACCAAGACGACCGACAGCAATGGACGCGCGATCGATCAAGGCTGGACCGTCCCGGTGCTTGGCGGGAGCTTACGTCGCGGACTCGTCGGGATCGCCGAGTTGGACTGGTCGCCGGATGGCGAGTGGGTCGTGTCTCACCCGTCGGCTCCGGGCGATCCTTTGTTCATCGCAGGCGCCCATGACGAGAACGCGGGGCGAAGGGTCCACGTCGCGTCCGAAGGCATTCACTGCCACTTCCCCACCTGGTCTCGAGACGGCGAGACGATCTACTTCGTTCGAGGCTTCGTTCCGGACGAAATGGACGTGTGGCGAGTGCGTGCGAGCGGCGGCGAAGCCGAGCGCCTGACGTGGCACAACTCGCGCGTCAGCTTTCCGGTGATGCTGGACGAGCAGACACTTCTGTATCTCGCCACCGCTGCAGACGGATCCGGACCGTGGGTGCACGCACTGGATCTGGAGCGCGGCACATCGCGCCGCCTGAAAAGCGTGACGAATCCCTACACCTCGCTGGCCGCCAGCAGCGACGGCAACCACCTCCTTCTCACCGAAGCGCATCCAACGGCGAGCCTCTGGCGCGTGAGTCTCGGCGAGGGTCTCGCCCGCGCTGGTGACGTTGCACAGATCCCGATACCCACGCAGAGAGGCGTGTCACCGAGGTTCGGCCCCGACTTCGTCGCGTACCGCGCGCCCAAGGCGGGAACTGACGGACTATGGCGGCATGAAGGACAGGCCGATGCCAAAGAGCTCTGGAGCGGTTTGGATGGGCGCGTCGTCGCCGGTCCGGCACTGTCGGCCGACGGCGAGCGGATCGCCTTCGCCGTGCATCGCCGCGGGCGAACGCAGTTGTACGTGATGAATTCGGACGGAAGCGATGCGCACAAGCTGGCAGAAGAGCTCGACGTGCGCGGCGCGCCGACGTGGTCGCCCGATGGAGAGTGGATCGCGGTAGCGGCACTCGTCAGTGGCGAACCGCGACTCTTCAAGATTTCCGCCACGGCGAACGCCGCCACGATTCAGCTCGGCGATGATTACGCGCTCGATCCCGTGTGGGCGCCGTCGGGGAGATTCCTGCTGTACACGGGCCGCGACGTGGGCACGGCCTTTCAGGTGAAAGCCGTCAGCGCCGAAGGCGAGCCGCACCTGCTGCCGACGCTGTTCCTGAATCGCGGCTCCAGGCGCCTCGATTTTCTCGGCGCCGACGACGACGCGGTCGTGATCCTGAAGGGCGCGCTGTCGCACAAGGAGTTCTGGGTCATCAATCTGCGCAGCGGCGAGGAGCGGCCGCTCACGGACCTCGGGGCCGGCCCGATCATCGGCGACTTCGACGTGTCCGCGGACGGCCGCTCGCTCGTGTTCGACCGCGTGCGCGAGGAGTCGGATATCGTGCGGGTCGAGCTGGCGAAAGGCTCCGGATGAGCGCTCGGGCCCACTGCATCCAGTGCAGGTGCGGCCCGTAAGATATCGACTTCCCAAGTCTGGGTATTTCGAATGATTGGCCTTCCTTTTCTGCAGCTCGCACAGGAAAGGGAAGTGCTGAGCGGACCAGCCTTTCACAGACAGCCAGTGCGTCACGTGAGTATTTCGCTATCGGAGAAATCACCTCCGTGAGATGCGGACCCAGGCGGCGCCACGAAAGGCGGGAACTTGAGTCGCCTCGATACGTTTCGCTCCCTCCAAAGAAATCTCCTGGAGCGAACTAGATGACCACAGTGATTACAGCTTTGTATGAAACGCCAAACCGTGCAGCGCTGGCCGTGCAGGCGCTCGAAGCGGAAGGCGTGCCTGGCGAAGATATTAGTCTGTTGATCGGCGATAACTTCGATCGCGATGCCTTCGCTGTGAAGACGAAATCAAAAGCTGCTGAAGGAGTAGCAGTCGGAGCTACGAGCGGCGCAGCGATTGGCGCGCTGGTCGGCGGTCTCACCGCAGTAGGGACAATCGCGACAGGCGGCGCCGGTTTGCTCGTTGCAGGCCCGATCGTCGCAGCGCTTGCCGGCGCAGGAACAGGGGCCGCGGCCGGTGGCGCGCTCGGCGGGCTCGTTGGCGCTGGCATCCCCGAGCACGAGGTGAAGCACTACGAGGACGCGCTGAACAAGGGCTCGGTCATGCTCGGGGTCAGCGTCGATGAAGACGAAGACGAGTTGAAGGACATCGCGAAGCGGACACTGAAGAAGACCGGCGCGATCAAAGTGTCGCACGCCTAGGACGAAACCAGGTCCCAGGCATTTGCATGCATAGGCCCGGCGCGATGAGCGCCGGGCCTACGCTGTGCCATGAACTCGTAGGTACCGCGGGTCGGCGCCAGGCCTACGCTGCTCGACGAATGCGATTGATTTGTAGTCACCACCCCGCTGGGATGGGGCTACTAGGACACCCACCGATTTCTGGATGAACTGACCAGATAATCGCCGGCCACGCCAGCACGGCTCACATACAGATGTAGGCAGGAAGCCGCGCCGCCTCGACGAGCCAAGGAGGGCCGGATGACATCCGCACGCAAGACGCTGATCTCGCTTCAGGACACGCGTTTCGGCGGCGCACGCTGCGGAGCCGACGATTCCGTTTACATTGCAGGACTATATGGCGCTGGTCGATTGGACGGGCAGGGCGCGTCGTGCAGACAAGCGCGGCGCCATCGACGCGCAACTGCCCGTGATCATCCAGCGCCTGAATCTCGATCCTCAGGCCTGGCAATTGTCGATGCGATCTCACGGCAACGTCTTCGGTCGCGCATTGGGTCAACTCGACCATATGCGACTGCACGCCAAGACGCTTGGGCAGTCGTGGGTACACTTCGACTTTTCCGTCATGGATTGCATCCACCGCACTCAGGGGCGCCGGCGCTCCGGCCGTCGCGAAAGTGTCAATTCCCCCGGGATCAGTTGAACGCCAATCCCCGACGACACCGGCGGAGGTGCGCAATGCGCTTCGAAGCATTCTCCTTTGGTTCCATCCGCATTAATGGGGTCACCTACACTCATGACGTGGTGATCGACCGCGGGCAGGTCCGCAAGCGCAAGAAGAAGCCATCCAAGAAGTTCCGCGATGCCTTTGGGCACACACCGCTGTCAGCGGAGGAGGATATACCCTGGAAATGCTCGCAGCTTGTAATCGGCACTGGGACCGGGCGATTACCAGTCATGGATGAGGTGAAGCACGAGGCTAAGCGTCGGCACATCAAATTGGTGATCCTGCCGACGGCAGACGCCGTCGCGGAGTTGAAGGAGCACCCTGACCACGTCAACGCGATCCTGCATGTCACGTGCTAGACGAGCTCGCCGCGCTTCCGCGTCGCGCGAAACTTCGGCGCCGGACATTCCATTCGGGCCTTTTTGTATGGCTGGAATGTCGTGTCTGGCACAGTTGCCTCCGGACCAGCAGACGCGCCGATCTCTGCTGGCCCGGCATCAGAAGGTCACTTGCGCGTTGGCTTGCCTTTTGTTTCCGTGAAGCGTGCCGCCTGTTCAGAGCCCCGGGTAGTGTCGCCGGCGCTGTAGGAGTGTGCTCCCGCGCCAGCGAGTTTCCCGCCGGTGACGATGAGATACTCCTCGCGGATCGGCCGACCCTCGAACCAGCATTCGAGGATCTCTCGAACGCCTGCTGCATAACGCGCCTGAGCGGAGAGCGACGAGCCGGAGATGTGCGGCGTCATTGCTTCGTGCGGCATGGTCCGCCACGGATGATCGCGCGGTGGAGGCTGCGGAAACCAAACGTCGCCTGCGTAGCCGGCAAGCTGTCCGCTCTTGAGCGCACGAACAATTGCATCGCGATTGCAGATCTTGCCGCGCGCCGTGTTCACGATGTAGGCGCCGCGCTTCATCTTGCCAATCAATTCGTCATTGAACAGATCCTCGGTTTCCGGATGCAGCGGCGTATTGATGGTGACTACATCGCATACCTTGACCAGGGACTCCGCGTTCGGGTGAAACGTCAAGCCGAGTTCCTGCTCTACGGCGTCTGGCAAGCGGTGGCGATCCGTGTAGTGGAGCTTCACATCAAAAGGCTTGAGCCGCCGAAGGGCGGCTGTGCCGATGCGGCCCGCGCCCACGGTGCCCACGCTCATGCCCTCCAAGTCATAGGAACGTTCGACGCAATCGGCGATATTCCAGCCGCCGTCGACCACCCATTGATGTGATGGCATGTAGTTGCGCACCAGCGCCAGGATCATCATCACGATGTGCTCGGACACGCTGATGCTATTGCAATAGGTCACTTCAGCGACCGTGAGGCCGCGATCCATCGCTGCCTGTAAGTCGACGTGATCCGAGCCGATTCCGGCAGTGATCGCAAGCTTCAGGTTGCGCGCCTTGGCAATCCGGTCGGCCGTCAGATAAGCGGGCCAGAATGGTTGCGAAATGACGATGTCGGCGTCTGGCAGTTCTTTCTCGAAGTCGCTGTCTTTACCGTCCTTGTCGGCCGTCACTACCAGCGTGTGTCCTTGCGACTCAAGAAACTTGCGCAGCCCAAGATCACCGGAGACGCTCCCGAGCAGTTCACCGGGTTTGAAGTCGATGGATTTTGGTGTGGGCGTCGTCTGCCCGCCCGGATATCGTTCAATCCGTGGAATGTCATCGCGGGCATACTTTTCGGGATACCCCGTCACGGGATCGTCGTAGAGCACACAGATGACTTTGGCCATGGAAACCTCCTACTGCGCGCACGCTCCTCTTCATCGTGTGTTTTTAGGCCATGACGGGGCGCGACGGGTATCGGAGATACGTTCACGTGGCCGAGAGATCGTACTGACAGCGCT
The DNA here is from genome assembly GCA_963723505.1 of uncultured Gammaproteobacteria bacterium. Lineage (GTDB taxonomy): Bacteria > Pseudomonadota > Gammaproteobacteria > Steroidobacterales > Steroidobacteraceae > Steroidobacter. Next base: position 535,415 of record CAVRQU010000015.1, read on the forward strand.
GCGTTGCGATCGGTCGCCGAGAGCCGAACGTCGACGCCGGATACCCAGTCGGGCCTTATTGGGATTTCGGTCTAGTGGTCAGAGCGCGCGAGCCGGCGGTCCGAGAGCAGATGAATCGCGCTTCAGAAATCTGGCCGCCTGGCTGAGTGTGGCGACTCGTTGTTCGATTGCCTGGGAAACGAGATCGGCGCGGATCGCTGCGAGACGCGGGGACTACCAGGACGCCCACCGATTTCTGGATGAACTGAGCAGTTAATCGCTGCCCGAACCGTAGCCCCGCATATTATCTGTATGGCAGGACGCCAACCCCGACGACACAAGGACGGTGCTCGATGACCTACGCGCGAAAGTCGCTCATCTCTCTTCAATACACGCCGTACTACCACTGAAAACTGCTCCTGCGTTTCTGACCTACAGGGATGTAGGGAATGCAGGTGTTGCAGGAGCATTCACCTGCCAGCATTTCCGCCGTCCATGGCGGTCACACGTCGTCGCTCGGTGCGTGCGACGAGCCTGGCTGTGGGCGTTGATGAGTACGCAGGTCGCGCCGCTCGCACGCATCCATGCGTTCCGCGCCATTCGCACATCCATGTGCATCAGACTACTCGCACCGCAAGGCCTGGGTGCTCGAGCGGCTGACGCAGCTGTCATCGATGTTCGCGATCGACGACTCACAGGGATGTGAGAAGTGCCGATGATGCATGGAGCAATCATCGGCCATCTGCGCGTACGCGATCACGAGCAACCACTACCGCTTGGTCGTGCATGTTGAGAAACCTCGGTGCCGGACATTCCATTCGGGCCTTATTGAAGGCGAGTTGCCAATGCCAGCGTCCGAAGCACGAGGCACACTATTCTGGCAGGAACCGGTACCGCCATCGCATGCCCGTGAACGTAGTCAGGACTTTAGTTTTTTTAGAGCCAATGATGCCAAGTCACGTACTTGTGGATCCTGGTCTTCCACGGACGATCGCTGCAAGGCAGGCACGGCGGATGGACCACCGATCTCGCCCAAAACGAACGCTGAAATGCGGCGAAGATAAGAATCTGAATCAAACAGTGATTCGATCAAGTGTGGAACAGCGTCATGCGCGCGTTCCCCGAGAGATCCAAGGGCCATCGCTGCTGATGCACGATCGGAGGCGCCAAAACCATTTGGCGGTTCGAACTTGCTACGATCCCACTTATCTTCATCGTTCAACAGGCGAATGAGCTCTGGAATTGCGGCTTCGGAGGAGTTGGGCATTGACTTGAGCGCACTGGCGGCGGCATCGCGGACTTGAAGGTCTTGATCCCGCAAGGCCGCTATGAGGGGCTTTGCCGCGATCGCGGCAGCACTACCCAAGAGGCCGAGCGCGCGGGCCGAAGTGGTGCGAACACGCGCATCGTTGTCGCCTAGATTCTTGACCAGCAGGGGGATTGCTTCATGGTCGCCAATCATGGCTAGAACTCGCGAGGCATGACTCTTAACGTAGTAATCGCCCTCGGCAACAAGTCGCTTCAATGTCCTAAGAATCTCCGACGTGGGGGTTCCGATCTTCCCGATCGCCTGAGTGGCGGCGGCCTGTACGGTAGCGTTCTCATCGTGCAACGCGCTAGCCAATGCCGCAATCGAGTCTTTTGCCACTGGCCCCATGTTGCCGAGCGCATCAGCCGCGGCGATTCTCTTGCGAGCAGATTGGTTCGCCAACTGGTCTACATACCGTTTCACGGCTACGGCAATTGGCTCAATCGCTTCTGCGATACGCAGCACTCCCGCGTCCCAGCTCTCGTAAAGTGCGACGGATTGAATTGAGTGCAACGTGTCACCCGCACCGATCGACATCTCCGGCACTTCGCACGGCGAAAGGAGGACCGGAATGAACCAGTTGCGGTTTGCTGGTCGTAGACGAAGCTCCTCAATCGCCTCAACGAGTTCTTCATTCATATAAGTTCGGTTGCGCGCCTGGGCTTCAGCAGAAAAGCAAGCGACGAAACATGTACCCTCGCGAATAGCGTTTCGAATTGCGTGTCGCCAACGTGAGCCGGCTGCGATCTGTTCCCGGTCGAGCCATATCTCAATACCTAAGTCACGGAGAGCCGCTGCCAACCGATCGACGACTACGCTGTTTTCCCGAACATAAGAAATGAACGCGTGAGCCACAGATTCACCCCCTGGCGTTTGCGTGTGATCTGGCGGCCAATCGCCCGTGTCTAGCACGCTCGCGCACAACGCACAGAGTCCAAATGCCAATCTTCGGTCATGGTGGCAGTGCGAGTCGTGTAACAGCAAGCGGTCGTCCGGGCACACACAGGGCTGCGTTGCAGTGCGATAACCGGAGACTATTAGGACACCCACCGATTTCTGGATGAACTGACCAGTTAATCGCTTAGCAACTACGCGAACCACACGTATACATGTAGGGCAGGAAGCCGACCCAACGGCACGGGGACGGAGCGGGATGACCTGCGCGCGCAAGACCATCATCTCGCTGCAAGACACCCCGTACTACCACGCGGTCGCGCGCTGCGTTCGGCGCGCCTGGCTGTGGGGCGTTGATGAGTACGCCGGTCGCGCCGCTCGCACGCATCCATGCGTTCCGCGCCATTCGCACATCCATGTGCATCAGCCGCTCGCACGCATCCATGCGTTCCGCGCCATTCGCACATCCATGTGCATCAGCCGCTCGCACGCATCCATGCGTTCCGCGCCATTCGCACATCCATGTGCATCAGACTACTCGCACCGCAAGGCCTGGGTGCTCGAGCGACTGACGCAGCTGTCATCGATGTTCGCGATCGACGACTCACAGGGATGTGAGAAGTGCCGATGATGCATGGAGCAATCATCGGCCATCTGCGCGTACGCGATCATGTCGCCGATCATGTGTGCCCGACATGATCGGCATTCCTCACTTCCCTGTGAGTCAGAACCACTACCACCTCGTGGTGCGTGTCGATCAGGCGCGCGCTCGCGGTTGGACGATGCACGAAGTGGCTGAGCGCTGGACACTCCTGTTCGCGCGACCACCGCTTATTGAGCGATGGGAGCAAGACTCGTGCGATGAACCGCGGGGCTGCAATCGACAGCGATCCGAACTCGAGCGACGCCACCGCTGCTTGCATTTTCTTCCGTGGCGCATCCTGCGGAGCCGAGGATTCCGTTTACATTGCAGGACTATATGGCGCTGGTCGATTGGACCGGCAGGGCGCGTCGATGCAGAGGATCATGCAGCGCCTGAATCTGGCAGGCCTGGATTGTCGATGCGTCCCGCAACGTCTTCGGTCGCGCATTGGGTCAACTCGACCATATGCGACTGCACGCCAAGACGCTTGGGCAGTCGTGGGTTCACGGATTGCGGCGCGCCGAACAGATGTATCGCGCCTGAGGCTCGCCCGCTCGGATCCCCTTCGAACTACACTGCGCCGCCGGCCCCGCCCGCGCTGATGAGCCGTCAACAGGGCGACCAGGCAGATGAGCGACTGGCGTGGGTAACCCATGCAGGCAGCTTAGGCGTCCACGCGGGGTAGCAGTCGCTCAGTTGTCTGGCAATTCAGCAAGAAATGGGTGGATGTCCACGAGTGCGGTAGTTGTGAGGGAGGCGTCCATCTCAGCACCCATCGAAAAAACCTGCATCGACAACTGAGCGACAGCTAGGCAGAGTGCTCACCTTGGATAGGTCGGCAGTCACAACAAACTTTCCAGAAATCGCGAGGAGCTCTCATGCGCATCGCATTGGCGACGGCGGCAGCCTGCCTTTCGATCTCGGGCATTGCCGCATTCCCGAGTACATCGGCGGCTGCGGATACTTATGAGAGCCTCGTCAGCCTGTCGCGCGAATGGCGGCAGTTCGCAAGACCGGCGATCAAGAATTGCCTGCCGGACTACACGGCCGCGGCCATGGCGAAGAAGGCGCAGGAGCTCAAGAGCTATCAACGCCGCCTCGACGCCCTCAATACCGACGGGTGGCCGCAATCGCAGCGGATCGACTACAAGCTGTTCAAAGCGGAATTGAACGGCATGGACTTCGATTTGCGCGTGCTCAAGCCGTGGGCGCGTGACCCGACGTTCTACGCCAGCGTGTTCTCGGAGCAAAGCGACGTGCCGGAGCACGAGGGTCCCTCGTCGGAGCCCATCATCGATCTCTGGAGATTCAGCTATCCCTTGTCCAGGGCCGATCAGCAACAACTGCTCTGTTTGATTGGCGCCGTCCCCGCCCTGCTCGAGCAGGCCAGGATCAACCTCAAGGACAGCACAGCACGCGACCTGTGGGTTTACGGCCCACGAGCGTTTCGCGAACAGAGCAAGATGTTGGCTGAGCTCGAGGAAGGCACGCTCGTACTGCGCACGCTCGAGTCGACGACAAACAAGGCGAGCCTGAAGGGCGCCGGTAAGTCGCTGGTCAGCGCCGTGCGCAAAGCGCGTGAAGCGAGCGACGGATTCTTGAAATGGCTCGACGAGCAGGCGCCTTCGAAGCAAGGCCCTTCGGGCGTCGGCAAGGAAAACTACGACTGGTACATGAAGAATGTTCACCTGGTGCCCTACACGTGGGAGCAGCAGGAAACGTTATTGCGTCGCGAGCTCGAGCGTTCGCGCGCGTCCCTCGCTCTGGAGGAGTTCCGCAATCGCAGGCTCCCGCCGCTCGAGCCCGTGAAGAGCGCCGCCGCCTATCAGGCCATGGCGGACGCCAAGATGAAGAAGATCGTGGATTTCATGATCGATGGGGGAATTGTCGCGAACCAGCCGTACTACCGCGACGCGATGGAACAGCAGAAAGGTACGTTTCAGCCGGACGCCAACAATTTCTTCTTCAACACCACCATACGCAGTCCGCTCGGTCTGTATTCGCACAGCTATCACTGGATCGAGCTGGCGCGCATCAAGCACGAGCCGAATGCAAGCCCGATTCGCAGCCTCACGCCCGTCTACGACATGTACGACAGCCGCTCGGAAGGCGTTGCGACGGCGGTCGAGGAAATGCTCATGCATGCGGGCATGTACGACGACGAGCCTCGCGGCCGCGAGATCGTGTGGATCATGCTCGCCAATCGCGCCGCTCGCGGACTTGCTTCCCTCTACGTGCAGTCCAACGAAATCACAGCAGCACAGGCGGGCGACTTCCATGGTCGCTGGACGCCGCGCAAGTGGGCCGATCCCCGCAGCGACCTGGTGGTGTTCGAGCAGCTGATGTACCTGCGTCAACCGGGTTACGGAACCAGCTACATCACGGGCAAGCTGGCGTTAGATCGTCTGATCAGCGATTACTCCGCTCAGCTCGAAGACGAGGGCAGGCCCTTCGACCTGTCCGAGTTCTTCAAGCGCTTCAACGCCGCGGGGATCATGCCCTTTCCTCTGATTGAAGAGGAGATGGTCAAATCACCCGACCACATGGGCGTGCCGACAGCGTCCGGGGCTGCACGATAAGACGTTCCGATCACAAAGTGGCGGCGAGTCACCAGTGGGAAACGTGCCGGGCCGGGAAACCGGGAAAACGCAACTCCGATACTGATAGTCATCCGGAATCCCAGCCGGGCGCCGTCCCACGCGCCGGTCGTCAACAATTGCGTGAGCACGCGTCATTGGCTGGTGGTACCTGAGTTGACACGGAATCAGCGGCCTTTCTGCTGTTCAGCTACACACTGACGTAGACTGATCCACGTCTCGTGCGCGATGGCTTCAAACCTCCACGCAGTCGCCGCGCCTCATCGCGATCCGGGGACGAAGGAGTAAGCCGTGATTCCGCTCTGGCTCAAGATTGCGCATACGGCCTTTGTCTGTGTCCTCGTGCCGATCTACTGGCGGCAGTATGGGCCCGTGAACTTTCTCTGGTTTTCGGACATCGCGCTGCTCGCGACCGCGGCTGCGCTGTGGTTCGAGAGTCCACTGCTTACGAGCATGATGGCGCTCGCAGTCGTGTTGCCGGAGTTGGTCTGGAACATCGATTTCTTCGTGCGCCTGACGACTGGCGTGTCGTTGATCGGACTGACGAATTACATGTTCGACGCCAGCATTCCGTTGTTCATTCGCGCCCTTTCGCTGTTCCACGTCGTATTGCCGGTACTGCTCATCTGGATGTTGTACCGGCTCGGCTACGATCATCGCGCCTGGTTCTGGCAGACGCTTCTCGCAACCGTCGTGCTGCCGCTCTCGTACGTTTTCAGCAATGCAAGGGAAAACGTCAACTGGGTTTATGGCTTCGGCGAAAAGGCGCAAACGAGATTGCCTGCGTCGCTGTACATCGTTCTGTTGACGCTCATGTTTTCTTTCGCCGTTTACTTGCCGATGCATCTGTTGTTCGACAGAGTGTTCGGCGGCACTGTCGTGCCGGCCCCGGGGATCGGGGTCTAGCACATCGGGATGCTGCGCGCGGCACATCGGGACGCTACGCGCGAGTCGCGAGCCTCGCCGATGTCGCACGTCGGTTCGGGCGTGTCAACACTGCGAGAAAGTTTGCAGCGTTACTATCCAATGCGATGACCCCGATCCCCGGATCGGTACTACGAAGAGACAGAGGCGGACAATGAAGGTGGATTCACGGTTTGATCTGGCCGCGGATCTCGCCGGGCTTGTTCGCGGCGCTGTGTACGTTGATGTAGAGCTCGCCCGCTTCGTACGCGGCGAACTGTTCATCTGTGAGCTTCGTACCCTCGGGGACGGACCACGCGTTCTCAGAGGCTTTCGTCAGAGTGATGATCGGCGGCCCATTCTTTCCCGTCGCTGCGCGGTGAATATGGGCGGCGACGCCCTGGACGCCTGAAGTCGTCACGCTGCCGCGGACAGACCTGTCCTTATCGACGGTGATCGTGCCCGTGCCCTTCGCAGAGGTCGCAACCGGCGGAACTTCGTGGTCACCACTCAGCGTTACCTTGATTTCGTCCCCGAAGGCTAGTCCGGCAGTAAAGCCCAGAACGCCGGTCACCATTGCCAGTGAGACGTGGATAAGACGAGATTTTCGGTGTGTCCTGTTCATGTGGCGCCTCGGTTGATTCGAGAAAACGCATTCACCGCTGAACCCAGAGCACTTGCGGTGAGAGTTGTGCCTGCATCCGCTGAACGCATGCTGCGCAAAGTTGCTCATCCTTCACGTCGCTGTCAGCGAGGGAGTTGCTAAAGTGCATTACGCAGCGTGAATTCGCACAGTGCCCGAGCCCACAGGCATGTCCGAGCTCATGGAAGATCTCCTTCATGGCGCGCGCCATGAACGTGCTTGCAGAGGCGTTGGCGCGCAGCCTGCCCAACGATACGACCGCCAGGCCGCCGCTTATATCGGCGATGCCGAAGACGAAGTTCAGATTCCCCGCATAGCAGTCGCCGTCCGTCAGGCCGAGCACAGGCCGGGAAGCAGATAGCGCAACGCGAGCGAGAAGCACATCGGCCCTGAACTGCCGCCGACGAGCATCATAGGACCCGCGTGGCCGCAGGATGGGCCGCTCAAGCCGTGTGTTGACGCTGCGTGACTGCAGCTCATGGACGATCTGCTCAAGTGCGGCAGGGTCGATCGGCTGAATCGGCAACAGCGCCAAATCCGGAACGGGCAGCAGGCGCTTGTAACTCACTCCAGGACCACCGCCGTGCCGTTCGCAGAGACCATGAGCATTCCGTTTTCCTTACCGAGCACTTCGTAGTCGAGATCGACGCCGACCACCGCGTTGCCGCCGAGCTTCTGCGCTCGCTCCTGGAGTTCCTCAATCGCCATATCGCGCGCGCCTTGCAGCACCCGTTCGTAACCCGCGGAACGGCCGCCCACCAGATCACGTATTCCTGCGAACAGGTCTCTGAACACATTCGCGCCTAGAATCGCCTCGCCGGACACTACGCCGCAGTACTTCGTGATGCGCTTGCCTTCAACGTTGGGCGTGGTTGTGATCAGCATGAGCGTCTCCTGCATGACGATGCGTCGAAATCGTGGCGCCGGCGCGCATGAGGTAGTAGTCGCGATTAACGCAAGAGCGTCAGGATAGCGACATTGAAGCGCAGCTCAGCAGCTCCATCATCGCGGCGTTGCTTGCGGCTCGCGCAGGCTCAGTTCCTCAACCCGCAGGCGGCGGACGTGCAACTCGTCAATCTCCAGGCGACGTAGCCGCGTGGCCGAAATCGCGAGCCGACGAATGGCAAGGCGCCCGATCGCCAATGCGCCAACCGCAAACGCTCCGATCGCCATCGCTCCGATCGCTTGCGCACCGGCCGCAGCAGCGGCTCGGCGCGCAACATGGAGGCGGCCGTGCTCAGCGGATCCGAGCGGCGCCTGTTTGCGCGTCTTGAGCATGAGGCTGCCGAGCACCGCGGATCCGAGTGCAACCGCTGCACCCGCACCCATCCGCTGCTTCGATACCTGCATGATCGTTTGCCTCACACGACGCTGGCTGGAGTCCCACGCGCTTGGCCGTTTGCCGCCTCCGGTGCGCCTTCCAGGCAATGCATGCGATCGCTGGAAGGTTCAGCCGTTCGACAGTGCTCAGTGCTGAAGCTCCATCGTTGCCCGTGGAACCCATAGTGCTATCAAAGGTTCCGCGGTTGATCGCTGCGCGCATGCACGTGGCCGTGTAGATGACAACGCCCCCAAAAAAAGGGCGCGCTGCGGCGGGAAGTTTCCTGTCGCGACACTTCGTATTTGGCCATCCGCGTTTGTCCTACGCGCCGGGCAACCGGTGCGCAACTGCACAGCTCGCGCGAGGCATTCCATAGATAGGCGAGGGCCAGTTCTCACACACCTGCCCGTCGAGCACGCAATCGGAACATGAGTTCCAAACCCACGTTAGGGTTTTGGCGGGCGGAGTATCGCTTGTTTTCCTGTTCCATTCGCGGAACGGGGCGCCGTCGCAGCTATGTCGCCGAAAGGAGGAGTGGAGGTGAGGAGGTGTCTGGCGCATGTCTGTTTCAATCCGAGCCCTTGGCAGACGTTCCAGTCGCTCGCATTGGCGAAGTTTGCGTCTCTGAGCGAATGATGACAGGTGCATCAAACGAGTCAGACTACAACTCGCGCGCCGCGGTCACGCACGGCGGACCGCTCAAGAGCGGAGACCTTCACCCGTCCAGTGCAGCAACACTCGATGGGCGAAGCCACGCGAGTGTTCTCGCCGATTCACGTTGTTCAGTTCTGAGGAGGTCTCGTTATGACCCGCAAGATCCTAGCCGTCCTTGTCGCAACATTGTTGTCGTCCGTTGCGTTCGCCGGTGATGACAAGCCGCGTGGCGGCGATGTATTCAAAGCCATGGACTCGAATCGTGACCAGCGCTTGACCCAGAATGAAGTTTCTGGCGACCCGGCGCTCTGGCAGCAGTTCGCTGCGCTCGATCGGGACTCCGACGGCTATCTGACGCAGCCGGAGTACGCGGCGTATAGGAAGGACAACGACAAGAACAAGGAGGGGCGCGAGTATTGACGCTTGACGTAATGGCGTGGGCGAGCGCTCACCGACGCTTCGCACATGAGGGCGACGGTCCAGCACCGTCGCCCTCGATCCATGCGGCGTTCAGCCTGGCATAAGGTGAGAGCTCACGAGTTCCTAACCAGCATCCGTTCCGTTTCCTCTGCTGACAGGGGTATTCCAGGCGGCGCATCAGTCTCGCGTTTGTCGCCTTGCTTGGCTGCCGAAGCCACCATTTCCACGCGGCCATTGAAGAATGCGCCTTCGACGATGCCAACACGTGGCGCAAAGATGTTTCCTGTCAAACGAGCCGTTTCATGCACGGAGACTGACTCGGATGCATGCAGATCGCCCTCGACGGTGCCGTCGATCGTGATGCGACGAGCATGAATGTTGCCGAGGACAGATCCGTCTTCACCGATCGTGACGCTTTGCGTGTGATTAATCGATCCTTCGATCTTACCCTGCAGTATGAAGTCCTCTTCCGCACTGAGCTCGCCCTTGAAATGCAGGGTCCGCCCGAGGACTGCTATTTTCGCTTCGACCTTCGGCCTGGCTGCAGGTGCAGGCTGAGCAGGAGCACTGAAGGACGGGGCAGGTTGAATACGTGTGGCGTCGGTTGATTCAGATCGTGGATCCACGTTGAGATTACGCATGAGAGGCTTCCCTAAAATTCGATCGAAGATGGACACTTTCGGCCTACAGCGCGTTAGCCGCGTGTACCGGTCTTGCTGGACGTGACAGTACGCGCGCCGTGTTCAGAGTTCGTCGCGCGTTTCCCCATGTCGATCGAGCCATTGAAGTTCGATCCCTCGACCAGGCACACCGACGGCGAATGAATGTTGCCGCGCACATTGCCGCACTGCTCGACGTAGACCGACTTTCCTGCATGTAGATCGCCTTCGACCGTGCCCTCGACTTTGATGATTTGTGCGGTGATGTCCGCTTTCACGGATCCCTCTTCGCCGATCGTGACGCGCTGGGTGTGGCGAATGACCCCTTCGATGGAGCCTTGGATCAACAGATCCTCGTCCGCCGAAAGCTCGCCTTTGAATCTCAAGCTGCGCGGCAGGACTGACATTTTTTCGCTTGCAGTGTCGTACGGGTCGCTCATCTGCTGGCTCCTTTAAATCAAATGAAGAGTCGCTTGTATAGTTCGAACGTCGTCACTCTAAACAGCGTCCTCACATACCTAGGGAGAGCTTCGTCACAGTTCGACTGTGAGGCGTATCCAAACGTTGGTCACAGATTCGTCACGAAAGAGTTGGCGAACGCGGGCGCCAGGAATCCCTGATTGAATTGCCCGAGTGTTAAACGCGCGTCGCGATTGCGGACTCACCAGGACGCCCACCGATTGCTGGATGCACTGACCAGTTAATCGCCGCCCGGACCGAAGGGGCGCATATACATATATATGTATGGCAGGAGGCCAACCCCGACGACACACGGACCGTGCTCGATGACCTACGCGCGAAGCTCGCTAATTTCTCTGCAGGACACGCCGTACTACCACTGAAAACTGCTCCCTGCATTTCTGACCTACAGGGATGTGGGAAATGCAGGTGTTGCAGGAGCATTCACCTGCCAGCATCTCCGCCGTCCATGGCGGTCACACTGAAAACTGCTCCCTGCATTGCTGACCTACAGGGATGTGGGGAATGCAGGTGTTGCAGGAGCATTCACCTGCCAGCATTTCCAGCCGTCCATGGCGGTCGCACGTGGTCACGCGATGTGTTCGGGCGCGCATGGCTGTGCGGCGTTGATGAGTACGCGGGTCGTGCCGCTCGCACGCATCCATGCGTTCCGCGGCATTCGTACATCCCTGTGCATCAGCCTACTCGCACCGCAAGGCGTTACCTATCGATCTCCGGATTCATCTCCGCAGTTCGATACATGAATTGATGCGTGTCCTGGCGAGGGTCACGGCGGCGTGTTCCGGCAAGGTGATCGCGGCAGTAAGAACGGATGTCGGCGACACTCATCGAATCCGCATTCCGCGCTGTCTGATCGCGCGGGCGATGCGAGCGACAGATGAGTGTCCCGACATGTCCTCCCTAATCAATCATCATCACCGCCCCCGACTGTGGCGTAGTAGATGTCCTCTTCGGGAGCGGCGCCGAAGAGCGGGCGCGTGTCGGCCCAGACGATGTGTGTCACGCGCTGATTGAAGTTGTGTCGACTGACTTCGACCCACATGTAGTCTCCCAGAAAGCCGGCCTGGACAGGATTGTTCGCCGGGATCAGGTTCGGCATCGACGACGTCGTGATCCGTCTGTATGTGATTTGCGGGTTCGCCGAGCGCGGGTTACTGATCGACGCCAGCGTGATGTCGTTGCATCCGGTGGACTCGCAATTCCCGTAGTGCCGGTCATAGAACGCGGCCTGCAGGATACTGCCGTCACCCATCACGTCGGACCACGGCTGCCACTGCGCGTTCTCGCCGAGTCGCGATCTCGGCGTCACGGTGATCGTCGGGCTAGTGGGGGCGAGTCGCGATCTCGGCGTCACGGTGATCGTCGGGCTCCACGTCGTCCCGCGGTCGGTCGAGAACGAGTAGAGGACGTCGTGGTCGCATGGCGGAGCGCCGTTGCCCATGGGCGAGGTCCGGAAATCACAATTGGGGTTGGTGTTGTTGCGGTGGTCGGCCCAGATCGCGTACAGATTGCTGTTGCGGTCGACCGAGATCGACATGGAGGTGAACTCCGGCACACGGTAGCCGTTGGGCGGCAGGCATTGCCGTCCCGGGCAGCCGGCGGCAGCAGGACCGAACGGGTGCGTCCCGACCAGGCTGCTGATTCGGAACGGCCCCTCCCAGTCGGACGCGTCGTTGCAGTCCTGGTTCGGTCGGCACCTGACCGTCAACACCTGGTTGATCCCCGCTTCCGACGTGTTGCCATTGCCGAAGATGACGTAGATCGTCCCGTCCGGACCGACGCTCGGATGCGAGCCCTGGTCCTGGTCACAGGCGTTCGGATTGCCGGGCGTGCCACTGAAATCGGCGCAGAGCGCGGCGTTCGAGCCACTGATGATCACCTGAGGCGACCATGTCGGGGAGGGGGGGAGGCGACCATGTCGCCCCGCCGTCCGTCGACTGGCTGAACACGATCGGGCTGCGAGCGCCAACCGGCGTCGCGGTAGTCTCGAACCGGGTCCAGGTGAGATAGACACGGCCTTTCTTGGGGCTGGCGTCGCGCGAGTCCGCCTGCATCAATTCCTTGTCGTGGAAGATGTCGGGGTTGTTATCGTTGGCCGGCTCGCCCATCACGGCCGTGCTGTACTCCTGGAATGGAGTCTGACGCGGCTCGTGGTAGAGGCGGCCCTTGAGCGGGGCGTTCGACTTCGCCACCCAGATCGAGCTCTCGACGTCGGCGACGTCGAAGAACACTCCCGTGACGTACGCGTTTCCGAGGTGGTCGAACGTGCCAGCCGGGTCGCTGCAGGCGTCGGCCGTGTCGTTAGTTTGAACGAAGAGTTCCTGGTAGAACGGCGGCGGAGAGGTCCCCGTATCGCCCCATCTCCGGCCGCGATCGAGCGACCAGTCGTAGCCACAGTGATTGAAGCCGACGCGCGAGTCGTTCTGACCGGCGAGCACATTCTTGAAGTCGCGCGGTGACTCCGACCACTTCGGGGGTGGAGGGGTTGACTCCGACCCATTCTTCGGCCTGACGCCGCAGAGTGCAGTCCTGGTTGACGCGGATGTTGTCGGGTGCGCCATCGTTGCCTTTGAATACGTTCGGGCAGCCGTTCGATTTGCCCGAGGGTGGCGCGGTCGCCGCGTCCGTGGTGCTCAGTGCGCCGAAAACACCGACGGCATCATCTCCGGCTGGCCGGACAAGAGCCTCACGGAGGGCGGTCATGACGCCGCCGGAAACCGCCGGCAGTGCCTTGACCTGTTGGACTCGCAATGCGGCTTCAGGCTGCGCGCGCTCGATCGCGTAGTGGCGAGCCAGGATGTTGTTTGCCGGTCCTTCGGGTTGCTGCGCAGCAGAGAACCCGACGGGCATGACCAGCAGTGCGACGCCCACCGTCATCACCATGCGGTGCGATTTGTTCATCGTGAATTCTCCTGTCTCAGGACGATATCCAGAGGTTCGGCGGAGATCGTGTTGAAGAGCAATCGTTGCGCTGAGGAGTGACCGTTGTGGTGTCATCAGCGCCATGCACCAGAACAAAAACGGTCTTTTAAAAAAAAAAAAAAAAAAAAAATGAAAAATATATATACCGCCACAGGTTTTCAAGCGGGTGACCCGCATCGGCCGCATTGCAGTAATGCGTTACCTCGCATGGCGCCGCATCGCAAGGGAGGCAGACGCGACAATGCAGGTAGATAGGGCAAGGCCTGCTCGGAACCAGAAGTCCGTCGAGCGCAGCAGGCAGAGCAACGCAGCGCATTTGGGCGGATCGGCTTGCAACTTTGGCCTGCGCGTGACGGGCGTTGCGGGGTTCGGTAAGAGGCCCTTCGGGCGTCGGGTCGGGAGAAGCAAGCATTCGAGGACACCCACTGATTCTCTGGCTAACTCGCTCCCACTGCGAACCGCCCGTTGAGCCACAAAGAGTGCACGGCGTATTGGGCCTCCGTGCGCTCACTGCTTGAAAGATGCGAACGGAGAATCAGTGAAGCTGCGTGTGCGTGTGACCAGCTCAGGCGTGCGCGTACGCGATCATGTATCCGATCATGTGTTCCCGACATGATCGGCGCCGCGTGGAAACACATTCGGGCGCGCGTTGGGTCGATTGGATCATCTGCGCCTGCATGCGAAGACACCAGGGCAATCGTGGGTCGGAGGACAGCGGTACGCCGAACGCGTATTTGGTTAACAGACGAGTACAAGAAACGCAGGATATGGCCGCGCCGTCGTCGCGCATTTTCCACGCCCGTTCCCACGCCTGCATCCACATGCATTGCTTACCGTGCTCCGTCAGCACTGCTTGCCGCATTTTGCAAGCGGCTTTGTTACATCACGGGAGCAACGGCGATGACGAACATGCGACGACTGTCAGGGATCGTCCTGACGCTATCCTTGGGTTGGTGGGGGCCGGTCCACGCGGACGCTGTCACTGAGTGGAACGCGGTGACGGTGAGTTGTGTGCAGGGGCCGGTGAACGCGAATCGCAGCGGTCCGGCTGGCTTGCTCGATATAGCGCTCGTACAGGCCGCAGTGCACGATGCCGTGCAGGCGATCCAGGGCAGGTTCGAGCCTTATGCATATGAGAACCGCGCGATGCGGGACGTTGGCTCCCCGGCCGCTGCCGCCGCGGCCGCTGTGTACGGAATGCTCACCGGGTTGTATGGCGCGGACGATCCGTGTCTTGTCAACGTGACGGATCCGGCCATCACGTACGCGGGAGACGCCGGCCTGCAGGCTGGCGTCGAAGCCGCGGTCGCTCTGCTGCCGTTCTATCGGCCGACGATCACGTTGCCCACCGATCCCTTTCTCGGTTCGCAGGAACCCGGGCAATGGCGTCCGACGCCCAACGTGACCCATGGCGCCGGAACCTTCCTGGCGGTGACTGCGCCATTCGCGATGAAGTCGCCTGCACAGTTCCGGCCGGCGCCGCCGCCGCGCCTGCAGAGCCTGCGGTATTGGCGCGACTACTACGAAGTGAAGAAGCTCGGTTCGAACGTGAACAGCACACGTACACCGCAGCAGACCGACACGGCGCGCTTCTGGACGTCGAATTTCTTCTCGCAATGGAACGAGGCTCTGCGGCGTCTTGCCGAGGAACGCGTGCACGACATCGGCGACAAAGCCCGGCTGTTCGCGCTCGTGAGTTTCGCAGCAGCCGACTCGCAGATCAGCGTGTACGAGACGAAGTATGTGTACAACTACTGGCGGCCGATCACAGCCATTCAGCAGGGCGACTCCGACGGCAACGTCTTTACGGTGGGCGATCCAGGCTGGACGCCCCTGATTCAGACGCCTCCCTATCCGGACTACAGCTCGGGCGCGAACTGCCTGGCTGCGAGCATTGCTTCGGTGCTCAGAGGCTTCTTTGGAACCGATAAGGTCGAATTGACCGTCTCCAGCACCGCGACGGGCCTCGCAGTGAACCCGCGAACGTACCGCCGACTCAGCGATCTCGAAAGAGAAATGGTGGAGGTGCGCATCTGGCAGGGTATTCACTTCCGCATTGCTGAAGAAGTTGGCATCGATCAGGGCAGACGGATCGGCGCCTGGACCTTCAAAAACTATCTGCGTCCGCTGCGCTGAAGGACTGAAGGACCAACGACCCGGGAAGGGACAACGAGGACACCCATCACCTCGGTGAGTGTCCTCGCTCCGCACCGCTTCATTGGGAGAAACGTACATGAGCGAACCTCACACATTGCAGGCCGACTACCTGGTCGTCGGCGCCGGCGCGATGGGAATGGCCTTCACGGATGTGCTCGTTACGGAGTCACGAGCTTCCGTGATCGTCGTTGACCGACACGATCAGCCGGGCGGGCACTGGAACGATGCATACCCTTACGTCCGATTGCATTCGGCGTCCGCAAACTACGGCGTGAACTCGCGAGCGCTCGGTGAGGATGCGATCGAAAGCAGCGGGCTGAATCGTGGCTTTCACGAGCGTGCATCGGCGGCGGAGATCTGCAGCTATTTCGATCGGATCATGCGTCAGCAGTTCCTGCCCACGCGCCGCGTTCAATACTTCCCGCGCTGCGACTATCGAGGCGACGGCGTATTTGTGGAGCTCATGTCAGGAACCGAGCATCGCGTTGTCTGCCGGAAGATCGTCGATGCAACGTTTACAGATACCGTCGTGCCATCCATGCGCAAGCCGCAATACTCGATCGCGGCGGGAGTGCAATGCGTTGCGCCGAATGCACTCCCGAACTGCAGCCGCGCCGACAGTTACATCGTGATCGGCGCCGGAAAGACGGGAATCGACGCATGTCTCTGGCTGCTCGAACACGGCGTACCGGACGACATCATCACCTGGATCATGCCGCGAGACAGCTGGCTCCTCGACCGCGCGCACGTCGAACCCAGAGCGGGTTTCTTCATGCAACGCATGGGCGCCTTCGTAAGGCAGACGGAGCTCATCGAGCAGGCGGAATCGGTCGAACACTTGTTTCGGCTGTTGAGCGCGGACGGACAGCTGCTGCGCATCGATGAGGAAGTCGTCCCGACGCGCTATCGATGCGCAACCGTGTCGTGGGCGGAGCTCGAACAGCTGCGGCGAATCAGGAACATCGTTCGGCTCGGACGCGTGGAGCGCGTCGAGTCAGGACGCATCGTGATGAACAAGGGTTCGATCGCGACGAGTCCAGGGACTCTGCATATCGATTGCACAGCGAGCGGTATTCGATCGCGAGCCGCTGTTCCAGTGTTCGATGGGAAGACGATCACCTTGCAGCCGGTTCGCATGTGCCAGCAATGCTTCAGTGCGGCATTGATTGCGCACGTCGAGGTTGCGTACGCGGAAGATGCGCAGAAGAACTCGTTCTGCCAACCAATTCCTCTGCCGATTCGCGACGTCGATTGGCTGAGGATGTTCGTCGCCAACATGCGCAACCAGCATCTCTGGTCGTCGACGCCCGAGCTGCGCAGTTGGATTGCACGCTCACGCCTCGATCCCAACTATGGGCGCACTGCACCGTTGACGGACGAAGAAACCGCGCTCGCGCAGCGCTTCAGGTCAGCGATAGGGGCTGCCGCGGTGAAGCTGGAGACGTTGTTGGCGCCGTGTGTGCCGGTTGGCAGCTTCCCTGGCCTGGTTGACTAGTAGCTGCGCTGGCGAACTCAGCTCACAGTCACGTGCAACTTCAGCCATTCGCGAATGTGGTAGTCCACTTCGCGAGCGTAGAAGTCTGCACCGAGTATCGCACCGATGAGCGCGCCGCCGACACCGCCGATAACGCCGCCGACGATCGCGCCGACTACGGTCCCGACGGGACCGAACAGCGAGCCGATCAACGCTCCGGCAACAATGCCGCCGCCGATGCCTGCAAGGCCGCCGCCTACGATCGGAGTGGCCGTGTCGAGCCCCGTTTCCGATCCCATCGCGGTCGTCGATTCCTGGCCGATGGCGCAGAAATCCGCGCACCGAGTCAACGGCGAGGCGGGACAGGTCGGCGGATTGGTCGGATCCACGTCGCCGACGCGATGACACATTCCGAGCGTATGCCCCAGCTCGTGCATGAAAATGATCGGCTGAGCCTGGAACGTGAGCGTGTGTCCGAGTATCGGCACGCCGCCGATGATGTAGCGGCAACCGTTGGCGCACGTCGCTTCGCCAAAACCGCCGGCGGCATCTTCGAGGTCATCCACTAACAGCGCGTAGCGGAATACGCCACCAGGGAGATTGCGGCGTTCCGGGCGGAATTTGGCGTCGTCGTTGCGGAAATTCACCAGATCGGTGGGCCGCAGCACTTCGACATACGGCAACAGGCCGTTGTTGTCGTTGCCGAACCAACCGTCATCGAAGCGCGGCGCAATGCCATGATACGCAAACTGGCTTGCGACCATTTGCTTCGAGTCGAATTTCAAGCGCTGGTCCGAGCCCGACGCATCGACCTCGACCCACAGCTCGCGCCGCTCCGGATCGGCGAGCCCGTTGTGACCGGCGACTTGCGTCGGCTGCACGATCGGATTCTGCAGCGTCATCTGCGCTTCCTGCGCTTCGGTGAGCCCGTCGCGATCGCCGTCTACGTTGTTTAGAACGTTGGGATCGCGCACGTTGACCGTGAACCAGCGAAACGTCAGCACGTAGCGGGCGTCGTCGCCGTCGTGGATGAACGTCGTGGCGCCGTCCTCGCCCCATTCGATCTCGAACGTATTGAAGGTGTCGTCGGTTGGGTTCTCCAGGAATGTGAAATCGGATTCGCGCAGCCGCATTCGCGTCACAAACGGTGCTGGGGCGCCTGCCGGCAACATCCGGCTATCGACGATCACACCGGGCGAGCGGACGTTACCGTCGTTCATCGCCCAATAGCCTTGCAGATCGAATGACTTCGGATAACGCACGTCCTCGGCATTCAGATAGAGCTCGTCGCTCCCGATGTCCTCGTTCTCGTCGTCGCACTCGATGCGCGTGAGAACGAGCAGGCTGCGGCGATTGCGTCCGTCGGTCCAGCCATCGTTGTCGCTATCAGAGTCGTTCGGATTCGAGCCGGTTTGCGTCTCGAACAGATCGGGCAAGCCGTCGCCGTCCGAATCGGGCGGAGTGTCGAAAGTAGTATCGGAGCTGTCCGGCGTGCCGTCGCAATCTGAGTCGAGGGTCGGATCGCCTTCCGCCGGCGCGAGGAGGATGATCGTGCCCGAGCACGGCGGGAACGGCGGCGGCTCCGGCACGTTCCAGCCCGGTTCGTCGAGCGTCGTGACCCATTCGAGATCGTCGCCGTCGAGCCAGACGTTCACGGAGTCGTTCTGGTACAGCGGCTCCGTATCGGTCGATCCCGCCCAGATCTTGATGCCGCCGAAGGCCCAGCCGCCGCCGAAGAAGCTGTCCTCCATCTTGGTGACGGAGATCTGCCCGACGCCGCGGATGAGTTCGACGCTCAGCGGCTCGGCGGTGAGATCGAAAGTGAAGCGATCGGTGTTGTCGCGCTCGAAATCGTCATGATTCGGATTGTCGAGCGGAAAGTCGCGCCCGCCGATCTGCAGGTGCATGGAGTCGTCGGTGCCCGCGAAAGTTTCATCGAGCGTGTGGATCTCGACGATCAGCGTGGTAATGGTTTGCGCCTGGAGCGGTCCGGCGACGAACAGCGCGGCAGCAGCCAGAAGTAGGGCGAGAGGGCGCATTGGGACTTGCATGGC
This sequence comes from uncultured Gammaproteobacteria bacterium, assembly GCA_963723505.1. Classification (GTDB taxonomy): domain Bacteria; phylum Pseudomonadota; class Gammaproteobacteria; order Steroidobacterales; family Steroidobacteraceae; genus Steroidobacter. Next base: position 554,524 of record CAVRQU010000015.1, read on the forward strand.
TGCATCGTGAGATGACGATGCCGATTCAACAACCGTACGGAAGGCCAGCCGCTGCCGCGCTCAGGCGATAGTACTAGCGCTCGGTATCGGGCGCCGGCTCTGATCTGTCACAGTTAGGTGATCACGGTCCCAAGCGCCGCGAACCCGTGTCCGCAGGGTCATTCCAGAGCAACCGAGGAGCGCCCAGACATCGTCAAGGCGCGGCCTCTCCGTGCGCTGCTGGCCGAAGACAACCTCGTCAATACAAAGGTTGCGACGCGGCTGCTCGAGCGACTGGGATGTCGCGTCGACGTGGTGAGCAACGGTCAGGAAGCGTTGATCATGGTCCAGAGCATCCCGTTCGAGATCGTGTTCATGGATTGCCAGATGCCGGAGATGGACGGCTTCGAAGCAACCCGAGCGATCCGCGAATGGGAGGGCACCTCGTGCATCGGCGATTCGCCCGTCGGGCGATTGCCGATCGTCGCTCTCACCGCCACCTGTCGACCGAAGCTGATGATCGGGTTGCGTGCATTTCTGGAAGAAACCATGGATCGAACTAGTTCGCCCTTGGCGCGGATAGCGCTGCGTGGGCGGAACTGCCCCGAGCATCAGCGCGTCATGGCCTCGTTCGGCTGCGAAATGCAAGACGCCGCGCGCGAGTCCGCGATCCATGAAGCTAGTGCGCATATCTTCCGTGATGGCTGTCTGCGTACTCGTGCTTGCGGCTTCGGCGCCCGTGCTTGCGCAGGGGGCAGGTTCGATCGAAATCGCTCCGCCCTCGCCATCGATGGAGTTCGATCGTAGCGGCTACGCGGTAGAACGAATCGAGTTGGATCCGGGCGAGCGGATACTCAGGACCTTCAAACTCATCACGGCTCCTCCCGCGCAGTCTTTCGGCCGCAGCAAGACGCTGATACCACCCTGCTCAGCAGAAGATCCGAGCATGGGGAGTCCGTTCTCTGGACTCTGGCGCTGGAAGCCTCATTCCGGGAGGGCGGAACGCACGCGCCTTCCCGCGAGACGCGAAGAAACCCGCATGGATCGCGGAAGCGGCGCGTGACGTGGGCATACATTTGGCGGCAGATGCCGCGGCTCGTTATTGCCCCGTCGAGACGATCGCAAGTTGCCGGCCCATCTTGGTCGTCCCCAAGACGGCCGATACTATAGCTTCAGGGGAACTGCTGTCTTCGCGAGGAACGCGCCGGATGAGCAGTGGCATCCATGTCCGAGCGGAGGAAGGGTCTGCTCGATCGGCCAGGCCGCGTGGATCCGCGTGCCCACGAGCACGTCGGCCATCCTGAAAACCGACGACGCGCTGATGGATGCCTCGGCATACGGTGGGAACTGGCATATGCCGTCGCGGTTTGAATCCTGCTGTCTTCGTGAATTGGTCGGAAAGGACTCGCGGCAAGGCTTGCTTGTGATTGAGTTCGAAATGCGCTAGCGGGGAGACTAGCAAGACATATATGGACTCCTCTCTCACGTTGGCGCCTAGACATCACCAGGTCCGACGCACACCACGTCAGTTGTGAGGGAGTCGTTCATCTCAGACCCATCGCGTCGGGGGCGAGGACATCTATCAAATTCCTGGTCACGGGCCGGCTAGTCGCGGCCCGGATGCCCGCGCACGCAAACGTACATACATGTACATATATATGCAGGGCGCGGCGGGCTGACACACATACGAAAGGAGGTCCATTATTGACGCCTGAATCTGGCAGCGTTCCTCGCGTACCGGCGTCCCCGTCGTGGCGGCGGAGTACGATCGGCGCGTAGTTCTTCAGCGCTTGTTGGGTGCTCCGCGAAAATAATTGGGGCCGCACACTCCATGAGCCGCACGGAAATTGAATCCATCTTCCATCCTTCGGACTTCTCCGAGGCCAGCGAGATTGCTTTCGCGCATGCGCTGAAGATCGCGCTGGTGAGTGGTGCGGCGCTCAACATGCTGCATGTCGGTCGGCGCCGCCGCGCTGAGTGGAGCGACTTCCCCGGCGTGCGCGCCACGCTCGAGCGCTGGCGCCTCATTCCCAAGGGAAGCCCGAAGAGTGCGGTGGGACAGCTAGGCATCGACGTTACAAAGATCGTTGCTTCGAGCAGCGACCCTGTGAGGGCATGTCTGGGTTTTCTTGGCAAGCATCCCACCGATCTCATTGTGCTGGCGGTTCACCAGTATGAGGGCCGGATGCGCTGGCTGGAGAAACGAGTCGGCGGGCCGATTGCACTGGGCGCCGGGCAAACGACTCTGTTCATTCCGCATGGAGTGAAGGGCTTCATTTCGCTAGCCGATGGTTCCGTTTCAGTCCGGAACATACTGATCCCGATCGCGGAGAAGCCGCAGGCTCAGCCAGCCGTCGACGCTGTCGTGCGCATGATCAAAGCCCTCCAACTGCCTTCGGGCGCGGTGACTTTGCTGCACGCGGGGCCGTCCGAGGAGGCGCCGTCTCTGCAAATCCCCGATGACGCGGGGTGGACATGGAACCTGAAGACTAAGGAGGGTGAGCCGGCTGAAGTCATCCTGCAGACAGCTGAAGGCGAGCACGCAGACCTGATCATGATGACGACCGAGGGTCCGCAGGGTTTTCTCGATGCCTTGCGCGGGAGCACGTCCGAGAGGGTGCTGAGAAAAGCGCGCTGTCCGGTGGCGAGTTTGCCCGTGGGTTCGTTCCTGAGCTGAAGTCAAGTCGGGCGCGTAGTACAGAGGGAGCTTAGTGTTGCTTGAGCGAAGTCAAACTGATGCTGAGATCGGCTTCCGCAGAGCTGCCGAACCAGGTCTAACTAATGTCTCGCATACTCGCCGTGCGCAGGCGGTTTCGACATAGCCGAGCTCGTGGAGAATTCGAACGGTCCGTCATCTTCCGCACTGAGCCAACAGCGGTGAAAAGACCTGCGGATGACGCAACGGATCTTCTTCTTGCGGGCACTAGCGACTTCCCGTAAGGGCTTTAGGTCAACCGCTAATCGCTAAGCTGCTGGCCGAGGGTGCTAACTTGCAGGTCGTCAAGACTCTGGCGATCGGAAGTTAATGACGAAGACGTTTTTCCGCCGGCCATCGACGATCGCGTACATGATGCGGGGGTGTCTGCCTTCGCCGCCGTTGAGCAAGCCGCCGTCGTTCCCGCCGCTGAAGCTGGTATGGAAGAACGCGACGGTGCTCCCCGATGAGATGGTTACGCTTGGCCGATTGACCGGCCTCACGGACGCGCGCGCGCTCTCATTGTTATTTCCGCATGTGATCGGATTCAGATTGCTGATGGCGCTGTTGACCGATCGCGCGTTTCCGCTGCCCATCTGGAAAGCGCTGCAGATCCGCAATCAGATTCGCCAGCATTCACGTATTGATGCAGGCGATCGACTCGAGATTGAAACTTGCGTGGCGGGACAGCGCGTACTCGAGAAGGGTGTGGAGGTCGATCTTCATACATGCGTGAGATCGCACGATCGTCCGGTATGGGAGAGCCTCGTCACCTTCTACTATCGCGGCAAGTACGGCGAGCCGGGCTCGCCTTCGACAGGTGCGACCCCACCGGTGTTTGACGGGGAGGAAATCGCCCGTTGGCGTGCAGCCGGCGGATCGGGTTGGCGGTTCGGGCGACTCACTGGCGATTTCAACGGCATTCACTTGTCGAGTTCGTACGCCAGAGTGTTTGGCTTCCGGCGCGCGTTTCATCATCCGCAACGCGTGCTGGGGCAGTGCCTGGCGCATCTTTCTGCGATCGGCGCAGCGACTGCAGACCACAGTCTCGACGTATGGCTGCGTGGACAGGTTTACTACGATTCGATGGTCGCCTTGCGCGCGGCCAACAAGTCTGACGGCGTCGTCTTCGGGCTCTATCCTGAGGAACAGACACGCCCCGCGATCATCGCGAGATGGAGGCCAGAGGCGACACCGTCCCTGGACGGTGCAGAACGCGACGGTTGTTCAGGTTACCGAGGCAACCATTGAGGGCAGTGAATCGCGATCGGCGCCGTGGGTGGCGCTCTGAATTGATGAGTGTCCTCAGCGGCCGCTAGTCGCGGCCGAATCCGCAGATTCCATGTGATCGTCCAGCAGCAGCGCCATCATGCATTCATCCGTGTAGTCTGCATCCGCGGCACGCTTGTACGCCTTGCGCAGCGTGCCCTCGTGCTCAAACCCGAGCTTTTCATAGAACGCAATCGCCCGCGGATTGTCGCGCTCCGCCATCAGTTCGATGCGGCTGACGCCGTTGGCCTTCATCGTGGCGATGATGTTCTCCATCATGAGGCGGGCAATCCCCCTGCCTTTGGCATCGGGCCTCACCGCGAGCGGACCGATGAGCGCCACGTGGTGCGAGCGCCCCTCGTGTCGTATGGCCTTGCAGAAGGCCACCACCTGGCCATCCACTTCACAGACATCGAAGATCTCGCTCGCGAGCAACTGGCGGTAGATCGGCTCGAACTGCGCTAACGGCATCGGATCGTAGCCGAGGTAGGGTACGACTTCCTCGTGCATGTAGATCGCGTAGATCTGGGTCAGATCTTCCGCAGTGGCTCGCCTGATGATCATAGATCCTCGCTGCCCGTACTGATTACCAGCCGCAGTTCATAGACCTAAGTGAGGGCAACCAGGACACCCACCGATTTCTGGATGAACTGAGCAGATAATCGCCGCTCCCGGCGGCCACGGCCCACATATATATGTATGGCACGAAGCTCGCCCGGTTCAAACCACGGAAGGTCTGCGATGACGTACGCGCGCAAGACGCTTATCTCGTTACGAGACACGCCTTACCATTGAAAACTGCATCCTGCGTTTCTGACCTACAGGGATGTAGGGAATGCAGGTGTTGCAGGAGCATTCACCTGCCAGTGTTTCCACCGCCCATGGCGGTCACACGTGGTCGCGAGGTGCGTTCGCCGCGCCTGGCTATGGGGCTTAGCCTTGCCGGCCTGAACAAGCTGCTCAGGCGCTCCACGGCATCGCACTGAAGATGGGGGATACCGCCGTGGGCTGCGCGACTGCACGCAAGAGATCTGGACGAGGGTGATCGCAGAGACCGCCTCAATTCGGCGCCGCCGAGGACGGAAACAGCCCGGCCAGGAAGGCGGCAAACGCAGCGATCGCATCGCTGTCAACACACTCTTGCGCGTGAATGATCGCGACCGGCTGGGTTTCCTCGTCCCATTGCTCGAGAACCGGCTGCAGCAGTCCGGCGGCGATGCGATGAACCGCCGCGATGCGCGTGCACGCGCACATAACCTCCGCCGCGCACGGCGGCTGTCACCGCCGAATCGGCATCGCTGAACGCCAGAGAAGCGACCGGTGAGAGCGTGCAGCTTCGTCGCACCCCGCCGAAACACCCAGTCCTGCGCGCGATGCGTCCCCGGCTCGAGCAGGGCGATACAGCGCGTCGGCGCCAGATCCGCGGGCGACTCAGGAATGCCGTCGCGTTCGATCAGTTCAGGTGACGCGCAGGTGACGGGACGCACCCTGGCGATCGGCCGGGCGATCAGGTTCGGGTCGCGAATCGGTCCAATGCAGATCGCGACATCGACGTCGCGCGCCAAGTGCGTCTCCCATCGAACTGCCGTCGCGCATCTCCAGTCGCAGCTCCGGATGCGTGTGCAGGAAGCGCGGCAACGACGGCGCGATCAAGAGCCGGCCGAGCGAAGCGGGCGCCTGGATTCTCAACGTGTGCAGCTTCATGACAAGCGGATCGTCAGATGCTCCAGACGCCGGTGGCGACCGTGCCGCGGACGTAATCGGAAAAATCGCGCGCTGGACGGCCGAGCGCCTCTTCCACGCCGTGCATGACCTGCGTGTTGCGGCCGTCGAGAACGACGGTGAAGAGCTCGTTCAGCAATTGCACGATGTCCTCCGGCGCGTACGCCCGCATCGTGACGACGAAGTCCTCCGGCGGGATCTGCGCATAGCGGACCGGCCGGCCGAGGCCCTTCTCGATCTCGTTCACTGCCTCGGCAAAAGTGAGCGCGCGCGGTCCGGTGACTTCGTAGAGCCGATTGATGTGACGCTGATCCGTCAGCGCGGCGACGACCACGTCGGCGATGTCGTCGGCGTCGATGAAGGGTTCACGTACGGCGCCTGCCGGCAGCGCGATCTCGCCTGCGAGCACGCCGTCGACCAGATATCCTTCGCTGAAATTCTGGTTAAACCAGCTTGCTCGCACGATCGTCCAGGGAACGCCGGAAGCCTGCAGCGCGGCTTCGGCGCGCTGTGCGCCGGGCTCGCCGCGTCCGGACAGAAGGACGACCTGTTCGAGACCCTGCCGGCGGGCGAGGCGGCACAGTTCCGCTATCGCGTCGGCCGCGCCCTCCACAGCAAGATCCGGCTGATACGTAACGTACGCCTTCGAAACGCCGCTCAGCGCACCTGCCCAACCTTCCGGCCGCTGCCAGTCGAACGAAGGCGTGGTCGAGCGGGACACCGGTCGCGTGGGGATTCCTCGTCTCTTCAGCAGCGCGTTGACGCGTCCGCCCGTTTTGCCGGCGCCGCCGATGATCAGCACGGGGGTCGTGTGAGCTTGTGTCATTGCAGTCTCCAAAGATCTCTTACATACGCACTTTCGCCGTGCGGGTCGTGCGTGCGCGAGTGCTCGGATCGACGGACGGCATCCGAGCAGCCTCGACGACGATCGTCTCTGCCGGCAACCGCGTGGCGACGACGGTGACCGTCTCGATCGTCGACGCGACTGACTGCGCCGACGCGGAGACCGTGACGGTCGGCCGCCTTGCGGGTTCCATGCGCCGACGCGGCCGAGATCAGCGTGAGTACCGCGAGCAAGGCGCCGGCGGTCAATCCGCTTAGCATGTTCATGGCTCTGCTCCTCTTCACGAAAGGAATCGTGCGCGCGCGTCGCGGCGACGGCGTCGGGGAGCTCCCTGATTTTCGTCCCTGATTCTGACCCTCGAATTCGAGGTACGCGGACAGCGCCGTGTAATCGGTTCCGCGTTGTCAGAGTTATTTCGTCAACGCGCGGCCCAGCTCCGCGCGACCCGCTACTGCGAGCTTGGAGTACACGTGGCCGAGATGGGTCTCTACGGTCTTGCGCGTCACGAACAGCATCTGCGCGATCTCGGGGTTGCTGTGGCCTTTCGCGGCGAGTTCGGCGACGCGGCGCTCCGAAACGGTCAGCTGCTCCAAACCGCCGGCCGCCACGTCGCTTGATCGCCCCCCGGCGGCGCGGAGCTCGACAGAGGCTCTTTCGACCAGAGCTTTTGCGCCGCAGAGCCTGGCGAGATCGAGACTCCGTTCGAGCGCACTTCGCGCTTCGGCCCGCCGATTGGCGCGTCGCTGGGCTGCGCCGAGGTCGGTGAGTGCGCGGGCGTGTTCGAGTCTTGCCGGCGAGCGCTCGAGCACCTCCGCGGCTTCGCTCAGTCGATCGATTGCGGCGACGCCGCCTTCGACCAACGCGGCCGCGCGCAGCGCGATGCCAACACCACTCGCCGCGCCCCAACGCCGCGCCCGTTCGAGCTCCTCGGCAGCCATGTGGCGGGCCGCTTCGTCTTCTCCCGCGGCTCGAAGCGCAAGACACGCGTGGGAGCGCCAACGTGAGGCCAGCGGGTTCGCAGCGCCCCAGAGCTGGTCACGCCGACCGAATTCGAGCAGGTCGTCCAATCCCGCGCGCGCGTTGCCCTGAGCGAGTTGAAGCAGGCCGCGTGCCTCGAGCAGATTGTTGTGCGCCAACCCAGGCGGGATCTCGAGGCCGAGTCCGCTGTCGCGCAGTGTCGCCGCCGCATCCCCGACTTGCCCGGTCTCGATTGACGCTTCGATGAGCAGGGCCATGGCGAACCTGTCGCCGAGCCGAATGTCGTGAGCGGTCAGCAACTCGAGCGCTGTGCGCGCGTCAGCCTCGGCGTGCGCTATCGCGCCGCTCCTGAGCGAAAACCATCCGCGGTGGACCATCAGATAAGCCATCGCCGGGATCGAACCCAGCGCACGCGCGTCAGTGAGCGCCTTCTCCAGGCACGCGTGCGCAAGGTCGAGTGCGTCGGTGGAGAGCAAGCTGATCATGAGAGCATAGAAAGGTCCAATGACATCGGGCTGCTGGCCGAACAGCTCGCGACCCGCGAGCGCGCGCTCGATGTGTTGCACGGCTTCACTCTCCGATTCGCTCGCCTTGGCGCGATCGAAGGCAAGGCTTGCCAGCACCAGGCGCTCACCCGGAGTTTCGCCCTTGAGATCACTATGGCGCGCCAGGCGCGTGGCCGCGTTTGCACGAGCCTCGCGGCTGGCCTGTTGGGCCTTGGCCGCGAGCTCCGCTTCGAGAATGAGCGCCAGCTCGGCATCACTGCGCTCGACGACGACGATGGCCGACTCGATCGCTTCAACAGCGCGGTCGGCGTTGCCCGACATGCTCAGCGCGTTCGCGAGCTGACGGGCTGCCAGGGCCAGCAGTTCCGGTTGCCGGATGGCGGCCGCGGCGTCCGCAAGATGACCTGCCGCCTCCGGCATTCCAAGACGCAGCTCCGCTGAACCAAGTTCGAGGAGCACCTGCGGCCGCGACTCTGAAGCGGGAGGCTCGGCAAGCGCACGCGTGAGCCACGCGATGGCGGCAGCCGGCGCTCCCTGAATCAGCGCCCGATCAGCCGCTCTACGCAACAGCTCGACGCGAGCGGCTTCGCCAATCGGCTCCGCCTTGGCGATCTGCGCCGCGATTCGTTCGTCGTCGGCGGCGCGCGCGGCAAGAATGCGAGCGGCGCGCGCGTGTGCGCGGGCGCGTTCGTGGGCGCCAATATCGTCGTAAATCGCCTGCCGCACGATCGGGTGAGCGAACTCGAGACTGTCAGCCTGCTTCAGGATCGCGAGTTCGACGAGCGAGTCGGCTGCAAGCGCGGCCTCGTCTGCCGAGAGGTCAGCGAGGCATGCCGCCTCGACGACGCTCGCGGCGTCGCCGAGCACAGCGATGGCGCGCACGAGTGCAGTCGCTGCGGCTGGCGCCGCAGATAGCCGCAGGAGCACCGCCCGTGCAACCGCTGCGGGACCGACGCGACGCACGCGTGCCGCCTCGCTCGCATCGTTGAGGAATCTCAGTTCCTTCGCCTCCCGCAGGAGCGTCTGGAGGAAGAAGGGATTGCCGCCGGTGGCGTCGTGGCAGGCCGCAGCGAAGTCATGCGCCACTTTCGCGCCGAGTCGTTCCTCGCAAAGCGTCGCCGTGGCCTCGATGCTCAACGGCGCGGGCCGCAGCACCTTGACTTCCGGCGCCGCGAACAGGCGGGCGAGGTCGGCCGCGAAGGGATGGTGGGTGCGTACAGCAGCGAGCACTGCAACCGGAATGCCGTCGAGGCGGGACGCCAGGTAGCCGAGAAATCGCAGCGATTCCACGTCTGACCAATGCAGATCGTCGACGCAGAGCGTCACGGGCTGATCGCGGGCAAGATTGTTGAGCAACCAGTACAACCCGTGGAGCCTTGCGAAGGCGCTATCGGCCGACGAGGGTTGGGACGCACCGCTGTGCGCAAAGAGCGGTATCGAAAGTGCTGCGGCGCCCTCGAACAGATGCTCGCGCTCAGCGTCCGAAGCCCTGGTGACGGCGGGTTCGAGCAGCTGCCGCACGCAACCGTACGGGAAGTCGCGCTCGAACTCGCCGGCGCGCGCTCGCAGGCAGGTGAAGCCCATGTCGGAAGCCGCATCGAACGTTGCGCTGAGGAGGCTGGTCTTGCCGATTCCGGCGGGACCTTCGATCAGGACAAACTGGCCGCGGTCGTGTTGCGCCTCGCTCAACGCATTGTGCAGATCCTGCAGTTCGACTCCCCGCTCCAGGAGCGTCGCAACATCTTCGCTTGCCATGGCAGGCCGAAGCCTTTACTGGACGAGTTGGGAACCATAGCACGCCGCCTCGCGCCGCTAGTGCAACGCTACCTCGTCGAGTCGGCGATCGGAGCGCGATTTCCCCTTGGCTTCGTCCCCGAGCGCCGCGCTGGAGAAGTTGTGCATGGCCTGCGCCAGTGCGTCGCGAATCGGAGCGCCGGTCATCACGACATCGACCATCGTCACCGACGTGTGCGTGTGGCCGCGCGATGGGAAGTGCACGACGTCGTTGCCGGCGGCGGCCAGCGCCGCGGCGTACGCGGCGCCTTCGTCGCGCAGCGGATCGAACTCGCACGTGACGATGAACGCTCGGGGAAGCCGTTTTAGATCGCCCCGCAGCGGCGAAGCCTTCGGATTCGACCGCTCGCTCTCGTTGAGGTAGTGGTCCCAGAACCAGCGCACCAGCGCCGCGGTGAGCAGGTACCCGTCGGCGTTCTGGACATAGGACTCACGGCTGAAGTCGCAATCGGCGACAGGTGTGAGCAGCACCTGCCCCGAGATCGGTGGGCCGCCCGTGTCACGCGCCATCTGGGCGACCACTGCGGCGAGATTCGCGCCGGCGCTCCAGCCGGCGACCACCACGCTGCCCGGAATTCCGCCGAGCGACTCTGCGTTCTCCGAGACCCACTTCAGCGCGGCGAAGGCGTCATCGGGTGCAGCAGGAAAGCGCGCCTCTGGCCCGTGGCGGTAGTCGCAGGACACGATCACGCAGCCAGAACGAACGCACAAATCGCGGCACAGCGGATCATCGGACGCGTGGCTTCCGAGCACCCAGCCGCCGCCGTGGAAATACACGACGACCGGATGCGGACCCGGCGTGTCCGGCCGGTACAGGCGATAGTTCAGTTCGCCGGCGGCGCCGGGATACGCGCCGTCGACGATCTCGCCCACCTTCGGCCCGGGCGGGCGAGCCGCGGACGACGCCTCTACGAACGCGCGCGCCTCGATCGGCGACAACGACTCGATCGGCGGGAGCCCGAGCGACGCCATCATCTCGAGGACCATCGCCATGTCGGGCATGAGCCGCCGGATGACGCCGTCATTGCACTGCGACCTGTTCGGCCCGTCGAGCTTGAAACCAAGGTACCCGCGCTCGCGCACCTCGTCGCACGCCCGCCGGTACACATCGACGCCGCCGATGTACGGGAACAGGACGCGGGGCTTGCCGGGGACGTTCGCCCCCATGTACCACGAGTTGGCCTTCGGGAAGAGCGTCAGCGAGGCGCAGTCGATGCAGTGTTGCTTCCACCCGGCTGCGGCGGTCGCGGTCGGCTCGATCGTCTCGAATCCGCGCTCGCGCAGGTCGTGCATTGTGTCGCCGATCCAATCGACGTGCTGCTCGATCGAGACCGCCATGTTCGACAGCACCGACGGGCTCTCTGGGCCCGTGATCATGAACAGGTTGGGGAACCCGACGGTTGTCACGCCGAGGTAAGTCTGCGGACCGTCGGCCCAGCGCTGCTTCAACGTCGCGCCGTCGCGACCGGTAATGTGCACGGAGACGATCGCCCCGGTCATCGCGTCGAACCCGGTGGCGTAGACGATCGCGTCGAACTCGAACGACTCCGCCGTCGTGTCGATCCCGGTCTCGGTGATCGCCGTGATCGGACTCTTCCTCAGGTCGACGAGCCGCACGTGCGGCAGGTTGAACGTAGCGTAGTAGTTCGTGTCAAGGCACGGCCGCTTGGTTCCGACGGGATGGTCGTGCGGGCACAGCGCCTCGGCCGTCTTCGGATCCTCGACGATCGAGCGAATCTTCCTGCGGATGAACTCGCACAAGGTTTCGTTTGCCTCGGGGCTCGCGAGGATGTCGGCGAACGCGCCGCTGATGCCGAGGAGTTCGCCCGCATCCCACATCCGTTCGTAGGCGGCCCGACGTTCCTCCTCGCTGACGTCGAGGGCGCGAACCTGCACGACGGGTCGCGGGACGCCGGCGCGCGACCACCTCGCTTCCTTGCGGTACTCGGCGAACCGCCCCTCGATCGCCGCCAACTTCTCGGGGCGGAGCGGACCGTTGTGCGCAGGGATCGAGAAGTTGGCCGTGCGCTGGAACACGGTCAACTGTGCGGCTTGTTGCGCGATGAGCGGGATCGACTGAATTCCAGACGACCCCGTCCCGATCACCGCTACGCGCTTACCGCTGAAGTCGATGCCGTCGTGCGGCCAGCTGCTGGTGAAGTAGACATCGCCCCTGAAGCGCTCGACGCCCTCGATGTCGGGCGCCTTCGGCACGGACAGGCAGCCGGTCGCCATGATGAAGAACCGTGCGGTGATCTCATCGCCGGCCGATGTCCTGATCCGCCACATCGACGCGTCCTCGTCCCACGCCGCCGTCTGGACGCGAGTCGAGAACCGGATGTCCTTTCTCAGATCGTGTTTCTTCGCGACGTGCTGGAAGTAGCGCAGGATCTCCGGCTGCGTGGCGTAGCGCTCCGACCACGTCCACTCTGTCTCGAGCTCCGGGTCGAAGCTGTAGCTGTAATCGACGCTCTCGATGTCGCAGCGCGCGCCTGGGTAGCGGTTGTAGTACCACGTGCCCCCGACGTCGTCCGCCGCTTCGAGCACGATCGTCGCGAATTCGTCCTTGCGCAACCGGTACAGCTGGTACAGGCCGGCCATGCCGGCGCCGACGACGACCGCGTCGTATTCAGGGATCACGCTTGAGTCCCCGGATGGCCCACCGCTCGCCATGCTCGTTCCTCCTGGATCGATGAACGCTCGGAGCTGTTCGATCGATTGTCACATGACAGGTCGATAGAGGCGACCCGAAGGGACGGCGGATCCCCGGCGCCGGAAACCAGAGGAAACCATGGTGCCGGGTTTCGGTATTTCTGTTATCAAGGATCCCGTGGCTCGTTCATTGAGAACAGGATCGATGGCGAGGGGTACAACCGAAAAACCAAAACCCGCCACGGAAGCTCTCGTACGTGCATCCAAATGGCGCCGTTACGTGGGTGACCATTGCGTCTGTGTGACGTACCGTGGGTGAATCAGCGAATCTGGAGACATAGTGGACATTTTCTATTATTGGAAAAACTTCGAAGAAGACTTGGCGACAGGGCAGATCGGCTGGCTGAAATCCCAACGAAAGAAACTCGGCGAACTGCGACTCCGAGAGCCAGATCACATTTGGGCGTTCAAGACACCGGCTCGTATGAAGGGTCGGCTGCAGGTTATCGCGAGGCTGGTCTGGCTAAAGGACTGCCCCAAGGGTGTCAGACCGCCAGACGCTGGATCCTGCATCTATTACGACGCAAAAGCGCCGACCAGCGTACGGTTTGTGGGGACCGAATCGGTGGCTGCAATCGATCACGCATCCTCGATCATCCGCAAGCGTTTCCCATCGGCGTTCATCGCGAACTTCCAGGGCGACGGCGGCCTTCAGAAATTGGAAATCGACATGATTCGGGAATTAGAGATCTGCGTCAGGCCCTATGCTGCCGTCCCGTTGGTCTCGTAGTCGCCAAGGCGCCGATAAAGGTCGGAGATGGCGAACGGTGCGTGGATCGCGACATCCGGTTTAGCCGCGGTTCAGGAACGAGGGCTCAGAATCTCGTCGTTCTCGCTTGTCATCGAACCATCGGAGATGACTGCCATGCGCGCGCACTGGTCCTTGTCGCTCGTGTCCATGGTTGGATTGCTTTCAGCATGCGCGAGCCCCGGCGGCGGCTCTGTTTACTCACAGTCCGATGCTCGCCGTCCCTGGACGGTGCAGGACGCGACGGTCGTTCAGGTTACCGAGGCGACGATTGAGGGCAGTGAATCCGTGATCGGCACTGCGGGCGGCGGCTTTATCGGATATGAGCTCGGTCATGCCGTCGGTCACGGCGCCGGCTCGGGTATCGCAGGCGCTGTTGGCGCGGTCGCAGGGGCGATCGCCGGGAAGCAGATTGAAAAAGCTGCAACCCAGCAAAAAGCCTGGGAGATCCTGGTCGAGATCGAGCACGGCGCAGAGACCGTGGCGATCGTACAGCCCGCGGATCAGACGTTCGTTACCGGCGAGAAAGTGCGCGTCTATACGCAAGCAGACGGGTCGGCTCGAGTTTCCAAACTCTGACGAGTGTCGAAAACCAAGAGAACCAAAAGGGTACAGATCGAAGAGGAACTTCGGCGCCGGACATTCCATTCGGGCATTGGCGCCGCGGGCTCACATATATATGTAGGCAGGGAACCGGCTGAGTCTCGCCATGGAAGGTCTGCGGTGACGTACGCGCGAAAGACGCCGATCTCTCTTCAAAACACACCTGTACTACTACTGAAAGCTGCTCCCTGCGTTTCTGACCTACAGGGATGTAGGGAATGCAGGTGTTGCAGGAGCATTCACCTGCCAGCATTTCCGCCGTCCATGTTGTCGCACGCTGCGTGCGTCGCGGCTGGCTGTGGGGTGTCGAGCTCCCTAACCAGCGTTGCCTTCGGCGCCGGCCCGGGAAACCGGGAAAACGCCACAAGAAGCGGTGAAATCGGGAAATTGCAGGCGCACGCGATATCCTCCGGTGACGGGCGCCGAAGGGCCATTGCGCGGGTTCGTCAGTGGCCTGTGGCCGCCGCCTGATCGGGCTTTCGCGTCACCTGCACGCTGTGGACCAGCGCCACTCCAGCCGTCATGAAGTGCGCATTGTGCACAGCGGCCAGTTGCGTTGGACCACCGTCGCTCGATGACAAGGAGACCAGACTAAATCAGCGCTCATGTCCGCTTGTGGCCGAAGGCAGCGAATCGTGTTCTGCTCGGCTAACGTGGACAGCTCGTGCATGAATCCGCCGCCCGCATGCTGAGAACGATGAGCGACGCATCTCACAATCAGGGACGCCTATCGGCCCGTCGCGGGCTCATCGCGCTGACCGCAATTTACGTCGTCGTCTGCGTCGCGCTCGGCTGTGCGATCTGGTTCGAATCGCCGACCATGGTTGCGCAAGGATTGCTGGGGGCGGCGTTGGTGATTGCCTTGCTCACGGCGATATGCGCCGGGCGCGCGGTGGCTCATTCGCAGGCGTTGGTGCTGGTTCGCGAGCGGCCGTCGATCTCGGGAAGAGGGGCGGGGGTGCTGACGTTTGTGGCGCTCGCGTCGCTCGCCATGGCCTGCAACTACTTCATCACGGCGCGATCCTGGCCCACGACAGTCGAGAAAGCGCTCGCGATGCTGGACGAACAGTTGGACGCAGACAGCAAACGGGAGCTTGCGTATACCGGATACGATGATCTCGCGGATCTCCAAGCGACGGTCGGCGCATCGATCCGCGATCGATTCGGCCTGACTCGCGGCAACGAGAGGCTTCTGCGCGATTGCGATCGCGAGTACATGCAGCCGGACGTGTGTTCCAGCGTGATCCTCTCGCGCTACTGGAAGAAGTTACGCGCCGGGCTGCCGGCTGCGGAGCGGCTGCCGCTGGAAGCGCTCGAGGCGAAGATGGAGCGCGTCCGGTTGAAATCCCATGAGTTCAGGCAGGCGTCGCTGCAGGACGTCGTCGCGTTCTTCAACGAGACGATTCGTGCGCAGCTCCCGGAGGATGCGCGCTTCGCGATTCGCTTCGATGCTGCGTATGCTGATACGCCCGTGTCAGTCGCGTGGCATGCGATGGGCGACGCGTCGTTGCGCGAAGTGCTGGCGCACATGGCGGCGAGCACGAACCAACGCGTGCGAAAAGCACCGCCGGATCTGCTGGTCGAACCGGACTGAACAGTTGGCCAAAGCGGCGTCGGAACGGGACGATCCCTTTGCCGGCGAGCGTCACTACCACTTCCCCTTCCTTTTGCCGATGCAACGGACAGCCATCGACTTGCGGATCTCGATGCCTGTCCTCGCGGCGCTTCTCTCGCATTCTCCAGGGGGATTCGGACGCCTTACTGCGGCAGCGGCAAGGACTCTCCCTCTCGCGCGAGGAAGAGCACCGCGGTGGGGGAGGCGCCAAACGGATCGTGCACCTGGCCGAAGCCCTGACCTTGCCACGGTGTCCGGATCAACAGCTTCCTGAACCGCTCGTCGAATGAGCCGTTCTCCATTCCGGGCTCGCCAGCGATTTCGATGCGGCATACGCTCGTGCGGCAGCGCGCATCAAGAAGCTTGACGCCCTCGAATTCGCTTTGTTGAAGCACCGCTCTGATCGAAGCTTCTGCAGCCGGCGCCCAGCTTGGATCGAGCGGCTGGCCGGCGACAGCACGTTCGATCGCCGCTGCTTGCTCCTCGATCTGCTCATCGGCGCGCTGCATTTCCTCCTCTCGAGTGAGACTGGATGTGGATTCGGTTCGCCGCGGGGCGGGCGCGACGGACAATGCAGGCGCTGCCGTCGTTTGTCCGCGCAAGCTGGAAACCTCCGACGCAAGCATCGTGACTCTTCGGTCGATTTCCGCCAGCATCCGCTGCCCTTCGTCTGCCTGCGAATGCGAGGCTGTCTCCGAGAAGCGGGCGCCCAGCGGTCCGGTGGAAGATTGCGGTGCGCGATTGGCGGCATTCTGCCGCCATGCGAGCGCGACCGCTGCAAACAGGAGCAGCGCGGCGGTTAGAAGAAGCGTTGCTCGTGATGCGCGCGACGGTTGCAAGTTCGAATTCATCATTTCCTCGATATTGTCTGGAACAGTGAAAGACGCGGGGATCGCCCCGCGTCCAGATGGATCGCCGTTCAACCTGGCTCCGAGATGCTGTACGTCTCGATGTACGACTTGTTCTTCGTTCCGCTATACGCAGGCGGAATCCCGCAGCTGTAGTAGTACACGGTCGGGAAGACGCCCTTCACCGCCGCGAAGGACAGCGTTTGCTTCTGCGTCCCGACGCCGGAGCTGTTCTTCGTTCCACCCGTATAGTAGGTGGCCGTGTTGGAGTTCCAGTGCACGCCCACATGAGCACAGCTCACGTCGTATCCGGTATAGCCGTTCTGGTCGATGACATCGACTGTGCCGGTGTCGTATGTGGTGGACGACCGGTCCATCGGACAGTCGACGTACAGCCATTCCGTCGTGGACGGGTTGCCGATCGCGCCAGAAAAATAATAGGGGTTCACCGAGGGGCTGCGATTGACGCAGCTTTCGCCGAGATAGAAGTAGCCAAAACTGAACGCATGCGCTTGCGGCGAAACGACGTATGCGGCCGCGCTTAGCAGCGAGGCGGCGATAGAAGAGAGGATTTTGGATGCAGGGGTCATGATCGTTTTCCTTCGAGAAGAAAGTGGCCTTCACCGCCGCGGATCATTGCTGGCGCCCTCAAGGGAGATCTGTCACGCGGCTTACAGTTGGCTGACGGCTGGGTCGTCGTTGGCGCGACTACTTCCCGGCTGACCTGAGTCTTGAGATACCTTGGTATCCGAGGTATCGTTCTATGCGATGCTTAAGCGGAAAGACAGTCCTGCAGTCGAACGCTGGGAAGTACAGGTCCGCAAGGGAGTCCTCGAGTTCGCTGTGCTGGCCGCTCTCTGGTCGGGGCGACTCTACGGGCTCGAGCTGATCCGTCGCCTGGAGACAGACGCGAAGCTCGCGGTTGCCGAAGGAACGCTGTATCCGCTGTTGAGCCGACTGCGCGCCGATGGCCAACTCGCGGCGGAATGGGTGGAAGCGGACGCTGGCCACCCTCGCAAGTACTACAGGCTGACGCCGGAGGGGCGGCGGCGCGTGGTGCAGATGGCGCGTTTCTGGCGCGACTTCTCTTCCAATCTCCAGCACGTGCTGGCGCCGGTCCTGGCGGAGGTCAGGCGATGAACAACGCATCCCACGGGTCACGCGAGATCGATCGCTATCTCGAGCGCTTGCGTTCGTCGCTGCGTTCGCTCCCTCCGGGCGAGGTCGACGACATCGTGCGGGAGATTCAAAGCCACCTGATCGACAGCGCCGAGCAGGCTGGGCGAGCGGATCCGCAGCGCCTCGCCGGTGCGATGGCGAGGCTTGGTGATCCGGCAGCGCTGGCCAGCGCATACCTGATGGACAACCTGGCGCTCCGAGCGCAGGCAACGCGTTCGCCGATCTTGCTGCTGCGGCTGGCGTCCCTGTGGGCCACGCGGAGTGTGGAAGGCGTCATCGCGCTGATCGTGGCGTTCCTCGGCTATGGCGCCGCACTGATCGCACTCGGGTGCGCGCTCTTCAAGCCCTTCACGCCGGAACGGATAGGTCTGTGGGTGAGACAAGTGGCGCCGGACGATGTGTCGTACCAACTGGGTCGCGTGAGCGCGCCGCCCACCGATGCGCGCGAAGTGCTCGGCTGGTACATCATTCCGCTGGGACTGATCGTCGGCGCAGCCGCTCTCGCCCTGACGACCCGCTACCTGCTCGGCAAGGTCCGGAAGTATCGCAAGGCGCGCGAGCACGAAGCTCCTGCGTCGCTGTGAGCTGTCCCGTGACTGCAGATCCAACCGAGCGGGCCAGACCTGTCGAACGGGGTGCTCGCATCGCGTGGCTGGATGCGCTGCGCGGCTTCGCGTTGCTCGGCATCCTGTGGGCGAATGTTCGCCAGATGTTTCTGCCGTTCGATGCGGGCGCTTACGATGTCGCCCTGGGCGGCAGCGAACGCCTGGCGTGGCTCGACTGGCAGTTCTTTAATGCCGTCATCGATCTCAAGTTCATCACGCTCTTCTCGACGCTTTTTGGCGTCAGCTTCGCACTGCAGGCCGAGCGACTCACCGCGCGCGGCAGTGGATTCTCGGGGACCTATGTGCGCCGCGTCCTGATTCTCGCGCTATTCGGCATCGCGCACGGACTGCTCCTCTACTCCGCGGAGGTATTGCTCTGCTATGCGATCGGCGGTCTCCTGCTGCTCTCGATGCGCAACTGGCCCGCGGACCGGCTGTTGCGAGGCGGACTGGCGCTGCTGGGAGTGACCCTGGTCTGGGGATACCAGATCAGCGCCCTCGGGAGCGTGTCCGTAATGATCACCGCCATCTGCACTGTGTTGATAGCCGCGGCGATATTCCTGCTCTGGAATCGCGGCTGGAAAATCGCACTCGTGGCGTGGGTCGTGGTGCTCATTGCGAGCGCCAGCGTTCTCACCGTTCGCCTGGAAGGCGCATCGCCCGAAGACGCCATCGCCAATGACTACCACGAAGCACAGCAACAGTTGGCAACCATCTCCGGCCGCGCGGACGCGCCAGCGCCGAAGGAATGGGTCGTGCGGAAGACTGGCAGTTTCGCGGCGCTCGTTGGACTGCATCTCGAGCAATATGCGGATCTGCTGTTCTTCATCGCGATCTTCCTCCTCTGGAGAACCCTTGCGCTGTTCATGATTGGTGCAGGCATCTACCGCAGTAGTCTCATTGCGGCGTCGCCTCCTGTCCTGTGGTCGAAGGTTGCGCGAATCGGCCTCGGCGTCGGCCTGCCCTTGTCGCTGGTTGCGACCTGGCTGCAGGGTCGCGAAATTCATGCACTGATGGATTGGCGGTGGCCAGAGTTCCTGCATTCGTTCAGCGCATTGCCGCTCGCCGCAGGAATGGCCGGCCTCGTGTTCGTGCTCTATCACAACCCTTCGCAACGCTGGCTGTGGCGCCGGATCGAAGCCGCCGGCCGAATGGCGCTGACGAACTACATCGGTCAGTCATTAGTCGTTGCCGCGCTGGCGGAGTCGTGGGGCCTTGGACTCTACGGTCGTCTCAATGGGGTGCAGATGACGGCGGCCGCCCTGGCCATTTATGCGATCCTCACAGAAGCCAGCTATCGCTGGCTACAGCGATACCGCATGGGTCCGCTCGAGTGGTTCTGGCGTTGCGGCACGTACTGGACGTGGTTGCCCAATAGCCGAGCAACGAGTGATGCCGTATGAAAACGGTAGATCCAAGAGATTGCCGCGATCCTCCTAGCCGCTCGTTGAACAGCGCAGCGGGCAATCGCGTCATTGCGAGAAACTCCGGGCTCTTCGACAAACACGAATGCACGACCCTGAGCGACCAGCCTTTCACGGACATGCGGTTACAGTAGCGCGTCCATGGGTGCATTTGGCACGCATTCGCATCTCTTACCATGTTCGGAACGCACGCAGTAATGCAGAAAGTTGCTGGGGCATTCTGATGCGTTTCGCAGAAGCTGATGCGCTTTCTAAAAGAACTCCTTTCCGGAATCGTTGCGCACCCGGCCACGAGCAACGCAGCAGCGCAGGACAGCATCCATCTGGCGGCTCGGCGGTTTCCCTTCAAACATTGTCGTGCTCCGGAAGTGCCGCGGTATCACGGCTTTCTCACGCTACGCGACGACGCTCTCTGACTGCATGAAACTTGGCCTCAAGAATCCTGGAAAAATGGCTTCAAAATTCCTTCAAGCGCCACGCCCTATCCCTGAAACAGGCTCCGTTCTTTTGAACGATAAAGTACTAGCATCAGCGATGCCGAACTGAGCTGCGCGGCGCTGGCCTCTGGGAATGGGCAATGTCCTCGCGTTTTCGCATCGGTGACTGACGCTCGATACCGGGCAGCGTCTGTTGCTGCGCGACTCGAAGACCGATTCCGCTGGGCCGCCTCACTTACCGACTGCTGCTGACGCTCGTGGAAGCCGCGCCCAACGTGGTTTCCCACGATGAGTTGATAGATTCGGTCTGGGCCGGACGGTCGGTAAGCCCGGAGACGATCAGTCAGCGGATCAAGCTGTTACGAGATGCGCTCTCGGACGATCCGCACAATCCCCGCTATCTGGAGCTGGTCCGCGGCCAGGGATATAGACTGCTGCCGCGAGTCGAAGTCCTGCCGAACGAATCGCCAGCCCGCCATCGGCCCAGATGGCTCGTGCCGATAGGCACTGCGATCTCGCTCGCTGCGGCTGCCGCGATCGTATTCTGGTTCGTGACAGCACAGACCGACGCAGTGCGAGAGAGCACTTCGATCGCGGTACTTCCCTTCGCGGACCTGAGTGCGGCGCAGGATCAGCAGTACTTCGCGGATGGGATCGCAGAGGAAATCCTCAACCTGCTCTCCAAAGCCACGACGCTTCGCGTCATCGCGCGAACGTCGTCGTTCTCTTTCAGGGGTAAGGAGGCGGACGTCCGGCGGATTGCCGAAGCGCTCGGTGTAACGCACGTGCTCGAAGGCAGCGTGCGAAAAGAAGGAGATCGGATCCGAGTCACGGTCCGGCTCGTGGATGCATCGGATGGCAGCCGCTTGTGGTCGGAATCGTACGATCAACGAGTCGGAAATATTATCGAGTTGCAAACTGACGTCGCCGGGTCGGTGGCCGCGGCTCTCAAGTCGAATCTGCAGAATGATGTGGCCGATGTCGCTGCCAGACGCGTGAACGCAGAAGCGTACGATCTGTATCTGCGCGGTCAGCAGAAGCTTCGAATGCAAGCGATTCACGGAAACCGAGCGCTACTTCGAACAGGCGATCGCCATCGACCCCGAATTCATTCCGGCGTACTCCGGGCTCGGTGTGGCGTACATCCAGGAGATCATCGACGTGCGGGCTCCCATGGCAGAGAACCGAGCCAAGCTGCGCGAGATTGTCCGTCGTGGCCAGCGTCTTGCGCCGGACGATGTGGGCCTGCTCGCGCTGAGCGCGCAGCTGGCGCGCTATGACGGCGATATCGAACTCGCGGAGGAGCGATTCGCGACCGCGCAACAGAAGGATCCCTCGAACAGTGTCGCTTCGAATCATGTACCCCGTCTTCAAGCTCGATCAGAGCTATCCCGACGAAGCCCTCGCACTCAATCGTCGTTCGCTCGAGATCGATCCGTTGAATCCACTCACCTACATCGCCATCTGGGCCAGCTATATGGATCTCTGGGATGCGGAGCAGGCCATCGCAGCGGCCCAGCATTACCGAGAGGTCGTGCGTCGGCAGACCCGCTGGCGGCAGATTCAGAGCCGTCACGCGGGTGCTGCTCTCAGGCGATCTTGCTGGGGGCATCGACTATGTCACCAGAGCCTAACCCGGCTGGAGCCGCCGGAGAAGGGCATACCTGCTTGGCTTCCGCTGGCTGTATTACGTCATCGGCGATCCGCAAACGGCCGATGCCCTGATGGAACGCTCGACGATATGGAGCGTTCAGGTCAACAAAGGGACGCGATGATCGCCACCGAAGCTTATCGGCATCTCGTCTACGGTGAGATCGAGGAGGCTCGGCGATTGGCTGTTTCAGCGCTGACCGCGCCGAAGAGGATATGGGGCGGCCGGGAGAGCGATGTCATTGTCGTGCGGCTCGCGGTCGATGCGCTGATCGAAACGGTGAGGCACGGCGGGCCGTCGATTTCCTGGAGAAGCTCGCGCCGGAATATGCCCGCTACAAAGTAACCAAGGACATCGATCCAAAGGACTTCTCGCCGGCGCCGGTTCCGCTGAAGAGCGCCTATTTCTCGTACCCTGCGCTCTATTTCCCTGACTATAGTCCGCGCGTTGCGTGAAGCGGGCGATGAGGCGGGAGCCAGTCAGATGCTCGATCATCTGGAAGCGATTCTGGCGTTGCGCAGAAAACGAGGCCTGTTCATCGAGGAGCGCTACGCTGCGGAAGCGCTGGCCTTGCGCGGGCGCACGGAAGCGGCTCTGGATGCACTGGAAAAGGCCGAGCGAGATCGGACGATCTACTTTTGCTGGCATTTGGCGTTGCTCCACAATGAAATTTTCGCCGGATTTCGCAATCACCCTCGCTTCGTGGCGCTGGTCGAGAAGATCCGACGCGACCTGAGCCGACAGCGCGACGAACTGAGTCGAATGGATCGCGGCGAAATTCAATCGAAGTAGCTGGCGGGTCTCGCTGGAAATGGGGACATTCCTCATTTCCGTTCGAAAAAGTGGACCCCACGCCGTCGTCAACGAGGCGTGAAATCGAGGAATGTCCCCATTTCCCGCTCGACAAGAGTGCGAACATTCAGGGAATTGCTCAATCGATGTCTGCGTTCTCGCGCATGAATAGCTGAGGCTGATCCGGGCTCATATATCTGCTCCGCGCCACAAACTCTTATAAGGATCGCTTCATGACGTCTAGGACCCCCGCCGCCGCGCTCGCGGCGCTCCTCTGGCTTGCCTCACCAATCGAAACCATGGCCGCGAGCGAGCCGCCGACCGAGCAGGACAAGCAAGAGAAGAACGAGAAGGAGAAGAAGCCGCCGCCTGAGCCCAAGCTGTGGACCTCGAAGCATCAGATCCGCATCGGCGGCAAGGGCGTCGACTACGAAGCCACGACCGGCACGCTGCTGATGAAGGACGACAAGGACGAGCCGATCGCCCTCTTCGGCTTCACCGCGTACGTCCGGCAAGGCCAGGACGCGCGCACGCGGCCGATCATGTTCGCATACAACGGCGGGCCGGGTTCGGCGTCGGCGTGGCTGCATATGGGCATTCTCGGCCCGCGCCGCGCCGTGCTCGAAGATCTCCAGAGCAACACGCGCGGCCCGTTCAAGGTCGCGGACAACGAGTTCAGCCCGCTCGATCGCGCGGACATCGTGCATGATCGACCCGGTCGGCACCGGCTTCTCGCGCGCCGGCCGGCAAGGCGGAGGGCAAGCAGTTCTGGGGCGTCGACAACGACATCAAGTCCGTCTCCGATTTCATCGTGCGCTACCTCGGGGAGTACCAGCGCTGGGCGAGCCCGAAGTTCATCCTCGGCGAAAGCTACGGCGGCATCCGCACGGCGGCGTAGCTACGACCTGCTGAGGCGGCACAACGTCGCGCTCAACGGCATCATCCTGGTTTCGCCGTTCATGGACTTCCCACCGGCTCGGCGGGTTTGAACTCCGACGCGGGCGACGCGAATTTCATGTCCACGTATGCCGCGACCGCGTGGTATCACAAGGCGCTCAACCCGCAGCCGCCCGAGCTGCGGCCGTTCCTGGCTGAAGTGGAGCAGTGGATCGACTCCGTCTATCACCCGGTGCTGTTCAAAGGTGCGCGCGAGCTGGCGGCGGAACGCCAAGCGGCGCTGCACCGGGCTCGAGCGCTACACCGGGGTGAGCGCTGCGTACTGGGACAAGGCCAATCTGCGCATGGACGAGAATCGTTTCCTGCAGGAGCTCATCGCGCTCGCAGGGCAAGACGGTCGGACGCATCGATTCACGCTTTACGATGGGCATGCCGAACATGATCGCGGAAACGACCGTGTTCGATCCCTATGCGACCGCAGTCGCGCCGGCGATCGTCGCCACGTTCAACGACTATGCGCGCCGCGAACTGGGCGTCGTGATCGGATCAGAAGTACGAGCTCTCGGCGCAGCTCTGCAAGGACTGGGATCTCGGCCACGTGCAGCCGGATTCGAACGGCCAGAAGATTCCGTATATGAACGTGCTCCCCGACCTCTCGTATGCGATGACGATGAATCCGAAGATGAAGGTTCTCGTGCAGCAGGGCTACTTCGATCTCGCCTGCCCGTACGGCACGGTGAAGTCGGCGTTCGACCATCTCAACGTCACGCCCGAGCTGCGCCGTAACGTGCACATCGAGTACTACGAAGCCGGCCACATGATGTACGTGCATCCGGACTCGATGCGCAAGTTCGGCGAAACGACCAAGGGGTTCATCGATGGGAACTCACGGTGAAGACTCAGGGATAGCGCGTCGCAGATGGCGAGTCGCAAGGCAAAGCGAGTTACGCGGAGTCTCGCGCTCTGCGTTTATCTCCACTAGTTCCGACTTGATGTCGCGGTGCGCATGTGCTGCACAGGGACGTGCGAATGCCGCGGGGCGCATGGATGCGCTGGAGCGACGATGCGCTGGAGCGGCTCCCCAAGGAGAGGCGAAGAGGGCAACCCTCACCCGCGCTTGCGCGCGGCCTCTCCCTTGAGGGAGAGGCGAATGAGTTCCCCTCTCCCTCGAGGAGGGAGAGGGCAGGGTGAGGGTTCCATGCATTCCTCTCTCCCTCAAGAGAGAAAGGAAGACTTCAGTGCCGGACTCAGCATATGCGGCAATCGCGTAGTCGTTGGCACGGTCCGTTTGCCAGATTTCCTAAGTCCGGCACTCTTTTTTCCTAAGGCGAACGGACGATTTCAAATGCATGCAATCCTCTGGATCTTTCACATGCATGGGGCGAGCGATGAACGGTTGCCTCGATCGGCGAGTGAGCGCCCGTCCCCCCGAGACACGCACCTGCTGCCCGACGAGCGGCGTAGACTCACTCGCAGCAGACGATTCCAGGAGAGCCGTTCCATGCTGATCCGCTTCCGGGAAACGATCATGGTCGCTGCGGCGGCTGTAGCGACAGCGACGGCCGTGTTCGCGCAGGACGATCCACACGCCGCGTGCACGACGATTGGGTGGGCGCCGCCCGAGGTTCTGCAACGTCCAGTCACGCTGCGCGAGGGAACCGGCAACTCGGCTGACGCCGCCACGACCTCCTCCAACGAGGCGCTGCTGTTCTACCGACAGGGCCTGAACTATACCCATGGATATGTATGGATCGAGGCGGCGCGCTCCTTCAATCAGGCATTGCGTCTGGACCCCGACTTCGCGCTTGCTTATTGGGGTTTGAGCCGCGTGTACTCAGGACTCGACGATCATGCTGCGGCTGTGAGCGCTGCCCAGAAGGCGCAGACCCTGGCGCAACGCGCGACCGCGCGAGAGCAACGACGCGTGGCGTTGCGCCTTCAGCAGCTCGAAGCGATCGCCGATCTCGGCAACCCGAATCTGCACGCGGCTTACAAGCAATCGCTGGACAAGGCGCTCGCGGCAGACTTCGACGACGTCGAGCTCTGGCTGGTGCGCGGCAATGCCGAGGAGCCCACGGCAGCGGGGCGCGGGCAACGCGGCTCGGTCGCATCGACCGCCTTCTACGGCGCAGCGCTGCGGCTGGCGCCGGACAATGCGGCCGCTCATCATTACCTCATTCACTCCTACGAAACGATCGGCCAGATCGATCGCGCGCTCCATCACGGCGAGACGTACGCAAAGCTTTCGCCGACGATTGCGCACGCGCATCACATGTGGGGTCACGATCTGCGCCGCGTCGGTCGCGTCGACGAGGCGATCGCGGCATTCACACGCACGTATGAGCTGGAGAAGGCGTACTACGCTGTCGAGAGCATTCCTGCGCAGCTCGACTGGCATCACGTGCACAACCTCGATCTGCTCGCGACTTCGTACGAGCACAAGGGTCAGATGCGGACGGCGGAGTCGCTGTTGCGTCAAGCGACGGCAGTCGAGTCGCTCACGGAGTATCAGGAATTCAATCAGAAATCCCTGACCGTCTTTCTGCTCGGTCGGCAACGCTGGCGCGACGCGCTTACCGAGGCGAAAACTCTGCAACGAGCAAAAGGTGCGGCGACGCGCTCGATCGGACATGCGTTCGCGGGTCACGCGCATCTGGCGTTACGCGACCAGAATGCAGCTCGCGAGGCGCTGGCGGCGGCGGAACGCGAAATGCTGCAGGTCCCGACGCTCGTCGGCGGCATCACCGTCAGTCGGGCGGCAGTGCTGCCGTATGTCGATGCGCTGCGCGCCGAGATGATGTTGCGGACAGGCAAAGTCGCCGAAGGCAGCGCGTTGTTGAAGGACGTGCAGGGCAGGCTGCGCGCACTGCCGGGGCCGGATGCGTGGACGCAGGCCTTGTTCCGGCTCGATGCGTTCGCGCGTATTGCGCGCGATGTCGGCGACTGGGATCTCGCGGAACATACCGCCAGGCAAATGCTCGAGCACGACTCCGCTTACGGCGGCAGCCATCTGGCGATGGCGCTGGTCGCGCGCGAGCGCGGCGATGTCGAAGCGGCGCGCCGAGAAGCCGCGGCGGCGCGCAAATACTGGCAGGACGCCGATCGGAATCTAAAGGAACTCGGCGAGCTGCGCGGCTTGTTGGCGTCATTGACTCCCACGCGAGCTGATCCCGTTCCTCAAACAAGCGCAGCGCCAGCTCGAGCTGCCGCGAGACACAGCGCCGGCGACAATCCGGCCACAAGAACCGTGGCAAGTAGCCAGAGAGCACGGCCCGGCGCCTAGGGTTCGGCGCCGTCGTTCGACCCCCAGGCGCGCCGTTTTGCTTAGTGCAACAAATTAGCGCGAATGGGCAATTCACGTATTTGCGTTTCCTTGGAGAATGCGAGCCCCACACACACATGAAGACACGCACCAACTCAATGGT
This sequence comes from uncultured Gammaproteobacteria bacterium, assembly GCA_963723505.1. Classification (GTDB taxonomy): domain Bacteria; phylum Pseudomonadota; class Gammaproteobacteria; order Steroidobacterales; family Steroidobacteraceae; genus Steroidobacter. Next base: position 581,247 of record CAVRQU010000015.1, read on the forward strand.
TCGGCGATCCCTGAACGTAACGTCATGCCCATCGAAGACAACCCAGATCCAGCGACTCTGTATTGCGCATGTCCGAAATGCGTTAACGGCGCAGCCCGAGTCTTGCAGCGGCGAGGCCTGAGTCCGAGTGAGATTGCCGTATTGTTGGGGCTAGGTGAGCACGCGGTCGAGCAGTTGCTCAGCGAGGGTGAGACCAGCGCTTCCGATCGGGGACGGTAAGCAACGGGAGTCCTCCGGCGCCCGCACACCAGGACAGGCATCGATTCCTGGATGAAATGAGCAATCAATCGCCGCCGCGCGTAGCCGGGCCACACATATATGTGTGTGCAGACCAGGACCTTGCCGACAGCCACAGGGCAGGTGGCTGATGCGTTACGCTCGAAAATCACTGGTGTTGCTGAATGACACGCGCTACTGCCACGTTGCCTTAGCTCTAGCGTGCCGGGCCGGCGATCGGGGTCTTCCAGTGCGCGCGAGGATGGTTATCCTGGCCCGGTCCACGAAGCGGACGCCTCCGAACGCAGCGGCCATCGCCGGCGGTTGCTGAAGATCAAGTACGTCCTTCGTCCGCATGGCGCCGTGTCTGCGAGCGCCTCCATCAAGGTGTTCCGGTGAGGGCGCCAAGAGGTCCATCACGATGCTGCCGCCCGGTCGCCTACCCGAAATGTCGAGACAGGCGTAGCGCCAGCGCGGCCAGCGTCCGAACGGGATTCGCGGCGGAGCTGAACGGCATCACGGACATGTCACACACGTACAGGTGCTGCGTGCCGATCAGGCGCAGATCCCATGGACCAGCGCGATGAGCGCTGGTCAGTTCCTGTAGTCGCCGTGGGGCGACGATCACGCACGCGGATCCGTTCGTCAGCCAGCAATGCGACGAAAGGGCAGCGCGCTGCGACGAAATCACCCTGACTCAGGAGACACCGCCTGTGTCCTATTGCGGCCATCTTTTGCGTCTTGCTTGAGAGAGGCGGTCAATCTACTCAAGTCGCTACTTCGCAAATGCGTCGCCAAGCAGTGCATGCACATGCCGTCCGGACGATACGACATCAACGTGACCGGTGGCGGCGGCGCAAGTCGTTCCCGCAGGTCAACGTCAAAGTCGGCCTTGAGGACGCATCACGAGATCGCGCCTCCGGATCGGCGCAACGCAATCTGCGGTCGCCTCGCCGGGCCGAGCTCCACGCAGTCGCGGCTCGACGGTTGTGCGTCCATCACTGTTACAGCGTGACACTTCTGACCGCGCTTTGCGCGGCGACTCGGAATCGACCCGTTGCTGTGTTTGTCATCGCATTGACAGAAAGCGCGGGCCTTTTACGCGATTCTCTTTCCGCGCCCAGACCGAGTAGCGGCGGACCGAACCGGACGTGCAAATCCGATCGAGTAGTGAATTGCGTGCTGACTAACGTGAGTCATCGCTCCGTACTCGTGGTGCTCAGCCACAGCGCCATCACCGGTCACACTTCGCGCGAGATCCAGGGACGGCGAAACGCGCAGCACACGACCTGCGAGCTCTGGTGAGTGCAGCGCCGCGTCTCGCCGACGCCTTGCCAGACTTTCTTCGTCACAGGGTTATGAGGGAATTTTATCGTGCGCGTGTTATTGCTGGCTTCGGCATTCAATGGACTCACTCAGCGCCTGCATCGCGAACTGTCGACACGGGAACACATTGTGTCAGTGGAGCTTGCGATCAGTCCTCAGGCGATGGAAAACGCGGTCACGCTGTTCCGTCCCGATATCATCCTCTGTCCCTTTCTGAAGCAGCGCGTGCCGGATTCGATCTGGAAACGCCACGCTTGCCTGATCGTGCATCCGGGCATCGAAGGCGATCGCGGCCCATCCTCGCTCGACTGGGCGATCAAACGTGACGTCGCTGAATGGGGTGTCACATTGCTCCATGCTGCGGAAGAAATGGACGCTGGCGACATTTGGGGCGCGGCGACCTTTCCGATGCGGGAGGCTTCCAAGGGCAGTCTCTACCGGCGTGAAGTCACCGAACACACAGTGCGGCTCGTGCTCGCAGCCCTGGAACAGCACGCGGATCATCGCTTTCGGCCACGGGCGCTGAACTACGATGATCCGAAAGTCCATGGACGCTGGAACCGCGCCACACGACAGGAGGATCGGGCGATCGACTGGCGTAAGGACTCGACCGAGAGCATCGTGCGCGGGATCAATGCAGCCGATGGCGCGCCTGGAGTGCTGGATGAGATCGCCGGCACACCCATGTATCTGTATGGCGCGCGTGCTGCGATCGGTCTGCAGGGCCGCCCTGGTGAGCTGATCGCCAAATGTCACGGCGCGATCTGCCGCGGCACGACCGACGGGGCCGTGTGGATCAGTCATCTCAAGCGCGCAGCGCTCGCAACGCCCGGACCGGGCGCGATCAAGCTGCCGGCGACGAGTGTGATCGGGCGCGCTGCCGACGCGTTGCCGCATCTGGAGACGGACGTGATGGGCGCGGCGGAGATCGGCTGCAACGAGATTCGCTACTACGAAAGGGGCGCGGTCGGCTACCTGCAATTCGATTTCTACAATGGCGCGATGAATAGCGCGCAATGCCGGCGGCTAAAGCACATGCTCGCGCAGGTGAAGCGACGTCCGATCAAGGTGATTGCGCTGCTCGGGGGCGAGGAGTTCTGGAGCAACGGCATCCATCTGAATTGCATCGAAGCGGCGAGAAGTTCCGCCGATGAGTCGTGGGCGAACATCAACGCCATGAACGATGTCGTCGAGGAGATCATCCGGACCGACCGACAGCTGACCGTCGCGGTTTTGCGTACGAATGCAGGCGCCGGCGGGGCAGTGATGGCGGCGGCCTGCGATCACGTGTGGATTCGATCGGGCGTCGTCCTGAACGTGCACTACCAGACGATGGGTCTCTATGGCTCGGAGTATTGGACCTACGTGCTTCCAAAACGCGTGGGCCCGGACAATGCGCGGCGCCTGACGCAGGAATGCATGCCGACGCTTGCGAGTGAAGCCCGGAAAATGGGCCTCGCGGATCTCGTGCTGCCGGAGCAGTGGAGCGACTGCCAGCATCAGTTCGATCGCTTGTGCATCGAGCTGAGTGAAGGCGTGGGAATCGAGCAAGCGCTTGCAGCCAAGGCTATGGCGCGTGCGCGCGACGAACAACACAAGCCGTTGCAGATCTATCGTGACGAAGAGCTGCGTCATATGTATCGCACGTTCTACGATCCAAACAGCAGCTATCACGAAGCGCGACGAAATTTCGTTTACAAGCGAGCAGCGGAGGCAACGCCGCCGCGAATTGCGACGCATCGGGATGCGAGGATGCGCAGGAGGGCGTGACCGAAACCATGTGCCGGTTTCGTATCTCCGTTATCAAGGATCTATCGGTTCGCTGAACAGCGCGGGGTTGACCCGGCGATAGCGCTCGAGAGAGTCACATGCGGCGTAGTTCAATCGGTCTGTCGCATCGATGCGTGTCCGACGACTTGCGGCGCTTTGCTCGGAAGCGCGACCTCTGACTACTTCGGCCGGTAGTCCTTGTTACGCGCCTCGAATGCGCGGACCTCACGCTCTGCTTCTGCGCGACTGAGCCCGTAAGTGCTCTGAATGCTCTTGAGTAACTCAGGTCGCTTCCCCGCGATCACTGCGAGTTGCTCCTCGTCCAGTTGGATCCACCTCGCGCGGATACGCCCTTTGAACTGGTTCCAATTGTTCTCGGCGATCGTCCAATTCATTCGTCGTCTCCAATTGATGGCAAAAGCGACGATGAACCGTCAGGAACTTGCCGGGCGGCGCAGCCTACACGAAACGCTCTGAGTAGGCTGAACTCTTTCCAGCCTGGCATCGACCGTGTCGATGCGCGGGGAGACTGAGCTTAGCAGCGGCCCGCGTGTGCGGAGGAGATACTACTGTCCCGGAGCGGGAGGGAAACCCTTGTTCTTCCGTTCCGCCTTCCGCTGCTGTTCCTGTTCGTTCCTGCGCTTCTGCGCCTCTTCACGACGCTTCTTATCCTGTTTGTAGTTCGGCGGTTTTGGCATGAGCTCTCCGAGATTCGTTGCAAATACGAGGGCATGCGTCCGCAGCGTAGGGGTTGGCCCACGGACATTGAGCGCCCAGTACCCGCAGCTTGACCGATCTTGCGGCGCATAGCGAATCTGCGAGGGCGCCAGAGGGGAGAGGCGGGGAGGCGGAGCGCGAGCTCGCCGAATCGATGACCCTGCTGTGGCGTACGACATCAGCTGAACCTCGGCGCCGGACATTCCACTCGGGCCTTACGAGGATTCAGATTATTGGTCTGACGCGCGAGCAGGCGGCCGAGAGCAGATGAATCTCGGTTCAGAAGTCTGGTCACGTGGCTGAGGGTTGCCGACTCGTTGTTCGATTACCTGAGAAACGAGATCGGCGCGGATCGCTGCGAGGAGTGCGCTCGCGAACGACAGCTCAATAGCTCGACACTCAAAGCGACCTCGGCGAGAAACTCCGCATATGGCCGGAATGTCACGTCCGGCGCCGATGCGTCCTCCGCCAAAGCGTTTCGCGGGTGCACAAGAGTGATGCGCACAACTCGCTGAGCATCGCCGAGGCCGCGCAGCGTCCGAACACTTACTCGCGCCCTTCAAACGATCGCGCAGCACATCGTTGCGTGCCGGCCCGGCGCGCAACGCCAGTTGTCGGCGTCAACGATGAGAAATGGCGGGAGCGGGCTTCTGCCGTTGTCAGGACGTAGGAGAAATCTCCCCTTCCCCCACCTTCTCCGACATCGTCCTGATGCCGTTCTCGAACCCGCCGCCCGAACCGTTGTAGTACATGTAGATGGGTTTCTCGTTGCGCAGCAGATCGATCGCGTTCTGAAAATCATCCAGGTGGTAGTGCAACTGCACCTGGTTGTTCACGACGGTGTCTGCCGGAAGCGCCGCGCCATTCGGTGCGAAGATCATCTGACCGACATAGTTGCCTGCGTTCTTGAGCGCGATGCGCGGCGGGAAGTCATTGGCCGAGTACAGCACCTCATACGCGTCGATCCGCATCTGCGTCGCCATGACTAGCCCTCCTGCAATGAGACGCAGAAGCATCCTACAGAGAAGTCAGGTCCTGCAACGAGCGTAAGGCGCCCAAACGAAAGGCGGGAGCGATCCTGGGTCACATCCCGTTTTTCCCCTCTCACTCTCGCGGTCGATTTCTACAAAAATTCGGCGCCGGAGTTGATGTGTGTGACGGGCCGGGCGCCGGCCGGAGCATTTGCGCATTTTCAGTCCGCCGGCCGCTTGAGACCTGAACAAGTCCTGTCGGTCCGACAGTTGTACCAACGGTGTCATGCCGCTTTTTGCGGCACGAAGTGCACTTGGAAGCGCTATGCGTGCGATACGTATTTGACAACGGTGTCCGCAGAGTTATGCATACGCCAGAATCCGATCTTGCGGCCGGGAAAGAATCACAAACGTCAGGTACAGGCAGGAGGATCACATGACTTCATCCAGATCACTGTCATTTGCCGTTTCCGCCGTGCTCGCGGGCAGCAGCGCATCGGTTTGGGCCGCTGCGGATGCGCCCGGCGAAGCGGTGATCGCGGAAGTCATCGTCTCCGTCGAGCGCGTTGAGCAGACGTTGCAGAGTTACGAAGGTACGGCCGCGGTCGCGTCGCAGTCCGTGCTCGACTCGCTCGGCGCCACTGACATCCTCGACTTGCCGGCGCTGATGCCGGGCGTCGAGATCACGAACTACGAAGGCAACACCGAGATCTACGTGCGCGGCATCGGCAGCAATGCCAATACCGAGTTGGGCGATCCCGCGGTTGCGCCGCATATCGACGACGTGTATGTGCCGCGCCCACGCGGCCTCGGCGTGGCGTTCTTCGACCTGGAGCGCGTTGAAGTCAACGTCGGACCTCAAGGCACCGTGCGCGGCCGCAACGCGTTGGGCGGTACGATCAACCTCGTGTCGCGCAAGCCGACGCTCGACGCATTCGAAGGCTACGCGGAGTACTCGGTTGGCAACAACGACCTGGGGGAGCTGCGCGGCGCACTGAACATACCGCTCGGATCGACCGTCGCGGCGCGCCTCGCCGTATATGCGGCCGAGCACGACGAGTACATCAGGAACACCGGACCGCTCACCAGTCTGCTCGGCTGGGAATCGCAGGACGATCTCGGCGCTCGTGCGCACTTCCTGTTCCAGCCGTCCGATAAGCTTTCGGTGCTGCTGTCCGGCGACTATCTGAATTCGAAAGGCACGGGTTCGCGTGGCGTGGATTTCTTCAACGCGGCCCTTTCGGGACTCACCTACGATGATTTCGACGATCCGCGCAAAGTCAACCAGGCAGGCTTCAGTCCGGCGCAGGACACCGTTCATTGGGGCGCTGCACTCAACGCGACCTACCGCACGGATCTGTTCAACGTGCAGTACATCGGCGGCTATCGCGATCTGCAGTATCAGCATCAGCACTCGAACAACGGACGCAACTACGACTTTGACGGCGACGAAGCCGCCATCGTGACTCGCGGCAATGCGGTGCCGGTGGACAGCCCGCTCGCCGACGAGTACGTCGCGGAACGCTATTACGGCAGCTATGGCGCGCTGATCTGGGACACCACCTCGGAGAGCAGAACGCACGAGCTGCGCATCACGTCGCCGGATAGCGCCGAGCGGCTCACCTGGGCGGTCGGCGCCTACAAGTTCAAGGAAGAGCAGGCCGTGTTTCTCGGCATCCCGCTCGACTACAGCGATCTTCCGTACCTGGAATTCAACCAGGGCTCGACGATCGGCGAATCCGAATCGGTATATGCGGACATTACGTTCGCGCTCACCGATCGGCTGCGCATCACCGGCGGCGCCCGCTATTCGGACGAAAGCAAGGAGCGTGACGGTTTCAACTTCATCGCCGGCTTCGACACGAACGGCGTCCCCGTGCGCACGGGCACGCCGGGCTTTCGCATGACCGGTCTGAACAGGGGCATCATTAGTCCGGACGCAAATGGCGATGGCGTGCGCAATACGCTCGAAGACGTCGTGTTGCTGTACCAGGCTGGCGTCGCCAGCTTTGGTGTGGAGGACACGCTCGATGAGTTCCTGGCCGGCCAGTGCGTACAGGCGAGTCAGTTCGGCGGCACATGCGCCGGCTATCCGGGACTCGGTCTCGGGTTCGGCGGCGCCACCGTGCAGCACGGCGAGAACTCGGATCAGTACGTCGACTGGCGCTTTCGAATCGGCTACGACCTGACCGACGACAACCTGCTCTACCTCCTGGTCGCCACAGGCAACAAGGCGCCGAGCTTCAACGATACGGTCGACCTCGATACCGGCCCCGGCGAGGACCTGTTCACTCCGCCCGTCGGTCCGGAGAAGAACACCATGTTCGAGATCGGCTCGAAGAACGAGTTCACCGTCGGCGACAGTGTGCTGCTGCTGAATGCATCGGCGTACTACCTCGAGTACACCGACCAGGTGTTCAGCACCCTCGTCGGTATTCAGCTGCTCGACTCCGATCCGACCAACGACATCGGCTGCACCGACACCGATCCGGACACGCAGTGCTCCGAAGTGACACTGAATCAGAACGTCGGCGAAGCGTTCAACATGGGCATTCAGCTGGACGCCGCCTACAACTTCGGGGCGGGCTTCAATGCGAGCGGCACGCTGTTGTGGCAGGAGACGGAGTATGAAGAAGGGATTGTCGCCGACGGTCGGCGCGCGAGTCCGGGCAGCGGCGCACTGCTCGTCGACCTCGAAGGCAACGAACTGCCGCGGGCGCCCTCGCTCACTCTGAATGTGCGGCTGGGTCAGGACATTGATGTGCCGACCGGCATTTTCGATTGGATCGTCTCGGCGACTTACAAGAGCTCGTACTTCCTTACGGCGTTCAACGGCGCCCCGGGAAGCGACGGCGCCCGCCAAGTCACCACCGTCACCCCGGATGGAGTAGCGTCAGGATACGGCGCCGAGCAAGTGCGGCTGTTCGATGAGGTCGACAGCTATGTGCATCTGGACCTGGGTGTGGGTTACTCGCATGGTGAAGGCGACATTCGCGTGGAAGCGTACGTCAACAACGTGACCGACGAAGCGCACGGTACGCAGGCCACGATCGGCGCCGACGTGCAGGAGTTCGTGTTCAACCCGCCGCGTACGTACGGCATTCGCGTCCGCGTGGGCTTCTAGCAGGATGTTGAAAAAGGCTATCCCTGCCGTTTTTCAACGTCGCTTGCGAAAAGCGTGGTTTTCGCTGCGCTCCCGAAATCAAGCACATGAGAATGTGCATGATTTCGCCGGGCCGTCCGTGGCCCGTTCTAGCAGGCGGTTGAATGAGTTTTTCAACGGCCTGCTAGCGATGCGCCGGCGGACCTGGCGACGAAGACATCCACCTTCGCACGCCGGGCCCGCGACGCCGCGAGTCGTGTCCAGCAGTACTTCAGCATCGAGACCAACTGCCAATGCATAACCCGGGCGCTTCGATCCGTCTCTGCGCCATCCTTCTGGCCGCAGCGACGTTCTCCGGCTGCGGTTCGCGCGAACCCGGTCCGGCGAACGGTTCTGCCGCGAGCACGACGCCCGTTGACTGGCCGCGTATCTCGAGCACTCTGACGGATCCGAAGCTCGAAGCCCGCATCGACACACTTTTGCGCGGCATGACGCTCGAGCAGAAAGTCGGTCAGATGGTTCAAGCCGACATTCGCAGCGTCACGCCGCAGGACGTGCGCACGTACCGGCTCGGCTCGGTGCTCAACGGCGGCGGGGCATTTCCGGGCGAGAAGAAGTATTCGAGCGTGGGCGACTGGGTCGCATTGGCAGACCAGTTCTACGACGCGTCGATGGACAATTCCGCCGGCGGTCCGGCCATCCCCATCATGTGGGGCACGGACGCGGTGCACGGTCACAACAATGTAATCGGTGCGACGCTGTTTCCACACAATATCGGCCTCGGCGCGACTCGCGATGCCGATCTGATCGAGCGCATCGGCGAGATCACGGCGATCGAAGTGGCGGTGACAGGTATCGACTGGACGTTCGCGCCGACGGTAGCTGTGGTTCGTGACGATCGCTGGGGCCGCACTTACGAGGGCTATTCAGAGGACCCTGAGATCGTCCGCACATTTGCCGAGCGCATGGTGCTCGGATTGCAGGGAACGCCGGGCGAGCCCGGCTTCCTCGATACGCACCGGGTCATCGCGACGGCGAAGCATTTCATCGGTGATGGCGGTACCGAAGCCGGGATCGACCGAGGCGACAATCTCGCTTCCGAGCAGCAGCTGCTCGACATCCATGGAGCAGGCTACGTCGCTGCACTGAATGCCGGTGCGCAGACAGTCATGGCTTCGTACAACAGTTGGCAGGGTTGGAAAGTGCACGGCCAAAAGTACCTGCTGACGGACGTGCTCAAGACCCGCATGGGATTCGACGGGTTGATTGTCAGCGACTGGGACGGCATCGACGAAGTGCAGGGCTGCTCGAAGAGCAAGTGCGCCCAGGCAGTCAACGCGGGCATCGACCTGTTCATGGCGCCTACGGATTGGAAACCGCTTCTTGAGAACACGACCGAGCAAGTGCGCTCGGGCGAGATCCCGGAAGCGCGCGTTGACGACGCCGTCAGGCGCATCCTGCGCGTCAAACTGCGGGCCGGCCTGTTCGAGAAGGGCAGGCCTTCCAGCCGGCCCCTTACCAATAAGCGCGCGCTGCTAGGCGCTGCTGAGCATCGCGCTGTGGCAAGACAGGCGGCCCGCGAGTCTCTGGTGCTGCTGAAGAACACCAAGGGATTGCTGCCGCTGCGACGCGATATCAATGTTCTCGTGGCAGGTCAGGCTGCTGACGACATTGGACGACAAACCGGTGGCTGGACGATCACCTGGCAAGGTACTGGCAACACGAACGCCGATTTCCCCGGCGCGACGTCGATCTTCGCGGGAATACAGGCCGCGGTTCGCGAAGGGGGCGGCAAAGCGACGCTCAGCGTGGACGGCGCTTACGCCACGAAACCCGACGTCGCGCTGGTCGTTTTCGGCGAAGAGCCCTACGCGGAGTGGTTCGGCAACATCAAGTCGATCGACTACCAGGGCGCTCGGGGTCGCGACCACGCATTGCTGTCGCGCTTCAGGGAAGCGGGCATTCCCGTCGTCGGCGTGTTTCTCACCGGCAGACCGCTATGGATAAATCCGGAGCTCAATGCTTCGGACGCCTTCGTGGTCGCGTGGCTGCCCGGCAGCGAAGGTGCAGCGATCGCTGACGTCCTGTTGCGCAATGCCGCCGGCGAGATCAACCACGACTTCGTCGGTAAGTTGTCGTATTCGTGGCCGCGCGATCCGACGCAGTTGTCATTGAACCGCAACGACCCGCGCTACGAACCTCTGTTCCCCTACGGGTTCGGGCTCACATACTCGGACCGCGACACACTTGGCGACTCCTTGCCGACCGGCGCAGCGGAATAGCCGTGGATTCCGAAAGTGAGCTCCCGGCGATTCTGGCAGCCAACGACCGAACAGCGGTCGGCGCGCTCGCGGCCGCTCATCAATACGGCATCGCCATACCGTGGCAACTCTCCGTCGCCGGCTTCGATGAAGACCCGCTCGTCAGCAAGGTGTGGCGGAGACTCACTACTATGCACAACCCATCCAGGCGATGGCGGAACGGGCCGACGGGCTGCTGATGTTGCGCGGACCGGTCGAGCAGCGAACGCGGAAACTGGCCTGGCAAGGCGAATTGTTCATAGAGTCTTCATTGATCGTCCGCGACTCCACAGGCCCCGCGCGAGAACCAGGAAACGCATGACAAACGCTACGATTCGCGACGTCGCTGCGCAGGCGCGCGTGTCGATCAAAACGGTTTCGCGCGTCATCAACAACGTCAAGACTGTCAAGCCGCACACGCGGGAGCGCGTGCTGCGCGTGATCCGCAAGCTCGACTATCACCCGAGTCCGTCGGCTCGTGGTCTGGGCGGCAGTCGTTCCTATCTGATCGGCCTGCTCTATGACGTGTCGTGCGAGTACTACGCGACCGCGGTGCTGGCGGGCGTGATCGTGAGTTGTCGGGCTGCGAACTACCAGGTGGTGATGGAGCCTTGTAATTACAAGTCATCGTCGCTGACGGACGAAGTGTCACGCAACGTGCGGGCATCGCGCGTCGACGGCGTGATCCTGACGCCTCCGTTGTCGGATCTGAAGCACCTGATCGCATTGCTCCAGCAACAGAATGTTCCGTTCGTACGGATTGCTCCTGCCAAACACGTGGGCGACCGGCGCAGCGTGTGCACGAACGATCGCGACGCATGCGCGCAAATGACCGAGCAGCTGCTCGCGCTCGGTCATACACGCATCGGCTTCATCAGGGGCAATCCCGACCATGCGGCGGTCGGCGACCGCTATCTGGGCTATCGGGATGGTCTGCGCGCGTCCGGCTTGCCCGTCGACAGGAAACTGATCGCACAGGGCTACAACTCCTACGACTCGGGCGTGCAGTGCGCGCGCAAGCTGTTGCGTGCGCCAGCCGATCAGTGTCCGACCGCGATCTTCGCGAGCACCGACGAGATGGCCGCCGGCGTCTTGTCCGTAGCTCACGGAATGGGACTGGCGGTGCCGGAGGACTTGTCGGTGGTAGGTTTCGACGATGCACCGCTCGCGAGCCAGGTGTGGCCGGCGCTCACCACGATCCGGCAACCCATTCCAGCAATGGCTTCGCAGGCAGCTGCGCTATTGCTGCGTCACTTGCGCGGTGAGCCTGATGACACGCCTATCCACATCGTCGAGTCGTCACTGACGTTCCGCCAGTCGACCGGTCCGGCGCCAAATCGGGATATCGTCACTCGGCGGCGCAATCATCGGCAAGGACTACCAGGACACCCACCGATTTCTGAATGAAATGACCGATTGATCACCGCTCGGCTGAACAGCGCGGGGCTGACGCGGCGATAGCGCTCGAGAGATTCACAGAGTGTTGAGGCGCTGGAGCGCCGGAAGGAGTCGGAATGACTTACGGCATCATTGGCGTTGGTTCAATCGCGGCGGCGATCGTCACCGGATTGTGCGAGCAGGCGCAAGACGCTCCTTCAATCGTGCTGTCTCCACGCAACGCCAGCCGGGCGGCTGATCTCGCGGCCCGCTTCCCGACTGTCCACGTCGCCCAAAGCAACCAGGACGTGATTGACGGATCATCGGTGCTGATTCTGTGCCTTCGCCCGCAGGAGGCCTGGTCCGTGCTTTCCAGCCTGAACTTTTCCAGGCGGCAGGCAATCATCAGCGTCATCGCCGGCATCTCAATAGAAGCGTTACACGAACTTGTAGCGCCGGCACAGAACATTGCTCGCGCCATTCCGCTGCCTTCCGTGGCCGCACGAGACGGCGCCACACCCATTTATCCGTCCACGGAAGCCGCCAAGGCGCTGTTCGATCGGCTCGGAAGCTCTATTGAGGTTCCGAATGCGGTGGCGTTTGAGGCGACCTCAGCTTCCACAGCAACGATTGCAGCGCACTTTGCCTATCTGAACACCATCTCCCAATGGCTCATTGCGCAAGGCGTTTCGGACACAGCAGCAAGACGTCAGGTGGCTGCCACTTTCGCAGGGCTGGCCGCCAAACTTCGCGGTCAAGAGCCGGACTTTGGAAAGCTTGCGCGGGACCACGCCACGCCAGGCGGCACCAACGAACAGTTCCTCGGCCTGTTAGAACAGGCACACGTATTTGACGTCGTAGATGTTGGGCTGAACCGTGTCCTCGATCGATTAGCGAACCGATCATCTGCTCGTTAGCAAGAATGCCGGGAAACTATGGCGCCGGGTTTCGGTATTTCGGTCATCAAAGATCTATCGGTTCGCTGAACAGCGCGGCGATAGCGCTCGACAGATTCACAGAGTGTTGGCTGCGACCGAAGCGCCGAGCCAAGGAACCTCTGCATACGCGCCATCCGATGAGCTCACCAGATTTCCGAACCGCGTGTTTCAACCTGTTGCATCGTTGACAGCTCAGGGTAGTCGTCCTGTGCAGAGCTTCCCAGGTCGCTCAACGTTGCAATGAGTGCATGGTGAAACCGAAATATCGAAACCCCGCACCGAGCGGCGCCAAGCATCGCAGCTTCCAGCATGGATCGCTCCGTACGTTGATACTGCAATCAGCCGGGACAAAATAGCGAACATTGCTTTCTCAGCGCTTGAAAGATGCCGCGCGGGCGCGCGAGGTCGGCTCGTCTCTATAATCGGCGCAACTTGCGACGATCAAGACACACGAATGGCCGACAACGGCTCGCCCACCACGCGTCGGCGCTTGTTCGAGTCCCTTGGGATCTCGGTTGTGGACTTTCGCTGCCATGCCCATATCGAGCCGCTGGGGTCCGAGGAGCCGAACCCGACGCACAGCATCGTCTTCATTCGTCGGGGCGCCTTTGGCCGAAGCCATGAGGATGAGACGCTGATTGCGGATCCCAACCATGTGCTTTTCTTCAACGCTGCTCAGCCTTACCGCTACTCGCATCCCATCCCGGGAGGCGACGACTGCACGATCCTCGCAGTCGAGACCACACACGCGCTGGACCTGGTTGCTCGCCACGCCCCTAACGATGCGCGCCCGGAGACTCCGTTCCGCCGCACCCATGCACTCAGCTCGCGGCGTGCGGTTCGGCTTCACTGGGAATTGCTGTCTCTGCTCAGGCAGCCTGTTCCGAATCTCGTACTTCAGGACGCCCTCGCCGAACTCGCCGACGAGGCAGTGTGCTGCGCGTATCGATCAACTGGAGCGTCAAGGAGCGGCGCGCGATCGGCGCAAACGCGGCGACGGCGGCAGGAGCTCAGCGAAGCGGCGAAGCTCGCGCTGAGCGATCGATTGAACACGCCGCCCACTCTCGCCGAACTGGCCCGCAGCCTCGATTGTTCTCCCTTCCACCTCTCCCGGACGTTTCATGCCACGCTCGGTCTCAGCCTGCGTGAATACCTGAAGAGGCTGCGGACGAGGGTGGCGGCCGAGCGGCTCGCCGCAGGCGCGCGTGACCTCACGGAGTTGGCCCTCGAACTGGGGTACGCGGACCATAGTCATTTCACCAACTCGTTCCGGCGCGAGTGGGGAATCCCGCCGTCGCTTTTCCGGACTACGAGGCGCCGCGCAAGATCTTACAAGCGCTGAGCTCGGCGTTTCTCCTAGCATTTCCCAATGGGCCGCGCCGTTGATTGGCGGCGTTCGCGCCCGCGGGAGGAAGCGATGACTCCAGGGCTCATTGGAATTCGCATGATCGCAGCCGCGTGCGCGGCTCGAGGTGTTGGACGGCCAGCTGGCGCGGGTCGACGTGCACTTCAGCTGGGAGTCGGCCCTCGAAGCGGCCGGCCTGGCGGGGTAGCGCTCAGGCCTCCCGCTTGCGTCCCGCAAATTGCGAGTAGCGAGTCGCTACATTCGTTCACGTGACAAAGGACACCCCGGTCGTTGCCGAGGGGGTCGACGTCTTGGTCATTGGCGGGGGGCAGGCCGGGCTGGCGATGGGCTACTACCTCGCCGAGCGCGGGCTCTCGTTTGTGATCGCGGACGCCAACCCCGAGGTCGGCCATATGTGGCGCTCGCGCTGGCAGTCATTGAAGCTGTTCACCGCGGCTCAGTACAACAACCTGCCGGGGATGCGCTTCCCCGCCGGCCCGGATACCTACCCGGAAAAGGACGCTGTCGCCGACTTCCTCAAGGCCTATGTCGAGAAGTTCGAGCTGCCGGTGCGGCTGAACACGGCCGTCACCCGCCTGAGTCGAGCCGACGACAGCGCATATCTCGCCGAGACGACCACCGGGACGACCCCAATGTCGAGCAGGTCGTCGTCGCTACCGGGCCGTTCCAAGTACCGTTCGTCCCGCCGATCGCAGAGCAGCTTGATCCCGGCCTGACCCAGCTCCACAGCGCTTCCTATCAGAGCCCCGGGGGTCTGCCCGCAGGACGGGTCCCTTGTGGCCGGCGGGGCCAACTCGGGGCAGCAGATCGCGCTCGAGCTGGCCGACGCCCGCGAGGTCGAGATCGCCGCCCAAAAGAAGCTGCCGACGCTGCCGCAGCGCCCGCTGGGCCGGGACATCTGGTGGTGGCTGACCGCAACCCGGCTCGCCCACGTGCCGGTGTCATCGCGGCTCGGTCAGCGCCTCTCGCAGCGTGATGTCGTCATTGGTGGCGGCCTGCGCGAGCTGCGGCGGCACGGGGTTGGCGTCCGGCCGCGAGTGACTGACGCCAGTGGCCGGACGATCACCTTCGAGGGCGGCGAGTCAGCCGAGTACGACGGCATCGTCTGGGCGACCGGCTTTCGGATCGATCATTCATGGATCGAGGTGGCCGAAGTCAAGGACGAGCGGGACCAAGTCCGGCACCTGCGCGGTGTGACCGACTCACCCGGCCTATATCTGCTCGGGATGACGTGGCAGCACACGCGAACATCGGCGCTGCTCGGCTGGGTTGGCGATGACGCCGCATTCCTGGCTGACCAAATCGAGGCGATCAAGCACGCCCCGGCCGGGTCCAAGACGCTTGGCCGAGGCAAGTTCGTAACCCAGGAAGGAACGAGATGCACACCCATCACGAGGTCAACTTCACCACCGATGTCGAGGGTCTGGACGAGGCGCTGGGCTCCGAGGTCATTCGCCTCCGCGACGGCGAGACCCACGCGATCGAGATCAAGCCGGTGCGGAAGCGGATCGGCGAGGCCGAGGTGCGGATGCTCGGCTACAACGGCTCCATTCCAGGCCCGACGTTGCACGTCGACCAGAACAGCGAGGTCACGATCGAGGCGACGAACCTCGGCGATGTTGACGCGACCCTGCACTGGCATGGGCTCCGCTTGGAGAACCGCTTCGACGGCGTGCCGGAGGAGACGCAGGCGCCGATTCCGCATGGCGGCACCTTCACCTACCAGCTTCAGTTCCCCGACCCGGGTTTCTACTGGTACCACCCCCACATCCGCGAAGACTTCGCCCAGGAGATGGGCCTCTACGCCGGGATCATCGTCGAGCCCGAGGACCCGAACTACTGGGCGCCGGTTGACCGTCAGCTCGCGATCACGCTTGACGACATCCTGATCGAGGAGGGGCAGATCGCCCCATTTGATCGCTCCGGGCCGACGTTCACCGCCATGGGCCGATTCGGAAACGTGATGCTGACCAGCGGCGAGGCGGAGTACCGGGCCGGGGCAAACGTCGGGGAGGTCGTCCGTCTCCACCTGGTCGACACCGCGAACACGCGGATCTTCAACTTCGGCATCAGTGGCGCGCGGATGAAGCTGGTCGGTGGCGACAGCGGACGGGTCGAGCGCGAGGAGTTCGTCGACGAGATCCTCTTGTCGCCCTCCGAGCGCGCGATCGTCGATGTCCTCTTTGACCAGCCCGGCGAGGTCACCCTGGAGAACCGGACGCCCGACCGTACCTACGAACTGGGTCGCATCAGGGTCGAGGGCGAAGCCGCCGGCGAAGCGGCCGCCGCCTTCAGCGAGCTGCGGGTCGATACCGAGCTCACCGCCGAGCGCAAGCGCATCCAGACCGACATCGACCGCGAGCCGGACAAGACCCTCGCCTTCGTCTCACAGATGCCGATCCTGTACGGCGGTGAGGCCGAGCAGGCGTCCTCGTACGTCTGCCCGATGCATCCCGAGGTCACCGCCAGCGAGGCGTCGAGCTGCCCCAAGTGCGGGATGAAGCTGGTCCCGGCCGACAAGGTTCCAGGCGCCGGCGAGGAGCATGAGCGCCGCGAGCACGAGGGCGGCGAGCACGCTCATGACCACGCTGACGGGCTCGAATGGGAAGACCTGATGCCCGAGATAAACCGCCAGACGAACACGAGCAACATGATCTGGCAGCTGATCGACCAGGAGAGCGGGGCCGAGAACGCCGGCATCACCTGGGCCTTCCGCGTCGGCGACCGGATCAAGATCCGGCTAGCCAACGAAATGGACCAGGAACATCCGATGCACCACCCGTTCCACATTCACGGCGCGGGCCGGTTCCTGGTTCTCAGCCGTGACGGCGAACCCGAGACCAACTTCGTCTGGAAGGACACCGTCCTCTTGCGCGCTGGCCAGACGATCGACATCCTGCTTGACGTCACCAATCCCGGCTTGTGGATGGCTCATTGCCACATCGCCGAGCACACCGAGAGCGGGATGATGTTCAGCTTCGACGTCGCCCCAGCGACAGACCCAGGCGAGTGACCGGCCCGCACTCTGGCTGCCGCGAGCTACCGCGAGGTGACCGCCGCGCAGAGCGCTGTGATGTCGGCGGCAACGCGCTCGGGCGCCTCTATGACCGGCAGGTGGCCGACGTCGTCATAGATCACCAACCGCGCGCCTGGGATCTCCGCCGCCATGGTCTGCTGGTCGGCACGCGGAAGTAGCGAGTCGCGCGCTCCCCAGACGATCAGGGTCGGCGTCGAGATCCGGCCGGTCTCCATCGGTGGTTCGGCGGCGAGTAACCCCTCGAACGCGTCACACCAGACGCGCGCCGGCACCTTGAGGTTCTCCTCGCAGAGCGTTGCCATTACCGCCTCGGGAACCGCACGCGCGACCATCCCTTCGCTGAGCTCACGGGCAAAGGCCGCATCGATGGGGCCCTCGAGCGTGGCGAGCACATCGGCGAACGGCGGCCGCGGTCCGCTCAAGCTGCGCGGGGACCCGAGCAGCGCCATGCCGAGCGTCCGGCCCGGATTGTCGACGGCGAACCGCTGGGCAACGTAACCACCGCTGGATGCGCCGATCAGCACGGCTGCCTCGAGTCCGACCGCGTCCATGAACGCGCCGACATCGTCGGCGAAGTCGTGCAGCCCGTAGCCATATGCTGGCTTCGGAGCATCGCCATGTCCGCGCTGATCGAACGCGAACGCCCGGATCGGGTCGGGCAACGCGCTGATCCTCTCGCCGGGCCGCGTACGCACCAGCAGAGTTCTGCGCCGGCCACGCTTCCTGCGCCCGACGGCGCCACGCGAGGGTATCCGTCGCTACGGCTTGCCGCGCTTGTACAGGTAGCGACCGAAGAGGGCGTCGAGGTTCTTGTTCGACTGCTGCTCGGCGAGCGCGGTGAAGTCCTGGACGGTCGCATTGCCGTCGTGGTGGGTCGCCGCCCAGGTGCGCAGCGTGGAGTAGAACGCCTTGTTGCCGATCCGCTCGCGCAGCGCCTCCAGGGCCATCCCGCCGCGGACGTAGACCGAGGTGGCGAACAGCTGCGAGGGCTTGCGCAGCGCCGCCGGTGGCGGGTTCCAGAGACTGACCTTGGAGGCTGGCTCGCGCTTGAGCCGCCGCAGGCGCTTCGCGGGGGAGGCGTCGCCGACTGATTGCGCGTAGCGCCACTGGGCCCACGTGGCGAAGCCTTCGTTGAGCCAGATGTCGGGCCAGGTGGTGACGCTGACGCTGTCGCCGAACCACATGTGGGCGAGCTCATGGGCGATCAGCCGCGCGTTCGGCGCCCGGTCGTAGACCGGCCGGGTCTGGGTCTCGAGCGAGTAGCCGATTTTCTGCGCGTGGTCGACAATCGCCCCGACCTGTGAGAACGGGTAGGGGCCGAAGAGGCGGTCGAACAGGCGCATGATCCGCGGGGTCGCGCGCAGCGGCCGGCGCGACCTGCGCGCTTCGCGCGGGTCGACTGCGACGTAGGAGGGCACGCCCCCCGCGCGCCCGCGCTCCACCTGAAAGCGGCCAATCGTGACCGTCGCCAGATAGCTGGCCATCGGCTCGTCGCCGACCCAGTTCCAGGTCCCGTCGGGCTCGTGACTCGCCAGCCTGCCGTTCGAAATCGCCTTCAGCCGCTTCGGCACGCGGATCGAGATTCGGTACAGCGCCTTGTCGGTCGGCGTGTCGTTGCACGGAAACCAGGTCGGCGCACCCTGCGGCTCGCCGAGCGCGGCGACACCGTCGTCAGTGTGGATCCAGCCGTCCAGGGCGCCGTCCGGATCCTTGATGTTGGTGGCGCGGCCGTGGTAGCGGACCTCCACCGTGAACGCGGTCGCGGCGGTGATCCCCGCCGCCGGAGTGACGACCAGCTCTTGCCCGCGGCGCTCGAACCCCGCCGGCGCCCCGTCGACCGACAGGGCATCGATCGTCGGGCCGCGATAGTCGAGGTCGAATTGGCTCAGGTCCTGGGTCGCCACCGCGGCGATCGTCGCGGTCGCCCGCAGCCGCTGCGAGCCCGGCTGGTAAGCGAGGTCGAGGTCGTAGCTCGAGGCGTCGTAGCCGCCGTTTCCCTGGAGCGGGAAGAACGGGTCTCCGACGCCGGCGGATCCCGGGGTGAAGGCGGCGCGTGCGGCTGCGGGAGCCAAGGCGAGCAGCATCAGCGTCGCCGCAAGAGCGATCGCCCGTCTATTCCTCGTCACGGCTCTCCGGCGCGGGCCCGCGGCAATGCGATTTTCGCGCAAGCACACAGGCTGAGCCTACAAGCGTCGACGATGTGGTTGCGGGGCTCGCGGGGTCGAGGCCCAAGCCGCGGCCTCGCGTGACCAGATTGTTGATCGCGTCGATCTGATCGTCGAGGTCGTCGATCAGGACGACCGACGCGGTGACGTTTGAGCGCCAGGGCTCGGGTCCCTGCAGGCGCTCGAGCAGCCCCCTGCCCTCGACCCCGAACAGGTCGGTGACCGGACACGGCCGGCCGAAATTGATCAGGGTCGAGTGGATGCGGTGCTTGAGCATCGAGCGGTGCTTGACCAAGTGCAGGCGAAAGCGCGCCAGCTCGCGCTCCTCTCTGACCCGGGGGTCGGGCAGCCAGATCGCCGGCACGAGGTCGCGCTGGGAGAGCGTCGCCAAGACGAGCGAGTCGATCTTGTCGGTCTTGCAGGCCAACGGAGCTAGGCCCTTGACCTTCTGCCCGTCGTGCGATCTCCGCCTCCCAGCCCTCCTGCTCGAGCGTGTCGTGGACCAGGCGAGCGCCGGTCATCGATTCGACCACCGCGCAGACGGGCTGGTGGTGGACTTCCTCGATCCTCCGCGCCAGCCTTCTCAGTGACCCGGCGTCGGGTGGCGTGGCGAGTTGGTCGAGGTGCTCACCTTGGTCGGAGAGCAGGCAGACGTCGACCTTGCGTCGACTGAGATCCAATCCGGCGTGCAACATTGAAGTCGGGCCTCCTTTGAGCTCGCTTCTTGGTGACAGCCGGAGCGTGTCACCGAAGGGGGCCCTTCTTCATGGCAGTCCAGAGCGGCTAATCTCCTCACTCACCCCGCCCGCCGGTAGCGGATATGCGTGGCGAGCGGAGAGTGGAGCACCTCGACCGGCTCGAACCCGAGTGACTCGACTCCATCGAACAGCCGCTCGCCGGACCCTAAAAGGACGGGGGCCACGTCGAGCGTGAGTTCGTCGATCACCCCGGCGGCGAGCGCCTGACGGACGGTCGAGGCACCGCCCGCGATGTCGATGCCATCCTCGCCGGCCGTCTCACGCGCCTGCGCGTATGCGGTCTCGAAGCCCTGGGTGACGAAGTGGAAGCTCGTGCCGCCCTCCATCTCGATCGGCTCGCGGGCGTGGTGGGTGAGCACGAAGACCGGCGCGTGGTAGGGCGGCTCGGAGCCCCACCATCCATCCCAGTCCTCATCCCACTCGCCGCGGATCGGCCCGAACATGTTGCGGCCCATCACGTAGGCCCCGCGCCGTCGCATGAGCCAGCCCTCTGCCGTCGCGTCGGCGTCGTTCGCGCGCTCGTCGCCGAGGTGCCAGCTGTGGACCTCCCTGCCGCGCTTCCCCAGCGGATTCTCCCGGCTCTGGTCCGGCCCGGCGACGAAGCCATCGAGCGAGATCGACATGTGGCAGGTGGTGTCCGGCATCAGCGTCCTCCAAGCAACTGCGGTTTGCAAGCGTCGGCACCGCAGGCTAGCCAGGGCTGGCCAGATAGCCGCTTCCATGCAAAGCGACACTTTGCGCCTCGTGGCCCTGCTTAGCAGGTATTGAATGGCCAGAACGCCGCAGAAGTGCGGGTA
>CAVRQU010000016.1:0-27756 GCA_963723505.1 uncultured Gammaproteobacteria bacterium
GTCGCCGCCGTCGGTTTGCAAATCAGTGCACCGAAGAACGCGGCGAATGAGTGCGGACAACAGGAATACGTTGAAAATAGTTCCGTCTCCTTTGGTAAGCTGGCCGTTCTCGCCACAGCTCGAGGAGAGCCCGATGAGTGCGGCAGCGCAGTTGACTCCTGCAGTCCCTAAACCCGCGCATGTTCCCGATGCGCTGGTCTATGACTTTGACGCGTACCGTGATCCCGGGCTGCTGGCCAATCCGCCGAGCGGATTGCGCGCATGGTCAAGGAAGCGCCCCCGGTCTTCTGGACGCCGCGCGCGGGCGGCCAGTGGATCATCCAGGGATACGAGGCGCTGCTCGCTGCCTATCGAGACGTCGAGACGTTCTCCAGCACGATGGAACGCCGGAGCAGCTCAAGGCCATGATGGCGATGCTGCCGCCCGGAATACCGCGTATCCCACAAGCGCGGCCGATCAATCTCGATCCGCCCGAGCACACCAAGTATCGACAGCCATTGCAGAGGACTTTCTCGCCGAAGGCTGCGCTGGCGATGAAAGAGGACATCACAGGCTGGCGACGCAATTGATCGACGCGGTGGCGGACAAGGGGCGATGCGATTTCATGCCTGCCGTGGCCGAGCATCTGCCCGTGCAGGTATTCATCAAGATGTTCGGTCTGCCGCTCGAACGATCTGCGGAATATCGCACGCTCGCCAAGGAGCATCTGCAGAGCATCTCGATGGATCGGATGGCGGCCGTCAAGAAGTCGCTACGCATCGTTGAGGTCATGCGGGAGACGATCAACGAACGCCGTGAGCAGCCGCAGAACGACATCCTGAGCCTGCTCTGGCAGGCGCCCCTCGAAGGTCACGCCACGAACATGGACGACATGGAGGATTATGCGGTGCTGTTGTTCATCGCGGGTCTCGACACCGTGGTCAACGGGATGGGGCTGACGATGCAGCACCTCGCCACGCATCCCGAGTTGCAGGAAGAGCTGCGTCGCAATCCGAAGATCATCCCGGAAGCAGTCGAGGAGATGCTGCGTCGTTACACGTTCACCGTCCCTGTGAGGCGCGTGGCGAAGGACGTCGTGTATCACGGTGCGCCGATGAAGGCCGGCGAGCGCGTATTAATGTACGACCCTGCGGCGGATCTCGACCCGAACAAGTTCCCGAATCCTGAAAGCTACGATCTCAACCGCGAAGACAAGACGCACATTGCGTTCGGCGCCGGCCCGCACCGTTGCCTGGGCTCACACCTGGCCCGCGTGGAGATGCAGATCCTCGTCGAAATTGCGCTGTCCCGCCTGCGAAACATCCGTCTCGATCCGGAGCAATCGCCCCGGTATCACGGCGGTCATGTGATCGGACCGGAGTCGTTGCCGATCGTGTGGGATGTCTGATTCCTAAGAAGTGATTCGTGATTAGTGACTCGTGATTCGCCGGAACGTCAGGGAGTCGAGCGAGATGAGTGCGCTCGTCGGGGGGGACCGAGTCGGGATAGAGGAGGCTAGCTGGTCGAGGGAGACGATCGTTGATCGTCGAGACAGAATTCTGACCCGACGGCTTCGCCGTCTTGCTCGACAACGCAGTTGTCTCACTCGACGCAGAGCGTCCTCCCCGACGACAACGTCGTCCATCTTCCGCGGTCGCTCATCACATCATCATGAGCGTTCCCGACAGCGTCAGTAACACAGTTCCGAATGCATACGTGCCGGTGTATCCGAGCACGGGCGCCGAGCTCTTCGCTTCGCTCGTCAGGAGACTCAGCGCGGGTGCGCTCGTCAATGCGCCGCATAGAGCGCCGAGGAGCGCCACGGGCGGCAGGCGGAACACGACCCGGCCAAGGATATATCCGCCGAAGAGCGGGACCGCGATGATCGCGACCGACGCAAGCAGCAACGCGGGTCCGGCTTGTTGAAACGTCTCGACGATCCCGTCGCCCGCTTGCAAGCCGACGCCGCAGATAAAGATGAGGAGCCCGAATTCCATCAGGACCCAACGAGCGGGCTCGGGGAACCTGGCGACCGTCGGCCGGTAACTGTTCCACCAGCCCGTCGCGATGCCAACGAGAAGCAGGCCGCCGGAGACGCCGAGTCCGAGCGGCGCGCCGGCGATGTCGATCGTCAGCAGGCCGATCGCGGCGCCGAGCGCGACGCCGAACGTGAACGTGGACATGTCAGTCTCGACTACATTGGCCTCGACGGGCCCCAGCAGCTCGGTCAGCCCATCCATCCTGGCTCTGGGTCCGACAACGCTGAGCACATCGCCGCGCTCCAGTGTGAGCTCGCGAGTCAACGGCAAAACGAGACAGTTGCGGCGCACCTCGATGACGGCAAGTCCGTGCTTGCGGGCAAGTTCGAGTTCTTCGAGCTTGCGCCCAACGGCGTCGTGCTGCGCGATCACAATGTAAGTGGAGGAGACGGAAAACTCGACTTCGGGTATGACAGGAATTTCAGGCCCGACGCGATCGACGCCGCGGAGAAAGAAGTTCGCATCCCCATAAGCGTAAATCTCATCGCCCGGTTGCAGTCGGTCAGACGGCTGCGTATCGATCCATTGTCCGTTGCGGCGCAGCCGCACAACCGCGAGGCCGTCCCAATACTTGATCGCAAGCTCGCTGAGAGGCGCGGCGCAGAACTCGGGCGAAGCGACGCGGTAGCCGCGCGCCTGCAGCAGGACTGGATCATCTCGCTTCGATGCGAGATCCATCTTCCGCGCCTCTTGCGCGAGATCGATTCCCACGATACGCGGCAAGATTCGCACGGCGGCGATCATCCCGAGCGTGCCGACGATGTACGTAATCGCGTAACTCGTGCCGATGTTAGTGATCACCTCTTCTCGAGCGATCCCTTCAGGAATGGCGGCGATTCCCGAGCGGACGGCCTCTTGCGCAGCCGCCAGTGCGGGTGTGGCCGTGAGCGCTCCCGCAAAGAGACCGGCGGCGCCGCCAGGCGGCAGATCGAGCAGCCTGCTTGCGAGCACCGTTACGAAATAGCCGATTCCTGCGACGACGATCGACAGGGCAAGGTAGCGCAGGCCCTGGGTCTTCAGGACCTGAACAAATTGCGGACCGGCTTGATAACCCAGTCCGAACATGAACAGCGCGAAACCTATGGATTGTGCGGCCTCGGTAATTCGAAATCCGTAACGCCCGAGTACGAGCGAAATGATCAACACGCCGCCCAAGGCGCCGAGCGTGACTCCCGCGAGGCGAAGGCGACCGACGATATGTCCGAGGCCCAGGACGAGGAACAGGGTGACGATGGGCTGCGTACGGAAAAACTCGATGACCGACTCGATGTTGTTCATCTTTGCGGCATCCTGACCCGTTTGAGCGCGCATGCTACTTCGTCGTCATCTGGATACACATCGCGAGATGTACGCGGGAAAAAGAGGGATGGACGAGCTCGCGCTCGTCGGGGGGGGCAAAGTCGGGAAAGACGAGCTTGCGCTCGTCGAGGGGGACGGAGTCGAGAAGGACGAGCTGCGCTCGTCGGGGAGGACGATCTTTGATCGTCGAGTCAGAATCTGACCCGACGGCAGCGCCGTCTTCCCCGACAGCGGCGCTGTCTTTCTCGACGTAACGTCCTGCCCGACGACGAAGTCGTCCCCGAGCTCCTGGCGACCATCCGATGCACGTGCGGCATCTGCCCATAGAGCGGCCGTCTCGACTGCAGGTATGGTGCCGACAGTGCACATGCCCGGGTCGCCGCCATGCGAAGCGTTTTCCGTGTCCTTCTGATCCCGATTGTTTGCGTCGCCATCGGGATGCATCCGCGCCTGATGTTGGCGCAGACGCCGGCTGACGGCGACCCCGTCGCGCTCGCGATCCAGGCGCAACTTGACGCCTTGATGCATTCCGAGGAGGTCGAGATCCAGGGGGCGCGCATCGCCCTTCGGGAGCAGGTTCAGGAGTTCTATTCGCGGCGTGAGTTTCGCGCGGCGTGGAGCAATGCGCGCAACGCCGAGCAGTTGCGCAGGGCGTTGGCCGACAGCTCCAACGACGGCCTTGACCCCGCGGACTACCACTTACGATTGCTCGAGAACCTGTCGCAGCAAGCGGCGCAACCGACGGCGACCGACGTTCTGCGCGCTCAGTACGACGTGCTGCTGACGGAGGCGTTGCTGCGCCTCGGCTACCATCTGTCCTTCGGCAAGGTTGATCCGGAGACGTTCGATGCACAGTGGAATTACGGACGAACGCTCGCGAGCAATGATGTAGCCCAGCAAGTGGAGCAGGCCCTCGCCGCGGAGGATGTCTATCAGCGCGTTGAAGCCCTGAAGCCCACGCACCCGCTGTATGTCGAACTCAAGCGCGAGCTTGCGCGATATCGCGCTGAGGCGACTGACTGGACCATGATTCCGGCGGGACAGAAGCTCGAATCGGGAATGAGCGATGCGCGAGTTCCGATGATGCGCAAGCGCCTGATCGCGAGCGGCGATCTCGATGCGTCAGTCGCCAGCGATTCCATCGAATACGACGCAGACCTCGCAGCGGCTGTGCGCGGATTTCAGCAACGCATGGGGCTCGAGAGCGACGGCGTCGTCGGTCCCGGCACGATCGCGGAGTTGAATGGAGCTCGCGCGGATCGCATCCGGGCATTGCGCGTCAATCTCGATCGCGGGCGGGTGTTGCTGCAGGATCTGCCCGATGAGTTCGTGGTCGTGAACATCGCCGGATTCACAGTCTATTTCGTGCGCGGCCAGCAGATCGTGTGGAACGCCCGCGTGCAGGTGGGCAAAGCCTATCGTCGCACGCCGATCTTCCGATCCGAGATCAGCTACCTGGTTTTGAACCCCACATGGACCGTGCCGCCGGGAATCATCGAGAACGACATTCTGCCGGCGGCCCAGCGCGATCCGGCGTCGATCACGCGCAAGGGACTCAAGGTGCTCGATAGAACGGGGCGGGAAGTGCGGCCGGAGTCTATCAACTGGTCGAACTTTCGGGGCGGCCACATCCCGTACACGCTGCGGCAGGATCCCGGACCGACCAATGCGCTCGGCCGCGTAAAGCTGATGTTTCCGAATCCCTACTTCGTCTATCTGCACGACACACCGTCACAGGCCTTGTTCGAGCGCGCCGAACGCACGTTCAGTTCGGGCTGCGTCCGGGTGGAGCGTGCGCTCGAGCTGACCGAGCTCGTGCTCGACGATCCGGAACGCTGGAACAAGGAATCGATTGCGAAAGCGCTCGAGAGCGCGCAAGTGCAGAACGTG
Source organism: uncultured Gammaproteobacteria bacterium (assembly GCA_963723505.1). GTDB lineage: Bacteria > Pseudomonadota > Gammaproteobacteria > Steroidobacterales > Steroidobacteraceae > Steroidobacter. The sequence goes on from CAVRQU010000016.1 coordinate 5,208, forward strand.
ACGCTCAAGAAGAAGATTCCGGTCTGCTGGCCTACTGGACGGCCTGGGTCGATCCGCAGGGACGGATGAACTTTCGTCATGACATCTATGGACAGGATGCGAAGTGGGCGAAGGCGCTGGATGAAGACTTCAAGGTTCGGGCGAAGCCGCTGTATTCGACGGAACTCATCCGAATAGGACGAGCTCGCGCTCGTCGAGGGGGACCGAGTCGGGAGAGACGAGCTACGCTCGTCGGGGAGGACGACTTTCGATCGTCGAAGACAGAACTGACCGGACGGCAATGCACGAATCTCGCCTCGACAGCAAGCGCTGTCCTTCTCGACGCCGAGCGTCCTGCTCGACGACGAAGTCGTCCCATCTGTGGACCGCTGCACACGAACTCTGGCTGCAGACCGTCTTGACTCTCGGCGCAATGGTCGCGTTCGTCGAATGCGACCTGCAACAATGCAGGCGCATCGAGCACCATAGAAAGAGGAGAACACGACGATGGCCGCTTACGTCATTCTGATCCGCGACAATCCTCCGCACGATCCGGCCGAAATGGCGGCGTACGGAAAGAAGTCGATGAGACTCCGCCTCCACCCACGCTCAAGCCCCTCGTGCTGTATGGCGCCATGGAAGCGCTCGAGGGCAGCCTGCCGGACGGTGCAGTCATCCTGGAATTTCCCACGTTCGAAGACGCACGGAACTGGTATTACAGTCCTGCCTATCAGGCGGCTGCAGTGCATCGCAAGAAGGGCGCGGAGTATCGGGCCTTCATCGTGCAAGGACTCTGACAGATCCACGAGGGTCGAACAGTGACAGAAATCAGCGGCAGGGCGGCGGTCGTCACCGGAGGCGGCAGCGGCATCGGCAAGGGGCTCGCACTGGAGCTGGCGAAGCAGGGCGCCGCGGTCGCAGTGGCCGACATCATGCTCGACAACGCCCGCAAGGTTGCGGATGAGATCAAGGCGCGAGGGGGCAAGGCCGCTGCGATTCATTGCGACGTTTGCGATCGCGAGTCCATCAAGCAGTTGAAGGCTCAGGCCAACGCGGCGCTGGGACCGATCCAGCTGGTTTTCGCCAATGCCGGCGCCACCTCGTTCGATCCGTTGATGCAGATGCCGGACGACGACGTCGATTGGATCATCGAAGTGAATCTGATGGGCGTGATGTACACCACCCGCGCGTTTCTTCCCGACATGATCGCGGCGCGCGAAGGCCACATCATCGCGACTGCGTCGATGGCGGGTCTCTTACCGGGCTGGATTCCCGTGCACAGTCCTTATTCAGCATCGAAGGCCGGCGTCATCGGCCTGATGATGAATCTCTCGCTCGAGCTCAAGCAGTACAACATCTATACGACCTCATATTGTCCGGGCGGCGTTGCGAGCGGCATGAAGGAGAACAACGCTCGCTATCGTCCGGCGAGATTTGGCGGACCAGGGCAGAGCGAAGTCCAGATCACGGAGGCTTCCAAGGCGCACACGAGCATGAAGTTCTATACGCCAGAAGCGATCGCGCCGATGGTGTTGGAGGCCGTGCGCCGGCATCGTCCTTTTGTCTTCGACCATCCCGAGCAGCGACGCCAGTTCCGCGAGACGTATTCGAACGTGGTCGAGGCCTGTTTTGACGACGCCGAAGCCTGGGAGCGCGAACACGGTCCGCCGGCGGTCAATCCTGCAGGAGCGAGACTCGTGTCCGAAGACTGACGAACGCGGGTTTTTCGAGTTTAGCGTGCGTTGCGCCAGGCGGACATCCTCGTTCGTCATCTCTGACTGTCTCTCACAAGCCGCTGTCGGCTCAGGCGCAGATTCTGCTCACTTCGTCCGCGCCGGGAACCAGCGGCGGATGCGGACGTTGCCCCGATGCATCTGAGAGGCGCCTACGCAGTTCAAGACTGACAGGAGGAACAGAGATGCCTACAGCGAGCGAGATGGCAAAGACGGTTCAAGAGAAGAGCGGCGGAAAGCACGAGTTTGTCCAAGGCGTGCACGGCATCCGATATCAGACGAAGGATGTCGCCCGGTCGGTCGCGTTCTACACGACGCATCTGGGCTTCAACCTCAAGCACCAACAGCTTCCGGCGTTCGCGAACATCTCGCTTGGCGACGTGAATCTTCTGCTCAGCGGTCCGCAAGCGTCCGGATCTCGACCGATGCCGAATGGGCAGCAGCAGGAACCCGGCGGCTGGAACCGTGTCGTGTTGCGGGTGAAGGATCTCCCCGCGTTCATCGACGCGCTGAAGAAAGCCGACATCCGTTTTCGTAACGAGATGGAGGTGGGTCCAGGCGGTAAGCAGATCCAGATCGAGGACCTTGACGGCAATCCGATCGAGTTGTTCGAGCCGGCGGCGCGGTAGCGATCACGGATTCCTGGAAGGCGCGATGCCTGGCGGCGCCGTGGCGCGATCCTTTAAAAGGATCCCTTTGGGATATGGTTGACTGATCATGGGCCGTGCTTCATGCATGGCAGTGGCGCAGTTTCGGCGGATCGTTCAGGGGGAGGAATACAGTGATCGAAATCCCCGGAAGTCACAATCCCTGCCGGCACTGCCGAATGGGCCAGGCAACACCGCGCGCTCTATCTGCGCTCGGGCGGGACAAGGGTCACATCATGGACATCACCGGCGCTGGCGGGTTCCCGTTCGGGACGCACTGTTTGATCCGCTACAAGGGTCGCAAGAGCGGGCGGACGATGATCAACGCGCTCTGCTACGGCGACATCGGCGGCGAGGTGGTCATCTGCGCATCCAAGGGCGGCGCGGACGACAGTCCACAGTGGTATCACAATATCCTCGCGAGTGAGACGGTCGATTTTCAGATCGCAACGCAGGCTTTCCGCGCCCGCTGGCGCGAACCACGTGGCGCCGAGCGCGAGAAGATCTGGGCCTTCATGGTCGACTGCTTTCCTTTCTATGCGGTCTATCAGACACGAACCACGCGCATCATCCCGCTCGTGATGATGAAGGCGATCGAGCCGCTTCCGGTGTTCAGCGAAGCCGACCTGACCGCCTGAAAGGAGAGAACCGATGGCATACAAGCTGCTCTATCTGGCGCGTCGCGCGCGTACGGTTTCATGGCAGGACTGGCCGCGCACCTGGAAATCGCACGCGATCTTCGCCAGCCAGTTCCCGGCGATGTCGGGAACGATCGACTGGATGCGGTACACCACGCGCGTCGACGATCCGACGCTCGGCGATTTGCCCGTGTCGACCGAGCATGATGGCGTCAGCGTCGCGGCAGCCCCCGAGCTCGACACCTTTTACGGCAGAGGCTTCTCACCGGAGCAGCGCGCGCTGATCGACCAGGATGAGCTGCGCGTCTTCGACCGGTACACACCCGAATTCAGTTTCTATTGCAACGAATCTCGCGTGCTCGACGGCCCGCTGGGCGAAGCGGCGGTCTTCCGATTCCTGTGTCGCAAGGCGGACGTTTCGCGCGAGGCGTTCGAAGCGCATCTGAAAGGTGAGTATGCGCGGCTGTGCAAGGAGAGCGGCCGGTACGCTTGGCGCGCAGCGCTGGGCGCTGAACACGACCGTCGACACGCCGCCGCCGGACTTCCCGTTCGAAGCGATCGACGAATGCTGGTTTGCTACCGTCGACGACGCCGCTCGCGCGCTTACCACGCCCGCGATGCTTCGGCTGACTGACGCTCTCGCGAACGTCTGCGATGTGAAGCGGAATATCACGATGCTGACGCGACCGACCCATCGCTGGCCGAAACAGTAGGTTCGCTGAAACTCATCGTTGTCAGTCCGGAGATGCGCATGGACCGGCTTCGCATGCGCTCGCAGCAGGCCTGGCGGCAGCAGGCCGTTGGCAGCAGGTCGACTCTGTCGACAGCAGGGTCCGGAATCCGAGTCCGACTGCTGCGACAGCCTGCTGCCCGATCAACATCGGCCTGCTGCCGGAGGCCGGAGCGCAACGGAAGCGAAGCGTAGCGTGAACTGCATCACAGAGCACAGCTCGAATTCGCGTTGTCTGTGAACGCGTGCTCAGGAGCTCTGCACCGCGTGCAGGGATGTATCCATTCGAGAATCCAATCCCAGTTCGCGAGCGCGCTCGTCGCGCATATCCAATCCTGGAGATGCTGTGGAATTCCTCTGACCTACCGTGCTCGGAGCAGTAATGCGATAGGGTTGCTTCTCAATACACGACAATCGCTTGGCATTTCATGACGGGGCTGCAACATCATCCGCAGCCTGATTGCAGCCCACTGGCGGGTCAGGTATCTCAACGCTGCGCGGCGACCAGACCGACATACAGATCGCCGCTCTCTCTGATGCTCCCGAGTCAAGCCCTACTGATAGACATGGTCTCTGCGGAGGCAACGGCTGCACTGTCGCCAAACAAGCGAGCGACGCATCCATGCCGCTTCTCGTGGGAGAATCTGGCTCGCGTCGTGGATCGGCTTCTTGCTGCTGATTTGCAGCGGAGCTTCGCTCGCCGCCGACGGTAAGGAGCTGTTCGCGCCGTGCATCGCGTGCCACGGCAGCAGGGCCGAGGGCAACCCGACACTGAACGCGCCCGCCATCGCCGGTCAGGATGCGGCGTACCTCGAGCGCCAGTTGCGCAACTTCCGAAGTGACCGTCGCGGCAAGCACAAGTCCGACTCGCTCGGGGCGCAGATGCGGGCGCGCTGCGGCAACGCTCGCGGACGACGCGGCCGTCGCGAAAGTCGCCACCTATGTCGCGACCCTTCCGAAGACTTTCAATGCGGCGCCCGGGCGCGGCGACCTGCGCAACGGCAACAATCTCTATCACGGCAAGTGCGGTGCATGCCACGGCGGCGCGGCCGAGGGTAATCCGGCGCTGAAGGCGCCGCGGCTCGCGGGCCTCGACGCCGCCTATATCAAGCGGCAGTTCGCGTACTTCCGCGACGGAGTGCGCGGCACGGACCCGCAGGACGTCCCCGGCCGGCAGATGGCCTTGATGGCCAGGACCCTTCCGACCGAGCGCGACCTCGATGACGTCATCGCGTTCATTCACCAGCAGGGCACGAGCGAAATGATTCGTGCGCTGGTGTTGATCATGACGGCCGTGGGGACGGCTGGCGCAACCGGGCCGGCGCCAACCGACTTCACACTCAATCCGGCTTGCCCGCCGGGATTCGAGAAGACCAGCGCCGGCGTGTGCGAACTGCGCACGCTCTACCAGTTCTACGACTCGCTGCAGGATCGCGGCGTCGGCGGCACGCGCACAGCCCTGCCGCCGCACCGGGACGGGTTCACGCCGCAACAGATCGACCTCGGCCGCTACCTCTTCTTCGATCCGTTGCTGTCAGGCGATGGCACGTTGTCCTGCGCGAGCTGCCATGACCCCGGCCGGGGCCTGTCCGATGGGCGCCCTCGGTCGATCGGCATCCACGGTGTGGATGCGGGCCGCGCGGCGCCGACGCTGTGGAACGTGGCATTCCTGAAGCGGTTCTTCTGGGACGCGCGCGTGGACTCTCTCGAAGCGCAGGCCCCCGGCCCGCTCTACTCGCCCCGTGAGATGGGCAACACGGCAACACGGCTGCTCGCGAGTCTGAACGGCAACGCGACCTATCGTCGCCTGTTCCAAGAGGCCTTCCCGAGCGACGCCGGCCCGGTCACGGAGCGGCAGGTCTACACGGCGCTCGCCGCTTTCCAGACCTCGCTGGTCTCCCTCAACAGCCGTTACGACCGCTACGTCCACGGGTACGACGCCGCACTCTCCGAGCGTGAGATCGAGGGCCTGAACGTTTTCCGCTCGTTCGTCGCGCGCTGTTCCGAGTGCCACACGCCGCCGCTGTTCACCAACGAGCAGATCGCGGTCATCGGTATGCCGGAGCCCGCCGGTCGGCCGTTCGACGTCGGCGCCGAGGCCATCTTCGGCAGCCCGAAGCTCAAGGGCGGGTTCAAGGTGCCCACGCTGCGCAACATCACGCGCACCGCGCCTTACTCGCACTCCGGCGCATTCACCGAGCTGCGGGACGCCGTCGAGTTCTACAACAAGGGACGAGGACACGCGACGCCGCAGGGCGTGCACCTCTATTTGCACTGGCACATCTCAGATCCAAAGCTCACCGACGCTGAGATCGACCGGATCGTGGATTTTTTGGGCGCCTTGACGGACGAGACCTTCCTGCCGCAGACGCCGGCGCAGGTCCCGTCCGGCCTGACGCCGGTCAAGCAAGGAGAATGAAGATGAAGAAGGGCCTCATCCTGGGATTGCTCGCGGCGGCGCTGGCGTTCGGCGCCGGGACGTACCTGGGCCGCAGCAGCAAACAGGACCTCATGATCAGCTCGTCCACGGCGGGGGCCAGCTACAGCGGCGGGTTCAAGGCCGAGGGCGAGGGGGCGGGCGCCGCGACAACCGCAGGCGCGATCAGATCGGTGGCCGGTCCGGCGCCGACGAACATCGTGGTCGTGAAGGACGGCGAGTCGATCCAGGCGGCGATCAAGGCGGCGCCGAAGGGAACCATCGTCCGCGTGATGCCGGGCACGTATCACGAGACCGTGTACATCGATAAGGACGACATCCGCATCATCGGCGTCATCGAGGAGGGCCGCCGCGCGGTGCTCGACGGCCAGAAGAAGCTCAACGACGCGATCCTCTACTCGGGCAACAACTTCGTCGCCGAGAACCTCGAGATCCGCAACTACAAGGGCAACGGGATCATGGGGCAGGCCGGCAACAACTTCGAGATCCGCAACAACGTGATTGCGGACGCCGGCGTGTACGGCATCTTCCCGCAGCTCGGCAAGAACGGCATCGTCGAGCACAACGTCGTATCGGGGATCGCCGACGCCGCGATCTATGTCGGCATGAGCGACAACATCCAGGTCGCGCACAACGACGTGTTCGACAGCGTCGCCGGCATCGAGATCGAGAACAGTCGCCACGCCATCGTCGAGCACAACTACGTGCACAACAACTCGGGCGGTCTGCTCGCGTTCGTCACGCCGGGGCTGCCGATCAAGACCACGGTCGACGTGATCTTCCGCAACAACTTCGTGGTGGGGAACAACCACCCGAACTTCGGCGCTCCGGGCTCGACCGTGGCCGGCATCCCGGCCGGCACCGGCATCCTGGTGATGGCCGCCGACGACGTGGTCATCGAGGGCAACGTCATCTCCGACAACAAGGTGGCCGGCGTCATCATCACGGATCACGCCAATGCGTCGAACATCACCGCCGACCCCGAGTCGGAGCCGAACTCCGATCGCGTGAAGATCCTCGACAACGTGATGCTCAGGAACGGCTACGACACCATCAAGGACGCCAAGGCCCTGATGCTCACCGAGGGCAAGATGGGCAAGAGCCTCGACATCGTGCGAGTCGGCCCGAGCCCGGGCAGTTGCATCATCAACCGCCATCAGTACGTGACCGTGGGCGTGGGCGACTTCGCCGAGTGCGACTTCACCAACACCGCCGACCACGGTGAACTACCTGCTGCCGCCCGTGCCGCCGCGCGTGATCGAGCCCGGCGAACGCGGCAAGGTCGTGTACCTCGGCATCTGCAGCGGCTGCCACATCTACAACGGCCGCATGATCGGCCCGCCGGTGCAGGTGATCCAGGCGCTGTACATGGACAACCCGCAGGGCCTCGCCGACTACATCGCGCAGCCCGTGAAGAAGCGCGATGACTACCCAGAAATGCCGCCGCAGGACTACCTCGATCCCGAGACGCGCCTGGCAGTGGCGAAGTACATGCTGCAAGTGACCAATTGACCTTCCGGAGAAGACGACAAATGAGCAATCGCAGGAACAGGCTGGCGTACGCTGTGGCCACGGTGCTGGCGGGTACGGGATTCGCGGCCGCGGCGCCCGGTATTGCCGTGGCGCAGGAGGCCGGCGCCGAGCGGCATCGAGGAAATTACTGGTGACCGCGCAGCGCCGCACACAGTCGCTGCAGGACGTGCCTATCGCGATGCAGGTCGTGGACAGCGACCTGATTGACGGACGTCGCTGCGGAAAACCTCGGCGATCTGAACGGCTTCGTGCCGGGGCTGGTGGTGTCGAGCGACAGCCCGACGCAGCCGCGTTATCAGATCCGCGGCATCCAGACGGGCGACTTCGGCGTCGGCACCGATCCCGCGGTGGGCGTGTATGTCGACGGCATCTATGCGGCGCGCTCCGGCGCATCGCTGCTTGCCTTCAACGACATCGAGCGTATCGAAGTACTCAAGGGACCGCAGGGCACGCTGTTCGGACGCAACAGCGCCGCCGGCGCGATCTCGATCGTCACCCGCCAGCCTGCAAACGAATTCGACTCGTTGGTGCGGGTGCGCTTTGGCGAGTACGGCAAGCAGTACTACGAGGGCATGCTCAACACGCCGATCACTGACAGCGTCGCGCTGCGCATCAACGGCGTCTACAACAAGAGCGACGGCTGGCTGAAGGACGCGGCCACCGGCAAGGACCTTTGGCCCGAAGAGAACTGGGCCGGGCGCGCGGCGCTGCGCTGGGAGCTGTCGGACAGAGACGAGCGCGACGCTCTCCTGGGACCATGACGACCTGGATCAGCTGGCGCGGCCCGCGATCGGCCTCGTCCCGGTGCAGTCCGGCCAGACGCAGGTCCCGTACCCAGCCGACCCGGCCACCTACCTCGATCCCCGCAAGGCCAAGGTCTACAACGACGTGGTCGGCAACGAGGAATCGCGTCAGCTCGACCAGGTGACCCTGTTCCTCGACCACTCGTTCGGCTGGGCGGACTTCCGCTCCAGCACCTCGTGGCGGCAGTTCGAGACCGTGAACCGCGAGGACGAGGATGGCACCAACCTGATCGCCACGTACTTCGACACGGCGAACATCGAGGACAACGAGAGCTTCTATCAGGAGTTCAAGTTCTCCGGCGCGACCGACCGGATCGACTGGGTGGGCGGCGTGAGCTACTACAGCGAGAAGGCCGACCAGATCAGCGACACTCACACCTACACCGACGGCATCGACACGCTCGGCGTGAACCTCGGCATCTGGGACGGGCTCGGCCTGCCGTTCCCGCTGTACGGCGGCACGAGCAGCTTCATCGAGCCGTTCGGCCGTCACCATGCTCGGCCTGCCGTGGCGCGAGGCGATGTACAACCACGGCGACTTCGAGGCGTATCGCGGCGTTCGGCGACGTGATCTGGCATCGTGAACGACCGCACCAACCTGACGGTCGGTCTGCGTTACACGCGCGACACCAAGGAGTTCAGCTGGACGAACGGGCCGCATGAAACGCCCGAGCTCGACCAGGTGGTCGCGGCCCTCGAGCAGGCGGGCTTCTTCGATGCGTTCCCGATACCGCCTGAGGCCTATCGCTTCTCGGACATCGTGTTTCGCGGTGGACACGCCGGACGGTGGGGCGAGTGCCGTCACGCGCGAAGACACCTGGGACGACGTGAGCCCGCGTCTCGTGCTCGACTACAAGATCACCCCGAACGTCATGATGTTCGGCTCGGTCGCCAAGGGCTACAAGGCGGGCGGCTACAACAGCGTCGAGGTCGGGTCGGAGTTCGACAACGAGGACGTCTGGAACGTCGAAGCGGGCGTGAAGAGCCTGTTCCCGGATGCGGGCGTGATGCTGAACGCGTCCGCGTTCTACTACATCTACAGCGACAAGCAGGCGATCGCGCTCGTCAACGACGTCGACGGCTCCGACATCCCGCAGTACGTCATCGACACCAGCGACGAAGAGGCGTGGGGCATCGACCTCGAGGCGCAGTGGCGGCCGGTCGACCACCTCACGCTGTACGCGAACGCTGGCCTTCATCGACGCCACGTACAAGGACAAGGTGACGCGGGGCACGGATCCCATCGACCTGTCGGGCGAGCCGACGGGTGAGCCGTACCTGAGCGCCGCGCTCGGCGCGAGCTACGGATGGGCGCTGGGCGCCGTGGGCGACCTGGATCTGTCTGGCCGCTACGCGTACCGAGGCGAGTCGCGTTGCAACGCGGACTCCGAGCGACAGGGAACCTGCCAGATCAGTCGAACTTCAAGGTCGGCGAGGCCACGCAGCGGCTCGACCTGCGACTGGCCTGGACCAGCACGAACGACAAGTACGGCCTGGCGGCCTACGTGACCAACGTGCTGGACGACCAGTACGTGACGGGCGTGAACAACATCACGACCGACACGTTCGGCACGCCTTTCGCGTCGATCTCCGCAGCCGCGCATGTGGGGCGTGGAGGCGACGGTCGCCTTCTGACGAACGCTCGACTCAGCGCGCCCGCGATCTGCGGGCGCGCTCCCATGCAAGCGTGAGATCATCCTTCGGCTGCCGCCTGCGGCTGGCGTCAGTAAGCACTCGCACTCAGCTCAGGAAGTCGCCCAATTCGGCAAGCAGCTATACCAGCGTCTAGCCACACTCAGTAGGCTTGGGCCGTCCTGCCAGCAACAATTGGGGATATTCATGCTCCACCGATCTGACGCCGCTTCGCTGCTGGCCCTGATTTGCTGCGCGCTGCCCGCTTTTGCGCTGGCCGGGACACTCGAGCAGATAAAGAAGTCTGGCGAGATACGCATTGGCTATCGTATCGATGCTCCTCCTCTCGCGTTCAACGACGCTTCGGGACAGCCGGCTGGCTATTCCGTCGATCTGTGCAAGCGCATCGCGACCGCCGTGAAGGAGGAACTGAAGCTCACCGATCTGAAAACGACGTTCGTGCCGCTCACCTCGAGGGATCGTTTCGACGCGATCGTCAAGAACAAGGCTGATATCGAATGCGGGGCCACAACGATAACGTTGTCACGCGCCGAGAAGGTCGATTTCACCTTGATGACTTTCGTCACAGGCGGAAGCCTGCTCTCGCTTGCCGGCTCGAACGTCAACGCCCTCGCCGATGTGGCCGGGAAATCGGTGGCAGTCGTCACCGGTACAACTTCGGAGGCGGCGCTCAGGAAGGCGCTGACGAAGAACCTGATCGATGCCAAGGTTGTGGCGGTGGCGACTCGCGAGGAAGCCCTGAAGCAGCTGGAAGCCAAGCAGGTCGCTGCTTTCGCCTCCGATCAGATCGTCCTGATCGGCCACATCATCCAGTCGGCAGATCCGAAGAAGTACAGCCTGGCGCGTGAGCTGTTTTCCTATGAGCCCTATGCCTTCGTCGTGAGACGCGACGATTCTGATTTTCGCCTCGCGGCGAACCGCGCGCTCGCCCAGGTGTATCGCACTGGCCAGATCGAGCAGACGTACGGCCGATGGTTCGGCCAGGCCGGCATCAAGCCCTCGCCCGTGCTCACCGCGATGTACGCGCTCCAGGCGTTGCCGGAGTAAACGCGCACGTTTGACCAAAACGGCGCTCCGCTTGCGCGCAAAGACGAGATCGCGCTCATGCAAGGACAAGTCGGTATCCTGCCGCGAGACGTTTCGGCCACAGAACCCACCGAGCGCCGTGAGCCCTCATCCGCCGCTGCTGCTGGCCCGGACTTCTCTCTGAACCGACTCTACTATTTCTCGGACGCCGCCCGCCCAAAGCTACGCATCGGAGTGATGGTCAATCGCTCGCGTCCGCCGCAGTTGTTCATGAGAAAGGTGCTCGAGGACGTGCGCAATTGCAATTTTGCGAGCCTCGAATGCGTCATCGAAAACTGTGAGCCGCCATCCCGCCCGGAGAAGCGCGGGGCGCTGCCGGTCCGCGCAGCGAGGGCTCTGCTCAACCCCACTCGCCGCCGCGGCCTGCTGCACCTTGCTTATTTGCGCTTCCTGAACCGGCGCTGGCGCGTCCAGCCCGACCCGTACGCTCCCGCGGATTGCACCGACCTGTTCGAGGGCGTACGTCGCATCGAGGTGGTGCCCCTGCGCAAGCGATTCGTGCATCGCTTCCCCGCGGATGCGATCGAGGAAATCAAGGCTCTCGATCTCGACGTCATTCTGCGATTCGGTTTCAACATAGTCCGTGGCGACATCCTCGGCGCAGCACGCCACGGCGTGTGGTCCTTTCATCATGGCGACAGCGAGCGCTATCGTGGCGGACCCGCGTTGCTCTGGGAACTCATGGAGTGCAATCCGCTGAGCGGCGCAGTGTTGCAGCGCCTGGATGATTCGCTCGATGCGGGTGCCATTCTGTGTCGCGGTGTCCTCGCAACCAGCCCGCGGCCTTACGTCGCGATGAACCGCTACAACGTGTACTGGTCGACACAGCACTTCGTCATACGGAAGCTCTACGAGCTACACCGCTACGGGCCGGAGCATGTGGAGCGGCTCACGCGGCCGTGCGGCGCGTATCAAGGAAAACGGGCTATCTATCGGACGCCGACGAATGTCGAGATGGCCAGCTGGCTCGTGCCGACGATCGTGCGGAGTACGGTGCGCAAGCTGCGCCGGCGCGATGAGGCCTGGCATTGGCGCATCGGGCTCAGGCGATCGGCGCAACCGCTCTACGGCCGGTGCGAATCCGTTGCTTCCGGGGAGTTCTCGTGGATCGACAGTCCTCGCGGTAGATTCTGGGCCGATCCGTTCCTTATTGAAGAGAGCGGCGCGACGTGGATGTTCTTCGAGGATTACAGCTGCGCCGAAAGGCGCGGCGTGATCAGCTGCGGTCGCGTCGAGAACGGACGAGTGCACAATGTGCGGACCGTCCTCGAACGAGTTCATCATCTGTCGTTTCCGCACGTATTCAGGCACGACGGCGCGATCTGGATGGTTCCTGAATCGGAGCAGGCGCGAGAAGTGCAACTGTATCGCGCCGTGAAATTTCCCGATGAATGGGTGCTCGATCGCACACTCCTCGAGCTGCGCGCCGTCGATCCTGTGCTGTTTGCGCATGAAGGCCGGTGGTGGATGTTCGTGTCGCCGCTCGTGGTGGTTGGCCACGCGCCGTTCACATTGCTGTTCGTCGCGCCTCAGCCTTGGGGTCCTTGGTCGCTGCACCCCGCAGGCTGCGTCAGCAGCGACGTGCGCTGGGGGCGTTGCGCCGGCGCCATCATTCGCGAGCGGCGGAGCGCCTCATCCGCCCCAGCCAGGAATGCGCCGGCGGGTACGGACATTCGGTGTGCTTCAACGAGATGCAGCTGAGCGATGCGACATACGAAGAGAAACTGTGCGCGCAACTCATGCCCGAGGACGCTTCGGATGTGTTGCGGGGGTGCATACGTACAACCGCGCCGGCGAGTGGGAAGTCGTCGATGGACGGGTACTTGTCTCCAGAAGCTCCCTGCGTTGAACGTTCTGCTCGATGCCTGACGATGCGGCCACGGAAACGCGCGACATGAGCCATGCGGACCGCTTCTAAAATCGTCTCGGGCAGCGCGTTGCTGCTCGCGCTGGTGTGCTGCTCCTGTGCGACGGCGCAAGAGTCGATCGACTCCCGCCAGCTCAATTTCCAGCTTCTCGCTGCGGCGCGTGCGGGCGATGCGGCCGCGGTCGAACGCCTGGTGCATGCCGGGGCGTCGGTCAGGACGCGCAATCGCTTCGGCGCCACGCCCTTGCTGGAAGCAGCCCGCGGTGGCCACACCGCCGTCGTGCGCACGCTGCTCGCGGCGGACGCGGACGTCAACCAGGCGAATCTGGAGCAAGCCACTCCTCTGCTGGAAACCGCTCGCAACGGCCACCTGGAGACGGCCAGGGTTTTGATCCAAAGCGGTGCGGATGTGAATCGCGTGGATCTGCAACTGCTCTCGCCGCTCATGCACGCCGTGTATGGCGGGCACACGCCGCTGGTGAGGCTGTTGATCGAGAATGGCGCACAGGTTGATCTCGTCGACCGTACAGGCAAGTCCGCACTCGTCTACGCGGCAGGCTCCGGAAACGTGGAGATTCTCGCGCTCATTCTGGATCGCAACGTCGATCTAAATGAAAGATTCCAGAACGACCTGACCGCACTCATGTGGGCGGCCGGCTACGGCCACGTGGATGCCATCGAGGCACTACTCGCAAGCGGAGCGCGCGTGGACTTGCGGGACAATCGGGGCATGACCGCCCTCATGATGGCGAGCGCGCAAGGGCATCTTGCGGCCGTACGGAAGCTGCTCGAATCCGGAGCCGACAAATCACTCAAGGATCGAAGCGGAAAGACTGCACGCGATCACGCGGCGGCGGGCGGCCATGCGGAGGTCGTCAATGTCCTGGCGCTCCCTGAACCTCCGCGCCCTGCGAGCTCTGGTACACCGTGAGCGAGGCGAGATAGTCCGCGAGGCTCGCGATCTCCTGCTCACTGAAGGTGGCGAGCAGCGCGGTCTTGTCCGGTGAGTTGTTACGTACCCGATTCTTGAAAGCGAGCATCGTACGCTTCAGGTACTCGGGGTGTTGACCTGCCAGACGTGGCACGCCGCTGTTGCCTCGAAAATCGCCCAGGTGGCACGCGATGCACTCGCCGGAATCTATGGCGCGCCGCGCGATGTCTACATTGGCGCCCTCGGCCGCGTGGCCGATCGATGGCCACGTCTGCTTCGAGTAGAACTGGGCGAGCAGCTTCATCTGCTCGGGCTGCAGAGGCTGGACGAGCGGCGCCATGATCTCGCTCGCGCGCGCGCCGCTCTTGAAGTCCTTGAGTTGCAGGTAGAGATAGTAGTACTGCTGGCCGGCCAGAATCGGGTTCTCCGGCACCTTCGACGCGCCGTCTTCGCCGTGACAGGCAGCGCAGGTCTGAATCATCCCGCGCACCGCGGCGAATTCGTCCTGCGCCGATGCGAGCGACGCCAGCAACAGCGTCGCCGCCGCAAATGCGATCCGCATCCCCCTAGTCTGACAACGCGAAAGCAAGGATGCTGTTGCCGCGCTTGGCATCGATTTGCACGTTGCCGCCGGCGGCGACCACGATGTACTGCTTGCCGCCCAACGTATAGGAAGCGGGCGGAGCGTTGACACCCGCGCCGCACTGGAAACGCCACAGCTCGCTGCCATTCGAGGAATCGTACGCCTTGAACCAGCCGTTGGCCTCGCCGGTGAACACCACACCGCCTGCGGTCGCGAGAATTCCGCCGATCATCGGCTGCGGGGTCTTGACCTGCCAGCGAATCTTGCCGGTGTTGTAGTCGACCGCCGAGACGTTGCCGGACTGCTCCTCGCCCGGGATGACCTTGAACGCGCCGCCGAGCCAGAGCTTGTTACCGCCGGGATACGGTGTCTCCTCCACGTGGTACGTCATCGGCTGGTGCAGGTTGATGGCGTACGCCGTGTTTTGCGTCGGATCAATCGCCATCGGCGACCACTCGACACCGCCGTTCGCGCCCGGCAGCATGCGCGCGCCTTCCTTGGTGGGCAGCACCCAGCGTCCCTCCTGCGACACCATCGGCTCGGAGAAGCGGATCAAGCTGCAATCATCCGCGCGATGCACGTAGACGTAGCCGGTTTTCCCGCCGTGGAGCAGTCCCTTGACGGGCTTGCCGCCCTTGTCGTTGACGCGCGTGATGATGACCGGGCTGACCGCATCGAGATCCCAGACATCGTGCGCGATGTACTGGAAGTGGCACTTGTACTTGCCGGTTTGCAGGTCAACAGCGACCAGCGAGTTGGTGTAGAGATTGTCCCCCGGCCGAATGGCGCCGTACAGGTCCGGTGAGGGGTTGCCGACGACGAAGTACACGATGCCGGTTTCCCGGTCGACTGCCATGTTCTGCCACACGCCGCCACCGAGGGTCTTGTATGGATCCCCGAGCTTCTTGAGCGCCGCTTTCTCCGCCTTGATATCGCGCTTCATGTCGAGCCCGGTGGCGTCCTTGGTGGCCCACACGCCCACTGAGTTCTCCGGGATCGTGTTGAACGTCCACAAGAGCTGGCCGGAATTGGCGTCATAGGCTTTCACGAAGCCACGGATGCCATATTCGCCGCCGTTCGTGCCGATGAGGACCTTGCCGTCGACAACGGTGGGCGCCATGGTTTCGCTGTAGCCCAGTTCGGGATCTGCGATCTGCTGCTCCCACACCAACTTACCCGTCTTCGCGTCCAGCGCGAGGAGCTTGGCGTCGAGCGTGCCCATGTAGAGCTTGTCGCCGTAGGCGAACACTCCGCGATTGTTCGGGCCGCAACAGAAGGTCGTGACCGGTCCCATGTTGTGCTTGAAATGCCAGAGCTGCGCGCCACTCGCGGCATCGAGCGCATACACATGATTGAACGAGGTGGTGACATACATCACGCCGTTGGACACGATCGGCGTCGTTTCCATCGACTCGATGATCTCCGTCTGGAAGATCCAGGCGGGACTGAGCTTCTTCACGTTGGCGCGGGTGATCTGCGCGGCGGGGTAGTAGCGCGTCTGATCGTAGTTGCCGTTCGTGTGCAGAAAGTTCTGCGAGTCGCTCGCGGCCGCGTCGATCATCGCCTGGCTGACGGGAGCGGAGGGAGCTTCCGCCGCATCGACGCTCGCTGCGGCGAGCGACAACAGGCTCAGGCCTGAGATGACAGCGAGCGCTCGGATAGTTGAGAGTGAACGCTTCATGGGATTCATGGGATCACCCCTTTATCCCTGGTCAGGGACGGAAATGTTTGTCTTCGAACGTTCAGAGCTCGGACAGCAGCTCCTGCATCTTCGCGCGGTAAGCCTCTTCGCTGATCAGGTTCTTGTCCCGGAGCTCCTTGAGAGTCTTCAGGCGTTGCTCGAGGTCCGCGCCGGACTTCGTCGCCGCGGGTCCTTCCCCGGATCCCGCTGCTGTTGCTGCTGGAGGCGTCGCTGCCGCCGGCGCCTGCGACACAGCCGCTGCGCCCGATGCGACAGCTGCGCCGTCAATCTCGACCCAGTCGTTGCGCACGCCGCCTGCATTCGAATGAAGCTCGACGCCAGGACGCGCCGCGAGGGCCCACTCATGTTCAGCAGCCTTGGTGCGCGACCCTTGCTGACGCGGAGTGAAGTCTTCCGTGCGTTGACCGTAGACGCTCCGCTTCCGGTAGCCTGACTGCAACTCACCAAAGATCACGTTGATCTTGCCGTCGTCATAGAACACGCGGCCCGCGTTGACGCCGGGGTCCTTCACCAACCCGCCAGCGGCCCGCGGATGGCTCCCGATCGTACTGAACGTCACGTCCTGCCGAGGCCCGGCTTTGGCAAGTCCCGAAGCGATTCGAGGAGCGAGGTTGCGGAGTTCCTCAGCGGTGAAAACCGACCGCTGCGCTTCAGTGGCCGTATCCTCGTCCACGATGCGAATTCGCAGCGCCGCGAGCGCGTTGCTGATGGCTTCGCTCGCAAGCTGGGCCGGATGATCGTTCGGCGACGCCGCTGCATCATCCTGCGGCTCGATCTTCACCCATTGATCGTTGGCCGACCAGAGCACGATTACATCGCGCGGCGTGTCCGCGGCGCAGGTGACCGCTGCAACAAGCGCCAGCGCACCGCTCGCTATCGCAAGTTGGCGTCCACGCAATCGACGCGGTTCTCCATCATCGTTCTCGCCATACTCCTGGAGAGGTCGTCAATAGAAAAGAATCGCACCGATTGCAATGGCCGTCTCTTTAGCTTCGGCCCCATTGTGCGCCGTGGATTCCGTTTGCGTGTACTCGACGACCAGATTCAAGAAGGAAGTCAGCGGATGATAGACGCCGACCACGACCGACTCGTTCTTCGAGAACAGCGCCGAGCTGGGTAGATCGGCGGGGCCGCGATCGAGATTGCTCTCACCGGCGCTCGCGCCAATCTTGGTGCCGATGCCGGGGAGCTTGAACGTGGCCTGCACATAAAAGCCGTCCGAGTCGCGCGCGTTTCCCGCCTGATCTACGGCATCGAACAGAAAGCCTGTGCTGCCAATGCCTTCGCCTTGGTAGTAGTAGGCGACGACCTCAAAGCCGGCAAGACCGACTTTGGCGCCGACGTCATACCCGAGGGCGTCCTCGCTGCCGAAGCCGCCGGCGCTCTTGATTTCCTGGCTGATGGCGCTCACCCAGACCTTGCCGTTGAAGTCTTTCGGGTCGCCAAAGCTGAAGGCCGCCTTGCCCTCCAAGCCGTAGGTGCTGCCTTCCTGATTGAACGTGGCGGCATTCAGGCTCTCGCCGGACAAATTGACGAGGCCCCAGGGGTCAACGAGCGCCACGTTGATCTGGAATCCGCCGAACTTCGGCGAGGAGTATTGGATCTGACCTTTCCAGTCGGCGTACACGTAACCGACGCCGATCCGGCCCAGCGAAGTGTTGCCTCCGCCTCGGGTAAGGTCGGAAACCGTGCCGACGCCAAGCAGAGTCATGTCGGACAAGATGGCGTCCGAGCCGAACAGGCCAAGGTCGCGACCGATCTTGATGCCGCCCCAATTGCCGGACCACTCGAGGTACACCTGACGCAGGTTTTCTGAGTTGAGGCCGAGGCCGCCGTCAATCGGGCCGCCGCGTAATCCCGCTCTGGTTCCCGCCGTCGATACCCGGCTGAAAACCGATCATGACGCCGTACTTGTTGTCGCCGTCGGTTTTCTCCGCATGGAAGCCGAGCCACGAAGGCAGCAAGCCGGTGCGGATGTTGTTGTCGTCGTAGTCGCCCCCCGAGAGCGAGCCGCAGGCGAGCCCGCCGCCGATGGTGGCGCCGCCCGCCGGGGATTCGCACTTCACATCACTGGCGAATCCGTTGATGTTGCCGCTGAAGTCGATCTTCCATTCACCCACTTCGATCGCGTCCAGCGCAGCCGCGCCCTGGGACGCCAGCAGGAGCGCCAATGCGCTGGTCGACGCAACGAGCCTTTTGTCAACTTTCATGGTGAGTTCCCCCTGCTGCTCGAACCAAGGAGTCGCTGCGTCGCGCCGCACTTCGGCGTGTCGCGACCGCAACGGCAACCGCTGCAGCCAACGTCCGATCGCGATAGATGCGGCAGCGCACTCGCCAAGGTCACGCCCCACTACGCGTCGCCGACGTCAGCGAGCCAGTGAGTTGCAACGACCATGCCAAGCGCGTGACGACCACCACGCACGATTTACAGCCTGTAGCGAGCCGTAGTTGCGTTCGCAACAGCCGTCATGTCGACATCGGAGGGGTGCGGCATCGCATGTCGCGCGTGTGTGTCACCGCATGACACACTGTCACGCACGACCGTCGCATGCTTGACCCCGCCGCGAACGGTGAAAGAGCCGCAGGAGCGTCCCGGCCGCTAGAGGAGCGAAGGGACGCGAAGTTCCACATCGCGGAACCGGTCGGCCTCAGACCGCTTCGATGGCAGGATACCTTTCCACCCAGGGATCAACGCCGCAAATGGGCCAGGACACACACGGCGTCTAGCGCTCAGGACGCCGCACGCAAGGAGCGCGCCGATGAAACGGCTCAGCCGCCGCTCAGCTGACTGATCCGCTGCCGCAAGCGCATTGCTTCGCCCTTACGTCCGCGGTTCACAAGATAGGTATATCCGATCGAGTCCGCGGTGCTCGCCAATTCGTAGTGTTGTTCGGCCGCCGTGACCAGATGCGGCAGCCCACGTTCGTCGTTTCGAGCGAGCAGCAACCGGCCAAGGAGCAGATGCGCGTCGGGATAGTCGCCTTCACGCGCGACCAGCATCTGCAAAGTGTCGATCGCTTCCGCGTCCCGATTCACTGTCAATAGCAAGTGCGCTTTCGACCAGAGATCCTCGGGCCCGAGCTCGCTACTATCGTGTTGCTCGTACTGCGCGATCTTCCAGCGCGCTTCCCCGATTTCGTCGTGACGCTTGCGCCATTTCGCGACGTTCTCTGCGCGCCACACCTCATCACAGTGATGGATCAAGCGCGGCGCGATGGATCCAATAGCGTCAGGCCGACAGATCCCGTGTCAGGAGCCGGTAAGTGCGCTGACACATCCAGCGCTGCCAGGCGATCTGCGAGGCTTGGATGTGTGTCGCCATCCGCCGCATATCTGTGCAACGATTCGTTCAACCATCGCTGTCGCGCCGGTTCCTTCTCCGCGATTTTGAAGGCGCGCGGCAGCAGAGAAAATGGGCGGTAGGGCGGCTCGGGTGTTTCCTCAACCCGCGCCAGGAAGCGTGTCCAGAACACCTCGGAGAGGAAGCGGCCGGTCAGCTGCATCTTGATCAAACTGCGGCCGAGAGTCTCCGGAGTCGTGATCGCTGCCGCGATGTGATCAGCCTCACACTCGTGATTGCGCGCCAGCGCGAAGCTGTACGCGTAGAACCAGGCTGCATACCAACGATAGAAGACTGCGAGCAGCCGCTCGAATAGATCCGCGGGTTCTGCAAATTTCTGTCGCAGCAGGTTCCAGACCATTCGCTGACGATAGATCCAGGCGCTGAACCGTGGATTCTTTCTACTGAGGTGGCCCATCTCATGCGCGAGCACCGCGGTGAATTCCTCCACGTTCAGCGCGATCAGCAGCGGAACGCCGAGTTGCAGGTGATTGCGGTAGGCGCCGAATACGCCCCAGCGAGGGATCTGGCGAATGCTGGCGTCGAATTCACCGGTGATAGTGACCGACGCCAACTGCGCACCTTCGATCTTTGCGGATACGTCGTCGATACGCGCGAACAGCTCCGGCGCTTCTTCCCGAGTAACCTGCAAGCCATCCGGTTCAGCAATCCGGACACGGAGCGCACGTGTCATTGCGATCAGCGTCACGATGCCGGCGATGAAGCCCAGCACCATCCATACGGAGGGTCTGCCGCCGGACGCGAGCGATTGAATGATGAACACACAGACCGCGAGGATCTCGATTGCGACCAGCGCCGGGCCGACATATCCGAGCGTGGCAGCGGCCGCGACCTTGGCAACGTACAGCTGTGGCCGCCTGTCTGCCTCGCGCTCGAGGTGTCCGATCAGAGTGGAGTAGTCGCTGTTGTGCAAGTGAGCCGGTCCGGGTGCCTGGGCCGGCAGATTACGTTCAACACGGACCTGAAAAGTTTGACGCGCGTCACAGATCTTCGGCACGCAACTGTCGCTGTCGGGAAAAATTTCTGCGAGCAGCGCAGCATTACTGTCATGCCGCCTTCACGAGCCAAGGATCTCAGATTGATATAGCGGGCCGGTGCAACCTCCGTCGATTGCGTTGCGTCCGAATGCGACACGACGCTCGGATTGCGAGGCTTGCTCATGAACTTTGTTGTCAGATCACTGGTCCTGGGCGCAGGGGCAATACTTGGATGCCAAGCCGCAGCGAATGCCGCAGAGATGACGCGGCGACTGTCGGATCGGCATTTATCGCCTGAGCGATGGCAGCGATGTTGACATCGCTCCCAGTGACGAAGGTCGATTGCGATGGCGGCGTAAGGATGGAACCTCGGGCAAGCTCAGTCGAGATCCCGACGGAAGCTGGAGCAGCACCCTCGGCTGGACCGGGCGACCCGATGGCAAGCGAGTGTCTTTTTCAGAATGCGATGCCGGCGAGATCCGCTTCGATAGCCTGAAGGGAAGCGCATCGCGTTCGATATTTCGGAAACGCGCTTTCAGTCGGGAGGCACCGAGTTGGCCGGCCGGCTGGTGATGCCAAAGGGGCGCGGCCCGGTGCCGATCGTAGTGCTCGTCCACGGCTCTGAACAATCGTCGGCGCGTGACTTCTATGAGCTGCAGCGATTGTTTCCCTCGGCAGGCATCGGCGCGTTCGTTTACGACAAGCGCGGTACGGGAGCCTCCGGCGGAGAATACACGCACGACTACCCCTTGCTCGCGAAAGATGCCGTCGCCGCTATGCGCGAAGCGCAGCGCCTCGCTGGTTCGCGCGCCGGCAGGATTGGCTACCAGGGAACCAGTCAAGGCGGCTGGGTTGCACCGCTTGCTGCCACGATGGCGCAGGTGGATTTCGTCATCGTCGGCTACGGGCTGGCGATTCCTCCGATCGAAGAAGATCGCGCTGCCGTCGAGCTGGACATGACCCGGCGCGGCTATGGACCGGAGGTAGTGAGCAAAGCGCTGGAAATCGCGGATGCGACCGAAGCCATCGTAGTCAGCAACTTCAAGAGCGGCTTCGATCGCCTCGACGCCGTTCGCGCCAAGTACGGCAACGAACCCTGGTTCAAGTATGTGCACGGCAACGTCACGTTCTTCATGTTGGAACAGCCGGAGGCGAAGGTGCGCGAGCAGGGGCCGATGCTGTTGCGGGGCGTGTTGCCCAAATACGATCCAATGCCGGTATTGCGCGGCCTGAGCACGCCGCAGCTCTGGATACTGGGAGCAGACGATATCGACGCGCCAATTGATGAAACGGTCCGGCGGTTTCACGCGCTTGCTGGCAGTGGCAAGCCCATCGACATTGCCATCTTTCCTCGCGCCGAACACGGCATCTTCGAGTATGAGACGGCCGCCGACGGAACGCGCCTCTCGACCCGCAATTCGGAGGGTTACTTCGCGATGATGCGCGATTACATCCTGGAAGGTCGGCTGTGGCGCGTGTACGGATCGAGCGTTCTGCAGGTGTCGCACCGCTGAGCTGGCGCAGGTTCATCCTCGAGAAGCGATATGCGCTGTCCCTGCGCTGACCTGTGCAAATCCGCGTGAAGTAACGGATCGCCCAGGAACTCACAGGTCGCGGTGGCGTTGCGGCGATAAGAAATGTATCAGCGGAGAGTAGTTGTGGTACCAAAGCTGAATCGCGATTGGATGAATGCCTACACGCAGCGCGCCAGCTGAAATGCCGCACCCACACCGCGGATTCTGCTCATGAGCACCTCCGAGCGCGGCCGCATTCCCACACCTGCTGATGACGACCCGCGTCTGGCGTTCGTATATCAACAGGCTGTCCGCGGCCTTCAGCATCAGCAATACGTGGTGGAGTCACTGAATACCCGCGGCGGGAATCTGATC
>CAVRQU010000017.1:0-168396 GCA_963723505.1 uncultured Gammaproteobacteria bacterium
GTTTCATGACTGACGCCCTTATGAATGCCTATCGTGCGGCTCAAACTCTCTCCGCTCACTGCCTGCTGCGAAGAAGAGGCTCGGCGACCGCTCGTCAGGGTCGACGAGCGATGCAAAGTGGCGCATGGCGATCCCCTTTTGAGACACTAAAGGCCGAGAATAGCCTCAAAACCCCATCGGGACGTCCGGCGAGCAAAAACAGCAATCGGCGGCCGCGAATGAATCTGTCCGGAGGCGCTGCGTGGTTCCCGACATAAGTCGGCTTCTGATTCCGCGCAGACTCGAATCGGTTGAGAAAAGTCATCGCTCCCAGGGAACCATTGAATGACTTTCACGCGTTTGACCGGTGTGCGCGCGTTCCGATGAGTTGACCGCGTCAGCCGGAAGCGTCCCGAAGCATCAAAACAACAAAGGTTGGGGCAGGGTCCATTAGACGGGGGCGAACATGGCCAAGTTGCCTGAGATCACACATCTGCCGCGGGTTTCCACCGGCAGCGTCCGGGTTGGACGACATTCTGGGCGGCGGGTTCGATCCGCACCGCATGTACCTCTACGAAGGCAAGCCCGGCACTGGCAAGACGACGATCGCGCTGCAATTTCTCCTCGAGGGCGTGCGCCAGGGCGAGCGGGTCCTTTACATCACGCTGTCGGAGACGCGACAGGAGTTGCATGCTGGTGGCCGAGCGACACGGGTGGTCGCTTGCGGACGTCGACATCTTCGAACTCGTGCCGGCGGAGGCTTACGCTCGACCCGCAACGCGAGCTCACGGTGCTCCACCCGGCCGAAATCGAGCTCAGTGAAACCACCAAGCTCGTTTTCGATCACGTCAATACAGCTCAACCCGACCCGCGTCGTGTTCGACAGTCTCTCCGAGCTGCGCCTTCTCGCGCAGAATCCGCTGCGCTATCGACGCCAGGTGCTCGCGCTCAAGCACTTCTTTGCGAGCCGGCAGTGCACTGTCGATCCTGCTCGACGACCTCTCTTCGGCGGACAACGACCTGCAACTGCATTCCATCTCGCATGGCGTCGTGCTGCTGGAGCAGTTGGCGATCGAGTACGGCGCCGAACGGCGGCGTTGCGCGTGGTGAAAATGCGCGGCATTCAGTTCCGCGGCGGCTTCCACGACTTCACCATCGAGAAGGGCGGCCTGGTGATCTTTCCGCGACTCGTCGCGGCGGAGCACACGCAGTCCTTTGCGATGGAGTACGCTTCGAGCGGCAACGCCGAACTGGATGCATGCTCGGCGGCGGTTTTGAACGCGGCACGAACGTTCTCTTCATCGGTGCGGCGGGCGTCGGCAAGTCTTCGCTGGCGCTTTCCTTTGCGATGGCCGCCGTGCAGCGCGGCGAGCAGGCGGTCTTCTTCGGTTTCGACGAAGGGCGGAGCACGCTCGAGGCGCGAGCCCGCACCATCGGCCTGCAGGCTGACAGAGGCGCTCGAGTCGGGCCTGTTCCGCTTCCAGCAGATCGATCCTGCCGAGATGTCGCCCGGCGAGTTCGCCGCAAACGTGCGACGCAGCGTTGAAGACAGACCACGCGCGCGTGGTCGTGATCGACAGCCTCAACGGCTACCTGAACGCCATGCCCGACGGGCGCTTCCTGATCCTGCAGATGCACGAGTTGCTGACCTACCTCAACCAGCAGGGCGTGCTGACCATCCTGGTGCTCGCGCAGCACGGCCTGGTCGGGCCGATGGAGACGCCGCTCGACATCAGCTATCTGAGCGATGGAGTGCTGATGCTGCGCTATTTCGAATACGCCGGCGTCGTGAGACGCGCGCTCTCGGTCGTCAAGAAGCGCAGCGGCAATCACGAGCACACGATCCGCGAGTTTCGCCTGACGTCGAATGGAATCGACGTCGGTCCGCCGCTCACGGAGTTCAGCGGCATCTTCTCAGGCACGCCCCGATATACGGGCGACAGCGCTCCGCTCATGAGGGAACGAAGGTCGTGCTGACGACTGACGCCGAAAGCGCGCAGAGTTCTTGTGCTCGCGCCGATCGGACGCGATGCGCCGGCTTCGGCCGAGCTGCTGCGGCGAGTCGGCCTCGACGCTGAAGTCTGCAAGAGCTTGAGTGACCTCGTGAAGGATGTGAACGCAGGCGCCGCAGCCGTGCTTGTCGCCGAGGAAGCGTTGTTCGGCGAGAACGTTTTAGCGCTGATCCGCCTGGATACGACAACAGCCGCCCTGGTCGGATCTGCCGTTCGTGGTTCTGACGAGTCATGTGGAGCAACCGGCGGTCACCAAATGGCGGCATGAGTTGGTCACGTGGTTGCGCAACGTCTCGCTGCTCGAACGTCCCGTCCAGGCGATCACGCTGACGAGCACGGTGCAGACCGCGGTCCGGGCTCGGTTGCGTCAGTACGAGGTCCGGGCGCTGCTCGAGGCTCAGCAGCGCGCATCCCTGGAACTCGAGAGTCTCGTTCTCGCCCGTACGCGGCAGCTCGAAGCCGCCAACGATGCGCTGCGTACGGAAATGGCCGAACGCACGCGAATCGAGGATTCGCTTCGACAAGCTCAGAGGATCGAGGCGATCGGTCAGCTGACGGGCGGCGTTGCGCACGACTTCAATAACCTTCTCATGGTGATCCTGGGCGGTCTCGAGATGTTCGATCGGCACGCTGATCCCGAGCGTCGCAAGCTCCTGATGGACGGCATGCGCCAGGCGGCGCAGCGCGGAGCAGCAGTCACGCGTCAGCTGCTGGCGTTCTCTCGTCGCCAGCCACTGCAATCTCAGTCCGTCGACCTCGCGCATCACATCGGCGGCATGCGCGAACTGCTCAACCGCAGTCTCCGCGGAGACGTTCACGTGGAACTCGATTTCGCCGAGGATTTGTGGCGAGTCGAAGTAGATCCGGGCGAGCTGGAATTGGTGGTGCTCAACCTCGCGGTCAATGCACGCGATGCAATGCCAACGGGCGGGTACGATCACCATCCGGGGCGAGAACGCGCCGGAGATCGAGCAAGAGGATCTGCACGGCGACTTCGTGCGCTTATCCGTCATCGATACAGGCACCGGAATCGCGCCGGAGGTGAGGGATCGCATCTTCGAGCCGTTCTTCACGACAAAGGAGGTCGGCAAAGGATCGGGTCTCGGCCTGGCGCAGGTGTACGGTTTCGCGAAGCAATCGCTGGGCGCGGTCAGCGTCGACTCCGAGGTCGGCCGCGGCACGAGCGTGGTCTTGCTTCTCCCGCGTTCGACCGACAAACCTGCGGTCGCCGCTCCGTCATCTCGCAACGCCGGAAACACAACGCTGGGACGCGGACGCCGCCGGCCCCGTGCTCCTCGTAGAGGACAATGACGAAGTGGCCGCGACGGTCAGCGAAATGCTGGACGAGCTCGGCTATGAGGTGACGCGCGTAGCGAGCGCGTCGGCTGCTCTCGGCGCTCTGGCGAACGGGAGCAAGGTAGACGTCGTCTTCTCGGACATCATGATGCCGGGTGATATGGACGGGGTCGAACTTGGGCGGGAAATCCGCGCACGCGGAGACGACATTCCAGTGCTGCTCACCAGCGGCTTCGCGGACGCCGCCGTACGGCGCGCCGAGAGCGAGGGTTTTGGAGTATTACCGAAGCCGTACAGCCTCAATGACCTTGCCGCTGCGTTGAAGATCGCGAGAGAGAAATTCAGCGCAGACCGAACCACAGCCACACCTGAATCGGCGGTGTAGCCCCGCCCGGTTGCGTCTTCACCCACGCGCTTGTCACCCCAGAAGACGACTGGCGCTGACAAGATTTCGCCGCTCAGTTCCAATCGTTGGTCGCAGACACGCAGGCTCACGCGCGCGCGACTGGCGCCTGTTGAATCTGCTGCGATTCGATCACGTTCACGCCCGCGCGGTCTGCGGCGGCCGCGTTGACCAGAGTCCACGCAACGTCGCGCGCGTGCACCGGTTTGTATTTGCGCGGGGCGAGGAACGCGAGCTTCTCACCGATCTTCTCGCCCAGCCGTGTTTCCTCGCGCTCCCCGAGCAGCAGGGACGGACGAACGATGGTGTGCGCGCGATAGGGCAGGGCGAGCACGGCGTTTTCGAGCTCGCCTTTCACGCGGTTGTAGAACACGCGCGAGCGCGCGTCGGCGCCCAGTGCGCTCACCAGCAGGAAGTGACGCGCGCCGCGCTCGAGCCCGAGGCGCGCGATCTCAGCCGGATACTCGAAGTCGACCCTGCGAAACGCCTGCTGTGATCCCGCTTTGCGTATCGTGGTCCCCAGGGCGCACAGAATCTGATCGACGGCGAGCAGGCTCGCGTAGCTTGCGAGGCGATCGAAGTCGATGAGGTGCAGCTCAACTTTCTGCTGTTGAGCGGGCGACAGTTCCAATTGCACCTGCCGGCGCACAAAGACGACGACGCGCGAAAACTCCGCGCGGTCGAGCAGGAACTTCAGACACTCGCGTCCGACGAGACCCGTCGCGCCGAAGAGGGCGATGGTGCGGGGAGTCATTCCGAATCACCATTCACTGAGAAGTGATCTCACAATTACGACCGGAAAGATGCCCTCACCCTACCCTCTCCCTCGGGAGAGGGGATTCATTCTTTCGCCTCTCCTTTGGGAGCCGCTCAAGCGCTCCATGCGCCCGCGGCATTCGCACATCCGGTGCAGCCGCCGCTCCAGCGCATCCCTGCGCATCGCGGCATTCGCACATCCGTGCAGCCGCCGCTCCAGCGCATCCCTGCGCATCGCGGCATTCGCACATCCATGTGCAGCCGCCGCTCCAGCGAGCATCCCCCCTCCCCTCCCCCTCTCCAGCACTCCCTGCGCATCGCGGCATTCGCACATCCATGTGCAGCAGAGGCTGCGGGGCGCGGGTGAGGGGAGAGTCGCGCACTCGCGCGCATGAGAGCGCAGCGAGCTGCGCGCCCTCACCCTACCCTCTCCCGCGGGAGAGGGGATTCTTCATTTTGCCTCTCCCTAGGGGAGAGGCCGCGCGGAGCGCGGGTGAGGGTTCTCATTCGCTCGCTGCGCTCCAGTAGAACGGCGCGAGCTTGCGCTCGCCCGTCACCTTTTCGGCGAGCGTGCCGCCCTCGTAGATCCGGCCGTTCAGCACGACATACGCAATGTCGTCCGTGACGCGGATGTCCTCGAGCGGATTGCCGTCGACGATCAGCAGGTCGGCGAGCTTGCCGGCTTCGATGGAGCCGATGTCGCGCGCCAGGCCCATGTAGCGCGCCGGATTGATCGTCGCCGCCTTCAGCGCCTGCATCGGCGACATGCCGCCCAACACGAAGCCCCACATCTCCCAGTGCGAGCCCAGTCCTTCGCGCTGACCATGCGCGCCGATGTTCACGAGCACGCCGCTTTCCATGAGCCGCTTCGCGTTCGCCGCCGAGTCGCGGAACGCCTGATAGTCGGCTGGCGGCGCCATCTGGCGACGCACCGAACGCGGCTGCAGAACGTGCGGCGGAACGTACCGCGACAGGATCGGATGCTTCCAGACCTCCGACTCCTGATAGAACCAGTCCTCGCCGCGCAGGCCGCCGAAGGTCACGATCAGCGTCGGCGTGTAGCCCACGCCGGTCGCCGGCCAGAACTGCATCACGTCGTCGTAGAAGCGCTCCGGCGGCAGGTTGTGTTCGAGGCCGGTATTGCCGTCGGCGATGATGTTCATGTCCATGTGATACAGCGAGCCGCCTTCGGCGACGACCATCAGGCCGGCTTCGCGCGCGGCGGTGACCACCATCTGACGTTGCTCGCGACGCGGCTGGTTGTAGTTCTTGACCGAGATCGCGCCCTGCGCCTTGAGTCGCTGCACGTGATTGCGCGCGTCCTCGAGCTTGTCGATGCTCGCGAACCCTTCGGCGTGAGCGCCATAGATGACGTCGCCTGTCGAGAAGATGCGCGAGGCGAGGATGCTGCCGGCGCGCTGATACTCCGACGCCGCGAAAATATCGCTCGCCTGATTGGACGGGTCATGGACGGTCGTCACGCCGAGCGCGAGGTGCGCGAGCGCCGACCAGTTCTGCTGCGGCACGATGTCGTTCACGCCCTGCGGACCGTGCGCGTGAATGTCGATCAGGCCGGGCATGACCGTGCGACCGCCCAGGTCGAGCCGCTTCGCTTCGCCGGGAATCTGCACGGCGTTCGCCGCGCCGACGGCGACGATGCGATTGTCGCGCATCACGATCACGCCGTCGTCGATCACTTGCTCCGCGCCGTTCATCGTGATGATGCGTGCGCCGGTGAGGGCGACCACGCCGGATGGTTTGTCTGCGGGCTGCGTGACGTCAGATCGGCGATGCGCTCGCCGTGCTTTCCGGTGCCGCCTCGCTCGTCGTCCGTCGTCGCTCCAGTCGGCCTGGCGAGGTCGACGCGAACAGCTCGACCATCTCCGCGCGATACAACGCCGGTCCGAGCGTCCAGGTCAGCGTGTCGGCGTCGGTCCAGCTCGGGAAATCTCCGCCGACATCGCTCGCGCGACGCATCGGCAGCGCTTTCATCTTCAGCGAGAGCTCGAGCTGTCCGGCCGGCGGCAGCGGCGCCGCGTACACGTGGTAGTTCTCGCGAAACGCCAGCCAGCGTGCGTCGGCGAGACTTCCATTCGCGTCGCATAGTGCGCACTTCGCGTGCACGCGCCGGTCCTTGCCGTTGCAAATCGACGCTGACGAGTTCGTGCGCGGGTTCGCTCTCCTTCGCGGGCTGCGCGTCTTCGGTGTAGTACATGCGCTCGCCCGACGCGCCGAAATGCGGATTGCGGCCCTTGTCGGTGAGTCGCCGCGGTTCGCCGCCCGCCGTCGGGATCAGATAGAGCCCGGGTCGATGGACCACAAGGGCGAAGTCAGCTGACCGCCCTGTCGAACGCTCGATAGACAATCGCGCGTCCGTCCGGACTGAAGCGCGGATGCAGATAGTGGCCCGGCGCAGATGTGACTTCGCGGGAACGTCCGCCGCCGGCTCGCCACGACATGAATCTCGCCGAGCCCCGCGTCGGTCCAGCGCACGAAGACGAGCTGACGGCCGTCGCGCGACCAGGAGGGAAACAGCTCGAACGCGCCGCTGTCGTCGCGCGTCAGCGATTTCGCCGTCCCGCCCGCGACGTCTCGCAGCCACAAACGTCCGAACGCCTCGAACACGACGCGCTTGCCGTCGGGCGAGACAGTCGCAAAGCGAATCATGCGCGCGTGCACTTCATCCGGCGCGACGGCAACTTCGAAGCGCGGCGGCGCGATCGAGCCGCGCGCGTCGCGGACATGGAAGGGAATGTCGCTGACGCCGCGCGTAGCAATATCGATCCGCTTGATGCCGCCGCCCGCCCAGAACACCACGCTCTTGCTGTCGGGCGTCCAGTCCATGTTCGGATACACGCCGTGGACGGCCCAGGTCTCCTGCATGTCGCGATCCAGTCCTGCGTACAGCTGGCGCTCCTCTCCTGACTGCAGGTCCTTGAAGAAAAGCGCCGTCTCGAATGCGTTGTCGGTGCGCAGCCGGCGCACATACGCGAGATAGCGTCCATCGGGCGACGGCGTCGGCCGCACCGCGCCGCCGGGACCCTCGACCGCGGTATCGGTGTCGCCGTTCGAAGCTCGTAGCGGCGGATGCTGAAGATCGGCTTGTTCACGTCCTGCGCGATATTCGAACGTGGCGCCCGGCGTGCTGTTCTGCGTGAAGTACAGGTAGCGGCCGTCGGGCGAGAACACCGGCTCGCCAAGCTCCTTCTGGAATTCCTCGCTGGGCCGCTTGACGAGCTGCACGCCGTCGCCGCCGTCGATGCTGTAGAGCCAGATCTCGCCGGTGCCGAGCGAGCGGCGCGTCGTGAAGTGCTTGCGGGCCGCGACGTAACGCCCGTTCGGGATGCCAGACCGGATTGTTGAGCAGGCGAAAGTCCTCCTTGGTGACCTGGCGCGGCGCACTGCCGTCGGCCTTCATGATCCAGACGTTGTCGCCGCCGCGCGCGATCCGAAGTGAAGACGAATCTGCGAGCCGTCGGGCGAGTAGCGCGGCTGCATGTCCCACGCCATGCCCGACGTGAGCGAGCGAGCTTCGCCGCCCTCGATCGGCAGCTCGTAGATGTCGCCGAGCAGATCGAACGCGATGCGCTTGCCGTCCGGACTGACGTCGAGGCTCATCCACGTGCCGGAGCGCACGTCGAGGGGAATTTCGCGCCGCTCGCCGGGCGGAGAGGACACGTCCCAGTCGGTCTTGGTCGGCGCGTCGGCCGCGGTCGCCGCGAAGCTCAACAGGAATATGGAAAGCAGCAAGGACGGTCGCATGCGGGGTCCTTTTGGTGATCGGGCGCCAAATCGAAGGGGTGAAGGTTAGCAGGGTGTTGAAAAATGTTTTCAACACCCTGCTAATCCGGGCCACGGAAGGCCCGGCGAAATCATGCACAGTCTTATGTTCCTGATTTCGGGAGCGCAGCGAAAATCACACTTTTCGCAAGCGACGTTGGAAAAGTCCATGGAAGGACTTTTTCAACAGCCTGTTAGAGACGTAGGCGTGCAGCCGCAATGCAGGCGGATCGGGGAAAGCCCCTGCTCGCCGGTTGTATGCAGGCGTCCGATACAACCAGGCGCGGGAATTATTTAGACTGCTCTCAATAGTCGCGGCCGCAGCCGACGAGACCCCCATGAACTACGTCGAAGTCGCCATTCCCTTCTTCATTCTGGCCATGGGGGTCGAGTACCTCTATGGCCGCCTGGTGAAGAAGAACACCTATCGACTCAGC
Organism: uncultured Gammaproteobacteria bacterium; assembly: GCA_963723505.1. Lineage (GTDB taxonomy): Bacteria > Pseudomonadota > Gammaproteobacteria > Steroidobacterales > Steroidobacteraceae > Steroidobacter. Next base: position 8,664 of record CAVRQU010000017.1, read on the forward strand.
GACACTGTCAACAGCCTGCAACTAGGCGTGCTGAGTCGTCTGGTCGACATTCTCAGGCTCGGGTTCGGGAGCGTCGTATTCGGCGCGCTGGTGAAGTGGATCGGCGTACCGCAGTGGTCGATGGAATCTGCCTGGCAATGGGTCGTCGCCTTCGTCGCGTACGACTTCTGTTACTACTGGAAGCATCGCTTCGGGCACGAGTGGCGCATCATGTGGGCCTCGCACATCGCGCATCACCAGAGCGAAGAGTTCAACCTCAGCACCGCATTGCGCCAGACGGGGACGGACTACATCGGCTTCGTCTTCTACATTCCGCTGTTTCTCGCCGGCGTTCCGGCGCCGGTCGTGGTGACGGTTGGGAGTCTCAATCTCATCTACCAGTTCTGGGTGCACACCGAGCACATCCGACAGACTCGGCCCGCTCGAGTGGATTTTCGTCACGCCGTCGAACCATCGCGTGCATCACGCACGCAATCCCGAGTACATCGACAAGAACTACGGCGGCGTCTTCATTCTCTGGGATCGCCTGTTCGGCACGTTCAAGGACGAGCGCGCTGACATGCCGTGCATCTACGGCATTACGACCGGCCTGAAAAGCTGGAATCCGCTCTGGGCGAATTTTCATTTCTGGAGCCGACACCGCGAGACTCGCGTGGCGCACCCGGAAGTGGGGCGACAAGTTCCGGATCTGGTTCAAGCCGCCGGGTTGGGTTCCCTCCGATCTCGGTCCGTACAAGCCGGTGGACCCGAACTATCCGAAGTTCGATCCGCCGACGAGCGCCTTCACGCGCACTTATATCTTCGTGCAGTTCTGGTTGCTCACCGCCGCGTCGCTGTGGCTGCTGCAAGTCGAGAAGGACCTGCCGCGCACGTTCGTGCTGCTGCTGTTTGCGTGGATGTGCTTCTCGCTCTTCGTGCAGGGCGTGTGGCTTGAAGGGCGCGCGTTCGCGAGAAAGCTCGAATGGGTCAGGATCGCGCTGACCCTGGTGCTCGCCATCGTCGCCGCGCTCGGATGGCCGGGGTCGCTGCAGCAGATCGCCTTCGTACTCGCCGCATACTCGGTCGCAAGCGCGGCCGCGATGGGCGTCGAACGCATGCTGTCCCTCGGCGCGACTGACGCCGGCATGACGAAGAGCCGCGAAAGACCGCAAAAAGGACTGAGTCATAAGAGAAGAAAAAGGCGCGGCGCGAATCTTCACCCCGGGGTGCGGGGAAGCTGGTCGACTCAGTGCGCGCGGCTGCATTCAGATCCTCTCACGCCTTTTTGCGGTCTTTCGCGGCTCCTCCACATCTTCGGATCCGGGCTGACGTTGTCAGCGCTTGCTGGGACGGACGATACTGCCGCCGACAATCAATCAACGAGGCGACTGTGACCACTCTCGGGACTCCACTTTCTGCGTCGGCGACGCGCGTCATGCTGCTCGGCTCGGGCGAGCTCGGTAAGGAAGTCGCGATCGAACTGCAGCGCTTCGGCTGTGAAGTCATCGCAGTCGATCGCTATGCGAATGCGCCGGCGATGCAGGTCGCGCATCGATGCACATGTCATCAACATGCTGGACGGCGGTGCGTTGCGCGCAGTCGTGGAGCGCGAAAAGCCGCAGCTCATCGTGCCGGAGATCGAGGCGATTGCGACGCCGACGCTGGTGGAGCTCGAGAAGGAAGGCTTCACTGTCATCCCGACTGCCCGCGCCGCGCGATTGACGATGGATCGCGAAGGGATTCGCCGGCTCGCGGCCGAGCAGCTGCAATTGCGCACCTCGCCGTATCGATTTGCGGACAGCGAGCGCGACTATCGAGCAGGCCATACGCGAGATCGGCCTGCCGTGCGTCGTCAAACCCGTGATGAGTTCCTCCGGCAAGGGACAGAGTCTGGTGCGGACGCAGGCGGATGTCGCGCACGGCGTGGAAGTACGCACAGCAGGGCGGTCGCGCCGGGCAGGGACGCGTCATCGTCGAAGGCTTCATCAAATTCGACTTCGAGATCACATTGCTCACCGTTCGACACGGCGGCAAGACGACGTTCTGCGAACCGATCGGCCATCTGCAGATCGACGGCGACTATCGCGAGTCCTGGCAGCCGCAGCCGATGAGCGCACAGGCGCTCGCGGAATCGCAGCGCATCGCGCATGCGATTACCGAGAATCTCGGCGGCAACGGCATCTTCGGGGTCGAGCTGTTCGTCGCGGGCGATACGATCTATTTCAGCGAAGTGTCGCCGCGTCCGCACGACACGGGTCTTGTCACGTTGATCTCGCAGGATCTGTCCGAGTTCGCGCTGCATGCGCGCGCCATCCTGGGCCTGCCGATTCCGGCCATACGCCAACGCGGACCGGCGGCGTCGTGCGCGTTGCTCGTGGAGGGGGATTCGAACGACATACGCTTCGAGGGCGTCGAGCGGGCGCTGACGGAACCCGACACTGCGCTGCGTCTGTTCGGCAAGCCCGAGGTTCGAGGTCATCGCCGCATGGGCGTCTCGCTCGCGCTCGGCGGCTCGATCGACGAAGCACGCGCGAAAGCGCGAGCAATGACGGAGGTTCTCCAGTCGGGCGTGCGGCTGCGGTAGGAGCGTTGTGCGTTGAGCATGTCCTCTCGCAAAGACGCAGAGCACGCCAAACGATAGAGAGATGAACGCCTGAGCTGAACATCTTTGCGCGCCCGGCGGCTTGGCGGAGAAATCAAAAGATCAGACGCGAGTCGCACGAAGCGCTGTCACGCACTCCCCGATGTGCGAATGCCGTGGGCGCATGGATGCCTGGAGCGGCGAGACGCTGGAGCGGTGATGCGCGCGAGCGGGTTCCCAGAGAGGCGAAGATTAAGAATCCCCTCACCCGCGCCTCGCGCGGCCTCTCCCCAAGGAGAGGCGAAAAGCAGAGCCCCTCTCCCTCTGGGAGAGCATCGGGGTGAGGGGCGACTCGCGATGGAAAATGTGGCGCGGTAGTCGCTGCGCACCGCGCTCTGTGAGCTTGCTAGCTTCTAGCCAGAATCCCCTCACCGCGCTACGCGCAGCCTCCAAGAACCCCCCCTCTCCTGAGGGAGAGGGTTGGGGTGAGGGCGCCTGAACGCGCCGTCCCTGGCGCGTTCGGCCGCCTCGCCTTCGGTGCTACTGGTCGCTGACGACTTCGACGACCCCGTATGCGCCGTCTACTTCGTCATTGGGTCCGGCCGCCCAGTACAGCGCGTTGGTCTTTTGCGAAAGAATGCCGTTGCCGAATTGCATTCCCCAAAGGCCATCGATGTGTATGGGATTGTGGTTTGCGTCGCGCAAAGCGCCGAGGAACGTGCCGGCGCGCGGCCCGAAGGCGTTGATCGAGCCGTCGCCGAGATTGCCGACCAGCAATGCGCCGCCGAACTTCCCGAAGCTCGCCGGCGCAAGCGCGAGTCCCCATGGCGCGTTGAGAGCTCCGCGACTTGCGATTCGACGGATGAGGTTCCCCTGCGGATCGAAGACGTTGACGAAGCCGAGACCTGGTCCTTGCGCCTCTTCGTCGCTGCCGGGCTCCTCCTGTTTCGCGTACGTGACGTAGATGTCGCCGCCAATCGCCTGAATGCCGAAGGGGGCGTAGGCCGCCGGCAGATCCTTGTCGACGAAGCCGCCAGCGACCTGTACCGGCGTGAACGCGCCGTCGAATACGTCAATGCGCGCGTGATTAAAATTGCAGGCGTACAGGAGGTGCGTCACGCCGTCGCCGCTCAGTGCAAGGCCGGTGTAGACGGCGTCGTCGCCGGAGTTGTCGACAGCCAGCTGTGCATTCGTAATGTCGACATCGGTCGCCCAGCCGTCGATCGTTCCATCCTCGGTTGCGAAGATGAAGCGCGCCGGCCCGCTGAGCGTGCCGTTCGAAACCAGAAAATCCGTACCGCCCGAGAAGACAATGCCCGTGGGATGACCCTCTGCGCCGCCGGGGCCGGGCACCGTCACGACCAGGGCCTGCGGCTGGCCCGTGCCGTCATACAGCACGGATTTGCCCGCGTCCTCCGAACTGACCCACACGAAGCCGGTCGGATTGAACGCGACGCCCCAGCCGTTGATAAGGTTCGGGTCGGTGAAATTGGCCGGCAGCACGCCGTTCGACACCAGCACCTTCGAGCTGTAGGAAGGTTGCTGGTCGTCGTGCGCCACGGCCACACTTGTGATGAGCGACAAAGCCGCCGACGCGGCAAAGGTACGCATCGATGCTGTTGCGGTGTTCATAGGAAATCTCTGATTCATGAGTGCAGATGACGAAGCGCGCCGTCCATGCATGACGCGGCACGCTGGCTGTAGTAAGTGATCGCGTGCGCCTCGCAGGTTCTGAAACGCAGCGGAGATTTCTGCTGGCGCACTGCGCGGAGCATTTCTTCGCAGGGATCTTCGCGACGGCGACGAGCGAGACGCCGCTGATCAGCGGCAGCCTTAGTGCGTTAGCTCAATTGCGTCGGCGGATCACAGAGCAAACCGCTGTTGGAGACGCCGCAAGAATGAGCGCTGAAGCACAACGTACAAGACTGTTCATGGGCGTTCGTCGAACCATCGCATCCGATACGCGTTCATCGCGGTGCGCCCAAGTTTCCTGACCAGAAGATTGTTGGCGACCACGCCGACGGGTGCGCCGATCACCGGTACGAGCTGCGCCAGCTTCGCGAGATCGATGTAGTCGCGATACTCCTGCTGAAACTTGCGCCAGTCGAACTCATCGAGCGAGGGCGGCAATCGTTCGCGCTGACGCTCCCAGTCGACCATGCGCAGGTAGATGTCACGACGATGGGCGTCGCTCGAGAAGGCGAGCTGGAAGACGAACAGGAGGTAGAGGCGTTCTCTGTAGTCATCGCCGGAATGGCCGTATAACGCCGCGATCTCAAAGAGCAGCTTCAGCTTGATGCTGATGAGCAAGGGGAAGTCCGCAAGCCCCATGACGAAGCCGCCAGCGCCCGTGACGCCGCCTTCGATCGCAGCAGTCCGGCGATAGCGATCGACTTTCGCCGCGACAAGTTTCTCACGTGCTGCGAGGTCGCCTTCGAGCAACGGCGCGGTGGCGGTGTAGTTCGAGCCTGCGAGCACCGCCTGCGTCATCTGCCGGATCACGGCCGTGACGGCCGCATGCACCTGCTCCGGAATGTAACTGTTGATCTTGCGCTGCAGACCCCGCGTCGCCCGATTCCACAGTCCAGGCTCGCGGAGCATCTGCTCGCGCCAGCGCTGCAGCTCATCCAGCGCTCGTTTCTCGTAGTGCTCCGAGTCCATGGCGCCTATGAAAGCAGAGCCTGACGCGCCCGGATAGATTCGAACTGCGGGTCAACGCATCAAACGAAGCAACTCGCGCTCCCATCCGTGGCCCGGACACAGGCTGTTGAAAAGGACTTTTTCATCAGCCTGCTAGTCCTTTCGGGCAGTGCGACGTTGGCGGACGTGCACACAGAACATGAATGCAGGCCCTCTGCGCATTACCGAAATAATCAGGAGAATGTCATGACGAGCTTCAATTCAAGAAACAAAAAGCTGGCGCGTGCTGGCATCACTGTTGCGGCGGCTCTGTGTACGTGCCTGTTCACGTACGGCGCCTCCGCCGAGCAGCCTCAGACGGTGTCGGTGACGGTCAGCTACGCCGACCTCGATCTGTCCAAGGCGGCCGGCGCGCAGACGCTTTACAAGCGCATCAAGGCGGCCGCACGTCAGGTCTGCGGATCGATCGACGGCTACACGCACATGAAGTCGCAGCGAGGATGGCGCGAGTGCTATGAGACCACGATGGCTGACGCGGTCGGCAAGGTGAACTTGCCGGTGCTGACGGCGCTGCACCAGCAGCAGTCGAGCAAGACGGCGCGCAGCTGACTGCGCCCAACGCGAGCGAGCCGGACCCGTCGTGTCTGGAATTGGTCCAGACACGCGGGTCCGGCTTCGTGGATGCGAGATCGATGGGCGCGTAACCAGGGCGCTCTCGGGTGCGGCGGCGGTTGGATGGTATCCAGGCTGAACGCGCGTATTGCAAATCACGGCATTGCAGTGCTCAATGTCCGCGAGCCAGCCACAATCACTACCAGGGCGGACAAAGCGGGAATGGCTCTCGTATTGCGAATGCATGCTAAGAGCCGGCGCATGGTGGGCAGTGCAATCGTCTGCCTATCAATCACGGCGGTTAAGCTCCCGCCATCGATAACGCAATTGCCATCGCGACGTGCGCAGCGCAGCAGAGCGCACGGATCGAAGTGGCCTCCGTCTGGCGCTGCGAAACCTGTGCCGCCGGACCGGTCCTATCTGTTCGAGATCGAGTCGGCGGAGGCCTGGATGTCGCTTGGAGCTGATTGGACCGGATCGCGAAGCACGTGGTGAAGCTTGACGCGCCGACGCGGCGCGCTAGTCCGGAGCTACTGCTGGTCGCGCCACGTGTCACCGGCAAATACGTGTTCGAGTTCAGCGCTGTCGGCGGCGCACTGCCCGACGCTGTGCTGGATATTCAGTTCCGCGAGATGCGCGAAGGGGACATCGAACGCGAGACTGTCCAGGGATTCGCGAAGCTGACTTCGGCGGCTGCAGCGTCTGACACGACCGACGAAGAGGGCGCGATCGCGTTAGTCTAAGCGGAGTTGCGAGCTGCAGTGGCTGATTTTCATGACGCCCAAGCGTCACGACTCGAGAGCGGAAAGTCTCTTAGGGATTGCTGGCCTTTACTACTGGGAGCTTGGGGACTGGGCGAAGGCGGCGAGCGCGGCTCAGGATGCGATGGCGGCGTTCGAGCGCCGCGCCGACCTCGTCATGTCCGCGCAAGCTGCAGTCATTCGCGCCGCATCGCCTCATGGAGATCGCCGGCAGCGCCCAACAACGCCGTGCACAGGCCACTTCGGCGCGCACGCAATTCGCTGAAGCCGAGCAGCTATTGACGGTCTGCTGCCGGACGATTCCGTCAGCAAGGAATGACCTACGACGAGGCGCACGCCATCAACACCTGGGCGTCGCCGCCCACTATCAAGGGCAAGCGAGACAAGGCGCGTGAGCGCTACGTGACGTCGCGGCGCAGCCTCTCCGGCGAGATCGATGAACGTACGAGCCAGGTGTTGCCGCTGCAGAACATCGCTCTGCTCGATTTCGAGCGCGGCGACTATGCCGAAGCGGTCGCGAGCTATGAGCGTCTGCGAAGGATATTCCAGCCGATGTCCGATACTGGAAGCTATCTCGCCGTACTGAACAATCTCAGAGTGGCGCAGTACACTTGGCGATACGAACGAGGTCGTAGACGTGCTGCTCGAAATCGTTGCATGTCGCGGAGAAGCAGGTCGTTTCCGAACGAAAAAGCGCGGGCGCTTCGACAGCTCGGCATCGCATATCGTGAGACCTGGGCGATCAGGAACGCGGCAAGGTGTTTCTCCAACAGGCGCTGACCCTCCGAAGGTCGGCGGCTGCGTTATGACCGACGCGGCTTGCTTGCCAGGCCTGGTTCTGAGCGGCGAGCTGTATCGTGAACGCGGAAAGAGGCAGGAAGCCTGAAGTTGCACGTAGAGGCGCTTGATGTCGCCGTTTCTCCGCAGGAGCGCACGCGTGTGTTGCTCGCGGTGGGCTCGACCAATGGCCGCCGGCAGCAGTGGATATGGCCATCGACGTCTATCGACGCGCTCTCAAGCTCGATGTGCCGGAAGACTGGCAATGGAGAATTTCTCTGGTCGGCGCGTACGGACATGCGCTCCTGCGCAGCGGGGGATCCCACCGGCTGGAGTTTCCTCGAGAAGGCAGCTCGTGCCCATGAACAGGCTGGTGATGAGGAGCTCGCTGCGCAGGCGTACTACCTCTTCGCTTCGGAGCGTAAACGCGCCGGTCAGATCGAAGCAGCCCGCCAGAACGTCGCAAAGGCGCTGTCCTTGTACGAGTCTCAACGCATCCGCGCGGTCAATCCAGATCTGCGCGCCGACATATATCGCCAGCAGAGCTGCGGCCTATGAACTGCAGGCAGCCCTCTATATGTCGATGGCGGAAGGCGTCGCGCAGCCCGAAGAGAAGCGGCGATTGCAGTCCGAAGCGCTGCTCACTGTTGAAGCGCTGCGCCACCGCGCTTTCAACGATTTTCGCCAGTTCACACGCTACGGACTCTCTGATGACGCATCGGCTCGCGATGTCGTGACTGAACTCGACTCTCGCCTTGCCGCGAAGCGCCACCGGCTTGCCGCGTTGCTCGATCAGCAGAATCCCGCCGCGGACAAGATCGCCTCTGTGCGCGAGGAGATCGCGCTGCTCCGGACGAAACTGGATGTCGCTCAGGGGAGCGAGCAGAGCGGCGATCGCTCAAACCGATCTCCGCAGCCGCCTGTCATCGATCGCCGAGTTGCAGCATGCTGCGGACGCCGATGAAATCATCGTCACCTGGATGCTGGGTGAAGATCGCGGCTGGATCTGGTGCATCACGCGAGAGAGCGCCGCCGCATATCCGCTGTCGTCTCGACGCAAGGTCGAAGAGGCCGCCCGAGAACTGCACGCCGTGTGGAGTTCAGCCATCAAGGACGAACGTGAACGAGAACTCGCAGCGAGCCGCAGCATTCTCGGTTAACTGCCGACGCTCCTGCCTGGAAGCGCAATCTGACGATCGTAGCTGACGGCGCTCTACGTGCGGTTCCTGGCGCGGCGCTGTGGATCGAAGACGCAGATTCCTCCCCGCCAACGCCGCGTCGGGGAGCGCTTCGTTATCTGTCTCTTGTATCGGCCGACGTTGGGTGCGGGGGTGAGAAGCCGTAACCGCGTCAACTCCCCGAATCGGTAAAGCGCATTCTGCTCGTGGGAGATCCTGCCTTTGCAAGCAATGACGAGCGTGTGGCGGAGATCACAGATCCGCATGTCACCGAAGGCATTGCGCCTGACCAATCGTTGCCGCCGCTGCCGGGTTCACGCCGCAGAAATTGCGGCCATCAGGCGCATCGCTAAAGGCTGGCAAGCAGACATCCTGTTGGGCAATGAGGCGACGAAGTCAGCGGTGCTGGCAAAGCCGCTCGAAGCATTTCGCGTGCTGCACTTCGCGACGCACGCGCGACTCGACGTGCGCGATCCGCAGCTTTCAGCGATTGAGCTTCCGATAGGCCCGCGTCGATGGCACGATGAGCTCTTCAGCGCTGAATCTTCGCGAGATCGTGGGACTCAGGCTGAATGCCGACGCCGTGGTTCTTAGCGCCTGTGAAGGATCCCTGGGCGAGGAGTGCCGCGGCCAGACTGTTAATTCGGTTGCTGTCGGAGGCCTTCCTCTTGTCAGGTGCGCACAACGTTGTCGGCGGCCTGTGGAGAGTCTCCGGATGCAGCGACAGAGCGCTATATGCAGAGTTCTGCGAAAACCTGGTTGGGCGCGGCTTGACGCCGTCCGCAGCTGCGCAGGCCGCGGCACGCTGCCATGATGCGCGATGCCATGCTACGGCCACCCGTTCTACTCGGCAGCGTTATGCTGGAAGGTCGAGCAACGAATCTGCATTTCACTCTATAAAAAGGAGCTATCCATGCGTAACAAACAATTGATAGTAACTGCGGCCATGCTGACTGTAGCCGCGTGTGGCAAGCCTGGCTTCACCACGCCGGAAGCGGCTGCGCCAGCACCAAGCGCCGCGGCAACCGGTGTAAAACCTGGGACATACAAGGTTTGCGATGCTGGTCAACACAGTGGACACGGATCCTATACGGGTGAGCGCCTCGCGATAGGTGACACGATTGAGATCTGGAGGGCGGCGAATTCGGTCGCCAGGCGTTACATTTCAGCGGACGTCAGCCCCTCCGCAGAAGCTGTGGATGTTTGAGACGAGATCTGCCGCGTTGGCATCCACGCAGTCGTACCCGCACAGGCAGGCGCTGTCGCCCGAGGAGCCGGTGTTGCACTATGTTTACATCGGGCGAGCCAGGAAACAGCTGGCGATTGCCAGGGGAACATCATCACAGTGCGATTCTGCATGTGATAAAGGATCGGATCTCGGTCCGACCTGCGCGCCGCAGCCCGATTATGGTCACGTTCACGCCTGAGAGAACTGATCGCGGTCACGGAGGGGGCGGCCACGGATAACGCCTTTCTGTCGATCGCTTCCAGGTAGGGCGATTATCCTATGTTCGGTCCGGGGGCGCAGGGTGTGGCATAGGTTGAAACTGCCAAGGATGGTGCGCGGGGAGCACTTGTGGCATAAGCGGATTAGCAAGCCCACCGGGTGCCTGGCTTTATTTCTGGCGAAGCTTTGCACAGCCAATGCGACGCCAGCGATTATGGCGGAGGCGCCCGATGTGCTTTACCGAACTGACCCGTGCACTGATCGGTCGAGAATGAAGGCGCGGTTGACGAAGTCAGCGTCACGATGTTTTCGCCCCAGGCATAGCAATTGACACGGCTCCCGTAGTTGCTGCTCGACACGGGAGCGTGTCCCGGCCCGGAGCGCCCCGCTCCAACCATGATGGCGCCGGAATCCCCGTCGCCAAAGTCGAAATCGCTGGGATAAAATCCGAAGCGGTAGAGATCCTCCTCCTCTCGTTCTGGGGCGATCCTGCGAGGTTCGACTCGCCCAGGTACATCAAGACTGATGCCTACCTATCCCTCCTCCTCAGTCTCCTTGCCGTTTCCCGCGGGCTCAATCACTGTGATGCCGAGCGTGGTGGCCAGTTTGAGCAAAACGAAAATTCCGGCTTTTGCTTCCAGTGGGAGTTGGCACGTAACAAGCTTGTTGGAGTCCTTTAACCTTCGTTCTTCTATCTTTTCGAGGAGAAGTACGCACCGGGGTCCGTGGTCGGGCTCGCCTAGCCGTGGTGACAAACAGTTTGAAGATGGGCGTCAAGTACAGCCTCGTAGACATTCTCTTCGAGTTTCACGGTATTGCCGACAGTAATCCGCTTCCAGCAAGACGAAAGAAATACGTCTCCAACATTCGGCGCGATGCCGCGACAGCCCTCACCGTCAGCAGCGCCGCACGCGATCCCCAGAACAGAAGTTCCGTGCGGTCGTCCACCGTCCTGGAGTTCCCCATGTATCTCATAGATTCGCGGCAGTCGGCAGGCGGTATGCCCTGCGGTACATCCGTCTTCGACATTGTCAGCCAACAATTGTTCGCGGCCGTCTGCGCCCGGCGTATCCTTTGCGAAATCGCCGTCGATGGACCCGCGAGTAGCCGGATCAAGGTGACCTGCGCCCGCCGCGCACGCGTCGCTGCAATCAGGAGAGGGTGCGATCAGTCGGATGATGGATACTAGGAGTACTCGATTATCTTTCGATGTTCGCGAAGGTCGCGCGCCGCTTCCCCTGGCGTTGACGCCGCGTTTCAGATCAAGGAAGAAAAACCTCAGAAGATTTGGCGCGCGATCGCCATATTCAGGATCTCGTTGTTGCTCGCCTGCTCGCTCGGCGCAGTTGTCTGATGTGCACAGGCGCAACCGAGGCGTATTCTTGTCCGTCTCAAGGATCTCCTCCCGTAGCAATCCGCGAGTTCTCTGAACCGGGAGCCAAGTTCCTTCTTGTCCTCAAAGCCGTCCGTGTAGGGCATGTCCACATCGTCACGAAACTTGACGACCAGCCGATTCAAGGGCCATTCGCGCGGCTGACGGGTCGTCTGAGAGCGAGCGCGTCTTGAGTAGCCTGAGAGAGCGAGTCGTCGTCGCGTCGATGGCTTGATTCTCTTCTTCTTCGTCGCCATGGCGGTACTTTCCTTCGTGCGCGAGTCCGAGCTCGGCGCAACTTCGTTGAAAATTCCGGTCTTTGATCCCTTGCTTCTCACGGATTGCTCTTGTTCGGATTCACCTTGATCAGGAACATCTCTGCGCCAGGAGACCCATCGACGCGGGTCTCGCTCTCGATAACGAGCTGATACTTTCCGGGCGCCAAGTTGCGATGAGTCGACGAACATCGTGACAGACCAGTCTCCAGCCGCTTGCAACTGCTCGATTCAACCGGCGGCGTCAGCAGCGCCGTCATCACGGATAACGAGAGCGCCGCCCGATAGCTCGCTTGAGGCGCACGCAGTTCCGGCAAGACGCGCAGCTTGATCGCCTGACGCGAGGCCGGCAGCTCAATCTCTGCGTCGTAGGCGTCGCGCTTGCGGTATACCGCGTACGTGCTCGCGATCGGCAGCGGGCTTCCGCTCTGATCCACGAGCTTTGAAATGGACGCAGCGAGCATGGGAGCGCCGCCGTCGGCGTTCCAGCGAAGCAAGCTGATTCCCAGCACGAGAACGGCGACTGCCGCTGCCGCGGAAAAAAACAAGGGCGTGCGCGATCGCTGCTCGGCGACGAGAGCGTCGAGCTGACCCGTGTCGCGCAGCTTCTGCAATCCGGCTTTGAGACGCGCGGTGGCCTCAAGCTCACGCAGCACGTCTGGATCCAGCGCCAACCGTGCTTCGAATGCACTGCGCTCCGCGTCCGTGAGTTGATCCGCGAGGTAGCGGTTCACTACCGTCGGGTCGCTTTTTTGAATGTTTGTGATTTGCATGGTGTTCCCCCGAGCCCGCGTCCTATATGAGCAGCCAGGAAAACACGTCAGAGCCCCTGACTCCCTGTGACTCGAGCAGTTCTTTGAGTCGTTGTCGCGCTCGATGCAGCACCTTCGTGAATTGCGCCGGCGTCAACCGCAGGTCGCGGCAGATCGTTTCCTTGTCGTCTTCATCAAGATAGAAGCGAACAAGGACTGTGCGATCGCGCGCAGAGTCCATACTGCGGATGATGCGTATCACCTTGTCGAGGACGCTGCCTCCGATATCCAGATCCTCGCGCCCGTCGTCGCCTGCAATGGCGTCCATCGCCCTGGCGTCGGCGCGCCGGTCCGGCCGTTCGGCGACGGATCGTCTGTGATTGCGCAGCAGGTTCATAGCCACCCGGAACACGTATCCGACGATCTGTTCGGGCCTGGCGATCTGCCCGTCACGATATTTCTCCCAGGCCGTGCAGACCGCGTCGTTCAGCAAGTCCGCTGCGACCTGCATGTCGCCAGTGCGCCGAAATATCAGCAAACGCAGGCCGATGTAGTCCCGACCGATGAGAGCGTCGATATCGGATTTCTGCAGATCACGGCCGTCGATGGCCGCGGGCGCTTCTGGCGCGGGGCTCGCGTCATGTGGGCTGACATCCGGTGTCTTGGGCGACGATCCTAAGGTAGGTAGGGTGCTCGTCACGGGCCGATGCTGCCAGGGCACGGGTTGCGTTATGGTTTGCGGTGCCATATTGATTCAGCGCCTCGATGCGGAAAATTGCAACAGGGACGGGAGCTAACGCCAAAACCGCCCTGTTGCAGCTGCGCGCCTAGCCAAAACGGCGCGACGCTTTTTCCTTGTGCATGGCGGTCAGCACGTCGATGTTCACCGCCTGGATCGCATTGGCGATCGCCTCAGCTCGGCACTGCTCCCTCACCCGTTTGAAGCCCAAAGGAGCAGGCGAGGGTGATGCGCCGCAAACAGCCGTCGCCGCCCGCTCAATGCGGCCGTACAACGTCGCAACGCCCTTCGCGTTCGAGAGATTGAGATCGCCGTATTTGACGGTAATGCCCGTCTGCGCTTCTCCCGCCACAGCATTCGACAGGGCGCCGCAGCAGAAGAGCGCGGCCAGGCAGGCAGTGGACAAGCGCTTCGAAATGTTCGCGTTCATGGTGGTCCTCCTATGTTGTTCGTCGTGATTGAGTCATCCACCCAATATCTGTAACGACCACGCCGCGAATCGCACCCCCCAATGCGCCGTTCACCACGGCGCTGCTATTGCCCGCGAATTCATCGATACTGGGGACGGCAAGACTTCAACCCACACAGGAGAACAAGACGGTGAAGCTTCACTCTCGCATTCTGGTCGCAGGGGCTCTGGTCGCCGCGTCTGCACTGGCGCAGGCCGAGGGCCTTACGACCCAGGACTACATCGATATCGAACAGCTCTACGCCCAATACAATCATGCGATCGACGGCTGCGACGCGGAGGGGTGGGCGGCGACGTTCACGCCGGACGGGACGTTTACGCGCTTCACGGGCCGCGAGGCGCTGGTCGGATTCGTCAAGCAGTGGTGCGAAAAGATGAACGGCGCCAACCGGCGTCACTGGAACACCAACCTGCGCATCACGCCCTCGAACGACGGCGCGAGCGGCACGGTGCTGCTGATGCTTCTTGACGTCAGCGCGCGGCCGGCGTCGATCGCGAGCACCGGCACATATAGCGATACGCTCGTCAGAACTGCGGACGGGTGGCGGTTCAAGAGCCGCATGATCAAGGGCGATGCGCCGCCCGCCGCCGCGCCCGCGAAATCGTGAAACACCAGGCAGGGGCGACGCGATGGAGATCTCTCGCAAAGGCGCAGAGTGCGTCAGGCGCCAAAGGTGAATGCCTGAGCTGAACCCTGAGGCAAATCATCTTTGCGCGCCCGGCGGCTTGGCGAGAGCGAATCGAGAGAACAGGCAAGCCCTCGTCTTCCGACCATTTTTAGCCTTCATTCCAGCAACCCTGTCGGCTCGGTCAACGCTTCCGCAGGTCAAACTCGAACGTGCGGCGAGGCTGGGGCCGCCGCACGTCGCGCGAACCGGCTGCGGCATTTAGATTTCTTGTCGGCTCGCCCGCGCGCGAAGCGATTACAATGAAAAGAAAAGCCCTCTGCATCGAGTCTTCCCTTAAGGAGTGCGAAGAGCGTGTTGAATTCGGTCCTGCTGGATTTCGCCACCTGGTTGAGCGAGCAGTCCTGGAGCATCGGCCTGCACGAATCCCTTTACATGTACAACTGGATCGAGACCACTCACGTCCTGACGCTGATGGTGTCGCTCGGCATGCTGTGCATCATCGATCTGCGCATGCTGGGGCTGGCGTTTACGAGCGTGCCTGCGTCGAGGATCGCTGAACGGCTGGATAAGCCGATGCTCATCGGCTTCAGCGTCATGCTCATCACTGGCGTGTTGTTGTACGGCGCGATTCCGATTCGCACGACGCAGAGCCTCTGGTTCCGGATCAAAGTCATTCTGCTCATCGCGGCGGCCGTCAACGCCTGGCTGTTCCGACGCCACATGCAGGCCGCCGTGCACTCCTGGGATAGCGATCCGGTCCCGCCGCGGCGCACGCGCATTGGCGCGGGATTGTCGCTGGCGCTCTGGGCCGGGGTCATCATCACCGGACGATTCATCGCGTACGACTGGTACGACTGCGGTCAACCGACCAATTCCGCGTTCATCAACTGGGCCGCCGGTTGCATCGCGGACGCCAGCTGAAGACGCGAAGGACAGCGGATCGATTTCGACATGGTTACGCGGAGCTTTGAATGAACCTGCTGCCTTTCTTCACCTGGCTCGAGGAGTCGCCGATCGGCGTCTTCGTAAAGGACCAGGGGGCGACGTTCGCCACGATCGAAGCGTTCCATCTGATGGCGCTCGCGATGCTGGGCGGTTCGGTGCTTGCCGCGGACCTGCGATTGCTGAATGTCATGCTGCGCGATGTCCCGTCAAAAGTGGTCACAGACAACGCGCACAAATGGTTCAAGATCGCGCTGACGGTGCAGCTGATCACGGGCTTCTTCATGCTCGCCGGCGTTGCGACCAAGTGTTATCACAACCCTTTCTACTGGGTGAAGATGACGGCGCTCGCGATCGGCGTCGTGTTCGTGTTCGCGATTCGTCGGCCGTTGCTCAAGCGGGATCACTCACAGCTTCATCCGGCAACGCTCAGGCTGGTGGCCCTTGCGTCCATGTCTGTGTGGTTCATCGTGGCGGCGTCCGGCCGCTGGATCGGTTTCTCGTGAACGACGCAGTCGAGAGAGCGCCATCATGAACAGCGAAAAGAGCTTCAGCACACGCGAGAAAATCGCCGCCGTCGCCTCCGGCGCCATCATTATCGGCGCGATCATCTACTGGATCGTGCAGATCATCGGCGTGATGGAGATTCTGAAGCTGGCCTACGGCTGATCTGAAGGGACTCATGACTCGTGATTGGTGACTAGTCAGAGCGCTTCGCGCCACCCCTCACTCGCCCGCGCGCACGACCTGTGATGTGCATGGATGCACAAATGCCGCGGGCACATGGAAGTGCCGGAGCGGCGGATGCACATAGATGCACAAACGGCGCGACCGCAGGTGCTGCACATGGATGTGCGAATGCCGCGATGCGCAGGGATGCGCCGGGGCGGCGATGCGCTTGAGCGGCGCCCTGCGAGAGGCAAAAAGGGTAACCCTCACCCGCGCTGGCGCGCGGCCTCTCCCTTGAGGGAGAGGCGGAGAGATTCCCCTCTCCCTGGAGGGAGAGGCGGAGAGATTCCCCTCTCCCTGGAGGGAGAGGCGAGAGATTCCCCTCTCCCTGAGGGAGAGGCGGAGAGATTCCCCTCTCCCTCGAGGGAGAGGGTCATGCTCTCTCTCTCTCTCTCTCTCTCTCTCCCTAAAGGGAGACGGCAGGGTGAGGGAATCTTTGCTGAAAATAAAAAAGGCCTCTCGTCGCGCAGACAAGAGGCCTTGGAAGACAACTATCCGAAAGGCGCGTCAGCGGTTCTGTCTGTCCGCTGTCCGCTATCCGCTATTCACTTCTTCTTATTGCTTCTCCGTCGCGTCCGCTCCGTCCTTCGGTGCGCCCGTGCCCGAAGAGCCCATGAACAGCTTGCGGCCGTCAGGGAAGGTCACGTCGCGGCCGTTAGCGCGGCACTTCGGCGTGCAGAGCGCGTCCTTCGACTGGTAGCCGCGCACCACGATCTCGGTGCCGATCTTCAACGTATCCTTCGTGATTCCGCGGCGCAGTAACGTGTTCGGCGTGCCGCCTTCGACCATCCAGGCCGTCATCGTGCCGTCGGCGTTCAGGTTGTCGATATGAATCCACGCGTGCGGGTTGATCCATTCGATGCGCGTCACTTTGCCGCGCAGATTGACGGGCCGGTTCGCATCGAATTCCGCCGCGAACGCGTGGTGCGCCAACGACGCCGCCGTCCAGAAAAGTGCGAAGCCGACGCTCGCGCCGGCGATGACCATGAACTTCGTCCGCATAACATCCACCTCTCGCCCGTATCTTAGATCAAGCCGCTCAATTCAGGCCGCGTGTGCATCATTTCGGCGGCTCTTTGCTCGCCGGCTGCGTGGGCTTCTTGCGCAGGTGGCCGTACATCAGCTCCTCCACAAACTCCACGCACTTGAATTGCATGAGCTGCGCGTTCGGCTCCACACGACGATACAGGGGCATCGCGATCTTCCAGGGACGCGTAAAGGTCTCCGGGTCTTCGATCGTCGCTTCATACCAGATGTGATCCGGACCGCGCAGCGTATAGCGCTCCGTCACCTTGAGTTTGTCGCTGTGGTGATTGCCGGAGCGATCGAACCAGGTCTGGTCGTTGAAGCCCGTGACGTCGACGACGAGCGTATCGCCTTCCCAGCGGCCGACCGACTGTCCCATCCAGGAATCGGCGGGCGGCGGCCCTGGGTCCTTCATATAGATGTTACGGACGGCGCCGGCGTACTCGTACGCGAAGAACGTATAGTCCTTGCTCTGGAAGACCTGGAACGGGTACGGCATATAGGTCGCACGCGGCACGCCAGGCAGATAGCACTTGACCTCCGGATCCGACGTGAGCCAGTTCTTCTGATTCTCTTTCTTCTTTTCCAGCGCCTCAGGCTTGTACGGGATCGAGTCGCCTTCGACGACCCCGAGTCCCGCGGGTACGGAACCCACGGCGCCCATGGCCACGACTTGCGGCGCCGGCACGGGTACGAATTGTCCCGGAACCATGGCGAGCGCCGCGCGCGCGGCGTGCGGCTCGAGGTCGTAGTTGGCGCTGTTGAGCGTCTGCCAGATGCCGTTCAGGTCCGGCTTGCCGTCCTTCGTCCGCGGGATCTTCGGTGCGTCCGCGGCAGCCGCCGTAGCGGCGATCGCCAATGACAGCGAGACCGCGGCGAACAGGCGAGAGAATACGTTTTGCATCGGCGACTTACCCCTGGTCTCGTGCGACCCAAGTTCTGCTGCTTGTGTCCAAGGAACTGGTCTGAATTGGTCTTGCAGCGCCATGGAAGCCTTTTGCACAGGCGCTGTTCAGAAAGCGGCTTCGGGTTTCCACGGCCCGTCTTTTATTCAGGTGCAGGCAGCGGCGATAAAACAATGCGGGGCATCCTGTGTCAATACAGTCTGCGTCAAGATCGTTGAATCTCTTCGGCCGTGACCCAACCGCTTCGAGATTTGCTGACTTATGTGGAGAATCGTCAGCGCGTCAGCGTCTGATTTGCGCCCCGAAGATAGGGCGGTAGCGGCGAACAGAAGAGGAGCCGCCTCCGCAGTGAATAGCGGAGGCGGCGATCTGCTTCGAGAGAGCGGTTGGCCCCGCGGGGCCTCGCTCAGGGATTTCCTTCGGGCACGATTAGCCGTTAGTCAAAACGCATCCGCGTGCACCTCACCCGCGCTGAGCGCGACCTCTCCTCAAGGAGAGGCAAAGCAAGGAACTACTCGCTTTCTGCAGGGAGGGGTAGTGAAGCCCTCCTCAGGGAGAGGTAGTGAAGCTAAGCAACTACTCCCTCTCCTCAGGGAGAGGGGTGGGGTGAGGGACTTGCGCGCACAGCGCGTTCCGGCCAACCGCCAACCGCCAACCGCTAACCGCTTCTTATTCAGCGACGCTGAACGTATAGACCGTCCTCGACTTGAACTCTTCGCCGGGCCGCAGCGTCGTCGTTGGAAACGACGGCTTGTTCGGCGAATCCGGAAAGTGCTGCGTCTCGAGACAGAAACCGCTTCGCTCGCCGTACGGCCGGCCCGCCTTGCCGACAATGGAGCCATCGAGATGGTTGCCGGTATAGAGCTGAACGCCCGGCTCCGTCGTGTGCACCTCCATCACGCGCCCTGAGGACGGCTCTTCCACGCGTGCGGCGAGCACCAGTTCCCCGCCGCCGCCGTTGATCACGAAGTTGTGGTCGTAGCCCTTGCCGAGTTTGAGCTGCGGGTGATCGCCGTTGATGCGGGCGCCGATCGCGGTCTTCGTGCGGAAGTCGAATGGCGTGCCCGCAACGCTCGCGAGTTCGCCGGTCGGGATCAGGGTTGCGTCGACCGGCGTGTAGCGATCTGCATTGATCATGAGCGTGTGATCGAGCACATCGCCCGAGCCTTCGCCCTTCAGGTTGAAATACGCGTGCTGGGTCAGGTTGACCACAGTGGGTTTGTCGGTAGTCGCATGGAAGTCGAACGCGAGTTCATTGCGGTCGGTGAGCGTGTACGTGACGCTCACCGCAAGCGCGCCCGGAAACCCTTCATCGCCGTCCGGGCTCGTGTGTGTAAACACGATGCCGACCTCGCCTGCCTTTTCGAACGGCTCGGCCTTCCACACCGCTTTGTCGAACGCCTTCAGCCCGCCGTGCAACGTGTTCGGGCCGTTGTTCGCCGCGAGTTTGTACGTCCGTCCGTCGAGCGAGAACTTCGCGCCGCCGATGCGATTCGCATAACGGCCGACGATGGCGCCGAAATACGGCGAGCTCTGCACATAGCCGCCGAGCGAGTCATAGCCCAGCGTCACATCCGCCAGCGCGCCATTGCGATCGGGCGTCTTGATCGAGGTGACGATGCCGCCGTAATTCGTCGCCTGCACCTGCATTCCGCCGACGTTCGTGAGCGTGAAGAGTTCGACTGCCGCGCCGTCGGCGAGCGATCCGAACGGCGCACGCGTCACATTGGCCTTGTTGGTCGTGGTCGCAGCATCGCTGACAGGGGCTGGGCTCTGCGCGGGTGCGGCGTCGACGCGCCGTTCCGCTTCCTGTTTGCCGCAGGCGAGGCCGAGTGTTGCGACCAGCGCAGCCAGGAGCGCGTTGAGGATCATCCGACGCGTGGGCATTGAGGCTCCTCTATCACCGTTGACAGTTAACGGTTGACGGTTGACGGTAAGATCGAACCTTCTGAATTCTGACAGTCAACCGTCAACCGTCAACCGTCAACCGTAAACGGGTTCCCAATGGCCAAAGACATCAACAAGGCGGTTCGCGAGGTCTGCCTCTGGTTTCCGGAGGCGGCGGAAGTAATTTCACACGGCTCGCCTGACTTTCGCGTCCGCGGCAAGACGTTCGCGACTTACGTCGTCAATCATCACGGCGATCAGCGGATCGCCTTGTGGCTGAACGCGCCGGCTGGCGCACAAGAGCTTTACACCAAAGCGGAGCCGAAGCATTTTTTCGTGCCGCCCTACGTCGGACCGCGCGGCTGGCTGGGCGTACAGCTCGATAAGGGGATTTCATGGAAGCGCGTCGCGAAACTGGTGCGCGAGGCGTATGAAAAAGTCGCGCCGCCCAGGCTTGCAGCAACGCTCGGCAAGACGATCGAGATCGAGGCGCCGACTGAAACGGTTCCCGCGACGCAGTTCGACCCGATGTCCTCGAAGCGCGCGCAAAGCGTGCTCAAGACGATGCGCGCCATCTGTCTCTCGCTGCCGGAGACTTCTGAAGCGCTGCAGTTCGGCTTTCCCGTGTGGCGTGCGGGCAAGAAGGCGTTCGCCAGCGCTTACGACTACAAGAAGAAGTTGTGTCTGTCGTTCTGGGTCGGCGTCGATCGGCAAGGGTTGCTCACCGCCGACGAGCGCTATGCAATACCGGTGTATACCGGCCACAACGGTTGGATCGAGCTGGACGTTTCCAGGCATCTGCACAAGGGAGAGGTCGAGGAGTTGGCGCTGTACAGCTACCGGCATTTCGCGCTGAAGCGAATGCTCGACGCGCTGGGCTAGCCCCGTTGTCCGTTGTCAGTTGTGAGTTGCGCGTATGATCGCGGCGTCGCCGCTTCGGCGCTCACCGGCCGATGCGGGGCGGACGCAGTTCGCCGTTCTCAGTTGGGCGTTGTGCGCAAAAGGGCGGCCATGGCCGCTCCGGACGCTGATCGGACAACGGAGAACGCACAACGGACAACCTTCGCCATGAACGAATCCATCGAACGCCTCGAGCTCAAACTCGCCTTCCTGGAGCGCGCGAACCAGGAGCTGAGCGACGTGGTCTATCGACAGCAACAGGAACTGGAGGAGCTGCGTACGCGAGTTGCGCTGCTCAAGAATCGCGTCGATGCAATGAAGGCGGACGAGACGGCGTACACGCCCGAGCAGGAGCGCCCGCCTCACTACTGACCGCTCCGACGCGGGTCAGGCGGCGCGCCGGGACGCGCCGATCAGGCCTCACACCAGTTGTCTGTGAGATTCCACGACGCGTGAGACGACGCCGTATTCGATCGCTTCCTTTGCATTCATCCAGAAGTCGCGCTCCATATCGGCGAGAACCTTGTCGAAGTCTCTGTCCGTCTGCTTCGCGATCACGCGCGCAATGCGCTCGCGAGTCCGCAGAATTTCCTTCGCCTGAATCGCGATGTCTGTCGCCGGTCCGCCGGCGCCGCCGCCGGGCTGATGAATCATGAAGCGCGTGTTCGGCAGGCAGACGCGGCGTTCTTTCGGGGGCGCCAGAAAGATGTGCGTGCCGGCGCTGGCGACCCATCCGGTTCCAATCGTCGTGACGGGAGCAGTGATGAAACGGATGACATCGTGAATCGCATCGCCCGATTCGACATGCCCCCCGGGAGAAGAGATCAGCACGCTGATCGGTGAGTTGGACAGCTGATCGAGCGCAATCAGGCGCTCACAGGTCGCTCGCGCGAGCTGGTGGGTGACTTCCCCGAATACCAGCACGAAGCGTGATTTGAACGAGAGCTGCTCAGTGAGGCTCTCGAGCCGCTCGGCCTGGCTCTGCTTTTCCTCTTCTGGGTGTTGTGTTTTCGGCATGCGAATTCTCCTTGCGAAGCGGGGGCCCGCAGCGGTGAGGCGCGATTGCGGCCTGTTCCACTCATATATATATGAAGGAGGCCGGGAAGTCTCCCGGTGATTCCTCTCAAAGGACGACGCATGGAGAACTCGGCCAGATCGCAACCTGCATGAGCCACGCCGTTGCACTGTGGGCCGACGAACGATGGTCTCGGCAAACGAAGTTCGCGGCGAACTCCTGGTGCGTCCCGAGCTGTGTACGATCCCGGAGATTCTCCACGGAGGCGCAATGATGGCTTTCGCCGACACGCTCGCGCCGTCGGCACGGTGCTCAATCTCAGGGAAGGGCAACGCACGACGACGCTCGAGTAAAACGAATTTCATCGCCGGCGTTCCGCTCGGCCAGATCGCAACCGGCGTGAGCACGCCGTTGCATGTGGGCCGATGAACATTCTGTGCATCGCTCGCCCCGACGGCGCGCTCGCCGCAATCGTCACGCAGACGCAGATGGTGCTGGAGTGAATGCTCGCACCCAGTTTTCTTCTCCCTCTCCCTTGGGGAGAGGGTTGGGGTGAGGGGAGCGAGCAGTGCTCGTGAGAGATCGAATGCCTGAGCTATGTCGAAGGGCTCAGGTCAATTGGGCTGACTACTGCGCGTTCCACAGCGCATGTGATATCACGCGCCGCGCTGCGGGACGGTGGGATGGCGCACCGGAAGAGGAGTTGGACATAAGGCCTGCATGACTGGAAGGCGCCGCCGAGTCCATGCGACGGTTGACGCTACGAACGGGCGCGAATAGTTTCTCGTCAGGACCTGGACCGGCAGTCGTCTATCCTGCCGGGAGATTCACGGAACAACGACATGCAGAATGATGAATCTGACGAGAAAAGCACGATCCAAGACGGGTGTCTGTCGTGTTACATCACGTCACTTAGGTCGTCTACATAGAGTTGGAGCATGAGCAGAGGCGAGCTATGACTCCGCTGATGCAGAAGCGCACCTTTCTCTGAAGTGGGTTCGCCTATGCAATGCGGAACTGCGGTGCCATTGCTGGAAGTTTCGCATGACCGGTAAGAAGCCAGACTATCTACTGCGGCCGTCGAATACAAGGACAGGAGCCAGCAGCTGTAGTCATGATCGTCCGCCAGTCTTCGCAAGGCGTAATCGAAAGGGTGTTACAGATATATCCAAAGCTCCGCGCGGATCATTCGCACATCACCTTCGACAGTGAGGAACTCGTGCTGTCTGCAGGCAAGTACTTTCGCCGCGTAAGGCTTTATCACCGAGATACGGAAACCAAGACCTACCACGGCTCTTGCGGCCAGTGGATCGCCGTTTGGTTCACCCCAGACGGTTCAGAATGGGGTCTTCGTCGATGCGCCCCGGCTGCCCACTATGACGCTGACGCTGTCGTCCAACAACGCGCTGCAGGCGACGCGCGAAACGCGCGCGCCTGAGCGCCAGCCGTTGGGTCTCATGACCTCACAAGAAACCAAGGATCTCGACGCTGCGGCACGCGAGGAACTCCGCGCGATATGCGCCAGCATCATCCAGCGAGAATGGAGCGAGGACGTCTGGTCAGCTCATGAGTCCGACGACGAGTTTCAAACATCACACTTCTGCGGCGGTTTCGACGCAACCGAGAATGAATTCTGTTTTGGCTTCTATGGCAACGATGGGAAGGAATACTGGTTCCGGTTTCCCTCGCGATGGCAAAGTCTGGCGTCATCGGTAGATGTGCCGTTGCATTTGCGAGAACCATCCTAGTGTCGCAGCTCGGCCAACAAGCCGCTGGTTCCGACTCGAAAAGGCGAAGCGCCTTTGCTCTCGGCACAGCGGCGGCGTTAGACCGCACGTTGGAGTAAGACATGAACTTTCATCGCGCCGCATCCTTGCTTCCTGCAGTTGCCATGCTGGCGCTCGCGGCGTGTGCTTCCGGCTCCGCCATCGTTACGGGCAATACCAGAGATCCAGTCGCGCCGGAGCAAGTGAAGATTTATCTCGAACCGCCAGCCGCGTTTGAGGTCATCGGTCTTGTAAACGCATCAAGCGATGCTGGATGGACGGAACAGGGGTCATTGGACTACGCGATTGAGGAGCTGAAGAAACAGGCCGCGAAGCTTGGGGCGAATGGAGTGCTCTTGGTGTCTTCTGGCGAGAACACGACAACTATATTAGGTGGGCAAGGCACAGGTTACCTCTATGCCATACCTGTCACCGCTAAGACTGTTCAAGGCAGAGCCATCTTCGTCAAAGCGCAGTAGGCATTGGCATCAGAGGTGCGGTCTAACAAGTGGGTCAAGTTCGCGCGCACTGCGCGCCCGACTCACAAGGTGCGATGCACTTTGTTCGCGGCTTACCCACGGCGTTGGGCATTAAGATGAGCGAAACCAACTTTAAGCGTCCGCCACAGGAGCCGGATCTGGAAGTGGAACTAACGCTGTTCCCCACCGATCAGGGCGGACGCAAGCAAGCTCTGTGGCAAGGGTGCCGCGTGCCACATGATTTCGGCTTGCCAGACGAGATGAATGACGGAATGTATGAGTTCGTTTGGCTCGCCGCCAAAGCCTGGCGAAACGCAAATTGCGCGGCTTTGGCTACTTGCGCCAGACAGGAATCCAGGTCGCATCAATGTCGGGTTTGAATATCGAATATGGGAAGGTCGATTCATCGGCAAAGGAACCGTGGTGCGTGTCGTCAATCCATTTCTCCGAGCCGAACAAGGCCATGCAGGCGACGCGCGAAACGCGCGCGCCTGATGGGCGGCGTTGATATGACTTCCGCCGTCAAGTGTGGCGGATGAGTTTGATCGAGGCGATGCTTTGCTACGTCATGATGTTCAGCGAGTCTGCTGTGGGCGGCGCAGCCAGCACTCATCGACGGTAGATCATGCTGATATTCGCGGGTTGGTTACCGCAGTGCTGTGATCCGTCTGTGCGCCTGCCGCGCCTCTAGAAGCGCGAGTCGGAACACGTCCGTCGCGTAACGCCGATGCGGGTTGCGCACCTTACCGGGGCTGCGCCGCCGACAGCAGACTCGACCTCCTGTGAGCTGTGATCGTCAGATATCAGGCTGCTTCAGCAGCGCGTGCTCATGCCGCGGTGCTCATGCGCGCGATGTCCCAGATGAAGCCGGCGAGCTCGCGGGCGACTGCGACCAGCGCCACGTTGTGCGGCTTGCCGCGGGCGGTGAGCTTGCGGAAGCGTTTGCACAGGCGCAGTTGCGCATCCCAGGCGCGATCGATGATGGCTTTGGGCAAGCCTTCATGTCGCTGCTGGATCGAGGGACTCACCTTCGGTGGATAGCGATACGCCCAGGCCGCTTCGACGAGCAGGCGGCGTGCGTTGCGCGTTGCCGCACTTGGTGATCGCGCCCTGGCGGCGGCGCTCGCCGGTGGAGTATTCGCTCGGGCGTCATGCCCAGCCAGGCCATCAGCTGCGGGGCCGAGGCAAAGCGGGAGAACTCGCCGATCTCGGCGATGAGTCCCACGGCGACTTTGAACTGCACGCCACGCAGCGCCTGGATCGCGCGGATGGCGGGATAGAAGCGCCAATGAACGGCCGATTCGCGCAGCAAGGTCTGCACTCGCTCGCATTGGGCGAGGCGATCCTCGATCGCATGCAGGTGTTCCTGGAAGGCGAGCTGCGAGTTCGTCTCTTGGAAGACGAACTTCGCCAGCCAGCGCCGATGCGCTTCACTCCAGTTGGCGGTGCCGGCGTAGCGCACATCGTGCACCAACAAGAAGGACTTCAGCCGCTGCTTGGCTTTGGCCAGATCCTGCCGCGCCGCGCCCACACCCGCACCAGATCGCGAAACGCCTCATCGGCAGCATCCGGCACATGCACCGCCGACAGATCGTTCATGCGCAGCGCCTGCACCAGCTTGCGCGCGTCGCGCTGATCGGTCTTGACCCGATCGCCTGGCTTGCGAGCGATCAACGAGGGCGCGCACACCGTGCAGTCGAAGCCTTTGCCGGTGAGATAGCGATACACCGCATAACCGCACGGACCGGCCTCGTAGACGAAGCGCACGCGCGAGCCCTTCGCCTGCATGCGCTTACATAAGCGATCCAGATCGCGCTGCAGGATACCGACCTGACCCAGATCCTCGACCTCCCCGGCATCCACCGCGTAGGCAGCAACGATCGACTTCTGGTGAACATCCAACGCCACAAAGACGGTGCTATCGTTACGCATGCTGACCTCCATTGAAGAGACCGCCCAATGAGCGTCAGGTCCACACCTCGCTCCTGCGGCTCTGGCTCAACGCTAACCCGCGTCGCGGCCTTCGTGGGGGTCAGCGCTTCAAACAGCGGAAGTCATACTGTCTAGTGTGGACAGGTCATAAGGAGAAGCATCATGAACGTTCGGATCCTTATCGGCTCACTAATGCTTGCATCATTGGCTGTCGGCCTCGGTCGTGCGGCGGAGCAGCGCCCGCTCGCAAACTTCAAGATTAGTGTCGCTGTGAATCCGCAGAAGAACGAGGTCGCGCTCAAGTGCAGAGAAGGATGTGCCTGGACCGACCTGACGTTCTCATGCAAAGAAAACGAAGAGTGTTCGTCGCCCATAGACGAGTACGGTATGACGAATGAGCACTAACAGGGTGTTCAAGGGGCGGCGCGCGAAACGCGCGCGCCCTATACACCGGCGTTGGGCCTCATGACCACCGCTTCCGCCATCCTCATCACTATCCCACTCAGCCACTACTGCGAGAAGGCGCGCTGGGCGCTCGATCGGGTTGCGCTGTCGTACCGGGAAGAGCCGCACGCGCCCCTGCTGCACCGGCTTGCCACACAGCGCAATGAAGCCGGCACAGTGCCGGTGCTGGTGCATGGAAGCCGTCGCTTCATAGATTCCACCGCCATCCTGGTGCATGCGGATGCGGTCTGCGGCGGCGACCTGCTGTACCCGCGCGATGCCGCGCTGGGGCGCGAGGTTGCCGCACTCGAGGAACAGTTCGACACGCAGCTGGGTCCGCACACGCGGCGTTGGGCCTACGCGGAGTTGCTGTCGCAACCGAAGCTGCTCCGTTCGCTGTGGTCGCGCGGCGTGCCGCGACATGAGGCGAGCCTTCTTCCACTGATCACGCCGCTGGCGCGTCGTCTGGTCCGCGCCGCATACAAGATTACGCCAGAAAGCGCGCAGCGCTCACTCGAACGCGTGTGGGGCGTATTTCGGCAAGTGGATCAGCGCCTGAGTGACGGGCGCCGGTTTCTGGCCGGCGAGCGCTTCACCGCCGCCGACCTGACTTTTGCGGCGCTCGCGGCGCCGGTGCTGTTTCCCGTGGAATACCGCGCGGTCCACCCCCCGCTCGACACCATGTCCGCCGCGATGCGCGAAGAGGTCTTGAGCCTGCGGGACACCGACGCCGGGCGGTTCGCGCTGCGGTTGTTTTCGCAGGAGCGTGGCGGTTCATCCGCCGCGGCTCAGTCTCAAGTTGTATGAAAGTGAGGCCCAACAACACGCTCCATTCGACGTTCCTCCGCTTCGCGGCAGGAACGCGGCTGAGCTTGAGCGTTAGGCGACGTAAACATCGAAGGGAGAAAAGTTGTGCGTGCGTATCCCAGAGAACGATTCTCTGCCGAAGTAGCACTCTCGCCGGCGATAGTAGTCGAGTTTGCGAAGGCGGTTGGTGACAACAACCCGATTCATCACGACCCGGAGTTTGCCGCGACTACGCGGTTCGGTAGGCCAACAGCCAGTGGCCCCCACACAACCGCTTTGCTTCTCGCGCTAACCGCTTCCCATTTTTCGAAGAAAGGAGCGATGCTGGGTCTCGAGTTCTGGGTTCGCTTCCGTCGACCGATCTACGCAGACGAAACGATTCGTCTGGAGTGGATGGTTATAAAGGTAACCCCGAATCAGAAGCTGCGAGGCGAGATTGTCGAGTTACGCGGCCGCATCCAAGGCCAAGACGGCAAGACTTCTCTCGGCGCGAAAGGTCGGGTCTTGGTCACAGACCGGCTCTAGAAAGTCCGTGCCAGTGCCGAACAAGCCGTTGCAGCGGACGGTGGTAGCAATCCGACACCTCTGTACGAGGGCAGAGGGATTTTCAGGTGGTTCTGGATCGCGCTGCTGATGGCCGCTGGAACAGTGATGTTTCTCAATGCAATGAAGAATGCCTAATTGCACCATCAACACGGCTGCCGGTTATGGTGGCCCTTGGGCCCAGAATGTTGAAGAGATAATTTGAAGCCCACGGTCGGACTCGCCGCGTGGCTCGACCAGAATGATTCTCGGAGAGTTGTCGATACCGGGATCAATGAAGAGTCACTTGGAGTTCGTGGTCCGAAGGAAAACACACGAAGGATCGATCAATGCCACAGTTCTCGAACATCTTGTCGCTGCTTCCGATACCGCATGGTCTTCTGATCATAATCGTCATGCTCCTGATCATCGGTGGCACTTTCATGATCATCAGCCGCCGAGATCTCACGACAGTCGAAGCTATTGGTTTATTGCTGCTTGTATGGGCAATCCCGGTGCTCGGAGTGATGGCCGTAATGACGTATCTGTGGCTTGTAGCGCGTCGGCGTTAAGTACAATCATGACCAAAGAGCCGAGTCCGATCGTCAGCCGACTGGATTGAGCAGGACCACAGAGACGAAACCGGCACAGATCGGGAAATCAGAACAGCAAAAAAGGAAGACCAGGCGGCGTCCATGTCATTCAATGATCACCTGCGCTTGACGGGTTTACTTCTGATGACGGCGACGGCCGGATGTGGAGGGGGCGGCGCCAGCACGTCGCCGGCGAACTTTTCCGTAGGCGGCTCAGTGAATGGGCTCGTTGGCAGCGTGTCGTTGCAGCTCAATGACATCGAGACCCTGAGGGTCGAGTCGAACGGCGCTTTTATCTTCAGAACTTCATTGCCAGCAGGCGCTAACTATGTCGTTACGAGGGTATTTCCTCCACCTCCATTCAACCAGCAGGTATGCAGCGTCAGCAACAGCAACGGCACAGTGGTCACGAACGTCACCGACGTTTCGGTCAACTGTACGACTCCGGATCGCAGCAACGTGACGATGATCAGCAACACCCCTGCAGGTGCACTTCAATTCGCTATCCACGCCAGCGGTACTGCATTTGCGGTCTGGTCTCAGCGTAATGGCAGTCGCAGTCGTACCGATATCTGGGCAAGTCGTTTTGTGGTCGATAGTGGCTGGGGCTCGCCTGTGTTGCTCGAGTCAAACGATGCGGGGAACGCCTACGATCCTAAAATCGCAGTGGATGCTGCCGGCAATGCGGTTGCGGTATGGTGGCAATTCGACGACACGCACTCCGATATCTGGGCGAGCCGATACAGCATTGACTCTGGTTGGAGTCCTGCGACTCTGGTTGAGCTCAATGGGAGTGATGCAATCAATCCGGACCTCGCGATCGACGCCCATGGCAACGCGTTGGTCGTCTGGGCGCAGTCAGATGGCGCTCACCGCACTATCTGGGGAAATCGTCATGTGGTGGGTAGCGGATGGGAAACAGCGTCGATAGTGGGGTCGGCGAACGCAGGAGACGCAGCTGGTTTATCTGACGTCGCGATGGATGCCTCAGGCAACGCGATTGCCGTGTGGGACCAATTCAACGGCGCGGACGGATATAGCAATATTTGGGCGAATCATTACTCGGTCGGCGCCGGATGGGGCACGGCGACTGTCATAGGTTCCGGGACTTCAGTAGTAGTGGAACATGCAAGAGTCGCAATCGATCCATTCGGCAATGCAGTTGCGGTCTGGCAGCAATCAGGCGGTCCAGGCTTCAAGATTACTAACGCAAGTAATGGTTAAGTATATCGACGATCACAAAGATCGATTTTGGGGTAGAGCTGATCTGCAAGGCAGCTGCGGATCGCTTCATCGACGTACTACGAGCAGAAGCTGCGACAGAGTGAGCTGAGTCGCCTGCCAGTGCGCGCGCAGCGAGATATCGAGCTGCGCTGTGAGATATATCGTGTGTGGCACGAGAACTTCTGTGCGTACGGCGTGCGCAAGATCTGGAAGCAGCTCAACGCGAGCACATCGCGTGGCGCGCTGCACGGTGCGGCGGCTGATGCACGATTTGGGGTTGCGCGGGGTAGTGCGCGGCAAGGGATTCAAGACGACGGTCTCGGACGAGGCGACGTTGCGGCTCGCGGACCTGGTCAATCGTCAGTTTACGGCAGAGCGTCCGAACCAACTGTGGGTGGCGGACTTCACGTATGTCGCCACGTGGCGGGGGCCGGTGTTCGTGGCCTTCGTCATCGATGTGTTCTCTCGCATGATGTCATTTGGTCGAATCGCTATGTCGCGGGCAGTGGATGGAGCACGGCAACGTCGATCCAGACCGGGTCAGGCCCCGCATCGACTCCCGAGGTTGCCGTCGATATGGATGGAAATGCTCTCGCAGTGTGGAGGCAATCGGACCTCGCTCGAGTCAGCATTTGGGCAAATCGCTATGTCGCCGGTCGGGGATGGGGCGCAGCGTCGTTGATTGAGTCGGACAGCTCAGGAGACGCCTCAGCTCCCAAGGTTGTCCTGAATTCTGGCGGGAATGCGCTTGTCGTGTGGCCCCAAATCGATAGGTTAAACCGTGTCCACTTATGGGCGAACCGGTACAGCGCTGTGAGCGGATGGGGCCAGGTCACATTGGTCCAAGACGATGTAGGTACTGCACCCCTTATATCTGTTGCTCCGAACACAAACGGCTCGAACCTGATGTCGTGGTCGGACTCGGCAGGCATCTGGGCGAGATATGTCGATTGAGTCTTTGAGTGCGCCGCTTGCACGCCGGAGCGAATCTGGATTTCGCGACATGGCGGGCGGCCAAGACAGTCGTCATCAAGAGTGCAAGCAAATGAATTAGAGAAAGCCCAACAAGGTCATCCACGCGACGTGCGAAGACGCACGCGCGTGAGCGCAGACGTTGGGCGGATTGAGAACGACCAGGACGTCTTAAAGGAAAGCTACAAGTATGAGCATGCGGATCGCCGTCCTTGGCGCAACCGGAGTCTATGGACGCCATTTGCTGCCGCGACTCACCGCAGCCGGCTATCGCGTCCGCGCGCTAGTGCGCAAGCCCGCGGCAGCCGTAATAGCAACCGCATGCGGAGCTGAGCTGGCGGCGGCCGATATATTCGATGAACAGTCGCTTCGGGCTGCGCTCGCAGGATGCGACGTCGCCGTCAATCTCGCCACAAGCTTGCCCAGTCCAACTTCGCAAGGCGGTGACTACGCCAGGAACGATCAGCTTCGCCGGGAAGGCACGGCCGTCTGGGTGCGGGCGTGCCGCGACGCGGGTGTATCACGGATACTTCAGCAAAGCATTGCAATGACTCACGCAGGTGGTGGAGACACCTGGGCTGACGAGACCACCTTCCATTCGGTCGATCAGGAAAGCGTCGCCGGTGCAGCGATCGCAGCTGTTCGCGCGATGGAAGCAACGATCGGTGAATCGGATCTCGATTGGCTCGTCTTGCGCGGTGGCCTCTTCTATGGTCCGGGCACTGGATTCGATGAGGACTGGTTTGCGCGCGCTCACGCCGGGAAACTCAGACTGCCCGGAGACGGCAGCGACTATGTCTCGCTGGTGCATATCGCCGACATGGCGACTGCAACAGTCGCAGCGATCGCTCGATGGCCATCGCGGCAGGCTCTGATTGTGGCGGATGATCATCCCGCACCCTGGCGCGACGTGTTCGCCTACGTGTGCGCAGTGGCGAAGAGCAATCATCCACAGCCTGGCGGGCGATCTCTCATGCCGTCCTTTCGAGTAAGGAATGGACGTGCGCGAGAGTTGTTGTCGTGGGCGCCTTCGTATGTGGACTATCGAGCTGGATTGGTGCGCTGAGCGTGGGGCGTCGCCTTTTCGGTCTCATCTGCTGTGGCGCACGCAGCGCATGGCCTGTTGTCCAACAAGGCAGGAGAGAGAAGCATGATTTCGGTGTCGGTTAGCGTGGATGTGCCGAACATGGCAGACGGCGTTCGCTTCTATTGCGAGGCGTTCGGCTTTTCCAAGGCGTCTGAGCCCATCCCTGGCGTGGTCGTACTGAGCGCCGGCACGTCGGAGATCTGTCTTCTGGAGAAGAAACCTGGCTCAGTTCCAGCTCCGGGCGCGGAGGAGAGGCGGCGCTACGAGCGGCATTGGACGCCCGTACACATGGATTTCCACGTGGACGATCTGAAGACGGCGCTCGCGAGAGCCGTCAAAGCCGGTGCGAAGCAGGAACAGCTTTTTGAGAACCCCGGGCATCCGTCAGTAGCGTTCTGCAGCGATCCATTCGGACATGGTTTCTGTCTCATTGAAAGACGGAAGAAGAAGTGAGTGAGCGGACGCGTGGAGAGCCACGCGCCGCTGAACGCTGTAGTTGGAACGCGTGTATTTGCTCATGAGCTTCACAATCCTTGTAGCGCGTGGGTCCGTGCTGTTGGCGCTAGTATCATTGCTCATGTTCGGGATAGGAACCTCAGGCGGGCTTTGACGCGTAGCTCCCGCGAGGCTCATTGTTTGTCGCAAGGCGACCAATGACTGCACCAGAGATCATGTTGAGCCAGGCAGACACGCCCGAGCTTGTCGCGACGGCTCGCGGACTCTTCTGCGAGTATGCCGAGGCGATCGGCACAGATCTTGAGTATCAAGGATTCGCCGCGGAGCTCGCGGCGCTGCCGGATCCGTATGTACCGCCGGACGGCGCGCTGCTCATTGCTCACGCCGACGGTGACGTGGCCGGCTGTGTCGGCCTGAGAGCGCTTGATAGCTTCACGGGCGAAATGAAGCGCCTGTATGTGCGCCCGGCCTACCGTGGCAGCGGTCTTGGCAAGCGCCTCGTCGAGGCCGTGATTCACGCGGCGCGCCAGGCCGGCTACAGTGAACTACGTCTGGATACATTGCCCAGCATGGCGTCGGCTCAAGCTCTCTACCATCGTCTGGGATTTCTTGAGATTCCGCCGTACAACACGACTTATCTTCCGGGCACTCGCTTTTATGCTCTCAAGCTTGCCGCCTGACAACCGCCTGGAGTTCGCACCTGGCGCCGGGCAACGCCGGCAAGAGTGGCGTGCAAAAAAAGTGTCTCGATGATCGCGAACGAGCGCACTCAGCGCCGTCGTTCGGCCGGAGAAGCCAGTCATGCGCAGCTTTGCAGATCGAACTGCTGAGATTCTTGCTTCCTCGATGTCGCGCCAGCAGAAGGCGCGCTCACTAGCGCAGCTTGTGCAACTGGAGTGCGATTTTCACTGGGTCGGGCTGTATGACGTGTCGCAGACCGACATCTCGGCGATTGCCTGGACAGGTGAGAACGCTCCCGCCTTTCCAAGCTTCCCGGTTACAAAAGGAATCAACGGAGCCGCTGTGGCTGAGAAGCGACCTGTGCTGGTCCAGGATGTCTCGAAGGATCCGCGTTACCTGACGACGTTTGGAGAAACGAAAGCAGAGGCGATTTTTCCGGTGTACTCGGATGATGGACGAGTCGTCGGAACCATCGATGTGGAGAGTGATCGCGTGGACGCATTCGGATCCGAAGAGGAGGTGTTTCTCGCCCAGTGCGCAGCGTTGCTTGCGCCGCTGTGGAACGCCGAACAAGGCGCTGCAGGGGCGATGCGCAAAACGCCCGCGCCCTGAGGAGCGACGCCAGGCATCATGAACGCCTCAACCAAGAGCAAGCCAAGGCGCACGCTCACTGGAAAATGTCTGTGCGGAGCAGTCCGCTATGCTGTCAAGGACGAGTTCGTCTATGCATTGAACTGCCACTGCTCGAACTGCCGACGCGCCACAGGATCGGCGTTCAAGCCTTTTGCCGGCATCCAGCGCGACAAGCTCCGCATCACTGAAGGTCATGACGCACTGCTGATCTTCGGTGAGGAGGACTCACATGACGTTCGCTGCAAGAAGTGCGGCTCTCTCCTCTACTCGGTCGTTCGCGAGGGGGCGTATGTCCACGTTACTCTGGGCACGCTTGTTGACGGCCCAGGTATTGCCCCGACTGCGCACATCTTCGTGGGCTCCAAGGCGCCGTGGTTCACGATCACCGATCGACTGCCTCAACACGATGAGCTTGACTGATGCAGTCGACCTGTGAAGCCATGCGCGTTCGCGAAACGTCGTGCTTGCGAGGCTCACTGCCGTCGCTGGACCTGAGAGGCGTGCAATGACATTGCTCGCTCGCTGGCAGAGTGCGTGGCGGCAGCTTGGAGCCTCAGATGCAGACGAGGATCTGTTCCAGCGGCTCGTCGCTTGTTACTCGGAGCCGCATCGTAAGTACCACACGCTGCAGCACTTGAACGAGTGCTTTGCGCATCTGGAAAGCGTGCGTTCGATTGCGGAGCGACCTGGCGAGGTCGAACTGGGCCTCTGGTTTCACGACGCAATTTACAAGACCAGCAGGAAGGACAACGAGGAGCGAAGCGCCGACTGGGCGCGAGACAGCGCACGGGCTGGCGGTCTCTCGGAGGATCAGGCGAACCGCATCTTCGGACTGGTCATGATCACGAAGCACAATGCCGTTCCGGTGGGCAGAGATGCGGAAGTCCTGGTTGATGTTGATCTGGGCATTCTCGGCTCGGCGCCTGCGCGCTTCGACGAGTACGAGGGTCAAGTCCGGGAGGAGTATCCGTGGGTTCCCGGGCCGTTGTATCGGAAGGAGCGCCGAAGAATATTGCAGGAGTTCGCCAATCGGCCGACGATCTACCGCACGGATTATTTTCGCGCCGCTTACGAGACTCAGGCCCGTGACAACATTGCTCGATCACTGGCTCGGCTATAAGCCGCCGGAGGACGACGCATGATCTCCCGGCAGTGGCGCGGAGTCGCCAGAAAATCAGACGCGAACCGCTATGTCGCACATCTGCGAACGGAAACGTTTCCACAGCTTGCTGGCATACGAGGCTTCATCGACGCGTCGATCCTGCGAAGAGACACGACGGAGGGGGTCGAGTTTCTGATCGTCACGCGGTGGGAGTCGCTCGAGGCGATTCGGAAATTTGCCGGAGAGAATGTGGAGCGGGCGGTCGTGCCTGAAAACGTACAAGCGATGATGGTCCGCTACGATCAGACTGTCGCTCACTATGAAGCGGTGGAATGAAAGGCCCGCCGGGCAGCGGCTGACAGGCAGTCGCATCGCGCCTGAGCACAATGTTGGTCCGATAGAGAGAAGCGATGGTCAGCTCGCAGGAAGTCACCCTCGAAATAGCGACGAAAAACGTCAGTTCGTTGCTGTCAAACCTGCTCGAGCTCTATGTGCACGATCTGAGTGAGATCTTTCCGATCAAAGTTGGCGCGGACGGTCGCTTCGGTTACGACAAACTGCCTCTATATTGGTCGGAACCCGACACACATTTTGCGTACCTCATTCGTCTGGAGGCGGAAGTCGCCGGCTTTGCATTGGTCACCCGCGGCTCGCCTGCGACTGACGACCCCAATGACCTCGACATGAGCGAATTCTTCGTTCTGCGCTCGTACCGCCGCAGCGGCGTTGGCCGTCGCGCGGCGTTCCTTGTGTGGGATCGTCTTCCCGGGCGATGGGTGGTGCGCGTATCCGAAATGAACCACGCAGGACTCGTCTTCTGGAAGGGGGCGATTCGAGAGTACACGCATGGCGCCTGGCATGAGACAAAGCATCCAGGCAAATCTCACATGTTTCGGGTCTTCTCGTTTACGAACGAAGGGCAGCATACGGCGGTCTAGCGAGGCCCTTCGATGCGACCGTGGCTGCGGCGCGCCCCGATCGAAGCTGGAGGGTCCACGAAATCGCGTGCGGCCACCACGTAGCGATCGACAAACCCGATGAGCTGGCGTCCATCCTCGAGACCTGCGCCTGAAGGCGTACTCACATGAATGCGTGCACGTTGCGCCCCGCAGAGGCCGCGGATGCTCAGACGGTTGCGACCCTCGTCAACGCCGCCTACGGACACTATGTCGGGCGCATCGGATTTCCTCCTCGCCCGATGCGGGAGGATTACGCGGAGGTTATCCGCAGCAAGCGAGTCACTGTCGCCGAAAGTCAGGGAACGATCGTGGGCGTCGTCGTCCTCGACGTCGACGACGAGGGGTTTGTCATCGACAACGTCGCAGTCGATCCCTCTCACCGCGGCGCGGGCGTTGGAAGGGCGCTTCTCGAATTTGCAGAAGCCGAAGCCCGACGCGCGGGCTTTGATTCCATTTATCTGTACACGCACGAGATGATGACTGAGAACATTGCGCTCTATTCGAGGATTGGATACGTCGAATACGCTCGGCGTTCGCAGGGTCGCTTCTCGCTCGTTTACATGCGCAAGCCCCTTGCATAGCACCATCGGCGCAGCGGCGTCGTTCAGATCGGGGGAGGAGCATTCGGAGTCGAGGAAGCACGCATTGCGCGCCTGATGCGCAAAGAGCGATGCTCCTTGCTCGCGACGCGTTCGTAGCGTCAGACAGCGCCGTCAGGAGGCGAACCCTGATGAAGAGTCACATGGTCAAAGGCGGCGGAGGCGTGCCGCTGCATGTTGTTGAGACGGGAAATGCGACGGGGCGCCCCATCCTCTTCATCCATGGGTTTTCGCAGTGCTGGCTCGCGTGGAGTCGGCAACTGAACTCGGATCTGGCCAGCGACTACCGACTCGTCGCCATGGACCTGCGTGGTCACGGACTTTCAGACAAGCCTCGCGAGGGCTACACGGACTCGAAGCTGTGGGCCGACGACGTCAACGCAGTGATTCAGACTCTGCGTCTTGACCAACCGATCCTCTGTGGTTGGTCGTATGGACCGCTCGTCATCCTCGATTACATCCGGCGCCACGGTGAGAACGGCGTCGGCGGCGTCCACTTTGTAGCCGGGATCACGAAGCTGGGCAGCGAACAGGCGATGGCGGTCCTTACGCCGGAATTTCTCAACCTTGTGCCCGGCTTGTTCGCCACGGACGTAGAGGAGAGCGCTCGCAGCCTGATGGCGTTGTTGCGTATGTGCTTCGTCACGGCGCCCTCTGCGGAAGACCTGTACCTGATGCTGGGATTCAACCTGTCCGTCCCGCCCTATGTTCGTCAGGCGCTATTCTCCCGCTCGTTCGACAACGACGACCTGCTCGCGAAGATCCGCAAACCTGTGTTGATTACGCATGGCGCTGATGACGCTGTCGTCAAACCCGCTATCGTGGATCAGCACAAGGCGAGCATGGCGCACGCCCAAATTCACATCATGGCGAAAGCGGGTCACGCACCCTTCTGGGACGATGCGACAACCTTCAACCGGCGTTTGCGGGCCTTTGCCGGAAGCCTGTAGCGTCGTCTCTGCGGTCCGACACGACCGATGAAACATGTGCTGTTCATCTGCAGCCAGAATCGACTCCGCAGCCCCACAGCGGAGCAGGTGTTCTCGAACCGCCCGGGATTTGAGGTTGCATCAGCCGGCATCAGTCCGGACGCGGAGACGACCGTCTCGCCCGAGTTGCTGCAATGGGCGGATGTCATCTTCGTCATGGAGCGCGCGCATCGGAACAAGCTGTCCAGGACGTTCCGCGCGCATCTCGGTTCGAAGCGGATCATCTGCCTCGACATCCCGGACGAATTCCAGTACATGGATCCCGCTCTGGTCAGGCTTCTGGAAGCGAAGGTTGGGCCGTTCTTTCAACGGGGCTGACATGACGTCGAATGGGAAGTAGCGCGATGCCCGGCAAGAATGGCGCGATGCGCTTGTGAAGCTGGAAGGCGAAGAGGGATTTAAACGGGTGCAGCAATTTCTCGACCCCGTCCACGCGCTTGCCGGCGAACGCCGCTTGTCGCGATTTATGTACCTGGCGTCGAAACCTTCTGCGAGAGAGGGGACATCATGATCGAACGATCGACGCCGGAGAACATCGATGAATACATCGCGGGGTTCACGCCTGAAGTCCAGGCGATCCTGGAGAGAATCAGGTCGACGATCAGAAAGGCGGCGCCAAAGGCCAGGGAAAAGATCAGCTATCAAATGCCGGCGTTTGCGCTGGACCGCGATCTGATCTATTTCGCGGCTTTCAAAAAACACATCGGCCTTTATCCGCCGGTGAAGGGCGACCAGAAACTGAAGAAAGAAGCAGCGCCCTATGCTGGGGAGAAAGGCAATCTCAGATTTCCCCTCGATGAACCGATTCCGTACGCGCTGATCGGCAGAATCGTGAAGGCCAGGGTGAAAGAGCAGCGGGAGCGCGCCGTATCAAAGCAGGGCAGGAAATCGCGATGACTCGGCGAGCGACTCGGCTGCTGAGTCAGGTGATCGGATGGTGATTCGAGAAGTTGCGCCACGCGCGACTAGTGTGTCCATCTTGCAGACTTGCGGACAACGCACAACGCACAACGCACAACGCGCACAGAACGGACAACGGACAACTGACAACAGGCGCTGAGCGACCTATGACCGTCGTGCTGGATCACGTGATCATGTTTTGCTCCGCGGGCGCCCCGGAGGCGGAAGAACTCGTCCGCCTTGGGCTCACGGAGGGATCGCCGAACACTCACCCGGGACAAGGCTCGGAGTGCCGCCGCTTCTTCTTCAGCAATGCGTATCTCGAGCTCGTGTGGATGAGCGACATGTCGGAGCCCGAAAACGACGCCGTCCGCCGCCTGGCTTTCCGGGAACGCTGGTCGGGACGACTCACGACGACGTGTCCTTTTGGAGTTGTGCTGCGCGCCGCCGCGCCAGAGAACCTCGACCCGCCGTTCCGATCATGGCGATATCGTCCGACGTATATGCCGCCAGAACTCGCGATCAACGTCGCTGAGGATGTGCCTCTGACTGAACCGGCGGTCTTCCATTTCGGAGTCGTCGGCTCGCGCGCGGCCAGCGTCCAACCGACAACGCATGCTCTGGGCGTCAATCGCATCACGGGTGTATCGATAGAGGCGCCCTTGGCGGGCCCACCTTCCGCTGCGACGAGCGCAGTCGAGAGCGCGCGCGTCTTTTCGCTGCGACCCGCGAGACGTTCGTTGATGACCATCACGTTTGACGACGCAAGGCGCGGCGCTTCGACGGATTTGCAGCCTGCCATGCCGCTGGTGCTCAGGTGGTAGGGCCGTGCCATTGGTTTATGCTCGTTTGTTCAGAACCCCTCACCCCGACCCTCTCCCAGAGGGAGAGGGGATTCTGCTCTTCGCCTCTCCTCAGGGAGAGGCCGCCCGTAGCGCGGGTGAGGGGATTCTTGCGGCGGCCGTCAAGGTTGGCTGTAGCTGCTCAACGGAGCGTCATTCGCCCTGATCGCGTGTGACGTCAGCGAACATGAAAGGAAAAGCCGGACCCGCTCTTGGGTCTCTGATTTTCTTTGTATTGGCGCCGGGAACGGTGGCGGGGTGGGTTCCTTACGTCATTTCCCGATGGCGCTACGAGCCGCCGTTCTTTGGCCTGCAGGCGGGGCGAGTTGTCGGCGGCATCCTGATCGTTCTGGGCGTCGTGTGCCTGGTGCATTGCTTCATAAGCTTCGCACTCGAAGGCCGCGGCACACCCGCGCCCGTGGCGCCGACGGAAACCCTCGTGGTCTCGGGCTTGTACTGCTACGTTCGCAATCCCATGTACGTCGCGGTCGTGAGCATCATCCTTGGACAGGCCATGCTTCTCGGCAATTCGTCGCTGCTTGGGTACGCAGCGATCGTCTGGCTGCTGTTCCACGCGTTTGTTCTGGTGTACGAAGAGCCGACGCTGCGTCGGAGCTATGGCGATTCCTACACTGCATACCGAGCGAACGTGCGGCGATGGTTGCCCCGCCTGACTCCCTGGGAAGGACCGTCCCTCGACGATAGGAGCGCTCCATGAGCTCGCTAATGATTCTTGTCGCCGGTCCTTACCGTTCGGGGACCAACGACGATCCCGTGCTCATCGCCGCAAATGCGGCTGCCATGACGGACGCCTCGCTGAAGCTGTTCCGGGCAGGGCACTTGCCAGTGATGGGTGAGTGGTACGCGCTGCCGCTGATCGAACACGCGGGTTCAACGGGAATTGGCGACGCGGTGTTCAATGAGATTTTTCATCCTGTTGCTCGGCGTCTGGTCGCCAAGTGCGACGGCTGTCTTCGCATAGGCGGCCCCTCCGCGGGGGCCGATGAGATGGTGAGTCTCGCCAGGTTGCATGGGAAAGCCGTGTACTACTCGCTCGAGGAAATCCCGAGCGCTTCATCGTGATGAACGCGCCCGACCTTGCAGGCTCGCGTCACGAGCAGATCAGATCTCTGATTGCCGACGGAGTCGGCCCGCTGCCAATGGCCTGCTGCCAAAGGCCTCCTGCGAGCGACGCGAGCCGGTTGGCTTGGAACCGGACCGACGATTAAAGTCTTTCCACAGTTTGCGCGGGAGTCGTCATGCCTGCGGTGAGTTCTGAGGGTGGATGTCTCTGTGGCGCGATTCGTTACCGCGTCGATGGTCCGTGTTCGAACAGCATGATCTGCCACTGCCGAAGCTGCCGGCGCGTCGGTGCAGCGCCCGCGGTCGCGTGGGCGACCTTTCCGGCCAGTCAATTCACCATTCAGCGGGGCCGACCCCTGGAATACCGTTCGTCAGCAAGCGTGCGACGCACGTTCTGTGGAGAGTGCGGCACGGCGCTGACATACGCGCACAGCGACGAGCCTGAGTTCATCGATGTCACGACGTGCAGCCTGGACGAACCAGACGCTTTTCCGCCGACGCATCATTCCTGGCTCAGTCATGACGTCGCGTGGGTCAAGTTCGGCGACGGACTGCCCACGTTCCCGCGGTCGAGATACGGCGATCCGGCCTGAGTTGCGATCGACCAGCGAGCGATGCGGACATGCCTGCCCTATTGAGTGCGATCCGCGCTGACATTACGACGCTCGCCGTGGATGCGATCGTCAACGCGGCCAATAGCTCCCTCCTGGGCGGCGGCGGCGTCGACGGCGCCATTCATCGCGCCGCGGGGCCCGAGTTGCTCGAGGAATGTCGTCTCCTCGGCGGCTGCAAAACCGGCGATGCAAAACTGACGAAGGGCTACCGGCTTCCCGCCAGGTTCGTCATTCACACGGTAGGTCCTGTGTGGCGTGGCGGCGCCGGCGGCGAGCCGGCGCTGCTTGCGTCCTGCTATCGACGCTCACTGGAGACTGCCGCGCAAGCAGGTGCTGCATCGATCGCATTTCCTGGCGTCAGCACTGGCGTGTACGGCTATCCCGTAGACGATGCAGCGCGAGTCGCGGTGTTTGCCGTTCGCCGCTTTCTCGAGCAGCCGTCGGTTATCGAGGAAGTCGTGTTCTGCTGCTTCTCTGTCGCGGACCTGACGATCTATCAGCGCCTGCTGAAATCGTAAACGGCCGCGGGCCTTGACGTGGAGTGACCGCAAAGAACGCAGAGATCGCAAAATATCAAGATGAGAATCCTGCGTTGGATTTTTTTGTGTTCTTTGCCCCGACCCGGTCGGGATTTCCGCTGGTCACGTTCTATGCGGTTTGCATTCTTGTCCTAGTCTGACGCCTGCTTGCACCGCGACCATCTGAATTCCAGAGCGTTCGCATCGTCACGACCGTTGTCGACGCGCGCGGTAAGGTATTCGCCGTCGCGGGCATAACGAATGCGTTTCGGGAAATCGTGCTGCGGATTGGCGAAGGTCACGGCGTTCGGCGCGGCGCTGACCAGGTCGAAACGCGTCGGCGGCGCCCCGCCAGGCTGAGCGACGAAGCGGGCGGCCTTGCCGGCCAATTCGATGCGCAGGAATTCAAATGAGGCGCCCTTGGGCGTTACGGTGCGATTGACGCCGAGCATCAATCCGCCGCGCTCGGCCAGCCAGTGTTCTTCGATGGTCTGGTCCGAATCGTGACTGCACCAGGCGCCCGCGAGCCAGCTCAGGTCCGGAGATTCGCCCGCCGCAGCGGATGTGCAGACGAGCAGAAGCGATAACATGCAGGCGGGCGGAGATCTCATTGTTGTGCTTCCATGATTGACAGTGCAGACACGTTACTGCATCGCTCCTGCGCGGTCTTGAAGGATTGCGACAAGTCGCGGAGACTCGGGCAAGCGCTGATCAAGCCGAAGGCTACACACGCCGAAGAATGGAAGTGATCGATGCATCAGATGCTGGCGCCGCCCGTGGATTTGCAGCCGTATGTCCGATTCTTCTGGACCGTCAGGGCGCCTGCGGCGACGGCGCGCATCGAGCGGGTGATTCCGGACGGCTGTTGCGAACTCATCTGGCAGCTCTCGGACTCGTTTCGTCGGCTGGACGGTTGGATGCCGGCGAAGCGCCAGCCGGCTGCGTTCGTGTTCGGCCAGATTGAGGGCGCAATCCAACTGCTTCCGCTGGGCGCGATCGATGTTGTGGGCGTACGTTTCACGCCGGGCGGCGTCGCGGCATTGTGGGGCGTCGACGTGAGTACATTCGGTCCGCGCGAGATACAGCTGGATGAACTGTTTCCAGCGCGGCGCAGCCTCCCGGTGGATCAAGTGCGCGATGCCTGTGCGCTCACGGTTCGTCGTGCCGGCGACGCGAGCGACGAGCGCGCGACGTTCCTTGCACGCTGCGGCCTGATTGCCACGTGGCTGCGTTCGCTGGCGCGCCGCACGATACGATCTCCGACGAGGCGCGCCATGGCGGCGTTGTCCCTGATGGATTTTCGTGACGCCGATATCGCGGCGATCGCGCGTCGGATCGGAAGCAGTCGTCGCGGCGTCGAGCGCGCGTTTCGGACGACCGTCGGGCTGAGTCCGGCCGCGTATCTGCGTCTGCGACGAATCGACTTCTGCGGTCGCGAGTTGCGGCGCGATTCGGCCGGCCTGGCGGCGATTGCGGCAGACGCCGGTTACGCAGATCACGCTCACTTTTCCCGTGAGTTTCGCCAGGTCGTCGGGCTATCGCCTGCAGCCTACCGACGCGAGCAGGGAATACACCGCACGTTGCTTGTCTGAGCTTCGCTCCGAGGTGCGAGAGCAAACGGACCAGAGCTTCCTAGGCCGTCCGGATCGCCCGAACCGTGAGCACGGCGCCAAGAAATGACACTGCGAACGCCGCGTACAGGCGTTCGGTCGTCCAGCCGGCGTCAACCAGCAGACCGGCGATTATCGGCGCGAGAATGGCGCCGATGCGGCCCACGCCGATGGCCCAACCCATGCCTGTCGTGCGCACTGACGCCGGATAGAGAATCGGCGCCAGGGAGTACAAACCCGCCATCGAGCCGAACAGAAATACCCCGATGGCGAGCGCGATCAGAAACGCCGTGGCGAGCGCGGTCGCGAAGAACCCGAAGAGAATCGTGAAGGCCGCAGTTACGGCCAAATAAACGTAAGTAAGTCGGCGCAGAGGGAGTCGCGACGCTAACCACGCGAACGACGTGCCGCCGGCGATTCCGCCGAGATTCAGCAACACGCCGCCCGTGACGCCTTCCTGAGCAGAAAGCCCGACTGTCACGAGCAAGCGCGGCGTCCAGCTCATGACGAAGTAGAAGCCGAACATGAGCAGGAAGAACGAGCTCCAGATGAGCAGCGTCGATCGCGCGGTCGTTTCAGTGAAGAGGCCGCGGATCGGATTGCCCCCTTCCGCTTGCTCCGCACGTCGCGCGGGCGGCAGGTCGGGAACCGTGCTTCGACCCATCCGACGCAACAGATCATTGATGCGCTGGAGCGCACGCTCCGGGCGTCGGGCCAGCAGAAAATCCATCGACTCCGGCAGCGCGCGAATCACGACCGGAAACATCAGCGCCGATACGATCGCGCCGAACAGGAACGCCGACCGCCAGCCATAGTGCGCGATGAGAAGCGCCGCGATGGCGCCGCCGATCGTCGCGCCGACCGGATACCCGGTCGCCTGCAGGCTGATGTTCGTGCTGCGCCACTTGTCGGAGGAGTACTCCGACGTGATGACCCCGATGCTGGCGAGCATGCCGCCGATGCCGAGGCCGGTGAGGACCCGCAGCGCCGTGAGTTGCACGAGGTTCCGTGCGGCGGCGGAAGCGAGCATGCCGGTCGTAATGAGGCCGAGACAGAACAGGATCAGCGCTCGTCTGCCGTAACGATCGGCCCACGGCGCAAGAAACAATGA
The DNA here is from genome assembly GCA_963723505.1 of uncultured Gammaproteobacteria bacterium. Taxonomy (GTDB): domain Bacteria; phylum Pseudomonadota; class Gammaproteobacteria; order Steroidobacterales; family Steroidobacteraceae; genus Steroidobacter. The sequence continues at coordinate 52,202 of CAVRQU010000017.1, forward strand.
GCCGCCGGCCATCCCGAACAAGCCGGCGCTGAGCAGTACGCCAAGTTGTGCGCCGGACAACTTCCAATCCGCCGAGATGCTCGACGCCGTAAAAGCGACGACGAGCACATCGAATCCGTCGAGCATGTTGAGCGCGATGCAGATCGCGACAGCGCCGATCTGGACACGACTCATCGGGCCTTGGTCGATTGTCGTTCGAAGATCTGTGGAGCTCATTCTTTTCGTTGGTCCATAGTCCGCCCCTCACCCTGGCCCTCTCCCCGAGGGAGAGGGGAAGCTTTTTCTTCGCCCGCCGGCGGCGCGTGGGCGCAATGCGCCCCTCTGACTATCCGCTAACCGCTAACCGCCAACCGCTTGCCGCCTTGTTCTTCTCGGGGCGCTGTTGGCCGAATGAGGCGCTAATCTTGCGCCTGCGGACCGCGTGACGCCATCACCGCGCCTCCCGGCGCCATGCCTGACCGCATTTTGGCGAGCCAGTGCAAGTTGCGGAAAGATCCGGCAATTCGGCATGGATGCGACGCTACGGCGGACTGGAGTCCGGTCGGCGGCGCCGCTGCGCCTCGCCGTGCGGAACACATCGCCGTCGCCGCTTCTTTATTGAAAGTCTTTCTCCCCGGACGACCTTGTGACCTCTGAAGCCAGCCGCCCGCAAGGTACGGCGCATGACCACGATGCGCGGCTGCAACACGCATTGCGCGCCGTGAAGGTCGGCGTCTGGTACATCGACCTCATCAGGAACAACCGGGTATGGTCGCAGGAAGTCGCGGCGCTGATGGGACTGCCGCGCGACGCGCCGCTCGATTACCAGCGCATGCTCGAGGCGATTCACGCCGACGATCGCGAGCGAATCCGGACGGTCGCCATGAACGCGCTCGCCGCAGGCGCCGCCTTTGAAGCCGATTGCCGCGTCGTATGGCCCGACCGTTCGGTGCATTGGGTTGCAGTCCGCGGTCAGGTTCACCTCAATGCGTCGGGCGCGCCGTACTGCATCGAAGGGGTGGTTCAGGACATCGAGGAGCGCAAGGTTCTTGAAACGGAGCTGGAGGAGAGTCAGCACACGCTCTCGAGCCTGATCAGTCACTTGCCGGGGATGCTCTATCGCGGCCGCAATGAACCGCGGTGGAGCGATGACTTCGTGAGCGAGGGCGTCCTTTCACTCACTGGATACTCGGCGTCGGATTTTACGAGCCAGAAAGTCGCGTTTGGCGAACTCATCCATCCCGACGACCGGCAGAGAGTCTGGGAAAGCGTGCAGAGCGCGCTCACGGAGCAGCGGCGATTCCAGCTCACTTATCGCATCCACGCAGCTTCCGGCGAAGAGAAATGGGTATGGGAGCAGGGCTCGGGGGTCTTCTCGCCGGACGGCGAGCTGCAGTATCTGGAGGGCTTCATCACCGACGTCACCGAGGGCAAGCGGACTGAAGAGCAGCGCATCCACCTCGAAGCCCGGCTGCAGCAGGCGCAGAAAATGGAGGCGCTCGGCACGCTCGCAGGCGGCATTGCGCACGATTTCAACAATGTGCTCGCCGCAATCCGCGGCAATGCAGCGCTTGCGATGGCCGACGTGCCGCCCGACAGTCCCGCGCTCACGTCGATCAACGAGATCAAGCGCAGCGCAGTGCGCGCCGCCGATCTGGTGCGACAGATCCTGGCGTTCAGCCGGCAGGAGAGTGCGCTGCGCCGGGCGATCGACCTGCGTCCCGTGGTCGCCGAGGCGTTGCGGCTGTTGCGAGCGACGTTGCCAGCGCTGATCGAGATTCGCAGCGAGTTCGCCCTCGGGTTGCCGCACGTGGTCGCGGACCCGACGCAGATTCATCAGATCATCATGAATCTGGGCGTGAATGCAGCGCAGGCGATCGGCGCGCGTTCCGGACGCATCCAGGTGCGGCTCGATCCAATACTGGTTTCGCTGGACGGCGCACGCAGGAGCGTCGCACTGACTCCTGGTCGTTACCTGCAGATGCAGGTCGCCGACGACGGTTGCGGCATGGACGAGGCGACCCTCGAGCGCGTCTACGATCCGTTCTTCACCACGAAGCCGGCCGGGCAGGGCACCGGTCTTGGTCTGTCGGTCGTGCACGGCATCGTGCGGGCGCATGAGGGCGCCATCAGTGTTGAAACCGCGCCCGGCGCGGGCACGACTTTTTCCCTGTACTTTCCCGCCGCGCCGACAGCGGCCGCCGCCGACTCAGAGACTGCGCCGCCCGCGTCACGCGGGCGCGGTCAGCGCATCCTCTATGTCGACGACGAGGATGCACTCGTGTTCCTCGCCGAGCGCGCGCTGCAGCGGTTCGGCTACAAAGTCACCGGGCATGTCGACCCGAAGGCGGCGCTCGAGGCGTTCCGCGCGCAACCGACGGATTTCGATTTCGTCGTCACGGATCTCTCCATGCCCGGCATGTCGGGGGCCGATCTCGCGCGCGAGCTACTGCGCATCCGCCCCGACATTCCGATCGTGCTGGCCTCCGGCTATGTGCGGCCGGAGGATGTGGAGTCTGCGCGCAAGCACGGGGTTCGCGACGTGATCCTGAAGCCCAACTCCATTGACGATCTGGCTCGCGTCATCGACAAGACGCTGAGCGACGAGGAGGCGAGGCGCGCTTCATCAGCCGGCCGCGACTAACGCCAGCACGTTACGCAGCGCAATGACGATCAGCGTGATCGACGCCAGTGCGAACACCGCGAAGCGTACGGGCACGAAGTTCCAGGTGCATTGAATCAAGGAGTGCACGACGCGCAGGCCGACGTAGGTCCAGGCGAGTGCGATGTTCAGCGGATCCGGTATCCCCACCAGGTGCGTATAGATTGCGAGCGCGTAGAACACGGTCGGCTGTTCGTGCAGATGGTTGTAGTTGTCGGCGATTTGTTTCACAGCGACCGGCAACACGTCGAGCTCGTCCTTGCGTTTGATGCGCGCGGGGTCGATGCCCGCCGCCCGCATCGCCGGAAGGCGCGTCGCGTACATCCACAGCCAGATCACGAAGGTCCAGACGATCAACGCCAGCACGGGCGTCAGCATGGTTGAGTGCATGTGTCGTTCTCCCCAGTCGAGGCCGTTCGAATGTTCTCAAGTCGGCGCGGGGAATTATGAGGCCGGAAGCTTCCCGAAGCTGGTCATTTGCAGATCCTCACCTTGCGACCGCGGGCACTCGTGCAACCGAGCGCCGCCGACACTGGACATTCCAGATCTCCGGCGACAACCTTACCGACCAGGTTGGTCGAGTCGCGCCCGCGGCGGCGCCGCCACAGCGAAGAGTTCGACCAGATGGCCGACGAATCACCAGTAGCTGATGAATAGCTCCGAAGAAAATACAGGCGCGCGGCGACTCCCGGCGATTGCCGTCGCGATGCCTGCCGCAGTACTGCTCAACCGGCGGCTCGCACTGGTTCTCTGCGCGCTTCTGGCGGCATGCCAGCCGCTACCGCCCGCCGAAGAGTCGCGCTCTCCCGCGCGAGACGCCGGCAGTGCGACCGCGCAGGTCGCACCGGCGACGCCGTCCCAGATCTATGGCGACCTGTTCGAGCGCGTCCAGCTCGAGACCGTCTTCCCGGACAGCAAGACGTTCGTCGATGCGCTTCCGATGCGCGCGCCCGAACAGATCATGCGGGAGTATCGCGACGCCGCGTCTCGCGACGGGTTCGACCTGCGCGCGTTTGTCGTCAGCCGCTTCACTCCGCCGCAGAGCGATGCGGCCGTCTATCGAACGATCCCCGGGCAGGACGTGCGTGAGCACATCGATCGACTGTGGAGCGTGCTCCAGCGCAAACCGGACGATCAGCGGCCGTATTCATCGAGACTGCCGCTGCCAGAGCGTTACATCGTGCCCGGCGGACGTTTCAACGAGATCTACTACTGGGACTCCTATTTCACGATGCTCGGGCTCGAGGAGAGCGGTCGCCACGATCTGACGATCTCGATGCTGAAGAATTTTGCGCACCTCATCGATGAATACGGCCACATCCCGAATGGCAATCGCACTTACTACCTGAGCCGCTCGCAACCGCCGTTTTTCGCCGCCATGGTCGAACTCGCGGCGGCGCGCGACGGCGAACGGATCTACGGCGAATACCTGCCGCAACTCAAACGCGAATACGCGTTCTGGATGGACGGCGCCGACTCGCTTGCTGCAGGCGGCGCGCAGCGACGCGTCGTGCGCATGGCTGACGGCGCGCTGCTCAATCGCTACTGGGACGACCGCGATACGCCCCGCGAAGAGTCGTATCGTGAAGACGTTGCAACCGCGCGCTCCTCGCAGCAGCCGGCCGCGGAGCTCTACCGCAATCTGCGCGCCGCTGCGGAAAGCGGCTGGGACTTCAGTTCGCGCTGGTTTGCGGACGGCAAAACGCTTGCGACGATCCGCACCACCGATCTGATACCGCCGGATCTCAACAGTTTGCTGTATCAGCTCGAACTCACGATTGCGACGGCGTGCCGTGTTGAGAGCGATTCGGCGTGCGATCAGGACATGCGCAAGCGCGCGATCGCGCGCAAGGCGGCGATCGACCGATTCTTGTGGAATCCGGCGGTGAGCGCATATACGGACTACGACTGGCGCGCGCGGGCGTCGACCGTGCGCATCACCGCTGCGACGTTGTATCCGCTGTATTTCCGGATCAGCGACGACCGCGAGGCGCATCTGGCGGCGTCGACCGTTCGCGCCAGCCTGTTGCAGCCGCACGGCCTCGCCACGACGACCGTGCAGACAGGCCAGCAATGGGATGCGCCGAACGGCTGGGCGCCATTGCAGTGGATCGCGATCCAGGGCCTCAGAAACTATGGCGAGGAGCAACTCGCCGGAGTCATCGCACAGCGCTGGGTCGCTCAGAACCTCAAGGTGTATCGCAGCTCCGGCAAGCTCGTCGAGAAGTACGACGTGAGCGGCGCCGCCGAAGGCGGCGGCGGCGAGTATCCGCTGCAGGACGGATTCGGCTGGACGAACGGCGTCCTCCGAAAACTGCTCGCGCTGTATCCGGCGCTGGCTGAATAGGAGGGGGGAGGAGAGCCGCGAAAGACCGCACAAAACGAAGGAGGGATGACGGCCAAGCCGGAGAACGACTCGGCGATTCCGTCTTGCTGTCTCCTCTTGTTTTCTTCTATTTCCTTTTTGCGGTCTTTCGCGGCTCTTCTCCCAGTCCAGCCTACGTCTGCGCCGCGTCGGGCTTGCGGAACTTCAGCGTCATGCGATCCGACTCGCCGATCGCATCGTATTTCGTGCGATCGAAGTTGGGATCGTGCGCGTCCGGACCCTCGCTGTAGGGACGCGTGCGCTTCGTCGGCGGCAAGGTCCAGACCCCGAACGGATGGTCTTTGGTGTCCCGTGCATTCGCGTTGATCTCGGAACGATCGACGAGCTCGAAGCCGGCTTTCTTCGCCTGTTCGATGACAAATTCCTCGGTCACATACCCGCTCGCAGCCTTCGGATCCTGTGCGCCGGGATTCGCGCGATGTTGCTCGAGGGCGAGAATGCCGCCGGGCTTCAATGCTCCATAGAGATCCTTGAAGACCTTGTCAGTGACGCCGTTGCCCATCCAGCCGTGCACTGAGCGCGCCGTGAGAATGAAGTCGAACGTGTTCTCAGGCAGCGGCGCTGACTTGGCGCCGAAGTTCACGAGCTGCACATCGCCGTAGACATCTGGCTTCGCGGCAAAACGCGCCTGAAAGTCCGCGCGCGCCTTGCGCGCCGCATCGGGCAGCTCAGGATTGTTCAGGTCGGCGCCAGTCGCGAAATACTTGCCGTTGGTCGCGTGGGCGTAGGGAGCGAGGATCTCGGTCCACCAGCCTCCGCCGGGCTGGACTTCCAGGACCGTCATTCCCGGCTGCAAGCCCCAGAACGCGAGCGCTTCCTGAGGATGTCGGTATTGATCGCGAGAGCGGTCTTCGGCGCTCCGCCATTCGCCGTTGACGCTCGCGGCCAGCGGATCGCTTTCGGCGACCGGCGCCGCTTCGCTCGCCGGCGGCGGCTGTGCGGCGACCTCATCCTTGCGTGAACAGGCGGACAGAACCACCAGCAATGCAAGGACAGAGATGCGCAACATGACGGGCGCCTCCAGAAGCGTTGATACAAATTACAGGGTGCTGGACTTGAGCATACACGCATGCGGATCAAGTTCCCCACAGCCGGCCGCATTCATTCATCGACCTGCCGATGTGTGCAGCCCGAGGAGCCGCGAGAGGCGCCAGTTCGTCGAGATTGAGCTCATCCTTTCTGCGGTCTTTCGCGGCTCTTCTCCCGATATCATCTCCTTTTCTCCCCGGCGATCTCTGCGTACTCTGTGAGAGATACTCTTCACCCGGTAGTGCGCGAGGGGCCCATGATCGAACTAATCATCAACTCCAGACGTCGCGATCTCGGGGGGTTCGAAGTCGGACGGGTGCTCCCGTGGACGCAGCGGCGCATGGTCGGGCCGTTCGCATTCTTCGATCACATGGGGCCGGCGACGTTTCCTCCCGACGTTCCGCGCCGCACCGATGTGCGGCCGCATCCGCACATCGGCCTGTCGACGATCACGTATCTGTTCGCGGGTGAAATCGTTCATCGCGACAGCATCGGCCGCCATCAGGTCATTCGTCCTGGCGAGGTGAACTGGATGACGGCGGGTCGCGGCATCAGCCATTCGGAGCGGTTCGACACGATGCGCGAGCGGGGCGGATTCATCGAGGGCATTCAGGCGTGGGTTGCGCTGCCTGCGGCGCACGAAGAGGTCGACCCCGACTTCGTGCATTTCGATGCGAAGGACTTGCCGTCCGTCGACATTGAGGACGCGCACGTGCGCGTGATTGCCGGCTCGGCGTTCGCGCTGAGCAGTCCGGTGCGCACGTATTCGCCGGTGTTGTATGCGCATGTGGAATTGCGCGCGGGCGGTCGCATCCAGGTGGAGAGCAACTACTCCGAGCGGGCGGCGTACATCGCACGTGGGCGCGTGCAGATCGAAGGCGCGCTCTGCGAGACCAGCCAGATGATCGTGTTCGCGAAGGATTCGAGACCCGTGATCACCGCGATCGAACCTGCCACGGTCATGTTGCTTGGCGGCGAGCCGGTCGGTCCAAGGCACATCTGGTGGAATTTCGTGTCTTCGAGCAGCGATCGCATCAACCAGGCGAGGGCCGACTGGAAAGCGGGGCGCTTTGCGCTGCCGGTCGGCGATGACGCCGAATTCATTCCCCTGCCTGAGGATCCGCCGCCTCCGCCGGAACCGATGTCCTGAGAAGAGAGAAGCGGTTAGCGGTTGGCGGTTAGCGGTTAGTAGGAACGAGAAGACGCGTGGCTTGTTCGCGCGCTAGCCACACCGCACTCTGATCGGAGGTCGCGGACGCGACTCTTGCTAAGCAACCGCCAACCGCTAACCGCTTTCTCGCTGTGGGGACTCGAGCCGGTCCAGCATCCGTGCAAGCGCAGCGAAACTCGCGGGCTTCACGAGGTGCGAGTCGAATCCGGACTCACGCGAGCGCTGGACGTCTGCGTGCTGACCCCAGCCGCTGAGCGCAACCAGCGTTATTTCGCGGCCCCAGGGCTGTTCGCGGATGCGGCGCGCAGTTTCATAGCCGTCGAGCACAGGCATGCCCAGATCGAGCAGCGCCAGTTGCGGGCGACGTTGCGCCGCGAGATCGCACGCTTCGACGCCGTTGGCGGCCTTCCAGACTTCGTGCCCGCTGCATTCGAGCAGAAGCGCCAGACTTTCGAGCGCGTCCGGATTGTCATCGGCAATGAGAATCCGTCGCCGTGCGTTGCTGCGATGGCTGTCGTGGGTCGGCGCTTCCGCGGGAATCCACGCGTCGGCCTCCCTGAGCAGCGGCAGACGCACGATGAATTCGCTGCCGAACCCCGGACCGTCGCTGCGCACCGTGACCTCGCCCAGATGCATTTCAACAAGCCGACGCGCCAGCGCGAGTCCGATGCCGAGTCCGCCCGGCGTATGTGCAGTGCTGCTGTCCAGTCGCGAAAACAGATTGAAGAGTCGCGGCAGCGACTCTGCCGATATGCCGATGCCGTTGTCTTTCACGCTGAATTCGGCGTGCGATTCGCCGGCGCGCACGGCCAGATGAATTCGGCCGCCTGCGTGTGTGTACTTGGCGGCGTTGTTGAGCAGATTGCCGAGCACCTGCACCAGTCGCGTCAGATCGCCGCGGACCGTGAGAGATGAGTCGGGACAGTCGACCGACAGCTCATGGCCATGCTCGGCGATGATCGGCTGCACCGCTTCGAGCGTACGCTCGAGAATCGTCCCGATCGTGAGAGGCGCCTGCGTGAGGCGAATCGTGCCGCGCGTGATGCGTGAGATGTCGAGCAGATCGTCGACGAGGCGCGTCAGATGGTGCGCCTGTCGGTCGATCACGTCGCGCGCCCACTTCAGTCTGGGATTATCGATCGCGATGCGCGCCATGATCTCTACGGCGTTGCGGATCGGCGCCAGCGGATTGCGCAGTTCGTGCGCGAGAATCGCCAGGAACTCATCCTTTTGACGGTCCGCCTCCAGCAGGGCCGCCTCGGCCCGGGCGCGCTCGCCGATTTCGGCCTGCAGCGCGCGGTTCGTCGCAGCAAGATCGGCGTTGGCGGCCTGCAGGTCGCGGTTGAGCGCCTCCAGCGCCCGCGTCTTCTCCGCCTGCAGGGTCGTATTCGCCTGCTCGAGCTGAGCGTTCGCGGACTCGAGGCTGCGGTTCAACTCCTCGAGCTCCTGTCGCTGGCTGTAGAGCTCGACGAGAACCGACACCTTGCTGCGCAGGATTTCCGGGACCACGGGAATAGACACGTAGTCGACGGCGCCGAGCTTGTAACCCTTCAGGCGGTCGAACTCCGTGTCGTGCACGCCGGTCACGAAGATGATCGGCATACGCTCAAAGCGGGGGTGATCGTGAATAAGCGCCGCCGTTTCGAAACCGTCCATGCCGGGCATGCTGACGTCGAGCAGGACGAGGGCGATTTCGTTCTTCATCAGCGTGGCGAGCGCTTCCTCGCCGGACCGCACGCAGATCAGGTTCTGGCCGAGTTCGGCGAGGATGGTTTCGTACGACAACAGCCGCGCCGGCTGGTCATCCACCAGCAGGATGTTCACCTTCTCGGTTGCTGCACCTGCCCGGACCACTTGCGAATCACGAGTCACGAGTCACCAGTCACTTCGTCTTATTGGTGCAGCCACATGCGCACGAGCGACAGGAGCTGTTCGGTGTTCACCGGCTTCGCCACATAGTCGGAAGCTCCGGCTTCGAGGCATTTCTCGCGATCGCCCCGCATCGCCTTCGCGGTCAGCGCGATGATGGGCAACTTCCGGAACCGCGGATTGTTGCGAATGCGTCGCATCGTTTCGTAGCCGTCCATCTCCGGCATCATGACGTCCATCAGCACGAGCGCGAGATCATCCGTCGATTCGACGAGGGTGATTGCGTCCTGACCGTTGGTCGCGCTGATGACCGCCATCTTGTGCCGCTCCAGAACGCTGTTGAGCGCGAAAATGTTGCGTATGTCGTCGTCGACGACCAGCACTTTGCGATTCTGCAGGGGCTCATCGCTCCGGTGCAGCGTTTCGATCATGCGCTGTTTCGCAGGCGGCAGATCCGTCACGACGCGGTGCAGGAACAACGCAGTCTCATCCAGCAGCCGCTCGGGCGAGCGCACGCCTTTCAGCACGATGCTCTTCGCCTTGTGGCGCAAATCGTCCTCCTCGGCCTCGGACAGCTCCCGTCCGGTAAAGACGACGATCGGCGTCTCGCGCAGCGTCGCGTCCTGCTGAATCTCATTCAGCAGATCGAAGCCGGAGACGTCCGGCAGCCGCAGGTCGAGCACCACGCAGTCGAAAGACTTCTGCCGCAGTTCGCGCAGCGCTTCCACGCCGCTGCCGACCGCGGTGATCTGCACGTCCTCAAAACCGATCAGCTCCGCGATGCTCATCTGCTCGGCCGGGTCGTCTTCGACGACCAGGAGTTGCCGCGTGCGCGAGGAGGCGAATTTCTTGATGCGATTGAGTGCTGCGGCGAGCTCGTCGGTGGTCGCCGGTTTATTCATGAACGCAAACGCGCCGCGCTCCAGGCTGTACTGGCGTTCCTCCTCCACGGTGAGGATCTGTACCGGGATATGCCGCGTCGCAGGATCCTGCTTCAACTGACTGAGGACCGTCCAGCCGAGCATGTCCGGCAGGAACACATCGAGCGAAATCGCCGTCGGCCGATGTTTCCGCGCGAGCGCAAGGCCCTGAGCGCCGGTCTTGGCGACGAGCGCCTTGAAATCGTTGTCGCGCGCGAGGCTGAGCAGTACGCGGGCGTAGTGAGGATCATCCTCGATGATCAGCAGCGTCCGGTCATCGGGCGCCAGCATCATTGCGGTCGTCGAATAGCTCCTCGACCTCCGCGGCCGGCAACGTCGGTTCGAACGAGCGGCTCGGCGCCACGACGTCGCTGCCCAGCGCCGCAGCCCGGCCGTAGGCGGGACCCATGTACGTGATCGGCAGATACAGTGTGAACGTGCTGCCGCTGCCGGGCACGCTGGTGAGCCGCAGTTCGCCGCCGAGCAAATGGGCAAGTTCGCGACTGATCGCGAGCCCAAGCCCGGTGCCGCCGTATTTGCGCGCGGTGCCCGCATCGGCCTGCTGGAACGCCTCGAAGATGATCCTCTGCTTCTCCGGCGCGATGCCGATGCCGGTGTCCGTCACGGAAAACTCGATGACCGACTGCGCCTGATTCAGGGTCGGATGGTCGGCGCTCCAGCCGCCGCGGGCGAGCCCGACGTGCAGGCGGACGCTTCCCTGCGCCGTGAACTTGAGGGCGTTCGACAGCAGATTCTTGAGCACCTGCAGCAGACGCTTCGAATCCGTCACGATGTGGCGGCCCATATTCGCGTCGAAGTCGGTGATGAACGACAGCGAACGGGCCTCGGCTTCGTGACGGAAGCTGCGCTCGATCGTCTCGCGCAGATGCGTGAACAGCAGATCTTCGGACTCGACCGTGACAGTGCCCGATTCGATCTTCGACAAGTCGAGGATGTCGCTGATCAGGTTGAGCAGGTCCGTGCCGGCGCCGTGGATGGTCTTTGCGAACTCGACCTGGCGCGGACTCAGGTTCTCGTCTGCGTTCTCCGCAAGCTGCTGACCGAGAATCAGAATGCTGTTGAGCGGCGTGCGCAGCTCATGCGACATGTTGGCGAGGAACTCCGACTTGTAGCGCGACGTGAGCGCAAGCTCGGCCGCCTTTTCCTCGAGCGCGCGCCGCGCCAGTTCGATTTCCTGGTTCTTGCGTTCGACTTCCGCGTTCTGCTCGGCGAGCAGTTGCGCCTTGTTGGCGAGCTCCTCGTTCGTCTGCTGCAGCTCTTTCTGCTGCGCCTGCAGTTCGCCGGCGAGCTCCTGCGACTGGCGGAGCAGCCCTTCCGTGCGCATCGTCGCCTCGATGGTGTTGAGCACCACGCCGATGCTGCCCGTGAGCTGTTCGAGGAATGCGAGATGCGAGGTCGTGAATTCGTGCAGCGAAGCGAGCTCGATCACCGCCTTCACCTGGCCTTCAAACAGCACCGGCAGGGCGATGATGTTGCGCGCCCGCGCGCTCACGAGGCCGCTCTTGACCTGGATTGAATCCATGGGCACGTCGCTGAGCAGCATGCGCCGGCCGTCGGCCGCACACTGACCAACGAGCCCTTCTCGCAGGGCGTACGAGCGCGGGCGGTCCCCGCCGTGGGCGTCGGCATAGCCCGCAAGCTGCTGCACGACGGGCCCGCGATCGTCGAAGTCCATCACATACATCACGCCCTGCTGCGCATTGACGAGCGGGCCGAGCTCGGCGAGCAGCATCTCGCCGACCGTCACCAGATCGCGCTGGCCCTGCATCATGCGGCTGAACCTGGCGAGGTTCGTCTTGAGCCAGTCCTGCTCGGTATTGCGATCGGTCGTCGCGCGCAGGTTGCCGATCATCGCGTTGATGTTGTCCTTGAGGTCGGACACTTCGCCGCGCGCAGCGACTTTGATGGAACGCGTCAGGTCGCCCTTGGTCACGGCGGTGGCGACTTCCGCGATGGCGCGCACCTGGGTCGTGAGGTTGGCGGCCAGCAGATTCACGTTTGCAGTCAGATCCTTCCATGTACCCGCGGCGCCCGGCACGTTCGCCTGTCCGCCGAGACGGCCTTCGACGCCGACTTCGCGGGCCACGCGCGTCACTTCCGCCGCAAAGCCGTTCAACTGGTCGACCATCGTGTTGATGGTTTCCTTCAGCTGCAGGATTTCGCCCTCGACGTCGACCGTGATCTTGCGCGACAGGTCGCCGCGTGCAATGGCGGTCGCCACCTCGGCGATGTTGCGCACCTGGCCCGTGAGGTTGCTCGCCATCGAGTTGACGTTTTCGGTGAGATCCTTCCACACGCCGCTCACGTCCTTCACTTCGGCCTGGCCGCCGAGTTTGCCTTCGGTGCCGACCTCGCGCGCGACGCGCGTCACTTCGGCGGCGAAGCTGTTGAGCTGGTCAACCATCGTGTTGATGGTCTCCTTGAGCTCGAGAATTTCGCCGCGGACGTCCACCGTGATCTTGCGCGACAAGTCGCCGTTCGCGATGGCGGTGGCGACTTCGGCGATGTTGCGCACCTGCCCCGTGAGGTTGCTCGCCATCGAGTTGACGTTGTCGGTGAGGTCCTTCCACACGCCGCTTACGTCCTCCACCTCGGCCTGGCCGCCGAGCTTGCCTTCGGTGCCGACCTCGCGCGCGACGCGCGTCACTTCGGCGGCGAACGCATTCAACTGATCGACCATCGTATTGATGGTCTCCTTCAATTGGCGGATTTCACCGCGCACGTCCACCGTGATCTTGCGCGACAGGTCGCCGTTCGCGATGGCCGTGGCGACGTCGGCGATGTTGCGCACCTGGCCCGTGAGGTTGCTCGCCATCGAGTTGACGTTGTCGGTGAGGTCCTTCCACACGCCGCTCACGCCTTTCACCTCGGCCTGACCGCCGAGCTTGCCTTCGGTGCCGACCTCGCGCGCGACGCGCGTCACTTCGGCGGCGAACGCATTCAACTGGTCGACCATGGTGTTGATGGCGTCTTTCAGTTCGAGAATCTCGCCTTTCGCGTCGACCGTGATCTTGCGGGAGAGGTCGCCGCGCGCGATCGATGTGGACACTTCCGCAATGTTGCGCACCTGGCCCGTGAGGTTGCTCGCCATCGAATTCACGTTGTCGGTGAGATCCTTCCAGGTGCCCGCGGCGCCTGGCACGATCGCCTGGCCGCCGAGCTTGCCTTCGGTGCCGACTTCGCGCGCGACGCGCGTCACCTCGGCGGCGAAGGATCGCAACTGATCGACCATCGTGTTGATGGTCTCCTTGAGCTGCTGGATCTCGCCGCGCACGTCCACCGTGATCTTGCGCGAGAGGTCGCCGCGGGCGATGGCGGTGGAGACTTCCGCGATGTTGCGCACCTGGCCGGTCAGGTTGCCCGCCATCGAATTCACGTTGTCTGTGAGGTCTTTCCACGTGCCGGCGACGCCCGGGACGATCGCCTGGCCGCCGAGCTTGCCCTCGGTGCCCACTTCACGCGCCACGCGCGTCACTTCGGCGGCGAAGCTGTTCAGCTGATCGACCATCGTATTGATGGTGTTCTTCAGCTCGAGAATTTCGCCCTTGACGTCCACCGTGATCTTGCGCGAGAGGTCGCCGCGAGCGATGGCGGTGGAGACTTCCGCGATGTTGCGCACCTGGCCGGTCAGGTTGCTCGCCATCGAATTCACGTTGTCGGTGAGGTCTTTCCAAGTGCCGGCGACGCCCGGGACGATCGCCTGGCCGCCGAGTTTGCCCTCGGTGCCGACCTCGCGCGCGACGCGCGTCACTTCGGAGGCGAACGAACGCAGCTGATCCACCATCGTGTTGATGGCCTCCTTGAGCTGCAGGATCTCGCCGCGCACATCGACGGTGATCTTGCGCGAGAGGTCGCCGTTCGCGACGGCGATCGTGACTTCGGAGATGTTGCGCACCTGGTCCGTCAGATTGCTCGCCATCGAGTTCACGTTGTCGGTCAGGTCCTTCCAGATGCCGCTGACATTCCTGAGTTCAGCCTGGCCGCCGAGCTTGCCCTGAGCGCCCACCTCGCGCGCGACCCGCGTCACTTCGGACGTGAACGCGCTCATTTGCTCGATCATCGCGTTGACGCTCATGGCCGAGCGCAGGAATTCGCCCTTGAGGGGGCGGCCGTCGACCTCGAGATGCATCGTCTGGGACAGGTCGCCTTTGGCGACGGCGGTGATCGTGCGAGTGACCTCGGTCGTCGGCCACATCAGGTCGTCGATAAGCGTGTTCATCGACGTTTCCATCGCGCCCCAGGCGCCGGAGCGGCGGTCGAGCGTGACGCGATGACGCGTCTTGCCTTCCTTGCCCACCATCTGTCCCGCTCGTTCCATTTCGCGCGCGACACGCTGATTGGAGGCGACGATTTCATTGAACATATCGGCGACCTTGCCGGCAACGCCGGTCTGGTCGCCAGGCAGCCGCACCGAGAAGTCGCCGTCGCGCATGGCCTGGAGCGCGCGCAGCAGCTTCTTCAGGTCCAGATCAGGCTCCGGGCGCGCCTTCCGTTTCAGCGCCTGCGAACGTTTCAAGGCCTGCGAAGCGCGGTTGCGAACTCGTTCCTGGCTTTCCATCAAGGCGACTCCGGATGATCGGTGCTCAGAAGCGGCAGTTCAGGCCTGGAAAAAGCTGATCACGTCCGCGCGCCGCCGGCATCGCGCGACAGCGACGGTCCGAAGAACGGGAACCTGCAGGGCCGCGGTGTCCATCGGGTCACATTCGTTCAGCTTTACCAGCCCTATCCCCACAACGGCGGTCGGACGATTTCACATCACAAGGCCAACTGGACTGGCGCTCGCGCAGGCGTCTTCGCTGCTCTGTATGGCGCCCGCTGTTGTTGCGGGATTCATTTTTTCCATCGACCATAGCCAACGGTTTGGGCTGAGGTCTACAACCCATGGAAGGGCGGGTTCGTTCCAGGCTATTTGAATTTTTTTCAGCATACACGGCACTCGCCCCGTTTTGGAGCGCCGCAGGCCAGCCGACCCCTTTGGGTGCTCGCCGCGGGCGGCGTGGGCAAGGGCAAGGCGCGAAGGCGCAGGCGCTTGAGGCGCAGCGCCGCGCGAATCTGCATCTCAGAAGACAGGGGATACCGCGAGTCACTATGAAGGCGCGTTCCGCCGAGCCCAATGTCGCGACAATCACCGATGGCGAGCTCCTGCATCGCGTGCAGCGGCAGAATCAGGAACAGATCATCGGTACGCTGCTCCACGATCTGCGCAACCCCGTGCATTCCATGCGAATTACGGTGGAATTGTTAGATCGGCTCGCGCAGAAGGACGCCGACACCGACGCGTTATTGGCGCGGGCGGCGCGGTATGTCGGGCCCGCGGAGTCGGCGCTCACTGCGCTTACACGTCAGGCCGATCGACTCTCAACTTACCTCGGTCCGCCGCGGCCGCCTGCGGTGGAGCCGATCGCGGTCAATGATTGGCTCGCCGAAGTCGCCGCGCTCCTGCGAGGGTCGACGCAGGAAGTGGATGCGAAGTTCGAATCAACGCTGGGCGATCAGGTCAGCCTCACCGCCGACCGGCCGAGATTGAGCCACGCGTTGTTGCGTTGGTGTTTGAGCAATGCGGACGGTCTCGTGCTGTTGAGCGCGCGCGAGACTGAATCCGATCGCATTCAGATTCTCGCGACGTCGAAGCGCTGGACGACCGACCATGCCGGGCCGCGATTTACGGCAGAAGACTTTGGGCTATTGATTGATCGCGCGGGCGGCCGTCTGTCGCGCGAGGTCGACGACGCCGTGGCGCTCAGCTTCCCGGGGCGCCGTTGAGAATCGTCTTGACCGCCACGAGCAGTTTCTTCGGGTCGAACGGCTTGGTCCAGAACTGATCGAAGGCGGCGGCGTCAGCGTCCTCCCTGTTGCTGTCGCGGCCGGTCAGCGCAATGAGCGTCGCCTTGCGCGTGTCCGGACGCTCGCGCAGCCGTCTCGCCAGCTCGAACCCGTTCATGCCCGGCAGGCCGATATCGATCAGCATGAGCGTGGGTGAGATCCGATCCAGCAATTCAAGCGCGACCGGCGCCGTGGGCGCCGTCGCCGCGACGATGTCCTCGAGCTCCAGGAGCATCGTGAGGCTCATCGCGGCGTCTTCGTTGTCGTCGACGATCAGAACCTCTACCGCGGGCTGTTCGGCCACCAGCGCAGTCCTTGTATAAGTAGGAATACGGACGCCTTATTGTTCAACGGCCTGCCTGGGAGGACAAGCGGAGTACGTGAGGCCGTGAGGCGCGAAAGGAGGGAAGGACGGGAGGACGGGAGGACCGGAGGAGGAGGAGGACGATGGGACGTGAGGGCCTAAACGCACGAGCACAGCGGTGATAGGGCAGCAGCATGTTCTGACGCCCTCACGCCCTGACGCGCCTCACGCCCCTTCCCCAGAGCGACGCGCCACGATGAGCCAGTTGTTGAACGGCGTACGCCCCCAGGCCGGCTGGAAGTCCGCCGAAAGTCCTTGCGAGCTCAACATCGAGGCGAGCTCCTGTGGTCTTGGTTGGACCTTGAAGGGTGCGGCCATCCAGCGCACTGCGTGACCGAAGCGATCGCTCGCCCGACTCAGCGCCGCACGCCAGCTCCCGTCGTCAAGGCCGCCCCGCATGACCAGGATCGAATCCGCGGTCAGACAGCGCGCGGCGTTCGCGACCACCGTCCGTTGAACGCCGGGTTCGAGATATTGCAGTACGTCGAGCAGAGCAACGCTGCCCCGATGCGCGGGAAATTCCTTGCACAGATCGCACTCACGAAACTCCGCCCGTTGCACGCCGCCGCGGGCCGCCGCTGCGCGCGCCGCGGCCACCTTGTTCGGATCGCTGTCGACGCCGAGATAGGGCGCCTCGTGCCCACTCGCGCGCAGGCAATGCAGCAGAATGCCAATGCCGCAGCCCACGTCGAGCAGCGGCGCACGATTGGCGGCCAGTACATTGCGAACGATGTCGTACAGCGGGTCGGTAGCAAGCTTGCTGAGCGAGTACCAGTAGTGAGGTCGGCTCGGGAGATAACATCGAGCGATCTGTCGCTTGGGCAGGCGCGTCATCCGTCTATCGTAATTCGAATGTCGGACCGTCCGGTGGTGCGCGAGAGTCCGCAGAGAACGCTGCATAGGCGCTGAAGGCGTCAGGACGAAAGGACGTGAGGACGTGAGGACGTGAGGTGCGAGAGGACGGTGCTCGCGCGTTTACGCCTTAACGCCCTAACGCCCTCGAACGCCCTCACGCTCCCAAGTCCTCACGTCCTGGCGCGCCTCACGCCTTCCGCATTGCTCGATGCCTGGCGGCCTGCGGGCTTGATCAGCGTTCCCGTGGGTACTAAGAGTGACTACAGCTTTGCGGCCGAAACGGGTCGCGTGGAACTTGCGCCCGCGGCGTGTATTTCCATCAGCAATCAACGGCCAACGGCGAAGGATGGGGGTCATGCTGCAGAAATTCCCAACGGGCGTCCGACGCGCTCTCAGGGAAGCGCGCGTCGGCGCGGAAAATCTCGCGATCGCCGCTACGGAACTCGCCGGGGTCAGTGAGACGATCGACTTGAGCAGCCCGGCGTTCGATCACAACGAGCCGATTCCGGCGGAATTTACGACCGACGGCGACGGCCGTTCTCCGCCGCTCGAATGGCGTGGAGTCCCGCCGAACGCTGAGGCCGTCGTACTGATCGTCGAAGACGCGGACAGTTCGACGCCCCAGCCCTTCGTGCATGCGATGGTCTGGGATCTTCCCGGGACGGACGCTTCGTTGCCCGAAGGCGCGTTGCCGACCGCTGCGCCTGGAGGGTCCAGGAAAACGCTCGACCGCAATTCGTGCTTCGCCGCGAATTACGTGCCGCCCCACCCGCCGCGCGGGCACGGCAGGCGCCGATATGCATTCCAGGTGCTCGCGCTCGATAGCGCACCGCGCTTCGACTCGCCGCCGTCACGCGCGGCCCTGATGGAGAAGATCAGGGGGCACGTGATCGCGAAAGGCCTGCTGATCGGGACATACGAGCGCTTCTAGCGCACTCAACGAATAAGCGGCTGGCGGTTAGCGGATAGCAAGAACTCGCATGGCGCGGCCGCATGGCGTCGCCCGCACACGTCGGGTTGAGTCTAAGCACGCGGAGCGCAGCGCACTCTGACTAACCGCTAATCGCCAACCGTGACCGTCGGGGAATCCCGTGGGCTTGGGCCCCGCGGGGCTAACCGCTTCCCAGTGTCGGCCAGCCGACCGCTCCTTCGTCTTTAAGTCGGAAGACTTGTAGTTCAGACGGACGAGGAGGGCGACTCATGTGTCCTGCATGCATTGGCGCGGCCGCCTGGGCGGTGGCCGGTACGACATCGGCCGGCGGGCTGACGGCGCTCATCGTGCGAATGTTCCGCAAGCGCTCGCGAGCGTCCTCGAAGCCGGGGACGCAACAACCTTGAGACGATCGCGCATACTTGCCGACTTCGCACCTAAGGAAGCTCTGACTTACCCGTCTACCCTGAGGCGCGAAGAATGCAGGCGCGCGAAAGACGACGGATATCGAAGGCGCCGCCGTTCTCGCATGGCGGTAGACCAGAGGCTCTCTAACACGCAGGCGGTCCCTCATGCTTTATGCGGTCTTTTGCTACAACCAGGAAGAAGCGGTCGACGCCTGGCCGAAGGAAAAGGACGATGCCGTGATGGCCAAGCACGGCGTCTCGATGCAGGAGCTCGCAGCCAGAGGCAAGCTGGGTCCGGTGGCCCGGCTGATGAATACGACGACGGCGACGACGCTTCGCGCGGGTCGCGAAACGGTAGTGCTCGACGGCCCTTTCGCCGAGACGAAGGAACAGCTGCTTGGCTTTTACATTCTCGATTGCGAATCGCTCGAGGAAGCGATCGAGGCGGCGCGGAACTTCAGCGTCGAGGGCGGCGCGCTTGAAATCCGTCCCGTCAGATATTTCGAACCCGGTAGCGGTGTGCGGTGAGCGCGTTCGCCGGCATCGACGCCCAGATTGCAGCCGCACGCCCGCAGGCCGTCGGCGCGTTGCTGCGCTACTTCCGCGATCTCGACATCGCCGAGGAGGCCTTTCAGGAGGCGTGTCTGCGCGCGCTGAAGAACTGGCCGGTCAACGGACCGCCGCGCGATCCGCGGCGTGGCTGATCTTCGTCGGTCGCAACTTTGCGCTCGACGAGGTGCGACGCCGCGAACAAGGAAGGCGCGTTGCCCGACGACGATCTCATCTCGGACCTGGACGATGCGGAAGCGGTCATGGCTGATCGACTCGACAACTCGCACTATCGCGACGACGTTCTGCGTCTGCTGTTCATCTGCTGTCATCCGGACCTGCCCGCAACCCAGCAGATCGCAGTCGCGCTGCGGGTCGTTTCCGGTTTGTCCGTGGCGGAAATCGCCCGCGCATTTCTGGTCAGCGAGAGCGCGATGGAGCAACGAATCACGCGTGCGAAGCGCGTCATCGCCAAAGCGGACGTTCCGTTCGAGGCGCCGGGCGCGGCGGCAGCGCGAAGAGCGGCTCGGCGCCGTGGCGGCGATGATCTATCTGCTGTTCAACGAGGGCTACTCGGCGAGCGGCGGCGCCGCGCATATCCGTGCGCCGTTGTGCGAGGAGGCGATCCGCCTCGCACGACTACTGTTGCGCCTGTTTCCGGCCGAACCTGAAATCATGGGACTCGACGGCGTTGATGCTGCTTCAGCATGCCCGTGCGCCGGCGCGTCTCGACGAGGACGAGAACGTCGTGCTGCTCGACGATCAGGATCGCTCGCGCTGGAATCGCGAGCTGATCGCGGAGGGACTGGCGCTGGTGGAGAAGGCGTTGCGTCATCGACGTCCGGGTCCGTATCAGGTTCAGGCCGCGATCGCCGCGCGTGCATTCGCAGGCGGCGCGGGCCGCGGATACAAACTGGGAGGAAATCGACCGGCTCTACGCGATGCTGGAGGCGCTGCAGCCTTCGCCGATCGTGACGCTGAATCGGGCGGTCGCGGTCAACAAGCTCCGCGGTCCGGAAGCTGCGCTGGCGATGATCGAACCGCTCGCAGAGCGGCTCGGCGGCTACTTTCACTTCTTCGGCGTCAAGGGCGCTTTGCTGATGCAACTCGGCCGCACAGCGGAAGCGCGCGTCGAGTTCAATCGTGCGATTGCGCTCGCGGACACGGCCGCGCAGGCCGCGCATATCCGCACCCACCTTGATCGGCTGAGCGACAAACGCGCGGGCTAGGCCCTCACCCCATCCCCTCTCCCTCGAGGGAGAGGGGAATCTCTCCTCTTCGCCTCTCCCTCAGGGAGCCGCTCCAACGCATCGCCGCTCCGGCGCATCCATGCGCCCCGCGCCATTCGCACATCCATGTGCATCACATGCGCCCGCGGCATTCGCACATCCTTGTGCAGCAGAGGCCGGACGCAGTCCGGGTGAGGGTCCACTCAGAAAAAATTCGCGACTCGCTGTCGATTCCGGGTTCGCCGCACGTCGTTAGACGTCACTCACTATTCAAGAGGGCCCGATCGATGAGCGAACTGCAAATCCTGGGCGCTCCCGCCAGCAACTATGTCTGGGTCGTGCGCATGGCGTGCGCCGAGAAGGGCGTGCCGTACATCCTTATCCCGACAATGCCGCACACACCGGAGATCGATGCGATTCATCCCTTCGGCAAGATGCCGGTTATGCGCCATGGCGATGCGAAGTTGTGCGAATCGCGCGCGATCTGTCTGTACGTCGATCGTGCATTTCCCGGCCCGCCGTTGGTCCCGGGCGATCCGTTCCAGGCCGCGCACGTCGAACAATGGATCTCGATCCTCAACACGCATGTCGCGCCGCTGTGCATATTGCGCTACCTGCTTGGGTACTTTTTTCCTCGCACGTCCGACGGCGCCGTGGATCGTGCAATGATCGACGCGGCCCTGCCCGAAATGCGCGAGCAGTTCGCCGTTCTCGACAACGCCGTCGCAGCGACCGGATTTCTCGCCGGCGAGCGTTTCACGCTGGCGGACATCGCCTTGTTGCCGACGCTCTACTACTTGAACAAGATGCCGGAGAGCCGCGCGATGCTGTCAGCCACGCAGCATCTGGGGCGCTATTTCGATCGACATTCGCAGCGTCCGAGTTTCATACAGACGTTGCCCGAAACGACGCCGGACGCCATCGAACGCGCGATCGCGGCGGCGCAGGCGGCCTGAATGACTGGAGCCAGCCCACTTCGTGTGCAAGCAAGCCTGTTTGCCCAGGCGATCTTGAGCCGCGGCGAAACGGACACGATGGATGCGCAGGTGATGCTGGAGTACTTGCGGCGCATGCCGTTCAAGCTATGGCAACCGCGGAGCGAGCAAGTACTGGAAATTCAGGCATTGAGTCGGCGCCTGGTGCAGATCACGGTGGAGCGCACGCGCGAGAAATCTCGCCTGCACGCGATGAAGCGTCGCGGCGCACTGGGGGAGCTCATCGCGCGCGACATCGCGCATAAGCTGCAGCACCTGGAACGACGGATCAAAACGTTGCGCACGCAGACACTGCAGCTGATTCGCGCGGCGCCTGAGCTGCATCACTGCTACGAGCGACTACTCTGGCCACGGTGTGGCGCACCTAGCGCATCAAACTGATCGGTGAGCTCATGACACTGCCAACGGATATGCAAGGGTCGCAGTGGGTCGCACACGCGGGCTTGGACCCTCGCACTCGTGAGTAAGGTTCGACGCACAAACAGCGCAGCGTCTAAAGGACGCGGCAAGTAGGCCGATCAGATCGGCAGGCAAGCCGGCTTGGCCGGCAGGCGAAAATGAATTTCGTTCTGACTTGCCGACCTTGTCGGCTTGCTTGCCGCGTCTTCGCGGCTCGCCTGCCGGAAGGCTTGCCTGCACCATCCGCGGCGAATCGTCGCCGCCATGGGGCTTGCTGACACGACAACATTCGCCTGAGGTGCTCGACTTATGCGTTACATGCTTCTGATCTACACCCGCGAAGTGGAACAGGCCGAAGCTTCAGAGGTGGACATGGAGAGCCTCAAGAAGGGGCATTGGGCCGTGATGGATGCGACAGCGAAGCTGGGAATTTTTCAGGGCGCTGAGCCCTTGCAGCCGACCAGCACCGCGACCACGGTCCGCCTGCAGAACGGCAAGCCGCTGATCACCGATGGTCCGTTCGCTGAAACCCGCGAACAACTGGGCGGTTATTACATTCTCGACTGCAAGAACCTCGATGAGGCGATCGAGTGGGCCTCGAAGATTCCGACAGCGTGCCAGGGCGGCGCGGGCTGCGTGGAAATCCGGCCGATCGCACCGGCGCCAAGAATGCCCTCCGGGAAGCGGGATTTTAGGTCACCCCGCGGGGCCCAGCCCACGGGATTTCCTAGCGGTCACGGATAGCGGATAGGGGACAGGGGATCGTTAGAAAGGGCGCGCGGTCGCGCGCGGTTACCCCCGGCCTCCAGCCCCCAGCCTCCAGCCAGCGCAGATGACGCACGCAATCGAAGTTCGGGCAGCCGTCGAAGCGGCGTTCCGGCGCGATCATGGTCAGGATCATCGCCGGGCTGATTCGTCTGTGCGGTTCATTCGATCGCGCAGAGGAAGCGATGCAGGAAGCGTTCGTCGCCGCGCTCGCGCATTGGACGCAGGTCGGCGTGCCGGACAACCCGCCGGCGTGGATTACAACGACCGCGCGCCGCAAGCTGATCGATGCGGCTCGTCATGAGCGGACGCAGCGTCGCCATCAGGGATCGCTCCAGTACGAGACCGAAACCCTGGCCAGAGTCGAATCCCTGGAAGACGCACGGCAGGGCGCGGCCCTGCCCGACGATCGTCTGCGCCTGATCTTCACTTGCTGTCATCCGGCGCTGAACGTCGAAGCGCAGATCGCTCTCACTTTGCGTACGCTCGGCGGATTGACGACGGAGGAAATCGCGCGCGCGTTTCTCGTCCCGTCGACAACGCTCGCGCAGCGACTGGTTCGCGCCAAGCGCAAGATCGAACAGGCGGGCATTCCCTACGAAGTTCCGCCGGATCATTCGCTGCCCGGACGTCGCGTCGCCGTCCAGGCTGTGATCTATCTGATCTTCAACGAAGGTTACGCCGCGACCGCCGGCGACTATCTCATCCGGCAGGAGCTGTGTGCGGAGGCGATACGTCTGGGCCGATTCCTGTGCGAGCTCTATCCGGCCGACGCCGAGAGCCTCGGCCTGCTGGCGTTGATGCTGCTGCATGACTCGCGTCGCAGCGCGCGAATCGACGCCAACGGCGCGCTCGTCACGCTCGAGGAGCAGGATCGCAGCGCCTGGGACAGAAACGAGATTGGTGAAGGCGCGGCGCTGGTGGAAACCGCGCTGCGCCTGAAGGCAGTCGGGCCGTATCAGTTGCAGGCGGCGATCGCCGCGTTGCATGCCCAGGCCGCCGTCGCCGTGGACACCGACTGGCGGGAGATCGCCGCGCTGTACGCGGAACTTGCACGCATAAATCCCTCGCCGGTCATTCTGCTCAACCGGGCGGTCGCGATCGGCATGAGCGAAGGGGCGGAGCGAGGGATAAAGCTGATCGACGAACTCGGCGTCTCCGGCGCCCTGGACGACTATCACCTGTTGCACGCTGCGCGCGCCGATTTCTACCGCCGGCTCGGCCGCCTCGACGCAGCCGCGACGTCGTACCGACGCGCGTTGACGCTTGCGACGAACAGCATCGAGCGGAAGTTCCTGGAGCAGCGGCTCAGCATCGTCAGTCGTGACTTGTGACTCGTGATTCGTCGAGTCGTGAGTCGGAAGATCGAGACTCGAGACTCAGAATCGAGACTCGAGACTGAGACTCGTACGAACTCGAGACTAGGACTCGAAAGAGACCGGTTGACGCGAGACGCATGCGGTCCAAGACTCCTTGCGATTCCCGATTCCCGATTCCCGATTCCCGATTCCCGATTCCCGATTCCCGATTCCCGAGTTCCGATTCCGATCGACGCACGATTCACGACTACGATTCACAACTCACTTCCAGGGAGAGCGACATGATCGATCACACCGGCGTCGCCGTGAGCGACTTCGAGAGGAGCAAGGCGTTCTATTCGCGCGCATTGGCGCCGCTCGGGTACCAACTTGTGATGGAGGTTCCAGCGGAACTGACCGGAGGTCATCCCGGCGCCGGGTTCGGCGTTCCGCCGAAGCCTGATTTCTGGGTCGGCGGGGTCGGCGCCGGCAAGGTGTTGCCGCTGCACGTCGCGTTCCGCGCCGACACGCGCGCGATCGTCGATGCGTTCTATAAAGCGGCGATCGGCGCCGGCGGCAAAGACAACGGCGCCCCCGGTTTGCGACCGCACTACCACGCGAATTACTACGGCGCCTTCGTGCTGGATCCTGACGGTCACAACATCGAAGCCGTGTGTCACGAGTCGAAATGAGGCCTGCGGGCTGACTCGATGACCATGGGTCGTCGCGGCGGAACTAGCCTTCGGCGGGGAGGCGTTCGCGAGTAAGCCTTCGGCGAGTAAGACGACACCGTCGTCGGGACAGAACCTCTGACCCGAAGACCGCAGGTCGTCTTCACCCGACACGGTCCTACCCGAGACCGTCCCTCTCGACAGTGTCCTCCCTCCGCCCGTTCTCACGCGTAGAAATCCTTCTTCGCGATTCTGAGCACGGCCATGCGCTTGTGCAGATAGGGGCGGCCGACGCCGAGCTCCATCGCGGCCTGCGTCACGTTCCCGTTCTGCCGGCGAAGCACGCCGATGATGAACTCGCGCTCGGTCTTGTCGCGAAACTCCCTGAGTGCGGAGCGCGCCTCTTGCTCAGGACCATCCGCGGATGCGAGCAGTTCATCGGGCAGATTCATGACCGTAATCCGCTCCCCGCTCATGATGAGCATGCGCTCGAGCACGTTCTGCAGTTCACGCACATTGCCCGGCCAGGGATAACGCTTCAGTTCCCACAGAACGTCCTCGTCGATCGCTTTCTCCTTCAGGTTGTTCTTCTCGCAGAGCCGCTGGATGATGAAGCGAGCGAGCAGGGGGATGTCGTCGAGCGCGCTCGCGCAATGCAGGCACGCGCAGCGGCACCACGTTGAGTCGATAGTAGAGATCCTCGCGAAAGACGCCGCCCGCGACCGCCTTCTTCAGGTCCTTGTGCGTACCGGAAAGAATCCGCACGTCGACCCTGACTGTGCGCTCCGAACCGACCTTCTGGACGTCGCCGCTCTGCAGAACGCGCAGGATCTTGGCCTGCGCGGGCAGTGAGAGATCGGCGACCTCGTCGAGAAATACCGTGCCCCGATGCGCCGCCTCGAAGAGCCCGCGTTTGGGACCCGTCGCGCCCGTGAACGCGCCCCTTTCGTAGCCGAACAACTCGCTTTCGATCAGGTTCTCGGGAATCGCGGAGCAGTTCACCTTGATGAACGGCGCATCGCGACGCGTGCTGTGCGCATGGATCGTATTCGCGACGAGCTCCTTACCCGTCCCGCTCTCCCCGACGATCAGCACGTTCGCGTTCGTCGCCGCCACGCGCAGCGCATCTGCGATCAGCCTGGCGATGACCGCGGAGTCGCCGACGATCTGCAGCGAGCGCGCCTGCGCTTCCGACGTCCCCAGACGGCGCTGCAGCGTCGCATGCTCGAGGCAGCGCTGGACGACGACGGCGAGCTTTGCGGCGCTGAACGGCTTCTCCAGGAAATCGAACGCGCCGAGCTTCACCGCCTGAGCCGCCTCCGTCAGCGTGGCGTGTCCGGAGATGACGATGACCGGGGCGGTGCAGCCATCGGCGCGGATTTTCCGATAGAACGTGAGCCCGTCGATCTCGCCGAGTCTGATGTCGAGAATGATGAGATCGACGATGCGCTCTTGCAGCGTGCGCAGCGCCGCGGCCGGATCGTGCGCCTGAAGCACGCAGCAGCCCTCGGCTTCGAGCGCGATCTCGATCGACTTGCGAATATTCTTCTCGTCGTCCAGAACGAGAATCGTGGGTCGATTGGCGTCAGGGCTCATCAAGCCCTCCGCGGCAGCGTGATCACGAACGAAGGCCGGCCGTGCTCACACTCGTAGGCGACGTCGCCGCCATGCTCGATGATGATCTTCCGCACGATGGCGAGTCCGAGGCCCATGTTGTCCTTGCCGCTCTTCGTGGAAACGTAAGGATCGAAGATGCGCGAGGCGATGTCGGGCGCAACAGGTTCGCCGTCGTTCGCGATCGCGACGCGTATCCGGTCAGCCTCCGCCGATATGCGGATGTCGAATCTCACACGTCGGCCGGGGTTCGCCTCGACGCCGTTGCGAACGATGTTCGTGAGCACCTGGCGGAATAGCGGAGAATCGATCCTTGCGGGGGCGTCCGGCGGGCGGCGCATCGAGGTGCAGCTCGGCGTCGCCGAAGCTCGCGGCCAGCGCCTTCACGTGCTGCGCGAGCACGTCAGCAAGATTCTCCTCGGTCGGCTGGACCTGCGGCAGCTTCGCAAACTCTCCGAAGCGATTCACCGTGTTCTTGAGATGGTTCAGCTCCTCGTTGATCATGCGTTCCGTCTGGGCGAGCTGCTCGCGAAACTCGGTTGCGCCCTTCTGCAGATAGGAGCGCGACAACGAGCTCACCAGCACTTCGATCGGAGTGAGCGGATTCTTGATCTCGTGGGCGAGCATTCTCGCCAGCTCCTGCCAGGACGACATTTCCTGCAGATAGCGCACCTTCTCACGCTCGCGGCTCAACTCCTCGAAGGCGAGGCGATAGCTTCTTGCGATGCGGCGGCTCAGCAGACCGGCCGCCGCGACGGACAGCAACACCGCGGCGGCGAAGCCGATCCCGAAATAGACCTGCAGCGATTCCTGGACGCCGCGCTTGATGACGTCCGGGTTGCTGTACACGTGCTTGAGCGCCTGCACCTCCTCGAACTGCGTTCGATAGGCGTCCCGTCTTGCCGCGTCCAGCCTGCCGAGCGTGCGCAGGTTGTCCGAGCTCTGTTCCAGCGCGCGAACGACCTGCGGATTGAAGCCCAGGTTCAGGCTCGTCGCGAGACTGTCATCGAGCAGCCAGAACGCGGCGATCAGCGGCGCCGCGCCCATGATGAGGATCGTGAGAAACAGAGGGACCCGTACGTTAGCGGCTCTCATTGGCAAGCTCGTTCAGCGTGAAGGGCCGGGAAGCCGCGCTGTCCCGCCATACCGCGGCGACGTCGGCGCCCTTCGCATACTGCTCGAAGATCCTGTTGAAAATGGCGACCGACATGTTGTCGCTCGCCGTCCGGCCCGCCACATCGCCTGCGCCGATGCTGTTCTCCGCCACCCATTTCCGGATCATCTCCATTCGCTCGCGATCGATCGGATTGAAGAGAACGTCCGCGTGGAGCGCGAGCGGGCGATCAGGCGCAACAGCCCGCGCCTCGAACAGGTGCGGGATAGCGAGTCGGTGCAGCAGCGCCATGATTTCTTCCATGCTGGCGATGGTGCGCGCCTCCGCGGCTGCTCCGTCCAGCGTCGTGGTGGTAATGAAGTGCTCTTCCCACAGATCGTACCGGACCGCGATCTCCACGGCTCTGCGGCGATGGACCGTTGGACCTTCGACGAGCGAGACGCGGATGAGAATCCTGTTCGTCAGGCCGCTCTTCAGGTCCTTCGACAGGCTGGCGGGATACACAATGTTCCCGAGCACCGCGCCAAGCTGACCCTCCTGCAGCACGGGCGTCAACTCCGCGGCCGTCAGGTTCGCGGCGGCGAACAGCAGCAACACGCTTGCGAGGCGGCGCTTCACTGGCCGGGATCCGTCGTGCCGATCACATAGAGATCGACCAGGCCCAGCGTAGCTGTCTCGAGGCGCACGCCGATCTTGAGACCGAGTTCGTAGATCACTTCGCCGCCCGGTCGGAAGCCTGCGTCATTGAAGCCGGGCTCGACGTACCAGCGGCCTCGCTTGACGAAGTCTCCGCGGTCAACCGGCCGTGCGTAAGTGAGCGCCAGAAACTGGCTCTCGTTGAACGAATTCCGGTATTCCGGGTTCGGATCGCCGCCGATCTTGAGACTCAGGTGCGCATCGCCGAGCCGCCAGGTCTTGCGAAATTGCAAATGAAACTCGTTGTCCTCGTCATCCGAGCCGAAGTTCCAACCGCCCCCGATGTGAAAGCTGGACCCGCGCGTGGGGAAATAGAGGTCGTCTTCGGAGTACCAGCCATAGATGAAGTCGACGACGTGGCGATTCTTGTCCTCGTTGAGCTCGAACGTGCCGTCGGACTGCCAACGCCCGCTGTGCACATCCAGTAGCGGCCGATAGCCATAGCCGAACGTGAAATACGAGAAGTCCCACAGCCGTCGGCCCAGCGTGACGCCGAACCGCAGCACTTCCGCCTCGCCGAAGTTGCCGTAGGAGTCTTCGCTGCTGCCGTCGAGGTAGCTCGCGCTGGCGATGGCGAAGTATCTCTTCGAGCCGAAGAGATGCGGGTCGGCGTATCTGATGGTGGCGGAGTAGTCCTCGTGCGAGGGCCCGTTGATCGGTTGCACCGTGACGACGGATACATCGGCGGTCTTGCCGCGCCCGAACAGGTTCTGATGCGTCAGCCGGCCGGCGAAAACGAGGCGAAACGCATCGAGCCGCGACGAGGCGCCGAGCAGCGACTCGCCGACGACGGGCTCCGCTTCCGCAACCTCGACGACGACGATCGCCCGACCGCGATCGGAGCCCTTCTCGAGATAGATGTCGACGGAATTGAACAGCCGCAACGTCGCTAGTCTGAGCCTCGCGTTTTGCAGCTCGGTCTCATTGAGCGCATCGCCCGGAGAGACATAGACGTGTCCGAGAATGAAATCGCACGAGGTCGCGGCGTTGCCCCGGCACTGCAAGTCTTCGACGATCAGCGGAGGTTCGTGCGTCGCCTGAGCTGCGCAAGGCAGCGGCGCGAGCGCCGTCAGCAGGACGACTGCGAAAACTTTCATTGTCGGCCCCTTCAGCTGCCGCAATCGATGCGCCATTAGAATTTGTAGACGGCGCCTACAGAGACCATGTCGAAGTCGCCTTCGTTCACATCGACCAGTTCGTATTCCCCGCGCAGGCGCAGGCCGCGCCAGACTGCGAGCTCGATGCCGACGCCATACGCCGGGCTCTCGTCGCTGTCGCTCTCCGATTCCCTGGCGTCGCCGCGCCGAACCGTCGCCTCCGCGTCATAGAAGGCGTAGCCGAGCTTCGCGAACACCGCGACAGATTCGCTGAACGGTGCACGTGCGAGGACGCTTGCGATCACGCCGCTGCTCTCGTTGGCGACCTCGACGTCGCCGATGCGGTCCTCCTGCGTTCCCGCGTCGACATAGGCGACCTCGACGGCGAAGTATTTGTTGAACGAGTATCCGCCAACGAGCTTGAAGAGGGTATCGCTGCCTTTGAACTCACCGGATTCGTTAGTCGCCTCGCCGACGCCGAGGCCCGCATAAACGCCTCCACTCTCTGCAGCGTGCGATGCTCGACGCAGAGATGCCGCCTGCGAGCGCGACAGCAGCCAGGGCAATGGTCTTGGGCATGGGTACGCTCCTCGAGCGATGGAGAGTCGATCGCGCAGGAGAATGAGCAAGGGGCGTACCAACGTGAGGAGCCGTCGCCCCGCGCGCAACCGTTTGAATTCTCAACGGCCGAAGATTCGAGGGTGTCCACTTTCGCGGACAGTTGTCGCCGTGCGTTGCTCAGGACGCACGCACACGCCGGCGATCCGATTCTGCCTGAGGCTGGCCTAGGCCTGGTGAAAGCCGACTTGTCCGCGGCCGCAGCGGTCGAGCCAGAAGGATCTGCCCCTGCGCCCGATCCCTGATCGGGGCCGCTGATCAATGCACCGCGCGGCGGCCGCACACGCGTCGTTGCGTCAGGTTCTGCTCAGCGTCTTCTGAATGGCCTTCACACCCTGCTCGATCATCGCTTCGAAGTTGGCAGCGACGCTGTCCGGCAAGACGTCGGTGATCCAGATCAGCCTGGCGCCTCGGGCGCCGTCGGCGACGACCTGGAAGGACGCGTTGTGATGGGACGCCGATCCGCCGACGACGGAATACGCGAGCCTGCGCGCGTCCTGCTCGATGCCGACGATCAGTTCGCGCGCGACGACTCCATTCGCGAACGTGACGACGCGCGCCGGTCCGGCTTCGAGCTTCGTGTCCACGACGAATCCGCGTGCGAACCGCGTATGGACGGCGCCGATGTCCTGAATCACAGCCCAGACCTCATCGGGCGGAGCGGCAAGGGAGATTTCCCGGCGAATCGTAGGCATGGCGGCTCCTGCTCGTTGTTCGGGACTTGAGCTTATCGCCCGCACCCGACACACGCTTGGAGAATCTTGCGGCGAGGCTTCTCACTCCCCTCGCGGCCCCAACAGCGGCTTGATCAGATCGAGCGGCAGCGGAAACACGATGGTCGAGCTCTTCTCGCTGGAAATGTCCGCGAGGGTCTGCAGATAGCGCAGCTGCATCGCGCGCGGGTCGGCGCCGAGCGCACGCGCCGCCTCGACCAGCTGCGCGGCCGCCTGCTTCTCGCCCTCCGCGTGAATGATCTTGGCGCGCCGCGTGCGCTCGGCCTCGGCCTGCTTGGCGATCGCGCGAATCATGGTCTCGTCCAGGTCCACGTGCTTGATCTCGACGTTCGACACCTTGATGCCCCAGGCGTCCGTCGCCTGATCGAGGATCCGCTGGATGTCCAGATTGAGCTTCTCCCGTTCGGAGAGCATCTCATCGAGCTCGTGCTGTCCGAGCACGGAACGCAAGGTCGTCTGCGCGAGCTGGCTGGTCGCCTCGAACGGATTTGCGACCTGAATGATCGCGCGGTCCGGGTCGACGATTCGGAAGTAAACGACCGCATTCACTTTGACCGACACGTTGTCGCGCGAGATGACGTCCTGCGTCGGCACGTCGAGCACGACCAGCCGCAGATCGACTTTCACCATTCGCTGTACGAACGGAACGACGATGATGATGCCGGGACCCTTGGTGCCGGTATAACGGCCCAGCGTGAAGATCACGCCCCGCTCGTATTCATTGAGAATCCTGATCGCGGAGAACAGCAGGATCAGTACGATGAAGCCGGCGACGAGTAATGCCATGGCGAGTGCTCCGTGGGTTGAGTGCGTTGTGAGTCTGTGCGTGTTGTGCGTTACCGTTGACCGTTGTCCGCAAGAAGTGCAACGCTAGTTCTTGACGCGACAACGGAGAACGGAAAACGGAGAACGGGCGGCGCGAACCTGCGGCAAGCACGCCAGCTCACGCGTTGCGCTCCGCCTCGAGCGGCTCGACTTCCAGCGTCAGTCCGTCGACCCGGCGGACGCGCAGTCGCTGGCCGCTTTGCACTGGCGCGCGCGTCACGGCGTTCCAGATTTCGCCGCGGATCCGGACTTGTCCGCTGCGATCGAAGGCGACAAGCGCAACGGCGGGCTCGCTCAGCAACTGATCCGAGCCCGTCACGACCGGCTGGCGACGCGAGCGCACGAAATACGACGCCATCAACAACGTCACCAGCGCGCCGGCGAGCGCCATCCCGCCGATGAGCGGTCGCGCGATCTGAAAGCCGGGCGCCTCCGTGTCCATCAGAATGATGGAGCCGATCACGAACGCGAGCACGCCGCCCACGCCGAGCACGCCGAAGCTTGGCGCGAACGCTTCAGCGATCATCAGCGCGATGCCGAGCACGATCAGTCCGAGGCCGGCATAGTTCATCGAGAGAACCTGGAACGCATACAACGCGAGCAGTAATGCGATCGCGCCGACAACCCCCGGCAGAACCGCGCCAGGGTTGTAGCCTTCGAGCAGCAGACCGTAAACGCCGACCAGCATCAGCAGATAGGCGACGTTCGGATTCGTGATGACGGCGAGCAGTTGCGTGCGCCAGTCCGTCTCCACACGCTCGATCACGAGATCCTTCGTCGCGAGCGTCATCTCGCCGGCGCCCATCTTCACGACGCGACCGTCCATCTGCTTCAGCAGATCCGCCAGGTCGGTTGCAACGATGTCGATGACCTTCTGTTCGAGAGCCGCCGATGAGGTCAGGCTCGTGGCGCTGCGCACCGCGGATTCCGCCCACTCGGCGTTGCGACCGCGCAGCTCGGCAAGCCCGCGGATATAGGCGATGGAATCGTTGACGGCCTTGCGCTCCATCGCCGTGCCGGGTTCGACCTTGTCCTTGTCCTTATCCTTGTCGTCCTTATCCTTATCGTCTGATGAAGGTTGGGAGGGCGGCGGAGTCGCGCCGATCTGCACCGGCGTTGCGGCGCCGAGATTGGTCGCCGGCGCCATCGCCGCAATGTGACTGGCGTAAAGAAGATAAGTGCCTGCGCTCGCCGCGCGTGAGCCGGGCGGCGAAACATAGATCGCCACGGGCACCGGCGAAGCGAGAATCGCCTGGATCATTTCACGCATCGCCGAGTCAAGGCCGCCGGGCGTATCCATTTCGAGAATCAGCAGCCGCGCATTGCGTTCGCGCGCGTCCTCGAGCGTGCGGAGGAAGAAGCTGCTCGTGGCTGGTCCGATAGCGTCGTGAATCGTGAGCAGCAGAGCGACGTTTGGGCGAGCTGCGGCGGGTTTTTCGGGTTTTTCCTCCGCGGCCCCGAAAGCGGTGCACATCAGCATCGTCACCAGCAGCCCCAGCCATTGAAGCCGTCCCGGGGTGTTCATATCGACCTCCGCCGGTCAGACGACCGTCCACAACGATCTTAGACAGGCGTTTTGCGTTGCGCTATTCGCGATCCGCGAAGAGCATGTCAACCACAGTCGGCTGGCCGTTGATCGTTAGAAATGAAGCGCTTTTCTGACGTAAATCGTCACTGGTTGACAGACTACGCCCAACGCACAGGCCCGTAGCGCCTTTGAGGCGCAATTTGCTTGCGCCCCGCCGTCGTTTCTCAGACCATCGCGGCCTTTATCGATCCTGAGAGATTTCAAAAGGGGGAATCATGGATCTGGAAGTTCGAACGATCAGCTTTCTCAGCAGCGGCGCGTTGTCGGTCGAGGTGAACGGCGGCACGGGGGGCGCTCCGTCGGGCCCCGCGCTCGATGTCGTGAAACTCTGGGTCTACATCCCGGAGTACGAGAAGAAGTCCTCTCTCGAAGATGTCATGAATACGGCGCTACGCATTGCGCGGGAGTCTCTGAAGTAGCGAGCCGCCGGTCAACGTTGAGCGTTGTCCGTTGACCGTTCTGGGCAGGATGGCGGCGCGCCGTTCTGAACGCACAACGCACAACGCCGCAACGCATCAGTGCGCCGCGAGCGATTCGCGCTCGAGCGCCTGGCCGCGCAGAATCACCCGATCGATGTCGCTCCACGCGCGTACGCTCTCGAGCGGGTTCGATTTCAACAGCAGCAGATTGGCGACCTTGCCGGCTGCTACGGTCCCGTAGTCCTTTTCGAGTCCGAACTGGCGAGCGTTGTTGATCGTCGCTGCCTGAAGGATTGCCGCGAGCGGCACGGCCGATTGCGCCATCAATCGCATCTCGCGATACGTGTCATAGCCCGGTTGACTGCCGTACGTCGGCGCGGACGGCGTGTCGCTGCCAAGGAGCAAAGGGTGGCCGAGTTCGTGCAGATAGCGCACGACGCGCATGTTCTGCTCGTTCAGGCGCAGTTGCGCGTGCGCGAGTTTCACATCCGGCGCGTCCCCATACTCGCGCTGCATTTCTCGCTTGTACCATTGACCGGCGTCGCTCGCGTACCAGGCAAGCAGCGCCGGCGGGACGATCTTCGCGTACATCGGGTCTTTGAGCGTGTCGGCGCGGAACAAATCGGCAGTCCCCGGCAGCACGCGCAACGTTGGCTGAAAACCGATGCGTTTCGCATGAAGGTTGCGCAGGTGCGCGGCGATGGCCTCCGGCACGCCCTTGGCGGCGGTGTGCTCATTCCAGTTCCACAGACCATGCGCGAGCACGTCGACGCCGGCGTCGACTGCAATTCTCTGCATGTCGATCGCATTCGCATGAGCGACGATCGGCAAACGATGCTTGCGCGCTTCGGCTTGCACGCGCTGCAACGTCGCCGCACTCATCATCGGCCAATCGGAGCGTTCGCCGAAGCCGTTCTCGATGTACAACTTGACGCAGCGCGCGCCGCTCGCCGCGGCGTTCTGCACGACCGCTTCGGGGGTGTGTTTCGCCGGGTCCTCACCTGCGGGCAGCGGATGCGCGACGGCGTTGGCGGGCTCGAAGACATAGTTCGGAATCAGCTTGTAGCGAATCGCCTTGTCGATCATCACCGTGGGGTAGCCGTCGAGCACGACGGCGGCGCCGCACCTGAACAGGTCAGGATGCATGGGCTGGGCCTCGAAGGTTGCGATTTGCTCCGGAGCAAAGCCTGCGAGATCGAGCAGTTGCGTAACGCCGAAGTAGAGATAGCTGCGCGGCTGCTGACGCAGATACGCCTCGGCGAGCGCTGCGATCGCGGTGTCCTCACTTCCCGGCGGCAAACCTGCGGGGATGCCGACGTGCACATGCGAATCCATGAGCCCAGGCGTCAGATACTTGCCGCGCCCATCGATGCGAATCTGCTCGGCGCGTTTCGCAATCGGGTTCCCGGCGACCTCGACGATGCGTTCACCGCGGACGACGACATGCCGACCCGGCAGCGGCTGTGCATGCTCCGGTGAAACGATCGTCACGTTCTCGATCACGAGTTCGCCGCCATGCGCCGGCATTGCGCACAGGGAACACAGAGTCGCCGCTGTCAGCAGACGTGCGCAGCGACGGCGCTCAAGCCGCGCCGAATGCGCATCGACCGACTGGGATGGTTGTGAAGCGATCATAAACAGGCCGCTGACGTTGACGCTCCGCGATCATAGCGAAATGAGTACGGGCCCAAGGCGCGAGTCGGCAGGGCCCTCCTGATCCACGCTTGCGCCGCGGGATCTTTCGCGGCGTCCCCGACGTACTGTTTGATGGCCGAGATCAGCTCGCGGACATCTGCCGCGGCCGGCGGTTGCTTGGGTATGCACCCGTGTAAGTCTGGAGGAGGGCGTACGTCTGACCGCCGAATGGGACCGTCAACGGGGACCTTATAAATTGCCGACCAAGCAAAATCCGCACCCGATCCCCCCGTTCGAGTTCGACCCTCACAACACCCTGTGGGTATTGCTCGTTTCCGCGCGTCCTGTGCGCCGAGGTCGCGAATGGTGACCGAGCCGGTGGGCTATACCGCCGAAGCCCCTGCCCCCGACCCGCTTGAGAAGCCGACCTCATGCCGACAAGCGACGTTGCGACGTCCGTGAGGCGCCTGGAGCCGTTCTTCATCCTGGGCGCGCCGCGATCCGGCACGTCGCTGCTTGGCCGGATGCTCGACAGTCATGCCGCCATCGCGGTGCCAGACGAAACCAAGATCTTCGAGACCTTTGTGCCGATGCTGCCACTGTATGGCGACCTGCGAGAGCCTCGCCGGCTGCAGCGGCTGGTGCGCGACGTCCTCAGGTGGCGTTGGGTGCAGCGATTGCCGGACCTGCCGGATGCCCAGACCGTACTGGCGCGGGTGACGCAGCCCGAACTCGGCAGTGTCTTTGCAGCTCTGCTCAGCGCGTGGGCGGAACGGCGTGGCAAGGGGCGCTGGGGCGAAAAGACACCCAGACACATCTATTTCTGGTCGGCCATCGAGGCGGCGTTCCCAAAGGCGGTAATCGTCCACATCGTCCGCGACGGTCGCGACGTGGCGCTCTCGCAGATCAAGGCGCCATTTGGCCCCAAGACGATGGCTGCCGCGGCCGAGCGATGGGTCGATTTCATTCACCACATCCGCGCCGTTGGCGAGCGCATCGGCCCGGGCCGCTACGTTGAAATCCGCTACGAGGATCTGTTGCTGCAGCCGCAGGCGACGATAACCCAGGTGCTGCAGCACCTGGGTGAACCTTTTGATCCTGCGACGCTGCAGTTCCACAAGAATGCCCGGCCGGTAGGCACCGACCCGATCAACGACCTCAACATCGCCAGGCCGCTGCAAGTGGCAAACGCCGGCAAGTGGGCAGCGCAGGCAGGCCGGCACGAGATCAGACTGTTCGAATCGATTGCGGGCGCCACGCTAGACGCCTGCGGCTACCGGCGGGCGACTCACGCCGCTCCGATCACCCCCGCCCAGCGGGCCTACCGCCGCTATGTCGAGCACCCGCCCCGCAAGATCGTTGGCATGTTGCGCAACACCGCCGGGATCGCCGAAGGGATCCAGCGCGAGAGCATCCGCTGGCGCCTGCGAGTGGACGGCCTGCTCGGTCGCCTTTCCGGCGACGGCCCGGACCAGTCAGCGGCGAGGCCGCGTACACGCAGCTGAAGGACGAAGGTGGGCGCCATTCCGACTCGACCGTGCGGATCTGCATTGGAGCAGTAGTAGGAGGTGGTTGAGAGGCGAGAACCAGAAGGAAGGCGCATGAAAAGGATTGGGGCGTTTGCGCTGCTTGTCTTGTTCGCAGCCTGCAGCCGCGACGAGCCAGCGGCGCCCTCGAGCGGCGCGCCGGACGCAGCGAACCCGGCGCCCTCGGCCGCGCCGGTGCAGCCGCAGACGTCGGCGTCGGAGTCGAATGAAGTGACGCATGAACTCGTGGGCACGCGCTGGGCGCTCGTTCGTCTGGGCGGCGAACCAGTCAGTCTTCCGGATGGCGCGCAGGAGCCGTTCCTTGCACTCGAGTCCACCGAGTCACGTGCCGTGGGTTACGGCGGCTGCAATCGGTTCACCGGCAGCTATGCGTTGAGCGGTGATGAGCTGAGCTTCAAACAGATGGCGTCGACCCGCATGGCGTGCCCCGACATGCAGACGGAAAGCGCGGTCATGAAAGCGCTGGAAGCGACTGCGCGCTGGCAGATTTCCGGAGCGCAGCTCGACCTGTTCAGCGCGGACGGCGCGCTCGTTGCGAGCTTCGAGGCGCGCAATCTCTGACCCTTCGATGACGGCCTGCGGCAGGAAGGCTTTCGGCAGGAGGGCGTTCGCAGGAAAGCCTGCGGCAGGTCAGAGGGAAGACTAACGACGGCCAGTGGCAGGAAGGCCTTCGGCAGGAAAGCATTCGCAGGAAGCCTGCGGCAGGTCAAACCTGGATCAGACGCACGCGTTGCGCTTTCCGTTTCTGGCCTGCCACTGGCCCTCCTGCGAACGCCATCCTGCGCATCCTTTCTTGCGCATGCTGTCCCCCGGGCGCGCACCTGCGAACGCCTTCCTGCGCCGGCCGTCGTTTCCTATTTCTGCATGTACTGCTGATACTGCGACGATGACGGCAGGCGATCGACGAACGTGAACGTGCGTTGCTTTATTACTTCACTCGCAGCTTCGACGAGACCCGCCATCGCCGCGCGATAGAGCGATGTCGCGAGACTGATGCGCTTCACGCCGGCCTCCTGAAGTTCGGTCACGCTGAACGAGCAACGCGGCACGCCGATCATGAAATTGACCGGCTTCGATACGGCCTGGCACACAGCGCGCACGGCGGCGAGATCGGGCAGGCAGGGCGCAAACAACACATCCGCGCCGGCCTTCTCGAACGCCTGGAGGCGTTTGATCGTATCGTCGAGGTCGGGATTGCCGCGTAGAAAATTTTCGGACCGCGCCGTGAGCATGAAGGGAAACGGCAACGAATGCGCCGCCTGCGCGGCGGCCGCGATGCGTTCAGTCGCGTGACCGATGTCGTACAGGGGTTTCCGCGGGTCGCCCGTGGCGTCCTCGATCGAGCCGCCGACGAGTCCCGCAGCGGCTGCGAGGCGGATCGTCTCAGCAGCGTCTTCCGGCGCGTCGCCGAAACCCTTCTCGAGATCGCCCGAGACGGGCGCGTCGATCGCTCCACAAATGGAGCGCGCCTGACCGAGCGCCTCCTCCCGCGTGACATTGCCGTCGAGGCGTCCGAACGTATTCGCCGACGCTCCGCTCGACGTGGCGATGGCCTCAAAGCCAAGCCCGGTGAGCACGCGCGCGGACCCTGCGTCCCACGCGTTTGCAATCACGAAGGCGACGGGTCTGCGATGCAACTCCTGCAAGCGTGCGGCCTTGTCATGTTGTGTCGCAGTCATCGTCGGCTCCTTGCTGAATGCGTGCCGCAGCAAGATACCACCCACTGCGTCGAGTACCGGCCATTTTAGGCCGCGGTCCTTCCCCCGCGGCGCCGTTTTCCGTTGTGCGTTGCGTCCGCGTGAGACCGTTCTCCGTTGCGTGTTGTCCGTTGTCCGCCAGAGAATGTCGCGCCAGTGCACCTGCTCGCTTAAGGATTGTGCGTGAGTTGCCTGAACCGCACGCTCTGCGCACGAACGGAGAACGGACACCGGAGAACGGACAACTGGAGGGCGTCTCTTGTCGACAGAAAGATTGCAGCGTGTACCGGTTGGGGACGCGCGCGAACAGTTCCTGCCGCTGCTGTTGCTCGCCGATGAATCCGAAAGGCAGGTGCGCTCGTACATGCAGCGCGGCGATCTCTACGCCTATGCGGAAGGCGCTGAGCACGGCGCCGCTGGCGTGATTCTCGCCATTGTCGCGGAGAAGGCAGTCGTCGAGCTCAAGGCGGTCGCCGTCGCGCCGCATCGTCAGGGACAAGGACTCGGCCTGCGCATGCTGCGCGCGGTGATCGACGATCTGCGCACGCGCGGCGTGCGCCGTGTGATCGTCGGCACGGCGAACGCAGGCATCGGCCAGCTCGCGTACTACCAGAAGGCGGGCTTTCGCCTGCTGCGCATCGAGCGCGATTTCTTTTCGCCGGAGCGCGGCTATCCGCCTCACCTTGAAGACAACGGCATTCGACTGCGCGATATGGTGTGGATGGATCAGGATCTCTAGAAAACGACAGCCTCCGGCAGGAAAGCCTTCGGCAGGAGGGCGCTCGCAGGAAAGCCTGCGGCAGGTCAGAACAGAACAGACTCCGATTCTGACTTGCTGACGGCAGTCAGCCTTCTTGCCGCGGCCTTCTTGCGAACGCCTTCCTGCGCAGGCCGTCATTTATTTCGGAAGAGTCATGACGTCCGGAACTCCCGCTGCCGAAGTGCACATCGACGCCGAGTTCGTGCGCGCACTGCTGCAGCAACAGCATGCGGATCTCGCGACCCGGCCGCTGACGCCGATGGAATCCGGCTGGGACAACATGATGTTTCGTCTCGGGGACGAGTTGGCGGTTCGATTGCCTCGTCGCGCAGTAAGCGGCGCGCTGATCGAGCGCGAACAGCGTTGGCTTCCGATGCTCGCGGGACGCCTGCCGTTGCCTGTGCCGGCGCCAGTGCGAGTCGGCGTCGCGGGACTCGGCTATCCATGGCGTTGGAGCATCGTGAAATGGCTGCCGGGCGCAGCGGCGGATGTGTCGCCGCCCGCCGCCGATCAGGCGAGCGTGCTCGCGCAATTTCTGCGTGCATTACATACACAGGCGCCCTCGGACGCGCCTCGCAATCCCGTGCGCGGCGTTCCGTTGCAGCAGCGTGCTGACGTCGTCAGCGAGCGGATGGCGCGCCTGCACGACAGGACGCTCCTCGGCGACGATGCGGTTCATGGCAAGTGGGCGGAGGCGCTGAGAGCGCCTGTCGACGGCGAGGCGACGTGGATTCACGGCGACCTGCATGCGCGCAATGTGCTCGTCGAGCGCGGTCGCCTCAGCGCCGTTATCGACTGGGGCGATCTTGCGCAGGGCGATCGCGCCACCGACCTCGCGTGCATGTGGATGCTGCTTGCCTCGCGCTCCGCGCGACAACAGGCCATGAGTGCGCTCGGTGATGTTTCAGAGGCGACGTGGCGCCGAGCGCGCGGCTGGGCGATCTTCTTCGGTGTGACGCTGCTCGATACGGGACTGGTGAATGACCCGCGCAACGCAGTTCTGGGTGAACGCATCCTCGAGCGCATCGTTGCAGGCCCGTGACGACAACAACATGTCGTCGCTTGTCAGGGACAACGGGCGCCGACTGACCCATCGTGCACGATTGGATCACGGGAAGAATTCGATCGGATTCGAAAGCCGAGCGCTGCCCGTTGTAGGTGGAACTCGATGCAGTGTTGTGCGTTTGTCGCGAGACATGCGCTAGCTAATGGGCGAGGTCCTCGGATGCGAACACTGAACAGTGAGCGCATCCGGGGCCGAGGGAGTGCGATATGCAGATCTTCGTGACGGGCGCCACTGGATTCATCGGCGCGCATTTCATCGAACGCGCTCTCGGCGCGGGTCATTCAGTCGTCGGTCTCCATCATTCCAGACGCGATGACAGTCGGCCGATCGCGAGAGCGCTCAGCAATCGCGGCGTCACGCTGGTCCGCGGCGACATCCTGCAGCCAGAAACCTTTGCGTCCGCCCTGGAGGGCGCGGACTGCGTCTGCCATTTCGCCGGCGCGTTCCGTGAATCTGGCGCGGACGAACGCTATTTCGATCGCATCAACGTCGAAGGCACGAGGTGCATGCTGAAGACGTCCGCCGCACACGGCGTCAGGCGTTTCGTTCACTGCAGTACGGCCGGCATCTACGGTCAGCGCGTGCGCGGCGTCATCAACGAGGACGCGCCGATCAGTCCATGGAACAGTTACGAGAGAAGCAAGCTCGCCGCCGAGGGCGTCGTTCGCAGGCGCGCACACGCTTCCGGCATGGAGTATGTGATTCTCCGGCCGACCGCCGTGTACGGTCCGCGCGATGAGCGCCTGCGCAAGCTGTTTCGCTCCGTAGCGAAGGGCCGCTTCCCGCTCTTCGGTCGGGGCGAGGGTCGCAGGCACATGATTTACGTCACCGATCTCGCGGACGCGTTTCTGCGCGCGTGCACTCTGGAGTCAGCAGCCAATCAGGAGTTGATCGTCGCCGGTCCGCGCGCCGTGCCGTTGCACGAGCTGTTGGATACGCTGGCGCATGCGGCGAATCGCCGTGCATTCGGACCGCAGCTGCCGCTGAAGCCCATGCTCGCGCTCGCGGCGGTGGTCGAAGACCTGTGTACGAAGGTCAACGTCGCCCCGCCGATCTATCGCCGGCGCATGGATTTCTACCTGAGCGACGCAGCGTTCGATTCGAGTCGCGCGCAACAAACGCTCGACTGGCGTCCACGGGTCGATCTGCCTGAGGGTTTCGCTGCGACGCTGGCGTCTGATCAACCGCCGCGCGCGGCGTCCTCACGGATCGGCGCCATGGCGATCGCGACGCTGTCGCTGTGTTGCGATCTCGACTGCTTTGCGTAGGTCTTCCGACATCGGTCCGTCTGAACGTGTGTCCGCTCGGCGAGCGCCGGCGAATGATGATGTGCTTGCGAACTGGAGCGCAGGGGTAACGAGCCCACCGTTTCACGTTCCGCCGCCGTAGGGGCGCGTGATGATCTCCAGATAGTGGCCGTTGGGATCGTTCCAGTAGAGGCCTCGACCGCCGTCGTTGTGGTTGATCTCGAACGGCCGCTGATGCATCGGATCGGCCCAGTAGTGAAGAGCACGCGCGCGAATGCGCCCGAAGATCTCGTCGAATTCGGCTTCGCTCACGAGAAACGCGTAGTGCTCGATGGGCATTGCCTCGTCGGAGCGCTGGAAATCCAATGTCACGCCGTTGTCCAGCTCGACGCCCCAAAAGGGCCCGAAGCGCACCGGCGCATCCCGCCCCAGGATTTCCGCCAGAAACCTCGCCGACGCCAGCGCATCGCGCGCCGGCACAATGGTGTGATTGAGTTGAATGGCCACTTCATACCTCCGAAATGTCCCTTGGGTCCTGTGCAAGCGAACGCCAGGCGAACGCGCGGTGCGACATCGAGAACAGCGCCAACGAGCTCATCAGATGTCCCTGATCTCTGACAATCACGATGGATTGTCTTCGCCCGCGCCGTTGAGTGCAGCAAACCCGGACTGACTGTCTGCGCCGTGATGCGGCAACGTCTGCAGGCAGGTCGCCGCGTACTGGGCGATAGGGCTGTGGACAGCGGCGACGCCGCCGATGGCGTCCTGCGGCGGAAGGCTGGAACCAGCCGAGTTGACGGGTGCATTTCTGGACGAAGCGCCCATTTATTCATCGATCAGGGGCGCGCTGGCTGTGATCTGATTCCGGGACATGTCACGGACGACGCAACCACATTCGCTCCGCTCCGCAATGCTGTTCGCGTGCAGTGTTCTCCCGGCGCTCGGCGGCGCCGCGGAGTACGCTGCGCCGCCGATGATGCTGGCCAGCGCCTACGACGACGCAGGGGACGTGGACCTCACGGACTATTGGGTCAGTGAAAAGTACGACGGCGTGCGCGCATGGTGGGACGGCAAGAGACTTCTGAGTCGCGCCGGCAACGTTATTCATGCGCCGCACTGGTTTACCGACAGCTGGCCGGATGCGCCGCTTGACGGCGAACTGTGGATCGGTCGGGGCCAGTTCGAAGCCGTCACAGCGACGGTGCGCGATGATGCGCCAGATGATGCGGCGTGGCGCAAGGTCAGGTTCATGGTGTTCGATCTTCCCGCGCACAGCGGCGTTTTCACCGATCGCCTGAACGCACTGAACGCCTTGCTGCAGAACCTCGCGATCGCCTGGGTCCAACCCGTTCCGCAGTTGCAGGCGACGGATCCGCTCACGCTCGAAGAAAAACTCCGCGAACTGGTCGCGGGCGGCGGCGAGGGACTGATGTTGCATCGTGGCGCCTCGCTGTATCGGACGAAACGCAGCGACGACTTGCTGAAATTCAAGCCCTACGACGACGCCGAGGCACGCGTTGTCGGGTATACGCCCGGTCAGGGCAAGTACAGCGGCATGCTTGGCGCGCTGGTCGTCGAGCGTCCGGACGGAGCGCAATTCAGAATAGGAACGGGGTTCAGCGATGCGCAGCGTCGCAATCCGCCGCCGATCGGTAGCTGGGTGACTTACGCCTTTGACGGCGTGACGGCCCGCGGCGTCCCGCGCTTCGCGCGCTTCCTGCGCGTTCGGGAGGAAGCGAACCCGTTGACCGTTGAGCGTTGACCGTTGTCCGTAGCCGCGATCATCGTCGCTCATTGGCGTGCGCTTTTGCGCCACGCACAACGCACAACTGACAACGCACAACTGACAACGCACAACTGACAACGCACAACTCGCAACGCGCTGGCGGTCAGCGCAAGCGGTGCGCCGCCAGCGCCTCATAATGCGGGCGCGCTGCGTCCGCTACGCGCTGCAACTCGTCCGGCAATGGAGCGGCGAGGGGCGCCGGCGGCGGACCGAAGCCCGTCGATTGCTCCACCGCGTTGTACCACGCAGGCGCCCAGACGCCGTCCGTCGCTCGCCGTCCGCGAGGCCAGCTCAGCATGGCGTCCGTGTAGTCGATGCTGAGCGCCTGACACAGCCGCGCGAGCGTTTGCGGCGGATCCGCAAGCACGTCGGCGCCTTCGACGACCGGCGGCGCTGCACCCAGGCGATCGGCCTCGCGTTCGAACAATTCGCGCTGACGCGCGACGCCGATGTCCGCAAGATTCACGTCGCCGCGTTTTTGCACGTAGGACGCGAGCACCGCGGCCGGATCGCGAATCAGGAAGGCATTGCGCACTTGCGCCATCCAGTCGAGACCGAAGTCATC
Organism: uncultured Gammaproteobacteria bacterium; assembly: GCA_963723505.1. GTDB lineage: Bacteria > Pseudomonadota > Gammaproteobacteria > Steroidobacterales > Steroidobacteraceae > Steroidobacter. The sequence continues at coordinate 95,533 of CAVRQU010000017.1, forward strand.
GAGCATGTGATGCGTCATGTGCTTCTGATAGAACACCGGCTTGCCGCCGGGAACCGGTCCGAGGAGTGACCGCACGACCTCGCGCCAGTCGTTGGGCTGCGATGCGAGTACTTCGTCTCTCATCGGATGAACGAGCTCCGTCTGCGCCAGATACGCCGCGTAGAACGGTTCGTCGACGACCGCCGTATCCGGCCGCGCGCCGAACGAGCGCATCATCGCGGTCGAAATGTTGCGCGGCCCTGACCACATGGCGATGCGGATCGTGTCCTGGCTCATTGGCGCACGACCGCTTCGGAGTTTTTCAGCGCCTCATAGAGCGTGCGCAGACGCTGCGTGACGGGGCCCGGCAGCGCGGCGGGCAGCACGCGTTCGTCGATTTCGCGCACCGGCGTGAGCCCGCCGAATGTGCCGGTGACGAACGCTTCATCCGCCTCCAGAACCTCATCGAGCGGAAAGTCGCCGAGCGTGACAGGCAGTCCATGGTCCCGGCACAATCGGATCACATTGCCGCGAGTGACGCCGTTGAAGCAGTACTCGCCGCGCGAGGTCATCACGACGCCGTCGCGCACGAAGAAGAAATTCGTCGCGTTGCAGCTCGATACGAAGCCGTGCGGATCGAGCATCAGCGCCTCGTCTGCTCCCGCCTCGATCGCCTGCAGCAACGCCGTGATCAGATTGAGTCGGCTGTGCGAGTTCAGCCGCATGTCGAACATCTCGGCAGGCGTGCAGCGAATCGACGAGGTCGCAAGCCTCAAGCCACGCGTGACGATGGCGGGGTTGGGCAGCTTGTACTCGGCGACGATCGCGATCGTCGCCTTGCCGATCGCATTGCGCGGGTCCTGATTCGGCGCGGATTTCTCGCCGCGCGTCACCATCACGCGCATATGCACGCCGTCCTGCATGCCATTCGCCTGCAGCGTGCGCCGGATCTCCGCGGTCAACGCAGCACGGTCCAGACCGATGTCGAGCGCGATTCTCTGCGCGCCCCAGTACAGTCGATCGAGGTGCTGATCGAGGAACAGCAGGGCGCCCTTGTGCAGCCGCAGTCCCTCCCACACGCCGTCGCCCACGACGAATCCGCCGTCGAAGATCGACACCTTCGCCTGCTCGCGCGGCACGAGCGCGCCGTTCAGATAAATGAGCGCCTGCGCGTTGCGCGGGTCGGCCGCGAAATCCTGACTGCCTGGCATATCTTGAGAAGTGACTAGTGATTGGTGACTAACGGATAGTAAGAGCGTCGCCGCTTGAGGTGGTAGCCCCGCCAGTCCTGGATAGGCAGGACTCCATCCGCAGAGACCGCCAGGTTCCGGTCATCTCGGTCAGCATCCACTTTGCGGTCTTTGCGTCTTGGCGAGAGTCATCTCTTTGCGGGGCGAACGACGGATTTCTCTCGCAAAGAGCGCAAAGGTCGCCAAGTTGGAAAACTCTCTGTCGATTCGATTCTGGTCGGCGCCATTGCGGCCGTTCACAGCGAGAATCCCGCGGCGCGTGCTCGAGTTGCTCGCGCATTGCTACGCGCGCGAGCGCTCTGGCGAGTCCCTGGTCCCTAGTCACTTCTCTTGCGCTCACCGATCCTGCGGCAGGATGTCCCGGAGTGACGCCGCGAATGCCCGGTGTGCAGCGACGTCGACGGGACGATGCTTCGGCGTCGTACTGGCGGGATGCGTCCCAAGGTAGTTGCCGCCCTTCAGATTGCGCGACGGTCGGATCGGCCGCGCGGCAAATCCGCCGCCGCAGTTCGGGCACACGTTGCCGAGTATCGTAGCGATGCAATGCGTGCAGAACGTGCATTCGAACGAGCAGATCATCGCCTCCGTCGAGTCGGGCGGCAGCGGCTTGTTGCAGTGTTCGCAGTTGGGGCGCAGTTCGAGCATGGCGTAATCCTGTAGAGTCGCTCACCGGCCAACCGGCGCGCCTGACCAGAAAATATCCGGAGCCTGACCGGTTGCAGTCGCCAGTGAGGCAGTTACCGCGCGGAGAATTTGGATGAACATGAAGTTTAGCGTGCTCGCCGTCAGCTGGATTTGCCTTTCTGCGGCCGCATTCGGCCAAGAGCCGGTGCGCCACACAGTGCTGATGATGGAAAAACCTGCCGGCGTACAAACTTCCGTCGCGAAAGCGGACGCCGTGCGCGAGTTCACCTTCGAGTACAACGATCGGGGACGCGGACCAAAGCTCACGTCCCTCGTGAAGCTCGACAAGCGCGGCGTTCCGGTCAGCGTCGAAACCAGCGGTCACGACTACCTCAAGGCGCCGGTGCATGAAACGTTTACGTTCTCGCAGGCGGAGGGAGTGGCGCGCTGGAAGAACAATGCCGAGCGCGGCGAGCGGAAACTTGCCGGGCCCGCGTTCTATCTGAGTCTGCACTCGGCGCCCGAGGAGTTGGCGCTGCTGGCGGCCGCGCTCCTGCAGGCGCCCGGACAGCGCTTGCCGTTGCTTCCCGCCGGCGAGGCCGCGATCACGCGTACGAGCGAATTGACGCTGCGCAACGGCGTCGACTCGCGCCACGTCGTTTCCTACGACATCACCGGCCTCGGGTTCACACCGGCAACGGTCTGGCTGGACGACGAGCAGCGATTCTTTGCGAGCGTCAGCAGCTGGAGCTCAACCATCCGCGAGGGATGGGAGAAAAGCGCGCCGGAGCTCATCGCGCAGCAGGACAAGATGACTGCGGCGCGCGCGACGGAACTGGCTCGCGCGCTGACGCGCCAGCCGGCAACGCCGCTCGTCATCACCAACGCCAACCTGTTCGACGCCGCGACAGGGAAATCCGTCCCGCGCTCTTCCGTCGTCATCGAAGGCAAGCGCATCAAGGCGGTCGGCGCCGACGGCGGCGTCACGATTCCCGCCAATGCCGAGCGTATCGATGCGAAGGGGCGAGCGCTGCTGCCGGGTTTGTGGGACATGCATGTGCATCTGTCTCCGGAAGCGGACGGCGTCCTGCACGTGGCTGCGGGCGTCACTTCCGTGCGCGATCTGGCCAATGAGAACGAATCGTTGCAGGCGATGCGTCGCAAGTTCGCATCGGGAGAATCGATCGGGCCGCGCGTATCGATGAGCGGATTCATGGACGGCCGCGGTCCGTACTCTGCGCCGACGAAAGTGTTCGTCGATACGGAAGCGGAAGCGCAGACGGTCATCGACGCCTATGCGAAGGACGGCTATACGGGCGTCAAGATCTATAGCTCGATCAAGCCGGAGCTCGTCAAGCCGATCATCGAGCTCGCCCATCGCAAGGGTCTGCGCGTCAGCGGACACGTCCCCGCCAATATGACCGCCCGGCAGTTTGTCGAAGCCGGCGCCGATGAGCTGCAGCACATCAATTTCGTGTTTCTGAACTTCTTCGACGACGTCAAGGATACGCGGACGCCGGCACGGTTCACGACCGTCGCCGAACGCGCGGCGACGCTGGATCTGCAGTCGGCGCCGGTGCAGTCGTTCGTGAAGCTGTTGAAGGATCGCGGAATCGTCGTCGATCCGACCGTGACCGCCTTCGATGGCATGTTTACCGATCGCGTCGGCGTCGTCGCAGCCGCGTATGCACCCGTCGCTGAGCGCCTGCCTGTGCAGATTCAGCGCACGTTGCTGGCCGGCGGGCTTCCAGTCCCGGAAGGAAAAGATCAGCTCTATCGCGATTCGGCGCGCGCGTTGCGGAACATGGTGAAACTGCTGTACGACTCGGGCGTCACGCTCGTCGCCGGCACCGACGGGCCGGCAGGATTCACTCTGCATCGCGAGCTGGAGCTGTACGTCCAGGCGGGCATCCCCGCGTCAGAAGTCCTGCGCCTTGCGACGCTCGGCTCGGCGCGCGTGCTGAAGCAGGATCGCGACCTGGGATCGATCGCGCCCGGAAAGCTCGCGGATCTGATTCTCGTGGACGGCGATCCCGCGCGAAACATCAGCGATATCCGGCGTACGCAGCTTGTCATCAAGGATGGCGCGATCTTCGATCCGGCCGCGTTGTATCGAAGCGTGGGCGTGCAGTCGAACGCAGAATGAGACTCGGGATTCGAGACTAGAGACTCGGGACTGGAGACGGTTCAGTCTCGGTACATCATTTACACATCAGTTCCGGTACATCGTTTACACGGGTGAGCTCACGCTGGCGAACCGAGGAGGTTCGCCATGCCCTGGAATGAAAGCACCCGTATGGATGAAAGACGTAAATTCGTTGCGGCCTATCTGAGCGGCAAGTACCAGATGAGCGAGTTGTGTCTGCAGGCTGGCGTCAGCCGACCGACCGGCTACAAGTGGGTGGGACGCTTTCAAACGAGCGGCCCGCAGGGGCTTCAAGATCGTTCGCGCGCGCCGCATCACTGTCCACAGGCGATGGCCGAAGAGTTGCAATGCTGGTTTATTCGTGAGCGGCGTGCGCATCCGCGCTGGGGGCCGAAGAAGCTGCGGGGGCGCTTTCGTCGCCTGTATCCGCGCGCTGAGGCGCCCTCGCGCTCTGCTATCTACCGCCTGCTCAAACGGCACGGGCTGATCCCGCCGCGCACGCGCCGCCGTCGGGCGCGAGTCAACGCCGGGCGCCGCGTCCGAGCCGAGCATCCCAATGAGCTGTGGACGATCGACTTCAAAGGGCAATTTCGCACCGGCGATCATCGCTGGTGCTATCCCTTCACCGTCATGGACAGCGCCAGCCGTTATCTGTTGGCCTGCCAGGCACAGTACGAGCCGAGCGCCGCCCCGGTGAGCCGCACGATGTGCATATTGTTCAGGACGCGTGGGTTGCCGTTGCGCATGCACTTTGACAATGGCTCGCCCTTCGCCAGCCGCGGGCTGGGCGGGCTGTCGCGGCTGTCGCTGCAGTGGTTGAAGCTCGGCATCCGCCTTGAACGCTCGCGTGCCGGTTGTCCGCAAGATAATGCGGCCCACGAACGCATGCATCGCACGCTGAAAGACGACACCGCGCGCCCACCGGCGAGCAATCTCCCTGCCCAGCAGCGTCGCTTCAATCGATTTCATCGCGAGTACAACTACGAACGTCCTCACGAGACGCTCCATGATGGCGTGCCCGCGGACTTCTACCAGCCCAGTGCGCGCAGCTTCCCCACACGCTTGCCGCCGCCGAGTTATCCCGGGCATTTTGAACTGCGGCGAGTCTCGATCAATGGAGACATCTCCTGGCGCAATCAGACCCTGTACGTGGGACTCGCCTTCGTGCGCGAAACCCTCGGCTTGGAAGAAGTCGCCGATGGTCTGTGGTCCATGTACTTCGCTCATCACCTGCTGGCTCGATGGGATGCGCGCTCCAATCAACTTATCCCGCTGCCCGTGTAAACGATGTACCGAAACTCCGGTGTAAACCATGTTCCGAACTGGACAGACTTGAGACTAGAGATCGTGAGGATCGGACTTGGCGCAAGTTGCGCACGTTGGGGGCTTATTTCCCGATTCCCGATTCCCGAGTCTCTAGTCCCGAGTCCCTGATGCAGGGATCATCCTCCGCGTTTGAAGAATTGCACGGCGCGCTCGTGCTTTTCCGCAGCGGCGCGCGTCCTGAATGTTCCCAGATTGCGGCGCTTGCCGGTCCGCGGATTCTTCTTGCGCGAATACAACCGATACTGACCGTCAGCGAGCTTGCGGATCATGGCGGCGACTCTCAAAACGCACGGTTGTATTGAGAATCCCCGGCGCCCTCATACGGTTTCAATCGGAGTTGCGCGACCTGGCGGCGGAGCACGCCGCCGTCGCAAGATTTCCTCCGCACCATCCTCGATTGTCGACGGCTGCGCGCAACTGCACGATCCGGCCGCAGCCTCACGCATGAGCGTGCGGGCCGGCGGCGATGTGAGTTCTGCGTTCTCCGTTGTCCGCAGAGGCGCGGCCTGATGAATGAGAGCAAGGCGCGATGGCTCTCGGCGCACAACGCACAACGGGCAACCGACAACAACCATGCTGTGGAGTGTGATCCCATGAAGTTGCGCGCAGACCGGCGAATGATTGCGCACGTATTGCTGCTCACTGCGTTTCTGGCGACGTCGGCCGGTCACGCGGAAGGCGGTCGAGTAGGGCTCGTGCTCGGCGGCGGCGGCGCGCGCGGCGCGGCGCACATCGGCGTATTGAAGGTTCTCGAGCGCGAGCGCATTCCGGTTCATGTCATCACAGGCACCTCCGTCGGCGCGATCATCGGAGGGCTCTACTCGGCGGGCTACTCTCCCGAGGAGATCGAGACGATCATCACCTCGATCGACTGGATAGACATCTTCCGCGACGAGACTGCTCGTCCGGAGCTGCCCATGCGGCAGAAAGAAACGGACCTCGGCATCCTTGCCGATCTCGAGATCGGCCTCGTCGCGGGCAGGCTCACGATTCCGATGACGCTCGTGCGCGGGCAGAAGCTTGATCTGTTCCTGCGCAAGATGTTCATGGGCAGGTCAGACGTGCGCAGTTTCGACGACCTGCCCATTCCGTTTCGCTGCGTCGCGACCGACATCGGCGTAGTGAAGCCGGTGGTGTTCCAGTCAGGAGATCTGGAGCTCGCCATTCGCTCGAGCATGGCGGTGCCCGGCGCTTTCGCTCCGGTCCACCACGACGGCAAGGTCCTGGTGGACGGCGGCATCGTCGACAACCTTCCCATCGACGTCGCCCGTCAGATGGGCGCCGATCGCTTGATCGTGGTCGATGTGGGGCAGCCCCTGGCGCCCGCGGACACCGTCGACTCGAGCGTCGAGATCCTCCTCCAGATGGTCGCCGGGATGATGCGCGAGCGCACCGAGAGAAGTCTGGAAAAGCTCGCTCCGAACGATGTGTTGCTGCGCCCGGAACTCGGGAAGCTGACGAACGCGGGCTTTCTGGAAGTCGCGACAGGCATTGAGCCGGGCGCGGCGGCCGCTGAGGCGGTCATCGAGCAGTTGCGAGCGTTCTCTGTCCCCGAGGAAGAATATCTTGCGTGGCGTCGACATCAGCGAGCGGCCAACGTCTCAAATCCAGAGATCGCATTTGTGCGCGTCGATGAGTCAGCGAGCGGCACGGCGAAGTTCGTACGCGATCGCATCACCGCCAGGGCGGGCAAGCCGCTCGACGTGGAAAAGATCGAGCGGGACATCACCGGCGCGTTCGGCCGCGGTACGTACGACTCCATCGCGTATCGCCTGACCACGGACGAGCGGGGAGACACCGGGCTCGAGGTCCTGCCGCGCGACACAGCGCTCGGACGCACCGTTTTCCGGGCCGGCCTGCAGATCAGCGACGACTTCGACGGGCGCGATGACTATCAGCTCAACATCGAATCGCGTGTGACGGGGCTGAATTCAAAGGGCGCCGAATGGCGCACGTTCGTCGGCCTCGGCCGCGTTGCGGGGGCGTCGACGGACCTGTACGTGCCTTTCGGGGAGCGCGGCGCCTGGTTCGTGGATCCGAGCGCTGCGTATTTCTCCGTCACTCAGCCGTTGGTGCTCGATGATCTCACCGTTGCGGAATACAGGGTCGAGAGCTGGCTCGGCGAAATGCGCATCGGTCGCGACCTGGGCGATCGCCTGCGCGTCTACCTGGCGCTCGTCCGGGGGCAGGATCACCCGGAGTTGTTCATCGGCGATCCCGCGTTGCCGCGCACGCTGCTCGCTGACGTCGGGGGCGTCAATGCGACCCTGCTGTGGGACACGCTGGACAGCGTGCGCTTCCCGCGCCATGGGACGCGCGCGGAGTTGAGCTACACGAGCTACGACAAGGGGTTGGGTTCCGACGAGAACGGCAATCTGCTGCGCCTCGCCATCGACAAACCCATGAGCGCCGGCCCCAATACCCTGATGCTCGGCGCACGCGCGTCCGTGTCGAAAGATCGCATCGACGCCTTTCAGACTCAGGCGTTCCTGGGCGGCCTCGCTTTCCTCTCGGGGCTCGGGGAGCGCGAACTGATCGACGACCAGCAGCTTCTGCTGCGCGGGATCTTCTACCGACGACTGACCCGCGACAACCCGTTTTTCAGCGTGCCGACGTATCTCGCCGCCAGTCTCGAAGGCGGCAACGTCTGGGACAAGTACGAGGACATCTCGCTCGACGACCTGATCGGCGGCGCCAGCGTCTTTCTCGGCGTCGACCTGCCGATCGGTCCGCTGCAGTTGGGCTATGGGCGCACGTTCGACGGACGCAGTTCGTTCTATCTGACGTTCGGATCGCTCGTGCTGCCGCGATACCGGTAGCGGGCGGGCGAAGACAGACGGGAATTTGACGCCGTGCCGATATAACCTGCCTGGCGCTCAGTGTTCCTGCGCGAGCCTGACTCGTTGCAGGGAGGTGATAGCCGCGTCGCTCGCGGCGACGCCCTGAAGCGCTTCCTGAGCCTTGCCCAGCGCTTCCCCGTCCAGGGCGCGGTCACGTTCGGCGGCGCTGAGAACGGATCCGCCGCTTTCGAACCAGGAGCGCGCAGCGCGCCAGTGACTCAGCTGCAGCCGCCGACCAACGGGGGTATCCGCCGACTGAGTCGCCATCTGCACGTGAGCCTGACCCATGCGCACGTGATCCAGTGCAATCAGGAGCTCCTGGTCGGTGAGTTCCGGTCCGTTCGCTTCGGTGGAAGTGAGCGCGAGAAGTCCGGTCAGCTTGCCGTCGCTGGCCGCGAACTGGGGCGACGGATTCAGGAGTTTCGCGATCCCGAAGTCGAGCAGTTTCACGACGCCGTCGTGGGTGACGAGAATGTTGCTGCACTTGAGGTCGCCGTGACCATCAGGTGCCGATGCACCTACTGCACGGCGTCGCAGAGCGTGCGGAACAGTCGCAGCGTCGGCGCCAGCTCGAGCGCGCGATGTTCGCACCACGTGTCGATGGGATGGCCGCTCACGTACTCCATGACGAGGTACGGCAAGCCCTCCTGCGTGCTGCCGCCGTCAAGCAGATGAGCGATGTTCGGATGGCTCAGGCTCGCCAGGATCTGCCGTTCGACCCTGAACCGGCGCGTCAGGCTGTCGAAGTCGTAGCCGCGGCGCAATACCTTGATCGCAACCTGCTGCTCGAACTGACTGTCGTCGCGGACCGCAAGGTAGACCTCGCTCATCCCGCCGCGGCCGATCTCCTCCACGACACGGTAGTAACCTAGCGTGCGTCCTGGCCAGGGCGTGGACTCGGGCGCGACGGCGTCATCCGCTGCCTGGAGCGCATCGCCTGCGGCGGGAGCAGCGATGAAATCTCCGATCCCATCATGGGCGGCAAGCAACGATTCAACTTCGTTGCGCAGCGCGGCATCTTCGCCGCAGACGCGACCGAGCCAGGCATCCCGGTCCTCGCCGCGCTCCAGCGCTGCGGCGAACAGGTCCTTGACCTGCCGCCACTGCTCCGGACTCATACGCCGGCTCGGGTGAGCTCACGCCGCAGCCAGGCGCGCGCAAGCGTCCACTCCCGCTTGACGGTTGCGTCGGAAATCTCCAGCGCCTGCGCCGTCTGCTCGATCGTGAGACCGCCGAAGTACCGCATTTCAACGATCTGCGCCTGGCGCGGATCGATCGCCTCGAGCTGCCTCAGCACCTGATCGATGGCGGCGACGTCTTCCTCCTCCTCCGGGTCACGCTGCTGCAGTTCAGCGGGGCCGAACGCATCAATTTCAGCGTCGAGGCCATCAGCCGCGGCTGCGCCGTCGAACTCTTCCAGGCTGATCTTTTGCGCGCCGCCGCCGCGCTTTGAAGCTGTTCTGGCGCGAGCATGGTCGACGAGAACCCGGCGCATGATCGTCGAGGCGAGCGCGAAGAACTGCGATCGGTCCCGCCAGTCTACGGACTGCTGATTGACCAGCCTGACGAACGCTTCGTTCACGAGCGCCGTACGCTGGATCGTGTGGTCCGCGCGCTCGCGGCAGAGGTGGCGTTGCGCGAGTCCGCGCAATTCGTCGTAGAGCAGAGCAGTGAGGCGCGCCAGCGCCGCTTCATCCCCGTTGCTCCATTGCGCGAGCAACTGAGTGACTGGTCGATCTTCGGATGGGCTCATCGCAGTGCACGCGGCGCATCAGAGCACACGCGTGGTTCGCGGTGGAGTTCACCGCTCTCTCGAGGGGCGCCAAAGATAACTCAAACGAGCGACCGGCACATCGCACGGAAGTACCTGCACGAGGAAGGATAGATCCTGGACAGGATGGCAGGACGACAGGATGAACAGGATGCACGGGATCCATGTGGGCGGTCCCTGCCTTCATCCTGTTACATCCTGTCGAAGCACTAGGCTTGCACAGTCTTGTGGGTCTCGCCCCAGAACCATTCGATTCTTGCAGCGCGACGCTGCTCGCGCAGCCACTCACTGACGATCCGGTTGCTGACGGCGGTGCGCACGACTGAAGTCAGATCAGCGGCTTCTGTTTTCAGAACGCGGGTCCAATCGACAGCGCATGGGCGAACAGTGCTTCGCCCGCGGTTTCGATGTGATCCAACTCAAATCTCAGCGCACAGTGCGCGCCGCAGCGGCGATCTGTGCGGCGCGTAGCGTGTCCGGGTGCTTAGCCCCGAGCGTCTGCGTGAGGTGCGGAACGGCCTCGCTCGCGACGGTGCGTGCCGTCGCAAGCTCGCCGCGCAATTCCTGAGCACGCGCCATCAACAGCAGTCCCTGTCCTGTGAGACTCGAGTACGGCTTCCCGCCCTGTAGCGTACGCGCGATGTCGAGGGAGCGCTGCGCATCCGCCATCGCCGAGGTCCCGTCGCTGCTGCGAAGGTAAACGTCGCCCCGCACGTTGAGCGCACGCACGAGGGCCGCAACTCGCATCTCCCGCCCGTCGAAGAACCCGACGATCTTCGACAGTTCGGCGATCGACTGCGAGAGTCGACCGCGCTCCGCGTCGACGCGCGCCCGAACCTGCAGGATCGTCATCGCAGGCACGCTGTCCTGCGGCACGGTCTTGCCGATTTCAGACGGAAGCGGTGCGAGCTCGCGCTCGGCGCCGTCGACATCGCCCATGAGCAATCGCGTGTTGGCCCGGCCCGCGAGAGCCGCGATCCGCACGGTCGCATTCCCGGCGCGAGTCGCGGATTCGATCGCAACGCCGTACGCAGCAAGCGCGTCGTCGTAGCGCGCCAGCGCGACGAGTGCGGATGCACGATTGATCAGCAGGTACGGCGGCGGCTCGCCGCCAATCGACCGCTGCACGGCGATCCTGAGCGCCTCGTCGTACTGCTCGAGCGCGCGACGTGCGTCGCCGGATGCGAAGCTGGCGATTCCCCAGTTGTTGCGGAGGAAAAAGATGCTCGGGCTCTCGCCCCGCCCCATCGCGACGAATTTCGCGAGCGCCTCAGCGTAGTAGCGCTCCGCCGCGTCGTTGCGACCCGCGAGGTAGTGCGCCGCGGCGATGTCGGCAAGCAGCTCCGCCTCGACGTCCGGTTTTGCTATTGGCGACTGCTTCAGACGCGCCTGCGCCTGCAGCGCGTACTCGAGCGCCGCCTGGGGATCGTTCGTGTTCTGCGCGATGAACGCGCGGTCGCGCAGACACTGCACCGTCGTCAGCGAGTCGTCGCCGCTGGCGGTGAGCCCCTGCTCGATCATGCGCTGCGCGTCGTCGGGTCGCCCGAGCAGCGACGCCGCATAGGCGCTCTCGCAGAGCAGCGTGGCTCGCAGCCCGGCGTCCGCGGTCGCCTTCGTGAGGTCGAGCGAGCGCGCGAGCAGCTCGTCGGCCTGCGCCGGCTTCCCCGAGCTCAGGTAATACGCCGCCAGCATGTGCAGGATCGCGGCGCGATGCTCCGGGATGTCTTCCTCGCTCATCAGGATCTGGCGGCTCCGGTCGAGCAGATCGGCCACCCGTACCGGCTGGTCCGCCGGCGCGACCTCGGTCAGCATGCTCGAGAAGAAGTCGATGACCGCTTCGTTGCGCCCGGCCAGCGAAAGCGCACGTTCACGCTCACGCATGGCGACGTGCGCCTGCCAGCTCGTGGTCACGATGCCTGCGATGAGTGAGATCACGAACAGCGCGCCAGCGGCGACAGCCACGCTGTGCCGTTTCACGAACTTGTGCGCCCGATGACGCAAGCGACGGTCCCGCCGGCCACGACAGGAAAGCCGCCGAGATACCGGCCGATGTCCTGAGAGAACTGCTCCGCCGATGCATAGCGCTGCTCCGGGTCTTTCTGCAACGCCTTCAGCACGATGGCGTCCAGGTCGCCGCGCAATCGACGACGCCAGCGGTCGGCAACGGCGCTTGGCCGCGCTGGTTCGTGCTCGCAGATCTGCGCAGCAATTTCATAGGAGTAGCTGGTTCCGGGCCGATACGGCAGACGCCCGGTGAGCAGCCGATACAGCACCACGCCGAGCGAGTACACATCGCTCGCCGTCGTGATGGGCTGACCACGCACCTGTTCTGGACTGGCGTACTCCGGCGTGAGCGCGAGAAGCCCCGTCAGCTTGCCGTCGCTGTCGCCCAACGCGGGCGTCGGATTGAGTAGCTTCGCGATGCCGAAATCGAGCAACTTCACGACGCCGTCGTCGGTGACCAGAACGTTGCTGCATTTCAGGTCGCCGTGGACCATCAGGTGCCGATGCACGTACTGCACAGCGTCGCAGAGCGTGCGGAACAGCCGAAGTCTCGGCACGAGGTCGAGATGCTCGCACCAGGCGTCGATGGGACGGCCGCTGATGTACTCCATGACCAGATACGGCAGCCCTTCCTGCGTGCTGCCGCCGTCAAGCAGATGGGCGATGTTCGGGTGGCTCAGGCTTGCGAGGATCTGCCGTTCGACCCGGAACCGTCGCGTCAGCGCATCGAGGTCGTAGCCGCGGCGCAGCACCTTGATGGCCACCTGGTGCTCGAACTCCTTGTCGTCACGGACGGCGCGGTAGACCTCGCTCATGCCGCCGCGTCCGATTTCCTCGATGACGCGGTAATACCCAAGGATGCGACCCGGCCACGGCGCGGACTCAACGGCGGCTGTTTCGTTCGCCGCTTCTATCGCGCGACTTGCAGCCGGCGCAGCGATGAAGTCGCCGGCGTCATCATTGGCGGAGAGCAACGACTGGACCTCGTTGCGCAGCGCTGCATCGTCAGCGCACGCGCGGGCAAGCCAGGCGTCTCGTTCCTCGACGTCATGCTCCAGCGCTGCGGCGAACAATTCCTTGACCTGCCGCCATCGCTCGGGACTCATGGGCCGCCTCGCGTAAGCTCACGCCGCAGCCAGGCTCGCGCCACGGTCCATTCCCGCTTGACGGTCGCATCGGAAACATCAAGCGCCTGCGCTGTCTGCTCGATCGTCAGACCGCCGAAGTAGCGCATTTCGACGATCTGCGCCTGACGCGGATCGATTGCTTCGAGCTGCGACAGCACTTCATCGAGCGCGGCGACGTCCTCCTCCTGCAAGTCGTGCGTGCGCAGCTCAGCGGGAGAAAGCGCGTCTATCCCGGCGTCCAAGCCGTCGTCGGCCACGGCGCCGTCGTCGAGTTCGTCGAGACTCACTTTCTGCAGGCCGCCGCCGCGCTTTGAAGCAGAACGCGCACGCGCATGGTCGACGAGGATCCTGCGCATGAGTTTGGAGGCGAGCGCAAAGAAGTGCGAACGATCCCGCCACTCTACCGATTGCTGTCTGACGAGCCGGACGAACGCTTCGTTCACGAGCGCGGTTCGCTGGATCGTATGGTCCGCGCGCTCCCCGCGCAGATGTTGTTGCGCAAGGCGGCGCAGTTCGCTGTAAAGGAGGACCGTGAGCTGCGCCAGCGCCGTTTCATCGCCGCTGCGCCATTGAGCAAGCAGCTGAGTCACGGGTCGCTCTTCGGAAGCGCTCATGAGAGTGCACGCGCGGCTCTTGATGGAGTTCAGCGCCGCTTCATCGGGCGCCAAAGATAACTCAAACGAGCGATCGGCACATCGCCGCCAGGTTTGCAAGTTGTGCGCTATGCGCAGACCGACCGTCGGCGTCCCGGATGCTGACAACGGATGGCGCAGAACGGGCAAGGACCCCGTCCTCCGGGCGAAACGCGCTATGCCCGTGCGGTCTTCTGCGCCTCACCCCAGAACCATTCGATTCTTGCGGCGCCGCGCTGCTCACGCAGCCACTCCCTGAAGATCCGGTTCCTGACCGCGGTGCGCACGACAGGAGTCAGATCAGCGGCTTCTGTCTTCAGAACGTGGATCAGCATCCATCCATCCTGAGCCGCAGCGGGTCGATCACCTGCCCCACGGAGGCGTTCGTCAGTTCGACGCCAAGATCGGCCGCAATGCTCTCTCGCGATCGCTGCGGAACGAGAGCTGTGCGCGGCGCGAGCGATCGCTCACGAAGGCGTCTTGAGCCGACGGCAGGAAATCGCGGGCTCGGAAGCCGATGGGCAGGCCGGTGAGCTCCTCGATCCAGCTGTACTCGCCCACTGCATTGAGCTCGAGAAACACATAGCGGTCGTCGGGCGTCAGAATCAGATCGATCGTTCCGTAGACGAGGCCGGATTCGGCGGCGAGTCGCGCGCAGCGCTCCGCGATTTCTCGCGGAAGCGTATGGCGTGACGCCGAGGTCATAACGCCGCCAGTCGCAGCGCGTGCAGTGGGTCGCCTGCGAGTGGATTTCCGCCGCGAATACGCGCAGAGGACTGCCGTCTTGCATCCGGCAGCCCTCCTGACGCTCCCGTCATCCCGACGGTCCGGCCGGGGCGGCGTCCCTCAAGGCGCCAACCTCTTCGACGATGCGCGGTTGGTCATGAAACCACCGACGTAGACGCAGTTCGGGAAGCAGCGCACCCAATCGCCCTTTCCGTAGTAGCCGTCGTAACTCGTGTTCCTGCGGCAGCCGCTGAAGCCTCGGGTCGACGACAGGCGGTTGTTGAACCAGTTCGGTATGTTCGCGACGTACTGGACGCCGCCGTAGCATCCGTAGCTGTTGCGCGCATACCAGATGAAGCTGACGCCGGTGTAGTAGGAGCCGTCGTAGTCGATGCCGATCACCCGGGTCGCGGCCGTCGTGACGTCCGCTTCGCTAACTGACTGCGGCGAGGCGTCGGACTTCAGCACGACGGTGTTGTCCGTAGCCGCGGCCATCGCCGCGGCAAAGGTCTTGTAGCAACCGACCGTCCCCATCGCCGACGCCTTCTCACTTTCGGCCACGGGTGCGAGCTCGGCCACGCAATGCTTGGCCGCGGGCGCGGCGTTGGTTTCCGCCGGCGCGCTGCCCTCATCGGCCTCCGGGGAGGACTGGGCCAGTGCAGCCGAGGTGGTCAGCACGGCGATGCCCAGCGTTACAACCAGGCGCGGGAGAGAGAATTTCCGGTACATGTCGCTGTCTCCTATGGGATGGATGTGAATGCCTCGTCGCTTGACGAGCTGTTGAAATTCAGGGCAAATCCGCGTCGTCCGGTTCGACCGCAGTCTCGTGAGCGGCCGTCGTCCAGGTCGACCGTGCGGCATGGCGCGCGGCTACCCGCCAGCATGCCCACGGAGAAGCCGCCATCGAGGACGGCGATCGCGCCCAGCGACACGACGGCGATGTTCTCGACGCCGAACAGGGCGTCGTTCAGCGCGTGATAGAGAATCGTGAGCCGCTGCACGCGGATGCCGGCGTTGAAGTTGTCGACGAGCAGGTTCTGATGCGCGGCGGCGCGCTGCGTCTGGCGATTGAAAGGCTTCACGCTCTGTATGCCGCGCACGGTCTCGAGGAAGCTGCTCTGCTGCTTCGCTGCGTGCGCGATCTGCTCGTTCTGCACCTGCATGAGCGGCCGGTACAGGACGACGCGCAACAACGCATAGAGCAGGGCCGCAGCGCAGACGATCGCCGCCAGCATCGGGCTGTACACGAAGTCGACGGCTTCCTGTCTGAAAAGCGTATCGCGCATGGCTTGTTCGAGGCCCTTACTGGCCAGCGCGCAGAGACAGGATGCTGAGCGGCCAGGCGCGCACCATCACGACCTGCCGCAAGCTCGGACGATATGAGAACGACGGGAACTCAGAATTGGAGTTCGCGCGAATGACGGCGTCTCTGAAGCGGGAGGATGTCTGTACGCGATCCAGTTGCAGTTGCGGGGACCGCCGGGCGGCGATTGACATGAGCGGATCTCCTCGTCACGGTTTGCGACGTCTACCTATAGACGCGCAAATCGTCCGCAGATCAGCTCATTCCCGGTGAGAGCCCGGGCATCGTCCTTTCGGGTCTGGTTGTGTCTTCTGCAGAACGTGAAGCAAAGGAGAATCGGTTCACCGGTGCGAAACGCGACAAGTGGTCATCGCCGTTAGATGCTCTCTTGGAAGTCAAGCGTGCTGGAGTCGGTAGAACTTCTCACCGTTCCAGTCCTGCTCGTTCCTGAGCATGCCCCAAATCGCCAGCAAGAGCTTGCGCATCACGGCGACAATCGCCTGCAGCGGCTTCTTGCCGGCAGCGATGAGCTTGCTATAGAACGCGCCCACGTTTGCGTCGTGCCGGATGGCCACGAGCGCCGGCATGTAGAGCGCCTCGCGCAGGTAGCGATTGCCTGCCTTTGAGACGCGGCGCGATTTGTGCGTCGAACCTGATGACGAGTGCGAGTGTCAAGCTGGAGTGTGCGACCATGCGACCCTTGGATATCCGTTGGCAGTGTTATGATCTCACCGTTCAGTTTGATGGCGCTAGGTGCGCCGACACCGCTGGCGGAGAGTAGCCGCTGGTAGCAGTGATGCAGCTCAGGCGCAGCGCGAATCAGCTGCAGTGTCTGAGTGCTCAACGTTGTGATGCGTCGTCAGGTGCTGCAGGTTATGGGCGATGTCGCGCGCGATGAGCTCGCCCAGTGCGCCGCGATGCTTGATGGCATGCAGGCGAGATTCTCGCGCGTGCGCTCCACCGTGATCTGCACCAGGCGCCGACTCAATGGCTGTATTTTCAGCACTGCGCTCTCTCGGCGGTTGCAGAGCGTGAAGGGAATGCGCTGCGAGTACTCCAGGATCACCTGCGCATCCATCGTGTCGGTTTTGCCGCGGCTCAAGATCGCCTGGGCAAATTGATGGATCGCCTTGGGGTTGACCACCATCACCTCGATCCGCGGTGCGCGATGCAGCGCCAGCGCAAAGGCCTGACTGTACACGCCGGTTGCCTCACAGCACACACGCGCCGATTCACCGTCGCGCCTTGCCCAGGCGATGAACTTGCGATAGCCGCCGGCGCTGTTGTCAAACTGTGTCACCGCCTCAGGCACACCGCCTCGAGAGATCTTCGCCACCAGGTAATTCGAATCGATATCCACACCGATGAGGTTCACTTGCACGCCTCCTCTTCACGCGTCTAGGCTCAACCCCGGGGGGTGCCCGACCTTGCACAACTGCCTACCAACCTTGTCATGCGAGTTCGCGACTCCGGATGCTCCAGGGCCTAGGCAATAAGGCGGGGGACCCCTCTAACGGCCAAGGTCAATTTGCCTTCAGGCTTACGCGGTCTCCCCGGGGAACCCCAGACTATCCGCGCGCATCTCATGCGTCGCTGAGAATCCAGGAGGCGCACGTCGACGCACGCAGCATGTTCTATCTCACGTTCGGATCGCTCGTGCTGCCTCGCCGACGAGCGCACGCAATCGCAGCGCAATGTCTGCTGAGTGCGAGATCAACCAGCTCGAAAGGAAATCGCGCCGACGGCGAATCTTCCATCGTTCACGCCGGCGCTATGACGCGCAGCGCGCGTAGTGTGCGACGCAATGCAAGGGATCAGGCAAGTCTATGAACGTGCGCTTCCGGCCTCGCACATCCACATCTTTCTCCGACCCCCAGCCCCCAGCCTCCAGCCTAGGGCCGCGGAGTGCGCAGCGCGCGCGGAGTTTCCGCCGGCGGTGGTCGCAGGTTGATCGTCAGCAACGCGAAGCCTGTGTTGTTCAGCCGGGTTTCGGCGCCTTGCCAGTTGCTGTCCTCGATCGTGAGGCCGCGGATCCCCGATACGCCCACCTCCAGACCCACCCACAGGTTCTTGTAGAGACGCCGTTCGGCGGCAATGCCGAAGTTCCAGGCGCTCAGCGTCATTCGCGGGCGACGCTCACCTTGCTCGATCGACCATGACGTACCTGAGGGCGACACGCCGAGGCGGAAGAACGTGTCGGTGGAAGGTGCGTAAGAGACGCCCGGCCAGGGCATGACTGCATTGATGGCCCAGCGCTCGTTGAGGATGAAGGTCGCGCCGAGGTATGGGGTGTAGAAATCCTCGAGCGGCGAGACATCGGCGTACGCGCCGAAAATCCAGGCTACGCGATCGCCGCTCATGTAGCGCGCGAATACGCCGCCCAGCGTTTCCCAGTACCAGCTGTCCTGATGCGTCTTGTGTCCAAGCGGCGCGACAAAGGCGGCCAGCTGCCAGTCACTTGTCGATTGCCTGATCCACCCCAGCGACACGGAGGCGCTGAAGACGTCCAGTTCCTCAGCGTTCGCATGGTCGAGATCGAAATGAGTTTGCGAGATCCATTCGCCGACGACCAGCGCATCGCGTTGACCCAGGGGAACAGGCAAGAAAGCGCCCTGCGAGATCGACGACTGGCGAAACGTCGTCGTCTGGCCCGCGCCCGAAGGGGCAAAAGTTCCTGTCTCGTAGCCTGTCACCGTGACCCAGGCCAGCGGCAGGAAAGGGACGTTGTTTCTGGCGCGCAGGAACTCGAAGTCGCTCTGCGCGAATCGTCGCACCAGCGAATCGACCAGCCCGTCGGCGCACGCCGGAGTCGCGGCCAGCAGCGAGAGGCCGAGCGGGGCGAGCAGTTGCGCCGCGAAGTGCGTGCAGCGATCGTGTGCCTGAGTTCGCAGAGATCCTTGCGAGGTGTCGGCAGTAAGGTCGGAAGGCGCCACGCGACGAGTTCCTTGCACGCAGTTCAATGACGGTGCATGTCCGGCCCCCGCTGCGCACGCCGCAGACGGGCGATAGCCAAATCGTACACAAGGGGACTATGGAAGTGTTCGTGTAGCTCTGCCGCCTTCAGGTGGGTGACGTGGGCGGATCAACCTCAGCCAGGATTCGCGTCGATGTTGCAGACAGTGCTTCAGTCGCCCCGTCAGGGCGCTGTGTTCGCTCGCCCGGCGTTCCACCCTCACGCGCTCGGGTGCAATGATTCGGCCAGTCAACAGCGCCAGACGGTCAGAACAGTCGATTTAGTCGAGCCTGCAACGGTTGCAGGTTCGATCCTGCCGTGAGTTGGTGGCTCGGCAGAATGACTCCGCACATCCCTGTGCTTCGCCCCATGCGGTCATCGTGCGACCCGTGCGGCTCCACGATGCTCAAATCGCCCCCGGCGATTTTGCACGCGGCACAACAGATCTGCGCCGCGAGTTGTTCGAGCCTCAGTACGTGAATGCGCGCATCAAAGCGGTGGCGTGCTAGTTGCGCTCGCCGGTCGCGTTCTGCTTCATCGCAGCCGCGCCGGCGTCGTCTTTCGGCGCGGCCGGCGCGGCGCCCGACTGCCGCATCTTGCGCAGCATCTGCAGCGCCGTCGCCATCTCGGCCTTCGAGAGCGCGCCGTCCTTGTCGGCATCAACCATCGGCAGGTAGCCGACGACCGGCTTGAAGCGCGGATCGTTGCGGAACTCCGCCGCCGTCAGCTTGCCGTCGATATTGTCGTCCAGCGCGCCGAAGGTGACGTTCGCTTGCAGCTCGCCGAACCATTCGTCGTGGCGCTCGGTCGTCGTCTCGCCTTTGAAGCGGAAGCGCGCGAACGTGAACAGCATCTCTTCCGACGTCTGCTCGCCGAACGTGACGTGCTTCTTCGGATCGGGATTCGCCAGGTTGGCCGTCGAGTTGTCATAGACGTAGTCGGCGATCAGGAGCGATCCCTTCGGAACTTCGAGGAGGTCCTTGAAGTGATACTCGCGTTGCCACGCGAAGTAATAGCGCGGCTGGTTCAGCAGCACCTTCTCCGTGCCATCCGGATAGCGAATGCGAAGCTTGGTGGAGTAGCAGCGCGAATGACAGTGCGGCTGCACGCCGAAAATCTCGGCGTCATGCGGGAACTCGAGATACGCGGTTTCCATGTGACGCCCGGCGCCCGGCCGGAATCTCGATCGAGAAGTCGGTGATCGAGGCCTGACGCAGGATGTATTTCGGCTGCTCCTTGTAGAAGTAGTAGCCAACCTCGGTCGTGTCGGTCATCGGCTTGCCGATCGGCGTGTAGTGCATCTGGTAGGCGTACGAGCCGCCCGGCGGCACGTAGATGCCCGTGTCGGCGGGCGTCAGGTTAGGCGCGCCGCCCGGGCCGTAGCCGCCGAGCGACGTGTTCCACGAAAAGCCGCGACCATTGGGATCGACCTTGGGAATCCAGCCGGCGAGTGCGTGGTGCACAGTCGGTGTTGCGTTGGCCCACGCGGTCGCCTTGAGCCATTTTCCTTCGGTGAAGTTGGTCGGGATCGAACGCTCCTGGTAGTCGACGACGCCGGTGACGGGCACGTCGAAGGCCGGCACCTGGACCACGACGTCCGGCTCGCCCAGCGGCCACTTCGGCGCCGGCCTGGCGGCCTCCGGCAGCGGATCCACGCCATCGCCGCGCGGACTGCCGGCCTCGATCCAGTTGACGATCGTCTTCACCTGGGCGTCCGTCGGTCGCATATCGTCGGTCCAGGTCGAGCCGTGGTTGTCGGAGTGATACGGAGGCATTCGCTTCGTTCGCAGCACTTCGCGAATCATGGGCGAGAACCCCTTGACCACGTCGTAGCTGTTCATCGCGAACGGGCCCAGGCCGCCCTGCGTGTGGCAGACCACGCACTTGTCGGCGAGGATCGGTGCGACCACCGTTGCGTAGTCGATCTTCGCGAAATCGGCGACCTGCTTGCGATCCGGGAAATCGATCGGCGCGCCTTTCACGGCGCGCTTCGACGACCGGCGGGGTCTTGCCGGCGAGCACCGCGTTCAATGCCTCGGTGAGATTGGCCTTCCGGTTCCTCTTCTGCGCAAAAGAGTCGTCGATCGGGCCGTGGTAGGCGACCGTCCAGTTTTTCGTGTCGATGAGGAAGACTTCCGCAGTCGTCGTCACGCCGAGCGCGCGGCCGACCAGCTGGAGTTCGTCAGCCAGTACGGGCAGGTCGGCTGAGCCGGGTCTACCGTCGAACCTGCCCCGGGTTGAGCTGAGCGAAGAGTCGAGCATCAGGAACGTGACGTTCTTGCCCTTGAACTTGTCGCGTACTTTGGCGAGGGCGGCGGCGGCCTTCGCCGAGACGGCGTCGCCTTCGGCGGAGGAGACGATGACGATGGCGGGACTCTCGGTGTAGTAATAGAGCTCGTGGCCCATGCCGGTCTGGTCCGCCAACATGAAGTTGTCGACCTTGGACCCGGCGAGTGTCGCGTTCGACGCAGGATCGGTCGCCCCGAGCACGATTGCGGGCGCCGCGGCCGCCAAGACTGACGCAACGAGACCCAGTTTCTTCGACTGGTGCATGGAATTCCCCCGTAACGGACGCAACGCGCAGACGGCTCTTGTTCAATAATCCGCGCGAGAACAGTTCTTGTCGCCGCTCGAATCTAGCATCGTACTGAGCGCTCCGTCTTGCTGGAAACGCACCCGACCGGCCAACCGGGCGAGTCGGATGTTTATTTTGTTCAAGAAGGTTGGGCAGGCCGGTAGGACGAGACAAATTCGACGAGGCGGAGGGCAGGGAATGGGCGGCGTCGCCTCATGATCGGTTCGGCGCCTGCGCCCGGAGTATCTCCAGCGTCTTCGGATCCGGTTCGCTGCGGCAATACTTCTCCAGTGCTTCAAGGAACTCGCTTTCGCCTGGCGTGACGTGCGCAAAGAGCGTCATGCAGGAGCGGAATTTCCAATCGTCCGGCGATCCAAAGATCTCATTCAGCGAGCGTCCGTGAATGCTGTTCACGAGCTGCGTGCACTCCTGCAAGCGGGCGCCGAGCAGGGGATGCCGCAGATAGGCCAGCGCTTCCGCGGTGGACGAAAGGGCGAACTTCTCCGCCATGGAGCTGCGGCCGAGGCCGCGCACCTGCGGGAAGATGAACCACATCCAGTGGCTGCGCTTTTCCCCGCTGCGCAACTCCGCAGTCACTTTGTCGAACACATGCTGCTGCGCCGTAACGAATCGCTGCAGGTTGAAGGGATCGTCAGCGTGCGGTGTGGACATAGGCGGAACCCTGACTGAAGGCCCGAGTGGCGGAGTCTGCGCCTGTGGAACGCCGGGCTTTGTCGCCAGGTCCGTGTTCGAGCCCCCTCAAGATTGTGAAAATCATCACTTCGCCAATCACCCGTCCGGATTATGTTCTCCCATCATTGCTCGATGGCGCGAGCCGGCTTGCGGCTCTTCCGATGCAGGCGCGTCGACGTGAGCGAGCTTAGTGATGAGGTTCACACTTCGGATGCGTACAGCACGGTCGGTCGTCCTCGCGCCCATATTTGCGGCGCTGCTTCTGTGCGTACAGCCGGCGAAGGCCGACGCCGATTATTTGTCGCGCGCGGAGGTGCGCTCGTTCATCGAGTCGATGCACCTCGAGTACGGGCTCGAGCGCGAAGCGCTCGAACGCATTCTGGGCGAGGCGCGGCGTCAGCCTGCAGTCATGCGTTTGATTGGACCGGAGCGGCCGACAACCCTGCCAGCCCGTGCGCTCATATCCGGCGTATCGAGCCAAATTCCTGACGAAACCGCGCATCGCGGCGGGCGCCCGTTATTGGGAGATTCATCACGAGCATCTCACTCGAGCGGAAGATGAGTTTGGCGTTCCGGCGGAAGTGATTCTCGGAATCCTCGGGGTCGAGACCGCGTTCGGTCAGAACACGGGGTCCTTCCGCATCGTCGACGCCCTGACGACGATCGCCTTCGACGGGCCGCGGCGGCAGGAATACTTCCGCGAGGAACTGAAGGAGCTGCTGCTGCTCGCGCGCGAGACGGGCTTCGACCCGCTGACGTTCAAGGGTTCGTACGCCGGTGCGATGGGTCTGCCGCAGTTCATGCCGTCGAGCTATCGCCGCTACGCCGTCGACTTCGACAACGATGGAGTCATCGATCTCGCGGGCAGCCCGGCCGACGCGATCGGCAGCATCGCAAGCTATCTCAAAGCATTCGGATGGATCGCGGGCGAGGCGCCGACCACGTCCGTACGACTGCCCTCGGGCGGTGAAGCGGACCTGGTCACAGGTTTACAGCGCGTCCACAGCATCGAGGTGCTGAAAGAGAAGGGCGTGACCTTCTCCGCTTCAAGCCTGCCGCAGGGCGCATGCTCGGTCGTCGAGCTGCCAGCACCCGGAAAGTCATCGAAGTACCTGGCGGGCTTCGCCAACTTCGAGGCAGTCACCCGTTACAACCGCTCCACGTTCTACGCGGCCGCAGTGCTGGATCTCGCCGACGCCATTCGTGCAGCGCGTACGCGGCAGCTCGCGGCAAACGCCGGCGATCCATCGTCTCCAGCCACGTGATCTCAATTCTTGCCTGAGCCGCACGGCCGCGGTTTGACCGGCCCACCAACGGGCGGTTGCAGGCGCTCATCTCCTGCCGGAAAGAGTGGTGGACTCGCTCTACGGGAGGCGCAGCCGACTTATCCGTTGGCTTCGCGGATAGACACTGATGCAATCGGTATAGGCGCATGTGCTCTCGATGCCGCATTGGCACGTTGATTCGAACAGTGCGCAACAAGCATTGCCGAAAAGATCTCGTTCGTGACGAAGTCCAAGCCTTCGGCGACCGCTTGAAGGCAACATCATGCTGATGGACGGAGTAAGTTAGTCCACGCGGCCTTCTCACGCGACGTCCGCGAACGAGCGATTGCGATGGCTTCTGTGCAGGACATCGCCCGCCCTTCGCTCCAAGCAGTCGTGAACGCACTGTCGTCGCCGAGTCGCGCGCGTGTTGCGGCGACGGCTTCTGCCAAGCCCTCCATCCAGTACGCAGGCAGTGTGAGACCCGTGCGTTCTCGCAGCACTTCGGCCGCCCCCCACAAGCGCGCGGCCAGGAGTAGGTGGCCGCGGCTCGCGCGCGCGCGCGCGAACACTTCCAGACTCCACGCAATGGGCGGTGTGTCGTCATCGTCGCAAGTTGGAGTCCCTCCATCGCCAGCGCTTCGGCTCTCGCAGGTTCGAATGCCTTTCTTCGGCTTCTGCGGAGTCGCAGGGATGCCGCGCGGAACAGCGCTCGCCGGATGCGCAGTGCTGCGCGGACTGTTCGAAGTGCCGTGCCGCTCCGGCGTAATCGCATTGGGCTCGGCTGACGATGCCCAGTGTTCCCAGCGCCGTGCTCAATTCGAACGGCGTACCCAGGCGGGTCGCTGTCTGAAAGGCCTCAGCCGCACGTCTCTGTGCCTCAGCGAAGCGTCCCTCTTCTACCAAACCATGGGTCATCATCCTCAGCGTCCATACCGCGAGTGCCTCAACTCCCAACTCTCGCGCCATCATCAGAGCCGTCTCCAGGTGTTGGCCCCCGCGGCCGGGGTCACCGAGCAAGACGGTCACCAGTCCCAGCGCGAAGTGACACTCGGCCGTCAGGCGCCTGACCTCCGCCGTGCCGGGGGCGGGCCGCGCCAGCAGGGAGGAAAGCCAACGCTGCGATTCGATTAGATGTCCGTGCATGAACCAGAACCAGTGAAGGCTCGCCGATAGCTCGAGCGCTGCCGTGATCCTCTCGGGCGCGGCTGCGCTCCACGCGAGGGCTGCGCGAAAATTGTCGTGCTCACGTCGGAGCCGTGCAAGCCACGCCGTCTGGTCAGCACCGAGCAACTCAACGTGTGCGGACCTGGCAAGACTACGGAAGTACTCCAGATGGCGAGAGAGAATCGTCTCTTGCTAGCCCGACTGGCGGAGGCGTTCGAGGGCGTATTCCCGCATCGTTTCGAGCATTCGATACCGTCGGCCCTCCGGTGCGTCTACGGTGTTCATCACGAGAGATTTGTCCAGTAGGCCAGACAGCAGCTCAATGGTGTCGAACTACTCAAGCATGACGGTGCAAACTGCCGTCGCGGCTTCCAGCGAGCCAGGTGCCGTGGAACGCCGCAGACCTTGGATGAGTCGTCCGCTCCGGCTCGCTCAACGGTCAAAGCGGCGAGCGAGACGCTTGCTCGCAGTGTCTGACTGACGCGGCATCCGGCGATCGCTCGGAACGTGAAGGTGAAACCATGGCTCAGGTGCGATGTGATCTGTTCGATGGTGAGCACCCTTCCACGGGTGCCGACGAGTTCGATCGCAAGCGGGACACCGTCAAGCCTCGTGCACACATCGCTCACGGCGCGCACGGTCCCAGTGGTCAACGCGAGCTGGGGATGCACCGCGTTCGACGGGAGACGTACAGCCGGAATGCCTCCGCCTCAAGGATATGCCCCTGATTTGCGCCTGCTGGCGCCAACGCCAGACCGGACACCGGGTAGGTGTACTCACCCTGAATCCTCAAGGCCTCTCGGCTGGTCGCGATGATGCGAACTGCAGCACTCGGCTGAAGTACCGCTTCGGCGAGCTCCGCGCACGCGATGCGCAAGCGTTCGCAATTGTCGATCACGAGCAGCACCGAGCGCGCGCTCAGGAACTCGCTCAGCCGCTGCAGCATGGGGTTGGCGCCATCAGGTCTCACCCCTATCGATTCGGCCACGGCTTCCGCGACCAGCCGTTGATCCGTCAAAGGCGCTAGGTCAGTCCACCATACGCCGTCTCTGTACCTTGCACGCAGACGGCCCGCAGCTTCGAGTGCGAGTCTTGTCTTTCCGCATCCGCCAGCTCCGATCAATGTCAGCAGTCGGTGCTCCTCAAGGATGGCTGCGACGTCGGCCAGCTCGCGTTCACGCCCGATGAAGTTCGTGAGCGGCTCTGGGAGATTGTCGGCCTTGTGTTTCGGAAAGGGGAGTAGGGCGTCGTGAGTCGCACGCTCGTCTCCAGAGAGTGTGCGTTCAGCCGCCCATCGGCCGCCGGCGTGTTTGGAGAACCGAAGCCGCGTGATTCGACAGACGCGTCGAATATGTAATCCGCCTGGGCCTGTCTTGACGAGCTGATGCCGGTATCGCCTAACGCTTTAGGAATCTCTGAGAATGCATCTGTTCAGCGAGTCATCAGAGACAAACGTGTGCGGCCAGACGGCGCGGGCGAGATCGTCCTTACCGACGAGATGTCCATGCTGTTCGACGAGGAAGACGAATACTTGGAACGTCTGCCTTCTGAGCCTCACCTCCCGGCCTGCCCGCGGAGGCAGCCTCGATCCAGGTCCAAAGCCAGGTCCCCGGTCAGATACGTGCGATGGGAAGGTGTCAACATGCTCGGCTTCGCACCAGAGCTGGGGCACGCATGGGCGGTGTGCTCGAAGAAATCGACACCGCGGGCGCCCACCTCGCAACCGATGTCGGTCTTGCTTTAGGGTTTCGTCGGCGTTTCTTCCGGACTTCCGACAAAGAGCGCCTTACTCTGACGATGCTCGCATTCTAACGTCACCGAGACCTTCGAGTTTCGCTCTGGGCGGGCAAGGAGAACGACATTTCGGCACCGATCGAGAAATTGCGCGATCGGGCTTAGCTCACACTCGCGCGGTTTCGTTTAGAGTTGCGACTTTCATCGTCTAGGCAGAAATGGATTTGGGAGCTTATGCTAACGACATGGAGATGACATTGAACGGTGAATGTTTCGGTAAGTGCATCCCCGCCGTGCGTCCGTCGCTCGTGGCCTCGGCATTCACGGCTGATGGTGGGATGGTATAAACCTCGCTGTCTTTGGGCTCGCCTGTTGAGAGTCCCGGACATGGACAGTGGTTCAGGATGAGAAGCGACACGTTCGGCATGACGTTCCTCAAGGTACCGCAGATGAAGCTAGCAACCACTTCTGACGTCAAAGGTTCGCGAGAAGCTGAGACTGAACGCCTATGGTAACGAGTTCATTGGAGTCTTTCAGCTGGACGTCTACATGATGAAACTCCAGCGGCGTGATTGCGGCGATAAGGCACCATCAATCTTGGCGCACTTGCCGCCCATTAGTCCTGGTCAATCGGAGCTTGCGCTCGCGCCCGCGTTCTTGTTGTCGTGCGAGGTAGCTCTGATGATGGTAGTTGCGTATAGCGGAGTTCCTGATTATCGCACTTGCGGACCGCAAGAACTTTGTCCTGTCGTCCTTGCAGAGGTGCGGAACAGACTACGCATTCATCCATGACATGCCGCCTCAGTTTGAAGTGGTGGGCCCGGCAGGATTCGAACCTGCAACCAAGGGATTCACCTGACTCTCCGTTTCCAGAGAGAGTCGGACTATCTCATCATCCTCGATCCTGGTTCGCGCCAGTCGTTAGGACGCGGGACGCTCTAGCCTGTTATCAAGGGCATTCGAATCTTGCGACCCAGCCCTCAGGTAGTCTCTGCACCTTCCGATCGTCTACGACCGGCTTGGCTCAGGGTTGGCGTTGGCCCAGTTCCGCCGGCAGCTTCCCCTGAATTCATCCCGTTCAATTCACGACTTTCGCCGTGAACGCACCATTTTCGATGAGTCCCCTGCACTAACCGTTGTGCTACAGGCCCACATGACCAGACTTGCGGCACGATTCTAACAGCGTGCATCGTTGAAAAGCGCGCAAGAAGCAGCGGCGACCCGTCTCTGATGTTTTCGCGCGACGCAAATTTCTCGCGCAACACGCCGCGCACGCGGAGTTGCGCAACAGCGCCGTCACATTCGCAGCGAGAAAGACGCCGGCATCAGGCGCAGTCACTTTGGCAACCAACAGCCAGCCTTCTGACGATTCACGACTCACGAATCACGATTCACCAGCGTCACTCACAGATATCCACAGAACCAGTGCATAACTTCTGGATAAGACGGGCTTGACTTCGCGGATGTGCAGAGGATTATTGAGCGTCGATTGAATTGCTCGCTCCTTGATCAATTCAGGCGCTGAGTACGCGATGTACGTGCGCAGAAAAAAATCAAGCAAAAAATCAAATGTCGTTGAGGAGGTTTCGTGATGGCTGCGTCGACTCCGCGCACATTTTCGAGCTCCAGGAATCACGAGATCACGAAGGAAGCGATCTCAGAAGAGACTCACACGTCCTTCGACGAAGTCGCGAAGATCTACGACGAAGAACTGTCCACGCTGGCCGCCGAGGCGAAGATCACGCAGTACCTTGGCGTGCTCGCGAGCCGGCGCGTGCGCATGAAGTTGCGCAAGCACTGAACTTCCGGATGAAAGTTGCGCTGCGCATCTGGGCGACCGGAGTCGCACTGGCGCTGTTGTGCGCAACACCGGCGGCGCAGGAGGCGACGAAGCCGGCGCGCAAGCTTGACGTCTGGTACGTTGCGACCCCGCATGAAGTCGTCGATCGCATGCTGGTGGCGGCCAGGTTGCGTCCGTTGGACGTGGTCTACGATCTCGGGTGCGGCGATGGCCGCATGGTGATCGCGGCGGCAAAGAAGTACGGCGTGCGCGGCGTGGGCGTCGATCTCGATCCGGCGCGCATCCGTGAGGCGCGCGCCAACGCAAAGTCGGTCGGCGTCGAGAACCTTGTGACGTTCAAAGTCGGCGATATGTTCGAGACCGACGTCTCCGAAGCGACCGTCGTTCTGATTTATCTGCTGCCTGAGCTCAATCGAAGGCTCAAACCGAAATTCTTCGCTGAGCTGCGTCCGGGGGCGCGCGTCGTTTCACACGACTTCGATATGGGCCGCGAGTGGCCCGCTGACGAGTACGTGAAGCTTGGCCAGGACGGCATCTATCTGTGGATCATGCCGCCATATGAAGAGCGGCCGGCGAAGCCGGCGGGATGAGCTGTACTCATCCGTTTTGCGTTGTCCGTTGTCCGCAATCGGGTGCAGCGGAGAGCGTGCAACCTGCACGAACGGGCAACGGTCAACGCACAACAGGCTTGCCGCGGCGCCCGCGCACGACAAGCAGCAGTACTACTGCGCCGGTCGCCATCACCCCCAGCGCCACGTAGCCCGCGTTTTGCGACCGGGCGTGCATCACGCTCGAGTAGAACAGATACGCACAGGTCAGCACAAAGATCGCCGGGAGCAGCGGATAGAGCGGTGCGCGGAAGGGGCGCGCGATTGCGGGTTCCGTCCGGCGCAGCACGAACAACGCAATTCCGGTCAGCATGAAGAAGAACCAGAACACCGGCGCAGTGAATTCAACCATCGTCGCAAAGCCGTCTTTTTCCAGCGCGCCGAATACGATCAGCGCCAGCGCAATGGCGGCCTGCACGATGAAGCCGACGGCCGGCGTATTGCGCTCGCCTTGCCACTGGCCCATGAAGCCGAGCGCCGGCCAGTCGTGCGCCAGGGCGTAGTTCGTGCGCGCGCCGACGATCATCGTGGAGTTCATCGAGGTGAGCGAGGAGATCGCGACGAAGACGCCGATCAGTTGACCGGCCCACGTCCCCAATGCGCGCTCCATCACGTCCACGCCGACTGCGGGGCTCGCCTTCAACGCATCGAAGCCGAGGCCATGCAGCACGCCTGCGACAAAGGCGACATAGACGAATGTGATGATCGTGATCGACACGAGCAGCGTGCGCAGAATCGCGCGGGGTCCGCCATGCACTTCTGCGGAAACGTAGGCGGCCTCGTTCCAGCCGCCGTAGGTCAGCAGGACGAACACCATCGCAAGTCCGAAAGCGCCTGCGCCGGTTTCAGCGGCCTCGTGCGAGTGGCCCAGCGTCGGCGGCGTATCGAGCAGCATTGCGGCCCCAGCCACCAGCAGAACGCCGCCGATCTCCAGCAGTCCGAGCACGTTCTGCATACGCGAGGAGCCGCGCAGCCCTGCAAGGTTGATCGCGGTGAGCAGCAGCGTCGCCAGAGCGGCGTAGATCGCCGACGAATACTCGCCAAGACTGAACAGCCGCGAGAGATAGTCGCCCAGGATGAAGCCCAGCAGAGCGATCGAGCCAGTGATGATCACCATGCTGCGCGCCCACGCGAACATGAAGCTCACTTCTTTGCCGTAGGCGCGCGTCAGAAAGGTATAGTCGCCGCCCGCGCTCGGATAGGCGCCCGCCAGCTCGGCGTACGTGAGGGCGCCGATGAACGACAAGGCGCCGCCGAGCACCCACGCCGTCAGCATTTTCGCCGGCGATCCTGCGATGTCGGCGACCAGGGCCGGCGTCTGAAAAATGCCGGCGCCGATCACGATGCCGACCGTGATCATGACGGCGTCGAACACTGAAAGCGCGGGCGCCGGGGCGCCGGAGGATTCTGAGACGCGCTCAGGGCGCGTCGGCGCGACCGGTTCGATGCGATTGGTGCTAACGGACGCTTCCTCTGTCTTGCCTAGTCACAAGTCACGAGTCACCGGTCACTATCTTCTTCAAGTCCGTGTGCCCACGTAATTTGCGGTCTTTCCGGCGCGCGTCACGCGCGCTTCGATCCGATCGCCCTTCGCCTGACCAGCAAGCGTCGTCGTGCCGCCGTTCTCCGGCAAACGACAGATCGATCTGCGCGCCCTTCAGCTTTGCGGCCGTGAGCGGCTCCCTGCGGTCGCCGACGGCGCCGCTGATCTCCTGAAACTTCTGCTCAAGGTGCACGGCGAACCGATCGCGGCCGTCCTTGCGCTTGAATGTCCATGTCCCGCCGACGCTCGCTGGGACGATCCACAAGTAGGCCTGACCGTCTTCCGTCGACGAACGATCGTCCGGCTCCCAGTCATCCATCAGAAAGGAATGCGATACGACGCGTGTGCCGGGCTTCATCTTGAGAATCGTCGGCCGCAGGCGCAGGTTCAGTTCGGGCAGCAGATACAGCGTTACGACCGACGCCGCGCTGAAGTCAGTTTCGAAGATGTCGCCTTGAACGATGGTCGCCCGACCCGCGACGCCCTCGGCCTTGGCGAGGCATTGCCCGAGCTTCGCCATGTCGGGGTTGTACTCCACACCGACTGAGCGTGCGCCAAAGTCTTTCGCCGCTGCAATTGCAATTTTGCCGTCGCCTGCACCGAGGTCGTAAACCACGTCGGACGGTCCGACGCCGGCCATCTTGAGCATGCGCCCAACCAATGCATCGTTGGTCGGCACCCAGACGACATCCTTGCCAGATTGGCCGGTTTCCGGCTTGAACTGCCGCGCGCAGTCGTCGCGGGTTTCCGCGTAAGCAGAGGCGGTAAGCGCGAGACAGGCGATCAATGCGCCTGTGCGCAGTGAACTTGTCAGCACCGTAGTTCTCCTGATCGAACGCCCTGACGGGGCGTCGCAAGATTTCGCCGCACGACAACGTGCCGGACGCGGCAAAAGTTCGCAATCATTATTCCTCGCAACGTGTCTGTCCGCCGGCGACGGCGCGGCCCACGGAACCCGCGGCGCCGGTCGGGCATTGAAGCGGGAATCGGGACTTGGAACGCCCGGGCGCGCCCGAGCATTGGACCTTCGGCATGCGCCTCGAACCAACAAGCTCTTCCGCCGCCCGCCCTCAGGAATTGCTGTCCGATCCGGCGCGGCGGGCGCACGAGCGTCGTGTAGAACCGCCTCGCGTATTGCTGCTCACCTCGGGACTGGGTCTTGGTCATGTGCGCGCCGCCCAGGCGGTCGAGGCTGCGCTGCGCGATGCGGCTCACGTGCGCACGCTCGATTTCTGGTCGCTGATGAATCCAGGCGCCGCGGCGGCCCTGCACGAGACATATCTGGGTCTTGTGCAGAATCACTCGCAGTTGTACGAACGGCTGTATCACCTCGATGAACAGACGTGGCGACAGATTCTCGAAAGCGAGGCGGGCCCGCCGCGCGCGGTGCTGGAAGTTCTCGAGCTGATCTCCGGCATCGCCGGGGGCGCGGGCGCCAGTGCGCCGCGCGGCGGCCGTTACGCATCCGACCGCATGCTGCTTTCTCTGTTGTGCGCGGCGCTGCCGCTCGATCGCGACAGTCTCGCCGGCAACGGCGTACGCGCGCGGCTCGCGCTCATGAAGTGGACATGGTTGCGCCTCATTCGCCGTCTTGAGCCCAGAATCAAACGATTCGCGCCTGACGTCATCATCAGCACGCAGATGATTCCCGCGGCGATGGCCTCGTATCTGCGAATGCGCGGCAAGGTTGCGGCGCGCCGATTATCGGCGTCATGACGGATTTCGGCGTCCACGACTTCTGGAAGCAACGCGGCCTCGATTTTTACTGTGTAGCGCATGAGTCGATCAGCGCGGACGTTCGTACGCTGTTTCCACACGCACAGGAACGCGCCACCGGCGTACCGCTGATGCCTTCGTTCGCGCAGCCGTTGTCGCAGACCGACGCGCGCCGGCAACTGGCGCTGCCGGAAGGTGCGGGCGTCGTGCTGGTGCAGGGTGGAGGTCTGGGCCTCAGCGTGGACGCCGCCGCGGCGACGGTGCTGAGCCGCGGCGAGAGCGCTCATGTGATCGCGATGTCGGGTCGCAGTTCGAGCGCGAACTCCGAGCTGACTTCGCTGCTTCGCCGTCATCCACAGCGCCTGCGCGTGTGCGCGTGGACGGATCGCATCGACGTTTATCTGCGCGCGGCGGACGTAGTCGTCGGCAAGCCCGGCGGCATCAGCGTCGCTGAGGCGCTCGCCTGCGGCCGTCCGCTGCTGGCGACGCGTTCGCTCGGCGGACAGGAAGGCTTCAACGTCGACTTTCTCGAGCGCCACCGAGTCGGCGGTCTCGTTGCGGACGGCGAGTTGTCCGAACGAGTCTCTGCAATGCTTGCCGAGCGCACCGCCTTGCAGCAGATGCAGCAGCGCGCGTGGCGTCTGGGTCGGCGCGAAGGCGCCCTGCGCATCGCGGAACTTGCATTGGATCTCGCGGCCGCGCGGCCGTCGCTCGCACACGACTCGCCATGAAGCCGCTGCACTCGGTTGCGCGCAGGACGCTCGATCTCATCGACGCGTGGTACTACCGACGCCATCGCCTGCGCACGCTGGGCCCTGTGCTGTACCTCGGACATGCGCGTTACCGCGGCCCTGAATTGCGCTTCGCCGACGGGACTCTGCTGCGCGACAACGATCCGATCGGCCAACTGCATTTCAACAATGCAAGCATCGCGGCGCTGGGCGAGGGGTCGATGCAGCGCGTCGGGTTCCGGTTCGCGAAGCTCATGCGCGAATCGCTCCGCGTGCTGGCGGAAGTTGCGCACTCTGACCCTGCGTTGCGCGACGTGCGCGTCTTTCAGGGTATGACCTGGCTTCCGGCTCATGGCGAGGTCGTCGGTTTCGTCAGTACGCCGATGCCCAGGAACTGGCGGTCGCGGCTGCTCGCGCGACATTTTCGCGTGCTGACGTGGGTCTTTGGGCCCGCGGCGCGCATCCGTGCGCGCGAGCAGCCTGAGCCGCGGTTCTACTGGCTCACTCGAACGGCGCTGACGCGGAATATCGGCAAGCTGAAGACGGAAAGAGCGGCGTCTGTTGACGGTTGACCGTTGACAGCCGAAAGGGAGGTTGAGGGTTCACAGTTGACTGTTGACAGCCAGAAAAGAAGAGACACCCTCTGCCGTCAACCGTCAACCGTCAACCGTCAACCGTCAACCGTCAACCGTCAACCGTCAACCGTCAACCGTCAACCGTCAACCGTCAACCGTCACCGTCAACCGTGCAATCCATCTATCTCACCTTTGACGACGGACCGGATCCGGACTGGACGCCGCAGATTCTCGACGCGCTGGCGCAGGCACAAATGCAGGCGACGTTCTTTGCGATCGGCCGACAAGTGCAACGCACGCCGGCGCTGGCGCGACGCATCCTCGAGGCCGGTCATGCGCTTGGAAACCATACCTACAGTCATAGACACCCGTGGCTGCTGACGCCCGCCGCGGCGCGCAGCGAAGTGCGGGACGGCGCGACGGCGGTGAGCGATGCGACCGGTCAGGCGACGCGGTGGTTTCGTCCGCCGCACGGCCGGCGCCGCGCGTGCATGACGGATGAAGCGCTGCGTCAGGGAGAACACGTCGTCATGTGGGACGTCAGCGCCGTCGACTGGGGTCCTCTCGGCGCACGGGCGCAAATCGAGAGAAGACTTGAGCGCGTGCGCGCGAACGACGTCGTGCTCATGCATGACGGCCGCAATCGCCGCAACCGGCCGGATCAACTGCTGCAGGCGTTGCCTGCGTTCCTCGATGGGTTGCTGCAACGTAACCTGCGTTCGCTCAGCCTGCCCCTTCGTTAAGAACGCGCAGAGCGTCCGTTGCTTGCGCTCTGTGCGGCAAGTCCGCGCTGGCCATTTGACGTAAGCTTCAATGCGAGAACCAGCGCACAGTTATCACGCAACCCTACAGACCCCGCTGCATCTGACTGGCAAATTCGACCGTCGTAACTTCACGGCGAGTCGATGCCATGGACGCGCCACATACTAATAATGAATCGACGGGAGACGCGCCGTCATCGCCCGCCGCCGCAAGCGGCTTGCGTGCGTACCGACCCGGCATGGCGCTGCGCGTCGCGATCGGGTTCGTCGCAGTCGCGCTGATCGTTGTCTCCGCCAACATCATCACCCAGCAAAGTGCGCGTGACGCCCGGTCGCGCGTGCGGCAGCTCCTGGTCAAGCACGAACCGCTCGTGCGGGCGACCGAGTCGCTCGCCGCCGCCGTGTCGCACTACGAGCTGGTCGTCGTCGATCAATCCGAAAGCATTGTCCCCGAGCCGCAGCAGGTGAAGATTGCGGCGCGCCGGATGCGCGAGGCGGCCGACGCGTACACAGCCGCAGCCGGCCGTTTCCAGGATCCCGCGCCAGCTGCATTCGCGGAGGAACTCGAAACCTTCGCAAGGATGGGCGCTGGAGTGTTGGCGCGCAACGAGGTGCGCAGCACACGGCTCCGGGAGTACTGGACGCGCTTCGATGAGACGGAGGCGAGCCTCAATGCGCCGCAGGATCGCGCCGCGCGTTTCGCCGGCGCCGTATTCGCCAGCGAACGCCTCATGGAGCTGTCGGGCCGACTGAACGCAGTGCGTGAACAGGTGAGCGCGGCCGCGAGCGTCGCAGGGCCGCGTTCGGCGCAGCTCATCATCGGCAGCGAGAACGCCTTCAGAGTGCATCTGCAGCGGCATGCGAAGGAGCTTGCGCGGCTGCACGGCGAGCCCTGGCTGACCGACGTGTCGCGCCGTTTCTCACAGCTCGTCGCTGCACGGCGCGCCGCGTTCAATGCGATCGACGAGTTCAACGAGCGCTCGGCGCTGTTCCGCGATAAAGGTGCGCAGTTGTCCGGCGTCGTTGTCACCCAACTGGTCGAGCCGGCTCGTCGCGCGCTCGCCGATGCGGATCACCTCGCGGTGCGCGCCTCCGAGAAAGCGGATCGCCAGCTTGTCTGGGCGAGTTCCGCCGCGCTGCTGTTGTTGATCGCCATTGCGATCGCCACCGTGACAGGCGTGACTTCGCCCGTTCGCCGCCTCACCGAGGCCACGCGCCGGCTCGCGAGCGGTGCAGTGCGAACGCGTGTCCCGCGCGGCGGAGTGCGCGAACTGGATACCCTCGCCGGCGCCTTCAACCAGATGGCGGAACAGTTGCAGCGCGCGCAGAACGAGGTGCGCACCTATCAGCTCGAGCTTGAGACGAAGGTGAACGAGCGCACCCGAGAGCTCAATCATCTTGCGAGTCACGATCCGCTGACCGACAT
Organism: uncultured Gammaproteobacteria bacterium; assembly: GCA_963723505.1. Classification (GTDB taxonomy): domain Bacteria; phylum Pseudomonadota; class Gammaproteobacteria; order Steroidobacterales; family Steroidobacteraceae; genus Steroidobacter. The sequence continues at coordinate 130,809 of CAVRQU010000017.1, forward strand.
GCCGAATCGACGGCAGCTGTTCGCGCACCTGGACGCGGCCATCGCGCGCGCAACGGAAAGCGGCGGGCGCATAGCGGTGTTGTTCATCGACCTCGACAATTTCAAGACGATCAACGACAGCCTCGGACACGCCTTCGGCGATCGCGTACTGCAGGCGGTCGGCGAGCGTCTGCGGTCTGAATGGGCTGTTCTCCCGATCCTTCAGCGCGCGCCTGGGCGGAGATGAATTCACGGTCGTGTGCGAGGACGTACACCGACTCGCCGAGGTCGAGCGGCTCAGCGTGTCTGTTCTCGAGGAATTTCAGCGTCCGCTGTCAGTGCACGGCCGCGAGCTTCGCCTGAGCGTCAGCGTGGGCGCGAGCGTCTACCCGGATCACGCGGACGATCCGCATGCTTTGCTGCGCGCCGCGGATGCGGCGCTCTTTCGCGCCAAGGAGCTCGGACGCAATTGTTTCAGCCTGTTTGCGCCCGAGTTGCTCGCAACCGTCTCGACCCGCTTCAAGCTCGAACAGTCGCTGCGTCGCGCAGTGGAGCGCGGCGAGTTCGAACTCCTCTACCAGCCCGTAGCCTGTTTCGAGACCCTCGAGACTCAGACCGTCGAAGCGTTGTTGCGCTGGCGCCAGCCTGACGGGCAGCTCATCTCGCCGACCGATTTTCTCGATGCGGCGGAACAGACCGGACTCATCACCGACATCAGCGACTGGGCGTTGCGCACGGCGATTCAGGCCGCCGCAGCATGGCAAAGCGGGGCCTGGCCGAGGGTGCGCGTCGCCGTGAACATTTCCTCGCAGCAGCTCCTGAGCGGCAACTTTGTCGAACGTGTGCAGACGCTGCTCCGCCAGCATGCGCTTCCGCCGCAATGCCTGGAAATCGAACTGACGGAGCACGTGCTGCAAACGGGAACGACGACCATTACGGCGCTGCACCGCCTGCGCGAACTCGGCGTGAGCGTCGCGCTCGATGATTTCGGCGTCGGATACTCCTCCCTGACGTCGCTAGAGCGCCTGCCGCTCACGCGCGTGAAGATCGATCGCAGCCTGATCGCGACGATTGACAGCGGCGGACGTTCATCGGCCATCGTTCGGTCCATCATCGGGCTGTGTCACAGTCTCGGCCTGCAGGTGACGGCGGAGGGCGTGGAGCGGCCTTCGCAGCTCGGTCTGCTGCTGACGGATCGCGGCATACACGTACAGGGGTACCTGATCTCGCGTCCCATCGACGCCGCAACCATTCCGACGTTTCTGATGCGCTCGCGGGCGCATCTTGAGGCATTGCTCATTGCGGCGCCGTCGCCTGCGCACGACATCGACTCGAGCACTGCACGTCTGCGACGCCTCCGGACGGCGCGCCGCGGCCAAGACCGCGATGTCGACGAAGCATTCAGCGGAAGACGAGTAGCGTTGTCCGTCGCCAGTTGTCCGTTGTGCGCAGAGTAGACCCCTCGCTTCTGCGGGCAACGCACAACGCAGAACGCGCAACCGGGCAGGAACCGCCGCGATGTCGGCGGAGTTCCTTCGTCGTGCCGCAACGTCATGTCCTGAGCCGCGCCTATGGCCCTTGGGGATCGCTTTTCGCGATCGGTCTTGTGGTCGTGGCGCTTGCGACGGCGAAGACGGTGCTGGTTCCGCTTGCGCTGGGCGTCGTTCTCGCGTTCATCCTGACGCCGCTGGTGCGGCTGTTCGATCGCTGGCGAATTCCGCGCTTCGTCGGCGTGCTGCTGACCATGTCGCTTGCGCTCGGCGCCGTGGGCGCCGTGGGCTATGTCATCGTCGATCAGTTCTCCGATCTCTCGACGCAGGTTTCGAAATACACCTCCTCGATGCGCAGCAAGGTTGCTGATCTGCGCATCGGCGACGACGCGGCGTTCAGCAAGCTCACGCGCACAGTCGATCGGGTGACGGAGCAACTGGACGAGAACCTCTCCGACCTGCGCCGGGCGGAGCCGGTGCGTGTGGTTCCACCGCGCCTTACGCCGGTGCAAAGGCTGCGTGAAACCGCGCAGGGGATATTCGAACCCGTTGCGAGCGCGGTGATCGTGCTGGTGCTGGTCGCGTTCATGCTGGGGCAGCGCGAAGACCTGCGGGATCGCGTCATCCGCCTGGCCGGCGCGGAGAGCGTCGCGCTCACGACGCGGCTCCTGGATGAGGCCGCGCATCGCGTCAGCCAGTTTCTGGTCGCGCAGACGCTGATCAACATCGCCTTCGGGACGCTGGTCGCCGCCGGGCTGTACTGGATCGGCGTGCCGTATGCGGCGATGTGGGGAGGATTCACCGCGGTGCTGCGCTTCGTGCCCTACGTGGGGACGCTGTTGTCGGCGCGGGTCCCGCGATGCTCGCCTTCGCGACCTTTCCCGGCTGGGCCGAAACGTTGCAGACGCTCGCGCTGTTTCTGACGCTCGATCTGCTCACCGCCTATTTCGTGGAGCCCGTGGTGTTCGGCGCTGCGAACAGGCGTGTCATCGTTTGCGCTCCTCATTTCCGCGCTGTTCTGGATCTGGGTGTGGGGTCCGATCGGACTGCTGCTCGCGACGCCGCTGACTGTCTGCTTCGCCGTGCTCGGCCGGCATGTCCGTTCGCTGCGCTTTCTCGCCGTCATCTTCGCCGATGAACCGGCGCTCGCGCCGCACGTGCGTTTCTATCAGCGACTGCTGGCGCACGATGAGGATGAGGCGAACGCGCTCGTCGATCAGCAAGCTCGCCGAGCTTGGACCGATCGGCCTCATCGATCATGTGCTGACGCCGGCGCTCGCACTGGTCGTTCAGCATCGTTCGCAGGGCGAAATCTCGGAGGAAGACGAGCAATTCGTGCTGGACGTCGCCGCCGAAACGGTGCATCAGATCGCGCCTGCTGAGACCGCCCCGGCGACTGACGCGCCGTTGCTGATGGGCGTCGCAGCGCGAACGGCCGTGGATCAGGTTCTGGTGGAAATGCTGTGCGTCGGGCTGGCGGACATTCACATGGAGCCGGCGCCGGCTGACCTCTCATCAGAGCAGGCGATGCAACGCGTGCTCGACAGAAAGCCCGCGTCGTCTCTGCGTAGCGGCGATTTCGCCGACGCGCGGCTCCGAACTGCGCAATTACTGTCGAATCGTGCGCAGCGCGCTGCCCGAGACCAGCAATTCTCGTCCTGCGGCCAGCGCTCGCTGGCGCAGATGTCTCGAAGTCGGCGGCTCGCATGAAAGACGCCGGCGCCGACTACGTGGCGACGAGCGTCGCCGATGCGGTTGAGACGATCGAGAATCTGCTCGCGGGCGCGAGCAAGCGACGTGTCGGGGAAGCGCGCGCTGTGGATCGGGAATCGGGATCGGAATCGGGAATCGCAAGAAATCGCTTGACGCCCTTTGCCGCGAATCAAACGTTCTGCTCGCTCCGACTCCGACTCCCGACTCCCGACTCCCGACTCCCGACTCCCGACTCCCGACTCACCATACCGTCTCAACGTTGCCGAGCACCGTCTCCTCGCTCAGAGGAGTGACGCGCGCGAGCCAGCCGTTCGTCTTCTGCGGTTCGCCGGTGCGCAACCAGCCGAACACCACGTTATGCCAGAGGATGCGCTGCACGTAGTTGCGCGTTTCGTTGTAGGGAATGTTTTCGATCCAGACGTCGGGTTCGATCGACTCCTCCGGCAGCCAGCGCGTCGCTGCGCGCGCGCCAGCGTTGTATCCGGCCAAAGCGACCACAGTTTGTCCGTCGAAGCGATCGACCAGCTCACGCAGATGCGCAGCCCCGAGCGGCACATTGATCGCAGGATTGAACAGATCGTCCGCGGCTGGTCGGGGGCGTTTCCACGCGCGCGCAGTGCGCCGCGCCGTTTCCGGAAGCATCTGGAGCAGCCCGCGAGCCCCGGCCGAAGATACTGCGTCGCTGCGGTACAGGCTCTCCTGGCGCATCACGCCGTAGATGAGATCCGACGGCAGGCCGGACAGTCGCGCCGCGGCTCGCACTTCACGATCGAACGGCGCCGGATACAGCAGTTCGTAGTCGTTGAAGACGCGCAGCTGCCCGGCGGTGGCGATCGCCTGGTCGTACCAGCCCCAGTGCGCCGCGAGATGCACGCTCTGCCGACGCGCTTCCTCCGACAAGCGCTCGTAGCCCTGACGCCACTCCGGGCCGGCGAGAGTGCGCAATTCGAGGCGGACGAGTTCACGCGCGCGCACGAATTCCGGCAACTGCCCGATCTGTTGCAACTGCGTCTGGTCCAGCACGAGCTTCTCAGGATGCGGCGTCACGGGCCGATCCAACCGCGCAGCCGCCATCATCGAATAGAAGTTGTCGTTGATCAGCACGGATTCATAGAGCTGACGCGCGAGCGCCGCATCGTCGGTGCGCTCAGCGGCGCGCGCCGCCCAATACCGCCAGCGCGCCTGCATGCGCTGCTCATCGGACATTGAAGCAATTGAGTCTGCAGCGAGCCGCCAGTCTTCCGCCCACAGCGCAGCGCGGGCTCGCCACTCAAGTGCGTAATCGTCCAGATCGCCCGCCTCGACGCGAGCGAAATAGGTCAGCGCCTCAGGACGACGATTCCACGCGAGGGAGAATGCGAGCTCCAGAGCATAGGGGCTTGCCGCCTGTTTCGTCATGCCGCGCGCCCGTATCAGTTCATCGAATCTGAGCGTCGCGGCGTCGCGGTCCTTGCGCGTGAGCCGCGACCAACCCGCCAGCAGCGCGTCCGGTTCGACTGCCTTGCCGGGCGATGCGATCAGGGCGTCGATCTCACGCTGCGGCTTCTCGAGCAACGCCGCCCAGAGCAGCAACGGCGCCGCCCGCTCGCCGGGTAAGGCGGCGGCGATCTGCCGTGCGAACGACGGATTGTTGTCTTCGAGCGCGCGGCGCACGCGCTGCTCGATCAGCACGGGCGTCAAAGCGTTCTGCGCCCGCAGCCATTCGAAGGCGCGCTCACAGTCAGGGAGACTGAACGGCGTCAGCCACTGCTTCGCGACGTCGCTCGCCAGATCGGCGGTCAGGTCCAGTTCGATCTGCGCGGAAAACTTGAGACACCGCAGCGAATCGTCGGCGACGTCGTCGCGGTACTCTTCCAGAAAGCTGCGCCATTCTCTGCGTTCGCCAAGGCTCGCGAGCCAGACCCGTCGCAGTGCGCGCCCGACGGGGTCGTGTTCGTAGTACGTGGTGAAAGTCTCCGCCCGTTCGTCAACTGGCGCGCGCGCCGCGGTGACGTCGGCCAGCGCGCGGCGAATGCGGGCCGCCTGCAGGTAGGGATAGAGCGGGTACGTGCGCAACGCCTCCGTATCCGGCGGCCGCGATTCGCGCGTCGCGGCGTCAACCTGTTCATAGGCGCGCCTGAACGCTTCGCGCTCCTGCTCGAAAGGGTCGCGTTCTTTCGCAACGCCAACGCTCAGCGGTGCGAGCATGCTCAACAGAAATGCGATAAGCGGGCGCGTCCTGACCATAAAGCGAGGTTAGCCGCAAGCAGCGAGGACGCGCCATCGTGGATGAATGCCGACATGTCGCTGCAGCCGCGCGCTTTCCCCGAATGCAGCTGCGCGGCTATGCTGACGCCGGTCGAGTTCAGGAGAATCGCATGGACATTCTCGCCTGGCTGGCCGGAGAATCGACGCAGATTGCACCGTGGGACGCGTTCCTGCGCATGCTTGTCGCCGTGTTCGTCGGCGCTGCGGTCGGATTCGATCGCGAGTTGCGCAGCAAACCGGCCGGGCTACGCACGCACATCCTGGTCTCTCTCGCGGCCGCGGTCTTCACTCTCATTACCTTTGAGCTCCATGGCGAAGTGAGCGCCGGCCAGCAACGGACGACTGCGGATCCCATTCGCATCATCGAAGCGGTCACGGCGGGCGTCGCGTTTCTCGCGGCGGGCGCCATCATTCAGAGCCGCGGCGCAGTCAAAGGTCTGACCACCGGCGCCAACATGTGGCTGGCCGGAGCGCTCGGCGTGGCTTGTGGATCAGGGTATTACACGCTCGCCGTCATCGGGACAGGCTTTGCGCTGCTCGTACTTGTGGTCCTGGGACGCCTCGAGGCCAGATTCGAAGCCAGAGACGAGCGCGAGGCTCGTAGGGAAGATGATAGCCAGAACAAAGGCTGATGCCGCTGAGTCTGACTTAGCTGTCCGCCCCGGGGAGAGAGCATGGCCTCCTTGTCGCCGCTTCCGTTTTACCGGTTCGCGTATAGCAGCCCTCGCGGCGCGTGGGAGTTTCTCATCGCACCGCCGCCGCCCGATCTCGCGGACGTGGTGCATTCGTTCTGGATCTCGCGCGGGCAGGTCGCTTTTCTGTACGAGAAGGTGCTGCCTCAGAACAACGTCGAACTGATGTTCAATCTCGAGCAGCCGTTCGGCGTACCGAACCGGCCGCCGGCGAATCGCCGGTTCAGGCGCGCCTGGGTCGCCGGCATGCAGCGCGAATGGTTGATGGTCACGCCGCAGTACGATCCTGCCGAGCCCTCGTACCTGATCAGTGTGCGGATGCCGCCGCTCGGAGCCTATCGCGTGCTCGGCATGCCGATGGGAGAAGTCGCGCAGAACGTCATCGAACTCGATGACGTTCTGGGCGACCAGGTGAACGCCGTGCAAGAGCGTCTGGGCGTGGCGAGCGGCGCGGGCATGCAGTTCGCCGTGCTGTGCGATTTCGTGCGCCGGCGGCTGGCCGTCAGCAGGATCGCGCTGCGAGCTGATGCGCGAATGGCCGTGAACAGGCTTTCGCAATCCGCGGGCGCCGATCGCATCGAGGATCTCTGTCGTTCGCTCGGCGTCAGTCGCAAGCACCTGCGCGAGCTGTTCCACGCCCACATCGGCCTTGCGCCGAAAGTCTACGCACGCATGTTTCGCTTTCGCCGCATCGTTGACCTCCTGCAAAGCGGAGGTCAGTGCGACTGGTCGCAGCTCGCGATGAGTTGCGGTTACTACGATCAGGCGCACTTCAATCACGAGTTTCGCGAGTTTGCAGGGATGACGCCTCGGGAGTTCGCGCGCTCCGGCTCCGTGGACGGCTTGACTGTACTGGTCGATTAGCGTGTTCGCGAGCAGGCGAGGGCGATTGCTCGAGCGCAGCGCTTCTCCGGTAACTTTTTTACAAGAACGACGCGGGGCGGAGCGTTAGGATCCGCCCGATCTGCAAACGTCAGGGAGAAGAACGATGCCGCCGATCAACTACTGGGCTGTGCTTGCGGCCGGACTGTCGAGCATGATTCTCGGTGCGCTGTGGTATTCGCCGATGCTGTTCGGCGCGAGCTGGATGCGCGAATCCGGCATGACGGAAGACAAGGCGCGGTCAGCGAACATGGCGAAAACGATGGGCACGGCGTTCCTGCTGTCCGTGATCGGAGCGGGCGTGTTTGCGATGTTCCTTGGGCCCACGGCGACGCCCATTTTCGGCGTATCCGTAGGGTTCGCGGCTGGCCTGTGCTGGGTAGCCGGTTCCTATGGAATCAACTATCTGTTCGAGCAACGTTCGCTGCGCCTCTTCCTGATCAACGGCGGCTACCACACGATCCAGTACACCCTGATTGGATTGATTCTGGGCGTGTGGCATTGAATTGGACGATGTACGAAGAGCCGCGAAGGACCGCAAAAAAGAACTCTTAACGAGAGCGGAATCGTCGGGTGCGGATCGATGCACCGACGCTCTGCTTCCGTGAAGCGCATATAACGACGTCGCGACTTCTGACTCTCAGATTCCTTTGTGCGGTCTTTCGCGGCTCTTCTCTCCGGGTGTAACGTCAGGGGCGTGAGTGCGACGTCCACCGATACTCTGCTTCGTTCGATTGATTGGTTCGAGTCGCCGGTCGGTCCGCTGATCGTCGCGGCGACGGCGGACGCCGTGTGCCTGCTCGAATTCTGCGAGCAGGACGCGCTCGAAACCCGACTGAATGCGCTTCGCCGACGACACGAAAGCACGTGGCAGGCCGCGCCCAATTCCCACCTTGAACGCTTGCGCGAGCAGCTGGCCGCTTACTTTGCGGGCGAGCGCAAACAATTCGAACTGCCGCTGACGTACGCAGGTTCGGCGTTCCAGCAGCAGGTCTGGGCGATGCTCTTGCACATTCCTTACGGGTCGACCTGGTCCTATCTCGAGCTTGCGACGCGCGTCGGCGATCCGGGCGCGACGCGCGCGGTGGGCGCGGCGAATGGCATGAACCCCATCGCGATCGTCATCCCCTGCCATCGCGTTGTGAATGCAAACGGCAAGCTCGGCGGCTACGGCGGCGGACTGTGGCGCAAGCGCATCCTGCTGGATCTGGAACTCGGGCAGGGCGTGCTGGGTCTGTAATTGAGGCGAGCGACTGGCGACCAGCGACGGCTGACCAGCAGCGTTGCGCGAAGCGTGACGTCGTCGCCCTACTTGATTGCCAGTTACTGGTCACCATTCACGTCTTCTGAAGTAGCATCGCCGTCGGGCGAAGGATGAGGATTGCACCATGTTCAGCCGCCGTTCAGCTGTTTCACTGTGGTCGATGTCGGCCGCGCTGTGCGCGGCGTTGCTCATCGCCGGTTGTGCATCGAATCGCGCGCCGCCGAGTCGGATCGACTACGACAGGAAGGCGGATTTTTCCGTCTATCGCACGTTCGGATTTCCGAAGGAAACCGGTACGGATCGCGGCGGCTATTCGACGCTGGTCACGAGCTACTTCAAGAACTCGGTGACGACCGCGATGGAAGCGCGCGGCTACAAGTACACCGAAGAGCATCCGGACCTGCTGGTGAACTTCTTCATGAACACGCGCGAGCGCACCGAATATCGTTCAGGCCCCAACGCCTCGCTCGGTTATGGCTATTACGGCTATCGCTATGGGCTGTACAACGCGTGGCCGATGTATGACGAAGACCGCACGGTGACCTACAAGGTCGGCACGATCAACGTCGACATCGTCGATGCGGAGAAGAAGCAGCTGATCTGGGAAGGCGTGTCCGAAGGCCGGATTTCGGACGAGGCGATGGCGAACCCGAAGGTCACCGTGAATGCGGTCGTCACCGAACTGATGCGTCAGTACCCTGGTCGGCCAAACATGTGAGTTGAGAGTTGAGAGTTGAGATGTTGACCGTTGACCGTTGACCGTTGAGGTCCAGAGAGAATCCTCCCGATTTCTGACGGTCAACAGTCAACTGTCAACGGGCGGGCTTGCTCAGAGGAGCGTCCCTCTGAACAGCGCATCAATCTGTTCCGCCGTCAGTTCGATTTCCACCGAATCGTCCGTCGTCGCCGCCTGCGGCGCCAGTTCGGAATTGGCGGCGAACGCGCCGGTACGCAGCAACGGATCAACGTCGCAGATATCGTCCACTTCCACCATTGCCGGCGGCGCATAGGGCGCCAGCAGTTCCTGAGCCGTCAGATCGATCGATATCTCGATGGATGGTTCCATGGCTCGTGACCTCTCGTAGTGTCGACGCCGGCATGCTGCCAGAGCGAATCCGTCCAACCTGGAACGCAGTTCACATGCGGTCTTCATCTTTATGACGAATGCGTGAACGGGAGTCGTCCGCACCTCAAAAAGACGAGTTGTCGTGAGGGACTTACCTTAATCACATGCGCCGACGCGCGGGGAACTTGCAAAGCCGCGCAGCCATTACACCTGACTGTCGTCCGATAACGACAACAATCAGCAAAGCAATGCCGCCGCCCGACCCGCATGCGATCGCTGTGATGGCGTTGACCGTCGTTGCGCTCTATCTGTTTTCGCGCGAATCGATCGCCATCGAAACATCGAGCCTGCTCATCGTTGCGCTGCTCGCGATCGGATTCAGCGTTTTTCCGTACGACGCCGAGGGCGCAGCGTTCGAACCGATCAAGTTCTTCAGCGGGTTCGGCAACGAAGCGCTGATCGCCATCTGCGCCCTGATGATGGCGAGTCAGGGGCTGGTGGCGACCGGGGCCCTGACGCCGATCGGCCGCGTGGTGAGTCGCATCTGGATCATGAGTCCGATGCTCGCCATGGGCGTCGTGCTCGTCGTGACCGCGATCGCGAGCGCCTTCATGAACAATACGCCGCAGGTCGTGCTGATGATCCCGATTCTGACGAGCGTCGCGCTGCGCTCGGGAACATCGCCCTCGAAGCTGCTCATGCCAATGACGTTCTCTGCTCAGATCGGCGGTATGGGCACGCCGATCGGCACGTCGCTCAACCTCCTGGTGATCGGCAGCGCCGCATCGCTCGGCGTCGAGCGCTTTCACATGTTCGATTTCCTCGCGCCCGCGGCGCTCGCGGCCATCCCGGGTCTCGCGTATCTGTGGCTGATTGCACCGCGGCTGCTTGCCCGATGCGCCATCGCCTTTCATCGACAAGTCGCCGCGCATCTTCGAGGCGCAACTCCATCTGGTCGAAGACAGCGCCGCGAGCGGCGTCACGTTGGCGCAGGCGAAGAAGCTGACCGGCGGGGAAATGACGGTGCATTCGGTGCTGCGCCCGCCCAGTCTGTCGATTGCGCCGCTTCCCGACGTGCCTCTGCGCGCCGGCGATCAACTCGTCGTCCGCGACACTTCGGAACGTTTGATGGAGTTTGCTCGTGCGCTCGGCGGGAAGCTGTACTCGGGCGACGTCGCGGTCGACGCCGCTCATCCGCTGACTGCGAAGGATCAGCAGACGGCGGAGCTCGTGCTGACGCCTGCCTCGCCGCTGCGCGGTCGCACGCTAGAGCAGGCGAATTTCGACTGGCATTACCAATTGATTCCGCTTGCAATCCATCGTCCCGGCGAGCCCGCTGCGCTGGGAGAGAAGACCCCCTTGCGCGATGTCGCGCTCGGCGTCGGGGACGTGCTGCTTGTGCAGGGTCCGGCGGAGCAGATCGCTGCGCTCAAGCGCCGCAACGATCTGATGGTGCTCGACGCCACCACCACGAATGTGCCGCTGACCTCCAAAGCGCCGCTCGCGCTCGCGATCATGCGCGGGATCGTCGTGGTCGCATCGCTTCGCATCGCGCCGGTCGCCATTGCGGCGATCTGCGGCGTGTTGCTGATGGTGGTCACCGGCTGCCTGAAATGGCGCGACGCCACGCGTGCGCTCGATTCCTCGATGATTCTGCTGACCGTCGCAAGTCTGGCGCTGAGTCTCGCGCTCGTGACGACCGGCGGCGCGGCGTTCATCGCGCAGGCTGCTGGTCGCGATCAGCGGCAGCCTTTCTCCGGGCGCGATGTTGAGCGCCACGATTCTGTTGATGGCGGTGCTGAGCAACATCATTTCCAACAGCGCCGCCGCCGTCATCGGCACGCCCATCGCGATCGAACTTGCGCGGCAACTCGGGTTGCCGCCGGAGCCGTTCGTGCTGGCGGTCCTGTTCGGCGTGAACATGGGGTACGCCACGCCGATGGCCGACAATTGCAATCTGCTGGTCTACAGTGCAGGCGGCTACTGCATTCCGCGACTTCGTGCGCGCCGGCGTGCCGTTGACAATCATCATGTGGCTGGCGTTGAGTTGGATTTTGCCGCAGTACTATCCGCTCACAGAATGACGACTTCGCAAGCGCTGTCGATCGCAGAAGCCCGCCGCATCGCACTCGCCGCGCAGCAGTTTGTTCCCTCGGCCGCCGCTCCCCGGAATGTCCGCGGCCTGACCGAGCTCGTGCGTGCGCTTGGGGCCGTGCAGATCGATTCGGTCAACGTGCTGGTGCGCTCGCATTATCTGCCGGTCTTCTCGAGGCGCGGCCCTTACGCGACTCAGCTTCTCGAGCAGGCGGCCTATGCGGATCGCGATCGCACGCTGTTCGAGTACTGGGGTCACGAAGCGTCGCTGCTGCCCGTAGAGCTGCAGCCGTTGTTTCGCTGGCGCATGGAGAACGCGCGAAGCGGAGAGGGGACCTGGGGCCGCCTGCGCCGTTACGTCAATGAACACAAGCCGCTCGTTGCGGCGGTGCTGGCTCAGATCCGCGATCGCGGCGCGCTCGGAGCGAGTGAACTCGTCGACGGCGGTCGCTCGAGCGGCGCGTGGTGGGGCTGGAGTCAGGGCAAGGAGATCCTGGAGTGGCTGTTCTGGACCGGCGAAGTCACGACTGCGCGGCGTCGCAATTTTGAACGTCTTTACGATCTTCCGGAACGCGTGCTGCCTGCCGGAGTGCGTCGAGCGAAGACGCCTTCCAAGCAGGAGGCGCAGCGCGCGCTCATGTCGATCGCCGCCGGGGCGCTAGGCGTTGCGACATTGCGGGACTTGCGGGACTACTTTCGTCTGCCGACCGCCGATGCAGCCGAGCGAGTCGCCGAACTTGCTGAGGAACGCATCGTGGAGCCCGTGCGGGTGGAAGGCTGGAAGCAAGTCGCCTACCTGAGCGCCGCTGCGAAATGTCCACGCCGGGTCAACGTCAGTGCGCTGCTGTCACCGTTCGATTCTCTGATCTGGGAGCGGCAGCGCACGGAGCGGCTGTTCAATTTCCACTACCGTCTGGAGATCTATACCCCCGCCCACAAGCGACGCCACGGCTACTACGTGCTGCCGTATCTGTTGGGCGATCGACTTGCTGCGCGCGTCGATCTGAAGGCGGATCGGCAGCGTGGACGTTTGCAGGTGCGCGGCGGCAGTGTTGAGCCAGATGCGGTCGCGGGGAATGTGGCCCCATCTCTGGCCGTTCAACTGAACGAACTGGCCCGATGGCTGGGCCTCGAAAAATTCGAAGTCATGTCGCGCCGCGGGGAACTGTTGCGCGAGTTGCGGCGTCAGCGCGGCGGCTGAGCGCTGCGACCGGGATTGCGGCCGGTCAGCCGGCGCCGCTCTTCACGGACCAGCCGAAGCAGCAGACGACCACGAACAATACAATGTAGAAAAGCAGTCCCATCCTCGACTCCCATCTCACGCCTCCTGCAATAAAAGACTCTCGGGTCGCGGGTGAGTTCCGGCCGGGCGTGTAGGCCTTTGCAGACACCGCGAATGCGCCAGTGAGCGGCGGACAGCGGACGGCGGACAGTACGAAAAAAAGGCCGGCAAACTTGCGTCGCCGGCCTTTGTTCCGAGTTCTGACTAGTTACTAGCCACTAGTCACGAATCACTTCTTCGATCAGTCATCCATCAGGAAGCTGCGCAGCTGCTCGCTGCGGCTCGGATGGCGGAGCTTGCGCAAGCGCCTTCGCTTCGATCTGCCGGATGCGCTCGCGCGTCACGTCGAACTGTTTGCCGACTTCTTCGAGCGTGTGGTCGGTGTTCATGTCGATGCCGAAGCGCATGCGCAGCACCTTCGCTTCGCGCGGCGTCAGGCCAGCGAGCACGGAGTGGGTCGTCTCGCGCAGCGACTCCATCGTCGCGGAATCGATCGGGGAGTCGACCGACGTATCCTCGATGAAGTCCCCGAGATGCGAATCCTCGTCGTCGCCGATCGGCGTTTCCATGGAGATCGGCTCTTTCGCGATCTTGAGCACGCGCCGCACCTTGTCTTCCGGCATTTCCATGCGAACGGCCAGCTCCTCCGGCGTCGGCTCGCGCCCCATCTCCTGCAGCATCTGCCGGGAAATGCGGTTCAGCTTGTTGATCGTCTCGATCATGTGCACCGGAATGCGGATCGTGCGCGCCTGGTCGGCGATCGAGCGGGTGATCGCCTGTCGAATCCACCACGTCGCATACGTCGAGAACTTGTAGCCGCGTCGGTATTCGAACTTGTCGACCGCCTTCATGAGGCCGATGTTGCCTTCCTGAATGAGGTCGAGGAACTGCAGGCCGCGGTTCGTGTACTTCTTCGCGATCGAGATGACGAGGCGCAGGTTCGCTTCCACCATCTCCTTCTTCGCGCGGCGCGCCTTTGCTTCGCCGACCGCAACTTCGCGGTTGATTTCCTTCACCTCGGCGATCGCCAGGTGCACGCGCTCTTCGAGCGACTGCAGGCGCTTCTGCGTCTTCTCGACGTCATCCCGCAGGCGTGCGAGCGCCGCCGAATGCTTGCGCTTCGCGCGGATGTGCTTGTCGAGCCACTTCGTGTTCGTTTCGTTCCTGGGGAACGTCGTGATGAAGTCCTTGCGCGGCATGCCGGCGTCGCGCACGCACAGCATCATCACCTGCTTCTCGAGATTGCGGATCTCGGCGACGTTGTCGCGCATCTGCACGATCAGCGCGTCGAACATCTTCGGCGAGAGCTTCAGCTCCATGAATTCGCTGGCGATCTTCTTGCGCAGTTTCTGCGTCTTCGGATCCTTGACGCCTTTCTCCGCCATCGCCTTGAGCTGGTGCTGGTGCAGTTTCTGAATCGAGGCGAAGCGACGCGCCGCTTCCTCCGGATCCGGACCGGTTTCGAGCGTTTCCTCTTCGTCCGAACCCTCGCCGCTTTCCTCGTCTTCGTCGGACTCGTTCTCGGCGGGCGCAGCGGCGGCGGCGAGCTTCGGGTTCACCGGCGCCGCGATCTCATCGGGTGCGTTCGGATCGATGAAGCCGACGATGATGTCGACCAGTCGGCCCTGACCGGCCTTCACCTGCTCATATTGATTGAGCATGAACGTATAGGTCGTCGGGTAGCTGGACAGCGCCATGCGGACGGCGTCGAGGCCTTCCTCGATGCGCTTCGCAATGCGAATTTCGCCTTCGCGGGTCAGCAGTTCGACCGTGCCCATTTCGCGCATGTACATGCGGACCGGATCGGTGGTGCGGCCGAATTCGGCGTCGACGGTCGCGAGCGCGGCGGCGGCTTCCTCAGCGGCCTCTTCATCCACTACGACGGGTTCGTTCAACGGCAGGGCTTCGTTTTCCGGGGCCTTTTCGTAGACCGGAATGCCCATGTCGTTAATCATGTTGACGATGTCTTCGATCTGCTCCGGATCGACGATCTCGCTCGGCAGGTGGTCGTTTACCTCCACATAGGTGAGAAAGCCCTGTTCCTTGCCACGGGCGATCAGCAGCTTCAGTTGCGACTGACGCTCATCGGCTAGCTGCGCCGGTTCCTTCTTAACGGCCAAGGGTTTGCTCAAGATCGGGGCCCTCACGAGTTGTCTGGGTGGGCGGGCTAAAAAAGACCGCGCAGTTTACTTTGACCACTATGTCCACGCCAGCGAGCGCGGCCCAAATAGCGGGTCGCCTGCCGGGTTCCTCAGGGTTCGACGTACGCCGCTGGTCAGCATCCGGCTAACTCCGCCGAGTACGTAGGAAGCGTCCTCACGCCCGCCCGCCAAGGTCGGCGGCCGGGGGGGTTCGCGCCCGCAGCAGCCCCTGCAATTCCGCCTTTTCTGCATCCGTCAGTCCTTCACGTCCATGTTTACTTAATAACTGCTCGCGCCGCCGGATGGCTCCTTCCTCGATGAGCTGGCGGATGGCGCCCACCAGCTCCCGGGCCGCGCCTGCGGCGTCCGGTATCAGGCATTCGAGTGCGGCGAGCTTGGCGAGATGCTCAACATCGGGGCGTCCCCGCCATCGTTCAAGCAAAGCGCCGGTCGTCGCACAGGGTTGACGGCGCAGCTCCTGAATAAGATCCATCAGGAGGGGTATTCCGGGCTTGTCTACCGCGGCGAGCCCGTCGAACCCGGCGATCTTGTCGGCGATTTCCGGGTAATGAACGAGCAAATGCACCGACTGACGCACAAGGTTCCGGCGACTCGCCACGTGGCGCTCGCCGGCAGGCAACGGGCGCCGGGCCGAGCTCGCGGATTTCTCCGCGCCGTGCTCTTCCGGGGCTAGTGCAATTCCCATGCGCTGCGGATCGAGGCCTACGACTTTGGCGACTTCATCCGCCAATAGTTCGCGATAAATGCCGGCCGGAATGCGCTCGATTAAGGGCCTGGCCTGCTCTCCGAGGCGTGCTCGACCGTCCACGGTCTCGATATCGACCTGCGAGCTCAGGTGCTTGAGGAAATATTCGGAAAGCGGCGTCGCCGCGGCCAGCCGGGCCTCGAAGGCTTCGCGGCCTTCCTCACCGACCAGCGAATCGGGATCGTGGCCCTCGGGCAGGAACAGAAAGCGAATCTGCCGTCCCTCGCGCACCTGGCTGAGTGAGTTCTCGAGCGCCCGCCAGGCGGCGGCGCGGCCGGCGCGATCGCCGTCGAAGCAAAACGTCAATTCGCTGCATATCCGGAACACGCGCGACAGGTGTTCGGGCGTGGTCGCCGTCCCCAGCGTGGCGACGGCGTAGGTGATTCCGGCCTGATGCAGACGCACGACGTCCATGTAGCCTTCAACGACGAGGATGCGCGTCAGGGTTCGCGACGCCTGGCGGGCCTCATACAGGCCATAGAGCTCGCGGCCTTTGTGAAAGAGCTCCGTTTCAGGCGAGTTCAGGTATTTCGGCTCGCCCTTGTCCAGTACGCGTCCACCGAAGCCGATCGTGCGGCCGCGCGCATCGCGGATCGGGAACATCACGCGATCACGAAAGCGGTCGTAGAAACCCGGGGAGGCCGTCGATCCGGGCTTGCGCTCGCGCTCGATGATGAGCCCGACCTGGTGGAGGCGCATCCGTTCGACGTCGGTCGCGCCAAATTCCTTCAGGACGCCGTCCCACGCATCCGGTGCGTATCCGAGGCTGAAGCGCGCCGCCGTTTCGCTCGTGACGCCGCGCGCCTTGAAGTAGTCGCGAGCGCGCGCCGAGTTCCGGAGTTCGCGCTGATAGAACTCCGCGACCTTGTCGAGCGCCTGAAACAGGCCTTCAGCCGGTGAGGAACGGGCGGCTTGCTGCTGTTCGCGCGGCACTTCGAGACCAACGCGCGCGGCAAGGTCCTCGACAGCTTCGACAAAGCTCAGGTGGTCGTGCTCGATGAGGAATCCGAGCGCAGTGCCGTGCGCCCCGCAACCAAAGCAATGGTAGAACTGCTTGTCGGGCACGACCGTAAAGGAAGGGGTTTTCTCCCCGTGGAAGGGGCAACACGCCTTGAACTCCTTGCCCTGCTTCTTCAGCGGAACGCGGCTGCCAATCAGCTCGACAATGTCGGCGCGCGCGATCAGCTCGTCGATGAAGTGTTGCGGAATGCGTCCGGACACGGCGTTTCACATTGGGGCGATGCGCAAGAATAGGACGGTGGCCCGGAAGCTACTAGCTGCCGGCGGCTAGCCAGAACGGAGCGAGACTTGAGCCCCGTTTTTTAGCGCCGGAACCTCGATCGCGTCCCGGGGTGGCACGCAACGTGACGGGCGATCTGGCCAGCGGCGAGTCGCTGGCGGCTTCCGCGCTTTCTCAGACGCCCAGCTTCGCCTTGAGCTTGCCGCTCACGGCGCCCATGTCGGCCCGGCCCTGAGCCTTCTGTTTGAGCAGCGCCATCGCCTTGCCCATGTCCTTGACGGACGTGGCGCCCGACTGGGCGATCGCTTCTGCGATCAGCGCGTCGAGTTCCGTGTCTGAAAGCTGAGCTGGCATGTAGGCCTGCAGCAGCTCGATTTCCTTCGTCTCTTTGGCCACGAGATCGTCGCGGCCGCCGCTTTGAAACTGCGCGATGGACTCCTTGCGCATCTTGATCATCTTTTCGATGACCGCGAGCACCTGCGCGTCATCGAGGTTGATGCGCTCATCGACCTCGCGCTGCTTGATCGCCGCGGTGATCATGCGAATCGTGCCAAGGCGTTCGCTGTCCCTGGCGCGCATGGCGCCCTTCATGTCTTCAGTAATGCGATCTTTGAGCGACATGGAAAGGGGGCTACGGGCTGGAGACTGGGGGCTGGAGGTAGATTCAGATCGAAGGACCAGATGTGGTCGCCAGCCGGGAACTGTTCTGGCCGCCGGCCTCCAGTCCCCAGCCTCCAGCCGAATTCTTCAGTACAGGCGGGCCGCCCGGGGGCGACCGCCCACGTCGCGAGTGATGCGCTTCATGTGGCGCTTCACAGCGGCGGCTTTCTTGCGTTTCCGTTCCTGCGTCGGCTTTTCGTAGAATTCGCGCCGCCTGAGCTCGGTGAGGACCCCGGCCTTTTCACACGCGCGCTTGAAGCGCCGCAAGGCGGCATCGAAATACTCGTTTTCTCGGACGCGAACGCTCGGCATCGCTACCTCTATGAATTCCCGGGAATTTGCCGCCGGAAAGACTCCGGCTGGCGGTTGAGAGCGCGCCAGTGTAATGAGGCAAGGGTCGAAAATCAAAAGGAAAACTGCAAACCATGCGTGTGCTTGGCATTGAGACGTCCTGCGATGAGACCGCCGCCGCGGTGTACGACGGGGACGTCGGCCTGCGCTCGCATTGCCTGTACAGCCAGGTACAGCTGCATGCCGCTTATGGCGGGGTCGTACCGGAGCTGGCGTCCCGCGATCATGTCCGCCGGCTTCTGCCGCTGATCGAGCAAGCGCTCAGCGAGTCGGGGCTCGCCTCCGATCAGATTGACGGCGTCGCCTACACGGCCGGACCGGGACTGGTCGGGGCGTTGCTCGTCGGCGCCTCCGTGGCCCGCAGCCTGGCGTTCGCCTGGGACCGACCCGCGATCGGAGTCCATCATCTCGAGGGACACTTGCTGGCGCCCATGCTGGAATCGGCCGCGCCCACGTTTCCGTTCCTGGCGCTATTGGTGTCGGGCGGTCATACCTTGCTGGCCGACGTCCGGGCGCTGGGCGACTACCAGATCATCGGGTCGTCCGTCGACGATGCGGCCGGCGAGGCCTTCGACAAGACTGCGAAGCTTCTTGGACTGTCGTATCCGGGCGGGCCGGCGCTGGCGCGGATCGCCGATCAGGGGCGCCCAGGGCGGTTCAAATTTCCGCGCCCGATGCTCGACCGGCCTGGTCTCGAGTTCAGTTTCAGCGGGCTGAAGACTGCCGTGGTTGTCGCCACACGCGGCTTGTCGCTCGACGATCAAACGCGCGCCGACGTCGCCTGCGAATTCCAGCAGGCCGTCGTGGATACGCTCGTCGCGAAATGCACGCGTGCGCTCCAGCAAACGGACTTGAAGACGCTGGTGGTCGCCGGCGGCGTGGGCGCCAATCTTCGACTCCGTGCAGCGTTGGCCGCCTTGGGCGAGCGCCTCGGCGTGCGGGTGCTCTATCCACGACCGGAGTTCTGTACGGACAATGCTGCGATGATCGCGTACGCTGGCTACCGACGCCTCGCCGCAGGCCAACATGACGATCTCGCGATTCGAGCGACGGCGCGCTGGCCGCTCGATGCGCTTCGCGCACCCGGATGAAGTAACTAGTGACTGGTGACTGGTGACTAGTCAGACGAGAAGGCTGCCGCTGTGCTCAGCAACGCCGCAGCAGCAGAAGGCTTCATGAGCGGCGCGGGCTGTGCGCGGCGCTCTGACCAGTCACGAGTCACCAGTCACCAATCACTTCGCGAAAGCAGAGAATGGACAAGATCTTCCTGAGCGCGCTCAGCGTCGAGTGCATCGTTGGCATCTGGGACTGGGAGCGGCGCGTCAAACAGACCGTCATCCTGGATCTGGAGATGGCCGCAGACATCCGCCGTGCGGCCGCGAGCGACAGCATTGAGGACACCGTCGACTACAAGAAGGTCGCCAAGCGCCTGCTCGCCTTTGTCGGTGAATCGCAGTTTCATCTCGTCGAGACGCTCGCCGAGCGCATCGCGCAGGTCGTCGTCGTGGAGTTCGGCGTGGAGTGGGTCAAGGTGCGTCTGAACAAACAAGGCGCCATTCGCGGCGCACGCGACGTCGGCGTCGAAATCGAACGGCGAGCCGCCGACTACATCGGCCTGTCCGCAGCGGTTCATGGCTGAGGTCTATGTGGCGGTCGGCGGCAACGTCGAGCCGCGGAAATATCTTGATCGCGCGCTACGTCTGCTCGAGCGGACCTTCGGCCCGCTCGTTGTTTCACCGGCCTATCGCAATCCTGCGGTGGGTTTCGAAGGCGCCGATTTCATCAATCTCGTCGTCGGGTTCCCGACCTCGTTGTCTGCAGCCGAAGTGCGCGAGCGGCTGCAGTCGATCGAGACAGCCTGCGACCGCCCGCGCGATGCGCCAAAGTGGGGGCCGCGCACGATGGATCTGGATCTGCTGCTGTACGGAGAGGAGATCAGCGACGTTCCGGGCCTGACGCTGCCCAGGCCCGATCTGGTGCGGCGGGCGTACATGCTCAGACCGCTGGCGGACATCGCACCGGATCTGGTGCACCCCGGGCTTGGCAGGACGATGCGCGAGTTATGGGAAGCCTTCGGGTCCGACCACGAGATGGTGGAGCTGCGTGAGTGGCGGACGGCGGACGGCGGACGGTGATGGAATCGCATCGCGAGCGTTCTGTTCTTCACTGTCCGCTGTCCGCCGTCCGCTATTCACCTCGTCTCACCAGCCGACGCTCCGACCGCCGTCGACGGCCAGAATCTGGCCCGTCACGTAGGGCGCATCTTTCGCCAGAAACACGACGGCGCGAACGATGTCGTCTGGCGCTCCGCTGCGCTTCAGCAAGGTCTTGGCGAGGATTTCGTCCTTCAATCCTGAATCCACGCCGGCCTCCGGCCACAGGATCGGACCGGGCGCAATGCCGTTCACGCGCACCTCGGGACCAAGTTCGCGGGCCAGCGCGCGCGTCAGCATCGCGAGCCCGGCCTTGGCGGTCGAGTAGACCGGATGCTGCGGCAGCGGACGCTGCGCGTGGATGTCGATCATATTCACGATGAGGCCGTTCGTACGGCGAAGGTGAGGCGCCGCCGCCTGCGACAGAAACAGCGGCGCGCGCAGATTGCTGCCGATGAGATCGTCCCAGTGCGCGATGGAGATCTGACCCAGCGGCGTGGGATAGAACGTTGAGGCGTTGTTGATCAGCAGGTCAAGACGTCCGAACGCGGCGAGGGTGCGTTCCACGAGCGTCGGCAAGGCCGCAAGATCCAGAAGGTCCGCGCTGCACGTGAGCGCCGAGTTCACCCGCGCCCGATTCAATTCATCGCACAGGAGTTCCGCTTCGCGCGTGGAGCGGTGACAATGAATCACGACATTCGCGCCTTCTGCATGCAGACCGCGCACGATCGCGGCGCCGATGCGCCGCGCGGCGCCTGTGACCAGCGCGACGCGTCCTGTGAGGTCGATGGCAGGGTTCATGACGTGACAATGTTCGCTGAACTGACGAGTCTTGCCTATCGGGCGCCGCGCGATGGGCGCGCGGGCGGTGGGCGCCCATGACGACGGCGGCGCCGCTGCCCTCGCTGTCGCCGGATGAAGCCGCCCATAGCCGGCGGCTGATTGACCGCATCCGGGACGAACTCGAAGCCCACGGCGGCTGGATCAGTTTTGAGCGCTACATGCAGATGGCGCTGTACGAACCCGGGCTGGGCTACTACAGCGCCGGCGCGATCAAACTCGGATCCGGCGGCGACTTCGTCACAGCGCCCGAAATCTCGCCGCTCTTCAGCCGCTGTCTGGCCAACCAGTGCAGCGAAGTCTTCGCGCGCATGAAGGATGCGGCCGTGCTCGAAATCGGCGCCGGTTCGGGCGTCATGGCTGCGGATGTGCTGCTCGAACTCGCCGCGCAGGGATGCGCGCCTGATCGTTATTTCATTCTGGAGGTGAGCGCTGATCTGCGCGATCGCCAGAGAACGACGCTTGCGCAGCGCGCGCCGCACCTCGCATCACGCGTCGTCTGGCTGGAGGCCTGGCCAGAGGAATTCCGCGGCGTGGTGCTGGCGAACGAAGTGCTCGATGCATTGCCGGTGCAACGATTTCGCATTCGCGGATCGCAGGTCAACACAGTGGGCGTCACGTGGCAGCTCGGGCGCCTTGACTGGTCGGAAACGCGGGCGGACGCCGCACTCGAAGCGGCTGTGCGGAACATCGAGTCCGCTCTGGGCGAGCCGTTGCCTGATGGGTATTCGTCCGAGATCAGCCTGCAAATCGCGCCGTGGGTGATGGGGCTCGCTGCAGCGTTGCGCGAGGGCGTTGCGCTCTTCATCGACTATGGATTGCCGCGACGTCAGTACTACCGCAGCGACCGACGCGAGGGTACGTTGCTATGCCACTTTCGCCACCGCTTCCATGATGATCCGCTCATCAACGTCGGCCTGCAGGACATTGGGGCGTGGGTCGATTTCACCGCTGTGGCCGAGGCGGCGTGCGCCGCGCGACTCGCTGTCGCCGGATTTACGACGCAGGCTCATTTTCTGATCGGGGCCGGCGTCGAACAGTACCTCGCCGCGATCGGCGAACAGCAGATCACGGCGCGCGTGCAGCTCGCGCGGCAGGCGATGTTGCTGACCTTGCCGGGTGAAATGGGCGAGCGCTTCAAGGTGATCGCACTCACCGCGGGCTACGACCAGCCGCTGCGCGGCTTCAGCGTCCGGGATCTAGCTGCTTCCTTGTAGCTCCTTCAGGGCGGCGATGCGCTTCTCTCGCAGACGCGCCGCGATGCGCGGGCCGTCGAGCCCGGCGCGTTCCGCTTCCTCCAGCGCTACGTTCGCGGCGGTCGCGCGGGCGCGGCGCAGATGCTCGGCTTGCAGATAGCTGCGATGCTCGAGTCCCTTGCGCCCGCGCGCATCGGCTTCGGACGCAAGAATGAATTGCTCGAAGCGGGCTGGCCGGCGAAAAGCGTCGGCGTCTTCCAGCAGATCGAGCAGCGTGCCGGCGCGCAACTCCGCCACGCGATGCGCGTGCAGATGGTGGCGCGAGGCCAGCACCGCGACTTCGCGGTACGCGTTCGGAATGCGCAGCCGGTCGCACATTTCCTGCACCAGCGCGACGCCGCGCTCCTCGTGTCCGACGTGCCGCGGCCATTCGGCGCGCGGCGTCGCGCCCTTGCCCAGATCGTGCGTCAGCGCAGCGAAGCGTACGACCGGATCGGCGCTCAATTTCGCCGCTTGCTCGAGCGCCATCAACGTATGCACGCCCGTGTCTATTTCCGGGTGCCACTGCTCGGGCTGGGGCACGCCGAAGAGTGCGGCAACTTCGGGAAAGACGACCGCGAGGGCGTTTGCTTCACGCAGCACTTCGAAAAATATCTGCGGCGTCTGCGTCTCGAGGGCGCGTTGCGTCTCCTGCCAGACGCGCTCGGCGACCAGCGCATTCAATTCGCCGCGCGCAGCGATCTCTCGCAGCAACGCCATTGTTTCCGGCGCAATGCGAAAACCCAGCGCCGCGAAGCGCGCCGCGAAGCGCGCTATTCGCAGCACGCGGACCGGATCCTCGACGAACGCCGGCGAGACGTGCCTCAGCCAGCGCTCGTTCAGGTCGCGCTGACCGTTGAATGGGTCGACCAGCGCTCCCGAGTCAGGCTCTTTTGCGATTGCGTTGATCGTGAGATCGCGACGCTCGAGATCCTGTTCAAGCGTGATGTCGGGGGAGAAGGCGGCATCGAAGCCGCGATAGCCCGGACCGGTCTTGCGTTCGGTGCGCGCGAGCGCGTACTCCTCGCCCGTCTCAGGATGCAGGAAGACCGGGAAGTCCTTGCCGACCGGGCGGTAGCCTTGCGCGATCAGTTCTTCAGGCCGCGCCCCGACCACCACCCAGTCGCGCTCGCCGACGGGTAGGCCCAGGAGTTCATCGCGAACTGCGCCGCCGACCAGGTAGATCTTCATGGGAGAGAGTGTGAAAGTGTGTAAGCGTGTAAAGTGAAGGCGTATCGCGAGGACGCAGCTAAAGCCGATGTTCGGCTCAGCACACCGACTCGAGGGAACACATTACCACGTCTACACGTCTTCCGTCCGCGAGCTCTTCAGGCGCGCGTCACGCGTGACGGTCGGCGCATGCCTGGTTGTGGCTCCTCATTTGCCGCTATTGACCACGGCTGCTATCTCCTGCAGGCGGCGAATGGACAGATGGAGATCAACGCGCGGCGTCAGCCGATTGCCGTTGTGCTGGCCGATCCCGCCACGCCGCCGCCGTTGCGCACGCGTCTCGAATACGTCGCCGCGGCGCGCGACTTCGCGTCCCGGGACCTCGGTTTGCCGGACAACGCAAGCTATCGCAGCTATGCGGACCTGCAGCGGCCGTATGTCGTGTGGAACGTCTTCGCAGCGGACGAGTTTTCCGTCGAGCCGCGGCGCTGGTGTTTTCCGATCGCCGGCTGCGTGGTGTATCGCGGGTACTTCGATGAGGGCGCCGCGCAGCGATACGCGCGACGCCTGCGGTTTCGCGGCTACGACACGGCCGTCGGCGGCGTGGCGGCCTATTCGACGCTCGGCCATTTTGAGGACCCGGTGCTGAACACGATGATGAACTGGACCGACGCGCAGCTCGCGGCGACCCTGTTTCATGAGCTCGCGCATCAGGTCGCCTACGCGCCCGGGGATTCCGAATTCAACGAGAGCTTCGCGACGCTGGTCGAGGAGGTGGGCGTCGAACGCTGGCTCAGCGAGCGAGAACGCCCGCAGGAGCTGCGCGCATGGCGGGAGCAGCGCGAACGCAATACGCAGTTCATCGATCTGCTGCTGGGCGCTCGCGAGCGGCTGGGCGAGCTTTACGAGTCGGTGCTGTCGGAAGCAGAGAAGCGCGCTCACAAGCAATACGAATTCGGCAAGTTGAAGCTCGCCTACGAACAGTTGAAACGCGACTGGAACGGCTACTCCGGATACGACCGCTGGTTCGAGCGCACGCTCAACAACGCACATCTGGTTTCCGCAGCAACCTACTACGGTTGCATGCCCGGATTGCGGCGTGTGCTCGCCTCGATGGACGGCGACCTCGCAGAGTTCTATGGCGCTGCGCAGCGACTTGCGCGGGAGAGCGCGGAAGAACGGCGAAAGTCAGTCTGCTCGGAGTCGCCGATTGACGCCGCCGCGCGCTAGGCATCCTCTGCATAGGGCGATCTGAAAATCTCACCGCGTTTGCGACCCTCGTCTTTCAATCGGTTGCCCCATTGAAAGCTCAGAGCAGTAGACCTGTGCAGCGCTTCCGTAGCCCTCGCCGTGAACGACGAGTGCGGCGCGACTCCTGAGGACGGTCTATCCGATCGGAAACACCAGGGTCGAATTGCCGCGGCGGATTGTGATCGCGAAGGCGGCGCCGCTGCTCACCGCAGTGCGCAGTTGCTCGACGTTCGTCACGCGGATTCGCCCGACGGCCACGATGACGTCGTTCGGGCGCAGCCCGTTGCGCGCCGCGGGACTGCCTTCGGCGACGCTTTGAATGACGACCCCGCCGCCATCCGTCGTGGCGAGCGCGGCGCCTTCGAGCGCCGGGTGAATTTCCGCCGCGCCCTCACCGTTGGCGGAGTCCCGTTCGCCGATCACGGCCGTAATGCGCCGCGGTTTACCTTCGCGAATCAGGCTCAGTTCGATTTTTTCGCCGATGCGCAGCAGCCCAATCGTATTGCGCAGCTCCGCGGCGGTGGCGACGTTGCGCCCATTGATAGAGGTGATGACGTCGCCCGCCTTGACGCCCGCCTTGTCGGCCGCCGAGCCGTCCACGACTTGCGACACGAGTGCGCCGCGCGCGTTCTCCAGGCCGAGGCTGTCGGCGATTTCCGGCGTGAATTGATTCGCAAGCTGCACGCCGAGCATGCCGCGCTTGACCTCGCCGTACTGCACGAGCTGGCCCATGACGGCCCGGACCATGTTCGACGGAATCGCAAAACCGATGCCGATGTTGCCGCCGCTGCCGGAAAAGATCGCTGTGTTTACCCCGACCAGCTGGCCTTGCAGATTCACGAGCGCGCCGCCGGAATTGCCGGGATTGATCGCCGCGTCCGTCTGAATGAAGTCCTGATAAGACTCCGGATTGTTGTCGGAGCGGCCGAGCGCGCTGATGATGCCGGAGGTGACCGTATGGCTGAGCGCAAACGGATTGCCGATTGCGAGCACGAAATCGCCCACTTCAGCGCGGCTCGAGTCGGCGAGCGGCATTTCCACGAGGTTCTTTGCGTCGACCTTCAGCACCGCAACATCGGAGGGTTTGTCGCGGCCCACGATCTGCGCCTTGAGCTGTCGGTCGTCGAGCAGGGTGACGGTGATCTCGTCGGCGTTTTCGATTACGTGCGCATTCGTGATGATGTAGCCGCTCTTCGCGTCGACGATGACGCCGGAGCCGGCGCTCTGAAACTGACGCTCGCGCGGACCGAGCTCGGGCGCGTCGAAGAAGCGACGGAAAAACGGATCCTCGAGCAGCGGATTGCGGCGCTGTTCCCGCAGCGTGCCGCGCGTGGCGATGTTGACGACCGCGGGCGAGGCTTTCTTCACGATGGGAGCGAGCGACGGAATCGGCGTGTCGCCGACCTTTTCTGGAAGCTGCGCCGCGGCGGGTGCGCTGAACACGACGACCGCGATCAGCGCGAGGGCCTGTTTTCTCATTGAAACTTCCTGACTTGAGGTTGAGGCGCGCGAGCACTGACGCCAGAGTGTTTTGATTCTAGGGAAGCGCTGATTTGCCCGTCTACCCTGGCGCCCGAAGAATACAGATGCCCGAAAGACGAGGGATATCGAAGCTGCTGTTGCTCTCGCATGGGGCAGAGGCTCCCAGGGAAGCCCTGATTTGCCCGTCTACGGTGAGATTCGAACGCGCGCGCCTGCGAGACCAGGCGCGCGGGACCTGCTTTCGATCCGCACGGTGTTGGCTTGTAGGGTGCGTCACGACGGCGATCCGGGGCGCGGCGCCTGCGCCCCGGATGCCGCAGGGCGATCGGTCAGGAAACGTTGACCTGGATGCGCCGGGGCTGCACTTCGGGGCGCTTTGCAATGCGCACCGTCAGAACGCCGTTCGTTGTCTTCGCCGAAATCGCTTCCGAGTCTGCGACGTCCGGCAGTGTGAAGCGCCGGAAGAACTCGCCGTAGCTGCGTTCTACGCGGCGATAGCCGCTCTCTTCCTGCCGCTCTTCGCGCTGGCGACGCCCGCGCAGCGTCAGCACGCCGTTCTCCATCGTGACCTCGATGTCCTTCGGGTCGACGCCCGGCAAGTCAGCATGCAGCACGAACGCATCCTTGGTTTCCTGAACGTCCACGGCGGGCATCCAGTCGCTGACGGCGCCGCGCGACTCATCGTCCGCGGCGCTTGATTCGTGGCCGAACAGACGGTCCAGGTCATGATGCAGGCGATTCACTAGAGTCCAGGGTTCATAGCGAGTCAGGCTCATGGCTGCGCCTCCAAAAGTGGATTGCTTGAATGTACTGAAGGGAATGACGGCGCCGCGCTCGGCGCCGCCGGCAGCGACAAAATTTGGCGGCGACGCTTCGGGTTTCAAGCCCTCTGCAGTGCGTGAAACGACCGCCGAACGGTCTGCTCGGCCGAGGCGTTGCGAACAAGCTGTGGAGGATCTGTGGTAAAGGTTGTGGGCAACTTGTGTGAATCCCCTGCACACAAGATGTTGTGATGCAAGCAGGCGACCGCATTCTCTGTATCGGTATTTTTCGCAGCTCGAAATCGCGAGGCGAATCTTCGTAAACAGCGGAATTAACGGGGATTTCTGCGTCACTCGCTGAGGCCTTCCATTTCTTGACAGCCCTGTGATGCAGGTCTACGTTAACGCCCCTGACACAATATGTTGTGTTTTGCGATCACTAGAAAAGCTGCGGGCCAGCGCACCGCAGATCCAGCCGGAGATCGCAACCGCCCTTGGGTCAGATGGACTGTCTGCACGCTGCGTTCGCTGCATCGCATCGCCAGG
Organism: uncultured Gammaproteobacteria bacterium; assembly: GCA_963723505.1. Taxonomy (GTDB): domain Bacteria; phylum Pseudomonadota; class Gammaproteobacteria; order Steroidobacterales; family Steroidobacteraceae; genus Steroidobacter. Next base: position 158,114 of record CAVRQU010000017.1, read on the forward strand.
CAGATGATGTTTTGGAAGTTTCGGCACAGGTTCAGTTCGAAGGCGTCAACGCCTTCGAGACCCGCGTCTTGCGATCGGCAGATCTTTCAAGGATCAGGGTAGCGGACCTATGTCGAGCTTCTTTGGGGGTCGCCCTGCCTGCAACCCCGGAGAGACATACCGGCATGAAAACAACTGCAATCAAAATTGAGCCGATGGACGTCAACAGCATTCCCTTTCAGGAGGCCTCGCTCGATATCTGGGACAAGAAGTATCGCCTGTGCGCCAAGGACGGTCAGCCGATCGATCGCTCGATGGACGAGACGTACAAGCGCGTCGCCCGCGCGCTGGCCGACGTCGAACGCGAGGAGGTGCGCGAGCACTGGTACGAACAGTTTCTGTGGGCGCTGCGCAAGGGCACGATTCCGGCGGGGCGCATCATGTCGAACGCCGGCGCGCAGGAACACAAGCCTGCGACGTCGACGATCAACTGCACGGTGTCCGGCACGATCCTCGACTCGATGGACGACATCCTGGCGAAGGTCCACGAAGCCGGGCTCACGCTGAAGGCGGGCTGCGGCATCGGCTATGAGTTTTCGACGATGCGGCCGCGCGGCGCCTACGTTTCGGGTGCGGGCGCGTACACATCCGGCCCGCTCTCGTTCATGGATATCTACGACAAGATGTGCTTCACGGTGTCGTCGGCGGGCGGCCGGCGCGGCGCGCAGATGGGCACGTTTGACATCGGTCATCCGGACGCAATGGATTTCATTCGCGCCAAGCGCGAAGCCGGTCGGCTCCGACAGTTCAATCTCTCGCTCCTCGTCACCGATGAGTTCATGAAGGCGGTCAAGGCGGATCAGGACTGGAAGCTCGCGTTCCCGATCACGCAGCGCGAGCTCGAGGAAGGGGTGGATCTGAGCGACGCCTCGAAATACATCTGGCGCGAATGGCCGACGACGCGCGGCTACGTGACGAATGACGCGGGCCTCGTGTGCTGCAAGGTCTACAAGACGCTGCCGGCGCGTCGGATGTGGGACGTGATCATGTCCTCCACCTACGATTTCGCCGAACCCGGCTTCGTGCTGATCGATCGCGTCAACGAGATGAACAACAACTGGTGGTGCGAAAACATTCGTGCAACCAATCCGTGCGGCGAACAGCCGCTGCCGCCGTACGGTTCGTGCCTGCTCGGTTCGATCAATCTCACCCGCTTCGTGGTCGATCCGTTCACTGACGATGCAAGCTTCGACTGGGAAGAGTTCCGCAAGGTGGTGAAGGTGTTCACGCGCATGCTCGACAACGTCGTCGAGGTCAACGGTTTGCCGCTCGGTCAGCAGCGCGATGAAATCCTTCGCAAACGCCGTCACGGCATGGGCTTTCTGGGCCTGGGCTCGGCGATCACGATGCAGTGCATGAAGTACGGCTCGAAGAAGTCAGTCGCGTTCACCCAGAACGTGTCGCGCGAAATGGCGATTGCGGGCTGGGAGGCGGCGCTCGATCTCGCCCGCGAGAAAGGACCGGCGCCGATCATGCTGGAGGAGTTCGAGGTCACGCCGGAGATGCTGCGCAAGCGTCCTGAGATGACGAAAGACGGTTGGAAGGTCGGGCAGATGATTCCGGGCCGCGTCCTGCACGCCAAGTACAGCCGCTACATGCAGCGCGTGGCGGAGGCGTCGCCGGAGCTCGTGCGATAAGCTCTCCGAAGTGGGCGCTCGCTTCACGCATCACAGCTCGATCGCGCCGACCGGCACGATTTCGCTGTCGCTCGCGAACAATGCGTCGAACGGCATCGAACCGTCGTTTGCGCATCACTATTTCCGCAATGTGATCCGCGAGGGGAAGAAGTCGAAAGAGAAGATCGATGTGTTCTCGTTCGAGCTGCTCGCCTATCGGGAGATGGTGAATCCGCGCGCAATGCCGAACTCTGCGATTGCGGCTGAGAAGCTGCCCGACTATTTCACGACTGCGGACAACATTACGCCGAAGGAGCATGTCGACATTCAGGCGGCGTCGCAGCTGTGGATCGACTCGTCGATCTCCAAGACGGCCAACGTGCCGACGGACTACGACTACGAGGATTTCAAGGACATCTATCTCTACGCCTACGAGCAGGGTCTGAAGGGCTGCACGACGTTCCGCTTCAATCCGGAAGCGTTCCAGGGCGTGCTGGTGAAGGAAGAGGACCTGAAGAACACGACTTACGTGTTCACGCTCGAGGACGGCACGGAGATGAAAGTCCGCGGCGACGAAGAGATCGAGTACGACGGCGAAAAGCACACCGCCGCCAATCTGTTCGATGCGCTGAAAGAAGGGCTATTACGGCAAGTTCTAGCGAACTTGCCTGGTGAATAGCGGACGGCGGACAGCGGACAGTGAGTTCGGAGCGTCTTCCACCGTCCGCCGTCCGCCAATCACCAATCACTGCGGAAGCGGCTCGCAAGCCGCTGGAGCTTGTTATGAGTTCGATCAAGATCGACAAGAAGATCACCAAGTACCGGGTCGAAAAGCCCGAAGACAAGGCTGCGGTGAAGGCGGCTGCGGAGGCGCCGAAGAAGGAATCGAACGTCGTCTGGATGCACGAGAAAGTCGAGCGTCCGGAAGTCCTGATCGGCTCGACGTACAAGATCAAGACGCCCGTCTCCGATCACGCGATGTACGTGACCATCAACGACATCGTGCTCAACGAAGGCACGCAGTACGAGCAGCGCCGGCCGTTCGAAATCTTCATCAACTCGAAGAACCTCGATCACTTCCAGTGGATCGTCGCGCTGACGCGCATCATCTCGGCCGTGTTCCGCAAGGGCGGCGACGTGACGTTCCTCGTCGAGGAGCTCAAGGCCGTGTTCGATCCGCGCGGCGGCTACTGGCAGTCGGGCGGCAAGTTCATGCCCTCGATCATCGCGGAGCTGGGCTACGTCATCGAGAAGCACCTGCAGATGATCGGCCTGCTGAAGTCGCCCGAGATGGATGAGCATCGCAAGCAGCTCATCGAGGAGAAGAAGGCGGAGTACGAAGCGCGCGCTAAGCAGCAGGACGCCTTCGCCAAGAGTCACTTCCCCGAAGGCGCGCAGCTGTGCGCGAAGTGCACGCACCGCGGCGGTCGTGCTGATGGACGGGTGCATGACGTGCCTCAATTGCGGGGATTCGAAGTGCGGGTAGGGGCCTGTCAGGGACTGTCCGATTCCGTTGTGGAGACCCCATGAGCTGTATTAGTTTCGACTTGATCTGACACCGCGCTTGAAAAAGGCGGGGTTACCCGGTTCGATGGTTGTTACCAAGCAATCACTGAACACACTGGGAGTAACCCCGCATGAATGTTTTAGAGCAGAGCCTCATCAAGCACAAGGTCGGTCTGCTGAATCTGGCCGAGGAGCTGCGCAATGTGTCGCAGGCCTGCCGGGTGATGGGCGTGTCACGCGATACGTTCTATCGAGTCAAGGAGGCGAAGGAAAGCGGCGGTCTGGACGCGCTGCTGCACAAGGATCGGCGGCGCGCGAATCCGAAGAACCGGGTCGATGAGGTGGTCGAGCAGGCGATCCGGGCCTATGCCATCGACAATCCCGCGGCCGGTCAGGTTCGGGTCTCCAACGAACTGCGCAAGCAAGGCATCTCTGTCAGTCCCACCGGCGTGCGCTCGGTGTGGTTACGCCACGAGCTGCAGACGTTTCGGCTGCGACTGGCGGCACTGGAGAAGAAGTCCGCAGAGCAAGGCCTGGTGCTCACCGAAACGCAGGTCGCTGCCCTTGAGCGCAAGCGCGAAGAGCAGTTGGAGTGCGGGGAAATCGAGACCGCGCACCCCGGCTACCTGGGTTCACAGGACACCTTCTATGTCGGCAACATGAAAGGCGTCGGGCGGATCTACCAGCAGACCTTCGTAGACACCTACGCCAAAGTGGCCTTCGCGAAGCTGTACACGACCAAGACGCCGATCGCGGCGGCCGATCTGCTCAACGACCGGGTGCTACCGTTCTATCAGGAGCATCAGGTGCCGCTGCTGCGAGTGCTGACTGACCGCGGCACGGAGTACTGCGGCAAAGTCGAGCAGCACGAGTACCAGCTGTACCTGGCGATGAACGATATCGATCACACGCGCACCAAGGCGCAGTCGCCGCAGACCAATGGGATCTGCGAGCGCTTCCACAAAACGATCCTGAACGAGTTCTACGCCGTCGCCTTCCGCAAGAAGATCTACGCGACGTTGGAAGAACTGCAGGTCGATCTTGACGCGTGGATCGCCTCATACAACGATGAGCGCACGCATCAGGGCAAGATGTGCTGTGGTCGAACGCCGATGGCGACGTTCGAGGACGGCAAACGAATCTGTCGGGAGAAGTCGATCTCGTAACATGATCTGACAGACATACCGGAGAACCGGCTAACTGTCAGATCGGGTCGGGACTAGTACACATGAGCTGCGACTTCGGACCCCATAAGTTGCGACCAGGGGTCAAGCTAAAATCACTGAATCATTGGACGAGGAACCCATTAGGCCTCCATTCATCCGAGCCCCGCGTCACATCGGGGCTTTTTTAGAATCTCAATATGGACGCAAAGACAAAGCACCTCGAATTCGTTCAAGCCTCCATCAACCGGATGGCGAGCTACTCCTTTCTGTTCAAGGGCTGGGCGGTGACACTTGTAGGCGCGCTGCTCGCGCTCGGCTTCAAGGAAACGAGTTTCGTCTACGTCATCATCTCCGCGACGGTGCTCTATTCTTTTTGGCTTCTCGACGGCTACTACCTGTCGCGCGAACGACTGTTAATACGCTTGTACGACCATGTGCGCGCGTAACCCGATGCGGGGATCGATTTCTCGATGAATACACGGCCGTTCAGCGCTGGCATCAGCTGGATTGGCTGCGATTCTCGCGCACCATCGAGCTGTTCCCATGGCGGGCTCCTACTGGCTCATTTCATCTTCATCGTTGCCCTGTGAGTGCTCCCATGTCACGAAAAGTCTTCTTCAGTTTTCATTTCAAGCGTGACGCCTCGCCGCAGGACAGGTACGGAACTGCGACCTACTCGCCGACGAAGACGAGTATGGCGTGATCGATGGTGTCGAATGGCAAAAGATCGAGCGTCAGGGCGACGCCGCGATTGAGCGCTGGATCGAGGAGAAAGCTCAAGTATACGTCGGTCACCGTCGTTCTAATTGGGGCAGAGACCGCGGAGCGCGATTGGGTTGACCACGAGATGCGGAGAGAAGCTGGGAGCGGGGCAACGCACTGGTTGGAGTGCGCGTGCACAAGATGAAGAACCAGGAAGGAAAGGCGGACGCCCCGGTCCCAACCCTCTTGACGCGGTCTATCTGAAGGACGGAACTCCGCTGTCCGCGATATCGAAGACCTACGATTGGGTCGATGATGACGGGCGGAGCAATCTCGGCAAGTGGGTTGAAGAGGCCTTTCAGGCAAGGCACGCCTATGCTGGCGAGGAAGAGCTTCGAGAGGCGATGGCTCGCGGCGCACTGCCTACGCGGTCGGCCGCGTCAGGACCCGTAGTTGGCACTGCTGCCGCGGCTCGCACACCGGCCGCATCTGGAGCATTCGCTCCGCGTGCGCCCTGGTCCGCGAGCTATGATTACCGATCAAGATAGCGAGTGGCTGGCGTCAACGTATCCAGGTGTTTCAGCCAAAGCGGATACAGTCGCAGGCGTAATTGAATTCGCGGCAACGTACAACGGTCAGACTCATCAGTTTCTCTGCCTCGACAACGGTGCTCCCGATACAGTCGGCGGCCAACGTCTATCGGGGCGATTCGACATTCGGATTCAGGAAAGGGTCGACAAGTCAGTTCCGCCCTTCCGGCGCTTCATGTTGAAGGTGTTGATCCCACGCCGGACCGTCACTTCAATCAGACTGACAAGAGCGCGTGTCTGTGTAGCCCCTCGAAGAACAGGATTTTCTCGCTCCTCATTTCGATTTCCGCCGCTATTTCGAACAGCTCATAGTCCCGTTCTTGTACGGCCAGGTCTTCTACTCTGCGGAAGGTCGTTGGCCATGGTTCGAATACGGGCACGGCGCTGTCGGACTGCTGGAGTCATATTCGGAGAATTGGAGAGGCCAGCAAGGCGCAGGAATGTCTTCTCAGGCTTGCCAGGGATAACGATGCTTGGTCGCGGATTAGGCGCGCGCTGAAAAGCAAGGAGGCGGTGAAGGGTGCGACGCCTTGCTTTGCCCAATCGCCGACCACATTAGGCGCTGCCATCCTCTCGCGTGGCAGGGGATTCGTCAGCTGAAGCACGATCTGTTGAACCAGAGGCTCCTGGTACCGTAGTACGCTTGATGCAAACGGCGAAACGCAATCACTGCGGAGATCTCTGGTGCCGCCCATCAGCCAGTCGTTGTCAATGGCACAAGGCATCTCTTCGATGCACGCTTCGCGCATCGTTGAACAACAATCGATCTCCGTTACGCATCCGTCGTGTCCGTATTCAATGGCGTCGAGTGAGTGGGAGCCCTCCCTGTCGGACAAGGGCTCAACGCCATACGGGCCTTATCGCCTGTGTAGAGTTCCCTCCGCGCCTGGCCGCACCTTCGCACCTTTGCCGCTATGGCCGACCAGCGCGTTTCGGATACCGCGCGATAGCTCGGCATTCAACGAGAAAGGTGCGAAGGTGCGGCCTGGCGCCGTCGGCCATTCTCTCTCAAACTCATTCTGCCGCGCCAGATGGCGCGCCTCATACCGACGCGGCCATCAGTTCTCAAGCTTCAAGCGGCGTCACATCCTGCGGTTGACCAGAATCCGGCACTCACTCGCTCGATGCCGCGTCGGCGACGGCGACGTTCGTGAGAGCGTGATAGCGCGCTAGGGCGAAATCCGAGGCGCCCGTGCTATTTCGGCCTCCGCCCGCCGCGACGATCCTGCCATTGGGCTGCACCACCACGGCAAAAGCGGCCGAGAAATTGTTGGCAGTCACGTCGGTGAACACGTAACCGTCGCCCGAGAATGTTGTATCCAGAATGCCGCTGGATTCGTAACGCGCAACAGCGAAGAAGCGCTGGCCTAACGAATCGGTGTGCGCACCGACGACGACGATCTTGCCGTCCCGCTGCAATGCCACACCGCTGGCTTGCTCGGTAATCCGAAATCGGTGAGTACCACACCATCGCCGTCAAAAGACGAGTCGAGAGAGCCGTCTACGAGGTAGCGCACCAAGGCGAAGTCCGCGAGGAAGCTCGGGTTGGCCGGCTACGACGATCTTGCCGTCGGATTGACGCGCCACGGCGGTCGCGAAGTAACCGGTCGCCACGAAGGTCGTCAGCCGACCGTTGGTTCCGAAGGTCGGATCCGGTCTGCCGTCGGGACGATAGCGGGCGGCTGCGAATACCAGATCGCCGCCGGGTTCGGCATGATCGCCGCGCCCAACAGCGACGATTTTGCCGTCGGGTTGAAGCACGAGTGCAGTCGCGAAGTCGTTCGGGCCGCCGAAGTCAGTGATGACGATCCCGCGATCGCCGAAGCTCCGATCCAGGCTCCCGTTTCGCAGATAGCGTGCCAGCGCAAAGTCCGAGCGGCCGGTACCGTCGACAGCCTGACCGGCGACGACGATCTTGCCATTGGGTTGCAACGCAATCGCATGGATGTGGCGCGCGTTGTGACGGTTGGTGGTCGCGACGCCATCGCCACTGAAGCTAGTGTCCAGGCTGCCATTCGGCCGAAACCGCGCCAGCACAAAGCCACCAAAGCCAAAGCCCCTAAACCAACCACCTGCGAGAATTCTTCCGTCCGGCTGCACGACCACGGCCTGGGCCTGACCGTCGCGCGTGGGACTACCAGGAAACGCGAGCGTTACGCGACCATCGCCGTCGAACGTCGGATCCAGCTGTCCGTTTCGCCGATGGCGGGCCAAGCCAAAGCGACCCGTGCCGCTTTGGCCTGCCGTAACGATCCTGCCGTCCTGCTGCAACGCGACCGCGAAGGCCGATTCTTCGCCACCGAAATCGGTCGCCACCCGACCATCGCCACCGAAGCTGGTATCCAGGGCGCCGGGTTGTTGTGCGACGCCGGCCGTCGGCACTGCGCAGAGCGCCGTCAGTAGCGTGCCAACCACAGCCGAAACCCGCACTGGGCTCTTTCCCACCGACCCGACGATTGCGCCCAGGCTGATCTGAAGTTTGTTTCCAAAGACGATCATGTGTCATTTCCTCGTAGTTGGGCCGAAGTGCCTGGAGCACGGGAACTGAGTGTTCACGACAAGGCGTACGTGAGCACTCCTCGAAAGTGAGGACGTGATCGCCTAGAGACTTCCGTGGAGTAGGCGCTGAACCGAGTACACGCTTTAGCGGAGGTTTGCGCAACAGTGCGCGCTCAACGTGCCTGCGGGCTCAACGTGCCGGACATGCCATACGGGCCTTGCCTTATTGCCTGTGTTGATGGCGAGAGAGCAATCGGCCCAGGGCGGAGGAGTCGCGGTTGAGATATCGAGCGACTTCGCTGAGCGTGGCGACGCGCTGTTCGATGGCGATCGAAGCAAAGTGAGCGCGCTGGGCAGTAATGCTGCGCGCTCGCGAGGCAGAGCGTAGAAGCTCGACGCTGAGGCGCTCAGACCTGCAAAACTCCTCGGCTAGCTGACCAGGTTCAATGCGCTTTTTCGTTTGTGCGGCGTGAACGGAAGCTTCTGGATGAATTGATCGGATCCGATGATGCGAGAGTCCTCAGGATGAGTGTCTTCGCCCGGATCGTCGACGCCGCTTGGATCGACGTCGGCAATGAAACGCGCGTACGCGGCGCGCGCGCGGCCGCGATCCGGGCTGAACAGACCCAGACCGAAGTCTGACGTTAACCACGGAATTTCCTCGAGGCCGAGATACGCGCGATGGGACGACCAGGGATAGTCCACCGCATCGGCGACGATGCGCGCCTTGACTGGGTTCAGATGGATGTATCGCAATAGCGTCAGGAAATACGCATCGATCTCGATCAGTTTCGCTTTGTAGCGGCGCTCGAACAGATGTCCGGTCGTGCGAAGAGCGCGATGACGCAGGCGCGAGTACCGTCCGGCGACTCGATGCATGATCCGACCGAGCGGCTGCTCAGCCACCTGGATCAAAACGCACATGATTCGTCATCCAGCAGAAGGCGTGCATCCGCGCGTCGAGGCGCTGGAGAACCTCTGCGAACAGCTGATTCAGGTGATCACGATCATCTGCTGACGAGAATAGCGCCTCGCGATGGTTGCCCCGGAGGATGACGTGATAGCAACCGCCGGGCACGTGCAATCGAGGTGGTCTGGGCATCCGTGCCGCTCCGTGCAACGAGCTCGTGCCTCCTTCCGTGCCGGGCCGGGAAACCGGGAAAACTCTGGGATTGATCTCGATATGCGCAGACCACGTGAGCGTGCCGGTCGCTAGGATGGTCTGACACGCTCATCTCCATTCGAGGCAAGGATGCCGCGACCACTTCGTCTGCACGTGCCCGGCGCGATGTACCACGTCACGCTGCGCGGGAACCATCGGCAGAGCATCTTCTTCCGGCCGCAGGATCGCGCGCTGCTGAGCGATCTGATCGAAGAGGTCGCGACGCGATTCGACGCGCGCGTCCATGCTTACTGCTACATGACGAACCATATTCACCTGCTGATACAAGTAGGTGAAGCGCCGCTCGGGCGGTTGATGCTGCGTATCGCAGGACGCTATGCGCGCATGATTCAGGCCGGACTGCACACGACCGGTCACCTTTTCGAGAAGCGTTACTACCCTGTGTTGGTCGACGTCGATGAGTATTTGCTGGAGTTGCTTCGCTACATTCACCTGAATCCAGTGCGCGCGCGCATGGTCGAATCGCCCGACGACTATCCATGGTCGAGTCATCACGTCTACCTCGGAGAGCGCGAAGAACCCTGGGTGACCACCGATTTCGCGCTTGCACTATTTCATCGCCAGCGCGAGCGCGCCATCGGCGCTTACAGCTCCTTCATCAACGCGCAGGTGGGCCGACGAACGACGTCGCCGCTCGTCGAGTGCAATCCAAACGATCGCCGCATACTCGGCAGCGATGACTTCGCCGCAGAATGCTGGGCAAAGCGTGGTCACCGCGTTCGCGCAAGACGCTGGAAGAACTCATAGGTGAAGGTTGTGCGCAGTTCGGCGTGGCGGCAGAAGATCTGTGCTCGGCAAGTCGCGCCGCTACAGTCGTGAAGGCTCGCGCCTGGATCGCGAGCCAAGCCGTGAAGTTGCGAGTCGCTTCCATTGCCGTTGTCGCAAAGCGACTGCGGCGTGACGAATCGAGTCTGCGTCACGGTATGCAGCGGTACTTCGGCGATTGATGATCTGCGTTATCCCGGTTTCCCGGCCCGGCACG
>CAVRQU010000018.1:0-113685 GCA_963723505.1 uncultured Gammaproteobacteria bacterium
CGAGGCTGTGTTAAACTCGGAACCAATTCGCGTAGATGCGATGCTTTCGATTTTGAAATCGCGAGAAGAAGAGTATCGAACGTACGCGCGTCAAATTCGCAGTGCATCAGCGGCCGTTTTCAGTCCTCGAGAGTTTTCACACAGCCTCGACCCGAAGCGGACATCACCGAACTGCTGGCGCCAATGCCGATAGCCAGGTGCTTGCAAACGCACCTGATCCTGAGCCTAATCGCACCTCACTTGTTCTTCGCGCTCAGCTGAATCGGCGCCGTGTCGATCAGCTTGCGTGAGGTGATCATGTCTTTCGTGATCGCGACGTATTTCTTGAAATGCGGTGAATGGATGTGCGCGTTGTAGGCTGCTTCATCGGCGTACATTTCGAAGAATCTGAGCCGCGTTGGATTGTCCTTTTCTGCGACTGCGTAAATCGCGAGAACTCCCGGCTCCGTACGGACTGAAGTCTCCATCTCTTCCTTGACGGCAGCTTTGTAGTTATCCAGCTGAGCAGGATCGATCTCAAGCTCGGCAATGCGTACGAAAGGCGCTTTCTGTTCCTCCGTGAGAGCCGCTGCGCTCAACCATAGCAGCGCCAGTGCTGCGCCAGCGATTCTCAAGCGTGTCGTGTTCATGCTCGTCATCTCATCGGATTGCTGGAATATGCTGAACCGTAGCAGCCCGCTTCGATTGGCGGCCTTCGAGGCTGTGGCCCCCTCGCTGAACCGTCCGTTTCTGGGCTGCGACCCTTTGTCCCGCAGTCGCATCTTCATTATAGCGACGCGCTCGAGGGCGTCCTCCGGTCGGCTCCCTGGCGCCTTTGCTCGCGATTACACGGGTGTCGTTCAGGTCCTTTTAGGAGACGTCCATGAGATACACACTACTGACGTGCGCCTTAATGGTCGCGATCAGCGCCTTCGCCGAGCCCGGAGTGCCGAAGGGTCCCAAGGAGATTCAAGCGCTCGACACCGACGGCGACAAGATGATCTCCCTCGCCGAGGCCCAGCAGGACGCCCTGGGCTGGCGTCGCGTTTCAACGAGCTCGATGCGAACCAGGACGGGCTCCTTTCCCGCGAGGAAGTCGCCGAAGGCCGCCCGATGCGCGGCGTCCTGGTGCTTAGCAACCTGCAAGATGACTTCGCGGCGGCCGACAGCAATGCCGATGGCAAGCTCACTCAGGCGGAGGCGGACCCAATGCCGATCGTGAGCGATCATTTCGACGAGATGGACACCAGCGCGGACGGTTACGTCACGATGGAGGAGATCCAAGAGCACGCCAGGTCACACGGCGGGCCGTAGTCAAGCACATGAGAAACAGCTTATCGAACGACGCGTCAAGGAACGGCGTGACCCGACCGACGTCGGTGGTGACAATGAAGCTTCCGACCTATTCCTTTCGCCGCAGCAGCAGCCAGAACATCAGCCCGTGCATGACGAGAAGCGCTGGGACAGCGACTGTCGGGATGTAAAACGCCGCTCCCAGCGACTCGGGGCTGACGCGCACGCCGATTTGGCCCAGGTAGATTGCGTGCAAGAGGTCGACCGCGCCCCACACGTTGAACACCCACACGATCGGGATGGCCCAGGATGCGCGAGTGGAAAGTGCCAAAGTCGAGACGCCCGCAAGGATGGCTGCAACCAGATCGCCATACGCAACCGGAACTGCGAACGCCGGTGAAAGTCCGGGGGATACGACGCCGGGGATCAGAAAGCTGAGCCCAATGAACCGGAATGTGTGAGGAACCACCAATGGAAGGAGGGCATCCTCTCGGCGCATGACCCGGAGTCGCGGCCAGACGTACAGCTTCGTGACGATGCCGAAAGCAAGGAAGCTCATCAGAATGCTGAGCCCAAATAGCGCATTGCTATTCATAGATAGCCTCCTGAGTGTCTTGGGGCAACAGCCCGCGTGATGCTCACGGTCCGGTCGACGATAGGTTCAGCCATACTCGTCCGCTGCTCACAAAGTGTGACGCGAAAGCGGCGCCCCTACCTGCAAAGAGGTCACGCGGCAACTGCGCGGATCGGACGCAGAAACGTTCCACGCTGCTTCGGGAACGTGCCCGCGTAGCTCTAGTGCGGATCACCCCGAGAATCGTGGTATCGCGCTTCGAGGCGCGCGCCGCGCAGATCGCACTTGTAGAAGCGAAGACGACTCGCCTCGCGAACCAGTCGCGCGAGGTCCAACACACGCAACAGCAGCGCGACGTGTAGCACGCGCTCGTGCTCGCACCGTCTGCAAATGCGATGAGTGAGTAGTCGCGCTCATATGTCCGAGTAGGTCACTGTCGGATGCCCACAGGCGCGAGCGCTCTGGATTTTTTGTGCCCCACAGTGAAGCGGATCGTGTGACGACTGCGGCGACGCGTCCATCCAGTGCAAGGCACAGGTCGGCGCTGGACGCAGCTGAATCTGAGCGAACGCCCTCATTTTTGGAGATAGCAGTTCAGGATCCACTGGATGCCGAATTTGTCGGTCAACATCCCGAAGCGCGCACCCCAGGGCACATTGCCGAGCGGCAATCGCACGGCGCCGTCCCGGCTCAGCGCGCCAAAAATGCGGTCGATTTCCTCTACCGAATCGCAGTCGACGGCGACATGGGTGTTGGTGCCCGGACGTGGGGTACTACCAGGCTGGTCGTCGGAAGCCTGGAGAATCGGCTGTCCATTGCGCAGCAACTGGCTGTGCATGACTCTTGCGTCTGCTGCGGCGGAGGGCTTGCCCGTGGCCTCCATGACCGGGGTGATCTGAATCTCGACGTCGAGACATTTCTGATAGAACTGCATGGCTTCGCGGCAGTTGCCGTCGAAGTTGAGATAGGTCGTAACGGATTTCATGAGCGTTCTCCTTCGAACGATGGCTGATTAGGTGGTCGCAATCTCTACCGGCTCCGCAGCGGCAAAATCTCCTGCAAACGCCGATCCCGAAGCCACAGGCCGCCCACAGCAGGCCGGCGACGATCACTGTGAAAAGGATGTTAAACACGGGAGCCCCGACGCTATTGTCAGAGTTGTCGCGATGGCGACGTTTTGTGCGGTTCGCCTATTGCGCCCGGCGCAGAAGGCCGAGCTGTGTTAGTGCAGTAACGCCATCGTCCAAGCCGATCTCTTCAGTGATTTTCCCGTTAACGACCTTGATCACTGTCGTTCCCGTGAAGTGCATCTTGCGACCGGTGGCGGGAGGCAATGAACCCGCAAGAAAGTCGCCGAACGCAGGGCCCGTGTGCGTACCGCCTCCGACCCAACGGCCTACAACGTAATCGCCTTCCGCAATTAGATCCGCAGCTCCGGTAAAACCCAGATCCGGGAATGCCTGACGGAATCCGAGCATGAAAGCTCGAATGTCTTCGCGGCCACGGCGTGGAGCGTGCAACGAGTACTGCAACAGCATGTCAGGGGCGGCCAGTTCATCGATGACTTTGGGGTTCCATGGATTGCCCCAGAATTCGGTGAACCATCGACTGACAATGGCTTTGTTGCTCTCGAGCGTGGAGGGTCCCGCAACGGCTGATTGCGCCACGAGAGATCCGGACCCCGCCGCGACGACCGCAGCTGCGGTAGCTGACGTGCAATTCTTCAGCAATGTCCGACGGGTGATTGTGTCCTGTGCTGATGCTGGCCGACGTGCAGTGGTCATTGGAAACACTCCTTTACATCGCCCTGAGTAGGTGCGGTTACTGCGGGTCCGATTTACCCGACGATCGGGTACGGCGGGAAAGTAGTGTTCCGAATCTCTGGACTCACTCCGTTTCTTGCGTCCGAATGAGCCAACCCTTTCCGAGCGGGGCGACCAGGCCAGAGCGCAAAGCGGAATCCGACGCGGCTTGCGTGAGCTGACCGACAGGTACACAGGTCTAGCGCGGGGGTGCGAGCTCAGCTCTTCCGCGCGGTCTGGACGCGGGGGAAGTAGCGGATCACGAAGAGCACGTACACCAGCCAGAGTGCGAACCACGCAGACGCGACGGCAAGAAGCCTGACCGTGAAGAGGATCAAGCTCGGCGCCAGGAACAGCAGGACGCATCCGAGCAGCCAGAAGCGATCGCCTCGAAGGGAGTACTGAGCCCGCTCGGCATCGTCGATCCGGCCGCCCAGCGAGGCGCCGTAGTAATAGAAGGACGCGAACGCGAATGAAAACGTCGCCACACCCATCACGATCAACGTGGCCTGATACCGCAAGGCGTCGACCTCGCCGCTTGCGAACCTCGGATACAGAAAGAACAGCAGGAACGTGAAGATCGCGATGCTCGACGCCGCGAGCTGATACGACCGATTGACGTTAGCTGCGGCAAGATCGTCGGCCATGGAAATCCCTCCTCAGTTCGTCATCACACGCAGTGCTTGTGAAACCCACGAGAAAGGGTAGATAGTACTTTCAAGAGAATTCTTCGCGCTCGTGCAAGCCGGGATGCACGCGTAAGTACCGCCGACCGGTTGGCCCCAGGGTTGATGTCCGCTCCTGGGCCGTTTGCAAGACTTCTACTTGCGACCGGAAGCGGACGCCCACCCCGATTATCCGAGGCGGGAGCTACGTCCTAAGCTTGTGTGAAGGCGCTCCTGAGGGCGACTGTGCGCCGGATACGAAATGGGCAGTTTGAGATGCGTTGCGGCAGCCGCGGCGCCGCGAGTTGCTGACATGGCGGACTCATACGCCCGACTCGAAGATCTACCCTTAGTGGGGCATTTTGTGCCGACGAAAGTCCGGCCTACCGGCTCGCCAGGTGCGTGACACTTCGCTTGGTCGCAGTCGCTTCGGAAGCCCCCATGCTGAACATCATCGAAGCACTCCGTTCGCCGTCGGTCGCCGAAAGATTTCCGACTTTCCGGAAGTTCGACATCGGCGACTTGTTGTTCGCTTACTTCAGCTGCCCAAGCTCCGGCCAGTGGGAGGCGAACTGGGCGGAGCACGACCGCATCGTGCACGTGCTGTCGGGCAGGAAGACGTTGCGACGCGGTGGGCGGAACCTGGGAAGTCGGCCCGGGTGATACGATCTTCCTCAAGAAGGGCGCCTGTTTCCTCCGCCAGCGCGGCGCTGATGACATCTGCCTCTTCATGTTCTTCATCCCCGACGATTTTGTCCGCGCGGCCGTGCGGGAATCGCACCGGACCTGCCGGCGTTGCCGCCCCCCGCCGATCACGCGCGACATGCTGATTCACGTCAACGACGATGCGGGCGTCAAGGCGTTCCTGCAGGCCATGGCCGTCTTCTTCAGCACCCCGGCGCGCCACCGGAGCTGCTGCTGAAGCTGAAGCTGAAGGAGTTGATTGCGAGCATCGTCGTCAGCGCGAGCAATTCGACCTTGTCCGGATATCTGCGCAGCGTCGCCAGCACCGACGTTCCGTCGATCCCCGCGATCATGGAAGCGAACTGCTGCCACAATCTCCCAATCGAGGCATTCGCGAAGTTGAGCGGCCGAAGCCTGTCGTCGTTCAAGCGCGAGTTTCGCCAGCATTACGGAATCTCGCCTGGCAAGTGGCTGCTCGAGCGGCGCCTGGAATGCTCGGCGCATCTGCTCACCACGACCAGCATCAGCGTTACCGAGATTGTCTTCGAGTGCGGCTTCGAGCAGCCATCCCATTTCAGCCGCGTTTTCAAGGCGAAATTCGGGCAGACGCCGAGTGAGTATCGCGAGGCCTGCGCCGCGGCAGCGTGAGGATTCGCACTCAACCGCAAGGTTGGACCACTCGGTGAAGTCGCTGGCCTGCACAGGCAAGCGCTCGCTACCGCCGTTCGGTATTCATACGACCATGAACACCGACGCCACCCCCCGAACTCCTCCGACCCGCCCGCCGGCTCGCAGCCATCCGGTGTGCGGCCTTCAGTGCGCGGCCTTCACGTCAACGCTCCTGTTGTCCTGCGCTCCGATCGTGCACGCGGATGCGGTTACAGACTGGAACGCCATCATGGAGACAACCGTTCTGACGACGGAGCCGGCCGCGCGGATACGCACTGCCGCCATCGTGCAGGTGGCCGTATTCGAGGCAGTGAATTCCATCGTCGGGGACTACGAACCGTATCGCAACAGGATCGAAGGCGCATCGGGCGCATCGCCGGATGCTGCGGCTATCGCCGCCGCGCACGCAGTGCTCGTAAAGCTGCATGCGGAGCAGGCGCCGCAGCTCGATGCCGCGCGTGAAAAATCTCTCGCCGCGATTACCGAAGGTCCCGAGAAGGCCGACGGCGTTGCCGTCGGCGTCGCGGCGGCCGAGACGATTCTCGCGCTTCGCGCACGCGATGGGTTCGACGCGCAGATTCCGTACACCCCGGGAACGGCACCGGGCGACTACCAGCCTACTCCACCGGATTTCACGCCTGCGTTCATGCCGGGTCTCGGCCACGTGGACACTTTCAGCATCCGCAACGGCCGGCAGTTTCGTTCAGCGCCGGCGCCAGCCCTGCGCTCGAAGAAGTACGCTCGCGATTACGATGAGGTAAAGCGGCTCGGCGAGGCGCACAGCACGGAGCGCTCCGAGGATCGTACGCAAGTTGCCCGCTTCTACGAAGTCACCGAACCGAATGGCGTCTACTATCCGGCAGCACGCCAGGCATCGGCGGCCCAAGGCAAGACTCTCTCCGAGAACGCGCGAATCTTCGCGTTGCTCGCCATGGCGATCTGGGACAGTGCGGTCGCTTGCTTCGAAACGAAGTATCACTTCAACGTCTGGCGCCCGGTAACTGCGATCCGTGCAGGGCAGACGGACGGCAATGACAAGACGGAGCCAGATCCGAAGTGGCAACCGCTGGTTTTCACGCCGCCGTTTCCCGCCTATCCGTCGGGCCATGCGAGCTTCGGTGGGGCCGCGCGCACGATTCTCGAGCGCGAGTTCGGCGTTGACCGACACGCCATCACGCTCACGAATGAAGCCGCGCCCGGCATCGTGCTTCGCTACACGACCTTCAAGCAAATCACCGACGACATCGACGATGCGAGGATCTATGGTGGTGTGCACTATCGATTCGATCAGGAAGCGGGTGCACTGCTGGGCAAACGGGTAGGCGAACATATCCTGCGGCACGAGCTACGCTCCGCATGCAGCCGGAACTCAAAGCGACACCGTGATCGGTGAGTTTAGGGATTGGCGGCGTCCGCTGGCCGATTGCAGACTTCTGCTTCCGAACTTGCACTCGTCACTCGTCTTGACACCTCGTCCGCTGCGCGGCTCACTGGGCTGCCGTCGGTCCCAATGCAAGGGAGAAGTGAGACGTGACCATGAGCCCTGTCCTGGCCACTTTCTTCGCTGTCGCCGTTCTACTCCGATTCGCGAGCCTGTTCGTCTCAAAGCGAAACGAAGCGCGCCTTCGCGCTGGAGGCGCCGAGGAATTTGGCGCGAGAAATACCCGTCTGCTCACCGTTTTGCATATCACGTTCTACGGCGCGGCGCTCCTGGAAGGTTTGTGGCGTGGGAGCCAGATTGACGCATGGACCTGGCTTGGTCTGGCTATCTACGTCTTCGCAATGCTGGTTCTGGCATACGTCATTCACGAGCTGGGCGATCTCTGGAGCGTCAAGGTGTTTATCGCCCATGGGCATACGCTGAAGCAGAGCTGGCTCTTCCGCACGGTGCGCCACCCGAACTACTACCTCAATATTGTTCCGGAGTTGGTGGGCGTAGCGTTGATCATGAAGGCATGGCTGGTCCTAGCCATCGTCTTTCCATGCTACGCGGCGGTTCTTTTCCGCCGCATCAAGATAGAAGAGGAAGTCATGCGGAGGCGCTTCCCCGCCTATCAGTGAGGCTCAGCAACGCCATGCAGCCGATTCGCCGCGAGCGGCTACTGTTTGAGTCAGGTGTGCAAGGTTGCAGATCGTTCGATGTCCGCTTCTGGGCCGAAGGCGGTCCCGCGTCCCGACGTGAGGCGTTAGATTCCGTCGAAGCGTTCGCGATGTGACCGACAGTCGCGCAGGGCGCTCAGGTTGGCACGCGCCCACAACTTGCAGATTTTGGTAAACAGCAGCGCATCGGCCGAACCGTGGACGAGCGGGATGTAGATGTGTTCAAGGAGCCAAGCGCCACATCTGTTGCTCGTCCTCGGTGAGAGTCGCCGTTGGCGGCATGCAGGCGGCGCATCGGTCTTCGGCTTGTCATCACGCAGGCGTTCACGATGACAATCGCCGCCGCCGCTGATCAATTTCAGCCACGTCGGCGTCGGCTTGCGTCCCGCAGTCATGACGCGAATTCACCTGGAACAAACACCGACCGGCATTCGACCTGGCGGGCGTCCCAGCCCTGGCGCTCCACAACGGCTTGGCCAGTTGGCGATTCCACTGCTGCCACAAATCACTGAGCTCTTTTACCTTGTCCGGACGCTCGGCGGCACGATTCCGCGACTCGCCGATGTCTTCAGAGAGATTGTAGAGACCGGCTTCCGACAGATCGCGGAGCGCCGACGGATCCACGTCGACGAACGGGCCGTCGCGAGTCTTCACCAGCTTCCAATCGCCTCTGCGAATCGCCATCATGCCGCCGAAGCGCCAATACAGCGCATCGTGCGGCGTGCCTGTCGCTGTACCGGTCAGAAACGGCAAGAGGTTGACGCCGTCGAGCGCCAATCCGATCGTGCTGACGCCCGCGGCGGCAAGCGCGGTCGGCAGAACGTCGAGCTGAATGATCGGCCTGTGATCCACTCGCCCCGCGTCGAGGCGCCCTTTCCACGACATCGCGAACGCCACCCGAATGCCGCCTTCCCAGGTCTGCCGCTTCGATCCGCGCAGCGGAGCGTTGCTCGACGCATTGACGGTCGTCGTCGGCATCGTCGGTCCGCCGTTGTCGTTCAAGAAGATCACGAGCGTCTTCTCTTCAAGGTTCTGATCGCGCAGGGCAGTTAGCGTTCTCCCTATCGCATCGTCCATCGCAGACACCATAGCGGCATAGGTACGGCGCTGTGGGTCTGCGATGTTCGGGAAGCGAGCGAGGTACGTCGCTGGCGCTTCCATCGGCACATGTGCTGCGTTGAACGCGAGATAGAGAAAGAACGGCTCTGACGCGTGCTGCTTGATGTAACCGACGGCCCGATCGCCGAGCGCCTCCGTGAGGTACGTCACCGACGAGGCGGGTTTCATGCCGTCGAGCAGCGGGTCCGGCGTGTTCGTGCCAACATCGATATGGTCAACATTCACATACGAATGCTCAGCGCCGAGGAACCCATAGAATTCTTCAAATCCGCGACGCATCGGGTGCAATCGATCCGCCGAACCGAGATGCCATTTGCCAAACAGGGCCGTGCGGTATCCGACAGCTTTCAGCCTATCAGCCAGCGTCGTCTCGGTTAGCGGCAACCCGTAGTCCGGCGATCCATCCGGGTTGAATTCGAAGCCGAAACGTTGCGGATACCGGCCGGTCATGAGACCTGCGCGTGTCGGGCTGCAATAGGGGCCGCTCACGTAGGCGTTTGTGAAGCGAATTCCCCCTCGAGCGAGCCGATCGATGTTTGGCGTTGGAATCTCTCGGCTGCCGTAGACGCCGATATCCGCGTAGCCCAGGTCGTCAGACACAATCAACACGATGTTCGGTCGTTGTGTCTGAGCGTTCCCCACTTGGGCGACGACACAGACCATGGTCAGAAGGATGGCGGTCGCGGCGAGCGCTCGGAAGGCTGGTCTCAATGACCGCCGGTGCGTGCGCCTGATTTGTAATGCCAGACTCGTCGACATAGAAGAGATGCATCAGAGATGCCGCCGCTCTTTGTTTCGTTCTTTATACCTCATGTCTAAGGATAAGCCGTGAACGACCAATCCACTGCTGAAGCGAAGCGGCATGGCCGCCCTTTCAGGCGTTCTGCCGGGTCAATCCATCGACGACCCTGCGATGACCGGCGGTCAGCTGATGCGAGGCTCCCGGTTCCGTCCGACCGGTGCGTGCAGCGTGCGGCTAACGCCAGTGCGACTGCGTAAAGAAGCGTGACCCACGCAAAGATGTCAGGTGGCTCGATCCTGCAAACGAACGTCACGCTGAGCGGAAACGTGTATCGCTGCCCGACGTGACGCGCTGTGAGTTGAAGGTAGTTGTGGGATCCAGGGTTAACTCCCTGATCCACAATGGCCGCTTCTGGCCGAGGCCGTGTGAAAACTCACAGCCACGTCGAGCGTCGAGATGGACCGGCAACTCGCTGACAGCACTGTTTGATTGAGGCGGGCTGCGATCAGGCGCGCAGCGCCTCGATCAGCGGTCCCGTTCCCATGATTTTCATCACTCGCTTCAGGTTGTAAGCCAGCACGTGGAGGCTCATCTCTGCGCTCACCTTCGGTAGCCCTCGACACAAGAAGTGAGTGGCGCCCATCCAGGCCTTGATCGTGCCGAACGGATGCTCAGCCGTGCTTCGTCGCGCCTGCATCGCCTTTGGGTTGGCATCGAGCCGGCTCTCCATCTCGTCGAGTACGTGCTCGTGCTCCCATCGGCCGATGCGCCTGTAGGCCGCCGTGGTGCACTTCGCGCGTAGTGCGCACCTAGGACAGGCCGACGACCAGTACTTGTGGATCGCCATGCCTTTCTCGACGCTGGTGAAGCGCCGGATCGCGTACTCGCCCGCCGGGCAGCGGAACGCGTCGCGCTCACGGTCGTACACGAAGTCGCTCTTGTCGTAGCGACCCTCGGCCTTGCTGTTCGAGGTGAGTACCTTCGGCACCAGCGGCACGATCCCGGCGTCGTGGCAGGCTTTGATCTCCTCGCCGCTGTAGTAACCGCGATCAGCGAGCGCGGTGAGCTCGCCCGTTCCGAGCGCCTCGCGCGCCGCCTCGGACATGCGTTTGAGCTGATGGCGGTCCGAGCCGACGTTCGTCACCTCATGCGTAACGATGAGGTGATGTTCGGTCTCGACCGCCGTCTGCACGTTGTAGCCGACGATGCCGGTGCCTTTGCCTTGGCTAGCCATCGATCGAGCGTCCGGATCGGTGAGCGATACCTGGCCGTCCGGTGAGGTCTCCATCCGAGCCTTGAGTCCATCGAGTCGGCTCATCTCATCCTTCAACGTAGCGATCCGTTCCTTCAGGCGCGCCGCCTGCCGTGGACTGCTCGGCGTCTCACGGCGGTCCATCCGGTCGAGCTGCTCGAGGTACTCGGCGATGCTCTGCTCGATGAGTGTCATCCGCGTCGCCATCTTGCCGCTCGTGAAGTTGCGGTCTCGGTGGTTCACCGCTTTGAACTTGCTGCCGTCGATGGCCACCGTTGCTTCGGTGAAGAGGTTCCAGCGGCGGCAAAGCACGATGAACTCGCGGCAGACGTTCTTGATGGCGGCCGTGTTGGCAGATCGGAAGTCGGCGAGTGTCTTGAAGTCGGGCGCCAGACGGCCCGCAAGCCACATCAGCTCCAGGTTCCGTCTGGCTTCTTGCTCCAGCCGACGCGAGGACTGGATGCGGTTGAGATAGCCATACAGATAGATCTTCAGCATCGTGCCTGGGTGATAACCCGGCCGACCGGTCGCCTCGGCTTCGACGCCGTCGAAGCCGAGCGACGCGAGATCGAGCGCTCCCACGAACGCGTCAATCACACGGACGGGGTTCTCTTCGCAGACGTACTCGTCGATCGTCTCGGGGAGCAAGGTGCCTTGAGATCGGTCGGCTTCATCGATGAACCGGCTCACGGAGAATCCTCGAGCGGGAACACGGGCTGATGCTAGCCTTTAGACAAGAGTTTTCACACAGCCTCGGCCGAAGGCTGACTCCTTCTCTCGAGCCGAAGCAGTCCTGCGCGCGTGTCGACCGAAGGGAATCACTACCCAGGTCTTCGACCCGCCCTTGGCAAGCTTAGAAGTCGGACTTGCCGAAACGGGCGACACCCTTGTTCATACCGGGCGGATCAAGCACGGAAAGATCGAGAGGTAGCGGCTCACCGATCCACTGTCCGAGTGACGTGTGATCGGCAAGATCATCGTCAGTCAGTGGATGCACGAGCGCGGTAAGTCCGGATTCTTTGATGAGCGAAATGACCTGCGGTAACGCATCCTCGCGGAAATGAACCTCGAATTGCGCCTTCGGGTGCGGGCCCACAGGCTCGTCGCGCATCTCCCCTACAAAGAGAACGACGAGCTTGGATTCCGACAGCAGCTGACGAAGTCGATTCGCCACGGCGTGCTCGCCGGGTTCGAAATATATATGGGCGTGATAGGGCTGCCGTTCGGTGGCCATAGAACACCTCCTGAGTTGGGATTCGGTCGGACGATCGATCTCTCGATTGGTTGGTGTTCGCTTTCTGGAAGTCTACAGGAGCGACGGCCGCTTCTGGCCGAAGGGCGGTCGACTTTCAATGGCGGATTCGACTCGAAGCGGCCGCGCATCAACGCGTCCCTTGAGTCTGCTTTCGTCGAGACCGTGCGCCTGAATGACCAAGGTAATCCGGGAGTGCTTCATCCCGAGCATCCGCGGTTAGTCCGTGAAAAGCTCGCTGCGGTTCACACAGGCCCGAAATTCCCTCATCAGCTCAGCCCGGAGTGGAGCATTGTCACCGTCCGTCGAAGGGGCACGCTTCGTGCGAGAATCCGTGCGTTTCAAGGGAGCTTCGGCCTGAAGGTTCCCGTCCCAACAATCTGAGCAAGGGGGTAGTCATGAAACGCGCAGAGTTCAGCCTTCTGTTGATCGTGGCCGCAGTGCCGGCATTTGCGGCATTGAAGCAGGGCGACACGGCGCCGCAGTTCAAGACGCAGGCGTCGCTGGCCGGAAAGGAATTCACGTTCTCTCTCGCGGACGCACTGAGGAAGGGTCCGGTCGTGGTCTATTTCTATCCTTCCGCCTATACCAGCGGTTGCAACGTGCAGGCGCACGAGTTCGCAGTGAACTACGACAAGTTCAGCGCCGCAGGAGCGAGTGTCGTCGGCGTTTCACTGGACAATATCGCCCGACTGAATCAGTTCTCGGCAGACCCGGAATACTGCGCCGGAAAGTTGCCGGTGGCCTCGGACGAGAAAGGCGACATCGCCAGGTCGTACGATCTGAAGATCATCTCCGAGTACAACGGTCAGTCGCTGATAACGATGAAGGACACGCGCGGGGTTGAGATCGGTCACGCCGCTGCCGAGCGCACGACCTTCATCGTGACGCCGGACGGAAAGATCGCGGCCACGATCGGCGGCATTGCGCCGAAGGACAATGTCATGAAGGCGCTGGAAGCCGTTCAGCAGTTATCCCAGAAGAAGGGTTGACCAACGAGTGTGGAACTCGCTTGGGCGATCAGCATTGCGACAAGCAGCGCGTCAACGACGCGGCGGTAGAGTCTGCGTTGGGCGCGGACAGCATGGTTGAGTGGTCGCCTTCGGTGTGGACAACTGAGAGCGTGCGAGCGTGCTTGCGCCAGATCGCTTCGAGAGGCGGAATACCCGGCTCGCGGCGCACAGGCGTGAACAGGGTCAGCTGCCCTCGATAAAATCCAGGGCGATACCTTGCCGACGCGATGAGTGCGCTCGCGGCCACTCTGATCATGCTTGCGGGCAAGGAATTCAGAACGCCAGGCAGTGGCGGGCCGCGCCGTCGCATCGTCGTGGCCGCTGGCCCCTTGCGCAGACGCCCAATGCGCCGGCCGATGATGGAGAGCCAGGTCCGCAGTGGCCATCTCAGTGGACTCATCGTCGTATCGAAGAGGCCGACGAACTCGACCTTCTCTCCCGCTTCCGAAAGCCGCCGCGCGATCTCGAAGGCCACGAGCCCACCGAAGGAATAGCCGCACAACCGATAAGGGCCGCTCGGTTGGTGCGCTCTGATCTCGTTCAGGTAGTCCGCAGCCATCGCCTCCACGCTCGAGTGAGGCGCTTCACCGCGTGTGAGACCGCGTGCGCGGATGCCGATCACGGCGCCCGCGTACGCCATGCGCCGGGCCGTAGGCAGGATGTCAACGACGTTCCCGCCGAGCCCGTGGATGAAGAAGACCGGGTGCGCGCCCACGCCAGCCTTTAGCGGAACGAGCGGAACGTAGCGCGGAGCGCGACGCTCTCTCAGTACCTCGCAAAACCGATCGAATTGCGGCGCCTCGTAGATCAGAGTCGGTGACAGCTCCAATCCCAACGCGTGTTCGAGCTCCATCGTGAGCACGATCGCATTCAGGGAATCGCCGCCCGCGTCGAAGAAGTCGTCCTCCGGGCCGCGAACGGGCGCGAGCAGCACGTCTTGCCAGACCTGCGCGACAGTCTGCGCGATGCGATCGCCGGACCTGAGAGCGTGCTCGGCGTCAGCGGCGGGTTCAGCACGTTCGCTCTGAACGTTGGCGTCATCGAGAGCCGTGAGCGTGCGAACGTCCAGCTTCGAGCTCGGCAAGCGGGGAATGCTGTCTGCGAGATAGAAGCGCGCTGGGCGCATCGGCGGCGGCATCGAGCGCATCATACTCTCTCAATTCCTCGACCAGTCCGGCGGGCGCTGCATCGTGCGCGCTCACATAAGCGACGAGGGTCAGCGTGCCATCGACGGCGCTCGTTCGCGCCAGCGCGGCGACATCCCGTACGAAAGGATGCGCGCGAAGACGGCTTCCACGCCGTCGAGATCAACGCGGACGCCGCGTATCTTGACTTGCCGGTCCTTGCGGCCGACCCGATCCAGGAGTCCGTCGGGCCTTTGGCGAACGAGGTCTCCCGTTCGAAAGAGTCGAGCTCCATGCGCGCGGCACGCTGCAACGCTCCCGTCCACACAATGTCCATCGATCCAACGTCCCAACGACACGTATGGGCTTGCGACAATGAGCTCGCCGACTTCGCCAGGCGGCGCGGCGCGGCCATCGTCACCGAGCACTGCGAGGCGGTTGCCAGGGAGCGGATAGCCGATGGGGATGCGGGCATCTTCGCCCCGGCAAGCGTCATCGACGAACCACTGCAGCATCGGCGCTTCTGTGGCGGCGTAGATCAATTGGACATGCGCCCCCGGTGCGAGCCACGCGCGCAGCAAGTCGACGTCGCTCCACAGCATGGTGTCGCCGCCCACGCGAACCAACCGAAGATCGACCCCGGCGCGCTTCTGCACTGGCCGTGACGACCGATCTCAAGAGAGCCGGAAAAGCGAACAGGATCGTGATCGCCTCCGCCCGGATCGTGTTCAGAATCTCGCGCGCGCCGGCGCCCTGCGGATCGAGGAGGTGAACGCTTGCGCCCGCCAACAGTGCGGTCATGACGTCGCGCACGCCGACGATCGTGCAAAGCGAGGCGAGCGTCAGGAGTCTGTCGTCAGCGTTGATGTGCGCGGCGTTGATCGATTGCGCCACGCGCTGCAGAAGGTTTCTCTGACTGTTGACGATGCCCTTTGGCCGACCGGTGCTCCCGGACGTGAACAGCACGCAGGCGGGTTCGTCCAGGCCCAGCCTGGCCGGCCTCCAACCTGCGCGCGCGGCTTGGGTAGACCCGTCACTTGCACCACGCGCGTCGTTGGTGCGCGACTCTCCAGGTGTGGGAGGCAATCTTCTCGTGTGATGATCAAGGTTGGCCGTGCATCTTCCAGCACCTGATCCAGCCAGGCTGTCGGATAGTGCGTATCGAGCGCCACGAACGGGCGTCCTGCCGCCAGGCACGCGAACATCGCGAGGGGAAACATCGGACATGCCGGCAACAGGATGCCGATCAGATCTTCCGGCTTGCTATCGGCCGCCAGGATCTCGGCAAGCCCAGACAGGCCATCCCACAGCTCGCCAAAAGTCAGCGCTGTATCTGCATCCCTGATGGCGATCCTGTTTCGATGTCGGCGAGCCGCGTGCTCCAAGTGATCGATGATCGACCGATCCAAAGCGAGTTCGGAGAACCGGCTAAAGGGTCGATCAACGGGGCCGTTCCAGTCCAATGGACGCGGATCGTTCTCGAGCCATACTGGCATACGGTCTACACACACATGAGTCGTTGGGTGTGGCGCAGAATGCCGAATTCCGGTCGCTCGGATGAGAGCTTGCGACGAACTACGGTTTTAGGGGGGCGAAGGGCCGCCAGCTCAATTGAACCGCTTCGAACATCAACGACGCTGCGCGGGCGCGCGTCTCGCGCGTCGCCTGCAGCTCTCGACCCAGAGCGGACACTAGTCGCGCGCTGTTCAATCACTTCGGCTCGCTTTACTCTTAAAGGAAGCGCCGGGCCGTTTGAACGCCAGCGCGAAGGTTCAAGCTGACGGCCGAGGTGACGTCATGCCGTTCGAGATCGAGAACCATGAGAAGTACTTGCTTCTCCGACTGCATTCCTCCCTCACAGGCGAGGATCTCCCTCGCGCGCTGGCCGAGATGGCGCAGCTCGACGCCAGGATGCCGGCGCCGCCCAAGCACCGCATCACCGATCTATCGCTGCTGGATGAGATCGATATCGGCTTTCCCGAAATAGAAATGATCGCGAAGGGGCGCCGCGAGCTGAAATTGTCTGTGCCGATGCGCTCGGCGTTGGTCGCGCCGAGTCCGCTTCAGTTCGGCTTCGCGCGCATGTTCCAGACGCTCAACGACAACCCGAAGGTCGAGGTTCGCATCATGCGTACAATGGAAGAAGCGTTGCGCTGGATCGAGTCGGACTGAGCCGCTCGCGTTCGTATCTATAGCGTGCGCCAGCTCAACCATCGATAGCGGGACTTGAACGCGCGACGCCGCTGACGCGCTGGGCGACGTTGAGTGTCCGCTTTCGGGTATCCGTGCAGCAGCCCACGATGTCGCCTTCTGGCCGAGGCTGTGTGAAAACTCTTGTCTAAAGGCTAGCATCAGCCCGTGTTCCCGCTTCGAGGATTCTCCGTGAGCCGGTTCATCGATGAAGCCGACCGATCTCAAGGCACCTTGCTCCCCGAGACGATCGACGAGTACGTCTGCGAAGAGAACCCCGTCCGTGTGATTGACGCGTTCGTGGGAGCGCTCGATCTCGCGTCGCTCGGCTTCGACGGCGTCGAAGCCGAGGCGACCGGTCGGCCGGGTTATCACCCAGGCACGATGCTGAAGATCTATCTGTATGGCTATCTCAACCGCATCCAGTCCTCGCGTCGGCTGGAGCAAGAAGCGAGACGGAACCTGGAGCTGATGTGGCTTGCGGGCCGTATGCCGCCCGACTTCAAGACACTCGCCGACTTCCGATCTGCCAACACGGCCGCCATCAAGAACGTCTGCCGCGAGTTCATCGTGCTTTGCCGCCGCTGGAACCTCTTCACCGAAGCAACGGTGGCCATCGACGGCAGCAAGTTCAAAGCGGTGAACCACCGAGACCGCAACTTCACGAGCGGCAAGATGGCGACGCAGATGACACTCATCGAGCAGAGCATCGCCGAGTACCTCGAGCAGCTCGACCGGATGGACCGCCGTGAGACGCCGAGCAGTCCACGGCAGGCGGCGCGCCTGAAGGAACGGATCGCTACGTTGAAGGATGAGATGAGCCGACTCGATGGACTCAAGGCTCGGATGGAGACCTCACCGGACGGCCAGGTATCGCTCACCGATCCGGACGCTCGATCGATGGCTAGCCAAGGCAAAGGCACCGGCATCGTCGGCTACAACGTGCAGACGGCGGTCGAGACCGAACATCACCTCATCGTTACGCATGAGGTGACGAACGTCGGCTCGGACCGCCATCAGCTCAAACGCATGTCCGAGGCGGCGCGCGAGGCGCTCGGAACGGGCGAGCTCACCGCGCTCGCTGATCGCGGTTACTACAGCGGCGAGGAGATCAAAGCCTGCCACGACGCCGGGATCGTGCCGCTGGTGCCGAAGGTACTCACCTCGAACAGCAAGGCCGAGGGTCGCTACGACAAGAGCGACTTCGTGTACGACCGTGAGCGCGACGCGTTCCGCTGCCCGGCGGGCGAGTACGCGATCCGGCGCTTCACCAGCGTCGAGAAAGGCATGGCGATCCACAAGTACTGGTCGTCGGCCTGTCCTAGGTGCGCACTACGCGCGAAGTGCACCACGGCGGCCTACAGGCGCATCGGCCGATGGGAGCACGAGCACGTACTCGACGAGATGGAGAGCCGGCTCGATGCCAACCCAAAGGCGATGCAGGCGCGACGAAGCACGGCTGAGCATCCGTTCGGCACGATCAAGGCCTGGATGGGCGCACTCACTTCTTGTGTCGAGGGCTACCGAAGGTGAGCGCAGAGATGAGCCTCCACGTGCTGGCTTACAACCTGAAGCGAGTGATGAAAATCATGGGAACGGGACCGCTGATCGAGGCGCTGCGCGCCTGATCGCAGCCCGCCTCAATCAAACAGTGCTGTCAGCGAGTTGCCGGTCCATCTCGACGCTCGACGTGGCTGTGAGTTTTCACACGGCCTCGGCCGATAGGCGCCATGAAGTCGATGACGGCTAGCGACCCACAGCGGACGCCCGGATGCTGGGAGATTAGGGGTAAGCTCGCCGACGGGAGCCTGACCTTCGTGACGCTGGTAGAAAAGATCGGAGAAGGCCCAGTCTCGCGCCCTTAACGGGTCACTTGGTGGGGGCGCGTGTCGCAATGAGCGACGTCCGACGCGTGCAGTGCCGAACAAGGCCATCCACGCGACGTGCGAGGACGCACGCGCGTGATGGCCGGCGTTAGGCCTCGCGCAGGCCCACACACTTCAGGAGAACTCATGTTTGACCACGTCAAATTCGGAGTCAGCGACTATGCAGCGAGCAAAGCGTTCTTCCTCAAGGCACTCGAACCGCTCGGCGTAGCTGTTGTCTCGGAGGGGCCGCCGACGTACGGTGTCGAGCTTAGCCCAAAGGGTAAGGCTTCATTGTGCCTGTACCAAACCGAGGAGAAGCCGGCGCATCTTCACTTGGCGTTCACGGCCGAGAATCGCCAGCAAGTCGAAGCTTTCTATCGCGCGGCTCTGGAGGCGGGTGGCAAAGACAATGGTGCGACTGGTCTGCGCCCGCACTACCACGCGAACTACTATGCAGCTTTCGTCATTGGTCCGGACGGGCACAACATCGAAGTGGTTTGCCACGAACCCGAGGCCTAACCCTTCCATAGAGGGGACGTCCACAAGCGGGCTTCGCCCACTTGCGGCCGCCCCTCATGTCAAACGTTGAACGTCCGCTTTCGGGAGTCGTTTCAATCGGTCGACGCAACACACTCCGTTGAATCGTTCCGCCGGGCTATGGTAGCCCAGCGTCTTGCGCGGTCTCTCGTTGAGCTCGCGGGCTATGCGATTGAGCGTCGCCTGCGAGTGCACCGATAGATCAGTCCCTCGGGGGAAGTACTGTCGCAGCAAGCGGTTGGTGTTCTCGTTCGAGCCTCGCTGCCACGGACTCTGCGGATCGCAGAAGTAGACCTTCACGTCGGTGGCGAGCGAGAAGCGCTTGTGGTCCGCCATCTCCTTGCCACGGTCCCAGGTCAGCGACTTGTAGAGCTCGCGAGGTAACTTGTGGGCCTGCTTGATGAGTGCGTTCACGACCGTTTCGGTGTCCTTGCCGAGCACTCGCACGAGCATGACGTAGCGCGTCTGGCGTTCCACCAGCGTCGCGATCTGGCTGTTGTGACTGCCGAAGAAGAGGTCGCCCTCCCAGTGGCCCGGCACCGCCCGGTCCTCTGCCTCGGCCGGACGTTCGCGGATCGACACCGTGTCGCTGATCCGGCCATGATCGGACGTCTTCTGCGTGTGATGGCGCGAACGGCGCATCCCGCGGGTGCGTCGCAGGTGCTGCAACAGCTCTTTCTTCAGCGCACCGCGGGCCTGGATGAAGAGCGTGCGATAAATCGTCTCGTGGGACACCTGGCGCGTCTCGTCCTGCGGGTACGTGCGCTTGAGCCACCCGGCCACTTGGTGCGGCGACCACTGGAGCTGCAGCTTGTCGGCCACGACACGCGCCAGCGCAGGGTTCTTCGCGAGTTTACAGCGCTTCGGTCGCTGCGCCCGGTCGCCACGCCGCCTGATCCGCAGCACTCGCTCGGTACGCGCCCCGGCCGCCGTTGCGGCGTAACTCTCGGCTTACCGTGCAAGGCGGACGGCCAAGCGTGCGAGCAATCGCACGAACTGACAGCCCCGCCATCACGCCACGGGAGATCTCCTCGCGCTCAGCCAAAGCCAAGGCTAACGAAGCGCGACATCGGGGCCGCGGACGTATCCCGCCGGTCCTCGAGAGAATCCCGCCAACCGCGGAATGGTTACGCTCGAAGAGCCGAGCGATGGCGTGCAGCGACTCGCCCGTCGCCAGCGTTCCCACATCAACGCCTTGTCGGCTTCTGTGTACTGGATCCTCGTCCGGTACCTCATGGGCAACATCCTCCCCTCTACATTGAGAGTCTAGGTGTTGCATCGACCGGTTGAATCCGCAGCCGAGAGCGGACAAATCTGGTCGGTTGGGGAATAACGCCCGCATTCAGCGGGGCAGTGGTCATGGCATGCGATCTTGACCGCTTCCAGCCAGGGTGATGTGTGCTCCTGACCCGAAGCAGACATCCAGACTGAGGTCTTAATGGGCTCGTCTTTCGATCGGCGCGTACACGCTCAACAGCAGCCATCGCGGAAAAGCACGGCGATAGTCAGAAGCGCCATCGAGATGAATGTGGCCCGCCCGCAGCTCATCCTTCGCCGAACGGATGCCGCGCCAGACCTCTGCCAGTGTGCGCACGCGCGTCGAAACGCGCACTGTCGTGTCGTAACCAGGGTCCTTCAGGCACACGTCCACCTTGCCATCGCAGTGAACGAGCCAGAACCGCCTCTGCTTCGCCGGCGCGTCCACGAACTCGATCTGGATCACGGTTCTGCCGGGAGGCATCGCCGCCGTGTTCAGGCGGCGATGCATCGTCCAGACGAGCCAGCCCGGATCGAGATCTTCGGGCCGGATGTCTCGCGCCCATCGCTGGCCCCACTCGCCGATCGATGTGACCACGGACCTCAGTGACAGCCCGGCCTCGCTGAGGAAGTACTCCGGTCCGCGTGCGGTCGTCTTCCGCGCGACGATACCTGCGTGCTCCAGCGTCAGAAGTCGCTGCTTGAGCAGCGTCGCCGAGAGCCGCGGCACGCCCCGACGAATGTCGTTGAAGCGTCGTGCGCCGGCGAGCAACTCGCGAACAACGAGCAACGTCCAGCGCTCCGCCAACACTTCTGAAGCGAGCGCGACAGGACAGAATTGGCCGTATTCCTGACGCATGGTCGTAGCTTGCTGCGAGCAGCAGAGCGAGGCAAGGCGAGAGTTTCCAGCGCCGCACGACGCTCGCTGCCCGCAACGCTCGTCAGCTGCACTCGCCGCCATGCGTGCGCCGCAGTGTGTTCCGATGCACGTAGGCGCCCACGTGTCGTCCGAGCTTCGCGCCGGCCTCCTGGTCGAAGCGGAAGTGAATTCCGCCGTAGACGCGCGCGTCGTCGATGTCGCTGGTCATCTGTCGGAAGGTGCTGTACTGGAGCTCGACATCGGCGACTGCCGGATTGCGGAGCGTGATGAAATGATGGCGCGCGCCGAACAGCCGTTCGAGCACCTCACGAGCCGCGGCGCTCGAGCTGCCGTGCCCCGATGCATAGCTCGGGAAACACGGGGTGGTTACGAACGGCTGGAAGTCGGGATCCCCGCGGGTGAGCGGATTGCCGTCGACGTTGCCGGCGCGAATCGCCGTTTCGGGGCGCCAGAAGTTATAGTGATACTTCGTCTCGAACACCGACGCCTGCGCATCGCTGATCGCCATGTTCACCAGCGCGAGCGCCCGCGCGTTCTCGGACATCGAGCGGCTCTGTTCAACGGCGACCTGTGAGGCCGCAGCATTCCACACAGGAACTGGCGCAGCTGCGGCGTAGAAACGAGCCACGTCGGCGCGATCCTGCGGCCGGGACTGGCTATCGGCGTCAACGCCTCCCACTCGCTTCACCTCCTTATAGTCGCGCGCGTAGCGCCAACTCGTAACCGCCGGCGGCGGCGCGGCGCGGAACTGATCCGTGGTCTCGATTGCAAACGGGCGCAGATTCCGCCACTGCAGCAGGACGCCTCCAGCCGGCAGACAGCTCGGCGTCAGCTGCCACTCGCCCGGGTCCGCAGATGCAGGCAGGTAGAATTCCGGCGGCGCGGAGCCGTCGTCGGCGCGCAGCGCGATCATCGCCGTCGCTGCCGCTTCGCCCACTGCGATTCCCTCTTCCTTCGGGATCCCATCTGCGATGCGAGCGAGCGATGCGGCACGCGCGGAATCCAGCACGGATGCGTTGGCCGGGAAATAGTTCTTCAGCACCGCGTGCGCCGCTGCGACTGCAGCGGCTTCCGCGGACGCGGTCGGCGGCGCGGCCACCGTGCCGAGGTATGGGTCGAAGTCCTTGTCGATTGCATTCACCGCTTCGAACACCGCTAACTGCGTGATCGCCGCGAAGCGCCCCTGGAAGACCGGGTTCTGCCCGGCCGTGGTGCTGACCATGATCGCATTCCACTCGAGCACCGGGTCGTTGGCCGACAGTGCAGCGGTGGAAAGCAGCATGCCGCAGGCAGCGGCAGCGATACGAGTTCGCGTTCTCATGATGATGACTCCTTAAGTGCGTGATGCTCGCTCCAGCAGCATCGCAGTGACTCTCGCGCAGCTCCGGGCGCCGCTTCCAGTCCCAAAACTGGACCGCACTTACTGAGCCGATCCTTCCCAGCCATTCAGAATTGGTCTGGGTGCGGCCGAATCGGCGTGAGTTTCCTCATCGTCCTGATCGCGTCCGTTTGTGGGAAAGCGTGTCTCTTCCACGACCGCACGATCACCGTGACTCATTGCGGTCGCAACTGGAGCGGTCGGCATGTTGCGCACCCCACAGTCAACCAAGGCGACCATGCTCCACATCGCCTACACTCGAACGCCTCGATTGACGACCCGCAGCGCGTGTCCGCTCCTGGCCGTTCGCCCTCAATCGACCGCTTGCCCGCCCCTGCGGGTCGTGTCCGCGAAAACGATAAGATCTGCGAAATCCGAAGGAAGGGAGACAGCCAGGTGGAATCCTTCATATTGTCCACTGCGGTCGCGCTCGGCATCGGCCTGATGATCGGCGTCGAGCGCGAGCGGTCCAAGGGCGCCGGGCCCGATCGCGAGATCGCAGGCGTACGCACTTTCGCGTTGGCCGCGCTGCTGGGCGCCTTTGGCGCCTTGCTCGCCAACGCGCTGCTGCTGGCGGTGTTCGCGTCGCTCATCGGCGCGATCGCGATTGCAGGGTATCTGCGCACGCGCGAAACAAACCCGGGCGTCACGACTGAAGTCGCGCTGATCGCCGCCTTTGCGCTTGGCGCGCTGAGCCTCCCCTATCCCGCATACAGCGCAGGCGCCGCCGTCGCAGTCACTGTGTTGCTCGCGTCGCGGCCCTGGTTGCACAAACTGGTCACCGACCGCCTCAGCGATCGCGAGTTGCATGACGGCCTGCTGCTCGCCGCCGCCGCGCTCGTCGTACTGCCGCTCCTGCCCGATCGCACGATCGATCCCTGGGACACGCTCAATCCGCGCAAAATGTGGGTCGTTGTCGTGCTGGTGATGGCGATCAACGCCGCTGGCTATATCGGCCTGCGACTATGGGGACCGAGCCGGGGGCTGATGCTGGCCGGCGTTCTCGGCGGGTTGGTATCGAGCGTGTCGACGCATGGCGCCATGGGTCAGCGCGCGAAAGAACATCCGGTCATCGCCGGCAATGCAGCCGCAGCCGCGACGTTCTCATCGGTCACCACGGCGGTGTTTCTGCTCACCGTGGTCGGCGCCGTGAATGCGCCTCTCGCGACGAGCCTGGCGCCGGCGTGCATCGCTGCGGCCCTGGTGTCCGCAGCCTACGGCTGGTTCCTGCATTGGCGCGAAGACGAGAGCGAGAACGCCGATTTTCCGCTCGGCCGACCCATCAGCCTCCGGGCGGCGCTGATCTTCGGCGCTGTAGTGAGCGGCGTACTCGTACTTTCGGCGCTTCTGTCGAAATCGCTCGGCGCAAACGCCGCGCTCGCGAGCGTCGCGGCTGCGGGCTTCGCCGACGCGCATTCAGGCGCGATTTCCGCGGCGATCCTCGCTCGCAACGAGGTGCTGTCGATGCACGCAGCTCAGATCGCGGTGCTGTTGAGCTTCACCACGAACGCTGTGACCAAGATCATCGTAAGTGCAGCAAGCGGACCACGACCCTTTCTATGGCGCATCGCAGGCGGCGTCGTTGCATCGGTATCGGCCGCGTGGCTCGCGTGGTGGCTGTTCAGCAGGGGGTAGCGAGTCGGAAATGCAACTGTGCTGGTCCATCACTCCACTTTGCGCACAACGGGCAACGGAGAACGGAGAACTTCTTGTGGTGCGACCCCGCACCTAACCCTCCGACCGCACCGCGCCGGATCACTCGTTGCCGTTCGATTTGACAGAACGACCCCCATCGAACCTGCTGGGCCGGCCATACATATATATATGTATGCATGGACGCACGGCTGCTGCTCGATGGACCGTTGAATCGACGGACTATGGATGGCGCGCTGGCGCCGTTACGTTCAGCGACCCTTGAACGCAGCCTCGAGTTTCGCGATATCGAACTTCACCTGCTTCATCATCTCCTCGGCCACACGCCTCGCCTTCGTCTTGTCCGCATCCGTGATCATCTCGCCGAGTACGGTCGGCACGATCTGCCATCGGACCCCGTACTTGTCGATGATCCATCCACATGCCTGGGGTTTGCCGTTGTTTTCAAGCAATGCATTCCAGTAGCGATCGATTTCCGCTTGCGAGCTGCAGTTCACCAGGAACGAGACTGCGTCATTGAACGAGTCGTGCGGCCCCGCGCTGATCGCCATGAACGTCTGACCGCACAGTGTGAACTCGACGACGTCGACAGAGCCGGCGGGCCCGCTCGGCGATTCGGCAGGCAACGAAGTGACGCGATCGACGCGCGAGTCGGGGAACACGGTCGCGTAGAACCGAGCGGCTTCTTCGGCCTCCCTGGTGTACCAGAGATGCGGCACGATCTTCTGAACAGCGGATTTACTCATGGTGTTGACGCCTCCTGCCTGAAAGACGAATCCGAGAGTGCGGATCCGACATCGCGATCCAGTCTTCCTGGCCGCGGTCCCGCCTTGAACCGCCAATCGGCGACTGCTCAGGAGAGCTGCACGACGTCGCGGTATTCCGGAGCGCTCGCCCGCCAGCCGAGCTCGCGTTCGATGCGCGCGCGCAGCGCATCGCTGGCCGCCGGTTCTCCATGCGTGATGAACGTCTCCTTCGGCGGCTTCGGCATCTGGCGCATCCACGCGATCAGCTCATCGGCGTCGGCATGCGCTGACATCGAGTTCAGTTGAATGACGTTCGCATTCACCGCCACATACTGACCGTGGATGCGGATTGAGCGGGCGCCGGCGGCCAGCGCCGCTCCGCGCGTGCCGCCGGCCTGAAAGCCGGCCAGCAGAATCAGATTCTTCGGATCGGGCGCGAAGGTCTTGAGATGGTGCACGACACGTCCACCCGTGGCCATGCCGCTCGCAGCGACGATGATCTGCGGTCCAGTCCGGTGCGCGAGCGCCTTCGATTGTTCCACCGTGTGCACGAGCGTCGCGACCCGGCCCATCGCGGCCGTCTCACTCCAGGACAGGCGGTGCTCGGCGGTGAACACGCGATAGAGTTCCGTCGCGTCGATCGCCATGGGACTGTCGAGGTAGACCGGCAGATCCGGGATGGCGCCTTTGGCCTTCAGACGGGCGAGCAGCAGCAACAACAACTGTGCGCGGCCCACCGCAAACGCGGGCATGACGATGGTAGCGCCCCGCGCAGACGCCGCGCGAATGATCGGGCCGAGCTCTGCTTCAATCTCATCCGGAGGATGACGACGATCGCCATACGTCGATTCGACGACGAGGTAGTCGCTCGCGGGCGGCGGGCTCGGCGGCTTCAACAATGGATCATTTGCACGGCCAAGGTCGCCTGAGAACAGAATCGTGTCGTCGCCCGCTCTGATCTGCACGCTTGCGGCGCCGAGCAGATGGCCCGCACGATGAAACGTCGCGCTCACTCCGGGCGCGACGTCGAACGCCTCGTCAACGCGCCGCGTTTCGAAGCGATCGAGCGACGCCTCCGCGTCTTCCTTCGTATACAACGGCAAGGCCGGCGCGTGCTTCGAGAATCCATGGCGGTTCGCGAATCTGGCCTCTTCCTCCTGCAGGAAACCGCTGTCCGGGAGCATGATGCGGCACAACTCAAAGGTCGCCGGCGTGCTGTGCACCTTGCGACGAAATCCGCGCTTCACGAGCAGCGGAATGTAGCCGCTATGGTCGATGTGTGCGTGCGTGAGCACGACGGCGTCGATGCTCTTCGGATCGAAGGGCGGCGGCGACCAGTTCTTGAGCCGCAGCTGCTTGTAGCCCTGGAACAAGCCGCAATCGATCAACACCTGTCGCCCCGCGACCTGAAGCAGGTAGCGTGAGCCGGTGACTGTGCCGGCGGCGCCGAGGAACGTCAGTTGCATCTGGTGGTTCGAGATTCGAGATTCGAGACTCGAGAGCTCGAGCCAGAATATGAAGAACCGCACCGTCGGTGCAAGTATGAAAGGGCGATCAGGCGAGACGTGTCTCGAGTCCCGCGTCTCCAGTCTCCGATCTCGAGTCCGGAAGGTTACCCGAGTCTCGGGACATCGCTACACGGGAGCGGGAAGATGGAGCGCGAATCGCCGAGCCAGCAGGTGATGAGCGAAGTACATGGACCACAGACCATCGGCGACTGCTTCCAAGCCGAGGGTGTCGCGCACGAAGGCGAGTCCCACGTACAGGGTCTGATTACGCTGGAGATGTCTCGATTGATCGAGATTCGCCGCAGTTCAAAATGCCCGGGATAATCGGCGGCGACAAGCGTGTTGAGAAGCTGCCGCAGGTGGAAGAAGTCCGCGGACATCGCCATCATCGAGCGTCTCGTGAGGACGTTCGAGTTGTACTCGCGATGAAATCGATTGAAGCGGCGCTGTTTTGCAGGGAGATTGCTCGCCGGTAGGCGCGCGGTGTCGTCTTAAGGCGTGGATGCATGCGTTCGTGGGCCGGATGATCTTGCGGACAACCATCACGAGAGCGTTAAGGCGGATGCCGCGCTTCAACCACTGCAGCGACAGCCGCGACAGCACGCGCAGCCCGCGGTTTTCGAAGGCGCGAGCCAGTGTCAAAGTCCAGCGCAACGGGCAACCCACGCGTCACTGAACCATATGAACATGGTGCAGCTCACGGGGAAGCGATCGGCTCGTACTGTGCCTCGCAGGCGATACAGATAACGGCTGGCGCTGGCCACGACGGTTGAAGTCGGTCAGCTGCAGTCGAGTGATCGCCGGAGCGAACTCGCCTTGGGAGTCATCGGCCCAGCGCATGGGATGCTCGCCTCGGACAGCGGTGACCAGCGCGATCACATTGCGCTCACGGCTTCATTGCGCGGCTCGGACACCCCATCCGTTTCGAGTGGCTGTAGTTAGCCTGCATGCTCGAGGGCAGCATCAGCGATGCGGATACAGGCGACGAAAGCGTAGTGCTTCTTCGGCCCCCATCGGGATGCGCGCGCCGGGCCCGCAAAACCGCGTTGCAACTCTCGGGCTCGCTCTGTTGCCGGTGATGCGTCGCGCGCGAGACGAGCTGATGCCGTTGTAGTCCCTCGTTTGAAAGCGCCCCATTCCCACACGAGGCCGTGCAGGTCGTGAACGCCGTAGATGTTCGGTGTATGCGCGCCGACATTCGGCAATCCATCAGTCGCCGGGCGTGAATACCACGCCAGGATCTGCTGCTTCCATTGCGGATCCTGGCGTGCGTCCGCCTGCGTCTCGCTGGCGGCCGCCGCCCACTCCCATTCGTACCACATCGGCAGGCGTGCGCCTCGCGCTTCGCAGTACGCGCGCGCTGCGTACCAGCTCACTTGCGTGACCGGCTGCCTGGCCTGCTTCGGATCAGGCGTCGTGTGCGAAGGCCAATGCGAAAGGTACTTGTTGTCTGCGAACAGCCCGATCGCCTGATCCCGGCGCCACTTCGGATGCGCTCGCACGAACGCGGCGAACTCGGCATTCGTCACCGGCATTGCGTCCATTTTGAATGTCTTGACGCGCACACGATTCTGCCCGGGCGCAATCGGCAACACCGATTCGAATTCGTCGCCGGAGACGACCGCCATCGGCGTACCGCGATCGGCGTCGGCGAACACAGGCGTCGCCAGAACCGCGCCCATGGCAAGCACTGCGACAAAGATGACTCGGATCAGCTTCATACACCCCTCAGAAATCCTCTTGCGCGTAGCAGGCAGGGCGGTACGGCGAGTTGTCCGTTCTGCGTTGTCAGTCATGCGCAGAGCTGCACTCCTGACGGTCAACGCTCAACTGTCAACGGACAACCCGCCGCCGGCGCGCGATCAGTGCGCCGCCCCCTCCGCGCGCTTCGTCTTCGCGCGCACCTCGGCGACCTGCTTCGCGGTGATCGCCGGCCCGCTGTTGCCCCATGTGTTGTTCACGTAGGTGAGGATGTTCGCAACCTCATCGTCGTTGAGCTGGCTCATCGGCGGCATGACCGAGTTGTAGGTCGCGCCGTTCACCGTGACTGGGCCGGTCAGGCCGTTCAGCACCACTTCGATCGCGCGCTTCTGATTCTTCGCGAGGAAGTCGGACTTCGCGAGCGGTGGGAACACGTTCGGCAGACCGGCGCCGTTGCTCTGGTGACAGACCGAGCATGTGCCCTGGAAGAGCGCCGCCCCGGCCTTGATCTGCTGCTCCTTGGTGAGCGTGCCCTGCGCACTCGCGGCCTGTGCGGTCTGAACGGACTCGAGGCTCACCAGCTTGTCGCCGATATACACCTCGTCCTCTTCCTTGCCCGAGTAGATGTCGGTCCGCGCCTCGCCGCTCACTTGCATCATCGCCAGCGCGCCCTTGTTGAACGCGCGGAAAATCGAGTGGTCGACGAGCACATAGGTGCCCGGCACTTCGGCGTGGAACTCGACCGTCGCCGCGCCGCCCGCGGGGATGAGCGTGGTCTGCACGTTCTCCTGGTAGCGTGTGCCGCCTTCGTACTGCACCTTGTCGAAGATCTCCCCGATCAGATGGAAGCTCGACACGAGGTTCGGGCCGCCATTGCCGACGAACATGCGCACGGTCTCGTTCGTCTTCACTTTCAACGCCTTCGGACCGGTGAGCGCGGACTCGGCGCCGTTGAAGAGGACATACGTCGGGTTCTCGTCGATCGCCTTCTGCATGTCGAAGGCCTGATAACCCTTCTCGCGATACTTGCCGACGGTGTAGAAGTCGCCCTGCATCACATAGAACTCACGATCGACCTTCGGCAGTCCTTCCGGCGGCTCAACCAGAATGAGGCCATACATGCCGTTCGCGACGTGCATGCCGACCGGCGCGGTCGCGCAGTGGTACACGTAGAGACCCTGATTCAGCGCCTTGAAGGTGAATTGCGATTGATGCCCCGGCGCCGTGAAGCTCGACGCGGCGCCGCCGCCGGGACCTGTCACGCCGTGCAGGTCGATGTTGTGCGGCATCTTGCTCGAGGGATGATTCTTCAGATGGAACTCGACGGTGTCGCCCTGGCGCACGCGAATGAAGCTGCCCGGCACGGTGCCGCCGAACGTCCAGAACGTGTACTTCACGCCTTCAGAAATTTCGAGGTCGACCTCCTTCACTTCGAGATCAACGATGACTTTCGCGGGATAGTTGCGGTTCGTCGCCGGCGGCACTTCCGGCGGACTCCTCAGCACCGCCTTGATCGCCTCGCCCTGCGGCGGACCGAAATCCCCCTTTTTCGACCCGCCCGTGTCGGGCGCCGAATAGGCGACCGCGATCGGCTGCTGAGATTCTCCGCAACCCGCGAGTAATGTCGCCGACAAGGCAGCGACGACCAGAAGCATGCTTTTGTTCATCTCTTCACTCTCCAGTCCACACAGACCGGCGTATGCCGGGCTTTTCCGCGTAGTGCTAGGAGACCAGAGAGCACGAATCATCTGAATGCGAGGTCCCGCGTAACGCATCCGTGGCGTCCCTTGGTGGACCTGACTTGGGTCAATGCCGCAGTGCTTCCTGAGACATCCGCGGCTGTATGCGTCAGCCGAATCAGCCGAATCAGCCGAATCAGCCGAATCAGCACGGACGATGAAAGAGCGGGAAGAAAGCTCAAATTCGCTGTGAACCGTGTCACGCCTGCAACTGTTGACTTCATCGTAGAGACCGAACGCGCAGCGATTGATGCTCGCGGCGCCGGCCAGTATCTGGAGTTCTCGGGAGAATCTGCGTTGCGGCTCTCGGGCTGCGGGCGACTTCGTAGGCGCTGTCGGGATTCCCGGAAAGCGCACACCCGACTGCACCTCCATGATTGCCTGATGAGTGATCCGGATCTGTTTCCCTGCTTTCTAGGCCCTTACGGCGAGAACGACGCCCTGCTCGAGAAGCTTGTCGTCGAGTTTCTGCGCGACCACGTCTACTGGCGGCGCAATTTCCATCCGGAGGATCCGCCTGCGATTCCGACGCGCGCGGCGATGCAGCCGCGGTTTCTCGCCTTCGAGGCGCGCCTGCGGCGCGAGCTGCACTCGCTTTCGGCGGCGCTCAAACGCTCAGTGCCGTTTCACAGTCCGCGCTATCTCGGTCACATGGTGTCGGACGTGCTGCTGCCCGGTCTCGCCGCGCAGATCCTCACCCTGCCCTACAACCCGAACAACGTTAATGATGACGCGGCGCCCGTTACCGTCGATCTCGAAGTCCAGGTCGGACTGCAACTCGCGCGGCTGGTCGGGTATCCGCATGATCCCACGCAGGCGAACTGCGCGTTCGGCCATCTGACCTCGGGCGGCACACTCGCCAACGTGCAGGCGTTGCGTGTTGCATTGGCGTCGAAGGCGTTTCCGGTCGCGCTGCGCGCGGCGCGGCCGCCGGGCCTCGCACTGCCCGAAGACGACTGGGCGGCGTTCAACCTTCAGCCGCGCGAAGCGATCGCACTGTATGTTGAGTGGTGCGCCTGGCTCGCGGCGCCTTCCACCAACTGAGCGTGCGCACTGGGTGCAAGCCGTCGAATGCGAACGCCTCGAATCGCTCGGCCACACGGAGTTCTTTGCGCGGCATCGCGAGCTGCAACCGCCGCTCGTGCTCACGTCGGTCAGCGCGCACTATTCCTGGCCCAAGGGTGCGAAGCTCCTCGGGCTCGGCGCGCAGAACTGCGTCGCGCTGCCGCTGCGGCGCATGCGGCTCGATGTCGATGCGCTCGAGGATGCGCTCGCCAGCGCGCACGCCGCGCGCCGCCCTGTTCTCATGGTCGTCTCAATGCTCGGCACGACAGAATTCGGCGCCATCGACCCCATCGACGAAGTGATCGCCGCGCGCGAGCGGCACGGAGCGCGTGGTCTTGGATTCGCAGTGCACGTCGATGCGGCCTGGGGCGGGTATCTTGCGACGTTGTTTCGCTCGCCCGACGGAGACCTGCGGCCGCTCGCGACGGTCGCGGCGCAGTTCCAACGCTTCCCATCGCCGGACGTCCACCGCGCGATGGACGCCCTGGCGCATACCGATTCCATCACCATCGATCCGCACAAGCTCGGCTACCTGCCATACGGCGCGGGCGCGTTCGTCTGCCGCGATCACCGCGTAATGCCGCTGCTCGCCGTCGACGCCGACTACGTCTTCACGCACGAGCCGCCCGAGGATTACCTGAAGCGCTTCCGCCAGCCCGGTCGCTACATTCCTGAAGGGTCGAAGCCCGGCGCGATGGCCGCCGCCGTGTACGTGACGCATCGTGTGCTGCCGCTCGATCACGCGCACTTCGGCAAGCTTCCCGCCCAGACGCTGCACGCCGCCGAAGCGTTCGTTGCGCGCGCGGAGACGTTCGCGCTCAAGTGCGAAAATCTCGTGCACGCCTGCATTCCGTTTCAACCCGATTCAAATCTCGTGTGCCTGGCGCTCAATCCGCGGGGCAACACGCGCGTCGACGTCATGAACCGCTTCGTAAGGCGGTTGCACGATGAATTGCGCATCGATGCGAATCAGCCCCTGCAGTCGCGTGAGTTCTTCGGCTCAACTACAACCCTTCGTCCGGAACAGCTCGGCGAGGAGGCGACGCGCGCGCTGCTGGACCGTCTTGGACTCGCTCCTGACGCCTGGGGCGGCGAGGATCGCCTGCACATCCTGCGGCATACGATCATGAATCCGTTTCTACTCGATACCGAGAATGGCGTGAGCTACATCGATCTGTATTTCGAGTTCCTTGAACGTCGCATCGCGCAGTTGTGCGCGGCGGCGGCGGCCTGATTTGTGAGCCGGCTCGCACGTTGATCGCTCGCGGGCCGGGTTCCGTGGGCCGCTCCCGAAGTTTGCGCTATCGCAAGACCAGGGTTGAGTCGGGTGGACGCAAACTGGCGACGCCAGTATCAGCGTCGCAACTGATTTCGCCGCTGCCCAACACAGCCGCTGCCTGGCTGATCCGTTGCACAGGCTTGTATGCCGCCGGCGAGGCGACACGCCTTTGGGGCGTCGGCATGAATGGCGCACGCGCCCTCGAAGGGACGTTCCTCGGCGGATGCATCTACTCCGCGCGCCGCGCGGCGCGGGCGCTCAGCTAACGGCCTCGGCGACGCGCAGTTCGGCTCTCAGTTCCCGCGACGCGCGCAAGGAGTTCGCGATGAGGCAACCATGCTCGGCCTTTTCCAATGCGCGACGGTACAGGTCGAGATCCGCTTCCGGCTCCACGGTAAGCACGGCGTTCGTGACGATCCGGGTGAACTGCGTGACGCCGTCCACTCGCTCAAGCACGCCCTCGACGGTGCACTCGAGAGACTCCCATTCAAGCTTCGCAGCCCGGGCGACGGCGCGGAAGGTCAGAATGAAGCAGCTCGCAACCGCCGCACACAGCAAGGATTCTGGCGACCAACGGTCGCCGGGCCCGCCGAACTCTGCGGGTGCGGCGCAGGCGAGATCGGGCAAGCCGCTCGCTGCGACTTGCAGCGTTCCCGCGACCTGGCCCTGCGCCGAAACCACGTACCGATGCGGCAATGGATGCATGACTCTCCTCACGAAACTCGGGACGACCCGGAGCCTAGCGACGCCACGCTGCGTGCGCTTTGATCCGCGTCAAGTCCGATCACGAGCGCGCCCAGGCGTTCACGTGCGCACGGCCTGTCGCCCCCGCCTCGTTCGCGCCTATGATGTGTACCGATCCGGGAAAAGCTCCCAGGCAGGTATCTTCTTGAGCGAGCTGCCGAAATCCGACAACTCCGGAGGACGCACGCTGAACGCAACTCCTCAACGCGATGGCGCGGTGGACGCGCAGCGCAAACGGGCGTTGCTGGAAGGACTGCGAAAAGTTCTGCCGCCTCATTGCATCCTCGTCGACGAAGAGGACACGCGCCCGTACGAGTGCGATGGGCTGACGCTTTATCGTCAACTGCCCATGGTCGTCGTGCTGCCGGAAAGCGACGCTCAGATCGCCCAGTGCTCCGGCTTTGCCATGCGTTGCAGGCGCCGGTTGTCGCCCGCGGCGCCGGCACAGGCCTGTCGGGCGGCGCGCTGCCGCACGCGGCAGGCGTGCTGCTGTCGCTTGCGAAACTCAATCGCATCCTGAAGGTCGACGCGCTTGCGCGGACCGCCGCCGTGCAGCCGGGCGTGCGCAATCTGGCGATTTCCGAGGCGGCGGCGCCGCATCGTCTGTACTACGCACCGGATCCGTCGAGCCAGATTGCGTGCACCATCGGCGGCAATGTCGCGGAGAACTCCGGCGGCGTGCATTGCCTGAAATACGGTCTGACGCTGCACAACGTCCTGCGCGTGCGCGGCCTCACGATGGAAGGCGAATTTGTCGAGTTCGGCGGCGACGCCCTCGACGCGCCGGGTCTCGATCTGCTGGCGCTGGTGGTCGGCTCCGAAGGCATGCTCGCGGTCATCACCGAAGTGACCGTGAAGCTCGTGCCGACGCCGCAGGTCGCACGTTGCATCATGGCGAGCTTCAGCGATGTCGAAGACGCCGGCAATGCGGTGGCCGCGCTGATCGCTTCAGGGATCATTCCCGCGGGACTCGAGATGCTGGATCAGGCGGCGTCGCGTCTGGTCGAGCCATTTGCAAACGCCGGGTACGATCTGAACGCCGCGGCCGTTCTGCTGTGTGAGTCCGACGGCGCGGCGGAGGAAGTGGACGAGGAGATCGGGCGAATGAGCGCCGTGCTGCGCGCTGCGCGGGCTACGCGCATTCAGATCTCCACGAGTGAAGCGGAGCGCCTGCGCTTCTGGGCCGGACGCAAGAACGCTTTTCCCGCCGCCGGCCGCGCCGCGCCGGCGTACTACTGCATGGACGGCACCATTCCACGCAAGCATCTGGGCGCAATGCTGAAGGCTATCCAGGCGATGGAGCACAAGTACGGACTCGCGTGTCCCAACGTTTTTCATGCCGGCGACGGCAATCTGCATCCGTTGATTCTGTTCGATGATAACGATCCGGATTCGGTGGCGCGCGCCGAAGCATTCGGCGCGGAGAT
Organism: uncultured Gammaproteobacteria bacterium; assembly: GCA_963723505.1. Classification (GTDB taxonomy): domain Bacteria; phylum Pseudomonadota; class Gammaproteobacteria; order Steroidobacterales; family Steroidobacteraceae; genus Steroidobacter. The sequence goes on from CAVRQU010000018.1 coordinate 34,241, forward strand.
TCTCGAAGAAAGCGTGCGGTTGGGCGGCACGGTCACCGGCGAGCACGGCGTCGGCGTGGAGAAGCTCGATCAGATGTGTTCGCAGTTCGACCGTGCGACGCTCGACGCCTTCGTTGCGGTTAAGCAGGCCTTCGATCCGACGGGCCTGCTCAACCCCGGCAAAGTCATACCGACGCTTCATCGCTGCGCGGAGTACGGTCGAATGCGTGTGCGCGCGGGCGAATCGAAGTTTCCCGATCTGCCGCGGTTCTGATGAACGATGGGCTGACAACCCTGAGCGAGCGAGTTCGCGCTGCGGCTGCAGACGGCGCTCCGCTTCGCATTCGCGCCGGCGGCACGAAGGATTTCTACGGCAACGACCCGCGCGGCGAGATCCTCGATCCGAGGACGGTGAACGGCATCGTGGCCTACGAACCCACTGAACTCGTGATCACTGCACGTGCGGGCACGCCGCTCGCTGAACTCGAGCATGAGCTCGGCTTGCACGGCCAGATGCTGGCCTTCGAGCCGCCTCATTTCGGTTCCGGAGCGACCGTCGGCGGGTGCATCGCCGCAGGCCTTGCGGGCCCGCGTCGCGCTTCGTCTGGCGCGACGTGCGGCGGCGTGCGCGATTTCGTGCTTGGCGCGAAGCTGCTCGACGGACAGGGTCGAATCCTCTCGTTTGGCGGGACCGTCATGAAGAATGTCGCGGGCTACGACGTCGCGCGTGCGCTTGCGGGATCGCTCGGCATTCTCGGCATCATTGTCGAGGTTTCGCTGAAAGTGCTTCCCATTCCGTTGGCGGAGACAACCTTGTGTTTCGAGATGAGCGAAACTGCCGCCATCGACAAAGTCAACGTCTGGGCCGGACGGCCTCTGCCAATCTCGGCATCGGTATGGCGCCGCGGCTTGCTTTCGGTACGGCTGTCGGGCGCCGCCGCCGCGACGGAAGCTGCGCGGGTTGCGCTCGGGGGCGAATCGATGGCGCCTGCGCTCGCCGCACAATTCTGGCGCGGCGTTCGCGAGCAGACAGACGACTTCTTCGCCGGCGCCGCTCCGCTCTGGAGAGTATCGACGCCCTCGACGGCCGCGCCGCTCGAATTCGAAGGCGAGCAGATGATCGAATGGGGAGGCGCGCTACGCTGGCTGCGTTCAAAACAACCGGCCGAATTGATTCGCGCTCGCGCACAACAGCGCGGCGGATTCGCCACGCTCTTCCGCGGCGGAGATCGATCGTCGGGGGTATTCACACCGCTCAGTCCCGCCGTGGCGGCCATACACAAGCGCCTCAAGGCTCAATTTGATCCGGCCGGCATATTCAATCCCGGCCGGATGTATGCGGATCTCTGAGGCAGCATGCAGACGAAACTCGCCGACTTCATCAAGGACGCTCCTGAAGGCAAGGAAGCGGAGGCAATCCTCGGCAAGTGCGTGCACTGTGGTTTCTGCACAGCGACGTGTCCGACATATCAGCTGCTCGGCGATGAACTCGACGGGCCGCGCGGACGCATCTATCTCATCAAGCAAGTGCTCGAAGGCGTCGAACCAACGGCGAAGACTCAGTTGCATCTCGACCGGTGTCTCACCTGTCGCGCCTGTGAAACGACGTGCCCTTCGGGCGTGCAATACGGCCGCCTCCTCGATATCGGCCGCAGGCTGGTCGATGAGAAAGTTCCGCGGTCCGCGGCCTCGCGCGTCGTGCGCGGTGTGCTGAAGTCGGCGCTGACGAGCCCGCTGTTTTCACCGGCGATGCGTCTGGGACACGCGTTGCGCCCGCTGCTGCCAGGCGTGCTGAAGGCTCACATGCCACGCAGACAAGACGCGGGCGCCCGGCCGTCGCGCTCACATGCGCGCAAGATGTTGCTGCTCGCGGGCTGCGTTCAGCCTTCGATGTCGCCTAACATCAACGCTGCGACCACGCGCGTGCTCGATGCGATCGGGATCGAGGTGATCGCGGCGCGGGGCGCCGGCTGTTGCGGCGCCATTCGTCATCATCTGAACGATCACGAGGGCGCTCTCGCCGATGCACGGCGGAACATCGATGCGTGGTGGCCGTACATCGAAGCGGGCGCGGAAGGCGTCGTCATGAACGCCTCGGGTTGCGGCGCGATGATCAAAGAGTACGGTCACCTGCTGCGACACGACCCCGCCTACGCTGCGAAAGCCGTGCGCATCGCGGCAATCACGCGCGACATGGCGCAACTTCTGCCGGAACACCTCTCGATACTGAAGGACAAACTACGTACGACGAGCCGTGAGCGCGTGGTCTTTCATCCGCCCTGCACGTTGCAGCACGCACAGACGATCTGCGGCGCCGTCGAAGCGATGCTGTCGGCGCTCGGCGCTGAGGTCGCCTCTTTCGCCGACGCGCATCTGTGCTGCGGGTCCGCTGGTACGTACTCCCTGCTACAACGCGAATTGGCGGAGCAGCTGCGTGATCGAAAGCTGAGCGCGCTCATGGCGCCGAAACCCGACGTGATCCTGTCGGCCAACGTCGGTTGCATCGCCCACCTCGCGAGCGCTGCGAGCGTTCCGGTGCGGCACTGGATCGAATGGCTCGATACGCGCCTGGCGAGCACCGGACAATGAGGATCGAAGAGTCAGCGACGATTGGGTTGTGTCGAACATCCGTTCGACATCGTGCAGCAGCCTGGCGCGGGCGCTCGGCATCGACGCCGTCCTCGCTTTCTGTACATCCTTACGAGCGGTTCTTCAGAGCGTCATGACATCGGCTCATCTGTTGAGCCGCTTGAATCGCTCTGATTCACTGCAGGGTGCAAACCTGACCAGATCTCCTGGTAGCGCCCGCGGTTTTCACGCAGGGCTGCTTCGAACTGCGCCAGCAAGCGCTCCGCCTCCGCCTTCAGTTCCGGACCCCAGGTCGATTCGGCCAGGCGCCGCTCTTGCTCCTGGATGAAACGCTGAAGAGCACGCACGTGCTGTCCGGCGATTTCGAGGTCGTGTTGCGTGTAGCGCATGGCGACGCAACGCCGTCGACTTTTGAGCGTTCCATCGAATTGTGTCGCGTGGAAGCGAATCCGATGGCAGATCGATAGGCGCGATCCTGCCCGCACTGAGCGAAGTTCTGTCGACAATCCGCGAATCCGCTGCACCGGCGCGATCAGCGGACCGCCGCGGGAAATAAAAAGCGCTTCGAAGCGCACTTCATCTTGCGAACCTCGATCGCTGCGCACGTACGACAGCGCCGACCGCTACTTGACCTTGTCCTTGGGGAAGGCCGCAGAGTTTTCGCAGCGAAATGAGGCCGCGACGCGGCTCAGTCAGGAGCTTCCTATGGAAATCGGATCTATCGTTGCACGACTGCTCCCTGTATTGGCCGCCCTTGCGCTCGCGACCGTCATCGAGACTCTTGCGCCTCTGCGTTCTCAGTCGCGGCGAATCCACGGCCGCCTCGCAACGAACCTTTCGCTGCTGGCCATCACGCTCGCTCTGGGCATGCTGCTCAACTTTACACTTGCGCTCGGCTCCGCGTATGTCGCCCAAAGCGGTCTTGGCTTCCTGCAGGTCTTTGGGTTCGGCGCCGTCGCGTCCTTCATGGTCGCGTTCCTGGCGCTCGACGGCGCTTCATACCTTGTCCATCGCCTGATGCATCGGACGCCTGCGCTGTGGCGCGTACATCTCGTGCATCACATCGATGTGTCGGTCGACGCAACAACCGCTTTTCGTCAACACCCTATCGAGGGCGTGCTTCGCTTCGGCTTCATCGCGGCTGCTGCGTGGCTCGTGGGCGCGCCGCCGGCCGCAGTAGCGTTGTATCGTCTGCTCGGAGCGCTCAATTCCGTCGTCGAACACGCCAACATCCGGGTTCCACCCTGGCTCGATCGCTTGCTGGTGTACGTGTGGGTTACTCCAGACATGCACAAGGTGCATCACTCACGTGAGCAGATCGAGACGGATTCGAACTACGCCAATCTCTTCTCGTTCTTCGATCGTGCATTCGGCACGTTTACGCGCAGCAGCCGTGGCCGATCGGTGGAGTACGGCATTCACGGGTATGACGCGGCGGAGCGCCAGTCAGTCGCGGCGCTCCTCTGGCTGCCGTTTACGAGAGCACGTCAGGAAGGCGCTGCTTCATCTGCCACGTCAGCAATACCGCACCGCCCTGGTCCGGAGTGACGGCTGAGACTTGCCATGCACCAGATCATCGAGCGCTGAGGCGGCGCACGCGGCGCCTTCTTTGAGTGGACTGCCTCGGCGCCGTTCTTGAGCTGGGTCACTATCCAGTATTGCGAATCACTATCATTCACGTTTGCACGCTACTATCATTCGGGCTCTCCATCCTTACGGCAATCAACGCAAAGGGAGCCCGCCGTGAACTCGCTAACAAGCCTCGCCGCGTCTGTCCGGGGTGTATTGCTTCAGAAAACAGCGGCTTGCGCCGCCGTCACCGTTGCGATCGTTGCGCCACTGACCGCCTGGGGCGCCGATTCGGGGAAGGAGACCACGCTGCCGCGCATTCGCGTCGAGGGCGATGCGCTGGAAACAAACGCCTACGACGCACGCCGTTCCAGTTCGGCGACCCGGACGGATACGCCTCTCATCGACGTGCCGCAGTCCGTCACCGTCGTCACGAGCGAGCTCATGGCGGATCAGTCGATTCAGAGCATGGCGGAAGCCGTGCGCTATGTACCGGGCGTCACGATGGGACAAGGGGAAGGCAATCGCGATCAGCCAACCATTCGCGGGACCGGTACGACAGCGGACTTCTTCGTCGATGGCCTGCGCGACGACGCGCAGCACTTTCGCGACGTGTACAACACTGACCGCGTAGAGGTGCTGAAAGGGCCGAATGCAATGATCTTCGGCCGCGGCGGCGGCGGCGGCGTAATCAATCGCGTCACCAAACAGGCGAGTTGGAATCCAGTCCAGGCGTTTTCGATCCAGGGGGGATCGTTCAGCAAGGCGCGCGCGACGCTCGACGTTGGCCAGGGGCTGAACGAACAATTCGCCGTGCGCTTCAACGGCCTCTACGAAGACTCCGAGAGCTACCGCGACTACGTGCAACTGAAGCGCTACGGCGTGAACCCCACGGCGTCGCTCGCCCTCGGCGACAGGACCGTCGTGCAGGTCGGTTACGAATACTTCAGCGACGAGCGCACTGCGGATCGCGGTGTGCCTTCCTTGAACGGGCGTCCGCTGCCCACGGACGAATCGACGTTCTTCGGCGATCCCGACCTGAGCTACGCTGACGCAGAAGTGAACGCGTTGTCCGCACTCATCGAACACGAAACGGCGGGCGGCCTCATGATTCGCAACCGCACGCGCTATGCGGACTACGACAAGTTCTATCAGAACGTGTTCGCGGGCACGGCCGTCAATGCAACGACGGGTCTCGTCGGCATGTCCGCTTACAACGCCACGAACGATCGAACCAATCTCCTGAACCAGACCGATCTGATCTGGACTCTGGAGATGGGCGGCATGCGCCACACACTTCTGGCGGGCGTGGAGTTCGGCCGTCAGCGCAGCGACAACTTCCGCAACACCGGATTCTTCAACAACACGGCGACGTCGTTCCCGACGCTCGCGACGAACTCGGTAATCTCCGTACCGATCACTTTCCGCCAGAGCGCGACCGATGCGGACAACCACGTCGAGGCGGACATCGCCGCCGTGTACGTACAGGACCAGATCGAATTGTCGAGCGCGTGGCAAGCCGTGCTCGGCCTGCGCTACGACAACTTCAGCCTCGATTTCGACAATCACCGCACCGGCGAGCAACTGAGCCGCGACGACGATCTGGTCTCGCCGCGCGCGGGCCTGATCTTCAAACCTGTGGAAGACGTTTCGCTCTACGCGAGCTACAGCGTTTCCTATCTCCCCAGCGCCGGCGACCAATTCTCCTCGCTCACTGCGACGACGCAAACGCTCGAGCCCGAAGAGTTCACCAACTACGAAGTAGGTGCGAAGTGGGATCTGCATGAACGCCTCTCGCTCAGCGCCGCGGTGTTCGAGCTTGAACGCACGAACACGAGCGCGCCGGATCCGAGCAATCCAGGCGGCATCGTCCAGACCGGCAGCCAGCGCACGCGCGGCGTCGAACTCGAAGCAAGCGGCGCGCCGACGGACAGCTGGAGCGTGATGGGCGGCTATGCCTATCAAGACGCGGAGATCACCGATCGGACGACGGCTGCTGCCGCGGGCGCGACGGTTCCGCTTACTCCCCGTCACACGTTCTCATTGTGGAATCGCTATGACTTTACGGAGAGCTGGGGCGTCGGCCTCGGCGTGATCTACCAGGACGAGTTGTACGCCAGCATCGACAACACGGTCACGTTGCCGAGCTTCACGCGCGTCGACGCGGCGGCGTACTTCGCGATCACAAAGCAACTGCACGTGCAACTCAACGTCGAGAATCTGCTCGACCGCGAATATTCCCTGACGGCGCACAGCAACAACAACATCACGCCCGGAGCGCCGCTCACGTTCAAGGTGGGGTTGAACGGCACGTTCTGATGAGCAGGCGGACCCCCAGCGCATCATGAATCTGATGCGCGGCGGTCTCGCGGCCCGCGGCGGAGCAATGATTCTGAGCTAGAGCAGCGACCCTTGCGCCTCGCCGCGCCAGGGCAGGATCAGTTCCGGTCCGTTGTTTCGCGGCGCATTCACTTGCGGCGAGACGGGCCACGCGAGCATCTCATCCGATGGGAAGGGCAGCAGCACGGCTCGCGCCTCCTGCGGCGTTCCGGACAACCACGTCTCGATGTGCTCGTGCCTCAGAATCGCAGGCATGCGGAACTTGCTGTTGTGGATGTCGCGGAGCAATTCGTTCGCGGGCATCGTTATCACAGCGCATGACACGATCACCTCGCCTCCTGCCGTGATCGACTTGTCCCAGAGCGCCGCGAAGGCGAACGTCTCTTCATTCGCGGGCTTGATGTAGAACGGCTGCTTGCGTCCATCCTCCATCACTTTCCACTCATAGAAGCCCGCGCAAGGCATGACGCAGCGCTGCCCACGTTCCCAGGACCCACGCCAGGCTGGCGCCGTGTCGAGCTTCTCGATGGTCGCGTTGATCGTCGAGTACTTCGGGGGCTCGCCTCTTGCAAAGAAAGGAATCAGACCCCAGCGCATCAACACGGCTTCGCGCTCGCCATTGCGGCCGCGGATCACGCGAACCACCGGCACGTTGTTCGTCGGTGCGACGTTGAAGCTCTGCAGAAAGGCCTGATCTATTTCCGCGTCCAGGCGCAGGCGCGAGTTCGTGCGGTCAACCTGGTACTCGCGTTCGATCGCTGCTTCGTCGGGACTGACGTATCGGCCGCACATTCTTTCTGTCCAATCGTGACCTATGCCCGTGGGTATGAATTGTATGTCGTGCGCCTCTTCGGCGGCTCCTGGAAACACGGTGTGAGGCAGCGATCATTTGCAACTCATCGCCCGCGGCCTGCTTCATTCCCCGGTCACCGCTTTCTCGAGGACTCACGGCTTGCGAGCAACTTGACGGTTCACGCGGCGACCCTCACGCTACCGGCCAGTGACGCTCACCCTGATTCGCAACGCCAACCTCTACGCCCCAACCCCGCTCGGGACGCAGCACCTCCTCATCGGAGGCGGGCGCATCCTCTGGATCGGGAAGGACGCGCTCGACCTGCCCGCTTCGTTGCGCGCGGTTTCCCGGATCATCGATGCGGCCGGGCGCTGCATGATTCCCGGACTGATCGACGGACACGTGCACGTCACAGGCGGCGGCGGCGAAGCCGGATTTCGCACTCGCGTTCCGCCGGTGTCCTTGTCGCGTTTCACTACGGCTGGCATCACGACCGTCGTCGGACTGCTGGGCACAGACGACGTTGCGCGCGGTCCCCGTGAATTGCTGGCGACGATTTATGCGCTTCGCGAAGAGGGGCTCAACGCCTACGGGTACGCTGGCGGCTATCACGTGCCGCCCGCGACGCTGACCGGCAGCGTGCGCGGCGACCTGGTGTTCATCGAGGCGTTGATCGGCATCGGCGAAGTCGCGATCAGCGACCATCGCTCGAGTCAGCCGACGCTCGATGAGTTGCTGCGCATCGCATCCGAATGCCACATCGCCGGCGTGATGACGGGCAAGGCCGGAATCCTGCATCTGCATCTGGGCGACGGCGTGCGAGGTCTCGCATTGGTCCGCGAGGCCCTGAGTAAGAGTGAGCTGCCCGCGCGAGTGTTCAACCCGACCCATGTGAACAGACGCCGTGCGTTGTTTGCTGAAGCCCTCGAGCTCGCGCGACAGGGCTGCACCATAGACATTACGGCGTTTCCAGTCGCGGCGGACGAAGACGCCTATCCGGCCGCCGAAGCGCTGGAGCGGTATTTGTCTGCCGGGGCGCCAATCGATCGGGTCACCATCAGCTCCGACGCCGGCGGCTGCCTGCCATGTTTCGACGCCGACGGTCGCGTGAGCCATATGGACGTCGGCTCTGCCGGCGCTTTGCTGGAGACCCTGCGCGATGCGCTGGCGCGCGGCATGACGCTCGAAGCAATGCTGCCTGCAGTGACGTCAAACCCGGCCAGACTACTAAGACTTTCCCGCAAGGGAACAATCGCTGTCGGCAACGACGCAGATCTCGTCGTGCTGGACGAGCAGCATCGTGTCGAAACGGTTCTGGTGTGCGGTGAAATTCATGTCCAGGACGGAACCGCGCTCCAACGCGGCACGTTCGAATAAATAACTATCTGCGCACGGGCGCACACATCGACCCGCCGGGCGCGGTTAATATCGTCCCGAGGAGCAAATTCCCTACATGTGTCCAAGCAGAGTTCGTGAAGGTGAAGCGCGCGGCTGGATCGTCCCGATCGGCGGCGCGGAGAACAAGGAGAACGATCGCAGGATCCTCAGGCGCTTCGTCGAGGTGTCCGGCGGCGACCACGCCGATATCGTCGTGATCCCGACGGCGAGCCGCATGCACGAAACCGGCCCGCGCTATGAAAGCCTGTTTCGCGAGCTCGGCGCCGAACACGTCACGGTGATGGACTTCGATACGCGTCGCGACTGCCAGGAATCGAACCGCCTGCGCAGGATCGAGGAAGCGAGCGGCATCTTCTTTACCGGCGGCAATCAGCTGCGTCTCACGGCGCTGCTCGGCGGCACCCCGGTCGCTCAACTGATTCGCAAACGCAACGCCAGCGGCGTCACCGTGGGCGGCACCAGCGCCGGCGCCAGCATTCTCAGCGAGCACATGATCGCTTTCGGAGACGAGGGTTCGTCGGTCATCTCCGGCAGCGTGCGGCTGGCCCCCGGTCTGGGACTGACCAATCGCTTCGTGATCGACCAGCATTTCCGCCAGCGTGACCGGTTAGGGCGCCTGATCACCGCGCTGGCGTACAACCCCTTCGCAATCGGAATCGGTCTCGACGAGGACACGGCCGTTTTTATCAGCCCGGACGACATGCTCGAAGTCGAGGGCACGGGCGGGGTGACAGTCGTCGATGCCTCCGACGTGAGCTTTTCATCGATGGGCAGTGCGTCGGAGGGGCAACCCGTCGCCATCCTGGGCCTCAAAGTGCACGTGCTCGTCGCCGGCGCCACTTTCAACCTGCACACCCGCGTCGCATCCGCCGCGAGCCTGCTGCCGACCAAAGAATAGGAATTCGGAAAGCCGGCCGAAACGAGTCGGCAGCCGGAAGACAATCCAAACCGGCCAACATCGTTGGCAGTAGGCGTGCGCAGTCGGTCGCTCGACGACAGCAGGCATGCGCAGTCAAAAGGAGAGATCGAACCCCGCGACGCCTTCTTTCCTGCCGATCGACATCGGCCTACTGCTGCGAACGCTCGCTGCGAGCCCAGCGAGCCCGGTTTATGCCGATCGACCCTCGCCGCCCTACTCCGGCCGCCGCGGGCTGTGACATTATCGTCGGACACGACTCCATCAGAGAGCGTCGCCGACAATGCAAATTCTCGACCGTTCTGTTTACGTCGGCCCCTCGGTCTACGCCCATTTTCCGGTCATCCGGCTGGAGCTGGACCTGGGTGAGCTCGAGGCCTGGCCGACGGGTCGGCTCGGACAGGCGTATATCGACGGCCTTGCGGCTGCGTTGCCAGGACTGGCCGAACACGGCTGCTCCTACCGCGAGCCCGGCGGGTTCCTGCGGCGCATGCGCGAAGACGAAGGCACGTGGCTCGGTCACGTGCTCGAGCATGTCGCGATCGAGCTGCAGAACGTGGCGGGCGAGGAAGTCACGTTCGGCAAGACCCGCAGCGCCGACAAGCCGGGCGTCTACACCGTCATCTACGAATACGCGCAGCGCGATGAAGGCGTCGCTGCCGGCGAGCTCGGACTGCGACTCTTGTGTTCGCTGCTGCCGGCGTCGTTGCGACCCCCGGGCTCAGTGCCGGACGGGTGGAGCTGGCCCGAAGCGCGTGACGACTTCATCCGCTTCGCGCAAAGACGCGCACTCGGTCCATCGACCGCATCGCTGGTGCGTGCGGCGGAAGCACGCGGCATACCGTGGCTGCGGCTCAACGACCAGTCGCTCGTTCAGCTCGGTCACGGCAAGTATCAGCAGCGCATCCAGGCCACTGTGTCCAGCCGAACGCCGCACATCGCAGTGGAGCTTGCGAGCGACAAGGAGGAGACGAACAAGATCCTCGCATCGCTCGGGTTGCCGGTGCCACGGCAGGAGCTCGTGCAGAGCGACGCCCAGGCGGTGCGCGCTGCGAAGCGCATCGGCTACCCGGTCGTCACCAAACCGTACAACGGCAATCACGGCCGCGGCATCTCGATCCGGCTCATGACCGACGAGGAGGTGGCGCACGGCTTCAAGGTCGCACGCGAGCACTCGCGTTCGGTGATCGTCGAGTCGTTTCTCGAAGGCGACGATCACCGCCTGCTGGTCGTCAACGGCGAGCTCGTCGCGGCGACGCGCCGCACGCCGGGACACGTCGTCGGCGACGGCGTGCGAAACATCGTGCAGCTCATCGAAGTCGTGAACCAGGATCCGCGGCGCGGCGTCGGCCACGAGAAAGTGCTGACGCGGCTCGAGCTCGATGCACAGGCGGAGAAGATGCTGGAGCGCGCCGGCCTCACCGCGGAGTCGGTGCCCGAGGCGGGGCGCGTCGTCTACCTCCGATCGACGGCGAATCTCTCGACCGGCGGCACGGCGACCGACGTGACGGACATCATCCATCCCGACAATCGGGATATGGCGGTGCGCGCCATTCGAGCGATCGGGCTCGACGTCGGCGGCGTCGACTTCCTGTCAACCAACATCGCCGAAAGCTACCGCACGATCGGCGGCGGCATCTGCGAGGTCAACGCAGCGCCGGGGTTCCGCATGCACGTAGCGCCGAGCGAGGGAACTGCGCGCGATGTCGCCGCCCCGGTCATTGACATGTTGTTTCCGCAGGGAACGCCTTCTCGCGTGCCCATCGCGGCGATCACCGGCACCAACGGCAAGACCACGACGGCGCGCATGCTGGCGCACGTGACGAAGATGGCGGGCTATACGCCGGGGCTCACGACGACGGACGGCGTGTACATCGACGGGCAGCGCACTGTGCAGGGCGACATGACCGGGCCAATGTCGGCGCGAATGGTGTTGGCGGATCCGCAGATCGACATCGCGGTGCTCGAGACCGCGCGCGGCGGACTGCTGCGCTCCGGCATGGGCGTGCGAGAGGTCAACGTCGCGGCCGTGCTCAACGTGCAGTCCGATCATCTCGGGCTGAAAGGCATCGATACGCTCGAGCAGCTCGCCGAGGTCAAGCGCGTCGTCATCGAAGTCGCGACGGACTGCGCCGTTCTCAATGCCGATGATCCGCTCGTGCTCAGGATGTCGGGCTATACCGAAGCGAAGAACATCTGCTACGTGACAATAAATCCGCAGCACACGCTCGTGCGCGAGCACATCCGCGCGGGCGGACGCGCGTGCGCGCTCGAGGCTGGCGTCAACGGGCAGATGATCACTTTCTACGACCGCGGCAGCCACATCCCGCTTCTGTGGACGCATCTGATTCCGGCGACGCTCGAAGGACGCGCGACGCACAACGTCCAGAACGCGATGTTCGCCGCTGCGATGGCGTTCTCGCTGGGAATCAAGCTCGACGCGATTCGCCAGGGGCTGCGCACGTTCGACACGACGTTCTTTCAGGCGCCGGGCCGCATGAACGTGTTCAACGAGCATCCGTTCAAGGTCGTGTTCGACTACGGACACAATGCGCACGCAGTCGGAGCCATGGCGGACCTGGCGCAACGACTCGACGTGACCGGCCGGCGCATCGTCGTGCTGGCCGGTCCGGGCGATCGGCGCGACGAAGACCTGCACGCAATCGCGAAAGCGGCGGCCGGACGATTCGACCATTACATCTGTCGCCGGGACGACAACCTGCGCGACCGGGGCGGCGACGAAGTGCCGCGCATCATCGCGAACGCGCTGATGGCCGAGGGCGTTGCGAAGGAAGCGATCTCGATCATTCCGGACGAACAGGAGGCGATCGACGCGGCGCTCAGCATGGGGCAAGCCGGGCGACCTGCTGTTGATCTTCGCCGACGTCCTTACGCGCTCGTGGAAGCAGATCACGAAGTTTCGTCCTGCGGGTCCCGGGGAATCGCCTGCGCGCGCCACACCGCCTGCTCCAAAACCCACGCTCGCCGAGGTCCCCACCGAGCCGCCGCCCATCGTGAGCCTCGAAGGTTTGCTGCGCGACGAACGTGGCGTTCGCCTCGCGCCGGAGGCTGACGACTGAACGAATCGCCCGCATTGCCGTTCGACAACTCGCGGCGCCTGACGGGCAGCAACTTGTTCTTCGACTCGGCCGGCGCCGTCCTCGAAACGATCGGGGTCGCAGTCGATGAGGCGTTGCTCGCCGGTTGGCGGGTCGCGTCTTGCGCGCGCGGGCGTCGCTGCAGTGGCCGGATTCTGCTGCACGGCCAGCAACGCGCGGACCAGCGGCGCAGTCGAGAACCGCTCAACGCGCGAGTTCAATCGCCATCCGACGGCACGCGACCGGAACTTCACTGGCATTGGCGGCGCCGTGCGACCAGCTGTTCACGGCGACTGAGATCAACGAGTGGGCGCTCTGTGCGGCGCTCGTCGAGGCCGATCCCGTTCGTTGGAGTCATCTCGAAACCGCACTCGTCGCAGCGGCGCGACAAGCGGCGCTGGAATCGGCGGAATCGGCGTCGGCAGCGCTCGCACGCCGATGTCGGTGGCGTTTGCGACCGCTCTGCCCGTCCTCGACGAACTGCCGCGCTTCGCTCGCTTCGCAGACACTATCGAGGATCGAAGCGGCGCCGCGATTGCGAGCCTTGGTCGCGAGCCGCCGATTCGCGCGCCCTGCTGCACGTGCTGGACGATGACTTTCTGACACTGGGGTCTGGCGCCGGCGGCCGGACGTGGCCGATCGATGCGCTGCCGGACGTGACTCGAGGTGCCGTGGTCCGACGTTGCGCGACGTGCCGGCCGCGATCGTGACTGGCTCGAATGGCAAGACGACGACCGTCCGGCTTCTCGCGGCGTGCGCTCGGGCGCACGGCTGGCGCGACGGCTACAACTGCACGGACGGGCTGTTCATCGCGGGAGAGCAGATCGAGAGCGGCGACTACTCGGGTCCGGTTGGCACGCGCACTGTGCTGCGCGACACGCGCGTCGAAGCAGCCATCCTCGAAACTGCGCGCGGCGGAATACTGAGGCGCGGTCTCGCCGCGGAGCGCGCCCACGTCGCGGTCATCACGAACGTGAGCGCCGATCACTTCGGCGAGTACGGCATCGACGATCTCGCGGGGCTCGCGGACGTCAAATTGGTCGTCGCGAGCACGATCGACGACGCCGGGCTGCTGGTGCTCAATGCGGACGATCCGATCCTGCGTGCGCGTGCAGATCAACTCGACTGCCCGATCGGCTGGTTCTCGCGCCGCTACGATGAGCGACGCTGCAGACACATCGAAGGAAAGGCGGCTCGACGAGCGGCGTGCGCGACGGTCGGCTCATCGTCACGTGGACGCGCGGCTCAAGGCGTCGACAGGCGGCTCAATGGGCGAGGAGTTCGACCTGGGCGCGGTCGCCGACATGCCGCTCACCGTGGACGGCAGCGCCGACTACAACGTGTCGAACATCGCGGGCGCCGCATTGGCGCGCGCTGCAGACTCGGCATCTCGCCCGACACCGTCGCAGCCGTGTTGGCCCGATTTGGCGCCAATCCCGCGGACAATCCCGGGCGACTGATGCGCTATGACTATCGCGGCGCGCAAGTGCTCATCGACTACGCGCACAACCCGGAAGGTCTGAGCGGTCTCATGAGCGTCGCCGTGCAGCTGCACCGCACGGGGCGAATCGCCCTGCTGCTTGGTCAGGCCGGCAATCGTGACAACAGCGGACATCGAGCGTCTGGCCGCGACGGCTGCGCGCTTCCGACCCGATTTCATCGTGATCAAGGAGACGGAGGCGTATCTGCGCGGACGTGCGCCCGGCGAAGTGCCCGCCATTCTTCGCGCGGCTCTTTTGCAGCGCCGGCTTGCCGGAGTCCGCGCTCGAGGTGTACCTGAGCGAAATGGGCGCAGTCAAGCGAGTGCTCGAATGGTCGCGACCCGGCGACGTGCTGGTTTTGCCGGTGCACGATCGCGCCGTTCGCGCCGAGACCGTGGCGCTGATCTCATCCTGACCCACCCTTACTCGATGATTCCTCGCAATGCATTGACGGCCTCGTCTGGATGCCGTCCTCGCCTCAGCTCGAAAGCGCTTATGCGAGAGAGGCGCCTCCGGAAGGTCGCCCAACCCGGTTGGTTCACTGCGTAGGGCTGACTAGCCTGCAATTTCTCCACAAGTTCTGCTTTCGCAGCGGGCGGAGCAGAGGACGAAGGTCGCTACGCCGGGACGCGCGCTGCTTCGAAAGAAATACCACGGCGACGACCTCGAGAGGCGTTCGGGCGATGTGATAGCGTCCACGCCGCAAATCAACCTCGAATTTTTCCACGCCGCTTCGCCGGCGGATCACAGGCGACTTGCGGATCCATGCGTCATCGCCGGCGTCACGCAGAAAGGTAAGCGAGTCCGCTGACAGGTGCAGGAAGCTCCCGACCCCCGTGGCCAGCAGCGTGTCTGGCGCGACGAGAACGCCGTCTTCCGCGACCAGCTCCATATCCCGCATCAGACAGTGCAGAGACAAAGTTGATTTTCCGGCGCCGCTCGGTCCGATCAGCAACAGCCCGCACTCGTTGCCGCCGATGCAGGCGGCATGCAGCGACACAAGCTGCTGCGCCCGCGACGCCAGCGTGTACACCGCAAATTCGATGAGCTCGTAACGGATGTGATAGGGATGTCGGAGCATGTTCCGGGACACCACCACCAGCCCGGTTCGCTCTGTCGGCGACACGACGGCGAAGTTTGCGCAATCCATCGTTCCGCACAGGAGTCCGGCCCCGGAATGCAATCTCATCCGGGGAACTTCATCGCCTGCAAGCGGCGCCTCGGCTGAAGTCAGTACAAGCCTGATGCGGAATTGCGGCGGCGCAGCGCGAAAGCTATGCGGGGGCAAACCAGCGAACGCGACGTTCACCAGGCGCAGCAGCGGGCGACTATTGCTCTCGAATTCGAAGACGCCGCCCAGGACACGCGCTCGCGTGCGCAGCAGGCAGGCAAATCGTTCTCCGAACGGATCGCTGGCGGGGTCAGCGGCCGCAACATGCTTCATGAAGACCTGCCATCACCCGCATCACGTTCCCCGGAAGTGAACAAGCGCTCTGCACGGTAGCCGGGCTACTGAATGATTGTCCACCGCGGTGGCGCCTTTCATCGGCGCCGCGGGGCTACGACAAATGCCGCTTCCCTTTAAACCAAAACCTGAGATACAAAGACGGTCCTCCGTTATTCCCGTCCAGGAACCTCTGCATAGGCTCTATCTGAAAGCGTCATCACGTTTTCAGGCCCCGGCTTTCAACCAGTTGCATCGTTGAAAGCTCCGTAGTCGACCTGTGCAGCGCTTCCCCAGGCGGGATTCATCGGGTTCCAGGACCCGGCCGCGCCTGAGCGCGGATGACGGACGCTTACGTTTAGTAAGCCAAGCGCGATTCGGGACCCAATAAGCATGCTTTCCATTCTGGTCGCGCATTCCTACTTTCTTTGCTTCGATCAAAAGCAACTCGAGCGCGCCAAGCCGTATCCGCCGCTGGCCACTCTCCAGGCCGCTGCGACCTTGCGTGAAGCGGGACACCAGGTCGCCGTGTTCGACGCCATGCTCGCCCGCGGCATTGAAGAGTACGACGACCGCCTGAGGGCCGTTCGGCCCGCAACTGGCGCTGTTCTACGAGGACAACTTCAACTTTCTCAGCAAGATGTGCCTTGGCAAGATGCGACGGGCGGCTTGCGACATGATTGCGCAGCGCCCATCGTCGGGGCGCACGGGTCATCGTGGCCGGCTCGGATGCTTCTGACGCTCCGGCGGTTTACCTCGGCGCCGGTGCAGACGTCGTCCTGATCGGTGAAGGGTTGACGGCGCTGCGTGCCCTGGTGCGACGGCTGGATGCGAATCCGCAGATCGAAATCACGCAACTGGTTGAAGCCCTCGGCGGCATAGCATTCATCACCGACGGCAGACTGACCGTTGCGAAAGGCGCCGCACATTCGCCCGACCCACAGCATCCCGACCTCGCCGCCTGGGATTTGATCGACATCGAGCGATACCGCTCAACGTGGCGCGACGCGCATGGCTACTTCAGCTTGAACATGGCGGCCTCGCGCGGCTGCTCGTTTCGATGCACCTGGTGCGCCAAACCGATCTGGGGGAATCACTATCTGCAGCGGGACGCACACAGCCGTCGCTGCGGAAATGACTTATCTCAAGCGCACGTTCGGTCCGGACCACATATGGTTCGCGGACGACATCTTCGGCTTTCGCGTCGATTGGGTCGCGAAGTTCGCCGCTGCGGTGCATGCCGCAAATGGTTCGGTGCCGTTCACGATCCAGACGCGCGCCGACCTGGTCAGCAGCGGCATGGCGCGCGCACTCAAGGACGCCCATTGCCAGGAAGTCTGGATCGGGGCCGAAAGCGGCAGTCAGCGCGTGCTCGACTCCATGAACAAGGGCACGACCGTTGAAGAAATCCAGCTGGCGCGCGCGCGACTGGCTGAGGAAAACATCCGTGTCGGTTTCTTCATTCAGCTGGGCTACCTGGATGAGCAGCTCGAAGACATCCTGGCGACTCGCGCGCTGCTCGAGGACTCCCGTCCGGATGACATCGGCGTCAGCGTCGCCTATCCATTGCCAGGTACGAAGTTCTACGAGCTGGTGAGAAAGCAACTGCAGGCGAAGACCCATTGGCAGGAAAGCAATGACCTGGAGATGATGTTCGAAGGCACCTACAGCTCCGATTTCTACCGCGCCATTCGCGACCTGCTGCACACGCAGGTGTCAGTCGCAGAATCAGAACACGCCGCAACCCAGCGAAGACTATCAGCGCGCGCGCACGTTCGCTGGAGCGACGCTGGGAAGACCTGATCGCCGGCGAGCGGCAGTATCGAAACTGCCGCACGTCGAGGTGCGAGCGCCCGGATAGGGCGTCGCTTGCGGCCATGGCGGATCTCCTGCTCACACACGGCTACTTCTTGGCGGAGGACGAGAAAGAACAGCAGATCATGAAGCCCTATCCGCCGCTTGGGCTTGTTGTCCCTGTCGGCGTACCTGAAAGCGCACGGCTATTCCGTCGATGTCTACGACAGCACCTTCGGCACGCAAGCCCGAGTTGCTGCGGCTGTTCGAAGAATCTACCGGCGGCGTGGTCGGCATCTATACGAATCTCATCACCCGTCGAACCGTGCTGGAAATCATCGCCGCGGCGCGACGGTCTGGCTGGACTGTGATTCTGGGCGGTCCGGAAAGCGCGAACTATCCCGCGGAATATCTGCGTGCCGGCGCGGATGTCATCGTCATCGGCGAAGGCGAGGCAGCATTGGCGGAGCTGCTTCCGGCGCTCGCATCGGCCGGGCCCCGCAGGCTGTCCGGCGTACGCGGCATCGTCTTCAGGAACGATGCCGGCGAGCCGGTGCGCACGGCAGAGCGCCCGAAGATTCCGGATCTCGACGCCCTGCCCTTTCCGGATCGCGAGGCGATCGATCATCAGAAGTATCTCGACGTCTGGCGCCAGCATCACGGCGCCGAGCAGCATCAATCTGATCACTGCGCGCGGCTGTCCTTATCGCTGCACGTGGTGCTCGCATGCCGTCTACGGCTACTCGCATCGTCGACGCAGTCCGTCAAACGTTGCCGAGGAGGTGGCTGGATCGTCGATCGATACGATCCGGATCAGCTCTGGTATGCCGATGACGTGTTCACGATCAGTCATCCCTGGTTGCAGCGTTATGCGGCGGAGCTGAAGACTCCGCGGGCTCTGTCGTGCCTTTCGAAACGATCACCCGCGCCGATCGCCTGCAAAGCGAGGCGGCCGTCCAGGCATTGAAAGAGCTCGGCTGCTATCGCATCTGGATCGGCTCTGAAAGCGGCAGCCAGAGGATCCTGGACGCCATGCAACGCGGCGTGACGGTCGAGCAGGTGCGCAGCGCCGTCAGGCTCGCGCAGAAGTACGGCATCAAGGTCGGCATGTTCCTCATGTGGGGCTACGAGGGTGAAGAGCTCGAAGACATCGCCGCGACCGTGGAGCACGTGAAGCTGACCAACCCGGATGTGTTCTTCACGACGGTGTCCTATCCGATCAAGGGCACGCCCTATTTCGATACCGTCAGCGACAGGCTCGAGCTGCCGCTCGCCTGGGCCGACGCGTCTGATCGTGACTACGTGATCGCGGGCCGCCGCGGCAAGGACTATTACCGGCTTGCGGATCTCTGGCTGCGAAGCGAGGTGGATGCCCATCGGGCGAGGCCATGCGATCCTGAACGGGCTGCGCAGCCTGTCCGACACGGCGACGAAGCGCCAGAGATGGAGCTGAGTCGGCTGCATTCGCAAACGCCCCGCCTGGACAGCGGATCATCAGCCTGTCCGGCTAGCACTGGGATAGTGCATGAGCCGCGGCGATTCCTCTGCCGCCTTTCGGTCGCGTGGAAACTGCATTACGCAAGACGACCGAGTTCCTTGCGCACGAACTTGCCTGCCCGGGAACGCAAGCGCCGCAGTGGAGCGAGTTCGAGTGGCGCATGGCCCAGGCAGTTGCAGCGCTGCAAGGAATATCGGCGCTGCTGTCGGAAGCGTTGCAGTGGACGGGCCCGGACCACTGGCAGGCTTTCTGGCGGAGCAGAAGACACAGACACTCCTCGGCGAGCGAACGCATCGCAGAGCTGCTTGTCGCAGATAGACATGCAGGCACGACGACGAGGGCGTCGGCATGGTCGCGCTGAAAGGGGCCGCATTGCTGGAAATCGGCCTTTACCCGCCCGGCATGCGGCCGATGGGCGACGTGGATCTGCTCATCGCCCCTGCCGATGTCGATGCAGCGGCTCGACTGTCGGCCGCGCTAGGGTACGTCGAGTCGTTTGAAACATGGCGCACAAGATCTTCGTCCCGCGCGAAACACAGCGGCCGCGGTGCGCTTCGGTGAGCACATCGAGAAATCCGATCAAGATCGAGCTGCACAGCCGGATCGCGGAGCGCTTGCCGATCTTGGAGACGGACATCACGCACTTGAGGCGCCGCGGCGCATCTGCACGCAGGATTGAACGCATACCCCTCGCGTCGCTGCATTGATGAGGCATCTGCTGCTGCATGCGGCGGGCAACATGCGCGCCCGTGCACTGCGGCTACATTCAAATCCACGACGTCGCATTGCTCGCGCAGCGAATGAGCGGCGCGACTGGCAGCAGCTGATCGAGCCAGGCGCAGGAGAGCAGGCTCCGTGGTGGGCTTTTCCGCCGCTGGTGCTGACCGCTCGTTACTATCCGGCCGCGATCCTCGGCTGCCGTCATTCACCGCCATGGAGCGTCATTGTCCGTCGTTGTTGCGACAGGTCTCGCGACGCCACCGCTTGCGATGTCTCGTGGTCGAAGATTCGCATACCGGCCTTTCCCGGAATCGAGTGGTCAAGCTCGCTGCGTGAGGCGGTGCGTTTGCGAAGAGCAGAATATGGCCCGGCCGCCGGGAGCTGCTGGAACTTGAGCCGCGCTGCGACAGTGCGAGCCACGCGCTCGCCACGCATTCCGTGGTACGGCTTGTCACACGGGGCGCGAATTCTGCGCTGGATCTTCTCCCACCCGCCGCGCGTGCAGACAATGCACTCGGTCCGCTCTGCACTCGGGCATGAGCCGTAGTCACGCTTCGATCAGCCGATGAAGCTCGTACCCTGCTAGCGACTCGCGACCAGCTCACCGTATATATGAAGAAATCGGGCGACCGTGTGATCGGCGTCGTGTGTGATGGCGCGCCGCGACGCCTCGCGCGCGATCTTCAGGCGCAACTCTTCGTCCTCGAGCAAGCGCCTGATCGCGGCGGCCAGCTCCGCGGGCCGGCCCGGAGGCACTGACATCGCCGCGCCGGGCGCCCACTCTGCGATATGTCCGACTGCCGTTCCGACGGTAGGCACGCCGGCAATCGCCGCCTCCAGCATCGCCATCGGACCCGCCTCGTGGCGGGAAGAAACGACATTGATGTGCGCTGTCTCCATGAGCGGACGCAATGCTCGCTGCGGCAGAAAACCGTGGAACGCCGTCCGGCGCGTCAGACCCAGCGTCGCCGCCATCGCCTGCATCTCGCCGCGCAATGTGTCCTCGCCGATGACGTCGATGTGAAAGTCCACACCTGAGGCGGCGAGAGTTGCGAGGGCCTGCAGCAAGGTCGTCTGGTCCTTGACACGATTCAGACTTGCGACATGGATCAGCCTGGCGGCTCCGGGCGTGCGTCGCACCGGCTGACGTGCAGGCCATGCCCCGAGGTCCGCGCCCAACGCGACACGTTGCGCTTCGATGCCCAACGTTGCGATCGACCTGAATGATCGGTGCGCTCGCTGCGCTCACGATCGTCGCATTTCGCAGCACGAAGCGTTCGCGCATGCGCCCATGCCAGCGTAGTTGGCCTCCGTAACCGATGTCCGGCAATGCGACCACCTCACCGCCGGCGACGTGCACGAGGCCCGGAATCGCCAGCATGCGGGCGGCCGTGACCGCAACGAACCCGGGCCACCCCGACCACATGGATTGCACGAGGTCGAAAGTCGCCGTTCTGTTCTCGCGCAGGATTGCTCCGATCGCCCGCCGCACAGTACTCGGGCGCTCCAATGTTGTGGATCGATGCTCCCTCGAGACTCCAGCTGCCGGGCCTGGGCTCCTGCGCGAGGGCGAACACATGCACCTCGTGATGCCGCGACAAGCGCCTGATCAGCGCCAGCAATGCCGGAATGACCCGATACTCGCCCGATCGATCGACACCTCCCGGCACGACCAGCGCCAGCTTCATAAGCAGTCCGACTGCAATGGGTGATAGCCTGCATCGATGGGGGAGGGTGGGGGGGGGAGGACGCGTGCAATGGCTGACTTGCGGCGACGGCGCGGGGGTGAGGGGGTTAGTGGGGAGATTTGTTATGCAGGCCGATCCAGCGGTGCGACAGAAGATAGCTGGGCCGTTGCGGACGAAATAGGACGGCGAGGAGAGTTCTTCCTGTAAAGCGGACTATTACAGCCGTATCATCGTGCGGGTGGCTCGCTGTACCGCGAGAGGAACCACTGTGGCGTATTGCGTCAAGACCACGCGATTGGACACGTTCCTGGCTGAAAAGCACCCGCCCGATTCGCGTCTGGCTTTGTGGATTGACGCGGAAGGCAAGGCATACGAAGTGATTGAAGGCGCCGCCGGTATTGCCGGACAAGTCCAGCTGCTCCACGTGGAAGTGGAGACGTCGCCCTGCATCGGCTCGAATCAGAAACTCTACCCGGAAGTCAAGGCGCTCCTGGAGGGGTTGGGATTCACAGAGCTGGCGACAGACCAGGCGCACACACAAATTCAGTTGAACGCCCTGTTCGTTCGGCGCGCGCTGCCAGTGGGCATGCGGTTTCGTGTGAACAATTGGCTTGCGCTGGCTCGTTTGCGCCACTGGGTCGTCAACGTCATCCGCGAAATGTGTCCCGCCTGCTACCGTCGTCTTCGGGCCCGCCGGTCGTGAGCGCTAAGACGTCTTGGATCGCGGCTGCGGTGAGGATGGAAGGGTCGACCGCCCGAAATCCTCTCCCCGGTCGTCGGGAGCTTTGCCGAGCATTCGCCTGAACTGCGGCGAATGCCGCTCAATGCATCGTAGGTTCCGCTGCGAACGAGCGTTCCTTTGTCGAGGTCGAAAATGACGTCGCATTGCTCACGTGCTTAACGCATGCGTGACCAGGATGACGGTGCGATCGCCTCGCAGCGTCTGCAGCGTCTCAAGTATTTCCTGCTCGGCAGCCCGTCGAGTGCACTGGTCGCCTCGTCCAGGATGAGGACCGATGCGTTGCGATACAGGGCGCGCGCGATGCCAACGCGCTGTCGCTGGCCGCCGCTCAATCGCACGCCGCGTTCACCAAGAACTTCGTCATATCCTCCGGCAGGCTCGGACGAATTCGTCAAGGCGCGCGTGCTGCGCCGCCTCGATCATTCGCTCCTCGTCCGGTCCGCGGCAGAGGCACCCAGCGCGATGTTCTCGCCGATGGTGGCATCGAGCAGGAAGATATCCTGTGGAACATAGGCAAGCCTGGACAGCCAGGCTGCGCGGTTCGTCTCGTCCAACAGGGTCCCGTCGATGTCGACTCGTCCGGATTGTGGTACGAGCAGTCCGCGATCATGTCGCCGAGCGTCGTCTTGCCGGAACCATTGGGTCCGACAAGAGCGACCATGGCGCCCGGCGGGAAACGCCAGGTCATGTCGCGAACCGCGAGTGGAAGCATCGCCCGCATATCGAAAGGAGACACCCTGCAGTCGTTCGTTCCTGCGGCGGCGGACTCATCCACGAGGGATCAATGCGGCTCGGGCGACATGCTGCTCGAGCGCAGCGCCAGCCGAAGATCCTCGGCAATACTTTCGAACATGGCCCGATTCGTGCGAATTCTCACAACCGACGTAAAGACCTGCTGCATCGCCGGCAGGAGCCGATACGCCGCAAATCCGAGGAAAGTCAGCTCGGCAAGCCAGGAACTGACCCCGCGGCCCGTGCTCACGAAAATCGCCATCCCGACCAGACCGAGGACAGTGATACACTCGAGTACGTATTTCGGACTCTGCGCGATGGCATGGTATCTGCGAGCGAACCGGGAAATCGACCGACAGGCATCGTCGAAGCTCTGACGAAAGAAGCCCTGATTGCCGAGACGAGAATCTCCTTGATCGCGCCAAGGCTTTCGTTGGCGATTCTCGCTCGTTTCTCTATGACCTGGTTCTCCAATAATCCGTTGTGGAACAGCTTGCGACGCGCAGCGGTAGATCAGCAGATAGATTCCGCCGAGCCAGACGACGGCGGCTATCGACACGAGTGCGTTCACGAGAACGCTCGACGCCACGATCAGTGCGATGGTGACGTATTGGTGATGAGGATCAGACTGCCTCCAGCAGTCCGCTGGTTACGCGGTTCGTCGCGTAAACCAGCTTGTTCAAGAGAGTGGAGCTGTTATTGCGCGCGTGAAACAGATAGTTGCGATGAAGATACTCATCCAGCAATGCCCATGGAAGCTGTCGCCGATGTGACGAGCAAAACGGGTCATCGCAAGCGAGCCCGGCAGATTGATCGCGTTCGACAGCAGGACCATGCGGCAAAGCCAGGCCCAAGCCCAATGACGAATGTGCGCTGATCCTCAAACCCCGCGTGGCGTAGAGGAACGACAGGAACCTGCTTTGAGCGATCAGCCGCGGTTCTGCGAGCACCGCCAGGAATTGCATCGACGCTGCAATGCCGGCCAGCGTCGAGAAACCCATCAGCAAAGAGATCGCCTGGAGCAGTACGAGCCGGCGTCGTTGTCGGCTGTCGAGCATGCTCCAGATTTCGTAGAGAGCGCTCATGAATGGAGCGGTCGGGCGTCAACAACGCCCTTGCGGATCGTCACGAGTGATCTCGAACGCGGCCATAGCCGGCCACCACCCATGAGGGCGCCACGGAGCGCAGCAGCGCCATGAGCGCACCCGTCCACCATTCGATGTACCGCCATGACGGTCGCCAGCTGCTCGAAAGCATCCGCAACGCCGAGCTCGTTCGCCACGGGCGGCGTAAGCGTTCGCGAGCTGGCCGGCATTTCTGGCCTGCGCCTGTCTTATGCATGGGAGTAGATTCGGGTCGACAGCCAAACTTTGCATCTTTTCGAATAACCTGCGCTTCCATTCAAGCGCCCACAGCCCGCCATGCGAGTAGTGCTCCCGGTGTGTGCGCACGCAGGCAAGAGGAGTATTGATGAAGAGTACCTCGCTGCGCAGAATGAGACGCAGCCATAACTCGTAATCCTCATGCTGAACCTGCCGATCATCGAAACCACCGGCTTCCTCGATCAGGCGACGCTCGGCGACCACGGTCGGCGTCGCGATGAAAGCATCCATCAGTAGTATTTTCTCGAAGATCGCCCCTTCGTAAGGGATCCACTGGCGGATATTCTCGTCGGAGCCTGATTTCCAGACTCATCGATGCGATTGAACGCCGTATAGCTCCATCGTCTGAGGCGAATCGCTCAACGCCTCCACCTGAGTCGCCAGCTTCAACGGCAACCGCAGATCGTCAGAGTCCAGGAACGCGATGTAGTCGCCTGCGGCCTCACGAAGCGCCGCGTTCCGCACCGTCCCTGGATTTCCGGTGTGAGACAGCAGCAGCAGCTTGACGTGCGGCAACCCGCTGAAGCTCCTGAGATAGGCTTTGGTGTCTTCGTCAGAACCGTCGTCGGCGAAGATGAGCTCCCAGTCCTGAAACGTCTGAGCAAACACTGACTCTACCGCCGGGCGAAGATACTTCAGGCGATTGAACGTGGGCAGGATGATCGACACAGTCGGCGTTGTCATAGGGTACTGTCCGCCAGGCATTGCCGCCGCGCCGCTTTGCAACAAGTCGCCGATACGCCGCGCTCAATTTTCGGCCGACCGCAGCGAACGACAGCTCTGCGTCGAAATGTGCGCGCACCGACCTGCGCAAATCCGGCGCGACTGCGATGCGATCGAGAGCAGCGCGTCTGCACAACTGCGTGCGCATCGCCACACGGCCAGAGCCGCCCGACGGCTCCCTCCGGTCAGCGAACGAAACGATGGAATGTCCGTGACGACCGGCGGCAGCCCGCAGGCAAGCGCCTCGATCAGCGAATAGCCGCTGCCTTCGCGATGACTGCCGAGCACGAACAGATCCGCCGCGCGCATCAGTTCCTCGATTCTCGCGTGAGGAACTCGTCCGAGCAGATGCACCCTGCCGCGCAGCAGCGGATCCGCTGTCGATACGACGCTTGAACATCGCGCGAGCAGCGGTGCCGCGCCGAAACAGCACCACAACTGCAGCCCGGGCAGCTGCGCGGCGGCTTCACTCACGCCGTCCAGCACCGTGAGCGGATCCTTGTTTTCATTCAGGTGCCCGACCCACAGCAGACAGGGATCGCCGTGACAGCCCCGTGACGCGGCGCGCTTCCGCCTGATCTCCCGGAGTGAAGCGGCTCGTGGACTCGGGGATCTCATAGATCGATGTCCGCGGCATGCACGAGACCGGCCCTGACGAAGGGCTGCGCCTGCGCCGAACTGCAGAAGGCCACGCCGGAAATCACCGACAGCCCGCGCCGCCACGAACGCGCCGCCAGATTCGCGGCGGCTGGTTCGCATGATCCTGCACGATGATCGGCGCCTCGGGCGCGAGCGTCGGCGAGCGCCAGCACGTCCGCGGGAAACCCGAGACCGTGCACATGAAAGACATGCGACGCCGAGCTCGCGAATCAGTTCGCTGAAAGCCCGGCTGTGCGCGATCGTCGGCGCGCCCTCGTCCGGCGCCAGAAAGTAATAGTCGACGCCGTTGCGCGTCAGCCGCTGCGCGACGAGCACAGGCCTGAATGACCGAGACGCGCACGCCCGCCCCGACAGGCCGCTTCGGCGACATCGACCAGCGACGGCCAGTCATGGAGCAA
The DNA here is from genome assembly GCA_963723505.1 of uncultured Gammaproteobacteria bacterium. GTDB lineage: Bacteria > Pseudomonadota > Gammaproteobacteria > Steroidobacterales > Steroidobacteraceae > Steroidobacter. The sequence goes on from CAVRQU010000018.1 coordinate 60,185, forward strand.
CTGCTCCGGCTCGCGTCCCTGCGGGTCGAGGAAGAAGCTGATCTGGGCCACGTGCAGCACTGTCTGCACCTGCTACAGGCTCGACGACACGCGGGTCGCGCAGCCGCACGAACTTTCTTCGAGACGTCCAGCTCCCAGGGGCGATCGTATCTTCTGATATCGATAGCGCCAGGACGCGACTGCGCGCAACGTGCGACTTCGCCCAGCGCGGCGAACGAATGTCGGTGACGGTCGGGAACCTGCAGCCGAGAACGGTCGTGAAATCGAGGATTCGCTGACGCAGCCGTGCGCTGACCCAGGGCGCATCCTTGTGACACCAGTAATCCACCCATTCCGGTTCGCCCATTCATCCGCCGTGGCCGGGAACGCGACCGGCCGGCCATCGCAATCGCGCAGCTGTGTCGCTGAGCGCGGTGCGAGCGCGCGCGTGCTGATGCTGAGACGGCGGCAGCGGCGTGTAGATGTAGAGCATGATTTCCGTCGCCGGATGCATGCGCTTGATCAGGCGAATGAACTCGAACGTTTTTTCCGTCTCGCCCTCCGGATCCTCGGGCGGCGCCAGCATGAAGGACAGCTCGGGGATGACGCCATGACTGCGACATTTCTCCACGACCGCCAGGGTCTGATCGGAGCGCGTGCCCTTGCGGATGTCGTGCAGCAACCAGTCGCTGGGCGACTCCGCGCCGATGTAGGTCATGCGCAGCCCGCTCTTCCTGACCAGCGCCCATGATCGTTCGGACAGATTCAGCAGCGCATCGGAGCGCGCGAAGCACCACCAGGGCAACTCGAACTTCGCCAGCACTTCGAGCAGCGGCACCATGTCGACTTCGCGGTCGAAGAAGTTGTGGTCGTAGAACTGGATCGCATCGACGCCGAGCTGCTCCTTGAAGAAGCGCAGGTCCTGTTCGAGCCGCACGTCCGTCGGCAGCGCCGTCTTGCCGCCGAACATCGCCGCCACTCCGCAGAACGTGCAGCGAAAGCGGCAACCGAAGGCCGCCTGATATCCCGCGGTTCTCCGCCCGAGGTAGGTCCTGCTGAGATACTGCGCCGGGTTGTCGAGCCGGTCGTACGGGCAGCATCGTGGCAAGGCGCGCGGCGGAGAACGGCCGATCCCTGTTGTGTACGACTTCCTCTGCACGTCGCCAGGTGAGTCCTGCAATCGAACCCAGCTGGCTGCGTTCATCGGCGAAGAGCGCCGCCAGCAAGCTCCGCAAGCGTGTCCTCTCCCTGCCCGCGCACGACGTAGTCGACGTACGGCGCGTTGATGCTCGGGAACCGGGCAGATCGTCGGGTAGTAACCGCCCCAGATGATGGGCGTCTGCGGAAAGCTCGCGCGGATCGCTTTCGAGACGGCGATTGCGGTGGGCAGCTGCGGCCCGCCCATGACGGTGACGCCGACGGCGTCGACGCGTTCTTCGGTCAGCGTACGAAGCGCAGTGGCGACGAAGTCCCGATCGATGTTGCCGTCGATGATGCGGGTCGCGTACTTGCCCTCGAGCGATGCCGCAAGGCTCATGACGGCCAGCGGAAATCGCGCACTGCGACGCGACGTGATCGTCGGATTGATGAGCAGGATGCGGCGCTGTGCGTCATGACAGCCTCGGCTCCGAGCTGCCCCACTGCATGAGCGCCATCTCGAGCGGCCAGCGATAGTCATCGCGACTGCATCGATATCGCGCCAGCCGCTGCAGCAACCGCTGCTCGCCGGATGCTCGCTGCCACGCGAGCTCGAGGAAGAACTTGAAGCGCTCGATGAGCTTGAATTTCTCGCGCGACACCCATGGCCCCGGCAGGCCGTCGACGAAATCGAACTCCGACCACGCCTCGAGCGTATCCGGCAGCCGAAAGCCGCGGGCGACCTCTTCGGTGACGATCTCGCTGCCGGGATACGGCTTGAAATAGAAGATCGGCGTCTGGAAATCCGGGCTCATCGCGCGCAGCCGCTTGGCGCACGCCAGCGTCGCCGTGATGCTCGCGTCGCTCTCTCCGGGGAAACCGACGATGAAGGGAAAATTGCCCGCAATTCCATACTCGCGCATCTTGCTGCGCCGTGTGGAACACCTGCTCGATCTTGATGTCCTTGCGTATGCGCTGCAGCATTTCATCGGAGCCTGATTCGACGCCGACGAGCAGTCTGCGCAGGCCCGACTGTTTGCAGCGTCGCCAGAGATCGTCCGGCAGGCGCACGCCCTGATCGGCGCGCATGGTGCCCGCCCAGGTGATCTTCATGCCGGATTCGATGATCTGATCGGCGAGCGACTTGATGCGATCGCGGCGCGTGAAGAACGTCTCGTCCTGGAAGTTGACGTCGTCGAACGCGTACTGCTCCCACAGCTCGTGCAGGCGCAGCGCCATTCGCGTCGGATCGAGCCCGACCCATTTGCGGCCGTAGACGAACGGGTCCGAACAGAATGCGCAACGGAAGTTGCAACCCTGCGAGGAAATGTAGTCGAGCTGCCGTTTGCCCTTGAGCGCGAAGTAACGCTCGACGGGGATCAACCCGTAATCGTGCGCGCGAAACTTCTCGATGGGTTGCAGTTCCCGCGGCGGATTCGCGCAGATCGTGCCATCGTCAAGGCGAACGGTGCAGCCGAGGCAGCCTTCGCAGCGAGCGGCCGTCGCCAAGTCGCCGCACGATCTCGGCAAACGTCTCTTCGCCCTGCCCCTGCACCGTGACATCGACAGAAGGTTCGGCCAGACATTCGCGGGCGAACATCGAGGGATGCCAGCCGCCCCAGATGACGGGCAAGTCCGGACGCGCACGCTTCGCGACACGCGAGATCCGCAACGCATCCGCGATCGGCGCGCCGGTGAGTACGGTCACTCCCAGGCACAGCGCTCCCTCGAGATGAGACGTCAGGGTCGTTTCGGCGTCGGCATCGAGCCGGCCGTCGATGATCACGACCTCGTACACTTCGGGATCGAGCTGCGAGCCGATCGCGAGCAGTGCGAGCGGCATCGTGAAAAAGACGGCGCGCGGGTTGTAGAGCACGACCTTGATGCGCCGATGCGACGGCGCCCGAGCGCGCGCAGCCGCCTTCAGCGGCCTGAATATTCGTGAGGGTCATGCCGCTCTCCAGGCTGCCGCCTCGGATACATCGAGGCCTGGCTCCTGCACGCCCGACAGCGCCAACAGCGTTGCAAGCCGGCGGTCCATGACCTTTGACCGACCGTCAACGGTCACCTGCACCCATTGCGAGGCCGGCGCGACAGCGCCGGGCGTAGTGCGCATCTGCGTAGAGCATTCTTCCTGCGATCATGACCAGGCGGACATCGGCGCGAGTCGCGCGTGGAAAGCGGCATTTGCGGCAGAACGAGAATGTCGGCGGCGGCGCCGGCCTTCAGCACGCCGCGATCGGCCAGCCGAAGCAAGCGCGCACTGCTCGTGGTCACGAGCGACTCCAGCGTTTTCTCGTCGAGCCCGCTGACTTCACGCGCAACGCCCAGCTCGCTCAGCAGGTCGCGTGCGCCGCTCAGTCGCGAGTCGGTCCCCAACGCGACTCGTCCGCTGCTCGACGAGGTCGGTGACATCCGCAGTCTTGCCGAACAGGTGCAGATTCGACGCAGGACACCAGATCAAGCCCGCTCGCGCCTCCACGAGCCGCTCTCTCTGCGCAATGGTCGAGGGCGACGCCGTGCACGATCAGAGTGTTCGCGCCGATGCAGCCAAGTGCATCGAGACGCTCGAACTCCGCAGCGGCCTCGTCATCGAGCCCCTCCGCGGCGTGAATGATCCAGGGCCACGCGACCGGTGTTCGCTGATACGACTGACGGACTCGCTCTTCGCCGTCGATGAGCAATGAGTGCGACCAGCCGTATTCGGTGACCGCCTGCATCGGGTAAGCATCGCTGGTCAGGTACTCGTACAGAGGATCGTGGTGCGCCACTGTCGTCACGCCGGCGAGGATGTTCTTGACCGCGCCGAGCAGCAGGCGTTGATCGCGAGAAACCTCGCGGCACGCCCTCAGCGTGGGGTCCGCCTGCACGTGCGCATCAACGTCCGCGATCCAGTCACGAACATTGGCGTAGCGCCGGTGGTATTTCAGGCGCCCGAAATTGTTGAGCTGCAGGTGGTCGTGTGCATTGATCAGGCCTGGCAGCAGGCGGTCGCCCTGCAGATCGATCACCAGATCGCCAGGCTCTGGATCTGCGCCCACCGCCGCGATTCGGGATTCCAGAATACGCAGTGCAGAGGCGCCGCCGTCGATATCAGCGTTGATGAACGTCAGGCCATGCGGCGATGCGCGTCTGCATACCGATCATTTTCGGGCCCGCACGATCAACACGAGCGGCAGACCGCGCCACTGGCGATAGAACGCATCCGATCCGGGAAACGCTTCCTGAAGCTCCACGCCCACCCGCACCTCGTGCATGACCTCGAGCGTCAGATTCGCAGCCGCGACCGCCTCGCGCTGGTCACGTCAAACCGTAGCAGCAATGCGGCACCGTGAAGCTGCGATTGAGCGCGTCCTTGAAGGAGCGCGTCAGCCCCGCGCGGGCGGCCTCCGGATGAAAATCCGAATACAGCAGAACGCCGCCGACCTTGAGCACTCTGCGCGGCCTCCCCCATCCACCGGTGCAGTTCGGTCGCATGCCCGATCGCGAGTCCGCAGATCACGATCTCGAACACATTGTCGATGAACGGCAGTTGCATCATGTTTGCGCGAACTCTGTTGACGGCCGAGCTCTGACGCAGCATCGCCGCGGAGAAATCAACCGCGAACACCTCGCTTGCGCCGCTTTGCGCCAACAGCCCGGCATAACGCCCCGTGCCACACGCGAGATCGAGTGCGCGCCGGCCGGCCACATGCAGGCCAGTGCTCGAGCATCGCTTTCTGCTCCGCCCGCATCAGCGGGTTGTGAGGCTGGGGCGGATAGCTCGCCGCCCATCGATCGTAGGCATCGCGCGTTGGCAGGATGCGGTTCATGGTCAGGGTCGTTGGCTCACGGAGTTGTCAACCGCACGCGCCAATCACATCGAGGCTTGTTTCGCCGGCTCAAGACTCAACCCGGAAACATTGTTCGGATCGCGCCACAGAGAGCAGACGCAGGTGATGCATTCCGCCCGACGTCCTTCGCGGATGGATCGGCGCAACTCGGTCATGGCTTCGCTGTTCAGCACTTCGCCAAGGTCGTCCGCCACGATCGCCTGCGGCGCGCCTGCGATGAAGAAGCACGGGTTCACGCGACCGGTCGCTTCGATCACGGCGGAAAACTCCGGAGCATTGCAGCGTACCGGCGGGAACGGCGCCCAGCCCGCACAGTGCGCGGTAGTACTCGAGCAGGCGACGCAACTTTGCCGGACTCTCGGCGATGAACCCGGAGCGAAAATCCTGCGCATGGTCCTGCTCCATGATGTCCAGAGTTTTTTCAAACGCCGGCAGGTCGCTCGCCTGCAGCGCGATGTCCGCATTGAAGCCATTGATCCTGCCGAACGCGTGCGCGTTGCGGACATCGGCGGCGAGAAATGAAACCTGCTTCGCGCCCAACTCGCGCGTCAGCGTGACGAATGCGGGCAGCGCGCTGTAGTTCGCGCGCTGAACGGTCACGCGCACGCTGAGCGACGCGCCTGCACGGACGGCCGCCCGAATGCCCGCGCAGACCGTGTCGAATGCGTCGAGTCCGCGTATCGCGGCGTACATTCGACGATCGATTCCATCCAGCGACACGGTAATGGACTGAAACAACTCGACGGCTCGCGCTGCATGTTTTGCAAGCGACAGACCCGAAGTGACCAGCCAGAGCTGCAGGCCCTGCTCCCTCAGCAACTGTGAAATCTGCGCCCACTGAGGGTGGATCAGCGGTTCACCGCCCGATATCAAGACCGCTCGCGTTCCCAACTCACGCAGGCTCGGCAGCAATCGCGCCACGGAATCCGCGTCATGTCCTCGCGACCGTGGCGCCAGTAGTCGCAACTCACGCAGCGCGAATTGCAGCGTTCGGTCAGGTGCAGCGTAATCAGCGGCACGGACCGAAGGCGGCGATCTGTTTGTAGGATTTGCGGGGGCACGTTCCCACCCGTGGCAGGTTGCCGAGGAATGCTTTACGTGCATTCACTCAACTGGGCGTGAGTTTTGCCGCCCGCTCGCAAATCATCAACGTGGCAAACACCTGTCAACGCCCTCGGCAGTCTTCCCGCGGATTTCAGTCGAGTCATTCGTGGTTCGGTCATCAAGCCGCCAGATGAATTTCGGCATTGCGATAGTGCGCAAACGTGCGGCTGCATTCGCCAAATCCAGACAGAGGTTCAAAGGGACCGGGTGGGAAGACGGCTGGCCTCCACAATGAAGTGGTCGGACCAGGCCGCCAGCGCCGGCGAGCGCTGGGCCAAAAGCTCCAGACGCGTGAGTGCGTGGAGCGCGCGCGGTGACCGGTTCAACCATGCCGCTGCATAGCTCGGCGGCAGAACGCATCCGAGCGGCGACACGCGCTTCACGGCGAAGCAGGGCTTGAGCGCCGCGATCACTTCCTGGGGCGTCGGGTACGAGATCTTCAAACCACGCCACTCGACGCCGTTGCGTTGGAAGCGTCGAAAGGCGCGGCGCACCTCACCTCGCGGCAGATACCAGATCCATTCCCAGGGCGCGCGCCGGCCCATGATGACCCAGATCAACGGAGCGCCGGGCGTCAGTATCCCCGCCAGACCCGTTGCGAGAGACGGCAGGTCCGAGACGCAATTGATCGCGCCGAAGTTCGAGAACACTCCTTCAAACGATCGCGTTCTGAACGAAGCAGCGACGCCTTCCATTGGCAGACAATGAAACTCGATGGGTTCGACCTCGGCGAGGCGGCGCATCTTCGCTTCGGCCACCGCGATCATCTCCGCTGACATGTCTGCCGCAGTGACCTTGACGCCCGCGCGTGCGAGATGCAGGGCGTCTTCACCGGTCCCGCAACCCAGGTCGAGAACGTGCTGAGACGGTCCGAAGACGTCGTCCAGGTGCGACCAGACGATTTCGCGCAACGCCCTGCCGACGGCCGTCTCCGTAAAAGCCGCATCGTATTCGCGTGCCATTTCGTCGAAGGCAGTGATATACGACCCCTCGTCGGCGGGCCGGGCGTCAACCCCTTGACCGATCCGCGAGCCGCCGGCCTTTGCACCCGTAAATTTTCTGCCGGCAAGTATGCGCATGTGCGTTCGCGCGATTCAATCGATCGCGATTTGAACCGGGCGGCGCCAGTTTCGGCACCTACTGCTTGTCTGGAAGGTTACAGCGAAGAGCCACGCGTCAGCTGGATGACTACTCAACGATATCGATATCCGATTCCGGTCCTTGCGGCCCTTGCGTGCTCAGCATGTGCAGGCAACGGCGATGGTCTGGATCAGAACGGCCGGCCGATCGACTCATCGGGCGGCGGAAGCGGCGTATTGACCGCGGATCTGCAGTCCATCCAGGACAATGTCTTCACACCGATCTGCACGGCGTGCCATGCCGGCGCGAGCGCTCCGTTGGGGCTGCGTCTGGACGCGGGGAATAGCTACAACAACCTGGTCGGAATTCCCAGTGTTGAGGTTCCAGCTCTGCAGCGCGTCAGGCCAGGCGATCCCGACAACAGCTACATCATTCAGAAGCTCGAAGGGAGGGCGGCCGTGGGCGGGCAGATGCCGCTCGGGGGACCGCCGCTGTCGCAAGCGACGATTCAGGTGATTCGTCAATGGATCACAGAGGGCGCTCAGCCGGCAGCCGGTGTCTTTTCTAACGAGACCCGTCAACCCGCTCAAGGAGCGGATCGTGTCGTCGCGGAAAGCACGTTGCTGCAAGCGGTCCCGGAGAGACTGGTCGTGGGCTTTGATACACAGCTCGATGCATCGTTGGTCAATTACACGACGATCATGCTTCAGCGCAGGGTGAGCGACGACCGCTTCGAGGACATTGCCGCCAGCGCAGTGCTCAATCCTGCCAATTCAGCGGTGATCCTGATCAGCCCACGCGCGGCGCTGGCGGCAGGACAATACAGATTGCTCGCGCGAGGTCTGCGCGGAGGCGGCGTACTCGCCGACCTGAACGGGCAGCCGCTGGGCCGTGACTATGTGTTTGAGTTCGAATTGGAGGCGTCGCAATGAGACGCAGCAGCCGCCAGGCGCCGCTGATCCTCCTGTTCCTGTGTCTGGCGAGCGCTGCGACTCACGCGGAACCCTACCTGGCGGTTCAGCAGGGACTCAAATGCGTCCAATGCCACGTGAATCCCACTGGCGGCGGTCTGCGCACTGTATTCGGCAACGCCTTCGCACAAACACAGCTTCCTGCAAATCGCATCGACACCGGGGATCAGCTCTGGCTGGGCGAGATCTCCAGGTTCTTCGCGGTGGGCGGGAACGTGCGAGGCAACGCGTCGCTGACCGACGTGCCCAATGAGGGATCCACCTATCAGTATGACGTTGAGGAAGGGCGTGTATATCTCAGCGTGTCGCCCATTCCCGAGCGTCTGGTCGTCTACATCGACGAGCGGGTGGCGCCGGGCGCTGCGGACAACATGGAAGTCTACACACGCTACTGGACGGCAAATCATCGGTGGTACGTCCAGGCAGGAAAAATGTACCTGCCGTTCGGGCTGCGGCTTGAAGACGACACTGCGTTCACCCGTACGACCCCCCGCATCAACATGACGACCCCGGATTCAGGAGTCGAACTTGGATGGGAGTCCGGCTCGTGGTCGGCTCAACTTGCAATCAGCAACGGCGCTGCGGGTGGTACGGAAAGCGACAACGGCAAGCAGTACACCTTGCAAGCAGTCTATGTGGCCTCGCGATGGCGACTGGGCGCCGCAGGCAGCGTCAACAATTCGGATGCGGGGGATCGCAACGCCTATGGGGTGTTCGGCGGATTGAAGACCGGACCGATCGCATGGCTCGCCGAAGCGGATCTGGTCACGGACGACAGCTTTGCGGAGGGCGAGCGCAAGCTCGTGAGCGGCTTGCTCGAAGCTAATTGGCTCGTTCGCAAGGGTCACAATTTGAAGGCGACTGCTGAGCTCCTCGAGCCTGATCGAGACGTGGACGAAGATGAACAGACACGCTGGAGCGTGGTTTATGAATACTCGCCGGTGCAATTCATCCAGGTGCGCGCGGGCGTGCGCATCTATGACGGAATCCCACAGAACGATCTGCAGAACCGCAAGCTCTACTTCCTTCAGCTGCATGGGTTCTTTTGAAAGCAGCCTGCGCTCCGAGAGGCGATGTTGAATACGCCGCAAAGATCGAACTGGAGGTCGTAGTCGCTAAACGCGGCCTCACCATACATCCAGGGACGGCGTAACGACTGGTCACAAAAACGCAACGCTGAGCGCGCGAAGAAGATGACGAGCGTCGCGTACGGCAGACGCCGCCCACGGTTGGATAAATCGCTCGCTGGACGCTGACGACGAGGAACTCGCCAATTGCCAGGAAGGCAAGGCCGAGCGCGCGCTCAGCGGGCATGGACGCCGTACCTGCTTCGAGCCGATCGCGACGAGGCTAGTACCTAGCGGACAACGACACTGAGCGGACCAGCCAGGCGGCTTGGCACACCCGTCACCGCCTCATCGTTCGGTATGAGTCGGATGGCCTGGTTGGCGAAGCCCGCAGGGTAGTTCGCACATGAAACTGCAGTTGAAGTTGAACGTTTTTGCGCCGATCGCAACGAGACGGTCACCGGCGTCCCCTTCGCCGAATACGCGTGAATCGCGTCACCTGGATCGGTTGCGCCGACTACGATGCCCTGTCTCAGAATAAACATTGGCGTGGCGACAGATAGGTACGCCACGTACTTGGCGCCAGTGCAGTTCTCCTGGTCAAAGTACGTATCAACAATTTCCAGCGCTCCCTCATCGAAAGCGCCTCCTGGACTGATTCCAAAGAAATACCCAGTGCTGCTGAGTCCCAGGAGATGACCGCTGGAGAGACTGTTTTCCGGCAGATCGCCATATGCATCGATCGGCCCTCGTCCAACGACCTTGTCCGCGACAGCCAGAAATAGTCCGCCAGTAGCCCCTTGCGATGCTTGCGCGTCACTCCTCACGCTTGTGAGTGCTCTTGCGCTACCGTCTGCGCCAGAACCCACTGCGGAAAGGTTCGCGTTCGCCTCGCTCACCCTTGCGGGTGCGCTGGCCGAGAAAGTATCTGGAATTGCCCCCTCCGCCGCGTGGGCCGCTGCGAAACCAATGCTGCCGCTCAACATCGCAAGCGCCGCTAGTAGTTCTGCTCGTTCCTTATTCGACATGACGACACCTATGACCAGCTAGTTGGTTGTTGCCCCGCTGCCCGCTATTCCACTGTATCTGACGCCTGGAACTACTGATTGCATCGTGTCACGTTTTGAGGAATTGCTCGCGCGGCCTGAGGATCGGGCGCGCCGCGCCGGGCAGGGAAACCCGGATAGCGGCAGTCAGCAACACGCCTTCTTCCCGGCTTCCCGGCCGGGCACATTTGGGCAGGAAACACCGCGAGGCTGGAACTTCTGCAAACTTCGCTCGTTTCGCTTTTGGCCGTCCCACTCAGGAAACGGCCGTACCTTGTTGTGGTTCGCGGGGAATCAAGCAGTTCCAGCCGGTAGCGCACATGATGCCGACCTCAGCAGTAGCTAGCACGCTTGGCAACAACAGACAGCAACACATGTGCGAAGACTGCCAAAGGCATCTCGGCGCAGACCGGGGGGCGACGCCGCACAGAAACCTGCTTCGAACAGGTTCGATGCTCGTTTCGTATGTGATCGGTGATGTCCAGGAAGTGTATTACCGCTGCAGGGACTGTGGCCGGGAGTGGCTGCATGAGACCGGCGCCGTTGGACTAGGATGGATGTCGTAGTCCCGCGCTGCCGACCCGCCCCGCATGCTTGAACATGAACATGTAATCGTCTTGGGTCTCGAAATAAGTCGAGCGGACCCGCATTCGCGACACGCGACGAATTCGTCACGTGTTCGCACTCGATTTGCTCTTTCTCTACCTCGCGAATAAATACTTACTAGCGTGAGTCACTCGGAAGGAGGTCGTGCGGGTCGCTTTGCACGTCGACGTCACGTCGCACGGCGCGCATACGCATTCGCCTGGATCCGCCGCTTCAACGCGCCGGCCGCCAGCGATCATGTTCGACGTCCATCGAGTGAACGAAGAAGCCGCGAACGACGGCGCGTCTCGACCAATGGGCTATCGGCAGATAAATAAGGGGATCCTATGGGTGCATACAAAGAACCGCACGGCGGGACGCTCAAAGAGCTGTACCTGACCGAGTCCGTGGCGGAGAAGGAAAAGTCCGTCGCCCGCGACTACCCGTCCTGGAACCTGACCGCACGACAGCTCTGCGACCTCGAACTGCTGTTGAACGGCGCATTCTCGCCGCTGGACGGCTACCTCAATCGGGTCGAGTACGAGCAGGTGCTCGCGACGATGCGCCTACCTGGCGGAGTCATCTGGCCCATCCCGATCAACCTCGACGTGACCCGGGAATTCGCGGCCCCGCTCAAGGAGGGCGACCACATCGCGCTGCGGGACCCGGAAGGAGTGCTGATCGCGACGATGGAGATCGGCGATCGCTGGGAGCCCGACAAGATCGCGGAAGCCCGCAGCGTCTTCGGCACCGACGACGAGCACCATCCCGGAGTCCACTACCTGAAACACCGCGCCGGCAGCGTCTACCTGGGCGGCAAGTTGCGTGGCGTGGAGCCGCCGATGCACTACGACTTCAAGATCCTGCGCGATTCCCCGGCGGAACTGCGCGGGCGATTTCGCAAACTGGGCTGGCGCAAGGTAGTCGCGTTCCAGACCCGCAACCCGATGCATCGTGCTCATCAGGAACTGACGTTCCGGGCGGCCCGCGAGTGCGAGGCCAACCTGCTGCTGCATCCCGTGGTCGGGATGACCCGCCCGGGCGACATCGATCACTACACGCGCGTGCGCTGCTATGAGCACATGCTCAAGCACTATCCGGAGCAGACGACCGCGCTGAGTCTCCTCAATCTCGCCATGCGCATGGCGGGGCCGAAGGAAGCGCTGTGGCACGCAATCATCCGCAAGAACTACGGCTGCACGCACCTGATCGTCGGACGCGATCACGCCGGGCCCGGCGCCGCGCAGAACGGTGACGCGTACTACGAGCCTTACGCGGCGCAGCAGCTCCTGCGGGAGTATGAGAAAGAGCTCGAGGTAACGCTCGTACCGTTTCGCGAGATGGTGTACGTCGCTCAGAGGGCGCAGTACCTGCCGGAGGATCAGATCACGCCGGACATGACGGTGGTCAAGGTGTCCGGTACGGAGTTCCGGAGGCGGCTGCGCGAGGGACTGGAGATTCCCGACTGGTTTTCGTACCCGGAGATTATCGAGGAACTCCGCAAGGCGCATCCGCCGAAGCACTTGCAGGGCGTCACGGTATTCTTCACCGGGCTATCCGGCTCGGGCAAGTCGACGATCGCGAACGCTCTCCTCGTCAAGCTGCTCGAGATCGGAACGCGCCGAGTCACGCTGCTCGATGGAGACGTGGTACGCAAACACCTGTCGAGCGAACTCGGCTTCTCGCGCGAGCACCGCGACATCAACATCCTGCGCATCGGTTACGTCGCCTCCGAGATCGCCAAATACGGCGGCGTGGCGATCTGCGCACCGATCGCGCCGTACGCGGCGACCCGCCGCCAGGTGCGGGAGATGGTAGAGGCGTCCGGCGGGTTCGTCGAAATCCACGTCGCGACCCCCCTCGAAGTCTGCGAGGCGCGCGACCGCAAGGGTCTCTATGCCAAGGCCCGCGCCGGGACGCTGAAGGAATTTACGGGGATCAGCGACCCCTACGAGGAGCCGCAGAACCCCGAGATGCGCATCGATACGCGCTCGCTCTCTCCTGATCTCGCAGCGCACCGCATACTCGTGAAGCTGGAGAGCCTGGGCTACATCCGTTGACTTCAAAAATGCCTCGGCGCGATTGGATGGAAGACGCTGCCGAGGCCGAAGACGTCAAAGGTTGCGCATCAGAGAGACCAGAAACGCAGCGTAATGCTTAGGCGCAGGGCCGCTCCAGTGCGTTGAAATGACGCGCGACTTCTGAGAGCGAGGCGATTCGCCGCATGTCCGCAGGTTGGCGCCGGTTCACGCGATCGCATGCGCTCAGCCCGCAAACTGCGGGCCAGTTTGTTCGATGAGTGACGAACTCTCGATAGAGCGTCGCGAGATCGTCGCTCCGCTTGAACTACATCGCTCCGATCATGTTGATGAAGGCGCCCTGGTGATCGAAGCTGAGGTCCGTCAGGTCTTCCGAGAACTCGGTGAAGTTGTAGCCCACTCCGACCTTGAAGTGCTTGCCCACGTAACGATAGAGAGCGACGAGAGCGCCGCTGCGCTGCTCGTTCAGATCGGTCATGTCGAGCATGCGTCCTTCGACCAATCCCTCCCAGTGCTGCCCGAACTGCAGATCGGTGCGCAGAATATACAGGTGCGCCCTGTTGTCGAAGAACTGCTGCGCTTCGCGATCGAGGCTCACCTGCCCCAGGCGATAGGCGTACTTGCCGCCGAGTGACCAGCGGTCGGTCAGGTCATACGTCAGATCCAGCGCGGCGATGTGGCTCTTCTGGATGAATTGCGCCAACGTGTTCGTCGGCGTCACCTGCTCCGTCGTCGGAACGTTATAAAAGTACGTGTACTTGGCCAACGCGTTGAGCCGATCGTTGTCGACCGGACGGTAACCGTAGCCAATGACGCCTTCGGTATAACCGCCGTCATAGAACTGACCCTCGGAGCTCTCGCTCTTGGCGTGGTTGAACTTGCCGACCAGGCGCCAGTCCGGCGTGAGCTGGAACTTGAAGCTATTGCGGTACAACCACGTCGTGCGTTCGGAGTTCGTCAGATCCATTTCCTGGGTCTTGTCGAGTCGGTACTCGACCGCACTCGAGAACTGAACCGCCTCGAAACCGTAGCCCATGCGCACGCCGCCTGCCTCGCGATCGATCCTGGCGCCGGTCTGCTCGTCGGTCAGCGTGCCGATGTCGGTGTTCGCGCCGAAGTTCCAGCGCTCGTTGGGCGCAAGGGTCATGCCGGTGGCGTGCGTCAGGCCCGACATCGATTCGCTCTGCTGATAGCGCTCCTCGAGGAAGACGCTGCTCGCATCCGACAGGCGCCGTTTCATGCCCGAGATCAGGTTGCCCTGGCGACCGGCGCGCAGTCCGTTGTCGGTGCGCTCGTTTTCGAGGGCATAGTTCAGATACAGGCTGGTGCGCTCGGAATACAGGAAGTTCGAGCCGAGCCGTCCACCGGGGCCGAGATCGCCGTCGGAAACTTCCGCATCGATCCGGAAGCGCTCGCTGAGTCGATAGGAGCCGCCCGTGCCGATGCGTGCGTTATCCGGCCGTTCTTCCGTTTTCGACAAGGTTTCCTGCGCGAACGCATACGCGCGCCAGGACGCTCCGGAGTCGTAGCCGACCTGCAGCACGCCGTCCGTGCGCTCGCCTTGTTCCTGATTCAGAGGAACGATCGGACCGGTGTATTCGCGCGCGTCTTTGCGCGCTCCGGCGCTCACGTTCCAGCTATTGGTCACCTGGAAGCCCAGATTGAGTTCCTGCGCCTCGCTGTTCAGGCCCATCTCCTGCGTTCTCGTGTCCGCCTTCGCTCGCAAGTCCAGCCGTTCGAACAGCTGCATCCTGAACGTGCCGCCCGTGTGCTCCGTGTCGGTGAGCGTTGTCAGTCCCGGCGACGAGTAACCAGCGCCGAGCGTCTGCGTATAGACCGTGAGGCGGCCAGGCAGTGAGTCGATGATGTCCGAGAAACCGACGCTCAGATCGGCGCGGTACGCATCGGCGCTCGCTTCGTTGAAGCTCGTGGTATCGGGATTGACGAAGCCGAAGCCGCCGTCATCCGAGTACAAGGAGCTGGAGACCAGGCCTTCGCTCTTGCCGCCCTGAACCTTGACCCAGGAGTCTGCGCTCATGCGCAGGGTCACATCTGCGCCGTTCAGGCTGCTGTCAGCGTCGCCTTCATCGGCGCCGCTCGTGGTCAAGCCCACCTTCAGGTAATCGGTCACCCAGACGTTGCCCTGTCCACCGGTCGCCATCGAATCGATCTCATCGAATCCGGGTGTGTATTCGTAGCGGACCACCAGGTAGGCGGCATCGCCGCTGAGGCCGCCGCTTCGGATCAGGAGATTGTCGTCGACCGTCGACGCCAGCGGCTCGGCGAGCACAACGCGGCCTTGCAGATAGTCGATGTCGTAGTCGAGTACGGGCCGCAGGTTCATGACGCCCGTCACCAGGCCGGAAGTCTTGTCTCGCACTTCCACCCTCAGGCGTTCGGATCCGACCAGAACGTCCTGGTTGCGCAGGAAGTACAGCGATCCGCCCGTGCCTCTGAACTCTTCCCGGCTCGCGAGCGTGCCGGGCTCTGCCGCGAATCCATCGAGCGAGAAACGCCGCTCGCCGAAGCTGGTGCTCGCCTCCGACTCATGATGCAGATTGCCGCCATAGAGGCCGCGGTCGACGTGCGCCAACTCGTTCTGAGCGTAGTTGATCTTGAAGTTGCCCCACAGCGCATGGCTTTCGTCGTGTGCGAGCTTCACGTAGAACTTGCCGAGCGTCGGCGCGACTTCTTCCACGACCGCGTCGTCGCCGAAGGTCGGATAGTGGTAGTCCGGATCGATGCGCCGGAACAGCGAATCGGGCGACTTGTTGAGGAAGTTGCTGAACAGCTCGTCGATGGGTCCTTCGCGCGTATCCGCGCTCGCGCTCAGGCGCCAATCCTCGCCGAACTCGCCGTCCACGAAGAACGCGAGGCGCCCGTCCAGCGTCGAGTCGTACGGATACGGCGAGTTCTCGCCCTGCAGCAGGTCCGCAGGTCCGTTCGTGCGGGTTTCGGAGTAAGTCAGATCCGCGAGCCCGACGTAAAACCAGTCGTTGCGCTTGAACTCCAGATCCCGCAGAAATAACTCGCCGTTGCCTTCCTCATTCAGCACCGCGACTTCGACGGTGTGCATGCCGGCGGGCAGAATTTCCTCCGCGACGAAATTGCCGTGCGGATCTACGGGGACCTGCCGGCCCGCCACCCACACGCTGTGATGCGCAGGGATGTTGGCGCCGCGCACTTTCACCGTGCCGCTGCCGAGCGCAATGTTGTGAAGCGACAGCCCGCTCTCGCCGTAACCCGCGAGCAACTCGCCTTCCTGCTTCGGCGTCTCCTCAGGCGGCGCATCGGCTTCGGCGCCGTCCTCGTACACCAGCCACAGTGGCTGCGGTTTCGTTTCGTCGAACGCGCCGTTCTTCCCATAGGCGCGCAGCACGTATTTCAGCTCGCGCATCGGCGCCGCGATGTGCTCCGCCGTCGGCTGCCATTCGGCGAGACCAGCGGGATCGACTGCGATGACGTCGAGCGGCTCGGCCTCCAGGGATTGATCGGCTGCGAATATCCGCACTTCCGCTTTATCGATGAAGGCGGCGTAGTTGGCGTACATCCGGAAATAGACTGGCACGCCCCACAAGCGAGGCCACTGCAGTTCAGGCGGTGTGACTTGAACTTCCCCGTCGAGCTGCAGTGCTTCCGGCGACAGGTCCGCTTCGTCCGACGGTTCTGCTGCCGCAAGCTGTTCCTGCTTCGCATTCTGTTGTTCGGTTTCCCCGGCAGCCCGTTCGAGCTCGAGCGGCTGCTCTTCCGGCGCCGACAGCGTCTCTGCCGCGACCTGCGCCGCCGCGACTGACGCATCCTCGTACGCGTCGTGGTGCGCGGCGATTTCAGTTGTGCGCAACGTGACCGTCGTCGGCGACGCTGCGACGCTGAGCCGCGGGCTCGATTGCAGGTTGTCGAACTGGAACTGAATATCGGCGCGGTCCAGGGCGACGTCGGTGCACCGCTGGATATCCGCTGAGCTCCTGTTGGGATCGTCGATCGGTTCACCGTCGACGGTGATGCGCATCAGATTCAGACCAAATGGATTCTTCGGACTCAACTCGCGCGTGAGCCGCGTGATGTCCACGCCCTCGTAGTCATCCAGCACAGCGCGCTCGTCGTAGACCACCTGGACGACGATGTGCGAAGTCTCACCCTGGGTGAAACCGGTGTTCACGACATCGTTGGAATGCACATAGCCGCGGCCCTCGTGCTCCGCCTGCGCGTCCGAGAGTTGCATCTGATCCTTGATGGTCGTCATCGCTCTGCGCGCGCGCGCGGCAGAAAGGCCGATGTCGTCGCCGTAAACGCTGGCGGTGCGCCGATCCAGACTCTCATTCTTCGTGTAGCCGATGAAGCGCAGCCGCACGTTGGTCTTGTCGCTGATATCCGTCATCGCGCGACGCAGGTCGTCCGAGTAACCCGGCGGAATGACGGCGCGTCCCTGCTCGAGTTGCAGGGGCGCAATGCGTCCCCATGACGGCTCGTAGACCTTCGTGACCATTTCAGAGCCGGCTGCGTCGGGGCAGAGCTGAGGCTCATCCGGCAGCTCCTGCAGCGGGTCGTCGTGCCAGAACTCCACCTCGATGCGTCGATTCAACGCGCGCCCTGATGCGCTGTCGTTGGCGGCGAGCGGCATGCTCGCGCCGCGCCCATCGCTCGAGATCGCCGCAGTCGGCAGACTCAACGCTTCCTGCACCGCCAGCGCAACGCGGTGCGCCCGCGCCTTCGAAAGCGCCAGCTGGTCGCCGTAGATTCGTTCATCGCGGCCGGTCAGCGGCTGATCATCGGTATAGCCGATGAACTTGACCATCACATTCTGCTTGTTCGCCAGGTTGCGCCAGGCTTTGCCGATGTGCTCGACGAATTGAGGCGAAACCTCCGTCGTTTCCGCCTCAAACCGCAGCGGCGGAACGAGATTTTTCACGCGCGCGCGTCGCGCGTGACCGTCCTTGAAGCGCATTTTGCAGACCGTCTCGATGCGGCAAACTTTGATGCGCTTGAAATCTCCCTGTACGAGCACTTCCTCCTCGGCGATGCGTCCCTGCACTTCGTCGTACCACACCTCGACCTCGACGCGCCGATTCAGCGCCCGCCCGTCAGCCGTGGCGTTCGTCGCGATCGGCCGCGTGTCGCCAGCCCATTCGTATGAGACCGCCTCCGGCCGCAGGTTCAACCGGTTCTGCAGGAACTCCGCTACTTCACCGGCGCGTTCGCGCGACAGTCCGGCATTGTCTTTGTAGACGCTCGCAAGAGCGTCCGACAGCGCCTGATCATCCGCGTGGCCGATGAGGTGCAACCGCACGTTGCGTCGTTCGCGCATGCCGTCGAGGACCTTCCGCAGCGAATCGACGTAGCCCGGCGGAATGTTCGCCACCCCCGACTCGAAGCGTATCGGCGGGATGACGTTGGTCAGCTTGACCGTTTCAACCTGCTCGGCGAACACGGGCTGCATAAGCAGCTCGTCGCCCGCGTCGGTGTTGACCCGCTCAGCGTCGTGGGTCCATTGGCTGACAGCCTCTTCGTTCGGCAAGTGCCGTTCGACGGCTTCGCCGAGCGATGATTCCTCGACCTGCTGAGCCTGCAAAGGGGCGGCGAGCAAAGTTCCGCAGAACACCAGCAACAGATGACTATGCTTCAACATGACGTTCACCTGATCGTTGGCGCGCGCGCGGCGGCTTCTTTTGGCGGCGCACCGAGCCGCCAGAACACCTGCGGCTCGATAGTGAGTTGATAGCCGTAATCGGCCGTCTTCCACGACCGCATGATTTCTTCCTTGACGGCGTTCAGGCGCTGCTCGACGAGGCCTTCATCCTCGAGGTCGGCGAGGTAGGACAGTCGCAGAACCGCCGGCGACTTCTGCAGCTCCGTCAGCAGCAACGTCATTCTCGGTTTCCACTGGCTGCGCATTTCCGTCGTGCCCGGCTCGAACACCGCATCGGCAAGGTCCAGACCGATCACACGGTGAATCGACGCGCCGAAGTTGAACCGCAGAACCTTACCTCGCGTCGCACGTTGGACGCGCACCTCCTCGGTCGAGGCGCGAAAGCCGCTCGGCAGCGTCCGATCGTCGAGCTTCAGGATGAAGTTGCTGCCGCGTCCTTCACGCGGCACGACTGCGCAGGTGATGTGGAATCGTCCGTACCCGTCAGTCGTCGCGATCAGGCCGCGCGCACTGACGACGCGCACACCGGACAAGCCGCGTTCGCCCGAATCCTGAATGCCGTTGCGATTCACATCCTCGAACACCTTGCCGGTGACGTCCGTGCAGTCGAAGGTTGCGTCCGGAATGACGCGCACCGTCGCCGAGCCTTCGTTCGACAGCGCATTGTTCGTGAGCCCATGCACGGCCTGTGCGCGGTTCGTGAACTCGCCTTCGCTTACGCCTGCGCCGACAGCGAGCAACAGCACCAGGGAGTGACGTGCATTGGCGTCGACGGACAGGTCACGCCACGTGAGCTCGCGTCCGACCAGCGTCGGCTCGGTCGGCACGCCGTCGATACGCGCGGAGCCCTCGATATAGCGGAAGCCCGCCGGGAAGCGGTCCACGATCGCGACATCGAAGAGCGGCACATCCGTCACGTTGTTGAACGTGATCGTGTACGGTACGAGTTGGCCGCGAGTCACGTTGAGCATCGGCGTGATCTTCGACAGTTGCAGCACGCCCTGCAGATCCGGGTCGAGCGGAATATGGTTGTTGAAGATCTGCGCCGTGCCCGGCGTGAAACTGTCGTTGAACGTGAAGTGCTTGTGATAGCGCGTATCCGTACTGCGCGCGCGCACCGACACGGGAGGCGCGAATTCCGAGATCTGCACTTCGCAATGCTGCGCAGTCGTCACGATCGCGTCATCGGCGCTTGCAGGACATGCCGGCACGGAGAACGGACCTGTCGAAACGTCCGATGTCGGCGGAA
Source organism: uncultured Gammaproteobacteria bacterium (assembly GCA_963723505.1). Taxonomy (GTDB): domain Bacteria; phylum Pseudomonadota; class Gammaproteobacteria; order Steroidobacterales; family Steroidobacteraceae; genus Steroidobacter. The sequence goes on from CAVRQU010000018.1 coordinate 79,922, forward strand.
TGATCTGCGATGGTCCTGCAATGAAGCCAACCGCGGGCGCAACCACATCGACGATGTAGCTGCCGCCGACGGGACACGCCGGATCGGAGAAATTGAGGTCGAACTTGTAGTAACCGTAGGGCAGCGTCACCTGGTTCTGCTGCTCCGGATCGTAGAAGCAGTTTGGCGGCAACGCCGTCTGGCTGCCCGCATTCAGCATCGTGACGACGGCGCCGGCGATCGGCGCCCGCGTAATCGTGTTGTACACGACGCCGTTCGGCTCGATCGGCAGGTTCACGTCCTGGTAGTTGCTGCCGGGCTGGATGACGATGTCCGTGATCCGCTGCAAACCGTTGCTGAACACCGAATGCGCCGTGCCCAGCTTCGCCGTGTTGGAACCGTCGCCGGGGGCGGCGAATCGCAGCTCATAGCGATCGCCGCTCAGGTAGTTCGGCGCGATGCCGCTGATCCGATAGGCGCCGCTCGTGTCTGTCGATGCGGAATGCACCAGGCGATCGTTGCGATACAGTTCGACGCTCCAGCGGTCGAGCAAGCGTTCGCTGCCCTCGGCGGTTCGGTTGAAGTTCGCGTCGTGCCACACCGCGCCGCTCAGGATGCCGACGCCCACGACGCCGCCGACATCGATCGAGACACTGGCGTTCGCGGTTCGCGCAGGGTCGTCCCAGGTGACGACGCCGGTATTCGTGATCCTCGTGCCGATCGCGAGCGTGGGATTGATGGTCGCGCGGAAGCGCAAGACCGCGGCCTGGCCGGGTTGCAACGGACCGTAACCCGTCGAGTAGTCGGCCGTGATGACCGGGCCTGCAACAGTAATGCCCGCGACGGCGCCGTTCAGCGTCGCCGATTGATCGACATAAGCGAGATAGCCGGGGAACGGCAGGCTGAGATCGTCCGTGATGACGACGTACTGCGCCGGCACACTCGAGATGTTCGCCACGCGCACGAGATATTCGAGCGTCGCGCCCGCAATGGCGGCGCCGCCGCCGACCACAGCTACCTGCTTCGTGATCGTCAACTGCTGAGCGTTACCGACGACGACGACCGTTGGCTCGGGCCCAGTCGCCGGATTACCGTCGCCGTCCGTCAACACTGGCGGCGCTTCGTTGCTGCGCACTGTCGCCTGGTTCCTGATCAGCGTGCCGGCCGGCACGGCTGCATTTACACGCACATCGAACTGGATGGTTGCCGCTGCACCGGGCGAGAGCACGCCCTGCCCCGCGATCGGCAGCGGCGGCGTCAAATTCGCAGAGCTGATATCGATGCCGGCGACGAGCGGCGAGATCCCACCGTCGGGTTGGCCGACAGGCAAGCCGTTCACCGTCACGGAGTCGGGGTAGTAGGTCGTATTCGTAGGCACGGCGTCGCGGAGCGCGACGCCCGTCGCCGGAACGACGCCATTGTTGTACACGGTGATCGTGTAGCGCAGTACATCGCCTGGATCAACGATGCCTGGGGAGCTGTTGTCGACTTGCAGTACGGCCCGCTTGTCCGCGTAGATCAAGGGCAGGCTGCCGACGACGTCGCGCGTAGGATCGTTGACGATCGCCGTCGTCGGATCGTCCGATGGATAGTCGACGACGCCGCCCGCGATCGCACTTACGTAAGCCTGGTTTGCAATCACAGTGCCGTCGATCACATCGGCGTTCACGATCACAGCGAAAGTGATCGTCGCGACGTTGCTCGGCGTGACCGACGCATCGGCGCGCATCACACCCGGTGTCGCGTTTTCCGGCGCATGGATCGACATGCCGTTGACGAGCGGCGACACGCCCGAAACGTCCGCGACGGCTGCGCCGTTCAGCGTCGTGCTGCCGGCAACATACGCCGTGTTCACGGGAATCTGGTCGCGGATGGTCGCGTCGGCAGCGTTGTCGTTACCGGTGTTCTTGACGGTGATCGTGTAGCGCAGCGTCTCTCCCGCCAGCAGCAGGTTTGGATCGCCGGTCACGTCGTACGAGACCTTCTGCACGCGGAAGACGGGTGCGGACTGGATCGTGATTGGCGTCGGATCCGCATCGCCAGCGATGGCCGGATCGTCGCTTCGCTGCAACTCTGTACCGGCATAAGTCACGCGCGCCTGGTTCAGGACGATCGTACCGTTCGCAATGACGGGTGCGAGTTGCACGGTGAACTCGACCATCACGCTCTCGGTCGCCGAACCCGCGGCGCCGAGACTCAGATTGCCGATATCGATAAGCCCCGTTCCCTTGCCGCCGGCTGTCGGATTGCTGTTGTTCGTCGCACCGGCAGGCAGCGCGCTCACGAGCGTCAACGTCCCGGGCAGGAACATCGCCGGGTCGTTCAATTGATCGAGATCGTCGACGAGCGAGAAACCGCTGAACGTGACGTTGCTTTCGTTCGTGATCTGCAGACGGTAGCGCACCACATCGCCAGGGTTCGCAGTCCCGCCCGTCAGTACGGTCTTGTGGAAGGTCAGCTCCGGGGGATCAGTGATGACGGTGTGAGTCGCAGGGCCGGCGCAGTAGTCGTTCGGCTGTGTGATTGCAGGGCAGCCCGCACCTGTGCGTTCGTAGATCGATCCACCATCCAGACCAGTCCATTGCACGGCGACGCTATTCGCCAGACTCTGGAGCGCCGGGATCCCGTCGAGCACACGAACGTCGTACGAAATCGTGATCGCCGTCCCTTCCGTGATATCGATATCGGCGCTCGCGTCTTCGAGACTCCAGACGAGCCGCTGCGGACTGCCGGGACTGCCGTCGCCGGAAATGACAGGCGCACCGATTGTGTTGCCCGCACCGGTGACTGCCGGGTTGCCGGCGTACACGAGTCCCGCGGCGAGCGTATCGACGATGCCCACGTCGAACACGTCCGACGCGTTAGCTCCGCCGGCGGCCGTCAGCGTCACGGTGTATCGCACGATATCGCCGCCGGCCACTGCAGTCGTGTCGCCGGTCTTTGCGATGGTCGTATGCGGCTCGATGATCGTGAACGTCGCCGGGACGCTGCTCAAGGGCGGTTGTGCGGCTCCGCCTGCGCTCGTTGCGTACACGTACGACGCCGTGTTGCTGACCTGCACGCCTTGCTGTGCGGTCTGCACGTTGCGCACGCGCGCATGCAACTCGATGACCGCTTGCTGGCCCGTGGGAATCTGCGGGATGGCGATGTTCAGTTGCGTCGGCGTGCTGGTGTTCGCGGCGCCAGCAACGCCGGTCACCGTCGCGCTGACGTATTCGAGATTCGCATCGAGCACGTCGGTGATCGCGACGTCATAGAGCGCGCTGCTGCTCACCGCGCTCGGCGTTGTGATTCGATAAACGACTTCCTGACCGATCGTTGCCTCAGGCGTCGTCGGCGAGATCAAAACCTTCGCCGGCCGCGCGCCCGGAGTCGTGACCGTAGTCGTGACCGGCGCCGTGACATAGTCGTTGAGCGAACCGACGCCATCGGCGCCCGTGCGCTCGCCGGCGCTCGGGCCGTCGATGCCGGTCCAACGAGCGACTGCACTGTTCGTCAGATTCTGGTCGGCGAGCACCGTGCCGAGCACGCGTACGTCGTAGGAGATCGCGATCGACTCGCCCTCGACGATGTCGATGTCGGCATTGCCATCGCCGAGGCTCCACACAAGCGTTTGCGGAGCGCCGGCGCTGCCGTCGCCTGTTACGACGGGCGCACCGATCGTGTTGCCGGCGCCCGTGACGGTCGGATTGCCGGCGTACACGAGGTCCGCGCTGAGCGTGTCGGTGATCGAAATATCGAACGCGCCGGAAGCATCGACCCCGCTCGCGGCCGTCAGTGTGACGGTGTAGCGGACGACGTCATTCGCAACGACGGTCGTCTGGTTCGCCGTCTTGGCGATCGTCGTGTGCGGCTCGACGATATTCAGCATCACGCCATTGCTCACGAGCGCCGGTTCAGCCGCGCCGCCGTCGGTCTCCGAGTACGTGAATGAGGCCGTATTGCTCACGTCGACGCCCTGCTGCGCCGTGAGCACGTTGCGCACGCGCACCCGCAGTTCGATGAGCGCCTGCTGACCCGCCGTGATCTCGGGGATCGCGATGCTCATTTGCGAGCCAGTGCTCGTATTCGTCACCCCGCTGCCGCCGGTGACCGTCGCACTGACGTACTCGAGATTCGGATCGAGCACGTCCGTGATTTGCACGTCGTACAGCGACGAGTTGCGTGGTGCGCCCGGCACGGCGATCCGGTAGACGATCTCGTCGCCCATCGTCGCCTCAGCGACCGACGGCGAGACGAGCGTCTTCGTCGGAGGTTGTGGAGGCGCGAGGATCCGCACGCGAGTGGGATCTTCATCGTCGACGGCGGGGTCTGGATTCGCCTGGCCGTTGACGTTCGGGTCGTCGCTGTCCGCGAGAAAGACTTGCGCACTGTCGAGCAGTTCGGCCTGATTCACGACAATGTGGCCGTTGGTGAGCGTCGCGAGCAGCGTTACGTCGAACTCGATGCGTACCTCGCCGCCGGCAGGGACGTCGAGATCGCGGATGTCGATGAGGCCGGTCGCGGGATTACTGTTGTTCGCGGCGCCGGCCGGAAGTGGGCCGAAGACGAGCGAGCCAGCGACGAAGTCCGCCGGCAATTGATCGCGGAACACGACATCCGTGAAGCCGGAATCCGTCGCCTGCAAGCGCAATGTGTAATGCAGCGTGTCGCCCGGCGCGGCAGTCGTCGCAGGATTGTCGCCGCTCGTGACGTTGCGTACGGACTTCTCGAAGAAGTAGCCCGACAACAGTACTGTCAGTGTGTGTGCGTCTTCGTTATCGGCCGTGCCGACCGTCCCGTCCGTCACCGTGTCGATGACCTCGACGCGTGACAGATTGCTGCTGTCGTCGTTGAACCAGCGGGTCGCACCGGCGTAGTTGGTGAGCGCGCCGTTCTGGCTGTCGACGTCGAGCTTCGTTTGGTATTCAACAATGAGGTGCTGGCCGGGCGCGATCGGGCCCGCCGCATCGAGAAGCGTGAGACTGAGCTCGCAGGTAGGCGGGCCGGTGTACGTGAGCGTGTAGTGCACGCCCTGGGTCAGTTGCGCGCCGCCGAGCTGGATACCGGTGATTTGGGGCGTCATATCGCACATGCCGCCGTTGGCGCCATCGGGCAGGCGATCGAGCAGTGTGACGTTCCACGCGTCGAATTGGCCGGTATTCGCGACGTCGATCGTGAATTCGCCCCACTCGCCAAGATTGATCGTCGTTCCGCCGAGCGCGGTCGTGCCGGTCTTGTCCACGACGAGATTCGGGCCTGCAATCGTCGTTTCGCCCGAAATCCCATTCTCGCCCGGGAGCGGGGTGTAGAAGGTCCCGTCGATGAGTCTGCCGAACTGCCATACGGCAGTGTTGACGAAGGTCGTGCCTAACGCGTTCAGCGACGAGTTGTTCAGAACGACCGTGACATCGATCGCGATCCGGTCACCCTTGGGAAGGATGAACGAGTCGCCGAAATCGAACGTGAGCAGGCCGTTCACGTTGGAAAATGTCGGTGTCACGGACGCGCCCAGCGTGGTGCACGCGAGATTCGCGCACCAGCGGACGCTCGGAGTTTCCACGAGGGTGAGATCGACTCCCGTACCGGGAATAGTGACGGGAAGCTGTAACGAGCGGCGTGCTCGGATCGTTGTCGTCTGGCCCGTTGACGAATACGGTGACCGGCGCCGCGCCGAGATTGTCATAGAGCGTGATGCCGTGCAGGTCGTTCTGCGAGGTTCCGTTCGCGACGACGGTTCCAGTTTGCGGGTCGATCAGAACTGGGATCAACAGCCTGTAAGTGAACGGGACGCCGACGGCGGCATATGCCGGGCCCGTCTTGTTGATGGATTCAACCGGTATCAGGACGTTCTGACACTCTGGGCGTATCGTGTGCACTGAGCCGTTCACAAACCAGATCTTGTGTCCCTGAACGGCGTTGCATGCGATGTTGCCGCTCCAATAGACGTTATCGAAGATGACGAGCCTCTGCGGACCTGGCTCGAAATTGAGGTTTGCGATAAAGCCAAGGGGCGGGGGGTAAGCGGATGCTGGGTAATTCCTGACCGTGCAAACATCGACATCAATATTCAGTTGGGAAGGGTTGGGGGCGCCTGCCACGCTGCCATCCAACACGCCGCCGAAATCGGAGCAATTGGCGGACTGCGCCCGCGCGCCGAACGCAGCGCCCAGCAACAGCACGAGAGCGAGCAGCTGAATCTGGATCCAGCTGCGGCCTGCTCTCTCACTGACTGTCACCCTGGAACTCATACACCCTCGTTGCATTCGCGATCACGCAAGTCACGAACAGACCGAGGGAGCGCCCGCGAGTCGGGCTGGCTTCCGGCGGTCCCGCTGTCATGGAGCCCGCAGAAGCGGAGCTCTTTAGACCGGTGACTTTGCGTCGCCGCCTTTCGGCGGCTTTGCCTTTGTCGGATTGCTATCGAAAAATCTCTCTTGTTACATCAATAACGACCCGCGAAGCTGAGGACAGGAGCCCGCATGCCGCGAGCGCGCATGAACCCGTTGCTCACATATGTGTGTGTTCATCACGCGGCCGGGAGGAAATCGATCGGATAAAGTATCGTGATGGCGCTGACGCCTTCCTTGGCGCCGAAGTTGATCGTCTTCACGCGTTCGACGACTTGCGCCGAAAGCTCCGGGGCCTTCATGTCGGACGACTGCAACTCGCACATCGATACGCTGCCGTCCGGTTCGATCGTCAGGCGCAGCACCATCTGTCCGCGCAAGGTCGGATCCTTGCGCAGCTCCTTGTTGTAGAGCCGATAGAGCGCTGACTTGTAACGATCGAACACGATCTGAATTTCTTCATCCGTGCGCGACGGACCGACGTGATCGCCGCTGAGCGGTCGATCTGCACCCTTGCCGATGGCGCCGATGCCGCTCGAGACGCGCGTGACCTTGACGCCAGCCATGCCGCCGGCGCCGCCGCTGCCGCCAACGCCGCGGCTCAGCGAAGCGATATTGATGCCGCCGCTCGAGCCGGGCGCATTCGTCGTCAACATCGCCCGCTGGACAGGTCCGGCGTCGCCGGAGTTGTTGATCTGCGCCTGCGAGCCCAGACGCGCGAGCGCCTGGTCTTCCTGCAGCCCGGCGAACTTCTCGCGGAACGCGAGAATGCCCTGTTTGGTCGGAACCTCCGGCGCCTCGCCAGTGGTTTGCTCAGGCGCTTCCGTCTCTGGCGTCTTCGCGACCTTCGGGGCGACTTCCTTCTTCGGCTTCTGTTCCGCGAGCTTCTCTTCCGGTTTCAGCTTCGGTAGCTCGCGCGCTGGAGGGCGGCGGCTGCGGGCGCGATTCGATCAACAGCCGTACGATGCGCTCAGGGACCTGCGCCTGCGGCTTCACAATTCGTTCCGGCAAGTGAATCAGAGGGACGACCACGGCGAAGATCAGGCACAGCAGCAGCGCTGTTCCCAGCGATTTACGGAAGCGCTTGTCGTCCTCGCCGCCGCTCGTCCACGGCATGAACGCCTTGTAGGCCGGCAGCTTGCTGATCTCGCGCTCGATGATCCATTCCTGCTTGCGACGCTCTTCCTCTTCCAGCGCCTCGAAGAGGACATCCTCCATCAGGTCGGCGTAGCCCTGTTGCTGCCTGATGCGATCGATGAGCGCCGAACGACGACCTTCGATCTCGGCTATCTGCCCATTGAACTGATCGACGCGTGCGCGCACGCCGCGAATGTGCTGCGCGTTCGCGTCGCTGGCCGAACTCTCGCCCCAGAACAGCGCGGCTCCCCCGTTCTCTTCCAGCTTCTCGAGCGAGCTGCAGAGATCGAGGACCAGGCGATGCCGCTCACGTTCGGGCGCAAGGCTTTCGAGCTCACCATCGACCGCGCGCACGTCGTTCGTCAATGCATCGAGCGCCTGTCTCGCTTGCGCGAGATCGGCGGCGAGCGCCTGCTGATTCTGTTGATCAGAGGCTCGTCCTCGGGCTCGATGGAACGCGCTGCGTCGGCCGCAGCGAGATCCGCGGGCTGCGCCTGCATTGCGCTCGTCTCGAGTTCTGCTTCAGCTCGCGACATTGGCTGCCTTCTCCTTCTGCAGGACGGCCAGCGAGATCTTCCCGTACGAGGAAGACGTGCACGTGGCCATCACTCTCTTGACGATATCGAACGGCAGGCTCTTGTCTGCGATCACGGTGATCTCGCGCGAGCACGCGACTTCATCGCTCGCGGCGCCTGCCAGCATCGGCCGACTAAGCACCTCACGCAGCGGCTCGATGAGCGGCCGTCGTCGCGCTTTGCACTTCCGCAATAGTGGCGATGGGCTCGCCCTGCACGAACAGATGCTCCTTCGTGACCATCACGACAACCGACTGCTGCGGCTTCACCTCCGCGCTCGACTGCGGAATCTCGATGCCCTTCGTGTTCTGCACGACCTCCACTTCGGTGGAGTAAATGAGCAGGAACGCCACCAGGACCGACATGATGTCGATCAGCGGGATCAGATTGAGCTCGGCGTCAGAACGCGGCCGTGCACGATTCCAGTAGTTCATCGAATGCATTTCTCCGATCAGGGCTTGCGCCGCGCTCAGGGCGCCTCGCCGACGGCGATGTGAGTGAACAACTCAATCTTCTCTGCGTCGGCGACGCCATTGCTCGATGCCGCTGACGTCGGATCCGGCTGCGAGACGACCTCGGCGCTGCGAATCGCATCCATGGACTGGATCAGGTAGTCGTACTTGACATCTCGCTCCAGCAACACCGACCCATCCGTCGCATCCGGATACTCGCGCTTCAGCGACACGGCCATATCCGTGAGCGACTTGAAGTCGTACTCGCCGTTGACCTTGGGAATCGTTGCGATCAGCTCCGAGCCATTCGTCAGCTCGAACCCTTCGTGGCGCACGATGACCTCGAGCCGAAACACCGGCGGTGCGCTCGGCGCCAGCAGCGTTCGCGCTCGGCAGATCGAGCTGCAGGATCGTGATTCGCGAGAACACAGCGGTCATCAGCAGGAACGTGACCAGCACCGTGAAGATGTCGATCATCGGGACGAGCATCAGCTCGACCGGCCTGCGCATGCGCGTCGTGTAGCTCGACTGCATGAGCGAGCCGTCGTACGCGAACGATCGGGTGTAGTTGGAAGGCATGAGCGATCCTTATCCGTTCGCCGCTTTCGGCAGATCCTGAGTCACGCTCGCGAGCTCCAGGCGGCTCTGCATGCGCGCTGACTGACGATCGGCGACCAACGTCAGGAACTTCATCGCGGCAGTCTCCAGACTGCTGATGAGCTCGCCGGTCTTCGTCTGCAGGAATGCGTGAATGAAAAGCACCGGCACGGCGACCATCAGGCCGAAGGCGGTACAGTTCATCGCCTCCGAGATGCTCGCGGCGAGCAGGTTCGCCTTCTCCGCAGGATTCGCCGTCGCGACTGACGTGAAGGCGTGAATCAGACCGCTCACCGTGCCGAGCAGGCCGAGCAGTGTGGCGAGATTGGCGAACGTACCGAGATAGTGCGTGCGCTTCTCGAACCGCGGGATCAGCTCCATCAGGTTGGTGCGCATGGCCTTCTCCACGTCATCGACGCGTCGCACGGCGCCTTGTCGTGCAAGCCCGACCGCCATGAGCTGCGGCGACTGCAGTCTCATCCTTCGCAGTCACTTCGCGCGCCTTGTCGAAGTCGCCTTCGGTCAATGCCGGCTCGATGCTGCGCCATGCGCGACGGTTCTTGATCGACAGGCGTGTGAGCGTCACGTACCGCTCAATCGCGATCGCTGTTGCGATCGCGCCTACGAACAGGATCGGGTACATGAATACGCCGCCCCGGGCGAAGAAATTCACGATTGTGTAGAAGATGTCCACGGTTTTAAGCCTCTTGAACTTAACGTTGAGTCAATTGAGAAACGATGATCGACATGCCCACAAGGAACAGGATTCTCATTTGGAGTTCGTCCTGATCTCGTAATAGGCCAGCTCCCGCATGAAAACGTCCTTGTCCACGGCTTGTCGGGAGTCATCGAGCGTCTTCGAGATCCCGAGCGCATCGCCCAGCTGAGAGCTCTTCCACGGAACGATGACCAGGGCCTTGGGCGCTTCCTGATTTCCCAGAATCGACATGCCCGAGAGGGCCTTCGCGTCGGTATCGGCCTTGGCGGCCTTGCCTTTCGCGCCGGTCGTCGAAGCCTCGGTCGTCTTCTGATCAGCCTTGGCGACTGCGTTGCTCGACGGCGCCTCTTCGGCCGCCAGGGCGCCGGCGACGAGAAGCAGCGCGATGCATGAAATGAATGTGCGAAGCATGCGTCCTCCTACTTGTTCGCCCGGCTCTGCAGATCCGCGATCCACTTCGCTGTCTGCTCGTCATTCGGCGCCGCCAGGGCGTAAGCCTCGTAATTCGCCATCGCGCACGTCAGGTCTGCGAGGTACAGATCGCACAGAATCGCGAGATTCCGTCGCGCGAAGTGAAACGAAGGAAACAGTTCGAGCGCCTTCTCATAGCTGGCTCGCGCATTGGCGAACTGCCCCTTCCTGCGGTAGACCATGCCCAGCTCGTTGTTGGCGATCGGGTGACGCGGATTGAGCTCCAACGCTTTCTTCAGGCTCGCTTCGGCGCGATCGAGGTCGCCGGAGCGGGCATAGGCCATGCCAAGATCGATATGGGCCGCTGTCACGTTGGGCGCGCTCTCAACGACCTTCAGGAGCGACGCGATGCCTTGCTCGAACTGGTCCTGCTGCAACAGTCGAATGCCGTTGTCGTAGTCCGCGCGCACATCGGCGCTGACGCGCACGTCCTCCATGATCGTGAAGCCGGTTGCGTCCTGCTGGATATCGACTCGAGCCGGCTGGATCTGCTTCTGGATCTGCTTCTGCTTCGGCCTGTCGTTCGTCGCCGGCGTCGAGCAGGCAGCGACGACGAACGCCGCGGCCAGCCACAGCGCGCCGCGGAGAGTCCATGCGACGTTCACGTTAGTGCGCGATCGCATTGGACGCTCCTGCCGCCGTTACGGCGGCCCCTGACTGAGGTGCATCGACTGCATCCCGCACCGATGCAATATCGGGCTCGCGCGCATCGCCTTGCGTCGCCTTGTCGCCGTCGACTGCGCCAATGCCGACAGCGGGCGCCGCCGGCGCGCGGTACGCGTAGCTGTCAATCGAGCCGAGAAAGCCGCTGCTCATTTCGCTCTTCGCATAACGCGCCGGCATCAGCTGCGCGAGCTTCGCGAGGCTTTTGTCGATCCAGGCGTTGTAGATGCCGGCCCTGATGAGCTCCAGATTCTTTTCGTGAACAGTGATGGCTCGCTCTTCGAACGGGAACGCCTCTTCCTCCAGGGCGAGCTCGTATTCCTGCCGATCCGCAGGCCTGAGGTCGGACGGGCGCTCCGATTCGAGCAACGAGCGGTTGAAGCCGTAGTAGACCTCCGCCATGTAGAAGGTGGCCGCTGCGGTCACCTCTCCGACCTGGTAGTCGACGAGACCGCCGAGCGCTGCGATAGCGGCGTCCATGCGGCGCTTTTTCTCCTGCAGGCTGCTCTCGAACGGCTGCACGAGCTTGACCGCTTCGAACTGGCGCTCCAGAAGCTCCGCCAGCACGAGCGCCGAACGCGCCGCCAGGAACCTCGTGCGACCTGTTCTCTCAGCGCCGGAAGCCGCATCGATGCTGACGATCTTCTGCAGTTCTTCGTGATAGCGCGCGTCGTCATGCGTCGCCTTGTAGATGTCGGCGATCTTGACGCGCGTTTCGACCGCAAGGTCGAGCGGTCGCGGAAATTCCTCGACATAGCGGACGTAAACGGCGAGCGCGCGTTGCATGTTCTGCGATTGCTCGTGCAGATCGCCGGCGACGAGGAGCGCTTCGCCTCGCAATTGAGGATCGTCTGACTCCGTCGCGATACGCTCGTACTCGCCGGCGGCGCGCGCCACTTGCCCGCTCTGCCGATAGACGAACGCAATCTGCTTCGTCGCCTCGCGTTGCAGCTCATGCTCCGGGTACGTGCGCCGAAACGCTTCGAGCACGTCGGCAGCAGCAGCCCAATCCTCGAGCCGAATGAGCGCTGCGGCAGCGTCGTATTCCGCAGAGGCGCGAATCTTCGATGTCGGCGCAGCTTGCCTGATCCGCAGGAAGTGATCGGCGGCTGCGCGATACTCCTGTAGTTGCGTTGGCCTGCTCACCCTGCTTGTAGATCGAGGCCGCAAGGTTGTCGACGAGCGCCGCGCGCTTCTCGTCGCTCTGGGGCGTCAACTCGAGCACCCGCGCATAAGCGCCCTCGGCCTGCGGATACTCCGAGACATCGAACGAGGCATGAGCCACAACGATCCAGGCGGAACGCCTGATCTGCAGATCCGCAGCAGGGTATCGCTCGATGAGCTTCTGTGCGGCTGCGATAGCGGGTCTGAAATCCTTCATCTCGTACAGATCATCGGCAGCCGCGCCCAGCACAGTGGGTGCGTGCTCATGCTGTGGGAAGGCGTCGGCAAACTTAAGTGAGCTCGCAACGGCGTCACGCTTGATGGTCGGCTGCTGTTCCTCGCCGGCGACTTTCAGATTCTCGCGATGTGCAAAGATCGCGGCATAACCGGCCGCTGACGCCTTTTCATGCGGCGCGTAGTCGTAGGCCGTGCGCTCATACTCTCGCGCCGCTTCGCCGTAGTTCTTGCCTCCAGCAGCAGGTCGGCCAGCTGGTAGATTGATCGGCGGCGACTCCGCGTCTTTCGGGAATGAAGCGAGGAACTCCCGGTACCACAGCAAGGACTCGCGATAGTTGGCCGGTCGTTCCTCGGCCAGCTCCGCCCGCTGATACTGCGCGTGATAGTGATTGGCGAGGTCCTTGAGGTTGCTCTTGAGGTAGCTCAGCACCTCGGGCGAATCCTCGGCGGCGAAATGGCGCCAGTAATCGGCCTTGCAGCCCGTACGTCCTGGCGAACTCCTTCTTGGAGTCGAGCACCAGCTTCTGGAAGCCGCCCTTGGTGTAGATCTCGACGACGCGCATGCTGAAATGCGGCGACGTGCGATGGAACGGATAGAGCCCTATGAAGGCTTTGTAGGCGCCGGCCGCATCGTGGTAGCGCAGCTTGGTGAGATAGAACTCGCCGAGATTGCTGTAGATGCGATCCTCGTAGCTTCGCTTGCCGTTGGCGGCGAAATACTCGTTCACCAGCTCAGTGCCGCCGAGATTCGAGAAGCTCAGGCTGATGACTCGAAACGTGTCTGTGATGCGGCGCTCGTCGCCTTCCTCGTGCTTCGCGTTGAAGTCGTAGCCGATCGAGACCTTGTGATCGAGCAGCGCGATGTACTTGTGCAGCGCCTCGTCATAGAACTCCTGCTTGTACAAAGCCCAGCCGAGCTTGTACAAGGCCAGCTCGTAGTAGTCGGAGCGGCTCACCCAGCGCGATGACGGCCGAGTAGGCGTCCTCGGCGTCGCGATATTTCTTGCGCGTGAAGAAGTATTCCGCCCGCCGGTACTGCACCTCATCGATGTACCTCGAGTGAGGATGCTCAGCGATGAGACGCTCCATCGTCTTCATCGCCTCCTCGGTCCGCCCCAGCTCGTCATAGGCGCGGGACTTCTGATACAGCACCTTGTCGTTGTGCTCGTAGGTCGGGTACTCCGCGAGCAGCTGATCGTAGAGCGCGATGGCTTCCAGCGGTCCGGAAGCAGACATTTCCTGCGCACTGCCGGGCGTCGTGACAGCGAACCGATCGCCCTCTGAGGCAACCGTGTTCTGCGCGGTCGCGCGTCGTTCGAAATCCTTCAGAGATTCCGACAAGTCGGCGATGCCAGCCGCCTTGGGCGCTTGCGCTCCGGCGCTGGAATCTTCGATTGATCTGATCTTGCGAACCTCAGGCTTCGCCAGGGTCGGCGTAGTCGACTTGCTCGGCTGCGCTTGTGAGAGCTGAGGCTTGATGGCTTCGGCCGCGTCCTCCGACGCTTCCAGCTCCATCAGCTTGCCGTCGCCGAGAAGCCCGAACTGTTTTTCGACCTTCAGATCTGCGAGGCGCCGCATCGCTTCGGGCGTCATCGCCGTCTTCGGCGTCTCTTCGAGGTAGCGTTTGTAGCTCTCCATCGCCTTGTCCAGGCCTTCCTCAACCTGCACTTCCTTGATCTCGGCCTGCACGTCGCGCAACTGCGCGAGCGTCCCCTTGTCTGGAGTCGGTGCGCAGGCGGCCACGACGACCGTCGCGAGAATCGGGGCTGTGCGGGCAGTACGCATCAGCGCTGCTCCACCTTGGCCTGTGGGTTAGCGGGTGCGTCGGCCTGCGCCCTGGTGGCGCGGTCGTAGCTGTCCGCCACGGCATAGCGCGCCTGGCTCTGATACGACTCGAGACGATCACGGCGCACACCAAGCTCGTTGATTGCGACCATCTCGAGCACGCGCCCCTGTCGGGCCATCACGAGCGAAACCTTCTGGAGCGCATCGTCGACGCGTCTGCGAAGCCGGGTGATGGGGACGTCGTAGCCCACGTAACTGTGCGTCGCAGCCTGTCGCGCCCTGACGAAAGCGTCGTATTGCGCGGTCAATGCAGCCACATCAGCATTCAGTGCGTTCAGATGCGTGTGCGCCTCCGTCAATCGCTCGTGATACTGCGTGTGCAGATTCCAGGTCAGCACGCCCTTCAGGCGCTGGATCCGCTGCTGCAACGATGCTGCTTCCGGACCGCCGGCGCCTTCGATCTGTTTCTCGAGCGCATGGACGCTTTCGCAGAATGATTCGTTCGTCCGCTGTCGCGAGGTAGCTCGGGCCGTGGGCGCCGTCAGCATCGCCTGAAGTCTTTCCTCGCACGTGCTTGCGCTGCTCCTGGCGCAGACGGATCTGCGAATCGAGCTCGCGGAACTGCGCATCGATCTCGGGCAGCAGCGGTTCATAGTTCCGCCGGCGCAGGTCGATGATGTCTTCGAAGGAATCGAAGCTGCCCTGCCATGAGACGAGCTTCTTGCGCACGTCCTCGAGATCCAGATAGTTCTGCAGCGCCGTCTGGAAATCATGGGACGCCATCAGCGCCATGAGGTAGTAGGTATCGGGCGTCTCCGGCAGCGTCCGCAGACGAATCACCCAGTCCTTGTTCTGCCTGATCTCCTCGCGCACCAGCGCCTTGAGGAACTTGCCGGCTCTGACGCTCTCGATCGAGGCGTCCACCCTGGCGAGCTCCTTGCTGAACGTCTCCAGCGGCACGTGCCGTACATGCAGCGCCGCGCGGCCATGCACATTCAGCTTGCTGTACGCGTAAGGCATTGCGAGCATGGCTTCCTGTACCGCGCTGTCGGTCAGCGTCGCGATCGACGAGAAGGGTCCAGGGCACGACGGCTCTCTCGTATTTCTCTGCCGACATGGCGGCCCAGCCCGCACGCAGCAGCGCCTGGTTCGGAGAAGGGCCCTTCCAGGCGAACGCGCTCGAGTGACAGTTGTGCGTGCTCGTAGTCGGCCGATTCGAACTGCAGGTCGCCAAGGATCAGGTTGGATTTGTCCCGGATCGCGGCAGCGCCCTGCATCATCGGCTTCGATCTGCCCCGCCCTGTCGAGTTGCTGCAATGCTTCGCGGCGGCCGCCCATCCTGCAGCAGCGCGATGCCCAGGTTGTATGCGGCGAACCCGGTCAGGTCCTGCGCGTCCTGCAGTCGCTTCAGGACATCGACCGCATCGGCAGGACGCCCACTCGCCATGTAGATGTTGGCGCGCAGAAACTCTATGTCGTCCTTGATTCCTCGGGAATGCGGCCATGGATTCTGCCAAGTGCGTGCAGTGCTTCGTCGAGCTGATCCTTCTGGAAATGGATGCGCGCGAGGCGAAACGCCGCCTCGTTGCGCACGGCTTCATCGACGTTGCCTTCGAGCACAGCGCGGATCGCGCGGCCGGCGCGATGGTGCATGCGATAGTTGAGCTCGAAATCGCCTACCGAGAACTCGGCTTGACCGCTGTGGTAGTGCAGCGAATCAAGCTGCGGCTCGTCGAGACCGTGATACTGGGCGAGCTCCGCGTCGAGCCGTTCCAGCGCTTCGAAGTAGTGGCCCTGGTGCGCGTAGTAGAGCGCCTCTCCGAAGTAGAGATCCTTGAGCTCACTGCCCTCAGCCGAGCCGGCGGCCAACAACGCCGCCAGGACAGGACCGAGTCAGCGCTGAGGCGCGCCGGGACATCACCAGCTCACCGATCTCGATGGCGGCCTTGCCCGAATCAGGGCCGGCGAGCGTGATGCCTACCAGCTTCGGTCGACGCCCTTGCTGATATTGAAGCGTCCTGTCTGCGTTATAGTCCCTGCCGCCTGCAAGTTTCCCGATGACGGAGACCTCGAGCTGATGCTCGCCGGTCGGAACGTTGCCGGTATAGACCCGTTGCATTCCGCCCTTCTGCAGGGCCTCGAGTTCCTTGTGGCTGTAGATGTAGCGCGGCTACCAGGTTGCCCATCGATCTGGATCTGCACCGCGTCGAGTCGGACTGCTTCGCCGCCCGCGAGCGCAATGAAGAGAGCAATCTGCGTATTCGAAGGGATAGAGAAGTCTCTCCTCGAGGCGATTGAGCTCCTGAGCGATGCTGAGCACATCGGACTTGATCTCCTGCACCTGCTCATCGAGCCCCTTCATCTGCTCGCGATAGTTGTCCTGCGCCGGGCTCGCCGCGGCGTAGAGCAAGGCCAGGAATGCGAGGACAACGGCGCAGAGATTGGTTCGAGTGCTGCAGAACTTCCGAACGCGTCGCGCGGCGCGACGCGCCATGCGCAACGCGCTAGTGTCCGCGGTCGTCGTTTTGCAAGCAGAAATGCGCTCAGCGTGGATTACGCGGGCGCTCGCTACCCCTGAAGGCGCAGCGCCCGCACTGAGCGCATGGCCAAACCCAGAAGGTGGTTCGTCGGTGATCGAGTCGCGTCGAGTCATGGCTATCCTCTGTTCCACCAAGGGGCAATCGCATCGCCATGGTGATCGAGGAACCTGACCAGTCGGATCTCGATTTCGGCGGTCCCGCTGTCATGGAGTCTCAAGACTCGTTAGACCGGTGACTTTGCGTCGCCACCTTTCGATGGCTTTGCCCTTGTCTGAATCGCGCGAAAACTATTGCTCACGCAACCAGTCGACGAGCGTGACCCGCGTCGCAATTCATCGACACATGTGACATATGTGGCGCTTTCCCTGTGACCTAAATCAGTTCATGCACGCGTTTAGTTAAACCACGAGTGTTCGCGACGCATTTAGTTAAACGACAACTGTTAAGTCTGCGTGAGCTGGTGAAGTGGTCATAACGCGCTTGACGCGTCGACGTTCAGCAAATCCCTGCTCGGCCACGGACGGCAGAACCAAAAAACCGATGAAGACGAGAGCGGGGATTCCTCGATGCCGCTGCGGCGGCGACGCCGACATTTTGCTTGCGCCGCCATCGAAGGGAGGAACATCACCACGCAGTCGAATTTGCCTGCGTCTGCGTTGGAGGTATGGGCGAACTTTCCCGGGTTCCCTGTCGCTGCGAGGTTTAACGGTCTACTGCCCTCCCCCGCGCAGGGGAGGGACAGGAAAGAGGCTCTTGCTCATCAGCGCTCGCGGCCGCCGTTCCTGCACTATGGTGATGGTGTCTCAGTAAGCGCCGCATCTGCCTGCAAACCGCCGGCGCCCGGCATCACAAGCAGCGCCGCCGCAATTGGTGTCCCACGTGACAACAGCGGGAACAGTGTTATCCAGGATCGAACGCGAGCCCGCCGCCGGCAGTGGCAGTGCGGTGGACTTCAGAATGTTCTCGACCTGCGCCTGAGCGAGCGCCGGGTTCTTCGCATCATCATCGCCGCCACCGCCGCCGTGTGAGGCGTCGCCATCGATGTACCGCCTACATAAAAGAAGTTGCCCGAATTACCGCCGACCAGGTCGCCAATGTCTTTGGACCACCATGGCAGATGGTTGAAGCTCGGGGTACCTGGAAACGGACCGCGTACCCATGAGCCGGGCGCCAGCACATCGAGCACCTGTCCAGGGCAGCGCGCGACTGCTGAAGTCGCTCACATATATGTCCAACACTTGTGTGGAATCGGCAACGTCAGCTGACCCGGGCAGGAGCGGGAGATATCGCGGCAGAACGCCAGAGGGTGTGAGCCCTTCGCCGGTCCAACGACCCCGAGGAAGTTGTATACGAGCCGTCATTCGATTGATGCTCGCAACGCGCGCTCACGAAAGCGTGCGGTCGCACCAGGCGTCAATCATCTGGAAGCCCTGACATCGCCGACGGCGCATCGGAGCTGCTGCAGCCGATGCGCCGCCGCTCACTCACGTGGGAGTGGTCGAAGTGAAATCGACCGTGCTGATCAGGTTGGCCTGAACCGTAACGTTCTGCGGCGTCAGGAACGTCAAGACATCATCGGTCGCCGGATCATCGTCGCTGCAGGTAAATCCGACGGTGTACTCGCCCGGGGGGATGAATGCGGCGCGATACTGATACGCGGCGCTGCCGTTCTCAATCGTTACGCCTGCGACGACCATCGCTTCCACGTCGCCCGCCGGGCTGGCCTCTTCGATGTCGTCCGGCACGGCGTTGGCGCCAGAGAACACGTAGATCTTGGGCAGGCATGTTTCAGTGACAAGCGCACTGTCCACCGTGCCGGCGATGGCGCCGACGTTCGCGTCATCCACAATGCGCAGGGTCGGCCGCATCAGATAGCCCTGAGTGCAATCGGGCGCCGCACCGGTTTGTCCAGGAGGTGCATGAATGGACTGGCGGAGATCGAAATCGATCGTCAGCGCGACACTGCCGTCCGCCGGCAGCGAGAATCCCCGGTTGAGCTTCAATCCCGATTCCGCGCCGCTCGGTACGCGCAACTCGCACTCTTCACCGGTGGTCTGCACAAGGTACGAATCCCTCACGCCCTGCTCGTTGTCGACGATCAGGCGAATCCATTCATAGTCGCCCGCCGGCAGTGTGACGCCATCGAGCAGCAGGGCTGCACGTCCTTGCTGGTACGCGAGCAAATCGAGCTGGCGCGGCGACGGGCTCAGTGTCTGCACCATCTCCGCTGCAGACCCTGCGCGTTTGAAGGCAACGCCGCTGAACTGGACGACGACGCTGGTCGCGTCATCGACGGGCGCATCGGTGATGGACAGACTGACGCGTCCCTCCGGTTCGGGACTGCTTCCGCCGCCGCAGGCGGTCAATCCCGCCAACATCACACCAGCGATTACGATACTTATCTTATGTCGCATTCGAGACGCTCCTGTGTTCGCGAAGCATTGCTCACTGAGGAATTCCCTGAATCGGGATGGGCCCATGCGCTTCGCTGTCGAGTGCGAACACGTATGTGAGAATAAAAGGGTTCCGTTGGCGGCATAGAGCGACACTCCGGCTCGACGCGAAACCGCTCACCGGAGAGAGATCGATACAAGGAAGTTTCCTCGCGCGTTGTCTGCGGAGGCCTCCCGGAGACGTCGCGTATTTCCGGAACCATTCGACTGCGCATTTCGTGTGAGCTGTAATGACTGGCATGTCCTGGCCGAAATTTCTGCGCAGATCTCCGGCTGGCAATACAGCCGCGGCCGAATTCGATCGGTTGCTGCGTGAGCATGTCCCGGCCTTCTATCGATCCGCCTATCGCTGGACCGGCGCCGTCGATCGCGCCGAAGATCTGGTGCAGGAGCTGCTCATTCGCCTGTATCCGATGCTGGATGAGCTGCGGGAACTCGATCGCGTGCGTCCGTGGGCGATGCGGGTGATGTACCGGATATTCGTCGATCAGCTCCGACGCGAACGCAGCTCGCCTGTGCGGTTCGGTCTGCCCGGCCCGGACGGTGAAGCGTCCGATGAGGAGGACGATGGCTATCTGGATCCCGCCCCTGAACCGCCGGAGCTGGTCGAGCAGCAGCTCACGCAGGAACGCATCGCTTCCGCATGGGCCCAGCTCACGGATGAGCATCGCGTGGTGCTGTCCATGCACGATATCGAGGGCTATAGCCTGGTCGAAATCGGAGCGATCCTGGACACGCCGGTCGGCACGCTGAAATCCCGTGTGCATCGGGCGCGAGCCAGGCTGCGCGAGCTCCTAGCAATGGAACGCTTTTCGCCTTCGGATCGTGTATGAGTGAGAAAGCTGCAGGAACCGAGCGTACCGTGCCCCCCGACTCCGATGCATTGATTCAGGCGCTGCGTCGCATGCCGACGCCGACGCCGCGCGCCGGATTCGTAGATCGGGCGCTCGCGAACGCATCCGGCGTCCGTTTCGCCCCGGCTCGCAGCGCAGCGTCAGTAGGTCGCGCCATGATGCGCTGGGAAACGTGGTTCGGGGCGGTGATGGGCGGCGCCGTCGCCGCGGCATTGACCCTGATTCTGCTGCGCCCGGTTGAGACTGGCCCCAGGCGCTCTGGCATCACTCTTGCGCTGAACGAGGCCCGGGATATTGATGTGCTCATCGAAGCCGAACGCGATCTCGAAGACGCCACGATCCGCATCGCAGTGACCGGGGGCGTGGCGCTCAATGGACTCGAGAACGAGCACATCATCGACTGGCGAGCGGATCTCGAGCGCGGCAGTAATCTATTGTCGTTGCCGGTCGTGGCGCGCAGGGCGGGCGCCGGTCAGCTCGTGGCGGTGATCGAGCACGGCGGCAAAACACGCACGGTGATGATCGATCTCACAGTCAACGACCGGGGCGGCTCGCAATCATGAATTCAGGGCATAACGGCTTGCCACGAACGTGGTGGACGGCAATCATGCCGGTCGTCGTGATATCGGCGAGCTTCGCGCTGTCGCTCCTGAACGCTCCGCGGGCGTTCGCACAGGAGAGCACCGAGTCGAAGGGCGACGAACTCGATGTAACCATGCAGATCATCGTGGATCCTGATGCCAAGCTGCCTGACGAAGTCGTTCGCCGCATTCCACTGCCTGCGCGCAAGGCCGCGCCACAGCCTGCAACGACAGTTGACGGCGAGCACACCACGCCGGCCGCAGCGGACAAAGGACAGGAACGCGCTGACGAAGCTCAGGAGCTGGGTCGCGACATGTCGGAGCGCGCCAAAGAGCGGGCGCAGGACGCCGCCGATCAGCGAGAACAGGCCCGAAGATCGGTCGCCGATGAACGCCGCCGGAACCCGAATCCACCGACCGAGCCTCCGCGCAGCCCGCCTCCGCGTCCTTGATCAAGTCTCGTTCACGGCGCTGGTTCTCATCGCCGGCGTCTTCAATGCTTCCGCTGCCGCCGCTTCTGACGAAGCGACGCAGCTCTTTCAAGCCGGTCGGATTGCGTTCGAGAACGAAGACTATGCGGCCGCGCTCGACGCCTTCGAAGCGGCGGCGCAAGCGGATCTGCAAGGCCCCGCTGTTCACTTCAACATCGGTGTCGCGGCGTTTCGCCTGGGCCGTTATGAGCGCGCGGAGACTGCTTTCCGGGAAGTCGCGCGCACGCCCGCGATGGCTGCGCTTGGGTACTACAATCTCGGGCTGATCGCGTTACGCCGAAACGATTCTCGCCGTGCTTCGCTCTGGTTCGAGCGCGCCGCTCAGGATGCGTCCGATGAGCGGCTGCGCGCGCTCGCGGAGACCCGACTTGCCGAGCTTCCCGTCCCGCCTCAGCGCCCGCTCGTCGGGTACGCATCGCTTGGCGCGGGCTACGACGACAATGTCGCGCTGATTTCCGATTCCGAAGTGCTGGGCGTCAGCGGCCTCGAGGACGCCTTCGCTGAGGGGCAGTTCGCAACGAGTTACCCACTCGCCTCGGCGTGGCGACTCGATGCCGGGCTCATGTTCGTCGACTATCAGGAGCTCGATAGTTTCGATCAGCTCGGCGCCCAGGGCGGCGCTCGCTATCGCGTACTCGGGGGCTCATGGACGAGCGACATTGCCGTGGAATTCTCGTACACGACGCTGGACGGCGAGGGATTTGATAACACACGGACGCTCTCGTTACAGACCAGCCGAGAGCTGCCCGCCGATTGGCGACTTCGCGCACGCTATCGATACAGCGATATCGACGGCATGAACGAGTTTTCGGGGGTCGGGGGTGGCCGACACGAAGCAAGTGCGCGCGCGGACGTGCAACAAGGCCAGTGGGCGCTCGGCGTTGAGTATCACCTCGAAGTCAGCGATCTCCAGGATGAGACGCTCTCTACGACGCGCAATCAATTCGCCTTTGATCTGCGGCGAGATCTGAACGTCGATTGGTCGCTCGCACTGGACGCCACGTTGCGACACAGTGATTACGCTGTGAGCGAAAACGGAACGGAAGACCGCATGGAAATCGGCCTTGCGATCACGCGAGCGCTCAGCATGCGCTGGCGTGTCGTCGTGCGCTATGCGTACGCCGACAACGACTCGGATATTCCCGAGTTCAATTACGAGCGCAACCGCATCGGCGCATCGATTGAAGCGCTTCTATAGGAAGTCGGTCGTACCTTGCTGAGGCCATTCCGACTGTAGCGTGAAGCGAAAGCGGATCCTGCAACCACCCGATGGCGGCGGAATTCTGGCGGGAGGGGCTGGACGCCGACGGCGCGGCGCCGGTCGAGAAACCGGGAAAAAAGCGTCTCGGGCAATCGTCGATGTGCGTGTTGCTGAATGCCGTTATCCCTGATTCCCGGCCCGGCGCATTCGGGTTCCGAAACGGTTGACCGAAGCGGTCGGCTGACGATTTTTTGTGGCCGCAGAAAACAAATTGCGCGACCGACTTTCGACCCAAGGCGGACATCTGACTCCGACTCGCTGTACGGCAGCCTTGGGTTCGAGGGACTCATCCACGGGCGTGAACCACAATCGAACTTGGGTTTCCTCTGGCTGGCGGCTGTGTTGCTATTTCGTGTATTCGTCGGAGGAATTCGCGCCGCCGCTGTGGCGTTGGTTGCCTAACCGCGAGGAGCGACGCAGCGATCAGGGAACGACAGCCAGCACTGCGACCCTAATAGCAACTGACAACGCAACCGTCATTTCGCCGTTGCTTGTGGAACGCAGTGTACGGTGGAGACTTCGAACAAACAGGGAGAGCTCCGATGTGGACTTGTCGCGCGCGATCCAAGTGCTTTGTTCACGCCGTGGCGGCCTTGCCGCTGACGATCTGTGCAAGCTCGTTTGCGCGGGCGTCAGATTCCGGCTTCTACATCGGAATGGATCTGGGTGTAACGCAGTATCCGAACAACGAGGCTGTGCACCTGCCTTCCGATCTGCTCCTTACGGGGTCCGGCTCGGATCTGGACAATGAGGACTATGCGTGGGCTGTTGCCGCAGGCTATCGCTTCAATCGGTATGTTGCCGTGGAGGCGGGTTACATGGACCTCGGCGAGACTTCTGGTTCGCTCGCCGACGAAGCGAATGCAATACCGGCCGTAGCACGATTTAGTCTCGCAACCTCGGGTCCGACGCTCGCTCTGGTGGGCACGTGGCCGGTCGGTAATTGGGAGCCGTATCTGAGAGTCGGCGATACTTTTCGCGGATACAGACCTGTCATTCTCCGGAAGCAGTGCTACCGCGCCATTCAGCGGAAGAGCATCTGAGCGCACCGAAGAGATGTTCGGGGGTATCGGACTTGGCTATCGGGTCAGTGAGCACTGGCGCGCGAGAGTCGAGCTCACCTTCTTCAATGATGCGGCTACGGCAACAGCCGGCTTTACGTATCGATTCTGATTCTTGCGACGAAGGTCTTGCCTCACGCGCTCTGTCTGATCTTGCCGCCGAGGAACGCAAAGGCTGAAGGAGCTTTTCTCACGAGCCGGTCTCTGCAGGCCTGTAAAGAAGCAGAGCCGCTGCGAGCGCCGCGACGCGGGCCTGATCCTCCGGCGACAACGCTGGCGAAATCCATACGCGACCGCTGTTGATGGTCTCAACCGCTGCGACGACATCATCACCGACGCTGAACTCATACCCGACCGGTTCGGTGCTGCGGACAGGCGAGCCGGCAAAGCTGTCTACGGATCGCACCGCCCATCGATCGCCGCCAAAGTGGATCTCGCCGCTCTCGGCGTTCAAGGCCGTCGACCTCAGGCGCAGGATGCCTTCGTCGGCTCCCGTAAATCCACAACTGAGCGCGGGCAGGTTGCCGAACGCTGGATCTACCGACAATTCCTTGCGGGACAGTGCGAGCGCGCGCGTGATGCACTCGCCCTGAACCTGTACGCCCCCCGACGAGATCGTCATCCGATACGGCTGCTGACCATACCGAGCCTCGATACCCAGCAGCCGATAGCCGAAGTTCCAGGTGAGACCCTCGTGCACTTGCGATGTGCGCCACGCGCCAAAGGAAAGATCCGAATTCCACACGCGTGGATTGGCGCCCTGCACGCTGAGCGGCGCCACGCCAGATAGCGCCGGAGTAAGTTTCATCTGGGCAGTCTGGCAACCGGCAAGGACCAGGAATGTGATCAGCAGACAAGGAATGCGAACGAACAAGCGATGGATCTCCGCAAGAGTGGTTTCGTGGGCGCGCAGCCTGAGCTGAGTGCTCTACCGAACGTCAGATTACTGCATATGATCTCTCCTCCCGTTCTTCCTGTCGCAGACAATTATCAATTCGTCGAGAACGTACGCGCGTTCTGAACGTCCGCGGCTGGGCCGAACACGATAGTGACGCGGCCGCTTTCGACCCAGAAGCGGGCGGGGCCGCGTCGCTGTCGCGCGCCGCTCAGTACCGCCGTTTCCGCCGGACAAGCGAGATCAGTTTTCGGACCCCTGATTGCCCTTTGGGGATAGCCGCTCCGTACTCAGGAAGCGTAGGCTCCCTGCGTCCGCGCGTGGCAATGCTTGTGCATCGAGCTTTCTGCGCACCTCGAAGCGCCCATCGCGTGCTTGTCTCATGGAGCGACCATGACTTTTCCATCACGCACGAGCAGCCTGCCGTTCACGGCGCCTCTCCTGATCTGGGCTTTGTTCGCCCAGGGCGCCGATGTGTGGACGGTTGGCGTCAACAACACGCGCCAGGGTTGGAACCGTTTCGAAA
The DNA here is from genome assembly GCA_963723505.1 of uncultured Gammaproteobacteria bacterium. Lineage (GTDB taxonomy): Bacteria > Pseudomonadota > Gammaproteobacteria > Steroidobacterales > Steroidobacteraceae > Steroidobacter. The sequence goes on from CAVRQU010000018.1 coordinate 104,691, forward strand.
CGGTGCTGACGCCGGCGAACGCGCCATTGCTCAGGAAGGTGCGAGAGTTTTTCGTTGACGAGAAGATCGACGTGACGCCGCTGATCGTGGGCGACAAGCTCTATGTCTGCTCCATGACGAACACCGTCTTCGTCTTCGATGTGAACACCGGAGTCGAACTCGTGAAGCGCCAGCTCGCCACGCCGTTCGACCCGCGCACGGACCCCGGTCAGATGGATCGATGGAAGCTGTACCACAACTGGGGGATCACGGCGACGCCGGTCATCGACGTAGCAACGAACACCGTCTACGTCACGACGTTCGGGAAGCCGAACGTCAACAGTCAGAACACCGAGCGCAACAACATGCTTTTCATCCTCGACGCGACCACCCTCGCCGACAAGGCGCCGCCGGTGCTCATTGCGGGCAATGCCGACAACGGCGGCGGCGCGATCGCGAACGGCTTCACGACGCCGTACCAGAAGATGCGCGCGGGCCTCGGCCTGTTGACCGACGCCGGCGGAAGCAAGGCGGTCGTGATCTCGTTTTCGATCAATGGTGAAAACCCGCGCGGTCCGGGGCACGGCTTCATCGTCGCCTACGATGTGCGCGGGCTCAATCGCGAGCCGGGGTTCGCGCCAACGCCAGCTATCTGGAACGTCACGCCGGGAGGCGGCGCTGGCGGTGTGTGGATGTCAGGTTCCGGGCCTGCGATCGAAGGCGACGACATCTATTTCGCCGCCGGCAACGGAATGGACCCCGGCGCGATGCCCGGCAATTTCGGCGAGAGCTTCGTCAAGCTGCGTTATACCGCCGGCGTCGGCGGCGTCGACAACGGCAAGCCAAAGCTGGTCGTGGCCGACTTCTGGGGCGCGTTCAGCGACTTCGGGCGACTGGATGAAGATCAGGATCTTGGCGCCGCCGGCGTCTTCATCATTCCCGAGCGAGGCAACCTGGTCGGCGGAGGCAAGGACGGGATTCTCTACAACCTGAACAAGGACAACCTCGGAAAGAATACCTGGGACCCGCAGTTCAACCTTCCGTTCGTCGCAACGTATCTTCCGAATCCGCCGAACGGCCCCGCGGGCCTTCCGACGACGACGCCGGCCGATCCGAACTGGCCGATCGTCAATCTCGATCGCAACCACTTCTCGCAGACGCCGACCGGAAAGACCTATCACATTCACGGGACGCCGGTGTACATGGAAGGGCCGACGAGCGGGTTCGTGTATGTGTGGGGCGAGAACGAGCGGGCCAAGGCGTACAACTACGATTTCGCCACAAAGCGCATCACCTCATTTCGCGCTGAAGGGACGCTGATCGCATCGGGCGACATGGACCCGCCCGGCGGCATGCCTGGAGGACGCCTCGTGGTCTCTTCCAACGGCGCAACTCCAGACACAGGCGTCGTCTGGGGCGTGTACCCGACGCAAGGGAATGCGAATTCCAACGTCGTGCACGGCGCTCTGGTCGCTTACGACGCAACCAGCGTGCTTGCAGGTGGACGATTGAGACAGCTCTTCCACAGCGACGACAACCCCGCCAACGACATGGGGAACTTCGCCAAGTATTCGACGCCGGTCGTTGCGAACGGAAGAGTCTACGTCGGCACCTTCAGCAACAAGGTCGTGCAGTATGGCCTCTGAGCTTCGCTGCCTCGTGTGCTCCGTTCTCCGTTGTGCGTTGTGCGTTGTGCGCAGAAGCAGCGCGCTCCGTTTCCGCACGGTCAACTGCCAACGGTCAACCTTCTTACCAGGTGCGCCATGAAAGATCTCATCATCATGACCGGCGTAGCGCTGACCGGCTGCATCAATGCGCCGCCGGCGCAGGATGAAGTCCCCGTCACGTCGAACGCTCCTCCTTCACAGACGCAACCTGTCGAAACCATTGAGCGCCGCATCTGCGAGTCATGGCCTCGCCGATCTCGACGCCATGACGTTCGACTGTCCGAAGGCAGGGCTCAACGCCGCTGCGCGCGAGGCCGCCAAAGTTCCTTCTCAGGGAACCTATCAGTTCTCGTATTTCAGGATCATCAATGACGCCCACCACGCATCCTATGAAGTCCATTTCAAGAGCAACTACATAGGAGAGCCGGAGCTCCGGTACTGCGTCTCCATGTACTGCCAGCAAGGATGGGACCCGAGAACGAGCAAGACTGAGGTCACGTTGATGAGCGACGAGCGTCGCGGCGCTGCAGGACACGAAGTCGTTTGCGGCGCTCATGCGGGCGCCGATCAGAAAAAGCGGCAACCATAGTCAGCCCCTGACGCCTCACGGCTGCGGCAGCGTCGACATTCCGCGCTTGCGCTTGTCCTCGGCCACCATCGCTCGCGCATCGCTCAGCAATGCCTTGGCGTCATAGAGGATCCCGTCCTTCATCGTGTACTTCACGCCGCCGACGCGCGATGAACGTCCGTCGTCGCCCAGGCGAATGTGTCCGGTTCCATACAGGACTTTCAGGTTGGCCAATGGATTCTCCGTGAGGATCGCGAGGTCGGCGAGCTTGCCGGGCTCGACAGAGCCGATGCGGTCGGCGGCGCCCAGCGCTTCGGCGCCATTCAGCGTCGCTGACCGCAGCACTTCCAGCGGATGGAAGCCCGCTTCGCGCAGCAGCTCGAGTTCCTGGATCGTGCCGAATCCGTACAGCTGGTAGATGAAGCCCGAATCGGAACCCACCGTCACCCGCCCGCCGCGATTCTTGTAGTCGTTGACGAACGCCATCCAGCGCCGATAGTTGTCGCGCCAGGCGACTTCGTCCTCGGTGCCCCAGTCGAAGAAGAAGCTGCCGTGATTATCCCGGTTCGGCGTATAGAACTCCCACAGCGCCGGCAGCGTGTATTCGTCGTGCCAATCCGCGCGCCGCGCACGCATCAGGTCGCGCGAGGCGAGATAGATCGTGAACGTCGGATCGAGCGTGAAGTCGAGGGAGAGCAGCTCCTTGATGACCGCTTCATACTTCGCGCTGCCAGGGGCCGCGGCCTGCCGCCACAGCCGCCCTGCCTGACCGAAGCGATCCTGCTCGTTGTTATAGTTGTAGGCGGGCGGATAGTCCTGCACGGTGCGATCGTCGAACAACGCTTCAGGCAGCCCATACCAGTGTTCCATGCTGGTCAGGCCCCAGCGCGCAGTGGTAAGGACATTGACCCGGCGCACATCGAGCTGCGCGTGGTGGCATGCGCTGCGCATGCCCTGTTTCTTCAGCTCATCGAACGCCGCTTCAAGAATGTCCGGACGATAACCGAAGCACTTCATCCCCAAGGCGCCCTTCGCCTTCATGTCGCGCACCCAGCGTCGCGCTTCCTCGGGACGCGTGATCGGCTTGTCCGGACGGAAGAACACATACGGAAAGATGCGCGGCGCGGTGATCTCATTCGCGTCGCTGCGCTTCGCTTCACTCGCACACCATTCGATCCCGCTGTCACAGCCGGGTTCACGGATCGTCGTGATGCCATGGCCCATCCACAGCTTGTAGACGTACTCAGCCGGCACACCCTGATATTCGCCGCCGATATGGCCGTGCATGTCGATGAGCCCGGGCAGAACGTAGTGTCCCGTCAGGTCCATTTCACGTCCGCCCGGCGCGAGTTTCGGTCGCTTCGGCTCCTCCTTGACGCCGCCGGGCGCACCTACGGACATCACCTGGACGATGCGATTGCCCTCGATCACGACGTCTGCGGGACCGAACGCCGGCGCTCCGGTCCCATTGATCACAGTGACGTTGCGCAGGATCAGCTGCGACCAGGGACCCTCGCCTTCGTGGCGGTTCGGCGCAGGCAGCACCTTCGGTGCGTCAGCGGCTGACGCGGGGGCGGCGTGTGCGAACAGCGAAGCGACAGCGCAGAGCGCAGCAGTCATACGATGCATGCGAACTTCCGTAAGAGACGCTTGGGGGCGCCATGATGCCGCAAACCGCGCTGTCGGGCTGCCATTTGTCATACCGGGGAAGTGCACGTACCGACTCACCATTGGACCGACTGAGAGTAACAGGCAAGTGGTACGGGTCTTCCTGACCGAGCAGAGCGGACAAGGCGGCGAATTTGTTGCCTTTGAGGATGTCTGTAGTCGCTGACGATGAAGTACGACGTCCAGGGTCGCGTTGCGACTGAGGCGCCTCGGACGAAGAGCTCGAGGAACAAAGCGATCAGAGTGATATCCCGGTTCCCGGCCCAGACCGAGTCTTCGGGTCAGACGTGCTTGAATATGTGCGCGTGTGACGTGCTGACCGGCAACCGCTCTTCCCGCTGTTTGAGCCTGACCTTCAGGTTGCCGCGCAGGTCCCGATCGATGGCGGCGATGGCGTTGACGTTCACCACCGTCGCGCGGTGAATCTGGACAAAAACCTCCGGGTCCAGCTCGTCGACGAGTTGCCGGATCGTCTTGTTGATCAAAGACTGACTCGTCGGGGTCACAACCAGCGTGTACTTATTGTCTGCCTGGAAATAGCAGATCTCATCGCAGGTAATGAGCTGAAGATTTCTGCCTTTCGCTACTGAGATCCACCGCAGATGCTGCCGTGGTGCGCGGGCCTGCTCAGCCAGCGCCTTCAACACCTTGTCCAGATTGGCCGGTTCGCTCCTGATACGCTCTCTGACCCGTCCAACCGCGGTGGTCATACGCGCGAGCGAAATCGGTTTCATCACGTAGTCCACCGCGCCTTGCTCAAACGCCGCAACTGCGTAGTGATCGTAAGCGGTCACAAATACGACGTGGCATCTGCCGCTCGCGGCCGCCGCCACTTCCAGCCCGTTCGCGCCAGGCATCTGAATGTCGAGAAAGATGACATCAGGCGCACATGTCTCCAACGCCCGCATCGCTTCCACGCCGTCTTCAGCCTCGCTGACGATATCGAGCTCTGGCCAAAGCGCCGTGAGCGCCTCCTTCAGCTCGCCGCGCAGCAGCGGCTCGTCCTCAGCGATGATGGCCTTCGGTCGCGTCATATGGAATTTCCAGAACGATGCGGGCGCTGCCGCTTGATGATCCAACGTGAAGCTTGCCGCGTTCGCCATAGAGCGCACGCAGGCGTTCGCGGATGTCACGCAGGACTCCACGTGCGTCCTTCGCCAGTGCCCGCGCATTGCGGTCGGACACGGCGAGGCGAAGCGCTCCTGCTTGAGCGCTCACAGAGATCTCGATAGCGCTGGTCGCTTCGCGCGGGTTGCGATCGGCGGAAAGCATGTGGTCAACAAGCGGCAACAGCATCATGGGAGGGACTCGGGCGCTGAGCGCTTCAGCCGGGGCGGCGACCTCCGGCCGTACGCCTGGCTTCTGCGGCTGCTTGATGCTCAGATATGCCGATGCAAGTTTCAATTCCTGCGCCAGCGTCGAGTTCGAATCACGCATCTGCGGCAGCGCGGCTCGCAGATAGACGATCAGGTCGTCGGCCATCTGCGCGCCCTGCGCAGGATTGATGTCGTACAACTCACGCATCTGCACCAGGGTGCCGAACAGGAATTGCGGTTCGACTCGCGCCTGCAACGCCTGCAGCTGAGATTCCAGCACTCGGCGCTGCAGCTCCGCGCGCTGCACCTGCGCGGCGTTCATTCGCGCCGCCGCCAGCAGTGCAGTGCGACGATTCGCATATACCATGACGATGATTGCAGCCCAGAGGAGATATTCAAGAAACACACTCGCGGCTTGCGCGATGTGCGTCAGCAAGTTACCAGCGGCGTCTGCATCGGCGCCCCACGGCAGCCAGCGCTGCACCAGCAACTGGGTCACGGCGGCGACTGCAGATCCAATGATCACGGCCCAGCCGTAGGCGCGCAGCCGCTTGGCGCCTCGATCGACCGCCTCATCGGCGACGAGCGTCGCGAGCATGACGCCGTAAGCCATCAAGAGATTGCTCGTGGCTCTGACGCCGTCATCCTGCGAGGCGCCCTGCGAAAGCAGATCAACCTCAATCGCGAACCATGCTTGCAGCGCAACGGCGATTGCGAACGTCGCGCCGACTATTTTCCATGTCACTCGCCCGGCAATGCTTCGCAGCACCTCGCTGGCAGTTGTGTTGCTAAGTGACTTTGCCGGCGCGGCCGCTGTCGCCTGACGAGCTCATGATGCATTCACCACCCACGATAGCGGCAGTGCGATCCTGGCGGTGACGCCGCCGAGCTCGTTGTTCTCCAAAGCAAGACTGGCGTTGTCGCCGAACTGCGCGGCGAGCCGCGCTCGGATATTGGCCAATCCTGTGCCCGAGCCTGAGCCCGGAGCGAAACCCACGCCAGAGTCAGCGACGGTCAGCAGCAACTGTCCACCCTCCGAATGTGCGGCCACGCGAATCGCTCCGCCGTGCACCGACGGACTGACGCCGTGCTTGACTGCGTTTTCGATGAGAGTGAGCAACAGCATCGGCGGAACCGGCTGCTCCTGCAGCGCAGCGGGCACGTCGATGCTGAACGTGAGTCGCCGCCCCATTCGCGCCTGCTGGATCTGCAGATAGGCGTGCGCAGCTCCGCATCCCCACCGAGCGACGTTTCGCTTATCCGCATTCGGGGCAGCGCAACTTCCAGATAGCGGATCAGGTTGCCGAGCATGGTCCGACCGGCAGCGTGGTCGGTTTCATACAGTCGGCGCACGGTCGCCAGCGTATTGAACAAGAAATGGGGCTCGATCTGCGCCTGCAGCACACGCAGCCGGCATTCCGACATCTCACGCTCGAACGCCGCTCGATCTGCCGCAGCTTGCTGCGTGACTATCACGCTCGCCATCTCGCGCCGCTGGAACTCAAAGGCGACGGTCAGCATGACCCCGAGCAGCACGTAACGAGGCCAGACGGCCAGCGTGAATTCCGCAGCTTGGTCCCAGCGGGGACCGAGCCCCGTCAAATCGCGGATTGCGAAGCGCAGAAAAACGGCTGCACACGCTGAGAGTGCGATCGCCGTTGCCAGTGCAACAAAGCGCTTTGTCCCTCGCTGCGGCCCAAGGTTGGCCGTGACCACAATCGCCAGCAACATCGGCAGCGTCGACAGTGCGAGGTTTACGAAGTTCTTGCCTACAAAGGGCAAACTCCCAGCGATATTCGAGTTCGCAGGACCAAGACGTCGACGAGCGGCCCGCTTAGCGCTAGCGCGCGAGCGAACATGAGCGCAGCGATGATCGCGAAGATATGCGGCGTCAAGCCGGCAATGCGGATCGCCAGAATCCAGATGGCCATCGCAGCGAGGATCCGGAAATCGCGCCCACGGATTGTCCAGTCATGGTCTTCGAGCTCGGGGCGGCGAAGGTCAGGTCATACGCCGAATTACGGTTCCGTTCCAGAATACGCCCGCGACAACTGCGACCACAACGATCCCCGGACGAACCCGGAATTCATGGTGTGGTTACGATCCGCTGCGGATAAGATCGCCCGCGAGCGTCACGGGGTGGCTCCGCGGCGCTCGTGCGAAAGCATCAACTCTCGAGTAACAAAATGAGGCGCCGCGGGAAGGTCTCAGCGGCGCCTCACGGCCAGCAAGTCCGACCATCGCTGATCGGCTGGACTCTTCTGATCATTGATCACGGCAGGATGATCGCTCCCGTGACAGTGATGATCGCGACGCCACCAGCAACCTTCACGGTGCCCGTGGCTGTACCAGTGCGCCCTCGAATTGACCCGTCCCGGCCATGATAGTCAGAGTGATGGCGAGGAACTGCGGGTTGCCCGGCAGCCCGAACGCGGTATAGCCGTGCTGCCCTGAGTTTCCGGGCGATGTGAACTCGGCCAAGTCTCCAAATTCGAAGATCACGAGCTGGCTGCCGTCGACGAGCGTAATGGTCCGCACGGAGCAGGTGGCCCCGCAAGCTCCGAACGCTACTACCGAGGAACCGTGGCCCAGCCGACCGAGGTTGGCAGTGCCACACGACGTGCCAGGAGGGCACTCGGACGGGGAGTTGACGGCCCGCCGGCCGGTTCGACGAAGGTCGCGTGGAAGTCCGCGACAGTGTCAGCTAACGAAGGTGTGGCGAGGACAAGCAATGCTGTGGGGACTCCAATCACCAGCCTGACGGCGATGATTCCGAGCGTCTTGCATCGTTCAAAGGAGGTCATGTTCCTGCTCCCCGATGTTGGTGTGGAGAATGAGTGGAGAAAACGCGGCGGGAAGAAGCGATCGAATGAAAGAACCGCAGCCTTGCGTGCCCATGTTGAAGTCAATCCGTCGACGCCAAACTAGGGGAGGCGCGCCGCACCTTCAATCGCCATCCGATGAAACGCGAAAAATGTGGAATAGAGTCAAGCGGGAGACGACCAGCAGGAAGCAGGCGCTGACGCGTCGCCTCTCCAGCGCCAGATGTGCTTTCGCAAGTTCGCGAGGGACGCGCTGAAGCGGACTCGCGGACGCCGAGCTGCTACTGCTCTGCCGCAATGGCGCGCGGGAAGGAGTCTTTGCTTCTGAGGACAGGGACGACAGGTTCTCGCAGGAGTTCACGCAGGTGCTGAACAGGTTGCTCGATACCGTACATCCGGCGCTATAGCTGCGGCGCAGCGAATGGACATCCGCACCATCGACCTTATGCTGGCGACGAACCCTCCGCCGTCACTCGGAAGGGTGGATCTTCGAGTTCAAATACGACGCTATCGCGCGCCTGCGGCTCGTCCCGATGTGGGCGACACTTTGCACGTGTACGGTGTCATCTCGCTAAGAAAACCGGCGAGCCATGGGACCACTCCCGCTACGAACACTAAGAAGTCAGAGCCGTGGTCTGAATCACAACGCAACGAAGGAGAACCGTCGTGCTCACTGTAGCCTGGCGCCGAGTGCGAAGCCTTGTGTGCTGGAGCTCGCGTTTCATTGAAGTCGGGTGCGCCCGGCGTACGCTTCGCCTTAAGCCCTAGGCGCGCAGATTGGGCGGGAAAGCGACAGCGCGACGGGGGACGGGAAGGTGTCATATGAACGGCCACAGTTTCACGGCGAGACTCGCACTGGTGGTTTTCACGGCGCTCGGCGTTGGCGGCCCGATCGCCGTGGCGCTCATGGGTGCGTTGCTCGTCCCTGCAACGGTTTCCGCGAAAGACGTCGCACCGCCGGATGAACCGGGCCCG
>CAVRQU010000019.1:0-19219 GCA_963723505.1 uncultured Gammaproteobacteria bacterium
TCTGTTCGGCCTTCATGGTCGGATCTCGATGGATTGGCGCGCAGAAATGCTTCAGAGTCGGGAATGGCGATCGCGCCGCTGTGGAAGACGCTCGCCGCCAGTGCGCCGTCCACCCGCGCCTTGTCGAAGACTTCAGCGAAATGCTCGGGCGGCCGGCCCGCCGGACGCAATGAGGGCACCGAGCACACGCTGCGGACCGCGGCGAGTTGTGCAATGTCGTAACCTTGGCGTACGCCGTCGCTCGCCATGCAATTCAGCACGATTTCACCGGCGCCGCGTGACTGCACCTCGCGCACCCAGTCGAGCGTCTTGCGCACGGTGTTGCGGGTGCGCGCTGGATCTCCCGTGAACTGATGACGAGATAGGTTCCGTCCGATGGTCTGACTGTCGATGCCGACGACGACGCATTGGGCGCCGAAGCGAGCGCTCAGGCGTGAGATCAGCTCCGGATCGTCGAGGGCGGGGGAGTTGATCGAGATCTTTTCCGCGCCTTCACCCAGCACCTGCTCCGCATCCTCGACGCTGCGAATACCGCCGGCGACGCAAAATGGGATATCCAGAATTCTGGCGATGCGCCGCACCCAACTGCGATCCACGGAGCGGCCATCCGGACTTGCAGTGATGTCGTAGAACACCAGCTCGTCGGCGCCTTCATCGCGATAGCGCGTCGCGAGTTCGAGGATGTCGCCCACGACGACGTGATCGCGGAAGCGAACGCCCTTGACGACCTGCCCATCTCTCACATCGAGACAGGGGATGATGCGTTTGGCAAGAATGGCCGCAACTCCTCGAGGGTGATCCGGTTTTCCAGCAGCGCCTTGCCGCTCACGACGGCGGCGACCCCGCACTCGCGCAGCCCAGCCAGATCCTGCGCCGACGCCACACCGCCCGACGCCTGCCACTGCAGTTCCGGGAACCGGCGCACGGCTTCCGCGTAGAGATCAGGTTAGGGCCGGTCGAGAGCGCCGTCGCGCGCGACGTCCGTGCACAACACATGACTAGACGCCGCCTTGGGCGAAGCGCTCGACCGCCGACCACAGCGAGATCGTGCTCGTCTCGCTGCCAGCCGTGCGTGGTAAGCATCGGAGCGCCCGACGAATCGAACCGCACGTCGAGCGCGAGCACGATGCGTTCGGCCTCGCATCTCGTCGAGCCAGCGATGACTTCATCCGGCGCCGTCACAGCGAGACTGCCGATCACCGCGCGTTCGACGCCCGCGTCGAGAATTCACCTACGCGAGCGAGCTCCGCAGTCCGCCGCCCACCTGCAGCGCACACCGGGTTGACGCGCAAGGCTCAGGATCACTGAGCGATTCCGTGGCTCACCATCGCGCGCCCCGTCGAGATCGACGACGTGACACGTCGCGCGCCGAACGATCGGTAGCGATCCAGCACCCCCTGAGGATCATCGGCGTACACCGTCTCGGCTGCGAAGTCGCCCTTCAACAGGCGTACGCACCGTCCGTCTCTCAGATCGATTGCCGGAATCAGTTCCATGGCGGGGAAGCGTCTCATCGCAGTCCCAGAAAGTTGCGCAACACCAGCGCTCCGACTCGCGCCGAACGTTCAGGATGAAACTGAGCGCCGAAGACATTGTCGCGCTGGACAATCGCTGAGAAGCGGTCGCCGTAGGACGTCGTCGCGATCGTGAGGTCACTCACCGGCGCAGCATAACTGTGAACGAAGTACACGTGGTCCAGCGGTGCGACGTCCTCGAGCAACGCCGAATCTCGCTCGAACTCAAGTTGATTCCATCCCATGTGCGGGACAGGAAGATCGCCCGACAGGCAAGCGACGCACCCGGCCGGGCAACAGGCCGAGACAGGGGACATGGCCTTCTTCCGAAGATTCGAACAGCAATTGCATGCCGACGCAGATGCCGAGCATCGGCTGGCTGAGCTGACGGATGTCTCCACAAGCCCGCGTTCTGAGTCTCGCCATGCAATCGGCTGCCGCCCCAACGCCCGGCAGGATCACGTGCGTGGCTGCACGAACCGTCGTGGGATCCGTCGTCAACTCGGACGGCGGCGCCGAGGCGCTCGATCGCAAAGCGCAACGAGGCAATGTCCCCGCCGCCGCTGTCGATGATCGCAAGAGCGCATCACCCTCCACCTCCCCTCGCAACCCCCCAACCTGAAAAAGGAGAGAGCACCTCTGTCCGCGGCTAGAGCGCACCCTTCGTGCTCGGCAATCCCATCGGCGATTCGGACGGCCTGACGCAGCGCGCGTCCGACGCCTTTGAAGCAAGCTTCGATCATGTGATGCGTGTTTTCGCCGATCACTTTGAGATTGATGGCCGCGCCCAGGGATTCGGCGAGCGAACGGAAAAAGTGCGGCACGAGTCGGTCGGCAGCTGTCCGACCTGGTCCCGGCCGAAGCGGCCCTCGAAGACAAAATAAGGCCGACCGGAAAGATCGAGGGCGACCTGTGCCAGCGCTTCGTCCATCGGCAGCAGAAATCCATAGCGATGGACGCCGCGTTTGTCCCGAGCGCCGCCTTCAACGTCTGACCCAGCGCAAGCGCACAGTCCTCGACGGTGTGATGCTCATCGATGTGCAGATCGCCCGTGCATGAAAGCTGCAAAGAAAAGCCGCCGTGCTTCGCGATCTGCTCGAGCATGTGATCGAAAAACCCAGACCCGTCGAAACCTGAATCGGCGACTCCTGGTCGAGGTTCACTTCAACTGTGATGTGGGTCTCCTTCGTCCGGCGCTCGACCCGCGCGATGCGCTGCACTGTGGCAAGCCGACTTACGATTTCGTCCCACGTTACCGGCGCCCTGATCGGCGCGCACACGGATTCCTGCACGCCGAGATTGCGCGCGAACTCCAGGTTCGTCGCGCCATCGCCGATGGCGTAGCTGTTGTCGGATCGATCGCGTTCGCGCGCAGAAAGCCGTCCAGGACCCGATGCGCGGCATGCGACATGCGCAGTTATCGTTCTCAGGTGAGGGCAGATGAATTCAGCTTCGAGGGCGACGCCCTGGGACGACAGCAGTCCAGCAGGAAGTCTGCGACTCCCGAAAGGCCGGCGCCGGTAGGCTCGCGGTGCCGAGACCCTCCTGATTGCTCACCATCACGAACGTGAACCCGGCGTTGCGCAGCGTCGACAGCGCCGGGATGACGCCAGGAATCAGGCGAACTTTCTGCAGCGCGTCGATCTCCGATCGGGCGGCGCCATGAGGAGTGCGCCGTCACGGTCGATGAACAGCACGCGCTTCGGGCCGGCGCTCATGCGGAGGCTCCGGCGGCCTGCGCAAGACCGCGCAGCAATCGATCGTTCTGTTCGGGCGTACCGATGGAAATGCGCAGACTGTTGGCAAGTCCGAGCTGAGCGCGGGGGTCGCGAATGAGCAGCCCGACGGACGTGGCCGCCCGCAACACGCGATCAGCGTCGACGCAGTCGACCAGCAGAAAGTTTGCGTCGCTGGGCCATACGCGCGTAATCAGCGGGCAGCGGGCCAGCGCGAGTCGCGAGACGCTCGCGCTCAGCGATAACGGTCGCGAGGCGCTGCGCAGCTTCCGTACGATGCTGCGCGTCCGTAAAGGTGAGAACCGCCTCCTTGGTCTGAGTCGGCAGCGCGTAGGGCGTGATGACGCGCGCGAGCAGGTTCACGACATCGGGCTGCGCGATCAGCGCCCCGCAGCGCGCGCCGGCAAGCGCGTACGCCTTCGATAGGGTGCGCAGCACGACCAGATTCGCATGACGATCGAGCTGTCGTATGAAGCTCTCCGTGCGCGCGAACTCGATGTAGGCCTCATCGACGACGACAAGCGCCTTGTCGCTCAGGTCCCTGCACACGCGCTCCACGGCGCTGCGGTCGAGGGCGCCGCCGGTAGGATTGTTCGGCGAGCACAGGAAGACGATCTTCACTCGGTCGCACCACGTCGACAGCAGCGCTTCAGCATCGAGTGCGAAGCCTTTTTCCCTGAGCAGGGGAACTTCAAGCACGCCTGCGCCCTGGATGCGGGCGGATACCTTGTACATCCCGAATGTCGGCGGACAGATGAGCACGCTGTCCTGCCCGGCGCGACAGAACGCGCGAATGACAAGGTCGATGCCTTCGTCGCTTCCCCGCCCGGCGAGCACGTTATCGGGCGCGACTCCGTAGAGGTTGGCGAGATGCTCGATCAATTCGACCGGCTGCGGTTCGGGATAGCGATTGAGCCCGGCGATCGATGCATCGCCCCGCGCTCTCCACGGCATTTCGTTCGCATGCATGCGCTCGAGCGCGGGCTCCCACGCCGCATGCTGATATGGCTGGAGCGCGAGGATGTCCGGACGCGCGAGATTCAGAATCGGATTCACGATGCGCTCCCCTGCAAGCGGGTGAGGCGCACCTGCACTGCATTCGCGTGCGCGTCGAGCCCCTCGAGTCCGGCGATCGCAATCGCAGTCGGACCGAGGTCTCGCAATCCGTCCGCCGTCAGCTCCTGCACCGTCATGCGCCGCATGAAATCGGTGAGGCCCAAGCCGCTGTAGGCGCGTGCGAAGCCATAGGTCGGGAGAACGTGATTCGTGCCGCTGCAGTAATCGCCCATGGTTTCCGGCGTCCAGGTCCCCAGAAAGACCGAGCCAGCGTTGCGGATTTTCGGCAGCCACGTGCGCGCCTCACGCGTCTGCACGATCAGGTGCTCCGGCGCATAGGTGTTGCTCAGCTCGAAGGCCGCATCGAGCGAGTCGACGACGATCAGCCGGGCGTGGTTGATCGATTCGCGCACTGTGCTCTCGCGCCCGAGCCGGCGCATTTGCGCTTCCAGCTCGATCAGCGTTGCATCGGCGAGTTCCCTGGAATTCGTGACAAGAAGGACCTGCGCGTCCGCGCTGTGTTCGGCCTGCGCGAGCAGATCGGACGCCACGAATTCAGCCCGGGCGCTCTCGTCTGCAATGACAAGGACCTCCGACGGGCCTGCCGGCAGATCCAGCGCAGCGCCCGCCGGATCGTTTGCGCACAGCAGTTTCGCCGCGGTGACCCACGCGCTGCCCGGACCGAACACCTTGTCCACCTTCGGTATGGCCGCTGTGCCGTACGCCATGGCGGCGACGGCTTGCGCACCGCCGACTTTGAACACACGCTCAATTCCGCACAATCTCGCGACGGTCAACACGGCGGGATCCGCCAGACCGTCCCTGCGCGGCGGCGTGCACATGATTCGCGTCCGGCAGCCCGCGATCTGCGCGGGCACGGCGACCATGATCGCGGTGGAGGGCAGAGGAGCGACGCCCGCCGGCACGTACAAGCCGACGGCGTCGATCGCGCGATCGTGCCGTTCGCACACCACGCCCGGCGAGGTGTTGACGATCATCGGCTCGCTGCGTTGCGCCTCGTGAAAACGTCGCACGTTGCTGATCGCGCGATCGAGAGCGGCGCGCTGATCTGCGTTCAACGTACGCTGCGGCAACGACGAACTCCGCAGGACCGACTTCCAGTGCATCGAGCGAAGGGCAATCGAAGCGACGTGTGTACTCGAGCACGGCTTCATCGCCGCGCGTGCGGACGTCATGAATGATTTCGCGGACGCGCTGCTGCAGCGACTGAGCATCCTGCTGCGCCGGGCGTTGCAATGCGGCGCATCGCTCGGACGCCGAAAGCGCGGGCCAGTTGAGAATGGGCGGCTGCATTCGGGGGTTTTTCTGAGGCGTCGCCAGTCGCTTTCTTTGTCACGTGTCAGGCCAGCATCTTCTCGACGGGCAAAACAAGAATCGCGCTGGCGCCGGCGGCCTTGAGACTCTCGAGCGTCTCCCAGAATACGTTCTCGCGACACACCGCGTGCAGCGCAACCTTGTCGCTCGCGCCGTCCAGCGGCACGATGGTAGGCGACTCGCTTCCCGGCAGGAGCTTTCTGATCTCGGCGAGCCTGGCGCGCGGCGCGTGCAGCATGATGTATTTGCTTTCCTTGACCTGCTGTACGCCATCGATGCGCATTCCGATCACCGGTGGATCCACTCCTGCTTTTCGGGCGACACGGGCACAGGCGTGCTGATGATGGCCGCCTGACTTTCCAGAATCGTCTCCGCTTCCCACAGGTGATTGGCGATCAGCGTCGAACCAGACGACACAAGATCGCAGATGAAGTCGGCGCGTCCCAGCCGCGGCGCGATTTCAACGGCGCCGGATAAGGTGACGATTTCGGCGGGTATGTCTTTCTCGCGCAGGAAGCGGCCGAGGATGTGCGGATACGTCGTCGCAATGCGCATACCGCGCAACGAATCCGGCCCGTCGTAGGAAACGCCGTCCGGCGCCGCAATTGACAACCTGCAGCGTCCGAAGTCGAGCACCATCAATTGTTCGAACAGCGGCGCGACGCCGAGCGCCTGAAACGCAAGTCGTTTCTCCTCGATGACGTTCAGACCGACGATGCCAAGATCGCAGACGTCCTGTTGCACGAGGTCCGGGATGTCGTCGTCGCGTACGAACAGCACGTCGAGAGGCATGTTCTCGCCGTAGCACATCAACTGATCCTTGCCACGGCTGTACTTGAGGCCGCAGCGCACGAGCAGATCGAGTGAGTTGTCAGTCAGGCGACCTGACTTCTGCAGGGCGACTTTGAGGCGCGAGGATTTGTCCATCATGAGTCAGCCCGTCCTCTGTTCCTTGCTGCGCGCGGCCGCAATCGCATAGCCGCCGGCGCCGTTCGTCAGATAGCGCGCAACGCGCCCGATGGTGGTCACGCTCACGCCGGTCTGCCTGTGTATCTCCCGGTACGGCGCGCCTTGCTGCAGCAGCCCCACGACCGCCCAGCGATCGGCAAGAGCCTGCAACTCCGCCGGAGTGCACAAGTCGCGAAAGAACGCGCGACATTCGTCCACGCTGCGCAGCGTCAGGATTGCGGCGAACAGCGCTCGCTCGGCGAGGGCTTCCTGGCGTGGAGTCAGGGCGCGATGCTCTTTCATTGGCGGCAGGGTACGGCGTACCGTGTACTAATGTAATAGTACGTTAGTACGCACTCGGGGGCGCGGTCAAGGCGAGATTGGGTAGCCGCTGCGCGATCGGAGAGAGGCCCGGTCCAACCTGGATGCTCCCTGCCGTCCGCTGTATGCAATTTCTTGACGCTTACCGTGATGGGCCAATAGACTTCCTGTCGCTCATCGAGACCGGCTGAGGGTCAGGCCCTTTGAAGCCGGGGCAACCGTCGAGGCTAACGACCTCGAAAAGGTGCCAACTCCTGCGGGACCGCCCACGGGCGACCGCCGCGCCGCGCATCCATGCGCTCGCGGTATGCACCTCCCTGGTGCGGCAGATCCCGACAGATGAGTTGCTGTGTTAGCTGTCCGCGACTCGCGGACGGTGGGTCACGGCGACAGCCGCTACGGGCGTTCCGTGGGGTTTCTGCGATGCGCGAAACCTGTCCGGCCTCAGGGCCGGCGCCACGAGTACGGAGCGTTCGAGCGATGAGTGTCCAGTCCTTTGCGGTTTCCGCCCCGCGCGGCGATTTCTCGCCGCTTCCGCTTGATCCCGAAACCAGCCCCGTTCGCGAGGGCGTGCTTCATGTCGATGCGGCGTTCCCGTTGCATTTCGGCGGGCGTCTCGACGACGGCGCACGCATAGCCTGGCGGCTCTCTGGCAGCGCGCAGGCGCCTGTGGTGGTCGCACTCGGCGGCATTTCAGCGGGTCGGGTCGTCGCGGACGGCGGCGAAAGGGGTTGGTGGAGCGACATCGTCGGTCCCGGTCACGCGCTGGACACGAATCGCTGGCAGATTCTTGGCATCGATTTCCTCGGCGGCAGCGGTCAAAGCACCGGACCTCGCCCAGGTCAAACCAATTTCCCTTCAATCAGCGCCTATGACCAGGCCGACGCCCTGCGCCGCGTCATTGCACATTTGCGCATCAGCGACGTCGCCGCGATCGTCGGCGCTTCGTACGGGGGTATGGTCGCGCTTGCATTCGCCGAGCGCTGGCCGGCGCTGGTGCGGCGCATCGTCGCGATCAGTGCGGCCGATCGTTCGCATCCCATGTCCACCGCCTGGCGCAGCGTTCAGCGGGCGATCGTGCGCTATGCAATGAATCACGGCGACGGACCTGAAGGGTTGCGGCTGGCGCGCGCGCTGGCCATGGCGACCTACCGCAGTCCCGAAGAATTCGCCGCACGCTTCACGGCGCCGGCCGTGCGCATCGACGGTCGCTTTCACTTCACCGTCGAGTCGTACTTGCTGGCGCGCGGCGACGCGTACGCCTCGACCCATATCCCCGAGGCGTTCGTGTGTCTGTCGGAATCGATCGACCTGCACCAGGTTGACGCCGCGAAAATCCGCACACCTGTCACGCTGGTGGCGATCCACGAGGATCAGCTTGTGCCAATCCACGACGTTCGCGCCCTGAAGGAGCGCCTCGCAGGTCCCGCGGAGCTGATCGAGTTGTCATCGCTCTATGGCCATGACGCCTTCCTGAAGGAGGGCGCCGCGCTGCGTTCCGTTTTCGAGCGCGCCCTCGCGGCGAGCGGGAGCGACCTATGAGCGGCGCAGGTTCTTCGACCACGCGCGCAGTTCGCGCCGCCCTCGAATCCGATTCGCAGTACGGCGCCGTCATACCGCCGATTCATCTGACGTCCACCTTTGCGTTCAAGGCGTTCGGTGAAAAGCGCTGTTATGACTACACGCGTTCAGGCAACCCGACCCGCGACGCGTTGGGCGAAACGCTTGCGGCCCTCGAAGGCGGCGTGGGCGCCGTCGTGACCGCATCAGGGATGGCGGCAGTAAGTCTGGTGTGCAGCTTGCTCAACGCCGATGACTTGCTCATCGCGCCGCATGACTGTTACGGCGGAACGTATCGATTGCTCAGCGGCCTCGCGAGGCGCGGCGCTTTGCGCGTTGAGTTTGTCGATCAGACCGATGAGCGCGCGTTGACCGCGGCGCTGACGCGCAGGCCGAAGCTGGTCTGGGTCGAGACGCCCAGCAATCCTCTGCTGCGCATCGTCGACATTCGGGCGGCCGCTCACCTGGCTCAGGCGGCCGGCGCGTTGCTGCTGGTCGACAACACTTTCCTTTCACCCGCGTGGCAGCAACCCATTGCTTTGGGCGCTGATCTGGTCCTGCATTCGACGACGAAGTACCTGAACGGTCACAGCGACGTCGTCGGCGGCGCAGTGATTGCCGCGACGCCGGAACTGCACGAGCGGCTCGTCTGGTGGGCCAACTGCATCGGCGTCACAGGCTCGCCCTTCGACAGCTATCTCACGTTGCGCGGCGTACGCACGCTGCACGCGCGATTGCAGGTGCATGCCGAGAACGCGGCGCGGATCGCGCGCCTGCTGAACGATCATCCTGCCGTCGTTCGCACCCACTATCCGGGTCTGTCGTCCCATCCCCAGCATGCGCTTGCGGCGAGCCAGCAGAGCGGCTTTGGCGCGATGCTGAGTTTCGAACTGCGGGGCGGAACAGCCAATGTGCGCGCCTTCGTCGATGGGCTGCGTTGCTTCTCTCTCGCAGAGTCGCTGGGCGGCGTCGAAAGTCTCATCGCACATCCAGCGACGATGACGCACGCAGCCATGGACGCGGAAGCGCGCCGCGTGGCCGGCATTTCGGACGCGTTGCTGCGTCTGTCTGTGGGCATCGAATCTGCGGACGATCTGATCGTAGATCTGCAAGCCGGGCTGCAACGCGCGATGGCGGTCGGTCGTGACGCAGGTTCCACGGACCTCAGGGCGAGCAGAGCGGTGGGCTAGCAGATCAATTAGATGAGCCTTGTGTTTTCGCGGCGATCTCTGTGTACTCTTCGGAGGTCATCTTCCTGCCGCATGAAACGATGAAAACACAGGTTACTGAACTCCTCGGCATTCGATATCCAATCATTCAAGGCGGCATGCAGTGGGTGGGAACGGCGGAGCTGGCCTCCGCGGTTTCCAACGCGGGCGGACTCGGGATTCTGACGGCGCTGACGCAACCGACGCCGGAGGACCTGCGCAAGGAAATCGCGCGTTGCCGCACCATGACCGACAAACCCTTCGGCGTGAATCTGACCATTCTTCCGGCGATCACGCCCCCGCCGTACGCCGACTACCTCGACGTCATCATCGAGAGCGGCGTCAGGATCGTCGAGACCGCGGGCAACAATCCGAAAGAATTCATCGGCAAGCTGAAGGCCTGCGGGACAAGGATCGTGCACAAATGCACGTCGGTCCGTCATGCGCTGTCTGCTGAGCGACACGGCGTCGACATCGTCAGCATCGACGGCTTCGAATGCGCCGGTCATCCCGGAGAGGACGATGTGCCGAATCTGATTCTGATTCCGGCGGCGGTGAGAGCGCTGAAAATTCCCATCGTCGCCTCCGGCGGCATAGGCGACGGTCGCGGCATGGCCGCCGCCCTTGCGCTTGGCGCGCAGGGCGTGAACATGGGGACGCGTTTCATGTGCACGAAGGAAGCGCCGATTCATGACAACATCAAGCAGGCGCTCGTCGCCGCCACGGAGCGCGATACGGATCTGATGTTTCGCACCATGCACAACACCGCTCGCGTGTTCAGGAATGCGATTTCGAGCGAGGTGGTCGCCATGGAAAAGCGCGGCGCCAGATTCGAAGAAGTGCGGCATCTGGTGGCCGGCGCCCGCGGCAGGAACGCTCTTCGCAGCGGCGATGTGCACGCCGGCGTCGTGAGCGCCGGTATGGTCATCGGGCTGATCGACGACGTGCCGAGCTGCGCGGAGCTGATTGATCGCATCGTGCGTGACTGCCGCAGTCACTTGAACGCGGCAGTTGCGATGGTTGCGGTCTGAACGAGCGAAGCAGGCGATGAACCGCTGGCGGGCAGCATCCGCGGCCGCGGGCCGCGGCGCCCAGTCGGCGATGCAGCGGCGAGCCGAATTGAAAGCCTGGTTATTCAACTGAGTGCACCCAGGCCGTCGTGGCTGCGGGCGCAATGTAATCGATGTGAGTGTGGAGACGTCGGTGGACTATCAACAAATCGGATACGCAATCGATGATGGATTGCTCACGATTACGCTCAATCGACCTGAGCAGCTGAACGCGTTTACGCCGCAGATGGCGGCGGAGCTCATCGACGCCTTCGAGCGAGCGAGCCGCGAGGATGCGGTTCGCGCCGTCATCGTCACGGGAGCGGGCAAGGCGTTCTGTGCAGGTATGGATCTCTCGGCGCCAGGCAATGTGTTCGGGCTGGATGAGTCCCTCGCGCCGACGCTTGCAGACATGCACGATCGCCTGGACGATCCCGCCATCGTCCACGGTGTGCGCGACACCGGCGGCCGCGTCGCGCTCGCGATCTTTGAATGCACGAAACCTGTCATCGGCGCTGTCAACGGCGCCGCAGTCGGCATCGGGGCGACAATGACCTTGCCGATGGATATCCGGCTCGCGTCGGAGAAGGCGCGCATCGGTTTCGTATTCGGCAAGATCGGCATCGTGCCGGAAGCGTGCTCGTCGTGGTTCCTGCCGCGCATTGTCGGAATCTCGCAGGCGCTGGAATGGGTGTACAGCGCGGACATCTTCGACGCGGAGGAAGCGAGGCGCGGCGGACTGGTGCGAGCCGTCTATCCGGCGGAGCGACTGCTCGATGAGGCGACACGTCTTGCGCGACGCATCGTCGACAATCGCTCGCCGGTCGCGATCGCCCTCGCGCGCCAGATGATGTATCGCAACGCCGCGCAGCCTCATCCGCTCGAGGCTCACCGGATCGATTCGCTCGCGATGTTTTACACGAGCATCGGCGACGGCAAGGAGGGAGTGCGTTCCTTTATGGAAAAACGTGCGCCGCAGTTCAGTTCGCGAGCGTCCGCACTACCGGCGTTCTGCCGGCAATGGATGCAGGAATCGAAAGAGGAGACTTCCAGAGAAAAACAGGCCGGCCCATTTTGAGGTGGGCCGGCCCGGATGTGGCAACTAAGACTGCAGTCGTGGCGACGTCAGTTTGCACCGACGCCGACCTTGGGGACTAACCCGACATGAGTCCCGTTTCCACCAAAGACACCTCGACCGTGGTGGTCGAGACATGGAGATTTGCCCGAAGGCTGAAGCGGCGGGAGAGATCGGAAACCCGCCACGGCGCAAATCATAACCGGTCTCGCCGGAATTTTGGGCAAGAATCTTTGCCCCTGCGCCGGACCCCTCCGTGACTTCAGTAAATCAATAACTTAGCGATCTATTGTAAGATCCGTTCTACTACGGCCTGGCCGGCTTCGGCGGTCGTCGCCGCTGTTCCCCCGGCAGCGATGTCAGCCGTTCGGACGCCCGCCGAGATCGCGTCGCCAACCGCTTTTTCAACGGCCTTCGCCTCCGTTGTCAAATCAAGGGAAAGACGCAGCAACATCGCTACGCTGAGGATGGTTGCATATGGATTCGCCACCCCCTCGCCGGCGATGTCCGGCGCGGAACCGTGAACGGGTTCGTACACGCCGAGCTTGCCGGCGCCGACGGACGCCGACGGCAACAACCCAAGCGAGCCAGCGAGCATCGAAGCTTCGTCCGTGAGGATGTCGCCGAACATGTTTTCGGTAAGCAGGACGTCGAAGCTCGCAGGCTTGCGAATCAGATGCATGGCCGCGGCGTCCACGAGCATGTGTTCGAACTTCACATCGGGAAATTCGGTGCGGAGCAGCTCATCCACCGTCGAACGCCACAAGCGCGACGTTTCCAGAACGTTCGCCTTGTCGATCGAAACGATGAATTTGCGTCGCACCCGGGCAAGCCGGCCCGCGACGCGCGCGACTCGCTGAATCTCATCCACGCTGTAGGTGCACACGTCCGTCGCGGTGTCTGCGGTGCGACGTTTCTCGCCGAAGTAGATGCCGCCGGTGAGCTCGCGCACGACGACGATATCTGTGCCCCTGCACGACTTCCGCTTTCAGCGACGACGCATCGAGCAGGGCAGGGTGCAGCGTGACCGGTCGGAGATTCGCGAACAGGTTCAGCGCCTTTCGCAGGCCGAGCAGGCCCTGTTCCGGCCGCACTCTCGCATTAGGATCCGACCACTTCGGTCCGCCGACCGCGCCGAGTAATACAGCGTCCGCCGTGCCGCACGCGGAAAGCGTCTGCGCCGGCAGCGCGCTTTGAGTTTTGTCGATGGCGGCGCCGCCGATCAGATGCTCTTCGAAACGAAACTCGTGTCCATAGCGCGTCGCGATGGCCTCGAGCACGCGCACGCCTTCGCGAGCGACTTCGGGACCAATGCCGTCGCCGCCGAGAATTACAATACTTGCCTTGATGGCGCTCATCCGTGGTTACGCTCGTAACTCTCGATGGCCGGCGCTTGTTGCAGCAGAAAACCAAGTTCATCCGTGCCGTTCAACAGACAGTAGCGTGCAAATGCATCGATCGGAAAGGTCGTATTCGCTCCGTTCGGCAGCGTGAGGGTGCTGGTCTGCACGTCGATGCGAACGATTGCGCCTGGATTTGTCAGTAGCCACTGATGCGTGCTGTCGTCGACGACAACCGGCACGAGGCCGTTCTTCAGCGAGTTGTTGCGGAAGATGTCGGCGATCTCGCTGCTGATGACGGCGCGGAATCCATAGTCGAGCAACGCCCACGGCGCGTGCTCACGCGAAGAACCACAGCCAAAGTTGCGACCGGCGACCAGAACCGAGCAATTCGCCGCTTCCGGCTTGTTGAGGATGAAATCGGGCGTCGGTTCGCCAGAGGCGTCGTAACGCCAGTCAGCGAACGCCTGACGACCCAGACCTTCCCTGGTTGTTGTCGTGAGGAAGCGCGCCGGAACGATCTGGTCGGTGTCGATGTTCGTGAACGGCAGAACAACAGTGCGGGATTCAATCGTGTGAATGGGTTGCATGACCGGCCTTATGGGTGAGCAGCCGATTTCACGTCAGCAAGGAAGTCTCGCGGGTCGGTGATTCGTCCTGTGACGGCGGCGGCCGCGGCGGTCGCCGGGCTCGCGAGCAGAGTGCGGGCGCCCGCGCCCTGACGCCCTTCGAAGTTGCGATTGCTGGTGCTGACGGAATATTCGCCTCGCGACACGACGTCCCCGTTCATGCCGATGCACATCGAGCAGCCCGACTCCCGCCACTCTGCGCCCGCGTCGGTGAACACTTTCGCGAGGCCGCGCGCTTCGGCTTCTCGCTTGATCTGCTGAGAACCGGGCACCACCAGCATGCGTACGCCGCGCGCCACCTTGCGGCCTTTGACGACGCGCGCCGCCAGTTCCAGATCCGAGAGACGCGCGTTCGTGCAACTGCCGACAAAGACGACCTGAATGGGCTTGCCGAGGAGGCGTTCACCGCCGCGTAACCCCATATAGGCGAGCGACTTTGCGTGCACGGGATCGTTGGCTGGATCGGGGACGGTTCCGGAGATCGGTAAGACCATGCCCGGGTGCGTGCCGTACGTAATCATCGGTTCGAGACCATCCGCATCGATCTTCACCGCGCGATCGAAGCGAGCGCCCGGATCCGTTCGAAGCGTTCGCCACCGCGTCACGGCGTGATCCCATTCGGCGCCCTGCGGAGCGAAACGCCGGCCCTGCAAGTACGCGAACGTCGTTTCATCCGGGCCGATCATGCCGGCGCGCGCGCCAGCTTCGATCGACATGTTGCAGATGGTCATGCGTTCGTCCATCGACAGCGCCTCGATCGCAGCGCCGCGATATTCGATGACATGACCCGTGCCGCCCGATACGCCGATCTTGCCAATGATCGCGAGAATCAGATCCTTTGCGGCGACGCCGTCGCTCAGGCGCCCGCTCACTTCGATGGCGAGCGTTTTCGGGCGCCGTTGCAACAGGCACTGCGTGGCGAGTACGTGACCGACTTCCGTCGTGCCGATGCCGAAAGCGAGTGCGCCGAACGCGCCGTGAGTGGCGGTGTGGCTGTCGCCGCACACAATCGTTTTCCCGGGCTGCGTCGCGCCGAGTTCGGGACCAATCACGTGGACGATGCCGCGCTGGTCGCTGCCGAGCCCGAGCAACTCTACGCCAAACTCGCGGCAGTTCTTCTCGAGTTCTCGCACCTGGCGGGCCGCCGACTCGACCTTGATCGGCACACGGCCAAAGACCTCATCGGGATCCGTGGGCGTCGAATGATCCATGGTCGCAAGCGTTCGATCCGTGCGTCGCACTTTCAGGTTCTGCGAACGCAGCAGGAGAACGCCTGCGGCGAGGTGACTTCGTGAACCAGATGCAGATCGACATACAGAACCGCGGGCGTCTCAGGAGTCTCCGGGACGACTTCGTGCTGTTCCCACACCTTTTCGAAGAGCGTTTTCGCTGTCATCGCTGCTGAATCTGCGTTCAAAGGCGGCTACGCCTGAGCGTGCCCGCAGGCGCTCCCAGTCTGGTTGATGAAAGGTCAGTGAGGCATCGCGCGCCGCGATGGGCTAAGAAGCACTCGCAACAAAACCCGAAGGAACGCCAGCATGGCCGGGTTACGAAAGCGTCTTCTCGAGCGATGCCGCGCAAGGGTCGTCACGCGCCGACCACTGCGGGCGCCGCATCGTCGCAGCGTTCGAGCCAACCCCACTTGTCCGGCGTCTTACCCGAGAACAGGCCGAAGAATGCAGCCTGCAGCGCCTCGGTTATCGGCCCGCGCTTGCCCGCGCCGATGGCGATGCGATCCACGGAGCGCACCGGCGTAATCTCGGCGGCGGTGCCGGTGAGGAATATTTCGTCCGCGAGATACAGCAGCTCACGCGGGATCGTCTGCTCGCGAACCTCGAAACCGTGCGCGCGAGCCAGGGTCATGACCGTATCGCGCGTAATGCCGTGCAGAGATCGAGTTCCCGAGGCCCGGGGTGTAGATCACGCCGTCCCTGATCAGGAAAAGGTTCTCGCCGGCGCCTTCGCTTACCGCGCCGTCGGATGCGAGGCCGATGCCTTCCGCAAATCCCAGGCGTTTCGCTTCCATGCTGATCAACTGACTCGAGAGGTAGTTGCCGGCGGCCTTGCCCAGCGGGGGAATGGTATTCGGCGCAAGTCGCTGCCACGAGGACACGCATACATCGATGCCGTTCTCGAGACCTTCCGCGCCGAGATAAGCGCCCCATTCGAACGCTGCGACCACCGTGTCGATGGGCGGCGGATTCTTCGGCGCCACGCCGATCTCGCCATAGCCTCGAAACGCAAAGGGGCGCATGTAGGCGCCTTTGTTCAAGCCATTCGCGATGATGACCTCTTTGCACGCGGCGTTGATCTCATCGGGCGTATACGGAATATCGATGCGATAGATTTTCGCCGAGTCGAACAAACGGCGCGTGTGATCGCGAAGCCGGAAGATCACCGGGCCCTGCGGCGTCGCGTACGCGCGTTCGCCTTCGAACACAGTCGAGCCGTAGTGCAGCGCATGGGCGAGCACGTGGACGGTCGCTTTCTCCCATGGCACGAGCCTGCCGTTGTACCAGATGTGTTTGGCGGCGTTGATGGGCATGAGTGAATGCTCCTGGCGGAATCGGTGAGGAATTACTGTACCCTTGCGCTCGAGATGCTCGTCGCGGGAAATATATGATCTAACACCCCCTTACGAATATCTTCCTGCAGCCAGGGCATGCGGTCACGCAGCTTCACGCCGACCTTCTCGATCTTGTGCTTCATGTCCCTGTTCATGAGCTGGTTGTATTTCTTACGGCCGCGCTTGTTCTCGCTGATCCACTGCCGCGCGAATTTGCCCTGCTGGATCTCCTTCAGGATCTTCTTCATCTCGCGTCTTGGCGCCCGCATTGACGACACGCGGGCCGCGCGTGAGGTCGCCGTACTTGGCCGTCTCACTGATGTACCGATGCATCTTCGACAGGCCGCCTTCGTGAAGCAGGTCGACGATGAGCTTCAACTCGTGCAGGCACTCGTAGTAGGCGACTTCCGGCTGGTAGCCCGCTTCGACGAGCGTTTCGAAACCCTTGAGCACGAGTTCGGTCGTGCCGCCGCACAACACCGCCTGTTCGCCGAACAGATCGGTTTCCGTCTCCTCGGCGAACGTCGTCTTCAGCACGCCGCCGCGCGTGCCGCCGATGCCGTGCGCGTAGGCGAGGGCGTTGTCCTTCGCTTTGCGCTGGCGTCCTGAAACACCGCAAGCAGGCATGGCACGCCGCGGCCCTGCTGGTATTGCCGTCGCACGAGATCGCCGGGACCCTTCGGCGCAATCAGCACGACGTCAAGATCCTTACGGGGCTTGATCTGCTTGAAATGAATGTTGAAGCCGTGCGCGAAGAGCATCGTCGCGCCCTTGCCACGTTGCCGATCACCGCCTTGTACAGATCCTTCTGCGTCAAGTCGGGCGTGAGAAAAGCAATCAGCGCCGCGCCCTCGACGGCTTCCGCGGGTTCGGCGACCGGCAAGCCATCGTTCTTCGCCTTGCCCCAACTGTCGCCGTCCTGCGCACGCCCACGACGACGTCGAAGCCGCTGTCCTTGAGGTTCAGCGCGTGCGCGCGCCCCTGGCTGCCGTAGCCGAGGATGGCGATGCGCGCCCCCTTGAGGGCCTTCTTGTTGACATCCTTCTGCGAATAAATCTGCATGTGCGCTCCTGGGAAAGCGTGATGAAGTTGTCGTGTGGAAAACAAAAAACCCCGCCTCGGTCCGGCCGGTGCGGGGTTCGTATGACGAATTCGGCGCCCTGTGCCGATGTTCAGACGCGATCTCACCCCGACCTTCTCAAGAGGTCATACACGAGTGCGCACTACGACGACCGCATGGCGGCTGGGCAAGCAGTGCGTGCAAACATGAGATCGAGAAAAATGAGACGGTCCGAAAAATCAGGCCGATAGCACCATAGCGTCTCGGAGCTTGTCAACCCCTTGCATACAATTCGTCGGCGTTTCGAAACAAGCCGTTATCACCGCCCGCGAGACGCCGACTGCAATCCTGATCTGTTTCCCGATCGATGCTCGCGTTACGCTGCGCCCTTGCCCCTTCCCTCATCTGTGCCTCCCACCCAATGACGCCCACCGACGATCACGCCGGCTCGATTCCGATTCAACTCGTGTACGAGGACGACCTTGATGTGTGGCGCAACGCGCAAAGCGACTTCGTGCGCAACTGGGCGAGCACAAACGTCTTCAAAGGCGAGCGTAACAAGCTGCTCGTGGTCCCGGACGCGCAGGGCAGACCTGCGTGCGTGGCGCTTGGCATGGGACGACGCGGCGCACGAGAAGAGTTCAGTTGCTGGTTGGCCGCTGGTCTCCCGGACCGCTTGCCGGAAGGGAAGTATCACCTCGCTAAACCCTGCAACCGGCGGCCGCTGCGCAGTTTGCGTTCGGATGGGCGTACGGTCAGTACAGGTTCGAGCGCTATCGACGCAACGCCGCTCCGCGTCGCGCAACTGCGCCTCCCTGGCGCCGTCGACGCCGCAGAGATTGAACGACTACGCGGCGCCACGAGCCTCGCGCGCGATCTCATCAATACGCCCGCGAACGACATGTCGCCGGAGGCGCTGGCGCATCGGCGATCGATGTTGCACGCCGCTATGGCGCGCGACACCGCGTGATCATCGGCGATGACCTGCTGAAAGAGAGATTCCACGCCATTCACGCCGTCGGCCGTGCGGCCGCCGTCGCACCGCGTCTCGTCGACATCGAGTGGGGCGATCCGCGGCATCCGAAGGTCACGATCATCGGCAAAGGCGTGTGCTTCGACAGCGGTGGTCTCGACATCAAGCCCGGCGCCTCGATGCTGCTGATGAAGAAAGACATGGGCGGCGCTGCGGTGACGCTCGCGCTCGCGTACGCGATCATGGATGCGAAGTTGCCGGTGCGTTTGCGGGTCATTCTGCCGATGGTCGAGAACGCCATTTCGGCCAACGCATTCCGTCCCGGCGACGTCCTCGGTACGCGCAAAGGCCTGACGGTGGAAATGGGCAATACTGACGCCGAAGGCCGACTGATTCTGTGCGATGCATTGGCCCTCGCGGACGAAGACCGGCCTGACCTGCTCATCGATGCAGCGACGCTCACTGGCGCCGCGCGAGTCGCGCTCGGTCCGGAACTCCCAGCCCTGTTCAGTACTGACGACGCCGCCGCAGAGGAATTGATGCGTATCGGCGGCGCAGAATCCGATCCGTTGTGGCGTTTGCCGTTATGGACCGGCTATGACGACGAACTGGCGAGCAAGGTCGCCGATCTCAACAATGTTTCCAGCTCAGGATTTTCGGCACCCTCTTTGGCGCATTGTTCTGAAAAGGTTCGTCTCTGAGGCACGCACCTGGATGCACATCGATCTCTATGGCTGGAACGGAAAGGAGCGGCCAGGCCGGCCGGTCGGCGCCGAGCCGCAAGCGATGCGCGCGCTCTATGCATTCATCAAGCAACGCTACGCGCGCTGATCGGCTTGCTGCATGTCA
>CAVRQU010000020.1:0-328695 GCA_963723505.1 uncultured Gammaproteobacteria bacterium
GACGCATTGTCAGCCTGCGTATTCCGCCGATGCCGGCCCCTGATTCCGCCGCATGCCGGCCGCCGATTCCGCGCCATGCCGGCCGGGGATTCCGCGGCATGCCGGCCGCCCCTTGAGGGGTGATCTGACGATCACGTGAGTGAGGCGGGACAACCATCGCTATCGTGCGTCCCTTTGCTCAACGGAAAGGGGGATCGAGGTGGCGCAAGAGAGGTTATCCATGCGGAAGATTCGCGAGACTGCTGCGGCTGAGGTTCGTCGGGCCTAAGCCCGCGGAAGATCGCCGCGAGCTATCGGTAGTGCGCTATCGACGGTCACGGAGTGTTTGCGTCGCGCCGCGCAAGCAGGCTTGACCTGGCCGTTGCCCGAGAGCTGGACGATGAGCAGCTTGAGGCGCTGCTGTATCCGAGTCAAGCCTCGCGCGGATCGGGATCGTGCTGCCCGACTTCGCTCACGTTCAGCGCGAGTTGTCGCGTCCGGGCGTGACGCGGCATGCTGCTGTGGCAGGAGTACAAGGCCCAGCATCCTGAAGGTCTGCAGTACAGCGCCTTCTGCGATCAGTATCGCGCAGTTCCTGCATCACGCGGCCGAGCCGGTGATGCGCTTTGAGCATCGCGCCGGCGACAAGTGCTTCGTCGATTACGCCGGCCAGACGGCCGAAGTGATCGATCGCACACCGGCGAGATCCGCCAGGCGCAGATCTTCGTCGCCGTGCTCGGCTGCTCGAACTACACGTATGCGGAGGCGAGCTGGACGCAGACGCTCGCCGATTGGCTCGGCGCGCACGTGCGGGCGCTGGAGTTCTTCGGCGGCGCGCCGGCGGCGTTCGTGCCGGACAACTTGAAGAGCGGTGTGGATCAATGCGCATCGCTACGATCCGGACCTCAATCGCGCCTACGCCGAGTTCGCCGAACACTACGGCGTGGCGATCTTGCCGGCGCGCGTACGCAAGCCGCGCGACAAATCCAAGGTCGAGACCGGCGTGCAGATCGTCGAGCG
The DNA here is from genome assembly GCA_963723505.1 of uncultured Gammaproteobacteria bacterium. Taxonomy (GTDB): domain Bacteria; phylum Pseudomonadota; class Gammaproteobacteria; order Steroidobacterales; family Steroidobacteraceae; genus Steroidobacter. Next base: position 1,000 of record CAVRQU010000020.1, read on the forward strand.
CTGGATCCTCGCGCGCTTACGCAATCGGCAGTTCTTCTCGCTCACCGAGCTGAACGCCGCGATCGACGAGTTGCTGATCGAGCTCAACGAACGGCCGTTCCAGAAGCTCGACGGCTCGCGCCGCTCGCGCTTCATCGAGCTGCGATCGACCGGCACTCAAAGCGCTGCCGCCCCGAGCGTACGAGTACGCGCAGTGGAAGCTCGCCAAGGTGCATCCCGACTATCACATCGAAGTCGAGCACGCGTACTACTCGGTGCCCTACAAGCACATCGGCGAGCGTGTCGAGGTGCGCGTGAGCGCGCGCATGATCGAGATCTTCGCCAGGCGCCAGCTCATCGCCTCGCATGTGCGCCTGTTCAAACGCGGCGCGCGCGCGACGCTCGATGCGCATCGACCGGCGAACCATCGCGCGATCATCGACACGACGATCGAGCGGCTGCTGCAGCGCGCCGAGGCGATCGCACCGAGCGTCGCTCAGGTCTTACGCGAGCAGTTCAATCGCAAGCGCCATCCCGAAGAGGCGCTGCGCGTCGCGCAGGGCATCCTGCGGCTCGCTCAGGACTTCTCACCCCAACAGCTCGCCGCCGCCTGCGAGCGCGCGCTCACCCTCAAAGCCTGCAATTACCGCAGCGTGCGTGCGCTCATCACTCACGCCGCCCACCGAATCTGGCGAGGCTCGCCAGTTATCCCTCGTGCACGAGAACGTGCGCGGGCCCGAGTACTTCCACTAACGGAGACCTTTATGTTGATCGAACCGATGATCCAGCAGCTGCATCAGCTGCGACTGCGCGGCATGGCCGCCGGCCTTGAACAACTGCTGCGCAGCGCACAGCACGCAAGCGTTGAGCTTCGAGGAACGACTGAGCGTGATGATCCAGCACGAGATCACCGAGCGCGACTCCAAGCGCTTGGCGCAGCGGCTGCGCTGGGCGAAGCTGCCGCAGAACGCAGCGCTCGAAGATCTCGACACGCGTACGCCGCGCGGCATCGATCCCAAGCTCATCGCCATGCTCAGCCGCGCTCAGCTGGATCAAGGACAAACTCAATGTGCTGATCACCGGACCTTGCGGCGTCGGCAAGAGCTTCATCGCCAGCGCCCTTGCGCATGCCGCCTGTCGCGCCGACTACTCGGTGCGCTCGTATCGCTTGCCACGCCTCATCGAGGAGCTGACGCGTCATCACGCGCAAGCCAATCGCTCGGCGTTCTTGAAGCAACTCGCCAAAGTCGATCTGCTGTACATCGATGACTTCGGACTCTCCCCGCTCGGCGGACCAATCAAAACGCGACCTGCTGGAAATCCTCGAGGATCGCTACGACAAGAAATCCACGCTCATCACCAGCCAGCTCCCCATCGATCAGTGGCACGCCTACATCGACGAGCCGACGCTCGCAGACGCCATCCTCGATCGCCTCGTGCACAACAGCCATCGCGTCAATCTCAAAGGCGCCTCGATGCGTAAGCGAAAGGGTGCCACCACCGCCACCGTAGCGACCGACTGACCATCATCGCTACACTGTCCACGTTCATTACCGTCCCGCCTTGCTCACCGACCGGCATGCAGTGAACACAGCGACCGGCATCACGTGAAATCGGTGACCGGCATGGGTGAAATACGCAACCAGCCTTTCTTCATGACAAGTGTCGCAGCGTACCCGCAGGAAACCGTGCTCCAGACGGCCGCATTTGAGATAGTCGTCGAATTCGCGTTGCACATAGGCCGGCAACGTCCGGCCCTGTGTTTCCAGCTTTCAGCCCCGCCTGGGATAGGTGCCCCGATCGCATCGATCCAGCACGTGCGGGTGTTAGCTAAGCTGCTCGACGTTGAGTGTAAATTGTTAATTCTAATGGTCGGGGTGACAGGATTTGAACCTGCGACCTATACGTCCCAACTCACAAGCCCGCTACCGCTACCGGGCTAAATATTCTTGTTTGTATCTGCTGGCCTTTCATCCCGAGACTTGCACCGGGAGTGATCTTCTGAATCTTGCAGTAGTTCTGTCCTAACGATGTCGACGTCACGCGGCGCGTCTATCGCAAGCCGCACGGCGAACGCGGCGGCGTGGTCTCCTGCGACTTTGGTGATGGTTACCACGACGTTGTGGCCGATTTGAATGGATTCGCCGATTTTACGAGTGAGTACAAGCATTGCCGCTCCCTGTCTGGCTGCTGCGTAGACATTTTGCGATCCGCGGACAGGCGTAGGCTCGCGAATATCTCGTCGTCTATCGAGAAATGCGCAAGACAGGAATTGAGCGGTAGTAGATCAGCACGCGCTTTCTTTCGAGAGCGTATCTGTCTTCCACTGATTGCCACCGCATGGCAAACACCGATTTTGCGCCACGCTGGGGCGCAGTGCAGCACCTTTGTGATTGCTTCTACAGGTTGATGTGTGCGGAACCGGTAGCGCGCTTCAATCACCTCGGCGGAACCAGTCGGTTGTGCTGGCCAGGCCACCCATCATCAACCGGTGCACCGCTGAGTGCCGCCACTGCTTCGAGTTTTCGAGCTAAGACGCGCGAAACTCAAGATGAGCTTGGGGACGTGCGCTCGAGGGCCAAGTTTCGCCCGCAAGACACGAGGAACTCGGCGTGACTTCGGTGGCCTTGTGGCAACAGGATGTTAGCCAGTGACAACTCGCCCTGAAACGGACTGAGCAACACTATGCGAAACATGCGGCTAGCCGTCGGGACACCAAAATCCTCTCGATGCTCGGTTTGACGGTCTGGCGGCGGGCGTGACCTCAGGGTTCTGCGGAGTGAGGTGCCAGTGACAGCTCGTCCCGAAACGCACTAACTGACAGCGTGGCAACCGTCACCGTGGAGCCAGACGTATTGTGGCCTTGGCTTCTCGACGGGCGCCTGATACCGATAGTTCGAAGGAATTCAGTCATGGACAACGAAGCTTTAGCGAGGCGCGGATCAGTTCGAGATCAGCCGCGCAGCAGGAGTGCTGACGCGCTGCTCTTGCTGTCAGGTGAAGTGCGGAGCGAATGCAAGCAGGACAGAGCTCGCGACCGAGATAGGCTACTCACTGCCGAGGAGCTGCAGGAGCGCACGTCGATCGCGAAGTCGTGGTGGCTGGCGGAGGCGCGCCTTGGTCGGATTCCATGCGTCCGAGCGGGCAAGTACGTACGATTCGTGTTCGACGAAGTCCTGCAATCGCTGCGTGCGCGTCCGGATGAACGCAAGGGATCCTCAGCCCAGCCGTAAACCAGGCGTCGCGAGCGGGCGCTAGTTGCTCTGAGTAAGGTTTGTTATGGCGAAAGTTTCGAAGCGTCGTGAGCGGTACGTGCTGGACTATCGAGACCAGTACGGAACACGTCGCTGGGAAACACTGCCGTCCGGCACGACACGCAGGGAGGCTGACCACACGCTTTCGATACGTCTGCAGCAGATCCGCAATGGTGAGTACCAGGCGCGGCATGAGGAGCTCACGTTCGACGAGCTGGCGAACGCCTATATAAGGAATCACGTTCAAGTTCACCTGCGCGATTCCGCCAGCGAGGACTATCGCTACCTCATTGCCTTCCACCTGCAGCCGTACTTTGGCAGGCGGCGCATACGATCGGTTTCCATGGCAGACGTCGAGAAGTTTCGAGGCGAGATGTTGGCAGGATTGCCTAAGCATGCGCTGAGTGCGCGAGCTGAATATCTCGCCGGTAAAAGTGAGGCGAGGGCGCAGAGATGCGGTGATCCAGATCTCGCCAGAACGGCGAGCGAGCTCCTGCCGGAGGTGCCGCTGACTGTGGGCGCACGTACGGTCGGAAAGTGCATCGGTCTACTGTCAATGATGTTCCGATATGCGCTGCGTCACCGCTGGATGAGGTACAACCCATGCGACGGCATCCGCAAACCCAGGATCACCGTGCGCCGCGTGGATCGATCGGAGATCCTGTCGCCGGCGGAGATTCGCGCGCTGCTGACGCATGCGCAGGGCCGCTGGAAGTTGATGCTGAGTGCCGCCGTGTACTGCGGGCTTCGGTCCGGCGAGATTCGGGGGCTCCAGTGGGGCGACATCGAGTGGGCGACGCATCGGCTTTGGGTGCGCCGGGCGGCGGATTCGAACGGCAGAAAGCTGCAACTACCGAAGACTTCAGCGGGCGTCCGGGCGGTCGGCCTTCCCGATCATCTCATCGCGGAGCTCAAATGCTGGAAGCTCGCATCGCCGGCCAATGACCTTGATCTGGTGTTCCCAACCGGTACGGGCGGAATCGAGAACGCCTCGAACTTCCTCAACCGAGGCCTCGCGCCCGCGTTGCGCCGTGCGGGAATTCGTCGCATCGACGTGCACGCGCTTCGCCACGCCTACGCATCATTGATGATCGAGGCGGGTGTGAACCTGAAACGACTGCAGATTCTGATGGGTCACTCGAGCTTTCGCGTGACGATGGACACGTACGCGCACCTCGTCCCCGACGTGCGTGATGACGCGGTCAATCGTCTCGCCGAGATCGTGCTGACGGCGCCGAAACTCGAAGCGCCGAAAGAAAGTGGTAGCAAAATGGTAGCAACGCCGATTTTGAGCATCGAAGACGCTGCAACAATCGACGCTAACTCATTGATGCAAGAGTGGCTCCCCGGGCCGGACTCGAACCAGCGACCAACGGATTAACAGTCCGTCGCTCTACCACTGAGCTACCGGGGAACGTGGGGTAGGTGGAATCGGAAGGCGCGGGATTTTGCGTAATGACGGGCGGGGCGTCAAGGAAGCAAGGCTGTAAGACTTAGGCTGAATGCTGCAGGTAGAAGGGCTGTGCTTGTCTTGACTCACACACCCTCTGCGCGGGTAGAGGCTATGGCCTCTGCCGCCGTGTTTCACCATCGATGTGCATTGCGCCGGCTGACGCCGACGAGGATCCGTTCGACGCGCCAGGTGCTGGTTGCGAGTGAGCGGGCGGCGCTGGCCGGCGTCATGCCGCGGCGCGCGACCATCGTCCACACTTGCAGTGCGTACTCGGAGGGACGGCGGTGCTGGCGGGCATGAGGTCGGGATTTGCGGATCGCAGGCCGTTGCATGGCGCGGACCTTACGCCGCACGGCGCAAAATCGCCGCCAGCAGGAACCGGGAGAGTCCGGCAGGCAATTCCCTAAGCCTGCTTCGGAGCGCGCCCGTCCGCGATCTTCGCGCCGTTGCCAGAGAAGGACTTGCGATCGATTCTTCAGGCGGCCTGTGCCGCCCGGAGCGTCTTTTCAATACGTCGCAGCGCCTCTTCCAGGGTCTGCATGCTGCAGGCGAACGACAGGCGCATATGCCCCGGGGCCCCAAACCCGCTGCCGGGAACGACGGCGACGCCGCCGTGGGTCAGGAGATACTCAGCAAACACGCTGTCATCCTTGGCGCCGACGATCTTCATCGCGCCTTCGATGTTGGCGAACGCATAGAACGTGCCGGCGCCCGCGAGACAGGAAACGCCCGGCAGCTTGTTGAGACCGTCGACGATGAAGTCATGTCGCTGTTTGAAGTGACGGTTCATCTCGCGGACCGGCGCCTGGTCCTCGTTGAGAGCGGTTACCGACGCCTTCTGCGCGATCGAAGAGGGATTCGACGTGCTCTGACCCTGAATCGTGGCCATCGCCGTCACCAGTTCCGTTGGGCCGCCGCAGTAGCCGATGCGCCAGCCGGTCATGGCGTACGCCTTGGACACGCCATTCGTCGTCACCGTGCGGTCATACAATTCCGGACACACACGCGCGAGACTGACGAATGGCTCGCTCGCCCAGTAGATGTGCTCATACATGTCGTCCGTGCAGATCACGACGTGCGGATGACGCATCAGCACTTCCCCCAGCGCGCGCAGTTCCGCCTGTGTGTACGCCGCGCCAGTCGGGTTGCTCGGACTGTTGAGAATGAACAGGCGAGTCTTCGGCGTGATCGCCGCTTCGAGCTGCGCCGGCGTGATCTTGTAACCTTGCTCCGGGCCGGCATACGGAGTGACAGGCACGCCGTCGGCGAGCATCACCATGTCCGGATACGAAACCCAGTAGGGCGCGGGAATCACCGCTTCGTCGCCTGAATCGATCAAAGCGAGGATCAGGTTGAAGATCGTCTGCTTCGCGCCAGTCGACACCAGAATCTGACTACGTTTGTATTCGAGCCCGTTCTCGCGTTTGAACTTCGCGATGATTGCGTCCTTGAGATCGGCGGCGCCTTCGACGGGCGTATAACGCGTGAAGCCCTTGCGAATCGCTTCGATGCCGGCCTCCGCGATGTGCGTCGGCGTGTCGAAGTCGGGCTCCCCGGCGCCAAGACCGATGATGTCCTTGCCTTCCGCTTTCAACTGCGCGACGCGACCCGTGAGGGCGACGGTCGGGGACGGCTTGACGCGCTGAACGCGTTTTGACACTGCTAGACTCATGGTGGCTTCGACGATCGGGATGTGACGGCCTGATTCTAGGCCATTCTCTTCTTCAGATGGGCTGAGGGCCAGTGGCCAGAAGGGGGACAGAATCGCATGCTCGCTTCTGCCTCCAGCCTGCAGTCCCCAGCCTCCGGCCAGACTCGCAACCGCATGAACGACTCAACCCGCACTGACGCTCGCTTCGAATTGAAGGGAGACTACAAGCCTTCAGGCGATCAGCCGGAAGCGATCGCGAAGCTTGTCGACGGACTGCAGGCGGGCCTGGCGCATCAAACGCTGCTGGGGGTCACGGGATCGGGCAAGACATTCACGATCGCCAACGTGGTTCAGCAAGTGCAGCGCCCGACGCTGGTGCTGGCGCACAACAAGACGCTCGCGGCCCAGCTCTACGGCGAGTTCAGGGAGTTCTTTCCTGAGAATGCGGTCGAGTACTTCGTTTCGTACTACGACTACTACCAGCCGGAAGCCTATGTGCCTTCCTCCGACACTTATATAGAGAAGGATTCCTCGGTCAACGAACATATCGAACAGATGCGCCTGTCGGCGACGAAAGCGCTGCTGGAACGCCCGGACGCAATCATTGTCGCCACAGTCTCGGCGATCTATGGCCTGGGAGATCCGCAATCCTATCTGTCGATGGTGCTGCATCTGTCGCGCGGCGATCGTATGGATCAGCGCAAGATCCTCCGGCGTCTGACGGACATGCAGTACAAGCGCAATGAGCTCGACCTCACGCAGGGAACGTATCGCGTACGCGGCGACGTCATCGATATCTTTCCAGCCGAGTCGGAGCGCGAGGCGCTGCGCGTCGAACTGTTCGACGATGAAGTGGATTCGCTCATGTTGTTCGATCCGCTGACGGGCGAAGTCCGCCGCAAGGTCCCGCGCTACACGGTGTTTCCTTCGACTCACTACGTGACGCCGCGTGAACGGCTGATCAGCGCCGTCGATGAGATTCGCGATGAGCTGCATGTACGGCTCAACGAACTGAAGAGCGGCGGCAAGCTGCTCGAAGCGCAGCGGCTCGAGCAACGCACGCGCTTCGATATCGAGATGATCCGCGAGGTCGGCTACTGCAACGGCATCGAAAACTACTCACGATTTCTTTCCGGTCGCGCGCCGGGCGAGCCGCCGCCGTGTCTGTTCGACTATCTGCCGGCGAATGCGCTCCTGGTCGTGGATGAGAGTCACCAGACCATTCCCCAGCTCGGTGCGATGTACCGCGGCGATCGCTCGCGCAAGGAAACGCTGGTCGAGTACGGTTTCCGCCTGCCGTCGGCGCTCGATAATCGCCCGTTGCGATTCGATGAGTGGGAAAAACTTTCGCCCCAGATGATCTTCGCGTCGGCGACGCCGGGCAGGTATGAGCTCGATCATGCAGGTCAGGTGGTCGAGCAACTGGTGCGCCCGACGGGCCTCGTCGATCCTGAAGTCGAGATTCGACCCGTGCGTACGCAGGTCGATGATGTGCTCTCGGAGATCAAACGTTGCGTCGAGCGCCACGAGCGTGTGCTCATCACCACGCTGACGAAACGAATGGCGGAGGATCTCACGGAGTATCTCGACGAGCACGGCGTCAAGGTGCGCTATCTGCACTCTGACATCGACACGGTGGAGCGCGTGGAGATCATTCGCGATCTGCGGCTCGGCAAATTCGATGTGCTCGTCGGCATCAACCTCCTGCGCGAAGGGTTGGACATGCCTGAGGTGTCCCTGGTTGCGATCCTGGACGCCGACAAGGAAGGCTTCCTGCGCTCTGAGAACTCACTCATCCAGACCATCGGTCGCGCCGCCCGGCACCTGCATGGACGAGCGATTCTCTACGCAGATCACACGACCGGTTCTATCCAGCGCGCACTCGAGGAGACGAATCGCCGCCGCACGAAACAACTCGACTTCAATGCGAGGAACGGGATTACGCCGCGGGGGATTCAGAAGGCCGTGGCCGACATCATGGAAGGGGCGTATTCGGAAGCCGGGGGCGTCAGCCTTCGCAGAGTGGCGGACCCTGGCCGCGACTACGCGGCGTTGACGCCCGAGCAGGCGGTACGGCGCATCAAGAAGCTCGAACAGGAGATGTTCAGGCATGCGCGCAATCTGGAATTCGAGGAAGCCGCGCGGATTCGCGATGAGATTCAGCAGCTCAGGAACGTCGAGCTTGGATTGCCAGTGGTAAAGGCGGGGTGACGGGAGGAGCGGTTAGCCCGCGGGGGCCCAAGCCACGGTTTGTGCGGTTAGCGGTTCGTCAGGAGGACGGCGTGCGGCCCCATCTCACCCGCCGCGAAAAGGGTCGCCCTCCACCTTTGGGAGAACGTGGGGTGAGGGAATGGCGTATGCGCGCTCTGGTAGGCCGTCGACCAAGGGCTAACCGCTGCGAATCCTTGCCTCCTCGGCGCCCCGTCGCTATCCTTGCCGGCCTTTTTCGGGCGCGTAGCTCAGCGGTAGAGCACTACCTTGACATGGTAGGGGTCACAGGTTCGATCCCTGTCGCGCCCACCACGTCCCGAAGTGACTGGTGACTAGTGACTCGTGAATAGAACGACGCACATGCGTCGTTCGTTTTCTGGCCCAAGCCTCACGCCCCGAGCCCCACGCCGAGCCCATGCCCTCAATCACTCTGCCGGACGGCAGTCAGCGCAACTACTCCGAGGCCGTTACGGTCGAGAAAGTCGCTGCGGACATCGGCGCGGGTCTTGCGAAGGCCGCGTTGGCGGGCAAGGTTGACGGCAAGCTCGTCGACACCTCTCATCTGATCGATCGCGACGTCAGGCTCGCGATAGTGACGGATCGCGACCCCGAGGGTCTCGAAATCATTCGTCATTCGACCGCGCACCTGCTGGCCCAGGCGGTCAAACAGCTCTACCCGGACGCCCAGGTGACGATCGGCCCCGTGATCGAGGACGGCTTTTACTACGATTTCTCCTACAAGCGCGCTTTCACGCCGGAGGATCTGGCGGCGATCGAAGAGCGGATGCGCGAGTTGTCGAAGGCCGATCAGAAAGTCACGCGCCGCGTGCTCCAGCGCGATGCAGCGGTGAAGTTCTTCCGCGACCAGGGCGAAATCTACAAAGCCGAGATCATCGCGAGCATTCCTGAGAAGGAAGAGATCAGCCTGTACGGGCAGTCTGACTGGGTCGATCTGTGTCGCGGCCCGCACGTGCCGAGCACCGGCAAACTGCGCGCCTTCAAGTTGATGAAGATCGCGGGCGCGTATTGGCGCGGCGATTCACGCAACGAGATGCTTCAACGCATCTACGGCACCGCGTGGCCGGATGAGAAGAGCCTCAAAGCCTACCTGACCCGTCTGGAGGAGGCTGAAAAGCGCGACCATCGCAGGATTGGGAAGGAACAGGACCTGTTTCACTTCCAGGAAGAAGCGCCCGGCGCCGTCTTCTGGCATCCGAAGGGCTGGACGCTGTTTCAGACGCTGATCGCCTACATGCGCGAGAAGCAAAACGCTGCGGGCTATTTAGAAGTGAACGCGCCCGAGATCATGGATGCCGAGCTGTGGCGGCAGTCAGGGCACCTGGAGAAATTCGGCGAGAACATGTTCCTTACGCGGACGCCGGATGAGCGCACTTACGCGATCAAACCGATGAATTGTCCGGGCCACATTCAGATCTTCCGCCAGGGCATCCGTAGCTATCGCGATCTGCCGCTGCGCTTCGCCGAGTTCGGGAAAGTGCATCGCTATGAGCCTTCGGGAGCGCTGCACGGACTCATGCGTGTGCGCGCATTCACGCAGGACGATGCACACGTCTTCATCACCGAGGATCAGATTACGGAGGAGACCGTACGCGGCATCGAGCTGCTGATGTCGATCTATCGCGACTTCGGTTTCGACGACGTCGTCGTCAAGTACGCCGACCGTCCGACGAAGCGCGTCGGGAGCGACGAGGTGTGGGATCGGGCGGAACGCGCGCTCCAGGACGCGACGCGCGCTGCGGGCGTTCAGTACACGCTCAATCCGGGTGAAGGCGCGTTCTACGGCCCGAAGCTCGAATTCGTTCTCAAGGACGCCATTGGCCGCGATTGGCAGTGCGGGACCTGGCAGGTCGATCTCAATCTGCCCGGCCGGCTCGGCGCGCACTACATCGATGAGCACAGCGAGAAACGCACGCCCGTCATGCTGCACCGAGCCATCTTCGGATCGCTCGAGCGTTTCTTCGGCATTTTGCTCGAACATCACGCCGGCAAACTGCCCACCTGGCTGGCGCCCGTGCAGGCCGTCGTCATGAACATCACCGACGGCCAGGCCGACTATGTGCGGAAAGTCACTGAAAGCCTGAAAAATCAGGGGCTTCGCGTAACTTCAGACTTGCGGAACGAAAAGGTCGGCTTTAAGATTCGCGAACACACGCTGCAACGCGTCCCTTACCTATTGGTAGCTGGCGACCGCGAGGCAGGTTCAAATTCTCTGGCCGTGCGCACGCGCAGTGGCAAAGATCTCGGAGCAATGCCAGTGGACGCGCTTGCTTCGAAGCTTGCCGAGGAAGTCGCGAGCCGCGGTCGGACTATTTTGGAGGTATGACGCATCGCTGCTCCCATTAGTAAGCGCATCAGGCGCAATGAAGACATCACCTCGCCGCAATTGCGAGTGATCGACGCTGAAGGTCACCAGATCGGCGTGATCAGCCGGTTTGAAGCACTGCAGATGGCGCAGACGGCGGAGCTCGACCTCGTCGAGGTGTCGCCGACGGCGGAGCCGCCGGTCTGCCGCATCATGGACTTCGGCAAGTTCTTGTTCGAGCAGAACAAGAAGGCGCATGCAGCGAAGCGCAAGCAGAAGCAGATTCAGATCAAGGAAGTGAAGTTTCGCCCAGGGACGGAGGAAGGCGACTATCAGGTGAAGGTACGTAACCTGATTCGCTTTCTCCAGGAAGGAGACAAGGCCAAGGTGACCATGCGGTTCCGCGGCCGGGAGATGGCCCATCAGGAAGTCGGTCGAGAACTCCTGGGTCGGGTTCAGAACGATCTCGCGCCTTACGCGCAGGTCGAGCAGAACCCACTCATGGAAGGTCGGCAGATGGTCATGATGTTCGGGCCGAAAAAGAAGTGAGCAGCAAGTAGCTCGAGCGATCGGGTGATTGCTGTCCCGCCTGACAGGGCGCGAGTCGCAAGGCTTGCGTTCCCAATAGGCTAACAGAGTGGAGTGTTGATATGCCCAAGTTGAAGACCAACCGGGCAGCGGCGAAGCGTTTTCGCAAGACTGCCAACGGGTTCAAGCGAGCCCAATCCCATCGTCGTCACATCCTCACCAAGAAGCCGAGCAAGCGTAAGCGTCAGCTGCGTGCGCCGAGCATGGTGGCCAAACAGGATCTCGTGCGGATGGAGCAGCTGCTCCCGCACGCCAAGTGAGGAGATGACACATGGCACGCGTTAAGAGAGGCGTCATCGCCGGCGCCCGTCACAAGAAGATTCTCAAAAAAGCGAAGGGCTACTACAACGCCCGTCGCAAAGTGTTCCGCGCTGCGAAGCAGGCCGTCATCAAGGCCGGCCAGTACGCGTATCGCGATCGCAAGACGAACAAGCGCAACTTCCGTGCGCTGTGGATCACGCGCATCAATGCGGAAGCGCGCGTTCACGGTCTGTCGTACAGCAAGCTGATCGCCGGCCTCAATCTCGCGGGTCTGCAGATCGACCGCAAGGTGCTGGCGGACATCGCGATGAACGATCCGGCCGCGTTCGGCGTAATCGCGCAGAAGGCGAAAGACAGCCTGCTGAAACAGGCGGCCTGATCACGGCCGCTGGCGGTCGGCCAACGGGCTGCCGGCAAAACACGAAGGGCGGGGCGTTGCAAAGAGCAGCGCCCCGCTTCCCAGACCCACGTCGTGATTCTCGCGAAAGCGTGAATCCATCCTGAGCTTCCGTCGCGTCGCGCTCGTATGACCGAATCCGCTCAAGACCTTCAGGCTCTCCTCGCAGGCGCACGCGCTGCGATTGCCGGAGCGGCGACGATCGAGGAACTCGAACAGATCCGCGTTCGCCTGCTTGGCAAGAAGGGCGAAATCACGGCGCTGCTGAAGACGCTCGGTTCGATGGATCCGGAGGCGCGACGCGCGGCGGGCGCGAAGATCAATGAGGCGAAGGACGCCGTCAGCAACGCTCTTGATGAGCGTCGCTCCGCGCTGGAAGCGCAAAACCTCGTGGCGCAGCTTGCGAGCGACTCGGTCGACGTCACGCTGCCGGGACGCGGACAATCGATGGGCGGCCTGCATCCGGTCACACGCGTGCGCCGTCGCATCGAGCAGCTGTTCCGCAACGCCGGCTTCACCGTCGCCGACGGACCCGAAATCGAAGACGACTGGCACAACTTCGAGGCGTTGAACATCCCCGCCGATCACCCGGCGCGTGCGATGCACGACACGTTTTATTTTCCAGACGGCCGCTTGCTGCGGACCCACACCTCGCCGGTGCAGGTGCGCGTCATGGAAGGACAGAAGCCGCCCGTGCGAGTGATCGTTCCCGGCCGCGTCTATCGTTGCGACTCCGACATGACGCATACGCCGATGTTCCATCAGGTCGAAGGCCTGGTCGTCGACGAGGGAATCACGTTTGCGAACCTGAAGGCCGTACTGCATGGCTTCATGCGGGCGCTCTTCGAGAAGGACGTAAAGATGCGCCTGCGTCCATCGTACTTTCCGTTCACCGAGCCTTCCGCCGAAGTCGACATCTCATGCGTCTCGTGCGGCGGGTCAGGTTGCCGCGTGTGCAAGAACACAGGATGGGTCGAGGTCGCCGGGTGCGGCGTCGTCCATCCGAATGTGCTTCGCGCAGTGGGCATCGACGCTGAAAAGTACACCGGCTACGCATTCGGCATGGGCATCGATCGTCTGACGATGCTGCGTTACAACGTCACCGACATCCGCATGTATTTCGAGAACGACCTGCGCTTCCTCAGGCAATTCGCATGAAGAAGGGGATAGTGAATAGCGGACAGGGGACGGTGGTCTGTCAGATCAGAACGGAGGGGGGCGCGGGCGCCTCTACCTCCAGCCTCCAGCCCCCAGTCTCCGGCCGGTCTTGTTCATGAAGATCAGTCTGCATTGGCTGCGTGAGTGGGTTGAGACCGGCGATGACGTTCCGGCGTTGGCGCACGCACTCACGATGGCCGGTCTCGAGATCGAAGGCGTCAGTCGTGCTGGACCTGACCTGCCGGGCGTCGTCGTGGGCGACGTGCAAGCCGTCGCAAAACACCCGGACGCCGAAAAGCTCAGCGTGTGCCGCGTGTCGACGGGCGCTGAAGAATTCCAGATCGTATGCGGCGCTCCCAACGTACGCGCGGGTATGAAAGCGCCGCTCGCCACCCTCGGCGCCAGGCTGCCGGGCGGGACTGAAATCAAGCGGGCGAAACTGCGCGGCGTCGAATCGTTCGGAATGTTGTGTTCGGCGCGCGAACTCGGGCTCAGCGAAGATGCAAGCGGCCTGCTCGATTTGCCGTCGCACTTGCGCCCAGGCGATGCGCTGACCGCGGCGCTTGGGCTCGACGACACGATTCTCGAAGTGAACCTCACGCCGAACCGCGGCGACGCGATGAGCGTTCTCGGCGTCGCGCGTGAGGTCGCGGCGGCGCGCAATGTGAAGCTGCATCCGCCTGCGATGGCCCCGGTCGCGCCGACGATCGACGACAAATTCCCCGTGCGGCTCGAAGGCGGGGAGGGGTGCCCCAAATTCGTCGGTCGCGTCATTCGTGGCATTCGTCCGAACGCGCAGTCGCCGTTCTGGGTGCAGGAGCGCCTGCGTCGTGCCGACCTGCGGCCGATTAGCGCCATGGTGGACATCACGAACTACGTCATGCTCGAGCTCGGCGCGCCGATGCATGCCTTCGATCTCAACCGGGTGATCGGCGCGATCGTCGTCAGGCCGGGCCAGGCGGGAGAGACGATGAAGCTTCTCGACGGTCGCACCATCGAGCTGACGCCCGAAGTGCTCGTCGTCGCGGATGAGCGCAAGGCGCTCGGTCTCGCGGGCGTGATGGGCGGCGAGGACTCCAGCATCAGCGACGCCACGACCGACGTGTTCCTCGAAGCGGCGTTCTGGCCGCCTGCGACGATCGCGGGCCGCGGCCGCCGCTACGGACTCATCACCGATGCGTCCCAGCGATTTGAACGTGGAGTGGATCCTCAATTGCAGGAGCTCGCGATCGAGCGCGCGACCCGGCTCTTGCTGGAATGCGCCGGCGGTCGCGCTGGTCCGCTTATCGTGACGCGCACCGGGGAAATTCCGCCCAACCCGCCTGTCAAGGTGCGCCATGCGCGCGTCGAGCACGTGCTGGGGCACAAGATCGCTTCGGACACGGTCGCGGATTTGCTCGGCCGTCTCGGCATGAAACTCGAGGGCGACGGAAAGGAATGGCGCGTCACGCCGCCGTCCTGGCGTTTCGACATTCGCATCGAAGAAGATCTGATCGAGGAAGTCGCCCGACTGTACGGCTTCGACAATATTCCGGAAGCCGACGCAATTGCGGCGCAGGCGATCACGCCGTGGCCGGAGACGTACGTGCGGAATGAGCGCGCGGCCGACTTGCTGGTCGATCGCGGCTATCAGGAAGCGATTACCTATACGTTCACCGACGCGGCGACCCAGACCATCCTGTGTCCTGAGCCGGCGTTCGCGCTTTCGAATCCCATTTCGGCGGACCTTGGCGTCATGCGCGTATCGCTATGGCCCGGCCTTGTGCAGGCCGTACGCGACAATCAGCGTCGACAACAGTCTCGCGTCAGACTCTTCGAAATTGGACGTCGGTACGCTGGCGACACTGGCGCTGAAACGGAAGTCATCGCGGGCGCAGCTTCCGGCGCCGTCGCCCCGGATCAATGGGACGCGGAGGCGAGAGGCGTTGATTTCTTCGATGTCAAGGCAGACGTCGAGGCGCTCCTCGACCTGACGGGGGCCGCGCACGAATTTCGCTTCACGGCCGAAGAACACCCAACTTTGCATCCTGGACAGTCGGCGCGGATCTGGCGTGGGGAACGAGCCGTTGGCTGGCTTGGCGCGATTCATCCCGAGCACCAGCGACGGCTCGATTTGACATATCCGGTCGTGGTCTTCGAGCTTGAGACGAAGGCGGGTCTCGCGTCGCCGATCCCCGAGTACCGGGAGATCTCCAGATATCCCGCCATTCGTCGCGATATCGCGGTGATCGTCGATGAAGCTGTGACCGTGAATGCTTTGCGCGGCGCCGTCACGCAGAGCGCGGGCGCGCTTCTCAACGATCTGACGGTCCTCTCCGTCTATCGCGGCAAGCAGTTCGAGAAAGGCAAGAAAAGCATAGCCTTAGGTCTGCAGTTGCAGGATACTTCCCGCACACTCACGGACAACGAAGCCGACGCCATCGTGGCGCGGGTCATCGAACAATTGGGCTTGAAGCTCAACGCCACGATCCGGGACAAATGAGCATGGCACTGACGAAAGCTGAGATCGCAGAGGCGCTGTTCGATCAGCTCGGCCTCAACAAGCGCGAAGCCCGCGAGCTGGTCGATCTGTTCTTCGAAGAGTTGCGTGCGTCGTTGTCGACGGGCGAGCAGGTGAAGCTCTCCGGCTTCGGTAACTTCGACCTGCGCGACAAGAACCAGCGTCCCGGACGCAATCCGAAGACGGGCGAAGAGATTCCGATCAGCGCCCGCCGCGTCGTGACGTTCAGGCCGGGGCAGAAACTGAAGGCGCGAGTCGAGGCGTATGCTGGAACCAGGCAATAACAGCGAACTCCCGCCGATCCCGGGCAAGCGCTATTTCACGATCGGCGAAGTGAGCGAACTCTGCGGCGTGAAGCCGCACGTCCTGCGGTATTGGGAGCAGGAGTTCCCGCAGCTCAAGCCTGTGAAGCGTCGCGGCAACCGCCGCTACTACCAGCGTCAGGATGTGCTCGTCATCCGGCAGATCCGGAGTCTTCTGTATGAACAGGGATTCACGATTGGCGGCGCCCGCAATCGCCTACAAGGCGACGACGCGCGCGAAGATCTGACGCAGGCGCAGCAGATCGTGCGGCAGATCCGCGGCGAGCTCGAGGACGTGCTCAGGATCCTGCGCCGCTAGTCTGGTCGCAGGATGCGTAACGTGTAGGGTGTAACGTGTAACGGGTTTTCGGATGCATCTGCTTCCGACACACCTTACACTTCACATCCTTACACGACGGCGGATCCCGCCGTCTAAAAAGCAGTCGGGACGTGGCGCAGCCTGGTAGCGCACTTGCATGGGGTGCAAGGGGTCGCGAGTTCGAATCTCGCCGTCCCGACCAATACTTACGAGCGTTTCCTAAAGTCGACTGTGGCCACGTCTGTGGCCAACTTCGTATGTAAGGGTCCGCGCCGCGATAACTACCAACAACTCAGCGGGATGAGCCGCCACCAACAGCGGCGCTCCGCTAAACCCCGCCGTCAGACTCGCCGCAGCGGTCGGGCCATCCGTCTCGGTCGCCTTACGAGCAAGTACGCCTTCCGTTCGATTGTCTTCTGGCTCAAGAGGGCTCATTCCATGAGTGTGTCAGTGGAAATGAGGGGGAGTGTTCCTTATGAACTCTACGGCACAGTGTCGTCGCCGTTTCTGGCTGCAATCCTCGTACGTCGTGTCGTTGGCCGTGCTCTTGCTCAGCGCGACCTCAGTGTCTGCGCAGGAGGGCTGCACCCGGACATATAGGACGCTCGACTTCCCCGATGCGCTGGGTACAAATGCCAATGCGATCAATGGGGCTGGTCAAATTGTCGGCGGCGACTCAGACAGCAACTTTAAAGTCCATAATTTCCTCTGGGATAACGGGTCATTCAGGACCATCGATCCCCCAGGCGCGGGGTTCACTGATGCTCGCGCGACATCAATGCCGCTGGGCAGGTGGTGGGCTCATATGAGGACAGCAGCGAAGTGGGCCACGGCTTTCGGTGGAGGCACGGCAACTTTGCGACCATCGATCCACCAGGTGCGGTGCGCACGTCCCCCGAGGCAATCAATGACGCGGGCCGCGTCGTGGGGCTGTATTCCGATGATGCAGGAACGCAGCACGGCTTCACCTGGCATCAGGGCACGTTCACGACGCTAGATGTTAGGGGTACAGAGGTAACACTGGCGTTTGGGATTAATAACGCCGGTCATGTAGTGGGTCAGTACTTTGATACCAATGGCACGGGTCATGGCTTTCTGTGGCGCAACGGAACACTTGTGACTCTGGACGTCGTGAACGCGCGGTCCACTTCTGTCTGTCGACATCAATAATGCCGCGCAGGTCGTCGGCGTGTATGGTGATTTCACCCCCACAAGCCATGCCTTTCTGTGGCGACAAAGCGTATTCACAACGCTCGATCCACCCGATTCACAGTTCTCCGAAGCTGTCTGCGATCAATGCGCGCGGTCAGGTCGTTGGTTTCTACAACGATAGCAACTCCGTGACCCACGGCTTTCTGTGGCACAGCGGCACATTTACTACGATCGATCCCCCGCGCGCCATGTTGACCAACGCGCTTGGGATCAATAACGCTGGTCACATCGTCGGTACGTACATTGACTTCGACGGCAACGGGCATGGATTTTGGCTCCGTGTGCCTCAATCAAACGGATGCCACGCGCGCGCCGAGCACGAATCAGCGAGCGGCGGCGAGTGCCGTGTGTACGGCTGTAGGTTGCGGCGGCCTGCACCGTATCCGTATGCCCGGACGCTGACGAGGATCAGGGCTGATGGCCTCTTTACGCCTCGGTCACTTCCAAAAGCGCGACACGGTGACTCGATTCAATCTCAAACTTTAATCGCACCGTCCCATCCTCACCCCGCGATCGAGTAGCGGCCACAGCGCTGACGTCCTCAACCTCGAATGGCGGCAACTCCGCGTGGTGCACGATCACGATCACATCCAGCTCGGGATCGAGTTCGCCGAGTTTCCTTTGCAACTCTCGTACTTTCATTGTTCATTTCCTCTCTGGTCGAAACTCGATCACCAAGGTACTGCAACACTTCCACTGTACCGACACAGCAGCCGCGAGGGCGGCCACTACGGCGACAAAGTCGAGCCAGCCTGGCCAGAACGATCTCGCTCCTTGATCACTAGCGGCTTGTTGTCCCAAGTAAGAGCAGAAGAGATCGTGGTTCTTGTCGATGCCGAGGCGGTCAAGATCTTCAAGTACTTGACGCCCTTTGACACTGTTTTTCATCTGCAGGCCTTTTGTGGAGAAAATCGTGAGTGGATTCTGCTCGTTATGGCCGGCGAGCTATCGGACTGCGTCGAGCGCTGAGCATGCGCCCGAATCGCCGCAGTGATCTCACCGCAGCACCATCGAAACAGCGAGCACGAACAAACAGACGGCCAGCGGCGCGCAAGCGGCTAACAATACAATCTTGTAACCGAGAACTGTCTACTGCATTTGATGCACCTCTGTTAGAAAGATCGCCCCGTGCTCCACTCTCATCGCCGCAGCCAATCTGCAGCTCAGCGGGTCGAGGGGCGTCCACGGCTCTAGAACCTGTGCGATGTCGTCTCGTGACTTATCCGGCAGACAACGAGGCCTAAGGAGTTTTGCCCGTCTGCTGTCGTCTGTTATTTCCATGTGCGGCGACCTGACGACTGCGCCGCACCCGCTTACGCGGGTCTGATGAAACTCGTCATTCGATGATTCGCGCCTTGCCCATGTACTGACACTCGATCGCGACGTGGTACGGGAGCTCGACTACGTCGCCGACTTCGCGCCGCTGTCCACCGATGCAGAGGGGCCGCAAGACTTTGCACTTCGTCGGCGCAAGCAGGCGCGGATCGTTCTGAGGAGCAGCTACAGTCATCATTTTTCAACCCCCTATCAGGTAACGGTGCTTGCGAGGCTGAAGCCCGCGGCGCGCGTGGTAACCACGTCAACCATCAGCAGCAGCCGCACGGCTGCGATGCCCTGGTTAAACTTCGTGTATGGATCGACCGCGATCTCAGCGATGCCCCACGATACGCAACGTGATGTTTCCCGCAATCGCGATAGCGACGGCAGTCGAGGCGGGGCAATTATCGTGCCTCATCGCGCGAGCGCCACATACGACGCCATCGTGCAAAGCGCCCTGCCACGCGGGCTTAGTGCTCTCGATCGTGAATCAGCACGATTGGCGAGCGTGTTTGCAATCGTCGGCGTCGTCACATAGCCAACATTGCCGCTGACCAGGGCGTTCGCGTCTGCGACGTCCAGCTGAGCGTTGGCTTGAGCGCCGCGGTTCAATGTCGTGCCCGGTGAAGGCCCCGATCGAGCCTGTATCGATGATGCCGAGCGGCTGGCCGCTCGCGCCGGTGCCTTGAATGGCAGCCGCATCGAGAGCCGAGGCAGCAGCGCGACGGAGTTCCGCGCGCACAACCTGTTCGGCGTTCGACTGCTTCAACAGCTGGTGCGAGATTTCGGCCAGCGCAGCCAAGACCTTGGGCGTTGATGCAATCTGCCCGATGGTGGGTTGGCTCTCAGTGATTGCCGCGTTCTGATCCGCCAACCATTGAGTTGTAACGGTCGCGCTACCTGTCGGCAGGAGGATGTTCCCGGCTCCCGCGTTCACCGTCTGCGCCCCGAGTTTCAGCACGACGGAGGCCGGCTGCAGCGTGGGCAAATAGCCAACCGTGTCAGTGCCGACGAGATAGTTCGAGCCGCTGACGCCGGCAGCCGTCAGGTCACGCAATGCTTGATGCGGGAGCTTTGCGGAGTGCGAGCGGCTGCATGGCCCGAACTGCTCCACAAGCTGCTGGTGTGCGCGGTGCTCGTCGGTTCGCTCCTTGCCCCAGGTATCGGAGAGGCACGCTCGAATGACCGATGCAACCGAAAAGTCAGTTTCTGGGGAACGCATGGCGGCAGAATGGAGCACCGCAAGGCGGCTGATCTCCGCGGCGCGGGCTTGATCTCGTGTATTCATTGGTCGAAGGTCCTCTAGATTGCTTGCCGCCGAAAAAAGGCGGCGGTATCAATTCATTTTCGCGAAACTGCGCATCCGTGAAGCGTTTCCATCGCTTCGGGAAAAGTCTCGGGCTCGCGGCCAGTGAGAGTGCGGACGATTGAGACGTACGCATAGAACAGCACGAGAGCGGCGTCGCGCTTATCGACGCACAGGTCGCTCCATACCGGGTCGCTCTCGCCGCGATTGCCGCGCTTGTAGGCAGCCAGCAGGCCATTAGCGATGACGTCGAAGTCGATCGCCGGCTGTACCGTGATGCCATCCTGTGCGAGCTTCCATGCGCGCAGATCGGCGACGCAGACAAGGCTCCCCTTACTGCGGCCCGCTTCTCCTAAGCGCCGGGTCGGGGCTCCCGCGACAATCCAACGGCGCACCGTCGACGGGCTCTTGCCCAACTCGCGCGCTGCTGTCGCCAGATTGACGGCGGGGTCGGTCATGCGCGAATCACTCGCCCGCGATAGTCGGTGTACTGCTTCGCGCGCCAGATGATTGTCGTCGCAAGGTCATAGCTGCGATCGACGTTGCGCGGCATACCCCAGTCCGTCCACTGGCGGACTGTCCGCTCTGTCACACCATGCGCATCCGCTGTCTGGCGTTGCGTGAGTCTCGAAAATTCAACCGTTTGGTAAATCATTTCCGTAACCGGAAGGAAGGCCTTAAAAATGCTGGAACTAGCGGAATCTCGGGGCGGCGTTGCCACCCGCACGCTGGGCTTCAGGAGGGACCCGTTCAGCGCGCATTGGCCCGCTCAGCCTTCGCCGCTTGACGATCGAGCGCATCCGCTCGCTTCTCCGACAATGCCGCGACTGCTTCGCGAACGTGCCGCACTTCCTCCAGCAGAATCGCGCGCAGCTCGTGCGCTGACTTCATCGCGCCCAAAGCTGTCGCACGGCTGGGCAATGCCTTCAGCGATTCAACGAACACGGTGTTGAGCGCGAGGAATTCCTGCGCCACGAGGTCGGCGGGGATGAACGCCTGTTCCTTGATCGCGTTGTCGATCTCGAGCTTGCGGCGGCGCTCAGCGATCAGCCGCAACTTCTCATCGCTCATCGATGACGGGGCGTCGCTGCGGTGTGCGATATACGCGCGCACGCTCGCCGCCAGGTCATAGCGGTGCGCCTCATCGGGGCCGGGTAAGGCTCCTGCCTTCACCAGATTGGTGTGATGTCGACGCGAAATGCCGCAGCACTTTGCGACCAGTGCGCCGCTGACCGAGGAAAGGGATTCAGCCATGCGTGATTACTCCGGAACTTTGGAAGTGAAAAAATCGGGTCGTGCATCCAACGAAAACGGGCTTCGAACTACCCGTAGGGTCTGTGTCGCAGAGGGACCCGCTGGCAAAAAACTCTTTGGGTCCCCCCTGAGCACAGAGAGCGGGTGCCAGCAGCGGCCCATAATTCCCCTAGCTCCAGCCCTCCCTAGGGGTATGTTTCTTTCGCGATGCCTCGCGCAGTACGGGCCAACGCATAGCGTCTTGCAGCCAGGGTGCTGACAGATCATTGCCCCGCCTCGATAACCCGAAAACGTCTCGGTCCGTTCAATAAGGTGAAACACGCGTGGTTCAGACTATGTGATGCCCTCGCCACTGGGCTCAGGCTGCCGCCTTGTGTCCGCGTGTTGACAGATCTGCGAACTGTTTCTGATAAACCTGCTGTCATGACCATCGAAGAAGGCATGGCGATCCTGGTCTTCGTGTGGAGCGTGATCTCCTGCGTCGTCTGCTGGGCTAACCGGGGAGTGGCAAGACACCGCCCGAATGCTCCAGCGCACCGAGAGCGAGGAGGAGCAATCGGTGCAGGCGATCACGGACGAGCCTCCCTCATCTGCAGCCACGCCAGCACCTCGGCCAGATCCAATCGCAGCGCTGTCGCCACGTCCCGCGGTGTGAGTCCTGTCGCCACGAGTCGCGAGCACTCGCGAGCCATCGCTGATTCATCGCGCGGCCGGTGTTGATCTGCTCTGCGTTGATAGTCGATTGCGTTCATGCGCGTCTCCTGCGCTCGCTGAGTTTTGTGACTTGACCGCCCGCTGATTCGGGAGGGATATCGGAGGGGGAAGGAGCCGAAGGAGAGCCGCCAGGAATCTCGCTCAGGTATGGCAGATTCTTAGACGTGTTCCCCTGTGGGAGCGCTAAAGGGGTCGAATTCGATGCATAACCCAGGCTTTGTGGTAGCGCTAAGGGGTGTCTCCAGGGGTGTTAGCGCTTCCCCTAATGTCGTTTCTGTCGTTTAGCGCTTCCGATGTGGTAGCGCTGTTAGCGCTTCCTCTGTTGGAATCACTAAAGGCCTTCGAAAGCCGCTCAACGCAGCTCGGATGGCGGTGTCTGTGAGACCCTCATCGGCCAAGGCACCGGTGTTAAGCGGCAAATGAGTCACGCCATAGAGCGCGCACACTACGCTGCTGCGGCTGACGCTCGTCTGAACAACGTGACCGTCTGTCAATCAGTTTCTTCTTCGCGCAGTCACGACGCGTTGCGAGCCGAGACGAAATTCCCGCATCACAGAGCGACACAGCTTGCCGGTGCCGTTACTCCAGTGCTGACACTGCATGCACAGCGCAAACCAGACGCGAAACTCCGGGGCCGACAGATCGCTAGAACAGCCTTCGCGACAGATCACCGGGATCTGCGCGTACTTGCCTTGGGGTGCGTTGCCCTTCTTGCGGCGGGTCACGGCGTCGCCTCCGACTCAGGCTGCAAAACGCGTGACATCTTTTCGTCAGCGCCCAACCACTTTTGTCCGCGCAAGGACTTCGGCCCTTTCTTGCCGGTGACACGTTTCGCGACCTTGCAATGCAGGTAGCGCTTGTCGACCTTCCGCAGCAATCCTTCGCGCCACAGGTTGCGTGACTCGCTCATCCAGCCGACCACGGCCAGGAGTTCATCGCGGCTCATCTGTGCAGGTCGCCTGCCGTCGAAGCGCGCATTCGCGCCCTTGTGCCGCCAGTAGTCGAAGTCACTCATGGGCTCGCCTCCCTGCATTCGCTGCCGGCGTCGCATGTAGCGCGGCATCGGTCTTTCGACGTGCGGTGTCGAGCCGATCCGATACATGAGGCTGACGCCGGGCAGTGTCGCTTCGTCCTTGAACTTGCCTTCGGGGTTGTGCCAGTTGCGCGGCGGTGCGGATTCGCCGTAACGCGTCTTCGCAAACCAGGCTGACGGGCTCTGATTGCTCAGACGATCGCGCACGCGATTCTTGATCGCCTCGCGTTCGGCGGTCGAGAGCAGAGCGGCATCGATCAGCGGTCGAGACAGAATCGCGATCTCGGCTTTGAGCCGTTCGCGTAGCTGCAGCTCGGTTAGTTTGACGGTGCGCTTTCTGGGCTTGTCCGTCCGGTGCCCCTGAGCTGTCGGCACTCATGCCCCCACCGCGTGGGTCAGGGCTGCCTGCTCACGATCGCAGTCAGGAGAGTCTAACCGGAGGCTAGAACCGAACGGTTTGCCCGTGGTCCAGAATCCATCCGACCGCTGCACCATGCCGGCGTCGCGCATTTCGTAGCACGACAGACAGCGGCGGGTCAGTGGTCGATAGTCGCCGGTGCGGTGCATCTCGAATGCGCGGAGGCTGCGGAAATATCCTCCGCATCCTGCGCATCTGCAGACGCCGCTCCCGATCGGGAGTTTTTGGGTTAACATGGCTTTGCTTCGTTTCCTTTTTGGCCTGGGCCGTTAGTAGCGGTGACCAGGCCAAATTTTTTTCAGGCGGAATTCATTGCGGTACATCACCATCGTGACGAAACCGCGCATCGATGAAGCGTTTCAGCTCTGAGGAGGGGGACTCTGCTCGGCGCGCTCGATCGTTTCGGGCTTCCAGCCCTCGCGGTCGCCGATGCGAACGTCAGGCGGCGGAACCTTGCCGCGTCGCTCCCATCGCCACAGAGTCGGGGCGCTAATGCCCCAGCGTTCGCGGAGACCCGCGCGCCAAATCACGCGCGTTCCCTTGATGGGAGCGCCGCGAGTACGTCGATCAGTCATGTCTTGCCTCACTGTGAAACACCGTGAGGCGAACGTTAGGGGACGACTGCCCCGAAAGAGAAACAGCCCGTAATGTTTTAGGCTCTCGAGGCGTGCTTCAGTGTCGCGCGGACTAGCTGGGGCGTGAGTCCGGTCACTCCGATACTTTCGAGCAGCGCTGCGATGATGGCGTAGCGCTCATCGATGACCGGAGGCAATAGACGGTCGATCCTCCGAATCAGCCAACCGCGCATGGCACCATCGCGGGAAGCTTTCGCGCGGCCGCGAGTACCGAGCATGTCAGGCGGGAACAAGAGACCCAGAGCGCCGTCCTTTTTCTGCTCCTCTTCCATGTCGCGCGCAAGCTTTTCGTTCCCGCGCTCGCGGTGATGTTCGATCATCTGGGATGCGTGGAGCTGCTGGGCCTGCAGGTGGGAGGCAAGTGCGTACGGATCGCCAAAGTCGCCATCCCATAGCGCTCGTGCACATTCCAGCCAAGTCAAGAGCACGCAGATCCAATTGGCCGTTGTCACTATCCAAGGAACGTCGCTCGCCGCGTTAGTGCTGATTGCTCTATCGGTAGTAGTCCGGCAACCCGCTCGGTAGGCAAGATTGTAAATTCCTTCCGTGTATAGGACGTCCAAGAACCATTTTCGCTGGTTCCTCTGCATGGCAAGCCTGACCGCGAGACTTTCGTCCTGCGATCGGCAGCTCCGCCTTTTCTTTCGCTCGTTCCATAAGTGAGCTATCAGAAAAGAGCGCGTCTGTTGTAAGACCATCGCCGCCAGCACTTCCAACGCGATGTCGTCCGTGACGTTTTCCACGAGGAATGCATCGCGAGCCTCGCGGTACTCTTCCTCGCTCGAAAAGCGCTTGCGAAACACCTTGTGTAGAAGTTGAAACCCAAGCGCAATACGGAAGGCATCGTCCTTCGCGGGTTTCATGTGCGCAGCCCCGCCAGATGCGCCGCCCACTTCTCCAGCGCATCGCGCTTCTCGTCCAGATAGTCGTGCACGTCATAGGTGCCGGGAATCTTCTCTTGCGCGTGATTCAGAACACGCTCTGCGATGTGCGGCGCAATCTTCAGGCGGGCGAGGCCAGTGCGACAGGTGCGGCGCAAGTCGTGCAACGTGAATGCGTCGACGCCCAGCTTCTTCATACGCGTCTGACAGCGAGCGACGCCGCGCGTGAGCTGCTTCGCATCGATCGGCCTACTTCCACCATTGGCCGGCAGAACGAAGGCCGACTTCTTCGCCATCTGCTTGAGCGTTTCCAACTCACGCACGGCCCAATCAGACAACGGCACGACATGCCCGCGGCCGGTCTTCGAATTCTCGGCCGGTATCGTCCACGTCTTTGCGGCCAGATCCACATCGCGCCAGCGGGCGAGCGCGAGTTCCCCGCGTCGTTGCCCTGTGAGCAGTAAGACCACCAACGCGTGCGCTAGGCGTTCGTAGCGCGTTGCCGCCTTCGGGTCGGCCAGGAAGGCCTTAAGCTCGTCGTCGGCTAGTGAACGCTCGCGCGGCTTTTCCTTGCCGCCGGGGCGATACAGGAGCTGCACCGGCGACGCTTTCACGATGCGGCGGTGAATCCCGAACTTGAATAGCTGCGTCAGGATCGCGGCCACGCGGTTGGCCATCACATGCGAGCCGCGGTCAACAATGCGGTCGAGCAGCTCGATTACCTCGTGCGGCTCAATCGTGCGGGCGTCGCGGCCTTTCCATTGGGGCAGCACGTCATGATTCAGGATGCGCTCCGCGTACTCCGGGCGCTTCCGGGTCGGCTTGATGTGCCGCTCGAGGAATTCAGAGATCAGGAATTCGACGCTGTGCTTGCTGGCGCCGGAAACGGCGGCGGAGACAGGGGCAGGGCGATTGGCGTTGGGGCGGCGCTTCGGGCGCGCTCGACGCGGGTCTATGCCTTGATCGGCGAGCTCTCGCGAGTACTTGCGCGCGAGGTCCCGGGCGGCGTCGAGAGATCGTTTCCGGGAAGTGACCGAGCAGGATGCGCGATTCTTCGCCTCGCCATTTGAAGCGCAACAGCCACGTGCTGCGACGCTTGGCCGTTCTGCCTCTCGCGCACGCGCATCTGCAGGCCCGAGTCTGACCGGGGTCGGTATGGTGCATCGCCGGGAGCGTGGCCACGTGCGTCGCGGTCCAGCGCTGCGGCTTGTGTCCGCCTTTGTGTCCGCCTCACTGGCGACGCCTTGCTGTTGTCGTAGCCATCGCGGCCCAGTTTGTGTCCACCTTGTGTCCACTTTACCCGAAATAGCGGTGAAATGACATGCGGACCCATGCATGGCCTCAAAGCTCTACAAAACAAGGCTATTGCACTCTCACTTCGCTTTCACGTACTTTCATGCCCGTGCAGGTCTTGGACTGCATGGGGTGCAAGGGGTCGCGAGTTCGAATCTCGCCGTCCCGACCAATTCTTACGAGCCATCGCGGAGTTCATCGAGCAGTCCCGGCAATGGGACATGCGAAGATTGCAGCAGCAGATTCGCTGCATGCATTCGAATGGGCATCTCGTGAAGAACAAGGCTTTCCATCGTCGGCTCGGCTTCGCGATCGGCGGCATTCTCCATGCCCTACGTTCCGAAAACAGCTTTCGCTTTCAGACCATCGCAGCCTGCGTCGTCCTCGTTGCACTGTTCTATCTGCGGCCGGCGCCTGCGTGGTGGGCCATCATCTTTCTGACCGTCGTGCTGGTCCTGGCGGCTGAGCTGATTAATACGGCGGTAGAGCTGCTGGCTGATCATCTGCATCCTGAGCAACATCCACGCATCAAGGGGGTCAAGGACTGCGCCGCCGGCGCTGTGCTGATCACCAGCGTTGGCGCCATCGGCGTAGCCGTCGCGTTCGTATGCGATTTCTTCTTCTAGCAGTCGGCGCTATTGCAATGGCGCCGAGTAGCTCACCATCAATCCATCGCCCACCGGAATGATTTGCAGGAAAGCGCGCGGATGCGTCCCCTGTCGCCGGTTCATCACAAACTGAGCGGTGGCTATCCCGAGCGTCGCCCCCGCCACGGTGTCGGACATCCAGTGCACGTTGCCCCGCAGGCGCAGGTAGGCTGTGCCGCCGGCGACGCCGTATCCCAGGGCGCGGCGCACCCATCGATAGTGATCATCGCCTGACTCGGCGAATACCGTACCGATGGCGAAGGCCAGCGTCGTATGCATGGAGGGAAATGAATCGCCGCCCTCAAACCACGAATCGACCTGAGTCGTATCGTTGGGCCTTTCTCTGCCGAGAGCGTATTTGAGCGTCAGTCCGGCGATGCCGCTCAGGGCGCTCGCTTCGACCATCGACCATGTCTCCGTGTAACCATCGTGGTCATGTGTCATCAGTGCAGCGGTTAGCGTACCTCCAAGCAGCAGCGCTGCAGGCACGGCATCCTCGAGGCCGTTGGGATCCTCACCCGCGTCAGCGGCATGCCTGCCTCCTGCAAAGTGAGCGCGAACATTGTCGTCATACTCGTGAGCGACGCCTGTCGCCAGCAGGGCTGCGCCGAAATACTTCCAGTTGTCTACATCCCAATTAAGCGGTGCTGTGAAATACAGCTTGGCATCTGCGAGGACGTCGCCGGCGGCCAGGTCACCGGCGCTGCACACGGTACAGCCGAGCGTGCCGAGCAATCCGATCAGGGCCCGCATGACGTGTCGCAAGTGCGCGCTCATCGCGATGGCGAAGGATCCGCCGTTGAGGAAGCTTTTTACGGCGCGAGAGTACGGCATGTCTTCGCAACGATCGCCATCGGTAATCATTGTTGATTATTGGACGACCACGCCGCGGAATCTATCGCCTTCGTCACAAACGTCCGGCACTGGCCTCAAGGCCAAGCAAGAGCGCGAAACCGTATCGGTCCAGGATGCACGCTTTGCGATGCGAGTAGTCCTTGCCGGCGTACGAATCGAATCCCACAGCCAGGCCCGCCGCACGCCAGTCGATCAGTCGCCGTGGATGTACACGGTCGCCTGGCTGAGAAGCTCAGCAATGACACGCGCCGGGATCGCGGCGACGCTGGAGGCCTCGCCTTACACTCGATCACCGACCGCACTAACGCGCGACACGCGTAGAGCGTCTGGAAATCGGCCAGCGAGAGTGCTGTCGGGCTTCTGAGAGTGAGGCTCAGTGAGCGTGCGCGCCGCTCAGATCGGCTTCGTCGGCAATCTGATCGTCGCCACCAACCCCGTCGGCGTATTTGCCGCGAAAACGAGCTCGCCTTCGTGTCCTTCCGTAATCGCTTTCGCCACGGTGAGCCCGAGGCCGAATCCCGACTGCTGACTGCGCCGCGCCTCCGGTAGGCGCTCGAACGGCTCGAGGGCAAGTGCGATCTGGTCGAACGGAATCCCCGGGCCGTTGTCCGCGACGGCAATCTCCACACGCTCCGCTCGGGCCTGCAAAGTCACACGCGCTCCGCCGCCATACTTGATTGCATTGTCGATGAGATTGCGCACCGCGCGCGCGATTGCGTCCGGTCTGCACACGTGATGCACGCCGTGCTCACCTGCGAAAGACGCCGGCTGGCCGATCTCCGCGAGGTCGAGACACGCGCTCTCGAGTAACGCGCTCAGGTCCACGGACCGCAACGGCTCGCCGCGCGACTGACCCCTCAGGAAGTCGAGTGCAGACGCAGTGACCTGTTCCATGCGATCGATGCTCGAGATCAGATCTCGCCGCACGGCCTCGTCCTCGATCAGCTCCGCCTTGACGCGCAGCGCCGTGAGCGGCGTGCGTACGTCGTGACTGATCGCTGCGAGCGTGTTTGCTCGCTTCGTCACTTCCTCTGCAACCTGCTGCTGCATGGCGTTGAACGCCCGTATGGCGCTCTTCACGTCAGCGGGACCGTCTTCCGCCAGTTGGTGAACCTTGAGCCCTTCTCCGAATTGCTGCGCGGCGTCGGTCAAGCTCCTGAGCGGTTTGTGCAGGCGGCGCATGAAGTACATCGCAACGGCGCCGACGAAGATGAACGCAGCGGTCGCGCGCACCATCCAGTCGAGCTTCTCGCGCCAGTGCCACTCGTGTGCATGAACTTCCGTATTCAGCCATGCGCCTGACGGCAACTCGTAACTGAGCACCACCGCGTCGACAGGCAGCTGGATCTCCGAGCGGCGGCACTCCCGGTACGAGAAGTCATCTGCGCCGAGACGCGCAAGACCGACCTTCAGCTTCGCCGCGTCTACGCGCAAGGTGCGTGCAAGCTGCAGCCGCAGGCGCTCCGACGCCGCCGTAGCGGCGTCGAAACGAAACGGCGCCTCGGTCACCGTGTAGCCGGCATGACACGAGGAGGCGAGGCTCACGAGTCGAGGCAGCTGCGTCCGCTCGACGCCTTCGAGCGCCGGAAACAGACTCTGGAGGCGGTCGAGCGTGTGGCTGCTCGCGGCCGTCTCGAGCGGCGTCTCGTGCTCGCGCACTTCCATGATGAGCAACGCGCAGAAAAGGGCGAGCAGCGACAGCGCAAGGACGCAGATCATCTGTCCCTCGGCGCTCTTTGGCACAAGCCTGGAGCTCACGACGCCCACTCCAGGTCTGCGGCGAACACATATCCGCCGCCCCATTGCGTGAGGATGATGCGCGGGTTCCTGGGATCCGTCTCCAACTTGCGCCGCAGGCGGCTGACCTGGTTGTCGACGCTCCGGTCGAATACCTGCGCCTCTCTGCCTTTGGTCAAATCGAGGAGCTGATCGCGCGTGAGCGTCACACCCGCGTGCTCGATGAGCGACGCCAGCAGCAGGTGCTCGCCGGAGCTCAACCGCACGACGAGGTCATCGTCGCGGAGCAGCTCCTTGCGCGCGAAGTCGAAGCGCCATCGGTCGAATCGCACGAGCCCGCGTGTGTGGAGTTGCCGGCGCGGCAGCATCTGCGCGCGGCGCAGAACGGACTTGACGCGGGCGACGAGCTCACGCGGGTCGAAGGGCTTCGTGACGTAGTCATCTGCGCCCAGCTCGAGGCCGACGATCCGGTCGGCGGCCTCGGTTCGCGCCGTGAGCAGGATGATCGGGATGCGCGCCTGTTCGTGCACGCGGCGACAGATACTGAGGCCGTCTTCACCGCGCATCATGATGTCGAGCACGATCAGATCGACGCTCGCGCTCGACAGCACACGGTCCATTTCTTTGCCGTCAGCCGCGGCGCTCGCGCGAAAGCCATGCCGTCGCAGGTACTCGGCGAGCGGCTTGCGGATATCTGCATCATCATCGACGAGCAGGATGTGTGAGGGTTCGCTCGCCACCGCAGGACTCCCAGACTGTGAACGCTGCGAGGAATCTAGAGGAGAGGGACAGGGTCGTCTGCCGTTCACGGCGGATACTTCGTAACAAAGTATGTCAGGTCGCGCGCCTGGCGCGCACTGATACAAACTCGCGCCCGGCCTGACACGCCTGTTTCAGGCCGGCCGCCGTAGCCTCTTGACGAGCGGTGACTCACGAGGCGACGGCGATGCTGAAAGCGGTGGATTTGAGCAAGCGCTTCGACGATGCCTGGGCGCTGCAAGGTCTCAGCCTGGAGATCGGCGCGGGCGAGATCCAGTGTCTGCTTGGCGCGAACGGCGCCGGCAAGACGACGACGATCAATCTGTTCCTGGGGTTTCTGGAGCCCACGTCAGGCGCCGCCTATGTCAACGGCCGCGAGGTCGCCAGGAATGCGCAAGCGGCGCGCGCCGATCTGGCCTACGTGCCAGAGCAGGTCAATCTGTATCCGACGCTGACCGGGCTGGAAAACCTGGTCTATTTCACGCGACTCGCAGGCCGCAAAGCGATCGACCGCGGTCTGCTCATGCATCTTCTCGCCCGCGTTGGATTGGATCGACGAGCCGCGGATATTCGCATCGAGCGCTATTCCAAGGGCATGCGGCAGAAAGTCGGCCTGGCGATAGCCCTTGCGAAAGGCGCGCGAGCTCTGTTGCTCGATGAACCGCTCTCCGGCCTGGATCCGAAGGCGGCGAACGAGTTCTGTGCGCTGCTCCGTCGACTTGCGAATGAGGGCGCCGCCGTTCTGATGGCGACGCATGATCTGTTTCGCGCCAGAGAAGTCGCGACGCACGTCGGCATCATGAAGAGCGGAAGGCTCATTGCCCGCGTCGCTGCGCCTGAAGTCAGCCACGTTCAGCTGGAAGCGCTCTACCTCGACTACATGCGCGAGCCCGGCGAGGCATCCCACGAGGCCGCCGCATGATCCGCGCGATTCTGGCGAAGGAGCTTCTGGAGTATCGCCGGGACGGCCGACTGCACGGTGTGCTGAACGTGATGCTCGCATTGGCGGCTGGCTGTCTGTTCACAGCCTGGCCGACGTACACATCGCAACAGCGAGCGGCGATCGAGGCGCAAGGACGGGACCAGGAAGCGTTTGTGCAGCAAGGCGATAAGGCGCCTCACGCGGCCGCGCATTTCGGGCGCATGGCGCACAAGCCCTCGTCGGCCCTGGCGATGTTCGATCCCGGCGGGACGCCGTACCTGGGTCAGGTCATCTGGCTGGAAGCTCATCGTCAGGATCCGGCGATGTTTCGCCCGGCCGAAGACTCGCCCGAGCTGCGCCGACTCGCTGACCTGAGCATCGCTGGCGTTCTCACGCTGGCCTCCCCGTTGATCCTGTGTCTCGTCGGCGCTGGTGTCTTCGCGGGTGAGCGCGAGCGCGGCTCGCTGCGCCAGCTGATGAGCGTCGGCGTTCGACCTGGGGTTCTGTATGCGGGAAAGATCGGGGCTCTTGCGAGCGTCGGCGTTGCGGTTACGAGCATTGTGATCGGCGTTTCAATCGCCGTCGCAATTGCCTCGTCCAGCATGGCTGCCGCTGCGGACATAGTCGTCAGAGGCGTGTGGCTCATTGCTGCGTATGCAGCCTACAACGTGGCGTTCGCTGCGATCGTCGTATCGATCTCGGCTCAGGCGCGCAGCACTGCGGCTGCGCTCATGCTGGCGTTGTGCACGTGGGCGGGCGCCTGCGTGCTCGTACCGCGGCTCGCCGCGAGCCTCGCGGAGCATCTCTATCCGACGCCGGACGCGGGTCTTTTTTGGGTTGACGCCTCCGCACGAGTGCGCGCACAGCAGCTCGAGCGCGCGAGTCCCGAGTATCGCTCGCTCCAGCGTGAAGTTCTGAGCCGCGCGCTGGGCCGCGAGATCAAGGCCGAGGAGGCGGACAGGATCGCTGTGAATCGCTTCGGCCTCGCGCTCGAAATCTCTGAGCGAGTCGGTGCGAAAGCTCACGCCGAGGCATACGGAAGCCTGTATGACACGTACGCGAAGCAGCAGCGAATGCGCCGCCTGCTCGCATTGCTCTCGCCGACGATTACGTTGCAGCACGCCTCGAGCGCACTCGCCGGGACGGATATCTCCGCGCACCATCATTTCGCGCAGGCCGCCGAGCAGCAGCGAAACCTGATGATGCGGGTGATGAACGAGGACTTGATGCTCAGGGGCGCCGGGCAGGACTTCGATTACCTGGCGAGTGCTGAGCTGTGGAGACGCGTTCCCGAGTTCGTGTATCAGACGCCCAGCGCGTCGTTCGCGCTGCGCTCTGCAGCGCCAGACCTTGTCGGCCTGCTGTGCTGGACCATGGCTGCGCTCTGGGTCGCCTTCCGCATCGCCGCACGGCAACGAGCTTTCTGAGGCTGCCTCATGACCCTGCTTGACGCGTTTTCGCACGAGTGCAGGACAAGACTCGCTCGACCGGCAGCGCTTCTCGGTCTTGCAATGTATGCGGCGGCTCTTATCTACGGCGCCATCAGCGGCCGCATCGAGCGCGACGCGCGGATTGAGGCGATCGCCCGACACGAAGCCGACATTGCCGCGAGAATGCAGAAGTGGTCCACGGATCTGAAGTCCTTCCAGGAGACGGGAGCGCAGGGCGGAGCGCCGCCGTGGTCCGGCTCTGCGATGGACGTCGTATTCGCATCGTCGTTGCCGCCCGCACCGCTTGCTGATTTCGCCGTTGGGCAATCCGATCTCTTGCCTTACGCAGGCGCGCTCTCTCTATGGGACCCGGACATCCGCCTGTTCTCCAGGTACGAATTCGAGGACCCCGTGTCGCTCGCCCTCGGCGCGTTCGATCTCAGCAAAGCGGTCATCCTGATGCTGCCGATGGTGCTGATCGCCCTCTGCTTCGATGTCGTATCCGCAGAGCGCGACGCGCATCGGCTGAACCTGATCCTGGTCCAGGGCGGACGGATCCGTTCGCTGTGCTGGAGTCGCCTGTTGATTCGAGCAGGGGCGGCGGCGTCATTGACCATCGCGATTGCGGTTGGCGCGCTCGTCGTCCACGCGGGCGTCGCGACCTTTGCGGATCGGCTGGCGGCATTTCTTTGGTGGGGGTCGGCGCTGGCGCTGTACACGACGTTCTGGACGGCGGTGATCGCTTTCGTTGCGAGTCGGAACGGCCGCGGCGGAGCGAACCTTGTGGTCTTGCTGCTGGCATGGGTGAGCTTCACGGTCATCCTCCCCGCAAGCGTCAGCGCCGTTTCAGAGGCGCTCTATCCCGCGCCGTCGCGTCTGATGTATCTCGCCGAAAGTCGCGAAGCAGAAGTTGCTGCTGAGCTCGCCGACGCCGCGCTCAGGCGTCAGTTCGCGCTCGATCATCCCGAGTTCGTCGTCAACGACGCGGCGGATATGCCCGGGTATGTTCGCACTGCGTTCCTGGTGACCACTGCCGTCGACGAGGCTACACGCCCCATCATGGACGCGTTCGACGCGGCGGCGGCGCAACGCGAGAACACTCTCATCGCGCTTCATTACCTGTCGCCGGCCATCGTTATGCATGGCGTGTTCAACGACCTCGCAGGCGCGTCGAGCGCACGGCATCGGCGCTATATGACTCAGGCGAAGGCGTTCAAGGCGCAACTCGGCCAGCAGGTCCGCGCGTCTGTCATGTCCGGAGGCCGGCTGCGCTCGCGCGACGTCGCGGCCATTCCCCAGTTTCAGTTTGCCGATCAACCGTGGGCTGCACGCGTTGGCCGGACGCTCGGCGCGCTGCTGTTTCTGGCGATCGCCGCGAGTGTGTTGCTGGTCGTCGCCGACATCCGGCTGCGGCGTGCCTCCGTGTACTGCTAACTCCGCGGCGCGGCTGCGCTGTCGTGGGTCGGAGCAGGAAGACAACGAGAGATGATCGCCCTTGTAGTTGCCTGTCACTTACCAGCAGCCGCGCTCGGGAAGCTCGAGCAGACGCCCCGCAAAGAAGCGCAGGAACTTCACTTCAGCTCGATGGGTTCAATGCACGAGGATGCGAAGTTCGGCCGCGATGTTTTATTTGAGAGCGCCGTGGCTTCCTCTCTGTAGGTGGATCGTGCTGCAGATGTGCGCATTGATCGCTCCGAGCTTCATTCGTCAATGAGTCAAGAAAGAGTTGGGGTCATCCGGCTCTGACTGAGGAGAATGTCTGCTATGACAAGAACGGGCGAGACTGCACGTGTGTTTGGAGAATTTCGCTGTCACAGGTGTCACCAACATGCTCGCATCGTGAAGGGCCAAGTACTACCAAAGTGCCCTCGCTGCGGCAGCGATGGTTACGACGCGATCACGACGCGTCTGGATTTTGGCGCGGATCGGGCGCTGCGTCGGTTGATAGCACAGCGTCGTATGGCCCGCCGATTCGGTCGGCTGAGTCGCGATGTTCATCGCGATCGGGGTTTGAGCTGACGTGCGGCTCGTCAGGTCGTTTAGTGTCAAGGCTCTAGCTTTTCGGAGGGACCTTATGCCAGATGATCGAAGCCGCCGCGAAAGCCCAGACAGAGAGCGCATCGACATCCACGACGAGCACGAAGTCCGAAAGTGGGCGATGTCGCTGAAAGTGACGCCCGAGCAGTTGAAGGCCGCCGTCAGCAAGGTGGGCACATCAGCCGACCAGGTGCGTCAGTATCTGCGAGGGAAGTAGCTCCGGAAGCGAAGTAGCTACGGAAGCGGTGCAAGCTCGGCAGCAGCTCAGGTCACGGAGTCGCTCAAGCACTCGGCCCAGGACCTGCGATGCTGTCGCGAAAGGCGAATAGTTCAAATGCAACCGGAGGCAGGGTGAGCGAGCGGCGCGCGTCACCCGCGTAACCCAGAAGAGCAGCTCAGGCAGCTACGCGACGCCGCGGTCGATCAATTGCCTGACGAATCAGCAAGAAATGCGTGGGATGTCCGCGAGTGCAAGCACTTCCACTTCTTAGTGCTTGCATAGTATGGCGCGCCCGCGGCGGGCAATCCGACGCACCGTTTGTACCTATTGTGTGGCAGATACCGCGAGCGCAAATGTTCCAATGTTGTCTTCGAACTTCGAACACGGATGGCGAGGCTAGTCAGGTGGCCCGGTGAGCAAATTGAGATTATCCAGTGGCGGAACAGAAGGAAGTGATTGCGTCAGCGATCTCCAGGGCGCAGGAAGACCTGGCGGAGGCCCTTTCTGAACTCGAAAAAATGTCGCACTTCGGCGCCGGTTCGATAGCGTTCGCCACGCATGCGCTCAACAACTATCTCTCCGTCACTGGCGCTGCGGTCCAATTGATCTCGAAGCGCCTCGCGGATCATCCGGACGCTCAAATCCGCGTGTGGCTCGAGGGCCTCGCGCATGCCACAAACTTGATGGGCCATATTGTCAGCCAAATGATGAGCGCGTCGGTGGGCGCCGAACCCGAGCTGCGCTTCGAAAAGGTCGATTTGCCGGGGATGGTTCAGCGTTTTTGTGACTTCTACGAGCGGATGGCCGATCAGAAGTCGATCCGCCTGATTGTTGAATCGAGCGTCGATGTTCCGCCGGCCTGGACCGATCGCGTCGCCTGCGCGTCAGTGTTCGACAACCTGTTATCCAACGCGATCAAATATTCGAAGCCCGGGACGCAGGTGCGCATACGAGTGCGAGGTGAGAAGGGCGGGGTGGTGTGTGAAGTGACGGACGAAGGCCCAGGTATAGACGAGAAGGATCAGGCCAGGTTGTTCCAGAAGGGAGCACGGCTGACGCCGCAGCCCACCGGAGGGGAGTCCTCGACGGGTTACGGTCTGGCGGTGGCCAGGGAGTTGATGGAGAAACTGGGAGGCGACATCTGGTGTGAGAGCACATTGGGACAAGGCTCTACCTTCTCCATTCGCTTGCCGGTGCACCAGGAATCAATGCCGAGCCCGGCGTCCTCGTAGCGCGCGACAGCGGCTTTCTGGTCTTCTCTTCAGACCCGGCGGCAGAACACAATCGCGACGGCGCTAAGCACGTCGGCGGAACGCCGGGCGGCGCCGGAGATCGCCCATGCCCAAAGCAACAGTCAAAGCCGCCGTCGTTCAGGCGGCGCCCGTCATGTTCGATACGGACAGGACGCTCGCGAAGCTCGCCGAACTGGCGCGGGAGGCCGCGGCGCAGGGGGCCGATATCGCGGTCTTTCCGGAAGCTTTCGTCGGAGGCTATCCGAAAGGGCTGGATTTCGGCGCACGGCTGGGAAGTCGTAGTCCGGAAGGGCGGGAGGATTTTCGGCGGTACTACGAGAGCGCGATCGCCCTTCCAGGCCCGCAAAGCGCGTCGCTGGCCGCAACAGCGCGCGACAACCGCCTGCATCTGGTGGTCGGCGTCATTGAGCGCAGCGGCGCGACCCTCTATTGCACCGCACTGATGTACGGCCCCGACGGCCGATTGCTGGGTAAGCATCGCAAAGTGATGCCGACCGCAATGGAGAGACTCGTCTGGGGCTTCGGCGACGGCTCCACGCTCACGGTTGTGGATAGCGATGTCGGTCGCTTGGGCAGCGTCATCTGCTGGGAAAACTATATGCCGATGCTGCGCATGGCGATGTATGCGCAGGGCGTCGAAATCTACTGCGCTCCAACGGTTGACGATCGGGAGACGTGGCTGCCGACCATGCGCACGATCGCGCTCGAAGGTCGCTGCTTCGTGCTTTCGGCGTGCCAGTTTCTGCGGAGATCGGATTGTCCTCCCGACTACGCGGCGATCCAGGGCGACGATCCGGCCACGGTGCTGATCCGCGGCGGCTCCTGCATCGTCGACCCCCTCGGGAATGTGCTCGCCGAGCCTCGCTTCGGCGAGGAGGCGATCCGGTTTGCAGAGCTTGATCGACGTGTGCTGGCCCGTGGTAAATACGATCTGGACGTTGCGGGCCACTACGCGCGACCCGATATATTCAAGCTGACGATCAATGCTCGACCGATGCAGCCGGTGGATTTTCAGAGCGAGGCGAGCGAGTGAATCCGGGCGGTCCGACGCGCGATCCGCGACGAACCCCGCGGGCGCGGCAGCTGCCCGTTGACGCCTGAGAAAGTCCCTTACTCGCGCGTCAACCCGGAGATTCGAAGAATCCGGATCGCCCAAAGGCGACCGAAGGAAATCCCGCGCGCGGGAACCATGCATCGACGCCGCCTCGGATCCCGAATGCCGTCGAAGCCTCCCACCGGCAGACGCTCCGAGGCCGGAGCGCCAGAGGTTGCCCGCAACCCCCGGTTTTCCGCCGTCCCGACCGCCACTAGCGCATCGGTCGCTGCACGTGGGCGAAATTCGCGCCAGCTCGTGCACGGCGTCTCATCCTGGCACAAGACGGTGGATTGGCGCCCAGCGATGCCGATACCATTCACCACGGCTTCCTCTCATTCAGACCCGTCCGTTGCCGCAGCTCAATTCGCGTCTCAGTATGTTCACGCGCGCCGCGTGCATCGCCGTGCTGCTTGCAGCAGGGATGTCGCCCGTGCGCGCCGCCGAACCGCACCCGGCCAAGGCGCTCGTCGACCGGGCCCAGATTGGCGCACGCACCGATCCGGACGCGAGCGCCCGCGATGCAAACGCTGCACTCGAGTTGCTGGCGGTCCAGCCCAACGCGGATCTCGAGATCGAGGCGCGAACACTACTGTGCCAACACTTGTTGGAACGCGATCTGACGGCCGCTCAAAAGCAGCTCGAACGTGCGCGCGTCCTTCTGCCTGAGGCGACGCGTCAGGGACTGAAGGCCGGGTTGCTGAGCTGCGAAGGCGAGATGCTCGAAATCACAGGCGACAACGCCAGGGCCCGTGAACGCTACGACGAGGCGGTGCTCGTCGCGACCGAAGCGCGCGACGACGAAATGCTGGCGGAGGCGTTGTATGCCCGCGGCTATCTGCTGGGACTACAAGGTCTGTATGCGGCCGGATTAACGGATCTGAAGCGCGCTCAGACGCTCTTCGACAAGCTCAAGCTCGATCACCAGGCCCTCACGGTGATCAACAGCATCGCCACGCTCTATAACCGGATGGGCGATTACGCGCAGGCCCGCGATATCTACGAGCGGGCGCTGAAAGCGCAGCGAGCCGCCGGAATGCTGCGTGAACAAGGCGTCACGTTGCACAACCTGGGCCGCGCTCACGAGAACCTGAAGGAATGGGACGCCGCACGCGTCGCATTCCAGGAGTGCCATGACATCAGTCGGGGGCTCAAGTACGCACGCGGGGAAGCGTATGCGTTGCGTGGTCTGGCGGCTGTCATGAATGGAACGGGCGATCCTCAAGGCGCCCTCGCGACGCTCGATCGCGCTCAGGCGTTGCAGCGGGAGACGCCGGACGCACGCCTCAACGCACAGATCCAGCTCGCGCGCGGCGTCGCGCTGCATCGGATCGGAAGCCTGGGGGACAGCATCGCGGCCCTGCAGGAGGCCCTGAAGGTTTTCAGCGGCGCGGCCTCGCAGCACGAGCTGCGCGCGACCTATGCAGAACTCGCGGCGGTGGAAGCGGACATGGGCGACTGGCGCGACGCCTACAACTACCGGATCAAAGCGCAGGAAACGGCTGAACAGATGCTTCGCAATCAACTCGATCAGCGGTTCGCATCGCTGAAGGTCGAGTTCGACACGGTCGCGAAGGAAAAGGAAAACGCCTTGCTCGTACGGGAGAATGAGGCGAATCAGAAGGCGCTCGAACAGGCGCGTCGCGCCCGCGGGCTGCAGGCGATCGTCTTTCTGCTGTCAGTGGTTCTGACGGTGTTGCTCGCGACGCTGGCCGTGCATCAGTGGCGCACGACCCGTCGCATGCACGCGCTCGCAATGACGGACGAATTGACAGGGGTCCCGAATCGCCGCGCCGTGCTGTCGAAGCTGGAGCCGCTGCTCGAGAGTGCGAACGCGTCGTGCGCGATGCTCATCATCGACATCGATCACTTCAAGAGCATCAATGACCAGCATGGGCATCCCGAAGGCGATGAGGCGCTCAAGCGGGTTGCAGAGAGATTGCGCTCCCGGGTGCGCGAGCCGGCCTTCATCGGACGTCTCGGCGGCGAGGAATTCGTCGTTGTGCTTCCCGGCGTCGATCAGGAGGAAGCGCAGCGCGTAGCCAATGAGTTCCGTGAAGAGGTCATGACGATCGACACGCGCCGCTGGACGGCCGATCGACGCATCACCGTGAGCATTGGGCTGACCATCGCACGCGCGAGCGGCGATACTTCGAGCAGCATGCTGCACCGAGCCGATGCGGCGCTCTACGAGGCCAAGCGAGCGGGCCGCAACTGCGTCAGAATGCAGCCGCCCAGTTCGGAATCCGTCGCCGCCAGCGGCGTTACGCCGGCTGCAGACGCCGCACAGGCGGAATTCGCCTGAACACGCGACTCAGGGACTTCGAATAAAACAGGGGAGCGATTACATGCGGAATGCGACATCCCGGCGGCGAGCGGTCGGCGCTGCAGGTGCAGTCGTTGCTGCTTGTATCGCCGCCGCGGCGCTCGCCGACGACGCGTCGAGCTGGACGACAGTGCCG
The DNA here is from genome assembly GCA_963723505.1 of uncultured Gammaproteobacteria bacterium. Classification (GTDB taxonomy): domain Bacteria; phylum Pseudomonadota; class Gammaproteobacteria; order Steroidobacterales; family Steroidobacteraceae; genus Steroidobacter. The sequence continues at coordinate 40,874 of CAVRQU010000020.1, forward strand.
GGCGGCCCGGGGACGGGATGCGCGGCGCTCGCAACGCCTTACGAGTTCTATGTGCACCCGGGCGACAAACGACGCGTCGCGATCTACTTTCAGGGCGGCGGCGGTTGCTGGAACGAGCGCAACTGCGGACTGACCGACAAGCAGACCTTCGATGCGACGATCGACGACGCCGACCGGCCATGGCTGAGCAAGCCGGCGACGGGCGTCTTCGATGTTGCGGACGCGCGCAATCCGCTGCGCGAGTACACGATCGTGATGGCGCCGTATTGCACGGCCGACGTCCATCTCGGAGTGCGCACAGGCCGTTTCGAAACGGCCGACGGCAAGCGCGTCGACATCCAGTACCGCGGACTGGCCAACGCACAGGGCGTCATGGACTGGGTCGCGGCCAATCATCCGGAACTCCAGTCTATATTCGTGACCGGCGGCAGCGCCGGCGCGATTCCCTCGCCAGTGTTCGCGTCGCAGATGGCGCGTCGCTATCCCGCTGCACGCGTCGTGCAGCTCGGCGACGGCGCAGGCGGCTATCGAACCGCGCGCATCGCAGGCCTGTTTGCGCAGTGGGGCGCCGTCTCGGCGCTGAAGAACGATCCCCTGTATCGCGATCTGGATCCGGCGACGGCGAACTTCGAGGATTTGTATCTGCGCGCGGCGGCGACGCCGAACCTGCGGCTCGCTCAGCTCAATAGCGCCGAAGATCAGATTCAGGTCTTCTTTCTGGGCCAGCTCGGGCACAAGGTCACGACGCTGGCGCCGCTCCTGAGCGGCAATTTGCAGCAGCTGCGGGCCGCGAATCCGGAGTTGCGCACTTACACGATGCCTGGCGTTGTGCATACGCTCCTGCGACGGCCCGACTTCTATACGGCGAACGTCGGGCGGGGTGGCGCTCACGCAATGGCTGGACGATCTGTTGCAGGGTCGCGCCGCGCAGAACGTCGGCGACGAATTGCTGCCGGCGCCGGCTGAGCGCCTGCAGTAGCCGGGGAAGCTCTGCACAGGTCGACTACCCTGAGCTTTCAACGGTGCAACTGGTTGAAAGGACGGGTCCGGAAAGCTGACGAGCTTATCGGGCGGCGCCTACTCAGAGGCGCCTGGGCAAACATGTTCATTCCGAAGGGGCGCGCGTGACGTTTCAACCTCGATGCGTATTCCTGCTGGCGGCGCTGTGGCTTGCATCGCCGACCGCGAGCCTTGCCGACGTCGGCGAGGATCAGGCCCTGAAGCACGCGCGACGCTTGCTGCGCGATGTGATTCTGGTCGACGGGCACAACGATCTGCCGTGGGCGGTGCGCAGCGACAAACAGGCGAAAGGCGACGTCGCGCTTTACGATCTGCGCGGCAAAGTCTCCGGTCACACCGATATTGAACGGCTCAGGCGCGGTGGGCTCGGCGCGCAGTTCTGGTCGGTGTACATACCGGGCGAACTGCCCGGCGGGTTCGCGCGGACGCAGTTGGAGCAGATCGACATTGCGCGCCAGATCATCGCTCGGTACCCCGAAACCTTCCGGCTGGCGGGTACGGTCGCTGAGATACGCGCCGCGCATCGCAACGGCCGCATCGCCTCGCTCCTCGGCATCGAAGGCGGACACGCGATCGAGAACTCCCTGGGCGCGTTGCGGGCCTATTACGATCTCGGCGTCCGCTACATGACGCTCACCCACAATGTGCATACGGACTGGGCGGATTCCGCCGCACTCCCGCCAAAGCACGATGGGCTCACGGCGTTCGGCGAGCAGGTCGTGCTGGAAATGAACCGGCTGGGAATGCTGGTCGACCTGTCGCATACCGCCGATGCGACCATGGACGATGCATTGCGCGTTTCGAAAGCGCCCGTGATCTTCTCGCATTCCTCCGCTCGCGCTTTGTGCGATACGCCGCGCAATGTGCCAGATGCGATCCTGCGACGAGTCGCGCAGAACGGCGGCGTCGTCATGGTGACGTTCGTGGCCGGCTTCATCGATCCGGAAGTTGCACGCGTGCAGATTCCGGCCATAGCCGAGGTGAAACGCCGCACGCAGGGTCTTTCCATCGAGGAGAGCGAGCGCATTTCCGAGGAAGTGATGAGCCGCGTGCAAGCGCCGAAGGTGACGATTGCGCAGGTCGCGGATCACATCGAGCACGTCAGAAAGGTCGCGGGCGTCGAGCACGTGGGCATCGGTGCAGACTATGACGGTAATTCGCTCTGGCCCGAGGGTCTCTCCGACGTCTCGACGTATCCGCACCTCTTTGCCGAACTGATTCGCCGCGGCTGGAGCGATCAGGACCTGAAGCTGCTGGCGGGCGAAAATGTGCTACGCGCCCTGGCGAAAGCGGAGGACGTGGCGCGCACGCTGAGAGGGTCTTAGCGCCAAGCGCTAGGCCTAGGCTGTAGGCTGTAGGCTGTAGGTAGAAGGTTATGCGCGACCCGTTACGGCATCGCGTCTGACCCTGGGCGGTGTGCGGCTGACTGGCGCGGAAGAATCAGGATGGCGCGACCCTCTACCTACGGCCTACAGCCTACAGCCCACAGCCCTTCCTTGTGGCAATTCTGGATCGATCGCGGCGGCACGTTCACGGACATCATCGCGCGCACGCCGTCGGGCGGCCTCGTCACCCGCAAACTTCTCTCTGAAAACCCCGAGCACTACGCGGATGCGGCTGTTCAGGGGATACGCGACCTGCTCGGCGTCGCGCAGGGCAAGGCGATTCCTTCAGCGCAGATCGAAGCCGTGAAGATGGGCACGACGGTCGCGACCAACGCGTTGCTCGAGCGCAAGGGCGACCGCACGGCGCTCGTGGTCACGCGCGGCTTCCGCGACGCGCTCCGCATCGGCTATCAGCATCGGCCAAGACTCTTCGTACGGCGCATTGAACTGCCGTCGATGTTGTACGAGACGGTGATCGAAGTCGACGAGCGTCTCGGCGCGCACGGCGAGATCGTCCGGCCCATCGACCTCGGGGCGGCCGAAATGGAACTGCGCGCGGCGTTCGCTGCAGGCGTGCGCGCCTGTGCAATCGTGCTCCTGCATGGCTATCGCTATGCGGATCACGAGATGCGGGTGGCAGACCTGGCGCGACGCATCGGCTTCACGCAAGTGTCCACGTCGCACGAGGTCAGCCCTCTGATGAAGTTCGTCGCCCGCGGCGACACCACGGTCGTGGACGCGTACCTGTCGCCGGTCCTGCGTCGTTACGTCGATCATGTCGCGGCGGAATTGCCCGGGGCGCGCCTTCAGTTCATGCAATCGTCCGGCGGTCTGGTCGACGCTCGCCATTTTCAGGGCAAAGACGCGATCCTCTCCGGCCCCGCCGGCGGCATTGTCGGCGCAGTGCGCACATCGCGCCTGGCGGGCTTCGACAAGATCATCAGCTTCGACATGGGCGGCACGTCCACGGACGTCGCCCATTACGCTGGCGAGTACGAGCGAGCGTACGACGCGGAGGTGGCAGGTGTGCGGCTTCGCGCGCCGATCATGCAGATTCACACGGTCGCGGCGGGAGGCGGCTCGATCTGTCGATACGACGGCGTCCGCCTGCGCGTCGGTCCACAGTCAGCCGGCGCAAATCCCGGTCCCGCCGCTTACCGACGAGGCGGCCCGCTCACGGTGACGGATTGCAATGTGCTACTCGGTCGCATCCAGCCCGATTTCTTTCCCGCCGTATTCGGCGCTCATGCGGATCAACCGCTCGATGCCCAGCGCGTCGCCGCAGAATTCCAGACCGTCGCGCTGGAAATCAGCCGAACGACCGGCGCCGAGCGCTCGGCGGATGAGATCGCGGCAGGCTGCGTCCGCATCGCCGTAGAGAACATGGCGAACGCGATCAAGAAGATTTCCGTTCAGCGCGGCCACGACGTCACCGAGTATGCATTGTGCTGTTTTGGCGGCGCTGCCGGGCAGCATGCCTGTCTTGTCGCCGATGCGCTCGGCATGTCGACCGTGCTGATTCATCCATTCGCAGGCGTGTTGTCGGCCTACGGCATCGGACTCGCCGATGTGATCGTGATGAAACAGCAGGCGATCGAGGCGCCGCTCACAGCGGCGGTACTCGGCGGGCTCGATGCGTCGTTCGCAGACTTGACGGAGCAGGCGCGCGGCGAGCTGCTGGCGCAAGGCGTACCGGAACGCCGCATTCACGTGGGAAAGCGACTGTCCCTCAAGTACGAGGGAACCGACACCACGCTCGAGATCGCGGCGGATTCGGGCGCCGAGGTCGCTGCAGTCGTCGGCGAGTTCGAACGTCTGTATCGCGCGCGCTATGGCTTTCTCATGCGCGGCCGGGCGCTCGTGATCGAATCGATCTCGGTGGAAGCGACCGGACTGTCGAACGGCGGGACGTCTGACGCGAGGCCGGACGCACCGCGCCCGTCAGCGCTGCGCGCGATTGCGACCCGTCCTGTGTACTTCGACGGCGCATGGCGAGACACACCTTTCTTCGACCGCGCCGACCTGCGCGCTGGCGACGGCGTCGAGGGGCCGGCGATCATCCATGAGGCCAATACGACAATCGTCGTCGAGCCCGGTTGGCGCGCAGAGTGTTCGGGCCGAGACGATCTCATCCTGCGCAGGGTTCGGCCTGTCACGCGCGCCTACGCCATCGGCACGCAGGCCGATCCGGTGTTGCTCGAAGTGTTCAACAATCTGTTCATGTCCATTGCGGAACAGATGGGTGTGACGCTCGCGAACACTGCGACGTCGGTAAACATCAAGGAGCGACTGGATTTCTCCTGCGCGCTGTTCGACGCGGAGGGCAATCTCATCGCGAATGCGCCGCATATGCCGGTGCACCTGGGATCGATGGGCGAGTCTGTACAGGAGATTCTGCGGCGACGAAGCGGTGAGATGCGCTCAGGAGATATGTATGTACTCAACGCCCCGTACGCCGGCGGCACCCATCTGCCGGACGTCACGGTAGTGATGCCCGTCTTTCTGGAAGGACGTGGGGCTCGGGCGCGGGGCGTGGGTCAGAGTCGAGTGAGACAGCTCGTTCTGGCCCGCGCCCCGAGTCCCACGCCCCGAGTCCCGATTTCTTCGTGGCCGCCCGCGGCCATCATGCTGACATTGGCGGGGTTACGCCGGGATCGATGCCTGCCAGCTCCACGCATATCGACGAGGAAGGCGTGTTGCTCGACAACGTGCAACTCGTCGCCGACGGCGTCTTGCTGGAAGAGGAGATCCGTGCACGCCTTGCAGCAGGCAGGCATCCAGCCAGGAATGTCGAGCAGAATCTGGCGGATTTGCGCGCCCAGGTTGCGGCCTGTCAGAAGGGCGCGGCCGAACTGGCGGCGACCGCCGCCCACTTCGGCCTCAATGTGGTGCGCGCGTACATGCAGCACGTGCAGGACAATGCCGAGGAGGCTGTCCGCCGGGTGATCGATGCGATGCGCGACGGCTCGTTCGAGTACGCGATGGACAACGGCGCGGTCGTGCGCGTTGCGATCCGGAGCGACAAACGCAATCGCGCAGCGACGATCGACTTCAGCGGGACAAGCCCGCAGCAGGCCAACAACTTCAACGCGCCGCTGGCCGTGACGCGGGCTGCCGTGCTGTATGTGTTCCGCACGTTGGTGGACGACGACATCCCCATGAATGCGGGATGCCTGAAGCCCTTGCACCTCATCGCGCCCGTTGGGTCCATGCTCAACCCGCGATATCCGGCCGCAGTCGTCGCGGGCAACGTTGAAACCTCGCAAGTCGTGACAGACTGTCTGTACGGCGCCCTCGGCGTGCTGGCGGCAAGCCAGGGTACGATGAACAACTTCACGTTCGGCGACGGCGAGCGTCAGTACTACGAAACGATCGCGGGAGGCGCCGGCGCCGGGCCGGACTTTGACGGCGCAGATGCGGTGCAGACGCATATGACGAATTCGCGGCTGACCGACCCCGAAGTCCTGGAGTGGCGTTTTCCGGTCCGCCTTGAAGAATTTCGCATTCGTCGCGCCTCCGGCGGCCGCGGCGCGCACAAAGGCGGCGATGGCGTGGAGCGACGCATTCGCTTTCTGCAATCGATGGCCGCGGTGTTGCTTGCGAATCATCGAAAGATCGCGCCGTTTGGCGTCGCCGGCGGCGAATCTGCGCTCACCGGCCGGAACTGGATCGAACGCGCGAATGGACGCATCGAGGAGTTCGGCGCGACGCACGAAGCGCAGATGGCGCCGGGCGATACGTTCGTGATTCAGACGCCGGGCGGCGGGGGATTTGGGAGAAGCGGTTAGCGGTTCGCGGTTAGCGGTTGGCAAGAGCCGTCTTGCACGGGCGCCTGGCTCTCTGGGGATCGCTCTGACTAACGGCTAACCGCTAACCGCCAACCGCTTCCACAAGATCAAGAAGGCAAGCGATGCCCAATTCAAATAATAGCGCCGCTTCGAGCGTCGCTCGTTTGGCTACGGCGAGCATCGTCGGCACGACGCTCGAGTACTACGACTTCGCGGTCTACAACACGCTCGCGGCGCTGATTTTCAATCAGCTGTTCTTCCCCTCTTTTGATCCGTTGTCGGGGACGATTCTCGCGTTCTCCACCTTCGCGGTCGGCTACTTCTCGCGGCCAATCGGCGGTCTGATCTTCGGTCGCCTCGGCGACCGGCTCGGCCGGCGTTTCGTCCTCGTCACGACACTGCTGGTGATGGGAGCGACGACCGCGCTGATCGGCGTGCTGCCGACGTATGAGACGGCCGGCGCCTTGAGTCCCGCATTGCTCGTGGCGCTCCGATTCGTGCAGGGCGCAGCGCTCGGAGGCGAATGGGCGGGCGCCGTGCTGCTCTCCGTCGAACACGGCAGACCCGAGCAGCGCGGTCGCAACGCTTCATGGGCGCAGATGGGTCCGTCGCTCGGGACCCTGCTTGCGACCGGAACGATTGCGCTCCTCACCTGGCTCATGTCGCCGGACGCATTTCTTGAGTGGGGCTGGCGTCTGCCGTTCTTCGCCAGCGTCGCGCTTGTCGCTTTCGGCCTGTGGGTGCGCAGCGGAGTCGCCGAGACGCCGCTCTTCCGGCGCCTCGAGCGCGAGCAGGCGAAAGCGCGCGCGCCTGTCGGCGAAGTATTTCGATTGCACTGGCGCGGTCTGCTGGTGGGCGGCGGCGTGCGCCTCGGCCCTGATGTTCTTTATTCGCTGACCGCCGTGTTCTCGCTCAGTTACCTGACGACGATGCTCGGACAATCGCGGACGCTGGCGCTGATCGCGTTGTCGCTCGGCGGCGCCTGCAACGCAATTGCGATCCCGCTCTTCGGCGCTCTGTCCGACCGATTCGATCGCCGCGCGGTCTACGGCGTGGGCGCAACGCTGGGAGTGATCTGGACCTTCGCATTTTTCCCATTGCTCAACACGCAGTCGGCCTTGCCGATCGTGTGCGCGCTGGTTGGCGCGCTGATCGTCCATGCGATGATGTACGGGCCGCAGGCGGCCTTCATTGCTGAACAGTTTCCGACGCGAGTGCGCTACACCGGCAGCTCTCTCGCGTACACGCTCGCCGGCATCTTTGGCGGCGGCGTTGCGCCTGCAATGTTTGCAACGCTGATGAAACTTTATAAGACAACGACCGTCGTCGCGGCCTATACGGTTATGGCGCTGCTGATTACGGGAGCGGTGCTCCTGGCCGCCCGCCGCGGCTGCACGCCCGACTGATTCTCCCGGTTGCGACAAGGCTGACGCGCCGTCCCCATTTGCGGCAATTCGGCGCCCAGGTGCAATATGCCCCGTGCAATGTACGTTGTTCACGTCGTCGCCCTGAGGCAGAACCGCTGCCGATCACGCAACGGCTATGCGCGACCCGCGTGGACGTTCAAACTATCATTCGGTTTCAACTGAGGGCCGCAGAGCGCACGGGGACCGGAAGTGTTGAGTGATGAAGCATGATCCGACGCGCATGCGCTGCGTCCTGGCCGCTGTCCTGAGCGGCTGTGCAGCGCTGGTCGCTGCGCCGCCCGGAGTCGCCGCACAGCGAGTGCCGGGCGTGGTCGTCGAGGGCTCGCGAGTGTATGACCCTGTGCGTGACAGCGATCCCGTCATCAACAATCTCGAGCGGCGCACGTTCCGCTTCTTCTGGAATGCAGCAAACAAGAAGAACGGGCTGATTCCGGATCGGTACCCATCGCCATCCTTCGCAAGCACCGCCGCGGTCGGTTTCGGGTTGACCGCCTACGTCATCGGCGCCGAGCGCGGCTATGTGTCGAGATCGCAGGCGCGAGCGCGCGTCCTGCGGACCCTGCGATTCCTCGCCAGCGCTCCGCAGGGTCCTGACGAAGTGGGCATGTCGGGCTACAAGGGGTTTTACTACCACTTTCTCGATATGGAGAGCGGCGCGCGCTTCGAGACTGCGGAGCTGTCAACTGTCGATACGGCGCTGTTGCTCGGCGGCGTACTGCTCGCGCAGACGTATTTCAACCTCAATACGCGCTCGGAACGCGAAATTCGCGACCTCGCGGAGCAGATCTATGAACGCGTCGACTGGACGTGGGCGCAGAACCGTCCGCCGATCATCTCGCACGGGTGGCGGCCCGAAACCGGGTTCCTGCGCTTCGACTGGCGCGGCTACAACGAAGCGATGCTCGTGTACATCCTGGCGCTCGGCTCGCCGACGCACGCGGTCGAAGCGGAGGCGTGGGACGAGTGGCTGAAGACGTACAAGGATTCCTGGGGAAAGTATTTCGGCCACGAATTTCTCGCGTTCGGCCCGATGTTCGGTCACCAGTATTCGCACGTCTGGATCGACTTTCGCGGCATCCAGGACGCGTTCATGCGCGAAAAAGGCGTCGACTATTTCGAGAACAGCCGCCGCGCGGCCTATGCGCAGCGCGAATACGCCCTGACCAATCCCATGCGCTGGCGAGGTTACGACAGTGAAATCTGGGGCCTCAGCGCCTGCGACGGGCCCGCCGACACCGTGCAGATCTTCAACAATGAGGAGCGCGGCTTCTTCACCTACTCCGCGCGCGGCACAGCGGCGCCGCATGTGCTCGATGACGGAACGGTCGCCCCGACCGCCGCGGTCGGCTCGATCGCGTTCGCTCCGGAAATCGTGATTCCGGCCATTCGCGCCTTCCGCACCCGGTACGGGGAGCACCTGTACCAGCGCTACGGCTTCCTGGATGCGGTGAATCCGAGCTTCACGTTTACGGACGTGCCGCTGCGGCATGGACGCATCATCGAGAATCTCGGCTGGGTGGCTGACGATTACCTCGGCATCGACCAGGGGCCGATCGTCGCGATGATCGAGAACTATCGCAGCGGCCTCATCTGGAAAGTCATGCAGCGCAATCCGCACATCCGTCGCGGCCTCGAACGCGCGGGCTTCACAGGCGGCTGGCTGGGTGCGCCGCCGGAGCCCGGCGCCGTTCCTCCCAGTTCGCCGAGTGACAGCGGAAATGGGCGAACGGGCGCCGTTTCCGGAAACGAGGACCGTGCGCCATGATGACGCGTCGGCGCGCGACCGGCGTTATTGCGGGCGCAGCGGCGTGCGCCTTCGGCTGTTCGAGCGGCCGGTCGAAACAAAGAGTCGTCAGGTTCTGGGCCGTCGGCCGCGAAGGCGAGGTCGCCGCGGAACTCGTACAGGGGTTCGAGGCGGCGCATCCGGAGATCGGAGTCGAGGTTCAGACGCTGCCCTGGTCCGCCGCGCATGAGAAGCTCCTCACGGCGTTCGCCGGCGATGCGCTCCCCGATCTGTGCCAGCTCGGCAATACGTGGGTTCCGGAGTTCGCCGCCCTGAAGGCGCTCGAGCCGCTGGATGGCTACGCCGCTGTTTCCCGCGGAGCGCCGTTCAGCGACTACTTCGAGGGCTTTCTCAATGCGAATCGAATCGACGGCGCTGTTTACGGCGTACCGTGGTATGTAGATACGCGGCTGCTGTATTACCGCCGGGATGTGCTGCGTAGCGCCGGGTTCGATGCGCCGCCGACGTCGTGGGACGAATGGACCCGCATGCTCGCAGCGGTCAAGCAATTCGTGGGCCCGGATCGCTATTCGGTGCTGTTGCCGCTCAATGAGTTCGAACCGCTGCTCGTGCTGGCCCTGCAGCAACCTGCGCCGCTGCTTCGCGACGACGGACGCTGGGGCAACTTCCGCAGCGAGGATTTCCGACGAGCGCTGCGCTTCTATCACAGCATGTTCGAACGCGGCTGGGCCCCGCTCACGACAAATACGGCGATCTCCAACGTCTGGGATGAGTTCGGCAAGGGCTTGTTCACCTTCTATATCTCGGGGCCGTGGAACATTGCGGAGTTCAAGCGCCGTATGCCGGCCGACCTGCGCGATGCATGGATGACCGCTCCGATGCCTGGCCCCGACGGTCCGGGCGTATCGACTGCGGGCGGCGCCAGTCTGGTGATCTTCCGGTCGTCGCAACGCAAAGCGGAAGCGTGGGCGCTCGCCGAGCACCTCTCGCAGCCGTATGTTCAGCAGCGGTTCTATGAGCTCACCGGCGACATGCCGCCGCGACGCACCTCGTGGGAATTGCCCGCGCTGGCGCAGTCGGAATATGCGCGCGCCTATCGGGTGCAGCTCGATCGCGTGCGTTCACCGCCCAAGGTGCCGGAGTGGGAGCGCATCGCGAATGAGATGAAGCTCATGGGAGAGCGGGTCGTGCACGGCGCCGCCGGGGTCGATGAGGCAGTCGCCGACCTCGATCGCAGGACTGACCAGATTCTGGAGAAGCGACGCTGGATGTTGGCCAGAAGCGAGAAGCCCCGCGTGGCCCAAGTCCACGGGATTCCCTGACGGTCACGGACAGCGGAAGGCGGATAGTCAGATGCGCACTCACTCGTGCTCTTCCATGTGCAAGGCTCAGCTCTCGTTCGAGACTCGGGATTCGGCGCTCGAGATTCGCGGACACGCGCAGTCGCGCGTTTCGACCTCCAGCCTCCAGCCTCCCGCCTCCAGCCCATGAGAATCGAGCGCGCCGCCTGGTGGTTCGTCGCGCCCGCCCTGATCGTGCTGGGCGTGTTCTTCTTCATCCCCGTCGTGAGCGCATTCGTGATGAGCCTCACGGACTTCGATCTCTACGCGCTCAGCGATCTTGAGAATCTGCGGTTCATTGGTTTCGAGAACTATGGCGCACTGCTGCGAGAGCCGCTGTTCTGGAAGTCGCTCGGCAACACGCTTTACTTCGTGGCGCTCGGCGTACCGTTATCGATCGGGCTCTCGCTTGCCGCTGCGCTCCTGGTCAACTCGAAGCTGGCGAAGTTCCGGGGCCTGTTCCGCACCGTGTTCTTCGCGCCCGTCGTCACGACGCTGGTCGCCGTCGCGGTCGTCTGGCGGTACATCTTCCATACACGCTACGGATTTCTGAACTATGGGCTCGAGTCGATGGGTCTCGATCCCGTCGACTGGATGGGCGATCCGCACTGGGCAATGCCGGCGATCGTGATCCTCGCGGTGTGGAAGAACTTCGGCTACAACATGATTATCCTGCTCGCGGCGCTGCAGAACATTCCCGAGGATCTCTACGAGGCGGCGCGCATCGACGGCGCTTCCGGATGGCAGGTCTTCCGTCACATCACGCTCCCCGGGCTCGGGCCGGTGCTGCTGCTTGTGAGTCTGCTCACGATGACCGGTTATTTCCAGTTGTTCGCCGAGCCGTACGTGATGACGGAGGGCGGGCCGCTGCAGAGCACCTTGAGCGTTCTGTATTTCATGTACGAGGAGGGCTTCAAGTGGTGGAGCCTCGGGCGCGCATCGGCGGTCGCCTTTCTGCTGTTCGTGCTCATGTTCGTCGTGACGCTGGTGCAGTTGAGGATGGCCCGACGGGGAGCGCAAACGTGAAGCGCATCCATGTCCTGACGCCGCACACGTCGCCGGCGGCGGGATGTACGGGCAGGGAACTTCGATGTAGCACCGTGCGAGAACAATTGCAGCTTCGATGTCCCCTGTCTTTCGGGCATATGTATTCGTCGAATGTCAGGGTAGACGGCTAAATCAGAGCTTCCTTAGTACGTATGCGGAGAATGCCCTCGACCATCGCAGTCAACGCCACGCTGATAGCAGCGGCGTTGCTCACGGCGTTCCCGCTGTTCTGGATGTTCTCCGTGTCCTTCATGCCCGCCGGCGTTGCGAGTTCGTATCCGCCGCCGCTGCTGCCGGATAATCCAACGCTCGACAACTACCGCATTCTGTTCTCGCGTCATTCCGCCGGACGCTACCTCTTCAACAGCGCCCTGGTCGCAACCCTCGCGACTCTAATCTCACTCGTCCTGAACACGATGGCGGGTTACGCGTTTGCGAAACTGCGCTTTCGCGGCCGTGACCGAATCTTTCAGGGCCTGCTGGGCGCGCTCGTGATTCCCGCACAGGTGACCATGATCCCGCTGTTCGCCATCGTGAAAGCGCTCGGGCTCGTCAGCACGTACGGCGGCGTGCTGGTTCCGATGCTCGCGAGCGTGTTCGGCATCTTTCTCGTGCGGCAGTACGCGTTGTCGTTGCCGGATGAACTGCTCGAAGCCGCGCGCATCGACGGTGCGAGCGAGGCCCGCATCTTCTGGTCGCTCGTGGTGCCGCTCCTGCGGCCGATCCTGGTGACGCTCGCAATACTCACGTTTCTCGCCACATGGAACGACTTCATGTGGCCGCTGATCGTGCTGACGGACCAGAAACTCCACACGCTGCCGGTCGCGCTCGCAGGACTGTCGCGTGAACGCGTGCAGGACAATGAAATGATGATGGCCGGCGCCGTCATCACCGTCCTGCCCGTGCTGGCCCTGTTCCTCGCGCTGCAGCGTTACTACATCGCCGGCATTCTGGCGGGCGGCGTGAAAGGGTGATGAGGCGCGTTGTGGGTTATCCGTCGCCCGTTGTCCGCAAACAGGGGAGCGGCGCTGGATCACGGTTCTGCGGACAACGGACAACGCAGAACTCACAAAGACACGCGTGTCGAGGATGATCGTGCTCCGGACCGGCAATCGCCTGCGGTGGGCAGGGACGTTCCCGGTCTCCGCCATTGCTGCGCTCGCTGCGACATTGATCGTCGGCACGTTGTTCGCCGCGGAGCCCGAACCCGTGGACATCCGTTATCTCGACGAAATGGACGATGTAGCCGCATGGAAGTCGCTGGCTTCCGACGGCGCCAGCGCATCGGTTCGCGAGGGGCGCGGCGTGGACGGCGGCGGCCGCTCGGTCATCCTCGAGTTCGATCTCGCAAATACCGCAGGCTATGCAGCCGCAAGGCGCGTCCTGCCGACCAGTCTGCCCGACGATTACGAAATTTCCTTCTGGATGCGCGGCGAAGCGGGGCGTAATCACTTCGAAGTGAAATTCGTCGATGCGTCCGGCGACAACGTCTGGTGGTTCCGTCGGGCGAACTTCACCTTTTCCGGCGACTGGCAGCAGGTGCGGATCAAGCGGCGGCAGATCGAATTCGCCTGGGGGACGACGACGGATCGCACGCTGCGACGGTTCGAGTCGATCGAGTTCGTCGTCAGCGCCGGCGACCAGGGCGGCAGGGGAAACCTCTGGTTCGACCGGCTCGCCCTCAAACCGCTCAAGCCGCAGGACGCGAGCGCAAAACCCACGGCGACCGCGTCATCGGAACTGGCCGGGCATCCCGCGGCTCACGCCATTGACGGCCGCAATACGACATCGTGGCGCAGCGACGCAGGCGCGGAACAAACGCTAAGCATCGATCTGCGATATGTGCGCGAGTTCGGCGGAATCGAGATTGATTGGGAGAAGGGCATGCATGCCGCCCGCTACGCCATCGAAACCTCGTCGGACGGCGCTGCGTGGCGACAGGTGCGCTCGACCGAAGCCGGCAACGGCGGCCGTGATTCGCATCTTTTGCCGGATTCGGAGGCGCGCTACCTCCGTATAGCGATGCATGGCTCCGCTCGCGGCTATGGAATTACGGACGTCCACGTGCGCGATCTGCAATTCGGCGCTTCGCCGAACGCGTTCATCGAGTCGCTGGCGAAAACGGCCCGACGCGGCTGTTATCCGCGTGCGTACAGCAATGAACAGACGTACTGGACGATCCTCGGCGCCGACGGCGGCGCCGATGAAAGCATGCTGTCCGAGGACGGCGCGCTCGAACTCAGCAAGGGCTCGTTCTCCATCGAACCGCTGATCCGCACGCAGCGCGGCTGGCTCACGTGGGCGGACGTGAAGATCGAGCAATCGCTCGCCGACGGTTACCTGCCGATGCCCTCCGTGACCTGGCGGCATGCCGAAACGCAGCTCACAACGACCGCCTATACCAGCGGCGGCGCGCGCGATGCAGTGACCCACGCGGTCTATCGCGTTGTGAATCCCGGCAAGAAGCCGGCGCGGTTGACTCTGGCGTTGGCCATCCGGCCGTTTCAAGTCAATCCGCCCGCGCAGTTTCTGAATACTGTCGGCGGCGTGAGTCCGATTCACGAGCTCGCGTTCCAGGGTAACGCCGTGCTGGTGGACGCCGTCCCGCGTGTCTTTCCGCGCACGCCGCCGGATGCGTTTCAAGCCGCCTCGATCGAGGCGGGGCAGCCCTGCGAATGGCTGGCGTCGTCCACGCCGCGAGCGAATCGCGTGCGCGATGAAGGCGGCTTCGCATCGGGCGTCATGCTGTACGAACTGGATCTGCCCGCCGGAGGCAGCCGCGAAATCACGCTGGACCTCGCGTTACAACCGAACGGGGTCTTCAAGGCGAACTCCGAAAGTCAGGAGGACGTCGCGGCGCGCTGGCGCGAGCGACTGAATCGCGTCGAGGCGAGCGTACCGCAAGACTCGCGCGCGCTTGCGGACACGCTGAAGACGGCGCTGGCACACGTGCTCATCAACCGCGACGGCCCCGCGCTGCAGCCGGGGTCGCGGGCGTACGAGCGCTCCTGGATACGCGACGGCGCGCTGACCTCGGAGATGTTGTTGCGCCTTGGGCACGAGGATGTCGTGAAAGAGTTTCTCCGCTGGTATGCGCCGTACCAGTTTGCAAATGGCAAAGCGCCGTGTTGCGTCGACCGGCGAGGCGCCGATCCGGTGCCGGAGAACGACAGTCAGGGAGAATTTCTGTTTCTGATCGATGAGACGTATCGGTACACGCGGGACATCGAGCTACTGCGTGAACTATGGCCCGCGGCGCGCAAGACAGTGGCCTACATGGACAAGCTGCGTCTCTCCGAACGGACCGAAGAGAATCAGCAGGGGGACCGCAAGGCTTTCTACGGCCTCATGCCGGCCTCGATCAGTCACGAAGGGTACGCCGCGAAGCCGATGCATTCGTACTGGGACAATTTCTGGTCGCTCGCAGGATATGAGTCCGCGGTGCGCATCGCGCGAACGCTCGGACAGAAAGAGGATATGCACCGCTTCATCGAGTCGCGCGATCAGTTCCGCTCCGATCTGTATCGCTCGCTCGCCGTGGCGATGCAGGCGCATGACATCGCGTTTCTGCCCGGCGCCGCCGAACTGGGCGACTTCGATCCGACCTCGACGACGATCGCCCTGGCGCCCGTCGGGGAGCAACAGATGTTGCCTCCGCCGGCGGTGTTCGCGACCTTCGAAGGGTACTGGAAGGATTTCACGAAGCGCCGCACCTCGACGGACTGGGACGCCTATACGCCCTACGAGTGGCGCAATCTGGCCGCCTTCATACGCCTGCGCTGGCGTGAACGCGGCGCCGAGCTCATTGAGTTCTTCATGAACGATCGGCGGCCGGCCGCGTGGAATCAGTGGGCCGAGGTCGTCGGTCGCGAAGTGCGTCGCTCCCGCTTCATCGGCGACATGCCGCATGGCTGGGTCGCGTCCGACTTCGGGCGATCATTCCTCGACATGTTCGCGTTCGAGCGGCCGGCCGATGAAACGCTGGTGCTGATGCCCGGCGTGCCGCTTGCCTGGACGAAGAAGGACGGCTTTGGCGTGCGCAATTTGCGCACGCCGTACGGGCTCCTGACGTATTCCTTGCGCATCGAGGGAAATCGACGCGTCCTGAACGTCGAAGCGATAGAGATGCCGAAAGGCGGCGTCGCGGTCGCCTGGCCCGAGGAGGAGCATCCGCAGGAGCAGGCGATCGAACGCGGATCTGCGCGTTGGCTCGGAACCGAAATGCGGATCACCCAGCTGCCGTTCACGGTGTCGTTCGCCGTTGACAGCTCACCTGATCGTTGACGGTTGACGGTTGACGGTTGACGGTTGACGGTTGACGGGAGGAAGGATGCTGCAGGTTCTCTGGCTGTCAACGGTCAACTGTCAACGGTCAACCGGCCTCATCCAGCGCCGCGCCCTGCGTTGCGATGACTCGCGAATAGAAATGTGCGCTCGCTTTCGGCGTGCGCTTGAGCGTGTCGTAGTTCACGTGCAGCAGACCGAAGCGTTTCGAAAATCCGTACGCCCACTCCAGGTTGTCGAACAGCGACCAGGCGAGGTAGCCGCGGATGTCAGCGCCTTGCTTCATCGCATCGTGCACGGCGCGCAGGTGTGTGCGGAGGTAATCGACGCGAAGCGGATCTTCCAGAACGGCGCCCGCCACGGCCGGCGGATCATAGAAAGCCGCGCCGTTCTCAGTGATGTAGGTCGGGGGATTGCCGTAACGGGTCTTGATCCACAGCAATACGTCCGTCAGACCCTTCGGAAACACTTCCCAGTTCGTTTCGGTATGGGCGTGCTGCTTCTGACGCACGCCCGCTGCATACAGCGGCCAGGCGTTCGGGTCGGCGCGCACGACGCTGCGCGTGTAGTAGTTCACCCCGATGTAGTCGATGGGTTGCCTGATCTGCTCCAGGTCGCGGGCCGGATGCTCAGGCCATGCCTCGCCGAAGACTTCGCGCAGCTCGGCCGGATACGAGCCGAGCAGCGCCGGATCGAGATATTGCCGATTCATGTACGCGTCGGCGCGCTGCGTCGCTGCGAGGTCCTCTGCGGACTGCGACGCCGCGTACTTCGGTTCGATGTTGACGACCAGGCCGATCTGATGGCGGCCGCTCGCCCGATACGCCTGAACGGCTGCGCCGTGCGCAAGCATCAGATGATGCGACGCGAGCGGCGCCTCGAAGCGGTTACGATGGCCGGGCGCAAGCACGCCATGCAGATAACCCCCGTCGGTCACCACCCACGGTTCATTCAGCGTGGTCCACAATCTGACGCGATCGTCGAGCCGCCGAAATACGATGTCGGCGTACTCGGCGAACCAGTGCGCCGCATCCCGGTTCAGCCAGCCGCCGCGATCATCGAGCGCCGCCGGCAGATCCCAGTGGTACAGCGTCGCCATGGGCTGGATGCCTTTCGACAGCAATCGATCGACAAGCCGTTCGTAGAAGCCGAGGCCCGCGGCATTGATGCGTCCAACCCCGTCCGGCAGGATGCGGCCCCACGCGATGCTGAAGCGATAGGCATTGAGCCGCATCGCCTGCATGAGGTCGACGTCGCTTTCGAACCGGCGATAGTGATCGCAGGCGATGTCCCCGTTATCGTTGTCATGCACGCGGCCGGGAGAGTGTGCGAAGCGGTGCCAGATGCTGGAACCCGCGCCGTCGGCGAGCGGCGAACCTTCGATCTGATAGGCCGAAGTCGCGCAACCCCAGAGGAAGGAGTCGGGAAAGCGATACTGAGGCGCGGTCATGGTGAGGAGTTTATAGGTTGTAGGCTGTAGGCTGTAGGTAGAACCGCGCCGTTGCGCCTCGTTTTTGACTATCCGGATCCGTTTCCAGAATGGCTTCAGTAACCCTGCGCTCTGTCCGTAAAGTCTATGGCAATGGCCACGTCGCGGTGGACCACGCCGACTTCATGATCGGCGACGGCGAACTGCTCGTGCTCGTGGGTCCTTCCGGCTGCGGCAAGAGTACGGTGCTGCGCCTCAT
Source organism: uncultured Gammaproteobacteria bacterium (assembly GCA_963723505.1). Lineage (GTDB taxonomy): Bacteria > Pseudomonadota > Gammaproteobacteria > Steroidobacterales > Steroidobacteraceae > Steroidobacter. The sequence continues at coordinate 58,597 of CAVRQU010000020.1, forward strand.
TGCGGGCCTCGAGGAGGCCACCCAGGGGGAAATTTTTATCGGCGATCGCGACGTCACGCATCTGGCGCCCCGCGACCGCGACATCGCGATGGTCTTTCAGAGTTACGCGCTTTATCCGCACATGACGGTCGCGGAGAATCTCGGCTTCGGCCTCAAGCTGCGCGGCCATGAGCCGTCGGAAATCACGGAGCGGGTGCACAAGGCCGCTGAGACCCTCGAACTCGCCCCCATGCTCAAGCGCCGGCCGCGCGAACTTTCGGGCGGGCAGCGGCAGCGGGTTGCGCTTGGCCGTGCACTGGTGCGCCATCCGCAGGTGTTTCTACTGGATGAGCCGCTCTCCAATCTCGACGCCAAGCTGCGATCGTCCATGCGCACCGAGATCGCCCGCCTGCATCGCTCACTGGGCGTCACGATGATCTACGTGACGCACGATCAGGTCGAGGCGATGACGCTCGGGCAGCGGATCGTCGTGCTCGACAAGGGCGTCGTGCAGCAGATCGATGCGCCCATGAAGATCTACGAACGGCCGATGAATCTGTTCGTGGCGGGATTCCTCGGCAATCCGGCGATGAATCAGTTTCGCGGTCGGGTACGCGCCGACGGCGCGGCGGTCGAGGGGCAGGGCGCCGTGCTGCCGATTCCGCCGACGCAAGCGTTGGGAGATCGTGAAGTCGTGGTTGGGGTCCGTCCGGAAGACATTCAGCGCATCGACGCACCGCAATTCCCCCACAGCGCCCGCCTCGCCGCGACCGTCGAACTCGTCGAAGCGATCGGCAACGAAGCGTTCATCCATGCACGCTACGGCGCGTGGCCGCTGATCGTGCGTTCGTCTCCGTACAACACGCCCGCAGTCGGTGCGCAGATTACCCTGCATATCGCGCCGGAGCGCATGCATTTTTTCGATGCCCAAAGCGGGGCGCGCCTCCTGACCTAGCAGGCGCGCCCGCCGCGGCGCCGTTTCGTCGCAGCGGCCCGACGCCCGGGGCTAGGCGTTCAGGCCGGGCACAGGAAACGTGCGGCACAACGCGCGCACGTCCGCCTGCAGTGCGCGCAGCTTCGCCGCGTCCGTGGGCGATTGCATCGCCTGCACCATCCATTCGGCGACTTGCGTCATCTCGGTTTCCCGCAAGCCACGCGTCGTGAGTGCGGGCGTGCCGAGGCGGATACCGCTTGGACGCAGCGGCGGACGAGGATCGTCGGGAACGATCTGTTTGTTCACAGTGAGTCCGGCGGCGTCGAGCGCTGATTCTGCAATCCGGCCGTCGATGTCGAACGACGTCACCGTATCGATCACGATCAGATGATTGTCGGTGCCGCCCGTAATCAGACGACAGCCGCGCTGCTGCAGCTCCGCGGCGAGCACGCTCGCATTGCGAAGGACCTGTCGCGCGTATTCACTGAAGGCCGCTTCGGAAGCGAGCTTCATCGTCACGGCGATGCCGGCCACTGCATTCATGTGCGGCCCGCCCTGCATGCCGGGGAACACCGCCTGATCGATCTGCTGCGCAAGCGTGTTCGAACACAGGATCATGCCGCCGCGCGGACCCCGCAGCGACTTGTGCGTCGTGGTCGTCACGATGTCGAAGCCGTGATCCAGGGGATTCTGCAACGCGCCGCCCGCGATGAGTCCGCCGATGTGCGACACGTCGGCCATCGTGAGGGCGCCGACCTCGTCCGCGATCGAGCGAAACTGCGCGTAGTCCAGCTCGCGCGGATAAGAGGAATGTCCGCACAGCACGATGCGTGGGCGCACCTTGCGCGCGATGGCGCGCACGCCGTCGTAGTCGATGCGTCCGTCGGGCGGCAGCGTCTTGTAGCGCACGAAATTGAAGATCTTGCCCATACAGGACGCCGGCGCACCGTGCGTGAGATGCCCGCCGTGCGACAGATCCATCGCAAGCACTGTGTCGCCCGGCGACAGGCACGCCATATACACGGCCTGATTCATCGGCGAGCCGCTGAGTGGTTGTACGTTGGCGTGCTGCGCGCGGAACAGGCGCCTCGCGCGCTCGATGGCCAGCGTCTCGAGTCGATCGGTGAATTCCTGCCCGCCGTAGTAACGTCGGCCCGGATAGCCCTCCGCGTACTTGTTTGCCAGGACGCTGCCGTTCGTGGCGTAGATTTCAGGGAAGGCGTAGTTCTCGGATGGAATCAATTCGAGTCCATCGCGCTGACGTTGCTCCTCACCGACGACGGCGGCGAAAACTTCGGGGTCGGAGGATTGCAGGACGTCGAATGAGATATGCATGACGGCGCTCCCGGTGGAAGTGGACGAATGCCCAGGCGAGCGGCCGTACGCGGAGAACTCTGCACGCATGCTTCCCGATGGTTGCATCCATCTACGCCAGTCACATGCGCGCGGGAATGCTAAGAGAGTCGCGTCGCGCGAGCAAGAAGCCGCGCGAGTTTCCGCCCTGTGCGCAGAGCGCGGGGCGCTCGGAGTAGCCCCGGCTTTCGGGAGCGCGATTCCCGAATCTCGAATCTCGATTCCCCTGTCCTGCGGGCCCGCCCGCCGTGAACGCCCCGATTCTTCTTCATCCAGCGAGCAGCCTGGGCGACAATGCGGCGCAACCCGATACACAAGACGAAGTCATGCCGCTCAATTACGCCAGGCTGATGAGCACGAAGTTCGAGACTGCAAGTCATCAGTACACGAAAAAGGACACCATTCTCTATGCGCTCGGCCTGAACGTCGGTGCAGCGGATCCGACCGACGCGAACGACCTGAAGTATGTCTATGAGAAAGAGCTCGTCGCACTGCCGACGCTCGCCGTGACGCTCGCGGCCGGCGCCATGCGTCTCGCCGACCCGGCGTTCGGCGTGAACTACCGGATGTTGCTGCACGCCGAGCAGTCGCTGCTGATGCACAGTCCGCTGCCTGTGGAAGGAACGGTGTACAGCGACACGACAATCGACGAGATCTACGACAAGGGGGCCGCAAAGGGCGCGATCATGTACTTGACGCGCAAGTTGTACAACGCAGCAAGCGGGGACCTGCTGGTCACCATGGGCAACGTGGCGTTTCTGCGCGGCGACGGCGGTTTCGGCGGCAAGAGCGAAGGACAGCCCAGGCCGCGGCCGCTGCCGACCGAACGCGCGCCCGACGCGAGAGCGGAACTGCCGCCCTCAGTGAATCAGGCGCTGATCTACAGACTGGCCGGCGACTACAACCCGCTGCACATCGATCCCGAGATCGCGCGCAGCGCGGGATTCGATCGCCCGATTCTCCATGGCTTGTGCGCCTATGGGATGGTCGGACGCGCGCTGATCAAGACCCTGTGCGGCGACGACCCGGGCAGACTTCGCCGGCTCGATGTGCGCTTCACGAATCCCGTCTTTCCCGGGGAGCCGCTTCACGTGGATATCTGGAAGGTAGGCGCGGGCGATGCGGCGTTCCGTCTGGTAGCCACGAAACGCAACGTCGTCGTCGAGGATTTTGGACGGTTCGAGTATTCCGCCTAGGCCAGCCGGCAACCGGATAGCCGGTCTGAGCGCGAGCGAATAAGCTGTGCTGTCGAAGCCTTCCGAATTCGGCCAGTTAGCCAGTTGGCCGGTTGGCCAGTTGACCCTTTTCCGATGTTCAAAGCGTCCGGCGTTATCACCATCACGACCGATTTTGGCCACCAGGGGCCATTCGTCGCGACCATGAAGGGCCGCATTCTCGCCCGACTGCCAGAGGCGCGGATCATCGACGTCACGCACGAGGTTCCCGTGTATTGGCCGGCCGAAGCGGGGTTCTGGCTGGCGCGCGCGTACTGCTATTTTCCGGACGGATCGGTGCATGTCGCCGTCGTCGATCCGGGCGTCGGGACAACTCGCGACATCCTCGCCGTCGTCGCAGATGGTCACGCGTTCCTCGCCCCTGACAACGGACTGCTGGCGCCTGTGGTGACTCGATCGACTGCCTGCGAGATCCGCCGACTTGATGTCGCGCGCCTTACGAGCAAATTCCGTCTTCCGCCGGTGAGCGCAACGTTTCATGGTCGGGACATCTTCGCGCCGATTGCCGCGGAGATGGCAGCTGGTCGCGCACCCTTTGCGGAACTCGGGCCGCAGGTGACGGACATCGTGCCGTCCTGGGTCGATGAACCCAGCGCGTCCGCGGACCAGGTGGCGGGCGTCGTGATCACGATCGATCATTTCGGCAACCTGATCACGAACATCGACGCCGGGCTCGTGCATGCATTTGCCCACCCCGTTGTACGAACAGGCGGCCAGAGCTTCCCATTGCGGCGCACGTACGGCGACGTCCGCCCAGGCGAATACCTCGCCCTCATCAATTCCTTCGGCGTGATCGAGATAGCTCGCGCAGAGCAAAGCGCCGCCGAGGGGCTGGGGCTGGGACGCGGGGCGCCGGTCACGGTCTCCGGCCGCTAGCTCGCTGGAAATTCGGCCGTCCGGCCGCACATAGGCTGCACTATCCGTAAATGCCCGACGCTGCGGCCGGGCATTTCCGTTCGGGCCATTGAAAACGGCGGCGCATCGTATATAGTCCGCAGGCTTCCGGCCCCGCCTTGTCTCGATGTAGTTGATTTGTCAGGACTTTTTCAGGAATCCCATGATGGAGAGAGACGACGATCACTTCGATCTCGATGATGACTTCGTCGCAGAGAGCGACGAGGATCAAAGTTACGAAAAGTTCATCGACCCGACGGCCCGTCGTGCGCGTCCCAGCGCTTCGGCAGCGGCGAAAAAGGGTAAGGCGGCCTGGAGCAAGCTCGAGGATGTGCTCGCGGAGCGTCGCCTGCAAAGGGAACTGAAGGATTTCGAAGAAGAAGAGTAGGGTCCGCTGACCCTGGAGCGGAGCGGTCGTCCGCGCCCGCCCGGGTCCCTGGCGCCCTCAGAGTCGAATATCGCCGCTCCTGGCGCGGCGCAGGTGCGCCTCCAGCGCCAAAAACGTCACAGCTGAACGGGGTCTCGCATGACGATGGCTGATCCGGCGTCCGCCGCCTCGCCCTGGGTGGTGCTCAAGTTCGGCGGCACGAGCGTCTCTTCGGTCGCGAACTGGAAGAACATTGCGGCGGTGCTGCGCGACCGTTTGTCGAATGGAATGCGGCCCGTGATCGTTCATTCGGCGCTTTCGGGCGTCACCGATCGCCTCGAACAGCTTCTGAACCTTGCGCTCGGCAATCAGTGGCAGCCGGTCATGTTGCAGATCGAGCAGCGACATCGCGATCTCGCACGCGACCTCGGCATCATTCCAAGTCCGGATCTCGAAGATCAGTTCAAGCGTCTGCGGCAGATTGCCGAGGGCATAGCGCTCGTTGGCGAGGTGAGCGAGCGCTTGCGAGCTCGCGTCATGGCGCAAGGCGAATTGATGGCGACCCGGCTCGGGGCGGCGTTTCTCACTTCGCAAGGGCTCGACGTGCAGTGGGTGGACGCGCGCACAGTCCTGAAGGCGGAGCCGCGACGCAACGCCAGCATGCGTGCGACCTGGCTCTCCGCGACGTGCTCGTACGAGCCGGATCACGATCTGCAGCAGCGCTGGTCGCAACCGGGCACGGTCTGGATCACGCAGGGCTTCATCGCGAGCGATGAGCAAGGCGACACCGTCCTGCTGGGACGCGGCGGCTCGGATACTTCGGGCAGCTATTTCGCCGTCAAACTGCAGGCGCGCCGCCTCGAGATCTGGACCGATGTGCCGGGCATGTTCAGCGCCAATCCGCGCTCGGTGTCTACAGCGCGATTGCTGCGCGCGCTCGAGTATGACGAGGCGCAGGAGATCGCGAGCAGCGGCGCCAAGGTGCTGCATCCCCGTTGCATCATGCCTGTCAAGCAATACGGCATCCCGCTGTACGTCTACGCGACGCAGACGCCGAAACTCGAGGGCACCGTCATCACGACGCAGGGCGGCCACGTCGCCGCGCAGGTGAAGGCGGTCACGATCAAGAAGAACATCACGCTCATTTCCATGGAGACCGTGGGGATGTGGCATTCGGTCGGTTTTCTCGCCGATGCGTTCGCCGTGTTCAGGGACCATGGGATGTCCGTCGATCTGGTGTCGACCTCCGAAACCAGCGTCACGGTTTCGCTTGATCCCGCCGCGAATACGCTCGACAAGGCGACGCTCGACGCCCTCGTGCTCGATCTCGGCAGGCTGTGTCGCGTCGAAGTCATCGGTCCGTGCGCGGCCGTCAGTCTCGTCGGCCGCAATATTCGCGCGATCCTCCATCGGCTGGGGGATGCGCTCGAGCTCTTCGAGGAACAGAAGATCTACCTGGTGACGCAGGCGGCGAATGATCTGAACATCACTTTCGTCATCGACGAAGAGCAGGGCGATCGGCTCGTCTCGCGCCTGCACGAGATCGCCATCCGCAAGATGACGGCGGATCGCGTGCTCGGTCCCACCTGGGAAGAGCTCTATGGTCCGACCGCAAAGGAAAGCGACGTGGCGCGTCAGTGGTGGTCGGAGCGTCGCAACGATCTGATTGAGCTCGGCCGCGAGCACGGCGCGGCGTTCGTCTACGACCGCGCGACGTTGAAGTCGAAGGCGCAGGCGCTCATGTCGCTTCCGGGCGTCGACAACGTCTTCTATGCGCTCAAGGCGAACTGGCATCCCGGAATTCTGAAACTGTTCCATGAGCAAGGGATTGGGTTCGAGTGCGTCTCGCAGGGCGAAGTCGAGCACGTGCTGCAAACGCTGCCCGCGATCGATCGCACAAGGATCCTGTTCACGCCGAACTTCGCGCCACGTCACGAGTACGAATGGGCTCTGCAGCAGGGCGTGTGGGTGACGCTCGACAACCTGCATCCGCTGCAGGCGTGGCCCGAGTTATTCAAGGGACGCGAGCTCTTCGTGCGCATCGACACGGGTTACGGGCGCGGCCATCACGACAAGGTGCGCACGGCCGGCGTGCATTCGAAATTCGGCGTACCGCTGTTCGAGATGGATGAACTCGAGAGGCTCGTGCGCACGGCGGGCGCCCGCATCATCGGCTTGCACGCGCATACCGGCAGCGGCGTTTTCAGCGTCGACAACTGGCGGCTGGTCGGTGAGACGCTCACCTCGCTTGCACGGCGATTCAGGGACGTGCGCTACATCGACCTTGGCGGCGGGCTCGGCGTACCGGAACGGCTCGGGCAACAAGGCGTCGTCCTGCCTGAGTTCGGCGCGGCGCTCTCTGCGCTCAAGGCTGCGCATCCGCAACTCACGCTGTGGATCGAGCCTGGTCGCTATCTCGTCGCAGAGGCGGGCGTGCTGCTCGCGCAGGTCACGCAGTTGAAGGGCAAGGGCGAAGTTCACTATGTCGGCGTTGCGACGGGCATGAACTCGCTGATCCGTCCCGCGTTGTATGGGGCGCATCACGAGATTCTGAATCTCTCGCGCCTGGATGATCTGGCGACCGAGGTGGTGAACATCGTCGGGCCGATCTGCGAGTCCGGCGATCAGCTCGGACTCGATCGCCTGCTGCCGCCCACCCAGGAGGGCGATGTGCTGCTGATCGCCACCGCAGGCGCTTACGGCCGTGCGATGAGTTCGACGTACAACCTGCGCGAGCCGGCGCGGGAGTTTCTGATTTGAAGGGCTGGAGACCGGGGGCTGGAGGCTGGAGGTAGAGAACAGAGTTCGCTGCCGACGCGCGCCGCGCTCGATCGGCGAGGCGCCAAGCGTGTGAGTGTGGACCTCTGACCACCAGCCTCCGGTCTCCAGCCCCCAGCCATGGCTCTTCTCCCGCGCACAGTCATCGTCCTCGGCTTCGTCTCGCTGCTGAACGATGCGGCGAGCGAGATGATCACGCCGCTCCTGCCCATTTTTCTGACCGCGACGCTCGGTGCCGGTCCGGCGATCGTCGGCCTGGTCGAAGGCGCGGCCGAAGCGGCGGCGAGCATCCTCAAGCTGGTATCCGGCTGGCTGGCGGATCGCGGCTGGAATCCCAAGCGACTCGTGCTGAGCGGCTACGCGCTCTCAAATGGCGTGCGGCCTCTGATTGGGATCGCCCTCGGCTGGCCGATGGTGTTGCTGCTTCGTTTCGCTGACCGCATTGGCAAAGGGCTACGCACCGCGCCGCGCGACGCCATGATCGCCGGCGCGACAGGCGCCGACGTTCGCGGCCGCGCCTTCGGTTTTCATCGCTCCATGGATCACGCTGGTGCGGTCATTGGGCCTATCTTCGCCTACTTGCTTCTGGAGACGAACGCGCCGCTCGCCAGCGTCTTCTACTGGTCGGTGCTTCCCGGGACCTGTGTGCTGTTGCTGATCGTGTTCGGGTTGCCGCGGACGCCGCCACGCGCGAACTCGACAACACGTGCGACCCTGAACTGGAAACTTCTGCACCCGCAGATCAGGGCGATGGTGGTTGCAGCGGGCGGTCTCGCCCTGGCGAGCGTGCCCGAGGTGTTCGTCGTGCTGTGGGCGCACGACGCAGGACTTGCGACGAAATGGATTCCATTGCTCTGGGCCTGCGCAAGTCTCGCAAAGATGTTCACGTCATGGCCTGCGGGGGCGTTATCCGACCGGCTCGGTCGGGCGAAGGTGCTCGCGATCGGTTGGTCGATGCGCGTGGCGCTGCTGTTGTTGATTGCAACCGTCGACGCGCGAAGTGTCGCTGTGTGGGCGTTGTTTGTGCTCTACTCGATGTCGCTCGCGTTCACCGAACCGGCGGAACGTTCGCTCATCGGCGATCATGCGAGTGCGACGGAGCGCGGCACGGCGTTCGGCTACTATCATCTGACCAGCGGCCTGCTCGTGCTGCCCGGCGCCGTACTGTTCGGCGCAGTGTGGGAGCGCTGGAGTTCATCGATCGCCTTCATCGCGGCTGCATGCGTCACAGCGGCGGGGGCGGTCGCGATGTTTGTCCTGAGCAGATCTCCATCAGCGTCCGCAAGGCAATAAGGCCGGAAATCCCATGGACTTCGAGGTAATCGCAGAGGGCTTGCAGTTTCCGGAAGGTCCGATCGCGATGTCCGACGGTTCGGTCATTCTGGTCGAAATCGCTCGCGGGACGCTGACGCGAGTGTGGCGCGGCGGTCGTGAGGTCATCGCGCACCTCGGAGGCGGACCAAACGGCGCTGCGCTCGGGCCTGATGGTTGTGTGTATGTCTGCAACAACGGCGGCTTCGAGTGGCGCACGGTCAACGGACTCCTGATGCCGGGTCGCGCGCCGGCCGACTACACGACCGGCCGTATCGAGCGGGTCAATCCGGCGACCGGGACGTTCGAGCGCGTCTATGACTCCTTCGAAGGCGAGCGACTCGGCGGACCAAACGACATCGTGTTCGATCGCACGGGCGGCTTCTGGTTTACCGATCACGGCAAGCGCTTCGTGCGTCAGCGCGACCACAGCGCGCTCTACTATGCGCGACCCGACGGATCGCACCTGCATCGCGCCGTGTTTCCCGCCGTCTCCTTGAATGGCGTGGGATTGTCGCCGAATGAAGCAATCGTCTATTGCAACGACACCGATGCTCAGAAGCTCTGGGCGTTCGACATACCATCGCCGGGAACGATCGCGCGCCCGACCGGACTCACTCGCGGCCGCGTCGTGTGCACGCTGCCTGGTCATCAGTTGCTCGACAGCCTCGCCGTCGAAGCGAACGGCGATGTCTGCGCAGCGACTTTGATCAATGGCGGCGTCGCCGTTATCCGCACTGACGGACAATACGAACACATCGCGATGCCTGATCCGATGACGACGAACATCTGCTTTGGCGGCGCCGATATGCAGGACGCCTACATCACGCTCTCCGGCACGGGCCGGCTGATCAAGGCGCGCTGGCCGCGAGCGGGACTGCGGCTTAACTTCAGTCTCTGAGAGAAGAGCCGCAAAAGACGGCAGAAAGGATGGCGCTTATAGAGGTAGTCGAAGCAACTGATCCATCATGCCTCCGCCGCTTTTCGCTCCGTGATATTGCCTGCTCTTTCTTGCGGTCTATCGCGGCTCTCCACGCAAAGCGCTCTCATGGCTTGGTTGCGTGCCGCTGCTCGAGCTCCCGCACCACCGCCGCGAGCGACAGATTCCTGCTCCTGAGCAACAGGGTGAGATGGAACAGAAGATCTGCGGATTCACTGATGAGCCGCTCGTCTGCCTGCGTGACGGCCGCGAGTGCGACCTCGACGCCTTCCTCACCGACCTTTTGCGCGATCCGGTTCGGCCCGTCCGCCCAGAGGCGCGCGGTATAGCTGCCTTCGGGTCTGTCAGCGATACGCTGGGCGATCACGGACTGCAATTGCGCCAGAAACGCGAAGTCAGCCGCGCCCGTTGCGACCGCGTCGCCGAAACACGTTTCAGTTCCGGTGTGGCAGGTTGGTCCGTCGGGATTCGCAGTGATCAGCAACGTGTCGTTGTCGCAATCGGGTGTGACGCTGACGAGGTTCAGATAGTTGTTTGAGGTCTCGCCCTTCGTCCACAGACGATTCCTGCTGCGACTGAAGAATGTGACGCGCCGTTCGCTCAGCGTGACGCGGAGCGCTTCGCGGTTCATGAAGCCGAGCATCAGCACCTTGCCGGTCTGCGCGTCCTGAATGACAGCGGGCAGCAGACCGTCGCCCTTGTCCCAGGCGAGCGCATTGATCTGTTCGGCCTTCATGGTCGGATCTCGATGGATTGGCTGCGCAGAAATCGCTTGAGAGCGGGAATGGCGATCGCGCCGCTGTGGAAGACGCTCGCCGCCAGTGCGCCGTTCACCCGCGCCTTGTCGAAAACTTCCGCGAAATGCTCGGGCGCGCCGGCGCCGCCGGACGCAATGAGCGGCGCCGAGCACACGCTGCGGACCGCGGCGAGTTGTGCAATGTCGTAACCCTGGCGTACGCCGTCGCTCGCCATGCAATTCAGCACGATTTCACCGGCGCCGCGCGACTGCACCTCGCGCACCCAGTCGAGCGTCTTGCGCCCGGTGTTGCGGGTGCGCGCCGGATCGCCCGTGAACTGGTGCACGAGATAGGTTCCGTCCATGGTCTGACTGTCGACGCCGACGACGACGCATTGGGCGCCGAAGCGTGCGCTCAGGCGTGAGATCAGCTCCGGATCAGTGAGGGCGGGGGAGTTGATCGAGATCTTTTCCGCGCCTTCGCCCAGCACTTGCTCGGCGTCCGCAACGCTGCGAATGCCGCCGGCGACGCAAAATGGGATATCGAGAATTCTGGCGATGCGCCGCACCCAACTGCGATCCACGGATCGGCCGTCCGGACTTGCAGTGATGTCGTAGAACACCAGCTCGTCCGCGCCCTCATCGCGATAGCGCGTCGCGAGCTCGAGAATGTCGCCCACGACCACGTGTTCGCGGAAGCGAACGCCCTTGACCACCTGCCCATCTCTCACATCGAGACAGGGGATGATGCGTTTGGCAAGAATGGCCGCAACTCCTCAAGGTTGATCCGGTTTTCCAGCAGCGCCTTGCCGCTGACGACGGCGGCGACCCCGCACTCGCGCAGCCCGGCCAGGTCCTGCGCCGACGCCACGCCGCCCGACGCCTGCCACTGCAGCTGCGGGAACCGGCGCACGGCGTCCGCGTAGAGATCGAAGTTCGGCCCGGCGAGCGCACCGTCGCGCTCGACGTCCGTGCACAACACATGACGGACGCCGACCTGGGCGAACCGCTCGACCGCCGACCACAGCGAGGTCGCACTCGTCGCGCGCCAGCCGTGCGTGGTAAGCATGGGAGCGCCCGACGAATCGATCCGTACGTCGAGCGCGAGCACAATGCGATCAGCCTGCACCTCGTCGATCCACGCGATGACCTCGTCCTGCGCCGTCACTGCGAGACTGCCGATCACCGCGCGTTCAACGCCCGCTTCGAGCAATTCACGCACACGAGCGAGAGTCCGCAATCCGCCTCCCACCTGCAGACGCACGCCGGGTTGACGCGCAAGGCTCAGGATCACGGAGCGATTCCGTGGCTCACCATCACGCGCGCCGTCCAGATCGACGACGTGCACATGTCGCGCGCCGATCGATCGGTAGCGATCCAGCAACCGCTGAGGATCATCCGGGTACACCGTTTCTGCTGCGAAGTCGCCCTTCAACAGGCGCACGCACCGTCCCTCTCTGAGATCGATCGCCGGAATCAGTTCCATGGCGGAGGGGACCTCATCGCAGTCGCAGAAAGTTGCGCAACACCAGCGCTCCGACTCGCGCCGAACGTTCAGGATGAAACTGAGCGCCGTAGACGTTGCCGCGCTGGACAATCGATGAGAACGCGGCGCCGTAGGACGTCGTTGCGATCGTGAGGTCGCTCACCGGGGCAGCATAGCTGTGCACGAAGTACACGTGGTCAAGCGGTGCGACGTCCTCTAGCAACGCCGAATCTCGCTCGAACTCAAGTTGATTCCAGCCGATGTGCGGGACGGGAAGATCTGCGCGGCCAGGGAAGCGACGCACCCGGCCGGGCAACAGGCCGAGACAGGGGACTGCACCTTCCTCCGAAGATTCGAACAGCAATTGCATGCCGACGCAGATGCCGAGCATCGGTTGCCTGAGCTGACGGATGGTCGCGACGAGCCCGGCGTTCTCGAGGCGCGCCATGCAATCGGCTGCCGCCCCCACGCCCGGCAGGATCACGTGAGTCGCTGCACGAACCGTCGCGGGATTCGTCGTCAATTCAGAGGCGGCGCCGAGGCGCTCGATCGCAAACTGTAGCGAGGCGATGTTGGCGCCGCCGCTGTCGATGATCGCAAGACGCGTCATCAAGAGCGCACCCTTCGTGCTCGGCAGCTCCGCATCGGTGATCCGGACGGCCTGACGCAGCGCGCGTCCGACGACTTTGAAGCAGGCTTCGATCATGTGATGCGTGTTTTCGCCGGTCACCTTGAGATTGATGGCCGCGCCAAGGGATTCGGCGAGCGAACGGAAAAAGTGCGGCACGAGTTCGGTCGGCAGCTGTCCGATCTGGTCCCGGCCGAAGCGGCCCTCGAAGACAAAATAAGGCCGACCGGAAAGATCGAGGGCGACCTGCGCCAACGCTTCGTCCATCGGCAGCAGAAATCCATAGCGCTGGACGCCGCGTTTGTCACCGAGCGCCGCCTTCAACGTCTGGCCCAGTGCAAGCGCACAGTCCTCGACGGTGTGATGTTCATCGATATGCAGGTCGCCCGTGCATGAGAGCTGCAGAGAGAAGCCGCCGTGCTTCGCGATCTGCTCCAGCATGTGGTCGAAGAACCCCAGCCCCGTCGAAACCTGAATCGGCGACTCCTGATCGAGGTTCAGTTCGACTGTGATGTGCGTTTCCTTCGTCCGGCGCTCGACCCGGGCGATGCGCTGCACTGTGGCAAGCCGGTGGGCGATTTCGGCCCAGGTCTCACCGGCGCCCTGATCGGCGCGCACACGGATTGCCTGCACGCCGAGATTGCGCGCGAACTCCAGGTTCGTCGCGCCATCGCCGATGGCGTAGCTGTTGTACGGATCGATCGCGTTCGCGCGCAGGTAGCCGTCCAGGAGCCCGATGCGCGGCATGCGGCATGCGCAGTTATCCTTCTCCAGGTGAGGGCAGATGAATTCAGCTTCGAGGGCGACGCCCTGGGACGACAGCAGGTCCAGCAGGAAAGTCTGCGCCTCCCGAAAAGCCGGCGCCGGTAGGCTCGCCGTGCCGAGACCCTCCTGATTGCTCACCATCACGAACGTGTACCCGGCGTTGCGCAGCGCCGACAGCGCCGGGATGACGCCAGGAATCAGGCGAAATTTCTGCAGCGCGTCGATTCTCCGATCGGGCGGCGCCATGAGGAGTGCGCCGTCACGGTCGATGAACAGCACGCGTTCGGGCCGGCGCTCATGCGGAGGCTCCGGCGGCCTGCGCAAGACCGCGCAGCAATCGATCGTTCTGTTCGGGCGTACCGATGGAAATGCGCAGACTGTTGGCAAGTCCGAGCTGAGCGCGGGGGTCGCGAATGAGCAGCCCGACGGACGTGGCCGCCCGCAACACGCGATCAGCGTCGACGCAGTCGACCAGCAGAAAGTTTGCGTCGCTGGGCCATACGCGCGTAATCAGCGGGCAGCGGGCCAGCGCGAGTGCGAGACGCTCGCGCTCGCGAGAAACGGTCGCGAGGCGCTGCGCAGCTTCCGTACGATGCTGCGCGTCCGTAAAGGTGAGAACCGCCTCCTTGGTCTGAGTCGGCAGCGCGTAGGGCGTGATGACGCGCGCGAGCAGGTTCACGACATCGGGCTGCGCGATCAGCGCCCCGCAGCGCGCGCCGGCAAGCGCGTACGCCTTCGATAGGGTGCGCAGCACGACCAGATTCGCATGACGATCGAGCTGTCGTATGAAGCTCTCCGTGCGCGCGAACTCGATGTAGGCCTCATCGACGACGACAAGCGCCTTGTCGCTCAGGTCCCTGCACACGCGCTCCACGGCGCTGCGGTCGAGGGCGCCGCCGGTAGGATTGTTCGGCGAGCACAGGAAGACGATCTTCACTCGGTCGCACCACGTCGACAGCAGCGCTTCGAGCATCGAGTGCGAAGCCTTTTTCCCTGAGCAGGGGAACTTCAAGCACGCCTGCGCCCTGGATGCGGGCGGATACCTTGTACATCCCGAATGTCGGCGGACAGATGAGCACGCTGTCCTGCCCGGCGCGACAGAACGCGCGAATGACAAGGTCGATGCCTTCGTCGCTTCCCCGCCCGGCGAGTACGTTATCGGGCGCGACGCCGTAGAGGTTGGCGAGATGCTCGATCATTCGACCGGCTGCGGTTCGGGATAGCGATTGAGCCCGGCGATCGATGCATCGCCCCGCGCTCTCCACGGCATTTCGTTCGCATGCATGCGCTCGAGCGCGGGCTCCCACGCCGCATGCTGAATGGCTGGAGCGCGAGGATGTCCGGACGCGCGAGATTCAGAATCGGATTCACGATGCGCTCCCCTGCAAGCGGGTGAGGCGCACCTGCACTGCATTCGCGTGCGCGTCGAGCCCCTCGAGTCCGGCGATCGCAATCGCAGTTGGACCGAGGTCTCGCAATCCGTCCGCCGTCAGCTCCTGCACCGTCATGCGCCGCATGAAATCGGTCAGGCCCAAGCCGCTGTAGGCGCGTGCGAAGCCATAGGTCGGGAGCACGTGATTCGTACCGCTGCAGTAATCGCCCATGGTTTCCGGCGTCCACGTCCCCAGAAAGACCGAGCCGGCGTTGCGGATCTTCGGCAGCCACGTGCGCGCCTCGCGCGTCTGCACGATCAGGTGCTCCGGCGCATAGGTGTTGCTCAGCTCGAAGGCCGCATCGAGCGAGTCGACGACGATCAGCCGGGCGTGGTTGATCGATTCGCGCACTGTGCTCTCGCGCCCGAGCTGGCGCATTTGCGCTTCCAGCTCGATCAGCGTTGCATCGGCGAGTTCCCTGGAATTCGTGACAAGAAGGACCTGCGCGTCCGCGCTGTGTTCGGCCTGCGCGAGCAGATCGGACGCCACGAATTCAGCCCGGGCGCTCTCGTCTGCAATGACAAGGACCTCCGACGGGCCTGCCGGCAGATCCAGCGCAGCGCCCGCCGGATCGTTTGCGCACAGCAGTTTCGCCGCGGTGACCCACGCGCTGCCCGGACCGAACACCTTGTCCACCTTCGGTATGGCCGCTGTGCCGTACGCCATGGCGGCGACGGCTTGCGCACCGCCGACTTTGAACACACGCTCAATTCCGCACAATCTCGCGACGGTCAACACGGCGGGATCCGCCAGACCGTCCCTGCGCGGCGGCGTGCACATGATTCGCGTCCGGCAGCCCGCGATCTGCGCGGGCACGGCGACCATGATCGCGGTGGAGGGCAGAGGAGCGACGCCCGCCGGCACGTACAAGCCGACGGCGTCGATCGCGCGATCGTGCCGTTCGCACACCACGCCCGGCGAGGTGTTGACGATCATCGGCTCGCTGCGTTGCGCCTCGTGAAAACGTCGCACGTTGCTGATCGCGCGATCGAGAGCGGCGCGCTGATCTGCGTTCAACGTACGCTGGGCAACGACGAACTCCGCAGGACCGACTTCCAGTGCATCGAGCGAAGGGCAATCGAAGCGACGTGTGTACTCGAGCACGGCTTCATCGCCGCGAGTGCGGACGTCACGAATGATTTCGCGGACGCGCTGCTGCAGCGACTGAGCATCCTGCTGCGCCGGGCGTTGCAATGCGGCGCATCGCTCGGACGCCGAAAGCGCGGGCCAGTTGAGAATGGGCGGCTGCATTTCGTGGTTTTCTGCGTCGCCAGTCGCTTTCGTTGTCAGTCAGGCCAGCATCTTCTCGACCGGCAGAACAAGAATCGCGCTGGCGCCGGCGGCCTTCAGACTCTCGAGCGTCTCCCAGAATACGTTCTCGCGACATACCGCGTGCAGCGCAACTTTGTCGCTCGCGCCGTCCAGCGGCACGATGGTAGGCGACTCGCTTCCCGGCAGGAGCTTTCTGATCTCGGCGAGCCTGGCGCGCGGCGCGTGCAGCATGATGTATTTGCTTTCCTTGACCTGCTGCACGCCGTCGATGCGCATCGACCCGGTGGATCCAGTCCTGCTTTTCCGGCCGACACGGGCACAGGCGTGCTGATGATGGCCGCCTGACTTTCCAGAATCGTCTCCGCTTCCCACAGGTGATTGGCGATCAGCGTCGAACCAGTCGACAC
Source organism: uncultured Gammaproteobacteria bacterium (assembly GCA_963723505.1). Classification (GTDB taxonomy): domain Bacteria; phylum Pseudomonadota; class Gammaproteobacteria; order Steroidobacterales; family Steroidobacteraceae; genus Steroidobacter. The sequence continues at coordinate 75,115 of CAVRQU010000020.1, forward strand.
GAGATCGCAGATGAAGTCGGCGCGTCCCAGCCGCGGCGCGATTTCAACGGCGCCGGACAGGGTGACGATTTCGGCCGGTAGTCTTTCTCGCGCAGGAAGCGGCCGAGGATGTGCGGATACGTCGTCGCAATGCGCATACCGCGCAACGAATCCGGCCCGTCGTAGGAAACGCCGTCCGGCGCCGCAATGGACAACCTGCAGCGTCCGAAGTCGAGCACCATCAACTGTTCGAACAGCGGCGCGACGCCGAGCGCCTGAAACGCAAGGCGTTTCTCCTCGATGACGTTCAGACCGACGATGCCAAGATCGCAGACGTCCTGTTGCACGAGGTCGGGGATGTCGTCATCGCGCACGAACAGCACGTCGAGCGGCATGTTCTCGCCGTAGCACATCAACTGATCCTTGCCACGGCTGTACTTGAGGCCGCAGCGCACGAGCAGATCGAGTGAGTTGTCAGTCAGGCGACCTGACTTCTGCAGGGCGACTTTGAGGCGCGAGGATTTGTCCATCATGAGTCAGCCCGTCCTCTGTTCCTTGCTGCGCGCGGCCGCAATCGCATAGCCGCCGGCGCCGTTCGTCAGATAGCGCGCAACGCGCCCGATGGTGGTCACGCTCACGCCGGTCTGCCTGTGTATCTCCCGATACGGCGCGCCTTGCTGCAGCAGCCCCACGACCGCCCAGCGATCGGCAAGAGCCTGCAGTCCGCCGGAGTGCACAAGTCGCGAAAGAACGCGCGACATTCCTCCACGCTGCGCAGCGTCAGGATTGCGCCGAACAGCGCTCGCTCGGCGAGGGCTTCCTGGCGTGGAGTCAGGGCGCGATGCTCTTTCATGGGCGGCGGGGTACGGCGTGCGTGTACTAATGTAATAGTACGTTAGTACGCACTCGTGGGCGCGGTCAAGGCGAGATTGGGTTGCCGTGCGCGACCGGAGAGACGCCCGGCAACCTGGAGCTCCCTGCCGTCCGCTGTATGCAATTTCTTGACGCTTACCGTGATGGGCCAATAGACTTCCTGTCGCTCATCGAGACCGGCTGAGGGTCAGGCCCTTTGAAGCCGGGGCAACCGTCGAGGCTAACGACCTCGAAAAGGTGCCAACTCCTGCGGGGGACCGCCCACGGGCGGCCGCCGCGCCCTCCCCACCCGACAGATGAGTTGCTGTGTTAGCTGTCCGCGACTCGCGGACGGTGGGTCACGGCGACCAGCCGCTACGGGCGCTCCGTGGGGTTTCTGCGATGCGCGAAACCTGTCCGGCCTCAGCGGGCCGGGGTCGATACGGAGCGTTCGAGCGATGAGTGTTCAGTCCATTTGCGGTTTCCGCCCCGCGCGGCGATTTCTCGCCGCTTCCGCTTGATCCCGAGACCAGCCCCGTTCGCGAAGGCGTGCTTCATGTCGATGCGGCGTTCCCGTTGCATTTCGGCGGACGTCTCGACAGGCGCGCGCATAGCCTGGCGGCTCTCTGGCAGCGCGCAGGCGCCCGTGGTGGTCGCACTCGGCGGCATTTCAGCGGGTCGGGTCGTCGCGGACGGCGGCGAAAGGGGTTGGTGGAGCGACATCGTCGGTCCCGGTCACGCGCTGGACACGAATCGCTGGCAGATTCTCGGCATCGATTTCCTCGGCGGCAGCGGCCGAAGCACCGGACCTCGCCCAGGTCAAACCAATTTCCCTTCAATCAGCGCCTATGACCAGGCCGACGCCCTGCGCCGCGTCATTGCACATTGCGCTCCGCGACGCTCGCCGCGATCATCGGCGCCTCCTACGGCGGCATGGTCGGCCTGGCGTTCGCCGAACGTTACCCCGACGCGGTCGCGCACATCGTCGTCGATCAGCGCGGCGGACCGCTCTCATCCCATGTCCACGGCCTGGCGCAGCGTTCAGCGCGCGATCGTGCGCTACGCGATCAGTCACGACGAAGGTCCGGAAGGGCTGCGCCTGGCGCGGGCGCTCGCGATGGCGACCTATCGCAGCCCCGACGAATTCGTCGCGCGCTTCCCGGCGACGGCCGTGCGCATCGACGGACGCTTCCAGTTTCCGGTCGAGTCGTACCTGCTTGCGCGTGGCGACGCCTACGCCGCGACGTACGTGCCGGAAGCGTTCATGTGCCTGTCGGAATCGATCGACCTGCATCAGGTCGATGCCCCGAAGATCCGCATACCGACACGCTCGTCGCAGTGCGGGAGGATCAGCTCGTGCCGCTGACGGATCTCAGGCACTGAAGCAGCGCCTCGGCGGACCCACGTCGACCTGGTCGAGATCTCCTCGATCTATGGACATGACGCGTTCCTGAAGGAAGCGGAGTCCTGCGCGCCGTGTTCGCACAGGCACTGTCCGCGGCGGAGGTGTCGTCATGAGCTCCGTGTTCAGCCCGACGACGCAGGCGGTGCGGGCCGCGCTCGAATCGGACACGCAGTTCGGCGCCGTCGTTCCACCGCTGCATCTGACGTCGACCTTCGCGTTTCGCGGCTTTGGCGAAAACGCAGTACGACTACACGCGCTCCGGCAATCCGACGCGGGACGCACTCGGTGACGCGCTGGCCGAGCTCGAGGGCGGCGCAGGCGGCGTCATCACGGCGTCCGGCATGGCCGCCGTGCAGTCTGGTCACCCAGCTATTGAGCGCGACGACCTGCTGATCGCGCCGCACGACTGTTATGGCGGCACGTACAGGCTGTTCAACGCACTCGCCAAGCGCGGCCGCTGCGCGTCGTGTTCGTGGACCAGACGGACAACGCGGCGTTTGCGGAGGCGTTGTCGCGCCAGCCGAAGCTCGTCTGGGTCGAGACGCCGAGCAATCCGCTGCTGAGGATCGTCGATATCCGCGCGACTGCGCAGAAGGCACACGCCGCCGGCGCGTTGCTGCTCGTGGACAACACGTTTCTCTCGCCGGCGTGGCAGCATCCGATCGCGCTCGGCGCGGACCTGGTGCTGCATTCGACGACGAAATACATCAACGGGCACAGCGACGTGGTCGGCGGCGCGGTGATCTCCGCGCGTCCCGAAATGCACGAACGCATGGTGTGGTGGGCGAACTGCATCGGCGTCACGGGCGCGCCTTTCGATAGCTACCTCACCTTGCGTGGATTGCGAACGCTGCACGCGCGATTGCGCGTCCATGGGAGAACGCGGGCGCAGGTGGCGCAGCTGCTGTCGAACACCGAAGTCGTTCGCCGCGTCTACTACCCCGGGTTGCCGGCACACCCGCAGCACGAGCTCGCCGAGCGCCAGCAGTCGGGATGCGGCGCGATGCTGAGCTTCGAGCTGCGCGGCGGAGAGGCGGTGTGCGCGCGTTCCTGAAAGGGCTGCGGTGCTTCTCACTCGCCGAATCGCTCGGTGGCGTGGAGAGTCTCGTGGCTCATCCTGCATCGATGACGCATGCGGCGATGGATCCCGATGCGCGGCGTCGCGCTGGAATCGCGGACAGTTGCTGCGTCTGTCGATGGGCATCGAAGCGGCGGAGGATCTGCTGGCTGATCTGCAGAGCGGGCTCGACCGCGCGGTCGCTCGTCACGCCTGACGCGCGACTCGACTATCGAACGTGCGAATGCAGATCGGCTGTGGCGTCGTCGCGTCGCGGGACCCGTGTACCCTGTGATCCACTCCACAGGCAGGCACGCATGCGCACGAAAGTCACCGAGCTGCTCGGCATTGAGTATCCGATCATTCAGGGCGGCATGCAGTGGGTCGGCACGCCGAGCTCGCCTCTGCGGTCTCGAACGCGGGCGGACTCGGCATTCTCACGGCGCTGACGCAGCCGACGCCGGAGGACCTGCGCGGAGATCGCGCGCTGCCGTACGATGACCGATCGGCCGTTCGGCGTGAACCTGACCATCCTGCCGGCCATCACGCCGCCGCCGTACGCCGAGTACATGCAGGTGATCATCGACAGCGGCATCCGCATCGTCGAGACGGCGGGCAACAATCCGAAGGAATTCATCGGCAAGCTCAAGGAGCGCGGCATCAAGGATCGTGCACAAGTGCACGTCGGTGCGCCACGCGCTCTCGGCCGAGCGCGCGGGCGTGGACATCGTCAGCATCGACGGCTTCGAATGCGCCGGTCATCCCGGCGAGGACGACGTGCCGAACATGATCCTGATCCCGGCCGCGGTTCGCGCGCTGAAGATTCCGGTCGTCGCGTCCGGCGGCATCGGCGACGGCCGCGGCATGGCGGCGGCCCTGAGCTTCGGTGCGCAGGGCATCAACATGGGCACGCGCTTCATGTGCACGCGCGAGGCGCCGATCCACGACAACATCAAGCAGGCGCTGGTCAAGGCCGGCGAGCGCGACACGAACCTGATGTTCCGCACCATGCACAACACGGCGCGGGTGTTCAAGAACGTCGATCTCGAACAAGTGGTCGCGCTCGAGAAGCGCGGCGCGAAGTTCGAGGAAGTGCGCCACCTGGTAGCCGGTGCGCGCGGCAAGGTCGCGCTCGAAGTCCGGCGACGTCGACGGCGGCGTGGTCAGCGCGGGCATGGTGATCGGATTGATCTACGACATTCCGACCTGCGCCGAGCTGATCGGGCGCATCGTCGCCGAATGCCGCGAGCAGTTGCGCGCGGCGGTGGCAATGGCCGCCGCCTGAATCAGTTTCGGAGAGCGCTCATGGGTCCGCTCGCGGGAGTCCGCGTAATCGAAATCGCCGGCATCGGCCCGGGCCCGTTCTGCGGCATGATGCTCGCCGACATGGGTGCGGATGTTCTCTGCATCGAACGCGGCGCCCGTCCCGTCTCACCACATGATCCGTTGCAACGCGGGCGAACGCGCCTCGCGCTCGATCTGAAGAACCCCGCCGGCGTCGCTGTGCTGTTGAGCCTGTCGAGCGCGCCGAGTCGTGTTCGAAGGCTATCGCCCCGGCGTTGCAGAGCGACTTGGGTTCGGGCCGGACGTCTGCCTGAAGCGCAACCCGCGACTTGTCTTCGGCCGCATGACCGGTTGGGGCCAGGAGGGACCGCTCGCGCCGACTGCGGGTCACGACATCAACTACATCGCACTGTCCGGTGCGTTGCATGCGATCGGTTGCCGCGGCGAGAAGCCGGTCCCGCCACTCAACCTCGTGGGCGATTTCGGTGGCGGAGGCATGTTGCTCGCGTTCGGCATCGCGTGCGCCCTGATTGAAGCCGCGCGCTCAGGGCGGGGACAGGTCGTCGATGCGGCGATGGTCGACGGATCGATCGCGCTGATGGCGATGTTCATCGGTATGCAGCGCCAGGGACTGTCGAGCGATACCGTCGGCGGACATTTTCTGTCGGGCGGTGCCCATTACTACGACACGTACGAGACGCGCGACGGCAGGTTCATCGCCGTCGGCGCGCTCGAGCCGCAGTTCTACGCGCTGCTGATCGAGAAGGCCGGGCTCGATCCCGCGACGTTCGCGAACGCGGGCATGGTGTCGCAGTCGGGGATGGACCCGGCCGTCTGGGCAGATCTCAAGCCGCGTCTCGCCGCCGTCATCCGCTCGCGCACTCGCGATGAATGGACGCAGATCTTCGAGGGGTCGGACGCGTGCGTTGCGCCCGTGCTCACGTTGTCGGAGGCGCCGATGCATCCGCACAATCGCGCACGCAACGCATTCGTCGAAGTCGCCGGCCAGATGCAGAATGCGCCGGCGCCGCGTTTCAGTGTGTCGACACCGGCAACGCCGGGCCCGGCGCGTCAGAGCTGCGACGACGTTGCTGATCTGCTGACCCGTTGGGGTTACGATGCGCTGGCCGCCGCTGCGGTGCTGAACGCAGCGGCAACCTGAGCCGCGGCTGGCCGATTCGAGGATGGAGAGCTGGGTGGACTACACGACGATCCGTTACGAAGTGGACGAGGGCGTGCTGACGATCACGCTCAACCGGCCGGAGCAGATGAATTCGTTCACGCCGACGATGGCCGACGAGCTCATTGCTGCGTTCAGGGCCGCGAGCGCCGATGACGCCGTCCGCGCGGTGATCGTGACCGGTGCCGGCAAGGCGTTCTGCGCCGGCATGGACCTGTCCGCGTCCGGCAACGTGTTCGGCCTCGACGAATCGCTGCAGCCGACGCTCGACGACATGCACGCCCGCTTCGAGGATCCGGCGATCGTGCGTGGCGTTCGCGACACCGGCGGCCGCGTGACGCTGTCGATCTTCGAATGCACCAAGCCCGTCATCGCTGCGATCAACGGCGCGGCCGTGGGCATCGGCGCCACCATGACGCTCGCGATGGACATCCGCCTGGCGTCGCAGAAGGCGCGCATCGGCTTCGTGTTCGGCAGGATCGGCATCGTGCCGGAAGCCTGCTCGTCGTGGTTCCTGCCGCGCATCGTCGGCATCTCGCAGGCGCTCGAGTGGGTCTATAGCGCCGACATTCTCGACGCGCAGGAAGTGCAGCGCGGCGGACTCGTCAGATCCGTGCATCCGCCGGAGGAGCTGCTGGCCGAAGCGAAGAAGCTGGCGCGACGGTTCGTCGAGCAGCGCTCGCCGGTCGCAACGGCGCTCACGCGCCAGATGCTGTACCGGAATTCGGCGCTGTCGCATCCGGTCGAGGCGCATCGCATCGACTCGCTCGCGATGTTCTACACGAGCGTCGGCGACGGCAAGGAAGGCGTGAGCTCGTTCCTGGAGAAGCGTGCGCCGCAGTTCAAGGCGAGCGCGTCGAAGGACCTGCCGCCGTTCTACGGCGAGTGGACGCGAGCAGACCCGGATCGTTGAGCGCAGAGGAATCGATCGCGGATAAAAACAGGCCGGCCTTTTGGCAGGCCGGCCTGGGATGTGGCAACTAAGAACTGCAGTCGTGGCGACGCCGGCAGAGCCGACATCGACCTTGGGGACTAACCCGACATGAGTCCCGTTTCCACCAAAGACACCTCGACCGTGACGGCCGAGACATGGAGATTTGCCCGAAGGCTGACGCGGCGGGGAGATCAAAACCCGCCGCGGCAAAGATCATAACGGTTTTCCGGGAATGCGGGCAAAAATTTTTCCCGCCCGGGAGACCCGGGTCCCCGCCTTAAAAATCAATGACTTAGCCCATTACTGAGGCCAGCCCGGCCGACCGCGTCGCCGGCCTGGCGGGTCGTGGCGGCCCGCCCCGCGGCGCGATATCGGCCGTCCGGACCCCGTCCGAGATCGCATCGGCGACCGCCTGTTCGACCGCCTGGGCCTCGGCCGTCAGGTCGAGGGAATGACGCAGCAGCATGGCTACGCTGAGCATGCGTTCCGTAGCGGATTCGCGATGCCCTTGCCAGCGATATCGGGCGCAGAGCCGTGGATGGGCTCGTACAGGCCGAGCTTGCCGCGCGCCCAGCGAGGCCGAGGGCAGCAGGCCCAGCGATCCCGCCAGCATCGAGGCTTCGTCGGTGAGAATGTCGCCGAACATGTTCTCGGTGAGCGATCACGTCGAAGCTCGCGGCTTGCGGATCAGATGCATCGCCGCCGAGTCGACCAGCATGTGCTCGAGATTGACGTCCGGAAATTCCTCGCGCAGCACCTGCTCGACGGTCGCTGCGCCACAGGCGCGACGTCTCGAGCACGTTCGCCTTGTCGACCGACACGATCGACTTGCGTCGGCCGCGCGCGAGCGTCCGGCAACGCGCGTGACCCGCTGAATTTCTTCCACGCTGTAGGTGCACAGGTCGCTCGCGTGTCCGCTGTGCGTGTCTTCTCGCCGAAGTAGATACCGCCGGTCAGCTCGCGCACCACGACGATGTCGGTGCCGCGCAGCACTTCGGGCTTGATCGGCGAAACATCGAGCAGCGCCGGATGCAGCGAAACCGGGCGCACGTTCGCAAACAGGCCGAGCGCCTTGCGCAGGCCGAGCAGACCCTGCTCGGGCCGGACCTTCGCGTTCGGATCGGACCATTTCGGTCCGCCGACGGCGCCCAGCAGCACGGCATCCGCGGTGCCGCACGCCGACACGGTCTGAAGCGGGCAGGGCGCTCTGCGTCGCATCGATCGCGGCGCCGCCGATCAGATGCGATTCGAAACGGAACTCATGGCCGAAGCGGCTGGCGACGGCTTCCAGCACGCGCACGCCTTCGCGCGTGACTTCCGGTCCGATGCCGTCGCCGCCGAGGATGACGATGCTTGCCTTTCATGGCGTCATGCGTGCGTGTCTGCTCGTAACGCGCGATGACGTCGCTTGTTTCAGCAGGAAGCCGAGCTCATCGACGCCGTTGAGCAGGCAGTAACGCGCGAAGCGCCTCGATGGGAAACGTCGCAGTCGCGCCAATCGGCAGGTGCAGCGTGGTCGTTTCGATGTCGATGCGCAGGTGCGCGCCCGGATGCTCGAGCAGCCAGCCGTGCGTCTGCTCGTCGATCACGACCGGCACGAGGCCGTTCTTGAGCGAGTTGCTGCGGAAGATGTCCGCGATCTCGGTGCTGATCACGGCCTTGAAGCCGAAATCGAGCAGCGCCCATGGCGCGTGCTCGCGCGACGAGCCGCAGCCGAAGTTGCGGCCGGCGACCAGGATCGCGCAGCCCGCGGCTTCGGGCCGGTTGAGGAGGAAATCGGACTTCGGCGCGCCGCTCGCGTCGTAGCGCCAGTCGGCGAACGCCTGCTTGCCGAGGCCCTGCTTGGTCGTGGTCGTGAGAAAGCGCGCCGGAATGATCTGGTCGGTATCGATGTTCGTGAACGGCAGTACGACACTGCGCGATTCGATGCTGCGGATGGGTTGCATGACGCTCACTGCATCGCGGGCTGGTTGCAGTCCGCGAGAAATTCCCGCGGATCAGTGATCCGTCCGGTCACTGCTGCGGCAGCGGCGGTCGCGGGGCTGGCCAGCAAGGTCCGCGCGCCCTTGCCTTGACGGCCTTCGAAGTTGCGATTGCTGGTGCTGACGGCGTATTGGCCTGCCTCGACCGTGTCGCCGTTCATGCCGATGCACATCGAGCAGCCCGACTCGCGCCATTCGGCGCCGGCGTCGATGAAGATCTTCGCCAGCCCGCGCGCTTCGGCTTCACGCTTGATCTGCTGCGAACCCGGCACCACCAGCATGCGCACGCCGCGCGCGACCTTGCGGCCCTTGAGAACGCGCGCGGCGAGCTCGAGATCGGACAAGCCGGGCGTTCGTGCAGCTGCCGACGAACACGACCTGGACGGGCTTGCCGACGAGGCGCTCACCGCCCTGCAGCCCCATGTAGGCGAGCGACTTCGCGTGCACGGCGTCGTCGGGCCGATCCGGAACGGAGCCGGTGATCGCGACGACCATGCCCGGATGCGTGCCGTAGGTGATCATCGGTTCGAGCGTGTAGGCATCGAGGCTGCACGCGCGATCGAACCGCGCACCCGGATCGGTCCGCAGTGTGCGCCAACGCGTCGACGGCTGCGATCCCAATCGCCGCCCTGCGGTGCAAAGCGACGGCCCTTCAGATACGCGAACGTCGTCTCATCGGGTGCGATCATGCCCGCGCGCGCACCCGCTTCGATCGACATGTTGCAGACGGTCATGCGCTCGTCCATCGACAGCGCTTCGATCGCCGGGCCGCGATACTCGATCACATGGCCGGTGCCGCCGGACACGCCGATCTTGCCGATGATCGCGAGGATCAGGTCCTTCGCGGTGACGCCGGCGCGCAGGCGGCCGCTCACTTCGATCGCGAGCGTTTTTGGGCGCCGTTGCAACAGACATTGCGTTGCGAGCACGTGGCCGACTTCGGTCGTGCCGATGCCGAAGGCGAGGGCGCCGAACGCGCCATGCGTCGCGGTGTGACTGTCGCCGCACACGATGGTCTTGCCGGGCTGCGTCGCGCCGAGCTCGGGGCCGATGACGTGCACGATGCCGCGCTGGTCGCTGCCGAGGCCGAGCAGCTCCACGCCGAACTCGCGCGCAGTTCTTTTCGAGCTCCTCGACCTGGCGTGCCGCCGACTCGACCTTGATCGGCACGCGACCGAACACTTCGTCCGGATCGGTGGGCGTCGAATGATCCATGGTGGCCAGCGTGCGGTCCGTGCGACGGACCTTCAGGCCCTGCGAACGCAGCACGCGAAAACGCCTGCGGCGAGGTGACTTCGTGGACCAGGTGCAGGTCGACGTACAGCACCGCCGGCGTGTCGGCAGTCTCCGGCACGACCTCGTGCTGTTCCCAGACCTTCTCGAAGAGAGTCTTGGCTGTCATCGCTGCTGAAGTTCTAGCGTGCCAGAAGTGGCTGCAGTGATACCTGAGCGTGCGCCGCGGGCGCTCGCAGTCTGGTTGATGAATGGTCAGTGAGGCATCGCGGGCAGGCGATGGATCAGAAGCACTCGCAACGAACGCCGAAGAACGCCAGCATGGACCCGAGTTACGAAAGCGTCTCTCGTACGCGATACGGCCGAGGGTCGTCACGCGCTGACCACTGCAGGCGCCGCGGGTCGCAGCGCTCGAGCCAGCCCCACTTGTCCGGCGTCTTGCCGGTGAACAGGCCGAAGAACGCAGCCTGCAGCGCTTCGGTGATCGGGCCGCGCTTGCCCGCGCCGACCGTGATCCGATCGACGGAGCGCACCGGCGTGATCTCCGCGGCCGTGCCGGTGAGGAAGATTTCGTCCGCGAGGTACAGGAACTCACGCGGCATGGTCTGCTCGCGCACTTCGAAGCCGTGCGCCCGGGCCAGGGTGATGACCGTGTCGCGAGTGATGCCCTGCAGAATCGCGTTCGCGAGGCCGGGCGTGTAGATCACGCCGTCGCGGATCGAGGAACAGGTTCTCGCCGGCGCCTTCGCTGACGGTGCCGTCGGATGCCGAGGCCGATGCCTTCGGCGAAGCCGAGGCGCTTCGCTTCCATGCTGATCAGCTGGCTCGAGAGATAATTGCCGGCGGCCTTGCCCAGCGCGGGAATGGTGTTCGGCGCAAGGCGCTGCCACGAAGACACGCACACATCGATGCCGTTCTCGAGACCTTCGGCGCCGAGATAGGCGCCCCATTCGAACGCTGCGACCACCGTGTCGATCGGCGGCGGAATCTTCGGCGCGACACCGATCTCGCCGTAGCCTCGAAACGCGAACGGCCGCATGTAGGCGCCGCGATTCAGGCCATTCGCGACGATGACCTCCTTGCACGCCGCGTTGATCTGCTCCGGCGTGTACGGGATGTCGATGCGATAGATCTTCGCGGAGTCGAACAGACGGCGCGTGTGATCGCGCAGCCGGAAGATCACCGGCCCGTGCGGCGTCGCGTAGGCGCGTTCGCCTTCGAACACCGTCGAGCCGTAGTGCAGCGCATGCGCGAGCACATGGACGGTCGCCTTCTCCCAGGGCACGAGCTTGCCGTTGTACCAGATGTGTTTCGCGGCATTGATGGGCATGGTGAAGCTCCTGTGCGTTCGCTGTGACATCGAAACTGATCGCGCGCCGTCAGGCGCGATCCTCCTGCAGCCACGGCATGCGATCACGCAGCTTGACGCCGACCTTCTCGATCTTGTGCTTGAGGTCCTTGTTCATGAGCTGGTTGTACTTCTTGCGACCGCGCTTGTTCTCGCTGATCCACTGACGCGCGAACTTGCCCTGCTGGATCTCCTTCAGAACCTTCTTCATCTCACGCTTGGTGCCGGCATTGACGATGCGCGGGCCGCGCGTGAGGTCGCCGTACTTCGCGGTCTCGCTGATGAACCGATGCATCTTCGACAGGCCGCCTTCGTGCAGCAGGTCGACGATGAGCTTCAGCTCGTGCAGGCACTCGTAGTACGCGACTTCGGGCTGATAGCCCGCTTCGACCAGCGTTTCGAAGCCCTTCACGACCAGTTCGGTCGCGCCGCCGCACAGCACGACCTGCTCGCCGAACAGATCGGTTTCGGTCTCTTCCGCGAACGTCGTCGTCGAGCACGCCGCCGCGCGTGCCGCCGATGCCGTGCGCGTAGGCGAGGGCGTTGTCCTTCGCCTTGCGGGTCGCGTTCTGCAAGATCGCCATCAGGCAGGGCACGCCGCGGCCCTGCTGATACTGACGCCGCACGAGATCGCCGGGACCCTTCGGCGCGATCAGCACCACGTCGAGATCCTTGCGCGGCTTGATCTGCTTGAAATGAATGTTGAAGCCGTGCGCGAACAGGATCGTCGCGCCTTTGGCGATGTTGCCGATGACCTCCTTGTAGAGATCCTTCTGCGTCAGATCCGGCGTGAGGAACGCGACCAGCGCGGCGCCTTCGACGGCCTCCTCCGGCTCGGCGACCTGCAGGCCGTCCTTCTTCGCCTTGCGCCCAGCTCGCGCCGGACTTGCGCACGCCGACGACGACGTCGAAGCCACTGTCTTTCAGGTTCAGCGCATGTGCGCGGCCCTGGCTGCCGTAGCCGAGGATGGCGATGCGCGCGCCCTTCAGGGCCTTCTTGCTGACGTCCTTCTGCGAGTAGATCTGCATGTGCGCTCCTGAAAGCGTGAGTGCTGAAAAACAAAAACCCCGCCTCGGTCCGGCCGGTGCGGGGTTCGTATGACGAATTCGTTGCCCTGTGCCGATGTGTCAGACGTCGATCCCGCACCCCGACCTCGCGTCGGTCCGTACACGAGTGCTCACTACGACGACCGCGATGGCGAGTGTTCGCGAAACAGCTGCGTGCGAACATGGATCGAGAAAGAGGAGACGGTCTGAAAAATCAGGTGGATAGCACCATAGCGCCGCGCGGCTTGTCAAGCCCGGCGCTGCGTACAATGCTGTCGGCGATGTCAGCGTCACGGCCGGTGATATCACTGCCCTGCGAGACGCCGACAGCAATGGCCGTAGATCTGTCGTTTCCCGATCGACTCCTCGCGTTACGCTGCGCCACTCGCCCGCCTCATGCTGTCCCTCCCACCCAATGACGCGACCGACGTCACGACTGCTCGATTCCCATTCATCTCTGCACGAAGATGACATCGATGCATGGCGCAGCGCGCAAGATGCGACTTCGCGCGCAACTGGGCGGCGACCAACGCCTTCAAGGCCGAGCGGAACAAGCTGCTCGTGCTGCCGGGCGCCGCAGGGCCGGACCAGTGCGGTGATCGTCGGGCTCGGCAAGCGACGAACGCGACGAGGAGTCAGCTGCTGGTCAGCCGCGGCGTTGCCGACGGCTGCCGGACGGCAAGTATCATCTCGCCGAATGCGCTGTACCGGCGACGCGCTGCACGCAGTTCGCGTTCGGCTGGGCATACGGGCAGTACAGGTTCGAGCGCTATCGACGCAGCGGGCCGCTACGCGATCGCTGCAGTTACGCCTGCCCGGGCGTCGACGCCGCGGAGGTGGAGCGACTGCGTGCGGCGACCACGCTCGCGCGCGATCTGGTCAATACGCCGGCGAACGACATGTCGCCGGAGGCGCTGGCGCAGGCGGCGGTCGATGTGGCGCGCCGCTACGGCGCGCGTCATCGCGTAGATCATCGGCGATGAGTTGCTGAAGGAACGGTTGCCCGCGGTTCACGCCGTCGGCCGCGCGGCCGCGGTCGCGCCGCGGTCTGTCGACATCGAGTGGGGCGATCCGCGTCGCATCCCAAGGTCACGCTGGTCGGCAAGGGCGTGTGCTTCGACACCGGCGGGCTCGACATCAAGCCCGGCGCCTCGATGCTGCTGATGAAGAAGGACATGGGCGGCGCGGCGGTCGCGCTCGCGCTGGCGCAGCTCATCATGGATGCGAAGTTGCCGGTGCGTTTGCGCGTGCATGCTGCCGATGGTCGAGAACGCGATCTCGGCGAATGCGTATCGTCCCGGCGACGTGCTCGCGACGCGCAAAGGGCTGAGCGTGGAGGTGGGCAACACCGATGCCGAGGGCCGACTGATCCTGTGCGATGCGCTGGCGCTCGCGGACGAAGACAAGCCCGATCTGCTGATCGACACGGCGACGCTGACGGGCGCCGCGCGCGTCGCGCTGGGTCCGGAACTGCCAGCGCTGTTCAGCACGCGACGATGCACGCCGCGAGGAGTTGGTGCAGATCGGCGCGCGCCGAATCGGATCCGCTGTGGCGCTTGCCGTTGTGGAGCGGCTATGACGACGAGCTGGCGAGCAAGATCGCCGATCTCAACAACGTGTCCAGCTCCGGATTCTCCGGCGCGATCTTCGGCGCGCTGTTCCTGCGACGCTTCGTCACCGAAGCGCGCGCCTGGATGCACATCGATCTGTATGGCTGGAACGGCAAGGAGCGGCCGGGCCGGCCGGTCGGCGCCGAACCGCAGGCGGTGCGCGCGCTGTATGCATTCCTCAAGCAGCGATACGTGCGCTGATCGGCATGTCATGTCAGTACCACCGGCCGCGAGCGACACCGGATTCGCTCGCAGGGCGCGATCTCGCGCTGCTGATCGGGATGAACCTCATCTGGGGTCTGAACCTGATCGCCTCGAAAATCGGCGTCGGCGCAGTTTCCACCGATCTTCTTCACGGCGCTGCGCTTCGGCTCGCTCGGCCTGTTCCTCATTCCGATGCTGCAGATACACCGCGGTCAGATGACATACGTGCTGGCCGCCGCGATGTTGACGGGTCCCGCCGCATTCGCGCTGCTGTTCACCGGCGTGTATCTCGCCGAGGATGCATCGACGGTCGCCATCGCGAGCCAGATGGGCGTGCCGTTTTCGACGCTGCTGTCGGTGTGGCTGCTCGGCGAGATCGATACGCTGGCGCCGCACGCTGGGCATCACGCTCGCCTTCGCGGCATGGTCATCATCAGCTTCGATCCGCGCGTGTTCGACTACTGGGAAGGTCTGGCGCTGGTCGTGGCGTCGTGCTTTATCGTCATCGCTCGGACTGATCTTCGTGAAGCGCTTGAAGGACATTCGTCCGCTGGAACTGCAGGCGTGGATCGCCGTCAGTCGGCGGCTCGATGCTGATGCTGCTCAGTCTGATGCTCGAAGTCGGTCAGTGGGAGTCGGTGCGGGCTGCGAATTGGCAGGGTGGAGCGCGCTGTTCTTCACGACGGTGATGTCGAGCCTGATCGCGCACACGGCCTGGTACTACCTCGTGAGCCGCTATCCGGTGACGAGCCTGTCGCCGATCACTTTGCTGTCGCCGCTGTTCGGCGTTTTCTTCGGCGTGACGTTGCTCGACGATCAGCTCACCACCGCGCATGCTCGCCGGCGGCGCCGTAACCCTGATCGGCGTGTTCATCGTCGTGATGCGCGAGAAGCGCCTGGTCGATACGGGGACTTGACCAGCCGTTCACCGTCTGCCGCCGCACATTGGTTGCGTGCAATCAGGAAACGTTCGACCTCTGCAGCGGGCACGCGCGCGATTCTCCGGGCGCGAGTCCTGCCAGCGTCCACGGGCCCACCGCCCAGCGGATCAGTCGCAGCGTCGGAAGCCCACCGCCGCAGTCATGCGTCGCACCTGGCGATTGCGGCCTTCGCGAATCGTCAGCGCAGCCAGCTCGTCGGGATCACTTTGCGAAAGCGAATCGGGCGGATCGCGCGGCCACAGCCAGTCGGGTTCGGCGACTCTGCTCCGACTTCCGCGGGCAGCGTCGGTCCGTCGTTCAGAACGCACGCCGCGACGCAGTCGTGCGAGGGCGCTCATCCGAGCTTCGCCTTCCACCTGCACGAAGTAGGTCTTGCTGACTTTCCAGCGCGGATCCGCAAGACGCGTCTGCAAGCGCGCCGGAATCCGTGAGCAGCACCAGCCCTTCGCTGTCGTAGTCAAGTCGACCCGCGGGCCGCATGCCCGGCGCGCTGAGATAGTCGCTTGAGCGTCGCCTTGCCATCGGTGCTGGTGAACTGCGTCAGCACGTGAAACGGCTTGTTGAACAACAGCAATGCAGGCTCGACGTCATCAGCGCGATCATTCGGCCGAGTCGATGTGTTCGGCGGTGCGTTTGCACGAGATCGATGAAGCGTTGCACGGCCGCGGCGTTCTCGCCGCGGCGACAGGCGAGGATCAGCGGTGCGGTGAGCTGCGAGTTGTCGGTCGAGCCGGCGATAGACCACGCCATCCATCTGCAGGCGACGCAGACGATTCGGGCACGACGGAGACGCCGAGACCCGCGGCGACGAGGTTCAGCGTGGAAATGATGCGCGGCGCTTCCTGTCCGACGCGAGGGCTGAATCCCGCGCCGCGACAAGCCGTGATGATCGTGTCGTACAGGCCCGGACCGCCAGGGCGCTTGTACAGAATGAAGGTTTCCTTCGCGAACGCCGACAGCGGCAGAGGCGGGGCGCTTGTGCTCGGCGCCTTTCGCCGAGCGGATGTCCGGTCGGCAGCGCGACCAGCATTTGTTCTTCGAGCAGCGGCCGCACGGTCAGCCCCACCACGTCGGCGACCGGCGAGCGAATGAACGCGGCGTCGATCTCCTCATTGTGCAGCCCCTGCACCAGCTCGCTGCTGCCGCTTTCCTCGAGCACGAGCGACACGAGCGGCGACATCTCGCGGTACGCGCGAATCACGCGCGGCACAAACGGATGAAAGGGGGCGGAGCTGGTGAAGCCGACGACGACGCGACCCTGTTCGCCGCGCGCCGTCCGACGCGTGGTGGCGAATGGCGCGATCGACCTGGTCGAGGATCGCGCGGGCGCGATCCAGAAATGCGGCGCCCGCGTCGGTCAGTTCTACGCCACGCGGCTTGCGGCGAAACAGCTGTACATCGAGTTCCTGTTCCAGCGCGCGGATCTGCATGCTCAGCGGCGGCTGCTGAATGCCGAGCCGCTCGGCGGCGCGGGTCATGTGTTTTTCTTCCGCGACGGCGATGAAGTAGCGCAAGATGACGCAGTTCCATCTGCCATATCTATCAGATATCGATTTCGAACTCACCATATATTTTACCCGCAGGTCACGAAAAGCTAAGGTTCGGCCAATCCGCTGACCGGGAGCCAGACGCCGCGTCTCGCGTTTACCTAGCGGGCGACTGACGCAGATTTGAGAAACGGCGCGTCCCGACGGGACGGCCGCAGTGGGGAGCATCAACAATGGCGACGAATCCAGCGCGAGACTGCCGGCCGGTCTCGAGATCCGCGGACCGCTGCAGCCCGGCTACGAGACGATCCTCACGCCTGCGGCGATGGAGTTCGTCGTCGATCTGACGCGGCGCTTCGGCGATCGCGTCGCGGCGTTGCTTGCGGCGCGCGCCGCGCGACAACGCGAACTGGATACAGGCAAGCTTCCCGACTTCCTGCCGCACACGAAGCCAGATTCGTGAGTCTGACTGGCGCGTCACCACGATTCCGGCCGACCTGCAGGATCGCCGCGTCGAGATCACCGGTCCGACCGATCGCAAGATGGTCATCAACGCGCTGAATTCCGGCGCGAAAGTGTTCATGGCCGACTGCGAAGATTCACTGACGCCGACGTGGGACAACGTCGTGCAGGGGCAGAGCAATCTCCGCGACGCCGTCAATCGCACGATCAGCTTCAGCAATCCCGACGGCAAGCAGTATCGGCTGAATCCGCAGATCGCGACGCTCCTCGTGCGTCCCCGCGGCTGGCACCTCTATGAAAAGCACGTGTACGTCGACGGCAAGCAAGCGCCGGGCGCGTTCGTCGACTTCGGCCTCTATCTGTTTCACAACCATGCCGCGCTGAAGGCGCGCGGCACGGGACCGTACTTCTATCTGCCCAAGCTCGAAAACCACCTTGAAGCGCGGCTGTGGGCCGATGTCTTGCGGCATTCGGAAGACAAACTCCGCATTGCGCCGCAATCGATCAAAGTCACCGTCCTGATCGAGACGATCCTCGCAGCGTTCGAGATGGACGAGATCCTCTACGAACTGAGGGACTACATCGTCGGACTGAACTGCGGGCGCTGGGACTACATCTTCAGCTTCATCAAGAAGTTCAGCCGTCGGCCGGACTTCGTTCTGCCCGATCGCCAGCAGGTCACGATGACGACGCATTTCCTGCGCTCGTATTCGAAGCTCGTGATCAAGACCTGTCATCGCCGCGGCGCGTTCGCGATGGGCGGCATGGCGCCGCAGATTCCGATCAAGAACGATCCGAAGGCGAATGAGGAAGCGCTCGCCAAGGTGCGGGCGGACAAGGAACGCGAAGCCGGCGACGGTCATGACGGCACGTGGGTCGCACATCCGGGACTGGTGCCGATCGCGATGGAAATATTCGACCGCCTGATGCCGACTCCCAATCAGCTGCACAAGACGCTGGCCGACGTGGAGGTGAGCGCGAAGGACCTGCTCGCGATTCCGCAGGGCACGATCACCGAAGCGGGTTTGCGGAGCAACGTCAGCGTTTCCGTTCAGTACATGGCGGCCTGGCTCAATGGGCTCGGCTGCGTACCCATCAACAATCTGATGGAGGACGCCGCAACGGCCGAGATTTCGCGGGCTCAGATCTGGCAATGGATCAGGCATCCCGGCGGCAAGCTCGACGACGGCCGCAAGGTCACTGCCGAACTGTTCAGAACGATCACGCGTGAAGAACTCAACAAACTGAAGGCGCAGGTCGGCGACCAGGCTTACGTCAGCGGCAAGTACGAGCATGCGGCCGAATTGATCGACAAAATCACGACAGCGCCTGACTTCGAGACGTTCATCACGTTGCCGGCGTACCAGGAAATCAACTGAGGAAGTGAATCGTGATTCGTGAGTCGTGATTCGTCAGAAAAGCGCCTCACGACCCACGGTTCAACCACGATTCACGGCTCACGACTCACGACTCACGACAAAGAGGACTCTCCCATGACTAGCCCCGCCGCCGAGCAGCTTCGGAAAGACTGGCAAACCAATCCCCGCTGGAAGGGCGTCGAGCGGACGTACAAAGCTGAAGACGTCGTGCGGCTGCGCGGGTCGGTGCACATCGAGTATTCGCTTGCGCGCCTTGGCGCCGAGAAGCTGTGGAAGTACGTCAACGAGAAGCCGTTCGTCAACGCTCTCGGCGCCTTGACCGGCAACCAGGCGATGCAGCAGGTCAGGGCGGGTCTGGATGCGATCTACCTCTCGGGCTGGCAGGTTGCGGGCGATGCGAACCTCGCCGGTGAGATGTATCCGGATCAGTCGCTGTACCCCGCGAATTCCGTGCCTGCGGTCGTTCGGCGCATCAACAACACGTTGCTGCGCGCGGACCAGATCCATACAGCCGAAGGCGACAGGTCGGTCGACTGGCTGAAGCCGATCGTCGCGGACGCTGAAGCCGGGTTCGGCGGCGTCCTGAATGCGTTCGAATTGATGAAGGGCATGATCGAAGCAGGCGCCGCCGGCGTGCACTTCGAAGATCAATTGTCTTCGGCCAAGAAATGCGGGCACATGGGCGGGAAGGTGCTGGTGCCGACGTCGGAAGCAATCAGCAAGCTCTCAGCGGCGCGTCTCGCCGCCGACACGTGCGGCGTGCCGACGCGTTCTTGTGGCGCGCACCGACGCCGAATCGGCGAACCTGCTGACTGCGGACGTCGACGAGCGCGATCGCCCGTTCATCAAGTCGAAGGAGCGCACCAGCGAAGGCTTCTTCTACGTGAACGCCGGTCTCGATCAGGCGATCGCGCGCGGCCTGGCCTATGCGCCGTACGCCGACATGATCTGGTGTGAGACCGGCAAGCCGGACCTCGCCGAAGCGAAGCATTTCGCCGAGGGGATCCACAAGCATTTCCCCGGGAAGCTCCTGTCGTACAACTGCTCGCCGTCGTTCAACTGGAAGAAAAAGCTCGACGACGCCACGATCGCCAAATTCCAGCGCGAGCTGGGCGCGATGGGCTACAAATTCCAGTTCATCACGCTGGCCGGATTCCACGCGCTCAACTTTTCGATGTTCGAGCTTGCGCGCGGCTACAAGAGCTCGCAGATGAGCGCCTACGTCGCCTTGCAGGAGCAGGAATTCGCCGCCGAGAAGGTCGGCTACACGGCGACGAAGCATCAGCGCGAAGTCGGGGCGGGTTACTTCGACGACGTGACGCAGACCGTCACCGGCGGCCAGTCCTCGGTCACGGCGATGAAGGGCTCGACGGAGGAGGAGCAATTTCACAAGGCGCACGGATGATGAAGAGTGACTAGTGACTAGTGATTGGTGACTAGCCAGAGGCGGCCCGGTGCGAAATCGCCGGGCCGTTTTCGTTTGCGCAGCCGTTCAAGCCGATACACTGCGCGCATGCAAAGACGAGCCACAAAGACGCCTGCACTAGTCGTGCGCCGCAAGCCCCAAGTCTTCCCCGACGGCCTGTGGCCGTCCGACGGCGTCGCATTCGAGCGCACCTGCACCGATTGCCCGCGACTTGCCGCGTTTCTCGACGAGGCTCGTGAGGAGTATCCCGACTACTACTGTGCGCCGGTGGCGCCGTTTGGCGATCCGAACGCGCGTCTCATCATCGTGGGCCTGGCGCCGGGCTTCCATGGCGCGAACGCCTCTGGACGACCTTTCACAGGCGATCACGCGGGGCTGATTCTGTACCGGACGCTCCATCGCTTCGGGTTCGCGAACAAACCTGAATCAACCGCGCGCGGCGACGGCCTGAGGTTGATCAACTGTCGCATCACCAATTCGGTGAAATGCGTGCCGCCGCAAAACAAGCCCACGCCGCTGGAGATCCGGACCTGCAACAAGTACATCGCCGCTGAATTTCAGCAGCTTCCGCCCAACGCAGTGCTGCTCGCCCTGGGCTCCATTGCGCACAACGCGACTTTGCGGGCGCTTGAGCTTCCGCCCTCCGAGCACAAATTCGCGCATGCCGCCGAGTTTGCGTTGCCAGGCGGTCAGACGCTGCTCGATTCCTATCACTGCAGCCGCTACAACACCCAAACGCGGCGACTGACCGAAGAGATGTTCGAGGCCGTGTTCGTCCGCGCGAAGCATCTGCTGGAATTGGTGAACAGCGGACAGCGGACAGCGGACAGTGATTAGATGGACTGACCGAGAGACAACGAAGCTCAGAATTCAAGCAAGAAACTTCACTGTCCGCTGTCGCGCTGTTCGCTGTTCGCTAGAATGTCGCCATGACGACGTTCGATTCGAAGCCTTTTCTCGCCAACGTCAGCCAGCGTCCGGGCGTGTACCGGATGATCGGCGCCGATGGCGAGGTGCTGTATGTCGGCAAGGCGCGCAATCTGAAGAACCGCCTGACGACCTACTTCGTCGGCAAAGCGCAGGCCGCGAAGACGATGGCGATGGTGTCGCAGATCGCCAATGTCGAGGTGACGGTGACCGCGTCCGAAACCGAGGCGCTGCTGCTCGAGTACAACCTGATCAAACGCCATCGGCCGCGCTTCAACGTCACACTGCGCGACGACAAGAGCTTTCCCTATCTGTACATCACGACGCAGCATCAGTATCCGCGCATCAGTTTCTATCGCGGCAGCCGCAAGCTGCCGGGACGTTTCTTCGGTCCTTATCCGAACGCGCGCGCGACGCGCGAGACGGTGCTGCTGCTGCAGAAGCTGTTTCTGTTGCGACCCTGCAGCGATACCTTCTTCGCCAATCGCTCCCGACCGTGTCTGCAGTATCAGATCAAACGCTGCTCGGGTCCGTGTGTACGGTTGATCCCGGAAGAGCACTACCGTCAGGACGTCGCGGACGCAATGAAAGTGCTGGAAGGGAAGGGGGCGGAGCTGATCGACGATCTCGCGCAGCGGATGGAGCAGGCGTCGCAGCAGCTCGACTTCGAGCGCGCGGCGCGGCTGCGGGATCAGATCAACGGGATCAAGGCAATTCATTCGACGCAGTCAGTGACGCGGAATGCGACGGAAGACATCGACGCAGTCGCGCTGATCTCGCAAGGCTCGGATCACTGTGTTTCCATCGTGTTCGTACGCGGCGGCCGCAATCTCGGCAGCAGCAATTTCTTCCCGCGGCCCGGCATCGCCGAAGCCGGCGACCTGCTGTCCGGATTCCTCGCGCAGTACTACCTGGGCCGCGAGGCGCCGGGAGAGATTCTGATCAACCAGTCGATCGAAGACGCCGATCTGCTCGAAGCCACGCTGTCGCAGCGCATGGAGCGCAGCGTGCGCATGCGCACAGGAGTACGCGGCGTGCGGGCGCGGTGGCTGGAAATGGCGCGCACCAACGCGGAACTGGGCCTGAACATGCGACGCGCCACAGAAGCGACGACCGCCGAACAGCTCGCTGCTCTGGCCGAAGTCTTCAATCTCCCGGCGCCGCCGATGCGCATGGAATGCTTTGACGTGAGCCACACGATGGGCGAGCGAACGGTGGCGTCCTGCGTCGTCTTCGGCGCCCAGGGACCGCTCAAGAGCGACTATCGGCGCTTCAATATCGAAGGGCTCGCGCCTGGCGATGACTACGGCGCCTTGCGCCAGGCGCTTTCGCGCCGTTATGCGCGGATCAAGAAGGGCGAGGCGCCGACGCCCGACATCCTGCTGATCGACGGCGGGCCCGGGCAACTCGCAGAAGCGGTCAAGGTCCTGCAGGAATTCGGGATCGAAGGCGTGACGATCGCAGGCGTAGCAAAGGGCGCCGACCGCAGACCGGGGCAGGAGCGTCTGTTCGTTCCGCAGCAGGAGGCGCCCATCATCCTGCCGCCGGATTCGCCCGCTCTGCATCTGATCCAGCGTATTCGCGACGAAGCGCATCGATTCGCCATCACGGGCCATCGCCAGCGTCGTGCGAAGGCGCGGCGGCAATCTGTTCTCGAGACGGTTCCGGGTCTGGGGCCGCGCAAACGCCGCGAACTGCTGCGCCAGTTCGGCGGACTGCAAGGCGTATCGCGCGCCGGCGTCGAGGATCTGGCTAAAGTTCACGGGATCAGTCGCAAACTCGCTCAATCTATCTATGAGACGCTGCACGCCGCTGGATGAAAATTCCTTACAATCCTGAGGACGCTCTGATCTACTCGGTACCCTGACGCCTGGGAAGAGTCCAGATGCCTCAAAGACAAAGTGCATCGAAGCCGCCATCGATCCCGCATGGCCGTAGTTCGGAGGGTCGGCACGCGCCGACTCTGCGACCACGCAGGCTGACTCCGGTGAGGTGGACCCTTTGACTCTTGAGACCGGTTCGAATACGGCCCGCTCCGCCGGGTCCCTGACTGCCCTTCACGCAGAGAATAAGGTGAGTTTTCCGATCGCCAATGTATTGACGGTCGCGCGGATCATCATGATCCCGCTGTTCGTCATTCTCTTTTATATGCCCCAGCCCTGGCTGAAACCGGCGGCTGGAATCGTATTCATCCTTGCGGCGGTTACCGACTCGCTGGACGGTTATCTCGCACGCAAGCTCGGCCAGACCTCGGCGCTGGGCGCGTTTCTGGATCCGGTGGCGGACAAGCTCATGGTGGCGACCGCGCTCATCCTGCTGGTCAGCTACACGCCGCCGCAACTTGAACTGTTCAAGTTCAATCCGCATGTCCTGATCACGCTGACCGCCGCCGTCATCGTTGGGCGCGAAATCACGATCTCGGCGCTGCGCGAATGGATGGCTGAAATGGGCGCCCGCGGCAAGGTCGCCGTGTCGTCCATCGGCAAGCTCAAGACGATATTTCAGATGACCGGCCTGTCGCTGATGCTGTTTCGCAGCGACGTCTGGTTTCTCCCCGCGTTCGAGCTCGGCGTCTACTGCCTGGTGGCGGCGGCGGCGCTGACGCTGTGGTCGATGGTCATTTATCTGCGTGCGGCGTGGCCTGATCTCATGAATTCAGGGACTCGCTAAACGGGATTTCTTGCCTTGACAGCCCCTCGGTCGGCTCTAGAATAGCCACCCTCTCCGGAGTCGCGCTCCGGACGCATGCGGGAATAGCTCAGTTGGTAGAGCGCAACCTTGCCAAGGTTGAGGTCGCGAGTTCGAGCCTCGTTTCCCGCTCCAGTTCATGCGACGAACCCCGAGCCAGCGGCTCGGGGTTTTGCGCTTCGTAGAAAAATTAAAAGAGGCGGTGGGGTTTGTTAAGGTGCAGCAACTGCACGCGCAGCGTCGCGACGAGCCACGGCTAGGTGGCAGAGTGGTCATGCAGCGGCCTGCAAAGCCGTCTACGCCGGTTCGATTCCGACCCTAGCCTCCATCTGATCCTCCGAAGGCAGTCGCGATGACTCCGGCCCGTTGCCGGTCGAGCTACGTTCGAGACATATCCGTACTCACAGTGCCGAACTCCTCACCTACGTATTGCAGGCGCTATCGGAAGCAAACGCGGTCGCTGGTTCTATGTCGATGGCGATCTGCAGGAGCGTTCGCGCTAGCCGAAACTCCTACCTGGTCTGCGGGTCCAGGTTTACCTTGCCCTGCATTCCACCGACGACCTGCCAGCTCTCAGCATCAAGGCGGATAAGAAACAGCATTACGCTTTCGCCGACTGTGAACTGCGGTGTGTCTTCGAGGCCGCTCGGATAGCGGATCCTGATCGGCCCCTTCCCTGGGACACCTTTGATCACTTCCTCGGCGCGCACAGTCACTTCGATCGCTGACTGCGTCGCCGCTTTGGTCGCGACGACGCCCTTTACTATCAGCTCCGCGCGATTCGTTAGCTCTTGTACCGACATCGCAACCACATAGGCCGTTGCTGAGGCCGCAGTCAGCACTGCGGCGAGCAGCAACGACATCGCGAGCGATCGTGTGACCGACGGACGGGAGGCTCGCATCTCCCGTCCGGCGCCAGGGCTCTGGCAGTGACTCATGACAGGCGCTCCTCGAGTGTGTTCATGCGTACTCAAGCCCTGCCTCACGTTTCTTGTCAATGCCTCGAGTCGTTGTAGAGATTCGACGCAGTATCGCGCGATTTGTTCGCCGGATTCACGAAGTGAACCGGGAACGACACGTTCTTCACGCCGTCGCCGGGATTGATAGTGATGTCACCGACCTTGAGTCCATTCATCGACAATGCGAGCGTCGCCGGCGCCGTCAGCGCGTTGTTGGTAATGTTCAACGTGACTCGCACCTGGTCCACGTCCCGCGTGGCCGAAGGCAGGGTGACCAGTGTGCGATACAGGTCGCCGCGATTGAACCAGAAGCCATCGTACTGCGCCGTGAACGTGTTGCGCGACAGGACGCCGTCGGCATCAGCGCGGCTAGTGCCATTCGAAATGGGCAGAATAAAATTGGTGATGACTGCAGTGCCCTGGCGACGCAGGCCGACTGTCACGCTGTTTTCCGCCAGCCGGAAGCTGCCGGCGCCAGGTGCAACCGTGATGGTCTCCTCCAGCTGCAGCACGATCTCCGTGGGCTTGGCGCCGTAGAGCGAGATGATGCCGGCGATGTCATCGAACGACAGGAAGGCACGTCGGCCCGTATAGAACGGAGCCATCAGGGCATTCGGATCGGCCGAATGACGCAGGCCGAGGGCATGGCCGAACTCGTGCGCCGCAACCGTTGCGAGATCGATTCCCGCGCCGCCGCCCGAGGGCGTCGTCCAGGTCTCTGCCTCATCGAAGTGAGTATCGCCTGCGATGCATCCGGCATTCACTGGAGGCGGGAAGAACGCGTGAGCCAGCACGCCCCCGGCGCCGTCGAACGGCGCGCCGTCGCCGTGATCACCGGCTACCCACGAGATACGAATCTGCGGCACGCAGGGATCCGCACCGGGTGCGATCTCCTGCGGGAATACCTTGGCGACATTGGACCAAAGGCCAAAGGCCTGCGCGATGATGCCGCGTTCGCGCGCGATCGGGATGTCCAGACTGGTGGTGACCAGCGTGTAGCCTACCTGCCCCGCAGTCCACTTGCCGCCGCTGGCGACGAATTCCTCGGCCATCGGGTCGGCCATCGGCTCATTGTCATAGAGGCAGGGGTAGTCCGGCGAGCAGACCGGGCCCGTCGCATCCGCCGCGATCGCCTCCGTGCGCAACACTCGCGTGTTGTCGTCGTTGACGATGTGGCGCATACCGTTCGCGAAAATTTCCACCCCTTCCTGCTCGGCTGCCTGGCCTGCTGACATTGATCCAACCAGGATCGCGGCAACTGCTGCTGCAACTGCGTTGCGTGTTCCCGTTCCCATTTGATGCTTCATACCCCCTCCGTACATGCCTGCTGTTGGGATGCACCAATTGCTGGCGAGCGCAGAGGGACGAGTCCGGGAGGATTCGAGCTGCACGAACCAGCAAAAGCCTGTTCTTGTTGCGCTGGCCCGGTTGAGCCGACCATCGCAGGTCGGGACCCGCAGCTCCTCCAACCGCCCCAAGATGTTGGCGGCTGGTTATGGTGCACGCTACGCCCGATGTCGTTGAAGCGGCATTAGTATTCGACCACACGTCTCTTTCGCACTGCACTCTCAGCTCAAGCGCGAAATGAGGCCTGCGGAACCGTGCGGTTGATGCGCGCTTTCGATGCATAAATCGCCAGCGGCGCGCACGCCGAAATCAAGACAATCTTCAAGCCAAGAGCAACTGATCGCATCGATGCCTCGTTGAGCCCAGCTGCTTCGACTACATTCATCACGGAGAAGAGGGCAAACGCTTCTGCGACGCATGGATGTCAACGCGATTGACCTGATGCTCGCGACTAATCATCCGCCGTCCTCCCGAGTTGGCTGGATGTTCGAGTTCAAATACGACGGCTATCGCGTGCTGGCGAGCAAGGACCAACTCGTCACGCGCAACAAGAAGGACGCGACGCCGTGGTATCCGGAAATTGTCCAGGCGCTGCAGTAAAGTGCGCGGCAGTTTCGCCATCGACGGCGAAGTCGGCCTGCTCGACAGGACGGAATTCCGAACTTCGAGGAGATGCGCGGTCGCGCCGTCGGCAAGCGCGGAGAACTGGTCACGTACTTCGCATTCGATCTGCTTTTTCTGAACGGTCGCGATCTGCGAGCATTGCCGCTGCTCGAACGCAAAACGCGACTGCGCAAACTAATAGGCAAAGACACGCCGCGCCTCCGATACGTCGATCACATCGAGACAGAAGGCGAGCTGATGTTCAAGCACGCGGTGCAGATCGGAATCGAGGGCGTCGTCGGCAAGCGCGCCGACTCACCCTACATCGGCGGCCGCAGCAAGCATTGGCTCAAGACGAAGCCAGCTGGGGTATCACGATGGGTGGGAGCGGCCGCTGCGCAAGCCAACGTAGTCTGCAGTACTTCTGATGCCATGACTGCTTACGGCCAGGAGCGGGCCTGCAAAATAGACTTCCGGGAAGCGGACATCGCCAAGCAAACACGAAGCCGGAGTGGACTCGGCGAAGCCTGTTGAATCGCTGTCGATCCGCCCGCGCTACAAACGCGATGGTCCGGCCTCCATACAGTGAAGAGGCCGGACCACGCTTTCGCCGGAGTCAGCTCTCTAGCAACGCATGAGTGGCTGATACTCAGGAGCCCGACAGTTGTCGCCGCAACTTTCTACTTGGTCACTGTTGGGGCTGCGGCGTCAACTGCTCGCCGTTGGCCGCAGAGTCGGTGAGCTGGAACCTACTGGTGGCGACGCCCACATTGCCGTTGGCGTCCGTCACGGTCGCCGTGAAAGTAACGAAATCCTCATTGAGTGCGCTCCCCACGAACGGCGCCCCCACCACCCAATTGAGGACGGTGCGTACCGCTGGCGTGCCGTCTTTAAGGCGAATGACTTCGCTGCCAGCCACATTGAAGACCCGTGCAACGTTCACATTCGCATTGCCGCCTGCCGCCCCAGATGGCACGCTGAACCGGAAGTCAAAACCGGGAACGTTGCGGTTTGGATTGCCAACGCCCGCGGCGCCATCGTCGATGCGGCCGAATTGGGCCGCGAGATTGGCGCTTGTCGGATCGAGCAAGCCGTCTGCGGCGCCGAGTTCGTCGACGACCACGTCGCCTTCCTTGTCGATGACATTGACCTGGATGTAATGAAGCGATCCATTGGGCGGCGCTTCACCAAGGGTCACGGCGCTCGGCTCGCGCGGCGCGACGATTTCGATGATCGGTGCAGTGCCGCCGACGACCCGGAGCGGCTCACCAGGATTCTGCGTCAAGCCGTTGCCTGAAGTTCCGAATCGATCCGTCACGGACCTATCCACGTTTACTTTCACCCTGTCGAACCCGATTCGGTGGTCATCGTCGACGACTGCGACAGTGAGGTTGAAACTGTCGACTTCTGGGTCGATTGACTCGAGCACATGCCACCCGGTCCAGATGGTCACGCCGGGGCCAGGGGTGTCGTCTGTCCCCGCGATATTGAAGAGCGGACCAAGATTGGTGTTGGCGGGGATGATCGTTCCGTCCGGCGTGATCAGGTCTGCGTCGATGAAGACAAACAGGCCCGGGAACTGGGGATTGACGCCAAAGAGATCTTCGACATTGCGGATGTTGACGTCTTCGTCGACCGTCACATGGTTGTTTTGGCGCGTGGAGATCTCCGCAACGATTGCGAAACCCGTACCGTTGGGATCGCCAGCCCCGATGCGCGAATCGCCAGGCGCGATGACGGCCCCAGCGAGCGGCGATGTGATCCGCACCTGCGGCGCAAGGCCGTTCCTGTTGAAAACGCCGCGATTATTCACAAGGCGCGTGACTTCGCTGAATACTTCGCCGTCGGCGGCAGCGATTGTCGGCGCGCCAGCGAGCAGCGCGGCTATGAGCGCCGCAAGGCACTCTAGATGACGGATGGTACGACGTATGGTCATGGTCTGGTTTCCTTCGTGGGTTGCGATCAAGCGACGGAGCATCTGTTCCGAGCGCTCCTCGGGGTTCTGGCCCGCGAGAGAGGCTGCGGCGCATGTCCATCTCCTCGGTGGGACATCACGGTTAGACTGTGTCCAAAGCGACCGAGGAGAACTGTCAACTGGTCGACAGACGCGGCTTTGCGCCTTCGAGGAGATGCGCGGTCGCGCCGTCGGCAAGCGCGGAGAAGGGTCACGTACTTCGCATTTGATCTGCTCTTTCTGAATGGCCGCGACTTGCGCGCGTTGCCGCTGATCGAGCGCAAAGCTCGGTTGAAGAAGTTTCTACCGAAGGAGCATCCGCGCCTGCGCTACGTGGATTACATCGAGGCGCAGGGCGACGCCATGTACAAGCATGCGGTGAAGATCGGCCTCGAAGGTGTGGTCGGTAAGAAGGCTGACTCGCAGTACATCGGTGGGCGTCGGCGCGAATGGCTGAAATCGAAGCCCGCAGGTTTCCATGGTGGATGGCAACGACCGATCACACGACCGCCGAACGGATAATTTCAATCCAATCGCCTCGCAAGCCCGCAATTTCTGCTTTCGGGCCAGAACCAGACATGGGAGCGTGTGCTCAGCAGCAGATCGCACCGCGTCTGCATCGCTCTTCGCGCTTGATCATGCTTACGCGCAAACGCCCCTTAAGTAGATCAACAGGGATTCGATCCGATCACGCTGTCCGTCGGTGCGCGCCCGGATCTGCAAACTTGGGCGAGGCATCTCGACGCGCTGGGGCTGCGGCATTCGGACGTGCTAGTCGGCGCTGTCGGTTGGTTGCTGGTGTTCGAAGATCCTGCGGGCGCCGACTCCGCCTTTACACGCGTGATAGTTCATGGTTCGGAGCTCGCGAGGTCGACCAATAACGAATGGCTGTCGTGACCGACCCTCGCGGTCCTGATCGCTCGTGACGTACTCAACTAAACTCGGTGCGAGGCCTGCAGGAACTCCGTTACGACAGCTGATGATTGTCTGCGGCTGCTCCCGGTGAGGAACATGCCCGACGCCTTCCAAGATTCTCGTCGTTACGGGACCGCCGGCGAGGGAGCGGATCAGTTCCGGATGCCTGAGCGAGCCGAATTCGTCCTGGTCGCCATGGATCGCCAGTATCGGGCAGCGTACCTGGGGCAACTCCGTTTTGAGACTCCAGGAGGCGAACGCTGGATCGAGCCAGGTTTCTGTCCAGGCCTCCAGGACCCACTGCATTTTGTCGCCGTGATGCCGATAGAGCTTCGCCAGTTTCGTGCTGTCCCGAAAATCGATCCTGGCCGCAGCGATGCTCTGCAGCGTTCTGTCCTCCGCAAACGCTTGCGCGGATTCGACGACAATCGCGGCGCATGAGGCGGCAAGCGCTGCGCCGCAGTGAAGCGCCATCCCGCCGCCGACGCTGTGACCAAACGCGACAAAACGCTCTATGCGCAAATGCCGCAGCACGCACGGCAAGTAAATCGTCGCTTCCTCAGCGAGGAAACGTGTCGTTAGGCGGTCAGAGCGCGCATCCGACTGGCCGAAACCCAGCCGGTCGTAGGCGACCACGCGCCGGCGACTTTCGTTTGCGAGCTGCGCCGGAAAATCCCGCCAGAGCCGCACGCAACCCAGCGAGTCGTGCAGCAGCACGAGCGGCGGCGCCGGCAAAACTGTGGCCGGCGCCCACTCACGGGCGAAAAGCTTGCCGCCGGGCGCATCGATGCGATGGTTGGTCACGGTGGACACAGTGCAACATTACGCCAACGGTGCGGCGAGTCGTCGATGCCGTGCGGATTGCGATAGACGCGCCGCGTGACGTCGACATCGTTAGGACAGCTAACTGCAAGATTCAGCCGAGAGGAGTGTACAGGCACGGATACTTTCCGGGCGCGCAGGCTGCACCTCCCAAGGCTGCGACGCATCTTCGATTCGCGTCAGCCTTGCAGGTCGTTGGCGCAGACCGCGCTCAACATGCCGCGGAACACGAAGTCCGAAGCGTCGCCGGTGTCAGGGCTGACCACCCGGATGGTGTACTGATAGTTCCAGAAGCCAGTAGGCACGACTGTATTGTTGTCAACGCCATGGAAGTCCGCGGTTGCGAGGACTGGATCATCGCCGGCCATCCCATCTTTGTATGTCAGATACGCGGTGCTCTGAAAATCCACAGGAATGACTGGCGGCAGATTGCTGCAGCCGTCGAGGATGAAGTCAGACCACCACCACCACCCGTGATAGCCCGTCTCTCCCGGCGGAGGATCAAATCCGCCCGACTCGGTGAGGTGATGCATGTAGCCGGTCACTGGCACGCCGAGTTCGATGTCAAAGTCGAACGACACGTCCAGACCGACTTCACCTGCGCCAACCCCGCCGACGCCGTTACCCGCGACAACGATGTTGGTCACGTCCTGGATCGTCCATTCGACCAGCAGGTCCGGCGCTTCCGCGGACTTCGGCAGACCTGAGCCACCGCCTCCTGTCGGCGGTCCACTCAGTCCGAGCGAGCGTTGACAATGTTTGTGTCCCTCGAGACGTTTACAGGCCTGTTGTACGTCCGGGTCATCGCGGCGCATTGGAATCAAGAGAAGCCTTGAGGCTCCTGGCTCCGTCGCGATACTTCCCGCGCTTGTCCGCGCTTGCCCGTTCGCGATCATCGCGACAGTGCACAGCATGAGCGCGGCGAGTGGGACTGATGCCCGCAATCCTTTGCGGCCATGAACGATCTCGAAACCTGTGGAAGCATTCACGAGTGCCTCCCGATTGTTGCAACGAAATCGTTGTACTACCGGCGCGCACGAGGGCCAATGCAACCGAAGGACTAGAGAAGCTCTGCACCGGTGAGCGTGCGAGGGCTCGTTGAAATTAGAAGGCGCGAATGGGGACAGCAGGATGCTGGCGAATCAACGCTGATTTCGAGGGCGACTATCTATCGTTTGTTGTGTGGGTGGACTGATCAGCGCCACCGCAAGCGCTTTGCAACCTTCATTCGATTCGAGATTTGAAGAGTAAGGAATGCGGCGCGTCTGCGCATAGTGACCCGGCAAGCGCAGCAAACAGGTGCGGTGGTAGACGCAGATTCGCGTGCTGTCGGCGGAGCATCGCACTTCGACGCTCTGCTGGACGACTCGGATCGGACTGCACTTCGCCAGCCCGACCCCGGCCGCGACGCCGCGGCACACTTCGATTTGCATCCTCGAACACCCGATCAAACATCTCTCGCTCCGAAACACCAGGCGCGTCGAGCGCTCGCAAGGACGCGCGATTGCAGCACGGGCGGCGCTTCTTTTGGAGAACGTCGTTGAACCCCGACCAGTGCAGATGCGTTACCGCAAAGTCGAGTCAGATCGGGCGATAGGTATGGATCGCGTCGCGTTTTCCTTCAGTCGTGTTGAAGCTTGCCAAGAATTACGCGGTCAGATCGCTCAAACGCGGGCGCTCGTACGTCACATGCGAGCATCGATTGCTGAAGCGCAAAGCCTGGTCGCTCAGTCGCGAGCGCAGTTAAGAGACTGTTACCAACTGCTGAGCAAAGTGGGTTCCGATTCGCCGGACGGCCTCAGTCCGGAGACGATAAATCATGAAAATCGGGGCGCCGAGGCAACCGAAGCCTTGATGGCGCTGGCCGCGCAGCTGACGCCTGAGGACCGCGCGAAGTGTGCGCGTGCCGTGGAGCTGTTGCTCTACGCTCGGGGTGACGAGCTCGCGCACGCTGCGTTACGGAGCGTTACCGATCTCGACGACATGATCGCCACTCTCGAACGTCGTCTGGAGGCGCGCGGGCGGGCCGGGCAATAGTGAACGCTCGCCATGTGCAGACAGAGCATTTACATCAGCCAGTTCGTCGCGGATGACTGGCGCAGCAGTTCTCTTCACGATTTTCGATTTCTCGCTCCGCTGAAGGCCTGTGAGCGCCTTCTGTCGTCATGGTCGCGAGCTGTCCGTGTGCGATGACCGCTGCGTGACTTGCGGTCACGCCTGCGCCGAGCACGAATCAGACAAGCGCTGGCGAGCGCCGCGTGTACGGCTGCGCGTGCGGCGGCTGGATTAATCGCGTGCGCGACGCTGATGATTGGTAGGAATTCGTCAATCAGGATTCCAAGGACGCTCAGTAGTTTTTCCGGGTACTACATCGGTACCGAAATTCGCTTCCATGCGACACCAAACTGCGGAACGTTCCGCGCTCAGAGGCGTTTGCCGGGCA
Organism: uncultured Gammaproteobacteria bacterium; assembly: GCA_963723505.1. GTDB lineage: Bacteria > Pseudomonadota > Gammaproteobacteria > Steroidobacterales > Steroidobacteraceae > Steroidobacter. Next base: position 107,583 of record CAVRQU010000020.1, read on the forward strand.
TGGAGTATACGCAACGCGATTTAGAGTTTGCCCGACGGAACGTCGTCGCTTTAGAGCGGCTCAGCAGAGAGCACAGAGCGATTTCACTCCTGGTTACTCTCGACGCCGAACTGAAGCCTCACGCTGAGGAAGTGCTCTCGCAAATTGAAGCATCACTGCGGGAAGCGCGCAGCCGCTACAGCGCGATTTGGTCGCACTTGCATTCGAAACTGACCGAGCGGGAGCGGACTGAAAGCAGACGTGCGGTGGGGAGACCGATCAGCGCGAATGGTTGACCGCAACGGAGCGGTCCTCCGACGATCCCGCCGCCGCCGCGAACGAACATCAGTTCATCGCTATCGAAACCGCGAGCGAGCAGGAAAATCGCCTGCGGCGCGCATGCCGATCCGATAGCCTGAACGCGAACGCCGCCCGGAGGCGGCGCTCGTATCTAACGAATCAGCTACTCGTCAGTTCGTTGCGCGACGGCGGATCGTTGCGCGACGGCGGCCGACAAGACCGGGACCGGGACCGAACCTTTCTTTGGCGTTCAGTCCATGCGCGGCGCTATTCCGTTGCCCACTTCTTGCTCGAGGAAAAGGGAATCCCGAACTTTGAAGCGATGCGCGGTCGGGCGATGCGCCGGCGCGGCGAGCCGGTTTGTTACTTCGACTTGCTGTTCGTGAACCGGCGCGTACCTGCGGCGCTACCGCACGTTCCCAATAATGGCGTCGACTACGTCAAATTCTTTGATGAAGTTGAAGTCGATTGAGCTGCGAACTACCAATTCAGCGAGCTTGTAATGGCTGCCGTGGACGGACTGCTTCGCGAGCCCCGAACCGGAGATCGTGGCGGCCGCTTCACGGTCAAGATCCTGAGAGTTCGCGAGATCAGCGAGGATCAGTGCGTTCATGACATGAAGAAGCAAAAGTCATACGTGCTCACAAGAACCGACTCAAGATCGAAGACAACATACTCGTTCCTCTTGCTGCCGCGGTCACCCCGCGCGCCGCTGATCCTGGCGAGCGCTTCATGATCGAGTTCCTCAGAGTCGGGCAGATCAGCGATGGGCAATGCGTTCATCGGTCTTTACTCCTGAAAGGCAGAAAGTGCGTGATCTGTTTGATGCAGGCAGTGTGCCAGCCGCGCTTGCTGGTCAGTCAAGCGGTTGATTGACGGAGCAAAGGAAATGTCGATGTCATCGGCGGTGCTGCTGCATACGGCGAATGACTGTGAGATTTTGTTGTCTGACAGCCAACAGCCGGCGAAGAGGAGACGTTTGCCACGATCTCGCGCGCGGGCCGCCGCCAACGCAATGGGCTCGAATGTGGGCCGGGCGATCCGTGGCCCGGACTATCAGGTTGCTGAAAATAGATTTTCAACAGCCTGATAGGACAGCAGCGTCGAACCGGATCAGCAAGATCATTCACGCCGTCGCATGGAAGATCACGTACTTGATCTCGACCGTGCTGTTGCTGTACTTCGCCGTGCACGGGACCCAGTTCGCGAACCAGTTGGTGGCGTTACCGACTTCCTTGCCCAGGCATTCAAGTCCGGACTTCGTGAAGGTGAAGAATTTGAGCGGGGTTGAAGTGTTGACCTGCGTTGCCCGCAACGCTGCGTACCAGATCGAGTTGGCAGGATCGAAGCGCCAGCAGTTGGACGGCAGAACTTTCTTTTTGCCTGCGCCGTACACCTTGCCGCCGAGCGGGTCGAGCAGCCCCTGCGACTGGACTGTGAGATTGTCGACGAGCGACCACGTCGCAGATGCTTCGCTGGGATACAGGCCGCCATGAAATGCCGGCGCGCACTCGATCTTGACTGGATTGGTCTTGTTACTGGTGAACGTCTGAATGGGTATGGCGGCGGTGTGATCCTTGAACTTCTGATTCCAGTACGGACTGTCGAGCAGGCAGCCGCTCAGCAATGTGGCTGCTGCAGCCAGCGTCATGCATCCGACGATGCGGCGACGAGTCGTTCCTGATGTCTGTGTGCTTGTGAACATGTCGGGACTCCTTCGGTGGGTTGGCGATCGCGATCGCTCGACTACGACCGTGCCGCCGTTTGTCCGCCTGCCGCGCCGCGAAGTCCTCAAGAAGCGCTGAACCTTTGCTGAAGCATTTGTGAGTACGACCAAAGTTCGCTTTGAATTGATCGGCCGCTGAACGAAGGTCGTAGACCGATCTGTCAACGATCCATCCCGAAAGGGCGCCTGTCAGCGCGCGACGCGCTCTATGCTCGATCTCGCGCGCGGGGCAGGCGGCACTTGGCAGTGCCGCGTTCTTAACTGCGAGACAGAGGGTGCATGCCATTTCGGGGAAGTTCACGTTCAAAATTGAAACGGAAACTACTTCACACGCGCGAGTAAACCTCGCGCGTTTTTTGCTGCGCCTGATGGGATCGGCTACGCCACGTGTCGCGTCGGCCGCTCCCATCCTTCGTGAAATCCGGTGGGCTTTGACTTCAACCAGTCTTTGCTGCGACCGCCAATATACGGGGAATCAGCGCGCTTCCCGACGACGCCCTCTAGCTCCTCGCTATGGCGTGCCTGCAAACAAATTCGCCTTCCGTCTCGATGTCATCGACCTAGCGAAAGCGGGGATGATCTGAAGGGATCAGGTTGCGCAATCGTTTCTTACGGCCATCCTGGCGTGATCCATCAGCCCTTGATCCCTGCCCCGGTTCGTGCCGGTCGCGTGAGTGGATGTCGCAGCAGCACGCGAAGGATGAGCGGAATTCCGATGGCGGCAGGAACTGCCCAGTAGCTCACGGCGGGCAAGTCGCGCCAGAGCGGAAGGTTCTTACCATTATCGACATAAAAAGCGATCAACAGCAGGACGTATGAGGAGCCCATTCCAATGAGATGCATCCGCGGCCAGGCCCGCCACCGCGCGCGAACCGCAGTCCGAGCGACGAGCGCCATCGCAAACGCTGACGTGCCAATGATGAAGAGGGGATAGTTCTCCGCCCAGCGCATGAATGAGAGCACGCTCGCGGAGCCGAAGACTCCAGCAAGGGACCAGAAATAGAGCTTTCCGTATCGTGGGTGCCGGCCCGCCCGCTTGGGGCTCAGCATAGCGATGAGGCCTGCGAGCACCGCGATCAGTGCGACGGCGATGTGCAGCGCGACGATAGACAAGAACACTGGGGAAACGGACGGGATGACGATGCCGGCAACGACGGTGACTTGCTCGCGCATAAGCTGTTGGACCGCGGCCGAGGGTGATCCGTTGTATTTGAAGCTCGAATATCCAGCCAGATCGGAAGACTGGTCGGGGTAGGGGACGGGCTAACTGCTTCTACCTCAAGTTATTTCAGGCTTTCTTACTCGCGCTTTTCTGAACAATTTTGGGGTGACCCTAGCCTCCATTTCCGTCTGCGGATGACGTTCTATTCGCCACCGGTCGACGCGATCAGGTGCGTCACTGTCGGCGGCTTCGTCGCAAGCAAATGGATCTGCTGCCCGAGGATTTGGTGGTCGTTGATGACGCGTTCGTTTTGACGCGGGCGCTCGACCCACGACGCGATGGAGCAGCTGGCCGCGTACGGCGTCCGCGAGTAGTCCGCCTGAATAGGCGCGCTGCCGGTGGATACCGTCACGATCCCTGAGTCGACTGCTCCGATTGCAACAGCTGTTGCAGGTGGAGCTCCGTCCAGTCCAGTTCCTGCTCCACCTTTTGAAACGCGGCATCACCAATGATTCCCTCCGTGCGCAGCGCCGAGAGTCGCTGCCGCTCAGCCGCCAGCGCGGCTCGCACTGCGTCCGCGTCGGCTGGACTCCAGATCTCTGTCCTGTCGTGCCGCCGGCCGTCGGATTCGCGGCCCGCCTCGCCCGCGAGCTGCGCCTCCGTGCGACGTAGCTGCAGTTCGTACCAGTGCCGCATGAACGCCACTCTATCGGCGCCCGACGTGGCATTGGTCGCCGTCAGCGCTGCGCGGAGTGTATTTGCCCGGGCGAGCCGTACTTCGCGCTCGACCGCGCCGTCGTCGTCGAGCTGCAAGCGCATCATGAGCGGTCGCAGCGTAAGTCCCTGAAGTACGAGCGTCCCGAGCACGACCGCGAATGCGGTGAATAAGATCAGGTCGCGGTAGGGGAAGGGCGGGCCGCCCGCGCCGCCAGTCGGCAGCGCGAGCGCCGCGGCGAGCGTCACAATGCCACGCATCCCGCACCATCCCACCAGCGCCGCGGCGCGCGGTGACAGCGCCACCATATCGTTGGGGCCCGGGGCGCCATCGGGTCGCGGGCGGCACCGCCACCGGCTGAATGCCGCCGCAGCCGTCACCCAGGCGATGCGCGCGAGCATCGCGGCCGCGCACACTGCGATCGCGATCCACAGGTACTCGAGCCACGTCGCTCGGTCCAGCCGCATGACAATCGACTTGAGTTGGAAGCCGATGAGGATGAAAGCCAGCACGTTCAGCACGAACACGGCTACTTCCCATACCGCATAGGACGGGATGCGAATGCGTGCCGGAATTACGTCGGGAGTGCGCCGGGCGAGCGCTATCGCGTAGACGACCATCGTGAGGATCCCCGACAGTTGCAGCCGCTCGGCGAGGAGCCACACGGCGAACGTGCTGCCGAACTGCACGATGACGGTGGTCGCCACGTCCTCAATGCGCGCGATGACGATCAGACTCAGTCGCGAGAGCGCGAGTCCCAGGATGACGCTTCCCGCGGTGACAACGAGCAGCATCGGGAGCACGTTCCAGCCCACTACGGCGCCGGCGATGGTCGCACCCACGGCCAGCCGGTAAATGAGCAGAGCGCTCGCATCATTGAACAGGCTTTCGCCCTCCAGGATCACCAGCAGGCGGTTCGGCGGCCGCAGTTGCCTCAGCACTGCAGTGGCCGCCGCAGCGTCGGGTGGTGCGACGATGGCGCCAAGAGCGAGGGCGGCGCCCCACGGCATCTCGGGCACAAGCGCCCGGACAACGAGCGCGACTGCGATCACCGTCAGCGCCACGGCGCCCAGAGCGAGACCGGCGATGGGACGCCAGTTCGCGCGGAGGTCGCGCAACGAGGCGTCGAACGCCGCATCCAGCAGCACCGGCGCGACGAACAGCGCAAGCGCCAGCTCGGGATCGAGCACGAGGGTCGGCGTGCCTGGCGCCAAGGCCAGCAGAGCGCCCGCGAGCGCGACCAGCGCCGGATAGGGCATACCGAGCCGCCGCGCCAGCCCCGCGAGCAGCGCACCACCCAGGAGCAGCGCGATCACGATCTCGAAAACGTGCATGGAGCTTCTCCGCAGTCAATTTGCGTCAGAGCCAGTACGCAGGTCATGTTGCGCACGTGGACGTCGGGCGATGGGATCAGATTCCGCAGCGATATTCGCGCGTCTCCGGCAGGCGGCTGTGCCAGCAGAGGTTATATGCGGGCCGGTACGCACTAGTTTCGCAACCTGTTCGCTGAGACGCAGACCAGCGCCGTACGCTGAGCGACGATGTCGGTCAGGCAGCGTCAACGATGATCTTGCCGGTGATCTCGGGTGCACAGCGCCGCTTGAACCGGACGATTGTATTGACTGCATGTCTGATCGACAGCCATGTGAACTGCTACGGGCTCATGACCTCCATGAGCTTGCCGACGATCGAGACGTCATGCAGACTGAACGTACGAGTTCGTTCATCGTGAATGCGAGCCATGCCGCCCCGCGCGACCGGAAATCTGGCGACCAAGCTCTGCACGTTCGTCGTCTTCATCCATGCATTGGTCCTTGCGTTGACCGCGACGTCGCTACGCGCACAGGTCATCGAAGCGCCTGTGTCCGGCGACCCCATAGCGTTGGACAGCGGCAAGGTCGCCGGGAAGCTGCTTGCGTCGGGTGTTCGCGCGTATTTCGGCATTCCCTACGCAGCAGCGCCGATACAGGATTTGCGTTGGCGAGAGCCTCAGCCGGTCAGGAGCTGGCAGGGGATCTACAACGCAGATCGTTTCGCGCCGGAATGCATCCAGATCCTGCGGCCTCACAACATCAATCATTACTTCGGCGAGGAGGCGACGAGCGAGGACTGCCTCTATGTCAACGTCTGGGCGTCGCCCGGCGCCGCCGAAAACGCCAGGCGACCGGTCATCGTATGGCTTCATGGTGGAGGTTTCTCGATCGGCTCGGCGAGCATGCCGAACTACGGCGGCGAGAATCTCGCGGCGAAGGGCGTCGTGTACGTCACGGTCGCGTACCGCCTGGGCGCCTTCGGGTTCATGGCCCATCCCGAACTCACGGCCTCTTCGGCGCACCGATCCTCCGGCAATTACGGTCATCTCGATCAGCTCGCAGCGTTGCACTGGGTGCAACGAAACATCAGCCGATTCGGCGGAGATCCGTCACGAGTTACGCTGATCGGACAGTCCGCCGGCGCCGCCTCGGCATTCAGCCTGCAGGCGAGCCCTCTCGGCAAAGGGCTGTTCCATCGCATCGTCGGAATGAGCGGCGGAGGTTTACGCGCCGGTTCCGACCCGCCGACGCAGGCGGAGGCGGAGAACTCCGGCCTGGAGTTGCAGAAGTCCCTCAAGGTTGAGTCTCTGGCGGAGCTGCGCAACTTGCCTGCGGATCGCATCCTGGCCATGCAGGCGGAGTTCCAGCTCGGCGCTACTGGGGGTCCGGTGCGATTTCGTCCGAACCTCGATGCGTACTTCATGCCGCGTACTCCGCGTGAGGTCTTCGAGTCGGGTGAGCAGAACGACGTGCCGGTGCTCCTCGGATTCACGCGTGACGAGAGCTCGAACGATTTGCGCACAGCGACCACAGCAGAGGCGTTCACGGCAGCGGCCAGCCGCTATTTCGGAGAGCGCAGCGCAGAGTTCCTGCGTTTGTATCCGATCAGCGCCGGCGTGGCGGCGATGGGCGCCGCCGCGGTCCGCGATGGAGGCATGGCCACTTCCATGCGGGGCTGGGCGCTCGGACAGCTCGCGAAAGGGCGGTCTCCCGCGTACATATATATGTATTCCCATCCGCATCCTTACGCGCCCGGAGCAGCGTTCGCCGATCTCGATCCGGAAAAGGCTGGCGCGTATCACAGCAGCGAGGTTCCCTATTTCCTTCTCACTCAGGACGTCTACAACCGGATACGCAGGACACGCGATTGGAAGGAGTACGACCGTCGGCTGGCCGATGTCATGTCCGACGCGCTCGTCGCCTTCGCCTCCTCAGGAGATCCGACCACCGCGTCTCTGAAATTCCCGCCCTTCGATCTCAGGCATGAGCGACTGGTGGAGTTCGGCGACGAGGTGCGGGTCGCCTCGTTCAACAAGGCCCGGATGCGCTTCTTCGAACAGGAGGATATGCCGGGCGTCGTCGGTCCTGCCGCGCCGCGATTGCCGCGGGACTAGCGAGGTTCCTCAACGACGTCGACGCGGCGGACTTCGCCGACCACGAAGATATAGGAGAGTGCGCCAATGGCCGCGATGGTCCCGATGTACGCGAGCGCGCCGTAAAACGAGCCGGTTGAACCCACTACGACGCCGATCACGAGCGGCGTAACGATTCCAGCCAGGTTGGCGCAGAGATTGAACACGCCGCCGGTCAGGCCAATGAGATTCTTCGGCGCAACGTCGGTGATCAGCGTCCACCCCAGGTTCACCATGCCCTGACCGAAGAACGCGATCGACATGATGGCGATGACCACTTCGTTGCTGTCGACGAAGTTGGCGATCATGATCGTGGACGCCAGCGACAGCCCCGCGATGATCGGCAGCTTGCGGCCCAGCGTGGCGGATCCGGTCCACCGGATCAGCATGTCGGAGATCCAGCCGCCCGCGAGCACGCCGACCGACGCTGCGATGAACGGCATGACGGCGTAGAAGCCCACTTTCAGCCATTCCATGTGGCGCTCCGTCGCGAGGTACGTGGGAAACCAGGTCAGAAAGAATACGAGCGTGGAGTTGCCGGCGAACTGACCGATCGATGCGCCGAGGATCTGGCGATGCTGCAGAAGCTTGCCGATATTCCGCCAGGCAAAGGGAGTCGCCTGGATCCGATGCCCCAGCCCGCCGCCGGCTTCGATGTAGTCGAGTTCCGCCTGATTGGCGTGTTCGCTGTCCTGGGGATCGCGATAGAAGCGCAGCCAGATTGCAGAGAACGTGAGGCCAACGACGCCAGCGATCACGAACAGCGCGCGCCAACCCAGGGATTCCACGATGAAGAAGAGCAGGGGGCTCAGAAACGCCAGACCGAAGTACTGGCCGATCGAATACGCGCTCGTGGCGCGTGCTCGCTCGTGCTGCGGGAACCAGGTGCTCAACACTCGACTGTTCGTCGGAAAGGCAGGCGCCTCCGCGACGCCAAGGCCCAGTCGGAACGTCAGAAGCGAAGCAAGACCTGTGGCGAGTCCCTGCAGCAGAGTGAACAAGGACCATGTAGCGACAGACCAGAAGTAGGCGAGCCGCGTACCCACACGATCGAGAAACGCGCCGCCCGGAATCTGCGCGGCTGCGTAGGTCCACGAGAAGGCCGAGAACACGACCCCCATGACGACAGGCGTCCAGTCCCAGCTCCCGGGTCATCGACGGCGCGGCGACGCCCAATACCGCACGGTCCAGATAGTTGATCATCGTCCCTACGCTGATCAGCGTAAGCACGATGAAACGAGCCTTGGTCCGCATCGCGCCCGCAGCCGCGTCGCGCGTTGCAGGCGATGCATGGTCCATTCGTCCCCCGAAATCGCCCGTCACCTGCAACGTGATCGCTCCTGCAGCGCGTTGTGTGATTTCTCGCCTGCATCGAGCGGGCGGATGCAAATCGACTATGTACCACCTGGTACATAGTGTCAATCGCACGAAGCTGTCGTCCGGCGGTCGAAAGCGCCGCGCCATTTGCGAGTTCGAGTGCTGCTCCGCGTTTTCGCTGCACGCGAGCACATGGTCCAAAGCGCCGACCCTATGCTATTTTTTGCGCCGCCTGCTCGAGTCTTGAGTCGGCGGTGCGAGGCAGCGAGGTGGCGAATGCTGAGGAGAAACACAAAGAAGAAGGCGGCGGCGGAGATGGATCCGGCGCCAGTACGCGATCCGGAAGTGTCCATGCAGGACATTCTGCGCATCGCAACCGAGGAGTTCGCCGTGAACGGATTGAGCGGCGCGAGGGTGGATCAGATCGCTGAACGCACGCGGACGTCGAAGCGAATGATCTACTACTACTTCGGCGGCAAGGAAGGCCTCTACCAGGCGGTCCTCGAGAAGGCTTACATGGACATCCGGTCGCTCGAGCAGCGATCCAAGCTGGCGGAGATGGAGCCTCGCGCCGCCATGCGCAAGCTCATCGAGCTGACCTTTGACTACGATGAGACCCATCCGCAGTTCATCAGTCTGGTGAGCGTCGAAAACATCCATCAGGGGAAACATCTGAAGAATCTGGAGTCGATCAAGGAAGTGAACGCGAGCGTGATCCGGACGTTGAGCGCGATCCTGGAGCGGGGGCGCAAAGAGGGCGTTTTCCGCGGCGACCTCGATCCGGTCGACGTCCACCTGCTCATCAGCGCCTTCTGTTTCTTCAGGGTTTCAAACCGACACACGTTCGGGGCCATCTTCGCTCGCGACCTGTCCGACCCGAAGCTGCGCAAGCGCCATAAGAAAATGATCATCGAGGCGATCGAGCGCTTGCTGGAAGTCCACTGACGGGCGACTGGCGCCCGTCAGCTCCTGCCCATACGGGGTGGCGCCGCCGCCGCACTCTGCGTAGAGTATGTACGAACTGGTACGCTCATGATGCTGAAGTGACGAGGGGCGCCCGCGTGTTTACGTCCATTGCGACGGTCTCCATCAGCGGCAGACTGGATTCCAAGCTCCGCGCCATCTCGGACGCCGGTTTCGCCGGGGTGGAAATTTTCGAGAACGATCTGCTTACGTTCGACGGCGGAACCGCCAGGGACGTGGGCGGAATGCTGCGCGATCTCGGACTGAAATGTACGGCGTTCCAACCGTTTCGTGACTTCGAGGGCATGCCGGATCCACTGCGTCAGAGGGTGTTCGATCGGATCGAACGGAAGTTTGACTTGATGCAGGAGCTCGGAGCGGGGCTGCTGCTCGTCTGCTCGAACGTCTCGCCCTCGTCGCTGGCGGACCGGGGACGCATCATCGACGACTTTCGGGAACTGGGCGCCCGCGCCCAGGCGCGCGGTCTTCGAGTGGGATACGAGGCCCTCGCCTGGGGCCGGCATGTGTCCGATCATCGCGACGCCTGGTCCATCGTGCGCGATACCAACCATCCAGCCATCGGATTGATCCTGGACAGTTTCCATTCACTGGCGCGAAAAATCCCGATCGAGAGTTTGCCCGACATCGATCCCTCGAGGATTTTTCTCGTGCAGCTCGCCGATGCGCCGAACCTCGACATGGATCTGCTGTCCTGGAGTCGACACTTCCGTAACTTGCCGGGCCAGGGCGATCTCGCCGTCGTGCCGTATGTGGCGGCATTGCGCGCACGCGGTTACGACGGCGTGTGGTCGCTCGAGATATTCAATGACCGCTTTCGCGCCAGTCCGGCCTCGACGACCGCAGTGGATGGCATGCGCTCCTTGCGCTTTCTGGACGATCAGGTCTCCAGACGTCTGGCGCCGACCGGGCCTTCCACGCTTCCGCCGCGGGCCGCGTGCAGCGGCGTAGAGTTCGTCGAGTTCGCAGCAAACGAAGAAGAAGTGGAGCCGCTCAGCCGCATGTTCGAGGCGCTGGGGTTCACTCTGGCCGGTCGTCACCGCTCAAAGGACGTCACGCGCTGGAATCAACACCGCATCAATTTTGTGATCAACAGCGAGCCGGAGAGTTTCGCCAGAGCCTACGACAGTCTGCACGGTGCATCGGTCTGCGCGCTGGGGGTCAGCGTTGACGACGTAAAGGGCGTCATGCAGCGCGCGCAATCATTGCAGATAGGCAGCTTTACCCAGCCCGTCGGGCCGGGTGAGCTCCGTATTCCTTCGGTCCGCGGCGTTGGCGGAAGTCTCCTCTACTTCCTTCAGACTGGCGACGAGCAACGAGTCTGGGATCATGAGTTCGTGCCATTGGCAGGGGAGGGGGCGACAAGGGACGCAGGCCTCTTGAGGGTGGACTACGTTGCACAAACCATGCAGTACGAGGAAATGCTGTCATGGCTCCTCTACTACCTCTCCCTGTTTGACGTTTCGAAGACGCCGCAGATTGAAATCGCGGATCCGCTCGGCCTCGTCTACAGCCAGGCTGTCGAGTCGTCCGACGAGCAGTTTCGCATCGCCCTGAACGGCTCGGCCGCCGCGCAAACGCTTTCCTCACGGTTTCTACAGGGCTTCATGGGCGCAGGGGTCCAGCATATCGCGCTGCAAACCGGCGACATTCTGGCCACGGCGCGCAAACTCAAGGAATACGGCCTGGACGTGCTGGCGATCCCGCAGAACTACTACGAGGACGTGCAGGCGCGGTTCGATCTGGCCCCAGCTCTCGTCGAGGATCTCGCTGCGCATCACATCCTCTACGACCGCGAAGGGGAAGGCGAGTATTTCCAGCTCTATTCCCGCGCGTTCTCGAAGCGGTTCTTCTTCGAAATCGTGGAGCGCAGAAACTACCGCGCCTACGGTTCGGCGAACGCGCCTATCCGCCTGGCTGCGCAGTCGCGCTATCGGAGCGATCAGCTCGTTTGATCGGGTCTCGAATCCACCCTCCAGTCGTGCAGCCCAGGGCCGCCCGGGCCTTGCATTTGCACACGCGGGACATGCAGTATGTACGAACTAGTACGGTACCACTCAATGAGCAACCCGCCCGACTGCAGCCTATGAAGCGAGACATTGCTCATGTGTTGCTTTCTCTCGCGGCGACGTGTGGGGCCTGCGCTGCGTGCGCGCAGACCGTCGTAGATGTGGAGGTGGCGGCGGCGCCCGTGCTCGAGGATCGTTTCCCGCGGTCCTCAGTCAGTTTCCCGGGCGAGGTCGAGAGTCTTCCCGATCTGGTGTATTCCGTACTGCCCGGATATCGCCCGCTGCGGCTCGATCTCTACAGGCCCGACGCGTGCGGCGCCCTCCGGCCGACCCCTCGTGGTCTACGTTCATGGCGGCGGCTGGCTCGGCGGGCACACCCGGCACGCCGGCGCCTTCGAAAACTGGCCGGGCGTGCTCGCATCGCTGGCCGCCGAAGGGTATGTCGTTGCGTCCATCGAATACCGTTTGAGCGGCGAGGCGGCGTTTCCTGCAGCGGTGCTGGATGTAAAGACGTCGATTCGTTGGCTGCGTGCAAAGGCGCGGGACTATGGCATCGACCCGACTCGTGTGCTGGTGTGGGGCGGGTCGGCCGGAGGCCAGTTGGCGGCGCTGACAGCGACGACCTGCGGCGTCGAATCGTTGCAACCTGCATTCGACGCGCCGCAGTCTGCTCTTCAATCGCAGTCTGATTGCGTGCAGGGACTCGTCGCCTGGTATGGGGTCTTCGATCTCAAGACGATCTGGCAGCCGTCCGCCGCAGCAAATACGAATGAGCCTGCAGGCAATCCTGCAGTGAAGTATCTTGGCTGTGCTCCCTCGTCTTGCGCCGAGAAAGCAGCGCTCGCAAGTCCTGTGATGCAATTACACGAGCGAGTTCCTCCGACGCTGCTCATCCATGGTGAACTCGACAAAGTCGTGCCGGCGGCGCAGTCCCGCGCGTTCTACTCCGCACTACGTTCCAAAGGCATTCCAGTCGAGTTACTGATCCTCCCAGGCGTCGACCACAGTTTCATCGGCGACTCCCGGACGAAGACGGAGGAAGCCAGCCGCAGGGCGTTGATGCGTACGTTTACTTTCATCAACGCCACGCTGAGGGGGCCGTAATCGTGTCCTCCTCGCGTCTGCCCGGACCAGGTTCGCGAGTGCTCGTCGGGCTTATCGGTTCCGGAATTCAGGCGTCGCTGTCGCCGGCTCTGCACATGCAGGAGGGCGCTGAGCAAGGGTTCGAATATCAGTACGAGCTGTTCGACCTGGACCGATCTCGCAGGCGGTCCGCACTCGTTGTCCTCACTCATCGACGCTGCGCAGATCCGAGGATTCGCCGGGCTGAACGTGACCCATCCATGCAAGCAGACGGTCCTGCCGCTGCTCGATGAGCTGAGCGATGACGCCCGGGTGCTGGGCGCGGTGAACACCGTCGTCTTTTCGAACGGTCGAAGGATAGGACACAACACCGATTGGTGGGGGTTTGCCGAAAGCTTCCGACGCGGACTCGATGGTGCATCCGTTCGCTCGCGTGGTGCAGCTCGGGGCGGGCGGCGCAGGCGCTGCGGTCGGATACGCCATGCTGAAGCTCGGCGCCGAAACGCTCGACGTCTACGACATCGATGCGGCCAGAATGCGCACGCTCGTGTCGACGCTGAGTGCGCTATTCCCTTCTCAACGCATCAGAGAAGTGAGCGACTTGCGCGCTGTCGTGCCGCAAGCCGATGGTCTGGTTCATGCGACCACGACCGGAATGCTGAAAAATCCTGGTTTGCCGCTGCCAATCGAGTTGCTCACGTCGCGTCACTGGGTCGTTGAGATTGTTTATTTCCCTCTGGAGACCGAACTCCTCAAAGCAGCGCGCACGATTGGTTGTCGAACGCTCGACGGCGGCGGCATGGCGATCTTCCAGGCGGTGGGCGCGTTCCGTCTCTTCACTGGCGTGTCGCCGGATGCCGAGCGCATGGCGAGGCATTTCGATCAGCTGGCTCGCGGCCGACGAAATACACGGCGACTGACTGATCGCTTCGATTCGCGCGAATGGTCAGGCTGGACCATCGATGACACGACGATCCATCGCGATTCCTGCTCGAGGTTGCGCGCTATTGGCGTGGGCCTTTGCCGCGGCCGCCGCATTGAGGGCGGAACACGTTCCCGCGGATCCGGTCGCATGTGCGCCGATGGATGGACATGCCTTCGTGTGCGGCGCAGAGCGGCCAGAGGACGTTGTCCGCATCCCTGATACTCGATGGCTGGTGTTCAGCGGCTTCAGCGCCGGCGCAGGACTGAAACTGGTTGACACTCGCGCGCGCACGATGCGCCTCTGGTACACGGGCGCCCCTGCGCAGTTGGAACACGACAAGCGGCAGTTTGCCGGCTGCCCGTCCCCGCCAGACCCTGCGCTGTTCAATGCTCAAGGGTTGAGCCTGCGCAGTGAAAGCGAAACGATCCACCGACTCTACGTGGCCAACCATGGCGGCCGTGAGAGCGTTGAAATTTTCCGGATCGACTCCTCGCGAGATGAACCGGCGGCTCCGATGGAGTCGGGTGTGTGCTGATGCCGGAAGCGACGCCTGCAAACAGCGTAGCGACGTATTCCGATGGGACAATACTGGCGTCCGTGCTTACGCGTCCCGGAACTTCCATCACAGACTTCGTGCGCGGTCAGCCGACCGGGGGCGTGTACGAGTGACCACCCGGCGCATCTGCGTTTCGGCTGCTTCCCGGGACGGAGCTGCCGGGCAACAACGGAATCGAGACGCCCCTGACGATCGTGAGTTCTATGTCGTCGCGTTCGGATGGCGGGCCGTCGTTGTTTTCTCTCGCGACCGACACCTCGCGACCGCTGCGGCATGTCACTGCACCCGGATTCATGCCGGACAACATCCATTGGGACGGTCGACCGATTGATTCTCGCGGGCATGCAGCATGACGAGCCGGCTTGCGGGGGCACGAGAAAGATCGTCGATGGAAGCGCCGATGACATGAGGTGTCATCGTGGGTATGTCGTCGCCGAACTGAATCCGCACTCCCTGGAGTTCACGATAGTTGCTTACGCGGAACCCAATCCGCAATTCAATGGAGTGTCCGCCGCCCGCATCGTGGGTAGTGAGTTGTGGTTGGGCGCCTACCAGGGAGATCGAATCGCCGTTCGATCCCTGCCCGGAACGCAGTAGTCAACGCGCTAACGGGTTCTTGCGAAATTCAACAACTGATGCGTTGCAGCGGGTACTGGCGGAGTGAAGGGCGCCTGCTTGTTCGCGCTGAAGAATGATCAGTGCAGCGTCACTCGCCTGCGCGCAGGTCGCTGTTTCACCAGCGCTCGGCAATCCGGACATGGCCGCGCGGAACCGCACTTGCATGCCGAGCCCGTGCTGTGTAACAGTGTATGCACTAGTTAGTACATAGACCCGTAATACAACTTATAACCGGGGGAAGGCGATGAGTGCATACGCGAAGGTCACTACGAGTATGGCTCTGGGCGCCACGATAGCGGCGTCCTTTGGCGGCAAGAGCAGCTGATGTTTCAGCCGAAGGCAGCCTCGAGGAGGTCGTCGTAACCGGCTCGCTGATCTCCGACCCGAATCGGGAGTCACCGAGTCCGATCGTCATCTCGCCCATTGAGGAGCTGAAGCAGAGCGGCGCCGTAGCCATCGAGGCGTCTCTCAATCAGCTTCCACAATTCGCGCCCTCGGGGAGCGCGGGCAATGGCGCCCAGGGAACCGGCGGCCATGCCACCGTCAACATGCACGCCCTCGGCGCCAATCGCAATCTGGTCCTGCTGGACGGTCGACGCCTGCCGCTCGCAGACATCTTCGGCACCGTCGACGTGAATCTGGTTCCCGACTCGATCCTGCAAAGCGTGCAGACAATCACGGGGGGCGCCTCGGCCGTGTATGGCTCCGACGCCATGTCCGGCGTGGTGAACTTCATTACCCTCGATCACTTCGAGGGAGCGACGGCCGATATTCAGTACGGCGACACGGAGCAGGGCGATCGTGAGCAGATGCAGGCGTCGCTTGCGTTCGGAACGAACTTCGCGGAAGGACAGGGGCATGCGCTGCTGTCCCTCGCGTACACGGATCGCGACGGGCTGTATGGCAAGCAGCGCTTGCCATTCTTTGAGCTTCTGACGCCCTCTTCATTTATCGGCCAGGGGACGTTCGTGCCTTCGGCGACGAATCTTCCCAATCAGGCGACCGTCAATGCGCTCTTCAGCGGCTACGGCGCCGCTACGCCCGTGCCCAATACCTTGAACCTGGGCTTCAATGACAATGGCTCGCTGTTCACTCAGACCGGCGCAAGGAATTACCAGGGTCCGACGACAGGCGACTACGCAATCATTGCGGGAAACGTACGCATGCCGGTGCAGAAGGGCTTCATCGTCCAGAATCCGCTCGACCGAAAATCGGTGTTCACGAAGCTGGACTACCAAATTGGACCGGTGACGGCGTACGGCCAGGTCCTGTACGTAGATTCAACTGTTCACACTGAGACTGGCAACAGTCTGACTCAGTTCGGCACGCTCACCACCGTGCCGGTGACGAATCCGTTTATTCCGAATGACCTGCGCACGCTGCTCGCGAGCCGGCCAACTCCGACCGCGCCATTCACATGGAATGGTCGGTACGTTGGTCTGCCGTTCAAAACATGGGATGAACAGTACACGACGGCGCAGTACCTTGGCGGCGTCCGTGGATCGTTACCGTTCGGCGACTGGACATGGGACGTTTTCGCCGCGTACGACACGACGGAGCATCTGCAGACGAACAATGGCGCGGTGCTGAAGTCGCGCGTTCAGACGCTCCTGAACGCGGTCGACGGCGGCGCCTCGACTTGCGCGGGCGGCTTCAATCCGTTCAGTCTCGCCACCAGCTCGGTCGTCTCTCAAGCGTGCATTGATTACCTGACCACGACGGCGCATAGCACTGAAGACCTGAGCCAGACGACCTATCAAGGCGTGATGCAGGGTTCGTTGTTCTCGCTGCCCGCCGGCGAAGTGAAGCTTGCAGTCCTCGCCGACCATCGACGCAACACTTACAAGTATCGACCAGACTCGCAACTCGCGGCGCAAAATATTGAGGCTGTGATCGCGTCGCAGGCGACGAACGGCGAGATTTCGGTGGACGAATTCGCAGCTCAGATTGATGTCCCGGTGCTCGCCGATGCGCCGCTCATCCACAAGCTGAGCGTCGGAGCTGCGTTCCGGCGCTCCGACTACACGACCTCCGGCAGCGTCGACAGCTATGAAGGCGACATTCGCTGGGAGCCGACCGACAGCCTGCTCGTTCGTGGCGGGTATCAGCGCGCCGTACGCGCCCCGAACATCGGCGAACTCTTTGCGGCGGCGAGCGGAGCTCAGATTGCATTTGGTACGCCGCCCGGCTCGATCGGCGACCCCTGTGATGTTCGATCCACCGCGCGAACCGGCGCGGGCGGCGCGAATGTCCGCGGCTTGTGCCTGGCGCAAGGAATTCCGCTGGCAGTCATCGACACCTATACGTTTCCGACGACAGCGACGGCAGGATTGACGCAAGGCAATGCCGATCTGGAGCCCGAGATCGCGGACACGTACAACTTCGGTCTGTCATGGAACTCGAGTTCTTCAGCGCCGCTCCTCAGCGGATTGTCCGCGTCGATCGACTACTACAGCATCGAAATCCAGGATGTGATTTCTGTCGTGCCAGGACTGGCCGCGCTCAGCAAGTGCTACAACCTGGATGGCTCCAATCCCTCGTATTCCGTCACCGATCAGTTCTGCCAGCTGCTCACTCGTGACGCTAACGGGCTGCTGCAGCTGATCGAAACTCCATACCTGAATCTGAGTGAACTCCGAACCGAGGGCGTCGATCTGCAGCTAGGCTGGGCTTTCGACGTCGGCGATCTTGGACGGTTGAGCTTCAATACGTCCGTCGGGTACCTCATCGACTATTCCGTGCAAACACTGCCTGGCTCGCCCTTCCAGGACTTTACCGGGACGAACACGATCGCCGCGAACCACACCGTGTCGCAGACGTTTCCGGAATGGAAGGCGCTCACTTCGCTGGGCTTCTCACGTGGCCCGGTGGCGGTGTCACTGCGCTGGCGCTACCAGGATGCGATGGACGATGTCACCTCGGTGACGACGCCGGCGACGCCGGGTCTGGGCGTCGCGACCTACAATCTCTACGACCTCTATGCGTCGTACGACATCGGCGAAGCCTGGCAGGTGCGGTTCGGCGTGACTAACCTGAGCGATGAAGGGCCGGTCACGGTCTCGAGCTCGCAGACCGGCACGGATACGTCAGTGTTCGACGTGCTGGGACGGTCCTACTACGTCGGAATGCGCGTTCGAATGTAGCTCGGGAGCAAGAATCCTCGAGTTCGAGAGTACAGGCCGGGTCAACCCTGCGTGCAACGATGATCCGATCACACGTTGCTCCGCAGGTTGATCCGCCCCTTACAGCAATTCGTAAAACCGGATGATCGCCGCGGCCGGTGCGCGTTCCGCGACCCCGAGAAAGATCGCATGGTTGAGCCAGCCGTGTTTACCGTCGAGCGGCGCTTCGAACTCCGCGCACGTACGGAAATAGTACTGCCGAGGATCGACTGCTTCGCCGCGAGTCAGTTTCTCGATCACCTCAGGTGGCCCATGGCGCAGACCGCGGTTCGTGACCATGATCAACTCGCCGTCGCTCGTCTCGAGCGTGTATTTCGCTTCGATCGCAAGCACGCCATCCGGGCGCAGCACCTGCCAGTCGGCGCCGCCGGGAACCACGCGACCACTGATGCGCGGTCCGCTGAACGTGCCGCCGGTGATCGGAACGACGCGTCGCAGACCGTGCACGCTCTGTCCGATAACCATCGGCGTGGCAACGATGACGCGCGCCTCGAACGCGAACGTGTTCCGAACGCCGCCTTCATCTCGCTCGGCGGCTTGCGCCTGGCCGGCGGTCGCCGCCAGGAGGATCGAGCCCATCATCGTTCGTCGCGTGAGCATGAGTAACTCCCATCGATCAGATGCGTTGGCATGTTTCGCGGCGCCGCGGGATTCTTCCTGCTCGGCGCCAATTACGCGCTCTACGGCGTCGCCGCCGCCTACTATCCGCAGTCGATGCTTGGAACGGGCTCCGGTGCAAGCGTCGCAATGGGCCGCGTGGGATCGATCATCGGTCCGCTGCTCGCCGGCGTCTTGCTGGGCGGCGGCATGACAGCCGCGGGAGTCGTGCGGTACATGGCGCTCTTCGCCCTGAGCTTCCGGCGCCGCGCGACGGACTAACCTCGCATTTCTGCGTTATTCATGAGGTGTCGCGCGCGGTCTCTATCACTCTGCGGCGCTTGCGAGGCTCGCATCCTTGACCAACGAGCTACGCGCTCCGGACATTTCCTTGAGGCCACAGGCAACCACCATGGCGACCCCAAGCGCACCAAATGCAATCCAGAGCGGCGTCTGTAAACCGTAGATGTCAGCGAGGCGCCCCGCCAAAGCAGGCATAACCATGCCTCCGACGATGGCCGATGATGCTGAGGTCAAACCGATGGCGCGCGCCAATGACTCGTTCGGGACGGAGTCGGACGGCACCATAGTGATGGTCAGAGGAGTACAACCGAGCACGCACGATCCGACGAGAATGCCGGCCATGAGCACGCCCGTTGCTCCGTGCGCGAAGAGCACCGCCAATGGTGTCGTGAGGCCCAGCAGAAATCCAGCGATCAAGACCGGCTTGCGGCCCACGCGATCGGACAATGCAGGCAGGATCAGTGAGGCGATACAGCCGCCAACGCCAAGCAAGCTCATCATGAATCCCATGTCTGTGGGCGAATACCCCGCGACCCTGACGAGGTAGAGCGGCAGAAACGTCATATGAAGCAGGATCCACGTCCCCGTGCACGCAGCGAGCGCAACGCATAGAAGCACGTTGCGATTCCGAAACAGGCTCGTCGTATGCGGCGCGGCGTGCAAGGGATGCTCTCGCACAGCCGCCGCCTGGCGCCGAGGCGTGGGGCGAATCAATTTCCAAAGAAAGGGGAAGATCAGTAGTCCCGGTATGGCGGTCAGGAAGAACGTCGCCCGCCAGTTGTAGTTCGTGGCAAGTTGCGTCAGGACGATCGGCGCCGCCAGCTGACCGATCAGGAACGGCGACACGTTCTGCAGGAACCCGACGTTGAATCCGCGCCTGTGCTCGGAAGACTCCGGAATCATTACCGACTGAAGCATGGGCAGGACTGGGCCTTCGGCGACGCCGAGCAGCAGTCGAGCGACGATAAGAAAGATGAACGATTGAGCGAGCCCGCAGACTGCTGACAGTGCGGAGAAGGCGAGAACACACGCCAGAAGAAAGTTACGTCGCTGGCCCGTCCGGTCCGACAGTCCGCCGATGAGGTAGCCCGATACTGCGTAAGCGGCGGAGAACACCGAAGACAGCAAGCCGAGCTGAAAATTCGTGAGCGCGAGATCCTTCGCCACGAACGGCGCAAGAAAGCCGAGGGCGAGTCCGATCCACGAACATGCTTGCCTCGGCGAGGCTGAGCGCGACAAGCAGCCGGTTCTCGTACGACAGCAAGTGGAATCGGCTCGTCGATGTCATGCTCGCTGCTTCCGGATATCGATCAATCAAGTGCGACTTCGCGTATGCGCGTCAATTGAATGCGAGATGTACTTTGAGAGCACGATTGCGGTCGCCTGCCATCGCAAAAGCCTCCGTAGCGCGCTCGAGCGGGAATTCGGCCGAGAGAATTGGCGCCACGTCGATTCGGCGCGTAGCCAGGGCGTCCACGGCGACTGCGAACTCTTCAATCATCGTCCGCCGATCGGTCCGGGCATTCGCCGCTACGAGGATCTGCCCGGCCGTCCACATCTGAGTGAAGAGTCGGCGCGACGTCAACTCGAGCGCGAGCGGACCCCCTCATGAAATCCCCGGAAAAGATTGCCCTGATCACAGGCGCAGGCACTGGCATCGGCAGAGCCGTCAGCATTGCTCTGGCCGAGGACGGCTATACCGTCATCGTTGCAGGACGCCGCATCCAGCCGCTCACGGAAGTCGCGGAAGAAATCACCAGACTGGGCGGGCGCGCGCTGGCGATCGTCGCTGATGTGAGCAAAGAAGATTCGACGACGGAACTATTCGCCACAGTGAAGTTGAAGTTCGGTCGGCTCGATTTGCTGTTCAACAACGCAGGGACGAATGCGCCAGCGGCGCCGCTTGAGGAGCTCACACTCGCGCAGTGGCAGTCCGTGATCGACGTGAACGTCACGGGGGCATTTCTGTGTACGCAAGCGGCTTTCCAGCTGATGAAGAGCCAGACGCCGCGCGGCGGGCGAATCATCAACAATGGCTCAATCTCCGCCCACACACCGCGTCCACACTCGGCGCCTTATACCGTCAGCAAGCATGCGATCTCGGGACTGACGAAGTGCACTGCGCTTGACGGACGGGCATTCGACATCGCGTGCGGACAAATCGACATCGGCAACGCCATGACGGCCATCGGTTCCACATGTCACGCGAGGGGCGCTGCAGCCGAATGGCTCCACGATGGTGGAGCCGATGCTGGAGCTGGCTCACGTGGCGCAAGCGGTGAAATACATGGCCAGCCTGCCGCTGAACGCGAATGTCCTGACGCTCACCGTGATGGCGACGGGAATGCCCTTCGTCGGCCGCGGTTGACGGCCTTCAACGTCGCGCAGATCGAGTGCGCGGGCGCGACTCCCTTTCAATGAAGAGCTCCGTGACGACGCCGCGCAGCCAGCGGTTGGCCGCATCGTGATGAAAGCGCGAATGCCAATGCTGCCGGACGATGCGCGGCTTGGCCTTGAACGGCGGCTTCACTAGCTTGATGTCGCCGAGCTTCGCAAGACTCGCGCCGATCGCGTAGGGCACGGTGAAGATCAGGTCGGATTGTCCCAGGATCGTCGGCGCGGCCAGGAAGTGTTCGATGCGCACGGACACCTGGCGTGACAGTCCCAGAGCCTGGAGCTCCGCTTCCAGAGAGTCGTTCATCTGTCCCGCCGGATGCACTACTGCGTGACGGCCCTCCATGAACTGTTTCCGAGTGATCTCCGCGCCGATGGTCGGATGATCGGCGCGTACGATGCACACGAAGGAATGCGTAAAAAGGCGCTGCTGATAAAGCGCCGCGCTCACGAGCCCGGGAAAGTGACCCAAGGCCAGATCGACGTCGCCGGTGCGCAAGGCCGGTTCGAGATCGGCGACCGACAGGTTGACGGTGCGAACCCGGAGACCCGGCGCGGCGGCGCTCAGGCGCTCGAGAATGCGCGGCAGAAACACCAGCTCCCCGATGTCCTGCATGTTGAAGGTGACGGCCCGCTGAGCGGTGGCGGGGTCGAAGGTCGGCTGTTGCAGCAGATCCGAGCGAATACGGTCGAGGATCGCTTCGAGAGGAGCGGCCAGCCCTTCGGCGAGAGGCGTCGGATGGATCCCGCGCGCAGTTCGCACGAACAGGGGATCGCCGAACGTCTTGCGTAGACGGTTCAGCGCGAAGCTCGTCGCCGGTTGGCTCATCCCGAGTTGTCGCGCGGCGCCGGTCACGCTGCGGGCTCGCAGGAGAGCGTCGAACACGACGAGCAGGTTCAGGTCGACGTCCGTGATATCCATGGCGCTTATATCTTATATACCGGTCATCGGTCTTTCCAAATAAGCGCCGACGAGGCGAAATTGGATGCTGGAAGCGGATAGCGGATAGCGGATGGCGGGTGGTCAGACCGAACTGGGCCGTTTCAGAAAAACTGCTTCTGCGAGTCACGAATCACGAGTCACAGCATACACACCATGTCTTCATCGAACGTCGTACGCCTCGAGCGCGACGGCGAGCTCGCGCTCGTCATCGCCCACAATCCTCCGGTCAATACCATCACAGCGGAGGTCCGCGCCGGGCTACAAACCGCGCTGAACGACATCCGCGCTGCGCAGGGCGTGCGGGCCGTCGTACTGCTGTGCGAGGGACCCACCTTCTTCTCGGGAGCGGACATCGGCGAGTTCAGCGGACCGCCGAAGGAAGAGGAATACCGCCGCCTGTTTAATGGCTACGAACAGCTCGACGCACCCGTGGTCGCGGCCATGCACGGCACGATCATGGGCGGAGGCCTGGAGATCGCGCTGGCTTGCCACTATCGGGTGGCCTCGCCGGGTGCGCGCTTCGGCATGCCGGAAGTCACGCTTGGCATCATTCCTGGGGCCGGCGGCACTCAACGCATGCCGCGACTGATCGGCGCCGAACGGGCGCTCGAGCTGATCCTGTCCGCTCGGCCGGTCGATGTGAAGCAGGCGCAAGAGCTCGGCTTTCTGGATCAAGTGATCGACGGCGATCTGCGCAGCGGCGCAGTCGCCTATGCCCGCTCATTGCTCGCCGCAGGCAAGGGTCCCCGGCGTACGGGCGACATGAGGGTCGATGCAGCGACGGCGACGCCTGCGATGTTCGAACGGATGACGGCGCATGCCCGCAAGCTCTACCCGAATCGCAACGCTGGCCTGGTCGCCATCGACGCAGTGCGCGCGGCCGCGCAGCAACCGTTCGACCAAGGGCTCGAGTACGAGACCGCCCGCGTGAACGAATGCAAACAGAGCGTCGAGTCGCGAGGCGCAGTCCACGTGTTCTTCTCCGAGCGAGAGACGCGACGCGTGCCCGGGCTCGGCGACGACGTGCAACCGGCGTCCGTCAAGGCCGCTGGCGTCATCGGCGCTGGTACGATGGGAGGCGGCATCGCGATCTGTTTCGCGAACGCGGGCATTCCCGTCACGCTGATCGATACAAACGCGCAAGCGCTCGAGCGCGGCCTTGCAAATGTTGATCGAACCTATCAGGCGATGGTCGACCGCGGCCGGCTGACGGCCGCGGACAAATCGCAACGCATGAGCCTGATCCGCACCTCGCTGGCGTACGACGAGCTGCGCGAGGCGGACGTGATCGTCGAGGCCGTGTTCGAGAGCATGGACCTGAAGCGTGAGATCTTCGCAAAGCTCGATCGCGTGGCGAAGCCCGGCGCCGTGCTCGCAACGAACACCTCCACCCTCGACATCGAACGCATTGCGGAGTCAACCTCGCGCCCCGAGGACGTCATCGGCATGCACTTCTTTTCGCCCGCGAACGTGATGCCGCTGCTCGAGGTCGTCCGCACGAGCAGGACTGCTCCGCGCACGATCCGAACGGCGATGGATCTCGCCAAACCGCTGCGGAAGACCCCGGTGCTCGCCAGGGTGTGCTACGGCTTCATCGGCAATCGAATGATGGAAGGCTATGCGCGCGAAGCCGAGCGGATCGTCCTCGAGGGCGCGTCGCCGCGAGAAGTCGACTCTGCTCTCGAGGAATGGGGCATGGCGATGGGAATCCTCGCTGTGTTCGACATGGCCGGGATCGACGTCGGCGTCAACGTACATAAGGCGAACGCAGCACAATTCCCGCCCGACCCAACCTACTATCAGGCGGATTTCGCCCTGCACGAAGCCGGTCGCCTCGGTCAGAAGAACGGCAAGGGCTACTACCGCTATGAGCCCGGCAATCGCGCCCGCATCGACGATCCTGAGGCGATCTTGATACTCCGCCAACGCGCGCAGCAGCTGCAGGTCCCTCCCCGCACTCACGGCAGGGAAGAGATTCTCGAGCGCTGCCTCTATCCCCTGCTGAACGAGGGCTTTCGCATCCTCGGCGAAGGCATCGCCTTGCGTGCATCCGATATCGACGTGGTCTGGACTTCGGGCTATGGGTTCCCCCGCTATCGCGGCGGACCGCTGTTTCATGCGGAGACCATCGGTCTGCGAACGTTGCTCGAGGGTATGCGCAAATACGAGGCAATCTTTGGACCGATGCACTGGACGCCCGCTCCGCTACTAGTGCAGCTCGTTGGGCGCGGGCTCACCATTGCAGAATGGGAGGCGGAGCAGCAGAGGGGGACGCGACCATGAACGTGAGCGAGCTGGTCGCAATCGACGTGCATACGCACGCCGAAGTCTCGTGTCGCCAGGGACCGGACGAGATGTGGAAGCCATTCGAGGAGGCCTCCGCGAAATATTTCAAGGCAGCGAAGCGTCCCACGATTGCCGAGACGATCGCGTACTATCGGGAACGCAAAATCGGCCTCGTGATGTTTACCGTCGACTCGGAGTTCGAAATCGGCGCGCGGCGCATACCGAACGAAGAAGTCGCGGATGCAGCGCGCGAAAACGCCGACATGATGCTCGCGTTCGCCAGCATCGATCCGCACAAAGGCAAGATGGGCGTGAGAGAGGCGCGACGACTCATCAAGGACGGCGTCATCCGCGGCTTCAAGTTTCATCCGACATTGCAGGGTTTCTTTCCCAACGACCGGCTCGCGTATCCGCTGTACGAAGTGATCGCCGAGCACAAGCTTCCAGCAATTTTTCACAGCGGCCATTCGGGGATGGGAACCGGGCTTCCCGGAGGCGGGGGACTGCGGCTCAAGTATTCGAACCCCATTCATGTCGACGACATCGCCGCCGACTTTCCGGACATGACGATCATCATCGCGCACCCCTCGTGGCCCTGGCAGGACGAGGCGCTGTCGGTCTGCCTACACAAGCCGAACGTCTACATCGATCTATCGGGCTGGTCGCCGAAGTATTTTCCGCCGCAGCTCGTGCAGTACGCGAACACGCAACTGAAGACCAAGGTGATGTTCGGCTCGGACTATCCGTTGATTACGCCCGATCGCTGGATCAAGGACTTTCAGGACGCGGGCTTCAAGCCGGAGGTGCACGATCTCATCCTGAAGCAGAACGCTATTCGCGCGCTGGGGCTGGCGGGGTAGCGGCGTGTCCGCCGCGCCGTCGACGTGGACGCCTGACGAGTTTCGCACTCGATTCGAGCGACGCGGTGACGGCGTCCTCCTGCTTCACCCGAACGCAGCGTTGCCGGCGTATCCCGATCGACTCATGGATGCGCTCGAGCATTGGGCGCGAATCGCCCCGGAGCAGATTTTTGTGGCTCGGCGAGCAGCTACCGAGTCATGGAAAACAGTTACTTACAGCGAAATGCTCACACGCGTTCGGCGCCTGGCGGCCGGCCTGCTGGCGCGAGATCTTTCTGTCGAGCGTCCGATCGCCATTCTGTCGGGCAACA
Organism: uncultured Gammaproteobacteria bacterium; assembly: GCA_963723505.1. Classification (GTDB taxonomy): domain Bacteria; phylum Pseudomonadota; class Gammaproteobacteria; order Steroidobacterales; family Steroidobacteraceae; genus Steroidobacter. The sequence continues at coordinate 133,275 of CAVRQU010000020.1, forward strand.
GCATCGAACACCTGACGCTTGCGTTCGCTGCGATGTGGATCGGCGTGCCGTATTGCCCCGTGTCGCCCGCGTACTCTCAGGCTTCGAGCGATCTAAGCAAGTTGAGCTACGCGATGGAGTTGCTAACGCCCGGCCTTGTCGCCGCGTTCGACACGCCGCGGTTCGAGCGCGCACTGTCGAGACTCGCTACGGACGTGGAGGTCATCGGCGACGCGGAGGTCGCCGGGAGGACGGTCGCTCCTCTGGATGCGCTCGAGCAGGACCCGACCCGAGGCGTCGCGGATCGTCACGCAGGCGCCGGCAGCGACACGATCGCGAAGTTTCTGCTCACGTCCGGATCCACCGGTCAGCCGAAAGCCGTGATCACGACAAACCGCATGCTCTGCAGCAACGCAATGATGCTGCGGCAGGCCATGCCTTTTCTCGCCGATGAGCCGCCGGTGCTCGTCGACTGGCTGCCCTGGAATCACACCTTTGGAGGCAGCCACAACGTCGGACTGGTGCTGAGCAACGGCGGCTCCCTCTACATCGACGACGGCAAGCCCACACCGGCTGGCATCGCCGTGACCGTCCGCAATCTGCGCGAGATTTCGCCGACGGTTTACTTCAACGTACCGAAAGGCTTCGAGATGCTGGCCCGGCATCTCGACGGTGATGACGAACTGCGCTGCAACTTCTATCGACGTCTGCGCGCGTACTTCTTCGCAGGCGCCTCGCTTGCGCAGCACACGTGGGACGCTCTCGATGCAGCTTCGGTGCGCGAACGAGGAGTGAAGACGCCGATGCTCGCGGGACTGGGCGCGACCGAGACGGGGCCCTCGGTGACGTTCACGACGCCTGGCATGGGGCGCAGCGGCGTCATCGGACTGCCGGCCGCAGGAAACATCGTCAAGCTCGCTCCGGTCCAGGACAAGCTCGAGATTCGCGTGCGCAGCCCAAGCGTCACGCCGGGCTACTGGCGCCAGCCGGAATTGACGGCGCTGGCGTTCGACGAAGAGGGGTTCTATCGACTCGGCGATGCGGTGCGATTGATCGATCCTACGGATCCCACGCAGGGGCTGACGTTCGACGGCCGCATCGGCGAGGACTTCAAGCTCGCAAATGGAACCTGGGTCAGCGTGGGACCGCTACGTGCGGATCTGATCGCAGCGCTCGCGCCTCTCGCCCAGGACGTAGTCATCGCGGGTCTCGACACGGATTTCGTCTCGGCGATGATCGTCCCCGATTGCAACGCCTGCGCAACGCTGCTCGGGCTGGACGTTGCGCCCGCACACGCCGCTCTCGCGCAGGATCCTCAGCTCGTTGAATGGGTGCGGCAGCGTCTGCTTGCGCATGCACGGAAGAATTCTGCCAGCACCCGATGCGCGCGCCGTGCGCTCATCCTGCCTGCGCCGCCGTCGCTGGATCATGGCGAGATCACCGACAAGGGGTCGATCAACCAGCGTGCGGTGCTGCGACGCCGGGCAGAATGCGTCGCCGCTCTCTACGCCTCCGAGCCTCCGGCGTATGTAGCGGACATCGAGAGAACCTGACGAGCACGCCTTCCGTCGAAGCTACGGCGAGTTCAAAGTTCAGACGACGGGTTCTGATCCCGGAGCCGAATGCGAGCGTCGCCAGCGTGCTGCGTGCTACGCAACGCTGCATGAGCTCGAGCGGGCGCTGATCGCGCAGTGACAGAGCGTGTAATGTGTAACGTGTATAACGTGTAACGAGAGAAGTGTAGCCCGCCACGTTCTTCACCATACACGCCTACATGCCTACACGTTACACCGCTTGGCTTCTATGAGAACGCGTCGCATCGGGTCGCGGGAGGTCTCGGAGCTCGGGTTTGGCTGCATGAGCCTGAGCCATGCGTACGGAGTCCCGCCGGATCGGGAGACGGCGCAGGGCGTGCTGCGCGCAGCGGTCGAACTCGGAATCACGCACTTCGATACAGCCGCGCTCTACGGGTTCGGGCTTAACGAGGAGCTCGTCGGTGCGACGTTGGAACCATTCCGCGAGCGCATCGTGCTCACGAGCAAGTGCGGGATGACGGGCGTCGACGGCAAGCGCGTCATCGACGGTCGACCCGAAACATTGAAGCGTACGTGCCACGAGTCGCTCGAGCGCCTCAAGACTGACTACATCGATTTGTACTACCTGCATCGCTGGGACAAGAAAGTCCCGATTGAGGACAGCGTGGGCGCGCTCGCCGACCTGGTCGCCGCTGGCGACGTTCGAGCGATCGGCCTCTCCGAAGTCTCGGCGCCGACGCTGCGCAAAGCGCACGCCGTGCATCCGATAACGGCTGTCCAGAGCGAATACTCGCTCTGGACGCGCAACCCGGAAGTCGCATTGCTGGACGCCTGTCGCGAGCTGCGAGATCGCGCTCGTCGCGTTCTCGCCTCTCGGTCGCGGATTTCTGGCCGGTGGGATACGCGATCCTTCGACGCTGAGCCGACAAGGACATACGCCGCAGCATGCCGCGCTTTCAGTCGCCGCATTTCGAGCGCAACCTTGCCCTGCTCGACGGTCTTGAGAGGCTTGTCAGCAGGAGGCGGGGTGCACAAAGGCGCAACTCGCGCTCGCATGGCTTCTGTTCAAGGCGTCTTTCGTACGTCCGATCTTCGGTACGACCTCGGCCGAGCACCTCAAGGAGAACATCGGCGCGCTGTCTGTGCAGTTTCCGCCTGACGTCCTGGTTCGCGTCGAGAAGCTGATCAATGCGGCGACCGTGAGCGGCGCGCGGTATTCCCCGCAGACGCAAGCCGAGATCGATACTGAGGAGCTGCGGACGATCTGGACAGCGTGACTACGCTGATCTTGCAACGATGCCGCTGGTTGAAAGACGGGGATGTAAGACCTCTGGAAGCTTCGAATTGCACCTATGCAGACGTTCGCTGGCGCCAGGAACCGGAAACTAAGGAGTTCCGGCAGACGCGCGAGGCTGCTCAGCCGCGCTGGCCGCTCGCGCCGATTTACTTCCTCAACCGATATTCCCTCGCCGACTTGCCCGTATTCCTCGCGAAGAAACGCGAGAAGTACGCGGGATCGGTGAAGCCGCAGATCTCCGCGATCAGCGCGATGCTCATGTTGGTGTAGAGCAGAGTGCGCTTCGCTTCGAGCAGCCGGCGGGCGTTGAGCAGCGCGAGCGGAGAGCTCGCAGTGCTGCGCACGCAGGCGAGGCGCAGCCGCTCGGTGCTGACGCACAGGGCGCTGGCGTACTCGACGATGCTCATCTGGGTCCGAAAATGCGCCTCGACGAGCGCGCGATACTTCGCCGCGAGCTGCGAATCCGCGTTCGGCGTGCGCGCGGCTTCTGGCGCGAGCTCGAGCTTGCGCCTCAAGGCGCCGACGAGGATCGCCGTAAGCCAGGATTCGGCCGCCGTTCGCCGGGCGGGCAGATTGCAGCGAAATTCGCCGACTAGCGCTTCGACCCACGAGCTCATCTGCGCGGCCGCCGCCGTCGGCAGCGAGATCACGCTCGCTTCCTCGAACGCAGGCGTCAGTTCCGGATGTTCGCGTGCAATTCGCCGGAGGAGGGCGCCTGAGGCCGTGACGACCCAGCCGTCGGTCCTGTCCTCGAACTCGAATCCATGGACGCATGAAAGAGGAACGCTGATCAGGCAGACCGGCGCGAACTCATGTTGAACGGCGTCGGCGAAAAAGAGACCGCCGCCTTGCAGCACGAGCAACAGGTGATGCAGATCGCGATGGGCGTGCGGGCGAATTGTCCAATCGTGCAGGCGGCTGCGCTCGGCAATGGACTCGACGTGCAGGAACCGCTCATCGACGTCCTGACTCGCTTCTCCATAGAGGAAATACTGAGGAATACTGCGCCGCGCCACGTTTGCTCCCGCTCTCGTCTCGCTCGCCGATGCTAGCGCCTTTGTCGGGCCAGTGCTTGGGAAAAGTCCAGCAATTTCTGGTTTTCTTCCATCGCCACGCGCGCCGCGGGCGCGGAGCATTTGACGCGGGTCAAACCGCGAGGGCACGGCGTGAGAGCACAAGTCGCGATCATCGGAGCAGGGCCTGCCGGATTGCTGCTCGGGCAGTTGCTGCACAAAGCCGGCGTCGAAGCAGTGATCCTCGAACAGCGCACGCCTGAGTACGTGCTCGGGCGCATTCGCGCCGGCGTGCTCGAGCAGGGAACCGTCGATGTGCTCGAGCTTGCGGGCGTCGCCGGGCGGCTGCATACGGAGGCGCTCACGCACGGCGGCGTGGAAATCGGTGCGGACAACCGGCGGCATCGCATTCCCTTTCAGCAGCTGATCGGCAAAACCGTTACGGTCTATGGCCAGACGGAAGTGACGCACGACCTCATGGATGCACGCGCCGCCTGCGGCGCCGTCTCGATTTACGAGGCGGAATCGGTCGAGTTGCACGACTTCGACGGCGCGTCACCGTGGGTGTCCTATGTCCATCACGGCGAGAGGCGCAGGCTGGATTGCGACTTCATCGCCGGGTGCGACGGCTATCACGGCGTGAGCCGGCGCAGCGTGCCGTCGTCCGCCATCAGCGTTTACGAGCGGACGTATCCGTTTGGCTGGCTCGGCGTGCTGGCGGACGTGCCGCCGTCGTGGGATGAACTCATCTACGCGAGTTCCGAACGCGGCTTCGCGCTCGCGAGCATGCGTTCGGCGACGCGCGTACGTTGCTACGTGCAATGCTCACTGGACGATCACGTCGAGGACTGGAGCGACGATCGCTTCTGGGATGAGTTCAGGCGGCGCATCGGCCCGGATGTCGCCGAACGAATGGCGACGGGACCGTCGATCGAAAAGAGCATCGCACCGCTGCGCAGCTTCGTCGCAGAGCCGATGAGATTCGGCAGGCTCTTTCTCGCCGGCGACGCGGCTCACATCGTGCCGCCGACGGGTGCGAAGGGACTGAACCTGGCGGCGAGCGACGTCTTCTACCTCTACGAAGCGCTGATGGGGTTCTACCAGGAAGGTTCTCGTCGTTCGCTCGATGCGTATTCGGCCCGCGCCCTCCACAGGGTCTGGCGGTCGGTGCGGTTCTCCTGCTGGATGACCTCGCTCCTGCATCACTTTCCAGGGGAGGACTCCTTCAGCACGCACATCCGTGCAACCGAGCTCGAGTATTTGTTCGGCTCGCCTGCCGCCCAGGTCGTGCTTGCGGAAAACTATGTTGGGCTGCCGCTATAGTCGCTCGCCGCTCGCCTGGGCGAGAAGCTTGCGCACTTCATCGGAGTCAAAGCCGAGCGCCTCGAGAATCGCTGCGCTGTGTTCGCCGTGAGCCGGCGGCGGCGTCTCGACCGTCGGGCCGTCCTCGCTGAACAGAAAACCTGCGTTGACGATCGCGACGCTCTCTCGCTCGAGCTGCTTCGGCGCCTGCAGGTCGATCTTCAGGCGACGCTCATCCAGCGCGGGCAGAGAGACGGCCTCGCTGACATCGCGCACCATCCCGCACGGAATGCCCGCAGCGCTCAGGCGCGCTTCCCACTCGGCGGCGGTTGCGCCGTCAAGAACGCTGCTGCGAGCTCTGCCTGCATCGCTTGGGAATGCTCGCGGCGCAGGTCCGGCCGTGAGAAACCGCGGGTCGCGCAGCCAGTCTTCGCGACCGCAGCTTGCGCGCAAGCGCTTCGAACTGCGCCTGTTGCACGACGCCGAGCGAAATCTGCCGGCCATCGGCGCGCCATGAACGAACGCCGACGTCGGCTGACCGCTGTAGCCGGTGTTGCCGGTGCGTTCCGGCGGGCGGCCGGTGACGAGGTAGGGCACGACGGCGGAAGTCATGAACGCGAGGCTCGCGTCGAACATCGCAACATCGATGTACTCGCCGCGGCTGCTCGCGCTCGCGGCGCAGCAGCGCGGCCAGGATCGCGAACGCCGCCGTCTGCCCGGTGAGCGTGTCGACGACCGGAAAGCCGACGCGCAGCGGCGCGTCGCCCGCGGATCGCCGCCGAGCGTCATCATCCCGCTCGTGGCCTGCACGATGTTGTCGATCGCGGGCCAGTCGCGCCGCGGTCCGCTCTGGCCGTAGCCCGAGATCGAGCAGTACACGAGCCGCGGCTGCAGCGCGCGCACGCTCTCGTAGTCCAGGCCGAACTGCTGCATGACGCCAGGACGGAAGTTCTCGACCAGCACATCCGCGCGAACGCGATCAGTCGCCGGGCGGCCTCCTGTCCCAGCGGCTGCTTGAGATCGAGTGCGATGGATTTCTTGCCTGCGTTCACTGCGATGAAGGCGGGCGCCATGCCGTCGTAGCGTCGGTCGGCGCCGTAGTTGCGCATCGCATCGCCGCGTCCGGGCGCTTCGATCTTGATCACCTCCGCGCCGAGCAGTCCCAGCAGGTGCGTGGCGTACGGACCCGCCATCACATGGCTGAAATCGGCGACGCGTATGCCGTCAAGCGGTCGGCTCATGGTCATCCTCTCGTGCATTGCAATGTCATCGCCGGCGGCGAGCCGCGCGGCGAGCGAACGCGCGTGACGGTACGTCGGCAGGCCATCGATGCCGAAGCGCACGAGCGCGCGGCGCTCGCCTCGCCGTCGCGAGCATAGATCTGCGTCGAAGCGCGCTTGCTCCGCTTCGGCGACAACGAGTAGAACGCGACGCCTGTTCGCGCGCCAGCCGCGAAGCCGGCCTCGTTGGCGGCGCTCAACTCCGATGCGAGCGCGCTCTCCCACACCGCAATGCCCTCGCTCGAGCAGCTGCGCGGTGCTTCGGCGTCAGCGTCCGCCACTGCGCTCGCCCATCGCGCGCGCCGGATACGCCCCGCGGGGAATCTCGATCGTGTTGAAGTAACGCGCGACTTCGGCGAAGTGCAGCGACTTGAAGTGTGTCGGCGGGCGCGACGACGCCGTCGAGCACGCCCTTGGCCAGCGCCGAATACACTTCGCCCATCGGCATGTCGACCGGGTCGGCGCCGAGATGTTCGAGCACGGCCAGCAGCTCGGACGGCGCGCGCAGGCGCAGCCCCGCAAGATCGGCGAGGGTGCGAACGGGCCGATCGCGCGTGACGATCGCCGGCAGGTTGCCGCCCTGCACCGCCAGCACCTTCAGGCCGTGCAGCTCGCGCGCGAACTGCGGTTCGTCGGCCGCGAGGCAGCGATAGAGCGCCGACTGCTGCGCGAACGTCGTCGAGTCCGCCGTAGAAGCCGGCCTGGGCGCGGATCAGGTGGGCGCCGCCGCGCGCGTAGATCGGCGTGATCAGGCCGATGTCGGCGACGCCGTGGCGCAACTCCGCCATCGAGTGTTCGGAGGAGAGCAGCGCGCCGGACCAGTACGGCCGGATGCGCAGCGTCCCGCCGAATGCGCTTCGACCCACTCGCATCCAGGTCTGATCGGCGCGGCTGAACGGATGAGTCGGGGCGTACGGGCTCGCGTAGACGAGCACCGTAACGCTCGGGCGATGATGCGCGTGCATGCAGCCGGCGAGTGCGACGATCAGCGACGAGCGAGCACGTCTCACAGCAAGCCCTCCGCTGCCAGAAACTCTGCCGACGTGCGCACCATCCGCTCGTGGCTCCAGTCGCTCGCGTCGACCATGTCGGCGATCGAGCAGCGAGCGTCGGCACGCCGGCCTCCGCGAGCGCAAGCTGCGTCAGCTTCGTGCCCGATTGCGACAGGCGATTGTCGGGCGGCACCAGCATCACTGCCGCGTCGATGCCGCAGCGCTCGGCTTCGCTCACCATCCAGTCGTTCATCCACGGCGGCAGGTGCAGCACCTCGTTCATCGAGCAGATGCGGCTCGCGAGCGCATGCAGCGGCCGGTCGTGCAGCGCGCGGATGTATTGCGGCCCGGCGAACGGCATGTACATCGACCAGACGAAGACGGCGCCGTAGCGTTCCTCGAGCGCGCTGTAGAAGCCCGGGTCGTGCCACAGCCCGGCGCCGATCCACATCAGGCGCAGCCGCTCGTTGGCCGCCGACGCCGACGCCTGCGGCGACCCGCTGCGGCGACTTCGTCGCGAAAGCGCCGCGCATGCGCGACGGCCCACGGCGAGCCGCGATGCCACTGCGGGATCATCGTGTTCGGCATCTGATCGGCGATCGAGACGGGGCAGGGCCGCGCCTCGCCGATCATCCGTGCGGCCTCGGCGATGTAGCCCTCCTGCTCGTTGATCGCCTCCATGAGGCGCACGAACTTCTCCTCATCGAACCGTCGGCCGGTCTGCGCTTCGAGCAGGGCGATCAGCTCGCGCATTTCGGCGACGAGCAGCTCGATGCGCTCGCGGCTCGTAGACCTCCTCCCAATGCGTCGTTCGACTTCCGGAACCAGTGCGGATCCTTGTGCTGTCCACGCCGGCGCTTCCAGCGGAAAGAACTCGCTGCCGAAGCGCCTGCGCCCACTGGCCGAACACGTGCTGGATGCAGTCGCAGGTCAGCCGCGCCACGAGCACCGTCGGCTTCGGCAGTCCGCCCCAGGGCGCGACTTTGCGGATCGTCGTCCAGCGTGCAGGCGAGTCCGAGCGAGCAGTATCGGCAGCGGTTGCGCCGGATAGCCGAGCCGGTCGAGGACGCCGAAGTAGCGCGTGCGACAGCTGCTTGGCGGAGATATACGCCGACCACCACTGGTTGCTGACCAGCGGGATGTCCATCGCGTGGAAGATCTCGTGCGGCGTGTCGGCTTGCGCGATCGCGAACGGCTCGCCTTCGTCGACGACGCGGCGCTTGAGGTCGGCGCCGAAGGCTCTTGATACGCAGTGGCCGCCGCCGTGCAGGCGAGGTCCTTGCGGCTGCGCTGGCCGGTGCCGCGTGCGGCGTCGGCGCTCATCGAATACTCCAGCGGCTTCCAGCTCGGCGATGCGCTGCGCGGACAGACCGCGCGAGCTCGCGCGCGATCGTCGCGACCGTGTTCGCCCATGCCGCGGCGCCCGATAGGGCGAGACCGCGCTGCGCGAAAAGGTCACGGGCGTGCGCACGTGTCCGAACGCGCCGAGCAGCGGATGATCGAGCGTGACGCAGCGCGCCGCGCGCGGCGAGCTGCGGGTCGCGCTCGAGCAGGTCCTCGATGTCCTGCACGACGCCGGCGGCGATGCCGAGCGTCTGCAGCTCTGCGACCAGCGCCTGCATCTTCGCGTTGGCGGGTCCACGCGCTCAAGGCAGCGTCGGCTCGAATGAGCGATTCCGTGTCCGCGACTCCCGCATGGGTGCACAACTTGCGCCACGCCTGCTCGCTGTGCGACAGCTGATCGCGACCCAGCGATCCTCGCCCGGCGCCGGATACACGCCCTGGTGGAACACGCGCGGATCGTCGTTGCCGCAGCGCTCGGGCGTTCGCCGTTCGCGGCCGCTGCAATCGCAGCGTGCATCTGCTGCACGCAGATCTCGTACATCGCAGCGTCGATATGGCAGCCGAGTCCCGTGTCGCTGTCGGTGCACGCAGCGCCGCCGCCGACGGCCGCCGCCATCACGTACGGCACGATCACGTCGCCATAGGGCACCGCGCCGGGAATGACCGGATCGCGATCGGGCCAGCCCGTCAGAAACGTGCGCCCGGACAGCGCGGCGCCGGTGCCGTCGACGCCCCAGTCCTGCGCGAGCGGTCCGGTCTGGCCGAACACGCTGCCCGACACCATGATCGAGGCCGGGATTGCGCTTCGACGAGCGAGTCGTAGTCGAGTCCGAGCTTCGCCATCGTGCCCGGCGAGAAATTCTCGACGACGACGTCGGCCCACTCGATCAGCGGATCGAGAACCTCGCGGCTCTCGGGCTTGCTTCATGTCGAGCGCCAGGCTGCGCTTCGAGCGTGTTGAGATGCGCGAACCACGGCTTGTCGTCGAAGTTGTCCGGCGCGCGACGCGCTCACCTGCACGTCGATGCCGCGACAGGCAGGGCGGCCGCGCGACTTCGACTTTGATGACATCGCAGCCGAGATCGCCGAGCACCTTGGTCGTGATCGAGCCGACGAGCGCCCAGGAGAAATCCAGCACGCGCACGCCGGCCAGCGGGCCGGGACGCGATCGCGGCTCGGCGCGGCGTGCTTGCGCGGCCCGGCCGTTGTGCCGGCGCGGAACGTCACGAAGCGTCCGGGTTGCGTCTGCCATCCTCCGCCGTCCAGAAGTCGCGCGCCTGCGAGATGCGGATCCGCCAGCACATCGCGTGGGCTCGGCCACGACAGTGCGTTGATGCCCGCGCCGGCGACCCTCGCGCGTTGATCTCCTCGCGTGTGCGCGTCCTGAAGAAGTCGTTCGATGGCGCGCTTCCCACTTGGCTCGCGTGTCATGCGTCGAGCGTCGAGCGGTTGTAGGCGTCCAGTCCACGCCGCGCAGCGGATTCGGCAGCGCCGGCTTCGTCGATCCAGTCGCACAGCGCCTGGTTGGCCGGCGCGCCGAAACGGCCGGTCATCAGGGAGTGGAAGCACCAGCCGTCGGCGAGCGGCCAGATGCAGCGCACCGTCGCCCGGCCGTAGTTCAACGCGCCGCCGACGCGATGCAGCTTGCGCCGGTCGAACTGCCAGACGAGCACGCCGTTGACGTTGCGCGAGAACGCGACTTCCTGCACCGAGACGTCGACGTGCTGGCCGCGTCCGTCGCTGCCGCGTTCGTAGAGCGCCGCCATCGCGCCGGCCGCCGCCGCCATGTCCGCGTGAAACCAGCAGGCATCGAGCGCTTCCTTGACCGGCGCGCGATCCGGATCGCCGGTCAGACGCAAGCGTGCCGCCCATCGCCGAGGCGACGAGCTCCGACCGCGCCAGTGCGCTCGCGGACCGCCGCTGCCGAAACGGCGTGACCGACACATGCATCAGCGCGGGATTGCATGCGCTCGATGCGCGCGCGCGGACAACCCAGCTGCGGCCAGATCGTCGAGGCCGATGCGGTCGAGCAGGAATCTGGGCAGCGCTCGAGATCAGCAGGCAACGTGGCGACGCGAGGCGCGATTGCACATCGGCGCCGAGCGAGGCGAGAAAGCGCGCCAGATGCGCTGTCCGCGGCGTGCATCGAGCGCCAGCACCCGCGTGATCCCGGAGCGGCTTCATTGCACGGTCTCCAGCGTGCGAACGAACTGTTCGACGGCGCGTCAGCGTCGCTCGCCTCGCACGCCCAGGGCTGCGCGTCAGCACAGTGCCGGAACGCCGGCATCGCGCAGTCGCTCGACTCGCTGGTGCGGCACCTGCCAGGCGAGCCCCTTCGTCCTCCGCGATGAGCCACAGCGATGACGCCCTGCGCGTCGCAGCTCGTGCGCACGTCTGCAAGACCGTCTGCGGCGACTGCAGCAGCGAGCGAATCGCGACAGTCGTCTGATAGCAGCGCTGCGCGGTTGCTATCGAGCGATCGCTCGAGCGGGTGCCGGACGATGATGCGAGCGAGGCGCGTGCCGACGACGTCGTCGAGCATTCGTCGACGACCGTCGCATCCGCGGCTTCGACGGCGCGATGCAACCGATCGTCGGGCGGGGCGCTGCCGGCCAGCAGCACTCTTGGCGCCTCGATGCCGGCGTTGCACGGACGTCCCCAGCCAGCGTTCGACCGCGCGATCGAACTGCTCGATCCAGTCGCAGCTGCGAGGCGCGCATGATTCGATGCACGAGGCTGCCCGCGGTGGCGGGCGTCCCTGCGCGCAGCGCGGTCAGTCTGCGATAGCAATTCGCGGTCGAGCGTTCGACTCGCTGACGCCGCGCCGTGCAGATCGAGCTTGCGTTCACGTTGCCAGCTGCAGCGGCGAGCCGCGCGAGTGGCAGCTCAACGTGTGCGTGACGGCTCGAGTCGCTCGCTTGATTCGGGCGAGGTCGAAGATCAGCGGTTTCGGTCCGCCGCACACGCCGCGTCGCTGCAGCTCGCACACGTAGTAGTAGAGCCGCTGCGCGCTATCATCGCTGCGCGGAAAGACACCGCCTCGAGACAATCGAGTCCGCCGCGCAGCCAGTGCTCAGCAATCGAGCGACTCGTCGGGCCGAGAAGCTGGCTTCCAGATAGCGATCGGCATGCGGCGTCGGCGCGGCGGGCATCGCGCAGAGCCGCACCGGCGATCGCGGCCGCAGCGAGAATCAGCTCGACCGGAATGTCGGGGCCGACATAGCCGATAACTCGGCCGCCCCGCGTGCGTGCGCTGCCGCGCCGCCGCGCAGCGGGTCTGCGAGGAGCGCTGGTCAACGATGCGCTTCGAGCGTGCTCATTGGCCCAACCACGCCGGCAACGCGAGCGCGAGCGCGGGCACGGCGATCAGCAGCGCGAGGTGCAGAAAGTCGGCCGCCAGGAACGGCACGCACGCCCTTGAAGATGCGCGACAGCGGCACGTCCTTCGCGATGCCCTGAATGACGTAGAGATTGATGCCGATCGGCGGATGCACGAAGCCGATCTCCATCGTGCGGACCAGATAGATGCCGAACCAGATCGGCGACAGGCCGAGATCGATGATGATCGGCAACAGGATCGGCGTCGTGAGCAGCATCAGCGCGAGGCCGTCGAGCACCGAGCCGAGCAGCAGCAGCAGCAGCGTCATCACGATGATCGCGATCGAGCTGGCCGCCGTCCAGGCCGCTCATCAGCGCGGCAGACCTGCTCGGCGAGGCCGGTAAAGCTCATGAAGACGGAGAAGATGAGCGCGCCGATGATGACGACGTAGATCATGCCCGCCGTCCGCAGCGTCTCCGCCAGCGCTTCGTTCAACGCTGACCAGGTGAGCTTTCGCCGCCACGCGCACAGCAGCAACGCTCCGCCGCGCCGACTGACGCGGCCTCGGTCGGCGTGAACCAGCCCAGGGCGATTCCGCCGATCACGAGCAGGATGAGCACCGCGAGATCCACGATCCGCAGCAGCGCGGCGCGCCGCTCAGACCAGCGCGCCTTGGCCGTCGCTGGTCCGATGGACGGCCGCCACCGGCACAGCAGCACGATCGTCGCCATGTAAGAGAGCGCCTGAGATGAGCCCGGGAATGATCGCTGCGGTGAACAGCTTGCCGATCGATTGCTCGGCGAGAATGCCGAACACGATCAGCGCGCCGGAGGGCGGGATCATCGAGCCGAGCGTGCCGCCGGCCGCGATCGAGCCCGTCGCGAGCGCGTCGGAATAGCCGCGCTTGCGCATTTCCGGCAGCCCGACCAGGCCGATCGTCGCCGCGGTCGCGAGGCTCGAGCCGCTGATGGCGCCGAAGCCGGCGCAGCCTGCAACCGACGCCAGCGCAAGTCCGCCGCGGCGATGGCCGATCATCCGCGCAGCGGCGTCGAAGAAATCGCGGCTGGCGCCGGCGGCGAAGCACAGATGCGCCATCAGCAGGAACAGCGGCAGGACGCCGAGCTCGTAGCGCGTGATCGTTTCGAAGAGCACCACGCCGCGACTTGATCATCGCCGGCTCCAGCCCGAGTCAGCAGCGATGAGCCCGACCAGGCCCACTACGCCCATCGCAACGCCGATGGGCACGCCGAGCGTGAGCAGCACCAGCAGTGCGAGGACGCCCATGAGACCGTTCATGCGCGGTATCCTGCAGAGATCGAATCAGGTCGCGCACGAAGGTCGCAGCGATTGCGCGCGCCGCCAGGATCGAGATGATCGCGCAGGGGGCGAAATGGAATGTGCAACAGCTCGCTTTCTTCGTGCGCGTTCCAGGCTTCCACCGTCAGCCACAGCGCGCCCGCTGTGAGGCCAATGAAGAAGAGCGCGGAAAGCGCTGACGCGAGACATTGCATGACGCGCTTTGCCCCGATCGCTCAAGCGATTCGTCAGCAACGTGACGGTCGCGTGTCCGTCGTTGAGCGTGGCGGACAGCATCGCCGTCGAAGCCATCAGCAGGATGGCGGCCTGGATGATTTCGAGCGCACCGAGCAATGGGATGCCGGCGTGACGGCCGAGCACTGCGATGCGTCTCAATCGCCATCGCGACAAGCAGCCCGCCCGCCCCGATGTAGAACAGTGGGCCGCGCGCCCCGGAGGGCCGTGGCCTCCTCGTGCATCAGGTCAGCCATACGCCCTCGCCGGTGATCTCAAGCGCAAGCGGCGGCAAACCCGCCTCGATGGTGATCGCTTCGACGTAGTGCGCGATTCGCTGCGCGGCCTCACCGGCGGCGATCACTGGACGGCCCGGCGGCTCGACATGCACTGGCACGAAGCCCACGCGCACGAGTGCCAGAGTCAGCAACGCGCACGCGCGCCGAGCATCGCGTTCACTGCTTCGGGATGAAACGGCGCCAGATGGATAGGCGGGATCCGGCTCGAAGCCGAACAACTCACGTCGCTTGCGCGCCCACGCCGCGCGCGCGGGATGGGACTGATCGGGCCTCAACGCGCGCGTGACGACGCAGCCATTGCCAAGGCCATGGAAGATCGGCTTGCCGCGATAGAGTCTCGATGCCGCGCACGATGTGCGCGTGATGCCCGAGCACGATGTCGCAGCCCGCATCGATTGCAGCATGCGCGAGCGGCCGCTCGTACGGCGGCAAGTCGCGCGCGCGTGTGCACGATGCCCTTGTGAAAGGCGACGATCACGAAGTCGGCGGATTGCGTGCGGCCGCAATGTCAGCCGTGCATGGCGGCGAGAGAAGTCGTGGATCGATGCGTTCGAGTGCGGCGGCCGGCGTGATCGGCCCGCCGTCGCGCGGGCTCGATACGCATATATGAGCAGCCGGCCTGATCGGGCCGTCGCCCAGGCGCTTCGGGCCCAACGCAGTTGTAGCTGAGCAGGGCAATGCGCACGCCGCTGGCGCATGAGAACGACCGGCTTGCGCGCCGCTGCGAGATTGAGCCCGGCGCCTGCGTGCTGCATGCCGGCCTCGTCGAGTCCGTGCGAGCGTGTCGGCGATGCCGCGTCGCCGCAATCCGCGATGTGATTGCCGGCCAGCGAGACTGCGCCGAAGCCGGCGCGAGCCAGCGCCGCCAGGTGCGCGGGGTCGGCGCCCGGGGCGGGAACGTCGCCCTGCAACTCCACGCGAGACGTGCTGTGCGGCACCTCGAGGTGGCCGATCGCGAGATCCGCCGCGCGCAACGCAGGCGCGATGCCGGACAGCCAGTGGTCGGGATCCGGCTCATCGAGCACCAGGTCGCCCGCGAAGATCAGATTCATGGCGGGCAGTCCTCGACGTCTGCGGCATTCCCTGCTCTGGTTGCGGAATTCACGGGCGCCGGTTGATTGTCAACCAAATTATCGATCATATTGTCGGGACGAGATCTGCCGCCGTCTGAAGGATTCGATGAAATCTCATGCGTACCCGAACGCCGATTCGAACCGCGCAGGAAGCCGCGCGCACCGCGCGCCGAACCGATCACCGTCAACGACGATTGTCGAGTGGATTCGCGAGCGCATCCGCCGCGGCCGCTTCGTGCCGGGACAGCGACTGGTCGAGGCCGACATCATGCGCGAGCTGCCGGCGACGCGCAGCCGCGTGCGCGAGGCGCTGCAGCGGCTCGTCGACCGAAGGGCTCGTGACGATCGAGGAGTTCCGAGGCGCCTCGGTCAAGGATTTCACGCGCGATGAGCTGCGGCAGATGTATCGCGCGCGCATGGCGCTCGAGGGGCTGGCGGCCGGCGACTTCGCCGCCGCGGACACACCCGAGCTGAAGCGCCGTCTGATGCGCCTGCAGACCGAGCTCAACGAGATCGAGGAGACGGTCGATCACGAGCGATTCGCGCGGCTCAACGATGAATGGCATCGCCTCATCATCGAGGGCTCCGGCAACCAGTTCGTCGCATGTTCGTCGAGCGCCTGCGAGTCGCCGATCTATCGGTTGCTGCTCTCGACGTTCTACAACGCAAGCCGCATCGACAAGGCGAACGCAGGCCATCGGCGCATCACGGACGCGATCGTGCAGGGGCGCGTCAAGGACGCCGAGCGACTCATGCGGGAGCACATCGAGGAAGGGATGCAGGCGATGTCCGAGATGGATCTCGACCTCACGTAGCGGCGGCCGGGCGGGCGCCGTGGCGGCCTCGTTCCCGCTCACGACGCTCACGTTCCTTTCCATAGCTGCTGAACGCGAATTCGCGCCGCCTCGCGCTCGAGCGCAGCGTCCTCCGGCAGGATCCACCGTGCATCGACGAGACGCTGCACCTGAGCATCAAACTCCCCCAGAAACGCGTCCTTGTCCCCATAACGCTCCTCGAGCGTTGCGCGCTCGAGCGGCACGCGCCGGATGTTGAGGAAAGGACCCGCGGGCGAACGGCATCCCGGCGAGGCATCCGCCCCCGGGACGGCGTAAACGGCAAGCGGCGCCTCCAGCTGCGCGACCCGCACTCCGCCTTGCGCGTTGCCGACGTGATCGCGGATCGCACCGTGTCTGAGCGTCGAGCGTGACTCGAGCCGCTCGGGGCGGCGGCAGATCCCTCTCGACCCAGGCATGCAGATTGGCGAGCGCTGCACGCGCAAGCAGATGAAAGGGAATGTCGCTGCGCTCGAGCTCGCATGCATCGTCGCGCCTGCGGACAGGAAGACCGTGCTGTGTGAGCTGGAACTGAGTCGTGGGTTCGCCGCCGCGCGGCGTCAGGCCGTCGCCATGCGTCAGCCCGCCGACTTCGTACAGGCGATGCCGTCCGAAACCGTGATCGTTCTGCGGCGCTTGTGGGCCGGTATTCGTGACTGCCTCGTTCTCCGTCATGAGCTCAATGACTGGTACATCGAGCGAACGCGTAACGCGACGCGCATGACCGATCGGGAGCGTCGGCCCGCCCGTAGTCAGTGCGATGACCCCCGACACGAACGTGCTCGATGAAATGCCGATCAGATAGCCGTCGAACACCGGCGCGCCGCCCGGGAGGCGGGCCCGCTCGTGAAATCCTTCGTTGATGAATGTGCGCAAGAGGCTCCCGGTGAACGACCAGCCCTGTGCATAGATGCGCTGCACGTGTTCACGCAATGGATTGCTGGCGGCGGATGACTTGAGCCAGGCGCCTGCCTGAGCGAACGCATCCCAGCGTGGTGCATCGTCCTCGGGCCACACGAGCGGCGCATACCGCTTGGGGTCGAAGCGACGCAGGACTTCCATGGCGCCGAGCGGCTGCGCGCCTGATTGCAGTTGTTTGCGCAGGGCCTCGCGCTCGGGCGCAATAGGTCCGCCGCGTGTGAGCGCATCCTCGCCGGTCTGCAACAGCGCGTACGCATCGCCCCGGCGCATGATGTAGGCGCCCGTCGCTGACCAGCCGAGATGACCTCCCTGCACGGGATGCGCGCTCTCCATGTGCACGACGCCGGTGAACTTGCGCAGGTCCGCGGGACGTCGCAGCAATAGTCGCGTCGTGTAAGGAATGTCTTTCCGCGCGACCTGCAACGTGAACGCATCGTCGTACCGATAAGCGTTCGCCCGTCCGCTCACGAAATACTCTTCTTCGACGTAACCCAGCTGGCCGAGATCGACCGCGGTCGGCGCACCACGCGCGTTGGCTGCGCCATACGGCTCGGAGTCGGCCGTGACAGCGATAGGGCCGCTCACATCTGGGGGCGCGACAGCGTCGCGCGTGCGCAGCTGCACGTCCGCCATCACGGGAAGCGCGAGCTGCGAGGGTCGCTGCTGATCCCGGTAGACCGTAATCGTCGGGGGCGGGTCGAACTGCACCGTCCGCGAGCGTTGCCGGGGATCGGCGCCGGCGATCGTGAGGCGCAGGCGATGTCCGGCTTTGATGATGGTGGATGTCGGCAGCAGGTCGAGGCGCAGCCGGACGGGTTTTCCGGGCGTCAGCGGCTGCGCATCGGAGCGGTTGCCCCTGTGATAAGGCACGCCCATGTATTCGCGATAGGGCGCGGGTTGTTCGGCGCGATGCGAAGCGCGCAAGCGCCCGTGGGTCACGATCTCGATGTCTCCCGAGGGCGTCACGTTCTCGAGATAGACGAAAACGTCGGCGTCCGGATGCGCTCGATGCGATCCAGAGATCGGCGATTGCATGGCCGGCTATGTGCAGGTCCGCCGCGAGCGGCTCGCTCGTGTAGCTCACGCCGTGGTTCTCCACCACACACGGCCACATCATGAACTCGGTATCGACCCGCACTCCCGCGCCAGTGCCCGGCGCAGTGCATTGGGGCTTGTAGTCGACGACGAAGCGATCCGTCGCTTCGGCAGCGGCTGTCGCCGGTTGCAGAGAAAGCCCGCCGTGCGACGCTCCGCCTGCATCGCCTGCGAGGTGCAACACGTTGCGCTTCGCCTCCTTGAGCGGCCATTCATGCGCGCTGCTCCACTCCTTGCCCGCGGGAGCGTTGACCGTCCGATAGTAGATGGGCGGCTCGCGCTCCCAACCATTGTCGACTTTCTTCAGAAAGTGATCGAAAAAACGCAGCAATTCCGTCGCCATCGGGAAGTCGCCGACCTGGCAATGTCCCCAGGCGCCCATCCACAGCTTGCGTGGATTGCGCAGGTTGTTGAAGGCGAGCGTCGCCTCGAAGCTGCCCTCATCCAGCCAGTTGCCCCAGATGAAGACGCCAACGCCGCTTCGCTCGATCTCCGGTGCGTACGTCGCGACGCTCGCTTCGCGCCAGAAGGGGACGCCGAGGAGGGGAGAAACATCGTCGCGATAAGGCATGCCGCGCCAGAGCTCCGCCATGGGCGTGCCTGCGGCATGTGCAGCGATCGCCGCTTGCGCCGCCTTGCCGTCCTTGTCCTCATCGACAGGCAGCACGCCTTGTCCGAAGTCACGCCCGGGATCTTCAGGCCGCGTGTTGAATTGCGCGGTGACGCCGCCGCGGCTCACGAACCCATACTTGTCGAAATCAGTGCAGCCGGGAGCGATTGCGCGCAGATGCGGCGCCATGGTTGTGGCGGCATGCCAGGTCGTGCCGCCGACATACGAGCAGCCTGTGACGCCGATTGCGCCTGTGCTCCACGGCTGCGCCGCGAGCCACTCCGTCACGTCGTACGCGTCGCGCGCCTCCGTCCGATCCTGAAAGCCGCGGCGCACGCCGAAGGAAGCGCCGCGACCGCGGGTATCGACCGCGGCAAGTACATAGCCATGCTTCACCAGCTCGAGCCAGCCCTGTCGCTCGACTGAGGTCATGATCTTTCCCGAAGGCTCGACGTACGCGCGCCGATACGGCGTGTGCGTCCAGATCACCGGGAAACGTTCGTCGACGGCGCGACCGTTGACCGCGGGGCGATAGATGTCGACCGCGAGCCGCACGCCGTCGCGCACCGCAACGTACTGCGACGTCTTCGTCCACTCGCTGTAACGCGCCTCCGAGTAGCCGCGATAGACGCCGGGACGCGATTCACGCGCTGGCTCGGCGGTGAGCTGCTGCGCCGTCGCGCAACAACACAGATACGCTGCGAAGGCAGTTCGCAGGGCGAGGAAGCGGAGCGTCATCGCACTACCAGCTTTTGGTGACGACGAACGACACGAAGCGACCGAGCGGCGAGACGTTCTGATTGTCCCAGGACGACGACGCCGTTCAGGACGACGGGCGGTTCCTCATCGAGGATGTCCTGACCGGCGAGCGACAGACTGAGGCCGTTCAGGAATCCACCCGTGGTGTCGCTGAACTCGTAGATCAGCGCTAGCATCGACCGTGTGGTAATCGTCCACTTCGACGTTCGGGCGTGATCGCCGTGTTCGAGATAGCCATCCACGTAGTTGAAGATAGAGGTTCGCTGACAGGCCGCCAAGGCGCCAGCTGACGTGACGCACGTGCGCGCAGGTCGACCGGATTGCCAAAGGTGTCGAGCACATCGACAAGCGGCAGGCCTGGCGCCGTGGAGCGCGTCAGGTCGAGGATCTTCGCGGCGTCGAGGCCGACGCGCCAGTCGCCGAACGACGTGTCGAACGCATACATCGAGGTTCACGTCAACTCCTGTTTGCTGCGTCTGCCGAGATTCGCGCGCCGGCCATCGACGATCGCGTTGATGTTGCGACCGGCTCCACCGGGCTTTGCAGGTCCGGATTCGTCGAGGAATTCCAGCACCATCGCATTGAATGCGCGTTGCCGGCGGCATCGCTCGGCAGGCGGACGGCGATCGATGAAGGGCGCGTAGACGGCCGGATTCGTGAGCGCCGTGTTCGGAACGACATCGATGCGATCGGTCGTAGTCGACATCGTAATAGGTCGCCGATGCGCTGAAGACCCTCGAGCGCGTCGAGCGGGCGCCAGTCGAGGCCGAACGGACCACGTGGTGGCTTCCTCGGGCTGCAGCGTCGAGCGGCCGCCGTTGTGGAAGATGCCGCGTGTCGGCCGCCGGTGACCGCTCGCCGGGTCAGTGAGGTTCTGGATGAAAATGTTGTGGATCTGTTCGCTGGTGTCGACGAGCGAAGGTGCACGGAACGACGTGCCGTACGTCGCGCGCGACCGTGAGGGTCTCGATGGGCTTGCCAGGTCAGCCCGAATTTCGGATCCGTCGTCTCGCCAAAGTCCGAGTAGTCCTCGTAGCGCGCGGCGATGCGACAGATTGAGCTCCTGTACGCCAGGTCACGCCGTTGCACCGCCGACGATCGGCACGTAGAGCTCTGCGAACGCCGACGTGTTGTGCCGACGGTTGAGGACGTTCTTGGTCGCTCACCTCGCCGGTGGCGAGCACGTTCGTTGCGTTCAGCGTCTGCTCGGAACTCGTTATCATGGCGCTCCACGCCGATCGCGAGGCGCACATCGCCGCCGGGCAGGTCGAACAGCGGACCATCGGCTTTGACGGCGAAGTCGCGCTGCTTGCTCGTGCCGTAGGTGTCGCGATTCGCAATGATGAGATCGACCAGCGCCGGATTGTTCGTGACGTTGAACGTGCCGTCGCCGAACGGGTTGAAAGCAGTCGCAGGATTGTTGCTCGCGAGCGCGTTCGTCAGGGCCGCGCCGTTGGTGATCGCGCCGCGCCGCTGAAAGCCCTCGTTCTTGCTGAAGTTGTACGTAGCCGTCGATGCGCCAGTCGCCGCCCGCGTCGAAACCGACGCCCACGGCGTTCTGCTGCGCGTTCTCGTAGCCGATCAGGCGCGGATCGGCGTCCTCCGTGAGGAAGCGATACTCGACGTTGACGAACGACGGCGTTGCCGAGCGCCGCGGGCGCGACGAAAAACGCGTTCGTGTTCGGCACGCGCAATTGTCCCGACGCCGGCGCGACGCTGCTCTTCGAAGTCGCGGCCGAGTACCAGCCCTGGTACCACGCATCCCAGCGCTGCCGAACTCCTGGCGCGCATCGAGAAAGAAGCTGTCGCGTTCCTGGTTCGGCAGCAGATCCGCGAATAGTGCCGTCGTCGAAACGATTGCGGTGCGCCCGGCACGAGCTGTGCGCCCGATTGAGGCCGATGCCGGTGCCTGGCGGCAGCGGATAGTCGCGGTGGTGCCGGACGACGATGTTGCCGGACGAGGCGAGCGTCGAGCGGGCGTCGGAGCCGCCGCGGGCGCGGCGATCGGTGGTGGCGAAGTCGCGATCGGCGCCCGCCAGACTGTCGCGCTCGTTGTGTTCGTACGCAGCGAAGACGCTGCCGCCCTCCCACGTGAAGCCGAAGTTCTGGCTGAAGATCTTCTGATCCGTTCCGTCGGCGGCGCCGTATCGCAGCAGGGTCTCGGCGCCGCTCCAGTCCTTGCGCGTGATGATGTTCACCACGCCGGCGACCGCATCGGACCCGTAGATCGCCGAGGCGCCGTCGACGACGACTTCCATGCGCTCGACGGCGGAGGCGGGGATGACGTTCGGGTCGTACAGCGACTTGATGACGCCCGCCGGCGCGAGGCGTCGGCCGTTGATCAGCAGCAGCGTCGCTTCGTTGCCGATGCCGCGCAGGTTGATGCCGGAGATGCGCGTCGTGTTCGCGGCGCCGTCCTGCGCGCCGCCCAGCCGACTCTCATCGGCGCCGAGATTGATGACCTGCGGCAGGGATCGCGCGATATCGCTGCTCGTCGCGAGACCGGTCTCCTGCATCTCAGCACGATCGAGTCCGACCACCGGCGACCCCGCGCTCGCCACGCCGCGAATGCTACTGCCGGTGACGACGACTTCCTCCACGGCGGGCGCCTCCACGCTCTCCTGCGCCTGCGCGCCGAATGATGAAACTACCGACACGAGTGCACAGGCGCGCAGTAAATTCGGACTTCGCATAGACCCCCCTTGCAGGTAAGTGAGTCGTCGTAATCGTCGTGCCGGGAGCCTAAGAATTGCAGATGAAATTGTCAACAATGTTGTGCGCAAGCTATATAGAGAAAAATCATGAGGTCAACAGCTGCGCGTCTGCTGCGGCGAAGCATGCGGCGCCGCTGCTCGCTGAGAAATGAATGGGTGAATAGCAGCTCGCGCTGCAGATGAATGCAGCCGCGATCGCGGCAACTACGGTGCGAGCGCCTGCGCAGGTTGCGCGCCGTTATCGGGCGTCGGAGGCGCAGGTGGCTTCCCCGCGGAGCGCAATGCAATCTGTCGCGCCGCGATTTCCGCCTGCTTGTCTCTCGAGCTATCGAACGTGCGAACGACGAGGATCAGCAGGCTGCTCGCGACCGCCATCACGGCGCACACAAACAGACTGAGCGAGGTCACTTTTTCAGCAGGCATCTCTCCAGCAGGCACGCCCGTCGGAAATGCAATCAGCTCAAGAAACAATCCCGCGATCAGACCGACGACAGCGCTCGCGGCCTGCAGTCCCAGGAAATGCACGGCGGAGACGAGTCCCTGTTGCGGGCGGCCGGTATTTACTTCGTGCTCATCGCCGATGTCGAGAATCAGCGCGCCGAGAGGCACGAGATAGCACCCGTAGGCGACGCCCGCGAAGCGACAGGCGCTCACAAAGATTGCGATCGTGTCGCTTCCCGGCTCAGGTCCCAGACCGGACAGCGGTACGGCGACCGTCAGCAGCGCGAAGACAAAGAAGCCGACGAGCCCCCAGATCATCACTCGGCGCTGCTCGAGCTGTTTGAGCACCCGTAGCGCGCCGATCACACCGGCGAGCGTGCCGACTTGCGCGGAGATCAGCACCCATTGGTTGTGCGAACTCGTCAGGTTCCAGAGACCCGCAGTCGGCGCGTTGGGATTGCAAAGGAAAAATCGAAGCGAGCGAGAGCTTCAGTTGCAAGTAGATCCGGTCAGCATGGTCGCCGTCGCCGAGCAAGCGTATCGCGGCCTGTTATTAGTTCGAGTAAAGACATATAAGTCACTGATATATAGATAATATATTCTCTGAGAATGCCGCCGCACGGCCTTGATCTCGACCGGGCGTTCATCTGGCCGCCGTGTCAGCGACGCCCGTGCGGACCCATTTCCCGACAGTTCTTTTGATCCCGAGCAATCGGCAGTCGATTCGGTGCATTGACTATCGCTGCTCAGGCAGCAATATTTACTGCCATGGCAGCAAACCTCGCACGATTGATTCCCAAACGGGCCGCGCGACGCACGCCGCCGCTACTACAACGCCGAGACCTACGCGGCGGAAGACAGCATCGGCTATCTGATCTGCGGCGACGCGCACGCGGCTGTTCCGGGCGATCGATGTTGAACTCGGCAACCTCGGCTTCACCGCGGCGCAATGGCCAATCCTGCGCGCGGTCGCCGACGGCGAGACGCCCATCGCGGCGGATCTGTGCCGCAAGCTGAACTACGACACGGGCTCGATGACGCGCATGCTGAATCGGCTGGAAGAGAAGGGCGTCATCGTGCGCGAGCCCGCCGCAGGATGATCGTCGCATCGTCCGCCTGCGCATGACTGCGGCGGGCCGCGGACTGTATCCGCGACTGCGCGACGCCACGCTTCGCGTGCTGAACAATCTCGTCGCCGGCTTTACGGCCGACGGAAGTGCGTCACTGCACGAGCAACTGCGCGCGCATGTATCGAACATGGAATACGTCAATGACGACGCGACGTCTGAAGCTGGGCCCGACATCGGCCGAGCGCTCCGGGCGACGCGGCGTGACGCGGCGGCGCCTGCTGCTGATTCTGACAGCCGTGTTCGCGTGTAGCCTGCTGCGGCTTACCTCGCCTATCAACACTGCATGGTCGTGTGTATGAATCGACCGAAGATGCGTACGTCGGCGGCAATCTCGTGCAGCTGATGCCGCAGGTCAGCGGACGGTCGCTGACGATCTACGCGGACGATACGGACCTCGTGGATGCGGGTCAGGCGCTCGTCAAGCTCGATGCGGCCGACCGGGACATCGCACTCGAGCAGGCGGAGGCGGAGCTGGCGAAGGCCGTGCGTGAAGTGCGCGTGCTGTTCGCGAGCCGCGACCAACTCGCCGCGGAGGTCGCCGTGCGGCGACGCCGAACTTGCGCGCGCGCGCTCCGACGTGCAACGGCGCGAAGGCTGACCGCGCGCGGCCTCGTACCGCGCGAAGAGCTCGACCACGCACACGATGCGCTGAACAGCGTGCAAGGCGTCGCTGCAGGCGGCTGCGAGGAAAGCTCTCGCGGCCATGCGCGCCCGGATCGACGGCACGACGGTCGAGAATCACCCGAACGTGATGCATGCGGCGGCGCGCGTCAAAGGATGCTTATCTCGCCGTACAGCGCACGACATTCAGGCGCCGGTCACCGGCTACATCGCAAAGCGCTCAGTGCAGGTAGGGCAGCGCGTCGAGCCTGGCACGCCGATGATGGCGATCGTTCCGATCGACGAACTGTGGGTCGAAGCAAATTTCAAGGAAGTGCAACTGCGGCGCATGCGCATCGGGCAGAAGGCGCAGCATCACCGCGGACATCTACGGAAAGCAAGTCGAGTATGAAGGCGAGGTCGCGGGCGTCGGGATCGGCACGGGCGCCGCGTTCGCGCTGCTGCCGGCGCAGAACGCGAGCGGCAACTGGATCAAGGTCGTGCAGCGCGTGCCAGTGCGCATTCGCCTGCGTCCAGAGCAGCTCGCAGAGCATCCGTTGCGCATCGGGCTGTCGATGCGGGTGAGGGTCGATCTGCGCGGGGACGGACCGCAGCTCGCGCAAGGCGCCGCGCTCGACGCCGGCCTACGCAGACCGAGGTCTTACGGCAACGATACGCCGACGGCCGACAGCGCATTCGCCAGATCGTCGCGGCGAACGTCGGCCGGCGGTCACAACAACGCCGAGCTGCCGCGTCGACACTGCCGGCGTGGCGCGCGATCAACGCACGCTGATTGATCGATGCGCACGACCGAAGCTGCCGATCGAGCCGATGCATGGCGCTGCGCTCGGCATGGCGCGCGATCGGTCTTTCGCTCGCGTCGTTCATGCAGATCCTCGATCAGACGATCGCGAACGTCTCGCTGCCGACGATCGCAGGCAATCTCGGCGTCAGTCCGAATCAGGGAACATGGGTCATCACGTCGTTCGGCGTAGCGACAGCCATTTCATTGCCGCTGACCGGATGGCTTGCGCGACGCATCGGTCAGGTGCGACTGCTGCGCTGGTCGATGCTGCTGTTCGTGCTCGCCTCGGTGCTGTGCGGCACGGCGACGAGCCTCGAGATGCTCGTCGCCGCTCGCATCCTGCAAGGCGCGGTCGCAGGGCCGATGATGCCGTTGTCGCAGGCGATGCTGATGGCGGTCTATCCGCCGGAGCGGCGGGTCTCCGCGCTTGACGCTCGGGTCCACGGTGGCGATCATCGCGCCGATCATGCGGCCCGCTGCTCGGCGGCTACATCTCGGAAAACTGGGGCTGGCCCTGGATTTTCTTCATCAATGTTCCGGTCGGACTGATCGCCGCGACGCTGACGATGCGACGTGTTCAGCGGGCGCGAGACGCCGACGGAAGCGCGCCGATCGACTCGACGGGACTGGTCTTGCTCGCGATCTGGGTGGGCTCACTGCAGATCATGCTCGACACCGGCACCGACGCGGGCTGGTTCGATTCCGGCGAGGTCATTCTGCTCGCTGTCGATCGCATTCGTCGGCCTCTGCTACTTCATCGTCTGGGAGCTGACGGATGCGCATCCTGTCGTGGATCTGCGTCTGTTCGCCCGTCGCAACTTTCTGGTGGGCGTCGCCGCGACAAGCGTCGGGTTCATGATGTTCTTCGGCATCTCCATCGTCGTGCCGCTCTGGCTGCAGACGCAGATGGGCTATACGGCTGCATGGGCCGGTCTTGCAGTGGCGCCAGTAAGCTTCTTTCCACTGGTGCTGTCGCGATCGATCGCGACGCTGCGCTGCAGACGAAGCGATCCGCGAATTTTCGCGAGCGGCGCCTTTCTCGCGCTGGCGGGCGCCTCGTTCATGCGCGCCGGGTTCACGACGCAGGTCGATTTCTCTACGGTCGTGACTCGCGCAGCTCATGACCGGCTTCGGCATCGCGATGTTCATGGTGCCGATGCAGTCGATCAGCCTGTCAGGACTGCGAAATGATCAGATGGCAAGCGCGACGGGCTTGTCGAACTTCATGCGCGTCATCGGCGGCAGTTTCGGCGCCTCGCTCGCAATCACGCTGTGGAGTCGCCGCGAGGCCCTGCATCGGACGCAGCTTTCCGAATCGATATCGGCATGGGACCCGAGGGACG
This sequence comes from uncultured Gammaproteobacteria bacterium, assembly GCA_963723505.1. Lineage (GTDB taxonomy): Bacteria > Pseudomonadota > Gammaproteobacteria > Steroidobacterales > Steroidobacteraceae > Steroidobacter. The sequence continues at coordinate 159,489 of CAVRQU010000020.1, forward strand.
TCGAATCGCTCGCGCGAATCGCGGAGCGAGGCGCGCAGGATCAACAGACTATTCGATTCTGGAGCGCCTGCTGAGCAGCCAGTCGCACCTGCTGGGGGCCATTGATTTCTTCTGGCTGACTGGCTGGGTGCTCATGGGTCTGGTCGTGATTGTCTGGTTTGCACGTCCGCCATTTGGCGCGGCGAGGCTGGCGCCCGCGGAGTAGACGGCGCGGTTGCAGAAACAATCTGCCGTGTCTGGCTGTTGACAGACGCTCGCTTCGGTCCCCGGCGAACCTCACGCCATGGGAACCGAAGACAGCCGACGTTCAGCGACTCTGTATTGCACCTGCCGGCGCTGTCTGGAGCGCGCAGCGCGTGTGTTACAGCGGCAAGGCCTGCTTCGAGACGACATCGCCACGGTATTGGGCGTCAGTCCCGCCGCGGTCGAGTCGTTGCTGCTCGACGACGGCGAGCTTTGAGAAGAGGCGCGTACAACAACGTCACGCTCATTTGCGACGCCTCGGCGCGCCCAGATCGCAGGCGGCGCTTGCACAATGTCGTCCACCCACCGGCCGTGGTGCACCCCTTCCTTCCGCCAAAGACGCGGCGACGCTCTCGCGTGACCGGCGTGGGATGGTGGCGGTGACCGGAATCGAAAGTGCCGCTCGATCAAGCAGAAAACAAGTATAAACAGCAGAGTAGGGCGCAGACTTACCCCTAAATCTACCCCTCGGGGGCATCTGTCAACAACGCGGTCACAATCAGCAAGGCATTGCGTCGCGAAGTTGGCGAGATCGGCATAAGTGAGGTGGGCTCGGATGTCTCACTTCGCAATTGCCACCTACGGGGCCGGGCGGGCGCGTCGTCACACTTCGCGTCCTGCCGGCTCATGTCACCAGTCAGCCCAGAATCGATTTCAGAATCAGCTATCCGCTGGTGGGGTTGCTGCGCGCGCAAGCCCACTGAACCGGCCACTAAGAACTCCAGAAGCTTGGCCGTTCGTTTCCTACCCAACTGGGATGGTGGCCCTTGCCCGATTTGTCGCCAATGTCCGCGGGAGTCGGATTGATATTGAGATACCAAATGCTCGAAGCGCCGGCGGCGGTCGATAGAGGAGCGGCGAGTTCGCTTGCGATGTCCTGCGGAGTAAGCACATGCGCGTAAAGCTGTATCCCACGCAACACGCCGTTCAAAATCTCATTCGAAGGATTCCAAGGCGCGTCGCCCCACGTGAGCATCGGAACCGGTGGCAACTTGTTTCCCCATGTCGCGGGAGAAACGCGAACCACCATGTGACTCGAATCGGTGTTGGGCCAATCCCAATAGAACTCGTGATGTTTCGTGCCGTCCGGCGCACGCCAGACTCGCAGTGCTTGCGTGTACCACCGGTCGTATGCAACGGCGCCATTTTGATAATCGGCTTGCTCGACGGAGACTTCCCAATTGTGCGATGTGCCGTTGGGTGGCGGATTTGGATATGGATGCGCGCCGTAGTAGCTGTCGGCGCCGCCTTTGTCCCAAAGGAACGTGTTCAGATCGCCGCGACCGTCGTCATTGCCCCAAAAGAAGGTCGTGTAGTAGCCCGCTTGTCGGCGCGGAAAGAGCTTCCAGATATAGGTCGCGGGATAGATCGCGAGCGGATTAGTGAAGCGAAATCGGACTGTCGACGATGTCGATGCGTTGCCTTGAAAATCCAGTCCCGTGCTGGGACCGGAGGCTGAGGGACAAGCAGGGGACGCCTGTGAAGTGCCGCCCTCTACCGACACCTCCGAAGGCGGACACGGAGCAGCTGCGATCGCTTTGGCGCCGGGCAGCAATGATCCAGCGACCGCCGATGCACCGGCAAGAAAATCTCTCCGTTTCATAGCTATCAGGGGCCCGCACAACCGAATAGGCGCGCAAAAACTGCGCGCCTCTATGAATGGCAGCTAGGCTACCGCAAATTGAGCGCAATCGTCATATGACTGGACCCTCCGGCTGCATCGCCACGTAGCCTGCTGTCCAGCCGGCACACCTACGACCCAGCACGAAGCGTCCCTCATCGGCGACGTGTCGACTACGCGGTCAAATCTCGATGAACGCGGATATATGGCCCTAATAGTTGAGCATGGCCGGCGCCTACAATCGAAGACATGAGATTGCGTCGCACCCCTGACATTCTGGAGCGCTTCGCGGCTCATCTCAGGGAGAGCGCGGACTGCGAGCGCTGGGCTGCTGAAGCCGTGCGGCTCGAAGCGGCAGGAAAGAAAGCAGCACGCGCAAAGAAGAAAGCACGGTGAGTGCATGCGGCGCATGATGCAGCTCGAGGAGATCGCCCTCGTACTCCGTCCGAACCGCTAGCCGATGCCGTGAATTCTGAATGATGAGGTGACTCATGGTTACGAAAAGCAAAGCACGTATGTCGAAGGAGGAACGCGAAGAGACAAAGGACAGGCAAGCGAAAGCAGAAGCCGCACTCGAAGCGCAAGCGAAGCGCGCGGGTTTACCGATTGTTCTGCCGCAGGCTTATTGGTTCGCGGATACGCCGAGGGAGTAAATCGCGAAACCGGCTGAGATGGACAAGACCGTCCGCTCAGCCGGTTTTTTTGTTGGGGGGAATTGTTTCCGCGAGAGCGGCGCAGTCAGTGCTGGCGCTGGTGATGGAAGACGAGCACGGGCCGTGCTAACCCGTCAGTCCGATAGCGTCGGGCGTTGAATCGCCCCGACGTGGTAGCTGATCGAAAACCGCCGCGTCGGTCGGCGCTTCGATATCCAGCGTGAGAACTGCGCCGCTCTGCCCGCACGCAGAGCATGGGATCGCTGACAAAGCGTCGAAAGAAACGCCAACGCACGGATCGAAATAAATCTCGCGCTGGCAATGACTGCACGTGCTCTTGATCGCGCGCCCCATACGACCCCCCTTGCCCCGTTAGGCGCTCTTTGACTGGCTTTACGCGGATTCCTCCTGACTCACAATGAGGAGTTTTGACTTGTGCAGCGCGAGCGGCTGCCACGCGTCAGTCACTAATACATCGCTCCCGAAATTCGCTTCCATGCGACACCAAACTGCGAAACGTTCCGGCGGTCGGATGCGTTTTGCGGGCAGGCGGTATACGGAACGCGACTAGAGATTGCCCGAACAGGACGTCGTCACTCTAGAGCGGTTTATCAGGGGGCAGAGAGCTTGTAGCCCTGGCGACTTGGGACGCCGAACCGAAAGCACGGGGCTGCACATTTATGGAGGAATGAGCCATGCCAGACGATCGAGGGCATCGCGGAAGCCCAGATTATAGAGACTGCATCCACATCAACGACGAACACGAAGTCCGAAACTGGTGTGGGTCGCTGAAGGTGACGCCTGACCAGTTGAAGGACGCGGTGAGGAAAGTCGGCACGTCAGCCGACTTGGTGCGTCAATACCTGCGCGGCACCTTGACACCTATCGGACGCGCCACGCGACCCCTAGCTCGGGTCAGCAGCGGTGGCCAGTAACGGGCCATGGGGCAGAGGCTCGAGACGACCGCGCCACGCTTGCCACAGCGCGGACACTCATTGCGAGATTCTCTGGCCGGGCAGGTAGGCGATGGCTCCAAAAGAGCGAAACACGTCGCTGACGAACATCAGAGTGCGTCGTCAGCACTTCCGCCCGGGTGCGCCGGCCGTAAGGTCCATCCGATCAACGTTTGGTGCCGTCGCTAATGCAGCCAGTTCACCGCACGCGGTGCAAGCAGCACCGGCCGCGCGTCTCGATTTCGATATGGCCGAAGAATCCGCCGGCTAAAAACAAGCCGGCCGGGCGCATGCCGGCCGGCTTCTCGTTCGCTTCCGTCAGCGCTATTCGAGCGGCGCGATGGTGATCATGCCGTCTTCGCGCACGGTTTCCGCAATGCCGAGAATCCACTCAATGAGCTCCTCCTGATCGACGCGGTAGGCATAGCCGTTGCCGAGGCATTGCGCGTGCTTACCGAAGCTTGTGATGCCGATAATGATGTCGCTGCGGTTCCACAGGATCGGCCCGCCCGAATCGCCGCTGCAAATGCCCCCGCGATCGTTGCCAGCAGCGCTCGAGATCTGAATGTTGAATCCGCCCGTCCAGATGTTCTGCAGATTCTGCAGCCGGGTCACGGCCATCAGCCGCTCACGGAAGGACTGCACCGGCTTCGTGGTGGGCCAGTTGTCGGACACTGATCACACTTTCACAAGCCAGTCGCGCCTCACGAGATAGTCGATGTATCCATCTCCGACGGATGGAGCCGCAGCTTTGGCGCTTCAGCCTCTCGTAAGCAACGCCCGTTGCCCCTGCCGCATCGAGATCTGGTTTGATCGCCAGCCATGCCTTTAGATTGTCGCCCTTTGGATCGTAGGGCTTGCCATAGGTTAATCTCGTCCCTTCGAGCCGGTTTGATACCTGTCGCATAGTTCGTTTTTATCACGCGTGCGCTTACAGCGCTTCGCCGGCCGTCGTCAGTAAGGCAGGTGCGCAGCATTACGAGCGCCTTGTGCGGCACGATCTCGATCGGTCCGATCACTGAGAGCTTGCCGCCGTTGCCCTCCACGAAAGCCTGAACCGCGTGATGCAGGTCCTCGACCAGTTTTTCCTTGTCGACGGGCTGTGAGCGTTTGGAGGTCATTGGGTGTTCTTCTTCTTGCCCACTGCCACAGGCCATCAGGTTAGCAAATAGGGGCGCCGAGGGCGCGGGCCCTACAGAGCGCCACGCTTTAGCGGTCACGACTCGGTCGCTTCTGATCAGCTGCCGCGACGGGTCAGACCCAAACCCAGTAATCCGATCCCGAGCAATCCGAGCGTCGTCGGCTCCGGCACGGGCACGGTCGCGAACGCGTGGTTGTCCGATTCGAAGGAGTAGCTGCTGGAAGTGAAATCGATGCGATCGAACGCGGCATCAAAGAAGAAGTTGACGTAGCGGTTCGATCCCGCCGCGCTCTGATCCCCCAATGCAGTACCGGCGCTGATGACGTCCGAGCCTGTGATCGATGCGAGCAGCGTGTCTCCGCTGTAGAAGCTCAGCGTGTTGTAGTTGTCGATCGAACCCCAGTACAGACCGAAATAGTTGTAAGAGGCGCCGCCATTGGCTGCGAATGTCCCCGTGCTATAGGCGACGCTGTAGTACGGCGTGTTGTCGCCGGCTGGAGCAGCGGAAATGCCGCTGACGGAATTCACGAACCGCTGGCCTCCCGTGTAACCCGAGGACAATCCACTGTCGAAGTCGAATACTGTCGCGCCCGCGACAGTCGTCGTCTGGCCTGCGGTGAACGTCGTGATATAGCTCGCGTTGGCAGTTGCTATCCCTGCAACCGTCAGTGCTGCGATCAAGACTGTCTTACCAATCAGCTTCATTGCCTGCTCCGTTTTTTCTCTCGTGACCGACATGTTGGAGCAGGATTCGGGCCAACTCGTAAGTGCCTGATGCGGTGCGATTAGCTCGCGAGTCGAACCAACGGGTGTAAGAGCAACTGACGTTCACGACCGACCGGTTCGACATATGCGCTAAGCGTCGCTACGGATAGCGACGCAAGGCGTATGTTCGCGATGGTCATCAAGGAAATGGGTCACATCTCGCGGGCTTCCCGTTGTACCGCCTGCTCAATTAGCCGTTAATGTTTTGCATTGAGTCCGCGAGTCGGACGAACGGGCGTAAACGCAACCGACGTTAGCCGCTGCGCTTTGACATATCGCTGTTGTTGGCAGTGGTCGCGGGAGGGCGAGCAGATCGCGAGCACTTGGCGTTCGAACTTTGCGCGTCCAACTCGCGAAGCAGGCTTCCAGTGACTACGTGTGCCGGCGCTGCCAGCTATTCGGTGAGTACCTCGATCTGCCGACGCAACGCTTTTGCCAACGCCCGCAGCATTACTCGTGTTCCGCCCTTGAATGCATTCTGGGAGACGCGATGCTTACTCGTCCGTCCTCGGTCCGGTCGATCGCTCCCACGGCTTCCAGATCCGAATCCGCTCGCCTTGCCGGCGTCGCCGCTCCCACGTCCAGCCGTTTGCCATCTGTCACCTCCAATAGTTTGTTTGGCGCATTTTCGTTTTCAGGCGCGCGCGAGGCTGGCACCGTTCCGTTGTTCACCTGGACGGCTTGGCCAATGTTCGCCTGTTTCACGATCGCCAGATTCGGCGGGTTCTTGATCGTCGCCAGCGTTTCGAGCGTCGCACGTGCCTGATGCGATCGCGAACAAGATTCAGCTCGGCCGCTACGGCTGATTACCGACCCCGCCGTAGTTAGCGCCCGCGTCCTGGCGAATCTCGAGCGAGCGCGAGTTCTGGCCCGCGAAGAGTTGGTCCGAAAGATGGAAGCACTTCATCTCGCAATCGGTGAGGAGTTGGCGCGCGATCGCTTATCCGATTGGCCGGACTGGGGCCGACCAACGTGGATCTACAAGGCTGTGCGCCGGCGGCATGGCATCGAGACTTCGCGCCGTGCTGTCGCACGAGTTCTGCTCAATCACTTCGCCATCGAAACAAGGAAAGTTGGTCGCGTCTCTGAGGGGCGGCCAAATCGAGACGTCAGGAATTCCGGTTTGTATTTGTGGAAGCCGATCGACTCGACGGCTGCAGATGGGCTGCGGCAAGTCCAAACGGCGGAGCAACTCGGCGATTCTCTAACGAGGTGCATCAAGCAATCAGTAATGCAGGTTGATTGAGGCCTAGCTTCGCTCAGCCTTTGGCATCTTCGCAATCCTGCTCGGGCTTCATCATCGCCGGCGCGCCGCTGCTCAGCAGTGCGTCGACATGGTCGTTCGCATCACCGAGGCTTACGCACATGTATTGCCTGTAGATCCGGATAGCCCGGATCTTGTTTCCATCCTTCAGCGCCGCATCGACCTGAGCGTCACACAGGCGCTTCCTTTCTGTTAGGAAAGTGCTCTCGTCGAACTTGAGAACCCATAGCATCCTTTCCAGCCGTGCCGAAATCTCCGAGAGATCCTCTCCAAGATCCTTCTGCAGCTCCAGACTGTTGGCGGATATGTCCGACAATGCCGAGAGCAGTTTCTTCTGTGTGTCGCGTTGTTTTTGCAGTGTGGTGTTTTGGATCGACAGCAAAGTGCTCAATCGGTCGATAACAACGCAAAGGTACAGCCCGATTACGATAATGACCCCAGCAAGGAGGCTCGCCATAGTCCTACCCTCTGCGCTAAGTCAGCGCTGGTTTTAGTTATTACTTCGGGCCGCGTCATTATGGCGGGGAGGGGGCCACAGAGTTTATAGGTGCTTGCCGATCAGTTCCTCGAGCAGCTCGCCCCATGTGTCTTGAACAGTTCTTCCGCTCGTCCCATAACCCCCGGAGTTGTTCAGTCGGCCGAGACTTAGCGAATTCGGCGCCGCTCCCATCCGTCGTGATAACCCGCCGGATAGTCGGCCGGCAACTCCTCAAAACTGGTGCTGCGAAAATATGCCTCGACTGAACGATTCGATGGGGCCGTCAGTCGACGCTCCGTCATTGAAAGCGCCCTCCGCTCCCGAATGGCTCGATGCCATGAAGATCGGGCGCTGGTATCGCCTTTCAGGTGATCGACCGGACCTGGGGCTGCCCGCCACGAGAGTTGGTACGCGCTATATGCGTGACGGCGATCCGGCCTGCGATTCAGCCCTGAATCCGGCTTGGCGAACTTACGCGGCGCTGCGACGGCTGACCGGTAAGGACGTCCGCGCGCCTTGGAGCGGTCGGGTCGGTTTCCCTGCGATCACGGAAGCCTGGAACGGCGCCGTGCTTGCAACGCGGTTTGGCGACTCCGGTTCATTGATTGTCTTCGGCGGCGGCCACAACAACTACTTTGGTTCCGACGTTCACGCTTTTGATCTCGCCACACGGGAGTGGAGCCGAATCTCAGACGGCTTCGTGCAGGGCCGCCCAGAGCAATTACGGGGCGGGTGCGTTCTACCCGAATGCAGAGTATCCGGACGGCTCCCCACTGCCACCGCACACCTACGGCTACGTGCAGTACGACGCGTCAGCAACGACTATCTGATCTTGAAGGGCAACAGCGAACTCGGCCCCCACGTCAAGGCCGTTGCCATTCCGCACATGTTCAACCTTGATCGCCGTCAGTGGCGCCGCGGCCCGCGACATCCCGCGGCGATTCTGAATTCGGGCGGCTTCACGACATGGGATGCGTCCCGGCGCGTACTGTGGGGTCATTCTGGTGACGATGGGGGCGGCAACGCCTTCATCGGCTTTTGCCCGGACGGCGCGAATGCGGATGGTACGTTCGGCCACTGGGGACCGATGCATGCAAATAAGTTCCCGGGCGTCGCCAACCACAACGCGATGCAGATCGATCCAATGCGAGACATCGTGGTGGTGCTGGTACACGCCCGCGACGGCCTTGTTTGCGATCAATCCAGCGGACCCTGCGGCGCCCGCGGAGTCATTGCGTTCGTGTGGCGCGCGACCGCGCATCGCCGAATACGCTGCGCTCGAATATGCACCGAACCTTGACCGGTTGATCTACTACTCCGCGCAGGATGGTGCCGCCGTCCATACGATCGCTGCGCCAGAAGGGTCCTGCTGGTCGGCCCTGGTGGCCGGCGAATGGGAGTGGATGCCATGCGCGGGCGCTGGGTTGGACCCAGTCGCAGATGCCCGAGCCAGCTCGCGTCATGCGAGCAACTGGCGCCACACCTTCGGGAGGTTCCGCGTCGCAAGCTGGGGTTCGATCGATGTTGCGCTGCTGATAAGGCATGTCGATACACCAGTCTACGCTCTGCGACTCAACTAAGGGCCAAGGCCGTCGCGGTTTATCAACGGCGTGACGAAAGCGGAAATCGCCAGTGTGCGTGCCGCAGCACTCAGAAATTGAAGCGCTCAATGTTCACGGAGCTATGAAGAAATTCGTAAGTTGCTCGTGTTCATCTCATCGATCCATTTGGCCCAAATACTGAACGGCTTGCGATCATCGGCACATCACAGCCGAATCGTTATCCTCAATCCAAATGTGCCGTGCGACGGTTGAACGAGCGCACGATGGTCCCGATTTGCTTGTCATCGCGCCATCATTGCCAACCGCATCTCTGTCACTGCGCGCCGCCCCTCGCTGCAAATCTGAGCTACAACTAGTGCTTCACTTTCGACAACTTCTTGCAGAGACTCAGACAACTCCTTCGAGACGCTTGGTTTTCGCGCTGGTTATCGCCGCAGCGTACTTGTCGGTCACTTTATATCCGTACACATGGGGACAGCCCCTAGTCGCGAATCATGCGGCTTGGCGCAGCAGCAACATCCTTGCGTTCGATGCCCGCGGAATCGCCCGCACAGAAGCGCCTCCAACATGGCTCAACGATGTGCGATCGACGCATCAGCTAAAGATTTCCTTGCGAGTAAGGCCGCATGGCGCTTTCCAGAGCGGGCCGGCTCGAATTTTCACCGTCTCGAGCGATCCAATATCGCCGCAACATCACAATTGGCCCAGGATCGCGGCTGATCTGGTCCTGCGCTTGCGGACGCCTGAGAAGCGATCTCAATGGGATGCCGGAACTCCGCGTGCCGAATGCGCTTATCCGCCAACCTTTGGCGCGACGTAGAGATCAACGTGCGATCCGAACAACTCACGCTCAGAATCGACGGAAGAGGAGGAGCTGAGCGCACGACTAGCCGCAAACCCACTCGCGCGCTTCGATGCCTCATATCGGCTAGCTATAGGGAACGAACTCACTGGCGATCGCGCATGGCTCGGAGAGGTCGCTCGCGCCACCGTCTCGACACCCGAACAAACCATCGACTACCTCGATCCCAAAATGCTGGTCCTGCCGAAATTGCTGCGCTGGTTCCATAACGAGCCAAATCTGATTCCTTTCCGCGATTACGCTCCATTGGATTGGCTGGTCAATTATCTCGGCTTTGTTCCGCTTGGAATGTTGATCGGCGGCTTGGTCGAAACTCGAGGTCCGAACGCTTCACAACATGGTGCTCGCAACTTCGACGGGTTTCTCGCTGAGCTTATTGATAGAGATTTGTCAGTGGGCGATGCCGGAGCACTATCCATCGGTCGACGATCTCATCCTCAATACAATAGGCGCTGGGTCGGGCATCGCCGCGATCCTGCCGTTTCGTCGCTGAACGAAGCGCCTCAGCAAACCACAGCGGGGTCGATTAGGACTAGAGGGTGCGGTCGGCAAACGCGCTCTGCGCCGCTGACTGCGCAGGCTCCCTGTAGTGGTATCTCGTTGTTTACGGTCGTCCGCCGTAGGCTGCATCGAAAAGGCGTTCGAGCGTCTTGTGCGTGCCAGCCATCCGGTCCACAACCGCGCGCGCCCAATCGAAGTACTCGCGCTTACGGTCGAGCGACCAGTCTACCGGCGGCGCGCTCGCAACATCGCGTAGGTTGCAGATCTTGTCTGCGAGCTTCACCAGCTTCGCCGGCGTGCTGATATGCGCCGCTTGCTCGACCTGCAGGCGCTTGCGCTCCGGCTTCGGTAGCAACTTGTCGTCTGTGACTTCAGCCACGACTGCGGCGATCGCGGAGCCGAACTCAGCCTCAAGTTCGGCGAGCGTCGTGTCGGTGTCCTCGATCGTGTCGTGGAGCAAAGCCGCGGCCAGAACGGTGCCGTCAGAAATGCCCGCCTCGTTCGCTAGGACGTTAGCCAAGGCGATCGGGTGATTTATGTAAGGGGATGCATCCGCATCCTTGCGACGCTGATTGCGGTGCTTGTGGGCGGCAAAGGCAGCCGCCCGAATGAGAAGCGCCGAGGTGTTGTCCGTCACGTACGTCATTGTACGGCGTCCGATGCGCAAGGATGGCGATACAATGTTGCGTCCCGAATTCGCCCTTCCCCCCAGGAGGGTAGCGCCAATGGCCATCGGAAAGGATCGTGTCCGGAAACGAGCGGCGGGGATTGTTTTCGCACTGCTCGGTCTTGCCCTCACCTCGGCGTCTTTCGCGAACCCGCGCGAATATGTCGCACTGCAGGTCACGACGGCGCACGACGGCTTCTCCCAGTGCCAGCCGTCGATCAACGACCGCGGGGAGATCGTCTACGTCGTCAGCGACCCTCGCGGCCCCCAATTCCTCCTCTCGACGCGGCGGGGGGATCTCGCAGGGCCCAGTGGTAACCTTCGGTTCCCGGACATCAACCGCCACGGCGAAGTGGTCTGGGCCGACTTGATCGGACCCGGCGGTTTTCGAACTTTCAGCACCACGCGCGGTGAGATAGGTTTCGGCAACTTTCCCGTCATCAGTGGAAACGGGCTGGTGGCAGCGGAGACCTTCGACGGGTTGAGGCTGTATCGCCGGGATGGAACCTTTGTGCACCTGGGAGTCGATCCTGCCGTCACGTTCCTGTACCCGGTGCACGTGACGAATGCGGGCGTAGTCTTCTACGTCGCGCTCGACACGGCGGGGGTTCCGCAGCTCTTCTCGACCAAGCGCGGCCAGGTGTCCGATTTCGATCTGGGGCCCAACGACATCACCGGCATCGCCGTCAACAACCGCGGAGATTTCGTCTACACGGGGGACGGCGTCTTCGCTTCCGATGGCACGATTCTCTGGGAGGGAGCCGCGTCATCGAGCCCGACATGAACAACCACGGCGACATAGTTTTCTGCGAGTTTGTGGGCTCTCAAACTCAGGTACTGCTGCTGACGCGTCGCCCCCGGGCCTTCAGGGACGACGGTTTCATGCGCCGATAGGCAGTGGGAGACCATGAAGCGCGTAGTTACAGCATCGCCCGACATTCGCAGGCTGCTCATTGGGCGGCGCCGCCCTCCTGGCCGTGCTGTTCGCGGTGAAGTTCTGAAACGCGAACGCCGCCCGAAGGCGGCGCTCGTATCAACCAATCAGCTATTCCGAGTTTTCTACTTCGGCTTCTGACAGGTGACGCTGGTTGTCGCAACTAGCGTAGGGTCACCCCCGATCGATGGTTCGAAAATCTCGAGCTTGACCGACGACGGCTGCAGGACGACCGACTCAATCGGCAGGCCGGAACCTGCTGACGCGGAGTTCTGAAAGGACGTGACGACACTATTGGTGAGGGTGAGTTTCAGATTGATAAACGGATCGTCCTCACCCGTTTTGAGGCCTACCACAATGGCGCTCGGATAGAACGTTCCGAGCAATGCCGCCTCGGTGAGATAGGCGCTGGCTTCGTCCAACGTCTTGGTGAAGCTCAAGCCGTGGCAGACGCCGCGAGAGTATCCCAGCGACCACGATCCGACTGCAAAGTAGTCCGTGAACCCTTCGAGGGTGGAGGTCCCGGGTACTCCTTCGATGCGGATGAGATATTCAGGACTGGCCGCCTGTGTGACCCCTGCGATCAGCGCGGTCGAGGCTGCCAAGGACAGGCAAATATTCTTCATCATTTGTGTTTCCCCTAGGTCGGTGTTGTGTTCTTGTTGCGCTGGCCCGGTTGAGCCGACCGGTGCAGTCGGAACCCGCAGCTCCCCCAGACACCCCAAGAGGTAGGTGGCTAGTTTAGGCTGACGCTACGCCTGATCGCGTTTAAGCGGCATCCGTATTCGAATCCGCCCACGGCCGGGCTTCCTTTTTGCGATAAGCTCCCCCGTAGAACAACCAGAAAGCAGGGGTAGCCCAATGGCCGCCAAACGCTCAGAGCCCGTCGAAAAGGAAAAGCTCGTCGAGGACCTGCATCACGCGGTTCGGGCTTTCGTGGAGGGCAACGGCGGCAAGCTCTCAGTGATCGGACCGATCGAGATCGTGCCGCACAAGGCTCTCGTTTTCGACCTCGTCATTCATTGCGTTGGGCAGAGACCGAAGTGGGATGAGCCTCAAGGCTCACAGTGATTTGAGCAACCACGCACAAGGAGAAGGTGTGAGTGCACTCTGCCGGCACGGTCGCGAGCTATCAGACTGCAATGAGCGCTGTGTTACGTGCGGCCTTGCCTGCGCCGAGCACGATTCAGCAAGCGGCTGCCGCCTCTACACGTGCGCGCGTGTCACGGCTGGATTAATCGCATGCCGGACGACGACGACGAGCAGTTGGCCACTTCAGGGCAGCGGCCGAGAGGAAACGCATGAACAAAAAGTGGGTGGCCATCCTTGTTGCGTACAGCCCAGCCGCAGCGTGGCTGATCTTTTCATTGGCGAGTAAGCCGCTCGTCGAGATAACGCTGCTTGATCTCGGCATTCTCGTAGCGCTCTGGTTGAGCGGGGGATTCGTGTGGTTTGCCTCTCTACTCTTACAGAGTTTCGTAGAGACGCGTGGCAAACCTCGACGAGATTGAGCCGGCAGAGAGACTCGGCGGCGCCCCCCGGGGGCGGGACTTTTTGTTGCCCCCGCGCGTAACATCCAGCGCGCCCTATCGTGTGGCAATCACACTTGGAGGCTATATGGCTGAGGATACTCGCGTCCGAGGAAACGTATCGGTCACATCAGATTGCAAGGAGCGTGTTGCGTTTGAGCTCATGCAACTCATCAGCTCGTACGAGCACAGAGACGACGCTGCGCCTCGCCGCTATTTCCTCGAGCTGTACTACAACTGCCTTGGCGTAGTGCAGTACAAGGAACCAGAAACCGTGAAGGAACATCCTCGGAATAAATGAGCCGGTTAAGCCATCTCCGTCTATGCCCAAGCCGACCGGCCGCGAGAAGCTAGTTGATGGCGTCCACGAAGCCGTGCGCGCCTTCGTTGAGGGCAATGGCGGCAAGGTGTGGATCGTGGGTCCGATCAGAATCGACGTTCACAAGGCGACGTCGTACTCCGTGATCGTGGAGTGCGTGGGCGAGCCGCCGACGTGGAGTTCGCCTAACAAATGAAACGACAGCAAGCGATAGCGGGAGTAGCAGCGCCGTCCGATGCGGCGTCAAGCTCCCCATATACGCGCGGCTTATCGGCTCAGTCGCCCTTAATTGGATCGGCAAGCCTTACGTACTTATCCTCCTCGTATGTCGAGGCGCCTCCGCCTGAACATGCTGTATCCCAACGACGAGTACTTGCGATGGCATACAACTTTAGCGTGGAGCAAAAGCCGGCCTACGTGCATGCGAAGGTATCCGGAGATCTGACCCGGCCCAATGCACGCCAGTTTCTGGTCGACGCATATCAAGCTTGTATCGACCGAAATGTGAGCTCGCTGCTCTTGGAAGTGGCGTTCACGGGCGGTCTGGGTCTGGGCGAAGTCTGCTCGGTGATCAATGAAAGAAGTCTGGATGGTTCGAACCTCGAGCGCATCGCCTACGTCGATACAAATCCCGATCTCCAGCGAGACATGGCCGAATTCGCGGAGCTGGTTGCTCAGAATCGTGGCGTCAATGTTCGCCTGTTCAGGACACTCTCCGAAGCAGAGCAGTGGTTGCAACGCTCAGTTCAACCGACGCGAGCAAGTCGAAACATCGAGTCGAGATTAAAATGAGCGCCCTTTGCCGTTCATGGTCGCCACCTATCCGATTGCAACGAGCGGTGCGTTACCTGCGGCCACGCTTGCGGCGAGCATGATTCAGCAAGCGGCGGCGAGCGCCGTGTCTACGGCTGCGCCTGCGGCGGATGGATTAATCGCGTGCGGGACGCCGACGAGGAGGAAGAGTTCCCTAACCCGTCAGTCCGATAGCGCTGCGCGCCGATCGTCCCGACCCGGTAGCCGATCGAAAACCGTCGCGTCGGTCGGCGCTTCGATATCCAGCGTGAGAACTGCGCCGCTCTGCCCGCACGCAGAGCATGGGATCGTTGACAAAGCGTCGAAAGAAATGCCCACGCTCGGATCGAAATAAATCTCGCGCTGGCAATGACTGCACGTGCTCTTGATGGCGCGCCCCATACGAACCCCCGTAGCCCCCTCAGGTCGCTCCTTTTGCGATTTTTTAACGCGGATACCTGCTGATCGCAATGGGAACTTTTGACGTTTGTCAACCGCACTGCCTGAAACGCGAACGCCGCCCGAAGGCGGCGCTCGTATCACCCAATCAGTCTACTCGTCAGTTCGTTGCGCGACGACGGCGAGCGAATCCAGGTCCGACAAGACCGCGACCGAACAGGGCGAGCGTGCCCGGTTCGGGGACGGAGGCCACCCGCTTGAACGATGCGAACGAGGCAACGAACACCTCCGAAGTACGACCTCAAGAAAACGGCGCCGGTCATGTCTGCGAGTCGATTACCAGATACTTCAATCATTGCTGCTGCCCTTAGGGGGTGCTGGAACTAGGAATAGAACGGGGTTGCAACTACCCCCCGCAACACACGGTTTACAGGGATCCGCAACGCTTTGGGTCCTCCGTTCAAAGAGGTGAAACACGCTTAGTTCAAGGTATGTGGCGCCCCTGGTTCCTCAGGCCGCAGCCTTGTGTCCCCCTCTTGACAGATCTGCGAACTGTTTTTTGACATACCTGTCGCCATGACCACCGAAGAAGGCATGGCGATCCTGGTCTTCGTGTGGAGCGCGATCTCGGGCGTCGTCGGCTGGGCCAACCGGCAATGGTGGGAATGGCAAGAAACCGCCCGAAACCTCCAGCGCACCGAGAGCGAGGAGGAGCAATCGGTACAAGCGCTCACGGACGAGCCTCCCTCATCTGCAGCAGCGCCAGCATCTCGCCAAGATCCAAGCGCAGCGCGAGAGCGACGTCGCGAGGCGTGAGTCCGGTAGCAATCAGTCGCGCACACTCCCGAGCCAGGCGCGTTCATCGCGGGGCCGGTGTTGTGCTGGCAGGTCGTATCGAAGTACGCCGGGGATAGTCTTCATGGTGCTGATACCCAGGGGATGTTGTGTTCGTGGTGGAGGATTCGCCGGTCGCCTGAGTCTTGGGAAAGGGTTTGTGATTGCTTTCTGGCTCTTTCTTCTTTCCCTCATTCAAAGGAACAGCGGTGCTGCGCGCTAGCGCTGCACCTTGTCTTTGAGAACTTGATTGAGAACTTAAGAGTGAAGACTTCCCACGCCGCTGCGGGCGGTCATTCTCGACGTCAGCGGGCGCTGCTTCAGTCGTACGTGAGTGGGCGGTCGAAGCATGCCTGGTGCTGACACTGAACTACCGCCCACTGCGGGCGGTGCTTTCCTCGGCTTGCCCTTCTGCGGATACAACGTCCCGGACACGGCGCTCTCGTCAATTACGCCGTGCACCAATTCGCGATGAAGCGCCAAAGTCTCGCCGTCTGACTCGCGGATCGCGATTTGCTCGAGGTCAATCCAGTCAGGGACGCATGCTCGATAGAGATACGATTCCACTTCTTGCCGACATTGCCGCGCTGATACATCGCAAGCCATCTCTGCTTGGATACGGATGCGGCCTTGCGACGTATCGTGCTCACGCCGAGACAGGTAGCTCCGCTGATGGACTCTTGTCCCCGCCAGCATTCGCCGGCGTCGTCCATGCACGAGTTGATGCCGAACAGCAGCAGCCTTTCCATAGGGTCTTTAGGGCCGTGCATGCGGATGCAGACACGGTGAAGCCAAGGCGGAACGGCGCGCGCCATCTATGCCGGCCTCGATCGCGCTTTGCGATTGCAGCGGGGCACACCACGTGATGGTTGAGCATGGGGCGGAAGTCACGCCCGCATGTAAGGGAAAAGACAGGACTTTAGTGGGTGTCTGTCGTGTCTTCGGATGTTGTCAGATGTCCCAATGGTGGCGGTGACCGGAATCGAACCGGTACGACTTGCGTCGGCAAATTTTAAGTCTGCTGCGTCTACCAATTCCGCCACACCGCCGTGAGTCGGGACGTATTGTGTGCAGTACGCGATTCTAGCCCAGCGCGACCTGAGCACAGCGAGCGATCTGCTACACTGCGCGCGCTTTTCGGCGGCCCTCGCGCCCCACAAAGAACCTACTTACTCGCGCCGTTTCACCGCATGCATGCACAGGTCGCGGCGGCTTCCGACGAACCGCAACTCGACGTTCGCGCGCTCCACTTGTGGCGCGGCGAGAAGCACCTGCTTCGCGGGGTTTCGTTCAACCTGCGGCGCGGTGAGCTGTTGCAGGTGGTCGGACCGAACGGTGTGGGGAAGACCAGCCTGCTTCGGTGCGTCGCCGGACTCATGCCGGTCGAGTCAGGGGAGATTCTCTGGAGCGCGCAACCGCTCGAACGGGCCCGCGACGATTTTCACCAGCAGCTTGCGTACCTCGCGCACAGCAATGCGCTCAAGCTGGAACTGACGGCGCTCGAGAATCTGCGTTACGCGATTGGGCTGCGTCGATCGGCGGCGACGGAGGAGTTGCTCAGGACGCTGGAGCGTCTGCACATTGCGATGTGCAAGGACCTTCCGGCGCGCGCGTTGTCCGCGGGTCAGAAGCGGCGCGTTGCGATCGCGCGCATCCTGCTCATGCAGGCGCCCCTGTGGATCCTCGATGAGCCGATCACGAATCTCGACGCCGCGGGGATCGAGTTGTTCGAGTCCTGCATGGTCGACCACCTGTCCTCGGGCGGAATGATTCTGGCGGCCGCACATCAACGGCTCCTGCAGGGACACGCCAACGTCGCGGACGCTGGAGTTGCACTGATGACGCCGGGGCTCGGCCAACTGGTTCGCATGGTGGTGGCTCGAGACCTGCGTCTCGCGCTGCGTCACTGGGATCAGGTGATTCAGCCGCTCCTTTTCTTCGTCATCGTGACGACGCTGTTTCCGCTCGCGATCAGTCCCGCCCTCGATGAATTGCGGCGGATCGCGCCAGGCGTGCTCTGGGTCGCGGCGATGCTGGCGTCGCTTCTCGCGCTGGAATCGCTGTTCCGGCCCGACGTCGAAGACGGCACGATGGAGCAGTGGGTGCTTTCGGGACAGCCTCTGTCGGTGTTGCTGCTCGCCAAGACCGCCACACACTGGTTGCTGGCGGGTCTGCCGCTCGTTTTGATGGCGCCTATGGTGGGAACGGCGCTTGGCATGCCGCAGTCTGTCTGGCCGGTGCTGGCCGGTACGCTGGCGCTCGGCACGGGGGCGCTTGAGCGTCCTCGGAGCGATCGGCGCGGCGCTGACCGTCAGCGTGCGCCGCGGCAGCGTTCTGCTTGCATTGCTGGTGCTGCCGCTGGAGATGCCTGTGCTGATTTTCGGCGCGCGGGCCGTCGATCTGGCGATGCAGGGCGAAGCGGTCGCGGGTCCGCTAAACTTGCTCGCCGCGATGCTGTTGCTGTTCATGAGCCTCGGCCCGTTCGCCATGGCCGCCGCCATGCGTATCAGCGTGGAGTCATGAGTTCCAGCCCCGATATTCCAGCGAGCGAATCTTCCGCGCCGCGCATCCCGCGTGGGTGTGGTTTCACAAGCTCGGCTCGCCGCCGTACGCTTACCGCCTGGCGGAGCGCCTGCGCCCGTGGTTCTTCTGGCCGGCCGTGATTTTGATGCTGATCGCGCGTCTACGGCGGGCTCGTGCTCGCGCCGCCCGACTATCAGCAGAAGGACGCGTTCCGGATCATCTACGTCCACGTGCCGAGCGGATCGATGTCGTTGCAGATCTACGTGGTGATGGCTGTCGTCGGCCGCCGTCGGGATCATCTGGCGCATCAAGCTTGCGCACGCGGTCGCCGCGGCCTGTGCGCCGATCGGCGCGTGGTTCGCCGCGCTCACGCTCGCGACCGGCTCCATCTACGGAAAGCCGATGTGGGGCACGTGGTGGGAATGGGATCCGCGGCTGACGTCGGAACTGATCCAGTTGTTTCTGTACCTGGGATATATGGCGCTGCGCGCTTCGTTCGACGACGCGCAGCGCGCAGATCGCGCGAGCGCGATCCTGGCGATCGTCGGCGTCGTCAATGTGCCGATCGTCAGATATTCGGTAGTGTGGTGGAACAGCCTGCATCAGGCGCCCACCATTTCGAAAATGGCCGCGCCATCGATCACCGGTTCGATGCTGTGGCCTCTGCTCCTGATGATGCTGGCGTTCGTGCTCTACTTTGCCGCCGTGCTGTGCGACCGGGTGCGCAGCGAGATCCTGAAACGCGAACGCAACGCAAGCTGGCTCACCGAAACGCTGACGACACGATCATGAGTGAATTTCTGAGCATGAGCGGCTACGGCGGCTACGTCTGGTCCTGCTATGGACTGGCGCTGCTCGTCCTGGTCGCAAACGTATGGGCTGCGCGACGCCGCCTGCGTGAGGAGATCGTGCACGCGAAACGTCGGCTCGAGAGCCGGCGGGAGGCGCAATCATGACGCCGCGTCGTCGTCGCATGGTGCTGGTCGGATTGATCGTGCTGGGCGTCGGCGCGGCGGTCGCCTTCGCGCTCACCGCGTTTCAAGAGAATCTGCTGTATTACTATACGCCGAGCGACGTCTCCGCAGGCAAGGCGCCGATCGACCGTGTATTTCGCGTCGGCGGGATGGTGCCCGAGGGAAGTTACACGCGTCCGCCCGGCAGTCTGGAAGCTCGCTTCGTCGTCACCGACTTCGCGCACAACGTCACGGTCAGCTACACGGGCGTCCTGCCGGATCTGTTCCGCGAAGGGCAGGGCGATCATCGCGCGTGGACGGCTCGGCGCGGACGGCGTGTTCGTCGCAGAAGAAGTGCTCGCAAAGCACGATGAAAACTATATGCCGCCCGATGTCGCCGATCGCTGCGTGAGCAGCATGACAAGCGCGCGACTTCCGCGCTTCCGACCACTTGAGCCATTCCGCCCATGAGCGCTGAACTCGGTCATTTCGCGTTGATTCTCGCGTTCTGCCTGGCGCTGCCGCAGGCGTTCTTCGGCCTGGCCGGGGCTGCTTACCGGCGGCCGTCACTGGATGTCGCTGACGACGCGCGCCGCCGTAGGCCATTTCGTCTTCACCGCGTTTGCCTTTGCGTGCCTTGCGTACGCGTTTCTGAACAACGATTTCTCGGTTCTGTACGTCGCGCAGAATTCGAACTCCGAATTGCCGACGTTCTATCGCTTCGCCGCAGTATGGGGCGCGCACGAAGGTTCGCTGGTGCTGTGGCTGCTCGTGCAGTCGATCTGGACGTTTTCGGTCGTGCTCTTCAGTCGCAACATGCCGGACGCAGTGACGAGCCGCGTGATCGGCGTGCTCGGTCTCATCAGCGCCGGTTTCGCGCTTTTCATTCTCACGACGTCGAGTCCGTTCGAGCGGCTGTGGCCCGCGGCGGTCGACGGACGCGATCTGAATCCGTTGCTGCAGGACCCGGGGCTGGTGATTCATCCGCCGATGCAATACACGGGCTACGTCGGCATGTCCGTGCCGTTCGCTTTCGCCGTCGCGGCGATGCTCGAAGGCAAGCTGGATTCGATCTGGGCGCGCTGGGTACGACCGTGGGCGACGGCTGCGTGGATGTTCCTGACGATCGGCATCACGCTCGGGAGTTGGTGGGCGTACTACGAGCTCGGCTGGGGCGGCTGGTGGTTCTGGGATCCGGTCGAGAACGCATCGTTCATGCCGTGGCTGATCGGCACAGCATTGATTCACTCGCTTGCCGTGACTGAGAAGCGCGGCTTGTTCAAGAGCTGGACGTTGCTGCTGGCGATCACGGGATTTTCGCTGTCCGTGCTCGGCACGTTCCTCGTTCGCTCCGGCGTCATCGAATCAGTCCACGCATTCGCGAGCGATCCGGAGCGTGGCCTGTTCATTCTCGTCTTCCTGGGACTCTGCGTCCGGCGGTGCGCTTGCGCTGTACGCGTGGCGCGCGCCGCTGTTTCGTTCGAACGCGGGCTTTGCGCCGATTTCGCGCGAATCGTTTCTGCTGCTGAACAACGTGCTGCTCGTCGCGGCGACCGCGTTGATACTGCTCGGCACGCTGTATCCGATGTTTCTGGATGCCTTCAATCTCGGCAAGATTTCGGTTGGGCCGCCGTACTTCACGGTCGCTTTTCTGATTCCGATGCTGCCGCTCGCGCTCCTGCTTGCGCCCGGCATGCACGCCTCGTGGAAGCGAGCGTCGTTCGAGCGTCACAAGAAGCTGCTGGGCATACTGCTGCTCGCCGCCGTCGTGCTCGCACGTCGCGATTCCAGCGAGCGGTCTACGGCTGGCGTTCCGTGCTCACGGTCGTCGGCGTCGCCGGCGCGCTGTGGGTTGCGTTCTCCTCGCTGATCGAGCCGGTTGAACGCCTGCGCAAAGGACACTCGTTATCGGCTGGCGTCGTCGGCATGTGCGTTGCGCACTTCGGCCTCGCGCTTTTCGTTCTCGGCGCGACGACGGTCGAGTCATGGAGGCAGCAGATGGATCTGAGCTTGAAGCCGGGGCAGAGCGCCGAAGTCGGCGGGTTTCAGTTCGCGATGACGAAGCTCGAGCGACGTCGCGGGACCGAACTACGAGGCCGTCGAGAGCGAAGTCGGATTTCACGGGACGGCAAGCAGGTAGCCGTACGTGCATCCGCAGAAGCGCACCTATCGCGTGCAAAAGACGCCGATGACCGAAGCCGGCATCGACAATGACTGGAATCGTCACTTGCTCATTTCGATGGGCGAGCCGCTCGGCGGCGATGCGTGGAGCGTGCGCCTGCAGTACAAGCCGATGGTGCGCTTCATCTGGATGGGCGCTTTCATCATTGCGTTTGGCGGCGTGATCGCGATCTTCGATCGACGCTATCGTCAACGCGTCAGCGTGGAAGCGAGAAGTCCGGCGGGCGCGGAAGTCACCGGTCTGATCATGTGGCGCTATCTCATTCCGGTCGGGTGTGTTCGGTGCGTTGCTCGCGTTCTTTTATTTCGGGCTCGGGCGCGACAAAGAAACGCTGCCGTCGCCGCTGATCGGCAAGCCGGCGCCGCATTTCGAGCTGCCGAGCGTCGAAGACCCGGCCAGGATGGTGTCGACGAAGGATTTCGAAGGGCGCATGTACGTGCTGAACATCTGGGGAACCTGGTGCGTCGGATGTCGCCAGGAGCACGCGGTTCTGCTGGAGATCGCGCGGCGCAACGCGGCGCCATCGATCGGCCTCGACTGGAAGGATGACCTGCAACTGGCGCAGCGATGGCTGCGCGAACTGGGCGATCCTTATGCGGCGACCGCCTTCGACGCCGAAGGGCGCGTCGCAATCGACTGGGGAGCGTACGGCGCGCCGGAAACGTTCCTGGTGGATGCGACGGGCCGTGTGGTTCACAAGCACATTGGCCCGCTGAGCATCGAGGCGTGGGAGCGGGATTTCATGCCGAAGATCACCGGACAAGGGAGCGTCAGCGAGTGAAGACCCTGCTCCGCACGCTCGTCCTTCTGCTGTGCGTGCACTGCGCCCAGGCGATCGACACTGCGCCTGCGTTCGAGGATCCAGCGATGCAGGCGCGCTACGAACGGCTGACGCGCGAGCTGCGATGCCTGCAATGCCGCAGCGAGACGATCGCCGACTCGAACGCATCGCTCGCTGCGGATCTGCGCCGGCAATTGCGCGAACTGATCGCGGCCGGCAAAAGCGATGCTGAGATCCTGACAGTACATGACCGATCGCTACAGCGACTATGTGCTGTACAAGCCGCCGGTCGCGCCGCGCACCTGGCTGCTGTGGGCGGCGCCGATTCTGTTGCTTGGGGGCGGCGTTGTCGCCGCAGGGGTCGTCATCGCGCGCAAATCGCGGCTTCCCGATACTGATCCGGCCGATCCCGGACTGGGCTGCTTCATGACCGTCTTTGTCATTGTCGCCGCCGCGATGGTTGCGGCGGCGTTGCTGTGGCTCGTTACGCCGTTGCTCCGTCGCACGGCGACGGCGGACGACCCGCCTGCGTATGGAAAAGAACGCCGGCTCTCGGCGCTGGTCGTCGCAATGCTCGTGCCGATGCTCGCAACGGTAATGTACGCGCGCCTGAGCGATTGGGATTGGGACGCCGCTGAAACGCAAGCCGCAACCGCCGCCGAAATGGACGAGCTGCTGCAGAAACTGGAGGCGAAGCTGCAGGCGAATCCGCAGGATGTGCAGGGCTGGTTGCTGCTCGGGAAATTCCATGTCCAGACGGGCAGATTCGCGCGCGGTGTGGACGCCTTTCAACAGGCCTACGATATTTCGAAGGGCGCCGACGTCGAAGCGATCGTGGGCCTCGGCGAAGCGCTCGCGCTGGTGGACGAAGCGTCGCTTGGCGGGCGCGCTGGACAACTCTTCGACGAGGCCCTCGCGAAAGCGCCCAATCATCCGAAGGCGCTCTGGTATGGGAGCATGGCGGCGCTGCAGGCAGGCGACGTGCGCAGAGGCCGCGACCGGCTGCAGTTGTTGCTGGCCCAGAATCCTCCGGAGGAATTGCGCGGCGTGCTCGAGCGGCAGATCCAGGATCTCAATCAGCAACTGGGCGAGGCAGGCGAGGGCGTCGCAGCGGGGTCGACCGCAAGCGAACCCGCGCGGCCCGTGGCCGAGGCGCGCTCCCTGCGCGTGTCAGTTTCGATTGCGCCGCAGATTCTCACTCAGCTCAAGACCGCACTGCCGTTGTTCATCCTGGCGCGGGATCCCGCGGGCGGTCCGCCCCTTGCGGTCCAGCGTCACAGCTCCGCAGCGGCGCCGCTGACGGTCGAGCTGAGCGAACGAGATGCGATGGTCCCTACGCGCACCATCGCAAGTGCGCCGCGGATCGAGGTCGTCGCCCGGATTTCGAAGTCCGGCGCGCCGCAGGCGCAGAGCGGCGACTTCTTTGGCCAGGCTGAGTACGATTTCGCTGCGGCCAGGGACGGCGCCGCCATCGTGAATATCGTCATTGACCGGATCGTTCCATGACCCAGGCCCGTCTTCAAGCAACGCCGTCCGCCAGCCGCGCAGTGTCTTGATGTCATCTCCGACTCTGATCTCATTCGCCCGGCTGCCGTCGATGACGCCGGCGTTGGCGCGAGTCCTGCTCGGCAAGAAGCCTTATATGGCGTCCCCGGACGTCACGATAGAGCCCGTGGAGCTGGAAGCGCGCCGCGTGGTCCTGTCGAGCGCACATCTGCAGCGCTATCGCGACGCTTGCGCAGTAAAGACTGACGCGCAACTGCCGCCGGCATATCTGCATGTCGTCGCGATGCCGATGCACCTGCAGCTCTTCTTCGCGAAGCAGTTCCCGGTGAAGGTGCTCGGCCTGATTCATTTGCGCAATTCCATTCGCGTTCTGCGCGACGTCGACGTCAAGGCGCCGCTGCGCCTGCGCGTCAACTTCGAGACGATGCGCGTGACCGAGTTCGGCCAGGAATACGACTTCACGACGCGCTACGATCAGGACGGCCAGCCCGTATGGGAAGAGGTGAGCACGATGTTTGCGCGCGGCGCAGCGCCCGCGAAGGAGGGCGGTAAGCGTCCCTCGATCGAGCGCTCCACGCACCCCGACGCCGGCGTGTCGACCGAAACGCTCGAGGTCGCGACGAATACCGGCTGGCGATACGCACTCGTGTCGGGCGACTTCAATCCGATCCATCTCACGGCCCGAACCGCGCAGATGTTCGGTTTCAAACAGGCCGTCGCGCACGGCATGTGGTCGCTGGGCCGGTGTCTCGCCGCTGCAGCGCCGTCGATGCCGACGAACGGCGTGCAGATCGACACGCAGTTCAAGTTGCCTGTCTACATCCCGTCTCAGGCGCTCGCGCGCACCTGGGCCGTGCAGGACGGCGTCGACATTTCCATGTGCACGCCGCGCGGGGATCGCTTACATCTGTCCATGCAGGTACGAAAGATTTCATGATGGATCTCCTGACTGCGATTGAGAGCCGGGCCTCCGCACTCAAACTGAGCGAACCCGGACCTTCGCGCGAGCACATCGAACGGATCGCTCGCGCCGGCGTCCACGCGCCCGATCACGGCCGGCTGCGGCCCTGGAGATTTGTCGTCGTGGAAGGCGAGGCCCGTCGCAAACTTGGCGACGCCATGGCGAACGTACTGCAGGCGAAGCTTCCGCAGGCGACGCCCGAACAGCTGGAAGCTGAACGCGGCAAGGCCATGCGCGCCCCGACAATCATCGTCGCGGCGGCGAGAATCACTGCGGGAAAGATTCCCGCAATCGAGCAGATCATTGCGGTGGGCGCGGCCGTCCAGAATATGTTCCTGGCGGCAAACGCGCTGGGGTATGGCGCGATGTGGAGGACAGGGGCGGCGGCCTACGACGCCAACTGCAAAGCGGCGCTGGGACTGTCCGCCGACGATCACATCGTCGGATTGCTCTATCTCGGAACCACGGTGACGCCCGGCGCGCAGATTCCTGTAGCGACCGCTGAAGTCATTCGCTGGTTGTAGCGAAGGAGAGGCCGGCGATGAGCGCAATCACTATTGCTCTCCTGGCCGCCCTGATCGCGTTCGGTCTGTACTTCGCCTGGCGCTGGTTTTCGATCGAGCGGGCCGCACATACGTCAGTCAGGCAGAATTGGCCCGGGCCGCTGCGCCTCACGATCGGCTTCGTGACGAATTTCTTCGACACGCTGGGGATCGGGTCGTTCGCGCCAACGACGTCGCTCTTCAAACTGCTGCGCGTCGTGCCGGATGAACAGATTCCGGGGACGCTGAATGTTGGACATGTCCTGCCGACGGTGCTGCAGGGACTCATCTTCATCGCCCTGGTCAGCGTGGATACGACGACGCTCGTCGGAATGATCCTCGCGGCCGTGTTGGGCGCCCGCCTGGGCGCTGATGTCGTGGCGCGATTGCCGCGCGCCGCAATTCAACTGTGCATGGGGATCGCGCTGCTCGTCGCCGCTACGCTGTTCGTGATGTCGAACGTCGAATGGCTGCCCGCGGGCGGGAGCGCGACAGCGTTGCACGGCGGCTTCCTCGCGTTCGCAATCGCGGTCAACTTCGTGCTGGGCGCGTTCATGACACTGGGCATCGGCCTGTACGCACCGTGCCTGATTCTAGTCAGCCTGCTGGGCATGAACCCCATCGCTGCGTTTCCGATCATGATGGGCTCTTGCGCATTTCTCATGCCCGTCGCCGCCGCTCGCTTCGTGGTTCATCGACGCTACAACCTGCGAGCGGCGCTCGGGTTGCTGATCGGCGGGCTGCCTGCGGTGCTCATCGCCGCATTCATCGTGAAGCGATTGCCGCTCGACTGGCTGCGATGGCTGGTCGTGGTGGTGATCGTCTATGCCGCCGCTGCGATGCTGAGAAGCGCCTGGCTCGACAGGCGGCAGAAGAGCACGTCGACTCAGCAGCTCCCGACTTGATGGATCGGCGCCAGTTTCTCAGAGCAGGCCAATCACTTAGAACGGCGAGATTTCCTGTGCGCCGACGCGATGGGATCAACGAGCCGATCAAATCGGCAAGACGCTTGCGAACAGACCGCATGCCGTGGAACGTCATGGCGACGGCTGCGCTCCTGGCGGCTTGCGATTCGAACGTAACTGAACCGACGGCGACTCAGACGCAAGCGGAAACCGCTCTGAGCGCCTTCCGTAGCGCCACGTTCGAGATCGACTCAGCGGCCGTCACGCTCCACGATGGCCATGCGGCGCAGCCCGCGGCGCCTGGCTCCAGGACGCAGATAGTGACCGACATCGTCGGGACGCCGCTCGAGCGCGATCTGGACGGCGACGGCGACCCGGACGCGGTGATGTTTCTGGTCCGCGAAGGCGGCGGCAGCGGCGCGTTCTACTACGTCGCGGCAGCATTGACGACGGATCAGGGCGTCGTCGGAACGAACGCGACGCTGCTCGGCGATCGCATCGCTCCGCAGTCTCTTCAAGTGCTGCATGGCCTGATCGTGGCGAACTTTGCAGCTCGCCGTCCCGACGAGCCGATGAGCGACTCTCCGTCCGTCAAACAATCCAGATATTTCACCCTGGAGGGGACGCAACTTACGCCGATCCCGCTCGCCGAAGGCGAGCAAGTCGCCATAGGCGCGCTGGTCTATGGTCATGAAGTTCACACGTTTCGTCCGTGCGACTCTCGCGCCGAGGCGTGGCTGACCGGCGAACCTGCAACGCTGCAGGACCTGCGCGCCGCGTATGTGCAGCTGCGATCCGGCTACCAGCCGTTGACCGTCGTCGTAACCGGTCGATATCGCGAGCCCCTGCGCGATGGATTCGGCGCGGACTACTCAGCCACGTTCCAGGTCACGCAACTGATCAGCGTCAGGCCCGACGAGGCCTGCGAATGATGCGAACTGTCCATCCGCTATCCGCTTCTTCGCTTGCTCGGCCGCTTGCGCGTCTCGGGCCTGGATTCAGGCAAGGGCAGGGGATCGGTCAGCGACCAGCGCATCAGGCGGGCGGTTTCGCGCAGCAGGTCGTTGCGGGGGATGCGATCTTCCTCGTTGAGCATCTCATCGATGGCGAAGCCGATTTCGATCGCGATTCGCAGGCGCCGCCACAGCATCTTCCGCGACAGTTCCGGGAATAGCGGCGCGTAGGCCTCGGTCAGTTTGTCCGTGACGAGGCGATGCGACTCGATGCGGACATGCGCGAGCTGTGGAACGGCGCGCAACGCACGCAGGATCCACACCGCGCCGCGCTCGGCCGCGGTCACATCGGCCGTAGCCTGCAGGAGCTGTTCGACGCGCTCGGACAACTCCTGCGAATCGCGGGGCGGCTTTGCATCGAGCCACGCGAACAGCACGGCGTTCTGTCGATCCATGAGTCGGCGTCCCAGCGCCTCGAGGATCGCGTACTTGTCCTTGAAATAGCGATACAGCGCCGGCGGCGTCATGCGGGCGCGCGCGCAAATCAGATTGGTCGTGATCGATTCGATCCCGACCTCGCCGAGGAGCTGACCCGCGACGTCGAGCAGTCGTTCGCGCGTCTGCAGCGACCGGGCTTGCTGAGGAGCCGCGCGCACCGGCTCGCGGCGCGATCGGGAGCGCGATGTGCGGGTAGTCATGTAACAGCCCTACGAAGCAGGGGAGGGTGTACGAGCCTGGCTGGGCGCCTCGACCGTGTCTGAGGCTCTGTCGACGCCGCAGGATGTCGAGTGGACGCCACCCTCCTACAAACAGTAGCATTCACTATCGTATGGACGAATGCAAACATGTGCGGGGCGCCGCCCAAGGGGGATTCGTCGAGCTACCGTCAGTCCATCGAAGCCGGAGACGACATGAGATCCACGGAAGCGGCGATGAAGTTCGCCGGCGAGCGCTTACGAGGAAATCACGGGCGCCGAACGGGCGGCGTCGTCGCCGTCGTGACAGCATTGCTGCTGGCGACGGGCTGCTCTGGCGAGCGCAGCGCGTCGGCGCCCGACGCGAACGCCCTGCAGACTGCGAGCGCAGCGGCGCCGTCCGATGTCCGACTAGCGGGGCTCTATCAACAGTCCTGTCGCGCCTGCCATGCGACGGGCGCCGCCGGCGCGCCCGTGACTGGGGACCGGGCAGCGTGGGATGCGCGCTGGAGCAAGGGACTGCAAGCGCTGCGCTCCAGCACGATTCGTGGACTGAATGGCATGCCTCCCGGCGGCCAATGCTTCGCGTGCAACCCCGAGGACTACGACGCGCTGATCCGATTCATGGCGGGGCGCTGATGTTCGATCGAAGACTTCGTCACAGCGGAGAGGCGATGATCTCAAGGCGTGCATTATTTCTGAGTCTCGGAGCAGTCGCTGCGACCGGCGGCGTGGGCGTGGGGTACGGCTTGTGGCGTTCGCGCGAACTGCCGGAGCCGCCTGGTCCACCGGAGGTCGATGCGCAGGGACGATTGTTGTGGAAGAACTGGTCGGGCGTTCAATCCTCCTATCCCGCTGCGCGCTGGGCCCCGGCCAGCGAAGACGAGCTGAGTAGCTCACTTGCGGAGCGCGCTGGCCCGATACGCGTGGTCGGTTCGGGTCATTCGTTCATGCCGCTCGTGCCGACAGCGGGCACGCTCATTACGCTCGATGGCATGACTGGCCTGATCGCACACGACGCGCGCACTCTTCGGGCGACGTTTCATGCGGGCACGCGCCTGGGCGATGTGGGTCCCGCGCTCGCCGCCATCGGCCAGGAAATGCCGAATCTTCCGGACATCAACAAGCAATCGCTCGCCGGCGCCATCGCCACCGGCACGCATGGGACGGGACGTCAGTTCAAGGCTATTCACGGCGAGGTCACCGCGATGCGGCTGATCGCGGCCAACGGCGAAATCATCGACTGTTCGCCGACCGCGCGGCGCGAAGTGTTCGATGCGGCTCGTGTCGGGCTCGGCGCGTTCGGCGTCGTCACACGCGTCGAATTGCAGAATCGGCCGCTCGCCCGCGTGCTCAAACGAACTTATGTGGCGCAACTGGATGAAGCCATCGAGCACTGGCCGCAACTGGTCGCCCGTCATCGTAACGTCGAATTCTATGCCGTCCCGTTTACGGGCCTTGCCTCGGTGATCACCTGCAACGAGACCGATCGGCCGATCCAGCCACGCGGCCCTGATCGCGACACCGAGGGGCTGATGAGTCTCAAACAGCTACGCGACCTGTTCGGATTCTCAAATGGCCTGCGTCGAAGGCTCGCACAGTCCGCGATGGCGGATCTGCCGCCGGAAGAGGCGGTGGACGAGGGCTGGAAGCTGCTGTCAAACGATCGCCCGGTGCGGTTCAACGAGATCGAGTATCACTTTCCGCTCGAGACGCAGGCGAAGGCGCTGCGCGAGACGATCGCCGCGATTGAGGATCATCGCCCGGACGTGTTCTTTCCGATCGAAGTGCGCGTCATCGGGGCCGACGATGCATGGCTGTCGCCCTTCCACGATCGGGTCAGCGGCTCAATCGCTGTGCATGCGTACTACAAGGATGACTATCGGTTCTTCTTCGATTTGATCGAACCGATCTTCCGCCGGCATGGCGGCCGTCCGCACTGGGGCAAGCTGAATTCACTCAGGGAAGCCGACTTCGCTGCGCTCTACCCGCGGTGGCGCGACGCCATGGCGGTGCGTCGCGAACTGGATCCGGAAGGGCGCTTCCTCAACGACTATCTCAGGACGGTGCTGTCATGAACTCGCGACGGCTCATCAGCCGGCGCAACGTCCTGCTCGGCGTCGGCGCGCTCGCCGCCTCCGGCGTTCTGCTGGCGCGCAAGTCGGATCACGGCAGCGGCGGCCATGACAGCTACTTCCGCGAGTTATCGCAGGCGCTCGCGGCAGCCGGCGTCGCACAGCCCGTACTGGTCGTCGATCGTGCGCGCCTGCAACAGAACGTTGCAGCGGCGGCAGACACTCTGCGCGGCAGGAATCTGGCGTTGAGGATCGTCGTGAAATCGTTGCCCGCGCCGCGTCTGATCGATGAGATCGCTGCGAAGCTCGCGACTTCCCGCTTCATGGTCTTCAACGGCGCCATGCTGGTCGATACAGCGAAGCGCGGACCCGACATCGACATGCTGCTCGGCAAGCCACTGCCTGTGCAGGCCGCCCGCCAGTTCTACGACGCGATGCTGGCTTCGGGACTCGACTACGCCGAACCGCAATGGCTCATCGACTCGCCCGAACGGCTGCAGCAGTACGCGCAACTGGCGCGCGAGCGCGATCGTCCACTGCGCGTGAATCTCGAAATCGACGTCGGCCTTCATCGCGGCGGCGCGGCCACGCCGCAGGCGCTGGCGGAGTTGGTGCGGCTCGCTCAGGCCGAGCCGAAACTCACGGTGAGCGGTCTGATGGGTTACGACGCCCACGTGCCGCGTGTACCGGGCGTGGAGGGCGCCTGGCGCTCGAGTCAGGCGCAATACGCGGCGGCGATCGACGTGCTGCGCGGCGCCTATGGCGAACGCGTGTCGGCGCTCACGCTGAACGCCGCCGGCAGCCCCACCTATTCGATGCATGCCAAGGGAACTGTCGCCGGCGAAGTATCGGTCGGCTCGGCGTTTGTCAAACCGCTCGACTTCGATCTCGAGACGCTCGCGCATCATGCGCCGGCGTCATTCATTGCGACGCCCGTGATCAAAGCGCTCGATCGCGCCACGATTCCCGGGCTCGAATCGCTGACGGGCGTGCGCCGGTTCATGGATCCGAATACGGCGCGCGCATTCTTCATCCACGGCGGCCACTGGCTTGCGCAACCCGAATCGCCGCCGGGACTGCAGTTCAGTTCGCTGTATGGGCGATCCAGCAACCAGGAGTTGCTGACCGGCTCCACGGCGGTGGATCTCAAACCCGATGACTATGTGTTCTTTCGCCCGACGCAGAGCGAAGCGGTCTTCCTGCAGTTCGGCGACATCCTCGTGTACGAGGAGGGGCGTATCGCGGATCGCTGGCCGACGTTCCCTGTTTCCGCGTGAAGCCCCTCAGGAAGGCGCAACGCTAACCGCGCCCTTTTCACCTGATGAAGCGGGCCGGAGTAGGGGCCTCAAAGACCTTCCGGCTAGTGCATGCGGAAGTCGATCCTGCGACCGGCGGGAACACAGAAGATGTCCATCGGCTGACCGCTCGCCAGATTGATGGTCGGCAGACGCGTTGTCTTGACGTCGATGCCGCGGTTGTCCAGCACGTATTTCACGGACTCCGAGAGCACCAGCTCGCCTGCACGAGCTCGCAGGCCAACGCGGCGCGCCACGCTTACCGCATCGCCGATGAGCGTGAAGCTCCGGGCGCGCGGACCCATGACGCCGACGATCACGTCGCCTGCATTGATGCCGACGCCAAGGCCAACCTCGCTGAAGTATTTCGTCTCCCAGCGTTCGGCCAACGCCCCGAACCTGTCAAGCATCGCTCTGGCGGCGAGGAAGGCTCGCTCGGTGCGATCGATCTGCTCGACGGGCACGCCGAAACCGACCATCAGACTGTCGGCGCCCATGGGAAAAACGGCGCCGTCATGCTCAAACGCAACCTCCGCCAGCAACGTGAAGAATTGATTCAGGAGTTCAACGACCTCAACAGGCCGGAATCGCTCTGAGATTGCGCTGAACCCACGAAGATCAGCAGCCAGCACCGCGGCTGGTACGCGCGCCTTTGTTGATTTGAACGCGCTCTTGCGCAGCCTGGGATCGGAAAAGATCCTCTCGACGAGCTGAGGAGAAAGATAGCGATGAAACTCATCGCGGACGGTCGTTGCGACCATGACCAGGGCCTCCTGTTGAAGCATTCCTCCCGTTCCGTTGGCCCCCGAGCCTCCGGCGCGACCAGTGTAGACCTTCGTCTGGTGAACGCCTCTCCGAAGGCCTCAGTTCGAGCGACGCACTGATTCCATGCGTAAGGCCGCCCAGACCGTCGTCCAACCATTTGAGGCGAAGCTCCGCGAAGTTCGGTGCGTGGGCAACGCCGTATCGTTTCGTGCGATGAAGCCAAAAAGGCAAGGGATCTGCGTCGGCCGGGTGCTTGTCGGAACTGATTAATCGTAGGCTCGACGACACACTTTTTATTAATCAATAGCTTGCGATTCATTATTCAGGTAGTGCGATAGTATCATTTCTCCTTGGCTCTAGCTGTCTGTCACCAAAAGCGCATGAATTCTCCTTCTATGCGGCAAAGGCGCACCAAATCAAGTTTCAGGTTCGCCAGAGGGACGTCCCGCCCAGTTCAAGCTGCTTTCGACCGAGGCTGTGTGAAAAATCTCAAGGACTGAAAACAGCCGCTGATGAACTGCGAATTCGACGCGCGCACGTTCGATGCTTTTCAATCGGCGCATCTAGGAGAATTGCGTTTTGAGTTTTCACACAGCCTCGACCCAAAGCATAGTTCACCAGTGGCGCGCCTGGCTGCGAGCTATGTACTGCTCGACGAGCGTGGAAAGTGAAATCTTCTATGGGGCGCCGAAGGTGCTCGATGAACAAAGGTCTGACTCGAGTGCGAAGGGTCGAAAGACAGACTTGTGGTGACTTACAGCGAAGGCTGCTAGGTCATTGATGGCGCCAGATCTTAATCACGGAGATCACGAGGATCGCTGCGAGTAGTGGGGCGATCCACTGTGACAGTTCCGGCCTGATCGCAATGAACAACGCTATTGTAAGCCCGATTGCCAATCCCAGCATTGTGCCGGCAGCTACTCCGCGCCAAAGCACCTTTTGTTCGCTGGCCGTCATCTCAAGCTCCCAAAGGCATCGGACCCTGACCACATTCCTAGGTCAACTGTACAGTACCAGACGTTGAAACAGCGTCAACGCCACTCGGGCGGCTCGTCGAACGCTTCGCGAGCGGAAGTGGCGCGATATCGCGGTTTTGGAATTCTGTTCTGGCATGGGAGTAATTTAGTCCGCCTCAGGAATCGCGCCGCGCGCCGCGAACCGGCGCCTCAGATGATGAATGCGTTCGGCGATGCGTTCGCGGATAGCGGCTCGCGACAGAAGTGGTCTACGAACAAAAATTGATACTCGGCGGCAAGCAAGCACAAAGCGGCGGAAGTTTCGGTTGGAGATTTACTAGAGGAGAAGTAACGGAAACACGGCACTCGCGACGCATCAGTTGATCAGGCGACAGAGTTACTGATCACCGACAATTACAGACCGCGAACCACGTACGGTAGGCAATTGATGAGCTTTAGGCTGAAATGGTGAGCTTATGCAGAAGCTCATCAATTTCTGGTGCGGTCAGCGCGTGCCAGGCATCCGGGCTCACTATCTTGGCGCTTGGGCACAGCAATGAGGCGGGGCGACACGATGGGATTTCACGTTGGAGGCGGCTCAATATCCATAGATCATTTAACTTAATATTGATTATGCGCACTCGCTACTCGCCGTCAAGAGTGAGCCGAACGCTCAGCCTGTGGCCGCCTTCTCTTGGCCTGCCGGTGCGCTAATCCATATCGAAGCCACTCGCCAGCTCCGCTTTGGTGTAGACCCGAAACGCGATCAGCGTCTGCGTCTCGAGAATTCCCTTGAGCTTGCGCATGCGATGACTGATCACGTCGGCGAGTTCGTCGTTCTCGCGTACGCGCACCAGGGCGACGAGATCAAACGAACCCGCGACCGAGAACACTTCGGCTACGCCGGGCAGTTCGACAAGCTGCTCAGCCAGTTCGTTGATGAGGCTGGTCTCAGCCTTGATGAGGACGACTGCGTTCACTCCAGTCATAGGCGGCGCTCCACAAGCTCACTTCCCGATTCGCCGATAATGAGGACGCTCGACTGACTCGGCAGTTTCCCGTACCGGCAGCGAATCGTGCACCCATTCTCGGCCGCGTGAGCGCTTTGCTCAACGGCGCCAGAGGGAATCCCTGAGTCGGGAAGCAGGTTGAAAATGACGTCCGGAAATTGCCAGCCGGATAGCTTGCCTTTCGAAGTTGCAGGAGTATATTCCGGCGCTAGACGCTTGAGCGGCCGTAAGAAAAGCCGCCGGGCGACCTAAAGTAATTTCTCAGCTTTCTCTTGCCGCACCGTTGCGGGAGTTCAACTCTCAGCGACCGGCGGCTCACTGACCCATCACGGGGGTTAAGTTCATGAGCAGCGCCTGGGAGCATTTTTTCGCGGCAGCAGCCATTCTGGCCTCGGCCGGATCCATCAAGCATCGTCTCGCGGAGGCGTACAGGACGCAGCTTGCTGAACTCGATCAGGACGAACTGCCGAAGGAAATCCGCGAGGAATTTTCTTCTCTGTTGACTTGTATGTCGTGCGTCCGACCGATGCGCGGCGAAACGGCCGTTCAGGCGACCGTGCGCAAGATGTCCGATCAGGAAGCCGGCGGCGTTGCGATGCGGATTATCAGCATGCTTGGCGTGATCGCACGTCAGCAGTACGTTCAAAGACCGAAGCTGCGCGCGGTCGGCGACGAATAATCCGCCAATCCCCGGCGGCGTCAGTCCAGTTTGAAGTCGATGACGTCCCAGCGGGCTGTGTCTTCGTGACGCGCCTGCCGACGGATGGCGTCCGCGATTGAGCGCTCGTTCCATTCGATGACTTCGTCCCCCAGCGCTTCGAGCTGCACAGGGACTTTCTCCTTCACGCCGAACGCCTCAAGCACAATCACCGGCTTGTCGAGCCCCTTCGCGCAGTTCAGCTGAAAGTCGATCCAGTCGTAGCTCTTTTTGTAGAGGCTCGACGGCACGATGACGACCTCGGCGAGCGCGATCTGACGCCGGAGTTCTTCCTTCATCGCCTCGCGACTCTCTGGTTTGTGTTCGGGGTCGCTGCAATTTCGATAGTAGAAGTTGTGCGAGCTTTCGAGATACTCGAAGACCCGGTGATAGTCGTCCGACGGCTCGAAGACGTGGCTGACGAACAGCCTGACGGGATTCTGCTGCGAAATCGTGCCCACTGATCGTGCTCCCATGCTCTGCGGCGAATTCTAATAGACACGACCGCGCGTCGTATCAGATTCCGAATATCGCCCTGATCGCCCTGAGCGCCCCCGGATCCCGTGCTATAGAATGCCGCGCTGCGATTCGCTGGTGTCAGGGGACGCTCGGCGCAGACCGACTTCCTCGAGCGTTCGGCGCCGCAGCTGAAGGAAACAGAGGGTTGTCGAGCGCGAAGACAGCTTCGATTGCATCCAGCAGAGGTTCCTGAGCGCCCCCGCCCGACATGCGTTTCGTTCTGTACAACATCCGGTACGCCACGGGCACCGGGCCGGCGTTTCATCTTCCGGTTCCGGGCGCGGGGTATCTGCGCAGCAATGCGCGTGTTCTGGATCGCATCACCCAGTATCTGAAGTCGCTTGACCCCGACCTCGTGGGTCTCATCGAGATAGACACCGGATCGATCCGCTCGGGGCTTGTGAACCAGGCGAAGCAGATCGCCGATTCGCTTGGTCACTATTCGACGTACCAGTGCAAGTACGGCGCTGCGTCCATCAATCAGCTGATGCCAATCGTGCGCAAGCAGGGCAATGCGTTCCTTGCGGCGCCGCGCGTCGAAGGCGAGCGCTTTCACTACTTCGAAACGGGCATCAAGCGGCTCATTATCGAGCTCGAGCTCGAGGAAGTGGCGATCTTTCTGGTGCATCTCTCGCTCAAGTTCCGCCATCGTCACGATCAACTTCGCCATCTGCACGAGCTGGTGAAGCGTGCGAGCAAGCCAGTGATCGTCGCAGGCGACTTCAATACGTTCTGGGGCGATCACGAGATCTATCTGTTCATGGAGGCGTCGGGTCTGAAGAGCGCCAATCGGCTCGGCCTGCCCTCCTACCCCAGCCGCAATCCACGCAAGGAACTCGACTTCGTGCTCTATTCCAATGGCATCGAAGTCACGCAATTTGAGGTTCCTGACGTACGCTACTCCGATCACCGTCCGTTGATCTGCGACTTCCATATTCGCCAGACGCGTACCTGAGCACCACGGGAGACATGACATGCAAGCGGCCGCTCCGGCGAACCCTTCCACCCATTGGCGCCGCCGGACGGACGCTGACGGCGTCGCCTGGCTGACGCTCGACAAGGCGGGCGCGTCGGCGAATAGTCTGTCGCGAGATGTGATGGAGGAATTCAGGTCGCTGCTGTCGGACCTGGAAGCGTCGCCGCCGAAAGCGCTGATCATCACGTCAGCCAAGCAGGGCTTCATCGCGGGCGCAGACATCAAGGAGTTCATCGGCGTGCGTTCGCCTGATGAAGCCGCCCAGATGATTCGCGAAGGGCAGCGGCTGCTCGATCGATTGGCGGCGCTCCGGTCCGTCACCGTCGCTGCAATCAACGGCTTCGCGCTCGGCGGCGGCCTTGAAGTTGCGCTCGCTTGCCGCTACCGGGTCGTCGCCGATGATGCAACCGTCACGCTCGGGTTTCCCGAAGTGCAGCTCGGCGTTCATCCTGGCCTCGGCGGCACCGTGCGCGCTGTCCAACTCGCTGGACCGATCGCGGCGATGGACCTGATGCTGACCGGACGACCGATTCGGCCAAAACAGGCGCTCGCCCTGGGGCTCGTGGATCGGCTGGCGCCCCGCGATCAGCTTGAGGCCGTCGCCCGGCAAGTCGCGTTGAATCCGCCGCCCCAGCGAACGCTGGCCTTCAAGGATCGTGTGCTCAATTCCGCGCTGGTGCGCCCGATTCTCGCGGGACAGATGCGATCGCAGGTTGCGAAGCGAGTCCGACCGGCGCACTACCCTGCCCCCTACGCGCTCATCGAATTGTGGCAACGGTTCGGCGGCAAGGGAGAACGCGCGTACGAGGCCGAAGCGCGCTCCATGGGGCAGCTTCTGTGTACGCCGACCTCACGTAATCTCGTGCGGGTGTTCTTCCTGCAGGAGCGCCTCAAGTCAGGGGGCAAGGCCGCGGATCCCTCCGCAAAGCATGTTCACGTCGTGGGCGCGGGTGTGATGGGCGGCGACATCGCAGCGTGGTGCGCTGCGCGCGGTCTCACGGTGACGCTGCAGGACCGAGCGCTTGACTACGTGACGCCGGCGATAGAACGCGCACGCAAATTCTTCGAAAAGCGCTATCCCGACGCCGCGAAACGTGATCAAACAATCGCGCGTCTGAGCGCAGACGTCGAGGGCCGCGGCGTTGCGCAGGCGGATGTGGTCATTGAGGCGATTTTTGAGAACCTCGAGGCCAAGCGCGAACTGTACGCACGACTCGAGCCGCAGATGAAGCCGGGAGCTGTGCTCGCGACGAACACATCAAGCATCGTGCTCGAACGGCTCGCCGAGGGGCTTGCGAACCCTTCGCGGCTCGTCGGTCTGCACTTCTTCAATCCTGTCGCACGCATGCCGCTCATCGAGGTGATTCGCGCTGAGCGCACGGATCACACGATGGTGCAACGGGCGCTCGCCTTCGCCCGTCAGATCGACAAGCTGGCGATCGCCTGCCGCAGTTCACCGGGATTTCTGGTCAATCGTGTGTTGATGCCCTATCTGAGCGAAGCCGTGCGCGCAGCGGAGGAAGGCATACCGCTTGCGCTGATCGATCGCGCCGCAGAGGATTTCGGCATGCCCATGGGGCCGATCGAGCTCGCCGACGTCGTCGGACTCGATGTCGTCATGAGCGTAGGCAAAGTCTTCTTCGAAAGCGGCGCGGCTGCGCCGACCGTGCTGTCTACTCGATTCAGTCAGAAGAAGTTCGGCAAGAAAACCGGCGAGGGGTTCTACATCTGGCGCGATGACAAACCGCAGAAGCCCTCCGCCGCCGGTCGCACAGCGCCAGACGACCTTGAAGACCGTCTGATGCTGCCCCTCGTGAATGAAGCCGTCGCAGTCTTCCGCGAGCGCATTGTGGAGGATGCAGATCTGGTCGACGCTGGCGTGATCTTTGGCGCCGGATTCGCGCCGTTTCGCGGCGGCCCGCTTCAATACGCACGCACGCGCGGGGTCGACGCCGTGGTAGCGCGCCTTCAGGAGTTGCAGAGCGCACATGGCGAGCGCTTTGCTCCCGATGCAGGCTGGCAATTGTTGCGCTGAGCGCCGCCGGGAGCGCGAAATCCCTGTGCTACCATCGAGTCGATTCCGCACCGCGCGGAACCGATCGCCACGGGAATTCCCGATCCTGCGCCGCGCACTGGAGACACATGGAAAGCAAGCCGCTTGAACTTGGCCTGCTTCGGTCATTTTCTCCCCTCGACGGATTGAAGTCCGAGAACCTCCATTCGCTCGCACGGAAAACCGTTCTGCGCGAAACCACGCTCGGACGCCTGTTGTTCAAGGAAGGCGAAGTCGACAAGCGCACCTACTTTCTGGTCAGCGGCGTCATCGAGTTGCTGCATGAGGGCCGCACCGTGCTGGTGATCCGCGGCGGCTCCCCCGAAGCTCGCAATCCGATCGCGCCGTCCAATCCGCGCCGCTATAGCGCCCGGGCGGCGTCCGAACGGGTGGAGTTTCTCGCGATGGACGCCGACATGCTGGACATGATGCTGACGTGGGACCAGACCGGCTCGTACGAAGTGAACGAACTGAAGGGCGTCGACGACGATGCTCCCTCCGCCGACGACTGGATGACGACGCTCCTGCAGACCAAGGCGTTTCACAGGATTCCGCCGCCGAACATCCAGGCGATTTTCATGCGCATGCAGCGCGTCGACTACAACCCCGGCGACATGGTCATCAAGCAGGGGGATGAGGGCGAATACTTCTACGTGATCGTCAAGGGTAAATGCCTGGTCACCCGCGAGACGCCGCTGAACAAGGAAGGCATCAAGCTCGCCGAGCTCGGCATGGGCGACACGTTCGGAGAAGAGGCGCTGATCTCGGATGCGAAACGCAACGCCAGCGTTTCAATGCTCACCACCGGCACGCTCATGCGGCTCGCGAAAGATGACTTTCGCACGCTGCTGAACGAACCGATGCTCGAGTGGGTGACGGTGGAACAGGGAAAGGAGATCGTCGCACGCGGCGGCAAATGGCTCGACGTGCGCTTGCCAAGCGAATTCGAGAACTACCGGATGGAAGGCGCCGTCAATCTGCCGCTCTATTTCATCCGGCTGAAGCTCAAGTCGCTGGATCGAAACGTTCACTACGTCGTGTGTTGCGACACGGGGCGGCGAAGCTCAGCGGGAGCGTACATTCTCTCTGAACGCGGCTTCCAAGCATCCGTGCTCAGAGGCGGGCTTGCGAGGACGGACATAGCGCGCAAGTAGCGCTTTCGCCGATGTCCGTTATCCGTTGTCAGTTGTCCGCAGAACAGGAAGCTGCTTGAGGGCCGCTTTTCCGGCGGACAACGGTCAACTGAGAACGGGCGACGTGCGCGTGCGGCGCGCTCACATCGTATGCGTGGGTTTGTCGCCGCCAAGCGCGCCAGCGAGGTAACTCTCGATCTTGCGTTGTGTATTGCCGCGATCCTGTTCGCTGAACTGCACGCCGATGCCTGCAGTGCGCTTGCCCTGGGCGCCTTTCGGCGTCATCCAGATCACACGGCCCGCTACCGGAAGCTTTTCATCTTCGCCCATCAGATTGAGAAGCATGAAAACTTCATCGCCCAGCCGGTAGTTGCTGTTGGTCGGAATGAAGAGCCCGCCATTCTTCACGAACGGCATATACGCCAGATACAAGGCGCTCTTGTCCTTGATCGTAAGCGTCAGCAAACCGGGTTTGCTGCCGGGTTGACGCATCACCATGCGCTCTTCACCGAATGAACCTCACTGTACAGATCGCTCGTCAGGCGCGGGTTGACGCCGCGGGCGTCAGAATCTCCAGCAGGGCGATCAGCCACGATTCCACGGCCAATTCGCGCTGAAGCGCTGTCCGGGCAAGTTGCGCCCTGAGAGCCCGCAGGCGATCCACCATGCTGTAGACGCCGCTTATGTTCAACGTGCGCGGCGGGCTTGGCAAGTGCGCAGATCCACCGGGGAACGTGACCAGATCGGCATTTCCCGCAAATGCCCCGCGTGCGATCGACTGGAGCCACAGGTCGAGCCACACGAGCCGATCTGCAAGCTCGCCCTTCACCTTCACCCACTCCGCCGCAACCTGCGTCACATCGGCGCGTCCCGCCAACAGGCTGCCCAGCGATTTCTGCATGTGCTCGTTGAGGTCGGCGAACTTGCCCTCCGCGTATTCCAGTGCGCGCAAAGGCGCACCCCCGGCGAACGCCAGCAACGCGGGCTCGACGGGTGTCCCAGTCTCCTGCCTGAGCCAGGCGAGAGCCGCATCGGGCGAAGGTCGCGCAATCGCGATCTTCTGGCAGCGACTTCGCACCGTCGCCAGCAGCAAGGATGGCTGCGAAGTGAGGAGAATGAGGAGACTTCGCTGCGCCGGCTCTTCCAGCGTCTTGAGCACGCTGTTCGCCGCGCTCGTCGTCATCTGATGCGCGGGCTCGATCACCACGACTTTGTAGCCCTGGTGATAACTCGTGAGCGTGAGACGATTAATCGCCGTCCGCGTCTGTTCGATCGATATCTGCTGCTTGTCCTCCTCCGGCGTCACCCAGAGCAGATCAGGATGGGTGCCGGCCTTGATCAGCGTGCAGCTGACGCACGCTCCGCAATGGTTGAGCGCAGCGCCGGCCGAACGTTCACACAGGACCGTCGCAGCCAGCCACGCTGCGAGCGCTTTCTTGCCCAGGCCTTCGGCGCCCTGCAGCAGGAGCGCGTGCGGGAACCGATCGCTGCGCCATGCCTGACGCAACTGCTCCGCCGCGGCTGAATGCCACGGCAGGAGCCGCGGAGCAGGAGGAGGAACAAAGACAATGCTCTCGTCGGGCATGTTCAGCGCGAAAATCGCGTTTCAATGATCGATCTGATCGCCTGTGCGACGCTGTCCCGGTCGGCGGCGGCGTCGACGACGACGAATCGTTGCGGCTCATTGCGGGCGAGTTCGAGGTAGGCGCTGCGCACGCGCTCGAAGAACTCGCGGCGTTCCTGCTCAAAACGATCGCCGGATCCGGATTGAGCGTTGCGGGCGGCGGCGCGTGCTTCGCCCACTTCGAGCGGCGCATCCAGCAGCAGGGTGAGATCCGGCCGCAGCTCCGACTGCACGAGCCGTTCGAGAAATGCAATTTGATCCTTATCGAGGCCCCGGCCTCCGCCCTGGTAGGCGTAGGTCGCATCGGTGAATCGATCGCATATCACCCAGGCGCCGCGCGCCAGCGCCGGCCGCACGAGGTTCTCTACGTGCGTCGAGCGCGCTGCAAACATCAACAGCAATTCGCACGCAGCCGGCATCGGCTCCTCATTGCGCTCAAGGAGCAGGTCTCGCAGCCGTTCTGCCCGAGGCGTGCCGCCTGGCTCGCGGGTCACGACGACTTCAAGTCCGCGCGCGGCCAGCATGTCGCGCAGGGCGCCGATCTGCGTCGACTTGCCCACGCCCTCGCCGCCCTCGATCGTAATGAACTTGCCGCGTTTCATCGCTGACGCAATCTCCGCAAATAGCGTTGCACCGCTGCGTTGTGCTCCGGCAGCGATCTGGAAAAGTAGTGGCTGCCGTCGCCCTCGCCTGTCGCGACGAAGAATAGCGCGCCGGTGACATCTGGTTGAACCGCCGCCTGTATCGAATCAAGGCCAGGCATCGCAATCGGCGTCGGCGGCAGGCCCGCCCGGGTATATGTGTTGTACGGCGTATCACGCGTCAGGTCGGCGCGTCGGATGTCGCCCTCATAGGTCTCGAGCATTCCGTAGATCACGGTCGGGTCCGTTTGCAGTCGCATCCCGCGCCGGAGCCGCTCAACGAACACCCCCGCGATCTGCGGACGTTCGACGTCGAGCGCCGTTTCCTTCTCCACGATAGACGCGAGGATCAGCGCTTCATAGGGGCTCGCCAGGGGCAGATCGGGAGCGCGCTTCGCCCAGGCCTGCTCCAGCGCGTCGCGCATTCGCCGATGCGCCGTCTGCAACAGCTCCAGATCGCTGGCGCCGCGTGCAAAATGATACGTGTCCGGAAAGAACTGCCCTTCGGGATGCAACCCCGGATCGCCCAGCGCTCGCATCAGCTCCTCGGCCGTTTTCCCGTGATATTCGTTGCGAACTGCCGGATTCGCCTTCAGCACTTTGCGAATGTCCGCAAATGTCGAACCCTCGACGAACGTGATGCTGTGCAGGAGCACGCGCCCGGAGTTCAGCAGCTCCAGCAACTCCCGCGGCGTCATTCCCGGACGCAATTGATATTCGCCTGCTTTCAGATGGCCGGCGCGCTGCGTGAGCCGCGCCCAACCGATCCAGATCCGGGGCTGATCGAGCAGATCGACGCTCTTCGAGCGACGACGCCACGGCGCGCAAACTCGCGCCGCGCGGCACCTCGAAGGTGATCGGTTCACGGAGCGTGGCGATCGGAGTCTCGAGCCAATGCTGGCCCCAGAGGAAAATAGCGCCGGCGCCGACCACGCCGGCTACGGTCAACAGCGCAAGCGCGCGCAGCAGGGTCCGCATCACAGAGCCAGAGCGACGCGCAGCCGGGCGGCGACCGGACCGGCGCGCCACTGCAGCGCGTCCAGCGAAACGGCGGATTGAACGCCTCGGATTGCGTTCGTCAGAAACACCTCACTCGCAGCGTCCAGATCGTGCGGCCACAAGGGTTCTTCGCTTGCAATCATTCCTGCCTGCGTCGCCGCTCGCAGGACGCGATCTCGCATCACGCCGCGGACGCCGCTGAATCTGAGATCGGGGGTGACGAGCGCGCCGTCGCGCACGAGAAAGACGTTGCTTGCAACGCCGCCCACCAGTTCACCTTCTGTGTCCAGCATCAGCCCTTCGTCAGCCCTGGCGGCGCCCTGCTCTGCCTGCGCCAGGACCTGCTCGAGACGGTTCAGATGCTTGACGCCGGCGAGGCGCGCGTTGCGGCCCAGGCGGGTCTCGCACCAACGCAGCGCGACTTCACTCTTGACCGCGTCCGGCGCCGCGTACAGCGCGACAATCCGCGTAGGTTGCAGCGTCGGCTCGATCCCGTAGCCTCGTCCGCCGGCGCCGCGGGTAACGATAATCTTCAGGACGCCGCTGCGCAGCGAACTGGTCACCCGCTGTATTTCATCGAGCAGCACCTGACGGTGCGGGGCAGGAATGCCGAGGCGTCGGCAACCCGTCATGAGGCGCTGCAGGTGGTCATCCAGAAAGCGGATACGACCGTCCGCCAGCAGCGCCGTCTCAAACAAGCCATCGCCGTAATGCAGACCCCGGTCGTTGACAGGAATGGCGTGCGACAGGTCCTGCGGCGCCGAGCCGTTGATGAGAACTGCGAGCGTCATGAGGCGTCGCTCTCGGCGCCAAGCGCACGCAACACGCCCAGCGCCTTGGCGCGCGTTTCCGCGAGCTCGCGCTCAGGAATCGAATCAGCAACGACGCCCGCCCCCGCGCGCAGGCTGAGCTCGCGACCGCAGACTTCGATCGACCGGATCAGAATGTTCATATCCATGGAGCCGTCGAGATTCAGATAACCGAGCGACCCGGTGTACGCGCCGCGGGCTTCCTGCTCGAGTTCCGCGATGATCTCCATACAACGCACCTTGGGGCAACCCGTAATCGTGCCTCCGGGAAATACCGCGGCCAGCACTTCGCCGGGCGTCACGGCGTCGCGTAGTTTGCCGCGTACGTTCGAGACGATGTGGTGAACGTGCGCATAGGACTCGATCGTCATGAACTCATCGACATGCACAGCGCCCGCTGCGCAGATGCGGCCTAGATCATTGCGTTCCAGGTCAATCAACATCACGTGCTCAGCCCGCTCCTTGGGATGCGCACGCAATTCACGAACGAGCAGGTGATCCGCCCGGGCGTCGACGCCGCGCGGCCGCGTGCCGGCGATCGGACGTGTTGAGACGGCGCCGTCGCGAACCTCGACGAGGCG
Source organism: uncultured Gammaproteobacteria bacterium (assembly GCA_963723505.1). GTDB lineage: Bacteria > Pseudomonadota > Gammaproteobacteria > Steroidobacterales > Steroidobacteraceae > Steroidobacter. Next base: position 203,140 of record CAVRQU010000020.1, read on the forward strand.
CTCCGGCGACGAACTGACCACGGCGACGTCATCGAGCAGCGCGACGCCGCTGAACGGCCCTGGGTTGGTCTCACGCAGTCGATGATAGAGATGCGCCGGCGTAACCCCGTCACGCAGATGCGCGCGCCAGCCGCGCGACAGATTCGCCTGGTAGATATCGCCTGCCGCAATCCGCTCAAGCGCTCGCGCGACGATCTGCAGATATCGCCCTGGTTCATCTTCCACAACCGACCCCTCGGTCAGACGTCCAGCCGGCGCCTGCAGGGGCGCAGCTCCCTCGATATCCGCAGCAATCTCCGGAATCAGGTGCGACGCCGAGGCCTCCGCGACGATCCAGGCGGCGCCCGATCCATGTTCACGAACGACCGCGGCTGGAATGCGGATCGCCTGCGCGATCGGACCCTGCCGCGGCCGAGGCTGGCGCAGACGAGGCTCAATCTGACTCGCGAGTTCGTACCCGAGGTAAAGGAGCCAGCCGCCGGCGAACGGAACGCGTGCCTGCGTCGCCGGTGCGCGCTCGTCCTGCCGCCAGAGATCGAGCGCGCGCAGAAATATTCCGGCGGCGACGTCGGTTTTTGGTCCAGACAGCAGACCATCGCGATGCAGCGTCAGCCGCGCCTGCGGACAGGCGAAGAGAATATCGAAGCGGCCGAGCGGCCGTCCCGGTGCGGCGCTTTCGAACAAAGCCGGATACTTGCGGGGCTGCGCCGCGTGCAGCGCCAGCAGCGCGGCGGGAGGGACATCGACGGATTGCAGGACCGGCCCGGCTGCCATCGGCGCTTCCGGACGGGCGCGGGTGCGGCTTATTCGACGCTGCGGAAAATCAGGCTGCCGTTCGTACCGCCGAATCCGAACGAGTTGGACAGCGCCGCGCGAATCGGCGTGCGACGCGCCACATTCGGTACATAGTCGAGGTCGCAGCCCTCACCGGGGTTGTCGAGATTGATCGTCGGCGGCGCGACCTGATCGCGAATCGCGAGGATCGAGAAAATCGCCTCGACCGCCCCCGCGGCGCCGAGCAGATGGCCTGTCATGGACTTCGTCGAGCTGACCGCGAGTTTTGACGCATGCTCCCCGAAACAGCGCTTCATCGCGACCGTTTCAGCACGATCCCCGAGTTCGGTCGACGTGGCGTGAGCGTTCACATACTGAATGTCCTGCGGGTTCAGACGTGCGTCATGCAGCGCGTTCGCCATCGCGAGCCGGGCGCCTTCACCGTCCTCGGGCGGCGCCGTGATGTGATGCGCATCGCCGCTCATGCCGAATCCGACCAGCTCTGCGTAGATTCGCGCGCCGCGCGCCTTAGCATGCTCGTATTCCTCCAGCAGCAGTGCGCCCGCTCCGTCGGAAAGCACGAAGCCGTCGCGATCACGATCCCACGGACGGCTCGCGCGCTGCGGCTCGTCATTGCGCGTGGACAAGGCCCGCGCCTGGCAGAAGCTGCCCAGGCCGAGCGGCGTCGTCGCCATTTCACCGGCGCCCGCGATCATCACATCCGCATCGCCGTACTGGATGAGGCGCATCGCGAGCCCGATCGCGTGCGTCGACGTCGTGCACGCGGTGACCGTCGCGATGTTCGGACCCCTCAGCTTGAAATTGATCGAGACGTGGCCGGAGATCATGTTGATGATGCTGCCGGGCACAAAGAAGGGCGAGATCTTCCTGGGGCTCTTCGTCTCGGCGTACTTTTCGTAGTTGTCCTCGATCGTGTCGAGGCCGCCAATGCCGGCGCCCATCGCGACGCCGATGCGCTGCGAGTTGGCGGGCGTGACCTCAACGCCTGAATCCTTCAGCGCGTCGGCAGCCGCAGCGTAGCCGTAGTGCATGAACGGATCCATCTTGCGCGAATCTTTCGCGGCCAGATATTTCTCCGCCTCAAAGTCGGCCACGGCGCCGCCGAAGCGCACCGGAAAGGCGCTGACGTCGAACCGCGTAATGGCGCCGATTCCGCTCTGGCCGGCCAGCACGTTCTTCCACGCCGCATCGACGGTGCTGCCGACCGGAGATACGATGCCGAGACCGGTAACTACAACGCGTCGGCTGGACAAACGATTACCTCAAAGGCGTGCTGAGAAAATTCAGATCGAAGGGAGGTCAACCTGCCTTCCGTGGCCGGTGAGTTTGAGGCGCGAACGACGTTCGCGCGGGCCCGATGAGAAAATCAACTAGGCCTGATTGCGGCGCTCGGTGATGTAATCGATCGCCTGCTGCACGGTCGTGATCTTCTCGGCGTCTTCGTCGGGGATCTCCGTTTCAAACTCCTCCTCCAGCGCCATGACCAGCTCGACCGTGTCGAGCGAGTCCGCGCCGAGATCGTCGACGAAGGAAGCGTCATTCGTGACTTCTTCCTCTTTCACCCCCAGTTGTTCGGCGACGATGGCTTTAACCTGCTGTTCAATACTGCTCATTGGTGTACGAGTCCTCTGTGAGACTGCTGAACCCTTCGCAAAACCGACCCTTGTAGTTCGTTGGGCGGGTCGCACGGGGGGCGTATTCTAAGTTAAGAGCCTGATGCGGCCAACATTTGCGAAAAGCGACGGCCGCGGAGCCCTTGACTGCCGTCAGACCATGTGCATGCCGCCATTCACGTGAAGCGTCTCGCCGGTGATGTAGCCGGCATGTGGCGACGCAAGAAAAGCCACCGCATGTGCAATATCCTCGGGCGCGCCCAGCCTTCCCAGCGCGATCTGCTGCGCGAGTTGCTGCTGTTGCTCCGCCGGGAGTTTGGCGGTCATGTCCGTCGCAATGAATCCTGGCGCGACCACGTTCACGGTGATTCCTCGCGAACCGACCTCGCGGGCGAGCGACTTGGAGAATCCAATGATTCCGGCCTTGGCGGCGGCATAGTTCGCCTGGCCCGGATTGCCCATCACGCCGACGACTGATGCGATGCTGATGATGCGGCCGCGCCGCGCCTTCATCATCCCGCGCAATACGCCCTTCGACAAACGAAACACCGATCCCAGATTGGTGTTCATGATGTCGTCCCACTCTTCCGGCTTCATCCGCAACAAGAGGTTGTCGCGTGTAATTCCTGCATTGTTCACAAGGATCGTAGGCGCGCCTTCCTTCGCATCGACATCTTTCAGCAAGGCGTCGATGGACGCCGGATCGGCTACGTTCAGCACCGCGCCGCGGCCTTTCAATCCCGCCTCGGCGAGCCACTGGCTCACACCCTGCGCGCCTGCGTCCGTTGTCGCCGTTCCGACGACGGTGGCGCCCTGCTGCGCAAGCTCCTGCGCGATCGCACGACCGATGCCGCGCGAAGCGCCGGTCACGAGCGCGATGTCCTGGGCGAGAAGCATGCTCATGCATGACTCCTGCAGGCTGCGAGCGCCTGCGTCAGCGAGTCGGCGTCCTCGACGGCGAGCATCGTGATCTCCTTGTTTTTCTCGATTCGGCGGTTGAGTCCCGTCAGCACGCGGCCAGGTCCGCATTCCACGATCACTCGTGCGCCGTCGGCGACGATCGCCTGAATCGTCTCCGTCCAGCGCACCGGCTTCACCAACTGTTTCGTCAACGCACGCCGGATGCTGTCGACGTCGCCATGCCGGCGCACATCGACGCTGTAGACGGCGGCGGCCTTCACAGCATCGATGTCAGTCTTGTGAAGGCGTTCAGCCAGGCGATCGGCCGCTGGGTCCATCAGAGGACAGTGCGAAGGCACGCTCACCGGCAACTTGATCGCGCGCTTGGCGCCCTTGCTCTTCAGCACCTCGATCGCACGATCCACGGCGGCGGCGGCGCCGGCGATTACGACTTGTCCCGGCGAATTGAAGTTCGCCGCCTGTACGACTTCGCCGTGAGCAGCCTCGCGGCATGCACTTTCCACCTCAGCGTCGCCAACGCCCAGAATCGCCGCCATAGCGCCCTGCCCCGCTGGAACCGCCTCCTGCATCGCCTTGCCGCGAAACTGGACCAGCCCGACGGCCGTGCGGAAATCCAACGCCCCGGAGCAAACGAGCGCGGAGTATTCCCCGAGACTGTGACCGGCCATTCCGCCTGGAGACGGCCCGCCGTGCTTCCGCCAGACGCGCCACGTGGCGACGCCTGCGCTCAGCATCGCGGGCTGCGTTTTCTCGGTGGACCCGAGCTGCTCTTCGGGACCCGCCTGGCACAGGTTCCACAAGTCATAACCGAGCACCTCAGAGGCTTCTGCAAACGTTTCCTGAACCAGCGGCTCCGTACGAGCCAGCGTGGCCAGCATGCCAATGGATTGGGATCCCTGACCCGGAAATACGAACGCGAATGACATGGGAAGGAAGCGGTTGCGGTTCGCGGTTAGCGGTTTGTGGAGAACGGAAGGGGCAGACGCGTGCGCTGAGCTGGTTCCGGATCCATGGAGCGCGCTGTGCTTGCAGCGTGCTGCTTCGTCTCCGACCAACCGCTAACCGCCAACCGCTAACCGCTTCCGTACCAATAGGGCGCGGGATTATAGCGATCGACGTCCGAACGACCAGTAGTGTTCACTGAGCCAGAGAATTCCTGCAGCGACTGCGCCGCCGAGCGCGCCGTACAGGTGCGCATCTACAACGACCGGCAAGTCGCCGGAAAGCGGCAATGCGCCGTGCAACTGCTCCCAGAGGAGTTTGCCGACGAAGAATACGGTCAGCGTCAGCGCCAGCGCGCGTGATTCGCTGCGCCACCACTTGATGGCGCCGGCCGCCAGAGCTCCATGAAGGACGCCTGAAAAACCCACATACCACTGCAGTTGTGGTTCGTAAAAGACAAAACCGACGTCAATGAAAGCGATGCTGAGCAAACCGATCAGCAGCCAGCCGCGAAGTGAATAATCGCGCGGAAACAGCGCGGCGATCACCCCGAGCCCCGCGCCATTCAGCAGCAGATGCTGAGTCGAGCCGTGCACCAGATGGCCGGTGACCAGCCGCCAGTACTCCCCACTCAGCACTGCATCGCGCTCGTACCGCAGGCCCAGGCGCCACGGCTCGCCGCCCCACGACAGCAGAACCAGCGCCGCAATCAGCAGTCCAAGTAGCCAGCCCGCCTGTCGCGGGGTGATTGCACTGTGGGCGGGGGCTTCGCTGGCGATGCTCACTCGGATGCTCATGTTTAGTCGACGATCCTCTGATTTGCCGCCATCCGAGAGCGTTTGCAGCTTCGGTACACCGTGTCTTTCGGGCATCTGCATGCTCGAACGTCAGGGTAGACGGTAAATCAGAGCTTCCTTAGGCGTCTGGGGCGTGGCGCCCCTTTGTTATGATCCACTGCTATCCATTATCTACATTTCGCTTGTCGCCCTTCAGGGCAAGGAACCGATGAACATGTCAGCGACGTCTCGCAGCCAAAGTCTTACGCCACGTATTGCGTCGGGTTTCACTCTGATCGAGATCATGGTGGTGGTCGTCATTCTCGGCATTCTCGCAGCGCTGGTGGCCCCTAACGTGATCCGTCGCATCGACGACGCCAATGTCGCCAAAGCGAAACAGGACATTCGTTCGTTCGAGACCGCGCTGAATCTCTTTCGGATGGACAACTTCAAGTATCCAACCACAGATCAGGGCCTGCAGGCGCTGGTCGCACAACCGAACGACCCGACCATCCGCAACTGGAAGCAAGGCGGATACCTGAGCGGCGGCGTACGCAAGGATCCGTGGGGCAATGACTATCTATATGTGATCCCCGGAACGCATGGACAGGAATATGACCTTTTTACGCTCGGCGCCGACGGCCAGGAGGGCGGCGAAGGCAACGACAAGGACATCGGCAACTGGCTCGTCGACTAGGATGCTCCGGTGCAGAGCGACGTCTGAGCGTTCAATGATGCAACTGGCCGAAAGACGGGGTCTGGAAATCCGATGGGCTCATCGAATGGCGGCTATGCAGAGGTTTCCTGCGCCCTGCGTCGCAAGTCACGCGCGCTGATGGCCGCCGACTACAAACTACGGGCGAAGGGAGCTCTGATTTACCCGTCCGCCCTGACATTCGCAGAATTCAGGCGCCCGAAGGACAAGGGAGATCAGAGCTGCTGTCGTTCTCGCATGGGGGCGAGTCAGAGGCGCCCTGAAGCTCGCGCCCGCGCGCACGGCTTCACGCTCCTCGAGATTCTCATCGTCGTCGTCATCATCGGCGTGATCGTCTCCGCGGCGACGCTAGCGATCGGCGTCCTTGGCGGCGATCGCGAGGTCGAAGATCAGACGCGACGCTTCTGGGCGGTGCTGCAACAGGCCCGCGAGGAAGCCGAGCTGCAAGGCAACGACGTCGCCGTGTTCATTTCGGCGTCGGCGTATGAGTTCCTCCGTTTCGATACTCGCCGCGACATGTGGATCCCGATTCAGTATGACGAGCTCTACCGTCCGCGCGAACTGCCAGAAGGCCTTCGGTACCGACTCTGGCTCGATGGGCGCGAGGTTGTCCTGAAAGTGCAACCCCCGAACCGCAGCGATGAAGACGAGCACAAGAAATGGCCGCCGCAGATCATGGTGCTCTCGAGCGGCGACATCATGCCGTTCGAATTGCGCATCGAACGCGATGCAGCCGATGCGCTCTGGCGGATCGTCGCGGCGCCGGACAACGATCTGCGTATCGAGCGACGCGGGAATGAGCGCCAAAGCGAGCGCGACTGGATCATGGTGGCCCAGACGAAAGCGCCCGAGGATGCGGATGCACGGGAGCGAGTTTCCGATGCCCGACGTTAGCGAAACCCTGCGCGGCCTGTTTGTCGGAAGAGACGACGCGGGCTTCACGCTGATCGAAGTCCTCGCCGCGCTCGTCATCGTGTCGCTCGGCATGTTGGGCGTCATCACCGCCGTCGGGCAGACTGCGAGCAACAGTACGTACCTGCGCGACAAAACCATTGCGCACTGGGTGGCGATGAATCGCCTGACGGAAACGCGGCTGCAACCGGCGGCGCCGAAGATCGACAAATCGTCGGACGAAGTGGAAATGGCCGGACGCAAGTGGCGCTGGACGATGACTGTCACGCAAACGCCTGTTGAGAGCGTGCGACGCATCGATGTGAGCGTCCGCCCACTGGAAGCGGCTGAAAACTCGTCGCTCGCGCTCGTGTCAGGCTTCTATGGAACCGCCGTCGCGCCGCCGGGTTCGACCATCATTTCCTGGCAGGGAACCGACGCGGACGGTGGATCCCTGCGCGCAGGCGAGGAGACAGAACCGCAGCAGCCGCCGCGGGATCGGGCGCCGCCGTCCGAGGAGCCGCCGGAACCTGAGCCCGACGACTCTGAAACCGTCGATCCCCCGGAGCCCGACTGAGCGGCCATCGCGCCATGCGTAACCACGGCGACGCGCACTCACCGGCCGCAGTCCACATCGGCCTGCCAGGAGGCTCCCTGGGATTCACGCTGCTCGAAGTTCTGATCGCCGTGGCGATCTTCGTCATCGTCGGCGCGCTCGCAATGGGCGGCTACAACGAACTCGTCAAGCAAAGCGAGATCGTTGAAATCAATGCGAAACGTACGCGCGCCGTGCAACAGACCGTGCAACGACTTGTGCAGGACTTCTCCATGCTCGAGCCGCGTCCTGTCCGGGAAGCTATCGGCGATTCGGTCGAACCTGCCTTGCGCGCCGACGCGCGCTCGCCGCAGCTCGCGGATCTGACCCACTCCGGTTGGTCGAATCCGGCCGGTGTGTCGCGCTCGACGCTGCAACGCGTCGCTTATCGACTCGAGAATAACAAGCTGAGGCGCGACTACTGGGTCGTGCTGGATCGCACGTTGTCGGCGGAGCCCGTGAGCACCGTGATGCTGGATCGCGTACGCAGCGTCAGCCTGCGTTTCATGGACGGCAATCAGACGTGGCATGAGCAATGGCCGCCGCCCGGCTATTCTGCGCCTGACATGCCGCGCGTGCGCCCCATTGCGGTCGAAATTACTCTTGAACTCGAGGATTGGGGAAAGATCGTCAGGCTGGTGGAGGTGGCGGGGTGATGCGCTCTCGCAGGCGACTGGCTACTGGCGACAGGCTACTGGCCAGAAGCGGCGCGCCGAGCGCGCCCCTGCACTATCCGCTATCCGTGACCGACAGGAAATCCCGGGGGCTTGGGTCCCGCGGGGCTATCCGCTGCTCACTTCCGTCTCAGCGCGGCGTCGCACTCATCACCGCAGTGCTGATCGTCGCGCTCGCAACGATTCTCGCCGTCAGCGTCGGCTTCAAGGGATATCTTGATCAGCGCAGAACGGCGACGACGTTCGCGCTCGATCAGGCGTTCGAGGTGGCGCTCGGCGGGGAGGCGTGGGCGTCGGACGCGCTACGGCGCGATGCGCTTCAGAGCCCGAAAACCGACGACTTCACGGAAGAATGGGCGACGCCGATACCGCCGATCCCGATCGAGGGCGGCGAATTCGAGGGTCTGCTGGAGGACATGCAGGGACGCTTCAATCTCAACAGCCTCGTCATTTTCGAAGGCGGCGAGTACAAGGTCGACAAGCTGGCTGTCGAGCGCTTCGCGCGATTGCTCGAGATTCTGGAGATCGAGGAGAAGTGGGCGACATTCATCGCCGACTGGATCGATTCGGATGCGGACGCAGGATTTCCAAGCGGTGCGGAAGATTCCTCTTACACCAGTCTGACGCCGGCGTATCGCACGGCGAATATGCCCATCACGCGCGTCAGCGAGTTGCTCGCCGTCGCCGAATTTGGCCTCGAGCGGTATCGGAAACTGGAGCCGTATGTCGCCGCCTTGCCCATCGGCTCGCGCATCAACCTGTGTACGGCGTCGATGGAGCTGCTCGATGCGCTCGTTGCGGGTGAAACTTCGTTCACACTCGGGCGTGAGAGCAATGCGGAATTGCGCAAGCAGCGCTGCTTCCCCAACAAGCAGGAGTTCGAGAGCCCCCTCGACAACGATGTAAAGGAGGCATTGAGCAACGTGATCGACGAAAAGAGCTCGTACTTCCGCTCGACGATCTGGGTCACTATTGGCACTACTCAGGTCACCCTGTACAGTCTGTTGTATCGCACCGGCACCACCAAGCTCGTGCGTCCCATACTAAGAAGCTACGGAACGCTCTGATGGCCGAAGTTCTCGTCGTTCGCCTGCTTGCGCCTGCATCGCCTGACTCGCCGGGGGCCGAATGGCTCGTCGTGGACAGCTCGGGCGCCCGTCGCGGCAACGTTCAGTCCGGCGATCCGGCGAACGCTGCAGCGTTGGCCGCCGGACGCAGGGTGTTCGTTCTCGTTCCTGGCACGGACGCGCTCCTCGCTGAACCGACGTTGCCGCTCAGGAGCGGCGCGAAACTCGCGCAGGTCGTGCCGTTCGCTCTGGAAGAGCACCTCGCTACGGATGTCGAAGATCTGCACTTCGCCGTCGGCAAGCGCGAAGGGCGCGCCGGTACGCCGGTCACCGTGGTGTCGCATGAACGCATGCAGGACTGGCGGACGATGCTGACGGCTGCGGCGCTGGCGGGTGATGCGTACTACGCCGAAACGGCTGCGCTGCCCGAAACGCCGAACGGCGTGACTCTGCTCATCGACAACGGACGCGTCTATGTGCGCCGCGAAGGCAGTCCCGGCGCGGTGCTCGATGTCGAGCCCCTGATCGAAGCGCTGCAGCTCTCGCTCGCATCCGGCGATGAAGCCCGCGAACACGTCACGATCTATGTCTCAGAGGCGGACTACGAACGCGAGCGCGATCTGCTGGAGGGTCTGCGCGAGTTCACTGCGAGTCTGCAGCTGAAACTTCTGCCCGACGGGCCGTTGCCGCTGTTCGCCGCGAACCTGATGAACCGTGCGCCCGTCAATTTGCTGCAGGGTCGATACGCGTCGAAGACGAAGCTGCACGTTTCATTCGCGCCGTGGCGGTACGCCGCGGTTCTGGCCGTCGCGTTCTTCGCGACCCATCTGGGTCTCAAGTCCTGGCAATACTTCCACTACAAGAGCGCTGAGGCGCGCCTCGACGGGGAAATCACGCGCGTGTTCCAGCAGGCGATGCCCGGAGCGCCGACGCCCGAACCGCAGGCGGCCCGCAAGCAGATGGAGCTCCGACTTGCTCAGCTCCGCGGCTCGGCGCCGGTCAGCGGCATGATGGTTACGCTCGCGACCCTGGGAGAGGCGCTCGCAAAGGCGCCGGATGCGAACATCGAAGCCCTCTCCTATCGAAACAACATCACGGACCTGCGCGTGCTGGCGCCCTCTGTCGATGCGCTGGACCGCATCAGACAGATCGCCGTCGAACGTGGCGTCGCCGCGGAGATTCAGTCCGCCAGCCCGCGCGATTCGAAATTCGAGGGCCGGCTCCAGTTCAGGACCACCGGCGCATAGCCAATGCAGAAGCTGAAGGACTGGTTTTATTCGCTGAAGCCGCGCGAGCGAATCATCATCGTCGCCGGCGGCGTGCTGATCACGCTCGTTGCGATCTACATGCTCGCGCTCGGGCCCTTCTACGCAGCAGTGAGAGGAAGCGCCGAGCGAGTCGCGGCGAAGGAAGGAGACCTTGCATGGATGCGCAGCGTCGCCGGCGAAATGGTCGCGCTCGGCGCGAATGCGCCGGCGGCTGCCGCGCCGAGCGGAGAATCTCTGGTCGTGCTCATCGATCGCGCGGCGCGGGAATGCGGCCTCGCTTCCGCACTCACCGGACAAACGCCGAACGGCGCTGCCGGAATCCGCGTGCGGCTCGAATCCGCCGAGTTCGACAAGCTGATGGTCTGCCTTGGCAATCTGCAGCAGGTGCATGCAGTGAGCATTGAGTCGGCCACGATCGATCGCACCGCGAAGCCCGGACTCGTGAATGCGAGTCTCGTGCTGAATCGCGCGAGCTGACAGAATGTTGAAAAAGGCTTCCCTGCCGTTTTTCAACGTCGCTTGTGAAAAGCGTGGTTTTCACTGCGCTCCCGAAATCAGGCACGTAAGAATGTGCATGCCATGTTCAATTGATTTGGGCCGAGCCATCCGTGGCCCGGCATAGCAGGCGGTCGAAAGAGTTTTTCAACGGCCTGCTAAGGAAGCTCTGATTTACCCGTCTACCTAAGACATTCGAAGAATACAGATGCCCGAAAGATGACCAACGGAAATCCCGTCCTTGCGGCACAAGGTGTATCGAAGCTGCCGCTGTTCTCGCATGGCGGTAAACCAGAGTTTCGCTGAGCCATGCAGGAACTGTCATGAGGCGGTGGTGGCCGCTCGCTGCGCTTGGAGTCGGCGCTTACCTGCTGTTCGCAATTGTCACCCTGCCCGCGCAGATTGCGTTGTCTCGACTCGAGTCCTTCGGCGTGCGCGCAGCGGGTGTTTCAGGGACGGTCTGGAACGGGCGCACGCAGGTGTTGACGGTCAATGGCGTGCACCTCGGCAGCGTCGAATGGGATCTGCATGTCCTGACGCTATTCGCGGCGCGCCTCAACGCCGATGTGAGGGTCAAGCGCAACGACGGTTTTCTGCAGACGGAGCTCAGCGCGACGCCGTCCGGTCGACTGCATTTCGAAGGTCTCACGGGATCGCTGCCGCTCACAGCGTTGCCTCCCAACGCCGTTCGCGGGGGATGGACCGGCACTGTGAATCTGAAACTTGCATCGCTGGTCCTCGATAAGAACTGGCCGGTCTCCGCCGAAGGTACAGTCGAAGCAATCGATGTGACGGGACCATCGAGCAAGCCCGTCAACCTGGGCAGCTACAAGACGACGTTTCCTGCGGGCGCGTCCGAGGATGGCAGTCTGACCGGCGCCCTGACCGACATCGGCGGTCCGTTGCAGATAACGGGCACGGTGCAACTCAAGGCGGCGGATCGCAGCTACCACATCGACGGCATGATCGCCGCCCGGCCCGACGCCCCGCGCGACGTGGTGAATACGCTTCAATTTCTCGGGCCGCCCGACGAGCAGGGTCGGCGGCCTTTTGGGACGGAAGGGACGATGTGACGAAGAAGAAGGGACTAGTGACCAGGGACTAGAGACTCGTGGTTCGTGACTGGCGACCGTAGCTCACGAGCCATCCGCTCTCTACCTTCCCGCCGGCTCTAACATCGACTCCCCCTGCGGCGTACACTGAGTCTCGAATCCCGAGTCCCGAGTCCCGAGTCTCCTTCTCTGCTGACCACGAGTCACCAGTCACGAATCACTAACAAGCAACCACTGGCGCGCTGGACGGGCCGTCCCGCCAACGCCGCACGCAACGGGAGTCTTTATGAGGTTCTCAGTCGCTGTCGATGCTCGCATCGTATTGTTTGGCTCAATCGCGCTCGCGGTCGCCGCCTGCGGCAAAAAAGAAGAACCTGCGGCGCCGTCTCCAGAGGCCGCGCCGGCAAGCGCTGCGCTGGAGGGACAGGTCGATATCGTGGCGTGGCCCGGCTACCTCGAACGAGGCGCAACCGACAAGAACTACGACTGGGTGACGCAATTCGAAGCGGACACTGGCTGCAAGGTCAACGTGAAGACCGCCGGTACGTCGGACGAAATGGTGTCGCTGATGACTCAGGGAGGCTATGACCTCGTCACCGCCTCCGGCGACGCATCGGTCCGTCTGATCCGCGGCGGCACCGTGCAACCCGTCGATGTCGGCAAGGTGGCGGGCTACGACACGGTGGACCCGCGCCTGAAGGAAGCCTCGTGGCACTTCGTGGACGGCAAGCACTACGGCGTTCCCTATCAATGGGGCCCGAACGTGCTCATGTACAACACGAAAGTCTTCAAGGCCGCGCCGTCCTCGTGGAGCGTGCTGTTCCAGGAGCAGAAGCTTGGCGACGGAAAGTCAAACAAAGGGCGCGTGCAGGCCTACGACGGACCCATCTATATCGCCGACGCCGCTCTCTATCTCATGGCGAAACAGCCGAACCTCGGCATCAAGAACCCCTACGAGTTGAACGAGCAGCAGTACAACGCTGCGCTCGACTTGCTGCGCGCTCAGCATCCGCTCGTACAGCGCTACTGGCATGACGCGAACGTCCAGGTTCAGGACTTCACCAACGAAGGCGTAGTCGCCTCGAGTTCCTGGCCCTTCCAGGCCAATACGCTGGCGTCGAACAAGCAACCGATCGCGAGCACGGTTCCCGCCGAAGGCGCCACAGGATGGGCCGACACGACCATGCTGCACGCTGAAGCCGCGCATCCGAACTGCGCCTACAAGTGGCTCGAATGGTCGATTACGCCCAAGGTTCAGGGCGACGTGGCGGCATGGTTCGGTTCGTTGCCGGTCGTTCCGGACGCCTGCAAAGGCAATGCGTTGCTCGGCGAGGAGGGCTGCAAGAACAACGGCTTCGACAACTTCGACAAGATTCACTTCTGGCGTACGCCCGAAGCGAAGTGCGCCTCGCACGGCGACGCCTGCATCCCGTACAGCCGCTGGGCCACGGACTACGTAGCCATCATGGGCGGGAGATAGCGCGCGACCAACCAGCGATCTCTGCGCCTCGCGGGCTGGAGCGTCAACCAGGCTCCGGCCCCGCGAGGCCCGCGATCTACGTGGAGACTTCTTCGTGAATCCCGCGGTCGAACTTCGCGAGGTCACCCGCACCTACGGTGAAGTCCGCGCCGCAGATTGCGTATCGATGGCGGTGGCGCCCGGCGAGTTCTTCGCCATGCTTGGCCCGTCGGGCTCCGGCAAGACGACCTGCCTGCGTTTGCTCGCGGGATTCGAAACGCCGGACGCCGGGCAGGTGCTGCTCGATGGTCGTGATGTCACGAACGAGCCCCCCTACTCCCGCGACGTCAATACTGTCTTTCAGGACTACGCGCTTTTTCCGCATATGTCGGTGCTGGAGAACGTGTGCTACGGACCCCGCGTGCGCGGCGCAGCGCGCGCCGAGCAGCGGCGGCGGGCGCTGGATATGCTTGAACTCGTCCAACTCGTCGAACTCGCGGATCGGCGGCCGGCGCAACTCTCCGGCGGACAGCGCCAGCGGGTTTCGCTCGCACGCGCGCTCATCAATCAGCCGCGCGTGCTGCTGCTCGATGAACCGCTCGGCGCCCTGGACCTGAAACTGCGCGAAGAGATGCAGATTGAACTCCGGAATCTGCAGCGCCGGCTGGGCGTCACGTTCATCTTCGTCACGCACGATCAGGGCGAAGCGCTGTCGATGGCGAATCGCGTCGCGGTATTCAATCGCGGCCGGATCGAACAGCTCGATACGCCTCGTGAGCTTTACATGCAGCCGCGAACGCCTTTCGTCGCCCGCTTCGTCGGCAGCGCGAACGTCGTGGCCGGCGAGTTGGCGCGGCGATTGACGGCCGACGCCGACGCTTTTGCGATTCGCGCCGAGAATGTGCGCGTGACCCGCACCGACGAGCGCGTCGGAGAAGATTCGATCGCCTGCGAGGGCGTAGTAGTCGATGTTCAGTACCACGGCGCAACGAGCCGCTGGCAAGTGCGGCTCGACGACGGCGCCGTGTTCGCGGCGTCCCTCGCCGAAGGCGACGGACGGAGCAGCTTTGACATCGGCGCGCGCGTGCGCCTCTCCTTCCGTCGCAGCGACGTCATCGCATTGACGACGGACGGCGAATGAACGCAGTCGTCGCATCGATTCATTCGCAGAATCGCGGACTGCGCAGCGTATCGACGTGGCTCTACCGACGCGATTCGCTGTTTGTCTTCCTGCTGCTCGTTCCGCCGCTTCTCTGGTTCGGCACGATCTATCTGGGGTCGCTGTTCACGCTGCTCGCGCAGAGCTTCTATTCTATCGACGAGTTCACGGCGAGGATCGTATACGAGCCGACGCTCAGGACGTACGCACAGGTTGTTTCACAGCCCGCGAACATCGACATCATCCTGCGTACGCTGACCATGGCGATTGTGGTCACGATCGCCTGCGCGCTGATCGCGCTGCCGATTGCGAACTACATGGTGCGCTACGCCTCACCGCGCGGCCGCGCTCTGTTTTACGTCGGCGTGATGCTGCCGATGTGGACGAGTTACCTGGTGAAGGTCTACGCGTGGCGTCTGATACTCGCGAAGCAAGGCGTCCTCAGCTGGCTGCTCGAGAGCCTCGGATTGAGCGGTGCGCTCGATGTCATGTTGGCCGCTCCTTTCGTCGGCGGGCCGTCGCTCTCCTCGTCCTATCTCGGTATGTTCATCGTATTCGTCTACATGTGGCTGCCGTTCATGATCCTGCCTCTTGCGGCGGCGCTGGAGCGAGTGCCGGGCTCGCTGCTCCAGGCGTCCGCGGATCTCGGCGCGCGTCCGGTTCAGACCTTTCGCACCGTGACTCTGCCGCTGGCGCTGCCGGGACTCGCCGCGGGCTCCATCTTCACGTTCTCGCTGACGCTCGGCGACTACATCATCCCGAGCGTCGTCGGCGCGCCCGGCTACTTCATCGGCATGATGGTGTATGTGCAGCAAGGCACGGCCGGCAACCTGCCGCTTGCCGCGGCTTTTTCGGTCGTGCCCATTGTTCTCATCATGATCTATCTTGCGCTCGCGAAACGCGCCGGAGCCTTCGATGCGCTCTAGACGTCGCGGCTGGAACCAGCCTTCGCCATTCGCGCGCCTCGCCGCGTATCTGGGACTTGCCTTCATGCATGTTCCGGTGCTGGTCATCGTGCTGTACGCCTTCACGACTGCAGATCGCACGTATGAGTTTCCGCCGCCGGGCCTGACGTTGCATTGGTTTGCAACGGCTTTTGCGCGGACGGACATCTGGCAGGCGATGCGCCTGTCGCTGGCCGTAGCGGCGGTCGCGACGCTCCTCGCCATCGTACTCGGCACGCTGACCGCGTTCGCCATGGTGCGCGGCCGATTCCGCGCCAAGGAGGCGATTACGGTCTTGCTGGTGCTGCCGATCGCTCTGCCGGGCATCCTCACAGGATTGGCGCTGCTGACCGCGATGAAGAGCGCGCGCATCGATCCGGGCTTCTGGACCATCGTCACGGGTCACGCCACGTTCTGCATCGTGATCGTGTACAACAACGTCGTCGCTCGCCTGCGCCGCATGCCGCAGAGCTGGATCGAAGCGTCGATGGATCTCGGCGCCGATGGCTCGCAGACCTTTCGCTACGTCATTCTGCCCCAGATCGCGACGGCGCTGCTGGCTGGCGGCATGCTCGCGTTCGCGCTGTCGTTCGATGAAATCATCGTCACGCTGTTCACCGCGGGACACGAAAGGACGTTGCCCATATGGTTCTTCAATGAGCTGTTCCGGCCGCGCGAACGTCCGATCACCAACGTCGTGGCCGTCATGGTGATCGTCGTGACGTTCATACCCATCCTGTTGGCCTACTATCTGACGCGTCCGTCCGACGAACGCGCGTAAGCGAGGGTTGCATGAACACGAAGCTCCTCATCAACGGCAAGCTCGTCGCTGGCAAGGGAGCGAAGGAGGATGTCCTCGATCCGGCGACGGGTAAGACGATCGCGTCCGTCGCCGAAGCCTCGGACGAACAGATCGGGAGCGCAGTCGAGACCGCCGGAAAGGCGTTCGACGGCTGGTCAGCAACCCCGCCGAAAGACCGCGCCGCCCTGCTGCTCAAAGTCGCCGACCACATCGAGGCCGACGGCGCTGAATACGCGAAGCTGGAATCGCGCAATTGCGGCAAGCCGCTCGCCGCCGCGCAGAACGACGAGATTCCCGCGATCGCCGATGTCTTCCGATTCTTCGCAGGCGCTGCGCGGACGCAGCACGGGGCTGTCGCCGGCGAGTATCTTCCGGGCTTCACGAGCATGATCCGCCGCGATCCGGTCGGCGTCGTAGCGTCGATCGCTCCGTGGAACTACCCATTGATGATGGCCGCCTGGAAGCTATCGCCGGCGCTGGCAGCCGGCAACACGATCGTGCTGAAGCCGTCAGAGCAAACACCGCTCACGACGTTGCACCTCGCTGCCTACCTCGCCGAACTGTTTCCACCCGGCGTTGTGAACATCGTCTATGGGAAGGGCTCGACGGTGGGCGCGACTCTGATATCACATCCCGGCGTGGCGATGATCTCGCTGACTGGCGATGTAAGCACCGGCGAGAAGGTGCTGCAGGCCGCCGCGAAGGGCGCGAAGCGCACGCATCTCGAACTCGGCGGCAAGGCGCCGGTCATCGTGTTCGACGACGCCGATCTCGAGGCCGTGGTCGGCGGCGTCCGCACGTTCGGCTTCTACAACGCTGGCCAGGACTGCACGGCCGCGTGCCGGATCTATGCCGGCTCGAAAATCTACGACAAGCTCGTGGCGGATCTGACGAGCGCCGCTGCATCCATCAAGGTGGGCCGACAGGAAGACGACGGCGTCGAAATGGGACCGTTGATCAGTGCGAAGCAGCGCACCCGCGTCGCCGGGTTCGTCGAACGCGCGGCGGACAAGAAGCACATCGAGGTCACGACCGGCGGTAAACCGCGCAGCGGCGGAGGCTTTTTCTTCGAGCCGACGATTGTCGCGGGCGCGAAGCAGAGCGATGAAATCGTGCGCCGCGAAGTCTTCGGCCCGGTCGTCTCCGTTACGCGATTCAAGGACGCCGATCAGGCGATCGAATGGGCGAACGATTCCGACTACGGCCTCGCCTCCTCGGTCTGGACCAGCGACGTCGGCAAAGCCATGCGCGTCGCCTCACGCCTTCGATACGGCTGCACGTGGATCAACACGCACTTCATGCTGGTGAGCGAGATGCCGCACGGCGGCCTGAAGCGCTCCGGGTACGGCAAGGATCTCTCGATCTACGCGCTCGAGGACTACACCGCTGTACGTCACGTCATGGTGAAGTTGTAACCTCGGGCGCGCCGCGTACGTGCTCGAGCTGCAGGGCCACGAATGCGGCGGTCGCGCCGCCATAGTCGCTTTCGATCTCGTCAAGCGTCGCGTCCAGAATGCGTCCGAGCGGTTGATCCAGCAGCGCACTGTTGATCATCCTTTCCGGCGTCCTGCCTCGCGATCGAATCATCAGGCCGTGGCGCGTGCGAACTGCGGCATGCCCGCTGGTTTCAACCTCCACGCTGGATCGCCAGGTTCGCGAGTACGCGTCGATGATCAGCGCCGCGCCGGCCTCGTCGACCGCCTCGGGCAGTTGCAGTCCCAGTCGCTCGCCGCGCCAGAACGCCAGCTTGTTCAGCAGAGCAACGCGGACTGCGCCGCCCGAGAGTCGAAACGAGGCGCCGTCGTGTTCCGCTCCCCAGCCGGTCACGCCGAGTTGTTCAGCATAAGCGTGCGTCGCCGTCGGTCCGGCTATGCGCTCCAGCAGCGCCAGCGTCGCCGGCAACGATGCGGACACTCCCGACGTCGTGGCGACGCCGTCTTCGAAGACATAGCGACGATCCTGGCGCCACTGCGTCGTCGCGAACTCGCGCCGCAGGTCATCGAGCGCGTACCAGTGGGCCGTCGCGCTGCGTCCGTCGAGAAGGCCCGCGTGCGCAAGAACCTTCGCACCGTCGCAGATGCTCATGATCGTTGCGCCGCGCGCGCTCTGCGCCCGCAACCACTCGAGTAACCGCGGCTCCTGCGGGTCGTGAACCGCCGGCACGATGACGTAGTCGGCGCCTTCCGGAAACTCGGCGTCGAAGCTCGTGATCGAGGCGTGTACGTCGAGGCTTATGTTCGCAGGATGCAGCCTCACTTCTCCCTCTTCGACTGCAAGTGCGCGCACGTCCGCCGCGCCGGAACCGGCAAGGATCGAGAACGGCACGAGGAAGTCCGTCGGCTCCGTCCCGCCATTCTGCGCGACGACGGCGATGAGCGGTCGCGCCTGTTCTCCCGCCGCCTGGGCGGCGTTCAGGGAGACCCAGGAAATCAGCATCAACAGCAACGCAGATCCGCGCACGACGTCTCCAGGTGGGAGTCGCATCCGATGTTACGTTCGTTGTCGGACAGAGACGGACAAAGATGCCTCACATCCGGCCAGGATGTCGGCGACGCGAGAAGTGCTCAACACGACGCTGCGAGTGTATGGCGGGGTTCGCTGAATGGCGATCCACTTACTCTGCCGCCATTCGGGCGCCAGGTCAGCCGGCCAATCAGGCGTCTGCACCGTTCCCGCTGCTCAGCTCCATTTCGTCGGGGGCTTCGTGCGCGCGGCGAAGTAGCGGTCCGTCGCGTTGATGAGTTTCTCCTGTTCGGAATTCATGGCGCCGTCCAGCGCCGCCATCCGACGCATCATGCGCAACAGCGCCGTGACCGCCTCGGCTTCGAATTTCGGCGCGCTGCGTTCGAGGATCTTGTCGAGGTGATCCACGAGGTAGATCTCGTCGCGAATCAGATGCACGCTCGCGAGCAGCAGATCGCTCGCTTCGTCCCGTGAGATTCCGAATTCACTCTGGAACATCCCGAGCAGCTCTTTCTTCTGATCGGACGTGATGTCGCCGTCGGCCTTGGCGACGCCCAGCAGCAGGACCGCCGCAACGTCGATCGGACGATCGAGCTTGTAAATGGGCCGGCCGCCGTACGTTTTGCGCCATTGCCAGCGCCGATACCCGAGCAACGGATTCAGTGAATTGACGTCGAAACCGGAGCGCTGCAGCGAATTGAGCGCCCAGAGCAGTCCAGCCACCGCCGTGATGGCTGCAATAACGATGTGCATGCATCCTCCCCCATCGATCCTTCGGCGCGGAGCTTAGCATTGGGCGTGGGCGCGACTTGTGACGCGGTTCAGAGCGCCTCGAAGTCCTGGGGAAGGTCCAACGGTATTTCCGGCAACGCCCCCACGCTCCCGCGGCCGACGCGAGCTTCTCCGGCCCGCGAAAGCGCAGCCTGCAAGGACCGACAGGCAATTACCTATTTGCCCCCTCTACATATTGATTTGACGCCGCCAAGTTTGAGAATCCGATCGCGATTGCCGGTCGGTTCGTGATCGCGGCGTACAAACGCATAACCGTCCAGCCTGGCCATACGCACCTGCTCTCGTAGTGAGCTGCGTCAGCACGTGTTGCGAGCGTCGTCATGCCTTCCAGAGCAGAAACCTACGACGATCACGTCGTTCGAATGTTCCTCATGGCCGCGGCCATCTGGGGCGTTGTTGGCATGTCAATCGGCGTGCTCGCGGCTGCGCAGCTTGCGTGGCCAGCGCTCAATTTCGATGTCCCGTGGCTGAGCTATAGCCGCATCCGTTCCAACCACACCTTTGGCGTGATTTTCGCGTTCGGCGGCTCAGCGCTGATGGGGACGTGTTACTACGTCGTACAGCGCACTTGCCATACCAGACTGGCCCTGGGGCGTCTTGCGATGTTCACGTTCTGGGGCTGGCAGCTTGCGATCATCCTTGCGATGGCGACGATGCCGTTCGGCGTGACGCAGAGCAAGGAATACGCCGAGCCGGAATGGTTCATCGACCTCATCATCGCCGTCGTGTGGGTCTCGTTCGCCGTCGTATTCTTCGCCACGCTGGCGCGGCGTCGCATCCAGCACATCTACGTCGCGAACTGGTATTACGGCGCCTTCATCATCGCGGTCGCCCTGCTGCACGTGGTCAACAACATCGCGCTGCCGGTATCGTTGACCAAGTCCTACACGGTCTACTCAGGCTCAGTGGATGCG
Source organism: uncultured Gammaproteobacteria bacterium (assembly GCA_963723505.1). Taxonomy (GTDB): domain Bacteria; phylum Pseudomonadota; class Gammaproteobacteria; order Steroidobacterales; family Steroidobacteraceae; genus Steroidobacter. Next base: position 223,477 of record CAVRQU010000020.1, read on the forward strand.
ATGGTGCAGTGGTGGTACGGCCACAACGCCGTAGCGTTCTTTCTGACGGCGGGCTTTCTCGGAATGATGTACTACTTCGTGCCCCGCCAGGCGCAACAGCCCTTGTGGAGTTATCGCTTCTCCATCGTCAATTTCTGGGCGCTGATCTCGGTGTACATGTGGGCAGGTCCGCACCATCTGCTCTACACCTCGTTGCCCGACTGGACGCAGTCCGTCGGAATGGCGTTTTCGATATTGCTCCTGATGCCGAGCCTGGGATCGGCCGCCAACGGCCTGATGACCTTCAATGGCTCGTGGGGAAAGCTCCGAACGGATCCCGCTGCAAAGTTCATGGTGATGGCGCTGGTGTTCTACCTGGCGGCGACCACCGAAGGCTCCCTGATGGCGATCAAGTCAGTCAACTCGCTATCCCACTACACGGACTGGACGGTCGCCCATGTGCATTCGGGAGCGATCGGCTGGGTCGCCATGATCACGATCGGGTCGCTTTACGCGATGGCCCCGCGTGCGCTCGATCGTCCGGAGGTCCACTCGCGCCAGGCGATGGAGCTCCACTTCTGGATGCACATGGCGGGCGTGCTCATCTACATCGCCTCGATGTGGGCCGCCGGCGTGACGGAGGGCTTGATGTGGCGTGCGACCAATCCTGACGGCTCGCTCACCTACAGCTTCCTCGCAAGTCTGATCGCGATCAAACCGTACTACGTGATGCGAGTTCTCGGTGGACTGCTGGTTCTCGGCGGCATGGTCGTGATGGCCTGGAACCTCTGGCACACGGCGGAGCTGGCGCGCCTCAACCAGATCAAGCCGATCCTGGTGCCGATCCCCGAACCCATTCCGGAGCCGGTCCTGGACCAGGTTCCGCCGCCGCTGCCGGCGCGGGGGTAATGAGCAATGGCGACGCACAAATCGAGGCCCCTCGAGAAAATCGAAAAGAACGCCGGTCTGCTCGGCGTGGTGATCGTGGTCCTCGTGTCCTTCGGCGGTCTGGCCGAGATCACTCCGATCTTCGTGCGGGCGCACACGGTGGCGCCGGCGCCGGGACTCAAACCCTATGACGGGCTCCGCCTCGCAGGAAAGGACATCTATGTGCGCGAAGCGTGTTACCAGTGCCATTCGCAGATGATCCGAACGCTGCGTTTCGAAACCCAACGCTATGGCCGCTATTCGGATGCAAGTGAAGCCGTATACGACCGCCCGTTCCAATGGGGCTCCAAGCGCACGGGACCGGATCTCGCGCGCATCGGCGGAAAATACTCTGACGAGTGGCACCGTGTGCACCTGATCGCCCCGCGCAAGGTCGTACCTGAATCGAACATGCCGAACTATCCCTGGCTCGCCACGGCGCGCCTCGATTACGCCGACATTCAGGCGCGCATGCGAACGCTGCGTCTTCTCGGCGATCCGTACTCGGATGCGGACATCGCCGCAGCATATGAGGCGGTCAAAGGAAAGACTGAACTCGACGCGCTCGTCGCTTACCTGCAAGGACTCGGCGTGCGCGACCTCGCCGGCCGATTCGCCGGACGCTACACAGGCGGCGGCGCCATGAATCCGGTATGGGGTCACCTGATCGGCGTGATCATCGTCGTGCTGATGCTGATCTTCATCGGCGTCTGGATCTGGGCATGGTTGCCGTTTCACAAGAAAAAGTTCGACGCCCTGGCGCGCATCCCGATGCATGACGATGCGCTCACGGCGCAGCATATTGAGGGCAGGAAGCAATGAGCGGCTTCTGGTCGGGCTGGGTCATCGTCCTCCTGGTGCTCAACCTGGGCCTCGCGCTGTTTCTGTTCGTGTGGGCTCAGATCGTCAAGATCCCCACTGAGCCCGATGGCACGACCGGCCACGTCTGGGCGCATGGCGTGCTGCGCGAAGGCGTGCGCAACCTGCCGCTGTGGTGGGCGCTCGCTTCGGCGGGCGCGCTCATTGCCGGACTGATCTACTTCGTGCTGTACCCCGGCTTCGGCGGGCTTCCCGGGCGTGCTCGGGTGGACCTCCACGCAGGAACTGGAGCGCGAGATCGCGGCCAACGACGCGAAACTCAACGCGCGCATGCAGTCCCTGGGCGCCCTGAGTCTCGAGGAGTTGGCCGTGAACCCCGACGCCGCCAGGATCGGCCATCGACTGTATCTCGACAACTGCGCCGCTTGTCATGGCCCTGAAGCGCTCGGCAATCAGGCGGTGGGCGCACCCGACCTCACCGACGCTGAGTGGCTGTACGGCGGCGACGCCGAGACGTTCATGGCGAGCATTCTCGATGGTCGCCGCGGCGTCATGCCTCCGTGGGGTCCGACCCTCGGTCATGAAGGCGTGAACCAGGCGACGGCCTACGTGCTGAGTCTCAGCGGCACAAAAGCGCCGACGGATTGGATCGCGCCGGGCAAGGCGCGTTACGACGCCCTGTGCATTGCCTGCCATGGCGCGGATGGCCGCGGCAACCCAGCCCTGGGAGCCCCCAATCTGACCGACAGGACCTGGCTCTACGGCGGCGACTTCGTCAGCATCGCCAAATCAATCCGCGATGGACGCAACGGCGTCATGCCGGGATGGCGTACGCGCCTCACCGAGAATGAGGTGCGACTCATCGCCGCCTGGGTAAGAGGACACGGATGACGATCGACGCCATGACCAGGTCGGGCGAGCCGTGGCATCGATTACCGATCGTCTGGCTGGGCGCGACGATCCTGTTCGCGTGCATCGTCGGTTGCGTCAGCATGATCATCCTGGCGGCGCGACATCCCGATGAGCCATTGCCCGTCGATAGCGACCCACTGCTGAAGATGCCGGCAGCGCAACCTGCTGAGCACGCTCGATGACCGCTCACGACGCCGGCTGCTGGCATTGCGGTGAGCCGTTGCCTCACGGCCTCGTCATTCACGCGCGCATTGCGGGCCAGTCTCGTCCCATGTGCTGTCACGGTTGCCGCGCGGCCGCCGAGTGGATCGAACACCTTGGCCTCGGCGACTACTATCGCCTGCGCACGCAACCGGCGCGCAAACCGGATCCCGGGACCGATGCCGATCAGGGCAATCTCGACGCCTGGCGCCGCCCGGAGATCGCCCGCCATGTAGTCCGGGAACTGGGCGATGGTTGTCGCGAAGCGATGCTGTTGGTCGAAGGCGTGCGCTGCGCCGGCTGTGTGTGGCTGATCGAGCGCGCGGTTGCAGCGCTGCCGGGCGTAGCCAGCATCCAGGTAAATGCAACCTCGCAACGTGCGCGAGTCACCTGGCGCAGCGCGACAACGACGTTGCCGCACATCCTCGCGTGTCTCGCGCGGACGGGTTATCGCGCCTTCCCGCTCGACGCTCGTGCGCTCGACGATGTGCGTCGACGCGAGTCGCGCGACGCGCTCAAGCGGCTGCTCGTGGCCGGATTCGCAGCCATGCAGGCGATGATGTACGCCGCGGTGCTGTATCTGGGCGACGTTGATTCGCCAGACCCGTCACGCGACGAACTGTTTCGCTGGCTCGGGTTCCTCGCGGCGGCGCCGGTCGTTCTCTATTCAGCCCAACCCTTTTTCGCTGGCGCGCTACGCTCGCTCAAAGCGCGTCAACTCAGCATGGACGTCCCGGTCGCAGTTGCGGTCGCGATCATCTACGTCGCAAGCCTCGTCGAGGCGCTGCGCGGCGGCGGTCATGTGTACTTCGATTCGGTATGCATGTTCGTGTTCTTCCTGCTCGCGGGCCGTTACCTCGAAATGCGCGCACGCCACCGCGCCGTTGACCTGACCGATGCGCTCGCCCGGCTGACTCCGCCTTTCGCACACCGCCGGCGTGATGACGGCTCGTTGGAGCGCATCGGCGTTCACGAACTCAGCGTCGGCGACCATGTTCACGTCGGCGAGGGCGGTCTCGTTCCCGCCGATGGCGTATTGCTGAGCGAGCGCTGTCGCGTCGATGAAGCGCTGCTCAGCGGCGAATCCGCGCCAGTTGCGAGGCGCAGCGGAGACCTCTTGATCGCCGGCAGCGTTCTGGTGGATGGACCGATCCAGCTGCGGGTCGAGCGCGTGGGGGCAGATACCGCATTGGCGGGCATCGCCGCGCTGGTGGGACGTGCGCAGGCGCAACGCCCGCAACTCGCGCGCGCCGGCGAGCGGGCCACGGGGCGCTTCGTTGCACGCGTTCTGGCGTTGACGGCGCTGACGGCGGCGGCATGGAGCGTCATCGATCCGTCGCGTGCTTTTGCCGCTGCGCTGGCGGTGCTCGTCGTGTCGTGTCCATGCGCGTTTGCGTTGGCGGTTCCGGCCGCTATCACGCGCGCACTCGAGGTGCTCGCGCGGCGCGGCGTTCTGGTTGTGAAGCCGGATGCGATTCAGGCGCTGGCCGAGGCGACGCATGTCGTCTTCGACAAGACCGGTACGCTGACCGAACCGCAGCTGGCGCTCGCCGATGTGGAAACGTTCAACGGCGTGTCGCGTGACGCGGCATTGCGGCTCGCCGCCTCGCTTGGACGCGAGAGCCGTCATCCAATCGCGCAAGCCATCGCAGCTGCGTACGGCGATGGTCGCGTCGAGCAGGCTACCGACATGAATTCGCAGGCGGGGCTCGGCGTCTCCGGCACGGTTGCTGGACGCAAACTTCGCCTCGGCCGCGGCGCCTTCGCGCTCTCTCATCCTTCGACCGATGACGACGCCGTCTTGCTGGCCGACGACGCCGGCGCGATCGCGGCATTCCGGTTGGGCGAGCGTCTGCGGCCTGGCGCACGCGCTGCGATCGATGCGCTCAAGGCGCAGGGACTGAACGTGTCCATTGCAAGCGGCGATGCGGCGACGAAGGTGGCGGACGTTGCGGAACAGCTTGGTGTTTCGGACTGGCGTGCACGGCAGCTGCCCGCTGACAAATTGAACTGGCTGACTGCATTGCGTGCGGGCGGCGCCCGCGTCATCGCCGTCGGCGATGGAGTCAACGACGCACCGGTTCTGGCGGGCGCGGACGTCTCGGTCGCACTCGCTGGCGGAGCGGAACTCGCACAGGCAAGCAGCGACCTCGTGCTCGCGGGCGGGCGCGTCGCGGCGCTGGCGACGGCGCGCACGATCGCACGGCAGACGCTGGTCATACTGCATCAGAACCAGCGCTGGGCGTTGTTCTACAACCTGACTGCCGTGCCGCTCGCCGCACTCGGCTTTGTGCCGCCCTGGTTGGCGGCGCTCGGGATGTCGTTGAGCTCCGTGTGCGTCGTCCTGAATGCGCTGCGAATTGGTCGTGAAGCCTCCGCAGATCAGGAAGCGCGTGAACCCGTCGGGCGCGCGCAGTTGGCTCGACGGGCAGACGCCGCATGAACGTACTGCTGGTGACGATTCCGTTGTCCATCCTGCTGCTGGTCTGCGCCGCGGCGGCGTTCTTCTGGGCGGTCGACCACGATCAGTTCGAAGACCTGGATACGCCCGGATTGTCGCCGCTTGACGATAGTCCGACCTCGCAGGCGCCGCGCGGCGATGAGCGGCGCAAATGAATGGCGCGCCTGCGTTCGGCGTGAGTCTTGCCCGCGTTTCAGGCGACCGTCACTTCCCGCCATTGCTTCAGTAGCGGGAAATACAACGCAGCCTTCACCGGTTCGCCGGGTTTGAACAACGTCATAAGCCTGACATAGCGCGTCAGTTGCCGGCGATAACGGGCAACCTCTGCGTCGAGGAACGCGTCCAGCCCCCCGCCCTCATGCGTGCTCGTCTTGAAATCCACGATCCATCGCACGCCGCGGTCATCTACGAACGTTCGATCGATGACGCCGTCGATGATTTCGTCCTCGATCACCCCGCTCAGGGAGAGCTCGGATTCCGCCTCACGCACACGAGCGTCGAGACCGAGCAGCCAGCGTCCGCGCGTGTCGCTCAACGTGTGCTCAATCGCCCTCACCACCTTGTCGCAGGCCTCGTCGCATCGATCCGGAGGCACGCCCAACTCAGCCAACTCGGAGATCAACCTGGAGCGTGACGCCTCCAGCGCCGCCGGTCCTTGAGATCCAGGGCGAGGCCGCGTCAGACGATCCAGCTCGCGATGCACGAGCGTGCCGATGCGACGGCTCACCTGGCTCACCCAGTCGAAATCGGGCCGCTCCGCTTCAATGTCGACGACTGATTCCTGCGCCGCTGTCAAACCGCGCGGCGCAGTCGGCGGCGTCCAGTCGAGCGGCAGGCGTCGCAGCGCTTGCTCCCGCCGCAGCGCCGAGGCGCCGGAGACCTGCGCCTCTGCCGAGTAGGCAATTTCGAAGGCCGGGGCGACCGTGCTCCAGATCATCCGCAGCATCGAGCCTTTCGGCGGCTCACTGATCGTGATTGCGCCGTCGCGCTCGCTCGCCTTGACGGCGCCGACCAGGTGCAGCGCGCGTTTCGCCCGCGTCATCGCTACATACAGCAACCGTGCGCGCTCCCGCAGCAGTCGCTGCTGCTCCAGCAGTTCGATCCAGCGATAGACCGAATCCGCCTCGGCGCCTTCCGCTCTGATCGGCGCCAGCACGACGCCGCCGTCGGCCCCCGCGATACGCGTCCAGCGCAGCAGCTCGCGATTTTCGCCGCGTACGGTGCGATGCAAACCAGGAACGATGACGGCGTCGAACTCCAGACCTTTCGCAGCGTGGATGGTCATCAGTTCGACCTGCACCCTGCCCTGCGGTCGTGAATGGGCGAACAACCGTTCGAGCTGGTCCTCCAGCCGCGCGACATCCTCGAGATCGCCCGCCGTTTCGATCTCTTCGAGTCGGGCGAAGTACGCCTCTGCATCGTCCAGATCAGTCGCACGACTCGCGGTCGCGGGCCCGCCGAGAGCGTTCCAGGCGCGCTCGATCCACAAGCGCAACGACCAGCGGCCCCGCTCCGCCAGAGCAGCGTTCAGAACGTTGCAGGTCCGCGAAGCGCGAACGGCGCCCTCCTCCAGAAAGACGCCCGGTGCGTAACGCGCGCTGCAGCGCTTCGACGACCGTCGCGTCGCCGTCGTCGGCCGCGATTGCATGCAGATCCGCCAGCGTGAGCCCGCACCAGGGCGCGCGCAGTACGGCCAGCCAGGCTGTTCGATCTCCGAGATGGACAAGCGCACGCGTCAGTGCGATGAGGTCCTGTACGACGGGGCGGTCGCGCAGACGCTCGATGTCGACGGCCTGAAAGCGGATGCCTGCGACGCTGAGCTCGCGTGCGATAGCGTCCACATGAGAACGCGCGGCCGCCAGCACCGCGATGGAGCCCACGGGGTCGAGCTCCAGCGTTTCCTGCACGATTTCAAGAACGAGCCTCGCCTCGATCGTCGCATCAGCGTTCACGAGCGGATGAACCTGCACGCCGCCGCCCGTGGCGCCGCAGGCGGCGACGCTCGGGCTGTAGCTGACCGCACCCTGCTCAGGGTCGTCTTTCGGCGCAAGCACATCCGGAAATGCGCCGTTCACCCACGCGACTACGGCCGGGTCCGAGCGAAAGTTTGCGGAGAGTGTGAGCGGCTGAAGCGCCACGTTGCGCAGTCCGTGACGCTGCAGATTCAGGAACAAACCGACTTCGGCCTGACGAAAGCGATAGATCGACTGCATGGGATCGCCCACGCAGAACAGCGTCCGGCCGTCGCCGTCAACCCAACCCGCAGTCAGCCGCTCGAGCAAATCGAGCTGGGCAAAGGAGGTGTCCTGGAACTCATCGACCAGGATGTGCTGAATCCTGTAGTCGAATGCGAGCGCGAGGTCCGTCGGCTCATCTGCCGCCCCGAGGGCCCGCAGGGCGCGCAGCGCGACTTCGATGTAGTCGGCTGCACCCTCGCTCTGGAATACGAGCTGCAGCTCGGCGACGGCGGCCGGCAGCAGTTGCAGCAAGGCCTGGAGCATTCGCCATTGCTCCTCAGCGTAGACCGGGTCAGGAAGCGTCTTCAGCTCGAGCAGCTGTTCGCACGCGGTCTCGTCCGCGCCAAGCATCCTGAGCATCGACAACATGCGCGTCTTCAGCGCTGCGTTTGTCGGAGGGAAGCCCTGCTTTACGTTGACGCTCGCATACAGCTCGTTCTTTTGAGTGAACAGCAGGGCTGCGGCGGCGCGCCATGCGGGCAGGCACGCGGCGTCCGGGCCGAGCGATGTGCAACCGAGGCACGCTTCCAGTGCACTGCGGCGCGCGGGTGCAAGGGACGCGTTCGCTATCAGATTCCCGGCGGCGTACTGGGCGAGCGCCAGCAATTCGCGGCGACGCTCGTCTCCCAACCGCTCGCAGAGCGCCGTTAGACGCCGTTCGACGACGCCGCGCAGCACTGCTTCCAGCATCGCGCGCAGGTCCGCGCTTCGCCGCGCGCGTACGATCGGATGCAGCCATTGATCGCGTTTCGCGAGCAACTCGCTGAGCAGCTCGATGATGCGATCCACGCGGTTCGCGAGATGCACGATGAGGTGCTCGAGGCGCCCTGCCGCCTCCGAGCCATCGCCGAGGCGCTCGATCAACCGTGCGCAAGCAGCCTCGTACAGCGGCCACGGGTCGTCCGTCGGCTCGATGACTGCGCCCGCGCCCGCGAGCACCGGCAGGCGACGCGCGAGCGACGAGTTCAACGCATCGATGGTCTGGATGCGCAGGCGCGCCGGATGCTGCAACAGCCGCCAGTCGCGCTGGGCGTCCGCCTCGCGCACCGCGTTCGCCAGTTCCCACGTCGTGCGCTTGTGCGGCGTCTCCGGCGCCGCGCGCCCGGCCGCAGCAATCGCTTTGAGAACGCGCTCACGCATTTCCGCCGCCGCCTTGCGCGTGAACGTGATCGCGAGGATCTGCTCGGGCGCATCGACGGTTGCGAGCAAGCGCAGGAAGCGCTGGGTCAGCAGTTCGGTCTTGCCGGAGCCCGCAGGCGCCTGAACGATGAACGACTGTCGCACATCGAGGGCCGCGGTCCGCGCCGCCAGGTCGCTAATCACCATGGAGCGGCTCCTCGGAACGCTCGCTCGCAACGCGCTCATGGATTCGGCAGAGCGTGCTGAGGTGACACGTAGCGCACGCCTGCGGCAGCGGATCCGCGCGCGCCTCGCCGGCCACGTACTGCTCCGCGAGGCGCGTCAGTGTGAAGCGCCAGTGATGCAGCAGTGCGTCCCAATCGGGCGGATCGCCAAGATCGACCCGCACGCCCGCCGGGTATTGCTGTACGCCTGCGCCGACCGCCGCCCCATTGCTCCAGCCGCGATACTCGACCGCGCCCGGCGCCAGGATCACGTACGCGAGCGCCCCCAGCCGCTCGCCGAGTGCGAGGGCGTAGAGGGGCAATTGCGGGCGCCGCGGTCGGCCGGGCTGTCGATCGAGCCAGTCGTTGCGCTGATGCGAATCGCCGAGCTTGTAGTCGATGAGGAGTTGCTGACCGTCGGCAAGCTCGTCAATCCGATCTGGCCTGAGCGTGATCGTCAGACCGCCGAGCGCATATCGCTGCGCGCTCTCCGCGGAACGAACTTCGAACGGCGGCCGCTCTTTCTCCTGCTTCAGAAGCCGCATCGTCTGACGCACCACGCTATCGATCTCAAGGGCCGCGAGTCGGCTTCGAGAGCGCGTCGCTGGCCGCAACGTTTGCATCGCGTGACGCGCGGCGCATTCGCGCACGCGTTCCTCCAGCGTCGCTTCATCGAGCGAGAGCAACGTCTGTTGCGTCTGCAGCGAGCCCCAGATTTCGAACAACACACGGTGCAGCAACGCGCCTCGGTCGAGCGGTTCAACGCCGAGACTGACGCGTGAGAGCTGCGTTGCATCCAGGCGCAACTCGGCCTGTGCGCGAAATGGACAAATGGACTGGAGCTCCACCGTGCGCGAGCCGCCGCGCGCCTGTTCCGTCGACAGCGGCGGCGCGCGCTCATCCATGAGGCTGGCGAGGACCGGACGCTGCTCGAAGGCGACCTGGCGCAACGTCGACGTGCGAACCTGCGCGATCAGGTCGACCTGCTCCATCTGCACGTCGGCCAGCAGCGGACTGCCTGCGAGCGTCGCTTCCCCGTCGTGCGTCGGCCAGCTGAACACAACGGCGTCCGCGCCGCTCATCCAGCGCTGCAGCTGTTGCTCGGCCTGGCGCCGCACGCCGACGGCGGTCGCTTCCGGGATCTGCGCAGTGCGCTGCAGTTCGAGGGGGATCAGCGGATCGGGGTTGACCGGCGCAGGCCATCGCTCGGCATGCAGGCCCGCCACCCACAACGCGTCGAAGCGCATGCCTGCACTGGTGTCGGGATCGATGACCGTAACGGCGGCGCTGCCGGTCTCCGGTTCGAACGGCGTGTCGTTCAGCAAGTCGCGAAGGCGCGCGCGCGCGTGTTGCAGGCTCATGCGACCGGCGATCGAGTCCAGCGCCCCGAACTCCGCCAGCGCATCATGAAACTTCGCGAGCGTCTGATGCTCGGCGCTGTTGAGCGTGCGCTCGCCGGGCCAGCCGACCGTGCGCAGCATGCGATGGAAGCGCTCCGCCCAGACGCTCGCCGACGCTGGCGCAAGATCCGAGCGCAGCAGCGCATTCAGGGCTCGCGCCGCGAGCTCGAGTTGCTCGCACCGCTGCACGCCGGCGAAGCGTTCGAGTTCAAACCAGTCCCAGCGGTCGAGTTGTTTCTCACGCAAGCTGACATCGGCCAGCGCGCGCCTGTCGCGCTCAGCTTCGCCCCCTGCGAGAAACGGCGAGCGCAACAAACGCCCGGCGGCCGTCGCGGGCCGCTCGCCCACCGCCAGCTCGATGATCAACAATGCCGCATCGACGAGCGGATATGAGCCGAGCGGCGCGGGCGCTGCGATTACGACGGGGATCGAGCCCGTATCGCCGCCGGTGCGACGCATTCCCGGCGCGAACACATCCTCGAAGACGCGGCGCACCTCGTCGCGGCGCGCCTGGACGTCATTCAGAATGACGCCGACCTCGCCGCATCCTGCCTCCACCTGAGCGCGCGCCCACCGCGCCGCGAGATCGAGCTCGGCGCCCGGATCGTTCGCCGCTACGGCGACAGCGCGGCGTGCGCGGCGCGCGGCGCCCCCACCTTCAGCAACCAGACGTTGTTCGCGCCACCGCCCGATCAGGCGCGCCATCGCGGGCGGCGTCAGATCGAAGCCCGCCAGTGCAATCCGGTCGCGCGGCGTGAAGCCCGTATCAAAAGCCCATTGCGCCAACTCCGCCTCATCGATGGCTTCGAGGGCGCGACAGCGACGTGCAAACTCGCTGCACCACTCAAACAGCGCCGCCGGTTCCGGCGCGTCAAACGCGGCCAGCTGCTCGATCGGAATCAGGTAGTCGTGCAGGCGGCGCCAACTGCGAGCCGCGAGGCGCGCCGCGCTGGACGGGCTGAGCAAATCGTGTCCTGCCCGGCTGCTCGCGACGGTCTCGTCCCACAGCACGCGCGCCTGGGCGCGCGTCAATACGCGCTGCGCCGCTTCGGGCGATATTGCGCGCGTTTCAAGCTGCTGCTGGCGGAGCCACGTACTCCACGGAAGCACACGCGGCGTACGCCAGATCGCGCGACCCTGCGCCTGCGCGTGCCGCGCGTAGCCCGCACGCACCACATGAGCCAGGCGCCGGCTGGCTGTGAGAACGACGACGTTCTGGTCGAGGAGCGCGTTGAGTTGCAAGGCGGTGACGCGGGGTCAGCAGACGACGCGCCATGATAAAGGAGAGCACGTCAAGGCGTGATGGCGGAATGGCGCGGGCCTGAGGACGGAAGGACGAAATCGCGGAATGGCGTGGGTGATGAGGACGGAATGGCGGAATGGCGGAATGGCTAAGACGGATATCATGGCGTCCTGCGCCCTCACGCCTTTACGTCCTCACGTCCTCCCGACCTCTCGCCGTCACGTCCTCACGCTGTCATTGCCGGACGACTTTCAGCTCGGGCGCCGTACGCGATACCGGCTCGGACCCTGAGGCGTAGCTGTCGAGCAACTCCTCCATGCGCCGGAACACATCGGCAAGCACTTCAGGCGTCGGCAGATTGGTGATCCGAAAGTGTGTCTTGCAGGGCGCATTGAAGCTCGTGCCCGGCGCAAGCAGCACATGTTTGTACTCGAGGAGATCCATCGCGAACTGCTGATCGTCGAAGCCGGGCAGTACGCCGTCCTTCACGCCGATGAAGGCGTAAATCGCGCCGCGCGGCGCATGCACCTGCAGGTATTTGCTTCTTGCGACCCCGTCCAGAATGGCGCGCCGCGACTCGTACAGCCGTCCGCCGGAGCGCGTCAGCTCATGGATGCTCTGGTAGCCGCCGAGCGCTGTCTGCACGGCCCACTGGCCCGGCACGTTGCTGCACAGACGAAGCGAGGACAACTTGTCGAGCGCGTTCAGATATTCGCGCGCAGATTCGATCTCACCGGAGAACACGGCCCATCCGACGCGATAACCGCACGCGCGATACACCTTCGACAATCCAGAGAGAGTCGCGCACAGCGTCCCGTGCACCAGCGTCGCCATCGGCGTGAACTCTGCGCCGTCATAGAGGATCTGGTCGTAGATCTCGTCGCTGAAGACGACGAGATGGTGGCGTTCCGCGATGCGCGCGATCGCATCGAGCGTCGCGCGCGAGTACACCGCGCCCGTGGGATTGTTCGGATTGATCACCACGATCGCCCTTGTGCGGCTCGTGATCAGCGCTTCGATGTCTTTCGGATCCGGCTCGAAACCGTTCTCGGGACGACAAGGGTAATGCACCGCCTTGCCGCGATTCAGGTTCACGGCCGCGGTCCACAGCGGATAGTCCGGGCTCGGCACGAGCACTTCATCGTCCGTCGACAACAACGCGCGCAGGACGAGATCGATCAACTCGCTCACGCCATTCCCCATGAACACTTCGTCCGCGCTCACTCCGCGAACGCCGCGGCTCTGCTGCTGCATTACCACCGCTTCGCGCGCGGGGAAGACGCCCTTCTGATGGCAGTACGCCTCGCTCGATTTCAGATTCTCGATCATCGCGAGCCGCATCGTTTCGGGCGTGCGAAATCCGAACACGCCCGGATTGCCGATATTCAGGGGCACGATTTCGTACCCGAGCCGCTCCATCTCATTCGCGCGTCGCGCCAGGTCGCCGCGGATTTCGTATCTGACGTTGGCGAGGCCGGAACTGGGTCGGATGGTGCGCATGACTGGTGGCGTGGGGCTTCGGGCTTGGGGCTCGGGTCAGAAGATAGCAGAGACGGAAGTCTTCCCGGACTCACAGTCGCCTGCTGCGTGGTGGATCACAGCCTCCGGCTCTTCTTGCCCGCGCCCCAGGCCCCAAGCCCCCTACCCGTTCTCAGTGCTCCATCAGCAGCGAACCAAACCCGTCGATCTTGTCGTCGACGCCGGAGGTCCGCAGCGCGTGCCAGTAAGTGCACGTGTTGACCGCCAGCACGGGTTTGCCGAGCCAGCGCTCGGCTTCGGCGGCGACTTTGGCGAAAGCCAGATTCGTGCCGACCTGCAAGATGAGTTCGACGCTCGGGTCGTCCACCTCGCGTACGGCGCGGCGCAGTCGTTCGGGCGACTCGTGCGCCATGAGCAAGGGACTGTTGGACTTGAGTCCGAGCAGATTGATGACTTCGAAGCCGCTGTCCGTAAACGTGCGGCGGACCTGCGCGTCGCCGGACGGCATATAAGGAGTGATCAGGCTGATGCGGCGAATGCCGCCGTAGCGCTGAATCGCCGCCTGGCAGGCCTGAGCGCCGAGGATGACTTTCACGCCCGCGCGTCCCTCCAGATGCGCCTGCAGCGCGTTCGCATCCATCGTCCCCTCCCAGAACGTTTCGGCGGACATCCCGAGAACGATTGCAGCGGGCGAGCACGCCATCGCCATGTCGAGCGCGGTCTCGACGGACGCGCGCACGGCGCCCATCATCGCCGCGAATTCATCCTCTGTTCCGACAGGCGTATCCGGAATCACGACGCGCGCCATCTGATTGCTGATGCCGGGCGGTCGCATCGCGTCGTACTCGGGCTGCACGATCGTGTTGGTCGCCGGCGCGATGACGCCGAACTTGAGACGAGGAGCGAGTGCGTCGGGCATATTGGAAAGCGGTTGGCGGTTAGCGGTTAGCGGTTAGTCTAGCTGCTCCTGCCCAATGGCGGCCCAGGCCATTCTGCAATGTAGGATTTCTTGGCGATTGCTATCCGCGTTCTGGCTAACCGCTAACCGCTTCTCTCGTTTGACTCCCGCGCTACGTTCCAGTAGCGTCGCCCCGCCGCTGCCCGGCGGGCAGTTTTGCGGCGTCTCGCCCTACCCTTCGAGTCATCGCCGCCTCGTCTCGCAGCGAGGCGCACGTTCCGCCGTCGGCCTGCGTTTGTTGCAACTATCTGGAGCGCTGGTGTGAGCAAGATCCTGGTTGGCCTGAAGCGCGTCGTGGACTACAACGTCCGCGTTCGCGTCAAACCTGACGGCACGGGCGTCGTGACCGAAGGTGTGAAGATGAGCATCAATCCCTTCGATGAGATCGCGCTGGAGGAGGCGCTGCGCATCAAGGAGAAGGGCGCGGCGACCGAAGTGATCGTCGTGAGCATTGGTCCCGCGGAAGCTCAGCAGCAGCTGCGCACGGGCCTCGCGATGGGCGCCGACCGCGCGATCCACGTGCAGACAGACGCCGCCATCGAGCCGCTCGCGGCCGCTCGCGTCTTCCTCAAACTCATCGAGAAGGAAACTCCGCAGATCGTATTGCTCGGCAAGCAGGGCATCGACGACGACAACAACCAGACCGGACAAATGCTCGCTGCATTGTGGAATCGCCCGCAGGCGACGTTTGCGTCGAAGATCGAACTCGACGGCGCCAAGGCGAAGGTCACGCGCGAAGTCGACGCCGGGCTCGAGACCATTGAAGTCGACCTTCCCGCCGTGTTCACGACGGATCTGCGCCTCAACGAACCGCGATACGTGAAGCTGCCCGACATCATGAAAGCGAAGAAAAAGCCGCTGGAGACGCTGCCGATCGGCGATCTGGGCGTGGACGCCGCCGCCCAGGTCAAGACGCTGAAATTCGAGCCGCCGGCGTCGCGGCAGAAAGGCGTCATGGTGAAGGACGTTGCGGAGTTGGTCGCTGTGCTCAGGCAGAAGGGGTTGGTGTGATGGCGAAGATACTCATCGTCGCAGAGCATGCGAACGGCAAGCTGAACCCCGCGACGGCGAAGTGCGCCGCGTGCGCAAGCACGATCGAAGGCGCGGAGATCGACATCGCGGTCTTCGCGGCCGCAGCGGGCGACGTTGCGACGCAGGCGGCGGCGATTCAGGGCGTGAAACGCGTTCTCAAAGTGGAGAACCCTGCGAATGCAGAACCTCTCGCGGCGGTGCTGGCGCCGCAGGTTGCGGCGCTCGCCGGCGCCTATTCCCATGTATTCGGTCCGTCGACCACCTTCGGCAAGGATCTGATGCCGCGCGTCGCGGCGCTCCTTGGCGTGAGTCAGGTGAGCGATGTGATGGCGGCGGAATCGGCCTACAAATTCCGTCGCCCGGTCTACGCCGGCAACGCGATCATCACGGTTGAAGCGCCGCAGGAGAAGAAGGTCGTCGCGACGGTTCGTACGGCGTCGTTCCAGGCCGCGCCGCAAGGCGGCGGCGCGGCCGTCGAAACGGCGAACGTCACTGCGGAACTGCCCTCGCACACTCGTTTCATCGAGCGCTCCGCCGCCAAGACCGGCCGCCCCGATCTGCAGACGGCCGCCCGCGTCGTATCGGGCGGGCGGGCGGTCGGCAGCGCCGATAACTTCAAGGTGATCTACAGCCTGGCCGACAAACTCCGCGCCGGCGTCGGCGCATCGCGCGCCGCCGTTGACGCAGGCTACGCGCCGAATGATCTCCAGGTCGGTCAGACCGGCAAGATCATCGCGCCGGAGCTGTATGTCGCGGTCGGCATTTCGGGCGCGATCCAGCATCTGACAGGCATCAAGGATGCGCGCACGATCGTGGCGATCAACAAGGACGCCGAAGCGCCGATTTTCGAGGTCGCCGACATCGGTCTCGTCGGCGATCTGTTCACGATACTGCCGGAACTGGAAAAAGCGCTGAGCTGACGCGGCGGCCAACTGGTCAACTGGCTTACTGGTCAGAGGCCTTGAGAGAAAAAGACAAAGGGGACGAGTCAATCGTCCCCTTCTTTGTCTGGCCTAGTTACCAGTTGGCCAGTTTGCCGGTGGGCGGATCTCGCACGGCGAGATCAGATCTGGCCGAGCACGTGCTCCGCGCTGGAGATCTTGAATTCCCCTTTCGCTTCGACGTTGACCTGCTTCACCACGCCGTTGTCCACGACGAGCGAAAAGCGTTGACCACGCGTACCCATCCCGAAGCCGGTTGCGTCCATCTCCAGACCCAGCGACTTCGTGTATTCCGCGTTGCCGTCAGCGAGCATGTCCACCTTGCCCTCGGTGTTCTGCGCTTTCCCCCACGCCTTCATGACGAACGCGTCATTGACCGACAGGCACGCAATCGCATCGACGCCCTTGCCCTTGAGGTCGCCGGCCTTCTCAACGAACCCCGGCAGATGCTTGGCGTCGCAGGTGGGGGTAAAGGCGCCAGGCACGGAGAACAGCACGACTTTCTTTCCCTTGAAATACTCGTCGGCGCTGATCTTCTGCGGCCCGTCCCTGGTCGCGAGCGTGAGCGTTCCCGGAGGCATCTTGTCGCCGACTTTGATCGTCATGGTGCAACCCTCTGTCTGAAACCCGATGGAGCGACCTTAGCAGGGTGTTGAAAAACGATTCAACACGCCTGCTAATCCGGGCCACGGATGGCCTGGCGAAATCATGCACAGTCTTATGTGCTTGATTTCGGGAGCGCAGCGAAAACCACGCTTTTCGCAAGCGACGTTGGAAAAGTCCATGGAAGGACTTTTTCAACAGCCTGTTGGGGCCGCGAACAGCGATTCTACCAACGGTCCATACAGAACGCGCCGCCGCCAGAAGGAAGGTCCGGAATTTCCACGACGCCAATGCACCGACACGCGCCGCCCGGAGATTGAAGATTGTTCAGCATCTTGCGAGCGGAGCGGGCGACTCCTCTTCGGGCCTGAGGGAAGCACTGCACAGGTCGACTACCCTGCGCTTTCAACGATGCAACTGGTTGAAAGACGGGGCCCGGAAATCTGGTGAGCTCATCGGATGGCGCGTATGCAGAGGCTCCTAGAGCAGGCGCAATGCGCCGCGCGCGCCGAGGATATGCGAACGCATCAGCGCTGCGCTCCAGTCGCCGTCGCGCGCTTCGAGCGCGCGCACGATCTCCAGGTGATGAGAAGCGCTCCGGATCAGATCTTCGTCCTGATATGACGCGAACGTCTTCATCATGAGCGGCGCTTCGATCAGTGAGGACAGCGCGCTCACGAGCCGCGTGCTGCCGGCGAATTCGTGGATGCGTCTGTGGAAGTGGCTGTTGAGATCGCCGACACGTTCCAGATAGCCGTCTGTCTTGCTCAGCGTTTCGTGATACTGATCTTCAGCGAGCTGACGCAGTTCAGCGATGCCTTCCGCCGTCATGCGGCGCGCCGCCCGAGCAGCGCCGTACGCCTCGAGCATCGCGCGCAGTTCGAACACATCGTCGCGATCCTCGCTGGTCCACTCGGTGACGACGGCGCCCTGATGAGGAACGAACTCGAGCAGCCCCTCGGCGTGAAGTTTTCGCAACGCTTCGCGCACTGGTGTGCGGCTCACGCCCGCGACGGCAGCGACTTCCTGTTCCGTGATACGCGAGGCCGCGGGATACACCCCGCGTACGATGCGGTCACGAACAGTCTGATAAGCCTTATCCACTGCTTTGGCCATGATTTGCCCTTCGACTGGATGATGTGGGGACGCGCGCGGCGTCCCAGGGGGGCGCAGTGTATACGCGGTGCAAGGATCGACGACAGCAGTATTACCGGGAAAGGCTGCGGCTACGACAGAGGCGCGTGTTGAATCCGCCTCCGCGCGAGCTCGCGCTGCGCCCTCTGAATTGATTGCATCAGCTCTTTAAGATCGGTTTCTACTCTTTTGATTTTATTGGAAAGCTACCGGCCCGAGATACCATGCCTGGAACGGGCCTGCCGCGTTGCTCCTGTAGCCATCGGGCCGTCTCGATGAGTCGTTCCAGATCGATCCCCGCGTCGTATCCGGCGCGCGACATCATGTACAACACATCCTCCGTCGCGACGTTGCCCGTGGCGTTGGGAGCGAAGGGACAGCCGCCGAGACCGCCCACACTGGCGTCAAACGTTCGCACGCCCGCGAGCGCTGCGGCATACACATTGGCCACGGCGGTATTCCGCGTGTTGTGAAAATGACAGCGTAACGGCGTCGTCGGCAGCGCTCGCTGCAGTCGCCCGATCATCTCCGTAACCTGTGTCGGCACGGCGACGCCGATCGTGTCGGCGATCGCTATCTCGAGCGGCCTCGCCCTGGCGAGGCGCTCAGCAATGGCGACGACGCGATCGGTCGGCACCTCGCCCTCGAACGGACAACCGAACGCAACTGAGATCGTGACTTGCGCGCGCATACCGGCAGCGTGAGCAAGCGGGGCGATTTCCTCCCATGCGAGGAGGGTTTCCTCGATCGAAGCGCCCTGATTGCGCTCACCGAAGCTGTCGGTCGCTACCGCAACCATGCCGATTTCCGTGCAGCCGGCAGCCAGCGCGCGATCGAATCCTTTCCGATTCAGCACGAGGCCGACGTATTGCACGTCTTGTCCCCTCGGCAGGCCGGCAAGCACTGCTTCCGCATCCGCCATCTGCGGCACTCGCTTTGGATTCACGAAGCTCGCGACCTCTACGCGCCGCACACCGGCGTCGACCAGTCGCCGGATCAGCTCCAGCTTGCCCGCGGTCGGCATCACGTCCGGCTCGCTCTGGAGCCCGTCGCGCGGACCTACTTCGACGATTTCGAAAGGCTGAGACATCTGCAGAGGTGACCCGTGACTGGAGTGAGAAATGACTCGTGACTGGTGAATAGTAAGACTTGCTTCGCGCCGCGACCGTTCCACTACCTGGTCACTAGTCACCAGTCACTTAATCACTTCTGAAACTCGCAATCCGTGATCGCGCCGAGTGAGGCGCTGCTGACGGCGCGAGCGTATTTCGCGAGGACGCCGCGACGCGCGTAAGGTTCGGGCGCTTGCCACGCCGCGCGGCGTCGGCCGAGCACGTCTTCGGCTACTTTCAGATGCATCTCGCGTGAGCGCGCGTCGATCGTGATTTCATCGCCGTCTTCGACGAGCGCGATTGGTCCGCCCACCGCCGCCTCGGGCGCAATATGTCCCACGACGAACCCCCGGCTGCCGCCGGAGAAGCGGCCGTCCGTGACCAGCGCGACCTGATCAGCGAGACCGCGACCGGCGATCGCACTGGTGGGACTCAGCATCTCGCGCATACCGGGTCCGCCCTTTGGGCCTTCGTAACGAATGACGACGACATCGCCCGCGCCAACGGCGCCGTCCAGAATCGCCTGCACCGACGCCTCTTCGCCGTTGAACACACGCGCGCGGCCAGTGAACGCCAGTCCTTCCTTGCCCGTGATCTTCGCCACCGCGCCCTCCGGCGCCAGATTGCCGTAAAGCACGACCAGGTGGCTGTCGGGTTTGATCGGGTTCGAGAATGCACGAATGATGTCCTGGCTTTTCGGATAAGGCCGCACGCCTTTGAGGTTCTCCCTAAGCGTTTTGCCGGTCACGGTGAGGCAGTCGCCGTGCAATAACCCACGCTCGAGCAACATTTTCATCAGGGGCTGAACGCCGCCGATCCGAATGAGCTCCGACATCATGTACTTTCCACTGGGTCTCAAGTCCGCGAGCACTGGCACGTTCTTGCCGATGCGCGTGAAGTCATCGAGTTCGAGCCGCACGTTCGCGGCATGCGCCATCGCCAGCAGATGCAGGACCGCATTGGTCGAGCCGCTCAATGCGATCACCACCGTGATCGCATTCTCGAAGGCCGCGCGCGTCAGGATTTGCGACGGCGTGACGCCCGCCTTCACGAGCTTGACGACGGCCTTGCCCGCCTCCTCGCAATCCCTGATCTTGCGGCGCGATACCGCTTCCTGCGCAGAACTGTTCGGCAAGCTCATACCCAGAGCCTCGATCGCGGACGCCATCGTATTCGCCGTGTACATGCCGGCGCAGCTGCCCGGCCCGGGAATCGCCGTGCGCTCGATTTCCCGCATCTCGCGCGCCGAGATTGCGCCGCTCGCGAAAGCGCCGCGCGCCTCGAACACGGAAATCACGTCGCGGTGTTTCGGACCCGGACGAATCGTGCCGCCGTAGACGAACACCGCCGGCCGATTGAGACGAGCAAGCGCGATCAGACAACCCGGCATGTTCTTGTCGCAACCGCCGATCGCCACGACGCCGTCGAAGCCCTGCGCGCCCGTCACTGTTTCAATCGAATCCGCGATCACTTCGCGCGACACGAGCGAATAGCGCATGCCAGGGGCGCCGTTCGAAATGCCGTCAGAAACGGTGATGGTTCCGAACGTCGTGCTCTTGCCGCCCGACTTGTCTATCGCCCCCGCCGCCGCGCGCGCCAACCTGTCGATGTGCATGTTGCACGGCGTAAGGTTGCTCCACGTCGAGGCGACGCCGATTGCGGGCTTCCTGAAATCTGCGTCCTTGTAGCCGACCGCGCGCAACATCGCGCGACTCGGCGCCTGCTTCAGTCCATCGACGACTTCACTGGAATAGCGTCGGGGGTTGACGTTGTTCGTGGTCTTCTTTCTTGCGGCCATGGGAATCTGGTCGTGAATAGGAAAAGGAGGAGTGGCCGCAAAAGACCGCAAAAAAAAAGGACGAGGCGATAATGATAACGGATCGTCGTCAGCGTCGGCGCTGGCGACGAGATCAGCCGGCCTGGCTGCTCAGCTTCCTGAAGATTCTTTTTTGCGGTCTTTCGCGGCTACTCTGCATCCGGTGCTCAGCGTCGCGACGCCGAATAGAGTCCCGCGATACGCATCGCCAGCTCGAGCGCCTGTTCGTAGTTGAGCCGCGGATCGACCTGCGACTTGTAAGCGCGGGCGAGATCGGCGTCGGTCAGGCCGCGAGCCCCGCCCGTGCATTCAGTGACGTCTTCGCCGGTCAGTTCGAAATGCACGCCGCCCAGCCAGGAGCCCAGCTCACGGTGGATGCGGAACGAAGCTTCCAACTCCGCGACAATGTTGTCGAAGCGACGGGTCTTCAGGCCGGAACTCGCCGTTTCCGTGTTGCCATGCATCGGATCGCAAATCCACAGCACAGGGCTTCCCGTCGCACGCACGGCCTGAATCAGCGGCGGCAGACGCTTTTCAATTTCCTTCACGCCCATCCGGTGAATCAGCACGATGCGGCCCGGCTCGTTCTGCGGATTGAGCGTCGCGAGCAGCCCCTGCACCCACTCCGCGCTCATCGACGGGCCCACCTTGACGCCCATCGGGTTCGAAATTCCCCGGAACAGCTCCACATGTGCGCCGTCGAGCGCCGCCGTCCGCATTCCGATCCAGGGCATATGCGTCGAGAGGTTGTACCAGCGGTGCTGACGCTCGATGAAACGCGTTTGCGCCTGCTCATACAGCAGGTGCAGCCCTTCGTGGCTCGAGTAGAAGTTCACGCGGGTCGTTTCGTGCACCGGCGTGCGCGTCGTCGCCTCGAAGAAATCGAGCGAGTCGGATATCGACTCCACGATTTTCTCGTACGCCTCCTTGAGCGGCGAATGCCGGACGAAATCCAGATCCCAGTATTCCGGGTGATGCAGGTCCGCGAAGCCGCCGTCGATCAGCGAGCGCACGAAATTCAGCGTCAGCGCTGCGCGCTCGTAACCGCGCAGAAGCAGCTGCGGATCCGGTTCGCGGTCGGCGGGCGTGAAGGCAGGGCGGTTGACGATATCGCCGCGATAGCAGGGCAACGTGACGCCGTCCCGGGACTCCACATCGGCCGAGCGCGGCTTGGCGTACTGCCCGGCCATCCGCCCGATGCGCACGACGGGCTTCTTGAGGCCGTAGACGAGCACCAGACTCATCTGCAGCAGGATTTTCAGCTTTTTGGCGATCTGGTCCGACTCGCAGTCGTCGAAGCTTTCCGCACAATCGCCGCCCTGCAGCACGAAGCGCTCGCCTCGCTGCGCCGCCGCGATGTCCTCCTTCAGCGCCTCAATTTCCCAGGACACGACCAGCGGCGGCAACCGCGAAAGTCCCGCTACGGCCGAGTCGAGCGCGGCCTTGTCCGGATAAGTCGGCTGTTGCTGCGCAGGCTTCGCTTGCCAGCTTGCCGGATGCCATTCGACCAACTGAGGAATGCGCGTCATAGTCGGGGGAGCCTAGCACTCACGGCCACACGGGCAGAAGGCTCTTTAGTCCAAGATTGCATACCGCTGGAATCAGGAATTTACAGTTGCCCGGGCTCGGCCTTAAATGGCGCCCCCTTTTTGGAGGTCGGGCATGCCCAAGGTTCTCATTCTCGGCGCCGGCAAGATCGGCGCGCTCATTTCCGGTTTGCTCGCGGAGTCGGGTTCGTACGAGGTGCACCTGGGCGATGTGAGCGGCGACGCTGCAAACGCCGTGGTCAACGCGCATCGCCTTGGAAACCTGCACGCTCATACCGTGGACGCATCCTCGGCTGCGGCGCTCGACGCACAGCTCAGGAAACACCCTGTCGACGCCGTCATCTCGAGCCTGCCCTACTACTGCAATATCGCAGTCGCCGAAGCAGCACGCCGCGCCGGTATACATTATTTCGATCTGACGGAGGACGTAGAGGTCACTCGCGCCGTGCGCAGGATCTCGGAAAGCGCCTCTCAGGCGTTCGTACCTCAGTGCGGTCTTGCTCCCGGATTCATTTCGATCGCTGCGAATGAACTGATCGGCCACTTCGACGAACTGCGCGCCGTCAAACTGCGCGTGGGCGCCCTGCCCCAGCATCCAAACAACGTCCTCAAGTACTCGCTCACGTGGTCGACCGAGGGCCTCATCAATGAGTACGGCAATCCGTGCGAGGCGATCGTCGACGGCCGGCGCGTCGAAGCGGCGCCGCTCGAGGGTCTCGAGGAAATCGAGATCGACGGCACCTCCTATGAGGCGTTCAACACGTCCGGCGGACTTGGCTCCCTTGCAGAGACCTATGGCGCCAGGTGCCAGAACATGGACTACAAGACCATGCGCTATCCGGGTCACTGCGGCCAGATGCGCCTGTTGATGAACGATCTGAAGCTGAATCACGATCGCGGCACGCTGAAGCACATTCTCGAGAACGCGGTGCCGCAGACGCTGCAGGACGTCGTCGTGATTTACGTCGCGGTCACCGGCAAACAGGACGGAGAACTGCGCGAAGAGAACTACGTGAACAAGGTGTATCCGCAGGTGATCGCCGGCAGGTTGTGGTCGGCCATTCAGGTGACCACGGCCTCCGGCATCTGCGCCGTCGTGGATCTTGTCCTGAACAGCGGCGGCAAGCATCGCGGTTTCGTGCGCCAGGAAGACTTTCCCCTGCTCGATGTCCTGCAGAACCGCTTCGGCAAGCACTACGCCGCGGGCGGCGGTAAGGAAATCTCCGCGCACATGGTCGTGAGCGGCAAGGCGGGTCATCAACGCGCAGTTCGCCGTCAGTCGGCCCCAACATGAGTACAGCTACGATGCGCGATATTTTTTCTGCTCTCGAACTCACTGAGACGAACTCAGGAACCTGGTCCGCCGACGCCGGCTGGTCGCAGGACACGAGCGGTCCCGTGATCGAATCGTTCAATCCTGCGACCGGCGAGTTGCTGGGACGCGTACGCGGCGCGACGGCCGCCGACTACGAACGCCTGATGCGTTCCGCCCGCAAGACCTTCGAGCAATGGCGCTCGGTTCCGGCGCCCAAGCGCGGCGAAGCCGTTCGGCTGGTCGGCGATGAGTTGCGCCGCTGCAAGGACGCGCTCGGCAGCCTCGTCACGCTGGAGACGGGCAAGATCAAGCCCGAGGGCGACGGCGAAGTGCAGGAGATGATCGACATCGCCGACTTCGCCGTGGGGCAGTCGCGCATGCTCTACGGCGCGACGATGCACTCCGAGCGGCCGCTCCATCGCATGTACGAGCAGTGGCATCCGCTTGGCGTCGTGGGAATCATCAGCGCGTTCAATTTCCCGGTCGCCGTGTGGTCATGGAATGCGTTCCTTGCGGCGATCTGCGGCGATGTGAGCGTCTGGAAACCCTCGCCGAAGACGCCGCTGAGCGCGGTCGCCGTGCAGAAGCTCGTCAACCGCGTGCTGGAACGCCATGGTCTGCCGGGCATCTTCCAGCTGTTCATCAGCGCCGGCAACGAGCTCGCCGAGAAGTTCGTCGATGATCGACGCGTCGATCTGGTGTCGTTCACCGGCTCCACCGCAGTCGGCCGCAAGGTCGGCGAACGCGTCGCGGCGCGCCTCGGCAAGAGCCTGCTCGAGCTCGGCGGCAACAACGCGATCATCGTCGATGAATTCGCGAATCTCGATCTCGCCGTGCCGTCGATCGTGTTCGGCGCAGTCGGCACGGCAGGCCAGCGCTGCACCAGCACTCGTCGCGTGTTCGTCCATCACTCGCGCTCGCAGGAGCTCGAGCAACGATTGTTGCAGGCCTACTCGCAGGTGCGCATCGGCAACCCGATGGAGGCAGGCACGCTGATGGGCCCGCTGATCGACGCGGACTCCGTTGAGCGCTACAAGCAGGCGATCGAGACCGCGAAGCGCGCGGGCGGCACAGTGCTGTGCGGCGACAAGGCGCGCTCGCCCGGGCAATTTCGTCGAACCGACGATCATCCGCGCGCAGGCCGATTGGCACATCGTGCAGACGGAGACGTTCGCGCCGATCCTGTATCTCGATCGAGTTCAAAGCGCTCGACGAAGCGATCGCGATGCATAACGCCGTCGCACCACGGTCTGTCGTCCGCGATTTTCACGGACAACATGCAGCACGCCGAGAGGTTCCTGTCCGCGGCCGGCAGCGACTGCGGCATCGCCAACGTCAACATCGGCACGTCCGGCGCCGAGATCGGCGGCGCGTTCGGCGGCGAGAAGGACACGGGCGGCGGCCGCGAGTCGGGCTCCGACTCCTGGAAGGCGTACATGCGCCGGCAGACCAACACGATCAACTGGAGCCGCGAACTGCCGCTGGCTCAGGGCATCGACTTCAAGGTAGCGCCTTAGGCTGTAGACCGGAGGCTGGAGGCTGTCAGGTCGAGAAGAGCCCAGTGTGCCGAAGAGTCTGCGGCCTGCGCGACGTCCCGCTTCCTATGCAGTCCGCGCCTCGGCGCGCGCTTTCTCGATCTGCTCCGCCAGGCGTTTCTCCGAGACGGGCGATGCCGTGCGCAGGTCCTGTGCGAAGAGCGATACGCGCAATTCTTCGATCATCCACTGCAGCCGGTCGAGCTCCGTTCGTGCTCGCGCCCGCCGCACCTGGCATTGATCTGCTCGAAGACGCCGCACAGCCGGCGCGATCCTGGCCGCGAGTTCCGCATCTCGCTTCTGATTGCCGGGCGCCTTGTCCAGTCGGCGTCGAGCGCCTTCAGATAGCGCGGCAGATGCGGCCAGAGCAGCGCCGGCACGTCCGCGGGAAAATCCGTCGCAATCAGCGATCCAGTTGTGAGCGCACGTCCTGCTGCAGTGCGTTGAAAGCCCGGCGCGCCAAGCTGCACCGAGCTTCTGGCGCACGGCGCGTAGTTCGCGCAACACCTCATTGGCGTGCGCCAGCACGCGATCGACGGTCTCGCCGAAGTGATGCGCGTCGCGAGTCGAGCAGCGACTGAAACTCATCCGCCGTGCGCGGCGGCGTCGGAAGGTCCTTCAGAAAGCACTCGGAGAACGACACGCTCGCGTCGAGCGACTCGGGCAACGGGCGCGCGTTGTTCAGTCCCTGACCCAGCAACATCAGCTCCGCGTTCGTCGGCAAATCGCTTGCGCGCGTATTTGTACTGCTCCGGCAGCGCGAGCATCGCGAGGCGCAGGACGCCGCTGCGCAGCAGCTCGTCGGCTTCCGCCGCGCTCTGCGCCTCGGCGACCTCGACGCCGTCGCCGCGATCGCGCAGCGTCGGATAGACCGTGAAGCGCAGCCCGCGACGCTCGACGGTTTCCTGCTCGCGGGCAGCGGGCCGAAGTCCCAGCTGCGATGCGTTGCACTGCGTTGCTGTGCGCTGACGCGGCGCCGAGGTCCTTGCGCTCGCACTGTGCGCTTCAGTTCGATGAGATCGCGACCCTCGCGCAAGCGACAACGCCTTGCAGATCGACCACGCGCATGTTGAGGCGCAGATGCGTCCGGCAACGGCAGCGCGGCCATGTCTTCCGCCCTCGTCCGGCGTCCGCTCGTCCGCGTGATCCACTCAGCCATCGCTGTTGTGAAATCGTCCTGCGCTTCAGTTCCGCCGCCGCGCGCGCAGCAGTGCTCCGGCACGGGCACGAACGCCTTCCGGATCGCTTTCGGCAGCGCGCGCAGGACCTCCGTGATCCTCTCGACCCGCCAGCCAGGGATCGGCCACGCAAACGTACGCCGATGTCGCGGCCGCCAGCAACGGGTCCGGCACGGTCACCGTAGCGCCGTCGTCGCGGCGCGCCGGGTTCGAATCGATACTGGATCGGCAGCGCGTTGCCTTCGAACGGCCATGTATCCGGATACTCCACCGGCGTGACCTCCGCCGCGTCACGGCGCATGAGATCGTGGATCGTCATGGTGAGTCGCGCTGCTGGAATGTCGGCATCAGGCTGCGTCGCCTGCCCCGCCCTGCCGCGCCCATGCGAGTGATGCGGACTTCGCAGCAACCTCTCCAGACTGGCAGTCGAGTGCACGTCCGCCGGCAAGCGCGCGAGATAGAAATCGCACATCGCCTGCTCGTCGACCAGGATGTCGCGGCGTCGGATCTTTGGCTTCGAGCTGCTCGACCTCCCTGCGCAGCGCGCGATTGTGCGTCAAGGAACGGCGCGCGAAAGCGCGTCCGTCCTTCGACGAGCGCTTCGCGCACGAAGATCTCGCGCGCTTCGCTGCGGCGCGACGGTGCCGTAGTTCACCCGCCGCCGCGCCGCGAGCGTCAGTCCGTACAACGAGGTCGATTCGAACGCCGCGACAAAGCCGCGCTCCTCGACCCAATGCGGCTCGGTGTAGCTGCGCTTGATCAGATGCGCGCCGGCCGATTCGATCCATTGCGGTTCGACCGCGGCGACCATGCGCGCATACAGACGAGTCGTTTCCATCGAGTTCGCAGCGACGACCCACTTCGGCGGCTTCGACGCAAGCGGCGTCCCCGGCGCGATCACGAAGCGCGTGCCGCGGGCGCCTTCGTATTCGCGCCGCTCGTCGAGCATGCCGATGCCGCCGAGGAAGCCGGTCAGAATCGCCTGATGCAGATCGCCGTATTCGGCGGGCTTCTGCGTTGGACGCAGTTTCAGCTCTGCGACGTGTCTCGCTCAGCTGGCGATGCAGCTCCTGCCATTCGCGCATGCGCATGAATGACAGAAAGTTCTCGCGGCACCACTTGCGCAACTGGCCGCCCGAGAGCGCCGCGCTGCTGCTCACTGAAACAGCGTCCACAGATTGAGAATCGTGATGAAGTCGGAGCGCGGATCGGCGAACGCGGCATGCTGCTGATCGGCCTGTTGCTGCGCGTCGGACGGCCGTTCGCGCGGATCCTGGGCTCGCCAGAAACGCCGCGATGATCAGCATCTCGCTCAGACAGCCGTGATGACTCGCCGCGATCAGCATGCGCGCGAGGCGCGGATCGAGCGGCAAGCGACGCAATCTGGCTGCCCGAGGCTCGTGACGGCGCGCGAATCGTCGACGGCCTTCAGCTCCTGCAGCAAGCCGATAGCCGTCATTGATCAGCCGCGTGTCCGGCGGATCGACGAACGGAAAATCCTCCGGCTCGCCCAGTTCGAGCGCCGCCATCTGCAGGATGACGCTCGCCAGATTCGTCCGCAGCACTTCAGGCGGCGTGAACAGCGGCCGCATCGTTGAAGTCCGTCTTCCGCGAACAGCCGGATGCAGATGCCTTCGCTTTCGCGCCCGCAACGGCCTTTGCGCTGATCGGCGCTCGCCTGCGAGATCGGTTCGATCGGCAGGCGCTGAACCTTGCCGCGCACGCTGTAGCGACTGATGCGCGCGAGACCGGAATCGACCACGTGTCGAATGCCCGGCACCGTGAGCGACGTTTCCGCGACGTTGGTCGCGAGCACGATGCGTCGCGCGCTGTGCGGCTCGAAGATGCGCTCCTGATCGCGCGTCGACAGGCGCGCGTACAGCGGCAGGATTTCGGTGTGGTGCAGCTTCGCCTTGCCCAAGCGCCTCGGCGGCGTCGCGGATCTGTTTCTCTCCCGGCAGAAACACGAGCACATCGCCGCGATCCACGTGATCGAGTTCGCGCACTGCTGCGACGACGCCTTCGTTCAACGAGAGCTCCTCCTCGTCGTCTTCGCTGGACAGCGGTCGGTAGCGTACCTCGACCGGATAGCTGCGGCCCGACACCTCGATGACCGGCGCGCCGCCGAAGAAGTCCGCGAAGCGCTGCGGATCGATCGTCGCGGAAGTGATGATGACTCGCAGCTCCGGACGCTGCGGCAGGACGCGCTTCAGCACGCCGAGCAGAAAATCGACGTTGAGGCTGCGCTCGTGCGCTTCATCAATGATGAGCGTGTCATAGCGACGCAGCAATCGATCGTGCTCAAGCTCGCGCAGCAGAATGCCGTCGGTCATCAGCTTCACACGACAGTCGGGTCCGGTGTGATCAGTGAAGCGAACCTGATAGCCGACGGCGCCGCCGACGGTTGATGCCCAGCTCGTGCGCCAGCCGACCCGCGATCGCGCGCGCTGCAATACTTCGCGGCTGCGTGTGACCGATCAGCCCGAAGCCGCCTCGCCCTGCCTCGATGCACATCTTCGGAAGCTGCGTCGTCTTGCCCGATCCGGTGGCGCCGCAGACGACGACGAGCTGATGCTTCTGCAAAGCGCCGACGATCTCGTCGCGATGCGCAGTGATCGGCAGGGCCGGATCGAACTCAAGCCGCAATGGCAGACGTCTTGAGCTTCGCCACATGCGCGGCCGAGGTATCGACCGCCCGTTGCAGCGCCTCGACCGCCGCATCGAGCTCGCGGCCATGTGTGCGCCGCGCGAACAGGCGATCCAGTTCGCGCGCGAGCCGCGGCCGATCGGCGTAACGCGTCAACGCGAGTTGGTCGCGCAGTTTGAGCAACGCAGCGTTGACGGATTGCGGCAGACATCGAAGAAATTTGACGGTAAGAATGGCGCGAAAGACCACGAAAAAGGGTCGTCAGGTCCGTAAGAGATAAGCCGCAAATCAGATGTCAGGCATCCTTTTGTCCGTGACTGCTTTTTTGCGCCTCTTGCGCTCTGCCTCGCTCTAACTCGGCGGCAGCCGTACCTCGATGCGGGCGCCGCCGAGCGTCGATTGGTCGATCGTGATGGCGCCGCCATTCAATTCCACCAGCTCGCGTACGACCGAGAGCCCGATGCCTTGTCCGCTGACGCGCTCATCCAGTCGGGCGCCGCGTTCCAGCACACGGGCGCGGTCGTCGTGAGGGATGCCCGGACCGTCATCCTCGACGAGAATGCTCACGCCGTCGCGGCGGGCGTCGGCCCGCGCGATGCGTTAGCCGTTACGCGGACGCGCGTGCGCGCCCACTTGAACGCATTGTCGAGCAGGTTGCCGGCGATTTCCGTCAGATCCTCACGGTCGCCGCTGAACTGCACCGAGTCGGCGGCTGACAAATCGCAAGCGAGGCCCCGTTCCGCATAGACCTTCAGCAAGGCGCCGCGCAGCGCTTCCAGCGTCTCTCGCACATGCACCGGTCCGCCGCCGAGGCCTGCGCCGCCCGATGCGGCGGCGCGCTTGAGCTGATACTTGACGATGTCGTCCATGCGGCCGATCTGCTCATCCAGTTGTCGGGCGACGGGCAGACTCCGCGTCTGTGAACCGCTCAGGAGGTTGCGCATCACGGCCAGCGGAGTCTTGAAACTGTGTGCAAGGTTGCCGAGCGTATTGCGATACCGGGCCAGACGTTCGCGTTCGCTGCGCAACAGCGTGTTCAGATTGGTGGTGATGCCGAGCAGCTCGCGCGGGTAGCCGGAACCCAGCTCTGTAAGACTTCCCGCTTCGATGGCTTCGATCTCGCGCTCTACGCGACGCAACGGCGCCAGCAGTCGGCGGAGCAGTATCCAGAACGCGCCGAGCAACAGCAGCATCAGCACGCCGAACCAGCCGAATAACTGCACGCGAAAGCGATTCAGCTGCGAGTAGTAGGGCTCGAGGTCCTCCGCGACGCTGTAGACGAAGGTGCGCATCTGGCCGTCATCGAATTGCCAGGCGATGCTGCGGCTCAGCGCGCGCACCGAGGCGCCGTCGCCGCGCCGTAATTCGCCGTACTTGCGCGCGCCCGGCTGTAGTTGCGCATCGAAATCGAGTCCGGACCCCGTCAGTGAGTTGGAGCGCCAGCTCGGATAGCCGTCGGCGCGCAGAATCTCGCCATAGAGGCCCGAGCCGGGATTCTGCAACCGCTCCTCGGTCTTTTCAGGCGTCGGCTGCAGGCCGCCGCCAGGGTCTTCCTCCGAGGCGGAAATCAACGCAAGCAGTTGCGCTTCCAGCCGATCCCGCATCGCCTGCTCCGTCACCTGGCGAAAGACGAGATCCAGCGCGGCGATCGTGAGGCCGAAAAAGACGATGAGCAGGATGCTGACCGAAGCCAGCAGTCGAGTGCTTAAGGAGCGCGGCTGCATGGAGGCGATCGCCGGTTGACAGTTGACGGTTGACGGCCGGATGACGGACGTCGCCGGCTCTGTTTGTTGCGAACGGTCAACTGTCAACCGGCGTCAGGCGGCGTTCTCGCGTTGCAAGGCGAATCGATACCCGCGGCCGCGGAGCGTTTCGATGGGTTTGATCGTGTCGTCAGGATCGAGCTTGCGGCGCAGGCGGCCTATGAAAACTTCGATCGTGTTGCTGTCGCGATCGAAATCCTGCGCGTACAGGCGCTCGGTCAGCTCGGTCTTGGAGATCACTTCGCCCGCGCGATGAATCAGGTGCTCCAGTATCCGGTATTCGAAGCTCGTGAGCTCAACGCGCGTCGAATTGACGGTGACCTCCTGCGTGCGCGGATCGAGCGCGACGGGGCCGCAGCGAAGGACAGGTTGCGCCCAGCCGCCCGAGCGGCGCAGCAGCGCCTGTACGCGGGCGAGGAGCTCCTCGAAATGAAACGGCTTGGCGACATAGTCGTCGGCGCCCGATTGGAGGCCCTCAACCTTGTCCTGCCAGCGATCGCGCGCCGTGAGAATCAGAATCGGATAGGTCTTCGATTCAGCGCGCAGTTTCCTGATGAGCTCGAGGCCGGGCAGCTTCGGCAAGCCAAGATCGATGATGGCGAGATCGAGCGCATATTCGCGTCCGCAATACAGACCCTCCTCGCCATCCGCGGCGGCGTCGACATTGAAGCCGGCTTCCTTGAGTTGAGCGGTGATGGATTCGCGGAGAGTCTTTTCGTCTTCTACGATCAGAACACGCATAGCTTCAGTTCGTCGCCCCCGTCTGCGCATCGACGTGCACGTTCCACACCTTGCCCTCCGGGCTCAGCAGCCGGATCTTGTGCACCCGTCGGTCCCCCTGGCTTAAGGTTTCCGCCTTGACGGCGCGCGCCCCGTAGCGGCGTTGCACCATGTCAACGGCCTGGTCAAGCGAAACGCCCCGAGGCTCGATGAGCTGCTGCGCATCTGCCGTGGAAACGACGGACAGCAGCAACAGCAGATCGAAAGCAGGCGCCGGTCAGTACGCATGGGTCTGTAGTGTACGTGCGGCGGAACGCTACTTCACGTCCCGCCGCACAGATCGTCGGTCCTCCGGGTCATGTCCCGGACGTCATATCGCGGGCGACACGGCCACGCGCACCCGGATTTTCTCGCCCGGATCGTAAGGCAACCGGGTTGTAAATTCGCGGCCGTTGTACTCGTACGTTACGCGATAACCCTCGACGCGCTCTTCGTATTCCGGCTCGTAGCGTACATCGCAGCGCTGGACGACTTCCTCCCTGACGCTGCTGGCGGCGCGACGTGCGGCGCTGTCATAGCCCACGCCGGCGCCGATCAGCGTGCCCGCAATCGTCGCCGCATCCCGGCCGCGGCCGCTGCCAATTTGATGCCCGATGACGCCGCCAATGATGCCGCCCAGCAAGGTGCGGCCGCCGACGTTCGGATCGGAGATATGCGGTCGTGACTCGACGTAGCGCACATCGTCCCAGCACTCCCGTCGCGGCGTCTCGACCCGGACCTGACGAACGATCGGCTCTACCAGAGTCACCGGCGCATAGTCGTAGCCATCGTAGTGGCCGCGGTTATGACGCGAATTCGACCACGGCGGCGGCGAAGCCAACGCCGCGCCCGCCACTCCCACTACCCCCGCCAGGACGACCAACACCTTTGCAGCACGCATTTTGTTCTCCATCGCCCGACGGGAAGTCCGTCGAACCTGGGCTCCAAAGTAGGCGCAGAGGACTGAATGCGGACTGAATTGGGGTTCAGCTGTCGGCGATCTCCCGATCAGCGCTCCAGATTTCCCAGGACAATCAAGGCAGTCCGGGCGGGCATTGGGTTACCCCGGATCTGGGGAAACCTCTGCATAGGCTCCATCCGTCTTTCGACCAGTTGCATCGCTGAAGCTCAGGGCAGTCGACCTGTGCAGCGCTTCCCTGGGTCATGAATCGCTTTTCTGATTCTTCGCCTCGTCCCACAGCCGATCCATTTCTTCGAGTGTGGCCTGCTCCGGCGTCCGACCCTGCTCTTTCAGTCTCCGTTCGACGTGACGGAAGCGCCGCTCGAATTTGGCGTTGGTGTTGCGCAGCGACGCCTCCGGGTCGATCTGCAGATAGCGGCACACGTTGACAATGCAGAACAGCACATCGCCTAACTCGTTTGCGATCTCGCCGCGATCCGCGCCGCTTGCTATTTCGTTGCGCAACTCGGCGAATTCTTCATCCAGCTTGTCGAGCGCGCCGGACACGTCCCGCCATTCGAACCCGACCTGCGCGGCGCGCTTGCCCAGTTTGTCGGCGCGCGTCAGCGCGGGCAGGCCGAGCGGCACGTCGGCGAGAACGCTGTCGTTCTTCTCCGCTCGTTCGCGCCGCTTGTGCTCCTCCCAGGCGACCGTCTGCGCCCGGGCGTTGTCGATGCGGGCGTCGCCAAACACGTGCGGATGGCGGCGCTCCAGCTTGTCGCAGATCGCATTGACGACGTCGTCCAGAACGAAGGCGCCCTGCTCGCTGGCGATTTGCGCGTGGAACACGACCTGAAACAGCAGGTCGCCCAACTCGTCGCGCAGGGCCGGCAAGTCATTGCGCTCGATCGCATCCGCAACTTCGTAGGCCTCCTCGATCGTGTAAGGCGCGATGGTGCGGAAGTCTTGTTCGAGATCCCAGGGGCAGCCGCCTTGCGGATCACGCAGGCG
The DNA here is from genome assembly GCA_963723505.1 of uncultured Gammaproteobacteria bacterium. GTDB lineage: Bacteria > Pseudomonadota > Gammaproteobacteria > Steroidobacterales > Steroidobacteraceae > Steroidobacter. Next base: position 256,730 of record CAVRQU010000020.1, read on the forward strand.
GGACATGATGGCGACAAGGCGGGAGATGGACATACAGAAGCGGTTGGCGGTTCGCGGTTGGTCAGAACTCGTGCTCGGGAGACGCGTCGGCGGCGTGCATCTTGGTCTTACCAACCGCCAAGCGCTAACCGCTAACTGCTTCTGAAGGTTGCGCGAGCAACCTGTAGAGCCCCATCAGCATGCCGGCGGTGGCGCCCCAGATATGATGAGGGCCGTAAGGGATGTCATAAACCTGCACGGCGATCGTGCCGATCAGGCGTTCGCGCGAGCGGTGGTTCGCTGAATCGAGGATGTGTGCGAGCGGCACTTCGAACGTTGATTCGACCTCCCGCCGATCGAGCGTCAAAGCAAACCCCGGCCGAACGAAGCCCACAACGGGAGTCACCCAGTATCCCGTCAACACGAGTTGCGGATCGAGATAACCCGCAAACGCGACATGTTCGCGCGACAGACCAATCTCTTCCTCGGTTTCGCGCAGCGCCGCGGCCAGCGGCCCTCCATCCGCGGGTTCGATGCGCCCGCCCGGGAAGCTGATCTGACCAGCATGGTTTTTCAGATGCGAGGCGCGCTGCGTCAGCAGCACGGACAATCCGCGTTCGTGATCGACGATCGGCATCAGCACGGCGGCCGCCGCCGGCGAAGGGGGGAAGTATTCCCGGACAGCCGCCGCTACTTCCGTTGAAAATCCCGCCGGCAACGCCTCTCGCGGATCAGTCGACGGGCGTGAGTCCCTCAGACGCTCTTCGATGAGCCGCCGCAACGCGATCCTGTCGTTCGGGAAGCTTATGGCGCTGTTTAACTCTCAGCGGCTCAACCGCCGCTTTCGGACTTGCCGCCGCCCTTTGTCAGCGCGCGTGGGTCCAGAAGCTTCGCAAGCTCATCGGCGCCGATACCCGTCTGCTCGGCGGCGACTTCCCGGATGGGTCGACCCTCCGCATAGGCCTGCTTGGCGATCTTTGCTCCCTGTTCGTAGCCAATAACAGGATTGAGCGCAGTGATCAGGATCGGATTGCGATCGAGCGCCGCACTGATTCGCGCCTCATTCACCGTGAAGCCTGCGATCGCCGAGTCGGCGAGCGCGCGCGCGGCGTTCGAGAGCAGATCGATGCTCTGCAGCAGGTTGTACGCGATCACGGGGAGCATCACGTTCAGCTGGAAGTTGCCGGACTGCCCGGCGATGGCGACCGTCGCATCGTTGCCCATCACTTGCGCCGCCGCCATCGCAACCGCCTCCGGAATCACCGGATTGACCTTGCCCGGCATGATGCTGCTGCCCGGCTGCAACGCAGGCAGCGTGATTTCGCCGAGACCGGCGAGCGGCCCGCTGTTCATCCAGCGCAGATCGTTCGCGATCTTCGTCAGCGAAACCGCCAGCGTCCGCAACTGACCCGACAGCTCAACGGCGGCGTCCTGCGACGACAGAGACTCGAAATAGTTGGCGCTCGGTTTCAACTCGAGTCCGCTCTTGACGGAGAGATACCTCGCGGCGCGCGCTGCGAAGCGCGGATGCGCGTTGACGCCCGTCCCCACGGCCGTGCCGCCGAGTGCGATCGACTGGAGGCGTACGCGCGCTTCCATGATGCGCGCGCTGCCGTGATCGATCTGCGCCTTCCACCCGCTCATTTCCTGGCCAAAGGTGAGCGGCATGGCGTCCATGAGGTGCGTCCGACCGGTTTTCACGATCTCACCGACGTCGGCGATGCGTCGGCTGATGACGGCGCTCAGGTAGGCGAGCGCAGGCAGCAGATGTTGCTCGACGCCGAGCAAGGCGCTCAGATGTATCGCAGTCGGGATGACGTCGTTCGAGCTCTGGCTCATGTTGACATGGTCATTGGGGTGCACCGCAATTCCGGCGAATTGCGCGGCGAGTCGCGCAATCACTTCGTTCGCATTCATGTTGCTGCTGGTGCCGGAGCCCGTCTGGAAGACATCGACGGGGAACTGAGCGTCGTGGCGCCCCTCGGCCACTTCCATCGACGCCTTCTGAATCGCTGCAGCTCGCTTGGCGTCGAGCGCATCGAGCTCGAGATTGGCGGTCGCCGCCGCCCATTTGATGAGCCCGAGAGCGCGGATGAAGTCCCGCGGCATGGTGAGGCCGCTGATCGCGAAATTATCGACCGCACGCTGAGTCTGCGCGCCCCACAGAGCGTCAGCGCGAACCTTCAGCTCGCCGAGACTATCGCGCTCGATGCGGAAATCGTCGTTCGCCACTTGAGCACCAGCGGTTAGCGGTTAGCGGTTGGCCGGAACCGGGAGGATCATTGCGTTATGATTCTAACTGCTTCTCCGGCGACAGTCGTCAATCAGAACGCTGTGACCAACCGCTAGCCGCGAACCGCTCCTGCAAGCAATGAACACCCATGCACTGAACGCGATTTCGCCGATTGACGGCCGCTACGCCGACAAGGCCGCTGAGCTGCGCCCGATCTTCAGCGAGCGCGGGCTGATCCGCCAGCGCGTTCGCGTCGAGGCGCTCTGGCTCAAGGCGCTCGCCGCGGATGCTGCGATCCTCGAGTTGCGGGGTCTTCCCGCGGAGGCCCTGACCGCGCTCGACGCCCTCGCGGCCGACCTTACCGACGCCGACGCAGCGGAGGTAAAGCGCATCGAACGCGAGACGAACCACGACGTGAAGGCGGTCGAATACTTTGTGAAGCGTCGCCTGGAGGCGGTCCCTGCCTGGCGTCCGCGGCGCGAGTTCGTGCACTTCGCTTGCACTTCGGAGGACATCAACAATCTGAGCTACGCATTGATGCTGCGCGAAGCGCGCGACCAGGTGTTGCTGCCGCGGCTCGACGCATTGACCGGGCGCCTCCGCACGCTCGCGCACACCTATGCGGCGACCCCGATGATGTCGCGCACGCACGGTCAACCCGCGACGCCGACCACGCTCGGCAAGGAAATCGCCAACTTCACGCACCGGCTCGCACAACAACGCTCCCGCTTCGCGGCCGTTGTAGTCGCCGGCAAGATCAACGGCGCGGTGGGCAACTTCAATCCGCACCTGATCGCCTATCCACAGGTGGACTGGCTGCGCCTCGGTCAGGGCTTCGTCGAATCGCTGGGCCTCGCGTGGAACCCGTACACCACGCAGATCGAGCCGCACGACTGGATGGCCGAGTACTTCGATGCGCTCGCCCGGATCAACACAGTACTGATCGATCTGTGCCGGGACATGTGGGGCTACATCTCGCTCGGCTACTTCAGGCAGCGCGTGCTCGCGGGCGAAGTGGGTTCCTCGACGATGCCGCACAAGGTCAATCCGATCGACTTCGAGAACGCCGAAGGCAACCTCGGCCTCTCGAACGCGCTGCTGCGTTTTCTCGCGGACAAGTTGCCGGTGTCGCGCTGGCAGCGCGATCTCACGGATTCAACGGTATTGCGCAACGTCGGCGTCGGCGCGAGTCATGCGCTGATCGCATGGCGTTCGATGGAACGAGGCCTCGAGCGCGTCGACGTGGACGCTTCGCGGCTGCGCGAGGATCTCGACGCCAACTGGGAGCTGCTTGCGGAACCGATTCAAACCGTCATGCGCCGCTTCGGCGTCGAGAACGCCTACGAGCAATTGAAGTCCCTCACCCGCGGCCAGCGAGTCGATGCGGCCACGCTCCGCACCTTCATCGCCGGACTCGCGATCCCCGACGAGGCAAAGAAGGTTCTGGCGGAACTCTCGCCAGCAGCCTACGTTGGATACGCAGAGCAACTCGCAAAAAAGGTCTGACGCCGCCGACTGCCCGCTCCCGCGCACATGACCGGCGGGCGGCGGCGATCGCAACCTGTGAAGGCGTTCGCGCAAAGATCGGCTGCTTCTTGAAAGTCGTCACAAACGGGGCGCCGAGCTCGCTTCTATACTTCGGCAAATGACCATGAGACCGGATCTCACCGTGGCGGCCGTCATCGAACGGGACGGCCAGTTCCTGTGCGTTGAAGAACGCGCCGGCGCGCGCATGGTCTTCAACCAGCCGGCGGGGCACGTCGAGCGCGGCGAGCCGCTGATCGATGCGGTGGTGCGCGAAACGCTCGAGGAAACGGCGTGGACGTTCACCCCGCAGGCGCTCGTTGGAATTTATCTGTGGGAGCGACCGCAAAAGCAGCGCACTTTTCTGCGCTTTGCCTTCTGCGGTCAGGTGAGCGGGCATGACCCGTCACGCGCCCTGGATCACGGGATCGAACGGACAGTCTGGATGAGTCGGGAGCAGCTGGTCGCGTGCAGCTCGCGCCTGCGCAGTCCGATGGTGCTGAGCTGCGTCGATGACTATCTGGCGGCGCGCCGCTATCCGCTCGAGATCGTCCGGCAGATGCTGGAGGATCTCCATGCCCCAGGCGCAGAAAAGCGTCTGCATTCGCTCGGACTGCCGCCGATCAACAAGCTCGCCTGAAGCTCGAAGCGGCAGGCCGCCTGTAGCCGGTAGTCTTTCTTCATCTCCGCGGACTGCCGCCGATCACCAGACTCGTCTGTGCGCTCGACGCTCGGTCGGCTTCTCTGGCTGTCGCCCGTAGCCTGCAAGGAACCTCTGCATAGTCGCCATCCGATAAGCTCATCAGATCTCTGGACATGTTCTTTCAATCAGTTGCATCGTTGAAAGCTCAGAGTAGTCGACCTGTGCGGAACTTCCTTAGCCTGTAGCCTTTCTTCATGTCCTCTCCCCTCGTCATCGTCGGCATGTCCGGCGGCGTCGACTCATCGGTCGCCGCCTGGCGCCTGCAGCAGCAGGGTTACGACGTCCAGGGATTGTTCATGAGCAACTGGGACGAGGACGAGAGCGGCTACTGTACGGCGGCGCAGGATTATCAGGACGCGCGCAAGGTCTGCGAGCAGCTCGGCGTTCCGCTGCACAAGGTGAGTTTCGCGGGCGAGTACCGTGAGCGGGTCTTTGCCTATTTCCTCGAGGAATACCGCGCCGGACGCACGCCGAATCCCGATGTGCTCTGCAATCGGGAGATCAAGTTCGGCGTGTGCTTCGACTACGCACGGCGTCTGGGGGCGGAGTGGGTTGCGACGGGGCACTACGCCCGGGTCGAGCGCACGCCGGCGCCGAGGCTCCTGAAAGGCGTCGATCCCGCGAAGGATCAGAGTTACTTCCTGCATGCGATGCCGGCCTCAGCGCTCGAACGCGCCTTTTTTCCGATCGGCGCCCTTGAAAAGCACGCCGTGCGGCGCACTGCGCGCGATCTGATGTTGCCGGTGTTCGACAAGAAGGACAGCACGGGCATCTGCTTCATCGGCGAGCGCCCGTTCGCCGACTTCCTGGCGCAATACCTGCCGGCGCAGCCTGGCGACATCGAGTCGATCGACGGCCGCGCGCTGGGCCGACACCACGGCCTCATGTACTACACGCTCGGACAGCGGCAGGGGTTGCGGATCGGCGGCAGACGGCAATCGTCTGGCGAGCCCTGGTTTGTTGCGCACAAGGATCTGCGGCGAAACGTGCTTGTCGTCGTGCAGGGTCATGACCATCCCGCGCTGATGCGCGCCCGGCTGACCGCGAGACAGCTCACCTGGGTCGCTGGCGCGCCGCCGGCAGGCGCCTTTCGGTGCGCTGCGAAGGTGCGTTATCGGCAGGCGGATCAGGCCTGCGCCGTGCACATGCAGACGGATCGAAGCTGCGAAGTCGCCTTCGATCTCCCGCAGCGCGCCATCACGCCTGGTCAATATGTCGTGTTCTATCAGGACGATGAGTGCCTGGGCGGCGGCGTCATAGAACAAGCGGTTAGCGGTTAGCGGTTGGCGGTTAGTCCGCAGGTCGCCTCTGCGGCATTCTTCGGGAAGCGCGAGTCGCGTCCCGTCAACAATGGAAAAACAGGTACGCGGCCAACCTTGCGGAATCTCCATTCTGACTAACCGCCAACCGCCAACCGCCAACCGCTCCTGCCTGTATAATCCGCGCGTTTTGTATCCGGGACTGCCCGTTCGGGCCAACGTCCCGTGCCAATTTTCCTCCCGGAGGACGCATGAAAGACTCGTTCAAGGCGCGCACGACGCTCGCTTGCGGCAGCAACAACTTCGAAATCTTCAGTCTCGCGGCGCTGAAAGGCCGCAACGTCGCCCGCCTGCCCTATTCGCTCAAGATCCTGCTTGAAAATCTGCTGCGCTTCGAAGACGGCGTCGACGTCACGCACGACGACGTCGAGGCGCTCCTCAACTGGGATCCGAAAGCGGCGCCGGCCTACGAAATTTCTTTCACGCCCAGTCGGGTGATCATGCAGGACTTCACGGGCGTGCCCGCTGTGGTCGATCTCGCCGCGATGCGCGAAGCGATGATCAAGCTTGGCGGCAATCCCGATGAAATCAATCCGCTGTCGCCCGCCGAGCTGGTCATCGATCACTCGGTGCAGGTCGACGCGTATGGCGCGCCGGATGCGCTCGCCAGAAACAACACGATCGAGTTCGCCCGCAACACCGAGCGCTATGCATTCCTGCGCTGGGGTCAGACCGCGTTCCACAACTTCAAAGTGGTTCCGCCCAACACCGGCATCGTGCACCAGGTCAACATCGAGCATCTCGCGCGCGTCGTGTTCGACGCCGAAAGGGACGGCGTGCGCTGGGCCTACCCCGATACGCTGGTCGGCACGGATTCGCACACGACAATGGTCAACGGCCTGGGCGTCCTTGGCTGGGGCGTCGGCGGCATCGAGGCGGAAGCCGCGATGCTGGGACAGCCCGTGACCATGCTCATTCCGCACGTCATCGGCTTCAAGCTCACGGGCACTCTGCCGGCCGGCACGACCGCGACCGATCTGGTGCTCACAGTCACCGAGATGCTGCGCAAGAAAGGAGTGGTCGACAAGTTCGTCGAATTCTTCGGCGACGGCCTCGCGAATCTGCCGCTCGCGGATCGCGCGACGATTGCGAACATGTCGCCTGAGTTCGGCAGCACGTGCGCCATCTTCCCGATCGACAACGAAACGCTGCGCTATCTGGAGCTCACCGCGCGCAGCGCCGAGCACATCGCAATGGTGAAGGCGTACGCGCAACACCAGGGGATGTGGCGCGAGAACGGGCAGCCGCAGGCCGACTACACCGACGTGCTCGAACTGGATCTCGGTGCGGTGGAGCCATCCCTCGCCGGGCCGAAACGCCCGCAGGATCGGGTGCCGCTGCGCTCGGCGAAGCAGACGTATCAGGCGGCGCAAAAGAAGATGGCGGACGAACGCGCGACCAAGAACCCGTCGGCGACAGGCGCTGCGACGGCGACCGTGGCAGGCAAGTCGTTCGAAGTGACGGACGGCGCCGTGCTGATCGCCGCGATCACGAGCTGCACCAACACCTCGAATCCCGCGGTGTTGATCGGCGCCGGTCTGCTCGCACGCAATGCGCGACGACGCGGCCTCACATCGAAGCCCTGGGTGAAGACCAGCCTCGCGCCGGGATCGCGCGTCGTGACGGACTATCTCAACAAGGCGGGGCTGACGGGCGATCTGGAGGCGCTTGGGTTCTACACGGTCGGTTACGGCTGTACGACGTGCATCGGCAACTCCGGTCCGCTCAAGCCTGAAATCTCCGAAGCAGTGCGCGCAGGCGACGTCATCGCCTGCTCCGTGCTTTCCGGCAATCGCAATTTCGAAGGCCGCGTACATCCGGAAGTGAAGATGAACTTCCTCGCTTCGCCGCCGCTTGTCGTGGCCTATGCGCTCGCCGGCACACTCGATCTGGATCTGACGACGGAGCCGCTCGGAATCGGCGCCGACGGCAAGGCGGTCTACCTCAAGGACATCTGGCCGACGTCGGGGGAAATTCATGACTTCATCGCGAAATCGGTCGATTCGGCGATGTTCCGCAAGGGCTACGCCAGCGTCTTCGCCGGCGACGAGAACTGGAATTCGATCCGTCTGCCCGCCGGCAAGATCTATGCGTGGGACGAGAAGTCGACCTACGTGAAGAACCCGCCGTACTTCGTCGGCATGACGATGAAGCCCGGCGCGGTCACCGACATCCGCAATGCGCGCGTTCTGGCGTTGCTCGGCGATTCAGTCACGACCGATCACATTTCTCCCGCCGGCGACATCTCGAAGACGAGCCCCGCGGCGAAGTACCTCGTGTCGCTCGGCGTGCAGCCTGTGGATTTCAATTCCTACGGCGCACGTCGCGGCAATCACGAGATCATGATGCGCGGCACCTTCGCGAACATTCGGCTGCGCAATCTGCTTGCGCCCGGAACCGAAGGCGGCGTGACCATCCACGCGCCAAGCGGCGAACCGATGAGCATTTACGACGCCGCGATGCGCTACAAGCAGGAGAGTACGCCGCTGGTAGTGCTCGCCGGCAAGGAGTACGGCACGGGCTCCTCGCGCGACTGGGCGGCGAAAGGCACGATGCTGCTCGGCGTGAAGGCCGTGATCGCCGAAAGCTTCGAACGCATTCACCGCTCGAACCTGATCGGCATGGGCGTGCTGCCGCTGCAATTCAAAGAAGGTCAGAACGCACAGTCGCTGTGCCTCACCGGCAAGGAGAGCTTCGAGATCATCGGCCTCAACGCCGGCGCCGCAAAGATGGTGACGGTCGTTGCAACGCCGGCGTCCGGCGCGCCGATCCGGTTCGAAGTGCGCGTGCGCATCGATACGCCGAAGGAGCGCGAGTACTTCCAGCACGGCGGCATCCTGCATTACGTGCTGCGGCAGCTTGCCCGTCATGGGGCGGAGCGGCGTGATGGTGAGTGACTAGTGAGTAGTCAGACAGGGGGAGCTGCATGCTCCCCCTGTTTTCTGTGTTCTTCCGGAGCCTCGGTGACGCAAGCGGCCTCACTTGACTCTGTTTGAAGCTCCAGCAGATCCTTCCTGCGAGTCGTCCCGATTCCCGATTCCCGATTCCCGAGCCCCGAGCCCCGAGTCCCGAGCCCGCTTCTCCAGGAAACCGCAATGTCCGATCATATCCGCGTCAGCATCGAAGAGGGCGTCATGCGGCTGACGTTTGCGCGTCCCGACAAGAAGAACGCCATCACGAACGCAATGTACGCCGCGCTGGGCGACGCGCTGACACGCGCAGAAAGCGACCCGGCCGTACGCGTCGTCGTGTTTGACGCGGAAGGCGACGCCTTTACAGCAGGGAACGATGTGGGCGACTTCGCCGCCGTGGCGGCAGGCGCCATGGATCGCAGCGAAATGAAAGCGCACGTCTTTCTGAGCGCGCTGGCGCGCGCCCAGAAACCCTATATCGCCGCGGTGCAGGGACTCGCCGTCGGCGTCGGGACCACGATGCTCATGCACTGCGACCTCGTGTACGTCGCCGACGACGCAAGACTCTCGACGCCTTTCGTGAATCTCGCCCTTGTGCCGGAGGCTGCTTCGAGCTGGCTGATCCCCGCACGCATCGGCCACGCACGGGCATTTGCAATGTTCGCCCTGGGCGAGCCGGTCGATGGGCGCACTGCTGCGGCGATCGGTCTGGCGAATCTGGCCTTGCCCGCCGCCGAGGTGCGCGCCAAGGCGCTGGCGTCGGCGCGCGCGCTTGCCCAGAAACCCATCGGCGCCCTGCGGGCCACCAAACAATTGATGCGCGATGCGGGCGCTATCGAAACCCTCATGGCGCGCGAAGGTGAAGTCTTTGGCGCGCGGCTCAGAACTGCGGAAGCGGCCGAAGCGTTCAGAGCGTTCGCTGAGCGGCGGGCGCCTGATTTTTCGAAGTTTGGATGACGCCAGGCGTGACTAACTGGCTCACCGGTCAACTGGCCGGATCAGAGTGCTTCTGTTTGAGACGTGTGGGCTGCGCACCAGAACCGCTCTGCGCGGCCTTATTGATTTCTGACCAGTGAGCCAGTTGGCCGGTGGGCCGGTTGGCCTGAAGCAATATCATGCAGCTCCCATTCGACACGCCCATTCAGGACTCCGGCGCCGAGCTGATCGGTCCACTGCGCGCGCCGCGACAGATGCTCGCGGCGCAACAGTACGACAACCATACGTCGATCCATGACGACGCGACGGCGCAAAAGCTCGGCTTCAAGGGCGGCACGATTGAAGGTCCGACGCACTTCAGCCAGTTCGCTCCTCTGTGCGTCGCGCTGTGGGGGCCGCGATGGTTGGCCGAGGGGTGCTTGTCGGCGCACTACCGTAACCCGTGCTTCGAGGGCGAGAAGGTCCGCGCCTACCTCACAAAGCCCGCCGGCGAATCGACGTCTGCAGCTATCAGGATGCTGCGCGAGGACGGCGTCGAAATTCTCAGCGGAACCGTATCGATGGGCGCTGACAATCCACCCACTGCGCTCGAGCTCAGGATTGCGGAACTCGCTCCTCCGCAGACGCTCGTCATCCTGCGCGATGTGCGCATCGGAATGCGGACGAAACGCCTCACGGTCCGCATGAACGCCGGACAGCATATGGGCGAGTTGTATCCCTTCTCGCTCGCGGACAAGCTGAAGGTGATCACGGAGAACTCACCCTGGTATTCGTCCGAGGGCGCGCAAAGCTCCCCGTGGGGGCGCGCGATCATCCCCTTCGAAATGGTGAGCGTGTTGCTCGGCCACGCCAGGGATGCGGATCCGCTTCCCGTGCAGGGACCGGTCGTCGGGCTGTTCGCGGATCAGGAGATCAGGATGATCAAGGGACCGCTGTTTGTGGGCGAATCGTATGAGATCGATCGCGAAGTGGTCGCGCTCAGCGGCAGCCGCCGCACGGAAAGCATGTGGGTGCGCACCCGCGTCTTCCGGCCAGGCGAAGACGAAGTGCTGGCAGCGATGCTGTTGAATGCGGCGTACCTGAAGGATTCCTACGCAAACTACGCCGCAGAGTTGGCTGCGCTCGGCGGCTAGCGAAGAATCTCACGAGGCGCGCGCCCGAAAGTCAACGGCGTCGCGGCGCTCGCCTGTGCTGTTTGCTCTTGTGAAGCGGCTTGCGCTGAATGCGATCGAGCGGCGTCGGTTCTTCGGGTTCGTCCTCGACCAGCCACCGCTCCTTGAACGCCTGCAGCGCTTCGCTCTGCACGGCGGCGTGCCGGTTCACCAGCATGAGCGACGACGGCGCACATACCCGCGCCCGAATCAGCCCGAGATCGGAAGCGGCGTCGAACAGGCTTGGATACCAGCTCCGCCACGAGGGCAGCAGGGTCTCCACCTGCTCGCGCAGGCTGAGCCGCTGCACAGTTTCAGGAACGACGCTCATGACTTTTGCCTTTTATCACAAAGCAGTCGCTTCTTGTCCCTGAGGAAGTTCTGATTTCTCGGGCAGCCGGGCTCTCATCTGATCGGAATCCGGTAATGATCGAGCGCCCGTCCGTCAATCCGGAAACGCCGGGGCCGGGCGCTTCCATGTCATGGAGTCTCTCGATGACCATCTCAGGCAGTTGTCTGTGCGGCGCCGTCCAGTATCAGGCGGACGGCCCCTGCAGCATGATGATTCATTGTCACTGCTCGATGTGCCGCAAGCATCACGGTTCTGCTTTCGCGACGTTCGTCGCGGCGCCGCTGACGGGATTTCGGTGGAGCGGCGGCGAGGACAGCGTTGACGTGCACCCTTCGTCGGAAAAAGGCCGGCGCTCGTTTTGTCGGCTCTGCGGCTCGATCGCCCCCACGCTGGCGGCGGAGATGGACCTGGCGATTCTCCCCGCCGGCAATCTTGAAGGCGACCTCGGCATCCGTCCCCAATATCACATGTTCGTGGGGTCGAAGGCGCCCTGGTACACGATCGCAGATTCACTGCCGCAGCACGCAGAGTATCCGCCCGAGTTCGGCGCACTGGGCATGGAACGGGGCGCCGTCGCGCCTCGCGCAGGAATCATCGAAGGCAGCTGCCTCTGCGGCGACGTCGCCTACGAGATCACGGGTCCCGCTCTGCGCATGTGGTACTGTCATTGCTCGCGCTGCCGACGCGGACGCAGCGCGGCGCACGCCGCCAACGTCTTCTACAGCATCGACGATTTCCGGTTCACGCGCGGCGCAGCGAGCGTGAAAATCTACAGCCCCCCGAGGCGCAGCACTTCGCCGTCGCCTTCTGCAAACGTTGCGGCGGGGCCGCGCCGCGCATTTCGCGCGAACGCGGCTTCGTCGTCGTTCCTGCCGGATCGCTCGACGTCGATCCGGGCGTACGGCCTCAGGCGCACATCTACGTCGCTTCCAAGGCTGGATGGTTCGAGATCACGGATGACCTTCCTCAGTTTGCGGAGGGGCCGGCGTAACTGCATACCAGTCGAGCTTGCGAGTCGCCAGCATGACCGCGGCGAGCGCGCTGAAGAGAATGATCGCCCCCAGCAGCAATGCATAGTCCTCGGACAGCACCAGCACGTACAAGAGTCCGTAGACGACGGTCATCACCGCACTTGCAGCCGCGCCGCGAGCGCGACCCTTCAGCGCGCCCGCGACATAGACGCCGATAAGCATCACGAGTGCGACGGCGGCGATCAGGTAAGCAAGCGCAAAGGCGACGTGTTCGGACAGCGCGATCAGCAACAGATAGAACATGCTGAGCGCCAGACCGACGAGCAGATACTGCAAGGGATGCAGCCGAACGCGTGCGATGTGTTCCCAGGCGAGGAAGGTGAGGAAGGTCAGCGCGATGAAGAGCAACGCGTACTTGATCGCGCGTTCGCCACGCTGGTAGATGTCGACCGCCTGAAACAGCCCGACGCCGAACGCCGACTCGGCCAGCGTCGCTTCGTTCACCTCTCCCTCCAGCCACGCCTGCCGATAGGAGCGGTTGAGCTCCAGCACCTGCCAGCGCGCCTCAAAGCCGTCCGCGCTGATCGATCGGCTCGCGGGGAGAAAGGCGCCCTGAAACGAGGGATGCGGCCACCCGGATTTCAACGCTGCTGTCGTCGTGCTTCCCAGCGGCAAGACGGACAATTCACGACTCCCGGCCACCAGTACCTGAAAGTCGAATGGAATCGAACCCGCCTTCATGAGCTCACGCAGGTCGACCGGAGCTTCGACCCCGCGATAAACACCCGGCGTCGCCGGTCTTAATCGTAGGTCCTGGTTTGCGATGCTGGCTGTCTGCACCTCGCGGAGGCTTTGGACCTGCGAGAGCGTGAAGCGGAGGCGACTTTGTTCCCAGAGATACGTTACGTCAGATCGGGCGAGCAACGGCTGGAGGGTCGCGAAATCGAACCGACCGGCCAGGCGCACCTGCGCCAGGTACACGGGTACGGCATAGATGCCCACGTAACGCGGCTCGGGTTCGAGCTTCAGATTCGCATCGACGTTCAGCGTCGCCGGCAACAGATGGAGATCGCAACGCACGACCCGGGTTTGATCGTTCTCGGTCACGAGGCGCTCGGTCGGAACAATGAGCATTGGGCCGCCGAGCGTAATATCGCCGCCCCACCCTTCCGCGACGCGCTCGTACGCACGTTCGCGCAGCGCCGAACGCTCGGTCACAACGCCGCGCAGCATCGACAGTGGGATGAGAAGCAACAGCACGATGCCCCCGATCATCAGCATCTTGAGCGTTGCAGAACCTGCATTGAATCGAATCCCCATGACTTCAGCCTCCAGATTTTCGTGAGCGCCCGGAACGCATCTGCACAGGCGCCGGTCGAAGCGATCACGGCTTCTTTGGTCCGCCTGCGCGGAGCTTTCTCAAGCCTGCGCGGCGAAGAAGGCGATATGCCGACGCAATTCGGGCGAACTGTGGCCTGCGTACGAGACGGCGTCCGTGGTCAGTCTCAGGACGTTCAGTGCTGGGGCGGCGGCAGCCATGACTACGACCAAAGACCAGCAGCGCGTCCAGGAACGCTGCGTTCAACAGCCAGTCCAACGTGCTACCTTCTTGTCCGCAGACGGCTGAGAGGTTTCTCGCGATGTTGATTCGACGTCCTCGCCCTGGTGATTCCGCGTCGATCCGGCCTTCTGAAATCACCCCGGAGAACGTGTACCTCAATCGACGCACCTTGCTGCAGGCCGCATTGGCGACCGGGCTCGCGGGGCTTGGCGCGTGGCCCGAGCGTTCGAGCGCCGTCGCTGATCTCAAGTATTCGCGCAACGAGAAGTACAGCCTCACTGAGAAGCCGAACAGCTACGAAGACATCACGACGTATAACAACTTCTATGAGTTCGGGATCGACAAGGATGGGCCGGCGGAAAATTCAGGCCGCTTCAGGCCGTCGCCGTGGACGGTGACGATCGCGGGAGAAGCGGAGACGACCGGGAAATTCGCACTGGAGGACATCCTCAAGCCGCACCCGCTCGAGGAACGCATCTATCGCCTGCGCTGCGTCGAAGCCTGGTCGATGGTGATCCCGTGGATCGGCATACCGCTCGGCGATGTGCTCAAGCGCTTCAGGCCGACGTCGAAGGCTCGCTACGTCGCGTTCAAGACCGTACTGCGCCCGGCTGAGATGCCTGGGCAACGCTATCCGGTGCTCGAATGGCCTTACGTCGAAGGCTTGCGAATCGACGAGGCGATGCATCCGCTCGCGATCCTCGCGGTAGGCCTGTACGGCAAGACGTTGCCGAACCAGAACGGCGCGCCCTTGCGGCTCATTGCGCCCTGGAAGTATGGCTTCAAGGGAATCAAGTCGATCGTCGAGATTCGTTTCACCGAAAGGGAGCCGCCGACGTCCTGGAATATCTCCGCGCCTCATGAGTACGGCTTCTACGCCAACGTCAATCCGCGCGTGGATCATCCGCGCTGGAGCCAGGCGCGCGAACGCCGCATCGGCGGCGGCCTCTTCGACGCGCGCGTCCCGACGCTCATGTTCAACGGGTACGAACAGGAAGTTGCATCGCTGTACAAGAGCATGGACCTGAAGAAGTACTACTGAGAAGCGACTGGCGGATAGCGGATGGCGGATAGTCAGAACAAAACACCGGAAATCTGTGAGCGTGGGTCTCTGGCGGCGGATCGCAGAACGCAAACGATGTCTGACGCATGAACAGGAACAGGATCCGGATCGTCAAAGCGCTGCTCTTCGTCGCCTGCCTGATCCCGCTCGCGTCGCTCTTCTGGCGAGCGTTTGAATTCGGCGGCGCCGATCTGGGGACGAACCCGATCGAGGAGGTTCAGGACACGCTGGGTCAATGGGGCCTGCGGTTGCTCCTGGTTACTCTGGCCGTGACGCCGTTACGGGACTGGTTCAATGCGCCGTGGCTCATTTCATTGCGGCGCATGCTCGGCTTGTACGCATTTTTCTATGTGCTGTTGCACTTCCTGACGTGGTTCATTCTCGATCAGAACATGTACTGGTCCGGGATCGTCAAAGACATTGCCGAGCGGCCGTTCATCACGATCGGCTTCTCCGCGCTGCTGCTGCTGACTCCGCTCGCGATCACGTCGACGAACGGCATGATGCGTCGCCTCGGCAGACGCTGGAAAACGCTGCATCGCCTGATCTATCCGATCGTGCTGCTCGGCGTGTGGCACTACTACTGGCAAGTGAAGGCGGACGTCCGCGAACCGCTCGTCTATCTCTCAATCGCGCTCACCCTGCTCGGCTGGCGGGTATGGAAACGCCGGAGCCGCGCGCCCGCCCGAGCGGCCGTGGCGACCGTGGCTCAAGAAGAAAGAGGATAAGACGAGGAGCCGCGAAAGACCGCATAAAAGATATGGCAGGGAGATCGCGAACCTGAGATCGAGAGTTCGATCCGCGTACGGCCGCTTCTCGCGCGACTCGACCTTCAATTCTCTTTTTTGCGGTCTTTCGCGGCTCTCCTCTTCCGCTCTTACATCGATGTCCGGATCGTCCACAGCTCCGGGAAGAAGCGCAGCTCCAGCGCCTTGTTCAGATAGGACACG
This sequence comes from uncultured Gammaproteobacteria bacterium, assembly GCA_963723505.1. Taxonomy (GTDB): domain Bacteria; phylum Pseudomonadota; class Gammaproteobacteria; order Steroidobacterales; family Steroidobacteraceae; genus Steroidobacter. Next base: position 272,384 of record CAVRQU010000020.1, read on the forward strand.
CCGCCGGTTCCGCCGGTGCCGCGCTTGTAGCCAATGATGCGCTCCACGGTCTTCATATGGCTGAAACGCCAGAGCTGGAACTTGTGATCCAGATCGACCAGCTTTTCCGCGAGATCATACGAGATCCCAGTTGTCGTCCACGCTGTGATACACCGCCAGCCACGCGGCTGCGACCTGTTTGCTCGGCTGATAGGGCTGCGACCAGTCGCGATCCAGATAGTCTTCGGGAATCTCGAAGCCCCGCCGGCTCAGCAGGCGCAGCGCTTCGTCGTAGATGCTGGGGCTGAACAAGACGCGCTCCAGCGCTTCGTATACTTCCGGATCACGTTTGTGCACGTTGATCATGTCGGCGTTCTTGTTGCCGATGATGAACTCGAGCATTCGATACTGATAAGACTGGAAGCCCGACGCGCGACCGAGCTGGTTGCGGAACATCGAATACTCGGCCGGCGTCATGGTCGCCAGCACGTCCCAGGATTGCACCAGCTGCGCCTGAATGCGCGACACCCGCGCGAGCATCTTGAACGACGGACCGAGATCGTCGCGACGGATATGGTCCAGCGCAGCCGTGAGTTCATGCAGACACAATTTCATCCACAGCTCGGAGGCCTGATGAATGATGATGAACAGCATTTCATCGTGTTCCACCGACACAGGTCGCTGCGCCGACAGAATCTGCGCCAGGGCGAGGTACTCGCCATAGCTCCGCGACTCGCCCAGGTCCCAGTAAACCTGTTCGTCTGAGAGATCGACGGGACTGCGCGATGGCGGCTCTGATGAGGACATGATCGTGCACCTGGCGGATGAGGGATCGATGGGCTGCTGGCTATCTAGCGGTCACGAGTCATTCCTGGGGAGTTCTCTTCGATTGCCGCCGCCGACGCGAGCTGCAATCGCCTTGCGGGCGTCTGCATTCTTCGAATGTCAGGGTCGACGGACAAATCAGAGCTTCCCCTGGCGAACCTCTGAACAGGTTGTATCCGATAAGCTCATCAGATTTCCAGACGCCGCCTTCCAATCAGTTGCATCGGTGAAGGCTCAGGTCGTCGAGCTGTGCGGAGCTTCCTCAAGTTCATCCAAACACCCACCCCGGCACTCGACGCCAGCCGCTCACCAGTTCGCGATCGAGGCGACGGTAGGCTGGTTCGTGCGACTCCACGAGCGACCAGAACCGCTTCGAATGATTCATGTGCTTCGTGTGCGACAACTCATGAATCAGGAGATAGCGCATTACGGCGGGCTCCAGGAACATGACGCACAGGTTGAGACTGATCGTGCCGGCGACCGAACAGCTTCCCCAGCGCGTGCGCTGTCGGCGGATCTGCATCCGGTTGAACCGGAATCCACCCCGTTGCGCGACCGCATCGAGCTCGCGTGCGAGCTCCCGCGTTGCGAGTTTCGTGAGCCAGTCGCGCAGCATCGCTGCGACAGAGCGCTCCTCGTGAACGGCGCCGCGCACGATGAGTTCGTCCTCGATTTGTTGAAGCCGCACGCCCGCTGATGCAGGCTCCCATTCGTACCGGATCCGGAAACGTCGTCCGACGGCGGCAAGCTCGATGGAGCTCGGCCGGAGGTCGTCCATCAGGCCGCGCATTGCGGACAAGTCTTCGATGCGCCGATCGATCCACTGCCGATGCACGCCGACGAAGCGCTGGACCATTGCAGCCGAGGCGCCCGGCGGAGCGACGACTTCGACGCGCCCGCCGGGATATACGCGGACGGACAGTCGTCGCGCGCGCCGACTGACCCGTACGGTCCAGCGATCGGCGCTCTCGCGTGCGTCGAACAATTGCAGCTGCGCAGCCATGCAAATCTGTTTCAATGTACGCCAGTCAGTCTAGCGCGGACGTGCGGCCGCGGTCTGTAGCAGCTCCTGGGCTTCACGGTAGTCCGGAGCAATCACCAGCGCCCGCTCGAGCGCATCACGCGCCGCGACCGGATCGCCGGACGTCAGATAACCGCCCCCAAGCATCGTGAGGGCTTCGGCATGTCCCCAGTCGGGCTTGCCCGTCATTCGGGGCGGCGCCGCTTCAAACGCGGCCACCACGTCGCGCAATCGCCCTGGATCCGCCTTGTCGCCTGCGCATAGCGCCTCGATGAACCGAACCCGCGGATTGGCGGGCGCAAGCGAAGTCGCCGTACGCAACGACTTCGTGCGACACGCCGTCTTCTCGCCGGCGGGCGAAAATCCATCACAGACCGCGTGAATTGCATACGCCTCGGCCATGCGTGCGTCCGCTGCGACGGCCGCCTGAGCGTCTTTTGCACAAGTCTCGGCCGCGCGCGCGCTCGCCGCGCGCGCGTCGGACCGGGAACGGTCCGACGCGACGCTCGCCGCGTAAATCTGCGCGAGTTTCCAGCGCCCATACGCCGCGTGGTAGGACTTCATCGCTATCAATCCCGCGTCGACCTCCATGCCGTCGATGAGCGCAAGCACCTCTTCAAGCGCGCGCGCGTCGCCGGTGTAAAACGCGTACTGAACGCGCGCCGCGACATCGTCGAGTTCCTCCGTGTTGTCGGCGCGGGCGATGGAGACAGACCCGCTCAGCAGCAATGCAGCGACGCTGTACACAACGCTCCGCACGGGCGCACCCGTCACCGACGATTCACGCCTTGCACTACAATTCATATACGAACGATAGCATACAGACCGAGTATCCCAGTTTGCCCACACAGACTCGCGCAGCGACGCCTGAACTCGTCGACGTCGGCGTCAATCTCCCTCACGACAGCTTTGACCACGATCGTGACTCAGTCATCGAGCGGGCGGCGGCCGCTGGCGTCGCGCGCATGGTGATCACGGGCAGCTCGATCGCCAGCACGCAAGCCGCGATCGATCTCGTGCGGCGGGGTCCCGCGCGTTTTCGCTGCACGGCTGGCGTTCATCCGCACCATGCCGCCGAATTTGACGCCGCGCAGCTGAGTGAACTGCGCAACCTGGCGCGTCACCCGGAAGTCGTCGCAGTCGGCGAGTGCGGGCTCGATTACTACCGGAATCTCTCGCCGCACGATGCGCAGGTGAGAGCGTTTCGTGAACAACTGGCGCTTGCAGTTGAACTGCAGAAGCCGGTGTTCCTCCATCAGCGCGATGCTCACGAAGAGTTCCTTGGGATCATGCGCGACTATCGACCGCGGCTCGCGGGCGGCGTCGCTCATTGCTTCACGGCCGGAGCGGCTGAAGCGCGCGCCTATCTCGAACTGGACCTCTATATCGGCATTACGGGATGGATCTGCGACGAACGACGCGGTCTGCACTTGCGTGAAGTGGTGAGGGAAGTTCCAGCCGACCGTTTGCTGATCGAGAGCGACGCACCCTATCTGCTGCCGCGCGACATACAGCCGCGCCCACGGAGCCGACGCAACGAACCAGCGTATCTGCCAAACGTGCTGCGCGCGATCGCAAGCGCACGCGGCGACTCGCCCGAGGAACTCGCGGCCGTCACGACGCGTAACGCGCTCGCATTCTTCAACTGGCGCGATGAGAACGAAGCGGTTAGCGGTTAGCGGTTGGCGGTTAGTAAGCGGGATCCAGCCCATTCCGAAACGCGCAACGCGCTTCTAACTAACCGCTTACCGTCACCGCTAACCGTTTATTGGAGACTCCATGAACAACGAACGTCTGAATCAGTACATCGCGACCGCATGGGATGAATCGATCATCCCGGCGCTGTGCGAATACATTCGCATACCCAACAAGTCCGCCCACTTCGACCCGCAGTGGGAGCAACACGGCCACATGGATCGCGCCGCGGCGCTGATGCGGGCGTGGTGCGAGCAAAATGCGCTGCCGGGGATGACCATTGAGGTCGTGCGCCTGCCTGGCCGCACGCCGCTGCTGTTCATCGATGTTCCCGCCGCCGGGCGCGGCCGCTCACGCGACTGCGTACTCATGTACGGACACATGGACAAGCAGCCGGAATTTACCGGGTGGGCTGACGGCCTCGCGCCCTGGACGCCTGTCTTGCGCGAGGGCCGCTTGTATGGTCGTGGGGGCGCCGATGACGGCTACGCGGTCTTCGGCTCGCTGCTTGCGTTGCGCGCACTGGCCGATCAGAACATCCCCCACGCCCGTTGCGTCATCCTTATCGAGGGCAGCGAGGAAAGCGGAAGCCCCGACCTGCCCGCCTATATTGACGCTCTCGCGCCTCGCATCGACGAACCGTCCCTCGTCGTGTGCCTGGATGCGGAGTGCGGCAACTACGAGCAGTTCTGGTGCACCACCTCTTTGCGCGGAAATCTGGTCGGCGTGCTGCGCGTCCAGGTGCTGCGCGAGGGCGTCCACTCCGGTATGGCGAGCGGAATCGTCGCTTCCAGCTTCCGCATCGCCCGGGAACTGCTCGCGCGCGTCGAGGATGCAACAACGGGAAAGCTGCTCCTCGACGCGCTGCATGCGCCGATCCCTGCCGATCGCGCCCAGCAGGCGCGCGCAGCGGCGCAGGCGCTCGGCGACAGCGTGCATCGCAAACTGCCGCTCGTCGGCGCCATGCAACCAATGGCCGCGGACGCTTATGAGTTGCTGCTCAACAGCACCTGGCGTCCGACGCTCTCGATCACGGGCGTGGACGGCGTACCGGCATTTGAGAACGCCGGCAATGTGCTGCGCCCGTACACGGCGCTCAAACTTTCTTTCCGGCTGCCGCCGGGCGTCGATCCCGCGGCGGCGGCGGAAACCGTCAAGGAAACGCTGGAGCGTGATCCGCCTTACAACGCGCAGGTCGCATTCGACGTGGAATCGAGCATGGGCGGCTGGAACGCCCCCTCGACGGCGCCCTGGCTGGAAGCAGCGATCCAGGCCGCATCAAACGCCTGCTTCGGGCGCGACGCGATGTACATGGGCGTCGGCGGCACGATCCCGTTCATGGGTATGCTGAGCGAGAAATTTCCGCGCACGCAATTCCTCGTGACCGGCGTGCTGGGCCCGCAGTCAAACGCCCACGGCCCAAACGAATTCCTCGACATCGCCACGGGCAAACGCGTCACGGCGTGCGTCGCACACGTCGTCGCGGCGCACTTCACGCGGAGGGAATGAGGCTAACCGCACAGAACGCAAAGAGCGCAAAAGCCGGAGACAGTGTCTTTTCTGCGTTCTCTGCGTTCTTTGCGGTTACTCCAGGGCGTCTTCGGATCTCAGACCGTCAGCGGATTCGGCTCCGCGTGTTTTTTCACGTTCGCCCAGACGTCCCCGAAGGCGGCGGTGATGTTGGCGCGCGCTTGGTCGACCAGGGGGAAGTCCTCCGCGAGATCGTCGATGCGCACGACGTTGCGTGGTTTGCCCTTCGGAAACTCGCTGCGCAGCGTGAAGAGCAGGCGTCCTTCGACCGGCACGTCGCCCGTCAGGAGCTTCACTGCAGCCATCCTGTCGTACAGCGCGTGCTGAGGATTCGCGAATGTGTAGCGGCGCTTCTTGCCGATCGCCGTCCATTCGATCATCTGATCGCCGCCGAAGATGGCGCCCGGGCGGTCCAGCAGATCGGCGACCAGCAGGCCGCGCTGCGTCAACAGCAGATAGTGCACGTGTATCTGACCGCCGTTGCCGTTCGGCAGTAAGACGTTCTTGAGCATTTCATACGCCACGCTCGAGATCGCGGCGTCGATTGCACGCCGCGTCCGCCACGCGCGAAACAACAGATAGCCCCAGACGCCGAGTGCGATCAGCACCACGGCGACGGCGGCTGGCCAGGCCCATGCAGGGATCTTGTCTGGGAACGAAAACATCAGTGCTTCTGCATCTCTGCGCGTAACGCCGGTAACGTCGGCTCGAGTTCCGTTTCCTGTCGCGGCAGCGACAGGAGCTTCGCGAGACTGGGCGGGATCGGCGCCTCGCGGCCCGTCTGCGGCTCGACGATGTCATTGAACTTGGCGGGATGTGCGGTCGCGACGATCACCCAATGGCCGCGCGCGCCGCGGGCGAGCAGCCGTCGAAAGACTTTGGCGGCGGTCGCGGTGTGCGGGCACCACAATTTGTCGAGCTCGTGCGAATCCCGACGAATGGTCGCGCGGATCTCGATGTCGTCGACGCTCGAGGCGCCGATCTGACTTTGCAGCTCCTCGAAGTCCGGATGCAGCGTGCGCAGCCGCTCCATGTTGCTCGGATTGCCGACGTCCATGGCCGAGGCCAGCGTCGCGACGCTGGCGCGCGGCGTCCACTCCCCGGTGCGCAGGAACTCGGTGATGGACTGATTCGCGTTCGTGGCGAGAACGACTTCACCGATCGGCAGCCCGACGTGGCGCGCCCAGAGGCATGCGAGCGCATTGCCGAGATTGCCGGTGGGAATGATGAAATTCGCGCGTCGACCGCTCTCGCGCCACAACTCGAGCCCCGCCTTCGCGTAGTACGCCATCTGGGGCAGCAAGCGCCCCACGTTGATGCTGTTGGCGGAGGAGAGTTGATGCGTCTCCGCCAACGCAGGATCGAGAAACGCCTCCTTGACCATTCGCTGGCAGTCATCGAACGTGCCGCGCACGGCGAACGTTCGGACATTGCCGCCCCAGCAGGCCAGCTGCTGCGCCTGGCGCGACGACACCAGGCCCTTGGGGTACAACACCGCCACATCGACCCAGGGGCGATTGTGAAAGGCGGCGGCGACCGCACCGCCCGTGTCGCCTGAAGTCGCTACCAGCATCGTCAACTTGCGCCGCTCGGGATGGGGCATGCGTTCCAGGCACGCGGCGAGAAAGCGCGCCCCGAAATCCTTGAAGGCGCAGGTCGGGCCGTGAAACAACTCGAGGACCGACGCGGGGGCGGGCGCATTCTCGAGCGTCACCAGCGGTGCGCTGAAATTGAACGCCTCCCGGCAGATCGCGCCGAGCTCGCCGGCGAGAGGATCGCCCGCGAAGAACGGCTCGAGCAGGCGCTCGCCGATGTCGGCCAGTTCGGTCAGACCCTCGAAACGGCGCGTTACGAAGTGCGGGAATTCTTCGGGGACGTAGAGGCCGCCGTCCGGTGCAATGCCCCGCGCGATCGCCTGGCTCAATGGCAGCCGGTGTTGCGTATCGCGTGTGCTTGTGTAGTGCATAGACGTTTCGACAATACTGCGGCGTCAGTCGAGCACGCGCGCGCCTGTCGGATCAAGGGTCGAAATCCATGCGTCGCTGTCGAGCCGATGAGCGCGGAATCCCGCCGACATTGCATCGCGAATACGTTCGGCGTCCTGCTCCTCGCACCAGGCGAAGATCGTCGGGCCTGCGCCCGAGATCGAACACCCAAGGGCGCCGTTATTCATAGCGCCGTCCTTGACGGCCTGGAATCCGGGGATCAGCACCTTGCGCTGCGGCTCAATGATCACATCTTCGAGGGACGCGCGAATCAACTGCAGATCGCCGGTGAAACAGCCGGTCAGAAATCCCGCCAGATTCGCCGACTGCCAGATAACGTTCGACAACTCGAGTGAACTGTTCAGAATCTCGCGGGCGGCGCGCGTCGACAGCATCATGTGAGGGTGCACCAGCACGCAGCGGACGTTCGACGGCACGGGAATCTGTTTCACGTTCGGATTGTCGATTCCAACTGTCAGGACGAGTCCGCCGTAGAGCGACGGCGCGATGTTGTCGACATGTACGGCGCCGCTGGCGACGGCCTCGCCGCGCATCGCGAACTTCAGCAGCTCCAGCCGCCCGAGCGGTTCAGGCAGCAACGCATTCGCAGCGACGACGCCGGCCACTGCGGAAGCCGCCGATCCGCCGAGCCCCGAGCCGAGCGGAACGCCCTTCTCAATCGCGAGCTCGACGCCGAAATCGAGTTGCAGGTCGCGAACCATGCTCAGCACAGCCATGCCTGCCGTGTTGCGCTCGGGGTCGCGCGGCAAATCCACGGTCGCGCCGGAAATGGCGGCAATGCTTACGCCGGGCGTCGCAACGCGCCGGGCCGTGACCCTATCGCCGATCGCCTGAAAACTGTGGCCGAGCACATCGAAGCCGACAGCGACGTTGCCGACGCTGGCGGGTGCGAATGCGGTGGCTGACTGGCGCATCCTAGAGCCTCGCGCCGAGGTATGCGCACACGCGCAGCAGGTCGGCGAACACGCCGCCCGCGGTCACTTCAGGTCCTGCGCCGGGACCCTGCACAACGAGGGGATTCTGGTTGTATCGCTGCGTCAGGAAACGCACGACGTTGTCTGTCAGGTTGATGTTCGCGAATGTGTGCGAGCGCTCGAGTTCAACCAGCCCCACCGACGCCTTGCCCGTCGCCGCGTCGAGTGAGCCGACATAGCGCAGCACCCGCCCGCGGCTCTGCGCAGCCTTGAGACGTTGCGCCATCGACGCATCGAACTCCGGCAGCCGATCGAGGAATTCCGCCGGGCCGCATGCAGCGAGCGCGGGAGGCACGAGACTTTCGAGTTGCACATCGCCCAACTCCAGCCGCAGGCCCATCTCGCGGCCGAGAATGATGAGCTTGCGAGCGAAGTCCATGCCCGACAAGTCGTCCCGCGGATCGGGCTCCGTGTAGCCTTTCGCCTTGGCGGTGCGCACGACGGACGAGAACGGCTCCGAGCCGTCCCACACATTGAACAGATACGCCAGCGTCCCCGACAGCATCCCCTCGACCCGACGGATTTCATCGCCCGTATCTCGCAGATCGCGCAACGTCTGGATGACCGGCAGGCCGGCGCCGACTGTCGCCTCGTAAAGATAGTGTGCGTTGCCCTGCCGGCGCGCCTCGTGGAGCCTTCCGTAGAACTCGAGATCAGCGCTGTTCGCCTTCTTGTTCGGCGTCACGATGTGGATGCCGCCGGCGAGCCAGCCGGGGTAGCGGGCCGCGACTTCGTCGCTGGACGAGCAATCGATAATGATCGCGTGCGGCAGATGATCCGCATGCGTGTGCTGCGCAAACTTCGTCAGGTCCGCTTCTTCGTTGTGCGCGCTGAAGGCGTCGCGCCAGCGCTCGAGCGGCGCCACCGATTCAGCAAGATGCATGCGCTTCGAAGTCATGATGCCGCGCACGCGCAGGTCCAGCTTGAAATCGCTCGACAGGCGCCGCACCTGCGAGGCGAACTGGTCGAGCAGCACGCCGCCGACGACTCCGGGGCCGATCAGGCCGATCGAGATCGTGTGCGGCGACAGGTAGAAGCTGGAGTGCACCGAACGCAACGCGCGTGACGAATGTTTGCCGTCGATCACAGCGGAGATGTTGCGTTCGGAGGCGCCCTGCGCGATCGCACGGACGCTTACCGCCGCGGTTCCGAGCGCGCCGAACACCTTGGCCGCGACGCCGTGCGACCCGGCCATACCGTCGCCGACCACCGCGAGAATGCTGCACCCGGAATCGACCTCGACGCTCTGAATCTGACCGTCGCGCAATTCACGCTCGAACGCGTGGCGAACCACCATTTCAGCGCGGGCCGCTTCCGCTTCAGGGATGGCGAAGCAGATGGAATGCTCGGAGCTCCCCTGCGAGATCAGGATCACCGAGATGCCGTGCTCGCGCAGCGCGCCGAACAGGCGGTGCGCAGTGCCCGGAACGCCGATCATTCCGGCGCCTTCAAGATTGACCAACGCAACCTGGTCAATGCATGTAATTCCCTTGACGGCGAGCTGCGACTGCGGTCTTTCGCAGATCAGCGTGCCGGCCTTCTCCGGGGCGAAGGTGTTGCGGATCCAGATCGGGATCCCCTTGCGGACCGCCGGCGCCATGGTCTGCGGATGGATGACTTTGGCGCCGAAGTACGCGAGCTCCATCGCCTCGTTGTACGAGAGCGAATCGATCACCTTGGCGTCGGGCACCAGGCGTGGATCGGCGCTCAGGACGCCGTCGACGTCGGTCCAGATGTGGATCTCTTCAGCATCGAGCAACGCGCCGAAGATCGATCCCGAAAAATCGCTGCCATTGCGGCCGAGCGTGGTCTGCAGGCCCTGCGCGTCCCGCGCAATGAAGCCAGTGATGATCAGCGTCGCAGGCTCGGTCGGCGTCATTCTCTCGGCGCTCGCCTGCGATTGCTCCCACCGCACGGACGGGCCAAGAGGTCCCCATTCGACGGACACGACGTCACGCGCATCGATCCAGTGCACCTTGCCGGGACGTCGCCCCCGGTGTCGCAGATAAGCGGAGAACAGACGCGTCGACCAGATCTCGCCGTATCCCGCGATGAGGTCGCGCACCGTCTGCGACGCTGAACGAATCAGTTGAATGGTCTGCAGAATGCCGGCGATGTCGCGGGAATCCTGCGCAAGTTTCACGAGAAAATCGGTGCGCGCCTCGCCTTCCAGCAGCGTGTTTGCGATCACCTGATGGCGCGTGCGCAACGCTTCGAGTTGCTCAGCGAGCCCTGCATCCTGTTTTTCGGCGGAGGCGACAAGACGCAGGAGTGCGTCCGTAACGCCGCGACAGGCGGAGAGCACGACGCCCAGGCGTGGATGCGGATCCTGCTCGAGTATCCGCGCCACGCGCTCCATGCAGACCGCATCGGCGACGCTCGAACCGCCGAACTTGTGTACGCGCCACCGCTCCACGTTCTGAAATCTCTTGTTGTCAGCTTAAGCCGGTTCCCTTGTTCGCCGCGCAAGCGCTCCCTCCCGTGCTGAGGTTTCGGCACAGAGATCAGCAGAACACTCGGGAGGGTGCGAACGCTGGGAGTCTGACACTCTACTGACAGGTCCTGACTGCGGCAAGCCGCGGCGGCGCGCCTTTTCAGCCTCAGGGAAGGCCTGCAAAGGTCGACTACCCTCTGAGCGTTCAGCGATGCAACTGGTTGAAAGGCGACGCTTGAAAACGGGATGACGCTCTCAGTTGGGGGCCCTGGAAGCCCTGACTTATCCGTCTACCCTGACATTCGAAGCTTGCAGAAGCCCGAAAGACGACCGCAGCAAAATCCCGTCCCGCTGGACAAGGTGTACCGAAGCTGGACTGCCCGGATGGCAGTAAATCAGAGAGCCCTTATCCAGAGCTTCCCGTGGCGTCGAGCTTGCCGAATGCGAGCAGCGCGCCAAAGTCGCGCTCGCCTGCCGCTGCAGGAAACCCTGGCCGTGCAAAGCAGATCGTTTCGCCGGAATCCGGCTGGGACGCCTCATTGAGGCTCTCGTTCAGATACATCACGCGCGCTGGCCCGATCTGGATCAGGTCGCGATGACGCAGGGCGCGGCGCACCACGCGGCGCGAGTTCACAATCAGGCCGTTGGTGCTGCCCAGGTCGATCATCAGGTCGTAGTCGCCGCTGTGCACGATCAATGAGTGAAAGCGGCTCACAAAGACCGAATCGATGCGCAAGTCGGCTTCCTCACCCCGCCCGATCAGCAGGCGAGGCGCCGTCAATGTGATCTCACGATCCGCGGCGCCCTGCATGCTGACAACGAGCTTTGGATGCACTTTCGCCGCCGTCGCAGCGCCTGGCGTCGCGGCAACGCTGGCCGCCGGCAAACGTCTCCCGGTGAGGCTCAATTCTTCAATGGCCCGATCGAGCGCCGCCGCGGTGACCTGCGTCGAAGCGTCCTGCCGCGCATTTGCAAGAGCACGCTCGCACAGCCGATTGATCTGCGCCGGTACGCCGCCGCTGCACGCATGCACCTGCCGCATCAGCGCACACGGCATCAGCGCATCCGGATCACGAGCGCCTGCCGCCCGCAGGCGATGCGCAACATACGCTGCGCTCTGATCCTCGCTGAGGGCGCCGAGCGAAAAGCGAGACGCACGCGCAGCGCCAAGATCGACCATCCGCGGGGAATCGAGTACGAGATTCAGGGAGGGCCGCCCCAGAAGCAAGACTTTGAGAACCCGTGAGCCCTCCGCCTCGACGGCGGCGAGACAGCGCAGTTCTTCCAGCACCGCCGGCGACATGCTCTGCGGATTCTCGATGATCAGCAGGCACACACGACCCATCGCCGCCTGGTGCGCTAGAAATCGTTCGAGCAGACGACGCCGGTCGCTCTTGTCGTTTTCTTCCAGCGGAAACCCGAACTGACGCAGGATCTCCAGCAGGAAATCCCGCGGTCCGATCTGCTCGCGCTGCACCACCGCGACCACGACGCGTTCATCGAGGTCGCGCAGCAACCGCCGTATCAAGAAGCTCTTGCCGCAGCCACGATCCGCTGTAACGACGCCCAGCCGCGACTTCGTCCAGAGCGAATGCCCCATGAACTCGAGCGCACGAAGATGCTGGTCGCTCGGAAAGAAAAACGCCTCGTCGGCGGAGTCCGCGAACGGGGGGACGTGCAAGCCGAACTCTGGCTGATGCGCGCTGCGATGTCCGTCGGTTCAATCATGCGAACATTTAAGGATAGCCCCTAACCCGCTGATTTTATTGAAGGCGAGATTCGGTCAAAAATCCGTCCCGCCGTCCACTGACAATAATCCCGACAGTCGAGCAATCACAAGCCGCACAAAAACGACAAGTACGGATGTCTGGGAAATGGTGGGTCGGGCGGGAATCGCTTGGTGTGTGTCCCAGAAATCACCCGACCACGCCGGTTCCCAGGTGTCCAGATCACGCCCCAGCTAACGGTTCGTGAAGGCCAGATGTGCGCCCCTTGCATTGCCCGCTTTGTCCCTGGCAATGGCTTTGATATCTACGCTTCCGCGCGGCAACGCTTGCGCCTCAGCTGCAGTGAGCAACGCGCGCCACTGACCCGTGCCGGGCGCCGCTCCGAGATGCTTCTTGATCGCGCCGACGACGACTGTCATCGCTGCACCAGGCTCGCCAACGCCGATGATCACCAAGCCCTTGGTGCGCTCGCTCGCGTTCACGATATTGTCGCCGGTGACGGGATTGATGACAGGTGCGGTCGGGCGAATGGTGTCTTTGCAGATAGTTCGCCGCTTTATGCCCGACAGACCGCCGCCTAAGTCCTTTTGAAACGCCTGCAGAACCACGTCGCCTTGCGGGATTGCTTGAATCTCGGCGCTCGAGTACGACGTGCTCCACGTCGAGTCGGGGCCTCCTTTCGCGGTCTTTGAGATCCCGCCGAGAATGGTGGTGACGGTTGATCCGGGCTCGGCGTTGCGTCCTTTGATCTCAACGCCGCTCCCTGCCTCGATCGCATTGATGCAGTTGTCGCCCGCGATCAGATCGATGCGGGGCTCGAGCGGCGGCAAGTCGTAGTAGCAGCGTACGATCGCTCGCGACCGAGCCGATCACGGACGTGCCATTGCTCATTGCCACGGAAACGTAAGTTGTCGGCGTCGCGTCCGCAAAGCGCGCGACCTGACTCCATGCGCCGCTCCCCGTCTTTTCGAAGATGTAGGCCTCGCCGAACTCGGTGGCGACGGTCGCTCTCGTGCGTCCATCCAGCGATAGGCGCGAGCCGAAGTAGTCGTAATCGTTTTCTTCGTCGATGGACTGCAGCAGCTTGCCAGTTGACCTCCAGTTTCCACTGGAATCTTTCGAGAAGATGTACGCGGCGCCGGAGTTGGGACCCTGATCGCCAACGCCGGGCGCACCGATGAGCACAGTCGACGCATCGAACGCGGAAACCGCCGTCCCGAATTCATTCCACTGCTGACCGCCGCTCGGCGGCAGGATCTTGGCTCGCTGCGCCCACTCGCCGCCTGCGCTGCGCTGAAAGACGTAAACAGCTCCTGTCTCTACGCCTGCGCCGTTGAACGCACGTGGCGCCCCCACGTACAGAGTGTCGCCAACAAGGCTCATCGCCGAGCCGTTCCAGTAGCCGGCGAGCCAACCGAATCCGTCCCCCGTCCACTGGTCTCTCGCCCGAATGCTCGACTGAAGTCGCCACCGGCCGTCGGTTGCCCGAACGTAGATTGAGACCGGACCCGATACGGGCGACGGCTCCTCGATGGAATAGTCATATCCGCCGGAGGCGACGGCGATGGTCTCGCCATCGACGTCAATCGCAGAACCCCACCATTCTCTGACCGGATCTGCGACGGCCTGATTCGCGTACAGGATCGTCCGCCTCCCCCAGACGCCGTTAGCGTCTCTCTGAAAGACATGCACTTCGTTGCCCGAGAGGTTCTCAAAGGCGGTCGTGATCAACGTATCGCCGTCGAGCGCCAACTCTCGCGCGAAGTTGCCCGACCAGGAGCCGCGGGGGCGCATAGGACAGTTTCGCCTGTTGTTTCCACGCGCCGGATGCGTCTCGCTGGAATACAAAGAGCAATCCGGTCAGATGCACGGAGGGAGTATCGACGACTGTTCTGCTCCACGCGGACACCGCTGCAGTGTTTGCGTCGATAGCGACGCGGTGCCCATAGCCATCGCCCAACGGTCCTGTTGCGATCGGCTCGTTCGGAATGAGTTCGCGGAATGGATCGATCGACCCTTGCGACGTAGCTTGCGCGCTCAAGCCGAAACTGACCGAGGCCATGAGCAACTTCAATGCTGCACGCATCGTCCTCACTCCCATCCCGGATCGTTCCGAGCCGAGACCCGGGCAGCGCAGCAAAGTGCGTGAACAAGAGTCCACTGAGCACTGTCAGTCACGAGCACAAAGGAGCCCGGACACTCTCTTCTACGCCCGGTAAGCGTCAATAAACAACCGTAAAAAGACCTCTATCTTTGATAGCGATTATGTGCGGGGCAATTACATTGCCTTCGGCCAAGCGCCCAGGTTCGATATCTTCAGTGACGACGGGAAGTCGGCACACCAGACGGCTATGCGGGCGCGAAGGAGAACCAGATCGATGGTCTGCTGGCGGCAGCTCCGGGCATGGAAGCCGCCTCACCAAGGAAAGCGACCCGCGGAAGGGAATGAGCTGCCGATCTTCGCGTTCGACCTCTCACTTCAACAAGCAAGAACGAGGAACGACCGATGCTTGCGTCACGAGCGGCTCAACAACTCGACACCAGCCATCAAAACAAGCGTCGAGGGGAGCGTCATGAGCAGAAGCTTTTTACATTCCATCAGCACCGTAGTCGTCGGAATCGAGTTCACGCCAGGAACTGCCTCCGCGCAGCAGCAATCCTCCGATGACATGAAGGCGTCCTTCTATGGGGACGCTGCGGTTGTTCCGGGCGCCAAATTTACTCCGGCACGCACGTACAAGGGCGAGCCGTTCAAGGATCACCACTGTGGACTTCGAAACGACGGTTGGTTGCGCCAGTAATGTGAAAGCTAGCTGAGAGCTATCTGCGAAATATCAATCAAATTATTGTTTTTATTTACTATTTAGTGGTGGGTCGGGTGGGAATCGAACCCACGACCAATGGATTAAAAGTCCAGTGCTCTACCGACTGAGCTACCGACCCGACGGAATGGCTAACTGGTCAACCGGTCAACTGGCCAAACTCTGGAAGCGCGCAGACTTCTCTGCCCGATTCGCCAGTTGGCCTGTTGGCCGGTTGGCCAGAAGGCCGCGCATCATACCGAAACGCTTCGCGGGCTTCATCGAAAGTATCGCGTCGGGTCGCTGACGCCCGCGGCGAGAAAGCCTTCGCGACGCAGCCGACACGCATCGCAGCGCCCGCAGGCTCTCCCCTCCGGGTCCGCCTGATAGCACGACACGGTCAACGAAAAATCGACGCCGAGTTCGAGACCGCGCAGGATAATCTGCGCCTTGGTCAGATTGATCAGCGGCGCCGCGATCGAAAACGACAGCAGGCCCTCCACCGCCGCTCGCGTCGCGAGATTGGCCACACGCTCGAACGCACTGATGAACGCCGGCCGACAGTCCGGATAGCCGGAATAGTCGATCGCGTTCACACCAATGAAGATCTGCGGAGCGCCCAGCACTTCCGCCCATCCGAGCGCGAATGACAGCATGACGGTATTGCGGGCCGGTACGTACGTAATCGGGATGCCGACTTGCGGCGTTTCGGGGACCGCAATGGCCGCATCTGTCAGCGCTGACCCGCCGATGCCGCTCAGGTCGATGCGCAAGGTGCGGTGCTCCGCCGCGCCGAGCGCCTGCGCGACCCGCACCGCCGCATCGAGCTCGGCGCGATGACGCTGCCCGTAATCCAGACTGAGCGCGTAGCACTCGAGGCCCTCGCGGCGTGCAACGGCGAGCGTCGTCGCTGAATCCAGACCGCCGGAGAGAAGCACTACTGCGCGCGCTGCCGACATGCCTCAACGACCGGGCGTATCGCCCCACAGGTATTTGTGCAGCTGCACCTGCAATCGCACCGGCAGACGTTCATCCAGAATCCATTGCGCAAGCTCCCTCGCTTCCAGCTGACCATAGCTTGGGCTGAACAGAACCGTGCAACGCTCGCTGAGCCTTCGCGTCAGGACCATGTCGCGCGCCCATTCGAAATCCGCGCGGTCGCACACGACGAACTTGATCTGCTCGTCCGCCCGCAGAAGCTGGAGGTTGTCCAGGCGATTGCGTTCGACCTCGCCGCTCGCCGGCGTCTTGACGTCCACGACGCGCACCACGCGAGAATCGACGTCTGCGACGTCCATTGCGCCGCTTGTCTCGAGCGAAACGCGATGGCCGGCCTCACACAAGCGCCGCAGCAACTCCAGGCAATGCTTCTGCGCGAGCGGCTCGCCGCCCGTCACGCAAACATGTCGGGTCTGAAACGAGCGCACGCGCTCGAGCACGTCGTCGATCGAGCACCATTCGCCGCCATAGAAAGCGTATTGGGTGTCGCAGTACTGACAGCGCAGTGGGCACCCGGTCAGGCGCACGAACACCGTCGGCCAGCCCACGCTGTCCGCTTCACCCTGGATCGAGAGGAAGACTTCGGTGAGTTTGAGGCGCGCGGCCTGGCGTGCGTCCGCTGACGCCGCGTCTCTTTCAGACGTCGCCGCGCCCATGACCTGTCAACCTGTCGCTCATCTGCCCTCGGCGTCCATCTTCGCGAGGCGCTGGCTCGCCAGACGCGCCGCCGTGGTGTCGCCGAAGCGCTGCACCACCTGGCCGAGCGCGGAGCGCGCCTCGGGCCAGTTCTTCAGCTCGTAGTTGCAGTAACCGATCTTGAGAAGAGCGTCCGGCGTCTTCCGCGAGTCGGGATACTTCTCGAGGACAGTGCGGAAGTCGCGCAGCGCTTCCGGATACTGCTTCGTGACGTAGTGCGCCTCGCCCAGCCAGTACTGCGCGTTGTCCGCCAGCGCGCTGGTCGGGAAGGTCGCGAGGAACTGCGTGAAGCCGCTGATCGCTTCCGGATATTTGCTCTCCTTCAGCAGATCGAATGCGGCCTGATAGTTGGCGCGATCGTCTCCCTGAGGCACGGGAAGCCCGCCGACGCGCGCAGCCGGAGCGCTCGCGCCGCCGCTCGCCCCCGTGCCCTCGATCGCCGCGAGCCGCCGATCCACGTCGCCGTAGAGTTCACGTTGCTGTTCCTGCGTCTGGCCCACGGTGTGCTGCAGCTCCTCCAACTGGCCGCGCAACGTGCGGGTTTCCGCCTGCGCCGCTTCGATCCGCTGCGACAGGTCGAGCAGGCTCTGATTCGCCAGCACGCGCTCGATCCGTAGCAGCCGGCCGTCCAGTTCTGTGAGCTTCTGGATACAGCGGATCTTCTTCCGGCGGCGTGGTTGCACAGGCCGCAAGCCCTGCGCACATGGAAACGACGAGCAGTGATCGCAATGAAGTCATGTGTGATCCTGTCTGCAGCAAGCGTCAGCGCCCGTAAATGAGTTCGACGCGACGATTTTTCGCATACGCCGATTCGTCGCCGCCCTGCACGGCCGGGCGCTCCTCGCCGTAGCTCACGGTCGTGATCTGCGTTTCAGTCACGCCCTGCAGCATCAGCGCCCGACGCACGGCCTGTGCGCGTCGCTCGCCAAGGCCGATGTTGTACTCGCGCGAGCCGCGTTCATCCGAATGACCTTCGAGGCGCACCTTGCGGGCGCCGCCTCCGTTCAGGAACTTCGCATGCGCCGTAACGATGGGGACGTACTCGGGCTTGATCTCCGCCCGGTCATAGTCGAAATACACCACCGTTCCCGCGCGCTTCGCTTCTTCAAGCGCGGCCTGCTCGGCGCCAAGCCCTCCGGTCGCCACATCGCCCTGCGTCGTTCCTTCCGTCGTCGCGCCGACCGATTCGGGCGCGCTGGGAAGTATCCGGAAGCGTCTGCGGCTTCTTCGGACACCCCGCGAGCGCAAGCCCGCTCAGTACGATCAGCATGATCTGCTGGACACGCATTCACATCTCCTCAAGGATAGCTATTCAAGGATTTCCGGGCGAAAACCGCGCGAAATTCTGCCACAAGTCGATGCTGCACGCGACTACGCCGCTCCCCGCGCCGCATGAGTCATTTCGCGGGAAACGGCGACCACACCGGTTCACGCACATCGCCGCTGCTTGCGGCGAGCCGCTGTTGCACGCGGCCGTCGACCGACACAGTCGACAGCACGCCGCGGCCGCGATCCTGCGTCGCATAGATCAGCGTAGCCCCGTTCGGCGCGAAGCTCGGGCTTTCGTCCTGCCGACCCTGCGACAGCACCTGCACGCCGCGTGAGGTGAGATCGACCACCGCGATGCGATAGGAGCCGCCGTCAAGATGCACGACGGCGAGCTGTTTCCCGTCGGGCGAAATGCGCGGCCTTGCGTTGTAGCTGCCTTCGAACGTCACTCGCGTCGCACGCTGCGGGTGTTCGACGTCGATCTCGTAGATCTGCGGGCCGCCCGCTCGATCGGACATGAAGTAGAGCCTGCGTCCGTCGGACGACCACGAGGGCTCCGTGTCGATGCCGGGATCGAAGCTCATGCGCGTCAGCGCCTGATCGGACAGTTTCAACGTATAAACGTCGACGTCGCCGTCCTTGCGGGACAGTGTGAGCGCCAGCGTGCCGCCGTCAGGCGACCACGCGGGAGCGCCGTTGATGCCGGCGCGAGCCGACACCCGACGCCGCTCGCCGGTGCGCAGCGCCTGCACGTAGATAGCGGACGCCTTGCTCTCGAACGACACGTAGGCGAGGTTCTGGCCGTCAGGCGACCAGGCGGGCGACATGAGCGGCTCCGTCGAATTGGCGATCACCTGCTGATTCTCGCCGTCCGCGTCCGCAACGATAAGCTTGTAGCGCTGCTGCGGCGGGCTGCCTTCGACATTGATGAAGGCGATACGCGTCGAGAAGGCGCCGCGAACGCCCGTCAGCTGTTCGAAGATGATGTCGGCGATGCGGTGCGCGACGGCGCGCATCGACGCCGCAGTCGCCGTCAGCCGCTGTCCCGTGAGCCGCTGGCCGGTGAGCACGTTGTACAACTCGAAATGCGCGGCGTAACGATCGGCGCTTTCCGGGATGAGTTTGCCGACCGCGATGAAATCGCTCTTGAGATAGCGCCAGTCCTGGAAGCGAATCTGATCGCCGCTCGTCGGCCGATCGATCATGTCCTTGCGATCCAGCGGCGCGAACCGACCGCTGCGCTGGAGATCGGCGGCGACCACCTGCGCGATATCGAATGGAGCGGCGCCGGACGACTCCCACCCGAACGGCACAACCGCGATGGGCGTCGCGTCTTCCTGACCGCGCGTAATCTCGATCACGAGCTGTGCGTGGGCGGTGGACAAGCCGAGAGCCATCGCAACCCCGCAAGCAAACTTTCGAACCAGAGTCATTCTCATTTACCTACCTCTTCCGGACTCGTCCGCGCGCCGCCACGAGGCGCGGGGCGATTCTCCCAGCGTTCTCACGTCGGCAGTCGCCAATCGCGCATCACTCTCATTCCAGCGGCTTGAACACCAGCACCAGATTGCGCTCGAAAAGGCGCGGATCGGGCGGCGGCGGCAACGGCGACGAACGCATCACGGCGTTTTCGATCGATTGTCTGACCGCGGCGTCGCCGTTGCAGCGTCCGAGTTGCACGGAGAGCACCGCTCCGCCCGGCGTCTGCGCAACCCTGCACTTCACATTCAAGGCCGGGCCGCGCGGATGCCGGGCGGTTCCAGTTGCGCACGATGCGCTGCTCGATCATCGCGATGTACTGGTTCAGCAGGCCCGAGTTTGCAGCCTGATCACGGCCTTCTTCCTCCTCGAGCTGACGTCGCAGTTCGTCTTCACGCGCCTCCTGCGCGCGCGTCTCTTCGGCGGCGCGGCGCTTCTGCTCCGCTTCCTTCTGCTTGCGTTCGATCTCGGCGACCCGCTGGCGTTCAGCTTCGGCCTTTCGCTCCCGCTCCGCCTCGGCCTCACGTTTCCTCTCTGCTTCCTGGCGTTCCCGCACTTGCTGTTCTTCCAGCAGGCGCTTCTGATCCGCCTCTTCGCGCTGCTTCAATTCGACCTGGCGCTCCTGCTCGGCGCGTTGTTCCGCCTCGCGCCGCGCAGTCTCTTCCTGTTCACGTCGCTGCTGCTCGGCGGCCTGCTCACGTTCATGCTGGATCGCCTGTTCGCGCCGCCGCTCGCGCTCGCGCTGCTGCTGGCGGTTTGCGCGGCTCAGCAATGACTGATCCACGACGACCGCCTGAATCGCAAGCTGCGGCGGCGGCGCATTGCGCGACATCCTGATCATCGTCAGCCCGAATACGCCGGCGAACAGAACGTGCAGCAACAGCGCCGCGATCAGATACGCCCAGTGTTTGCGAATGAACTCGGCCATGCGGTCGATTAGCTGGGTCGATCCTGTCAGCGGCGTTTTGAGCGCTCGCGCATCGGGGCGGGATCGGTGATGAAGCCCACCTTTTCGGCGCCCGCCTGCTGCAGCAACACCATGCCGGCGACTACCCGACCGTAAGGCACGCTTTGATCCGCTTTGACCAGCACGGGCGTCTTCGGTTCGCGGCGCAGGACCGTCGAGACGCGCTGCAGGACCGCGTCTTCATCGATTGGCGATTCTTCGTCCTTGCCAATGTTGAGATAGTACGCGCCGCTCGCGTCGACGCTCAGGATCAGCGGCTGATGGTCGCGCATCAGCTCCTCGGGCAACGGCTCGGCGCCGGCTTTCGGCAGATCCACCTTGATGCCCTGCGTGAGGAGCGGCGCCGTCACCATGAAGATGATCAGCAGCACGAGCATGACGTCGATATAGGGAACGACGTTGATCTCCGCCATCAGACGGCGGCTGCGGCGATTCGGCGACGGGGTCATGCGTGCGCCTCGACGGACGTCGGCTGGCCCGCGCGGGGCGTCGAGGCGTGGCGTTGCAGAATCGTCGAGAGCTCCTCGACGAACGTGTCGTAGCGCAACTCGATGCGGCTCACCTGGTCGGCGTAACGGTTGTAGGCGATCACTGCCGGAATCGCCGCGAACAGGCCCATGGCCGTGGCGATCAGCGCCTCCGCGATGCCCGGCGCCACCATGGCGAGGGTCGCCTGCTGCACGTTGCCGAGGCCATGGAAGGCGTTCATGATGCCCCACACCGTCCCGAACAAACCGACGTAAGGGCTCGTCGAGCCAACCGTCGCCAGCATCGACAGACTGTTCTCCAGGCGATCGCTTTCCTTGAGCAGCGCTACGCGCATGCCGCGCCGGGATCCTTCGATCAACTGCGCCGAGGGGAAGCCGCCTTGCTGACGCATGCGCGAGAACTCGCGAAATCCCTGTTCGAAGATGCTCTCCATGCCCTTTGTGACGCGCCGGCTCTGATCGATCGAGCGGAACATCGCCGTCAGATCGCCGCCGGACCAGAACACTTCCTCGAAGCGGTCGGCGTCGGCGCGCGCGCGGCGCAGCTCCGCGCGTTTGCGCAGCATGATCGACCACGACACGATCGAGGCCAGCAACAACAGCGCCATGACGATCTGGACGACGATGCTCGCCTGCAGCACCAGGTCCAGCGGGTTCAAATTGCCCGTCATTCGTTATCTCTCCTGCAAAATCGCAGCGGCGGCCTGAGACAAACCCTGATCCGACGCCTCGCGTTCGCGGCGTCTGCAGAGCAAGGGCAGACGGCGTTCCGCGGCGTCACGAATCGTCTTTCGAACATCAGTCAGCTCCCGAACGTACGGACAGAGGCGTGAGCCGCTACATCCGCCGGAAGCGCCCGCGGCTTGTACTTGACTGCGTCGAGACATGCAACGCGTACCTGGCCCTCCAGCAACAACTCGCCGTCAAGGCGCTCGCGATAGATCGCCTGTTGAAACGTCAGACTCGCCCGGGAGGACTCGTGAACAGCGCACGTCACCTGCAACAGATCGCCGTACCGCGCCGGCTTGCGGTAGTGCGCCTGCAAATCAACGACCACGAAGATGAGCCCGTGTTCCTCTTTCAGCTGAATCTGTTCGACGCCGATCGCCCGCAGCCACTCGGTGCGCGCGCGCTCCATGAACTTCAGGTAGTTCGCGTAGTACACGATCCCGCCGGCGTCGGTGTCCTCCCAATAGATTCGGGAAGGCCAGGCGAAGGGCGCCGTCATAGGAGCGACCTTCGCAGTGACTGGCGGACAGCGGACAGCGGACAGTGACAGAGAAGAAGTCGGACCGCGATTGCGAGCGTTCTTCTCTTTCACTGTCCGCCGTCCGCTGTCCGCTATTCACGGAGGTGTTCATTCGTTGAACAGCTCGAGGCTGCCGCCGGGACGCTCGGGCGTCTTCAGCCCGAAGTGCTGGTAAGCGTTGCGCGTCGCGACGCGGCCGCGCGCCGTGCGCATGACGAAACCCTGCTGAATCAGATACGGCTCGATCACATCCTCGATCGTTCCGCGCTCCTCCCCGAGCGCAGCCGCCAGGCTCTCGACGCCCACCGGACCGCCGTCGAACTTTTCGATGATCGTGAGCAGGAGCTTGCGGTCCATGACGTCGAACCCCAACGGATCCACGTCGAGCATATCCAGCGCCGCCTGCGCCACCTCATCCGTGATGCGACCGCCCGCTTTGACCTCCGCATAGTCACGCACGCGCCTGAGCAATCGATTGGCGATGCGCGGAGTTCCCCGCGAGCGTTGCGCAATGCGCGCCGCGCCGCCGACGTCGGCCGGAACGCCGAGAATCGGCGGCCGATCGCACAACGATGCGCTGCAGATCCTCGCGATCGTAGAACTCGAGCCGCTGCACGATGCCGAAGCGATCGCGCAGCGGCGAAGTCAAAAGATCCCGCGCGCGTCGTGGCGCCGACCAGGGTGAAGGGCGGCAGATCCAGCTTGATCGACCGCGCGCCGGGACCTTCGCCGATCATGATGTCGAGCTGAAAGTCCTCCATCGCCGGATACAGAATCTCCTCCACGACCGGGCTCAGCCGATGAATCTCGTCGACGAACAACACATCGTTCGCCTGCAGATTCGTCAGCAGCGCCGCAAGATCGCCTGCGCGTTCGATCACCGGGCCCGAGGTTTGCCGCAGATTGACGCCGAGTTCATTGGCGATGATGTGCGCCAGCGTCGTCTTGCCGAGGCCGGGCGGTCCGAAGATCAGCACATGGTCGAGCGCCTCGCGCCGCCTGCGCGCCGCTTCGATGAAGATCTCCATCTGCGTCTTGACCGCCGACTGCCCCACATAGTCGGCGAGCCGTTTCGGACGCACGGCGCGATCGAAAGCTTCCTCATCGCCCTGGACGCCGGCGGAAACGATGCGGTCTTGTTCGATCATTGCTCGCTCGCGCGCCTGAGCGCACCGCTCGGGCTGGGGGCTGGGGGCTGGAGGCTGGAGGCCAGAGTGAACGTGCGGGCGCGTCTCGGAGAGCATGCATGCGAGGCGACTGAATCCATTGGAGGGTCTCTCTACCTCCAGCCCCCAGCGCCCGGTCTCCAGCCATATTCGACGTGTTCATCTATCTCGCCGCTGCAAACTGCAGCGCCCGCCGGATGATTTCTTCCGTTTTCTGAATGGACGCGTCTACGGATTTGAGCAGCCGGGTGACCTCAGCAGGCTTGTACCCCAGAGCGACCAGTGCGCTGAACGCTTCCGCCTGCGCGCCGGCGCTGCGGATCTCAGGCCCTGCGTTCGCCGCGACGCGCCGCCAGTTCGCCAAAGCCCTTCACCCGATCGCGCATTTCGATCAGAAGGCGTTCCGCCGTCTTGCGGCCCACGCCCGGAATGCGCACCAGCGTATCGGCGTCCTGCGCATCGATGCAGATCAGGAAATTATCCACGCTCATGCCTGACAGCAGTGCGAGGGCCAGCTTCGGACCGACGTTGGACACCTTGAGCAACTCGCGAAACAGTCGGCGCTCCCGATCCGTGCCGAAGCCGAACAGGATATGGGCGTCCTCGCGCACGACCAGATGAGTAAACAGACTGACTTCGACGCCCGGTCGCGGGCAATCCGTAGAACGTGGACATGGGCGCTTCGATCTCGTAGCCCACGCCCCCGACGTCGATCATGAGCTGCGGAGGATGTTTCGCGGTCAGGCGTCCGCGGAGGGAGCCGATCATCGAGCGACGCCTGCGGCCATCGTGACGAGGCCGAAGAGCTTGCGCGAGTGCGCGTGGCACAGCGCGATCGCGAGCGCGTCGGCGGCGTCCTCTGCGAGCGGACCGGAAATGTTCATCAAGCGTCTGACCATCAATTGAACCTGATCCTTCTGCGCCGCGCCCGTGCCGACGACCGCCAGCTTCACTTCGCGCGGCGCATACTCGAAAATGCGCGGGCGCACCGCGAACGTCGCGCTCAACGCCGCCCCCCGGGCCTGACCCAGCTTCAGCGCGCTGTCAGCGTTGCGATGCATGAAGACACGCTCGATCGCGACTTCGTCGGGCCGGAATTCGTTCGTCAGCTGGTCGACGCCGGCAAAGATTTCCTGCAGGCGTTCCGCCAGCGACTCGCCGGTCGCGCGAATGGCGCCGCTCACCAGATAGGCGATGCGCGCGCCGTCCACCTGCACGACAGCATATCCTGTGCATTGCGATCCGGGATCGAGTCCGAGGATTCGCACCTGCGTCGGCAGGGCGGGCTCGCGCCGGCCGGAAGCGAGCGCGGCAAGACTCTGGGGCCGCCGGAGTCTGCGCAAGAAATCCTCCGCTTGGGTCGTGAATTGCGCCGGTATGATAGCTGCAAATGCAGTGACTGGTGACTAGTGACCGGTGAATAGTCGGAACGTCTTGCAACCTTCCCTCGACCCGGATCATTTTCCGCCAGCAGGAGCCGATTCTTCCGACCGAGTCACCAGTCGCTAGTCACGCGTCACTTCTCGATCAGCATGGTCTCCGCCGACAGCAGCACGACCCCGCCCTCTCCTGCCGGAGATCCGGCCCGGCTTCGCGGCGTCGCCATCGCCGCGCTCGCAGCAGCAATCGAAGAGCGACGCGGCGACCGCGCGCGCCCGGGCGATCGCAGAGATCGTTGCGGGATTGACCGATGACGAAGACATCCTCACTGGCGCCGCGCTCTTCTCCCTTGCTGGAGGGCGGCGCAATCACGCCCGAACAGGGGTCGCGCATCGCCGGGCCGGCGGCGATGCGGATCGCAAACGAACTGCTGCGCCTCGGCTCCCTCAGTCTTGCCCCGCCCTCCGGACAAACGACCGCACTCTCGGGGAACCAGGCCGAGGCGCTGCGCAAGATGCTGCTGGCGATCGTCACCGATCCACGACTCGTGCTGATCAAGCTCGCCGCGCAATTGCATCGGTTGCGAGAGAGCAAGGATGCGCCGGCGGCGGAACGTGAGCGCATTGCATACGAGACGCGCGAAATCTACGCACCGCTTGCGAATCGTCTCGGCGTGTGGCAGATCAAGTGGGAGCTCGAGGATCTGAGCTTTCGCTATCTCGATCCCGACAACTACAAACGCATCGCAGGCTGGCTCGCCGCCAAACGGATCGACCGGGAACGGTACATCCAGGAGGTTCTGGCGCTGATCCGAAGCGAGCTCGGCAAGGCTCAGCATCGACGCGGAGGTCGCCGGCCGCCCGAAGCACATCTACAGCATCTGGCGAAAGATGCAGCGCAAGGGGTTGTCGTTCGATCAGGTCTACGACATCCGCGCCGTGCGTGTGCTCGTCGAATACGATCGCCGATTGTTATGCGGCCCTGGGCGTGGTCCATAGCTTGTGGCCCTACATTCCAGGCGAATTCGACGACTACATCGCCACGCCGAAGGACAATCTCTATCGTTCGCTGCACACGGCGGTCATCGGTCCAGGCAAATTGCCGCTCGAGATCCAGATCCGGACGCGCGAGATGCACGACCACGCCGAACTGGGCGTGGCGGCTCACTGGAAGTACAAGGAAGGCGGCAAGACCACGGCCGCCTACGAGCAGAAAATCATCTGGCTGAGGCAGATTCTCGAACCGGGCGATCGCGGCGAGGAAACCGAGGGCGACTTTCTTGAACGCGTGCGCACGGAGATTTTCGAGGATCGTGTGTACGCGCTCTCGCCGCGGGGCGAAGTGGTCGATCTGCCGCGCGGCGCGACGCCGCTCGACTTCGCCTATCACGTGCACACCGATCTCGGCCATCGCTGCCGCGGCGCCAAGGTCAATGGCCGCATGGTTCCGCTCAATCAGCAGCTCGCAAACGGCGATCAGGTCGAGATCGTCACCGGCAAGCAGCTGAACCCGAGCCGCGACTGGCTCGTGCCCTCGCTCGGCTATCTGGTCTCACCGCGCAACCGCAGCAAGGTGCGGGCGTGGTTTCGCAAGCTGGATGAGGAGCAGAACCGGCAGCAGGGCAAGCAGATCCTGGAGCGCGAACTGCAGCGGCTTGCGATCCACACCGTCACGCTCCCGGATCTGATCGGCGAGTTCAACATGCCGAACGCCGAAGCGCTCTACCAGGCGATCGGCGAGGGCGAAATCAACGCCGCGCAGATCAGCGGCGCCATTCAGCGACGCGCGAAGCCGCAGGAGTTGCCCTCGCCGGTCGTCCGCAAGCCTGCCGTCAGTCCGAAGCAAACAGGCGGCGTGACGATCGACGGCGTAGGCGACCTGTTGTCGAGCTTCGCGCGCTGCTGCGGACCCGTGCCGCCGGAAGGCATCGTCGGGTACATCACGCTCGGGCGGGGCGTGAGCATTCATCGCAGCGATTGCGTCAACCTGAAGCGCCTGGAAACTGCTCATCCCGAGCGCGTGATCGCCGTTGAATGGGGCGCCGCCGGCGACCGCGCCTTCCCGGTCGACATCAACGTGCGCGCGTTCGATCGCCGCGGACTGCTGCGCGACGTGAGCGCAGTGCTGGCCGATTCGAAGATCAACATCCACTCGATGAACCAGGTCACAGACGAGCGGGACGGCGTCGCGGACATGAATTTGCGGATCACCGTCCACGGTCTGGAGGAACTCTCGAGAGTCCTCGCGAGGATCCAGGGACTGCCGAATGTGCTGAGCGCGCGCCGCAAAGCCTAGCGTTAGCGGTTAGCGGTTAGCGGCTAGCGGTTAGGCAGAATAGACCTATCCGTGCGCAGCTATCTTGTTCGTCTCTGAAACAACGGCCGCCAAGAAGTTTCCCACAGCCTTGTGAGCGTACTGCAGGCGTAAGCGCGCAGCCATGTGCGCTCTGACTAACCGCTAACCGCCAACCGCTAACCGCTTCTTCGAGCGCATGGCTCGCAGCCCATAGAGGGCGAAGATCACCACCAGCACGATGACAAGCGCAACGAACTGATCGCGCTCCACGGTTTCGTAGAAAACCCAGGCGAGCGAGACGCACGCGGCCGCCGGTACGAGCGCGCCGCCGGGCGCCTGGAATGGCTCGCCGTCGGCGCGCACGTCACGTCGACGCAACACCCATGCAGCGATCGCGCACAGGGAATACAGCAGCAGCGCCGCCAGGTTCGCGAAGATCGCAAGCTCTTCGAACGTACCGGACAGCGCAATCGCCGCGACGATGACCCCATAGAGCAGAATCGCGCGATGCGGCGTGTGAAACGTGGGATGCACGGCGGCCAGGACGCGCGGCAGGAATCCATCGCGGCTCATCGCGAAGAGGCCGCGCGGCTCTGACAATATGTTCGCGCTCAGGTATCCGAACATGGAGATGACCGCGCCGACGATCAGCACCGTGCGGCCGATCGGTCCGACGGCTGTCCCGGCTGCGTTCGCAAGCGGCGTGGTCCGCTCGCTCGCGAGATCCAGTCCCTCAATGCCGAGAGCGACAAACTGAATTGCGAGATACAGCGCGGTCGCTGCGCCCAGCGCGAGAAAGGCGGCGCGCGGCACGGTGCGCGCCGGATTCTTCACCTCGCCGCTCGGGATGAGGGACCCTTCGATGCCCATGAACGCGAAGATGACGACGCCCGCGGTGCTCAGTACGGCGCTGGTCGACGGGATCTCCGACCAAACGAGATTCGACGGTTCGATGAAAAACACGCCGACGGCGACGAACGCGAGCAGCGGCAGCAGCTTTGCAATCGTCATCGCTTCGATGACGATTGCGCCGGTGCGCACGCCGCGCAGATTGATGGCGACCAACGCCGCCACGAGAGCGACGATCAGAACCGGCGCGACCCATTCGGGCAGCGCCGGGAAGAGCGCGAGAATGGAGCGCGCGACCAGACTCGAGACCGCGGCGGCTACCGACGTGCCGGCGGAGAGCACCAGGCATCCCGTGACGAAGCCCGCCATCGGGCCGAGAGCCGCTTCGACATAGGCGTACGGGCCGCCGCTCGCGGCCACTCTGCTGCCGGCCTCTGCGAAACACAGGACGCAGAGGCCAATCACAACCGCGCACGCGAGGTACGCAAGCGGCGCCGCGGCGCCCAGATGAAGAACGGCGAACGCCGGCAGCGCGAAGATGCCGCTGCCGACGGTGTAGTTGAAAATGTTCGCTGCGAGCTGCCGCGTGCCGAGTTCCCGGGACAACAGCGCGTCAGGGTTCGAGCTTCTTGCGGTCTCGTTCGGGTGCACTTGGCAGCGGTAGGGTAGCGGTTAGTCAGAGCCCTGTCGCAGATCCAAGGGGCAGCTATCTCTTTGTCAGTAAATACGGCCGCCCATAGGTTAACGCATTGCGATCGTGCTGCAGAGAGGAGCGCGCGCCCATGCGCGCTCTGGCTAACCGCTAACCGCCAACCGCTAACCGCCAACCGCTTCTGGATCATCGATTGGGGAAGTCGATCGCGATCTTGTCCGCGTTGAGCGCGGCTTCGTGCATCGCTTCGGACAACGTCGGGTGCGCGTGCATCGTGCGCTGGATGTCTTCGGTGCTCGCGGAATATTCCATCGCCAGCACCGCTTCCGCGATCAGTTCGCCAGCCATGGGGCCGATGATGTGAACGCCGAGGACTTCATCATCGTCGGCCGCAGAGACGATTTTGCAGAACCCGGCGGTCGCCTCCATTGCACGCGCGCGACCGCTGGCGAGGAACGGGAACGAACCGATCTTGTACGCCCGACCGCTCGCCTTCACTTCTTCTTCCGTCTGGCCGACCCAGGCGATCTCCGGGGCGGTGTAAATCACCGAGGGGATGGCCTTGTAGTTCACTTCCGCCACCTTGCCTGCGATCAGGTCCGCAACCATTACGCCCTCTTCCTTGCCCTTGTGCGCCAGCATGGGACCGCGCACGAGGTCGCCGACGGCCCAGACGTTCGCAGCCTCGGTCCGGCAGTCGTGATCGACTTTGACGAAGCCCCGTTCATCGAGCTGCACGCCCGCGCCTTCGCCGAGCAGATCCTTTGAATAGGGCCGACGGCCGATGGCGACGACGACCTTGTCGACCTCGACGCTCTGCTCACCTTTGGCGTCGCTGTATTTCAGCGTGATCCCGCTCTTGTTCTTCTCGGCGCCGCTCACCTTGGCGCCGAGACGGATGTCGAGTCCCAGCTTCTTGAAGTGCCTGAGCGCTTCCTTGGAGACGGCGCCGTCCGCGATCGGCAGGAAGGCGTCGAGCGCCTCGAGCATGACGACTTCCGATCCGAGCCGCCGCCAGACGCTGCCCAACTCGAGACCGATCACGCCGGCGCCGATCACCCCGAGCCGCTTCGGCACTGCATCGAATTCCAGCGCGCCCCACGAATCGACGATTCGCTCGCCGTCGAACGGCAAGCTCGTAAGTTCGGTCGGCGCCGAACCGGCGGCGAGCACGACGTGCTTCGCAGTGAGTTCTTCCTTCTTGCCGTCCTTGTCAGTGAACTCGACGCGGTTGCCGCTCAGCAATTTGCCATGACCCTGCAGGCCGGTAACGCCCGCGGCCTTGAACAACGAGTTGATGCCCGCCGTCGACTGTTTGACGATCTGCGCCCGGCGCTTCTGCATGGCCGCCAGATCGAGGCTCACGTCGGCGATCCGGATGCCGTGCACGGCGAACTCATGCTGCGCGCGATGAAACAATTCGGACGACTCGAGCATCGCCTTGGACGGAATGCAGCCTGCATTCAGGCAGGTGCCGCCGAATGCATAGGATCCGTCCTTGTTTTGCCACTCATCGATGCAGGCGACCTTGAGCTTGTTCTGGCCGGCGCGAATCGCGGCCGGATAGCCGGCAGGACCGCCGCCGATGACGATGACGTCGTATTGCTGAGACATAGGCACTCCCGAAGCGGTTAGCGGTTGGCGGTTAGTCCGGACGAAAGAGCGGTCGCTCGGGAGCGGAGCGGATTCTTGCTAGCTAACCGCTAACCGCCAACCGCTAATCTTCTGCTATAGCTGTAGCAGAAGACGCGCGGGATCCTCCAGCGCTTCCTTGATCGCCACGAGGAACTGAACAGACTCGCGGCCGTCGACGATACGATGATCGTAAGTGAGCGCGAGGTACATCATCGGGCGGATCCTGATCTCGCCCTCGACGACCATCGGGCGTTCCTGGATCTTGTGCATGCCGAGGATCGCCACCTGGGGCGGATTCAGAATCGGCGTCGACATGAGCGAGCCGAATACGCCGCCGTTCGTGATCGTGAACGTGCCGCCCGTGAGTTCCTCGAGCGTGATCGAGCCGTCGCGCGCCTTCTGCGCGTACAGGCTGACCCCCGCCTCGATCGCGGCGAAGCTCATGCTCTCCGCGTTGCGCAGCACGGGCACCATCAGACCGCGATCGGTGGAGACCGCGACGCCGATGTCGTAGAACTCGTGATAGACGATGTCATTGCCGTCAATGGACGCATTCACGGCCGGGAATCTGCGCAATGCCTCGATCGACGCCTTGATGAAGAACGAGCTGTAACCGAGTTTCACGCCGTGCGCCTTTTCGAACTTGTCCTTGTAGCGCGCACGGATTTCATTGACGGCCGTGAGATCGACCTCGTTGAAGGTCGTGAGCATCGCTGCGGTCGACTGCGCCTGAATCAGGCGCTCAGCGATGCGGGCGCGCAGACGAGTCATCGGCACGCGTTGCTCGTTACGCGAACCGGGAGCGGAAGGCAGTTGCACCGTGGCGGGTTTCGCCGCTTTCGCGGCCGGCGGCGCCGCCTCCTTGCCGGCCATATGCTGAATCACATCGCCTTTGGTGACGCGACCGTCGCGACCGCTGCCGGCAATCTGACCCGCGTCGAGCTTGTGCTCCTCGACCATGCGCTTCGCGGCCGGCGCCAATTTCGCGGCGGCGCTCTCCGTCCTCGGCTGGGTCGGCGCTGCAGCAGGCTTCTCTTCCTTCTTCGCCGGCGTACCCGTGGCCGCGCCCTCGCCTGCTTCCAGTATCGCCAGCACCTGCCCGCTCGTGACCGTGGCGCCGTTCTCGACCTTCAGTTCCCGGATGACGCCGGCCGAGGGCGACGGAACTTCCAGCACGACCTTGTCGGTCTCCAGGTCGACGAGGTTTTCATCGCGGCCTACGGCGTCCCCAGGCTTCTTGCGCCAGGCGATCAGCGTCGCATCGGCGATGGACTCCGGCAGCTGCGGCACTTTGACTTCGATGCTCATTCGTCCTGTTCCTGGAAATGGTTAGTTGTTACTTGCCCGCAGCCTTGAGACGGGTGGTGTGCGGCAGCGTCTCTTCGGGGCTCTCCGAACGCAGTGCGGCGCCCACGAGGCCCATCTGCTGATCGGTATGCATCTGCGGGATTCCGGTGGCGGGCGCCGCCGCCGGCGGACGCCCTGCGTACAACAGCTCCTGCTCCCTGGAAAGCGGCTCCTGGAGACGGTGACGAATCTGATACCAGGCGCCCTGGTTCTGCGGCTCCTCCTGACACCAGATGATCTCCCGCGCATTGGCGTACTTGCGGATCACCGCTGCATACAACTCGACCGGGAAGGGATACAGCTGCTCGATGCGCACGACGGCGACGTTATGCAAGCTGTCTGCGCGGCGCGCGTCGAGCAGATCGAAGTAGACCTTGCCGGAGCAGAACACCACGCGCGTGACCTTCGCCGGCTGCAGGTCGTCCACTTCATCGATGACGTCGCGGAAACCGCCGTGCGTCAGATCCTGCAGCGGCGATACGGACAGCTTGTGACGCAACAGGCTCTTCGGCGTCATGACGATGAGCGGCTTGCGGAACGATTGCCGCATCTGCCGGCGAAGCATGTGGAACATCTGTGCGGGCGTCGAAGGTACGCACACCTGCATGTTGTGCTCCGCGCAGAGCTGCAGGAACCGCTCGAGGCGCGCGGAGGAGTGCTCCGGGCCCTGTCCCTCGTAGCCATGCGGCAGCAACAGGGTCAGTCCGCACAACCGCCCCCACTTCGCTTCGCCCGAGCTGATGAACTGATCGATGATGACCTGTGCGCCGTTCGCGAAGTCGCCGAACTGAGCTTCCCAGATGTTCAGGCAGTTCGGCTCAGTCGTCGAAAAGCCGTACTCGAAACCCATCACCGCTTCTTCCGACAGGAGCGAATCGATGACGGTGAAGCGCGGCTGGCTCGGCGCCAGATTCTCGAGCGGCGAATAAGTTTCGCCCCGGCTCTGATCGTGCCATACGGCATGCCGATGGAAGAACGTGCCGCGGCCGCTGTCCTGACCGACGATGCGCACCTCGTATCCTTCCGTAAGCAGCGTCGCGTAGGCGAGCGTCTCGGCGAATCCCCAATCGAGCGGGAGCTGCTCCGCAGCCATCTTCTCGCGGGCCTGCACGATGTTGGCGACCTGCCGATGGAGCGTGAAGGTCGACGGAAAACTGGTCAGCTTCGCTGACAACTCCCGCAGCAGTTCGATGCGCACGCCGGTGTGCGTCGGTTCGTTGAAGTCCGCGACGTGATACTTCGACCAGTCGACCGTATGCTTGTTGCCGATCATCCCGAGCGCATGACGCACGGTTGACCGTCCTTCATCCAGCGTGCGCCGATACTGCTCGACCATCGCATCCGCCTCGGCCAGCGTGAGCACGCCTTCGGCCGCGAGCTTCTCGGCGTACTTCTGCCGCGTCGTCGCCTGCCGCCGGATCGTCTGATACATCATCGGCTGCGTCGCCGCGGGTTCGTCGGCTTCGTTGTGGCCGCGCCGGCGATAGCACACCAGGTCGATCACGACGTCCTTGTGGAACGTCATGCGGTAATGGAGCGCGAGCCGCGTGACGAAGAGGACGGCTTCCGGATCGTCGCCGTTCACGTGGAAGATCGGCGCCTCGATCATCTTCGCCACGTCGCTGCAATAAAGCGTCGAACGCGAATCGCGCGGATCGGAAATCGTAAAGCCAACCTGATTGTTGATGATGATGTGGATCGTGCCGCCCGTGTAGAAGCCGCGCGCCTGCGACAACTGCAGCGTCTCCATCACGACGCCCTGCCCCGCGAAGGCGGCGTCGCCATGAATCAGAATCGGCGCCACCTGGTCGCCCGCGACGTCGTTGCGTCGCTGCTGGCGTGCGCGTACGGAGCCTTCCACCACGGCATTGACCACTTCGAGGTGGGACGGATTGAACGCGAGCGCGACGTGCACATTGCCGCCGGGCGTCCGGATATCCGTCGAAAACCCCTTGTGGTACTTGACGTCGCCCGAACCCTGCATGTGGTTCGCGTCGTAGCGACCCTCGAATTCCGAGAACAGCGCCTGCGGCGACTTGCCGACTACGTTGACCAGCACGTTGAGGCGGCCGCGATGCGCCATGCCGATCACGATTTCCTCGACGCCGCGCTGCCCGCCCTGCTGAATCAGGTCGTCCAGCATCGGAATGAGGCTGTCGCCGCCCTCGAGGGAGAAACGTTTCTGCGCCGGATATTTCGTGGCGAGGTAGAGTTCCAGCCCTTCGGCGGAGGTGAGCTCACGTAACAGCGTCTTGCGCTCCTCCGCAGAAAAGCGCTGCAGCACGCGTCCGTCCTGAAATTCGTTCCGCAGCCACAGCCGCTCGCTCGAATCCGAGACGTGAGCGAATTCGGCGCCGATCGTGCCGCAAAAGATGTGGCGAAGCTGGGCGATGATGTCGCGCAGTTTCATGCGCTTCGCAATCGCCTCGCTGCGACTGCCCGTATAGAACTCTGAATCGAGATCGGCCTCGCTCAGGCCGAAGTAGTCGAGATCCAGCACGACAGGCGCCGGCCTGCGCATCAGGCCGAGCGGATCGATGTCTGCGATCAGGTGGCCGCGGTTGGCGTACACCTGAATCAACCGCGAGACCGCGCCCTGCTTGGCTGACGCATCGGAGGCGGCGCCCGCGGCGCCGGGCGCGGTTACAGCCGCACGCGGCTCACGCGCGCGCTGCGCGAGCGCATCGCGCACCGGACCGTGCGCTGTTTCATTGCGAGCGCCGCCCGTCAGGGCGCCAAAGTAATCGCGCCACTTCGCTTCTACCGAAGCTGGGTCGGCGAGAAACTGTTCGTAGAGGGATTCGATGTAGGGGGCATTGCCTGCCCCGAGGGGTGTGGAGTCGAGCAAAGCTCGCAAAGAATCGCCCATTGCGTGCGCAAGTTCCTGTTCGAACGGAGGTAAAACGAAATCGGCCGGTTTTTTGGGGGCCGGTAGTGTAGCCGAACCACTCTGCGGTTGCGAAACGCGGGTTGCGACCGCGACGCCGATCACAGGCCGGGAAATCCCTTATGTTTCAGCACTACCTGAGTTCGAAACCGGGGCGTCTCGGCGCCGGATCAGAGAGTCCCCCGGAATCCGGACCTGCTGCGTGGACGGTAGTTCCGTGAAGCGATGCGCGTGCGAACCCGAGGAGCGATCAGCGGTTCACTCCGCGCTGCGCTCCGTACGGGAATTGCGCAACCGATCCGTCCGCCGAACGCCTTGTGGCGAGCGCCAGACGCCCTGCAATGATGCGATTGGCCCCGACGACGGTCGAACCCTCGGGAACGTCCCTCGTCACGACGGCGTTCGCGCCGATCACAACCCGATCGCCAATGCGCACATCGCCCAGCACGCGCGCACCCGCGCCGATATAGACGTCATCGCCGATGACGGGCGCGCCTCCGTCCGCCGAGTCCTTGCACCCTATCGTGACTTGCTGCATCACCGTAACGCGTCGGCCGATCACGGCGCGCGCATGGACGACGATGCCGTACGGATGCGGCATATGAATGTCTGGCGGGATGCGGCAATGGACGCCGCTGTTGAAGAGGATGCGCACGAATCGGCTGCACAACGGTACGTTGCGCCTGCAGAAGAACAGCAGCACCTCGGTTGACGGCGGGTTGTCGACGTCGTCGATCGGCAAACCCAACCGCCGCGCACTGCGTCGCGCTGTCCGCGCAACGATCGCACGCTCGGCGTCAGCGATCACCTGCTCCACAGGCTGGCTGGCGTCGAGCAGAACCACGTTCCGTCGACCTCGCAGGACACGCCGATACTCCGCGCGCAGCCGATCGAAATCTCCGGTTTCGGGCTCGCTGCGCCGCGCTCTCAGCACCTCAGCGGGCGCATCGAACACCAACCAGAGCGCTGGCTGCGGGATCCACGGCGACAGCAACCGCGCGAAAGCGCGCGGCCGATCCATCCGATAGCGCCGCGGGTTCACGAGCACATCATCGAAGTAACGTTCGGACACGACGAGCGTCGAGCGCACGAGGCCCGGACGGATGCGCAGCGAGTATCCGAGCCAGTAGTCCGCGGCGAACATCATCAGCTTTGCAATCGTCCCGATCCGACCCCACGGTTTGCGTGAGCGCACAGTCCGGCCTTCAGCAGGCGCACGACGCACGACACGCGGACGCAGGTGCATCGCCTGGCCGCGATCGAAGATCGCCAACGGATGCTGCGTCAGCGCCTCTACGACGTGGGCCTTGCCGGTCCCGTCCGGTCCCAGGCAGGCGATGAGCAAACCCTGCGGCCGGATCCACTGCTCAATGCGCCGACGCAACTCCCATCGCCAACTTGCCGGCGACGGGACGTTGCGAAACGCGAGGGCTGAGTACAATGCGCGTCGCGACGCGCGCACCGGATCCCAGTGATCCGCGGCGGCGGCTCGAATGACGACTCCGCCTTCACGTCCCACGTGCCAGAAACGCGCGACTTGCAGCGCCGCTCCTTCCGGATCGAGACGCCATTGCCGGGATAAATGCTCGCCGTCGCGCGACGTGAGTCGATCTTC
Organism: uncultured Gammaproteobacteria bacterium; assembly: GCA_963723505.1. GTDB lineage: Bacteria > Pseudomonadota > Gammaproteobacteria > Steroidobacterales > Steroidobacteraceae > Steroidobacter. The sequence continues at coordinate 308,349 of CAVRQU010000020.1, forward strand.
GTCGATGCACTGAAGGAGACTGCGCACGAATTCCTTGGCCGCTGGCGCCACGAAGATCGTGGATCGGCTCTGCGAGAGATCCGGCGCCCGGGCGCGATGCTTCAACAGCTCCGCCGCAGTCCATACCCGGCGGCCGCCGCGAAAGTAATCGCCGCGCACCGAGAGGCTCAGAAACTCAGGACGGCGTTCCCGGCTGCTCCAACTGAGCACGTAGACCGCAATTTGCTGAGGCCGCTCGCGACGTCCGATCAGCTGCAATTGATTGCGATCGCAGAATGCTTTCAGAAGCGATGGCAGCAGACGGCGCGCCGGAGCCTCCATCACCAGTTCGAGATCCGCTCCGACCGACGCAGGGAATCCGCGCACGTCGCCCAGCACGCAGTACTCCACGCACTCCTCGTCGAGAAAACGGAACAATCCCGCGGCGACTGCGGGCAGCCCCTGCATGGCGCCGCCTTCAGAACAAGTGCTGCGACGATCCGCTCGTCAGCGCCTCCGCAGCAACTGCCAGCGCGCAGAACAGCATTGCAATCCAGATATGCACTGTGGTCTTACGCATGATTCTTTTTTCCCGCCGATGCAGTTTCAGCCGCTAGTACGCGTTGCGATCACGCCAGACGAGCCGCACGGTTCGCAGAAGAATCACGATGTCGAGCCGCAGCGACCAGTTGCGCAGGTAGTCGAGGTCATATTCCACGCGCCGTTGCATCTTCTCCACGGTATTGGTCTCGCCCCGAAAACCATTCACCTGCGCCCACCCCGTAATGCCCGGCCGCACCTTGTGCCGTCGCATGTAGCCGTCGATCACCTTGCGGTACTCCTCGTTGTGACTGACGGCATGAGGCCTGGGACCGACGAGACTCATTGAGCCCAGGAGCACATTGAACAGCTGCGGCAACTCATCGAGTGAGGTCCGGCGCAGGAAGCTCCCGAGCGGCGTGATCCGCGAATCGTTGCGCGTCGCCTGCACGATTGCGCCGTCCGTCTCGCACACCGTCATGCTCCGGAACTTGTAGACCATGATCGCCTCGCCGTAGAGACCGTAGCGGCGCTGGCGAAACAGAATCGGGCCCGGCGACGAAAGCCGCACGCCAATCGCGATTGCAGCGAGCAGCGGCCACCCCATCAGCAGCAGCGCGCTCGAGAACACGATGTCGCTCGCGCGCTTCAGGACGCCGTTCATGCCGGAGAACGGCGTCTCGCACACGGCGAGGAGCGGAATGCCGTCGAGATTGCAGACCTGGGCCTGCATGAGATCGAACACGAAGATGTCCGGGACGAAGTACACGGACGCGGTCGTATCCTTCAACTCCTCGAGCAGCTTGAGCACCCGTGCGTCCGGGCGGATCGGCAGACAGATATAGATGTTGCTGACATTGTTCAGGCGAGCGTAGTCGACGATGTCGTCCATGTCGCCCAGCATCTGCTCCTCCGGCAGCTCCGGCAGCCGATCGGGCTTGCGATCGTCGAAGTAACCCTTGAACGCTCCGAGATGCGGATTTGCGTGCAGGCGCCGCGCGAGACGCGCGCCGGTTTCGTTTGCGCCGACGATGATGTGGCTCTGGGCGATCCTGCCCCGCATCGCCGAGAAGACCGCATAGCGGCGAAACGCCACTTGAGCTGCGATGACGGTAAACGGCGTCACGGCAAACCACGTAAGAATTACGCGACGCGAGAACTCCTCCGTGACCTTGAAGGCGAAGGCGAGCAGCAGCAGTCCAGCGGAAACCACCAACCACTCCCCGAATATCCGGTGGTGAAGCACAGTGAATACGCCGAATACGCCCGTGCCTCCCCCTGGACTGGCCATCACTGGATCGCTCACGACCTGGGCCGCGATCAGAAAGGCGAGCGCTGCGAGCGCAAAATAGTCCGGCGAGAACGGTGCGCCATACGCAACAAGCGAACCGAAGAGAGTGAGTACGATGATCGACGGATTGAGGATGTGCCGAAGGAATGCGACTGCTGGTCGCTCCGTCGTACCGAGTTGCACTCTTTCCTGAAAACGCCGGAGTGCGCGCCGCTGCGTCGTTACAGGCCGGAATTCCGCAGCGCGAATGCCATTTGCCTGTACTGATTCGCGCATGACTCGTCGTCGCCAGTCCGTGAGAACATCGGCGTAACTGTCGTGCGCTTGAAAAGGTTCCGCTGACAGTGGGTCGTCGCTTTTGAGATACGTCAGCGAACGATGAATCAGCAGTCACGCGTTGCTTGACGCCCACAACAGCGCAAGGAGTGTGCGAAGACCTCCAGGAAAAAACACGCGCAGCGACAGTGCGCGCCGCCAGCGAACAGCGGACCTGGCCTACGAGCGCGCCTGCCCGAGTCCCTCCTCAATGCGACGCACCAATTCGATGAGACGTGGGCGCACGTCGTTCAGCAGATATTCGGCGGACACTTTGAACGCCGGCGCGCCGCAGTTGATCGCCATCGGCGGCAAGCCGTTGCCGGGACGGAAGCCGACGGCGATGCCGTTCACGTCGGGCTGCCACTCTCCGAACGAGCTGCACACGCCGAGCTCCTGATACATCGCGAACGCCTTGTCGAGTCCCTGCTTGAGGGCCGGCCAGGCGAGATGATCAAGCTCCTTCAACTGATCCAGCAGATCGGCGCGTTCGGCTTCGCTGCACACCGCGAGATAGCCGCGACCGATCGCCGACGTGCCAAGAGGCAGGCGCATGCCGACCTCCATGTTGAGCGACAGTACTGCGTTGCCCTTGCACACCTCCACGCACACCATGCTGAGGCGCTGACGCGCGCCGAGCGCGACCGAGGTGCCAGTGGCGTCCGCAAGTTCCTGCATCAGCGGCCGCGCAAGATCACGCACTTCGAAGCGACCAAGAACCGCACTGCCGAGGGCGAGCGTCGCCGTGCCGAGGCGATACTTACCCGACTCCTTCACGTAGTGCAGATAGCCGAGCTTCGTCAGCGTGTACGTAAGGCGCGATACAGTCGACTTCGGCAACCGGCATCGTTCGGAGATCTCCTGATTGCCGAGCAGGCGGCTCCCGCTCCTGAAGCAGGACAGGACGTCGAGTCCGCGCGACAGCGCGGTGACGAAGTGACGATCCTGCTTGCCGACTTTCGGCCGCGGCGGCGCGCCGCCCGCCTCAGCGCCTCGGGTCGCGTCTCTTGTAGCGTCTGATGCTGTAATCGCCATAGAACTGCGCCTCGTATTCTCGCTTCCGGTAAAGATTGTTCGTCGTGAAACCCGGCCGTCCTCAGCCGCGCGCCATCTCCGCTTCCTGCAGCGCACGCCACTGCACTTTGCCCGTGGCCGACTTCGGCAATGCGTCCACGAATTCGATGATGCGCGGGTGCTTGTAGGCCGCCATCGTCTGGCGCGCCCATTCGATGATCTCGGCCTCGCCGATCTTCCCCTTGTGCGACGCACGCAGAACGACGACCGCCTTGACCGTTTCGCCGCGGTGCGCATCCCTGGCTGCGATCACACAGGCTTCCTGGATCGCCGGATGCTGATACATCTGCGCTTCGACCTCCGCGGGCCACACTTTGAAGCCAGCCGCGTTGATCATTCGCTTCAGACGATCGACGAGGAAGAAGTAACCGTCCTCATCCACATAGCCCAGATCGCCGGTGCGGAGGAACTGCTTGCCGTCGAGTTCAATGAAGGCGGCCTTGGTCGCTTCTTCGTTGCGCCAGTACCCCCGGAAAACCTGCGGGCCGTGCGTGACGATTTCGCCGATCTGTCCTGCCGGCAGCTCCTCGAACGTCGCGGGATCGACGACGCGCGAGTCGGTATTGAAGATCGGCACGCCCAGGCATTGACGCTTCGGGCGATCGATCGGATTGATGTGCGTCGGCGCAATCGTTTCCGTGAGCCCGTAGCCTTCCACGTATGGCGATCCCACCAGTTGCTGAAGTCGCTCGCCGACCGCCGCGGGCATTGCGGCGCCGCCTCCCGACACGCGCTGCAGCGATGACAGGTCGTACTCGTGCAGACGCGGGTTCGCCAGGAAGTCGATGACCATCGTCGAGATCGCAGTCCACGACATCAATTTGTGCCGCTGGATGAGGTCGGCGGCGACGTCGCGATCCCAGCGGCACATCAGCACGATGGTGCTGCCCAGATAGAGCGGCGCATTCATGCCGCCCTGCATGCTCGTCACGTGAAAGAACGGCAGCACGACGAGCTGGCTCACGTCCGGATTCGATCCGAACCAGACCACATTCGCGACCAGCGTGTGCATCACGTTGCGATGCGTGAGCATGCAGCCCTTGGGACGCCCCGTCGTTCCGGAGCTGTACGGAATGACGCAGAGATCGTCGGGACCCATCGTCAGCGCGCCGGGCTTGCGGTTGCGCCCCAACGCATCCGCCCACAAGTTGACTCCGGCGTCGACAATCGCCTGGCGCGGCGCAGCGACGACCTCAGGAATGCGCAGCGTCGTCGGACGCTTCACATAGTCGCAATAGGCGGCGAGCACGATGTGATCCAGGCGCCCGCCGACGAGCGGTTTCAGCTGCGGATACACTTCCTGCGCGACAAGCGCCGTCTTTGCGCCGCTGTCCTCGACGTAGTGCGCGAGCTCTGCCGTCACACTCATTGGATTGATCGGCACGACGATCGCGTTCGCACGCAGAATGGCGTAGTACGCAATGATGAATTGCGGGCTGTTCTGCATGACGAGCAGCACGCGATCGCCTTTTCCGACCGAACAGTCCTGCTGCAGAAATCCGGCCAGACGCTCCACTTCGTCCTTGAAATCGGCGAACGTCAGCGGCGTCTCGAAGAAGATAATGAATGGCTTGTCGGGGTAACGAGCGGCGGCGACCTCAGCGTTGTAGAACAGATTGGTCGCCGGCGAAGTAATATCGTGTGGTAAGCCGCTCGGCCAGACTTCGTAGTGCTTGCGGGACATGCTCCCCGTAACCCCTCGATGGATGCAGTCAATAAGCGTACGCGCGTGGATTCCACGATGCGGGCTCTGATTCTGCCGCGAACCTAGCATATCTTGCAGAGCGCGACCAAGCCTCTGTATGCAATCATTTGTCGAGAGCCCTTCTGTCGCGCCAACCTTGCGCCCAGATTGAGAAATATCAAGCGAATGCAGGATACAGTGGGTTGCAGGGGTGGATTGGCGCCCCTATGATCGCCGTCCGTTTTATGCAGCGTTGTTCCGCAGAGCGACGCAGCCCAGGCTAGCCAAGGTCACGTGTATGGATCTGAATTTCACCGCTGAAGAACAGGCGTTTCGAGAAGAAGTTCGCGCTTTCATGCGCGAGGAACTGCCGCCGGACATCAGCCAGAAGATCAAGAGCGGGCTCGCCATCAGGGCCGAGGACTACACGCGCTGGCAAAAGGTCCTGCACAGGAAGGGCTGGGGCGCGCCGAGCTGGCCAAAGCAATTCGGCGGACCAGGCTGGGGCCCGGTGCACCTGCATATCTTCGATGAGGAAGCCTCAGCCGCGGGCGCGCCGCGCGTGATTCCGTTCGGCTTGAAAATGGTGGCGCCGGTAATCATGGCGTTCGGGAGCCCCGAGCAGCAGAAGCGCTTTCTGCCACGGATCATCAGCGGTGAGGATTGGTGGTGCCAGGGCTATTCGGAGCCTGGCGCGGGTTCGGATCTCGCGTCGCTCAAGACGCGCGCCGAACGGCAGGGCGATCACTACGTGGTCAATGGTCAGAAGACCTGGAACACGCTCGGCCAGTACGCCAACTGGATTTTCTGCCTGGTGCGCACCGATCCCAACGCACCCAAACGGCAACAGGGCATTTCCTTCCTGCTGATCGATATGAAAACCCCCGGCATCACCGTGCGGCCGATCATCACTATGGACGGCGCGCACGAAGTGAATGAGGTCTGGCTGGAGAACGTCAAAGTCCCGGTCGAGAACCGTATCGGCGAAGAGAACAAGGGCTGGACCTACGCGAAGTTTCTGCTTGGTCACGAGCGCACCAACATCGCCGGCGTCGGCGCCTCGAAGCGCGAGCTGCTGCGGTTGAAGAACATCGCCGCCAGCGAGATCAAGAACGGTCGGCCCCTCATCGAAGACCCGCTGTTCGCGGCTCGCATCGCCCAGGTTGAAATCGACCTGATGGCGTTGGAGATCACCAATCTGCGCGCCCTGTCGGCGGAGTCGGAGAAGCGTGCCCCGGGGCCGGAAGCCTCAGTGCTCAAGATCAAGGGCACGGAGATCCAACAGACGCTGAGCGAGCTGATGATGTACGCGGTCGGGCCGTACGCCCTCCCCTTCGAACGCACGTCGCGCGAGGAAGGGGATCTGACCAGCGTCGCCGGACCGGAGTACGCAGCGCCGCTCGCCGCGACGTATTGCAACTATCGCAAGACGTCCATCTACGGCGGTTCGAACGAGATTCAACGCAACATCATTTCCCAGATGATCCTCGGACTGTAACAGGCATTCAGCAGTCCGCCGGCTCAAGCAACGACAGGGCGATCATGGATTTCAATTTCTCTGAAGAACAGCAAATGCTCGCCGATGCGGTCCAGCGCTTCGTGCGAGAGCACTACTCGTTCGAAAAGCGTCGCGAGATTCTGCAATCGAGGGAAGGCTGGAGTCGTGAGGCCTGGGAGCAGATTGCGGGCCTTGGCGTCACGGCGATCAATGTGCCGGAAGAACACGGCGGCCTGGGCGCCGGTCCGGTCGAAACCATGCTGGTGATGAATGCGCTGGGGGAAGGTCTCGTGCTCGAACCCTACCTGAGCGCGGCAGTCATGACGCCTGCGCTGCTTACGCGCATAGGCGATGACGGCGCCGCAGCTGAGCTGCTGCCGGGCGTCGCTTCAGGCGAGCGCATCATCGTTCTCGCGCACCAGGAGCCGCACACCCGTGGTGAACTGAATCACGTTGCGACGCGAGCCGAGAAGACCGGCGATGACTACGTCCTCGATGGTCGCAAGAGCGTGATCGCACATGGCGGAGCGGCCGATACGCTTCTGATCACGGCGCGAACCAGCGGCAAGACCGGCGATGCGGACGGCGTTTCCGTTTTCCGCGTCGACCCGAAGGCGGCGGGCGTGACAGTCACGTCCTACGGCACGATCGACGGCCAGCGCGCGGCTGATATCGAATTGAGTAAGGCGAAGGTGAGCGCAGCGAGCCTGGTGGGCGCCGAAGGCAAAGCGTACGCGGCAATCGAAGCTGCGCACGATCTGGCGCTCAGCGCCATTTGCGCGGAAGCGGTCGGCATCATGAAGGCGATCAACGCCGCAACGCTGGACTACACGAAGAGTCGCAAGCAGTTCGGGCAGCCGATCGCCAGCTTTCAGGTCCTGCAGCACCGCATGGCCGATATGTTCCTGCACAGCGAGCAGGCGACGTCGATGAGCTATCTCGCGGCCATCAGATGCGTCGATCCCGACGCAAGCGAGCGCCGCAAAGCGCTGTCCGCCGCGAAGGTCGTCATCGGTCAGGCGGGACGCTTCGTGGGTCAGCAGGCCATACAACTGCACGGCGGCATGGGAATGACGGACGAGCTGATGGTCAGCCATCACTTCAAACGGCTCACCGCCATTGACCTTACGTTTGGCGACGTGGACTTTCACACGCAGCAATTCGCCGCGGCGTCGGCCGTAGCCTGATCGCCGTCTCGAGGCGCGTCCGGCTGGCGCGCCTGCTCGTTCCTGCTGCGATGCCCCCTGGCGTCGCCCTTTCAGGCGGTTGCGTGGGCGTCCGTCCGTGGAATATATAAGGAAGCGAAGAACCACCCGGCGAGGAGGTCATATGGACCGCATGTACGCCGATTGCTGGGATTTGCCCAGCGAAGGCCACTGCCACACCGTCTTTGAAGCGGACGGCGAAAAGGAGCTCCTGGAAGCGACCGCGAAGCACGCCACCGAGGTCCACGGACACAAGGATGGACCGGAACTGCGCAACGCGCTGCGCGAAACGTTCCATCACGGCGCCCCGACTTCCCACTGATGCCGCGGGCCCGCGTCGCGACTGCCGAATGACCCGCGCCGGCGGCGGCGTCAGATTGCGCGTGAACTGACAGCGCCGCTCGCGCAGTCGTCAACCGGTCTTCGGCAAATCGGATTGACCGAACTGTTCGTGGTAGAGCTGCGCATACAGCCCGCCGCGCGCGAGCAATTCATGGTGACGCCCGACGTCGGCGATGCGACCGCTCTCCAGCACGACGATCTGATCCGCGCGCAGCACCGTCGAGAGGCGATGCGCGATCACGATCGAGGTGCGATTCTTCAGCAACCGCGCGGTCGCCGCCTGAATGCGGCGCTCGGCTCGCGAATCGAGCGCTGAGGTCGCCTCATCGAGGATGAGAATCTTCGGATCCTTGAGGAACGCGCGCGCGATCGCGAGCCGCTGTTTCTGGCCGCCGGACAGGACAGCGCCGCGCTCGCCGACTTCGGTCGCGAGTCCGTCTCGCAGGCCCTGGACGAACTCGAGAGCGTTGGCGGCCTCCAGGGCCGCAACAATCTGCGCCTCCGTGGCGGCAGGCGCCGCCAGGAGCAGATTCTCCAGAACCGTCCCCGAGAACAGAATCGTCTCCTGGTTCACGATCCCGATATGCGCGCGCAAGGAATCGAGCGCGATCTCGCGCAGATCGATGCCATCCAGGCGGATGGTCCCCGCCGTCGGGTCATAAAACCGCGGAACGAGGCTCGCCAGGGTCGACTTGCCGGCGCCGCTCGGACCGACGAATGCGACGGTCTGGCCCGGCAGGATCGCGAGATTCACATCCTTCAGGATGTGAGCCTCGGCCTCATAGCCGAAATGGACGTGCTCGAAATCGATGCGGCCGTGACATTCACCGAACCGCTTCGGCTTCGGGTGTTCGGCGACGTGCGGCTGCGTGTCGAAGTACTCGAAGATGCGGTCGATCGCGGCGAGCGCGTTGCTGAGTACGACGCTCAGATCGGACAGACGTTGCAGGGGCGAATAGAACATTCCGAGGTAGAGCAGGAACTGGGTGAGCGCGCCGACTGTGAGCTGACCTGCAAGGATCTGATTCACGCCATACCAGACGACCAGAACCGGCGCCGTGTGCACCACAAAGCCGACCGCCACTTCGTTCGTCGCCGTGAACCGCACCGAGTGCAATATGCGCTGGAGCAGCTTGTTCGCATGCGCCGCAAAGCGCCTCGCTTCCGCCGACTCGCGCGCAAAACCCTTGACGATCGCAACGCCCGCCACCTTCTCATGCAATTCGCCGGCCAGCACTTCGAGGCGCTGTTGCACTTCCTGGCTGCTGTGGCGGATGCGCGGACCCATCGCGCGCAGCGCAAGCACGTAGATCGGCATGAGCGCCAGTGAGATGAGCGTCATCATCGGATGAATCGAGATGAGGATGACGATCAGCGCGAGCAGCAGCGCAAGGTCCATCCAGATGTTGGTGAGCGCCGAGCCGACGAAGTTCTGCGCGAGGCTGATGTCGTTCACCACACGCGAGGCGATGGCGCCGGTCTGATGGCGTGTGAAGAAGTCGTGCGACAAGCGCTGAACATGGCTGAACAGCGCCACGCGCAGATCCCGTATCAGCCGATGCCCCGCGATCGCGGCGAAGATGCTGCGATAGTACGTCGCGACCATCCACGCGACATTGATCGCGAGCACGCCGCCGACCAGATAGAAAATGGTGCGCTGTTGCGTCTGCGGATCGACGTTCGCGTTCAGCACGACGTCGTCGAGCAGCACCTTGAGCACCCACGGAAACGCGAGCGGCGCGAGAAATTTGATCAGCCCGCAAAACGTGGCGCCCGCGACATACGGCCAATAGGGCCTCGCATACGCGAGAAAGCGCCAGATAGGCGTGCGTCCGGTCGCGCGAGTCTGGTAACGATTCAGGATGGAATCGCCGAACCCGTTCCTTACGTCGCGAAGGCGGTGAGCGCTCACATCGACTTCGGCGTAGTACGAGCGCTCCTGCAACTGCCTCACGTCCTGCGGACGAAGACTCGTCGGCAAGCGGCTCTCCGGAATCGACGCACTCGCCAGCATGTCCTCATCGGCGTCGATGACCAGCGCCACATGCGGATCGGCGTCGCCGCCCTGCTGGCGATACAGCGCGTTGAGCAGCAGAGCGGCGTCCTGCCAGCGCTCAAACATGTAGTGACGTCCCTCGGCGCGCACCAAACCATGCGTGAGCAGCGCGTCGACCTCGGAGCTGCGACGCAAGTGATACACAATCATCGGAAGCCTTCGGCGAATCGGTTCGAGGGCGATCGCCATCTTAGCAGCCGCCAGCCCCCTTCCCGACGTCGTCCCCGACATCACAAGGCGTTGCAGGGTCATTTCCGACGCCCAGACGATCGTCAGCGGCTGACTGCTTTCTCGGAGCGAGCGCCGACCTCCTCCAGGCGCTATGTCGCTTAGGATGAATTTCCGATCAGAGTGTTTCTCACCAAGCCGCAGAGCTCGCCAAGCAGTCATTTCTCTTTTCTGAGTTTCTGACTGTCATCCGTATATCGCCTTTGGCGCTTTGCGGCCTTTGCGAGAAATTCCTCCGGAGAGTGTGACATTCGGCGTTATCCAGGTACGCGCCATTGTCTCTAGGCGACGCCCCACAACCGTCGCGCCTCCTCGGCGATGACGTCCGGGAGCTCTTCCGGCCAGAAGAGCTTCCTTCCCTCGAGCCGCCGCACGCCGCGCGACGCGCCAAACGTGCGGTCCAGGTAGTCGGGACTCGCCGCCGAGAAGATCGAATCTCCGGCGCCCCACACTGTCCGGGTCGGTATGTCGCACCGCCTGAGCGCGGACTCGATCCCCTCCAGCACATTGCGCTCGAGCGCCATGACGTACGCATGTACGAGCGCCTTTCGTCCGGGTGAGTTCATGAGCGGCGCGAAGTAACATTCGATCGCTTCGTCCGTCGGGTGCGTTGCGTCGGCATAGCACATCCCTCCGATGCCTTCCGCCGAGCGCGCAAGGGCTTTGTCGGCGCGCCACGGAGCGAGCCATTGGTCGACGAACTTCCCCTCGCGCGACAACGCAATGACAGGGAGCAAGGCAGCCGGCGGACAGTCTTTCTCCGTATCGCAGTTCGTCAGCAACAGCGTGCGCACGCGCTCCGGATGTCGCGTAACGAGGAGCTGCGCGACGGCGCCGCCGCTGTCGTTCGCGACGAGATCCACCGTCGCAATCGAGAGGGCGTCCAGCAGCGCTACAAGCATTTCGACCTGGGCGTCGGGCGCCACACTTTGGCCGTCGGCGACCTCCGTGTAACCGAGAGCCATGAAATCCGGCGCAATGCATCGCCGGTACGGCGACAACTGATCGAGCGCGCCGCGCCACTGAAACCCGTTGAGCGGGAAGCCATGCAGGAACAGCGCAACAGCTCCCGCGCCACGCTCGACGTACGCGATGTTCCCGAAGCGGGTCTTCGCATAGCGCCGCGAGGCGTGAAAGGCCCCTGCCCCCATGGTTTCACGGGCGACTGCCGCCTGCGACGCGTCGAGCACGAGGCGTGACCCGCATCCGACGAGCGTGCCCCCGGCCAGCGCACCCGTCGCCATTTGAACGAAATGTCTGCGACGCATCTTGAACCTCCACTGGAAGGGATTGGCCGTTCGACCGCGCAATAGATATGAGCGTCGGACGCAGCCGGCAATAACCTCCGAGGTCATGGCTTTCACATCCTCGCGAAGTTATCGTTCCGCTGTGGCTACCCTTGATTCGATCTCACCGCCGGCGATTGCGGTCGGCGCGCTGCTCCGCGAGTGGCGCGCGGCGCGCCGCTTGAGTCAGCTCGATCTCGCGCTCGACGCAGGCGTCTCGGCGCGCCATCTCAGCTACGTTGAAACGGGCAAGGCGCAACCGAGTCGCGACATGATTGCGCGCCTCGCGGACACGCTCGGTGTGCCGCTGCGCGAACGCAACGCGCTGCTCATGGCCGCGGGATTCGCGCCGCGGTATCCCGAAACGGCGCTGAGTCGGCCGGAGCTGGCGCAGGTTCGCCGCGCGATTGAACTGACTCTCGAGCATCAGGAGCCGTTTCCGGCGTTCGTCCTGAATCGGCGCTGGGACATCGTGCTGACGAATCGCGCCGCGACGCGTTTCGTCAACTTTCTGCGCGGCGGCAGCGCACACGCCAACATGATTCGACAACTCTTTGATCCGAACGATGTCCGCGCGTTTGTCGTGAACTGGGAGGAAGTCGCCGGCGATCTCATTCGGCATCTGCACGACGAGATAGCCGCGGCGCCGTCGGATGCGCAGGCGCGCGCCCTGCTCGAGGAGGTGCTTGGCTATCCGGGCGTGCCGTCGCAGTGGCGCACGCGCGAGTTGGGCGCCGCGCCGCCCCCGCTCCTCACCGTCGTCTTTCGCAAGGACGACCGGGAGGCGCGCTTCTTCTCGACCATCGCGACCTTCGGAACGCCGCGAGACGTAACGCTCGATGATCTGCACATCGAATGCTGCTTTCCGGCCGACGATGGGACGGCGGAGCTCTGCCGCGAGCTCGCGCACGTTGACATGGAAGCACGCACCAGCGCGGGACGCTGAAGTCCGATAGATCGCATCCGCATCCCGACCCTCGCGGCGCGTGCGTGAGGCCATCAAAGTCCGAGCGGCGAACGGCCGGGTCACGCTTGAGGGCGATCTCGAATTGGGAGCATCAACGCGAGCGCGCCTGGAATGCGGTCAACGCAATTCCGAACATTGCAGGCGTTAGCATGCAGCGGGTCTGCGAAGCGTTCTGGATGAGCTGATCGCCGCCAGTCGCCCGACGCGCCTGTTGAGCTTGCGACAGGCGCTCATCAGGATGCTCGACGAGGCGTTTTGGTCAGCCTCGGCCTCTGCTCAAATTAGACTGAAGCTAGCTTTGAACGAGAGCGGCGACCTTCGCCTCTATTTATGCGTATGTTCTTCTCTTGCACGGAGAGTAACCTCCGGACGGCTTGCCAGTACTCTTCGCCGAATAAGCGGCAAGCTTTCAATCGCTCAATTCCATCCAACAAAGGGGAGCGTCATGAGCCGCATCTTGCATTCAATTGCCGCATTAGCGTTTGCGATCGTCAGCTCGGCCGCCATCGCGCAGGATCAGGACACGTTGCCCTACAAGGAAGGTGCGGTGACCGTTGTAACCGCCGTGCGCACGGCGCCTGGGAAATTCAATGAATACTTCCGTTATCTCGCTGGACGGTACAGCCAGAGCATGGACGAGGCGAAAAAGCAGGGCGTAGTTACGGGATATAGTTTCTTCGCCGCCTCCCCAAGATCACCCGATGACCCGGATCTCTACCTGGTTGAGACATATCCAAACATGGCGGCCTTTGACACAGTCACGGAGAAGATGACCGCAATTGACAAGAAGTTGTATGGGTCCCTGAAGGCGGCGGACCAAGGCTTCGCTGATCGTGAAGCGATCCGCAAGATTCTCGGCACTGAAATGATCCGCGAGCTGACTCCGGTGAAGAAGGGGGCGACGGAATAGCGCCGCGCATGAATTCTGTGGCGGTACACGCTTCGTCGAATCAATCAACAAGAATGTGCTGACGCCGGTTGCGACAGCGGGTGCACCGCGCGTTATCTGCGTCAGCACAGAATCACGGGGAGAATCACATGCAACGCACTTTGGTCGTTGTTGGAACGCTTCTGGTCATGTTCACCGCGAGCGCCGGCGCCGACGACACGGACGCTCTCATCGCGCTCGACAAGCAGTGGGGCGAAGGGGGCGTCAAGGGCGACACCACCATGGCGGCGAAGTTGCTCGCCGACCGAGTCGTCTCGGTCACCGAGAACGGCGTGAGGGGGAAGCAGGGTGAGCTCGCTGACAACGAGCCGGCGCCCGCAGGCACGCGTTATGAGCCGACTGACTTTAAAGTGACGTTCATCAATTCGGACACGGCCATCATGACGCATGGCACGAAGGGGGATGAAGCCCACTACAGCCTGCACGTGTGGTCCCGCAAGGGCGGCAGCTGGCAGGTCGTCGCCACGTCAACGACGCCGGCCGCGGGCGGCAAGTAGAGCAAGAGCGGAGAACGCACTATGAACACGCTCAGAACCATACAAGTGGCTGCCGCTGCGCTGATCTGCGGCCTCTCGGGCGCCGTCGTGGCGAAGGACGACTGCTCTCTCAGAACGCTCGAAGGTGACTACGTCTTCTCGGCGTCGGGACATTCGTTCAATGCGACTGCCGGCGTCTGGTTACCGAAAGCGATCGTCGAATACATCCACTTCAACGGCGACGGCACGCTGAGCGTGACAGCGGCAACGGTTGCAAACGCCGCGGGCAACGGCGCGGTGACTCAGTCGCCGCCAGGCGGCGTCGGCACGTATGCAGTGGACGCCAACTGCAAAGGGACTCTGCAATTCGGCCCACCAGGGCCAAGCTTCGACATTTTCGTTGCGCCCAAAGGCGGGGAGCTCTGGATGATCCAGACCAACCCCAACAACGCTTTTCAGGGACACGTCAAAAAGGTGTCGTAAAGAGGTTGGAACCCGGAACCGGCTTTGCGATCAACAGCCGGTTCTTCGGCAGCTCGAGCGCAGCCGATCACTCGGGCCGTCTGAACGGCGGACTGTGGCGACGCGAGGAATCGACCAGCGCTCGATGCGGTCGGATTCCTGTTTTTCGCTGGGCCTATCGACCTTGGCAGACGCCCTCGGATGCGAAATTGGCGCCCCCGGCCGGAGTTGAACCGACGACCTACCGCTTAGGAGTAAGCAAATTGACTGTATAGCCTTGTAATGCGTAGTATCGATGCCTCTACTTACAACGACTTACAAGAGGCGACTACGACCCATGGCAACCCGTGTGTATCTCCTGTGTATCTCCGCGCAGTGGTGCGGCCGATGAAGACCAAGACTATCCGGGCCGTTCTGACACGCGATCTGGTCGAGCAGCATCCGTTGCCCGCTCAGGACGGCGTGATCCTCGCGTGTGAGTCGCTGCGCGGGTTCAACGTGCTGCTCACATCCAAAGGCTCGCGCAGCTACTACGTGCATGCGCGCCGTAAAGGCGCGTCCAGGACGGCCCCGCCGGTGAAGTTCACGTTCGGCGAAGTCGGCAAGCTCAACTTCGGCGCTGCGCATAAGACCGCACGCAACCTGCTTGCGAGCTGGCGCAGGGTCGTGACATTCGCATCAAGACCAGCGAGGGCGAGACGTTTGATGCTGCGGCGACGACGTTTCTCGCAGCACGTGATCTGCGTGCGCGCACCCTCGCCCACTACACCGCAGCGCACGAGCGCTTGAACAAGTGGAAGGATCACGTGCTGCGGGCGATTACCGCAGCCGACGTCAAGGCGGAATACGTACGCCAGAAAAAGGAATACGGCGAAGCGACGGCAAGTCAGACGTTTCGATTCTTCCGCGCCGTCTGGAATTTTCATTTCGCCGACCACGACAGTCCGCCGGTATGCCCTACCGCGGTGCTGAATCGCTCGAGGGCGAATCTTGGATGCCGTCGAAGAAACGCAAGACGCGCGTCGTGCCGCCGACAAGCTGCCCGCCTGGTGGGCGGCCGTGGCGAAGCTGCCGAACAGCTGGCCGCTGTACTTCCAGATGCAACTGCTGCGGGCACGCGCAAGACGGAGCACCTGCTGCTGCGGCGCCGATCGCATCAGCTTCACCGCCGGGAGACCGATCACGCTGCCCGACACGGACACGAAGTCGAAGCGTGACTAGTCCTGCCCATTGGCCCCTGGGCGCTACTCGTCTGAAAAGTCGCATCCACGACCAAGAGTCTGGGTCCGCTGTTCGGCGCGGAGATTCAGCAGAAGCGTCACGTCAAGCGAGTCGAAGGATGAAATCGGCGTGGCCCGGGGTTCGCACGATCTGCGACGGATGTTCCGCAATGCTGCAACTGCGTGCAGTGTGCCGGACATCGTGGTCAAGGCGCTGTTCAACATTCGCTGCACCAGTGATGTCACTGACGGATACAGCACTGATGTCGAAAAACCAAAGCGCGACGCCATGGTGAAGATAGAGCGCTACCTTACTCGAGGAAAGCGAAGTCTCATGGAGCAAGCCCATGGAAGAAAGAAGAAGGCGCTGAGAGAAGAAGGAGGGCTGCGGCTGCAAGAAGAAGTAACGGCTGCGCGCCGAGCTCGGCCCCGCGAGCTGCGTGAGCGGGTCTGGTCTGAAATTTTTGGACGCCCGCCCCACGTGCGCAAGGGCCTCCAGGAGAGTACTCGCACGCGGCGGCGCGGAGCTCGAGCTCGAAGAATCTCTTGCGCGCCGGGCTGGGGTGAGCGGGGCAACGAGCGCCCGATGGGCCGCCGCTCGCGCCGCTCACGAGAACATTCGGGAGCTCGCGTGCCGCACATCCAGCATGCACGAGAGAGCAAGCAGCACGACTACGCGCGGATAAGCCAAGAAAATCAGAGACGGCGACGAGATGCTGTCAATGACGTTGTGCGCGGACGTCCTGTGATCCTCGCTCCTCTTCCCACTCATCCCGCTCTTACTGCGCCGGGTTTGGTAATCGGCCCGCGATCACGGAAAGGTGGTCGGCTGGCGACTATCAAATGTCGCGTCCGCGTAAATTGTCAGTCACTCGCTGTAACTGCCTGAGGGAGGGCGTCCCTATGGCGAAGTGGGGCGTACAGAGACCGCCGAAGCCGCAAAGATGCTGCGGCGGAGTCCTTCGACCCTGGAACACTGGCGCCTGGCGCGGTGTCGGTCCGCTCTTTATTCGCAATCCCGACGGCGCCGGGGTGCTGTATTCACACGCCGCCCTGGTCGCGTGGCTTGCCGAACAAGAAGAACTCGAGCGACGACGACGTACCAGCCCACCGCGCAGTCGTGTGCGGAAGGACGCGCCGCCTGATTCGTCCCCTGATGAAAAAGCCCCGCGCCGCAGGCACGCGACGCGAGGCTCTTTAGAGGCGAAACCGTAAGGGCTAGGAGATCGCCATGATCCACTGTAGCATCGAACGTTGCGCCTTGCCCGCCGGTGGTTGACCTCGTCGCCGCCGAACCGGCGCTCGAGTTCCATCCGGCGGCGGACCTCTTTGCACTGCTCGAGGGCGAGGCCTTCGAGGATCTCAAAGACGACATCGCCCAGCGCGGCCTGCTTGAGCCTATCTGGCGCTACGAAAACAAGATTCTCGACGGCCGCAATCGTGCTCGCGCCTGTCGGGCGTTGGGCATCGAGCCAAGATTCATTGATTACCTGGGCGATTCGCCCATCGCATTTGTCTGGTCGATGAACGGCGCGCGGCGGCATCTTTCCAAGACTGAGCTCGCGGCGGTTGCGACGAAGATGATCGCGCCCCTTGAAGCCGAAGCGCGGCAGCGACAGCTCGCCTCCCTCAAGCATGTCGGCGCGACGCTCATCGTTGCACCGGCACCGGTGAACGATCCTGGCCGGGCCGCGCCGTCGTTCAGGCGGCCCGCATCGTCGGCGTCGGCAAGACGCTCGTCCAGGACGCGAAGATAGTCTCGCGGACGGGTACCGAATTCTTCACTCGAATTCAATCCGGCGAACTCACGGTCACTCGAGCGCGCGGAGTTGGCTCGAAGGAGAGAGTGGAGTGCGTCCCTTTCAGGCACCTGGCGAGTTCAGGCCACCACCCGGTGGCGAGCCAGGATAAATGGCCGATCCTCGTCATGCGATTCAGCAGTCGTCGACGGCCTCGCCGGCTGTGGACTGAAGTTGCAACTGATCGGAGGAGCCGCGGCCCGGCCTGGTTGTGATTTCCCTTTAGCGCGGTCGACTGGCCGCGACCGTTGGCGGAATCGGCTGGCCTATCTGAACCGCTCGACCGGGGACCTGGAACTGCGCGGGGGCGGGGTGTCATAGGCGCGACGTGGCGCTAGGCGTATCGCCGTCGAGGAGTTTCGATTATCGCATTCGGCAGACGGAGACCGTGTTCTCTTCCCGCACGCTCGAGTCGCGCGAAGACTTGCAAGCGGTCATCGATGCAGGCGGATTCCGCCGATATAACACGGCGTGACGTTCGTGCACGACGTCGACGGGCGCATCGCCTTCGAGGTCTACGCGCGCCTGCGCTTGCCGAAAGCCGAATGCGCTGCGGCGCACGCGGCTCGCGCCCTCAAGTTCAAGCAGCAACGCTTTGCAGCGGCAGTGGGCCGCCGAGGGGCACGCCATGATTCTTCAAGCACTCTCTGACTGCGAATCGCCACCCTGGTCGATGTCGAGGCGCACGCCGCGCCCATGACGCAGCTGCTGGCGCAGCGTCTCGAGGCGCACGTGCTCGAGCAGCAGGAGCGTGAGGAGCGATGCGTCTTCAGTACGCGCCTCGCGCTCGGTGCAGTTGAATTCGACAACTGGCGTCAGCAGGTGCGCGAACTCGCTGAGCAGCATCCGGAGATCGCGGCGGCGCTCACCGGGTTGCTCGACCAGCTTGAGGTGATGGACGAGGACGACGAATGAGCCCACGTGCTGCGCCGCCGCCGCTCGTATCCGGCCGACGCTACCTCTACCGCGGCCAGCCGTGCCAGCTGCAGCGCTATCGGCGCGCTTCCTGGTTGTTGATCTTCGATCACGCGCCGCATCCGCCGGTGTACGTGCGCAATTCAACGTTGGGCCACGACGCGCGGCTCGGCATCCTCCAACCCGCACAGGAGTTCGTATCCAATCGATTCGAGAAGGAGCAGAGACCATGACGACGGCGACACTGACAGAGCAGCTCGAGGCGGAGATTCGCCGTATGCGCGCGGACTTCGCGCAGGCGAGTCGCGACAGGATCGCATTTCTCGCCAACTATCGCCGTGCGGTCGAGCTATCGATGGAACGGCTCTGCGAGCTGCGCGGCGAGGATGCTGAGATCGTGCAGACGGTGTTCTATTGGGCGCTGGGGCAGTGGTTCGATCTCGGCTGTACCGGCGAGGAATTGCAGCACGCTGTCGCTGAGGCAATCGCGAAGGCTCGCAAACGGCAGGAGCGGATTCGATTGAACGCAGGGCCGTATGACGATGCGCTTCAGCAATGATGCGCTGCTGTGTCCGCGCTGCGGCGGCGACGGCCTGCACCACGATTGCATCGAGATCTTTGCGCGCGCCGAAGACGCACAGCGCCTGACACATACCGTTGCCGAGACCTGGGGGCCACATGCGTCGCGACGGTCGACGCACACGCTGTCGCCAATCCGAGCGCACGTCGCCACGGCGTGCTGATTCACTTCTGGTGTGAGTACTGCCCGCGCGCCCGGTGTTGCAGGTCGCGCAGCATAAGGGCCGCACATTGTTGCAATTCGATCCCGAACTACAGGAGATGAGCCATGCCTGACATTCGCAACCTGTTCCCGAAAAAGTACCTGGACGACCTGCCTCGGCGGTCAGCCGCGCCGTGTTGTGATTGCCTCGGTCGTGGTCGAGCAGTCCACCGCGAGCGATCCGCCTGAGCAAAAGCCCGTTGTGCGCTTCGCCGGTCTCACTCTCGGCCTGGTGTTGAATAAAACGAATGCGGCCACGGTCGCGGCAACCCTCGGCTACAACACCGACTCATGGATCGGCGCGACGCTGAGACTGCGCTCCGAGATGGTTCAGTTCCGCGGTCAGTTCAAGCCGGGCCCGCATGCGCGTGTTGAGTGCGCCGCCAACTGTACAGGCGGCTGGCAGGCGTCCGGCGCCTGGGGCGCGCCTGCGGCGTCCCAAGCGCCCTGCGAGCCGCCGACGACGCCGGCGTCGAACGGCGGCGGGTCAGCCCCCTCCGCACCGGCGCGGTTCTCACCGGAAACCGCGCCGCAGCCCTCCTCTGACTTCGAGGATGAGCTGCCGTCGACGAACTGGTGAAGCGTCATCGGACACGCCGTCTGCACCGTCCGCGGCAGCGACCCCGCCGCGGCGCTACATTTCGTTCACGGTCTTTCGCCGGCTCGATGCGGCCGACAAGGAAGTCTATACAGACCGCTCCTGGTCGAATTTCTGCACGTCGTTGACCGGCTCGGCGAACGTGCGGCTGCATGCGTTCAAGCAGTCCCTGCCGCTGTTCTCCGGCTGTCTGTACGGCGAGGTGCGCACCGATAAAGGATCGCTCCGCCATGCCGCGAACGTGCAGCAGGTGTTCGCGGTCGAAGGCGATCATGACGAGGTCCACCGTACTCTTTGATGAGGCGGCGCGCTGTCTGCAGGAAGCGGGCATCGAGTGCGTGTTGTACACGACGCCTTCGCATACCGAGCAGGCGCATCGCTGGCGCGTCATTGCGCTGTTAGCGGAAGCGGCGCTGCCGGCGCAGCGCGAACTGTTTGTCGGCCGGTTGAATCGCATCCTTCACGGCGCGCTCGCGCTCGAGTCTTGTTCACGCTGTCGCAGAGTTTCTTCATCGGCCGCGTGCAGGACGCACCCTATCGGGCGCTGCGCATCACGGGCTGGCGTACGATCGATGAGGCGGCGGACGTCGAGCCACTGCCGTGCTGCAAGTTCACCCGCGGCGAACGCGATCCGGCGGCGGCGCAGGCACTCGACTTCAGCGCGTGGAGCGATGAGGCGCTC
>CAVRQU010000021.1:0-125046 GCA_963723505.1 uncultured Gammaproteobacteria bacterium
ATTCGGCCCATGCTGCTCGAGAAGATCATTTCCGGCGGCCAGACCGGCGTCGATCGCGGCGCCCTCGATGCGGCGCTTGATGCAGATTTCCCATGCGGCGGCTCGTGCCCCGCTGAGCGTCTCGCGGAGGACGGCGCGATTCCCGCACGGTATCCGGTGACGCCGCTGCCCGATGGGGGTCATCGCGAGCGCACGTTGCAGAACGTGCTCGACAGCGACGGCACGGTGCTCATCTTCGCGCGCGCATTGAGCGGCGGTACGCGCCTGACGCGGGACTTCTGTCAGCAGCACGCGCGGCCGTATCTTGTGATCGACGCTTCACTGCGGGCCGAGTCCGCGGCCGCTGTCGAGATCGCGAGCTTCGTCCGCGAGCACGGCATCCGCGTGCTCAATGTCGCCGGCCCACGTGCGAGCGAATGGACACGGGCTCACCAGTTCGCGTACGAAGTGATCCTCGAGCTGCTCCGGCAAATATCCGGACCATGAGACTGGGACCGGGCCGTTGAGCTCTCCTACGCGCGCAACTCCCTGCACCAGTCTGGCGGGGGTACGCTAGTACAGCTCGCCCGGAGTCCGCGTTGTTGCGAGGGGAGATACTGTGAACAAGCAAGGTTTCGCTCGACTTATCTTCGCTGCCTTGTTACTTACGCCGACCGCGCTGTCCGGGGCTGCCGAAATCAAACGCATCACCAACCTCTATGACGCGTTCGGCGCTCCTTCAACCGCGCTCGTCAAGGACTGGGGCTTCGCTGCTCTGGTGGAGTACAACGGGAGGCGCATCCTTTTCGACACTGGCAATCACGCCGACACCTTCGAGCGCAACATCAAGGCCCTCGAGGTCGATCTGACGCGGCTCGACGCTGTCGTCATCTCGCACCGACATGGCGACCACACCAGCGGCCTGACTTATCTTCTGAAAATCAATCCGGGCGTAACGATCTACGCGCCCCAGGAAGGGGCCTTCTTCAACGCCCCCTTGCCTCGTGATTTCCTGAACCATCAGCCCGGTCTTCCTGCCACGTTGCAGTATTTCGAGGGCAAAGAACCCACGCGCTGGCGCAGCGGCAGTCCCTGGGAAACTGCGAATTTCAGGATCGTCGCCGAGGCGACGGAGATTTTTCCGGGCTTCCATGTGCTGAGCCTTGCTTCGCAGAGAGCCGGTACTCTCGAAATGAATGAGTTGTCCCTTGCGATCCATACGCCCAAGGGGCTCGCGGTGGTAGTCGGCTGCTCGCATCCAGGCGTCGAAAGGATTCTGGAGCAGGCGGCGAAAGTCGACTCGCGGCTCTATACAGTGACCGGCGGGTTTCATCTCGTCCGCACTCCCGAAGCCGAGGTCCGACGCGTCGGACGCTTGCTCCGCGACGTGCTGAAGGTCGAGCGGGTTGCGCCGGCGCACTGTACGAGCGAACTTGGGTTTGCAGTGTTCCGTGAGCTCTTCGGGCAGCGCTTCGATGAGGCTGGGCCTGGGCGCCGTGATCGTGCTGCCGTGAGACTTCGGCGTCGTGTGACAAGCGGCCGAGGAGGATGAATCGCGATTCAGATAACGCGCGAGCTGGCTGAGCAGCGACTCGTTGTTCGATTGCCTGCGAAAAGATGGACTTCTTCAGCGGGGGATGGTGGGATCGCGGAGGCGTACTCTAAGGATGCTCTCCGTTAGGAGCAGACTCGAGGGTGCGACCGCGCGGCGCCAGGAGTCGAAACTGTGTCCCACATAAGCCGGGCTTCATTGTTCGGTAAGCTGAATTCGCTGGCGTATAAATCGGTCGAGAGGGCGACCGATCTTTGCAAGCGCCGCGGCAACCCCTACGTCGACCTGGAACACTGGATTCATCAGATCCTGACGCTCGATGACAGCGACCTTCATCGCATCGTTCGGCGATTTGGCCCTGATACAACCAGGATGCAGGGTGATTTCACGGCGGCGCTGGACAAATTGCCGCGCGGCGCCAGCGCCATCTCCGACCTCTCTGACGATCTGCAAGACAGTGTGGAGCGTGCTTGGGCGTATGCCACGCTGCAGTTTGATCTGGCGCATATTCGAACGGGAGTTCTCCTGGCGGCGATCCTCGCAACACCCAGAACGAGAAAACATTTGCTTTCGATATCAGAGGATTTCGAACGCGTGAGCTTCGATGTCTTGTCTGATGATTTCTGGGAGATCACAGAAGGGAGTCCCGAGGATGGTCTGTCGGCGCACGATGGAACGAAGCTTCGGTTTGCGAGCGCCGCAGCGAGAGACATTTTCGTGTGCTATCGGCGCAACGATTCCGCGCACCCAACTGACAGGATATTCGCTAGCCTTTGCAAGGCGTTCGGCAAGCACAGAGTCTTCAGAGATGTAAATTCCATCCCGCCAGCTGCGCAGGATTTTGCCGCGGAGATCAAGCAGCAGTTGCAAGGCGCGAAAGCAATGCTCGTTGTCATCGGTTCAAGATGGCTGGATGCTTCGGACGGAGCCGAAAGCAGTCGTCTGGATGACCCCGACGACTATGTACGCACGGAGATCCAGATCGCATTGGATAGAGGGATTGCAATTATTCCGATATTGGTCGATGACGTGCAGATTCCTGCAGCTCGCATGCTTCCTGAAGTTGTAAAGCCGCTCGCAACGCGCCAAGCCAGCAAGGTGCGTGCAGACCCTGACTTTGATTCAGACGTCGATCGTCTGTTGGAAACCGTGAACACCATTGTTGGCGGACGAAGGAATCTCCTCCTGTCCCGCGACCCGTAGATCTATCGAGCAGACCCATCAAGTTCATGGATAAATAGCCTGATCGGTTGATCTCCGCCGCCCGAGTTCGCCGCCCGCTCATATATATGTATCGCGGAACGCGCCCTCGAGGGAGGACGGGCGATGTACGCGCGCAAGACGCTGAACTCGTTACATCGTCGCTTCTGGTTCACGTTCGGCACATCCTGTGCGCGTACGCTGGGCGCAGTCCTGAGGTAGAGTGAGGCGCCAGGAACAGATGGGGAAAGGCATGGAAATGCGAGCCGTGCCGCAAGGGGCGGCGTGTGGTGCGCTTGTCGAGGGCGTCGATTTGCGGCGGCCGCTTGCAGATGAGCAGATTGCAGCGATCCGCGCCTTGTGGCTCGAACATCAGGTGCTGGCGTTTGTCGATCAGCAACTGCAGCTCGGGGATATCGAGCGCTTTGCGCGCACGATCGGACCCTTCGGCGTCGATCCATACTTCGATTCGGTTCCCGGGCATCCGCACGTTGCGCAGGTGCGCCGCGAGGCCGATGAGCAGACGCCGCTCTTCGCGGAAACGTGGCACTCCGACTGGAGTTTTCTGGAACGCCCGCCGGCGGCGACGGTGCTCTACGGCGACGTCATTCCACCTGTCGGCGGAGATACGCTGTTCTCGAATCAGTACGCCGCCTGGGAAGCATTGCCGGCGTCGATGAAATCTCTCCTCAAGGATAAGCAGGGAGTTCACTCGGCGCGTCGCGCCTATTCGCGCGAAGGCATGTACGGTGAGCGAGACAAGGGACGTTCGATGGCGATCCGGTACTCGGACAGTGCGCTGAGCACGCAGCTGCATCCCATTGTTCGCATCCATCCTGAAACGGGGCGGCCCGCTTTGTTTGTCAGCATGGGCTACACGGTCGGCATCGATGGCATGACGGATGCCGAGGCGACTCCGATTCTGATGGAGTTGTTTGCGCACCAGATCAACCCGGAATTCATCTACCGACACCGCTGGTCGCAAGGCATGCTGGTCATGTGGGACAACCGTTGCGTGCTGCATGCAGCCACCGGTGGGTACCAGGGCCATCGAAGGCTGTTGCATCGGATCACCATCGCCGAGCGCCCGGCGCAATAGATCCGAAAGTCATAACCCGGCTTCGCTTACGCTCGCAGTAGGCCTCACGGCAGGAGGCCACGGGCAGCCGGCTTTCGGCAGCCAGATTCCGAAGTTCTGACTGCGCACGCCCACTGTCGATCCATCGACCTCCTGCGAACGCCTGCTGCGAGCGAAGCGAAGCCGGTTTCGTCCGAAGGATCGTTTGCATCTCGGAAATCCGTGTAACCTCGTTCGGCGTCCGTTGGGTATCGTTGCGCAGGTATCGCCGTAGCGGAGGGTTGCATGCGTATGACGCCTCGCGTGTTTGTCATCGCCCTGATCGTCTCCATTCTCGTCTGCAGTTGTTCGCGTGAATCTGCGCCTGCGAAACCGGCCCCCCAGAGCGGCGCCGCGAGCGCGCCCGCCGGCGTCGAAGGCGATCTGCCGCCCGCTGACGGGACGCCTGCCAGGGACACGAGCGCGCCCCCCGCCTTGCCTTCGGTCCTCGACCTCGTCATCGAGCCGCATACCGGGGATCTCGACGAAATACTGAAGCGCCGTCAGATCCGGATGCTGGTCGCGACCGATCGCACGCATTTTTTCTTCGACGGCGGCGAGCAGAAGGGCGTGACGGCGGACGCCATCGCCGAGTTCGATCGCTGGATCAACAAGGAACTGAAGACGCCGAAGAATCAGCGAATACAAGTGGTCGTGGCGCCCATGCGCCGCGACCTGCTGACGAAGGCGTTGCTCGAGGGCCGCGGCGACGTCATTGCGACGTACGTCACTGACACTTCCGAGCGCCGCAAGCAGGTTGACTTCGCGGACGGCGGGTTCAAGGTCAACGAAGTGTTCGTCACCGGAAAGACGGACGCCGTCCTGACGAACGTTGATCAACTAGCCGGGCGCGAGGCGTGGGTCCGCCGCGGCAGCGCTTACTATGAAAGTCTCACCGCTCTGAACACGAAGTTTGCGGAACGCGGCCTGAAACCCGTAGTGATTCGCGAGCTCGATCCGGCGATCGAGACCGATGAAGCTCTCGAGATGATCAACGCCGGCGTGATTCAGGCGACAGTGGCGGATCGCTACGTCGCGAAACTCTGGGTCAACATCCTGCCTGAGATCCAGGTTCACGAAGCAGTCGTGCTGCGGGCGGACGCGCCGTTCACGTGGGCGGTGCGCAAGGACAGTCCAAAGCTTCGCGAGCTGATCAGCAAATTCCAGAAGACCCACGGTGAGGGAACCCTGTGGGGCAACATGAAACTCAAGGAGTACTTCGTCAATGGCAAGCTCATACAGAATCCGCGCCGCGCGCAGGATGCGGAGCGCTTGCGTGAGACGCGAAAGTTGTTCGAGCAATACGGCGATCAGTATTCGCTGGACTGGCTACTGGTCGCTGCGCAGGCGTATCAGGAGTCGGGTCTCGACCACGGCAGAAAAAGTCGTGTCGGTGCGATAGGCATCATGCAGGTGATGCCAGCGACTGCCCGGGACCCGAGAATCGGCATTCCGAACATCCAGGAGCTCGATCGCAACATAGAGGCTGGAACCAAGTACCTTCGCTTCGTCATCGATCAGTACTACAAAGATGAGCCAATGACGCGGATCGACAAAGCGCTGTTCGCGCTGGCGTCGTACAACGCCGGACCTGCGAAGGTCGCGAAGCTGCGCGCAGAAGCAAAAAAGATCGGCCTCGACCCGAATATCTGGTTCGACAACGTCGAGATCGTCGCCGCTCGGCGGGTTGGCGCGGAAACGGTCACCTATGTCCGGAACATCCATAAGTACTATCTGGCCTACAAACTCATGGAGGAGCAGGGCGCGATCAAGCCCGCGACGGTTGTGACCGAAGGTGCATAGACCGCTTGGCGGCAGGCCCGCAGACGCGGCAGGAAGCTAACGGCAGGAAAGCCGCCAAAGCTCGGCAAGCAAGCCGACAGCGTCGGCACGTCAGAGCGATGCATTCTTGCCTGCCGGAGCCAATCCCCGGCTTGCCTGCCCAAATCGTCGGCTCGCATGCCGCAGGCTTACCTGCCAACGATGTTGGCTCGCTGCATCTATTCTTGCTGACCTGCTCCCAGCCCGAGCCTGCTGTCGCCGTTTCGGCGGCCTACTGCGAACGTCCACTGCGAGCGAAGCGAAGCCGGTTTCATCCAAAAGGACTACTCCGACTGGAATCACGCAATAACTTGCGAGTCCCGCCGGTCTTATCGGGCAGATGGTCGCACGCGATCGTCTGGGTCGACGTACTCAAAGCCAATCGAGCATATTTTCAGGAGACCTAGTATGAAGACTGCCAGCAAAGGTTCCGGCGCGGCGCTCGCAGCGGCTGCGGCTCTTCTGTTCAGCAGCGTGGCCGTCAGCACGGCAGGCGCCGCGGAGGCCAAAGTTCACTGCATGGGCGTCAATGGATGTAAAGGTCAGTCCGCCTGCAAGACGGCGCAGAACGAGTGCAAAGGACAGAATGCCTGCAAAGGTCAGGGCTTCGCCGAGATGACGCAGAAGGAGTGCGATGCCGCCAAGGCGAAAATGAAGCCGGCCGAGTGAGTCGAAAACAACGCGTGGCATGGCGGGCTCAAGTGAGAGCCTCGCCTGCCCGCGGTCTCGCCAGTCACTTCATTCTTACTGGCGTTGATACTCCACGGCCCACAGAAAGCGCTCTGCGACACGTTCGGCTTGCTTCTCCTGCGCGAGGACTGCAATAGCTCCACGAGGGGCCGGCAGTACGACGCCATGGAAGCCTCCTTCGCTGAAGACCTCACGCTGCTTCACGCTCGCTTCCCGCGTAAGCAGCAATACGGTGACCGGCCCTTCATCACTCTGAACCACGAGATGAGGCACGAACTGACCGCGGAACCAGCAGCTCATCGCATAAGAGATCATGCCGGCGCCGGGTTTCAGGCGCACACCCGACCGGGCAAGGACGTCATCCAGCATTCCCGCCGCGACCGGTTCGGCGCTACGAACCAATGATTGCGGTTCGCCTTCGACATGGGCGACGAGCTGCTCCGCAAACGTTGCGCGCGGCGCCGAAAACCACAGAAGGACGCCCAGTCCACAGGCGGCGACGACGCTGGCGGCGGCAGCCCATCGCGGCAACCATCGCCGCCGCGTCGGAGCGCGCGCGGATTGCGCATCGACCTCGATCTTGAAGGCGCGGTGAATGAGCTGATCCATGCGCTGCAGCTCCTCTCGATAGCGTGCACACGCGGCGCACTGCCCGGCATGCTCCAGCAGCTCCGGCGTCTGTGCGCCTGGATCAGCGCCTACCGCACGATGAAACTCCAGGCAGTTCATGAGCGCGGCTCCTCGTCATCCGCATCCCCCAACATCTGCCGGCGCAGGAGCTGCCGCGCGCGAAAGAGGCGCGTCAGCACTGCCGGGAGGCTGAGTTCCATATGTGCGGCGATCTCCTCCGTCGTATATCCGAACAGCACTTGCAGCAGCAGCGGCTCGCAATAAGGCGGCTCCAATTGCAGGATAGCGCGGCGCATCTCGTGCACGTCATGCGCATCCCGGACGGCCAGAGCGTTCTGGTCCGCATCCGTCAGCGTATCGATGTCGACTGTCTCGAAACGCTTGCGCTCGAAGCCCCGCGCAAGCTCGCGTCGGGCGATCGCGAGCAACCACGATTTCGCCGCCTGCCGATTCTCGAGCGAGTCGAAGGAACGCCAGGCGCGCAACAGCGTTTCCTGCATCACATCCTCCGCCAGTGCGCGGTCATGGCACAGCCAGAACAGGAAGCGGAACACATCCGCTCTGAAGGGCGTGCACACCTCGTCAAACTGCCGCCGCGCATCGGCCTGAGCGGCGACATCTCCTACGGAAGTGGACCGGGTGTCGGGCATTCTCATTACGCGCCGGCGGCGGGGCGGAGACGATCTGCAGTGGGAGCCATGCAATAGTTTAGTGACATGGCCGGTCCACTGCGTCGTACAGATCCAATTGGCGACTGTATGTATTCACGAAAGGAGATCCGCATATGTCGAACCGTCGTTCAGTCAATTTAGCACTCGTCAGCTCAATCGCCACGGCGATCGCCTCGATGTCGTTGTCCGCCCAGGCTGCAGAGGACAAGAACCAGGAGAAGTGCTATGGCGTCGCACTCAAGGGAAAGAATGATTGCGCAGCAGGCCCTGGCACGACGTGCGCCGGCACTTCCAAAGTCGATTACCAGGGCAACGCATGGAAGCTCGTTCCGAAAGGCACGTGCACGACGATGGAGCTTCCCGACGGTCGCAAGGGATCGCTGACGGCGCTCACGCGCGATGCGTCGAAATAGCGCGAAGGGAGAATAGATCCGCGCGGAGCGGTTGTCTGCTCGCGCGCTGGGGAAGCTCTGCACAGATCGAACCTGAGGTCTCAACGATGCAACTGATTGAAAGACGGGGATCGCAGCCATGATGAGATGTTCGAATCGCACCCATGCAGAGGTTTCCTGGCGCAAGGGGATAACCGCCGCCGCATCCGGGACGAGCCGCTAAGCGTGCATATCCTATGAACAGCAATGCACTGCGACCGCGAGTCGCTGCGACTCTTCCAATTCGGTCAGGCGTCGGTCTGAAGCCGATGCATTATCGAACGATCATCGACACGCGTCCGGATATCGGCTTTTTCGAGGTCCATGCTGAGAATTACATGGGAGCTGGCGGGCCGCCGCATCGCTTTCTGGAGGTCATCCGAGCCGACTACGCATTGTCTGTTCACGGCGTCGGACTGTCGATCGGATCGAGCCAGGCCCTGGATCGCGAACACCTCGCGCGACTGCAACGGGTCGTGGCGCGTTACGAGCCGGGCCTCGTGTCCGAGCACCTTGCGTGGTCAACGCACAACGGAATGTTTCTCAGCGATCTGCTGCCGCTACCGTACACGCGTGACACGCTCGCGCGGGTCTGCGCGCACGTCGATGAGGTGCAGGCGGCGCTCGGTCAAACCATATTGATCGAAAACCCGGCGACTTACGTGCGCTTCGCCGACAGCGCTCTGGAGGAAACAGAATTCCTGGCTGAACTGGCGCGGCGCACCGGCTGCGGCTTGTTGCTCGACGTCGCCAACGTGGTCGTCTCAGCAACCAATCACGGCGTGTCGCCGCAGGCCTATGTCGATGCGTTTCCCATAGAAAGCGTCGAAGAGATTCACCTCGCCGGATTCAGCGAAGAGCGTTGTAAGGGCCAGGCGCCCTTGCTGATTGATGATCACGGCTCTGCGGTGCATGCGGACGTGTGGTCGCTGTATGAGCGGGCGCTGCGCCGCGGCGGAGTCGCGCCCTCGCTGATCGAGTGGGATAACAGAGTTCCCGAGTGGCCCGTGTTGCTGGGAGAAGCGCAACGCGCAGAGATCCTGTTGCGCGATTGGGCGACGCAACGTACAGCGCAAGGGAGCATCAATGCAGCATCCCTGGGCTGAGCTGCAGGCCGCCTTCGCCGGCGGGATCGTTGATTCCCGCCTGCTTCCGCCGCCGAGCGTTGTTGAATGCGGCGGATCCGGTCTGAGCGGCGGCTTCGCTGTCTATCGCAACAACTCTGTCGTGAGTCTGCTCGATGCGCTTCACGATCGCTTTCCCGTGACTTGCCTGCTTGTCGGCGAGGAGTTCTTCCGGGCGATGGCTCGCTCATACGTCGGCGGCCATCGGCCGTCATCGCCATTGCTGATGCTCTACGGCGATGACTTTCCGGTGTTCATCGGCGGCTTCGCTCCTGCAGCGGACGTTCCCTATCTGTCCGATGTGGCGCGGCTCGAGCGTGCGTGGAGCGAGGCCTATCACGCGCTGGACGCTTGCTCTCTGCAGCCGCAAGTGCTGAGCCGCGCATCGCCCGCAGCGCTGCTCAACAAGCGGGTCACGCTACATCCGTCGGTGCGCATCGTGCGCTCTGCTTACCCCGTCGCCGATATCTGGGCGGCTCATCAGAAGCCGGGCGTGGCGCCGGCAGTGACGCATTGGTGCGATCAGGATGTTCTGATCGTGCGACCCGACTCCGAGGTGCAGGTTCATACGCTGGGTAGGGGCGTCTATGCGTTCGTCGGCGCTTTGTTGGATGGCATGTGCGTCCAGGATGCTGCAGAGGTTGCGCTTGGCGACCATGTCGAATTCGACGCGGGTCAGAGCATCGTGAAGCTGCTCGGCATCGGCGCCGTCGCTGCGATCGAGGGCGTCGACGCACAGGAGATTTGAACGTGAATGTCGCAACAGAGTCTCCGGCATCCGTCGCTCTGATCGACCGTGTGCGCGCTTGCATAGCGCGTGCGGACCACCTGCTCGGGCGCTTTCCGACGGCCGTTACGCAACTGATCCTTCGTGTGACGCTAGCCTTGCCCTTCTGGCGGTCGGGACAGACGAAGTGGGCGGGCTGGTTTGAACTGTCCGATAGCGCTGTCTATCTGTTCGAGGAGGAATTTCGGCTTCACCTGTTCGGACACGAGTACGCGTATCCGCTGCCGCACATAGTGGCTCTTGGTTCGGCGCTAGCCGAGACCATTCTACCTATCATGCTCGTGGTCGGTTTGGGGACTCGTTTCGCTGCGCTCGGCATTCTGATCATGACTGCGCTGATCCAACTCACAGTCCCCGACGGCTGGGAAGCCTATCACCTGCCATGGGCCGCGATGGCGCTTGCAGTCATGACGTATGGCCCGGGAAAGCTGGCGCTCGATCGCCTCCTGACCCGTGGGTCGTCCACCAGCTTCGCGCGCTGAGAGCGTCATCGATGCGCTGTGCTCACTGTTCTCGGTCCCGACCGCAGGCTGCCGACGACCACGATCCATGCGCGCTTGGATAACTGCTTCGCTGCTTCTGCGAGCCGCTTGTCAACCGAATGCGCGAGAGGTGCGCGATCGTGCGTAGCATCAGACAGCAACTGCGCGCCAATGCGGTAGCGCTCATCAGCCTCGTGGTCGCACTGAGCAGCCTCGGCTACAACACCTGGCGCAACGAGCAAACGGAAGAGAATCGGAGCATCAGAGTCGCAGGCTTCGAGGTGCTGAAGCAACTTGGGGAACTGCAGCTCGTCGTGAATTTCGCGTTCTTCGCCAAGGAGAAGCAACTCGGCCATCCAATGGCGGGATGGGGCCGCGTCGCGTTGATTTCCGATCTGTCACAGGTGCTGCCTCCGCCAGCGCCGCAACGCGCGGAGCAGCTGCACCGCGTGTGGCAAGCGAACTGGGAACAGATCGCGGATGACGAGGCGAGCATCGATCGCATCACCGCCGAGATCGACCGCACCCGGGAGGCGATCCGCGAAGTACTGCGTCGGTTGCGCTGATGGGCCGCAGCAGCAGCCTCACGGCTTGCGGCCATTCGCAGTAGGCCTTCGCAGCGGTACAGACCAGGGACTGGACGGACGCACACCAGTCGAAGAAGCGCGCCATGCTCAGGGCGCTCAAGGTCGCGCGCGATCTCGACGGTGTGCACGCGGTTCGCGACCTTCCTGATCGATCACTCTGACAAGGAACTAACCAGGACTGGCGTCGATTTCATCTTTGGCTTTCGATCGTTGTCGTGGATTTACGCGGAGGCGAACGTCCAGTCGAGCCAGACTAGCTCGGGCGACTAGCCGCAAGCGGTCGTCTGCGAGGGATCGAAAATGGTTTGGCATGACCCAGCCTGGGTCAGTACGTTTGGCGCTCCTTGGCCGGTCGCTCGCGCGTTGGATCTTCAGAGCCGAGCGTAGCGATGCATTGACCGGAGCGCTGGGTAACCCAATATGCTGCTCCAGGTCGTTCAGATCGGTGCGAGTCGCGGAGGGCGGACGCCGTCGTTGCGGAGAGGTGTCGAAGCCGCAGGTATTATTGCGTGTAATGGATACCGCCGATACCGCAACCTTGCGGCGGGCGCAGGGGATTGATCGTGCGCGCTGGCGCCTTGATTAGGTCAAATGCATGGCTGATGGTTCTTTCGATCAGCGGGCCGGCGTTGTCCGCTGACGAGCCTCCAGTACGTGTGCCGATGAGCCCTGCCGACACCAGATCTGATTCAAAGCACGATTTCGTCGAAGTATGGGTGGTGCTGAGCGAGCCCGCGCTCGCCACCCTGCCGCGCGAGGCAACTGAGGAGCGCGGTGCATTGCGCGAGCGAATCCTGAGACAGCAGAACGATGTGATGGCCCAACTCGCGGCGCTGGGAGCGACCGAGTCCGGGCGAACACAGCAGGCGTCGAATGCGCTCGCGGTGCGACTGCCGGCTGCTGCAATTCAGAGTGTTAAAAAAATCGACGGCGTCATCGGAGTGCGCCCCGTGAGCCATCGCAACCGCATCGTCGATTAGCACTGCTCTCTGGCGACGGGCCAGAACCTGGTGTTTGTCGCAAACCTGGCCACCGGAGCTCCGGCGACGGCGGTGTTCTACACCGACGCCGACCTGAATTCGGATCTTCACGGTCCCGATGAATTCGAGCGCCCTGCAATCTTCGTAAAAGCGCGAGCGCGGCGAACAGATCAGCGGAACGTGCTCAGCTCAGCCCATTCGGCTCTTCCGCGATGGGGCGCGCAGAAGATGAAGATCAGACCATGACAGGTTTGCAGCGTACGTTGCGCCGACGCGTGCGTTGGTTGCTAAGTGAGCGACCGTCTACTTCCCGTGGGCATCCCGGACTCCCTATGATCGGATGGCAAAGGTTGTGTTCGGTTGAATGAAGCTCACGACGCTCATAGCTGAGAACGAACCGCGCACGCTCACCAATCTGAATGGACTCTGCGCGAAGCGCGCGGAGCTGGATGTCGTCGCACAGGTCGATTGCGGCGCGGCGGCCGTAAGTGCGATCGAATCGTTTCGGCCGGAACTGCTGCTCCTCGATGCCGAGCTACCGGATATGCAAGGCATGGACGTCCTGCGGACGGTGCGAGCCCCGGAAGAACGGTTCACCGTGCTGCTGACGAATCGCGACTGGCTGCAATCGAACAGGGTTCATTCGGATTCGCTTGGCTATCTTGCAAAGCCTGTCCGGCGTCGTCACTTCGATGAGCTCATCGATGTCGCGATCGCCCGTCAATCGATCGTCCCCCCGGGCCACAGTCAGGCGGGATTGGTTGCGCCGCCAGCGCCGTCACGCGCAGTGGTTGGCGGCGTCGCTCGGCTCATCGGCGAACGCGCCCACCGCTTTCATTTCCTGGATGCACACACGGTCGACTACCTCGAGGTCGATGGCAACTACGTGACGATCCATGTCGGCGACGAGCGGTTTCTGACGCGAGCGACGCTCAAGCATCTCGCCAGTGTGCTTACGCCCTACGACTTCCTCCACATCGACAGATCGCTGCTCGTCAATCTGCGTCAGGTCGACTACGTCGAGCGACTCGCGAGCGGACGAATCGCCTTCAAGTTGCGTCACGGGCAGGAGCTCAAGTCGAGCAGGGAACGCGCCGGCGAGATTGCGAAGATGCTGCGCAGCGGAGTTCGATAGCATCGCCAACAAGAAAGCGGTTAGCGGTTCGCGGTTAGCGGTTAGTCAGATGGACGCAGCCGCGCTCCACCTGCGGTTCGCAGGGCTTCGCCAGCGGATCTTTGAGCCGATGGACTCAGGTGCGGCGCTCAGAGCGACCAGAACCACCAGCCGGCGGATTCACTAACCGCGAACCGCTAACCGCTAACCGCTAACCACTTCCTTAGCTGCTGGATTGTTGGGCGCGCGCCACGCGCAGCCGCGTGCGAGTCGGTGACCGTCGACGTTGCTCCGCAACGCGCACCTACACCAACGACAACGTTTGCTGACGCTGGTTCGTGGCGAAAACCTGGCCGCTCATCACACCGGCAACCGGGTTCGTCACATTCCGCGGCGCGCCGCTGGCGAGCTGGCCTTCAATCTGTGACGCAAACCCAGCAGTCGCCGGCCAAACGCGCGTTGCATCGGCGCCAATGGAGATTGGATGACGCTTCTGCGCGCTCTGGCGACGCTTTCGTGCACGAGGAGGAGGCCATGTTGTACACACCGTTCGAATATCAACGGCCCGTTTCTGTAGCGGTGCGCCGCGCGCTGCAGTCTGCGGGCGTCGTCATCGTTCTGACTGCAGCCGGCGCGCCGGCGCAGCAGGCGCTGGCGCAAGAGCAGAATGTCGCCGAGGTGGAAGAAATCGTCGTAACCGGCTCGCGCATTCGTCGCACGGACGAAGGAGCGCTGCCGGTGCAGACGATCGACCAGGAACAGATACAGCGCAGCGGCGCCACGAGCTCCGAACAGTTCCTGCAGACCCTGTCGGTGGCTGTGCAGGGCAATACCAACGCAGTCACCGCGTCGGGATCGGGCGTCACTTCAGGCGGCGTTTCCAGCGCTTCGCTCCGAGGCCTCGGCTCGCAACGCACGCTCGTGCTGATGAACGGCCGGCGTCTGTCTGGCGGCGGCACGATCACCGATAGCACTTCGGTCGACGTCAACAGCATTCCGCTCGCCGCCGTGCAGCGCGTCGAGGTGCTCAAGGACGGCGCGTCTGCGGTCTATGGTTCCGATGCGATCGCCGGCGTGATCAATTTCATTCTGCGTCAGGACTATCAGGGCGCTGAAGTCACCGCGAACTACGGCGACACCAGCGACGGCGGCGAGGTCCAGAAAGTCAATGGCGTCGTCGGCTTCGGCGACCTCCATGCGGATCGCTACAACGTAATGCTGGTCGGCAGCTGGCAGAAGGAAGAGGCGCTGTTCGGCGCCCAGCGCGACTTCGCGGATTCCGGCATCAACGAGGCAGCGCTGAACGACACGACCTCGGGCAACACGTTCCCGGCGAATGTCGCGGCGGTCGATGGCAGCTTTACGGGCAATCCATTTGCCGGCAACTGCGCGCCTTCGGTCACCAGTCCGCTATTCAGTCCGGACGTCTGCCGCTTCGATCCCTCGCCGTTCGTGAGCCTGCTGCCCGACTCCGAACGCTCCAGCGTCTACGGCGCATTTCGTTATGCGCTCACCGACAGCGTCCAGGCGTACGCTCGAAGCCTCGTACAGCAAGAACGAGATGGACTTCGTGATCCAGCCGGTGCCGCTCTCCGATCAGTTCGCGTTGCCGGACAACCATCCGCTGTTCAATGTCGCGCCCTACAACGGCTTTGCGACGATCCTGCTGCGGCCCGAGCAGCCCTTACTACCCGACGGAGTTCGTGACCTCGCAAACCGGCGGCGCGACGCCGGATCTGCTCGTGCGGTATCGATCGGTCGATCACCGGCAATCGCGAATGGACTGACACGATCGAGCAGCCGCGCGCGACGCTGGGCATCGAGGGCGACGTGGGCGCTGGAACTTCGACGTCGTGCGCTCATGTATTCCGAAACCAAGCTCAAGGAGGAGTACCACAACGGCGCGCCTTCGTATGAGCGCATCCTGCCGCTGCTGAACAGCGGGCAGGTGAATTTCTTCGGCGAGAACACGCCGGAGATTCTCGCCCAGATCGATGCGACGCAGTTCCGTGGCGAGGCGTACTCGACCAAGACCAGCCTGCAGAGCATTGCGGCCAGCGTGACGACGGGAACTCGTCGAGTTGCCGGCCGGACCCGCTCGCGCTGGCCTTCGGCGCCGAGTTTCGCCAGGAGAAATTCGAAACGGATCCGAGCGCCGCGATTCAGTCGGGCGACATCGCCTCGTACGGCGGCAATTTCTTGCCGATCGATCGCGACCGCGACGTCACCGCCGCGTTTGCGGAGGTGAACGTGCCGATCCTGAGTCGCTCGAAGCCAGCGCCGCCGTTCGCTTCGACGACTATCAGGGCACTGGCAACAAGACAGTGCCGAAGGTGAGCATGAGATGGCGCCCGACGGACGCGGTAATGGTGCGCGCTATCGGCGGGCAAGGGGTTTCGTGCGCCCAGCCTGTCGGAACTCTGGCAGCCGCAGGTCCTCGGCGTGAGCGCGCCGGGTCTCAACGATCCGGAGCGCTGCAATCAGATCGACGCTAACGGCGTGGTCAACCAGGACGTACGCGGACTGCGGGACGCAGTTCCCGATCACGCTCGGCGGCAATCCCGATCTCAAGCCCGAAGAGTCGGAGAACTACACGCTGGGCGTCGTCATCGAGCCGATCGCCGAAGTTTCTCGTTCGGTTTCGACGCCTTCCGGGTCAACCTCGAGGACACGATCATTTTTGGCGTGAGCCCGAGCGCGATCCTCGCGGACATCGAGCAGTTCGGCGACCTCGTGACGCGCGAGGCGCCCGACCCCGGCACGCCCGGGTCTGCCGGGCCACATCAACAACATCGATCAGATCAATCTGAATTTCGGCGAGACCAAGGTCGAAGGCGTCGACGCCGACGTGCGGCTGCGGTTCGATGCGGGCGACATCGGCGCCTTCACGGCTGTCAATCGTGGGAACCTACTTCACGAAGTACGACATTCAGAATCCGGACGGCAGCTTCGAGAGCATCGCGGGCGAGGTGTCGCCGATCGTGAACGGCAGCGGCGGCGTGGTGCCGAGGTGGCATCACTACCTGACGCTTGGCTGGAATCGCGGGCCGTTGGAACTGACGGTCACGCAGAACTTCCAGTCGGCATACGACGATCTTGCCGGCACTTTCGAGGACACTGAAGCGCCCGATTTCCACGCGCGCGAGGTGGACTCGTATCTGACGCACGACGTGCAGGCGGCATTCAACGGCATGGAGCATGTGCGCATTGCTCTCGGCGTGCGCAATGTGACGGACGAGGAGCCGCCGTACACGAACGCCGGCGGCCAGAACTTCTTCCAGGCTGGCTACGATCCGGGATACGTGGATCCGCGCGGGCGCTTCTACTATGGATCGCTGACGTATTCGTTCGGTGGTCCATGATGCCTGGCTGATCCGCGCTAAAGAGCGCTCACGGAAGAGCGCTCCCGAGGACAATAAAAGCGGCTTCGCTCCGCTGGCGATCGGCTCTCCAGCGATACGTAGCTGAAGAGCCCAGCTTGCTCAACGTCTGCTCCCCGCATCGTGCGTGCACCACGTTCGAGAAAACTCCTCGTACTGTGCATGATGCGAAGCGATTTTCAACGCCTGCCAGAGTTCAGGACGATCCCCGGATACCAGCCGCTCCTGGCCAAGAACGCGTGCGGGTCGGTCATCTGGATCATCTCGCGGATGGCGGCCCGCTTGTCCGGCGCGTGCTGGTAGTACGATTTCGCGATACGGTAACCGACCCAATAGCCGAGCTGGCCCACGCTTTCCGGCGTGGTGTTGTCAACCCAGGCGGAGAGGTCGGTGTTGTCTATGTCAGCGGCGAACCTGGTCTCGATCTCCAGTTCGCGGCGTTCGGCCGACGCGTGAACCGCCACGTTTGAGACGCCGCCCGAGATCATCTCTCCTACGAACTCGGCGACGCCCTCGATAAGGGAGCGCTCCAGCACCGTCGGATGCTCGTTGTTCGCCAGCGCCGGCGCCTGCTGGGCGTGGATGTACTCGTGAGCGATCACGTGCACGAAGCGGTCGTCGACGCTCGCGTCGAGGAACCTTGCCGCATTTTCCGAGCACATGGCCTCCAGGGCGATCTGGACGCCGTCGCCAGGACCGGCGATCGCTAGCGGCTTGCCGCGACTTATGAGGATCGTCACTGGAGGCCTCTGCGCCTCTGGGTAGAGGTCGAGCAGTTCGTCGAAAGTGAGATTGAGCCGCTCGCGTATGCGCGGAAGCGCAGCCAGGCAGGACCTGGCGTTGGTGTAGATCTCGGGTTGTGTCGCTACAGCTCGGGCGATGCCTTCGGCCGTTACGTTGCGCACTTGGGTGAGATGGTGTAGCCCTGCGGTTCCCAGATCGAGGTAATCGTGCTGGAGTTGCTTGGCGGTTGGATGGCCGCGCGCTGCTTCATAGATCCTGTAAAAGCGCGCGACATCTTCTGTTTGGATCTCGATCGCTGCGGACGGTGCGCTTCGTGCCGCGCACGACGTCGCCACGCAGGCCAGGGCTCCCATGAGCCATGCAATCGCCGTCAGATTCATGATCCCCCCTGCATAGGATTGAGTCGCATAGCACTTGTTTAACGACTGCTCGCTGCAAACGCCACATTCCGATGGCGCCTTCGCGAGGGAAACGCAAATGATCTCGCGGGAATCCCTGTAAAATTTCGCGCATGGCGTCCGATGTTCCACCCGTATTTCGTCTCGTCGACCTGCGCAAGACCTATGGAGAAGGCGATGCGGCCGTCCATGCGCTGCGCGGCGTGGATCTGACCATCGGCGAGGGCGAGCTTCTCGTGCTCCTCGGACCCTCGGGTTCAGGCAAGTCCACGCTTCTTAACATACTCGGCGGGTTGGACCGGCCGACTTCCGGCAGCACTTCCTTTCGCGACCTCAACCTCGCGACCGCCGCCGACAGCGATGTGACGCGCTATCGTCGGTTGCACGTGGGCTTCGTGTTCCAGTTCTACAACCTCATCGCCAGCCTGACGGCGGAAGAGAACGTCGATCTGGTGACGGAAATCGCGACGGATCCAATGCCGGCGAAGGAGGCGCTCGAGCTGGTGGGGCTCGGCGCCCGGGTGCATCACTTCCCGGCGCAACTCTCGGGCGGCGAACAACAGCGCGTCGCCATCGCGCGCGCCATCGCCAAGCGACCGACCGTTCTGCTGTGTGATGAGCCGACGGGTGCGCTGGACGTCGCTACCGGCGTGCACGTCCTGGAAGCGATCGTCACCGCCAACGAACGGCTCAATACGACCACTCTGCTGATCACCCACAACGCGGATATCGCACGCATCGGAGATCGCGTCGTGCGCTTCGCGGACGGCCACATTCGCTCTGTCGAGGACAACGAGCGCCGCATCCCGCCCAGGGAGCTGAGCTGGTGATGCGGAACTTCAGCATGCATGCAGGTCGAATGCGCCGTCATTCGATCAGCAGCGTCGTTGAACTCTCAGGGTAGTCGACCGTGCAGAGCTGGCTCAGGCTGTCAACACTCGACCGCAAGCTCCTGCGCGACCTCAGGCGATTGCGCGCGCAGGCGATCGCCGTCTCGTCGGTGCTCGCGTGCGGCGTCGTGCTGTTCGTCATGGCCACGGGCATGTACGACTCGCTCGAGCGGGCGCGCGACGGCTACTACGATTCCGCGCGCATGGCGGATCTCGCCGTCTCGGTCGTGCGGGCGCCGGATCCGGTAGCGAACCAGCTTGCGGCGCTGCCGGGCGTCAACGCGATCGAGACTCGTGTCTCGGGCGTTGGGCTCCTCGATCTTGACGGCAAGTCAGATCCGGTTTCGGCGCGGCTGGTGTCCTTGCCGCCGGACCGCAAGCCGCGCGTGAACGATGTGCTGCTGCGCGCGGGGCGCTGGCCCGATTCCGCCCGTGACAACGAGGTGCTGATCAACGAAGCATTCGCCGAAGCGAATCTGCTTGCGCCGGGCATGGAGTTGAGCGCGCTCATCTATGGGCGCCAGCGCGTGCTCGAGATCGTCGGCATCGCGAGCAGTCCGGAGTTCGTGTTCGCCGTGGCCCCCGGCGCGCTGCTGCCTGAGCCCGAACGCTTTGGCGTCCTGTGGATGGGACGGGAGGCGCTGGGTCGCGCCTTCGATCTCGATGGCGCGTTCAACGATGTCGTGATGCGTCTCGCGCCCGACGCAAACGTTCGCGACACGATCAGCGCCATCGACGCACGGCTGGCGCGGCACGGCGGACGCGGCGCCTACGCGCGCG
Source organism: uncultured Gammaproteobacteria bacterium (assembly GCA_963723505.1). Taxonomy (GTDB): domain Bacteria; phylum Pseudomonadota; class Gammaproteobacteria; order Steroidobacterales; family Steroidobacteraceae; genus Steroidobacter. The sequence continues at coordinate 19,358 of CAVRQU010000021.1, forward strand.
ACCGGATGCTCTCGGCGCAGTTCATGGCGGACGAACTGACCTCGCTCAGGACCATGGCCTCGATCCTTCCGCCGATCTTCCTGCTGGTCGCGGTGTTCCTGTTGAACGTCTCGCTCTCGCGGCTCGTCGCCACCGAGCGTTCGAACATCGGCCTGCTCAAGTCTTTCGGGTACGGCAACGCCGCCATCGCCTTCCACTACAGCAAATTCGCGATCGCGTTCGCGCTGCTCGGCGCCGCGCTGGGCATGCTGGTCGGCCGATGGGTCGGGCAATATATCGCGACAATCTACGCTACGGTTTATCGGATCCCTGGATTGCACTTCGACGCCGAGCTCAGCGTCTATGTCTGGGCTGTCGTCGTGGCGCTCATCGCCGCAGTGCTGGGCGCCGCCCGGGCGGTATTGCGCGCCACCCAACTGCCGCCTGCCGCGGCGCTCGCGCCGCCCGCGCCCGTGAGCTTTGGCCGACTCGGAACAGGCATCGAGCGGGCGGCGCGCAATCTCGACGGCAAGACGCGAATGGTGATTCGACGCATTGTGCGTTTTCCGCGCCGCTCCGCTACCACCGTCGTCGGCGTGGCGCTGGCGCTCGCACTGCTCATCACGTCGCAGCACTTCCCGATCTCGATGAACCATATTGTGGATGTCACGTTCGGGATCGCGCAGCGCATGGATGCGACGCTCACCTTCGCGGAAACGGCCGACGATCGGATCCTGGCCGAGGTGGGCCGGCTGCCGGGCGTTCTTACCGTCGAACCGGTGCGCGCCGCCGAAGTGATTCTCTCTGCGGGAAGCCGTCAGCGGCGCGATACGGTGCTGGGCCTCCCGCAAGGCGCCTATCTGTATCGTGTGCTCGATCAGAACATGAACGGCGTGCCGATGCGGTCCGATGGCATCATGCTGCCGCACAACCTCGCGAACAAACTGGGCGCCAGGGTCGGCGACACGGTGCGCGTGCAGGCGACGGACGGCCATCGCGCCGTCGCCGATCTCACCGTCACCGCCGTCGTGAAGCCGTATCTCGCTGGCGCCGCGTACATGGAGATCGACGCCTTCAGTCGTGCGCTGCGCGAACCGGGACGCGTGAGTGCGGCCTACGTGCTGATGGACCGCAGCGAGCGGGACAACCTCAATGCCGAAGTCAAGGAGATCCCGATGATCGCGGGCGTCTCGTTCCTCGACAATGCGTCCGCCTCGATGCGCAAGATGTTGAGCGAAGGCTCCGGTTTCTTCGCATACCTGTTCGTGATCTTCTCCTCGCTCATGGCGGCTGGCGTCGCGTACTCCGCCGCCCGCGTCACGTTCGCGGAGCAGGAGCGCGATCTCGCGACCCTGCGCGTGCTCGGTTTCGGCCGGCGCGAAGTCTCTTATGTCTTGCTCGCGGAGATCGGCGCGCTGCTGCTGATTGCGCTGCCCGCGGGGGTCATCCTCGGCGCAGTCCTGTCGCGCTGGTTGATGGCTCAGTTTCAGACCGAGTTGTTTACCTTCCCGTATGTCACCGAACCGGCGGCTTATCGGCCGCTCCGCACTATTCGTAGCCTGCGCCGTCATCGGCGCCGTGCTTGCGGTGCGGCGCGGCGTGGATCGCCTCGATCTCGTGGGCGTGCTCAAGTCGAGAGAATAAATGGCGAACGAAGAACTTCAGCGGCGCTCGCGCCGGGTGCGCATGTTCTGGATCGTGGCCGCAGCAGCAGCGGTCATCGCGATTGTGGGATCGATGCTTCCTGATTCCCTCGAGGCGGACATCGTTCGCATCGATCGCGGCGATGTCCGAGTCGAGGTCGTGGACGAAGGGCGAACGCGTATGCACGACGTGTATGTCGTCAGTGCGCCCGTGACGGGTCGCGTACTTCGCGTGGAGGTCGAGCCTGGCGATGAAGTCGCCGCCGGCGCGGTCGTTGCGCGGATGTCGCGCGCGGCCGCCGGATTCCTCGATACGCGCAGCGACTTGCAGGCGAGAGCAGCGGTCGCCGCAGCGGAAGCTCAGTCGCGCTCCGCCGCGGCGGAGTTTGCGCTCGCGGAGCGTGAGCATCGCCGCAATCTGGAACTGGTGAAGTCGAACCTGGTTTCGAAGGCCGCGGCCGATCAGAGCGAAGCGCGGCTCGACGCCGCGCGCGCGGCAAGTGATGCGGCGCAAGCCGAAGTGACCCGCGCGCGCAGTGCGGTGCTCGACGCGAGTCGAACGGAAGGCGGCGCGGTCAATGTCAGGAGTCCAAGCGCCGGTCGCGTGCTGAGAGTGCCGCAGGAGAGTGAAGCCGTAATCCTGGCGGGGACGCCGATCGTCGAAGTCGGCGATCCGAGTCATATTGAGATCGTCGCCGAGTTCCTGTCGCAGGACGCAGTGCGCATGAAGCGCGGCGCGGCTGCTCAGATCGAGAACTGGGGCGGCCCGCCGCTGCCGGCCGTGGTCGAGCGCATCGAACCCATCGCACGCACAAAAATCTCCGCGCTCGGCGTCGAAGAGCAACGCACGAACGTCATTCTTCAGTTCACAGAAGCCGCGACGGACGCGCCGCAAGCTCACGATTTCCGCGTCGACGTACGAGTCGTTGTCGGCGAAGCGAAGAACGCCGTGCGGGCGCCGCTCGGCGCACTGTTCCGCGCGCGGCGACGGTTGGGCGGTCTATAAAGTAGTGGATGGCCGCGCGGTTGCGACCGGCGTCGGCGCTGGACAAGCGGATGGGCGCTTCCGGGCGATTACGTCAGGGCTCGCTGAGGGCGACGAGGTCATTGTGTTTCCGAGCGGCGAGATTACGGATGGAGCTCGGGTGAAGCCATGGAAGGAGCGCGGCGCGCAGAGAAAGTAGGGCGTGCGATCGATTCGGCGTCCCAGGCGCCAGGTCAGGCCAAAACTGCGCTGACCTGCGCCTTCTGTTCCGAAGCAGACGAAGCGTAGGAGCGCATGTACTGCGTTCCGCTCTCGAGCACTGCAGTCCAGGCTTGCCTGATCGCATCGGAGAATTGTGGGTCCGTGTCCGCCAGCGCCTGTTCAATTGCTGCAGAGAATGCATCGAACCATGCATTCGGAATCCGCATGCCGCTGTGACGTGCGGCGACACGCGTGAGGATGGTCGGCTCCTCCCTGTTGGGATTCGCATGAAAGGCCATCATGAGAACGATTGCGTGATGCAGCGCATCGTACTGTCGCTTCAGATCCGTCCGGGCGAACAATGCTTTCGCCTCGGGGCACGCCGCAAAGAAGAAGCGATAGATGCGCTCATGCAGGTCGCTCGCAGCCAGTGACCGGAGATAGCTGGTGCGCGCCAATTCCGCCTGCTGTGCGCGCACATCCGCGCGCATGCGCCGATTGAGCCGCGCACCCGAAATGGACCACGCATCGGCCATCGCGGTTGCGACCGATGGATAGCGCGCGGCAGGATCACTCGCCAGCATCCGCTGGATGACTGCGCCGAGTTCCGTCGCACAACCGCAATGTTCGTCGATGCCGCCCGGCGCCGCGACCTTGGACAGCTGCATCGGCAGATCGCCCCAACTCGTCGCTGCGATGAAGGGCTTGCCCGCCAGCATCTCATACAGCAGCAAACCGAGCAGATACTGATCCGAGGCCGCGGTCACCGGCTTACCATCGCGCGTTTCCGGGGCCATGTACATCTGATCCTCGAGCGACATTTGATCTTCCCGATCCACGCTGGGCGCGTTGACCGTAGCGTGAAAGCCCGATATCACCGGGTTATCCTCGGCGTCCACGATGATGTGGGTGGGGCGAAGGCGGTTGTGCACGAGTCCCCGGTGATGTGCGTACTCGAGCGCGTCGCCGATCTTGCTGAAGTAGTCGAGCGCCCGCTCGAGCGGCAAGCGACCTTCGCTGGCGATGATGCTTGCGAGCGATTCGCCCGCCACAAACTCGGTGACGACGTAGTTGGGCAGGCGCTGGAGATGAACGGAGTAGACGCTGCAGATGTTGCGATGCTTGAGCCCGGCGGTGCTGCGCACGTACCACTCGTATAGTGTGGAATCCTCCGACAGCTCCCCTTGATGGAACGCCTTGATAGCGACCGGCCGCCCGAGCAACGTGTCATGAGCTTCGAATATCGTTGCGTGCGGTCCGCGCGTCACCTCGCGAAGCAGTTCGTAGTGGCATGGCAAAGTCTCGCGCAGCGTCTGTTCGATGTCGGAGCTGCTGATCGACAGACCTGCGAGCTCCCGCGATGGTTCGGCCTTTCCCTTTCCCTTCTTGTCGAGCAACAGGTTGACGATCTGCTGATTGATTTCAACGAGAGCCTGCTCGCGCGCCGCAGACTTCAGCTTTTTGAGAGGACGCGCCGGATCATGAATCCATTGAAAGCGCTCGATCACCGCGGAGCGCCAGGTAGAGGCGCCCACCGGGATCAGGAGCAGACGCAATCGCTTTCGCTTTGCGGACTCGAGCAGCGTAGGCAGTTCGTGGTTGCGGATGAATTCGGAGCTCAGAAAGTCCTGGCTCACGAGCAGGATCGCCGCGTCCGCGTCGGCGAGCGCGCTGCGGATCTCCTCGCGCCAGTCGTCGCCCGCTTCGATGCGTTCGTCTGACCACAGATCGAGTCGCCGGTCGACTTCGAGATACTTGCGCAACTCTTCCAGGTACTTCTCGTCGCGATGGCTGTAGCTCACGAACAGACGGATCGGGCGCTGCGCCGGCATGGTGTCACTCCTTCGATACCCGTTGGGTCATAGTGGCAGCGCGGGTCGCGCAGTGGCAAGCGACCGTCCGGGCACGTCTGCGGCTACGTTGCACCGCGACAGCCCCGCGGATCCCCGGGGAGGACTGCGAGGATGCCCACAAAGGACTTCGGAGGGCGCTCGGGACGCCAACCGATTTCTGGCTTAAATGACGTCAGTCGCTGTTGGGTCGGCCTGAACCTCGCACCCGCCGCGGTTCAGAAGCCATAGCCAAGTCCTATTTGCGCATGAGCCGCGGGATTGAGAATGGTGATCTCGAGATCGGGTGAGCCTTCCGGATGCACGTCGATATAGCCGAACGTCATCTCGAGCTCTGCGTGCAGGAACAACCTGGGCGTCAGCGCCAACGACCTGCCAATTCCGGCCATCGCCGCGGCGCCGCCGACTTCGTAGGGACCGTCATACGGGCTGCCGCTGATTCTCGCTTCCGGATGCGCGATGACCGGTCCCACGCCGACGCGCAGTAGCCAGCCATCGAGTTTGAACGCCCGATTGAGCGTGACGATATTGAATCCGTGACTTACGGAGAGCGTCTCCACCGCGGGGGGACCGTTGCGAAGATAAAGTTTGTGATGCAGGAACTGCAGCTCCCACGCGCGGTCGTCTTGCCAATGCGCGATCCGCCAGGTGTAGTGCAGAGGACCTTCGAAGCCGCGTGTCTCGTAATCGCCTCCGAAAGAACCCGCCCCCACTTGCACATGCTCGATCTGAGTCTGGCTTGAAAAGTTGTACGCGTCGCCGATCAGGACGTCGAGCGACCACGATGCTGGCTCGCTCGCCAGCGCCTGAACACCCCCAAGCTGCGCCAGCAGCACGATGGACGCGCTCGAGAGTGATATGCGCATGAGTTGAACAGCGTTCGCTCGAGACGTCGAGCGCGCCGCCGCCTGCCCCGGCCGAGCGGCGGCGTTCGTTCTCGGGCTATGAGTCAGATTACTCGCGCCTGTCGAAGACCATCACATTATGGGTCGGCTTGCCTTCGGCGTTTGTCCCCTTCGAGGTGGCTGTGAGCATCTTTCCGTCGCTGGAGACCTTGCGCGTCGTGGTGAGCGTTTCCTTGCCGGCTTTCTTCTGCCTTGATTCGGTCGTCGACTCATCGATCCGTCGCAATGAGATCGTATCCGCGCTCGACAAGCCCGTGACCGGATAATCCTTGCCGTCATAGCGCGCCTTGTAGTGCACTGCTGTCGGCTTCCCTTTGGCGTCGGTTCCGCTGGACTCGAGCATTTCCTCATCACTGGCGCCCTGGTAAGTGCGCGTCTGGCTCTTCGGTGCGGGACCCGGATCGAACTTCGACTTCGCAGTGTTGAGTTCCCAGGTTGCGTGCAGAGAATGCTCATCATCAGCGTCCGCTGCAGTGAACGGCAGCGACATGGCGAGCAGCATCCCCAGAGTCAGCACGGTGAGGCCTTTCATAGCTGGTCCTTTTCCGCATCGGCGGATTTAGGGTACTTGCTACGGCTTCAGCGGCGATGCCCACGAGCTGTTGCTCGAGCTCGCGCCGCTGACAGCAGTTTCATCGTAACTCAAGGCGCCGCGCAGGCCCCCGCATCGTACGCACGCACCGGCGTCGTGAACTGACAGCCGAAGGACTCATCCTGCACTGTCGAACGGTCGAGGATGCGATCGCCCGTCGGCTTCACGCCCTGATCCACCCAGCCCAGCATGTCGGCGAACGCTCGTTCCTGTTCCGTCACGCTGAATTCGCAGTGCTGCGCGGCGCGAATCGCACGATTCACCAGCATGTCGTCCTGACCCCAGAGCTGGGTTCGGCGCGCATAGATCTGCTGCATCGAGAATGGCACGAACAGATCGCCGAGCGTATGCATGCTGACAGTGCGAACGTGCAGGTTGCCTGTGAGCGTTGGAATCAGTTCGAGCTCGATCAGTTTCTCCGGGTTGGCGTCCGGATCCTCTCGTACACGCAGGATTTCTCTGTTGAGTACGAGTTCTTCGGCCGACAGCCCGAGGTCATGATCGAGCTGATAGATGCGGCCGATGTTGCTGACGACGGGCAGGCCGTGCGTCACATTCGCTATCGAGCCGTCCCCGCCGCCGAAGCTGAACAGCAGATTGAGGAAGGTGGGATACGAGAGATCGACGATCGGACGCGGTCCGCCGGTCAGTTCGATCGTCGCGGCCTTGAGCTTCTCGCCCTGCGCATTGTTGACAGTGGGATACGTGACGAACAGGTTGCTCGACGATCAGCGGTAAGTACGCCGTCGGAAAATCCGGCGCCGGCCGCGGCACTTGCACGCCGGCAAGATGAGCCGCCAGCAGATTGAAGTCGTTGAAGTAGTCGAACAGGCGCTCGTCGCCCGTGACGCCGCACATTGGCACTGCGCCGCTCCACTTGACGCCGCCCGCGAGTTTGCCGAGAAACTCGACGACCTCGCGACAGAAACGGCCGGCATTGCCCGCTGGACACGTGCGATTGGGATACTGCTCGATCGCAGCGACCGTGACGTGTCCGCCCATCGAATGACCATGAATGAAGTAACGCGCTGGCGTCAGACCGCTGACCGTCTCGAAATGGCGAGCGAGCGCGTTCGTGCTGATCACGCCGGCGCGAACGTCATAGTGGTTGCGGTAGTAGCTCGAGGCCGCCCACGCAAAACCATTGGCGAGGAGATAACTGCGAATCGCAGGATTCGAGACCGTCAGGAGCGGGCCCTCGCCGCGATAGCCGTGCGCATACATGACAAGCGCGCCGTTCCAGTTCGCAGGCACTTCGATTCGAAAGCCGGCGCCTTCATGAATACCCCAGTACTGCCGTGCATCCGGAAACGCAGGCAGCGGGCCGAAGGGCAACGCCGCCTCGACGACGACAGGCGGTGGACCGCTGTCGTGGCTCGCGATTGAGGTGACGCAGAAGAACGAGGAGCAGAGCAGGACAAGAATGGCGCGTGCATCGCACATGTGGCCCCCTGATGCTGCGGAGTAGAGCCGGAGCGATTGTGTCGTTCGTCGCGATCGGGGCGTATGCTCCGCTCACTTCTTGTCCGGCGTCAATCGAGAAATCCCGATGAGAGAGCAGCCGCGAGGCCGCTGTAAATTCTGCTTCAGCAGCCTATTGATCTCGCTGGTGCTGTGCGGATGCAACTCTGCCAATCGCACCGGGAATGAGACTTCGGCGAACGTCGATCGGGCCGATTCGGGCGGCGGCGATGCGACCAGCTCAGTCGTTGCGCATCGTGAAACTGATGCGATAGCCAAGGCGCAGTCAGAGGCGGCCGACGAGGCTCTGAACAGGCAAGCGCGCATCGCGCGACTCACGGCGGACTTGGGCGCTGCGCGGGCGCAGCAAGCGGAGCTGATGCGAAAACAGGGTGAGATCAACGCGCGACTCGAGGCCCATCAGGAAGAGGGCATGGCGATGCTCGCGTCGCTGAAATCTGAGATGGCGAAACGCCAGGCGCTCGAATCGCAATCAGCGGGCGAGGGTGGGGACGCGGGAGAAGCGGCGGCGCGAATCGACTCGCTGGACGACGAGCGGTTCAGCGCTGAGGCGCGTTCGAAACTGGAGCCTGCGCTTGCGAAGGACCAGGCGCTGTTTGCGGAACTCGAGGCGGTGAACGCCGAGCTCGAATCAGTGAACTCCCGAGTCGAAGACGCTGCACGCTGAGCTCGACGCCTTGCAAAACGCGGATGCGGAGAGCGCGAGCAGCGAACGCCCGTAATGGAATGGAGCAGGCGCACGGCACGAGCGTTAGCGCTCTTGCGGCGTCACGTGCGATCGCATCGGACGCACGACGTCAGCAGATCAACTGTTCCTTGGTCTCCGCGAACGGGCCGTCTGTAATGAGCGGCTTGCCGTCGCTGTCACTGACTATCAAGGCGACCTCTGTCTCCAACGGTTCGTTGAGACGCAGACGCATTTGCGTGGCGAGGGAGCGCTGGCCTCGCTTCCTGACTACCTGCACCCTGAGAGCAGAAATCTGCGGCGGATCGAAGTAGTCGCTGTTCAGAAACACTCGTGGCATGTGCTCGGCGAGATTTTCGGCTGCGGAGGTAGTTGACGAGCGACTGTCGATCCAGATGAGACAGCGCGCTTTCGAAATTGCGTCGATCGACTGCGACAAAATCATCGGATCGTGCTTACCACGGCCATTCCGGCTCGCGTTGCGTGAGTCTTTCGCCTTCGCAGTGACAGATCAGTTCCAACTCGTTCCAGGCCGCGGCTCGCAGCAGCTCGGGTGAATGACGATCGCCCGCTTCAGTCGCGCGCATTGCTCGGTGTGCGCAGGCATCGACGTGGGCGCCGCACCAGCTATGTCGTTAGTACATGTCCGTTCTTGCAGGCCTCACTTCGTAATCTTCTCTGAACATCCTGCGCGTGCGAGCCAGTCGAGACGCTTCCTTCGCGGCGTAGCAGCGATGGTCCAAAGGGCGATGCGCCTGCCGAAGATCATCGCGGCCGCATCGCATCGGTCTCACTTGCGTGTGATGACGCACGAGGAAAGGAGAGTTGTGATGCGAAAGTACGCCGGTGTTTGGGCAGGTTTGGTTCTGTGTGTTCCTCTCGCGCTGCCTGCCGCGGAATCGCCGCAGGGTCCCTACGTCACTGAGGCCATGATCGAGGCGCAGGGCGGCGTGCATTTTTCGCTGCCGAAGTACGGCACGTTCACCATCGAGGCGGTGGAGCATTCCGCCGGGTCGCCGGGCGAGTGTCACGTCAGTCTTCAGTCGGTCGCGAGGAGCATCGAGGATCGTATTGCGACGGGAGACTTTGGGTTGGTCGTTGGCGCGAAGGGCACGGTCTGGCTGAAGGCGTTCTTTCTCGAGAACGGGAACATCGTCTGCTACGGCCCGGGCAGCAACTGCAAGGTCAAGGTCAGCGTGGATTCGGTCGTTCCGATCTGAACGCCTGAATCCTCGCGCCCGACGTCGATCATCGCTGGCGCGCAGGGACACGCGCTCATCTTGCGGGTGTCCCGAATCTTGAAATGGCTGCACTGCTGCGTGTCCCGAGGTCTGCGATCTCGAATTGATGGCTTCCTGAAATTTGCACAGTGATGACGAACGCAGGAAGGAGAGTGTGATGCGAAAGTATGCTGGTGTTTGTGGAGGCCTGGCTCTGTGTGCGCCTCTCGCGCTGTCTGGCGCGGAGTTGCCGGAGGGTCCATACGTTACCGAGACGATGATCGAGCAGGGCGGCGTGCACTTCTCGCTGCCGAGTCTCGGAACCTTCACCATCGAGGCGGTCGAGGATTCAAGCGAGTCGACCGGCGAGTGTCATGTCAGCCTCCAGTCCGTCTCGAGTAGCGTCGAGGACAGTATCGCGACCGGAGAGTTCGTCCTGGCCGTCGGCGCCAAGAAGACGGTCAAACTCAAGAAGTACGTTTTCGGCGATCAGATCGTTTGCAATGGCAAAGGCAGGGGCTGCAAGGTCATTGTCAACGTGGACTCGGTCGAGCCGATGTAAGGCGATTCATTTTCGCGCCCGAAGGAAATGCGGAGGGCCTCGGGCAGGGCGGTTGCGGCCAGTTGGTGCGTGTTCTGAAGGGAGGCTACTATCGCTCAACAAAACACAGCCGCTCTTCGACCCTATGATCGATGCTTCCTTCGTGGCTCGTAACACACGCGCCTTTCGCGGCGCGCTCCTGGCCGCCCTTCTCGCCCCGGGCGCACTCGGCGCGCAAGACAATGCGGAATCGATCCGCGCGAAGCAGGACGTGCTCTGGAGCAGCATGGAAGAGTCCATCCGCGCGATCGTGCGGCAAACAGACGCCGTCGTGGGCGTCGCCATTCTGGATCTCACGGATCAACGCTCGTTCTACCTGAACGCCGACGCGGTCTACCCGACCGCGAGCACGATCAAGATCGCCGTGCTCGGAGAGCTCTATAGCCAGCACGAGCGTGCTGCGTCGGGTGGCCGCGGCGCTAAACTTGGCGATCTCTACACCGTGAACGCGAAAGACGCCGTCGGAGGGGAGGGCGTCCTTCCAGTGATGACGGCGGGTGTTACGCGCCTGACGAATCGCGATTTGGCGACCCTGGTCGTGTCGCTGAGCGACAACTCGGCGGCCAACGTTCTCATCGATCGCGTCGGCATGGACAACGTCAACGCATGGCTCGAGCGGTTGGGACTCAAAGAGACCCGCCTGAGGCGGCAGATGATGGATGTGACGGCGGCGCGTGAAGGACGAGAGAACACCGCTACGCCGCGCGAGTTGGTGATGATGCTCAGCGCTCTGTACGACGGACGAGTATTCAAGAAAGCGACGAGCGACGACTTCTTCAGGATGCTGAGCATGCAGAAGGCCAGCTACATCCCGAGGCTGTTGCCGGCGGATCTGGCGATCGCGAACAAATCCGGCAATCTCGACGGCGTGCGCAACGACGCCGGCATCGTGTTTGTTCCGGGCCGTCCGTTCGCGATCGCGGTGATGACCACGTTTGCGCGGGACGAGCTGGACGCCGAGCTGAGCATCGCGCGCATCGCTCGCGCGGCGTGGAGCTACTTCGACCGCGTCGGCAAGAGCTCGCCGCTCGGGCGGGTTGTTCGCTAAAGGGATAGAAGGGGGGACTACTTTCGATCCGCTTAGCGGGAGAACGGAGGATGCCTCGATGCGGACGACGGTGCTTGTTACAGCGAACGGGTACCGCGGCGTGACGAAGCCGGCGAGCGCGAGTGCGACACAGCTGCAACACGTGGCCGAGCCGATGCGCGGCGCGGCGAAGTTCATGCGAAGCTTGTTCGTCGCCGCGACGTACCTGTGCGGGGGCTGCGCTATGGATCGATCTGAAAACAATTCCGAGCCCGTGCCGGCCGCGCAGGCGGCGGCGCCATTGAGCGAGGCGCCTGCAAGCCTGCAAGCGGCTGCCGTCGACGATGCTGCGCGCCGTTCCGGGAAACCACGAGATGCGGTAAAGATCGTAGCGGCAGAAGCGGTGACATGGTCCGACGGTTCACTCGGTTGTCCGGAGCCCGGAGTGCTGTACACGCAGGCGCTCGTGCGCGGGTACCGCATCGTTGTCGAAGTCGCAGAGCAGCAGCTTGAATATCACGCGGGCCAACAAGGTCCACCAACATTCTGCCCGCCGGATCGCGTCCTCCCACCGGCGCCCGACGATCGTATCTGACAAAAAAAAGCCCCGGAGACTGCTCTCCGGGGCGTTCCCGTTTCGGTGAAACCGAACCGTTATCTGCTACGCGTTACGGCGTATCGACGCGCACGATGGTCGGGTTCGGCAGCCCGGTGCTGCCGCCATATGCGACAGAACCGAGGTACTTCGTTCCTGCCGCCAGCCCTGAGAAGGTCAGGTTGATCGCACCGGTGGCTCCGAGCGTGGCGCCTGCAGGCGCAGTGACTATCATGTTGCCCGCGTCAGTGTTGCCCAGCAGCCAGGTGTGGAGCCTGAACGGCGAAGAGCCCACGACGCCCCATCCCTGCACTACGACGGTGTAAGTCCCTGCCGCGGGGTCGAGCAGGTTCACCGTCTCCGCGGATGTCCCTGAGCCGCTGGCGCCGACGAGCTGCGATGCGCTGTTGAATACGCACATGTCGATGTCCGATCCCGGATTCACGTCCGCATCGAACAATGCGAATCGCGCATACGTCGTACCAGCCAGCACTGTAACCGGAATCAACTTCGCGTTCGGCGACGTCAAGCTGCACGTGCTGTCCGTCGGATCGTCGGCCACCTGATCAGCGGTGACCGCTGCCGGGACCATGCCGCGCGCGGTCGCTGAGAACGCTCCGGTGTAGCCGAACTTCACGTTGTAGCTGATCGGTCCGCCCGTGCCGCTGACCTGCGCCGGCGCCGCCAACGCCACCGGCCGCACGACCACGGGCACGCGTACGATGTGCTTTCCGTCGCTCCAGCTCACCTGGCCGCCTGTATAGGCGTTCAGGGCCGCTGTCGTACGTCTGAACGTCACGGTGACGTTCTCGGACGCCCCACGCGCCAGTGTGAGATTGGCGTGACTGAAAGTCACATCGAATCCGACCAGACCGGTGACGCTGGGCGTATAGGTGCTGCTGCCAGTCCCCACATTGGTCACCGTGCGCTTGACCGTTTGCTCGCCCGCCAGGTCGCCGATGGCGATCGAGGGCACATTCAGATCGCTCGGGTCGATGCGGATGGACGGACAGTACGACGCGGTCAGTTGACCCGTGCCGCATAGGAAGGCCAGCCAGTCGCCGAAGCCATGGTTGAACACTAAACCGGGATCGAGGGCCTGCACTGGACGCACGTGTCCGGCGCCTTGACGGAAGATCACGAGTGGGTTCGTGTTCGGGCCATCCAGGACGTCCCCGGCCGTCGTCATCAGCGCGGACTTGATCATCATCGGCGACCAGTCCGGGTGCACTTCTTTGAACAGGGCCGCGAGACCGGCCACATGCGGGCTGGACATCGATGTGCCGCTGTACAGATCGAACAGCCGGCCGCTGTTTCCCGGAGGGGCCACGCCCGCCAGGATGTCCTGGCCGGGAGCGATGACGTCCGGCTTGAGCAGATCGCCGCCGCCGGCATTCAAGGGACCGCGCGAAGAGAACGAAGCCGTCAAGGGCGCTGCCGCGTTCAAGACGATAGCGGCTTGCGCGATCGAGGCAGTCGCGCCTGGGGTCGCGGCGTACGCCTTGACGGCGCCACGGTGCGTGTCAGCCAGGTGCACCGTCGGTACGAAGTGGAAGTCGGCATTGATCGAGCTGGGGCTGGTGTTCAAGAGGATCATGCCGACACCGCCAGCTTCCAGGACGGCCTGGCTCTTTGCGATTCGAGCGTTGGTCCCTCGATCGCAAACCACGATCTTGCCCGCCACCTTGGCCGGATCGAGCACCGCCGTACCAGCGTTGTCCGACGCCGCGAAGCACAGTGCAACCATGATCGGATCAGCCCCGGGCAGGCCGGCGGCGGTTGAATCGATCATCGGGGTCGAGCCGAGCGCCGTCGCGACAGACGCGCCGTTGTAGGTCGCACCGTTGCCGAGCGTGACCGAGCCTTCTCCGTTACGGTTGTGGGTACCCGCAGCAACCGTGGTCAGCCAGGGGCCCGGATGCGCAACCGTTGAAATGGTCGGCCCGCTGTTGCCTGCTGACGTCGCCACGAACACACCGGCGTCTGCGGCGAACAGAAATGCGACTTCGACAGGGTCAAGGAAGTTGGTCGTCGATCCGCTGATCGAGAAATTGATGACGTCCACTCCGTCCGCGACGGCCTGGTCGATGGCGGCGACGCTGTCGGAGGTGAAGCAGCTGCCGCCTGCGCCTGTTTGCCAGCAGACCTTGTAGGCTGCGATGCGTGCACGCGGCGCGATGCCGTTGACGGTGCCGAAAACGGCCACGGCGCCCGTCGCCGGGACGTTTGCATTACCGCCGGCCGTGGTCGCCGTGTGCGTACCGTGGCCGCCGTAATCGCGTGGGGAGTTGAATTCCCAGGGCAGTTGCGCGTCGATGCCGGCGTTGCCGCCCCACCCCGCGTTGTAATAGCGCGCGCCGATCAGCTTCTGGTTGCAGTTGGTCGCGGTGAATTGCTCACCGGGCACGCAACGACCGTTCCAGCCCGGAATTTGCTGATAGTCCAGCTTGCCGTCCTGGGTCCCATTGCCGTTCACGCCTGTCCGATCTGAGAAGCTGGGGTGCTCCGGCCACGCGCCGCCATCGACGATGCCGATGATGACGTTCTCGCCCTTCGCGCCCGTTAGGCTGTAAAAGCCGTCCGGCCCGGACAGTCCAAGGAAAGTGGGCGTCGACGAAGTGTCCAGCTCCATGGCCGCGTCTTTCTCAACAGACAGGACGCCGGCCGTCCCGCGCAACTGCGCCGCCTGCGCTGCGCTCAATTCCGCGGCAAAGCCATTCAGCACATAGCCGTAGTCGTAGAGCTTCTTGCCGCCGCCGACCGCCGTAAGCACGGCGTCGTGTCGCGATTCCAGATAACTCTTGTAATTGACCACTTGTGGGTTGTTCGGGTCGAGCTTCTCGCCCTTGCGCAACTTGGTGGCCGGATAGCCCCTGATGCTGCCGTCGTATGCCGTGGCCGGCAGTTCGGCGAGACGCACGATGTATACGTTGTTCGTAACTCTCTTTGCGTGGGCTCTCGTTTCGGCGCCGGGCGCCGCAACGAGCGTGGACATGGGAACTGACAGTGCTGCCACGGCGCTCAAAGCGGTCGTCGACAACAGCGTCAGCAGCTGTTTCTTCTTCATGGATTCCTCCGGCAAGGCGCTACGTTTCTTGCGACTCTTGGCAGCCGGGGAGACAAGACCATCGCGCTTTATTTGCCGATGCGATGCATCAGCACGACTGGTTTGCTCAACTTAAAAAAGCCGCCCTCGCTCATCTCGCTCGCGCGAGATGCAGGGAAGACTCTCTTGAGGCAACCCAGCCCTCTTGTTCTTTTTGATCAAGAGCTGTGATTTTGCGGCCCCGCCTCGCAGCGGGTGTGCCCTTCACGTTTGCCGTCGCGCGAAAGTACGCGCGTGATTTTTGGAAAGCAACTGTCGGTCCATTGTACGGTCAACTGGAATTACATAATTCGTTGCTAGTGACCTCACGAGACGGTCCCGCGCTCGACCTGCGTGACTCATGGCGAGGAGGGTGAGCGAGCCCGAGCGACGAGGAACGCAGAGAGCCGCACGCACGAGCGCAACGTCGATCTGATTCTCAGAGGGTGGTAAGGGAGAGACCTGTTCTCAATGCGGGCGCACCGAACGGGTTTGTCGGCCTGGCCCAATACGATGAAGCATCACTCGGAGGCGACGCCGATGGGTTCGCGACACGAGATGAAATGCGACGGCCAGACTCGGTTGGACTCAGTTCGTTCAGACCATCCCAAGGTCAGAAGATACGAACTATTCTCATGACGCGCCCGAGCGCTTCGCTAGGCATTGCCTATTCGCGCAGGCTTCATCGACGCAGAGCGTCCGACCGAGGACAGTCCAGGATTGTGAAGCGAGGCGACTGCGCGCCTCACTGTGCGCGTCGAAGTTCGACGCGCAATGAGCTATTCGTTCGACGGCTTGAACGGTCAGGTCAAAGTGGACGCGCGAGACGCGTCGAGCCGGCCGATTTTGCGTGATCCTTCCACATCGACACCACTTGTGCGGCGGCGCGGGAGCTGACGTCCGCTGATGCGAACTCAACAGACACGGCAGCCGAGGCGTCCGGAGCCTCATTGCGCATGGTGTCTGAGAACGCAGTTCCCAGTGTGAGGAGCATGCCCGCGGCGATAGCTAATTGCTTTTTCATAGTGTTCTCCAGCGAGCAGTTCATGCCACGACCAGCATGTGCTTCGCGCGAACGTTGTCGGTGCAGCCTTCGTGATTAACGGCTGCGTGACATGCGCAGTCGCGTCAGCAACACTCTTTAGCGGCCGCTTCTTCGGACTAATTCCTGTCGCCTGCTGCAATACTGGAGGCTAGAACGCTGGCGGCGGCCAGGGACGCAATAAAGAAGGTACGCAACATCACTTTCTCCCCAAGAACGACTCATAGCGGTCGTTGACATAAGTACCCTAACTGTGATGCGCGTCACATTCAACTACTTATGTTGCGTTCGTTAGGGAAAAACTCGGGAAACACGGATCGGGGAAACCCTGAATCGTGAATTGGCCAAAAGGGCGAGGGGACTTCACAGAATGCCGGCTACATCTCAGGCAAACGCCTGAGTCGGGTGCAGAATTGGTGCCCCACTGCTGTTCAGGCGGGGCCGGAACGTTGGTGGGGTAGGTCTGCAGAGCAGTACAGGGTCGATGCGCTACTCATCCTATGTCTTCGAAGGGAGGGTCGATCCGAATCGCCTCCTGAGAAATGCACCGCCTACCTGTCCTGACCGACTGGATGGAAAGCTGTTGCCGTGACGGTCAGAAAACTAATAGCCACCAGACCGTTGACCCGCACGCTCGGGTCTGCGTTGCGCGCGAAAGACGCAGACGAGCAGCACGGCCTGGTTGGGCGTGTCATCTCGAACTATCGGCTGGTGGCGGAGCTGGGGCGCGGCGGCTCGGGCACCGTCTATCTGGCTGAGCGGGCGGACCACCAGTTCTCCGGAAAGGCGGCCGTCAAGGTCATCGACCCCACTGCTGCTCTGGATCTCGGACTGCGTTTCCGAGCGGAGCGCCAGATTCTGGCGACTCTCAATCATCCCAATATCGCGCGGCTGCTCGATGCAGGCGACACCGAGGACGGTCAGCCGTACCTCGTTATGGAGTACGTCGAGGGCAAAACGCTGGAGAGATATTGCGACGAGGAGCGTCTGGATCTAAGCGCGCGCCTGTCGCTGTTCATCGAGATCTGCGCTGCGGTTCAGTACGCACACCAGAATCTGATCATCCATCGAGACATCAAGCCGGCCAACATTCTGGTGACCCCCGACGGCACGCCGAAGCTGCTCGATTTCGGCATCGCGAAGCTGTTGCACGCAAGGGATCTGGGCGGCACGGCAGAGCTCACGCGCATGACCGATCGCGTTCTGACGCCGGAGTATGCGAGTCCCGAGCAGATCATCGGCGGAGTCGTCACCACCGCGAGCGACGTTTACTCGCTTGGCGTGGTCCTGTACCGGCTCTTGAGTGGGCTGCGCCCATACGACCTGTCGGAGTCGTCCAATCAGCTCGAGCTGGAGCGAAGAATCTGCGTCGTCGATGCGCCGCGTCCCAGCGCAGCGGTGCATCGTGCTTTACAGAGCGCATCCGCGTCAGGCGAGGCGTCCATCGAAGAACTCGCTCGATCGCGTCGACTCGCCCCTGAGCGGCTGCAAAGGCGACTCATCGGCGATCTTGATGCGATCGTGATGCGTGCTCTGCGAAAGGAGCCGGAGCATCGATATAGCTCCGTCGAGCGACTGGTTGCAGACATCCGGCACCACCTTGCGAACGAACCGGTGCAGGCGCGTCAGGGGAACTGGGTCTACTACACGCAGCGGTTTGTACGTCGCCACACCATGGGCGTCGCCGCGGGCGTGGGCTTTCTGGTTTTTCTGGCGGCTGTTGCGATCGTGATGTCCATCCAGAGGCAGAACATCGCCGCGGCTCTCAAGCAGGCGATGCACGACCGTGAACGCGCCGAGGATGTCTCGCAATTCATGCTGAACGTATTCAGCGCTGCGGATCCGTTCGTTAACTTCGGTCGCGAGCCGACAGCCCGCATCCTGCTCGACCAGGCGGCCCGCAATATCCAGAACGACCTGAGTCAGCAGCCGGACGTCCGCGCGCGGTTGCTCGAAACGATCGGCCGATCCTATCGCCGCATGGGGCAACCTGATCGAGCTGTCGTCTATCTGCGGGATGCACTGCGGATCAGGCAGCAGGTCGGTGCGGACGACGGCCGGCGTGGGCTCCATCGTGACCGAGCTCGCGATTGCTCTGCGGGAAGAAGGACGCATCGATGAATCCGACAGATATTTCACCGAAGCGCAGGAAATATCGCGCCGCACGAAGAAAGAAAGATCCGAAGCGTACGCGCAACTGCTGATCGATCTCAGTCGGCTCGAAGGCCTGCGCGGTCACACGAAGCAGGCGCTTGACTATGCAACCGAGGCGTTGCAACTCATGCGCACGTTGAAAGGGCCTGATGATCCCGAAGTAGGCGCAATTCTTGCGGACATGTCCAACATCATGCTGTGGGCCGATGATCTCGAAGGCGCGGAGCGCGCCGCCACGGGAAGCGGTCAGGATCTATCTGGGCG
Source organism: uncultured Gammaproteobacteria bacterium (assembly GCA_963723505.1). Classification (GTDB taxonomy): domain Bacteria; phylum Pseudomonadota; class Gammaproteobacteria; order Steroidobacterales; family Steroidobacteraceae; genus Steroidobacter. The sequence goes on from CAVRQU010000021.1 coordinate 37,668, forward strand.
GTTCCGGAGCATCACCCGGACCGCGTGATGGCGGACTATTGCTTGGCCGATATCCTCTTCTATCGGGGGCAGGTCGATGAGGCGGCTGCATTGTTCGAGCGCGCCCTCGCCGCGCAGCGGCGACTCTATGGATCCGTCAGCAGCACTGTCGCGGATACACTCGCATCGTTGGCGCAAGTGCGACTTGCGCAGAAGAAAATCGTGGACGCCGAGAAGCTGATCGTTGAAGCGCTGGACGCCCACCGCAATTCCGAGAGCACCGCCTACCTGAAGATAGGCTATCTTCAGACGATGCTTGCGACGATCTGGATGCGCGGCTGAGAAGTTCGGAGGACGCAGAAGAAATGCTGCGCAGCACACTCGAACTCTTCGCGAAACATGTGCCGCCCGATCACCAGTACGTTGCATCGACCGAGCACTACCTGGGCGAAGCGTTGCTTGCGCAGAAGAAGTACGGCGACGCGGAGAAGGTGCTGACCGCCGCGATGGAGCGATGGAAGCGGACTGATGCGCCTGCATGGCGCTCCGCGCGTTCGGCAAGCGCGCTTGGGCGAAGTGCTTCATCAGCTCGGACGCAGCCAGGACGCCGAGCGCTATCTTGTCGACAGCTATCGCGTGCTGATTGCAGAGCCGGCTGCGGACCAGGACGCGAGGCAGATCGCGCGGCAGCGAATCACTCGCTTCTATACCGACATCGGACAGCCCAGGAAGCTCGATGCACTGTTGCTCGAAGGTGCGCGAGAAAACGAGTCGTCCGACGGCCGGGAACCGTGAGTCGATTGTCGCGTCTGGAGGGCAAAGCTGAGGTTTTGGCGTGCTCGCTGATCGACAAGTGCGATCGAACACCGCCGTAAAATATGATTGCCGACAGGGCGCCCGATGAGAGTTCTTTCGATAGCGACAGCGCGCGAGTTTGAACTGGTCACCCACTGCAGTAGACGCGATGCCAGTGCACTGGCAACATCTCATAAGAGACCGAACGCCCCGCTACGGGAACAGAAAGTGCGCGCTATCGAATCAGATGGCCGAGCACAAACAAACAACAACGCGCACAGGTTTCAACGGAGTGAGGAACATGGAGTGCAGGGAGGCATTTCGACGAACGCGGAGCGGTCTGCTGCTGATGACGAAAAGCATCCAGAGCCTGGCCATGACTCCCCTGCGTATTGCGACGGCGCGGCTAGGGCGCCGCACGCCGTCGCATGGCCGGCCTATGTCAACAGCAACCACAGAAGAACTGTTCTCCGCCGCGCTCTTGTTGCCTGCTTCTGAACGGGATTACTTCCTGCAACAAGCCTGCAGCGATGATCGACAGCGGCATGTGCAGGTTCGCTGTCTCCTGGACGCGTTCTCGCCCGCCGCAGAGTTCGTGAGAGAACGACCCGAAGCATGTCCATCGGAGAGCGCTGACGATTTCATTGGTGATTATCGGCTTGTGCAAGAACTCGGCGAAGGCGGCGGCGGGGTCGTCTATCTCGCTGAGCAGCGCACTCCGCTCAAGCGCGAAGTAGCGCTGAAGATCATCAAGCTTGGTATGGACACTCGAGCGGTGATCAATCGCTTCGAGGCGGAGCGTCAGGCGCTGGCGATGATGGATCATCCGAACATCGCCAGGGTGTTCGACGCCGGCGCGACGCCCACAGGGCGTCCATATTTCGTGATGGAGCTCGTGCGCGGGATCAGGATCACGGAGTACTGCAGCCAGTGCAGGCTTACCATTCAGGAACGGCTCTTGCTCTTCATTCAGGTGTGCAATGCGATCGAGCACGCGCATCAGAAGGGGCTGGTGCATCGGGACATCAAGCCGTCGAATGTGCTGGTGACGCTGCATGGCGGGACGGCGCTCGCCAAGGTCATCGACTTCGGGGTCGCAAAAGCGACGCAGGGGCGGCTTACAGAGGAGACGTTGTTCACGTTGGTCGATCAGTTCGTCGGCACGCCCGCCTACGTAAGCCCCGAGCAGACCGGCTTCGGCTCAGCGCATGTGGATGCGCGCAGCGACATCTTCAGTCTCGGCGCGCTGCTTTATGAGCTTCTGACCGGATCCACACCCCTTGATGGGCGCGAGTTATCGGGCGCGACGCTCGAAGAGGTTCGTCGGCGTATCAGGGAGGAGGCGCCCACTGTCCCATCCAAGCGATTGCACACGCTCAACGGCAAGCGGATGAGCGAGACTTCGGAGCGGTATCGGACCAGTGCGTTGAGGCTGATCCAGCAGGTGCGCGGCGATCTGGACTGGATCGTGATGCGCTGTCTGGAAAAGGACAAAGCTCGCCGCTATCGGTCGGCGAGCGACCTGGCTGCGGACCTGGGACGGTACTTACAGAACGAGCCCGTCCTGGCCAGACCTCCAAGCGTGATCTACGCCTTTCGCAAGTTTGCAGCACGTCACCGCGCCGTCTTCGCAACCGTCTCCGTCGCCATGAGCGCTCTGCTGATCGCAACGGGCGTAAGCACCTGGCAGGCTGTGCGCGCAACAAGAGCGGAGAGGTTGTCACTGCAGGACAGAGAGCGCGCCGAGGATGTCTCGCAGTTCATGCTGGACGTATTCAGCGCTGCGGATCCATTCGTCAACTTCGGCCGCGAGCCGACAGCTCGCAGCCTGCTCGATCAAGCGGCTCGAAGCATCCAGAACGATCTAAACCAGCAACCCGACGTTCGGGCCCGCCTGCTCGAAGCGATCGGCCGGTCATATCGACGAATGGGACAACCAGATCGCGCCGTCATTTACCTGCAGGATGCGTTGCGCATCAAGCAGGAGTCGCGTGTGGACGATGCAGGCGTCGGTTCCGTCGTAACCGAGCTTGCGATCGCTCTGCGGGAAGACGGGCGCATCGATGAGTCCAACAAGTACTTTAAGGAGGCGCAGGAAATATCGCGCCGCACGAAGACGCAAGGATCCGAAGCGTACGCTCAGCTGCTCATAGATCTCGGTCGCCTTGAGGGCCTGCGCGGTCACACGAAACAGGCGCTCGACTACGCGACCGAGGCGTTGCAACTCATGCGCGCGTTAAGAGGAGCTGATGATCCCGAAGTGGGAGCAATTCTCGCGGACATGTCCAACATCATGCTGTGGGCCGATGATTTCGAAGGTGCGGAACGCGCCGCACGGGAGGCGGTCAGGATCTATCGGGCGGTTCCTGATCATCATCCGGACCGCGTGATGGCGGATTATTTCTTGGGCGATATCCTGTTCTATCAGGGGCAGATCGATGAGGCGGCTGCATTGTTCGAGCGCGTCCTCGCCGCTCAGCGGCGACTCTATGGATCCGTCAGCAGTACTGTCGCAGATACGCTCGCATCGTTGGCGCAAGTGCGACTTGCGCAGAAGAACATCGTGGACGCTGAGAAGCTGGTCGTGGAAGCGCTAGACGCCCACCTGAATTCCGAGAGCACCGCATATCTGAAGATTGGCTACCTTCAGACGATGCTTGCGACGATCTGGATGCGCAGCGAGAAATTCAAGGACGCAGAAGCAATCCTGCGCAACACACTCGAGCTCTTCAGCGAAGAATGTGCCGCCCGATCATCAGTACGTTGCATCCGCCGAGCACTACCTAGGTGAAGCGTTGCTCGCGCAGAAGGAATACGGCGAGGCGGAGACTGTCCTTACCGATGCGATCGAGCGCTGGAAGCGCACTGACGCGCCGGCATGGCGTCCCGCGCGTTCTGCTAGCGCGCTGGGCGAAGTGTTACACAAGCTCGGACGTAGCCAGGACGCCGAGCGCTATCTGGTCGACAGCTATCGCGTGCTGGTTGCGGAGTCGGCTGCGGACCAGGACGCGAGGCAGATCGCACGGCAGCGAATTACTCGCTTTTATGCCGACATGGGACAGCCAGGGAAGCTCGATGCGTTGTTGCTCGAAGACACTCGAGAGAACGCGCCGCCGACCACAACCAACAGTAACTTCTCGCGCACGGCGCCAGACGCGCAAGGCTGAATCGTGTCCGATATATCGTCAGCCGTCGCCGGTTGAAACGACCGTCGATAGCGGCCGCTCGTGACTCTCATGACCATGCTCGCGATGCTGCATGGCGGATATCTTGGTCAGACTAACGACTTGCGCCACACAGTGAAGTCGCAGTCCGTTGCGAGTTCCGGCACTAACTCCGGGTGCATTGATTCGAACGCCTCGGTAACTTGGGGCGCGTACCCAATTCTGGAGTACCACTGCCTCAGAAAATTCTTGCTCGGATGTGTCCAATGGCGGGGCGTGAGCACCTCAAGGCGCATAGTGTGACATGTGTGCTCGCGGGCCCACTTCTCAGCGTGTTTGACCAATGCCGAGCCGATGCCTTCGCCGCGGCAATTGCGGTCCGCGACGAGCATGCCGAACTCTCCGACTCCATCGCCCATGAGGTTGACGTTCACCGACCCAACGAGCGCGCCGTCGATCTCGGCCAGGATCAGCGCTTGAGCGCGCAGAAGGCGCTCGACCTCGGCGGGATTCGTCCGAGCTCCCTTTCGCTTCCACATGCCCGATTCAGCGTCGTCATAGACCTCGTTGATCAAGTCCGAGAGTCGCTTGATGTGGTCACCTTCAAGATCCGACGCAATCGGGAACCGAGTCGTCACTTTCTGTGATTGCTTCATGCCGCTGCCCTCAGTATTTCAATGCTGCGAGTAGAGCAACCAAGCAGACGCACAACGTTGCGCTTCAGCCGCGCATTCGGGTTGCGGGAGGCGCTTGTTGGGCCTGCTCCTCGACATTCGAACGACGTCCGCGTTCTTTCGAAACAGTTGCAGCTCGGCGATGCCGCCGGTCTGAATGACCTGTCTGATGTCGAAGTCGAAGCGAGCCTTCATGGCCGCAAGCGGGGCCAACTCCTGTCTCAAGGCGTGCCTGCCATTCGTGATTTCGGCGGACTGTTGAGAAGACCGCTTCGGGATCATAGAGACTCAGCACGGAGTCGATATAACCTTTGGCCATGTAGTGCTGGAAAAGATGACAGATATCTTCTGGATTCTTTGCCGGCATTGTGCGACCTCCATTCGTTCGGAAGGACGAGTGCGGGAAGAAGGCGGGCCCGATGGCAGCTGCTCAGTGGCGCACTTCGGCCTCACCCGAGGGGATTCGAGATACCGAGGTGCGCTGTGTACTGTACGTCGCTGCGCGTACTTGGTGACTCGCACAGAAGCTTAGAGCATGTTCACGGAAATCGGGCTCGATCCTTCGGCGTGTGCCCCGCATTCACTGAGAAGGACTAACGCGTCACTTATCCATCGCAGAACAAAGAATCTGCGCGCGGTTCAGTTGCTGCCTGGTCGCTCACAGCTTGAAAGTCCGGTTCGATATCTCGGCAGTGAAGTTGATGACGCATTGGAGATGGCGAGGCAGACAGCAGTGTGATCTCACAAGTAAGCGACCGCATTGCACGGTCGCTTACCGGCCAGAAGCGAACGTTCTCATATGACAGTGCGGGCCGCCGTTTCCTCGCCGCTTTAGGTTAGGCGCCAGCCGCGCTGTCGATGCCGGCTCAGCCTGTCGCCTCCACGTGCCGGCCGAAGTTGTCCAGGATGGCCTGCCAGCCCTGGCGCTGAAGCTCGGGCGTGTTCTCGGTCTCTGCGTCGAACGTCTCTTTCACGAGGACGCCGCCAGGGTCCTCGACGAACTCGACCTTGACCTCACGGCCGTCGCTCATCCGGTATTCGATGGCCTTCTTCGGCACGATGCGGGTGTAAGTGCCCTCGAAGTCGAAACCCTCGCTGCCGTCCTTCGCTTCCATATGCGTCAGGAACTTGCCGCCTTCACGCAGATCGACGGTGCTCTTGGTCGTGTGCCAGTCCGCCTGCGCGGTATTCCACTGCTTAATGTCCTCCGGGGTATTCCAGACATCCCAGACCTTGTTCAGCTCAGCCTTTACGACAGTCTCTACGGTGACCTTCATGGGTATCTCCTATAGCGCTACTGGTTGCGCGTCCTTACGTGGAACAGGAAGCGGGAATTCGACATCGGCCCGCGTGGGTCGGGCGGCCGCCCCAATCTGAGCAACATCGGGTCCAGGTTCGTCGATGCGCGTTCAGGCGTGGCGCATGCTGTCGTGTCCACTTGTGTACCTCGACAGGAGACACGGTTAGCGTTGGGGCGTGCCTCTGATCCGGTCGGCATGCTTGCGCATGACCTCGACCACGAAACGGATCGCCACCCGAACGGGCTCGGCGAGTCGCGCCTCGCGTCGATACACCAGCGAGACCGGATGCCTTGTCAGCACATCGGGCGTCAGGCGCTTCAATGCCGGCTCGGCCTCGGCGAGGAAGCACGGGAGAATCGCGAGCCCTGCACCGGCCACGGCGGCGGCAACCAGCGATGCGCTCGCATTGCTGCGCGATACGATCGTCGCATTCGCCGCATGTTTCGCGAGCCATTTCGCCGCCGGAGCGGCAGGAGAGTCGGTCTTGAGGGCAATGATCTCGTGCCCTGACAGATCGTTCGGATCGTCAGGCGCCGGCCGGCGCGCGAGATAAGCCTCCCCCGCATACAGAGACCACCCGACTTCGCCGAGCGAGCGCGTGACGAGATCCGCGTCGATGACCGTTCTCACGACCACGGCCAGATCGACTTCTCCCTTCTTGAGGTCGGGCGGTCGGTTGTCGCTGATGATCTCCAGTGCGATCTCGGGGTAGTCAAGCCGCTGCTGCGCGAGGGCTTGAGTGAACAGCCCCGTGAGGGCTTGCGGCACGGACAGGCGAACCTGCGCACGCTGCGATTTGGCGGCGGCGCGCGCTGCAAGCACCGCGCGTTCTACTTCCTCAACCAGCGGGGCGATCCGTTGACCAAGCGGCGTCAACGTCAGGCCATCGGGTCCGCGCAGCACGAGCGCTGCACCGAGTGCGCGCTCCAGTGCTGACAGACGACGACCGATGGTCGTGTGCTCGACACCCATCGAACGAGCGGCGCCCGCCAGCGTTTTCGTCTGCGCCGCACGCAGGAAGTAGCGCAGATCATCCCAGTTGAAGTCGTCAACGGCAGCCACTGCACGAGTGTACGCCTCGCGACATCGAGCAGTGCATGTTTGCACAGCCCAGTGCATCGATTGCAAATCGACACAGCGGCGCGCGACAAGGACTATGTCGACCCTGTGCCGCAACTCTCCTCGCTGCTGAAAACCATGCTAACCGCCATGACATCCCGGACTCCTCGCGTGCCGAAGACTTCCTCACTAACTTTCGATAGGGTTGGCTCGCGTATCGAAGGCCGCGGCACACCCGTGGTCCTGCTGCACAGTTCGATGAGCTCGAAAGGCCAGTGGCGCGAGCTGATTCAACGCATGCGCGACCGCCACCGGCTGATTGCGATCGATCTGCACGGATATGGCGAAACGTCGCTGACGCAGTCGGCAGACTGTTTCACCCTCAACGATGAAGTGCGCCTGGTCGAGTCGGTGCTGACGTCAGCATTGCAAACTGGCGAGCGTTTTCATCTGGTCGGCCATTCCTACGGCGGCGTAGTTGCGCTTCAGCTTGCGCAAGGGCAGCCGCAGCGCGTGCGCAGCCTCAGTCTGTTCGAGCCGATCCCATTCCATCTTCTGCCCGATCGCGACCCCGGGCTGGCCGAACTGCACTCGCTGCGACGCCAGATCGAAGCGAGCCTGAAGAGTGACGATGCCTGCGGCGGCGCTGCCTGCTTCATCGACTACTGGAGCGGTCGCGGCACGTTCTCGCAAATGCCCGAGGATCGACGGGCCGCGATGTGCCGGCTGCTGCCAAAGACGGCTCTCGAATTTCAGGCCGTGGCGCGAGAGGCCCTGCGCGGCGACGCCTACCGTCGCATCGTTGCACCGACCTGCCTGATTGCCGGCCGCTGGAGCCCGCGGCCTGCCCACACTGCGATCTGCGGTCCTTGCCGAGTTGCTGCCGCACGCACGACAACATCAGGTCGCCGCAGGCCACATGGCGCCGGTGACCCATCCCGCGCTGGTCAATCCGATCATTGAACGCTTCATCCGAACCGTCGACGGCGCGGTTACGCCAAGTGAACAGTGGAATGCACTACTCGATGAAACGAACCGGCCGCGGACGCCCGCTCTCTGTCTTTGAATTTCCATCCATCACGAGAGAAGCCATGAAGACCAACAGCCTGAGCTACGTTCACGGCAGCAGCGATGCGCCCCTGATCGGCGAGACGCTGGGCGTTTTCTTCGACAAGATTGTCGAGCGCTTCGGCGAGCGCGAAGCCCTCGTCGTGCGACATCAGAATGTGCGCTGGACCTATCGAGAACTGCAGCGACGCGCCAACAACCTCGCCGCCAGTCTGATCCGCCTCGAGCTCACTCCCGGCGAGCGCATCGGCATCTGGTCGCAGAACAATTCGGAATGGCTGCTGACTCAACTTGCCACCGCAAAGGCCGGGCTGATCCTGGTCAACCTCAACCCGGCCTATCGCCGCGCCGAGTTGGAATACGCGTTGAACAAGGTGCAGTGCAAAGCGCTGATCGTCTCTCCGCGCTTCAAGTCGAGCGACTACCTCGCCATCCTGCTGGAACTCGCGCCGGAACTTCGCGATTGCGAGCCTGGACGCCTGATCGCGGCCAGACTGCCGGCGCTCGAGTTCGTGATCCGCCTGGGCAGTGACAACACTCCCGGCATGCTGAACTTCGACGAGCTGCTCAGCGATGCCAGCGCCCACGAGCAGGCCGGCCTCGATGCATTGGGCGAGACGCTGCAGTTCGATGACCCGATCAACATCCAGTTCACCTCGGGAACGACTGGCGCTCCCAAAGCCGCGACGCTGACGCATCACAACATCCTCAACAACGGCTTCTTCGTCGGGCAGGCGATGCAATTCACCGAGAACGATCGCCTGTGCATCCCCGTGCCGCTGTATCACATCTTCGGCATGGTGCTCGGTAACCTCGTCTGCATGACCCACGGCGCGACGATGGTCTATCCGGGGGAGGCCTTCGATGCAAAGTCGGTGCTCGAAACGATCGAAGCCGAACGCTGCACCGCGCTGCACGGCGTGCCGACGATGTTCATCGCCGAGCTCGATCACCCGAAGTTTGCACGTTACGACCTCTCCAGCCTGCGCACCGGCATCATGGCCGGTGCGCCCTGTCCGGTGGAGGTGATGAAAAAGGTCGTCGAGCGCATGCACATGCGGCAGGTGACGATCGCCTACGGCATGACCGAGACCTCGCCGATTTCGTTCCAGAGCTCGATGGATGACCCGATCGATCGCCGCGTTTCGACCGTTGGGCGTGTTCAGCCGCATCTGGAGGTCAAGATTGTCGACGACGAGGGCCGCATCGTGCCGCGCGGCGCGAAAGGCGAGTTGCTGACCCGCGGCTACTCAGTGATGCGCGGCTATTGGGGCGACGAGTGAGAAGACGCGCGAGGCGATCGACGCCGGCGGCTGGATGCACACCGGCGACCTGGCCACGATCGACAGCGAGGGTTACTGCAACATCGTCGGCCGGTCGAAGGACATGGTGATCCGCGGCGGCGAGAACATCTATCCGCGCGAGGTCGAAGAGTTTCTGTATCGGCATCCGAAGGTCCTCGACGTCCAATGCGTCGGTGTACCCGATGCGAAGTACGGCGAAGAACTGTGCGCCTGCATCATCCTGCGACCCGGCTTGCAGGCCAGCGAGGAAGAGATTCGCACTTTCTGCCGCGGCCAGATCGCGCACTACAAAGTGCCGCGCTACGTGATGTTCGTTGATGCGTTCCCGATGACGATCACGGGAAAGATCCAGAAGTTCGTGCTGCGCGAACAGATGGCCGAGGTTCTCGATCTGAAGGAAGAGGTGACCGCATGATGAGCTGGACCAGCATCATCCTCGTCGCCGCGTTCGCGGCAAAAGCGACCGCGCCCTCGGTACCGATGCATGCGGTGCTACCTTCGGATGACGGCGCCTGGCATGACGGACCATCAGGATTGCCCGGAGGCCGATTCGCCGTGATTTCCGGTGATCCGGCGAATGCTGGGCCGTTTGTCATTCGTGTCGAACTGCCACCGGGCTATACGCTGCCGCCCTATCGTAGGCCGCGGGACGAGAACATCGTCGTGCTGAGTCGGCGCCATAGAAGTAGGCGCTGGCGACACCTTCGACGCGGCGACGATGCGCACGCTGCCCGCGGGATCCTTCATTCGACTGCCTGCCAACGAATCGCACTTCGTGATGACGAAACTCGGTGCGACGGTACAGGTCTTCGGAACTGGACCGTTCGAGATAAGCCCGCTCTAGCGATGATCTGGGCATCGGTAGCCAAGTGGGGCTCAATATAATTTACGAAATACCAAACCCCGAATGGCTGTGCTAGCGTCGGAAGACCACCTCAGTGGTACGGCGACAAGCGCGAGGTAGCGGGATGAGGCGTGCACTCCCACTCGATTTGGCGACCCTTGCGGCCGTGCTCGCGCTTGGACAGTTGTTCCTCGGCGGCCAGGCGCAGGGTGCGACCCAGCCGGCAGACGGCTTCCACGCAAGGCGCAGCTCAGACGCAGCCGGCGCCGTTCAAGCCCGAAGAGCTGGAGCAGATCGTCGCACCCATCGCGCTGTATCCGGACGCTTTGCTGGCGCAGATCTTCATGGCCTCGACCTATCCGCTCGAGATCGTGCAGGCCGCGCGCTGGTCCAAGGAGCATCCGGAGGTCAAGGGCGACGCCGTCGCGAAAGAGATGGAGAAGCAGACCTGGGATCCGTCCGTGAAGTCGCTGGTGGCGTTTCCGGACGTGCTGACGATGATGAACGAAAAACTCGACTGGACGCAGAAGCTGGGCGACGCCTTCCTCGCGCAGCAGAAAGACGTCATGGACGCCGTGCAGCGTCTGCGAACCAAGGCGAAGGACGCGGGCAACCTGAAGAGCAGCAAGGAGCAGACGGTCAAGACTGAACCTGCTCCCGCGGGCGCACCGGCGCCGCAGATCATCATCATCGAATCGCCCAGTCCCGAGGTGGTCTACGTACCGACCTACAACCCGACGGTCGTGTACGGCGCCTGGCCGTACCCGGCGTATCCGCCGTATTACTACTATCCGCCGGCCTACGTCCCGGGCGCGGCGTTCTTCTCGTTCAGCATGGGCGTGGTCGTCGGTGGAGCGATCTGGGGCAACTGCAACTGGGGCTAGCGGCGACGTCGACATCGATGTCAACCGCTACAACAACTTCAATCGCAACGAGATCAACCACAACAGCAACACGCAACACCAACGTCAGCAACCGCGTGCCAACAACACCGGCAAGTGGCAGCACAATTCCGAGCACCGCCAGGGCGTGGGCTATCGCGACACGGCGACCCAGCAGAAATACGGTCGCGGCGCCAGCCAGCAGGGACTGCAGTCGCGCGAAGAATTTCGCGGTCACGCCGATCAGGGCCGACAGCAGATTTCGCGCGAGGGCGCTGGCAACCAGCGCGACCTCAGCGGCAACCAGATCGGCAACGCGCGATGCCGGGCGGATCTCAGTACCGCGATCTGGGCGGCGGGCAGACTCGTGATGCCGGAGGATCGCAGAGTCGCGACATGGGCGGCGTCGCAGACTCGTGACGTCTGCAGGATCGCCAGAGAATCGCGACTACGGCGGATCACAGAGTCGCGACTATGGCGGATCGCAAAGCCGCGATCGCAGTAGTTCGTCGTCACGATCGTCCGATGCTTTCAGCGGCGTGGGCAATGGAGCCAGCACCCGTCAGCAGCAGTAGTCGCGGCGGCGCGTCGCGTGGCGGCGGCGGCGGCGGCGGCGGCGCTGAAGCGACTGCGAGGAGACAATTCAGATGCGCGTACTCGTAGCCCTGCTGATCGTGGTCGCAGCAACACAGGCGGCGTGCAGCCGATCCGTCCAGCAGAAGGATTTCGCGTCGGCCGAGGAGGCGGCGCAGGCGCTGGTCGCGGCAGCGCAATCGGACGATACCCGCGCGCTGCTGGAGGTGCTCGGCCAGGAGGCTGAGCCGGTGGTGGGTTCAGGTGACCCGGTCCAGGACAAGAATTCCCGCGAGCAATTCCTGCAGGCATACGCTACGGCGCATGCGCTCGATACCAGTGTCGAGGGCGTGACTACGCTCGAAGTCGGAGCGGACAAGTGGCCGTTCCCCTTTCCCATCGTTCAGCGTGACGGGCGCTGGCGCTTCGATAGCACCGCAGGCGTGGAGGAAATCGTCAACCGCCGCGTCGGCGCCAACGAGCTCTCGACGATCCAGTCCTGCCTGGCCTTTGTCGACGCCCAACGCGAGTACTACGTTCGCAATGCGCAGCAGGATTCGCTGCTGCACTTTGCGCAGAAACTCGTGAGCACCGAGGGTCAGAAGGATGGTCTGTACTGGCCGACCGCGGGCGATGAAGAGCCGAGTCCACTGGGCGAAGGATTCGCGCAGGCGCGCAGCGAGGGATACTTCGAGGAAGGCGTTTCCAAGAGCTACGCCTTACCATGGTTACGTCTATCGACTGCTGAAGGCGCAGGGACCCAATGCCGCAGGCGGCGCCTACGACTACATGGTCCGCGACAAGATGCTCGGCGGCTTCGCCCTGATCGCGTCTCCCGCCGAATACGGCAGCTCGGGCGTAATGACTTTCATCGTCAATCACGATGGCGTCGTGTTCTCGAAGGACCTCGGCCCGGATACAGCCAAGGCAGCGCTATCCATCGAGGCCTTCGATCCGGATCAGAGCTGGACGCGGGAAGCCGCCATCGAGTAATCCAATCGAATGCAGGCAGGAATTCCTATTCCTGCTCACGACGCCTGCGCGTGCAGCTGGTCGCCTACGCATGCAGCTTGGCGCTAAGAACAAGTGAGGCGAGATTCCGCTCAAGATTAGTGCGTTTGCAAGCGCTGGCGGTTTGGGCATTGGCGCCAGCAGTTCGGTGATGTCCGCGCTGGGTTGGAAGCGGCCACTTACTCAACGAGAGACCACGCAAGACGCTGAGCTACCATAGCCCGGCGGAACGATTTAACGAGTGTGTTGCGTCGATCGATTGAAACGACCGCCAGAAGCGGACGTCGCGGGCACGGTTTCAAATTTCCCGAAAGCGGACGCTCAACGCCTGCGTTTGAGCAACGCGCTCCTGAGTTCTGGATGTCTACTGCCGCACCGCATGAAGACGGGCACGCTATGGTGCGTGCCCGTCCGTTTACCTCTCGGCAATCATTGCAGTGATCTGAAGCCAGTGCGTACCTCTTCTGAGAAGAGCTGCGGCTGTTCCCAGGCGGCAAAGTGCCCGCCTTTGGCGAGGGCGTTGAAATGGATGAGATTGTGGTAGGCGCGCTCGGTCCAACTCCGCGGAGCTTGGTAGACCTCTTCAGGGAAGACGCTTACGGCAGCCGGAACGGAGATGTTGTAGTCGTTGAAGAAGGCGCCCTTGTATTCCACATAGAGCCGAGCGCTGGACACGCCCGTGTTCGTCAACCAGGAAAGGGTGATGTTGTCGAGGATGTCGTCCCGTGTGAGGTCGCCGTAGGGCTCCCCATCGACAAAGAGTTTCACGATGTGCCCGTAGCTGGCCACGTCGTGGTCGATCATCCAGGCGGCAAGGGCGACGGGTGAGTCCGCCAACCCGTACAGGGTTTGCGGGTGTGCGGCCATCATCAGTTGCGTAGGGACGTGCTGGTAAAGGAACGCCATCTGGTCGTATGCCCGCTGCTCCTCAGCCGAGAGACCGGCCGGCGGCGGCCCGCCGGACTGAAGCGCCTTGGCAACGTCAGGGGGCGCGGCGCCGGAGAAGTTCAAATGGATGCCGATCAACTCCGGAGGCGCCTGTTGAGCCATCAGGTTCGTGACGAACGCACCCCAATCACCGCCTTGCGCCGCGAATCGGTTGTACCCGAGGCGCTTCATCAGCTCCACCCACGCCCGCGCCATGCGAGCGGGGTCCCAACCGGGCGTCGTGGGCTTGCCTGAAAACCCGTAGCCGGCCATCGACGGGATCACCACGTGGAAGGCGTCCGACGCGCTGCCGCCGTGAGCCGTGGGGTTGGTCAGTGGATCGATGATCTTCAGCTGCTCGATGGGCGAGCCGGGCCAGCCGTGGGTGACGATGAGCGGCATCGCATCCTCATGTCTCGAGCGGACGTGAATGAAATGAATGTCCAGCCCATCGATCTCGGTGATGAACTGCGGCAGGGCGTTCATTTTTGCCTCGATCTTGCGCCAGTCATAGTCTGTCGCCCAATAGCGCGCCAGCGCCTGCATCAGCGCGAGCTGTACGCCTTGCGACGCATCTGTGACCGTTTCTCGTTCAGGCCACCGGGTCGCGTTGATGCGCCTGCGCAATTCGGTGAGCTCCTCTTCCGGAACATTTACTTGAAACGGACGGATAGCGGTCTTGTCACTGCCCCTCTGTTGTGCAGTTGCATTCATAGATGGCTCCTTCTGAAAGAAGAAAACTGGAAAGACTTGGCGGGCTGCAGCAAAGGAGGTTGCCGCAGCTCCACAAAAAACGACGAGCGATTGAGGCGGGCTTTCTTGTCGGTATGTTGTCCCCGCGAATCGGCGGAACTGTGCGCGCACCGCGCGCAAATGTCTGTACGCACGCTTCCTCGCGACACACGCCGTTGACATGCCAATCAGGATATCGACACAAAAAAGGGCGTCCGCTTTGGGTCGGTTCGCGACCATGATGTAGCCCGCCATCAGGAAGGAGCGTGTCATGGCTACCGAGCTACATCGCGAACCGGGACCGAAATCTATTTGCCTCGAGGAGGCAGTTCAATTTTGTGTGCACGGGACAATGGGACGCTCTACCGTGAGATTGCAGCAAGTGTGAGTGGTCCCCCGCGCCGAAAGTTGCTGGCCGTCGCTGGGCCTCAGATTTCTGCTGCACGGTGCGAATCGGAGTTTCTCAACAGAATCGGTCGCAAGCGGTCGTCGCAACAGCGTTACGTCATTCCCGGCCAAACTTCGGTAATCAGTTGCGGCCGATCTTTGGTTTCTTCGACAGCAACGAGAGACGCGGGCCCGTCGCTGACTCCGACCTGGACCGTCCAGGTTCGACTAAAATTGCTGGGAGCAATTGAACATCGTGCGACCTGTTCGCACGATGGCCCAACGGGCGAGCCACGGGGACGGCGCCGAATAATCCTAGCGGGCCCACCACTTTCATCGCGTGGCAAAGCCACGCTGGGCTGCTGGACTACTGGGCTGCTGGACGGCTGGCCAGGGTCAGATCAAGGAGGCCGGGCGCCGTGGGTTCAGCATGCTTCCCACGCCGGTCATTCCGTGCTCGGCGGCGCTCCGGTGTGCGCGTCGAGGTACCTCACCAACGCTTGCAGCAGCTGGGCAAAGCGGTGCCCGGCAAGATCGCCTTCGGCAGGCGCCAACCAGGTACTGTTGATCTCAAGCTGAATCGCCGGTACGCCGCGCGCCGACGCAAACTTAGTCAATGTCTGATTCGCAGCGGCCGGAAAGTAGTTGTACGAGATGTTCGTGAGTCCCTCCGATCGCAGCGCTTCGACGATATCGAGCGCAAGCGCATCCTGCCCCAGCAGCGACTGGCCATTCATCGTTCCGAGGTCAACATCGTATGGGCGATAGGCGTTGCTGCCATGGAGGTCGAGGAAGAAGATTGGCCGCTTGCTGCTGATCAACGTATCGACCGCCGCCTTGAACTCATTGTCATCGTAGAAGTTCGGATCGGAAGGGCTGGCGAACGTCGTATAGACGACCGTGACCCCGGCAAGCTTGTTCAACATCTTCGCGAGCGCCGCGGTCCCTCCTCCATCGGCGAATCGATACTGACCCTCGCGGAAAGGTTTGGTCGCGTGTGGTGCGGTGACGATGACCGGCGTTGATCCTTCGAGGATTTCGAACCATTGAGTTCCCTCCGGCGCCGATGAGCCACTGTTCGCGTCGGTTTGTTTTTCGATCTCGATAGCCTCCCGAACGTCCGGCACATCGATGACGGCTTTTGCGGGAAGGGCGTGGGACGTGGCGTCCGCCAGGACTCGCGTGGCAGGGCTGGAGCAGCCAGCAACGAGCGCGACGACCACAATGTAAAACGCTTTGATGTCCATACCTTCATCTGATACGGCGCACCGCTCGCGTTCAATCAGCCGACGGTATTAGGGCGCTATGGAGCGCACCTCCGTAGACCGGCTCTCCGTTGGGTCAACGAACCAAAATCCGGTCGCCGTTCGAACCTCAGGGTCACACCACACTTGCACGTGGATTCGTCCCAAAGGCAGACGCAACTGATGTCCGCTCTCGGGCTGGTCGGTGGCGAAGTCTTCGCGGTAGATGCCAGCGTCATCAAGGCCGATGCCAGTCGAGCGCGCGGCATGGATGGTCGACGAGCGCATTGAACTGGAGCTAAGGTGAGGCGCCTAGCCGAGCAGTGCGCGAGTAGCTCGAGGCGCTAGAAGCGAGCGCCCCGGCAGAGACAGTGACACACATCGCCAGCGAAGTCTGCGGCACCGCCAAAGCGGGATTCTCCGACTGATCCGGCAGCGCGCTGGACTGCTGCACCTGGCGGTCCGGCCTTCTATGCCTATTCGACTAACTATCTGATCGACCTGCGCGCCGGCATCATCGTGGATATCGAGGCGACACCCGCGTATCGATCGCAGGAAGTGGAATCGACCAAGACGATGATCGATCGAGTCGAACAACGTCTTCAACTCAAGCCACACACGTCTGGTCGGTGACACGGCCGACGGCACCGCGTCGCTGCTTAACTGGATAGTGGAGGAGAAGGCCATCGAACCGCACGTGCCGGTGTGGGACAAGTCGCAACGCAAGGACGAGACCTTCTCAAGCAGCGACTTCCAATGGGACGAAGACCGTCAATGAATACCGCTGTCCGCAAGGGCACCCCCTTCGAAGTACCCATCGGTTCAAGGCGCCTCACAGCCCGATCACCAAAGACAACACGATCATCTATCGAGCTAGTCCTGCCGACTGCTCGACATGCGTGCTCAAGAGTCGGTGCTGTCCGAACACGCCTACGCGTCGGATCAAGCGCAGCATCTACGAAGAAGCCAGAGATGTAGCCAGAGCCATCGCGACGACATGGGAATACCGCCGGTCACGGCGCCAGCGCAAGAAGGTCGAGATGCTCTTCGCTCACCTCAAACGCATCCTGAAGCTGGATCGGTAGCGGCTACGAGGGCTCTCTGGTGCACAGGATGAGTTCCTACTGGCCGCGACAGCGCAGAACCTACGGCGAATGGCGAAGTGGTTGATGCCAGATGCAGAAAGATCAAGAGTGCCCGCCGTTTGAAGTGATCGGGCCAGAAGCGGACATGGCCCCGAGCTGCGGCCGGCCAATTCACGTGAAGCTCGAGTAGTAGTGATTGTGGAGTGCCTGCACGAAACCAGATCAACTCGTTTACGCGTGGGACTGTGGTTAGTCTACAGCCCGGAGGCAGTGTGGGACGGCCCAAGCCCGCCACAGCCTCGATTGCTGATGCATCAGCTTCGGGCATTGAAGAACAGCAAGACGTTTCACGACTCGACAGTAAGGTCTTTGCAAAGGAAAGTACGCGCACTTCTGGCAAAGCTTCCGGCCGCGACTTCCATATCAGCAACTCAGGAGTGAATGAAGAAGTGCAAACGACCTCTCGACTGACCTGCCCCGAGTGCGGTCACGTGTCCGTGGAAACGATGCCAACCGACGCGTGTATCTACTTCTACGACTGTCCAGGTTGCGGCGTCTTGCTGCGTCCGAAGACGGGTGACTGCTGTGTGTTCTGCTCTTACGGCTCGGTCCCATGCCCACCCATACAAGCCGCCCGGCCGTGTTGCACTTCGTCAAACCCGTGAGCTGCAATCATGTCGCCGTTTGAGGAAAGATGATGGGTGCTGAATCGACAGGCTGCGAGGCCCCGTGCGATGTGAGGGGTAAAGACTGGGCTCGCGGCGGAAAGGCATTCCTCATCTGGTGCGTGCCCGCTGCGGCATTGCTGATCAGCGCGTTAATGGGTGGACCTTACCTCGTTGTCGTGTGGCCCAGTCTCCTATCCTTCATGGGGGTTGCGTGTCTACTCAACGCCCGTGCGTGCGGACGCATGCACTGCTATGTCACCGGGCCGTTCTTCCTGCTGCTTGCCATCGTCGCAGTGCTGCATGGCCTCGGAATTGTCGGGCTTGGATCCAGGGGTTGGTTAGTCTTGTCGGCCGTGTTCGTGATGGGCGGCGCAGCCTTGACGTGGATGCCGGAATGGCTGTTCGGGCGATATCGAAATCGCTCCGATGATGGGGCAGCGACACAGTCGCCTCGCGTACGAATGACCGGTTAGGGTCGTTTGCAGTGGTTCAGTACGCAGATCGTTGACGAAGCGCGCGAACGCCGCGCACTCGAAGTCGCTCGCGCGACTACGCCAATGCGGCGACCAGACTGGAGACCGTCTCCATTTCATAACCAAGCGTCTCATGCGTCACCGGATCGACGATCGCGGCGCCTCGGCGGAAGACGCCGGTTTGAATCGCGTGATGACCGAATGTGCTTTCGGGGGATGTTGCCTGCTGCGAGATACGTCCGTTCTCTTCGCGGACCAGCATCTGAGCCCTGTCGTCGTCGACCAGCAGCCAACCAATGACTTCACATCTTGTTTCCATGGACGTCGCGCCTTTCTTCTGAGATCCCTGTCATGGCAGGTGCAACGCGCGTGCCACGTGTTCATCCATTTTCGAATCAAACACTTGGAAACAGCAGTGCAACTCGACTGAACTGACAACAAATGTCACGTGGCGACCGGTCGCCGCACAATGTCAGGACCCGACGCCAATTGCAGACAGAGTCAGTTGCGTGCAAGGCCATCCGTCAGTTTCTGAACCAAGGGCCCTGATTGACAGGCACGAGGATGCGGGTCGACAGTTGCGCCCTCTCGACGAGCGGGTCGGCTTGAGCATGCCCGGGCAGAGTGATCGGTGGAACGAGGCTTCGGATGTCATTCCGATGTTCCCCACGCTCGTGTGGAAAGTCGAGCTCCAGGCGCAGTTGCGCGAGACGATCGACGCGAAAGCCATCGCGGCGCTCTCGCGCATGAGACGAGATTCGCCTCCGCTCCCGTCGGGCAAGGGTTGGCAGTCCATTCAGACGCTCCACATGCTCGATGACTTCGAGGATCTCGTCGCTTGCGTGCACCGGGCCGCTGCAGGGATTCTGCAATTTCTGCGAATCGGCTACGACGAGTTCGAGATCACAGCCTGCTGGGCCACGATCCTGACTCCGGGCGCTGAACACAAGGTTCACCACCATCCCAACAACTTCCTGAGCGGCGTTTACTATCTGCGGACTCATCCCGGTGCGGACACCATCAATTTCCATGACCCGCGGAATCAGACCGGGATTCTGCGTCCGCCTGTCGTCGAACTCACCGCCGAGAACGCCGACCAGGTCGTCGTAACAGTGAAGAACGGCACCTTGCTGGTTTTTCCGTCTTTCCTGCTGCATTCAGTCGATGCGAACAGGAGCGAGGAAGAAAGGATCAGCATCAGCTTCAACATCATGTTTTCTTCATTCACCGAGAATCTGAGCAAGCCGCTCTGGTGACGGTTCGGCAGGAGGACACGCTCATGCCCGGTTTTGTGCAAGTCGCGAAGAAGTCGCAAATTCCCGAAAACGGTGTGATAGGTGTGCAGGTCGGAGGAAAGAGCCTCGCCCTGGTCAATCTCAACGGCGAGATCTACGCGCTCGAGGACAGTTGCCCGCACGAAGGAGCGCCCTTGTCCGATGGACAGATCGTCGGGGATGAAATCGAGTGTCCGTGGCACTCCTCACACTTCGACATCCGGAGCGGCCGCGTCACTATGGATCCCGCCGAGAGCGGCGTCGCCACCTACAAGGTGCGTCTCATCGGCGATGCGGTGGAGGTGGAGATCTGAGCCGCGCAATTCCCTGACTGCCTGCACGCGCAAGCGCGTGTGAGCGAACATCCCGCCTCTGTCCGCATACACAATATCGACGCGGCGGGCGGAAAAGGCGCCCCGCAATTTGGCCCACACCTATTGCAAGCAACAGGTATGTGCCCTAGAAAACGAGGATCAGACGACGAGCGAGGGCATGATGAACATTTCTTTGTACGACGCAACCGTACGCGGCTTTATCCAGACGGTCAGTGCGGTTCAAGGCTTCATGGAGCGGGGTCTCAAGCATCTTCCAGAGGGGGGCTTTGATCTGAGCGAGGTCGTCGAGACGCGACTCTTCGCGGATATGTTGCCGTTCCGGTTTCAAGTCCTCTCGGTGATCCACCATTCAGTGGGGGCGATCGAGGGCGCAAAGAACGGTGTGTTCTCCCCGCCGGGTGATTCTTCTCTGGATTACGCCGGACTGCACGGCGCAATCACGGAGGCGAGCGCGAAGCTCAAGTCATACTCGCCGGAGGAGATCAATGCGCTGTACGGCCGCGATATGGTGTTTCAGCTACCCCAGGCGAAACTGCCGTTCGCGGTGGAGGATTTCCTGTTGTCCTTCTCGATCCCAAACTTTCATTTTCACGCCACAACCGCCTACGACATCCTGCGCATGAAGGGCTTGCCGCTAGGGAAGCGGGATTACCTCGGTCGGTTGAGAGTGAAGAGGTAGCGGGTAGCCGGGACATCCAGCCCCTCGATCGGTGTGATCCATCGTCGCGAAGCTTGAATGGACGCGTGACGCCAACAGGCGTGGCGAGACAAGTCTCAGTAGCCGCGCGTCCGATCCACAACGCCGCCGATGGGTTCAGCACGCTCAAGACGTCGAATCTTCTCTGCGATCTGCCGCGCGGACGGCCCGATCACGGTGATCGCCGAAATGTGAGGCGTAATGCGAACCTTCGGGTGCGTCCAGAACGCATGATCTGTCGGCAGGGGTTCTTGTCGGAAGACATCCAGCGCGGCGCCGGCCAGATGACCGCAGTCCAGCAGGGCGAGCAGTGCGCCGTCCACCAGCAGTCCGCCGCGCGCCACGTTGACTACGTAAGACCCTCTCGGGAGTTGCGCGAGCGCGGCGTAGTCGAAGCGATCCTCCGTCGCCGGCGTGAGCGGCGCAAGAAGGATCAATATCCGCGACGCCTTCAGGAACGAGCTGAAGTCGCCGGCGCCCCCTGACTCAGCGAAACACGTGATCTGCGCATCCGTGTGCGCTGAGCGTGCATAGCCATTCACCGTAAATCCGAGCGCCGAAAATGCGTTCGCTACTCGTCGCCCCAGGACGCCGAGGCCGAAGACGCCGACGGGCCAATCGGCCAGATCTTCTTCCGGCAGTTGACGCCAAAGTTGCGCGCGTTGCTGTTCGGCATATTCGCGATGGCGACACAGCCAATGAATAGCCGCGCCGACGCAGTAGTTGGCCATCTGTGCGCCCATGCCTGCATCCTCGAGTCGGATCACGGGGAGCGTCGCGGGCAGCGAAGCGCTGGCGAGAAGTTTTTCCACACCTGCGCCAGTCGTAAAGAGCGCCTTGAGCCGCGGGTGCTCTGCGAAGAATGCGGACGAAGGCGCAGTCGAAGCGAGCGCGTAGCTCGCATCGCTTCCTCTTTCCTCCCACACTGCGACTTCTGCATCGGGCAACTCGCGCGCCAGCGCATCGCGCCAGCGTTGGGCTGAGGCCGGGTCATGATGAGCGACGACGAATCGCATTGAATGCACCCCTGGAAATGAGCCGGCCTCGTTTCACTCGCAAGAAGCCCGTCGGCCCCATCTTCATCGACAGTCAGAAACTGCTCATGATGCGACTGCCTGTCGCGTCGCCGAAGATATCCACGGAACTCACGAAGATCACGAAGAAGATGCTGACGATGGAATCTGATCCCGTTCGCTGATCAGAATCCTCTTATTGATTGTAGCTGCGCCGCCGCGCAGTGAAAGCGCTCAAAGCGGTCGTGACGAGCGAAGACCGCGCCGCCAACGGCCGCGGAACCATTCGGCGCACATATCATTCCAGTGGGTCCACGTTCCGTATGCTATTCGACGAAGAAGGAGAGCTTGCTGCCAACGGCGGCAAAGTCGCGGCCGAGTTGCAGGGCTGAACTTCGGGCGAGGCGCGCCGCCGGGTGTCGCCATCGACGCAAACAAAGTCTCTTCAGAAATCGTTGCCGCAGGCTGCAGGGCTTAGGCGCGCAGTTGCGGCCGTGTCGAACCCGCGAGGTCGCGCGCCGGCACGGCGATGCAAGGCCGGTCGACGCGGAGGGACATCAGCCAGAACTGACGGGCTCAGGTTCCCGTCCTCATCCGCTCACGGTACGCTTGTCGCTCCTGGTAATGCGAGAACAACGATGCGTCGATCAAGTGGGTTTGTTTCGTTGGCGCTCTGGCTAATCGCGACCTGCCTCGTCGTTCCTGTTTGCAATTCGGCGGATGCGCCGCAGGCGCCGGACGCCTCTAAGGTCAGTTTCCAGTGGGGCGTAAAAATTCCGATGCGCGATGGGGTGCATCTGAACGCGACGGCCTACACGCCGAAAGATCAGCAAGCGCCTGCGCCCTGCGTGTTTACCCTGACGCCCTACATTGCCCAGAGCTATCACGACCGGGGTATGTATTTTGCTTCGCATGGCTATCCTTTTCTGACCGTCGACGTGCGCGGTCGTGGCAACTCCGAAGGCGTTTTCCGGCCCTTTCTCCAGGAAGCCGACGACGGCCACGACATAGTGGAGTGGCTGGCCCGCCAGCCTTACTGCAACGGCAAAGTCACCATGTGGGGCGGCTCGTACGCGGGCTACAACCAATGGATGACCGCGACGGAGTTTCCACCGCATCTGGCGACCATCGTCCCGGCGGCTTCGCCTTACGCCGGCGTCGACTTCCCGATGCGGAACAACATTTTCTATCCGTACAACGTGCAGTGGCTGACCTTCACCAGCGGCCGCGCCTCGCAGGATCGGATCTTCGGCGACGACAAGTTCTGGGCCACGAAGTATCGGCAGTGGTTCGAATCCGGAGCGCCGTTCAGACACTTCGATACGCAGCTTGGGAACGCTTCGCCGATCTTCAGAGAATGGCTCGAGCATCCACATCCAGACGCGTATTGGGATGCCTACAATCCCGTCGCCGGGCAATACGCGAAGCTGTCGATTCCGATCCTGACCATCACCGGCAGCTACGACGACGATCAACCCGGTGCGCTGTCGCATTACCGCGAGCACATGAAGCATGGCTCGCCCGAAGTGCGCGCGCGGCACTATCTGGTGATCGGCCCCTGGGATCATGCCGGCACGCGGACCCCATCGGCGAACTTCGGCGGACTCACGTTCGGCCCAGCCAGTCTCGTGGATTTGCCGAAGCTGCACCTCGATTGGTATGCGTGGACCATGCAGACCGGGCCCAAGCCGGAGTTCCTGCAGAAGCGAGTCGCGTACTACGTGATGGGCGCCGAGAAGTGGCGCTACGCCGACGCGCTCGAAGCCGTTACTGCGCAGTCGCGCGCGTACTATCTCGACTCCGTGGGCGGCGCCGGCGATGTGCTCGCCTCGGGCTCGTTGAGCGGGCAGCCGTCGAAAGGCGGACAGGATCGATATGTCTACGATCCGCGCGATGTGAGCGGGGCGGAGCTCGAATCGACCCTCGATCCGTCAGCGCTCACTGATCAGACGCTGATTCATGCGCGGAGCGGCAGGCAACTCGTCTATCACACCGCAGCCTTCGAGCAGGCAGCTGAGATCAGCGGCTTCTTCAGGCTCTCGGCGTGGATCGCCATCGACCAGCCCGACACCGATTTTCTGGTGAGCGTTCACGAGATTCGTCCCGACGGCTCGAGCATCCAACTGACGACCGATCAGATGCGCGCCCGCTACCGGGAGAATGTCCGTGAGCCGCGGCTCATCACCAGCAAAGGGCCGCTGCGCTACGACTTCGAACGCTTCACCTTCGTCTCACGGCAGATCAGCAAGGGCAGCCGGCTGCGCCTGCGCATCGCGCCGATCAATTCGATCTACACCGAGAAGAATTACAACAGCGGCAAGCAGGTCGCCGACGAGTCGATGTCGGACGCCCGGTCAGTGACTGTCCGCCTCTACCACGATCGCTCACATCCAAGCGCGCTGTACGTGCCGATGGGTCAGCAGGAGACGACGGCCGGCGGGCAACACGAGTGACAGTTCATCGGCCGGCGCGCCAGGCGGCCGGGGATACGCCGATAAGCTTTTTGAACGCGCGGCTGAACGACGCGGGTACTCAACCGACGCCGGTCAGAAGGTCGGCTGGCGCACCGCGAACTATGCGATGGAGCACTATCTCAGGAGAGCCAGGGAATGAGGGATCCAGCTGAGAGCACAACAAAACGCTTACGAAGATAGGCGCCACGAGTGGATTCCGGAGCTGTATCTGGCGCCGCGACACATATTCCGGGCTTCTGGGATGAAGGCGTCACGCTTCTGCGGCGCTGCGTGGCGGCATCCAGAATCCCCTGCGACACGTAGTGGACTCATGACAGATCTCTAATGCGAGGAGCTTGTTTTCTCGCATCACGAGGTAAGCGGGTGGAGGGTTGCTCGGCCCTTGCCACAGCGTCTGGAAGCCGGATCACCCGCCAGTTCCGCCCGGAGGTGCGTCATGAAAGAGATCATCAGCTTCAAAGGGGTCATCAGCTTCTTCGTCTTGTGGGTCTGTTTTGCGTCGCTGCTGATGTAACGCTCGTGGCGAGGTTCAAGGCAGACAGTCGATCACCAGTTCATCCGGAGAAGCACACATGACCACGGGGCCTTCTTGCGAACGCCTTATTGCCGCGGGCGCCGGAGCCTTGTGGTCCGGTCGATGGATTTATTACGTTAGCGCAAGCGTGCCCAGCGACCTCGGCCATATTCGTGCGCGTCCCTGGTGCGCATCGGAACGAACACCAGGAATGGCGAAAATGCGAAATCTATTCCTGGCTGTGCTGGGCGCCCTCGCCGGTTGCACGACCGCTCCCAGCGACATTGATACGGCTCCGGCGTCCCTCACAGCGCCCGACGTCGCAGCGTCCGCAAACACAGAGCCCAATGCCGTTGCGACCGGCGGCGAGAAACACGCGTTCCAGCCGCCTCCAGGGTACAAGGCCAAAGTTCTGGATTGGGAAATCGTGTACTGCCGCAAGCTGCCGGTGCTGGGCTCGCGCTTTCCGAAGGAAGTGTGCATGAACGAGGCTCAGCTCAAGGAGCAGATGGCGACGAACGATGCGTTTGGTCGTGACAAGGACCAGGTGTCGAGAGTCTGCTCAGGTCAGGGCGCCTGCGGCAACGAGTAATGAAGTGCCGGCAGTCGCAGGAAGGCCCGCGGCAGGAAGGCGTTCGCAAGAGAGCGGTTGCAGGAAGGAAGGATCGCCGGCGTTGCTCTTGCTCTGTCCTGCGCAGGCTTTCCTGCGAAGGCCCTCCTGCACATGCCTTCTTGCCGCGGGCCGTCCTTGCTTGCGGTCGCTTTCCTGCCGCAGGCCATCCTTGGTCCGCAGGGCCTTCCTGTCCCGCTATTTGCTGGTTCTTACGCGGGTTCGGAATTGTTGGCGAAGCGGTAGGAACGATCACCAATGCGCAGCACGTCGCCGTCTCGCAGCTTGTGTTTCTTCACTGGCGTGTCGTTGACGAAGCAGCCATTGGCGCTGTCCATATCGACGATCGTCACGCTGCGTGGATTCAACAGCAAACGCGCGTGATCGCGGCTTACCGCCCGCGATGCAATGCAGATGTCGTTCTCTCTTGTACGGCCGATCGTGATGATGTCACGACTCAAGGGCACGGCATTGCCCTCGTGGCCCAGCGGAATCAGCTGACGTCTCGGTGCGAGCGGCAAGACTTGAGATTCCGGCGTCGGCTTAGGCGCCTCTGGGGGCGGCGCTGAAGCTTGTAGAGACGGCAGCAGCAGCGTGGACGACAGCTCATGCGCTACGGGCGCTTCATTCGCAGGAGGCGTCTCAGGCTCGGCGAGCGCTTCGACATGCCCTGCGGGTCGACGGTCTTGCGGGGCGTCTCCCGTGAGCAGCGCGATGCGCGATTGAGCTTCGGACAGCTGGTGCGTCGTGTCGCGGAACCGGGCCCGCGACGAGTTGAGTTCGTCCTGCAGCGTCTGCAGTCGCGCATCACGCAGCCGCATTGTGTGATGTAGCGCGTTATAGTCACGGGTGAGCCGCTTCAGCTCTGCACGCAGCGCCGCCAGCTCCAGCGCCTGATCTGCGAAATCCTGCACCGACGGGTCGCTGTGGTTCGCAACTCGCCTGGCGTGCTGAGTCGGAGGAACGTTGTCCGCGAATGCATTGAAATCAAGCTCGATGGCGACCGTCTCAGGCGCGGCCGCGACGTCTTCAGCGGCGATGACCGCAGCAGCATCTTTCGCGCTCGATTCGAGCGCGACCACGTTCGAGGCGTCGGCGCCCTCGAGATCAGTGTGTATTGTCTGTGCGTGCAGCGGCATGCGAAGTCTCGATCGGGTATGGAAGCTGATCTCTGGGGGCTGAGTGATAGATGGGGCCGTGCGGTGCACTACGACAACGCAACACGACGCGCAGGGAGTCGCTGGCCGCACCACCGGAGCGTGACAAGCGCTGGACCCTGGCGATCGTCGCAGTGTCCGCCTCACATCAATAAGCTCGACTCAAATCCGCGTTGCTTGAGTCGGGGCTTCGCCGATATCCGGAGCATCCATTCCCTGAAGGGCGGCCTGACGCGAGGGCGGACTACTGGCGCAACCGATTTCCGGAAGCGCAGCGGCGCCCATCGGCCGCACTCATATATATGTGCATGTCTGGCGGAGATCGGAGTCCGCTGGGGAGCTGACCAGATCCGGATCTGCAAGGATGCGCGGGCGATGATCGCTTGCGGTATCGTTCAGCGGGAAACGACTCCCTCGGCGGCAGATGGTGAATCTGTTGCTGCGGAATTCGTACTTTGCTGAGTCGCTGGCGACCAGCATCGCATCGGAGAGAAGCCGATGACCGAGCAGAGGTTTCGCAGCAGCCGTCGCGAACTCTTCATAGGAGCGGGCGCGGGGATGGTCGTCGCAGGTCTTCCCTCCATCGCGGTGCGGGCGGCGACCGCGTCGGTGCTGCCGCGCAACGCCAAGCCGCTTCCGCTCGCCGATGTCCGCCTGTCGCCGTCCGCGTTTCTCGACGCGGTCGAGGCCAACCGGCGCTATCTGATGCAGCTCGAGCCCGATCGGTTGCTGCACAACTTCCGCAAGTTCGCGGGGCTTGAGTCGAAGGGCGAACCCTATGGCGGATGGGAAGGCGATACGATCGCGGGCCACACGCTTGGCCACTACCTGACGGCGCTCGCACTGCTCCATGCGCAGACAGGTGATGCTGACGCGCGCAGGCGCGCGGGCTATATCGTCGATGAACTGGCTCTCGTGCAGGCGAAGCAGGGCGACGGCTATGTCGCCGGCTTCACTCGCAAGCGCAAGGACGGGAGCATCGTTGACGGCAAGGAGATCTTTGCCGAGATAGTGAAGGGCGATATCCGCTCGGCCGGCTTCGACCTCAACGGCTGCTGGGTTCCCTTTTACAACTGGCACAAGCTCTTCGCGGGGCTGATGCATGTGGATCAGTTGTGCGGCGGAAATCCCAAAGCGATCCAGGTGTCGGTCGGCCTCGCCGGGTACATCGAGCGTGTGTTCGCCTCGCTCGACGACACGCAGGTTCAGAAGGTGCTCGACTGCGAGCACGGCGGCGTCAACGAAAGCTTTGCCGACCTCTATGCGCGCACTGGCGAGCGCCGCTGGCTTGCCCTGGCCGAGCGGCTGTATCACAAGCGCGTCCTCGATCCGCTCGCCGCGCGTCGCGACGAACTCGCGAACCTGCACGCCAACACGCAGATCCCGAAGCTGATCGGGCTTGCACGCCTGCACGAGTTGACCGGTAAGCCCGACCAGGCGATCGCGCCGCGCTTCTTCTGGGAGACAGTGACGACGAATCACAGTTTCGTGATCGGCGGCAACTCAGATCGTGAATACTTTTCGGGGCCGCGCACGCTCGCGGGGCATATCACCGAGCAAACCTGCGAAGGCTGCAACACCTACAACATGCTCAAGCTGACGAGGCGGCTGTATGGTTGGCGGCCTGACGGCGCGTTATTCGATTACTACGAGCGTGCGCATCTGAACCATATTCTCGCGCAGCAGGATCCGCGGACCGGCATGTTCACCTACATGACGCCGCTCATGTCGGGCGCCAAACGCGAATTCTCCGATCCCACTGAGAGCTTCTGGTGCTGCGTCGGATCGGGGATGGAGAGTCACGCCAAGCATGGCGATTCGATCTGGTGGCAAGGCGATGACACGCTGTTCGTGAATCTCTTCATTCCCTCGCGCCTTTCATGGAGAGAGCGCGACGCCGCGATCGAGTTGACGACGCATTATCCCTACGACGGCGATGTCCAGGTGATGATCGCAGCGCTGAGCAGGCCCGAGAACTTCGCAATCGCGCTGCGAATTCCAGGTTGGGCGCAAGGTGCGGCGCTGATCGTCAACGGCAAGCCTGGCGTCGCCGTGTACGAGGCAGGCTATGCAGTCGTACGCAGACGCTGGCGCCGCGGCGATGTCCTTACGCTGACCTTGCCGCTCGATCTCCGTCTGGAGACGACGCCTGGCGATGATGGCGTGGTCGCGTTGCTGCGCGGCCCGATGGTGCTCGCCGCAGACCTGGGGCCTGCAGACCAGGCGTTCGAAGCAGCGCCTCCGGCGCTGGTCGGCAGCGATCTGCTTGCTGGTTTCGAACCGCTCGAGCCAGCGGCGGCGGTCTATCGGAGCGTTGGCGTCAGCCGCCCCGGCGAGCTGCGCTTCAGTCCGTTCTACAAGAACTACGATCGGCGCAGCGCCGTCTACTTCCGCCGCTTCACCGACGCTCAGTGGGTGAAGGAAGAAGCCGCCTTCGCGGCCGAGCAGGCGCGTCAAAAGGATCTGGCTGCACGGTCGGTCGATGTGATGCACCTCGGCGAGATGCAGCCCGAGCGCGATCACGATCTCAGATCCGACATTTCCTATCCGGTCGTGTATCGCGGTCGCAATGGGCGCGACGCCCGCACCGGAGGGTTCTTCTCGTTTCGTATGAAAGTGCGGCCTGGTCCGCTGATCCTGCAGGCCAGTTACTGGGCCGACGAGCGCAAGCGCCTGTTCCATATTTCGATCGATGGCGTGCGCATCGCCAGCCAGACGCTCAAGCCCGACAAGCCGGTCTTCTTCGAAGTCGACTATCCGATTCCGGAAGCGCTGACGCGCGGCAAGCAGGCGGTGGAGGTGCGCTTCGAGCCTGAGCCGGGCAACACCGCAGGGCCCGTGTTCGGCTGTCGTATTTTCACGCACGGAGACATCAGCGCGTGAGAAGGCGTCTTCGGCAGGAGTGTTTGCGCCAAGAACGCTGACAGCCGTACGGAGGTGCAGCGTGACGCCGCTGTCTAGAACACGAGCGCCCTGAGCGCCAGAGCGACATGGATGCCGTTCGAACACAGCAGCCAGGGCTGTTTCGTCAGGGCCGCAACGGCGATCCAGATGGAGCTGGATGCAAGATACAACGCGAATACCGGCAGCACCTGCTCAGGGTGCAGCGACAGCAGCGCAGTGCCAGTGATACCGCAGATGGCAGCGATCGCCGAGAGCAACGTAGTCAGATGAGGAGCGATCGCCGCGCCTATTCCGCGCATCGTGAGTGTTGGGGCTGCGACAGACATCAAGGAGTCTCGAGTCTTGCGTCGATTGGCGACCCCGCGGAGGGCGACTGCGCCAATCAACAGATGACGGCGACTCTTTCATGCAGCGCCGGCAGCGACCGCGACTCTCTTCGCAGATTGATCGGTGGCGGGGACCGCCTGACAAGCGACTCAGGGGATGTCACAGCCGGTGAGGGTGGGCCATCACTCCACGGATTCCGAGGTGAGTTCGATCGTCGGCAGGAAACGCGGCGGCTTGCGCGCCCTGGTGATCTGCTCGAACGCGTAACCGAGCTCGATCAGCCGCGGCTCACTCCAGGCCGGACCCATGAAGACGATGCCAATAGGCAGGCCGAAGCTTTCACCCATCGGCACGGTGATGCTGGGCGTGCCGGCCACCGCCGCAGCGCCGTAGCCGGCGCCGACGAAGTGATCGCCTAACACCATGTCCGTCAGCCACGCCGGCGACATTGCCGGCGCAATCAACGCGTCGAGGCTCTGCGCTTTCAATGCCGCATCGATCCCTTCCGGTCCTGCCAGCCGTCGCGCCGTGTCGCGAGCCTCTTTGTATTCCTTGTCGTTGAGCGAACCCTTGGCCTGCGCCCGCTCGAACAGTTCCTGTCCGAAGTAGGGCATCTCGGCGGCGGCGTTCTCCTTGTTGAACTCGATGAGATCCGCGAGCGACTTGATCGGCGCTTCAGTTGCAGCGAGATAACTGTTCAGATCGGTCTTGAATTCATACAGGAGTACTTCGAGTTCCGCGTCGTCCCACTTCCCGGCGGTGGCGATGTCGGCGTCGACAACTACGCCGCCTGCCGCCTTGATAGCCTCGATGGCGCGTTCAAACGCTGCATCCACGTCAGGATGGTAGCCCATGGACTTACGCAACACGCCGATGCGTGCGCCCTGCAATCCGTCCCTTTTCAGATGCGCCGAGTAGTCGACCACCGCGTGCCCTGCACTTGCCGCCGTCGCGCTGTCGCGCTCATCGGGTCCGACGATCGCCGCGAGCAGCGCCGCGGCGTCGGCAACAGTGCGAGCCATTGGACCGGCAGTGTCCTGACTGTGCGAAATCGGAATGATGCCGCTTCGGCTGACCAGGCCGACGGTCGGTTTGACGCCGACGAGTCCCGCGACCGACGACGGACAGATGATGCTGCCGTCGGTTTCCGTCCCAATCCCCGCTGAGGCCATGCTCGCCGCGATCGCCGTGCCTGTGCCGGAACTCGAGCCGCAGGGATTACGGTCCAGCACATACGGATTTCTGGTTTGTCCGCCGCGCGCGCTCCAGCCGGAGGTTGAACGCGTCGAACGGATATTCGCCCACTCGCTGAGATTGGTCTTGCCGAGAATCACCGCGCCGGCTTCACGCAGCTTGCCCACCGAGGAAAGCGTCGGCCTTGGGGCGATGTTCGGCCAGCGCGAGTGAGCCGGCCGAATTCACCATCGGCGTTGCGTCGATATTGTCCTTTAACAGGATCGGCACGCCGTGCAGCGGCCCGCGCACCTTGCCTGCCTTGCGCTCCGCGTCGCGCGCATCCGCTTCCTGCAATGCCTGCGGGTTGAGCTCGATCACTGCATTGAGCGCGGGACCTGCATCGTCGATGGCGGCGATACGGTCGAGATAGGCCTGCGTGAGTTCGTGACTACTCAATTCGCCCGCAACCATCCGCGACTGCAAGGTCGCGATGTCGGTTTCGGCGAAGGCGAATTCGGCGGGCGCCGCCGCATTGGCGGCAACTCGCTCCTGAGAGTCTGTCGCAGGCGGCGCCCGGTTGCAGGCAATCAGGATGAATGGCAGCGCGAGCATCAGGAGTAAACGCATCGCAGTCCTCGTTGTTTGTTCTTTACCGCAGCATCGGTCAGCTGACGCCGAATCACGCAGCGCTTATTCAGCGGCGCGAACGCGGCGACGCGTCTACGTTTGAAAGCGACGGACACAGGATGCCGACGGGGGCGCGGCCGGCGCGCGGCTTGCACCAGGTACACCCGACTTGTTCCCTGGCCTCAACGCCGTTGCAGCCAACCCGGCAGAAACGAGTACGGATCCGCCTGCATCTCACGGTCGTAGGTCACGCCGCTGCGTTCCAGCAGCCGCTGCAGACGGCCTTCCTTCATGGCGTCGAGCACTTCCGTACAGCCGCCGATGAGTTCGCCGCCCACGAAGATCTGCGGGATGGTCGCGACGCCTGTCGAGCGTCGTGAGCGCCGTACGAACTTTTCCGCCGCGATCGTCCTGCTGATACTCGACTGAATCGAGGTCGATTGATCGATAAGGGATTCGGTAGTGCGCAAACATCTTGCGCACCGACCAGCAGAACTCGCACCACTCGAGTGCGAACATCACGACCGGGTGCTGCGGATCGTCGATCGCGCGCGCCACGAACTCCTTTGCGTCCGCCTCGATGGGTTGAGCGGCGCTCGGCGCGGCCGCAGGCGCCGTTGCACAGACATCGAACCGGAAATTCGGCGTCGAGCGCGAGATCTCGATCTCCTCTTCGGTCATGTCCGCGGGAATATCGGCGAAGAGCGGGGTGCTGAGGTAGCGCTCCCCGGTGTCGGGCAGCATGCAGAGCACCGTCGAGCCCTCCGGCGCAGACTTGCAGACCTCGAGCGCTCCGGCAAGCGTGGCGCCGCCCGTGATGCCGACGAAAATTCCTTCCTTGCTCGCAAGCTCGCGCGACAAGCGCAAGGCGTCGGCGCCGTTGATCGGTACGATGCGATCGATCAGTTGCATCGCCACCGCGTCTTCCGTCAGCTTGGGAATGAAATCGGGGCCCCAGCCCTGCATCAGGTGAGGGCGGAAGTTGGGGTGGCTGCCGCTCGGTACGCCATCAGCGGTTGCGCACCTGCGGTATGCCGCTGCCGAGAATCTGGGAGTTGTCAGGCTCGCATACGACGATCTTCGTGCCGGGGCTTTTCTCCCGCAGCACACGTGCGACGCCTTTGAGCGTGCCACCGGTGCCGTACCCCGTGACCCAATAGTCGAGGGGTTGGTCAGCGAACGCCTCGAGGATCTCGGGCGCCGTTGTGCGCGAATGCGCATCTGCGTTCGCTTCATTCTCGAACTGCCGGCAGAGAAACCAGCCATGTTCCTCGGCGAGCTCCACCGCCTTGGCGAGCATGCCGCTGCCCTTGAGCGCGGCGGGCGTGAGCACCACCTTCGCGCCGAGAAAGCGCATCATCTTGCGGCGCTCGACGCTGAAGTTCTCGGCCATCGTCACGACCAGGGGGTAGCCCTTCTGCGCGCACACCATCGCGAGGCCGATGCCCGTATTGCCGCTGGTCGCTTCCACCACCGTCTGGCCGGGCCGGAGCGCACCGCGGCGTTCCGCATCCTCGATGACGCCCAGCGCGAGGCGGTCCTTGACCGATCCCATGGGATTGAACGCTTCGATTTTCACGTACACACGTACGTGAGGCGGTGCGAGCTTGTTGATTCTGACAACAGGCGTTCGCCCCACCGCATCAAGAATGCTGTCGTAGCGGGCAGTCATGGAACGGATCCTCCACGCGCGTCATTCAATGGCAGCTTATGCCGCGTTCCGGCGCGCGTCACCCGGTATTCATGCCGACTACCGCGCCACACGCCGATTTCGGGAAGAGGGCGATTCTGCAGGAACGATTCCGGGACATTCAGCGGTCATTGCGCAAAGCGTGCAGCGCCCGACCCAACGCAACGATCCCCGGTTCCCTGCCGGGAGTGAGCCCTGCATGATAGTCGCCATGAAGAAGCCCAGGGCATGCCCATTGCGTCGCTCCGCCGTCTGGATGCTGTTCGCGTTTCTGGCGCCATCCGCTGCGCTGTCCGGCGGTCCCGAAGAGATGGCGCGCAAGTTCGCTGAAAGCGAGTTTGTCTTCACGCGCGCGCGGAGCGACATCCCGTTTGTGCCGCTTGCCTGGGTGGACGTTGCACTTTATGACGAGAGCCGATTCATCGGACCGTCGGGCGAGGCGAGCGACGTCTCGTTCGAGCAGCGGACGCTCTCGGAAGGGACGCTGATCCCGATTCTGCTAGGTCGTCGCGATGCACTCGTTGTCGGTCAGTGGATGAACTGGACACGATTCGACCTGTCATCGGGTGAGGATCGTGAAGTCGTCAGCATCGCCCTGCCCATTGGCTGGGCCCGACAATGGTCTGCAGATTGGCAGCTCGCCGCCTTCGTGGCGCCTCTCGGTCACGCCAGTGACGACGACTGGTATTGGGAATACATGGGCGGCGTTTTCGCGCGCTGGTTGCAGAGCGATCGGTTCGCCTGGCTCTTCGGCGCGTACGCCGACGTCGCGCCGCTCGAGGAGTACTACATTCCCTATGCCGGCGTCGCCTGGACCGTCAATCAGCACTGGACATTGAGCGCCGTCATGCCGTGGCCTGCGCTGCTCTACGCGCCAGGGCCGGATTGGTTCCTGCGACTGGGCGTCGCACCGTCCGACGCAGGCTGGTCCGCGAAGATCGATTCCTCAGGAAGCGTTGCGCCAAAGCCCGAACTCAACTTCAGCTCATGGAATTTCGGACTCAGCATCGAGCGTCGCTTCTGGAAAAATTTCTGGATGGGTGCGGAAGCGGGCGTATCGGGTCTGCGAGGGTTCTCGTTCGTCGGCAGCGAATGGGAAGGTCCGAACTCGGATCTCGGGTCGGAGGGCTATGTCTCGCTGACGATCAACTACCGGCCGGAGGCGCCCCGCTCGCAGTGACGCTGCGAAAGCGAACGCACGTGGCGACTGTCATGCCGATCTGGCTACTTGCCTTCCTGCTGTTGATCCCGGCGGCGGCCAGCGCCCAATCCCACAATGTATTGCTGATCATCTCCGACGATCAGGGGCTCGACCTCGGCGTTTACGGAAACACCGTTGTCCGCACGCCCAACATCGACGAGCTCGCTGCGCGTGGCACGCTGTTCACGCGGGCGTTCGCGACGGTCTCTTCCTGCAGCCCAAGCCGATCGGTGCTGCTGACCGGGCTCTACTCGCACTCGAACGGCATGTACGGCCTTGCGCATGACATTCACAATCAACACCTGCTGCCCTGGGTGCAGACGCTGCCGCATGTTCTGAAGGCGAGCGGCTACAGAACGGGCCTGGTCGGCAAGAAACATCTGCTGCCTGATAAAAGCTTTCCATTCGACGCTGAGCTCGCGCCCGAACGGCCCGGCAATCGCGACGTGGCCTTCATGGCCGCTGAGGCAGCGCGCTTCATGGGCGCCGATTCGGAAAAGCCGTTCTTTCTCGTCGTGGGTTATAGCGACCCCCACCGCGCTCCGGAAAACTTCGGCAACACGCGTGAATGGCCCGGCGTGCAACGTCAGACTTATGCGCCCTCACAAGTGATCGTGCCGCCGCACCTGCCTGACGCGCCCGCGGTGCGCCAGGATCTCGCACATTATTACGAGTCGCTCAGCCGCCTTGATAGCGGCGTCGGCATGTTGCTCGCCGCGCTTCGCAAGGCGGGCCATGACGCGGATACGCTGGTCATCTACCTGAGCGACAACGGCCGCGCCTTCCCGGGCGCCAAGACCACGCTCTACGACGCGGGCATTCACTTGCCGCTGATCATCGCGGCGCCGAACGTCGACAAGCGCGGTGTGCGCAACGAAGCGATGGTGAGTTGGATCGACATCATGCCCACCATTCTCGACTGGACAGACGCGCCAGAGCCCCGGGACTACGCATTGCCAGGGCGATCCCTGTTGCCGATCCTTGCCCAGGAGCAACCCAGCGGCTGGGATCGGGTCTTCGCGTCTCACTCCTTCCATGAGATCCAGCAGTACTACCCGATGCGCGCGCTTCGCACGCGCGAGTACAAGTACATCCTCAACCTGGCCAGCGAGCTTTCCTACCCGATCGCAGGCGATATCGAATCATCGCCGAGCTGGCAGGCGATTGTGCGGACGCCGTCGCTGGGCCTCGGGTTGCGCACACTCACCGCCTTTCTCCGCCGCCCGCGCGAGGAACTCTACGATCTGAGCAGGGATCCGAATGAGCTGAACAATCTGGCCGCCGATCCCGCGTCTCGGCTGGTGCTCGATCGGCTTCGCGCCGAGATGGCGCGGTTTCGCGCGGAGACCCACGATCCCTGGCTACCCGGACAGCCCGCCGTCCATGGTCCTGACGCGCATTAGAACCGGCCTATCGTTTTTTTGGAGAACCCAGCGCTTACTCTTTCGGCCGCGCCAACTGCACTGTGCTCCAGAGTTGCGCAGCGTTGGACTCCGTTTCATCGCCTTGACGCTGACCGAACGGTTCGATCCGATAGCGGCCGTCGATCTGAGACCAGGACCAGAGTTCCGAGCCGCGCAGTGCGTCGGCGGCGGCGATCGCAGCATGCACGCGGGAATGCGCGCGCAGGAGGGCGTTGCGTGCTGAGGAGGTGAGATCGTTGCGGGCGAGCTGGCGATCGAGGCCAGCGGCGAACAACGCCTGTTGCCATGACCAGATCACAGTTCCGTGGTATCGGTTGCGATCGAACATCGGCTCGAGTTCATCGGGAGCGTACGCGGGATTCGCGACCAGCAGACCGACATCGGTCAGGAGTCCGGCCGGGAACGGCCGCGTCAGCGTGTCGGCGATGCGTTCCACGTCCTCGGGCGCCGCGTTCAGGAACATGAGTGCGAATGCTTCGTCGGAATTGAGGATCGGCAGCGGTCGGCCGTATGCGTCGAGCGATACAGCGCGGAAGCGAACCGCGTCCGCGCCCACAGCCGCTACAGCGGGCGACGGGTCGACGCCGATGCGGCGGGCATACGTCTCAGCTTCGAGGCGCGCCGCCTCCGCAGTAACCGTGACATCGAACAAGCGTGGCGCTTCGCGGCGCCAGACCTGCGCCATTGCTGCTGCATTCGACAGTCTCTCTTCGGCGCCCTGATCGAGAAAAGGCTTCAATAAGCTGCTCTCGTGCAGGCGGGCGATCGCTTCCAGCGCGGCGGGCGCCAATACGCCGTTCACGTCGTAGGGGTAGCGGCCGCCGCCAAGCCCATCTTCGCTGTCGCGCCAATTGCCCACATGCTCGCCCGCCTTCAGGGCAATGAGGCGCCGCCAGTACGGGTCGCTTGCGAACGGCGTTGTCGTCGCGACGGAAAAGTTGAGATTGCGCACGAGCGCGGCGCCGTAGGTTTCGCCGGCGCCGGTGCGGCGCGCCAGGAACGCCGCCGCGCGCGCACGGCCCTCTGGAATATCCAGAAGATAATGGGCGGCGATGACGGGAAGCATGAAATCGTCGTCAATCATCTTGTAGTCGAGGAACGGCGCATCGTTGAGCGGCGCGCCGGCGCGCATACGACGCAGCACGGCGTACTCGCCTATGTCTTCTTCATGGGCGACTTCGCCCGCGGGGTTCAGACGCTCCAGCACGGCGCCAAGGCCGGCTTCGAAAGCCGCTGGCCGCAGCACAGGCGCCAGCAGCCGCAGCGACATCAGTGTGTCGCGGCCAAAGTAGGTATTGAACCGCCATGAGCCAGCGAGCAGTTTTTGCTCGTAACTCAGGAAGGCGAGCATGTGACGCAACCGTGCGTCGGGCGCCGCGGCGCTCGTCACCAACGCGTCCTCCTCGAAGGGTCTGAGCGGCGCATCGCCGGTGAGCGCAGTCACGCGCAGATGCAACTCGCCCTCCGCGTCCGGGGTAAGCTCGATCGGTCTCGCTTCGCCGCCTGCGATCGCGCCTTGCATCACCTCGATCGACAGAGAGTAGCCAGGAGCGCCGTCCAGACGGCGGCGTTCCCAGAGGACGCTTTGATCTGACAGCTGCGGCGCAACGAGGACCTCGGGCGACGCCTTGCCGCCTTCCTGGTAGTCGCGAATCACACGAATGCTGCTCGCGATCGCCTGCTTGACGGTGATGCGTCCGCCGGTCGCGACAATGTCCGCAGTCACGCCGTGCAAAACGCCGCCGTCGGGCAAATCGCGATGTGCGGCGACGAGTTCGACGTCGGGCTGCCAGGAGACGGGGGCGGATTGCCATCGAACCAGAGCGCTGCGCCGCTATTGCCGGCGGGAAAGGCGATAACCAGCCGGGGCGCGGACCCGACGTGAGCACGAGGTGCGCCGCCACGGATCCTTGCCGAAAGAATTCGTTTAGTGCGCGCCCTTCTGGCGCAGAAAAGCGCAGCGTCTCTGTCGATGAGTTCAGCGAGGCGCACGCGGCGATCAGGAGCGCGAGGCCAAGCGTCGCCGCGAGCTTGAGGCGGTTGCCGCCGCAACGGAGCACCGCGCGACAGGAGACGCAGAGGAAGGCCAACAGTCCGGGGCGTTCATCGACTATGCCTTTATGTTCGCTGCGGGTTGTGAGTACCCGTCGAGGGAGACGATGCGGCGGAGTCGGCAAAGTCGGAAGTGAGTGTGCATGCAATAACAGCTTACCGCGGTGCCGCGCGCAGCCGCAGAGCAGTTGCGGCGACCATTGCGTCGTGTTTCCCTGAACTTCAACAATGATGAAACAAGGCAGCGCAGTCATCATTCCATGCTTGTCCGAGACATGAACAATCGGCGGCGCAGCCAAATTGGCCGCTGATGTCAGGGGATCAGGAAGATGAACATGCGTCCCGTGCCAGGGCCTTTTGGGCGTGCGATCAAGTACGGCAGCACGGCGCAAGAACCGGAACACGGTCGACGATGTGAAGCAGTTCGAAGGCGGCGTCAAATACGCAGGCAAATGGCTGGAGCTCTATGCGACCGCGTTCTACAACGAGAACGATGCGTTCGCCTCCACGGTGGGCGGCGTTCTGCCGCCGACGACGTTCACCACCGAGGCCTACGGCGTCCAGCTCGACGGCTCCTTCAACTTAGCCGGCGTCCTCGAGACTTTCATCGGCACGTTCCAGAGCACGGAAATCACCGACTCGACGACCGCGAGCGACTGTCGGCAACGAAGTGCTGCGGCAGCCCGACTGGCAGGCGCGGATCTCGCCGTCCTATACTTGGAAATCGGGCGATTTCGACGCAACGTTCTACCTCGGTGCGACGTTCGTCGGCGACCGTTTCGGCGACAACGCCAACACCATCAAGTTGGACGGCTACGAGAAGATCGATCTCGGCGTCCTTGTCAACACGGGCGGCGGGCTGTTCTTCCAGGTGCATGGAGACAACGTCAACGACTCGGACGGCATTACGGAAGGGGATCCTCGCAATCCGTCGGCGCCCAACGGTCGGCCGGTCTTCGGGCGCTCAGTCATGTTCAGCGTCGGCTATGACTTCGCAGCATCGCGCTGAGACTGCCTGAGGGAGTCGCTGACTGGGGTCTGATCGCCCATCGGATTCCGCGAGCGCAGGCAAGCGCCGCCCACGCTATGGCCGCCAGCGACGGCGCTGACGGAATCAGCGCGCGCTACTGTCCGCATCCGCTTTCTGCGGCGGCGCGTAGTAGAGCGCTAAGTGCTTTATCTCCTCCGGCGCGAGCGCGCGCGCGAAGATTCGCATCCGTCCGTAAGTGTCGTTGCGCCGCTCGCCGGCCGCGAACGCATTGAGCTGCTGTTCGAAGTACTCAGCCGACTGGCCGAGGAGCACCGGCGATTCCTCGGGACCGCTCATGTTGACGCCATGACAGGCGTCGCACGGCGGCAGCGCGCGGGCAGGACTGCCAATCTTCACCAGCCGCACGATCTCCTTCGGAACAGCGGCGGCGCCGTAATCGGTAACGCGCGGCGCAAGCGACGCATAGTAGGCGGCGACATTGGCCATCTGCTGATCGTCGAGCGCCGCCACCATCGACGTCATCACGACTGCCTGGCCGCCTGTGCGTGCGCCCGCCTTGTAATCCTTGAGCTGCTTGAAAATCGCAGAGGCCGATTGATGCGTCAGGTTGGGATAGGTCGGCGCGATGCCGACGCCATCCTTGCCGTGACAGGCGACGCAGATTTGCGCGGCCGTCTCGGCGCCCTGTCGGGGATCGGCGTTCGCGACCAGCTTGCGAGCGCCCGGCGTCCAGGCGACGGTGGACGCCTGCGCAGCGGGCGCGGACGTCGTTGCGGGCGGCGCGTCGGATTGCTCGAAACCCGGAATGCCGATCGAGCGACAAATCGCGGCCCACGGATCGAAACCGGGCTCTTCACTTTCAGGCAGGATCAAAAAACCGAGCAGAGCGCTGACCAGGACGAACGCGATGATCGCGATGCTGGCCCACAGGCGCCAAGGGCGGTCGAGCGCTTCTTGTTCGGCCGGGACGGGGGGTCGATCGTGATTCATCCGGATCATTCCCTCATGCGCGGTGAATCATCGCGGGCGGGGCGTCAATGATGAAGAACTGTGCGATCGGATACGCGTACGCGACAGCCATCAGAAACAGCACGAGCCAGTTCCAGAGCGCAAAGCCGTTCAGCGCAGCGGGCAGGCGCTGCGGCGGATGCACGGCGAGCGCATAGCTCATGCGAACGTCGGCTTGCGTCGCTCCTCGATACCCCATCGCCAGATTCCAGACGAAGTAGAGCGCGCTTGCGAACATGATCGCGCCGCCCGCGGTGGAGACCAGCGTCCACGGCGCCCACCACGCGGTCTGCGGGAACGCGATAGTCGAAACGTGCCCACGCGCCGCGGTTGACCAAACAGCCCGAGCGCATGCCACGGCAACGTCATCACCATGGTTCCAACAAACCACAGCCAGAGTTGTATGCGCATCGGCGCAGCACTGAGCGGCTGGCGGCCCATGAGTTTCGGCCAGATTTCGTACGCGATCGCGAAATACATGATCAGGACGGAGCCGCCGAAGATCAGGTGGAAGTGGGCCGTGACCCACGACGTGTTGTGCACCATCGCGTTCATGCCGTAGGACATATTGATGAGCCCGCCGAAGCCGCCGAAGCCGAGCATTACAACGCGAGTCCGGCCGCGAGAACCATCGGGCGCTCCCAGGGGAGTTTCCGGATCCAGCCGAAGAGTCCGATTCCGCCGCGAAGCCTGCCGGCGATCTCGAGCGAGGCGCTGATGGTGAAAACCGTGAGCAGCGTCGGCACGGTGACGAGCGACGTGAGCATCATCTGCAGGAACTTGAAACCGGCGCCGTGCTCGGGATCCATGAATAAGTGATGCATGCCGACCGGGAGGCTGTAGAGCAGGAACAGAATGAAACTGAGCCGCCCCATGGTGTCGCTGTAAAGCCGCCCGCCCGCCGCCTGCGGCAGCATCGTGTAGAACGCGATGTAAGCCGGAATGAGCCAGAAATAGACGATCGCGTGCAGCGTCCAGGAGAAGAGTGTGCGCGACAGTCCGACGTCGATCGTCTGCGTCCAGCCGAGCGCCGCCGGAATGACCTGAAAGAGCAATTCCGCCGCTACGCCGACAGTCGTCCAGAGCCAGAGTACGGCGTTCGCCACAGTGGCGAACATGGCGAGCGGAACGGGGCGGCCAGGCTGGTCGCGTTTCCAGTCGCGCATTGCGAGGAACATCAGCGCGACCCAGATCCAGGATCCGACCACGACCAGCACAAGACCAAGGTAATAGAAGACGCTGCCGGTGAGCGGCGGATAAAAGGTATAGAGCACCGTCGCCTTGCCGAGGAAGATCGGGATCGCCGCCATCACGACGCCGACGACCGCGATCCAGAATCCGGCCCAGGCGGCCTTGATGCTCGGCAGCTCGCGATTGAGCGCCGTCACCGCGACGAAATAGCCGAAGCCCATCACGAACAGCGTCGGCAGCACATAGGCCATCAACGTGCCGTGCGCCGTCACGGAAATGAAGTACGTCTCCGGCCGTTCGGCCGGCGCGGTCAATTCGCTGCGCACCAGCATCTGTGCGGCGCCCATCAACGCCGCGACGGCGAAGGCCGCGAAACTG
The DNA here is from genome assembly GCA_963723505.1 of uncultured Gammaproteobacteria bacterium. Classification (GTDB taxonomy): domain Bacteria; phylum Pseudomonadota; class Gammaproteobacteria; order Steroidobacterales; family Steroidobacteraceae; genus Steroidobacter. The sequence continues at coordinate 78,880 of CAVRQU010000021.1, forward strand.
ACCCAGAGATGGGCGCGCACCAGCCGACTAGAATGGGAATTCACAACTCACTCTCCCGTTCGTATCCGGGCGCCATTCGCTTTGCGGCAGCACGCGAATCATGCTCCACATACCGCCATGGCCGAGGCCGCAGTATTCGTGACACGGGACGAAGCGATCTCCGGGCGACGGAAAGGTCGTGTTGACCTGCGAGATGTAGCCGGGCAGCACCATCGTGTTGACGTTCGTGCCGTCGATCAGCATTCCATGGATGACGTCAGGACTCGTGATGCGAAAGCTCACGCGCCGACCGACCGGCGCCGCTACGCAGCGGGGAATGAACGCAAACTGTGTCGCGACGATGCGTACGGTGACGGATCCGTCCGGGTTTTGAACTGCGCCGAGATTGCCTTCGACAAACTCGCCGCTGACATGCAGGGTCGTCGGATCGATCGTTTCAACGTTGCTTGGCGGATGCAGTACCATCGCCGCGCTCGAGATAACGATCACAGCGACGATGATCCCGACGGCGCCTGCAACCACGGCGCTCCATCTGAGCTCGGTCCTGAGGATATCCTGCTCGTTCACGACCGCGTGCCTCAGCTGACGGGACCGCGAGGCAGGAAGACTCCAAAATAGATCGCCAGCCAGCAAGCGAGGAGGATTGCGACGGCGATGATGCAGAGCGCAAGTGCGCCGCGCGGAACCTCCTTCAGCACCCGCTCCAGATCCGCCTCAGTGACCACATCGGCGACTGGCCGGTCCGCCGCCGACGGTTCCCCATACATTGCCATCGTGCTGCCTCCACGAATGGGTTTGTCATTTCTTCTCGGCGATCGGCACAACTCCTGACGCGACAGTTTGTTCCCCAGGCGTCGAGATCACCTTGTGACGTTGCCGCATCACAAGTGTCCTGAAAATCAGAACTGGACTTCGATGCTGAGCTTCAGCGTGTGGTCGGGCGTATTCCCGTTGAGGCCCTCCAGGAGACCAACGCCGACGGTCAGGCTCGCGCCTTCATCTTTCTCGTCGGCGTCGGATGACGAGGCTGAGCCATGAGGGTTCGAGGCGCTGCGAACCGCCGAAATCATAGGTGTAGTAAAGGACGCCCCCCACGCGGTGCTGATCGAAGTCTCCAAAACGCTCCGCCGATTCGGAGGGGTGTCCGGTATTCTCCAGTCGCTCGACCGTACCGTAGCCTTCGAGCGCCAGCGACCAGCTCCCGGATAACCGGTACATGAGTTGCGCCGCGTACGCGAAATCCCATTTATCGTCGACTTTCTCGCCGTCCTCGGCGTCGCCTCCGAATGCGTACACCCCCATCGGAACTGCCGCAGCGAACCAACGACCCGATTGAAATTCGACGACGGGACCGAGAACGAGGTTGTTCGACTCCTCCTGGTCCACTGGCCCCTCGATCTCCGCCACGACGCCCAGGCCAGCGCCATCGCCGTCTCGCGGCGCGAGAATCGCGATGATTTCGGCGCCCACCTCCGCGAGCTTCAGATCGTCGAAGTCGTTCGCCTGCTCGATGGCTTCGGGCTCGTCGAACCGCTCCTGCTCGAATTCGACCCCGACGCGCATCTTGAGAAAGTGTGTGAATCCCATCTCCAGTTCGAGCGCATGGCGCGCGCGAATGACCGCATTCTCATCGACTTCGATACGGTTCTCGCCGTCGCTTTCGATTTGCCGCGGCGGGTGGCCCCACGACCAGGCGTTCTGACTTTGAAACTCAAAGGCGCCCGGGGCGCTTTCCAGCGTCTTGAGCTCGAACTGGCCGATCACCGGTTCCGCCCTCGTTGGCGCGAAGGCGCAGCAGAAGGCGAGCACAATCGCCGTCGCAACGCCAGACGGACGCCGATGGTCAGGTATGCTTCGTCGATCACGCCGAACAGCCGGCAGGGAGTGACGGGTCGCTGACTGCATTCCTGATGATCGGCGTCCTGAACTCGCCTTTGCCCGACCAGATGAAAAGCTGAACTCGATACTGCAGAATCCCTAGCGGGAATGACCGCCGATCGTGAAATCCCATCGAATCTCGCACCGACGCTTCTTACTCTTGCTTCGCGCGCCCACGCAGGGCGAGGACGAGGCCGATACTATAGGGAGCGGCATGGGCAGCTCAGGCTCGTGTCCCGGCCGAATCGATGCGGTCCTCAGTCTATTACGGGTCGCGGCCAGTGGCAGTGGCCGCGCCGAAGGGGAGAAGTCGATGAGCAGCCACGATCGTTGGCAGGCGCTGGCGCAGGCGATGCGCCTCGAAGTCACTCGTCACTTCCCCGAGTGGACTGATAGCAACGAGCACGATCCCGGTCTCGCCCTGCTCGAACTCTTCGCATGGCTTACCGAGAACATGGCGTATCGCACACCTGCTGTGGCGACGCGCGAAGGTGCAGCTCTCGCGCATCGCCTGGCGAACGCCGCTGGCGCGCTGGCGGCAGCGGGCATGGCTGGAGAACCTCAACCGGTCACCGGGGCATGCGACGCGTGCATTATTTTTTTGGCCAGGCGCTCAGCGCCGAAGACTTTCTCGACGAACAGAATTACTTCCGTAGTCGCTTGCGTCGTCTGAACCGCATGGTGCACGGAGTCGGCGTCATCACCGGTCTCGGCGTCTCAATCGCCGGCAAAGGCAACAGCGCCCGGGTGGTCATCGAACCTGGTTTGGCGATTGATGCGCAAGGCGAAGAGATCGAAGCGCCCGAAGCCATATCGCTCCCGCTGCCCGGGCAAGGCAAGACGCTGGTCCTGCAGATTCGATTCGCGGAGCGACCGTGTCAGCCCGTTCCAGCCGCGACGTCGGACGACAGCGCCGGCGCGCAGCAATACTCTCGCATCATGGAAACCTGCGAAGCCCTGCTTTCGGCGACCGCGGACGCAAGCGCAGTCACTCTCGCACGCCTTCGTCATGCCAATGGACGCTGGTCGGTCGAGCGGCGTTCGGTGAAACGCAAGAGGGGTAGATCCTGAGGCTTCTCCACGAATGCGCCAGCATCTGCCGTGCTTGTCCGCACGCTACGCCTCGAAGTCGCCCAACGAGAGAACAGCTGGCGTCGCTTTGCTCTCGGAGAGCCTTGCCGTGGTCGCGCGTCCACTTTATTTCGCTCGCAGGGCTGCGCTCCACACGAAGCGAAGACAGTCGAACCAAAAAAATGGGCCCAGCTACCTGGGCCCTAATATCGCTTCTGGATTTGCTCTTGCTCCGCCTGCCCCTCAGCTTGGCGTCTGACCACTCCGCATTAGCCCTTAGCCAGTGCTGCGAATTTGCAGCGAGTTCTTCACGTCTCTCACACCCTCGACCTCACGCGCTACCTGCGTCGCACGCGAGCGCGCTTCGGCGTCATCAACGAAGCCGCTCAACTGAACGGTGCCCTGAAAGGTCTCGACGTTGATCTGGTGAGCCTTCGTGGTCGGGTCGGCGATCAGCGCTGACTTGACCTTGGAGGTGATTACACTGTCGTCTACTACACGGCCAGCGTTCTCAGCCGTGCTTTCGACCGGGCCCTCCTCGGGCGTGGACGTACAGGCCACTGTCACGCCTGCCGTCAGAGCAATGAGGAATGCTGTCGCAGTCCTGTTCATCATCGTGAAACTCCTGCAACGAAAAGTCGCTTGTTGAACCTGCAGAATAAAAGCACGGCGACGGCGTAAGTTCCCTGCCGAAGGATCGAAAGGGAACCCAAAGCTACAATCGCCGCCGGACTGGAAAAGTTGACGCAGTCAAATGTCTGGCTCAGACGTGCGCGTCGGGCGTTCAGGCTTACCGACCCCAGGGCGGTGCTTGCACGACTTGCGAATGGAGCATCGATGCCCGCCCCGCCGACGCCGGATCGACGCAGCCCGATATACGCGAGGATTGCGCGAGCTCGCACAACGACTGGGATTGCCGGCGGACTCCATAGCCTCTATTCGGTAGGCGCCGCGAGCAAGCTACGCCATTGAACTCAATATCGGAGCGGTCTCGAGGAGCGCAGCATCGAGCTGTTCCACGCGCACCCCTGGAGCGTCACGATAGACCCTGGGCTATCGCCGCAGGCAACGCTCGGAAACCACGGAAGCGCGCACGCCCGCCACGCGTCGGCGGACCCGTCAGATGCAGCGCCGGAAAACGCTGCAGGATCCGTGGGAGCGCAATGCTCGCTTCGAGCCGCGCGACGGACATGCCGGCGCACGCATGAGCGCCGGCGGCGAACGCGAGGTGTCGATTCGGACTGCGGGCGATGTCGAAGCGGTCCGGATTCGCAAATTCTGTGGGGTCGCGATTTGCCGCGCCAATGCAGAGCGTGAGATAGGCGCCCGGCTCGAGCGTCACGTCGCGCAGGGTGACACGCTCGATGACGAGGCGGTTGCCGAGCTGATTGGGACTTTCGTAGCGCAGGCACTCTTCGACCGTGGTAGCGATGAGTTCAGCGTCATCCCGCAACCGCTGGAGTTCGCGCGGATGCGTGAGCAGGAGGTGCAGGGCGTTCCCGATCAGATTCGTCGTGGTTTCGTGGCCGGCGTTGAGGAGGAACACACAATTGTGGAGGAGCTCGCGTTCCGTGAGCGGCTCCTGAGCGTGCTCTTCGCGCAGCAAGCGCGTAAGCAGGTCGTCATCGTCGACGGGATGGCGGCGGCGATCCGCGATCAACGTGCGCAGGTAGTTGGTGAATTCGCTGACCGCGCGATTGCCGCGCTCCTGCTGCTCGGCGCTGAGCGCCGTTTCGAGCGCTCCCAGGATCGCCAGGGACCAATCACGCAGCGGACCGCGATCTGCACGTGGAACCCGGAGCAGATTGCCGATGACTTCCACAGGAATCGCCGCCGCGAAATGCTCGATGAGGTCGCAGCGCCCGGACGCTTCTATCCGATCGAGCAGAGCATCCACGAGCGAGATGACGCCCGGCTGCATGGTTCTCATCACATGAGGCGTGAGTGCGCCGACGATCTGCCGTCGCACACGCGTGTGATACGGCGCATCGTTGAAGACGAGGCTCGTCGTGTGGTGCTCGTAGAGCGGCGAGCCGACGCCGTACTTGGGACCGAAAACCGCTTTTTTGTCCGAGCTGAAGCTGCGTCGGTCGCGGTAGATGTACTCGAGATCGGCGAACGCCGTGAGAAACCACCCGCCGTCCGGACAACGATGCACCGGATCGATCTCGCGCAACGCGCGGTACGTCGGATACGGGTTCTCGTAGAATTCCGGCGACGGATGCGTCGGGTCGAAAGCGGCCGCCAGTGCGCGAAGGTCCTTGTCCGTCATTGCCGATCAGTGCTCAGGAGAACGAAAGGCTGCAAACTCGCGAAGCGCAGACGATCATGGCGCAGGCAAGGCGTCCCTGGATGTCGCGCGCAGCGGACGTCCTTTCCGCCCCCTCACTTCGAAGCGCCGACGGGAGGCGTCTCGGTTGCGGATACATGATTGAGCGCGATAACCCAGCGGCCGTCGATTTTTCGCATCAGGCGCGTGTTGATTCCGTACTGAGGGTGCTGTGGGCGTACCAGCTCATACCGACTGATCAACTGCGCCGCATCAGGCGCGAGCATCTCGATGCGGATATCGTAGAAGCGCAGCGCGCCGCGTGATTCGGCGGAGGCGCCATAGTCACGAACGTAGTGGTCGAGCGTGCCTTGCCAGCCGTCCTGGAACCGGCCGCCCGATACGAAAATGACACCGGGGTTTTTGAACCCTTGCATGTAACCGTGAAAGTCGCCTCGATTCCACGCGTTCTGCATGTCCCTGATCACCTGCAGAATCGCCGCCTGCTCGTGCTCCGCAGTGCGCTCCCGAGAAGAACGCTCCAGAGAGCAGCCTGCGCAGGTTGATGCCAGGAGCATCAGGATAAACAGCAGTCGGCAGTTGCGCATAAGCTCAAGGTTGATGTTCACCTGGTGATGTTTCGAGTTTTTCAGCGGTCTGCTAACCGCTGACCGAAGCAATGGCTCGTCGCACGATCTCGAGACCAGAGCGTGCGGCGGCGCGTGAGGCGCCTGCGAATCCAAAGACAAGTCCGCCGCGGTCGGTTGCGCCGTATTTGGACAGGGGGTGAACCTCGACGCCGGCGCGGGCGCATTCCGCCGTCACGGCCCGATCATCCACGCGGAGCGTCCGTCCATCCTTGAAGATGGCCGTGACGTGCATGCCGGCCGTCGCGGGTCCGAAGTCCAGCACGTCGGCAAGAATTTTCGCCTCTTCCAGAAAAGCCAGCCGCCGCTCATCGTAGATCGCGCGGGTTTTGCGCAGATGCCGGGCCAGATGGCCTTCGTGTATGAACGCCGCGAGCACGCCCTGCATGAGGAGCGTTGTATGGCCGTCCGCCACGTGCTTTGCATCGATGAAGGCGCCGACGAGCGGTTCTGGCGCGATGACGTAAGCGATTCGGAGCGCCGGAAACAGAATCTTGTTGAAGCTGCCCACGTAGATGACGCGCCTGCTCCCGTCGATCCCCTGCAGAGAGGCAAGCGGTCGGCCTTCATAGCGGTAGTCGCCGTCATAGTCGTCCTCAACGACGTAGGCGGCTTCATCCTGCGCCCACTCGAGAAGCGCTCTCCTGCGCTCGAGCGACATCTCGTGGCCCAGCGGATACTGGTGCGCCGGGGTCACGTACGCGAGACGCGCGCGCGGCGCGAGCATTCGGCCGGCGCGTACATCGAGACCCTGCTCGTCCACGGGCACCTGTACGACTTCCAAGCCGGCGGCGCGAAAGCAGTGCTGAACCGGTTGGTAGCCAGGCGTCTCGACCCATGCAGGATCGCCCGGATCTGCGAGCACTTTGCCTGCAAGCTCCGCGGCCTGCTGTGCGCTGGTTACGACGATCACCTGATCGGGCGAACAACGCGTAGCGCGCATCGCAGAGGTATGGGCTGCGATTGCTTCGCGCAGCGCCGGCAGTCCGTTGCTCGCACCGTACGCCCAGTAGTCGCCGCCGGGTCTGCCAGCCTCGCGATTCAAGAGGCGATTCCAGACCTTTCGCGGGAAGAGATCGAGGGGCGGGAGCGAGGGTGTGAAAGGGACCGCAGCGACGGATCGGTAGTGGCCTGGGTAACTTTGCAGCGCCTTCGCGCGCTGAGACAGGCGCGGTTTTGCTGGCCTCGGAAGAGCAACGCCCTTCAGCGTTAGCGGAGGCGCGTCGCGCTCGGGCAGGCGCGCGACGACGAAACTGCCGGCGCCGCGGCGTCGGACGATGTATCCGTCGGCGACGAGCTGGCTGAGCGCCCAGTCGACGGTGTTCCTCGCGACGCCGAGATCTTTCGCAAGCGTTCTGCTCGACGGCAGGCGGGCGTTCAGCGAGAGCGCGCCGCTCGCGATTGCCGTGCGGATTCGATCGTAAATGCGCGCGTAGGCGGGCCCGCCAGGTCCTGTATCGAGGCCGGCCACGTCGACGGAGAACACTGAACCCGCATGCTTCGCCATCTATCCATATTAGGGCCTGTTAACACTCATTTCATGAGCTGCGACGAGCTATTGCGGTCCAGGGCAAGGCGCGACGACCGCCGTGTACAAGGCGCAAAGCGCAGCTCATATGTCGATATGAGCAAGCTTTGTAACGCAGCAGCGGACCCACGCTCGATTGATGTGGGAGGCGCAACCCGGTTAATGAAATATCCTTGAATGGGACGAGCTATTGCGGTCCAGGGCGTCGTTGCTCCTCCACAGGGCCACTCTGATTGGTGTGGGCTGGGGCGGACATTCCAGATCTGCCTTGAGCGGCGCACTGAGTCGACCGGCCGATTTTGTCGGTTCGGGGACGTGCCGAACGTCCTGTGAGCGAGGAACGCAAGCGTAGAGAACGCCATGCTGTTCGCACACGATCGCCGCCCGCGGCGGAGCGCCGCTGAGCGCCGCTATGTCCGCGACAAACTGGCGGGCGTTTGCGGTCTCCCCCAACGATGCGGACCTACTACGAGCTTCAAGTGCCTGACTGATGAGCGGACTTCGAATGGATCGGCCCGCATCGACTCGATCACCTGCAATCGCGGAGGTAAATCATGACAGTCAGTAAAGCGCTCACGCCCGCAAGCGAGTTGGCGAGGCGGAGCAAAGTTCGTTTTCCGAACGAGAGTGAAGCATATCGTCGAGCGCGCGAAGCGCTGCTGGCCGAGGAGATCGAACTGCGACGACACATCGAGCAGGTGGCGGAGCTGCGCCGCGCGTTGCCGCCCGGCGGCAAAGTGGTCAAGGACTATCGCTTCGAGGGCGAGCACGGGCCGGTCGGCTTCGCCGATCTGTTCGGCGACAAGCAAACGCTCGTGATTTACAACTACATGTTCGGGCCGCAGCGCGAGCGACCGTGCCCGATGTGCACGTCGTTGCTCGAGCGCTTGGGACGGCGAGGCGCCCGACATCGAGCAACGCATCGCGCTCGCGGTAATTGCGCGTTCGCCGGTCGAGCGCCTCGTCGCGTTCAAGAAGGAGCGCGGCTGGCGCAACCTCAAACTCTACTCAGACGTCACGGGTGAGTTCAGCCGCGACTATCACGCGCTCACATCTGAAGGCGGAGACGATGCGGCGTTCAACGTGTTTACACGTCGCGACGGAACGATCCGGCATTTCTGGGGCGGCGAGATGGGCTTCGACAGCGCGGATCCGGGTCAGGACCCGCGCGGCGCGCCCGACCTCATGCCGATCTGGACCATTCTCGATACGACGCCGGAAGGGCGCGGCGCGGACTGGTATCCGAAGCTCGACTACGGCAAGTGAAATTCGCCGTCAGAGCGACGTGAGCTGGCGGAAGGAAGAAAAGACGCGAGGGCCAGAGCCGTCCCTGGCCCGCGCGTTCCATTGGAGTTGAATCGACTAGAAGCGGAAAACGCCGCCCACCGAGAGGAAATTGAAGTCCGCATCGGAGACATCGACGATTTCGTATTCGGCGCGCAGACCGAACGTCTGTCCGAAGCGAAACTCTCCGCCGATCCCGTAGGTCAGGTCCTCATCGCTCGCGTCCTCAGAGAAGATCGTCGAGCCATTGACGCGAGCCGAGACCTCGGCGTCGTAGCTGGCGAAACCGATCTTTCCGAACAGCGCGAAGACGTCGCCGAGGGGGAGTCTGCCGACCGCGGACGCGTTCAGCCCGCTCAGATCAACTGCAACGGCGGCGCCAGGCGCCACCGCCTCATCCGGACTGCCGGCGTCGAACCACGCGAGCTCGAGCGCGAAGTTCTGGTTGAACGCGTAGCCGCCGAAAATCTTGAAGGCAGTATCGCTGCCGTCGAAATCCACTTCGCTGACTTCCACGGACGACTGGCCCACCGATGCGCCGGCATAGAAGCCGGGCGCTTCTTCGGCGTATGCCGCTGCGCCGAAGGCAAGGCCCACGATCGCAAGTCCGTTCAACGCAAGACGCTTGTCCATTGACTTGTCTCCTGAGTGCAACCCTCAAACGTCTCGGCGCCTTGCCGTCGTTTTTTGAGGGCGGCGAATTATGATCGCAGCGTTCTCGGGAAATGTGAGGCGCAGCGCAAAGCTTCAGTTCTCGTCAGTTCGAAATGTGAAGCTCGTCACATGGAGGCAGAAGATTATTCGGCGCTCTGCACCGTCGCGGAGTTCCAGCAGATGAGCGCGCGCCGGCGTTTGTGCACGAGACCGCCGTGAACGCTCATCGATTCATCGAGGAAAATGACGAACACGCGCCGCGCGCGTGAGTGCGCTGTCGATACATATATACGTGGGCGAAAGCAGCGGCGCGCGCACGAGAGTCGCCGGGCGCTTGAATCTCGTGTTCTCTTCCCGCGTCGTTGAGCGTCCTCAATGGATCTCTCTCCGGCGCCAATAGCGGTTGCGAAGATGACTTCGAGGCGCAACCCGAGCGTTCGACTCGACGACCGGACTCGGGCCGCTCACGAACAGAGGTGACAGGAAGAACCCACACGGCGCGGTATGCACGACAAGAGACGCCGCTCGACCGATCGTTGCTCCTGGGCCTTGCTTTGCGCCGATGCGGACCAGTGTCGCGCCGACAGCGACTGCCGGCAGCAGCGAGTTCTGCGGCGATCCGATTTCAGGAGTAGCCGCGAAAGGCCGCAAAAAGGGAGAAAATCAAAAATACAAGACGGAAGGCGGCCTCAAGTCCTGAGAGGTCGACCGCCTGAACTCCCAAATCCAGCCCAGGAAGTCGTTTGCCTCTTTTTGCGGTCTTTCGCGGCTCTTCTCCTCGCAGCTCTCCTCCCGCCTACTCAAAGCTGCAAGACCCTGCTGCAGCGCGGTCATGTCTGCCAAAGCGTGTACGAAAGACATGGAATGCGCTTCGGGCCCAGTGTGTCGTTCTTCATGCGCGGCCAGGGACGAGCAGCTCCGGACCGGTACGTTCGCTGACCTGAAACTTCCTGCACTGCGCAAGTACCGCCTTCCCCTCCTACGTACTGCACTTGGCGCGCAAGCGTCGCAAGATGTGCCTGCTTCGACGCGCCATCACTGCGCGCACAACCGATTCCGTGGCATCCAAGGAGTACGACCATGAGCATGTTTCTGCGCGTCTCTGCAGTCAGCGTTCTCTGCACGATCGGCGCGATCGCCGCCAGCAACGCACAGTCCATAACGTGTGAGAGCGCCCAATACAGCCCCGAGGTGCTCGCCAAGTATCCCAACATCTCGAAGGCCTGTTCCGACGTCATCACGAAAAGCGGCGCGAACTATGCCGTCGTCAAAGCGAAACTCGACCGCGTATCCGGGAATTCGGCGACCGTCCGCGTGAAGCTTGCCGATGGCACTTATGCACCGAAAAAGACGCTGCAAACGAATCCCGACTTGCGGGTGGACATTAACGGCAAGCCTACGCGCGTGAGAGATCTGGCTACTGGCCAGGAGATCACCGTGTACATCAAGGTGGATGAGCCCGTCATGGCGCTGGCGCCAGCCGAGGAGACTACGCCGCTGGCGGCGGCGCCGATTGAAGAGGAAGAGCCTGAGCAGATGGCCGCAGCGTTGCCCGCCACCTCGAGCTTCCTGCCGCTGCTCGGTTTGTTCGGCGGCGTCTCGCTGTTGCTGGGCGGATTGCTCAGCATCATCCGCCATCGTCGTTGAACGCTCGTCAGAGAAGGAGCTGACTATGAAAGCGATCACTTTGCGCTGTCTGAGCAGCGGCGTAGTGGCGTCTGCGTTGTTGATAGGGGCCTGCGCAAGCGAGCCGCCCGAACCTGTCACCAGAGAGAACACACAGACTCTGTCGGCCACGGTCGAAGCCGTCGATGTCGCCAAGCGCCTCGTGGCGCTCAGGGCGCCGGACGGGCGCACGGCTACGGTCGAAGTGTCGCCCGAGGTCCGCAATCTCGAGCAAGTGCAGCCCGGCGACAAGGTCGTGGTCCGCTACTACGAGGCCCTGGCGGCTCAGCTCAAGAAGAAAGGTGAGAGCGAGACGGTGGGCAAACTCGATGTCGAGGGCGCTGCCGCGCGCGCGGAGCCCGGCGACAAACCTGCCGGCCTGGTCGGCACCAAGGTGACGACGACTGTCGTGATCGACTCAGTCGATCAGTCGTTCAGCACGGTGACGTTCAAAGGACCCAACGGCACGTTGCGCACTGTCGCGATCGAAAGTCCCGAAGGCAAGAAGTTCATTGACCGCCTCAAGAAGGGCGACGAAGTCGAAGTCACTTATACCGAAGCGCTCGCGGTCAGCGTCGAGCCTGCCTCGTAGCCGCGCGAATCGCAAATCCACCCTCCCTCGCTGACGCTGCGAGGGAGGGGAATGCCAACAGTGCGGACGCCCCGAGGGGAGTCTGCCTGGTCGCCGATCGATTCATCGATGCGGCCGCTGATGCGCGGAATTCGCCGTCGCCGACCTGCATGTACATATAGATGTAGGGCTGGGCGCCGCGGCATGCGCACAATGAACATAAGGGCACGAGCGGGATAGGCAAGTGCGTCCTATCATGGCGCCAACGCTCCAAAGAAGAGACCGGCCGCGTGAACAGGCTCACTGTGCGGGGAATCGACGGGACGCACCGGGACTACGCGTTGCACGACGGAACCCTGGTTATCGGCCGAAATCCTGAGAGCGGCATTCATCTGAAAGATTCTCAGGTGAGCTGGAAACACGCTCTGCTGATCTGCGCCCAGGGCGACTGCGTCATCGAAGATCTCGGCAGCAGCAACGGCACGTTCATCGACGCCAAGCGCATCCAGCGACACATTCTGCGTCCCGGCGACAACGTAAAGATCGGTCCCTATGAGCTGGCGATGCAGATGCTGCACGCGCCTTCGCCTACCTCATCGAGCGAGCACACGCTGTTCGACGCTGCCGCGGACAGCCACATCAGCGCAGCGACGATGCGATCGCGAAGGCGGCTCGGGGAGGCGGTCCGTTCCAGGCGCTGGCCGCTGGCGAGCCGCCTTCAACGGCATGCTCCCCATCGTGAGTCTGTCAGCGGGCTATCGGAAGGCGGATGTGCGCCACGACGTGACCGCAGGCGTCACCGTGGCCGCGCTGATCGTTCCTCAAGGCATGGCCTACGCGTTGTTGGCGGGCCTGCCTCCAGTGATGGGTCTGTATGCTTCCATCCTGCCGATGATCGTCTACGCGCTCACCGGCACCGGCCGCCAAACCTCCGTCGGCCCGGTGACGGTGGATTCGCTGATGCTGGTGCTGGGGCTCAGCACGATCGCCATCGCAGGCACAGCGTCGTATATCGCGCTCGCGGTGCTGCTGACGGCGGTGATCGGCGTCATCCAACTGGCCATGGGCGCGCTGCGGCTGGGGTTTCTCGTCAATTTCCTTTCGTATCCGGTGCTCGCAGGGTTCACCTCCGCCGCCGCCGTCATCACAGTTCTCGGCCAGTTGAAGCATCTGCTCGGCATCAGCCAGCCGCAGTACCCCGCGCTCTATCAGACAGTGGTGGACGTGATCGAGCGAATGCGCGCAGGCCAATCCGGCGACGCTGGCGATCGGAGTCGGCTGCATCGTCGCTCTGTGGGCATTGAAGCGTTGGGCGCCGGCAGCGCCGGCGCCGCTGGCTCTGGTCGTGGTCTGCACAGTGCTGGCGTATGCATTGGGACTGGATGCTCAGGGCGTAAGCGTGCTGGGCGAGGTGCCGGCCGGTTTGCCGGAATTGAGCCTGCCGACCGTGCATTGGGCGGAGGTTCGGCAGGTGTTGCCGCTGGCGCTGACCATGGCGCTGGTCGGGTTTGCGCAGACGATTTCGGTCGGCAAGTCGCTCGGCAACAAGTACGGCTACGACGTCGATGCCAATCGCGAGCTGACCGCGCTGGGACTGTCGAATCTCTCCTCGAGCGTTTCGCAGGGCTACCCGGTTTCCGGCAGCCTCGCGCGCTCGGCGCTCAATGCGTCAGCCGGCGCGAGGACGCCGCTCGCCGCGATCATCATGCGCGGTGTGCGTCGCGATCACGACGCTCTTCTTCACGCCGCTGTTTCATTACCTGCCGAACGCCACGCTGGCCGCGATTCTGGTCGTGTCCTCATTGCGTCTGATCGACACGCGCGAGATTCGCTATCTGTTCAAGGTGAAGATCACCGAAGGCATTCTGCTGGTCTTCACGTTCGTCGCGACGCTGGTGCTCGGCATCATGCCGGGACTGTTGCTCGGCATCGTCGCGTCGATCCTGTTGTTCATCACGCTGAACACGCGGCCCAACACCGCGATCCTGGGGCGACTGCCGAACACGAACATCTTTCGCAACATCGAACATTTTCCCGAGGCGGAGACCATCCCGGGCCTGGTGATATTGCGCATCGATGCATCGCTGTACTTCGCCAACGTGGTATTCCTCAAGGAAAAGCTCCATGAGATCTGCGACCGACACCGGGCCGATCTCAAAGCGATCATTCTGGATGCGAGTGCGGTCAACGACCTCGATTCCTCGGCGGACACCGCCTTGCACCAGCTATCGGATGAGTTCAAGCAGAAGGGGATCACGTTCTACATCGCGGGCATCAAGGCGCCGGTGCGCGAAGTGATGAAGCGCTCGGGGCTCTACAGCATTCTCGGCGGCGACCATTTCTTCTTCACGATCGATGCGGCGGTCAAGCGCTTTCAGGAAAAAGCGCGGCAGGGCATGAAGGAGCAAGATCGCCCGCGTCGACAGGAGACGCAAAGGCCATAGCTACACCCCTCGGACCAGTTCGACTAACGATGAATTCGATCGATTCGGCGGACCAATGGCTTGAGATGCAGTGCGAGCGCCGGGAAAGGGGCGCCAGGAATGCATCAGCGGTGGAACAACTGATCGATCTCCGACGTAGTCGCGTGTCGCATTGTCACAATCGAGGCGCCGCCGTGAACTTCAGCCTGAGCGTTGGTCCGCTGGTTTCATTGATCGCGGGCATCCTGATCCTGATTGTCCCGCGTCTGCTGAACTTCATCGTGGCGATCTACCTGATCATCATGGGATTGCTCGGCTTGTTCGGCCCGTTCCGCGTATAGAGGATTTGCGCTCGGATGGTTCTCGGCGCGAATGCCAATGCATACCCCGATCGGAGAGTGCGCGGCAGACCTCGACCGCGTCTGCTGCTGACCGCAGCGGTGTTCGTCCATTGGGTGAGCTTCGCGAACGCCGCGATGGCTGGCGATCCGCAAAGTCCCGCGACAACGCCGGCGGCGCCGCTGCGCTTACGTCATGCAATTTGCCAGGCGTAACACAACCCGCCCGGTGCGGCGCATTCGACAGGCCCGAGAATCCCAATCGGCCGGACGGTCGTCGAATCCCATCGGTGTGGCGGTGATCCCCGCCGCCGCCGGCAAGGCGCTTCCAGATCCGATCGTCGTGTTGATGGGCGGGCCGGGAGAGGAGGCGATCAGCGCCGCTGCGGTATTCGCGGAGCGACTTCGCGTCGCTGCTCCAGGATCGCGACCTCCTGCTGGTCGATCAGCGGGGGACGGGCCGATCAGGCGCGTTGCGATGCGATCTCTCCTCCGACGGAGGATCCGGCGGCGAACCTGCGCGACTTCCTGCCGCTCGCTGCGGTCAAACGATGTCAGCAACAGTTGCGCGCACAGGCGGATTTGACTCAGTACACCTACGCACACTTCGCTCACGACCTCGAGCACGTCCGACGCGCCCTCGGTTACGGACCGCTGAACCTGTCCGCAGGGTCGTACGGGACTCGCGCCGCGCAGGTGTATCTCCGGGCTTACCCGCAAAGCGTACGCACTGCGTATCTCGGCAGCGTGGTGCCTATCGATCTCGCGATACCGCTTCCTCTCGCGAAGGCGGCGCAGACGGCGTTCGAGAAGACTGTTCAGCGCATGCGCAGCCGATCCCGCATGCCACGCCGCATTCCCGAACTTGCGCGAGACGAGTTCCGCCAGGTCTTGCGCGGCTGGAGTCAGGAGTGCGCGTCGCCGTTCCAGGCCGCGGCGCCGCGCCTTGCATCGCGGTCGAGTCGTTGAATGGTTTCGCGCGCTGCTTTACAGAGCCGAGAGTGCCGCGACGCGCCATGGACGATTCATCAGGCCTACATCGGAAACTGGAATCCAATCGTTGAAGGGATTCTGTCGAGCGCCGGTGCACGCACACGCGATTCAGATGTCAGTTTTGGCGCTGTTTTTCTCGATTGCGTGCAACGAGGACATCGCGTTCATACGCGAGGCGGACGTCGTGCCTGCAACGCAGGGCACGTACCTGGGGGACTATCGCGTGCGTCAGCAGCAGGCGGCGTGCAGGGATTGGCCGAAGGTTTCGCTCCCGGCGGGTTACCGGACGCCAGTGCGCTCAGCCGTACCGACCCTGTTTGTTTCCGGCGATCGCGACCCGTGCCCGCCGCTTTGGTTTACGGAGCACATCGCGCCCGGCTTCTCTGAGCGCGTCGAAGTGGTGCTCCGCGACCAGGGGCACACGGAGTGGAACGACTGCGTCGCGCGACTGTACGAGCAGTCGTGCGCAGCGGCGCCGTGCGTGGACTCGACACGTCCTGCGAGCCCGTACCGCGGCCGCCATTCAGGACGCGCTAAATGGCGATTGCGTGCTGGTGCGGGAAGAGCGTGCTCAGCGTGATGCGTCCCTGGCAGGCTGTTGAAAAACCATTTCAAGCGCCTGGTATTCCGGGCCACGGACGGCCCGGCCCACATCTATTTGAATGTGGCATGCACATTCTTATGTGCTTGCCATGTCATTGACATGTCGGGAGCGCAGCGAAAACCACGCCCAGTGTCTTTCATAAGAGTTGGGCAAGCGACGTTGCCACCTTCAAATCAATCAGGCGGCAGGGAAAGCCTTTTTCACCACCCTGTTAGAACCGCCAACCCATGCCGACAAAAACTTCTTCCTGCAGCGTGCGCTCTCCCTCACCCTCAGCGAGATCGAACTCAAACCATCTCATTCCTGCAAATCCAGTCAGTTGGGAGCCCAGTCCAATTTCGGCGCGTGCGCTCAGATCGAGGAGATTGTCGGCTGTGCCGAACGTCAGGATGTCCGGCGAATAGAACGCCTGGCCCACAACCGCGAGGCGCTCACGGAGAATGTCGAACCGAATCTCTGTTCCGACCGAGAACGCCATCACATCACTGTTCTCCTCCTCGAGCAGTGCGGCGTAGGCGCGGGGTCCGACGAGGATCGTCAGCGGTCCAACCGGTCCAAGATCAAATTCAAGATTGATCGGAAACAGCAATGCAGCGTCGAGTACGATGTCGCGTTCCTCACTCAAGAAGAAACCAGCCGACGCCTGGCTGCGCCCTGCGCCAATCTTTTCGCCGCTGGCGAGATACCGCACGTGGAGCGTGTCGTTGCTGAGCGAGACCTCCGCTGCGTGTTGAATGGTCGGCGATGCTTCTTCAGCCAGCGCACCTGACGAAATGAGGACCCCCCCAGAGACTGCGAGAACGAAGTTGCGCAGCATAAGATCTCCTCCCACGGACGTGTTCGCATTACGGACTCGCGGCGGGGCGCAACTGTTCCAGAACTCAGTGATTACATCACGCCTGCTTTGGCAAAAAAGATGCTCGTAGACGAGCGTCTTCGATTGCCGTGTGCAGGAAAAACGTACAAACGCAGGTCGGACGGCAGGCGGCCGCGTGATAGTCTTTTTGGCGAGTCACCTGCAACGCCATGACTCGAACAGGGTTCGACGAGGCGCCTGGATGTCCAGCCCGGCTGTCGCGCGCGACTTCCGAAGAAGTCGCGCGCGCCTGTCCGATCCGTTGCGTCAGTGGATCCGAACGATCGTGGCTTCCTTGCGCGCGTCGAGTCGATGCATCAGCAGCAGACCCGATCTGCGACGGCGATGCGTATCGCCGCCCCGGACCGCCGCCGTACCGAACCGCACGGTCGAATGCGGCGGCACGACGTCGGGCGCATCCGTCGCCACGAACTTCGGCGTCGATGGCGTGTAGGTCATCGGGCCGACTTCATCGGTCAGCATTACCGGTGAAGTAGTTGTCGATCGCCTGCGACCGCGAAGTCGAAGGTCGTATCGTCGGTCATGCCGAGCGCCACCGTGGGCACCGTCAGAATGACGTTGCCCGATTGCAGATCCGCATCGGTGAAGACGACCGCGGAAAGGTGTCCGTGGCGATCTCGAACACGAACACCACATTGCTGCCGCTGACGTCGAATCCTCCGAGTTCAGAGTTGAACACGACGAAATCCGGCGTCGCCGTCGCGGTTCGTGTCGATAACAACGTCGAACTCAGCTGGGTAGTTGGGATGAGCCCGGCGACCGAACGTATTGACGGCAAACTGCAGGACGCCCGGCGTCACGAGCCGCACGCCCACCGCACGCAGGTCGATGAACGCAAAGGCGTCGCCAGGCTCGGGCAGCTCGGAGCGGTCCGCACGTCGGGCTGACGCCGGTGAGCGAGAACACGTCCAACTCACTGGTCGCCACGCCGATGTTGGTGACTCGCACCTTCTCGCCCGACCTTCACGCTCGTCGGTCGCACTGATTGCGGCCGACTTGCGCGGCAGCACATGCCAGGGCACCGACAAGTGCTCGCTCGCCGGCGGTCAGGCTGCAGGTAGCCGTCGTACTCGGGCCCGTTGAGCAGCGCGCCGTTGCCGCCGTTCGGTCCTCCATCGAGCGTCCAGTCGGTGAAGCTTGCCGCCGTCAATGACCATCGCTACGGGAATTTCCTTGCGGCCGTGTGCGCGCACATGCACGCTGCTCGGCGCGATCAGCCGCACAGCGCCCGTGGCCTCGTCATCGGCGTAACGGAAGCTCGTCTGTGATAGTCGAACGTCTTGTCCGTATCGCCGAAGTTTTCCACCAGCAGCTTGCGTTCGAGCGCCTTGAACGCGACGACGTCGTGGAAGCCGAACGACAACGCCGCCGAATGACTGGTGCGTTCACGCGCAACTGAGCTCAACTGCAAACGCCCGGTCGACGCGCAGCTCGCCGGCGGCGATTCGGGTGATCGGCGCCAGCTCACCTGGCGACAGCGCGGGGTTCGTAAAGATCTCCGTCTCCGCGCTGTTCATCAGCATCGCCTTGATCTGCTCGGGCGCACGGTCCGGATACGCCTCGATCAACAAGGCCGCCGCCCCCGCAACCATCGGTGTGGCGCCGGACGTGCCGCCGAAAGCTGTTTCCCCGTCGCCAGTGGCGACCTGCGCCGAGACCGATGCACCCGGTGCGCCGATTTCCGGCTTGATGGACGAGAAGCTCACTGACGGTCCGCGCGAGGACGAGCTGACCATGCTGCCCACGAGATCGATCGCGCTGGCGTCAGACACTGTGACGTTGACCGGCGCCTACTCGTTGTCCTTGATCGCATTCACTCAGAGATTGCTGGATGACCAGCGTCGGCACGAAGTCGTCGCCGCCGCCGAACGAGAACGAAATCGCATCGCCCGGCGCGATCAGGCCGATCAACACGCCGATGGCTCCCGCCTTCGCGGCGCGGTCCACCTTCAGGCTGACGGCGCATGCGCCACGATCGATCAATGCAACCTTGCCCTCGGGATCGGCGAGATAGGGATCCTCCGGACTGCCAGGCGCAATGCTGTCGGCGGGACATCCTTGACCGACAAACACGACGTCGCCGGTAAAGCCGGAACCTATCGGCGCCCAGTCAACCGTCGCCGTATTGGGATACGTACCGGCGATCGAAGCCGGCGAGTTGACGACCAGCGGGAAACCCCGCGGCGCTCGGCACTTGAGTTTGCGCGACGCTGATCGACGCCCGGCGCGATCGAGGGCGAACTGACGATATACGGCCGGTTGGCGCCGTTGCCCGCCGCGGTGACGACCACGACGCCGAGCTTCACCGCATCCGTGGAAGCTTCGGACAAATCGTCCTCGATCTGGCCGTAGTCCGAGCCGAGCGACATGTTGATCACGTCGACTGCGTCGCTGATGTCGCCGTCGCCGTTCGGGTCGAGCGCGAAGTCCATCGCCAGCAGCAGGGCGACGCCGTTGCAGCTCGTTGAGACGGCGCTGCAAACCTTGACCGCCAGCAGCGATGCTCCGGGCGCGACGCCTTTGTGCGAGCCGTCAGCGCTCTTGCCGGCGACGATGTCCGCGACGTGCGTGCCATGACCGCCGTCGGTGGGCAATCGGCCGGCGCATCGATCGGATCCGGATCTTCGGTGCGATCGCCGTTGGGCCAGACTTCGCCGACGAAGTCGAAGCCCTCGATCACTTTCTGCGGTCGGGAACAGACCGTCGCGCTTCTCGTTCTTCGGGTCGTCCGGCGCAGCGCCATAGGCGGCGGCTATACGCATCCGTCGTTCCCGGACCGCCGAGATTGCGATGCGTGTAGTCAACGCCCGAGTCGAGCACCGCGACGACGACGCCCGCGCCGTCTATGCCTTTGGCGTGCACGGCCGCTGCGCCGACATAGGGCACGGTCTCGTCCAATGAGAGCTCATAGTGAATGACCGGGCGAACGTTGCGCACGCCAGGCATCTGCGCGATGGCGGGCAAAGACGATGCGTCCACTGTCACCGCCACTGCGTTGTGCGCCACATGCACGCGGCCGAGTTCGCGCGCGCCCAGAGACCTGCAGCGCGTTCATCACTTCACTTTGTTTGTTGAGCAGCGCTGCACGATGCGAGCGCAGTTCACCCTGCAAGGCCTGTTCAGCTGCGAGCGTCGACGAAGCGGCCGCGTCTCTGCGCCTGCTCTCGCCGCGCGGCGCGTTTGCATCTCCGCGCCCAGTTGCGCCAGCCGCGCGCTCTTGTAAGCGGCGAGCGCGGGATCGGACAACGACACCCACACGTCGACGCGGTCCGCGCCGGCGCGACAAGCGCGGGTCAATCTTCGTTTGCGGCGTACCGCCCCTGATGGCCAGCCGCTGCGCATCGAAGCCGGCGGCGCCGGCGCGCGCAGTTGCTTGCTGCGATGTAGGGGCTGCATTGACGCCGCCGCCGACCACGAGCCCCGCAGCGAGCAGAGCGCTTGCGAACCGGGAACATCTCATGACTGCTCTCCCCGATTTGTTGATCGCTTGCAGTGCGCGCGCTTGTTCGCGAAGAGAATCGCAACCGGCGCCGCGCAAAGGTGCGAGATGCTGCTCTCGCGATTATTGCTACGTCAATTGCGGTAACTGCACTGACGCCACGTTGAAAAAAAGCTCCCTTTCGTTTTTTCAACGGCACGCCAAGTCTTTCGTGTTGTGTGCTTCACCTCTCGAACATTGATTACGCCTGGTATGGCGCGCGCTGTGAAAGCGCAGAGGCGGGCATGCGTACGGCAAGTGAATTGCGTACGTGTAAAATGCGCGCCTGCTCTTTCGCGCCGAGCGAAGCGAGCTGCGCGATCACTTCGTCCTGCTGCGCTTCGATGTTCGCGCGCAGCCTGTCGCGCGCTTCGCGTTCATCGCGCGGCAAGGTGCTCAGCGCGGGCAGGCTCAGATCGATCCAGACTTCCACCTCGCCTTGCGCCTGAGCAGCGAGTTGGAGCGGCGGCGCGGGCGCGCGATGTCGTGGCATTCCGGACATCGATGCATTTTCTGACTGCAGTGCATGCGGCAGCAACGCCAGAGCGAGGAGCAGAGATGCAATGCGCGCCATGGCTCCATGCTCGCGCAAGCGCGCCGATGACGCTACGTGTCAGGCAGTTCGATCGGCGAAACGAAAAACTCTCCACGAACTGAAATCGGTTTGTGCCTTCTGTCCGTTCCCTGGTTCACGCTTCAGTCGATTTTTTTCAGTTGTGTTCTGAAGCGCCGCGCATTCTCCACATAGTGCGACGCGCCTGCGCGAAGGGAAACGAGCTGCTCAGGCGTCAACTCTCTTACCGCCTTGGCCGGCGCGCCAAGTATCAACGTCCCGTCGGGGAAGGACTTGCCTTCGGTCACCACGGCGCCGGCGCCGACGATGCAGTTGCGCCCGATCGTCGCTCCGTTGAGCACGACGGCCTGAATGCCGATCAGCGCGCCGTCGCCGATCGTGCAACCGTGCAGCATCACCTGATGCCCGATCGTCACGTTCTCGCCGATGACCAGCGGCTGGCCCGGGTCGGCGTGCAACACCGAGTTGTCCTGCACATTCGAATTGCGGCCGATCCGGATGGGCGCGACGTCGCCGCGAACCACGACGCCGAACCAGACGCTGGCGTACTCGCTCAGCTCGACCTGGCCGATCACCTCGGCGCTGGCGGCGACCCAGGCGGTTTCGTGGATTCGTGGCGCGTGCTCGCCGAGTTGGTACAGGGCCATAAGGCGTCTTCCTCGGTGCAGTCGCGATTGACGTTTGCGCGCGTCATTGTCGTTCATTCAGTGGACGTCACGCATCATGAGAACTGCCGCCAAGACAGGCGCCTCGCCTGAGCGCGTCGTTCGTTCAGCGACCGGCATGCTGCTCGTGACGCTTGCGCGTCGCGGCGGCCTTGCGCGCAGATGCGGATCGCGCCGCACGCGGTCGCGAGGCAGAGGCCTTACCGCCGAGCCGACCGCCCTTGCGAGCCGCTGCATGCGTATCGCGAACGCCGCGTCCGGATCCGCTCTTGTTGCCGCCGCCGCTTTCCTTGTTGACAGTCGCCCACGCTCGTCGCTCGGCTTCGTCCTCCGGCACACCGCGCTTCTCATAACCTTCCTCAATGTGCGCGGCCTTGCGTTTCTGTTTGTCGGTGTATTTCGACTTGTCTCCACGCGGCATGGCTCTTTCCTCCGGGAAGTTCTGCTTACCCGGAAATCGCCAGCCGTCGTTCGATGTTCCGGCCCCAGAAGACGGTTACCAAACCTCGCACCGCTCCGAGGCGGGCCGAACCATCGGCGCATCCTTCGGACATTGGAACGCCTCGGCGAATTCCGGCAGATTCGACAAGGGTCCGATGACTCGGTATTTGCCGATCGGATGCGGATCACCCTGCACCATGGTGCGGGCGAACTCAGGTCGGACCGCATCGCCGCGGAACTGTCCCCAGGCAATGAAGAATTGCTGGTTCGGCGAGTAACCATCGACGGTCGGGGCCGGCGGCTTGCCTCGCTGGGAAATCTGGAACGCGCGATACGCGATCTTCGCGCCCGCCAGATCCCCGATGCTTTCCCCCAGCACCAGCTTGCCGTTGTGGTGGATGCCGGGTTCGACGAAGTAGCTCTCGAACTGCCGCACGACGCACTGACCGCGTTGCTGGAATTTGCTCAGGTCCTCCGCGCTCCACCAGTTTCTGAGGCGTCCTTGCGCATCGAACTGCGCGCCCTGGTCGTCGAAGCCGTGGCTGATCTCATGTCCGATCACGACGCCGATCGCGCCGTAGTTCACCGCGTCGATATTGTTTACGCTGAACGCGGGCGGCTGCAGGATGCCGGCCGGGAAGACGATCTCGTTGAGCGTCGGGTTGTAGTAAGCGTCGGAGGTCGACGGCGTGAGGAACCAGCGGCCGCGGTCGACAGGCTTGCCGATGAGCGAGAGATTGTCCTGTACATTGAACTCGCGAGCATTCACCACTGATTGCCAGTACGCATCGCGCATCACTGGTATTGCACTGTAATCGCGCCATTTATCGGGATAGCCGACCTTGGGATTGAAAGGTCGCGAGCTTCTCCAGCGCACGTCGTTTGGTGGCGGCGCTCATCCAGTCCAGTCCCTCGATCGTTTCCTGCATGGCGAGGCGCAGATTGCCCACCAACTCCTGCATGCGCGCTTTGGCTTCGGGCGGGAAGTACTTTTCCACGTACTTGCGGCCGAGCGGATCGCCGAGCAGGTTGTCCGTCGCTTCGGCGCAGCGCTTCCAGCGCGGCTTCATCTCGCGAGCGCCGTTCAGAAATGCGCCATTGAATGCGAACTCTTCCTCTACAAACGCCGTCGACAACGACGGTGCAGCCGAATTGAGCACGTGCCATTTCAGGTAGGTTCGCCATTGAACGAGCGACGTTTCGCGCAGTTGCCGATCGAACTCCTTCATCAAGGCAGGCTCAGCGACATTCACCTCGGCGCCGGGCCGTACGCGCTGGGCGTCGAAGTACGCCTGCCACTCGAAGGCCGGCGTCAGCTTCTGCAACTCCGCCTGCGACATCTTGTGGTCGGTCGACTTCGGATCGCGCAACGCGACGTTGTCGAGCGAGGCCTGCGCAAGCGCGGTCTCCATTTTCAACACTGAATCCGCAGCGGCGTTCGCGTCTGCGCCGGAGGCGCCGGCGAGCTCGAAGAGTCGAGCGACGTACCTGCGGTACTTCTCGCGTGCTTCCTTGAAGCGCTCTTCCGGCTTGAGGTAGTAGTCGCGATCGGGCATGCCGAGACCCGCGGCGTAGAGATGCGCGATCACGTTCGAGGGTTCGTGCACATCCGATTCCCCATAAAGCTGGAAGGGCGCGGCGATCGCGATGCCGTGCAACTTCGAGATCAGTCGCTGCACATCGCGGGGATCACGAAGGGCCTCGATTTCTCTCAACAGCGGCTCGACAGGCTTCACGCCTGCCTGCTCGGCCTGGGCTTCATCCATGCAGCCGGCGTAGAAGTCGCCGATCAGTTGGTCGTCGCTTCCCTTGGCGCCCTTCGCCCGCGAGGCGGTCTCGAGGATGTCGCGCAATTTGTCCTTGGACGCTTCTCCGGCAGCCCAACGTCGACTCCAGCGAGGCATAGACGGCGGGATCGGGTTCTCGGCTCGCCACTTGCCGTTCGCGAACTCGAAGAAGTCAGTGCAGGGCGCGGTCCTGGCGTCGATGTCGCCGACTTCCACGCCGCGCAGCGCGCTCGCCTCAGTCGGCGTCGACGCGATGGGAAGAAACGTCGCAACCATCGAGAGGAACGTCGCGTAAGCAAAGCGCATTGGGGTCTCCGTATCCTTGATCTTGCCAGGGGTGCAGTCTGTAACAGCACCGATGCTGTGTCGACTGGATGCCCGGATTGCCGGGCGTCGGCTCAATGGTTGGAAAAATCAAACGGGGACAGATCCGGACAGATCAGATTGTCCCTTTGCGCATGGGACGCCATCAGCCAGCGCTGCGTAGCAGCTCCATTGGCTTATTCGCATCTATGCCAATCGAGTGGGATCGGTGAGGGGTTCCGCAAGATCATGCGGAGCGGCAGCGGGTCCCGCTGGGAGAGAGCCGGTCTGCCGTTCGATCATGCGTCGGACGACAGGACTACCGGGACCGCGGTGGAGTGCGCGAAGGCGCTCGGGAACGATCGCGTCGTCCTGCGTCAGGCGGCTGTTGTGTCGAACGTAATCCAGCCACGTCGGCGTCTTGTAACGCTCTATCCAGATCTGAGAATCAGCCAGATCACGCAGTAGCATCCAGTTGAGCGCTCCGTCGCGGCGCCGGATGCGTCGCCGCTCCGCCATGGCTACAAGGAACTCCACGATGTCTTCCTCGCGGATGACGTATTCGATCGTGATCACGACGGGACCTGTACGTGGTTCGACCGGAACGGCGGTGGTGGGTTCTTTCCAGAGGCGCAGCGGATCGAGATTGAGTTCCTCCGCCTGCGCGAGCGGCAACCAGCGCCCGAGCACTGCGCAAAGCAGTACGACAACCGCCGCCGCCAGCAATGCTGTGCTGACGCCGTCACGCGCTGCGACGGCGCCCCAGAGCCAGCTCCCCGCCGCCATTCCACCGAACGCAGCCATCTGGTAGAGCGACAACGCGCGCGCGACGACCCAACGGGGGGCGGACAGCTGCACCGCGACGTTGAACGTCGAAAGCGTCAGCACCCACGCTGCTCCTGCGACAAGCAGCGCCGCCATCGTCGCCTGCAGCCGGGTGCTCACCCCAGCGATTGCCGCGACAACGGCAAATCCGACGTTGGCCCAGCGCACGATGCTCTCTGTCGACAGCATTTGTCGCAGTCGCGCACTCACACCGACGCCTGCCACCGCTCCCACGCCGAACGCACCCAGCAACAGACCATAGGTCAGCGGTCCGCCCGCGATCAGAATCTTTGCAACCAGCGGCAGCAGCGCCATGACCGCGCTGGCGCCAATGCCGAAGACAGCGCTGCGGACCAGAACAGTTCGAATGGCGGGCGACATCGAAACATAGCGAACGCCCGCCGCTACGGCCGTCCCGAGCGTCTCGCGCGGGAGCAACTGCGGATTCGGCGGCGAGCGCCAGCGCGCAAGCACGGCGATCAGCGCTATATAGCTTGCCGCATTTACCGCGAATGCGGCCGCGGCGCCCGCTGCGGCAACGATGGCGCCTCCGATTGCAGGCCCCACGCTGCGCGCCATGTTGAAGCCCATGCTGTTGAGTGCAACGGCGCCTGGCAACTGCGCACGTGGGACCATGTCTCCAACCGAGGCTTGCCACGCCGGAGCGTTGAACGCCGCGCCACATCCGATCAGGAAAGTGAACAGGAGCAGCAGCCATGGCGTGATCAATCCGATCCAGGCGCAGACCGACAGTCCAATCGACGCCAGGAACATGAAGATCTGCGCGCCGAGCATTACTTTGCGACGGTCGAAGTTGTCGGCCATCGCTCCCGCAACCAGTGACCACAACATGATCGGCAGCGTGACCGATGCTTGCACGAGCGCGACCATGCCTGCTGACTGTGCGATGGAGGTCATCATCCACGCCGCACCGACGGACTGTATCAGCCCGCCAAGATTGGAGACCGTACTGGCGGCCCAGACAGCCCGAAATACCGGCAACCGCAGCGGCGACAGCGCGGACACGGACTGCGACGCATTCAGTGAGTCGGGCTCTGTTCGAGTCATCAGGGGAACCTGACAAGAGGGAAGGTGGGGTTAATTCTTCTCGTGGATAAATGGCTGAAGGCTTCCGGCGTTCCCGCGTCAGGGCAATGCGTGTCCCGGTCGGTAACGAGGCTGAAATCGATGGGTCTCGCGGGCGACTGCTGGTCCTCGTGAGCGACCGAACGTGCTGACCCCGATCCCCCAGCCCGGTACCGTGAAGCTTGAGTTGGCGGTAGAGTGCGCAACGGCGGCATTCAACAAGAAAGGTCCATTCGATCGAGAGGACTCACCCATGACCAGCATGTTCGCGTTATGGCTTCCGATCCTGCTGTCCGCAGCGATCGTTTTCTTCGCGAGCTCCGTCATCCACATGGCGCCGCTGTGGCACAAGAATGACTATCCGAAGGCGCCGGACGAAGACAGGTTGAGAGATGCACTGCGGCCGCTGGCGATTCCGCCGGGCGAGTACATGGTTCCTCGGGTAATGAGCTCCGGGGAAATGCGTTCTCCTGAATTCCTGGAGAAGATGCGACAGGGTCCTGTGCTCGTGCTGACGGTCATGCGCAACGAACCGGTTTCGATGGGAAAGAGTCTGACGCTCTGGTTCCTGCATGCACTAGCCGTGTCGATCTTCGCGGCGTATATCGCAAGCCGCTCGCTTGCGCCGGGCGCCGAGTATATGCGGGTGTTCCAGATGACCAGTGCGACGGCGTTCATCGGCTACGCAGTCGCCCTGTGGCAGATGTCGATCTGGTATCAGCGCTCGTGGAGTCTGACGCTCAAGGCCACGCTGGACGGTCTGATCTACTCTCTGCTCACAGGGGGTGCGTTTGGCTGGCTGTGGCCGGCCTGAGAGGGCATGCATCGGGCGCGTTTCTTTGCCCGCCGCAGCAGCCGTGGGATGCTCAAAACGCCTTGCTGAGAATTGCATTCATCTCGTCTCTGGAGAAGGCGCGCAATGTTTGCGTCCGGGAGTTGCCGGCGGCGCCGATCGCCAGGCCGAGCGCCGTGATCGCGGCGTCGTCCGGCGCCTCGCAGACGGCGACGACGTCGTAATGCCCCAGCGTCCAGAAGACCTGTTTGACGCTGGCGCCAAACTTCTTCGCCGTCTCCGTAATGGCGTCTGCCCGCTTCGTCGTCTCCTTGACGTTGCGGACGCCCTGATCGGTAAAGTTCGACAGAACGATGTATGTCGCCATGATGATCTCCTTCACGGTTTCGAGGCCGCTGGAATGGCGGCCGCCTGCAGCGCCGGCCTCGCTGCGCGCGACTGAGGCGGCCGCGCAAGCGCAATGCGTTGAGCGCGATCGGCTGAGCGGCCAGTTATACGCCGAACGCCGTCGACGTCGAGAGGAGGAGCGAGGACACCCGTCGCTTTTCAGAGGACCACGACAGACGCACTGAAATTGCCGGGAGAAATCACCAGGGCGTCCACTGATTCCGAGACGAACACACCGGGGACGATGCTGGGCGCCGGGACGGTGTGTTCGATGCGTTTCTGCACGGGTAATCTGGGCGCATCAATGAAACACAAATGCGACAGCGAAGTGGTTGCGGGAATCGACGTCGGGGGAAAGGCAAAAGGCTTCCACGCCGTAGCGCTGGCGCGCGGAGAGTATTTCGCTCAAATGTCATCGTGCGATCCTGGTGAGGTCGCCGCATGGTGCAATCGTGTCGGCGCTCGCGCCGTGGGAATCGACGCGCCCATCGACTGGAGCAGATCCGGTGGAGCGCGGTGCGCGGAACGTGAGCTGGCGGCCTCGAAAATCCGGTGCTTCTCAACACCGTCTGAGCGGGCTGCGAAATCGCATCCGGGCGACTACTTCGGCTGGATGCTCAACGGTGCAGCGTTGTACAAGAGAATCGAAAACCATTACCGCCGGTTCGACGGCGCAGGATCGGCCCGTCTGCCTGTGTGCTTCGAAACCTTTCCTCACGCCGTTGCATGCGCGCTGGCGGGAAAGGTGATCTCCGCGAGGAACAAGGGAGTCGTAAGACGAGCTCTCCTGAGCGACGCCGGCGTGGAAACCGGCTCGCTCAGGAGCATCGACGCGGTCGATGCTGCGCTTTGCGCCCTCGCCGCGGTTTATTTTCTCCGGAATGAATACGAGACCTACGGCGATCGCGTCGAAGGATTCATTGTGGTTCCAGCGAGAATAGAAACAACCGGTGAGCGTTCAGCCGGGAATCGCGCATTTCCATTCTGATCGAGCCCGGGCGCCCACCAGAATCATGTCGCCCGCGAGGTCACCGACTGCAGCTCTCCTGGTTTCCGCAACATCTTGTCGACTTCGGCGGCGTGGAGCTCTTCTGCATAAATCATCTGGCGCGCGAATTCTTCCAGCGCTACCGATCTGTCTTCGACGAGCGCCAGCAACTCGCGATACAACACGAGCGCTTGTCCTTCCGTTTCCAGCGATTCCCGCAATATCGCCCCAATGTCATGCGTGTGCGACTCCAGCAATGGTCCAATGCCCAACGAAGGATGGGCGCCCAGCGTCGTGATCCACTCGCCGGCTTGCTGAGCATGAAGCAGTGATTCGTTCGCCTGAGCCTGCAGCCAGGACACGATTGGAATCCGCCCGAAGCCAAACACCAGGAGCGAGTAGTGCGTGTAACGCACGACGCCGGCGAGTTCCGCCTCCAGGATGCGGTTGAGCACGCCGACTACGCGGTCTTGGTCGATCTGAGCCATGTCGATCCCCCGATCATCGCGACGCCGCCGACACTACTCTCGCGCGAGCGCGGCGGACATTAGGGACAGTCTGCATTGGCGAAGCGCCCCCGCTCGCCATCCGAGCTGCCTGCGAATTCCTGGTCGGAAGCGCATCGCGTCGAATCCGCCGATTGGATCGCATGCAAACGAATATCGACGCCTGGCGCCAGCGAAGAGCAGAGCCGCGAAGGACCGCAAAAAGGAATACGCATAGTCTGGAGCGCAGTTAGGCGGAGTGGTTGCACTCAACATGAGGCGTACGGTGAAGCTCACACGGACTCCGACGTTCCAGTGTGGTCATTTTATTGCTCTTTTTTTTGCGGTCTCTCGCGGCTCTTCAGCGCGCTCATAGCATCGCTATCGCAGCGCATCAACGGAAGCATTGAAAGCGCGGAGGAATCGCGCTGAACTGTGCTCATGAACCCGCTGCATCAGGCCATCTCGTCGCTGGCGGAACAGATCAGCTTCCAGGCAGCTCGCATGCCCCAGGTACAGCCGGAGTGTTCGGTGCGCCACAGGGCATCGCGCCCGCCACGCGGCGCCATCGACGCCTGCAAGGGTGAGCCTGGCATTCTCTGCAGGGCGATCGCGCAGGTTGCCGAAGTGGCCACGTTTACCCGACGGCATTAGCAGCGACCAGCCAGTACACCCGTCAATCTGATCAGATTGGTGTCGCGCTACTGATCAGTTTCCGGCGCCTGGTCGGGGAAGACAGGAATTTTCTGTCCCGGGTACCAGAACTTCAGGTGACAACCTTCGCATAGGCGATCCATCGTCTCACCTGCATCAACCAGCCCCTGCGGGTTCTTGTTGTCGGCCGCGGAGACCATCGCCTCGCCGACCTCATGCAACGCGTGCGCAAAGGATATGAAGGTCGCACGGTCTGCTGCGATGGCCTTTTCCGCCTCGTCCGCTGTCAGGTTGCCCGGCGTTCCATGGTCCTCAAGCTGCTTGCCCTCGCGAGTCACACGGCGACCGTCGATCAACAAGAGATTCGTCGCTTCCGCCAGAATGATCGCCTGGCGGCGAACTTCGTTCCATTCCTCGTCCGTGCGCGGCTGCTTCTCTTCGACACCCTGCTCAGTAACTGTCGTGCTGACGGAACCCCACAGAAAATCAGCGGCCGGGTCGATCATGTAGGCCATGATGTCCTGGACGCCCGCATTGGGCTTGAAAAGCAGACTCTGACCGTCGGCGGCGGACGTTGCAGACGGCGCCTGTGCGCGATCCTGTCCACACGCACAAAGAATCTGAGCGACGCCAACGACGGCGGCCAGCCTGAGCGCGAGCGCTGCGCGATAGAGCATCGACTATTCCTCTTGAGGTTTTCACAGGCTGAACCGTTCCTCTAACAAGATGTTGAAAAAGGCTTTCCCTGCCGTTTTCAACGTCGCTTGCGAAAAGCGTGGTTTTCGCTGCGCTCCCGAAATCAAGCACATAAGAATGCGCATGATTTCGCCGGGCCGTCCGTGGCCCGGATTAGCAGGCTGTTGAAATAGTTTTTCAACAGCCTGCTAAAGAAGCGGTAGCGCGCCTGCAACGCCAGTGTACGCGACTGACGGCGCAGCCATTGCGAAGTTATGTCGCGGTCCGTTGATCGGACTTATCTGTCGATAGCCCTGCGAAGATTCTTGCGATCGACGCGCTGGACAATGAAGCCCAGCGGATGGCTGGCGCCCTTGCGCGGTTCGCACACGATCCCTCTGTCTTTTTGCCAATGCGCCCATGTGGCACTAGATTTACGCTGGCGGTCGTTTCAGACAGCAAGGGCGGGGACTTCATGAAGCTTCGATTTCAGTTCGTGGTTCTGATCGTCGCACTTACGTCGGCCTCAGTTTGTCTGGCCGGCGGCGGCATGCGGCCGGAGCGCGCCGAGCACGGCATGGTGGTGAGCGTCCACGAACTCGCATCGCAAGCCGGCGTAGAGATGTTGCAGGCCGGGGGCAACGCCATTGACGCCGCGGTAGCCACAGGATTTGCGCTCGCGGTCGTGCATCCCGCGGCCGGGAACATCGGCGGCGGCGGCTTCATGCTGATTCGCATGAACGACGGCGAGACGCATTTTCTGGACTATCGGGAGAAGGCGCCGGGAAAGGCCACGGCGGACATGTATCAGGATGCGCAAGGCAACGTAATTCCACAGCTCAGCAGGGTCGGCTACAAAGCTTCGGGCGTGCCTGGCTCGGTCAAGGGTTTGATCCAGGCGCAGCACAGTTTCGGCAAGCTGCGTCTGAAGCAGGTGATGGCGCCCGCCATCCGCCTGGCGAGCGATGGCTTCGCGCTGGGCTGGGGTGACGCGCGTTCCATGACCAATGACGCCGGACTCGCGCAGTACCCCGACTCGAAACGCATCTTTCAGAACGGCGGCAAGGGATGGCGCCCGGGCGACATATTCAGGCAGCCCGAGCTGGCTCGCACGCTGAAGAGAATCGTCGCGGCGCCGGACGACTTCTATCGCGGCAGGATGGCGCGCGAATTCGCCGAATTCGTACAGCAGGGCGGCGGCCTCATCACGGTCGAGGACATGGCGAATTACGACGTGAAAGAGCGTGAGCCAGTGCGCGGCGCCTATCGTGGTCTCGAGATCATCAGCGCGCCGCCGCCGTCATCCGGCGGGATCGCGCTCATCGAGACGCTCAACATCCTCGAAGGGTACGATCTGGCGAAGGCGGGGTTCGGGTCCGCCGAGTCCATTCACTTGATTGCCGAGGCCTATCGCCGCGCGTTCTACGACCGCGCGCAATTCCTGGGCGATCCGGAATTCAGCGATGTCCCGGTCATGCGGCTGGCCGACAAGAAGTACGCTGTCGATTGGCGCAACTCGATCAACTTGCAGCGGGCCAGCAGTTCGTCACGGCTCGAGCGGCCTGAAACGTCGATCGAGCTCACACGCTACGCGACCGAGCATCCCGTATTCGCGCCGGGCAAGGAGGCTACGCAGACGACGCACTATTCGGTCGTCGACGCCGACGGCAATGCGGTCGCCGTCACCACGACGCTCAATGGCGGATTCGGCTCGAAGGTCACGGTCGGACCGCTCGGGTTCCTCCTGAACAACGAGATGGATGATTTTTCCGCGAAGACCGGCGTGCCCAACATGTTCGGCCTGCTCCAGAGCGACGCGAACGCGGTCGGCCCGAACAAGCGTCCGCTTTCGGCGATGACGCCGACGATCGTTCTGAAAGACGGCAAGCTCTGGCTCGTGCTCGGTACGCCGGGCGGACCCACGATCATCACAACCGTCGCGAACATTCTGATTGGCGCGGTGGACTTCGGTCTGGATATTCAGCAGGCGGTGAATGCGCCGCGCTTCCACCACCAGTGGATTCCGGATCGCATCCTGATGGAGCGCGATCGCTTCTCGCCCGACACGGTCAATCTGCTGAAGAACAGAGGTCACACGATCGCATTCGGCGGCGGCGGCGACGGGGAATGCATCCAGATCGATCTGCCGACCGGCGTGCGACTCGGCGCCAGCGATGCGCGCAATGAGTCCGGCAAGGCGGTCGGATACTGAGCCGAAAGGAGTCGGTCTGGCGATAGGCAGGCTCGCGTGCGTTGATTCGTCAGGACGACGCAGTCGTGCGACGAAAGGAGGCGAGGGCGCCTGAGCGGCTGCGCTCGTCTGACTAGTATTCCTCGTGCGGTCCTTGCGAGAAATGCGGCCCAGAGGCACGAGCGATGAAGCGAATCCGATGGATGTGTCTGCTGGCTTGTCTGGCGCTGATCCCGTCATTGCGGGCGGCGGAGCAGACCGAAGGTTTCGTGAAGACCCCGGACGGCGTCGAGCTTTACTACGTCAAGCTGGGCGGCGGTGCGCAGACCGTGATCCTGCCCGCGCGCCTGTTCGCCTTCAACGACTTCCGCTGGCTGGCGGAGCGCTACACGCTGATCTCCTATGACATGCGCAATCGCGGGCGCTCGGCGCCGGTCCCGGACCTCGCGAAGGTCACGATCGAGGCCGACGTCAAAGACCTCGAGACGATTCGACGACACTTCAACGTCGAACGCTTCAGTCCGATCGGCTACTCCTACCTGGGTCTGATGGTCGCGCTCTACGCCCTGGAACATCCGTCGCGCATCGAGCGAATCGTTCAGCTCGGTCCTGTGCCGCTGAAGTTCGGCACGGAGTACAAACCCGAATACGTCGCCCGGGACGCGCAGCAGGTGATCGATGAGCACGGCGGCGGCCGGCTCCGGGAGATGCGCAAACAGAACTATCACGTCACACACCCGCGCGAGTACTGCGAGCAGGAGTGGCGCGTGGTCCGGTACATGCTCGTGGGCGATCCCGCGAACGTTGAGCGCCTGGGCGTGGGTGTCTGCGACATGTCAAACGAGTGGCCAGTGAACCTGGCGCGGCACATGCAGCATCATTTCGGCGGTTCGGTGCAGAAGCTCGACGTGCCGCGGGAGCGGGTAGCGCGTCTGCAGAAGCCAGTGCTGGTGATCCACGGCACGCGTGATCGCAATGCGCCCTACGGCGCTGGTCGCGAATGGGCTTATCTGCTTCCCACCGCCCGCCTGTTGACCATTGATGGCGCGGCGCACCAGTCGTTCGTCGAAGAGTCGGATGTGATTCGGCCGGCGATCGCTGCATTTCTCTCAGGGAGCTGGCCGGACGCGGCCGAAAAAATGACCGCTGATCCACGAAAGGAAGGCTAGCGGGGGCGACGTGCGCAATGGACCAACCTCGCTGAAGGATCCATCGCGGTAAGACGCCCGTCGACCATCAGGGGGCTAGCGCACTTCGATGTCGACGCGCCGCGCCTCCGCATCTGTGCCGGCGTCCGTCACCACCGCCGGCGGATCCATCACGATCTTCGACTCTGCGACGCCTTCTGCAACGAGCGCTTCACGCACGGCCGTCGCACGGTCCTTCGCTATCTCCAGATTCTGATCGCGATCGCCGCTGCGATCAGTGTATCCCGTGACGGCGACAGGCCGATCCTGCCCTCTGGCGGACTGGGCGACGCTCGCGATCTTCAGTCGGTCCTCGCCGTCGATCGTTGCTTCGCCCGAGCCGAAGTAGACGCGTGTGGACGTAGCAGGGTTAGTCGTTCGCGCCGTATCCACGCCCGTGTGATCCGCCGTGCGGTTGACCAACAGCAGCAGACCCAGGGCTGCGACGCTGGCCGCCATCGCCCACGGCAACCAGGCGCTGCGTTGTCGCGCTCGTCCCCGAATCGGCGCCGGCTGACGCGTCGCCGCAGCCTGTGCTGTATGGACGCCCGGCACGGCGCTCAACAGGTTTGACAGGCTGCCGACTCCGAGCGCGTTCGTGATCCGGCTATCGAGCCCTGTCCGCTCCAGGGCGCTGCGTTGCGCGAACAACAGCGAGGCAAGCCCGGATGAATCGAGGCCGCCGTTGACGACTTGCTTGCGCAGCATGCCGAACAACACCGGAAATCCCGCCGCGAGCAGCGACAGCGCCGAGTTCGGCCGGACGCCTGTGACCTGCGAAAGTGCGTTGGTAAGCGCGCTGCTGCGGTTTCCGAAGACGGCGCCGACCAACGAGTTGCCGACTCCAAGCATCGAATCGAGGGCGCCCCGGTTGCCGATGATGCTTCCGAGCTTGCCTACGATGCCCGGATCGATTCGATCGTGGTTGACCGCCCGGAATAGGTCGGCCGCTCCCGAGGGCGTCGTCGCTTGCTGCAATAGCCCCGCCAGCATCGTCGGGCCAATCGAGCGAGCCGCGGAGCGCGTGCTGCCTGCGCTTTCGCCCAAGGCTGCGCTGAGCTGTCGCGTGACGGGGCCGCCGAGCGCAGAGTTGAGCGACTCGAGGATATCGAAGCTCATAGGACCTCCTGTACGAACAAGAGTCAGAGGCCGCAGTCCATGAACATCTTATCCTGCGTGTGAACTCACGCACGCAGTGCACTCCATGCCCATGCGCCGACATTCTGGCCGCTCACTGTCAACCGTCAATGCGGACAAGCGGAACGGGTTTCGCCGCACAGCTGGACTGCAATGCAACAAGGTTCCGAGCTGGATCGACGCGTCAAGCGAGCGAGAACTGATCGATGACCCAGAGCCATGCGCCGTCGCTCTGTCGACGGGCGATCTCCGCGGTCACGCTGCCATCGGGAAGGAGAGTCGAAGTGAGCGCCAGGTCTCCACTGATGATCGCCGGACGTTGATCGCCGAACTCAAATCTTCGACCTGTGGCCGCCATTCCGGCGTAGAGCGCCTGGATTGCGTCCCTGCCCTCGGTCAATCGCCCGTCGCCACAGTCAAGAACGGCATGGGGCTCATAAAGCGCGGCCATTCCTTCGAGGTCCCCGGTCCTCTGTCGGGAAACCAACAGCCGCTCCAGATCCTGAGGATCACGCGCTGGCTCACGGCGTACTTCATCGGCCATATCGACGCTCCCTGGCGCAATCGGGGAACACGGAGCATTACAGGCGTCTGCGACAGAGTGACCTGCGCGGCAGCAACGCATAGGATCGAATCGCTGTTCAACTGACGATAACCGTCGATTCACGACCGCTCTCGAGACGGGACGCGTTCGATCAGTCCTATTGTATGGGCGGGAGGACCTAAATGATGAAGCTGATCGGAATGCTGGATTCGCCCTACGTACGGCGCGTCGCCATCAGCATGAAGTTGCTCGGAACGCCGTTCGAGCATCTGAACTGGTCGGTGGGCAAGGACTTCGAGCGCATTCGGCAATACAGCCCGCTCGCGCGCGTTCCGGCGCTAGTGCTGGATGACGGCGACGTGTTGCCGGATTCGGCGGCGATGCTGGACTATCTTGATGAGCAAGCAGGGCCGAAGCGTGCGCTTCTGCCGCCCTCGGGTCGTGAGCGCCGCGACGCGTTGCGTGTGATGTCTCTGGCGATCGGCGCCTGCGAGAAGGGCAGGGATCAGTTGTACGAGACACTGTATCGTCCGCCGGAGAAGCGACATGAACCGTGGGTGGAACGATGCCGCACACAGATGCATGGCGCGCTCGCCGAACTGGAGCGCGCCGCGCCGCGCGCCACGCCGTGGTTCGTCGGCGGACGGTTGACGCAGGCTGACATCACCACCGCCTGCATCTTCACCTTGCTGAGCGATGTGCTCGCAAACACGCTCGAGTCCGCGCCCTATCCGATGTTGCGGGCGCATGTGGCTCACTGTGAATCCTTGCCGGAGTTTGTAGCTACACGCCTGAAGTGGTGCGCGCCGAGTACATAGCTCCAGATTTGGCGATCGCTGAAATCGGCGTCTCAGACGGCGCGTCCCTATTGTTCCGCTTGCTCCAGCCAGCTTTTCGAGCCGCTTTCACCGTTCAGGACAAGCGGGCGCGAAGAATATTTCGTCGCGGGTGAGGTCCGGCAGAATGACGCTCACTCATGCGCTCCACGGTAGCGGACATCACTCGGGGAACCGCACGACCGGCGTGCGCACGGCGTGGCCCGGCGGCGCATACGCCGGCGCCATCGCGCCGGCCGGACCCAGCGAACGCACGTACTCATAGATCGCGGTGAGGTCTTCGTCCGTCATATCGCGCAGTACAAACCAGGGCATCGGCGGGCGCGCCGGCCGCCGCGCGATCTGCAGCCATTGTTCGGCGGTGACGCCCTGCATGAAGCGGCGCAGATTCACCGGATACGTCGTGCCCCATGGCCCCTGCCAGCCGAGACTGTTTCCGATGAGCCACTCCGATTCCGCAACGTTGCCTGCGCTCTATGGAAGCCCACTCGTTGAGCGCGCTCATGGAGCGCTACGCAATGGGCGATGACGTGGTTTTCCCGCGACTGTACGAGTTGATGGCGCCGCGCCTGTATCGTTTTTGTCTGCGCCTCGCGATGCACGTTCCGGAGGCCGACGACTGTTTTCAGGAAACCTTTCTCAAACTCCATCGCGCACGCGCCACTTATGTGGCCGGCGCCAACCCGTTGCATTGGGCGTTTGCGATTGCGCGTTCCGTCTACCTGACGCGACTCAGGTACTGGCGCCGTCGGCCGGAGGAGTTGGGTGGGGCAAGCGATGTGGCGGAGCGCGACGAGTTGTTGCCAGACGACTGCGCGTCTCCTGAAGCCGAAACTCTGGCGGAAGATCTGCTCGACGTCGTCGGATCCGAGCTGAGGAAAATATCGGAGAAGAACAGAAGCGCCTACGTTCTGGTCAAGGAAGAGGGGTTGAGTACGAAGGAGGCGGCCGCAGTACTCGGAACGACCGCCGCTGCAGTCAAGCAGCGCGCGCATCGCGCTTGCGAACATCTCAGAGCGGCGCTAAGCGCCGCCGGGTGGAAGGAACATGGAAACGACGCCATATAGAGGGTCGCCCCGCGGCGGCGCCGGCGCGGCGCCTCCCGATGCGCTCTACGCTCGCGTACGCGCTGACATCGAAGCAACGCCCGCTGCGACGATGCGCACGGGCCTGCGAATCATCACTGCGCTTGCCGCAGTTCCAGCGTTGACTGCGGCGGTCGTTTTGATCGCATCCGAGATCGTCTACCAGCGTCCGGCGGTCGGGCTCGAGGTTGGGTCGCAATCGAAGTTTGCGCTCCTGTTGGCGCTATCCATGCTCGTTGGACTCACGCTCGTCTCCACGGTGATCGCCGTGTGGCGAGGCCGCAGCGGTCTGGGCGCCGGCGCGGCGCCCCTCGCATTGATCGTCGGGCTCGTCGTTCCCATCTACGCACTGCTTATCCTGCCGAACCCGCTGCATTCGCACGATCCCGGCATCCCGTGGGTGGAGATATCTCCATGGGGTTTGCGGTGTTTCGTCATCGCGACGATTGTCAGCACGCTTGCCCTCGTGAGCTTCGCGCGCGCTCTGCGGCGCGCTGTTCCGGTCGCGAGCCGTCTTCGAGGGGCGGCGCTGGGGGCGGCGGCAGGCGCCTGGGCCGGGCTCGCGGTGTTCATCTTCTGTCCGTCAGGCGATCAATTGCACCTGCTCCTCGGGCATGTAGCGCCAATCGTCGCATTCACGCTCGTCGGCGGTTTGACGCTCTCTCGCGCGCTGCGTCCGTGAGCGTTTGCCCTGAGAGAACGGTTTTGTGCGCTCTCGCGAATAGCGCGCCGTTACGCCGGTTTTGCCGACTTGAACGCATCGAGCAGGATGCGTCCCTTGCTTCGCCAGCTCACGCGCTCGTCCGAAAGCGAGTCCAGGAAATCGGCGAGGCGTTTCGACCGGACAATCGTCGCAACCGTGAGTGCACACACCCCCGCGGTGAATACCAGAAAGATCAGAGCCCGCTCCGCGAGCGGCCGATGTGATTCGCTCAGAAGATTCATGCCGAGCAGACCCGACACAACGGTGCCGATGAGGCCGAAGATCGTCACGACGGTTAGACGCACGATGGTATTCGCTTGCCGGCGCGCACTGTCGGAATCGAGATAGGCGCTCATGTCGATGACTTCGTTGCGCACTTCTTCATAAAGCTTTTCGGTCCCGAGACGATCCTGCAGACGGCCGTAGACGGTTTTCGCCAGCGCCTGATGCGAAACTTCGTGGAAGTAGTAGCGGTGCGTGAAGCGCAGAAACACCTCCGTCGCCTGGCGGATCGTGCGTTTGAATTGCTTGACTGAGGCCGTATCGCCGACGGTCAGGCGGTTCATCGCGACTGCGAGCTCATCGGAGATGGAGACGAGCGCCGCCTTGTTGAAGTGCGCGATGAGAAACAACAGAAAATACTGATGGCGGAACTGACCGAGCATGCCGGTCTCAGGGCCGGCGAAGAACCAGTCGTCATGGCGCCCGACAACCGCGAAGGCGGGCCCCGATACGATGATGCGCGTGTCGCCAGAAAAGCCGCCGCCGGCCCGCCCCCAGAAACGGTCCTCGCAGTACTCGCGTTCGAAGTCCGTAAGCGAAGCGATCGAGTAGGGCAGCGTGTCGGGGTCGCCCGATCGCGTTATGAGGGCGAGGCGCACGAAGTCCGCTCTTGTGAGCGCGGTCGGGTCGTCTACCGCGAGGTAGACCATGAACGGCATCCGGTAGTACTCAAGTTGCCGGTATCGCAGCACCGCCTTCTCGCCGACGCGTTCGAGGGCGAGCGGCTGCAGCAGGTGCTCCCAGTGCCGTGCAATGCAGGGCGACCGGTATCGATGGACGAAGCGCCGATATTTGGCGCAATCATCGTAGTCGCTCGTGGCGAGCACATTGCCGCCTGCATCGAGCCATTCGACCAGCCGTGGACAGTTGCCTGCAACCGAGCCGCCCTCCCAGAACGCCGGGTACGCGCGGCCGAAACGGAAGAGCGTGTCCTGCATGCGCTCGAGCGACAGATCATTCGCGTGCATCTCCAATACGAGCACGGCGACGTCCGCGTCCAGAAAAAAATAGAGATCCACATGTGCGACGTCGAAGCTGAGGCGGGCGCCGTCGTCGTAGGAAATGCGCACTTGCGCCACGTCCGCGCGCCGGAAGACTCGCATGCCCGCTTCACCGTGGCCTTTGCGGGTCGCTTCCTGGCCGACCGTCGAGCCATAGAGAAAGCGCTGCACATACGGAAGGTAGGTGACGAACTCCTTGTAGTGGCGTTCCTGGAAGCAGTCCGCATCCGCCCCGAATTCGTCAACGAGTTCCTTCCAGGGATTTTCCGCCTCGATCCTCTCGAGCGCTTCCCAGTGCCGTTGCACCTGTTCGTTTGGGCGAAGCGGCATGAGCTGGATCGGCCAGACGATGATCTGGCGAAAGTGTCGGACCATGATCTGACGGCTCACGTCGACCTCCGCCTGCGGGGGGTACTGCATTGCACGCTCGCGGCGGCAAACGCAGCGGGCTCCGTTTCAGGTTCTAACTATCCCCCGAGGCGTGGGGACGACAATACGGAGCACTCGCGCATCGGACGGCGCCGCCGACGTGTTCTTCGATGTCAGCAATTGGTCGCTCCCGGCTGCGCGTTCCCGAATTCTGGCCTTTAGATGGCGCTTGCGCCCGGAAGACAGGCCGCAGTTGCTGGCGCTTTACGCTCGTGTGCGCGCAGGCGTAGAAGCGGCCCCGCTGTGACGACGCGGTAGAACGGCGTTTGTGCTCTCCCGCTCTGCAACACATACTGACGGTCATCTGTCGGTGCGAATGGAGACGTCAAATGAATGAAGAAACCTTCAATCTCAGCATTCGCAAGTTTCTGAAGATGGTCGGCGTGGGTTCACAACGCGAGATCGAACGTGCGGTCGCGGCGGCCATCGACTCAGGGGCGATCTCCGGTGCGGAGTCATTTCCCGCCAGGATGACGCTCGAGGTGGACGGTGTGAAGCTGAAGGTCGTCTTCGAGGGTCAGATCGACTTGCAGTGATTGCGCCGGTGAGCGCAAGCCCGCATACGAATTCAGTCAACGCGGCGGAAGACATCGCGCACGATTGATCTGGGTAGTGAATCTGCAGGGCGCCCATTGCTTCACCAGCGCTCGTTGCGAGTGGTGGGCGTCCTGCAGTTCGCGATTCCCGGGTTCGTTCCTGGTGGAGGGTTCTGCAGACTCAGCCTTCGCTGCCCACCTGCGTTCCCGGCGCCATCAGCTGACGATAGCTGTAGCTGGACGTGCCGGGACGCGCGGCGATGCAGACGCCCGGGTCGATGTCATGAATGGTCACGATATCGCCATCTTCGTCCTCGCCGACGTCGGTCGGCGTGCCGCACGTGCATCCGGGTTCCTCGCCGAAGTCGGGGATGCCGTGGTCTGGATCGCAGGAGAAACAGTCCCGACTCTGGCAATCGAAGGTGACGCCGAGTTGCTGCAGGATGTTCGGGTTCCAGGCCTGACCCGAGGGGCTCACCGCCAGCGCCAATCGATTGCCTGACAGGCGCGCCAGTTGAAAGACTTCGGTCAGGCAACCGCCGCTGGCGCTCTTGCCGGCGCGCACCAGGTGATACTTGTTCGACTTCGCGCTGTAGCCGCCGTAGATGCGCGTAACGGCGCCGCCATCCGCGAACTTGCGCGACAGCAGCGACTCGAACACGGTGACTTGCTTCGACTGCGGATCGACGGACCCAACGATGACGAGGTCAGGCTCTGCCGCTGCGACGCCCGCCCATCCCAACGCGGTGAGGGCCACAATTGCTCTGAACGGAACAGTCATTGAGATTCTCCCGAAGTAGTTGAAGGTGAGCCGGGCGAGACGCATCGCTCGCCTGCTCAGTTCACTACGTGCGCCGGGCGTCTCAACGGACAGGATGGGTCGTCCGACTTAGGGATCCTCTGGAGTATCGCGATCCGCGGGAGGGAGAGCGGCTGTGCGAACGTGAGGGAAGCGTCTGTGCGAATGGTGCGTCATGCGACCGACGCCCGCGTAAGTCCACAGGTGGGGATCCTGTGATTTATCGTCATTCGAGAATGAGTGTAGCCCCCGATCGAGCTTGTCCCGCGGGAGGGGATTTCCTTCGGGCAACTCTTCGAGCGTCAGGGCAGACGCTGCATCAGATCTTCCCTGGGCCTTGACGCCTGCGCAGGCGGAGCAGCGCGAACGACCGTCCTTGTCAATGTCGTCGAGCGCTTTCCTTTACCGCTTTTTCAAGCTTCAGGAGACGACCGCTATGGCCGATTCCTCATGTGTTGGGCAGGTTGCGCTGAGGCGCTGAGCCGGGCCTGACTCGTCTGGTTTTCATCCCCGACGTGAATTCTCAGCGGCGCCCTGATCGTGCCTGAAGTGCTCCGGAAACATGAGCTGCCTCATCTCCGGACTCCAACCGCGCGTCATTTGCCGGTAGACCTCGAGTTCGGTCTGCGACGGCGGGCGCTTGCGGAACGGAATGACTTTGCGGTCGCTCATAGAAACCTCTTCATCGCTGGTATTCAGCGATGAAGAGTATGGGCGCCCCACGGCCGTGCACTTGTGCGCCTGTTCGCAAGTTTCAACGGAGGCGGCCGGGACTTTCGATACAGAACCAGGCCAGGTGCAGCTGTTCAGCCCTTCCGGTGCAGGTGAGGGCGGTTGAACGCGGCGCCATGAATGAAAGCCCGGCTTCCTCAGGAATACACTGCGTGCGGATTGGGGGCTTCCCGATTCGCCGGCCGCGTGACGGGCGACGCGCAACGCCGTTCGTGCGCCACGATGTGACAGCTATTGCTCAGATTCGGGTGAGAATCCGGTCGCGTCGCTCCGAGTGTCGCCCGGAGTTTCTTCCTGAGCCGACCCGTTTCCCAGGCGGCGGAGCGAAAATGCGATGACGAGACCCGCGCCGGCTGCCGTAGACAGCAGCGCGCGTCGCGACATCGTCGTCGACGTCCCCATGACGGCGTCAGGATTGGTCCAGACGGAGCTCCCTGAGCCACGCGAGAATCATCTCCACAGCCGGCGCCGCGTTCTCCGTTCCGTTGCGTTCACGGAACGCGTCCTCGCGCGTCGCATACCTGACGAAGTGGTGGTCCACGCCTGGGATGACGCGCAAGGCCGCGGTTCCCGGACGCGTGCGATTGACGACGCCCGCGATCAATGCTGCGGCGTCACGGCTCTCGAACCAATCGTATTCGCCGTAAAGCACGAGCACCGGACTGCGTACACGCATCCAGGCGCCGGGCCAATTCTGCCGCTGCGCCTGTTGATGGAATGCGGGCGGTCGCCCGTAGTGCGTGTCGCCGCCCGCGCCAACGATCCGCGCCCAGACCTTACCGAGCTCCGGGTCGCTCTTCGCGATCGCGGCCGGCGATTCGCCCCGCAGAAGATAGCGCTGGAAATACGCAGCTCTTGCATTCATCTCTGCGCTCACGGAGGCTGGATCCGTGTCGCCGAGTTCGAGCGCATTTCGTTCGAATCGCAACATGCGCTCGAACCATGTCGTCGCGCCGCCTCCCCATACCACAACGCCGGCGACCGGTTGGTCCGCAGCCACGAGCGGGGCGTAGTTGGAGCCCATGCTGGCGCCGAATATCACGACGCGTCCGGGATCGACGTCCGGTCGCGCGAGAAGCTGCCGGAGCGCGGCGCGGTGATGAGCGAGCTCGGTCTCGTAGTCAAGCTGTGCGCAGGCCGGACCCCGACTGTCGCCGACGCCGGCCTTGTCCATCCTTTGCCACAGCACATTCGATTCGGTGATCAGACGGCGAAGCATCGTCGACCAGCCGTCCTTTGCATCCGGCGCAATCTCGATCGTCTCGCATGACAGCCATTGCACGAACTGGACCGCGGGCAGCCGTCCGCTGCGACCGGTCGGCCGCGTCACAATCGTACGCAGTCGAGCGCCGTCGCTGGTCCGCAACTCCCCATACTCAGTATCGACGCCAGGCAACGATTCCAGCGGCGCATCCTTGAGCCGCGGCAAATCTCCGACGAGTCGAGCAGCGCTCGCGTCCGGCGCCGTCGTCAGAAGCAGCACCACAAGCAGAAAGCGCGCGAACGCGGATCGGGCGGGTAATGGCATACGGACTCCACAGAAGAAGTGATTCGTGACTCGTGAATCGTGAGTCGTGAGTCGTGAGTCGTGAGTCGTAAGGGTCGCCGGCTTCGTTGCGACGCACCTGACTGCAGCATTTCATTCACGCGCAACAGGCTTCTGACCACTCACGAGTCACGAATCACTTCCGGAGAACAGTGCCGATCGGCGCTCTGACGCGCTCGCCGAAAATGAAAAGAATCGCGCCGATTCCGAAATCGATATGAATAGGAACCCGTGAAGGGTGTGGTCCTATCGTTCACCTCTCCCCGGAACCGGGAGAGGGGGATTGATCGCAGACAGCCACCTTTGACGTGGGTTCTACGCAGGTCGCGAAGAGGAGGGATGAGCTTCGAGATCGCCTTCGCCGTGATGCTGGGCCTCGCGCGATGCGGCGCGGCGATATTCGGTCGGCGTCATGCCGAATCGTTCCCTGAAGGCGCGGTTGAACGGGCCGATCGATCCATAGCCGACGTCAAGCGCAACCGTCAGGACGGGAATGCGCCGCTCGGCCGGCTCGCGCAGGCGCACGGCGGCTTCGCGCAGACGGTGTGAGTGAAGAAAGTCGTTG
This sequence comes from uncultured Gammaproteobacteria bacterium, assembly GCA_963723505.1. GTDB lineage: Bacteria > Pseudomonadota > Gammaproteobacteria > Steroidobacterales > Steroidobacteraceae > Steroidobacter. The sequence goes on from CAVRQU010000021.1 coordinate 122,396, forward strand.
AAATTGCGAAATCCCAGACCGCGGTTGATCACGCGGCGCAGGACGTACTCCTGCGTGTCGAGCGTCGCGGCGAGCACCGCAATGCTGAGCCCCTCACATGCGTACAGCCGCTCCGGGACGAGGCGGCGCGTCAGCCGATCGAGAACGCTTCGTTCCACGCGACTGAGCGAGTCGACGTCGGGCGTCGGCTCGACCAGATCGAGCCAGTTGCAGACGCGGATCTGCACGAATGTCAGCAGCGCTGTTGCGGCGATGCCATCGATGATCGCCAGGTTGAAGAGCACCAGAGGCGCCGGCGTCGCTTGCGCTGCAATGACTGTGTAGATCTGCACGAGCACGACGCAGGCCAGATACGCCGACACCAGCGGGACGAACCAGGTGCGGATTTTCAGCCGACGCTCGTCCAGATCGCTCCGCCCGCCCACATAGACCGTGAGCGGACCCAGGCAGACGAATACAAGCGACGCTGCGCCAAACACCGTCCCGAGGAGCGTCGTGAATGCAGGCGCGTCTGCGCGCCCGACCGGCTGCGCCAGGCTCGTGTAGGCGAGTCCGGCGATCGCCATCGCTGCAAGGCACACGACATGCCCGCGCGCTAGCTTCACGCGGTCTGAGAACAGCGCGTTGCAGAAGAGCCAGAACCAGACCGGATGGGTCGCACAGATTGCGCTGAGCGGATAGACGAAGACGCCGAGCAGTTCGCCCGCGTGACCCATCGAGGTCAGCATGAAGGCGGCGACGCTGATGGCCAGCGCCGCCCCAATACGCGCGGTGTGATCGCGCCGCCGCGCGCGCAGCATCAGGCTCGCGAGCAGCGAAAGCAGCACGACGCCGATGATGCGCAGAGTCAGATCGAGAGCCGCCACGGCGCCATTGTACGCTTCGACGTCGGGCGTCGAGATTGGATGGGCGCATCCTGGCGAAGTTGCCCGCAGACCTCTGACAGATGTCTGGAGTCTGAAGACTGGACGCCGTGCGCCCTTGCCTTCCTCTCTACCTCCGGCCCCCAGCCCCCAGACCTTCAGGGTCAACCAACAGCCACCGTCACGGCGCTGTCGCCTGCGCCCGCACGGGAACGCCGACGCATCGATCGTGTGCTGGCGCCTGCGTGCATCGCCTGTCTCCGGGTAGACTTTCTCTCGCGCTGCAAGCTGGCACGGAACCCGAACCTTCGCCTTTTCGCCATGATCGTTCATCTCATCGACGGCACCTACGAGCTGTTCCGACACTTCTATGGCCAGCGCCGCTTCAACAAGGGCAAGGATGCGCCTTTCGGCGCCGTGATCGGCGTGCTGAATACGGTGCTGCAGATGATCGAAGAGGGCGCTACGCATGTGGGCGTCGCGACCGATCATGTCATTGAGTCCTTTCGCAATGGTCTCTGGCCTGGCTACAAGACGGGCGACGGCGTCGAACCGGCGCTGCTGGCGCAATTCCATCCGCTCGAAGAAGCGATCGCGGCGATGGGCGTGGCCGTGTGGCCCATGACTGAGCTGGAGGCCGACGACGCGCTCGCCTCCGCCGCGCATCTCGCCTCAGCGGATGCGCGCGTGCAGAAAGTCTGCATCTGGACGCCCGACAAGGATCTGGCGCAATGCGTCCGCAGCGACCGCGTGGTCCAGGTGGACCGCAAAGCGCAGAAGATTCGCGACGCTGAGGCGGTGCGCGAGAAGTTCGGAGTCGAGCCGGCGTTGATCCCCGATTTCCTCGCCCTTGTCGGCGATGCGGCCGACGGCTATCCGGGCCTGGCGGGCATCGGTCGAACAACGGCGGCGCGTCTCCTCAATCGACACGGCGCCATCGAAGATTTTCCGCCGGCAGTCCTGGGCGAGCGCCGCGAACTCGCGCTGCTCTTCAAGACCCTTGCGACGCTGAGGACGGACGCTCGGCTCTTCGACGATGTTGATCAGTTGAAGTGGCGCGGACCTGCCGATGCATTTCCTGCGTACGCAGAGAAGTTGGGAGACGCCCGAGTGCTCGCTCGCAGTCTCAAGGCTCGCGTCGGGTAGCGGGCGCCGTTGGCTGTTTCTGTTGTAGCGGTTCCCCGGGTTCGCGCGTCACCGGGAAAAATTACAGAGCGTAAAGTTCACTGCGCCCATTGGGCGCTTTTTTCGCCGTTGTACCCCTCGTTCCGCGGGTCTGGCTAGCGGGGAGACCCGAGCGACGGCGTACTGCAGAGCGTAAAGGACCCGTCCTGCCGGGCGACCGCGAGCGGACTGACGAATGCACACGCCGCGTCGCGACGCGTGCGCGTCACGAGATCCATCATTGCAAGGCTCCGTGAATCTGCGGATCGCATGGAGCTTTGCATGCGACGCGTAACGACGGTTCTCTCAGCGCGTCCGCAGATCGTGGCGCATCACCGGGCGATGCGGAGCGTGGCGGGCAATCGTCCTGAATCCGGCGCGTGCGAAGGTCGACGCGGCGCCGGTATAGAGCGCGGAAGCGCTCTTAGTCTTATCGGCGTCCACAGCATAGGCTTCGAGCGCAGGCGCCCTGGCGCGCTTCGCCGCCTTCACCGCCGCTGCGATCAGGGCGCTCGTGACGCCTTGCTTGCGATAGCCCCTGCGTACATAGAAACAGGAGAGCGACCAGACCAGCGCCTCGTCCACGGGCTTCGTGAAACGCGCGCGATCAAGGTGCGGCAAAAC
>CAVRQU010000022.1:0-9783 GCA_963723505.1 uncultured Gammaproteobacteria bacterium
TAAACGCATCGGACGGCCGCAAAAGGGCGCCCTTCACTGAGGTACTAGAGAAAATCCGGCGCGAGGTTACGCAAAAAGTTGGTTGGCCGCGTTAAATCGTTGGTAGTGCAACGAATCTTGTTGGTTCTCAGAACCTGGGGACCGCGCGGACGCCGACTTTCTCAAAACCATCCGCCTCTGAGGGGCGGTTCTCAGAACCATTCCCTCCTTCTCTCGAGGCGTGACGAGCGCGCCTGCGATCCTCACACCTGCAGCCGGTGTGGCCGTGACGGGGGCGAGGCGTTAAATCGTTGAAGCGTTAATAGAGGACCGCGGATGCGCTCCGCGCAGCGCTCCGGCGCGACAGGTAGCCGCGGACATGACGGATAGAAAAACAATCGCATGAGGCAAAACAGCCGCCAGAACGGTGAAGCGGCGACGCGACGAGAGAGCGAATCAGTCGGCTCCCGTTCGACAAGCCCCGGGCAAGCTGAACCTTGCCACCGGATCTACCCCGCGCGTTAGTTTTCTGAAACCAATTCCTGAAAGCGAGGATCGTTGCGGATTTGGTCCCACACGGGATCGAGTCGCAGCAGCGCGGGAGTCATCACACCGGGAGTCATATCCGGAGAGGGTATGTGCAATAGCCGCCTGATAATCGGAATCGCATGATCGGCGTCGCCCAGTTGAGCGTAGATTTGCGCCATATCCCTCTCGAGATCGGGCCCATCCATCGGATATTTCGACGTTGGGCCTATCGCCATCGCTCTTTGTCCCTCAGCGATAGCAAGGGCCGCTTCGCCGAGGCCTGCATAAGCGCGACCCAAAGCAGCATGTGCTCCTGCCTCGGCAAGAGAATCCGGCATAACCTCCCGAAGTTCGTGCTGAAAATCCTGCGCTGCTTTGAGGTAAGTCGCGTGCGCGGCGGCGATATCGCCGGCGCGTTCCTGACTCAAAGCCAGAAGAAGTTTCAGCATGCGGCTAGGACGCCCGCGTGTCTCCGCCGCTACCGCACCTGAGAGAATTTGTGCGGCTTCGGCGTAACGACGCTGAAGGAACGCCTGCAGACCGCGTACGCGCGGAGAGATCCCGGGATTTTCCAGCAGTCGTTCCACCGCCTGCAGATCTCCCATCGACCAAAGAATAGACGCTTTCGTTTGAAGCGTAGAGGTATCGGTCGGTTCCCACGCAAGTACGGAGTCAACCGTCGCTAGAGCTTCAGGGAAACGGCGCAGCCCTGCATAGGTCATCGCGAGCTAGTTGTACGCGGTGATGCTACGAGGAGCGAGTTCAATGGCGCGCCGTAGCCCCACAATCGCTTCTTCCCAATGTGCCAGCCGCCGGTTGACAAAGGCGATCGCAAAGGTGACATCCAAATCATTTGGCAGACCTTGTTCCGCCTGCCGAAATTCCGCGAGCGCTCCGGCAAAATCGCGCTGTCCATAATGGCGGTAATAGCCGAGAGCAAGATGGGTTTCCGCTAAGTCTGGGGCAAGAGCGAGTGCATGATCGAGCGCATCTTTGACACCAGCCAACCGCTCCGGCTTTGGATCGAGTGCTTCCACCCAGTAAATTTGACTCTGCGCACAGGAGAGACGTGCCCAAGCCAGCGCAAAACTGGGATCCAACTTCACTGCCTCCTGGAATGATCGGATTGCATTCTCCGCGTTGCGTCCACTAAATTCGATAGCGAACGCAGCGAACGCGCGGCCATGCAGATAAGCCTGGTAGGCGGCAGGGTTGTTCGTCTGCTCGGCTGCCAAGCGCGCTTGTTCTTGCTCGGAAAGCTTCGCGCGCCTCACTAATGCGCGTTCCTCCTGGATACGGGACACTTCCCAGAGCGCACCGGCAAGGCCAACGGCAACGACCGTGATAAATGCCGCAGTTGTTCGATTCCGTCGTAACCATTTCTTGCCACGCGTGAAGACGCCAGTATGTCGGGCCCGAATCGGCTCGTGGCGCAGCCAACGTTCAAGATCTTCGGCCAGCGCGAGAGCCGAGCCATAGCGACGCTGCGGATCATGTTCGAGGCACTTCAAACAGATCGTGGAAAGATCGCGATCTATCTTCGGATTCCAAAGCCGCGGCTGCCGAGGTTCGCTTTCCAAGACCAGCCGAACGGTCTCGTATGTTGTTGGGCCAGCAAAGGGAGGGTGGCCGGTAAGTAATTGGTAAAACACTGCCCCAAGTCCATACACATCCGTCGCGCTTGTCAGCTGTTGGTTCTGACCGGCTGCTTGCTCAGGCGCCATGTAGCCAGGCGTTCCCATGACGTCCATCGTGCGAGTAAGAGTGCTTTCCGCTTCCACCAGGCGAGCCAGCCCGAAATCGGTGAGATGCGGTTCGCCTTTGGTATCGATGAGAACGTTGCCCGGTTTGATGTCGCGATGCAGGATGCCGTGCTCGTGCGCATAATGAACTGTGCGCGCGAGCTTCGCGATGAGCTCCGCCGCCTGGCGAGGGCGAGATCGGTTTGCGCTTTGCCACTTCATCGAGTGGTCCGCCTTCGATGAACTTCATGCTGAAGTAGCAGGAACCCTCGCGTTCGCCGACTTCATAAATGGGAACGATGCAAGGATGATCCAGGCTGGCGGCGGCTTCAGCTTCCAGACGGAAGCGTTTCACATGCGCTTTCGTGGCCCATTGGCCAAGACCGATGACTTTCAATGCGACCGTTCGGTTGAGACTCTTCTGCCGCGCACGGTAAACGACGCCCTGACCGCCCCGGCCGATTTCCTCCAGCAATTCATAGTCGCCGAAATCGATCAGCACGTCGGCCGGATGACCGGGATCATCGATCACGGCTACAATTTCGTCTGCGAGCGGGCCGAGGCCTGTCTCTAAAACGCAGGCCGGGCAAAGTCCTCTCGGCGCATCGCCGAAGATTTTCCCTCCGCAGCTATCGCAGACCCTGCTCGCGGTCTTCATTTGTTGGCCAATGCCGCCAGTTGCGGCCAGAGTTCCGCAGAGCTAGCTTCGCCGCTGAAAGCGGCGTCAGGCCGCGGCGCTCCAAAGCGGTTTCGCCTAGAAGACCATCCGTGTCTATTTGTGTTCGGTCGTGGTTGGCCGTTAGCCGCGCAAGACCGAAGCCAAATGTCGCAGTTCATCCTCGACATCGCCTGGTGCTATCACAGTGTGGGCGACTTCCTCGCGCAATAGCATCCTGTAGCGTCGGCGAAATCGATGAAACGCCTGCTTCACCGCGTTCTCGGTCATCCCTAATCGGACCCCAATCTCAGCTTGGAGGGGCCGACTTTGTTCGCCAACGAGGAATTCCTTCAACTGGTCAAACAACGGCGCGTTGCCTGCCGCCCGGTACTCGGACTCTAGTCGAGTGAGCACTTGCTCCAGCATTGCCAAGGCCCAGCGACGGTCGTAGAGCTGGTCGGCACTCAGCGTTTCCGCCAGCTCAGAATCGACGGCCTCCGACTCGAGCAGTTCATCCAACGGGATGTGCGGGCCGGTCTCGTACCGCTTGACTCCAATGGCCCGGTGACGCTCGCTGGCCAAAAAATGTTTGAGCGACACAAGCAGATAAGAACGCAAACGTCCCTTCTCGCGGCGGACCGTTTCCAGATTTCTGTGTTCGAGCAGACGCGCGAAAAACTCTTGAACCAGATCCTGCGCCTCCTCTCGGGTAAGGCCCTGCAGCCGGGCAAATCCGTAAAGAGGTCGCCAATAAGTTCGGCAGAGTATTTCGAGTGCTTTCCGTGCAGCGGGCGATTCGCCTTGCGCCTCGAGCACGATGCTCCAATGAGTGGTGGTGAATGCCATTGCATCAAAAGGATAGGACTTTCAAAGGCCCTGTCACAGCAGCTCCCGGGCGATGAGGGGCAGGATTCTGGAGCGAATGCGGCCTGCGAGTCGTGGCTTGAGCGGCCGCCGAATCTCGAGCGCCCGATTCCCTTGGCGAATCTCGCGCAGCGCCTGAGAAATGCCCGCGCCCGTTCGCAGGCGGGGACAGCGGGCGAGCCCGCCCGTTGGGCTGGCAGCGTCCCAGTGAGGAGAGAGGCGTCAGATCGGCAGCAGGCTGTGCGGCGGTGCGCGGCTCGGGTGCGCGGGATCGATGCACGCCTCACTTGTGACCCCGAGCGCGCCAAGGCAGCACTCGTCGACGTCCTCGGTCCTCAGATCACTCTGCGACCCGGCGACGACGGCCCGCGACGCGACGTACGGGTGTTGACCGTAAGATAGATCTAGCGCCGGGTCTCAAACGATGGGAGTGACAAGTGTGACGAGATTCCGATGGACTCGCTGATCACCGCCGCGGCTCGTGCACTCGCAGCGGGTGATCCCTCGGCGCATTGAAGCGGCTCGCCCTGCGCGACGACGCGCCTGCACTCGCGCTGCGAGGCATCGCGATGGCGCAGCTCGGCTTGCTCTTCCGCTTTGTCTGCGCACCTTCGTGCCGCAGGCGTCATTCGCCGTAGGCCTTCGGAATGTTCCGCCGGGCGTCAGGTCGAAAGCGCAGCGCCAGCAGAAGGAGCGCGGCGAGCGCCGGGAGCCAGTTGAGATCCACCGGCGCCGACGTGCGCCGCGCAAAGCGTGGATCGCGCATCGCGGCGTCGATCGACGTAAGCCCAGTCAAACGGGCGTATTCGAATCCGACCTGCTGCGCAAGCGTCTGCAGATGTGCCTCATGTAATCCGGAGAGGTGCTCGCGACCGCCTTTGGTCTGGATGACCTCGTAGGCTCGCCAGTAGCCGATCGCAGCGCCTTCTGCGTTCACTTTCGGAATGGGCCTGGGCGCTTCACCCCCGGCGCCGATCAGCCAACCATGAATCTGCCCGGGCCGGAGGTCATCGAAGAAGGGCACGGGATACCTCGGATCGAGCGGCGGCGCTTCGTGTCCGTCAGTCACGAAGATCACATCAGGATGGGAATCGACTTCCTTCGCCGCGCGCAGCGCCCAGTACAGACCCTTCGTGACTTCGCTGGCGTTCGACCAGCGGATCTGTCCGTCGAGATTGTCGAGCGAGGCGAGCAGATCGTCGTAGTTGCCGCAGACCTCCACCGGCGCCAGCAACAGGATCGTCCGATACTCCGCAAAGGCGCCCCAGCCGATGCGTGAACCGCAGGGTAGATCCTGGAGCGCACGCCGCACCGCTTCGCGCGCATAGGCGAGGCGGCTGACAGGAACTCCATCGAGTTCGTAGTCCTTGACGTTCATGCTCTGCGTGACGTCGAAGACGACGATGTAGTTGTACGTCGAGCGCGGCAACGGCGCGCCAGGGGTCACAAGCGCGAGGAGCAGGAGCGCGAGCGCCGCCCATATCGCGCGCGACTGCGCATCGAACAGGCCCGCCAGCCGGCGCGGAACCTTCACGGCAGCTCGAGCCTCGTGCCGGGCAGCGTGCTCATGACGCGATCCTCCTGCTCAGGCGGATCCTCCTCCGCAATCGGATCGTCGGCTTCGGGGGCGAGCCGCAAGGCGCGTTCGAGGTTGTAGCGGGCGTCCCAGTCCTGCGGATCGCGCCGCAGAAGATCACGATAGCTCTGCTTCGCGAGTTCGATGAGCGGGAGCGATCGGAACGCCGCGTCCGGACCATGCTTCAACGCCGCTCGCAGCTGGAGATTGCCGATGTTGTACAGGGCGCCGAGGCTCAGTGCGGCATCATCGCTTTGCGACAGGTCCTTGTACGCTTGCAGCGCAGCCTCGAAGTTTCCTTCTTTCGACCAGGCGAGTGCGCGGGCGAATCTGGCTTCGGCCACGGTTTCATCGAACGCCGACAAGTCCTGCGCATGGGCGATTGCAGTATTGATCCGCGTCGCCTGATGAAGGCGCGCGCCCTGATAAAGCGCGATCGCTCCGCAGCCGATCGCAGCGGCCGCGAACAGCGCATGGGCCGTGCGCCGCTTCATCGCCAGCTCCGCACGGTCAGCGCCCGATAGATGAGCAGCATCAGGCAGCTGATCGCCGCAAGCACGAGGAAATGCCGGCTGTAGTCTTCGCGCGGCGTCGCCTCGAAGAAATCGAGCGGAAAGTTCTGCTGCCGGCCCACGTCAGCGATCGCCGCAGCCAGATCCTCCGGAACTTCCGCCTCATAGGCGCGATACGGCGTGGGCAGGGTCTGGAAGAAGCGGTGCAGTGCAATCTCCGGCGCTTCGTCGCGTGCATCCGGCGCGTCGAGCAACGGGCTGTTGTAGGAGCGCAGGTGGATCCAGTAGAGCGCGATGCGATTGCGCTTCAAACCGGCCGCGATGCGACGACGCGTCGAGTCATCCAGATGAGCGCCGCCGTCCGACACCAGCAGGATGATGCGGCTCCCCGAATACGCGCGCTGGTCGAATTCTTCGGCCGCTGCGATCAGCGCGCGGCCGACTTCCGTACTCGACAAGCCACGGCCCACTGCGCCTGCTGCGATTCCAGCTTGAACGACTTCGTCATGCTCGGTGAAGGGCGCGACGATCATCGGTCGAGTGCTGAAGAACATCAGCGCGAATCGGTCATCGGGACGCTGTGTGATGAACTGCGCCAGCAGGTCGCGAGCGACCGCCGCCTTTTGCGGGCCAAGGTGGTGCAGACGGCTGAGCGGATCGATCTTGCGCCAGTCGCTCGGCAACATCCGGTCGTCCATGCTGCGGCTGCGATCCATGAGCACCAGAATCTCCGCCCCGTATCCGGTGCGCGCGATCTGTGTTTCGGGGCGGCCGGGCCCCGCGAGCGCAAGCACGATGCTCAACATGGCGAGGACTGCAAAGGCGCGCCATACGAAAGCCGGCGATGCGGCCGAATGGATCCGCGGGCAACCACGGCAACCAGGAGAACAACAGCGTATCGCGCCGCCTGCGCAACAACGGCAGCAGCGCGAGGGGCGCAGGAGCAGGGCCCACGGCTGGGCGAAATCGAAGATGTCGATCATCGCTCGCACCGTTTTTCCATTCGCCGCAATTCGCTGCAGAGCGCGCGAACGGAGATGGGGTCAGCAGGAGGACCGGCGCCGAAGAAGCGTTGGGCGGACTGCGCGAAAAACTGTTCGATCGCCGGACTGCACCGCTTCAGATGCGGCGCGCGCTGGAACAGCACGGGCAGAGTCTTCGTCTGCACGACGCGTCCTGCTGTCGCATCGAAGGCGCGATGCAGCGACTGCCAGGCTTCCGGCGCCGTCTCGTCAAGGTGACGCAGTTCGCCCCACGCCCGTGCAAAAGGCAGGCTCGACGACGCGCGCCAATTTCGCCACAGCAGCCACGAGAGCCAGGCGGCGAGCGTAGCGACGAATGCGCCGGACCAGAACCCAAGACGCTGGCGTAGCGGCGCTGTCGCAACGGCTGGGGCAGGCCGATCTGCACGCAACTCTTCCGGACCGCCTGTCGCCGAGTCCGAAGGCGTCAGTGGGGCGACGCTGATCGGCCATGCGGCGATCGACAACTCACGGCGTGGATCCGCAGAACTGAGCGTCCATGCGGGCAGACTCACCGTCGTGAGCGCCTGCGGCGCATTCACGATCTGATACTCGACGACCAGCCAGCGCTCACCCTTCGCGGTTGTTTCGACTCGTGCGGGGCGGCGTTCGAGCCAGGCGCCGAGGCGTTGCGGCTTCGACAATGCAGCAGGTTCGAACTCTCGTCCCTCGGCGTGCAGGAGAATGCGTTGAGTTACCAGATCGCCGATGACGTAGCCAAACGGCCGAGGCTGTTCGACGACGGCGTATGTCTTTGCGGTCGAGCCGCCGTCTCCGCTCGCGCCGTCCTGTGCGCTTGTTGCGCTTATTGCCGCCGATATTGCGACGCCGGTTGCGATCGACAGGCGTCGGCCGACGGCGCGCTTCACGGCGCCGCTTCCAGAAAGTACTGCGACAGCGCTTCACCATCGAAATCGCCGTCAACGTAGAACGGTCGAATCTCGCGGGCCGCGAAGATCCGATTCAGTTCCGCGCGTCGCGCCGCCACAGCTTCCTGCCAGTCAGTGCGCAGCCTGGATCGCAGCCACAGCGTCCGCATCGCGTCGGATTCAGCGTCGCGCAGAGACGCTAATCCATCGTGCGACGGCGGTTGAATCTCCGCGGAATCCCACAGGATCATCGGCACAACGTAAGCCTGCGCCAGCACATCGAGCGCGTCGCCAAGGCGAGCGAGCGGCCAGTGAAAATCCGAAACGAGAAAGGCCAGGCCGCTGCGTCCGCCAATATTCAGCGCGGCTTGCTCGAGTCCCGACGCGCCGCCCGCGCCTCCTTTGCAGGCTCTGAGCATCTCAGCCATCACCGCACCCATGCCGCGGCTCAGGTGCGCGGGAACGAACAAGTCGATGCGTTCGGCTGCATCGAACGCCAGCATGCCCAGCGCGTCGCCGACGCGGAAGGCGCTCTGGCTGAGCGCCTCGATGAAATCCGCTGCGATGTGGAGTTTCGGTTTGCGCGAGCCGAAGCTCATCGAGGCCGAGACATCGACGATGACGTACACCGGCACGGACGCGCGCTGACGATTGATCCGAACCAGCCAGTCGCGATGCGTGTCCTGCAGGCTGGCGCGCAGATCCAGGCGCCGCGGATCCGGCCAGTCGTAGAGACTCATGTGCGCGACGAATTCCTGACCGGCGCCGAATCCCGATCCCGGATGCGAGCCCGGACGCCAGCCGCGAACGCGACGCGGCAGTCGGTAGTGAAATTCGCGGGAGACGCTCATTGTTAGCTAACGGGGCGTCGGCACCTTTTCCAGAATTTGCGTCACGAGCGCATCCGCGATCTGCGCCCGACGCAGCTCATAGACCGGTGTGAAAAATATGCGGTGAGTGAGTACCGAGGGCAGGATGGTCTGAATGTCATCGGGGGTGAGGTACGTGCGGCCCGCGAGCCAGGCGACGACGCGAGCCGCGCGCGTCAGCGCCATCATGCCGCGCGGGCTGGCCCCGGCGAGAATCAGCTTGTGCATATCGACCCCTTCCAGCCGAACGTCAAACATCGCAGGCGCGCGGCTCGCTTCCCACAGATCGAGCACGTAACGTTCGAGCGTTTCGCTGGCGCGGACGCTGCGCTGAATCGCCGCGCCGATCCGGTTGAGTTCGTCCCACGGCAGAACGCCGGGCGATACACGCTCGATCAGCTCTTCGGCGTCATGAAAGTCGGGATTGAACGCGAGCGAACGGCGCACCGCGTCGTCCGCCGGCGCGGGCATGCGCAACTCGAAAAGAAATCGATCGCGCGCCGCCGCAGCGAGTTCGAACGTCTCCTCTTTCTCCACCCGGTTCCGGTCGGCGAATACGATCATGTGCGGAAAACGATATTGCCGATTGAATGCGGAGACGGTGCGCTCGGCCATCGCGCGCAGGAGCAGCGACTGCACCTGGGGTCGTGCGCGGTTGATTTCGTTGAAAAAGAATGTCGCCAGGCGTTCGCCGTGACGTAACAGCGGGCCAGGGTCGATTCGCGGCTTGCCTTCGGCGTCTACATAGGTGTGGTAGATGAGGTCTCCGGGCATCAGATCGATGGTTCCCTCGACTCGTTCAAAATCGCCGCCGGTGACGCGCGCGAATGCGCGCAGAACGGTCGTCTTGCCTATGCCCACGTCGCCCTCGAGCAGTACGTGACCGCGGGCGAAGAGCGCGACGTTGATGAGCCGCAGCGTGCCGCTCTGGCCGATGATCGCCTTGCCGACTTCTTCCTCAACGCGCAGCGCGCGGGCTCGCCAATCCTGCAACTGCTCCTCTGAGAACATAGGGCCTCGCTCGTCTTCCAGCGCCGCGTCCGACGATCGAAGTGTAGCGCGGCGACAATTGCTGGAAACTCCGAAGACCCCGGGACCCGGATCCACGCGAGATCCGGTCGCCACGATCCTGATGACTCAAGGGCTGCTGAATGCCGGAGCGGT
>CAVRQU010000023.1:0-429569 GCA_963723505.1 uncultured Gammaproteobacteria bacterium
TCTTTTTAGAGCACGTAATGACGAGTTGGGTCGAACGAACTTCAGTCCTCCGCGCCTTCTCCCGGTCGCCTCGCGACCGGGAGAGCTTCAAGAAGCGGTTCGCGGTGGCGGTTAGCGGTTAGCTAACAAACCCTCGCGGCGCCTTCGACGAGCTGCCAGCAATTCTGACGTCGCAACTTCGAGGCCGACTGTTGTTGGAGCGTGCGGCTTCGGCGCGAATTCTGGCTAACCGCTAACCGCTTCCTCGGACTGCACCATCAGCGCCGCCACGACTCGACGATCCTCGCTGACCAGCAGGTTATACGTGCGGCACGCCGCGTCCGTCGTCATGACCTCGCAGCCCACGCCGCGCGACAGCATCGCAGCCAGCACCTGCGTCGCCGGAAAGCGCTGTCGTTCGCCCGAGCCGAGCACGACGATCTCGGGCTCGAGCGCGAACACCGGCTCCAGATCGGCCAGCGTCAGATCCGCGATCGTCTGCGGCCGCCAGTCGCGAATGAGTTGATCGGCGCGGATCAGACAACTGCGTCGGAGCACTTCGTCGCCTACCCGAAGTTCACCCGGGGAAAAGGAGCGCACGAGAAAAGCGCCGGCGATTCTGTCGTCAGTCAACTTCATTCGGCTACGATAGCGCACTCCCTCCTGCGCGCGCTCATGCAGAAACGTCTTGTTACGCTGTTTGCTCCGCAAGTCGCGCAGATCCTGTCGCATGCGCAGACGGACGATGCGGGCCGCTGGCCGGATCTGGCGCGTATCGCCGGACGCGGCGCGATGCGGATCATCACGACGAGCGCGGTTGATCTGGATCCATGGCGGACGGAGTTGCTGTCGGCGCTCGGACTCGGAGCTTCGATGGCGCACTATCCGCAAGCGGCGGTTATGCGCTTCGCCGACGCGGACGATGGTGCGGACGGGTGCTGGCTGCTCGCCACGCCAATGCATTTCGCCGCCGGGCTGACTGATCTCACGCCGACTGCGCTCGAAGGCGATAGCGCGGTCGGCCGCGAGGAGCGCACGCAACTGGCCGCGATGCTTGCGCCGCATTTGCGCGAGGCGGGGTTGGATCTGCATGAGCAAGCGGACGGCGCCTGGCTGCTGCGATCTGAACGACTGCTCGAGGTGGAAACGGCGACGCCGGCGGCCGTCGTGATCCGAGGGATCGACGCCGCGATGCCGAAAGGCCGCGACGCGGCGGCTCTCAGGCGGCTCCTGACGGAACTACAAATGCTTTTGCACGAACATCCAGTGAACCTCGCTCGCGCGAGGCGCAGCGCCCCGGCGGTCAATGCAGTGTGGCTGCATGGCGTCGGCGCGGTCGGGCGAATCGAACGACGTGCGCTGCCGGAAGCGTTTGGGGAGGACGCGTACCTGCGCGGCGTCTATCGACTTCACGAACGACACGCGCCCGCGACCGCGTCTCACGCTGACGAATTGCTGGCGCGGATGCGATCGAGCGCTGTCGCTGTGCTCACAGTAGGTACGCTCGATGACCTCGAAGCCCGTTGGCTGGGGCCGTTGCTGCACGCGCTGCGTTCGGGAAGCATCAGTCAGCTCGATCTCGTGCTCGATCGCTGGCGGCTGACAATGGATCGCAACGCCTTGTTCAAGTTCTGGCGCGGCGCCCGCTCGCCGGGGCAGTGGACGGCATGATCGCGCGGACGATTCGTCGCCGGGCGGAGGCGGACACGGAAGGGTTGCCTGCCGAACTGCATCCGTTGTTGAAGCGGCTCTACGCAACGCGCGGCGCCGCGACCGCAGCCGACCTCGATCTGACGCTCAGCCAGTTGATCCCAGTGAGCCGACTGGGGGCGTGGCGCAGGCAGTGGACCTCCTGTGCAGACACCACGAGCGACAGAGCGGGATTGTCGTCATCGGCGATTTCGATGCGGATGGCGCCACGAGCACCGCGCTGGTCGTGCGGCAGCTTACCGGTCTTGGCTTTCGGCGCGTCGAGTTTCTCGTGCCCAACCGCTTTCAGTTCGGCTACGGCCTTACGCCCGAGATCGTGCGCCTCGCCGCTGCACAAAAACCTGAGCTCATCATCACCGTCGACAACGGCATATCGAGTCACGCCGGCGTCGCGGCGGCGGCCGCGCTCGGCATCGAGACGCTCATCACCGATCACCATCTGGCGGGCGAGTCTCTGCCAGCCGCGAATGCGATCGTGAATCCGAACGCACCCGGCGAAGCCTTTCCCAGCAAGGCGCTCGCCGGCGTCGGCGTCGCGTTCTACGTCATGGCGGCGCTCACGCGCGAAATGCAGGCGCGCGGCCTGTGCACGAATCCGCCGCCCGTTGCGGATCTGCTCGACCTGGCGGCGCTCGGTACGATCGCGGATCTCGTGCCGCTTGATCGTAACAACCGGGTGCTGGTGCATCAGGGTCTGCGGCGCATACGCGCCGGGCGGTGCAGCGCGGGGATTCGGGCGCTGCTGGAATCGGCGAACCGTTCGCCGGCGCAAGCAGTCGCCGCCGATCTTGGCTTTCAGCTCGGTCCGCGACTCAACGCGGCGGGACGCCTGGACGACATGACGGTCGGGATTCAATGTCTGCTGACGGACGACCCCGCAACTGCGCGACTGCTCGCGGCACGCCTCGCGCAGCTCAACCAGGATCGCAAGGAACTCGAGCAGCAGATGCAGCGCGAAGCGATGTTCGCCATCGAGGAGATGCGCGGCGAGGATCCGTCGCTCCCGCTGGGCCTGTGTCTGTTCGACGAGTCATGGCATCAGGGCGTGGTCGGACTGGTCGCGACGCGCGTCAAGGATCGTGTCCATCGGCCGGTCATCGCGCTCGCGCGGGCGGACAGCGCGACGCTGAAGGGTTCGGCGAGGTCAGTGACGAACGTCCATATTCGGGACGTGCTCAACGCCGTCGCGACGCGTCATCCCGGGCTGATCGAAAAGTTCGGCGGGCACGCAATGGCCGCGGGCCTGACCCTGCGTGCTGCGCGGCTTGACGAATTTCGTGCAGCGTTTGACGAGGAAGTCCGACGCTGGATGAGCATCGACGACACGACAGGCGTGGTCTATTCGGACGGCGCGCTGACGCGAAACGAACTCACGCATCGAGATCGCGCGCCTGCTGCGCGAGGCGGGTCCGTGGGGTCAGGCTTTTCCCGAACCCCTGTTCGATGGTTGTTTTGGGGTGCGCACCGCTCGCGTCCTCGGCGACCGGCATCTCAAACTGGAGGTGCAGGACGGCGACGGCCCCGGCTGCGAAGCGATCGCATTCCGGCATTTCGACCACGACGATGCGCCCGAGGTCAGGCCGAACTGCCGCGTGCAGCTCGCTTTTCGCCTGGACGTCAACCAATGGAATGGTACGGAAAGGCTGCAGCTCGTGGTCGAGCATCTGAGGGTGCTCGAAGATGAAGCGGTTAGCGGTTGGCGTTAGCGGTTAGTCAGAAGGCGCACTGCGCCGCCGCCTCGCGCGCGCGTGCTGAAGGAGCAAGGATAAGAGATATCGTGGACGTCGGGTTGGGCGGCGGCCTCCTGCCAACCGCTGATCGCTTCGGGCGCTCCGCGCCCGTGCTACCATGCCGGCCCCGCGAACGGCCCTTCTTTCGTCCCATGGAAGTCAACCAGATCCGCCGCTCCCTCGAAGATCTCACCGAGCGTTCCGAGCAGCTCCGGAGGTTTCTTTGAGTACGACCTCAAGAGCGAACGTCTCACGGAAGTAAGCCGCGAGCTCGAAGATCCCGCAATCTGGAACACGCCTGACAAGGCGCAGGAGCTTGGCCGCGAGCGTGCGCGGCTGGACCAGGTCGTCACTACCCTGGACCGCATCAGCGGCGGCCTGAAGGAGGCGGGTGAGCTGCTCGACATGGCCGTCGAGGAGGATGACGAATCCACAGCCCGCGAGGTCGAGCGCGACGTCGGTCGCATTGATCAGGACGTCAAGAAGCTCGAGTTCCAGCGCATGTTCCCCGGCAAAATGGACTCGCACAGCTGCTACGTCGACATTCAGGCGGGCGCCGGCGGCACTGAAGCGCAGGACTGGGCGCAGATGCTGCTGCGGATGTATCTGCGCTGGGGCGATGCGCACGGCTTCAGGACCGAGGTCATCGACGTGAGCGACGGCGAGGTCGCGGGGATCAAGAGCGCAAGCGTCAACTTCACGGGCGACTATGCGTACGGCTGGCTCAGGACGGAAACGGGCGTGCATCGCCTCGTGCGCAAGTCGCCGTTCGACTCCAACGCGCGCCGTCATACCTCGTTCGCGTCGGTGTTCGTGTCCCCGGAAATCGACGACGACATCGAGATCGAGGTGAATCCGGCGGACCTGCGCGTCGACGTGTATCGTTCGAGCGGCGCAGGCGGACAGCACGTCAACAAGACGGAATCCGCTGTGCGCATCACGCATGAGCCGACCGGCATCGTCGTCGCGTGCCAGGCCGAGCGCAGTCAGCACAAGAATCGCGACAAGGCGATGAAGATGCTGAAGGCCAAGCTGTACGAGCTCGAAGTGAACAAGCGCAACGCGGCGGCGAAGGTGCTCGAAGACTCGAAGTCGGACGTGAGCTGGGGCAACCAGATCCGGTCCTACGTGCTCGATCAGTCGCGCATCAAGGATCTGCGCACGAACATCGAAATCGGCAACACAACCGCCGTGCTGGACGGGGATCTGGACGAGTTTCTGGAAGCGAGCCTGAAGCAGGGGCTTTGACAGGGAGAAATCGGAGCAGAGCCGCGAAAGACCGCATAAAAGAAATGGGATGATCGAGACTCAGAGCCGTCGAGTTCATCCGCGTCGATCCTGGTCGCCGTACATTCCTTTTTGCGGTCTTTGGCGGCTCTTCTCTTGCAGCGACAGTGAGAGCACATGAGCGAAAACACGCCGCCGACTGATGAGAACAAGCTGATCGCCGAGCGTCGCGCCAAGCTCGAGAAGCTGCGCGCCGCTGGTCCGGCGTTTCCGAATGATTTCCGTCGCGATGCGCTGGCGGATCAGTTGCTCACCGCTTACGGCGATCGCGCGCCGGAGTGGTTCGAGAAAAATCCGGTGCGTGTGGCAGTCGGCGGACGCATGATGGCGAAGCGCGTCATGGGTAAGGCGAGCTTCGCCAAGATCGCCGACCGCTCCGGCCAGATTCAGTTCTTCCTGCAGAGCGAGCCGCTCGGCGCCGTGTACGAAGAGTTCAAGTCATGGGACGTCGGCGATGTGCTCGGCGCAGAAGGCGTGCTTTTCAAGACGAAGACAGGCGAGCTGTCGGTGCGCGTCGACAAGCTTCGTCTGCTCGTGAAGTCGTTGCGGCCGCTGCCCGACAAATGGCACGGGCTGCACGATCAGGAAGTTCGCTATCGTCAGCGCTACGTCGATCTGATCGTGAGCGCCGAAAGTCGTCAGGTGTTCCGCACGCGAACGCGCATCGTGAAATACCTCCGCGACTATCTCGATGCGATGGATTTCCTCGAGGTCGAAACGCCGATGATGCAGGTCATCGCCGGCGGCGCCGTGGCGAAACCGTTCGTCACGCATCACAACGCCCTCGACATGGATCTGTATCTGCGCATTGCGCCTGAGCTCTACCTGAAGCGCCTCGTCGTCGGCGGCTTCGAGCGCGTGTACGAGATCAATCGCAATTTTCGCAACGAAGGGATCTCAACGCGCCACAACCCCGAATTCACGATGCTCGAGTTGTATCAGGCGTATGCGGACTACACCGATCTCATGAATCTCGTCGAGCGGATGTGTCAGGGTCTGTGCGACGCCGTTCTCGGTACGCGGCGCATCGAGTATCAAGGGGAGATGTACGATTTTTCCCAGCCGTTCCGCCGCGTCACTGTCGAGGACCTCGTCGTGCACTTCAATCCCGGCATCGAGCGCGCGCAACTCCGCAATGTGGAGTACCTGCGCGGCTGGTGCGATCGGGTGGGCGCAGCGCACAAGCCCGGCGACGGCGCCGGCAAACTGCAGATCGAGATCTTCGAGAAGACCGCGGAGCATCGTCTGACGGCGCCGACCTTCGTCTATGCATATCCGGCGGAAGTCTCGCCGCTCGCACGACGCAACGACTCCGATCCGTTCCTCACTGATCGTTTCGAGCTGTTCATCGGCGGCCGGGAGATCGCCAACGGGTTCTCGGAATTGAACGATCCTGAAGATCAGGCGGCGCGCTTCCGGGATCAGTTGGCGCGCAAGTCCGCCGGCGACGAGGAAGCGATGCAGTACGACGCAGACTATGTGCGTGCGCTCGAGTATGGGTTGCCGCCGACTGCGGGCCTCGGCGTCGGCGTCGATCGGCTGGTGATGCTGTTCACCAATTCGCCTTCGATTCGCGATGTACTGCTGTTCCCGTATATGAGGCCAGAGACGTAGTGAGTCGTGAGCCGTGAGCCGGAAGAGTGGATTCTCGCGGCTCACGACTCACGGGCTCCGCACCTCATACGGCAGCGCCAGGCGCTCGAGCACAGCGCCGGTCGATGATTCCAGAGCGAGTCGCTGTTCCACATGCGCGAGGCTGATCACCGCCAGCAACTCGCAGCCGTCCTGGACGGCGACCGCATCGACGACATCGCCGGCGTGCTGATCGCCCGCGGCAATGCGCGTTCCCGGCGCGGGCGGCGGGCACGGCGCGCGGAAGCGAAACATGCGTCGCTTGATCGCGCCGCGATAGTGAGTTCGAGCGATGATTTCCTGCCCTGTGTAGCAGCCCTTCGTGAAGCTGATTGCATCGAGCAGGTCGAGATTCAGCATCTGCGCGACGAACGCTTCATGCGTCTCGGGATACACCTGCGGCAAACCGGCGCGAACGCTCTCGAGGCGCCAGGCGAGGTCGCTCGAAGGATTCAGCTCGCTCCACGATGGAGCGTTCGCAAGCAGAAGAATCTGGGCGTGTCCCGGCAGACGCACGAAACTTACGCCCGCCTGTTGCACATGCGCGCGAGCAGCCGAGAGTTCATCGATGTGCGCCAGCACACCCGCATCCACAACGCCCGCAAGGAGGCGTCCGGCGCCGGACTCCACCTTCACTTTCGCCCGCAGCACGTATTTGCGTAGTCTCGCGGCGACCGACTCCATCATCGACTCGGGCAGGATGAGCGCGACGCCGTCGTCGCGCTCGATCAGCCAGGTGACAGCCTGCACGCGACCCTGCGCAGAATTGCAGGCGGCGAGGAGCGCGTGCGTCGGACGCAGCGCAGTCATCTCGGCGCTGAGCTGACCCTGCAGAAACGGCGACGTATCCGGTCCTGCGACCCGCAGCGCACCCAGGTGCGCCAGCCGAACGGGTTGCAGTGCGTTGAGGTCGATAAGATGAGTCATTCGCCAAATCCGAAAACGGGCGTCGCGATAAACGTAACGCCGCGCGTTCCGCCTCATGGAGCCTTCTGGCACACTTGCAGTCATGTCGCGCAGCGGTCCGCCATCATCGTCCGGTTCGACTTCGATCACAAATTCCGCCGCTGAACCTGTCGCTCAGGCCGCCGGCGTCAGCGACGTCGACGTGAAGACGCAGCGGCCGGACAATCCGCCGCGCGAAATCGGCGGTCGCGAGGGCCCCGAACCCACACGTTTCGGGGATTGGGAGAAGAACGGACGCTGCATCGATTTCTGAAAGGACGAACGCTTGAACACCACGAAATCAGCGCGACCGCTGTCGCCGCATCTGGGGATTTATCGCTGGCAGTACACGATGGCGCTCTCGATCCTGCATCGGGTCACGGGCGTTGCGTTGTCTGTGGGGCTGCTGCTCTTCGTGTACTGGCTCGTCGCGCTTGCCTCCGGCGCCGGACAATATGCGGCTGCTCAAAGGCTGTTCGCACATCCCATGACGAAGATTGCGCTCATGGGTTTCTCGTTTGCTTTCTTCTACCACCTGCTCAATGGCGTGCGGCATCTCACCTGGGATACGGGCCGCGGACTCGAACGCAGGAGCGCGCGCTGGAGCGGCTGGATTGCATTCCTGGGCGCCCTGGCGACCACCGTGCTTTTCTGGGCGCTGGCGCTGAGCAAATTTTCGGGAGCGCCGACATGAGCCTGCGCAGCCCCGTTGGTCGTGCGCTCGGACTCGGCGCAGCGAAGGAAGGCGTAGGTCACTGGTGGTCCCAGCGCATCAGCGCGATTGCGCTGGTTCCGCTGACGCTGTGGTTTGTCACTGCGCTGCTGCGGCTGGGTACGCTCGAGTACGCGGCGCTGATCGCGTGGATCGGCGATCCCGTCAACGCGGTCCTGCTGCTGTTGCTCACCGGCACGCTCATCCATCACTCACTGCTTGGCGTGCAGGTTGTGGTCGAAGATTACGTGGCCGGCGCCGCCAAAGTGGTGACGCTGCTGGCGAGCAACTTCCTGCACGTGGTTCTCGGCGCGCTCGCGGTCTTTGCTGTGCTGCGTATCGCTTTCGGAGGCTGAGGAAGCTCTGATTTGCTTGCGCTGCCGAGTTGCGGGCAGGAGCTTTCCGGGAATCTGACATGAGTTCTTATCAGTTCATCGATCATACCTACGACGTCGTAGTCGTCGGCGCCGGCGGCGCGGGGTTGCGCGCGACGTTCGGGCTCGCACATTCGGGACTCTCGACCGCCTGCATCACGAAGGTGTTTCCGACCCGCAGCCATACCGTCGCCGCGCAGGGCGGGATCAGCGCCGCCCTCGGCAACATGGGCGAGGACGACTGGCGCTGGCATATGTATGACACCGTGAAGGGTTCGGACTGGCTGGGCGACCAGGACGCCATCGAATTCATGTGCAAGGAAGCGGCCGGCGCGATTCTGGAGCTCGAACACTACGGTTTGCCGTTTTCGCGCACCGATGACGGCCGCATCTATCAGCGCCCGTTTGGCGGCATGACGACGCACTACGGCAAGGGCACGGCGCAGCGCACCTGCGCTGCTGCGGACCGCACCGGCCACGCCATGCTGCATACGCTGTATCAGCAGGCGCTCAAACACGAGGCGCAGTTCTTCGTCGAGTACTTCGCGATCGACCTGATCATGGAGAACGGCGAGTGCCGCGGCGTCGTCGCGATCGACATGGCGGACGGCACGCTGCATCGGTTTCGCGCGCACCAGACAATTCTCGCCACCGGCGGCTACGGTCGAGCGTATTTCTCCTGTACGTCTGCTCACACCTGCACCGGCGACGGCGGCGGGATGGTGCTGCGCGCGGGATTGCCGCTGCAGGACATGGAATTCGTGCAATTCCATCCGACCGGAATCTACGGCGCGGGCTGCCTCATCACGGAAGGCGTGCGGGGCGAGGGCGGCATTCTGCGCAACTCGCAGGGCGAGCGTTTCATGGAACGCTATGCGCCGAACGCCAAGGACCTCGCCTCTCGCGACGTCGTCAGCCGCGCCATGACCATCGAGATTCGCGAAGGGCGCGGCGTCGGCGCGCAGAAGGACCACATCTATCTGCATCTCGAACACCTCGGACCCGAGGTGATTCATGAACGTCTGCCCGGCATCGCGGAGACCGCGAAGATCTTCGCAGGCGTCGACGTGACCCGACAGCCGATTCCGGTGCTGCCGACGGTGCACTACAACATGGGCGGCATCCCCGCGAACTATCACGGCGAAGTCGTAACGCTGAAGGACGGTCAGCCGGAGAGCGTGGTGCCTGGATTGATGGCCGCCGGCGAGGCCGCCTGCGTATCGGTGCACGGCGCCAATCGCCTGGGCTCAAATTCACTGCTCGATCTCGTCGTGTTCGGTCGCGAGGCGGCGCGGCATTGCGCGGAGCACGTGAAGCCCGGCACGCGCCACAAGCCGCTTGCGAAGGACGCCGGCGAACTCGCCGTCAGCCGGCTGGATCGTCTGCGCCACGCAAGCGGCGGACTGCGTACGGCGGACATTCGCCTGAATATGCAGCGCGTGATGCAGACGCACGCCGCTGTGTTCCGGACAGGCGACTCGCTGAACGAAGGCGTGCACAAGCTGACGGAAGTATTCAATTCGTTCGCAGACGTGAACGTGAGCGATCGCTCGCTCATCTGGAACAGCGATCTCATCGAGACGCTTGAACTGGAGAACCTGCTCGTTCAGGCGGTCGCGACCATTCATTCCGCGGTCAACCGTAGGGAGAGTCGCGGCGCGCACGCCCGCGAGGACTTCCCGGATCGCGACGATGAGCACTGGATGAAGCACACGCTGTCGTGGGTCGACGAACGCGGCCAGGTGCGTCTCGACTACCGACCGGTGCATCTGCACACGCTGACGGACGACATGGAACCGATTCCGCCGAAGGCGAGAGTGTATTGAGTGGACATGGGTCGCGGGGCCTGGGACTCGTGGCCAGAATTCTTTGGCCTGCTTTCTGACCCACGTCCCGAGCCCCGAGCCCATACGAATAGCTAGGCAGATTCACTCCCGGATCAACTGACATGGCCCAATTCCGCCTGCCCCCAAATTCCAGAATCGTCCCAGGCAAGTCATTCAAGGCGGCGCCGGGCGCGAAGGACGTGCGCACGTTTCGCATCTATCGCTTCGATCCCGAATCAGGCGAGAACCCGCGCGTCGACTCCTACGAGGTCGATATGGCGGAGTGCGGGCCGATGGTTCTCGACGCGCTGATCAAGATCAAGAACGAGATTGATCCGACGCTGACGTTTCGCCGCTCGTGTCGCGAAGGTATCTGCGGCTCATGCGCGATGAACATAGACGGTGTGAATACGCTGGCGTGCACGAAGGCGAACGAAGACATCCGGGGCGCCCTCAAGATCTACCCGCTCCCGCATCTGCCGGTGATCAAGGATCTCGTGCCGGACCTGACCAACTTTTACGCTCAGTACGCCTCCGTGAAGCCGTGGTTGCAGACCCGCACGCCGGCGCCGCCGGATCGCGAGCGGCTGCAATCGAAAGAGGACCAGGAGAAAATCGACCGGCCCGCGGCCTGTATCCTGTGCGCCTGCTGCTCGACGTCGTGCCCGAGCTACTGGTGGAACAGCGATCGTTATCTCGGTCCCGCTGCTTTGCTCGCCGCATATCGCTGGATCGTCGATACGCGCGATGAGGCGACGGGCGAGCGACTCGACGAGCTCGAGGATCCTTTCCGGCTGTACCGCTGCCATACAATCATGAATTGCACCGAGGCCTGTCCCAAGGACCTCAACCCCGCAAAGGCGATCGCGGAGATCAAGAAGAAGATCGTTGAACGGCGCCACTAGCCGCAGCGGTTAGCGGTTCGGCGGACAAACTGTGATGGGAGCCGCAGGCCGTTGACCTCGGACGCCCAAAGGGCGGTGCGATGCGATGACTGGCACTGATAAACCACCACTAACCGCCAACCGCGAACCGCCAACCGCTTCTCAGCTGCGTTGGCGTTGCCGTCGCGGCATGCGCGAACTCGACGTTCTGCTCGAACGCTACCTGCAGGAACGCTATCCTTCGGCCGCGGCCGCCGAACAACAGGCGTTTGAGGCGCTGCTGGACCTCCCGGACCCGCAGCTATTCGCCTACCTCATGCGGCGGGAGAGACCGGCCGACCCGGAATGGATTCATGTCATCGACAAGCTCACCAACGTTGATCATTGATGTGCGCGCACGCCGCGCGGAGGCGGTGGTCGTCTCATGCACGCTGGCGATCGCCGCTCTCTCACCCTGGCTGCTGACGTCGCTTGCACGGGCGGTCGCGTTGTCGGCAGGCTTGGTCGCCTTCTCAGTGCTGGCGCTCGGCTTCCGACTCGCCGGTTGGCTGGGGGGAAAAGGTCTATCGATACCGTGTCCTGGGTTTCTGACGGTCGTTGGTTTCTCGCCAATCGCGCAGGGGCGCCGTTCGAGGCGACCCTGAGGGCCGGAACACGAGTTGGACCGGGTCTCGTCTGGTTGCAATGGCGTTCTTCGAGCGCGGGATTTCCCTTAGTGCGCACCATGCTTTTGACCGACAGGGATCTGCCGGCGCAGGACCTGCGCCGCCTGGTGGTGCGCCTGCGCATTGATGGTCTGGGGCGCGGCGCACCCCCCGCTGCTGTGGTCGCATGACAACGTTTCGGGATGCAAGTCGCGAACGTGCGCTTTGCTGCTTGCGCGCGGCGAACTTTCCGGGCGCCTGTGAGTCTATCGGAGCAGTTCCCGCGGGCCGATCGGCGCCCGGGCTCCCGAGCGGGGCCGCCGATCAATGACCCAGGATGACGCTGATCAGCAGTTGGTGCGCCGGGTGCAGGCGGGCGACAAATCCGCCTTCAATGTGCTGGTGCTCAAGTATCAGCACCGGGTTTTGAAGCTCGTGGGTCGCTTTGTGAGCGACGCTGCAGAGGCGGAGGACGTGGCGCAAGAGGCCTTCATCAAGGCGTATCGCGCGCTCGCATCTTTTCGCGGCGAGAGCGCGTTCTACACGTGGTTGTATCGCATCGCGATCAATACGGCCAAGAACGCGCTGGTCTCGAACCGTCGGCGGCCGGTCGACTTCGACCTGGACCTGCAGGATCCGGAGCAGTACGACCGGCACGCACGACTCAAGGAGTCAGACACGCCGGAGGGTGTGTTGCTCACGGAGGAGATTCGGCAGGTTGTCGAGCACGCGATGGAACAGTTGCCCGAGGACCTGCGTACGGCGATCGTGCTGCGCGAGCTTGAGGGATTGTCCTATGAGGAAATCGCAGAGGCGATGGACTGCCCGGTGGGCACGGTGAGGTCGCGCATTTTCAGGGCGCGAGAGGCGATCGACAAGAAGCTCAAGCCGCTGCTTGATTAGCAGCCGCCCGGGCTTAACTTGCGTTATACAGAGCGGATTATTGGAATCTTGACCTACGGAACCTCGAGAGCGTTCCTTGAACGAAATGCGGTGAAGTACACATGAGCGATTCGGTGAAAGAGCAGCTTTCGGCTTGCCTGGACGGCGAGCTGCCTGAGGCCGAACTCGATCTGCTGCTGAAGCGCATCGGGCGGGACGCGGAGCTTCGTCAGACGCTGGGACGTTATGCGCTGCTGAGCGAGGCGCTCAAGAGCGACAAACCGGTCGCTTCGACCGAAGCGTTTGCGACCAACGTCATGGCGGCCCTCGAAAACGAACCTGCCGCGGTGCGGTCGGGATGGAAGGTGTCTCCCGCGGCGGTGCGGCGCTTGCGCCCGGTTGCCGGATTTGCGGTCGCGGCCAGCGTCGCGGCGATCGCCGTTCTGTCGGTGCAGCGCGCTGACATGGCGCCTGGCGTCATAGCTGACGGCGCGACTGACGCAGGAGCGACGCAGACGCTCGCCGCGGCGGCGCCCGAAGCGAGCTATACCGTGCCGACCACCACCTCGACCAGCGCCTTCGTGCCGGCGACGCGTCTGACAAACTACGTTGTGGCGCACAGCGAATACTCTTCCCCGCTCGGACGGCGCACGGTCCTGAGCGGCGTGCTTTCCGAGGATGACGTCGTTCCAGATGAGTCGGCCGAGGACGCCTCCGCCGAACCGCAGGTGACGCAGCCTTGAAGTCGGCGCTCAGCGTGCCTCGCGCCGTATTGGCGCTCGCACTCCTGGTCGCGACCGCGGCGCAGGCCGGCGATCGTGAGGCCCGTGAGTGGCTCGAGCGCATGTCGAAATCGCTCGCGACCCGCAACTACGAAGGCCGTTTCTTTCATGTGCGTGATTCGCGCTCGGAAACGATGCGGATCATCCATCGCGTCGACAAGGGCAGGGTGACCGAACGCCTCGTTTCGCTCGACGGCAGCGGCCGCGAAATCATCCGCAACGAAAGCGAAGTCATCTGCTACCTGCCCGACAGGCGCACCGTGCTGGTCGAGAAGCGCACCGACGACAGCACGCTGTTGGCCGCCGTACCGAGCTACAACGAACAGCTCGACGAGCACTACAGCATCGAGCGCGGCGCTTCCACGAAAGCGCTGGGCCGGCGCACGCAACTGATCCTGGTGCAGCCGCGCGATCAGTTCCGCTACGGCTACCGGCTCTGGCTCGACTACGAAACAGCGATGCCGCTCAAATCGCAGCTGTGCGATCGCAACGGCAATGTGATCGAGCAGATCCTGTTCGCCGAGGTGAATTTTCGCGAGCGCATCCCGGCCGACGCTCTGAAGCCAGCGGTGTCGGGGGAGGGCTTCCGTTGGCTGCGGCAGGACGCGCAGGAGGTGCGGACCGCCCAGTCCTCGATGGGATGGAACGTCATTCGGCTGCCCGCCGGATTTCGCTTGACGACCTGGCGCGTACAGGCGATCGCCGGCTCCAGCGCCCCGGTCCGGCACCTCGTGTATTCCGATGGCCTCGCTTCCGTCTCGGTATTCATCGAGCCGCGCACACCGCAGACCGAAGCAATGCGCGGACTGGCGAAGGTCGGCGCCGCGTTCGCATTTTCACGCAATCTCGACGGTCATCAGGTGACCGCTGTCGGCGAAGTCCCGGCGGCGACGGTCGAGGCCATTGCCTCGGGAGTGACCCGCGAGGTCGATAAGGAGTCGCCCCTCATCTCGAGGGAGCCGGGCGGGCCGCCTACTCGCTGAAGAGGCCGCGGTTAGCGCCGCCGCCGGCGGTGCACTGCCAGCCGCTCCAGTCGCAACCCACCCACCATGCCGCAGTGGACCGTCTACAGCCGTCCCGAATGTTCGCTGTGCGATCAGTTGATTGAAGATCTTGCGCACTTGCTGGGGCCGGCCGAAGCGGCCCGCGTTCGCATTGTCGACATCACTCAGGATCCCGAACTCGAGCGCAAGTACACTCTGCGTATTCCCGTCCTTGCCGCGGACGGCGATTTCGTGTGCGCCTATCGGCTGGACGCTGAGCGCGTCCGCGACCTTCTTGGCCCAGCGCCCCGGTAGAGGTTCGCCCCTTCAGAGCGAGTGCGGAGCGGCGCTGCGGCTGCTCCGCTATAATCCGCCGCCGCCCGCCAGCCCGCCCTTCCCCTGATGAAGCTGATTCGCAATTTTTCCATCATCGCGCACGTCGATCACGGTAAATCCACGCTCGCCGACCGCTTTATTCAGCTCTGCGGCGGGCTTGAGGCGCGTGAGATGGAGAATCAGGTGCTCGATTCCATGGATCTGGAGCGTGAGCGCGGCATTACCATCAAGGCGCAGAGCGTGTCGCTTCGCTATCGGGCGCGCGATGGGGAGACCTACCAGCTCAACCTCATCGACACTCCCGGCCATGTCGATTTCTCGTACGAAGTGTCTCGTTCCCTCGCCGCGTGCGAGGGCGCTTTGCTCGTGGTCGACGCAGCGCAGGGCGTGGAGGCGCAGAGCGTCGCAAATTGTTATACGGCGATCGAGCAGGGTCTCGAAGTCGTGCCGGTCATCAACAAGATCGACCTGCCGTCCGCCGACCCGGAACGCGTAATCAAGGAGATCGAAGAAATCATCGGCATCGAGGCCGGGAACGCCGTGCGGGTGAGCGCCAAGACCGGCGAGAACGTGCCGGAAGTGCTCGAGGAACTCATTCGGCGCGTGCCGGCGCCGGGCGGCGATCCGGAAGCGCCCATTGCAGGCGCTCATCATCGATTCCTGGTTCGATAATTACGTGGGCGTGGTCTCGCTGGTTCGTGTCATGAACGGCGTCCTGCGCACTGGCGCGAAGATTCGCGTCTGGTCCACGGGGCGCGCTCACACGGTCGACAAGCTCGGTCGTTTTACGCCGAAGCCGGCGCCGAGCGAGACGCTCGAGACGGGCGAGGTCGGTTTCGTCATCGCCGGCATCAAGGAGATCAACGGCGCGCCGGTCGGCGACACGATTACGCTCGACGCGCGTCCGAGCAGCGCGCCGCTCGCCGGATTCAAGCAGGTCCAGCCGCGCGTCTTCGCGGGGTTGTTTCCGGTCAACTCCGAGGACTACGAGAGTTTTCGCGACGCGCTCGCCAAGCTCAAACTGAACGATTCCGCCCTGCATTACGAGCCGGAAGTATCGACAGCGCTTGGATTCGGCTTTCGCTGCGGCTTTCTCGGCCTCCTGCACATGGACATCGTCCAGGAGCGGCTTGAGCGCGAATACAACCTGGCTCTCGTCACGAGCGCGCCGACCGTAGTGTACGAAGTCCTGCGCACGGACGGCGTGGCCGGATACGTCGACAATCCGTCCAAGCTGCCGCCGTCGAACGAAATCGAAGATCTGCGCGAACCGATCATTACCGCCAACATCCTGCTGCCCCCGGAGCACGTCGGCGCCGTCCTCAAACTGTGCACCGACAAGCGCGGGCGGCAGACGAAGATGCAGTACCTGGGCAATCAGGTTTCATTGCAATACGAGCTGCCGATGGCGGAAGTGGTGCTCGACTTTTTCGATCGCCTGAAATCCGTGAGCCGCGGCTACGCCTCCTTCGACTACGAGTTCAATCGCTTTGAATCAGCGCCGCTGGTGAAGCTCGATATTCTGATCAACGGCGATCGCGTCGACGCCCTGTCGCTCATCGTCCATCGCGACAACGCCTACCATCGCGGGCGCGAGCTGGTCGACAAGATGCAGGAGCTCATTCCGCGGCAGATGTTCGAAGTGGCGGTGCAGGCTGCGATCGGCAGTCAGATCGTCGCCCGCGCGACGGTCAAGGCGCTGCGCAAGAACGTCCTGGCGAAGTGCTACGGCGGCGACATCAGCCGCAAGCGCAAGCTCCTGGAGAAGCAGAAGGAGGGCAAAAAGCGCATGAAGCAGGTGGGCTCCGTGGAGATTCCCCAGGAAGCGTTTCTGGCGGTGCTGCAGGTCGGCAAGGAAAAATAAGCATGATTTTCGATTTCTCGTTCATTCTGGTCGTCGCCACTCTCCTGACGGGCGCCATCTGGGGCGCAGACGCGTGGCTGTTCAGGCCCGGGCGGATGCAGGCGGCGGTCGCCCGCGGCGTTGGGCCGGAGAATGTTCGCGAACCGGTCATCGTCGAATACGCGCGCTCCTTCTTTCCGGTCATTCTGATCGTGCTGCTGATTCGCTCGTTTCTATTCGAGCCGTTTCGCATTCCATCCGATTCGATGATGCCGACGCTGCTCGACGGCGACTTCATCTTCGTGAACAAATACGCATACGGTCTGCGTTTGCCCGTCGCGAACGTGAAGTTCGTATCGATCGCCGAGCCGAAGCGGGGCGACGTGATCGTGTTTCGTCTGCCCTCCGATCCCGCGACGAATTACATCAAGCGCCTTGTCGGCTTGCCCGGCGACCACATCAGCGTGCGCGGCCGACAGCTCTTCGTGAACGGCCAGCCTATGTCGGTGGAGCTGACGGACGTGTACGAGGGACATGGTCATACCGGCGCGCGCATCGGCACGGAGCATCTCGGCGATGTGGACCACCAGGTGCTTTTCATTCCCGAGCGCTATACGCGGGACTACGACGAGATCGTCCCGGCCGGACACTATTTCTTCATGGGCGACAACCGGGACAACAGTCGGGACAGCCGCTTTCCGGAAGTCGGCTTCGTGCCTGAGCGAAACCTCGTCGGAAAGGCCGTGCGGATCTGGTTGAACTGGGACCTGCCGTCTGCGCCGATCTGGAGCCGGATCGGCGATCCGATTAAATAGCGGGCTAGCAGGCTGTAGGTTGTAGGCTGTAGGTAGAAAAAAAGCCAGATCGGCTCTATTCCGCAGCCTCGCGGCGCTCAATTTGAGAACTACGTCGTGTGCGGTTGAGCGTCCGACCTACAGCCTAGAGAGCCCTACAGCTACAGCCCAACGGAGTTGAAAAATGCGTTCTCGTCAGCGCGGCGCCACGTTCATCGGCATGGTCGTGATCATCGCGATCCTCGGATTTGGTCTCTACGGCGCCATCCGGCTCGTGCCCGTGTACATGGAGTACATGGCCGTCGCGCGCGCCCTCGACCAGACGGCCCAGGAACACAAAGGCTCCCCCACGAGCCCGGTTGAGCTGCGCACATCGCTTGATCGACGCTGGACCATCGAGGACATCAAGAGCATTCAGCCGAAGGAGATCGAGATCAAGAGATCCGGCGCCGGTTACAGCATGCGTGCGCGCTATTGGGCGCAGGTCCCCTTCATCGCGAATGTGTCGCTCGTGGTCGATTTCGATAAGTCCGTCAATGTCGCGCAATAACTTCTCCTCCGATTGCTGCGTGCGGCCCGGAGGCCGCCCAGGGCGTTGAAGACGGCAGCGCAATGGCTGCACGACGTGCTCGGCTATGAGTGCCGCGACGCCGCGCTGCTCGAAGCCGCTCTGACGCATCGCAGCGCCGGCGGCCCTCACTACGAGCGTCTCGAGTTTCTGGGGGACGCCGTGCTGAATTGCGTGGTCGCCATGCTTATCTTTCGGGAGTTCGGCGCGGCGAACGAGGGCGACCTGTCGCGCTTTCGCGCAAGCCTCGTGAGCGGAGAGGCGTTGGCGGTAATCGCCAGCGAGATCGGTCTCGGCGACCAGCTGCGGCTCGGTTCCGGCGAGCTCAAGTCGGGCGGTTTCCGACGCAAGTCCATTCTTGCGGACGCTCTTGAGGCGCTCTTCGGCGCCATCTATCTCGACGGGGGATTCTCCGCAGCTGAGGCCGTGCTCGAACGGCTCTTTGCGCCGCGCCTCGACAAGTTGCCTACCGCCGCCGAACTCAAGGACCCTAAAACGCGCTTGCAGGAGGCGTTGCAGGCGCGCGGGCTGCCCCTGCCGATCTACGCAGTCGAATCGACTTCGGGGCAGGCGCACAATCAGTCCTTCGACGTGTCATGTTCGGTTGACGCGCTGGGTCTGAAAGTCACGGCGAGCGGCGCGAGCCGGCGGCGCGCAGAACAGGCCGCGGCGCAACTGCTGCTGTCCGCCCTGACAGGATCGCAGAGAGAACGATCGTGAGCGATGCAGACCATGCTGAGCACCGTTGCGGATTCGCGGCGGTCGTCGGTCGACCGAACGTCGGCAAGTCGACGCTCGTCAACACGCTGCTCGGCCGCAAGATTTCAATCGTCAGCCCCAAACCCCAGACGACGCGTCACCGGATTCTCGGCATCCTGACCCTTCCTCAGGCGCAGATCGTTTTTGTGGATACGCCGGGGCTGCACGCCGGCGCCCGCCGCGCCATGAACCGGCACATGAACCGGACGGCGCTCGCCTCGCTGCAGGATGCGGACGTGAATCTTTTCGTGGTGGAGGCGCTGCGTTGGACCGATGAAGATCAGCGGGTCCTGGATGAGCTGGTCAAGGAGTCGCGACCGATCGTTCTCCTCATCAACAAGGTCGACAAGGTATTCCCCAGGGAGCGCCTTCTGCCGTTTATCGATGAGTTGAATCGCCGCGCGCATTTCGCGGCGGTCGTGCCGCTGTCGGCGTTGAAGCGCGCCAACACTGATGATTTGCCCGCCCTGATCGCGCGGCATTTGCCCGAGTCGCCGCCGCACTTCCCGGCGGATCAGGTGACCGACCGCAGCAACGAATTCCTCGCGGCGGAGATCGTCCGCGAGAAGCTGACCGTGCGTCTGCGGCAGGAGTTGCCGTACGGTCTGACCGTCTCGATCGAGCAGTTCGGGGAGGACGAAGGCCGTCTGTTGATCAACGCCGTGATCTGGGTCGAGCGCAGCAGCCAGAAAGCGATCGTGATCGGCCATGGGGGCGAACAGCTGAAAGAAGTCGGCCGCTCGGCGCGTATCGAGATGAACGAGCTCTTCAAGCTGCCGGTGCACCTTGAACTCTGGGTGAAGGTGAAGGAGAACTGGTCGGACAACGAAGCGGCGCTGCGCCAGCTGGGCTACGAGTGAGAATGGAGTAACCGCAAAGAACGCAAAGATCACAAAGATCGCAAACAATCGCATGCGCGGGACGATCTGAGGCCCGGCAGTATCGCGCGCGCTCTTGAGATCGACGTGCCTCTTTTGCGTACTTTGCGTTCTTTGCGGTTACTCTCCTGCGAATGACCTCCGCCGATCCCAGACGCGTCCTCCTGCAGCCTGCTTATGTGCTGCACCACCGGCCGTATCGGGACACCAGTCGGATCCTCGAACTGTTCACGCGCGACTATGGGCGGGTGTCGGTGTTCGCGCGCGGCGCGAGAGGTCCGCGCAGGGGCGACGCCTCCCTGATTTCGATTCTGCAGCCGTTCAACCGGCTGCTCGTATCGTGGACGGGGCGCGGAGAGGCCGGGCAACTGACCGGCGCGGAGTTCGACGGCGCGATGTCCGTGCTCGCGCACGATCGACTCGTCAGCGGCTTCTATCTGAACGAGCTGCTTCTGAAGCTGTTCGCGCGACACGATAGTCACGCCGATGTCTTCCATCTCTATGACCGCACGCTCGCGTCGCTCAAGAACGCGGACGACGCCGTGCGGCCGTTGCGCATCTTCGAGAAGCGCCTGCTCGACGCACTCGGCTATGGGCTCGCGCTCGATCGCGACGTCGCGAGCGGCCAGCCCGTTGAGCCAGGCGCCGCCTATCACTACCGCCTCGAGCAAGGGGCGGTGCGCACTTCCGGCGTGGCGGAAGGCGCGCTGGTCTTTGCCGGGGAGACCTTGCTCTCCCTCGCGCGCGAGGACCTGAGCGACCCTGCCGCCTGCGCCGAAGCTCGGCGGCTCCTCCGGGCCGCGCTGGATCGGGTGCTGGAAGGTCGCGAACTGAAAAGCCGGCAGGTCATGCTCGCGCTTCGGCGCACGAAATCCGACGCGTGACGAGCGCCGCGCTGATGCGCGAGACTATGCGCCGTTGTCCGTTGTGAGTTGTCCGTCGCCCGCAGCCCGTTGTCAGTTGTCAGCAGAGGCTTGGTTCTCGCCTCCGGACGCACAACGCGCAACGCAGAACGGACAACGCTGGACTCCATTCACGATTCACCAGTCACTAGTCGCTTCTCATGACCATCCATCTCGGCTTCAACGTCGATCACATCGCCACCCTCAGGCAGGCGCGACGCACGACCTATCCGGATCCGCTGTTTGCAGCGCTGATCGCGGAGCAGTCCGGCGCGGACAGCATCACGATGCATCTGCGCGAGGATCGACGTCATATCCAGGATCGGGATGTGCGTCTGAGCAGGGACGCGCTGCAGACGCGGCTCAACCTGGAGATGGCCGCAAGCGAAGAGATGGTCCGGATCGCCTGTGAGGTGCGGCCCCAGGATTGCTGCCTGGTGCCGGAGCGTCGAGAGGAAATCACGACCGAGGGCGGTCTCGACGTGGCGGGGCAGGAGAGTGCACTCCGGACCGTGTGCCAGCGGCTTCACCAGCACGGAATCCGCGTATCCCTCTTTATCGACCCTGACCGGGAGCAGGTCGAGGCGGCCGTGCGCGCAGGAGCGCCGGCCGTCGAGTTGCACACCGGCGCCTATGCGGAGTCTGGCGGCGAGCGTCAGGGGCGTGAGCTGCAGCGGATACAGGACGCGGCTCGTCATGCAGCGAGTCTTGGACTCACCGTGCACGCCGGCCACGGTCTGCACTATCACAACGTGCAGCCGATCGCGGCCATTCGCGAGATCGTCGAGCTGAATATCGGCCATGCGATCGTCGCGCGCGCAGTGCTGGACGGGACGGCGAACGCCGTCCGCGAAATGAAGCGTCTGATGCTCGCGGCGCGGTCCTGAATGGAAGCGGTTAGCGGTTGGCGGTTAGCGGTTAGAATACGCTGCCGCGCTCGTTGCCCATGCTTCGGAGTAGAAGATCGTCAAGTGGTCTTCGTCTGACCAACCGCTAACCGCCAACCGCTAACCGCTTCTCGAATGATCTTCGGCATCGGCACTGACATCGTCAGGCTCGAACGCATCGAGCACGTCTACGATCGGCACGGCCATCGATTCGTCGATCGTCTCCTGCTGCCGGCGGAAGCGCAGGCGTTTCATGAGGATTCACGTCCGGCGCGTTTCCTCGCCATGCGCTTCGCGGCCAAGGAGGCGATCGTCAAGGCGATGGGTACAGGTTTCGCGCACGGCATGTGGATCCGGGACGCCGGCGTCGTGCAGAACGCCTGGGGACGCCCCGAAATCATCTGGTCCGATCGCGGGCGCGAGATGTGCGAAAAACTGGGCGTCGGCGAAGGCCATATCACCCTTACGGATGAGGCCGGCCTCATTGTGGCGGTCGCCATCCTCATGCGTAGGGCGCAGTGAATAGCGGACAGCGGACGGCGGACAGTGCAGACTAAACAGCATCGGGGAGACCATCGATCCTCTCCGGTTCACTGTCCGCTGTCCGCTATCCGCTGATCACCAACCATGGCCGTCTTCGCCTTCGACATCGAAACCATCCCGGACGTAGCGCTGGGGCGGCGTATCTATGGGCTTGACGACCTGAGCGACAAGCAGGTCGGCTACGTCATGCAGGCCAAACGCCGTGAGGAAGCGGGTACGGAATTCCTCTCGTACGAGCAGCAGCGCATCGTCGCGATCTCGGTGGCGCTGCGTACGCGAGATGTGTTCAAGGTCTGGTCGCTCGGCGATCCGGACGCATCGGAGGCTGAGATCATTCAGCGCTTCTTCGATGGAATCGAGAAGTACACGCCCGATCTGGTGTCCTGGAACGGCGCCGGGTTCGACTTGCCGGTGCTGCATTACCGTGCGCTTCGTCAGGGCGTCGTCGCGCAGCGCTATTGGGAGGCGGGCGATGCCGATCAGGCGTTTCGCTGGAACAACTACCTGAACCGCTATCACACGCGGCATCTCGATCTGATGGATGTGCTGTCGGGTTACCAGGGCCGCGCGCGCATCAGCCTGCAGGCCGCCGCAACGCTGCTCGGATTCCCGGGCAAGCTCGGCATGAGCGGGGACAAGGTTTGGGAGGCATGGCTCGAGGGGGGCATCGAGCAGATCCGCAACTACTGCGAAACGGACGTGCTCAATACGTTTCTCATTTTCCTGCGGTTCGAGCTCATGCGCGGCCGTCTGTTGCGTGAGGAATATCTCGCCGAAGTCGGCCGGGTTCGCGAGGCGCTGGAGGTTCAGCAGCGGCCGCATTTTCAGGAATTTCTTGCCGCCTGGAGCGCGGAGGGACCGTGTTGATGAAGTCAGCGCACGCGCGGGAACCCCTGCATAGGCGCCATTCGAAGCTTCTCGTGACTCCTCCCGCCCCCGTCTTTCAACCAGTTGCATCGTTGAGAGCTCAGGGTAGTCGAACTGTGCGGAGCTTCCCCAGGACCGGAGCGTCGCACTGTTGA
This sequence comes from uncultured Gammaproteobacteria bacterium, assembly GCA_963723505.1. Lineage (GTDB taxonomy): Bacteria > Pseudomonadota > Gammaproteobacteria > Steroidobacterales > Steroidobacteraceae > Steroidobacter. The sequence continues at coordinate 22,903 of CAVRQU010000023.1, forward strand.
ACACGCGAGCTTCAGCAAGATCTGACCGGCGCGCTGAAGTCGCCGATATCACGGATCTGTCGCACGATGGGCGCGGCGTCGCTCGTACGGGGGGCAAGACCGTCTTCATTGACGACGCCCTTCCGGGTGAGCGCGTCGAGTGGGTGCGTCTCAGGCGCGGCCGCAACTTCGATGAGGGTCGACTCGAGCGTGTGCTGGCGGCCTCGCCAGATCGGGTTGAGCCGCGCTGCCCTCATTTCGGCGTCTGCGGCGGCTGCGCGCTGCAGCACCTGTCCTCCTCGAAGCAGCTCGAGTTCAAGCAGCGGCAGTTGACGGAGGCGCTGACGCGCATCGGGCGAGTCACGCCGGATGAGATTCTGCCGCCGCTGCAGGCGGGCGTCTGGAACTATCGGCGACGCGCGCGGCTAGCGGCGCGCTGGGTGCCCAGGAAGCAGCGCACGGTCGTCGGATTCAGAGAGCGCAACACGCCGTATATCGCCGACCTGAAGAGCTGCGATGTGTTGCAGCCGCCTGTCGACAAGCTTATCGAACCGCTCTCGGTGCTCGCGAGCGCGCTCACCGTTCGCAATCGCTTGCCGCAGATCGAGGTCGCGATCGCCGACAACGCCATCGCTCTCGTGGTTCGCATTCTTGATGAACTTACGCCGGCGGATCGGATTCTGCTCGAGCAGTTCGGCCGCGACCATCGCGTGCAGGTCTTCCTGCAGCCGGGCGGCTACGAAACTCTTGCGCCGCTTGCAGGCGAGGCGACGCCGCTGGAGTATCGGCTCGCCGACTTCGACGTGACGCTGCGATTTCAGCCGACGGATTTTGTGCAGGTGAACAGTGAGCTCAATGCCGCGATGGTCCGGCGCGCCCTGGATCTTCTGCGTCCGGCGCCAGAGGAGAGTGTGCTCGATCTCTACTGCGGACTGGGGAATTTTTCGCTGCCGCTCGCGCGCAGCGGCGCTCATGTCGTCGGCGTCGAAGGCGACGCGAGTCTCATCGCACGGGCGCGAGCGAATGCGGAGCTGAACGGGCTCGCGCAGAACAGCGAATTCTTTGCGGCGAACCTGGCGGACGAATCGTTCGCCGACGCGTCCTGGGCGAAGCGCAGCTACCACAAGGTCCTGCTCGACCCCCCGCGTGCAGGCGCCAGGGAGACCCTGTCCACCATTGCGCGCTCGGGGGCCGGAACAGTGCTGTACGTTTCCTGCCATCCAGGAAGTCTGGCCCGCGACGCCGGCGTTCTCGTACACGAGCACGGTTATGCGCTCCAGGCGGCCGGCGTGATGGACATGTTTCCACACACGGCCCATGTCGAGTCGATCGCACTATTCGTGCGGTCGACCAGCGGTTAGCGGTTGGCGGTTAGCGGTTAGTCCGAGCGCCGTCGTGATAGCTTTATCGCATGTGTGGACCGTCCAGTCGCCTGTCGGCGAAACTGCTGAATAGGGCGCTGCTTTACTTCTGTACTAACCGCCAACCGCCAACCGCCAACCGCTAACTGCCAACTGCTTTCATGACGCTTGGTCCCCTCATGATCGATCTGCAGGGCGTGATTCTCACGGAGGAGGATCGCGAGTTGCTGAGGCACCCGTTGGTCGGCGGCGTCATTCTCTTCACGCGCAACTTCGAAAGCGTCGAGCAGATCGAGCGCCTCATTGCGGATATACGAGCGGCGCGAACGCCGCCGCCGCTGGTCACGGTCGACCATGAAGGCGGCCGGGTGCAGCGCTTTCGCAAGGGCTTCACGGTGCTGCCGTCGATGCGCGCGATCGGTCGCGAATACGATCTCGACGCGCCGACCGGTCGGCATCTCGCCCGGCAGTGCGGCTGGCTCATGGCGGCGGAGTTGCGAGCCGTCGGCGTCGATATGAGCTTCGCGCCCTGCGTCGATCTCGACTACGGCGTCAGCAGTGTGATCGGGGATCGCGCGTTCCACCGCGACGCTCGCGTCGTGGCCGAACTCGCCATCGCATTCATGAGCGGAATGCGGGAAGCCGGGATGGCGGCGACCGCAAAACACTTTCCCGGCCACGGCGCCGTCGCTCCGGATTCACACGTCGCCATGCCGGTGGATCGACGGGCGCTGGCGGATCTTGACGACGATCTCCACCCCTACCGCCGAATGATCGACAACGGACTGGCGTCGATCATGGCGGCCCATGTGGTCTTCCCTGACGTGGATGGTCTGCCGGCGGGGTTTTCCCCTCGCTGGATGAGGGATGAACTGAGGGGGCGGCTCGGTTTCGACGGCGCGATCTTCACCGACGACCTTTCGATGGCCGGCGCCGGGGTTGTGGGGGACATGGTGGCCCGCGTAAAGGCGGCCCTGGCGGCGGGTTGCGACGTACTTTCCCTCTGCAACAATCGCCAAGGTGTGCTCCAGGTCATCGATTCTTTGCGGGGGAGCGGTGATCCTCTGAGCCAGGTACGCATGGCCCGCCTGCACGGCAAACCGGGAATGACCAGGGATGCGCTGGTTGCGTCGACGGAATGGCAGGCCTGCGAAGGTGCGATCAAGGGCTGCATGGAGCGGCCCAATCTCAGGCTGGACTCGTAGAAATGACGGCTGATTTCCGCCCGGGCGTTGATCCCGGCCTGCTGCAGACGCTGGTGCACGCCGCACCGGAAGGCGTGGCGATCTGCGATGCGCGCGCCGCCGACTGGCCGGTCGTGTTCGTCAATCCGGCCATGGAGCAGCTGACGGGATACGAAGCAGGCGCGCTGCTCGGCCGCAACCTCCGTCTCCTCCAGGCCGATGATCACGATCAGGAAGGACTCCGGAAAATCCGCGACGCTCTGCGGGACGGCTCGTCGTGTCAGACGACTCTGCGCAACTATCGGCGCGACGGCACGATGTTCTGGAACGAGGTGACGCTCGCCCCGCTGCGCGATGCATCCGGGCAGATCACTCACTTTGCGAGCTTCCACCGCGACGTGGCGGAAAAAATGCGGCTCGACGGGCGCGGCGAAGGCCGCGATCCTTCGATGAACACGCAGACGATGCTTGCCTATCTGCGCGACGACAAACTCACCGGTCTCCTGCGCCGCCCCTATTTCGAAGAGCTCGTGAAGCGTGACTGGGGTCTTGCGCAACGCGAGTCGCGCCGGCTCAGTATCCTGGTGTTCGATCTCGATCACTACTCGCAGTACCGGGACGTATTCGGCAAGGGAGGCGCGGATCAGTCCTTCCGTCGGATCGCCCGAGTCATCGGCGCTTGCTTCCGGCGCGCGAGCGATCTGTGCGGCCGCTTCGATGACGATCAGGTCGCCGCCCTGACGACCGGACTCGATCTGGTGCAGGCGTCCAAGCTTGCGGAAGCCGTGCTAGCCCGCGTGCGGGATCTGGCCGTCCACCATCCGCGCTCAACGGTGTCGCGCTACGTCACTGCAAGCGCAGGCGTGGTGTCGCTCGTTCCGCCGCACGACGCCGATCCAGCCCGCGCCTACGAAGCTGCGCTGAAAGCGCTCAAGGACGCGAAGGAGCTGGGACGCAACCGCGTCGTGAGCCGCGAGGGCGAGTAAATGCAGAAGCGACTGTGATTAGTGACTAGTGAATAGTCGGAGGCGCCGGTGAGCGGCGTCCTTCTAACTAATCCACTAGTCAGCAGTCACTGGTCGCTAGTCGCCGCCACGCTCGGCGTAACGATCGCGATAATTCCGAACTTCGGGTGATCGATGTAATGTCGCTCGTTGCTGCGCATGCGCCGCGTCTGGCGCAATACGAATCGCTGACCGTCCTCCGGCGGCTCAAAGACCAGATCGAGCGTGAGATGCAGATACCGGCCGCGTGACAACGCGATCTGGCCGGCAAGCCCCGAGGCGTCGGGGATCATCGAGTTGACCGGAAAATAGCGAGCGTCGTTGCGCGGAAAGCCTGGCTGCGTCCAGCCGAAATGTGCGATCGGGCGATAGTTGCGGCTGCGGCGCAAGCTTTCCTCGAGCGCGGTCAGCTTGTACTTCGCGGGCGGCAGCGCCGGAAATATCGCCGTGGGCGCCGACAGCTCTGTGGTTGGGGCGAACGGCGAGGGTTCGTCGTCCGGGATCGACAGGCGTAGACCCGCGTCCGCCGCCTCCAGACGCCATTCTTCGGGCGTCGCGCCTGGCGAGAGATTGCGAAAAATCACGAGCTCCACGTCATACGACTGCAGGCCCGTCGGCTGCTGCGCCGAAGCGGCCCCGAGGCAGCAGAACGCAGCGATCGCACACGACGCGAAAAACCTGCGGCAAGTCGCCGTTGAAAAGCGCATGCCGACGAGTTTAGCAGGCCCGTTGCGATCACCGTCGCTCACGCCGCTTCTCCGCCCCTTTGACGACTTCCGGCGCCGGCTTCTTCGCGAGCTCGGTTAGAAGCTCCTCCGCGGCTGCGAAGCGCTGTTCGTCCTTCTCCAGCCTCATGACGAATCTGAGCTTCACGCCGCCTTCCAGGCGGTGGGTGCGCGAATTGCGCTGCACGTACCGGATGAGCGTCGCGGGTTCGACCTGCGTCTCCTGCCCGAAGGTCACCGATCCGCCGCCGGGGCCGACGTCGATCTTGCGTAAACCGAGCGCGCGCGCGGCCTGTTTGAGCTCGGCGATGCGGAACAGATTCTTCGCGGGCGGCGGCAGCAGTCCGAAGCGGTCGATCATTTCTACCTGCAGTTCGCGCAGCTCCTCGACATTGGCGGCTGCAGCGATGCGTTTGTACAGCACGAGTCGCAGGTGCACGTCGGGCAGATAGTCATCGGGCAGGAGCGAGGCCACGTGCAGGTCGACTTCCGGTCCCTGATGCATCGGCTGATCGAGCTGAGGAATCTTGCCGGACTTGAGCGCCTTTACTGCGCGTTCGAGCATCTCCATGTAAAGGGCGTAGCCGATCTCCTGGATCTGTCCCGTCTGCTCCTCACCGAGCAGCTCGCCGGCGCCGCGAATTTCGAGGTCGTGGGTAGCGAGCGTGAAGCCGGCGCCGAGATCCTCGAGCGATTCGATCGCTTCGAGCCGCTTGACGGCGTCCGCGGTCATCACCGTACGCGGCGGCGTGAGCAGGTACGCATAGGCCTGATGATGCGAACGGCCGACGCGGCCCCGCAGCTGATGCAACTGCGCGAGACCGAGTTTGTCGGCGCGATCGATGATGATCGTGTTCGCGGACGGTACGTCGATGCCGCTTTCGACGATCGTCGTGCAGACCAGCAGGTTGCTGCGCTGATGGTAGAAGTCGAGCATGACCTGCTCGAGCTCGCGCTCGCGCATCTGGCCGTGTCCGACCGCGAGGCGTGCTTCCGGCACCAGCTCAGTCAGCGCCTTCGCGGTTTTTTCGATCGTCTCAACGCTGTTGTGCACGAAGTAGATCTGCCCGCCGCGGCGTATTTCGCGAAGGCAGGCCTCGCGTATCGTCGCCTGGTCCCACTGCGAGACGAACGTCTTGATCGACAGGCGCGCGGCCGGCGGCGTGGTGATCAGCGACAGCTCGCGCAGACCGCCCATCGCCATGTTCAACGTTCGCGGGATCGGCGTCGCGGTCAGGGTCAGCACATCGACCTCCGCGCGCAATTGCTTGAGACGCTCCTTGTCCTTGACGCCGAAGCGATGTTCCTCATCGATGATGATGAGTCCGAGACGCGCGAACGTGACGCCGCTCTGCAGCAGCCGATGCGTGCCGACCACGATATCGGTTTGTCCGTTCTCGAGGCCCTGCAGGACCTGGGCGACCTCGCGCGCGCTGCGAAAACGCGAGAGCGATTCAACTTTCACCGGCCAATCGGCGAAGCGATCCGCAAAGGTCTGATAGTGCTGTTGCGCGAGCAGCGTCGTCGGGACCAGTATGGCGGCCTGCTTGCCGGCCTGAACGGCGACAAACGCGGCGCGCAAAGCCACCTCGGTCTTGCCGAAGCCCACATCGCCGCACACGACCCGATCCATCGGCTTGCCGCTCGCGAGATCGGCGACGACGCTTTCGATCGCCTGCGCCTGATCCGGCGTTTCCTCGAAGGGAAAGGCCGCCTCGAACGCGCGCAGATCCGCCTCGTTCGCTGCGAGTTGCTCGCCCTGCCGCGCGGCGCGCCGTGAATAGAGGTCGAGCAGCTCGGCGGCCGTATCGCGAATGCGCTGCGCCGCCTTCTTCTTCGCCTTGTCCCAGGCGTCGCCGCCGAGCTTGTGCAGCGGCGCCGTCTCCGCGGGGGCGCCTGTGTAGCGGCTGACCAGATCGAGCGCGTGCACCGGCACGTACAGCTTGTCGCCGTCGGCGTACTCGAGGACGAGAAACTCGCTCGTGAGACCGCCGACGTCGAGCGTCGTGAGCCCGATATAGCGACCGACGCCGTACTCCTCGTGCACGACCGGCGATCCCGCGTGCAGGTCCGTCAGATCGCGGATGATCTTTTCCGGATCTCGTTCCGGCCGGCGCCGCCGCCGCTCCTGGCGCGCACGCTCACCGAACAATTGCTCTTCGGCAATGAGCGCGAGGTGTGGGTCGCTCAGGACAAGGCCGGTCGAAATCGGCGACACCGTGATGGCGAGCGACGCGTCCCTTTCCATGAACGCGCCCCAGCCGTCGACCAGCAGAGGCTCCAGCTTCCGTCGCTGCAGAATGTCGAGCAACATCTCGCGCCGTCCGGCCGATTCCGCGGCGATCAGCACACGGCCGTCGAATTCGCGCAGGAAGCGCGCGAGTTCGCGCGCAGGCTCCTCGCTGCGCGGATCGATGCGCAGGCTCGGCGGCTGGCGAGTCTGGAAGTTCTGGAAGGCCGACGACTGCGTGAGGGGATCGAGCTCCACGCGCGAGACTTCGATACGGCGAAACGAGGCCAGACGTTGCATTATCTCGTCGACGGGGGCAAACACTTCCGCGGGGCGGAGAATCGGTCGCTCCGTATCATGGCAGCGTTGCTCGTACCTGCTTTCGACTTCGCTGAAGACCTGGCCGGCAAACTCCTCCAGGTCCGTGTCGGCGGCGACGATGGCGTTTGAGGGCAGATAGTCGAACAAGGTCGTGGTCGCATCGAAGAACAACGGAAGGTAGTACTCGACGCCCGGCGGCGGCGCACCCTCCGCGATGTCGCGATAGATGGACATTCGCGTGAGATCGCCGGGGAAGCGATTGCGGAAGCGCCGTTTGAATTGCTGGACGCCTTCCACGGTCAGTGGAAACTCGCGCGCCGGCAACAGGCGCAGGGCGTCGACCTTCTCGCCCGAGCGCTGCGTCTCCGCGTCGAAAGTGCGGATGGTCTCGACTTCGTCGTCGAACAGATCGATCCGGTAGGGCGCTTCGGTCCCCATTGGATACAGATCGATCAGCGAACCGCGTACCGCGAATTCGCCGGGCGCCATCACTTGCGAGCTCGCCATGTAGCCGGCGCCGCTCAGGCGATCGCGAAACGCTGCGACGTCGAGCCGTTCGCCGACCTTGAGGTCGAATGCATGTGCGTCGATGTATGCCTGCGGCGCGAGTCGCTGCAGCAACGTTTCCAGATCGACGATGACGACGCCTCTCGCAAGGCGCGGCAGCGCCGAGAGCATGCGCAGTCGCTGCGATACGATGTCGGAATGCGGCGAGAACAGGTCGTAAGGCAGCGTCTCCCATGCCGGAAAAATCTCGACGCAGGGGCCCGGTTCGCAGAAAAAGCGCAACTCATCTTCGATGCGGCTCGCCTGACGCGAATCTCTCGCGATGATCAGCAGCGGTCCGGACGCCTTGCGCGCCGCTTCGGCGAGCCAGAGCGAGGCGGCGGATCCATAGAGTTGGCCCCAGCGCACCTGCATTTGCGCTTTGCTGGGTAGAAGCGGGCGTTCCTGACCGGTCATGTATGCTCTTCAAATAGAGAACGTTCGGGCCGACGCGCGCGGCGTCCCCGAAAGGGCGGCAAGGGTAGCATCGGCGCTGGGATTCTTCATTCTGTTCGCGCCCGGGAAATTCAAGCGAACATGCGGAAACGGCAAATGCTCTCGTTTGCGGATGTCGGCCAGTGACATTGCTCGCCGCCCTGGCGGATGCGTCAGCGCGCGTCACCGCAGAGTCCGCTCGGCTCGCGAAGGTGCGCGAGCTGGCCGCATGTCTGCGCGCGCTCACTCCCGATGAAATCGAGATCGCTGTGTCGTATCTGTCGGGAGAGACGCCGCAGGGGCGATCCGGCTTGGGCAGCTCCGCGTGGCGCGCCAGAAGTGAGGTGGTCGCTTCAACCGCGCCCGCCTTGTCCGTTGAGGACGTTGACGCGCTCTTGAGCGGCATTGCGGCAATGCGCGGCACAGGCGCCGCCTCGCGCCGGGACAAAGCGCTGCGCGAATTGTTTTCGCGCGCGACGTCTGTGGAGCAGGAGTTCCTGGCCCGGTTGCTCGTCGGCGAACTGCGCCAGGGCGCCCTCGCTGGCGTCATGGTCGACGCCATCGCCGCTGCGGCCGATCTGCCGGTCGCGCATGTACGACGGGCTGCGATGTACGCGAAGCATCTTGGCGCCGTCGCTCGTGCGGCGCTTCTCGAAGGCGTCGAAGCGCTCGGACGATTTCAACTTGAACCGCTGTCGCCCATTGCGCCGATGCTCGCGCAGACTGCCGGCGATGTCGCAGAAGCGCTCGAACAACTGCGCGGCGAAGCAGCGTTCGAGTGGAAGATGGACGGCGCCCGCATCCAGGTTCACAAGGTCGGCGACGTCGTCAGGATCTATACGCGCAGCCTGAACGAAGTGACCTCGGCCGTGCCGGAGATCGTTGAAGCGGTGCAGGCGCTGCCGGTGCGCGAAGCGGTTATCGATGGCGAAGCGATCGCCTTTAACCCTGCGGGTCGGCCGCGTCCGTTTCAGATCACCATGCGTCGCTTCGGCCGCAAGCTCGATGTGGAGGCGTTGCGCGCCGAGCTGCCGATTCAGGCGTTCTTCTTCGACTGTCTTCGACTGGACGGAGAGAGCCTGGCCGATCGAGCCACGCGCGAGCGATTCGATGCGCTTGCGCGGGTTGCGCCGGAGTCGTTGCGGGTTCCGAGGCTCGTCACGTCTTCTCCGGCGGAAGCGCAGCGCTTCTACGACGCAGCGCTCGCGGCAGGTCATGAAGGCGTCATGGCCAAGGCGCTCGATGCGCCATACGAAGCGGGCAATCGCGGCGCAAGCTGGCTGAAAATCAAACGCGCGCACACGCTCGATCTCGTCGTGCTTGCGGCCGAGTGGGGTCACGGCAGGCGCACGGGCAAGCTGTCCAATCTGCACCTCGGCGCGCTGGACCCGGCGAGCGGCGAGTACGTGATGCTCGGCAAGACGTTCAAGGGCCTGACGGACGCGATGCTGGAATGGCAGACGCGCGAGTTTCTGGCGCGCGAAAACCATCGCGATCGGTATACGGTCCATGTGCGTCCGGAACTCGTGGTTGAAATCGCCTTCAGCGATCTGCAGGCGAGCCCCAGATATCCGGGCGGACTCGCTCTGCGGCTCGCCCGTGTGAAGCGCTATCGCACCGACAAGCGCGTCGAGGAGGCGGATACGATGGAGTCGGTGCGACGGATCTACGAGGCGCAGAAATAGAAGACCGAGAAATCAAACGGCTTCGCTTACGCTACGCAGCAGGCCGTGCGGCAGAAGGCCACTGGCAGAAGGCCACTGGCAGGAGGCTGACTCTCGTCAGCAGGCAAGAATTCTGACCTGCTCGCGCTGCGAGCCGACTGTCGCCGATGCGACCTCCTGCGAACGCTCACTGCGAGCGGAGCGAAGCCGGTTTAGTGATCTTCGGGGGGGAACCGCAGCCGGGCGACCGCAGTTCCTTCGATGCAATCAACCTCTGCGCGCGCGCTGCCGCGCTGCGCGCCCGGCGCTCAATCGGAACGCCGACCTTTTCGGGAGATCTCCATGAGTCAATATCAGATTGCCGTCGTGGTCGGCAGCCTCCGTCGCGATTCGGTCAACCGCAAACTGGCGAACGCTCTCATCAAGCTGGCGCCGGCCGAGTTCTCGTTCAAGCACCTGAAGATCGACGACCTGCCGCTCTACAACCAGGACGACGATGGGAATCAGGCGGACTCCGTCAAACGCCTGAAGAGTGAAATCAAGGCTTCGCATGGCGTGTTGTTCGTGACGCCCGAGTACAACCGCTCCGTGCCCGGCGTACTCAAGAACGCCATCGATCACGCGTCGCGCCCCTATGGACAGAGCGCCTGGGCGGGCAAGCCGGCGGGCGTGCTGGGCGCGTCGATCGGCTCGATCGGAACGGCTATCGCACAACAGCACCTGCGCATCTCCATGGGCTATCTGGACATGCCCGCACTCGGTCAGCCCGAGGCGTTCATTCATGTCAAGGAGGGCTTCTTTGACGCCTCGGGCGAGATCGCGAGCGCGGACAGCAGGAAGTTCTTGCAGGGATGGATGGAGAAGTACGTCGCGTGGGTGAAGAAGCACGCCGGCTGACCGCGCGGCGCGCAGTAGGACGGTAGGTCGACGGTTAACAGTTGACGGCCAGATAGAGCCTGTCATTCCTGGGGATCGGCCGTAGCGGCGACCCCCAGAAATATGCACGAGAGCGTCTGAACTAATCTCGTCAACGGTCAACGTCCAACTGTCAAGTTTCTTCGCGCGCCGACGTAGGAGCGAGGGTAAGAGATCTTTAGCGGAGGCGCGAAGATCGCCAGGTGCGCAATCCCGATCAAATGAGCGCCTTCGCAGGCAGGTATATCTGCAGCGTGCCTGTGAGAGTCGTATGAATCCCGTACAGGAAGCGCTCTGGTATATCGAAAGCCATTTCGCGGAGGACGTGTCGCTGGAGACCATCGCGGAGATCGGCGGTGTGTCCCGCTTCCATCTGACGCGAGGCTTCGCGGCCGCGACGGGCTATCCGATCATGCGGTACGTGCGCGCCCGTCGTCTCAGCGAGGCGGCGAAATCGTTGTGTGAAGGCGCGCCCGACATTCTGAGCGTCGCCCTCGAGGCTGGATACACATCTCACGAGGCGTTTACACGCGCGTTTCGCGATCAGTTCGGTCTCACGCCCGAAGCGGTTCGCGCACAACGCCGTCCCGACAACCTGAACCTCGTGGAGCCCATCACCATGGACAGCACACCTCTTGAAACTCTTCAGCCGCCGCGTATCGAGAACGGCAAGGCCCTGCTCATCGCCGGCATAGCCGAACGCTACAACTGCGAAGAGAGCGGAGGCATTCCTGCGCAATGGCAGCGCTTCGCGCCGCACCTGGGGACCATCCCGGGGCAGATCGGCGCAGCGGCCTATGGAGTGCGCTACAACGAGGACGACGCGGGCAATATGGACTATCTGTGCGGCGTCGAGGTCGCGGATTTTTCGAACCTGCCCGCGGGTTTCACCCGGCTGCGACTACCCGCGCAGCGCTACGCGGTGTTCTTTCATCACGACCACGTTTCCACGATTCGACGGACCTGGAGCGCGATCTACAGCAGTTGGCTGCCACAATCGAGCCATGCGCCCGCGGATGCTCCGAGCTTCGAGCGCTACGACGAGCGCTTCGATCCGCGGACCGGCCTGGGCGGTTTCGAGATCTGGTTGCCGATCGCTCCCTGAAGGCGACGGAGCTATTCGTGATGATCAGGGAAAGCGCCAGGATGCAGTAGAAAAGGCGTATCGAAGCGGCGATTGCTCTCAGGCGGCGTCCGGATCGGCAGGCGCCCAGGTCGCTGAGGAACCTGCATTATTCAAGTCTTGAGGAGGCGCATAGATCAGAGCTTCCGCCCGGTCTGTGCGGAAAGAAGATCGACTGCGGTCAGGTCACCATCTGGCCATGGCATGACGCCTGTCGCTCGCTCGCTACAGACATTCGAGTTCACGACGCCCACCCTGACGGTCGCCGTAAAGTCATTCAAGTTGCTCGGGCATGTTGTTCTGTGGACAAGATTTGCTAGGCTTCCGGTACGGCGCAGGTTCGCGAACGGCGGATCAGTCGCAAAAACGCTGCAGGCGACAACAATGGCGAGGGCGAGGGCGTTGAAAAGGCAAATGCCGGGAACACCTTCAACCTCAGGCATCCACTCAGGGGGTTACACGTGAGCATTGAACTCAGACGATCGGTGATGATTGCCATGGGACTGACCGCGCCGCTATGGCTCGGCCCGGTTTCGACGGTCACGGCGCAGGATCGTGCGGCCGGCGAGGAGACGCTCGAAGAGTTGATCGTGACCGGCGTTCGCGGTCAGCCCCGCTCCGTGACTGATTCGACGGTGCCCATCGACGTCCTCGGGTCCGAGGAGTTCGCCAATCAGGGCGACACGGACCTCAACAATCTGCTGAGAAACGTCGTCCCCTCGTACAACGTCAACGCCCAGCCGATCAGCGACGCCGCGACGATCGTTCGACCGGCGAATCTGCGCGGGCTTGCGCCGGACCACACGCTCGTGCTCGTCAACGGCAAGCGCCGCCACCGCGCTGCGGTCATTTATTGGATCGGCAACGGCGTCTCGGACGGCGCCCAGGGACCCGACATTTCGGCGATTCCCTCGAGCGCGTTGAAGCGCGTCGAGGTGCTGCGCGACGGCGCATCCGCCCAGTACGGCTCGGACGCGATCGCAGGCGTGATGAACTTCATCCTGAACGACGCGAATGAGGGCGCGAGCGTCGAGGCGCGCTATGGCGGCTACTACGCAGGCGACGGCGCGCAGTACGCCATCAGCGGCAACATCGGTCTGCCGCTGACCGACAAGGGCTTCGCGAACTTCAGCTTCGAGTACGGGGAGTCCGATCCGACGAACCGCAGCGTCCAGCGCGATGACGCCGCGGCGCTCACCGCCGCAGGCAACACGGCCGTACTGAATCCCGCGCAGATCTGGGGCACGCCGGAGATTCAGGACGACCTCAAGACGTTGGATCAACTTGGGCGTCGATCTGAACGAGAACCTGGAGCTGTACGGCCACGGCAACTACGTGACCAAGACCGCCATCGGCGGGTTCTACTACCGCAACCCGAACACGCGCGCCGCCGTGTTCAGCGCCGACGACGGTGAGACGCTGCTCATCGGCGATTTGACGCCGGGCACGACGCCTTGCCCGACCGTCACGATCACTAACAACGTTCCCGATCCAGCGGCGTTGGCGCAAGTGCGTTCCGACCCGAACTGCTTCTCCTTCCAGGAGATGTTTCCCGGCGGCTTCACGCCGCAGTTCGGCGGCGACCTGAGCGACTATGCAGCCGTGGCCGGACTGCGCGGCAGCGCCGGCGAGCGCCTCCACTGGGATGCGAGCGTCGGTTACGGCTATAACCGCGTCGACTTCTTCATCTCGAACACCGTCAACGCGTCCCTCGGACCCGCAACGCCGACGACCTTCGACCCTGGCTCGTACATTCAGGATGAGCTCAACGTCAACTTCGACGTCTCCTATGAGCTGAACGATGCGGTGACGCTGTCGGCGCGGCGCCGAGTATCGCGATGAGACGTTCGAGATCGAGGAAGGACAGATCGAGTCGTGGGACTTCGGTGCCGCTCGCGGCGCAGGGATTCAGCGCCGCCTCGAACGGCTTCCCGGGGTTCAGCGACACGATCGCGGGCAGCTGGAGCCGCTCGAACTACGCCGTCTATGGCGATGTCGAGCTGGCGCGTCACGGATCCGTGGCAGGTCGACCTGGCGGTGCGCTGGGAAGACTTCGACGACTTCGGCACGACCACGAACGGCAAGGTCGCGACGAACTACCGCTTCAACGACGCGTTCGCAGTTCGCGGCAGCTGGAGCACCGGGTTCCGTGCGCCGACGCCGGGACAGTCGAACGCCGGCAACGTGACCACGCAGTTCGACCCGGTGCGGGGGGAGCTGGTCAACAACGGAACGATTCCGCCGACCAACCCCGTGGCGATGCTGCGCGGCGGCGAGCCGCTCGATCCTGAGGAGTCGCAGAACTTCAGCGTCGGCGCGATTCTCGAAGCGGGCGATTTCAGCCTGACTCTCGACTTCTATCAGATCGAGGTCGACGATCGTATCGCGGTGTCCCAGGACTTCAATCTCACGCCGGCCGAAGTGGCGGCTCTTGTCGCCTCGGGCGTGACGAGCGCGGCCAATCTTACGAGCTTCCGCTTCTTCACGAACGACTTCGACACCGAAACGAAGGGCGTGGATCTCGTCGCCACGTACGAGATGGATCTCTTCGGCGGCCAGTCGGCGCTGAGTCTCGCGTTCAACAACAACAAGACTGAGGTCACGCGCTTCGATCCCGTAACGTTGAGCACCAACCGCATTCGCCAGCTCGAGGAAGGTGTGCCCGAGACGCGCTGGAGCCTCACCGGCACGCACGGCACGGGCCCGTGGCGTGCGCTGGCCCGCGTCAGCCAGTACGACGACTGGTATGACAACGAGGCCGGTATCCTGTTCGACGGCGGCGACTTCGTCTTCGACGTGGAACTCGCCTACACGATGAGGGACGCGATGACGTTCGTCATCGGTGCGCAGAACGTGTTCGACGACTATCCGCAAGAAAACCCCGACGCGCGCGCGACGACGGGCAATCTCTACAGCCAGTACGCGCCGATGGGCTTCAACGGCGGCTTCTGGTACGGCAGGTTCGTCTACAGCTTCAACTGATCTTGCCGCGGCGTTCTGGCCGCATTGGAAAAAGAGGGCCTGCAATCGCAGGCCCTTCTTTTTTCAGCGCCAGACGAGGCAAGCCCACTCCGCTTGCGAGCCCTGGACAGCCAAGCCGACGCTTCGGGTCGGCAGGCAAGCCACTGGCAAGCAAGCCGATCGAATCGGCAGGCGCGCCGATCGGACCGGCAGGCAAGCCGGCTGCGCCGGCAGGTCAGCATGGTTTTACTCTGACTTGCCGACCTCGTCGGCTTGCTTGCCGAGTCTTCGAGGCTTGCTTGCCAGTGGCTTGCCTGCCGCGTCTGCGGCTTGCTTTATCGGACGTCCGCGGCTTGCCTCATCGCGCTTCTTTTGTCAGCGCGCGGATCTCGTCATCCTTGCCGGTAAGTTGCCAGCGAATGAGCGACACCGGAATCATCCCTGCAGTATTGACTTCGTCGAAGTAGCGCGATGACGTGAACTCGGCGCCCAGTTGCTTCGAGCGCTCCATCAGGAGTTGTTCGAGCAGATACTTCCCCGTGACGTAGCTCGAACCATAGCCCGGCTGACGCAGATAGAGGTGCTGCTCGAAGCCGAGCAGGTCGAGATCCTCGCGCATCCAGCCGCGCGGCGTCCATGCGACGTGAAAGTCCGCGGCCTGCTTCATCGTGAACTCATTTGCATGGGCGTACAGCGAACCCAGCCCGCGCGCGGCGCGCTGCGCGAGCATGATCCAGACGACCTCACGGGCGCGCGGATTGTCGTCGTACAGACCGGCGTGCAACATCATCTCTTCCATCGATGTCGCCATGCCTTCGGCGCGACTGTCCCAGATGTTGTACAGCAATGGGCCGCGCCGGATAGGGCTCGCATGAGGCGATTCGCGCATCTGAGCCAGGTCCCACCAGTGATAGAAGTGCGTGTATAGCGTCATCGGCTCGTGATGTGTCGCGATCGCGAAGAAATTGCGCGTCTCCACGGGCGCATACTCGCCGAGGCGCTCGCGCAGCGCCGGGTCCATGTAGTCGCGCATCGGCAGGATGTTCCGCTTTTTCAGGAACGCCATGTATTTCGTGACGGCCTCGTTGGCGCGCCGTTCGTATTCCTGTGGG
The DNA here is from genome assembly GCA_963723505.1 of uncultured Gammaproteobacteria bacterium. Classification (GTDB taxonomy): domain Bacteria; phylum Pseudomonadota; class Gammaproteobacteria; order Steroidobacterales; family Steroidobacteraceae; genus Steroidobacter. The sequence continues at coordinate 38,463 of CAVRQU010000023.1, forward strand.
CTCGATATGAAGGGCAGGTCCGGCAACCCGCGATTGCGCTCCTCTTCGAATTTCAGCGACGTATGCGCGCGTGCAAGCTCGCGCTTGAGCAACATCACCTCGTCCTCCCATGACAACGGCACGAGATGCACGTTGCGCAAGCTCCAGGTGTAGTTCTCCTTGCCAATTCCCGACGGCCCGGTCTTCGAAGGCGCCTGCTGCTCGAGCCAGCTCACGAACTCGGTCGTCGCCTTCCGCGCCGCCTGCAATGCACTCCGGAGCTCCGCGCCGTTGTTCGCTGTCTTTTGTTCGATAGCTGCGAGGTCGGCGTCCTGCCGCTTGATCGGACGGACGCCCGCGACCCAGAGGTCGCGCGCGTCACCAACCAGATTCCGGCGCGCCTGGGTCAGCAACGGCGGTACGGTGCGCAGCTCCCTGGTCAGTTTCGCTTCGGCGGCCGACGTCAGCGGAAATGAATACGTCCCCAGCTCGATCGTCGCATGATTTGTCGGCCCCTCGTGCGCTGGCGTGTCGCTTTGCTCCATCCAGATGGACAGATAGAACGCGGGATCGCGCTCCCACGGCTTCAGCACGCGGACGTAGAAATCGAATCCGTTCATCTCCGCACGCAGGACGTGATAGTCGGCCTGCTGCGCGACCGGCCATCGATCCGGCTTGATCGCGGCCAGGCGATCGCGATAAGCGCGCAGCTCCTTGTGTCTGCGCGCGAACGTTTCGGCGGTGTAGTCAGGCGCGCCATCGCGCAGCGGCGGCTGCTCGAACCCTCGCCAGTCCGCAAACAATGCGACGAGATCGTCGTAAGTCCCGCCGGAAGCCTGCTCCGCGGCCCCGGCGACTGTTGCGCTTCCAGGAATCATTGTCATAAGGACTCGCGGGATCAGCGTGTGCGCGCTCGTTTCAGCGGACATAGGAACGTTCCAGCGGCTCGCGGCGGTTCTGTCGTGCGTCGTGCGCAACGTTCTTCGGCTTGAGCTGACGGCCACGACCGGCGCAAGCGAGGTGCTGCTCCCGACCCGCTCGCTTGCGTGGATAGGGCGCCAGCGAGCTGAGCTTGAGCCAGGCCGGGAACTGCTTGCGCAGCGGCGCCGGGCCGGTGAGCTGAATCCGGCGCGCCTGAATCTCCAGGCGCAAGTCGCGAATGCCCCGCCAGGCTTCTATGAACAATCGCAGATCGGACGCGACGTACAAATCAACTTCGTAGCCCGGATCCTTGAGGCACATGTCCACGACGCCGTCCTCGTTGACCAGCCAGAAGCGGCGGCAATCACGCGGGGCCCCGGTGAATTCGAACTCGAGCACAGTGCGGCCCGGCGGCATATTTGCGGCGTCGAGCCGCATGTGCATGCTCCAGACGAGAAACGCTGGATCGAGATCATCGTTCTGCATATCGCGGCCCCATTCCTGGCCCCAGATCGCAAGCCGCTCCACGATCGGATCGAGGTCGCGGCCAGCGTCGGTCAGCGTGTAGATGCGAACAGCTCCCTTTCTGGCTGGACTGCGGGTCACGATGCCTGCGCGTTGCAACTGAGTCAGTCGCTGCGACAGAAGAGAGGGCGAGATGCGCGGAACGCCGCGCAGGATCTCGTTGAACTGCGAACAGCCGTCGATCAGGCGGCTGACGATGAGCACGGTCCAGCGCTCACAGAGCAATTCCGCGGCGAGCGCGAGCGGACAATACTGACCGTATCCTCGTGCCATGAGCCGATTGTTGCAGGCGTAGGCGGCGAGGGCCACTACAGAATAAGAAGTAGTGGCGGCGGCGACGCCCCGCTAGATTCAAGCGTCTCCAACTGCTCACGAGGAGACGCCCATGAAACTGCTCTCCGTCATTGCAGGCGTTATAGCCGCCTTCGCCGCCTCCGCCCAGACGATCGCGTGCGGTGCGTCATCGAGCGAGGCGAACGCTGACGACTGCAGGCCCGGCGTCCTCGTGGCCTGGAATGAGCGCGTCCTGCTCATCGCTGAAGCTGAAGACAAATTCCTCACGTTGAAGGGCGTACGCGCGGTCGCGATGATGCATCTCGCAATGCACGATGCGATCAACTCGATCCATCGTCACTACGCGGCGTATGCGTCCGAAGGAGATGGAGACGGCGCGGATCCGGTCGCGGCCGCCGCCCAGGCTGCATACGAGATCGCCGCCAGCGAGTATCCGAACGAGAAGGCTTCGCTGGACAAGGAATTGCAGGGCTGGCTTGCTGCAGGCGCAGGCGGGCGGTCGAAGCAAAAAGCGATCGAACTCGGCAGGAAATCCGCCGCCGCAATTCTCGAACGGCGCGCGGGCGACGGCTGGAACGATGAAGCGGAATATCGGTGGCGTCCGATGGCGCCAGGCGTCTACGCCGAATTCCATGAACATAGCGGAACGCCCGAAGGGTTCGTGTTCGGCGCCGGCTGGGCCGGCGTCAAACCGTTCGCACTACGCAGTCAGAAGCAGTTCCGCGCGCCGCCGCCGCCGGCGATAGAGAGCGACGAGTACACCAGGGCGTACAACGAGGTGAAGGAGGTCGGCCGATTCGAGAGTCGATCACGTACGCAGGACCAGACCCATCTGGCGCTGTGGTGGAAGGAGTTCGTGGAGAGTTCTCACAATCGGCTCGCACGCCAGATCGTTGCTGCGAGCGGCGCCGATCTGTGGAGTGCAGCGCGAATGTTTGCTTTGCTCAACATGAGCATCGTCGATGCGTACATCAGTTCGTTCGACAGCAAGTTCTTCTACAACCACTGGCGCCCGTTCACCGCGATCCGGTGGGCTGCACACGACGGCAATCCGCGGACTGAGCCTGACCTGCAATGGAACAACACGCACCGACACACCTATCCGTTTCCGTCCTATCCATCGGCGCATGGAGCTGCGTGCGGCGCCGCCATGACCGTTCTCTCGAACGCGTTCGGCGATGATTATCCTTTCACGATGGAAATACGCGAAGTCGACAGCGCAGGGCCGATGTCTCCGAAAATGCGCATGGACCCGCCAACGCGGTCGTTCGAGAGCTTCTCGGCAGCGGCTATGGAATGCGCGTTGTCGCGTGTCTACCTCGGCATTCACTTTCGCTACGACTCGATCGAAGGGAACCGGCAAGGCCGACAGATTGGCGCGTTCGTCACAGAAAGTCTGCTGGCGCCGCTGCGCGCGCCTCGCGAGGCGGCACGATGACGTCGACGCCGTGCTGCTCGCGCAGCCGGCCGGCGTAGAAGTCTTTCTCCATCGTGAAGCGTGTGCCGAGCAGGCCAACCGTGCCGATTCCCTGTCCGCGGATCTGTTCCGCGGTTGCGTCGGCGATGTGGAGGAGCGGAATCGAACATACCTGCTGAATCTGCGCGGCGACGATGTGCATGGTATTCGTGCAGAGCACAATGAAGTCGGCGCCGGCCCGCTCGAGACCCTGCGCGGCGATGGCAAGCATCTCGCCCGCCGTCGCCCAGTCGCCGCGCTGCTGCAAGCGTTCGATCTCGAAGAAGTCGACGCTATGCAGCCAGAGTCTCGCCGAGTGCAATCCGCCGGGGCGCTCAGCGGTGAATTGATTGATCAGCCGGTAGTAGACCTGAGTCGAGTCCCAGCTCATGCCGCCCAGCAGCCCGATCGCTTTCATTGGCCGAGGCCCTTCAGTCAACGATGAACAGGGTCGCTCCCACGAAGGTCATTGACCGGTGGGCGTCCTGTGCGTCCGCCACCTGGTAACTCATCCCGGGCTTCAATGTAAATCGGCGTCCGTCCTGCAGTTCCGTGATGAGCTCACCTTGCAGGCAAAGCAGAACATGGCCTTTGTTGCACCAGTGATCGGAGACGTATCCCGGTGTGTACTCGACCATGCGCACGCGCACCTCACCAAACTTGCGCGTGCGCCACCGGGCGACTCCCTGTTCACCGCGATGCTCCGTCGGCGCGACCGTCGACCAGTCGACCGTTTCAAAGGGAATGTTTGTGAGACGCATCGTCGTCCGTTTCCGGGCCGGGAGGGCAGGCGCACCTACTATCCGTCGCTACGACGGGAATCGGCAGCGGCAGTTGGCGCCCGCGCCGGTAAGCACAGTTGCGCGCGCGGTTTGCTATCGTTCCTAACCCGCAGCTCTTTGCGCGCCGGTCCTCCGATCGTTCTCACCGTGAGAGTCCTCATGATCAGACAATCCGCTTGGCTTGCACTAATGGCGTTGCTCTGTTCGTTCGCCGCCGCCGCCGACCCGGCGGCGCTGCGCAGCCTTGCGCACGAGTACTACCAGTGGCGTGACGCGGCGTATCCGGTTGCGACCAGCGCAGCTGGCGACCATCGCTTCGACGATCGCCTGACGGACTATCGCATGGCGGAGGTGATGCGCCGCCGCCAGCACGTGAGCGAAGTGCTTGAAATAGTGAAGGGCCTGCAAACCGACGGCTGGAGCAAGGAGGACCAGATCGACCGGATTCTCCTGCAGGCGCAACTCGAAGGCGCCGACTTTTTCGGCCGCCTCCTGAGTCCGGAAGTCTCCGACCCACAGCTCTACGTCAATGAATGCTCCAGTTCGATCTTTACGTTGCTGCAGAAGGACTATGCGCCGCACCGCACGCGCGCGCTCGCTGCAACGAAGCGCCTCGAGCAGATGCCGGCGTTGTTGCGTGTTGCCCGCGAAAATCTCACGCAGCCGGTGAAGTTGTACGCAACCCTGGCGATCCAGGCCGCGCGCGGCGGGGACGATCTCTACAGCACAAGTCTCATGACGCTTGCGGATGGGCTCTCGGCCGCGGAAGGGAAGCGCCTCATCAAGGCGCGCGACGGCGCGCTTGAAGCGCTGCATACATACGCCGACTGGCTCGAGTCCAGGCTCGGACAGATGCCCGACTGGAAGCCGATCGGCGAAGCGAACTACAACCACCTGCTCAAGCGCGTGCTGCTGTTGCCGTTCGACGCGCGTGATGTCGCGGAACTCGGCGAGGTGGAGCTTGCCCGCTATCGCGCGCTGGAGGCCATGCTGAAGGATCCGCGCCTTGCATCGCCTGATCCCGCGCGCGCCAAGCAGATACCGAAAGATCAGGCGGAGTTCCTCGCCGCCTACGAAGCGCGACAACAGGAGATCATCGATTTCCTGCAGGCGAATCGATTGATCACGATTCCTCCTTACATCGGCCCCTTCCGGATTCGGCAGCTCCCGGAGGCGTTCAAGCCGACCTCGCCCGGCGGTTTCATGAATGCGCCCGGCGTGTACGACAAGGATCCGGTGGGCTTCTTCTACATTCCGACCTATAACCCAAAGAGCGGTAACTTCTACATCCGCGCCGCCATCGAGGACCCGCGCCCGATCCTCGGCCACGAGGGCGTTCCGGGACACTTTCTGCAGATCTCGATCGCGAATCACCTGAGCAACGAAATCCGTCGTCAGCATCAGGACACGGTGTTCGCAGAAGGCTGGGCGCTGTACACCGAGGAGATGCTGATGCGCACCGGGCTGTATCCCGACAACAGCGCGCCCCAGGGGCAGATCCTGCGCTTGAGCCGTTATCGTTCTGCCCGCATCGGCGTTGACGTCAATCTGCACACTGGCCGCTGGACGTTTGAGCAGGCCGTCAACTACTTCATGGAAGGCGGCGGGCTGGACCGTGAGGCGGCCGAAGGGGAAGCGGCCGGCGCGGCGTCCAGTCCGTCGCAGAAGATCTCCTACATCACCGGAAAGAACCAGATCATGCGGCTGCTCGGTCGATATCGCGACAAGCAAGGCGACGCCTTCCGGCTCGGCGCGTTCCACGACCAACTGCTCAGCTATGGGACCGTGCCGTTGTCGGTCGTCGAGTGGCAGATGTTCGACGACGACAGCTCGTTGCAGAAGGCGCTGGAGTGATCAAGGCCGATAGGGCGTCGTCAACAGGCTGAAGATCGTCTCCGCGCCGCTGATGAAGTTCCCCATCCGCAGATTCTCGTTGTGGGCATGCTGGTTGTTGTCGCCGTTCACGGTGGGAACCAGGATGAACGGCAGGTGCAGCGCGTCGACCAGAACGTCCGTCGGCACAGTGCCGCCCATCATCCGGATGCGTAGGGGTTCGGCGGCTGGATTGGGCGCCGTCGTGCTTTTCAGCGCATCGACGGCCCAGCGGCCGACCGGCGCTTCCATCGGAGTGCGGACGGCCGCCTGCACTGAACCAAGTCGGAGGCTCGCGAGCTTGTCGTAGCGCGAGCGATCTTCGTCGCTCGGGGCGCCGTCGACGAGGTGATAACCCTGCCGTTCGATGTGGCGCTTCACGAGATCGAACAGCCGCCGTCCATCGGTCGTCGGCGTCGTGCGTATGTCCAGCTCCGCAATTGCTTCAGCGGGAACGATGTTGGCGGCCTTCGCGCCGACGCCCGCTGAGGCCATGCCGCGTACGTTCAACGACGGATATTGCAGAGCTTCCTGGTAGTTCGCGCCCACTTTTTCGGCGCGAGCGACGCCAATCCGTTTGCGCAGCGCCCCTTCGTCATCGCCCACTGCGGCGAGGGACGCCCGATCGGACTCGGACAGCTCGACGCCGTCGTAGTAGCCGGGGATGACGACGCGGCCATCCTCATCCTTCATGCTCGCGAGCAGCTTCGCGAGACGCATTGCAGGATTGGGCGCGTAGTTGCCGAAGTGGCCGCTGTGCAGCGGGGCGCGCGGACCGAAGACCGTGAGCGTCGCCTGCGTAATGCCGCGATTGCCGAATACGAGCGTCGCTCTGCCGGAGTCGTGCGCAGGCCCGTCGAGAATGACCAGCGCGTCAGCGTCAAACAACGAACGGTTGCGCTCGATCATGCCGGCGAGGCTCGGCGAGCTCATCTCTTCCTCGGAATCGAGGATGACCTTGACGTTGATCGCCGGGGTTCGCTTCTGCGCCTGAAGCAGATCGACCGCCGTGAGGAGCATCATGATCGGGGCCTTGTCATCCGAGGACGAGCGGGCGAACACGCGTAGTTCCGGATCGAACGGCCGCGCGAGCAATTGCTCGCGGGCCACTTCGCGCCACTCGCCCTGAGCGTTGCGTTTCTTGACGACAGGGGCGAACGGATTCGCCTGCGACCAGTTCTCCGGGATCACCGGTTGGCCGTCGAAATGTATATAGAAAAGGATCGTCCGGGCGGCGGCGTCCGTCGCTGCGAGCTGCGCAAGAACCGCGGGCCGCCCCGCCGGGTTTTCGAGCAGCGTTGTCCTGAATCCACGCTTCTGAAACGCGCGTTCGAGAAACGCCGCGTTACGTTGAATGTCGATGGGCTGGTCGGCGACGTTCGGCAGCGCCAGCAGTTCGAGAAATTCCGGAACGTTCTGCTGGGAGCGTGCGGTGATTTCGTCAATCAGCGTGCCTGCGCACACGCCGCATGAGAACAGCAACGCCGACGCCGCAGCGGCGATACCCTTGCGCATACCTTCCGTCCGCCTCCGATCGGTATCTTGCACGATCGCCCTATCATGACTCATCGTCGCAGACTGTGTTCTTGAGGGATGTTGAAAAGGCTTCCCAGCCGTTTTTAGACGCGCACCGTCCATGGCGCGCGCCCTTCGGGCAGCGAAGCTGCCCAGATTCGTTCCCGACGAATCTGTCAACGTCGCTTGCCCGACTCTTATGAAAGACACTGGGCGTGGTTTTCGCTGCGCTCCCGAAATCAAGCACAAAATGTGCATGCCACATTCAATAGGATATGGGCCGAGCCGTCCGTGGCCCGGCTTACCAGGCCGTTGAAAGAGTTTTTCAATGGCCTGCTAAAGTCCACCGTCTCACGCAGGGGCGCTCGCATGCGCGTCGGCCAGCACATCACTCGTCGGGACGCCTTACTGGGCGGGTTGTGTCTGTGCTGTGCGCCAAATCTGGGCCGCGGCGCTGACGATCGCGGCGCGCTCGAAACCAGGGAAATCGCACCAGGAATTCACATTCGCCGCGGCGCGGACGAAATCGCCTCCGCGAAGAACAACGACGCCATCGCAAACATCGGGTTCATCGTCGGCCGAGAGAGCGTCGCGGTGCTGGACAGCGGCGGCAGTCTGAACGACGGCGAGCGGCTGCGGCGCAGGATCCGGGAAGCGACGAAGCTGCCGATTCGGTACGTACTGATGTCGCACGTGCACCCGGACCATATCTTCGGCGCCGGCGCCTTCCTGCAGGACAAACCGGCCTTCGTGGGGCATGCTCAGTTGCCGCAGGCGCTGGCGCAGCGCGGTGAATACTACCGCGACCGGCTGGAGGAAGCGCTGGGTCGGGGCAATGTTGGTCCGATCGTCGAGCCGACGATGCTGGTCAGCGATCGAACGCACATCGACCTGGGCGGCCGGTCGCTGGAGGTGCGAGCGCACGCGCTCGCACACACGAGCAATGACCTGAGCGTGTTCGACTCGCAAACGCGAACGCTGTTTCCGGCCGATCTGCTGTTCGTGGGGCGAGCGCCTTCGCTCGACGGCAGTCTGAAGGGCTGGTTGCGGGAGTTGTCGATGCTTGGCTCGATCGACGCGGCGCGAGCCGTGCCTGGTCATGGTCCAGCGAGCGTCGACTTTGCGTCTGCAGCGGAAAAGTTGCAGCAGTATCTCGAGACGCTCCTGCGCGAGACGCGGCAAGCCATCGCCAAAGGAGTGGAGATTGACGTGGCGCCTGACACCGTTGCGCAGTCGGAGCGCGACAAGTGGACGCTGTTCGAGGAATACCACGGTCACAACGTGACGCAGGCTTACAAGGAGCTGGAATGGGAATGATGCGAACACTGTCCTGGGTCGTCGCCGGCTGTTTGTGCGGCGTCGTATGCATACACACCGCCCGCGCCGATGACGAGGCTGCAGCCCACAGCGAGCGCTGGGCGGAACTGCAACGCGCGATATTTCCGGACCGCACGATCAACGACGGCGCCGGCGTAATTCAGCTCGACGCTCCGCCGCGGGCGTTGGACGCTGCGCTCGTCCCGTTCACGATCACGTTGCCCGGCGACAAGTCGATCAAATCGGTGTTCCTGGTGATCGACAACAACCCCGGGCCGCTTGCCGGGCGCTTTACCTTCGGCGCGGCCGCCGACCCGCGCACTCTCAAGGTGCGGATGCGGGTCAACACGTACACCAACGTTCACGCGGTTGCGGAAGATTCGGAAGGCAAGCTCTATGCGGTGGAGAAATTCGTGAAAGCTTCCGGCGGCTGTTCGGCGCCTGCCGGGTCGAACGATGAGGAGTCGACGCGCAATCTGGGCCAGATGAAAGTGAAGCTGCTCAACGAGTTTGCACCCGGAAAACCAATCCAGGCGCAGCTCATGATCCGGCACCCGAATTTCAACGGCATGCAGATGGATCAGCTCACGCGAATGTATGCGCCGGCGCATTTCATCCGGACGATCGACATTACGTACGAGGATCAGCCGGTGCTGCGGATCGAGTCGGACATCGCGCTCAGCACCGATCCCGTCCTCACGTTCGGCTTCACGCCGCGAAAGGAGGGGCGATTGAAGGTCGAGGTCAAGGACAGCAAGGAGCAGAGCTTCGTGCGCGAATTTCCCGTGCCCGGCGCCGCGTTGCCGTCAACGTTGTAGCGAGAGTCTCGGCCTTGATGCGCCTTCTCCCACTGCTTCTGCTGTTTGCAGCGCTCGCGGCGCGCACCGACGAAGTGCAGGAGCCCGCGGGCTTTTGGACGGGGCCGATCAATTCAGCCGTTCCGGCGACGATTACCGGCGGCAAGGTCATTCATGCGGAGGAGTTGGAGCAGCTCCTGAAGCATGCGAAACCGCTCGTCATCGACGTATCGAATGAACCGAAGCGGCCTCCCGGCATGGCGCCGGATGCGCCGTGGCTGCCGCTGCCTCAGCAAGTGATCCCCGGTAGTGCGTGGCTACCCGGCGCCGGCATGGGCGACATCGCTCCCGATACCGATGCCTTCTTTCGCGAGTATCTGTCGCAAGGGACCGGCGGCGACCTCGATCATCTCGTCGTGATCTATTGTCACGAGCGCTGCTGGCTTAGCTGGAATGCGGCGAAGCGGGCGATCAGCTACGGCTATCGCCGGGTCCATTGGTTTCCGGAAGGCATCGAAGGGTGGCGGGCCGCGGGCAACAAGACGGTCGACGCCAAACCGCGGACTGCGGCGAACGAACGCTCACCAGGCGAGCCGACAGGACGAAGCGTCGACTGATCATGTCCTTCGAGCGCTAGCGCGCCAACGTGTAGACGTGTATCTGCAGGGAGCAGGGTCGCGGTCATGCTCCTGCAAACGCCCACACGCCTACATGCTCCTACGGTTTACGCTTCCGGCGGCGATCCGTGCACCTCGTAGTGCTTGACGCCGGGAGGGCGCGTCAGCAGATAGCGATCGTCCATGGGGTAGTAACGCGCCTTGTCCACCGGCTCGCCGGCGAATGCGCGAATGGCGTCCCAGGAAGTCCACCAGCTCAGCGTGACGACTTCAGTTCGCTCGCCATCCAGATCGCGCACGGCGATCACGGCGCCGAGATTGCCAGCCGTCGCGCGATAGTCGGCGACGCCGGTCTCGAGCATATAAGCAACGTACGCCTCACGATCCGATCGGCGCAGTTCTCCGCGCCACTCACGCATGATCGTCATACGGACCTCCGTCGCATCAGGTTACCAGCAAAGCGCAGTTTACTGGTAACATAGCCGCCAGGCAATCCTGCGCCGCCGTCGCCTGACGGCCCGGAGCAAACAGATGTCGGCTACAATTCGCCCGATCGCGGAGATTCGTCTGGACGGCGGTCGCCCATGTCTCGACTTCGTCAATACGATTCATGATCGGTACGCGGCGGAGCCGGAGGATTACATTGCGACGCCGGAGCGCTACGTCTCCTGGAGCCTGCATGCGGGGTTGCTGTCGCCGTCCGAAGCGCAGCTCATTTCCCGGCAGCCGCCGGGAGCGGCGCTCATGCGGGACGCGCGCGAGCTTCGCGAACTGTTGCATCAGTTGTTCTGCCGGCGCATTGAGCGCAAACGGGTCGGCGAGGCGTCAGTACAGGCGCTCGATGCATGGCTGCACCTTGCGTGGCGGGACCTCCGGCTGGATCTGAGCGAAGCAGACTGCGTCGCGTGGCCTCCCGGCGCCGTCGATGCAAAATTGCCGCTCAAACGCGTCGCGCTGTCCGCCTTGCGGGTGTTGCGTGACGACTCAGCCGGGCGTCTGAAGCGATGCAGCGCCAGAGGCGCGTGCGGCTGGTTGTTCTATGACGAGACGAAGAACGGCGGGCGTCGATGGTGCTCCATGGAAACGTGCGGCGCCTCGGTGAAGATGAGGCGCTATCGACAGGGATGAGAGAACACCGCCCTTGGGCGGATTCGGCTGCTGAATTACGAAGTACGAATGCATCGAAGGAGATCCCCGTGCTCACGATGAGGAGTCTGATTCATGTCGCGTCCATCGTCACGGTCCTGACGTTCGCGGCCAGCCGGGCCGCGCAGGCGGATGACAGCGCGCCTTCACTGCCGAGCGAGACGCCGGACACGTTCACACCGCGCACCGAGTCGTTCGACTTCGTCCGGCGCGAGGCGATGATTCCGATGCGCGACGGCGTGAAGCTGAAAACCATCATTCTGATTCCGAAGGGCGCGGCCGGCGCTCCCATGCTGCTGACTCGCACGCCCTACGATGCAAATGGGCGCGTTACGCGGTTCAACAGCCCGCACCTTGCGGCGGTCGTCCCGCACATGAACGACACGTCCGCCGCCGCGGGGTACATCATCGTGTACCAGGATGTGCGCGGAAAATTCGGATCCGAAGGCGACTATGTCCTGACGCGTCCGTTGAAGGGGCCGCTGAACCCCACGGACGTCGACCATGCGACCGATTGTTACGACACGATCGACTGGCTGGTGAAGAACGTCCCCGAGAGCAACGGCCGCGTGGGAACGATCGGCGGCTCGTACGAGGGGTACACCACGCTCATGTCCACCGTGCGTCCGCATCCTGCGCTCAAAGTGGCGGCGCCGTTTGCGCCGATGGTCGACGGTTGGATGGGCGATGACTGGTTTCACAACGGCGCCTTCCGTCAGGGCGGCGCGCTCGAGTTCTTCTACAACCAGCAAGCGGCGCGCAAGGGCGATCACAAGTGGTGGTGGGGCGAGTACGACACTTACGACACGTTCCTGCGGGCAGGCTCGGCAGGCGCCCTCGCCGCCGCACGCGGGCTCGATCAGCTCGGCTTCTGGCGTGCGCTCGCTGAGCACACGAGTTACGACGCGTGGTGGCGCCATCAGGCGGTCGACAAACTGCTGGCGAAAGAGCCGCTGTCCGTGCCGATGATGATCGTGTCGGGGCTGTTCGATCAGGAAGACATCTACGGCGGGCCTGCGTTGTATCGGGCGCTCGCGCCGAAGGATCCGCGCGGCGAATACGTCCATCTGGTGCTTGGACCATGGAATCACGGTCAGGGCAGGCGCGAAGGCCGCGGCATCGGCGCCATCCAGTTCGCGGGCGATACGGCCGGTTCATTTCGACGCAAGGTAATGCAACCGTTTCTCGATCACTATCTCAAGGATGCGCCGAAGCCGGATATTCCGCGCGTGCTCGCATACGAAACAGGCGCCGATGAATGGCGTGAGTATGACCACTGGCCGCGCGCGTGCAGAGAGGGATGTGCAGAGAAATCACGCTTGCTTTACCTGGCGTCCGGTGGTCGGCTCGCCTTCGAAGCGCCGGCCGCCGGCGGCGAGCGCTACGATGAGTACATTTCCGATCCGGCCAAGCCCGTCCCGTATCGCGCGCGCCCCACGCTCGCGTTGACCGCGGAAACTTCGGGCTGGGGCGACTGGCTGCTCGACGATCAACGGCATGCGGCCACGCGTACGGACGTGCTGGTGTACCAGACGGAGCCTCTGGACAAGCCGCTGCGCATCGCCGGCGAGCCGATCGCTCATCTGTTCGCATCGACCAGCGGCGGCGATTCCGATTGGGTCGTGAAGATCATCGACGTGTGGCCGGACGAGGTTCCGGAACGACCGCTGCTCGGGGGCTATCAGCAAATGCTCTCTGCCGATATTTTTCGCGGTCGGTATCGCGTCGACCCGGCTAAGCCGCAGGCGCTCGCGCCGAACAAGGCGTTGCCGTACCGGATCGCGCTGCCTCACGCAAGCCATACGTTCCTGCCCGGCCATCGCATCATGGTGCAGATTCAGTCGAGCTGGTTCCCGCTCTACGATCGCAATCCGCAGACGTTCGTGCCGAACATCATGTACGCCAAACCGGAGAACTACGTGAAAGCGACGCAACGCATCTGGCATGCGCCGGGCGGCGCCAGCGCGATCGAGCTGCCGGTCGTGCGAGCGAATTAGCAGGGCAATCTATCGAAGAGAAGGACTATCGTCGGGTAGGAAGCGACGTTGTCGAGAAGGACGTTTGAGACGACGTTTCGGTCGTCGAGCACAGAATCTCTGACACCGACGACAGGGCGTTTTCCGCCGCAGGTCTTCCCGCGGATGCCTTCGCCGCCACTGGCCGTCGTTATCCTGTCGGGAGAACCTCGTGATTCGCTTCGTCTCCTGGCTGGGTCTGCTGTGTTTGCTGACCGCGTGTGGGGATGCGCCATCGACGTCTGACGCACAGGCGCTTCGTTACGAATTCGTCGACCTGACAGATGATTTCATCCGCTTCTGGGATCGAACGCAGACGGTCGAGGAGGGCGTGCGCGTCGCTGCATTCAAGAACGAACTTGGCGCGCTGGCGCCTGACTTCTACGGCGCCTCGCGTTTCGCAGACACGGCCCCCGAACGGGTCGATCAGCGCATCGCGAAGGCCCTCCACGACTTTCCGTCGATACGCGAGGAATACACGAAAACCGCCCGGTCATTCGAAGCCATGCTGCGTCCGGCGATCCGTTCGTTTCAGGACGCGTTTCCGGACATGCAGGCGATGCCGCCCGTCTATCTGCTGCACAGTCTCGGTGAAATGGATGGCGGCACGCGCACGCTGGGCGGGCGGATGGCGCTCGTGTTCGGCGCAGATGTGATGGTGGGCGCGCATGACTACGAGGGTGAGGCGCCGTTTCTGCATCACGAACTCTTCCACGTCTATCACCAGCAGTTCTTTCCGGAATGCGATCAGGTCTGGTGCAGTCTGTGGACTGAAGGGCTGGCTGTGTACGCCGCGCAACAGTTGAATCCCGACGCATCGGACTCCCAGTTGCTGCTCACAAAGCCCGAGCCGATCCGGCCGCAGGTCGATGCTCATCTCGAAGAGGCGCTCTGCGCTGCTCGTACACGCCTGTCCTCCAACGAATCCTCCGATATGCGTGCGTTGTTCAGTTTCCAGCGGCTAAGCGAGAACGTACCGCCGCGCGCCGGCTACTACATCGGTTATCTCGTCGCGAAGCGCGCTGGTACGGCGCGCTCTGTTGCGGAACTGGCTCGGTTGGCGCCTGCCGACGTACGTCTTCTCCTTGAGCAATCGCTCGACACGATCGTCGTCTGTCGATGACAACCGCCCGGCGACTGCTGACCGGATTTTTCCTGTCTCGAATTGGAGGCAACTGGACAACTCCCCGGAGACGCGCAAAGTCCTCCCGCCCGTTCGAGCGGGAGGGCCCGAACGCAAGAGGCGTCGATAGCGCACGGATTGCGATCGTCGACGCCGCACATACCTCAAGGGGAAGGTAATGCGTAACTTCAAGCTAGTCGCTTCCGCGGCGACCGTTGCATTGTGGACGACGACCGCGCTGACGATCTCGCACGCGCAATCTCGCGAGGCGCGCGAACGCATGTTGCAAGAGCGCTTTCAGACACGCGGTTCACTGGAGATCGAGCAGGCTCTCACCGACCGGTCGGGCGATCGACCCACCGAGGCGCCGACGGGATTTGATAATCAGACGAACGGTTTCGACAAACAGGGTCCGCCGTTCGAGTCGATCGAAGAGGACAACGTCGTTCCGCTTGCGTTCATTCAACGACAATCGGTTCATCTTCGAGGAGGCGGAGCTGATCGCCGATGGACTCGGTCCCACGTACAACGCGCAGAGTTGCGGCGAGTGTCATCAGAACGTCGTGACGGGCGGCGCCAGTCAGATCGCAGAGCACCGGACCGGGCGCATGGTGGAGAGCGCCTTCTTTGAATCGCAGGGAGGGTCGCTGGTGCATTCGCGGGCGACGCACCCGACGATTGTAGAGCGCGTGCAGTTCGAGGACGACGTCCGGACATTTCGGATCTCCACGAACACGCTCGGCTCAGGTTTCGTCGAGGCGATCTCGAACGATACGCTGCTCGCGATCCGCGACGCGCAGCCGGCCGAGATGCGCGGCGACGCGGTGAGCGTCCCCGTTCTGGAGGCGAACGGCGCGCCGCGCATCGGACGCTTCGGGTGGAAGAGTCAGCACGCGAGTCTCGAGTCCTTCGCCGCGGACGCGTATCTGAATGAAATGGGCATCACCACGCCGCTCTTTCCAGAGGAGAACACTTCCGCCGGTCATGATGTCACGGACTACGATCCCGTCGAAGACCCGGAGGATGACGGCGTCGACGTTGTCGCGTTCGCGAACTTCATGCGCGCCACCAAGGCGCCTTCGCGCGGCGAAATTACTGCGGACGTTCTTGCCGGCGAGCAGTTGTTCACCGAGATCGGTTGCAACACCTGCCATACGCCGAGCATCACGACGGCGAAACCGGGCGCGCCGATCAACGCTGGGAAGTTGCAGGTGTCACCGGCGCTCGGGAACCGGATCATTCATCCCTACAGCGATTTCCTGTTGCACGACATCGGTACGGGCGACGGCATTCCGATCCAGCCGACGCCGGAGTTCGCGTCCACTGCAAGCGAGATCAGAACCGCGCCGCTCTGGGCGCTGCGGACGCGCAACCGGCTCATGCACGATGGGCTGTCGTTCACGTTCCAGGAGGCGATTGCGCGACACGAAGGCCAGGCGACGCCGGTGACCAGCGCATACAACGCCTTGTCCGATGCGCAGAAGGAGTCGCTGCTCAAGTTTCTCGATTCGCTCTGAGATGCTGACGCGCGGACGATCGGCGACGCGCTCAGCGCGAGCGCCGAATCGTTCCGCGCGGGCCGACGCGTCGGGATGCAGAGGCTCGCGGCTTTCCGGCCTCGGCGCCGCTCAGGTCCGCTGAATCAATCGTCAGTGCGGCAAACTGCGCCCTGGGTTCGTCGCGCGCGATGCGTTCGATTGCGATCGTGTCGCGCGGACCGGCCCTGAATCCGGGACTGTCCTCGATGGGCGCCGCCTGCGCCGCGATCAAACTGCCCGACAATAGCGCGGCGCATACGGCCGCGAGGCTCCGGGTTGAGCGGGATAAGTTCATGACGGTGTTCCTCTCTGCATGATCTTGCGTACGCGCTGCGCTGTGCGCGCGCCGCTGCCGGACGATTCCGGGCGAGAAGTGTGGAGGCGCGATGTGAGTCCGGGCGACATTCACGCGTGAAGAATGCGTGAATGCCGTCGGGGAACACGCCATACTCCTGCGGCAAGACGAATTAAGGCGGTGGATCGAGCTCACACATGCGCGGCGCGGACTGGTACTTCGATTTCATTTCGCCGTTCGCGTATCTCGCGTGGATGCGGCTTGCAGAACTGCCGCCGGATCTGGAAATCCGGCGTCGTCCAGTGCTCCTCGCCGGGTTGCTCAACCATTGGGGTCAGAAAGGACCTGCCGAGATTGCAGCGAAGCGCTTGTGGACCTATCGCTGGTGTACCTGGCAGGCGGCTCAGCAGGCCATTCCGTTCCGCTTTCCCGCTGCGCATCCGTTCAACCCCTTGCCGTACCTGCGGCTGGCGATTGCGGCCGGCGCCACGCAGCACGCCATCCATACGATTTTTCAGGCGCTATGGACCACAGGGGCGAACCCGGCGGACGAGCGCGTGTTGGTGGAATTGCTCGCGTGTCTGGACGTGACCCGGGCTCAGTTGGCCGCGTCCGAAATAAAGGACGCCTTGCGGCTCGAAACGCAGCGTGCGGTAGAGCGCGGCGTCTTCGGCGTGCCGACGCTGGCGATCGACGACGAATTGTTCTGGGGCGCCGACGCGCTCGGGTTCGTCAAAGCCTGCCTCGCGGATCCCGGCGTTCTCCGCACTGCTGAAATGCAGCGCGTTGCAGCCCTGCCGACAGGGGCGACGCGCAAACTCGATTGACCAGTTTCATCGGGACCTGGCGGTGGCCTGTTTGCGCAGCCGCTTGCGTGCGCGCTGCATCAGGCGCTGTTCCTCGAGCCGGTCTCTGCGCGCGAGTTGAAAAGCGAGGCGCTGCGCCTTGCGATCCAGCTTCGCGGCTTCCCGCTCCATTTTGGCGGCCTTCCGATCGAGCGCCTTCGCGATGCGCATCGCAGCTCGCGCGATCTCGCGTTCCTCGCGCGCCGCTTTGATCTTTGCTCTCACGGCCGCTCGGTCGCGTGCGGCCTGCAGTTTCGCTGCGGCCTTCTCGCGCGCGATGCGAACGGAGGCGGGGATGAGGATTTCCCGGCCCGCTACATGATAAGAGGTCGAAATTCGCTGCGCCGGGCGCTCGCGCTCTGCGCGATGGCGAGCGCCGCGTGTTTGCGTACGGTTTTTTTTCAACTCGCGAGCTTCCGGCGTCGTGTTGGCCAAAGAATACTCCTGTCGCGGCGGGCGCTTGAATGGGTGACTGCAGCAATGACACTGCTTCCCCGCCGCGCGGAGCAGGGGGCGCGACGAGTAAGTTAGAAGAAGTCAAACCCTTTTGTTCCTTGCGTTCTTTGCGCGTACTCTTCGTCTCCCCAGCCGGATTCGCGCCCATGAAGATCGCCACGTTCAATATCAATGGAATCACGAGTCGTCTGCCGCGTCTGCTTGACTGGCTGGCGAAGGAAGCGCCGGACGTCGCTTGTCTCCAGGAGCTGAAGTCGCCTGACGAGGGGTTTCCGATCATGGCGATCCGTCAAGCCGGTTACGGCGCGGTGTGGCATGGGCAGCGGTCATGGAATGGCGTTGCAATTCTCGCCAGAGACGCCGATCCGATCGAGATTCGCCGTGGTCTGCCGGGCGATCCCGACGACTCCCACAGCCGCTATATCGAAGCCGCGGTCGGCGGAATCGTGGTCGGCTGCCTGTACTTGCCTAACGGCAATCCGCAGCCCGGACCGAAGTTCGACTACAAACTCGCGTGGTTCGAGCGTCTCATCGAGCATGCGAGCGGTCTCTTCGCATCGGGTCAACCCGTCGTGCTCGCGGGCGATTACAACGTCGTGCCGACGGACGTCGACATCTACAATCCGAAGTCGTGGAGGAAGGACGCACTGCTGCAACCGCAGACGCGCGATGCGTATCGGCGTCTGCTCGCTCAGGGCTGGACTGACGCGATCCGCGCGCGTCATCCCGAGGAAGGGATCTATACCTTCTGGGACTACTTCCGTGATCATTGGGCGCGTAACGCGGGTCTGCGCATCGACCATCTGTTGCTGAACAAGGAGCTTGCAACGCGCCTGGTCGATGCGAACGTCGATCGGTGGGTGCGCGGGGAACCTCGCGCGAGCGACCATGCGCCGACATGGATCGAGATTGCGGACAAGGAATAAACCGGCCTTCGGCAGTCGGCGTTCGCAGAAGGCTGCAGACGCAGCAGTGGGCCTTTGGCAGTCAGAGCGCATTCGGGAATTCTGACCTGCTCGCGAAGCGAGCCTTCTGTCGCGCCGGCGACCTCCTGCGAACGCCCGCTGCGAACGCAGTGAGCCGGTTTCGGGTTTCATAGATATGAGAGTTTGATGGAAATCACGATCGACTTCGCTCTGGTGCGAAGAATCCTCCGTGAGGAGTACGAGCGGGCGCGCGCCGACATCGCGGAGTGCGGCCCCGTTCAGGCGTACGAGCGCTCGCAGCGCCGGCACGATGCGCGGCTGGCGACCGCGCCCGACGCATCAAGCCTGGCGTGTAAGGCAGGATGCTCATGGTGTTGCTACTTCACGGTCGACGTCAGACCGGTCGAGGTCTTTCGCATACTCGACTTCATCGACGCCAATTTCACGGCGCAGGAACAGGCGCGCGTGCGCGCTGAGATTGAGTCGAACAGCGCCGTTCTGGGGAAGCTCGACGACGTCGAACGCATGCAGCGCAATATCAAGTGCCCGTTCCTGAGCGTGGACCCGTCGAGGAATGTTCGCTCAGGTCGGCCGATGAATGTTCCCGACAACATCGGCATTTCCTCCATCCCTGGAGGTCGGCCGATGAATGTTCCCGACAACATCGGCACTTCCTCCATCCCTGGAGGTCGGCCGATGAATGTTCCCGACAACATCGGCACTTCCTCCATCCCTGGAGGTCGGCCGATGAATGTTCCCGACAACATCGGCACTTCCTCCATCCCTGGAGGTCGCTGCACGATCTACGGGGCGCGTCCCCAGACCTGCCGCAACTACCACGCGACGGACGCCGCAGGATGCCGGAAATCGTTTGAAGAGCCTGACAATCTCGAAATCGATCCGGACTTCGCGCCGCTTGTCTATCAGGCGGGCGGAGCGCACGTTGACGGATTCTCCAAAGCGATGCTCGAGGCGGGCTATGACGTCAGCGCCTATGAGCTGAACACGGCGCTTGCGGCCGCGATGGTGGAAGCCGCCGCTGCACGTCGGCGATTCGAAGCAGGCGCACCAGCGTTCCCTTCGCTGCAGGGTACGGACGTACCGCTGGAGTTTACGGAAGAGTAGGGACTTCGCGCCTATCCGGAGTGAGGTCCGCGACGATAAAGATATGCGGCAAGTTGCGACCCAATCGCGCTGGCGACGAACACGAGCTTGCGGTTGGAGGCGAGCTTCGCCAGCCAGTTGAATACGCCGCCGTCGATCAGCGGGACGTCTTCGCCGCCGGCGGTCCGAGCGCTGATCATGAATCGCAAGCCGTCGTAGTACTCGTGCGTGAGCGGCGCCTGTGTGATCGCGACGTCGCTCAGAGCAGCGGCAATGCGTTCCGCAACCGCAGCGCGCGCGGGGCTCGCGAGCAACCTCACGGATCGCTCCGGAAACCGGTAGTCGCACGCCTCGAGGCGGCTCAGCGCATTCAGATGAATGCGGATGTGCTCAATGAAGGCGCCGATCAACACCGCCTGGTCCTTCACCTCATGACCCGCGGTGGTCATGCAGAACATGCGGAAATGCGCTGCGAAGCCGGGACGCTTGGGCAATTCCTGCGCCCGTACGCAGCGATGGCTGGTCGCCAGCCTGACGATCAGAGCCGGGTCCTGTCGCAGGCGTCGTGCGCTTTCCAGCGCGAGCACGTTGCTTGGGTCCGAGACGACTTCGGTTCCGCGCAGCGCGGAAAGAACGCGGTTCTGCGTCGTGAGCGCGACCACTGAGCACACGCCCAACGGCGCGAGCGGCGACAGTTCGATGGCGTCAAAGCCCTGCGCCGCTGCAAACAGCTGACGATCCAGTTCCAGCAACGTACGCTGATCGACGTACGACGGAGCGACGAAGCGGTCGCTTTCCCACTGCTGCAACAGATTCGAAACCTTGCGCTTTGCGGCGCGCCCCTCGATCACGGCCAGCAGTAATGACCAGAGCTCCGAGGCCGGCATCTCGCTCGTAAGCGCAGCCAGCGCCTCGGGGTCGATTCCCCTGGTGACCCAGGCGCGGTGTGGTGCGGTTTCGTCGGCGTCAGACTCCGGCATGCATGAAAGGTAGTAAGGTCGATCCCCCAATGCAACGAGAGGCTATGAGGCCGCACAAATGAAGCAGTGCAATCACTTGGGGGTCTTAGCAGCTGCAATAGTCAGAAGCGCGCGGATGTTTTCATCTGATCTCTAACACGCGCCGCCGTTTGATGAGGCTGACGACGTGCGCATCGGCGCCTCGCCGCGTTCACGCATCTTTTCGAGCAGCTGGCGCTGCGCGACCGAGTGAGCGTGCGCTCTGGCTGCGAGGGCTTGAAACTGCAAGTCGCTGCGCAGCGGTTCGAAGGCCGGCTCGCGATCGAACACGTACCACCATCGCTTCCTGTAGCCGCGCGCGAAGGACTGTTCCAGCAATTCGATGGCGGCCTCCGGCTGACCGAGCACGGTGAGGGCCACAGCTTTCTGGGAGGCGAAGTCATCGGAGCCCTTCATCTTTCCGCCTTCGAGCAACTGACGCGCCAGCCGCTCCGCCTCACGTCGATTCCCCAGCGACTGGTTCACGTGCGCCAGCGTCGCCGACCTGAAGATGTCCTCCGTCGGCACGTCGGCATAGCGGATGCGGACCGAGAGGAGCTCGCGCCGGGCGCGCGCGAGTTCGCCGCTCGCCTGCGCGGCGTCGCGCAGCGCATAGGCGACGATGTCCTGATTGCTGAACCACCCGGAATCGCGATCGGCGTAGGTCCGCACCAGATCGGCCGCTCGTTGAGACTTGCGCTCGTAGGAACAGATCGTCAGCCATTGGCTCGGATGTGCGGGCGTCGGTTGCTCCGCGAGAACGTTGCGCGCCGCGTCGACGTCGCCGAGCTCGAGGTAAAAATCGACCAGGAACCATCGCAGCCATTCGGCGCCCGGTTCGATCGCGACTGCCTGCTCTCCGAGCTTTACGGCCTCGGCGAACCGGCTTTCGCGCCAGCGTATCTGTGCGAGTCGCAGCAGGGCTGGATAGAAGTCCGGGGCGACCTGCAGAGACTGGAGAAACAGCCCTTCGGCTTCGTCGATCGCACTGTCAGTCTCCAAGAGCAGCAAGAGTCCCTTGTAGTAGTGATTGCGCGGGGTCAGCGGATCGATGCGTCGCGCGGCGTCGAGCTCGGCCAGGGCCTCATCAGTGCGTTCAGCCGTCCACAGGAAATCCGCGAAATGCTCATGACCCACGCCGTTGTTCGGGTTGAGCTCGAGTCCCCGACGATAGTCGGCCTCGGCGCCTGATACGTCGCCTTTGAAAGCCCGGAAATCGGCGCGCGTGACGTAGGCTTCGCCGAGCGCGCTGTCGAGCTGCAGGGCCCGGGCGAGAAACGGCTCAGCTTTCTCTACGGCGTCAGCCATGATCTGGGTTGCGTCGGGCCTGTCTTCTTGCAGGTACGCCAGGTGCCGATGTGCATCCGCGAGCGCTGCGTACGCGGCGGCGAATGTGGGCGCAATCTCAACCGCCTGTGAGAAGCGCTCGATCGAAAGCGTAGCGTCGCCGATCTTGCGACTGCCGATGAGCCTTCGTCCCTGCAAGAACGCCAGATAGGCGTCGGTCCCATATCGGGCGTAGGGATGCTGCGGCTCGCTGAGGCTGACTTCCAGCGCGCGGGCGACGCTGTTCGCGATCTCGTCCTCGACCGCGAAGATGTCGTCGATCGTGCGATCGAATCTGAGCGACCAGACATGGATGCCAGTTGCGGCGTCAATCAGCTGAGCCGTCACGCGTAAACGATTATCGGCGCGCTGTACGCTGCCTTCGACGAAGTATCGGGCGTTGAGCTTGCGCCCGATCGCGCGTGCGTCGGTCTGTTGACCCCGAACCGAGAACGAAGACGTCTGTGCAATTACGTTCAGACTACGCACCTCCGCCAGTCGATGCAGCACGCTTTCTGCGACGCCAACCGTGACGAACTCATCGCTTGCTTCGGAGCTCAGGTTCTCGAACGCCAGAACGGCGACGTTGCGGGGCGGCAAAACGTTCGCCTCGGCTGAGCCCGCGGCGTGGAGCGCGGCCGGGAGCTCGTGTGTTTCGCGGGATTGCGTCCACCAGCGATACGTGCTCAGGACCCCAACAGCGCACGCAGCCAGCGCTACAAGCGCAATGAGCCTCGTGCGACGCACATTGCCGGCGCTGGCCTTCGCAGCTTGATCGATTGGAGCCGTCGATTCGGCGCTCGCCGCTCCATCCGAGACAACGACCACGTCCGCGACGAATCGATAGCCGCGGCCGGGCGCCGTGGCGAGATAGCGGTTCTCGCCGCGGGTTTCGCCCAATGCGTGCCGCAGCACTGAAATCACCTGCGTGAGATTGTTTTCCTCGACAACGGCGCCCTGCCAGAGCTCCGCCAGCAGCCTGTCCTTCTCCAGCAGCTCCCCTCGGTGTTCGACAAAGTAAAGGATGGTGTCGAGCACGCGGGGCGTGAGTGGCACAGGTTCGGCCGCGCCTTTGGCGAAGAGCAGACGTCGGCCGGCGTCTAACCGAAAGTCGCCGAACTCGTAAACGATGTGCGTATCGGCCCCACTCATGGGCGTCACTCAGCGCAATCAGAAAGTTTCAGTCCGCCCCAACGAATTTTCACCTGTCGTCCCGAAATTCTACGCCCCTGTTTTAGAGGTCGCTGGAGGGATGGACATGTGCGTTGCAGCGCCAGGCATTGTGCTCGCAGCCCTGGGTGTCTTATGCGTCGGTTGTGCGTCTCATCGGCAATCTGCACACGCGCAACAGCCCATGCGGGAGGCTCGCGTCGTGGTCTGCAAAGGCTCCGGCGCATTTGTTACATGCCGAGCGGTCGACGCCAACGCGTACAGACAGGCGATGCGGCAAGTGCACGGTCCGCTGACCGGGTCACGCATCCGGCCGCGTTGAGACTGCGTCACGCCAGGCGCAGGCGATGATGCAGCGCGACTTTCAGCGAAGCCGCCAGCGCAGTTGCGCAAAGTACGTCCGTCCGAGCAGGCGGTAAGTCGCTGCATCGGTGTTAGCGCCCGTCCAATTGTTCACGAACGGCGGATCTTCGTCGGTGAGGTTGGTGATTCCCGCGCGCAACTCGATCCCGCCGTCGAAGCGATAGCGTGACTCAACGTCGTGGTACAGGATCGAGTCGACGGACCGGCATTCGGCCGCTTCGAGGAATCCCGATCCGTCGCCGCATTCGGTGGACGCATCGATGAACTGCGCCGCGTAGCCAATGCTCCATGCGCTGCGTTCGAGATTGATGTGCGCGAGCGCGCGCCAGCGTGGGAGGGCCCCGGTCGTAAATGGCGTGGCCGCAATCGTGCCGGCGAGTCGCGCCGGCGCGGCGTCGGCGAATAATTGATCGTCGCGCCGCATGAGATAGGTCGTATTGAACTCCATGCCGACTTGACCGGCGCGCGTCTCGAACGTCAGCGACCCTGCGAGGTCGAACCCGCTCGCGACCGCTCGATAGAGATTCTGCGGGCGGATGTCTACACGCACCACTGTTCCATCCGCGCGTCGCTGGATGCGGCCGCAGGCATCCGGCGTACCGCGCTCAGCGCATTCGAGAAGAATGTCGTTGGCGCTGGGGTAGGCGACGACGTGATCGAGTTCGACGTTGAAGAAATCGAGACTTGCACGGAGTTCAGGCGGTGAGGCTCGCCGGAAATCGACGCCGGCGCTGAACGAAGCGCCGCTCTCAGGAGCGAGGTGTGGGTTGCCGCCGATCAGAACGGGGAGGCCGGGGTTCTCCTGAACGTAGGCGCCGCCCGGCACACCGTTCGCCGCACAGTTCGCGCTTTGTTCCGGCGTCGACGAGGCGCCGCAGGGGTCGGATGCGGATTCATCAAACCCGTTTGCCGGGGCCTGATACAACTCGGTCAGGTTGGGCGCGCGAAACACGCGCGCATAGTTGATCCGCAGCGCCCACGGCTCGAGCGGCCGCCAGTGCAGCCCGGACTGCCAGGTCGTGTGCTCGCCGAAGGACGAGAAATCCGAGAGGCGCACGCCGGCCGTCAGATCCATGACGCGCGTCCAGGGTCGGTCGCGCAGCAGCGGCGCGCGCACCTCAAGGTAGAGTTCGCGCGCATCGAAGGCGCCGCCCGGGACGTCAGTTTCGCCCGGAGAGCCGGCAATCCCGGTCTTGCGCAGCGGGTCGAATCGGTACTGGCCTTCCTCGCGCCGGTACTCCGCGCCGAGCGCCCAGCGCAGCTCACCTGCGGGAAGCCTGCCCCAAGGACCCTCAAGGCTCACGTCAAGGAAGCGTTGTGAGTTCTCGCCGCGATCCCGCAACGTGGCGCCCAGGTAGTCGCTCTGTTCGCGAGTGATGCTGCCGACGCCGCCAAACAGATCCAGCGGCACGCAGCCAGAGATCACGTTCGCCTCCGGAACGACGCCCGTCGCTGGATCGCGCTCGCCGCACACGATGCGACCCGATGCATCGGGTCCGGAAGGACCGAGCGCGGGGATGAATCGCGCGAACGCGACGAGACCGATCTCGGTTGTCTCCGCAGCGCCTTTGGAGGCAGACGCAGCCGCTTCCCAGCTCCAATCACCGAACCGGCCGCGTACGCCTGCGACGGCGCGCCACAGATCGATCTCTTCGTTGAAGCCGCGATCGCCGAGTTCGACCAGCCGCCGCCGGGCCACCACCAGATCCACGCCGAATGGATTGTAGTAGTTGGTCGCTGGAATGCCTCGCTCACCGTCGGGGAGGAGGGGCGCCACGTCTTCGCTGAAGTACGGTGTGGGCGCGAATCGTTGCGAGGATTCGCGATGATGCAGCAGTCCTTCGACAAACACCGTCGCCTCATTCGCCAGCGGGTGCGCGCCAAGCAGCCAGAGCGAGCCGCGCTCGTTCGGCGTCTGCGAGTATTGGTAAGGAGCAAAGTTGAACGCGTCATCGAGCGTGAAGGGACGCCAGGCGTCGGCGTCTCGACCGCTGACGCCCGTGACGTGCGTATAACGCCCCCGTTCGAGACCGAGGGCGTTCCCTGCCGGTACGTCGAAGCGGCCTTCCGGGATGCTGCCGCTGCCGACTGGCTGCGGCGCGCCGCCCGGTTCGAGAATGCGCAGCGGCGCCGCGGAGTATTCGCGCTCCGCCTCGGTGACTCCGTCCTGATTGACATACTCCAGACCGGCGGCCCATGCGCTGTCGCCGACGACTGTTCCCGCCAGGAATTGAGCGGTGACGATGCCGCCATCGCCGCGCTCCGTAATCGCCTGCTGCGCGCCCATTTCGATCCCGCGAAAGTCGCGGCGCGTGATGACGTTCACCACGCCTGCGACGGCGTCTGCGCCATAGATCGCCGAGGCGCCGCTCGTGAGCACTTCCACATGATCGATCAGCGAGAGCGGCAGAGAATTCAGATCAACCGACGTGTCGCCGCCGACGCCGCCGTTGGGAAAGCGGCGGCCGTTCAGCAGCACGAGCGTGCGGCTGGGATCGAGCCCGCGCAGATCAATGCGCACTGAGCCGTCGCCGCCCTCATTGACATTGGTGTTGACTGGGGAGCCAGCATTGACGGGCAGCGCTTGCAGGGCCTTGCCGACTGAGTCCTGACCGCCGCGCGCAATGTCGGCGGAGTCCATGACGATCAACGGCGCCGTCGGGCTGGCTGAGCCGAGGGGAATGCGCGAGCCGGTGACAACCACTTCCTCGATAGTGCGCCCGTGTTGAGGTTCTTCGGTTGCGCTGCGCGCGATCGCAGACAGGCACGCGCAGATACACGCGAAGACCAGCTGAGCGCTCGCGGCTTCCGCTAACCGCATCGGAGGGTTCTCCGGTGGATCTCAGTTCCCACGATGCGCGAGTAACGTACGCGCCAAGAGCTCTCTCGCACAATGCGGTCATGCCGATGGCGCTCAGGTGACTCGGCCAGGGAGATCTCGCTTGCCCCGTCACGCTCTGGGAACCCGCGTTGCTGCTGTCGGCGAGTGCGGTCTGCTGCTCCGCAGCGCGTCTTTGTCCGTATGCTCTTATGACCGTACGGCGTAGGCTCCTGGCCCACGCGAGCGCTTCATCCGGAAGCGCCGCCAAAGCTGACTTCCATCAATCAACTTCAATTACAAGGGGAGTGTCATGAGCCGAAGCATCCTGCATTTGTTCACAGCGGTCCTGTTTGCTATCGCGAGCCCGGCCGTCATTGCACAGGACACGCTGCCGTACAAGGATGGCGCCGTCGTAATAGTGACTTCCGTGCGCACGCAGCCGGGGAAGTTCAACGAGTACTTCCGCTATCTCTCCGGCCCATACAGCCAGATCATGGAGCAGGCGAAGAAGGAGGGTGTTGTCACGAGCTACAGTTTCTTCGGCGCGCAGCCCAAGTCGCCCGACGAACCCGACCTGTACGTCGTCGAGACCTATCCGAACATGGCGGTCTTCGACACCATCACAGACAAGATGACCGCGATTTCCAAGAAAGTGTTCGGGTCGTTGAAGCAGTCTGACGAAGCCGACGCGAACCGCGAAGAGATTCGGAAGATTCTCGGGTCGGAAATGATTCGCGAACTGGTCCCCGTAAAGAAAGGCTCGACGGAGTAGCACCGCTACGCGTTACGAGGAGAGCTGGCCGGCGCGGCCAGCTCTCCTTATCTCTCCTGGCGACGTCCTCAACGGGCTGTCGCTAGGTCAGAGCGCTCCTGATGTCATCGAGCGCTCGCTGCTCGGTTTCGCTGACTCGCGTTCCGCCAATGCCGAGAAAACCGCCTTCCTTCGTTGCTTCGGCTGCGCGGCGCGCCGCATCGAGGATGACGTCCCGGTAAGACTGCGCATCGGCAGGACTCTTGCTCGCAACGATTGCGACGCACTCGTGCAGGCCGGCGAGCAATGTTCTTGGTTCAGGGCGCTCTTTCGCCAACTGCATCAACCGATCCTGCGCCAGACCCTCGCCGAACGCAGCGCCGATCAGCGATGTCGCAGACGCAGTCTTCGCCGCCTCCGATATCGCATCCGCCGCGGCGCTGAACTCCTTGGTGAGACCTACCGGGCCCGAGGGTGAAGCTGTGGCGACGTGATACAACGCTGTGAGCGGGCCGTTGCGCACCTTGAGCCATTCGCCTTCATCGAACATTTGCCGCAACGCATTCGCCTTGTCGCTCGCCGCCAGCGCCGAGAAGACGAGGCCCGCAGTTTCCTTGTTGGCCGGGTCCTTCATGAAGACGTCGTTTTCAGTGCGCAACTGATCGGCGAGACCCTGAGCATTGAGGTTCTGCGACTTGACTGTCTTGCTGACAATCCCAAGAACCATCGGTATCGCCAGGCTCAGCAGCGGCCGCACGTTGAATCCGAACTTTTCGCTGAGCGTTGCGCCGATCGCGTTCGCGCCGGCGCCGAAGATCGATTCGGTCTGGCTTGCCTGCCTGCGTGCTGCATCGCCGCCCAGAAGATCCGTGATGCTGGACAGCCAATCGCCGCCGGTGTCCTGCGGGAGCCCCTTGAAGATCGATGCGGCGCCGCTGGGCGTCGCCGTCGCTTTCGTCAGCCCTCCGAGGACGACGGGTGCAATCGCGCTGAATCCGCGCGTCACGAGCGAGGGATCGATGTCTATCGCGCGGCCCGCCCTGCCTGCAAGATCAGAACTTATCATCGAAGTGAATGAGTCCAGGATGCCGGCCATGATGCGACTCCTATGATTGAAAATCGTGGGGAGCGGAACCGCAGCGCAAGGCGGCTGACGCCCCTCCTGGCTGTGACGAGTTCGTTGCTGCGGCGACGCCGACAGGGAGTCTCTGCGGTTCAGCGCTACTTTCTACGCGTCGACCGGCGTCGCGCAATCGTGGCAAAGGGCATGACGTCGCAGGAGGCGCGACTGTGATCGAGCTGCGCCGTCCGCAAGCTGCGACCAACAATCATCGCGACGAGGCGACGCATCTGCGTCGATGCACGTTCGCCTGCCCTTCGACGTTCTTCTGCCGACAAGCTTTACTGAACCTCTTGTTTACCGCCATGTGAGAACAACAGCAGCTTCGACATCCCTTGCCCCGCGTGGGCGGGATTTCCGTCGGTCATCTTTCGGGCGTCTGTACCCTTCGAATGTCAGGGTAGACGGGTAAATCAGAGCTCCCGTAGGGTTAAGCTTGATGCATTGCGGATGTCGGGAAGGGTCATGCTCAAACGGCTACAAGGAAAACAAGGCACGGTCGTCGTACTCGAACACGTGTCGAAGCTGCTCGGGGGAAATCCACTCGGCGATCCGCATGTGCGGCGCGTCGCGGTGTGGCTTCCGCCGCAGTATGACCGGGGCGTGACACACGGTCGCGGCAGGCGCTTTCCCGTGCTGGTGGATATGGCTGGCTACACCGGCTCTGGTCTCGCGCATATCGGCTGGAAGAACTTCAGCGAGAACATCCCTGAGCGTGCGTCGCGGCTGATTCATGACAGGCGAATGCCGCCCGCAATCATCGTCTTCCCGGATTGCTTCACCGCACTCGGCGGCAATCAATACATCAATTCCTCGGCGATCGGTCCGTACGCCGACTACCTCACGAAAGAGATCGTGCCGTTCGTCGATCGCGAATTTCGTACGCTGGCGGCGCGCGAGCATCGCGGCTGTTTCGGCAAGTCCTCCGGCGGCTACGGCGCGATCATTCACGGGATGAAGTACGCGTCCACGTGGGGCGCGATCGCCGATCATTCGGGCGATGCGTACTTCGACTTCGTCTACTGGCGCGACTGGCCGAATACGCTGACCGAGCTGGCGAAGTATCGCGCGAAGCCGGCCAGGGCGGGGCGCGTCGACATCGTGAAGCAGGCGAAGGGCGCAGGTCGCGGCGTCGACGATGGGCGAATCAGGCGCTTCCTCGACGCCGTGTGGAAGAAGCACAAGCTGTCGCCGGGGGAAGGCGACGCGTTGATGATCATCTGCATGGCGGCTACCTACGATCCCGATCCGCGCGCGCCGAACGGCTTCCGAGTGCCGTTCAACTTTGAGACGGGCGAGTTGATCCCGGAACGCTGGCAAGCGTGGCGGGAGCACGACCCCGTCAACCTCGTCGCAAAACACCGCAACAATCTCCGCTCGCTGCGCGGGATCTACATCGACTGCGGCTGGCGCGATCAGTACTACATTCACTACGGCACGCGCATTCTGTCGAGGCGTCTGCACGCCGCGGGCGTGAAACACACCTACGAGGAGTTCGACGACACTCACTCCGACGTCGACTATCGCCTCGATGTGTCGTTGCCCTTTCTTGCGAAGGCGCTGCGATGAGTCAGACCCTCACCCTGACCCTCTCCCTTGAGGGAGAGGGAACAAGAAGTATGCGAGCTTTCCGCGTTCTGATCTCTCTCACTCCACGAAGACGAGTCGGCAGAGGAAGTGTGCGGGCATTCTTGTGTTCTGATCCCCTCTCCCTCGAGGCGGGGCTGGGGTGAGGGGCATGTCACGCCCTATCGTGCTGCTGCTGACTTCGCTCGCGATGATCGCATTCGCCGGCAATTCGCTGCTGTGCCGATTGGCGCTGAAAGACACAGGCATCGACGCCGCAACCTTTACGCTTGTACGCGTTGTGTCCGGCGCCGCCGCCTTGTGGGTGTTGGTGCGCCTCCGCGACCGCGCGAGCGCGCGCGAAGGGAGCTGGCCTTCGGCGCTCGCGCTCTTCACCTACGCGGCGGCTTTTTCCTTCGCGTATCTGAGCCTGACGGCCGCAACCGGCGCCTTGCTGCTGTTCGGCGCCGTGCAGACGACGATGATCGGTTATGGGTTGTTCGTGGGCGAGCGACTGAGCGCAGGGCAGTTCGCGGGACTGGTGTGCGCCTGCGGCGGGCTCGTTTACCTGCTGCTGCCGGGCGTCGCCGCACCGCCGTTGCACGGAGCGGCTTTGATGATCGTCGCCGGCGTCGCCTGGGGCGTGTACTCGTTGCGCGGCAAAGGCGCCGGCGATCCGACACGTGTGACGGCGGGCAATTTCCTGCGGGCGGTTCCGCTCGCCGTTGCGCTCAGCCTGGTCTTGCTCGCTCGCAGCTCCCTTGACGTGAGAGGGTTGTTCTATGCGATCGCCTCAGGCGCGCTCACTTCAGGCGTCGGCTATGCGATCTGGTACACCGCGGTTCGCGAATTGAAGGCGACCAGCGCGGCGACCGTGCAGCTCAGCGTTCCGGTCGTGACGGCCATCGGCGGCGTTGCGATCCTCGGGGAGACGATCACATGGCGCCTCGTGCTCGCTTCGCTCGCGATCCTCGGCGGCATCGCCATGGTTGTCTTGCATGACTCGCCGCCACGATCGCACCCGGCGCCGGTTACCGGAGACTGAAGATGCTGGGGATTCACGACTACTGGCTCTTTGTGCTGACAGGCGTTCCTCTCAATCTCACGCCAGGTCAGGACACGCTGTTCATTCTTGGACGCAGTCTCTCGGGCGGCCTGCGCGCCGGCGTCGCCTCTGCGCTCGGCATATCGTCTGGCTCCGTGGTTCACACGATGGCGGCCGCGGTCGGTTCGGAGCGCGCAAGCGCGCGTTCACACTTCTGCGCGAGGGCGACATATGACACTCAAGAAAATGAGGAATGATTTCCTGGCGAGCCTTGCGCTCCGGCGAGAACAGTCCATCCGGATACTCACGAGTTCTGCGCAGTTGCCTTGACCAGGATGGCGTTGGCGCTGGTCAGAAGAACCAGCAATACAGCAACGAGAACATCGATGCTCCCGCCGCCGCCTCGTGATCGAGCGGCAGGCGCCGGCGACGGGGTGATGACGGCCGTCACACATCCGACGGGCGCCGGCGGCGCCGCGTCGGGTTGCAGCGCGATGAACGGTTTGAATCCGCAATCGGCGCCGCCGCTGTCGCTGTCGGCGTCCGCCGAATTCTCGTACTGCACCCAGTGGCCGTCGCTCCAGTCCACTGCGGTCGCGGGGTTCGAATCGAGCGACATGTCCGCGAGATCGCGGATCGTCAGCGCAAGCGCCGCTCCCGTCGACGCAGCCGGGTTTAGCGTGGCAGGCAGCGTGAACTCAACGGCGAAAGCGTCGTCCGCGTAACGCAGATAGCCATTCGGCGCCCCCCCGGGAGCGTTGAGCCATGCGGCGTTGTCGCTCAGCGCCACCGCTTGATTTGCGAGCGATGGGATGTGCAAGGACACCGTGCCCACACTCGCACCCTCCGTCTGACCTCGATACGCGACGACGGCGCCGGCTGCATCGCGTATGCGCATGGGTTTGTTGAAGGCGACCCACAGGCGATAGTTGCGTCCCGGAATCAGCGCGCGGTTCACGCCTATGCTCTGCGTTCGCGACGTCGCGGAGGCGGCTTGCCACCGCGCATCGAAGACGATGTCGCCGCTTTGCAGGTCGCGAATCTGCGCAGCGATGGCGACGGGCGGGCCGCTCTGGCGATAGAAGCCGAGCACATACATGCGCGTGACGTCCGTGCGCATTCGCGCGACTTCACGTGCGGGCAGAATGAAGCCGCTGTGCCCATGGCTTGCGAGGCCGCCGTACTCCTGGCCGCCGCTCATCGGTTCGAGCTCAAAGGTCCAGGAGGGGATCTGGTAGGTAAACGCAAAATGATCGGCGGCCGAACCGATGCCCGGAGAACCGCGTCGGGTCCGGCGAGTACTGATAGGTGCGCTCGGAGGCCGCGCGCATCCTGGCGGAGAGCGTCTCAGTGATTGCATTGCGACGCGCGTTGCCGGTGGTGGGTGCGAAATGCACCTGGCCAAACGAATGGGTGTCGCTGAAAAAGCGCAGCCGCGCCGCCGGGCCGAGCGTCGTCGCATTGATCAGCGCCAGCAGCTCCGGTTCCGAATGCGACGATGCGCCGCGGTAGATGAGGCTCGTCGTGCTGCTGCTGCTGCGATTGGCTTGCGCATACCCCTGCGCGAAATTGCGGTTGAGATCGACGCCCCAGAAATTATCGCCGACCGTGGCGAGGTCAGCATCGACGGCGCCGTTCGTGCATGGGATTGCGCAGATTCTTGCGACGCATCCGGCCTTCACGCGGTTGCTCGCGATCGGCGCTCGTGCGATCGGAATAGAGCTGCGTCTGCAGGAATCCGTCGATATTGTTGACCGGCACGAGCACTGTCGTGAGATTCTCGATGAGGTACTGGCCGAGGCTTGCGTCGCCCTTGTTGTCGACGAGCGATTCGAACACCGCGGTCACCGCTTCCGGCGTCTGCCACTCACGCGCGTGAATGCCGCCGTTCACGAGCACGGCTGCTTCCGCGAAGCCGTCGGCGGTCAGCGTGTCGGGATCGCCGATGGCGTAGGCCCAGATATCGCGGCCCGCCACGGTCTGGCCGACGATCTGGCCGGCGACCTCGTCATGCGTGGCGAGGAGCGATTGATGGCGTGCGAACAGCGAGGCGTAGTCGCGGAAGCCGTCGATTGGCGTCAGCGAGGCGATCGGCGCCGGCGCCGGAAAGCCGAGCGCGATGTTGTTGCCGCTGTTGTCGCTCTCCGTGTACGTGAGGATGACGTCGCCGCAGCCAGGTTCGAAAGGATTCGTGATTTCGTCATTCACGATCACGCAGGCGGCATGCACGCTGTGCACGCCGGCCAGCATGGCGAGCAGCGCCCCGACGTGAATTACTGCGCGAGCCACGCGCGGATCTCTTTCTGCAGTTTGGCCGAGCCCGCCCGCATCGCCAGGAACTGCTCGAGCTGCGCACGCGAGCCCGTGGAGCCCTCGAGCTTGAGCGCCAGCGCCATGTGGCGTCGCGCGACGTCCGGCGTATTCGCCCGAAGCTGACGGCCAAGGTCGGCGATGACGGCTGGATCGTGCAGCGAGGCAAGCGCCGTCGCTGCGGAAGGTCCTGCCGATGCGTCGCGCAGCGTCTCGAACAAATACGCGCGCGCGCGGGAGTCCTCACGGGCGAGCGCGCCGATTTCGATCAGTGCGGCGGAAGCAATCGGCGGCCGACGGCTCGCTACGATCAGGGCGTCGAGCGCACGAGAGTCGCCCAGCGCTTTGCGCACATGCTTGAGGGCGTCGAGCGCGACCACGGGCTCCGCTGCGCTCAGCACCTGTTCGTAAAGCTCGCCGTCGCGGAGCTTCTCTGCGGCGATTGCAGCAAGCTCATCGACGCGTTCGCCATTGCGCATCGCGGCGGCAAGCGCGTCGCGTTGCCGCGCGAGGAGCGACGGATCAGCGGCCCGAAATGCGTCGACGATGCCCGATTTCACCGGATCATCCGCCGCTGGCGCCTCGTCCTGCGCGAAGCGCTCGATGGGCCAGCTCTGATTGGAGAGCAAGGCGGCCGCAGCCCGCTCTCGAGCGGACGTGCGCTCCCATGTCCGCAAGACAAATCGCGCAGTCGCTCCCGGGTCGTACAAAGGGACCGCATGTTGTCCATGGTCGGGATCGACGCGGACGAAGATCTGCGGCTGCTCCTGCGCAATCCGCTGGACCAGCGTACGCGCGGACGGCGTGGGCGTCATTTTCGCCAGTGCGTGCAGACCGCGATCGAGCAGCCATTCGTGGGCTATCGCGCCTTTCGAGGCGATCTGCGGCAGCCGCTCCAGTGCGCCCACGAGTTCGTCCGTCGCCTGTCGATCGGCCAGCGCATCGAGGCGTTGCGCCTCGCTGGTTACGGCGACGTCTGCGAGCGCTTTATGAACCGCAGCTGAATCGACCACTTCCCGCGCTTGCGCCTCCATCGCCAACGAACACAGCACCGCCAAAGCGGCCTGCGTCCAGCAAGTGATCGTGTGTCCACGCCGATTCATGCGACGAACGGTTTCGCGTTGAAAGGACCGGTTCGAACTCTACTGGTTTCGCAGGGGGAGTTCACCCGGCGGGCTTTTTGTGCTTGCGGCTCTTCGCAGGAACGGCGCTGCGTTCCCGTGCGTCCCGGCGCGCCGCGCGCGACATGTGACGTGGTCGAAGTGAATGGCTCACGACGGGAGATAAAGTCGACGCGGGGGTATGCGCGCCGAATGGTGCAGACGCTCCCTTGACTTTGTCGCTCAAGGAATGTCGATGCCCGAAAAACCAGGCCGAGCAAAGTTGTCGTCAGTCGCGAATGGCGGCGGCGGATCAAGGAGCCCATTTCGAAAATCCTTGCTCGCCATTCTGCTGCCGCGGCTGAGCGCCAGCTCGCCTCCGCAAAAATCATCATCCTCGCGCCCTGCGTTTCAGGCTGTCTCGATTCAGCGCGGAGCCGAAGCCTGTGAAGCGGCGAAACAACTGGGCTCAAGGCGCTTCCTCGCAAACAAGGCGCCGTCATTGCCTCTGCCGGGGTGCGGCAAGGCGCATCAGTGTCGCTGCCGCTACGTGAAATATCCGGACAGGCGCAGCGAGCCGCGCCGGCTGATGGATGTCGGCCTGTCGTCGATGGTGTTCGACAGCGGCGAGAGACGTTCGAGAAAGGGCCGCCGTTCGACGGATTGATCCTTCCACAGTTGGGAGTGGGGAGGCGATCGCGAACCTCAACGGAAGCCCGCTACCCGCGTGCAGGCAAGCCTTCGGCAGGCAAGCCGCGAAGACGCGGCAGGTAAGCGACGTCGGCAGGCAAGAACTCTTCAATCTGGCCTCGCATCTGCGACTTGCTTGCCAGCGTCGCTGGCCGAACGGTGCGGAAGCGCAGATCCTCGTTCATGAGCACGGACGGCCTATTCACACGCGCAGTGCTTAGGTGCACATTGAGGATGCAGCGTTAGCAGCCAGGATCCGAGTCATGGTCAACTCTCATCGAGTCGATGCGGCCACGATTGCAGAACTGTCTGCATTGGTCCGCGATGTGCCGGACTTCCCCCAACCCGGCGTCCTTTTCCGCGATATTTCGCCGGTGCTGCGCGACTGCTTCGATGGGGCGCTCGATGCGCTTCAGGCGCTGATCAGCCGGCAGGAGTGGAAGCAGGTCGATGCGATTGCGGGCATCGACGCGCGCGGATTCATTCTCGCAGCCGGTCTGGCCGCGCGTGCGGGCAAGGGATTCGTGCCGGTCCGCAAAGCTGGCAAACTGCCCCCGCCGGTTGAGAGAAGGGAATACCGGCTTGAATACGGCAGCAACGTGCTCGAGATGCACCGCGGCGCTGGCAGACTTCTGCTGGTCGACGACGTGCTGGCTACCGGCGGAACGCTGCGTGGCGCCGCAGAGCTCAGTCTCGCGTCCGGTTACATCATCGTGGGCATGCTGGTGCTGATCGATCTCAACATCGCGCCCGCACCCCTGTGGTCGGGGTGTGAAGTGCGATCGGTGCTTCGTTACTGAGCAGCGGTTAGCGGTTGGCGGCTAGCGGTCGGACGAAACGATGCTACAACTTCTGGACTCATCGTTCTCGCGATGAGAAGCATGCATGCGCGCGAGCGTGCTTTGAACTTACCGCCAACCGCTAACTGCTAGCCGCCAACCGCTAACCGCCAACCGCTAACCGCCAACCGCTTCTTCAATGCATTCCGATCATTCACGCCGCGTCGTCGTCGCCATGGCCCTCGAAATCGAGGCGCAAGGAGTCTTCGCGGGCGCGGAGATCGAAGTCGTCTATACCGGCGTCGGAAAGATCAACGCCGCGTACAGCCTGACACGTCGCCTGCTCTCAATACGAGACGACGCAGGCGCGTCCCTGCTCGTGCTCAACCTTGGCACGGCCGGCAGCTCGAAATTCGCCGTCGGGTCGCTCGTCGCGTGCGATGAATTCGTGCAGCGTGACATGGACGCGTCCGCCCTCGGATTTGAGCGCGGCGCTACGCCGTACGACGCTGCGGGGATTGCGCTGAAATTTGCAACGGTCTTTCCGCATCTGCCTCGCGGCGTCTGCGGCTCGGGCGATAATTTCGAGACCTGCGCGAGCGATCTGCGCTGCGACGTCTTTGACATGGAAGCCTACGCGCTCGCGCGCGTGTGCGCTCTCGAAGGAGTCGACTTCGCCTGCGTCAAATTCATCACGGACGGCGCCGACGCAGGCGCTGCGCAATCCTGGCAGGCGAACCTCGCCAGGGCGTCGGGAGAATGGCTGGATCTCTACCGCTACGCGCAGAGGCTGCCGGCGTTGTGAGTTGTCCGTTTTCCGTTGTCCGCAGACGGCCGCGCCACCCGTACACATGGCCGCCATCGCATTCTGCGCACAACGCGCAACGGACAACGCGCAACCGTGCCGAGCGATTGTGCGTGCGTTATCCTTCGCCATCGCAGCCGTCCGCCTTCCTCATTTCTACAACCCGCGGCGCGGCTCAAGCGTGGAGAACCAGACAATGACCCGAATTCCTGCAATCTGCGTCGCTCTCGTGGCGTCTCTTGCGCCCTTTGCGACGTTCGCCGCCTCGCCAAGCGCAACCAAGCGCGCGGCGGTGCAATCGGTCGACCAGCACGCCGATGAGCTCATCAGGCTCTCCGATCAGGTCTGGGAGTTCGCGGAGACCGCGTTGCGAGAACATCGTTCAGCGAAGCTGCTGGCGGACTACGCCGAGAGCAAGGGGTTCAAGGTCGAGCGCGGCGTATCGGGCATGCCGACCGCGTTCGTCGCCACGTACGGCGCCGGCCGTCCGATCATCGGCATCATGGGTGAGTACGATGCGCTGCCAGGCGTTTCACAGAAGGCGACGGCCGACAAGACTCCGCTGGTGGAAGGCGGGGCAGGTCATGGCTGCGGTCACAACATGTTCGGCGCCGCCAGCCTGGGCGCAGCGCTTGCGATCAAGGAGCAGATCGAAGCCGGCAAATTGAAGGGCACGATCCGGTTCTACGGCACGCCGGCCGAGGAGGCCGTCGGCGGGAAGACCTACATGGTGCGAGACGGGTTGTTCAATGATCTCGACGTTGTCCTGGCGTGGCACCCCGGCGATGAAACGCAGGCCGACACCGTTTCCAGTCAGGCCATGGTCGACATGATCGTAGAGTTTCACGGCAAAGCGGCGCACGCCGCCAACGATCCGTGGAACGGCCGCAGCGCGGTCGATGGAGTCGAACTGTTCCTGCACGGCGTGAACCTGATGCGCGAACACATCAAGCCGACCTCGCGTCTGCACTACACGATCGTTTCCGGCGGCGACGTGCCGAACGTGATTCCGGAATACGGCAAGGTGTGGATCTGGGCGCGTGACTGGGAGCGAGCCGAGGTCGACGGTCTGCTGGCGCGCATCCGCAAACTGGCGGAGGGCGCCGCGACGATGACTGAAACGTCGTCGAAGCTGACGGTGCAGGGCGGCAGTTGGGAACTTCTCACGAATCTGGCCGGGGCGCGGTTGCTCCAGGCGAATCTGGAGTGGCTCGGCGCGCCGAGCTACACCGCCGACGAGGATGATTTCGCAAAAAAGATCCAGCGCGCGACGCAGGTTCCGGAAGCGGGCATGGACAAGGCGATCAAGCCGCTCGAAAACCAGGAGATGGAAGGCGGCTCGACCGATGTCGGCGACGTGAGCTGGGTCGCGCCGACGTTGCATGTCACGGTCGCGACCTCGCCGAAGGATGCGCCGTGGCACGCCTGGCCGGTCGTCGCGACGGGCGGCATGTCCATCGGACACAAGGGAATGCTGCGCGCCGCGAAGACGCTCGCCGCAACGATGGTCGATCTCTACGAGCGCCCTGCAGCGTTGAAGGAAGTGCGCGCTGAGTTCGAAAAGAAAAAGGGCGACATCGTGTACAAGGCGTACATCCCCGGACGGTCCGCCGCCGATTCCGGCGAAGTAAAACCATATGGCAGGAAGGCATTCGCAGGAGGGCGTTCGCAGGAGGGCCGTTGGCAGGAAGGCCGTTGGCAGGTCAGAGGCGGATGCTGCGCGGCCTCTTTAGTCTGGATCGATTCTGGCTTGCCGAAGGCTTTCCTGCGAACGCCTTCCTGCGCATGCCTGCCTGCCGCAGGCCGTCATCATGACGATCGAGATATGCATCTACGGCGCCGGCAGCATCGGCTGCTATGTCGGCGGGCGCCTTGCAGCGAGCGGCGGTGCCGTCAGTTTCGTTGGACGGGAACGCATCGCGCGGGACGTGCGCCAGCACGGCTTGCGTGTGACCGATTGGCGAGGCGTCGATCAGCGCGTATCAGCGAGCGCGTTGCGTTTCGCTACAACGCCTGAGTCTGTGAGCGCCGCGAACCTGGTGCTGGTCACCGTCAAGTCGGCGGCGACGGAGCTAGCCGGGGGCGAACTTGCTCCCTTGCTGCAGCCGGATTGCGTCGTGGTCAGCTTTCAGAATGGTCTGCACAACGCGGACGCATTGCGCGCTCTCTTGCCCGGCTGCACCGTGCTGGCCGGCATGGTTTCCTTCAACGTCGTGAATCGTGGCGCGGGCGACTTTCACGCGGGGTCGGACGGCGGGCTGGAAGTCGAACGGCATGCGTCGCTGGCGCCGTTCCTGAGCACCTTCGAACGCGCGGGTTTGCCGCTGACTCAACGGTGCAACATGCCGGCCGTGCAGTGGGCCAAGCTGCTGCTCAATCTGAACAACGCGATCAATGCGCTCGCGGACATCCCGCTCAAACAGCAACTGTCGCAGCGCGCCTATCGTCGCTGTCTGGCGCTCGCGCAGCGCGAAGCCTTGTCGCTGCTCGCTGCGGCAGGCGTCGAACCAGCGAAGCTGACGCCGCTGCCGCCGCGCTGGATACCGGCATTGCTGGACACGCCGGACATCGTGTTCCGCGTGGTCGCCAGCCGGATGCTCGCGATCGATCCTCTGGCGCGTTCCTCGATGTGGGAAGACCTGCAGGCGCGGCGCACGACGGAAGTCGATTACCTGAACGGCGAGATCGTACGACTGGCCGAACGAGTCGGTCGTCAGGCGCCGATCAATGCGCATCTCACTCAACTGATTCACGACGCCGAGCGCAATGGCCGTGCAGCGATGAGCGCCGAGGCGCTCCTTGCGAAACTGCGCGCTGCGTGACCGCCGGCCCGTTGAGCTGGCGGACGCAGGACGGTGCTTGTTGTGCGTTGTCCGTTGTTGCGCTGAATCCGCGACTCTGGCGACGCTTCTGCGCACAACGGAGAACGGATAACTCTCAACGGCCGCCGGTTGCGCTGAAGGCGCTGCCTACTCGAGCTCGTCCTGGCGAATGGGTTTGCCGCTCGCCTCCAGCCACGCCGATTTCGTGATCGGCTTGATCCACCAGGCGTCGAACAGTCGCTTCTTCAATGCATCGTCCTGGACGAAGGCGCTCTCGAACGACGTCGCGTCCAGCGACTTGCGGAAACCATCCAGATCGAGGTTCTTCGCGACAGCTGCGGCCGCCTGCTCGCGAATGCTCGCGAGCGAGCGTTGCAGCAACTGGAGATATGCGTCGTCGCGCTGCTGCTCCCCATGGCCCGGCACGAGGATCTCGAAAGGCAGGGCGCGGATCTTGCCGAGCGTCTCGATCCAGTCGCGCGGATAGCTGCCGAAACCATAGGGCGTTGGATGCACCACGACATCGCCCGTCACGATGATCTTCTCGCTGGGGAGCCACACGATTGCGTCGCCGTCGGTATTTGCACGGCCGAGAAAGCGGATGTGAATCTCGCGCGCCCCACGATGAAGGATGAGCGAGTCGGTGAACGTCAGGTCCGGCGGCGTCAGGCGGATCTTCGCCGATTCACGCTGCTCAATCTCGAAATCCCTGAGCATCAGCTCGCGGCGTTCGTTCCAGTCGCCTTTGGCCTTCATCTCGCGGAGGTTTTTCAGATTTTCCTCGAGCGTCGCCGGCAGGCGCTGCGTCTCGCTTCTGTTGTAAGGACTCGTCACGTTCCGGTACGTCGATTCGTGACTGACGATGCGCACGCCCGGGAACTGCTCGCGATACACCTGGTTGCCGAAGTTGTGATCCCCGTGCCAGTGAGTGTTCACCAGCACGGACACCGGTTTCGGCGTCAACTTGCGAATATGTCTGACGGCGTTTTCCGCCGTGAGCGGCATGCCGCCGCTGTCGACAACGACGACGTCGTCCGCATTCACGATGACGACGGTGTTGCCTTCGACGGGAATGCGCATGGGGTTG
Organism: uncultured Gammaproteobacteria bacterium; assembly: GCA_963723505.1. Taxonomy (GTDB): domain Bacteria; phylum Pseudomonadota; class Gammaproteobacteria; order Steroidobacterales; family Steroidobacteraceae; genus Steroidobacter. The sequence continues at coordinate 78,739 of CAVRQU010000023.1, forward strand.
GGCCGGTGCAGGAGATAGACGCCCGGCTTCAGCTCGATGACCGCGAGATCGTGAGCGCCCTGCGCCCATGCTGTCTGCAGCCCCGCGCTGAACAACGCTGTCGCGAGCGCGAAGATCGTCATGAGGCGATGCATACCGATGTCCCTCACGTGAACCGCGCAATTACCATACTGGGGCGGTGGCGCAATGGCCAACGAACGCGACGAACAGCGGCCAATGTACGTTCAATGTCTGCGGATGCTTTACGACGCCAGCGGACGCGGACTGCAGCGTTGCGTACGCGAGATATCGACGGCCCGTTCAGTCGGGTCGCGCTGCGGGTCATTCGATGGTAGTCCGCTGCTGCGCCCGGGAATATGATGACTCACGTCTCGAACGCTATGCGCGCAGACGCCCTGGAGGGTTGAATGGCGGATCTCACACGTCGGACTGTGATCGCGGGCGCATTGAGCGCCGGCGCGCTGCTCTCATCCGGTCGCCTGAGCGCGGCGCCCCGCCTGAAGCGGGTCTACGAGGAGATTCCGAAACGCCACGATGAGGCGGTCGCGCGGCTCCAGGGCTGGATACGACAACCCTCGATCGCGGCGGAACGCGTCGGTCTGGAGGAAGGCTGCGCGATGATGATGAACCTCGCCAGGGACGCGGGCTTTCAGCACGCGGAGCGAATTCCGACCGACGGGGCGCCGGCGTGCTTCGCGACGCTGGACGCGGGCGCGTCCCGGACGCTCGGTTTGTACTTCATGTACGACGTCAAGCAAGTGAATCCGGCGGAATGGTCATCGCCGCCCTGGGACGCCGCGCTCGTGGACATGCCTGGTCTGGGCAAGGCGGTCATGGGCCGCGCAGCCGTCAACCAGAAGGGACCTCAGTCCGCCATGCTGGCCGCGCTCCACGCCATTCGCGCCGCCGGCATGAAGCTTCCGGTCAATCTGTCGCTGATCGCTGAAGGCGAGGAGGAGATCGGCTCGCCGCATCTGCATCAGGCGTTGAACGCGCCGCAGGTGCAGGCTGCGCTCTCGAAATGCCTCGGCGTGTTCATGCCCGAAGCAGCGCAGTCGCAGGACGGCAGCGTAACGATCTCGCTCGGCAACAAGGGCGTCGTGGAGCTCGAGATCATCTCGAGCGGAGAGAAGTGGGGCCGGGGCCCTGCAAAGGACATTCATTCCAGCAACCGTGCACGCGTCGACAGTCCGGCGTGGCGATTGGTGCAAGGCCTCGCGACGCTGGTCGACAAGAACGGCGAACCTGCGATCGACGGATTCGCCGATGCCGTTCGGCCGCTGTCGAAGGCGGAGCAGGCGATGCTCGATGAGGCTGCGCGCCGCATGGATGAGGCGACGCTCAAACGCACGCTTGGCGTGCAGCACTGGGCGCGCGACGCCTCCTTCCGCCAGAGCCTCGAAGACATGTGCAGTCGGCCGACCGTGAACATCGAAGGACTCGTGGGCGGCTATACGGGACCCGGCGGTATGACAATTCTCCCGCATCGCGCAGCGGCGAAGCTCGATTTGCGCCTCGTCCCTGAGATGAATCCCCGTGAGACCATCGCGAAGGTGCGCGCCCATCTCGAACGGCGCGGCTTCGGCGATCTGGAGGTCGTCGAGCTCGGGGCGGCCTATGCCCCAAGCACCACGCCCGTGGACGCCGAGCTCATTCGTGCGCAACGCGCGGTCTACGAACGCACGGGCATCTCGCCCATCCTCTGGCCGCGACGCGGCGGCTCGTGGCCCGGCTCGCTCTTCAACGCAGCGCCCCTCAAGTTGCCGGCCAGTCACTTCGGCCTCGGTCATGGTTCGCGCGCGCATGCGCCTGATGAGTACTACCTGATCGAGTCGACCAATCCGAAGCTCGTGGGACTCGACGGCGCCGTGCGCTCGTTTGTCGACTATCTGTTTGAGCTGGGCTGAGCGGCGCCAGACGTGGACTACTGACCTTACGCCGATGCTCGAGTGCGAACGACCCCCGATGCGGATCGGATTCAGGTCCAGATACGACATCGCTGTCCTCGGCGTTCGCTCGTCGCGTGAGATGCTCGTTCAGACATTTCATGAAGCAGTCGACGTCATACGGACGCTCGCGCAATAGCTCAATGATCAGGTCCCGACGCCGCGATCCACGCGGATGACGTCACTGTCGCGACGCAGGCCAGCAATCCAACGCAGTCGTACTGCGTGGTAGATGGATCCGGTGGAATCCGACGACGAGTACGTCGATCTGTCGGCGTGGGCTGCCGGCACGCTGACGACAACTAGAAGTGAACCGTCACCGTAAGACGGCGCCTTGTTCCACTCTATGGATCTCACGAGAGCGGCAGTATCGCCGCGAGTGTCGCAATTCTTTGCACTGCCCGTGACGGACGGCAGGTCTCGTCCCGCGAAGTGATTGACAAGTCAGCGCATCCCCGGCGCTGGCATGCGCATTGCTCTACTACTTCTTCAGGCGGCCGGGTCTTTGACCCTGATAGCAAGAAAAAGGGGAATTGCGTGTTCCACAGGTCCGTTGCGACGCACGCGTCGTCGCGCTTCGCGCGTGCACGGATTCATGCCCTCCTTGCAGCCTCCTCACTTGGCGCACTCAGCGCCTTCGGCGTACAGGCCAACAACGTGACGGGCGCATGGGATCCGCAGATCTATTCCTGGCCCCTCATTCCCATCCATGCCGTGCTGACCCCAGATATGCGCGTGATGTCGTATGGGACGGACGGCGTCCCGCGGCAGACTGGCTATTTCATCTACGATCTGTGGGACATCAATGCCGGGCTGCTGGGCGGCCACCTGACGCTCGATAACGTCACCTCGACCGATATCTTCTGCGGCTCGCAGCTCGTGCTCCCGCAGGGCGGACAGGTTTTTTTGGCCGGCGGCGACAACTGGACCGGCACGGGGACGACCAACACCGGCAACAACAACACCAACACGCTCGACCTGTCGAACAGCATTCTCAGCCGCGGCAACAACCTCAATCGTCAGCGCTGGTACTCGAGCTCGACGGTCCTGCTGAACGGCGAAGTCCTCATCCAGGGCGGCTCGGGCGGCACGGATCGTCCGGAGATCCGCGGGCTCGCTGGCGTCTTCAGGGTGTTGAACGGCGCTGACACGAGCACACTGGATTTCATGTACCCGCGCAACTTCATCGCACCGGATGGCCGCGTCTTCGGTTACGACAGCGCCGGTCGCATGTATTACCTGAATCCGACCGGGACCGGCGCACTCACCAGCCTCGGCCAGTTCGCCGCCAGCTATCGCGGCAACGATGCGAGCGCGGCGATGTTCCGGCCCGGCCGGATCCTGCAGTTCGGCGGCTCATCCAACGGCGCCGTCGTCATCGACATCACCAGCGGCACGCCGACGCTCACGCCGACGCAATCGATGTCGTCGCAGCGACGGCTCGTCAACGCGGCGATCCTGCCGAACGGCAAGGTGCTCGCGACCGGCGGCAGCGCCGTCTGGAACGAACTGACCAACGTGAACAACTCGGCTGAGATCTGGGATCCGACCACCGGCACGTGGATGCTCGGCCCGAGCGGTCAGCGCGCGCGGCTGTATCACTCGGTTTCGCTGCTGCTGCCCGACGGTCGCGTGCTGGTCGGCGGCGGCGGTGCGCCGGGTCCGCAACCGAACAAGAACGTCGAGATCTACAACCCGCCGTATCTCTACGATGCGGCGGGCCAGCGCGCCTTGCAGGCGCGCTTCACTTCGGCGCCGGCGAACATCGACATCGGCGAAACCTTCTTCGCCGATTTTACCGACGCGGCGGACATCAGCCGCGTGACGCTGGTCAAGAGCGGCTCCGTGACCCATAGCTGGAACATGGAGCAGCGCTTTGTCGAGCTGACCTTTGCGCGTTCCGGTTCGCGCCTGCGCATCCAGGCTCCGACGCGCGCGGCCGAGGCGCCGCCCGGCTTCTGGCTCCTGTTCGCGCTCAACGAGAACGGCGTGCCGTCGCACGCCAGCATTCTGAAGATCAACGTCGCTTCGACCTGGAATCCCGCGATCACGCCGACGCTCGCGAATCCGGGCAACCAGGCGACGACTGCCGGCGATGCGGCCGCGCTGCAGCTCGTGGCCTCCGATCCGAATGGCGATGAGCTGGGATACGGCGCGAGCGGCCTCCCGCCGGGATTGACGCTCAATGCAACGACCGGCGCGATCAGCGGTACGCCGAGTGCATCCGGCAATTACAACGTCGTCGTGGCCGCCAGCGACGGCCTCAACTCGGCAACGCAGGCGTTCGTCTGGACGGTCACGGATCCGGCGCCGCTGCAAGTGATCCCGCCGCCGCCGCCGGCCGCGGCGCTGGCCGGCGCCGAAGTGACATACACCGCCGGAGCGACCAACGCGATCAACGCACAGTACAGCTGGCAGGTCGATGACGGCGCTGCAACGGCCTGGTCGAGCGATCCGACCATGACCCACGCGTTCACGCAGCCCGGCATCCACTATGTGACGGTAACGGTGCGGGACGATCGCGGCGTCGAGAGCTCGCACACGTTCGTGCAGACGGTGCACCTGCCGCTCACCGCGCTGCGTCCGGCTGCGTCCGCGAACATCGCGTTCGAGAGCCGCGCAGCCGGCAACGCTCGCGTGTGGGTGGTCAATCAGGATAACGACTCCGTCAGCGTGTTCGACGCGGTGAGCAACGCGAAGGTCAGCGAGATCGCAGTCGGCGCCGCACCGCGCACGCTCGCGATCGCGCCGAACGGCTCCGTCTGGGTCGTCAACAAGCACGCCGCCTCGATCAGCGTGATCGACGCCGGTACTCTCGCGGTGACGCAGACGCTTGCGCTGCCGCGCGCCTCGCAGCCCTTCGGCATCGCATTCGCGCCCACCGGCGGCGCAGCGTTCGTTGCACTGGAGGGTAGCGGCAGAGTCCTGAAGCTCGACGCAGGCAGCGGAGCTGTGCTGGCAAATGTCGCTGTCGGACCGAATCCGCGGCACGTTTCAGTGACTGCCGACGGTGCGACCGTCTACGTGTCGGAATTCATTACACCCCCGCTGCCTGGCGAAGGGACAGCGCTCGTGCAAACCGCCAATGGAGGGGCGGAAGTGATCGCGCTTGCCGCGAGCACACTTGCAACGCAGAAGGTCATCAGGCTTGCGCACAGTGATCGGCAGGACTTCGAAAGCCAGGGCCGCGGCATTCCGAACTATCTCGGCGCCGCGGTGATCTCGCCGGACGGCACGCAGGCATGGGTGCCCTCGAAGCAGGACAACATCGCGCGCGGCGCGGCGCGCGACGGATTGAACATCAACTTCCAGAACACGGTGCGCGCCATCAGCTCGCGAGTGAATCTGCTCGCGGGTGGGCAGGAAGATGCGGCGGCGCGCATCGATCACGACAACTCCAGCGTCGCGAGCGCGGTCGCGTTCGACCCGCGGGGCGTCTACATGTTCGTCGCGCTCGAAACCAGCCGCGAAGTCGCCGTGATCGATGCCCATGGCCAGTGGGAGATCTTCCGCTTCGATGTCGGCCGGGCGCCTCAGGGTCTCGCCCTGTCCGCGGACGGCGCGCGCCTGTTCGTGAACAATTTCATGGACCGCACGGTGGGCGTGTTCGATCTCTCGGCGCTGCTCACGACTGGCGTTACGCAGGTGACCTCGATCGCTGCTTTGCCTGCGGTCGCGACCGAGCGGCTCACCGCGCAAGTGCTCAGCGGCAAGCAGTTCTTCTACGATGCGCGTGATCCGCGCCTCGCGCTCGACCGCTACATGAGCTGCGCCACGTGCCACAACGACGGCGGCCAGGATGGTCGCGTCTGGGACCTGACCGGCATGGGAGAAGGATTGCGCAATACGATCGCCCTCAATGGTCGCGCGGCGATGGCGCACGGGTTCCTGCACTGGAGCGCCAACTTCGATGAGTTGCAGGACTTCGAGGGCCAGATCCGTGCGCTCGCCGGCGGCACGGGTCTGATGTCCGACGCAGCGTTTAACACACAGACTCGCAGCCAGCCGTTGGGCACGGCGAAGGCAGGCGTGAGCGCCGACCTCGATGCGCTCGCTGCCTACGTGACGTCGCTGTCGACATTCCGCAGCAGTCCGTATCGCAATGCCGACGGCACGCTGACAGCCGAGGCAGTGGCGGGACGCACGGTGTTCACGAACGCCAATTGCGGCTCGTGTCACAGCGGCGCGAACTTCACCAGCAGCGGCGCGGCAACGCTGATGAATGTCGGAACGCTCAAGCCGACCAGCGGCATGCGCCTGAACGCCACGTTGACAGGCATCGATCCGCCGACGCTGCGCGACGCCTGGGCGACCGCGCCGTACCTGCACGATGGCTCCGCCGCCACGATTGCGGACGCGGTGCGGGCGCACACGAGCATTACGCTGAGCGCGGCCGACGTTGCTGCAGTCAGCGCTTACGTGCAGCAGATCGGAGATCAGGAGACGACGGCGCCCGTGCCGCCGCCGCCGACGGGCGCCGGTCTGACCGGCAGATACTTCAACAACACCAGTGTTTCGGGCACGCCGGTTCTGACGCGCACAGAGGTCGTGGATTTCAATTGGCGCACGGCCTCGCCCGGCGCCGGCGTCACAGCGGACAACTTCTCGGTGCGCTGGACCGGCGAGTTCAAGACCACGACCGCGGGCGCGTACCGATTCCGCACGACTTCCGATGACGGCGTGCGCCTGTGGATCAATGGCGTGCAGGTCATCAACAACTGGTCGCAGCACGCGTCGACGACCAACACGACCAACTCCATCACGCTCGCGGCCAATACGAGGTACACGATCCAGATGGATTACTTCGAGGCCAAGGGTCAGGCCGAGGCGCGGCTGCAGTGGCGCCTGCCGAATCAGACCGGGTACCAGGTGATTCCGCGGGCGCAGCTCTATGGGAACTGATTCGTGGTGTTGAAGCGCAGGCTGATCATCCGGGCGGCGTATACGGGTGCGATGCTGCTGTTGACCAGTGTCGCGGCGATTGCGGACACACCGCCGGAACGGACGATGCTCGCGCAGCCGCCGCGCGCGCTGACGGACTTCGAGCTGACCAGTCATGAAGGCAAGCCTCTGCGACTTTCTCAGCTGCGCGGCGCGCCGGTCTTGCTGTTCTTCGGCTTTGCGCATTGCCCGACCGTCTGTCCGGCGGCGTTGCAGCAGCTGCGTGAACTCGATCAGAAGCACAAGGCGGATCTCGGGCCGACGCGCATCGTCGTCATCAGCGTGGATGGTGAGCGCGATACGCCGCAGGTGCTCGCTGGCTGGGTCAAGCCGCTGTCGAAGTCGTTCACCGGCCTGACGGGTTCACCGGCAACGGTGAAGGGCATCGCCGCCCAGTTCACTGCCGCGTTCTACAAGACTCCGGGCAAGGAGGCCGGCGAGTACCTGGTCGAGCACAACTCGCAGATCTATCTGATCGACGCGCGGCGGCAAGCTGCGTGCGACCTTCTTCAATGCGCCGGTGGCCACGATGGCGGAGGTGACGAAGTCGATCGTGGCCGAGGGCAAGCCCCGCAACCTGGGACAGATGATCAGCGCCCGCGTCGCAAGCGTGACCCAATAGTCGCAATTCGAGCCCAACAAATTCCAACGCTAGTGGGACATGAGGGCGCCGGGCGCTCGTTTGCAGATTATCTGTTTGAACTCGGCTGAGCTGCGACTTCGTCAGTCAGAGCTGAGCGCCGGGATCTTCAGCAGCAGAAGCGGCGCTCCTTCTAGTCTTCGCCAGCGCCGTCGCCGGCGCGTCGGCCGGGGGAGCGCCGTCGTTCCGCACCCCGCCATCGGTGCAATTCGCGATCCGACGCATCCTCGCGCCGCGGTCCCGCGCGCCGGTCGTCATGGTGCTTGTAACGACAGGTGCAACGTTCTGAGTCGCAGTCTGGCAAAGGCAGCGGCGGCGGGACATGCGCCGAGAGAAAGCGCGCTTCGGCGCATTTCAGCGCCTCGCTGCAGGCGCGCGCGCCTGCAAGGATCGACACTGCATGATAAGGGTTGGTGACGCGATGCGCCTGGACCGCTTCGCCCCGCACATTGGCGCGGTAGTGAAACAGCGTTCGCAGGGATAATTGGCTGATTCTGAAAACCATAGCGCTCTCCCGCAATTGTTCGTTGTCCGGATGCGGGATCCTGCAAGTTCATGAGCGCGGCCTCGCGGGCCGCCCGCGCCAATCCCGGCGCAAACGCATCTTCGTACGCTTTGAGCACCCTGTGGTGACATCCGCAAGTTGCCTGAATTCGGCAAGGGCGGCATCCGTGATCTACCGTATGAGGACGCGACTCGCCGAAAGTCGCGTGTTCTGGCCTGCAGACGATCGCGACTCCCGCTTCATCCCGAATGCGAGTCGCATGACGCCGAAGCGGCGGATGCAGACTTCGTAGATCAGCACGCACGCGAGCATCGTGCCGATCAGCACCACGACGTACTTGACGCCGGCGCTCCAGGGCTGCGCGACGATGTACCAGGCGAGGACGATGATCACCGTCTGATGCAGGATGTAGATCGGGTAGCTCGCATCGCGCGCCCAGACAAGCAATCGATTGCTGTACGACAAATAGCGCCGTCCGTATCCGAGGAAGGTCATGAGACTGAACCACGTGAACAGATTGGCGATGAGCGCATCGGCCGCCGTATCGCGTTCGATGACGCCGGTGCGGAAGGAGGCGAGGGCGCCGATCAGCACGGTCAGTGCGAGTCCGAGCGCGATTCGCCGCCGGCGTTCGAGCCAGTCCCAGCTGCCGCTCACTGACGCCAGCAGGAAGCCGTAAATCGTCAGCAGGAGGTAGTGGTTGAAGATGTACCAATCGCCGACGAGATTGTGCGCCTCCGGAAAGAACGGCTTGAGCAGCGCTTCGTTGACGCCAAGCGGGACGCCCAGCGCGAAGAGCCAGAGACCGGGCCGAAGCTGGATTCGGGCGTGCTTCCACCAGAAGAGTGCGGGAATGAGGGCGACGACATAGACGTAGAGATAGGCGATGAACCACAGATGGTGCCAGCTGAAGTCGCCTTCGGGATAAGGACGCAGCTCCAGCACGCGGGTGAAGAAGAACTCCAGGTAGCCGCCGACGAACTGGCCGTGGAACAGGCGCTCGATGTAAACCTGCGGCGCAACGATGACGAACATCCCGAAGACAAGCGGTACGAGCAGACGCAGGGTTCGCTCTCGCAGCACCGCGGCGAGGCTGCGGGAACGACGCACGAACCAGAGGCTGGCGCCGGCGATCAGGAAGAGGAGCGGCATCCGCAGGCGGTGCGCGATGTCCATAGGCCATTGCAGCCAGAGCATCGTATCGGTGTTCTCGATATGCCAACCCCAGCCGACGAACAGCATGCCGGTATGAAAGAACAGCAGCACGAAGATCGCGATGACGCGCAGCCAGTCGAGGAATTCGTACCGGACGGATTCTCCTGTGATCGTCGACGATGCAATGTTCATGTCCCCTCCGATGGTTGACGGAGCAGAGCTTTCATGTGGCGGGGAGAACTTGCCGCAAGAGTGTGGCGAGCGGAGCACGAGGCAGGGCGAGCGGGGCAAGGGGAAAGTAGATGAGCCGCGCTCATCGGGGAGAACGCTCCGCGTCGGGGAAGACAACTCCGTTGTCGAGAAGGACGGCGCCCCGTGGGGACAGAATCTGACCCGACGACCTGTGGTCGTCTCGCTCGACGCCGGTCCTGCCCGACTCCGTCCTCCTCGACGAGCGATGCCCGGCTTGCGACCCCACGGGGGACAGAAGAAAGATGAGCCGCGCTCATCGGGGAGGACGCTGCGCGTCGAGGAAGACAACTGCGTTGTCGAGAAGGGCGCCGCGCCGCCGGGACAGAATCTGACTCGACGACCGGTGGTCGTCTCCCTCGACTATGGTCCTGCTCGACTCCGTCCTACTCGACGAGCAATGCTCGTCTTCTGCGCCCTAAGGAAGAAATCAACGACCCATGCGGGCGAACAGACTGTCCTTGAAGCGCCGGCTCAGGCGCAAGGTCCGGCCATTGCGCAGGTGTACTTCGTAGTCGCCCTTGAAGAGCGGGCTCAGGGATTGGATCGCGGCGACGTTCACAGCCGCGGATTTGTGAATGCGTACGAAGCGCTGCTCGCCCAGTTGCGCCAGCAGGTCCTGCAAGGTGCGTCGCAGAAGATAGGCGCGCGCGGCGGTGTGCACGTGAACGTAGTTGTCGTCGGCTTCGAGCCATTCGATCCCGGCGCTGTCGATGAGCTGCAATCGCTCGCCGTCGGGCGCGAGCAGTCTGTCCGCCGAGTTCGTTCGCGCGCGCGCCGTGGCGACGGCGGCCGAAGGCGCCGCTCCGTTTCGCAGGCGCTCGCGCACGCGAGTCAGCGTTTTCAGCAGGCGATCCTTGTCGTAAGGCTTCAGCAGGTAGTCGATTGCGTTCAGCTCAAACGCTTTGATGGCGTGTTCGTCGTAGGCCGTTACGAACACGAGCAGAGGCGCCGATCGTTGTTCGAGCTGCGCCGCGACTTCAAGGCCGTTCAGACCGGGCATCTGGATGTCCAGAAACGCTGCGTCGGGCCTCAGGCGCTCGATCGCGGCGGCGGCTGTGAGTCCGTCGGCCGCCGCGGCGACGACTTCCACATCGTCATGTTCAGACAGCCAGCGCTGCAGCTTGTCGCGCGCCGGCGATTCGTCATCAGCGATGAGCGTGCGAATCATGCACCGTGTTCTCGCCATGGAAGCGCCACGCGCGCCTCCACGGCGGCGCCCGTGTGCAGCAATTCCAGGCGCGCGTCGTCGCCGAACATGACGTGCAGCCGCTCGCGACAGTTGCGCAAGCCGACGCCGCCCGGACGCGCCTCCGCCGCCAGCGAGCCCGTATTGCGAACGACGATCTGCAGCTGAGCGGCGTTGCGCTCCGCGCTGATCTCGATCTCCACCGAACCGCTCGTTCGCTCCACGGCATGCTTGAAGGCGTTCTCGAGCAGCGGCTGCAGCAGGAGCGTCGGCACGGCGGCGTCGAGCGTGTTCTCATCGACGCGTCTCGTCACCGTCACGCGATCGGCGAAACGCTCCTGCATGATCTGACAGTACAGATCGAGCATACGCAGCTCCTCGCGCAACGAGGTCGTCTCCTGTTCGCCCGCCTGCAGGCTCGCACGCACCAGATCGCCGAGCCGCGCGAGCAGCCGGTCGGCGCGCGTCACATCGACGTGCATCAGTGCGGAAACGGTGTTCAGCGCATTGAAGAAGAAATGCGGGCGCAACTGCGCCTTGAGCTGCGCCAACTGCGACTCGGCGAGCGTCTTCTGCAGGCTGAGCAGTCGCTGTTGCTGCGCTCGCCACCGGGCGTAGGAATGGAAGCCGAAAATGATGCCGAGCCACAGGCCGAAGAACAGCGCGAGTTTGATCGTCTCGTACACGAAGACGAACGCCCAGGATTCGTGTTCGTAGGTCTCGCCGAGCGCACCGTAGACTGCATGGCGAAACCCGTACACCACCACGATGAACGTGACAGCGACGAGCGGCAGCCACTTGAGGTGATGCCAGAACCATTGCAGCGGCGTATCAACGTGCGCTGCGTAGCGCCGGTCCGCCTGCCGTTGCATGAGTAACCAGAACGTCGCGAACAGACCAGAGCTGCCTTCCCACAGCAACGGCTCCCACCACTGCAAGCCGCTTCGCTGCAGGGCGTCCTGGAGCGCGATCAGAATCATGAGCAGCCAGAACAGCGACCACAGCACAAAGAGGGCGGCGCCGGGCTGCGGCTGTTCCTGAACCACAGCGGCGGTCGAATTGGACAGCGGCGGAGTCATCTGCGTGGTCATGATCTGATTGTAGTCATCGTCGCACTGATCGACGCCGGTTTTGTGGCAAGCGGGACAAGGGCTCCTGCTTGAGCGGTTGACCGTTGACAGTTGACGGTCGGATCTGCGCGGCGCTTCTGACGGCGGCGTAAACTGAGATCGTATGAGGGTCGGGGGTCGACATGAGACAGCTGCGACGGTTGCTTTGGCTCTTTGCGCTCGCCGGGTGTGCGGATGCGTGGGCGGAATGCAATTCCGGGACGCCGGACTTCCCTGCGGGGGAGGAGTGCGCAAGGCAATGGATCGACAGCAACGTTCGACTCAACGATCTGACCAGCATCGGTACGCACAACAGCTACAAGCTCGCCATCCCGGCCCCGGAGCTGGCTTTGCTCCGCAAGCGCTCGCCGGAGCACGCAATCATCCTCGACTACGCGCATGCGCCGCTCACGCAGCAGCTGGATCACGGAGCGCGCCAGCTGGAGCTCGATGTGTATGTGGATACGGCAGGCGGTCGATTTGCGCAACCGCTCGGTCCGCAACTGACCGGATCCCATATCGATTCATATACGGCCGCAGAGTTGTCTCGCCCCGGTTTCAAGGTGATGCACGTGCCGGACGTAGATTTCCGCTCGAGCTGCGTACGATTCGTCAGTTGCCTGGAAATCATCAGAACGTGGTCCCGAGCTCATCCGGCGCAGATACCGATCCTCATTCTGATCAACGCCAAGGACGAGCCCGCGCGCCTTCCCGGGGCCGCGTCCGTGGCGCCGTTCGACGCCGCCGCCTTTGACGCGCTGGATGCGGAAATCTCTTCCGTATTCTCAATGGATGATCTGATTACGCCCGATCAGGTGCGCGGACGTCACGCGTCGCTGCGCGACGCCGTACTGGCCGGTTCGTGGCCGACACTGCGCGAGGCGCGCGGCCGGATCCTGATCGCCCTTGACGATACGCCGGCCAAGGCGGCGCTCTATCGCGGCGGTCGCCGTTCGCTCGAGGGCCGTCTCATGTTCGTCAATACGGACGAGTCCTCGCCGGACGCAGCCTATCTGACGCTCAACGATCCGCTCTCAGAGGGCGAACGCATCAGCGCTGCGGTTCGCGCCGGCTATCTGGTTCGCACGCGCGCAGACGCCGACACTCGTGAGGCTCGCGCAGGCGACGTCAGGCGCCGCGACGCTGCACTCGCATCCGGCGCGCAGTATGTCTCAACGGACTACATGCAGGCCGATGCGCGACTCGGCGAGTATGCGGTTGAGCTTCCGGGGAAAGCCGTTGCAGTCTGCAATCCGCTGCGCGGGAGCCGCTGTGCAGGGCGCATCATCGAAGAGTAGAGGTTTCGTCCGGCCGGCGTCAGGCGGGCGATTGTTCTTTCGACGCTTGACTCCCGACGCCGCTTCGTTTGAATGCGGGAATCAGGGCGAGAATCGTCGCGAGCATCAGAATTGCGCCGCCCGCGTTCAGTGCGGCGACCAGGCTGCGCGCGACCCCGGCGGCTGCGTCGTCCCCTAGCGCAGCGCCGAGCGTGAGGCCGCTCTCGAGCACAAAAAAAGAGATCCACAGCAGGTGCGCCAGGAGCGACGTCCATCTCGGTGAGAGGCTCAGCTTCGGCCAAAGCAGGCCCATCGCGATCAGAAACGTCCCTCCCTGCAACGCCGTCTCATGGGCGCCCAGGATGAGCTGCTTGTTCGGAATCAGGGGAACTGCAAACCCGAGCAGCAGTCCGAACAGAAATAGGAGGATGCCCGGCTGACAGAGTCGGCGCTCAAGCGTGTTCATCGTCCGACCTCGGCGTTGACGTCGTCGCAATAATGCGTCGGCAGGCAGTTTGTATCGGGGTTGTCTCCACGTAGCGCACGATCGGCTGATCCTGCAACAAACAGCCCACGACGACCGTCCATGCAGCGACGCAGATTGGATCCGGCGCCGCGACGGCGGTCTCTTGTACAATCCGCGACCTCACGGCGCTTGACGATGCGACGACTCCGCCCCGCCTGGTCGCGAGCGGCAGCGAGAACGACAGCGTCCGTGCGATCTTCCGAGAGCCCTGGTGCGGCGCCTGCGCGCGCCGCGATCCATTCGTTTACATCGCCTGCCGGGCTTGAGCAGGCGCCCTCGATTTCACGTTACGTATGTCCAACGACGCCGCGACAAATTTGGCTAGGGCTCAGAGCTCTGACGCCTCGTTCTGGCGCATCGTCCGGCAATCCCTGAGGGGCGAGCATCACGACTACACCACCGGATCGTTGAACCGCGCGGTCCTGTTGCTCGCGGTTCCGATGGTGCTCGAGATGATCATGGAGTCGCTCTTCGCCGTCGTCGACGTGTTCTGGGTGTCGCGTCTCGGCAAGGAGGCGGTCGCCGTGATTGGCCTGACCGAATCGGTCATGACGCTCGTCTACGCCGTTGCAATTGGAATTTCGTTCGCCGCGACCGCGATCGTCGCGCGACGAATCGGCGAGAAGGATCCCGAGCGGGCGGCGCAGGCGGCCGGGCAGATCGTCGTACTTGGCGTCGCCGTTTCCGCGGCAATGGGCGTCGTGCTCGGTTTCGTCGCAGGCGACATCCTGAGACTGATGGGCGCTGACCATGCGATCGTCGCGATGGGCGCCGATTTCGCGCGGATCATGCTCGGCTGCAACGCCACCGTGTTTCTCATCTTCCTCATCAATGCGATCTTTCGCGGCGCAGGCGACGCCGTGCTCGCGATGCGCACGTTGTGGCTCGCCAATGCATTGAACATCGTACTCGGGCCGTGTTTCATTTTCGGCTGGGGGCCTTTTCCCGAGATGGGGGTGACCGGCGCCGCCGTGGCGACGAACATCGGTCGCGGCGTCGGGGTGCTCTATCAACTCTGGCATCTCGCCGGTCATCAGAGCCGGGTGCGCATGCGGCTCCATCATCTGCGCCCGGTTCCCGACACGCTCAGGTCGATCCTGACGACGGCGTGGAGCGGGATCGCGCAGTTGCTGATCAGCACCACGAGTTGGGTCGGGTTGTTCAAAATCCTGGCGCTGTTCGGCAGTTCGGCCTTGGCGGGTTACACGATTGCAATTCGCATCGTCGTGTTCGCGCTGATGCCGGCCTGGGGACTGGCGAATGCGGGCGCCACGCTCGTCGGTCAGAGCCTGGGCGCCGGCAAACCCGACCGCGCGGAAGAAGGCGATCAGGATCGCGACGCGCTTCAACATGATCTTTCTCGGGGTGGTGGGCGTGATCTTCGTGGTCTTCTCGCAGCCGCTTGTTAGGCTGTTCGCGGCGGAGCCGGAAGTGCTCATGCACGGGTCGCAGGCGTTGTGGATCGTGAGTCTCGCGTTTCCTCTGTACGCCGCGGGCATGTGCCTCGAAGCAGCGTTCAACGGCGCCGGCGACACCTGGACGCCGACGCGGCTCAACTTCTTCTGCTTCTGGCTGGGCCAGATCCCGCTCGCGTGGCTGCTCGCCGAAGCATTTGGCCTCGGTCCCGTCGGCGTCTTCATCGCCGTACCGATCTCTTTCACCGTGCTTACGCTCTGGAGCGCTGCGCTCTTCAGGCGGGGACGGTGGAAACAGCAGAAAGTATGAGTGACCGGTGATTAGTGACTCGTGAATAGGAAGAGGGGGAGCCAGAACGCTGGTCTTCACTGGTCCCCAGTCACTAGTCACTAGTCACTTCCCGGGCTCGACCGGAGTCGCGAGTGGTTTGCCTTTCTCAACGGTGAATACGGCGAGTAGTTTGGCGGGCTTGTCGCCCGTGCGCTCGTCGTGTACGACGCCGCTTGGGACGTCGAGGCTTTCCCCCGGGTTGAGCGTCTGCGGCGGTCGACCGTCGATCAGCATGGTGTACTCGCCTTCGATCACGTACCCGACCACCGTTCCAGGATGCGTGTGCCTGCCGACGCTCGTGTCGGCCGGAACCTCCACGATGACGAGCACCACCTCGTAGTTCGAGCTGGGGACGTCGACCCTGCGCAGGATGGTTCGCTTGACCGCCGACGCCTGATTCCCTGCGGCGCCAGTCGGCGGTTCGGCCGCCGTGACGGTCGCCGGCAGATGCAAGGCGGCGAGGGCGCCGACGATCAGCAGCATTCGCATATTCATTGTTTTCTCCTGAGGAAGTCCCGCATTTATTTTCCTGACCAAGCGTATCTATCCTCTGCGCCCTCTGACAATCGATGCGATATCGACGCCGACGCCTTCTGCGTTGCATCGTTTGCTCCTACGGTTGCATCAACGAAGGAGGAGATCATGAAACATCGGACTCTGTCGCTCAGCCTCGGCGTCGTCGCGATGGCGGGCATTGCCTTCGCGCAAGCGCCTGAGGCGCCGAAACCTGGGCCAGAACACAAGGCGTTGGGTTACTTCGCGGGTAAATGGACCTCGGAGGGCGAGATGAAGCCCGGACCGTACGGCCCCGGCGGCAAGATGACGAGCCAGGACACGTGCGAGTGGTTCTCGGGCGGATTCCAACTCGTGTGTCGCAGCCAGGGGAAGGGTCCGATGGGACCCATGACCTCGATGGGTGTGCTCACCTATAACCCGCAGGACAAGGCGTATACGTACTATGGCATCGACAGCATGGGGACGAGCGAACTGGCGAAGGGCGCGAAGAGCGGCAAGACCTGGACGTTCACCTCGAAGTCCTACATGGAGGGCCAGGCGTTCAATTCACGGTACACCATAGTCGAGACTTCACCGACCTCGTATACCTTCAAGTGGGACACTTCGTCTGACGGAACGAAGTGGTCGACGATGATGGAGGGGACCACGACGAAGTCGAGCACGTAGACGTCGGGGAAAGATGGAAGCGCGCGATGACGCTCACACAAGGTAAAGAAGCAGTGCAGACGTTGGCGCTCGCGCTGCTCGCGACGATCGCTGGATACGTTGCGCTCGCGTTGACCTCGACGCTGGTTCAGGAGGTCTGGCTGGGCGGCGTCCGCTATCGGGAATCCACGCCGACAGTGCTGATTGTCGCCGGCTTGGTTACGCCGCTCTGCGCCTTGCTGGGTGGATCCATCAGCGCGCTTATTGCTGGTCGCGCGCGATGGCTGGCGGCCGCGGCGTTTGCGGCGCTTATCGTCGTCGAGACCACCTATCTCTACAGAACGCAACGCGTCGACGGCCCGCTGTGGTTCGAAGCGGGCGCCGCTGCCGCGCTCATTCTCGCGGTGGTCGTGGGGACCTGGGGAAGCTCCAGACTGGCTCGACTACCCTGAGCTTTCAACGATGCAACTGATTGAAAGACGAGGCTCGCATACCCGATGAAATTTTCAGATCGCACCGATCCAGACGATCCTGGACAGGTGGTCGCTATCGAGAGGCTCGTCGTCGATCGCGCGCGTGATTCAAGGCGCTCCTCGGCGCTGTGAATCTTCCGCAGCCTGTTCCTGCACCCGCGCGCCCCGGAGAATCAGCTCAACGGCGTCGTTCCCTTCGTGACAGGCATACTCGAAGATCTGATACGTATCGTCGCGACTGAGAGGAAAAGCGAGCTTCCACGGAGCCGCATACACCTGCGGATCGTCGATCGTGATCTCATACTGAAGCGTCTGCGAATCGATCAGCGTGAATCGCTCGGTGATATGCAGGTCTTCCGTATACGGGATCCCTCGCAGGCGTCCCGCGTTTTGTCCCGTTGCAATCCATCCCCGGCCATTGAAATTCGTCGTATCGACGACGAGGGATTCGCCCTCCCAGCGACCTCGCGAATCGCCGCTCCAGCTCCTGATGCGCGAGTCGACATGCGGTCCGCCGTCGAGCGGAATGATGCGCGCGTCGTGGATCATTTCTGCGACGATCACGATGTGCGTCGGCGTTTGCACGATCTGATATGCGTTGTTGTAGACGACCGGAAAGAGAGACGTCGGGTCACGCGTGATGCAGCGATCCCACTGGCTCATCGTTTCGTAGGCGTCGACGCCGGCGACGTTGAGGTCCCGGCGGCGCTCGCCTTCGGGTCGGACGGGCACGACGCCATCGACCGGCTCCACGACGAGCGATGACTGGCCGGTCGGCAGCACCTCGAGATCCTGATCGAGAAAGGCGTCGTTATCGCGACCCACTTCTCCGGCGACGTGGCCCGCAGCCCAGAACTTCTTCGTCAATTGTTGTTGTTGCTCCGCAAGCTCTTCCTTCGTGAGCACGGACTTCTGCGTCAGGTGGGGCGGGCGCTCGAACGGTGTGAGCGTCCCTCCTGTCCAGATCCCCTGCAAGTCAGGTGCGCCGCTGGGCGTTCGCCGTACGGCGTGTTGCTTCGCCCTGGGGTTGGATGCGTCGTCGTCGCCGGCGCGGCTCGCCGCTGATGACAGCAGTGCTATTGCGATCGCCCCACATACGCCGGGTGCGCCGAACAATTGTTTCCTGAGTAACTGCATACCCGCACTCGCAGGACGACAAGCAGAAAGGCGGCCGCGTCCCGACAGTAGGCCCGGTCCGTGCGCCTGTCTATAGAGCGAACGGCCGCCCGGCTGCGCCAGGCGGCCGCATATTCCACAAGCGCCGAACAACAGAGCAAGCCGACTACCGTCGGCAAGCAAGCCTTCGGCAGGCAAGCCGTCGGCAACATGCCTGACGGCAAGCAAGCCGGCTTCGCCGGCAGGCAAGAAAGGGAACCGGCTTCACTACGTTCGCAGCAGGCGTTCGCAGGAGGTCGCACGGCGACAGCAGGCTCGCGCGACGAGCAGGTCAGAAGTTTCTTCCTTGCTGACGAGGTCAACCTGCTGCCAGTGGCCTTTTGCCGCAGGCCTCCTGCGAGCGGAGCGAAGCCGGTTTAACGGTTCCTCGGTTCCCAGTGGCTTGCCTACTGCGTCTGCGGCTTACGACCTTAGGTCTCATACCTGTCGTGATGTCTGATCCAGGACATGAACGGACCGTCGCTGCGGCCCGGCGGCGACTCCCAGTCTTCCTGTCGGCCGCAGGCGGTGAGATCGAGATAGTTATAGGTCCCCACCAGGAGATCGGCGCCTCGCGCATAAGTGGAGTAGGTGTGGAAGATCCGCTCGCCCTGACGCAGGAAGGCGCTTACGCCATGCGTTTCTCCCTGGGTGAAGTAACTTTCACCCTTGCTTTCGAGCTCGGCCTTCGCGGCGTAGTTGTACTCTACCGGGGCGACTGCCTCGTTCAACGTGACATGAAAGTCGTAGTTGAAGTCGCTTCCGAACGACGAGCACCACGGAACGGCCCACCCCATGCGCCGCTTGAACGGCTCGATCCTGGCGAGCGGTGCACGCGAGATGAGCGCGAGCGATGTGTTGCGCGCGTGCAGATGAGCGAGATGCCCCAGGTTGTCGACGACCAGCGAACAGCTGGGACAGCCTTCCTCCCAGTTCGGGTCGAACATGAAGTGATAGACGATGAGTTGCCGTCGACCCTCGAACAGATCGAGCAGTCTCAACTGGCCCTGCGGCCCCTCGAAGACGTACTCCTTGTCGATTCTGACCATGGGCAGGCGTCGTCGTGCGGCGTTCACTGCGTCGCGCGCATGACTCAGTTCCTTCTCCTCAGCGAGCAGCCTCTTGCGGGCGACGAGCCATTCGTCCCGTGATACGACCTGGGGCAGGGCGGCTTGATTGATTGACATGGCGGTCCTCCGGGGTTGAACGCCCGTAGGACGCCCGGAGGCGCCCGCTGAACCGACATTTCCTGAACGACGTGCTCGGGAAGCCGCCGCGCGTTCTGCGTGTCCGCTGTCATTGTGCGCAGAATGCAATGACGCGTCAGCGCGGCCATCTGTGGACAACGGAGAACGGAGAACGCACAATGGCGCCGGGGCCTCGATAACCGTCGTGCGACGCCTCGGTGCGGCCATCTGCGGGAACGGAGAACTCACAACGTCTTAATCGTCGTCCTCGTGGCGGCATTCCACCTCAAGCTCCAGGGGCGTCGCTACTGCGTCGACCGCGCATACAGCGGCTTCGCGCCGCGAAATACGCACCGCACTTTTGCGAAATTCTTCGCGTCTTCGGCCGGATCGGCGTCGAGCACGATGATGTCCGCATCCATTCCGATCGTGAGGCGCCCGCGGCGATCCGCTTCGTCCCAGCGCGCCGCCGGCGCGGTCGTCAGCGATGCAAGAATCTGCATCGGCGTGAGGCCCGCGTTGCTCATGAGTTCGTACTCGGCTGTCGGATCGAATTCCGTCATGTAACCGACGTCCGTACCGAACAGCACCTGTCCGCCGGCGTCGGCGAACCCTTTCAACTGCGCGAGCGTCGCGGCGATCAGGCGCTGCTGAACCGGTTCGGGAACTTTTCTCTTGTTGAGTTCATAACCCCAGAGCTGCAGCGTGGGTACGACCGACGTTTTCTGCGCGATGAGTTGCTTCACCAGCGGCGCCGGCCAGGCGGTCTCCACGCCCAGGGTGGTGTGCACGAGAATGTCGACCTTGGCTGCGAGCGCAATGCGAACGCCGTCGAGATTCGTGGGATGCGCCATGACCAGCTTGCCCGCTGCATGGGTTTCATCCGCAGCGGCGCGAGCGATTGCATTGGGCATGAGCTTGACGCTTCGATCGCTCTGGGGCGTCGCCACAAAGAGCTTCGTCCCATCGACGCCGGCTTGCAGATTCTCACGAACGACGGCGAGCGCCTCATCTGGCGTTGCAGGCTGCGGAAAGCGGTCGAGCAGCGGTTTCGGGAGGTCGGCGAGATAGTACGGAATGCCGTTGTGAGGATAGAGGGGCCAGCCTACGGTCAAAATGCGCGGCCCGCGAACTTTGCCGCTCTCGATGCGCGAACGCAGCGCCAGCGTGTTGTCCCGGTCCGACGCCGTATCGACGACGGTGGTGAAGCCGTATCGGGTCAGCATTTCCCCAAGATGACGTTCGAGGTCCGCCGGCAGGGCGTTCTGCGCATTGCTGAATTGCTCGCCGGTGAAATGCACATGGCTGTTCTGATACCCCGCCGTAATGACGCCGCCCTGACATTCGAGCTCACGCACGCCTGGCGGCGGCGTGATTGCGTCGCGCGCACCAATCGCAGCGACCTTGCCGGCGCGCAGCAGCAGGACGCCGTCGGTGATGGGATCCGCATCTGGCGCGGGATAGATCCTGGCGCCGCTCAGGCGCCAGGTCGGCGCGCTTTCCGCCGCGAGGCTTGTCGCGACGCTGATATCGATCAGCAACAGAACGAAGATCAGGACTGCGCGAGTCGACAGATGCATTTGGCGTACCTCCGCGTGCGAGGAACCATCGGGCGTTCAATGCGGGCGACCCGCAAGACGGCCTGTGCAATGTGCATGAGTTGAGGCGGCGTGCACAAGCATCCCGCCGCCTTCAGGCGGAGCCAGGCAAGCGACGCGTTCGCCCGAGTGAACGACGAAGCGCGTCAGTGCGGCGTCGGGCGCTGACGACTCGACAGTCCGCAGTTACGCCTTCCAGGTCTCCGAAAACACGCGCAGGAGATTCTTCCCGAGAATTTTTTCGATCCGTGACGGTTGGTGGCCACGGTCGGCGAGCATGGAGGCGAGCGTCTCGAAACGGCGCGGCGTGTTGAGATCGGACGCAAACAGATAGCCTTCCTCGGTCTCCTGTGGCGCGCCGATGCCGGCCGCACGCCGTTCGCGAATCGACTGTGCGAATGCGTCCTTGTATTTCTGATCGAGCACTTCAGCAGAGATATTGCCGTCAGTGCCGATCGATACATGATCCTCGCCCGCGACGTCGATCATGTGTTCGAGATGACGGATTACATCAGCCGACGTCGGCTGCCTGCCGCCGGACAGATACGGCATGAAGTAGACGCCTGAAACCCCGCCCTTGTCTGACACGGCGCGCAACTCATCATCGGTTCGATTGCGCGGATGATCGGCGAGCGCCGCACATCCCGTGTGCGTGAATGCGACCGGAACCTTCGAGGCGCGGATGGCGTCGGCGGCGGTCTGCCGCCCGCAGTGGCTCAGGTCGACGAGAATGCCGAGTGCATTCAGGCGCTCGATCGCTTCCACGCCCGTGCGGCTCAGTCCGGCGTTTGCGGTTTCGAGGCAGCCGTCGCCGAGCAGGTTGCGACGATTGTAGGTGGGTTGCACGACGCGCAGTCCGAAGCGATGCAGATCCTCGAGCCGCGCCAGATCGGTTTCGAAGGCGACGGCGTCCTGAACGCCGTAGATGAGGCCCGTGCGTTTCGCCTTCTTCGCGGCAGGGATGTCCTTTGCGGTGCGAACGCGGGTGAACGTATCGGCATGGAGATCGATCTCACGCTCCCAATAGGCGATTCCCCGCACGGCCTGCGTGAACGCGGCGTCCGGCGCCGTCGTGCCCACCGGCAGAATCGTCAGATGCACGCACGTGAGACCGGAATTCCGCACGTCCTTCACATGGGCGTCAGTCAACGGCGCGTCTGGTTCGGCGGTGAGACTGCCGGGTCCGCCGAGACCGTCGATGACGATGGCGTCGTCGTAGGCGCGCCAGCCCGCGGCGCGAGTCCTCGTGATCGGCAGAGCGAGGGCGAGCACGCCTGAAACGCCGCTCGCGAGCAGGCATCGTCTTGAAATCCGGATGCTCAACGCTGTTGCTCCTCTTGTCTCTTGCGACGAAGGCTTGGGTTGCAGCTACAGCCCGAAATCGACGGCGAAAAAGTCGCCGATCTCATCGCCGGTCGCCGTCCCGGCCTGTGACGCATCGTTCACGAAATCATCCAGCGGGCGCGCCAGATTGAGGGTCAGGGATTCGAGCTGATAGCGCACGAGGCGGACGCGAGCCCAAGGGTAGTAGAGGCCGAGCGTGACGATCAGGGCCGCCAGGTTGACGAGATAGATGCGCAGCAGCGGTCCGGTCCTGAGATCGCACCAGATCTTGTGGGCGCCGAGTTGCAATTCATCGAACGCAGAGTTGACGGCTCTGGTCCGGTAGTAGGCGAAGATCCCGAGCGGCGCGAAGCCGACGAGCACGATGAGGGCGGCGAGTGCGGCGGCCGGGTTGGCGGCCACGTCGGCGATTTCGCCTGCTGCAATCGCCGTGTAGGCGGCCTGTGCGCCGTCGAACAGCAGCACGGCTGCGGCGAAGGTCGCAATCGCCATGCCGACCGACGCATAGTAGAAGCGATACCACGGGCCATCGCCCTTCGTAAAAGTGAACTCCTCCGTGCCGTAGCTCGTGTTGCCGAGCAGGAACGCTACGCGGCGATGATTCCACGACGGGGTCAGAAAACCGATGATCGATGCAAGAAGCAGCCAGCCGACGTACGGTCCGAACGCTCCGCGATACGTGCCGTTGAATCCGAAGCGCACGCCGCGATATTCGGTCATCCGCGAGTGAAAGCGACGCGAGCGCACGACGACCCAGGGCAGCACCGCCAGCATCACCGGGATCAATGCGAGGCTCAGGGCCGGCGAAAAGGTCCACGCCGCATAGGTTGCGACGCCGGCGCCGCCGGCGATCAGCCGTCCCTTGAGGATCTGGGTCGGGCGGCCGTGATATTCGAACGTGGAACCGTCGATCGACGTGCTGCCGTAGAAGTATCGCAGGCGGCGAACTTTAGCCCACGCCGAATAGATTCCCAGCGTCAGGAGCGTCGCCAGCAGGTTGACGATCCAGATGCGAAAGTACTCGCCTCCCGTCGCGCGGAATTCGACCTTTATGTTCCACCTGCCCGAGAGAGTCTGCGGCGCCGCCCACGGATCCGCAGCGTCGGGCAGGGCGCGAAGTGCGTTCGAACTGGCTTGCATGAGAATCTTCCCTGTGCTTCTTCTTATGGTGGCCGCGGCGCGGCAGTGGAGAGTTTGCAACCAGTCCTGCAGAAAGGAAATGGTCGGCGCCAATATCGTTCCCGGGGCGTTTGTTCGTCAGTCGCAGCGTTCACATGAGGAAGCGACATGAGTCAGGTCAAGGCGAAGGCGTATCTGCGCGTCGGCTGCCCCTACTCGTTCAAATTCCTGCTCTTCATGGCGGAGGCGAGACTCCTCGATCAGATCGACGTCATCCGCTGCGATCCGCGGGGCCCGAATTTCGAAAGCATCAAGGCGAAGCTTGCCGTCGGACTCGGCAAGCCGGCGACGTTCCCGACGGTCGAGATCGAACCCGGGCGCTATCGGTCGGATTCGGATCAGCTCATCGAGCATTACGCGAAGAAAAACAACGTGGCGGTGAGCGAGCTGCCGGCGCTCGCCTTCTACAAGGACAGCATTTTCCCGCAGGTCGTCGAGCTGCATGAGATGCACGAGGGGAAGCAGTGACCACGCCTGCGTCTGCACTAGCAGTGTCGATCGAAGTCGACGAGGGGACCCGGGTTTCAGGGTTGCTCCTCCTGCCCTCGCATGCGCGCGCCTGCTTTGTCTTTGCGCATGGCGCCGGCGCCGGAATGGCGCATCCGTCCATGACGTCGGTCGCAACCGAACTGGCTGCGCTCCACATCGCCACGCTGCGCTATCAGTTTCCGTACATGGAGAAGCGTTCGAGAAGACCCGATCCGCCGCCTCTGTGTCATGCGACGGTGCGTGCTGCGGCGGCGGAGGCGTCGCGCCTCGCGCCCGGACTGCCGCTCATCGCGGGAGGCCGGTCGTTCGGTGGTCGGATGACTTCGCAGGCTCAAGCCGCCTCACCGCTGCCGGGCGTGCGCGGCCTGGTGTTCCTGGGATTTCCCCTGCATCCCGCGGGGCGTCCTTCGCTGGAGCGAGCGAAGCATCTGTTCGAGGTGACGATCCCCATGCTGTTTCTGCAGGGAACGCGCGATGAGCTCGCGAGCCTCGACCTGCTCGAGCCGCTCATCAGAGAACTGGGCGAGCGGGCTACACTGAAGCTGTTGCAGGACGCGGATCATTCGTTTCATGTTCCGGCGCGCACGGGCCGGAAAGATCCGGACGTCAGAGAAGAGGCTTTGAAGGCGATGGTCGCCTGGCTAGAGAACATCATCTGAAATGCAGTCATGCCAAAGAGAAACAACACAGCGCTCAAGGTGGCCGCGGGCGTGGCTGTTTCGTTCACCAGCCTCGTTGTCCTCATTCTGGTTCTCATGGTGAACCGCATCGTTACGTTTCAGATGGCGCTGCTGATGCTCGTGGCCCTGTTCGGTCTGTACTTCGGTTTCGGCGTCCTGATCGCCGTGTATCGCTTCATCGGGAAGCTGGAGTGACGCGCCGCGCTCTGGCGGTCAACCGTGAACGGACTATGAAGCGCTCTCTGGATCAATACGTCGAAAAGCGCGCGTTCACCCGCACACCCGAGCCGGCGCCGAAGGCCGCTGTCGCGCGGCGCGGCCCGCTGCTGTTCGTCGTGCAGAAGCACGCGGCGCGGCATCTGCACTATGACTTCCGGCTCGAACTCGACGGCGTGCTGAAATCATGGGCGGTCCCAAAGGGCCTGACGCTGGACCCAGGCGAAAAGCGCATGGCGGTGGAGACGGAAGATCACCCATTCGACTACGCCGCATTCGAGGGCGTGATCCCGGCGAAGCAATACGGCGCCGGCAATGTGATCGTGTGGGACTGCGGCGTGTATTCGCCCGATGAGAATCAGAAGTACTCCTTCAGTCAGCGCGACGAGGCGGAAGAACGCGTCAGGGCAGAGCTCGCGAACGGCAAACTGAGTTTCTTTCTGCGCGGAGAGAAGCTCAAAGGATCGTTCACGCTGGTGCGGACCTCCGCCGACAAGCAGTGGCTGGTGATGAAGCACAAGGATCGCTTCGTCAGCGGCAGCGAAGTGCTGGCGCGCAGCCATTCAGTGCTGTCGGGGCTCACAGTGGACGACATTGCTGGGCGCGACGACTCGGCCCGGGTCGACGCCGCGCGGCTCGCGCCGGACGGCCCTGCCGAAGCGATGCCCAGGAAGCTCGCGCCGATGCTCGCGGAGATCGGCGAGTCCGCGCGTTCGGATCCCGCCTGGCTCTACGAACCCAAGCTGGACGGCTATCGGGTCATCGCGTTCGTGCGGGGCGGCGATGTGCAGCTGATCTCACGCGGCGGCATCGACCTGACAGCGTCGTTTCCGGAAGTCGTCGCCGACCTCGCGACTCAGGCGATCGATTCGATGATCGTCGACGGCGAGATCGTGGCGCTGGGCGGCGATGGGCGCGCGTCGTTCAATGCGCTGCAGAAACGGGCGCAGCTGAAGACGGCGAAGGAGATCGCCGTGGCCCAGCGCGAAACCCCGGTCGCCATGGTGTGCTTCGACCTGCTGCACTTTGCCGGACTCAACCTGCGCGGCGCTCCGTACACAGACAGAAGGCGGTATCTGTCCCAATGTCTGCTGCCGACCGAGCGCATCCAGCTCATGCACGCCTCGGAGGATGCGGAGGCGCTCTACGCGGCGGCGATCGACAGCGGCTTCGAGGGCGTCGTCGCCAAGCGCAAGGACAGCATTTATCAGCCGGGAAAGCGGTCGCCTGCCTGGCGGAAGATCAAAGCGACTCACACGGCGGAGTTCGTTGTCGGCGGGTACACGAAAGGCAAGGGGGCGCGCGAACCCGTCGGCGCGCTGTTGCTTGGCTATTGGGCGGGCAAGGACCTGCACTATGTCGGGCACGTTGGTTCGGGGCTCACCGATGGCGTCGTCAAGGATCTGCGCGCGCGTTTCGGCGATCTCGTGACGGAGCAATCGCCGTTTGTCGAAAAACCGCCCCTGCATCGGCCCACGACGTGGCTCGCGCCGAAGCTCGTGGTGGAAGTCAGCTTCGAAGACCGCACGCCCGACGGCTTGTTGCGCGCGCCAGTATTCATCAGGGTGCGGGATGACGTCGCGTCGCACGGCGTTCGCAATGCGCCGCAGAAGCGCGGCGGCAAGAAGAAAAGCGCATCTGCGGGGAGTGAGATCGAGAGCGTCCTCGAGCAACTCGCAGGCGCGAAGACGCAACTCAATCTCGCTGTGGGCGATGCGCGCATCCGGCTCACGAATCTCGATCGCGAATACTGGCCCGCCGACAAGCGAGCGAGCGTCCCGGCGATCACGAAGCGCGAGTATCTGCGCTACCTCGCAAGCGTGTCGCCTTTCATGTTGCCGCACCTCGAGGATCGGCCGCTGACGATGATCCGCATGCCTGAAGGCATCGACGGCGAACGCTTCTTTCAGAAGCACTGGGAGCAGACGCTGCCCGACTTCGTCGGGACCGTGACGGTGTTTTCCGAGCACAAGGACGAGAAGCACGACTACATTCTCGCCAACAACCTGCCGACGCTCCTGTGGCTGGGGCAGGTCGGCACGCTCGAATTCCATGTCTGGCACTCGCGCGCGCAGGTGGGCAAAGACGCGTTGAGCAAGAGCACTGACTACGCGAGCTCGATCGAGGCCCTCGAGTCTTCCGTCGTCAACTATCCGGACTACATCGTTTTCGACATCGATCCGTACATCTACTCCGGCAAGGAAGCGAAGGGCGCGGAACCGGAACTCAACAAGAAGGGTTTTTCAGTCGGCAAACGCGTCGCTTTCTGGTTGCATGGCTTGCTCAGACAGATGTCGCTCGAAGCGGTGGTCAAAACATCCGGGAAGACGGGTTTGCACGTGTTCGTGCCGATCGAGCGCACGGTGACGTTCGATGAGGCGCGCTCGATCTCCGAAATGGTCGGCAGGCACCTGATGCGTGAGCACCCGCGGGAGATCACGATGGAGTGGGCCGTCGTCAAGCGCACGGGCAAGATCTTCATGGACTACAACATGAACGTCCGGGGCAAGACCCTGAACGTGGCGTACTCCCCCCGGGGCGTTCCCGGGCGCCTGTGTCCATGCCCCTGACCTGGGAGGAACTGGAGGCCGCGGAGCCCATGCACTTCACGATGCGGAACGCGCTGAGCCGGTTGGAAAAGACCGGGGATCGGTGGCATGATGTTTTCGCGGCGAAACAGAGCCTTGCGCTCGCATTCGGAAGTAAGAGTCGAAAGTAGGGTCGGGAAACGCCGCAAAGGTGTCGGATTAGTCTGAGGTTTGGCGTCCTACGGAAGCGTTGCGCAGGTCGACTTACAGGTCCCCCGGAGCTGAACGGCGGGTTTTCAACAGCAACGCGCGCAAACGGGTACAAAAGTCTCCAACAGTCTCGAGAGGCAGTCATGGCCGCACGCTCAATGGGATCTCTGACCATTTCCTTCGGGCTCATCGCGATACCGGTGAAGCTCTACACGGCCACCCAGGCCGCGGGCTCGATCTCGTTCAATCTCCTGCACAAGGACTGCGGCTCGCGACTGAAGCAGCAGTACATCTGCATCAAGGACGGCTCCATCGTCGACCGCGAATCGATGGTGAAAGGCTACGAGTTCGCCAAGGACCAGTACGTGCAGTTCACGCCGGAAGAAATCAAGGCGCTCGAGGAAGTGGGATCTCACGCCGTGGAGATCTCCGAGTTCGTATCGGTCGATTCGATCGACCCTGTGTATTTCGACAAGAGCTACTACCTGGCGCCGGACAAGGGCGCGGCGAAGCCGTATGCGTTGCTGACCAAGGCGCTCAACGAAACACATCGTTGCGCGGTGGGTCGCTGGGCGGCGAGGGGCAGCGCTTACATCGTGATGCTGCGGCCCGTTGGCGATGTGCTGGTGCTGCAGCAGCTTCGTTTCGCCGCCGAGGTGCGGCCGGCGACGGAGATCGAGATTCCTCAGCAGGACGTGAAGGCCGCCGAGCTCAATCTCGCGAAGCAGCTGATCGAGCAGCAGGCCTCCCAGAAGTTCGACCCCACGGCGTACGTCGATGAGGTCAAGGGGCGCATCGAAGCCGCGATTCAGAGGAAGGTCGAAGGTCACGAAATCTCCGTGACGGAGGCGCCGCCCGAAAGCGGCGGGAAGGTCATCGATCTCATGGAGGCGTTGCGCGCCAGTCTCGAGAAGACCGAAAAGGCGAAGGCGTCGGTGTCGCAGCTTGGCGCACGCAAGGCGCCGAAGCGCGTAGAGCAGCCGGCGAAGGCAGCCCGCAAGTCGAGCCGGCGGTAAGGGGACCGATCTATTTTCGTGACTCATCATCGCGGCAACGACGCGCCACCCCGGGAAAATAGATCCGTCCCCGCCATGACGCATACCTACAGCGTGCGGGACGTGGAACGAGTCCTGCGCCTGTCGCGCAGCACCCTGCGCGGGCTGATCAATGCAGGCTTCGTGGCGCCTGAGCGCGGTCGTCGCCGCGAATATCGCTTTTCCTTTCGGGATCTCATCGTCCTGCGCGCCGCACGAGCGCTCATCGACGCCAGGGTTCCGCGCCGGCGCATCAGCCGCTCGCTCGAGGATCTGCGTCGCCATCTGCCCGAAACCGTTCCCCTCGCCGGACTCTCCATCTGCGCGATCGGCGATCGAGTCGTCGTGCGCGACGGCAAGAGCCACTGGCAGGTCGACGACGGCCAATACCTTCTCGGCCTCGACGTGAGCGTCGAAAACGGCGTGCTGCGCGTGATCGAGCGCAACGTTGCCCAGGCGGCCGAGCTTTCGGACGCCGAAGACTGGTTTGCGAAGGGGCTCGAACTCGAGGGGAGCGACGCAACGGCCGCGATCAAGGCGTATGAACGCGCTGTAAATGTCGATGAGACTGATGTTTCAGCCTGGATCAACTGGGGGCGTTTGTTGCACGAGCAGGGCGACACGAAGGAAGCTCAGAGCGTTTATCGTCGCGCGCTCGAGCGCTGCGGACCCGATGCGTTGCTGATGTTCAACCTGGGCGTTCTGCTCGAAGATCTCGGGCGGACTGATGAAGCTCTCGAGGCGTATCAAACGTCGATCGAAGAGGATCCCGCGTTTGCGGATTGCCACTTCAATCTCGCGCGCCTGTATGAGTCGCTGGGCAAGCCGCAGCACGCGATTCGGCATCTCGGTCAGTATCGCCGCCTGCTGAGCGGCCACCCGTAGTCACGAAGATCTCTCGCAGAGGCGCAAAGATCGCAAAGGGGTTTCCGATTTCGGCTTGGCGACCTTGGCGTCTTTGCGAGAGATTCTGTTCCTAGCAGCGCGACGTTGAGGCAGGAGCACGGTATGGCGATCTGGGTTGGGACGTCGGGCTACAACTATCCGGAGTGGAAGGGGAGCTTCTACCCAGAGAAGTTGCCGGCTTCGAGCATGCTCTCGTACTACGCCGAGCGTCTTTCCACAGTGGAGATCAATTACACCTACTACCGCATGCCCAACGCAAAGACGCTCGAGGGCTGGAATCGCGAGACGCCCGAGCGCTTCAAGCTGACGCTGAAGGCGCCGAAGCGCGTCACGCACGACGCGCGCCTGAAGGACTGTGCGGACAACGTCAAATACTTCACCGAGATGGCGGCGAAGCTCGGGCCGAAACTGGGTGCGCTGCTGTTTCAGCTGCCGCCAAGCCTGAAGCAGGACCTCGGCGTGTTCGATGCATTCCTCGAGACGTTGCCGCCGGGCCTGTGCGCCGCGTTCGAGTTTCGTCACGGTTCGTGGTTGAACGAGGAAATCTACGCGCGGCTCAGGTCGAGGAATCTCGCACTCTGCGTCGCAGACAGCGAAACCAAGGAGACTCCCGTCACGATCACGGCGGACTACGCTTATTTTCGATTGCGCGACGAAGGGTACACGCCGGACGACCTTGCACGCTGGGCGCACACCGTTCAGGAGAAGGCTGCGGATTGCCGGGAGGTGTACGTCTATTTCAAGCACGAGGAGGAGGGGAAGGGTCCGGAGTTCGCGCGCATCTTCCTCGACAGTCTTCGTCCGCACTAGACAACCTGCGGCCCCTGTCTTTCGACCCGTCGCAACATTGAACGCCTGGGTTGTCGACCTGTACTTCCCCAGAGAACCTCTGCATAGGCGTCAACTGAAAACGGCGTCACATTTTCGCGCCCCGTCTTTCAACCCGTTGCATCGTTGAAGACTCAGGGTAGTCGAGCAGTGCAGCGCTTCCCTAACGGGAGGTTGAAAAAGGCTGTCCTTGCCGCCCGGTAAATTGAAGATGGCAACGTCGCTTGCGAAAAGCGTGGTTTTCGCTGCGCTCCCGAAATCAAGCACATGAGAATGTGCATGCCATGTTCAATAAAACTTGGGCCGGGCCATCCGTGGCCCGGTCTAGCAGGCGCGTTGAAAGGGTTTTTTAACAGCCTGCTAAGTCTTGCGCCGTGTCGTCCGGCGCGGCCTCTTACCGTCGCGCAGCGTGAGGCTGATAGGGCAATGATCGCTGCCCATGACGTCGGCATGGATGTCCGCGTTCTTTACAGCGCTGCTCAGCTGCGCCGAGACCAGAACGTAGTCGATCCTCCATCCAACGTTCCGCGCTCGTGCGTTCGAAAAGGCGCTCCACCACGTGTAATGGCCGGCGCCTTGCTTGAACAGGCGCAGCGTGTCGACGAAGCCGGCGTCGAGAAAATTCTGGAAGCCCTTGCGCTCCTCATCCGTGAAGCCTTTCTTGCCGCGATTGGCCTTCGGGTGCGCGAGATCGAGTTCGGTGTGCGCGACGTTCAGATCGCCGCAGAAAATTACAGGCTTCCGGGCTTCAAGCTGCTTGCAGTAGGCGAGAAACGCGGGGTCCCAGTGCTTGAAGCGCAGGGGCAGGCGGCTCAAGTCGTCCTTTGCGTTCGGCGTGTACACAGTCACCACGAAGTAGCTGTCGAACTCGGCTGTGATCACGCGGCCTTCCTCAGCGCTGTCGCGCTTCAATTCGTCGGCGAACCTGAAGCGCCGGGCGAACTCATCGGGAAAGCCGTTGATCACGGCGAGCGGCTTGCGCTTCGAGAAAGATCGCGGTGCCCGAATAGCCTTTCCTGACCGCCGAGTTCCAGTACTCGTGATAGTCCGGCGCATCGATTTCGATCTGGCCGCGTTCGGCCTTGGTTTCCTGCAGGCAGAGGATGTCAGGTCGATGACGCTCCAGAAAGGGCTGGAAGACGCCCTTCTTGAGCACGGCGCGGATTCCGTTGACGTTCCAGGAATAGAGCTTCATTCGATCTGTCAGAGTCGTGAGTGGGTCGATGATTCAACGAGCGGGAGGCTCGACGCCGTCGGACGCGCCACAGATCGCAAACTGTCCCCATTTCTCTCGCCGCGAAAACACAAGGCTCGCGGCGTCAGCGCCATTCCCGCACAATAGCATCGTGATGCACGCGCGCGGATTCATTCTTCAGGCAAGCTATCGCATCGTCACTGAATCGAACGGCCAGCGCATTCCAGTCATCCATCTCTACGGCCGATTGGAAGATGGCGGGACGTTTCTGGTGCGCGATGACAGACAGCGGCCGCACTTCTATATCCGCGCGAGCGACGCTGAGCGGGCGCGGGTCTTGCGCATGGCGGACCCCATCGCAGTCGACAAATGCACCTTCGACGGCGCGCGGGTCGATCGACTTGAACTCGAGGCGCCCGGCGACGTTCCCAACGTGCGCGACCGCCTGCACGCCGCCGGCGTCGACACATTCGAAGGCGATGTGCGTTTCGCCGTGCGCTATCTGATCGAGCGCGGTGTGAAGGGCGGTTGCGAGATTGAAGGCGAGGCGGTTCCGGGAAGCGGCGTCACCTGGACCTTCGATAATCCGGAACTGCGGCCCGCAGACGTCAAGATCGAACCGCGCGCATTGTCCTTTGACATCGAAACGGACGCGAAAGGCGAACGCCTGCTCGCCATCTCAATGTACGCGCCAGGGGTGGATGAAGTCCTGATCGTGGACAGCGGCAGAGCGCGCGATGCCCGAGAAAGCGACTCGCTGCGCCACAGAGTTCGCTGCGCTGGACGCCTTCTGCGATCGGGTGGCCAGGCTCGATCCCGATGTGCTCACGGGCTGGAACACGATCGACTTCGACTTTACGGCGCTCCAGCGCATCGCCGAACGCCTGCGTCACCCTTTTCAACTGGGGCGAGACGTCGGCGCGATCCGCATTCGGAAAGCGGAAGGGTATTTCGGCAGCGGTCAGGCGAGCATTCCCGGCCGCCTGGCGCTCGACGGCATCGACCTGTTGCGCGGCGCGTTCGTGCGCATGGACGACTATTCTCTGGACGCCGTTGCGCGCGAGGTGCTGGGCGAGGGCAAGGCGGTCGCCGGCGATGTGCGCGACCGGATCGGCGAGATCATGCACAACTATCGGCACGACCTCGCCGCATTCGCGCTCTACGCGCGCACGGATGCGCGGCTCGCCTACCAGATCACGGAGCGGCTGGATCTCGTGCGGCTGGCGTTTGCGCGCAGCCAGCTCACGGGCATGACGCCGGATCGGGTGGCGGCGAGCATTGCATCCTTCGACTTTCTCTATCTGACCGAGCTCGAACGCAAGGGCGTCGTGGCGCCGACAGTGCGCTCGAGCGATTCGCGCGTGCATGTCGCGCAACAGGGCGGACACGTGCTGGAGCCCGTGACGGGATTGCATCCCAACGTCTGGGTGTTCGATTTCAAGAGCCTGTATCCGAGCATCATCCGCACGTTCAACATCGATCCATTGTCGTACGTCTCGCAGCCGTCGCCGGGCGCCGATCTGATCGAGACGCCGGGCGGCGCATTCCGGCGCGCGCCGGCGATTCTGCCACGCATGCTCGATGAGCTGTTCCCGCGACGCGAGGCGGCGAAGAAGGCGGGCGATGACGTTGCGTCAAACGCCATCAAGATTCTGATGAATTCGTTCTATGGCGTGCTCGGTACGCCCGCCTGCCGCTTCTACAACCCTGCGCTTGCCAACTCCATCACGGGGATGGGTCGCGAAGTTCTGCTGTGGTCAAAGCGCTGGTTCGAGGCCGCAGGCTTCAGAGTGCTGTATGGCGACACGGACAGCTTGTTCGTGCAGTCCGCCCACCAGGACCCGGACGTGGCGCGTGAACGAGGTCGAAAGCTCGCCGCGGCCCTGAACGAGGAGATCGGCCGGTACATAGCGGAGCGCTGGCGGGTGGCAAGCCGGCTCGAGCTCAAATTCGAAAAGCTCTATCTCAAGTTGTTTCTGCCGCAGGCGCGGCACAGCACGCGCGGCGCAAGCAAGCGCTACGCAGGTTTGCTTCACGGCAAGGACGCCGTGGAATTCATCGGCATGGAAGTCGTGCGGCGCGACTGGACTCAACTTGCGAAGCAGGTGCAACGTGAGTTGTATCGGCGCCTGTTTGCGGATCAGCCCGTGGATGCGTACCTGGCGGACGTTGTGAAGCAGGTCAGAAACGGCGCACTGGACGACGCGCTCGTCTATCGCAAGAACCTGCGCAAGGAGGCCGAGGAATATACGGCCACGACTCCGCCGCACGTCGCCGCCGCACGCAAGTCGGCCCAGACGTCGGGACGCATGATCAGTTATGTGATGACCACGGCCGGTCCCGAACCGCTCGATAACTTGCAGCACGCTCTGGATCGCGAACATTACGTGATCAAGCAAGTGAAGCCGGTCGCCGAACCCGTACTGGCGACGCTCGGGCTGGATTTCGAGCGCGTGATCGGCGACAGCCGGCAGATGGATCTGTATTCGCTCTTTTGAATATGGCTGATCGGCCAACCGGCCAACCGGGTTATTGGCAAGAGTGCTTCGAAGGGATTCTGGCCAATCGGCCGGTTAGCCAGTTGGCCAGTAGGCCAATTGACGGGTTAGCCGCCCTGGCCGCGAACGCCGCGCCACGCGCGTTCGATCAGCGCACGCATGCTTGCGTTCCAGTCTTCGTCGAACTCAGCGGCGCGCCACGCGGGTACGGTCTTGCGCACGTCGCTCAGATCGAGATCGCGCTGAATTTCCTCCAGGCTGAGACCCTTCCGCGCCATGTCGGCGACGCGCGATAGCGTCGCCTCCAGCAACGCTCTGACTTGCCGCGTGTAGGCGTGATCATTCAGGACCGGACCGTGCCCGGGAACGAGTGCAGTCACGGGAATGGACTCGATCTCACGCAACACGCTTGTCCACGGCGCCGGCCAGGATTCGAAGAGATAGGGCAGGGGCGACTGCACGAGAATGTCGCCCGTGAACAGGATCTGCCCATCGGGCACATGGATGGTCACATCATGCGGGCTATTGGCGCGACCCCAGTCCCGCAGATGAATGCGTCTTGCGCCGAGAAACAACGTGAGTTCCCGATCGAATACCAGATCCGGCGTCACGACCTCGAGCGACGCAAGTTCCTCCAGCTCCGACCGACGCTGCCGGATGTTCGTTTCGAGCTTCGCTTTCGCCGCCGCCGAAAGGGGCTCGCCAGCGGAGTTGCGGCCGCTCTCCAGCTGTCTCTCCAGGTCGGTCAATGCGACTCGTTTGGGCTGGTCGGGGCGCGCGGAGCGGCGCGCCCACCAGAGGCTGTTCAGAGCGACGAACTCACGGGTCTCCCGTTCGCATACGACGATGACCTGCGGAAACGCCTCGCGGTAGGCGATTGCGCCATTGTTGTGATCGAAGTGCCAATGCGTGTACGCGAGGTAGCGCACAGGCTGATCGGTCACGGATCGGATCAGTGCGATGTCGGCCCGAGCGCGCGACGGCAGATACGTTGCATCGACGACCAGCACGCCGTCGTCGCCGACGATGACGCCCGTATTGCCGTGCGGCCACTCTTCCGTGGCGTCGTCGTGAATGATTGCGTAGGCGCGTTCGCCGATGCGCTCCATGCGAGCCCCGGCGTCGCGCAGCGGAAACGCAGGTTCGGCCGTGGACGTCTGCGTCGAGCTCAGGGCCAGGGATGCGATCCCGACGCTCGTCAGAAATGTGCGCATGCGACGTCCTCCCCGCGATCAGGCAGCGATGGTACCGATCGCACGCGCGAGGAGTGCTTGCGGTCAGACGCGTCGGTCGCGAATCACGCAATCAATGCGATTTCTCCGGCCGTGTGCATCCCGCCGCGAGACGCGGCAGGCGATCACCTCTTGCTCACGAGCACCGCCGGTCAGGTCGGGCGGTCGCAGTTGACCATCCAGGGAATGCCGAAACGATCGATGAGCATTCCGAACCGGGCTGCCCAGAACGTTTCCTGGATCGGCATCTGCACTACACCGTTGTCCGCCAACGCATTGAAAACGCGCTCGGCCTCCGCCGTATCCTTGAAATGGAGCGAGACGGAAAAACCCTGCGGCTTCTGAAAGCGATCGGGCGGCGCATCCGAGCCCATGAGCACGTCCTCGCCTACGGTGAGGCTGGCATGCATGATCTTCTTGCGCCAGTCAGCCGGCACGTGCTCCGCGACTTCCGGGATTTCATGCGTGATCATCGCCTGGATCTTGCCGCCGAGATGCTTCTCGTAGAACTTGAACGCGGCCTCGCATTGGCCGCTGAAAGTCAGGTAAGCGTGTACTCGCATTGTCGGCTCCTCTGCTTCGTGTGATTCGCGGGCGACAGCCCGCTTCGCCATGACGTCGGGCGACGAGCGCAATCGACAGGGGAAAACGAAGAAAGTTCGCGCGAAGTTCAGTCGTCGAGCGCCTGATACGCCAGGGTCCAGAAGTCGAGGTAGGCGCGGGGCGGTTCGGGAGAATCCATCATGCACTGGGTCATCAGTATCCCGACGAGATTTTCCCGTGGATCGGCATAAGCGGATGTGCCGAGGCCGCCGGTCCAGCCAAATCGTCCCGGAACAGCGCAGAGGTCGTCACGCTTCGTGATCACCGACATGCCAAAGCCCCAACTGCTGTCGGCGCCGAAGAACATTTCCATGCCCTGTCGCTGCTCGGGCGTCACCTGATCCGTGGTCATCACTTCGATCGAGGCGCGAGACAGGATTCGCGCAGCGCCGTGCCTGCCTTGATTGAGCATCATCTGGCAAAACGCGAGATAGTCATCGGCCGTCGACACGAGGCCGCCTGAGCCCGATTCGAAACGCGGCGGACGGCGCCACTCGCTGTTTTCGACGCCGTCGTAGAGTTCGAGCGCTCCCGTGTAGCTGCCCGTGAATCGGTCGAGTTTGCCGGCCGGTACGCTGAAGTCCGTATCCTTCATGCCCAGCGGCTCGAACAGTCGCTCGCGGAGAAATGTCCCGAACGATTTGCCTGAAGCGCGCGCGATGAGGACGCCCAGTACGTCGAGTCCGAGATCGTAGAGCCATTTCTCACCCGGCTGATGCATGAGCGGAAGCGCAGCGACGCGCCGAATCCATTCATCGGGCCCCGGCGCCGACTGCGGGCGCGGCGGGCCCTGGAGAAGCTGCTGTTCGTCGATGGCCTTATGTATCGGCCAGTCGCGCGCAGGTTGCATGAGGTGTCCCAACCCCATGCGCAGCGTCAGGAGGTCCCGGACGCTGATCGGCCGCAGCGCAGGCGTCGTGTCACCGAGCGGTCCGTCGATGCGCTTCAGCACTCTGCGGTTGGCGAGTTCAGGCAAGAGGCGATCGATCGGCTCATCCAGCCGCAGTTTGCACTCTTCCACGAGAATCATCGCCGCAGCGGCCGTGATGGGTTTCGTCAGCGACGCGATGCGGAAGATCGAATCGCGGCGCATCGGACGATTGTCGCCGAGCGCTTGCAGACCGACGGCGTGGGCATGAGTTTCGCCCCGGCGACTCAGGAGAGCGACGAGACCTGGAATCTCGCCGCGCTGGACGTAGCCGGCCATCACATCGCGCATGCGTTCGAGCCGCGCGCTCGAGAATCCGCCGCTCATCGGTTGCTGACCGTCCGTCAGCTATTCGGGGCGGCCGCGCCAGCCCAGGCGGGTCCATTGAACTCGGCTTCGATGACGACGTCGACTTTGTCGCCGACGCCCATCGTGGAGCCGGGTTCGGGCACGCCGAACGACATGCCGAATTGCGAGCGACTGAGAACGCCGTGCGCCGAGAATCCAATGCGCGCATGCGGATCCATCGGGTGACCGGCGTAGCCGCCGTTGAACGTCGCCTCCAGCGCCACGGGATGCGTCACCCCGCGCAGCGTCAGAGCGCCGTTGATGCGCATTGCGCCGCGTCCAGTCGATTCCACGTTGATAGAGCGAAACGTCATGTCCGGATACTGGGCCGTGTTCAGCCAGTCGACGCCCTGCAACTGCGCATTGAAATCGAGCGTGGCCGGATCGGGGTAGTCGGTCTCGATCGAGCGTGGATCGATCTGAACCACGATGCTGGACGTTGCGAGGTTCGCGGGATCGAACTGCAGCTGCGCGTCAAAGCGCTTGAAGCGAGCGGTGAAGTTCGAGAAGCCCAGATGATTGACACGAAAGATGAGGCTCGCGTGCGCCTTGTCGAGCGTGTATGCGCCCGCGGGTACGTCTGGTGCGACAGCGCTGCCTGGCGCCTGTGCGGCAGCAGAGGCGCCGTCGTCCCCCAGGCTGCGCCCGTCATGCTCGCGCGGGGAACACGCCGCGAGCGCGATGAGCGCCGGGACGATCACGCACATTGCCGCTCTCACGCGCTCCGCGTGCCGGTGCGACAACCGGACTTCGACGCCCGCATCCTTCTCAATCCCGGTCCTGAACATGTGCTGTTGCTCCTTGTACTGTGTCGATGAATCGATGGCTCACCCAGGTCGCTCAGCCGTACGTCGGTCTTTGCGGCCAGCCCCTGGGCGAGTCCTCCCAGTCCTGCTGCCTGCCAAATGGCGTGAGGTCCAGGAAGTTGTACGGTGTGAACAGCTGATCGAGGCCGCGCGCATAGACAGAGTACGCATGAAATACCTCTTTGCCGTCGCGAACGAACACGCTGTTGCCGGGCCAGTCGCCCTTGAGCCTGTCGTCGCTCACGCCAGCCCTCCTGAGTTCATCCCCGGTGCGATAGTTGTATTCGACCGGTCCTCTCGAATCGTCCAGGGTGACGTGGAAATCGTAGTTGAAATCGTTTCCGAACGATGAGTACCAGGGAAACGTCCAGCCCCTGTGCGCCTTGTACGCCGCGAGTTTCGGCAGCGGCGCGCGGGAGATCGCTGCAAACGTGATATCGCGCTCCTGCAACTGAGCGATGAACGGCAGAGAGTTGAAGTTGAGATCGGCCGCCATGGTGCACCCGGGGCAGCCTGCGTCAAGGGCGTCAATCCACATGAAGTGATGAACGTAAAGCTGGCGACGCCCCTCGAACATATCGAGCAGGCGCACCCGGCCGGTCAGGCCCTCGAAGACGTAGTCCTTCTCTACCTTCACCATGGGAAGTCTGCGTCGCGCCGCGTTGACCTCGTCCCGCACGCGCGTTGCTTCTTTTTCCCTGACAAGCAATTCTTTGCGGGCGATCAGCCACTCCGCTCGCGAAACGACTTTCGGCAGGGCGACGTCGCTCATTGAGAACCTCCCGAAGGTTTTTCAGTCAGATCGGACGCTCATCTCTAGGACGATTCTCTGGCCAACGCGCCGACAGATCGGCGAGGAATTTCTCGCCGGGCGTCGTGTGCGCAGAAGACCAGCGCCAGCGCCGCCAGACGAGCAGCGGACCGGATTCTTCTCGGGAGCAGACGTCGGAATCCGTCGAAGGTTTGCATTCAGGGGCGGCGGCGCCGCGGAGGCAGGTTCTCGCGTCGGCGGGGCGTATATTGCTTTAGCGACAGGTCAGCAGAGATTGAGACTCCCTATGAGCAACTCCGGGTCTTCGTCGGTTTCTAACCGCACCGCACCGCCTTTCCGCGCCGATCACGTCGGGAGTTTTCTGCGGCCGCAACAGCTCCTTGCGGCGCGTGAACAGTTCAGGCGCAAGGAAATATCTGCAGCGCAGTTACGAAGCGTCGAAGACGACGCGATCCGCGGCATCGTGCGCCAGCAGGAGGAGCTCGGATTGCGCGCCGTGACGGACGGCGAGTTCCGACGCACCTACTTCCATGTGGACTTCCTGACGCAGCTCGACGGCGTGGTCGAGCAGGGCGGCATGGCGGTGAAGTTTCACAAGGCGAACGGGGAGCTCGACTACGCACCGCCGGTGCTCAAAGTGACCGGCAAGGTCCGACATGCGCGCCCGATCCAGCGCCGTGATTACGAGTTCCTGCAATCCGTTACGACGCGCACGCCCAAGGTCACGATTCCCTCGCCAACGATGCTGCACTTTCGCGGCGGGCGCAGCGCCATCGATCGCGGCGCGTATCCCGGGATGGAGCAGTTCTATGCGGACGTCGCCCGGGCCTACGCCGAGGAGTTGCGCGATCTCGCCGAAGCGGGTTGCCGATACGTGCAACTCGACGACACGAATCTGGCGTATCTGTGCGATGAGAAGCAGCGTGAGGGCGCGCGGCGGCGAGGGGAGGATCCGAACGAACTGCCGCGGCAGTACGCGAGACTGATCAATGCGGCCATTGCGGAGCGCCCGGCGGGCATGGTCGTGTGCGTGCACCTGTGCCGCGGCAACTTCAGAAGTTCGTGGGCGGCGGAGGGCGGCTACGAGCCAGTCGCCGAGGTGTTGTTCAACGAACTCGCGGTGGACGGCTATTTCCTGGAGTACGACGACGCACGCTCCGGCGACTTCAGGCCGCTGCGCCACGTGCCGCGCGGCAAGGTCGTCGTGCTCGGTCTCATCACTACCAAACTTGGTGCGCTGGAGAACAAGGACGATATCAAGCGGCGCATCGACGAGGCTGCGCACTTCATGCCGATCGAGCAGATGTGCCTGTCGCCGCAGTGCGGCTTTTCGAGCACGGTGCATGGCAACGACATTGCGGCCGAGCAGCAGGCCGCGAAATTGCGGCTCGTCATCGAGGTCGCGCGCGAAGTCTGGGGCGCTGTGTGAGCGGGAGAGGAGCCGCGAAAGACCGCAAAAAAGAAACAATTGAGTTCAAGACGAGCCGCCGAGAGATTCCCTGATCCTTGCGAACGCGGGCATCCGATCAATCCGCACTGGGATCGATTCCGCAGGCGGGGAAATGATGGATCAGGCTTTTCAGTTGATTCCCGGCCGTTGCGAGGATCGTCCTGGACGGTTCTTGATATTCGAAGATTTCCTTTTTGCGGTCTTTCGCGGCTCTTCCTCTTCTCATTGCGCGAGGACGATCTCCACACGTTTGTTGCGCTTGCCTTCGTTGCGGATTCTTGCGACGCGTATTCCGCGTATCTCCCCGATGTTCCGGACGTGCGTGCCCCCGCACGGTTGCAGATCAATGCCGGGGATCTTCAGCAGGCGTACGCGTCCGGCGCCGCGCGGCGGCTGTACGCTCATCGTCTTCACGAGTTCCGGTTGTGCATCGAGGTCCGCGTCCGTGATCCAGACCGTCTCCGTTTCCACGGCGCGAGCGATCAAGGCGTTTGTTTCGCGCTCGATCTTCTCTGCGTTGAGCAGATTCATATCGATGTCGAAGTCGAGGCGCGCCCTCTCGGGCGCAATGTTGCCGCCGGTGACCGGCGCGACCACGACGCACGACATGACGTGCAGCGCTGTATGAAGCCGCATCAGCGCGTAGCGACGATCCCAGTCGATCTCGAGTGAAACGCTCTCTCCCGCGCTGAGCTGCGGCATGCCCGGCGCCGGTACGTGCACAACGCTGTTGAGCGCGTCGCCTTTGCGCGTGTCGCTGATGAGAATGCGCTCGCCGTTCGCGCGGATCACCACTCCGGTGTCTCCCGGCTGTCCGCCGCCGAGCGGATAGAAGATCGTGCGATCCAGTTCGACGCCGCGGTCACTCGCCGCGACGACGTGGGCGGTCGCGGTTCGAAGATAGGCGTCGTCTCGAAACAGCAGTTCGGTCGCCATTGACTGCGGACCCGGAAGGGAGGGTGGGCGGCGATGGTAGCGCGCGCCGACGGGGCTCGCAGAATGCATTCCGGCTGAGGCGCTGGAATAACATTACAGAGAAATCAATGTGTTGAGATCGATTGTGTCTGTAACTTGTGTGATAGTTCGCCGGAAGTCCCGAATCACGACGCCCGTCGGCCGGGCGCCCGACGGGGTCGCTTCCTTAATATGCGTTATTCGCGAACGGCGTCAGGCTCAGCTGCGCGCGACGGAGTGAATAACGAGGTGATGCTCGAAGTAGACCACGAAGCCGGGATACTCCCAGCGGGTGATCGGAGGTTCGCCAACGGCGGGGGCGCGATTCGATGGTGCGCCGAAGGTCGCTTCGACCTTTTCCATCGACATACCGCGCGTCGGGCGATCTCCGGACGCTTCAGGCGCCGGCGGGGTCTTCAGTTCATCGGCAAGCGCCGCGCCGGACAGTGCGAAAGCGACGAGGGCGGACAGAAGCCAGCGTGTGGACCGCATGAGGAGTCTCCGGAAGTA
Organism: uncultured Gammaproteobacteria bacterium; assembly: GCA_963723505.1. Lineage (GTDB taxonomy): Bacteria > Pseudomonadota > Gammaproteobacteria > Steroidobacterales > Steroidobacteraceae > Steroidobacter. The sequence continues at coordinate 120,306 of CAVRQU010000023.1, forward strand.
CTCGCCAGACTCTATAGCAGGGCTTACATAAGCTCCAAGGCTCAAGCTCCAAAGGTTGTCGCAGTTCACATTTTGAGGGCCGGCGCGTAGCCTTGCGGCCCCGAGGAAGCGGTTAGCGGTTGGTTCGGACCAGAAGCGCATTTCCACATGACATCTCAGTTGCCCCTTTCGTCCAGTTTCATTCGTCAGGGCGTCAAAATGGTCGGCAGGTCAGGTTCCTGACTAACCGACCGCTAACCGCTACCCGCTTCAGTCCGCATGTTCCATCCCGTTCCGCTCTACATCGGACTGCGCTACGTCCGCAGCCGAAGCCGCGGGTTCTTCGTTTCATTCATCAGCTGGATCTCGATGCTCGGAATCTGCGTCGGCGTCGCCGCGCTGATCACGATCATTTCGGTGATGAACGGCCTGGAAGGGGAGCTGCGGACTCGGCTCCTGAGTCTCGCTTCCCATGCGACGCTGTCAGCCGAACCGGCGTTGATGCGCGATTGGCGAGATCTCGCTGACCGAGTCCGCAAGCAGCCGGGCGTGGTGGGAGCGGCTCCCTATCTGCAGCTTCAGGGAATGGTCGGACGAGGCGAGGAACTGCGTGCGGCGACGATTCGCGGCGTCGAGCCCAGCATCGAGCCGCAGGTTTCGGACGTCGCCGCACACATGGTGGCGGGCTCGTTCACAGATCTGCAGCCTGATGCGCAGCGCATCGTCCTGGGCGCGGGTCTCGCTTACGCGCTCGATGCGCGGCTCGGCGATGAAATCACCGTGCTCGTACCGACCATGACTGAGCCGGGAGAGGGCGCCATCGCGGGCGTCGATCTGCGGCCGCGCATTCAGAATTTCCTCGTCAGCGGGATCTTCGAGGTCGGCGCGCAGGAGCACGACAACGTGCTCGCGTTCGTTCATCTGCAGGACGCCGCCGCAATCGCAGGGACGCAGGGCGCCCCGGGGGGCCTGCGGCTGAAGTTTGCCGACATCTTCGCTGCGCCGGCGGGTGCGAAGGAGATCGGCGCTGCGCTCGGCGGAGCACTACGAAGTCAGCGACTGGTCTGTCGAGAACGCGAGCTACTTTCGTGCGGTGCGCATCGAAAAGACGATGATGACGCTGATCCTGATGCTCATCGTCGCGGTGGCCGCCTTCAATATCGTCGCAGCGCTGGTGATGGTGGTGAACGAGAAGCGCAACGACATCGCGATCCTGCGCACGGTCGGCATGACGCCGCGCGCCGTGGTCGGCGTGTTCATGACGCAGGGTGTGATCATCGGCTGGTTCGGCGCGTTGCTCGGGCTCACGCTCGGGCTCACGCTGGCGTTCAACGTCGGCGTCATTGTCCCGTTTCTCGAGAACCTGCTCGGGATGCATGTGTTTGACCCGACCGTGTTCGTGATCAGCGAAGTGCCGTCCGAAGTGCAGTGGCCGCAGGTCGTCGGCGTCACGGTCACGGCGCTTGCGCTCACGGTGCTCGCGACGATCTATCCGGCGCTGCGCGGCGCTGCTACCGAACCGGCGGACGCGCTCAGGTATGAGTAGGCCGGTTGACAGTTGGCAGTTGACCGTTGACTGGAGGACCGTGGCGTTGTCGTGCGCATCCTCCGTGTTCTTCCTGCCGTCAACCGTCAACCGTCAACCGTCAACGGCGAGAGCGAAATGAGCTCTCGTTACGAGCTCTTCATCGGCCGGCGCTACCTGCGTTCGACGCGCGGCAACCGCTTTGTTTCGTTCATTTCGACAATCTCGATGGTGGGGGTGGCGATCGGCGTCGCAGTGCTCATCGTCGTGCTCTCCGTGATGAACGGCTTCGAGGAGGAACTGCGGGGGCGAATCCTCAGCCTGACGTCGCACGCGACCATCAGCGGATTCGGCGCGGGACTCACGGATTGGCGGAGTGCAGCGGCGCGGATCGCAGAGCACCCCGAAGTCATGGCGAGCGCGCCGTATATCGAAGATCAGGCGCTCCTCATCGCAGGCGGCAAGAGCAGCGGCGCCATCGTGACCGGCGTGCTGCCGCAGGAGGAAACGAAGGTTGCTGCGATCGACCGGAAGATGGCGAGTGGCTCCTTCGGCGATCTGGCGGCAGGCGAGTACGGCGTCATTCTCGGCGCTGAACTTGCGAAGGCGCTCGGCGTGGCGCGCGGCGACCGCGTCGTAATCGTTACGTCGCTGCGTACGACCACGCCGGCCGGAGTGATGCCGCGGATGCGCGGCTTCAGGGTGATCGGTACGTTTGCGGCGGGGATGTACGAATACGATCGCAACCTCGCCTACGTGCATCTGGCGGACGCCGCGCGGCTGTACCGCATGGGCGAGCAGGTTACCGGCCTGCGGCTCAAGCTCACGGACATGTTTACAGCGCCCCGCGTCGTGCGCGATCTCGCGCTGTCGCTCGGCGGCGGCTATTACATCGACGATTGGACGCGCAAGCACGCAAACTTCTTCCGCTCGATTCAGCTCACCAAGACCGTAATGTTCGTGATCCTTCTGCTGGTCGTCGGCGTCGCTGCGTTCAACATTATTTCGACGCTGGTCATGGTCGTGAAGGACAAGCAGGCGGATATCGCCATCCTGCGCACGGTCGGAGCGTCGCCGCGGAGCATCCTCGGCATCTTCGTGACGCAGGGCACCGCGATCGGCGCGATCGGGACGCTCGCCGGCGTCCTGCTCGGCGTCCTCATCTCCGTAAATCTGGAAGCGCTGATTCACGGACTGGAAGCGCTGCTCGGCACGCAATTCATGGACGCGCGGGTCTACTTCATGAGCGACCTGCCGGCGACGGTGCAGTGGTCCGATGTGCTGAAGATCAGCGCGACCGCGTTTGGCTTGTGTTGCCTGTCGACGCTCTATCCATCGTGGCGCGCGGCTCGAACGCAACCGGCGCGGGCGCTGAGGCATGACTGACGCCGCGGGGCGGCAGACTGTAGACCGTAGGCTGTAGGCTGTAGGTAGAAATGAAAGAATCAGATCGCGAGAACGAGCGTAACGGAATCGGCAGAGCTCAGGCTTCCTCTCTGGCTACAGCCTACAGCCTGCAGCCTGCGGCCTCAGCTCCCGTGCTCGCGTGCACTGAACTGGTCAAACATTTCCAGCAGGGTGATGCGCGCGTCGAGGTGCTGAACGGCGTTGATTTCAGCGTTGAGCCCGGCGAGCGCGTCGCGATCGTCGGCGCATCGGGATCGGGCAAGACCACCCTGCTGCAACTGCTGGGCGGCCTGGATCTGCCGACGTCGGGATCTGTGACGATTGTCGGACAACATATCAATGAGCTTTCAGACGCCGCGCGCGGTGAACTCCGCAATCGCGCACTGGGCTTCGTATATCAGTTTCATCATCTGTTGCCGGAGTTCACGGCGCTCGAGAACGTGGCGATGCCGTTGCTGATCCGACGCGTAGCCGTCGATGACGCGCGAACGCGCGCGCGTGATCTGCTCGCGAGAGTGGGGCTGGCGTCGCGACTTGATCACCGGCCCGGCCAGCTATCCGGAGGAGAACGCCAACGCGCGGCGGTCGCCCGCGCTCTCGTGACGCAACCGCCGGTTGTGCTTGCTGACGAACCTACCGGGAATCTGGACGGCGCCAATGCACGCCAGGTCTTCGACCTGATGCTGGAGCTCAATCGCGAGCTCGGGACGGCGCTCATTATCGTCACCCACGCTCCGGAACTGGCCGGGCGGATGCAAAGGGTCAAGACGCTGAAGGATGGGAAGCTGATTTGAGAGAAGCGGTTAGCGGTTGGCGGTTAGGTTGGAACAAAAGCTGCCGCAACGACTCGAGGAAATCGACGTCACACGACACGACATGCGGGACGCCCACCGCGCTTCTTGCTAACCGCTAACCGCCAACCGCTCTTCAATCCATTCATTTCTCCCCATCCGCCGACTCTCTCGCCTCTCCGGTCGCCCTGCGCCTGTGATACTTGATCACCAGGCTCATATGCCACAGACCGCCGAGCAGCACATACCCGGCGAGCGCGGTCAGCATTCCGAGCACGAGGCAGCCGAGCAACAACGGCTTCCAGATTGGGATCAGGGTCGTCGTGAGCCACGTCCACGACATTTCGAAAGCGACGCGTCGCGGCGAAAGGCCGAGCAGTTGACAGCCGACCCAGTACGCGCCGAGGTACATCGGCGCTGCGGTGAGTGGATTCGCGATGAAGGTGCCGGCCACGGCCGCTGGCACGTTGAGACGCAGGAGCAGCGCCAGCGCTGCGCCGAGCAACAGGTGAATCGGCATCGGAATGAAGGCGATGAACAGCCCAAGTGCAAACGCTCGCGTCACGCTGCGGCGATTGAGCGACCAGTACGCGGGATGCTCGAGCAGCAGCCGGAACGGACGCATGAACCAGCGTTCCTTCCAGCGATGGCGTTGTCGGCTTAAGGGTTTGAACAGGCGCCTGGGCATGAACTGGGTGAACGATGCGTTGGACGCTGCGGGCGCCGCACTCGATTGAAAGGCGAAAGTATCTCAGGTCGCTGAAGCAATCGCTTCGCAATGAACGCAGGGAGGCGGGCGGATGGGGCGTATCGCATTCGCATTCCTGCTTGGGGTGTGCTGCATTCACAGTCTGAGCGCCTTGCCGACTGCGCCGTGGTGGATTCCACTGCTCATAGCGATGGTCGCTGCGGGAATGGCGCGTGCGACGGCGCCGTGCGCCTTCCTTGCCGGGATCGCGTGGGCATGGGGTGCGGCCGCGGCGCGCCTCGCCGACGACCTGCCGGCGGCGCTTGAAGGTCAGGATCTGATTGTCTGCGGCTACGTCGCGTCGTTGCCCGACGCGATGCTGGGCGGCGCGCAGTTTCTGATGGACGTCGTCGAGGCGCCGCGCGGCGTACCTGGCCGCGTACGCCTTGCATGGCGTCAGGCGCCGATGACGCCGCATCCCGGCGAGTTGTGGCGCCTCACGGTACGCCTGAAGCGCCGCAACGGCTTCGCCAATCCTGGCGGCTTCGATTACGAAGGACATCAGTTTCGCGAAGGCGTCGGCGCCGCGGGCTATGTGCGCGATGCGGCGGACAACGAGCGATTGAGTCAGGCGCGCTTGCGCTATCCCGTGACGCGAGCGCGCGCCTGGCTGGCGCAACGCATCGCCGACGCCCTCGATCGCGATCCCATGCTCGGCGTCGTGCAGGGTCTTGCGATCGGCGACACACGAGCCATGCAGCCTGCGCAGTGGCGCGTCTTCGCCGCCACGGGCACAACGCATCTGATGGCCATCTCGGGACTGCATATCAGCATGGTGGCCGCGCTGGTCGCGTGGGCCGGCGGCGCGATCGTACGCTTGCGCGGCGCGCAGGCGCGGGGCTGGAACGCATTGCACGGGCAGGTCGTCGCCGGCGCCTTTGCTGCGTGCGCGTATTCGATGCTCGCCGGGTTGACAATTCCCACGCAACGCACATTGATCATGTTGTGCATCTACTTTGCGGCGCGCTGGCTGCGTCGTGAGTTGTCGGTTGCACATGCGCTGGGGCTCGCCCTGGCAGGCGTGCTTCTCATCGATCCGTTTGCGCCTCTCGCCGTCGGCGCCTGGTTGTCGTTCGGCGCAGTCGCGGTCATCTTGCTCGCGCTCGCTGGTCGTCTGGGTCGCGCCCGCGTCATCCCGAATTTCACGCGTGTGCAGCTTGCGCTGACGATCGGGCTCACGCCCTTCTTGCTTGGCGCGTTCGGCAGCGTGTCGTTGATATCCCCGCTGGCCAATGCGCTCGCCGTGCCCCTGTTCACGCTCGTGATCGTCCCGTTGGTTCTGATCGGTACGGTTGTCGTCGCCGTCTCGCCGGCGTGCGGCGCCTGGGTTCTCATCGCGCCGGCATGGGTGCTCAATCAGACGTGGCCGGCGCTCGAGTGGCTCGCCCGGCAGCCGCTTGCGGTGTGGCATTCTCCCCAGCCGTCCCTGCCGACCTTCATTGCGCTCATTGTCGGCGCCTTGCTCCTTGTCCTGCCCGGTGTGTGGCCGATGCGCGCGGCGGGCGCTCTGCTGTGTCTGCCCGCAGTCTTCAATCGCCCGGCGACGCCTGCGGCCGGCGACTTTGAGCTCACCGTGCTCGACGTTGGGCAGGGGCTCGCGAGCGTCGTGCGCACACAGTCGCATGTGCTGGTCTATGACGCCGGACCGGCGTTTGAGTCAGGCCGCGACGCGGGCGAGCTCGTCGTGCTTCCGTATCTGCACCATCGCGGCGTGCGCCGCATCGATGCGCTCGTCGTGAGTCACGGCGATCTCGATCATAGGGGCGGCGCAAAATCGCTGCTCGCGGGCATGCCGATCGCCACGACGCTGCGCGGGCCTTCGGTCCATGGGCTAGGCGGCGATCTTTGCCTGCGCAGCCAGCGATGGATCTGGGACGGCGTCGCATTCGAGGTCATGCATCCGTCGGGCGAAGCCGTCTCGGACGACAATGACTCGTCGTGCGTGCTGCGCATTCATGGGCGCGGCGGGAGCGCGCTGCTGACTGGCGACATCGAAGGCGACGCCGAAGCGCTGCTCGTGGCCGCCGGCCTGGACCACGTCGATGTTGTGATCGTTCCCCACCACGGCAGCCGAACGTCGTCGACGCCGGAGTTCGTGAGCGCATTGCAGCCGCAGACTGTCGTCTTCTCGGCTGGATATCGTAATCGCTGGGGATTTCCCAGGGCCGACGTCGTGGCGCGGTGGACCGACGCAGGGGCGTTGGACTACACGACTGCGGACAGCGGTGCGATCGAAGTCAGCTTCAGGAACGAAGCGCCCGTGGCTGTCAGCGAATATCGGAGGACGCACGCCCGCTATTGGCGACGCTGACGGCTGCGCGCCCTGAAGGGTGTCTGCTGCCGTTTTAGATGCGCACCGTCCATGGCGCGCTCCCTTCGCGCAGCGTAGCTGCCCAGATTCGTTCCCGACGAATCCACCGAGGTCCGGGCCTGCATCTGCTTGAACATGGACAGCCTGTTTCGACATCCTGTTAGTATTCGCGCAAACAACGGCTCACGCTCTCAAGTCATGTTCGAAATCGTCAAAGCCGGCGGCATCATGATGGGGCCGATCATCCTCGCCTCGATCATCGCCGCCGCGATCATTCTTGAACGGATGTGGACGCTGCAGGAGAAGCGGGTGTTGCCCGCCGAGCTGACCGAGAAGGTCTGGCGCTGGGTCGAGCAGCGGCAAATCCAGGAAAAACACATCGCCGCGCTTCAGCAAAATTCGCCGCTCGGCAAGATACTCGCCGCGGGGCTCGCGAACCGCCACCGCGACCGCTCCATCATCAAGGAGAGCATCGAGGATACGGGCCGCCACGTGGTTCATGAACTCGATCGCTTTATCGGCGCGCTCGGCACGATCGGCACGTTGTCGCCGCTGATGGGTCTGCTCGGCACCGTTTTCGGCATGATCCGGACTTTCAACGCCATCACCACCGCGGGCATCGGCAATCCCGCAGCGCTCGCGGGCGGCATCGCGGAGGCGTTGATCACCACCGCGGCCGGATTGACCGTGGCGATTCCCGCGGTAATCGGCTATCGGTTTCTACGCGGCAAAGTGGATGGCCTGGTCGTGCGGATGGAAAAGGAAGCGATGAAGCTGGTGCAGGCGATTGACGAGCAGTCATCCGGTCCCGGAGTGGTGAGTCAGCGCGGAGCTGCATCATGAATCTGCGAGGCAAGACGCACGAGGATCCGGAGCTGAATCTCACGTCGCTGATCGACGTCGTCCTGTTGCTGCTGATTTTCTTCATGGTCTCCACGACGTTCGTCGATGAATCGCGCATCAAATTGCAATTACCGCAGGCGAGCAGCGAGCCGGCGCCGGATCAGCAGAAGGATCGGATCGAGGTCGCGGTGACGGCCTCGGGTGAGTACCGGGTCAACGGCCAGACGCTGATCAATCGCAGCCCGGCGACGCTGTCGGCCGCGGTATCGAAGGTTGCGGGCGACACACGTGAGATTCCGATCACGCTTCGCGCCGACGCCCGGGCGACGCATCAATCCGTCATCACCGCGATGGACGTACTCGGGCGCCTGGGTTTTCGCGCCGTCAACATCGCCACAGTCAACGAACAAAGCAGCGCCGACGCGGATTAGCGGCCTCCATGTCAACTTCCGATCGCGGGTCGAAGCCGCCGCTGTCACAGGGCGCATGGCAGACATACCGGCGCCTCCTGACGTACCTGCGTCCGCATCGGGGCCCGTTCGTTCTGGGGATGCTCGGCGCGATGGTGTTTTCCGCCAGCATGGTGGGCTTCACCGTGTTCGCCAAATTCTTCGGCGACGGCACGTTCGAGAACAGCGATCCGCGCACGATCATCTGGCTGCCGGTCGCGCTCATCGGACTCTTCGTCGTTCGCGGTCTGGGCGACTTCATCCAGACGTATTACATGGGCTACGTGGGGCGACACATCGTCAAGCGCCTGCGCGGCGAGTTGTTCGATCGGCTGCTGCAGTTGCCTATCGGCTACTACGATCGCCATTCCACCAACGTGCTGCTCTCGCGTCTGACCTACAACACGGAGCAGATCGGACAGGCGGCCACCGATTCGGTCATCGTGACGCTGCGCGAAACGCTTACGATTGTGGGCTCTATCATCGCGCTCTTCTGGTTCAACGCGCGCCTCGCGTTGATCTCGCTCACGATGGGGCCGCTCGTCGCCTGGCTGGTGACGATCATCAATCGCAAGTTCCGCCGGTACAGCCGGCGGATTCAGGATTCGATGGGCGACATCACCCGCGTTGCGAAGGAGACGCTCGATGCGCCGCGCGTGATCAAGGTTTACAACGCGGAAGGGTATCAGAGCGCGCAGTTCGAGTCGGTGAACGAACACAACCGTCATTCGTTCATGCGTCTGGTTCTCACCAAGGGTCTGTCGAATCCGGTCGTGCAGATGGTGACCGCGATTGGATCGGCAGTCGTGCTGTCGATCGCGATCGCGGACGCGATTCACGATCGCATGACCATGGGAGATTTGCTGGCCTTTCTCGCCGCGCTCGTCGGCATCGCGCAGCCTCTGCGCAGCCTCGTCGGCGTGTCAGGTCCGCTGCAGCAGGGCATCGCGGCGGGACAGAGTATTTTTGAGCTGCTCGATGAACCGACGGAACCGCGGGGCGGCGCGTTGACGGCCAGCCGCGTGCGGGGCGACATCGAATTCAGGGACGTCTCCTTCTCCTATCCCGCCGGCAAGAGCCAGACGCTGGAGCATGTAAATCTGCGCGCCGGCGCCGGCGAGATGCTGGCGATCGTAGGTCGATCGGGCAGCGGCAAATCGACGCTGGTGAATCTGTTGCCGCGCTTCTACGACGTCAGCGCGGGCTCAGTGCGCATCGATGGGCACGACGTGCGCGAATACGAGCTGAAGAGCCTGCGCGATCAGATTGCGCTGGTGAGTCAGGAAGTCGTCCTGTTCAACGACACGATTCGCTCGAACATCGCGTTTGGCCGCGAGGTTTCGTCGGCGGCGGTGGAGGAGGCCGCGCGCGCCGCGCACGTGCTGGAGTTCGTGCGCGACCTGCCGGCCGGGCTGGATACGGTGGTCGGCGATCGCGGTGTGCTGCTCTCCGGCGGTCAGCGTCAGCGAGTCTCCATTGCCCGCGCGCTGCTCAAAAACGCCCCGGTTCTGATTCTGGACGAAGCCACCTCGGCGCTCGACACCGAATCCGAGCGCATCATTCAGGCTGCGCTCGAAGGATTGATGCATAACCGAACGACGCTCGTGATCGCCCATCGTCTGTCCACCGTGGAGAAGGCGGATCGCATTCTGGTGGTGGAGTCTGGCCGAGTTGTCGAGTGCGGCGCGCATCAGGAATTGCTGGCGCGCGACGGGCACTACGCGGCGTTGCACCGGATGCAGTTCAATGCGTAACGGTAGCGGGGGCGGTCGGCCGCTACAACGCATCCATGCGTTTCCGCGCCATTCGCACATCCATGTGCAGCAGCCGCTACAACGCATCCATGCGTTTCCGCGCCATTCGCACATCCATGTGCAGCAGCCGCTACAACGCATCCATGCGTTTCCGCGCCATTCGCACATCCATGTGCAGCAGCGATGAGGGGTGAATCGGAACGTCGCGCGTTCTGGCCGCCAGTCCCCAGCCGGCAGCCATCAGCCGGACTCCTCGACACCTTCTTTCAGCGCGTGTGGTACGCCGGGCAGGCACGCTGGACGGCGCCTGTCCTGTTGCCGCTGTCGTGGTTGTTCGCCCTGATCGCCTCCGTGCGGCGCGCGGCCTACGGCGTTGGCCTGTTCCGATCCTATCGGGTCGACAGACCGGTTCTTGTGGTGGGAAACATCACTGTGGGCGGCGTTGGCAAGACGCCGCTCACTATCTGGCTGGCGTCGCTGCTCGCGGCGCGCGGCGTACGCGTTGGAATCATCCTCCGCGGTTATGGCGGCCTGTCGCCGACATGGCCGCGTCACGTGAATCGCACTACCCCAGTGGAGGAGGTTGGAGACGAGGCGGCGCTGCTTGCGCAGCGTACCTCTGCAATCGTCGTCGCCGGTCCGGATCGAGTCGCCGACGCGCGGCTCGCGATTGAACTCGGCGCCGAGGTTGTGCTCTCAGACGATGGTTTGCAGCACTATCGCCTGGCCCGCGACTGCGAAATCGCCGTCATCGACGAGCAACGCGGCCTCGGCAACGGTCGGCTGCTGCCCGCGGGTCCCTTGCGTGAGCGGCGGACGCGCCTCAGTTCAGTGGATCTCGTCGTGCTCACCAGGCGCACGACGGCGAAGCCCGAATCGGCGAACGACCGGAGCGAGCCGGGAAGCGTCACCGCCGGCGCGCGTCTCAGCAGGGCGACGTCGCTTGCGACAGGAGAAGTGCGCTCGCTGGACGCCTTCAGGGGCGCACCTGTGCATGCGATTGCTGCAATTGGTCACCCGCAGGCGTTTTTTGACGCTCTGACGGAGCAGGGTTTGAAGGTCGATTCGCGGGCGCTTCCCGATCATGCAGCGCTGTCGCCCGCAGATCTGAGCTTCGGCGACGACTTGCCTGTGCTGATGACGGAGAAGGATGCAGTAAAATGCCGTTCGTTCGCCGATCAGCGTTTCTGGGCCGTGCGCATGGATGTGGAGTTGAATGCGAAGGACGCCGCTGTGGTTTCCGGACTCATCGATCGGTTGCTCGCGTCCCGATCTGCAACTGCCTGATCACGGAATTCTCATGGATTCGAAATTGCTGGACATCCTCGCGTGTCCGTTGTGCAAAGGGCCCCTGCAATACGCAAAGGCGCAACAGATTCTTGTTTGCCGCGCCGATCGCCTCGCCTTTCCGATACGCGACGGGATCCCGGTGATGCTGGAGGACGAAGCGCGTGCGCTGGAGCCGACCGATCCGTTGCTGGAAAGAAGGGACTAGTGACTAGCGACTGGTGATCAGCAGAAGCTGTGCGCCGGCCCCAAGGCGCAGACTTGGCTACAACCGCAGATCATGTGAGCAAGCGTGGGATCTTCCGCGTCTACTATTCACCAGTCACGAGTCACCAATCACTGCACCTCAACCATGTCGTTCAACGTCGTTATCCCCGCGCGCTACGCATCGACGCGCCTGCCTGGTAAGCCGCTCCTCGACATCGGCGGCCGACCGATGATTCAGTGGGTGATCGACGCCGCAATCAATAGCGGCGCCGACGAGGTGCTGGTTGCGACGGACGATGAACGCATCGCCGCTGTTGCGCTCGATCCGCGCTCAGGTCAGTCGCTCGCAGTCATGACTCGAGCCGAACACCTCTCCGGTACGGATCGCATCGCCGAAGTCGCGGCGCAGCGCGGGTGGGACGACCAACGCATTGTCGTGAACGTGCAGGGCGACGAGCCGCAATTGCCGTCGGCGCTCGTCGCCCAGGTCGCGTCGCTCCTCGAGCGGCGGCCGGACGCGGACATCGCGACGCTGTGTACGCCGATTACGAGCGTGCACGAGTTTCTCGATCCGAACGTCGTCAAAGTCGTTATGGCGCGAGGCGGCCTCGCGCTGTATTTCAGCCGGGCGCCGATACCCTGGCGTCGCGACGGGGCGCTGCAGGGGCTCATGAGCCAGACGAGCATTCTCGGCGCGCAACGTCACCTCGGAATTTACGCCTATCGGGTCGCGGCGCTCCGGCAAGTCACGCAGATGCAGCCGAGCGATCTGGAGCTGACCGAAAAGCTGGAGCAGCTTCGGGCTCTGCAGGCGGGCATGCGGCTGATGGTGGCGATCGCCGTGGAGACGCCCCCTGTCGGGGTCGACACCGAAAACGACCTGCTGAGAGTTCGCTCCGGAATCCGGTGAATTAGCCTCGGGCAGGGTGCGCCAGCGAGGTCAGCCCCCGACAGCCGCCTCGACTCGTGCGAGCTGCGTGGAATCGGCCGTTTCGAGGACATCGCCGTCCCAGCGTACGAGAACGAGCCCCCGGTCAAGCAGCTTGAACACTGAGCCGGACGGAAAGCCCGGCCGTCGCACGGCGCGCACGCGGTCACCCACAGCAAGAACCTCGTGTGAATCGCTCATGCGTCATCCAGCCGCGCTCATGGCGTAGTGCCGCTCTTGTACGCAACGTGACGTACGCTGCGCATCAGCAGTTGTGAGCAGGGGAGCGCCGCGGCCCGCGCTTGACGCACCGGAACTTCGTGCTCAGTCTCGTAGTTCACCGGCCATCGGAACCCTGATTCGAATGCGCATTCTGTTCGTTTGCCTGGGCAACATCTGTCGCTCGCCGAGCGCCGAAGGCGTTTTCCGGCGCCTGGTGCAGGCGCGGGCGCCGCATCTGAACGTTGAGATCGATTCAGCCGGGACGCACGACTATCACGTCGGCGATCCCCCCGATCAACGCATGGTTGCGGCCGCTCGGCGGCGTGGAATTGATCTTTCTTCGCTGCGTGCGCGTGCGGTGCGTGCGAGCGATTTCGAGTACTACGATCTGATTCTCGCGATGGACCAGGAGAACCTCGCTGAGTTGCAGCGACGCTCGCCGGCCGCGCAGCGGCGGCGTTTGCGTCTGGTGATGGACTACGCGCCCGCCGCTCTGGCACGCGCCGTTCCGGACCCGTACTACGGCGGGGCGGGGGGGTTCGAAGAGGTGCTCGACCTGCTCGAAGAGGCGGCCGAGGGACTATTGCGCGAACTGCTCGCCAGCTAGAAAAAAGGGGCCGGCGAGGCGCCGGCCCTGTACCAGGGAAGCTCTGATTTACCCGTCTAGCGTGTAGGCCATCCGTCACCCGGACCAGCAGGCGATTGAAATAGTATTTCCACGGCTGCTCAATCTTCGCGCTCAGTCCCGCTCGATGAGCCGCCCCATGAACCGCCTGTGGGGCTTGGAGTGGATGTCCACACGGTGAACTTTTTCGGCTCCGCCTGAGCCGTAGGTGCGGGTTCCGGCGCAGGTCTCGGTTGAGGCGCAGGCTCTGTTGCAGGTTCAGGCCGAGGCTCGAACTCGCTGCGCTGGGGCGTGAATTCGAGATTTTGCTGAGCTTCCGGACGCGCAGTTTGCGGAGGTGGAGACTGCGGCGGGCGCGACTCGAAAGAGCCTTCAGGGCGTGCTTCACGCGCGGATGCTGCCGACGTCGAATCGACGTCAGCCTGCGCCGTGGATCCTTCGTTCGATTGCGGAACGCCTGGCGCTCGATCGTCGCCGCCACGGCCCCTGCCGCGCCGTCGCCGTCCGCGCCGCGCGCGACCGCCGCGCTCGGTGCGTTCGCTGCGCTCGCCGCGCGGCGCATCGCCCGCCGCTGCCCCCTCGGGGCGGGGCGCGCCCGCTTGCTGAGGTTGCGGGCGCGGCTGCTGGACGGGGCGCGAACTCGCATCGGGCCGGGCGATGTCGGGCGTTCCCGCGGTCTGCTCGCGCGGCTTGCGATCGGGACGGCCGCCTTCACGGCGGGCTGCGTGGTGAGCGCGTTCCTTGTGTTCGTGGCGACCGCCCTCACGATCACGATCGCGGGAATGACGTCCCTGACGGTCGCGGTCGCGGCCATGCCGGCCCTCGGGACGATCGCGGCGCTGCTGGTGTTCAGCGCGCGGGCGGGCGGGCGCTTCACGATCCGCAGGCTGCACCTCAGGTCCGGCGCCCGCGCCGCCGAACAAGAATCGCCACATTCTCACGAAAATCCCAACCTGCTCGACAGGTTTGGCGGGAGCGATCGTTGTTTCACTCGCGATCGTCGCGGGCGGCGGAACGCTCGGCACCACGGACGCCACGACGGCCGGCGCGGCCTGCGCAGCGCGTTCTTCGCGTCGGGCGGTCTCGTCCAGCGCAGGCGCAGGCGCGACAGGAATCAGATGACTGATGGCGGTGTTCTCGGGGAGCGATGCTTCATCGTCCCGAATGCGCCTGATCTCGTACGCGGGCGTCTCCATGTACTTGTTCGGCACGAGTACGATTTGCGCAGTGCTCTTGGCTTCGATGTTGTTCAGCCATTCGCGCTTCTCGTTCATGAGATACGTCGCCACGTCGACCGGCAACTGCGCGATGACCCTGACCGTGCGGTCCTTGCGCGCTTCCTCGCCGATAAGACGCAGGAGCGCGAGCGCCAGCGAATCGACGCTGCGGATCGTGCCCATGCCGTTGCAGCGTGGACAGGAAATGCTTGCGGACTCCCCGATCGAAGGGCGCAGACGCTGCCGGGACAGCTCGAGCAGACCGAAACGTGAGATGCGGCCGATCTGAATGCGGGCGCGATCCTGTCTCACAGCGTCCCGCAGCCGATCTTCGACCGCGCGCTGATTTTTCTGCGACTCCATGTCGATGAAGTCGATGACGACGAGGCCGCCCAGATCCCTGAGGCGCAGTTGCCGGGCGATTTCGTCCGCGGCCTCCAGATTGGTGTTGAGCGCGGTCGTTTCGATATCCGTGCCGCGCGTGGCGCGGGCGGAATTGATGTCGATCGACACGAGCGCTTCGGTCGGATCGATGACGATCGAGCCGCCCGAAGGCAGATTCACCTTGTGCGAATGCGCCGACTCGATCTGATTCTCGATCTGGAACCGCGTGAACAACGGCACGCTGTCTTCGTAGAACCTGAGCTTGCGCAGCCCCGCCGGCATGAAGCGCTGCATGTATTGCTGCGCCTCGCTGAAGACCTCCTGGTTGTCGACCAGGATTTCCCCGATGTCATCGCTCAGGTAATCGCGCAGCGCTCGAATGATCGCCTTCGATTCCTGATAGATCAGAAACGGCGCCGCGCGTCCTTCAGCGGCCTGGGCGATCGCGTTCCAGACCTCCTTGAGGTTGTCGAGGTCCCACTGCAGCTCCTCGGCGGAGCGACCGACGCCTGCCGTCCGCACGATGGCGCCCATGCCTTCCGGAATCTGGACCTGATCGAGCGCCTCACGCAGTTGCTCGCGATCCTCGCCCTCGATGCGGCGCGAGACGCCGCCTGCACGGGCGTTGTTCGGCATCAGCACCAGGAAACGCCCGGCGAGGCTGATGAAGGTCGTGAGAGCCGCGCCTTTGTTGCCGCGTTCCTCTTTTTCGACCTGGACGATGACTTCCTGGCCTTCCTCGAGGAGCTCGCGGATATTGAATCGGCCGCCCGGCGCGGGCGCTGATTTGAAGAACTCCTTTGAGACTTCTTTCAGCGGCAGAAAACCGTGCCGCTCTGCTCCGTAATCGACGAAGCAAGCCTCCAGACTCTGTTCGACTCGGGTAATGCGCCCCTTGTAGACGTTGGCCTTTTTCTGTTCGCGGGAAGGTACTTCGACGTCGAGGTCGTAGATTTTTTGTCCATCAACCAGTGCGACGCGCAACTCCTCTTCCTGAGTTGCATTGACGAGCATTCGCTTCATGAGACCCTTCTGAGTGATCGATGAGGGCCGCGAAATCACGGACGGCGGGCGCCAGCGACGGACGAAAGGAGCGATCGGGGAATGAATTCATCCGATTGTTGCCTGCGCTGACACATGGGTCGGCGCGTTTCTTATCCAGACACTTGTGGCCCGCTCGAATCGCTTGCCGTCGACCCGGATCCCGAGTTGCAGGTCCGGCATCGCCGTTTGCGCGGCCGAGCGATGGTCTGCGAAACCCCGCACGCCCGATCCCCGAAGAACGCAGCCATCGAACTTGAGGCGATGGCCCGTGCGCGGAGTCCGGAGTCAGGTGAACTCCCACGGAACGCGCAATCTGCGTCGACGGAAGACCGATTGAGACAGGTTCAAGCAGAACCAACTAAGATGCGGCGCCCATCGGAGTGACCTCAAAGCGCTGCGCGTGTGCTGCGTTCGCCTCCGCTAAATACGCAGATCGCGACCGACAGCAAAGAAATCGCGCCGAAATATAGCAGGGCTTCTCATTACGATCAATGGCTTACGTGCGCTTCTGAGTCGATGATTGCATGCCGGACCGCGTTCTGAGATCCAGCCCACCCCTTGTCGCTACAGGCGTTCGCTATGTCGAAGCAACCGCCGGCGACGATGGACAGCGCATCGACAACTTCCTTTCTCGTGTATTGAAGGACGTTCCGCGCAGTCTGATCTACCGGATTCTGCGCACGGGTCAGGTGCGCGTGAACGGAGGTCGGGCGAAACCTGAGCATCGTCTGAGCGCCGGCGATCGGGTGAGGCTGCCCCCGCTGCAACGCAAACAGCAACCAGAGGCGCCGGCGCCGTCGAGGTCGCTCCGGGAGTTCGTCGGGTCGGCGGTGATCTTCGAAGACCGTGACCTGATCGTGATCAACAAGCCGGCCGGCGTCGCAGTGCACGGCGGCAGCGGGCTCAGTTTCGGGATCATCGAGGCGTTGCGTGCATTGCATCCGCACCTCAAGGAGCTCGAGTTGGTGCATCGCCTGGACCGTGAGACCAGCGGGTGTCTGTTGGTGGCGAAACGGCGGGCCGTTCTGCGCGAGCTCCACGCGACGCTGCGCGAGCGCGAAATGGAAAAGCGCTACCTCGCACTGGTGTGCGGCCGGTGGCCGTTTGGCAGGAAGACCATCGATCTGCCGCTCAAGACCAATCTGAAACAGGGCGGCGAGCGCGTCGTCAAGGTTCACGCGGAAGGTCAGCATGCGGTAACGACGTTTGAGCCTGTCCGTCACTTCGCGAAGCTCGCGACGCTGCTCGATATCGCCATCGGCACGGGTCGCACGCATCAGATCCGCGTGCATGCAGCGCATGCGGGCTATCCAGTCGCCGGGGACGAAAAATATGGCGATCGCGAGAAGGACGCCCGGCTGAAGCCTTATGGATTGTCGCGCATGTTCCTGCATGCGCATGCGCTGAGCTTCACGCGGCGGGAGTCGTCCCGGCCATTTACCATCAGCGCGCCGTTGCCGTCGGAGTTGCAGTCAGTCCTTGATCAGCTCGAGAAAGCGCAGAGCCGATCCGAGAGACGGGCGTGAGGACTCAAGGCAGCGTGAACCCGTGCCGCCGCAAGGCGCCGGCGAGCCAGATCAGCGGGAGACCGATCAAACCGGTCGGATCGTTTGACTCCACTCGATTGAACAGAGTTACGCCGAGCGCCTCGATCTTGAAGCCCCCGGCGCAGTCGTACGGTTTGTCGCGGGCCACATAGCGCTGAATCTCATCATCGCTCAGCTTGCGAAAGTGAACCGTCGTAACGTCGAGATGGCCTTCGTGGGCGCCCGTGTCTGAATTCAGCAGGTGAACGGTGGTGTTGAACGTGACACGTTGGCCGCTGAGCTTCCTGAGCTGAGCGATCGCCCGCTCGCCGGACGCGGGTTTCCCAAGCACGTCGTGGCCGCAGACAGCGAGCTGGTCCGAGCCGATCACCAGGCAATTCCTGTGACGCTTGGCTACGGCTTCCGCCTTGCTGCGCGCAAGCCGGTGCGCCAGATCGACGGGCGATTCGCCGGGGAGGGGGGTCTCATCGACATTCGAAGCCGCCACCGTGAAGGGAATGCCAAAGCGCTCGAGCAGCTGGCGACGGTACGCGGAAGTCGATCCGAGCACGAGCCGCAGAGGGGAGGAGGCAGCGGCGCCGCTCATCCCACGGCCCTCCGCGTCAGACGTTCCCTTAGAAAAACAAGCCCTAAAAAAACAACCATTTACGCCCTTTATTCTTTTGACTCCGAGGAGGGTCGTCGCTAGTATACGCGCCCCATGCCGCGACCCCCGGCCGTGCAGAGCGACGCAATTGTGGACGCCGAGGTCTGCGCGCGCGCGGGGACCACCATAGAGCGAAGATTTTCAGAAGCCGACCTGCCGCGGTTGCGCGAAGCGGGCTTGAGCGCTGGATCGTCGCTTGACGGGAGCTTTCAGTTTTCGCAGTTCGGGGAGTTGCCCGCGATCGATGGCGCGCTCGAGGGAGTCGTTGTCACGACGTGTCAGCGGTGCATGAAAGCGCTCCGGATCGCCTTGAGCGAGCGTTTTCAGGTTGTCGTGGCGGGAGACGAGAGGACGGATGAGTCCGCCGGCTACGAGCCCGTGGTCGCGGACGCCTCGCACCTGGACCTGCGTTGGCTCGCCGAGGAGCAGGTGTTCCTCGCGATGCCGCTCGTACCGATGCACGAGCCGGGTGAGTGCCATGATGCGCAAACATCGACGTCGCGAGCCGACGAGGATGAAAGCGCACGACAGAAACCGTTTCAAAATCTGCGGGACATGCTGCGCCAGCGCTGACCCGCGACAGTCGGAGATGAACCATGCCAGTCCAGAAGAGCAGAAAGACCCCATCCAAGCGCGGTATGCACCGCTCGCACGACGGCCTCGAGCGGCCGGCGCTGTCGGTGGACCCGACGTCCGGCGAAACGCATTCGCGTCATCGCATTTCCCCGGACGGTTTCTATCGCGGCAAGAAAGTTCTTGCGACGCGCGAAAAACCCGACGCTGAATAGTCCCTTGTCGGCTTCAAGACCCTCTCGCATTCTCCTCGTCTCACTTGGCTAACGGCAGGCCGGTCACAATCGCGGTCGACGCTATGGGGGGAGACCACGGCCCCCGCGTCACAGCGCCCGCAGCGCTCGAAGCGCTCAAGCGCGATGTGAATATGCGCATCGTGCTCGTCGGGCTTGGCGAGCAGATCAAACCCTGGCTGGGCGACGGCGCCGCCGCCTTCGGCGATCGCATCGTCCTGCGCGAAGCGACGCAGGTCGTCTCCATGGATGAGAAGCCGCAGGATGCGCTGCGCCGGAAGAAGGACTCTTCGATGCGAGTCGCCATCGATCTCGTGAAGGCGGGCGACGCCGACGCCTGCGTCAGCGCGGGCAACACGGGCGCTCTGATGGCCACCGGCCGATTCGTCCTGAAGACGATCGAAGGCATCGATCGGCCGGCGATCATCTCGCGCATACGCGCGCGCCATGGCCACACGCACATGCTGGACCTCGGCGCCAACTCCGAATGCGGCGCCGAGCATTTGCTGCAGTTCGCCGTTATGGGAGCGGTGGTGGCCGCCGATATGCACGGCATCGAAAAGCCGCGTGTCGGCATCCTGAATATTGGCGAAGAGGAAATGAAGGGCGACAGCGTCGTTCAGGACGCAGCGCGACTTCTTTCCGCCAGCACGCTCAACTACGTTGGATTTGTCGAAGGCGACGACATCTTTTCCGGCGAAGTCGACGTGGTGGTCACGGACGGCTTTACCGGTAATGTGGCGCTCAAGACCATGGAAGGACTCGCGAACATGATCGTGGGCGCCCTGAAGACTGAGTACACCCGAAATCCCCTGCGGCGTCTCGGCGCAGCGGCTTCGTGGCCTGCGCTGCGTTCCCTGCGGCGTGAGTTCGATCCACGGACGTACAACGGCGCCAGCATGGTGGGACTCAATGGTGTGGTCATCAAAAGCCATGGGAGCGCGGATGTAATTTCATTCGCGAACGCGGTTCGCGTCGGCCTGATCGAAGCCCAGAAGGGTGTGCCGACGCAGATCAGCAACCTGCTCAAAGCGCAGGCGAGTCCGGACGGCGCCGCACCGGTCGACTGACTTCACTTCGTTGCAACGCGGTCTGCGCAGGACGCCTGCCTCAAATCGGGCGTTGCGTGGGTTTGTTCGCGTTCGCCAATGTCTGCAACTGCTACTATTTGACTATATGTACGAACGACTTCGATCCAGTTTTCTGTGTGCACTCGGCCTGGTCGGATCTCTGGCGCCGGCGTTGGCGGGCGCTGCGTCGTATCCGTTGCCGGCCGGGTCGGACAACGTCATCGGTGAGATTCAGCATGCCGTCGCTCGGCATGAAGACACCCTGCTTGATATCGGTCGGCGCTACGGCGTCGGCTACGAGGAGATCGTCGCCGCCAATCCCGGCGTTGATCCATGGCTGCCGGGCGAG
This sequence comes from uncultured Gammaproteobacteria bacterium, assembly GCA_963723505.1. Classification (GTDB taxonomy): domain Bacteria; phylum Pseudomonadota; class Gammaproteobacteria; order Steroidobacterales; family Steroidobacteraceae; genus Steroidobacter. Next base: position 140,445 of record CAVRQU010000023.1, read on the forward strand.
GGCGTTGAGGTCCTCATTCCGTCCCGCTACATCATTCCTGATGAGCCGCGCGAAGGCGTCGTCGTCAGCCTTGCCGAACATCGCCTCTACTATTTCCCGCGCCCGAAGGCCGGTGAGACCCCGACGGTCGAAACGTACCCCATCAGCATCGGCAAGATGGATTGGAAGACGCCGATCGGTCTGACCCGGATCGTGGACAAGAGGGTGCGGCCTATCTGGTATCCGCCAGAATCCGTACGTCGCGAGCACGAAGCCGACGGCCGTCCGCTGCCGAGGGCGGTGCCGCCGGGACCCGACAATCCACTCGGCGAATATGCAATGCGCCTCGCCATTCCAGGCGGCGCCTACCTGATCCACGGTACGAATCGTCCTGCCGGCGTCGGCATGCAGGTGACGCATGGATGCATCCGCATGTATCCGGAGGACATCGAACATTTCTTCGGGCTCGTGCCGGTCAATACAACGGTGCGAATGGTCGACCGGCCTTACAAGATGGGCTGGCGAGGCGACGATCTGTATATCGAAGTACACGCGCCGCTCGAAGGCGGGGGCGGTGCGGAGACGCACAGCCTCACGGACATCACGCGGCTGCTCGTCGCGGCCACGCAGGACCGAACCGTCGCTATAGATTGGGCCAAAGCGGAGCAAGCCTTTGCTCAGGCCTCCGGTGTTCCAGAGCCCGTCACGCTCCGGCCGGCGACAGTGCAGCTGCTCGACGCCGAGCATCCGTAAACTTCGTTTCGTAACGGTGAACGGTTGAGCAGCGCGTCCCTCGCGTGCTGCTAGACTGCTCGAGCGGATCCTGCGGCTGAGGCCACCTATCCACCGAGTTAGTCCATGGCTGAGGCTGTGGGATCCGCTCCTTCCAATGAAGCGGTTAGCGATTGGCGATCAGCGATCTGGTCAGAATGCGGCAGACATCGAGCCGCGTCGCTCACGAGCGATCTTGCCTGCGGACAGCCCTTTGAAGTCGCGCCATGCGCGCTCGCTGACTAACCGCCAACGTAATCGCTTCCCAAAAAAAAGCGCCGCGAATTTCTTCGCGGCGCCTTCGTTCGTCGAATCCGTTCGTCGAGTTACTTCGACACGGACTTCTTGAACATACGATCGATCTTCTCGTTCGTAGCGTCGCAGCACGCCTGGCTCGCCTGTGCGGCCTGCAGCGCCTGGTTCGCCGCGCTCTGGGCGCTGTCGGCTGCCGAACGCGCTGACTGAGCGGCGCTGGCGGCAGAGTCAGCCGCAGCCTTCGCCGCCGCCGCGTCCTGCACAGCCTTGTCTGCAGTGGCCTTGGCTTCGTCAACGGACTTCTGGGATACGCAGCCGCTTGCCGCAGCGAGTGCGAGCGCAACGACGCCAGCCTTCAGCGTAGTGGAGATGGTTTTCTTCATGACTTTTTTCCCCTTCTTGGGTCGGATAAAAAAGGACCAGAGCGACTAAATTTCACCGCCTCTAAATCCGCGGGAGTTATGGCTTGTTCCCGCGAAAATCGCCTCAGAAGCTATTTGTTTGTAAAAGCTGCCGGGCGCGAGTCGAGCGCGGAGGATACAAGATTGAGGCTTAGCGATAAAGCTTATGTCGCAGTCGTCGTTAGCACGCGACACCGCGGCTGGATGTTCGAAGCTGACTGCAGGATATGAAGAGTTACTACCAGCAATCTGCCAGCATGCCTGTGCCGGTCTCTGTGCGTTGACCGCGTTCATTGAGACCGAGCGTCCCGCATTGTAAATCGTCTCTCTGCCCGCGCTGCGGCGTCGCCGCCAACGTATAGGTTGCATCGGCAATAGCGCCGACCGGCGCGATCAAGTAGTTGCCTTTAGTCGTAGTGAAGTTCGTACCGACTGTACATGCAGGGTCATCATACTGGTGATAGCGGGTGAAGCACTTTTCGAGTCCCTGAGCGACCTGCATCAGTGCGACTTTTGCTTCTGTTCTATTGGCCCGAATCGTGTACTGGCGATAGCTCGGATAGGCGATCGCCGCGAGCAGCGCGATGATCGCCACTACGATCATGAGCTCGATGAGAGTGACGCCCGAGTTCCGTCTGTTGCTCTTCATGATTTTCCTGCCTTCGAAGCTCATCGGATTTGCCGCCACGACTGACGACCAGCCGCACCCCGGCCCGGATTCTCGACGGTTACCGCGATTTCGCCGGACGTACCAGGGTTGTACTTGAATTCTTTCCTGCCTTCGTCGCCGATCAGAATGCCCGGTTCCGGCGTGATGCCTACGCCAGGCTGCAGACCACTGACGGGAACTCTGCTGCCATCCGGCGCTACGACGAAGTCACCGTCGCCGAATATGCCGTCCCTGTTGAGATCGAAAGGAGTTTCCTCCAGCCGGCCGCCGCTCAATGCGTCGAGCTCCATCAGCCAGCTCGAGCCGCCGGACTCGCAGGGATCTGAGTCAGGAATCAGCGTCGTGAAGATGACGCGCCCAGCACGGACTGCGGTGTTCGAGACCTGCCGCTCGCCCTCGTAGCCGTCGGGAGACAGAAGGGTCAGATACCAGCCCTTGTTGGCGCCGAGGGGGTTCTGAGAGGTGAGACGCACAGTGTGCGTGACCGTACCGAAGGTCACCTGCAGTTCATCGAGGATCGTTTGCTGGACGAGTTCGCTCAGCGCGGTGATGCGATTGCTTGGATCCTGAACCCCGTTGCTGTACGCGTTCCGATCGAACAGGCCGTAGTACGCCTGAATCCGACGATTGGTCTGGTCGACGACGTTATCCGTGGTCTCCAGGTACTTCCCTGTGCCGAACAGAACCATCATACCGACGCCGCGCGGCCCGCGAATGACTTCCGGACGCGCGGTAATCGGTTGAGCGATGCCCGTACGCACCGGATCCACGGCGCTGAAGAGCGGCAGAGGGCCGCCGCCGCCGCTGAAGGAGAAATCCCAGTCGTCGTCGTTGGTGCTTCGAATGTCGAATTTCCACATGTTGCCGAACAAATCGCCCGCGTAGACGAAGTCGACTTTTGAGTCTCCGTTGATATCGACGACCGCCGGCGTGGACATGCCGTTGGGCCGGCTCTGGCCCTCTGGGTCGTCGGCTGCGCCTACGCCCGTGTCGAGTTTCCGGATGATCGATCCATCTTCCATATCGACGATGTAGAGAACTGCGTTGCCGGTGGCGCTCACGAGGCCGCCGGCTGCGGAGTCGTCTTCCGTATTGTTATAGCCGTTGCCGAAGATGGCTCCCCAGCGGCCGTTCTGCAGTCTCACGATCGCTGGTTGCGAATACGTGTAGCCGAGGTCGCGGTCGTCTGCGTCCGTGAACTCCCACATGACGATGCCGTCGGCGTTGGCCTCGGTGGCGTCGTCGGGATCGGTGATGTCGAGGGAGTAGATTCCCTGGCCACCCGCGTTCAGGCCGCCGACGAGCACCGTCATCCATCTGCCGTTGACGAACGCGTCGCCCATATTGGGTCCGCCGTCGACGAAATATTTGTGCGTGTAGCCAGGGTCGGACAGCGACCGCAGATTTCTGAACGCCGGACTGGGGATGAACGCGAACAGTTCTTCCCCGTCGACAGCGTCGAACGCATGCAGCATTCCGTCATTCGCGCCGGTGTAAACAGCGTGACGACGACCTTCCGTAGCTGGCGTAGTTTCATCGTCCGAATGCGTGAGCTTGAAGGCCGAATAAGGCCGGCTTTCGAGCGTGTCCCGATATGCAAAGCGGGGCGCGCCGACAAACATCGGCGAGGACGCAATGATGTCGCCGAGCTTGGACGGACGCGCTCGGAAGCCGTAGCCGGTCGTCGCTTCGTTGGCGCGTCGCCGCGCAGGTAGTCCAGCCGGGCCATGGCGAGCGGCTCCTGGGTCGCGAAAGCAGGATCGAGCGCCGTCTTGCGGGCGTTATCGAGGTTATCCCAGCGGAACGCACGGGCGTTCCGTCGGAATTCACAGTGATGATCTTGCGATTATTCGGCAAAGGGATTTTTTCGGCGGCGTCCCACACATGGGGCGTGACGAGCGATCCTTCGTTGGGGCCTTCATCTTCAAGCCGGTAAGCCAGCAGTTGTCCGGTCCAGTCCTCGCTGTCGAACTTGGCCTGGAACACCCGCGTCTCACTGCTGATCGAGCCGCTGTTGACCGAGGCGGATGATGCGGATCCGGAACTCTCGATGATGCTGGTCAGCACGGACTCCAGCTTGTCCGAGATTTCGTCAGGACTGCGGGCGTTGAGCAGTTGGCCGCGGCCGTTGATGGTCGCGTGCCAGAGATCGTCGACCGCAGCCGGATGTCGGGGTGGGAAGGCGGTCGGCCAGGCGGGGGTTGTTGCGTACGGATCCTGAACTGGATCTGCATCCGGATCGAACTGCCAGTCCGCGCGTGCCGAGCGTCACGGCGTAGAAATTCATGTGCAGGTTGCGATTGCAGTCGAGCTTCGGGTCGGGACTGGGGCCGCATCCAGCGGGGCCCGGACCTTGCCGGCCGTCAAATCTGTTCGCAGCCTGTTCACGTATGCGTCCATCACGCCGTCAGCCATCGTTCCTGATTCCCTGTCCCGGTACGGATCGCCGTACCCGCCGTCGATATTGCCAAGCGAATAGAAACCGTCGCCCGCAGCAGGTTCATTGGAGAAGCCATCCGTAAAGAGCATGCCGAAATTTTTCTGGCAGGCGTGCTGGATGGGCGCGCCCGTCCCGGTGCGTTTCAAGTTGCGAACGATGTTGTGCACGGCCGGGCGATTGGGCGTGCCGCCGCTGCGGATGAAATCACGATAGAACTGCTGGTAGAGAGTGGTGCGCGTCGTCGCGTTGTCGATGCTCCCGATCGTCACATCCGTCGTATTGTTGTTGATCGTAAATCCGGCGACGCGCATGCCGGAGATGTCTGAAAACGCTTCGCCCAGCCCGGCGCGCAACGCCTGATGGCGCTTGCGCGAATAAGTGAACCAGTTTGCGAAGTTCTGAATCGCCGCGTTGTACTGCGCGGTCGTCGCGAAGTTCGCGGGCTTGATCTCGTAGCCCAGAAGCGCGGAACCGTCGGGCGCGTTGCCGGTAAGGGGCGTGGCCGTATAGCCGAAGTTGGTCGGCAGGCCCGTGGCTGCGCTGAGATAGAAGGTCGCAGGAAAGTAGCGGATGGCGACGCCGACGTTGCCGTTCAACGTATAGGTCACGTTGACGCCGTTTTCCGTCACGACGCAGGCATTGGTGACGCCGACGGCGCAGCCCGCGGTGCGTACGACCTGCCAGTTGTCGCCGTCGGGTCTGATGCACGCGCCCGCCGGGATGACCATGCCTGTCTGAACCCGGAAAAAATAGTTGGTGTTGACGCCAGGCAGGCTGGTGTCTCGACAGGTCGCAGTGAGATCAGCATTCCCGACGCCTGCGACGTCGCGCGTCAGATCGATCGCATTGGCGGCCGTACCAAACACCGGGTCAAAGCGCGCCGCAGTCGGCGGCGAATCGGAGAACGTAAATCCGCCTGTCGTCGAACCAGGGCTCGTATGTGGTGTTCGGGTTGAAGTAAGCGGAGTTGTACTCGTACGCCCGCGCCCAGGCGTACTCGGGAAGCGGCGGGATGGCGAGGTGGTCATTGGTATTGTCGCCCAGTCTGCGCTGCCAGGTAGTCGTTGGCGCCGTTGGCGCCGTTGGGAAACAGATACGAGTACTTTCGCCAGGTGCGTGCTGGAATCGCCCGCAGTTGTTGAAGTTGAGTCGGCCTGCGGCCGGCAAGTCCGTAGAGCCATCAGCTATGCAGCCGACAAAGCTTCTGCCCGTCGCCGCCGTACAACTTCCGGAAGAGGTTGCCGGTGCGCCACCACGCCGAGCCGTCGTTGCCTGGCAGAAGGACTTCAAAGTCCATGGAGCCCGAATCGTCGATCGCCATGATCAGATTCGGCTCACGCCGGCGCTGAGAAACAGCGGCGTAGGGCTGAGGTTGAGCGGCGCGCTGAAAGCGCTGCTTCCGGAAAGAGCAGTCAATGTTGCAACCGCGCTCGTGACGCACAGTGCACTCAATCGCCTGTTCTGAATCTTCATGGTTGGTTCTCTGGTTCGATTCAAGTCGCGGTTGAATTCGTCGTGCATGAAGCAGGCGGCGCTCAGTAGCGCATGGCGTAGGTTGTCTCGACGATCACGGAGGCCGTGTCTGTCGCACCGAGGGCGCGTGATGTATTCACGAAATAGGTGGTGCCCGACTTCGGCTGGGCGCCGCCCATCGTCAGCGTGTCAGGAACATCGGCCCACACTTCGGTGTAATGGCGCGGCTCTTCCTTGACCTCCTGCAAGCGCCTGGCCCAGGGGCCGCGCCGTGTCCAGCCACCACTGGTACGTCTGTGACTCGAAATCGAGCACTGCGGTATCGCGCGATTCGGCGTCGCACGTATCCCTGTCGCCGCACACCACGAGCGACTGGGGAATCATTCCGTCAATCCGGGTTTCAGCGCCGCGCAAGCCGGCTTCTCCCGCCTGAAACGCGAGATCCAGATCGCGCGCATTGCCCGCCATGCGCTCCTGCATCCGCGTCGACTGACTCGCCGTGAGCGCAAGGACCGTCATTACGAGCAGCAGGAGGAGGCTGACCACCAGAATGGCGCCTTTCTGTCGATGAATGCTTGGGGGTGGGACGTGCATGCGAATAAGTCCTCAATCACGCGCCGGCGTTGCGAATGTTGACCGTTGTTGTAAAGACCTGCCGCATATGGCGGTCGCCGGGATTGGTGACCGTTTCCCCGAGCAGGTCGTACGAAGTCGGACCCATGTCCATCCCGTATTGCGACATGGATCGAACGAGGAGAGCGATGCGCACCGTTCTGACGTCGTTCCAGTCAGCGACTGCGTCCGCGTCTCGATAAACAATGCTATTGGCGGCGACTTCTTCACCGTACTGGATCTGCATGCTCTCGACGCCTTCGACGAGTTCCTCGGGCGGGCCGCCGTCGCTCACACGCCGCCACAATGAAGTGCCGGCGCCAGGCGTGCTGCCCGCGCGCAGGAAATAGACCACCGATTGCATCGGAACCAGTTCGGCCAGATCGGTGAAGGCGTAGCCAATGTCGTCCGTCGAATTGCCGGGTGCGCCGGCGGCGGCGGCGTGCGCTACGTCCCCCGCGTTGTAGGCAGTGATCTGGAACACCGCACGAGCATTGCAATCGGAGATCTGGACGATGTCATTCCGTCTCCAGCAGAGCGGGAGCGACATTCGCAACTGTGATGTTCGAAGTCGTATCTCCCATGATGCTCGTCGCGCGGACTGGCTCGAACTCGCCTCTGGGGCCGCGGACCACCAGGACGTCGCTGCGTGCTTCTGCACTAGGGGCCGGTCCGGTAGATGAATTATCAAGCGCCGGCAGCCACACCGTTCCCTGAGCGTCAAATCCCTGAATGGGGAAGGCGAAGTTCCACATCACCGAGTTCGGATTATTCAAAGCATTCGTAAATGGCGCGCGTCGCGAGCAACCGAAATATCCCGCGCCGCGCAGATCGCGAACGAGCGAGTCAAGAGCGAAGCGGCCGCTCTCCTGAATGCGGGACAGGCGATCCGTGGTCTCGTACGTCGTCTGCGAGCTTGCGAAAATCGCCAGGACGCCTGCCAACAGAATCAGGCTCAACGCCATCGCGACCATGAGTTCGACGAGGCTGAACCCGCTCAGCGCACCCGGCGAGGCGGCCGACACAGCACGTCGTGAGTGCGCTTTTTTCATATCAGATCACCGTCTCCGTCACGAACGACATCACGCTTCCAGCAGTGACGCCGTCGCCGCGTTCGCCCCACTGCACCTCGATGGTCACCACGCGCGTGGCCTGGTCGATATCGATCCTGCCGTCGCCGTTAGGCAACTGAGCGGCGAGCGTTCCCAGCCACTGCGCAACGTCCCGGATCGCCTGCGACGATCCGGTCACGACGGCGGGCGCTGCGTCGGCGATGGCGATTTCGTATTCACTCGCTGCGCCGCCGGTGTAGACGAGATTCCGGTTGACGCGCATTCGATCGGTGATCTCGCTCACGAGCGCGCTCGCATGGGAGCGCATCAATGCGTCGTAGTTGTTGCGCATGCTGAACGAGTGCAACCCCGCCACTCCAAGCAGCCCGATCGAAACGATGAGCAACGTGACCAGGATTTCGATCAGCGTCATGCCTGCGGCGCGATTTCGACTGAAAGGGAGACTTCTTCGCACGTCGCTATCTCCAGTACATGAGCTCATTAGGTGCAGGACACGCGCTTCAGACCGATTCGACCCGAAATGGCGACGTCGATCTCGCGCTTCTGATTCTCTGAACATCCGACCTTCGACACGGAAAATGTCCGGGGAAATTCCGCACGTCCCATCCGTGTGAAGCTCACCGCAGTCTCGGCGGCCGTGATCTGAACGCCGCTGGTCCTGGCCGGCCAGTTCTGGATAGGCTGGTCATTCACATCCACTACGCCGGCGGCGCCGAAGTCGTCTGCAAAAACAAGCCAGCCGCCATCCCAGGCAGGCGTGGCGGCGCAAGCGTCGTTGGTCGCAGCCGCGCACACCGATACGCGCACGCCGCGCTTCAAGGCTTCGCTGCGCGCAAGATTGAGCGCCTGAACGAGATTGGCGCTTTGCCCGGCTATCTGGCTGTTCCGCACGATGCTCGCGAACGACGGAATGGCGAGGCTGGCGAGAATCGCCAGGACTGCCATTGCAGTCATGAGCTCGAGCAAGGTGACTCCGCGTGATCGTCCTGGCATGGTCTGGTTCCTCATTGGGGCCGAAATATAGAGTCACCTCGGGCGCCGCGTAGGCGACTCCGACGAGCGGGTAACCCGAATAGATGGACGGTGCGCGATCTGTGACTTCTGTCACATCGCGGAGGGCCGGGGCATCAGTCGGGCTGACGCCGGCGATACCTCCGCGCAGGCCTTGCATTTGTCATTGCTTCTGGATATAAAAACACCCTATTGGATATATGTACAGGTTCCCTATGACAGACCTGACGCCGCGGCAACGAGAAATCCTGAAGCTGATTCAGGACTGCGTCTCGGAGAACGGTATGCCGCCGACCCGGGCGGAAATCGCCGCTGAGCTCGGCTTCAAGTCAGCCAACGCTGCGGAGGAGCATCTGCGGGCTCTGCAGCGCAAAGGAGTGATTGACCTCATTCCCGGCGCGTCCCGTGGAATTCAACTGAAGGACTCTCTTCGTGAGCAATTGGGCCTGCCGCTGATTGGTCGAGTTGCGGCCGGCAGGCCCATGCTCGCGGAGGAGCATATCGAGGGGCGCTATCAGATCGATCCGAAGATTTTCCACCCCAAGGCGCACTATCTATTGAAAGTGCGCGGGATGAGCATGAAAGACATCGGCATCTTCGATGGCGATCTGGTGGCGGTGCATCGCACGCCCGAAGTGCGCAATCGGCAGGTTGTGGTCGCACGGCTCGACAACGAAGTGACCGTGAAGCGCTACAAGCAGGAGGGAAGAGTCATCTGGTTGCTGCCCGAGAATGAGGAGTTCGAGCCGATTCGCGTCGATCTCAAGGAACAATCGCTCATCATCGAAGGCGTCGTCGTGGGCGTCCTGCGGCATGGGAAATCGAAGGGCCTGTTCCAGTAGCCTCGAGCATCTCAGCGCTCTGCGCGCGAATGCGATCTTTTTTGTCTGACGAAGAAAAACGGCCGCAGATGCGGCCGTTTTGAGTTGGTGGAGGCGGCGGGAATCGAACCCGCGTCCGCAAGCACTACGCTACAGGACACTACATGCTTAGCCCATTCTTTGGTTCTCGCTGCCCGCTACCCGAAGGGCAGGGAAGACGTGCAGCAAGCTTCAGTAGCGTTTTAGCGGCCCGGCCTGGAGCACACCGGGTTCGCGAGCTTGTGAGCGCGTCCCCCGATTCTGGATGCACAAGCACATACCAGGCGGAGGTTAGGCGGGATTAAGCCGCCAGAGCGTAGTTGTCGTCGTTGGCAACTATAAGTTTGTAAGCAGTTTTACGAGTTACTTACAACTCGGCATGCACCTGAAGTTTCGCAACCCACGTCGAAGCCGGTCGCCCCCAGGAACGACGCTAGTGTAGGGCCGAAATCGGGGATAACAAGAGCCGGGAGTAATGATGCAGACGCTCGCCGGGCACGAGGCGTCGACAGGTGCCCTCAGACGCAGGCGAGACGACTACGTCATCGAGCAGGACGATGTCGAGTAAGAGACCTGCCGGCGTCGAGTCAGAATTCGGTCCGACGACACCGTCGTCGTGCTCGCCGGAGGCTTACTCGCGAAGCGCCTACCCGACCGCAGGCCGACCCGATGCTGCGTCGAACGACCTGCGGTCGCTCGAGCCAACGGTCTATCGCGAGCGGCAATGAGGCGGCGGACGCGATCAGCGGGCGGAGTGTTTCAGAAGGCGCGATTTCTCGCGCTGCCAGTCGCGATCCTTCGAAGTTGCACGCTTGTCGTGCTCCTTCTTGCCTTTCGCAAGGCCGATGCGCAGCTTGGCGCGGCCGGTCTTCCAGTACAGTTCGAGCGGCACAAGCGTGTAGCCGCGTCGGTCGACGGCGCCGATGAGCCCGTTCAGTTCGGAGCGATTGAGCAACAGTTTGCGCGTGCGGATCGGGTCAGGAACGATGTGCGTCGACGCGGTCGGCAGTGCGGAAATGTGCGCCCCAAAAAGAAATGCTTCCGCATCCTTGATGAAGACGTAGGCTTCCTTGAGCTGCGCGCGGCCGGCGCGAAGACTCTTCACTTCCCAGCCTTGCAGCGCGAGGCCGGCTTCGTACGTTTCCTCGATGAAGTACTCGTGACGCGCCTTGCGGTTCTCGGCGATCATCGATGCAGCGGCGGCGGGTTTCTTCGGGCTCATAAAGGGCGGAGACGTTGCGGAAGCGCGAATTGTAGCTGCGCCGGTTACACTCCCACTATGCATATCGACGCCGCCTGCGTATGCGCGAACTGAGTCGAAGCGCGCTGACGCCATACTCGCCCGCACAGATGTTCGCCCTCGTGGAAGACATCGAGCGCTATCCGGAATTCCTGCCCTGGGTCGACAAGGCCGAACTGATCGAGCGCAACGGCAACGAAGTCGTCGGCCGCCTCTCGATGCACCGCGCCGGCGTGCACGAGAAATTCACTACGCGCAATGTGCTCAATCCGCCGCGCGAAATCGTTCTGAATCTGGTCAGCGGGCCGTTTCGCACGCTGGAGGGCCGCTGGACATTCGACAACATTGCGGACCGCGGTACGCGCGTCACTCTGTCCGTGCGTTTCGAGTTCGCGAATTCCGTGCTGGCGCTGCTGCTCACGCGATCGTTCGAGAAGAACTGCACGGACCTGATCAATGCGTTCGTGACGCGTGCGCGCAAGATCTATGGAGCGGCCTGACGCGTCACGGAGCTTTGTCCGCGTCGTCTACGCGCTGCCTGATCGTCAGGAGATCGTGGACGTCGCCGCGGAGCCGGATATGAGCGTTGCGACTGCGGTTGAACGCTCCGGACTGGTCAAACGCTTTCCCGAGATCGCGACGCGACCGCTTGCCTGCGCCATCTTCGGGCAGCCCGCGGCTCTTGCGCGCAAGGTGCGGCCGGGCGATCGGGTCGAGATCCTGCGGCCGCTCTCGATCGATCCGAAGGAGCAGCGCCGCCAGGCCGCAGCGCGCAGCCGCGCTCGGCCGAAGGCTCAATGAAGGAGCTTTCGACGCGCCTCACTGCCCGAGGGCGGGCGTCGTTGCGGCGACTCCATTCCAGCCGCCAGGGCGATGGGCCACAGGGCTTCCTCAGGAAGCCGATGCGTCGGCGGCGCGTTCGATGCGCGCGACCTTGTCGGCTTCATCGAAGAACACGATGAAATGACGGCGCACCGCCTTCGTGAGGCGACCCTTCTTGAGATAGTAGACGTAGTCCCAGCGCTCATTCTGGAAGGGGTCCGCCACCATCGGCGTGCCGAGGAGCGAACGAACCTGGACGCGCGTCATCCCAACGGTCACCCGATCAATATCCTTGGAATCGAGGAAGTTTCCCTGCTGGATGTCGATGCGATGAACGCAGCCAGCTGCGCCCGCGAGGCCGGCTGTGACCAGAAGAAGCAGGGCGATGCGACGAAGTCGGGAAAGGCCGAAGTGAGTCATAGTGGTGGAGCAGGAGTGAAGGGTGCGTGATAATGCGCCGGGATCTCTTGTACAGACGTCATCCGAGAGCGGGTTTGTCGCGCTCGACGACTCATCTTTCAATCAGTTGCGCCTCTGAATGGGACCGGTTGGTCGATTTGTGCAGAGACATACCCGGTCATGATACTCAAAAGCGGCCGTACTTCGTGAGCGGCGCTGAGGCGAGGGCGGCGATAAATGAAGCATCTTGAAACCAGCGATCTGCGCAAGGCCGGACTCAAGGTCACGCTGCCGCGCATCAAGATTCTCGAGATTCTCGGCACGGCGACGCCGCGGCACATGAGTGCGGAAGACATCTATAAGCATCTGCTGGAATCCCATGAGGACATTGGCCTTGCGACCGTGTATCGCGTGCTCACGCAGTTCGAAGCCGCGGGCCTGGTGACGCGCCACCATTTCGAGGGGACCACCGCCGTTTTCGAGCTGAACGAAGGTCAGCACCATGATCACATCGTCTGTCTGGACTGCGGCAAGGTTGAAGAGTTCATGGATGCGGGAATTGAAGAGCGGCAGCGCACCGTCGCAAACAAGCTGCAATTCGAGATCCAGGATCACTCAATGATCCTGTACGGCCGCTGCAAGCGGCAGAATTGTCCATCGCGCGACCGCGAGACACGCGGTCGGGGCTGAGCTGATTCCGCAATCGGTTCGCAGCGTCGCTTAGCGCTTGCCCACTGATTTCTTTTTCCTGGGCGATGGCGGCGTGCTGAGCATCTCGGCGGCGTGCTCGCGCGCTTTGTCGGTGATGTCGACGCCGCCCAGCATTCGCGCGATTTCCTCCACCCGCTCATCCTCGGTGAGCGCATGCAGGGCCGTCCGCGTCGTTTTGCCGTCAGTGAGCTTCGCCACACGCACATGAGCATGGGCCTGGCTTGCGACCTGCGGCAGGTGAGTCACGCATAGAACCTGAGCCCGATCGCCGAGCATACGCAGCTGGCGACCCACGATTTCAGCCACGCCGCCGCCGACGCCGGCGTCCACTTCGTCGAAGACGAGGCAGGACGCAGCGCCGTTTTGCACTGCTGCGACCTGGACCGCGAGACTGATGCGCGACAGTTCGCCGCCAGAGGCGACCTTCGCAAGCGCCCTGAGGGGCTGCCCGGGGTTGGCGCTGACCAGGAATTCGATTTCGTCGCAGCCGTGCGGGCCTGCAGACTCCGGCTCAATCGCGCGCAGGTCGACGCGAAAGGCGCCGCCGGGCATGCCTAGCGTCTGCATCAGTCCGGTAATCCTTTCGGACAGGGCCTGCGCGGCGACGTTGCGCGCCTGCGAGAGCCTGGCGCATCGCTCGCGAAACTGGGCCTGCGCCTGTGCGAGCTTTCGCTCGATCTGCTCCAGCGACGCCTCGAGCGTCTCCAGGCGTTGAAACTCGGCTGTGAGCTCCGCGTGCAATGCAATGAGCGCGGCGGGCTCGACGCGGTGCTTGCGCGCAATCGACTCTATGGCTGCAAGGCGCTGTTCCACCCACTCCTGCCGCCCTGGATCGGCGTCCAGATCTGACTCGTAACGTTCGACGGCGTCCATTCCTTCGCGCAGTGCAATCAGGCTCTCATCGACGAGGTTGACGATCGGCGCAAAGCGCGCATCGAGATCGGCAAGAGTGCGGGCGATGGTGAGGGCTCTCGAGACGGCGTGTTCTGCGCTCACTTCTTCAGCATCGCGCAGCAGTTGCGCGATTTCGCGGGCGCCCGACGCAAGTCGACCGCGCTGCGCCAGACGCTGGCGCTCCGCGCTCAGTTCCTCTGGCTCGCCCGCTTTAAGGTCGAGCGCCTTCAGTTCGTTCAGGTGATAGCGAAGCAGCTCCAGCCGGGCGTCGCGGTCCTGTACGCTCGCCGCCGCGCCGTCCAGTTCGGCGCGCAGTGCGGATAACGCTCGCCAGCGCGTCCGCCACCGTCTCGAGCAACGTTGAATAGTCGCCGCCGCCGTCAAGCAGTTCACGCTGCGCGGCGCGCTTCGTGAGCGACTGGTATTCCATCTGTCCATGAATATCGACGAGGAACTCTCCGAGCTGACGCAGGGCCTGCACCGGCATGGCCTGACCGTTCACATACGCCCGCGAGCGGCCGTCGACGCCGATCACCCGGCGCAGCACGCATTCGTTCTCGTGTTCGATGGATTGCTCGGCGAACCAGGCGAGCGCAGGCGCATTGGCGCGCAGGTCGAAGGTGGCGGACACTTCGGCTCGCTCCGCCCCGTGCCGTACGACTTCGGCGCCGGCGCGTCCGCCCGCCGCAAGCAGCAGCGCATCGACAAGAATGGACTTGCCCGCGCCAGTTTCTCCCGTGAGCACCGTCAGGCCGGGACCGGATTCGAGTTCGACAGCGTCGATAATCGCGAAGTCGCGAATCTGGATATGCGTGAGCACGCGCGATCAGTCCGCTGATTGATTGGGAAGCATGCGATCGCCGCGCCCCCAGCGCAGCTTCGAACGCAGGATCCGATAGTAGTCGTGATCGGCCGGATGCAGCAGGGTCACGTTTCCGGCGGCCGGCCCGATCACCAGAGACTCGCCCGGTGTGATCTCGCCGAGCGAGACGCCGTCGCACGTCACCTGAGCCTGGGTGTCGGGCCGCTCGACCAGACGCACTTCGATGGTGGAGGAGCTGCGCACCACGATGGGCCGGTCTGAGAGCGTGTGCGGACAGATTGGCGCGAGCACCACCGCGTCGAGCTCGGGATACAGAATCGGGCCGCCGCAGGACAGGGCGTACGCCGTCGAACCGGTTGCGGTCGCCACCACCAGACCGTCGCCCCCGTGCGTGTTGACATAGCGCCCGTCGATCCAGGTTTCAAAATCCAGCATGCGGCCGGTGCGCCACTTCTGCAGCACGACATCGTTGAGCGCGTGGCAGCTGCGGCCAGGCGCCTGACGAAAGCTCAGGGTGGCCTGCAGCATGGCGCGGCGATCCTGCACATACCGGCCGGCGAGAATCTCATCGAGGCGGTCGCGCACATCCGCCGGGGCCGATGTCGGCGAGAAACCCGAGCCGGCCGCGATTGACGCCCAGCACGGGCACGCTCTGCGGGGAGGCGAGCCGCGCGGCGTGCAGCATCGTGCCGTCGCCGCCGATCGCGACGATCAGATCCGTTCCCTTCGCCAGGTCGATCTCCGGCCGCCGCTCGACCGGAAGACCGGTGAATGCGACGCTGCTGGCGACGTCCGCGAGGACATGACGGCCCCGTTTTTCAAGATGCGCCGCAATCATCTGCAGCGACTCGACGACCCGGGCGTCGCGATCGTTGCCGATGAGGGCGATGCGTCTGAATTGGTCTGGCGCCGGCATGGGCGTGTTTTTTAGCACGGCGGACTGGCGGACGCTGCAACCTAAACGCGTGCGCGAATCGCTTGACACGGCAGTGCGCCGTGCTAGCTTCACTTCGAAATCACGCCACGCCCCGCAAAATACCTTTTGGCACATGGGCTTGAGCTGACGCTTCTAGTATTCGAACCAGCAGTTGATCTATTCCGGCGGCGATGTTCTTCCAGCCCACCGACGATTCACTTAACGAGCGCGCCCAGCAGCTGCTGAAGCTGCTCGTCGAGCACTACATCCGCGACGGTCAGCCCGTCGGCTCGCGCACGTTGTCGCGCGATCTGGGGTTGAACCTGAGCGCAGCGACGATCCGCAACGTGATGGCGGATCTTGAAGAGCTCGGCTTCGTGACGTCCCCGCACACGTCCGCCGGGCGCATACCGACAGACAAGGGCTATCGCTTCTTTGTCGACACACTGCTCAAGTTTCAGCCGCTCGAAGAGGACAAGATCGTCGCGATTCAGTCCCGCCTGGTCGAGCATGCCGACGACCCCAAGGCGCTGGTCGCTGCGGCGTCGCAGATGTTGTCCAGCATTACGCGGCTCGCAGGCGTCGTGACATTGCCTCGACAAAGCCACGCCGCGCTGAGCCAGATCGAATTCATGCCGTTGTCGGACAATCGCGTGCTGGCGATCCTCGTCGTCAACGGGCGTGAGGTCCAGAATCGCATCCTGCAACTCGAGCGGTACTACAGCGCCGATGAATTGCGCCGGGCCTCGAACTATCTGAACCATGAGTTCGGCGGCAAGGAGCTGAGCGCCGTCCGCGAACACCTCGTCAATCAACTCAAAGAAACCCGGGAGCATCTGAATCAGATGATGCTCGATGCAATCCGTCTTGCGCAGCAGGTAGTGAGCGCGCCGACGTCGGGCGGACGCATGGAATATGTGATGGCGGGTGAGACGAATCTGATGGGGTTCGCCGAGCTGTCCAACGTGGAGAAATTGCGCCGCCTGTTTGACGCCTTTACACAGCAACGCGACATCCTTCATCTGCTGGATCACAGCCTGAGGGCTGAGGGCGTGCAGATATTCATCGGTCAGGAGTCGGGCTACACGATTCTCGATGAGTGCAGTATCGTCACCGCCCCGTACACGCTGGATCAGGAAGTCGTCGGGGTGCTGGGCGTGATCGGTCCGACCCGTATGGCCTATGAGCGGGTCATTCCAATCGTCGACATCACCGCGAAACTGCTGGGCTCCGCCTTGAATTCGCGGGCCTGAGCCGCAACTCCCCCGACCAAACATCTCGTTGGCCGGCGCCAGGCGCAAACGCCCGGCGCAAGGCCGCATTTCGTTTTTGCCATGGAGATCGCGCGATCATGACCCTTCCGAACGAGCAGGACCGACCTTCCGACGCAATGCAGCCCGAAGGGCCGGGGAACGACGGCGTCGATGTCGGCGAACTGCAGGCCGCCCTGGCCGCCGCGGAGGCGCGGGCGGCGGAGAGCACGAGACCTGTACATGCGCGCCCTCGCCGAGGTCGAAAACGTCCGCAAGCGCGCCGCCCGCGACATCGAGCAGGCGCACAAATACGCCCTCGAGCGATTTGCGAACGATCTCGTCGGGGTGAAGGACAGCCTGGAGCTTGGCCTTGCGAGCGAGGGCACGCTGCGAGGCGCTGCGAGCTGGGACCGAAGCGACCCTCAAGCTGCTGGCGAAGCGCCTTCGAGAAGGCGGGCGTTACGGAGGTATCGCCGCTGGGCGAACCTTTCAACCCGGAGTTCCATGAGGCGATGATGACTCAGCCCACCGCCGAACATCCTCCGAATACGGTCCTGCAAGTCGTGCAGAAGGGTTATCAGCTCAACGGCCGTCTGCTGCGTCCGGCGCGAGTCATCGTCTCACGCGAACCCTGAAGAGGGCGCAGAGCGCCGCGTCTTGCTTTTCAACTACCCCCAGCCCCGAGCCCCAGTCTCCCGTCCCCAGTCGCTCTGTTTCCCGGGCGCGATCTTGAAAGCCGCTCACTGGTCCGCATAAAGCCGTCAAGGTTTCCTTCAATCATTCTGTCCTTTTCGTAGCTTCAGGAGTTTCCGGCCATGAGCAAAGTCATCGGCATCGACCTCGGCACGACGAACTCGTGCGTCGCGATCATGGAGGGCGGCAAGCCGCGCGTGATCGAGAACAGCGAGGGCGATCGCACTACGCCCTCGATCGTGGCCTTCACCAAGGATGACGAGGTTCTCGTCGGCCAGTCCGCCAAGCGTCAGGCCGTAACCAACCCGCAGAACACGCTGTTCGCCATCAAGCGCCTCATCGGCCGTCGGTTCCAGGACGACGTCGTGCAGAAAGACATCGGCATGGTGCCGTACAAGATCGTGAAGGCCGACAACGGCGACGCCTGGGTCGAGGTCCACGGCAAGAAGATGGCGTCGCAGGAAGTCTCGGCGCGCGTGCTGCATGAAGATGAAGAAGACTGCCGAAGATTACCTGGGCGAGACGGTCACCGAGGCGGTGGTGACCGTGCCTGCGTATTTCAACGACTCGCAGCGCCAGGCGACCAAAGACGCCGGCCGGATCGCGGGTCTGAACGTCAAGCGCATCATCAACGAGCCGACCGCGGCGGCGCTCGCGTACGGACTCGATAAACAGATCGGGGATCGCAAGATCGCGGTCTACGACCTGGGCGGCGGTACGTTCGACATATCCATCATCGAAGTCGCCGATGTCGACGGGGAGCGGCAGTTCGAAGTGCTCGCGACCAACGGCGATACGTTCCTCGGCGGCGAGGACTTCGACAAGCGCGTCATCGACTACCTCGGCGAGGAGTTCAAAAAGGAAAGCGGCGTCGACGTGCGCCGCGATCCGCTCGCCATGCAGCGACTGAAGGAAGCTGCCGAGAAGGCGAAGATCGAACTGTCGTCCAGCCAGCAGACCGAAATCAATCTGCCGTACATCACGGCGGACGCCTCCGGCCCGAAGCACCTGAACATCAAGCTCACCCGGGCCAAGCTCGAGTCGCTCGTCGAGGGTCTCGTCCAGAAGACGATCGAACCCTGCCGCATTGCAATGAAGGATGCCGGTCTGTCGATCAAGGACGTCGCCGAGGTCATTCTCGTCGGCGGCCAGACTCGCATGCCGATCGTGCAGAAGGCGGTAAAGGACTTGTTCGGCAAAGGAGCCGCGCAAGGACGTCAATCCCGATGAAGCGGTCGCCGTCGGCGCCGCTATTCAGGCCGGCGTGCTCTCGGGCGAGGTCAAGGACGTTCTGTTGCTGGACGTGACGCCGCTGTCGCTCGGCATCGAGACGCTGGGCGGCGTGATGACGAAGCTGATCGAGAAGAACACGACGATTCCGACCAAGGCGAATCAGACGTTCTCGACGGCCGACGACAACCAGGGCGCCGTGACGATTCACGTGCTCCAGGGTGAACGTCAGCGCGCCGCGGACAACAAGTCGCTCGGCCAGTTCAACCTGGAAGGCATCCCGCCGGCGCCGCGCGGCATGCCGCAGATCGAAGTCACGTTCGACATCGATGCGAACGGCATCCTGAACGTGTCGGCGAAGGACAAGGCCACGAGCAAGGAGCAGAAGATCGTCATCAAGGCTTCGAGCGGCCTGTCGGAAGACGAGATCAAGCGCATGGTCAAGGACGCCGAAGCCCACGCGGAGGAGGATCGCAAGTTCCGCGAGCTCGTGGAGTCGCGCAACAAGGCGGATGCGCTCGTGCACACGACGGAGAAGGCGCTGAAGGATATGGGCGAGAAGGTGTCGGCGATCGATCGCGCGAACATCGAATCGGCGATTTCCGATCTGAAGCGCGCGCTCGGCGGCGATGACAAGGACGTGATCGACACCAAGGCGAATGCGCTTGCGCAGGCGTCCGCCAGCATCGCGCAGCAGGCGTACGCCCAGGCGGGCGGCCCAGGCGAGGGTGCAAGCGCTGCGTCCGGCGGCGGTGCAGCTGGCGGTGCGGCCGGCGCCAAGGACGACGTGTTGGACGCCGAGTTCGAAGAAGTCAAGGACAAGAAGAAGGGCGCCTGAACGGCGCCCGCCCGTTGACAGTTGGCGGTTGACTGTTGACGGTCTGGATGATTGCGCCGCCCGCTCCTGTCCAGGGCGAGGGCGGCCGCTTCATGGAAAAGTGGACTGTGGAGTTGCGCGCGAGCGCATTCTTGCCGTCAACTGGCGACCGTCAACGGTCAACTAGAAACAGAATGTCCAAGCGCGATTACTACAAGGTGCTCGACGTCGCACGCACGGCGACCGAGGCCGAAATCAAGAAGGCGTATCGACGCCTCGCGATGAAATTTCATCCGGATCGCAATCCGAACGATCACGAAGCCGAGGACAAATTCAAAGAGGCCAAAGAGGCCTATGAGGTGCTCTGACGGATGCGCACAAACGCGCGATCTACGACCAGCACGGTCACGAGGGGTTGGCGGCTCGGGGCGGCGGAGGCGGCTTCGGCGGCTGCCGATGCGTTCAGCGATATCTTCGGCGACGTCTTCGGCGACATTTTCGGCGGCGGGCGTCGCGGCGGCCGGCAGGTGTTTCGCGGCGCCGATCTGCGCTACGACCTTGAGCTGGATCTCGAGCAGGCCGTTTTCGGGCACACGTCGACGATCGAGTTCACGACGCTCGGGGAATGTGAGCCATGCAAAGGCACTGGCGCCGCGCCTGGCTCGAAGACCGACGACCTGCGAGACCTGCAACGGCGTCGGGTCAGGTGCGCATGCAGCAGGGTTTCTTCGCTGTGCAGCAAACCTGTCCGCGCTGCAAGGGCCGCGGTCAGGTCATCAGCCAACCGTGCGATTCCTGCCTGGGCCAGGGTCGCTTACGCAAGAAAGAAGACGCTCTCGGTCAAAGCTCCCGGCCGGCGTCGATACGGGCGATCGCATTCGTCTTGCCGGCGAAGGCGAGGCAGGCCGAAACGGCGGTCCGCCGGGCGATCTGTACGTGGAGATCCGCGTTCGCGAGCACGCGATTTTCGAGCGCGACGGCAGCCATCTCTCGTGCGAGGTGCCCGATCAGTTTTGCGACAGCCACGCTGGGCGGCGACGTCGAAGTGCCCACGCTCGGCGGACACGTCGATCTCAAGGTGCCGGGCGAGACGCAGTCGGGTCGCGTCTTTCGTCTGCGCGAAAAGGGCGTGAAGCCGGTGCGCGGCGGCCCGACAGGCGATCTGTTCTGTCGCGTCGTCGTCGAGACGCCGGTGAATCTCACGGAGGAGCAGAAGGAATTGCTGCGCAAGTTCGAAGACTCGATGCATGCGAGCAGCCGCAACCACAGTCCGCGCGAGCGCTCCTGGCTGGACGGCGTCAAGCGTTTCTTCGACACAATCCGGAGCTGAGCAGCCTATGCCGGGCAGCGAGTTGCGCGTCGCGATTCTCGGCGTCACTGGTCGAATGGGCAGGGCGCTCGTCGCCGCCGTCGATGAAGCGGACAGCGTTGTGTTGAGCGGAGCAAGCGCGTCGCCCGACAGCAGGTGGGTCGGGCAAGGACGTCGGCGAAGCATCGGCGGAGCCGCGTTCGCGGAATCGCCGTCGCGCCGGACGCTGCAACCGGCAATCGGCGCGGCGCAGGTCGCGATCGATTTCACCTCTCCCGAAGCCACGGCCGCGAACCTAAGCCTGCGTTGCGGCGAATTGTCCGCTGGTCATCGGCACGACAGGACTCGATGAGAGCGTACGGGAGCAAATCGCAGCAGGCGGCGCGGCAGATTCCGATCGTGCATGGCGCCGAACATGAGCCTCGGCGTCAATCTTCTGCTGAAGCTCGTGGAGCTGGCGGCCCGAACGCTGGACGAGAGCTACGACATCGAGATGTTCGAGGCGCATCATCGCAACAAGAAGGATGCGCCGTCGGGTACTGCACTCGCGCTCGGCGCCGCTGCGGCCGCGGCGCGACGCGTCGCACTCGATGAGGTCGCAGTGTACGCGCGTCACGGCGTCGACGCGGCGCGGCGCGCACGGCTCGATCGGCTTCTCTGTCTTTCGCGGCGGCGACGTCGTCGGCGATCACACGGTGACCTTCGCCGGCGTCGGTGAGCGCATCGAACTGACGCATCGTGCGAGCGATCGCATGGCGTTCGCGCGCGGCGCGGTGCAAGCGGCTCAATGGGTTGTGCGACGCGAGCCCGGGACTGTATTCGATGCAGGATGTCTGGGACTCGGTGCGCAGGTCTAGGCAGTTGTCCGCTGACCCTTCTCACTTGACCGTCAGATTACCGACTGTCCTGGAGCGCGTCGCTTTCGGTCGGAGAACGTCACAACGCTCAACGCACAATTTAGTCGTGGACCTTCGCTCCACGCTCGCGTAGACTCCCTTCCCTCAGCACGCGGCGAAATTCTTGCGAGCGGGATCGGCCTTCAGCGCCTATCTCGCCTGTCCGCATGCGTGTCTGAAACGACTGACAACGGGAGCCTGATAGTGACGACACCCGCAGTCCTCGCGCTCGAAGACGGCACGGTTTTTCACGGCCGCTCCATCGGCGCCAAAGGCAATACGACGGGCGAGGTGGTGTTCAACACCGCCATGACGGGATATCAGGAAATCCTCACTGACCCGTCCTATTGCAGACAGATCGTCACGCTTACGTATCCGCACATCGGCAATACCGGAACCAATCCGGAAGATCTGGAGGCCGCCGCCGTGTACGCGGCAGGGCTCATCATTCGCGATCTGCCCGCGCTGCATTCCAGCTGGCGCGCATCGGAGTCGCTGGAGAGTTTTCTTCAGCGCGGCAAGAGTCGTCGCGATTGCCGACATCGACACCCGCAAGCTGACGCGAATCCTGCGTGAGAAGGGCGCGCTCGCCGGCTGCATCATGACCGGCGAAAAAGCGGATGCGAACGCCGCGGTGCACGCTGCGCGCAAGTTTCCGGGCCTGAAGGGCATGGATCTCGCGAAGGTCGTGTCGACCAAGCGCGTGTATCAATGGAACGAGGGCGACGAACTGGGCGCTCGAAAGCGGACCCAAGGCGCGTCCGGGGCAGCGCTTGCACGTCGTCGCGTACGACTTCGGCGATCAAGCGCAACATCCTGCGGTGCCTCGCCGACCACGGCTGTCGCGTGACGGTCGTTCCGGCGCAGACGCCGGCGGACAAGGTGCTCGCGATGAATCCGGAAGGAATCTTTCTCTCGAATGGCCCGGGCGATCCGGAGCCGTGCACGTACGCGATCGAAGCGATCAGGAAATTCCTCGAGACCGATATTCCGATCTTCGGCATCTGCCTGGGACATCAGTTGCTCGGGCTCGCGAGCGATGCGAAGACAGTGAAGATGAAGTTCGGTCATCACGGCGCGAATCATCCCGTGCTCGATCTCGCTATCCGGCCGCGTCCTGATCTCGAGCCAGAATCACGGCTTCGCAGTCGATGAGACGACGCTCGGCGCCAACGTGAGGACGACGCACAAGTCGCTGTTCGACGGATCGCTGCAGGGGATCGAGCGCACGGATCGTCCGGCCTTCAGCTTCCAGGGTCATCCCGAAGCGAGTCCGGGCCCGCAACGATGTGCGCCTGACTGTTCGCCCGTTTCATCGCGATGATTCACGACCGGCTCAATGCGCAGAGCGCGGCGCGCGAGGGCGGCAAGCGGGCCGCCGAAGCTTGAGGGATTTGCGCGAGTACTGCTGAATTTCAACGATGCACTGGCTGCAAGACGGGCTCGCAACGGTAAAGGGCGGGCCAGAATGCACTCGTGCAGAGATTGCCTGAACGAGAAAGCATGCCGAAACGAACCGACCTGCAAAGCATTCTGATCATCGGCGCCGGTCCCATCGTCATCGGTCAGGCATGCGAATTCGACTATTCCGGCGCACAGGCCTGCAAGGCTCTGAAGGAAGAGGGCTATCGCGTCATTCTCGTGAATTCGAATCCGGCGACGATCATGACGGATCCGGAAACTGCGGACGCCGTCTATATCGAGCCGGTGAACTGGCGCACCGTCGAGCGGATCATCGAGAAGGAACGGCCGAATGCCCTGTTGCCGACGATGGGCGGGCAGACGGCGCTCAACTGCGCGCTCGATCTGGTGCGCGAGGGCGTGCTGGAGAAGTACGGCGTCGAACTGATCGCAGCGTCGCGCGAAGCGATCGACATGGCTGAGGACCGCGAGCGCTTTCGCAACGCCATGCGCGAGATCGGACTCGAATCGCCTCGCTCGCGCATCGCGCACAGCATGGAAGAGGCCCTCGCCGTTCAGGCGGAGATCGGCTTTCCCACGGTCATTCGGCCCTCGTTCACGCTCGGCGGTTCGGGCGGCGGGATCGCGTACAACCGCGAAGAGTTCGTCGAAATCGTCGAGCGCGGCCTTGATGCATCGCCGACGAGCGAAGTGCTGCTCGAGGAATCGGTGATCGGCTGGAAAGAGTACGAGATGGAGGTGGTGCGCGACCGCAACGACAACTGCATCATCATCTGCTCGATCGAGAATCTCGATCCGATGGGCGTGCACACGGGCGATTCGATTACCGTCGCGCCGGCGCAGACGCTGACCGACAAGGAGTATCAGCGCATGCGCAACGCCTCGATCGCGGTGCTGCGCAAGATCGGCGTCGAGTGCGGCGGCTCGAACGTGCAGTTCGCGCTCAATCCGGACGACGGCCGTCTGCTCATCATCGAGATGAATCCGCGCGTGTCTCGCTCCTCGGCGCTCGCCTCGAAGGCCACCGGATTTCCCATCGCCAAGATCGCCGCGAAGCTCGCCATCGGCTACACGCTCGATGAATTGAAGAACGATATCACCGGCGGCGCCACGCCGGCCTCGTTCGAGCCGACGATCGATTACGTCGTGACGAAGATTCCGCGGTTCACGTTCGAGAAATTTCCCGGCGCCAACGATCGTTTGACGACGCAAATGAAGTCGGTCGGCGAAGTGATGGCGATCGGCCGCACCTTCCAGGAGTCGCTGCAGAAGGCGCTGCGCAGCCTCGAGACGGGCATGGACGGTCTCGATCCGATCATGAATCTGCCGCTCGCTGAGGACGAGCAGCATCGTCTGCGCGAAGAGTTGCGCATGCCAGGGCCGAATCGCCTGCGCTATGTGGCCGACGCGTTCCGGGCCGGCTTCACATTCGAGGAAGTGCACCGCTGTCGCACATCGATCCCTGGTTCCTGTCGCAGGTTGACGACCTTGTCCAGGAAGAGCAGATCGTCCAGACGCAGGGCCTTGAAGCTTTCGAACGAGATCGTGTCCGCGTGCTCAAGCGGAAGGGATTTTCCGACCGCCGCCTCGCGACGCTGCTTAGGCGTCGACGAAGCGAGCGTGCGTCGCCGGCGCATCACGATGGGCATTCGGCCGGTTTTCAAACGCGTCGACACGTGCGCGGCGGAGTTCGCGACGTCGACCGCCTACATGTACTCGACGTATGACGAGGAATGCGAAGCCGCGCCGACGGAACGCAGGAAGATCATGATCCTCGGCGGCGGTCCGAATCGCATCGGCCAGGGCATCGAGTTCGACTACTGCTGCGTGCATGCGGCGCTTGCGCTGCGCGAGGAGGGCTTCGAAACGATCATGGTGAACTGCAATCCGGAGACCGTGTCGACGGACTACGACACATCGGACCGGTTGTACTTCGAGCCGCTGACGTTCGAAGACGTCATGGAGATCATCGATAAGGAGAAGCCGGCGGGCGTGATCGTGCAATATGGCGGCCAGACGCCGCTGAAGCTCTGCCGGGCGCTCGAGGCGGCCGGCGCCCCGATCATCGGGACGACTCCGGATTCGATCGACGTCGCCGAAGATCGCGAGCGCTTCCAGCAACTCGTGCAGAAGCTCAACCTGAAGCAGCCGCCGAATTGCACAGCGCGCACGGAAGAACAGGCGCTGTCGATGTCGCGGACGGTGGGATTCCCGCTCGTCGTGCGACCGTCCTATGTGCTCGGCGGCCGCGCTATGGAAGTGGTTTTCAACGAGGACGACCTGCGCATCTACATGACGGACGCCGTGAAGGTGTCGAACGACAGTCCGGTGCTGCTCGATCGCTTCCTCGATCTCGCGATCGAAGTCGACGTAGATGCGATCTGCGACGGCGAGGAGGTCTACATCGGCGGCATCATGGAGCACGTCGAACAGGCGGGCGTGCATTCAGGGGATTCCGGGTGCTCGTTGCCGCCGAACAGCCTCAGCCCCGAAACGCAGGCGGAGCTCAAGGAGCAGACCCGCAAGCTCGCGCGTGCGCTCAACGTCGTCGGGCTGATGAACATTCAGTTCGCGATCCAGAACGGCGTCGTCTACATTCTGGAGGTGAATCCGCGCGCATCGCGCACCGTGCCCTTCGTGTCGAAAGCGACAGGCGTTCCGCTCGCCAAGATGGCGGCGCGCGTGATGGCGGGCGCGAAGCTGAAGGATCTCGGTCTGATGAGCGAGCGCGTGCCGAAGTTCTTCGCAGTGAAGGAATCGGTGTTCCCGTTCGCGAAGTTCCCTGAGGCCGACCCGATTCTGGGCCCGGAGATGAAATCGACCGGCGAAGTGATGGGCACCGGCCTGTCGTTCGGCGAGGCGTATGCGAAGGCGCAACTCGCCTCCGGCGTCACGCTGCCGACGCGCGGCGTGTGTCTCATCAGCGTGCGCGAGCGCGACAAACCCGCCGCCGTGACGCTCGCGCGTCGACTGGTCGCGCAGGGTTTCGAGATCGTCGCGACGTCGGGCACCGCGAAGGCGATTGCGGACGCGGGAATTCCCTGCCGCAGCGCCAACAAGGTGCGTGAAGGCCGACCGCATATCGTCGACATGATCAAGAATGACGAGATCTCGCTGATCGTGAACACGACGGAAGGCAAGCAGGCGATCTTCGAATCGCGCTCGATCCGTCGCGAGGCGGTGCACAAGCGGATCACCTACTACACCACCGTCGCCGCGGGGCTTGCGACCTGCGATGCGATCGCACACATGAATGAGGTCGAAGTGAATCGTCTGCAGGATCTGCACCAGGCCATAGACCAGAGTGGGGCGTCATGAAACGCATGCCGCTGACGTCGAAAGGCGCGGAGCGCCTGCGCTCCGAGTTGAAGAGACTGAAGAGCGAGGATCGTCCGCGCGTGATTCAGGCGATCGCTGAGGCGCGCAGCCACGGCGATCTGAGCGAGAACGCGGAATATCATGCGGCGCGCGAGCAGCAGAGCTTCATCGAAGGGCGCATCAAGGACATCGAAGGCCACCTGTCGAATTCGGAAATCATCGACGTGACCCGGTTGCCGTCGAACGGGAAAGTCGTGTTCGGCGCCACGATTGATCTGGAAGACCAGGACGACGGCGCCAAGGTGGTGTATCAGATCGTCGGCGACGCCGAAGCTGACATCAGGAGCGGGCTGATCTCGGTGTCATCGCCCATCGCGCGCGCTCTCGTCGGCAAGTCGAAAGGCGATGTGGTCGATGTGGTCGCTCCGAACGGGACGCGCTCGTACGAGATCGTCGCCGTCAAGTACGTTTGAGTGCGCCGACTCGCCTCCATCCTCGTCGCATTCTGGGCCGGCAGCCTCTGGACCGTGTGCGGCGTCGTCGCGCCGACGCTGTTCGCCACGCTCGATGACCGGCGCGTCGCCGGCGATCTTGCCGGGCGATTTTTCCGCGTCGAAACGTGGCTGGGCGTCGTCTTCGCGGTGGTCCTGATCGGACTCCTGCTTGCGCGCAAGGCGAGCAAAGCGCGGCGCAACGATCTGGCGCTGATTGCAGGAACAGCCGCGGCGCCGCTTATCAGCGAGCTCGCGCTGCGTCCGGGCATGGACGCCGCGCGCAGCGCCGGCGATATGGCGCGTTTTGGAATGCTGCACGGCGCTTCGACGGTGCTGTTCGCGATCGCCTGTATCGGGGCGTTCGCGCTCGTCTGGCGGTTCAGTCGTCCGGCAGAATGATTCGCGGCCGTTCCTTGTGCGGTCGGTAGAACACGCCGGTGTTGCCGATGCGCTGCACGAGCGCGCTGCCGGTTCGTTCTGCGAGGCCCGCCAGAATCGCATCGCGCTCCTCGCGATCGCCGACGCGGGCGCGCACTTTTACCAGCTCATGAGCGGCGAGGGCGGTTTCGAATTCCTGCGCGACGGTGGGCGAAAGACCGGCCTGTCCGATCATTACGACCGGATCGCGTCCATGGGCGAGGCCGCGCAGATGTTTCTTCTGCTTTTCGCTCAGTTCAAGCGCCATGGCTCGCACTCATCACGCGATCATCGATCCGGAGCGTGGGCTCGATGACGCCTGTTTTCTCAATCGTCGTCATGGTGCAGATCTCCGCCAGGCGGTCTCTGGTCTGCTGCGTATGAGAACAACGGCAGCTTCGATATTCCTCGTCTGTCGGGCGTCTGTATTCTCGAAGGTCGGGTAGACGGGTAAATCAGAGCTTCCATAGATCATCTGGCGCCATGGTCAAACGTACCAAATCCAGTCGTCGCTGGCTCGCCGAGCACGAGAGCGACGTGTTCGTGAAGCGCGCGCGTGAGGCTGGCTACCGATCGCGCGCGGTCTTCAAACTGGAGGAGATTCAGCGCACCGACCGGATCCTGCGGCCTGGGATGACGATCGTCGATCTGGGCGCGGCGCCGGGCGGCTGGAGTCAGTACGCGGCGCGGCTTCTGCACGGTACGGGACGCATCGTCGCATTGGACGTTCTGCCCATGGACGAAATCGCCGGCGTCGAGTTCATTCAGGGCGATTTCTCGAACGAAGCAGCCTTGCAACAGCTGCTGGACCGCCTCGGGAACGACCGACCGCAGCTTGTAATGTCGGATATAGCGCCCAATACGACCGGCATCGCCGATGTCGACCATGACCGATCGATGCATCTGGTTGAACTTGCCCTGGATTTCGCAAGCAGGTCGCTTGCGCCCGGCGGCGACTTCCTCGTCAAGGTGTTCCAGGGGCGTCACTTTCAGCCTTTCATGCGCGCCCTGCGCGGCTCGTTCGAGACGGTCAAGGTCCGAAAGCCGCCCGCGTCGCGCCAGCGCAGCCCGGAAATTTATCTGTTGGCGCGCCACTTTAAATCGTGATGAGCGTTGCTATCTCAGGAAGATGGACGCGAGGCCGGAAGAGGTCCGTAGCGGCCGGCCTGAGTACCGGGGATTCGGTTATGGCTTTGGCCGACCCTGATGTAGTAGTGTCGATTGGAACACGTCTATTTACCTATCGCCCGGTAGTCCGAACCCCCGGGTTCCGATCCCCAGCTACCGAGTTTTCGAGGATCCCACTTTGAATGATCTAGCCAAGAACATCGTCCTGTGGATCGTGATCGCCGTGGTCGTCGCCACGGTCGTCAGCAATTTCAGTGCGAGATCCGGCGCGGTTCAGGAAATCCCGTACTCGACGTTCCTGGAGCAGGTAAAGGACGGCGGCATCGCGGAGGTCACCTTCAAGGGCAACGTCCTGAAGGGTGTGCGCACGAACGGCGAGCAGTTCACCGTTTACAACCCGGAAACCGAGAACTCGGAACTCATCGGGACCCTGCTTGACTCGGATGTCAAGTTCAGTGCAGCAGCGCCGGAACGCCAGTCGTTTCTGATGCAGCTGTTCATCTCGTCGTTCCCGATTCTGTTGTTGATCGCCGTCTGGGTGTACTTCATGCGGCAGATGCAGGGCGGCGCTGGCGGCCGAGGCGCGATGTCGTTCGGCAAGAGCCGCGCGCGGCTACTGGGCGAAGATCAGGTTCAGGTGACGTTCGCCGATGTCGCGGGCGTCGATGAAGCGAAGGAAGAAGTCGTCGAGATCGTCGAGTTCCTCAAGGACCCGGGCAAGTTCCAGCGGCTCGGCGGCAAGATTCCGCGCGGCGTGCTGATGGTCGGGTCGCCCGGCACAGGTAAGACGCTCCTGGCGCGCGCCATCGCCGGCGAAGCAAAGGTGCCGTTCTTCACGATTTCAGGCTCGGACTTCGTCGAGATGTTCGTCGGCGTCGGCGCCTCGCGCGTGCGGGACATGTTCGACCAGGCGAAGAAGCACGCGCCCTGCATCATCTTCATCGATGAAATCGACGCGGTCGGTCGGCACCGCGGCGCTGGCCTGGGCGGCGGCCATGACGAACGCGAGCAGACGCTCAATCAGTTGCTGGTCGAGATGGACGGTTTCGAAGGTACGGAAGGCGTCATCGTCATCGCCGCCACGAACCGTCCCGATGTGCTCGATCCGGCGTTGCTGCGTCCAGGCCGTTTCGATCGCCAGGTTGTCGTGCCGCTGCCCGACGTCCGCGGTCGCGAGCAGATCCTCAAGGTCCACATGCGCAAGCTCCCGCTCGCCGAGGATGTGAAGCCGCAGATCATCGCGCGCGGCACACCCGGCTTCTCGGGCGCGGATCTCGCAAACCTCGTCAACGAAGCGGCGCTCTTCGCCGCGCGAGCGAATCGCCGCACGGTCACCATGGACGAATTCGAGCGCGCGAAGGACAAGATCATGATGGGCGCCGAGCGTCGCTCGATGGTGATGGACGAACAGGAGAAGAAGCTCACGGCCTATCACGAGGCGGGACATGCGATCGTCGGCCTGTCGGTGCCGGAGCACGATCCGGTCTATAAGGTCACGATCATTCCGCGCGGCCGGGCGCTCGGCGTCACGATGTTCCTCCCGGAGAGCGATCGCTACAGCACCAGCAAGCGTCGTCTCGAAAGCCGCATCACGACCCTCTTCGGCGGCCGCATTGCCGAGGAAATGATCTTCGGCGAGGAGTCCGTCACAACGGGCGCGTCCAACGACATCGAGCGCGCGACAGAGATCGCCCGCAACATGGTCACGAAGTGGGGGTTGTCGGATCGTCTGGGTCCGCTCACCTACAGCGAGGATCAGGGTGAGGTATTTCTCGGTCGCTCAGTGACCCAGCACAAGCAGGTGTCGGACGTCACGGCGCATGCGATCGACGAGGAAGTGCGGCGCCTGATCGACTCCAACTACCAGCGCGCCAAGGGCATTCTCGAGTCGCATCTGGAGAAGCTGCACAAGATGTCCGAGGCGCTGATCAAGTACGAGACGATCGACGAATCGCAGATCAAGGACATCATGGAAGGACGCGATCCGAAGCCGCCGGCCGGATGGGACGACACCACGACGCCGACGATCGGGGGCAAGAGCCGTGATCGTGAGACGCCGGAGGCTCCTATCGGTAAGCCGGCGAGTCAGCACTGAGACGAGGCTGACTGGCCTACTGGCCCACCGGCATACTGGTCAGAGGAACTGGGCCCGAGCGTCGCTCGGGCCCTTTTTCATACCGGTTCGCCAGTTCGCCAGTTAGCCTGCGGGCCAGAGATCATGTTCCTTCGTTGCGGTTCTCACAGCCTCGATCTGTCCCGTCCGATCGTGATGGGCGTCCTGAACGTGACGCCCGATTCGTTTTCGGACGGGGGCAGGTTCAGCGATTTCGACCGTGCGCTCGAGCGCGCGCAGGAGATGGCGGCGGAGGGCGCGGGGTTGATCGACGTCGGCGGCGAATCGACGCGGCCCGGCGCGGCGCCGGTTGCGGCGGAGGAAGAAATCCGGCGTGTTGCGCCGGTCGTCGAAGCGCTGGCACGACGCCTGTCCGTACCGATTTCCGTCGACACCAGCAAAGCGGAGGTCATGACCGCCGCCGTGCATGCAGGCGCGAGCATGATCAACGACGTACGGGCGCTGCAGGCGCCAGGCGCGCTCGAAGCTGCGGCGCGCAGCAACGCGGCGATTTGCCTCATGCACATGCAGGGCGAGCCCGGCACGATGCAGAAGGAGCCTTGCTACACCGATGTCGTCGCAGAGGTGCGCGAATTCCTGCGGGAGCGGATCGCTGCATGCGTGGGCGCGGGCGTGTCGCGCGACCGCCTCGTCGTCGATCCGGGCGTCGGATTCGGCAAGCGCCTTGAGCACAATCTGGCGTTGTTGGCGGCGTTGCCGGCGTTCCACGATCTGTCGACGCCGTTGCTCGTCGGCGCGTCGCGCAAGTCCTTATTCGGCGCCTTGCTCGGCCGGCCGCTCGACGAGCGTCTTGCCGGTGGGCTGGCGGTCGCGGCGGCCTCGGCGCTTGCGGGAGCGAGCATCATTCGAGTACATGACGTCCGCGAGACGGTCGACGCAGTGAAGATTGCGACGGCGCTGCGCGATGCCGGCTATCGCATCAGGTAAATAGCGACTGGCGACGGTCAGAGACGCGCACAGGCCCTTGGTGTGATTCACCGCCGTGGGCAGATCGGCGTCTGGCCATTTTAGAGTCACGAATTCACGAGTCACCGGTTTTCTTGAGGAGAGAGGCGTGGCGAGAAAGTACTTCGGCACAGACGGCGTTCGGGGCCGCGTCGGCGAACACCCGCTGACCGTGGACTTCGCGCTCAGGCTCGCAAGCTCAGCGGCGCGCGTGCTGGCGCCGAACGGCGGCGCAGTGCTCGTCGGCAAGGACACCCGACTGTCGGGATACATGTTCGAGTCAGCGCTGGAAGCCGGATTCGTCGCTTCCGGCGTCGACGTCCTGATGATCGGACCACTGCCGACGCCCGGGATCGCTTACCTCACGACGCGGTTCGAGTGCGACTTCGGCGTCGTAATCAGCGCGTCGCACAATCCTTATGAGGACAATGGCATCAAGTTCTTCGATAAGAGCGGCGGC
Organism: uncultured Gammaproteobacteria bacterium; assembly: GCA_963723505.1. Taxonomy (GTDB): domain Bacteria; phylum Pseudomonadota; class Gammaproteobacteria; order Steroidobacterales; family Steroidobacteraceae; genus Steroidobacter. Next base: position 172,311 of record CAVRQU010000023.1, read on the forward strand.
AAGTTGTCCGATGAGGTTGAAGCGAGCATTGAGCAGCACCTCAACGAGCCGCCGATCACGCGCAGCTCTGGCAAGCTGGGCCGCGCTACGCGCGTCGACAAAACGCGCGTTCGTTACCAGGAATTCTGTATGTCGACCGTGCCCGGGCTCGACCTGACGGGATTCAAGGTCGTCATCGACTGCGCGAACGGGGCGGGCTACAAGGTGGGTCCGCGGATTCTCGCGGACCTGGGCGCAGAGATCGTGCCGATCGGCTGCTCGCCCAACGGCCGCAACATCAATCTGAACTGCGGATCGACGGCTCCTGAGCTCCTGCAACTCACCGTTCCGGGCGTGCGTGCTCAATGCGGCGTCGCGCTCGACGGGGATGGGGATCGCCTTGTCATGGTGGACCACCTCGGACGCACCGTCGACGGCGACCAGTTGCTGTACATCATTGCGCGTGCGCGTCATCAGCAGAAGACGCTGCACGGACCCGTCGTCGGAACCGTGATGAGCAATCTGGGGCTGGAGCACGCGCTCATGAAGGAAGGCATCGAGTTCAGGCGGGCCAGGGTCGGCGATCGCTACGTGCTGGAATTGCTGAAGGAGACGGGCGGCACGCTCGGCGGGGAGACGTCCGGGCATCTCCTGTGCCTCGATCGCACGACGACGGGAGATGCGTTGATCAGTGCATTGCAGGTGCTGGCGATCATGAAGCAGACGGGCCGGAGTCTCGCCGAACTCGCTGCGCCGATGCCGAAGTATCCGCAGGTGCTTGAGAATGTGCGGGTCGCATCTGAGATCGATCCGGCCAAGTCGCCGCGGATTCAGGAAGCGGTTGCACAGGCCGAAGCGCGCCTTGCGGGCGCGGGCCGGATCGTCCTGCGGGCTTCGGGGACCGAACCTGTGATCCGGGTGATGGTCGAAGGAAGCGACGAAAAACTGGTGCGCGAACTCGCCAGGGAGCTCGCAGTCTGTGTTGCATCGGCTGCGCAGGCCGCAGCCTGAGCTGCGGTTGGCCGTCTGCTGCGGCGAGCCTGTCCGCTCTCATCCGAAACCTCACTGCGCCGCCCGTTATCCGCTGACGGTCCGTGTCCCGTTTGCTTTCGCGCGGGTGCGTCGCTAAGCTTCCGCGCCCTTCGCGGGGGGCCGTTTCGCTGCTCATGCGTCGAACGTCGTGAACAAGGCTGACCTGAGGTATTGCGATGCGCCGGCCCTTTATCGCCGGGAACTGGAAAATGCACGGAACGCGAGCGGAGAACGCGGAGCTCATCGAACGTCTGCTGCTGGGCCTGCCCGGTCATCCGACGGCCGATATCGCAGTGTGTCCGCCGTTCGTCTATCTGTGGGAAGCGGCGCGAATGCTGAAGTCCTCGAGCATCGCGCTCGGCGCGCAATCCACGTGCGCGGAAGCGATCGGCGCCTTCACCGGCGAAGTGTCAGCCGCCATGCTGAAGGATGTCGGCTGCCGGTATGTGATCGTGGGTCATTCCGAACGCCGCTCCTTATATAAGGAGGACGACGCCCTCGTGGCGCGCAAATTCCTTGCGACGCAGGCGCAGGGACTGGCGCCGATACTGTGCGTAGGCGAAACGCTGGATGAGCGGGAACGAGGCCTGACGATGCAGGTCGTTTCTCGGCAACTGGCCGCCGTGATCGAGCTCGCCGGCGTTCGTGCAATGAAAGAGGCGGTCGTCGCCTATGAGCCGGTCTGGGCCATCGGCACCGGCAAGAACGCAACGCCGGTTCAGGCGCAGGAAGTTCATGCGCACATCCGCGCCGAAGTCGCGGCGCGGGATGCTAAAATCGCCGCCGGCCTGCGCGTGCTGTATGGCGGCAGCGTCAAGGCGGGCAATGCCCGCGAGATTTTTGCGATGCCGGACGTCGATGGCGGTCTGATCGGCGGTGCATCGCTCAAGGCGGACGAATTTCTGAAGATATGCGCTGCGGCGCAGGCGCACTGAGCGCGTACTTCTCGGGATCGATATGAACTGGTTACACACTGCCACGATCGTTTTCCATGTGCTGATTGCGGCAGCCATTGTCGGATTGGTGCTGCTGCAGCGTGGCAAGGGTGCGGACGCAGGCGCCGGTTTCGGCGCGGGCGCGTCTGGCACGGTGTTCGGCGCACGCGGCTCGGCTTCATTTCTGTCGCGTACGACGGCGACGCTCGCGGTGCTGTTCATCGCGACAAGCCTGACGCTCGCCTACATGGGCGGCCGCAAGACGGAAGCGCCGACCAGCGTGATTGACCGCGTGCAGGCGCCGGCGGAAACACAGGACGAAGCGGGCTCGCCGCCTGCGCCGGCGACGACCCCGCCGGCGAATGAACCTGTCGAGGCGCCGTCTGCGCCGGCGACAGAAGATTCAGGCGGCTGATGTCGCGCGGCAATTCTCTTTCGTGCGGATGTGGTGGAACTGGTAGACACGCTAGCTTGAGGGGCTAGTGGAGCAATCCGTGGAGGTTCGAGTCCTCTCATCCGCACCAACTCTTTCTGTCTTGCTGCTTCTTTCTCTGGAGTCGCGCAGAGAACGAAGTAGAACTTGTGCAAGTGGCCGGCGGCCACACGTACCCGGCGAAGACTGTTTCTCTTTGGTTCCTACTCTTCAGGAAAGAGAAAGAACTCCGCGTTAGCGTTCTGAGGCCTGAATTCCGCTTTCGCAGGACGAAGAACTTCGTCTCTGGGCCGGCGCCGGATTGCGGCGGCGCTCCTTGCTTCGCGCGCATTCACGCCTTGTATCGCCGCATCGAGTGATTCGCCTTGAGCGCCGTGCTCACACAGCGAACTTTTGTTGCGCTTCAGCACATATCAGACGCCTCCTACCCCTTACCGCGTCGCAACGGCCTGATACAATGCGCGCCCGTCGCCGGACCCCGGCGCCGTGAGTCACCCGATGTTGCAGAATTACGTACCCATTCTGATCTTTCTGGGCGTAGCCGGCGCTCTTGGGGCCTTGCTGATCGGGCTCGGATTCCTTTTTGGCCCGCGCCGACCCGACAGCGAGAAGCTGTCAGCCTACGAATGCGGCTTCGAAGCGTTTTCCGACTCACGCATGAAGTTCGACGTCCGCTATTACCTCGTAGCGATTCTCTTCATCATCTTCGATCTCGAAATCGCCTTTCTGTTTCCATGGGCCGTGTCGCTCGATTCAATCGGCGCGATGGGACTCGCCGCCATGGGCGTCTTTCTGCTGATTCTCGTAGTCGGTTTCGTCTATGAGTGGAAGAAGGGGGCGCTCGAATGGGACTGATCGCCCCGACGGCAGAGAGCCCTGACATTGCGCCGCCGCAACGCGGCTTCGTCACGACGACGCTAGACTCGGTCATCAACTGGGCGCGCACGGGTTCGATGTGGCCGATGACGTTTGGCCTGGCCTGTTGCGCGGTGGAAATGATGCACGCGGGCGCTGCGCGCTACGACCTCGATCGTTTCGGCGTCGTGTTTCGACCGAGCCCGCGACAGTCCGATGTGATGATCGTCGCCGGCACGCTCGTCAACAAGATGGCGCCCGCGCTGCGCAAGGTCTATGACCAGATGCCCGAGCCGCGCTGGGTGATCTCGATGGGTTCGTGCGCGAACGGCGGCGGCTACTACCACTATTCCTACGCAGTCGTGCGCGGTTGCGATCGCATCGTTCCTGTCGACGTCTATGTGCCTGGGTGTCCGCCCACCGCCGAGGCGCTGCTCTACGGCATTCTGCAGCTGCAGAACAAGATTCGCCGCACCAGCACGATCGCACGCTGACAGATTCTCATGACCGCACGCACCGAGATACTCGCCTCGAGAGTTGCAGCGCGCTTCGCTGACCGGTTGCAGCTCCTGCCGTCGCGTCCCGGCGAGCTGGGCTATGAGGTTCAGTCCGCAGACCTGCTCAATGTGTGTCGTGAACTGCGTGACGATCCGGAGTTTTGTTTCGAACAGCTGATCGACCTCGCCGGCGTCGACTTCCTGGACTACGGCCGCGATGAATGGAGCACGCTCAGCTCGACCTCGCGCGGCTTCAGTCGCGGCGTGAATCGCATTCGTGAAACGATCACTGCGTCCAGGGAGGCGCGGTTCGCCGTCACGTATCAGCTGCTGTCGATCGCGAACAACTGGCGCCTGCGCCTGCGATGCTTCGCATCCGAGGGCGAGCCGCCAGTCATCGACTCCGTGATCGGCGTCTGGGCGTCTGCGAACTGGTACGAACGCGAGGCGTTCGATCTGTTCGGCATACTTTTCAACGGCCATCCCGACCTGCGCCGCATCCTCACGGACTACGGTTTCATCGGCCACCCCTTCCGCAAGGACTTTCCTCTCATCGGCAACGTTGAGGTGAAGTACGACCCCGCGAAAGGGCGCGTCGTGTACCAGCCCGTGAGCATCGAGCCGCGCACGCTCGTCCCGCGCGTGATCCGCGACGACAATCGCTACGCGGCCGAACTGAAGGACGTGCCGGTCGGCGCACACGTGGAGGCCGGCAGCCGTGGCTGAGATCCGGAATTTCACGCTGAACTTCGGTCCACAGCATCCGGCTGCGCACGGCGTCCTGCGACTGGTGCTCGAGCTCGAAGGTGAAGTCATACAGAAGGCGGATCCGCACATCGGACTTCTGCATCGGGGGACTGAAAAGCTCGCGGAGTCAAAACCCTTCAATCAGTCGATCGGCTACATGGATCGACTCGACTACGTTTCGATGATGTGCAACGAGCATGCGTACGTGCTCGCGATCGAGAAACTGCTGGGCCTCGCGCCGCCGCTGCGGGCGCAATACATCCGTGTGATGTTCGACGAGATCACGCGGGTGCTGAATCACCTCATGTGGCTTGGCGCGCACGGTCTCGACATCGGCGCGATGACCGTGTTTTTGTATTGCTTTCGCGAGCGCGAGGATCTGATGGACTGCTATGAAGCCGTCTCAGGCACGCGCATGCATGCGACGTACTACCGGCCGGGCGGCGTCTATCGCGATCTGCCGGAGACGATGCCCAAGTATCAGCCGTCGAAGTGGCGATCGCAGAAAGACGTCGACAGACTGAACGAGCGGCGCACGGGCAGCCTCCTTGATTTCATCCAGGACTTCACCGACCGTTTCCCGGCCGCGGTCGATGAGTATGAAACGCTCCTGACGGACAACCGCATCTGGAAACAGCGTACGGTGAATATCGGCGTCGTTTCGCCGGAGCGGGCGCTCCAGCTCGGCTTTACCGGACCCATGCTGCGCGGTTCGGGCATCGAGTGGGATCTGCGCAAGAAGCAGCCTTACGAAGTGTACGAACAGATGGACTTCGACATCCCCGTCGGCGTGCACGGCGATTGCTACGACCGCTATCTCGTGCGCATCGAGGAGATGCGCCAGTCGAATCGCATCATTCGCCAGTGCGTGGAGTGGCTCAGGAACAATCCTGGCCCGGTGATGACGTCCGATCACAAGGTTGCGGCGCCGAGCCGTGAGGAAATGAAGGGCGACATGGAATCGCTGATTCACCACTTCAAGTTGTTCACGGAGGGCTACTGCGCGCCCGAGGGTGAGACCTATGCAGCGGTGGAAGCGCCCAAGGGCGAGTTCGGCGTCTATCTGGTTTCGGACGGCGCGAACAAGCCCTATCGGCTCAAGTGTCGTGCGCCAGGCTTCGCGCACCTCGCTTCGTTGGAGGAGATGGTCAAGGGTCACTTGCTCGCGGACGTCGTCGCAGTGATCGGGACGCAGGACATCGTTTTCGGGGAAGTCGACCGGTGAGCGAGACGAAAGGCAGATACGGCGTGCTCTCCGAGCATGCGAAGCATGAAATCGATCAGTGGGTCGCGAAGTTTCCTCCGGATCGGAAGCGTTCCGCCGTGATCGGGGCGTTACGCGCCGTTCAGCACGACGTGGGCGGGTATCTGACGCGCGACTCGATGGACGCGGTCGCCGAGTACCTGGGACTGCCGCCGATTCAGGTGTATGAAGTCGCGACGTTCTACTCGATGTTCGAAACGCGACCCGTCGGCCGGCACCACATCTCCGTCTGCACGAACATCTCGTGCATGCTCTGCGGCGGCGACGACATCCTTGCGCACGTCGAGAAGCGCTTAGGCGTCAGGGTCGGCGAGAGCACAGCGGACGGACGTTTCTTTCTCAAGCGCGAGGAAGAATGTCTCGCGGCCTGCAACAACGCGCCGATGATGATGGTCGACCATGTCTACTACGAGAACCTCACGCCCGAGAAGGTCGATGAGATCCTGGACAACTGCAAATGAGGGGCGCAAAGCGCAGTTGTCCGTTGTCCGTCCTCGGTTGTCAGTCGGAAGACTGCCGTCGGGCGCCGCGCAGCGTCTTTGAGTTCTTGCGGTCAACGCTCAACGCTCAACGATCAACGTCTCCATGACAGACAAGTATCCGCAGAATCTGGTGTGCTTCGAACCGCTTGGCATGGAGCGGTCGTGGGAGCTCGCCACGTACCGCAAAATCGGCGGTTACGAAGTATGGGAACGCATTCTGCGGGAGAAGACGCCCCGCGAGCAGATCATCGAGGACGTGAAAGCCTCAGGATTGCGCGGCCGCGGCGGCGCCGGCTTTCCGACCGGTATGAAGTGGAGCTTCATGCCGCGCAACGCGCCGGGTCAGAAGTACGTCGTCTGCAATTCCGATGAGAGCGAGCCCGGCACCTGCCACGACCGCGACATCCTGCGCTACAACCCGCACGCACTGATCGAAGGCATGGCGATCGGCGGCTACGCGATGGGGGCGACCGTCGGCTACAACTACATTCGCGGCGAGTTTCTGGCGGAGCCGGTGCCTCGTTTCGAAGAAGCGCTGCAGGAAGCATATGCAGCCGGACTGCTCGGCAGGGATCTGCTCGGTTCGGGCGTCGATTTCGATCTGTATTCGTTCGTGGGCGCCGGCGCCTACATCTGCGGCGAGGAAACCGCGCTTCTCGAATCACTTGAGGGCAAGCAGGGTCGGCCGCGTTTCAAGCCGCCGTTTCCCGCGAACTTCGGCCTGTACGGCAAGCCGACGACCATCAACAACACCCAGAGCTACGCGTCGGTGCCGACGATTCTGCGCAAGGGGCCCAAATGGTTCGCCGAGCTTGGCGTCGCGAATTCCGGCGGCACATTGATCTTTTCGGTTTCGGGTCACGTCAATAAGCCGCAGAACGTCGAGTTGCCGCTTGGGATCCCGTTCACGGACCTACTGGACCTGTGCGGCGGCGTACGCGGCGGTCGCAGGTTGAAGGCGGTCATACCCGGCGGCTCCTCGGTGCCGGTCGTTCCCGGCGAAATGATGATGGACGTTACGATGGACTATGACGGCCTGCGCAAGGTGGGCTCGGCGCTCGGCACGGGCGCGATGATCGTCATGGATGAAACGACCTGCATGGTGCGCGTGCTCGAGCGCATTTCGCGGTTCTACTATGCGGAGTCCTGCGGCCAGTGCACGCCGTGCCGCGAAGGCACCGGCTGGATGAATCGTGTGATCAGGCGAATCCTCGCCGGGCAGGGCGCAAGAGCAGATCTCGACATGCTGGTCGACGTCGCGAACAAGATCGAAGGCCACACGATCTGCGCGTTCGGGGATGCGTCCGCCTGGCCGGTGCAGAGCTTCATGAAGCATTTCCGGCACGAGTTCGAATACATGATCGAGCACGGCCACAGCCTCGTGGAGCGCGACGCCCGTCGCGCTGCGTGAGAGGCATGAACGGTCTTCTGCCGACGCGCACGGGCGCGAAGAGTCGAAGCTTCTCTGGCTACAGCCTACAGCCCACAGCCCACACACTGCTTTCATGAGCGACGATCAGGTCAATATCGAAGTCAACGGCGTGCCCATGAAGGCGCGCAAGGGTCAGATGGTGATCCAGGTGACGGACGCGCACGCCGTGTACGTCCCGCGCTTCTGTTACCACGAAAAGCTCACCGTCGCCGCCAACTGCCGCATGTGTCTGGTCGAAGTGGAGAAGGCGCCGAAGCCCATGCCGGCGTGCGCGACGCCGGTGGCTGAAGGCATGAAGGTCTTCACGAAGTCGCCGAAGGCGATCGCCGCGCAGAAGGCTGTGATGGAGTTTCTGCTGATCAATCATCCGCTCGATTGTCCCATCTGCGATCAGGGCGGCGAGTGTGAGTTGCAGGATCTCGCAATGGGCTTCGGGCGCGATATATCGCGGTTCACCGAGCGCAAGCGCGTCGTCAAGGACAAGAATCTCGGGCCGCTCGTTTCGACGGACATGACGCGGTGCATTCACTGCACGCGTTGCGTACGGTTCACGCAGGAGATTCAGGGCTTTCAGGAACTCGGTACGGTGGGCCGCGGCGAGCTCACCGAAATCGGCACGTTTATCGAGAAGAGCGTCGACCATGAATTGTCGGCGAACATCATCGACCTGTGTCCGGTCGGAGCGCTCAACAACAAACCGTACCGCTATCGCGCGCGCGCCTGGGAGATGACGCAGCATCCGCTTGTGTCGCCGCATGACAGCGTCGGCGCCAATCTTTACGCGCATGTGCTCCGGGGCCGGATCATGCGCATCGTGCCGCGTCCCAACGAAGCAGTGAACGAAACGTGGATCGCCGACCGCGACCGCTTCAGCTATCAGGGCGTGTACAGCGACGATCGTTTGCTCAAGCCGATGGTGCGCGACAACGGCGTATGGCAGGAAACCGACTGGGAGACGGCGCTCGCGCGCGTCGCCGAGCGGCTCGCCCGCGTTGCGAAGCAGCACGGCGGCGCACAGATCGGCGCGATCGCTTCACCGAACTCGACGTTGGAAGAGTTGTATCTGCTCGCTCGCATTGCGCGCGGCCTCGGCAGCGCCAACCTGGACCATCGTCTGCGTCGCACCGATTTTCGCGACGAGACGAGCGACCCTCTTTATCCGGGACTCGGCTGCTCGATCGAGGAGCTGGAACAGCTGAACTCCGCACTCATCGTCGGCGCGAACCTGCGCAAGGAGGCGCCGCTGATCGCCCATCGCATCCGCAAGGCGGCGCTGCGCGGCGCGAGAATCTCCTTTGTGAACCCGCGTCGGTACGAATATCTGTTTCCGGTGGCGGAGTACCTGTCAGCCAATGGGCTCGACATGTTCGAGCATTTGAGCGCAATCGCCGCAGCGGCCATCAGCGCCTCCGGGAATCGCGCGCCGGATTCGATTGCGACGCTGGTCGCAAACGCTCAGCCGAGCGACGCTCAGCGCGCAATCGCGCAGCAGCTTCTGGAGGGCGAGCGTCGTCTGATCCTTCTCGGCGCCATTGCACAGCGCGATGCGGGCTTCGCCGATTTGCGCCTGATTGCGACGGCCCTTGCGGAGGTCACGGGGGCGACCGTGGGTTACGTGCCTGAAGGCGGCAACGCTGTCGGCGCGGCGCTGGTCGGCGTGCTGCCGCACCGTGGCCTGGGCGGTCGCTCCGTCCAGGCGGCCGGTTTGAACATCGCAGATATGTTCGCCGCGCGTCTCAAGAGCTATGTCATGTTCGGCGCGATCGAACCGGCGTACGACGTCGCCTCGAGCGCAGCGCTCGAGGCGCTCAAAGCGGCGGACTGCGTCGTCGCGTTGTCGCCCTATGCCTCCGCGAAGGAATTCGCCGACGTGATCCTTCCCATCGGCACGTTCGTCGAGACCTCCGGCACGTACATCAACCTCGAGGGGCGCTGGCAGAGCGTGCCCGGCGCCGCGGCGCCGGTCGGCGAGGCGCGGCCGGGGTGGAAGGTGTTGCGCGTCCTCGCGAATCTGCTGAATCTGCCGGGGTTCGAATACACCAGCTCGGATCAGATTACCGAGGAAGCGCGCAGGCAGATCAGCGACGCGCCGACGTTCGCCCTGAAAAGCGCAGCGCGCACGCTGCAGTCGAAGTTCGCATTGGCGGTCGCAACAGCTGAGAGCGACGTACCGATCTATCAGGTCGATGCAATCGTGCGTCGTTCCAGCGCATTGCAGAACACTCGCGACGGCCGCGAAGCGCCGCGAGGGCGGGGCGCGTGAGCACGGTTCCGGAATTCGCAGCAACCCTGCTGTCGTTCCTGCCGCAATGGATGCAGGCGGTCGTGTGGTACGGCGTCGTCGCCGTCATTCTGTTCATCACCGTGATCCTGCTGATGGCGTTCCTGACGCTGGCGGAGCGTCGCGTGATCGGTTCGATCCAGGCGCGCATCGGACCCAACCGCGTCGGACCCTGGGGGTTTGGTCAGCCGTTCGCTGATGTACTCAAGCTCCTGGTGAAGGAAATCATCGTTCCTTCGAGCTCGAACAAGTTTCTGTTCCTCATAGCGCCGCTTCTTTCAGTGATCCCGGCGCTCGCTGCGTGGGCGGTCATTCCCCTGTGGCCGAACTTCGCGGTCGCCGACATCAATGCGGGCGTGTTGTACCTGCTTGCGCTGAGTTCCGCCGGCGTTTACGGCGTGATTCTCGCCGGTTGGGCCGCGAACTCGAAGTACGCGTTCCTGGGCGCGTTGCGCGCTGCTGCGCAGATGGTCGCTTATGAGATCGCGATGGGATTTGCGCTCGTCGGCGTCATCATGGCCTCGCGCAGCCTGAATCTCGGCGACATCATCGAGGCGCAGCGCGGCGGCGTGCTGAGCTTCTACTGGTTCTGGTTGGCGCCGCTCGCGGTCGTGTTCTTCGTTTCGGGACTGGCCGAGACCAACCGCGCGCCGTTCGACGTCGTGGAAGGCGAATCGGAAATCGTCGCCGGCTTTCACGTGGAGTACTCGGGCATGGCTTTCGCCGTGTTCTTTGTCGCCGAGTACGTCAACATGATCCTGATCTCGGCGCTTACGTCCGTGTTCTTCTTCGGCGGCTGGTTGTCGCCGTTCGAAGGCTACCCGGGCGTGCCTGACTGGCTCGCTGCACCAGGCTTCCACTGGCTGTTCTTCAAGATCGCCGTTCTTCCTGTTCTGCTTTCTGTGGATCCGCGCGACCTTTCCTCGCTATCGCTACGATCAGATCATGCGGCTCGGCTGGAAGATCTTCATTCCAGTCACGCTGGTCTGGATTGTCGTTGAGGGCGTCCTGTCGATTTACCAGATCGGTCCGTGGGCGCGGTGAGAGAGTAGTGCAGTGAAAACGCCGGCCAGTTTCTTCAAGACTTTCTTTCTCGGCGAGCTGTTCGTCGGCCTCTGGGTCACGCTGCGTCAATTCCTGTTCCGCCCGAACGTCACCGTGCAGTATCCGGAGGAGAAGACGCCCCAGTCGCCGCGGTTTCGCGGGCTCCATGCGTTGCGGCGCTATCCGAACGGTCAGGAGCGCTGCATCGCCTGCAAACTTTGCGAGGCGGTGTGCCCGGCGCTCGCGATCACGATCGAATCGGACGTCGCCGCGGACGGTACGCGCCGCACGACGCGCTACGACATCGATCTGTTCAAGTGCATCTACTGCGGCTTCTGCGAGGAAGCCTGCCCGGTGGACGCCGTCGTTGAGACGCGAATTCACGAGTACCACATGGAGAATCGCGGCGAGAACATCATGACGAAAGACAAGCTGCTCGCCATCGGCGAGCGCTATGAAGCCATGATCGCCGCGGACAAGGCCGCCGATGCGAGATACCGATAGGAAGCGGACAGCGGACAGTGAAGGAATTCAGCATGCGAGGTAGACATCCAATGAGGCGACCAGCGCGACGACCAGCGATGGGCTGCTTGCGAAATCCAGCCGATCCTCACCGTCCGCCGTCCGCCGTCCGCTAGTCACTTCCCTATGTCCATCACTGAAATTCTCTTTTACGCTTTTGCGGCCGTCCTGGTCGTGGCTGCGATCGGCGTCATTACCGCGCGCAATCCGGTGCACGCCGCGCTGTTTCTGGTGTTCGCGTTTTTCAACAGCGCAATCCTGTGGCTGCTGATGGAAGCGGAGTTCCTGGCTATCGTGCTGGTGCTCGTCTACGTCGGCGCAGTAATGGTGCTGTTCCTGTTCGTCGTCATGATGCTGGACATCAACGTGGCCCAGATGCGCGAGGGGTTCACCCGCTATGCGCCGCTCGGCGTTCTGGTTGCGGTGATCGTCGTGATCGAGATCGCGAGCGTCGTCTGGGTCAAGAATCTGGGACGCGTCGGCGCGGAGGCGGCGCCCAGCCTTGCGGTGGACGGTTACAGCAACACTCAGGCGCTGGGCGAGTTGCTCTATACGAAGTATCTGCTTCCCTTCGAGCTGGCGGCGGTGATTCTCCTGGTCGCCATTGTCGCTGCGATCTCGCTGACCATGCGTCATCGACCGGGCCTGAAGGCGCAGGACATCGCTGCACAGGTCGCCGTTCGGGCGAAGGACCGGGTTCGCGTCGTCAAGATGCCGGCGGAGAAGCGCTCATGATTCCTCTGCAAAGCGGACTCCTGCTGGCCGGTTTGCTGTTCGCGCTCAGCGTGGCGGGCATTTTCCTCAATCGCAAGAACGTCATTCTGCTCCTTATGTGCATCGAACTGATGCTGCTCGCCGTGAACTTCAATTTCGTCGCCTTCGCCCGGCATCTCGGCGATCTCGACGGGCAGATCTTCGTTTTCTTCATCATGACGGTCGCCGCGGCGGAATCGGCGATCGGGCTTGCAATCCTTGTGGTGCTGTTCCGTCAGCGCAAGAGCATCAACGTCGAGCAGCTGGATTCGATGAAGGGCTAGCCCTTTCGAGCGGCGGCAGGATTATCGAACCAGAAACGCTTAAGAAGAACGCAGTCCCCACTCATGATCGCCCAATCCTCGTTGCTGACGATCGTCCTGGCGCCGCTGATCGCGGCCGTCATTGCAGGGCTCGCCGGGCGTGTGATCGGCCGGGTCGGCGCTCATTGCATCACGATCGCCGGCGTCGCGCTGTCGTTCGTGTTGTCGGCGTGGGTGCTCAAGCTGTTGCTGGTGGACGGCGCGCCGAACGTGAACGAGGGCGTCTACACATGGCTGGTGAGCGACGGCATGCACATGGAGGTGGGTTTCCTCGTCGATCGGCTGACGGCGATGATGATGGTGGTGGTGACCTTCGTCTCGCTCTGCGTGCACGTGTACACGATCGGCTACATGCACGAAGACCCGGGCTATCAGCGGTTCTTCTCGTACATCTCGCTGTTCACGTTCTCGATGCTGATGCTCGTCATGTCGAACAACTTCCTGCAGTTGTTCTTCGGTTGGGAGGCGGTCGGCCTGGTGTCGTACCTGCTCATCGGCTTCTGGTACACACGGCCTTCGGCGATCTTCGCGAACCTGAAGGCGTTCCTCGTCAATCGCGTCGGCGACTTTGGCTTCGTGCTGGGCATCGCCGGCGTCGCGTACTACACAGGCTCGCTCGACTACGCGACCGTATTCGGTCAGCGCGAAGCGATCGCCGCAAACACGATGCAGATCATTCCGGGCGTCGAATGGCAGGCGATGACGGTGATCTGCATCTGTCTGTTCATCGGCGCCATGGGCAAATCGGCGCAGGTTCCGCTGCACGTATGGCTGCCGGACTCGATGGAGGGCCCGACGCCGATTTCCGCCCTGATCCACGCGGCGACCATGGTGACCGCGGGGATCTTCATGGTGGCGCGCATGTCGCCGCTGTTTGAGCTCTCGGAGACTGCGCTGTCGACCGTACTCATCATCGGCGCGACGACCGCGTTCTTCATGGGTCTGCTCGGCGTTGTGAACAACGACATCAAGCGCGTGATTGCGTACTCGACGCTGTCGCAGCTCGGCTATATGACGGTGGCGCTCGGCGCGTCTGCGTACGGCGCTGCGATCTTTCATCTCATGACGCACGCGTTCTTCAAGGCGCTGCTGTTTCTCGCCGCCGGTTCGGTGATCATCGCGATGCATCACGAGCAGGACATGCGCAAGATGGGCGGCCTGAGAAAGTATCTGCCGATCACGTACTGGACGTCCCTCATCGGCACGCTCGCGCTGATCGGGTTTCCCGGTACGTCAGGATTCTTCTCAAAGGACGCGCTCATCGAAGCGGTGCACGCATCGCATATCCCCGGTGCGACATACGCGTACTGGTGCGTGTTCCTCGGCGTGTTCGTTACGGCGTTCTACAGCTTCCGTCTCGTTTTCATGACTTTCCATGGTCCGGAGCGATTTTCCGCCGCTGGCACCATCATGCTGAAGGCGAGGACACGCATGTCGTCACGGATGCGGACGCCGGGCATGAGCCGGATCCTCATCCGGAGGATCACAGTTCGCCGCACGAAAGCCCGTTGGTCGTGACTGCGCCGCTCGTCCTGCTGGCGATTCCGTCGCTGCTCATCGGCTGGTTCACGATCGGCCCCGTCCTGTTTGGCGACTATTTCGGCGATGCGCTCGTTCGTGCTGCCGCAGCACGATGTGCTCGCTCATGTCGGCGAGGAATTCCACGGGCCCGGCGCATTCGTGGTGCATGCGCTGCAGCAGCCGCCGGTCTGGTTGGCGCTGCTCGGCGCTCTTGCGGCGTGGTTCTTCTATATCAAGCGGCCAGATCTGCCGGCCAGGATCGCCGAGAGGTTCTCCGCGCTCTATACGCTGCTCGCCAACAAGTTCTACTTCGATCAGATCAATCAGACGGTGTTCGCCGGCGGCAGTCGTGAGCTGGGGACGGCGCTCTGGCGCGTTGGCGACGTCGCGTTGATTGACGGCGCGCTGGTCAACGGTTCCGCGCGGATCGTCGGCTGGCTCTCGGGCGTCATGCGCCGCATGCAGTCCGGCTACCTGTACCACTACGCATTCGCGATGATCATCGGATTGTCGGTGCTGCTCGGCTGGTACGTGCTGCGCTAACGGAAAAGACAAGACCACCATGCAGTTCGACTGGCCAATCCTCTCCGTACTCATCTGGCTGCCGATCCTGGGCGGCGTGCTGATGCTCCTCGTCGGCGACCGCGGCGTTGCGCTCGGACGCTGGGTCGCGCTGCTCACGACCGCGGCGACTTTCGGGATCTCCACGCTTCTCTGGACGAGTTTCGATACGACGACGGCTCAGATGCAGTTCGTCGAGGAGCGCGAGTGGATCACCCAGTTCAACTCCTGGTACTCGCTGGGCGTCGACGGCATCGCGATGCCGCTCATTCTGCTTACGACGTTCATCACGCCGCTGGTGGTCATTGCGGCCTGGACGGTGATCGAGAAGAAGCCGGCGCAGTACTACGCGTCTTTTCTGATTCTCGAAGGCCTGATGATCGGCGTGTTCGCGGCGCTCGATGGATTGCTGTTCTACGTCCTCTGGGAAGCCATGCTGATTCCGATGTTCATCATCATCGGCGTCTGGGGCGGTCCACGGCGCGTCTACGCCACGATCAAGTTCTTCCTTTACACGTTCCTCGGCTCGGTGTTCATGCTGGTCTCGCTGATCTATATGTATCTGCAGACCTGCGACGGCGGGCAGTGCAGCTATGCGATTGCGGACTTCCAGCGTCTGCCGCTCGGCATGAACGAGCAGATAGCGATTTTCATAGCGTTCCTGCTGGCGTTCGCGGTGAAGGTGCCGATGTGGCCAGTGCACACCTGGCTGCCGGATGCGCACGTCGAGGCCCCGACCGGCGGATCGGTCATTCTGGCGGCGATCATGCTGAAGATGGGCGGCTATGGCTTTCTGCGCTTCTCGCTGCCGATCACGCCTGATGCGAGCAGCGCGCTCGACTGGCTCGTGATCTCACTGTCGCTCATCGCGGTCGTCTACATCGGCTTCGTGGCGCTCGTGCAGCAGGACATGAAGAAGCTGATTGCGTACTCCTCGATCGCGCACATGGGATTCGTCACGCTCGGCTCGTTTCTGGCGTTCGAACTGATGCGCGTCAACGGCGATCCGCGCGGCGCAGCGATGGGCATCGACGGCGCGATGGTGCAGATGATTTCGCATGGCCTGATCTCCGGCGCGCTGTTCTTCTGCGTCGGCGTGCTCTATGACCGCGTGCACAGCCGCGAGATCAGTTCTTACGGCGGCGTCGTGAACACGATGCCGGTCTTCGCGGCTTTCGCAGTGCTGTTCGCGATGGCGAACTCCGGCTTGCCGGCGACGTCCGGCTTCGTCGGCGAATTTCTGGTCATTCTCGCGAGCTTCCGCGCCGACTTCTGGTACGCGTTTCTCGCCGGCATGACGCTCATCCTGGGGGCGGCGTACACGCTCTGGCTGGTGAAGCGCGTGATCTTCGGCGCCGTCGCGAACGAACATGTCGCGACGCTGCAGGACGTCAATGCGCGGGAGTTCATCGTGCTCGGCGTGCTGGCGCTTGCGGTGCTGGCGCTGGGCGTGTGGCCGGCGCCGCTGCTCGAGGTCATGCGGCCCACGGTCGAGAATCTCGTGCAACAGGTCCTCGTGTCGAAGCTATAGCCGCCCCGCAGAGGTTGCTGAGTGATGCAAGCAGCGATGTCGAATATGGGTCTCCACGCGGCTGCGGCGGAAATATTCATGCTGTCGGCCGTGTGCGTCATCCTGCTGGTTGACGTGTTTCTGAGCGACCGCACGCGGTGGATCACTTATGCGCTGTCGTTGCTGAGTCTCGTCGGCGCCGCCTTCGTCACGATCGAATACAGTGTCGAGGGCCGCGTTTCCGCGTTCGACGGCATGTTCGTCGCTGATCCCATGGGCGACGTGCTCAAGCTGTTCGCGTACGGGACGGTGGCGGTGGCGTTCCTGTACTCGAAAGAGTACCTGCAGCGCCGCGGGCTGTTCAGAGGCGAATACTTCATCCTCGGTCTGGTCGCGCTGCTCGGCGTGATGGTGATGATCTCGGCGGGCAATCTGCTGACCGTCTATCTCGGCCTTGAACTCATGTCGTTGTCTTTGTACTCGATGGTCGCGTTCGATCGGGAGTCAGGGGTCGCCGCCGAGTCATCCATGAAGTATTTCGTGCTGGGGGCGATCGCATCCGGCGCGCTGCTCTACGGATTTTCCATTGTCTACGGCGTCACCGGCACCTTGCAGCTGGACGAACTCGCCCTCGCCGTACGCGAAGTAGGCGCGTCCAATCTGGGATTGGTGTTCGGCCTCGCATTCATCATCGTGGGCGTGGCGTTCAAGTTCGGCGCCGTCCCGTTCCACATGTGGATTCCGGACGTCTATCACGGCGCCCCGACGCCCGTGACGTTGTTCATCGGTTCGGCGCCCAAAATCGGTTCGTTCGTTCTCGCCATTCGTGTGCTCGCCGAAGGCCTCGATGCGATGGTCGCGAGCTGGCAGGACATGCTGATCGCGCTGTCGGTGCTGTCGATGATCGTCGGCAACGTCGTCGCGATCGCGCAGATGAACCTGAAGCGGCTGCTCGCTTACTCGACGATCTCGCACGTCGGTTTCATTCTGCTCGGAATCCTCGCCGGTACGAATGAAGGCTATCGCGCCGCGATGTTCTACACGCTGACGTACGTGATCATGGCGGTGGGATCTTTCGGAATGATTCTGCTGCTGTCGCGCGAAGGCTTCGAGGCCGACCAGATCGAGGATTTCCGCGGCCTCAATCGCAAGAGTCCCTGGTTCGCAGCAATCATGATGATGCTGATGTTCAGCACCGCGGGCGTGCCGCCGTTCGTCGGATTCTGGGCGAAGCTGGCGGTGATCGGCGCAGTGCTCGACGTCGGCCTCGACTGGCTCGCAGTAACGGCCGTCGTGCTCTCGGTCGTAGCCGCGTTCTATTACCTGCGGGTTATCAAAGTGATGTACTTCGATGAGCCCGCCGACGCCGTCGGCATCCAGGCCGGGGGCACGCTGCGAGCCGTCTTGAGCGCGAACGGCATTGCTGTGCTTGCGCTAGGGATTTTCCCGTCAGCCCTGATCGACCTGTGCGCGCGCGTGTTGCCGTAGTTGGCGGTGGACGGGGGCGGGACCTGCTGACTTTGTCAACGCTGGACTCCTCACGCCAGTGGCCATCGACGAGCACATCCCCACTCTCAAGCGGTATTCCCGGCCGGGTTTTTTCGTCCTGACCGTCGTCCTGGGCTTCGGCGCAGTGCTGCTTTCGCCGCCGGCGTCGGCGCAACGCACCGAAGAGAACGTCATTACGGATTCGGAGGATGCTTTCGGCCGCAGCATCGGCAATGAAAGCATCGGCATCTACAACGTGGATGACGTGCGGGGCTTCTCGCCGATCGAGGCCGGCAACGTGCGTATCGGGGGCCTGTACTTCGACCGTCTGGGCCACCTCACTTCGCACCTCGTCGAAGGCTCGACGATCCGGGTCGGCATTGCATCCCAAAGCTATCCCTTTCCATCGCCTACCGGAATCGTCGACTACGATCTGCGCCGCGTCGGCGAGCAACAGATCGTGAGCACGTTGGTGAACTATGGCCCGTTCGACAGCTTCGGCGCCGAAGTCGACGCCCAGCTTCCCATCGTGCGCGAGCGGCTGGGCGTGGCGGTCGGCGCGGGAGTCTATCGCGACGCCTTTGCCTGGGGCGGCCGCAATCACGCGGTCTCGTACGCCATAGCGCCGTCGTGGCGGCCCACGTCCGGCGTCGAAGTGCGCCCGTTCTTCGGTCACATCATCTTCAGCGAAGAAGAGTCGGAGCCGCTCATGCTGACGCAGGGCGGCGGCTTGCCGCCGAAGATCCGGCGCAATCACTACTTCGGCCAACCCTGGTCCGTGAACGAAGGCGAGGTCTTCAACTACGGGCTCATCGGCGAGACTCGCTGGGGAGGCTGGACTGCGCGGCTCGGTCTGTTTGAGTCGATCTTCGCTCCGGACGCCGAATTCGCCGAGCTGTTCACGGACATCGACGCCGGCGGGGCGGCGAACGAGATGGTCGTCGCGCTCCCGGACTCGCGCTTCACCTCGAAGTCGGGCGAGCTTCGCTTGTCTCGCGTGATCGATGCGGGCAGCCGCCAGCATACGTTGCAGTTCGCCGCGCGCGGGCGGCTGCAGAAGCGCCGCTACGGCGGCGAAGACCTGATCGACGTCGGCCCGGTGCAGCTCGGAGTCGGCCGGCCGATCTCGAGGCCGAACTTCGTTTTCGGCGAGCAGTCGCACGACGAAGTAGAGCAGCAAACGCTGGGCGCGGGGTACGAGCTGCTCTGGGCCGGTGTTGGCGAGATGGGCATCGGTGTACAGAAGACCTCCTACTCGAAATCCGTTGTGACCCCGACCGCCGTACTGCCGACGTCACGGGACGAGCCCTGGCTCACGACCGCGACGGCGACGATCCATGCGACCGAGAAGCTTGCCTTCTACGGGAGCTATACCGAAGGACTGGAGGAGAGTCCGGTCGCGCCCAGCAATGCATTGAACCGCAATGTGGCGGCGCCTGCGCTCCTGACCGAGCAATACGACGCCGGCCTGCGCTGGTCGGCGCCCGGCAATCTCAAGCTGATCCTCGGCGTGTTCAACGTGGAGAAGCCGTACTTCGACGTCGATCAGGCTGGATTCTTTTCCGAGCTCGGTACGGTCGAGCATCGCGGCGTCGAGTTTTCACTGTCGGGCGAGCCGATCGAGAACCTGACCCTGGTGGCGGGAACGCGCTGGCTGGACGCGACCGTTTCGGGTCCGAACGTCGCTGCCGGACTGATCGGCGAGAAGCCTGTGGGCACGGCTCGACAATATTCGATCGCGACCGCCGACTATCGATTTCGCGGGACCGGCTTCTCCCTGGACGCGACTTTCGAGGCGATCAGCGAGCAGGTGGCGACCAGCGACAACTCTATCGAGGTCCCGAGCCGCGCTGTGTTGCACCTGGGCGGCCGCTATCGCTTCACTCTCTTCGGAAAGCCCGCAACAGTGCGCGTGCTGGCCAACAACGTCTTCGATGAGTACGGCTGGAACGCAGTGAGCAGCGGGGTCTACGTCTACAACGCACCCCGGCGTTTCACCGTGTACGTCGCTGCAGATCTATAGCGTCTTCCTCCCCTGCCGTAACTTGGCGCCGCAGTGCGGTCCGCCGGCTCAGCACCTTCACGCAGATGGGCGCTGCCGATGCTTTTCACAGGCTTGCGAGCGTGCGCAGTAGGCATCCGCTTGAATCCCCACGAAATACCCTCATGTGGGCATGAAGCCGTTCGCGCCTTGTGTTAGTCCCATCCGGACCTTACAATCCGCGCCCTCTGTTGCGGGGTGGAGCAGTCTGGCAGCTCGTCGGGCTCATAACCCGAAGGTCGCAGGTTCAAATCCTGCCCCCGCTACCACGCTTTTGGCGTGATAAAGGCCCGGTTGAAGGGCCTTTTTAGTCTCTCGACGCGCCGGGGTGGAGCGTATCGACGGGACCGGTCTTGCAAGCGTCGTAACCGAGGCGTCAGGCCGATTCGATTGGGACTCGTCGTCTTGCAGGTTTTGAGGGAAGTCAGGCGGCCGATGACCGGCCGCACGGCGAGGAAGGGACGGAGAACGAGAATGGGCCTTGGGCCCATTTTTTGTTTCTGCGGCGGCAAAAACGTTGGAGCCGGGAGGTGACCGATGCTGCGAGACCAGCTGGGCGAATTGCTCGCTCCGGTCGTGGCCGGTCTCGGCTATGAGCTCTGGGAGCTCGAGTTTGCGCCGCGCGCCGGCGGCGGTTTGCTGCGTCTGTATATCGACTCGGACGTCGGTATTTCCGTCGATGATTGCGAACGCGTCAGCCGCGCCGTCAGTGAGACTCTGGACGCCGCCGATCCGATTCCGGGCCGCTACACGCTCGAGGTGTCCTCGCCTGGCCTCGATCGGGTGTTGCGGACGCAAGCGCATTTCGAGCGGTTCGCGGGCGAGCAGGTGAAGCTGGAAATGATGCAGCCTGTGGAGGGGCGGAAGCGGTTCTTCGGGCGGGTGACCGCAGTCGGGCGGGGCGAGATCACGCTCCAACTGGAGCATGGCGCGGTCACGCTGCCGATCGAGGATATTCACAAGGCGCGTCTTGCGCCGGAGATGTAGAAGGGTTTGCTGGAACTGGTCTTGCGGGCCTCGCGTCGGTCGCCGTCGGGATGATGTTCCTGTACGGGTTGCGAACGATGCGTCTTAGGAGTTCGGACGATGAACAAAGAGATCCTGATGGTGGTCGACGCGGTGTCGAACGAGAAGGGCGTCGACAAGGAAATCATCTTCGAAGCGCTCGAAGCGGCGCTTGCTTCCGCGACGCGCAAACGTCACGGCGAGGGCATCGACGTGCGCGTCTCCATCAACCGCAAGAGCGGCGACTACGATACGTGGCGCCGCTGGAAAGTGTTCGCGGACGATTCCACCGAACTCGAGTTTCCCGATAGCGAGCTGCGTCTCGAGGACGCGCTCGACATCTCGACGGATGCGGAAGTCGGCGGCTATGTCGAAGTGCCGATGGAGTCCGTCGCCTTCGGCCGCATCGCGGCTCAGACCGCCAAGCAGGTCATCGTGCAGAAGGTCCGCGAGGCGGAGCGTGCGCAGGTGGTTGACGAATACAAGGGCCGCATCGGCACGCTGGTCTCCGGCATCGTCAAACGGGTCGATCGCAACGGCGTGTTCGTCGATCTGGGCGGCAACGCCGAGGGCTTCGTGGCGCGCGATCAGATGATTCCGCGCGAACCGGTTCGCTCCCAGGATCGAATCAAGGCGTTCCTGCAGGACGTGAGGTCCGAGCAGCGCGGTCCGCAGTTGTTCCTGACGCGCACTGCGCCGGAGTTCCTCATCGAGTTGTTCAAGCTGGAGGTGCCGGAAGTCGGTCAGGGCCTCATCCAGATTCTCGGGGCCGCCCGCGATCCGGGCGTGCGCGCCAAGATCGCTGTGAAGAGCAATGACAGCCGCATTGACCCTGTGGGAGCGTGCGTCGGCATGCGCGGTTCGCGCGTGCAGGCCGTATCGAACGAGATCGCCGGAGAACGTGTCGACATCATTCCGTTCGACGCCAATCCCGCGCAATTCGTCATCAACGCCATGGCGCCCGCGGAAGTCGTGTCGATCGTCGTGGACGAGGACTCGCATTCGATGGATATCGCGGTTACGGAAGAAAAGCTTTCGCAGGCGATTGGTCGCGGCGGCCAGAACATCCGTCTCGCGAGCGAACTGACCGGCTGGGAGTTGAATGTGATGACCCAGCAGGCGGCCGAGGCCAAGAGCGAAGGCGAAGCGCAGCAACTCGTCGATATATTCAAGACGCAGCTCGACGTGGATGAGGACGTCGCGCAGATCCTCGTCCAGGAAGGTTTCTCGACGATCGAGGAGATCGCGTACGTGCCGGCGTCCGAACTCAACGCGGTCGAAGAGTTCGACGAAGAGATCGTCAAGGAGCTGCGCAATCGTGCGCGCGACGTGCTGCTCACGCAGGCGATCGCGAGCGAGGAAAAGATCGACGGCGCCGAGCCGGCGGACGACCTGCTGGGGGTCGACGGCATGGACAGGAAGCTGGCGTTGCAGCTTGCGAGCCGCGGCATCGTGACGCGGGAGGACCTGGCCGAGCAGGCGATCGACGATCTGGCCGATATCGAGGGCGTCGACGCCGAGCGTGCGGGCGCGCTCATCATGGCGGCGCGCAAACATTGGTTCGAATCGGCGGGCCAGCAGGCTTGAGCGTACCTGAGATCGTGCACATTTCGATTACAACAATGCAGCGGATCGAAAGACGAGCTTGTAGAGCGGGCCGACGCGCCCGCGCAGGACAGGCTCCGCGGGCGGAGCAACGGGAGGGCCGTACATGGCCGATGTGACAGTTAGCCAGTTTGCCGACGTGCTGAAGGTGCCGGTGGATCGCCTGCTCACGCAGCTCGATGAGGCCGGCATCCAGGTGTCCGGCGCGGACGATACGATCAGCGACGACGCCAAGATGGAGTTGCTGACGTTCCTGCGCCGCGCGCACGGGCGTACGGAAGACTCCGCAGCGCCGCGCAAGATTACGTTGAAGCGCAAGTCTCAGGGCGAGATCAAGGTGGCGTCGGCGCAGGGCCGTGCGCGGATGGTCAATGTGGAAGTACGGCGCAAGAAGACGTACCTCAATCGCAGCGTGCTCGAAGAACAGGCGCGCGTGCAGCACGAAGAGCAGGATCGGCAAAAGCACGCGCATGAGACCGAGGAAGCGCAGGAGGAAGGGCGTCTCAAGCAGGAGCAGCTTGAAGCCGAGGCGCGCGAAGCCGAACAGCGGCAGCGCCAGCAAGCCGAACAACTTCAACGTCAGGAAGCCGAGGAAGAGGCGCGTCGGCAAGCGGACGAGGAAGCTCGCGTTCGCGCCGAGGAAGAGGCGCGCCGCATGGCTGAAGCGCGCGAGCGACAGGAAGCGGAGCGACGTCAGCAGGAGGCGCCGAAGCCCGTACGCGAGCAGGAACGCGAGGCCCCGCGCATTCAGCGCGCGGAGCTGCATGTCTCGAGCGACGCGAGCGCGCGCTTCAAGAAGAAGAAGCAGCATCAGGCGTCCAGGGCGAGACGGCCCGTGCAGGTCAGCGTTACGACGCAACACGGCTTCGAGCGGCCGGCCGCGCCCGTCAAACACGATGTGCAGATCGGCGAGACGATCACGGTGGGTGAGCTTGCTCAGCGCATGGCGGTGAAAGCTAACGAAGTCATCAAGGTCATGATGAACATGGGCGTCATGGCCACGATCAATCAGCCGATTGATCAGGACACGGCGGTGCTCGTGGTCGAGGAGCTGGGTCACACCGCGGTCCTGCTGAAGGAAAGCGCGATCGAGGACGAGCTGCAGACCGCCGACACGGCGCATGAGCTGGCGTCGCGGCCTCCGGTCGTCACGGTCATGGGCCATGTCGATCACGGTAAGACCTCACTGCTCGACTACATCCGTCGCACCAAGGTGGCCGCGGGCGAGGCGGGCGGCATCACGCAGCACATCGGCGCGTACCACGTCGAGACGCCGAAGGGCGTGGTCACGTTCCTGGATACTCCGGGCCACGCTGCGTTCACCGCGATGCGCGCCCGTGGCGCGCAGGTCACCGACATCGTCGTGCTCGTGGTTGCGGCCGATGACAGCGTCATGCCGCAGACGATCGAGGCGATTCAGCACGCCCGCGCCGCTGAAGTGCCGATCGTGGTTGCGATCACGAAGGTCGACAAAGGCGATGCCGATCCTGAGAAGGTGAGGAACGACCTGGCCAAGCACAATGTGCTGCCCGAGGCCTGGGGCGGCGACACGATGTTCGTGAACGTGTCCGCGCGAACCGGTCAGGGCGTCGATGATCTGCTCGACACCATTCTTCTGCAGTCCGACGTGCTCGAGCTCAAGGCGACGCGTGAAGGTCTCGCCGCGGGTGTGGTGGTCGAGTCCAGCATGGAGAAGGGCCGCGGCGCGGTCGCGACCGTGCTGGTGAAGCGCGGCATGCTCAAGCCGGGTGATCCGATCCTGGCCGGCCAGGAGTTCGGCCGCGTACGCGCGATGTTCGACGAGAACGGCCAGCCGGTGACCGAAGCCGGTCCGTCGCTGCCCGTCGTCGTGCTCGGTCTGTCCGGCGCGCCCAACGCGGGCGACGATCTGCTCGTGGTCGAAAGCGAGCGCAAGGCGCGCGAAGTGGCGCTGTACCGGCAAGGCAAGTTCCGCGATACGAAGCTCGCGAAACAGGGCCCGGCGAAGCTCGAGGACATGCTCTCGCAGATGGGTGATGGCAAGGTATCGACCGTGCAGCTCGTCATCAAGGCGGACGTGCAGGGCAGCGCCGAGGCGCTGCGCGACTCGCTCGCCAAACTGTCCACCGACGAGGTGGCGGTCAAGGTCGTGGGCAGCGGCGTCGGCGGCATCACCGAGTCCGACGTCACGCTGGCGCAGGCGTCGAACGCACGCATCATCGGCTTCAATGTTCGCGCCGACGCGTCCGCGCGCAACATGATCAAGGAGTCCGGCATCGACGTTCGCTACTACAGCATCATCTACGAAGCGATCGACGACGTGAAGCAGATGCTCTCGGGACTGCTCGCGCCGGAAGTGAAGGAGCAGATCGTCGGTCTCGCCGAAGTGCGCGACGTGTTCCGTTCGAGCAAATTCGGCACGGTTGCGGGTTGCATCGTTGTGGACGGTTATGTCCGCCGCAACAATCCGATTCGCGTGCTGCGCGACAACGTCGTGATCTTCGAAGGCGGGCTCGAATCGCTGCGTCGTTTCAAGGACGACGTCAATGAAGTGCGCGCCGGCACCGAGTGCGGCATCGGCGTGAAGAATTACAACGACGTACGCGTCGGCGATCAGATCGAGTGCTATTCGCGCGTGGAGATCGCGCGTACGGTGTAAGCGCCGCGCGCGATCGCGCGGCGCAGGCTGTAGGCTCCAGGCAGAGGAAAGGCAGATCGCATGAATGCGTTGGACTTCTTCGATCTGTCATCCTGCGCCGCGAAGTGCAAGGACTAAGCCGCAGATCCGTTTCTACCTACAGCCCAGAGCCTTCGAAGCGAGACATGTCCACCAGATCCTATCCGCGCAGTCGTCGCGTCGCTCAGCAGATTCAGCGCGCGCTGAGCGAGCTGATTCGTCGGGACATCCGGGACCCGCGGCTCGGGATGGTCACGCTGACCGAAGTGCGCATGTCCAGCGATCTGAGCTACGCAAAGGTGTACTACTCCGTGCTCGGCGGCGACCGGGAGCAGGCGCAGGAAATTCTCGAAAGGGCCGCGGAAATGCTGCGCGGTCCGCTCGGACGATCGCTCGGCATACGCCACAGTCCTGAACTGCGCTTCGTGCCGGATGAGCTCATCGAAAGCGGGGCTCGGCTGTCCGCGCTGATCACACAAGCCGTGCGCGACGACGCCGCGCGCCATGTGGACGAGCCGACGGACGGCGACGATCCGGCCGAGCCGAAGCCCTGAGCCGTGTCCAAAGCGCGTCGCTTCCATCGCGACGTCGACGGCATTCTGCTGCTCGACAAGCCGCTTGGCCTGTCGTCGAACGCGGCCTTGCAGAAGGCTCGCGAAATATATGCGGCCGTCAAGGCCGGCCATGCCGGAAGCCTGGATCCGCTCGCCACCGGCCTGCTGCCCGTCTGCTTTGGACAAGCCACAAAGGTCTGCGGTCGCCTGTTGAACGCCGGCAAGACCTATCTGGTCGATGTTCATCTTGGAGCTCGCACCGAATCCGGCGACGGCGAGACCGAAATTGTTGAGCGGGCGCCTATTCCCTCCCTCACCGACGCCGAAGTCGACGCCGCGCTCGGGACCTTTCTGGGCGCGCAGCAGCAGATTCCGCCCATGCATTCCGCGCTCAAATTCGAAGGCAAGCGCCTGTACGAGCTGGCCCGGCGCGGCGAATCAGTGGAACGGCCTGCTCGCGACATCACGATCCATGGGATTCATCGAGTTCATCTGGAGGCTGACCGACTGGAGTTCGAGGTTTCGTGCTCAAAGGGGACTTACATCCGCACGCTGGCGGCGGACATCGCGATTCGGCTGGGAACGCTGGGCTACCTCAAAGCGCTGCGCCGCTTGTCGGTCGACCCGTTCGGCGAGCGGCCGATGTGCACGTTCGACGAACTCGCGGGGCTCGGCCGGGACGCCCTCGACGGTAAGTTGCTGACCGCCGACGTGGCTTTTGCCGACTTGCCGGGAGTGAGTCTGGATGAATCGGCTGAACGAGGCCTGTTGCTCGGGCAGACGGTACGGCTCGACAACGCCGCCGAGGTCGGCGACTTGCGGGCGTATGGTGCGACCGGACGGTTTCTTGGTCTGGTTGAGGGCTTGGAGGACGGGCGTATCAGGCCAATCCGGCTGTTTGTCAGCGGCGCCGGCGAGCCGGTCCGATCCCAGGGAGCATAGGTGGGGATTCGGGCAAGCGTCGTCGCCTCCGGGACGCCCGTCTTTCAATCAATTGCATCGTTTGCGGCTCTGGCTGAAGGACCGGCGCAGAGCTTCGCCGCAGCGTGGGGACGCAGGACCCGCCGATGTTATCCCGTGGTTTTGCTTGAGATTATCGGGCGCGCGAGTACAATGCGCGGCTCCTTAAAAAGGCCATACATATTGAATTTCGAGCCGACTCTCACGCGGAGTCGCAAGAGGATAGGGCAGATGTCATTGTCGACCGAGCAGAAAGGCGGAATCGTCGAGCAATATCGGCGGAATACCAAGGACACCGGATCTCCCGAAGTGCAGATTGCGCTGTTGTCGGCCCGCATCAACGAGCTGGGCGAGCATTTCACGACGCACAAGCGCGATCATGCCTCGCGTCGCGGCCTGCTCAAGATGGTCAATCAGCGTCGGAAGCTCCTCGACTATCTCAAGGGCACTGCTCCGGATCGCTATCAGGACGTCGTCTCCCGTCTCGGATTGCGGCGCTGACGCCGCTGTCGAGGGGCGCAGTCGACCTCGTCCAGCCCTTCACTCGTGTTCCACCGAACCTCCGTTCACCGGTCCCGCGCCGCCGAATTCGTGCTGATTCTTCGCGCAGAATCGGCGATCGACGGACGCATCACAGCGTCGGCGTCGGCTCGTGTCACCGGCCTAGCCCGTCTCGAACCGGCGTGCCGCCGGCTTAGGAAAGCATCGTGAGCGCAATCAAGAAAACCTTCGCATACGGCCAGCATCAGGTCACTCTCGAAACAGGCGAACTCGCTCGCCAGGCGGACGGCGCCGTCGTCGTCACGATGGGCGACACCGTCGTTCTCGTCACCGCCGTCGCCCGCAAGGACGCCGACCCCAACAAGGACTTCTTTCCCCTGACCGTCAACTACGTCGAGAAGACGTACGCCGCCGGCCGCATTCCGGGCGGTTTCTTCAAGCGCGAAGGCCGGCCTTCCGAAAAGGAAACGCTGACTTCCCGACTGATCGATCGGCCGATTCGCCCGCTGTTTCCGGAAGGCTTCTTCAACGAAGTGCAGGTGGTTGCGACGGTCATCTCTCTGAATCCGGATATCGATTCCGACATTCCTGCGTTGCTCGGCGCTTCCGCGGCCCTCGCGCTTTCAGGCGTGCCGTTCCAGGGGCCGATCGGCGCCGCGAAGGTCGGTTACAAGGATGGCCAGTACCTGCTCAACCCCACCAACACGCAACTCAAGGATTCGAAGCTCGATCTCGTCGTCGCGGGTACGTCCGAAGCGGTGCTGATGGTCGAATCCGAAGCGGACTGTCTCGCAGAAGACGTGATGCTCGGCGCCGTCATGTTCGGTCACGAGCAGATGCAGGCCGCCATCAAGGCGATCAACGAACTGAAGGCTGAGGCGGGCAAGCCGTCCTGGAACTGGCAACCGCCGGCCGCCAATTCGGCGCTCGAGGCGGCGCTGGCCGCGCATGCTGAAGCTGCGCTTTCCGACGCCTACAAGATCATCGAGAAACAGGCGCGTCGCGACCGGATCAAGGAAATCAGGGAGGCTGCCGTCGCGGCGCTGGCTGGCGGCGAGGCGCCTGCGTTCGACGCGGACGAGCGTCGTCAAGGAATTCGGCAATCTCGAATATCGCATCGTGCGGCGTCGTGTGATCGCGGGCGAACCGCGCATCGACGGCCGCGACATGAAGACGGTGCGCGCCCATCAGTATTCGCACGGGCGCGCTTCCGCGTACGCACGGTTCGGCGCTCTTCACGCGCGGCGAAACCCAGGCGCTGGTCGTGACGACCCTCGGCACCGGCCGCGACGCGCAGATCATCGATGCACTCGGCGGCGAGCGCAAAGAGCCGTTCATGCTGCACTACAATTTCCCGCCGTTCAGCGTCGGCGAGACGGGCATGATGGGCTCGCCGAAGCGCCGCGAAATCGGTCACGGCAATCTCGCCCGCCGCGGCATTTCCGCCGTCATGCCGGACATGACGACCTTCCCGTACGTCATCCGCGTCGTCTCGGAAATTCTCGAATCGAACGGCTCAAGCTCGATGGCGAGCGTGTGCGGTACGAGTCTTGCGCTGATGGACGCCGGCGTGCCGATCAAGGGCGCGGTGGCGGGCGTGGCGATGGGCCTGGTCAAGGAAGGCGATCGCTTCCAGGTGCTGACCGACATTCTGGGCGATGAAGACCATCTCGGCGACATGGATTTCAAGGTCGCCGGTACGCGCACGGGCGTCACGGCGTTGCAGATGGACATCAAGATCAACGGCATCACGCGCGAGATCATGCAAGGTCGCGCTCGACCAGGCGCGCGCCGGACGTCTGCACATCCTGGAGCAGATGGACAAGGTGCTCGCAGCGCCGCGGGCGAAGATGTCCGAGTGGGCGCCTTCGATCATCACGATCAAGATCGATCCCGGAAAAGATCCGCGAGGTCATCGGCAAGGGCGGCGCGGTCATCCGCGCGATCACCGAAGAGACCGGCACGACCATCGACATCGAGAACGACGGCACGGTGAAGATCGCTTCCGTCGACGGCGTTTCAGGTCGGGAAGCGCAGCGCCGGATCGAACTCATCACCGCGGACGTCGAGGTGGGCCAGATCTATGAAGGTCGCGTCGCGCGGCTGATGGACTTCGGCGCGTTCGTCACGATTCTGCCGGGCAAGGACGGCCTGGTGCACATCTCGCAGATTTCCGACGAGCGCGTCGAGCGCGTCAGCGACAAGCTCAAGGAAGGCGATGTGATCCGCGTCAAGGTGCTTGAAGTCGATCGGCAGGGACGCATCCGCCTCAGCATGCGCAATGTCGACGCCGCGTGATCCGCTGAGCGTCGAAGCGAGCCTGCTTGCAAAGAAGAAAGCGCCGCTCTCGCGGCGCTTTTTCTTTGGGTCGGCGTGACCTGAGAAAGCTCTGACTTGCTTACCCGTCTACCCTGACGCGGCGAAGATGCAGATGCTCAAGGGTCCCGAACTTCTTCGTCCGTCTTCAGATTCATCGTCCGCATCCGTGCGAGCGCGATGAGGCGCTCGCACTGCCGCCCATCGCCTTGAACATGTCTTCCTGCATCGATCCGCCAGCGCTCCAGATTCTTCTGAGTGAGGGTCGCGATCGAATCGTAGGCGTCTGCGCCCATCGCGCCGCGCATGTGTTCGCGGATCTGCTGCTGCTGGCTCGACAGCAGTTTGAGACTCTGTTCCAGATAGCTGCCCGACAAAGCCCTGCATGGCGCCGCCGTAGGAGCGGATGACCTGCGACAGGAAATCCTGGCTCATGAGCGGCTCGCCGGTGTGCTCCTGTTCGGCGATGACCTGCAGCAGGATCGAGCGGGTGATGTCGTCCTGGGCTCTTCTTGTCGATGACGACGAACTCCACCTTGTCCATCACGAGCCGGCGAATGTCGGCGCAGCGTGATGTACCGGCTCTCCACCGTGTCGTAGAGGCGGCGGTTCGGATATTTCTTGATGACTCTCGGCTCGCTCATGGTGGAAGTTCCCCGCGGCAGCTCGGAGCTCAGAACCGGTCGTGTTTCAAGCGAGTTCATAGTAATCCATCCTCGCGCCGCGCCCCAAGCTCAGGACTGCGTTACGTCGCATCGATCGCGCCGTAACGAAGGCCGTGAAGCGGCTCGTACGCGCCAGTGTTCAATCGCCCATTCCCACAACGTCGCGACTGCCGCCGAACGCAGTTCAGGCGGCGGCGCCTGCCTCAGGAACCGCAGTGCTCGCCACAGGTCGCCGGAGGGCCTGTCGGTATTGATCGCTGCGGCGCCGGTCGACTTGGACAGTTTGATCCCATTCGTATCCGTGACTACCGGCAAATGTGCGTACATGGGTGTCGGCAGACACAGCGCCTGTTGCAGGACCATCTGCCGAGGCGTGCTGCTCGAGCAAGGTCGGCGCCGCGTACGACATGGGTGACGCGCTGGCGGGCGTCATCGACGACGACGGCGAGTTGATAGGCATACAGGCCATCGCGACGGCGAACAACGAAGTCGCCGCCGTCTGCAGTCAGATCGAAAGCCTGCGCTCCCTGGATCGCGTCGGCAAAGCGCACGGCGGTTGGAGGAACGCGGAAGCGGATGCGCGAGCGGTCGATCCGGTTGACGCACCCTCTCGCGGCACCAGCCGGGATAGTGCAACTCATCGCCGTCTGATCGTAGCGTGGGCTCGAGCAGCCTCGAGTTCGGATCGACTGCAGGAGCACGGGAAAGCGAGGCCTTGCGGCAGAAGCTGCTCAAGCGCCGCCAGATAAGCGTCCGCCGCTGGCGCTCTGCCGCGTAATGGACTCAGTCCACTCAAAGCCGAAAGCAGCCGAGCGCGGAGACGATCTGCTCTGCGCTGCCGGGCGACTTCGCGAGGCGGATCGAGATCTTCGATTCGAACCAGCCAGTCGCCCTGTGCGCACTTCGGCGTCGAGGTAGCTGCCGACCGCAGCGACCAGCGAGCCGAAATGCAAGGGGCCTGTGGGCGAGGGGGCGAAGCGGCCGCGGTAGCGCGCCGGCGCTGCGGCCTGCGCGCGCGGCCTACTGGCTACTGGGCTCTCGGCGCTGGCCAGAAACTCTCCGGAGATAGGTCAGCAGGACTGCGGACTGCGTGCGGTCGCCGCTTCTCTCTCGGCTCTGGTCAGGGCCCGGCCAGACGGCAGCCGCTCTATCGGTAGCGATCGTCCCGATCGCCGTATTGCTTTTCGCGACGCTCCCGGCGCTCCTGCGCCTCGATGCAAAGCGTTGCGACGGGACGAGCCTCGAGCCGCTTGATGCCGATCTCCTCGCCCGTCTCGACGCAGTAGCCATAGCTGCCGTCTTCGATGCGCTTGATGGCTTCCTCGATCTTGCGGATCAGCTTGCGCTCACGGTCGCGGGTGCGCAGTTCGAGGCTGAACTCCGACTCCTGCGTCGCGCGATCGTTCGGGTCCGGGAAGTTGGCCGCCTCATCCTTCATATGCAGCACGGTGCGATCGACTTCCTCCATCAGATCGCGCTTCCAGTTGCTGAGGATCTGGCGAAAGTGATCGAGCTGCTCCTTGCTCATGTACTGCTCGCCGCGGCGAGGAATATACGGTTTAACGTTGCGCGGCCCGCCAGCAGATTGCGCTGCAGAGACTTCCTGCGCCTCGCCGTCGTCTTCGGCGGCGCTGTCTGCTTCAGTCTGGGGCTGTATCACGGATCTTGCTGGAATCGTCGATTTGACAGGCGGTGAAACGATGGGTCTGGCGGCTCGGTTTCATCGCGGACCGACGGAACCACCGGCCTTCGGTTGCGGTTTGAGCCGCCGACCTTCGCGGGCTCACGGGGACAGGATGCGGAGCCTTCGCGGGCCTGGCCGGCGCCGGCCTTGGCGGCGGTCTTCGTCGGCTTGACGGCCGGGCGCGCCGGCGCAGCCGCTTTCGTGCGAACAGCAGGCGCCTTCTTTGCAGGCGCTGCTTTCTTCGCAGAATCAGCCTTCTTGGCGACAGTCTTCTTGGCCTTCGTCGCCTTGGCAGACGGTTTCTTTGCGGCCATTTAGCGAGCCTCCGGACTTGGGTAAACGCTGAGCCGAGCGAAGAGATCCACGGTCGAAAAACATTGTCTTTGCAATCCATCGCCATTCCTCGAATCGCCGGCGGACTTCGGTTCATCAACGCTTCACTCCGGCTGATAAATCGGTCAGTTCCGGGCAGGTCGATTCCCAAAGAGGGGCGCGATTATACAGACGGCGTACTGCGCGTACAGCCGTCGGTTGCAGGCGCCTGGCGACAGGGTTTTGCCGCATGAAATCATGGGCGGCGGCCTCCTCGCAAGCTCACGTCCACAGACCGGCGTCTTTCACATACACTACGCGCGCAATTCTCAGCCCACCACGGGTCCTCGATCCTTACTCAATCGTACGAACGGGGCGCGATGCGACTCAACAAGATCAAACTGGCCGGGTTCAAGTCCTTCGTGGACCCGACCGCCGTCAATTTTCCAAGCAATCTCATCGGCGTCGTCGGCCCGAACGGTTGCGGCAAGTCCAACATCATCGACGCCGTGCGCTGGGTCATGGGCGAGATCTCCGCCAAACACCTGCGCGGCGATTCGATGGCCGATGTCGTATTCAACGGCTCGAGCTCCCGCAAGCCCGTCGGCACCGCGTCCGTCGAGCTGGTGTTCGACAACTCCGACGGCCAGCTCGCCGGCCAGTACGCGGGCTTCGCCGAAGTCTCGCTCAAACGCGTCGTCTCGCGCGACGGCACGTCGGCTTATTTTCTGAACGGCGCGCGCTGCCGGCGCAAGGACATCACGCAACTGTTCCTCGGCACCGGCCTCGGTTCGCGCAGCTACGCGATCATCGAGCAAGGCATGATCTCGCGCGTCATCGAGGCGCGGCCCGAGGAACTGCGCGGTTTCATCGAAGAGGCGGCGGGCATCTCCAAATACAAGGAACGCCGTCGCGAGACCGAGAACCGCATTTCGCACACCAAGGAGAATCTCGAGCGTCTGAGCGACGTGCGCGAAGAAGTCGACAAGCAGCTTGCGCCATTTGCAGCGTCAGGCAGCCACCGCGCGGCGCTACCAGACGCTGAAGCAGGATGAACGCAAACTGACGGCCGAGTTGCTCGCATTGCGGCTCGAGATGATCGAGCAGGACTCGCAGTCGAAGGAAGGCGTCCTGCGCGAGCGCGACACTGCGATGCAGGCGCTGATCGCGGAGCTGCGCTCGATCGAAGCCGTCGATCGAGTCGACGCGCGAGGACTTCACCGAGAAGTCGGAAGCGCTGAACGGCGTGCAGGGCTCGCTACTACCAGATCGGCGCGGAAATCTCGCGCGCCGAGCAATCCATTCAGCATGCTCGCGAGCTGCGCCAGCGCCAGACGGCAGGATCTCGAGCAAGCGGAGCAGGGCGCAGGCGAGGCGAAGCTGCATCTGACGCGCGATCAATCGCAGATCGATGAGCTGCGCGCGCGAGCTCGAGCAACTCGAACCCGGCCTCGAGCGCCGCGCGCGAGCGAGAGCGCGCTTCGGCGGCCGCGCTCTCGCAGGCCGAAGAGCGCATGCACGACTGGCAGGAGCGTTGGGAGGAATTCAATCGCGACTCGCGTGCTGCGAGCGAGCAGACTCAGGTCGAACGTGCGCGCATCGAACAGCTCGAGCATCAGCTTGCGCGGATAGGCGCGCAACGTGAGCGGCTCGCCGCCGAACTGGGCGCGCTCGGCACGACTGAAATCGAAGCAGCGCATCATCACGCTGCAGGGTGAGCACGATGAGGCTGGCGCGCAGGGCGAGCGTGCGGCGAGCAGCTGCGCGACGTCGCGGATGAGTTGCAGCAGTTGCGCGAGCGCGAACGTGAGCTCGTCAGCGCCGATGACCGCAGCCGTCAGGAATTGCAGGAGGCGCAGGGCCGTTTGATGTCCCTGCAGGCGTTGCAGCAGGCGGCTCTGGGCCTGGCGCAGGGGAAGGTGAGCGAATGGCTCGAGCGCGAACACGCTGAGCGAGCGGCCGCGCCTCGCTCAGCAGCTGAAGGTCGAACCGGGCTGGGAACGCGCCGTCGAAACCGTCCTCGGCTCCTATCTCGAAGCGGTGTCCGTCGACGCGATCGATTCGATCGCGGGCCAGCTCGACTCGTTGCAGGTCGGCGCCGTGTCGTTCTTCTCGGACGGCGGCGTCGAGCGCGCAATCTGTGGACTCGGGTCGGTTGCTCGCGAAGGTGCAGGGCCCTGCCGCGATCTCGGCATTGATGAGCGGCATCATTGCGGTCGATAGCCTGCCCGAGGCGCTCGCGAAGCGCCGACGTTGCTGAGCGGAGAATCAGTCATCACGCGCGACGGCGTATGGATCGGCCGCGAATGGTTGCGCGTCAGCCGCGACAAGGATGTGCATGCGGGCGTCATCGGACGCGAGAAAGAAATGCGCGAGTTGCGCGATGTCGGTCGAGGCGGCCGAGCAACGTCGCGATTCGCTGCAGGACGGAAATCGCCGACGCGCGCGACGGGTGTGCGGCATCTGGAGAGTCGCCGCGATTCGCTGCAGCAGGAAGTCAATCGCCTGCACCGTGCTCACAGCGAGCTGAGCGCGCAGAGCGGCATCGTTCCGTGCGAAGGCTGAGCAGAACGCGGAACGCGCGCGGAAGATCGGCGCCGAGACCGAGGAAATCGATGCGCGATCACGAGAATCGCAGCGACCGCCTTGTCGGGATTGCGCGGGCGCGGCTGCAGGAAGGCATGGAGCAGATGGCGCAGTTCGAAGAGCAGCGCGTCGAGCTCGAAGAAGCGAGCGCGAGGCATTGCGCAGCAATCTCGCGTACAAGCGTTCGCAGGCGCAGACGGATCGCGACGGCGCGCAGGAAGTCGCGATCAAGGTCGAATCGAAGCGCTCGGCGCTGACTTCAATTGCAGCGGGACTCGATCGGCTGCGACATCAGCTGGAGCAGCTGCAGGCGCGACGCGAGGAACTGACGCGGCAGCTGAGCGAGGGCGATGCGCCGCTGCGAGGCGTCGGCCGCGAAGCTGGAAGAGTTTCTCGCAGCAGCGAGTCGTGGTCGAGCAGGAGCTGACGGCGGCGCGCGAGGCGCTCGAAGAGGCGGAAAGGCGGATGCGCACGCTGGATCAGCGCCGCATCGAGGCGGAAGCTGCAGTGGAGGAGGCGCGCGCCGGTCTGGAAGACGTGCGCATGGCGGCGCAAGAGCTGAAAGTTCGGCACGAAACGCTGCTCGAGCAGTTCAACGCGACGCAGTTCGATCTCGGCGACGGTGTATCAGGAAATGCCGCCCGAAGCGGACGTTGCCGCGTGGGAGCAGACGCTCACCGACCTATCGCAGAAGATCGAACGACTGGGCCAGGTGAATCTCGCCGCGATCGACGAATTCAAGGAACAGTCCGAGCGCAAGGAATATCTGGATCGTCAGTTCAAGGATCTGACGGACGCGCTGGAAACGCTGGAAGCTGCGATCCACAAGATCGATCGCGAAACGCGCGCTCGCTTCCAGGATACGTTCGATCGCGTGAACGCCGGTCTGAAGGAGCGTTTCCCACGCCTGTTCGGCGGCGGTCACGCCTATCTCGAACTGGCTGGCGAAGACATTCTCAACGCGGGCGTCTCGATCATGGCGCGCCCGCCAGGCAAGCGGAACAGCACGATCAATCAGCTCTCGGGCGGCGAAAAGGCGCTGACGGCAGTCGCGCTCGTGTTCTCGATTTTCGAGCTGAACCCGGCGCCGTTCTGTCTGCTGGACGAAGTGGACGCGCCGCTCGACGACAACAACGTGGGCCGCTTCTGCGACACCGTGAAGGAGATGTCGAGCGCGTGCAGTTCATTTTCATCACGCACAACAAGACGACGATGGAGCTCGCCTCAGCAACTGATCGGCGTCACGATGCACGAGCCCGGCGTGTCGCGCCTGGTTGCGGTCGATGTCGAAGAAGCGGTGCGGATGGCGGCGATGTAGATATGGCGCGTGTGCGGAGACTGGGCTTGGGGACTTGGGGCTGCGGGGCTCGGGGCAGAGTGCGCTTGCAACTTCGTCTAGCCCACGCCCCGCAGCCTCCACGCCCCGAGTCCAGCTCGCCATGAACGAGCTTCGCTGGATTCTCATTGTATTCGGGATCGTCCTGCTCGTGGGCATCTATCTGTGGGGCCGTCGCGGCGGGCGACACCGTCGCGTCTGATGATGCAGTCGTGCGCGTCGCGTCCGGAGCCGGCGCTGCATTCCCGCACGCCCGCAAGCTCCGGGCGGGCGATCGAGCCCGCGGGGACGCTGCACGCACGAGATCGCACGACGCGCCTGATTCGCCGACGAGGCGATCATCACGGCCGTGCGGCGGCCGCGTCCCACATCGACCGACGTCGTCCGATCGCGCGCCGAGCGTCGACGCGGACCGCGTCGAACTCGCGGCCTCGCCGACGAGCCGACGTTTGGCGATGCGGCGTGACGGTTGAGCCGCACGTGACGCCGAGCGAGACGGTCGGAGTCTGTCCATGCATCGCGCTACTCGAGCGCGAGGCGATCGCGCCGACGTTCTCGTCGAGCGATGCGCCGCAGCCGCGGCGCATCGAGCGCGAAAGATCACTCGCGTTGCGTCTCGCGGCGTCGCCGCAGCGCCTGCCGGCGCGTCTTCAAGCGCTTGAGGCGGAGTCGCTGCAGCATGGCAAGTACGACGTGTTTCATCGCCTGGACGAACACGGCGCGAGCATCATCTTCAGCGTCGCAAGCATGGTGGAGCCCGGTACATTCGATCTCGCGAAGATGGCGGCAAAGCATTTCCCGGCGTCACGCTGTTCGCCCAGCTGCCCGGTCCGACGCCGGCATGCACGCGTTCAACGAACTGATTGCGTGCGCACGTCGGCTTCAGCAAGCGCTGGCGGCACGCTGCAGGACGACGCGGCGTGCCGCTCACGGTGCATCGCATCGAGCGAATCCGCCAGGAAGTTCGAGACTTCGAGCGGCCGCCGGGCGCGGGCGAGCGCGCGCGCCGGCCGTCTCCGCACAGTCCGAACTCCTGAAGCTTCCCGTCGATGGCTATGTCGAGCCGTCGCAGCAGCCCGCGTGCGTCGAGCTGCGCAGAGCTCATCGATCATCACAACTACCTCTATCACGTCCTCGACGATCCCGAAGTCTCGGACGCCGAGTACGATCGGCTGATGCGTGAACTGAAGGCGCTCGAGGAGACAGCATCCGGATCTCATCACGCCTGATTCGCCGACGCAGCGCGTCGGCGCGACGCCCGTCAGCGAGCTCGATGAAGTCGTCCACGCGAAGCCGATGCTTTCGCTGGACAACGCGTTCACCGAAGAGGATCTGATTGCGCTTCGATCGTCGCGTGCGCGAGCGTCTCGAGGGCGTCGAGCAGGTCGAATATGCCGCGGAGCCCAAACTCGACGGTCTTGCGGTGAGTTTCCGCTACGAGAAGGGCGGCTCGTGCAGGCGGCGACGCGCGGCGACGGCACTGCGCGGCGAGGACGTCACGCACAACGTGCGCACGGTCAAGGCAGTGCCGATCGAAGCTGCGCGGCGGCGCGCCCGAGTTGCTGGAGGTGCGCGGCGAAGTCTTCATGCCGATCGCCGGTTTCAAGGCGATGAATCGAGCGTGCGCTGGAGCGGGCGAGAAGACGTACGTGAATCCGCGCAACGCCGCCGCCGGCATCATGCGTCAGCTCGATCCGCGGCTTGCCGCAGAGTCGTCCGCTCGACGTGTATTTCTATGGCGTCGGTGAAACGCACGGCTGGAAGCTGCCGCCGCGGCATAGCGACACGCTGCAGCAGTTGCGCGAATGGGGGTTGAAGATCTCGCCGCTCTGCGAGTCGTGCAGGGCGCCGAGGGATGCCTCGACGTACTACCGCGAGATCGGCGAGCGACGCGCAAGCTCTGCCGTATGAGATCGACGGCGTCGTCTACAAGGTGAATCGACTACGCTCAGCAGCGCGAGCTCGGCTTCGTCGCGCGTGCGCCGCGCTGGGCGATCGCGCACAAGTTTCCCGCGCACGAAGAAAACACGATCGTGCGTGACGTCGAATTTCAGGTCGGCCGCACCGGCGCGCTCACGCCGGTTGCGCGCCTCGAGCCGGTCTTCGTCGGCGGCGTGACGGTCAGCAACGCCACGCTCCACAACATGGATGAAGTGCGTCGCAAGGATGTGCGCATCGGCGACACGGTCGTGATGCGTCGTGCAGGCGACGTGATTCCCGAAGTAGTCAAAGTGATCGTGGAGCGTCGGCCGGAGTCCGCGCGCATCGGTCGAACTGCCGGTCGAGTGTCCCGATTTGCGGCTCGGACGTCGAGCGCGAGGAGGGCGAGGCGGTCGCGCGCTGCACCGGCGGACTGTTCTGTCGCGGCGCAGCGCAAGGAGGCGCTGCGGCACTTCGCGAGCGCGGCGCGCGCTGGATATCGAGGGGCTCGGCAGCGAAGATCATCGATCAGCTCGTCGATGCCGACCTCGTGCGCAGCCCTGCCGATCTCTACCGCTCTGTCGGTCGAAGCAATTCGCGGATCTGGAGCGGATGGGCGAGAAATCCGCCGCGAAGCTGGTCGATGCGCTGAAGCGCAGCAAGAAAACGACGCTTGGCGCGATTTCTGTATGCGCTCGGCATTCGCGACGTCGGCGAGGCGACGGCAGCGGCGCTCGCGAGCCACTTCGGCGATCTCGATTCGCTCCAGGAGGCGAGCGAAGGAGCAGATCCAGGAGGTGCCGGACGTCGGTCCGGTCGTCGCGGCGCACGTCCATCACGTTCTTTCAGCAGACGCACAACCGCGAGGTGATCGCCGCGCTGCGCGAGCGCGGCGTGCAGTGGCCAGCGCAAAAGCGCAAGTCGCGCAGTCGCCGAAGGCGCGCTCAGCGGCAAGACCTTCGTGATCACCGGAACGCTCGACAGCATGAGCCGCGACGAGGCCGAGCGATCGCATCAAGGCGCTCGGCGGCAAGGTCTCAGGCAGCGTGTCGAAAAAGACTTCCTACGTCGTCGTCGGCGCGGAACGCGGGTTCGAAGCTGCAGAAGGCGCAGGAACTCGGCGTAGCAGACGCTGGACGAGGCAGGCGTTCCTGAGCTCTGATGGCCAGAGTGCCGTAGGCTACGGGCCACAGGCAAGCGACGAACGAGTGATCTCTGCCACGCCCGATCGCCTGTAGCCTGTCCCGTACGCCGACCGATCAGATCTTCTTCTCGATCTTCGCGCCCTTGCGCAGATCTTCCAGATACGCCTGCAGTTTCTTGCGCTGAACCAGCACCTTCACGCGATCCTTCACTTCGTCGAACGGCGGCGGGGCGGAGGCGCGTGATTCTTCGAGCTTGATGACGTGCCAGCCGAACTGGCTCTGCACCGGCTCGTCGGTCAGTTGGCCGGGCTGCAGTGCCGCGACCGCCTCGCCGAACGGCTTCACCATCGTGTCGAGCGTGAACCAGCCGAGGTCGCCGCCGCTCTTGCTGGAGGAGTCCTTCGATTTCTTTTCGGCGAGCTTCGCGAAGTCGGCGCCGCCCTTGAGCTCCTTCGTGATGGCGTCGGCCGTCGCCTTGTCGTCCACAAGAATGTGGCGCGCGTGATATTCGCGCGGCATCGCCGCGACCTGAGCGTCGTACTCAGGCTTGAGATCGGCATCGGTGACGGGATGTGCTTCCAGATATTTCTGCAGGCCGGCATCGACGATGACATTCATGCGCGCGAGCGCGAGTTGATCCTCGACTTTCGGTTGCTTCGTCACGCCGCCTTTTCCGCAGCGTCCGCGGCGAGCTGCATGCCGATGAACTGATCGAGGAGCTGCGACTTTCTGCTCTTCGGTCACTTCGCGTTGCGATTGGCGGGCGACTGTTCGCGAGATACAGGTCGAACTCGGACTTGTTGATCGGCTTGCCGTTCACCGTCGCGACGCGCTCGGCAGGTTCTGCCGCGTCGGGCGCTCCGGCCTTACCGCAGCGCCAAGCCAGAGCACGAGTGGAGCCAGGAGCGAAAGGACGTGGCATAACGGTCGTGATTCATGAAGGACCTCGAGCGTGGCATGAACGAGTCGTGGCAGGTCGCCGTAGCGGCCTGAGTTCTTCAGGCGTCGACCGTCGCAGGTCGCCTGGCTTCGTCCGGCGTGAGCGCGGCGATGCCCAGTGCGTGAATATCGGTCTGCATCAGCTCGCCGAGCGAGCGATAGACGAGCTGATGCCGTTGCACGGGCGCAGCCCGCGAAAGCTCGTGAGACGACTCGCACGCGAAAATGACCTTTGCCGTCGCGCGCGCCCGCGTGCCCCGCATGCAGATGGCTGTCGTCGATGACCTCGACGCTGTGCTGCATGCAGCGCCGCCTCGCAGACGGGTCGCGAATCCGCTCGACGCGCGGCGTGTTGCGAGGGGCTAGCGACATGGTCCGATGGCTCCGGCGGCAGTCTTCGGCGGCGCCTTCGATGCGAGCCACAACCCTTGCAGGAGCGCGAAGACGAGCGTGAGGCCGAGGACGCCGTAGAGTTTGAAGGCGACCCAGAATCGGTGTCGAAAGTTGCGGGCGACGTAGAGATTGATGGCGCCGACCAGCGGTGAAGAACGCGATCCACATCCAGCTCAGCTTGAGCCACGAGAGCGCTCGAGAGTGAAGTTGGCGCCCAGCATGCGCTGGATGAGCGGTTGCTCGCCGACGAAGTGGCTCAAGCAGAAAGCCCGCCGCGAACAGCCAGTTCACGACGGTGACCTTCCATTTGATGAAGCCTCGTCATGGATCCACAGCGTGAGCCCGCCGAAGACCAGCACCAGCGCCGCCGGAAATCAGCGCCATCGTGCTCACCTTGCGATGCCGGAACCACTGGCACGGCGGTCTGGAGGATGACCGCGACGATAATGACGCCGGTGGCGACGAAGATATCCGCCAGCTTGTAGGCGACAAAGAAAGCGATGACCGGGAAAGAAATCGAACAGCAGTTGCATGGGTACGGAGCCGGAACGTCGAGTGGGCGGTATCAAACCGGTTGGTTATGTTGACAGCGTGTCCGGGAGATTGGTTGTCGCAGGTCGTCCGCAAAAACACGTCTATCAGTCGCAGCTCACTGCATCCGCACACCGGAACGCACAATATGCCCAGCCGTTTCCTCGAAATTCATCCCAGAGATCCCCAGCCCCGCCTGATCAAGCAGGCTGTCGAGATCATTCGGGAGGGCGGCGTCGTCGTCTATCCGACGGATTCCTGCTACGCGCTCGGCTGCCATATCGGCGACAAGGCCGCGATGGAGCGGATCTCGCGGATTCGCCAAACCGACAAGCACCATCACTTCACGCTGGTGTGCAGCGACCTGTCGGAGATCGCCCGATACGCGCGAGTCAACAATCAGCAGTACCGAACGCTCAAGGCGTTCACGCCCGGTCCCTATACCTTCATTCTGCAGGCCACCCGCGAGACGCCCAAGCGATTGCAGAACCCCAACGGCGCACGATCGGCATTCGCGTGCCCGACCATCCGGTTCCGCACGCGATCTGCTGGAGCTCGCTGAGCCGATCATGAGCTCGACCTTGCTGCTTGCCGGGAGACGACTTGCCGCTGACGGATGCGCGGGAGATCCAGGAGCGCCTGTATCACGTCGTCGATGCGGTCATCGACGGCGGCAACTGCGGGCTCGAACCCACGAGCGTCATCGATCTGGAAGGTCCCGCGCCGGTGATCGCGCGGCGCGGCAAGGGCGATGTCAGCGCGTTCGAATGAAGGGGAAGACAGGACTTGGAGGGGAGCTGCGAGAGACCGCAGAAATGAACCACTGCGGCAGGAATCGTCAAGCCTGACGCGGGTGGCGAGCTCATGCGTCCTGGTTTCCACCGAATAGATCTGATGTCCTTTTTGCGAGATCTTCGTGGCTCTTCCTAGTCAGCCTGTCAAGCTGCGTATAATGCGCCGCCGTCGAAGCTATTGCCTTCTCTTAATAATTCATCGTAACGACATTGAATTAACAGAGCCGGATAACGCACTCGAGCGAGCGCGAGCGCTCTGAAGGTCTGACACTGCATTGAGCGCGAGCAACGACACCAATCGACGCGTTCTTTCCGGTATGCGCCCGACCGGCGCCCTGCACCTCGGGAACTATCACGGCGCGCTCAAGAACTGGACCGAGCTGCAGTACCAGTACGAGTGCTATTTCTTCGTCGCGGATATCCACGCGCTCACGACGGGCTACGAAGACACCTCGGAGCTCGAGGACAACGTCTGGGAGATGGTGATCGACTGGCTTGCGGCGGGCCTCAATCCGGCCAGCGCGACGATGTTCATCCAGTCGCGCGTGCCTGAGCACTCCGAGCTGCATTTGCTGCTGTCGATGATTACGCCGCTCGGCTGGCTCGAGCGCGTGCCGACATACAAGGATCAGCAGGAGCAACTCAAGGACAAGGATCTCGCGACCTACGGATTTCTTGGGCTATCCGCTGCTGCAGAGCGCCGACATCCTGCTCTACAAGCCCGCGTACATTCCGGTCGGCGAGGATCAGGTCGCGCACGTGGAGATCACCCGCGAAGTTGCGCGGCGCTTCAATCACGTCTACGGCCGCGAGCCTGATTTCGAAGCTAAGGTGGAGAAGGCGATCAAGAGTCTCGGCAGCCGCAACGGCACGCGCTACAAGGAGTTGCGACGCCTCTATCAGGAACAGGGCGATGCGGAGCGCCGTCGAGAAGGCGCGCGCGATGCTCGAAGGAAATGCGCGGCTCACGCTCGCCGATCGCGAGCGGCTGCTGGGCTATCTCGAAGGCACGGGTCGCAGCATCCTCGTCGAACCCGAAGTGTTGCTGACCGCGACGCCGAAAGTGCCGGGTCTCGACGGCCGCAAGATGTCGAAGTCTTATGGCAACACGATCGGGCTGCGCGAAGAGCCCGACTCGGTCGCGAAGAAGCTGAAGACGATGCAGACGGATCCCGCGCGCGTTCGCCGCACGGATCCAGGCGATCCGGAAAAATGCCCGGTCTGGGATCTGCACAAGATCTACTCGGATGCGGACACTCAGGCCTGGGTGCAGCAGGGCTGCCGTACGCGCCGGCATTGGCTGCCTCGACTGCAAGAAGCGGCTGGCGGACGCGGTCGTCGCCGAGATCGCCGCGATCCGCGCACGCGCGCAGGAGTTCGAGGAGAACCGCGACCTCGTGCGCGGCATCATCGCGGAAGGTTGCGAGAAGGCGCGCGACGTCGCGCGCCAGACGCTCGAAGAAGTCCATCAAGCGATGGGAATGAACTACAGATGAGGAAGAATAGCGGATAGCGGTGAGCGGTCAGCAGTGCGCACCGAACGGGGCATCGGATCGCGCTCTTATCTGACTAACCGCTAACCGCCAATCCGCTAACCGCTTCCGGACATGAAACCCGAACTCAAACTCGTCGAAAACACCGGCTCGCAGCTCGAAGCCGATGCGCTTCGCCGAGCTGCCGCCGCAGCAGGCCGAAATGCCGTTCGCCGTCGTCGAAGGCGAGCCGGTCACGGAGATGCCGAGGGACCTGTACATCCCGCCGGATGCGCTGCAGGTGTTTCTCGAAGCGTTCGAAGGTCCGCTCGATCTGCTGCTGTATCTCATCCGCCGGCAGAATCTCGACATCCTCGATATTCCGATCGCGGAGATCACTCGCCAGTACATGAAGTACATCGAGGTGATGGCGGAACTGCAGCTCGAACTCGCGGGCGAGTATCTGTTGATGGCCGCGATGCTTGCGGAGATCAAATCGCGCATGCTGTTGCCGCGTCCGCCGCGGCTGAAGGTCAGGAGGAAGACGATCCCCGCGCCGAGCTCGTGCGCCGCCTGCAGGAGTACGAGCGCTTCAAGAAGGCGGCGGAAGACATCGATCGGCTGCCGCGCATGGAGCGCGACACGATGCCGCCGTCCGCCGAGCTCGTCGAACGCAAGGTCGTGCGCATGCCTGCCGCAGGTCACGCTGCAGGAGATGCTGCTCGCGTTCAAGGACGTGCTGTCGCGCGCGGAAATGTTTGCGCACCATCACGTCGCGCGCGAACGACTCTCGGTGCGTCAGCGCATGTCGGATATTCTGAGCACGCTGCGTGAGCGGCATTCATCGAGTTCGCGCAGCTGTTCCGCGCGCGAAGAGGGGCGGATGGGCGTGACGGTCACGTTCATCGCCATTCTCGAGCTGATGAAGGAAGGACTGATCGAGATCGTGCAGGCGGAAGCCTACGCGCCGATCCACGTGCGCACGCCGCGGCGGGCCGGCGTGCTGACGCGTCGGTGGAAGGCGGAATGCGGCCGATGCGGACGCGGAGAACGTCGCGGCGCTGGCGCAGCCTGCGCATCCGGACGAGAACGAGCTGGACGATGAGGATCTCGAAGCCGCCGACAGTGGCGCGCAGCGGCGACGCTGCGCTCTGAGAACGGCGGATCGGTCGCAACGAACCGCTCCGGGACCCGGAAGGCCTGATGCAGCCAACCAGCCCTGACGTCGGCGACATCGAAGCGCGAGTCCCGCTGAGCACACGGACTGAGGCGGCTTGCACCAGGCAGACGGTAATCTGACATGAACGAACACGATCTCAAGCACATCATCGAAGCAACGCTGCTCGCGGCGGGCCGGCCGGTCACGACGCAGCAGCTGCTCGATCTGTTCGACGAGCGCGAGCGACCGACGCCCGAGCAGCTGCAGGACTGCTCTCGATCTGCTCGCTGCGGACTACGCGAGCGCGG
Source organism: uncultured Gammaproteobacteria bacterium (assembly GCA_963723505.1). Classification (GTDB taxonomy): domain Bacteria; phylum Pseudomonadota; class Gammaproteobacteria; order Steroidobacterales; family Steroidobacteraceae; genus Steroidobacter. Next base: position 216,852 of record CAVRQU010000023.1, read on the forward strand.
CATCGAGCTGATCGAGGTTGCGAGCGGCTGGCGAATCCAGGTGCGGCCGCGCTGCAGTCGATGTCGTGTCGCGTCTGTGGCAGGAGCGGCCGTCGCGGTATTCGCGCGCGCTTGCTCGAAACGCTGGCGCTGGTCGCCTATCGACAGCCGATCACGCGCAGCGAAATCGAAGAGATCCGCGGCGTGTCGATCAGCTCGACGATCATGCGCACGCTGCAGGAACGCAACTGGATTCGCGTCGTCGGCCATCGCGAAGTGCCGGGCCGTCCGGAATTGCTCGGCACGACGCGCGAGTTCCTCGATTACTTCGGCTTGAAGAGTCTCGATCAGTTGCCGACGCTCGCCGAACTGAGGACGTCGAGACGATCGGCGTGCAGCTCGAACTGCCGGCGGGCGACGCACTGTCAGCGCCGGAGCGGCGACGGCGGTCGAGACGGCAAGCGACGCGGACGAGTGAGGATGCTGAGGAGCCGACGCGGACGACGATGCCGAATCCGAGCTATGGCGAAGAGCCGCGAGCTGTCGGCCGACGACGCCGACGACGGATGACGAGACGCGACGCCCGACGCTGGTGGCCTCGGTGACGACAGAGGAAGCCGAACGGCGCTTCCGCGATCCGCCGATCGAGGGCTCACGGATCTGCGAGCGTCAAGCGCGGGCGCGCAGGATCGCTTCGTTCCGCCTGTGCGACCGCTAGCCACTATCGCTGAGCGCTTTCGCATGTCTGAACGACTCCACAAACTGCTGGCTCAGCACGGACTCGGCTCGCGACGCGAAATCGAGAAGTGGATGCTCGCGGGGCGAGTGATGCTGAACAACAAGCCCGCGCAACCCGGCGATCGCTACATCGACGGCGATCGCGTCAGTCGTCGACGGCAAGGACGTCACCGCGCGGCTGCAGGATCACAGCGGCGCCGCAGGTCTCGTCTATCACAAGCCGCAAGGTCAGCCGATCAGTCGCGATCGTCAACAGATGCCGACGGAAGCCGGACGTCGACGAAACCGTCATGGAGTCGCTTGCCGCCGTTCGCGGCGCGCGTTGGCTGGTCGATCAACACGATGCAGGCGGGCGACAGCGGCTTGCTGCTGCTCACGAGCGACGGTCGGCTCGCCGATGCGCTGCGTCGCCGCGCCGAACGATTCCGGCGGCCTACGTCGCGCGCGTGCTCGTGCCGGATCCCGAGTTCGACGCCGAATCCATTCCGCGAAGTCGTGCAGTACGACGACGAGACCGTCGAGTTCGAGCGCATCGAGCCGCCGGCGGCGAGGGAACGAATCGATGGTTCCGTGTCGAATCGCACCGCGCGCATCGTCGTGCTGCCGTGCGCGCGTTGTTCGAAAGTCGCGGGCTCAAGGTCAGCCGCGTGATCCAGGTGAAGTTCGCCGGCTGGAGTTGCCGCGCGATCTGCCGCGCGGTCAAGCATCGCGCACTGACGGAAAAGCAAGTCGCGAGCTGTACGAACTGGCCGGGTTGCCGTGCCGCCCGCGACGGCGCAACAGAAGTTGCACGAGCAGCGTGCGGTGCCAGCGCTCACGCCGCACGGCGTCCGCGAACGTGCAGCGAGCGACGCGCGCGCACCTACTGGCAGTCGAAGGTCTGGCCGGTGACGCCGCGACTGTCCGGCCCGAACAGAATACAGATAGGGCCCGACGATCGATTCGGGCTTCAGCCAGCATGACTGCGATCCTCGGCCGGATACGCCTGCAGGCGCATGTTCGTGCGCACCTTGCCGGGATTGATGCTGTTCACGCGCATCGCGGGCTGCGTTTCGAGCTCATCCGCGAGCATGTGCATCAGGCCGTCGCTCGCCCACTTCGAAACGAGATACGCGCCCCAGAACGCGCGCGGCTGCGCAACGACGCCGCTGGAAGTGAACACGATCGACGGATCGGTCGGACGCGCGCAGCAGCGGCATGCAGCGCTGCGTCAGAATGAACGGCGCGTTGACGTTGACGTGCATGCGTGCGCATCCATTTCGCGACGTCGTAGTGCTCGATCGGCGCGCGCTCGCCGAGCATGCCTGCGTTGTGCAGCAGACCGTCGAGCCGGCCGAACTCCTTGTCGATCGCCGCGACCAGCTTGTCGTATTCCGTCGGGCCCGCTTTCTCGAAATCCAGCGGCAGGATGGAAGGGCGCGGACTGCCTGCCGCCACGATCGCGTCGTAAACCGCCTCGAGTCTGCTTCACGTTGCGTCCATGCAGGATGACGCGCGCGCCGTGCGCGGCCGCCGCCTGCGCGACAGCCTTGCCGATGCCGTCGCTCGCGCCGGTGATGAGAATGACGCGATCGCGCAGAATGTCGGCGCGGGTTGATAGCTGCGTGGGTCGATCATGAGGGAGTGCGCGAGATATTGGCCGAACATGGCAACGTGGTCGATTGGCCGGAAGTTGCCTGGCTAGACCGGTTAGCCAGTTGGCCGATTCCGTCACCCCGCCCGGCGCGCTGCGCGCCAGGCGATCCAGGGTTTTCGATCGGCCCGAGCTCGATGCGTTCGGCGGCCGACATCGTAATTGCGTGCCGCGATGCGGTCGAGCAGTCGGCGATGCAGCGCCGCGAGCACGTAGCAGCGGGCGCAAGTATGCCGCGGAGCCGCGATCCGACGTGCAACGTGCAGTCGAGTCTCCGCGCGATCTGCCTCGTCACGAATGCGGCTGCAGCGCGTCGCTGACGCGCTCGGCTCACTTCTTCGCGAGCGCAAGTCTTCGTGCCGATACCCTGGGCGTTCCATCTCGTCGAGCGGCAGATACAGGCGTCCGTCGTAAGCGTCCTGGCGCAGATCGCGCACGATCTCGGTTTGTCGCATGCCGACGCCGATCCGGTTGCGCGGCTGTGCGCTGCGTCATCGTCGAGCGGCGCGGCGCGAGCGAGCTGCGCGGCGATCAGTTCGTGCATCGCGCCGCCGCTGCGTGAGCAATAGGCGCGCAACTCCTGCGCATTCGACGTAGGTCATGCGCGCCAGATCCATGTCCGCCGCGGCGATCAATTCGTGCAGCTTGACGAACCGGCGCGATCCGTCGATGCTGTGATTGCTGAGCACGCGCGTCGCCGGGTGCTGTGCGTCGCCGTTGACGAGGCGATCGATCTCCTGCGCGCCACCACTGCAGGCGCGTGTGCGCAACGTCATGATTGGCGCTCTGCGCCGACTCGCGAATCTCCGCATCGATGACGAACAACGCCGTGACGGCGTCGCGCTTCTCCTCCGGCGCATACAGCAGCGAGAAATAGCGCATCGAGCCGGGCGGGGCCGCGCGGTTGATCAGCGAGTCATCGAGCGGAGGCCAGGGAGGTCAGGACATGGATCCGAAGACGCGATCAGAGGAGCGAGCAGGATCTGAGGCTCGCTATCGGTGCTGCATGTCGTTCATTCGCGGCATTGCAATCATTCTGAGTGCTGCTCCTGCGACAGATCGGCTCGTCTTCCTCGACTCGCTGATTTGCGGCTCGCGCGTCAGGCGGTCGATCGGTTCGAGCGGTTCGATCTCGCGTTCCGGGCGCACGCCGAGCTCCGTGAACTTGCGCGCGCCCGGCAGCACCTGTCGTTCGAGCGAGCCGACGGCGCTGTTGAACGCATCGACGCTGTTGCCGAGGTTGCGGCCCAGTTTGCGTGAGATGGCTGGCGAACACGGCGAGGCGCTTGTAGAGATCCTCCGCGAGCGTGCGAATCGTCTCGGCGTTCTGCGCCAGCGCCATCTGCCGCCAGCCGTAGGCGACCGCTTTCAGCAGCGCGACGAAACTCGACGGCGTGGCGATGATCACGTCCTGTCGAATCGCGTCTTCCAGCAGGGTGGGCGACTCGGCGAGCGCGGCGGACAGGAACTGATCGCCCGGAATGAACAGGATCACGAAGTCCGGACTCTTCTCGAACTGGCTCCAGTAACTCTTGGCGCCGAGCTGCCGCACGCGCTCGCCGATCGCCTGCGCGTGCCGGCGCATCGCCACGCGCGCGCAGCTCGTCGGTCGGCGCATCGACCGCTTCGAGATACGCGTCGAGCGGCGTCTTGACGTCGACGACCAGATCGCGACCGTCGGGCATGTGCACGATCATGTCGGGGCGCAGAGTTGCCGTCCTCGGTGCGCACATGACCTGTTCGTTGAAGTCGCAGTGCTCGACCATGCCGGCGAGCTCGGCGAGCCGACGCAGCGTCATTTCGCCCCATTGTCCGCGCACTTCAGGTCGGCGCAGCGCGTTCACGAGCGTGCGCGTTTCCTTCTGCAGCGCCTGCTGACCGAGCGCCACGGATTCGAGCGAGCTCTTCAGGCTGCCGAACGCTCTCGGCGCGTTCCTTTTCGATGCGCAGCATCTGCTGCTCGGTCTTGCTGAGCGCCTCGCGAATCGGCGTCGAGCATCGTCTCGATCGCCTTTTCGCGCTCGGTGAGAGACGCGGCGGCCGTTTGCTGATGCTGGCCCAAGATGCTCGCGCGCGAGCTTCAGGAAGATCTCGCTGTTGGAGCGCAGCGATGCGCCCGCGACGTCGTCGAACGCGGACTGCAGCTTCTCGATCGTGCGCTTCGAGCGACGCCTGTCGCTCGCGCTCGAGTTGCTCTTCGGTCTTGACCTGCGCCTTGAGCACCGCGAGCTCGACATGCAGCGCCTCCGGCAGCGCTTGCGCGAGCGCCACGACGACCGACGAGTGCGCACCGAACAAGCAGCTGCCATCACGAGCGAGCACAAAGTGCGGCGACAGATCGATGGACTGACGTATTGCGGATGTCAAGGCGACAGATTCAATTTTCTGCGTCATGGTCGCGTCAGAGCCGCGTCGCAGCTGAGCTCAGTCACGTTCGCTGCAGATGCATCATGTAGTTCACATCCACATTCGTGCTCTGGCGTGCGAGTTCTGCAGCGGGTCGTAGTCGAGGCCGGCGATGTCCACGACGTCGAGACCAGCAGCGCGCGCCCAGCGCGCCAGCTCCGAGGGCTTGATGAATCGCTCGTAGGTGTGCGTGCCGCGCGCCAGCAGGTTCAGCACGTATTCGGCGCCGACGATCGCGAGCAGATACGACTTGAGGTTGCGATTGAGCGTGGAGACGAAGACAGTCGCCGCCGGGCCTGACGAGCGTGTGCAATGCGCGCAGCACGCTCTGCGGCTCGGGAACGTGCTCGAGCATTTCCATGCAAGTGACGACGTCGTAGAGCGCCGGCTGAATCGCGTGGCGTGAGTTTCCGCCGATTCCCGCGCGTAGCGCACCGGAACGCCGCTTTCCAGCGCGTGCAACTCGGCGACCTCGATCGTCAGCGGGCGCGAGATCGATGCCGGTGACCTCTGCGCCGCGCTTGCGCCATCGCTTCGCTCAGCAGGCCGCCGCCGCAGCCCACATCGAGCACGCGCTTGCCGCGCAGCGAGCGCGCGCGCGTCGACGTAGTCAAGACGCACCGGATTCAGCACATGCAGCGGCCGGAACTCGCCGTGCGGATCCCACCAGCGCTGCGCTGTCGGCGTCGAAGCGGGCGATTTCCGCCGGATCGTGATTCGCTGCCGGGTGGTGGTCGGTCGGCTTGCGATCGAAGGGGCGGTGCTCGTCATGAGGCTTCGAGACTCCCGGAGATGCGCTCCTGCCAGCGCTGCGGCCCGCGCAGCACATCGTCGAGATCAAGATGCGTGAGCTCGGCCGTCGCGCACGAGTGCGCGGCCCGCGACCCAGACATCGCTCACTTGATCGCGCGACGCGGCGAACACGATGTGCGCCGCCGCGTCGTAGACGGGTTGCGTATGTGGCCGGCGCAAATCGATGCAACACAGGTCCGCCCATTTTCCCGGCAGTCGAGCGAGCCGATTGACTTCGCTCAGGCCGAGTGCGCGCGCGCCGTTCAGCGTCGCCGCCTGCAGCCAGTCGTGCGCAGTCGAGCGGCGCGTCGCTGATGGATACGCGCCGCGTGCGAGCAATGCGGCGGTGCGCATCTCGTCGAGCATGCTCAGGTCGTTGTTGCTCGCCGCGCCGTCGGTGCCGAGCGCAATGTTGACGCCGTGCGCCGCGCAGGCGCCGACGTGCGCATACGCCGTTGCCGAGCTTCAGATTCGACTGCGGGCAATGCACGATGCTGACGCCGCCCGCGGGCCACCCGCTCGATTTCGTCATGCTCGAGATGCACCATGTGAATCGCGGTCAGCAGCGGGGAGAACAGGCCCAGCCGTTCCAGCCGCGCGATCGCGCGCTCGCCGCCCGACCTCGATCTCGTCCCGCGTTTCGTTGACGTGCATCGTCATCGGCAATATCGAGTTCGTCGGCGTTGCGTCGAACGCGCATCAGGGCGCTCGTCGCTCAGCGGCCCACGGCGCATAGGGCGCGAGCGCCGTGGTGATCAGCGGATCGTCGCGATACTCGTCGTGCAGCGCAGGCCTTTGTCGAGATACTCGTCGGCGGATCCGGCCCAGACCGTGGCCGCCTCGATCACGGGCAAGCCGATGCAGGCGCGCATCCGCGCCTCGGACGCCGTCTGAGCGACGACTTCGGGAAACAGATGCATGTCGGCGAAGCAGGTCGTGCCGCTTGTCAGCATGTCGGCGATCGCGAGCTCGGTGCCGTCGCGCACGTACTCGGCATCGATCCAGCGGTGTTCGAGCGGCCAGACCTCGCGCCTGAGCCAGTGTTCGAGCGATGCGCTTTCCGCGGCGCCCCGCAGCAGCGCCATCGCCGCATGGGTGTGCGCATTGACGAATCCCGGCAGCAACACGTGCGCCGGCCGCGTCGATGGTTTCGCGGCCGAAAAGCGGCGCAGGGCCTCGCTCCGCGGGCAGCACCGCGACGATGCGTCCGTGATGGATCGCGACCGCGCAGTGGTCGAATACGCGCCGTTCCGAAGGGCTCGATCGGAATGATCCAGCGAGCGGTGATCAGCGTGTCGATGTGTTCCATGAAAATGAGCGTGCCGATGAGGCGAAAAGTATAGCTTGCAGGCCGACCAGAACGCGTTCGGAGAAGCGCTTGCTGTGCTACAGCATTCAGCCCTTCGCTACGACCGGGGTTTTGCGCGTTGCCGTTCGCAGCGCGTCCGCGGCACCGGGTCAACGGACAGAGCCGCCGATAAGCGCCCTGCAGCGTTAACGGGCGCGATCATCAACCGCGGTCCGTCCGTACAACGCATTGAGCATCGATAGAACACTGCATGGCCGAAATCGCCCGCGAAATTCTGCACGTCAATCTCGAAGACGAGATGCGGCAGTCGTATCTCGACTATGCGATGAGCGTCATCGTCGGGCGCGCGCTGCCCGACGTGCGCGACGGTTTGAAGCCCGTTCACCGCCGCATCCTGTTCGCGATGCAGGAGAGCAACAACGTCTCATACGCGCCCCTACGTGAAGTGCGCGCGCGTGGTCGGCGACGTGACTGGGCAAATATCACCCGCACGGCGATACGTCCGCGATCTACGACGCGCTCGTGCGCATGGCGCAGCCGTTCTCGATGCGCTATATGCTCGTCGACGGGCAGGGCAATTTCGGCTCCATCGACGGCGATCCGCCGGCGGCGTACCGTTACACCGAATGCCGCATGACCGCGCTCGCCTCCGAGCTGCTGGCGGACATCGACAAGGAAACGGTCGATTTCGTCGACAACTACGACGGCAAGGAACAAGAGCCGGTCGTTCTGCCGACGCGCGTTCCGAATCTGCTGATCAACGGCGCGTCGGGCATCGCGGTCGGCATGGCGACGAATATCCCGCCGCACAATCTCGGCGAGGTCGTCAGCGCCTGCATCGCGCTTGATCGACGATCCGGAGACTGTCGATCGGCGCTCTGATGCAGCACATTCCCGGGCCCGGACTTCCCGACGGCGGGCATCATCAACGGCTACGCAGGAAATCGCGGCGGCTTATCTGACCGGCCGGGGTCGCGTCTGTACATGCGCGCCCGGACGACGATCGAAGAAGACGACAAGGGCCGGCAGGCGATCATCATCACCGAGCTGCCTTACCAGGTGAACAAGGCGCGGCTGCTCGAGCGCATCGCCGAGCTGGTGCGCGAGAAGGTGATCGAAGGCATCGCGAGCCGACGGTCTGCGCGATGAGTCCGACAAGGACGGCATGCGCGATCGTCATCGAGCTGAAGCGCGGCGAAGTCGCCGACATCGTGCTGAACAATCTGTTCAAGCACACGCCGATGGAGTCGGTGTTCGGCATCAACATGGTCGCGCTGCAGGACGGCCAGCCGAAGCTGCTCAATCTGAAGGAGATGCTCGAGGCGTTCCTGCGTCATCGCCGCGAAGTCGTCACGCGCCGCACGATCTACGATCTGCGCAAGGCGCGAGAACGAGCCCACATCCTCGAAGGTCAGGCGGTCGCCCTGGCCAACATCGATGAGGTGATCGCGGTCATCAAGGCGTCGCCGTCGCCGGCGGAGGCCAAGATCGCGCTTGATGGGCCGCGCCTGGGCGGGCCGGCGCGGTGCCGCAGATGCTCGAGCGGGCCGGCAGAGGTCACGACGCGGCCCGACGGTCTCGCCGACGAATTTGGACTGACGGCGGACGGCTATCGACTGTCGGACGCACAGGCGCAGGCGATTCTCGATCTGCGGCTTAATCGGCTCACGGGCCTGGAGCAGGACAAGATCTGGACGGAGTTCCAGGAGTTGCTGATGCAGATTCAGGATCTCGCCGACATCCTGGCGCGGCCGGAGCGCTTGCTGGCCGTCATTCGGGCGGAGCTCGAAGATGCGCGCGCGAAGTACGCGGACAAGCGTCGCACGGAGATCGTCCAGGATCATTCCGACCTCACGATCGAGGATCTGATCGAGCAGCAGGACGTCGTCGTGACGCTTTCACACGGCGGCTACGCGAAGGCGCAGCCTGTGACCGCGTATCAGGCGCAGCGCCGCGGCGGGCGCGGCAAGGCCGCGACCACCGTCAAGGATGAAGACTTCATCGACAAGCTGTTCGTGGCGAATACGCACGACACGCTGTTGTGTTTCTCGAGCTCGGGCAAGCTGTATTGGCTCAAGGTGTACCAGCTGCCGCAGGCGAGCCGCGGTTCGCGCGGCAAGCCGATCGTGAATCTCCTGCCGTTGCAGGAGGGCGAGCGCATCAACGCAGTCGTCCCGATTCATGAATTCGAAGAGAACAAATTTGTGTTCATGGTCACGGCGCAGGGCACGGTCAAGAAGACTTCGCTGGACGCATTTTCGCGTCCGCGACAGGCCGGCATCATCGCGATCGAGCTGGAGGCCGGGGATCGCCTCGTCGGCGTCGACATCACCGACGGCGCGAAGCAGATCATCCTGTGCTCGAGCGGAGGCAAGGCGATCCGCTTCGATGAGAACGACGTTCGCCCGATGGGACGCACCGCCGCGGGCGTGCGGGGCATCCGTCTGCCGGAGGGCGAAGAGGTGATTTCGCTCATCATTCTCGAGAGCCAGGGGATGGTGCTCACGGCCTCGGAGCACGGTTACGGCAAGCGTACGCCCGTCGATGACTTCCCGATCCATGGTCGCGGCGGCCAGGGCGTCATCGCTCTGCAGGTCACGGAACGCAATGGGCGCGTGGTCGGCGCGCTGCAGGTGAAACCGGACGATGAGATCATGCTGATCAGCTCGAGCGGCACGCTCGTACGGACGCCTGTCAGCGACATCTCGGTTCAGGGCCGGAACACCCAGGGCGTGCGTCTCATTCGCCTCGATGAAGGCGATCGCCTCGTCGGCATGGAACGCATCATCGCGGAGGGCGGCGAAGGCGATGAAAACGGCGAGGGCGGCGAGGGCCGGCCGAGAGGGCGGCGAGGGCGGCGAGCCGGCGGAGTAGTCGCCAGGACGCTCTTGCTATTCACCAGTCACGAATCACTTCTTCCATGAAACGCGTTTTCAACTTCAGTCCCGGCCCGGCGGTCCTGCCGCTGGAAGTGCTCGAACAGGCGCGCGAGGAATTGCTCGATTGGCGCGGCACGGGTATGTCGGTGATGGAGATGAGCCATCGCGGCAAGGCGTTCGTCGCGATCGCGGAAGCCGCCGAGGCCGATCTGCGCGAATTGCTCGCTGTGCCGAAGAACTACAAGGTGCTGTTCCTGCAGGGGGGCGCAACCGCGCAGTTCGCAGGCGTGCCGCTGAACCTCACGACGCCCGATAGCGTCGTCGACTACGTGAACACCGGCGCCTGGTCGAAGAAGGCGATCGGTGAAGCGAAGCACTACGCGAAGGTCAACGTAGCCGCCGACGCCGGCGAGCCGTATACCTCGGTTCCGCCGGTCGCGAACTGGCGGCTGACGCCAGATGCCGCGTACCTGCACTACACGCCGAACGAGACGATCGGCGGCGTCGAGTTTCACTTCGTGCCCGAGGTCGGCGAGACGCCGCTCGTCGCGGACATGTCCTCGACGATTCTGTCGCGGCCGATCGACGTATCGAAGTTCGGCGTGATCTACGGCGGCGCGCAGAAGAACATTGGCCCTGCGGGGCTCACCCTCGTGATCGTGCGCGACGATCTGCTCGGTCGCGCGCGCGTCGCGCACACCGGCCTTCATGGATTTCGCTGCGATGGCGAAGGACGGCTCGATGCTGAACACGCCGCCGACGTTCGCCTGGTACATGGCGGGCCTCGTGTTTCAGTGGTTGAAGCGCAAGGGCGGGCTCGCCGCCATGGGCGAGCTCAATCGCGCGAAGGCGGACAAGCTGTACGCGGCGATCGACGGCTCCTCCTTCTATCGCAATCCAGTCGCGAAGGATGCGCGTTCGTGGATGAATGCGCCGTTCACGCTGGCGAACCCCGATCTCGACAAGACGTTCCTCGCGGAAGCGAGGGCCGCGGGGCTCGTTACGCTCGAGGGACATCGCTCGGTCGGCGGCATGCGGGCAAGCCTGTACAACGCAATGCCGATGGAGGGCGTCGATGCGCTGGTGAGTTTCATGAAGGAGTTTGAGAGGAAGTATGCATAGGGCTCGAAGCGCGGGGCTTGGGGCTCCGGTCAGATCTGAGAACCCAATGCAAACCGCCAACATTCATCTCAATCATTGAGTTGAGAGTCGCAGGGAACATTCTTACGCGAGCCCCGCGCCCCAAGCCCCGAGCCCTTTCCATGTCCTTCAAGATTCTCACCCTCAACAACATCTCGGTGCGTGGACTCGAGCGGCTGCCGCGCGACCGTTACGAGATTGCGTCTGAGATAGGCCATCCCGACGCAGTCCTGGTTCGTTCGGCCGACATGCACGGCATGGAGCTTCCTTCGAGTGTGAAGGCCGTGGCCCGGGCCGGCGCCGGGACGAACAACATTCCGGTCGCAAGGCTTTCGAAGCGCGGCGTCGTGGTGTTCAACGCGCCCGGCGCCAATGCGAACGCCGTCAAGGAGCTCGTGATCGCCGGGATGTTTCTCGCCGCGCGCAATATCTGTCAGGCGTGGGAATACGTCCGTCGTCTGCAGGGGAACGATGACGCGCTCGACGAGGCCGTCGAGCAGGGCAAGAAAAGGTTCGTGGGATATGAACTGCCCGGGCGAACGCTGGGCGTGGTCGGGCTGGGCGCCATCGGCGTCGAAGTCGCCAATGCGGCTCATCTGCTCGGCATGCGCGTCCTGGGCTTCGATCCGCAAATCACAGTGCAACGCGCGTGGCAGTTGTCCTCGGGCGTCGAGCAGGCGTTGTCGCTCGATGATCTGTTCTCGCGCTGCGACATGGTGACCGTGCACGTGCCGCTCCTCGAGGCGACGCGCAACCTGGTGAACGCGGCGCGTTTGCGGCTCATGCGCGGGAACGGCGTCGTTCTCAATTTTGCACGCGCCGGCATAGTCGATGAGGCGGCGGTGCTGGAAGCGCTCGAGGCCGGCAGGCTCGGCGCCTATATCTGCGATTTCCCGACGGCGCAGCTCAAAGATCACGCGAAGGTCGTCGCGCTGCCGCATCTCGGCGCCTCGACGGGCGAAGCGGAAGAAAACTGCGCCGTCATCGTCGCGGATACTCTGCGGGATTTTCTGGAGAACGGAGCGATCCGCAATTCCGTCAATTTCCCGGAGGCCATTCTGCCGCGCATGTCGGGTTCAACGCGTCTTGCAATCGCGAACGAGAATGTGCCGAACATGGTCGGCCAGATCTCGACGGCCCTCGCGTCCGCGAAGCTCAACATTGCCGACCTCCTCAACAAGTCGCGCGGTGAACTTGCGTACACGCTGATCGACGTGGACGGCGCCGTGCCTGCCGGCGTGATCGACGTCGTGCGGGGCATCGACGGCGTACTTGGCGTACGGGTGCTGTGAACCATGAAACAACAGAAGAAGAACAAGCCGCCCGCGCCGCGAAAGAAACAGTCGGCCGGGGCGACGGCGCCTGGCGACATCGGCGCCATTCGTGAACGGATCGACGGCGTCGATGAGCAGATCCACACGCTGCTCAATGAGCGCGCACGCATCGCTCAGCAGGTCGGCGTGTCGAAGGCGCAGCAGAGCTTGAGCACTGCGGACTTCTACCGACCGGAGCGTGAAGCGCAGGTGCTGCGCGCGGCGATCGAGCGCAACCGGGGACCGCTGCGCAACGAGGAGATCGTGCGGCTGTTTCGCGAAATCATGTCCGCCTGCCTCGCGCAGCAGGAGCCGCTCAAAGTTGCGTTTCTGGGCCCCGAAGGGACGTTCTCTCAGCAGGCGGCGCTCAAGCACTTCGGGCACTCGGTGCGCGCATTGCCGCTCGCCGCCATCAGTGAAATATTCGAGGAAGTGCAGGCGGGGCACGCGGACTTCGGGGTTGCGCCGATCGAGAACTCCACTGAAGGCACGGTCAACAATACGCTCGACATGTTTCTTACCTCGCCGCTGAAGATCTGCGGCGAAGTGGAATTGCGGATCCATCAGCACCTGATGGGCGCGATGCACGGTCTCGAGAAGATCGTGCGCGTCTGTTCGCATCAGCAATCGCTCGCCCAGTGCCGCCAGTGGCTGGACGAGCATTTGCCCGGCGTCGAACGCGCGCCGGCCAGCAGCAACGCGGAAGCGGCCCGGCGCGCCCGCGATGAAGACGGTACGGCGGCGATCGCCGGGTCGGCTGCGGCGGAGGTGTATGGACTCAATATCATCGTGCCGGACATCGAGGATGCGCCGGACAACACGACGCGCTTTCTCGTGATCGGCCGCAAGCTCTTCAGCGCGAGCGGTCAGGACAAGACGACGTTGCTCGTATCGGCGGGCGACACGCAGTCGCCGGGCGCGCTGCATCGATTGCTCGAGCCGCTGGCGCGCAACGGCATCAGCATGACACGCATCGAGTCGCGCCCCTCGCGTCGCCGCAAATGGGACTACGTATTCTTTATCGATGTGGTGGGACACGCCGATGAAGCGCCCCTCAGGCACGCTCTTGAAGACTTGAAGAAGCACACGTCGCTGTTTCGGGTGCTGGGGTCCTATCCGACGGCGGTGTTGTAATGGTGAAGCAATTCCATGGACTCGGGCATGGACTCGGGGCGCGGGGCTTGGGGCTCGGGCCGGAACCGGAAGAGAATGCGGCGTCTTTCGTCTTATCCACGCCCCACGCCCCACGCCCCGAGCCCGGAGTCCTTCTAAGTCATGTCCTTCGATCCCAAATCTCTCGCCGCTCCCGGCGTTCGCACGCTGGCGCCCTATGTACCAGGAAAACCGATCGAGGAGCTCGAGCGCGAGTACGGCGTACGAGACAGCATCAAGCTCGCTTCGAATGAGAACCCGCTCGGCCCCGGGCCGCGCGCGCTGCAGGCGATCGCAGAGGCGTCGCGAAGCATCGGACTGTATCCGGACGGCGGCGGATTCGCTCTGAAGGAGGCGCTCGCCAGGAAGCACGCGTGCGCCGGCGACTGCATCACGCTGGGCAACGGTTCGAACGACGTCCTGGTGATGATCGCAGAGGCGTTTCTGACGCCGCAGAGCGAAGCGGTGTACTCGCAGTACGGATTCGCGGTGTACCCCATCGCAGTTCAGGCGACTGGCGCCGTCGCGCGCGTTGCGCCCGCCTATCCCGCCGATCACGCGATGCCGCTGGGGCATGACCTTGATGCGATGGCGCGGCTGATCGGCGACAAGACCCGAGTCGTCTTCATTGCGAATCCGAACAATCCGACGGGCACGTCCGTCGGGCGGGAGCCGCTGCAGCAGTTCGTTGCTTCCCTGCCCGCGCAAACGCTCGTCGTGATCGACGAGGCGTACATCGAATACGTCGAGGATCCTGAGTTTGCGGACGCGAGCCGGTGGCTCGCTGCGCATCCCAACCTGATCGTGACGCGGACGTTCTCGAAGGCCTATGGACTCGCAGGATTGCGTGTCGGCTACGCGCTGTCGCACCCGAGCGTGGCTGACCTTCTCAATCGCGTGCGGCAACCCTTCAACGTGAACGCCGTCGCGCTGGCGGCAGCGCGCGCCGCGCTCGACGACGTTGAGCACCTCAAGCGGTCGGTTGAGCTGAATCGCGCCGGCATGGCGCAGTTGCAGAGAGGACTGGACGCCCTCAACGTGCGGCATCTCCCGTCGCGCGGCAATTTCGTACTTGTCGATTGCGCCCGGCCGGCCGGGCCCGTCTACGAAGCGATGCTCAGACAGGGCGTCATCGTGCGTCCCGTCGGCAACTACCAGCTGCCGAATCACCTGCGCCTGACCATCGGAACCCCGGTGCAGAATGAGCGTATGCTCAGCGCCCTCGGGCTAGCCTTGAATCCCTGATCAAGTCATGGAAGCTCCGGACAGGTTAACGACCTGAGGCTCCATTGCTGCAGCTGATTTGAAGCCGCCAATTTCTCGAGCATCACACCACTTCGCAAGTCGCACCATGCAGAGGTCCTCTCACTACGTCGTCCAGCCGGTCACAGTCACGGCGGGCGCCATTCGTGTTCCGGGCGACAAATCCATCTCCCATCGTACGCTGATGCTTGGCGGGGTCGCCGAAGGCGTGACCGAAGCGCGCGGCTTTCTCGAAAGCGAGGATTGTCTCGCCACGATGAAGGCGATGCGCGCGCTCGGCGTGCGAATCGAACAGACCGGCCCCCAGGAAGTTCGGGTGCATGGCGTCGGCTTGCGCGGCCTCAAGGCCGCGGGCCACGCGCTCGATATGGGGAATTCGGGTACGGCCATGCGGCTCATGACGGGTCTGCTGGCAGGGCAGAGCTTCAGCAGCGAGCTCATCGGCGATGCGTCTTTGATGAAACGCCCGATGGAGCGAGCGGCGGCGCCGCTGCGCCTGATGGGGGCCACGATCGAAACCACCGACGGCAGGCCGCCCGTGCGGATTTCAGGCTCGCGGGGCCTGTCAGGCATTCGCTATGAGTCGCCCGTCGCGAGCGCTCAGGTGAAATCGGCTGTGCTGCTGGGCGGTTTGTATGCCTCCGGACCGACAACAGTGATCGAGCCGGCCGTGACGCGCGATCACACGGAGAGAATGTTGTTGAGCTTCGGTTGCAGACTGGACGCCGCCCACAGCGAGGTGCGCCTGACGCCGCCGGTGAGGCTGGAAGCGTGTTCGTTCGATGTCCCCGGCGATTTTTCTTCCGCAGCCTTCTTCATGGTCGGCGGCTCCATCGGCGGCGGGCGCGGACTGACGATCAAGGGCGTCGGCGTCAACCCCACACGCACCGGACTGCTGGACATTCTCGCCCTGATGGGCGCCGATCTGAAGGTCGTGAACCATCGGTCCGCCGGCGCTGAGCCGGTCGCGGATATCGAGGTCAGGCCCGCGCGTTTGCGGGGCATCCACGTACCGGAGCATCTGGTGCCGCTGGCGATCGATGAATTTCCCGCTTTGTTCGTCGCTGCAGCCTGCGCCGACGGCGAGACGGTTGTGACAGGGGCTGAGGAACTGCGCGTGAAGGAAAGCGATCGCATCGCGGTCATGGCCGAGGGCCTCAAGGCGCTTGGTGTGGAATGCGAAGTACTGCCCGACGGCATCCGGATTCAGGGGCGGCCGGGCGGTGCGGCGTTCTCCGGCGGAGAGATCGACAGTCACGGCGACCACCGCATCGCCATGTCGTTCTCTGTGGCGAGTCTGCGGTCGCAGGCCGCCATCCGCATCCTGGACGTGGCCAATGTCGCTACGTCTTTCCCTGATTTTCCCGGAGTCGCCCGAGCCGCCGGCCTGGATGTGCGGGTCGGTCAGTGATGGCTTCGGGCGCGGCGACGCCGATCATCACCATCGACGGGCCGAGCGGTTCCGGAAAGGGGACGGTTTCCCGGGGAGTGGCGAACCGGCTCGGCTGGCGTCTGCTCGACAGCGGCGCGCTCTACCGGCTGGTGGCCTACGCGGGGCAGCAACAGCGCGTAGCGCCGGAGGACGAGGCCGGTCATGCCAGCATCGCCCGCGACCTGGATGTCGGCTTTGGCCTGGCGTCGGACGGCGGAGAGGCGATCTGGCTGGACGGCGTCGAAGTGAGTCGTCAGATCCGGACGGAACAGGCGGGCGAGGGCGCGTCCCGCGTGGCTGTCATGCCCACCGTGCGCGCGGCGCTGGTTGAGCGGCAGCGCGGGTTCGCGAGGCCCCCGGGGCTCGTGGCGGACGGGCGTGACATGGGTACGGTCATTTTCCCCTCCGCGCCGCTCAAAATTTATCTGACGGCCAGCGCCGATGAGCGAGCGCGTCGTCGTTATAACCAGTTGAAAGACAAGGGTCTCGGTGCTAACCTCGCCGCCCTTTCGCTGGAGATCGCCGAGCGCGATCGGCGCGACGCAAGCCGCCCGATTGCTCCGCTCAGGCCCGCCGACGACGCTGTGATTCTGGATTCGACATCGATGACCGTCGATGCAGTCGTTGCACGGGTGCTTGAACTGGCCGCGGTACGTTTCCCGGTGAATTGATCCCGCCCAAGCCGACTGGAGGCTGGAGGCTGGGGGCCGGAGGTAGAGCGCGTCGCGCTGCTGCCTTCACGCAGACGGCCCGAGCCCCACGCCCCGAGCCCTTGGGTTGCCTGATTTTTGGCGCCGCGCTGGACGCGCGGTTCAACGCAACCACCCCTCGCCGTCAGGACGACAGCAAGGAACACGGGCCGCATCGGCCCTGGAAGTACTCATGACTGAAAGTTTTGCGCAATTGTTCGAAGAGAGCCTGGCCTCACAGAGGATCAAGCAGGGCGCCATCCTGATGGGACGCGTCGTCGAAGTCGGACCTGACGTCGTACTCGTCAACGCCGGCCTGAAGAGCGAGGCCGTCATCCCGGTCGAACAATTCAAGAATGACCGCGGCGAGATCGAAGTCGTCGTCGGCGACGACGTTGAAGTCGCGCTCGACAGCGTCGAAGACGGTTCGGGCGAAACCCGCCTCTCGCGTGAAAAGGCCAAGCGCGCCCGCACCTGGTCGCGCCTCGAACAGGCGTTCGAGAAGCAGGAGATCGTCAAGGGAATCATCAATGGCCGCGTGAAGGGCGGCTTCACGGTCGAAATCGATTTCGTGCGCGCGTTCCTGCCTGGCTCCCTCGTCGACGTCCGCCCGGTGCGCGATCCGTCGTACCTCGAAGGCAAGTCGCTCGAATTCAAGGTCATCAAGCTTGATCAGAAGCGCAACAACGTGGTCGTGTCGCGTCGTGCGGTCGTCGAGCAGGAATACAGCGCCGAGCGCACGGAACTGCTCGAGAAGCTGCAGGAAGGCGCTGTCATCAAGGGCACCGTCAAGAACCTCACCGATTACGGCGCGTTCGTCGACCTCGGCGGCATCGACGGCCTGCTGCACATCACCGACATGGCGTGGAAGCGCGTCAAGCATCCGTCTGAAGTCGTGACGGTCGGCGACGAAATCGACGTGCGCATTCTGAAGTTCGATCGTGAGCGCCAGCGCGTGAGCCTCGGCATCAAGCAACTCGGCAACGATCCCTGGCAGAACATCGCCCGTCGCTATCCGACCGGTTCGCGTCTGTTCGGCAAGGTCACGAACATCGCCGACTACGGCTGCTTCGTCGAAATCGAAGAGGGCGTCGAAGGCCTGGTGCATGTCTCGGAAATGGACTGGACGAACAAGAACGTCAATCCGTCCAAGGTCGTGCACATCGGCCAGGAAGTCGAAGTCATGGTGCTCGACATCGACGAGGAGCGCCGGCGTATTTCGCTCGGCATCAAACAGTGTCAGTCGAATCCGTGGAAGGAGTTCGGCGACAACTACAACCGCGGCGACCGGGTGAGCGGCCAGATCAAGTCGATCACCGATTTCGGCATCTTCATCGGGCTGTCCGGCGGCATCGACGGCCTCGTGCACTTGTCCGACATCTCCTGGGACGTGCCTGGCGAAGAAGCCGTGCGCAACTACCAGAAGGGCCAGACCGTCGAAGCCATGGTGCTGTCGATCGATCCGGAGCGCGAGCGCATTTCCCTGGGCGTCAAGCAGCTGGCGAAGGATCCGTTCTCGACCTGGATCGCCGAGCACCCGAAAGGCACGATCGTCAAAGGCAAGGTGCGCGAAGTCGACGCCAAGGGCGCAATCATCGACCTGGGCGGTGGCGTGGAAGGTCACCTCCGCGCCTCCGAGCTGTCGCGCGACCGCGTTGAAGATGCGCGTCAGTTCCTCAAGGTCGACGACGAGGTGGAAGCCAAGTTCACCAATGTCGATCGCAAGAGCCGCACGATTGCGCTGTCGATCAAGGCGAAGGAGATGCACGAGGAGGCCGAAGCGGTGCAGAGCTATCGTACGGGCGAAACCTCGAGCGGAACGAGCCTTGGCGATCTGCTGAAGGAGCATATCGGAGGCCAGGACGCTTCCTGAAAAGCCGGGCTGGAGGCTGGGGGCTGGAGACTGGAGCCAGAGAGCGAATGCTCTTTTGTTTCTACCCCCAGCCTCCAGCCTGTAGTCTCCAGCCTAAGGAAAGAAGAAGAACGGGCCCGCGCATGACCAAATCGGAACTCATCGAGCTCATCGCAGCCAAGCAGAAGCATCTGCCGGCGAAAGACGTCGAGCTGGCGGTGAAACAGATTCTGGAGATCATGAGCGATGCGCTCGCGCAGGGCGGACGCATCGAGATTCGCGGCTTCGGCAGCTTTTCGCTGCATTTTCGCCCGCCGCGTCAGGGTCGCAATCCCAAGACCGGCGAAACGGTCGCGCTCTCCGGCAAGTACGTGCCGCACTTCAAACCCGGCAAAGACCTGCGCGAGCGGGTCAATGAAGGGGCGGGAACCCCCATCCGCGACTGAGTACAGGGCGTGGGGCTTGGGGCTCGGGACTCGAGTAAGAGCCCGCACGACGCTTCCAGCGCAGTATTCTCGCGTCTCTTGTCTGCTCGCTGGCGCCTCGCGTACAGCAGCGAGTATCTTTTCTGACCGGAGTCCCGAGTCCCGAGTCCCGAGCCCAGCGCCCTCGCATGTCCCGCTTCCTTTTCCTGCTCTCGATTGTATTTGCGACGCTCCTGACGCTGGTGATCGTCGCGATGAACGCCGCCCGCGTCGACATCGAGCTCGCATTCCTTCGTTTGACGGCGCCGCTCGGCCTCGCGCTCGTCGTGGCCTTCGTCGGAGGACTTGTCGCGGGGCTTTTCTGGCGTGTGTACTGGGTCGCCGAACTGCTGAGTGAACGCGGCCGTCTGCGTCGCGCGCTGCGGCTCGCCGAAGTGCAGGCGCGCGCGGCGGCGGGCGGCGATGCCGGCTGAGCCGTCGCTGTTTCTCATCGCAGCGCTGTTCGTTGCAGCCGCGGCCGGCTGGCTGGCCGCTCGGTACTGGCCTGCGGGCGCCCCGAGGGAATCGGTTCGCAACGCGCTCTCCGAAGAATACTTTCGCGGCCTGAGCTTCCTGCTCAATGAGGAGCCGGACAAGGCGCTGGAGGTGTTCCTGCGCATGGTCGACGTCGACAACGAGACCGTGGAGACGCATTTCGCGCTGGGAAGCCTCTATCGGCGACGCGGCGAGGTCGACCGCGCGATCCGCATCCACGAGAACATCATGGCGCGGCCCGCGCTGAATGAGGTGCATCGCCTGCACGCCATGTTTGCTCTCGCCGAGGACTATTTCCGCGCAGGGCTCTTTGACCGCGCCGAGCGTCTCTTTCAGCAACTCGCGGACGGCGGAGCGCGGCATATCGCGGCGCTGCGCTACTTGCTGCGCATTTACGAACAGCAGCGCGACTGGGAGCAGGCCGTCGCCGTCCACGACCGCCTCGTCAGAGTCGCCTCGCCCGAGCAGCCGACGGCGATTGCGCACTATCACTGCGAACTGGCCGAGCGGGCGCGAGAGCGAGGCGATTTCGACGCGGCCCGGAAGCATTTGCACAGGGTCCGCGAAGCGCAACGCAACTTTCCGCGGGGCGCGCTGATTCGCGCGGATATTGCGCTCGAAATGAATGAACCTGAATTGGCGGCCGTTCTGTGCCAGCGCGTCGTCGAGCTGCATCCGCGCCTGCTCGCGCTGGCGCTGCCGCGCGTGATGCGCGCGCTGCGCGACAACGACGCCGGTAATCTCGCCGGCCGTTTCAGCGCCTGGATTCGACCGGAACCGGCGGCGCGCGCGGAACTCGCCTACGCCGCAATCGTCGCGGGACTGGAGCAGGAAAGTTTCGTGCGCGACTGCCTGCCGGATCTGCTTCGCGAAGATCCGAGTCTCGGAGAGATAGCGCAGGCGCTGGTCGGCGATCCGGGGCGATTGAGCGACGCCCAGTCGGAGGCGCTGGCCTCGGCGCTGGGTCGGATACTGCGACGCACGCAGCGCTATCGCTGCGTCGACTGCGGCTTCGCGAGCGCTGCGCATTTCTGGCAATGTCCGGGCTGTCGCAGCTGGGACGCGTTCGCGCCCGTTGCGCTGCTCGATGTGACGCCCGGGATTTATCGCCGCTAGCGCGGGGAAGAAGCGGTTAGCGGTTGGCGTTAGTCAGATCGGCTAGCGCCTCGCTGGATTAGCCCGCCATCCCTCCGCGGTTCTTTTTCCGACTAACCGCTAACCGCCAACCGCTCTTTTGGAGCCATTTCTCGACGAATACGCCCGTTAATCACCACGGACGGACGCGCGGGGCGTTCACAATGCTTCTCGAGCGGCGCATTGCGCGCACGCCTTCATGGAACGCCAACTCGAGCCAAGGAGAAGCCAAATGTCTAACCACACCCCGGGCGCTCACCGCGCCGTGCGTCGTTCTGTTCAGATTCTGATCGCGAGCCTCGCGCCGATAATGGCGTGGGCGGGTCCCGTCGACATCAACAAGGCCGACGCCGCGACGATTGCGAAGGAGCTGCAGGGCATCGGATTGAGCCGCGCGCAGGCTATCGTTGCGTATCGCGAGAAGAACGGTTCCTTCAAGAGCGTGGATGACCTGCGCAAGGTGAAGGGCATCGGCGCGCGGACGCTGGAGCTCAATCGGGCGAATATTCGCGTCGACGGTGCTGCGGCCGCAAAGAGCGCAGGCTGACGTAATTCGTTTCTTACACGACCTGAAGCGATGCTCCTCTTGCCCCGGGGGGAGCATCGCCCCCGCCTGCGATATCATCGCCGCCTCGCCTACAGCCGGAGATGACGCGGTGAAGCCGATGAAAGAGATCAGGACGGCGGTGTTTCCCGTCGCAGGCCGCGGGACGCGATTTCTTCCCGCGACGAAGGCCAGTCCAAAGGAAATGCTGCCGATCGTCGACAAGCCGCTCATTCAATACGCGGCCGAAGAAGCGCTCGCCGCCGGCGCTCGCAAGCTGGTATTCATCACGGGCAGCTCGAAGCGTGCAATTGAGGATCACTTCGACAGCGATCGTGAACTCGAGGAGGCGCTCGAAGCCCAGGGGAAGCTCGACCTGCTGAAGGCCCTGAAAGATATCGTGCCGTCATGGGCGAGCTGCATCTACATCCGGCAGCCTTCGCCGTTGGGCCTCGGGCACGCCGTGTGGTGCGCGAAGCCGGTCGTGGGCGATGAACCCTTCTTCGTGCATCTCGCGGACGACCTGATCGATGGCGCGACTCCGTGCCTGCGACAGATGGCGACTCTGTACACGGACCGGGGCGGCAGTGTGCTTGGCGTTGAGACGGTGCCGCGCTCGGAAACAGACAAGTACGGCATCGTCGCGACGGATGAACGCGAGGGCCGCGTCAGTCGCGTGCGTCAGATCGTTGAGAAGCCGCGGCCCCAGAATGCGCCTTCGACGCTTGCGGTCGTCGGCCGCTACGTGCTGTCGCCGACAATCTTCGAGAAGCTCGAGAGAACAGGGCGGGGGGCCGGCGGCGAGATCCAGCTGACGGACGCGATCGCCGATCTGCTTGCGGACGAGCCTGTGTACGCCTATGAGTTCGACGGCAAGCGCTACGACTGCGGCAGCAAGCTGGGTTATCTGCAGGCGACCGTCGAATACGGGCTGAAGCACGAAAGTCTGGGCGGCACCTTCAGCGAATACCTAAGGGAGCTTGCAACCAGGTTGGGACCGCCTTCGCAATAGCGCGCAGACCATCGCAAGCACTGACAGCGCCGAGATCAGCAACGAACTCGCAGCGCCCCCGCCGCCGCCCGAGCGCGCAGGCATCGGCGTCGCCGTCGGCGCAGGATCTGGAGTCGGAGTTGGAGCGGGCGCGGGTGAAGGCGCCGTCGTCGCCATCGCGACATCGGCGGAGTCCTGAGCGCCCAGATCGTCCGTGACCGTCAAGCGCAGCGTGAATTGACTTGCGCCGCCGACCTGCAGCGTCGCGCTCGCTTGTGAGATTCCCGCAATCGTCGGGGCGGCGCCGGTCACGTTGAGGAGGCTCCATTGATAGGCGGTGATGACGCGCCCGTTCGCGGCGAAACTGTTGCGTCCTTCAAGCGGAACCTCAACGCCCGAAGCGATCACCGTCGCCGCCTCGGCGACGGCGAACGGACGCTGCGCCGCCAGTACGGCCGCCTGCATGTTCAGCATCCCCGCCCCGCAGGTCTGCGTGGTGCAGATGCATTCTTGCGCCTGCAGATCTCCTGGACCGCTCGGTACACGACATACCGACGCTGTCGTGGCGCTGCCAACTGCGAAAGGCGCTGCTGACTCGCGCAGGATCGTCACAAAGCTCGCCGGCGTGAGCTGAGCGTTCACAGCGTGCATGAGCGCGGCCGCCCCAGTCGCCAGCGGCGCCGAAAAGCTCGTGCCGACGTTGAAGTTGAACTGATTCGTATACGCCGCCGCGTCGGGCGACGTGACTCCCGTGTTTGTCGCCGCCACGATCGAGTAGAGACACGGCTGACCGACGCCCGTATTGATGCAGTTGCCGCCAGGCGCTCCGAGCGACGCCTCGGGACCCAGGTTGCTGAAGCCGACTTTTGTGCCCGCATGACGCAGCCCGGTGACGCCGAGCACACCCGCGCAATTCGCCGGCGAACCCACCGGCCCGCCCTCATTGCCTACGGACGCGACGATCAGTACGCCGTGCGCCGTGATTTCCGGGATGGCTGATTGATACGCCGCTGAGCAGGGCCCCTCGGCGCCGAGACTGAGGTTGATGATTTTCGCGGGGTTCGGATTGACCGGCGCGCCGGGGACTGCGATTCCGGCGGCCCAGCGCATCGCCGCGATGATGTCGCTGTCAGTACCGCCGCACTTGCCGAGCACGCGCACGGGCGACACCAGCGTGTTCCAGCCGGCGCCCGCCATGCCCTGGGCATTGTTCGTAGTGGCGGCTATCAGGCTGGCGACGCGCGTGCCATGCCACGAACTGTCGACGTGCGTGCCGCCTTCCGGAATGCAGTCGCCCGAGTTGAACGGGGGTTGCTGCGCATCCTCCGCGCTCACCCAGTCGCCCGGATCAGAAGCATCGCCGTCACGGCCGTCGCCGTCATTCGCGATCGCGACGTTGGAGACGAAGTCGAAACCCGGCAGAAGCTTGCCGCCCAGCTCGACCCGGCCGAGATCCGGATGATCGAAGCGAACGCCGCTATCGAGCACGGCGACAATCGTCGTAGCGCTGCCGGTCGTTGCATCCCACGCCTGCTCAGCACGCGTCGCGGCAGGCTCTGCAGCCAGGAAATACCACTGCTCGCTGATGAGGGGGTCCGTCGGGACGGCATGCGCGTACCTGCGCTGGTCGGCGACCGCAAATTCGACCTCCGGATTGGCTTGCAGGCGGGCGATCAGCGCGTTGAAGTCGTGGGCCGCCAGCGGACGTTCAAGCTTCAGCACCTCCATCCCGGCGCCGATCGGCTGCTTGCGATGCAGTTGCACTCCCGCGCCGGACGCTGCTTCGGCGACCTTTGCACTGATCGATGCGCCGGAGGCGCCTGCGCGCCACCTGACGATGATCTGGTCGGTCACTGCGTTGCCGCGGGCTCGCGGGACCGGACCGTTGTATTCGGTCGATTGAGCGAGCACGACGCCGACAACGCCCCCGAGCAGCGCAATGGCCAGGAACGTTTTCATGGCGAACCCGTGCGTGTGCCCGTGTGTACCCGGTCGCGCGCCAACGCTTCCCGTTCGGCTGGATGCATGCAGATGTCCCGATGACGGCGGAGCTGCAAACCACGAACCAGGAAAGCTCTCGCTTGCCCGGCTGATCTGACATTTGAAGAGTACAGATTCCCGAAGGACAAGGGATATCGAAGCTGCCGTTGTTCTCGCCTGGCGGTCGCTCAGAGGCCCCTTCGTGCACGCGGGAACGTGCGTAGCGGTGAGTACGATCCCCGTCCATTTAACAATACCCAACTGACAATACTCAGGGACTGGCGACTGGCGTACGTGTCCTGGCCCGCGTCATCGCAATCGATGCGACGGCGGGAGTGAGTGCGGATCTACACGCGACGCGCCGGCGAGCCACGTGCTGATTGCAGGATTCAAGACGCATGCCGATTCATCGCTATCAGCAGGCAGGCACGTCATGCCGGAGGTCGACTTTCTGGATCCGGCGTGCGCGACAACGTCAGCGCAGTGGAGGAGTACGATGACCCGGGCGAATTGGCGTTCTGAGAACGCCGGCGCAGAGTCTGCGGGCTGTTTTGCCTATAGACGTACTCGCCGCCGCGGTGGTCGCATTCGTGTGGTGGTGTTTCGTCGTCGCTGAGGGCGCTGAGATGACCCAGAATCACGCTGTGATCGACGGACCGCATCTGCATGTCGTGTCCGGCAGCCGCGGGGGCCTCAACATCAAACTGACGGTCGGCGAATCCGGCAATCCGGAGTGGACGGTCGGTAGTCAGCCCGACAGGGAGATCGTCTTTCAGGACAGCGGCGTGTCCGCGTTGCACGCGAAGATCGTCAACGAAGGCCAGCGGTGGAAAGTGCTCGATCAGAAGTCGGCGAACGGCACGTTCGTGAACGGCAAGCGCAGCAACGTGAGCTATCTGTCGGCTGGCGATCGCGTCCGGTTCGGTCCTGTCGACTGCGTATTCCAGACGTCTCGCGCCGCCGCCGCTCCGCGTCGCTCCGGCGGCGCGACCGTCGGCAGCGGCCAAAGCGCATCGAAGAGCAAGACCCTCGTCATCGGCGCGATCGCATTCGTCGTCACGATCGCCGTGCTGTTCCTCGTCTACAAGTTCGTGCTTTGAGCGGTGGGCCAACCGGCCAACCGGTCACTGGTCGGAGCACGAACGCAGCCCGTTTCACCAGTTGGCCGGTTGGCCGCGCGATCACGTCAGGTGGATCCGCAGGCGCCTGCCGTGCAAATGCGTGAGCTCTGATCCTTGTCACGACGTAGGTTGTCGTTCGTCGCTTCCAGATCTCTGACCTGAGATTCGGTGAGGCACAGATCCTTCGGGAAGCGCGACCCAAGCACCGTCACCTTCCGGCAATAAACGGTGGCGCCGTTCTCGACGCGGGCCTTGTAGCCGGCGGGCGCCTTGAATTCACCGTCCGCCTCGCTTGCATCAGCGACAGCCGCAGCAGGGTTCGTCACGGCGGCAGCGGCTGCCGTCGCATCAGGGTTTCCCTGTACCGCAGCAGGTGCAGCCGTCGCATCAGGGATTGCCTGGACCGCAGCGGGCGCAGCCGCCGACTCACTGCTCCCGGGGGTGGATGGCGCCGACGCGCATCCCGCGACGCTGGCCAATGCAACTAACAACGCAATTCGCATTCGTCATACCTCTTGTTCACGTGGACGCGCCCCCTTATGGAAACTGCATCTGCAGACTTCGGGATGCTTTTTTCGGCGGGGGCTGTAACGTAGTTCAATCGGCAGATTCGAAGCAAGCGATTGAGGAGCGGCGGCCATGACCACTCAGGATGATCGACCGTTTGACGGGGGCTGCACTTGCCGTTTTGTGCGATATCGGCTGCGCAGTCGGCCCCTGTTCGTGCATTGCTGTCATTGCCGGTGGTGTCAGCGTGAGACAGGCGCCTCGTTCGCGCTGAATGCGCTGATTGAAGCCGAGCGCGTCGTGCTGCTCAGTGGTGAACCAGAACTCGTCGATACGCCGTCGAACAGCGGCAAGGGTCAGAGAATCTTTCGCTGTCCACAATGCCGGATCGCACTGTGGAGCAACTACGCAGGTGCGGGGGACGCCGTGCGCTTCGTCCGGGTGGGTACGCTCGATGAACCGGATCGATTGCCGCCAGACATCCACATCTTTACCTCATCGAAACAGCCGTGGGTCGTGCTGCCGACCGGCACGCCAGCCGTTCCGGAATACTACGATCGCAAGCGATGCTGGCCTGCCGAAAGTCTTGCGCGTCGCGAGGCTCTCCTGCAGCTGCAGCGCCGACCCAAATAGGCGCACGAAAAAATCAGCAAAAGACGGCCTAGCTGGCAGCGTCGAATCGTTGCTTTCGCACTGGCTCGATGTTTCCAGTCAGGCCTGCGTGTTACGTTGAGCTGCGCTTTCTGGCGCTCAGCATCTTTGACGCGCTCGCGCGGCGAGCGCGCTTCCGGCGGGCTTGCCGTTGACGCCGCGCGACGTTTGTTGATGTCGAACGGCCGAAATGGAAATGATGACGCAGACAGGAACGGCGAGATCTCTGCGATCGAGCACTCGGGCTGCGCACGCTGGATGTTTGAGACGATGGACGCCAATCACGACGGCGAGGCGACGGCCGTCGCCGTCGGCGCATGAGCCGAAACGGAAGTCCATATCGGCGCAAGCGAAGATCGGGGGAAGCTCCGATTTGCCTGTCTATCCTGACGCTCGAAGAATGCAGATGCCCGAAAGACGAGGTCGGTCGAAGCCACATCATTCTCGAATGGCGCTGGATCAGAGGATACTGGGCGATCGACCGCAACGCCGATGGCAAGCTGACGAGCGAAGAGCATGCTGCGCGTTCACGCGAAGTGTTCGGCAAGATGGACGGTGATCGTGACCGCAGTCTGAACAGAAATAAGATCCAGATTGCGCACGACCTCATGATGACCCCGGACGAATGAGCGGCAAGGAGGCCTCGTAAGCCCCGGCCAAAGGCGCGTTCGGCACGCAAGAGCGAGGGGATCGATCTGTCTTGCCGAGCGGCTGACTTGCCCTCAGGCATTCCCTCAATGTCGACCTCGGCGGCTTACCAGCGGGCGTACTCACCTATAAACTACGCGCCGCCAACGCGGCCCCGACGTTCTTGATATGTCCGGGCGCGCACCACCTCAGCCTGGTCGATCTCATCCAACGGGCGCCCGCCACAGCGATGTGTGCGGTTGTATTGTTTTATCGGACAGAAATGCTCGCTACTTCCAACGTTGCTATTCAGTTCGGCGCCAAGCCGCTTTTCGAAAACGTCACAGTCAAGTTCGCTGACGGCAACCGCTATGGGTTGATCGGGGCGAACGGCTGCGGCAAGTCCACGTTCATGAAGATCCTCGGCCGCGAGCTCGAGCAGAGCGCTGGCGAGGTGATGCTGCAGACTGGCCTGCGCCTCGGACGGTTGCGGCAGGACCAGTTCGCCTACGAGGACGAGCGCGTGCTCGACGTGGTGATGCAGGGGCACGTTGAAATGTGGCGGGCGATGCAGGAGCGCGATGCGATCTACGCCAATCCGGACGCAACGGACAGCGACTACATGCGCGCCGCCGAGCTCGAGCACAGGTTCGCGGAGTACGGGGGCTACAACGCGGAAGCGCGCGCCGGAGAGATTCTGACGGACGCCGGCATCGATCCGTCGTTGCACAACGGTCCGATGCGCGAGGTCGCTCCGGGATGGAAGCTCCGTGTGCTGCTTGCGCAGGCGCTGTTCTCGAAACCCGACGTGCTGTTGCTCGATGAGCCTACGAACAACCTCGACATCAACTCGATTCGCTGGCTCGAAGGCGTGCTGAACGACTACGACGCTACGATGGTCATCATCAGTCACGACCGGCACTTCCTGAATCAGGTGTGCACGCACATCGCGGACGTCGATTACGGTCAGATCAGGATCTGGCCCGGGAACTACGACGATTTCATGCTCGCGTCCACTCAGGCCCGCGAACTCGTGGCGGCCTCCAACGCCAAGGCGAAGGAACGCATTGCAGAGCTCCAGGAATTCGTGCGTCGCTTCTCGGCGAATGCATCGAAGGCGCGGCAGGCGACTTCGCGTCGCAGGCAGATTGACAAGATCAGGATCGAAGAGATGAAGCCGTCCTCGCGGCAGAATCCGTTCATCCGTTTCGAGCAGGCGAAGAAGTTGTACCGCAACGCCGTTGCAGTCGAGGCTCTGAGCTTTCGCTATCCGGAAACGGATTCGGACATCCTGAGGAACGTCAACCTGACGGTCGAGGCGGGCGAGCGCATCGCGATCATCGGCGCCAACGGCGTCGGCAAGACGACGCTGATGCGCTGCCTTGCGGGGGATCTGAAGCCGACTGGAGGAGAGGTCAAGTGGGTGGAGAATGCGACTCTCGGCTACATGCCGCAGGACCCCCAGGCCGACTTCGCGAACAAGGTCGATCTGTTCACGTGGATGAGCGAGTGGAGAGCGCCGAGCGATGACGATCAGGCGGTGCGCGGGACGCTCGGGCGGCTGCTGTTCTCGGGCGATGAGATTCGCAAGTCCGTAAAGGTGCTGTCGGGCGGTGAGAAAGGCCGGATGATCTACGGCAAACTCATTCTCACGAAGCCGAACGTCCTGCTGCTGGACGAGCCGACCAACCACATGGACATGGAGACGATCGAGTCGCTGCAGATCGCTCTCGAGAAATATCCCGGCACGCTCCTGTTCGTTTCGCACGATCGGGAGTTCGTCAGCGGGCTCGCCAATCGAATCATCGAGATCAGGGCGGGCGGCGCGATCGTCGACTTCAAAGGCTCGTACGACGAGTATCTGAGGGCGCAAGGGATCGCGACGCCCTGAGGAAGGCAAGCCGCAGACGCGGCAGGTAAGCCTTGTATCTCTGCTCCTGGATTCTCAGCGACGCATGAGATGCGCGCGGATAGTCTGGGGTTCCCCGGGGAGACCGCGTAAGCCTGAAGGCAAATTGACCTTGGCCGTTAGAGGGGTCCCCCGCCTTATTGCCTAGGCCCTGGAGCATCCGGAGTCGCGAACTCGCATGACAAGGTTGGTAGGCAGTTGTGCAAGGTCGGGGCACCCCCCGGGGGTTGAGCCTAGACGCGTGAAGAGGAGGCGTGCAAGTGAACCTCATCGGTGTGGATATCGATTCGAATTACCTGGTGGCGAAGATCTCTCGAGGCGGTGTGCCTGAGGCGGTGACACAGTTTGACAACAGCGCCGGCGGCTATCGCAAGTTCATCGCCTGGGCGAGGCGCGACGGTGAATCGGCGCGTGTGTGCTGTGAGGCAACCGGCGTGTACAGTCAGGCCTTTGCGCTGGCGCTGCATCGCGCACCGCGGATCGAGGTGATGGTGGTCAACCCCAAGGCGATCCATCAATTTGCCCAGGCGATCTTGAGCCGCGGCAAAACCGACACGATGGATGCGCAGGTGATCCTGGAGTACTTGCAGCGCATGCCGTTCAAGCTCTGGCAACCGCCGAGCGAGCAAGTACTGGAAATTCAGGCATTGAGTCGGCGCCTGGTGCAGATCACGGTGGAGCGCACGCGCGAGAAATCTCGCCTGCACGCGATCAAGCGTCGCGGCGCACTGGGCGAGCTCATCGCGCGCGACATCGCCCATAACCTGCAGCACCTGGAACGACGGATCAAAACGTTGCGCACCCAGACACTGCAGCTGATTCGCGCGGCGCCTGAGCTGCATCACTGCTACCAGCGACTACTCTCCGCCACCGGTGTCGGCGCACCTAGCGCCATCAAACTGATCGGTGAGCTCATGACACTGCCAACGGATATGCAAGGGTCGCAGTGGGTCGCACACGCGGGCTTGGACCCTCGCCCTCGTGAGTCAGGTTCGACGCACAAACCGCGCCGCGTCTCAAAGGCAGGCAATCACTACCTGCGCGAGGCGCTCTACATGCCGGCGCTCGTGGCCATCCGGCACGACGCAAACGTGGGCGCGTTCTATAGCAAGCTCATCGCTGCCGGCAAGAAGCCGCTGCAGGCGATTGTCGCCGTGATGCGCAAGCTCTTGCTGGCGATTTGGGGCATGCTCAGGAACGAGCAGGACTGGAACGGTGAGAAGTTCTACCGACTCCAACACGCTTGACTTCCAAGAGAGCATCTAACGGTAAGCAAGCCTCGAAGACTCGGCAAGCAAGCCGACCATGTCGGCAGGTCAGATATGATTTTTTGCGTGCGGGTCCGAGACGACTTGCTGGCGACTCCGAGATTCTTGCTTGTCGGTGCGAACCGGTTTGCCTGCCGCGTTTCGCGGCTTACTTGCCGCCAGGCTTGCCTGCCGACGAAGTCGGCTTGCTCTTGTTTCGGATTCGCTCGACAGAAAACGAAGAACCAGTGAGTCTTCGCAGCTACGCATAATCATTCAGCGGGAGGATCAGGCATGCGCTACCTTTCCATCGGCGGTGCAGTGCTCGGGGCGCTCGGGCTCCTCATCGTGTTCAAAGGCCTGAGCTACTCCAGAGAGGAGAGCGTCTTCAAGCTCGGCGAGTTCGAGGCGAAGGTAGAGCAGAAGCGCCAGGTCCCGCAGTGGCTAGGGGGCGTTGCTCTTGGCGCAGGCGTCGTGCTCGTTGTCGTGGGCCTCCGGAAGCGTTGAACAATGGAAGGTCGTGGCGCAGCATCACACGGCATGCGGGGCCTCCACCGTCGACAGGAGATCACTGATGCGTCATGTCTTTCTGCTTGGCTGCGCGCTGTCGGTCTTCCGGCTATTCGCGCCGGACGCCGCAAATGCGGCCGATGAAAGCAACGGAGCCAGCGCTGTGAGTACGGAACAGATCTACAACTACCGCAAGGTCGATGATCAGTTCATCACCGGCGGTCAGCCGCGCGAGGAGCAGATCAATGCGGCCGCCGCGGAAGGGTTCAGGCGCGTGATCAATCTTGCGACGATCAATCCGCGCTATTCACTGCCGGACGAGGACGGACTCGTCCGCTCGCTCGGAATGTCCTATCACCATATTCCAGTGGACTGGGAGCAACCCACGGACGCCGACTTTGCGGCGTTTGAGCGGGTAATGCAGAGCGTCGGCGACGATAAGACGCTGATCCACTGCGCCGCAAACTTCAGAGTGACTGCGTTCTATTCCCTGTACGCAATGAAGCATCTTGGCTGGTCGCAATCGAGAGCGGAGGAATTCCGCGCATCGATCTGGAAAGGAAGCGACTTTCCGGTCTGGGAGGCCTTCATCCAGAGGACGCAGGCGCGGTTCACTGAGCAGCAGTAGGCCGCAAGGCGGCAGGTGAGCCTTTGGCAGGCAAGCCGCAGACGCGGCAGGCAAGCCTGACGGCAAACAAGCCTGCGGCATGGACGTGATGGCGTAAGGACGGCAGAGGGACGTGGATTACACCTTTCCCTCATTGCGTCCTCACGTCTTCACGTCTTCAAGTTTTTCAACGACTTGAACTCATCAGTTCGCATCAATGTTTACGTGCAGCCGCGGGCCGCGCGAACAGTCGTCGCTGGCGAGCACGACGGCGCCATCAAGATCCGGCTCGCCGCGCCGCCAGTCGACGGCGCCGCGAACGCTGCACTCGTCGAGTTCATCGCCGAGCGACTCGGCATCGCCAGGTCGCGCGTGCGCGTCGCTGCCGGACAGACGAGTCGTCGCAAAGTGATCGAGATCGACGGTGTGACGCGTGATGCAATCATCGCCGCGCTCATCTGATCGTCGCTGCGTCTCGACAAGAACTACCGCGAGCAAGCTGCGGACGCAGCAGGCAAGCCGTCGGCAAGTCAGAGATGATTTCTTGCTTGCCGGCGCGAGCCGGCTTGCTTGCGGACCACATCCGCTCGCTTGCCGACGGGCTTGCTTGCGGTCGAAGCTCAGCTTGCTCTCGGCGCGCAAATGAATTTCTTTCTGCATCTTCGCGCTGCGCCCGCTACAATCGCGCGCGAGATGCAAACTCGTCGAGCCTTCGATCACTGATGAACAAAGCCAATGCGGCTCAGGAAACTCCATGCGAGATTCGTCTCGGCCAGGTCGGTCTCGCTCAGCTAAGGCTCCACACCACGAATCCTGAAGCGGTCCGCGACGAACTCGTCGCGCGAATCGCGGCCGCCCCGCAGCTTTTCGAGCGCACTGCGCTGTGTCTCGACCTCAGCACGCTCGAGTACGAACCCTCCGTCGACGAGCTGCGTTTGCTGAGTGACGCCGTGCGCAGCGCCGGATTCCTTCCTGTCGGACTGGCGCAGGGCGCGCCGGCGGTGGATGCGCTCGCGCGCGCGCTTGATCTGCCGGTACTTGCGCACTGGCGCGCGTCGACAAAGCCTGCGCTCGGCGCGTTGTTGAAGGACATCAGCCCGCCGGGCAGATCGGCGCCGCCGGCGACGCCTCAGCCGCCGCCTCAGCCGACCGCCCCCGAACCGCCGCCCTCGGCTTTCGCGCTGGTTCACCAGCAGCCCGTGCGCTCCGGCCAGCGCGTGTATGCGCGCAATCGCGACCTGGTGGTCGCAGCCGCAGTCGGCGCCGGCGCGGAAGTGATGGCCGACGGTTGCGTGCATATCTATGGCTCGCTGCGCGGCCGCGCTCTGGCCGGCGCTCGCGGTGAAGGCGCCGCGCGTGTCTTCTGCCAGGAATTCAGCGCTGAACTCGTGTCGATCGCGGGAGTGTTCCGCGTCTTCGAAACCATTCCGCCCGAACTCGCCGGCAAACCTGTGCAGGCGTGGCTCGATGGCGAGAATCTTCACTTCTCCCGCATAGGCGCATAGGCGCAGGAGGTCATGCCGCATGTCCGCAATCCTCACAGACTCCCCGCCCGCGGCCGCCCCGGAATCTTCAGGAGCGCCGAAACTGGCTGAGATCATCGTCGTGACCTCCGGCAAGGGAGGCGTCGGCAAGACGACCACTTCCGCGAGTCTCGCGTGCGGCCTTGCACGTCGGGGCAAGAAAGTCGCAGTCATCGACTTCGACATCGGCTTGCGCAATCTGGATCTCGTGATGGGTTGCGAACGGCGTGTGGTGTACGACTTCGTGAATGTGATCCAGGGGGAATGCACGCTGAAGCAGGCGCTGATCAGGGACAAGCGCCTCGAGACATTGTTCGTGCTCGCGGCGTCACAGACGCGCGACAAGGACGCGCTGAATGCGGACGGCGTGCGGCGGGTGCTCAACGACATCAGCAAGGACGGCTTTGACTACATCCTGTGCGATTCGCCGGCCGGCATCGAGAAAGGCGCGCACCTGGCGATGTACTTCGCGGATCGCGCGATCGTCGTCGTGAATCCCGAAGTCTCTTCCGTGCGCGACTCGGATCGCATCCTGGGATTGCTCGCAAGCAAGACACAGCGCGCGGAGAAGGACAGCGGCCGCATCAAAGAGCACCTCCTGCTCACCAGGTACAGCCCGAAGCGAGTCGCGGCCGGGGAAATGATGAGCGTGGGCGACGTCAAAGAGATCCTCGGCATCGACGTGATCGGCGTCATCCCCGAATCACCCGATGTGCTCGCCGCCTCGAACGCCGGCACGCCGGTGATTCTCAACGACGAGAGCGACGTCTCACGCGCCTACGAGGACGCAGTCTCGAGACTGCTCGGGGATGAGATCCAGCTCCGTTTCATCGATGAACCGAAGAAGGGCATCCTGGCCCGGATCTTTGGAGGTTGATCATGGGATTGCTCGCATTCTTCCGCCGCACGCCCGCTACGGCGACACTCGCCAAAGAACGCCTGCGCATCATCGTCGCTCAGGAGCGCACGAACCGCGGCGGACCGGACTACCTGCCGCTCCTGCGCGGCGAGCTGCTCGAAGTGATCCGCAAGTACATCAAGGTCGATCCCGAAGCGGTTCAGATCAACCTCGAAAAGGAAGAGGGCCAGGAAGTACTGGAACTCTCCGTCGCCTTGCCTGCGAAGGGCGCCGCGTAGCCAAAGAAGCGGATAGCGGATGGCGGTTAGCGGTTAGAAGGCGCGCGCCGAGCGCGCCTGTGAACACAAACCGCGACGCACAACTCTTTGATTCCGGACCAACCGCCAACCGCCAACCGCCAACCGCTAACCGCTAACCGCTAACCGCTCTCCAGCAGGTCGCAGAGTGACATCCCGGGAGTTCGTTTTCGGCGTCGACCTCGACGGTGTGGTCGCCGACTTCATCCAGGGACTGAAACCCATCGCGGCCGACTGGCTTGGTGTGAGCGAGCACGAACTCACCGACGACGTGAGCTATGGCTTCAAGGAGTGGAAACTCGGCGGCGTCCGTGGCTACAACGATCTGCACCGTTATGCGGTGAAAGAGCGACGGCTGTTCGAAACGTTGCCGCCGATCCCGGGCGCCGCGGCGGCGTTACGCCGCCTGTCCCGCAGCGGCGTCCGCATTCGCATCATCACGCATCGGCTCTATATCGAGTGGTTTCATCGGCAGGCGGTCGCTCAAACCGTCGAGTGGCTCGAGCGGCACGGCGTTCCGTACTGGGACCTGTGCTTCATGGCGAAGAAGTCCTCCGTCGAAGCGGATGTCTATGTTGAAGACAGCCCAGTCAACATCGCCTCGTTGCGCGCCGCCCGACGCCAGGTGATCGTGCTCAGGAACTCAACCAATCGGCATGTCGCCGCGCCGGCTGCGGACAGCTGGCGGGAAGTAGAACAATGGGTGCTTCAGCAGGCGAAACCCGGGCGAGGCGGCAGCCGCAGGAAACCAGGCGTCCGTTGAATCGGACGTTACGCCGATCGCTCGCTCGCCCACCCGGTTCCGCCGTGATCGCATCGATGCGGATTCCCGGCTTATCATGCGAGCGCGACATACTCATCCCGGCGGCGGCTTAACGATCCTCGCGGAATCATGCTCGCGGGACGACAAATGACATGATTGCGCTTCGTTTGAGCGCCGAGAAAGAGAATCGCAAGAGTCGGAGGACAGGCAAATGCGACGCAAGTGGTTGCTGGTCGGCGGTGTAACGCTGATCGTCGGGGCGAGCGCCGGAGTTTGGGCTGCACGCGATACGTACGCATCCGCCCGAATCGGCGCAGCGTATGTCGCCAAGCAGACCTGCTCCTGTCTCTTCGTCGCCAGACGGTCGATGGCCTCATGCAGAACCGACTACGACGCGAACGATATCGCGCCGCTCGCTTTTGATGCGGACGACGACGGCGTCACGGTTTCTGCGCTTGGCGGTCTCGTATCCGCCGAGGCGGAGTTCACCGACGGATTCGGGTGTCACCCTGCGAATTGAGGCCGACGGCTTGCCGCTACAGATGAGGCATCGCCATGCATAGATACATCGCCGTCGGCGCCGCGTTGCTCGCTCTCGCAACAGTCGCCGAAGCGGAAGTCGTTCCGCTGCCGTCGCAACCCGCGGACGTTCCCTGGCCGACTGTCGAGTGGCCCACGGGGCCGTTGCCCCCCGGGGTTGACGCCAACGAATTCCGCGCGGCGA
The DNA here is from genome assembly GCA_963723505.1 of uncultured Gammaproteobacteria bacterium. GTDB lineage: Bacteria > Pseudomonadota > Gammaproteobacteria > Steroidobacterales > Steroidobacteraceae > Steroidobacter. The sequence continues at coordinate 252,381 of CAVRQU010000023.1, forward strand.
TGGAGGATGCGTTCGAGAAGCGGATCGCCGGCGTGGGGGAGACGCGCGCGGTAGTCGTGATTCAGGGCGGACGCCTCGTGCATGAGCAGTACGCCCACGGCTACCGGGCCGATATGCGGCTCGTGTCGTGGTCGATGGCGAAGTCGGTGACGCAAGCGCTGGTCGGCGTCGCTGTTCAGCAGGGACGAGTGAGCATCGACAGCGCGATGGGTAGTCCACATTGGGCGCCGAATGACCGGCGCGCAGACATTCCGTGGCGAACGTGGCTGCAGATGACTGACGGCCAGCGCTATCTCGAGATCGAGGCGAAGACGATCGCCGACAGCGACGCCTCGCGGAAGCTCTTTGGTCCGGGACGTCTGGATGTCGCACGCTATTGCGCCGGTCTGCCGCTCATTCATGAGCCAGGCGTGCACTGGAACTACAACTCCTGCGGCATCGTGCTGACCGCGGACGCGCTCACGCGAACGGTCATCCCCGATTCCGCTTCGCCCGAGGCGCGTCGCGCGGCGATGATGGCGTGGATGCGCGAGAGCCTGTTCGACGTCATCGGCATGGACGCGCAGCCGGAGTTTGACGCGACCGGACTCTTTTACGGCAGCGCGTTCGTCTACGCGACGGCGCGCAGCTTCGCGAAGTTCGGTCTGCTCTATCTGCGCGACGGCGTCTGGGAAGGACTCCGGCTGTTGCCGCAAGGCTGGGTCGACTTTGCACGCACGCCGGGCACGGGCGAGAACGCCGACGTCTACGGCGCGGGGTGGTGGATCAATCCGCAGAAGGGCGATGGACGTCCGTACCCGATGCGCATCGACGTCGGCGCGCAGCGCGACGCGTTCAGCGCGCAGGGCTTCGAAGGACAGTACACGGTGGTCATCCCTTCAAAGGATCTCATCATCGTGCGTCTCGGCCTCACGCCTGAGAAGGACCTCCGGACCGGAGCGCTTCGGGATTGGATCGGTCGCGTGGCGCGGACGTTCCCGGTGACGGCGGCAGGGGAATAACCAACCCGCAAGGTCGCTGGCGATGAGAAGGGAGTAGGGCGCTGCCGGGAAAGACAGCCTCCGGCCGTCGAGTAAGCCTGGTCCTGACGACTACGTCGTCTCTCTCGCCGGACGCTGTCGCTATGCTTTCGCGCCAACAGAGTCGGCGCCGTCGTCGTAAGTGCGGCTTTCCCGCCAACAGTTTCCAGACACCAGCGGACTTATGCGAGCAAGAACGAACGCGACAATCATCATTGCGGCCGCGGCGTCCATCTGCATCGCGCTCGCTGGCGCCGATGCGCTTGCGCATACCGGAAAAACCGACAAGGAAGGATGCCACACAGACGCGAAGGCAGGCGACCGACACTGCCATCCGGAGCGTGCGCGCGCGCAGGAACTCTCAACATGCGATCTGCAGCGTCCTCCGCGCGCCGGCGACGAAGGAGTGTTTTTTGGGCCGCTCGTACGGGTGAGGGACGGCGACACCCTCCAGGTGAAAGTGCAGGGGGTGGTGATGGATTTCCGACTCGCTGAGGTCGATGCGCCTGAAAGCGAGCAGCCCTACGGCAGGCAAGCGCGGCTCGAGTTGCTGGCGCTGGTGCGTGATGCGAATCTCGTGCTCGTCCCCATCGACACCGATCGGTACGGCCGCACGGTCGCGTTTGTCTGGCGCAGCGACCTGTGCATCAATCGCGAACTCGTGCGTCGCGGCGCCGCCTGGTTTTACGACGAATACTCGAAGAGCAATGCGCTCTTTGAGGTGGAAGAAGAGGCGCGCAACGCCAGGCGGGGACTGTGGGCGTCGCCCGCAAGAGATCGCGTCGAGCCGTGGGTGTGGAGAAGGGAGAAGAGGTGACGTCAGCCGCCCGGCGGCGAGAAGGACTGCCGGCGCAGCCGAGAAAGACGGCCTGCGGCTGTCGGGTCAGTCGTCGAGAGAAGGCCGAGGCGAGAGAGCGATCTTGTCGTCGGGACAGAATCTTCCTGGCAATGGAGCCTCGCCGGATTCGACAAATTACGGAGGCGGCGCCAAAGCTGCCGGCGCGCGTCCAATAGCGTCGCCGGCAGGGGGCGGGAATCTATGACAGCTGCGTCACCGTCACCGAGTAGCCGTCGCGCAACGCCGATTGCGCTCCGAAAGCCCCAAGCGAGAGGCTGGCGGCGACGATGACAGCCGACATCAGCATGCAAGCGGCGCGCTGAGTGACCCGGCTGATCTCGTTGAAGGCGAACATGGCAGTCTCCTGTTGATTTCCGTACTGACCGCGCTATTGCGGTGTTCGTAGGTTCAGACGGGAGTGCGCGCAGAAAGGTTGCGCTCGCCTTTCGGATGATTCGGCGAATTGACGCGGGTTGGCGGTGAAACGTTGGCCGTCCCCGGCTTCCCGGCCAGGCGACGCGCACGAATCCTGCGGCGCCGCCGCGCTCGCTATCTGGCGAACAACTTCGAGGGATCTGCGAACGCCTTGAATTCAAGGGCGTTGCCGGAAGGATCGAACAGGAACATCGTGGCTTGCTCGCCAACCTCACCCCGGAAACGCACGCCAGGTTCGATCTCGAAGCGCACGCCGGCTTCGCGAAGTCTCGTCGCAAGGGCGTGCCAGGCGTCCCAGGCAAGCACAATGCCGAAGTGTGGGACAGGAACGTCCTTGCCATCGACCAGGTTGTGATGGAGCGGCTCGCGGCGCGCGTCCAGATGAGCCACGAGTTGATGACCGAAGAAGTTGAAATCCACCCATTCGGAGGAGCAGCGACCCTCCGCGCACTCGAGGAGACCGCCATAGAAGCGCCGCGCGGCGCTCAGGTCGTGGACGGGAATGGCGAGGTGAAAGGGGGCGAGAGTCATCGCGTACTCATAGTAGTCCGCAAAGCTCATGTCAACCTGATGGACTTTCGGAATCGCACTGCGCCTCACGGGCCCTTGTGACGTACGCAGAGCGGACCTGGAAGCGTGCTGCGAACGACGATCAGCGCGCGACGCCTATTTCACGTTGCGCGAGAGGAGATCGCCAACGGGTTTCAGATAACCCGTGATGAGCAATAGTGCGAGCAGGACGACGAGCGCGAGCGGGGCGGCGTAGAAAACCTGAGTTTCGAGCGACCGTACAGCCAGCAGCGCGACTGCGCTCGCGATGAAAGGAATGCCGGCCAGCAGGATCGCGCGGGTCGTCGGCAGCAAACTGCGCAGGCGAGCGAGTACGAGCACCAGCATGACGACGTCGCCAGCCAGTACGCCGAGGGCGGCGCCCACCGCCCCCCATCGCATGATGAGCGGCACAGACACTATGACGCCCAGAACCACCGCTGCGATCAATGCTCGCGTTCGAAACGCGAGTTGATCGCCAGTCGTCAGTACGGTCTCCGCCATCAGGGAAAAAGTCTTCAGTGCGAGCGAGACTCCCAGCAGCTGTACGAGTGCGCCGGCCGCGATGAAGGCCTCTCCGAAAATCAGGCGAACGATCGGCGGCCCGGCCACGACCAGAAGGACGGCTGTCGCAGCGCTGCTGAGTCCCGCGAAGCGCATGAGCGCATCGGAGGATGCAATGAATGCGGCCGGTCGATGCACTCTGTCCGCGAACAGCTTTGGCGCGAAGACGCGCATTGCCAGGACCGGGGCCTTGTGGCCAAGGTCGAGCAGCTTGAAGGCGGCCGCAAAGAGAGCGATCTGCACCGGATCGCTGAGGAGCGACAGGAGCAGGATGCCGCTCTTCAATCCGAAGTAAGAGATCAGCGAGTTGAGGCCATACTGATAACTGCCGGCCAGAATCTCGCGGACACGAGCCGCGGAGAGGCGCGGCCCGCCTGCGTCCGCGGGAAATTGTCGGATCGTGAGGTACATCCATATCGCCGCTATCGTCGCGTTGCCTGCGACATAGGCGACGGCGGTGCGCGGCAGCGAAGGCGCAGGCAGGACAATCATTACACCCGCCAGGAGGATGGCGACAGGCATCGCAGTCTGGAATAGCGCGTTGAACCAGTTGCGCTGCAATGAGGTGTAGACGGCCGCGAACGAATCCTGCAGCGTCATCAGGAGTCCGAAGAGAGCGAAGACGGCGAAACAAGCGTAAACGGCCGGGTCGGCGCCGCCCATGACGAGCGCCGCCATGATGACGGGGTAGGCGACCGCGAAGAAAAGAACCTTCAGCAGGATCATCGAATGCAGATTCGGCGCAATCGTTCGCCGATCGCGCGATCCGTCCTGGATCAGCTTCCAGTTCATGCCCATGTCGACGACCAGCACCATCAGCAGAGTGATGGTGTACACGACGCTGAAAGTCCCATAGGCGTGCAGGCCGATGCGCCGCGCAATGACGGCTTCGATGAAGACGAACGTGATCTGGGCCAGCACGCCGCCGACCGCAAGCGCGCCGGCGTTCGTCAGCATGCGGCGCAGAGCCTGATGAGCAGCCATTGCGCGTCACTGCAACTGCGGTGATCGTGCCCGGGACGCGCCTCTCTTCAGACTCACGAGGCGCCAGGGTTTCCGGTCTTGGCGGACGTTGCGATGATCTGATGAACCTCAGGTGTGATGTCGCCATCATCCTCGACTGTGAGCCAGTCGCAGAGAGTGGCCCTGCTCTCCGACCGCCGCAATCGATAGCGCTTGCCGCCGCCTGCAAGCGTCGCTGTCACGCTGAAGCCGTGCTCCTCAAAGAACTCGCGAACGGGCGCATTCTTCGCGGCGGGCAGAAACTCGGCGACGATCAACTGGCACTGCGACCGCTCAAAAGCGAGCTCCCTGATGTGATTGAGCATCGCGGTCTCGATCGCCCGACCCATCGCGCGGCAGCTCAGGACGAAATTGTCGATTCTCGCTTCGGCGCCGTCGAGACCTCGAATGAGCACCGCGCCGATCCAGCCAAGATCGCCGAAGCGGTCCTCGGCGTGCGCCATCAGGAGCTTCGCTGAACCATCGGCGATGACGCTCTCGAGCTGACCTGGCGTGTAGCGGCGCGAGGTCAGGTTGAACTGGTTGGTTTTCGTGAACAGCTGGTGCGCGCGCGGCAGCATTTCGGCCGATGTCGATCGGATCACGACACGCGTTTTCAAACTCATCAGGTACGCGCGGAGATCTGCGAACTGCTGGCGTTCCGAATTGCGCATGGCGCTTTCGTGATACTGCCTCGTTTTCGCCAGATCCTCCGCGGTGATGACGGCGCGATCGAGTCCGTGGACACGATCCAGGCACATCGGACGCAGCGCCGGATCCGACGGTACGATCACGCACTCCACCTCCGGCAGGAGTTGCCGAATCAATTCGACTTCGGCCGGATTGTCGTCCAGGAACACCAGACTATCGGTGCCGATGTTGAGATCGGCCGCGATACGGCGCAGCCCATCGGTTTTCAGATTCCAGCCGATTTCCATGCACACGAAATCCTCGCGACGCAGCGGCATGTCGGTGCGCACGCGAAACACCTCGTCCACGTCCGCCCGATTGTTCTTGCTGCAGACGGCGAGGACGATGCCGCGCTTCTTCAACGCCAGGATTCTCCGCTGAAGATCGAGGTGCGCCTCCGCCACGGGATCGCCGATTCCGACCAGAACGCCTTCTGGTCCGTCCTCGCCAAGCACGCCGCCCCACAGCGTATTGTCCAGATCGACCACCAGACACTTGCGAATACGCCCAAGCGCTGCGCCGATATGTCGCACCAACTCATCCGCGAGAACGGGAAGGAAGCTTTCGTGCCAGGGCAGCTTTGCTACGTAATAGAGCCTGCGATCCCGCGCACGGCTTCGGCCGTGGTAGGCCATGAGCCGACACAGATCGACGATCTGCACGCGCGGCTCGGTTCTGAAAGTTCTCGAGAGCGAGGAATTGAGCTGGGAAAAGAATTCCTGCTGGCCGAACTCAGCCCGCGAATCAGCAATCCCGAGCTCGTAACAGTCCGGGCCCGTGAAGTTGGTCAGCAGGACCACCGCGTTCGTCGTGTCGAGCGCAGCCTGGACGGCGGGCTCGATGGCGCCGATGACTTCTGCAACGGCGTCCCGCCAGCCGTCCGGGCCGTCTCCGTTGCTCCTGTGCAAGAGTCCTGGCAGAAGCGCATCCAGCTCGAAGTGAAGCATCAGGAAATTGGGGTCGAAGCGGTGCAGCGCGGAAGAGGGGTTCAGCAATTCCTGCAACGGCTGGCCGAATGGAGTGACATGGCTCGTCGCCACCAGACCATGGCACGCCAGGTGCACTTCGGTGAATTCCGGAAGAGGCTCAAAAACGATATTGCCGGCAAATGCGATTCGCACATCCGCGGCGAGCCCCGCCCGCCGAACCTCACGGCTCAGGCGACGAATCTCGACCGAACTCAGCTTGAGCGGATCGAGTTGTCGGACGCGGTCCACAACTGCAGGTGCGCTCATATCGACCTCCGCACGTTTCACCGGATTGTGAACACTTTCTTCGCAGGGTTGCCCTGCGCGACGCAATGCGGCTCGATTGCCTGGGCGACTACCGACCCCGCGGACACCACCGAGCCCTCTCCGATTCGCACGGCGTCGAGAACGACCACATTCGTCGCAAGCCATACTCCCGCTCCAATCTCGATCGGACCGTTGCTGACCGGCGTGCGTTCGGTGGGAGGCTTCGCAAAATCCTCGAGGGCGAAAGTACCGCCGTTGATCTGGCAGGCAGCGCCAATGGCCGCATGATCGCCGATCGTGATTCCGCCATGGCTGACGAGATGAGAGCCGCCCCCGATGTTCACACGCCGGCCGATCCGGACGCCGCCCGCTTTCGATTTGATGCTGCAGTCGCGGCTCACGATCGTCTCGGCGCCGATCTGCATTCCCTCGGATCCGCATCCGCGTGCGTCGAGCAGGCAGTTGTCATCGATGACTACGGAATCGCCGAGAAAGATGCGCTGGGGCTGTCGGAAGACGCAGTTGCGTCCGATCACGACGTTGCGTGCGCAGGCGCCGAAGAAACGGCGGAGAAGTTTTCGTCTGAGCAGGAGACCCGCTGCGCCGGGCATCGGCAACAGAAACATCGTCGCGATTTCGAACAGGACGAAGCGTCCAACTCCCGCATCGGCGATGGTCAGCCTGCGATAGCGCGTCAACGCCGACTCGTGCTCCGAGATGAGCACTTCGCGAACGGTGCCGTGGGTTGTACGAGCGCTGGCCGTCGCCGGCGCTTCAGATGCTGCGGACGCCCTGTGCATCGATAATCGTCTGGAGCTGTCGCGGCGTGCGAACGGCGGCGATCTCGTCCATGGTTAGCGAAACTCCAAACTCGTCTTCGAGCGCCGTCATGAGCCGCAAATGACTCAGTGAATCCCATTGAGTAGTGCTCTCCCGGGCCATATCGGCGGCGATATCGGCAGGGCGCATGTCCAGGATTTCGGCGATCAACGCTTTGAGTCGCTCGTTCATCGGACCTCAACAGTGGTAGTTCGACGACAGCTGCTTAACGTCCGACCGGACGTTCTGGTTCAATGCGTCAGGCTGCCACGGACCCGGGGGCCGCGCTCGCTGAGAATCAGACGGTTGCAAGCAGGCCGCCTGTAATTGTGGGCAATATCCGGCGCAGAAAAAGTCGGGAATGTCAGTAGGGCGCCTGCGTGGGCCCTTATAGCTCGTTGGTCCGGCGCGACGATCAATCGGCCGCGGGCCGAACGATCGCCTCGATGATCCTGCCACGTCGCAACAATCTGAGCGGGACGTCCCGAAGCGCCGCCGATGCTGTGAGCAAGCGGTGGAGATGGTCGAGTCCTGCAATTGCTTCGCCGTCGAAGTCGAGCAGCACATCGCCGTTCGCGAGACCGGCGCGGTGCGCCGGCCCATCGGGCTGCACGTCGAGAATCAGGATTGCGCTCGCGACGGAGCGTCCAAGCGTGCGCAGGATGCGTCGATCGAGTGTGATCGTCTGTCCCGAGAGCTGCAGGCGGCTGCGACGAACGCGACCGTCGCGCATCAATGCTGAAGCCACATTCGCCGCGATGTCGATGCCGATCGCAAAGCAGATGCCCTGGGCGCCGCCGGCGATCGCGGTGTTGACGCCGACCACACGGCCGGCGCCGTCCACCAGCGGTCCGCCCGAGTTGCCGGGATTCAATGGCGCATCCGTTTGAATCACGCTCTCGACCAATCGACCTGCGCGCGTGCGCAGCGTTCGACCGAGCGCGCTCACGATCCCTGCGGTCACCGTCGCCTGGTAGCCGAACGGATTGCCGATCGCGATCACCAGTTGTCCCACGCGCAAGGCGGAGGAGCTGCCGAAGCTTGCGTGGGAGAAACCATTGCCGGCGAGGCGCAGGACCGCGATGTCGGTCTCCGGGTCGTCGCCGACGCGCACGGCGCGCACCTCTCTGCCGTCCGTCAGTGAGGCGCTGAGCTCCGCCGCCGCGCTGGCGACGTGAGCGTTCGTCAGCAGATACCCATCGGGCGTGTAGAGCACGCCTGAGCCGTGGCCTACCGGTTGTCCACTGGCGGATCGAGCGGTGATGCTCGCGACCGCTGGGCTCACGCGGTCGAACGCTTGTGCAACGACTTCCGAGTAGGGATCGAGTGCGTCGGGTTCGACGCGTGTGGGCTGGAGCATGTGTGAATTTTCGCGCAGCGTTCGGAGCGCGCCACCCGGTCATCCGGCCGGGCCTCGGCCCGGTCAAATGACCGATGGGTTGGAAGCGTCGCTATGTGCACTGTTCGCCCATCGAATCACCGGAGTTTCCTATGGGTGACGCAGCGAATGTCCTGAACCAGCTCTCGAACGTGCTGGAATCGCGGGCGCGCGAGGCGAGCAGCGTCGTGGTCGCGATTCGTAATTCGTCTCATCAACATGTGACCGGACTGCAGTGGTCGCCCGAAGCCGTAATTACTTCAGAGCAGGCGGTGGGCGAGCGCAATGAATACGAGATCGTCACAGCAGCGGGTGACGCAGTCAGGGCGCGCATTGCAGGGCGCGACGCCGGAACGAACCTTCTGGCGCTAAAGCCGGAACGGGCGCTGAGCCCGGCGCCGAGAGTCAGGGCCGAGGCGCGCCCAGGCGTGCTTGCGCTCGCTCTGGGCGCAGATGTCGACGGGACCGTCACGGCGCGCCTCGGCATCATCAATGCGGTCGGCCCGCAGTGGTGCAGCCGCGCCGGTGGGCGCATCGAACAGCGCATCGCCCTTGATATTCGACTCGGCCGCACCGAGGAAGGTGGACCAGTGCTCGATGCGCGCGGCGCCTTGCTGGGCATGTCGACGCTCGGCCCGCCGGGACAAGTGCTCGCGATCCCGTACGCCACGATTGACCGAATCGTCCCCCAGTTGCTGAGAGACGGGCGGGTGACGCGCGGATGGCTGGGTGTGAGCTTGCGCCCTGTCGCAGTGCCGGACGCTCTGCACGATGTGGCGGGTCAGCCCGCGGGAATGATGGTGATGTCCATCGTCGCAGACGGTCCGGCTGCGAGCGCCGGCGTCGTCGCAGGCGACATCCTCTTGACGGTCAACGGCGCGTCCGTTCGAGGGATACGTCGACTCGCCGCGCAGCTCGATGAGGCGAGCGTGGGAAGGACGGTAGAGCTGCGCCTGATTCGGGGCGGCGAGGTTCTTTCCGTGGAGGCGTCTGTCGCAGCAAGGCCGTAAGGATCATGAGCGGGCTCGTAATGAAGCAGAATTCAGCGGTTGGCCTGGGCGTCGCAATCGTCGCCCGGGACAGCGCGCGCCTCGCGCTTCTTCGGGCCCTCGTTCAGCAGGCCGGTCATACGCTCGCTGCGCCCGCCAACGCTGATGTCTTTCTGGTCGACGACGAGGAGTTCACCGCTGAAAAGCCGGCCCTCGTGCTGGGCGGGCGTGGGCAAGGTCAGGCTGGGCAACTGCCAATCAGCGCGAGCGCACAACAGATCGACGCTGCGTTGCGCGCCATTGCAGCTGGATTGCGCGTACGTGCGGTCGATGAACCTGAACACGGCGGTTTTGAGGAATTGCGCGGGCAGAGCCCCCACAGCCTGCTGACGCCGAGAGAGCTCGATGTATTAGCCGCCATCAGCGCAGGGTTCAGCAACAAGGCGATCGCGCGTCAACTCGGAATTTCGCTCCACACCGTGAAATTTCACATCGAGTCCCTGTTGCGCAAACTCGGCGCGCGCACGCGCGCCGAGGCGGTCGCCAAGGCTCTTGAGCAGCGCGTCAGGGATACCGTGGACTTCTGAAGCGAGATGCAGCGCTGCCCAGGGCCGGTTTCGACGCGACTGGCCTATTCGTTAGCGGGCGGCGGCTGTTCGGTGGGCGCCGGGGCTGCCTTCTCCTCGAAAGTAGTCGTCTTTCCGGAATCGTCCCCGGCGTCTGTACTCGCGGCCGGCGGCGCCGCCTCGCTGGGCGGGGGGGTCTCTTCTTTCTTGCTGCAGCCGACCAGAAGCGTGAGGCCAAACACGGCGATGATGAGCGGGTGGACATGCATCTTCATAAACGCCTCCTTCGAGTGATGAAAGTTCAACAAGGATGGACGTCAAGAGGATTTAACAGCCCTTGAAGGGCTTTCAATTACCTGCCTGGGCGCCGCGTAAACGACTGGTCCGGAAGCGATGTTCCAGAGCAGCACATAAAGCCGCATCCGTTCGCACACTGAAAGCCACCCCTGCGTCCGCCAGGGCCTCGGCTGGTTCAGCCGAGCACTCCAATGAAAAACAACATGATCGTGAAGAGGATCAGCACGATGGTGGTCACGATCAGCAGGAAGAACAACCGCACACAGGCGCCGAAACGGGACAAGCCATAGGCGCCGCGCAGCTGCTTGTACATGTGGATCGGCGGTATGAACACCAGCGCCGTTCCCCAGATCGCACCGCTGAGCCCCGCGGCTGCGGCGAGGGACGAGAGGATCAGGAGCAGCATCATGAACGTGATCGAATAGGTCACGAAGATGGCGTGGTCGTAGAGGTGGATATCGCGCCGCCAGAAGAAAAGCAGCCAGAGGAAGGGGATGCTGAGGGGGATCAGCGCCCACGAGAACTTGTAACCGTTGGTCTTGAGTTTGTAGATGAGCAGGCTGGGATTCTCATTCACCTGCTTCAGCCCCTGCGACAGCCTGCGATCGAGCGCGGGCCAGCCCAGGTTGACATTATTGGCATTCGACGTCGGCGCTTTTGCCTGCGCCTTGCTCGCCTTTTCCTTCTGCTCCTTCTCGATTTCGGCGATCCGGCCCCAGTCTCCGCTCGCGAGCGCCTCCATCACCCCACGTGCGGATTCAAGCTCCGATATCTGCCGCGCGAGATCGGCGCGCTTGTCCACAGACAAGTCGGGCGCTTCAAGCTGCTCGCGCAGCGTCGCAAGCTTTTCGTCGGTCGCCTCGATGGCTGACTGGTTTCCCGACTTGAAATTTCCCGTAACAACGTTGGCGCCGTCTTCAACACCGCTGTCGTCCAGCAGGGCGCCGCCCGTGAACGAGAATACGGCGAACATGAGGAAGACGGTAAAGAGAAACAGCGCCATCGGAGAAACGAACTTCGCCCGCTCGCCATCGATGTAGCGGCGGGTGAGGCGCCCGGGATGGAAGAACAGCTGAGGAAGGGTGCGCCATATTCTGCCTTCGAAGTGAAAGACGCCGTGCAGAATGTCGTGTCCCAGGGAGAGCAGGCTGCGATGAATGTGCGCCGCCTGTCCGCACCGCGCGCAGAACGGTCCACTGAGCGTCGCGCCGCAATTGCGGCACGCCTCGTGAGCAGCGTCCTCAGCGCGCGGCGCGGACGCACCACGCTCGGCTTCGATGGCGCCCGCGATGACGCCGCCGGTCAACACGTCGCCGGCTGCTTCAGCTTCTCCCACCATGACCGAAATCATCCTCTGCTACTGGCGCGTCGCCGCCCGGGTCTTTTCCTGTTCACGCGCTCCGGCGAGAATTCCCGGAAGCGCATAGTTGCCTTCATGGCATGCGTACTCGTAGATCTTATCGTTCGTCGCACGCCACGGCGCTTCACCTTTCCAGGGTTGCGAGTAGGCTTCGCTGTCCTCGACCGTGAATTGATAGAGGATCTCATCATCGGCGACGCGCGTGAAGCGCTCCGTCACCCTGGCGGTGGGCGGCACGTAGAAGCGTTGCTTGATGCCATAGTGAGCTTTCTGGCCCGGATGGAGGTGGGTCGTCTCGACGACCAGCGTGTCGCCTTCCCAGCGTCCGACCGAATCGCCGAGCCAGGGCGTGATGTTTGTCGGCAGCGGCCTGGCGTTCATCCGGATGATCCGGGCGTCGTGAACCATCTCTACGAGAATCATGACGGCGTCCGGCGCCTGCACGATCTGATAGTTGTTGTTGTAGACGTCGGGCAGCATCGGCGGTCCGCCGGTCGAGCCGAACCCGAGCAGGCAGCGTTCTCCCAGCGCGCGATTCTCCGGTCCGTCGAAATTGATTCCCGCACGAGCTGCCTGAAAGGCTTTGAGCCCGGTGGGCGTATAGGGAACCTTGCCGTTGGGCGGATCGACGATAAAGGACGTGCGCGCCTCGCCGTTGACGACCGCGAGGCGTGTGCCGGGGTCGAGCCAGAACGCGTTGTATCCGCCCGGGTCACTGCTTGCCGTCGCCTTGACGCTGGGATCGGTAGGCTTGGCGTCCTGTTCGGCGAACTGCGCAAACGCATTTGTGCGCTCGAACGTCGCCGCCTCGGCCGGAGTCAGTACGGCCTTGCCCTTGAAGCGGTCGTCGCGCTCCAGGGATGTCAGCGAGGCGTTGGTCCACGTGCCCTGCAGATCGGGCGCTCCCCAGAACGTGCGAGGCGCCTGATATGGCGTCGCGGCGTGTGCGAAAGTCGCTGTCGCGAGGACGGCGAAAGCGATGGCTGCAGCGGGGGCGCAACTATTCGAAAACCGTGAGCGCTGGCGCATCCAAGGACCTCTGACCAGTTTGCGGGCTGCGAAGCTCAGATTTACCCGTCTACGCTGACATTTTAAGGATGGAGACGCCCCAAAAAATGACCGCAGGAAATCCCGTCCCGCGGGACAAGGTGTACCGAAGCTGCGATTGCTCGCGGGCGGCAGTAAATCCAGAGGGTCCCTAGGTTACTGTGCGAACAGACGGATTGGAAACTCGCGCGCCGTTCCTGCAATCGTGCGCCTCGGCCGGATCACAGGTCAGTCCCCGGTTGTTCATTTGCTGCGCACCCGCTGCGACGGGACCCATCGTCGGGGACTGGAAGAGCTCACAGGAGGAAGATCACCGTGCCTCAGCATATCGGCATTGTCGCGTGCTCCGCCGAAGGCGCAGCGCTTTGTTATCGGACCATCTGCGTCGAAGGCGCACAGACGCTCGGCCCACACGCTCACCCTGAGGTCTCGATTCATACACACTCGTTCGCCGACTACGTGAAATGCCTCGACAACGGCGACTGGCGGGGCGTGGGCGAGTTGATGCTCAGCTCCGCGACCAAGCTTGCGAACATCGGCGCAGACTTCCTGATCTGCCCCGATAACACGATTCACGCAGCGCTCGATCACGTTGAGTCCCGATCGCCGCTTCCCTGGCTGCACATTGCCGAGGTCGTCGCCGCGCAGGCGTTCGAGCGGGGTTTCCGCCGCCTGGGCCTGACGGGAACGCGCTGGCTCGTCGACAGCGAGGTCTATCCGGAAAAGCTCGCCGCGCGCGGACTCGCGTACGTGCGCCCGGACGCCGTCGAGCGCGAGGAAATCAGCCGCATCATCATGGATGAGCTGGTCTATGGCGTCTGCAAACCCGAGGCGATCGCGTACTTTCAGCAAGTCATCGGGCGGATGAAGGATGGAGGCTGCGACGCTGTGGTGCTTGGATGCACCGAGATTCCGCTGATCATGAACGATTCGAATTCGCCGCTACCGACGCTCGATTCCACGCGATTGCTGGCGCGGGCTGCGCTGCGTCGCGCGGTGCGAAGCGCCGGCGCCCTCAGTGCAGCGTCGCGATGATTTCAACGTACTCCGCGCCGTGCTCGATCGCCGTGCGCTGCAACGCCGAGCGATGCGTCTCACCCGCTTTGACTGTCCAGGCCATGACCGGTTTCTTGCGGCCGTCCGCGTAGACGGCGAGAGCGAGGAAGGGCCTCGGTCGTTTCTTCGAAGTGTCCGTCGGGCTCATTACTTGCTCCGTTCAATCGTGATTGCGACACGGAGGAAGAGCAATGTGCATGCCAGGGCGAGTTGTCCCTGCAGTGCGTAGGCCGGCGGCGCCGATTCCGTGACCGGGCTCTCAGGATTGGGCCTGGCGCAGCGAACTGAGCGTCATGCGGCGCTGAACCACTTTCGGATTCTGTTGGATCGCGCCCGACACGCGAGAGCGACGTGTTCGGGAACGCGCGACGTCGAGCGGCGATCAACGCGGTTCGAACACCAGAAAGTACTGGTGGTCGAGGAATGACCGGGCGTCGACCTTCTTCCACCCATGGCTCTCGATTTCCCTGACGACGCCATCGCGGTCGAGTCGCAGATGTTTTTTGGCGTCGATTCTCCAGTGATCGAAGACTGGATTCTGTCTGCGGAACCACTCCACGATGATGAGCCGACCGCCCGGTTTCAGATCCTTGTCCATTGCAGCGAGCATGGGCTCGGGCCACTCGAAGTGATGGTAGGCGTCGAGGACGAACGCAACATCGCAGGCGCCGTCGGGAAGGTTCGTGTCGGTGTACGTTCCGAGCACAATCGCCACATTGCCGAGCTTCTGCGTCGCGATCTTCTGCTTCAGGACGTCGAGGAACTCGGGCTGCGGATCTTCCGCGTAAACCTTGCCGCTCGCGCCGACCGCCTTCGACAGGTATGGAGTGAAGTATCCCGACCCCGCGCCGACTTCGCACACGACGCTTCCTTCCTCAACGTCCATGTTGCGAATGACTTCTTCCGGCTTCTGATACGTCTCGCGATCCGATCCTTCGAAGATCTGGAGCGCGCTCTTGCGGCCTTCTTCGGTCGCATAGCGATCATTGATCCCAGGCGCCACGCTCGGTTCGGTCGCGTACAGCAGGCCCGCGACGCAGCCGGCGAGACCGAACAGCCAGGAAAGGGAACGAACTGGAGGTTGTGCGTTCACGCCAGGCTCAACAGGGTCAGGAGCGGAATCGGGGCGAAAGAGAATAATCCTCGCGCTTTTCAGCGCGCTACTTCGGCGCTTTGTTCACACCCGCGCTCCAAGGCTTGCACGTGTTTCATCCTTGTTCTGACGCACGCGGGCGGCGGCGGATAGTGCGAACCATGCGGGCAATACACGTATCCCCATCGCCACCGCCGCCGTCGGCGGCCGGGCTGTTCACAGGCAACCTCTGCATAGGCGCAATTCGGATGGTTCCTCAGATTTCCGGACGCCGTCTTTCAACCAATTGCATCGTTGAAAAAAAGGGTAGTCGACTTGCAGAGCTTCCCCAGGTCCGCATTCGGCGCGGGCGCCGTCCGCAAATAGCTGATGGGCCCCCGACTTCCGGGAACCAGCGATTCGACCCGGCGTTCGGTTTATGTCATGGCGAAAACGGTTCCTGTTATGCCGCACACATCGAAAGCATTGCGTCCGCGCACCCATATCGCCGCTTCGTATTTACTCTCCGGCGCACTTGCCGCATTGGCGCCTTCGCTGTACGCCGCCGAGGAAGGCGGCTCAGCAAGTCCCGGCAAAATGGCTTTCAACAATCATTGCCGAACCTGTCACTCGTTGAAGGAAGGCGACAACCGGATGGGACCGTCGCTGCATGACGTCTTCGGCGCCAAGGCGGGCGCGCAGGGGTATGGCGCCTACTCGGAGGGTCTGAAGAATTCCGGAATCATCTGGGATGAGGCGACGCTGGACAAGTTCATCGCCAATCCCGACGAGGTCGTGCCGAACAACAATATGAATCCATATACGGGCCTCACCGACGAGAACGTGCGCAAGAAAATCGTCGAGTTCCTCAAGTCGGAAGGCTAACTTCAGGAAGGCATGCGCAGGGGCATGCGCAGGAGGGCGGTCGCAAGAAAGCCTTCGGCAAGAAGGCCTCCGCAGGTCAGATGGATGCATCGCGAGTCGATCTGACAGTTATCCCGTTTGCGATGTGTCTGCCAGAGCAACCGATTCTGGCTTGCCGCAGGCTGTCATTAAACTGATTTGATTCTGGCTTGCCGCAGGCTTTCCTGCGAACGCCTTCTTGCGCACGCCCTCCTGCCGCAGGCTGTCATTAAACTGATTTGATTCTGGCTTGCCGCAGGCTTTCCTGCGAACGCCTTCTCGCGCACGCCTTCCTGCCGCAGGCTGTGCACACGCCTTCCTGCCGCAGGCGGCTCAGCTAGCCTTGCAAGGCTGACTCGGCGCAGCGGAAGATAGCTCACTCTCACTACTGGAGCGCTGAATGGCCTTCTGGAATCGACGCAAGAGCCTCGAATCTGTCACGGCGCGGCACATCCACAGCGCTCTCAAACCGACATTGAGCTGGCCGCATCTGGTCGGCCTCGGCGTCGGCGGGATCGTCGGCACGGGCATCTACACGCTCACGGGCGTCGGCGCCGGTCTGGCGGGCCCCGGCGTAATGCTGTCGTTCGTCATCGCCGGATTGGTTTGCGCCGCCGCCGCGCTCGCGTACGCCGAGATGTCGACCATGATGCCGATGGCCGGAAGCGCCTATACGTACACCTATGTCGCGCTCGGCGAACTGCCGGCCTGGGTCGTCGGCTGGACGCTGATTCTCGAGTACACCGTCGTATGCAGCGCGGTCGCAGTCGGCTGGTCTGGATACGCAGGCGGAGTGATCAGGTCGGCCGGCTGGGGCGTGCCTGAGGTGCTGCTGGCGGGTCCTGCCGGAGGCGGTCTCATCAATGCGCCCGCCATACTCATCTCAATCGCGGTCGCCGGATTGCTCGCGCTCGGCTCCCGGGAAAGCGCAACCGTGAATCTCATCCTGGTGATGGTGAAGCTCGTGGCGCTAGCGACGTTCATCGCGCTCGCCCTGCCGGCTTTCAACCCGGACAACTTCACGCCATTCATGCCGTACGGTTTCGGCGCCGAGGAAGTGGATGGCGCAAAGCGCGGCGTCATGGCCGCAGCGGCGATCATCTTTTTCGCGTTCTATGGTTTCGACGCCGTGTCGACCGCCGCGGAGGAGACCAGAAACCCGGGCCGCGATCTGAAGATCGGCATCATCGGCTCGATGCTTCTGTGTACGCTGATCTACATGGCGGTTGCAGCCGCCGCCCTTGGAGCATCCTCCTGGCAGGCGCTGGCGGACAGCAGCGAACCTCTCGCCCTGGTCCTGCGCAATCTGAATCATCCGCTCGCGGGTACGCTGATCGCAGGCGCGGCCGTGGTGGCGCTGCCTACAGTCATCATGGCGTTCATGTACGGTCAGTCGCGCATCTTCTTCGTGATGGCGCGCGACGGCCTGCTGCCGCAGCGTCTGAGCGTCGTGAATCCGAAATCGGGCACACCGGTCCTCATGACGATGGTGACCGGAGTCATCGTCGCCTCCCTGGCTGGTTTTCTGACGCTCAAGGAGATCGCCGCGCTTGCGAACGCAGGCACGTTGGTTGCGTTCATCGCCGTCGCAGTGTGCATGCTGGTGATGCGCAACAAAGCGCCCGCGCATCCGCGGCCGTTCAGAGTCCCGGCGCCCTGGGTCATCGGGCTGCTTGCGATCGCCGGCTGTGCGTATCTCTTCTTCAGCCTGCCGTTTGCGACGATCTATCGCTTCCTGATCTGGAACGCGTTCGGCCTGCTCGTGTACTTCGTGTACGCGCGCCACAAGAGCGCGCTGAAGCTTGCGGCAGAGGGTGCGTGACGGAGGTGGAGGCGCGCCGCTTCATTGTGTGAGCTGGCGAGCCTTCGGGCGCGACAAAGGGCCTATTGGAGGGAGCGTTCAAGGCGTCGCTCAGCGGATGCGTAGACGCGGCTTCGGCTGGCAGGCGCAGCGCCTGGGCGGCGGTCTGCGGCATGAATCTACCGGCTTGGCGTGCGAGGCAACGCGTGCTCAATGCAGCGTCGCGATGATTTCGACGTACTCGGCGCCTTGCTCGAGCGCGGTTCGCAGCAACGCGGATTGCTGCGTCTCACCAGCGTTCACGGTCCACGCCATCACGGGCGTCCTGCGGCCGTCGGCGAACACAGCAAGCGCCAGCAGGGGGCGTCTCGGGGTCTGTCTACTTGAGCTGCTCATTGCACGTCTCCCATTGCTCGATTGCGGTTGCGATAGGGGAGGAAGAGCAAAGGACGTGCCAGCGTGCGCGCGGATCAGCAACGCTGCGTATGGGCTCTGTTTTTGTGATCACGATCTCATAAAAACGGCGCCGTGCGACGCGCCAAACGGCGAGCCCGCGGCGGTGCAGCGCCCCAGATGTTGGGGCGGCGCGAACAGTCAGCGCATGGTGTTCGAAGCGCTCTGCGGTCGAGTTTTCACAGCGGAAAGGCGATCTCAGCGCTGTAGCGGGCGGGTCAGGGCTTTTCCGTGGCATTCGGCCATCAGATGGAAGCGCTACGCGCGAGCCGCAAATTCTGCGAACATTCGCCGATCAGCAGCGTGAGCCCGACGACAAGAAAGATCATGAGACCAGACAAAGCGCCGATCCCGTGGTTCATCCGCCTGCTGACAACGATCCTCCTGTCGCCGTGCGCCGTCATCGGGACAAGCGCATGCGCCGCCGAGCTGACGCAACAACAACGCACTCTTTTCGACATATATAAGGAGTTGGTCGAGATCAACACCAGCGACTCGGTGGGGGACACCACCGCCGCGGCGCAAGCGATGGCCGCGCGTCTGATCGCGGCAGGCTTTCCGGCGGACGACGTCCGTGTGCTGATTCACCCGGGCAATGCGCGGAAGGGAAATCTCGTCGCGCGGCTGCGCGGCGACGGAACGATGAAGCCGATCCTGCTGCTCGCGCATCTCGACGTGGTGGAAGCGCGCAAGGAGGATTGGTCGCCGGACCTCGATCCTTTCAAGCTCATCGAACGCGATGGCTATTACTACGGACGCGGAACCGCTGACGACAAGGCGATGGCGTCGATCTTCGTGGCGAATCTGATCCGTTACCGGCAGCAAGGCCTGAAGTTCAGGCGAGACGTCATTCTGGCGCTGACGGCGGACGAAGAAGGCGGCGACTACAACGGCGCGGGGTGGCTCGTCGCGAATCATCGGGGCCTCGTCGACGCCGAGTTCGGCCTCAACGAAGGCGGCGGCGGTCGTGAACGCGACGGGCAGCGGCTGTTCAACGGCGTGCAGGCGAGCGAAAAGATCTATCGCGACTTTCAGCTCGAAGTCGTGAACAAAGGCGGTCACAGCTCACTGCCGGTCAAGGACAATGCAATCTATCATCTGGCCGCCGCGCTCGATCGACTCGCCGCGTTTGACTTTCCGGTCAATCTCAACGAAGTGACGCGTGCTTTCTTCGAGCGCACGGCGGCCATCGAAGGCGGTCAGACGGCTGTCGACATGAAGGCCGTGGTGCAGTCGAACGGCGCCGACGCCGACGCCGTCGCCCGGTTGGCGCAGACCGCGGCGTACAACTCAATGCTGCGTACGACGTGCGTCGCGACGCTCGTGCAGGCGGGCCACGCCCGAAATGCGCTGCCGCAGAAGGCGACGGCGAACGTGAACTGCCGCATCCTGCCGCAGGAGTCCGTCGACGATGTGCAGCGCACGCTCGTGCGCGTGCTGGCCGACGACCAGATCGCGATCACGACGCTGCCGCAAAGTACTGTCGCCGCGCCCGCATCGCCATTGAATCCCCGGGTGATGAAGCCGATCGAAGAACTCACGCGAAGCATGTGGAAGGGCGTCCCGACGATTCCGCTGATGAGCACCGGCGCAACCGACAGTTCGCACTTCCGCGCCAACGGCATGCCGATGTACGGCGTCTCGGGCCTGTTCGGCGACATCAACGATGTGCGTGCTCATGGTCGCGACGAGCGCGTCGGTGTGAAAGCGTTCTATGACTCGCAGGAATTTCTCTATCAGCTTGTAAGGCGCTACGCGACGGCAAAATGAAGCGCAGGACCCGGCGCACCGCAGGTCCGGCGGAGCGACGCAAGGCGCGGCGCCTGATTCGCTACCGGCGCTCGGCGGAAGTCCTCCAGATATTGAGATCGCCGTCCGTCGTGCAGCGGTCGATCTCCCGAAGCTCATCCTGACTGATCGGCGCGCTCTCAAGCGCGCCGAGGCATTCTTCGACTTGCGTCCAGCGACTTGCGCCGATGAGGGCGCTGGTCACCGCGGGCTGCCGCAGCACCCATGCAATGGCCATCTGCGCCAGCGACTGGCCGCGTCGTTGTGCGATCTGGTTCAACGCCTGGACGCTGCGAAGATTGCGTTCGCTGAGCATGCTCTGGCGGAACGATCCGTCCTGAGCTGCGCGCGACGATGCAGGAACGCCGTTCAGATATTTCGTCGTCAGCAGCCCCTGGGCGAGCGGTGAGAACGCGATGCAGCCGAGCCCTGCCTCCGTGAGCGCATCGAGCAGGCCGTCTTCGACCCACCGGTTCAGCAGGGAGTAGGAGGGCTGATGAATGACGAACGGCGTCCGCAACGCGTTCAGGATGGCCGCCGCCTCGCGCGTCTGCTCCGGACCGTAAGAGGAAATGCCGACGTAGAGAGCCTTGCCGCTGCGTACGGCCGCATCAAGCGCGCCCATGGTCTCCTCGAGCGGAGTCGCCGGGTCGTAACGATGCGAGTAGAAGATATCGACGTATTCAAGACCGAGCCGCCTGAGACTTTGATCAAGGCTGGCGAGCAGATACTTGCGAGAGCCCCATTCGCCGTACGGTCCGGGCCACATGAGATAGCCGGCCTTCGTAGAGATGATCAGTTCATCGCGGTGCGCCGCCAGCTCAGAGGCGAGGATGCGACCGAAGGTCTGCTCGGCCGAGCCCGGCGGCGGGCCGTAATTGTTGGCGAGATCAAAATGGGCGACGCCGCGGTCGAACGACTTCAGCACCATCTCGCGGGCGTTTTCGAACGAGGCCTCAGCGCCGAAGTTCTGCCATAGCCCGAGTGCAATACGCGGCAATTGCAGACCGCTGCGTCCGCACCGTGCGTAAGGCATGTGCTGGTAACGATCGGCGGCTGCAACGTACATGCGGGGTCCTCCTGAAGCGAGCCGGCAGTATAGGGCGTCTGCGCGGCTGAGCCTGTACGGCGGCACGAATGGAAAGGGCGGCCCGCTGTGCGCGCCGCCCTCACCCTGCGTCCTACTGACCTCGTTGGGCAGGCGCGACGCCGGCGAACGTGAGGAAGTCCACCATCCGGAAATCATGAGTCAACTGGCCGACGCCGTTCGGCAACGTCGCCCGCCATCGCGGTTGCGCGCGCAGGAACGAATTGCGATCGAGTTGCATGAGTCCGATGAGGACTTCGCCCACCACCCGACCGCCCACGGGCCCAAGCGTGCGGCCTGCGGCGAGCAGGTGCGCTTCCCTGAGAATGTAGTAGAAGAGAGGCGTTGAGTTCTCCAGGTTCAACCCGTACTGCGCCAATTCACCGAGGTCGCCGCTCGAGAGTACTGGCGCCCGCATCTCCTGCGCGATGGCCTGCCCGGAGGGCAGCTGCCAGGTGATATGGCGCAGCAGGTTGCGCTGTGGCAGCGAATTGGGTCCGCCTTCTCCCGGAATTGCGGAACGCGGCAGTTGGAACAGGGGCGTCGACAACGTCGTGTCGATGCGCTTGTTGTTGCGGAGATTGCCGTCGCCGAAATCGAAGAACGTCTGCCAGCCGATGAAGCGTCGCGGCGCTCGCACGCCGCCGCGGAAGTCATCGGGATCGAGCGCACCTTCCTGCGACGGATCGAAGATGAAGCCGAAGAACGGACCAGCGTTGTCGCCGGCGAGATTGGCCCGATAGGAAGGACGCACCATGCTGTGACCGAAGCGATAGCAGGCGCCCTGGAATTCCACGGGCATGAAGCCGACCGCGGGCCGGTAGAACCGCCGCCCGCGCGCAAGAATGTCGTTGACCAGCGTCCGACCGATGAACAGCGGCAGGAACTCGTGCAACACCATCCACTGGTAATGCCAGGTCGTGAGCCGGCGTGCTTCTCGATAGATCTCCTCGGGCCCCAGGCGCCGGTTGTTTCCGGCGACATAGTCGACCGCGTTGTTGTGGAACAGGAGGAACGCGGCATGCAGACCCGCGAGAATGATGTGCTCGTCGTTGCGCGGGTCGCCCAGAATCGCCGTTCCGTTGGGCGTGCGCGGCAAATCCTCGAACAATCCGCCGTGCTCGACGATGAACTTGATTCCTGAGAGCGGTTCGCGACGGCTTCTGCGGCCGAACAGTTCGGGACTGCGGATCGGCCCTCCGCCGTAAACCGAATCGAGATCGAGCGCAGGCGTTCTCGAATTCGGCGAGGCTTCCGGAGCGACGGGTTCCCCAGGCGTGAGTTCAGATCGAACGTGACGTCATGATCGATGAACTGACCCATGAAGGTCGTGCCTGCCGTGTGATTGGTGTTATCGGGGTTGTTGACGCTGAGCGTTGGATCGGTGATCAGGAGGATCGGACCGCGCTCCAGCGGATCCTTTGCGTCCATCACGCCCCCGGGCTTGCCGATGTCGGTCAGAGCCGCGGCAAGCTGTGGACTGGTCGCGGCGAACGGGGGGAGCCGCGGAAAGATGCGGCCGAAACGATCTTCACGGATTACGAAGGCGGCTGACTGCGCCTGCGCTTTGCCCATCAGGCATACGGCTGGCGCGGCGACTCCGACGCCGATGGCGCCGAGAAATTTCCGGCGACTCACCGGGCGCTGTTCGGCGCCCTGCGTCTCCCTCTGATCGCTTGCCCTCGCACACGATTGAACATCGGTATTCATGGGTCTCTCCGTCTGAGATGGATCGATGAGTGGATAAATCCAGCGCGCGCAGACGCCTGCGGTCGCGTCAGTGACGCGCACGAAAGGTCGGCCGCTGGGGGGTTCCTTGGTGGACGCGTCACGTCTTGCGGAACGTGCGCGGCCGGCGTCACGCGAGCGTGACGTTCACGAACTCGATGGATGGATGGATGTCATGGGCCCTCCCTGTGGGCCGGTCGCGGGGCGAAGTTGGTCGCGCAAGTCCGTCAGCGCGATTTCGCCGCCGCGTTCGCCGCGGAGTAAGCGGGTCGCAGCGTTTCCCCACTGATTGCGCGCGGCTCCTGTAACGCCGTGGTTGCGTCACAGTCGCGTGCATCTGCTTCGTTGGCGCACCATCGGCGCGGCATCGCTCAACTCAATGCGTAGCCGATTGGATCTGCGTGCAGGCGCGAGGAAATCACAGCGCGGTTGAGGTGGCAACGTGTCGGCGGCAAGGTACATGGATATGCGAACATCTTCGCCTCTCAGCGCGGCGGACATTCGCACGCCGCGTCGAGTGAGGAGTGAGGAGGAGAGGAGGGAGGAGGGAGGAGATTAGGGCGGCGGTCGACCGCTCAGGGTTCCGCGCCGTGTCTGCTGCGAAGATTCAGGAACTCACGGCGGGTGCGCGGACCGTAGGTCGCAAACGATGGATTGGGGCGCTCGTTGTAAGCGAGCTTGCTCTGCGCAACGGCGTCGCTTTCGGCGTCGCGGCGAATGTCCGCCGGGGAGAGAGCGTAAGGCTTCGCCGCATTCAGGCCGAACACCTTTTGCCGGAGCTGCGGGGTCATGGTCGGGTAGCCGTGTTTCTCGCGCAGCTCCTCCGCGATCTGGAACGTGCGAAACGCCTGGATCTGATCCTGCGGCGAGCCGTACCAGATCGAGTCAGTGCCCCACAGCACGTTGTCTTCGCCGATGTGTCTGAACAGCTTGCCCAGCGCATGCGCGGCCGACGTGGGATCCCGCATCGAGAGGAATCGCCAGGTCGAGCCAAGCTCGGCATAGACGTTGCTGTTGGGCCTGACGTCGCTTTTCAGCACCGATGTGATCAGCGCATCAATGCCGTCCGTGCGTTTCGGATCGTAAGGGCCTTCGTCCTGGCCGGCGACATAGCCGGAGTGATAGATGAGGAAATTCATGTCCGGAAAGCGCTTCGCGATCGGACCGATGTCGCGCGAGGTCGAGTGCTCGTAACTCTTCTGACCGAACGGCAGCCCCTTGTGAATGCAGATGTTGCGCACGCCGACCTTGCGGGCCTGCTCCACGAAGGCGACGCCGACGTCGTCGGTCATCCAGAAGCCGGTCCCCTGCGGCCCCCACTGCGTGTAGGTCTTGAATGCGACGACGCCGAGCCTGGCGAGGCGGTCCATGTCTTCCACATCGCCCGGCTGATTGGGATTCACGCGTCCGTGCAGCATGAGACGTTTCCCGCGTTCCATCTTTCCGATGATGTCGCGCGTCGCCATGGCTTCTTCGATCGTGAGCGGTTCACCCTCGCGCGTGGAAGGCACAAAGCTCAGCACCATGAGATCGGTGTCGGAGTCGAGGAACACATCCTTGATGAATTCATCGCCGCCGAGGCAACGCAGGTAGCTGCGATCGCCGGGATCCTTCGACAGATCGCAGCGGGCATTGGGCATCTCCGCCAGCGGTCTCGCGCCGGGGGACAGCTTGCGCGTCCAGGCGCCTGTCGGATTCACGAAGTGGCCCTGCACGTCGAAGATGAATTCCTTTTTCCCGAGTTCGGCGGCCGCGAGTTGCGGCTCGAGCACGGCCTGTTTCGACACTTCGAAGTAGCCGCCCCTGCGGCCGGCGAATGCGTGAGCGGCGTTGAAGGCGAGGAGCGTCGAGGCGGCGCCGCAGGACGAGATCAGAAAGTCGCGACGATTGCGCGCCAGCCGCCTGGAGAATGCGTCGGCCCACTCGGACGCGAGCGCGTTGGCGCGCTGCAATGATGCATCGAGGGGTATGGGCGCAAACTCCCCGTTCGATGTTGAATCGAGCTTGATTGGCAGCCGCTGACCGGAAGGGTCGAGGTCACGATCGAAACGCTTGCTGACGCCCATCGCTGCACCCGTGCGCACCTGATGTGATGGGCGCAGCGTGCCATCGTTGGCCGAGCTTCTTCAAGAAGCCGCACACGGGCGGCAAAGTCGATCAACCCAGCGGCCTTCGTTCACGCGCGTCGACGCTATGTGCGCTCCCGGCGCGGAGATATGCGCGTTCCCGTCACCGGCCGGTGCAGGCTTCTCGCCGCCTCCTTGTACTGCCAGGCGTTGAGATAACGGCAGGTGACATAGGCCCCGCCGCCCTTGCAGATCAGCACGCGTGGTTCCCCAGCCACTCTTTGCGATTGCATCTGCGTTTGCAGCGCCTCGCAACCGCAAAGCAACAACAGGCAGCCAGGGAGCAAGAGGCGCACGACGGCTCTCCATCACAGGAAAACGCGCCCGAGGGCGGCAGCGACATTACGCGATATCCCGCGCCGGCGTCACTGTCCTTTCGCCCCTCAAGTCGTCCGGCGCTGCCGTAGAAAGAGCCGCGAAAGACCGCAGAAAAGAGTTACCTCTCTATATTCCTTTTTGTGGTCTCTTGCGGCTCTTCTCCGATCGGACGGTCAGAAGGGGCGACTCCGTCCGTGGGCGGAATACTGACCGCTGCGCTCGCGAGGATCCTTATCGGCGCCGCGCGACGAGGCCGATTTCGACGCGGGCGCGCATGGGCAGACTTGCTACACCTATGGTGGTTCGCGCTGGATAAGGTTTCGTGAATTGCTTCGCGTACACCTCGTTCATCGCGGCAAAGTCGTTCATGTCGGTCAGATAAACCTGCACGTTGACGACGTCGTCAGCCGTCAGACGAGCGGCTTCGAGAACGCTGAGCAGATTTCTGAAGCACTGCATGGTCTGTTCGCCGATCGTGCCGGTGACGAGTTTGCCCGTCGCCGGATCGAACGGCGTCTGTCCCGACAGGAAAATGAGCTCGCCCGCATCGACCGCATGTGAGTACGGAGCGACCGTGGCGGCGCCGGGTGTGTTGATTGCGTTGCGTGTCATGGGAAGGTTTCGCTGCAGAAGTGATGGAGCGGCTTTATTAACTCCACTGCACCCGCGATCGCAACCACGACGCTACTGGCGGGCGGGGCAGGCGGGCGATGAGCTGTACTTCCACGAGGCCGCCGTCCAAGAGCAAACATGGGATTGTCCGCCATGGTGAGTCCGGAAGCGGAGCCCAGGGCGCCCGGCGGCCTGCTCGTCCTGTCGGCGCAACGCTTCGTCGCAATACGCGCTCACGAACCACGACGATATGACGCGAAGTTCGTACGTGTTCGAACGGGATTCAGATGAGGCTGGCGGTGGTTTCGGTGTTCACCTGGATTCTTGCCGGAGCGTCTGCCTGCGACTCGCTACAAGCGCAGGACGATCTTGCCGACGAAGTTTCCCGACGCCATGTGCTTCAGCGCCGCGTCAAAGTCCTCGAGCGGGAACACACGATCGATGACGGGGCGAAGCCGGTGCTCGGCGATGAAGGCGTTCATGCGAAGGTAGTCGGCGCGTGAGCCGACATACACACCCTGTGCGTGCGCCGTTCTCATGAGCAATCCAATCGCCGGAATGTCGCCGTCGTAACCCGACAGGCCGCCGACGATCGAAAGCGTACCGCCGTAGGCCAGGCTCTTCGCAGATTGCTCGAGGGTGCTCTTGCCGCCGACGTCGACCACGATGTCGGCTCCATGCCCATCGGTGAGCTCAAGAACCCGCGCGCTCCAGGCCGGCGTCGTTTTGTAGTTGACCCCGTCGCGGGCGCCGAGCGCCAGTGCGCGGCGCAATTTGTCGTCCGAGCTGCTTGTCACGATGACGCGGGCGCCGCTCGCGGCGGCGAACTGCAAGGCGAAGATCGAGACGCCGCCCGTCCCCTGAACGAGCACGACGTCGCCTTTGTGAATCTCGCGTTGTCCCGCCGACGCCATCCAGGCCGTGAGTCCGGCCGTGGGAAGCGCAGCGCCTTCTTCGTAGCTGAGTCCGTCAGCCAACGGCGCCACCGCCGTGTCTTCCAGCACAATGTAGTCGCCCAGCACGCCGTCGACCGTCGCGCCGTGAGCGCTGCGCAATTTTTCATCGCTCGCAGGACCGTCGGTCCAGTTGCGAAAATAGAGACTGGTGACTCGATCGCCCGGATGGACGCTCGTGACCTCCTTACCGACGGCGGCGACGTCGCCAGCTGCATCGGAGGCGACGACGAGTCCGCTTCGATCGCGGCCCTCATCTGGTTCGAGCATCTCGAGATCGCCGCGATTGAGCGCGACGGCTCGTACGTGCACGAGCACCTGACGTGGGCCGATCGTCGGCACGTCGGCTTCCGCGAGGTTCCATCGATATCCTTTGTCTGCTTTCTCGAGGGTGACTTTGCGCGTGGTCGCAGGAATCTGCGATGCGCCTTGCAGCGGCGCGGCCGCCAGCAAGCCGAGTGCGAGCGCTGCAAACGCAAGGGCCTGGAATGGAGTCTTCTTCATCGGGAGCACGCATCCGCCACGCGGTCCCAGACTTCCCGGATGTCGAGCGAATCGGCGATCGCACGCGCGACCGCCGCTTGCAGATTCGCAGGGCCACTGACGGACGCCTCGGCCATGCGGTGATTCTACGCTGGTCCCCTGCTACTCGCTCAGTTTGGCGAGCAGGAAGGCGATCAGGAACCCGAGCGCCGCGACGAGGCCCGTGTAGTCGCGCGCCTCAGCAAAGGCTTCCGGAATCATGGTGTCGGCGACCATGGCCAGAATCGCTCCCGCTGCGAGCGCCAGCGTCGCGGCTACCACCGCCGGCGAGAATCCGGCGAACACTGCGTATCCGAGCAGCGACGACAACGCACAGAGGAGCGCGATGCCGCCCGAATACCGGGTGAGGCGCCGCGCCTCACCCGCATCTCACAGCGTCATTGCTTGTAGACCACGCCGCCCTTCATCACAAAGGACACGTTCTTGAGCAGCGTGACGTCGGCGACAGGATCGCCTGCAACTGCGATCAGATCGGCGCCCTTGCCAGGTTCCAGCGTGCCCGCTTGTGCAGAAATGCCAAGGAGATCCGCCGCATTGACGGTCGCCGCCTTGATCGCCTCGGCGGGCGGCATGCCGTACTTGACCATCAGTTCGAATTCGTCGGCGTTGCGGCCATGTTTGGACACGCCGGCGTCCGTTCCAAAGGCGATCTTTACGCCGCGGGGATAGGCTTTCTGAAGGGCCTGACCCGTAATCGAGATGCGCCATTCGATCTTCTCGCGGACGGCGGGTGGATACGCGCCCGGATCCTTCGCCAGACGTTCTCGATAGCCGTTCACGGTGGACAACGTAGGCACGTAGTAGGCGCCCGTCTTGAGAAAGAGCTTGAGGCCTTCCTCATCGAGGAGCGTGCCGTGCTCGATGGAATCGGCGCCGTATTTCAGCGCGAGCACGACGCCATCGGCGCCGTGGGCGTGCACCGCGACTTTCTTTCCGTACAGATGCGCCGTTTCAATGAGCGCCTTCGCTTCGTCGTCGAACATCTGCTTGCCGACCCCGGCGCCGATGCGGCTGTTCACGCCGCCAGTCGTCATGATCTTGATGAGGTCGACGCCGCGGCGCACCTGCTCGCGCACGGCGCGACGACAGGCCTCCGGACCGTCGCAGAGGTTGTCCTCGTGAACGTGCTCCGCGATCTCCGGCTTGAGCCCCAGCGTTCCGTCGCCATGGCCGGCCGTGGCGGAGATGCCGGCGCCTGCGTCGAGAATGCGGGGACCCGGAACCTTGCCCGCTGCAATAGCGTCGCGGAGTGCGAGCGTGACGCCGTCGCTGTTGCCCAGGTTGCGGACGGTAGTGAAGCCGGCGTCGAGCGTCTTGCGCGCGTTGACCGCCGCCTCGTATGCGAAATAGGCGTCGCTGTTCGTCAGCGATTCGAGCAAACCTTCCTGACCCGCCTTGTCGCTGTCGAGATGCACATGGGAGTCGATCAGTCCCGGCAACACGAAGCTGTTGCGCAGGTCGATAACGGCTGCGCCGGCGAAGCCGTCCGTTACGAAGCCGTCGCGCACCGCTTCGACCTTGCCGCCCCGGATCACGACGGTGGATGCGCCGCGCGGCGTCCGGCCCGGACGGTCGAGCAGGCGTCCCGCATGAACAAGGACAACGGATTCGGAGGTTTGTGCTGAGGCTACGACGCCAGGAAGAGACAGGATCAAAAGGACAGCGAGGAAGGATCGGATTGTCGTATGCATGCGTAGTATTCGGACGTGGAAATGGCCGCGCATTTGTGCACAAATCGACGGCGTGAGGCAACCCGAGGGGGTTCAAGAGGCCGTTGGAGGCGAGGCGAAGCACCGCCAATCGAGGTCGAAAGCACCCTCGATGCATCTTGTCCCGCGGGACGGTATTTGCTGCGGTCATCTTTCAGGCGTCTGCATCCTTCGGGTGTGAGCGCCGGCGCGCAAATCAAAGCTTCCCTGGACTCAATTTTCTGTAAGGGAAATCAGCGTGCGTCAGTGAGAAGATCTGCGCAACGCGCGCATGACGCGCATTCGGCGGGCGTGGCTTGAGGAGTCAGCTGCGGATCACGGGAACTGGCTGGCGTACTGCGGTCGCGCGCGGATGGATTCCGGCGCTGACCGCCGGCGCGGCGTTGCTGCTCGCGGTGCTGTTCTATGACTCCTTCGCCCACTTGCTGAAAGCCGTTCGCTACGACGACGTCGTCGCACGCATCGCTGCGGCCTCGCACATCGACCTGCTCTGTGCGGCGATCGCAACGATCCTCAGTTATCTCGCGCTCACCGGTTACGACTTGTCTGCGCTTCGATACGCCGGCGCGCGCGTCAAGCGGACGACCGTCCTGTTTACCTCTTTCATCGCTTATGCCCTGGGCAACTCGATTGGTGTGGGGGTGCTGACCGGCGGCGCGGTGCGCATGCGCCTTTACACCGCCGCCGGCGTAGAGGCGGGCAAGGTCGCACAGGCCATCGCCTTCAACGCTACGGCGTTCGGGTTCGGCATGCTCGTGCTCGGCGCGAGCGGCGCTTTGTGGGGCGCTACGCAGGTCAGCGGCGTGCTGCACCTGCCTGCGTGGCTGTTGCGCACGCTTGCCGCAGCGATTCTGCTGATCGCAGCGGCGATGATTCTTGCGTCGATGCGCTGGCGCGAACTGCACATCGCACGCTGGACCGTGCGTTTGCCGGCGCCCGCGCTGGCGCTGCGGCAGTTGGCGATCTCCGTGCTGGATCTGGCCGCTTCCGCGGCGGCGCTCTGGTTCCTGCTGCCGGACGATGTGATCGGTCTGCCGTCATTCATCGCGTTCTACTCAATCGGCGTCGCCGCGGGACTGATCAGTCATGTGCCAGGCGGCCTGGGCGTCTTTGAAGCCGTGATTCTGCTCGCCTGCGGCGGGCGAGCGCCGCCCGGCGAAATCCTTGGCGCATTGGTGCTGTATCGGTGCATCTATTACCTGGCGCCGCTCATCCTCGCGACGGCGTTGCTGGTGCTGTACGAGCTCAGGTTTGGCGTCGGCGCGCCGCTGGGACGCGCTGCAGCTGCAATCTCTCCCTGGTTGCTTGCGGCCTTGACGCTCGTCGCGGGCGGCTGGCTGCTCGTTTCGGGAGCGACGCCGGCGACATCGACTGCTACGGAAGCGCTGAGCGAGACCATACCGTTGCCGTTGCTGGAGTTGTCGCACTTCATGGGCAGCATCGCAGGCCTCGCGCTCCTGATCGTTGCACGCGGCCTGTTGCATCGACTGGATGCTGCCTGGTGGTGCGCTTTCGTGCTTGCGATCGTTGCAGCAATTCTTGCGATACCGAAAGGAATCGCGATTTCGGAAGCCTGCTTTCTGGGTTCACTGGCGGCGCTCCTGTGGGTCTCGCGCGGACGCTTTACCCGCCAATCATCGCTGTTCGCACAGCGCTTCGAGCGCGGTTGGCTGTTTGCCATTGGCTGGATCATCGCGGCGAGCATCGTGCTGATGTTTCTCACGTACAGGGATGTCGCGTATCAGCGGGAGCTGTTGTGGCAATTCGAGTTTGATGCGCATGCGCCGCGTTCGATGCGCGCGCTGGTCGCTGTCGCGACTGCGGGACTCGCCTTTGCGTTGTGGCAGCTGCTGCGGCCCGCGGGTCGAGCCCCGCCGCCGCCGGACCGCCGTGAGCTCGAGCGCGCGGCCGACATCATCCGGCGCCAACCTGCGGCGGATGCGTGCCTCGCCTTGATCGGCGACAAGCGGCTGTTGTTCTCGGCCTCGGGCAACGCGTTCATCATGTACGGACAGCAGCGCCGCTCCTGGATTTCGCTGTTCGATCCGGTCGGCGATCGCGCGGAATGGCCGGAACTGATATGGCGTCTCATCGAGCTCGCCGCCGCGCACGGCGGTCGCGCGGCGTTCTATCAGGTGCGGCCCGAGTCCCTCGCTCTGTACCTGGATGCGGGGCTGCGCGCGTGGAAGCTCGGGGAGTACGCCTACGTACCGCTGCACGATTTCAGTCTCAGGGGAACGAAACGCGCGCGGCTCCGGCAGAGCATGAATCATGCGCAGCGCGAGGGCCTCGAATTCGCGGTGCTGACGGGCGATCAAGTCGCCGCGGCGCTGCCGGAGCTGCAAAGGGTTTCGCAGGCGTGGCTCACGGGCTATCGGGCGCGCGAAAAGGGTTTCTCGCTCGGCAGATTCAGCGAAGCGTACCTTCTCGAACGGCCCATCGCCGTCGTGCGGCGACGCGAACACATCGTCGCCTTCGCCAATCTGCTGCACAGCGACCTCAAGGCTGAGATCAGCATCGATCTGATGCGTCACCTACCCACGGCTCCGGGCGGAGCAATGGACTTTCTGTTTGTGAGTCTGCTTCAGTACAGCCGTGAAGCGGGCTACGAGCGATTCGGCCTCGGGATGGCGCCGCTGTCCGGGATGGCGACGCATGAACTCGCGCCCCGCTGGCATCGCTTCGGCAAGTTGCTCTTCGATCGCGGCGAGCGCTTCTACAACTTCCGCGGTCTGCGCAACTTCAAGGAGAAGTTCGAGCCGGTGTGGGAGCCGCGCTACCTCGCAGCGCCTGGCGGCGCCGCACCGGTGCTCGCGCTGTCAGACATTGCTGCGCTCATCAGCGGGGGAGTGAGAGGAGTGATCGCCCGATGAGGCGCGCGGCCGCTTGCATGTCTCTCATCGCGCTGCTGTTCGCAGGGGCGGCGCACTCTGCGCAAACACAAACACTGTCTCATGGGCGTTTCAGGAATCTCGCGCTGCTTCGACCAGCGGGCGAGGCGAGCGAAGTCGTGCTGCTCCTGTCGTCCACGCCTTCCGATCCCGCCGCAGAGGAGGCCGCAATTGCACTCGCGGATCGAGGCGCCGTCGTGGTCGTCATCGATGCGCAGCAATTCGAGCGCGAACTTCTCGCGGACGGCGCCGATTGCGTGTACCCGGACGGTGATCTCGAGAACCTGAGCCGCTTCGTCCAGGCGTACCTCAGGCTTCCCGGTTACCACCTCCCGACGCTGGTGGGCGTTGGGGCGAGCGCGAGCTTCGTGTACGCGATGCTGGCGCAGGCGCCCGCCGACACGTTCGCCGGCGCGATTTCGATCGGCTTCTGCCCGACGCTGTCACTGCAGAAACGGCTGTGCAGCGGCGAAGGATTGAAACTCCTCGGGGATTCGCCCGGGGCGCCGGTCAATCTGTCGCCCGGTTCCCGCGCGTCCGCTCCGTGGCGAGTTTTGCAGGGGGAGTCGGACCGCACTTGCAGCGTCGCGCAGGTGCGCGCGTTCATGGCGGACGACCAGCATGCGAAGGTGGTCGCGCTGCCGGACGTTGCGCACGACTACCGGCGACCAGAGCGCTGGATCTCGCAGTTGCAGAGCGCGTTCGACGAGCTTTCGGCGTTGTCGCCGCGGCCACGTCCGGCGCCGGATGAATTGCAAGACCTGCCTGTCGTCGAAGTCCGGGCGCGGTCCGCCGGCGACGCCTTCGCCGTCTTGCTCTCGGGCGACGGCGGTTGGGCGGGGATAGACAAGGACCTGGCGGCGTGGCTTGCCGAGCGCGGCGTTGCAGTGGTCGGCCTCGATTCGCTGCGATACTTCTGGACGGCGAGAACGCCGGCGCAGACGGCGCACGATGTGGAACGGATCATCGAACATTATGCGAGGCAGTGGAGGCGGCGACGTGTGCTGCTGATCGGGTATTCGCAGGGCGCAGACGTGCTGCCTTTCGTGATCAACCGCCTCGGTGACGCGACGCGCGAGAGAGTGCAGCTCATCGCATTGCTCTCGCCCGGCCTTGCGGCCTCGTTCGAGTTTCATTTGTCGAGCTGGACGGGCGGCGACGAAGGCGATCATCCGATTCGACCCGAAGCGCAGAAGCTCAACGCGACTCGGACGCTGTGTATCTATGGCGAAGACGACGAGAAGGAGTCGTTGTGCCCGCAGCTGACGCCCGGCGTCATGCGCGTGCAGCGGCTTCCCGGCGGACATCACTTCAACGGCGCTTACGAAGAAGTCGCGGCGCTGATCCTCGCCGGTGCGCAGTCAACAAATGATGCACGCTGATCAGGCGTACGGATCCACTGG
Source organism: uncultured Gammaproteobacteria bacterium (assembly GCA_963723505.1). Taxonomy (GTDB): domain Bacteria; phylum Pseudomonadota; class Gammaproteobacteria; order Steroidobacterales; family Steroidobacteraceae; genus Steroidobacter. The sequence goes on from CAVRQU010000023.1 coordinate 285,612, forward strand.
GCGCCACGACCGCGGCGAAATCAAGCGTACGGATCCGATGGACACCACAACCGGGGCGGAATCATGCGCACCGTTTCGTCGGCGACGCCGCGGAGCGCCGTCTGCACATCAGCGCTCACGGGGAATTGCGGAAGGTGCGGAACATCGAGCGGCGACAAGCCGGTGATCGTTGCGTACAGAATCAGCGCGGCCAGAAAGGCGCCGGCGGGGGCGGAATGGTTGCCGTCCGCATCATGCAGGATCAGCGCCGGATGGCGCGCAAGCGCCAGATCCCACGCCTGACCGATCGGCGCGACGCAAGCAGGTTGCCTTTGTGCGATTGAAACGTGCAGGTCGTAGATGCGCTGCGTTTCAGGCACATCGCGGCGCGGCCATTCCGGAAACAGAACCGGCACGGCTTGCTGCTGACGAGCCAACCGGATCAGTTCTTCCGCCTCCGCTGTCGAATAGCTGAACTGTCCGCTGCTGCTGTACTTCTGCGCCTGAAGGATGACGAAGCTCCATCGCTGGGCGCGCAGCAGGTCGATCGACGGCTGGTGGTGCAGACGTTCCTCCAGAAACATCCAGCCCGGCGCTTCGACGGTAGCGACCGTTTTCTCGGGTCTGCCCGACCGGACCATCGCGGCGACCATGCCGGTCAGATCATTGGCCGACGTGTGGCTGTTGCCCATGAAGAGCAGGCTGACGTCGGCCGTCGCCGGCGGCGGACCCGTTGTAGCGCCGCCCTGACGAGCGTCGTCCGAACCGCCGTCGCTGCAGGCGGACAGGAGCAACATCAGCGGTGCGAGCAGACCGATTCTCAGGTTCATTGTTGATGATCCGCGCTATGCAGGCTGGAGGCGATCATCGCACAAACCGGTGCCTGGAAGAGGAAGAGCCGCGAGGTGACCACAGGAAGGAAAAAGAAACGTTCTGTGAAGAGAGCCTGGTCATTGAGCCTCGTGCTTCACTTGGTATCGCTGCTCTTCTCTGGGTCCTTTTCTGCGGTTTTTCGCGGCGCTTCCGCGGGCGGAGCAGCGACGCGCGTCAGACCATTGCCGCTGCGCCCTGGGCTCAGCCGGCGTCTCTGTCAGCAGCGCTCGTCGCGCGCTCCGGCGCTGGAGGGATCGGCATCAGCGCAACGACTTCCAGCTGCGGGCGCAGTTTAGCTGCCGGGCAGCGCAGACGGCGCTTGTCGACGTAGATCGACAGATGGGGAAACACCTGCCTTCCCAGCGCGCTCAACAGATCGCAGTCGCCCGAGTCGAGGCGCAGGCCGCGGCGACGAGACAGCGTGACCGATCGCCACCGCGCCGGAAAGCGCTCGATGTCAGCCGCAGTAGGCAGAGTCAGGTTGCGCATCCGCGCGATCAGGTGTTCGCGTGAACTGAACGTCGTTGCAGTCCGAACAGCCGCCGGAGTCGCCTCAACCGGCGTCGCCAGAGTGACGCGAGCCGGTGCGTAGTTGACGAAGTCGCCGCCCGCGCAACGGATGTCCACTGTGATGCGTCGATGTGCGCCTACTGCGCGGAGGATTGCGGCGATCTTCTCCTGCAGCGCATCGCAGGCGTAGTACACGCTCGCGCTGTGGTAGACGAAATCGACCTGATGAATTCGCCAGATCGCCGCGACGTCATCGCCGTCCGCCTCGTCAGCGTGGGCGTGTGCGACGTGCGCAGGGCTGGAGCAGGCAAGGATCGCTGCAGCGAACGTCGCGGAGATACAGCAGCGCGGCATGGGACTCCCACGCTCCGGCATCGACATCGAGCGGATTGGTTCATTGTGCGCCCGCTGAGATGCACAGCGATCGGATGCAAGTACTGACGGCGTTGCGCCTCCCGTATCAGAAAAAGGGACGGCTGTTGCTCCGTGCAGTCACGCAGACGCAACTCATGCGACGCAGCTGTCCGACGACGTGCAATGCAAGAGCAGGGAAGGAAGAAGTCGTGATTACCGATGCACGCTCGCGCAACCCGCGATCACGTTTCTCTGACGAGAGAAATTATTACAGCCAACCCAAACGTCTCGTCGTCGGTTCTTGCAGTAATTGCAAGGCTGTCTGTCAGCTGTCGGGAAGTGGAATGTCCGTCTTGACCGACAACCTGGCAGCCACTAATAACAGTCGCGTCGATTGCTTGTCCGTCGTTTCCGACAGGGAAAATTCGTGAGTAATCACCTGTCGGAAACAGCTTTCCCGAGTTCCACAAGCCCATGTACCCGAGCGCGACTTGCTGTCGCTCAGCAGTCGCTTCGATCTTCCGCAATCGCCCAGCAGGAGGTGCGAGATGATCAGCAGTAACAGAAGGACACGGTTCCGGTCGCTCGCCGTCCTTGCTCTCAGCGCGACCGTAGTTTCAATTTCGGCGCAGGAATCGCCCACAAAGTTGCGGGCGACCGGCGCTGCATTGGAGTCGACGACTACGGTAGGTGCGCCGAACCTCGACAAGAGTCGGCGAAGCGGCGCGATGGTTCCAGTCATCGTCAAGTTCACGAGCGACTCGGTCGCCGCGGTCGCCGGCACGACGTTGCGCGCAAACGGTTTGCGGCAGATCGACATGACGTCGCCGTCCGCAACTCGCCAGTTCTCGCAACTGGCCGAAGAGCGGCGCACGTTTGCAGCCGCCGTCGCTCGATCGCTGCCGTCGTCGCGAATCGTTCATGACCTGAATCTGGTGGTGGGCGGCGTTTCGATGGTCGTGCCGGAGGAGGACATCGCGACCTTGAGTCGACTGCCTGGCGTGAAGAAGGTCTATCGCGATGAATTGCTGCAGCTCGACACGGACCGCAGCCCCGCCTTCATCGGCGCCAAAGTGCTGCATGCGCTGGGCAATGAGGGGCGCGGAGCGGGCGTCGTGGTTGGCGTCCTCGATACGGGCATCTGGCCGGAGCACCCCTCGTATTCCGATCCGGATCCGAACGGCGCCGCGTATCCCGCGCCGCCTGCGACATGGACCGGCGCGGCGTGCGAGTTCGGCAGCGGCGGCGCGGGCGATGCGCCGTTCACGTGCAACAACAAGCTGATCGGCGCCGATCGTTTCATGGCGACGTACGACGTCGTGATCGGCTTGCTGCCGACCGAGTTTCGTTCGGCGCGCGACGACGACGGCCACGGCACGCACACCTCATCGACTGCGACCGGCAACGCCAACGTCAACGCCAGCATCTTCGGCGTGTCGCGCGGACGCATCTCGGGCATCGCGCCGCGAGCGCACGTCGCGATGTATAAAGTCTGCGGCGACCAGGGCTGTTTCACTTCAGATTCCGTGGCCGCCGATACAGCAGGCGATTCGCGACGGCGTCGACGTGCTCAACTTCTCGATCAGCGGAGGCGCCAATCCGTATGCCGACGCCGTGTCGCTCGCGTTCCTCGACGCGTACAACGCGGGCGTATTCGTCGCGGCCTCTGCGGGCAACGCCGGACCGGGGGCGAATACGGTCGACCATCGCGAGCCGTGGGTGACCACGGTGGGCGCCAGCACGACCAATCGTCACTTCCTCAACGACCTGACGGTCACGGGAAGCAACGGCGACGCGATCACGTTGCGCGGCGCTAGCGTGACGGCGGGGATCAGCGCCTCAACGCCGATCGTGATCGCCGGCGATGCGCCGTTCAACGATGCGCTCTGTCAGAACTCAACTGCCGACAATGCGTTCGCAGGCGCGATCGTCGTCTGTCAGCGCGGGGTGAATGCGCGCGTCGAGAAGAGTTTCAATGTGCGCGCACGCGGCGGCGTGGGCATGATTCTCTACAACCCCGTGCTGCAGGGGTCTGTCCACTGACAACCACTTCGTGCCCACCACGCATCTCGAGAACGATGCGGGCGCGTCGCTCCTCGCGTTCCTCGGCTCGCATACCGGCGAAACCGCAACGTTGACGGCCGGGATCGCAAGAACGGTTCAGGGTGACAAGATGGCCGCGTTCAGTTCGCGCGGCGGCCCGGGTCAGACGTCTAGGCGTCAGCAAGCCTGACGTTACGGCGCCGGGCGTACAGATTCTTGCGGGCCACAGCCCGATGCCGGCGACGCCGCTTGGCGGCCTGCCGGGTCAGTTGTTCCAGGCGATCGACGGTACGTCGATGTCGAGCCCGCACGTCGCGGGCGCTGCAGCCCTGTTGCAGGGATTGCATCCTGACTGGACGCCGGGGCAGATCAAGTCGGCGCTTGATGCTGACCGCCAAGTTCAACGGCGTCTTCAAGGAAGACGGCGTGACGCCGAGCGATCCATTCGATCGCGGCTCCGGCCGCATCCGCGTGGACGACGCCGACAATCCGGGTCTCAGCATCAGCGATACAGGCGCCAATTTCGTCGCGCTGCAGGCGAATCTGTCGGCGGCCAACTATCCGAGCCTGTATGTCCCGGTTCATCCGGGAATCGTGACCGTGCACCGCACGGTCCACAGCGAGTTGTGGACGCCGGCGCACTGGGACGTCGCGGTGAGCTCGCCGTCGGACGTGAAAATCAAGGTGACGCCGAACAAGTTCAAGTTGCCGGCGAACGGCGATCAGACGCTCGCGATCAGCGTGGATGCGAGCGCGGTTCCGGTCGGCGAGCTGCGGTTCGCGAGACTTCGCTTCACGAGCGGCGCTCACACCGCGACGTTTCCGATCAGCCTCGTGCGCCGGGATACGCCGCTCACGTTCGCGAAGAGCTGCGCTCCGGAGACGTTCACGAGTCAACGGCAGTACGCAGTGCGCGATCACGATCACCAACACGAGCTTCGATGACGCGAATGTCGTCATCACCGATCAACTGCCGGAGCAATTGAGGCTCGTATCAGTGAGCGGCGGGACGCAGATCGACGCGCAGAATCTGCTGTTCAACGGCGTGCTCGATGGAGCGCAGCCGCCCGACGTGTCGATCGCGCCGGGGATCATCGCCTGCGGCGGCTACTTGCCGCTGTCTGCGTTCGGCATACCGCCCATCGCCGGCGTGGGCGATGAGACCATCGCCAACTTCAATGTTCCGGCGTTCTCCTACGCCGGGGAGACGTGGACGAGCGTGGGCGTCGGGAGCAACGGCTACGTCGTGGTCGGCGGCGGAACGGGGCAGGACGTCAGCATCAACAATCAGAACTTCCCGAATCCGGCGCGTCCCAACAACGTTCTGGCGGCGTTCTGGACCGACCTGAATCCAGCAGCTGCGGGCGCCGTGCGCATCGCGGACGCTTACGGACGGCGCCGACACCTGGCTGGTCGTCGATTGGCAGGGCGTGCGCAATTTCAGCAACGCCACGACGCACAACTTCCAGATCTGGATCGGCGTGAACGGCGACGCCAATCCGGGGGAGGACATCAGTTACGCGTACGGCGCAGTCGGCGCGGGCGACGGCGGCTTCCTCTCCGTCGGCGCCGAGAACCGGTTCGGCAACCGCGGTCAGAACGTGTTCTTCAACGGCGCAGGAACGGCGCCGGCGAATGGAACCGAGCTGCGGGTTACGACGACGCCCGCTGGCCCAGGCGAGACTCATACGATCAACTTCACAGCGCGCGGCTTCAAGACAGGTGCATGGAAGAACTGCGCACGCGCGACCGCGCCAGAGATCTTCTTCGGCACGGCGACGGCGTGCACGAGCGGAAAAGTGACGAACTAGCAACTTGCGAGCGGCGCCGGTCCGACGGCCGGCGCCGCCTTTCTTCAGCGAGGGACCGCCGCGTCAGGAGTCTGGCAGAGGAAAGGCTCGCGGCCTTCGCCGCCGTGATAGTCGAAACGACGACCGTCCACTGCAAAGCTGATGAGCACGCCTTCGCGCTGCACCTGCGTGTAGGCCATTCCGGGGCGTGGGCATCCATAGCTGTTGTCCGGCCACACCACGGCCTTGAACTGAATGAACTTGACGTCCTCCGACGGGCGCGAAAGTCGGCGGCTCAGATCCTCGCGCGCGCGCGCAATGAGATTGCGTGAGGCCGGATCGGCCGGTTCTGCGTCGCTCTGCATCGTCGATGTCTCTCGTGGGGCGGACGCCGCTGTAAGGCCCGTCGCGCAGACGACGGCCTGGCTTCCAGCGACATGCACCACATGGAGCTTGCTCGCGTCGCGCAATACTACGCGGTAACCCTGGACGCCTTCCTGCGAAGCGGCGCTTGTGGAACGGCGGCAGCCGAGGTTCGTATCCGGCCACCTCGTCGGTTGCGCGCTCACGATTTCAATGGCGCCTGGACTCGCGCCAGTCTCGCGTGCGACCGTGTCGACCGCGAGTTGCTGCGCCTCCTCGAGAGGGGCCGCCCACAAGGCGACAGGCAGCAGAGCCATCGCCACGGCGCTTTGCATGCATCGCATACGTTCCACCCTGTCTTACGCCTTCAACAATACTTGACCGCTCCGGAGTCTGTTCGCTCCCGAACTCCGCCTGTATTGTCCAGCCGGGGAGCCAGACTTGCATGAGCGTCTCTGCGGATTATCTCGCCTACGTCATCGACCAGCTGACGCCGTTCGGGCGCGTGGCGTCGCGTCGGATGTTCGGGGGCGTGGGCCTGTATCTGGAGGGTGTGTTCTTCGGTTTGATCGATGACGATACGCTCTTCCTCAAGGTCGACGATTCCAACCGCACTGACTATACGACGCGCGGTTGCAAACCGTTCCAACCGTTCCCGGACGAGCCAGAGGTGCACTCGATGAGCTACTTCGAAGTGCCGGCGGACGTACTGGAAGATCCGGACGAACTGATGCTCTGGGCGCGCAAGGCCGTGGCGGCCGCGCAGGCGAAGTGTTCGCAGCGCGGCAAGAGGCGGCGCTGAGCTTTTGCCTTTCAACGAGGCCGTCTTCAGAATCGGCAGCGAACAACTAACCAGGGTGCGAGGGGCGACGATGAGAGTTTGGGCGTCGATCGCGAAGTTTGAGTGGGCGATCGCCGCGTGCGTCTATGTTCTCGGCGTGAATTCATCATTGGCGACGGAGGCGCCGGCGCAGCAGGCAACCTGGAAGACGCCGCGCACGGAGCACGGTCAGCCGGATCTGCAGGGGTTCTGGACCAACGCCACGATTTCGCCGCTCGAGCGCGACCCCAAGTTCGGCGACCGTCTGGTGTTGAGCCGCGAGGAAGCCCTCGCAGTCGAGCAGGGACTCGAGCAGTTTGTCGCCGAGCAGGACAAGCCGACGGATCCCAAGCTCGGCATTCAGGATTTGCCGCACGAATGCGGCTTCGGCTTCAGCGGCGTGAACTGCGGCTACAACGCGTTCTGGATCGACCCGGGCAGCAAGCTCATCACGCTGAACGGTGAAAAACGCAGCTCGATCATCGTCGAGCCGAAAAGCGGCAAAGTGCCGCCGCTCACGCCAGCGGGCCAGGCGCGACAGATGTACACCCTTGCCGGCTATGTTCAGGCGGACGGGCCGGAGCGCCGGCCGCTCGGCGAACGCTGCCTGTTGTCATTCGATTCGAGCGCAGGACCGCCGATGCTGCCGCTGCTCTACAACAATATGTATCAGATCGTGCAGACGAAGGACGCGGTCATGATCCATATCGAGATGGTGCACGACACGCGCATCGTGTCGCTGAACGGCAAGCGTCCTGCCGGCCTGCGTCAGTGGCTGGGTGAGTCTACCGGACGGTGGGAGGGCCACACGCTCGTCATCGAGACGACGAATTTCCGCAAGGATCAGGTGTTCCGCGGCGCTGCGGAGAATCTGAAAGTCACCGAGAGATTGACGCGCGTCGGTCCGAATCAGATTGCCTATCGCTTCACGATCGAAGACCCGACGACGTTCACGCAACCCTGGAGCGGTGAGCTGGCGTTCAACGCCACGCAGGAGCGGATGCACGAGTACGCGTGCCATGAGGGCAACTACGCGCTGCCGGGCATTCTCGCGGGCGCACGGGAACAGGAAAGGACGGCCGCTGCGAAGAAGTGAGCAGGATGAACACGGTTACGGATCAGCGGCGCGCCTGCGCCTCGGTCTGTCTCTTCCGCGCGATCCTGCGACTGACGGCGATCAGAAGAAACGCCGTCGTCCAGGTGATGGGCAGGGCGCCGCCGCCGCCGCCGCGTTCACGCGACGACACGCTGGCGACGTCGCCGACGATCGGCGGACTCGGCGCGCGATCGTGCTCTGCATCTTCCAGCGGGATGCGCGAAAGTGCGGGCCGTTCGCTGCCGGCCGCGGCGGCGAGCAATCCGGTGGCCGCGTCATGCAGATCGATCTGTACGTCGTAGTACGCCGTTGGATAGCCGCTGATCCAGTCGGCGGTGAGGCTGAAGGCGTCAGCCGCGCCGCTCGCATCCACAAGGAAGTCATCCGAGACGTACTCCTCGATCCACTGGCCGCCTTGCGGTCTGACCCAGACTCTCGCGAACACATAACTCCCGGCGAAGTCTGCGTCCGGATCGAACGTGATGCGAAACTGTGAGTAGTGGCCGTCCCGGTCTGAATCGATGAGCAACGTCGTGCTCACGTCCCGGATAGCGAAGCCAGACAGCTGGATCGGTATGTCGAGGGCTGCTTCCTCGAGGGGCAGGAAGGCGAGCTCAGCGCTCTCATTCGGGCCGATGGTGGCGACGATCCCGTTGAAACCGGATTCATAGAGATCGATGAGCACATCGTAGTCGTCCGTCGGAAAGCCGTTGTCGAGCGTCGTCCTGACGAAGTAGTCGTCATCCGACGCCTGGCCCTGGATCCGGAAGTCATCGGTCGTGTGATAGAGCAGCCAGTCGACGTCGCCGATCCGGCGCAGATACAGCTGGGCGTAGACCACAGCGTCGCCGGAGACCACGTCCGCGTCGAAGCGGATCCGGAACTCGCTGTGAAACCCGTCGCTGTCCCGATCCGTGAGGAACGCGCTGCCGGCGTCAGAGATACGGAAGTCGGAAGCGCGGACAGACTGGCTGATCGTCGCTGCGCGTTTCTCTCGTGCTGCGACGCTCTTCTCGTTGCTGTGCGTCCTGCCCCCCTTCTCCTCGAGCGGCTGCGTAGTCGACGAGGCGGCGCTGCGCAGCGGCGCTCCGACATAATTCGATAAGCGTGCAGCATCCATCGGCGGCGGCGCGTCTTGTGAAACCCGTCCCTCAGCCGCATCCACGGGCGTGTCGATGAGGAGTGATGAAAGCGCGAGCATGCTCACAAGGGCCAGGTGTCTCACGGGAGCGCTCCAACGACTGTGTTAGAGCGATTTCAGTACGCGAACGCTTAATGCAATCTGAATCGTTCGTAGGGACTTGTATCGGGAGCGGAATGGAGCAGCCGCAAGGAACGTGATCAACGGAGATCCCGGCGGAGCCCGGACAAAAGATAAGAAGAGTGTCAGACAACAAATGAATGAACTCTGAAGAGCCAGTCCTCATTCCAGATATTGGCGCTCTCTGCGTTCTTGTTCCGGGCTGATCCGATCTCCATAGGTCCGATCACTCAAGAATTCGCAATCAACTCCGGAACGCGGGTGGGCGCTGCGAGGCGATACAATGCGCGCGGCGCATTGGTCGGAGAGCATCGTGGCGGTACCGGACTATGAAATTCTGGATGAGCGCTTCCGGCGCTGCATTCGGACCAGCGCGAACGTGGATCGTCTGCACACCGGTTGCCGCTGGACCGAAGGCCCTGCGTACTTCCCTGCGATGCGTTCGCTGCTGTTCAGCGACATTCCGAACGACCGCATGTTGCGCTTCGACGAAGCGTCCGAAACGGTCAGCGTGTTCCGGCGACCGGCGGACTATACGAACGGCAATACGGTGGATCGGCAGGGGCGACTCGTCTCCTGTCAGCATGGCTCGAGGCGTGTGGTGCGCACAGAGCACGATGGCGCCATAACGGTGCTGGCGGACCGCTATCAGGGCAAGCGTTTCAATAGTCCGAACGACGTCGTCGTGAAGTCGGACGGGTCGATCTGGTTCACCGATCCCAGCTACGGCATCGACTCGAACTACGAAGGATTTCTCGCGCCCAGTGAGCTCGGCGAGCGACGCGTCTACCGCATCGATGCGGGCTCCGGCGAGATTGCACTCGTCGCGGATGGATTTGCGCAGCCGAATGGTCTTGCGTTCTCCGTCGACGAGAGGCGCCTGTTCATCTCCGACAGCGGTCAGCCGCACGGCGTCATTCGGGTCTTCGACGTTCGGGACGACTCACGGCTCCGCGGCGGCGACGTCTTCGCGACTTGCACCGCCGGGATCTACGATGGCTTTCGCGTTGATGTCGACGATCGCCTGTGGACCAGCGCCGGCGAGAGCATCCACTGCTACGAGGGCGACGGTGCGCTGATCGGACGGATTCTCATCCCGGAGCGGGTCGCGAATCTGACGTTCGGCGGTCCCAAGCGTAATCGTCTGTTCATCACTGCGACCTCGTCCCTTTATTCCGTGCTCGTCGCAGTGAGCGGAGCGAAGACCTTCTGAGGTTCTGTATCGATGAGCAAACGCACGTTCGGGCAGTCGATGGAGCACGGCGTCGAGGCCCATCAGGCAGGTCGCTATGAGGAAGCGCTCGCGAGCTATCGCGCAGCGCTCGACCTGAATCCGGTCGACGCAGAGGCGATCAGCCTGGCGGGGCTTGCGCTGCTGCATCTGGAGCGCACAGAGCAGGCGTTGCCGCTGTTGCATCAGGCCGTGGAGCTCGAGCCGAATCAAAGCGGCTTCCGTCTGAATCTCGCGGAAGGACTCGTGCAGGCGAATCAGCATGACCGGGCCTTGTACGAATTGCAGGTCGTGACGGCCGCGGAGCCCGGTAACGCGCGCGCGTGGACGCGGGCGGGCGATGTATCTGCGTTGCTCGGCGATGAAGCGGGCGCTATAGGCGCATGGGGACGCGCCTGGTCGCTCTCTCCGACTGCGGCGCCGCTCGCATCGAAGCTCGCGCAGGCGATGATCGGGCGGCGCGACTGGAGCGCGTTGCAACGGATCGCCGCCGCCTGGACCCGCGCACATCCGACCAGCGATGAAGCCTGGCGCGTTGCGGCGCGTGCGGCGTTCGAGCAGGGTCAGTACGTTGCAGCTGCGAGCGCATTTGCACGCGTTCTGCAGGTCGCAGCGCCGAACGTCGCAGACCTCGCGGCCTATGCGAGTCTGTGTCTGCATGCGCTCGACATCGACGGGGCGACCGCCGCCCTTGACCGCGCGGAAGCGATCGACCCTGACTACGCTGAAACGCTGGCGACGCGTGCGCTGCTGCTGATGTATGTCGGCCGCTTCGCGGAGGCGGAAGCGCATTGCCGCCGCTGCCTCGAACGGGATCCGCAGAACGCGCCCGCGTACACCACCTTGAGTCGTCTGCGACGCGGTCGTCTTGCGGATGCCGACCTGAGCGCTGTGGCGAGCATTGCCCGGGATGAGAATGCTCATTTCGACCGGCGGATTCCGGCGGCGTTCGCGGTTGCACATGCGTACGATGCCCGTGATGACATCGACGCGGCGTTCGCCGCCTATAAACAGGCGCACGCGCTTGCCCTGGAACGAGATCGCCTCGAGAACCGCAGCTACGAACCGGCGCGAATCGATGAGCGCAGAGTGCGAATCCTCGAACTGTCGAGCGCGTTGACGAAGGAGACCGTTCGCAGCGAGGGCCTGCCGCGTCCAATCTTCATCGTCGGGATGCCTCGTTCCGGCACGACCCTCATAGAGAGCGTGCTGGCGGCGCATTCCCGCGTGTTCGCATGTGGGGAACGCCTCGCGATGCGGCAGATTCTGCAGGCGTTTCTCGAACTCGAGGCGTCCCGGCGCACAGTCGATGCGCGGCTCCTGCGGGACTGGTCAGACGCCTATTACAACGATCTGCGCACTCCGGGCGAGGTGGAGCACGTGACTGACAAGCATCCACTCAACTTCGAAGCGGCTGCACTGATGGCGCGGCTGTTTCCGGACGCTGCAATCATCCACATGCGCCGCAATCCGATCGAGACCGGTTTGTCCGTCTATCGGCAGGAGTTCAGCAAGCAGTGGACGTTCGCGCATCGCCTTGAAGACATCGGCCACTTCTATGGACATTACGCCCGCCTGGTTGCGCATTGGGAGCACACGCTGCCGGGCCGGTTCACGACGATTCAGTACGAACGCTTCGTCGACAACTTCGAACAGGCGGCGCCGCAACTCGTGCGTGCGTGCGGACTTTCGTGGGAGCCGCAGTGTCTCGATTTTCAACGGACGTCGCGGGCCATCGCGACCTTCAGCACGGTGCAGGCGCGCGACGCCGTCACACTTGGTGAATCGAGGGCCGAGCGTTACAAGAAGCATCTGGCGCCGCTTGCAACGGCGCTCGAGCGGGCGGGTGTGGATCCCGAGACGGGCGCGCTGCGCACCTGAGGCCGCTGCACGCAGTGGCCGGCGGTCCCCGCCGCCATCGCCCAGGATCCGACAAGTGCGGTTGCTGGCGCGCGACCTGAACGAGTTCTGTGCAGCGGCGGAGGCGGGCCGATCGACCCGAACACTTCGCGTGAGGAGATCGCGAGCGCGGAAAGCCATGGCTGAACGCGTCCAAGGCGCGATGCAGTGTCCCGCCGCCGACAGTGGTTACGCCGACGCCCCGTCCGAGGATCGTGTTCGAGAATCGTCGCGCGGCCAGTCGAAGCCGGAAGAATGTTAGGTAAATCGCCGAAAACGCGCTACAAGAAGCAGTATGAGAGACACACGAGACATCACGGCGATTCGTGAAACGCTGAGGTTCGTGATCGACGGCGAGATTCCGGCGCAGCACAAGGCCATTCTGATCGACGCCCTGGCGCAGGCGCTGAGAGCCGCGGACGAGACGAGGCGGAGCGCGGAGATTCAGGGGATGACGAGCGAGGAGTGGCGTCCGGAGGAGGCGCTGGTCGTCGAGGACGCCCTTCGCGGCAAAGTCGCCAACAGCTGGCAACACGCCGATGAAGTATTGATGCGTCTGGCGAGAGGGTTGCATCGCAGACACGATGACGTCCGTCGAAAAGCGACAGAGCTCGGACTCGGGGCTGCTGTTGATTACGCATTGGCGAAAGCCAGAGGCGCACGAGCCATCGGCGACGAGTAGAGCGACGTCGGGGGACTGAGGGCCTTCAACCTGTCAGCTGGCGGGAACGGTTTTCGCCGGGTGCGTGCGCGATTACGCGCTGCAGCCCTAGTGTTCCGACAGTCGTCGCTTCAGCCACGCAGAAGAGAGTAAGAGCGCTCCGATCGCTTCGCTTTCTTGACGGCGCGTTTTTCTTCGAGCGTTTTCTGCGCCTTCTTCTTACCTTCTTTCTTCTGATTCATTCCTTTACTCATGGGGCCGGCTCCTGTTCGGGTGTATTAGGCGTCTTGCTCCGCCGCTGGCGCTTCTCCTCGTTCTTCTTCTTTTTTGCCTGTTCGCGCTGTTTCTTCTGCTGCCGATAGTTGGGCTGGGCCATTGGATTTCCTCGAAATAACGCCGATACATCAGCGCCTTGAAGAGCGCAGGCGCGCCCGCAGGCGCGCAACCTCAGCCAGCAACTCCGCGTTGTCATCCTCTGAGCGGCCGAGCTTCCACCAGAGCCAGCCGCTCGCGAGCGCGAGTACCGTCGTTATACTGCCGAGCAGCATGGTCTTCCTTCTGGGGCGAGATCCGCTCGCCGTGACGGCGCGGTCGTTGGAGGGGGCGACGCTTGCAGTGTACTCCCTATTGCGAGGCCGAATTGGCCAAAAGCGGTTCGCGCCCCGAGTGAAGAGATTCGGTGACAGCTATGGAATTCATGGTGAATATGGCGCGCGACAGCCTGGAACGTGGCGGTCGCGATCTCTTCTCGTGCACGTCGACCGAGTGGCGTTTGCTGCTGACGATAGGGTGTACTTTCGGCTGGAAGCCCCGCGGCGCGACCTACCTGCCGGTGCGCGGTGCGAGCGTCCCTGATGCGACAGTGCGGCACGACTATGAGCCGGGCGAACCGAGAGACGACAAGCAGGTGGAGGCAGAGGACGCGCTCGCATGGGCGACAAGCCTGAGCGAGGCGCGGCGTTCGCCGCATCTCGCCGCCTTGGTGAGCGGTGAGCCGGAATCGACGAGTTCCGCTCGTCAGCGCAGCGTGCGCGGCACGACCGCCGTGGAGACTTTCCTGCCCGTCATGGACGAATTCATTGAATACGCGTTTGGCGGCGCCTTCTCGTTTGCACGAGCGGATGAAGAACCCCCGACGCCGGGCCGGCGATTCTATGCACCGATGAATTCGCGCAAATCCTGATTCAGCCGTGCTGCATGCGTCAGCATCAGACCATGCGGCGCGCCTTCGTAGATCCTGGTCTGCGCGTTCGGCAGCAGCCGCGCCGTTTTGTGAGCCGTGATGTTGAGCGGCGCCGAGACGTCCCGATCGCCATGGATGATGAGCGTCGACAGCGTGAACTTCGGCAGCTCCGCCCGGAAGTCGGTCGACGTCAGTGCGCGATTGAGGTCCATCGCAGCCTTCAAGGAGCATTGCTGCATCATCGTGCGAACCCAGTCCAGCGTTGCGGGCGACGTTTCTGCGACGACGAACGGACGCAGGTTGTCCTGAAGCACCGTGGGAAAGTCTTTCATGAATACACTGCGCCGGCTTTGTTCGAGCAGAGCTGGGTCGATCCCGTCAGGGTTGTCCGCCGTCTTCGTCATGAAGGGCAGGGTCGAGCCGATCAGTGCAAGACGCCTGATGCGCTTCGGCCCGTGGCGTGACACGTAGCGCACGGCCTCGCCGCCCGCCATGGAATGCGCGACGAGCGTGACGTCGTGCAGATCCAGGGCCGTCACCACATCGGCGAGATCGTCCGCGAGCGTGTCGTAGTCATACCCCGCACCGGGATCGCTCGAGCGGCCATGGCCGCGCCGATCGTAGGCGATGCAGCGCAGCCCGTTCTCGCAGAGCGGGGTCATTTGATACGCCCAGCTGTCCGAAGGCAGCGTCCACCCGCTGAGGAAAACGACGGGTGCGCCGGCGCCCCAGTCGCGGAGAAAGAGCAGTGTTCCGTCACGCGTTTCCACAAATGGCCCAGCGCGACGCCCTGCACTCACCTGGCGTGCGGACGTCGTCGTCGCGAGCGTAGCGGGCTGTACGCCAAGAAGGGCTGCGCCTCCAAGGGCCGCTGTCGCCGCCTTGAGCATGTCGCGTCGGATCATCGTCGCTCTCCTCGTAGCCAATGGTCCGTATGATGCGAGGCCAGGATGCGGCGGTCGATTACCTCGCTGGTAAACGCTTCGCCCGGCGATCCCGTTTGGAATCAGTCGGGCAGCGGCGATAGAGTCGCAGCGACCGTCCCACAAGAACTTCAATCGCAAGGAGTTACCCATGCCTCTCCAAAGCTGTTCCTTGTGCAGAACACTGATGCTCTCGGGAATATCGATCCTTGCGTTCGCGTCTGCGCAAGCGGCGGATAGCGTAGCGGCGCGCAAGCCGCAGTTCCTGAACTCACCGCAGGCGGAGCAGCGCGGGTTGCCGTTCTCCGAAGCCGTGCGGGCCGGCGACTTCCTGTTTCTGGCGGGACAAGTAGGCGACGATCGGGCGACAGGAAAGGTCGTCCCCGGCGGCATCGTTCCGGAAGCCCGCCAGACCTTGCAGCACATCAAGGATACGCTGGAGCGCAACGGATCCTCGCTGAGCGACGTTGTGAAATGCACAGTGTTTCTCGCCGACATCGGCGAGTGGGCCGCATTCAACACCGTTTATCGCGAGTTCTTCAGGAAACCGTTTCCGGCGCGCAGCGCGCTGGGGGCAAGCGGCCTCGCACTCGGCGCACGCGTTGAACTGGAATGCATCGCCTATGCGCCGGCGCGCTGAGCGCGAACAGGGCGAATCGACAATCACAGGGGAGATGAGCCATGGAATTGCCGCTCACGCCGCTGGAGTTTGCGCGCCGCGCGCGCAAGTTGTATCCGCATCGCGAGGCTGTCGTCGACGGCGACCTGAGGCTCACCTACGCGCAGTTCTTTGACCGCTGCGATCGCTGGTCGGCGGCTCTGCAGGCGCTCGGCGTCGGGAAGGGCGATCGCGTGGCGCTGATCGCGCCGAATACGCACGCGATGCTGGCGTCCTTTTACGCCATTCCTCAGCTCGGCGCGGTCGTCGTCCCGCTCAACTACAGGCTCACCCCCGATGACTTCGCGTACCTGATTCAGCACAGCGGCTCTCGCGTGGTCTGCGCACATTCTGATTACCTCGACGCAATCGACGGTATTCGCGATCAGCTGCCCGGCGTGGAGCACTTCATCGCGCTGGAAGGCGCGCGCGCGGGCTGGCTCCAGCTCGAAACCACGCTCGCGTCGGCCGCCCGGGGAGTTCAGAAAGCCGGAAATCGCGGAGAGCGATCTGATCGCCATCAACTACACGAGCGGCACGACGTCGCGCCCCAAGGGCGTGATGATCACGCATCGCAATGCGTGGGTGAACTCGGTCGGAACGCTGGTGCATCACCCGATGACGCAAGCTGACCGCTATCTCTGGACGCTCCCGATGTTCCACGCAAACGGATGGACGTTTGTCTGGACCGTGACCGCAGTCGGCGCCGCACACGTTTGTCTGCGCAGGGTGGATGCGCCGGGCGTATATGCGCACGTCGAAGTGGAACGGATCAGCATGTTGTGCGCGGCGCCGACAGTGCTGATCGCCGTCGCCAATGGGCCGGAGGAGTTGCGACGCAACGCGCGCAAAGGCGTACGCGTGCTCACCGCGGGCGCGCCTCCTGCGGCGGCCACGATCGAGCGCGTGGAGGGCGAGCTGGGATGGACGATTACACACGTGTATGGTCTGACGGAGACCGCGCCCTTCATCACAATCTGCGAGTCCCGCCCGCAGGACGCGTCGCTGACGCCGGAAGCGCGCGCGAACATCAAGGCGCGCCAGGGGATCGAACTGATCACTTCGGGTGAACTGTGCGTCGTCGACGAGCAGGGCGTCGAAGTGCCTCACGACGGCGAAACGCTGGGCGAGATCGTGGCGCGCGGCAATGTCGTGATGAAAGGCTATTACAACGATCCCGAAGCGACCGCGGCGGCGTTCAAGGGCGGATGGTTTCATTCCGGAGACGCGGCGGTCGTGCATCCGGACGGCTATGTCGAAATACGCGACCGCTACAAGGATGTGATCATCAGCGGCGGCGAGAACATTTCGTCCATCGAAGTGGAGGGCGCTCTCCTGCGTCACCCGGCCGTGCTGGAGGTCGCGGTAGTCGGCATGCCGCACGAAAAGTGGGGCGAGGCGCCGCAGGCGTTTGTCGTTCTGCGCTCCGGCGCGACTGCAACCGAGTCAGAGCTGCGCGAGTTCTGTCGTAGCTGCCTTGCACACTTCAAGGTCCCGCAACGATTCGACTTCATCAGCGAGCTGCCCAAGACCGCCACCGGCAAAATTCAGAAGTTCCTGCTGCGAAACAAGCGCAGTGCGATCAGCCGCCAGTGAGTCCTCCTGCGCGAACTCGCTGCGAGCGACGAACGGCATGGCCTGTTCGGACGATTCCGACCTAAGAGTGAATCGCCGCAAAAAGGCGCAAGAGGCGCATAAGCGAGATTGACGCGGCCGATGGCGGCACGGACTGCCGAACTCAGTCCTTGAGTCTTCATTTTTTTGCGCCTCTTGCGCCTTTTTGCGGCTATTAGTTTTCAGAGTGATTCAGGCGATACGACGCAATCGGCGACGCCGGAAGTCCATGAGAATCTCACGCGCCGCATTGTGGCCTGGCGCACCCGTGACGCCGCCGCCCGGATGCGTGCCGGAACCGCACATGTACAGCCCGGGGAGCGGGCCGCGATAGTTGCCGTAGCCGAGCATCGGCCGCGCAGAGAACATCTGGTCCAGATTCAGCGCGCCATGAAAGATGTCCCCGCCGATCAGGCCGAATGTTCTTTCCAGATCGAGCGGACTCATGATCTGCCGGCCGAGCACCGACGCTTTGAAGTTCGGCGCGTGCGCATTCACGGTGTCGATCATCAGATCCGCGACGGCTTCGCGATGCGCATCCCAGCTTTCGCCGTTCGGCAGTTGCGGCGCGACGTGCTGGCAGAAGAGGCTCGCCACGTGCTGTCCGCGCGGCGCCAGACTGTCGTCGAGCGTCGAGGGAATCAGCATTTCGACGATCGGCTGCTTCGACCAGCCCTGCGAGCGGGCGTCGAAGTACGCGCGTTCCATATAGGCAAGCGTCGGCGCGATGATGATGCCCGCGGTGTGATGCGTCGCGCGTTGCCTGCCAGGCAGGCACGTGAAATCGGGCAACTCCGCAAGAGCGACGTTCATGCGGAAGGTGCCGGACCCGCAGCGCCATTGGCCCATGTGCGCGTGAAACGCCGGCGGCAGCGCGGCGGAATCGATCAGCTTCAGGTACAGAAGTTTCGGGTTGAGATTCGAGATGACGGCCGCCGCGCGGAACGTCTCGCCGGATTCCGTGGTCGCGCCGACCGCGCGTCCGCCCTCGACGATCACTTCACGAACGCCCGCGTTGAGCCGGATGTCGACGCCGCGCGCAGCGGCGGCTTTCGCCATCGCCTGCGTGATGGCGCCCATGCCGCCGACGGCGTGCCCCCACACGCCCTTCTTGCCGTTCACCTCGCCGAAGACGTGATGCAGCAGCACGTACGCGGAGCCGGGAGAGTAGGGGCTCGCGTAGTTGCCGACGATGCCGTCGAATCCGTACACCGCCTTGATGGGATCGCTTTCGAACCAGCCGTCGAGATAGTCGCCTGCTGAAGTAGCGAACAGACTCAGCAACTCCTGACGCATGCCGAGGTCCAGTTTGCTCAGACGCCCGGCCAGACGCGCAGCGTGCAGCAACTCCGGCAACGCCATGCGCCAGCCGCCGTCGACGACATTGGGCGGCGTTTGCAGTACAAGATCGCGCAGGAGATCGGCGATGACGTCGAGTTTTTGCGCATACGCGTCCAGACGGTCCGCGTCTTTGCGTGAGAACTTTGCGACTTCCGCCTGTGTTCGGCCGGCGCCGATGCACAGATAGCGGCCATCCTGGGTCGGCAGAAAGTTCGAGATCTCGCGTTCGACCACGCGCAAGCCATGGCCCGCCAGATCGAGGTCGCGAATCACCTTCGGGTTGAGGAGCGAAACCGTGTATGACGCCACGGAGTTGCGAAAGCCCGGATGAAATTCCTCCGTGACCGCGGCGCCGCCGACGACGTGGCGTCGTTCGAGAACGGTGACTTTCAGGCCAGCCGCCGCCAGGTAGGCGGCGCAGACGAGTCCATTGTGGCCGCCGCCGATGATCAGCGCGTCACACGCGCTGCCGGTCTTCTGCGCTACCGCCATACGGCGACCATGGCGTCGAGCGACTGCGGAACGAGCATCAGCACGTGGCCTCCTTCGTGCGTCGGCGGCTCGCAGGTATGAGACTGCGCATGCGGCGTGCAAAGCTGCGCAAACACACTTCCGTCTCGCTCAGCGGCCCGACGGTGTAGCTGCTCGAAGCCATGCCCGCCTGCACGCGTTCGATCAGCGCCTTGTCCTCCAGGTTCACCTGGCGATTGATGCGCCAGTTCAGATAGCGCGCTGCGCGCATCTCGCGACGACTGTCCGGATGCACGTACGCGATCTCGCGAATCATCGTCTCAGTCGGCGACACGGGCAGGAACTGCATGAAATCGATCTGATCCGGGTAGATGTCGAAGGCGACGTTCGGCCACAACTTGAAGTACGTCCACAACCGCTGCCGCTCCTGCGGCAAGTGCTCGACGGCGGGCAGCAGCTTCTGATACTGACGCTCCGACCAGTTGCGCGAAGGCGCATCGCGCAGCAGACCCCACATCTTGTCGATCCATTCCTGCGCCTCGATCCCGTAACTCGGTCCGAAGAGGCGTGTGAGCCCCGGATGAGCGACCGGAATGTGCATGCCGTCGGAGTAGTTGTCGGCGACGTTCTTCCAGTTGACCGAGCGCGGACGTAAGGTCACGCGTCCCTGCGGCACGAGTTCCTCCATTCGATAGGCGGCGAATTCATCGATGTACGGCGCAGCCATCTCGCGCACGCTCGGCAGGCCCGGTTCGAAGCGCACGAACACGAACCCCATGAAGATCTCCTGGTCGAGCGGCGCGAGGCCGTGTTTCGATGTATCGAGTTCGCTGAACGTCTGGCGATGCGGTACGCCGACGAGCCGACCGTCGAGCGCATAGGTCCATGCGTGATAAGGGCAGGTGATGCGCCGGCCGCAGCTGCCCTTCGGACCATCAAGCAGCCGCGATGCACGATGGCGACACACGTTGTGGAAGCTGCGAACCTGCCCATCGTCCCCGCGCACGACGATGACCGACTCGCCCAGAAAATCGAAGGAGTGGTAATCCCCCGGTTTGGGCACATCGTTCACGTGACAGACGAGTTGCCAGCTCGTGCGAAAGATCGTTCGCTTCTCCAGTTCGAAGAAATCGGGGTCGGAATAGATCCAGGCCGGCAACCCCACTGCGTCATCGCTCGAGTCGTCTGCGGAACGCGTTACGGTCTGGGCGGGCTGGACGGCTACATTCATAAGGTCACTTCCTCAAGTCGGCGGCGTCGAAGGGGACGCGTAGTACTGCAGGGCGGTGCGGAAGCGTACTGCCGCGAATTCGAAGCGGTCAATTGCGTCTGCCGCGGTGCAGATCGCAGCTCAGAAGGCTCCTCCGGCAAGTACGCCCTGTGCTAGCTTGCACGTCGTAAAGGCCGCTCTGCACGGGTTTTCTTCAGGGCGTCCGCCTGCTTTGTTTGCAACGGGGGTTCGGCGTGAAAAGACTCATGTCCACAGCGGCTCTGATCGGCGTCGCCTTCGCCTCCAATCTGAGCGTAGCTTCCGGGCGAGTCGGCGACTTCGCGCTGCTCGACCAGAAAGGGTACTTCCATCAGATCAGCTATTACGACGACCACAAGGCTGTGGCGCTGCTGGTGCAAGGCAATGGCGCGAGGCGACGCGAAGGCGATTCCCGCCTTCAGGGCGGCCCAGGCCAGATACCAGGATCGGGTCAAGTTCTTCATGATCAATTCGCTCGGCGCGGAGTCGCGCGAAACGGTGCAGCGACAGGTTGAGCAATACGGCGTCGACATTCCGGTGCTGATGGACGATGCGCAGCTCGTGTCCGAAGCGCTGGGCGTCAACAAGACCGGTGAGGTGTTTCTGCTGCATCCCGGCACGACGGAAGTGCTCTATCGCGGTCCGGCTGGCAAACATCTCGATGCTGCAATCGAGAGTGTGCTCGCCGGCAAGGCGGTGAAGAAGGCGCGCGTGGCGACCCGTGGCCAGAAGGTGACGTATCCCGCGCGCAAGGCGCACGCGAAGACGGCCGTGTCGTATTCGAAGGACGTGGCGCCGATCCTTGCCGAGAATTGCGCGCGTTGTCACCGCGAAGGGGGCATTGCGCCGTTCGCGATGAACAGCCACGCGATCGTGCGAGGGTTCGCGCCGATGATTCGCGAGGTCGTTCTCACGAAGCGAATGCCGCCCGGGCAGATCGACCCTTACATCGGTCACTTCAAGGAAACGTACGCGCTTACGCCGGAAGAAACGCAAAAGCTCGTGCACTGGATCGAAGCGGGCGCCGAGATGGATGGCCAGGAGGATCCGCTGACGCAATTGCGATGGCCCGCGACCAAATGGGCCTATGGCGAACCGGATCTGATCATCAAGGTTCCGCCGCAACAGATTCCGGCGACAGGCGTGCTCGACTATATCCGCGTGACCGTGCCGATCGAAGGCATGGATCGGGACCGCTGGGTGCGCGCGAGTCAGTACATCGCAGGCGACCGCACGGTGTTGCATCACACATTGAACAATCTGATTCCCCCAGGCGCGTCGAAGGAGTCAAAGAGTTTTCTCGGTGCGTCCGATCCGAACGCAGCGCGCATCACCGCGTACATTCCCGGTGCGCAGCCGCAGCATGAGCCGCCGAACACGGGCGGACTGCTGAGGAAGGGCTCTTCGATCGCCCTGCAGCTGCACTACACGACGAACGGCAGGGCGACGACGGACGCGAGCGAAATCGGTCTGTGGTTTTACGACGATGATGAAATCCCGACAGAACGCATGTCAGGCGACTGCGCGTGCATTTTTGTAAAGGGGTGGGATCCGATTCCGCCTTACGATCCCGATCACGAGATGCGCCAGACGATCACGATTCCAAAGGACGCATACCTCTACAGCATGCTGCCGCACATGCACTTCCGCGGTAAGCGCATGCGCTTCTATGCTGAGTATCCCGACGGCAAGACCGAGGAACTGCTGAACATCGCTCACTACAACTACAACTGGCAGCTCGACTACCAACTGGCCGAGCCGCTGCGGGTTCCGGCCGGCACGAAAATCACGGCCGTTGGCGCTTTCGATAATTCAGTCCAGAACAAGGCGAATCCCGATCCGGCGCGCCAGGTGCCCTGGGGCCAGCAGAGCTGGGATGAGATGTTCTTCGGCGCCGTCACCTACAAGTTCGTCGATCAAAGCGACGCGCAGCTGAGCAGCGCAGACTGAATCGCCAGGGCAGAAGGACCAGCGTCGAGAGGGACGTTGTCGAGTAAGGCGTGGCGGGGTGAGACGACCTCTGGTCGTCGAGTCAGAATTCTGACTTGCTCGCCGCCGAGCCTTCCCGCCAAAGGCCACCCCGACACTGTCCTCCCGACACTGTCTCCATCAGATCGCCATCACATCACTGATTCGGCGGCGTAGCCGGAGGCGTCGTCTCCTCCCCGGGCGGCGGCGGCGGCGGTTGATCTGAAGGCGGCATCGCGCTCGTATCGCTCGGTGGGGCCGTCGTTGTTTCGTCGGGCGTCGCCGTGGGCGGCGTCTGCTCCGCCGGCGCTGCACGATCGGCGCTGTCGTCGGTCTTCGAGCAACCCATCAGAACGACCAGCAGCATCGCAAAAAGGCTAGTCATCACTCGCATAGTCGTCTCCTCGCTGACAAAAACTCCGAAGAATTCCCGGCGACGTTGCGCCGGACGCAGATTCGCGTTGAACGCACTTCGTTCGCTCTTGAAAGCGGCCGCAGACACGATAGTTCCCAAACAGAATGGTGTGGTCTTCGCGGCGCTCCCCGATGTCAATACCATGTCAATAAACATGGCAAGCACATCAGAATGTGCATGCCACATCCGCGTACATGTCAATACCATGTCAATAAACACGGCAAGCACATCAGAGAATGTGCATGCCACATCCATATACACGGGGCCGGGTCATCCGTGACCCTGCTGCGATCGCCAGTAATTCCTACCAGGCGCGCAATCTCGCGCAGCTTGATATTCATCTCAATGCGATACGACGCTCTGTGCGAGCGTCTCTCCGATCAGGCGAGATTCATTGACGCGAGCCTCGCGGCGCAATCTCTTGCGGTTCGACCAAAGCAAGGATCCCGATTCATCCGGACAACGGTGCGGCCCTGTTCTTCGTAGCGGCCGGCGCAGCTGCGGTGGTTGTGCGCGGTTTGTGAGTCGCCAGCCACGACCCGACGAGGATCATCGCCAGGCCCGCCGCTGAGCTGACCCCGAACGGTTCGTGCAGCAGGGCGACGCCGAAGATTGCCGCGATCGCCGGATTGATATACGCGACCACTGAAGCGCGCGCCGCGCCCGCGGCGCTGATGAGATAGAAGTACAACAGCAATCCCAGCGCGGTGCAGAGCAGCCCGAGGACGGCCACGGACGTGAGGGCCAGGGAAGAGGGTGCGTGCGCCGGCGCCAGGGCGATCGCCGCCGGCAGCAAGACGATCATGGCAACGACGAGGCTCGCCGCAAGGGCGCCGAGTTCATCGACGTCCGCAAGATACCGTTCAACGACCAGCGGCCCGATCGCGTACCCCGCGACTGCAATCAGCATGCATGCGACGCCTGCCCAGAGCATCGGGCCGTGTCCGGCGTCCAGTCCGAGGATCGTGACGACGCCCAGGAAGCCGATCGCAAGGCCGATCAGTCGGCGCAACCCCAGCTTCTCACGTACGCCGAACAAGGGAGCGATGAGGACGACGGTCAGCGGCACGGTCGCAATGAGAATGCCCGTGAGCGACGAGCTGATCCATTGTTCACCGAGCGCGACGAGAGTAAATGGGATCGAGAGCTCTGCGATCGCAAACGCAATGACGGCTCGCTTGTGAGCGAGCGCGGGGCGCAACACGCCGCGCCGCCAGGCGATCGGAACGAGCACCGCGGCCGCGAGCGTGATGCGGGTCCACGCGATGACGGCGGGGGAGAGCTCCGCGAGCGCGAGCTTGATGAAAAAGTAGGGCACGCCCCAGATCACGCACAAAGCGACGAAAGTCGCCCACGCACGCCACGTCATTGCCACGCCTTGCGAGAAGAAAAGAGCGTGCACCTTCGCACTGAGCGTGCGATTTCGTCAATCGGCCGGCGCTACGCTTTTCCGTCCTTGGACGCGTCGATCCTCTTGCGTTCTTTCGCGGCTCTTCGAGCGGCTCTTCAAGAAAATGGCGCCCTGCGTCTGCGCGAGCGCTGATCAGCAGCGAACGCAGTCTTCCTGCTTGCCGAACATGGACAGGAGCTGTCATGGATGTGGAGCATGATCGCGCGCGCAATCCGCCAACCTGAGGAAGCCGTCATGAACACTGAAACAATCGCGCGTCGACTGGTCCAGCTGTGCCGCGAGGGCAAATTCAGCGAGGCGCAGAGTGAACTCTACGCACAGAATGCGCGCAGCATCGAGATGGAAGGCGCATCGGGCCCGCTGGGTTCGGTGGACGGCCTCGCCGCGATTCGCGAGAAGGGTCGACGCTTCGACGAGAGTTACACGGAGATTCACTCGTTCACCTGCAGCGATCCGCTCGTCGCCGGGACGTTTTTCAGCGTCGTGATGGGACTCGACGCCACTTACAAGGAAGGAGGCCGGCGCGCCATGGAGGAGGTATGCGTGTACGAAGTCGCAAACGACAAGATCGTTCGCGAACAATTCTTCTACTCGTAGACTCTTTTCGGGAAGATCCTCTCGCAGCCGCACGCCATACGAGACGCGCCGCTTCGCGGGGGAGATACAAAGAGCAACCGCATAGAACGTGACCAACGGAAATCCCGACCGAGTCGGGGCAGGTGGAAGCAAACGAACTGGAGATCCTCCGTCGTTTCTCAGTCCGTTCAGCGTTCTTTGCGGTTACTCAGTCCTCTCTCTTCATGACCCGCCGCCCTGGAGCGCAAGCACGCCCCAGGGGCAAGTGCGCATAAGGGAACGCTCCCTTTGCGGGCTCGGACTGTCTTTGCGAGAAATCCAGACCCGGAGACGGAAAGAGTCCCCTAGCGCTGATACGTGCCGACCGTCTCCGCCTGCGCGATCACGTGGGGCTGCACCGCGCGCCAGAACTCATCGACGTCGTCAACGGACGAGATGTCGATCTGATCGGTGTCGAGAGCGACCACTTTGAAGTGGTAGTGATGGAGGCCATGTCCGCGGGGCGGCTGCGGTCCATCGTAGGCGGCGTTGCCAAAGTCGTTCTGCGCGAAATCGCAGCCGGCCGCCGCGGCGTCGACGCCTTCCGGAAGGCTGTTCTGTTCAGGAGCGATGTTGCACATCGCCCAGTGATGAAACGTGCCTGACGGCGCATCCGGATCTTCACAAATCAATGCGAAGCTCCGTACACCGCGTGGCGCGTCGGACCATTCGAGCGGCGGGGACAGATTGTCTCCGTCACGCGTATACCTGCGCGGAATTGCGCCGCCTTCTGTGAAAGCGGAACTGTGAACTGCAAATGACATGGCGTTCTCCTGTTGCGTCAGGGGCAGTTACGGTTTGATAAAAGGCGCAGAACTCGCGGTCGGGACGAAGGCGCCGGGGGCTATCCTTATTCTCCTCACCGGGAAATGGGGACTGACTCCATTGTCTGTATCCCTTTCCTGCGAGCGTGCGCTGGCGACTAGCCGCGAGCAGCCAGCCAGAATGTCTTCTGGCTGGCAGCTTGCAGCTCCTCAGATCTTGATCACCGACACCCCGTATGAGCCGCGGCCGCTCAGGCGGTTATAGTGCCGAACCTGCACGTAATACTCACCGGGCGCGAGATCGGCGGTGATCTTCGGGTTGTATCCCGCGCCGCTGTCATCGTCTTCGGCGACGAGCTGCGTGCGGCTGTCGGGGCCGAACAGTTTCATCACCAGATCCGTTTCACCCTCCGTCTGCACGGTATAGCGGCCGGCGGACCTCACGCGCACCTTGAAGCGATCCTCCTCGCCGGGCTGACCGATCTCAGCCGCCGTTGGACGCGGCTCGAACACGGGGATCTCGACGAACTCCGGTTCTGTACCGCGGCCCGGGTACATTTTTTCGCCGGCGACGAAGGCCTTGTCGATGGCGGACAACACCGCGTTCGGCGCCGTGTGGAAACCGTCGGTGGTCCACGCCGCCGGGAAGCTGTAGAGCATGATCGACTCGCGGTCGAAATCGCTGCCGTTGATCTGATCGTGTCGATACTTGTTCAGCACGTTGTGACGGATCGTCGCTTCATCCCAGTTGTTCGGCGGACCGGACAGCGCCGCGATCACGGCGGCTTCGTTCCACTGAATGCCGCCGTCCGGATTCTGGTGTTCATGTGCAAGACCGAGCGCATGGCCAAACTCATGGAGCACGACTGCTTCGTCGAGCCAGCCGAAATTCATCGTCGGCTGATCCACCGGGATGCCGCGCGCATCCGTGCCGACGTAAGACCACGCGCCGTCGTCCGCGAAGGCGATGCGAATCTCGGCGTCGGGCGCGTCGCCAAATTGCAACTGGAGGTTGGCGTGCTGCATCCACTGCGGTGCGAACTGGCGCACTGTGGCCTGCTGCGGCGCCGTGCCGCCAAGAAAGCGCGCCCGCAGGGTGCTGCCGTTCATCCAGAGCTTGCCGAGCGGAGTTATCGCTCGTGTACGGCCGCCGCTCAGAGACATGAAGGGCTGCGCACGTCTTAATTCGGCAGGGAGAATACGATCGATGCAGAAATGCTTTGGATTGCTCATGAAAACCCCGCAGCCCCTGAAAGTCCGCCTGTGTCGACGCCGATCCTCGCATCGTGGAGCCCGACGTGGTGCGCCGTCGGCTCGCGCCGAGGCGGATCAAGTGATACGCCCGCCCACCGAGCCGGGCAATCGGGCAAATGGGCAGTCGCGGTCATGGCGCCGAAACGGCGGCGGGGGAACGGGAAGGCGCGCTGCAATTGAGCGCAGGTTGCTGGACGCCGCCTGAATGTGCGTCGCGATCACACGAACGTTGCGCAGATCCGCCTCGGCGCTTACTGCCTCCCGGTCACGTGCCGTCTGCTTCACCCTGCAAGTCCCGAATGTCGGATTGCGCCCTCGCACTCAATCCGCGGCGGCGGCCTTCGGATTCACCCAGCAACTCCAGGGCGGTCGGCTTGCGCTCGCTGTCCGTCAGCGCGGCGGAACCAATGCTCAGCCGTATTCCCGCCGAGGCCGCTCCGCTCGCGTGAACGAACGTGTTGCGGATGCCTTGCTCGATAGCTGTGACGTCGGCGCCCGTTTCGGGCATCACGATCGCAAGGCGATAAACGTCTGGCGCCGCCGGCAGACGAGCAACCCAATCGAGCCTCGGACGAACGGTCTCCTGAATCGCGTTCAGCAACGCTGCAGAGGCGGCCGCCAGGCTGACCGAGCCGCCGGATGCTGCCGCCGTGGCTTCGACGCAGACGCTCAATACGGTGAGCCCTTTGTTATGGCGCGACGCGAGCGCGATCTCGGCATGCAGGCGCCCCACGAGATGGCGCGCCGTATGTGCGCCGCTCGCGAGATCGACCACGACCAGATCGTCGCTGCGAGCAGAGCCGGTCGTCTGCCGGCGCTGGATTGCGACCAGCCCGGTCGCAACCCGTCCGGCGAGCTCGCGCTCATAGGACTGCTTGGACAGAAAATGGTCGACGCCCGCGCAATAGCCGGCTTCATATTCCTGAGAGTCGTTGCTCTCGGTCAGCATGATGATGTACGCCGGGGCGACGGCGAATGCGCGCACGCGGTGGACGAACTCGACGCCGTTCATGACGGGCATCTCGCGGTCGGTGATCAACACCGGAAACCACTGTCTGGCGAACAGCGTAAGCGCCTCCTCACCGTCAGCCGCGCTCGCGACCTCGATTCCCGTGTCTTTCAGCACATTCGTCGCCGCCTCACGAACGCGTGCGTCGTCGTCGACGATCAGCACGCGGCGGGGAATTGTCCGGTCTCGATTTGAGGACACGACCTCTCCAGTCCTGCGGCGAGCGGCTCACGACTTGAGTGGATTGTAATGGCGCGGGGATGCCGTGCGCGAATCGGTACCGAAGGAAGAGAAGAGAATAACCGCATAGTTGGTCAACTCGTTTTGTTCTACGCGGTTACTTTTTTCTCTCTCCGCGCTCGCTTCGCGCTGAGGAAGGCGACGTCGCGCTTCAGTGCGACGCCCTCGTGCTCGAGCAACCAGCGTTTACGATGCAAGCCGCCGCCATAGCCCGTAAGCGACCCGTCTGCGCCAACGACCCGATGGCATGGCACGACGATGCTGATGGGATTTGCGCCGTTGGCGAGCCCGACCGCACGAGTCGCCGCGGCGTTGCCAAGCGCCTGCGCAAGCGCACCGTAGGTTGTGGTCGCGCCCGGCGCGATGTGCGTGAGCGCGTTCCACACGGATTGCTGAAACGCCGTTCCGCCTGCCGCCCACGCAATCGTCGCCGTTGCAGCAAGATCGCCGTGGAAGTAGCGGCGGAGGGATGCCTTGAGTTCATGCGGCGCCGATCGGAACGCGAGTTCCGTGCGCACGTACTGCAGGCGCAGCGAGCGGTGCAGGCGAGCGGCGTGCTCTTCGAACTCGAGTGCACGCAATACGCCGTCGTCATCGAATACGAACAGAATGTCGCCGATCGGTGTGGCGAGCTGATCGCAATACATGCTGCGGGAAGTCCGACGGGTTGCGACGTTGTGCGTATCCATCGCTCAATGCTAGCGAAAGCGCTCATTCGTTCCGGCCATTTTCGGACCTGACTCGTCGGTGGGACGCGGCGATCAGATCTCATGCGCGTAAATCTGTCGCATGCGTTCTGGCGGCGGTCTCATGCGCGCGCAAGGGGATGCCTGATGGCGAACCGCGGGCCAACGACGCACATTGCGCTCACGGACTGCGGAGCCCCTGACCATGCTTAGCGAGTTTTATCTTCCGGTCGGCATTTTGATGGCGGTGACCTTGTGCGTGGCGGCGCGACATGCGCTCGCCGTGCGCCATGCGAAGCGTCAATCGGAGATCGCGCTGCGGGGCGCGAGCTGCGAGGGCAAGATCGTCGCCATCCAGCGACCATTCATGCTGGACTCGTGTACGCGCGTGTACTTCGATTTCGTACCTCACGGACTCGCGGAAACGCTGCGTGTGTGTCATGTCGATCGCCGGCCCGCCGCCGAGCAACGGCCCACTTTGCCCGTCGCCGGCGCCATCGTGACCGTGCGCTATCTGCCCGATCGGCCTCAGCGCGCTGTCATCGGCAAGCTCGTTTCATCTCCTGATCGGGTTTGATCGCAGCCTTTCCTCGCACCCCGCCGCCCGACCGCCTCGTTCGGGCATTCCTACATACATATACATTCCTACAAACATATATATGAGAGGGGCGGCGTCCTTCCCATGGTGAGCGGCGCCTGGTCCATGCCTGCTTCAGTTCCGGGCGACGCAGATGGTCAAGCGGCGCTGTAGTCGGGCATCGTGATGGAGGAGGTTCGCAAGGAAGCGCAATTCGCATTCGAGCAGCCGCTCGACTGATCACGGCGTTCGTGCCGGCAACAACCGCTGAAGTGCGCACATGAAGGACTGTAAGGGCTTGTCCCATGGGCACGCGCTCTTTTACACGCGCCTGATGCGACCGGTCGCGGAGGTCACGGTCGTGATGCTCTGTTTCAGATCATGAACCCGCCGTCGGAATAAATTCCCGTGAATTCGTTACTCCATTGCTTGTTCAACGGGAGTTGGCCGGTCGCTCGACGCGCGTGCAAGCGAATTGCGGATACCGCGTTGCGCGAGAGAGGACTATAAGCGGCTCGCACACGGCCTCGCCGTGTTGGCAAGAACATCATTTCATTTCACGCATGAATCGTCGGTGGCCGCCGTGTCGACTGCGATCGCCGATGCCGTCATCGGGAGATCGCAATGTACGAGCGCGAAGAGGACTCACAGCGTCAGGACGCTCGCGAGAGCGAGCATGATCGACCGGCAGAAGTTTCACGCAGGTCATTTCTACAGGCAGGCGCGCTTGCGGGATCTGGCGCGGCGCTCGGTGTCT
The DNA here is from genome assembly GCA_963723505.1 of uncultured Gammaproteobacteria bacterium. GTDB lineage: Bacteria > Pseudomonadota > Gammaproteobacteria > Steroidobacterales > Steroidobacteraceae > Steroidobacter. The sequence continues at coordinate 315,627 of CAVRQU010000023.1, forward strand.
GGTCGACTGCCGGGGCGCAGGAAACTGACAGCCCCGCGAGCCCCGAGCATTCGGGCGGACGTGAAGTCGCGTTCGCATCCATCGCCGAACTGCAATCGCGGATGTCCTCGGGGGACCTGAGTTCCCGTGGGTTGGTCGAGATCTATCTGCGCAGAATTCGTGCGATCGACGACGGCCTCGATCTGCGCAGCGTGCTGGCGCTGAATCCCGACGCACGCCGCATCGCCTCGGAACTCGATCACGAGCGACGGCGGAGCGGTCCGCGCGGGCCTTTGCACGGCATTCCTATCCTGCTCAAGGACAATATCGACACGCATGATTCGATGCAGACGACGGCGGGATCGCTCGCGCTCGCAGGAATGCCTGCGTTGCAGGACGCCACCGTGGCGCACCGACTGCGCGACGCCGGCGCCGTGATTCTGGGCAAAGCAAACCTGAGCGAATGGGCCAATTTCCGCGGCTTCGGCAGTTCGAGCGGCTGGAGCGGCGTCAAAGGTCAGTGCCGCAATCCCCACATTCTCGATCGCAATCCGTGCGGTTCGAGCTCCGGCTCGGCGGCAGCCGTCGCGGCCGCACTCGCCGCGGTATCTCTGGGCACCGAGACGGATGGCTCGGTAGTGTGTCCCTCGGGTCAAAGCGGCGTCTCGGGCATCAAGCCGACTGTGGGTCTTACAAGTCGCGCAGGCGTCGTGCCGATTTCGTTCACTCAGGACACCGTGGGCGTGCATGGCAGAAGCATCGAGGATGCCGCGACCGTGCTCGGCGCATTGACCGGTGTGGATTCGCGCGATCCCAAAACTGCTGCAAGCGCCGGCAAGTTCTTCCGGGACTATCGCCAGTTCGTCAATCCGGACGGACTCGCCGGCGCGCGAATCGGCGTTGCACGTGAGTTCACCGGCGTCACGACCGAGACGGACGCCGTGTTCGAGCAGGCGCTGCAAGTGATGCGAGACGCGGGCGCCGTGCTGATCGACCCAGTCGTGATTCCGAGCTTCGAGGAGTTCAACGCGGACCAGTCCGAGATCATCGTGTTGATCTTCGAGTTCAAACGCGATCTCAACGCGTACCTGGCGACGCGCTCAGGCGTGCCCGTCGCGACGCTCGCCGACGTGATTCAGTTCAATCTCGACCACGCCGAGGAAGAGCTGAAGTTCTTTGGCCAGGAGCTGATGGAGCTCGCTGAGGCAGGCGTATTCAGTGAAGCGCAGTACCTGGAGGCTCTCGAGCGCGGCCCGCAGCTTGCGGCGGAGCAGGGCATCGACGCAGCCCTCGCAGCTGACCAGCTCGATGCGCTGGTCGCGCCGACCAATACGCCCGCCTGGCCCACCGATCTCGTCAACGGCGATGCATTCCTGTTCGGCAGCTCAGGCTTCGCGGCGGTCGCGGGTTATCCGCTCGTCAGCGTGACAGGCGGCTACACATTCGACCTGCCGGTCGGCATTACTTTCATGGCGTCTGCGTGGAGCGAGCCGACGCTCATCAGGATCGCCTCGGGCTTCGAAGCCGCCGCGGGCGTGCGGCGGCGACCGCAGTTCCTGCGTACGTTCAAGGAAGACAGCGCAGCGTTCACGCGGTTGCAAACTGCGAAATCGGCGGCCGCCCGCAGCGCCGTGCAAAAGCACGGGGCGCAGCTCGACAAGCTCATGGTCCCGCGCCTCAGGCGGCTCATGAATCTCTGAAGAATTGGAGTAACCGCAGAGAACGCAGAGGGACGAGCCTTGCTCGTCGAGGAGGACGGAGTCGGGGTGGACCGAGTCGGGTAAGACGACCCGCGGTCGTCGAGTCAGAGTTCTGTCACGACGCCGGGGCGTCTTCCTCGACAACGATGTCGTCTACCTCGACGCGAAGCGTCTTCCCCGACGACGAGAGTCGTCTTCCCGAAGAGAGGGGACTTTGCGGTTGCCGCCTCGCGGAGCGATCGTCTTTTAACGTGGTCGGGTCATTTTCAGGAGGCGACCGCCTTCGCCCTTGCGTTCGTCTTCGAGCAGCCAGATTGCCCCATCGGGACCCTGCTCGATCTCGCGGATGGGGCGTCCCATGGCGAAGCGCTCAGCTTCACGTGCGGATTCGCCCTGGAACTCGATGCGAATGAGCGATTCCGAGGACAGGCCGCCGACAAAGGCGTCGCCGCGCCAGTCGGGGAATTCGCTTCCCGAGTAGAACAAGAGTCCGCCGGGCGATATGACAGGGTTCCACACGATCTTTGGCGTCTTGTATTTGCCTGCCTGCGTGCTGTGATCGGGGATGTTCCTTCCGTCGTAGTGATTGCCGTCCGAGACGACCGGATAACCATAGTTCGCGCCGCGTTCGACGAGATTCAGTTCATCGCCGCCCGCAGGGCCCATCTCCTGATTCCACAGGCGACCTTGTGAGTCGAACGCGATCCCGAGCGGATTGCGATGTCCCAGCGACCAGATCTGCGCAGTGACGCCGCCGCGGCTCGCGAACGGATTGTCTGCGGGGACCGAGCCGTCGTCGTTGAGGCGCACGATCTTGCCCAGATTCGAATTCATGTCCTGCGCCGGATCGAATTTCTGCCGCTCGCCCGAACTGATGTACAGGTGACCATCCGGTGCGAAGGCGATGCGGTGTCCGAAGTGACCGCGGCCTTCGACCTTGGGAACCTGGCGCCAGATGACTTTCAGATCGGAGAGCGCGCCGCCTTTCTCATCCAGCGTCAACCTGGCGCGTGCAACAGCCGCGCCGCGCGTATCGCCTTCGCCCGCTTCGGCGTAGCTGAGGTACACGAGGTGATTCTGCTGGTACTTTGGATGCAGGACGACGTCTCCGAAACCGCCCTGTCCGCCGTAGTCGACCGCGGGCGCGCCGCTGACGTCGCCTGTTGACCCGCCGATCGTGTACACCTTCAGCGCGCCCTTCTTTTCCGTCACGAGCAGGCGGCCATCCGGCAGGAACGCCATGGCCCACGGTTCGTTGAACTTCGCCACAGGCGTGGCTGTGAATGACGAATTGGATATCGCTGCGCTTCCCGAAACGGCGTCGTCCTTGTTCGCGGAATCGGCGCCGTGGCACGCAACGAACAGCATCGAGGCGCACGCAATAGTGAGTGCTTTCATCATGAGGCTGGTCTCCGGTCGCCCTGTTGTGGCGGACACTGACGCGCCATTCTATGGGCGCGGTGCGGGCAGGCAACTTCGACAAACCCGCACCGGTATGGCAAGAAGAAAGAATAGCCGCGAAAGACCACAAAAAGAGACGCGAGATTGGGTCAGAGCAAGATCGGTTTAGCGGCAATTCTGTTTGGAGCGGCTGCCGGGCGCCCGCTCCATCTGGCGGTCTTTCGCGGCTACTCGACCACCCCTCTCATGCAGCCGGGCCGGCGATGCGCGGCCTCATCCCTCTGCCGACGCAGCTGTGCTGACTCCCTGCGCCCGGGCGGCCGCGTCCTGTGCGTCAATTGCGCGGCGGAATCCAGCGCGATCTTTCAATCGCGCCCAGTACCGACGCACAGCGTCGGGAAATTGCACGTCGAGAGTCAGGCTCTCCGCGAGCATGAGCGCGTAGCCCACGGAAACGTCGGCCGCCGTGAATCGATGCGCACACACGAAGTCCGTTTCGCACACGACGGCGTCGATCGCGCGCAGCCGCGCAAGAAACCACCGCGTATAGTCTGCCGCGGCTTGCGGCAGGCGCCGCTCGGACGCCTCGAATCGCGAATAGCGCAGCACGATCGTCTGTGGAAACGTCAGCGTCGCCTCGCCGAAATGCAGCCAGTTCAGGTAGGCGCCGAAGTGCGTGGCGTCCGTCGGCACGTTCAGCGTCGTGGGCGCATAGCGTGCGGCAAGGTACTGGCAGATCGCCGCGGATTCGGTCATGCGAACGTCCCCGTCAAGGAAGGTCGGCACGGTGCCGAGCGGATTGACGGCGAGGTAGTCCCGAGCCTTGTATCGCGGCGGGAACGGCAGCATCTTCAATTCGTAGGAAACGCCGAGCTCCTCCAGCATCCACAAAGGACGAAACGAGCGCGCGCTGACGCAGTGATAGAGCGTGATCATGAGCCGCAGTCTAAAGGCTGTAGGGATCTTCTGAACTACTCCCATCTGAGATCGAAGGCAGCTTCGATGCACCTTGTCCCGCGTGGACGGGATTTCCTTCGGTCATCTTTCGGGCCTGCAACCCTCGAGTGTCAGGGTAGACGGGTGAATCAGAGCGTCCCCAGGCTGTAGGCTGTAGCCAGAGGCGCGGTGCGCCCTCGGTCGCCGCTCAAGAACTCGCCCCATGCAATTCAAGAGTTGCCGTCAACGAGCCTTCGTCGCCCTGCTGCTCGCGTGCGTCGCCGCTCACGCGACGACGCGCGAGGAATGTGAAAGGCGGTTCGCGCCGCGGATGGGGCAGTCGGGCAAAGACGTGATCTGGATTCCCACCCCCGACGTACTTGCGCGGGCCATGCTGAACGCGGCCGGAACGACCGCGGCCGACTACGTCATCGACCTGGGCGCGGGCGACGGCAAGATCCCGATCGCCGCGGCGAAGGAATTTGGAGCCGCCGCGCTCGGCGTCGAATACAACCCGCAGCTGGTGAAACTCGCACGATGCAACGTCCGGGCAGAGGGCCTCACCGACAAGGTCGAGATCCGGGAAGCCGACATCTTCGCCACCGACTTCAGCGCAGCGACGGTGCTGACGTTGTACCTGTTGTCGGACCTCAACATGCGACTGCGCTCGACGATTCTGAAGATGAGGCCCGGTACGCGGGTCGTATCCAATACGTTCAAGATGGGCGACTGGAGTCCCGATCAGTTCATCGAATCGGAGCTCGGCAACACGCGCGCGTATCTGTGGGTCGTGCCCGCTCAAGTCGCGGGTACGTGGAGGTTCCGCGAACAGGGCGGCGCGGACGGCTTCCGCGTCAGCCTGACGCAGCACTTTCAGGAGATCAAAGGCTCGCTGCTGGGCGCGGCGAGTGCTTCCTCACTGCGAGACGCCCGTCTGCGCGGCGCAGAAATCGAGTTCACGCTCGTTGGCAACGGCGCCGGGCCCCTGAAGGTGAAAGGCGCGATCGCGCACGATCAGATAGACGCGGTGGCGGAACGGAACGGCCGGACTGTGCACTACATCGGCAGGCCCGAATAACCCGCCGGCAACTCACTGCCGGCTGACACACTGCTCCGCGCTGCGCATGCGGCGTCGCAGTGGTCAATTCGTACACAGCGCGCCGCAGGCCAGCGAATCGGCGATTCTCACTTCCTCGCCGCCAGTCGTAATGCTTCGGAAGCGCTCCGGTCGCCCGCACGCGGGGCTGACGTCAATAACCGGAACGATCGGTCGCCTGCTGCGGGTTCTTGTCGTTCAGCTGCGCGGTGTATTCGGATTTCGACAGATAGCCGTCTCCATCCGTGTCTACTGCCGCAAACGTCGCTGTCAGTTTGTCATCCTTGCTCGCTTCGGACTGGCTGATCTGGCGGTCCTCGTTGCGGTCCAGCGCCTGAAACTTCTGCTCCACATTGTTCAGTGGCTTGTTCTTGCCGCCCACGTCGCCTGCGAACGTCGCGGTCGACAGCAACGCCGCGGATAGCAAGGCAATGGACCTCGTCAGGTTCATGAAGAAACTCCTGGGTGCGGCGCGCCGGGCGCAGCCCGCCGGCGCTCACCGCCCAAACGCGCGATTGTCCCGCGTGTTCCGCCGAAGGGCGCCTGCGCTTTACGACACTCGCGCCTTTCCGGCTCACTTCGAGTCCACGGCTGCAGACCGCTGGCCGCGCATATTGCGCTCAGATTCACGGCAGTTCCACAGGCGCCGGACTGGAAGATACAGGCGCATCTGGACGATTGACCGGGAGCGAGGACGCCAGCCGGCGGTCGTACGGCGCTTCAACAACGCGCGTAGGCGCGGACTGGAAAAGTCCCCATCCCTCGGACGCGTGCAGGTGCGGCGCAGAAGCGGAACGGACGGTTAGGCAACTGCTCCAACCCGCACAGGTGCTCCACGATCGGTATGCCGGCGCCGAGCAGGATCGTGTGCACAGGGCGCCTGAGGTCCGCTGTGTCATCGATGTTGAGAGAGTCGATGCCGACGAGCGTTGCGCCTGCGTGCTTCAGATACTCGGCGGCGTCGGCGGTCAGGAAGGGATGTCCCTCGAAGTATTGATCAGTGCGCCAGTGAGCCGCCCACCCCGTATGCACCAGCACGGCCTTGCCGGAAACGTCGTGGGCGCCGAACGCTTCGCGCGGAATCGCGCGGCCGCCCATCCCGGCGACGCGCACCACAACGCCGGCCAGTTCCGTGACGACGTCGAGGTCCAGCGCGGCGACGTCGGCTCCCTCGGCGTACCGATGAAAGGGACTATCGAGGTAGGTGCCCGTATTGGCGACCATTGTGATCTTGCCGATGTGAAATTCCGTCCCGTCCGCATATGACGCGCGCGACTGCGTGCGGCTCAGGTGGTCGCAGATGATCGGCGCAGGCAGTCCCTTGTAGGTGATCATGCCGTCTTCGATCGGATGGCTGAGTTCGATGAGACGCGATGAACCGTGAGGCGCTGACGCCTCCGCCGGAGCGCTGCGCTTGTGCGGCTCGGCGATGATCGTCTTGTTGAGAATGCGCACGCGGCTCACCATCAGCAGGCGCAGGTCCCGGACGATGTAATCGGCGAGCGCGCGCTCGTCTATGTCGTCGCCCTCGATATCGAGCCGGAACCCCTGGCCTTGAACGCCGCCGCCGTTCAGGAACTCGATATCGAAGTCGAATTGCACACGTCGTTGCTTCGAGGCGTCGTTCATGGCGGGTCCTGCAGCGTGCCGGAAAGGTGCGCGGTCTCGATTATCCTTGCGCCGATGATGCGGCCGCCAGCGAAAAGTTCTTGACGATGATCAAGACGATTGACATCAGCCGTGGCTGAGCGCGCGCGCGAGGCCCCGAAGGCGACAGAAGCCACGTTCGAGGCGTTATGGCCATGATTCCTGTTGGTGGGATGCGCAGTGGTATGGGCGCGGGCGGCGGCCGGATATGATGGCTACAACGAACATCGCAAGGAACATCCCCATGCGCCAGACTGCATTGCTCGCCCTGTGCGCCATCGCGGTCTCGTATGACGCGGGGGCCGACTCCATGCGATGCGGCAAGTGGGTTCTCAGCGAAACCTCCAGCGTCGCGGAGTTGCTGGAGAAATGCGGCGCACCGCTCGACAAGACGAGCACGACCGAAGACGTGCGCGCGATCAACGCAGCGGGCGTTGCGTACAAGACAGGAACGACGACGCGCGAGCGATGGTTCTATCAACACAGCGCGCAGTCATTGCGGATGGTCGTGACGATTGTGGACGGCGTTATCAAGACGATCGAAAGAGCCGAGTGAACGGGCGAAGCCTTCCTTTGACTTACCGTCATCGGATTGCTTCAACGGCCAGATCGGGCGCCTGCATCCTTCGAGTCACCGGACGGACCGCACAAACCAGCGCCTCGATAACGCTGCGAGGTTACGATTTCATCGATGAGCAGCGTGCTGCTGGATGAGAACGGCTCGCCGTCGCGAAACGTCGCCGTCTTGATCGCTGAAGGGGTGTTGGCCGCGAACAGATCGGCGTACGCCTGCGAGGCGGACGTCGGTTCGGCGCCTGTTTGCTGAGCGCGCTTTGCGCCTTTTTGCAGTTGTTGAATTCGCGAAACTTCACTCAGAATTCCTGGATGCCTCGCCGACGCACCGCCCCCGCAAGAACAACCAGACCGCGACGCAAACGCCGCTGGCGCATAGCATCGCTATGGCCGGGCGCGCGTGCGCGCAGCCGCTGGGTGCGCACATTCCGTCGTGCGCCCGCGGGCTTGCAGATGTTTTTGGGCGCGACGCTATTACTGGCGGTGTGGTTCGCGGCCAACGGGGTGTATCAGATCGTTCGCAAGCCGACGGAGCTCTTCTTTCCGGTGAGCGGTGCGCTCTATCGCACGCCGTCGCAGACGTGGGCGAGCTATCAGTCGGTGTTTCGCAGGCACTCGACGTCGATCATGACGCCGGAACTACTGGCTGCGCTCGCGCAGGTAGAGGGGTCCGGCAACCCGATCGTGCGCACCTACTGGCGCTGGTCGCTGACGCATGAACCCTTCGAGGTCTATCGACCAGCGTCGAGCGCGGTGGGGATGTACCAGATCACGGACGGCACGTTCGAGGAGGCGCGGCGGTACTGCATCCGCGATCACAGGGTCATCGAGGATGGGCCGTGGAATGATTTCCGTTCGTGCTGGTTCAACAGTTTATATACGCGCGTCATCGCCTCGCACGCGGTCGAGCTGACCTCAGCGTATCTCGATCAGCGTGTGAGACGCGCACTCTCACGCAGCGGCCGGACTTCCGCTACGCTCCAGCAGAAGCAGAACCTCGCCGCCGTGATCCACCTCTGCGGCGCTGGTGCGGGCGAGCGTTACGCCAGACGCGGACTGCAGGGGACCTCGAATCAGCGCTGCGGCGACCACGATGTGCGAACGTACGTGACCAAGGTCAATGCGATGCAGCGGGTGTTTGCGCGGCTCAGGGCGAGCAAATAGCGGGCGGCGACGAAGAAAGGCGATGTCAGCGTTTTGTCAAACGAGCGGGGAGGCTCAGCAGTGAGTTGGAGGCAGCGTCTATCGATCGTGAGCGTCGCCGGGCTCGGCATGAGAAGCCTCGTCGCATGCCTTGTCCTCACAGTCACGTGCCTGATGCACGCGACTGCACGAGCGCAGATCTACACGTGCACCGCCGAAGACGGCACGCGCGTGTTTTCGGACGAGCGTTGCGGGCCGGACGCGAAAGTCGTTCCGGGAGTAACTTCGAAGAAGCGACCGCCCGCGAGCGCCGCCTCCGCGTCCCGGGTTCGAAAAGTGGCGAAGCCGCCCGCCGAACTCGAGCAACTCAGCAGCCGGTGCGACGCGGGCGACATGAAGGCATGCAAGGAATGGACGCTCGGAGGCGGTCCGGATCTGCTCAAGGAAAAGGAGCGGAAGGCGGAGCTTGACTGCGAGGCGGGATCGTTGGCCGCGTGCGAGGAGCGCTACTGCCGGGACGGCGTCGATCCGGACTGCCGCGCACGGGTGCTGCGAACCGCGCGCCTGGCGGGGGAGAACTGGTATTTGCGTGAGGAAGAACGCGGCCATAGCGATGGACGCACCCGCTATCGCGTCCGCTGCGTTCCCGAAGGCGCCTCTGCCCGCGACATCACGATTGAGTGTGCGCCGTATGCGAGCCCTGATCGCTGTTCGATCGCGCAACAAAGATTCGCGCGACTGGATCAGGCGGCCGCGCAGTCTTGTTCCGATGCGAAGTGATTCGTGACTCGTGATTATCGTCGGAGGCGTCTGCATCCGTTCCTGACTAGAACTTATCTCAAAATAGCAGTTATCGGCATTCAAGCTCTCTCGCAAAGGCGCAAAGCTCGCCAAGCCATGAGGGCTGCAGCACAAAATTCCGTTGTTTGCAGCCTTTGCGCTCTTGGCGTCTTGGCGAGAGATATTCCGACTCCAGCCGAGCGCGCTCGTCATACCTTGTCCGCCAATTTTGAGATAGGTTCTAGTGACTGGTGATTGGTCGGAAAGGATGGTGATGCGCCTCTGACGAGTCACGAATCACGAATCACGAATCACTTCCCTTTAGCGGGGCTGCAGGCCGAGATCGAACAATTCGATGAACCGCTTTGCGATCTCCGCGGCGGTACAGCGACTCGCCGCTGCGATACCAGTAGGCGATCCAGTTCAGAGCGCCGGCGAGGGCGAAGGCGGTGATCTTCGCGTCGCACTTGCGGATCGAGCCGTCGAGCTGACCCGTCCTCGATGCAGGCTGGCGCATGCCCTGATCGATTTCGCGACTTCAGCGCCTTCACCTTGCGGCTCATCGCCGGGCTCAGATCCTGGTTCTCGGCCTGCACCATGCACCAGCCGAAGTCGGAGGTGATCGCTTCGGCGTAGCGGCGTGATCACGTTCTCGAGACGCTCGCGCGCGCTGCCTTGCGAGCCGTGGATCTCCTCGAAGCCCTCCATGATCTGGTTGAGTCCGGCGCGGAAGCACTCGAACAGCAGCTGCTCCTTGTTCTCGACGTAGTGATAGACCGTCGGCTTGGTGACGTTCAGCTCGCTCGCAATGTCATCGAGCGAGGTGTTGTGATAGCCGCGCTCCCGGAAGGCGCGCGCAGCGGTCAGGATCACCGCCTCGCGCTTGCGCTCGCGATCCCGCGACGCGGGCATCCGCCGATTCCCACAAGGCCCGCCGCGGCCGGCTGCCGTGCAGCACGCTGTTCGTCGCTCGTTCTGACCGCCACTCGCACTCTCGCTCCCCAGCGCGACCCCGATTGTAGCCGCGGACGCCCGCTCATTGACCGTCCGGAGCGCGCCTGTTACTATACTGCGCGAGTATACGACTGTATACCGACCGGTATAGTAACTCCGGCAAGCCGCTCGGACTCGCGGTTGACCGCGCTGCGTGCGGCGCGCTCCGATGAGCACTCTGTCGGCTGCCAGATTCCCCCGAATGTGTCGCTGCCCGTCACGACCGCTGCGCTTCGTCAGCGCCGCGTCGCTGTTCGACGGCCACGATGCCGCGATCAACATGATCCGCCGCCTGCTGCAGGCGCATGGCGCCGAAGTCATGCACCTGGGCCACAACCGCAGCGTCGCGGACATCGTGCGCGCGGCGATACAGGAAGACGCGGATGCGGTCGCGGTGTCGTCCTATCAGGGCGGCCACAACGAGTATTTCGCGTACATGGTCGACATGCTGCGCGAGAAGGGCGTCGAGCACATTCGCGTCGTCGTCGGCGGCGGCGGCACGATCGCGCCGGACGAGATCGAGGCGCTCGCAGCGTTACGGCGTCGAGAAGATCTATACGCCCGAGGACGGTCGCCGCATCGGGTCTCGACGGCATGATCGACGATGTGTTCGCGCGTGCGCGCAGCGCACAGCGGCCGCCGTACGCCTTCGGTCCGCTCAACGCCCGCGATCATGCGTCAGCTCGCCCGCGCGATCTCGGCGCTCGAGGAGTCGCAGGGCGGGGCGCCGCGACGCCGACGCCGATTCGCCGCGCGATCGCCAAGGCGAAGCACCGCGCGCCGGTCATCGGCCTGACCGGCACGGGCGGCGCCGGCAAGTCGAGTCTGAACGACGAGCTGCTGCAGCGCTTCGTGCGCAACTTTCCCGGACCGCCAGATCGCCGTCGTCGCGATGGATCCGACGCGCCGCCGCTCGGGCGGCGCGCTGCTCGGCGATCGCATCCGCATGAATTCGCTGGCGGCCGAGAACGTCTTCATGCGCTCGCTCGCCACGCGCCGCCAGAATCTCGCGACCAGCGCCGTGCTGAAGGACACGATCGGGCTGCTGCAGCTCGCGAGCTTCGATCTGATCATGGTCGAGACGGCCGGCATCGGCCAGTCGGATTCCGAGATCGCAGACGTGGTCGATCAGTCGCTCTACGTGATGACCAGCGAGTACGGCGCGGCCAGCCAGCTCGAGAAGATCGACATGCTCGACTTCGCCGACATGATCGTGCTCAACAAGTTCGAGAAGCGCGGCGCGGAGGATGCGCTGCGCGACGTGCGCAAGCAGTGGCGTCGCAATCATCCGGCAGCGCGCGCAGCTCCCGGATGCGCAGGTGCCGGTGTTTCCGACCATCGCCAGCCGCTTCAACGATCCCGGCGTCAATCGTCTGTTCGTCGAGCTGTGCAAGGCGCTCGACACCAAGGGCAGGACGGGCGGCGCAGCAACGTCGCGTGGAAGCCCACGAGCGTCGGGCCGACCGAGTTCGTCTCGCGCGATCCGCTCATTCCCGGCACGCGCACTCGCTACCTGGCGGAGATCGCTGCGAACGGACGTCGGCGCACAGCAGGATGCGGCAGCGCGCGGTGGAAGCCGCCCGCACGCGCGTACGGCCTGTATGAGTCACTGCGTGCGCTGCACGATGCGCCGCTGCCGGCGCCGCTGGAGCGCTACCCGGAAAGCGCGCTGAACGATCCGCAGGCCGATGCGACGCGTCGCGAGCTGCGTGCTGCCTACAACCGCGCGCTCGATGCGATCGGCGCCGAGGGCGTCGGTGAGCTCAAGCGCTGGCCGCAGCGGGTGCAAGGAGATCACGCAGGCGCAGTACTCATACAAGGTGCGCGACCGCATCGTCACTGGCGAGAACTACACGCAGACGCTGACCGGCACGTCAGATCCCGAAGCTCGCGGCGCCGACGTCGACGGAGTGGGGCGAGATCCTGCAGTTTCATCCTCACGGAGAATCTGCCGGGCAGCTATCCGTACACGGGCGGCGTGTATCCGTATCGTCGCGAAGAAGAGGATCCGATCCGCATGTTCGCCGGCGAGGGCGGTCCGGAGCAGACCAACCGTCGCTTCCACTATCTCGCGAGCGGTCACGGCGCGACGCGCCTGTCGACCGCGTTCGACTCGACGACGCTGTATGGCGAGGATCCGGACACGCGTCCTGACATCTACGGCCGCACCGGCAACTCCGGCGTGTCGATCGCGACGCTCGACGACATGAAGAAGCTCTACTCGGGCTTCGATCTGTGCGCGCCGATGACCTCGGTGTCGATGACCATCAATGGTCCGGCGCCGATGATCCTGGCGATGTTCATGAACGCCGCCATCGATCAGCGCGTCGAGCGATTCCTGCGCGCCGAAGGTCGCTGGGACGGCGGCCGAGAAGCGCATCGCCGACATTGCACGCGGCGCATTCGCGCGCGCGGCGGCGCCGTGCCGACCTATCGTGGCGAGCTGCCGAAGGGGCACGACGGTTCAGGTCTCGCGCTGCTCGGCATCATCAGGCGAGGAACTGGTTGCGCCCGGCGTGCTGTCGCAGGAGGAGTACGCGCGCATCAGCGCTGAGGCGCTGTCGCTCGTGCGCGGCACCGTGCAGGCCGACATCCTCAAGGAGGATCAGGCGCAGAACACCTGCATCTTCTCGACCGAGTTCGCGCTGCGCATGATGGGCGACGTGCAGCAGCACTTCATCGACAACAAGGTGCGCAACTTCTACTCGGTGTCGATCTCCGGCTATCACATCGCCGAGGCCGGCGCGAATCCGGTCAGCCAGCTCGCCTTCACGCTCGTCGAACGGCTTCACGATCGTCGAGTACTACCTGGCGCGCGGCATGAAGATCGACGACTTCGCGCCGAATCTGTCGTTCTTCTTCTCGAACGGCATGGATCCGGAGTACGCGGTCATCGGCCGCGTCGCGCGGCGCATCTGGGCGCGCGCCATGCGCGATCTGTACAAGGCGGGCCCGCGCAGCCAGATGCTGAAGTATCACGTGCAGACCTCGGGCCGCTCGCTGCACGCGCAGGAAATCCAGTTCAACGACATCCGCACGACGCTGCAGGCGATGTACGCGCTGTTCGACAACTGCAACTCGCTGCACACGAACGCGTACGACGAAGCGCTGACGACGCCGACCGAGGAAAGCGTGCGTCGCGCGGTGGCGATCCAGCTCATCATCAATCGCGAGCTCGGCCTCAACAAGAACCAGAATCCGTGGCAGGGCTCGTTCTTCCTGGAGCATCTCACCGATCTGGTCGAGGAAGCCGTGTACAAGCGAGTTCGAATCGCTGTCCGAGCGCGGCGGCGTGCTGGGCGCGATGGAGACGATGTATCAGCGCGGCAAGATTCAGGAAGAGAGCATGTACTACGAGCGCCAGAAGCACGACGGCACGCTGCCGATCATCGGCGTGAATACGTTCCTGTCCGACAGGGATCACGCGGCAGCGCAGCAAGGCGTCGCGCTGATTCGTTCCTCGGAGGAGGAGAAGCAGGCGCAGGTCGCCGCGGTGAAGGCGTTTCAGGCGCGCAACGCCGAACGCACGCCGTCGGCGCTTGCAGGCGTTGCAGCAGCGCAGCGACGTCCGGCGGCAACGTGTTCGCGGAGCTGATCAAATCGGTGCGCTGGTGCTCGCTCGGTCAGATCTCGCGCGCGCTGTACAACGTCGGCGGGCAGTACCGGCGCAGCGTCTAGTATGAAAGCGGTTGGCGGTTGGCGGTTAGCGGTAGTTCAGAACGAGCAGCCGCGCGGCCCTGCCTGTCGCATCCCTGGGCATCGTGCGGGCCCCGCGTCAAGCGTCGCTCGTAGCTTCGCGCGTGAGCACGCGTGTCTCACCAACCGCTAACCGCTAACCGCTTCCAATACGCAGGCCATCCATGTACCGCGCTCCCCTGAAGGAAATCCGTTTCGTCCTGCACGATCTGATCGGCGATGAGCGATTGACTCGTTGCCCGACGCTTGCGGAGTACTCCGCGGAGTTCGCCGATTCGGTGCTCGAAGAGGCGGCGAAGTTCGCCGAGAACGTGCTCGATCCGATCAACCGAACCGGCGATCGTGAAGGCGCGCAGATGGACGCCGGACGGCGTCGTCATGCCGGCGGAGTTCAAAGAAGCGTATGCGCAGTTCGTCGAAGGCGGTTGGCCGCAGCTGCGCGCCGCCCCGGAGCATGGCGGGCAGGGCGCGCCTGTCGTGCTCGGCACGGCCGTGGAAGAGCTCTGGGCTTCGGCGAATCTCGCTTTCAAGCTCTGTCCGATGCTGACGCAGGGCGCGATCGAAGCGCTCGATCGCTGCGGATCCGAAGAACAGAAACGCAGGTATCTGCCGAAGATGGTGAGCGGCGAGTGGACCGGCACTATGAATCTCACCGAGCCGCAGGCCGGCAGCGACCTCGGCGCGATTCGCACGCGCGCCGTGCCGGAAGGCGAGCACTACCGTCTGCACGGTCAGAAGATCTTCATCACCTACGGCGATCACGACTACACGCCGAACATCATTCACATGGTGCTCGCGCGCATCGAAGGCGCGCCAGCCGGCACCAAGGGCATCTCGCTGTTCATCGTGCCGAAGGTGCTGGTGAACGATGATGGATCGCTCGGCAAGCGCAACGACGTGCGCTGCGTTTCGATCGAGCACAAGCTCGGCATTCATGCGAGTCCGACGTGCGTACTGTCGTACGGCGAACGCGAGGGCGCGGTCGGTTATCTGGTCGGTGAGGCGAACCGCGGCCTCGAGTACATGTTCATCATGATGAACGCCGCGCGCCTGTCGGTCGGACTGGAAGGCTATTCGCTCGCGGAGCGCGCGTACCAGCAGGCGCTCGAGTTCGCGCGCAACCGCATCCAGGGCCGACCCGCAGGCGCCGCAAGCGCGCGGGCAGGCAAGCCGGCGCCGATCGCGTATCACGGCGACGTCAAGCGCATGCTGCTGTCGATGAAGGCGCAGACGGATGCTGCCCGCGCGATCGCGTATTACGCGGCGCTGCAGCTCGATCTCGCGCGGCATGGATCGCGACGAGGCCGTGCGTGCAGCCGGGCAGGCGCGCGGCGACCTGCTGATTCCGATCATCAAGGGCTGGTCGACGGAGCTCGGGATGTGCAGCTGACCTCGCTGGGCATGCAGGTGCATGGCGGCATGGGCTTCATCGAGGAGACCGGCGCCGCTCAGTATCTGCGGCGACGCGCGCATCGCTTCGATCTATGAAGGCACGACCGGAATTCAGGCGAACGATCTGGTCGGACGCAAAGTCGGCCGCGACGGCGGCGCTGCGATGAACGCCTTGATCGGAGACATGCTCGCGGAACTCCGTCGGCCCGCCGCAGACGACGCCACGGTGAGAGAGTGCCGGGTTGCGGCGATCAGCGCCATCGAGCTTCTCAAGGATTCGACGGCGAGCCTCCTGCAGGCGACGAAGAACGGGCCGGAACACGTGCAGGCGATCGCCGTGCCGTACCTGATGTTGTGTGGAGTGGTGATTGGCGGCTGGCTCATGGCGCGCACACACGAGATCGCGTCGCGGAAGGCGACGGAAGATCGCGAGTTCTATTCGGGCAAGCAGCAAATCGCGCGCTTCTATCTGCAGCATGTGTTGCCCGAATCGATCGCTCTCGCGCAGATCGTCACGACCGGCGGTGCAAGCGTGGTCGAGGCGGACGCCGGCGTCCTCTGACGTGGTGTAACCGGCTCGCTTCGCTCGCAGTCGGCCACTGGCAGCTGGCCACTGGCAGCAGGCGGACTTCGTCAGCAGGCAAGAATTCTGACTGCTCGTTAGAGCCTACTGTCGCGTCCGCGACCTACTGCGACTGCCTGCTGCGAGCGCCGCGAGCCGGTTTCAGTTCTGTTCCGGCCGCTCGTTAGAGCCTGCTGTCGCCGAGGCGACCTGCTGCGAACGCCTGCTGCTGACGCAGTCAGCCGGCTTCGTTTTATTTGCTGTCGATTAGCGACAGTAAATGCATCGCCGCGGCGGGCGCGCGTTCCTTGGCGCCGCTGATGAAGAATATGTAGACGTCGCGGGCTGCTGTTTTCGCGCCCGGTTTCGCCACACGCGGCAGATCCGCAGGCTCGTTCCCGTCGGCCCAGGCGTGTGCGCGCTCCGCCCAGGCGCGTAGCGCTTTCTTCGTGTAGCCCGTCTGTTCGGATGAAACGGTGCGCCTGAGTCGCGCATAAACGAAATCGCCTGTGACATCGGCGAAACTCGGGTGCTCGTCGGTGTCCGCAAAAACCGTTGCAACGCCATGCTCGCGCGCGAGGGCGAGATAGTCAGCCGTCATGAAGCTGTCGTGGCGCACTTCGAAGGCGTGTCTGAGGCGTAGCCCGTCCAGCTCCTTCGGCAGGAGACGCAGAAAGCCCGCCACATCGTCCGGCTCAAACGCTTTTGTCGGCGCGAGTTGCCACAGAATCGGCCCGAGCTTCGGTCCCAGCTCCGACAGTCCGCTCGCAAGGAAACGCGGTACGAAGGCTTCCGCTTCGCGCAGCACTCTGCGGTTGGTGATGAACCGCGGCGCCTTGAGCGTGAACACGAAATCATCGGGCGCCTCGTCCCGCCACTTCGCAAAGACCGCCGGCGTCTGCAGGCGATAGAACGTGCCGTTGACCTCGATGGCCGTCACCTGGCGACTCGCATAGGCGAGCTCGCCTTTCTTCGTCACGTCGCCGGGATAAAACGTCTCGCGCCAGGGCTCATAGTTCCAACCGCCCATACCGGCGCGAATTCGACCTGATCTGCCGGCCATGCGGTCTCCGGTGTGCAGCAAGATTGTCGGCGTCCGCGAGGATACTCGACGCGCCGACCAGGCGCCGAACGGCCTGGATCAGGCGCCCATGAGCTTGTCCCGGCGATCGCCAGAGCTCTTCGAGTCTTTGGTACGTGGAGCGCAGGCTGCAACACATGGACTATATTGACGTCTGAGAATGATGATTTTCATGCGAAGGGCTTCGGGCGTGGGGCGTCGGGCTCGGGCCGGAGAGGCAATGCACCGGCGGGCAAGAAAGACGCGGCGGCAGAGTTAGCTCCGGATTCAAGTCCGGTCCGACCCGGGCCCCGCGCCCCAAGCCCCTCATACCGGCTCCAGATTCGTCAGGTCTCTCGCCCGCGGCCGATCCAGGCGGTTGCGCATCCCAGGCGTCTGACCGGGGGATAGCGGACATGTCAGTGACGACGATGCTCACGGGGATGCTGCCCTTCGTGGTGCTCGCAGCTGCGCTGCTGGCGCTGCCTGTCTCCATCGGTCTTTTGAATCGATATCGGCGATCTGTACAGCGCGGTATGTCTGCGGTCGCAGGGAGCAGTGCGCCGGTCGAGCGTACGACTGCGCGCAGTGCGCCGGCTGCGTCGCTGAGAATCCAGGTTCTCGATCCCTCATCGCCCGATGCGAAAGCGAGCGCAGAACCTGCCTTGCTCGCGGCGGCCCTCCAGCGACCGTGGCGAGCCGCGGCCATATATGCGATCGCCGGACTCGCGTACGCCGGCGTCATGACGGCAGGGTGGCTCGGCTCAACGGGCGATCGCGCAGTGGGTTGGAACAAGCTGTTGCTTCTGAGCTGGACGTATCTCTGGCCCGCCGCCATCGTCGTGTCGCTGGTCGCCGCGTATGACCTGCGACGCCGGCTACAGGTCTTCGGCGTGTACTTCGCCGTCCTTGTCGCAGTGATCGCCGTTACTGTCGCCCGCAACCCCGAATCGACGGCGCTGCAGTTTGCGCTTTACTGGATCATCGTGAACGGTCCCGCCACCGTCCTCGCGTTTGCATTTCTGTTGCGTCCAATCCGCGCTGTCGGACCGCTGGTCCTTGCCTTCATGCTGCTGGTCGCCCTGGGATCGCAGGCGCTGTTGTCTCTGGCCGGCGCAAATGAATCGCTGTTGCGCGCAATCGTCGAAGTGGGATTCAGCGTGGGACTGGGGGGTCGTGCGGTTTTCATCGGACTGATCGCATTGGGCGTCGCAGCCGGGGCTCTTCTTGCCTGGCCGCTTCTGCGAGCGCTCGGTCGCGGCTATGAGCGTCGACGATTCAGCGATCAGGCGCTGCTGATCAATGCGCTCTGGCTCGAGTTCGGCATTGTGCAGTCGATCTCTCTGGCGTTCGGCGGCGCGCTCTGGGTGCTTACCGGCCTCGCGGCGTTTGCCGCCTTCATCGCCACGAAGCGGTTGCTCCTGCCGCCGCTCGCTCGCCTGCATGCTGCGGCTGAGCCGAGGAGGCTGTTGCTGCTGCGTGTGTTTGCGCTCGGGGCGCGCAGTCGGCGCGTCTTCGACCGGCTGCTGACACATTGGCCGTACATTGGAAACATCGCGATGATCGCCGGCCCGGACCTCGTCACCACG
The DNA here is from genome assembly GCA_963723505.1 of uncultured Gammaproteobacteria bacterium. Classification (GTDB taxonomy): domain Bacteria; phylum Pseudomonadota; class Gammaproteobacteria; order Steroidobacterales; family Steroidobacteraceae; genus Steroidobacter. Next base: position 334,174 of record CAVRQU010000023.1, read on the forward strand.
ACGGTCGAGCCGAATGAGTTCATGGAGTTCGTCAGCGGACGACTCTCCCGGCAATTCGTCAGCGATTCGAACGACCTTCGGGCGCGTCTTGCGCGCGCAGACAAGGGACCAGACCCGGATGGTCGCTGCAGGGTGCAGGAGTTCTTCTGCCGCCATGACACGTGGCAGATGACGATCGAGCGGCTCGCGGCCGAGACTGACGCCGTCCTGATGGACCTGCGTAGCTTCACGGCGCACAACGCCGGATGCGTGTTCGAACTCGGACGATTGCTCAACGCGGTGGAGTTGCGCCGCATCGTAATTCTGGTTGACGATGCTACCGACGTCGCGTTTCTCGAAAAAACGCTGGAAGGACTGTGGCGCGACCTCGAATCCGGTTCTCCGAACCAATCGCTCGAAGCGCCGCGCCTCAAAGTGTTCCGCGCGAACAGCTTTTCTGAACGCGAGTTGCACAGCTTGCTGGCGGCGCTGCTGCAGGGTCCGGCGAAGGGTGCGGTGCGCTCAGGAGTACAACTGAAACAGGCGGGGGCGGCTGCCGGCTGATCGGCCTCGGGTTCCGCATGCGGCGGCGAGCGGCGCGTGAGGACGCCGGAAGCTCGTCAGGATTTCATCGCCGTGAGCAGGGACTCCATCGCGATGCCCTCGTTCGCCGCGTACGAACCCTGGACGCCGTTCAATTTCGGCATACCGGTTTTGCCGCCCTTGTGATGCAGGGCGATTACTTCCCATGAACTGGCGTTGAACACGGGGCTGCCTGAGCTTCCGCCTTCGGTAGGCGCACGGTAGTGAACGCGCCAGACGTTGGGAATCGCCGGCTTGCCAGCGGGCGGGCCTTCGTGATCGAGCAGCTCATTGTCCTGTAGTGAGAAGGCGAGTTCCCGTCCTCCGGGATGGCCGATCACATAGACGCGGGCGGGCGGGTCGCGCAGCGGTAGGTTCCTCGTCAGAGGCAGAGGCACGACGCCGTTTATCGGGGCATCCAGCCGCAGCAGGGCTGCGTCGCACTGATCGGGCGGTGAGCTCCAGAGGATCTCAGCGACGCCATAGATGCGACTCGGGTCGACCGCTTCAAACACGACCTCGGCTGCACTCGGTTGAATTCCCGGAGTCGCGCCGCTTGGATTCACAACGTGGAAGTTCGTCAGCACCAACAGCCCATCGCCCGGCGCACGACCCACGTCAGCCGCGCGGACCACGAATCCTGTGCCCACCCGACCCCCCAATTTCTGGCGGATCGCCCCGACCGAGCTCGCACGTTCCAGTCCCGTCTTCCACCAGTTGTAGGTCTTGGCGCCTTCATTCCCCAGGATCGCCTCCAGTTGAGGCGCCGAAGGGGTGGGCATATCGCGCACGCGTTGCAGCTCCTGCCGCGATAGCTCGAGGCACCCCCCAGGCAGTTGCAGCAGGCGCGCCCGCAGGATGTTGACCAGATCGCGGCCGCGAGGATCGTCCTCCAGATTCCAGATCTTCGTAAACTGGCGGAGCGTGCTTTGCAGTTGGAACGCGTGTACGCCGGGCGAGCCGACGTACTCGTGCAAGACACGTTCGACTTCGTCCCAGTCGTCCAGGCCCAGTGTGACCTCAGCGACTGTCGGCAGATGCCACACGTCGCGCTCGCTCGAGGGGACTTGTTGCAGCGTGTTCAGAAGCTCGCGCGCGAGGGCCCGGGGATCCAGGGCCTTCCCAAGGCGAACGCCCAGGCGACGCGCGTTCGCGATCAGCGCCAACAGGTTCACGCCATGCCAGGTGTTCGCGCGGTTCGCCTCATAGGGTTTTCGATAGGCGGCGATGGCCTGCTTCAAAGCGTCGCGCGCAGCGGCCGAACCACGGTCGCCGGAGTCAAAGAAAATCTGCTTGTAGGCGCGGCCGATGAGCCCCGCCGCTTCCAACGCCTCGGGATCGCCCTTCGACACGCGCCGCGACAACGCCTGCAGGACATCGAGCGCAGCAGTGACCTTTCCTGTCTCGATGAGAGCCTGTGCGTAGTGACGGCGTGCGGTCGCCTGGTTCGGGTCCAGTCGACCGATCGCTTCAGCAACAGCAGCCAGCGCCTCGTGCTCTCGACTGTTCCGCAGACACGTGAGCAGCGGCAACGCGGCATTGATGGCCTCATCGCCGTGCAACCCGTTGAGCCGACGCAGCGTCTCCTGCGCCCGCGTCCGTAGCTCTTCCAGCGGGGATTCCTTTTCCATTGTGCGGCTGTCAGAGCGCCAAGGCGCGACGCAGCGCCTTGCAGAAGGCAGGTTGTCGCAAGTACTTCGTGGCGGAATGCCGCCAGGCGCCGTCGTTCTGCACCACGATGTCTTCGACCTTCGGCGCCGCGCCGCCCTGATAGTCGTTTGCCAGCAAGGGATCGAACCCGCAGACCGGATCCAGGCGATCAAAAAGATTGATCCAGGCGCCTTTCACATGGGTTGTCGGAAAGCCGTCGCTCCGCGTCCACCCCGGTTGCAGCTTGTCCTGCACCTCGTCGAGTCCCAGCGGGCTGCCGATGGTGATAAGGCCGTCCACGTCGCTGCAAGCATCCAGGCGTTTCAGGCAGTCATAGGCGATGACCGTCCCCATGCTGTGCGAAACCACGACATGAGGACGGGAGATCGCAGGCGCACAAAGCGCATCGATGAAGCGCTGGCGAATCGTTTTCTGAATGCGTACCAGCGGCGGTCGACCCTCGGGCGCGAATTCCACATCGAACAAGTAGTGGTGCACGTCGCGCAAAAACGCGCTCATGAAACGGCGTTTGATGAACCACGGCAGCGGCACGCGCTCGAGCGCGCCGCGAGGCTCAGGGGGAACGGCAGGCTGCTGCGGGGCGGCGAGCTCCTCGTCCGTCATCTGGGTGAGCTGCGCACGCAATCCGTTCAGGAAAGCTGCTTCGTCCGGGTTTTTCGGCGTGGGGATCGTCGCGTCTCCCGCGCCATCGATCGCTTCCGCTGTGTTCTCGAGCACGCCCTCGTACGCCGTCAGATCCTCGACCGGCGCCGCATACATCAGGTCAGCCCAATACACCATTGAGCTGGTAATTCCCTGATCACCCAGCGAGAGAGGATCGGCAGCGTCCGCCAGCGCGCGCTGCCAGATACGCGACAGATCGTCGGCCGGCGGCTTGTTCGAGATCCCGTGAATGAATGTCACATGCGCCACGGTGTGTCCCTCCAGTCGCAGTGTTACGCAGGAGCGGTCGAGTTACAGGTCGTACTCAGCGCCCTCGGGAATCTTCTTGATGTACCCAGTCGCTCCGAAATCGAGCGGCGCGGCGGATTCAAACCCTGGCAGGCCGGTCTCCTTGCGCAACGCATTGAGACGATTCAGCCAGCCCTTGAGGAAGACGGCGAGCTCTGGTTTCTTCTCCGCGAGTCGCCGGTAGAACGCTTCGCGTGCATCGCAATATCGGACGAGCAGTTGACCCGCATCGCACTCCGTCACCGCTTTCCTGGTGCCGGGGCCGAAGTCCCCGTCGACCCCGCATCCGGCTGCGCCTTGCAGAAGGCGTACCGCCCGCCCGACGCCCATGTTGACCGCGGTATCGAACTGCACGAGGCTCAGTGGATCCTCGAGCAGATCGCATCGCGGCGGAATCCAGTAGTCCGCCTCGTAGATCGCATGAACTTCTGCATCGGTGATGTTCTTCACATCCTGCGGCGCGAGCGCCAGCCGCGCGCGCGAGGCGTCATAAACCTTCTGTGTGACGCCCTTGTTCGTGCGGCCGCCCGGATCCGCCGGGTGATCCACGAATCCGCCCTCCCAGCGCAGCACGAACGGCAATGCGGACGACAGTGCAGCCGATGGCATGAATCCCTCCAATGCTCAGATGCGCAGTGCGGTGTAGTTGTCGCTGAGAACTCTCGATTTATTTAGCCGCCGATCAGAGCCGAAGCGCAAGCCTACTTAGGTACGTAGCCGGGTCAGTCTGCGTCCACCCACGCTTCATTCGGGCTTGTTGCGCCTGTGCGGCGCGCGTAAGGTGCCGAAGACATTCGAATGGATTAGTGACTGGTGATTCGTGAATAGCCAGAAGAAGACATCGTCGCTTCCGCTCTTCCAGCTTTCATTCACGGCATGCGTCATGCATCGCACCGCGGTCGTCTGGGCCATTCCTCAGTCATCGCTCACTAGGCAGCTCCATTGAGCGACATCCCGGACGGTGTTGCATACACAAGGGAGGAGCGCAATGGCGAGTTCAGCGAATCAGGTCGTTCAATTCGTACAGAACCTGGATCTGCCGGAGCCGGGCCCGCGGTTCGAATCCGTCTCGCCAGGCGCCGACATCGCGGCTGAGATTGAAGCGTCCTCCGGGCAGGCGCTCGTCACGGTCGGATCTCAGCTTGCGGAATTCGATCCTGCAGTCGCGGCCGGCGTCCGCGGAGCACTGGCCAACAATTTGCTGCTGGCGCAACTCGCTGCGAACAAGGCCGCGTCGCAGTCGAACGATATGGCGACGTGGTACGGCAAGTACAGCGACACCCTGCAGAACACCGGCTGGAATCTCGCCGAAGCGGAATTCCAGAATCAGACAATCCAGAACAAGAACGCCAATGTCCACGAGGAGATCATTCCGATCATCGCGGCGATGCTCGGCCCGCAGGTCGCCGCCGTCTCCATGGTGGTCAACGTGCTCAAGGGTCTGCAGAACATGAACAAGGACTCTCCGTGGATCACGCTCTTCGATCGCTCCAGCGAGCACGCGAGCGGGGCCAAATTCCAGGTCAGCTACGTCGATCTGGACGCCGGGGGCAATCCGCGGATCAAGGCTATGTACTTCGGCGTACTGGCGGAGCGCTCGGTCACGCAAGTGCTGTTTTTCAAGTTCGCCGGTCAGCGCGCCGAGCTCAGGAAGGCAAGCAGCACCATGAGCGCGTCCGTGGACTTGCTGAACGCGACGAAGCCAAAGATCGCAAGTCGCGTGCAGGAGTTCATCGCAGAGTTCGTGGCGAAAGTCGAGATCTGAGCTGGAATAGCGCACACCCGTCGACACGATCCGGCAAGCGCGCTCGCACGCGGATGCTGATCGCGGAGTCGAGTGCACACAAGAATTCGATTGCCTCTGGAGATCATCATGGCGTACGCAATTCGGACTCGCGATGAGCACCTGGCGAATGATCGGGCGCCCAAGCGAATACTGGCGCTCGACGGCGGAGGGCTGCGAGGGATCCTGAGCCTGGGTCTGCTGCAGAAGATCGAAGACACGCTCAGAGAGCGCCACGCTGCGGGAGATGAATTCCGCTTGTGTCACTATTTTGATCTGATCGCTGGCACGTCGACCGGCGCCATCATCGCGGCCACGCTTGCGATGGGCTGGACAGTCGAGGCGATCCGCAGCAAGTACATGACGCTCGGCGAAGTCGTATTCACGCGCAGCCTGCTGCGGCAAGGCGTCCTTCGAGCGAAGTACGATGAGGCCAAGCTTATCGCTGAGCTCAAGAAGGTCTATGGGGCGAAGACCACGCTCGGCGGGCCGGAGCTCAAGACGGGGTTGCTCGTGATGACGAAGCGCATCGACACCGGAAGTCCCTGGCCCATCAGCAACAATCCGCGCGGTCAGTATTTTGCGGCTCGCCTCAACGGCGTCGTGGGCAACGCGGACTATCCGCTGTGGCAAGTCGTGCGAGCCTCGACGGCGGCGCCGGCGTTCTTCGATCCGGAATCGATCACGATCGCTCGCGCCCCGAATGCAAAGTCCGTGGCCGGCGAGTTTGTCGACGGCGGCGTGAGCCCGTTCAACAATCCGGCTTTGATGGCGGTGATGTACGCCACGATGGAGGGGTACCGCGTCGGTTGGTCGACCGGCGCCGACAAGTTGCTGGTGGTGTCGCTCGGAACCGGCGCGGCTGATCCGAACGTTACGCACGCGAGTCTCGCGGCCAAACAGGCGGTCGCCGCATTGTTGTCTCTGATGAACGATACGGCCACGCTGCAGGAAAAGCTTCTGCAGTGGTTGTCGAGCAGTCCTACCGCGCGTCGCATCGATCGCGAAGTCGGCGATCTCGGCCCGGACGTTCTTGGAGGAGCCCCCGCGCTGAGCTACTTGCGCTACAACGTCGACCTGCGTGCGGACAGCGTACAGAAGCTCGAGCCCGCGCTGAAAGATCCGAAGCTGATCGAGTCACTGAGCGCGATGGACTCGCCCTCCAACATGAAGATCCTCCATCGCCTTGGCATGCTGGCCGGGGAGCGCGACGTTCGACGAGATCACTTTCCGGCGGCGTTTGATCTGAGGCCATAGACAGGCGGCGCCTGCTGGCCTGATCGCTCGTCATGGCGCGTTCGCGTGTCGTGCAACCAAGCCGTCGCCGAGCGCGTTACGCAGCGATCGTCATAAAAGGGGCTCGTCATGATCAAGCGCCGCCAGTATCGCAAGAAGGCGAATCAGTTCGTGACCGCCGTGCGATTGGACCTGGAGACCAAAGGGCTGGAGTATCGTAAGTGGGGCGCCAGACAGCGCGCCAAGCGAGGCGATTGGCTCGTCGACAATGGCGGGGACGTCTACACTGTCGACGCGAGGACATTCGCGAGAACGTACAAGCGTCTGCAGCCCGGCAAGTATCTCAAGACGACGCCAATCTGGGCGGAGCGGGCGAGTGAAGCCGGCAGTGTGAAGACGAAAGAGGGCAGATCGAATTACAAGCGCGGCGACTATATCGTCTCCAACACGAAAAGCGGCGCTGACGCGTACTGCATCTCCGCAGCGAAGTTCAAGGCGATGTATCAACCGGTGCGGTGAAGCTGAGTCTTCTCTCGTTATTGATTGCTGCTCGAGTCGCTCGCCTACGCCTTCTGGACACTTCCTGTCCGGCGCAGGACGGGCACGATCGACGGATGCTATGAGTTTCAATAGTTGATCCTGTGTTCAGCGGATCGGACTCCAGGAGCCACCCATGACTCAGGTGTTTATCGTCAGACCCTTCGGGACGAAGCAGGGCATCAATTTCGACGAGGTGGAGCAGCGGCTGATTGCGCCAGCGTTGGCCGGCGTCGGGCTCAAGGGCTCGACGACTACGGAGATCGTCGAGGCGGGCAACATACGTGAAGACATGTTCCGGCTCCTTGTGACTGCGGATGTCGTCGTAGCCGACCTGTCGATCCACAACGCCAATGTCTTCTACGAGCTCGGGATTCGTCATGGACTTCGTCCGTATGCGACGGTGATGATTCGAGCCCCTGTGCCGAATCAGGACTATCCCTTCGACCTTCAGACCGACCGATATCTGGTCTATGACTCGGCCAACCCTGCCGCCACCGTCGACGCTCTCTCTCGGGTGTTGAAGGAGACGCTCGCTTCGTCGCGTTCCGACAGTCCGGTGTATCAGCTGCTGCCGCAACTCAAGGCTCCCGATCCCTCGGTCCTCAAGGTTGTCCCGCGGGATTTCGGAGAGGAGGTGCAAAGAGCGCGTCGGGAAGGTCGGCGCGGCGACCTGCGCCTGCTCGCATACGAAACACACGGAAAGCCATGGGAATCGGAGGGATTGCGCGCGGTGGGCCGGGCGCAATTCGCGTTGAAGGCTCATGGCGGCGCGAAGGAGACGTTTCAGCGGCTCCTCGATACGAATCCGAAGGATGTCGAAGCGAATCTGCGTCTCGCCACGGTCTACCAGAAGCTTGGCGATATCACAGGGTCCGAAATCGCAATTGAGCGTGTCATCGATTCCCCGAACAGCAGCCGCGATCAGCTTGCTGAGGTGTTTGCACTGCGCGCTCGCAACAAAAAGGAGCTCTGGCGTCGAGCACTTGCCGCGGGTCCGCCCGCGGCGGATCCGCAGAGTATTCAGACCCGCGCTCTGCAAGCCCCGGAACTCGAGCAAGCGCAGGCTGCCTACGCGGCGGCGTTTTCTCACGACCTCAACGCTTACTATCCCGGAGCAAACGCCCTGAGCCTGATGACCATCCGGATAGGGCTGGCGCGCGCACTGCCCGATGTCTGGAATGCGATGTTCGAAAGCGACGAAGCGGCGAAGGCCGCGCTTGACCTTACACAGTCCGAGTTTGAGGTGCTCAGCGGCTCAGTGCAGCTTTGCGTCCGATCGACCGTAGGCTATCTGCAGGCCCAACGCTCGCCTGATGTGGAGCAGCTCATGTGGGCGCGAATTACCGACGCTGACGTCGCCTTCCTGTTGAGCAAGCGGCCCAAGGCCGTGGCGCAGCGCTACCGCGCGGCGCTCACGGAAGCATCCGGTTTCGCAATCAGTTCGGCGCGCGAACAGCTCGAGTTGTTCGAACGCCTCGGTGTTCGCGCTGAGTTCGTAGCCGAAGCGTTGCAGGTCGTGCGTGAACTCGACAAGCACGAGCCTGAGACGCCGGCGAAACACAGCACCGTCGTCCTGTTTACCGGTCATAGGGTGGACGAGCCCGGCAGGAACACGCCGCGCTTTCCGAATACCGACGCCGCGGAAGCGGAGGCAAAGCGCCTCATCCGCGAGGCGGTCGAGAAGGAGAAGAGCGAAGCCGCGGGCGGGATCATCGGCATTGCCGGCGGCGCTTCAGGCGCTGACATTCTCTTCCATGAAGTCTGCGAAGATCTGGGGATCGCCGCTCGCCTGTACCTCGCGCTACCGCCTGATCAGTTCTCGGCGGCGTCGGTTGCGCCGGCGGGCCCGAAATGGGTCGCCAGATACAATCGTCTGACGCAAAGACTGAAGCCCACTGTCCTCGCCGAGAAGAAGGACCTGCCTCACTGGCTTGTGACGACCCGCGAGTACGACCTGTGGCAGCGAAACAATCTGTGGATGATGTTCAACGCATTGGCGGAGAACGCGACACAGATGACCCTGATTGCGCTTTGGAACGGAAAAGAGGGCGACGGCCCGGGGGGGACCAAGGATCTGGTACGGCAAGTACAGTCGCGGGGGCACAAGTGCGTGCATGTTGATGCGAGCGGATTAGCTGTACTTGCATAGGCATGCATTGGCGTTCGCGCGGACAGACACGCTCTCGTTGCCGACCGGGGATGTTTCGAACGCTGGCGTACTGCGGAGCTGGATTGCTCCGCAGCAAGAGGCTGGATCCGTTGATCGCTTTAGCGACAGGCGTAAGCTCATCTGGACGCGGCGGTCCACACAGGACGCCACGCGTGTCGAGCCCGGGCGTTCACTGCTGGCTTCGTCGACGTCTGAGCGGCGATGGCCAGGCGCGAAGCTCGACCTGTCTCTCACAGCCCTATGAACACACGTGCCATTGTCGTTGTGTCGGTGCTTGGCGCGCTGCTCTGCGTCGCACGCGTCAGCTTTGCCGGCGCCTGCGAACCCCCTAAGCAGGTCACGGAGGCCACGCCGCAAAAAATAAAGGATATTTTCGCGTCGAATTCATGGCGGGTGATGACGTTTCTCGGGTACTCCGGCGCGGAATACGAGGATCCAGCGGCGATGCTGAAGCACGCGAATGCCGCGCTGGACAAGCTCGATCCGAAGCGCACGGTGGTGAACATCGGCGCTACTTCACAAGGGATTGGCGCCGTCTACGAGGTCGCCAAGCGCAGAGGCTTCCAGACATCGGGGATCGTATCGACGCAAGCCAAGGCGCACAACGTCGCCTTGTCTCCATGCGTCGACTTCGTCTTCTACGTCAACGATTCGAGTTGGGGAGGTTATTTGCCGGGCGGCACGTCGCTCTCACCCACCTCGGAAGCCATGGTGACCTCCAGCGACATCCTCATCGCGATTGGCGGAGGAGACGTTGCTCGTGATGAACTGCTGGCGGCCAAGCGCCTCGGCAAGCGCGTGACCTTCATCCCTGCCGATATGAATCACCGTCTGGCTCGAGAGAAGGCCGCCAGCAAGGGTTTGCCGGAACCAAAGGATTATCGCGGCAGCGCTCACGTCGCGCTGTCGCCGGACGCGAGCACGGACCGTGATAAGTAGGTGGAGAGGCTGCGCTCATTTCCTGATCTCTCGTCAGCCCGTAGTTTTCGTCCAGCCGCCGCAGCAAGGTGAGTGAAGCGAATGCCCTAAGACCGAAGGATCATGTTCGTTTTCACTTCAACCGCCGATTCTTGAACCCCGACGTTCGATTTCATGAGTGGACACGCGCGACGCCATTGCGCGATTGATTGTGCAAGGGCCCCGGCGTAAAAGGATGCTGCAATCAGAATCCGGCGTACGCGTGTGGCGTAACGCCGGCGGAAACAACTTGAACAAGCCAGCAGCGGACGGCGTGGACGATGCAGCGCCAGCTCAGAACACGACGGACCGAAGGGATTATGCCCCCGTTGGCGCACAGCGCACCGTTTGCCGAAATCTTGAAACCGAGCGCTGCCGCCAGGGCGGCGCGCGTGGCGTCACGGCCGGTGCGCGGACGCGTGCTGCTCTCACCGTCCGGCAACCCCACTCCAGGAACCTGAAACGTGAATCCGACACTCGTGCTCATGGCGGTGCGCGCCGCGTTGCGACTCGGGCGAGCCGGTCAACAGGCGTTCGGACAGTACGCCCGAGATCGCGACGCCATGCTGCCCTTGCTCAATACAGTGCAATTTCCGAAACGCGATCTCGTTCGGGGGTTCTTCGAGATCAATCCCGATCTCATCAGCAGCGACCTGCGCGGGTATTGGGAATCGTTCATCAGGAAGCAGGGAGCTCGCCGTCTCGCGGGCGACTTCGACGTCGTCGCCGCGGAGTACGTGCGGCTTCAGGCCCTGGAGGACGCGAAGGTCAAGCCGCTCGCCGACGAGTTCGCCGGACTCTGGATGGTGCAGCAGTGGTCGAAAGGCGAGGAGCCTCCCGGTCCCGTGGCGCGTGTCGTGCTGACGATCGTCGACGTCGCCGCCGAATTCGCCGCGCATGATCCGACGCTGTTTGGCGTCGGCGGCAACGCTGAAGTGTTGGTGAAAGCGCTCGCCACGCGCGTCGCCGACCTCGTGCCCGACAACGCGGACGCCCTGGGTCCGCGCAATCTACTGGGCGAGCGACTCGCCGGACTTTTCCTCAAGGCTGGATTGGGCGCCCTGAGCGAGCATCCCGAGGCGATCGTGGAAGACGCGCACCTGCAACGCCTCGTGGCAAGCACGCTGCCAAAGCTGGTGGAAAGTCTCCCGGCCACACTTGACAAGCAGGTGAAGTGGCGGAATGTCGTCGAGAGTTTGCTGGGACCCGTGGCGAGCGAAGCAATGCGCACCGTCGTGGGGAATCCGCAGGCCTTCTTCGGCGGCAAATTCGGCGATGACGATCTCCTCGGCGCGCTCACGCGCACATATCTTCTGAAGGCTGCGGACGTCGGCTTGCAGGACGTCTTTACGAAAGCCGGCGCCGTGCAGCTCTACAAGGCGACTGTGCAGCTTGCCGCGGCGCGGCCGGAGCTCTTCATCGGCAAGGCCGACGACGCGAGCGAAGAGTTCGTAGCCGCCGTCTTCCACGATCTGGCGCTCACACTCGAGCTGAGCGTGGGGCCGCTCGATCGCCAGCTGATCGCGACGCTCGCGGCCACGACCATCGAAACCGCCGCGCGCGAAGGCGCCTCGCTGCTCGATCCGGGCAAGCCATGGTGCAATGTCGTGTCGCAAACGTTGACGCCTGTTGTCGCAGCGCTTGCGGAGGCGCTGCGTGCAGGCGAGTCCGGCGCATTGATGCGCTTGCGGAGCGGCGCCAACGTCGAGGCCATGGTGCGCATTGTGGTAGCGCAAATGGCGCGCACGCCGGGCATGATCACCTCGACCGACAACATCGAAGTGAATCGCCTGGTGAGCGCCATCGCCGGGACAATGGCGAAGGACGAACATCTGCTGCTCTCGCACGAGGACTGGATGGGTATCCTGGCGATCGCCGCCGAGGAAGTTGCGGCGAACCCTGGCCGCCTGGTCGGTGTGACGGGAAGCGGCGCCGCCGCCAGCCTGTTGGCGACGCTACTCAGTGACCTGCTTCTCGTAGCCAGCGAGCAGTGGAAGCAGAACGGTCGTGCTGGCGGCACGGTGCTATTCGGCTCGACGCTGCGCGAAGCAATGCTCATCACGATCCGCGCCACTGCAGGTCAGTCGGCGGCGGCGCTGCTGAACGCCGCCAAGGTGAAGGAGCTCGCCGCGCAACTCACCGAACTCGTCGCGACGAAGGCTGGGAGGTACGGCAGCAAAGAGTGGTTGTGCCTGTACCGGGCCTTGATCATGCAAGTCGTGAAGTCCGGGAGCGTCGCCCAGCTCGATGAAGCCACGATCGACGCGGCTCTCGCCGCAGCAGGAGTCAATCCATGAAGTTCGCGACATCGAATCCGATGCGCGCCGTACTGGTTTGCGCGCTGTTGGCGTCCGGTTGTTCCTCGACTCCTGTCACGGCCCCGGTCACGCTCATTGAGCTCGACAAAGAGTGGGCGAGCACCTATGCGTCGAAGCTCGAGGCGGATCGCGCGAGCCCCGCCGCCAGTGGGAATGGCGCCTCCCCATTCGACAGCAAGCTCGCGGACCTGTCGGTGCGCGCGGAGAAACAAGGTGACGCTCTGCTCGCGACCGATCCTGCCACGGCCGCCGGCTTCTACAGGATCGCGGCAACGTCGGCCTGGAAGTCGGGCGCGGTACGCGAAGCGCAGGTTCTGCCCATCCGCGATAAGGGGGTCCGCGCGTGCGAGGCGCTGCCGAACAGGGACGCATCGCAACCGCGCGATTGCGCACTCATCAGGATTGCACCGCTCCTTGCGACCCTGGACGTCAAGACGCGGGAGGTCCAGGCGCTGAGGGACGCGGGGGAGACGATTCCTGCCGACAAGCTGGATGCGACGCAGATCGTCACGAGCGATGTCGCCGCCCTGATCAAGGAAGTGTTGAACATGCGCGCGACAGTTACGTCGCTGCCGGAATCGTTCGACGATTATCTCAAGCTTAGTCTCAATCGCGAGTTCTGCATGTTGCAGGGGCTCACGGGGCGATTCGCCGCGAGCGAGCCCACGGAAGCGCAGAAGGCCCGTGTGATCGAAGCGGTTCGCGGCGCTCAGACGAACCTGCGGGACGCCGCAATCTCGACGACGTGCAACTGACGATCGGTGGGTTAAGCATTACGGCGGCGAGAGGCGGCGAGCACTGACATCCGGAGCTCGCCGTGCAGCGGATCGAGTCGAAACAACCGAAGCGATCAGCGTTCACTCACGCCGGCAGCACATTGCCGTTCAGACGGAACTGATTGTCGGGATCGTACTTCCGCTTGATCTGCTGCAGCCTGGGGTAGTGGGCGCCGTAGTTCGCCGCGACTCTGTTCTCTTCAGTCTCAGACATGGAATTGACATAGAAACCGCTGGTCAGCGGCTCGATGTGTTTCCACGCGCTCCTCACAGCGGCAACTCTCTTCTCGTCCTCTCCGGGATCCCTCCAGGACGAAAGCGCCATCAGCCAGTAGTTGCTGCTGCGGTTCGGAAAGGCAGTGGCGTCCGCCGGGCGGCGTCCGATCGCGCCTCCACCCTGCTGTGTGATGATGCCGACGCCGTCCGACGCAGCGTTCGCGAACGCGTCCAGGACGGCGTCGATCACATTCGGAGCGAACGCTGTGATGAAGCCGGACTTGTTGTAGAAGCGCACGCCGACGCTCGGGCCGTCGCCGCTTGATTGCAGCACGACGTAGGGCATTGCAGTGATCTGATCGGACAAGGGGCGACCAAAGGAGCGAAGCGGCTTCAGCACACGCTCACCCGTGGCCAGATCCGCCGACCAGCACGCGAGAACCGAGATCAACGGTCCGTTTGGCGAGCTGTGCAGCGACAAGTCGAGATTGAGCTCGTCGGGCGCCGTGGCTGACAACTCAGCATAGAAGCGCAGCACGTCGCGTGCTTGTGCGAGCGGCCACGAGATGCGTCCGCCGAGAATGGTCGGGTCCATGGCATGCAAGCGATATTCGAACGAAGTCGCCACGCCAAAGTTGCCGCCGCCGCCGCGCACACCCCAGAACAGATCCGGGTTCTCGTCTTCGCTGGCGACAACGAGTCGTCCATCAGCCGTGACCACATCCACCGACCGTAAGTTGTCGCTCGCCAATCCGAAGCGCCGTCCGACCCGGCCAAACCCGCCGCCCAGCGTGAGTCCGGCCGCGCCGGTATGCGAGACGGTTCCCTGCGGTGGTCACAAGCCCGAACGCGCGCGTCTCGCGATCGAGATGCCCAAGCAACGCGCCGCCATCGACGCGCGCAACACGAGCGCTCGGATCAACACGCACGCCCTGCATCGGCGACACATCGATGACGATCCCGCCGTCGCACGTCGATTTGCCCGACACGCTGTGACCGCCAGCACGCACCGCCGTCAGCAACTGATGCTCGCGGGCAAACGTCACTGCCCGCATCACGTCCGACGGCGATGCACACCGTGCAATGACGGCCGGTCGTTTGTCGAACATCGCATTCCAGACGCGCCGCGCCTGATCGTAGCCTTCTTGCCCCGCGACGAGCACCTGCCCGCGCATGCTCGCAGCGAGATCCTTGATATCGGCGCCACGCAACGTCGCGACGCCGCCCGTCAGCGTTTTTCCCGGCACGTCCGCGAGCGTCCCGGAGGCGACATCGGCAAGCAGCATTCGGGCGGGCCACAGCGTTGCGGCTGCGAGAGACGTCTGGAGAAAGGCGCGGCGTTTCATGAGAGCTCCGGCGAGCTTGAGCGACACATATAGTTGGGAGCGCGAATATCAGGCTGCGGCATGCCCTGAAGTGTTGTTCGTCGCGCTCAGCATCGCCATTGCCGTTCGACTGCAGCGCAGCCCTACTATGCGCGGACTGTCTGCTTACTAAAGTGAGCGACGGCGTACTCTGGCCGGCGCGCCTGGCGGCTCGACGAGAGGGAATCGAGAGGGAAGGCCGCAAGCCGGGATCAATGTGGTTCCGCGATACGCATCGAGTAACCTGGGCAGGCGCCGTTCCGTAGGCGAGCGGACGTCCGCCGACGCGCGCGATCAGTCGCGCGTCGGCGGCGCCCTCGTCTCGAGTGCTTCAGCGCGTGGCTTTTCGCAGGATGAACGTCACGCGGAGGTTGACGCCGCCGGTTGAGTTGAAGCCCAGGAACTCCTGACGCTGTTCTCCCACGTAGCCGCGCAACGCCCCTGTACCGCCGGTCACAGCACGAACAATCGTGCCGGCGCCCTCGAGGCCGTCGGTTGTAATCGAATCAGCATCGTCGGGCAGGTAGTACACCTGTGCGGTGTCCACCCAGAACGCGGCGTCTGGAATGGCCGTGGCGGGCACGAGATGAGTTCCGCGACAGAACCAACGGCCGATCGAGCCGGCGTGATTCGGGTCGAACTCGGCGCCCTCACCCTTGATCGTGTACGCGGGATAGATGTTGCCTTCAGTGACGAAAAACGACCCGCGCTGCGGGACTTCATCCGTCGGTTTGACGTTGGTGGGGTTGAACAGGGCGAAGTCCTCAGCGACATCGACCGTAAACTCCAACTTCTCCTTGTGTGCAGCGTACTTGCCAATCTGGTCGATGCTGGTCTGCGCCGATGCGGGTGCAGTCAAGCAACGATATCGCCAGGGAAAAGAGCGCGATCGGAAGCGAGCTCAGCGTCAGTCGTGAGCCGAATCGACGGAACATAGACATTCAACTCTCCTTGCTGCGCGGAGCAGCATGGTGTGCGCCAGGTGTGGTGGGCCGGCGGCCTTTCGCCGGTTGCTGGGCTTTTTATCGGCAGTTCGTGAGTACGCCGTCGGCAGGCGTGTGAAGAAGGCGTGAAAGTTCACGCAGCCATCGATGACGCGCAATCGCTGCTGCGCGTGGCATGAACATCGCTCAGGCAATGAAGGTGATCGAGAGGCGGCCTGCTGTTGATGAATTCGAATTTCGCCGCCGATGAGATTCCTGCGCAGATTCTGTCACCGCAAAGACGCCTGATGTTTTTCGGAGGCCGCAAGAGTGCGGCGTTCGTCGTGCAAATGGAGATCGGGTAACAGGATCAATTTTGGGCTATCGTTCAGACATGAGATCACTAGGCAAAAGACCCGAGGGCGCCGCGGCTCGAGCGCATCAAGGCTTCGCCGCGCTGGGCGGGGGAGCAGTTCCGTAACATGCATCCGGTCATTGCGGGATTGCGCGATCCCAACGCCTCCATGCCGACGATCAGCGATTTTCTGTGCGGCGGCGAGCGACGTACGCCACGCGCGCCGCTTCCATCGATGAACCCGCTCGACGTCTGGGCGAAACCTCCGGACAGCGGGTTGCGCGCCACCTGGCTCGGCCATTCAACGGTGCTGATCGAAATCGACGGATATCGCGTCCTCACCGATCCGGTCTGGGGGTCGCGTGCATCGCCATCGCAACTTGCCGGGCCGAAGCGCTTTCAGCCGGCGCCCGTTCGGCTTGGCGCCATGCCGCCCGTCGATCTCGTGATCGTCTCGCACGATCACTACGACCATCTCGACTATCCCACTATCCGCGAACTTGCCAAGGTCGATGCGCCGTTCGTCACGTCTCTCGGGGTCGGCGCGCATCTCGAAGCCTGGGGCGTGCAGCCCGAGCGGATCACGGAACTCGACTGGTGGGAGTCGCATGCGCTGCCGAACACGGGGCTCGTCGTCACGGCTGCGCCTTCGCAGCACTTTTCCGGGCGCGGCCTCAAGGACCGGAACGCCACACTGTGGTCCTCGCTCGTCATTCGCTCGCCGCGTCACGCTGTGTTCTTCAGCGGCGATACCGGCCTCACGACTGAGTATCGAAAGATTCACGAACGGCTCGGGCCGTTTGATCTCGTGATGCTGGAAGTGGGCGCGTTCCATCCCGCCTGGGGCGACATCCATCTGGGACCGCACAACGCGCTCAAGGCGCTCGCGCTGCTCGGCGGAGGCCCCTTTCTGCCCATTCATTGGGGCACTTTCAGTCTTGCAATGCATGCGTGGGACGAGCCGGTAGAGACCTTGCTGGAGCTGGGTCCGAAGATGGGCGTGCAACTGGTGATGCCGCGTCTGGGCGAACCGACCGAGCCCGCGCACACGGAAGGCGTCGAACCGTGGTGGCGCACTGTGGACAAGGCTGCGCGCGGAGGAGAGCCCGACATGCCAGCGGCGCCGACGCTGCCGAAGACAATGCCTTGGCCAATCGACTAGGTTTGGCGATGCGCAGCCGTTGAACGCCACGGCTGAATCAGGCAATCGCAGGAACTCTGTGCAGATAGTCCTGGCGGCTTGCGTGCCGCAACATGAATCAACCGCGTCAGCGCGCGCGATCTGTCGGACTCCCGCGGGAAGACTTCGTCTTCCTGCTCTAGCGAGCCCGAGACTAAGTTCGACGATTCGAGGTAAGCCACAGCTCTGGCGTCCGCACTCGAACCATTAGCGTTGCCCGCTACGCTCGATGCTGTCGCTTAGCGTCGCGCGCCGAATATTTCGCGACATGAACGCTGAGGAGGAAGCGAGGAAAAAGGTGATCAAGAAACAGCCAGGAAAACATCCGCGCTATTTTTTTGCGCGCCCCGCGATTTGCAAGCCCCACTTCTGCACAAGTTATCCACGGAATCCGTGGAAATCTTTTCAGACGTGCGGGTCCTCACGTTGCAATCGTTCGGCAAAATCGTCGTAAACTTTCTCCAGCGAGCCGCTCATCCCGGAGAACCCCATGCCGACCCGATGCAACCATCTGGATGGGATCACGACCGATCAACCCCGCACGCGCGGTTGCGAGGAGTGTCTCAAGACGGGGGACTCGTGGGTGCATCTGAGGCTGTGTCGCATGTGCGGACACGTTGGCTGTTGCGATGACTCGAAGAACAGACACGCCACGAAACACTTTCAAACGACGCGGCACGCAATCATGTCGTCGCTCGAACCAGGCGAGAAGTGGAGCTGGTGCTACGTGGATGAAGTCGTTCTGGTGGTTCGCTGAGCGGCGCTATGGCCTCGTCTTTCTTACGCATCGCGTCGCGAGCAGATGTTTCCGACGCTCAGCGCCGCGCAGATGGCGCGCCTGCGAACGCACGGCGAGCTCGTGGATATTCGCGCAGGCGAGGAGTTGGTCAGACCGGGCGACCGCCACAGCAAATTCCTCGTGGTGCTCTCAGGGGCAATCGAGATTCTGATTCCATCGTCGACCGGCGAAACGGTGCTGACGACGGCCACGGCGGGTCAGTTCCTCGGCGAGATGAGTACGCTGCGTGGGACGGCGGCGCAGGTGCGCCTGCGTGTGCGCGAATCGGGCACAGTGATCTCGATCGAGGTCGTGCAACTGCGCGAGCTCGTGCAGAGCGATGCCGAGCTCAGCGAGATCTTCATACGCGCCTTCATCCTGCGGCGCGTCGGCCTGATCTCTTCGGAACACGGTCAGGTGACGCTGATCGGAACTCGCAGCTCGGCCGATACCCTGCGGCTCAGAGAATTTCTTTCGCGCAACGCTCACCCCTATCACAATGTCGACGTCGAGAGCGATCCGGACGTGGAGACGCTGTTGCAGAGATTCGGGTTGGGCGCGGCGGATCTGCCTGTCGTGGTTTGTCGCGGTGAGCATGTCTTCAGAAACCCTTCGAATCACGCAATCGCAAAGTGTCTCGGGATGAATCCCGAGATCGACGAGACGAAAGTTCACGATCTGATCGTCGTGGGGGCGGGTCCCGCCGGACTCGCGGCTGCGGTGTACGCCGCGTCGGAGGGCCTCTCCACCTGCGTCATGGAGACGACTGCGCCAGGAGGGCAGGCGGGATCGAGCTCCAAGATAGAAAACTACCTGGGCTTTCCCACGGGAATCTCGGGCCAGGCGCTCGCCGGGCGGGCTCTCGTCCAATCTCAGAAGTTCGGCGCCATCGTCAACGTGGCGGCGCGCGTCGTGCGGCTGCGCTGCGACGAGCGACCTTACTCAGTCGAGCTGTGCGACGGGCGCATCCTGAAGACACACATCATTATCATCGCAACGGGTGCGAGGTATCGGCAGTTGGCGCTCGAGACTCTCTCGCAGTATTCAGGCGTCGGCGTCTACTACGCGGCGACGCACCTGGAGGCGCGGCTCTGCCAGGGAGAGGACATCATTGTCGTCGGCGGCGGCAACTCCGCAGGGCAGGCCGCCGTCTTCCTCTCTGGTGGATGCCGGCGCGTACATATGCTGGTGCGGTCGGCGGGACTGGCGGACAGCATGTCGCGTTATCTGATCCGACGTATCCAGGAATCGTCGAACATCACGCTGCACACACACACGTACATTACGGGAGTGGCGGGAAGCGGCCGGCTCGAGCGCGTCAGCTGGGATCGAACGTCCGGAGGCGCGCCCGAGACGCACGCAATCGGACACGTTTTCCTGATGACCGGCGCCGATCCCAACACGCAGTGGTTGCAGGGTTGCGTTTCACTGGATGAGAAGGGATTCGTCAGGACGGGATCGGACCTTCACGCTGATGATCTGACGGCTGCACGCTGGCCTCTCGATCGGGCGCCGTATCTGATGGAAACGAGCCTGCCCGGCGTATTCGCTGTGGGCGACGTACGCGCGAATAGCGTCAAGCGCATCGCCTCAGCGGTCGGCGAAGGATCGATCTGTGTGCAGTTCGTGCATCGGGTGCTGCGCGAAACGGCGAACGGACGCGCCGGATCAGAAACACGCGCGTGAAAATGGCGCGACCTTGCCAACGACGCGAGGCCCATCTGAGCGGCCGCAAAGCGCGAATAGTGTAGAACGCGAGTGTCGCGGCACGCGGCGGCGCCCGTTTAGAACGGTAGCGTCGCGCGGCGTGGTGGTGTCCAGTGCTGCACGCCTCAGATCATTAGAACCACGGCGCGCAAGCACTCGTGCGCCTGGCGCGAATGCGTCTGCGAGTTGTCGTGCGTTATTCCGACGGCAGGCGCATAGGCCGGCCGCGCCGACGGCGGGGTATCCACCATATATATGAGTGAGCGTATCGGTAGGGGCGGGTTATGTGAAATGGGACTGGCCCGAAGGCTGACGGCGTAGACGAATGCGTCGGCATCGGGTCTACGCCCGATATGGCTAATACAGCTCGCCGTGGCTCTCAGTCCTCGCTCGTATTGAGGCTCATTCAACGTCGTTCCATCGAACGCGCGCGCACGTCGTTTCAGTCGCTTCACCAATGAAAGTATGTGTGCAAGAGAGCGTGCAAATTTTCAGGGGAAACAGCTTCAGACGCGAGCAGCGCCCACGTGTGGCTGTGCTACCTGGCGCGGAGAGTTTCCTGGTAGTTCTTCTTGCGGTCGACGACCGGTACGAGTTCGCCGGGTGTAACGAAGCGTCTGGCGCCCAGCGGCTGCGCGCGGCGTTTGCAATGGACATGAGTGTACTTGCAAGAACATCATGACCATGCGGTGAGCGACTCGCGGCACGGGCTCGGAACCGACACTCCCCTGTCGACGGGCTCGAGTCTCGAGATGCGCCGTTTTCAGGATGAGCGAATCGCCGCCTCACGGCCCGCATTCGTCGCCGGGAAGCGCTGAAAGCAAGCGGAGGACGCGGATGGGTATGCTGACGCGCGACGCATTTGAAGTCTGGCTGCAAGCGTATCGGGCAGCGTGGGAAAGCCGTGATGCTCGCGCCGCGGCCGCTTTGTTCTCTCCTCAGGGCGCCGAGTACTACTGGACGCCGTTCGATCCTCCGCAGCGAGGGCGCGATGAAATTGCCGCGGCATGGCAGGGCGCCGTGACGCAGCAGCAAGACATTCACATGACCTTCGAGGTGCTCGCGGTGGAGGGGAATCGCGGCATCGCGCGATGGCACACGAATTTCACGTCCACGCCATCAGGCGAGCCCGTGCAACTGGATGGGGTTCTCACAGCCGAATTCGATGGACCGAAGCTTTGCCGCGTGTTCCGCGAATGGTGGCATCAGGCGAACAAGCCGTACTGACGCCCCGCGCCTACACGACTGAAATACCGCGCGGCGATTCGGGCCGCCCGGCTGGCGAAGCGGGCGCTGCGTGCGGTGAGATTTGTGCGCTCTATGCGCCCTTCGCCTAAAGCTCGCTTTCCAACTCGAGTCCGAATCCTGCCGGCAGCTGACGTCTGCCCGTACCAACGTAGCGCTTGTAGGCAATGCAATGACAAGCGCGCACCGCCGGGCAGCGCAAAACTAAGCTAGTTACACGCGTCGGTAAGTTATGCCGGCGAATCGTACACGTAGTCGGAACTCTTCGGCAGCCTCTGAGTTATCCCCACAGGGTGCGGTGCAGCGGGTGCTATGCAATGAAGCTCTTGATCACGGGCGGCACGGGGTTCATCGGCTCGCAACTTGCGCGGGAAGCCCGGACCCACGGGCATGAGGTCATCGTAACGGGACTGCTGAACAACGAAGCGGAGCAGGCGCGCGCAGACCGTTTGAAAGCAGCAGGGATCGATGTCGTTGACGGTTCCTTGCGTGTCCCTTCGTTCGCGCGACAGCTCGCACAAGGGTGTGAAGGGGTTCTTCACCTGGCCGCGGCGCAGCATGCCGTGAACGTGCCTGATCAGTACTTCTTCGATGTGAACGTCGAGGCCACCCGGTTCCTGTTGGAAAGTTGCGTGCAGGCGAAGGTCCGCCGCTTTGTGTACGTCAGTAGTACCGGTGTATACGGCGCCGGCAGGGGCGCGGCGATCACGGAGGATACGGCGACGTCGCCAGACAACATCTACGGAGAGTCGAAAGCAGCCGCGGAGGGTGTGGTGCGCTCGTTTCAGGATCGCATCGAGACGACGATCGCGCGCATCAGCGAGACGTATGGTCCTGAGGATTTACAGTTGCTGAAGTTCTTCAAAGCTGCACGTCACGGCGTCTCGTTGGTCGTGGGAGATGGCCGCAATCTTCACCAGCCGATCCATGTGCACGATGTCGTGCGCGCATTGTTGCTGGCGGCTGAGCATCCCGCTGCGAACGGCGAGACCTTCCTGCTCGCAGGACCGAGTCCGATTACCAGCGCAGAGATGCTGAACACGGTCAGTCACCTGATGAAGACTCGTGTTCGACAGATCCGCTTGCCCCTGTCGCCAGGCATTGCTGCGGCCGGCATTACCGAGCGAGTGTGTAAGCGCGTGGGACTGCCGCCGCCGCTTCATGAGCCGCGTTTGGATTTCTTTCGCAAGTCGTTCTGGTTCCAAACGAGCAAGGCGCGCAACGTGCTCGGGTTCGAACCCACGATCTCCTTTCGAGCAGGCGCTGCCGATACCTTCAATTGGTATTGCAGCGCGGGCTATCTGAAGCCGACGCATGAGCAGGCGACACAAATGGGCGGGCGTCTCGCACATATCAAACAGGCCGCAGACGCTGCGGCCGATTCCCTCGAACTGAGCAGATAAGAAGACCTGGAAGTCGCCGGCAGCGGTCAATCGGGGGAGGCGTCTGTGGCAGCGATATTCGGAGTCATTGGCGCAGTCAGTGCGCATGAGCTGGACGAGATGGGTCGGCGACTCGAACACCGCGGCGGCGTCCCGACCTGGAGTGAAGTTGCGCAAGGGGTCTATCTCGGGCAGGTCGCGACTGCGCTTCAAGCTCCGTCGATCGAGGGACCGTTTTCGCTTGTGGTCGATGCACCTGAGGGCCTGGTTCCAGGATCCACACAGCGCATCGTAGAGGCGCTGCTGCACTCCAGCGCCGCCGAAGACCTCGATGAGCGGCTTTCCTTTCCTTTTGCGCTGGCGGCTTGGGATGACGCAGACCAGGAGCTGATCCTCGCGCGCGACTTTCTCGGATTGAAGCCCTTGCACATTTGCGCCCTGGCGAGCGGCGGTGTCGCGTTTGCGACTGAGTACAAGGCGCTGCTTGCAATACATCAAGTGCCCGCGCGCGCAGACCCCGATGCAGTGCGCTGCTTGCAAATGTACAAAGCCATGCCGTCCGGCAGGACGCTGCTCGCCGATGTCGTGCCTGTACCTCCGGGGAGCGTCCTCCGACTCCGGCGGGATGGAAGCATCGCGCGCGAGGAGCGGATGCCGGACATCCGACTGGTCGTCGATCCGATGAGCGAAGAGCAGGCTTGCGAGCAGTTGCGTCGCAAGCTCGAGCGCGCGACTAACCGCCTCGTTGCCGGGCGCTCACGTATCGGACTTGCGCTGAGCGGCGGCATCGACTCGATGAGCACGGCCTTTCTGGCGCGCAAGTGCGCGCCGTCTGCGGAGCTCGTGGCGTTTACTGCGGGTGGGTGTCCTGAGGATCCCGAGCTCAAGCGCGCCGCTTACGTGATGCAGCGGCTGGAGGGCAAGCACGAGCCCCTGATAGTTCAGAGCAGTGAGCTCATCTCACGCCTGCCGCTCGCGGTGTGGCATCTCGAGAATCCGATCGGCCGCAGCGAAACGTTTCAGTATTTAGGCATCGCGAAACTCGCGCGCGAGCGTGGATTTAACTCACTGCTCACAGGCATGGGCGCGGATCTGCTATTCGGCGGCATGCCTCGCCACAAGGTGCTTTGGATGGCGGAGGTCCTGCCGTTCCTTCGCAAGGACTTGCTCGCCTTCTTCGAGTCGACGCAAACAGGAGAGCCATCGGCTCGCCCGTTCGCGCGACTCATGACGATGCTGTACTACCGCGGTGGGCTGCCGCGGCCGCCGGCGGTCCGCAATTGCAGTCGAGCGTTCGAGCCAGAACTCGTGGCCGAGCCGGGGTACGAGTTCATCAATCGTTGCCTGATGCTGGATGGACAAGAGCCGACCAGCCGAACGCTGGCTCGCATCGAGCGTCCGTTTCAGGCGTATGGGCTGGACTACGGATCGCCGTTTCTGGACAAGGCGGTGATCCAATTTGCTTTCACCATGCCGAGTAACCTGAAGATCCGGCGTGGACAGCAGAAGTACATCCTGCGAGAAGCCATGCGTCCGCTCATGAACGAGCGGCTGCGCAAAGCGCCGAAAGAACTCATGAGAATGCAACAGGGCGGCGAGTTCGCGCTCACGCTGCAGCTACTGGCGGATCGCTATCTGAGCGCGGACCGCGTGAAGCGCAGAGGGTTCTTCGAGTTGGCCGATATACGGCGTATCCGTCGAGCTTGCAAACGGTCATGTCACCCGGAGACCGCGATGCGCCTCTGGACTGCCATCGTCACGGAGATCTGGGCTGAGATCTATCTCGACAACAGGGGACGCCATCCGCAATCAGTCGCGACCGAAGCGGCCCGGTCGAAGTGGCTGGGCGATCTGAGTCTCGTGCCCAGGTGATCGACGCCAAGGCTTTGGTGACTTGTGCAGAGTTTGTAGAAGGCGCTTCGATGAGGCGAGCAGCAAAGCGATGTCAATACCGAATAACTTTCTATGACGCGGCGACCACTTCTGATCGTGTCGGGTGTCGTGGGCGCGGCCCTGGCGCTTGGCGTGCTGCTCGCGCAGCCCCGCATGGCGTGGGAAGTCGCGCGCGCCGTGGCTGATAAGCAGCAGCAAGATGGCAGAGCGATCGACTGCTCCGCTCTGACCGACCGGTTGGAGGCGTACCTCAACTCCGATCCGCCCCGAAAGCACGCCCGAAACGCCCTGAGGGCCTATTTTTCGTTGCGTGAGAGGGCCGGGGCTACGGAGAGGGATCTGCACGCGCTCGCCTCGCACCCGAGTCGCCAGATCAGCGATATGGCGCAGGCGAAGCTACGCCGGCTGGCGCTGATGCGCGAACCACCGCAGCTGCGATTCATTGCTTTGGACGGCCGCCAGATTGATCTTCAGGATCTTCGCGGCAGGGTCGTGCTATTGGACTTCTGGGCCACATGGTGCTCGACCTGCATGAGAGAGCTGCCTCGTCTCAAGTCGCTCTATGACAAGTATCACGACCAAGGCTTCGAGATTGTCGCCATTACGCTGGACGATGCGCGGGACCGGCAGAACGTGCTCGCGCTGCTGAAGAAAGAGAATCTGCTGTGGCCGCAGTACTTCCCCGGGGATGGACACTACGTGACGAGCGAAGTCAGCAAGCGATTCGGTGTGATCGGGATTCCGGCGACGTTCCTTCTCGACAGGCAAGGCATGATCGCCGCGATGAATGTGCGCGGAGGGGAGCTCGAGGCGGCGGTGCGGCGGCTGTTGGCGCTTCAAACGACCGTGGACGGTGAAGCACGCCCCGCAGTGCGCGCTGAGGCGAGTACTTAATGCAGTGCTGTCAGGTCGCCAAACCAGGACTCCGTGGGCCGGTGGTGGCTCATTCCCTCCGCCTTTCGCGGCTTCGGAGCCGCTACTCGATCCGCGGACAGCGCTGCATCATGCGATTCCGCTGTCGGTCGCGTCGGATTGAAGCCGCTTCAACCGGCTTCGGCTCGTGCGCGATCACGCTCCCACTCGAACTCGAACTTCGACAGGCGCGGATCGATGCCGGCCAGCATCATGCCCTGACCGCGCGAGCTGTGGCGCTCGTTGAGCGGCAAGTCCGCAGGATCGCGCATCTGAATGAGCACCGTCGTGCGCGCTTCGTTGGAACGATTCACGCCGGAGCCGTGGACCAGCAGATAGGACATGAAGATCGCATCTCCGGCCCGAGCGGGCAGCGGGAGCGCCGCATCGATCGGATAGCGATCCTCAGGCAGATGATGATCCTGCCCGACGCTCTCGAGCGGACCGAGCTTGTGGCTGCCCGGCACGACTCGTAGGCAACCCTTCTCTACGGGTGCATCGTCGAAGTGGACGATCACAGCGATCATCGAGTGCTGCTCGTGAGGGAAGTACGGATAGTCCTGGTGCATCGGGAACGGCGCGCCGTGCTCGGGCGGTTTGATGAACATCTTCGTGTGGTGCAGCTGCACGTTCGGCCCGATGATTCCTTGCGAGACGCGCATCAACCGGGGATCGACCAGCAGGCGCGTGAACGCAGCCGAATAGAACTGCACATCGTGGCAGTGCGTCAGGCGCATTCGCCCGCCTTGCTCGCCGGAACGAACGCTGCTCCATGTCGCATCGCTGTTGCCGGAGCGATCCGCCAGGCCGTGGCACTCCTCGCGGTACGTCGCGGCTTCGCTCGAACTGAGCAGGCCCTTGATGTGCAAGTAACCGTGCTGTTGGTAGAAATCACGCTCGGCCGCCGTCAACCCTGTTTCCATCGTGACTCTCTTGGTGCGCTTCAGGTGCTGGCATCCTATGCCCGGCGATCGGGTACGGGCAATTGGACCGTTCTGTAGTCGTGGTATTTTTTCATCCATGTCGGCTGCCCCTGCGTTCCATTGGCCAACAGCGACGATTCCCCGGATCCGGGTCGCCGGACGCTTCCCCCTGAACGACCAGGGCTACGCGACCACCTATCTCGGCCGCACGCACGCGTTGCACCTCCATTCGTACGACGGCCGCATACGAATCGGCGGCGAACAGTTCATCCTGCACGACGGCGATCTGACGCTCAGTCCGGCTGGCGTCGCGAGCGGCTACGATCTGCCCAAGCCGGGCTATCACTGGTGCGTGCACTTCCATCCGGTGGAGCGCGTCGAGGCCGAAGCGCAAATTTCGCTGCCGCTGCACCTGACTCTGCACGGCGCCGCCACTTACGTGCGCGAGCGGTTGATGCACATCAGCCGCTTGCATGCGCGTGGTTCCGCATCCGACGCCCTCTCGACAGCGACGGCTGCCATCGCGCTGCAGGAGTTGTTGCTCTGGTGCGCCGCCCGCGCGCAGGCGCAGAGCGCTGCGCCGGACGCCGAGGCTGCCGCGATCGTCGAAACGAGTTGCGGCGATCATCGATGCGAAGTTCGATGCGCTGCCATCGATCGGCCGCATCGCGCGTGAAGTCGGCAAGTCACAGAACTACGTTGCGCGCCGCTTCCGGGAGCGCTTCGGCATGACGATTCTTCAATACGCTCTGAGCCGTCGCATCGCGCACGCGCGTTATCTGCTCGAAGCCACCGATCTGCCGATTCGGCAGGTGGCGACTCGCGTCGGCATCGACGACGCACAGTACTTCAATAAGCAGATCCGGCGCCAACTCGGCGACAGTCCGTCAGCGATCCGCGAAGCCGCCAGGAAGATCGCGCGGCGCAGCGCCGGCTGAGGCGATGTTCTGCGTAGACTCGGCGCCGAGTGAGGAGAGCCGTTCGGCGAGGCGGCTGAGCTCCAGTACGGCGCCGACGAGATGATAGAGAGAGCTCGCAGGAGCGGGCTCCTCCACGAACGATCCCCACGCGTCCAGTCGATCGCGCCACAGTCCGCGAATCGGCGTGTCGAGATAAGTCCGGAGCGTCTCGGCGGCTTCGAGGGCCATCGCTTCGTACTGTGCTGCACCCGTCAGCGCGTGGGCGCTGCATGCGGCCTTGATGCGTTCACATTGCGACCAGAGCCGCGCGTGCGGATCGCGCACCGAAAAGTCGCTGCCGAGCAATGCGATGGCCGCGCGCCGCTTGCGATGCACTCCATGGGTTTCGCCGATCTCGATCAATCTCAGCGCGGTACGCTCGATCCGCCGGTCATTGCCGCGAGGCATCGATGCGCAGCAACAGCCACGCCCATTCGAACTGATGCCCGGGCTCGACGACCCAGTCCGGCTGCGAGCCGCCAATCCGCTGTAAAAAATTCGGGCAGTGCGCCCGTGCGAGGCTGGATCAAGCGAGTCAGCGCAAGCTCGACGAGCTCTTCGGCGAGGGTGCGCCAGCGCGGATCTTCGTCGAGCGTCCGACCAGGCCAGAGTCGCTTCGAGCAGGTGCATATGCGAGTTGGAGGAGAGCGGTTCGGTCTGCGCGAACTTCTCCACGAAGCCGAGCGTCGGATGCGCGAGTCGCGCGCGTAGCGCATCGTGAAGCTCGATGCCCGACGCGCGCCAGCGCTCTTCGCCCAGTGTCGCGTAGCCGGCTGCCAGGCCGAGCAACGCGAACGCCTGGTCATACAGCACGATCTCATCGTTGAGCGGCCGGCCCTGCGGCGAAACCAGCGCGCGAAACAGCCCGTCCTTGCGCCGGTAATGCGTCATGAAGAATCGCAGCGCATGCTCCACGGCCGACGATGACGGACCGCCCCAGCGCAGGCGTGCGGCATGACTGTACGCAAATGCCTGGCGCGGATGCAGGCGCGATCGACGCGGTTCGCCGGTCGACGTCAGATCATGATTCAGCCCCTCATGAAAACCGCCGCGCACGTGGTCTGCGCCATGACGCCACCAGAGGTCATACGCGTCGACGATCCACGACCGCAGCGCGCGCGTGTGTTGTATCAGCTCGACCATAACCGCGCCGCGCCGCGCACACCTGACGAATCGCCCCATCGCGCCGGGACGATTCTTGCGCGCCAGTTGTCCGAGAAGATATAGGGACGCACGGCCCCCGGCAGCCGTTCATGCAGGATCCGGGCATTGGACATGCCGCCGCCGAGGACGATCGTATCCGGATCGACCACGTTGCAGTTGCCGGGATTGGCGGCCCGCAACCGCGTCGCGAATTCGCCGTTGCCGTCGAGCGCGGCGGCCTCGATCTTTGTACCGCCGAAATCGATGTCGATGCGCAGGTCGCTCATGGCGAGGCCTCGCCGCCAACTGCGCGGAGCCTTTCGGCCGCGGCTTCGGGCGTCAGGTCGCGCTGCGGCATGCCTAGCATCTCGAACCCGACCTGGAACTTGCGGATGTGAGCGGAGCGCAGCAGCGGCGGATAGAAATGTGCATGCAGAATCCAGCCCGCGTCTTCGCCCGCGCTGCGTGGGCGTGGATGCCACCCCATCGAGTAGGGAAACGGAACACCGAAGAGCCGGTCGTACGCGCCGATCATGGCGCGAAGCAAAGCCGCCAGCGCCACTTCCTCCGCTGCCGACATGCGTGAGAAACCGTCGATCGGCTGTCGCGGCAGGATCAGCAACTCGAACGGCCATGCGGCCCAGTGCGGCACGAGTGCGGCCCAATGCTCATTCATCTGTACGAGCCGAGCGCCGAGCGTGATCTCGGCCTCGAGATAGTCGGACAGCAGGGCGCCGCCGTGCTGCGCGGCGATAGGATTCCTGGTGGCTCAGCTCGAGCTCGATCTCGTTCGGCAGAACGCTCGTCGTCCATAGCTGTCCGTGCGGATGCGGGTTGCTGGCGCCCATGGCTTCGCCGCGGTTCTCGAATATCAGCGTGTACGCGTTGCTCTCGAGCGCGTCCAACTCTTCAAACTGGTCGCGCCAGCAGCGCACCACCGCGACTGCGTCGGCGCCGTCCAGCTCGCCGAACGACAGGTCGTGTCGCGGTGAATAGCAGATGACGCGGCACTCACCCGAAACGCTTTCGATCGCGAACGGTCCCGCTCGCTGCGCAACGCTCGCCGGCGCGGGCTCCAGGGCTGGGAAATCGTTTGTGAATACGAACGTGTGCTCGTAGGGCGGGTTGCGCATGCCGTTGGCGCGGATGTTCCCGGGACACAGGTAGCAACTCGCGTCGTATCGGGGGCGGGTCGCCGGCGCCGCGTTCTCGCGGTGGCCGAGCCAGGGCCGCTGCGTACGATGCGGCGAGACCAGCACCCAGTCGCCGGTCAATGCGTTGCGACGTCGGTGCGACTGCATGGGCAACGACGCCGCGAGAACGTCCACCCAGCGCTGTGAGGCGGTGCTCATGCGCAGGCGCCTCCGGCGCCGCCGAACTCGCAAACGAAAACCACAGGCTCGGTACCGGTCGCTCGTGCGTACGCGCTGCGCAAGGTTGCCGCGGCCTCGTCCGCCTGGTGCGCATCTACGAGAGACAGCGTACACCCGCCGAACCCGCCGCCGATCATTCGGCCGCCGATGACGCCGGGCGAGCTCATCGCGAGCTGGACCATCAGGTCGAGCTCCGGACAGCTAACCTCGAAATCCGAGCGCAGGCTCTCATGCGACGCGAGCAGCAGCTTGCCGGCATGCCCGATAGCGCCGGTTTCGAGCGCGCTCACCATGTCGAGTACGCGGCGGTTCTCCTCATACACGTGCCTGAGCCTGAGCCGCAGATGTGCATCGAGATCGTGAGCGAGCTGAGTGACTTCGGCGCGCTCGAGGTCCGCAATGCGCCGGCACGCGGGCAAACGACGCCGCATCGCTGTCAGGATCTGCTCGCACTCCGCTCGACGATTGTTGTATTCGCCTTGCGCCAATGCATGGCGAACCATCGTGTTGGCGAGGATCCAGCGATGCGTCGCGGGCAACTCGACGGCGCGCCAGGTCTGGCTCAGACAATCGAGCAGCAAAGCGCGATTGGATTGTCCGTGCGTCGCGATGAACTGATCCATGATTCCGCACCGCGCGCCAACGAACTCGTTCTCGGCTGTCCGGCATGGTCGCGCGATCTGCATCGGCGTCAGGGTGCGCGCCGCCGCCGACAGCAACGCATAGGCCGTCGCAACTTCGAGCGCCGCAGAGGAACTCAGGCCGGAGCCCATCGGCACGTCGCTCGCGACGAACAGGTCGATTCCGGGCAGCTCGATGCCGAGTCTCCGCAGCGCCCAGGCCACGCCGGCGATGTAGTCGCTCCAATGACGACGCGGCGCGAGCTCCGCGTCGAGATCGATCATTGCGAGTTCGTTCTGGTTCTCGGAGAACATTCGCAGGGTTGTGTCGCCGCGCGCGGCCGCCGCGATCCACGTACCCATGGCCAGACTGACCGGCAATACGAAACCGTCGGTGTAATCGGTGTGCTCGCCGATCAGGTTGATGCGGCCCGGCGCGAAGCTGAGCCGAGGTTCGCGGCCGGCGAACTGCAGAAATCGTTCCCGCAGGCGGGATGTTCGCGGCTGCATCGCTGCGCTCGAAGTCGATATGTGCATCACGACACAGGCGCCGGGAAGAGCAGACGGCAGGAAGCATGAGGTCGCAAGCGCACGTGCACGCCAGCGTCGCTGGTGCGCCAGTGTCTGTTCGCAGTCGAGCACCTTCACGAGCGCCGCAACGCCGGGTTGCGCGAGTTGCGGCTCGATGAGCCGCTCTTCTTCCTGATCTCCCGTGTTGAACACATGGATCAGCACAGCGCCGTCTGCTTGCCTCACTCGTTGCACCAGCACAGGATCGCCTGCGGAGATCACCACGGGTTGTCCGAGGTGACCAACGCCGATGCGATGACGCAGCGCGTCCCGCCCGAGGCGCGGGAAATCGCATGGGCGCGCTTCGGTCGAGCGGGCCAATGAGGCGAACAGGCGCCCGCGCGCATCGGAAACCTCGTCGAGCTGATCACTCGTCATGAGCACGCCGCCGGCGAGACCGGCGAAGAGCGCGAGCGAGCGCACTTCGTCGTCCGTGAGATCGTGGAAGCGCTCGCGCAGCAGGATGCAGTCGGGATCGGCCTGCCAGAAGATGCCGTTGGCGAAATTGCGCGCCGCCTGATCGCGCAGCAGCGATTCGGCCGAGTAATGCCCTCTCCAGGACACGCCGATGTCCC
This sequence comes from uncultured Gammaproteobacteria bacterium, assembly GCA_963723505.1. Classification (GTDB taxonomy): domain Bacteria; phylum Pseudomonadota; class Gammaproteobacteria; order Steroidobacterales; family Steroidobacteraceae; genus Steroidobacter. Next base: position 365,255 of record CAVRQU010000023.1, read on the forward strand.
GCCCGATGCGCACGGCGTCGACCCATCCGATCGGCGCCCAGATCGGCGAGCCGCTCGCGAGCCACAGCGCATCGCCGATCTCCTCGCGGATGAGCCGGACCATGCGCATCCAGACTTCGATCCGCGACAGCCCGTCGCGATAGCGGCGCGCCTGCTTCGGACCGTACTCACAACCGAAGTGCATGAAATCGGTCTTGAAGTAACCGCAGCCCCAGTCCCGGCGCCAGGTCCGGAACACGGTGCGCATGTACGCTTCCGCCTGCGGATGCGTGATGTCGAGCACGTAGTATTCCTCGCTGCGCTTGTGCCAGCGAAACTCTCCGTAGAACTTCATGGGAGCGAGCGGCAGGCCGCTCGCACGGTCTCGAACCACCCAGTCCGGATGCTCGGCGTAGAGACGGCTTCGGTTGCCGACCATCAGCGGCGCGATCCACAGGCCGGCCGTAAAGCCCGCGGCACGGATGTCGTCCAGCAACGGAGCGAGGCCACGCGGAAACTGCGGCTTCACCTCGAGCCAGTCGCCCATTTCCGGCGTGTAGCCGTCGTCGATCTGGAACACTTCCAGCTCGACGCCATGCCGGTCGCGGAAGTTCGCGGCGGCTCGCAGATGCTCGAGGATCGAGGCCTCGGTGATCGAGGCATAGAGGTTGTACCAGGAACACCAGCCCGAGATTCGCTTGCGGCGGACGCGAGGTGCTTGCGGGCTCTCGGCCGCAACCGCGCGAGCCCACGCGCGCAACGTATCTTCGACAGGGCCTGCGAGCAGAATCAGCGGCTCCGCGGCGATTCGTTCGCCGCAGGGCACCTGATCGATCAAGGTTTCGACGTCGATGGTCAGCGGGCCCGTCGAATGCGAAGCGGAAGCGGCTCTGAAATCGATCATGTCGCAGGAAACCGAGCACTGCAGCGGCGCCATCGCGCGCCACGAGCGCCGTCACTGCATGGCCCGTCAATGCGCCGGTTTCTGCCGTGACGACACCGCGGGCGCTGTCCAACTCTATGAAGTAGCTGCCGTCCCAACTCGTGTAGCCGTTGCGCAGATAGCGCAGTACAGGAGTCGGCGCGTCCGATGCGCAGGCCGATGGATTCGATCGTCGCGCCGGCCGCTTCCTCGAGCGACATATCGAGCCGCAATGCCCGCGGCAGCAGCGCCGGACGAAGGATCCTGCGACGCGATCGCGAGAACGAAACGATTTCCCGGTCCTGTCTCGAACCGGCCAGGTGATGGTCCATCCGTCGTTCATCGCGTCGACGCGCGGAGCAGCGCAGGCGAGCGGCGCCCCGTCGATGAGCGGGCACAGGTCCGAAAGCACGATGCCTGCTGCAGAGAGGCTCGCATCCTCCGGTCGGAACGCTGGCGCATGAGCAGTCATGGACGACTCTCGCTGTGCGAGTGCTCGCCTTGGCGAGTCTCGATCACCGTGCGTCGTAGCGAGCGTGCGCGTACTCATCAGCAATGCGACCGCGAGTACGTAGAGCACGGCCATCGAGGCCATCGAGGTCGCCATGCCGAACGTCGCGCTCGCCTGCGCGACGAAGATCGGCGTCAGCCCGGCGCCGCAGAAGCCGATCATCGTCATCAGCCCGACCGCGGTGGCACGCGCTTCGGCCGGAACGACATCGTGCATGGCCGCGTAGATGCAACCATCGAACAGCGCTTTGCCGGCGCTCGAAGCCAACAGCACGCCTCCGACCGCCATCGCCGAGTGGGCGAAGGGCAATCCCAGCAACATCACGCCTGCAAGCGCCAGCCCCAGGGCGAGCGTATAGAAAAGCGCAAGCGGAGTGCGCGCCGCCAAACGCTCGGCCAGGAACGCGCCGACGGGCACGAACAGAAATCCCGCGAGGTTGATCGACACCGAGCCGTACAGCGCCGCGCCCGCCAGGTCGAGGCCGAGCTCATCGTGAAGGAAAGTCGGTGCCCACACGATCGGACCGGCCGACGCGCCGCTCGCCAGGAAGAACACCGCACATACATACAGCGCTGCCGGGCGCCGCAGGATCGTCCGGAACGGACCCGTGTCAGGCGCATCGACCGGCCTCGTGCGCGGTCGTGTGATTCGGCGCATCGCGCAGCCACCGGACGAGGACGGTACAGACGGCCACGCCGAGCGAGCCCAGGATCACGAACGGCATGCGCCAGCCGAAGCGATCGGCGATCAAGCCGGCGCACAAGGCGCCGACGCCCGCGCCCGCGAAGACACCCGTTTGATGCGCGGACAATGCTCGACCCCGCATCGCGGCGCGGTGCCAGTCGCTGATGAGCGCGGTGCCGCTGGGAAAGTACGTCGCTTCGCCCAACGCGACGAGACCGCGCATCGCGATCAGCAGCGCAAATGCGGTCGAGAGGGAGGTGAGCCCGGTCGCGACGCCCCAGAACGCGAGGCCGCCCACGATCAGGCGGGAACGGTGCGTGCCGTCCCCGAGTCGTCCGAACAGGAACGCGCCGACCGCATAGATCCAGAAGGATGCGGAATTGATCAACGCGAGCTGCGTCGCGCTGAGCGCGAACTCCTCACGCAGTTGCGGCATCACGGCGATCAGCGTCGAGCGGCCAGCGGAGATCAGGAACGCGACTCCCCAGAGCAGGCCGATCAACAGCCACGCGATAGCGTGAGTCCTCCGCTGCGGCGGCGGGCAGCGTGGTGGCTTCGGATGGCGTCGTGCTCATGTGGCCTGAAGGCGAATCTCGCGGTTCGACTGCGCAGACATGCTGGGCCGCCAGTACGATTCTGAGCGTTGCGGCTCCTTCTGCCAGCGGTACGCGCGGAGGACGCTTGTCTACGATCGCCGCCGTCACGTCCGCGAGCTGCGCAACGAATACATCTGTCTGCGTCTCGATCTGCTCGCGTGCGCATCTCGCCGCTCGTGTGCACGAGCGTGGCTGAATTCCAGCCCGTGAACCGACCGGTCATCCGCTCGGCGACGATCTGCCAGAGCTTGTCCCATCGTCCTGGGACCGCGCCGTTGGTCGCGTTCAGCACGCCGAGGCGACCGTCGTCGTAGCCGAGCACGATCGCGCTGAGATCGTCGCTGTCGTAGCGCTCCACGTCGCGGTGGAAGAAATTGCTGGCGCGTGCGTACACGGATTGCGGCTCGCCGAGCTGATGGCGCGCGAGGTCGACGATGTGGATCAACTGTTCGACCATCTGGCCGCCCGATTTGGCCCGCTCGCGCCACCACTGGGCATGCAGGGCGTTGCAGTGGAACTGGCCTGTGAACAGTCCGACGCGACCGGTCTCGCCCGCGGCTCTCGCCTGATCCCAGCGCACGACGGCATCCCCGAACCGATACATGAAGCCGCACGCGGCGACGACCTTCGCGCGTGCGGCTGCATCGACCATCGAGCTCGCTCGCTGCATGTCCAGTGCGATGGGCTTCTCGACGAGCAGGTGAACGCCGGCGGCCGCCGCCATTTCCACCTGGCCGGTATGTGCATGCGGCGGCAATGCGACGATGAGCAGATCCAGCTTCGCTTCGTCGAGCATGCGACGCAGCGTCGGTCCAGGCGGCGGCGCCGAACTCCCGGGCGAACGCGGAAACCTTCGGCTCATCGCGGCCGCAGCACGCGACGAGCTGCGCTCGATCGGACAACGTTGCGATCGCCGCGGCGTGGCGCCTGGCGATGCCGCCGCAGCCGAGCAGGCCGATGCGCAGTCGACTCATGTGCGCGAACCGAATGTCAGTACGGTCTGCAGCATCCCGGGCTCGCCGGCATCGATCCGTGCGAACAGGGCAGGGGCCTCGTCGAAGGGCACGCTGTGCGTGATCAGCGGCAGCAGGTTCAAGCGCCCTTCGTGTTGCAGGCGAACGGCGCTTTGCCACAACCGCAGCTTGCTCCAGCGGTGACTCGCAGCCGGCGCAACTCCCGAGATCTGCGAGCAGATGAGCTCGATGCGGTTGTGATGGAACTCCTCGCCCAGCATCAGGCCGCGCGCTTCGCCCTGGAAGAATCCCATCGCGACGACGCGGCTCGCATACGCCACAGTGCGAATCGCTTCCGCGAGCGCAGCAGGCGCGCCCGACACTTCGATGCAGACATCTGCACCGCGCCCGGCGGTTTCGGCCTTGATCGCTTCGGCAACGGATCCTGCGGCAGGATCGAGCGCGCGGTCGGCGCCCAGAGCGAGCGCCGTTTCGCGTCGCTCGCGTACAGGATCGACGCCGATCACCGTGGCGCCCGCTGCACGCGCTGCTTGCGCAACGATCTGCCCCGGAACGCCGAGACCGAACACCACGACGAGATCGCCGACGCGTATCGCGGCATCGTGAACGCCGTTCAACGCGACCGCGCCGATGTGGGAGAAGATGCCGATGCGAGGATCTGCTCCGGCGGGCAACAGGCGGTCGCGGGCGTAGTCGCGAGTCGCGACATGATGCGTGCGATGCCCCCACGTCCCGAACACGCGCTGGCCCGGATGCAGGTCGCGCACGGCGCTGCCGACCTCGACGATCTCGCCGACTTCCTCATAGCCGAGGTTGCGCACCGGATAGGGCCAGCTCGGCGCGTCCGCCTGCACGAAGAGGCGCGAGGTCTCGTCGAAGCGCCGGTGCATGAAGGGATTCGTACCGCGGTACTGCGACAGCTCCGTCCCGGCGCTGACGCCGGAAAAGAGCGTGCGAATGCGCACCTGATCAGCGGCGAGCGGCGGCATGTCGAGCGGGACGAACCCGAGTTCGCGCGGTGCGTTCAGAACCAGAGCGGAAGGGTGACGCGCTCATGTGGCGACACCCTCGAGCGCGCGCATCTCGATGGCGACCCGACGCGTGGAGCCGCGCGTCATGAGCAGGACGCCCACGGCGACGAAGTACAGGACGCACAACGACGTGATGCCGACGCCCATGCCGAAGACCTTCGCCGCCTTGGCGACGAACAGCGGCGTGAGCCCGGCGCCGATGAACCCCCACATCGTCATGAGTCCGACCGCGCTGGCGCGCGCCTCGCGCGGGACCACGTCGTGCATCGCTGCGTAGATGCAACCGTCGAACAATCCCTTGCCGAAGCTGGAAGCGAGCAGGACCAGACCGATCGTGAGCGCTGTGCCCGCTGCGACCAACGGGACCAGCAGCGCGCCCGCCAATGCGAGTCCGATGGCCAGGGTGTAGAACCGTCCCAATGCAGTGCGAGCGGCGAGAGTATCGGCGAGCAGGCCGCCGATCGGCACGGCCAGGAAGCTCGCGATGCTGATCGTCGCCGCGCCATAGAACGCGGAGCCGGCCAGGTTGAGGCCGAGCGCATCGTGCACATACGTGGGCGCCCAGACCGCCACTCCCGTCGATGCGCCGTTCGCCAGAAAGAAGACTGCGCAGAGCATGAGCGCCGGTGGTCTGCGCACTACGATGCGCAGCGGTCCCAGGAGCGAGCGTTGCTCGGCCTGCGCCGTCGATGCGGCGTGCACAGGCGCGTCGCGCAGCAGCTTGAGCAGAGCCAGGCACCAGACGAGTCCCGCTGCGCCGAAAATCACGAAGGGCGCGCGCCAGCCGAGGCGATCGGCGATGAAACCGGCGGCGAGCGCGCCAAAGCCGGTGCCGGCGAGCACCGCGGTCTGATGAATCGAGAGCGCGCGGCTGCGCATCTTAGGATGATGCCAATCGCTGATCAGCGCGGTGGCGGTCGGATAGTAGGTCGCTTCGCCGAGCGCGACGAGAGAGCGGAACGCGATGAGCAACGCGAATCCGGTCGCGAGCGAGACGACGCCGGTCGCCACACTCCAGAACGCGAGCCCGCCGATGATCACCCACGATCGTCGCGTGCCGTCGCCGAGACGCCCGAACACGAAAGCAGCGAAGGCGTAGACCCAGAAGAAAGTCGAGTTGATGAGCGCGAGCTGTTCCGGCGTCAGGCCGAACTCCTCGCGGAGCTGCGGCATCACTGCCACCAGGATCGAGCGGTCGGACGCGTTGAGGAATGCCACCAGCCACAGCAGACCGATCAGCATCCATGGATAGTTGCGCGATTGCGCTGCGCGATCGACCCATGCGTGGGCTTCTACGGCACTCATGGCTCCCTCAGCCTGCGAACGCTGCAGCCGTCTGTGTTCGGGAACGGGCACAACGTCCCCGTCTTTGCGATGCCCTGCGCCGGATCGTCGTTCACGTATTTTGCGGCGACCAGGCGCAGCGGCGCGTGACCCTGTTCGACCCACGCTTCGAGCGCCCGTCGCGCATCGTGCGCCGCATCGTCCACCACGCCCGGCGTCAGCGCCGATTGTCCGAAGACATGCGGGCCGGGGCCGCCCTGACAGTGGGTCATGCCCGGCACCATGAACAGCCGGAAGAACCGCTGCGTCGGCTCGACCCCGCCCATGCGCGCGACGACGGCTTCGTAGTAAGCGATTGCCGCCCGAGGCGATATCAAAGCATCCGCCCAGCCAAAATACATCAGCAGCCTGGCGCCGCGACGTGCGAATGCGGCGAGATCGTCGTTCGGTCGCGTTCAGCACGCGTCTCGAGCGATTCGCCGGCGACCACCTGGGTGCGCTGAGCGAGGTCGAAGTCGCGCGAAGGATCGAATTGCTCGAGCCGCCAGTTCGCGTCCGCGAACACCATGTGGCGGAAGAATTGCTCACTCAGAGTGCGCTGCGAACGCGCGCTGGGGTCCGCATTGACGATCCATTGATCCCAGTTTCCAGGTACGGCTGCGGCCGTCGCCTCGAACCCGAAGTAAAGCGGTGACGCCGGTGCGCAGGTCTGCAGGTCCGTCCTGAATCCGCTTCAGCGCCGCTGCCTGCTTGCTCGTCAGGCACTGAGCCTGTCTGCTCGCCTTTGCATACGTGAGCAGCTGGATCGAATCGACAGTGGCGCGGATCCGTCGGTACGCCGTCGACCACACGCGCTGCGGGAGTGCAGGAGGCGATTGCGAGCCGCTGAACCACAGCAAGCGTGGCGGGATCGATCCAGCTCTCCGGATCGCTACGCAATGCCTGCTGATTCCACGCGAAAGTGGCGAGCTGTCGCGTCCAATTCAGCGCCGGCGCGCCCGCCAGGACGCCGTCCCAATCGGCCGGAAACCGCTGGGCGAGGAGCAGCGCCTGTCGTCCACCGTTGGAGCAGCCGACGAAATATCTGCGGTCAGCGTCGGCCCCGTAGTAGGCGCGAACCAATGCACGTGCTGCGTCGGAGGTCTCCTTCAGCGAGCGCCAGCCGTAGTCGATGATTTTCTCGGGATGGCCGAGCGCCCACGACGCGTCGAAGGCATCGCCCGCGTGCCCTGTGTCCGTCGCCGCAACCGCATTGCCACGTCGCAGCTCGCCGGCCATCGACGCGTACGGGATCGTTCCCCCAAAGCCGCCGTTTCCGAGCTGATAGTAGCGGCCGTTCCAGCCGTTCGCGGGCATCCACAACTCGAAGCGAATCTGCGAATCCCGGGTCGGGCGCGCTTCGCCCTGCACGCGACAGAAACCAGGGACCTCGTGCCGGGACTCGTCCGGTGCGACAAATTCGCCGCGGCCGATCTCGTTGGCGGCGACGACATCGACATGCCCGAGCTCGAGCGAGGAGAGCGCCGCACATCCGACGCGTGCCGGCGCAGCGAGTGTGGCGAGCGGCGCGCAGAGGCCGACTGTCCAGAGCGACGCGACCGCGAATCGCCTCGCACTTCGCACGGACACGCGTCAGGAGACTTCCGTGCGACGGCGCGAGGCGGCGACTGGAAGTCGGTCATTCCGGCTGAAGTCGCGCGTGCGTGACGAGCCCAGTGCAGCCACATGGCAGCGGTCCACGAGAAGTCCCCGCCGCCCGTGCCGCGACCGGTCACCGGACAGAAGGACTCGTAGAAGCCGGCGCTTTCGATCAGCGCGCGCGAGTCGCTGCGAATGCGCTCCGCCCAGCTCTTGTGCCCCGCGTCCGCGAGCCCGGTACGCGATCATGTAGTTCATGACCGCCCACACCGGACCGCGCCAGTAGCGGATCGAGTCGAAGCCGCGATCCTCGGGATCGAGGCTCGGCACGAGATACTTGACCCGGTCGGCGATGCGCTCCAGGTGCGCGAGCATCTTCCGCTCGCGCAGCTCGTTGCGCACGCCGGCATAGAAAGAGAGGAAGGAACCGTTCGTGACGAAGCCGGAGGACTTGCCCGTGATCACATCGCGTGAGCAATAACACTGCAGCGCCTCGTCCCACAGATAGTCGATGCCCGCTTCGGTGCGCGACGATGTACCCCTGCGAGCTCCTTCGCCGCGTCCGTGCGCCCGAGCTCCTGCGCGAGCGCGAGCAGATCGCGATTGGCGCGCAGCAGGATCATCGTCATGCCGACGTCGGCGACGCGGAAGGGATTCGTCTGCGCGATGCGTTCCTGGTCCCAGCCCGTGGCGCGGCCGAACTGCACCAACGCCAGATAACGGTCGTACTCGGCCTTGGTGGGCCGCATGTTCTGGTCGAGATGCGTCGTGTCGCGGCGCTGATACTCGCCGACGCCCGAGACATCGATCGTGCGCGAAGGCGCATCCCATTCCGGCGAGTTGTCGCGGCCCGTCTCCCACGGATGCACCGCGACGACCAATCCCTTGCCGAGCGGATCGCGCACACGCGCGAACCAGCGATGCCAGAGGAGCAGCTTGTCGAACAACTGCTGCAGACGCGGCCGCAAGGCGCTCGCGGTCGCTCGCACGCGCCCACAATTCGCGCACGACGGTGGCAGCGACCGGCGGCTGGGTGATGCCGGAAGTAGGGGGGATTCTTCCGGTTGCCCAGACCGCCGGCCCTGGGAAGTAGCCGGCATCGTCGCGCCAGAACACGATGTGCGGCACGAACCCGTCGTCCCATTGAGCCTGGAACAGCGTTTCGATTTCCTGCCACGCGCGCTTCTCGTCGAAGCTCGAAAAGCCGAGCGCCACGAACGCGGAGTCCCAGTTCCATTGGAACGGATACACGCGCCCGTTCGGCACCGTGTAGCCGCCGCGGTCGTTGGCCACGAGGATCTCGCGGGCCCGCCGATCGAGGTCCGTTTGCACCGCTGCTTCCGTTCGCATCTAGAAATCCACGGTCAGCTGTACGGTGTACCTCCGCGGCAGCACGGGCCGGCCGACGAAATACGCGCCGCCGACGGTCTGCGAAGTGTCCTGACGCGGCGAGCCTTCCGTGATGCCGTCGTCGTCGAACAGGTTGTAGACGTCGAAGCCCACGCGGGCCGACTGGTCGCCCCACTCGAAGCGGTAGCCGAAGTCCACGCGCGCGACGTCATAGCTGTCGAGCTGGATCGTGTTCGCCTCCGTCGTGAACGTGCTGCCGGTATGCGTCGTGTAGAGCGCCGCGTCGAAACGGCCATTGTCGTAATACAGCCCCGCGTTGTAGATGAAGTTCGGCTGGCGCAGCAGCTCGTTGCCGACGAATGCGGGATTCGTGTCGAACTTGGTGTACTCGTGCTCCTGCCAGGTGACGTTGCCCTCGAAGCTGAGGTCGCCGACGATCAGGATGTTGAACGTGGCCTCCGCGCCGTAAGACTCCGTCGACACGATGTTCACGCGCTCGATGACGCCGCCGGTGGGGCTGTTCACGAAACTCACCGCGCGCCGGTCGCTCAGCTCCGTGTACAGCGCCGCCAAGGTGCCCGAGAAGCGCCCGCCCGCGAACTTCACGCCCAGCTCCGCCTGCTCGATGATCTCGGCGGTGTAGCTCTGCGGCTCGCCGAGGGCGTTGATCTGCACCGCGCGGAGCTCCGGGAAGAAGTAGCCGCGCGCCGCGTTTCCGTAGATGCTCAGGTCATCGGTGAGCTTGTACAGGGCGCCCAGCGCGACCGCCCACTCGTTGGTGTCGACGCTGGCGTTCACGAACTGATCGTTGCCCCAGATGACGTCACGCAGCGCGGGCGCAATGGCCGGGTTCGGATCGGTGATGAACGTGGCGCTACGCTCGCGACTGATGTCGCCTTCCATCTCCTCGAAGCGGGCGCCGATGTCGAAGATCCAGCGCTCGCTCTCCATCTGATCGGCGATGTAGATCGCGTAGCGCGTCGCCTCATGGCTGATTGTTGACGTAGCCGTTGCCGGCGTTCAGCAGGCCGTTCAGCGAAAACGTCGTCGGATTGCCGAGCGCGTCGCGGACCACGAGATTGACCAGGCGAGCCTCGTTCTGAAAATCCGCGAGATAGGTCGTGGTGACGTTGAAGTCGTCCGCCTCGGCATTGCCGTAGAAACGCGCCGACCGTGAAGCTGTGCTCGAAGGCGCCGAGCTGCAGCGACTTCTTCAGATTCAACTCGGCGGTGGTGTCCTCCGCCGGGCGGTCGCGGTCGATGAAGCGATTCGGGAACAGGATCGCGCCGGCCGGCAGCACTTCGCCGGTGTCCGCATAGGTGAACGTCGAGTTGGCGAGCGAGGCGGTCGCCGGAAGGCCCCGGTTCGGGTTCCTGTTGGCGATGAACGCCGCCTGCGTCTCGGGCACGTTGACCACGCCGTCGCCGTCGAGGAAGAAGTCGAAGCTGTGGTCGTAGCTCGCGTACTTCGCCTTGGCGTTGACGCCCCAGCCCTCGCCGAACTCCTTGTCGAAGACGATCGCGAGCGAGCCGTCCTTGGTCACGACGCCATCGCCGATCGATGAGCTGAACTGCCCGTCCGGCGTCACGAAGCCCATGCCGTCGACCTGGCTGGTCTGCACCGAGTACACCGTGTCGCCGTCGTTGCCGCGGATGCGGCTGCGACTCGCGCCGTCGAGCGGGAAGGGCAGGTAGAACTGCACCTGGTCGTCGATGTACTGGCCGTAGATCGTGATCGCGCCGGAGCCGTCCTCGAACTCGCGCTTGAGGTTGCCGCGAAGCTGGAAGCCTTCGGTGTCGTTGCCGGTCTTGATCGGGCCTTCGTCGTACCGATAGAAGCCGGAGAGCGCGTAGTAGAGGTTGGAGTCGGCGCCGAGCGGACCGCTCATGAAGAAGTCGCCGCGCGCGCGATCCTCGTCCGCGAACTCGAGCTGCACTTTCTGTTCGGGCGTGTCGCTACCCGTCTTGCTGATGTAGTTGATGAGGCCCGCGACCGAGCCGGGCCCGAACAGGTTCGACACGCCGCCGCGCACGAACTCCAGGCGCTCGATCCCCAGGTCGTTGCGGTAGTAGACGTCGAACGCGGACGAGTTCAGGCCGAACGAGCTGAACACCGGAATGCCGTCGTACTCGAGCGGCGTGAACTGGTACTGACCGCCCGAGGGCAGGCCTTTGATGAAGACGTTGGCCGCGACTTCGCCGCCGCCGCCTTCGGCCTTGATCGTGGGTACGGAGTTGAGAATGTCCGCCTGGCTGTTCGCGGTGAGTTTGGCCAGTCGGTCCTCGTCGATGCTGGTCGCCGCAAGCGGCGTATCCAGCGCGCTGCGAGCCAGGCTCGTGCCGGTGACGAGCACGGTTTCGAGCTCGGCGCCAACCTCCTGTTCAGGCGGCGTGGTCTGCTGTGCAAGCAGTGGCAGGGGCACGGCAAACAAGGCAGCCATCGACACAAGCTTCCGGCCCGTACGGGCGGAAGCAAAGCTTTCGCGACGCATCATGGTCCCCCTCCTGATGATTACTTTGGCCGCGCGCTCCTGCTGGGTCGCGTCGAGCCGGCGCGATCGCGGAAGAAGCGGTTGCGCCGTGCGCTGCGGAATCACCGGCGCGCGACGTCGGGTCAAAAACTACGCCTCCAAAAACGTTTTTGTCAACGGATTCTGCACACGTCGCGATCCACGCTCCGCGCTGCAGTAGACTTGCGGCGCCTCACCAAAACCAAGAGCCCTATGTCGATCGTCCTGCTCGCCCGCGACCTGGGCCTCTCGATCTCCACTGTGTCGAGAGCGCTGAATGGCTATGACGATGTGTCCGACGCGACGCGCGAGCGCATCTTCAAGCGGGCCCGCGAGCTGGGGTATCGACCGAACCCGGGCGCGCGTCGCCTCAAGTCCGGCAAGACCCATCTGGTCGGCGTCATCCTGCCCTCGACCGGTGACGGCAATCGCTTCGTCGACTCGGTCGCCTCGAGCCTGCTCGGCGGCGTAGAGATCGAGCTCGAGAGCGGCGGCTACTCACTGATCGCGACGATGCAGACGCGCAACGATCCGGTGCGCGAGACGGCGCTGTACGAGAACTTCATCAAGGGCGGCTGGGTGGACGCGCTGCTCATGGTGCGCACGCGCGTCAACGACATGCGCGTCGGTCTCGCCCGCAAGGCGCGCATCCCGTTCGTGACGTACGGACGCACCGAAACGACGGGGCCTTACGCCTGGGTCGATACGGACAACGAAAAGGCGTTCTATCTCGCGACGCTGCGCCAGATCGATTTCGGCCATCGCCGCATCGCGCTGCTCAACGGCCCGCTCGAATACTATTTCGCGCGCCTGCGCGAGAAGGGCTACACGAGCGCGCTCACCAAGCACCGCATCGCACCTGACCCGGTGCTCATGCTCAACGGCGACCTGAGCGAAGTGAGCGGCTACGCGATGTGCCGGTCGCTTCTCGCCGCGCCGTCGCCGCCGACCGCGATCGTGTGCGCGACCGACGCGATGGCCATCGGCGCCATCGCCGCGTGCCGCGAGCGCGGCATCGAGGTCGGCAAGGAAATCTCGATCGTCGGGTACGGCAACTCCAGCGCCTCGGCATTCACCGATCCGCCGCTGACGACGATCGATCACGCGGTCTTCGAGAACGGCCGGCATATCGGCCAGAGCCTGCTGCGACTGCTAAAAGGAGAGGCCAAACCGGCGGACATCCACTATCTCGAGCCGGTGGTGCTGGTGCCGCGAGCCTCGGACGGCCCGCGCATCAAGTGATAGCGCGAAACTATGAAGAACGTCGTGCGTCTGCTTGTGCGCCTGTCCCTGGTGTCGATGATGCAAGTGGGTGTGGCGGCGCCACTGCAGTCGCCCGGCGGGGCATGCGACGTAACCGCTTACGGTGCAAGGGGCGACGGCAAGTCGCTGGACACTATGGCCATTCAACGAGCCGTCGATGCGTGTGCAGCGCGCGGCGGCGGCGCCGTGCTCCTGCAGGGCGGCACGTTTCTGAGCGGCACGATCGTACTGGACGACAACATCACATTGCACATCTCTGCCGGAGCCGCTTTGCTGGCTAGCCCCCGTATCGAGGATTTCCAGCCATTCCCGCCCGAGGATGTGCCGCTGATCGCGATCGACGGCTCGACGCAGAACAAAGGCAACGGGCCGTATCATCTGATTCACGCATCCGGCAAGCAGAACGTCGCGATCGAGGGCGCCGGCGCCATCCTCGGCAATGGCCGTGCATATTGGGATCACGATCCAGTGAAGGTTTTCGTTTCGCGCCGGCCGCGGCCCACGCCGCTCATCGAATTCGTCCGCTCCAGCAACATCCGCATCGAGAACGTGTCGATCAAAGACGCGGCGGGCTGGACGATCCATCCGCTCGAATCGGACGGCGTGATGATCCGTGGCGTCAGGATCATGAACGACGACCGCGGTCCGAACACCGATGGCGTCAACATCGATTCATCGCGCAACGTCGTCATCTCTGACACACATATAGAAGCGGGAGATGACTGCATCGTGCTCAAGACGACAGGCCGGCGCGGCGGGAGGGCGCCCGCGACGGAGAACGTGACCATCAGCAACACGGTGTGCTCATCGGACGATCAGGGCTTCAAGATCGGGACTGAGAGCCTCGGTGACTTCCGCAACATCACGTTCACGAATGCGGTGATCTTTCACTCGCCGCGGCTCTATCGGGCGCCGACCGCGGCGATCTCGATGTCGATGGTCGACGGCGCGACCTTCGAGAACGTGATCGTCTCCAATGTCGTAATCCGCGACGCTCACACACCGCTCTTCCTGCGGCTCGGCAATCGCGGACGCGGTCAGAAGACTCCGACGCCTGGCGTGCTGCGCAACGTCGTGTTCTCGAACATAGTCGCGACCGGCGGTACGCTGGCCTCGTCGATCACCGGGCTGCCGGGTCATCCGGTTCGCGACGTCACGTTGAGCGACATCGATATCACGATGGTCGGCGGGCAGTCGGAAGCAACGGTGCGAGATGTACCTGAAGCGGAAGCGGACTATCCGCATGCGCCCATGTTCGGCCCGCTGCCGGCCCATGGCTTGTACGTTCGTCATGCTGAGGGAGTGACGCTGCGTAATGTCCGGTTGAGGGTCGGAGCCGCAGATGCACGGCCGGCGGCTGTATTCGACGAGGTGCGCGACTTGCAACTCGAGGGCGTTCGTCCTGCAGGCAATTCACCGATCGCTCTTCAACTCAACGATGTGGTGAGCGCTCTGGTCGACGCCACACGGCCGATCGGAGCTGACTGCGGAGTCCTTCGAGTGACCGGCGCCCGAAGCGAGCGGATCCACATCAGCGAGAGCAGCTCACTGAACGTCGTGTACAAAGGGCGGGCGCAGCCAGACCGGTCGACCACTGCAAAGGGTGGGGATGCGTGTAGCCGGCAACCCGCTTCGCATTAGAGTCGATGTGATCGACCTAACGCAGGCGGGCATGATCAGCCGGGATCAGCTTGCGCAATCGCTGCTTGCGCTCGATCAGAGGCAGCGCGCGTAGATCGCGCTCATTCAGGAAGAGCAGATCAGAGGCGAAGTACGCGACTAGCGGGCCGGACTTCCTCACAGCGCGCGCGGGAGAAGGGCGGATGGTTAGACCTTAGGGTCTGGCGGCAGGCGACTCGTTGAATGGAGCGGCATGCAGGGCGGGGCCGGCACAGCGAGCAATTGTGACGCATAGCGCGTTGTCCGAAACCCGCGTGCGAAAACCACGGTTGCGCAGATGCATATCCCGGACGTACATCCGTCCGGACGAGGGAGAAGTGGATAACTTCCGGGGAGCGCTTACTTATATAAGATGCGTTGTCAGGTGGACCTGCGACCTAGTCTGCTTCTCATTCCATCGTTTCTTATCCTCCCTCGGGATCTCAGAGATTCGACAGGCTGGGGCGGCTCAGACCTCGGTGCGCGACGTCAAGGTATTCGGAACCCATTGGTCCAGTGAGCGAGCCTTTCTGCGGGAACTGAGTGAGCAGTATTCGATTGCGGGCGCTGCTTTCGTCGTCAAGGAAGTGACGGCGTCGGGTGCTGAGGAATTACTGAGCCCTGAAGCTCTGCGCAAGCGTCTCAAGTTCTGGCGAGAGATTGAGCTCGAGACACAGATGCATATTGATTTGGAAAACGGATTCATTTCTTCTCCGCCGGAGTTCGTGCCGCATGACGAAGACTGGACCCGGTGAACAGCAAGACATTCGAAAGCTGTTCCTAACGCACTGCGGCGTCGAGCGCTACAACCGGTTTCTCTCGGCGCTTCGAGACGAGTGTCGGCGTCGACAGCGTCTCATGTTCTGGCAGCAGAGCCTCTGGGAAGAGTTCGCCGCGAAGCACGCAATCGAAACGCCCGCCACGTTGGAAGCACTTGCGGATTTGTTCGAGGGCCAACCACTGGTCGAGGACATCGTTTCCAAGGAACAGTTTCTGGCAGATCCAGTGCGACTGTGGGCGAAGACTCCCGATCCTGTTCCTGCAGACTGGCTCGCGGCGGCATGGACGAACGCCACCTTCCGAGAACATGCGTCGTACGGGCTCGCGCGCAGCGTGAGCAAGACGGGCGAGTTTACGCTTTCCGGCGACGCCCTTGCGGTATTGCCGACAGTCTTGACCGCTCAAGACGCGGAGGATCTGTACATCTACATCAGAGACACCTCGCAGCGACTGGAAAGTGAATGGCGGGAGCAGTTCGAGGCGACCTTTCCAATATGTCTCGGGCGACTGCCCGCCCGTCTACATCGACTCCTGGCGCCCGGGTGGCGTGCGCAGTCCTCACGCACGCGCACGGCGATCACGCGCGGGCGGTAGCGAACGATATTTCGCTGCGCGCGCAGGTGCGGTCTGCTACGCGGTCGTTCGCGATCTAACCGCCGTATTGATCGACGCCAAGCTCGCGCAGGATGGCGACCCGCAGCTCCTGCGCCGCTGCGCTGGTCAGCTGGCGCGGATGCGGGAAGGGCACGTCGAACGCGGCCTGGATTCGCGCCGGTCGCGGTGAAAGCACGAGAATGCGGTCCGCGACATGGATCGCTTCCTCGACGTCATGCGTGATCAGCATGACCGTGTGGCGCTCCTCCGCGAGGATCCGCAGCAGTTCGTTGCGCACTCGCAGGCTCATCAGCGCGTCCAGCGCCGAAAAGGGCTCGTCCATGTACAGAACTTCCGGTTTCACCACGAGCGCGCGCGCCAGCTCGGCGCGCTTCAGCATGCCGCCCGACAGCTCGTGCGGGTAGCTTCTCTCGAAGCCCTTGAGGCCGACGATCGCGGCGTAATGGTCGGCGATCTCGGCCTTGTTGCGCGGCGCGTGTCCATTGAGGCCGAACATCAGGTTCTCGCGCACCGTGAGCCACGGGAACACCGAGCCGTGCTGCGTGATCAGGATTCCCCGCGGGTCGGGCTTCAGGCGCGGCACGCCATCGATGACGATGGCGCCGGCGTCCGGCCTGACGAAGCCGGCGATCATATTCATGAGAGTCGTCTTGCCGCAGCCGGATGGGCCGATGATGGCAACGGTCTCGCCGTCACGAACCGTGAAGCTGACGTCCTCGATCACGACCAGGCGGCCCTGGTCGGACTCGAAGCTCTTGTTGAGGCCCTGGACTTCGATCTTACTGTGCATAGCGCCAGCGAACCCACCTGATGCGTTCCAGCCGACGCATGGTACTGTCGAGCGACAGGCCGATGACGCCGATGATGATCATGCCCGCGATTACCAGATCGTACCTATTACCTGCGTTGCGCGAGTCCATGATCATGTAGCCGAGCCCGGAGCGGAGCGCGATCATCTCGGCGGCGACGACGACGAGCCAGGCGACGCCGAGCCCGATCCGCATGCCGACCAGGATCTGCGGCAGCACTGCCGGAATGACGACTTGCGTGAACAGCGTCGCGCGCGATACGCCGAAGTTCTCCGCTGCGCGCAGGTAGCGCTTGTCGATCGTGTGCACGCCGACCGTGGTCTGCACGATCATCGGAAATACCGACGAGATGAAGATCAGATAGATCGGCGAAGCGTCGCCGACGCCGAACCACAGGATCGCGATCGGGATCCAGGCGATCGGCGAGATCGGCCGCAGCATCTGGAAGATCGGATTGAGCGTGTTGTACGCGCCGCGCACCCAGCCCATCCACAGTCCGAGCGGGACTGCGATGCATACGGCAAGCGCGAAACCCGTGCCGACGCGCATCAACGACGCGCCGATGTGCCGCCACAGCGTGCCATTCGCAAGCAGCTCGATCGCGCCGGTGACGACTCCCCATGGCGTAGGGAATATGAGGCTCTGCGTGGCAACGATCGCGCCCCACCAGGCGAAGAGCAGCGCCACGATGACGCCGAGAGCGGGCAGACTGCTTTTGATTCTGTTCATAGTCTTCTGGCGCGCCACATGATTCGGGCCCACGGCGTCGCAGGATACGGATACACGATGACCCGCATCTGCCCGCTCGCGTGCGCGGTGCAGGCGAACTGGTATTCCGCTGCCTGCTCGAACGGGAGCCGGAAGCTCTGGCCCGGCATCATGAGCGTCGGGCCGAAGATCTGGGGCACCTCGTCCAGGTTCCGCAGCACCAGCATATCCCGGATTCCGAGCGTCAAGCGGATCTCGTCCGGCAGGATGCCGAGATCCTCGCCCGACATCCGTCGCGCCCACGTCCCGCGCGGGATCTCGAAGATCTCCTCGCGGTCTGCGCCGGTGCGGGTTTCGATCGGCGCCAGGCCCGCCCAAGCGAGCACTGCGACGCCGGCTGCACCGCATGCCAGCAGGACGCTCCGAAGCGGCGAACGCATCCGCTACTCCGCGAGCAGGATCTGCAGATCGTGCACGTAATCGTCTGCGCCACGCCCATAGGGCATGAGTGCACGCAGCCTCCCGCGGCGATCGATCAGGTAAGTGTAGGAGGAGTGCGCAACCGAGTAGCTGCTGCCTTTGACATGCTTCTCCGCGACGATGCCATAGTCCTTGCGTACCGCGGCGAGCTCACTGGCTCGACCGGTTCCGCCGATGAAAGTCGGATCGAAGGCGTGCAGGTATTCTTTCATGCGCGCCGGATCGTCGCGCTCGGGATCGACGGTGACATAGACGACCTGAACGTCGTCTGCGGCAGGACCGAGCTTGCGCCGCGCCTGCGTCAAAGTTGCGAGCGTGACCGGGCACACGTCCGTGCACCACGTGAAGCCGAAACCCAGGATCACGACTTTGCCGCGATAGCTGCGCAGCTCGAGCTTGCCGCCGCCCGAACTTTGCAGCGAGAACTGCGGAGCGTCGCGTGGCGGGTCGAAGACTCCGGCTTTGAGCGCGGGCGCACTGGCCACCGGCGCCGCCACGATCGCAGCGAGCGCCAACAGTATAGAGCGCACGGTGCGTGCGTTCATAACGGGATGACCGCGGGCTTCGCGGCGCGCGCAAAGCGCTCGTCGACGTACTTCTCGTACGGGATCGGGATGTTTGATCGTGCCAGCCTGCATCGACAGCTGCATGAGCTCTTCGAACTCGCTGCGGATCATGCGCAGGTCACCATAGGTGACCCGGTCGGTCGGATTCTGCATGACGAAGCGGATGATCTTCGGATCCTGGTTGAAATACGGTGGGGCAGCGGCGATCTGCACGGCCTTCTCGCGGTTCGCCGGCTGTTGATCGAGCCACGCGCCGGCCCCGAGCACATGATTGACCAGGTCCTGCACCATGGCGGGATTCGTCGCAATCAGCTCTTCGCGGGCGGTGAGCACGCAACAGATGTACTTCGGCCACTCATCGCGCGTCATCCGCAGCGGTCGCGCATAGCCGGCGCTCTGCGCGGCGGCGCCAAACGGCTCACCCGTGCAGTACGCATCGACGGCCTTCGCATAGAGCGCAGCCGGCATGTCGGGCGGCGGCATCTCGACGATTTCCAGTTGTTCCACTTGCATGCTCTCTTCAGCGAGCATGCGGCGCAGAAACAGGTAGTCGACTGCGAAGCGGCTCGGGACCGCGACGCGGCGGCCAGCAAGCTGGCGGAAGTTCTGGTAGGGCGAGTCGTTGCGCACCATGATGACGGCGCCCGAACGATGCCCGAGCGAGACGATCTTGATCGGGATGCCGCGGTCGGCGAGATCCATCACCAGTGGCGCCAGCATGTAGGCGGCCTGAATGCGCCCGGCCATCAGCGACTCTTTGATCTCGGGCCAACCGTTGTACTTGCTGTATTCGAACGCAAACTTCGGCGCGCCGGCGGTTGCGGCGCCGTTGCTCGTTGCCCGGGCGACGCACGCGACCGGCAACGTCAGATTGCACGTGACCGGCAACCCGCCGACGACGAGAGCATTCGGGTTGTGCTGCGTGCAGGCGCTGTGGCCGAGCGGCAGAGCGGCCGCCATCAGTCCCTGGAGCACGGCGCGTCGGGAGAGGATGTATGGGCTCATGGCGCTTCGATCTTACATTCAATGGTCCCGGAATCGCACCGCATCGAGGTAGAAGTGTGATCACGCGTTGCAACCCAAAGATGCGTTGACCAGCGAGCTACGCGACGGCGTCGATGAAGCAGTTGATCGACAGTCGCCCGGTCAGGGGATTGGGATCGGGTACGAAGCCCTTCGCGATGCATCCGGAATGCAGGGAATTGCGGCGGTAGACCAGCATGCGGTTGAAAACGCCATCCTCACTCGCGATCTGCTCGAACAGCGCGGTGTTGCCGTTGATGTACTCCGCGACCGGCATATCCGGACCGTCGTTCTCCGACTCGAGCGATCTGAAATAGGTGTCCGCGCGTGCCTCGTCCACGTATTCGAAGCCCGTCTTGCGGTGCCGGTAAAAGGCGGTGCCGCCCAGGTCCGTCTTGAACAGGTAGTGAATCGTGGCGAGGCCGCTGCCGTTCAGCGAGTCCACATGAGGAATGCGCTGGATCGCCGCGAGCTTCTCGGGCGGCGTCGTCACCAGCGAGTAGTGGCTCATCGAGAATCTGAGCGACCGACCCTGGAGCCCGAAGTGCTCGAACAGCACATCCTTGAGCCGGGTCTCGATGAGCTGCCGATACGAGGGCGGTGCCTCGGCTCGGATCCCCGGATAAAAGCGCGATGGGACCGTGAACTGTCTGCCCGCCGCTTTGCGCACCAGCCGGTCGGGATCGGCGATGAAGTTGTCGATCACCAGGAGCGGTGCCTGCTCCGCTCCGATCGTGAGCTTGCGCAGGCGCAGGTCAGGATGGGTTTCCAGGATCACGACGCGCCAGCTGTTGCTCGCCTTGCAATACCGATCGAGGAAGTCCTGGTGGCTCGGCATCTGCGCCACCGCCTGCTCGATCGAGCCCTTGAGAGCGCTGAGGAACCGGGTCAGATCCTGGTCGCTCATCGCTTTCGCGTAATGATGATAGCGCTCGGGCGTGATGCCCTGACCCAGCATCACCTGCGTCCAGGAATCGACGCGAAACAGCTCTCCCTCGTACTGCCAGGCGTGGGCGCCCTTCTGGAACATCTCGATGCGGCGCGCCAGGGACGCGGGAATGAACATGCGCCGGCAATGGCGCCAGAACGGGCTGTCGTCCCTTTCGACCGCGTGATAGTGCAGCACGAGAAAATCACGTATCGCCTCGAGCTCGCGCAGCACTTCTTCGTTGTATTGATCGACGAAGGACTGCGTGACCCCATTGAAGGGAAACAGGCGCATCAGGCGCGTGGTCCCCGTCATGATGAGATGGATGCTGGTCGATTCGAGCGGCTCGAGAAATCCACTCGCCAGGCCCAGCGCCACCACGTTCTTGTTCCAGGCTTTGAGGCGCCGGCCGGCGCGGAACTTGATCACGCGAGGCTGGATCAGCGTCTTGCCCTGCACTTCCGACAGCAGCTTCTCCGTGGCCTGCTGATCGGACATGTAGCGGCTGCAATAGACGAGTCCGTTGCCGACGCGATGCTGCAGCGGAATGCGCCAGCGCCAGCCCGCCTCGTGCGCGATCGCGCGGGTGTAGGGCACTGCCGGTCCGACCGATTCCGTTTGCACGGCTACGGCGCTGTCGCAGGGCAGCCAATGAGTCCAATCCTCATACCCGGTGTGCAGCGCCTGTTCGATCAGCAGACCGCGAAAGCCGGTGCAGTCGATGAAGAGATCCCCTTCGACGACTTGGCCCGAATCGAGCACGAGCGCCTCGACGAAGCCGGAATCGGCATTCTGGCGGACGTCCCTGATCTTTCCTTCGACACGCTTCGCGCCATGGCCCTCGGAGAACTTGCGCAGGAACTTCGCGTAGACCGAGGCATCGAGGTGATACGCGAAGTTGATATCCGACTGTGCGGACGTGGCGAACTTCTCCCGCCGGGCTGCCTGCAGCTCCAGGCAGTAATCGCCCAGCTCCGACTGGATGCCCCGGGTCAGGCTGTGCAGCCAGAAATGGTGAAACTCACAAACCCAGGTGGACTTCCCGTTCATGCCGAAGGAATGGATGTAGCGCTCGCCGGGTCGCTTCCAGTCCTCGAACGAGATGCCCAGCTTGAAGGTCGCCGCGGTGGCGCGCATGAACTCCTGCTCGTCGATGTTGAGCAGTCGATGGAACGTTCGAATGGGCGGAATCGTCGATTCGCCCACGCCGACCGTGCCGATCTCTTCGGACTCGACCAGCGTAACCTCCAGGATCCCCCGGAACTGCTGAGACAGCGCTGCTGCAGCCATCCATCCGGCGGTACCACCGCCCGCGATCACGACTTTCTTTATTTCGGAGTTCATGATTCATGTCAGCGATTGAGCTTGTTGAGCAGCATGGCCCGGATCTGCCGCGCCATCGTTTCGTCGATGGCGCCGAGCACGCCGCGCGCCTGCTCCGGGAGATGTTCGCCGGCGCGTCCCGCCGGACCGAAGACGTAGTACTCGATGACGTTCTTCCAGGCCAGCTTCTCACGCTCCGGCCGGTCCCGCAGCGACCAGATCAATTCGTACAGCGCGTTCATCGGCGTCGGAATGAACTCCGGCGATGAGCTCCACCAGTAGTTCACGAGCGTATTGAACGCACTCAATCCCTCCACGTGATGCCACCACATGGCGGGGATGAACACGGCGTCGCCGGGTTCCACCTCGGCCATCTGCCCCGCGGCAATCGCTTCACGAAAACGCGGATATTTCTCGAGATCGGGATTCGCGAAATCGACGACGCTGACGGCTTGCCCGCCCGGCGTGGCATCGAGCGGCCCGGGATAGAGATTGAAGATCTGCTCCGGCGGAAACAGCGTGAACCGGCGTCTGCCGATCGCGCAGCACGCCAGATTGTTCGGCGCATCGTAGTGGCAGGAGGCAATCGTGCGATTGCCGATCCAGATGCTCGGCGGTGCATCCACGCCATGCGCCGCGAGATTGAGATCGTTCTTTGCTCTGAAACCGGGCAGATGACCGTCGACCAACAATGAAGCGACGTAATAGGTCGGCGGGCGCTCATCGCGCAGGTGGCCGTAGATCTCGTTGAGAACCTCGTCCAGGCGTGCCTGGCGCACGATGCAGTTCAACTGCGTGAAGTCGTCGTTGTAGAAGGGGCGACCCGCGATCTGCGGCTCACCGTAGGAGTAGCGTACGGCCTGCCGTTGTAGTGCGAGCGCAGGTAGTCCATGGCGTGCTGGTCGGAGTTGCGCCCGGCGCGCACGAGCTCCCACTGATCGACGAGTCCCTTCAGCACAGCCGGCTCGCCGCCGGACAACAGTTCCTGCAACGGCAGGTTTTCCGGCCGATAGCCTTCCAGTACGCGAATTTTTCCGGCGACCTGGAGCATGGGTCAGCGATCCGTCGGGGACATCTGCGCAGCCCGCTTGCGCTGCTTCATGGCCATGAGCTTCTTCACATTGCCCATCGATGCGATCACGAGGAACGCGCCCTGGAGAAATCCGGCTCTGTTCAGCCTCTCGAGCGACGCCCCGTCGAGTGCCGCCAGCTTGCGTTGATCGACAGTGTGCAGACCGACGACGCTGTACCCCTCTTCAACGCTCAGCTTCACGTCGAGCGACACGGGTCCGATCAGGTCCAGCGCGGAGAAAGCGGCGAACATGGCCTTGCTCATCTCCAGGCCCGCATGGATGCCGCGCAACACCAGCGCGATGTGGTCCAGGTACGGGCTGTTGCCGCCCTTGGGCAGAAAGACCGGCTCGCCTTCGGTGTGGCTGACGCGCGGATGATCCATATCCACGTGGATCATCGGCTCCTGACGAAGCTCACCGCCGACATCGCGCTCCTGAAAGCCGATCAGGAAGGGCCCGCGCACGACGATGCCCGGAACATAGTCGGCGAGCCAGCGACCCTTCTCCAGAAACAGGTTCTCGTTCTTCGCGAAGCCGAGCAGCGCGACCGAATGATACTCGCCGCTCGTCGGATCCTTTCTGAAGAAGATCGGATACTCGCGCTGGACGTCGGCATACTCCGTTGGAAAGGTGAGTACCGTGCCCACCTCGTCGCCGAATTCGGCGCCGTAGCGCGTGATCACCCGCAGATCCTTGTGGGTGACGTTGTTGAGCATGACGTGTCTGGTCATAGAGTAATCACAAGACTAGACGGAAAAGGCCGCTGAGAGACAGCGGCCTTTCCCTTCATCGCGCATCGAGCGTGACGCGCCCTATGCACGCTCGGCGTCAGAACTTGTAGCGAACGCCGACAGCATAGCGCGGCTGCTGATCCTCCAGCCTGACCACCTGCTTCTCCGATCGGCGCGTGCCAGCGGACGTCCTCACCCGTCAGGTTGACCGCTTCCACCTGAAACGACAGGCTGTCGTTGAACTGATACCCGACGCTCAGGTCGATCTGGTCGTACGCCTCGACGTAGTACGGATTCGTGTTGGACCCGTTCTGATTCGTCGCCGCCAGGAACTCGTCGCGCCAGTTGTAGGCCAGGCGCGCCGTGATGCCGTACTTCTCGTACATCAGCACCGCGTTGGCGGTGTCGCTCAGGCCGAGCAGGGCGAACTGCGTCGTGCCCGGAGGGGCGTTGTTGTCGAAGCCCACGTCACCCTTCACGATCGTGTAGTTCGCCTGCAGGCCAAAGCCTGTATCACCGAAGAAGTACTGACCACCGAGTTCCCAGCCGTGAATCTTCGCCTTTTCCTGGTTGACCGGTCGCCGCACCGCGAACGTGTAGAGCGGGTCGTCGGCCTCCCCGCTGATATCGAACCTGTTCTCCATGTCGAGGATCTGTGTGGAGCTGCCGTCGTAGGCGGCGAGCCCGCCGGTCGCCCCGGCATTGCGCAGCATTGCGAGCGCAGTGAACAGCGCGGTGTCGTTCGCCGAGCAGGCGGCGTTGACGTCTTCGCCCGCTGCGGTGACCTGGGCCTGACATGCCGCGCTCTGCAGGAAGGCAAGCGCTGACTGAGCATCCGGTCCGGAGGTCGGGTCCGTGATGTCAAACAGGCTTTGCTGGAGCACGGTCGTGCCGATGAAGTTGTCGACGCGCTTCTCCCAGAAGCCGGCGGAGACATAGCCCTGGTCCGAGAAGTACCACTCGACGCTGAAGTCCAGGTTGTCCGACTCGAGCGGCACCAGCGCAGGGTTCTGCGCGTCGGCGGACGCCTGGGTCGAGGGATCGATCAGGACCGAGCCCGTCGCACCGCGGACGGTGGCGCCCGCATAGAGGTCGCCGTAGTTCGCGCGTGCGATGGTCTTGCTGTACGACATGCGGCCCTTGACCGCGTCGGTCAGCATCACGTCGAAGTCGACGCTGGGCAGGACGTGGCTGTAGTCCGTCTCTTCGGTGAACGGTTGGACCGTCGCGGAACGCGCTATGGTGAAGTCGTTGTTCGCCGTCCAGACCATTCCGCCCGGCTTGTTGGGAACCAGAATGTTCGACGTCGAGGCCACGTCCGTTTCCTCGTAGCGAACACCGACCAGCAAGTTGGTCGGCATGTTGCCCAGCTCGCCGCTCATTGCGACCTGCAGATAGACGGCGTTCACGTCCTCCTCGATCTTGTTGTTGTCGTCGAGCGCAGGGTCGGCGCACAGGCAATCGTTCGCCGTCGTGGTGTTGTCCGTGTTCCAGTGGTAGACACGGCCGTCGACCGGATTGGTAGCGACCGAGGCCCCATCGCGCCAGGGCCGCCGCGTCCCCTCGCCACGCGCCGCCCGCAGCGCCGCTTGTGCTGAAATCATTGAACAGTCCCGTCATGCTGAACGGCCGCAGCAGGCTGACCATGCCGGGGACTGCGTTGGCATCGCTCGCGCTCCAGTTGCCCAGCACGGCTTCACCGTAGCCGTTCTTGCGATTCATTTCGGTCGTGCGCGTGTCGACGCCGAACTGGAATCGACCATTGTCGAATTCCAGGGCGCCGTCCAGCCGCGCTTCCTTCACCTCGGACTCCTGTTCGAAGGACCAGATGCGCAGCATCTGCGAGCCAAGCTGGCTGGGGGTGAAATCGGCATTTGTGGTGCCGTTCGTGTTCGCCACCGCGTCCGCCATCGTGGGGAAGAAGGTGCGCGCCATGATCGGCAGGCCGTTGTTGAATGTGAACTCCTGACTGAAGGCGCCCGTACACGTGTCGTTCGCGCAGTTCGTGCCGGCGAAGCTGAAGAACGTGGCACTGGCTCCGCGCACGGTGGGATCGTTCGGCAGGCTCTCGGTCTTCGAGTTATGAGCGTCCAGCGCCAGGGTGAAGTTGTCCGTCACCCGCCAGGCGGCATTGAACCCGATCGAATTCAGCTCGTTCTTCTGCTCGTTGCGTTGCTGCTCGAAGCCGAAGTCCTTGCCGCCGACCAGATCGCGCAGGAATACCGGCGTCGCCACCGCCTCGTTCGTGTCGAAGGTGAGGTCACTGAAGCTGTTATTGCGCTGCAGCCAGATGGTCTGCTCGCCGCGATTCTCCGTGATGTCGTTGCTGGCGAAGGTGTAATCGAGCGTCAGGGTCAGCGCGTCGCTCGGTGCAAACTGCACCACGCCCTGAGCGTTGATACGTTCGCGCTCGAAGTCCGAGAAGGCGTAGCGCATGTCATTGGGCATGCCGTAGAGCTGGCCGATGGCAGGCGCGTTGGTCACCGTGGCATCCGGCCGCAACGCCGCCGATGTCCCGTTCCATTCCTGGATGTTCCATGCGTTTTCGGTGAACTGCACCGAGCCGCCGTGGCGCTCCTGATAGCTGGCACTCAACCCGACGCCCCAGGTCTTGTCGTCATTCGTCATGCTGAAGATGCCCGAAACCTCGGGTGAGATCTCGCTGTCGAATGGTGATGACTCGTCGTAGACGCCCTTGGCGCCAACGTTCAAGACCGTTCCCGGAGTGTCGAATGGCCGTGCGGTCTTGATGTTGACCGTGGCGCCGATGCCTCCCGAGGTAAGATCGGCCCGGCTCGTCTTGTAAACCTCGACGCTGGTGATGGCCTCAGAGGCCAACTGGGCGAAATTGAAGGAGCGAGTGCCGGAGCCCTGGCCGCCAATCGTGATCTCGCCGTTGCCGAACCCGTCTGCGCCCGGTACCTGACGGCCGTTGAGGGTCACCAGGTTGAACTGCGGCCCGAAGCCGCGAGCGCTGACCAGCGCGCCCTCGCCGTTGCGGCGGTCGATGGAGATGCCGGTGATTCGCTGCAGCGACTCGGCCAGATTCGTGTCGGGGAACTTGCCCATGTCCTCCGCGGTAATCGCGTCGACCACGCCGACCGCGTCACGCTTGATATCCATCGAAGCTTCGAGGCTGGCTCGCAAGCCCGTGACGACCACTTCTTCCAGCGTTTCGCTCTTCGTCTGGCTCGCGACCGGCGATGTCGCCTGCTCTTGCGCGAACGCCGGGTTGATCACGACCACGCCGCCGACGATGGTGAACAGCGCTCTGGACCTCAGGCGCTGAGTCGTTGACTTCAGTTTCATGGGGCTCTCCTCAGCAGGGCCGCAGGCTGTCGGTGCTTGTCCGCCGGGATGGCGTTGGCCAGGTTCGTCCAGTGATGCATACGATTGCCTCCTCGTAGTCTTTTTTGGTACGAAGCCGTCGGGCCTTCGAGATCCCGGTTCTGCGCAGTGCCACTGTTCTGGCTATCGCGCTGAAATCCGGCCCCCCTCGAGCGCCCCATAAGGAAACATGCGATTCACGGGTGAGCGGTGTGTCTGCGGAATCTCCGATGACTCATGAGTTTCTGCATGGCGCCCAAGGCGTCCCCCTGTCAGTCCGGCTGGTGCGAAGAGGATTCGCCCGGTCGGGATTGATAACGCTACCAGCGCCCTTTTGATAACGCTATCACGCGACTTTCCGAAATGAAAGAGCTGAAAACCGGTCAGCGATTGACAGCGCTGGTCGACCCCGGGATTGGCGGTTATTGCGAGCAGCGAGCCGGCCCGTAGGCGAGGAATTTGAGGTGTGTTGCGGCGCGCGCACAGTAGGATCCTCGAGACGGGGACTATTGTCGCTGTTGCAGTTGCACCTACGATCCTCGGGAGGAGCACGAATTTCTGTACCTCGGCATCGGCAACGAGAGCTGGGGATGTGGCTGCTCCATGACACCGGACTCCTACGTGAGTCAGCTCGACGGGCTTCGGCGAAGATGATGTACGCCAGGTTGCTCAAGGACGCAACGCTGCGCACAGACGAGCTGATTCGCACGCACGGGGCGATCATGGACAAGTACGATGCCTGAGAAGAAGATTGCGCTGGTCGTCGACGAATGGGGCGCGTGCGCTCGCACCCACGCCAGGCTCGAAAGAAGGTTAGTTCTCGAGCAGCAGAATACGTGTTTCGCATATGATCCGAGGCGCGCGGTTCGCATCCGCATTGCGAGTGGCGGTCAGAAGAACGAGACGCTTCGCGGCGAGACCTTGGCCGCTCCGAAGATCGACAGCGTCAATACATTCGAAGCGCCGAACACGGTCGCGCCGAAATCAGTTACGGCCAAGCGAACCGGCGGCGTAATGACGCTCGAGTTGGCGCCGGCCTCGGTCACTGTGGTGTCGCTCGGACCCTAAGCGCCATCGGGCGCGGCAATCGGCCAGAGGCAGTCAACACCAGCCCGCGTCCACGAAGTATTCATGTGCGGTACACATGCGTGCGTCGTCAGAAGCCAGGAAGAGCGCCATTGCCGCCACGTCGTGCGGCTCGACGCGCACTTTCAGGCACTGCTGCTCCAGCGTGCGCGCCTCTTCCTCCGGTGTGTGCCACAGCTTCATCTGCCGCGGAGTGCGCACTGCGCCCGGCACGACGCAGTTCACTCTGATGCCGAAGGCGCCCAGGTCGCGCGCCAGCCCGCGCGTCAGGCCTTCGATGCCGGCCTTGGCAGTTTGATAGATCGCGAGATTGGGCAGCGCGAGGTGCCACGACACCGAGCCGAGATTGACGATGGCTCCGCCGCCAGCCGCCTTCATGTCGGCGATGACTGCCTGCGCGCAGAAGAAGTAGTGCCGCAGATTGACGGCGATGCGCTCGTCCCAATAGGCAAGCGTCGTGTCCTCCACGCTGTGGCGATCGTCGTTGGCCGCGTTGTTGATCAGCACGTCGATCGGTCCGAGCTGGTCGCGGATGCGCGGAAACAGCGCGCGGATCGCGGCGACGTCGGTCAGGTCGCACGCGTAGTAGCGCGGCGGCGTCGCGCGGTCGGCGAGACGCCGTTCGAGCTCGCGCGACTCTGCCTCCGCGATGTCCAGGAACGCGACGTGAGCGCCCTGCTGGGCGAAGCTCTCGACGATCGCTGCACCGATGCTCGAGCCGCCGCCCGTGACGACGACACGTTTGTTACGCAAGGAAGGGTAGACAGTGTGCGACATGGCATTGCTCATTGAGGTACGGGTAGCAGCCCGCGGCGCGCGAGGTTGCGCATCAGCGCGGCGATGCCCAGCGCTCTTCGATGACCCGTTCGAACGGGCGAAACAGCAAAAGTGACGCCGCAGGCCTTGATGCATTGCAGGTCGCACGGCGCCAGCAGACGCAGCTTGGGGTCACCTTGGAATGCGAGAGTGATCGGGAGAGCGTCCAGTGGACCGAGGTCTTCGCCAGCCGGCGTCGCGCCGGACCACGTGTTGAGGAACTCCGATACGGTCGGCGTGCTGCGAGATACGTCCCGGACGCGCCCATTCTCTACGATGACAGGCAAGGGGCCGTCGCCGGCGTCCAGGCGGCCGAGGAGCAGCGCATTGCGCCAGTCTTTCGGCAAACCTGTCGCTGCCATCCCCTCGAGCATCTGCGTGCCTCCAGAAGCGGTCGGTCGAAGCTTCGGCAGGCTTCATGCGGCCGCTCAGGGAGCGTAATGGTAGCGTTATCAGAATACAAGCCGCCGGAGCTGGGCCAGCGACCATGAAGCTCGCGTGTCATCCCTTGCGCGGTACTGCCACGGAATCCCGCTTGATCAGGACGTGGGCAATGACGTGGTCGGAAACAACTCGCGCCTCGCCGTCCTTGCGCTGGCGGATACTACGCAACAGCAGTTCGATGGCAGAGCCAGCCATGGCGGCAATCGGCTGTCGGACGGTGGTCAGCTCCGGCCAGACGGTCGTCGCAGTAGGAGTGTCGTCGAAACCGACGACCGAGAGGTCGCGCGGCACGTCCAGACCACGGCGGTGGGCGACCGAGACCGCCGCAGCGGCCATGTCGTCGTTGCTGGCAAAGATTGCCGTCGGCGGGTTCTTGCGTGTGAGCAGCTTTTCGGTCGCCTCCAGGCCGGAGCGATAGGTGAAGTAGCCTTGCTGGATCAGCGCAGGATCGACGGTGAGCCCGGCCGCTGTCATAGCCGCGTGGAAGCCGTCGTAACGCAGCGCGCTCGCCGTTTGATTCGGATGGCCGCGAATGAACGCGATGCGTGCATGACCCATAGCGATCAGGTGCTCGGTCATCTCCTGGCTGGCGCGGAAATCGTCGATGCGCACGCTGGACAGGTCGGGCTGGAAACGGCCCGACGCAATGGCCATAACTGGGATACCGGCGGCAGCCAGCTCCGAGAGTACGATCTTCGACTCGCACAGCGGCGGCGGCAGAACGACTCCGGCGACGCTTTGCGCGATCTTGCGTGCAGCCGCCCGCTCGGCCGCGTGACTCATGTGGTCCCAAGTGTCGAGTACGAGCTGTGCGGCCGTGCGCCCTGCGCCGGCAAGCGCACCCACCAGCAACTCGCTGAGGTAGGCGGCGCTGGGGTTGGTGTAGATCAGTGCGATGCGAGTACCTTGCGCGGCCGCTAGGGACCGCGCGGCAGCGTTCGGCGTGTAGTTCAGCTCGCGCACGGCGCGCAGGACCAGCTCGCGCGTCGCTTCCCGGACGTTGCTGTTGCTGTTCATCACGCGCGACACGGTCATCAGCGAGACGCCCGCGTGCCTTGCGACTTCGTGAATGGTTACCGCATCGCCCTTGCGTCGCTCGGTTCGTGCGGCGGTCTTCACTCGCATGACGGGTGTGATCTCGAGAGCGCGGGGCTGCGCGCGGTGATTATTGCGCACGCCGCTCGTGGGTGGAAGCGGGGCGGTTGCGCGTGGTACCGTTACCAGAGATTCCGCAAGCGACGACTACGCTCACCATGGAAATCCTGTCGCCGTTCGTCGCCGCCAATCGCGATGCCGATGCGCGCGCGTTCGCCGCGCCCATGTCTCACCTGCGCACGTTCGACGCCCGTCACCGCACCGTCATCATGGTGCAGGTCGAGAACGAGATCGGGATGAGCCCGCATGCGCGCGACTACAGCGAGATCGCCGATAGCCTGAAGCCATGCCGTATGTGATCTCGGCGACCGTCACGTCATGCTTTTCGGTCGGCGGCCAGCCCGCCCACGCGGCCTCGTCTCTCGCTCCGTAAACAGCTCTGCAACTACGCCGCGCAGCCAGCGATTCGCCGCGTCATGGTGAAAGCGTGAGTGCCAATGCTGGCGCACGACCCGCGGCTTCGCTTTGAACGGCGGCCGCACCAGTTTGATGTCCGCTAGCTTCGCGAGACTGGCTCCAATCGCATATGGCACGGTGAAGATGAGGTCCGACTGGCTGAGGATCGTCGGCACAGCCAGATAATGCTCGATGCGCACGCGGACTTGCCGCACGAGGCCTTGAGCCTGCAGTTCGGCTTCCAGCGAATCGTTCAACTGCCCGACTGCATGCACGATCGCGTGCCAGCCATCCAGGAACTGGCGCCGTGTCATCTCGGCACCGATCGTGGGATGGTTCGCGCGCACGAGGCAGACGAAGGAATGCGCGAAGAGCCGCTGCTGAAACAATGCCGCACTGGTCAGCTCCGGAAAGTACCCGAGCACCAGGTCGACATCGCCGCTGCGCAGCGCGGGCTCCAACTGCTCGGCGGGCAGGTTCACGCTGCGCACATCCACGCGTGGCGCAAGCTGCGCGAGTCGGTCGATCAGCCGCGGCATGAAGACGAGCTCACCGATATCGTGCATGGCGAGGGTGACGGATCGCACGGCCGCGGCCGGATCAAACGTCGGCTGCTGTAACAGGTCGGAGCGGATACGGTCCAGGACGGCTTCGAGCGGCGCTGCCATTGCTTCCGCGTACGGCGTCGGATGGATGCCTCGTGCGGTTCGGACGAAGAGGGGATCGCCGAACATCCTGCGCAGGCGATTGAGCGCGGCGCTCGCCGCAGGCTGGCTCATGCCCAGTGTGCGAGCTGCACGTGAAACGCTGCGCGTGCGCAGCAGCGCGTCGAATACGACCAGCAGGTTCAGATCGGTGCTAGCGATATCCATGGTGCTTATATCGTATATACAACACTGCGGGCTTTCCAAATGAGTCTGGCCGAGGCCCAATGGCGGCGCTCCTGCAGCCAGCGATGAAGGAAGAATGCAGTCAACGGCCATGGTCCGCGTCGAGCGCGACGGCGAGCTGGCGCTCGTCATCGCTCACAATCCACCGGTGAACACGATCACAGCCGAGGTGCGCGCCGGATTGCGGGCTGCCCTCCTGGAGATGCGGGCCATGCGCGGCGTCGCGGCCGTCGTGCTGCTCTGTGAGGGGACCACGTTCTTTTCGGGTGCAGACATCGCTGAGTTCAGCGGTCCGCCGAAGGAAGAGGAATACCGGGCACTGTTCAATTCTTACGAGGACCTGACGATTCCAGTCGTCGCAGCGATGCACGGGACGGTGCTGGGCGGAGGTCTGGAGATCGCGCTCGCATGTCACTACCGCGTCGCATCGCCAGCAAGCCGCTTCGGAATGCCGGAGGTCACGCTGGGCATCATCCCTGGAGCCGGTGGGACGCAACGGATGCCGCGGCTCATCGGCGCAGACAAGGCGCTCGATCTGATCCTTTCCGCGCGTCCGATCGATGTGGCCCAGGCGAGTGCGCTCGGGTTCATCGATGAAGTTGTCGCGGGTGAACTGCGAGCAGGAGCGGTGAGCTACGCGCGGCGCCTGCTTGCGGCCGGTAGAGGCCCTCGGCGGACCAGCGCTTTGTGTGTCGACCCGAGCAGCGCGACGCCGGCCATCTTCGGCGCCATGGAGCAGCGTGCGCGCGAACTGTATCCGAATCGCAATGCCGGACTCGTCGCGATCGCTGCCGTGCGTGCTGCCGCCTCACTCCCGTTCCAGGCCGGACTGGAGTACGAGACTCAGCGCGTCAACGAATGCAAGCAGAGCGACGAATCGAGGGGCGCCGTGCATGCATTCTTTGCAGAACGCGAGACGCGGCGGATTCCTGGACTATCGAAGGACGCGACCTCCAGGGAGATCAAGTCAGCGGGCATAGTCGGTGCAGGCACCATGGGCGGCGGCATCGCGATCTGCTTCGCCAATGCAGGGATCCCGGTGACGCTGCTCGATGCGGATCCGCAAGCTTTGCAGCGGGGGATCTCGAACATCGAACGGACGTATCAGTCCATGGTCGATCGCGGACGCCTGAACGCGCACGACAAGCAGCAACGGCTCGGTCTGATTCGCGGCTCGCTTACGCACGAGGATCTCGGCGAAACAGACGTGATCATCGAAGCGGTGTTCGAGGACATGGCGCTGAAGCGCACTATCTTTGCCACGCTCGATCGCGTGGCAAAGCCGGGCGCAGTCCTGGCGACCAATACCTCGACGCTCGATATTCGTGAGCTCGCGGCGGCGACCCGCCGGCCGCAGAATGTCATCGGCATGCACTTCTTCTCGCCGGCGAACGTCATGCCCCTGCTCGAAGTAGTGCGCACTGATTGGACATCGCCGTCGACGATTCGCACTGTCATGGATCTCGCGAAGCCACTGCGCAAGACGCCGGTGCTGGCAAAGGTCTGCTACGGCTTCATCGGCAACCGCATGATGGAGGGCTATGCCCGCGAAGCGGAGCGCATCGTGCTGGAAGGTGCCACGCCCCGGCAGGTCGATTCGGCGCTGGAAGAGTGGGGCATGGCGATGGGCATTCTGGGCGTTTTCGACATGGCGGGCGTCGACGTCGGCGTCAACGTGCACAAGGCGAACGCCACGCAATACCCCGCCGACCCGACGTACTACCAAGCGGACTTTGCCCTGTATGAGGCGGGCAGGCTGGGGCAGAAGAGCGGCAAGGGCTACTACCGCTACGAGCCTGGCAGCCGCACGCGTATCGACGACCCGGAAGCGCTTGCGATCTTCGCGGCGCGCGCGCAGCAGCTGGGCATCGAGCAGCGTGCGCATGACAAGCAGGAGATCGTCGAGCGCTGCCTGTTTCCGTTGCTGAATGAGGGCCTTCGCATTCTCGAAGAAGGGATCGCGGTGCGAGCTTCGGACATCGATGTCGTGTGGACTGCCGGTTACGGCTTTCCACGTTATCGAGGCGGGCCGATGTTCTACGCGGACACGATCGGCCTGCCGGTGCTGCTGGAAGGACTGCGCAAATATCGGCGGCAGTTCGGGCCGATGCATTGGCAGGCGGCACCGTTGCTCGTACAGCTCGTCGAGCGTGGATCGAGCATCGTGGAATGGCAGGCGCACGCGCGAGGGTGACGAGGATGAAGGTGGACGACCTGATCGCGATCGACGTGCACACGCACGCGGAGGTGTCCTGCCGGCAGGAGCCTGACGAAGCGTGGCAACCCTTCGAAGCAGCATCGGCGAAGTACTTCAAGGCCGGCAGACGCCCGACGATCGCCGAAACCATCGCCTACTACCGCGAGCGCAGGATCGGACTCGTGATGTTCACGGTCGACAGCGAGTTCCAGATCGGAGCGAAGCGCATCCCGAACGAGGAAGTGGCGGATGCCGCACGCGAGAACAGCGACATCATGCTCGCATTCGCGAGCATCGACCCGCACAAGGGCAAGATGGGCGTGCGCGAGGCGCGCCGGCTCATCGCCGACGGTGTGATTCGGGGCTTCAAGTTCCATCCGACGCTGCAGGGATTTTTCCCGAACGATCGCATCGCCTATCCACTCTATGAGGTCATCGCGGAGCACAAGCTCCCGGCGATCTTTCACAGCGGGCACTCCGGCATGGGCACCGGGATGCCGGGTGGTGGCGGCTTGCGCCTGAAGTACTCCAATCCGATCCACCTCGACGACGTCGCGGCGGACTTCCCGGATATGACAGCCATCATCGCGCATCCGTCCTGGCCATGGCAGGACGAAGCGCTGTCGGTGTGCCTCCACAAGCCGAACGTCTACATCGACCTGTCAGGTTGGTCGCCGAAGTACTTTCCGCCGCAGCTCGTGCAATACGCAAACACGCAGCTCAAGACGAAGATGCTCTTCGGCTCCGACTATCCGCTGATCACGCCGGATCGCTGGATGAAGGATTTCCACGAAGCGGGCTTCAAGCCCGAGGTGCACGAACTGATCTTGAAGCAGAACGCGGTCCGCGCGTTACGGCTCTAGTACAGCCCGCGAGCGGATCGTTCATTACGAAGGGGGGACAAGCGATGAAACACTCGACATCGGTGGCGTCGCTCGG
Source organism: uncultured Gammaproteobacteria bacterium (assembly GCA_963723505.1). Taxonomy (GTDB): domain Bacteria; phylum Pseudomonadota; class Gammaproteobacteria; order Steroidobacterales; family Steroidobacteraceae; genus Steroidobacter. The sequence continues at coordinate 399,942 of CAVRQU010000023.1, forward strand.
CGGCGCACTTTGTTTGCTCGCTGTTGGCGTCGAAGCCCAGGAGACTCAGGGTGGGGGCCTGACTCTCGAGGAGATCACGGTCACGGCGCGCCGGCGCGAGGAAAACCTGCAATCGACGCCCGTGGCAGTGACGGCGCTGACAGGTGAGGCACTGGAAACCCGTGCGGCAGCCAGCGTCGATGCGGTATCGCAGTTCGTACCGAATGTGCAATTCGACGGCGCGGCGGCGTTGAGCGGCGGCGCATACAACGCCACAGTTTTCATCCGCGGCATCGGACAGAACGACTTCGCGATCTTCAGCGATCCGGGTGCGGCGATGTATCTGGATGGCGTTTACCTCGGCCGCTCGATCGGCGGCATCATGGATGCGGTCGACCTCGAGCGCGTCGAAGTGCTGCGCGGGCCACAGGGCACACTGTTCGGTCGCAATACGATAGGCGGAGCGGTGAACATCGTTTCGCGCCAGCCTGGCGACGAGTTCGAGGGGGAAGTCTCGCTCACCGGAGGAAGCTTCAATCGGCTCGACGGCAAGGCGGTCGTCAATATTCCGTTCAGCGACACGTTCTCGACGCGCTTCACTGTCGCGAGCATCAATCGGGACGGCTATCAGGAGCGGCTCACCGATGGCAAGGATCCGGGCGACCGCGACGCGACCATCGGCCGCGTGCAGGCGCTGTGGAACGCGAGCGAGAGCATCGATATTGGGCTTTCGCTCGATGCCACCCGTGTGCGGCAGAACTCTGCGCCGCTGACCCTGGTCGACGTGGCGCCGGTCGGCGTGCCCTTCCAGAACCTCTATAACGGGCTCGTCGCGCCGGGACTCGGCATTCCCGCGCCGAGCGGCGTCAGCACCGTCAATGCATCCTGGCGCACGAGCGACATCGATCAGACGTGGGCGGGCGGTCCCAGTGTCAACGATCTGGACACGCGCGGCGCATCGCTGACGGTCGATTGGGACCTGGGTAGGGCGGCGATCAAGTCGATCACCGCCTATCGCGAGCTGGAAGCCCTGTTCGCACGCGACGGCGATAACACACCTTTTACGTTCCGCGAGACGATCAACGACGATGACCAGCATCAGTTCAGCCAGGAGCTGCATCTGGCCGGCACGAGCTTCGGCGATCGGTTGACCTGGCTGCTCGGCGCCTACTATTTCGATGAGAGCGCGAAGGAGGAGGGCAAGGCAAATCTCGCAATCGGGACGTTTGCAGCGCTCGAAGCATTGACTCTGCCAGCCGGCACGACCTGGTGCGGGTTGCCCGGTCCTAACCCCCGTGCGATAGCGACGTGTCCGCCGCCGCTGCGGTTCGGCGGCGCCGGAAATCCCAACAACGTCGGCGTGGACGTCGGCGTGGATCTGTTCACCCGTGTCGCCAACGAGTCAGTCGCGCTGTTTGGTCAGGGTACGTTCGATATCACAGACATGCTCAGCGTCACCGCGGGCTTGCGCTGGACGCAGGACGACAAGGAAGTGCAGCTGGTGCACTTTCGCGAGGCGAGCGGTCGATACGTCGTCGGAGCACCGGGTACGCAGGACACGTTCAAGGAACAGTGGTCGGAGGTGACGCCGAAACTCGGCCTGGAGCTGCAAGTGACCGACGATGCGCTTCTATATGTCTCGTACGCGAAGGGTTACAAGAGCGGTGGATTCAATGCACGTCCGCTGTCCGGCATCGCAGAAGTTCAGACGCCTTACGATCCCGAAATCGTCGACAGCTACGAAGTCGGCGCGAAGACCAGCTGGTGGAATCGGCGCGTGACTGCCAACCTGGCAGCATTCTTCAATGACTATACGGACATGCAGCTGACGATCAACGCCACTCCCCAGAACTTCGTCCGCAACGCCGGCGAGGCCGAGATCAAGGGCGCGGAACTGGAGATCGTCGCCAGGCTGGCGCAAGGATTCGACGTCAACGTCGCGGCGGGTTATCTCGATGCCAAGTACACGGAGCTCGATCCGCAACTCGCCACGCTCAATCCACCGCTCACCGTGGACAAGGAGCTCGTGAAAGCTCCAGAGTGGACATTGTCGGCCGGCATGCAATATCGCTTCGACCTCGGCGCGGGCGAGATCGTCCTGCGCGGAGACTGGGCATACAAGAGCAAGGTGTTCCACGACGTGTTCAACGATCCCCGACTCGCGCAGGATGCATTCGACCTCTTCAACGCCTACGCTGCATTCATCACGAGCAATCGACAGTGGGAGATAGCCGTATTCGGCACGAACCTGTCGGATGAGCGCTATCGCGTGTCGGGCAACTCGAGTGCCGGCTTCGGGCTCGCGGAAAGCACGTTCTCGCCGCCGCGAGAGTGGGGCGCAACGTTGCGCTATCGCTTCTAGAATGTGATGACCATCGGGACAGGGGCTCATGCATGGAGGCCCGCGCAGTTTCTGACGGACGTCGAGCGGCGCGAGGACGGAACCCTGTTGCTGCGTCCGCGAGCCGCGCTGGGAGAATATTCGGCGCGTTTGACGGATACGCTGGAGTACTGGGCGAGCATGGCACCGGATCGTGTGTTGATCGCGCGGCGCGGCGCCGACGGCGTCTGGATCGAGGTGAGTTATCGGGACGTGCTTGCGCGCGTGCAGCGTATTGCGGCTGGACTGCATGCGCGCAGGCTGTCGCCCGAGCGGCCGATTCTCATTCTTTCCGGAAACAGCATCGAACACTTCATGCTGGGTCTTGCAGCGATGTGGATTGGAGTGCCGTACTGCCCTGTGTCACCCGCGTATTCGCTCGTCTCCCAGGACCTCGGCAGATTGCGGTATCTGATGAGCCGGTTGACGCCTGGCCTGATTGCAGCGTTCGACACCTCCGCGTTCGAGCGCGCGCTGGCGGCTGCACCGGGAGATACCGAGGTCGTCGGGGATGCCGACATTCCGGGTCGATCGGTGACAGCGCTTTCTGCGCTCGAGGCAGCCCCTTCCGCCGCGCTGGCAGAGGCACACGAGCGCGTCGGGCCGGATTCGATTGGCCGCTTCTTGCTGACATCCGGCTCAACCGCTCGACCGAAAGCAGTCATCACTACTAATCGGATGATCTGCAGCAACGCACTCGTGCTGCGTGAGGCGATGCCGTTCCTAGTCGATGAGGCGCCAGTGCTGCTCGACTGGTTGCCGTGGAATCACACTTTCGGCGGCAGTCACAACATCGGCCTCGTCCTGCTCAATGGGGGTTCGCTGTACATCGATGACGGCAAGCCGATGCCATCAACGTTCGGCGAGACGTTGCGCAACCTGCGCGAGATCTCGCCGACCGTATATTTCAACGTGCCGAAGGGATTCGAGCTGCTGGCACACCATCTGCAAGAAGATGCACGGCTACGGCACATGTTCTTCGCGCGCTTGCGCGCCAACTTCTTTGCCGGTGCGTCGCTCGCGCAGCATACGTGGGACGCTCTCGATGCAGCATCATTGCACGAGCGCGGCGAGAAGACGCCGATGCTCTCGGGTCTCGGCGCCACTGAAACCGGGCCCTCGGTCACATTCACCACGCCTGCCATGGGGCGCAGTGGGGTCATCGGTCTGCCTGCAGCGGGAAATCTCGTGAAGCTCGCACCCGTGGAGGACAAACTGGAGATACGTGTTCGCGGACCAGGCGTGACGCCCGGCTACTGGCGCGAGCCGCAGCTCACGCAGGCCGCGTTCGACGAAGAAGGCTATTACCGGATGGGTGATGCTGTCCGCCTGCTCGACGAGGATGATCCGACGCGTGGACTCGTGTTCGACGGCAGGATCGCCGAGGATTTCAAGCTCGCTAGCGGGACATGGGTAAGTGTCGGGCCACTGCGAGCGGAACTGATCGCGGCGCTCTCTCCGATCGCGCAGGATGTGGTGATTGCAGGCCTGGATCGGGACTACGTCGCAGTGTTGATCGTTCCGGATCTGAAGGCGTGCGCACGGCTTCTCCAGAAGGAGGGCATTGCCTACTCGGAAGTCGCCGCCCACGAGGAGGTCATGGCCTGGATACGCTTGCGGCTGCAGCGACATGCCGAACGCAACGCCGGCGCGACGCGCTGCGTGCGACGGGCAGCTCTCTTGCCCTCGTCGCCATCGCTCGATGACGGCGAGGTCACGGACAAAGGCTCGATCAACCAGCGTGCAGTCCTGCGTTATCGAGCCGAGTTAATCGCCGCCCTGTACGCTGACGCGTCGCCTGCGATCGTGATCACTGTGTAGGTCGGCCCTACGGCGCTCAGCGCGGCTATCGCCCAAATACGGCTGCTATCGCGCTGCTCCCTCTGCCGAGAGGATCGTTACGAATGGCCTTTTCCTCCTCGCCAACCTGCGTGAACAGCGCGTTGAGACTTTGTGTGAGCACATGCTGCTCCAGGTCCAGATCGGGCTTGTCGGCCAGCGGCAATCGCTTGTAGGCGGTTAGTAGTTGCTGGTACTGGTTATAGAAACCGACCTGCTGCAGATTGCTCTTGATGATTGGCAGGTATCTTTGTCGCAGATCCGCTTCGGTGCGCTGGCGGAAGTAGTCCGTCGCGGCCGTGTTGCCGCCGCGCACGATCGCCATGGCATCGGTAATAGTCATGCCTCGCACGGCACTAATGAAGACCGCTTTCGCTTCGACTGCCGCACGCTCGGCGCCCTGGTTCATGAGTGCCTCGATTCGATCGACTTGCCCGCCCAGGCCGAACTGTCGTAGCCCGGTGGCTATCGGCTGCATTGCCTCGGGCAATCTGATGCGATATCTCGAGCTATTCTGATACCCGCCCACCTGCGAGAGCAGATCCGCTGCGCGACTGCTCCCCAGTTCGAGCGATTCCTTCACCGCCCGTGTCAAAGCAGATTCGTCAGGTTGACCGGCACCCACTGCGCCGGATTGCAGGATCTGCGACACCTCAGTGCACGCACTCAAGCTCAACCCAAGCGTAAGCGAAACGCTCGCGATCACGAGCGAGCGCACGCCACGACGGATGTGCATCCCAGATACCTGAAGGCCTTTCATGTCATGTCCCTGCGATGTTTTCCTGCCAGGCGGAGTCTATAACGCAGAGGTCAGTTTTTGCAGATCTGGGAACGTCTGCTACTGGCCCGCGAGCTGACTTCCGCTTCCGACCCGATTCCGACGTCCACCCATGAGTCAGTATGCGGGGTACTATCGATCTTGTGGTACAGATGCGTTCAAGAAGATTCGCTTTAACGCTCGTAGCACTTTCGCTGGCTGCGCTTCATAGCGATGCGGTCAGTGCGTTCGACTTCGACGACGTCGCTCGCAAGGCCGAATCGCAGGCGCGGCAGCCCTACCGTGCCCCGAGCCGCCAAGCGCCCCCGGAGCTCCAGGCGCTCAACTATGACCAATACCGATACATTCGCTTCCGTCCCGAGCGCTCCCGATGGCGCCCGGAGAAGCTACCGTTCGAGCTGATGTTCTTTCATCTCGGCGGCGAGTTTCAGACCCTGCCAGTGCGCATGAATGAGATTGCGCCCGGCGGGGTACGCTACATTCGCTATGACAGCGCCGACTTCTATCTTGCCAGGAACAAGCTGTCTCCAAAGAACTGGGGAGACCTCGGTTTCGCCGGGTTTCGCGCTCACTACCCAGTGAACAACAGCGAGTATAAGGACGAAGTCGTGGCCTTTGTCGGCGCCAGCTACTTTCGCGCGCTCGGTTCGGGTCAACGCTACGGCATGTCGGCACGCGGGCTCGCAATCGATACGGTGGGCGGGCAGAGCGAGGAATTTCCTCGATTCACTGAGTTCTGGTTTGTCAAACCCGTGGCGAACGCCAAGACGTTGACGGTTTACGCGTTGCTGGACTCGCCGCGCGCCAGCGGCGCCTATCAATTCGACGTTCATCCCGGCACCGACACGGTCGTCGAGGTGCGTGCGCGCCTGTTCCTGCGCGCGGGCGTCGCCACGCTGGGTATCGCGCCGCTCACCAGCATGTACTTCTTCGGCGAGAATCAGCCGCATCGCACGGACTTTCGCCCGGAGGTGCACGACTCGGACGGCCTGATGGTTGCCACTGGCGATGGCGAATGGCTTTGGCGCCCGCTGCTGAATCCGCAGCACACGTTCACTACCTCGTTCGCCATGCGCGATCTGCGCGGGTTCGGCCTGATGCAGCGGGACCGAGACTTCCGCAGCTACGAAGACGGCGAGGCACGCTACGAGCTGCGCCCGAGCGTCTGGGTCGAGCCGGTTGGCGCGTGGGGGCCGGGTCGCGTAGAGCTGGTGCAGCTGAACACTCCGGATGAGACCAACGACAACATCGTCACATACTGGGTGCCGCAGCAGGCGCCCGCGCCGGGCCGCCCGCTCGACATCGCGTACCGGCTGCATTGGCAAGGCACGCAAGAGATGCAGCGCCCGCCCGGTGCATGGGTAGTGCAGACTCGCATCGGTCGCGGTTATGCCGAATTGGCAGCCGACGAGCAGCAATTCATTGTCGATTTCACGGGTCCATCGCTCGCCGCGCTGCCGGCCGATGCCACCGTGGAGGCGGTCGTCACTGCTCCTTCGAACGGTAAAATCGTTGATAGCCATGCTTACCGCGTAGACGCCACTGGCGCATGGCGTATGACCGTACGTGTGAAGCAACTGCGTCCCACGGAGCCCACAGAATTGCGTGGCTTTCTTCAGAGTGGCGGTGACGTACTGACGGAAACCTGGAGCAACATTTTTCCCGCGCGCTGATCCAGGAAAGCGCAGCTAGATGCTGGAGGGGGCAAGCAGCTCGAGCGTGCCTTGCATATTCAAGTGACGAAGGACAGACGAACGGCGGAAGGTGGGCGCTGCCTGGTGGCGAATGGTAGCTATCAGTGATTGGCAGCTACTCAACTATGAGTTGACCTCGGCGCGCAACCGAGTGTCGCACCAGAGCCCATATAATGATCGGTATTCCGATGAATATAGGAAATGGGCCAGTACGTCCAAGGTGGCAGCTGGTTGAGCGGGGGGAGTTGCTTGCCGTTGTCAATAAGAATGCGATCAGCATTAGCACGTATGAAGATCCCATGCTTGCAATGTGCAGTGGTTTCCAACCATGCGTTCGCCGACGACGAGCTCCGCGACCGATGAACGCGGTGAGGAACGAGAACGCGCCGAGCAGGAACAGATGATAGGCATGTTCCCATCGCATGGTGCTCAAGGCCGTAGCCGACAGGAAAAGCGCGGTAAGGAACCAGAAGTACAGCGTGCCAAATCTCGGGTGTCGACCTGGAGCCTTCACGCTTAAAGCGCATAGTTCTGGAAGACGAGTGCGATATCGCGCGCGTTGATTGGACGCACACCGATATCGGCGCCGCCGAGGACGACCCGCCCTTCATCCAATGGGTAAATTCCAGCCACCGTTCGCAGGAGGCTGGTCTTGCCGCAACCGGATGGGCCGAGGAGCGAGAAGAACTCGCCCGCGGCGATGTCGAGCGAGACGTCCGATACCGCCGCGACTGAGCCGAAGCGCTTGGTGACCTTGTCGAAACTCAGCATGCGGTCAGCCTTACGACGCCGTCGTTCAGTGCTCTCACTGAAGGCCACTCAACGGATCGTCGCGACCTCCCGCTGAAAGCGGTTGTTCCCACTCGCTACGGACGGTGGACAGGTAGTCGTAATCGACCGAAAGCAGCTTCTTGAGATCGTCGCCCTTGAGCACGCGGTTTGCCGTCGGTCCCTCGACCTTGACCTCCCGGTTCATGGGTGTCTGGCCGAAGCGCTCCGCCCGGTACTTCAGGACCTTCTCGCTGAGGAGCCAGTTGAGCAGAGCGCGCGCACCTTCCGAGTTCGGCGAGCCTTGACGATTCCGGCGACCGTCGGGCTCATGTAGCTCGGATCGGGCACGATGACGTCCACCGGGATGCCGCGCTGCGCGATCTCCCAGCCCGAGGCATTACCGAAAACCGCTACGAGTGCGGTCTCCTGCTGCAGGAGGTCCGAGATCTTGGCGTAGGTGGTCGTCCAGTCGACGATGCTCGGAGCGAGCTTCTTGAGGGCCTCGAAGCCAGGTTCGATGTTACGCTCGTTGCCGCCGTTCGCACGTGCGAGCTCCACGAGATAGTACATGCCGTACGTGTTGCTGACCGGCGGCACGATGACCTTGCCTTTCAAGCTCGGGCGGAACAGGTCCGACCATTTCGTCGGCGGCGCCCAGCCGTTCCGTTCAAAGGCTTCCTTATGGAACACGATCGAGAGGATATCGGCGTAGGTCGAGATGCCGACCGTGCCAACACGCGCCACATCTGCCATCTTTGACAAATTAGGGACTTCTTTGGTGTCCAACGGGGCGAAGATCTGCTGAGAGATGCCCTGCTGAAAAGCGGCAAGGTCGCACATGACAACGTCGACTTGAGGACTGTCCTTCTGCGCGATGGCGGCGGCGATGATTTCCGCCGACGTCGCCTTGGGAACCAGCTGCAGCGTGTAGCCTGTATCCTTTCTGAACTCCTCGGCCCATCCCTCCTTCTCCAGCATCGTCTGGATCGTGCCTCCCCAACTCAAGAAGTAGACAGTCTTCTTGTCCTGAGCTTGCGCACTGACGCTGAGAAGGGACAAAACGCCTGCTGCCAGACCGCATAGGAGCCGGTACATATTCTACCCCTCTATCCTCTTACCAGCTCCGGGTCTCACTTAAAGCCTTGGTTGGTCGCTTTCTCCGTGGCGGCTTAATTATTTTCGGAGTTCGTGGTTAGGTGTTTCCGAATCAACGAGGCACAAGTCTGAGCGGTGCGTTGCGAAAGCTTATTACATGGCTAGCGACGGAGCGGAGCTCGAGGTCGATGCCGTCTTCGATGATCATGTCGGCATCGGCGCAAGAACTCGTAGCGCACGGGCGGCTATTCTGTCGAATACCATTCGAATATTGACATTTCCTGTTGCAATCAGGCGCTATTTGGAAATTCTCCTGCGCTCTGCGTTGATTTTAGGGTTGCACGCACGTGTGCAATCTCCGTGGCACATTGTTGACGTTCGGTTGAGTCTGCATTGTGGACCGAATAGGACCCTCGATGCCAGGCCAAAGAAGAAGCTGTTCATAATGCCCTTGCGCTTCGACCCAGTCTGTCTTGGCCATCCTGCGCAGGATCGCCGATTACCCGAACTGGATCGGGCGATCGTGTGTTTGTCATGGGGGTACATCCCTTGAGCCACATAGCTGAGCATCGTGTATCTTCTCCTTGGAGCACAAAGAGCTTTGAACAGCTAAGTTCAGATGTGAAGGCCGAACGTTTGGCCGGACATTCGCCGCCATCGCACCAGAATTCTACAGCCTGGGAGGCCGCGATTTTTCGACCGCTGTGGAAATCGACGGTCGGCGCTTGTTACCCTTGACCCTCGTCGCGTGAAAGATGCTGCAGGAACCATTCCCGTTCCGCGCCCACAGCTTGGTCGAATGCTGTCGTATAGGCATCGAAATGCCCGCCGCGGAGCGTAGCAAGTCGTTTGGTGCGTCCTTGCCTGGCCTGGCGCCATTCACGAGGGCAAAGGCCGCGCTACCCCCATCGTTGACGAGCGGGCGTCTCCCGAGCAGCGCATGGCTCTTCTGCGCACCATGAGCGGCCAAGACCGGAACCGGGCGCCACGTTCTTCCAGTTCTTTTCGACCACATACGAGAAGGTTAACGAGCCGGACTTGCGAAGATTGACCTTGAAGTCGACGTAGCAAGCCGTACGGCACGCCTCCAGGTGCCCGGAGTGATCGAGGCGTGGGGAGAGCCCATCCTCAACCCCGTCACGGGCGAACCGCACCGAGCCTGTATCGAACTGCCGAACGGCTTCGAATACACCATTGCGGAAGTCGGAAGTGGTCGGGCAAAAACGCCGGCGCGATCGCCTTTGAACTCGAGAACTCGCACTCCCACTTTGCTGATCTCCACATGACCGAAAAAGGCGTAGTCCTCCCCGACGCGATGAGCGAAGCCGCGCACGAAATGGTCCTGCGGCCTGATCGGGCAGTGGTCCTGGCGGCACTGGTCGCGGGTACTGCCTTGGCCTGGGGTTATGTCGTGTGGCTCGCAGTTGCCCTTGGCCGCGTGGGCCAGCCTGTTCCGCCAGCGTGCTCGGCCGGTGCGCCGCTGGTGGCGTGGTCTGAGGGCAGTCGTAGTCCGCGGCGCCGCCAGCGGCCGAGGAGGCTCGCGCGCCACGCCCAGGCTGTTCGCGACGGAAAGGTGCTCGGTGCGAGGGCTTCACAGCGGGCAAAAGCTATGCGATACTGCTTTTGCAAGTGATTTGCAACTACATCAGGATGCAACGATGGACGCCCGCGCCGCCGATCTCGTCGATGATGGTTTGCCTGGTTGGAGGCATCCTCGGCGTAATGCGCCGCTCGCCGACGTATACCGCTCGGTGGCGGTGCCCCGGGTCGGGGGCAACCTGCGCAAGCTCGCGGCCTTCCTCGGACCGGGCTACCTCGTGTCGGTCGGCTACATGGATCCGGGTAACTGGGCGACCTCCATCGCCGGCGGCTCCAAGTTCGGCTACACACTCCTGGTCGTCGCGCTCGTCTCCAACATCATGGCGATCGTACTGCAGTCGCTCTGCGCGCGCCTCGCCATCGCGTCTGGGAGGGATCTTGCCCAGGCTTGCCGCGATGCTTTCCCGAAGCCGGTCGCGTATCCCTGTGGCTTCTGGCCGAACTCGCCATTGTGGCGACCGATCTCGCTGAGGTAATCGGCACGGCGATTGGACTTAATCTGCTATTCGGGATCCCGCTCGAGCTAGGAGTCCTAATCACCGCACTCGACGTGTTCTCGATCCTGTATCTCCAAGAAGCTCGGGTTCCGGTATCTAGAGGCGATGATCGTCACGTTGCTTGGCGTGATCGCCGTTTGTTTCGGCGTCCAGATTGCGTTGGCGGATCCAGACTGGGGCGGCGTCATCCGCGGTTTCGCACCCACAACCGAGATCGTGACCAATCCGGAGATGCTCTACCTTGCGCTCGGGATCCTCGGAGCGACGGTGATGCCGCACAACCTATACCTGCATTCAGCCATAGTGCAGACTCGGTCCTACGGGACATCTCTACCGGAGAAGCGTCAGGCGCTCAACTTTGCGACCATCGACTCGACGGTGGCGTTGATGTTCGCGCTCCTCATCAACGCCTCGATCCTCATCCTGGCTGCGGCCGCGTTCCACTCCACAGGCCGGTCCGAAGTGGCGGAACTCGGCGAGGCACACAGGCTGCTATCCCCGCTGCTCGGCGCCGCCATCGCCCCGACGCTGTTCGGCATCGCCCTGCTGTGCTGTGGGCTTAACTCGACGGTGACCGCCACCCTGGCCGGGCAGGCCGTAATGGAGGGCTTCCTCGACATCCGTCTTCCGGCCTGGCTGCGTCGCCTCGTCACCCGCATGGTGGCAATCGTGCCGGCGGCGGTGGTCACGATTTGGTACGGCGACAGCGGAACCGCTCAGCTTCTGATCCTGAGCCAGGTCATCCTCAGCCTGCAGCTCTCCTTCGCGGTGATCCCACTCGTCATGTTCACGGCGAGCAAGGCCAAGATGGGTCCGCTGGTCGCACCCGTCTGGCTGGTCACTTTCGCGGGTCTCATCGCGGCCGTGATCGTGTGCTTAAATGTGAAGCTGCTGGTGGACTTCGTGACGGGCTGATGCCCCGGGAGTGCGCATAATGTCGAACCGTATCGAAGCCCAGGCCAAGGCTAAGGGGCTGCGGCTGACGGGTCAGCGGAAGCTCATCGCCGAGGTGCTGGCCGGGGCACATGACCACCCTGACGTCTACGAGCTCCATCGTCGCGTGGCGGAGCACGACGAGAAGGTCGCGCTCGCGACCGTGTATCGGACGGTCAGACGCTTCGAGGAGCTCGGGATCATCGAGCGCCATGAGTTCCAGGACGGGCGCGCACGCTACGAACCCAGCCCTCGGCGCCATCACGACCACCTGATCGACGTCGACACAGGTAGGGTAGTCGAGTTCCGCTCCGAGGAGATCGAGCGGCTGCAGGCCGAGATCGCGAAGCACCTGGGCTATGACCTCGTCGGCCACCGCCTTGAGCTCTATGCTCGTCGAATACCCACGCAGACGCGCCAGGCGAGCTCGAAGCAAGTCGCGGACGCCGCAGGCTCAGGCTCTGCTCACGACGCTGGGTAGCTGGCGAACACCTCCCTGGTGCCATCCTTCCTGAGAAGCAGGACGTCGAAGGCCTCCTGGTCTCCGAAGTCCATGCCCGGTGAGCCAAGGGGCATGCCAACGACCACAAGACCCACTGCATCGGGCTGCTGGACAGGAGCCGTGAGATTTGGCGAACCGGGACGTGCCCTTCCAACGTGTAGTGTCCGATCCGGGTCGTGTGACAGAAGGGGTCGACCTTGAAGCCCGACTTCAGCTTCTTCTGCATCAGGTCTCCCATCGCTACGTTCCTGGCCTCTTTGTAGCCGCCCTTTTCAACAATCTTGATCCACCCGAGGCAACACGCGCACCCGGAGGTCCTGAATCCGCTCGGCTCGCTACATCGCTGTCGCGGCAATCACCCTAGGATGGATGCAGGCCTAGATCACGACGATGCCGGAGTGCTTTGCTTTGATCTCAGGCTCGACATGGATCGTGATCATTGCGTCTTCGATCTCCGCATTCAGGCCCCCTCGATCCGATCGCAGATTTCGTGGGCCTGGCTGACGCTCATGTCTCCGGAGACGACCAGATGGAAGTCGACAAAGGTGCGGCGGCCGGCATGCCGGGTGCGAAGGTCGTGCGCCTCAAGCGCGCCTTCGGCGTTGGCGGAGATCACCTCGCGGATGCGGGCAAGCGTCTCGGGCGGAGCGACTCGTCCATGAGGCCGCCCACACTTTCCTTCATCACCCGCCCTCCGGACCAAAGGATGTTGAGCGCGACCAGCGCCGCAAGAGCGGGGTCGAGGATCGCGATTCCCGTCGCTGCCGAGAGGCCCACACCCGCCAGCACGCCTACGGAGGAGATCACATCTGTGAAAAGATGGCGCCCGTCGGCAACGAGCGCCGGGGACCGATGTCGGTGGCCCTGGCGGATGAAGACCCAACTCCATACCGCGTTGACCGCGCCCGCGACACCGTTGACGAGGAGCCCGCTCCAAGGAGCGTCGAGCAACTTGGGGGAGTATACGCGAGATAGGCCTCGCGCAGAATAGAAAGGGCGGCAACGACAATCAGAACGCCGACGAACACAGCCGAGAAGTACTCGACCTTGTGGTGGCCATACGGATGGTGGGCATCCGCTGGCCTAGCGCTTAGGCGCACGGCGAACAGGGCGGCCACCGCCATCGCCACATTCACGATGCTCTCGATGGCGTCTGAGAGCAGGGCGACGCTGCCGGTCAGCCAATAGGCTACCGACTTCAGGGAGAGAACGGTGAGCCCGACGGCGATGCTCCGCCGGCCAGGGTCTGGACGCGATCCATGCCGGGACTTAGCGTTTTGGGGCGGCAGGCTGCGGCCGGGCGCTCAGGGTTGCCGGAACCGAGGTCGTGTAGCTCATTCGGCGGCGGACAGCAAACCCTTGGCGCTACTTGCAAATCGGTTGCAGCAGCGTGTCGGGGCACATGTCGCCGGATGGGTTTCAGTCACCCTCGGGCGATGCGGACAGAGGCAAGGCTGCCATGATGCAGGATCTTATCGCTGGCGAGATGATGTGGGGCATGGGCTTGCCCTGGCTCCTGCTGGTCGCCTTTCTTGTAATTGGAGCTGTTGCGCTTGCGAGACAGCGCCGCAAGTGAGGCGATCGCGGTCGCCTGCGGCACCTATGCTGCCCCAGCACAAGGCTGGCCGTCGCCGGGCGTCGGCCAGCGGAAGCGGGTAGGGGGGCGATCATGGGCTGGTACAATGATGTTGTTCTGCCCAGGCTCTTGGATCAGGTTATGCGCAAGGAAGACCTTCGCGGATATCATCGACGGGTGATCGGCGCGGCACAGGGCCGGATCCTCGAGTCGGCATCGGCTCGGGGCTCAACCTGCCGTTCTACGGCGCGCGAGGTCACAGAGATCGTGGGACTGGGAGCCCTCACAGGCTTCGATCGACATGGCGGGGATCGACGGGCCCGGTCGCACGACAGGAAAGTGTCGTTCCTGCTGGCGTTCAGCCGAGGCGATCCCCCTCGACGCGGGTAGCATGGACACGGTCGTGACGACCTGGACGATGGGCTGGATCGGCTCATCCTGAATACGGCGCTCGCCAAGGTACGGGCGGGTGCCGAAGCCCAGCGGGGATCTCCTGTTCGTGGAGCACGGGCGCCCGCCGAATCTGTGGGTCGTCCGATTCCAGGCCTGGCTCACCCAGCTTGGCGGCCGCTCGCTGGCGGCTGCCACCTCAATCGCCCGGTAACCGAACTCGTCGCCGCAGCAGGCTCCCGTCTCGCCGACTTGCGCACCGGGATACGCGCCGAACGCTGGCCCAGGCGGCCTCTTCACTTCTCATGTACGAGGGGGGGGATGGCACACTCGATCACGTGCTCGCTGAGGCTTTCTTGTCTCCTGTGGCCCTCCTAACCTTGACGAGACAGGGATCCGAGCGAGTGCCGCCGGACCGGCCAATGGGGGCTGCCCACGCCGCCATGACCACCGATAGCCGCGAAGTCGCCATAGCGATGCACTTGGTGCGGGGTGAGGATCTCCAATGTCGAGAGCTGATAGCGGAGGTGCGCCGCCCGCAGCGCCCCCTGTGTCGCGCCGATGGCCCTGGTGGCCTCCTGCAGGCTTGCGGGCGTGATCCGCTTCTCGGCGAACAGGCGGTCGAGTCGGTCTCCTGGGCGATCAGACGCTCGCCGAACGGGACTGTCTCGGCCTTCATGGCGGCGTGGAGGTCCTGCACCTTCGCGCGCTGCTCAGCGGTGAGCCGATCCTGTCGCCCAGTTCCAGCAGATGGACCGGGCCGGGATAGCCGTTAGCTCCGCCGGCAGCGCGAGGCCCATGCCTCGGCCGGCGCGGAGGTCGGCGATCTGCTCGTCGGAGAGCGCCTTCACCGCACGCTTCTCTAGACCCGCGTAAGGCGTCGCGGGGGCATGATGCCCAGTCTGCTGCGCGACGGCGGCGCTCATGCCGGCGAGGGAGGCGAGGACAGCAAGGGAAAGGCGCATCGGTGGTCTCCAGGGTGTCAGAGCAGGCGGCGCCCTCGTAGCGGGCGAAGGTCTTTCGGCCTAACGGCCCGAACAGGACGACCTCGTAGATGTCGGCCATGCCGTCCATCTCCATGCCCGGCGAGCCCATCGGCATACCGGCGACGGCGAGGCCCCTAGCTTGAGGGCGCTCGGCGAGGAGGCGCTTCACCTCGGCCGCCGGGACGTGGCCCTCGAGGAGGTAGCCGTCCACCTCCGCAGTATGGCAGGACGCGAGATCCTTCGGCACGCCGAGGCGGACCTTTACGCGGTTAATCTCAGCTGTCTCTATGACCTCGACCGAGAAGCCTGCGGAAACGAGATGATGGACCCATTGGCTACAGCAGCCGCAGGTCGGTTCCTTCGACACGGTCACCTTGGGGAAGCGCTTGCGCCCGTGCACCTGTCATTTGGGCCAGCAGGGCCGCGGCGGCACTGCCGGCCAGAAGTTCGCGGCGTGTCATCATGGTTGCCTTCACCTCTCATTGGTCTGCCGGCCGCCGAGGGACAACGTCAGGGAGCCCCTCGCTCTCAACAATGGAGAAAAGTGGCTCCTCCGTTGAACTCCGCGGATTCTACGCGTCCCACGCGACCAACCATCGGGCCCAGTACCAGGACAAGCCGTACTATTTCTGCTCGCCCGGCTGCCGAGTCGAAGTTCATGGCTCTGCCTGTCAAGTACGCTGAACCAACGGCCGAGAGGAAGGCGGAGGCGGTGCCGAGGGCGCTATTACACCTGCCCGATGCATCCGGAGATCCGCCAAGTCGGCCCGGGCTCCTGCCGATCTGCGGTATGGCCCTGGAGCCAGTCCTCGTCAACGCAGAGGCGGAGCCCGACGCCGAACGCATTGACATGAAGCGCCGGTTCTGGATCGGGCTGACCCTGACCGCGCCGGTGTTCGCACTGGAGATGGGCGGCCATCTTATCGGACTCGACCATTTCATCTCGCGCAGCACGTCCAGCTGGATCCAGTTCGCCTTGGCCACGCCGGTCGTGTTCGGGCCGGGCAGCCGTTCTTCGGGCCCGGCTGGCCGTCGCTGAAGCGCCGAGCCTGAACATGTTCACGCTCATCGCCATGGGCACCGGAGTGGCCTGGCTCTACAGCGTCATCGCTACCTTCGCCCCCGGCATCTTCCCAGTTGCCTTCGGCGGCCATGACGGGTCGGTCGCGGTGTATTTCAATGCCGCCGCGGTGATCACGGTGCTGGTCCTCCTCGGGCAGGTCCTGGAAAAACGCGCGAATGGCGGAGGGGTATCCGCATAAGAGAGCTGTAAACCACCGCATTATATAGGCTTTACGTTCTGTCGATCGGGCAAGTCCCTCATCTTACCCCACATTCTTGACGTGCTGGTGCTCCGCTTCGGACCCAAAGCAGCCATTTGGAGACATTGCGCTTGCGGAACTTCACCGACCGTGCGGTTACTGAATTCCCGTACTTCAAAGCTTCTATCCCGTGGTGTCCCACCGCGCGGCCCAGTTTTTGGTCAGGCTGGAGGGGAGCTTACTCAACCCGCCCGTCATTCGGCAGCAGGCGGTTTGACGAGCTTGAGAGCCTGTACGGCCGCGGCCGGCTCGATTTCCTCGCGACCCGTCCCCGCCACCTGGACGGTCGGGAACGCGAAATGGATGCCGTTCTCGTCGAAGGCCTTCTTGATCATGGCGTTGGCCTTGCGCCGGATGACGAACTGCTCGCCCGGCCGCGTCGTCATCTTCAGGCGGATCTGGATCGCGTAATCGCCGAACTGCCTCGACCCCCTGCATCTTCAGCGGCTCGATGATGTTCGGCGCGAGGTCCGGATCCTCGGCCAGCTCCTTGCCGATCCGCTTGATGATCTTCTTCACCTAAGTCGAGGTCGGCGTCGTAGGTGACGCCGATCGTCATCTTGTCGATGACCCAGTCGCGGCTCATGTTCTCGACCGCCCCGAGCACTCCGAACGGCACCGTGAAGAGCGGCCCACGGTGGTGCCGCAGCTTGACCGAGCGGAACCCGAACGATTCCACCGTCCCCTTGTAGCTGCCGCTCTGGATGTACTCGCCGACCCGGAAGGCATCGTCGAGCAGGTAGAAGACGCCGCTGATGACGTCCTTCACCAGCGTCTGCGAGCCGAACCCGACGGCGACACCGACAATGCCGGCACCTGCGATCAGCGGGCCGATCTCCACGCCCAAGTGCCGAGAGAGCCATCAGCACGGCGACGACCGCCAGCACGACGAAGGCAACGTTGCGGAAGATCGGCAGCAGCGTGCGCAGCCGCGCCTGCCGGACTGCCGCCTCGGTTCCCGGCGCGGATGAGGCCTGCGCCTCGTCGAGCCGCCGGTCGATCAGCGTCTTCACCACCTGCCAGATCAGGTCGGCGACGAGCAGGATGACGATGCTGCTCAGCGCGCCGCGCAACAGGCGGGTCAGGAGCGTGTCGCGGCCGGTCATCTCCACAAGGTCGATGCCCCAAGCGTGCGCAAGCAGAAGGGCAGCGCCGGCGATCAGGAGCGCCCGGATGCCGCGGTCCAGATAGACCGCCATGAGGCTCGGCGCGGAGGGTGCTTCGGCTCCGTCCGCAGGGCGCGAGACATGACGGCTCGCCCGCTGGGCGACGGTGATCGCCGCGGCAAGAGGAGCGCGACCGCCGCGAGCCAGAACAGGCGCATGAGGCCCGCGACCCAAAGCCCCCAGAGCAGCACCAGGAAGACGGACAGGAGCCAGGGGGCGACCGTGTGACGGGCGGGGTGTCGCGTCGCGTCCGGGAGAGCATGTGCGGGCGGCCGCGCCCAGACGACTTCGAGAGCAATGGCGAGAAGCCCGAGCCCGAGGGCATAGGCGACGAGCTCGCGCGCCTCGGGCGAGAAGCCGAGGGTCCGCAGGACATCGACCGTGGCCCATCCGAAGGCAAACCACCCGACGAAGAGCGCCAGCCGACGATACCAGAACCGGGCGGCGTCGGCGGGCATCGGGACGACGCGGAAACGCTCGGTCTCCTGCGACCCGTCGGTGTCCGGGGCCAGCAGGAACCGGCCCAGGACCAGGGCCAGGCGCAGCATCAAGGCGGCGACCAGGTAGGCGAGGACGACCTGCCGCAGAAGCGGCGGCCAGTCGAAGGCGAGAAAGGCGCCGATGCTTCCAAGCCCGAAGATCACCACTTCGCTGAGGCCGAACGCAAGGCGAAGGCCGATGGCGCGTGCCCGCTCGGGCGCGGTCTCCATCGGCAGGGCAAAGAGCCGTTGCTGGGGATGTGCGGTCGCTTTCCTGAAGAGCCATTCGGTTCCGAAGCCCAGGGCGATGAACCCGAGGACGAGGATGAGCACGCCGACAAGGCGGCGCCCCTGCAACTCTGCAAGCAGGCGTTGGGCGGCTGCGGAATCGCCCGGCAGCCGGGGCGCCGCGCCGACGAGGCCGGCAAGGTGCTCGCGCAGGCTGGCGGTTCGCGCCGCCATCATCTCGGAGGCGGTCATAGGCAGCCTCCGCCTTCGCTGGAGCCGCCGGCGCTGCCGGCAGCGGCTGCTGGTTGATCCACCCGCGGACCGCTGGATCCTGCAGGAGATCCTGAAGCTGCTGCACCTGGGGCGGGGGAGCGCTCTGCGTCGCGGTGGCCTGGGCGTTGGCGGACGAGCCCCCGCAACACGAGGAGCAGCAGCGCCAGGCTGCGGAGGAGCCGTGCCGGTACGTTGTGGTCGGCGTGCGTCGTCATCATCGATACCCCGCCTTTTACAGGACGCCTGTTCGCGATCCTGCGCAAGTGCTCCGTGCTGAGGCCGAGCTATGCCGGGGTGGCACAAAGTTGGCAATGATCAGCGCAACCGGACGCGAACCGCATCCGCACCGACCGCCAGCATCAGGCCTTGACGCTTCGTGCGCAGCCGTAGGACGACACCCTTATCGTTCTCCAGCCAAAGTCGGCCGTTGCCCTGGTTGGCCAATGCCCAGCCGACACGGACCTGCCCGTAAATGCCTTCCAGGTCCGAGACCCGGGTGAGTTGATAGACCTCGCCTGTGGCCTCGAGCTTCGAGACTCCCAGCCCGACAACACCGAGGCCGTTGATCGTGAAGGGATAGCTGCGGCCTTTGAAATGGAGTGTCCCTCCTCCAACTGCGGCGCTTCCGACCATCGCAAGCTGAACCTGGCTAATCGACACTCGGGCCGAACTGGGCGGCGGTGTTGGTGTCTGCGCCGCGGCATAGGTGGATGTCACGGCGATCATCGTGGCAAAGAGAACAGCCTTCGGTTCCCGGTAGGAAAATTGATAAGTCATTGGTGACTCTCCTGTGCCCTGATGCGCCGGAAGCCCATGCCCGTGGCCGACATCGCCTTTCATATCGACGACTGTTCGACCCCCGGCGGTCGCCATGTCGAAACCCTTGTCGAGACGACCAATGCAGGAGGAAAGGGCGTCGGCGCACCGACCTGTCTCCATCGCGAGCACTGCTGGTAGCCGGTTCCGACGCTGTCCTGGTCATTGAGGTAGCGTCTGAGGGAGCCGTCCGGCAATGCTGCCAGGAGAACTCGCATATCACCGCCCGCCACGACATTCGCGCAGTTGAGGACGAGAGCCTGACGGTCCCCGGCCAGTCTGACCGATTCGATGCTACATGACGCCATGAGCGTCCTCAGGCGATTGCCGGAGACGATGAAGGCAGGAGCAAAGACGTCGACCGGCTTCCTGAACGAAACTCCTTTCCCTGCGGATGAATAGGTCTCCGTGCAGGCGGGGCCCTGGATCAGCCACGCCCCCTGGTAGCCCGACAGGCCTGCCTCCGCCGCAATCGTGCCCGAGACCGCAACAGACGCGGCAAGGGCCAGACCCGCCACAGCGGCGCCGACAAATCGTACAGCTCCCATCGAAACCTCCTCCAGAGAAGACATCCGTCCATGACTGGACGCGACGAGCGCCTGATCGCTGGCCTGACGCTAGCAAGGGATGGCACGCTCCGCCTGTAACCTCCTGTATGTTACAGGGCGACACGGAGTCAGCGCTGGGGAACGGCGGCTGAAGGGCCGATTCGGCCGCGGTCGTGTCCGGCACCGGGAAGCCGGCCCTGCGCGCCTTCGGCCAAAAGGGCACCGTCCTCGGGCCCGTAATTGCGCTTGGCCACCTCACGATCCCACTGCCCGAAGAAGGTGGGGCGCGCCTGGAGAAAACGGTCCCGCGCCTCCGCGGCCCCAGTCTCCATCCCGAGCTGGGCGTAGATGATGGCGGACACGAAATGGTAGAGCGGGAACTTCTCCAGGCTGACCTGTCTCATCAGGGCCTCGGCTCTGTGGAAGTCGCGGTCCAGATAGGCAAGCTGCGCCAGGGTTCCGTTGTAATAGCCCGAGTGGCCTGGATTGCGGGCAAGGGCCTGCTCCATGAGGGCTATGCCGCGCTTGTGATCGCCGGCCTGGCCGACGCGGCTTCCGAATTCGGCGAGCAACTCGGTGTCGTTCGGGTTGAGCGCCACAGCCCGCTCGCCGACCTGCAACGCCTCCACCGGCTGCTCCGTGAAGAAGAGCGCGGTCATCAGCGCCTGCAACCCTCGCACGTTCTCCGGGTCCAGGCGGTTGGCAAGGCGGGCGGCATCGATGGCGCGCCGCGTCGCGGCCGGCGAACCAGGGCGTGGGTTGAAGCCGAAGCGATCCTCGTCGAGGTAGAGCATCGAGAGCATCGCCCAGGCGGTGGCGTAGCTCGGATATCGGGCGACCGCTCGTTCAAGGCATGTCCGGATGGCGGCATGGCCGTCTGGGCCCAGGGCGGCGCGATAGCTGTAGAACCGAAGCGTGCAGGCATAGGCCTCCAGATCCTCCGGCGCCCCCGCCTGGGTGCGCCGCTCGTCCGACCGCGCGACGATGCCGTAGGGCCGGCCGACGGCGGTCGCGACCTTCTGCGCCACGTCGTCCTGGATCGCGAAGAAGCCGCGGATCCGCAGATCGTCGTCGTAGGCCTGAGACCACAGTACCGCACCGGCCTCGGCATCGAGCAGGCGGCCTGTCACCCGCAACTGGTGCTCGGCGGTCCGGGCGCTCCCCTCCAGCGACGTAGCGGGCACCGAGTTCACGATGGATCCGGATCGCGTTGGCATCTGGCGGGATGCTCCTCGACGTTTCCCGTCCGAGGACCGACAGCTCCTTGAAGCGGGCGAGCTGGCTCAGGACCTCCTCGGTGACGCCCTGCGCATAGACCATTGTTTCCGGGCCTGCGCAACCCGGGTGCTGTCGCCGTGCGGGACATCGAAGGCTGAAGGTCGCCATCGAGGGCCGCCAGGGCGGCATTGCCGCCGCCGTTGCCGCGGAGAGCGGCCGAGACGAGGATCTCCACTCTGCTCCCCGCCAAAAGGCCAGCGCCGAAGCCGAGCTGGCCCCGGCCGAGGTGGAGCTGGCGAAGACCATTGTTCGGGCCGGCGTGAGCGGGCGGGTCGAGCAGTTCACGCTGCGGGTCGGCGACATCGTCAACCCGTTCATGCGGCCGGCCGGGGTGCTGATCCCGGAGGGCGCGGGGCGAAGAACCATCACGGCGGGTTCGGGCAGATCGAGGCGCAGGTGATGAAGGTCGGCATGGTGGCCGAGGTCACCTGCGTGTCGAAGCCCTGGACGATCATCCCGATGGTGGTGACGCAGGTGCAGGACTTCATCGCCGCCGGCCAGTTCCGCGGCGGCGAGCAGCTGATCGACCCGCAGCAGGTGATGCGGCCGGGCACCATCCTGGTGTTTCTCGAACCCCTCTACGAGGGCGGGCTCGAGGGCGTAACGCCTGGCAGCTCCTGCATCGCTAACGCCTACACCAGCAATCACGATCTGATCGCCTCAGGCACCGTCGGCGCCACCAGGGGCCTGGTTCTTCACGCGGCGGATGCGGTCGGGCTCATGCACGCCATGATCCTGCGCATCCAGGCGCTGGTGCTCCCGATCCAGACCCTCGTGTTCGGCGGACACTGATGCGATCCGGGGTGGGTCGCAGATCTGAGCGATCCCTCGCGGGCCTGCTCTTCTTGCCACGGTCGCGTTGTTGATGCCCTCGGCGGTCTCTGGAGCCGAATTCCACGGCGGGATCGGTGGTTTACTGACAGGTTGCGCGTGGGTCTGTCTGTGATGCTCATCGCCGCCTACGGATTGGGCCTGCTGTTCACGCTGAAGACACATCGCGAATTCTTCGGTGGCGCGGATCATGCCGGAACCGGCGAGGCGCCGTGGCCCATGGTCTTGGCCCTGACCACGCTGGCTGGCGTCACGATCCTGGTCGCGCTGGTGAGCGAGGTGTTCATTGAGTCAGTGCAGCAGGCGGCCGTGGCGTTCGGGATGACCCCCGCATTCGTGGGTTTTGTCGTCGTGGCGCTGGTGGGTGCTGCGGCGGAGATGGCCTCGGCTTTTTCCGGCGCGCGCAAGAACCGGCTGGACCTGAGCGTGGGCATCGCGCTGGGGAGTTCGGCCCAGATCGCGCTCTTCGTCGCCCCAGTGCTGGTGCTGCTCAGTTACGTCATCGACCCGGCACCGATGAACCTCCAATTCTGGCCGGGCGCCGTGATCATGATGCTCATCGCCACCATGACTGTGTCCCTGGTGACCAACAGTGGGCGGTCGGCGTGGTTTGTCGGCGTGTTCGTCCTGTTGGTGTACCTGATTTTCGCGATGACGCTTTACCTGTTGCCGCCCCGGGTCCCCTGATCGGCCTCACCGGAGCGGTCTGCATGTGCGCCAAATTCTCGTGGGTGCCGCCGTCAGTGGTTGCAACATTGCCATCCATGCATTTTTGATGGCGGCTGTGCATGTGGGCGGCCCGCACCGCGGTTGAGATTACAAGTTCACGTCAATCCCCTCGATTGGTGCCGTCATGATTGCGACCGTATCGTTCCTGATGGCCGCGCACCTTGCGGAGGTGCTCGTCTGGGCCTTGGCTTACGCAATCGCCGGTGCTGCACCGACGGCAATGATCTCGTTTACTTCGCCTTCGTGAACTACACGACGCTCGGCTACGGCGATGTGACGCCGGAGGAACGCTGGCATTTGCTTGGGCCATGACGGCGATGAACGGTGTGCTGTTGTTCGGTTGGTCGACCGCGGTGATCTTGAGGTCCTGCGGAAGACAATGATGACCCATCGCGGCGAGGAGCGAATTGAAAGCGGATCTGGGCGGCCCGAGTGATGGGGTGCGCAGACTCGCTTCCGCTTCCAATCGACCGCCCCTTTCGATACAGGATGGAGCGGGAAGACGGTCTGCGCTGGCCGTCAGCATGGCGGACCCGGCTTCGCCAGCTCCGGAAGGAAGTCCGATGTCCCGCATCCGGGCGAATTCGGTTAAAGTCGGCATGGTCCCGGTCGACGCCTGTGGTATCCGGGAGGCGCTCATGATGATGACGATGCCTGCCATGGCGGCCGACGCACTCGGAAAGCATCTCGCGGAGGACTTTCGCCGCCTGTTCGGATCATCGCACGAGGACAAGGCCGAGCGGCTCGACAGCGCCGCGCGGATCGCGCTCGAATGCCTCAGCAAGAGCGATGCCCTCTACCACAACGTCGAACACACCTTCCTGGTCACTCTCGTCGGGCGGGACATCCTCCACGGCCGGATGCTGACCGAGCGCTTGGAGCCGGACGACTACTCGCACCTGATCGTCGCCTGCCTGCTGCATGATATCGGCTACGTCCGCGGTATCCTGAAGGGCGACGGCGACGGATCGGTTCGTCGTGGACGCGAGCGGGCGGACCGTCACCCTGGAGCGCGGGGCATCGGATGCGGCCCTCGCGCCCTATCACGTCGACCGCTCCAAGCTCTTCGTCATGGAGCGCCTCGGGCTTTCGCCACTCTCGATACTGAACGCGTAGCGCAAGCGATCGAGTTCACCCGCTTTCCCACGGGCCAGACCGCGAGAACCTGCCTGAAGACCGGGAGGGGCGGCTGGTCCAGGCCGCGGACCTGATCGGGCAGCTCGGCGACCCGCTTTACCTGAAGAAGGCGAATGCGCTCTTCTACGAGTTCGAGGAGATCGGCCTCAATGCCCAGCTAGGCTACGCCTCCCCGGCCGACCTGGTCGAGCGCTATCCCGACTTCTACTGGACCAGCGTCTCGCCCCACCTGAAGGAGGCGATCGCGTACCTGAACGTGACGGCGGCGGGCCGACAGTGGATCGCGAACCTGTCACAGCCACGTGTTCTGCGCCGAACACGACCTCGCCCTCATGGGTCCGCAGCGATAAGGCTGGATGTGTACGAAACCCTTGGTTTCCCATCGTGGTGGTCCGGGCCACGGCAATCGCGGAGAGACCGACTGCAAGTACAAGCCGAAAGATCATCATGATCAGCCGGAGCATGACCTTTGTGTCCTTGCGGTCTTGCGGACGAGCCGGACACGCAGTATCGATCGACACCACGCCGTCGGACACGACGTGGCTGCCAATGCTTCCTGCTGCCGTCCCGCGCCGCGAACAGCGGTCGGCGCCGGAGCCCTCAAGACGATGCTCAATCGGCTGGTCAGGCCGCGGCCAACCGCGACGCGGCGGCCTTCCCCTCCGCCAGGTAATCATGGACTACCCGCCCACAGGGGAGGGCCAGAACGACGATGAAATGGCGACCGCCGATAATCCGCCGCACGGGAAAGTCGGCGGCCAGCGCCTGGAGTGCAAGGCATGCCGACATCGCCAGCAAGCCGAGAGCAAGAATCGTAATCACGGCGCCGGACCGTCAATCTGCGGCCCGCCCTCGACCGGGTGCTGCCGCAGCCATTCAATGAGCAGCACATAGCCGACGGCCAGGAGCACAGGGCCCACAAACAGGCCGAGAAGGCCGTCGGCAAGCATGCCGCCGATGACACCAATCAGAATTACCGGCATCGGCACTTCCAGTCCGCGGCCGAGCATCAATGGCTTGAGGACATTGTCGCTGAGCCCGGCGACGAGGGTCCAGACCAGAAAGATGATCGCCGGCGTCGTTGCTTCGGTCGCAAGGACATAGCCCATGACAGGCAGCGTCACCAGTATCGCCGGCACCTGCACGATAGCCAGCAAAAGCGTCGCGAGCGTCAAAAGGCCGGCTGCCGGAAGGCCAATGGCGAAGAAGCCGACCCCGATGAGCAGCGACTGGATCACCGCCACGCCGACAACGCCTAGCGCCACGCCGCGGATCGTGGCGGCGGTCAGCGTAACCAGCTGGGCCCCGCGCGCCTTGCTGCCGGTGACAAGTTCCAACAGGCGCTGAGCGAATTCGGCGGCACCCTTGCCATAGGCGACGAGCACGGCGGCGATCGCGAAAGAAAGAACGAACGATAGTTCGCCGGCGGCTAGGCCGCCAGCGAACGACACCAGCCATGCCGCAGGCCCGCTCAACATCTGGCCGTATTTGGCAAGCGCCGCCGGCATGTTGGTGGCGACGAGCGCCCAGGTCTCCGTCAGTTTCTGGCCGACCAGCGGGAGGTCGGCAAGCCATGGCGGCGGCGGCGGCACGGTCAGGCTGTGGTTCTGCAAGCCCGAGATAAGCGAATATATGGAAGACCCAAGCGACGTCACCACTGTGACCATCGGCACCAACATCACCGCGACGCCGACCAGCCCGATCAGCAGCGCCGACCAGCGATTGCCGAGCCGGACGACCAAGCGGAGATGCAGCGGATACAGCATCACCGCCAGGATCACTGACCAGAGCAGGATGCCAGTAAAAGGCAAGATGATCCGGCTGCAGGCGTAGACCAGCAAGGCTACCAGTCCGATTTGAAGCGCAGCATCGAGCATGGTCGAGCGCGAAGGCGCGTGATCAGAGTTTGGCGCGTTCGGGTCCATTATTTTCGTCCCTTTGCCCCAGGTTGGGGACAGTGCAGAGTCTGTTACTGACGTCACCTGGAATACTCTTGGTCAAGTCGAGACCACGCCCTACCGTGACGACGAGGGCCCGCGCACGGCGGGAAATCGAGGGTTATCCAGCAAGCGGTCCGGCTCTGCGGCGGCGGACCGCAACGCTTCGCGGTCTGCTAGTGGAATGTCAAGTTCCGCTGCGAGCCCTGGTATATCGTACCGTCCGACGACAAGCGCCGGGCGCGCCTCAGACCTGATCGCCCAAATGCTGCGTAAGATCCCGTACTCGAAGGTCAAGGTGGAGCTGCCGAACGGTGCGGAAGGCGGAGCCCAGGCCCGGAGCCGAGGATGGGGCTTCCCGCTACAAACCTTGTGCCGGCACAGTATTGAATTGTCTACGGAAGCAACTTGAGACGACGGAAGTCCTGTCGCAAAAGACCGAGGATTATGTATCAGAATACCGTCGTACTCTGCCCACGCCTTCGTCTAACAAACTCACCAGAGGAGGCCCGTCATGAAGAAGGTTCTCGTTGCGTTCGGCGCCGTTGCCGTTGGAGTGCTGCTGTTTCCTGAAGATGCATCGGCGCAACGGCGTGGCTTTGGAGTTGGGATGGGGCGATCCTATGGAGGTGGGCCTGCGCTCCGCGGTCGCGTCGTTGCCGTTCAACCCGGCCTCGGTAGGGCCTACTACGGGACAGCCCGATACCGTCCCGTGCTGGCGCATGGATACCGAGGGATCGGCTACCCGGGTCGACGCTGGGGATACGGAGGCTATCGCCCGTACTATGGCGGCCGTCGCTTTATCGGGTACGGTGGTGCAGTGGCGGCAGGTCTGATCGGTGGCTTGGCGCTCGGATCGTCAGTCGGATTCTACGGCCCCCATACGACCCGGCTACTCCTAAGTATCCGTCCTATGCCGAGCCATACTATGGCGAGGTCGCCTATGAGGCTTATCCGCCCGGGCTGGTACAACCTTGCTCCGCGGGTCCCGGTTGCCGAGCCGATGGCTATCCGGATGCCCGCTGGTATCGCAGGGCCTACGGGTACTAGGCTGTGTTGCCAAAGGCCTAGCGATGATGCTCAGAGGCCGAGAGGGTGCTCGAGCTTGCCTGATGGTGCGTTTTTTAAGCTGGTAGGCCGCTGGCGGGCCCCGTGTGTGCAAGGCGGAGATGCCCAGACAATCCGCGCCACTCGCCATTGAGCTGGCGTCTCATTGAAACGTGCGCGGAGTGCGGAGCGCGCGTGCGTCGGCGGGTGTCCCGTCCAGCGCTTGAACGCATGCGTGAAGGCACTGACCTCCTGGAAACCCAATAGCCAGGCGATCTGCGAGATCGACAGGCTCATGTCTCTGAGATGATGGCTCGCCAGGTCGGCCCTGAGTTCATCGAGGATCCCTGAGAAGGTCAGGTTCTCCGCGGCGAGCCGCCGCGGACAGCGTCCGCTCGCCGATGGCGAGCTCACGGGCAACCTCCCCGGCGCGAGCCCTGCCGTGCGGCAGAAGCGGCGTAATGGCGTTCTCGACCCTAGTCCGCAGAGCAGCAGCCAGGCCGGGGCGATGCGCCGAGAGCCTCCTCGCAGTATCCCACCAGCAACTCGTTGAGGTATCGTTCCGCGCTCTTAAGCGGACGCCGCCAGGCGCTGCGGGGGAAGACTACCTCATCGTGCTCGGCGCCGAACGAGACGCGGACGCCCGAGGAAGGCATCGAGGTGATCGGAGACATCGCAACGATGGTGGACCAGGCTCACGCGTAATGGCCGCAGCGAGGGATCCGTTAGTTGCTGCGCAATGCGGACGAGCGCAATCACCCAGAACTCGATCTGGTGTCGGTCCAGCTGACGCGGCACGCCGACATACGTACAGCGGACGGTGTGATCGGTCGCGTGATCGCACCGGAGCACGATGCCCTCGTTCGTGATCGTGCTGTAGCGCTCGGCCCGGTTGAACTCGCCAGCGTCGCCGACGAGGCCATGGCGAAGTAGAGCGGCCGACCTCGGCGCGGGTCGAGATCCATCGCGAGATGGAAGCCCAGGAGAGGTTTGTTCAGGTTCACGGCCGCTCGGGTGAGGAACTCGACCTGGCCGCGGACGCTTAGACGCGCCATGGGATCGTCCACCACCTTCGGGTCTAAGCCGGCCTCGCGCAGGAGCGGGACCGGATCGATGCCGGCTCCGCGGGCCTTTGCGACGGCGAGCCTAGTAATTCCACCGTTAGCACTTGGTGCCTCGCGATCCGGCATCTCCGCAGGTTAATTCCGTCACGCCCCTCCCGGCCTTCGGTACTGCGAACCAGGCTTGCAGCAGCAGTCTTTGTCCCGCGGCAGCAGACGGCAGCGGCGTAACCTCGCTACGAACCGACCTTCTCCGGCGCTTTTTTGCGATGCGACCGGCTGCGCCGGAAATTGCACACCCGCCCTGAAATCCGCCCTCGAGTGCAGTCATCTGAGCGGATGTGCTCCAATCTTATCCCTAATTTCATCGGGCTCCGCAATGCGGAAGGGCAACAACATGATGCCTGTGATGACCCGGTGGCGGAAGATCTGTCCCGACCACCCACAGCGGATGCTCATCGTAGCCTATACCCGCCTGTTCCTGCTCCCCGGAGCGGACGGACGGATCCAAGCTGACGACGATCGGTAGCGTTGGCCCCTACGATGTCCGTTTGATCGAGCTGCCGATTGGCGCAACTCCCTCGGACATTCACCCGCTCTGGGTCGAGCTCTCACAATACTAATCGAGCGGGCGCATCCTCGCCGGCGTCGGCTGCGGGACCTGCCGGAGCCTCGGATCGTGCAGTGAAGCGTTCATTGTCGTAGCCATGCGGCAAATCCGGCTCGCCTGCAGCTCCGAGCATGACCGGCTGGGTCGACGCCCCGGTGGACACCAGGGTGGCGGCCATACAAAGATGTGTGCGACGGCTGTGTCAGGTCAAGCAGTAGGTCCGACTTAGATGGCTCGAGAAGTAGGACATTCCTCCTTTGCCTGAGCAATCGATTTCCTGTTGGCGCCGTGCGCGGGGCTCGTCGTCGTGGCAATTGGGACCTTAAGAATACTGCATATAGACATCCGGAAAATGACGGACATTGGCTGCCAAGGCTTGGAGCACGGCTCGCTGACTCGATCGCGCCTTGTCTTGGAGCGTAGTCGTCGTCGTGGCGACGAGACTGTCCTATTCTCCGTTAATCGTGACGGGGTTGGTGCTCCGCGGAGGAGCCTCAGATCGCCGACTGTCGGATTGCGTCGTTGGTCGGCCTGTGGGTCTTGGCGTTACTCCCGTCATGCACTCCGGTGAACTCGCTGATGCCAACGCCAACCATCTACGAGGGTCCGGGCGGACGTCCGATCTTCGCTGGAGCGTTCGCGGCCAATCCACCCCGCGGGTTTGACCCCTCTATGTCACCGATCGCGAGCCGATCACTGGCTCTGGAGGCGAACTGCCTACGGCGCGACCCGGTCTCGCGTGATGACCTTCGGCTCGCTCCCGGTGGCGATCGAGGGTGAAGATGAGAAGGCGGGCGGTGCCGCGGCGCCGGGCCTGTTCAAGCTCGGAACGCCGCGGATGATTGGCGCCTTCCCGCAGACGCCCTACAGCGTGCGCAAGGTTGCCGGCGGCTTCACGCGAAAGTCGGCAGTAGTCAAAGAGCACGCCGCCGCCGTCCAGGCCCTCCAGGCGGAAGTGTCCCGTCGACTGGCAAGGGCCCAGCGCAAGGAGGTGGTGATCTTCATCCACGGCTACAACAATACGTTCGATGATGCCGCCTATTCGACCGGGAACATCTGCCGCTTCCTCGGAGCGGAGTTCGTGTGCGTGGTGCTGTCCTGGCCGGCCGCGAAGCTCAAGTGGCGTTTTTATGGGCTACAATGTGCG
>CAVRQU010000024.1:0-289777 GCA_963723505.1 uncultured Gammaproteobacteria bacterium
CTGCGCGGCGTGAGCTGACACCAGCCGACGGCGACGTCTCCATCGAACGCGAGCAGGCCCGGCGGTGGGCCGCGCCTCACGACCTCGCGCAACGCCGCCTTGTTCTGCTCGCGCGGCCGTTTGCTATACGCGCTGCCGATCCGCCAGTACATGCACCAGCAGCCGTTGCATGCGCCGTGCTTGCCGAACAGATCTTCGAGCGCAGGCCATAGATCGGGCGTGAGCGGACGGATTGTGAGCTTCACGGCGCTTGCCTGTTTGACTTGAGGAAACATCAGAGGAAGAAAGGGACCAACCGCATAGATCACAAAGAACAACAGGATGGACTCCTGATCCTTCTGACTGTGCGTTCTTTTCCCCGACTCGGTCGGGATTTCCGTTGGTCACGTTCTCTGCGGTTACGCCCTTCCTCCCAGTTCATTTCGACGCTTCGGCGTCAGGTTGCAGAGAGCCGCTGCGGCGAATGACGCGCCCCGGGAATCTGCCAGTCGTCTTGCCGTCCTCATACACGAGTTCACCGTTGACCCAGACGAGCTTCACACCCGCCGACGTCGCATGCGGATCGCGAATCGTGGCGCGGTCGTCGATCGTGGCGGCGTCGAACAGCACCAGATCCGCAGGCGCCGCGGGCTTGATCACGCCGCGATCGACGACGCCCACGTTGGCGGCGGCGAGGCTCGTCATCTTCCGCACCGCCTCCTCCAGCGTAAGCATGCGTTGTTCGCGCACGTAGCGACCCAACACACGAGGAAACGAGCCGAAGCCGCGCGGATGTCCGCCGTCGAGGGCGCCGTCGCTGCACACATTTGTGAACGGCCAGCGGTACAGATCGACGATGTCGCGCTCGTCCATGCCTGTGGCGACGACGCTTTCATTGGGCCAGGCCGTCTGTGTATCGACGATCATCTCCATCAGGGCCATGAGCGTCGTCGTCGGATCCGCCTTGCGCAGTTCAGCGATTTGCCGGAGGGTCTTGCCTGCATAGGCGGGTTCCGGGGCGAATGCGCTGATGAGCAGGTCGTCGGGTCCGGCCACTTCCCTCAGGATGAATTCCGCCTCTGCGCGATCCGTGAAATTGCGTTTCGGGTATAGCGTCGTGAGAGACGACCACCACATCGTGTACGGATAAACGTCGGCGCTCGCCTCGACGCCGTCCTGACGTGCGCGATCGAGCGTTGCGAGCAGACGCTCGCCCTGACCCCAGAGTCCGCGCATGCCGAGCTTCATGTGTGAGACCTGTACGGGGATGCGCGCCACGCGGCCGATGTTCAGGAGCTCGTCGAGCGCTTGCCAGAACTCACGGTCCTCGCTGCGTATGTGGCTGATATATCGTCCGCCCGCCCCAGCCGCGACCTTCGCGAGCTCCAGTACTTCCTCACGCGTGGAGTAGATGCCTGGGTCGTATTCAAGCCCCGTGGACAGTCCGAGCGCGCCGGCGGCCATCTCCTGGCCCAGCAGCTCGCGCATGCGCTCGATTTCTGCGCCGGTTGCGGCGCGCTTGTAGTCTTCGCGCATGACCTTGCGCCGGATGAGGCCGTGTCCTGCATACGACGCGACGTTCACCGCGACGGGTTGCGCTTCGAGTCGGGCGAAGAAATTGGCGAGCGAGGGATCCGCGTCCACGTCCGCGAAGCCGCCGTCCTGCCCGACGACGATCGTGGTGATGCCTTGCGAGACCGCTGCAAGGGCGCCGCGATTCTCAAAGACGCCCCGATCGTGGTGCGAATGCGTGTCGATGAACCCGGGCGCCAGCGTGAGGCCGTGCGCATCGATCGTTCTCTCGTCCGGTGAGACTGTGAGCGCGCCGACCGCAGCGATGCGCCCGTCGGCGATGCGGACGTCCGCTTGCGGCCGGCGCGCCCGTTCCGTCGACGAGCGAGGCGCCTTGAATCACTGTGGACGGCGACTGGGCGAAGGCCGAGCAGCGGCGAGGAAGCACGCTGGCGAAAGCGATTGTAATACGCATGTCCCATGTTGCCACGGTGGGATCCGAAACGGTGTGGGCTGCTCCGCCCCGGTCACGGGTAGTGACGGCGCCGGTTCCACCGGCGAGTCCTGCGTGGCCGTTCGGCAGGCTCGAGGATATTACTTCGCGCCCGCTCTGTGACTCGTCGGCCGGTTGTGTATTAATCACGCAGCGGCCGGGCAGTCAGGGCCGGCGTTGCACAGGAGGGGGCATGGGCGACGTCACAGCCTTGCTCGAACGGGCGCACCAGGGCGACGCTCAGGCGCGCAACGAATTGTTCGAGCAGGTCTACTCCGAGCTGAGCCGTCTGGCGCGGCAGAAGCTCGCACGCGAACGCGCGTTTACCGATCTGAGCGCCGCGAGCCTGGTGCACGAGGCGTATCTGTCGCTGACGAGGCACGAGAAGATTCCGGGTGAGAATCGGCGCATGTTCTTCGCCTATGCGGCTGGCGTCATGCGCAGCGTCATCATCGACTACGTGCGCAAACGCAATGCACATAAGCGCGGCGGGTCGGATGTTCATGTCACGCTTACGACCAACGACCCGGAAGCGCCTGCGCCGACGGCCGATGTCGAGGCGCTGGATGCGGCGCTTCAGCAGCTTGCGCAGATCGACAGTCGCGCCCACGAGATCGTCGAGATGAGGTACTTCGGCGGTCTGTCGATCGAAGAGATCGCCGACGTCCTCGACGTTTCAGCCCCCACCGTCAAGCGCGACTGGCAGAAAGCGCGTGCGTTTCTCTACAAGGCGCTGCAGACCGGTCTGGAGCTGAGTGACGACGGTTCAGTGCATATGAGGAAGGAAGGCGGCATCGATGAGAACGCGTATGTTCGCTTGGTGAGACGGCATGTGCGGGCAGGCCTTCGGCGGGAAAGACGACATCGTCGTCGGGACAGCGCGTTTGACTCGACGACAAAGTCGTCTCACCCGACAATGTCCTTCTCGACGATAGTCCCTCCCGCAAGACGATTGGGCGACATCGGTCCCGGGGGTTAGAGTAAATGCACCCCGCACAGCCGTCCGCGGAAACCTGGCGCGAAGCGCTGGCTCTCTTCGAGCGCCTGCTCAGCCTCGCGCCGCAGAGCCGCGACGAGGAGATGGCGGAGCTGGCGACGTCGCGCCCCGACCTGTATCCGCACGTGCTCACGCTGTTCGGCGCAGATCGCTCAGCCGAGTTGCGCGGTTTTCTCGCCGGCGACGCGGGTGTGGACGCCGGCGTCGGCCCCGATCTTCCCGCGACGACCCTCGAAGCAGGCGCCCGCTTCGGCGTCTATCAGCTCGAACGACGGTTGGGCGCCGGGGGTATGGGAGACGTCTGGCTCGCCCGCCGCAGCGACGGGCGCTTCGAGGGCCTCGTCGCGCTCAAGCTGCTGCACGCCCACATCGCACAGTCCTCGGCGCGGGAGCGCTTCGTTCGCGAAGGCCGGATTCTGGGACAGCTTTCGCATCCGCACATCGCGCGGCTTCTGGACGCGGGCGCCTCGTCGCTCGGCGCGTTGTATCTGGTGCTCGAGTACGTGGAGGGTGAGCCTATCGATCGCTGGTGCGACGAGCGAAATCTGGATATCCCGGCGCGCCTCCGTCTCTTCCTGCAGGTGTGCGACGCGGTCACGCATGCACACTCGCACCTGGTGATCCATCGGGATCTCAAACCAGCCAACATCCTCGTGACGCCGCGGGGCGAGATCAAACTTCTCGATTTCGGCATCGCGAAACTCGTGGAGGCTGAAAAGCCAACTGAGGAGACGGAGCTCACACGAGTAAGCGGACGCGCCCTGACGCCGGATTTCGCTGCGCCCGAACAGATCCTCGGCCAACCTGTCACGACAGCGACCGACGTCTATGCCCTGGCCGTCCTGCTGTATCTGCTGTTGTCGGGTCGCAGACCTTTTCGCCGGCAGCAGATGACGACGGGTGAACTCGAGCGGCACGTGCAGACTGCTGAAGCGGCGCCTCTCGGCCGCGCTACGCTCGCTGGCGATGACGCGAACGCGATTGCCGAACAACGCAACTCGACGCCGCAGAGGCTCAGGCGTGCGCTGGCAGGCGACCTGAACACGATCGTCGCCAAGGCGCTGCGGACGGAGCCGGAGCGCCGCTACACCACTGTGGAGCAATTGTCGGCGGACGTCGGACGTTATTTGCGCGGTCGTCCCGTTCTCGCCGCTCGAGATACCTGGATCTATCGCACGCGAAAGTTTGCTGCGCGCCATCTTGCCGGCGTGATCGTGGCGACCGCGAGCATCCTGTTGCTGGTCGGCTTCGCCGTCGCGATGTACGTGCAGATGGAGCGCACTGCACGCGAACGCGTGCGCGCCGAACAGGTGTCTTCGTTCCTCGTCGACCTCTTTGAGCTCTCCGATCCTTACAAAGGGCAAGGCAATCAGGTGACGGCGCGCGAGCTTCTGGACAGGGGTGCGCGGCAGATCGAAACGAGCTTCACGGCGCAGCCCGACACGCGCGCGGCGCTCATGGGAACGATGGGGCGCGTCTACAACCGTCTCGGATTGGCGGAACAGGCGAAGCCTCTGCTCGAGCAGGCGTACGCAAGCCTGGTCGACCTGCATGGCCCCGCGCATCCCGAAGTCGCTGCGATGCTGAATGAGATTGGCAACGCCCTCTCGAAGCAGGGGAAGCTGGAAGCCGCCGAGCGGCGCTTGCAAGATGCGCTCAAGATGCGTCGCGAGCTGCTCGGCGAGGATGCGGCTGAAGTCGCCGAGACGCTCGCTGATCTGGGCGGCGTCGCGGTGGAGCGGGGTCAGTCTCAGGCGGCCGAACAATACTTTCGCGATAGCCTTGCTCACTATTCGCGGCGCGGATCAGGCGCAACGCCGCAGGCCGCAGAAGTGATGAATGAATTGGCCGGCCTGCTCGGCTACGTCGGTCACTACCGCGAGTCAGCCGAGATTCTCAAGGGGGCGCTCGAAATCGATCGGCGTGCGCTCGGTGAAGATCATCCGCGCGTGATCATGGAAACTCACAACCTGGCGTTCGCCTTGCAGGCGCAAGGGCGAGTTCGAGGCTGCGACGCCCCTTTTCCGCAAGTCCAACGAACAGATGCGGCGCGTGCTGGGGCCCGAACATCCCAACACGATCGACACGTTGTCCAACTACGGACGTTTCCTGCGCCACAAAGGCGATCTCGTCGAGGCGGAAGCAGTTCTGCGCGAGGTGCTCGCGCTCAATCAGCGCGTTCGTCCCGGGCACGCGATGGTCGGCGCCAGCCAGGTCAATCTGGCGATGTTGTTGCACGACGTCGGACGTCTGCCCGAGGCCGAAGCGCAGTTTCGCGCGGGGCTCGAAACCTATGCCAAGGCCGTTGCCGCCCGATCATGCCTTTGTCGCGCCGGCTCTGGCCGGCCTCGGCCGCGTGCTCGTTGACCGAGCGCGCGCCGCTGAGGCCATCCCGCTCCTCAGGCGCGCAACGCAGATCGCGCAGGCGACGATGCCGTCGGACAGCCCGACTCTGGCGATCGCGCGCATCTCGCTCGCCAGCGCGTTAGCGGCGACGCACGCCTACGACGAGGCCGAATCGCTGCTGCGTGACAGCTACGCAATCGTCATCAGAACGCAACGGGACACGAGCGCCGTCGTTCGTCAGGCGCGCAAAACTCAAGCTGACCTCGAGCGCGCGCGCCCGGGGCCATCAACGGGATCACATCAGTCCGACCCATCCGACCCACCGGCACCGGCTCCTCGGAGTCAGGGTCGACCGATGTGGTGACTTCGCCCTTCGGAATCGTGATGGTGACGCTGCCGTCTGCGTTCGCCTTGACGAAGAACTCATCGTCGGAGACGACGGTGCCGTCCGGCACGCGATAAGGGTGATCTGGCCGGCTGGTGGTGGGGCTTTGCCGCCGGTGTCGGCGTCGGTGATGGCTCTGCCCATTGCATTCTCCTGCTAGCGCTGCGAGGTGAGCGACTTTCCGATTTCGCTTATAGCACTGAGCGTGGGCGAACACACTGGCCGAAAAGTCATGATCCGATCTTCAACGGCTTTACGTCTGTAGTCATACAGGCACGAGCGCGGCGCATTGCCGCACCGCAGTCTGCACAACCTGACAGCCGGAGAAATCGCCATGAGACGTTGCAATATGATCCTCGTTCCCCTGGGCGTCCTGGTCGCGTTTGCCGCGAACGCAGACGTGAGCGCAAAGACGCCCCGCATTGCCGCTGCGCAAAACGCAGCGGGCCTGATTTCGCACGCCCAGCGCGCGATCACCACCTACATCGACGCCTGCGCGATCGCGTGACGCACCGCGTTTGAATAGCGTGACGACCGACGACGTCCGCATCGAGTACGCGCTCGAGGATCCAGGAACCTATCTCACCCTGGACGCGGCGTCGCTGATCGCGGCCTGCGCAGCGCAAGCTGCCGCGAGCAGACGGGACCGCAGTCTCGCCAACTCGTGGATCTTTCCAACGAATGACGCGAACGCAGTGTTCGTGCAGTACGACGTTCGGTCCGGCGCTGAAGGCGCGCCGCACGACAGCAATTAGCGCTCGTGGAAATGCGAGGCGAGCGGATCGCCAGAATGCTCAACTACTCAGGCGCGCCGCAGCCCCTCGTCGCGAGCACCGCTCGCGTGGCGGCCTCCGCAGCGCCGTGTTCAGCGACAGCCGCGCGCACAGGCAAGTAAAGGTCTCAAGTGAAAGGGCGGAAACGCCGAATGTTGACAAGATCCCGATCGAAACACTCGCGCACACCGATCGCGGTCGTTCAACAGTTGGCGTTTCCGCTGCAACTTCGGCGAGCGTTCTCGGGGGGCGGGCACGCCGTGGATTTCCATTCAAGCGACGCCTGAGAATTCGGCCGCCCATTGCTGGCGAAACACTGTCGCCCGATGTGAGGAGCGGAACGCTGGGACATGCGTCGCGTGTGGGCGTGCCTGTCGCTGCACTGATCGTACTTCCGGCCAATAGACGCCGATCGGCAGTTGCACGCAGTTTCGCGGGCTCCTCACTCCTCCCGGGAAGCCCTCCGTGGAAACTCTCGTCATTCTCCGTCGCGGCGTATGGAAGACCCCGCAACAGTTGCGGGTCGTGCCCGCCAGGGAGCCTCCGACTAACTGCCATGCGAGAACAACAGCAGCTTCGATATCCCTTGTCCCGCGAACGGGATTTCCGTCGGTCATCTTTCGGGCGTCTGCATTCTCGGAATCTCAGGGTAGACGGGTAAATCAGAACTACCCTGGGTCGACTCGCGTTGGCGACGGGAAAATGCCGCAGCGCGTGCGATGGATACGCTCGTACATGATCGAGGGCGAGGACGGCAAGCTCGGGACGGCCTGCATTTATCAGGCGTCGAGCGCTCAGGCGATTCGCGAGCATGCGCGGCGCGCTGAACTCCAGGCCGAGAGATTTTTCATCGTGCGTGAAGATCCGAAAGGCTCCCGCAGGACCGAGCACGATGGCGTCACGGGACGGTGAAGCCGCCGCCTTGTCAGGACCAAAGAATCTCAAGCTCCGGACCCGCGCAGACCGACCCCGGGAAAGTAGCGATCCACGGGACGGATCTCGAAGATAGTGTTGAGCACCGGCAATGAGCGCGCGATCTCGACGGCGTCGTCTATCGAAGGACACTCGACCACATACAGACCGAGCAATTGCTCCTTCGTCTCCGCAAACGGACCGTCGGTGACCGCGGCTTTCCGGCCGGGCCGGTAGGTTTTCGCGGTCTTCGACAACTTGAGCCGTACCACAGGGCCCAGCCTGCCTGCGGCCGCCAGCGTCTCGTGCACCGCGAGATGCTTCGCGATGATGGCGTCGTCCTCTTCCTGGCTCATCGCCGCGACGGCGTCGTCCAGATCGTAGATCAGGATTGAATACAGCATGGGACTCCTCCGCGTGGGGTCATTCCGCAAGGAACGGTCGAGGACGCTGCCGCCCGACATCGACGCGGATGCGTCGCGAGCTGACGTCGTCAGCAGGCAAGCCATGCGGCAAGCAAGCCGATCCAGTCGGCAGGCAAGCTGGCGCGGCCAGCAGGCAAGAAGTCTTTTCTG
This sequence comes from uncultured Gammaproteobacteria bacterium, assembly GCA_963723505.1. Classification (GTDB taxonomy): domain Bacteria; phylum Pseudomonadota; class Gammaproteobacteria; order Steroidobacterales; family Steroidobacteraceae; genus Steroidobacter. Next base: position 7,973 of record CAVRQU010000024.1, read on the forward strand.
ACTTGCCGACCAAGTCGGCTCGCCTGCCGCCCTTCCGCGGCTTGCCTGCCGCGAGGCTTACTTGTCGCCCAGCGACTTGCCGCTGAGGAATTCATTGATCAGCCGGTAATACTCCGGATTCAGTTCGATATCGTTGTGGCCGACGCCTTCGAGAATGTGAATCTGCTTGTCGCCGGCCCATGCCGCGTGCAGCCGCTGAGCGTGCATCGGCGGAATGATGTGGTCGCGTTCACCGGCGAGGATGAGTGCGGGCGCCTTCGCCTGCCTGGCCCAGTCGACCGATGGAAACGGATGTCGCAGCAACAGTCGCACCGGCATGAAGGCGTAGTGACGGGCCGCGACGGCGCCCAGGCTGTCGAAGGGCGTGACCAGAATCGCGCCACGCACCGGACGCTGGCCTGCGAGCATCGCAGCGACGCCTGAGCCGAGGCTCCTTCCCATCACGACGATTTGCGCAGGCGTTGCTTCGCCGGCCGTGACGACGTGCTGATAGATCGCCAGCGCATCGTCATAAAGCGCCTTCTGACCGGGCTTGCCGGTGCTGCGCCCATAACCGCGATAGTTCACGACGAGCATGCGCTGCGCGTTGAGCATCGGCGCCGTGGTCGCGGTGTAGAGGACGTCTTCGGCGTTCCCGCCGAAGTAGAGGATCACTGCATCGCTGGTCGCGCGGGGATTTGCAATCCACCATCCCTCCAGTTGCGCGTCGGAGGCAGGAATCACCACGCGATTCGCCTGCTGCTTTTGTGCGAGCATCACGTCGTTCGGCCGGGGAAAGAAAATGAAACTCTCCTGCCGCCAGTACAGCAGCGCGCAGAGCGCTGCAAAGGCGCTGGCCATGACTGCGAGGAAACCAAGGACGCCGTTGAACATGGTTCGCATTCTGGCGGACGCGGGCCGCGACCCTGGCTCAATCCGTCCCGTCCAGCATCGCGACGAGCTTCCTGGTCGCGGTCAGCCGATACGCCGTTCTGAGCAATTCCTGCACAACGGGCCAGTCCGGCTTCTTGTCCAGCCAGATTCCGACCCAGCCAAGATGTGCGACAAACGGCGGTGCGTGGAAGATCGCCGGGTCTGACTCCACCAGCATGCGATTACCGCCCGGCGGCGCCTTGCAATTGACGGCAATGCGTCCATCGCCGTGATGATTGTTGAGATACCAGCCGAAACGTTTGCCGCGCACCTCGAGACTGAGATGTCGTTCTCCGCATGGAACCGTTTTCGCTTCCGGCAACGATGCGACGATCCTGACGACACGTGAGCGAATTCGCCCGTCGGGAATGGCCTTCTCGGCGGAAGCCCTGGCGTTCATACGGCGGCCCTCGCAGTTCCTCTACCGCGTGTGGTTAATTGATCCTCGTCGAGCGTGACGAATTCCTGCGGACCTTTTCATGGCCGAAGCCGTTATGCACCAGCGGAGCAATCCGCGGTCAACTTAGACATACACGGAGATCTTGATGAGCAGAGAGATGAACACAGACATCGCGAAAGGCAATTTCAAGCAGATCAAAGGAAAGATCAAGCAGCAGTGGGGCAAGCTGACCGACGACGAAATCGATCAGATGGAAGGTCATGCCGAGATTCTCGCGGGTAAGCTGCAGGAGCGTTACGGCGTGGAGCGCGCCGAGGCGGAGCGTCAGGCGAAGGAATTCCAGAGCCGTAACAACTGGCAGTGACCCTTACTGAAGCCAGGGAGGGCTGAGGTCTGAGAAGGGGACGTGATGCGTTCAGGGACTGGACGTGTCACGTCTTTCTCTTTGGAAGAACAAATACCAGAACAAGTCAGCAGATACGAGATACAGCGCAGCCGACTCGAAACACAGCTGTCACGACCTTGCGCGAACAGCGGCGTCGTCCCTCTCGATCGCCGCCCTGATCCCCTTCAGGGCGTGCTCGCGCGCCCGCAGCTTCGTCGCGGCGTGCGCCGCCATGTTCAAGCCGCGCAGCCTGATCGCTGTGCGCTGCGCAACGCTCAGCAAGTCGGGAGCGGGCGCCGTCTCGTCGAGGAAGCCAGCGGCGACGGCGTCGAGGGGTGCGTAGATCTGCGCGTTGATCACCGCGCGGGTGAAATGCGAGGGGGCGAGCCGTTGCCGGCAGATCTCGATCGCGAAATGAGGCATGGTCATCCCGATGGCGACTTCGTTCGCGCCAATTTTGAAGGCGCCGTCGGCGCCGATTCGATGGTCGCCCGCAAGCACCAGGAACACGCCCATCGCGAGCGCATGACCGCTGCACGCCACGACGACGGGCGTGGGAAACGACAGCAGACGCTCGGCCAGCTCGAATCCGCCGATGAGCATTTTGTGAGCATCGGCGCCGCCCGCGGTGAGGACCGTCAGGTCGAACCCAGCGGAAAAAACGCCGGGTCTGCCCGTCAGCACCACGACCGCCTTATCGTGGAGAGCCCTGTCGAGTGCGCTGTTCAACTCGGCAAGCATGCGCAACGACATGACGTTGACCTTGCCGTCATCCATGACGATCGTGGCGACTGACTCATCGAGCTGGTAGGCGACGTTGCTCATTGCGGATCCTGTTCGTCGGCGACTTCGTTGCTGATGCTGGTCGCGCCGACAACAGGAGCAAGCGTACCGCACGCGACGGCCGATGTGTCGTTTCCGAGCGCGGAAGAAGGGACGAGAAGCTCAGGCCTGCCGATTCGGCGAGCAGCACGATGTCGAGGAATCCCGCGAGCTCAGCCAGCGACAGGAAATTTTGCAGATGAGCGGCGAGATCGGCGGGCTGGAACGCGCGTCCGAACGCCGGTGAGCAGGTTGCTTGTCAGCGCTTCGGCGTCGGTCGCCTGGGCAGACCAGAGGGAGACCCGATCCGCATCTCCGGATCATGATCTGCTCGTCGCTGTTTGCAAGAGTCGCGCGACCGATTACGCGCGGGCTTCCCGTGCTCCACGCCAGGCGTCGCTGGCGTGCTCCATATAGTCCGCCGTCGCCTGCGCGACGGCGTCGCCGAAATAGCGGGCGACGACATGCAGCGCCATGTCGATGCCCGAGGTCAGCCCGCCGGCCGTTGCGATGCGGCCGTTGTCGATGAAACGCAGCCCGCGGCGCAACTCGATTTTGGGAAATTCAGCGGCGAACGCGTCCCAGTAGTCGTGATGCGTGGTCGCCGTGACGCCGTCGAGAAGGCCGGCGCGTGCGAGCTGGAAAGCGCCGGTGCACACCGACATCGTGACGTCCGCGCCGGCGCTTGCCTCGCGCAGCCAGCGGCGCGAATCGTCCGTCGCCTGGTGCGCAGGAACGACGATGACGTGCGCTTGCGGTGCATTGCGAATGGAGTAGTGCGGCTGGACCTGCAATCCACCGGTCATCCTGAGTACCTTGTCCGACGGCGCGACGGTGAACAGCTCGAAGGGATGATGGTGATCGTCCGACCCGTGCAGCATGACATCCTGAAATACTTCCCAGGGGCCGGCGGTGTCGATCACGTTGGCTGAGTTGCCCAGCAGGAACGCCACGCGGACGCGATCTCTGGACGGCAGCCGCGGCAAAGCGCCTGGCGCCTCGTCGGCCCTCGCTGGGGTCTGCGCTTGCGCGAGGCGTGTTGCAGCGAAGACGCCCAGCGCGACGCCCCCGAGGGAGGAGTGGACGAAAGTGCGACGGTCCATGGCGATCTCCTGCATCGCCTGAATTCTGAGCCCGCGAGCTTGTTGGCAGTCAGGCCTTGGAGCCGTCATTTCCTGCCATACTGGAACCGTCTGTCGACAGCGAGGAGCCATGACTGTGCGCCCTTCCAGAACATCGCAGCATCCGATATCGCGCCAAGTCGTCATGGTGGGGTTTCCGCGCGCCCAGATCCTCGACATTACCGGGCCGCTCGAGGTCTTTGCGCGGACGTCGCGCTGGTTGCGCGATCGAGGCGTCGTGAGCTACGACGCCTACGCAATCGAGCTCGTCGCCGCACGCGCGGGCTGGTTCGATACGTCCGGCGGTCTGCGTATGTTTGCGACGCGAGCGTACGCGAATGTCGGCGGCGCGGACACGATTCTGGTCGCCGGCGGGATTGGCTATCGCGAGGCGATGCGCGACGCGCGATTGCTCGCCTGGCTGAGACGACAAGCTGCGCGCGTCGATCGGTTCGGCTCGGTCTGCACGGGCGCATTGCTGCTTGCGGCTGCGGGGCTGCTGCAGGGCAAGCGCGCTACGACGCATTGGGCGTATCTCGATCTCCTGCAGCAGATGGCGCCGGATGCTCAGGTCGATCGGGACGCAATCTACGTTCGCAGCGGCAATCTCTACACCTCCGCGGGCGTCACGGCGGGTATGGATATGGCGCTCGCCATGGTCGAGGCGGATTGGGGCAAGGCCACGGCCCTGGCGGTCGCTCAGGAGCTCGTCATGTTTCTCAAGCGGCCGGGCGGTCAGTCGCAATTCAGCAGGCGCCTGGCGGCCGAACAGCGCGACGACGTCTTTGGCGCGCTGGAGTTGTGGATCCTCGAGCATCTGAGCGCCGATCTGTCCGTCGAGAAGCTCGCGCAGCGCGCGAACATGAGCGCGCGCCACTTTGCGCGTCTGTTCAAGCAGCGTATGGGCGCGACGCCCGCCGCATTCGTGCGACGCCTGCGGGTCGAGGAGGCGCGGAGCAGGATCGAAAGCGGCGCGCCTCGCGTCAAACGCATTGCGCGCGATTGCGGCTTCGCCGACGACCAGCAGCTGCGTCGCGCGTACAAGCACATGCTGGGTGTGACGCCGGCGGAGTACCGTTCACGTTTTCTGTGATCAGCCGGAGCGGGGACGGTTCCCGACTACGTTCGTGCAGGGTATTTCGTGGCCGAAGAACCCCAAAATCCCGTCGTCGTTCCCCATAGGGAACTCTCCCCGGATGCGCTTGCGGGCGTCGTCGAATCGTTCGTGCTGCGCGAAGGAACGGACTATGGCGACAGGGAGTACTCGCTCCCGGAGAAAGTCGCGCACGTAATGCGTCAGCTCGATCGCGGCGAGGCGCAGATCATCTTCGACCCGAACACTGAGACAGTCGATATCGTCGCGGTGTAGCAGGATGAAAGCGGATCGGATAGCGGATATCGGATAGTCAGAAAGCGCGGCGGACCTCCTGCTAACCGCTAACCGCCGTCCGCTATCCGCTTCGTTCCTGCTAGTGCGCGTTCGCGACGGTCGTGTCAGGTGAATTCAGGTTGCTGTTCGTTTGCGCGGTCCCGGCGATTTGCGTCGAGCGCAGTATTCGTTCCCATGCAGTGATAACGGCAGCCGGCGTGATCCCGAGCATGGGACCTTCGGCGGCAGGCGAGCCTGTCACGACTTCGACCGGACTCGCGTCTCCGCGAGGTGCATGGAACGAGGGAGGCTTCGAGCCGAACAACACGACCAATGGGCAGCCAACGGCCGCGGCGACGTGCGCAGGACCGGTGTCCACGGAAATCATGCCGAGCGCTTGCGCACTGAGCGCGAGCAGTCGGCGAATCGGTACGTCGCCCGCCGCATTGACCGCCGCGCGTGTTTTCGTATGCCGCAGGATTGCGCGGTTCAGCGCGGCCTCGAATCGAACGCCGAGCAGGATGATCGCTGCATCGGGCGCGAGCGCATGAACCTGATCGATGACGCTCGCCCAGTTCGATTCGGGCCAGTATTTCTGGTTGCTCTTGCGGCGGCGGGAACCGAGCCGCATCGTGCGCTTGTTGCCGGCCTGGATGAGCACAATGGGCCGATCCTTCAGGCCCCGATTCGCCAGCCACGCACGCGCGTCCTCTCTCCACGCCTCCGCGATGCAAAGGTGCGGCGCGTACTGGGCGGAAACGGCGGAGTGCGAAGAGCTCAGCGCTGCAGGCGTCGCCATCGTCACGCGCACGAGATTGTCGACGGAATGTTCGCCCGGTCGGGCGAGATAGTCGCGATGCGTGACGCACCACGTCGCATCGTAGCCGGCGCGTGCGATCAGCGAATGCGATACGTCGTCTATCTGGTAGATCCAGACCGGGCCGACCCCTCGTGCGCGCAGGCGACGGACGAACAGCCATTGCTGGGGATTCAACGCGTACGGAATCCTGCGCGTGTAAAGCATGTACACACAGCCGACCCCTGGCTGGCCCTCGAGCAGCGGACGAACCCAGCGACCGGAGCAGGCGACGTCTATCGGAGAGCCGAAGCGCTGATGGAGTGCGCGGATCGCCGCGGTGAGGACGACCATGTCGCCCATCGCTCCAAAACGGACGATGAGCGGGCGCGCGATGCGGCTCTCAGAGCAGCCTTCGTACATGCGTTAGCACCTCGCGAGTGACCGGGGACCGAACTCTAAGCAAGCCCTGATTCACCCGTCTACCGAGGATCGATGCGTGGAGCGTCCGAAAGATAACAGGAGGAAATCCACGCCGTGGTGCAGGCGCCCCGAATCGGCCCTGAATCTCGGCTCGCCGTCCTCCGAGGATGCCTGGTGTTAGACGTCGGCGCCGGGCAAATCAGTCTCGCCAGGCCGACGTGGAGAGGCGCCTCCACGCGGCGGTGTTCGAAGACGCGAATCCTCCGCAGGCATCCTCGATATTGATGCGGCGCATGAGGAGGGTTGCGAATTCTCCTTGTTATCTCAGCAATCGGTCGGCAGGCGAATAGTTTGTCGGCTGCATGACGCGGTTTTCGATATCGCCGACGAGTTGTCCGTGAACCGCGGCGGTCTGCTTCTTGATCGCCGACCATTCCTCATCGGCCATGAACTTCGCCCAGCGGTCGTCCATGGTCTGGCGGTCAGGCCACTCCAGGAGGTACACGAATTCCGTCCGCGCGGCTGTCTGCGTTTCCCACATCGCCACGATCTGGAAGTCGTACTTCTTCATGATCCGGGCGGCGTGGTCCCTGAAGCGATCATGAAAGGCCTGCTTGTTCCCGTCGAAGATCTCGTAGATTCGCAACTGGTGAATCGGACCTGAGCTGGCGTCGTCGGCGAGCGCGTGCTGAAGACTGCCGAGCACGATCAGGAACATCAGCGTCAGAAACCTGTACATGGCTTGCTCCGCGAGACAGAGCAGGTTCGACGCCTCGGATGGTCCCGGAGTTTCATCCTGCGCCGTGACAGGCCAGAATCTCCGGCCTCGAAGGCTCTCGAAGGCGAAATCCCGATGCACGGAAAGTTTTCTGGCGCCGCGCTGTTCGCCGTCTGCGGCTTGCTTGCATCCGCCGTCGCATTCGCGGACGCGCCGCGAACAATGCGCGTCGACTATATTCACAGCGGCAACGCGCTCGATGAAACCTATGCGCTCGATCGCGTCGTCATCGAGCCGCTCCCGTGGCCAGGAAATCCGGCGCGGCCGATCGACGACAGCAATCGCGGCGTCAATCTGTTCGAGGTCGTCGATCCGAAGTCGGGCGAGGTGCTTTACTCGCGCGGCTTCAGCACGATCTTCGGCGAGTGGCGAACGACCGAGGAGGCGCAGAAGATGAGTCGCGCCTTCCAGGAGTCGTTGCGGTTTCCGACTCCCGACGTGCCGGTGCGCGTGCGCGTTCTGACGCGTGATGAACGCAACCTGTTCTCGGTCGTCTGGAGCGTGGATCTCGATCCGGACGCCATGGAGATCGTACGTACGGCGCCGCCGGCGCCGACTCAGCCGATCGCGATTCGCCGATATCGGACCGTCGGCGCAGAAAGTGGATCTGCTGATCCTGGGCGACGGTTACACGGAGGCGGAGAGGAGCAAGTTCGAGGCGGACGCACGACGACTGAGCGACGCGCTGTTCAAGGCGGCGCCGTTCAGCGAGCGGGCGAGCGATTTCAATGTCTGGGCGTTGACCGCGCCGACGCAGGAATCGGGCGTGTCGCGTCCCTCGACAAACTAGCATCACGCGTCCGCGCTGTCGACGCGCTACGACATCTTCGGCAGCGAGCGCTACGTCCTGACGCTCGACAACCGTGCTTTTCGCGACCTCGCGCAGTACGCGCCGTACGAATTCGTCGAGATCCTGGTCAACAACGAGACCTATGGCGGCGGCGGCATCTTCGGTCAGTTCAGTACGGCCGCTGCGGGCAGCGAGTGGGCGAACTATCTGTTCGTTCACGAATTCGGTCATCACTTCGCGGCGCTCGCCGATGAGTACTACACCTCGCCAGTCGCCTATCAATCGGGCGAAGAACGCCCGGAGCCCTGGGAGCCGAACGTCACGGCGCTGCACGACCCGGCGACGCTGAAATGGAGGAGCAAGGTGAAGGCTGGTACGCCGCTGCCGACGCCATGGCCGAAGGAAGAGTTCGAGAAGGACCAGCACGAATATCAGAAAAAGCGCGCCGAATTGCGCGCGGCGAAGCGGCCTGAGACAGAGATGAACGCGCTGTTTCGCAAGGAACGCGAGTCCACGACCCGATTGCTGTCGGCAGCGCCCCACCATGATGTGATCGGCGCGTTCGAAGGCGCGAACTATCAGGCGTCCGGCTATTACCGCTCTGAAATGCAGTGCGTGATGTTCACTCGCATCGATCGGTATTGCGAGGTCTGCCGGGATGCGATCGAGGAGATCATCGATCTTTATTCACGACCGGCATCGCCCGATAGGAATGAAGAGGCGCGAAAGACCGCACGAGAGAAGTGAATATCAAAGAGCCGCGAAGGACCGCGCCTCACCTTAAGAGTCAAGAGCCGCGAAAGACCGCACAAAAGAACGGAATATCAGTGGAGCGGTGGACCAGACTGATTCATCCGCCATTCTGACTATCCATTTGTCTGTGGTCTTTTTTGTGGTCTTTGCGGCTCCTGATGCGATTCGCAATGTGACCGACGCGGCCGCCAGGCTTCCGCCCCGACGCCAGGCGTCACGCGGTTGACAGTTCTTCTGCGTCAACGAACGTCATGCTTGTCGCTTGAGTTAATGGAACGCGAGACCAACGAATGACCGCTTCAGTCGCAGCCAGGGTGCAGCACGAGCAATTGACTACTGCTGTGGTTCGTTTCCGGTTGCCGGCCGGCGCTGCGCGCGGAGCGGCGAGGGATCTCTTCGAGGGTACGACGCCCCCGCACCGACCGATTCCCGGGCTCCTTCGCAAGTACTACCTCTATGGCGATGGCCCAATCTGCGCCGGCCTGCATCTCTGGGACGACCGTAAGGCCGCTGATCGGTTCTACACAGCCGAATGGCGCCATGGGCTCACGCAGCGGCTCGGCGTCCAGCCTGAGGTCCTGTTCATCGAGCGTTCCGTACCGATCGACCACGCGAGCGTGCGCTGAAGAGTTCAGAACAGGAGCCGCAAAGACCACCCAGAAAAAAGACAATGGATGTCAAGAGTTGTGGATTGGTAAGCGTGGCCATCTGCTCCACTGGTAATCAGTTCTTTCATGCGGTCCTTCGCAGCGCTTCGTTCAGAAGTCGCTCGGCGCGCAAACGAGCGTGCGTGAAACGGCCGACTGAGGTGTCAGCCGCTCTCCATCGGGAAGCCGTTGTCGCGCCAGGCTTTCATACCGCCGTCGAGCGCAATGGCGCGGGTGAAGCCCAGTTCGCGCAGCGTCGCCGCCGCGAGCGTCGAGATCTTGCCGAACTCACAGACTGTCAGGATTCGAGCCGTGGGATCGAGGAGCTCGGCGTTCACCCGGAGTTCGAGCTGACCGCGCGGAAGATTGCGGGCGCCGATGACGTGCCCTGCCAGATACGCCTCCTTCTCGCGCACGTCGAGGACGATCAGATCGCGCTCCCCGCGCCCGACGCGTGCGTTGAGTTCGGCGAGCGACATGAATGGAATCTTCGCCGCGGCCTCGGACAGCAGCTGCGCGATTGTCTTGCCGCCGCTCATGTTCGTACGCAGGGCTTCGGTAATGTGCGTCGGGGCCGTCAGATCGAGATGCCGCATCATCTCGATGAATTCCGGGCGATCGCGCTTTTGCAGCCGTGGATTCGTGGCCAGCTCCTGCCCGATCGTGCTCGAACCCTGGTTCCTGTAGTCGTGCGCCGGAAAAATCTTCAGCGCGGGATCGAGTTTGAGAATGCCGTTGAAGAGGCTGTCATAGAGGGCGTCCGGATCGCCGGTCGGCAGATCCGTGCGGCCCGTTCCGCCGATGAGCAGCGTGTCTCCCGTGAAGAGGCGATCCTCCAGGAGCAGGCACAGTGAATCACGAGTGTGGCCCGGCGTATGGATCGCCTGCAGCCGCATTCCACCGACGACGAGGATGTCCCCGTCGTCGAGACGCAGGTCGGCGAACGGCGCCGGGCTTGCGCGATGCATCGCCACCGGCACGTCCAGCGACTCACCGATCTGACGTGCGGCGGAAAAATGATCCGCGTGCGTGTGAGTATCGATCACGTAGCGGATCCGGAGCCCCTCGCGCGCCGCGCACCCCAGATACCTGTCCACCTGGCGAATCTCGGGATCGATCAACGCCGCTGCACAGGTATCGGAGCAGCCGATGAGATACGACTGACAACCTCCCGTGGCGATTCGTTCGAAAATCATCCGCGAATATTGCCTAAGGAAGCGTTGATTTACACGTCTGCCCTGACGCCAGGGAATGCAGATGCCCGAAAGACGAGGTTGATCGGAGCTACCTGCATTGTCCGAATGGCGGCAACCCCGGGAAGCCTGAGGAAGCGTTGATTTACACGTCTGCCCTGACGCCAGGGAATGCAGATGCCCGAAAGACGAGGCTGATCGGAGCTACCTGCATTGTCCGAATGGCGGCGACGCCGGGAAGCCTGAGGAAGCGCTGATTTGCCCGCCTATCCTGATATTCAGACATTCGGCTAAGCGGGATTCGGGCCTGGGGCGTGGGGCTCGGGCAAGCGTCTAAGGTCTTTCATCTGACCCGCACCCCGCGCCCCTGGCCCGTAGTCGAACGACTACTCATGCTGCCTCGGCGCCATCACTCCTAGTGCGGCTGAGGAACAACGCGCAGATACGGCTTCGACGCCTTCCATCCGTCGGGGAACCGTTGCCGCGCCTCGTCGTCCGAGACCGCCGGCACAATGATGACGTCTTCGCCGCTCTTCCAGTTCACCGGCGTCGCGACCTTGTACTGGGCCGTGAGCTGGCACGAGTCGAGCAGGCGCAGGATCTCATCGAAATTGCGTCCGGAGCTCATGGGATAGACCAGCATCGCCTTCACCAGTTTGTCCGGACCGATCAGATACACGGTGCGTACAGTCTGATTGGTGGCGGCGGTGCGCCCTTGCGATGTCTCGCCGGCGTCCGCCGGCAGCATGTCGTAGAGCTTCGCGACAGCCAGATCGTGATCGCCGATCAGCGGATAGTTGACCGTATGGCCGGTGACGTCCCTGATGTCGCCGAGCCACCGTTCATGATCCGTCACCGGGTCGACCGACAATCCCACGATCTTGCAGTTGCGCTTCGAGAACTCCGGCTCGAGGCGGGCGAGATAGCCGAGCTCGGTCGTGCAGACGGGCGTGAAATCCTTGGGATGAGAAAAGAGCAGGCCCCACGAGTCGCCCAGCCACTCGTGAAACCGGATCGGACCTTTGGTCGTCTGGGCCTGAAAATCTGGAGCGCGATCACCGATTCGCAGAGACATAGATTAGCTCCTCATCTGAGTGAGAGGTTGGCGGACCAACCCTAGCACCGTCTCCTTGGCGGAACTATCGGAGAAATGGGCAGACAGCAACGTGCATACTGCGACTGCACATCCTTCTGCACGCGACATCTCGCCGGGTCCGCCGAGGTAAGTGTCGGTCGCCGCTATACGGATGCGCCGGACGCCGCGACCACGGGCTCCGGCGAGCGGAGTTTCGCGAAAGAAGGCGCCGCCGCCCGTGCAATGCGACCTTGTCGCCGCAACCGCGTTAGCATGCGCCGATGGTTATGGCGGTGCGACGCAACGTGTCGATCTGGGCTGCGCTGGCGGGCGGATATGTCGCTGTCGCCGGGTGTTCTGGGCCAGACGCGGATGCAGGCGGTCCCGGCGGCGCCGAGCAGGAAGAGGTCATCGACGTCGTCACCGCGGCCGCAGCAATCAGACCCCTCGGTGTGGAAATCGAAGCGGTGGGTACGGCGCGTGCGAATGAGTCGGTGGATGTGACGTCAAAGGCGTCGAACACGGTCGTCGCCATCCGCTTCCGCGAAGGCGATCTGGTTCGTCGCGGCGATGTGCTCGTCGAGCTCGACGCCGCCGAAGCGCGCGCCGCGCTTGCCGAAGCTGAGGCGGCGCTCGCCGACAGTCAGAGCCAGTTCAACCGCAGCCGCGATCTGTTCAGCAGTCAGGCGCTGTCGGCGTCGCAACTCGAACAGATCGAAGCGACCCTGAAAGGCGATCGGGCGCGAGTCGCCGTGGCGCAGGCGCGGCTCGATGACACGGTCATTCGCGCCGGCTTCGCTGGCCGAACCGGCTTCCGGCGGGTCAGCGTGGGCAGTCTCGTGAGCCCCGGGACGGTCATCACGACGCTCGATGATGCATCGACCATCAAACTCGACTTCACCGTCCCCGAAACCTATCTGTACGTCCTGCGCAAAGGACTGCCGGTCAAAGCGCAGACGGCTGGATTGCCGGGCCGTGAATTTCAGGGCGTCGTCGCCAACCTCGACTCACGCGTCGATCCGGTTACGAGGTCGATCGCGGTTCGCGCCGAAATCCCCAACAAGGAAGGTCCGCTGCGGCCCGGGATGTTCATGACGGTCAGTTTGCAGGGCGACGTCGAGCCCACGCTGCTCGTACCCGAAGGGGCGATCGTGCCGGAGCAGGGCAGGACGTCCGTGTTCGTCGTGAACAATGCGATTATCGAGCGTCGCAATGTTCGGCTCGGCAAACGTCGTCCGGGCGAGGTTGAGATCGTCGAAGGGCTGCGGGAGCACGAACGCGTGGTCGTGGAGGGAACGCAGAACGTCCGCGAAGGCAGCCGCGTGCGCGAGGAACCGCAGGAGGCGCCCGCCAGCCCGGGCAGCTAACTATGAAGCGGATAGCGGATAGCGGATGGCGGATACGTAGACGCGGTTCGGCGTGCAGTCGTCGTCCCAGTTCTCTTCCGCGAAGAGGATGAGATCGCTTGTCGAGGGCGGCGTCGCCCTGCGGCCTGACCACCGCTAACGCGGCTATCCGCTATCCGCCAACCGCTATCCGCTTTCGATAGCCATGCGCATCTCCGAAGTTTCTATTCGCCGGCCGGTGTTCGCCACGGTGATCAGCCTGCTGCTGATCATCTTCGGTCTCGTCTCGCTCGATCGACTTGCAATCCGCGAGTATCCGGACATCGACCGGCCGGTCGTCTCCGTCACCACGCGTTACAGCGGCGCGTCTGCGCCGGTCATCGAAACCAAGGTCACGCAGATCATCGAAGACTCGATTGCGGGCATCGAAGGCATTCTCAAGATCGAATCGGAGAGCGAGGACGAGCGTTCGCAAGTGCGCATCGAGTTCGACGTGAGCCGCGAAATCGACGGCGCCGCCAACGACGTGCGCGACCGCGTGTCGCGAATCTTGGGCGATCTACCCGTGGAAGCTGATCCGCCGGAGGTCATCAAGGCCGACGCGAGCGCCGACCCGGTGATGTTCGTGAGCTTCAGCAGCGCCTCCATGTCGCTGCTCGACATCACCGACTACGCGGAACGCAATCTGATCGACCGCCTGTCGACCGTGCCGGGGGTCGCGCGCGTGAGCATTGGCGGCGCGCGTCGGTATGCGATGCGGATCTGGATCGACCGACAGGCGCTTGCCGCGCGTCAGCTCACCGTTGCGGATATCGAGGATGCGCTGCGACGAGAGAACGTGGAACTGCCAGCCGGACGCCTCGAGTCGCGCACGCGCGAATTCTCGCTGCGCACGCTCGTCGGCCTGCAGACGGAAGAGGACTTCCGCAACCTGGTGATTGCCCGCGGCGAGGACGGACATCTCATCCGCCTGAGCGAAGTGGCGAGCGTTGAGCGCGCAGCGGAGAACGACCGCACGTACACGCGCTACAACGGCCGCGTGGGCGTGTCGCTCACCGTCGAGGCGCAGTCGAAGGCGAACACGCTCGACGTCGTGCACGGCGTGCGGGCTGAAATCGAACGCATTCAGCCGAGTCTGCCGCCGGGCGCCGTGCTGCGGACGGCCGTCGACAATGCGGTCCCCATCGAAGCCGCGCTGCGCGAGGTGCTGATCGCAGTCGCGTTTGCGCTGTTTGCGGTCCTCGCGGTGATCTACGCCTTTCTTGGGAGCCTCCGCGCGACGCTCATACCCGCCGTGACCATCCCGACGTCGATCATCGCGTCGTTCATCGTTATGTACGCGCTCGGCTACTCCGTGAACGTGCTCACGTTGCTTGGCCTCGTGCTTGCGATCGGCCTCGTGGTCGACGACGCGGTCGTCGTCCTCGAGAACATCCATCGACGCGCGGAACTGGGCGAGGCGCCGCTCGTGGCCGCCGTCAGGGGCAGTCACGAAATCGGCTTCGCCGTGATCGCGACTACGCTGACGCTCGCGGCCGTGTTCGTGCCCATCTCGTTTCTGCCGGGCGACCTGGGCCGCCTGTTCGGCGAGTTCGGGTTTACGCTGGCGGCGGCTGTGTTGTTCTCGGCGCTCGTGGCGCTGACGCTGACGCCGATGATGGCGTCGAAGCTTCCGGAATCGGAAACGCAGCGCAATCGCTTCGCCCATGCGGTCGATCTCTTCTTCAAGCGCGTCGCCAGCGTCTACGACCGATGTCTGCGTTCACTCATTCGCCGACCGTGGCTCGTCATCGGCGCGGTTGGGGTGCTGGTCGCGCTCGGCGGCCTGACGTTTCGGACGGTGCCTGCCGAATTCACGCCGGCCGCCGACCTCGGGCGCGCATTCATTACGATCGAAGGGCCGGAGGGCGCGACCTTCGAGTACATGGACGGTTATGCGCGCCGCATCGAAGCGACGGTAATGAAGGAGATGGAGAAAGGCGACATCGAGCGGGTGATGGTTCGCATACCCGGCGTCGGCGGGGGCGGCGACATACCGACCGGCGACGTCAATTCCGCGCGTGTGGTCCTGATTCTCAAGGACTGGCGTCAGCGCGACCGTTCGGTGCGCGAGATCACAGAGGCGTTGCTGGCGGAGGCGCGGAAACTTCCCGGCGTGCGCGCCTTCTCAGGGCAGCCGGGCAGTCTGGGTCGTCGCAACGTGGGCATGCCCCTGCAGGCGAATATCGGCGGGCCGGACTATCAGACGCTGTCGGGCTGGTCGAACAAGATTCTGGATCTCGCGCGGCGGAATCCGGGGCTGACGAATGTCGACACCAGCTACAAGGAGCGCAAGCCGCAGATTCGCGTGTCCATGGATCGGGATCGGGCGGCGGAACTCGGGGTGTCGCTGCAGACTGTAGGGCGCACGCTCGAAACAGTGCTCGGCTCGCGCATCGTGACGACCTATGTCGATCGGGGCCGCGAGTACAACGTGATTCTGCAGGGGCGCGACGAGTCGCGCGAAACGCTCACGGATCTGACGAACATCCGCGTGCGCTCCGTTCGCGGCGAGGAACTGATCCCGCTCGCCAACGTCGTCAGAATCGAGGAAACAGCCGGCGCCGTTGAGCTCGCACGCTTCAATCGCCTGCGCGCCGTCGAGATTTCCGCCGATCTGGCGCCGGGATACACCATGGGCGAGGCCGTGCAGTGGTTTCAGGAAACCGTCGCGCGCGAACTGCCGCCGGAGGCGACGTTGATGTGGGACGGCGAATCGGGCGAGTTCGCGCGCACCGGCCAGCAGATGTACTTCACGTTCTTCTTCGCGCTCGCGATCGTATTCCTCGTACTGGCGGCGCAGTTCGAGAGCTTCGTGCATCCGGCGATCATCATGGTGACAGTGCCGCTCGCGCTGCTCGGCGCGGTGTTCGGCCTGAAGCTCTATGGGATGACGATCAACATTTTCAGTCAGATCGCCGTGATCATGCTGATCGGCATCGCGGCGAAGAACGGCGTGCTGATCGTCGAGTTCGCGAATCAGTTGCGCGATCGCGGCGTCGAGTTCGTCGAAGCCGTCGTGAAGGCGGCCGAGACACGCCTGCGTCCGGTGTTGATGACGAGTCTTTGTACGGCGTTCGGCGCGTTGCCGCTGCTGTTCGCCGCCGGCGCAGGCGCGGAGCAACGCCGTCCGATCGGCGTCGTCGTTTTCTACGGGACGATCGTTTCCGTGTTTCTCACCCTGTTCGCCGTACCGGCCGTTTATTCAGTTGTCGCGCGCAGGACTCGTTCGCCGCAGCACGTCAGCAGAATGCTGGACCGGCTCATGGGCGCACATCGGCCCGCGTCGAACGGCGAACCGACGCCGTAAGCGCACACCTGTGAGCCTCCGGCGGGCGAGCCGAGCTCGTCGGCAGGCAAGCCTCACAGCAGGCGAGCCGAAATTATCGGCAGGCAAGCCGACGGTGTCGGCAGGTCAGAACAAATCCACTCTGGCCTGCAGGCGGTAGCCGGCTTGCCTGCCGCGCTTTGGCGGCTTGCTTGCCGGAAGGCTCGCCTGCCGCGCAGCGACTTGCTTATCATTCCGTAATGACTTCCCTCTACCAGGACCTTCCCCACGGCGTCACCGTGGTCGACACCGGCTTTGTCCGTCCACGATTCGACGCGAGCTATCTCATCATCGAGAACGGGCGGGCGGCGTTCGTCGACACGGGTCCGAACAACGCCGTACCGCGGCTGCTGGCAGCGCTCGAAGCGCATGGGCTCGATCGCAGCGACGTCGACTACGTGATTCCGACGCATGTGCATCTGGATCACGCGGGCGGCGCAGGTCTGCTGCTGCGCGAGGCGCCGCGAGCGAAGCTCGTCATTCATCCGCGCGGCGCACGTCACATGATCGATCCATCCGTGTTGATGGAGGGAGTGCGGGCGGTGTACGGCGAGGAAGTCGCTGCACGCGACTATGGGGAGTTGGTTCCAGCGCCGGCCGAGCGCGTGATGACGACGAGCGAAGACATGGTGCTCGAACTCGGCGGCCGGCCGCTGCGCTTCATGGATACGCCAGGTCACGCGCGCCATCATCACTGCATCTGGGATGAAGCAAGCCGCGGCTGGTTCACGGGGGATACCTTCGGTATCGCCTATCCGGAGCTGCACACGGCTCAGGGACCGTACATGGTTCCCGCCACGTCGCCGGTGCAATTCGATCCGGAAGCGTTGCACGCGTCAGTCGCCAGGCTGCTCGATGCGCAGCCGGCGCAGATGTATCTCACGCACTACGGCGCCGTCCATGACGCGGAAAAGCTTGCGGTGCAGTTGCTCGCGCAGATCGACGCCATGGTCCTCGCGGCGCGCGAGCTGCAAGGCGCCCCGGATCGTCATGACCGATTGAAGCGGGCGTTCGCCGATATCTATCTCAGCGAACTGCGTCGCCACGGCTCCGCTGAAAGCGAAGAGAGGCTGCTCGCGTTGCTCGCAACTGATGTCGAGCTGAACGCGCAGGGCCTCGGCTCGTGGCTCGATGCGGAAAAGAAGCGACTGGCGGATCGGAGATAGAAAAGTCCAGTGCACTTCAGTGCGACGCGCCGGCAGGCGCGCCTGAGACACGCTGGACAGTCTGCGCCGACGCGCATTCTGTCAGCGATCTGCATCCGCGATTCAGCATCCGCCGTATGCGATCTCAAGCGGAATCGTGATGCAGTGCTCTGACGTCGCGCCGGCAAAATTGCATTCTTCGTCTACCCTCTCACTTCCTTCCGGAGCCTTGCAGGATGCCCGCAGAATTCGTGTCGGCAATCGCCTTTCTCAGCGGCGCGCTGGTTGCAATGATCGCCTCGTGCACATCGGTTTCGCGTGCTGTGCAACTGCAGCAGGAAATTCTCAAGCGCGGTGTGCTTGCGCAGGGGAAGGTTGTGCGCCTGTGGCGTCCGCCCGTTTTCGGCGCCTTTACGCGCATCTATTTCGAGTTTGAGCCCATCGGAACTCAGGACGCGGTGCAGACCTGTCACGTCGACCGGCGTTCGTCCGGCGAACTCGCGGCTTCGCTTCCCGCGGTCGGATCGCCAGTTGGCGTTCGCTATTTGCCGGAAAATCCTACACACGCTGTGATCGCGAAGCTGGTGTCCCGCTTCGTGCGTTGACGCTCGCCCGGACGGAACCAACCTCCGTCGCCCTTCATTTCGTGGTCGCTACGATAATCCTGACGACCGGAGGGCATGGCATATGGGCATCCTCGTGTGGCTGATAGTGGGCGGCGTGTGCGGCTGGCTGGCCAGCATCATCATGCGGACTGACGCCCAGCAAGGCATTCTCCTGAATGTGATCGTCGGCATCGTGGGCGCGCTTCTGGCGGGATTTATCATCTCTCCGTTGCTTGGCGTCGGCACGATCAATGACGGCATCACGCTCGCTTCGTTCCTGGTCTCTCTCGTGGGGGCCGTCATTCTGCTCGCCATTGTGAATCTGTTCCGTCGCGGCGCAGTTCGCTAACCGACGGTCAGAGGGCACTGGTCACAAGGAAGGCCGGGCGGCGCGCCGTCCGGCCTTTTCTTTTGAAATCTGATCAGTGCGATTGTGGACCGCTGAAGCCGATCTGTTCGCACCGCGTCTGCCGCGCGGAATGATCTACGAACCCGACTTTCTGACGATCGGGGAGAGTGCGGCCTGGGGAAGCTCTGATTTACCCGTCTCCCCTGACATTCGAAGAATACAGATGCCCGAAAGATGACCGAAGGAAATCCCGTACGCGGGACAAGGGATATCAAGGCTGCTGTTGCTCTCGCATGGCAGTAGATCAGATGCTTCCTGGACTGTCATTCGCACGCTGCCGCTGAGTGAAGCCCGGCGCCGGCAGTACACCGCGAGGCGTCGCACGCTCGACTACGGCTCGATTTACGATTTCACGCATCTCGAATCGAAAGCCGCGCCGCCGATTCCACCGTTTCTGGATCCGCTGCGGGAGAAGCTTGGCGCATTGGCGGGTGTGAGCGCCGCGCAACGCGCCGCTGGAACTGTCAGGTCGTACCGGCGTTAGAAATCGGTTGGAAGGTCTTCGGCGGTAAGCTGCCCGCTCAGGAAATGAGATCGCTTCTGACCGTAGCCTGTAGCCCGCCGCTTGTAGCCGCTCTTGTCCTGCCGCAGGCCATCAACACGCCGCCCTCAACTTCAGGAGCCGCCATGGACCCTCGCTTCAAGGCGCAATACGCCGACCGCGGTCGAAACCTGCAATTCATGGGTTTCTCCGTCGAGGACATGGCGCCCGATGAGTTGTACGCGGTCATCGGCTTTCTGCTCGAGAAAGCCGGCGACGAACCCGAAGCGGAACTCAGGCAGGAAGCGCCCCTCGGGGCGCCGCATTCGGATCCGCCGAAGAACGACGGATTGTTCGAAGGATGACGCCCTTCGACCATGACGGCCTTCGGCAGGAAAGCCTCCGGCAGGAAGGACTTCGTCAGGAAGGCTGACTTTCGTCAGCAGGACAGAGTTCCGATCCGCTTTCTGACTTGCCCACGGCCTTCCTGCCGCGTCCGCGGCTTTCCTGCGAACGCCTTCCTGCCGCAGGCCGTCATTTGATTCTGTATTTCTCGAACCACGCCAGAATCGCGCTCGCCTTCGCCGCTGACTGCGATGGCCTCGCAGTCAGGCCGCCGTGCGACGCGCCAGGGACTTTCACCAGGCCGGTGTCGACGCCCTGTAATTGCAGCGCCTGGTAGTACTGTTCCGAATCGCTGACGGGCGTTCTGAAGTCCTGATCGCCGACGAGCACGAGCGTCGGCGTCTTCACGGCGCCGACAAGCGACAGCGGCGATTGCTTCCAGTAGCTTGTCGGGTCTTCCCACGGCAACTTGCCGAACCAGTACTTCGGCATGTAGGTGTACACGTCGGTGGTGAGTACGGTGCTCGCCCAGTTGATGACCGGCTTCTGCGTGACTGCGGCCTTGAAGCGAGTCGTCTTGCCGACGATCCATGCAGTCAGCACGCCGCCGCCCGAGCCCCCGGTGACGAACAGATTGTTCGCATCGATGTAGCCCTCAGCGATCGCCGCGTCGACTGCGCTCATCAGATCGTCGTAGTCCTCGCTCGGATACTTGTGATGAATCAGATTCGCGAACTCGGCGCCGTACGACGTCGAACCCCGCGGATTCGCATAAAGCACGACATAGCCGGCGGCGGCGTAGAGCTGGTAGTCGGTCGAAAAGCGGGGTCCATAGGCTGCGTAAGGACCGCCATGAATCTCGAGAATCAGCGGATACTTTTTCGATCGATCGAAATCCGGCGGCGTAACGAGCCACGCATCGATTCCACGCTGATCGAAAGTCGACTTGAGCGGCAGCGCGCGGACCTCTCCGAGCTTCTTGTCCGCGAACAGCGCGTCGTTCAGACGCGTGAGTTGCTTCACGCGCTTGCCGTTGGCTATCGCGATATCCGCGGGGCGATCACCCGATCCGCTGGTGAATGCAACGGCGCCGTTCTTCGCGACGCTGAACTCGCCGCCCGTGTACGGCCGATCGAGCGATGCACCGCTCAGTCCTTCGGCGACGGGCGCCATGCGTCCGTTCAGAAATACCCGGGCGACCTTCGTGAGCGCGTCGTCGTCGTACTGTACGTAAAGGCTTCTCCCGTCTGCGGCCCATTGCACGGCGTCGATCGTGCGATCGAGCGAGGCGGTGAGCGAACGGGCGCCTCCGCCGTCGCGGTCCATCACATACAGTTCGGTGTTCTGATAGCTGAGCAGCTTGTCGTCGAAGCCGAGCCAGGCGATCTTCGAGCCGTCAGGCGACGCCGCCGGCGCGCGATCGGCGCCGACGCGCGTGGTGAGCGCCTTGATCGCCGCGTCTGCGACGGAGATCTCGTACAGCTCAGTGTTGACGGGTTCGCGCCGCCAGTTCTCGGTCCGGTTGCCCGTCGCAAAAATGCGCTGGCCGTCAGCGCTCCACGACAACGGCCCCGTCTCGTTGAAGGCGCCGAATGTAAGCTGACGCGGCGCGCCGCCGTCGGCCGGCGTCACATACACGTGCGTGTATCCCGGTTTGAGGTAGCCTGCGCCGTCGGCGCGATAGGTGAGGTCCGTGATGATCTCGAGCGGCGGCGCCCAATCGGCGCCTTCCGGCTTGGGCGGGGCGTCGCCAAGCTTCGCCTTTTCGTCAGGCGCGAACATCGTGAACGCAATCCACCGGTCGTCGGGCGACCACGTGAGGTCGCCTGGCGAGGCGGTGAGCTCCGCCAGCTTCGCCGCCGCGCCCGATTTCATCCAGCGCACATACAACTGGGGTTTGCCGCCTTCGGCCGTTGAGACATACGCGAGCCGATCGCCGGTGGCGGACCAGCGCGGCGAGGAGTGTGAACCTGCGCCGGACACGAGCGGCGTTTGCTCGCCGCTGTCGACGTCGATCAGCCAGATCGACTGACGCGCCCGGTCTGTCATGACGTCGAACGAGACGCGTACATAAGCGACCGCGCGTCCGTCCGGCCGGATCTGCGGATCTGTTGCGTACTGCAGACTGAAGAGATCGAGACCCTCGAATTTTCCGGACGGCGCGTCCGGCGGCGCGGCGCCGACGGTCAGCGGAACAAGAGCGAACAGGACCAGGCAGAACGCCAACGAACGCATACGACCTCGCAAGAGCACCATTGGAAACGGCGCATTCTGCCTTGGTGAACTGGAATCTGTCGAAGGGCGAATTGCGTGCATACAACGATCCGCCCGCGCGCATCGTTGCTTTCCCTGCAGGCGACAAGCGGGTTGCGCCCGAGTCGCTGCGGCGGATTGCGACAAGTACGGCGTGTCTGCAGCGAAAAGGACGGCTTTCGGCAGGATGGCGTTCGCAGGAGGACTGCGGACGCAGCGAGATGGCCTGCGGCAGGTCAGAGATGGATTCGACTCTGACCTGCTGACGAAGCCAGCTTTCCTGCTGCGGCCTTCCTGACGGAGTCCTTCCTGCGCACGCCCTCCGCCGCGGATTCGATGTCAGGTTCTGTCGCCGACGCTATCGCGCACCAGCGTCTTCGCGGCGATCAGGTAATGCACGAACGACCAGACGTTGACGCAAACCATGACGCCAAGCGCCCAGCGCAAGCCCTGAGCCTTTGCAACGGCCGTCGTGGCGCCTTCCGCCAGAAACCGGGCGTTCATGATGTCGCTTACGACGCCGACGAGCCACGGTCCGAGTCCGAGCCCGATGAGATTGATGATCAGGAGCAGTAACGCCGAACCGAGCGCGCGCTCGCGAACCCCCACCAGGCGTTGCATCGTCGCGTAGGTCGGACCGAGATACATCACGCCGAAGATGAGGCTGACGAACATCGTCCCAATGACCATATTCCTGTCCGGCAGCGAATAAGCGAGCAGGGCGGCCGGCACGTTGAGCAGAGTCGCGACGCCCGGCGTCCACAGCTGCCAGCGCACGTCATTGCGACCGTTCGACAACTTGTCGGCGAGATAGCCGCCGAACCACGTGCCGCCTACGCCTGACACGGCGGAGACGACGGACAGGACGACGCCGACTTCACCGACGGACAAGCCATGGGTGCGGATCAGAAACGAGGGATGAAAACCGTTGACGCCGTAGCCCACGAAAGCGTGCAGGGCGGCCGCGAGCGCGAGGTGCCAGAAAGTTGCTTTGGTCAGCAGTCTGCTGAGCACGTCCGCGAAGGGCGGCGGATCGGCGGCCGCAACGAAGCCTTCGGCGAACCCGCGCGGCGGCTCGCGCAGCGTCAGCTTCACGATCAGTGCGAGCGCAATGCCCGGTGCGCCTACCACGTAGAACGCCGTGCGCCATCCATACTCCTCGGCGACGAGCGCGCCGACGAGATAGCCGACGAATACGCCGCCGTAGATTCCCATTGAATAGATGGAGATCGCGGTGGTGCGGCGTTTCTTCTCGAAGTAGTCGCTGAGGATCGAATACGCAGGCGGCGAACAACCCGCTTCGCCGACGCCGACGGCCACTCGCGCCAGCAGCAGTTGCATGAAACTCTGCGCGCGGCCCGTGAGAACGGTAAAAAAGCTCCACACGAACAGCGACAGGGAAATGATGGTGACCCGATTGCGCTTGTCGGCCAGGCGCGCGATCGGGATGCCGAGCGTCGAGTACAGGACTGCGAAGGCGAGGCCGCCGAGAAGACCGAGCTGCGTATCGGAAAAGTTGAACTCCTTGCGGATCGGCTCCATCAGAATCGTCAGGATCTGGCGGTCCACGAAATTGAGCACGTACACGGCGAACAACAGCCAGGCGACATACCAGCGGTAGCCTTCTGTGATGCTGAAAGCGGCGGCGTTCCGTCCGGCCGGCGCGTCCCGCGTGATCTCCAGCGCGCTATTCCCCATCCATCGTCTCCGCAATCAAGTGAAGCTGGCCGCGGCATTGTGGCGGCTCGCCAGCGGCAGTCAGGTCGTGAATTGTCAAGGCGAGCGAGCTTTCTGGAAGTTCTGCACAAGTCGATTGCCCTGATGAGCTCATCGAACGGCGCCTGTGCAGAGGCGCGTAGCGGCCAGATCGTCGGCGTGTCAGCGGCTGGTTTCAGCGGCGTGTTTCAGGAGCCGGTCCCAGTCGTCGAAAATCCGGTCTGGGGAAAAGCGGGACAACACCTCTGGCGCGTGATTCGCGAGCACTTCTCGTCGCAGGCGATCCGCCATCAGGTCCGCCATCGCGCGCGCCAGCGCGGAAGGATCCTCGCAAGGCACGAGCACGCCGTCGACGCTGCGTCGTATGAGCTCGCGAACGCCGCCTGCGAGGCGTTCGCCATTGTTCGCGGGTCGACTCGGACAATCCGTTGCAATCACGGGCAGCCCGCAGGCGAGCGCTTCGCCGTGCGCCAATGGAAATCCCTCGAAGCGCGACGCCATGACGAAGAGCCGCGCGCGGCGCAGGAAGGCGCCGGGCTCTGAAACGGCGCCGGCGAAAAGAACGCGTTCATTCAGCCCGCGCGCACTGACCTGCTGCTCGAGTTCTGTGCGAAGCTCGCCGTCGCCGAGGATCAACAGTTTCCATTGCGGGAAGTCCGCGGCGATGCGTGCAAACGCTTCGATGAGAAGATCAAAGCCCTTCGCATGCGATAGCCGGCCCATGCTGACGATGAAATCGTCGCCCGCCGCGTGCAGCGCGCGCGCAGCGTCGGTCGATGGGTCAGGCGTCGCCTGGCCCGTCGGGGCGACGATTGGTTCGGCGATGATCGCCCGGCGCTCTTGCGGCAGCCAGGAGACGTTGCGATCAACGGCTGCGCTCACACTGACGACCCTGAACGCCAGCCGATAAGTCGCGCGGCGCAGTTGACGCCACAAGCCCTTCTTCCACTGTGTAGTCGCGCCGTCCCCGTGCTCGGTCACGATGATCGGCAAGCCCGTGCGGCGCAGCGCCAGGAGCGTCGGCACATTGATCTGCGGTGCGTGGGCGACGATGACGTCGGGGTGGGCGGCGAGAACCGCGGTGCGCAGAGCGCGCAGTCCCGGCAGCGTTCTCTGGATCAGTTGTGGAAACGGCGTCGGTCCGGCGCCTTTCAGTCCGAGCGGGACGCGCGCTACGCCGGCCGGCAAGGAAAAGAAATCGCACCGATCGTTGCTGAAGGTCAGAACAGTGACCGCATAGCCGCGGCGCGCGAGTTCCCGCGTCATTGTCACCGAAGCGCGCTGAACGCCGCCGCAGCGCAGGTCGGGAATGATAAGTACGAGGCGGATGGGGCGTGTCTGCATGAAAATATTGCTTCCGCGACGCAGCGATCTCCAGGAACTCCCGCTGACAGCATGTTTCGGATCGAGAGGCTCAACCGCGTAGACGCACCGCCGCGGCGCCAACGAGCCGCGCCAGCATCACAGTGTAGTAGCCCAGGGCGGCGCCAAGGTCGAGCACAGTCATGCCGGCTTGAATTGGCTTCTGTTCCGGCTCGAAGCTGACGACCAGGGCCATTTCACTTTGAGACGCATCCCGGGTTCTATGGCGGCGGCGATGAGGGCGCACGGCGCTCGGCGCGCTGTGCGCGCATGGATTTCGCGTGACGTCCCTCGTGTCCGACGATCAGTTCGGCGCCCGGCGGCGCGCGGACATCGAGCCGGCCGCATGCGTCTTTGCTCGCCGCGGCTACGGCGCTTGACACATCGTCAAGCGATTTCGGAATCGCGATGTCTACTCATTATTAAATGTGCGCACTGCCGACGCCGTCGATCTGATCTGCCACAGCGAATGCGTGAACGCCGCGCTGCTCGCGCAGACGTGGCAGGAACACCGTCGCCTCGCGCGCATTGTTGTGTCGTGGGTTGGGCGCGGAGGTTTCATGAGAATGCGGATTGCCTGGCTGTTGTCGCTGTTCGGCGTCGCGTGTGCGAGCACGCCGAGCGTCGCGCCCCGAGCGTATCTCGATGGAGAGACCGCTGCGACGATCACGGTGGTCGCCGATCCCTGGATCTTCTCCAGGGAGAGTGCGATTGCGACGATCGATCAGCGCGACTTCCTCAACATCCATGCGATAGACGTCAATCGGATGGGCGACCACAAACAGTACTTCGCCGTTCTGCAGTCCCTGCCGCTGACGGACGCAGAAGGGAGAGAGTTGTCCCCGCCGACGCTCGAGTTGCGCACTGGCGGCGAGGTCGTCTCCTTCAGTCCTGCAGGCGAGAAACCGCGCGACCTCGGTCTCGCGCAGCCTGTTGCGCCAGCGTATTCGCTGACTTCAAGATGGTGGTACTTCCCGGTCGACAAGGGGACGCTTGCAGAGATTGCGACGTCGGCGGACATGCAGGCGGCGCTCGTCTCGGACGGCGTGCGTAGGCCCTATGTTCTATGGCGTGACGGACGCGCTGAGGCGGCGGCGTTCACCTCAGAGCTGCCTTGACAGAGCGTCACGGCGCCGTCGCAGCGGTGCGAGCGCGCAGGAGTTGTTCGATCTGCCGCTCGAACTCGACGGCGCGCCGCTCACCGGTATGCATTTCGCCGATGGCCTGCGCCGCGACATTGCCGCGTGCGTCGACAACGTAGAAAGCCGGCCAGTAACGATTGCTCAGGGCGTTCCAGTAGGAGTAGTCGGCGTCCAGCATGACGGGATAGGTGATGTCCTGCTCCCGCACGGCCGCGCTCACGTTGGCGGCGGAGCGTTCCTGCGGCAGCTCAGGCGTGTGCACGCCGATGATCGCCAGTCCCTGATCGCCATAACGATCCTGCATGCTGTGCATCCACGGAACAGTCCTTCGGCAATTGACGCAGTCGAACGCCCAGAACTCGATCAGCACGACCTGACCGCGCAGATTTTTCAGTCTGAGAGGTTTGGAGTTAAGCCACTCAGACGTTGAAGTGTGGGTGAACTCGGGCGCGCGGTCGGCGGCCAGTGCGTCGTGTTCCGTGTCGGCGAAAATCGCGATTGCCAGCACAGCCAGCCAGGCGGCGACGCGGCTCGCGAGCGGATGAATGCGCATACAGACGTTCCTCTTGAGGGCGAGGTTGCCTCCCTGATCGGAGGATGAAAGCGCGTTTGAGCACGGCCTGGCGAACATCTTCGCGCCGCCGGCGTACAGTGCCTAGGGAAGCGCTGATTAGCAGGCTGTTGAAAAACTATTTCAACCGCCTGCTAGTCCGGGCCACGGATGGCCCGGCGAAATCATGCACAGTCTTATGTGCTTGCCATATCTATCAAATGTGGGGGAGCGCAGCGAAAACCACGCCCATGTCTTTCATAAGACTTGGGCAAGCGACGTTGAAAAAGGTAGGGAGAGCCTTTTTCAACATCCTGTTAGGTCCGCAGGCTGCCGCCATCGAAAGGATGGCAATGATTGAAAGACAAGGGTTTCCGAAGCTGCTGCCTTCATCGCCTGGCGCTTGTCCAGCATTTACCAGGACGCAAGGAGAACTGACCATGGCCGATTTCACTATCTATCACAACCCAAAATGCAGTAAGAGTCGCGCGGCGCTGGCGCTCCTCGAGGAGCACGGCCTCAAGCCCCGGATCATCGAGTACCTCAAGGCGGCGCCGTCGGCGGCGGAGCTCAAAGAGGTCGTCCGACGGCTCGGGATCAAGGCGGAAGAACTCGTGCGCCAGGGTGAAGAGGTCTACAAGACGAAGTACGCAGGCAAGACGCTCACGGAAGCGCAGTGGATCGACGCCATGGCGAAAGACCCGATCCTGATCGAACGCCCCATCGTCATCAAAGACGAGCGCGCCGTCATCGGCCGCCCGACGGAAAACGTCGAGCAACTACTTCGCAAGTAACTGTGCGGTCTCCCCGTCCTGTCGCGAGTCCCTGACCACTAGTCACCAGTCACGAGTCACGAGTCACTTCCGATGCGTCCTATTTTCCGGGCAGAGCTCGTGAACCGGACCTTCGGCGATCCGGGAATCTACATCGACCTCAAGTTCTCGCGTCGCGCGCTGTTGTTCGATATCGGCGACGTGACGGAACTCTCGACTCGCAAACTTCTCAGGATCAGCGATGTCTTTGTCTCGCACACTCACATGGACCACTTCGCGGGATTCGATCACCTGCTGCGCGTTTGTCTTGGCCGCGATGCGGGTGTGCGGATGTACGGTCCGCCATGCTTCATCGACCAGCTGGGGCACAAGCTCGCCGCCTACACCTGGAATCTCGTCGAGAACTACACGACTGATTTCGTCGTGACCGCGCACGAACTGGACGAGACCGGGCGCGTGCAGCGCGCGGCGTTTCGCAGCAAGCGCCGCTTCGAGCGCGAACCGCTGGAGGATGCACGCGCGTGCGAGGGCGTGCTGCTCGAGGATCAGCAGTTCAGGGTCTGCGCAAGAGCGCTGGATCATCATGGGATTGCATCGCTCGCGTTTTCGTTCGAAGAAGGCATGCATATCAACGTCTGGAAGAACCGCCTGACGGAGCTCGGATTGCCGACCGGTCCATGGCTCACGGATCTCAAGAGAAAAGTCCGGGAAGGCGTTCCCGACAGTACGCCGATCACGGTGCGCTGGCGGACCCGCGACGGCTCGCGCGAAGAAACGTTCGACCTCGGCGAGCTGAAGCGCAAAGTCCTCGACTTCACGCCCGGTCAGCGGGTCTGCTACGTGACGGACGTCGCCGGCCACGAGCAGAACACACGATCGCTGATCGCCTTTCTCACGGGCGCCGATGTGCTGTTCATCGAGGCGGTGTTCCTCGACGAGGACAGGGAGCTCGCAGCCAGACGCGCACATCTGACAGCGCGGCACGCCGGTTTCATCGCGGGAACGGCTGGGGCGAAGATGGCCATACCCTTTCATTTCTCGCCTCGTTATCTCCACCGCGAGGACGAGCTGCGGCGCGAGTTCGAGGCGAGTTGGCGAGCGACGACACACAGGAATAGCGACCCGACTCAGGAGATGAGATGAAGGCTTCGATGTGTCAGCGCACGCCGGGCGACAGGAGCTGGGTTATCTGCGGCGTTGCGGCGCTGGTCGCCGTCAGTCTCGCAGGCTGCCGCCGGTCGGAACAGGCGGAGGTCGCATCGACGCCGCCGACCGCGCAGACGATGATCGCGACGAGCGGCAAGGAAGAGGTTGCGCTCGATGCCGTTCCCGCCGAGGTGATTGCAGCGGCGAAGGCGACGCGCCCGGACATGCAGATATCGGCCGCGGAGCACGAAGTGCGCAACGGCGCGGACTACTACGACATCGCAGGACGCGCGGCTGGCGCGGAGGTCGAGCTCGACATCACGCGCATTGCAGATCGCTGGACTGTCGTCGAAATACAGCGCGACCTCGGCTCGGCGGAGATTCCCGCCGAAGTCAGCACCGCGCTCGCGAAAGCGAACCCGTCATTCAGCGCGACGCGCATCATCGAGAGCGATCAGGGCGACGGCGTTGTGATCTACGAGTTCTTTGGGCCCGGCGCGGACGGTAAGGACGCCAAGATCGAGGTTCGCTTCGAGGATGGGCGCGCTGACGTGCTGACTTCCGAATGGGTGCACTGAAGCGGCAGATTCGCGAATGAAGCGCTTCATCATCGTTGTGCTGGCGGCGCTCGTCGCCTGCGTTGCTTGCGATCGGCGCGAACGGCCTGCGAATGAGCCTGCGGACGCCCGAAGCTCGCTCTCAGCGGCTGTCGCAACTCGGAAGGACGCCATCGCAACGGCGTATGAACGACGTGAGAGCAATGTCCAGGTCGAAGGCGCAGGCGTCGTCGTGAGGGTGCTGAGCGACGACAACGACGGTTCGAGGCATCAGCGGTTTATCGTCGAACTTGCACGCGGTCAGACGGTTCTGATTTCGCACAACATCGATCTTGCGCCGCGCGTGTCGCCGCTCGCCGCCGGAGATCGGGTGCAGTTCTTCGGTGAATATGAATGGAACAACAAAGGGGGTGTTGTGCACTGGACCCATCATGATCCAACCGGCCGGCATCCAGGCGGATGGATCAGGCGTGACAGTGAAACGTTTGAATGAAGGAGCGGCAAGCCGCTCCGCGGCAAGTAAGCCTGTCGGCAGGCAAGCCGATCTCCGATTCACTGAGGACATCGGTCGATCGGCAAGCAAGCTGGCTTCGCCAGCAGGCAAGAATTCTTTGTCCTGACCTGCCGACCTTTGTCGGCTTGCCTGCCGGAAGCTTCCCTGGAGGGTCACCAGCCGCGTGTCCGTTTTTGCGACATCGCGTCGACTTGCTGCTGACGTTGCGGATCGAGCGGATAGCGACGCAGCAACGTCCGTACCCCTTCCGGGTCGGCCGACGCCAGCCGCATCGCCACATTCATCACCGTATTCATGCGCTGGTCAGGCGACTGAATCTCGCGAATCAGCGACAGCCTGTCATCCATCGATGCGGCATGCACGACCAGCGCGCTGAGCGCGCTATCGCGCACTACGCCGGATTCGAGTGAATGCACCCATTTCTGCGCCGCCGGTTCGTCGTATCGCACCCAGACGCTCGTGATCTCTGAGGCCGCGCGCGCCCGGGCGTTGCGGTCAGACAGCTTGTCGAGCGAGCGGGCGGCCGTCTCGGGCGAATGCTGCGCGATCACCGGCAACATCGCCGTAAGCATCTGTTCGCGTTGTTTGTCTTCCGCGAGACGCTCGACGACGTTCAGCGCGACATCCGGGCTGCGCGCCGCCACATTCCGAGCGAACTGAAAGACGATGTCGCCAGGCTCGTCGCGATACTTGCCGACCCACTGCACGCCCTTGTCGAGGTCGGAGTTTGCGTAGGCGAGGGCGACGCTCAGAATCCACGCATAGCGCGCTTCCTTTGGTACGCGATCGATGAGTTCCGCGGCGGCGTCGGCGTCGGCGTCCGCAAGCGGGCCTGCGATTTGTCTCGCGACTTCGTACCGCATGCGGCCATCGTCCAGCCGTTCCAGCCACTCGATAGCAGCCGCCGGGCGGGTCTGGGCGATTTGCAGCGCCACCCGCGATGCGACCTGCGTCCGCGCTTCCCCGGCGGGAAGCTTTTGCAGCTGGCTCATCGCCAGCGCGGGGTCGCGCGCCGCAATCGTCGTCAGCGCTTCGCCCAGCGCTTGCGTGCGCTGCGAGGGATTCTCGGCGCCCTGCGCGAGTCGCAGCGCTTCCTGGGGATTGTCGATTGCGATCTGGCCGATCATGTGCGACCAGAGGTAGCGCGCCGGCGATCGTGAGATGCGCAGAGCCCAGGCCAACGCTTCCTGCGGCTTCTGCATGACGTAGGCGTCTGCGATCTGATAGGCCAGACGCCCCTGACGCATCCCGGTTTCCGCCGTCTCCACCCACTGCGCGGCTGCGGATGGGTCGGACCGACCCCACTGCTCGGCGATGGCCTCCAGCAGCGCGCTGGCGTCGGGGTCGTGTTCGATCGTGGCGACGAGTTCGATCGCGCGTTGTGGGTCCCGGAACGCAATGTTTCGGGTCACATACCGCAGCAACTGCTCGCGCGACCAGCTGGAGGGCAGTTCGGCGACGCTTGTGAACGCCTTCTGCGGATCCTGCGCAATCCATGCTGTCGAGACTGCCGCCTGGTACTCCATTCGCGCCAGGGGATCGGCGACCTTTGAGACGAACGTCCAGGCCTGCGCGGGCGTCCTGACGGACAACGCCGTGACCAGTTGCCCCACGCTCCTCGGGTCGGATTCCAGCGCCCGTTGCAGCGCAATTTCAGGATCCAGCTCGGCCAGACGCAGCAGCAGAATCTCGAGCGCAGCGACGCGATCGCTTTCGCTCTCGATTGCTTCGGCCTGAAGAATCAACTCCCGCAGACGCTTCTCGTCGGCGCGAGCTGCGATGGTGTGCAGCGCTTCTCCGCGACCGAACGTCGATGAGCGCTGGTCGGTCTGCTCGATTCCGTCGATGGTCTCAGACGGAAGAGAGCGCTCCGGCGCGGGGGGCCTGGACAGTCGCCTGTCCGCCTCTTCTGCGCCGGGAGACGCCGCCGAACTGCCGAGTCGGGCGTCCTGTCGGACGGCGGCGCCGACGGCTGGCGCACTGGCGTCACGCCCTGCAATCCAGAGGCCGACGCCGGCGCCGGCGACGCCGGCCGTGGCCAATACGATCGTCCATCGGATCATCGGCGCACTCCGGAAACGCAGAAACGGAGCGACGGAAACGTCAAAGAAGTCTGCTACAACTCGCAGGCGATCGCTATGGCGGCCCGTGCACGGCGTCCCGGCTTCCGCCGGCAAGCAACCCTCGCTCAGTGCGGGCGCTTTCCTTTCCGCACGCATTTGACGAGACTCGCGTCCCACCATCACGAACGTGGAGTCGACCCATGCGGATGAGCGTTCTTGCGGCGCTGACCCTCGCGAGCGCCGCCGGGTTTGCAGGGGAACGGGCGCAAACCGGAACAGCGGGGCTCGACAAACTGTTCGAGGACTACTTCGAACGTTCGCTGCAATTGAGCCCGCTGCAGGCGACGTTCATCGGCGACCATCGCTACGATGACCGGCTCGCGAACAACATCTCGCCCGCTCATGTCGCCGAAGCGCTTGCGACCGAGAAACGGTTTCTCGAGGCTGCGCTCCGGTTCGAAGGGCAAAGCCTGTCGGACGCAGATCGGCTGAGTCTCGAGATCTTTCTCAGCGAGCGGCGCACGTCGATTGCTGCGGCGGAGTTCCCAGGCGAGTTGTTGCCGATCAACCAGTTCTCCAGCCTGCCGGCGCTCATGCCGGTGCTGGGCTCCGGCGAGAGCGCGCAGCCCTTCGCCACGACGCAGGACTACGAGCGCTTCCTCAGTCGCATGCAGGACTACGTCGTCTGGTCGGACCAGGCGATCGTCAACATGCGCGAAGGCGCCCGCAAGGGCGTCGTGAATCCGCGCGTGTTGATGGAGAAGACGCTGCCGCAGCTCGCCGGGCTGATCGCTGAGACGCCGGAGAAGAGCATCTTCTGGCAGCCGCTGACAAGATTTCCGGACGCCGTCTCTCAGGTGGATCGCGTCCGTCTGCGGGAGGCGTATCGCCAGGCGATCGCGACGCGCATCAACCCGGCGTATCAGCGATTGCACGATTTCATCCGCGATGAGTATCTGCAGAATGCACGCACGAGCGTCGCATGGTCGGAGCTTCCGAATGGCGCAAAGTGGTATGCGTTTCTCGCGCGCTACTTCACCACGACCGATCTGACGCCCGCCGAAATTCATGAGCTCGGCCTGAACGAAGTTGCGCGCATCCGCAGCGAGATGGAGCAGGTGAAGATGCAGGTCGGCTTCAAGGGCGACCTGCCCGCGTTCTTCAGGTTTCTGCAGGAGGACCCACGCTTCTATTACAGCGACGAAGCGGCGCTGCTGCAGGGCTATCGGGATCTCAAGAAGGAAATCGATGGTCGCCTGCCCGGGCTGTTCGCGGATTTTCCCAAGGCGGACTACGAAGTGCGCGCCGTCGAAGCGTTTCGTGCGGCGTCGGCCGCGGGCGGCTCCTATCAGCAGCCGTCGGCCGACGGGTCGCGTCCGGGCATCTTCTACGTGAACACGTACAACCTGAAAGCGCAGCCGAAGTTCGGGATGGAGACGTTGTCGCTGCACGAAGCGGCGCCGGGGCATCACTTCCAGATCGCGATCCAGCAGGAGCTCGAGGATCTGCCGCGCTTTCGCCGCTTCGGCGGCGACTATGTCGCGTATGTGGAAGGCTGGGCGCTCTACGCCGAATCGATCGGCAAGGAGCTCGGCATGTTCACCGATCCGTACCAGTACTACGGCCGACTGAGCGATGAGATGCTGCGGGCGATGCGGCTGGTGGTCGACACGGGCCTGCACACGAAGGGCTGGACGCGCGAGCAGGCGATTCGTTACATGCTCGAGAACTCATCGATGGCGGCGAGCGATGCGACCGCGGAGGTCGAGCGTTACATCGCGATTCCGGGGCAGGCTCTCGGCTACAAGATCGGTCAGATCCGCATTCGCGAGCTGCGCAACAAGGCGGAGAAAGCGCTCGGCGCGAAATTCGATGTGCGCGAGTTTCACAGCCAGGTGCTGCGCGACGGCGCGCTGCCGTTGGATGTGCTGGAGAAGAAAATCGATCGGTGGATCGAGAAGAAGAAGCGGATAGCGGGCAGCGGATAGCGGATAGTCGGAGCACGCTCCGCGCGCACCCTCACCCCAGCCTTCTCCCTCAGGGAGAGGGAGTCTTTTCTCTGCGGCTCTCGTTCGGGAGACGCGCGCGAGCGCGGTTGAGCGCCCTGGCGCTTCTCCTCACCTCTCCCATAGGGGGACGGAGTTCTTTCTGCCCACCTCTCCCATCGGGCAGCCGCTCCAGCGCATCGCCGCTCCGGCGCATCCATGCGCCCCGCGCCATTCGCACATCCGTGTGCATCACATGCGCCCGCGGCATTCGCACATCCATGTGCAGCAGAGGTCGCGCGAAGCGCGGGTGAGGGGGTTCTGGCGCGAACGCGCTCTGACTATCCGCTATCCGCCATCCGCTGTGCGCCCGCCAAAGAGGCGCTCCTGCGACGGCTCGTTCGGCTTCTCAGACGCGGCGTTCGCGTCCTCCGCCGCGTTCCTGTAGCGGATCACGCCAAAGATCATTTCATCCCAGGTTTGCTCGCCCCACGTGATTTCCCGATCCGGATCAGGGTTCGCCTTGTTCTGAGACGAGTTGTCGTAGGTCTGCGTGTACACGACCTTCGTTCCCGCCGGCACGGGCAGCGGTTCGGCCAGATCGTAAGTCGACTGCCAGTTGAAATCGTATGCCGGCACATTGAGGAGAACCTGTTCGCGGCCGTCCGGGAAGTACGCAACGAATTTCGACGACTTGCCCCGGAAATGTGCATGCGGGTGGACGCTGTAAATCACCGCATCCTGCTTGAACGTCTGCTCGGCCGTTTCAGCATGCTCTTTCGTATTCGCCGGAATCCTCAGGCGCGAATTGGCGAACACGAGGCTGCGGAAATTGAACTTCGGCGGATCGGTATGGAAATACAAGCCGAAGCGAGTCACGTCGGTGAGCGCCTGGCCGTTCGGCGTGTAATGCATCTGGAAATGGAATGTGGCGCCCGCAGGCAGGAAGATGCCGTTGCCCTCCGGCAGTTCGAGCGGTTCGGCGCCGGGCACGTAATTATTCAGGCTGGTTGCGCCGCGACGCTCCGCTCCGCCAGCCGATCCGATCACATGATGCAGGACGCTGCGCTGACCGGGCAGGTAATCGACCGCCCGCACCCACATGTCCTTATCGAGCGGGTTCTTCACCTTCACCATCTGGTATGGAATCACGCCGGTCGCCGGCGTCGTAAACGCGGGGAGTTCGACGACCAGATCGGGTTCGCCCAACGTCCACTTCGGCCAGTCCTTGCGCTGTGACAGCAGCGGATCGGCGCCGGCGCCGCGCGGCGCTCCCGCCTCGATCCAGTGAATGAGCGTCTTCACCTGTTCGTGCGACAGACCACGGTCGTTGCTGAAGGTCTGATAGTGCGGATCGGCGTGCCAGGGCGGCATGCGCTGGGTGCGTACGACTTCGCGAATCATCGGTGCGAAGCCCTTGATCATTTCATAGCTCGTCATGCGCCACGGACCGATGCCGCCTTCGCGATGGCACGCGACGCACTTGTCCAGCAGAATCGGCGCAATCGTTTTCTCATACGAGATCTGCGCATGCGCGGAACGCCTGTCGCGCTCGGGCATTGCGATCGCACAGCCGACAGCGTCAGTGCTCGCGATCTTCACCGGCTCGTCAGCCCCCAGCGCATCGACAGCTTCTGCGAGGGCGTTGGCGGCGGCGCCGTGATAGGCGACTTTCCAACCCTTCGGATTGAGCACGAGCGCCTCGCCGTTGCGGGTGAATCCGAGCGACTCGCCGATGACCTGCGTCTCGTCCATGAGGATGGGCAGCGTGACGCCAGCCTTCGCCGCCGCCTGAGCCACGGCCTCGCGGCTCTCGTTGAGGTTTGAATCGATCATGAGGACGGCGACGTCCTGTGAGCGCCTCGAGCGCAAGGCTTCCAGCGCCCCGGCGGACTTGCCCGAGACCTCGCATTCGACGCTGTACGCGGCGAGTACGACGGCCTTCATATCGGAGAGATAGTAGAGTTCGTGCGACTTTCCCGTGTGATCGATCAGGCGGAAGTTATCGACCGTATCGCCCGGCTGCAGCGGCGCTGCTTCGCTCGACAGGCAGAACAAACCCGTGAGCAGGACAGGGATGCGACGCATGCAACTCATGTAACACCCGCAAGAGCCTTCGGCCAAAACGGCGCGCTGAGTGTGCTGCCGCGCTCGCATGCTTGTCCATGCGCAGGATCGATCAGAACGTGCGTCTTGATAATTCTTCATTCCGTGCGTGCAGAGGCGACGCGTTGCATCGCTACAATCGCCTCGACGCAGGTAGGTCGGTCACTTGGGGGCGACGTCGCGTGGGAGTTCGTTCATTGTCGGGCAGCGGCGGCGTTCGGGAACTTATCCTGAGCGTGGGCGTCCTGACGCTGGCCGCGGCGCGGGGCGTTCTTGCGGCGCAGCCGGTCGGTCACGATCTCTACGCGCAACGCTGCGCGGCTTGCCATGACAACGCAACCGGCCGCACACCCGCCCGGGACGTGCTGCGGATCCTGCCGCCCGAAAGCATCGTCACGTCGCTGACGAACGGCGCCATGATCTTCCAGGCGAGCGGCCTGAGCCGGGAGGAAATCCTGGCGCTCGCGGGCTACGTCAGCGAGAAACCCTTCGGAACGCCGCTCGCGGCGCAAACGCGGCCAAATCCTTGCGCGCGAGCCGCGCGTCCATTGAAGCTCGATTCGCTGAGGTCGCGGTACTTGTGGAACGGTTGGGGTCGGGATCCGGAGAATTCACGCTACCAGCCCCATCCCGGGCTGAAAGCGAGCGACGTCCCGCGCCTGAAAGTGAAATGGGCTTACGCGTACGCCGGTCGCTTCGCGTACGGCCAGCCGACCGTGATCGGCGACCGCCTGTTCGTGACGAACAGTCTTGGTGAAATTCGCTCGCTCGATGCGGCGACGGGTTGCGAACACTGGACGTTCAACGCGAACACCAGCGCCAAGGTCGCGATCACCGTCGCCGCGGTGCGGATCGGCGGCATGAAGCGCAGCGCGGCGTTCTTCGGCGATGAGCGAGCGACGGTCTATGCCGTCGACGCGGATACAGGCGCGTCGCTGTGGAGCGCCGTCATCGATACGCACGCGGTCGCCCGCATTGCGGGGCGCCGGTCCTCTACGACGGCAGGCTCTACGTGCCGGTGTCCGCTGCAGAGGAGGCGGCGGCGCGCGATCCGAAGTATCCGTGCTGCACGTTTCGCGGCAGCGTGGTTGCGCTCGATGCGGCCAGCGGCAACGTGCTCTGGAAAAGCCATTCGATTGACGCCGAACCCCGGCGGCACAGAATCAGCACGGCGGGCGCGCAGATGTCCGGCCCCGCGGGCGGCGCGATCTGGTCCGCGCCGACGATCGACGTGCGGCGCCAGGTCATCTATGCGGCCACCGGAAACTCCTACACCGACGTCGATAGCGACGGCAGCGACGCCATCATCGCGTTCGATCTGAAGACCGGCGCGCGCCGCTGGGTGAATCAGCTCACGCGCGGAGACAACTTCGTCATCGGTTGTCCGAAAGATAAGGCGGGAGAGGGCAATTGCCCTGCGGACGGCGGTCCGGATTTCGACTTCGGCGCATCTCCCATCCTGCGGGCGCTCCCGAACGGACGACGCATCCTCATCGCCGGCCAGAAGTCGGGTCTCGTCTACGGTCTCGATCCCGACGATAACGGGAGGCTTCGGTGGCAGGTCCGCGTCGGCCACGGCAGTGCGCTCGGCGGCGTCGAATGGGGCATGGCTGCCGACGACGAATATGTTTACGTTGCGAACTCCGACGCCGGCCTGCGAGAAGGCGCGTTGCCCGGACTGACCGCATTGCGCATCGAGGACGGCGCGCAACGCTGGCATATTCCCACGCCGACGACTGCGTGTTCGTGGGGCGAAGAGCAGTGCCGTCGCGGCCAGCCCGGCGCTGTGACGCTGATTCCGGGCGTCGTGTTCTCCGGTGCGCTCGACGGACGCATTCGCGCCTATGACGCGGCGACCGGAGCGATTCTGTGGGACTTCGACACCGCTCCGGCCGTTGCGACGATCAATGGGCCTGCAACCGAAGGCGGCAGCATCGATGCAGGCGGCGCCACGATTGCAAACGGCGTGCTCTATGTGAACTCGGGTTACGGACGCTGGGGAAAACCAGGGCGCTTGCTGCTCGCGTTCAGCGTGGATGGGAAATAGCGGCGTCCGGCGCCGCGTTGTGCGTTGTCCGTCTTGCGTTGTGCGTAGAGAATCCGAGTCGGACGCGCATGCGCTGGCTCGTGCGGACAACGGAGAACGCAGAACGGACAACATTATTCAAAGGTGGAGCATGAAGATCTGGTCTGTGACGCTCGTTGGGTTTGTGGCGGCGGCGAGCGCAGCGGCGGGCGAATACAAAGCGCCGCGCCTGCCCGATGGGACGCCTGACCTTCAGGGCGTCTGGACGAACGCCACGGCGACGCCCGTGGAGCGTGCGCCCGAGCTCGGCAATCGGCGGGCGTTTACGCCGGAAGAGGCGGAAGCCATTTCGCGCAAGGCGATCGCCGCCGTGGAAGCCGACAGCGCGCCTTCCGATCCCGACAAGAAGATCGAGGCGATCGCGGAGCTGCCGCCCGTCGGCAACTACAACCTGTTCTGGACTGATCGCGGCATGCACGTCGCGTTCATCGACGGCGAGCATCGCACCTCGATGATCATCGATCCGCCGAATGGAAGGATCCCCGCGTTGCAGCCGGAAAGCGAACGCTTCGCCGCCATGCGTTCGAGCAGCGCCAACGATGGTCCTGAAGGACGCGCCCCCGGCGAGCGCTGCCTGCTGTCGTTCGGCTCTGCGTCGGGGCCCCCGATGCTGCCTGTGATGTACAACAGCTACTACCAGATCGTGCAGTCGCCGGGTTACGTGATGATTCTGGTCGAGATGGTGCACGACGCACGCATCATTCGTATCGGCGACGCACATCATCCTGGTCGCCTGCAGAAATGGATGGGGGACTCGATCGGCCGATGGGAAGGCGACACGCTCGTGGTCGAGACGACGAACTTCCGCCCCGAGCAGAGCTTCCGCGGCTCGACGCCTGGTATGGTCGTGACCGAGCGCTTCACGCGCGTGGCCGACGACAAGATCATCTATCGCTTCACCGTCGACGATCCGCAGGCGTTCTCCTCGAAATTCACCGGTGAGCTCGTCTTCGGCGCGGTCGACGCCAACATCTACGAATATGCGTGCCACGAGGGCAACTACGCGCTGCCCGGCATCCTCGCGGGCGAGCGCGAGGCGGAGGCGCGCGCCGGCGCCGTGCGATAGCTGCGCCGTTGTGCGTTGTGAGTTGTGCGTTGTCTGCACAGAACCGAGCCGGCGCGCCACGTTCGTCGACGGACAACGGACGACCGAGAACGGACAACCAGGTCGTAGGTATGCATCCACGCTCCGTTTGCGTCTCGTTCGCGATGTTCTGCCTGTCGCTCGCGGCGTCCGCGCCAGCGAGCGACCTCATTACGCGTGAATTCAGTTCTTCAGTACTCGAACGCAAGTGGAGCTACGTCGTCTATCTGCCGTCGGGGTACGAGAGCTCAGGATTGCACTATCCCGTGCTGTATCTCCTTCACGGCAATGGCCAGAATCTGAATTCATGGGTCAGAGACGGCCGCATTCAGCCGACGGTCGATGCGCTGATCGAACACAAGGAGATGCCGCCAGCGATCATCGTCATGCCGGACGCCGGCACGACGTGGTTCGTGGATCGCAAGGAAAGGATGGAGACGGCGTTCCTGCGCGATCTCATCCCGGACGTGGAGCGTGAGTTCAGAACGATCACGACGCGCAGCGGGCGACTGATCGCGGGTCTGTCGATGGGCGCTTACGGCGCGATGCGCTTCGCTCTGAAGTATCCCGAGATGTTCGCGGCGGCGGGATTGCTGTCGCCGGCGATCTATGACCCTCTGCCGCCCGCGAATTCGAGCGCGCGCCGCGTCGGCGTGTTCGGTGCGCCGGATTTCGATCCGGCGATCTGGAAGAGTCTGAACTATCCGGCGCTGTGGGATGCGTATCTCGCGAAGAAGCTGCCGGCGCCAATGTACATATGCTCCGGCGACGACGATGAGTATTTCATCGAATCGGAAGCCGCCGAGTTCTACGCGCTGCTACGCAAGAACGGGCAACCGGCCGAACTACGCATCGTGGACGGAGCACACTCATGGTCGCTCTGGGCGAGCACGATCGGGGACGCGCTGCGTTATGTGTTCCGTTACGCCGCAGACCCGCGCCCGCCGAGCCAGCGGTCGAGAACTGACATCCGCGTCCACACTGCGCCATTCGTATGCAGACAGAAGCGGTCCGAGGAGAACGCAAAGAGCCGCGAAAGACCGCAAAAAACGAAAAAGGAATGAAACGCGGCGCGCACGGAGTATGTCGATCTGTGCATTCCGATCTATCTATATGCCTTTGCGTTCTTTGCGGTCTTTCGCGGCTCTCCGTCTTCTCTCTATCCTATTTGGCTGCCGGCTGATGCTTCGCCAGTTCGAGCTTCGCAATCGCGCTGCGATGCACTTCGTCAGGTCCGTCCGCGAGGCGCAACGTGCGCTGATGGGCCCAGAGTTGCGCGAGCGGGAACTCGTCGCTCACGCCGCCGCCGCCGTGCGCCTGAATCGCCCAGTCGAGCACCCGCAGCGTCATGCTCGGCACGATCACCTTGATCATCGCGATTTCTTTTTTCGCGAACTTGTTGCCGACGGTGTCCATCATGTGCGCGGCCTTGAGGACCATGAGGCGCGCCTGATCGATGATGCAGCGTGACTCGGCGATGCGCTCGTGCCACACAGACTGCGCCGAGATCGGCTTGCCGAACGCCACACGCGAGGCGAGGCGCCTGCACATCAGGTCGAGCGCGCGCTCGGCGACGCCGATGGATCGCATGCAGTGGTGAATGCGTCCGGGACCGAGACGTCCCTGCGCGATTTCGAAGCCGCGCCCTTCGCCCAGCAGCAGGTTGCTCGCCGGCACACGTACGTCCCTGAGATCGACTTCGGCGTGACCATGAGGCGCGTCGTCGTAGCCGAACACCGGCAGGTGACGCAGCACCTTCACGCCCTTCGAATCGGCCGGGACGAGGATCATCGCCTGTTGTTCGTGGCGCCCCGCTTCCGGATTGGTCTTGCCCATGAGGATGTACACGGCGCAGCGCGGGTCGTTCGCGCCGCTCGACCACCACTTGCGCCCGTTGATGACGTACTCGTTTGCCTCGCGGCGGATTGAGCACTCGATGTTGGTGGCGTCGGACGAGGCGACGGCGGGCTCCGTCATGAGGAACGCCGAACGAATTTTTCCCGCCAGCAGCGGCTCGAGCCATTGATCCTTCTGCGCCTCCGTACCGTAGCGCTCGATGGTCTCCATATTGCCGGTGTCCGGCGCCGAGCAATTGAACACTTCCGGGGCCCACGGCACGCGCCCCATGATCTCGCAGAGGGGCGCGTATTCGAGATTCGACAATCCCTGCGGCGCGCGCGGCGACTTCGGCAGAAACAGGTTCCACAGACCCGCGTCACGCGCGAGCGGTTTCAGCTGCTCGATGACGGCCGTTGGCCTGAAGGCGTCGCCGCTCCGGCGGTTGGCCGCCACTTCCTGTTCATAGGCCTTCTCGTTCGGATAAATGTGCTGGTCGAAGAACCGCAGCAGTCGGTCCTGCATTTCGCGGACCCGGGGACTGTATTCGAATTCCATGACGGGTTCGCTCGAAGTAGTCTGGTGATCGTCGCGTGCGACCTGCGGTACGTTGGCGCCGCAGGCGCCGCGGCGCCAATGAATCTCTGCGAATCGGGCGGAATAGACTCGTGCATGACCGGGAAATCCGCGTAAGAATGACGCAATCTGCGGAGACCTGCGATGCAACTTTCCCGGATAGACCTCAATCTGTTTACGGTGTTCGACGCCATCTACCGCGAAGGCGGCATCACGCCGGCCAGTAAGCGCCTGCATCTGTCGCAACCCGCTGTGAGCCATGCACTCGGCCGGTTGCGTGAGCTGTTCGGCGATCCGCTGTTCGAACGCCGCGGCAACGAAATGATCCCGACGCCGCTCGCGCGCACGCTTGCGGTTGCGATTCGTCAATCGCTTGGATCTCTGGAGCAGACGCTGAGCCGCGCCGGCCAGTTCGATCCGGCTTCGAGCGAGCGAGCCTTCATGATTGCGATGCGCGACTCCCAGGAGGCCGCATTTCTTCCGGAACTGCTGGGACGCCTGACGCGTGAGGCGCCGAACATCGACGTCGCGGCTGTGCGCATCGAGCGGCGCGATCTCGAGGACGATCTGCAAAGCGGCGAACTGGACGCGGCAATCGACGTGGCGCTGCCGGTCTCGGCTGAAGTTCGTCGCGAACGTCTCACATCGGAACCGCTGGTGGTGCTCGCGCGCGCCGGGCATCCGACGGTGCAGGGGGCGCTCGATCTCGAAACGTACCTTGCGCTCGAGCATATCCTCGTCACCGGCAGACGCCGCGGCGGAGGATATGAAGACATTGCGCTAGGGCGGCTCGGGATGTCGCGACGGATCCGCTTGCGCTGCCAGCAGCACGCGGCGGCTTGCGAGATCGTGCGTGAGTCCGATCTGCTCGCAACGATGACGCGCGGTCAGGCGGAGCTCAGCAACGCGCGCGCCGACAATCAGATGCTGCCGTTTCCCGTGCAGATCCCGCCGATGGAGCTGTTCCTTTACTGGCACGCGCACGCCGATGCGGATCCGGCGTCGAAGTGGTTTCGCGGACTGCTGCTCGAACTGCTCAGAACCTGACAGCCGCTTTGCGGCAGGCAAGCTGCAGACGCAGCAGGCAAGCCGACATGGTCGGCAGGCAAGCCGACACCGGTCGGCAGGTCAGAATTCTTGCCTGCTGGCAATGCCAGCTTGCCTGCCGATCCAGCGACTGTCCGAGACTGTCGAACGATCGGCTTGCCTGCCGATAGATGCTCTCTGGAAGTCAAGCGTGTTGGAGTCGGTAGAACTTCTCACCGTTCCAGTCCTGCTCGTTCCTGAGCATGCCCCAAATCGCCAGCAAGAGCTTGCGCATCACGGCGACAATCGCCTGCAGCGGCTTCTTGCCGGCAGCGATGAGCTTGCTATAGAACGCGCCCACGTTTGCGTCGTGCCGGATGGCCACGAGCGCCGGCATGTAGAGCGCCTCGCGCAGGTAGTGATTGCCTGCCTTTGAGACGCGGCGCGGTTTGTGCGTCGAACCTGACTCACGAGGGCGAGGGTCCAAGCCCGCGTGTGCGACCCACTGCGACCCTTGCATATCCGTTGGCAGTGTCATGAGCTCACCGATCAGTTTGATGGCGCTAGGTGCGCCGACACCGGTGGCGGAGAGTAGTCGCTGGTAGCAGTGATGCAGCTCAGGCGCCGCGCGAATCAGCTGCAGTGTCTGGGTGCGCAACGTTTTGATCCGTCGTTCCAGGTGCTGCAGGTTATGGGCGATGTCGCGCGCGATGAGCTCGCCCAGTGCGCCGCGACGCTTGATCGCGTGCAGGCGAGATTTCTCGCGCGTGCGCTCCACCGTGATCTGCACCAGGCGCCGACTCAATGCCTGAATTTCCAGTACTTGCTCGCTCGGCGGTTGCCAGAGCTTGAACGGCATGCGCTGCAAGTACTCCAGGATCACCTGCGCATCCATCGTGTCGGTTTTGCCGCGGCTCAAGATCGCCTGGGCAAATTGATGGATCGCCTTGGGGTTGACCACCATCACCTCGATCCGCGGTGCGCGATGCAGCGCCAGCGCAAAGGCCTGACTGTACACGCCGGTTGCCTCACAGCACACACGCGCCGATTCACCGTCGCGCCTCGCCCAGGCGATGAACTTGCGATAGCCGCCGGCGCTGTTGTCAAACTGTGTCACCGCCTCAGGCACACCGCCTCGAGAGATCTTCGCCACCAGGTAATTCGAATCGATATCCACACCGATGAGGTTCACTTGCACGCCTCCTCTTCACGCGTCTAGGCTCAACCCCCGGGGGGTGCCCCGACCTTGCACAACTGCCTACCAACCTTGTCATGCGAGTTCGCGACTCCGGATGCTCCAGGGCCTAGGCAATAAGGCGGGGGACCCCTCTAACGGCCAAGGTCAATTTGCCTTCAGGCTTACGCGGTCTCCCCGGGGAACCCCAGACTATCCGCGCGCATCTCATGCGTCGCTGAGAATCCAGGAGCAGAGATACAAGGCTTACCTGCCGCGAAGCGGCTTGCGGCCGTGCAGGCCTAAGTCTTCGGGAGGGGCGGAGGCGGCATTGGGACGCCATTCGGACGAGCGACCTCGATCATCTTCCTGTACGCCGGCCGGCTTTCGACGTTCTTCACCCACGCCTGCACATGCGGATACTGCGACAGATCGACGAGGTTGAGCGCGCCCGCGAAGTTGACCGGGAAGAGCATCATGATGTCCGCCGCGGAGAACTCGGCGCCGCCAAAGTAAGGATGCTTGCTCAGAAAGTCGTCCGCAAACTTCACGACGTCTTCCGAATTGACGAAGCGGAAACCGCTCGTGGGCGTATTCGGTCGTCCCTGAATCCGCGCGACTCGGTAGTCGGCGATGAGGCGCGACGCGAAGGATCCTTCTGCGTAGTGCATCCACTGCAGGTAGTACGGGTAGTCCGGCGAGTCGATTGCCGGCCGCAGACGACCATCGCCATGGCGTGCGAGCAGCATTTCGATGATGCCGGCGGACTCGACGATCACCTGATCGCCATAGCGCACGGTCGGCGCGACCGGCATCAGGGGGCTGACTTCGCGGATCGTCTGCATCGATCCGGGTACGTCACCGCGCTTGTATTCGAGCTTGTAAGGCAGACCCAGTTCTTCGCACAACCAGACGATGCGCTCCGAGCGCCGGCCTTCGATGTGATAGATCGTAAGCGCGGGCGTTTGCGCTGCGGATTTCTGGTCGGCGGCTCGCACCATTCCAAAGGACAGCGCCAGCAACGCCGCAAGGACGCTTGCAGTGAACCTGCTCATCATGACGTTTCCCCGATGAATGTTATTGGTATCGCACGCAACCATAGCACGCACAGGATCTGACCGCGCGGCGCCGGGCGATAGGCCGGTTGTCCGTTGTCCGTTGCCCGTTGTGCGCAGAGGCGCGAGATTGCACCTACCGGTCAACGCACAACTGACAACGGAGAACGGGGAACCAGTAATGGGTTAGCCTGTCTGCATGGCGGTCGCGGAAGTCTATCGTTCGATG
Organism: uncultured Gammaproteobacteria bacterium; assembly: GCA_963723505.1. GTDB lineage: Bacteria > Pseudomonadota > Gammaproteobacteria > Steroidobacterales > Steroidobacteraceae > Steroidobacter. The sequence goes on from CAVRQU010000024.1 coordinate 52,368, forward strand.
CGGCTCGCGGAATGCGAGCAACGCGCTTTCCTGCTCTATGCGGTGGGCATTCCATCCGAGATCGTCCCCATCGACGGGGAGTTCGTGCTCGTGGTCGCAGAGGACGTTCGCGATCTTGCGCTCAACGAGTTGCGTCGCCACGAAGCGGAATCGCATGCCGCGTTCGTTCCGCCGCCCGTCACGGTGAAACTGCACGCAGGCGCCTGGATTGGCGTGCTTGGCTATGCGTTGATCATGCTTTTCGCTGCGATGGTGCGCCGGCGAGAATCTGTTCGGCGTCGACTGGCGCGAAGCGGGAGCGTTGCGCAGTTCGGTTGCGCAGACGGGCGAATGGCCTCGCCTTGTCACCGCACTGACTCTGCACGGCGATGTGGCGCACCTGATCGCGAACCTCGCGTTCGGCGTGTTCTTCGGCTACTTCGCGGGCCAGATGCTGGGTGCGGGCGTCGCGTGGCTCAGCATTCTCATCGGCGCCGTGCTGGGCAATCTGCTCGACAGTCTGCTCATGTCGGCCGGAAGTTCCAGCATCGGCGCCTCGACCGCGGTGTTCGCAACGCTGGGCCTCGTCGCCGCGCATTCGTGGCGCCAACGTTCCGACAGCCGTATGCGTTGGGCGCATCGGTGGGCGCCTCTGATCGCGGGCGTCGCATTGCTCGCCTTCACCGGCGCCGGCGGCGAGAACACAGACGTCATTGCGCACGTCACGGGTTTCCTGTCCGGCGCGCTCCTCGGCGTCCTGCATGCATGGAAGCCGCTCGCGAGTCTCGACGACTGGCGTGTACAGCTGGCTGCGGGTTTGATCTGCGCGGGTGTAATTCTTGGCGCGTGGGGAGCGGTGTTGAGCTGACCCGCCCGCTGGCTGTTGTCCGTTGTGCGTTGTCTGTTGTCCGCAGAGTTCCGCGCAGTGCGTCGGCGTATCGGCGCGCAGCCGAGAAACGCTCAGAGCACGAGCCGCCCTTGAGTGCGGCGCCCTTCTCACGAAGGCGTGAGCCAGAGAATTCACGCGTTCTTCACGGAGATGCAGCCGCCGCGTTTACGTCTGTTATCTACGCTACGACCCGTCGCGAGAGTTCTCGCAATGCCCAACGGTTCAGGAGCGCATGATGCAGTCGATACTCACGCCATTCGAAGCGACCCGGGTTTCCGCGGGAGCTCAGTCAAAGGCCATAGACGTCCTCACGCTGGCGTTCGCTTCGGACCCGATCTGCCGATGGTGCTGGCCCGGGGCAGGCGAGTTTCTGAACGGATTCCCTGCGTTTACACGCGCCTTCGGCGGGCGGGCCTTCGCCACCGGCAGCGCGTATCAGGTCGCGGGCTGCGCCGGCGCGGCATTGTGGCTTCCGCCCGACGTTGAGCCGGACGAGGCGGGCGTCGCCGCCGTCATTCGGGACAGCGTGCCGGCTGGCCTGCGCGAGTCGCTGTCTTCTCTGATGGAGCAGATGGGCAGACATCATCCGATCGTCCCTCACTGGTATCTGCCGCTGATCGGGGTTGAGCCTGTTCATCAGGGGCTGGGACTGGGAAACGCGCTCATGCAGCCGATTCTGCAGCGCTGCGACGCCGAAGGGTTGCCCGCATATCTGGAATCGACGAATCCGAGAAACATTCCATTCTACGAGCGCCTGGGTTTCCGTCGGGTCGGCGTCATTCGCGCCGGAACGTCCCCTACAGTCGTGCCGATGGTGCGTGAAGCGCAGGCGTAGTTGTCCGGAACAAGAGCCGCGAAAGACCGCAAAAAAGAACTGAACGAGCATGGAATCAGTACGGGGCGAGTGCTGTCCAGGCGCTACGCCGCGATCTGTCAGTGCTCAAACGAACATGACCTCCGCATGCCCGGGCTTGCTCAACTCATGGTCTTTTTTGCGGTCTTTTGCGGCTCTTGCTCTTTCGGCTGCTATGCTCGCGCGCCATGAAAGAACTGCGCCGCGACCTCACGCTCACGCACGGAATCGCGATCGTCGTCGGAATCACGATCGGCACGGGCGTCTTCCTGAAGTCCGCGCCTATGGCGCAAGCCGTCGGTTCGCCCTACCTCGTCATGACCGCGTGGGCTGTCGCGGGTCTCGTGGCGATGCTCGGCGCGCTCTGTTTCGCCGAACTCGGAACGCTGATGCCGCACGCCGGCGGCGAATATCTGTACGTGCGCGCGGCGTTCGGCGACGCGACGGGGTTTCTCTATGTCTGCATGAGCTTCATCACCGCCGCGGCGAGCCTTGCTGCGTATGGCGCAGCCTTCGCCATCTTTCTCGCCGACCTCGTGCCGCTGCCGCCGCCCTGGATTGAACGATCCCTGGACATTTTCGGTGAGCCGTTCGTGTGGCAGTTCGGAGTCCGACAGGTGATCGGCATCGCCGTCATCGTGACGTTCACAGCCATCAATCTGGCCGGCGTCGGCTCGGTTGGACGTGTGCAGACGTTCCTCACGTCCCTCAAGGTGGTCTCGGTGATCGGCCTGATCATCGGCGTGTTTCTGTTTGCGCGGAGCAGCGGCGCAGATGTCGCGGGAGCGACGGGCGACGCCCTCGCGAACGCTGAGCCGGCGAAGGGGGTCACTGCAAGCGCTTTCGGCTTTGCGATGCTTGCGGCGCTGTGGGCTTACAGCGGGTGGCAGTACCTGCCGATGACGGCGGCTGAAGTGCGCGATCCCGCGCGCAACGTGCCGCGCGCGGTCATCGGCGGCGGCCTGCTGGTCGTGGTGCTGTATCTGCTCGTGAATTGGGCGTACTTCTACGCGTTGTCATTCGACGCCGTCATCACGTCGAGCTCAACGGCGCATCCGAACGCTCCGGCCGTCGGCGCTCGCGCTGCACAGACGTTTCTGGGGCCGAATGCGTTCTCCATTTTCGCGATCATCTTCCTGATCTCGACTGTCGGCGCCTTGAATGGCATCTTGTTGACGCGCGCGCGAGTGCCGTACGCCGCCGCGCGCGACGGGCTGTTCTTCGAGCGGTTTGGTCGTCTGAGCCCGGGCGCGAGCGTTCCAGCCGAATCTTTGGTTCTGCACGGCGTGCTCGGCGTGCTGTTCGCGGTCACGGGCACATTCGACCAGCTCACGAATCTGGCGACGCTGCTGTATGTGCTTTTCTGGGGGCTGTCGGGCGCCGCGCTGCTCGCGCTTCGGCGCAAGCTTCCGGATGCGCCGCGGCCCTTCCGTGTGCCTGTGTACCCGCTCGTTCCGCTCGTGTTCACGCTCGTCATGGCTGGGATCCTGGTGAGCACGTTCATCGAAAGTCCCGCCGGGGCTGTCGCAGCCTTTGGGCTCCTGGCGTTGGGTCTGCCCCTGTATCCGTACTTCCGTCGTCGCACGCGAGCCGCGAGCGAAGCAGCGTAAGCGTCCGGAATCGCATCCACCACGCAGGAACTGGCTCTGCCGGGCGCGCGCGTGCTGCAGGAAGCCTGGAGTCAGGATGGTTCACACGAACCGGTTTCTCACGTCTGTCCCGCGATGGCGCACCGCGCGCTTCGCATGGACCGTCCTGTGCGCGTCGAGTTCGTGCGTTGCGCCTCTCGGCGCCGGGCAAGCCGCGCAGGTCTCGTCCGGCGCGGCGGATTTTCGGGTCGTGGCCTATGTGGCGAGTTGGTCGATTCCGCCAGTCATTCAGGCCGACAAGCTGACCCACATCAACTTTGCCTTTGCGCAGATCGACCGCAGCGGCAAGGTTGCATTCGAGCGCCCAGACGCTGCGGAGAGCCTGAAGACTCTGCTTGCACTCAGGAAGAAGAATCCGAAGCTGAAAGTCATCGTCTCCGTCGGCGGATGGATGGCGGAAGGATTTTCCGATGCGGCGTTGACCGATGCGTCGCGAGAGGTGTTTGCGCGCAGCGCCGTCGAGTTCCTTGAAGCACACGCGCTCGACGGGATCGATCTCGATTGGGAGTATCCGGGGCAGGGCGTCGCCGGGATCAAATACCGCGCGGAGGACAAGGAGAATTTCACGCTGCTTCTCAAGACGCTTCGCCAGCGGCTGGACGCGGACAGCGCTGCGCGCTCGCGCGGCGGCGGCCAGCGCTACCTCCTGACGATTGCTTCGGCGGATCGCGAATACTTCGACCACACCGAGATGGACAAGCTCCATGTGTATCTCGACTGGATCAACGTCATGAGCTATGACTTCTTCAACAGCCTGACGCGCACTACGGGTCATCACGCCGGCCTGTATCGCTCGGAACTGGCGGCGCCTGCGGACCGCTGCGCCGACGCGTCCGTAAGGCAGCATCTTGCGGCAGGCGTTCCGCCTGCGAAGCTCGTGCTCGGCGTAGCGTTCTACGGTCGCGGCTTCACGGGCGTGAAGCCGTTGAACAACGGACTCAATCAGCCTTACGAACGATACGAAGCCGATCACAGCTACGCGGAGCTGGCCGGGAAACTCATTGGCAAGAAGGGATTCGTTCGTTACTGGGACGATCGCGCTCAGGCGCCGTACCTGTGGAATGAGACGGCCAGGACGTTCATTACCTACGACGATCCGCGATCCATCGAGGTCAAAGCGCGTTACGCCCGGGAAAATCACCTTGGCGGCGTCATGTTCTGGGAACTGAGCCAGGATCGTGACGGCGAGCTGCTGGGCGTCATCGCGCGTCATTCGCGTTGAGCGGAGTGCTGCAGTGGATTCGCTCTGGCGACGTCCTTCACGCCATGATCAGGCGGATCGTGTACGCCTCAACGCTGGCGGGAAGAGGGCCCGCGTCAGCTTCGTGATCCAATTCGAAGTTCACTCCGCCCATACCACGAAAGACAAGGAATCGTCCCTGTACTGACCGCTTATCCGCCAGCAGCCCGCGGCGGGAAGTTCGACCCTGGTGACCATCGCCGCAGCGTCGCCTTCGTCCCTCACTGTTCTTGGGGGTGCGATGATCGCCGGCGCTTCATCGCCGTCGATGCGACGCGCAGTGACTCTCAGTTCGGGCAGCGGCGTGCGCGTTCGCACTGCGCCGTTGTAATACCACCGCAGGGTGTGCGCTGATTCAGGCCATCGTCCCCGTGTAGGCAGCCAGACATGCAGGCTGTTGCTGCTGTAGATGAACTCTGAACCGTTAGCTGTCGTTTGCTGGGTGGCAGGAAGCGTCACAGGGCAGTCATGCGAAGCCGCCGTGTTCTCAACGGCCGCCGCGTTGCGGCAAACGAGCATGACCAGCATGAGGCCCGCAACGACCAACGCGGCGGTTCGCATGAGTACCTCTCCTAAGCGTTCAGAGTGTGACCTGGGGATCGTCCGGTTTACTGCCGCCCGAAACCATCGGAGCTTCGATGGAGTAGACGGCTACACAGAGCTTCCTCAGGCGCTTTTTAGACCGAGCAGTTCCTTGCGCAGTGCATTGGCGCCGCATTCATGCGCGCCTCAGGTCTGGCGGATCGACTCTTTGGAAGCGTGCAATCTGGCGATGCCCGCGCTGGTCAGCCACTGTGCCTGGTATGCCTCGACCCCTGACTTTCGGGAGGGCGCCTCAGCATTCCGTGTCAATGCGGCCTCATTGCTGTGTTCGCACGTGGTCGCTGGTGAGAATGACGGGAATGTCCAATTCGGCCTTGAGTTGCTGCGCCAGCAGCGCGCCCGCCTGCCCAGTCTCGAGATCGACGGCGACGAAAGCCGCCTTTGGCCGCCGGCGGCGCGCAAGAATAATTCCCTCGCCGGAGGAGCGCGCAGGCCCCACTACTGTGTGTCCTGCGTCTTCGAGTCTGGCTGTCAGGCGCAGAGCGCCCAATGATTCATTGTCTACAACCAGAACGAGCATTGCGTTTCTCCGAAAACCCGTCACATCGCCGTTCTCAACCGGCCATACATCAGCACTGTGATGTGACAGTCGTGTGAACTCGTCGCGAAATGCCGGCCATGCCGCATCTGAACGCCGGGAGTGGTTCGCCGGTCGGCGGCGGCAATCTGCCGACGATCCCTTTATTGATCGCGCTTGAATGATGCACGCTTCGAGGCAACGGAGGCGCATTCGATGTATCTCGTGTTCAAAGTACTGCATATAACGGCCGTCATTGCTTTCCTCGGCAACATCGCGGCAGGCCTGTTCTGGTACGAGCACGCGGCGCGTTCACGTGATCCGCGACTGCTGGCGCACGCACTCGATGGCGTCATCCGCAGCGATCGTTTGTTCACCATCCCAGCCGTAGTGATCATCATTCTTACCGGCGTCGGGCTCGCGATTCACGGTCACTTGTCGCTCCTGCGGACGGGCTGGATATTCTGGAGTCTGGTGCTTTTCTCGATTTCCGGAATCCTATTTGCAGCACGCGTCGGCGCCGCTTCAGCTTCGATTGCGAGCGCTCGCCGCGGCGGGAGTGGATTCAGGCGTTTTCGAGTACGAGCGCTTCGGCGCTCTGGCGCGGCGCTGGCAGGCGTGGGGCGCTGCAGCGCTGGCGGCGCCGCTTGCAGCGCTGGTCCTCATGGTCGTCAAACCCGCACTGTAGACGCCGCGCTTGAAACGCTCTTGGATTTGCGCAACGGCAGGGTGGTGCTGAGCAGGAGTCGATCAAGCGCGCGAACGCGTGGACGAGAGCGTCGCCTGATAGACGTTTAACGCAAGGCGCCGGCTGACGCTACGCGAAGCGGTTCCGAGCCTGCCTGCGTTCTCCACTTCCCGACGTCCACGCCCTTCACGATCAACCAGAGGCAGAGTGAGGTTTCGCCGATAAAGGACGGGATCAGAATGGCGGGGAATAGCCGATCTGCCAGCGCCGGGGCGAGAAGCAACGCGAAGCTATTCGTTACGTAGCACAAGCCCGCAATCTGCATCAGAACGCCTATCAGTCCGGGTAGAAAGCCGGATCTGTAGATCAGGTATCCAAGAACGAGGCACGCACAGCCGAAGAAGATGAGACTGACGCCGAAGCCATACGCATGCGACCTGGTCGCAAGATACGTCAGAGCGTGCAGTTGCTCCGGCGCAAATACCTGCAGGTATTCCGCATTCCGCAATGGAAACAACGCCTCAACGAGATAGAGCTTGCTGGCGGCTTCGAGCACGATCGACGCCAGCTCGAAGAATGCCGCCAGCAAAGCGAGATCTCTGCTCACTGGCCTCAGTAGTACATAGAGGATCCACGTCAGGACGACGGCGCATGCCAGATGGAAGAGGTTGCCAGCGATGCCGAGACGCCACAGCATCTCAAAAGATCTGATGTTGTCGGCTGTGGCTGTTGCATCGGCCGAAACGATCAGTCTGTCCCTGACGAACGCTTCACCGAAGATGCCGGCAACGATGATGATCAGGTAGAGCGCACCGCCGATTCGTGCAAGAACTCGCGGCGAGGCGTCAACTTCGTGAGCTGGCATGTCGACTCCCTTTCGGCGTCTCTTCCCGCCTATGACCAGAGGGTGCAATCCTGCTTCAGGTCGCTCTATTGTCTTGTTCCACAGTGATTATCACCTTCCCTCGAGCACGCCCTGTTTCCAGATACCGGATCGCCTCAGGGACTTCGCTCAAGGGGTAAGTTCTGTCGATCACAGGCGTGACCTTTCTCGTCTCCATCAATTCATTCAGGACGCCGAGGTCCTCTCTGGTGATTGACGCCAGCAAAGTGACGAACTCCTGGCTCACGAACGCCGACAACACAGGCGCTTTGATCCAATTGATCATCGGGCCAATCCATCGGCCGGCGTCTGGTCCTCCACCGCCGACCAGAACGAAGATCCCCTTGGAGTTCATGACGCGCCTGAAATCGGACAACGGGCGGGTCCCGACGTTGTCCAGTATCAGGTCGTACCGCTGCGCGCTCTGCGTGAGATCCTCTTTGGTGTAGTCGATGACATGATCTGCGCCGAGCGATCGGACCAGCTCCACATTTCTGGTGCTGCACACGCCGGTGACCTCCGCGCCGAACGATTTGGCGATCTGCACGGCGAACGTCCCCACGCCTCCCGAGGCGCCGTTGATCAGAACCTTCTGCCCGGGCTGAATACGCCCCTTGTCGCGAAGGGCCTGCAGGGCGGTCAATGCCGCGACCGGCACGGCCGCCGCCTGATCGAACGTGACGTCGGCGGGTTTCAGCGCGACTCTGTTTTCGGAAGCGCGCGAGTACTCGGCAAAGGCGCTATCGCCCACGCCAAACACCTCATCGCCTGGTTTGAAGTGCGTGACGCTGCTGCCGACCGCTATAACCTCGCCAGCCAGATCAACGCCGAGTCGGATGTCCTTTGGTTTGCGTAGCCCCGCATCCATGCGCATGAGGTACGGCGTACCTCTCATGTAGTGCCAGTCGAGCGGATTGACGGCAGCCGCGCGAACCTTGATCAGGACCTGATTGTCGTTGGGGAGAAGCTTTTCAATCTCTTCAAAACGAAGAACGTCCGCTGAACCATACTCGTGATAAACGATCGCCTTCATGAGTTCACCACTCCCGCGGGACGGCGGCGGCGGCGCCGGTCTGACAAACCAGAATGCGGCGAAGGCTGCCGCCAGAATGAGCAGCACTACTCGTGTCGACTTCTTCTTAAGCAGCGGGGATCTGGGCGTCATGGTTGAATTCATATCCTCACTCCTGAAAGTGCTCGTGCTTCCCACTTCGGAACATCCACGCCCTTGACGATGAGCCACAGACACAGACCCAGTTCGGCGGGTAAGGCGGGGAGCAGAACCCAGGGGAACAGGGTCGCAGCGACTGTCGGCGCCAGGATTTGCGCGAAGCTGTTGATCAGATAGCCCAACCCGGCGATCACCAGCAGGGCGCCGATGATCCTGGGCAAGTAGCCTGATCTGTAGATCAAGTAGCCGAGCAAGACCAGGCTGAAACCAAAGAATATGAGGCCGATGCCGTAGCCGTATCCATGCAACCTGAGCGACAAGTACGCCAGCGCGTGCAATTGCTGCACGTCGAAGGCTCGCAGAAAGTCATCGCCCCCAAGCAGGATCACGGCCGCAAGATGGAAGAGTCCCACGACGCCATAAACGCCGGCGTGTGTCAGCCTCAGGAAGGCCGCGAGCAAAGCCAGGTTCCGGTGCACTGGCTTGAGCAACACATACAGGATCATCGCCACTGCGACGTCGCAGACCAGCATGAGCATCTCGCCCGCCAGGCCGGCCCGGAATAGCGTCTCGGAGTGCAGAATATTATTGGCGGTAGTCGCGGCGTCGCCCCGTACGATGACTCTTCCGCGCACGATCCCTTCGGCGAAAACGCCGCCTACGGCGATGACCAGATAGAGCACTCCGCCGATCCGGGCGTAGGTCTGTGGTGATGTTTCCCGAGCGCAAGTTGTCATTTCGCCCCTTTGTGTGAGGAGCCTCTACCCCGGTCTCGATAGTTCACAACGCGTTGACCTCGGACTCGTGTTCTACGCCGGCCGAGAGAGCTCTGTCTCAAGCGGCACGGCGCGAAATGGGTAACGCCCTTCCTCGAAGCCCTTGACCATGAGCCACAATGCGAGAGCCAGGTGGCTCAGTCCCATCGGCATGAGCATCAGCATCACGATGCGATAACCGAAGAAGGGCATCGTGACGGTCGTAAGCTGCAACATGACTGCTATCACCCCGATGGCGGCCAATGCGCGCGGAATCAGCGCGAACCGGTACAGCACGCTGTAGAACACGAGGAACGTCGCACCGCCGACCAGCACATGCGTGTAGTGCGCCCAGTTTCGCGACGACGCGACGACCACGCGCAGCGCTTCGAACAGTGCTGCATCCGCCGCGTTCGCTTTCGCGTACGCCTGGCTCAGGGAGAGCATGGACATCACCGCGCTATTCTCGACCACCGCCAGCGCAAGACTGACGACGCCGAGCGCCAGCAACCAGAGCGCCATCGCGTAGCTGTACCGCCGAAAGACAGGCAACGCCGTGATCGCGATGGCGACAGAAAGCGCGCCTGTTACGAGCCCGATGAGCACGGTGAAACCGAGTTGCAGCGAGTGGGCCGCCGCGTTCACCAGAAAGCCCGGCGGGGCCGTCACCGGCGCCGACAATACGAAGTTGACCAGCATTCCGCCGACCATCTGCGCAAGCATCAGCGCACCGATGATTCGTCCGATGCCCTGTGTCGTTCTCATCATTCGCTCCCCTTATTGCTGTATGTCCTGAGAGTCGCATGCGAGCCGGAACGCGTCCCGTCGGCCGTGACAATGAGCGCGCCGCGCCGGGCAGGCCAGTCGTTTGCGATCAGCGACGACGGAGCGCAGTCGAGTTACGTTACTGGCGGATGAACGGCGGTCGGCGCCTTGCGCCGGAGCGCTGCGAACCGCGGCCGGTGCGGCCATTCGTCTATAGTCACGCCATGGCGATTGCTGCTCCTTCCGCTAAACCGCATGGCCTTGCCATGATGCTGGGCTGGCGGCGCGTGCGGTTCACGCTTGGCGTTTCGGCGCTGTTCGGGCTGTTGCTCAGCCTCCCCTCGGAGACGGCAACGTACATCGTGGTCGCGCGCGCCATGATGGTCGGGCTGCGCGGCCATGCTGGCGTTCGGGTTGTTTGAGCAGTGGCCGCGACGCCTGCCCAGGTGGCTCGCGCGCTCGGCGCTGCAACTCGATCGGCATCGTCGTGGCGGTGCCGCATCGCCGCAGCTGCTTGCGTACGTGGCCACGACGGGCGGCGATCCGCACTGGGCGCAGGACAAGAAGCGCGTCACGGGCTACGCGATGCTCACCTTCACAGGCGTCCTGTTCGCACCCTGGATCGCGGTGGGGGCGATGCTGAAGCAGCGAGATACGTTTGCGCGCGATCAGGCGCTCGCGTTCGAGCTCGAGCGCAGTCAACTCGAGCGCAAGGCGTTGGACGCGCGGCTGCGACTGCTGCAGGCGCAGGTGGAGCCGCACTTTCTGTTCAACACGCTGGCCAATGTGCAGGCGCTCGTGGACGCGGGCTCGCCGCAGGCGTCGAAGGTGCTGAAGAGCCTGATCGCTTACCTGCGTGCGGCGGTTCCCCGCATGCACGAGCCGGCGACGACGATGGGTCAGGAGCTGGAGCTGGTACGCGCGTACCTGGAGCTGATGCAGATGCGCATGCCGGATCGATTGCAGTTCGCGCTTCATATCGAGCCGGCCGCGAACCGAACTGCGATGTCCGCCGATGACGCTGCTCACGCTCGTCGAGAATGCCGTGCGCCATGGAATCGATCCGAGCGAGGAAGGCGGGCGCATCGAGGTGGATGTGTGGCTGCGCGATGGCCGCTGCCGGGTGCGCGTCACTGACACGGGCGTCGGGCTGCAAGCGACCGGCAGCGGACTCGGCACCGGCCTGTCGACGTTGCGCGAGCGCCTGCAGCTGGCGTTCGGCGGCGACGCGCAGTTGCGCCTGACCGAGGTTGAGCCGCACGGTGTGTGCGCCGAACTCGAGTTTCCAGCGCAGAAGCAACCTGCATGACGCCGGCAGCATCCGACAGCGCTGATTGCGGACGACGAGCCGCTGCTGCGGGACGCGCTCGAGCGCATGCTCGAGCAGGCCTGGCCCGAGCTGGAAGTCGTGGCGCAAGCGCGCAATGGCCGCGAGGCGATCGACAAGTTCGAGGCGCTGCGGCCCGACGTCTGCTTTCTGGACGTGCAAATGCCGGGTAAGACGGGCGTGGAGGCCGCACGCCACATCGGTCGTCGCGCGCACCTCGTTTTCGTCACGGCCTACGATGAGTACGCCGTGCAGGCTTTCGCACAAGGTGTGCTCGACTACCTGGTCAAGCCCGTGGAGCCGTCCCGCCTGGCTGAGACGGTCGCCCGCCTGCAGGAGCGGCTGCGCGCCGCGCAGCCGGCGCTCAACACCGAGACGCTGCTGCAGCAGCTCGCGGCGAATCTCCAGCGAAGTGCGGCACCCGCGCCGCTACGCTGGGTCCGCGCCTCGGTCGGACAGACCGTGCGGCTGATCGCTGTGGACGACATCGACTTTCTGCGCTCTGACGAGAAGTACACGCTGATCGCGTGGCGCGACGATGCGGGCCAGTCGCGCGAGGCCGTGATCCGCATGCCGCTGAAGGAGCTGATCGCCCAGCTCGATTCGTCGCAGTTCGCGCAGGTGCACCGCTCGGTCGTCGTGAATCTGCGTGCGATCAGCCATGTCACGCGCGGCCCCAACGAAACCGCAGACATTCACCTGAAGGGCCGCGACGAAGTGTTGCCGGTGAGTCGCAGCTACCTGCACCTGTTCCGGCAGATGTAATCGGCACGACTCGGATCATGGCCGTGTCGACGTCGTCGCGGTCGAGAAGCGCGCGTCGCTGAAGGCGTCCGCCACGAGGTCGTCGGCCTCGTTAATCCACTGCGGTAAGGGACGCCTATGCTTCGTGAGCAGCGAAGCGAGTCGCGTCCGCCTCAGCGGCTGTTGACGCCTCTGCGCGCGTGATGCTCGTCGCCCACACCCATATAGGGATAGGGGGGGCGTTTGAAGCTCGATACTGGCGGATGACTGAGCTCGATGGCGTTGAGCTCCTCTTCGAGCTTGGTGATTTCGGTGCGAACGGGGTCGATCTTTTCCGGCGGTATCTGCTGCTTCCAATCGCCCAGGAGCAGAGCCTCGACATCATCCAGCTTACGGGCGAGACGCTCATAAGCCGTCGCAGCCGCGCGGTGCGATTTCGCCGCCTCGGAGGGTTGGAACGCCGCGATGGTCGCCGCAACGATCGCGGTAAGAATGCTCAATACTTTCGCCGGCAGACCCAGGTTTGCAACTACCGCCAAACCGCTGAGCGCGGCGAGCACAGCTACGGCCCACGCGAGCGGCGCGGCCACTTGCTGCCAGAAAACCGACTTTGAGTCGTGGGACTGCGCGCGCTGATCACACAGCTCGCGTCGCTGTCTGATCCGGGACGCCGCCCATTCCCATTTTGGATGCGGCGCAGCGTCACCGGTCGAACTAGCCAGTGCGGCGAGCGCGTTGACAGATGACAGCAGTCCCCGAAACTGCGATGTGCGGGTCCATGCCACACCCCCAGGCTTACACGTTGGAGGGCAGGATGCTGCACGTTTGCATTTGGGTTGTACATACAACGAAACCACATGTTGCGATGCAATGCACCTGAGCTCGACAGTGAAAATCTTGCAGCGGGCGGTCGCTCATCCTGCAGAGAGAAGGCGCGCCTTCGGTGAGAGGATGCCGACCCAGTTGAGGTCGCGGGAGCGGCAAATCAATTGCCGCAAGCCGCCATCCCGGAGCGGCGCGAGAGCGTCGTCCCGGAACATCGATCCGGGGGTATGAGTCGAGCAGCGCCGCTGCGGTAGCGGCCGTATCAAGGCGCCCTCCATGAGAATGCCGGATGGGCGTCCACCGTCAGATGATGAGGACAGGGGCCGGTGCGGCGCCGGCCAGCGACAAAGGTCTGCGCTCGACTCGGCAGGCCTGCTTCAAGGGTGCGGGCGTGACGCAGAGCGCGTTTCGCTCGCAACTGCTGTCGTAGGATGCCGGCGCAGCGGGTCGACTACATAACGGGATAACTCAGTCCGCCGTGCGAACACTGGCTGGCGGACTGATTGATCGCGCCCGCGTCGAGCGAACTCGTCTGGCTACGGTTTGGGGAGAACAAATGGCGGCGGAACACGTCTATCCGGCGGGCCCTGGTGCGGTACCCGCGGATCTCACTCGACCCACGAAGGCCTATCGCACGCACGCCTGGCTCGCGATGGGCGGCTTGACGCTGTTCATCGTGCTCTATCTGGCCTTGGCGAGCTGGTTCAGCTGGACGGGTTACCGATTGCTCGTCGGTGTGGCCCATGGCGGGGATGCCTTCTGGGGCCTGATCGCCGGCGTGGGCGCCGCATTCCTCGCCGTCTTCATGTGGAAGGCGCTCTTCTTCGTCTGGCGCCGGCACGCGATCGACGACATCGAAGTCACAGCAGCCGAGCAGCCTCGGCTGTTCGCGTTCATCAATCGCCTGGCGGACGAAGCGGGCGCGCCGCGCGCGCATCGCGTCTTTCTGTCGCCGCGCGTGAACGCGGCGGTGTTCTACGACTTGTCCGTGCTGAACCTGCTCTTTCCCTCGCGCAAGAATCTCGAAATCGGCCTCGGCCTGGTGAACGCCGTCTCGCTGGGGGAGTTGAAGGCGGTGCTCGCGCACGAGTTCGGCCATTTCGGCCAGCGCTCCATGGCCGTGGGCCGCTGGGTGTACGTCGCTCAACAGATTGCGCACCACATCGTCACGAAGCGTGACGCGCTCGATTCGCTCCTTCGCACGCTGTCTCGAGTCGACCTGCGCATCGCCTGGGTCGGCTGGCTGCTGTCGCTCGTCGTGTGGTCGATCCGGTCGCTGATGGAGACGATGTTCCGCCTCGTCGTGCTGGCCCAGCGCGCATTGTCGAGAGAGATGGAGCTGCAAGCCGATCTCGTGGCGGTGTCGCTCACCGGCAGCGACGCACTGATCCACGCGTTGCACAAACTGCACGTCGCCGACGAAGCATGGGAGCGCGCGCTCGCATTTGCGAACTCGGAGGTGCGCGAGAAGCGCAGTGTGAGCGATCTGTTTGCGGTTCAGAAGCACGTCACGACCGAAGCTGCGCGAGGTGCTCGATGATCCGACCTACGGCGAGGTCATGCCCCTGCCCGCCGACCGACCCGACGAACACCGCGTCTTCAGGACTGCGCTCGCGCAGCCGCCGCGGATGTGGAGCACGCATCCGGCGAACGCGGAGCGGGAGCAGAACGCCAAGCGCAGGTATATACCGGCGACCGATCGACGAGCGCAGCGCCTGGGAGCTGTTCGACGACGCGCCGCGTCTGAAGAAGCAAATGACGGCGCACGTCTATCGCTCGATCGAGGACGCTGCGGATGCGCCGTTGGAGCAGTCGCTCGCGAAGCTCGACGAACAATTCGGCCGCGCTTACTACGATCGGTCATATCGCGGCGCCTACCTCGGCCGCGCACTGACCATCCATGCGCGCGATGTCGCTGAACTCTACGGGCCGCCCGTGAGCGGCGACTCTCTCATCGCTGAGCTGAATGCGATCTACCCGCCGGAGCTCGCGCAGGATCTGCAGCGATTGCGAGCGCTGGAAGAGGAAGAGCAGACGCTCCGGGATTGAAGGAGGGCTTCCTGACCGCGCAGGGCGGGATCATCCGCCATCGCGGCAAGGACCTGAAGCGCTCCGACCTTCAGGATGCGATCGAGGCGCTCAAAGGAGAGCTCGGGCGCGCGCGGGACATCGTCCTGAACCAGGATCGGCGCTGCCGCAGCGTGCATCTCGCAGCGGCCGGGCAGCTCGGCGCGGGGTGGGACGCCTATCTCAAGAGGGCTGCTGTCGATACTCCACTACGCTGAGCACAGCGAAGCGAACCTGCGCGACGCCCACGGCGCGCTCCGCAACGTCGTTTCGATCGTGACTGCCGACGGTCGGGTGTCATCCGGTGAGCGAAAGCGACTGATACAGGCGTGTGCGGAAATGCACAACGCTCTGCGGCACATCTACGAGGATGAAGGAAAGGTCATCGTCCTCGATCGCACGCTTCTGCGGCGATTGAAGATCGAGAGCTGGCAGGAAGCTCTCGGCGCCTTCGGCTTGCCGCTCGCGAGCGAGCAGAACGTAGGCGAGTGGTTGAACGCCATCGACAGCTGGGTGTCGAGTGCGGGCGTCCGCGCTCTCGGGGCTGCGACACAGCGCCCTCGAGCAGTTGCTTCTTGCGGAGGCGCAAGTGGCGCGCTTCGTGCGGGAGGGCATGACGCCGGGCGCGGCGCCGCAGCGACGAAGGCGCCCGCGCAGTATCCCGTGCTCATGCCAGGCAGCGAGCGGCCGCGACAGAGGAAGCTCGATCTGTGGGATCGCTTTCACGTCGCCGATGGACTGGTTCCGACGCTCGCGCGGCTGACAGTAGCCTGCGGAATCATCGCCGCGGTGCTCAGCGTCGGTACGACCGTCGGCGCTACGCTCGTCAACATCTACAACGGGCTCGGGCGTCCTGTGACGGTGTCGATCGGCGAGGATTCGATCAAGGTCGCATCGTTCTCACATGCGACGCTCGCGCTGGGCGGTCAGGAGAGTTACGCGGTCAGGACCGTCACGGACAACGGCGATCTGATCGAGCAATTCGACGTCGACATTCCGGTCGGCTCGAACAACAGCGTTTACAACGTCGCTGGCGCGAGCGTACTCGTGGAGTGGACGGCGACCTATGGATCCGCAGCGGAGGCTCCGGAACGAATGGTCGGCCCGGTGCGCTGGACGACGACAAACGCCGGCCTCATCTTTGAGGAGCCGCCGGAGAGCATCAGCACCGGCAGCAGCAGTCAGGGAGGCACGCGCGCGGTCATCAGCGCCTTCGGTCACGACAATCCTTCCGCATTGTTCGCCATGGTGCAGGACGAAGCGCAGCGCGCACAGATCATCGCGGCGCACGCGCGCTGGGACGCGAGCGATGCTCCCCACACCGGAATGTGGCTCGGACTTGCCTCTGCGAATGACTCATTCGAGGAGATTCTCAGGAGCCGGCTCGAGGTCTATCCGAACGATGTACTCACGCTTCGGGCGGAGCAGGACTACGCGCGTTCCGGAATGCGCTCGGTCGTCTGCAAACGGCATCGCTCGCTGGCCGGTTCGAAGCCCGACAATGTCGATCTTCAGTACGTCGCTGCACGTTGCATCGAGGACGAAGCGCGACGCGAGCAGGCCTTTGCCGATCTCTATGCCAGAGCGCCGCAGAACGGCTGGCTGGCGTTTGCAGTGGGCTACACCCACGCTGAACACGCTCGCTGGAGCGACGCGAGCGCGGCGCTGGAGATCGCCCGACAGCAGCTGCCTTCGATGCGGGAAAGGCTCGCACTTGACGCGATGCGTGTGCGCCGCATGATGAGCATGGACGACGCGCAAGGCGCAGACCTCGCGACGCAATCGGCGATGCTGAGCTACTACATGACATTGCAGTCGGGAGCGGGCCTGCAGCCTGGCGTCGACATGGCGTACTACCACCTCGGGCAGGGCGCGCTGAGCGCCGTGGCGCTGGAGCTGGAACAGCATCCTGACGCGGATCGCCGCGCTCTTCGTCTGGCGGCGGCCTCGGACAACGCACCTTCCGAACTCGTCAAGGCTGCGTTGGCGCTGCCCATGAGTCAGGGCGTAGACGCCGATAGCATCTGGTCGGCGCTCGCACTCGCGCTGCGCGAACGAAAGGATCCGGCGCCGTACGTCGCGGCGATCCGGGAATACAAGATCGCCGATGCACAGCAAATCCTCGACTTCATCACCAGCGTGCGGACCTCCACGGATCCTGCTGAGGCAGAGCGCCTGCTTGATGGTCTGGACATCACGCTGCGCGGTCATGCGTACAGCGCGGCGGTCGTGGTGTTAGGGACGAAGGCGCCGAAGGAGTGGCGTCGCGCTGCGAGGCGTCTGTTGTTTATTGCAGAGCGACCGTATTTCGCAACGGCGGGGGCCGAGGCGGAAGTGGAGCGGACGCAGCCGCGGATTTCCTGATGGGGATCAAGCCTGAAAGGCGAGACAAGCCGAACTGAACATGCCGTGGGAGCGGCTGGCGCCAAAGCGCTGGACTGCTAGATTGCCGGGTGAGCGGCCGCGCCGCAGGTTCGAAAGTTCCGGAGGTGCACTGGCCGAAGCTAGGAACCTGCGCCCCGCCGCTTGTGAAGCTGGCTATCAAGCTGAGCGTACCGCTCTCGCGCTCGCTCCATCAGCATTTCGGTCATGGCGGCGCGCGCTTCGGCCTCGCTGGTTCCTTCGGGGAATTCGAACACTTCACTCTTATCGAAGGGATTCGCAATTCGAACGGGATTCGCAATTCGAACGGGCTCGCCTTCCGGCTCGTCTATCGCCTTCGACCATCGCTGAGCCGTGTCGTGCGGCGCCGGGATCGTTGTTGCGGGAGCAGAGCGCAGCGACGGGATCTGTATATAGAGTGCGGCAGCCATTGTCGCAGCAGCGACCAGGCCGCTAAGCCACAGGGCGATGCGCGCGGCCAACGCGTAGGCGTCCGCCGTCAGCATCGGTTGCGTCGGTGTGAGAGATGCGGCTTTCGTCATTTCCTCTCCGATTTCCGCGATGGTTGCGCCGGCGTCCCAATTCTCGATCGTGCGCGAGGAGCCATGCGAGGTTGACCGCGCTCGCGTGTTGGTTTTGCCGTCGCCTCAATTGTCTGTTCGAGCACGGCTATTGCGCCAGCAAGATTTTCCATAAGACTCAGTATTCGCGTCTGGTCCGTTGCGCCATGACAAAGAAGAGCGCGGCGAGCGCCGTCGAGCGAGCAAAGTTGCTGATCGACCGCTTCTTCGCCAGCCGCGAACTGACGGGCGTGAGTGCGCGGCTGGAGGGCGGATAAGACGTCAGATGACCTGCAGGCCGATGTGATCTGGTTCTCACGAGCGGCCGTCGCGATTATGTATTGTCGCGCGCACGAGAGGAGACAGCGCGCCCGCCTGTTCGCTCTCTGACCAGTAGGAATCGACCCATGATCCTCAAACTGTTTCGCAAGACGCCTCTCGATGTTCGTCCGCGCATCGAGCTGGATTCATCGCTCGCGGAAGAACTCGCGCGCCGTGTCAGTGCAATCGAGTTCCAGCCCAGCAAAGGCTTTCTCAAGGATCGGCGGCAAACGAAGCGCCCCGCACCCTCGCCGGCGTGGACTCAGAATAGTTCGCCCCGCGCAGCCATTGCGCTCGTGGAGAAACAGGGACATTCCCGCTAGCGGTAAGTCGCAGCGAGCGGCTTGATCCGGTGAATTGAGTCGCGCTGGGAAGGGCTGGGCCTGATGGCCTGGCGTGCAAACGCCTCGCGCAAAGTCGATTGTCAAAGACGCTTCCCTGAAGCGATGACCGGCTTGAGCAACACCTCGATCGTGCTCCGGGTCAGACCCAATGCGGCGGCGATCTCATCGGTATTCAGTCCTTGCCGCTGCAACTCCCGCATTGCGACCTCTGTGCAGTGCAAGCACCTGCACCACAGGTCAAGTGGCTTGTGGCGGTCCTGGTTTCCCATGGCGTCACGCTCGCCAGTGTCCCCTTATCGCGTCGTCTCACTCGCTTCGGGCAACAGCACGACCGCGCGAAGCGTCACATTCAATGTTGGGCGATGTCGCTGAGACCACGCCCTTGCCGTTCCAACTCACGCGTCTCTCGCTCAGGGCAGCGCGGGCACGCAAACATCATCTCGCGGCGTTCGATATCGGTGGTGCGCATAGCGTCAGGTTCGCCGATGACGATCCTGAAATCTGTCAACGACAGTACACAAAGCGTCAGAAGTGCATCCGGTCGCGGACCACACGCCGGGGTCGCGAGACCGGGAACGCGACGGAAGAGTTGAGACGACCTTTCGCAACACCCTTCGGTGTCCGGTCCGCGAGAGCGCTCTCTCTATTCGTTCGATGCGTCGTCAGGTCGCGCCGAGTGGAAACGAGTGATGTTCGTGGGCGATGCACCAACGCCCATCGATCTTGCGGAGGCCGACCGTCAGGCGCAGGCGCGTGACCGTATCCCGTGCGAGCTCCTCTTTCGTTCCGCAGCGAAGCAGGGCGGTCGCATAAGCGACGCGATCGCCGGCGGTCACGTTCAACTTCACGATTTCAAACACGCCTCCACGACGAAACGAGTCGAAGAACGGCGCCCAGCTTTGCCGGTACGCTTCGAGGCCCTCGAGTTCATTGGGAGGCGGAACGTCGTACATGAGGAAGTCGGGCGTGTGGCGGTCGAGGATGCGATCGATGTCTTGCCGGTCAACGGCCTTCGCCCAGTCTTCGATAACTCGTCGGATCTCGCTTTCATCGCTCATGGCGCTCTCCAATCGCGTGAGTTCTGCAGGGACGGCGGCTGCGCGGCTTCGAAGGGCGTGCACCCGAGACGGCGTTCCGCGCGGCGAATCGCGTGAGCTCGCAGCGTTTCGGTCAGCCTCACACTTGAAGACGAACGTTGACTCGCCAGACCGACGCAGAGAGCTGAAGGACATGCACGGACGGCCTATCGCGCGATGATGCGCACCGGTCGCGAGAGTTGCGTCCACCGCAACCGATGCGACACAGCGAACTTGTCCCCTTTTGATGAACGTACGTCGGACGCGCTCAGCCGGCGCCCGGCGCCGAAACTGGCGTGAGACTTACGACGCTGCGATCTGGCCCGGGAACGACGTCGGCGCTCTGGGAGCAGGGCGCCGCGTCGGACGATCACAGGAGCGCGGCTTCTCAGCGAACGAACGCCATCCCGTCGGGACTCTCGCCAGTCTCGATTGTTCTCGACACGCTCAGTGATTTGAGATCGACGACGGCGATGTGATTCTCACCGCTGCAGGCGACGTACGCGTGCCGGCCGTCGGGCGCGACCAGAATGCCAGTCGGCGACCGCCCCAGCTTCACCCGCGATCGTTCCGTCCGCTTGCGCGCATCGATGATCACAAGCTCGCCGCCGCTCAGGTCCGACACGAGGACGAGCTGGCCATCGGGCGTGAACTTCAGCCGGTTCGAGCGCCCGGTTTTTGCATCGAAGGTGTGAGTCACTTTCCTGTTCGTCACGTCGATGATCGAGATCCCTCCATCGCGCGAGTGTGCGACCCACACCTCACGCCCATCGGGCGACTGATCGAGGCCCTCGGGCCCGGCCCCGACTGCGACTCGCGTTTGCCGCCATTCGTCGCCTGAGGCGCGTTCGATAATGCTTACGCTGTTCGATCCCATGTTGGTGGTGAACAGCGTCGCGCCGTCAGGCGATGCGAGAATCATGTGCGTGCGGTCCTCGCCGGTCTCGAACGTCCAGTCAACACGCTGCGCCGCCGGATCGTATCGCCCGATCCGGCGACTTTCTTCCGCCGTGAAGTAAAGACGTCCGTCGGAGAACGTCAACCCGTGCGGCCGCCGCAGCTCGCCGAGATCGAGGCGCTTGTGTTCCTTGCGCGCTTTGACGTCAATGACCGACAGCGTATTGCCCGGGGTTCCCGACCCGTAGTTGCTGACGAACGCCAATTGGCCGTCACTGGACAGCTCAATCTCGTGAGGACCGTCGCCGGTTGCAACGGTCGCGCTCGTCTTGCCTGAGACAGGATCGATGAATGCGAGCGTCGCCGCGCCTTTGTTCAGCACCAACAGCTGAGCGCTCAGACCGAGGGCGGGAAGACCAGTCGCCAACGCAGCCAGGATGACTCGTGCAGATTTCATGCTCGTAGGCCTGTGAAAGTGAACGGTGAACTGTACGCGGACGATGAGACGGGAGCTATCAGCGGCGGCTGAGAGCCAGGGAAGCTCTGATTGACCGTCTGCCGTGATATTCGAAGCATCGGATGCCGGCAAATCAGAGGACCTGACCGTCGACTACGTAGTCAACCGTGCAATTCGACAATGTCGCCGTCAGCAACGACGTGACCGGGACCTACGTGCTGACCCTCGAAGCCTGACGCTCCCCACACTCGCGCATGCTTGAGCGATCGTGCGAGATCGTTATGGACGAGGCGCGCAACGTCCGCCACGGTCTGTCCGCGACGCAGCGTGTAGGGTCGGGAACGATCGGCGGCTTTCCCGGGCGCCTTGGTATAGACGCGTACGACGCCCAGATGATCGAAGAGCCAGGCGGCGATTTCGCCAAGCGCCTGACCGCTGAGTGCGGAGACCGCCAGCGCAGGATAGTGAAGCCCAGTGAGCTCGAGCAGTGTGCGCAACTCCGCTTCTGCGTCTGCAACTGCATCCACCTTGTTTGCGAGCAACAATGTGGGGAGGTGAAGGGCGAACGGATCCTCAGCCGCGGAATCGTCGCTCACAGCGTCCATATGCTCCCAGCGTTCCGCGAGCGTCACGCCGCGCTCGCGCATCATGTCATGCACAGTCTCGATCTCGCCCACACAGTCGGGATCGCCGAGATCCACCACCAACAGGCTTGCGTCAGCCGTCTGCAATGCGCTCGCCAGCCAGGGCGTCGGATGCTCGGGCGAAACGGCCGGCAGGTCGACGAGCTGAAAGTGCACGTCCTGGTACGGCATCATCCCCGGTTCCGGGAATTGCGTCGTGAAGGGATAGGGTGCGGCGTGTGCGCTTGAGCCTGTAAGTCGCGCGTGCAACGTTGACTTGCCGGCGTTCGGCGGGCCGAGCAGTGCGATCTGAGCCGCGCCTTCCGGCCGGACCACCAGCGCGGGGCCGCCGCGCGCTCCGCCCTTCTTTGGCCGCTCGAGCTCCTCTGCGAGTTCCCGGATGCGCCGCTTGATGTCGCCCTGAAGGTGATCAGTTCCCTTGTGTTTGGGAATCACACGCAGCATCTCGCGCAGACAATGCAGGCGCTCGTTAGGATCGCGGGCCTGCCGAAACGCCGCCTGCGCAGCCTTGTATTCAGGGGACAAGTTCGCGGGCATGAGAATTCCTACATCTCGCGCGACCTCGGATGTGGTGCGGCCGCAAGGCGCATCATCCCGGCGGCGATAGTAATCCAGGCCCTCGTACATCGAGCATCAGCCGACTTGCGATGGGGCGCTCGTCTGGCTGATCAGCCCGGCCCGAGCCGCAGGCCGGCGACAGGTGTGTGAATGTGCGTATTCACGCGCCGTTTCCCACAGTGTCTCGTATCGCACGACTCAAAAAACGGCAATCACGTGCGCGCCGGGCACGACGAAGAATGTTTACGTTGACGGCGCCTGCAAAAATACAGTGGGGTAGTCCAATGAAACGCCGCGATTTCGTGAATTCATCGCTCCTGGCCGCCGCCGCCACATTTCCCGGCGTTCAGGTTCTGTACGCTGCGGTGCGCACTGGCGACATCCCCGACGTCGCGGCAGTCACCGGGGAAGGTCGCGAAATCATGTTGCGGAGCGCCGATATCCGCGACCTCGCCGCCAGGCTGCATGGCCAGCTCCTGCTTGCCGGGGACGACGGCTACGACAGCGCGCGTCGGATCCTGAATCCGTCATTCGACAGGCGGCCCGCGCTGATCGCGCAGCCGACCGACGTGGCGGACATCCAGGCCGCAGTCAGCTTCGCACGCGATCACAACCTGCTGGTCGCGGTGAAATGCGGCGGCCACAGCCACTCAGGGCAGTCGACGTGCGATCGCGGGATGCAGATCGACCTGTCGCACTTCCGCGGAGTGCGCGTGGATGCGCAGGCGCGTCGCGCCTGGGTCGAGGGCGGTACGTTGCTGGGCCAGGTCGACGCCGAGAGCATGGCGCACGGACTGGTGACACCGCTCGGCACGGTGTCGCATACAGGGGTTGGAGGTCTGACGCTGGGTGGAGGATTCGGGCGCATCGCTCGACGGTTTGGTATGTCGATCGACAATCTCGAGTCGGTGGACATCGTGACCGCCGACGGAAAGCTGCGGCACGCAAGCGCCAGCGAGAATCCCGATCTGTTCTGGGGCGTGCGCGGAGGCAGCGGCAACTTCGGCGTCGTCACGAGATTCGAATTCCACCTGCACCCGATGCAACGCGAGGTCGTCGCCGGAAGCGTTGGCTTCCCCATCGCGAAGGCGCGCGACGTTCTGAGTATGTGGGCTGACTACGCCGCGGCCGCACCGGATGAGTTGTACGTCGATCCCGTCATGGCATTGCCTCCCGGCGGCGCCCCGGGCGTCGTGACATTGGAGGTGTGCTATAGCGGACCACAACAGAACGCAGAGCGCGCGCTGGCGCCCATTCGCAAGCTCGGGACGCCCGACCGCGACACCCTCAAGGCCATGGACTATGTCCTCGTACAGCGTGTCAACGATGTGACCGACTCGCGCGCCGTCGGCTCGTATCTCAAAGGCGGCTTCATCTCCCAGATGCCGCCCGAGCTTGTTTCGGCGCTGGTCGACGGTTTCAAAGGCGACCCTGGCCGAATGACCCTGGTCTTCTTCCAGCACTGCGGCGGCGCAAGCGGTCGCGTCGCGGATGGGGCGACCGCGTTCGCGCATCGATACGCACTGGCCAACATGATGACCGTGGCCGGCTGGCGCCACGGCGTCGACGACCCTGCCGAGCACATTGAAGCGACGCGCCGTTATTGGGCGACCCTCGAGCGATTCACCCGCGGCTTCTACGTCAACGATATGGCGCGCGAAGTAACCGCGAGTGAAATCAACGCCAACTATCGCGGCAACTACGAACGACTGGTAGCGATCAAGAAGAAGTTCGACCCGACAAATCTGTTTCGCTTGAACGCGAACGTGCAACCGGCGCGGGAGTAGGGCGGAGCAGCTCCGGACTTGATTAATCACGCTGCGCCGCCAGATCGGTCCAAGCGCTTTCTGCGGACAGCGGGCAGCTCACGACGGACAACTCACCAACGAAAGGGGAACAGATCTGATCTGTCCCCCTTTTTCGGTTCCCTCGCGCGTGACTCAGGACGATCGACGCCAGCCAGAGGAACATGCAGGCGCTACTGATCCGGATCAGAGACAAGCAGCGAGCAAGGGTGCATGCTCAGAACATGAAGCTGCTCCTCGCTTGCGTTTTCCTCGCGCTCGTCGTCTCCAGTCAGGGCTGCAGTCCCAACGAAGCCCCATCGAAATCCGCGCACGCAACAGGACATGAGTCGCATGACATGCATGCAGAAGGCGCAGCGGCGCCGATGCCGCCGGACGGTCGCCTGTGGCCCACTGACGAACCGCTGCGCTCGGCGATGACGCGCATCCGCGCCGCCGTAGAGCAGACCGCGCCTGCCTACGAACGCAAGGAATTACGGACGGCGGACGCAGAAAAGCTCGCGGTGACCGTGGAGGAGAGCGTTGCGTACATGGTCGCAAACTGCAAGCTGTCGCCCGAGGCGGATGCAGCTTTGCACGTGCTGATCGGCCGCATGATGAGCGCCGCGGCGGCGCTGAGGAGCAATCCTGCCTCTGACGCAGGAGTGCCGCAGCTCCTTGCCGTGTTGCACGACTATCAGGCCGCCTTCGAGCATCCAGGCTGGCCGCCGTTGCACGCTGCGTGATATCAGAACAAAGAAGCAGGGGAGACAGATCCTGAGGTTCCCCAGAAATTTCTCGCACATGAAACCCGGACGACGTAGGCCGAGTTGATGCTCTTCTCCGCTCGCCCTGAGCGCGTCGAAACAGACAGATCCGTCCCCTAAGCTCAAGGTCCGGCGCGCTGCCTTGCGCCGGTTCGGTATCCTCAATGTCCGTTTGTGGACAGAAGCGCGCTGCGGTTTGCAGTAAAACGCCTCCCTTGGTTCCAGATGCGCACGGGTAGTCATGAACACAGATGACTTCTCTCGACGAAGATTTCTGCACGCCGCAGGTCAATCACTTGGGATCGCGTGGGTTGGCCTGAACTGGTCCGACGTCGCCGAAGCAGTAGACGCGGCGCACGCGGCGGCGCAGTCATCCGCAAGCTTCAAGTTCGACTTCCTCACGCCTGCGGAGGTCGCCGATGTAGAGGCCATCGCGGCGCAGATCATTCCGACGGACGACACGCCCGGCGCGCGCGAAGCAGGCGTCGTGTACTTTATCGACCGCGCGCTCGCCACTTTCTTCTCGCGCCTGGCCGGTCCATTTCGCGCGCAGCTTCACGATTTTCAGATTGCTTGCAAGGCCGACTATCCGGAAGCGACCAGCTTCGCGACGCTGTCATCGGATCGGCAGATCGGGTTCCTCAAGCGCGTCGAGCACACGCCATTCTTCGACGCCATGCACCTGCTGACGCTGTTCGGCATGTTCTCGACGCCCTCTTACGGCGGTAATCGAGATGGAGCGGGCTGGAAGCTCCTCGGTTTTGAGGACATGCACGCGTTCCAGCCGCCCTTCGGGTACTACGATCGCAACTACCCGGGATTCGTGCTCGATCCGGAGCGCCCGGCATGACTACGCTCCGGTATCGCGACAGTCAGAAGGTCGATTTCGCCATCGTAGGCTCCGGCGCCGCAGGCGGCGTTATCGCGCGCGAGCTGGCGCGGGCGGGACTCTCGGTCGTGCTGTTCGAGCAGGGACCACGTCTTGAGCCGTCAGACTTCGAACACGATGAGCTGAAGTACTGGTTCCTCGGCGGAATCACGAACGAAGTCGGAAAGAACCCGCAGACCTTTCGCAACGATTCGGGAACCAAGGCCGAACTGCAGCCCGTGAGGCCGGCCCTCTGGTACGCGCGCACCGTGGGCGGCGGCAGCCTGCACTACACGGCGAACTACTGGCGCTTCCATGAGATCGATTTCATCGAGCGCAGTGTGCTTGGAGCGATTCCGGGCACGGGCTTCGACGACTGGCCCATTACCTACGCGGATCTCGAGCCCTACTACACGAAAGTGGACTGGGAGATCGGCGTCTCCGGCCTCGCGGGCGCCAGTCCATTCGATCCGCCGCGGACGAAGCCGTATCCGATGCCGCCGCTGCCGGTGAAGTCTTCCGGTGTGCTGTTCGAGCGCGGCGCCCGCAAGCTCGGTTTGCACCCGTTTCCCGCGCCGATGGCCATCAACTCGCAGGCGTATGGCAATCGCCCCGCCTGCATTCACTGTGGCTTTTGTCAGGGATTCGCCTGCGAAGCGCTGGCGAAGGCTTCGACGCTGACGACGGTCATTCCGGAGGCGGAGGCGACCGGTCGCTGCGAAGTGCGCCCGGAGAGCTATGTCGTGCGCATCGAAACCGACAGGGCAGGGCGCACGACGGGAGTCGCATACTTCGATCGCGATCGCCGCGAGCGATTCCAGAAATCCCGCGCCGTCGTCTTGTGCGCGAACGGGGCCGAGACGCCGCGTCTGCTTCTCATGTCCGCGAATGCAAAGTTTCCGCACGGGCTCGCGAACTCCAGCGGGCTGGTCGGCAAGTACCTCATGTTCAACTCCGCGTCACGCGCGTTCGGAGTGTTCGAGCACGAGCTGAACGAATTCAAGAGCGTGCAGGTCACGCGAATTCTGCACGACTTCTATGTTTCCGATCCGAAGCGCGGTCACTATGGCGGCGGCGGACTCGATGCGCGCATCGGGCCGCAACCCATAGTGTGGGCTCAGCGAACCGCTACTGCAGGTCCCCGCTGGGGCGGCGCCTACAAGGCGCGGCTCAGGGAATTTCCTCGCAGCATGCAGGTGTACTGTCAGGGCACTTCGCTTCCGGTGGAATCGAACAATGTCACGCTGGACCCGGAGTTGAAGGACGCCTGGGGCATGCCGGCAATCCGCGTCACTTACAAGGATCATCCCGACGATCTGGCCAACGCACGTTTCCTGCAGGATCGCGGCGCCGAGATTCTCGAGGCGGCGGGAGCGCTCAGAGTCACGAAAGCGCCCGTGACAGAGCAGCAGTTGTCGACGCACCTGCTCGGCACGTGCCGCATGGGCGACGATCCGGCCAAGTCGGTCGTCGACAAATACCATCGCAGTCACGACATCCCGAATCTCTTTGTCTGCGACGGCAGCAGCCTGGTGACGTCGGGACGCGGCCAGCCGACGATGACGATACAGGCCCTCGCGTTTCGCGCCGGCGAGCACATCGCAAGGTTCGCGAAGCGCGGAGAAGTCTAGAGGGAATTAAGGGGACAGATCTGATCTGTTCAGATCTGTCCCTTTAGTTCCGCACCGATCAGCGTTGCGAGTTGCTGACGCGTCCGGCGCGGTACCCTAAAGGCGGCCGGTTGGGTTCCGCGGGCGAAAACCGCGGAACCCCGATGTGGTCGCCGTGCGCTCAGGGCCTTTCCTACGGGCGGATGGATCTGCACGTTACCGCCGTCGAGATCGCCTTCGCAGGTCGCGACCGTTGCGCCCGCGCCGTCCTCACGATCATCTGGATGCAGCATGTGCTTCGCGGTTGCATTGCGCCCGTCGGGCTCATGTCACTGTTGCAGCGTCCCATAACGTCGGAGCAGACGCCTGGCAGTAGAAGTGTCTATTCCATGACCTCCGAAAAACAGAAACCCGGACTCCGTCCGGGTTTCAATGGTTCTGGGCATGCCGCGCAGTCGCTAAGGTTCCTGTGATCCTTCCTTCCTCTGCTGTCGCTGCCCGTTATTCGTTGAGCGTGGTGATTTTCTCCTTCTCTCCACAGACTACTAGTTGCCCGTTACTTTGTGAGCTTGGTGATTTCCTCCTTGGTCCAACACAGTAATGGCACAGTTGAGAGCGACGACACCCGAAGAGTCCGTGATAAGGAAGCTTGCCCGATCGACTCCAGCGCCGGGTTCCCCGGCATCGGTAAACGTAAACGATATAAACGCGCCAGGTACATCGTTCAACGTCCCTGTTCCCGTAGCCACCATAGTGTCAAATCCTGCATTAGGTGGATCCTCCTCGATCCCAGCAGCGTTGGTGCAAACCGCGGTCCCAAGGAATGTGAGATGGAAGTTTTGCCCGACACCGGCCACAGGATCGGCCCAATTGATTTCCAGGTTGTTGGGTAGGGCGGCCGTCGTCTTCTCCTTCGGCTATGCAGTGAAGCTCAAACCCATGTGATACGCGGAACCCCCCGGTGCTGCAAACGATGCGGCCACCGCCCGTCATCCGACCGGCCACATGTGCTAACGCCGTAGTTATGAGGGCGCTTGAAAGAAGCGCCGAGGCAGCGGCGATCCCTGAAATTTTTTTCATTTTGGAAGGATTTTTCATGACAGTTCTCCTCGATTGAGAGCGGATTGTTGCCGTCACATGAGTACGCGTCGATGTCATCGTGAGAGCAAGGCGCGCGAGCTTGCTGCCAGAAAGTCGAATCTGTTGATTTAATCTGCACCCCTCCTCTGTCTTTGTTGATCACGCGCCAACGGACGCGGTGTTCACCACGGCGCTGCGCGCGGCTACCGATACTCGCGCCCGCTCACTGCTGCAATAAGAGCAATGTGTGAGAGCGATTCGAGAACGCAGTCTCGAATTTCGTTTAACGCGAGCGGCGAGTGCGACTCCGCTGCCATCGATTTGCTCAAGGAAAGCCATAGAAATGCGGGGATGCGAGGCGGGGGAGGTACAAACTTCACGCTGGACATGTACCTTGAACCAGCCCTCGTTTTGAGTGTTGATCTTCACCAGGGGCCTGAAGAGCACTCACTCCCCTGAGGCTTGCACAATCGCACCGCCCTTGTAAGAGCAACACTCCGGCAATTCACTTGCTCGTATGGTCGATAGTTTTCTGGATGTCCTCAGCGTAGAGTGCACGAATCGCCAGCGCTCTTTTCCCCGCGACCGCGCCTGCTGGCTACCGCACATCAGGTTGCCCAATCTGGCTCCAGACGAGTCAATGGCATTTCCCAGAATGGCGCTGGTCCGACTGCTCGATCCGCCGAGCGTGGGCAATGGGGGCAGATCTATTTGTCTGGTGTGCTCTGGAAATAGATCTGTCCCCTTTATTCCTCTCGGCGCGGTTGCTGGACACGCCGTACTGAACATCTAGTGACACGGGCCTGTCGGATCGAAAGTTCTTCCTGCGTCCTCGGGTAGCTATTGGCTTTCGGGGAATGTAGCTATTGGCTTTCGGGGAATTGAAATGAGGAAGATTCTCGCTGCAACTTTTGTCAGTTTGGACGGCGTCATGCAGGCGCCGGGTGGACCTGAAGAGGACCCCACCGGCGGCTTCAAATACGGCGGCTGGACCGTGAACTATTGGGACGACGCGATGATGCAAGTCATGAGCGAAGTCTTCGGAGCTCCCTTCGACCTGCTGCTCGGCCGCAAGACCTACGAGATCTTTGCCGCCCATTGGCCCTACATTGAGGGCGACCCGATCGCGGAAAGTTTCAATGCGACGACCAAGTACGTCGTCACCTCAACGCGCGAGCCGCTTGCCTGGAAGAATTCCGTAGCGCTTCGCAACGTGTCCGTTGATGTCGCGAAGCTGAAGCAGCAGGACGGACCGACTTTGCTCATTCAGGGCAGCAGCCAGCTCATTCAGGCGTTGCTCGCGCACGATCTGATCGACGAGTTCAGACTCCTGGTCTTCCCGCTCGTGCTGGGTTCCGGCAAACGCCTGTTCGGGCAGGGCGCCGCTGCCGCCGCGCTGAAGCTTGTCGACACGAAGGTATCGACAACCGGCGTCACAATGAGCACGTATCAGCGCGCCGGAGAGATCAGCACTGGATCTTTCGCGCTGGAGCAGCCGACCAAGGCCGAGCTTGCGCGTCGGGAGAAAATGAAACGCGAGGGATAACCCAACGCGCGGCGCCGGGCCGCGGTTCGTGGGTTCTCCGCTGTCGCAGGCTCCGCGCATCTCAAACCCACGAGCTCGTGGCCCGGAACGGTGTGCAAGGCAGACATTCGAAGCATGCAAATGCCCGAAAGACAGGGTGTACCGAAGCTGCGATTGCTCTCGGTTGGCGGTAATCCGAGCGTCGCAGCGTCACAGCCCGACGCTCGCCGCCGCCTGTGCGATGCGCATGGGGGCGCGGGGGCGGGCGTACATGCGCTGCACATACGAAAGAAGTGCGGGACATTCGCCCAGCAGCCGTTCCTCATTGCCCCAATCGAGCGTGTAGGCGAGCACGAAATCGCCGACCGTCACTGTGTCGCCGACGAGAAATTGCCGCGTCTGCATGCGTGGTTCGAGCACTGCAGCCATCTGCTGGAACTCGCGCCGGGCGATCGCCGTATCCGCGAGCAACCGTTCCGCCTCCGGATAGAGGAATGTGTGCCGCGCGATGCGCCACAGCGGTTGCTCGAGCTCCGTGACAGTGAAGAGCAGCCAGCGATTGAGCTCAGCTCGTTGCTTGCTTTGCGTCGGCAGCAGATTCTTCTGCGGATATTTCTCGGCGAGATAGAGGACGATGGCGACCGACTCGGTGAGCACGAAGTCTCCATCAACCAGCGCAGGAAGCTTGCCTGCAGGATTGATGCTGAGGAACTCGGGCTTGCGGTTTTCGCCCAGGAGCAGGTTGACGGTTATCGCTTCAAACTCTACGCCGAGCTCCTGCAGCGTCCAGCGCGCGCGGATCGAACGGGTCGGCGCGAATTCATATAGTTTCATGGCGGGTCTCCGCATGGAGTCGTGAGCCCCGAGGACGTTCGTCGCCGCTTGATTCCGACAAGACCGGACGTCAGTTGTGCGCTCGGCGCCTATCGATATTCGGCAGCACGACGCCGGCAATGACGCCAGCGCCGGCTGGGCTCGAATTTCTTGTAATACTTTCGCGCCGTGCTCAGCGTGCAACCGGCCGACGGGGAACCGGGTTCATTGGCTTGCTGCTCGTCCGTCATCGGGTGATGCAGTCGTTGTTCGTTCTGGTCGTTGCATCATGAACCTGCGGACTACCGCGCGCCAGCGACGCACGATCCAGATCGGGAACTGCTCGTCGGCAGGCCGTGGGCAAACCGTGCGTGTGGACCGCTTACCAGGCGGTCGAAATAGCGTCGCCTCCCTCGTAGCAGACGCTCGCGGGCTCCACCGCGAAGAATCCACCCGTGAGCAAATGCGGACAGATCTATTTGTCTGGTGTGCTCTGGAAATAGATCTCTCCCCTTTGAGGGGTTACGTACCTGCGGCGGAACCGAACCGTCCTGCGGGCAACTCCGCATGGGCAGGCGCATGCAGGATGGAGAATCCTCTAGCGTGCGGCTGTTTGAGGAATCCAGGGCGCCCCCCGCGCTTTTGCGACGCAAGCAAATGACCGAAATCGACACGTTCCAGGGCCATGCTTTCGTTGTAATTGTCGCAACGATAGTTGTCATCGCGTGCGTCTTCGTGCATTACGAGGCGCTTAGCTATCTCACCGGCGTGCTGAAGCATCTGCACACCCGGCCCCGACCGCGCATTCTGCTGCTGATCTTCGCGATTCTCCTGACGCATATCGCCGAGATCTGGATCTTCGGCGGCGCGTACTTTCTGCTCATATCGACGGAAGGGCACGGTGCGCTGGTCGCTCCACACCCGATTGGATTTCTCGATTGCGTCTATTACTCCGTAGTGTGCTTCACCACGTTGGGTTTCGGCGACGTCCTGCCGGTCGGTCCTTTGCGTTTCCTTACTGGCATGGAGACGCTCACGGGCTTCGTACTGATCACGTGGTCGGCCTCCTTCATGTTCCTCGAGAATGCAGCGCTTCTGGAAGAGTTGAGGTCTGACCGACGCACGAATGTCCAGCGAAGCGGCGTGAAGCCAGCTTGTCGTTCCGGTTTCCCGGTCGACGCCTCGTGCTGGCGTTCAGCGGTTGACGATTGCCGGGCGGGGTCAGTCATCTGGCCCACCCATGCTTGCGTAGTGCACGGGCGCACTCCGATTCCGAATCCATTGCTCCAGATTCGAACGATAGATCCGCACTCGCTCGGGTTGAGTGCGTGACTTGTCGTCGAGTTCACCGGGATCGACGCACACGTCGAATAGCTTCGAGCGGCGCGAATCCATGTCATAGATATATTTCCAGCAGGCATCGCGCAGTCCCAGCCAGCCTATCGAATAGTCCGTGAAGAAAAGCGCCATCTCCGACGGGCCGGCAAGCAACGAACTTCCCTGAAAGCCGGGCGAAAGCGGTATGCCGAGGAAATCAAGCACCGTGGGCGCGGTATCGATCAGACTTGCGATGCGCCGCACCCGGATCTGGTGTGCAATCAAGCCGGGCGCTGCGATGACATAGGGCACGCGCACGTTCTCATCGTAGATAAAGAGCGAGTGTCCGGAATTGAGCGGATGCTGGCCGAACGCTTCGCCGTGATCTCCAAAAATGACGTAGAGCGTCTTCTCTTCAAGACTGCGATCACGAAGGCCCTGGATCAACTGCGCAAGAGCCGCATCTCCGTAATGCAGGGCGTTGCGATAGCGACCGAGCTCCGTGTCCTCCGAAAACGGCCCGGGCTCCGGAGTCGCGTACGGATGGTGACCGGCGATCGGCAGGTACGTGACGAAGAACGGTTCGTCGCGTGGCAGTGAATCGATCCAGGAAAGGATGCGGTCAACCGTCGATGGCTCATCGACGCCAAAACTGGAGTTCACGACTCCACCGATATCGCCAGCGTCTTCGAGCCGCCCGAATCCTCGTCCCTGGATCATCGCCTGCATGCCGAGATACATGAAGCGTCCGGAATGGAACAGCGCGGTGTGATAGCCGGCATCGGCGGCGAGCTGTGCGACCGAAGGGCACGGCTGGTCGATGTGCTCTTCGGCGGGGGTGTCGAACGCGGGATAGCGCGAGCACAGAGTAGAGAAGAGCCCTTTGATGCTTTCGGGATAAACGGCATAGGCATTCTCGAAGACGATCGACTGCGACGCCAGTTGCGTGAAATTCGGCATCGGATCCTCTGCCGCTCCATACGGACGCAGGTAGCCCGCCGCCGTGGACTCGAGGATGACCAACACGACATTTCGCCGCGCCGCGCTGCCACGAAAATTCGACAGGTCCTCGACCGCTGCTGCGGAAGCAAACGGACTCGTGCGCCAATCATCAAGCGCGAATTGTTTCTCCGGCGGCGCCGTATGAACTCCCCTTACGGGCAACAGCGCCACGAATGCGTTGCGATGCAGTCCAATCGTATCCACTCGTGCGACCGCGAACGGGCCGGCGATCACGACGAGAATTGCGGCGAACACGACGACCTTCGGGGTCCGGAGCTTCATTCGCGTGAACAGCAGCGGAAACACGAGGCCGGACGTCGCGATCAGCGCCAGCGCACCGACATTCACGAAGGTCAGATGGTGCAGGATCGAATCCTGAAGTGCGCCGCCGGTCGCTCGCATCATCGTTGGCGTCAGAGGAGAAGAAAGGACGAGCGAGACAGGCACATTCACGGCGACGTACGCGACCAGGACAGCGTATGCAATCCATCCAGCGCGGCGATGTCCGGTGAGCGCATCGAGCGCTGCGAAGATCAAGGCGACGAGAAGGTCCTGCCAGAGATAGGCGATCGGCGTCCAGATGGAAAGCGGAACCGGATGACCCGCCATCGTCAGCAGATGAGCCAGAACGAGCACTGCGAACAGGCTCGCCGCCCTCATGGTCGAACCAGATTCATGCGCTTGAGCAACAGCAGTGACACTCGTGCGCCTTCGCAATGTCGCGCCCAGATCCAATCGTGAACCAGCGTCGGGCCGGCCGGCCGTCGCTTGTAGAAGGCGCCGCGATCGCCGATGAAGGCGAGTGGAATGACGACGAGATCCGCAGTGTCTGCGGCGGCGGACCCGTAGACGGCGTGCACGAATTCGACGCCCGCGCCAAGGAACGCCCGCGCCGTTTCGATGTTTTCGACGCTCGCATCGACGATCCTGATCTGCGCCTCCGGGAGCAGTCGTTCGAGAATGAGCGCCGTGCGTGGGAAGAGCCCGCCACCGACGATCGTCACCGTGTGCGGCTTCAATATCCTCGGCAGCAAGGCGCGGAAGGCTCGCTCGTGCGTCCTCAGCAGATAACGCTGCAATGTCGTGGAGCGCAGCACACATCGTTCGAGAAACTCGAGGTTGACAACTTCGAGCCATCGAAGAACAGCCGGCCACCTGCTGGTGTTCGTCGCGGGGCGCGCGTAGTCCGGCAACAGCGTCCAGTGTGCTCCTGGCCGGAAGTGATGCTCGACGTGGTAGCCGTCATTGAAGAAGGAAAAATTGTAGAGCAGGCCATAGTGGCTGATCGCGCCACGCGCGTGTTCGAAGTGGCCATGGAGGTAGCAGATCGCGAGACCGATGATGTAGCCGGGGACATAGACGCCCAGAAAGAATTCGGGGCTGACCCATGCAATCAGGCCCCACAGCAGCAGAACGCAGCCCATCTCGACCGGCTTCTGGAGTGGATACGAGTCAAGGCTTCCGGGCGCCATGGCGTGATGCGCGAGATGGCGGTCCCGCCAGAGGCTCTGCGGTATCCCGGTCAGCAAGCTCAGATAGATCGAGTAGAGGCGATTCAGGTTCGTCGAGCCAAAGAACGGAAGGTGCACGAAGTTGTGGGAAACCGTGTTGGCGTTCCACCAGAGACCGATCGCGATGACGGGAACGGAAGGAGCGACGACTAGGAGAGCCCCGTGCGCTATCGACAGAGCGATCAGGACGGCGTCCCACTTTGAGTAACGCATCTGTCCTACCCGGACTGCAGCGCCTCTTTGATTCCGGCGATGATGCGCGCTTGATGGCCGTGGTTACCTATCCGGGTCAGTCCCACGCCGATCGGGTAAGGGTCCGGAGCGTCCAACTTGTCCGTGGCTTTGCGAAGTCGCGTCGTCGTGTCGTAGCGGAACCCGAATCCGACGCCCTGCCCGGTCTCGGCGACGGCCTTGAGATCCGCCCATTCCTTTCTGCAGATGTCTTCCTTGCCTGGAGTGAGCGTGTAATAGAGGTAACCGCGCTCCGGACGCAGATATTCGTCGCCGCGCTGCCGATCGGCGAGCGCGAACGCGCCCCGGATCTGGATTCTCTGCGGCGCGTTCTCGTTGGGCTCGAAGACCACTTCCTCAACGATCCCGTAGATCCCGATCGGGTCACTCGCCCATGCGGTGGCGCCGCTGAGCGCAAGAATGATCGAGATCAAAGCGCGCGTAGCGACCTTGCTGCTCTGCATACATCACCATGTCGGCTGCAATCGTGCTGCCGCATTCTCCCATTGAGCGGTGAAGCGGCAATCGCGGAGGATACGCAGGACGCGACTGCTCAGAAGACCGCAAAAGGACGCGGGCGTTCCACGAAGTTCTGATTTTCTCGGCGCCGTACCCTCGCAGGTGTGACAGCCGAAGTTACGAAGCGACGAACCTGCGAGCCGGCGCTGGAGGCTTCCGAGCGTGCGGACCCAGGGGATCGAGCTGCGCTTTGCAGGCTCATATCCCTCACCGCCCCGGAAGAATATTGCTCCACGTCTCCGTCAGCACATCATCGCCGCTCCGAAGGTAGCCGCGCAGCTCAGTGGGTTCGGTGGGTTTGAGTTGTTTGACCCGCACGGCCATGCGCCAGGCGCCAGTGGCCTCGACACGGTACGCGTTGCTTTCCATGATCTGCCCATTCGATGGCGCCGTGACCACCGCCTTCACGCTTGCATCGGCCGGCAGTGCGGCGAGCGATGGACCGGTGAAATCGACGATGAATTGTTGTTCGTCCTCCGCCCATTCGCCGTAGCCGCGGCCGATGCGCGTCTGCACGACCCATGCGCCGGGTGGACGCTGTTGCTGCGCGCCCTGCCAGTGCAGGCGGTAAGCAAAGTCGAGCGGCTGGCCTGAGGCGGGCAAGCTTCTCAGGGACCCAGTACGCGACGATGTTGTCGTTGGTCTCGTCCGGCGTGTGCAGCTGCATCATCTCCACACGACCCGGTCCCCACGACCCAACCGGCTCGATCCAGGCGCTCGGCCGCAGCTCGTAGCTCGCCTCAGGGTCTTCGTAGCTGCTGAAGTTTCGATCCCGCTGCATCAAACCGAAGCCGCGCAGCTCGCGCATGGAGAACGACGTGGTCAGGATGTGCTTCGGATTCAGCAGCGGACGCCAGAGCCACTCGCCGTCGCCTGTGGCGACCATCAAGCCATCCGAGTCATGCACCTCGGGACGAAAGTCCGTGCGATGCGGCTGATTCTCGCGCGAAGAAAAACATGCTCGTGAGCGGGGCGACGCCGAGCGTCGCGACCTCCTTGCGGAGGAAAATGCGCGCACGCACATCCATCACGGTTTCAGCGCCCGGGTGAATGTCGAACTGATACGCGCCGCTCGCGCGCGGCGAATCGAGCAGCGCGAGGACGGTCAGGGTGTTTGCGTTGGCCGCCGGCCTGACCATCCAGAACTCGGTGAACCGAGGAAACTCTTCGCCCTGACCACCGACCGTGTCGATCGCCAGCCCGCGCGCCGACAAGCCGTAGCGTTGACCCGCGCCGAGCGCGCGAAAGTAACTCGCGCCCAGAAAGACGACGACTTCGTCTTTGTATTCACTGTTGTTCAGCGGGTAGTGGGCGCGAAAGCCGGCGAAGCCCAGGTCGCCCCAGTTCTGAGGAGACAGCTTGTTCTTGCCATAGTCGAAGTCGGCGCTCTTGTACCGAATGTGGCGCACGCCTTGCGGCGTGATCTCATTCATGCGTACCGGCTCCGTCTGGAACTTGCCCAGATGGAAAAACATCAATTCGAACGGCAGGCTTCTCTGCGCGCCACAGCGCGTGAGTCGGGACGAAAGCGAATGTCCCTGTACTGATCGTAATTAAGCGCCGCCAATTCCGCCGGCGGCTTGCGGCTTGCGCTTCGGTAAGGCTGCTGCGCCTGCGACTTGCGCTCGCGCAGCGACGTCGTCGAAGCCAAACGCTCTGGCTGGATCATCATGAAACGCAACCAGCAGAAAGCCGACGACAGCCAGCGTGCGTCGTGCGCGGGATGCATGTCGAGCGTAAGGGACCGTGAGTTCCGTGTGAGTTTGCATCGGCGGTTCAGCACTGTTTCAGACGAAAATAAGGGTTAACTGCGCGACCCCCCAATTCTTACATACGGCGGCACGCAGCAATGACGCCAATTCATCGACGCGCTGACGTGCACTTGAGAGCGGCCCACCAGTCAGAGATCATCGCGCGCAACAGAATGATGGATGAGCACAATGATGAGCTACATTCTTGCAGCGTTGGCGGCTCTCAGCTTCAGTTTCAGCGCATATGCACAAAGCAGCGAAACATCCCGGCCGCGGGACAGGGCGCGCGACGTCATCGCCGACCTGAATCGTATCGTTGCGCCCCGCGGCGTGCAGGAATCGTACAAGCTGCGCGTTGGCGGAATCGATCAATGGCTCTATGTCCGCGGCCAGGACGCCGCGAACCCGATCATTCTGTTCATTCACGGCGGCCCTGCCTCGCCCTTGTCGCCGACCATGTGGCAGTTCCAGCGCCCGATGGAAGAGTACTTCACGATGGTCAACTGGGATCAGCGAGGCGCAGGAAAGACCTTTCTCACCGTCAACCCCGATTCCATCAGCAATACGATCCATGTATCTCAGTACGTGAGCGATGCGATCGAAGTGGCGGAAGCAGTCAGGCGGAAGCATCAGGCAAAGAAACTCATACTCATGGGTCACAGCTGGGGCACGGTGATTGGCGTGAAGGCCGCGCTCGCGCGCCCGGATCTGTTCTACGCGTATGTGGGAATCGGTCAGGTCATCAACACCCGAACGAACGAAAGGCTGAGCTTCGAGTACGGACTCGAGCAGGCGCGGAAAGCGAACAACACCGAAGCGATCAGGGAGATGGAGTCGATCGCGCCGTATCCAGGCGCACAGCCGATCACCCGGGAACGAATCATCATCGCGCGCAAGTGGCCGCAATACTTTGGCGGCCTGACCGCCTATAGAGACAACTCAAAGTATTTCTTCGACGCGCCGCTGCTTTCACCCGAGTACGATGACAAGGACGCCGCCGCCATGGATCAGGGCAGCCTCTTCACGCTCGAGAAGATCCTCCCGGAATTCCTCGATATTGATTTCACGCCGGTCAGGAAATTTCCCGTTCCGGTGATCATGTTCATGGGGCGTCATGACTACACCACGCCGTCACAACCGACGGCCGACTGGCTCGACGCCGTTCGCGCGCCCTACAAGCGTGCGGTCTGGTTCGAGAACTCGGCGCACATGATCCCGTTTGAGGAGCCGGGCAAGATGCTTGTCAGCCTCATTTCCTACGTGAAGCCTCTGGCCGAGTAGCGCGCGATTCCAGCGCCGGTGTGCCGGCAGCGAGCGCGCTAACTGCCTTCCAACTCTCTCACCGCTCGTTCCGCCTCGTCGATGGCGGAGTGTGCAGTGGGATTCCAGGCTGCGTCCGAGTTCGCAATGGCGATTCTTCCGACGCGCTGATGCGCTACAACGGGTACTTCCGGCGCCTGCTCTTCGTCGTAAAGGCTGTTGGCGTTGTACGCGTAGCCGTGGGCCCAGCGGTAGACGCTGATCGCGGCGACGTCGCGTCCAGCGTCGAAGCCGTGCGCACCGAGAATGCGCGTGAGTTCGTCCTTTGCGTTTGCTTCGAATTGATCGAAAGGTCGTCTTGTGCAGAATCGCACGGCCGGCGCGCCACGCGGCGCGTTGATCGCCGCTATTAGCGGGCGTCGGGACGTGCACAAGATGCAAGCCGACGGCTTCGTTCGGATTCTTCGCGAACTTGTAGCCGCCAAGGCTGACGGGATAGTCGAGCTTGATACGCGAATAGAAACCCATCGGGTTCGTGACTTCGTGCACGCCGGCCTTCACCCATGCCCGCCAGTTGCGCACGCCGAGCTTCACGTAGACGAGCGGCGCCTTCACGCACTGGGCGAGCGCCGTGTGCTGTTGCTGCGAAAGTTCCGGCATCAGGTAAGGCAGCATCGAGTTGTAGCCCGCATAAACGACGCGTTCTGCCTGGACGCGCCTGAGCGCGCCGTTGTGCAGATAGCCGATATCGACGCGATCGCCGGCGATGTTCGCCGTGGAAATGACGGTCGCATTCAATCGCAAGCGCGTCGCCGCGCCGGCGGCGTCGAGACGCGAATAGTCGAACGGCGCCGTGACGATGTCGTCCATCGTCGAACCGGGCGCGACCCCGGGAATCAGCTTGCGCACGAGCAGGCGCGCAATGGAGGCGTTGCCGTCGGGGAAGTGATAGATGTACGGCGCCTCCATCTGAGCTTTGGCTTCGGGATCCTCGGGCAAGCCCAGTCCGGCGAAGCCCGGATAACCCGCCCAGGCGGCGTCGAGCGCGGCGAGACTGTCTACGCCGACGGCGAAGTAGTCCAGCGAACGCTTCTGGAATACGTCCGCTGCACGCTCGCTCAGGCCCCACTGCTTGATCAGAAAATCGCGATAGCTGACGGCGGCGAGGAATCTCTTCCTTCGCTTGAACGGACTTGCCGGGCAGTACGTCGCGCGCCTGCGTGTAGAGCGCGATCAATTTTTCGCGCGACGCGGCGTCGAGCGGGAAGTCGTCGATGAACGCCTTCGCGCTGCGGGCGTTGAGGCGATCGGGCGGAATATCGTCGGCGACCATGGGCGTCGGATCGCCAGTGACGAGTTTGTCGACGCCAAACGCTTCGCGCGTAAAGAGAATGCCGCGAGACAGGCCAAGACCCGGATAAAGCGAGCGATCGAACGCGGTTTCGAATCGCGTCAGATCGACCCCGAGCGCGCTCAGAAGCGCAAGGGCGTTCTCGCTCCAGTCGACGTTCGGCGCCTCGATCGCTTCGCTGCCGCCGTAACCAAGGATGAGCCGGCCGTCGACCTGCATCTCGCAGCGACGCGCATGGCCGCCGAAATCGTCGTGATTGTCGAGCAGCAGGATGCGGGCGTTGCGGCGCTGCTGACGGAAATAGTAGGCCGCCGCCAGCCCGCTGATGCCTGCGCCGATCACCACCAGATCGAGCGTGTCCTCGACCGGCAGCGTGTTGACGGCGAACTTCCGCCCGTCGCGCAGTGCGTGTGCAGCAGCGGCGGATGCATCCGTGCTGCCGCGCATGCCGGACAGTGCAGGGGGATAGTTGCTTTCCGCTGCACGCAACAGGTCGAGAGGCGCAAGTCCGGCGCCGATCGTCAACGCCACGCCATTGAGAAAATCGCGTCGCGAAATTCCGTCCTTCACGGTGCTTCCTCCGCGTTGCGCCTGTGATTGCTGCAAACGCCGCGCAAGGATGCTTACTCCGCAGGAAAGATCACAACGACATTCGCATCCGGCAGCTCCATCGTTCGTGCGCCGCCTTCGTCCGGTGGAACGGCTTTCCAGCGCTCGCCGCTCGCGAAATCGCCGATCTTCTCGTAGCCGCCGACAATGTCGAAAGATCTGAAGACATAGGGCAGACCTTCGGCCGCAAGCGTGGACGGAGCGTCGGCGACGTGGAAATGAAGATGCGGGCCGGACGAGCTGCTGCCCGAGTTGCCAAGCCGGCCGATCACCTGACCGCTCTTCACGCGATCCCCCGTCTTCACTGTGATGCTGCCGTGCTGGAGATGCTCGTAGAAGGCGTAGCGTCCCCTGCCCAGGTCCAGCGTTACGTGGTTGCCGCTGGCGTTCTCGAGCGGCATGGGTCCTTGCGATTCATCGATGAACTCGAGTGCAGACATATCGTCCCGGGCCTGCGCCACCACGCCGTCCGCAACGGCCAGCACCTCGGCGCCGTACCCATGCCAGTTCGCAACCTTCTTCGAATCGCCGCTCGCATGCGTGGCGTCGTCGTTGAGTCGGATCCAATCGACTGCGAAGCGCGCGGGTATGCGCGCTCGTCCTTCGAGCGTGTAGATGGATGTTCGGTGTCCACGCGCCATCGAGGGATCGTAGAGTGCAACCCAGGGTCCGCCTCGCAACGGCGCATTCAGGGCCGCCGGC
Organism: uncultured Gammaproteobacteria bacterium; assembly: GCA_963723505.1. Taxonomy (GTDB): domain Bacteria; phylum Pseudomonadota; class Gammaproteobacteria; order Steroidobacterales; family Steroidobacteraceae; genus Steroidobacter. Next base: position 93,262 of record CAVRQU010000024.1, read on the forward strand.
GGCTCATCGCGAACTTGCAGCTCGCCGCCGCGCACGACGCCATGCTCGCGGCCCGACGGTCGGACCGCGTCAAACTCGATGCTGTGCCGAACTCTTGCCGGTGTCGGCGTTGCGTCATCGAGCGTCAGCCAAAGATACATGACGGCTCGCATTCCGCCAGCGACAAGTTGCGTGTTCCCCGACGTGGATTGGAGGCCCGGACGTCCCAGCTTGTCCGCCAGAGCGGCGTCACGAAAATCGGCGAGGTGGGTTCCGCGATCGGCGTCGAGAACCTCGACGCGGGTCAGCGCGATGTCGCTGCTCGTGAAATTCGTGATGTGCAGTTCGTAGACGAGGTGCGTCTTGCCTGCAATCTGAAGCGGGGAGGGATCTACGGGAATCTGGATGTCGACGGACTGAATCAGCCGTGGCCGCGATTCGGCCCCGCCGGCGATCGAGCTGCATAGCGCGAGCAAAGGCACGACGAGGAGTCTGCCGATGCGTTCGGTGAATTTCACGTGATATGCTCGCATCTTTCCTGCGGATCGCCGCGCTGCGGCGCCCTCTGCAACTCACCGATCTTCATGAAAACCTCAGCGCTCATCGCATCGGCGCCGGTGAGGTGCGCAGGATACTGTTTCGAGAAATCCGGTTGAGCCGGGCCGATCTGAATCACACGACCCACGTGCAGCGGATGCTTCATCGCGTAGAGCGCAACGACGACGCCCAGATAGGAGTGTCCGATGAGGTCTATGCGGCTGACGTCGAAATGACGGCGGATCGCTTCGAGATCGTCGACGTCCTGATGAACGCCCCAGCTCAGCTTCCCCCTGTCGGTGACTGAATCCGAACGGCCGCGATTGCGCAGGTCGTAGGCGATGAGCCTGCGCCCGTGGGCCAGCCGCTGAAAGTCGTCATACATATAAATGTCGTTCGGAATGACGACGGTTTGCTGTCCGACGCCGAGCGTCTGAACGAACAGCCGAACGCCGTCATCGGTCGTCACATAGCCTTCGCGCGCGGACTCGATGTCGGGCCGCGCGCTCTCCTGTGCGTATGCGCCGCTCCAGATGAGCAGCGCTGCCGTAGAGCAGTAGACGAGTCGAAGTCTGCATGACGCCTTTCCGTGGGGCCTAGGGATGCTCCGCACATGTCGACTACCCTGAGCTTTCAACGATGCAATTGTTTGAAAGACGGGGCTGAAAACGTGATGACGTCTTCAGATGGAGCCTATGCAGAGGTCCCCAGCGATTGGACTGCATGTCGCGGCGCCGGCGCCATTGCAGCCTGTACGACTGCCGCGTACGCTTGTCCCGCTATTCGGTACGGACCTCGTCCGGCGTCCGTGCAGCTCCGCATTCACGCAGTGCTGCGAGTCGTTGTGGTCAAGCTCTGCTGGTCAGCGCGTTTCGCCCGGCTGTTCAACGCGCTCGTCCTGATGCTTCGCTATATCAACCAGGAAGCTTTGATGATCGAACCCCGCCCGGTGATCCTCGAACGATCAGGAATACGCCTGGAACCGCTGACGCTTGAGCATCGCGCGGGCGTCGAAGCTGCGGCGGCGGACGGCGAGTTGTGGAATCTGTGGTACACGGGCGTGCCGCGTGCGAGCGAAACGCAGGCGTGGCTCGACGCCGCCCTCGCCGGGCAGGCGGCGGGTCATATGCTGCCATGGGTCGTGCGGGATCTCGCGAGCGGCGGGATCGTCGGCACGACGCGCTATCACGACATCGTGCGAGCGGTCGATCGCGTGGAGATCGGCTACACGTGGTATGCGAAAAGCTCGCAGCGCACGCACGTCAATACGACCTGCAAATTGTTGGTGCTCGGGCACGCCTTCGACACGCTCGGTTGCAAGGTCGTGGGCCTGCGCACGGACAATTTCAACTTCGCATCACAACGCGCGATCGAGGCGCTCGGCGCAAAAAAAGACGGCGTGATCCGTCACCATCAACCGCGACGCGACGGCTCGGCGCGCGATACGGTCATGTACAGCATTCTCGCGAGCGAGTGGCCGGACGTGCGGCGTCATCTGGAGTTGCGGCTCGAGCGGCACGCACTCTGAGTCCGGAAGCTCAGTCTTCTCCGAACGTCTCTCCGGGCGTTCGCGGCTGCAGACGGATGAGGCGCGAGTCCGCGACCGCGGCCTGCCGATGCTTGACCGCTTCACGGTACGCCGGATCGCGGATCATTTCGACGAACGCATCGACGCTGGGGTACTCCGCGATGAATACATGGTCCCAGCGTTCCTCGCGCGGACCGATCAGCATGTATTCGAAGCGACCAACCCAATGCTGCTTACCGCCGACGCGCCGGAACACCGGGCCGCTTTCGAGCGCATACGCGCGATAGGCGTCCTGACCTGTTGCATCCCGGCTGTCCGGATAGGCGGCTCTGGTGCGCAGCCTCACCAGATTCAGCATATGGATCGGGCCCGGTCGCTGCAGCGATCGGAACTCGGCGAACTGTTCTCTGGTCGGATCGACATGGTCGGTCATTGCGGCTCCCGCGAGATTTGTTGGCGTCTCCACCCGTGCGTTATTGTGGTCCGATCGGCGACAGGCGTCAGTTACGGCAGCGAAGGTACACCATGGGCATCGTCAGAATTCTCGTCGGCGCACTCGTACTGATCGGAATCTGCGTCGGCTCGCATCCGACAAGCGCCGCGACCGCGGCAGACAAGCCGTTGCGCATCGGCATCGTCGGGGCGGGCAAGATCGGCGGCGCGCTCGCGACGCACTGGGTCAAGGCCGGGCACGAGGTACTGTTGTCGTCCCGCCATCCTGAGGAGCTGAAGGGTCTGGCGGAACAACTCGGCCCCAGGGCGCGCGTGGGCACGCCGAAAGAGGCGGCCGAGTTCGGCGAGGTGGTCCTCGTGTCCGTACCGTATCACGCGATGCCCCAGGTCGGTCGCGACCTTGCGGGCGTCTGGAAGGGCAAGATCGTTCTCGATACGGGCAACCCGTATCCGTCCCGGGACGGCAAGATGGCCGAGGATGCGCGCTCCCGCGGTACGGGCGTGACGTCGCCTGAATACCTTCCCGGCGTACGGCTTGTCAGAGCATTCAACGCCATCAATCACGGGGATCTGGTGCGTGAAGCGAACCGCGCTGGCGAGAAGTTTGCGATTCCGCTCGCAGGCGATGACGCTCAGGCGCTCGCTGTCGCGCAGAGACTAGTGAGGGATGCGGGCTTCGATCCGGTCGTGGTTGGTCCGCTGTCGCAGGCTAAAGAATTCGATGTCGGCAGCAAGGTTTACACTCGCCTTCTCACTGCCGCGCAGCTCCGCGAGGCGTTAGGGTTGCTCTGATCCATCAGGAATCCTCAGCATGATTGCGATCTGATGAATTCATCGCCTTTACGATCCCCCGTCTTTCAATCAGTTGCGTCGTTTGAAAGGTCAGGATAGTCGACCTGTGCAGAGCTTCCTGGCCTTCAGGACGCCGGGACGTCTGAGCAGGCGTGCTCGCAGGCGAAGGCCTGCCCACGAGCACGCTGCGGATCTTCTCAGCGAGCCGCCACCTTCGGTCCGCCGTTCTTCCCGATCCTCTGCGCGTGATAAGCGCTCAGATTGTTGTTGTTGACCCGCGTGACGGCGTCATCAATGGCTTTCTCTGTGCACTCGTTCGCCCTGGCGCGCTGGATAGACAGCGCGTCATTGCGTCCACAGACTGCGCGAGCAGCGGCGTTGATCCGTCGATACAGCGTTTGCACGCCCGCTGGATTGTTCAGGTTCAGATCGGCGTACTTCACGACGCGTTCCCTGGTCGCTTCGCCCGCAATTGCGTTGCCGCAGAGCAGGGCGCTGCCGAGCCAAAGCAGTGAGCAAATAGCTTGCACGGTTTTCATGAATGGACTCCTCAGGTGGGTTGGTGATCGCGATCGCTCGACTACGACCGTGCTGTTGTTGTCCGCCTGTGGCGCCGCGAAGTCCTGAAGAAGCGCTGAAGCTTTGCTGAAGCATTTGTGAGAACTACTAAAGTTCGCTTTGAGTTGATCGCCGCTGAACGAAAGTCGTAGACCGTAAGGTCGGTGATCTGTCAACGGTCCATCCCGAATGGGCGCCTGTCAGCGCGCGACGCATGCGTATACTCGATCTCGCGCGCGGGGCAGGCGGCAATGTCAGTTGAATGTGAGACAAGGCGACTCTTGATCGGCGAGTGGCTGGTCGAACCCGCGCTCGATCAGATGTCGCGCGCGGGCGAAATCATCAAGCTCGAGCCTCGCACGATGCGACTGCTCATGCGACTCGCTGACGCGCAAGGGCAGGTTGTCAGCTCCAAACAGTTGCTCCACGAGGTCTGGCCCGGCGTCATCGTCGGCTCCGCTTCCCTCTATCAGGCGGTTTCCCAATTGCGGAAACTGCTGGGCGACGCCGATGAAACGCCGACCTATGTCGCCACCGTTCCCCGCAAGGGCTATCGACTGATCGCCAGCGTGCGCACGCCGCCGCTTCCAACGTCCCCAGGCGACGCCGTACCGGAGTCGCCCACAGTCGCCTCTGAATCAAGTCTCTGCGATTCCGGTTGCGGCGTCGGGAGTCAGATTCCCCGCAAGAATGCGGCGGCTTGCGGCGCTTGGCGTCGTAGCGCTCACGGCGCTGGCCGCAATCTTCCTGTGGCGCAATAGGGAGGAGCAGCCATCCTCCGCTTCGATCGTGGTGTTGCCGTTCGTGGACCTGAGCGAAGAAGGACGCGACTCCGCATTCTGCGATGGGCTCACTGAGGAGCTCTCGACCACGCTGTCACAACTACCCAAACTGCGCGTCGTAGCGCGTACATCGGCCTATGCGTTTCGCGACAAGCCGATGGATGTGCGGGAGATCGGCAGGCGACTCGCCGCGAGCCACGTGCTTGAAGGCTCGGTGCGTCGCTCCGGCGATGCGGTGCGCGTCACCGCGCGCCTCGTCGATGCGCAGCGCGGTTCCGGAACCTGGTCGGAATCGTACGATCTGCCCGTGAAGGACGTGCTGAGTGTGCAAAGCGATATTGCACGTTCGGTCGCAGCGGCGCTGGAGATCGGCCTTACTGCGGAGACTTCCACGCGCATCCGCGCGCGCGGAGCAGGAGACGCCGCGGCCTATGAGTTGTATCTGCGTGGCCGCCACTACTTTCGCCAGCGGACGCCGGAAGGGAACGCGAAGGCGGTCGAGCTCAACAGCCGGGCGATCGCGCTGGATCCCAATTTCGCGCTCGCCTACGTCGGCCTGGCGCAGGCGCGGCTCAGCGAATACGCCCTCACGCAAAGGCCGATACATGAGCTGTCCGCAGAAGTGGAGCGGTTGGTGAACACTGCGCTGCGTCTCGATCCCGAGCTTTCGGATGCGTACGCGACCCGAGGCGCCTTGCGCCGGGAGCAGAATCGATTCCAGGATGCGGAAACGGATCTGCGCCGCGCAACGGCTCTCAATCCCAGCAATGTGACTGCGGCGATTCATCTCGGCCGCCTCTTCGAGCACAGGGGACTGCTCCATCCGGCGCTCGTTGAGTTCACGCGGGCGCGCCTGCTCGATCCGCTGGACTTCATGCGTCACGTCGAACGCTGCATTGCGTTGCAGGATCTTGGCGAGTATGCAGAAGCGTCCGGCGACTGTGCGGAAGGTCGGCGACTGCAGCCAGCATCGGAGTGGGGCTTCATGGCCACGAGCTGGCTGGCGCGCGCGCAGGGACAACTCGCGGAAGCGTTGCACTGGAACGATCAGGGGCTGCGCGTGGCGCCGCGCAATCTCGAGCTGTACATGCAAAGAGCGGAGCTGCTGCTGGATATGCACGCGCTCGACGACGTGCAGAGCACCCTTGATCGCGCACTCGCCGTCGCAGGGGATGACCCGCGCTTGCGCTATCGATACGCGGACCTGCTGCTGATGAAGCAGGGACCCGAAGCGCTGCGAAAGTTCGTAGCGCAATTGCCGCGCGACAAATCCGCGAGTGCAACCGATCTGATGATCGCGGCGCAGATCAGCCTGACCGCCGGCGACGACGCGACGGCGCGGGCGCTGGCGGCGCGCGCCGTTGCAGCGCGCGATTTTGAGTCGCTGCAGACCGCGCAGCACAGCGCAGCCAGCTGGGGCGTGTCGTTTCAACTGCCCCTCGCGCTGCTCGACCTGCGCCGCGGCGACCGCGAGGCGGGCGCACAACGTGTCTCGCAGCTCCTGCGGCTGCTCGATGAAATGGAGCGCAACGGCTACGCAGGCTGGGGAGTGCACTCGCTGCGCGCGGATGCATACGGCTTGCTGGGCGATGCGGACAAGGCGATGGCGTCGCTGCAGCGCGCCGTGGAGGCGGGTTGGCGCAGCGAGTGGGCCGCGCAGCGCGATCCCTATCTCTCCGCTCTCTTCGAGCGCGATGATTTCAAGGCGCTGATGCGCAGCGTCGAAGACCTCAACGCCACGGAACGCCGCAGATACGCAGCCGTGGCCGCGCAAACAGCAACGGGATAATCGCAGCCGCTATCGCCTGCGGGAAGCCTCAGTCCGTTGTCCGTTCTCCGTTTTCCGTTGTGCGTCCAGAGTGTTGTGCAACCTGCCGCCTCTGATGGACAACGCACAACGCAGAACGGACAACGATTCGTGGTCAGGTGGGTTTTCTGGGGCGGAACGCCAGCAACACATTGCCCGCCGGCTGACCGAACATTCCGTAGCCCGAGGAGACGAACAGGTATCCGTTCGCCGCGACGATCGACGCGTTGTCGATGGCGCCGCCGTGTGCTGCGACGGCGTTGACGGTTTCGAACTGCCGCGCCGTGTCGAACTGGAACAGCACGTCGCCGCTTCGTGCATCGAACGCACGCACGAACCCATCCAGGCTGCCTTCAATCACAGCGCCGTCGATGACCACCGGCGCGCCGGACAGACCAATATTGGTTGCGCAACTCTTCACGCGCGCCTGGCGATCGCCCGAGCAATCGGGCGCCGCGGCGAAGGTCCACTCCACTTCGCCGGTGTCGACCCTGAGTGCATGCATGCCGGGCCTTTGCGACGGATCCTGTCTTCCGCCGAAGCCAAATGGCCGATTGATCGGAGCGAACACGCGCTCTCCATCGTAGGCCATGCCCCAGTGAATGCCGCCGAGCGGCGAGCCTTCGCCGAACTCCTGACGCCAGATCACCTTGCCCTTGTTGTCCGGATCGAGCGCCCAGACCGTGCCGGACTTCTGACCCGCGAGCAGCACGTCGGACCCGTCGCTGCGCTTCGCAATGATGAGGGACGCGCCGAAATCGACGTCACGAAACACCGTATCCTTCTCTCGTGGGCAGTTGAGACCGTTGCGCGCCCGCCCGCAGCCGCTCAGGAAGATGTCGTTCGCCGTTGCCTGGAAGCTCCAGCGAACGGCGCCGTTTTCGAGGTCGATCGCCAGAATTGAGTCGGTGGTTTCCCATGCGGGTTCCGACGTCGATTCGCCGGTCCCGACGTAGAGCACGCCGCGCTTCGCGTCGATCGCCGGTGAATTCCAGATCGGCGCTCCCGATGGACCCCAAAGCATCTTGCCGTCCCCGCGATCGCGCACAGGCTTCGCGTCCGGCATCGTGTGCGTGGTCCAGATCTTTCTGCCTGTGAGCGCGTCGAGCGCCGTCACCGCGCCGTGCGTCTTGCAGCACTCGTGATTCACGTTCGCGCCGAGCGAGATCTCGTACTGCGAAATGGGTGCGTAGACCCGATCGCCATGCAATACCGGCGTTCCCGTCGTAAGCGAATACTGGAAGAGGCCGACCGGCTGTTTCCACAGCCGTTCGCCTGTGAGGGCGTCCACCATGTGGATGTTGGCGGCGAGGTCGCCGAACACGAGCACCTTGCGCTTCGACCCGGGCAGTTCGCCATACGCGGCGCTCGTGCGCAGCGGCACGTCGTTCTCGTAGACCCATTTGACGCAGGGCGGGCCTGCGATATCGATTGCAAATGCGCGCTGGGCGTCGGCCACGGGCAGAAACATCGTCGCGCCGACGATCACGGGTTGCGAGCGCATCGTCGTCGCCTTCGGGAAGCCGAGCGCCCAGGCGAGTTCGAGATTGGGAAAGTCGGCGGTCTTCAGGCCCGCCTGCGCGGCGGTGAGGCGTCGATGGTTCTGCTGGTCGAAGCCGAACCCGGTGATCGCGGCCGCGGGACTCAGATCGACGCCGCGTCGATCCGCCGGACACATGGCGTTGGCGATCCACTCGTCCGAAGTGGGCTCCCTGCCGACGAGATAGTCGACGACCGCTGACCTCTCGGCTGCGGACAAAGAAGCAGCTTGCGACTGCATCTTTCCCTGTGTGATCGCATAGCTGATCGTCTGATAGCGCATCGCTTTCAGCGTGTCGAGGGACGGCGAGCGCGTGGCTTCAGCGTTGTCATGGCACGCTGCGCAGGCTCGCTCGTAAATCAGTTTGCCGGGATGCACGGCGGGCGGGGCATCGCTCGCCGGCGTGCTGGCGGCCGCCTGAGCCTCAGCGAGCGCTGACGGATTTGGCTGGGTGGAAGATTGCTGGGCGTCGGCGCCGATACTCGCTGCGGCGATCGCTGTGGCCACGGCGGCGCTGAACAGGCGTGTTGTTCTCATAGGCAGTCGTTCTCCCCGGCGACAAGTCTATTAGATGCAAGTTCGCGCCGGGCGAGCGACAAGATTTGTCGCCAAAGGCAGGGGACCACCGACGGCGAACCCGCTGTGCAGCGCCTTCCGGCGCGCAGAAACGAGAGCCAGTCCACAGTTTTGCTGTAGGCGTTCTTGCCCGTCCGGTCGGCCGGCCACAGGATTCAACATATCGAAGCGCCCGCCGTGCAGCGGGCCGCGCCGCTCACATCGATTGGAGAATTTCAGATGCCTCATGTCTTCCGGACCGTCCGCACCCGTTCGCTTCGTGTTGTTTCAGCTCTCCTGCTCACCGGCCTCTGCGCACCCACGCTCGCAGATCCCCCGGATCACGCCAAGGCGCATGGGTGGCGCAAGAAACACGATCCGGCATACGTCGGCTACACCGGTAAGGAATGGCCCCGCGACTACGGCATCATCGAAGGCCGCTGCAATCGCGATGAAATCGGCACGGTCCTCGGCGCCGTAGTGGGCGGCGCGATCGGCTCGCAGGTCGGCGAGGGTTCGGGCCGCACAGTCGCCATTGTCGTGGGCTCTGTGCTCGGGGCGGTCATCGGCCGCGAAATCGGCCGCGATCTCGATGACGGCGATCGCGCTTGCGTCGGCCACTCGCTCGAGCTCGCCAAGGTGGGTCAGAGCGTACGCTGGATGAACGACGCGACGAAAGTTGCTTACATCTTGACGCCGATCGAGGCGAAGAACGTCAACACCGGTTGCCGCAAGTTCAACCTGAAAGCGACGCGCGACGGCAAGTCGCAGACCTCCACGGCGCTTGCCTGCCGCAACGGCGAGGGGACCTGGGCGATCAGGTCCTGATCGCACTCCATCGCCGCGCTCCGTTCAGGGCGCGGCGATGGCGCTTGCGATGGTCGGTTCGAACGGAGCGGTGTCGCGAGCTTGCCTGCGGAGCTACGACTCCGTAGCTACGGAAACCTCCGCCTCCCGCGAAATGTCCGTGTTGTAGATCATGCGATACAGCTTCCAGTCGCCGCCCACTTTGCGCCAAACGTGGATGTACTTGCCTGCTTCGATGTCCGAACCGCGGCGCAGGTCTCTGACGCGATAGTGACCCTGTTCGAAGCCGATGTCGCCGCGCACGAGCGTCATATCCGTTTCGGTATTGAACGACACGACCGGAGTCATCTGATCCTTCAGAAACTGCTTGATCTCGTCGCGGCCGGTCACGACCGGCCCGTGTTCCGGCAGAATCTGCGCATCGTCGGTGAACAACGCCGCGGTCGCGTCAAGGTTGTCCCGGTTGAACGCTTGCTCATACGCTCCCGTCACTGAGCCGGGCAGTTCATCTCTCTGTGCACAGCCGGTGAGAATCAGGCCGAGCAGCCCGCACGCGATGATGGTGGATTTCATGGGACACCTCCTTGGCGCGCTCCACGCGCCAGGGGCGGCTCATCGCGCGCGGCAATCTCATCTTTCGATCGACCGCAAGCTCAGGCGAGTCGTCCCTGCACGCGAAACTCGACAGCGGTACGTTGACCTGAGTAAAGGATAAGCCCGCGCGCGCAGGGCGGCGCTGCGGTTATCCGAGAGGCAGGGAGCGCTTTTTCAGCGACTTGCGGGATTGCGTCGTTGCAGGCGACGCACGGCGGCGAGAATCCGCTCAGGAACTGCAACCCGAGGAGGCGATGACTTGCGCGCCACGACAGCCCGGCGGCGGGGCGGAAACTTCGGCGTCGCCCGGGAGTCAGATAAGCTCTGACCGCCCTGGGAGAGCGAATCGGGAGGCCGCCGTGTCGCTTTACGGACTCTTCGTTTTCAGCGCCGTCTACTTTCTCGCCGTCGCGACGCCCGGTCCGGGCGTCGCGGCCGTCGTCGCGCGATCTCTTGCTCGGGGCGCGCAAGGCGCGCCGGCCTTCATTGCAGGGTTCCTGATCGGCGATCTGATCTGGTTCACGGTCGCCGCAACCGGCCTCGCCGCGTTGGCGCAGACCGCCCACGTCGTCTTTGTTGCGGTCAAATATGCCGGCGCAACGTACCTGCTTTATCTTGCCTATCGCCTGTGGACGGCGCCGGTGAGCACGGAGCCGGAAAACGTGGTCGACTCCGGGCAGAAACCGCTGCAGCTGTTCGTCGGCAGTCTCGCGCTGACGCTTGCGAATCCGAAGACGATGATTTTCTTTCTCGCGCTGTTGCCGACGGTGGTCGAACTCGAGCGGCTCACGCTCGCCGGATTTCTGGAGGTTGTGACGGCGATTTCGCTGGTTCTGCCGCTCGTCCTCGGCGGATACGTTCTGCTCGCTTCCAGGGCGCGACGGATGTTTCGCAATCCTGCGGCGCTGAAGCGGCTCAATCGCGGCACGGGCGCCGCAATGGCTTGCGCGGCCGTGGCAGTCGCCACGCGCTAGCAAGAAGGAAGTGCTTAGGGGTTAGGGAACCGTCTGTCCGTCGCACCATGGCAACGCGCGCGCCTGCCGGCACAGGCCGTTGGCGCAGTCGTTTCGGGGAGTGGGGCTCGACTCGACCCCGCTCCCCAAGCCACGACGCATCACGGTCGAGTTTGCCTCGAATCGCCGTGCTGCTCCGCACTCCGCGACGATCCATATCTACACCTTACAATGCTGCAGGCCACGACCCATCGTGGCGTTCACCGCAAGCCGCCAGGCTCTTCAGAAGCTGTAGGTCATCCGTCCGTACACGAAGCGTCCCGAGCGGCCGAACGGCGAGTAGTTCGAGAACGCCGTCGTGCCCGTCGTGTTGAGCGCGGGCGGATTCTCGTCCGGGTACTCATCGAGAACGTTGTCCGCGCCGATCGCGAGGCGGATGTGGTCCGTGACGTCGAACCGACCCTCGACATCCACGAGCGTCGTCGGCGAAAGCACGAAATCCGTCGCCGCGCTGGTGCCTGGCGAGAGCACTTCGCCATAGCGCGTCGCACGCAGGGTCGCCCCGATGCGATCCCAGGACCAGTTGAGCGTGCCGGCGAACTTGCTCTCCGGCGTGCCTTCCTCGAACGTCAGCACGTTGATGCGATCGAACAGCGGCGGCGCCGGATTGAGGGCCGCAAGCTGCGCCGTTTGCGGTACGCGCGTGACGTCGGTCGAATTCCAGTTCGCCGTCAACGTGACGTCGAAGCGGCCGGCCGCCGTCCGTGGGCAGCGGCCAGTTCAGCACGACGTCGACGCCTTCGGTTGTCGGTGTCGACGCCGTTGATGAAGAAGCGTCCGCCGCCGAGCCGATGAAGCCCTGCGCGGTGAGGTACTGGCGCACGTTCGCCTGCGTCAGGTTCTCGGACAGCACGATGCGATCGTCGATGTCGATGCGGTAGGCGTCGACCGTGAGGCTCGACATCGCCAAGCCGCAGCACCGCGCCGAGCGAGTAGTTGACGGACTCTTCCGCGTCGAGCGTCCTGCGCGCCCAGCGCGATCGCGACGGGATCGGACACCGGGAACGTCGTGATGTCGAACGGCACGCCGTCGATGAAGTTCGTCGAGGTCGTGGCGAAGAACTGCTGCGGCAGGGACGGCGCCCGGAAGCCGTTCTGGATCGAACCGCGCAGCGCGAACGCTGTCGGTGAAGTCGTAGCGCGGCGGCGAGCTTGCCGGAGAGGTTCTCGCCGAAGTCCGAGTAGCTCTCGCCGCGCAGGGCGACCGACGCGAGGAACTTCTCCGTCACGTTCGCTTCGAGATCGACGTAGGCGCCGACGGCCGTGCGGTCTTCGTCCACTTCGTTCGACGGACGAAAGCCCGGGAAGACCTGCGCGCCGGACGCGCGTGGGCTGACCGTTCAACAGCACGCCGCCGTTGCGATAGGAGTCCGGCTCGCCGGCGAAGATCGAATAGGACTCGCGCCGCGCCTCGACGCCGACCGCGACGTTGAGCGGCGAGGCGAACGCGCCGACTTCGACCTCGCGCACGCCGGACACGTTCAGGACGAGCTGGTCGTAGTCGAAACCGCCGGCGTCGAACACGGTCTTGCTGGCCGGGCCGAGCGAGCGGTTCAGCGTGTTCTCGATGGTGAACTCCATCTCGTTCTTGCCGTAGACGAGCGAGGAATCCATATCCCAGTCGCCGAGCTGTCCAGCGCACGCCGCCGGCGGCGGACCAGTCCGTGACTTCGGGGGCGATGATCGGCAGGAAGCCGTCGGGATAGATTTCGATGACGTTGCGCGCGTCCTGCGCCGGCCGATAGAAGCCCGCCGAACGCGCGTCGCGATCCTGCCAGCTCGCCCAACCGTAGAGCGTCGCGCCCGTCGGGAGGTCATAGCCTGCGTTCACGAACACGGTCTTCTGCTTCGAGTTCCGGTTCGCCGTACCACGCGTTGAAGCGATCGAACGTGGCCTCGCGCGGATCGAATGCGTTGGGCACGCCATTGACAAAGGGATACTGGCGGCGGAAATCCCAACCGCCGCGTTCGGTGCGTTCCTGGTCCTTGTATTCGGCCGCGACGGTGACGAACCCCGTTTCACCGAGAGGCAGGCCCTTCCACGCCGATACGGTCAGCGTCTCGCCATCCGACACATCGCGCGACAGCACCGGAGGAGCGGACCAGGTCGCGCCTGCAGGCGGGGTTCCGGTGATCGTGTCGTAGCTCGAATCGCGCCAGCCGTAGGTCGCGCTCATGTCGCCGCCGTCGCGCTCCTCGCGCAGGCGCAGATTGATCACGCCCGCAATCGCGTCGGAGCCGTACTGGGCCGAGGCGCCGTCGCGCAGCACTTCGATCGTATTCACGATCGCGATTCGGAATCGTGTTGAGATCAACCGCGGCCGCGCCGCGCCCGATCGTGCCGTTGACGTTGACGAGCGCAGCGGCATGACGGCGCTTGCCGTTCACCAGCACCAGCGTCTGGTCCGGCGCGAGGCCGCGCAGCGTCGCGGGGCGGATCGTGTCAGTGCCGTCGGCGAGTCCCGGTCGCGGGAAATTGTAGGAGGGCAGCGCGACCGACAAGGCCTGATTGATCTCGGTGACGCCAAGGTTCTGCAGCGCGTCGCTCGACACCACATCAACGGGCGCAGCCGTCTCCAGCGCGGAACGATCGGCGACGCGCGTTCCCGTCACGATCATTTGTGCAATAGTGTCATCGTCCGCCGAGGGCGTCTCCGCCGCCGTCGGTGGGCGAGGACAGCAATGCGAACGTCGATGAAGCGGCCGTCAGAACGTAGCGATGCTTGCTCATCATTTGTTGCTCCAAAGCGAGTGACGCAACCCGGTGTGCTGCCCGATTCTCGATGATGCAAGCGGCGGCGGATCGGATCAGCCAACTGGGTGACGCATCGAAGTGCGTCTGTTGAGACATTCAGAGCGAGAGAGACTGCATCAGTACAATACGTAATCGGCTGCCGTGCGGATGCGTTCGTAGTCGAGAAGATCCGAAAAAATGGCTTACAGACCGAAGCGTCGGCGCCCTCGTGTAGAGATTCTCAGGAAGCGGCGGTCAGATTTTCGCCACGGAGAGAGAAAATTTCCATGGAGCACACGGCGCTCAGGGAGCTCACGGATGAAAGCAATTCATTCCTGATCGTCTGATCTCGCGATCTCCGGTGAGTCCGTGACATCTCCGGAAGGAGAGGATTTCCACGGAGCGCGCTGGGCTCACGAAGCTCACCGAGGCGGATTGTTCACTGTGTGCTCCGTGATCTCGGTGGAAGTTTCGGAGACTCAACCCGTTCGCAGGCGGCGGATATGATTCGCCACTTCGGCGCACACTTCCTGCAGCGGACGGTCGGCGTCGATCGTGATCGCATCCGAAGGCGCTTCCAGCGCCGCAAGCTGACTTTCGAGCATGCCGGCCTTCATGTAATGCCGCGCCCGCGCCTGGAGGCGCTTCGCAATCACCGATCGCTCGGCCATGAGAAAAAGGTAGTGAAGCGGCTCTTGCACGGCGTCACGCAATCGCTCGCGCACGAAGCGCGACAGTGCAGAGCAGGCGATGACGGCGTCGCGTTCCGGTCGACGTTCGTTGACCGCCTTCGCGAGGGCGTCGATCCAGGGCCCTCGGTCTTTGTCCGTCAGTGGTACGCCAGAGGACATCTTGGCGATGTTGTTCTGCGGATGAAACTCGTCTCCTTCGATGAATGTCAAGCCAAGATCGGCGGCGACGCGCTTGCCGACTGTGGTCTTGCCGGCGCCGGAGACGCCCATGAGAACGAATGCGTTCACAGCTTGAATCGTTGTCCGCTATCCGTTGTCCGTTGTCCGCAGCCCGGATCTGGCGGCGCGGCTCTGGACGCACAACCCACAACGCGCAACGGACAACGGCCAGAGGCCATGACGTCCCTCAGCTCAATGCAGCGGTCAACCAGTCGGTGAGCGTCCTCGAGTCCATGGCGCCGGAGTGCCGGGTGATTTCCTTGCCGCCGCGAAACACGATCAGCGTCGGGATGCCACGGATGCCGAAGCGCGAGGCGAGCGCGCCTTCTTCGTCCGAATTGATCCTGGCGAACCGCGCCCGCTGCGCAAAACGTTCCGCCGCCTCTTCGAAGTGCGGCGCCATCATTCTGCAGGGTCCGCACCAGGGCGCCCACACATCTACGACCAGCGGCAGATCATTGCGCGTCAGGTGCTTGTCAAAGTTCGCGGCTTTCAGTGCAAACGGCCGCCCCTCCGACAGAGCGTGCCGGCATTGAGGGCAGCGCGGCCCTTCCATAACCCGCTCCGCCGGCACGCGCACGACGGCGTCGCAGTGACCGCAGACGAAGTGGATGGGTTCAGTCATAACGGCGATGGTCGGATGACTATCTGATACTTGGGGAGACGGTAGCGAGATTGCAAGTCTCGGTGAGCCGTGAGCAGTAAGAAGAGCTGTGCATCCCCGCCTTTTTCCACTCACGACTCACGATTCTCTGCTCACGACAAAGATCCGGCGATCGCGCAGAATGTGCACGACCGCACGTGCTTTGCGATTCGACAGGCAGCAACAACATGAAAGATCTCACACAAGGATCGGTCGGCGGTCACCTGGTGACAATGGCGATGCCGATGGCGGCTGGCATGATTTTCCAGACGCTCTACTACTTCGTCGATCTCTACTTCGTCGCACAGCTCGGCGATGCGGCGGTGGCTGGCGTAAGCGCAGCCGGCAACGCGATGTTCGTCATACTTGCCCTGACGCAGGTGCTGGGCGTCGGGGCCGTCGCCCTGATCGCGCACGCAGTCGGCCGGAAGGATCAGGCCGATGCGAATCTGCTCTTCAATCAATCCCTGCTGATCGCGGCGCTGTGCGGCGTGCTGACGCTTGTTCTCGGGTATGCGCTGGCGGAACCCTACGTGGCGACCGTCGGCGCGGACGCCGCGACGATCAGAGCGGGGACGACCTATCTGTACTGGTTCATGCCTGGCCTGGCGCTGCAATTTGCCCTGGTTGCAATGTCTTCAGCGCTCCGCGGCACCGGCATCGTGCAGCCGACGATGGTTGTGCAGGTCGCGACGGTGCTGCTCAACACCGCGCTCGCGCCGATTCTGATCGCAGGGTGGGGCACCGGTCGCCCGCTCGGCGTGGCGGGCGCGGGTCTCGCGAGCACGATCGCGGTCGCCGCGGGCGTGTTGATGCTGTGGTTTTATTTCGTGCGGCTGGAGAAGTATGTCGGCTTTCACGGCGAGCAGTGGCAGCCGCGCCTGGCTGTCTGGAAGCGAATGCTGACTATCGGGGTGCCCTCAGGCGGCGAATTCGCGCTGTTGTTTCTATATACCGCGGTCACGTACTGGGTGATCCGCCATTTCGGCGCGGCCGCGCAGGCCGGATTCGGCATCGGCGCGCGGGTCATGCAGGGCATCTTTCTGCCCGCAATGGCGATCGCATTTGCGGTGGCGCCCGTCGCCGGTCAGAACTTCGGAGCCCATCAGCCCGCGCGTGTACGCGAAACGCTTCGCAGCGCTCTGACGATGGGGACGATTCTCATGTTGCTGCTGACAGTGCTGTGCCAGTGGCGGCCGGAGGCGCTCATCGCGTTCTTTTCGAAAGAACCGGAAGTCGTCGAAGTCGGCGCCTTGTTCCTGCGGCTGATCTCCTGGAACTTCGTGGCGACCGGCATCGTGTTCACCTGCTCGGGCATGTTCCAGGCGCTGGGCAATACGATGCCTTCGCTGCTGAGCTCGGCCACGCGCCTGATCACTTATGCGATCCCGGCGATCTGGCTGTCAGCCCAGCCCGGTCTGCGCATCGAACACATCTGGTATCTGTCGGTCGCGACGATGATGTTGCAGACGGTAGTCAGTCTTTTTCTGTTGCGGATTCAGCTTCGTGAGCGTCTTGATGGGATAGCTGCGCCTGCGCAGGCGTGACGCGCCAGATGCAGTTGCCTACATCGTCGGCGACCAGCAGGGCGCCGCCACGATCGACGACGACGCCAACCGGTCGTCCGCGGGCTTCGCCGTCGTCATTGAGGAATCCTGTGAGGATGTCTTCGGGCGGACCGGACGGCGTGCCCGATGCGAAGGGGACGAAGATCACCCGGTAGCCGCTCGGCGTGCGCCGATTCCAGGAACCGTGCTGGCCCACGAACGCGCCCGAGCGATAGCGCTCCGGAAAGAGCTCGCTCGTGTAGAAGGTCAATCCGAGCGACGCGGTGTGCGCTCCCAGCGCGTAATCCGGAACGATCGCCTTCGCGACCAGGTCCGGACGCGACGGCTGCATGCGCTCATCAACGTGCTGACCAAAATAACTGTACGGCCAGCCATAGAAGCCGCCGTCCTGCACTGAAGTCATGTAGTCCGGCACGAGGTCGTCGCCGAGTTCGTCGCGTTCATTGACTGCGGTCCACAGTTCACCGCTGTCCGGCTGCCAGGCGAGGCCGTTGGGATTGCGCAATCCGGAAGCGAAGATGCGCGTCTGTCCGGTCGACGGGTCGATCTCGAGAATCGCCGCACGACGCTCTTCGTTCTCGACGCCGTTCTCGGCGACATTGCTGTTCGATCCTACGGTGGCGTACAGCCGCGACCCGTCGTCGCTCGCGATGATGTTCTTGGTCCAGTGATGGTTGATCGGTCCCGCGGGGAGATCGGCGACCTTGACGCCCGCGCCCTGGATCTCCGTCTGCCCTGATTGATATGTGAACCGGATGATCGCGTCGGTGTTGGCGACATACAGATCATTTCTTACCAGCGCCATGCCGAAAGGTGAGTGCAGGCCTTGTACGAACACCGTACGCAATTCGGCAGCGCCGTCGCCGTCTGCATCGCGCAGCAGCGTGATTCGGTCGGCGCTCGGAACGCCGCCGCCGGCCCGCTTCATCATGAGTCCCATGACCCATCCCTTGAAGCCCTTGCGGTCTTCGGGCCGCGGCGGCGCATTCGACTCGGCGACAAGAACGTCGCCGTTCGGCAGCACCAGCAACCAGCGTGGGTGATCGAGTCCGGTTGCGAATGCGCTGACCGTGAAGCCGTCTGCGGCGCGCGGCCTTTCGTTCGCCGGCCAACCGGTCGCCGGCGCGATGTTGACCGTTGGAATGACCGAGGCGTCTGGCGCCGGAAGGACCGGAGCAGGGCCGAAGCCGACTGGGTCCGGCGCTTCAGGCGTCTGCGCGCACGCCGCCAGGACCAGCGACAACGCGCACAGCACAGCGCGCCGACCGAGGCCCTGATTCACGCATCCAGCTGAGCTCGTCACTTTCAGCGGTGCGCAAATCCGGGCGCGCATCAGCCAGTTCGCCCGCCTAGTTCGCTCTTCCGCTGACTTGAACGTCCTCGCGCGGCTCGAGCTTGTTGCGCAGACTCTGATACTGGCGCTCGCCTAACGCTTTCGCCTTGTCCAGAGTGCGGTTGCGAACCGGACCGACGGTGCGGTTTTCGTACTGCGTCGTCGGCAGCGCGGCGCCGATGATCGCGCCGGCCGCGAGAGCGAGCGCGCCAAGCACCAACGGTTGCTCGTCGATCAATACCCGTGCACGGTCTTGCGCCTGCTGGGCGCGCGCCCGCGTGGCGTCCACCGCCTGCGCCACGCGCCCGGAGGCCGCCGTGCGCGACTCACGCCAGGTGCGCTTCGCAGCGTCGGTCTTCTCGTGCAGTTTCTCGCCGAGCCTTTCTCTCAATCCGCTCTCGTCGGTGTACGGGTCGGTGAACGTTTCGCTCGCCTTTGATCGGGCGCCCAGACTGGACGTGATCAACCAGGCGAGGCCTGCTGCTGTGAGCAGCACAGGGACTGGATTCTCTTTCACGGTTTCTCCAATGTTCCGGGTGAATTCGCCGCCATGATCGCGAAGGTACGCAAGCGAGCGATCAACGAGCTGACCCGGGGCAAATTTGCGTTCGAGCGCATCGAGGGTTCGATCCATGTCGGCGCGTATTTCGCTCGCCTCGCGCTCGAGATCGGAAGGGTCGCGAGTTCCGGTCGTAGCGTTCATCGCATTCTCCTTGCTCGTCACGTTCTGCGCGCAACTACGCGGGCGTCGCTCTTGAGCGAAGACTGCGTGCGCTCGAAGCCGAGATGCCCGAAGTCCAGTTTCTTCCGGGCCGTCTGCAACATGATCAGCCCGATGATTGCGAGGCCGGCGCCGACGATCAGCGCGGCGACCCACGGCTCGACGACCTGAGCGAGGGCGAGGATCACTGCTGCAATCAATGCGAGGACGCCGGCCAGCAGCACGGCCGCGCCGGCGGCGATCGCGCTCGCGGCTTCCTTCACGTTGCTCGTCGTCTCGCGCAGCTCCGCTTTCGCCAGCTGCACCTCATTGCGCACGAGCGCTGAGGCGTCGCTCAGCAGGCGGCTCAGCAGACTGCCTGCGCTTTCGCGTTCACGCTCATCATGCGGCGCCGCGCCGCCAGGATAAGCCGCCATACTCAACCTCCGGACTCAGGTGTGTAGGGTTGCTGGCGCGCCCCGAGCGAAGGCGAATAGTCGCGCGATGGGATATTCTTCCTGCTCCGCCGACGCGTCCGCGAAGTTTGTCCCGGTCTCGGTGGAGAAATCTCCTGCATCCAGTGGACGCTCGGAGGCTTTCAGAAAACGCGCGAGCGCGACGCCGATGGCGAAACCGCCGAGGAGGAACAGCCCGGGATGGCGCCGGGCGGCTCGTCGCGTATCGTCGAGGAGATCTTCGACGCTGCCGTCGCGCAGCCGTGTCGCAAGATTGCTGACGCCCGACGCGATCTGACTTGCATAGGCCGCGAGCGTCGGCTGACTCTGGTCGAGTTGCTCGCCGGCGCGTCCAAGCGCGTGGGCGAGTTCGTCGATCTGGTCGGCGGCGACACGCTTGCGGTTTTCAAGCTGCTGACGCCCGTCCTGCCTCAATCGGTCGGTGAGGCCCCGGGAAGATGAAGATGTGGATAGGACTTCTCGTCGCTCCATAGCGCTGCTCCCGCTGTATGCGCAATGCGCTGCTGCGCGCATGTAGGAAGAACGATTGAGTGCGACGCAGCGAAACAGACTTCCGCGTGTACCGGCTCAATCCTGAGCCCTAAAAAGCGTCAGGCGGGCAGAGAGTTCCCAAGAGGGAAGTGAACGGTGACTGGTGATTCGTGATCCGCTCGCCGGGCGATCGACGCTAGTCACCGGATCACAAGTCACGAGTCCCTAATCTGGCATGAATATCGTCGCAGGCTGTTCGAGCTTTTCTTTGAGCGCCTGGATCGTTTCGGCGGCGTCGTAGCCGTCGATGAAGCGGTGATCGAATGACGACGAGAGGTTCATCATGAGGCGCACCGCGATCGCGCCCTGATACACCATTGGCCGCTCCACAGCCTTGTTGACGCCGATGATCGCAACTTCGGGCGCGTTGATGATGGGCGTGGAAACGATCCCGCCGAGCTTGCCGAGGCTCGTGATCGTGATGGTCGAACCCATGAGCTCGCCGCGGCTCGCTGTGCCGTCGCGCGCTGCTTCCGAGACGCGCCGAATCTCCGCCGAGAGTTCGTGCAGCGACAGGGTTTCTGCATGACGCACGACCGGGACCTTCAGGCCCGTGGAGGTCTGCGTCGCGATGCCAAGATGCACGCCGCGGTGCTGCACAAGAATGTTGCGCTCGGCGTCGAAGCGCGCGTTCGACTTCGGCAGCCGGTCGATGACGCGCACCAGCGCCATCGCGAGAAACGGCAGATAGGTGAACGACGGCGTCCCCTTGGGCAGCTTGCCGTTCAGATGTCGGCGCAGTCGTTCCAGTTCGGTGATGTCGACTTCCTCGACGTACGCGAAGTGGGGGATATTGCGTTTGGAGTCGGCCACGCGCTGCGCGCTGACGCGCCGCACGCCCAGGATGCGGATCTCTTCCGTTTCTGTGCGAGGTTCGACAGATCCCTTTGCGGTCGGGCGCGGCGCCGGCGCCGCGCCAGGGCGTGCGCGCTCGCTGATCGCCGCATCGAGATCCTGTTTCTGAATGCGGCCATCCCGACCCGATCCCTCGATCACCGCGAGATCGATGCCCGCTTCGCGTGCACGCCGACGCGTCGCCGGCGAGGCCATCACGCGGCCGCCCGTCTTCGCCGGGCTCGCGGGCGCGGCGACGGAAGCGGTCCCCGTTTCCTTCGGAACGGCCTGTTGCGTCGCTGGAGAGGCGGGTGCGGCCTTCGTTTCGGGAGCGGCCTTCGTTTCCTGAGTCGATGGCGCCGTCGCTGCGTCGCCTGTCTCGAGCACGATCAACTCGGCGCCGACTGCGATGTGATCGCCCGGTTCGCCGCCGAGCGAGACAACCTTGCCGGCGATGGGCGTCGGCATCTCGACGACCGCCTTGTCGGTGGCCATCTCGACCATCGGCTGATCTTCAGCGACCGTGTCGCCGACCTTCACGCGCCAGGCGACGATCTCGGAGGAAACCGTGCCTTCGCCCAGATCCGGAAGCTTTACGACGTGCCTGCTCATGCTTCTGTCACCACCCAAGTCATCTCAGATCTGGACGTTGTTCTTCGTCTCTCGCCAGGCCGCCGAGCGCGCAAAGATCATTGCGGTTCAGCTGAGGCCGTCATCCCGATAATCCATTTTCCTGGCGGCTCCGGGCCTTCCGCGAGAGGACGCCATTACTCCAGGGCTGCGTTGATGGCCGTCGCGACACGAGCCTGACCGGGAAAGTACTCCCACTCGAATGCGTGAGGATACGGCGTATCCCAGCCCGCGACGCGCTGAATCGGCGCTTCCAGATGCCAGAAGCACTCTTCCTGAATCGTCGACAGAATCTCCGCGCCGAATCCGGCGAAACGCGTGGCTTCGTGAGCCACGACGCAGCGTCCGGTCTTCTTCACCGAAGTCCAGATCGTTTCCGTGTCGAGCGGCGCGATCGATCTGATGTCGATCACTTCTGCGTCGACGCCGAGTGCGGCGGCCGCGGCCATGCAGACATGCACCATCGTTCCGTACGTCACGATCGTCACTTGCGCGCCCGGGCGCACGATCTGCGCCGCGCCGATGGGCACGCGATAGTGGCCTTCGG
This sequence comes from uncultured Gammaproteobacteria bacterium, assembly GCA_963723505.1. GTDB lineage: Bacteria > Pseudomonadota > Gammaproteobacteria > Steroidobacterales > Steroidobacteraceae > Steroidobacter. The sequence goes on from CAVRQU010000024.1 coordinate 115,114, forward strand.
GAACCTCGCCCTTCGGGTGGGAGCTCCACGCGACCGCGGGTTTGTGCGGATCGCCGTCGAAGGGGCCGTTGTAGAGCCGCTTCGGTTCGAAAAACACGACCGGGTCATCATCCTCGATGGCGGAAATCAGCAGGCCCTTCGCATCGTAGGGATTCGACGGCATGACGACCTTGAGTCCGCACACGTGCGCGAACAGCGCTTCGGGACTCTGCGAGTGCGTCTGCCCGCCGCGGATGCCGCCGCCGCAGGGCGTGCGTATGGTGACGGGCGCAAAAAACTCGCCCCCGGTGCGGTAACGCAGGCGCGCAAGCTCGCTCACCACCTGATCGTATGCAGGATAAATGTAGTCGGCGAACTGGATCTCGGCCACGGGCCGCAAACCGTTCACGCTCATGCCGATGGCGGTCGCGACAATGCCGCCCTCGGCGATCGGCGAGTCGAGCACGCGATGCTCGCCGTATTTGCGCTGCAAGCCGTCTGTCGTGCGAAACACGCCGCCGAAGTAGCCCACGTCCTGGCCCATGACGACCACGCTCGGATCGCGCGCCATCATCACATCCATGGCGGAGTTGAGCGCCTGGATCATGTTCATCTGGCTCATGGATTGGTTCTCACGCGCGGCGCGTCGTTTGAGCGACGGGGCCTTTCGTCGGCAGGGTCTTGTGGGCGTCGCCGTCCACGACGACGGCGAAGGGAGCTGCGGATCTCACGCTTTACGCTCCTTCGCGAGTTGCATGCGCTGTCGCGCAAGGTTCGGCGTCTGCTCTTTCAATACGTCCTCGAACAGCGTGGCGGGATCGAGTTGCGGCCCGTCGGTCAGCGTGCCGTAACTGTTCGCTTCGCGCCACGCGGCCGCAAGCTGCTCTTCGCATTGTTTCGCGAGCAGCGCCTCGCGCTCTTCGGACCATTCTCCAAGCGCAATCAGATGCGATTTGAGTCGCTCGATCGGATCGCCGAGCGGCCAGCGCTCGTGATCGTCCTTCGGTCGATAGCGCGAGGGATCGTCGCTGGTCGAATGGGGCGCGGCGCGGTATGTGACGTGTTCGATCAGCGTCGGTCCGGCGCCCTGCCGCGCGCGCTCCGCGGCCCACTGCGTCACGGCGTAGACCGCCAGGAAGTCATTGCCGTCGACGCGGATCCCCGGGATGCCATAGCCCGGACCGCGCGCCGCGAACGAGCGACCTTCGCCGCCGGCGAAGGTCTGGAACGTCGAGATCGCCCACTGGTTGTTGACGACGTTCAGGAGGACGGGTGCACGATAGATCTGCGCGAACAGCAATGCGTAGTGGAAGTCCGCCTCCGCCGTGCTGCCGTCGCCGATCCAGGTTGCCGCGATGTGATCTTCGTTCTTGATCGCGGAAGCCATAGCCCAGCCGACCGCCTGCGGGAATTGCGTCGCGAGATTCCCGGAGATGGAGAACAGATTGCCCTCGCGCCAGTGATACATCACTGGAAGCTGCCGCCCCTTGCACATGTCGCGCGTGTTCGACAGCACCTGGCACATGAGATCGACGAGGTTGCGTCCGCGCGCAATCTGCAGCCCCTGATTGCGGTACGACGGGAACAGCATATCCCCGGGCCTGAGCGCCATGCATTGCGCCACGGAGACGGCTTCCTCGCCGGTCGACTTGATGTAGAAGGTGATTTTCCCCTGACGCTGCGCGCGATGCATGCGGTCGTCGAACAGCCGCGTCAGCAGCATGTGACGCAGCCCCAGTTCGACGTCCGCAGGCGCAAGATGCGGATTCCAGGGGCCCACAGCGCGATGCTCGTCATCGAGCACGCGCACGAGCGAGGCGGCGAGCGGCTCGAGTTCGGCGAGCGGGGCGTTAGGATCCGGGCGCGCGACGGCGCCGGCGGGCGAGAGCGCGACATAGCTGAAGTCCGGCGCTTCGCCGGGCCGCGCGGGCGGGCGTGGAACGTGCAAGCGTGATTTCATAACCAGTGACTCGTGATCGGATATTCGTGATTCGTGAGTCGGCGGACGTTCTGCGTTGTGAGTTGTGCGTTGTGCGTCCAGAAGACGCACCTATTTTCTGCGGACAACGGGCGACGGGCAACGCGCAACTCTATATTCACGGCTCACGACTCACGCAATCTTGCGAATGCGCTCGCGGGCCATCTCGTCCGCGATGTCGCTCGTCGGCCGCTGCGACGATCTCGAGCGCTCGAAGATTTCGATCAGACGACCGGGAATCTTGTGAATTTCGTCTTCAATCGATTGCGCAGTGGCCCCGCCCAGATATTCGCGGCCGACGCTGATGATGCCGCCGGCGTTGATCACATAGTCGGGTGCGTAGAGCACGTTGGCTGCATGCAGGCGCGCGCCGTCCTGGGCGGTCGCCAGCTGGTTGTTCGCGGCGCCGGCGATTACGCGGGTCTGCAATCGCGGGATGGTCGATTGGCTGAACACGGCGCCTAACGCGCAAGGCGCCAGCACGTCGACGCGCTCGAACAGGATTGCATCGGCGTTGACCGCTGCGGCGCCGAACTCGCGGCACGCCTGCTGGACGAGATCCTGCCGGATGTCAGCCACGCGCAGTTTCGCCCCTTCCGCCGCAAGCAGAGCGCAAAGTTCATAACCCACGCCGCCGAGGCCTTGTACGGCGACGGAGACGCCGGCCAGGTCGGCGCGACGGAGCTGAAAGTCCACGGCCGCCTTGATTCCGAGATAGACGCCGAGCGCCGTTTTGGGGGCGGGATTGCCGTCCGACGCAACCGCCGTACGCGGCAGGCCGCTCACATGGGACGTCTCGGACGCAATGATCTCCATGTCCGCCACGCTGGCGCCGACGTCTTCCGCCGTGACATAGGCGCCGCCGAGCGAATGGACGAACCGACCGAACGCCCGCAGCAACTCGGGCGATTTCTGGCGCTGCGCATCGAGCAGGACGACCGCCTTACCGCCGCCAAGCGGCAGATCCGCCATCGCGTTCTTGTAGCTCATGCCGCGCGACAGCCGCAGTGCATCCGTGAGCGCTTCAGCGGAGGAGGCGTAGTTCCAGAACCGGCAACCGCCGGCCCCGGGGCCGCGTGCGGTCGAGTGCAGCGCAATGATCGAGCGCAGTCCGGAAGCGGCGTCGTGGCCCATCACCACACGCTCGTGAGCATCGAAGGAAGGATTGTCGAACATAAAGAAGTGGTTGGCGGTTAGCGGTTAGCGGTTAGCGGTCAGTCAGAGTCTCGAGTCTCCACTCTCGAGTCCCGAAGTCCCCGGAGTATAACTCGCTACCTTAGCGCGCCGTTGGTAGTGTAATGTGCCAAAGAAGGGCGCGTAAAAAGCACAAACGACCAGGGCAATGCACGGCGAATCCATCGAACCCGGGCGCGAGCTCGACCGAGTCGACAGGCAGCTCCTTGCGCTGCTGCAGTCGGACGGCCGGCTCACCGTCGCTGAGCTGGCGCGCACCGTGAACCTGACGCTGACGCCCTGCATCGAGCGCGTCAGGCGCCTCGAGCGCGAGGGGTTCATCGAAGGCTACTTCGCGCGCCTCAATGCGCGTCGGCTCGGGCAAAACATGCTGGCGTTTACCGAGGTCACGCTCGACCACGCAACCCCGGACGTCTTTGAGCGATTCCGTGAAGCCGTGGCGCCGGTAGAGGAAATCGTCGAATGCCACATGGTCGCGGGCGGCTTCGACTACCTGGTGAAAACGCGCGTGCGCGATCTCGAGGAATACCGCCGCGTGCTCGGCGACAAGATCGCGAGCGTCCGCGGCGTCCGGCACACGCAGACGTATTTCGTCCTGGAGGAAGTGAAGTCGACCCACGCGCTGCGTATCAGCGAACCGCCGCGCAGAGCGGCAGGCCCCAAACGCAGGCGCAAACGAATCTGATCGTCCGGCGCTCCCTGGAAATGCGCTCCAGCCTGCGAGTTCTCAATCGTTCGCTGGAAGAACGCCTCGGGTGGTCGCGTTTCATCCCGGGATACGACCGCATGGGTCTGCATTCGACGTGAAAGAAATGCAGCGTCAGGGGCGCCGCGGCGCGCAGTGCTTACGTGGACGCGTAATTGGGATTGGGCGGGTGCGCGAGTCCGCAGCTCCTGCCCAGGAATCGCAATGAACTGGGTCTTGGGGAGGCAGCCGGAACCCGCCCGGCGCTTTGCGCGTATTTCTGGGCTGGGAGCAGGCGGCGCGTCTGGAGTTCTTCAAAGGTCGGCAAGGCCTTGTCGATGGCAGCATGGATATTCTGGCCGGTCGAAGGTGCGGTTCCGACGTGCACGACAACGACAATGACAACAGCGATCTGACTTACTTCACGCACGAAGTGGATGGCCGCCTGTATGGCGGCTGGTATCGCCTGCTCGACGGCGGGCGCATTGAAGTGCTCGCCATGTGCAAGATTGCGGTTGCGAGCGCCGGATCTTCAGCTCCTGAGTCGGCGAAGAGCGTGCTCATGGGTCTGGTGCGCGCCGAAAAAACGTAAACCTGAGACGGTCAGAGGCAGCCGATCCTGCTGCGTCGTCGGTGGAAAAACGCCTCCCTGAGGCTGCGCTCCTGTTCGCACATCCTCGCGAGCGATAATCGTCAACCCTGGGGAAGCTCTGATTTACCTGTCTGCCCTGACATTCGAAGCATGCAGATGCCCGGACCGACGGAAATCCCGTCTCGCGGGGCAAGGTTTACCGAAGCTGCGCTTGCTTTCGGATGGCAGCAAATCAGAGGCGCCCGGCGCCGCCCTTTGCAGAATGCGGCCGTGTTGTTCAGGATTGCGTTGGCTCAGCCGTGCAGGAAACTCGCAGCATGAACCCGCAGTCACGTGCACAGGGGATGCGCCTTCGAAGTCCATCGGGCCTCAGCGTTGAGATCAACGCCAACGGTTCGATTCGCCGCATGACCTGCGGCGACGTCACGGTCAACCTGTTTGTCGGCGACGAAGTCGAAGGCGGTCCTGCGAATCTCTGGCTGCGGACACGTGCTGACGGGACGGCGACATGCGTTCCACTCCTTGGTCCGCGCAGCACGACCCGGTTTTTCGAGCGCTCCGGGACCACGCTGATCGGCGCCGGTGAACGCGATGGGCTGCGCTATCGCCTCGCGTTCGTGCTTTCGGCAGACGCTCCGGCGTGGTTCTGGCAAGTACACGTCGAAAATGACGGCGACGCCCGGGACATCGATCTCATCTACACGCAGGATCTCGCGCTGGCGCCTTATGGCCTGATCCGTCTGAATGAGTACTACGTCAGTCAGTATGTCGACCACACGGCGTTGACGCACGCCGAGCGCGGCTGCGTCGTCGCCTCGCGCCAGAATCTTGCGGTGGGCGGCCGACATCCGTGGTGCATCATCGGCTCACTACGCTGCGGCGTCTCGTTTGCGACAGACGCCCTGCAGGTCTACGGCCTCGCAAGCCGTGCCGGAAGAACAGGCGCAGGGCTGGCGGCCGGGCTGCCGGGTCAGCGGCTGCAACACGAACATTCGATGATCGCGATCCAGGACGCCCCGGCATCTCTGGCGAGCGGCGCGCACGCCACCTTCGGATTCTTCGGCTTACTCGCCGAGAACCACGTGACGGCGACGTCAATGACGGACCTCGTCGCCGTCGATCAGGCGCTGGCGCTGCCGGAGGCGAAACCTCCGGGCGTGACGACGCTGCCAGGCTCGCCGCCCGCGCCCGCCCCGACGCTGTTCAGCAATGGCGCGTTGCTCGAGGCGCTTCACCTCGATGAGCGAGAGACTACGGAGCTGTTCGGCGCAGAGCGAAGGCATGAGGAACGCGACGACCAGGGCAGGCTGCTCTCGTTTTTCTGCGGCGAGGACCGACATATCGTGCTGCGCGCCAAGGAATTGTGCGTGCAGCGCCCGCACGGTCATTTGCTGCGGACCGGTCGGCATCTGACGCCCGACGAAGCGGCGCTCACCTCGACGACGTGGATGAACGGCGTGTTTCATTCGATGCTCACGCAGGGACATGTGAGCTTCAATCGCTTCCTGTCATCGGTGCGCAGCTACCTGAGTCTCTACAGATCGCACGGGCAGCGCATCTTCGTGGAGATCGAGGGAACGTGGCGACTGCTCGACACGCCGTCCGCATTCGAGATCACGCCGGACGCCTGCCGCTGGATCTATCGACACGCGGGCGGCCTGATCGAAGTACGCAGCGAGGCGCGCAGCGATCCGCATGCATTCACGTTGCGGCTCGACGTGCGTTCAGGTCCGTCTCTACGTGTTCTCATCTCTCACCACGTTGCATTCGACGGCGACGATGGCGGCGCCGACGGCGTCGTATCGTGGCGCCTGGAAGGCAAGGGTATCGCCGTGCTGCCGAAGGTCGGCACGGAGCTGCACCGCAGGTTTCCGGAAGGATTCTTCCTGATGTCGCCCGATGCGGGGACGATATTCGAGCGCATCGGCGGTGATGAACTGCTCTTCCTCGACGGCCAGTCGCGTGAGCAGCCCTATGTATGCGTGGTCGCTGCCGCATCCCGGTCGATCGCATTGCGCCTCGAGGGACGCCTCATTTCCCCACGACCGGCGGCAGGAGGCCGGAGCGGCGCGCTGCCGAAATGGCGCGTTTCTCCGCCCGTCCACAGCCCGCTCGCCGCCCGCGTCACGCAATTTGCCGAAATCGCCCCCTGGTTCATGCACAACGCGCTGGTTCACTACTTGTCGCCCCGAGGACTTGAGCAGTTCTCCGGCGGCGGCTGGGGAACGCGCGACGTATGTCAGGGGCCGGTGGAACTGCTGCTCGCATCGGGCCGTCCTGAGCCGATCCGCGATCTGTTGCTGCGCGTAATGCGCGCACAGAATCCCGACGGCGACTGGCCGCAATGGTTCATGTTCTTCGAGCGTGATCGCGGCGTCCGCGCGGGCGACTCGCACGGCGACATTGTGTTCTGGCCTGTGCTGGCGCTGGCGCAGTACCTGATCGCCGCCGGCGATGCGAGCGTGCTCGACGAAGTCGAAGCCTTCCATGCGCCTGATGCGAGGTCCGCACAGCGCGCAACTGTCTGGGAACACGTGCAACGCGCACTGGGCGTCATCAGCGAGCGAACCATTTCGGGCACGACGCTGGCCGCCTATGGTCATGGCGACTGGAACGACTCCCTGCAGCCGGCGGATCCCTCGATGCGCGAACACATGTGCAGCGCATGGACGGTCACGTTGCATCATCAGATGCTGACGACGCTGGCGCGAGCGTTGCGGGTCGTGGGCCGGGACAGCGCGGCGGCGTCCTTCGAGGCGCAGGCGCGCGCGGTGCGGGAAGATTTTCAGCGTCTCCTGATCGTCGACGACGTGCTCGCCGGCTATGCGCTATTCAGTGCGGACGAGGTTCGTTATCTGCTCCATCCGCGCGATGAGACGAGCGGCGTGCGTTATAGCGCCCTCGCCATGATTCATGGCGTCCTCGAGAATATGCTGACGCCCGCACAGGCGCGTGATCACCTGAAATTGATCGGGACGCATCTGATTGGTCCGGACGGGTTGCGCCTCTTCGATCGGCCGATGCCTTATCGCGGCGGGCCGCAGCGACTCTTTCAGCGCGCGGAGAGCGCGACGTTCTTCGGGCGAGAGATCGGCCTCATGTACATGCATGCGCATCTGCGCTACGCGCAGGCGCTCGCGCACGTGGGCGATGCGGAGCGTTTCTTTCATGCGCTTTGCCAGGTCAACCCGGTGGGGCTGCGCTCCCTTGTCCCTCAGGCGAGCCGTCGACAGGCGAACTGCTACTACTCCAGTTCGGACGCAGCCTTCGCCGATCGCTACGAAGCGAGCAGCGCCTATGATCGTGTGCGGCGCGGCGAAATCGCGCTCGACGGCGGCTGGCGCGTCTACTCGAGCGGCGCGGGAATCGCCCTGGGTCTGATCGTTCGCCGCTTTCTTGGACTGAGCGAGGAGCACGACGCTGTCGTAATCGATCCAGTCATGCCGGCGGCGTTGAACGGCTTGCGGGCCAACCTGAGTCTGTGCGGTCGCCCCGTGGAGGCGACCTACGAGGTGGAGCGTCTCGGTTGCGGAGTGAATTCAATCGAGCTCAACGGTCAACCGGCCGCGTTCACTCTGGAAGAGAATCCGTATCGCAGGGGAGCGGCGCGGGTGAAGAAAGCTGACTTGACGGCGCTTCGGGGCGAAGGGCCGAATCACCTCCGCATCAGAATCGAATAACGCCGGCAACTGCTAACCAGGGTCGGAGAGACTCACCAGCGCTTTTACCGCTGGCGCCGCCGCGCTCACGAGTATCACGATCGGGATGAGCGCCCAAAGGACCTCGACGATCGTGCTGTGTCGGTAGGCCGCCGTTCCCGCGCCGGGCGCACTCCGGAACGTCGCGACGGAGTACAGCATCACGCCGAAGATGACTCCCGCGAGCGCGGCGCAGATCCAGACGATCGTCACATGCATGACAGGCTCAGCTCACGAAGGACGCCATCCGCGTCAGAAACGTGTAGTCGCCCTCGATCGCCATGAGCGCGATCAGCACGAGCAGCGCGAGCGGCGGTACGAGAATCACCAGCTTGAGCGCGAGCCGCTCCCAGGCCACGTGCATGAAGATCGCCACGATGAATGCCGCCTTGACCAGCATGAAGGTGATGATGAGGGTCCAGCGCAAGGCGCCCTGAAGCTGGAAGTAGTCCACCATGTACGAGAATGCGCTGAATACGAACAGCAGCGCCCAGATCCACAGATAGATCTTGATCGGATGCTGTTGCCCTTCGGCGTGATGCGTTGCGCTCGAGTGGGGATGTTCGACGACGGCCTGGTCCATGTTCTTGCTCCGAAGCGGTTAGCGGTTGGCGGTTAGCGGTTGGTAAGAGGTGATTGCTTCCGCTGGTTGTTGCCTGGCGCGCGATGGGAACAACGTTCGAGCGCTAAGAGCACGAACGCCCTTCTGACAAACCGCTAACCGCCAACCGCCAACCGCTGGCATCCGATGAGCTACCAGAGATAAAAGAACGCGAAAATGAACACCCAGACCAGATCGACGAAGTGCCAGTACAGGCCTGTGATCTCGACGGTCTCGTACGTGCCCTTGCGATCGTAGAACCCGTTCAGAACGCGAAGCGCGACCACGCTCAGGTAGATCACACCGGCCGAGACGTGCAGGCCGTGGAAGCCCGTGATCATGAAGAACGCTGAGCCGAACTGAGCAGCGCCCATCGGGTTGCCCCAGGGACGCACGCCTTCATCGACGATGAGCTTCGTCCATTCGAACGCCTGCATGCTGACGAACATCAGACCCAACGCGGCTGTCGCGAACATCAGGGCCGCCGTGCGCTTGCGATCGCGGCGATAGCCGAAGTTTACGGCCATGGCCATCGTGCCGCTGCTGGTGATCAGCACCATCGTCATGATCGCGATCAGCAACAGCGGGATGTGTGCGCCGGCCACGGTGAGCGCGAAGACTTCGCTCGGATTGGGCCACGTGTCCGTCGTGGACATGCGCACGTTCATGTACGACGTCAGGAAGCACGTGAACACGAATGTGTCGCTCAGCAGGAAGATCCACATCATCGCCTTGCCCCACGGGACGGGGAAGGCCTGCTTGTCGGCGGACCAGTCGGCGACGACGCCATGCAGGCCGTCGATCGTCGCAGCGGAGTCCTGAGCCTTCAGCGCATTTTCAGCCACGTCGTCCTCCGGAAAGTCAGGTGGATAGCAACAAGGCGAACAAGACGAGCCAGACGAACAGCAGGTAGTGCCAGTAGACCGTACACAACTCCACGCTCATGCGCACGTCGATCGCCTCAACATCCTTGCGCTGCATGCGCAGCAGCGTCCTGGCCCAGACGAACAGGCCGCCGAGCAGATGCAGGCCGTGCACGGCGGTGAGCAAATAGAAGAATGCGACCGCCGGATTGTTCGGGGCGAAGAAATCCGACTGACGGATTTCGCGCCAGGCGAAGAATTGCCCACCCAGAAACGCCAGTGTGAGCAGGCCGCCGACGAGCAAGCCTTCACGCGTGCGGTTCAACTGACCGGCGGCGACGCTGGAGCGCGCCCATTGCATGGCGATGCTGCTCAGAATCAGCAGCGCCGTGTTCAGCCAGAGGACCGTCGGTTCGGATAGCGCACTCCAGTCGTCCACGGGACCGCGACCATGGCCCATGCGCATGTAGTACGCGGAGATAAAGAGACCGAAGAGAGACGTAATGACCGCAAGGAAGACCCAGAGGCCCACTCTTGCTGGCGGAAATCTCTGAGCCGGCGCACCGACTTCATCGCCTGCTGTTTCCCACGACCTCGCAGACAGCTTGCGTACCAGCAGAAACCAGACGACGACGCCCGTCAGCAGCGCCCCGTAGGCCACCGTCAGACTCACGATTTCACACCGTGCTCGCGGCCAGACGGCGCAGGTTCGGTCGGCGGGTGGTTCTGCGGAATGAAGTCTTCAGGCGCCCCGGGCACGCTGTAGTCATACGCCCAGCGGTACACGACCGGCAGCTCCTTGCCCCAGTTGCCATGCTTCGGCGGCGTGTCTGGCGTCTGCCACTCGAGCGTCGTCGCTCGCCACGGATTCGGACCGGAAGGAGCGCCGCGGCGCAGGGACCAGAGCACGTTGAACAGAAAGACCAGCTGCACCGCCGCGACGAATATCGCCGCGCTCGAGATCCAGCGATTCGCCTCCTCGACGCTCGGCGGGATGAACTCAATGCTGTTGCTGTAGGCGTAGTACCGCCGCGGTACGCCGAGAAAGCCGAGATAGTGCATCGGCAGGAAGATCGCGTACGTCCCGAGGAACGTCGCCCAGAAATGAATCTTGCCGAGCGTATCGTTCAGCATGCGACCCGTCACTTTCGGATACCAGTGATAGATCGCGCCGAACACGACCAGGACGGGCGACACGCCCATCACCATGTGGAAATGTGCGACGACGAAATACGTCCCGGAGAGCGGCACGTCGACGGTGACATTGCCAAGGAACAGCCCGGTCAGGCCGCCGTTGATGAACGTAAAGATGAAGCCGATCGCGAACAGCATCGGAACGGTGAGATGGACGTCGCCGCGCCAGATCGTCAGCACCCAGTTGTACACCTTGAGGGCGGTCGGCACCGCAATGATCAGCGTGGTCGTGGCGAAGAAGAAGCCGAAATAAGGATTCATGCCGCTCACGTACATGTGGTGCGCCCACACGACGAAGCTCAGGCAGCCGATCGCCACAATCGCCCAGACCATCATCCGATACCCGAAGATGTTCTTGCGCGCGTGCGTGCTGATTAGGTCCGACACGATGCCGAACGCCGGCAACGCCACGATGTAGACCTCAGGATGGCCGAAGAACCAGAAGAGGTGCTGGAACAGCAGCGGACTGCCGCCGGTATGCTTCGAAACCTCGCCCATAGAGGACATGGCCGGCATGAAGAAACTCGTACCGACGACGCTGTCGAGGGTCATCATGACTGCGGAGACGAACAGCGCGGGGAACGCGAGCAAACCGAGAATCGATGCAGTGAAAATGCCCCAGACCGACAGCGGCATGCGCATGAGCGTCATGCCGCGGCAGCGCGCCTGCAGCACCGTGGTCACGTAGTTGAGCCCGCCCATGGTGAACGCCACGATGAAGATGGCGAGCGAGGCGAGCATGCAGACGATTCCCCAGCTCGCGCCGGGCGTGCCAGGAAGGATTGCCTGCGGCGGATAGAGCGTCCAGCCGGCGCCCGTCGCTCCGCCGGGCACGAACATGCCTGCAAGCAGCACCAACACGGCGAGCAGATACACCCAGAAACTCAGCATGTTCATGTACGGGAACACCATGTCCCGTGAGCCGCACATCAGCGGAATGAGGAGATTGCCGAAGCCCCCGAGAAAGAGCGCGGTGAGCAGATAGATGACCATGATCATCCCGTGCATGGTGATGAACTGGTAATAGCGCTCGGGCGCAATGATGGAGAAGGTGTCCGGAAAGCCCAGTTGCAGCCGCATCAGTACGGACATTCCGACGGCGACGAGCCCGATCGAAATCGCCACCACGGCGTACTGGATGGCGATCACCTTGTGATCCTGGCTCCAGATGTATTTGCGGATGAAGGTCTGCGGATCGTGCAGCGCGTGCTCGTGATCGCGGTCGGCAATTGCAACAAAAGCCATTCGGGATCCTCCGGATAGGCTGCAGGCTGTAGGCTGTAGGCTGTAGGTAGAGTAGAGATCAGGCGCGCAGCGGTGCTGCTCTTCTACCAACAGTCCAGTAGCTCACGCTCTCCAGCCGCTCGATTTTTCTACCTACAGCCTACAGCCCTACGGTCTACAGCGCTTCACTAAAGCGCATGCACATAGTCGAGCAGATCGACAATCGCCTGCTCGTCGGTCAACGACTGCGCCATCGACGCCATCTGGGCGCCGTTGAAGTCCTGCGGATGCGCGCCGCGGATTCCCTTCCGGAAATTATCCAACTGGCGGTGCATGTACCAGTCGCTCATGTTCGACAGGCGCGGCGCGTTCGTGGACCAACGGCCCTCGCCGGACGCGCCGTGGCAGTTTGCACACGTTGTCGCATAGAGCGGTTGTCCCTTGTCGGGATCGCCCAGCACGGTCGCCGGCGGACGAGTTTCCGGCAGCGAGGTGATATACGCGACGACATTGCGGATCGCGGCGTCGTCCGCGAGCATCGACGCGAACGGAATCATCTGCTTGCCGTACACATCCTCGTCATGCACGCCGCGACGTCCCTCGCGGAAATCCTTGAGCTGTCGAACGAGATACCAACCGGCTTGTCCGCTCAGCTTGGGCGCGTTCAGATCGCGATTGCCTTCGGCCTGAGCGCCGTGACAGGCGGTGCAGGTCGCAAAGAGAGCCTGACCTGCGGAGGCGTCGCCCTTCGTTTCAGACTGCGTGCGCTCAAACGTCGGCTGACTCGACAACCACGATTGGAATTCCTTCTCCTCGTCGACGATCACGCGGCCGCGCATCGCGAAATGCGCCATGCCGCAAAGCTGCTCGCAAAGCGCATCGAACTGTCCGATCCGCGTCGGCGTGAACCAGAAATACGTCACCATGCCGGCCACCATGTCCATCTTCACCCGGAACTGAGCCACCGCGAATTGATGGTTGACGTCTTTCGAACGCAGCTCGAGCTTCACGGGCTTGTTGACGGGCAGGTGCAACTCAGGACTCGACACCAGAATGTCATCTGCGCCGGCCGGATCCTCCGGATTCATGCCGAACGGATTGTCGAGACTGATGCGGTGCGCATCGGTCTTGCCGAGCGCGCCGTCTCGGCCGGGAAAGCGGTAGCTCCAGCTCCATTGCTGGCCCAGCACCTCAACGATCGCCGCGTCTTCCGGGACAGTGACGAACTTCGCCCACACGGCCAGACCGGGCGCGAGCATCGCGGCGATGCCGATCGACGTTGCGATTGTCAGACCCCATTCGAGCCTGGGGCTCTCCGGCTCGTAATGCGCCTTCTGCCCCTTGCGATGGCGGTAACGGATGACGGCGTAGGCTAGAAACAGGTTGACCGCGACGAACACGATCCCAGTCACCCAGAACGTGATATGGACTGTCTCGTCGACCATGGTCCAGTTAGACGCGATCGGCGTAAACCACCACGGGCTCAGAAAGTGAAAAAGCACCGTGCCGACGACGAGCAGGATCAAAGCGATCGCCAACGCCATGTGGCCCCTCCTTTTACGGATCAATCGTCAGGGGTCGAAAAGCCTGCGGCTTTCCGCAGCGCAACTATGTACCTTTCGAAAGCGTAGAAACAAGGGGATTGCTGCACTGCTTTCATGATGGAGCCGTCGATGCTGCTCTGCAACTTTTTGTTGCGAACGCACTGCAGCATAGCGTAAGTCAGCAATTGCGTGATCAACGGTCCGGCTGACTAGGAGGTCCCATGTCGCCGTCTGAAGTGTTCTCGGACAACCTCTGGCTCATTGTTGGTCTCATTGGCGTCGCCATTGCGCTGACGTTCGCTGTCTTTCACTGGCGCAAGTTCGACGAGGGATATGAAAAGGGCGAGGCCGCGGATCCGGAGCGTGTGGCCCAGGACAACCCTCCCGACGAGTGGTCGAAGAGCCACTGGGTCAATACGAAAGAATCGTCGATGAAGGTCCCGCCGGCATAACGACATTTTCATCATCGGACTGCCGGCGCTCGCGGGATGCGCCGCAGTCGTGCGCGCGCCGGTAGGCCGAAGCTGCCGGCGGCATCCGTCGGAATACGAACGAACGAACCGCGGTTGGCATGCAGCGCCTTCACCGGGAAGCGCATCGCGCGCATCGCATCGGTTGGCTCCGCGCCGCGGTTCTCGGCGCCAATGACGGCGCCATTTCAGTCGCCAGTCTGGTCGTCGGCGTCGCAGCCGCCGGATCTTCGCAGAGCGAAGTACTCCTGACGGGTATCGCGGGACTCGTCGCCGGGGGCATGTCCATGGCGGCCGGCGAATATGTGTCGGTCCAGTCCCAGGCCGATACAGAGCGCGCCGACATCGTGCGCGAGAGACACGAACTCGACCATGAGCCGGAGCGCGAGCTGGCCGAGCTGACGGCCATCTATGTGAATCGCGGCCTGGACGAGGCGCTTGCGCGCCGAGTCGCGGAGCAGCTCATGTCGAAGGATGCGCTGGCCGCTCACGCGCGCGATGAACTCGGCATCACGGAGATTTCGCAGGCCCGCCCCATTCAGGCGGCGCTGGCGTCGGCGGGCTCTTTTGCGGCCGGCGGCCTGGTTCCGATCGCAACGGCGCTGCTGGCGTCCGCCGAGCGTGTCGGGTCCTTCGCGGCGGCGACCACGCTCATCGCGTTGCTTGGTCTCGGGGCGATCGCCGCCCATGCCGGCGGCGCATCGCTGTTCAGAGGCGCCGTGCGCGTCGCATTCTGGGGCGCACTTGCGATGGGCGTTACAGCCGCCGTCGGCGGCGTCGTCGGCGCGGCGCTATAGGGATCCTCTGATCGACTGCCATTCGAGATTGGAGGCAGCCTCGATCGGTCTTGTCCCGCGAGACGGGATTTCCGTTGGTCATCTTTCGGGCATCTACATTCTTCGAACGTCAGGGTAGGCAGATAAATCACAGCTTCCCTGGATTTCAGTCCGGCGCGCCAGTTGCAGCGCGCTCGCCGTCACGCGGCTGCGGGTCGCGCACGAAATTCAGACGCGCCGGCGCGCCAGCGAAATCGAGGCGAGTCAGCGGAAGGTTGAATCCATCGCCCGCCAGCGACAGGTGCGTGAGTTCCCCGGACGGCAGGGTCAGCGCGTCGGCAAGAGCTTCCTCGGTGACGTTCTCATCCGCGCGCCGCAGGCGTTGCAGGGCCCAGTCGAGGTCTGCGCCGACGATTTCGCCTGGTCCATGCTCCGTCGACAACACGATCGACGCTTCGTCCGTCAGGAACGCCGACGTTGCATGCTCGACCCGCAGCTCCGTATGCGTGATCAGCGTCTCGTCCCCGGTAGTTTTCAGAATCATCGGCGTGCTGGCGAGCCGGATAAAGCCCCGCTGCGGGCCGTTCTGGAAGAACCAGCGGCCGTGCGCATCGCAGGCGTAGTTGCGGCTGATGGTGTGGATGATGCGGGGATGCCGGATGACCTCATCCCTGATGAGCCACCGGCCGCGGCGATCCAGCCCCAGCCAGCCGAACAAGGCAGGCACGTTCGGCCAGCGGCGCATTGCGCGTTCGACCCAGTCGTCCACGGTCCAACGCTGAGCAAGTACTCGATCGGACGGCGCCTGCGAAGCAGGCTTCAGCTGATGTAGCCGAGACCCTTCAGTTTCTCCTTGATCTTCTCGTCCGAATCAGCTTCCTCGAGTTGTGCGAGCTCCTTTTCGAGCGCATGGACGACGAACTCAGTCGGT
Organism: uncultured Gammaproteobacteria bacterium; assembly: GCA_963723505.1. Taxonomy (GTDB): domain Bacteria; phylum Pseudomonadota; class Gammaproteobacteria; order Steroidobacterales; family Steroidobacteraceae; genus Steroidobacter. Next base: position 130,843 of record CAVRQU010000024.1, read on the forward strand.
GAGGAATATCCCGCGATCGTCGCGTACTTCCGGATCTTCTCCCACAGATGCTCATCGAGCTTCACGGTCGCCTTGCCGAACATGATTCCTCCTCAAGAGCGCACGGGCGCGCGGCGCGCGCCATATTGTCTTTTCACCGCAGGGACGCTGAACGGGCAGGTCATGCCGCTTTGCCGGGTTGTTCGATTGCGAGGGCGCGACCCGTCATGTGACCCGGGGCGTCGACGCCGAACAGTTGCAGGATGGTGGGCGCCAGGTCGGCGATGGCGGGCGTCGGCGTCGTAATCCGCCAGTTCGAAAACAGCACGCCCGGGACGAGCCGCGGGTCGACGCAGTGATCGCCGCTCCAGGACTTTGTGTTGTCGGTGATGACTGCATCCGTCACACGTCCCACGGCGCCTTCCCAGGACGCGCGATAGCCGCGGTTGTACCCGACGATCAGATCAGGGCCGTTGTTGCGATAGGGACCGACGGAATGAATCTCCAGGCTGTCGAAGAGTTCATTGATGGCGATCTCGCCCGTTTCAGCGTCGGGCAAGCCGGCGAGCTCCGCGATCAGACGACGCTTGAGCGCCTGCGTTTCTTCGCCCGGCGCCACGATCCCCTGGGCTTCGCGTCCTTTCTGATTGATGTACAAACCGGCGAGACCGAATGCGTAGGCCTGCGTGCGGCTCCAGTCCACGTTGCTGAACCAGTCGCCGCCGGCGGTTGCGCCGTCCTTCAAATGCATCAGACCGTGCTGCATCAGCCAGGTGTTGAGGTTGACGCCGCGACGGAACGTCTGAAAGCCATGGTCGGAGATGACGAGCAGACTGCTCGCGCGGACCGAGCTCTTTCATGACGCGGCCCACGAGTTCATCGGCGCGCACATACATGTCGCGGATGGCATGCCTGAAGCGCTCAATGTCCTTGCCGCGGTTGGCGGGATGCGTCTCGTCGAGATAGCGGAAGAACATGTGCTGCAGGCGATCCGTGCCGTCGAAGACGCAGGCGACGACGCCTTCGGTAGATTTGCGAATGGCGTTGACGAACATCTTTTCGCGTTCCTCATGATGATCGAGCGTTTGCTTGAGGAACGCTTCCTCATCGATCACCCGCTCGTTCAACGCCCACGTGTCCTCGGCGAGGCCGAGCGTCGCGAATTCGCCGATGAGTTTGGAGAGGTAGACGGAGTAGATCGTCGGCCACGAAATCGGCAGCGCGGGTTTGCCCGGGTCGATGTTGATCGGGGTGACATACAGTCCGAAGTGCGGCTCGCGTTTGGTGATGTAGAAGCGTGCGATGCCATACACCTTGATGCCGGCGATAGGGTGGAAAGCGAGCCGGATCCAGGGGCTGTACTCCTTCTCTTTGAGGCGGAAGCGCTGACCGCCGATCTCGAGCAGACACTCATCGCGCTGCAGCCGGATGCGAAACGGAATCTCCATGGTCGGCTCGTCGCGGCGCATCGGATTCGGGGGGCCGGGCAAGCGCGCCTCAATGACCCCGTCATCGATGCTGACGAGTCTGCGTTCGCCGCCGGTGGTCTCCGGGGCTTCCTGCGTACCGCCGGCTTCAGCGGGATCGGTGGTGTAGTACGTGAATGAGCCCTGGGTGCCGCGCAGATCCGGAACACACATCGCCGAAAGGAGCAGGCCCGCGAATTTCTCCGGAGGAAATGTGAGCGGCACGCGCAGGACATTGGACGGCACGCCGTGGTCGCCGAGGATGCTCCAGAACGCACGACTCTTGCGCAGGTTGCTGACGGCCGGTTTGCCGAGCGGAATCACCCACTCGCCGATGCGCACCGTGCGCGTAGCGCCGCTCACTTGCGAACTCGAGAGCTGAGGCTTGTACGTGCGCAGATCGCGGCTCAGGAAATCGAAGATGTTGTGTCGCGCAGGATCGACGCCCGTCATGAAGGAAGACCATGCGACGGGAGATATGGACGGATAGGTGGTCTGCAGACGCGAAAAGCTCCCTTGCTGCGCGAGCCGCTCGAAGTTCGGCAGGCGGCCTTCGCCCATCCATTGCGTGACGAGTTGCGGATCGAGTCCATCAAAGCCGAGCACGATGATTCGCTTTACATCGCTCCTTTCGCGCGCTTTCCTGCGCCGAACCGTGCGAATGGCGAACCGAAACGGCCAGACGAGCAATGACAGCAGCGCCGTCAGAAAAGCCGCGAAAATCGCCAGGAAGGAGCCAACCAGCGCAAAGCCTGCGCCGGGTCCGACGTACGCCTGCGCCGTGCCGCATACGCCAAACACCAGCAGTGCAGTGAAGAACGAAACGGAGAGCCGTATGCGGGGTTCCTCGCCACGGCGCAAAGCTTGCCAGTGAATTCTGCGGAAGAACTGCGCCGTTGCGCGCCTGGCGTCCCGTCGAAACCGGTAGTGTTCATTTTCATAAACCGTCAGCGAAGCGTTGGTGCGGCGAGACCCGGGGCGCGATTTCGATACAGCCGCGGATCGACGGCGCCGGCCATCGCAGCTGTGTTGAGTCCGCCGCCGAGGAATCGATTGATCTGCACAGCGCACCTGGCGGGATCACGGATGATTTCGCGGTAGTGAACCGTCAGCAACTCCATGTTCGGCTGGCTGTCGACGTGCAGCATCACGTGGAGCAGATGCTTTCGATAGAGTTCTTCGGCTTCCGCGTCCGCGACCGGATTGGGCTGACCACGCCGCGCCAGCATGATGTTCTGCGAAGCGACGACTTCCTTGAGATCGCGGCGGGCGAGAATGATCCGGTAGTAATTGTCCGGCGGCAGCTCCCTGATCAGGTGCGAGATCACCTTGAGCGCTTTGCCGCGCGCCTGCCGCACCCAGGACTTGTCAGCCTGCTTGTCCAGCTCCTTCACACGCTCGTGCTCGAAGTAGCCCTCAGGATTGTCTTCATCCGCTCGTCGCTCATGGTCGGTCAGTGGGCGGACGCCGCCGGCCTCGAGCATCTTCATGACCATGGACGTGCCGGAGCGCGGCAACCCGGACACGATCACGATCGGCGCTCCGAGGCGTCGCTTCCGAATCAGCTGCAGGATCGGATTGCGCATCTTTCTTGTCTCGCGCCCTGATCGCTGTTTCAGTCAGGGATCCTCTGATCTACCGCCATACGGGAGCAATCGCAGTCTCGGTCACACCCTGTCCCGCGGGACGGCGTCTCCTCCGGCTATCGCGTCTGAAATCCTTCGATGTCCGGGTCGGCAAGGCCCGTTGCATGCGCTGAGTTTCCGCTCCGACGCGAGCGCGGATAAATAGTACAAGGGGTGCAGACGCGCGTACGGTCGGTATTTGCCGCTGCCCCCCGCCGATCGGATGCAGCGGGACGCAACTACTTAAACGCTGCGTGGTTCAGCGTGTTCCCGCGCTTCGCTAGAATGGCGGCGTTCCAGGTCCCCGGAGTTGAGGTCGAGTCATGAGCATGTCGTTGCGTGAGCAGTTGCTTGCGGCGGGTCTTGGCACAAAGAAACAGGCGAAGCAGGCGGAACGTGAACAGCACCAGCAGCGCAGGGAACAGGCGCCTCGCGCCGCCGAGCAAGCGCGCGCCGCGGAGCAGGCTCAGGCCGCGAAGGCGGCTCGCGACCAGGAACTGAATCGCAAGCATCGCGAAAAGGCGGAACGCAAGGCGAAAGCCGCCGAGGTCCGCCAGCTGATCGAGCAGAACCGTGTCCCGCGCATCGAAAGTGATGAGTATTTCAATTTCATCGACGGCAAGAAGATTCACCGCATCGGGGTGAACACTGAGGCGCGCGAGCGGATTCAGCGCGGTGAATGGAAGGTCGTGCGCTACCTCGGGTACCACGCGCTCGTGCCCGCGGAGATCGCAGTGAAGATCCACGAGCGCGACGAGCATGCCGTCGTCAAGCTGGACCTGAACCAGGGCGAGACGGACGAGACCGATCCGTACAAGGAGCACAAGGTGCCGGATGATTTGATGTGGTAGACGACGGAGAAGCCCAATCGTGTGCAAGCAGCCTTCGGCAAGAAGCCTCGGGCAAGTAAGCCGGTTGACGCCGGCAAGCAAGATCGATTCCGTTCTGACGGTTGACGGTTGGCTGCGCGGCAGCGTGCGGCGCATACTTGCTGCGTCCGAAGCTTGGGGTCGCTGAACAGTGAGCGCCAGCTCCTCTTGGTGGCTCTACCTGCTCGCCTGCAGAGATGGACGCATGTACGCAGGCATCGCGCTCGACGTAGAAGCTCGCTTTGCGGCGCACCTCGCAGGTAAGGCGTCGAAGTTCACGCGCGCAAATCCGCCGCTGAAGATTCTTGGTGCGCAGGCATTCGCGACGAGGTCAGAGGCGCTCAGAGCCGAGCACGCGCTGAAGCAATTGAAGCCGGCTGCGAAACTCGCGTGGGCGCAACGTTGGACGCGGGCATAGGGCGCCTTAGATTACCGCTATGCGAGAACAACAGCGACTTCGATATCCGCCATGCGAGATCTTCCGGGCAGCTGTATTTTTCGAAAGCAGGGTAGAGCGGCAGTCCGAGCTTCCCTGGCCTTCCGATGAACTCCGAAGACTCTCCTCTCGAAACGCTCTTCGAGCCGTTCGTTCGCGGCCGCCTGCGGTGGCCTGACGACGGGGCGCTGTTTTTGCGGGCGCGAGCCGGTCGCCCATTGCAGGAGCACGCTTTGCCTGGCCTCGTGTGCGAGCAGACGTTCAAGCCGCACGCCGATGCGCTGCTGCGTGCGGGGAGGCAGATGCTCACGGGCGAGGAAGGTCAGTATTCCCTTGTCCTGATGTTGCCGCCTCGGCAGCGCGACGAAGCCCGCGCGCTGATGGCGCGCGCCGTCGCAGCGACCAAGGCGGGAGGCCGCATCGTCGCGAGCGTGAGCAACACGGAAGGTGCGCGCTCGAGCGAAAGCGATCTGACGCGCATCGCCGGCGTTGTGGAGACGATGAGCAAAAACAAATGTCGCGCCTTCTGGACGGCCCCGTTGCAGGGCGCCGCCGATCCGGCGCTCGCGGAGCAATGGCGCGAGCTCGACGCGGTGCGGCCGATCGGCGATGGCCGCTTCGTCAGTCGTCCGGGGATATTCGCATGGGACCGCATCGATCCGGCTTCTGCGCTGCTGGCTGCGCACTTGCCTGCTGATCTTTCCGGCCGCGCCGCGGATCTCGGCTCGGGCTTCGGATTTCTCTCCGCCGAGTTGCTGGCCCGTTGTCCGGGGATAATCGCCCTGGATCTCTACGAAGCGGAAGCGCGCGCGCTCGATCTGGCGCGCCGCAATCTGGCCGGCTGTGAAACTCGCGCGACACTCAGCTATCACTGGAGCGACGTGACTGCAGGGCTGCCGCATCGCTACGACGTGATCGTGACCAATCCGCCGTTCCATATCCACGGCGGAACGGATCGGCCGGACATAGGTCGTCGCTTCGTCGCAGCTGCGGCTGAATCGCTCAATCCTCGCGGCAGACTGTGGCTCGTCGCGAACCGGCATCTGCCCTACGAGGGCGTGCTCAGGGAACGTTTCGGCCAGGTGCGGATCGTCGCGCAGGGCGGTGGATTCAAGATCGTGGAGGCGATCAAGTCGCTGCGCTCGCGCTCATCGGAACCTTCGTCGTGAAACTGGTGAGGCTCATTGCAAATCTCGGCTACGGCAGTCGCAAGCAGGTCGCGCTGATATTCCGCGAGGGGCGCATCACCGACGTGCATGGCGCCGTGCTGTATGCGGACGACACGACAGAGCACGCGGACGTTCGCCTGGACGGCGAGCCGCTCGATCCGCCCGCCGGCCTGGTGCTCATGCTGAACAAGCCCAAGGGCTATACGTGCTCGACGACGGATCCCGGGCGGATCGTGTATGACCTCTTGCCGCCGCGCTTTCGTGCGCGCTCGCCGGTCGTGTCGACGGTCGGCCGCCTGGATCGCGACACGAGCGGCCTGTTGCTCATGACCGATGACGGCGCCTTGCTGCATCGGATCGTGCATCCGAAGGCGAAGCTCGCCAAGGTCTATGAGGCGACGCTGGCTCGCGATCTGCGCGGCGACGAAAGCGCGACCTTCGCCAGCGGCAAGCTCATGCTCGAGTCAGAAAAAACGCCGCTGGCGCCTGTGAGACTGGAAGTGATCGGCTCGCGTCAGGTCCGCGTGACGCTGACCGAGGGGCGCTACCATCAGGTACGACGCATGTTCGCCGCAGTGGGCAATCACGTTGAGGCGCTGCACCGGACCAGCGTCGGTGGACTGACGCTGGGAGGACTGCCGGAAGGGGAGTGGCGCACTGCTCGACGCCGGCGACGTCAGGCGGCTCTTCGCTGGCTAAGCGCGGCCTGTGCTGCGCTCAGCATGCAGCGTGTTGCGGACGAGGCGCGTTGCAATCACGGCCACATACGTCTTCACGCGCGCGTCAGCCTGTAGTTTCGCGTGCTCTTCTTCAAAGAGTTCGCGAACGTGCTCGATCGATGCGCTGTTTTCTTCGGCCAGCGTCTCGATCAGTTGTTCATGTCGCATTAAGCCAAAGGAGCTGTCGCTCGCGGCCGCCATCAGATCCTCCTTCCCACTTCGCGGATCCCAACCTTCTTTGTGGCCAGCATAGTAATGACCGCGGCCGGATCGATGAAGGGTTCTGTGTGGGGCGCGATTTCTGACGGCAGGGTTCTGCCTCGCGTTGTCAACGACTTCAGCCACTTGCGAGCACATGCTGATATGCGCGCCAAGGAGCTGTTGTAGCTGAGGAGCGGGCGATTCGCGCAAGTCAATCGGGAAGCGCGCAGTCGGGATTCGCTGATGCGGCAGTTGACGCCGATCAGTCCAAGATAGGCTGTACGCGTTCGTCGCTCCTTCTGCCGGACAACCGGCGCGACGCGGAACTTTTGCCTGCAGCACGGCGTGGCTGCGGTACGCGGCCCCTTTGTGGAGGTCCTGTTGCAATTGCATGTCGCCGAGCGGTTGACCGCAGTGACCCGGGCCCGCTCGGGCGTCCGCGGCGTGCGTCATATTTTTCAGCAGCAAACGTCTGCCGCGTTCGAATTGCTGAGCGGGAAGAAGCTGAGCGACGCGGATGTGCATGCCGCCCGCAAGGAGCTCAAGAAAGCGCGAGCTACGCTGCGATTGCTGCGCACCGGGCTCAGCGAAGGTGTGTACGAGCGTGAGAACGCGGCGCTCCGCGACGCGGCGCGACCTTTGAGTGCGGTGCGCGACGGTCGAGTGATGCTGGAGGCGCTCGATGAGCTGGCCGAAAACTACGGCGCTCCGGCGCGCGCTGTCGCCCTCGAGAACTTTCGCAAGGCGCTGCGTCGCGAGCGCAGACAGGCGCGGCGCGCAGTAACGGCTGCAACGATTCAGCGCTCGCGCAGATCCCTTCAGCGAGTTTGCGAGCGCAGCGCTCGCTGGCGCATCGCCGATCGTGGCTGGTCCATCATTGGTTCGGGGCTCAGACGGATCTATGACAACGGCCGCAAAGCGTTGGCGGTCGCCCGCTCCGGGCGCACCATGGAAGATCTCCATGAATGGCGAAAGCAGGTGAAGTATTTGTGGCACCAGTTGCAGGTGCTTGACCCGATATGGCCGGGTCTGATCGGCGAGCTGGCTGATCAGGCGCACAAGCTCGCGACCCATCTGGGCGATGATCATGATCTGGCAGTGCTCCGCGGAAAGATGGTCGAGCACCACGATGCGTTTGCCGACGCCGCTGGTTGCGAAGCGTTGCTCGCGCTGATCGATCGTCGTCGTGACCAGCTGCATGAAAAAGCGTTCCTGCTCGGGGATCGAATCTACGAAGAGAAACCTGCAGCGTTCGAAGCACGCTTCGGCAAATACTGGGAAGACTGGCGGGCAGCGACGCCCGAAGGGAAGCTCTGATCTATCCCGCGACGCAGCGAAATATTTCCGCAATCCGCGCCGATAGCATCGACCACGGCGCGCCTGTTTGGGCGCCAGACCAGGCCCGCAGGAACTTGAACCTGTGCGTGACGCCGCCAGGGAGCGGCGCCGCCCGTTTGTTACGGTTCAGTGAGCGCTCGATGTGATGTCACGAAATCGTCACAGGCAAACTTCACAATCGCAGCTCGAAAAAATCGGTGAAACGAGCGTCACGCAAGCGCTCACGCGATTCAAAGTACGTCGACCCGGGGCCCTGTTCGAAGATTGTGCGCCGGGCTGGCGCCTCGAACAGTCGGCGGCGCACCTTGCGCCGACGGAAACAGCATGGCCGCCTGTATGTGGTTCTGCCCGGCGATCGGCGGGCCACACGTGCGTGCGCAAGATGCAGCGAGAGCGATCGATGAGCACAGCGCGACCGATCCCCGTATTCCTTAATGAAACGGCGGACGCCGATCGCGGGCTGATCTGCGGCTACCAGATCGAGGCGGGACGACCCCCAAGAGAGATCAATGCGGGCGGCATCGTCGAAGCGATCGCACAGCGCGACGCGGTGACCTGGCTGCACTTCAATCTCAGCGACGCGCGCGCGCGTCGCTGGCTGCTGGAGGCGAGCTTCCTGCCGACGGCGCTGCAGGAAGTGCTGCAGGAACACAACGCCAATCGCCGGATCGACGCGGTGGAAGGCGGCGTGCTGCTGGTCGTGAGCGATTTCAGCTATGAGCACGAGTCGGATCCGTCCGAGATGGCGCCGCTGTGGTGCTACGCCGGCGCCAATCTGCTGATCACGGCGCGGCTGCATCCGATCAAGAGCTCGGACGAACTGCGCCTCAGCATGAGAGGCGAGGCGACCGCGGTTTCGGGGGTCGATCTGGCGACGCAACTCCTCGAGTTGCGCACGCTCCGGATCAAGCGCCTCGCGGACCGGATGACGTTCCAGCTCGATGAAATCGAAGACGAAATTCTGGCGGGGAGCATCAAGGCGCAGCGTGCGCACCTGGGTCGCGCGCGTCGCCTGTGCGCACGGCTGCGCCGCGAGTTCGCACCCGAGCGCTCCGACCTGAACCGGTTCCTGCATCGACCGGACGCGTCGTCGCTGGCGGAAGGCGATCGCGACTTGCTGCAGGCGTGCAGTGACGCGCTGGGATTTGCAATCGAGGAGATCGCCGAACTGTACGAGCGAGCGAAGCTGTTGCAGGAGGAACTGGCTTCCCGGCTTGCGGAGAACACGGGCCGCAATCTCTACGTGCTCTCGATTCTCACGGCCGTGCTGCTGCCCATGACGCTGGTGACCGGCATCTTCGGAATGAACGTCGCAGGGCTGCCGGGATTGTCTTCGCAGACATCGTTCTGGTGGGTCATGCTGCTGATTCTCGTGAGCGGCGCAGCGACGCTGGCGATACTGGTCTGGAGGAAACTGCTCTGACGAAGCCGTGGCGCACGCGGCTCACCTGCACTATTCTGCGCGCTGGCCGTCAGCACCAACGTTGGGGGCGATATGACTGGGAAGAAGAGAACCACCGCTCGCTCGAATGGGGACGGAGTGCTGGAGCTGCGCGCGAAGGCTGAAGAGGCCCGTCGACGCCGAGAGGAGACCAGCAAGCGAGCGAAGGACGCCAAGCAGCGGGCGAAGGAAGCCCGGCGCCTGTTCAAGGACGCGCGCCGGATCGCAAAGCACGCCAAGGAGGAGTTGGCGGTTGTGTCGAAGAAGCTGAAGAAGCTCCTCAAGGAAGCGCACGACAGCGCGGCGGTTGCGAAGGGCGCTCGCCGAAGTTCGACCCGCAACTTGATGACGCACTGACGATTCGGGCGTCGCGTCGGAAGGGCGCGACGACACGTATCGTCGCCTGCCGCTTTGTCGCTGGTGGCTTGCATTCGCGTGGCGAGTGCAGTCGCCTCCACGATCGCCATAAAACCTTCGCCGGAAAATGGTTTGCAGAGATCTGCCGCTCGCTGCCCCCGTAGCGGCGGGCGCCACGGGAAGGCGGCGGTCCGTGGGCGGGCTGCTTCATACACATATGACGACACATATATATAGGGTCGTCGCTCTGGATTCGGAGGGTCGCCGTTCGATCGTCCGTACGCTTCCGCTACACTTCTTCCGTCAGGCTGCCAGCCGGCGTTCGCGGCGCCGCGGACCATCCTTCACGATTCACGCCATGAGCATCGTCGCCGTGACGCACAGAAATGCGACCGCCGCAGTTATCGGGGCCGGCGACTTCATCGGCGCCGCGATCGCCAGACGCTTCGCCGCGGAGGGTTTCACGATCTTCGCGGGCAGACGCAACGGCGAGAAACTGGCGCCGCTCGCTGCAGAGATCGAGGCGGCAGGCGGCAAGGCGTTTGCGCGGTCGCTCGACGCACGCAGTGAGGAAGAGATCACTGCTTTCCTGCGGGACGCGGATCGCGAGGCGCCGCTTGAAGTGTGCATCTTCAATGTCGGCGCGAACGTCAATTTTCCGCTGCTCGATACGACGGAGCGGGTCTTTCGCAAGGTCTGGGAAATGGCGTGTTATTCAGGCTTTCTCGCCGGGCGCGAAGCGGCGCGTCTCATGCTGCCTCGCGGCCGCGGCTGCATCTTCTTCACGGGCGCCACTGCGAGCCTGCGCGGCGGGGCCGGTTATGCAGCCTTCGCCAGCGCAAAGTTCGGCTTGCGCGGTCTCGCGCAGAGCGCAGCCCGCGAACTGGGGCCAAAGAACATTCATGTCGCCCATCTCATCATCGACGCCGGCGTCGACACGGCGTTCGTGCGCGAACGCATCCGGGAGCGGGGCGGCGAGGACGCGCTCGCGAATCTGGCGCCCGACCAGTTGATGCGGCCGTCGTCAGTCGCGGACGCCTATTGGGCGCTCTATCAGCAGCCGCGTGATGCATGGACGTTTGAGCACGAGATCCGTCCCTTCGGAGAGAAGTGGTGACTACGAGCGTCGTGGAGTTCCATTTCGACTTTGGCAGCCCGAACGCCTATCTCGCGCATTGCGTCATACCGGCGATCGAGCAGCGCACGGGCGCCAGCTTCGTCTACGTGCCGATCCTTCTGGGCGGCGTGTTCAAGGCCACCAACAATCGCTCGCCTGTCGAGAGCTTCGCCGGCGTGCGCAACAAGCTGGAATACGAGCGGCTCGAGATGGAGCGCTTCATCCGGCGTCATGGAATCACGTTTCAGTTCAATCCCTTCTTTCCGGTGAACACGCTGCTGCTCATGCGCGGCGCAATCGCTGCACAGACGCTCGGCGTATTCGAGCGCTACGTCGATGCGATGTTTCACCACATGTGGGCGGCGCCGAAGAGGATGGACGACGCAAACGTCGTGCGCAGCGCCCTCGATGAATGCGGTTTCGACAGCGCAAGCTTCTCAGAGTTGGTGCAGACGGCGGCGATCAAAGATCAGCTCCTCGCGAACACGAATCGATCCGTCGAACGCGGAACGTTCGGGGCGCCGACGTTCTATGTGGGCGATGACATCTATTTCGGCAAGGACCGGCTTCGCGACGTCGAAGAAGCGATCGCACCGACGCCGCGCTGAAGCCCTGCTCGAAGCGAGACCAATCGCCCTGGTTGTCGTCCGTCGTGAGGCAGGACGGCCGAACTTCTGCGGACAAAGGACAACTGACAACGCGCATCGGTGCAAGCGGCGCCGTCGACGTCACTCGAGCAGCGACGCCGGCAACGGCCAGTCTGACCAGCGATCCGAATCGCTCACCCGGGCCGACTGCGCTCCGCGTCTGACATCTTCCGGCAGAAGGCAGGACTTGCGCGTGACAGCGTCGAGGTGCACGCCGGTGAGTTCGTAGGCGACTCAACGCTGACGAAGTCGCCGGCGGCGATAGGAAATGCACGCACTGACCGCGGCCCTAAGCCGCCGCGCAGTCGCGCGCCTGTCTCCGGGATCAGTGCAGTTCGCCGCGATCGATGGCCAACACTGTTTGCAACAGGACGTTCGCGCCGTTCGCCATGTCTTGCGGCGACGTGAATTCTTTCGGTGAGTGACTGACGCCGCCGACGCTCGGGACGAAAATCATGCCGGTCGGTGCGATGTGCGTCATGTCCTGCGCGTCGTGTCCGGCGCCGCTCGGCATGAGTTTGTGAGTGAGGCCGAGCGAGCTCGCCGCTTTTGCGATGATGCGCCTCATGCGTTCGTCGGTGGGGGCGGGTTCGGACGCAACCTCGATTTCGGCGAAACTGATCGGCGTCTGCCGCGCTTGCGCGATCTTCAGTGCTTCGGCATGGATCGCGTCGTACACGTCCCGGATTTTTTCCGCCGCGAGATCGCGAATTTCCAGGCTCATCACGGCTCTGCCCGGAATGACGTTCGGTGCGCCCGGTTCGGCGCGAATCCGACCGACGGTGGCGACGTGTCGACCGGGGAGCGTCGTGGCCACGCGGTTGACGGCAAGCGCGAACTCGGCGGCGCTCAACAGCGCGTCACGGCGACGGTTCATCGGCGTCGTGCCCGCATGATTGGCCACGCCGTCAATGGTCACGTCCCACCAGCGGATGCCGACGATCCCTTCGACGACGCCGATGTCGATATCCCCTTCGTCGAGAACCGCGCCTTGTTCGATATGGAGTTCAATGAATGCTTTCAGCGAGCCCGGTCGCCGCCGCGACTCGTCCAGGCGATCCGGATCTCCGCCCACCGCGCGCACGCCGTCGCGAATCGTCTTGCCGCTGTGAGTCAGCACGTCGAGCGCAGCCGGCGCCAGTCGGCCGGTCATCGCGAGACTGCCGATCAGCCCGCCTTCCTCGTCCGTGAAACTCACGATCTCCAGGGGATGCCTCAGACGAATGCCGCGCTCGCGCAGCACCTGCGCGACTTCGATCGCGCCGATCACGCCGACGTCGCCGTCGTAGTTGCCGCCGCCCGGCACGGAGTCGATGTGCGAGCCCGTCATGATCGCAGGCGCCTTCGGATCGCTTCCGTCGCGACGCCCGATGATGTTGCCGGCCGTGTCGACGCGCACGACAAGTCCGGCCTCCTGCATCAGCTTCCTGATGTAATCACGGCCTGCGATATCGGCGTCGCTGAACGCGACGCGGCTCACGCCCCCTTCAGGATTGGCGCCGAATCTCGACAGCTCGGCAATGCGTTGTTGCAGCCGCGGTGCGTTCGCGGTCGGCAATTGTGTTTCACCGACGGCGCCCGCCGGAACGGCGAGCGCGATGATCAGGCAGAGGGTGAGATAGCGAAGTGTGAGCATGAGTTCGTGCGGCGCCGTCAAGGTCCCCTTTGCTTGTCCGCCAGCGTGACTTTCAGGGCCTCAGACACCCGTGCAGCGATATCGCTCTGCACCGCGAATGAGTCCTGCAGCTCGCGGTCGTAAGTCTCCGACCACAGGTGCGCGCTGTTGGCGCCGTCGACGAGCTGGGCGGTGATGCGCACCCGGCTGCCGGACTTGCGAACGCTTCCCTCGAGCACGTGAGCGACATTCAGTTTCGCAGCAATTTCTGCGATGTCCGCGTTCCGGCCCCTGAAGGAGAACGAAGACGTACGAGCGATCACTTGCAGATCCGGCGCTTGCGCCAGCAGGTTCAGGATCTCCTCGGAAACGCCATCCGAAAAATATTGCTGATTCTGCTCGGGACTCAGGTCGATGAACGGCAAGACGGCGATCGAGTTGTGCGGCGCCTGCGCAACGTTCCGATGGAGCGGTGCGTCCGCACTCTCGCGCGTCGTGACGCCCCACCAGATACTCCACGCGAGAACCAGGGCAATGGGAATTGCGAGGGCGGCGCGCACAAGAGCGCGGCGCCGCAGGGAGACTGGAGATTGCGTCCGTGGCGATGCCGAGGGATGCGCTTCCCCGTTGTCTGGTCGAGCGGCGTCTTCTGATTCGACGACGGGCGAATCGAAGATATAGCCACGACGTGGCACCGTGCGAATGAATTGTTGCGATTCATCCCCGATGACGCGTCGCAGATCGACGAGGCACTGGCCAACCGCTCCGTCCGTAACCACCGCGTGACGCCACACGGCGTTCAGGAGTTCCTCTTTCGTCACGAGCTGGCCATGCCGCTCGATCAGGAGACGCAGCACTTCGAATGATTTCGGCCGCAACTTGACGTCCGCACCGGTCCTGAGGAGTGCGCCCCGTTTGAGATCGAGCGTGTACTCACCGAAGGAATAGCTTCGACTCGCAGGCATTTCGTACCCCACCTACCTGCGCTATAGGAAAAGTTTCGCTTCTTTATAGCGCTTCCTTACTCCTTCTGTCGTTACTCGTCGAGCGATCGCAGCTAGCGTCGTGCGCTCGACCTTCCCTTATGTATGAGAACGGCGGCTCGGGTCAGGCGCAGCCAGACGCCGGCCAACGAGCCAGGAGACGAACATGACAAGAGCGCAACAACTTGCAGGGCTGATCCTGTGCGGGTTCCTGTGCGGCCCGGAATCTGTCTACGCGGACGCCGTCACTGATTGGAACGAGATCGCAGTGAGTGCTGTCGCGGTCGGGCGCCCCGGTCCGATCGGGCTTGTGGACCTGGCGCTCGTCCAGGCCGCTGTGCACGACGCCGTGCAGGCCATCGAGCATAGGTATGAGCCGTACTATGCAGAGGCGCCGGGCGCACGCGGCTCGCGGTCCGCCGCGGTCGCGGCGGCGGCGCACGATGTGCTCGTCGCTTTCTACCCTTCGCTGGCCGCCACGACGCTCGACCCGGCCTACTTCAATTACCTGGCCGACAAGGGTTTGAGCGGAAACCCGGGCCTGGCGGTTGGTCAAAAAGTAGCGGCCGCCATCGTCCCGTTGCGGCGGCTGAATCCCGACCCACCGCCGCCCCCCTTCATTGGCCCGGTACCCCCCGTCGTGGGCCAATGGCGCCCGACAAACTCTCTGATTGGAAATCCACCGGTTCCTGCGCCCTTCTCGCCGATGGCGACGCCTTGGCTGGGCGCGTTCGATCCGTTCGCGCTGACCGGGCCCGCACGCTTTCGCGCACCGCCGCCGCCCGCTCTGAACAGCGAGCGCTACACCATGGACTACAACGAGGTCAAGGCGCTGGGATCGTTCAACAGCACCGAGCGCACACCAGCGCAGACCGACATTGCGTATTTCTACAGTGAGAACGTCGGGCGGCAGTGGAACGAAGCTCTCAGGAAGATCGCCGCCAATCACATCCACAAGATCGGCGACAGTGCACGGCTCTTCGCCCTGGCCAATCTCGCGACGGCCGATGCGATCATCACCGCCTGGGACAGCAAGAAGTTCTATAACTTGTGGCGGCCTGTCACGGCCATTCAGGAGGGGGACAACGACGGCAATCCGAACACGGCCGGCGATCCGACGTGGCAGTCGCTGATCAACACCCCGAACTATCCGGACTACACCTCAGGCGCAAACAACGTGACCGGCGCGATGACGCGCACGCTCTCGCTCGTCTTCAAACGGGACAGACTGACCTTCGAAGTCACGAGCCTCGCCCCGCTCGCCGTCCAGAAGACAAGAATCTACAAGCACTTCTCGGACGCGGCTCAGGATGTGGTCGATGCGCGTGTCTACCTGGGCATTCACTTTCGCTTCGCCGACATCGCGGCGCGCACGCAAGGCCAGCAGGTGGCTGAGTTTACGTTCAACCACTTCCTGCTGCCGCTCAACCAGGGTCACAAGGACCAGGGCGACCAGCAGGATGACTAAGGAGTAAGCCCGGCAGACGCTGATCGTTGAAACGATAGAGGGCCCCGGCTCGCAAGAGGTCGGGGCCCTTTTCTTTGGTGGGCGCGTCCGCGAGTGCTAGACAAATCCACTCAACGCAACTCGACCGTTTTGTCGCCGATCGTAATTCGTTCGGCGCGCAGTTCGTCGTCGTTGCTCTTGTGCGGGTAACCTTCGACTGTAACGCTCACGCCCGCCTGCAACATCTCGCGCGACAGGCCGCGATTCATCATCCTCGAGGGCGGCGCGAGGATGATTCGCCAGGTCTTGTCCGGTGTTTTCAGTTCGACGGCGCCATGCGGATTCTCATAGCTCGCGCTCTGAATCGTACCGGTGAGTTTCAGTGTTTTTGATTCGTCGTAGCTGCTCCACCCATGATGAGCAAGGGCGCTCGCAGCGACGAGCGCCAGCGCGACGAACAACAGACGCTGCAATCCCTTCATAATTTCTCTCCTGGATCATCGGCGAAGGACGACAACGGGAATTCAAGCGCGGCGCGCCGCGTGAGAACAATCCGTATTTCAGTCGCCGGGATGTCCTACACGCAGTGCGAGCGAGAGCATCGGCGCATTCGTTTGAGGGAGCGCACAGCTTTCCGGGAACACCGGAGAGATGACAGCGTTTCGAGCCTACCGACGATCACGCGGGCGTCGGTGTTCCTGGCAGGTCCGTTGAATTCTTTCAATCGCCCGCCAGACTTTCATGAGACTGAGCAAGCGACGTTCAAGAAGGCATGAGAGCCCTGTCGACGTCCTGCCAGTGAAACTGAATCGGAGAAACGTAATGCTCAATAACGCAGATGCAGCAGCAAACATCGCCGTGAGAAATCTGGACGCGGCAAGGAAGTTCTATCAAGACGTACTTGGACTGAAGCAAGTGGACGCCGAAGGCGACGAGCTGATCGTCTTCAAGAGCGGACATTCCATCATCAATGTTTATCGATCGGAATACGCAGGCACGAACAAGGCTACCGCGCTGACATGGGCGGTCGGAAATAAAGTGGAAAATGTCGTGCGCGACCTGAAAGCCAAAGGCGTTGCGTTCGAGCACTACGACCTGCCGGGCATGAGGCTCGAGGGCGATATCCATGTCGTTGGAGACATGAAAGTGGCGTGGTTCAAGGACCCGGACGGCAACATCCTCAACATCGCGAATGGGTGAACCACGAACGTCGACTCGACGTTCGGGGCTAACCGGCCTACTGGCTAACCGGATAGTCGGCCAGACAGGGCTCTGAGACAGCTGGCCAGATGGCCAGTCGGCCAGTTTGCCGGTTGACCCATTGGTTCAGAGTCCGCTGAGTCCGATGCGCCGATAGAACTTGTCCATCAGAAAGAGCGGACCGATCAGCAGAAACACGAGGTCCTCGATGAACGAGGGTTTCGCGCCCTCGACCTTGTGTCCGTAGAACTGCAGCGCCCACGCGGCGATCCATAGCGCTGCGGCGATTCCAACGAGCCATCTGACGCCCAGCGACTGCTGCACCAGCACGATCAAAGCGACGCTGATCGCAAACCATACGATCATGGTCGCAAAGCTGCGGAAGGACAGGCGCAGATAAAAGGCGCCCACCGGCAGGATCCCGATCGTAACCAGGTTGACCCACGGCGCGGCCTCGGAACTCAAGCCGAGCCAGCGGCCGACCGGTATCGCCCAGAGCAGCGCCAGCGTCGAAAAAGCGATGACGGGCACGCATATGTAGTGGATGAGCTGGTTGAGCGAATTCTGATGGCTCTCGGCATACGCGTTGAGAAATTGCTGTTGGGTGCGCATGAGGGTTCCGGCTCGGATAGAAGGCTCAATCATACCAACGACGGCATTCGCAGGAAGGCCTGCGGCAGGAAAGCTGTCGCAGGAGGGCGGTCGCAGGCCAGAGACGGAATGAATAAACGACGGCTTTCGCAGGAAGGCCTTCGGCAGGAGGGCGTTCGCAGGAGGGCAGTTGCAGGCCAGAGGCGAATGACTCGCGACGGCGTTCGCAAATTGATCCGGCGTCGCTCTGGCTTGCCGAAGGCTTTCCTGCGACTGCCTTCTTGCACATGCCTTCCTGCGCAGGCCGTCCGTTGTTCTAAGCGCCGCGCCGGATGGGTTTGAGCGACTCACGGAAACCCTGGACGATGTGGAAGACGCGCGTATCCAGCTCCTCGAAGCGCAGCTTGCTGCTGTGTACGGTGTGGTCCTGTGCGCCGTTGACCCAGAAAGAGAACAGATCGCGTTCCCAATGACAGATGCTCATTGCGCCCGGCGGATGACCGGCGCCGCACTCAAAGAGATACGTGAGCCCGCCCAGATGCAGGACGCGGTAGGACCCGCAGCCTGCGTTCCACCGGGATTCGGCGTGCGCAGCGATGATCGTTTCGCTGTGCTCGACGATGCGGTACTCATCCCGCGCATGTCGGTTAAACAATCGTTCCCGGATTTTCGCGACAGCCTTTTCGTGCTGCCTGCTTTCTTCGGCCGTCAGCGCCTCGACAACCATAGAGCTACCTGAAAGAAGCGGTTAGGCCGCTCCAGCGCCTCCCTGCGCTCGCGGCATTCGCACCTCCATGTGCAGCACCCGCTCCAGCGCTCCATGGCTCGCGGCATTCGCACGTCCGTGTGGAGCAGCCGCCAGCGCATCCATGCGCTCGCGGCATTCGTACATCCATGTGCAGCACATGCGCTCGCGGGATTGGCGCCGCAGCGGCCTTCCTCTCTCTTCACCATTCACCAATTACTTCTTGTTGACTAGACGTCGTCGCACGCCACGCAGGCGCGCACGTAGCGCAAGGGTTCATGGGAGAGGCGCGCCGCACGGAGTTTGGGAATGAGCACGCTGATCGTGAGCAAGGCCTCCTTGTACATGCGCGCCCGCGGGGTGAGGCGCGTCGGATCTGCGAGCCTGCCCCCGGCTTCGTCTTCCAGATAAGCGGACAAACTCTGCAGGTCATCGATGGTCTGGTCGATCAGCTGCCGAGGATCCGTGAACATCGCGGCGCACCCCTTCAAGTATGTACAGGTGTTTATATATACAGCCGCCGAAATTGGCAAGCGGAAGATCCCTCTTGACTAAGAGCAAGCCGCGGACGCATCAGCGCAGGAGCAAGCCGCAGACGAATTGGGCCCAGGAGCAAGCCGCAGATGCGGCAGGCAAGCCTGGCGGCAGGCAGGCCGCGGGCAGGCAAGCCGACGCAGTCGGCAAGTCAGAGCAGAAAGGTTTGACCTGCCGGCGAAGCCGGCTTGCCTGCCGCCTCGGCTTGCCTGCCGCGTCCGCGGCTTGCTCCTGATCGGACGACGGCCCGCGATACACTATCTTCACCATGATTCCGCTGCGCGACGACAATCCAACCACCATTACACCGGTTGTGACGATTGCATTCATCGTCCTGTGCGTGCTGGTGTTTCTCTGGCAGGCGTCGCTCGGTCCGGTGCGGGGCGAGCAGATCGTCTACTCGCTCGGAGTGATTCCGGCAGTCCTGCTCGGCAGGAGCGAACTGCCGTCGGAACTCGTGCTCGTGCCGCCTGCGATGACCACGCTGACGTCGATGTTCATGCACGGCGGCTGGATGCATCTGATTGGCAACATGCTGTATCTGTGGATCTTCGGGAATAACGTCGAAGACAGCATGGGACACGTGCGCTTCGTGGCGTTCTACGTGCTGTGCGGACTCGCAGCCGTGTTCGCGCAGGCGCTGCCCGACCCCGGCTCGACGATTCCCATGGTCGGCGCCAGCGGCGCGATTTCGGGCGTGCTCGGGGCGTACTTGCTGCTGTATCCCCACGCGCGCGTGCTGGTCGCAATTCCGCTGGGGTTCGTTCTGCAGACAATGCGCGTACGCGCCGGCATCGTGCTCGTGCTGTGGTTTGGCCTGCAGTTGCTGAGCAACCTGATGACGCCGGCCGGCGAGGGCGGCGTCGCATTCAGAGCACACATCGGCGGCTTCATCGCCGGCATGGCGCTGATTCCGCTCTTCAAGCAACAACGATTCCGTCTGCGCACCCCGTGGAGCTGACTGGCGAGTGTTGTCCGTTCCGCGCTATCCGTTGTCCGCAATCCCGGCTCCTCTGCACACAACGCACAACAGGCAACGGGCCGCCGGCGCACGGCGACGTTGTCCGTTCTGCGTTCTCCGTTGTCCGCGAGCCGCCTCGACCGCTCTGCGCACAACGCTCAACGCGCAACGTGGTACGCATCAGGGCTTGCGCGCCCATGCCCCGACGAGCGAGGGTGAGATGACCACCGCCTGGCGGGCGACGGCTTCCTCTCGCAGTCGATCCTCCAAAGCATTGAGGCCCGAGCGGTCAGCGGTTGCAACACCGGTGCGCTCCATGAGCGGAGCGAGCGTGCGAGTGATCTGGACGAGTTGCGCGTAGATCCCCGAATCGGGCCCGCTTTCGATGCGCGCGCCGAGAATCATGTGCGGCGGGCCGAGTCCGGCGCTGCGGAAGATGTGCGGAAACCTGAGTCCCGTTTGCGCATCGATACGGGCGCGCCGAAACGTCTCCCGGATGCGCTCCACCGTGCGCTCGAACAGTTCGCAATGCGGTTCCGATTTCGAGCCGCTTATATCCATCTCGTGAAAGGCGACGACGCCGCCGGGACGCAGAAGTCCGAGCAATTCCCGAAGCAAGGCGCCCGGATCCGCGAAGTACATGAGCACCAGACGTCCCACGATGGCGTCGAGCTGGCCGGCGACTTTGAGGTCAGAGAGCCTGAGATTCTGCAGATCGCCGGTCACGAAGCGTACGTTGCTGAGCTGCGCCTCCCTTGCGCGTTGCGAAGCGAGACTCACGGCTTCGGCCGAATTGTCGACGCCGACGACGGTTCCGTCCGGACCCACGATCGCGCTCGCCAGAAACGACACATCGCCGGGTCCACAGCCGACGTCGAGAACGCGCATGCCCTCGGCGACGCCCGCTGAATGGAGCACCTGCGCGGTCAGATCGCCGAAGAAGCGGGCCTGACTGATCAATCGGTCGAGCTCCGTGCCGGAGTGGCCGAGTGCATAAGCGGCATTCGTTGTACGCATGAAGCCCTCGCTTTTATTCAGGCAAGTTGCCGCGAAGCTCGCTCGATGTCTGCGCGCAGAGTACGCGCGCCCACGTAGAAGAACACGCTGGCGCCGAGACTCGCGGCGACGGCGAGCAGGAGCGCCGCGCGAATCGAAGTCGTCGCCGAGCGTGGGCGCCAGCACTCCCATCGCCGTATCCGAAAGAGCGAGGTCGCGCTTGATGGGATCGAGCAGGATCGCGAGGATCTGGCGATCCATCAGATTGAACGCGCCGACGAAGAACAGAACGGCGGTCACGTACCATCGGTGTGCGATGGCCGGCCGTTGCGATGCGTCGATGACGTCGACGATTGCGGCGCCCATTGCCGTATTTCCGCGATCAGAGATTTGCTTGCCGCCCTGCGGACATTCACTCTAGCGGCGCACGCCGCCCAGTGAAGTCTGCTTTGGTGGGCAGCGTGGCCGTACTTTGGATAGGAGAGAGACGCCGCTCAAGCAGCGCGCAATCCTCTGCCGGTCATTCATCGCTGGCTTCCTTGCCGCGTGAAAGAGAAGGGCGGCTCGATTGCTCGAGCCGCCCTGTCGCACTTCCTTGTTTGTGCATTCCCCGCCCGTCATCACGAAATGACAGGCTGGATACGAATCCCTCCCGCTTCAGAACTTCATGCGCACCGTCAGGCCGTACGTGCGGGGCGCCCCGAGGAAGGCGTTGTACGTGCCGGTCTGAGCCGGAGCGTCGATGATGACCTGGGCATACTCTTCATCCGTGACGTTCTGTGACCACGCTTCCAGCGTCCACTTCTCATTGAGCGAGCCGAGGCTCACGCGCAGGTTGACGAGCGTATAGGCGTCCTGAATCTTCGCCGGATCAAGATTCGATCCGGTGTTGTACTCAGAAAGATACTTGGCGCCGACATTGGCGCGGAACAGCAGATACGACCCAATGGGCTGCTCGAACGTGGCCGACAGACTGCCCGACCACTCCGGCGCGAAGGACATCTGGTCGCTGGTGCGGGCCGCCGAAAATACGCCGGCTTCGCTCAGCAGTGAACCGAAATCCCTCGATCTGCGTTTCGGCGTACGTGACGCCGCCCTGCAGGCTCAGCTGATCCAGCGGGGTGTACCAGATGACGTCTGTATCGACGCCCTGGGAAACCACCTGCGGAATCGACCGCACGACGAACTGCACGCCCGTGAATGTATTGAGCTGGAAGTCCGTGAAGTCCTGATAGAACACGGACGTGTTGAACGCCAGGGTGTCCTTACCCAGGTTGCTCTTCCAGCCCAGCTCGTACGAATCGACCAGTTCGGCGTCGAAGCCCGTGTCGAGAACGACCGACGGCGAGACCGGGCTCACGCGCGAGCGGTCAAGGTTGTAGCCGCCCGCCTTGTAGCCGCGCGCGAAGGACGCGTACGTCATGAACTGATCGTTGAAACGGTACGCGAGCTTTGCAGTTCCGCTCCACTGGTCCTCATCGATCGAGTCCTGGCTGCTTGCGAGGTTGTTGTACGCGTGATCGTTGGCCGTTGAGCACGCCGTGCCGACGAACACCGCCAGGTTATTGGCTGCAGCCGGAGGCTGCGGGAAGGCCGTGAGCTGAGCTGCGATCGAATTCGGCGCCGCCGGGCTGCCAGCCAGGTTCTGACGGATGCGTGCGCACCCGAGGCCGCCGCCGATATTGCCGTACAGCGTATCGAGCTCCTTCTGCTCCTGCGTGTAGCGGGCGCCCAGCGTCAGCTCGAGAGCGTCGGTTATCGCGATGCTGTCATTGGCGAACAGCGCGGCGCTCGTGGATTCCTGCGAGTAGTCATCGAGCTGGCCCTGGCCTGCGGGGTAAACGCTGCCGGGCGCGACTCCCAGTTGCGTCGCCAGCCACGTCGCGCGGGCGGGGCCGGTCAGCACCGAAGGTGCAAAGCGGCTGCTGACGTACGTTTCGTAGTCGGCGCCAAACAGGACCTGCGACGCATTGTCGAGCTTCTCCTGTGCGTAGAACGCGCCGACGACCCAGTTCATACGGTCGCTTTCACCGTTCAACTGGACTTCCTGGCTCAACTGTCCGAACTTCGTGAAGTTGTCGCCGTCGGAATCGCGATAGAACAGGTCGGCGCTGCTGTAGTCGATGTCCTGGCCGTTCTGCATTTCCCAGTTGCGCGCCGCTGTGATGGACTTGAGGTCCAGTCCGCCGAAGTCCCAGCTCATTTCCAGAGAGACGCCGCCGTCCGTGATCTCCTGGGTATTGTCGCGATTGGCGAATGCGAGGCGGGCATAAGGATCGGCTGACGCCGCAACGCCGCCGTCGCTCGCCAGCGCCGCGATATAGGGCGCCGTCGGTCCGACATTCATCTGCACAGCGCTGCAGCAGCTCTCATCGCGCTGCGCGTAGTCGACGATCAGCCGCGCCTCGAAGAGATCGGCGGAGGTGTACAACAGCTGACCGCGCGCGGCATAGGCGTCGCGATTCGAGTCGTTGTCGAGCGTGCGCGGTCCATCGCCGGTGCTCACATCGTAAAAGCCATCATGCTCACGCGTAGCCACGTAGAGACGACCGGCGAGCTGGTCCGAGAGAGATCCATTGATCGAGGCGGCGCCTTCCATCGTGCCGTGACTGCCACCGGTTACCTCCGTGCTCGAACTGAATTCATGCGAGGGCTTGCGGGTCACGACGTTGATGACGCCGGCGGACGTGTTCTTGCCGAAGAGCGTGCCTTGCGGACCTTTCAGAACCTCGATACGTTCCAGGTCGCCCAGATCGCCGAACGCCACGCCGTTGCGCGGGCGGTAGACGCCGTCGATCACCACGCCGACCGACGATTCAAGGCCGGGATTGTCGCCGACCGTACCGATGCCGCGGATGCGCGCGGTCGTGCTTGCTTCGCTCGCGGTCGAAGTCACGGTGAGGCCGGGCGTCAGGATCGAGAGACCCTTGATGTCGTTGACGCCGGTGTCCTGCAGCAACTTGGCGGATACCGCCGTCACCACCATCGGCACATCCTGCAGATTCTGTTCGCGCTTCTGCGCCGTAACGACGATGACTTCGATCGAACGGTCGTCGGCCGCAGCAGCGTCAGTTTCCTGGGCCGCCAGCGGCAGCACCGGCAGGGCGGATGCCGCCAGCGCCGCGACAATGGCTTTGCGCAGGAAAAGATTTCTTTCGGTCATGAACACACCTTGATAAGAATCAAATCAGTTGAGGCTATTTCGCGGGCGCGGAGGGTACGGACGTGGCCGACCTGGGAAAGGGACGCGCGTAGCAAAAACAACGCAGGTTTCGCGGCGGCGCCGGCGCAGCGGCGCTACGGAAGGCCCTGTCGATGCAGCCCCGGAGTATTGCTATCTGATTGATATCGTTGCGGTCAGCGGCGCGGATCAGACAATCCCTGCGCGACGGCGGGGATAATCCCTGTCTTGAGAATCCGCACGCTGCCGTGAGGGTGGCGCTCGAAATTCACGGTCATCGACTCATGGATCGCTGTCGTGATGTGAGCGGAAGGTAACCGTATAGGTCGTGCGGACATTGTCGAGAAGGACGCTGTCGGGTGAGACGACCGGCGGTCGTCGAGTCAGAGATCTGTCCCGACGACGCCGTCGTCTTTCCCGCCGAAGGCTTACTCGCGCCTGCCTTCTCGCCAATGGCCAATCCGCTAAACAGACTCGATAGTCCCCTGCCGCGTCGATCTCCGCGGTTACTTGTTCCTCCGCAGCCGACGGCTTGAAATACCGTCGGCCTGCAGCTCAAACAGCAGCCGCGCGAGGATCGTGGTCGGCGCGCTCTCGAAGGTGCACTTCAAGCTGCTTCATGAGCTGCGTGCGATCCAGCGGCTTAGACAGATGCGCATCCATGCCGGCGGCGAGACACTCTTCCACGGCGCCTTTCATCGCATGCGCCGTGAGCGCGATGATCGGAGTGCGCCGGCCGCCGCGTTCGTGTTCGAGTCTGCGGATCTCCCGCGTCGCCTCGTAGCCGTCCATCTGCGGCATCTGACAGTCCATCAGAATGAGGTCGTAGCCCCCGCGTCGCCATGCACTGACGGCCTCGCGGCCATCGACCGCAACATCGACGCGGAACCCCGCTTTCTCGAGCAGCCGGCAGGCGACTTTCTGATTCACCGCGTTGTCCTCGGCCAGGAGGATCCGCGGCCCCAGTTTTTTCTCAGCCGCTGCAACCGTCAGCGTTGACGCGGGCGGCGCGCTTGCGAGCACGGTCTCCGCATCGGCGTCTGACAGCTCTTCCGCAACAACGACGCCGGCGCGCAGCGTGAACCAGAACGTCGAGCCGACGCCTTCGGCGCTTTCCACGCCGACAGCGCCGCCCATGAGCTCGGCGAGGCGCTTCACGATCGAAAGTCCAAGTCCGGTGCCGCCATAGCGGCGAGTCGTGGACGCGTCTACCTGTGAAAACGTCTGGAACAGCGCATCGCGTTGCTCCGGCGCGATGCCGATGCCGGTGTCGCGCACTGCGATTCGCACGAGCGTCTCCTGCGCCTGCTGCTCTTCGACCCTGACCTCGACGGTGACTGCGCCGCGCTCAGTGAATTTCACGGCGTTGCCGCCGAGATTGAGCAGGATCTGGCGGATGCGCGCGGGATCTCCCGCAAGACGCGCCGGCAGCCGCGGGTCGATCACCGCGTGCACCCGAACGTTCTTGGACCGCGCCGGCACGCACAGCAGCCGCACGACGTCCTCAACGAGCGCGCGCAGATCGAGCGGGAGGCGCTCCAGTTCCAGTTTGCCGGCCTCGATCTTCGAGAAGTCGAGGATGTCGTTGATGATTCGCAGGAGCGCGCCTGCGCTGTCGCGGATCGTCTCCGCATGCTCGCGCTCCTCGGCGCCGAGCGGTCTGTCGAGCAGGAGCTCGGTCATGCCGATCACGCCGTTCATCGGCGTACGAATCTCGTGGCTCATGTTCGCGAGGAAGAGCGATTTCGCGCGCGTGGCTGCTTCCGCTTCTTCTTTCGCCTGGGCGAGATCACGTGTGCGCTCCGCGACGAGCGCCTTCAGGGTCTGTGCGCGGCGCTCCAGACTCGCGACGCGCAATCGGAAAAGCAGTCCAGCGACGAGCAGGATCATGCCCGCGCAGAGCGCTTTGAACCACGTCGTCTCATAGTAGTGAGGCGCGAGAGTGAAGCGCAGCACCGCGCCCTGATCGTTCCACACGCCGTCGTCGTTGCTCGCGATCACATGGAAGGTGTAATCGCCCGGCGGCAGCCCGGTGTAGAAGGCGGTGCGTCGCTCGCCGGCCTCGATCCATTCGTTCTGATAGCCCTCCAGCCGATAGCGAAAACGCACGCGCTCAGGCGCGAGCATGCTGAGCGCGGTGTACTGGAATTCCCAGTTCGTGACGCCCGGCGCTGCACGTACGGCGCCTGAGAGGTCAAGCGTCTGACCATCGGCGACCACACGTTCGATGTGCACGGGCGGGCTCAGCGGATTGGTTCGAATGCGCGCGGGATCGACGCGCACGAACCCGCCGATGCCCGGAAACCAGAGCGCGCCGTCCTGAGTGCGCACGCCCGCGTTCGTGTTGCCGCCGTTGAACTCATTGCTGCGTAGCCCATCGGCCAGGCGATAGCCGCGGATGGTGGGCGCCGGACCCCCGGCGGTCGCGAGCGCCTCGAGTTGGGCGCGATCGACGGCGAAGAGGCCGCGCTGCGTCGAGAACCAGAGCACGCCATGTGCATCCTCGAGGATCTGCAGCACGCATTCGCGCAATTCCGGCGCCGCCGGCGCGAGCGAAACGAACCGCCCGTCGCGATAGTACGCAATCCCTTCGAGCGTGCCGAACCATTGGGCGCCGTTCGCATCCTCATACATCGACAGCACGCGGGCGCTCGGCAGTCCGTCGGCGACCCCATAACGATGGAGCGTCTCGCCGTCGAGCATGTACAGCGCGATCCCCTCCGCGGTGATCCACATGCGCTGACGACGGTCCTGCTTGATGAAGATCGCGCTGAACGGCTCGAGCGCGTGCACGGCGGCAGGCGCTCGCGTGATGCGTCCCTCCTCGATGAGATCGACGCCCGCGTTCGAACCGATCCAGATGCGGCCGCGCTGATCTTCAGTGATCGCCTTGATCGATTCGCCGCTCAAACCTTCAGCAGGACCGAAGTGCGTGAGTCGTCCCTGTCGCAGTCGCCAGGCGCCGTACCCGCGCGTGCCCAACCACGCTGCGCCCGTACTGTCCTCGAACACAGCGCGCACGCGCACATTCGTCAATCCGAGGTGAGGCGACAGATACTGAACCTTGCCATTCGAATAGCGACTGAGGCCCGCCTCCGTACCAAACCACAGGCCGCCGTCGCGCGAGGGCGCCACGCTCCAGCCGAGCGCTCCCGGCAATCCCTCATCCGCGCCGTACGAAAGAAACTTGCCGTCGCGCAGCCGCACGAGTCCGCCGCCGTGGACGCCGACCCATACGCTGCCCTCGGAGTCTTCCAGCAACGCCCACGCGTCGTTGCCGCCGTGTTCCTCGAGTTCGAGGCGATCGAGCACGCCGTTCTGCATACGCCACACGCCGCCCGTGGTGGCGATCCAGAGATTTTCATCGCGATCGCGCAGGATCGCATGCACCTCGCCGCCCAGATTCTCGGCGCCCGCGACCGGCGCGAACTCTGCGCCCACCCCTCGAAACAGGCGACCGTTTTCGGCGCCCACCCAGAGAACGCCGCCGCCATCCTGGTAGATCGCGCGCACCGCGTTGCTCGGCGCGTCGTCGGCCAGCGCGATCCGCTCGAAGCGCTCGCCAACGAGACGATAGAGTCCTTGCCGACTGAGTCCAGCCCACAACGTACCGGCGCGATCGATGTGCAGCGCCGCGACCGCCAGTTCGCCGAGTCCCTGCTCGCGTCCGTAAGCGGTGATGCGGCCATCCGCGACCTGGAACAGGCCGGTATCCGTGCCGATCCAGACGCGGCCATGCGCATCGGAAGTCATGGATCTGACTTCGCCGCCGCCCAGCCCGGGAATGGGATGCGCGCGGAATCGCCCGTCCTCGAACAGCAATACTCCATCGGCGGTCCCGATCCACAGACGTCCGCGGACGTCGACATGCAGCGCGTTGATCGAGCGCGAGCGCAGCTCGGGCGTGGTGTTGCGATCGAACACGGTGAAGCGCACGCCGTCGAAACGGGCGAGTCCTTCGTCCGTCCCGAGCCAGAGATAGCCGTCCGGGGTCCGGGCGATCGACGCGACTGTGTTCTGAGGCAGGCCGTGCTGAATCTGCCAGTTGTCGAATACGTACTGGCTGGGGGCGCGCTGCGGATCGAGCGCAGAGGCGGGCTGCTGGACAGCGATCAGAAGAGCGACAAGCGCGAGAATGCCACGCCCTGCCTTGACTGACTGATGACGGAGGCGCGATCTGGATGACCTGGGCATTGCGAATGACCGACTCAAGGTCCGGATCGGAACGTGGGCGCCGGGGCCCCCGCAGGCGCACGGCTGATGAATCGCTATCGGCCGCTCGGCCGCAGACTGGAGGTCGGGCGCATGGAATCGTGGCGCCGTCAATGAATTGACGCTGTGAATTGGCGCTGAGATTTCTCAAATCAGGCCTCAATGGCGCAGCTCGACGCAGGTCGTCGAGTCGCAGGACTATTGTCGGGCAGGACGCTGTCGGGTAGGACACTGTCGGTGAGACGACCGACGGTCGTCGAGTCAGAAGTTCTGTCCCGACGACAGCGTCGTCTTTCCCGCCGCAGACTTACTCGCGAATGCCGTCCCGCCGGAGGTCCGTAAGCTCCCCGTTTTGATACCGACGTCCAATGCTCGTAGGCCGCCGAAGGGCATAGAGTCCGAAGCTGTCGATACCGCGCACATCCGCAGCGAGGGCGCAGCAATGACTGACTACGCCGGGCTCAGGCAGATCGAAGATCGCCAGGTGCGCACGCGCACGATCGAGGGCTTGAAGCGATTGCGGCAGGCCCTCGCGGGCGCCGTTCCGGCGAAGACGACGACAGACACGCTCCTGCTCGCGACGTGGAACATTCGCGAATTCGACTCGGGCAAGTATGGCTATCGCAGCGACGAACCCTACTACTACATCGCCGAGATCCTGAGCCGCTTCGATCTCATCGCCGTGCAGGAAGTACGCGACGGCCTGTATCCGTTGCAGCGAGTGAAGCGTCTGCTGGGCGCCTGGTGGGACTACATCGTCACGGACGTGACGCTCGGGACCTCGGGCAACGCGGAACGCATGGCGTACCTGTTCGACCGCAGGAAAGTGAATTTCACCGGCCTCGCCGCCGAACTTGTACTGCCGAAGGACCGGGGTGCAACAGGGGAGCCGCTGCAACTCGCTCGCTCCCCATACATTGCAGGCTTTCAGGCCGGCTGGGCCTATCTCACGCTGGTGACGGTTCACATCTACTACGGCGCGTCCGTCGCCGTGGACCCGCGGCGTCTGTCGGAGATTACGGCGCTCGCGAACACCATCGCGACGAACGCGGGCAAGTTCTCCTGCGCGCCGCAGTACGAACCCGGCTCGCGGCCAGCGCCTGACAATCTGGTGCTGCTTGGCGACTTCAACATCTTTCGCCGCACGGACGTGACAATGACGGCGCTCAATGACGCCGGTTTCATCGTGCCCGCGGAACTGCAGCAGGTGCCCGGCTCCAACGTCGAACGCAACAAACACTACGATCAGATTGCGTATCTGCAGCGACTGGCCCACATGGCGCCGAGCGGCAAGGCGGGCGTCCTCGATTTCTACGAATGCGTGTATCGCCTCGCCGACGAAGATTTGTACGCGCCAGAGCGCACAAACAGACCAGGCCGCAGCTTCAAGGACTGGCGCACGTATCGCATGAGCGACCACCTGCCGATGTGGATCGAGTTCAGAATCGACGACGCCGACGCTTATCTCGCGACGCTGTAAGGGAAACGAAGTAAGAGCAAGCCGCAGACGCGGCAGGCAAGCCTTGCGGCAAGCAAGCCTTCGGCAAGGAAGCCGACAATGTCGGCAAGCCAGAGCGAAAACCTTCTGACCTGCCGGCGAAGCCGGCTTGCCTGCCGACTCAGTCGGCTTGCGTGCCCCCGGCTTGCTTGCCCACGGCGTGCGCTGGCGGTTCTTGCACTAGTTCACACCAAGGACGATGGGACCTGCGACTCGCTATCATGGCGCTATGCCGATCGCGGAGTCCCACATGTCGTTGTCTCGCGTCCTGTTCGCCTGCGTCGCACTCGCTTTCGCGGGGCCCGCGCTGCCCGCGGCGCCGGCCGGTCCGATCGATCCGGAGCGTTTGTCCGAAAGCGTACGAACGCTCGCTTCCGAGGAGTTCCAGGGGCGCGCGCCTGGTACGGCGGGTGAGACGAAGACGATTGCGTATCTGACGGACGCGTTTCGCAAGCTCGGCCTCGAGCCCGGCGGCGAGAACGGCGGCTGGACGCAGATCGTGCCCATCGTTCGCACCCAGATCGATACGCCGCGCACATTGCACGTCTCCGTGGCGGGTAAGCCGCGCGAGCTGGTGCGAGGCCGCGACATCTACCTCAGCACGATCCGGAAGGTGGACCAGGTTGCGATCCGGAATGCCTCCATGGTCTTCGTCGGCTACGGAGTCACGGCGCCTGAAAGACAGTGGGACGACTACAAGGGCGTCGATTTGCGCGGCAAGGTCGCGGTGTTTCTCGTCAACGACCCGGACTTCTCGGCAACGCCCGATGAGGCCGTCGCGGGCAAGTTCGGCGGTCGGCGCATGACGTACTACGGACGCTGGACCTATAAATACGAAGAGGCGACGCGGCGCGGAGCGGTCGCGGCGTTGATCGTGCACGACACCGACGGCGCGGGCTATGGCTGGCAGACGGTTATCGCGCCGGGCGGGGAGAACTACGATCTCGTGCGCGAGAACTCCGTCGAGCGGCTGGCGCTGCAGGGCTGGCTTGAAGGCTCGGCGGCGGCCGAATTGTTCCACAGCGTCGGTCTGAATCTGGACGAACTGCGCACCCGGGCGCGTCGCGAGGACTTCCGCCCGATCGAACTCAAAGACGCGAAGTTCTCGGCGGAGGTTCCCGTGAACGCTGTTGTCGCCGACAGCCGCAATTTTATTGCGAAGATCACCGGCAGCGAACGTCCTGACGAGACGATCATGTTCGCCGCGCACTGGGATGCGTACGGCGTCGGCGTGCCGGATGCGCAGGGTCGGAGGATCCGGGCGGGCGCCAATGACGACGCCTTGGGCGTCGCCGGCGTCATCGAGCTCGCGCGAGCGTTCGCGTCGGGTCCGAAGCCGAAACGCACGCTGGTTTTCGCCGTCTGGACCGCCGAGGAACGGGGCTTGCTGGGCTCGCAGGCGTACGCCGCGAGGCCGTTGTATCCGCTGTCGAAAACCGTCGCGAATCTCACGCTCGATATCCTCCAGACCGCCGGACCGGCGCGCGATGTACTGCTGGTCGGCGAGGGACAAAGCAGTCTCGAGGACGACCTCGCCAAAGCGGCGCGGAAGCAGGGACGCGTCGTTACACCCGAGGCGCTGCCGGAGCGCGGCCTGTTCTATCGTGCTGATCATTTTCCGCTGGCGCGTCGCGGCGTGCCTGTGTTGCTGCTCATGGCCATGAGCGGCGGCGCGGATCTCGTCGACGGCGGGCGCGCGGCGGGCGACAAATGGCTCGCCGACTATATGCGCTGCTATCACCAGCCTTGCGACGCATGGGATGCGAGCTGGGACCTGCGCGGCGCCGCTCAGGATGTGGCGTTGTTCTACGAGATCGGCAAGGACCTTGCGAACTCGCAACGCTGGCCCGAGTGGCGCAAGGAGTCGGAATTCAGCGCAGTGCGCGCCGAATCGAAGCGGGATCGGCCCTGAACCAAAGCGAGCATCCGTGCATGCAGACCTTCAAGGATCACTTCTCGAGTCACGCCGCGGGCTACGCAGCTTATCGGCCGACGTATCCAATGACGGTCGTGAACTATCTGGCGACGCTCGCGCCGCAGATGGGTCTCGCGCTCGACTGCGGATGCGGAACGGGGCAGCTCTCAGTGTTGCTGGCGGAGCGCTTCGCGCGCGTCGTCGCGACTGATGCAAGTGCGCAGCAGATTGCGAACGCGCACCCTCACGAGCGAGTGGAGTACCGCACGGCGCCGGCTGAGCAGAGCGGTCTGGATGCTGCGACCGTCGATCTCATCACGGCGGCGCAAGCGGCCCACTGGTTCGATCTCGACGCCTTCTACAACGAAGTGCGTCGCGTAGCGAAGGGCCGGGCCGTGCTCGCGCTGATCACCTATGGCGTGCTGCATCTGAATGAAAGCGAGCCGGAGCGCGTCGTGCAGCATTTCTATTCCGACGTCCTCGGCGGCTACTGGCCGCCCGAACGGCGTCATGTGGAAGAGGGTTATCGCTCGCTGCCGTTTCCGTTCGAAGAGATCCAGGCGGTTCCGCCGTTTGCGATCGAGACGTCGTGGTCGCTGGCCGATCTCATCGGCTATGCAGATACGTGGTCGGCCGTGCGCGCTGCGGAAAGATCGCTCGGTCGCGAACCGATCGAGTCGTTTCGCAGTGAACTGGCGCGGGCGTGGGGAGATCCGCTGCGGCGCGCGGTGATACGCTGGCCGCTGTCGCTGCGCGTCGGCCGCATCGATCGCGCGTCACCCTGATGCGTGTGGATGAGGCTATGAACGATCGGCTCGCGATCCGGAGCGCACGCACGCTGGTTGCGCTCATCTCCCTGATTGCCGGCTCGGTTGCCGCGAGCGCAGCGGCGAATGCAGCCGATTCGCCGGCGTCCACGCTCGAAGAGGTGCTCGTCACCGGCGAGCAGCCGGGCCCGGGCTTGTGGAAGGTCTCTTATGGGGATCACACCCTGTGGATCCTGGGAACGCATGCGCCCTTGCCTGAGCGATTGATCTGGCGCTCGCAGGAAGTGGAGTGGGTGATGACCGAAGCGGAGCAGGTGCTCGGCAGCTACTCGGTCTCCTTCACGCTGCAGGGAGCGGACGCTTTTGAGCCGACGGGAACGAAGCTGCGCCGCGTCCTGCCTCGCAAGACTTACTCACAATGGCTCGTCCTGAAGAAGAAATATCTGGGCCGCAACGACGAAGTCGAGACTGCATTGCCCGTGTCCGCGGCGGTATTGCTGCGATCCGCCGCCTTTGCAAGAAGCGGTTTGACGAACACGCAGCAGGTATGGCGGGAGATCTATACGCTGGCCGAGCGCTATCAGATCCCGGTGAGCACGGCGCATCAGGTCGACAAGATTATCAGCAGCGACCGGCGTCGTGATGACGCCAAGGCGCAACGCAAGGGCGTCGAATACCTGATCGACACGGTCGAGAATCTGGAATCCGACCTGCGTGCAGCGCGCATACGCGCCAATGCGTGGGCGACCGGCGACATCGACGCCTTGCGGAAACAGGCGGAAGCAGACAAGGTCTCTGCATATCTCTACGCAGCCAGCTGGCCCTATCTCGACGATGCTGAGCTGCAAGCGCTGCTGACGGAAGCCGACCGACGCTGGGTGGCGGCGGCCGAGTCTGCGCTGACGACGCATCGCACGACGTTCGCCGCCTTGCCGATTTTTCTGCTGCTGCGATCGGACGGCTTGTTGTCCGCGCTGCGCGCGAAAGGGTTCATCGTCGAGGAGCCCGTGTCCTGAGGAACCGTAATCCGCTTCACGACTCGACAATCGCGTCGGCTCGTGGCATTACAGCGCGCCCTGACGAACTGGAGTAACCGCAAAGAACGCATAGACCGCATAGATCTAGAGGAGGGGTGCAGGGCCGCGCGCTGCTCTCGGCTTGTTCTTTGCGTTCTTTGTGATCTTTGCGGTTACTCCCGTCCCCAAGTCCAGAACGTCTTCCAGAGTTAGCAGCATGACTGTTTACAAAAGAGGTCCGCGCACCGGCGGACAGATTCTCGTTGACCAACTGATAACCCACGGCGCCGATCTCGCTTTTTGCGTGCCCGGCGAAAGCTATCTGCCGGTGCTCGATGCGCTCTACGGCGCGCGCGACAAGATCAGGCTGATCACCTGCCGCCACGAGAGCGGCGCAGCAAACATGGCTGAAGCCTATGGCAAGCTGACGGGTGCGCCGGGAATCTGTCTGGTGACGCGCGGACCGGGCGCGACGAACGCTTCCATCGGAGTGCACACAGCGTTTCAGGACTCGACGCCGATGATTCTGTTCATCGGTCAGGTGGGCAGCGACTTCATGGAGCGCGAGGCGTTTCAGGAAATCGACTATCGGCGCATGTTCGGGCCGATGTCGAAATGGGTCGCGCAGATCGATCGCACCGATCGCATCCCGGAGTTCATCGCACGCGCCTATCAGGTGGCGACGAGCGGACGGATGGGGCCCGTCGTGCTCGCACTGCCCGAAGACATGCTTTCTGCCAGCGCAGAGGTGATGGATGCGCGGCGCTGGCGGCGAATCGAGTCAGCGCCGTCGCCGCCTGCGCTCGCGAAGTTGTCCGATATGCTGGGCGGTGCGCAACGACCCTTTCTGCTGGTGGGCGGCAGCGGCTGGGACAAAGCGTCGTGCGACGATCTGCGGCGCTTCGTCGATACGCAGAAAATCGCCGTCGGCTGCGAGTTCCGGTCGCAGGACCTGTTCGACAATACGCATCCCCACTACGCGGGCGACGTCGGGATCGGCGTCAATCCGAAACTCGCGGAGCGCATCAAGGCGTCGGATCTGCTGCTCGTTCTCGGCGCGCGGCTGGGCGAGATTACGACCAGCGGTTACGGGCTGATCACCGCGCCTGTGCCTGCACAGCAACTGGTGCACATTCATCCGGGCGCCGAAGAGCTGGGCCGCGTGTATCACGCAGATCTGATGATCAACGCCACGATTCCCGCGATGACCCATGCGCTGGCCGCGATGCCGCGCGTCGCGCGCGGCGAAGCCGAGGTCAACGCCGCCGAAGCGAACGCAGACTATCGCGCGTGGCAGGAGCGCAAGGAAGTTCCGGGCGACGTGCAGATGTGGGACGTCATTCAGCATCTCGACAAGGCGCTGCCGGCCGACGCCATCGTCACGAATGGAGCGGGCAACTACACGACCTGGGTGCATCGCTTTCATCGCTATCGCGGCTTCCGTACGCAGCTCGCCCCGGCGTCGGGCGCCATGGGCTACGGATTCCCCGCCGCGATCGGCGCGAAGGCCCTATATCCGGATCGCAAGGTCATCGCCTTTGCAGGCGACGGCTGCTTTCTGATGACAGGACAGGAGCTGGCGACAGCGGTGCAGTACGAGCTCAACCTGATAGTCATCGTGGTCAACAACGGCATGTACGGCACGATCCGTATGCATCAGGAGCGTGAATATCCCGGCAGAGTTCATGGCACGTCGCTCGTGAATCCTGATTTCGCGGCGTATGCGCGCTCCTTCGGCGCCCACGGCGAGATCGTCTCGTCGACGAAGGAGTTCGCGCCCGCGCTGGAGCGCGCCTTCAACGCCGGCAAGCCTGCACTGATCGAGATTCGCATCGATCCGGAAGCAATTACGCCGAATGCGACGCTGAGCGCCATTCGCAAGGCGGCGCAGCGCTGAGCAGCGGCGTACACGTTGTGCGTTGTCCGTTTTCCGTTGTGCGCACAGATCGCGCGACTCCCTGATGTTCTGACGGGCAACGGACAACGGCGAACGGGCAACGGGTCCGGCTGTGCGGCGGGATCGAACACCCCTTGAAATTCTGGTGGCTCGCGGCCAACAAACGAGTCGTTCGATGGCTGACCGCCGGCGTGCGCCGGGCCGTTGCACGCCTCGATTTCTTGCTCGTCCTCAGTAACTTAGCGATGCCGCCATGCGCCAGGACGGCTGCTGGCACAGCGGCTGCAACTCCCGGACAAGCCCAGATTGCACCAGCTTGACGGTTGTCCGGAGACGCGCGCACCGACTACACCTACCGGGATTGCTTCGCTTTTCATCTGATCGCAGGAAGACGATCGGAACAGACGAAGGCCACGCGGCCTTCGTCTTCTCGTGCGCGCGTGAATACGACCAGCGTCCAATGTCATAGAAAAGTCAGCTTCGTTTCAGAGACCGTACATGGTCTTCTCGCGGGCAAAACATAGTCTGTCTCCTCGATGAGTTTTTCCGCTTCCGGCCGCACGCGGCGCGGTTCATCCAAGCGAAACCCACGATCCGCAGGAGACGACGATGTTGACATTCAGATTGACGTTCACCGTGACATCCGCAGTGGCGCTGGCGTTGCTCGGCGTCGCAGCCAGCGAGGTCGCGGCTGCCGGCGACAGCGCGTCGAAGCAGCAAGTCGTGAAGTATGCCGACCTCGACGTGTCAGGTCCGGCGGGCGCGACTACGCTGTACAAGCGATTGACGGCGGCAGCCCGCCAGGTGTGTTCCGGCCTCGACGGCATGCGCCTGGATGAGAAGCAGCGCTTTCACAGATGCATGGCGGAGGCGACGACCAATGCCGTTGCGGCCGTCGGTCAACCCGCGTTGACGGAGATGCATCTCGCGCACGCTCGGCCCGCCCAGACGAGCCCTCGCATCGCAAGAACGCCGTAGACGCGGCTCGGATACAAACGCCGGCGCGGCTCTCGCCGCGCCGGCAAGTACGTGCACCATTACTCAGCGTCGCCCAACCTGAGCGACGTCGCCCGCACGTGGAAGGTCGCATCTGCTGCAAAAGGAAAGAAGCCGCGAAAGACCGCAAAAAAAGGAGTGAACAGGCCGTGCGGATCTTCAGGACGCACCCGTGGTCGGACCGACGATTCCCCGTGTTCAAATGACTGATCTTCTTTTTTGTGGTCTTTCGCGGCTCTGCATTCCTTATCTGAATCTGCCTTTGCTGACCAACTCGCCCGCAATCCAGGGTCGATTCCATGCCTGAAGCTGCAGCGGAAGCTGCGGCGCCGTCGGTCCCGTGCTACGGTGCAGTCTGCGACGGCCTGACGACGAGAGAACCAGGATGCGTTTCGAGAACAAGGTTTTTCAGAATGAGTCGGTCACGCTCGACGAGAATGAGTTCGTCGGCTGCACATTCACGGACTGCAGATTTCAGTACAGCGGCGGTGAATTCAACATTGACCGCATTCGCTTCAACGCGCTTGAGCTGACCATGCAAGGTCCCGCGGCGCGCACCGTTATGCTGCTCCGAAGCCTGTGGGCGGACGAACTTGGCCGGCGCATCGTGCAAGGGTTGCTCGAACCGGCGAAGGCCGACGCGCAATTGCAGTGACCGTCTCCACCGATACGTCCCGGAGCGGGAATTCTCTCGCAAGGATCGCCGGGCCTTTCAGGGGAGCTGGACCATCGAGACCGTTCAGCGTCCGATGCAGCAGTCCTCCCTGGCGTGCCTTGCGAGAGGGGAACGTCAGCGCCTCGACCTTCAGTGCTGGTCGAAACTGATTTTGTCGCGCGGCGCATCGCCCATGAGTCTGAGGAAGTCATTGCCGCTCACGTGCAGGAGCGCGCAGTGATCCCCTGACTCGAAGTAGACGTCCTGAGCGCCGACGAGACTGCTGTCGACAATCGCGTCGATCCCGTAGGCGTCCCCTAGTGGGGGGATCGCTCCGGGCTCGCAATCGGAAAACAGACCCGCGAGCTCGCTCTCGGTCGCAAGGCCGAGTTCACGTCCGAGGCGACGGTGCAGGGCGCCCAGATCCACCTTGCGCGTGGCCGGCAGCACCGCCATCAGGTAGCCGCGGTCATCTTCCAGCATCACACACTTGGCCAGTCGCTCGCCCGGCACGTGCGCAGCCTGCGCGCTGAATGCGCTGGTGGACGTGTGATCGTGCGGAATCACGTCGTAATGCACGCCGGCCTGAGTCAGATAGTTTTCCACGGATGCTGCGATAGTCATGACAAGTCCTCCTGCGATCCGGGCGAGGAGCGCGCTGCACGAGCGCCCGGTTCTGCGTCTTCCGAATGAACATAGACCTTCCGGTTGACGGGAGAAATCGGGACTGTCCCCATTCGCCGGCCTCATTTCCGCGCCAATCTGCGGAAAATCGCTACTGGCGAAATGCGGGCCGTGATCGCCGCAGGATCCGCTGGCGTCGCTCACCGCGACAAGCGCCTCAGCTCCTGCGATCTTGCGCGGCTGACGGGGACGATCGATCCGCTCTTCATGCGGATCTCGAAGCGGGCGTCGTCAAGACCGACCATGCGGTCCACGTGGTCAAGGTTGACGATGTGAGAGCGGTGCACGCGCAGGAACGGCGGGTTCGGCAGGCGCGCTTCGAGATCACGAACGCGCAGGCTGATGAGATGACGCCGCCGCGACGTGTGAATCATTACATAGTCATCCTGAGCCTCGATGCGCTCGATTTCGGTCAGGGGCACAGGAACAACGGCGTTGCCTTCACGCGCGAAGATGCGATCGAGCGGGACGTCGGCGATGGACCGCCCGAAGATCGCCTGCGCGCGATCCAGCGCTGCGGCGTTGTCGCGCACATGCAAATCCCGCGCGCGCTCGAGCGCCGTCAGGAAGCGGCGTGCGCCAAACGGCTTGAGAAGATAGTCGACCGCTTCCAGCTCGAACGCCGCGACGGCATAGTGATCGTGTGCGGTCGTGAAGATCACCCGCGGCGGCGATTCGAGTCGGCGCAGCCGTCTCACGACCTCAATGCCGGACAGGGCGGGCATCTGAATATCGAGGAACAACACGTCGGGCCGCAGGCGCTCAGCGGCTTCGACGGCGTCCGCGCCGTCGTGCGCTTCACCGATCTGCACAGCCCACGGAATATCGGCGATCAGCGACGCAAGGCGACGTCGGGCGAGCGGCTCATCATCGGCGATCAATGCGGTGATTCTCATGAAGCACGCTTCAACGGCCGCGCGGGAAACCTGAGCCGTGCGGAAAAGCCGGCCTGCGGACCCGTCGTGATAGCAAGTTCGCCGCGCCGGGGAAAACGAGCCTGTAGCTGGCGGTCCACCGCTTTCAGGCCCAGTCCTCCGGCGCGGCGCCACGCCTCCGGTTCAGCGCCGCCGCCGTCGTCGGCGATCTCGATGGCGAGCATGTCCTCTGCAAGTTGCGCCTTCAATCGAATCGTTCCGCCTTCGCGGCGCGGCGCCAGCCCGTGCCGAACTGCGTTCTCCACCAGCGGTTGCAGAAGCAGCGGCGGCAATGAGAGTTCGAGGGCGTCCGCGTCGATGTCCTCGATCACGCGCAATCGATCGCCGAGCCGCAGTTTTTCGAGCGCGAGATAGTCGCGAACAAAGTCGAGCTCCTCTTCGAGCGATACGTCGGCCGTCGCGTCGCGTCCGGACTTCAGCACATAACGCATCAGCTCGCCGAACCGCTCCAGCGCTTCCTGTGTGGCGACGGGATCCTCGCGCGCGAGCTGCGTCAGCGAGTGCAGCGTGTTGAACAGGAAGTGCGGGTCGAGTTGCGCGCGCAAGGCCTGCAGCTCCGCTCCCGCCGCAGCCAGTTCCCGCGCTCGCAGGTTCTCCTGTGCACGAGCCGCCTGCACGAGCGCGCCATAGATGACGAGTCCCCAGACGAACTGCCATACGGCGCCGTCGCGGAGAAACTCCATGGTGATTCGGTTTGAAACCAGATAGGCGAGTCCGGTGAACGCGAGCGTCCACGCGGCGCTGAAGGCCAGCGCTGTAAGGACGTGCATGCCGAGTGCGAGACCCACAGGTCGATCACGCCGCTTGCGCGTCAGTAAGCGCCAGACAGCCCAGCCGAGCAAGACGCAGGGCGCTACGAAGAAGAACGACGCCGCGGTGGCCTCCAGCCAGGAGAGATGCTGCAGCCGATAGACCGGAATCAGCGCCGCAATCACGAGCGCGATGATCGAACCTGCAAGGATCGCTCTGCGATGTGGACGATTCGATGCGCCGGCGTTCATGGGATCGGCAAGGTAGGCGCAAAGCGGCCCGATAGAAAGAGCGTTCACCGACTGAATTCGCCGTTCACCGAAATTCGCTCGCGCGTGCGCACAGCGCCGTCGAGTCTCCGGCGCAGGCCGCTGCAGGAGACGTGAGCATGAAGACAGTCACCCCGCACTGGGGATGTGCGGTCGGCGTTCTACTTGGCGCCGCCTGCGCGCTGGCGTCCTGCGCGATGATCAGAGCGCCGGAGAGCGACGACGGGATTCAGACGCTCGATGATCCTGACATCATCGAGCGAGGTCGCTATCTGGTGTTCGGTCCCGCGCATTGCTCCGCGTGTCACGGGGATCCCGGACGAACGGAAATGAGTCTGGGAGATGAGATCCCGATGTCAGGCGGGAGGAGCTTCGATCTGGGGCCGCTCGGAACCATCGTTACACCGAACATCACCAGCGATCCGGTCGCCGGCATCGGCGCCATGAGCGATGAGGCGCTGGTGCGTAGCCTGCGTTACGGCGTCTCACGACATGATCGGCCGTTGCTTCCGTTCATGCCGTTCGCCGATCTTGCGGACGCGGATCTGCAGGCGATCATTTCGTTTCTGCGCACAACGGCGCCGGTCGATGCGCCTGCGCCAGAGAGTCGCCTGAGCTGGCTGGGCGAGTTCGCGGCGCAGTTCCTGCTCGAGCCGCAACAGCCGACGACGCGCCCGCCGTTGCAATGGCCCGCCGCGCGCACCGCCGAGTATGGACGCTACCTCGCGACCACGGTGGCGAACTGTCACGGTTGTCACACGCAGCGAAGCAAGCTGACCGGCGCCTTCATCGGCCCGGCGTTCGCAGGAGGCCTGGAGTTGAAAGAACCGGCCGGCACGTTCTTCACCCCCAACCTGACGCCAGTCGCTGACGGTATGGTGAGCAAGCGAACGGAGGAGGAATTCATCGCGGTTTTCCGCGCACGAGCCAGCGCTCCCGCTCAATCGCCTATGCCCTGGGCGGCGTTCGGGCGCATGACCGACGCGGACCTCGGCGCGATCTATCGCTATCTGAAGTCTCTGCCGCCGGCCGAAACGCCCGAAGGCGGATAGGTCGGAGATCCTGGCGGTCCGCGCCGGCGTTCTCAGTGCATATCTGTGCGGGCTTCGGCTGACGTGCGCGTTCCGCGCCGCTTGTCTCCGCGCGAGAATTGGACGGAGTTGGACGAAGAGCCGCGAAAGACCGCAAAAAAGAAGACGAATGAGTTCTTGCGTCGAAGATCGTCGCTGGTGGCGTGCGGGCGCCATGGTCCGTATCCGGCATCTATCTTTTCTGCGGTCCTTCGCGGCTCTTCCTCCGCCACGCTCATAAGTCAGACCGTGCACGACTCGTCAATGGCTATCATGAGGGGGTTGCACGCGCGTTTATGGGAGACCCAGTCATGAAACTGAACCTGGTGGTGATCTATGGATCGGTGCGCTCGCATCGGCAGGGCGTGCGCGCAGCGCGGTTCATCGTCAACGAGTGCCGCGCGCGGGCGCACGAAGTCAGTCTGATCGATCCGGTGGAGTATCCGCTTCCGCTGCTGGACAGGATGTACAAGGAATACGAGCCGCAGCAGGCGCCGGAAGTTCTGCAGCGGTTGGCGCGCCTGATCGTTGCGGCGGACGCGTACATCGTGGTGTCCGGGGAATACAATCACACCATTCCACCGGCGCTAAGCAATCTGCTGGACCACTTCCTGGAGGAATACTTCTGGAAGCCCTCCGCGATCGTGTGCTACTCAGCTGGATCGTTCGGCGGCGTGCGCGCCGCAATGACCCTGCGATGCATGCTCGCGGAGCTGGGGATGAGCAGTATTCCGTCCCTGCTGCCCATTCCAAGGGTGCAGACCGCCTTCGACGAGAATGGTCAGCCGCTCGACGATAGCTGGCGAAAGCGGGCGGATAAGTTCCTGAGTGAGCTGGAGTGGTATGCGAGCGCGATGAGCGCTGCACGCCGACGCACCACCGAACGCAGCCAGTGCGAGACTCAGGAACTCGTTCCGGCCAGGCGTTAGGGAACGAAGAAGACGATGGCCTGCGGCAGGAGAGCATGTGCAGGAAGGCATTCGCAGGAAAGCCTTCGGCAAGCCAGAGTCGGATTGGAAACGGATCACGTGTATCAAGTGTACTTGTCTTGCCGACAGGCCGGCGCGTCCGCCTCTGACCTGCGACTGCTTCCTGCACAGGCCTTCTTGCGCAAGCCCACCTGCGAAGGCCGTCATTTGTCGGTCCGATCAGCCGCTGCGGAGATATGCAAGTCCGCCCTCCTTGATGTAGAGCATGCAGCCTTCGACAGTGTGCGACCGATGCTGCGCGCCCTCCGGAAAGCGCAACCAGGTATGCAGACGACACGTTCCTTGTTCGTCCTCGAACGAACCTCGCAGCACGAATAGCTCTGCGCCTTGCGGATAGCTCGACTCACCAGCCCATCCCGGCGGCCACTGCTCAAGACGCATCGTGTCCGAATATCCGGACTGGCTGTACAGAGGCTTGATGGCGCGACCGTGCGAGGCAGTCCGCCACGGCATTGCGATCGTGTTCGTCACCACGTGCCGCCGCTCAACGCCGGGAAACTGCCTCAGTTTCACGAACAAGTCGCATCCATTGCGCGAGAACGGCGCATGTCTGAAGCCTTCCGGATTCAGGAGGTACGTACCTGCGGGCCAATCGCCGTGTTCATCGGAGAATACGCCTTCGAGTACGAGGATTTCCTCTCCGGCAGGATGATCGTGTGCAGGAAAGCGCGAGTTGGCTTCGTAACGAACCATGGACGTCACCTGTCCTGACTCGGGCGGTCCCACAAGGTGCAATCGCTTGCGCCACACCGTTCCGCTCGGGCTCTGCGTCCAGGAGAGCGCGTTCGGGTCCACGGTAACGCGCAGGGAGAGATCGCCGTTGATTGAATCGTGCACAGCGGGTGCAATGGAGCTCAAGGATCCTCTCATAGGGGCCACCTGAAATATCACCGCGTTTTGCGACCCCGGTCTTTCAATCAGTTGCATCGTTGAAAGCTCAGAGTAGTCGACCTGTGCGGAGCTTCCCTAGGTCCGGAACGTTGCACGTGCATCGCCTGTTTGTATCGTACTGCTTTGAGGAACTCGTGCGAGCCGCCGACCAGGAAATTGCCAATTGAGGATCAGTCATGAAAAGCGATGAGCAGGAAATACGTCAGCTCGTAGCGACCTGGATGACCGCGACAAAAGCGGGCGACATTGACGCTGTGCTCAAGCTGATGACGGAGGAC
The DNA here is from genome assembly GCA_963723505.1 of uncultured Gammaproteobacteria bacterium. Taxonomy (GTDB): domain Bacteria; phylum Pseudomonadota; class Gammaproteobacteria; order Steroidobacterales; family Steroidobacteraceae; genus Steroidobacter. Next base: position 173,282 of record CAVRQU010000024.1, read on the forward strand.
GTCGTCTTTCTTGTGACCGGCCAGCCGCCGATGATCGGGAAAGCGGCCTTCGCCGCAGCGGCGAATGGGCAGGCAGGGCAGGGATCGCCGCAGTTCGACGGGACGAGCGAAATACAGGAAATCCGCATCCTCGGCGACTGGGCGTTCATGTGGACCCGGCTGACGGTCGTAGTCACGCCCCCGGGCGGCGGGGCTTCAATGACACGAGCCGGACACACGCTTACCATCCTCAGAAAGCTTGAGGACAAATGGCGGCTCGCGCGCGACGCCAACATGCTGGTGACCGTGTCGAATGCGGGAAAATGACATCGGGCGCGGCGCCGCCGCCGCGCAGTGACGAATCCCGGCGATCGTGCATCCTCACCACACCGCGCCGCGTGCACGAAGCGGGCGCGCCGCGGAAAAAGACGAATGTTGCTCCGGAACCTGCTGATCACCGTTTGTTCGACTTCAGTCATCGCAGCGGCTGCAACGGCGGTTGCAGCTGAACAGCCGCGACCGCGACTGCGGGATCTGGGCGTGATCATCGGTGTATTCGATCCTGGATCGCTGAATGCGATTACTGATGTGGCGGGAGTTCGTGTCGGACATCGCACGCTGATCGAAGGTGAGCGCGTTCGGACCGGCGTGACAGCGATCATCCCGCACGCGGGCAACCTCTTCATGGACAAGACGCCCGCGGCGGTGATCGTGGGCAACGGTTTCGGCAAGCTCATGGGCGCCACGCAGGTACAGGAGCTGGGCGAAATCGAGACGCCCATCTTGCTGACGAATACGCTCGCCGTCCCGCAGGCCGCGGAGGGCGTGCTGCGCTGGACTCTGGCGCAAGCAGGCAATGAGGACGTGCGCTCGGTCAATGCGGTCGTGGGTGAGACGAACGACGGGCGCCTCAACGACATTCGAGCGCGAACCGTGACGTATCAGCACGCCATCGAGGCGATCGAACAGGCGCGGACGGGCGTCGTGGCGGAAGGTTCGGTCGGCGCTGGCGCAGGCACGGTGGCCTTTGACCTGAAAGGCGGGATCGGCACGAGCTCGCGGCGCCTGCCCGAGCGTTTCGACGGCTACGCCGTCGGCGTGCTGGTTCAGACGAATTTCGGCGGACTGCTGACGATTGCCGGCGCGCCGCTATGGAAGCAGCTCGAATCGAATCCGTTCGCCCCGCCCCCGGCGCCCGCGAACGCCGGCTCGATCATGATCGTTGTCGCGACCGACGCGCCATTGTCAGATCGCAATCTCGAGCGTCTCGCGCGCCGCGCATTGGTCGGCTTGAGTCGCACGGGAGCGACCCTGTCGAATGGGTCAGGCGATTACGTGATTGCATTCTCGACAGCGCCGGAAGTGCGCCGAACCCCTGCTCGGCGCGCCGCCGCCGCGAGCGTGACGGAGTTGCCGAACGACCTCATGACGCCGCTGTTTCAGGCGGTTGCGGAGGCTACGGAGGAAGCGATCATCAATTCGTTGCTGCAGGCGCAAGCCGTGCGCACTGCTCAGGGAAGCGTCGAAGCGCTCGATCCGGAACTGGTGAGGCAATGGGCGAGCGGCGGCGATCGCAGCCGCCGTTCGCGCTGAAACAGACGAAGTCGCCTGATCGCTCAGCCGCGCATCTGGTGCTTGCAGCGCATCGCCCACTGATGCCGGCGATGCAATCGGTCCGCTTCATCGGCCGACTCGGCAGGCGCAGTCTTCAGCAGGCCTTTCAGTTCACCATGCATGCTCGCCAGTTCCGGGCTGAGCTGCAGCAGGCCGCGATAGCGCTCCAGGAACTGCGCGTTCTGAGCGTCACCGTGACCGGCCAGCAACTCGCGAACGTGCGCAGCCGCTACGGCAAGATCATATTCGGTCGGGGGTTGCTTCTCGGCCAGTACATGATCGATGTCCGCAATCAGGGCGGAGAGCGGGCGCAACCACGCCCACGCTGGATCCCTGACGAGTCGATCCAACAGCTCCAATCCCGCAGTAGGCGGATGAAAGGTCTTTTCCGCCTGCAACACGAGAGAGTGCAGTTGGCGAAGCGCTTGACTCAGCGTCTCGAGTTGCTCGCCAGGTAATTGCGTCGAGGCGTTCACGATGACCGCGGACCTCTTCGGCACGTTTGTACATTGACCGCGAGCCGCTGACAACTGCGTCAGCCTTGTCAGTTCGGGTGCGGATGCTGTTCGTAGTGCTGGCGCAAAAGATCTTTGCCGTAATCGTTGCCGTTCGGGGTGCGCACGACGACGTGAATGTGCTGACGGTTCGGCGCGCCGGGCTGCAGCAGATGCCGCAGGTTCGCGGGCGACTGATGATCGAACTCGATCAGGATGACCGGGCTGTGAATGCGGTAGTAGAACACCGCGTCTTCGTTTGCCGCGCCGATCCATGCAAAGTAAGTCTCATCGAGATGGGCGGCGACCTCCTCCATTCGCACGCGCGCGTGGCCTTCCTTCATGTTGTCGACGAACCGCCGGACAAGATCGAGAAATTGTTTCTTCTGGGCTTGCGTCAATGACCGTACAGGGACGCCGGCGTAGTCAAGCGCCAGATTGTCCTTGAATGCTTCGGCGAGATTGTTGTTGCCCGTCTTTGCAGCCTGAATCACCGCCAGTTTCTGCTGCTCCGGCGTCAGCGCTGCGAACATCCTCAGGCCGTCTGTCTGCTCCTGCTGCAGGATCGCGGTTCCCTTGTACTTCCCCGCCTGCGCAATCACCGGCTCCGAGCCGACGAAGAGCGGCGTCATGACGACCTGAGACCCGAGCACGAAATAGTTGATGATCAGATGATGGCCGTCGAGCTGCCAGCCCCAGGGTTCGGTCGCAGACGGCTCGCCCATGATCGTGATCCAGTAAAGCCACTCGCCGTACTCCGCGAAGTTGCCGTCGTTCAGCTCGCCGAGCGTGTGATTCAGCTTCATGATGTCGCGCGACAGCTTGAGCCCCCTGGCGCTGAGCGAAGCGCTCAGCAGCGCAAGCGCCGCCTCGCGTTGTCCGGCGTTCATCTCCTCGAAGCTGACGCCCTGCCGCACATAGAAGTGCTGGTTCATCCACTTGCGCCACTCATCGTCGTCGACGTTGAACGTCGTGCGCGTGCGCTGCTCTGCGCTCAATGACTCGAGCAGTCTTTCGGCGGCCTGACGAACAGGCTCGGTGGTGACGCCCGTGGCGCGCAGCGGGAACAGTCCACGGACGGGTTCGCCGCTGGTCGTTACGCCCTTGTAGGGTTCGGCGAGCCCGCGGGTCTCGGCCTGTTGCGACATGGTCCGGAACCGCTCCGGCGGGTTGCTCTGTGCAATCGCAACGATTGCGATCACGCCCAGGACAGTGAAGAGCAGGGCGCGGCGATGCATGTGTGCGTCATCCCAGGTAAATGCTGAACAAGTGCTATTCGACGAAGGCAGCAGCTTCGCAAACCCTTGTCTCTCAATCATCGCCATCCCTCAAGGATGGCAGCCTGCGGACTTAATCGGTGCTTCCCCAGGTCTGCTGAGCAAAGGGAAAGGTCCGGCAAGCGGCTGAACGGGGCGCCTACGTTATGTCGTTTCGAAGCCGCGCCTCGCAAAGCGGTCGACGGTCAGGCGACACGCGGGCGGAATCGGGGAGACGGGCCGGCATTCCATACATACATATATATGTGTGTAGTTTCTCCCGCCCGGGGTTCTTTAGGGGGCGCCCCGCTCCAGGGGTCAGTTTTTCTGATCCGCGCGCCGATTGAGGACGAAGCGACCGGCCTTCCGCGTCGCCCACGCGATGAGGCAGATCACCGCGATGAGACAAACGATCGGGACGGCGATCGCCAGTATGGAAATACCCGTTGCGCCCACGGTCTCGACCGTGCTGACGACGGGATTGCCGAGACCCCCGGTTACGATTCCGGTTTTCGCGCGGACGAGCGCGGCGCTGCCCTTGGTCAAACCGGCGACGCCGCCGCCTGCAATGATGGCGACAGGCCACATTACGCCGGGCGGTATGTCGGCCATGACCGATGCGCTGGCGACGACGCCGGCGACGATGGCTGCGGGGCCGGCGAGCAGATCCAGAACATGGTCAACGCCGGGAATGTAGTAAGCGAGCGTCTCGCACAGGGCCGCTGTACCAAGCGTAATCAGGACCGGCGTCGCTTCGAGCCAGAGAAATCCGTCGCTGAGCGGAATCCAATCCGCGCGCGCGGCGATCCCGGCGATGAGCAGCGGCACGAAGACTCGAAAGCCCGTCGCCGCCGCGAGGCCGACGCCCAGCGCGATGCTGACGAACGAGCCGAAGGAGATTTCCATGCAATCGCTCCATCACGAAGCGCCGTCGCCGCCGGCGCGCTTCGCGTCGCTCAACTTTCGCTCCGCCTCGAGATAGATGTCAGCGAGAGCCATACCCTGCGGCACGCTGATCGCGCCCACGCAGATCGTCGCACGAATCTCGCGCCGACCGGCGGCGAAGAGCTGTCCTGCGACCAGTTCGCACAGCGCTTGTCCCGTCTTCGCTGCGCCGGAGAGTTGCGTCTCGGGCATGAGGACGCAGAACGAGTCACTGCTGTATCGGCCGAGCGCATCGTGCGGACGCAGACGTTTGCGCGCCAGAGCGGCGAGTCCGCGTAACACCGTGTCACGAGCAAGATCGCCATATCTGTCCTGGATGCCCGCCAGGTGCTCCACGCAGATCATGAGCAGCGACAGAGGTCGGTTATGGCGTCGTGCGCGAAGCGCTTCCGTTTCGAGCAGCACGTCGAACTGTCTGCGATTGCTGGCGCCGGTCAGGCTATCGGTGAGTGCGGCGCGCTGCCGAAGGTCATCGATCTGGGCGTCGACGTTGTCTCCGGTCAGATACTTGAGTATCCGGTCGCCGATTGCGAGTTCGTCGCCGGCTGTGAGGCGTTGCTCCCGCACGGGCCTCGCGAGATCGTTCAGCAACGTGCCGTTTGTCGAGCTCTCATCGACGAGATAGAACGATCGGGCGCGGCGTTCGATGCGCGCGTGCTGGCGAGACACGCTTTGACTGGCGAGCACGACATGGTTCTCGTGATCGCGTCCGATGGTCGTGATCTCCCAGTTGAGCGGGTAGCGTCGACCGATTTCGCTCTGCTGCGGTGCATGCATCACGACCAGGCAATCACCGGCGCCCGGCGTCTCGGTCGCGCCGATCTGCCAGGTCCGGTTGTCGTCATGGCGGCGCGGGATGTGCGCTTCGACCTGACCGATGAATCGATAACCGCGTCGCGGCAGCGTTTCAATGTACTTCGGCGACTCAGCGTCATCGCGCAACGCGGCGCGCAGTCGCCGCATCGCCGTATTGAGTCCGGTCTCGAAGTCGACAACCCCCGTCGGCCAGAGACGCTCCACGAGTTCCTCGCGAGTCACTACCTGGCCCGGCCGCTCGAGCAACGCCTGCAGAACTTGTAGGGGTTGTTCCTGCAAACGGATGCGCTCGTCGCCGTGCACGAGCTCGCCCGACCGCGGATCGAGCGTCCATTGGTCGAAGTGAATGACGCCCGTGGATTGAACGTTCATGTCGCCGGACTGTTGTGCAGCGCGCTCTCGCATTGCAGGGAATCATGACGCACGCAGCGTCAGAAACAAGTCAGCATCGTTTCAGACTCCATCCATAGGTCCCGAAGGGCGCCCTCCGTAGTCTGTCTCCATACCCGAACTTCCGAGGAGACGACGATGACGACTTTCAAACGACACCTGGCTACGGCGGCGCAGCAACTCGAGCCGCGGTTGCAGCTTGCAGTGGAGCAAGGCAAACGCACGCAGGATTTACAGAGCGTCCGATTCGCCCGCGCCGCGCACAATGCGCTTTGGGTCGATGCGCTGCGAAGTGCGCATGGCGCCGAGGCGTCGCACGCCTCGCACGCGCGGCTGTGGAGATCGCGACGAGACGAGAGTCAGACTTCCGTTCCATTGCGCTGTGACGTCGTTGAGGCGAAAAGGTCGCATTGAATGTTGGCGGAGCGAGGGGTATATGAACTCGACGCACAAACGCGAGCGAGTGGCGCTCATTCCACGTGGGCGCTAGGAATTGCCTTTCTCTTCTGCCAGCTGCGACGACTCGGAGTGCTGCGATGACCACATTCGCTCTATGCCTGCGACGCTCCTGCACTGCAATCGGCGTTGCGCTGCTCGTGCTTGCGAGCGCGGCGCCGCTTGCGCGCTCGATTCCTGCAGAGACTGAGGAGCGCAGCCGCATCGCGGCGGCGAATCTCGAAGACGCAATCGTCGTTGATTGCCAGCTCCCCGGAAAACTGAAAAAGCTGGGTGGGATGCGTACGTATCTGACGCCCGGCGTGCTGGTGCGTTTATCCGCGGTGGATTGTCGCGCCCGCGGCGGTGAATACACGATCGGCGATTTGTCGAGCGGCACATTGTCCATTCAACGCTGGCTGCCCCTCGCTCAACAGGGTCAACCTGAGGCGCAGTACTACGTCGCGCGCATCTACGCCAACGGCATGAGCGGCGTGGAGGTCGACTACGGGCGCGCGGCCGAGTGGTACCAGCGCGCGGCCGACCAGAACTATACGTCGGCGGTGCAGGAGCTCGGTTATCTCTATGAGCGCGGCCTCGGCGTTCCGCAGAACCCGATGCTGGCGCTCAATCTGCAGCGCAAGGCCGCCGGTCTCGGCGAAGAGCTCGACTACGCATCCAAGATTACTGCTGCCGAAGAGGACGCGGCCCGACAGGTCGCGTCGCTGAGCGAACAGCTCAACGCATCGAACGCCGAGCTGCAGGACCTGCGCGCGCAATTGCAGGATACGACGAATAAAGCGTTCAAGAGTCGCGCCGAGCTGGCGCGCTCAGAGTCCGCAATTCTGGATCTGCGCGAGCAACTCACCGCCGCGCAAGCCTCCGCGTCCCCCGACAGCAGTCGGCAGGTCAAGGAGCTGCAGAACACGTTGTCCTCGAAAGAGCAGGAGCTGAGCACAGCTCAGCAGAAGATGGAGGAGCTGACTGCGCAGTTGACCAAGCAGCAGACGCAGCTGTCGGCAAGCATGTCCCAGTCGCAGGCCGAGAGCCTGGAGCTCAACGAGCTCCTGACCAGCGAGCAGGCCAAGAACAAGTCGCTCGAGGCGCGCGTCGCGCAGGCCGACCAGCGGCTCCTGCGCTCGCAACAGGAGCTGTCGGAGCTGCGCACGCAGTATCGAGGCGAAGTCGATCAACTTCTTTCCGAGCGCGCCGCGATCGAGCGCGCTTCCTCCAAATCGAAGGACGAGGTGAGCGCCCTGCTGAGCGAGCGCGAGCGCGAGCTGACGCGTCAGCAGATGCGGGTCGCATCGCTCGAGAAGGAGCTCTCGAACGCGAAACGCGCGCAGGCCAGCGCAGCTGCCGCGGGAAGCGCCCAGAACGTCGAACAAACGAAGGACCTGCGCAACAACCTTGCGACGCTGCAGGCGAAGTACGACGAGCAGAGCAAACAGCTGAAGGAGCGGCAGCAGGATCTCGCCTCGCTGCGCGCCCGCTCGAAACAGGATCGCGATGCGCTCGTGCGAGACATACAGGCGCAGCTTGCTCAGCGCACAGAGGAACTGGAGGAAAAGCAACGCCGCCTCACTGCGCTCGCCTCCGAGACGGACGCCCTGCGCGGGGAAGTGGGCCGTCTCAACACACAGCGCGACAAGGAGCTCGAAGGCGTAGCAGGCGACGCGGCACGGGCACGCGCGTCGCTGCGGCTGTCGCAGCAGAAGCTGACCGAACAGCGCGAGCGTCTCGATCAGCTGCAGACCGAGAAGGCGACCGAAATGGCGTCGCTGGCGAAGACGCGCGATGAGCTGGCGAAGGCCCGCGATGAGCTGCAGCGGCAGCTGACGGCGAATCGCGAGGCGAGCCAGATGCAGGTCGCCTTCCTCAGCAAGGATCTGGAAGCGCGCCAGAAGGACATCGAATCGCGGGACGGCGAGATCGCCAGGCTGGAGCAGCGGCTCGCAGAGCAATCGAAGCAATTCAACCAGATGCTGGCGCAGACATCGAACCGGCCGCCGTCGGCAGGCGGGTCGTTGGTGGCGAATGCGTCGGTAGGCCCTGCGACCGCCGGCGTGAAGATGCGTTCTGCGGACAGCCGTCCGAGCGTGCTGCACGATTCGTTGCAGAAAGTCAGTGATCTCAAGTCCGGCTCCTATCGTGCGCTCGTCATCGGCAACAGCCTCTATCACTACATGGAGCCGCTCGATACGCCGGTGAACGACGCCAAGGCGATCGCCGAGCTGCTCAAGGAGCGGTATGGGTTCAAGGTGAGGCTCCTCCTCGATGCGACGCGGGAACAGATCATGACCGCACTGCACGATGAGAAGCTTGAGCTGACGTCGCAGGACAGCCTGCTCATCTATTACGCGGGACACGGCGACCTCGTCGGGACCGAACGGCCGCGCGTTCTGGCTCGGCGTCGAAGCGGATCCCGATACGCACGCAGGCTGGCTCGAGGCGGACCACATTCGCGCCAAGATCAAGGAGATGAGCGCGAAGCACGTACTGCTGGTCGCCGACTCGTGCTTCTCCGGCGCAATTACCCATCCGAAGACGACGACGATCGGCCGGGGGCTCAATGAGACGCGGCTGCGCGTGCAGTGGAATCGTCGCGCACGCATGGTGCTCACCTCAGGGCAGGTCACGCCGGTCGCAGACAGCGCGGGAGGCGGCAATCATTCGGTGTTCGCCCGTTACTTCATCCAGACGCTGCGGCAGAACGACAATGTGATGAGCGGTGAGATGCTGTCGCACGAGTTGAGCGGCCGCATGTCGATGCAGCCTGTAAAGGTCGGAGAGTCCGGGCAGCGACAGACGCCGACGTACTCGACCCTTCAGGATGCAAATCACGATGTGGGCGATTTCTTCTTCGTCCCGGCCGCTGAGGGTGTGAAGGTTGCGGCGCTCGATTATTGAGCTAACTCATCAGAGGGCGCCGAGCATCGCTTAACGCGAAGAACACAAGGGGAGAGAGATCGATGAATACGACGCTCAATAGGGCGGCGATACGCTGCCTCGTGATCGTGGCCGCAAGCGGCGCTGCGGCGGTGCATGCTCAGACGGTCACGCCGCCGCTGACCAGTTTCGTCAACGATCCCGCGACCAACGCGAGCGGCCTGCAACAGCAAGCGGGCGTGGCGGTGCAGAGGATGTGCGGCGCGCTCGGCCTTGATGGAGGCTTCAGACTGACCGGGGCGAAGCAGGACCTGTTCCTGCGATGCAATGAGATGGTGGAGACCGCGCGCACCCTGCAGGGAGGTGTGTCGGTTGTCGGCAGATCATTGGGCTATACGAATCGAAGCGATTTGCTGGCCACGATTCAGCAGGCCTCGGGCGAGGAACTCGCTGCCCAGGGAACGCTCTCCACACAGGTCTCCGCGGGGCAGTTCGCCAACATCAGCGGACGCCTGACCGCGCTTCGGCTGGGCGGCGCATCCGCCGCATCGCATAGTCGCGTTGCGCAACTCGACGGCGCATTGTCGCCCTCAGAATTGCTGGCGCAGGGATTCGATATCGATCAGAGACTGCAGCTGGGCGGCGGCGCGGCTGCAGACGCTCAGGCGTCGGACACGATCGAGAGTCGGTTCGGGATGGTTTGTTGAGAGCAGCTACGGGTTCGGCGACCACGATCAGACAGCGAACGAAGATCAGTTCGATTTTGATTCGGTCAGCGTGACGACAGGGACCGACTACAACTTTGGGTCGAGCGTCCTCGGCGTGTCCGTCGGCTACGACCGCTACACCGCCGATTTCGACTCGGCGTTGCTGGTGAGCGGCGGCGATGTCGAAGTCGAGGGCATCAGCGGATCGTTGTTCGGCGGGTACTTCGGCGCCGGCTGGACGCTCAACGGCATCGCGACGTATGGCTCGCTGCAGTCCGACGTCACGCGTCGGGTCGTCTACTGCATCGAACAATGCAGCCTGCGCGTTCGGGTGCGGCGCAAATCGCACGCTGACGGGCGATCCCGACGGCAGCTACGTGGCGCTCGGTGTGACGGTGGGATACGAGTTCACGGCCGGCGGCTGGGACATCGCACCTTCGCTGAGCGCGAGCTACCGCGACGTGGATATCGACGGCTACGATGAGACGGACACGCTCCAACGGCGGTCTGGCTCTGCGCTACGAAGAGCAGAGCATCAAATCGACCCGCTCGATCCTGAGCCTCGGATTCGCACGACCCATCAGCCGCAGCTTCGGCGTGCTGATGCCGACCCTGCGTCTCGAGTGGCATCACGAGTTCGAAGACGACCCCCGCTCTGTGCGCGCCAAGTACGTGTTGGAGGACACTCTGACGGCGGGCGCCTCCGGCGCGCAGGATTTCGCCTGCTCGATCTCGTGCTTCACCATGCTGTCGGATCCCGTGGATGCGGACTTCGGTGTGGCGAGCCTCGGGCTCTCGACCACATTCGCGCAGCGCATGCAGTTTTATCTGATCTATGAGGCGCTGCTCGGCACGGCGAATCTGTCCAGCAATTCGATCGCGCTGGGATTGCGCGGGCAGTTCTGAAGGAAGCGGATAGCGGATAGTCAGAGCGCGTGTCGCGCGCTCTGGCTGAGTTCGCGCGGCGACAGCCGTGTCTTCCGGAATAACCGCCAACCGTGACCGACAGGGAAGCCCGGGGCTTGGGTCCTGCGGGGCTAACTGCTTCCTGAAGGTGAGACGTTGCCGGACCCTGCGCCCGGCAGACTGCTTGCTCGAGACGGAAAAGCTCCTGGCTCGCCGGCAGCACCTTGCGTCCATGACCGCACCAGATCGAGCGCTTCGCTTCACACTGCCCTGGTCCAGCAAAGCTTTGCGCGCGCCGCATAGACGTTCGCGACTTCGCCTTTCAGCTTGAGCGCCCCCGCGTGCGCGGGGTCGATCCTGAGAACGGCATCCAGAATGTCGTTCACGCTGTTCGCGCCGTCGCTGAGAATGTACTTCAGATCGTCGATGCCGGTGCTCGGCGACACATCGCGCATGTAGTCGCCCGCCAGAGCCAGGTTGTCGTTGATCTCCTGTTGCTGTTCGTGCGGTCGGCGCGGCGACGGGCGCCGTCGGATTGCTGCACGACGGGCTTGGGAATCTCCGCGCATTGCAGGACCTCCAGCGTCGAATCCTCGACCGCGGTCCGGTAGTACCGTGCGCTGACGGCGAGCGCGCCGGCCGTCGCCAGAACCGCGGCGACAGCCGCCGGCACGGCGTATTTGCTGAGTCGTGCTCTGCGGGGCGAACGGCTTGATGAAGTGACTGACCGACGCGCGTGCGTTGCTCGCGTCGCAACGTCGAGTCCCTTGCTGCAGGCCCTCCCACTGCGCGCGGCTCAGCGCCTCGATGCGCTGCGGCGCCAGATTTCGCGCGACGGCCGTTTTCGCGGACAGCCGATCGAACGGGTGTTGTCCCGACAGAAGCTCATATGTCACGCAGGCGAGCGCATAGATGTCGTCGCGCGGATCAGGCGATTCGCGATTCCACATCTCGAGCGATGCATACGCCGGCGTGAGGCCGCGCAGCCGCTTTCCGGGATCGAACAACGTCTCCTCGCTCTTGCCGTCCGGTTGCATTGATCACGCCGGGCGATGCCGAAGTCGAGCACTTTCACCTGCCGTCATTGCAGATGAAGATGTTCCCCGGCTTCAGATCGGAGTGGACGATCCGCTTCTGGTGGCCGTACTCGAGCGCCAGTCGCGACGCCGCGGATGATCGGCCACGCCTTTTCCAGCGCGAGCCCGCTGCTGCACTCCTCTCGCAGGTAGGCGTCGAGGCCGCGACCCTCCAGGTATTCCATCGTCATGTAGATGCGCGGCGCCGTCGCGGTCGAAGTCGTAGACGGTGACCACGTTTGGATGCGCAAGCGTGCCGGCGCGACGCGCTTCGCGCTGCAGCGCCATGAATGAATCGGGGTGAGCGCTGACTTCCTTGTTCAAAACCTTCAGCGCGATGAAGGGCTGTCGGTCGTGCGCTTCTTCGCGCCGCAGGTCGCGGGCTTTGAAAACTTCGCCCATCCCGCCGCTGCCCAGCTGCTCTACGAGAACGAACCGCTCGCGAACGACCATGCCAAGTCGCAGGGGCTCGCCGTCGTTCGGCGCTGGTTGCGCAGACTTGCGCCTCTCAATTCTCGCAACGCTGGCCAGCTGGGTTGCGTGGGCGCTGGCCAGCTGTGTTGCGTGGGCGGTGGAACCGGCGATGGCCGCCTGCGTCTTCGTTTGCTGCACCCGCGCTGACGTGCGCGGCTTTGCGACCAGCTCGGTCAGTGACATCCCGGCCGGCGGATCGTCGAAGAGATCGCGCAGCGACAGCCAGATCGTGGCGGACAACCGGCCTTCTTCCACTGTCGTCCTGAGCCACCGGGAAATCGGCTCCCGCTGATCATGGTGCTGCGCCAGGTAGTCCCTGAAGACCGCGCGCAGTTGATCGAGGCTGATTCCTCCGCCGATGAATCGTCCGAGTTCGGTGCTCAACTCGTGCATGACTCAAGGTCGCGAAGTCATCGTGTGCACTGCGCCAGTCATTAGCAGTGTACCCAAACCAGCAGGCGCCGGCGTGAGCCGATCGACACTCCGCCAGTCGCCATGTCAACGACGGCGATGTGCAGCGCGACAAAGCGACCGGCGACTGGTGCGGATGTTCGCGAATGTGCAGCGTGATGTTCGTGTGCGAGTCTCACCGACATGTGGACGGCGTTCATAACTGAGACGATTGGGCAATGGCGGCGGCAAGCGTGTGATCGCTATCGTCCGCACCTCTGATCAATTCCGTTGTGGGACATATCCATCTGACCCGAAGGGACTCGGGATGGGGGCTCGTAGTGAATTCATGTTGTGAGGTCAACAGCAGCGTGCGTAAGAGAGCGCGCGGCTCAGCCGCCGCCGCTCTGTCGTTCGCATTGGCAGCTGGCTGCGGAACCATTCAGGGGCCGAAGTACGAGAGCCCCGATGTGCCGGACAAGGGCGCAGTGGTCGCAGCTCGAGGGGCGGGAGCTCACCGCCTCGGAAGTGATTCGCCCCGATTGGTGGACCGAATTCGGCGATCCCGAGCTCAATGACCTCATCCAGCGAGCTGTCGATCAGGGACTCGACGTGAAGATCGCCGCGCTTCGGCTGGACAAGGCGGGCATTCAGCTGGGCAAGGACAGATTGGCGCTGACTCCGGAAATGACGGTTTCGCCTGCAGACAGCGTCACTCGCCAGAAGAACGAATCAGCACGCGCCGAGACGGCGCGCGACACGGAGACGCTGGGCATGGGCCTCAGCTGGGAGCTGGACGTCTGGGGAAAGATACGCAAGAGTTTGCAGGCGGCGGACGCCGGCTATCGCGCCACCGAAATGGATTGGCGTGCAACGTATCTGGCGCTCGTTTCGAGCGTCGCCGAACGATACTTTCAGATACGCCTCGCCGATGAACAGATTGTGCAGCAGGAGGCTGCAAAGAAGCAGGCGGAGAATCTGCTGCAAATTTACTATTCGCAGCACGCCGAGGGCATGATCCCGGAGACCAGGATCCGGTCGCAGAAGGCGGAGATCTCCGGACTCTCGACCCAATTGCTCGAGATGCAGCGCGGCCGCGCGGAGGCGGAGCTGAAACTCGCGACGCTTCTCGGTTTACCCGCAGGCGACCTCAAGGTTCCTGTCGGCGGTCTTCGCGAGCGCGTGCGTCTTGTCGAGGTGCCGGACGTACTGCCGGCCGACATGCTCGCCCAGCGTCCGGATGTACTGAAGGCCGAATACACGCTGTTGCAGGCGCATCATCTGGTCGGCAAAGCCAGGCTGGCGCGGTTGCCGACGTTTTCTCTGACGGGCGTCGCGAAGACGGGCACGAGCTTCGCGTCGTCGTTCATCAATTCATGGAGTTCGGCCTCGCTACGTCGTGGCGAACCTGTTCGACCGCGATCTGAAGATCGACGTCGAACTGAGCGAAGCGGACGTCGCGATTGCGAAGGAAGAGTATCGCAAGGCGGTGCTGCAGGCGTTCGAAGAAGTGGAAGTCGCGCTGCTGAATCTCACCGCGCGACAGGAGCAGATGCGAAGAGCTGCAGGCGCAGGTCGCGGATCTGCGGGTCGTAAGAGACGTGCAGGACGCGCGACTGCGCGAAGGACTCGTGTCGCAACTGGAGGTCTTCGACACCGAACGCAGCCTGCTCGAGCGCACAGCAGGAAATTCTCTCGACCTATCAGCAACTGCTCATCGACACCGTGACGCTCTACAAGGCGTTGGGCGGCGGATGGCCGCCGGAGAGCGTCACGAATCCGCGACGGTTGCCGGATCGGCGAGCAACGGATGACGCGTGGGATTGACGGCAGCGGCAGGCGAACCGGCGAGCGCGTGCGTCACCAAGAACAAGTGTCGACTCCAATGAAAGTCACCCTGAAACCGATCTCTCATCCGCAGATGGGCGAGATCAGATCGTCGATGACCTGTTCGCCATCGGCCGGAACGAGGAGCCGTTCGCCTCGCGGCTCGGCGACGCGGCGGCGCGCCTGTCGCGGCGTCACGCGCGGATATTCCAGGAGGACGGCAAGGTCTTCATCGCGGACCTCGGCAGCCTCAACGGCACGCGGGTCAACGATAAGCCGCTGAAGAACGGCGCGGCGGTCCTGCAAACCAACGACGTCATCACGCTCGGGGACGAGGTGTCGTTCCGCGTCGAGATCGAGCGCGAGGCGCCGCAACAAGACGCTGCTGCGAACGCCGTCCGGTGCGTCTCACGCTGGTCCGGTGGATGCCGGCAGCGGCATCGAGAGCGATCACGGTCGAGCGCTTTCCCTTCCTCATCGCGCGGATCGACAGCGCCTTCGAACAGTACAAGGAGCGCTTTCCGGATGCGTTGCGCAAGCTCTCGCGGCGACACGCAGTCATCGCGCTGAAGGGCGACCAGGTTTACATCGAGGATCTGGAGAGCTCCAACGGCACGTTCATCGGCGGGAAGCGGCTCGACGAGCGCGCGCGGCGGCTCGCCGACGGCGACACCGTCATGTTCGGCAGCGAGCAGTTCGCCTACAAGGTGCGCGTCGAGAGCCAGCAGAGTCGACGCAGCACGCGAGACCGTGCTTGGCCGGACGACCGGTACGGTGATGCGCCGCCGTCCGCGCCGAGTCGCAGCTGCCGGAGGCGCAGCCATCAGGCGGCCAGCCAACCGGCCCGCATGCGCACGCGAGTCAGGCCGAGCAATCGGGCAATCGCACGCGATTCGTGAGCTCGGCGGATTCCTTCATCAACGTGTTCTGCGCCGAGGACGAACCAGGACCCTGCGGCCGATGCGGCGCAAGACCGCCGAAGAGACAGCCAAAGTCCCCGCGCTGAAGGCGCCTGCGGGCGTCCTGCAGGCGACATGTGGGGTGCATTTCGCGGCGACACGGACGTCGACCGCGAGTCGCGTGGGTCGCGGTCGGCGTGCTCGCGGTCATCGTCGTCGCTGGCCTGAGCGCCTATCTCATCGGTTTCGATCGTCGCGAAATCAAATCGCTCCTCGATGACGGGAAGTACGAGGAGAGCGCACTGGCTGCGAACCGCTATCTGAAGAAACATCCCGACGACGTCGACGCCGCAGCATGGGGGCAGGAGGCGCTCGCAAAGACTGTGGCGCCTGCGTGGATCGGCACTGATCGAGAAGAAGCGCTTCGACGAAGCCGCGGACTATCTGCAAAAGCAGAAGCAGGCGCATGCCTTCAACCGGCGCGGTCAGGAAATGATCGACACTGCTGTCCTGGGCGGGCAAAGTCGAGGCGCACATGGCGGATCGCGGCGGCGCGACGGCGCCAGATCGTCATGTTCCGTGACGAAGAGCCGATCAAGAGCGCTGGTCGCTGAATGGGACAGCGACAGCTCGCGGCGCCAGCAACTCATGGACCAGATCGTGACCCAGGTGCCGGCGTTCGAGCCCATCCACAGCCAGGTCTTCGGCAATCTGCGCGAGCTGCGCAGCGAGAACTCGCTCTATGTGAAGGCGATGGACGAGCTGAAGATCGCGCTCGGCAAAGCGCTGCGCGACAGCGACCGCGAAGCGATCAACCGGCTGATCAACGAATTCGCCGCCGAGCTATCCGCGCGTCGGCGGACTGGATGCGCTCAAGCAGGATCGTGGCGCAATACGACACGCTGGCGCGGCTCGTGGACAACAAGGAGTTGCCGGAACTCGTGCGTCTGAGCCGCACGGTGAAGTTCCGCACGCCGATTTTCGCGGATTACGTCGACGGATGGCTGGCGAGCGCGCTCCCGCCGGCGGATATCGTGGCGAAGTACGCTGCGGCGGCGGACGCCTGGCGCGCCGGCAAGCGCGATGAGGCGATCGCCATGCTGGAGCCGCTCACGGAGACCAGCCGTGGGGCGAAGTCGCTGCAGCGCCAGATCGAACGCTATCGGAAGATCGGCGCCGACTACGAAGACGCTGCTCGCATCCAAGGGCGGCGACGCGCTACTGGGACAACCTGCTTGCGTCTGTGGGGATCGCTGCGTCCGCAGGAGGACGAATACGTGATCTGCGTCAGCTGCAGCCCGATTTCCTCGCTCAAAGGAAGAGATGCTGCCGCGACTCGAGGAGTCACAGCGCCGCGTCAGGACTTCGTGGGACGCCTATCAGCGCGCCGGCGGCATTCCTGGCGTGATTCGCGTCGAGGGACGCGTGTCGGCGAAATTCACCGAGCAGGCAAAGCGCCTGTCGAGTGCATACGACGAGATCACGAGCGGCGCGCGAACGTATCAGCTCCTGCAGGTGACGCGACCTCGCGGACTGGCAGGCGCTGGAAGAGCAGGTCGTCACCGAAGCGCAGCGGCAGCGACGCTGGCTTCAGGACCTGAGCATCGTTCTCGAGCCGACGCTGCTCCGAGCGAAACTGGATCTTCTGCCCCAACTACCGGAGCAAGCATCATGGGTACAGTCTACTACCGCTCAAGAAGAGGACTGAACAGGTTCCTGGAAGACCACGGACCCGGAGGCGTCGCGATCCTGACCGACCGGCCTTCGCAGGCTGATCCGCGCAACGATTCTCGTGCTGTTTGCAGCGCTGCTTGCAGGTCTGGCCTGGTCCTTCTTCGGTCACGCGGACGTCGTCGTGGAAGCGACCGGGCTTGTGCAACCCGAATCGGAGACAGCACGGCGTCTTCGTGCCGATCAAGGGCGAGCTGGTTGACGTCTACGCGACAGAGGGTATGCCGGTAGAGAAGGGTGATGTCCTGATGCGGATCAATTCGCCGCACCGCCATCGAAATTGCCGGCCAGGCGGCGCAGGCCGCGGTGCAGCTGGCGGCGGCGGAACGTACTTATGCAGACGCTTTCCAGACAAGAAGAAAGCGGCGATGAAGGAGATCGAGGCCCTGAAGGCCAAGATCGCCGCGGACGAGCGCGATGTCGAGTGGCGTATCGCGGAAAGCATCGCCAAGCTCGCTGAAGAGCAGCAGTTGAAGCTGGAAAAGGCCCGCGCAAAGCTCGCGAAAGCCGGCGGCGAACGCGATCAGGCGCGGCGGGTGCTCGAACAGCATGAGCGTCTGTTCAATTCGCCGGGCAACGGCGGCTTGTCGCGCGACCAGGTTGAGGAGAAGCGAGCCGCGTATCGCGAGAAGACGGCGGACTACAAGCTGGCGGAAGCGGAGCTCGGTGAGTTCGAAGTCTCGGCGATACAGGAGTACGACAAGAAGAAGGCGGAACTCAACAAGAAGTGGCAGGATCTGCTCGCCCTGCAGGGACAGTACCAGAACATGTTCGTGCGGCTCGCGGCGGACGAGCAGCAGGCGGAGACCGACCTGCAGGCTCGCGCGCGCCAAAATGCGCTCCGCGGCCCGGATCAGCTACGAAGATATCGACGAGGACAACTACCTGCGCATCCGCGCGCCGATCAGCGGAACCGTCACGAGCGTCGCTGAACGTGAGCAACGTCGGTGCGCAGGTCGAGGAGAAAACGCCGGTCGCCGCGATTGCACCGAAAGGCGCCAGGAAGGTCCTGGAGATCGAAATCAACGAGCGCGATCGCGCCTTTCTCACAGGCCGGGATGCCCGTGCGGATCAAGGTCAACGCGTTTCCGTATCAGCGCTACGGCGTGCTGACTGGCGAGCTGGAGCACATCTCGCCGTCGTCGAACCTGAATCAGGATACGAAGCAGATCGTCTATAAGGCCCGCGTCGGCGCTCGAGCGGGACCACTTCGTCATCAACAGCGTCAATACGCCGCTACGTTACGGAATGGCCGCGAAGGCGGAGATCGTCGTCAACTCGAGACGGCTGATCGAGCTCGCGCATCGATCCGTTGAAGAGCTCCGTCGGATAGCAGCTTGCCGGAGATTCGATCGATGAAAGAACTTGCCGCCGCATCTGACGAAGCTGCTCGCCAACTTTCTCGCGACCGTCGAGATATTCTCGGCGTTCAGCAGCGCAGAGCTGCGGGAACTGGCGGCGCACGCCGACTCCCGCTGGTACGACTTCGGCGATGTGGTCTTCGACGCCGGTCAGAAAAGCGCGGGGCTGTACGTCATTCGCTCCGGCATCGGTGCGAATGTTCACCGAGGACAACGGCAAGGAAATCAGCATGGGCGTCCGCAAGGCGGGCGACGTGCTGGCGGAGATCGGCGCACTGCGCGAGCATAAGCACGAATCGTCGGTGCGCGCTTCTTCGAAAGCGGAGCTTCTGTTCCTGCCCCGTGAGGCGATCGCGCCGATCCTCGCCCGCAACAAGGACGCCGCGGCTTTCCTGGCCAGCTACACGGCCATTCGCATGGCCGGGGGCGCGGTCAGCCGCCTGTTCGATCTCAAGGGCAAGGTGGACCAGAACGAACTCTCACAGCTCGTGCGCAGCGTCGGCGTCAAGCGCGTGGATGCAGGCGCAACGGTGCTCGCTCAGGGATCGACCGCGGACAAGCGGCTGTATGTGGTGCGCCAGGGCAAGGTGCGGATCGTGCGCGAGGAGGAGGGACGCAATACCCGATCGGTACGGCGCGACAGGGCGAGACGTTCGGCGAGTTCGCGGCGCTGAATGCCGCGGAGCAACCCGCCTCGGTCATCGCCGAAACCGAAGTCGTGCTGCTGGTCATTCCCGAGGACACGCTGCGTTTGGTCCTCGAGCGCAAGCCGCAGATCAAGGAATTCCTGGAGGCAGAGATCAAGGCGGCCGAGCGCGAACTGGAGCGACAGAGACAGCTGGCGGAACGACGAGGCCGGCGCGTCCTCATGGATCTGAGCGATCGACCGCGGCATCGGCGAGCGAATTCTGCCGCGCTTCAGCCTGGTGGAGCAGGCGGAGGAAGCCGACTGCGGCGCCGCGTGCCTCGCGATGATATGCAAGCACTACGACATCGGCCTGACGCTGGGCAAGCTGCGGGAGATGGCCAACGTCACCACGGAAGGCGCGACGCTCGAGAGCCTGGCGCGCGTCGGAGAGTCGCTCGGCTTCACGACGCGCGGCATGAAATGCACGTATGAATCCTGCTCGGTTTCGAGCTGCCGTTCATCGCGCACTGGGAGGGCTACCACTACATCGTCGTCTACGGCGTATCGAAACGGCACGTCTGGGTGGCGGATCCCGCGCGGGGCTTCGCCAAGATGACGGCGGCCGATTTCGAGAAGGGCTGGACCGGAACGTGTCTGCTGTTCACCCCGAGCGCTGATCATGGCGCAGGCGCGCGGCGGCCGAATCGCCCTGGGTGCGCTTCGTCGGCTATCTGACGCCCGTTCCGGAGCATCATCGGTCACATCCTGCTCGCGACGCTGGTGATCGACGTGCTTGGCGTGGCGCCGCCGATCATCGTGCAGAACATCCTCGATCGCGTCGTGGTGCATCACAACGTGAGTCTGCTGAACGTGCTGATCGTCGGTCTGGTCATCACGCATCTGTTCACGCGCCTGACGACGCTCATGCGCGGGTTCCTCGCGAACTATCATGCGGAGAAATCTCGACTTCACGATGATCTCGCAGTTCTTCCGGCACACGCTGTCTCTGCCGCTCGAGTTTTTCAACAAGCGACGCACCGGCGACATCTTTGCGCGCTTCCAGGAAAACATGAAAGTGCGCAATTTCCTCACCGAAGCGACGATCAGCACGCTGCTGAACGCGCTGATGACGTTCGTCTATTTCACCGTGATGTTCCTGTACAGCGTCAAGCTGACCCTGATCCTGATCGTCTTGATGGTTCCGCTGGTGCTGCTCACGGTCCTGGTCACGCCGAGAATCAAGCAGTACGCGCGCAAAGGTTTCGAGGCTTCGACGGACGCAGAGTCGCTCCTCATGGAGACGCTGAGCGGCGCTGAAACGGTGAAGGCCATGGGAATCGAGCGCCCGATGCGGATGCGCTGGGAAGGAAGGTACGTAAAGGCCCTCGACGTTCAGTATCGCGCGCAGCGCTTTGACCAGCTCGTCGGCTTCACCGGCCAGATGCTGAGCGCGATAAGTTCGGTGGTCATTCTCTGGATGGGCGCCACGCATGGTGCTCGACAACGAGCTGACCATCGGCCAGCTGATCGCCTTCACGATGCTGATGGGCAGTGCGATGGCGCCGGTCATGGGGCTGATCGGTCTGTGGGATCAGCTGCAGGAGACGTGGCCGTGGCGATGGAGCGGCTCGGCGACGTGCTCGATCTGGAGCCGGAGCAGAAACCCGAGGAGATCGAGTCGCGCGTGATGCTGCCCAACCTGAAAGGGCGACATCCGTTTCGACAACGTGTTACTTCCGCTACGGCAGGCAGCGAGAGCCGTTTCGTGCTGGAGAACATCAAGCTGGAGATCAAGCCCGGGCAGCTCGTCGCGATCGTCGGTCAGAGCGGGTCGGGCAAGACGACGCTGGCGAAACTCATCGCCGGCTTCTATCCGCCGACCGAAGGCGCGATCTACGTCGACGGCTACGACATCAACCTGGTGGACAAGGAGTACTACCGTACGCAGCTCGGCTATGTGATGCAGAACAACCTGCTGTTCTCCGGCACGGTGGCGGAGAACATCGCCGCCGGCGAAGAGAATCCCGATCGGCGCCGCGTAATGGATGTCGCGAAGCTGGCGGACGCACACGCGTTCATCAGCGCGATGCCGCTGGGCTACGATCAGGTCGTCGGAGAGCGCGGCATGGGCCTGTCGGGCGGGCAGATGCAGCGTTTGTGCATCGCACGCGCCTTATATCGCGATCCGCGCGTCCTGATTCTGGATGAAGCGACCTCCGCGCTCGACAGTCAGTCCGAGAGCAACATTCTCAGGAACATGCAGGGCGTGCTCAAGGAACGAACCTCCATCGTGATCGCCCATCGGCTCAGCACGATCATGAACGCCGACAAGATCCTGGTGCTGTACAACGGCAGCATCGTCGAGGAGGGCTAGCACGATGAACTGGTCGCGCGCCGCGGCATGTATCACCAGCTCGTGCAGAAGCAGATGATGGGGGCGGCCTGAAGAAGTGACTGGTGACTAGTGACTAGCAAGACAGTTGGCGGTTGATTGTTTACGGTTGTCGGTCAGAGCGACGGACAGAGGCGCTTCTACCTCCAGCCTCCAGCCAAGCCCAGCTTCAAGAGGAGCAAGAGACATGGCGACACTACTCATCGAAGATCTCGAAGAGAGCGTTGAGCTCGATCGCGAGGCGATGCGCACGATCGTCGGCGCAGGAAAACGCGTGACCTGGTCGCCTCAGCCGACTCCGTTGTTGCTCGTCGCCGCCTCGCCGACCGGGCCAGGGCTGCGTGCTGCTGGGATGCGATGGTCGGCGTTTCTTCGGCCGACGGC
The DNA here is from genome assembly GCA_963723505.1 of uncultured Gammaproteobacteria bacterium. Classification (GTDB taxonomy): domain Bacteria; phylum Pseudomonadota; class Gammaproteobacteria; order Steroidobacterales; family Steroidobacteraceae; genus Steroidobacter. The sequence continues at coordinate 194,875 of CAVRQU010000024.1, forward strand.
CGTTAAGCCGCTGGCGCGCAAAGCAGCTCACCCAGCTCGACGAGCACAGTTGAGCCGTCCGATCGCATCTGGGGGAGAGTCAGCAGCGTGCCGCTGACGTGCAGGGAACCGCACAGACGAGGCACGCTGGGCGTCTCGAATGGCGCTTATTGGATGTACCTAAGGCAAATAGACGCAGGCTGAACTCTGAATCACAGTTACTGTCGCCCGAAATCACTTTCCAGGAGGGGAACGCCTATGGCAGACCTGATGAAGATTGACGACGAAATCATCACCTCAGACAGATTCGTCAGTCTTCTGAAGCTCAGCGGTCGGTTCGACGCGCTTCTCGACGAAATCGTCAAGGAGAGGGTGGTCGTGCATTCGGCGAAGCGGCATGGCATCGAGATCACTCCCGAGGCAGTGCAGCAGCGCGCGGATCAGCTGCGCCGCGTGAACGGACTGCATCGCGCCGCCGAGATGAAGCGCTATCTGGAAAGCCTCAAGATCTCGGTGACGGAGTACCAGGCGTTCATCACCGACATGCTCTACTACGAGAAGATGATGGAGCGAGTCGTGAGCGAAGAGTCGGTGGAGAAATTCTTCCACCTCAACTCGCCGAAGTTCGACAGCATCGACGTGAGTCACATTGTCCTCGACTCGGAGGCAAGGCGCGGGAGATCATGGCGATTCTCGAGGACGAGCCCGAGAGATTCGCTGAGCTCGCTACGCGAGCATTCGTTCGCCGACACGGGCAAGGAAGGCGGCTACATTGGTCGCGTGCCGCGCGGCTCCCTGCAGCCCGAAGTCGAATCGAAGGTGTTCCATGCCGCAGAGGGAGCGATCCTCGGTCCGTTCCCCACGCCGGACGGATTGTTTTTCGAGATCTTCATCGTCAACGGGAAGCGAGCGCCGACGCTGGACGAGGAGACGAAGGACGGAGATCCGTCGTCTGCTGAAGGACAAATGGCTGACCGAGCAGGCGGCGGAACATCGACTCGAGGTGCTGTAGTCACATACCTCGAGCAACCGCGAGTGAGGCGCTGCATGTGCGCCCTCGCGTGCGTGGGGAACTCGAGCGAAGACAGCGCAAGCGGTCATGAAAATCATCGGTTCTGAACCCGAAGCGACGATCTCGTACGCAGCGCTCCTCGAGAAGATCGAGATCCTGCGCTCGACCTTGCGCTGGGCGCAGCAGCCTCGACCGACCGCAGATTCAGAAGCTTCTCAATCAGAGCACGGCGCTGCGTGAGGAAGTGTTGCGGCTGTCTCACACGGAGCGGTTCGTTCGTGCGACGAACGCCCCGGCGCGCAAGCATAGCGTGGCGCAGCGGCGCAAGGCGCTGCTCGAACGCGACTTCCAGTTCGGCGGCGTATTCGGCGACAGTCCCAGGTTGATCGAAGCGCTGGAGATCGCGGAGAAAGCCGCGCCCACGGATCTGCCGGTGCTGATCGACGGTGAGAGCGGCACCGGCAAGGAACTGATGGCGAAGGTTATCCACGCGAACGGCAGCCGCAGCGATCGGCCGTACATCACGGTGAACTGCGGCGCAATTCCCGACGAGCTGCTGGAATCCGAGCTCTTCGGGCACAAGAGGGGCGCCTTCACCGGCGCCATCGGCCGACCGTTCAGGCAAGTTCGAAGCCGCGAATGGCGGCACGATCTTTCTGGACGAGATTGGCGAGCTGCCGCTGATAGGTCAGGTCAAACTGCTGCGCGTGCTGCAGTCGAACGAGATCCAGCGCGTAGGTTCCGATCAGGTGATCAATGTCGACGCACGGATCGTCGCCGCGACGAACAAGAATCTGCTCGAGATGTGCAAGGCGGGAAAATTCCGCGAGGATCTCTACTATCGGCTCAGCATCATTCACGTGACGTTGCCGCCCTTGCGGGAACGACGCGATGAAATTCCGCTGCTCATTGAGTACCTCGCGAACGAAGCCGCGCAACGGCTCAATCGGCAGCCTGTGAGATTGTCGCGGCGGCTGACGAACTTCCTCAACGCATATGACTATCCCGGGAACATTCGCGAGCTTCGCAACACGATGTTCCGCATCGCCTGTCTGGCGGGGGAAGCGGCTGATCTGGAGCATCTTCCGGAGAGCATTCGACCGAAGACTGGCGAGGCGACGGAGAGCGCTCAAGTCGCAGCCGACGGTGAGGAGATGTCTCTCAACGACGCAAAGAGGCGGCAAGCAACGAGGCTGAGCGTCGGTTCCTCGAAGGAGGACTGGAGAAGGCGAGGGGCCGAGTGACTGATCTCGCGAAGAACCTCGGCATGAACCGCAGCTATGTGCAGACGCTGCTCAAGAAGCACGGATTGACGAAGCGGCTTCGGCAGTCAGACGGCGTTGGCAAAGGCGCATGAACCGCCGGCTCGCTTTCTTATCTCACTGATCCTGCACGTCGTAGCCTCCGCCCGATCGAAACCCGCGTGTACCGGCTCATTTCGGACGTGCTCAGCGCGTTGTTGAATGAGTGGAGACGAGAGGAGAGGCGACGAATGGAGCCGCGAAGGACCGCAAAGAAAATAGAACGGTCAAAGGGGTCCACAGACGTGTTTCGGCTCTGGCGTCGACGGGGCTCCTCGAATCCCCGCTCTGTCCGCACCAATTCTTTTATGCGGTCCTTTCGGCTCCTCTCCGATGATGCGCGCGCTACTTGTACGCTGGGACCCATGCAGTGAGCGAGTGTTGGCTGCCGGCGAACGGCGGCACGTCTGAGTGTTGGTTGTCAGTCAACGAAGTGACACAAGCCACGGGCCGCAGGCGGCGCCGTTGAAGCGGCCTCGCTGGATTTCTTTGCTCGTGCGATCAAGGCCTTAGCGACGGCGTGGCCCATGCGCACACGCCCCTGGCACGCCCCCTGCAATATCCCCCGCGAGAGTTGATTGTTTGAAGATCAACTTCTGTTACCCCAACCGATTCACTCACTTACTTTTCGGAGCACCTTAATGAACACCCTGAACATCGCTGACCTCGGCCTCTCCCAGGACCTCGACCGCGAAGCGCTCGCCACCATCATCGGCGGCGCCGGCTACTACGACGGCGGCCCCTATGCCGTGTCGTATGCCACCGGCAGCTGGAGCGGCTACTACGACGGCAAAGTGCTGGCGGACTTCTACAACACCTGCGGTCAGAAATATAAGTCGCAGGTTCGCTGGACGCGCACGCGCGCGCAGTACGAGTACAGCTACTGGAACTACTACTGGACCTAATCCGCCGATCGGACCCGGCAAAGAAACGGAGGCCCTCGGGCCTCCGTTTTCTTTTGTGGGTGCTACTTCGGAAATAATCCGAAGTAGGGCTGTGCTTCCCTGAGGGTGCGCAGGTAAGAGGGTCGATCGAGGAGCCGCGCGAGATACTTCGCTGCGTGAACGCGTGCGCCTATCGGCGCCACGAGATTTCCGTAGAAGAGCGCTGGCGCGGCGGCGCAATCCGCCATGCTGAACTCATCGCCCATCGCCCAGGCCTTTGTGCTCATCTCCTGATCGATCATGTCGTACGCCGTCTGCAGCAGCGCCTTCGCCTGCTCCACGCCATGCGTGTCGTGTTTGTCGGGCGGACGCAGACGATCGGTGACGATCTTCTGCATGGGCTCCTGCACGTACAGATCGTAGAAACGATCGCGCAGCCGCGTCTCTCGCGCCAGGTCGGGGTCAGCCGGCACGAGCCGGATCCTGCCCGGATAGTGCTGCGCGAGATACTCGATGATGATGCTCGACTCCGGGATGGTCTGGTCCCGCGCTTCGTCCCGCAACACGGGAAATCTGCCGATCGGCCAGACTTTGATGAACTCAGCCCTGGAAGCCTCGTCGCCGAGATCGACGATGTGGGGTGCAAAGGGCGTTTCGTTCTCGTACAGCGCGACGAGCACTTTCTGGCAGAACGACGCCAGAGGATGAAGATAAAGTTTGAGAGACATCAGAACAGCGCTCCGGCGGCCGACGTTCGATGCGCCGCAGTGTACGACGTCGCCGGGTAGCAGCAATATCGCTGATGTCAGTGATTGTGTCGCGGCGTCTTGCGCGGCGACGCCGCGATACTTGAGCGCCATTTCCATCACGCCGCCGCGATCGAGTTGGCTCACCGTCGCGCGATACAGCTCCTGCCAGGGCGTCGCGCTCTCGGGCACGGCGGAATGCCCTGCGACCTTGCGCCGTTCGATCTCATCGTCGGATACGAGCATGTCGCAGCGCGCTGCGTTCGAGATCGATGCGAATCGTGTCGCCGGTACGCAGCCACGCGAGTCCGCCGCCGGCCGCGCTCTCGGGCGACGCATTGAGGATCGAGGGCTGTCGGAGGTGCCCGATTGTCGGCCATCGCCGATCGTCGGCAGGCTCGCGATGCCGCGCTTCAGCAGCGCATCCGGCGGTGCATGTTCACGACTTCAGCAGAGCCGGGCCAGCCGAGCGGACCCGCGCCGCGAATCACGAGCACGCAGCGTTCATCGATGCCGAGTGCCGGATCGTTGATGCGCGCGCGATAGTCCTCCGAGCCGTCGAACACGATCGCTCGACCTTCGAATACGTTGTCATGCCCGGCTGCGAGCACAGATAGCGTCGACGAAAATCGTCGGTGATCACGCTCGCCTTCATGATCGCGAAGTCGAACAGGTTGCCGCTGAGCACGATGAAGCCGGCGCGCTGCTCGCAGCGGCTGCGGCGTACGTCGTGATCATTTCGCGATCGCGGCTGGTGACGTCCGCGGACGTTTTCGCGCAAGCGTGCGGCCCGTGACCGTCAGTGCGTCTCGCGTGCAGTTTGCCCGCATCGAGCAGTTCGCAGAGCACGGCGGGCACGCCGCCGGCACGATGAAAGCGTTCGCCGAGATAGCGACCCGCCGGCTGCATGTTCACGAGCAGCGGAACGTCGTGGCCGTACGTCATCCAGTCCTCGCGCATGCAGCTCGATACCCGGCATGCCGCGCCATCGCCGTCAGATGCGGTTGTGCATTCGTCGAGCCGCCGATGGCTGCGATCGCCGTGATCGCATTCAGGAAAGATTCGCGCGTCAGAATCTTGGAAGGGCGCAGATCCTCATACGCCATCTCGACGATGCGCCGGCCGGTCGCGTACGCCATCTGCGCGCGCTCGCGATACGGCGCAGGAATCGCGGCACAGCCCGGCAGGGACAGACCGAGCGCCTCAGCGACTGCATTCATCGTCGACGCCGTGCCCATGCTGTTGCAGTGTCCGGGCGAAGGCGCGGAGGCGGCAGCCGCTTCGCAGAAATTCTTCCTCGGTGATTTCGCCCGCGGCCGAGCCGGCGTCGACTCTTCCAGATGACCGTGCCGGAGCCGACGAGTTCGTCTTCGAACCAGCCATCGAGCATCGGCCCGCCGGACAGCACGATCGCGGGAATGTCGACGGTCGACGCCGCCATGATGCCGGCCGGTGTGGTCTTGTCGCAGCCGGTGGTGAGCACCACAGCGTCGATCGGATAACCGTGCAGAATTTCGACCAGGCCGAGATAGGCGAGATTGCGATCGAGCGCTGCCGTCGGGCGGCGGCAGTTCTCGAAGATCGGATGCATCGGAAATTCCATCGGAATGCCGCCCGCGTCGCGAATGCCTTCCTTCACCCGCTCGCGAGCTCGAGATGGATGCGATTGCAGGGCGTGAGATCGCTGCCGCTTTGGGCGATGCCGATGATGGGCTTGCCGCTGCGTCAGTTCTTTGGGCGTGAGCCCGTAGTTCATGAAGCGCTCGAGATAGAGCGCCATCATGTCGATGTGCTCGCGATCGTCGAACCAATCCTGCGAGCGAAACGACGCTTAACCGTCATAGCGAACCTATATTCGTGCGGCAGGCCCGACGTGTCGACGCGCAGCGCGAAGAGTCCGCCGGCGAGAGGCTGCTGTGCGCGCTGTTCGTCCGACAGGCCCTTCCATGCGGTCGTGACGTACATCGTGCGCAGGTCGTCGCCGCCGAACACGGCCTTGGTGCAGTTCGCGACCGGCAGCTGCGATCGTTGTCGAGCAACTCGCCCTGCGGCGAATAGCGCTGCACGCCCCAGCCGCCGTACAGACCGACCCAGACGCAGCCGGATCGCATCGACGGCTGGACCGTCGGGATAGACGCCAGGCGAATCGATCTGCGCGAACACGCGGCGATTCGCGAGCGTGCCGCCGTCATCCAGATCGAACGCGTAGATCACGCGTTGCAGCGTATCGACGTGATACAGCGTGCGGCCGTCTGGACTGGTCGCCGGGCCATTCGTGATCACATATCCGTCGTCGCAGCAGTTGAGGCCGCGTGAATCGAAGCGATACAGCGCGCCGGTCGGGTCGTGTTTCGTCGTTGTCCATCGTGCCGAACCACAGCCGGCCGGCAGCATCGACAAAGCCGTCGTTGAGCCGGTTGCGCGGACGGTCCGAATCGACGCGCGCGATCAAGCTCGAAGGCGCCGTGAAGCCGGATCGAACAGATGCAGGCCGCTCTTCAGTCCGCAAATGAAGCGGCCGTCGGTCAGCCGGAACGACGAAGCCGATGTCTTCCGGGGCGCTCCACGAGCGCAGTGCGCGCGTTGCGCTCGTCATAGCGATGGATGCGTCGGCCCTTGATGTCGACGAACCAGACGGCCGTTCTCGTGGCCGACCAGACCGGTCCCTCGCCGAGTTGCGCGCCTACGGCGCAAACACATTCGACTGTTGTCATCATGGTCTGTGTCGGGACCGCGAGTGCGCTTCTGCGCAGAACGAGCTCATAGCGCCAGCCGGCGTCGACGAAATACTCGTGGCCCGTGCACATCCGTGCATCGTCGGAAGCGAGGAACACCACCATCGCCGCGACATCGTGCGGCTCGACGCGCACCTTCAGGCACTGCTGCGACAACATGCGGGCTTCCTCTTCCGGCGTGTGCCACAGCTTCATCTGCCGCGGCGTGCGCACGCCGCCCGGAACGACGCAGTTCACCCGCACGCCGTGTGCGCCCGAGATCGCGCGCCAGACCCCGCGTCATGCCTTCGATGCCCGCCTTGGCGGTCTGATAGATCGCGAGATCGGGCAACGCCAGATGCCAGGAGACGGAGCCGAGATTGATGATCGCGCCGGCGTGCGCTGCCTTCATATCCGCCGCTACCGCCTGCGCGCAGAAGAAATAGTGACGCAGATTCACCGCGATGCGTTCGTCCCAGTACTCGGGCGTTGTCTCTTCCAGGCTGTGGCGGTCGTCGTTCGCGGCGTTGTTCACCAGAACGTCGATCGGACCCGATGTCCTTGCGGATCGCCTGGAACACCATCGCGAACCGCAGTCGATGTCGGTCAGATCGCACGCGAGGTAGCGGGGCGGCGCAGGCGCTCGTCGACAGTCTGCGCTCGAGCTCGCGCGATTCGCTTTCCGCGATATCGATGAAGGACACGTGCGCGCCCTGCCGCGCGAATGACTCGACGATGGCGGCGCCGATGCTGGAGCCTCCGCCGGTGACGACGACGCGTTTGTTGCGCAGGGAAGGATAGACGGTATGCGGCATGATTACGCCCAGGTGTAGGCGGTCTTGATCTGTGTGTAGAACTCGACGGCGGCTGGGCCCTGTTCACGCGGTCCATAGCTTGATCTGCGGGACCCGCCGAAGGGGACGTGGTAGTCCACGCCGGCCGTCGGCAGATTCACCATCACCATGCCGGCGCGCACGTTGCGCGTGAAATGACGGGCGTACTTCAGTGAGCTCGTCATGACGCCAGCCGACAGGCCGAAGGTTCCCGCGTTGGCGGCGGCAAGCGCCTCGTCGTAGTCGCTCACGCGGACGACGGACGCGACCGGACCGAAGATTTCCTCGCTGTTCACACGCATGTCGATGCGCGTGTCGACGAGCAGCGTCGGGCGAACGTAGTAGCCGGGATTCGCAAGCCGCGGCTCTTCGCCGCCCACGAGCCGGCGCGCGCCTTCCTGCTTCGCGACATCCAGGTAGAAGCGCGTGCGATCGAGTTGCTGCGCGCTCGCGAGCGGTCCGATCTGAGCAGCGGGATCGAGCGCATCGCCGACTCGCAAGGCCGCGACTTTTTCGCCCAGCGGCCGCACGAAGTCCTCGTATATCGCGTTCGTGACGATGAGGCGGCTCGACGCAGTGCATCGCTGACCCGTCGCGAAGAAGGCGCCGTCGAGAGCGCATTGAACGGCGCGTTCCAGGTCGGCGTCATCGAGCACGACCAGCGCATTCTTGCCGCCCATCTCAAGCTGTACGCGCGCCTGTCGGGCGGCGGCGGCCTGCGCGATTTGGGCGCCCGTCGTTCTGCGAGCCAGTGAAGGACACGCCGGCGACATCCGGATGTTCGACCAGCGCACGTCCCGTATTGCCCGCGCCGAACACGACGTTGAAGACGCCTTTGGGCACGCCAGCTTCGTGAACGATGTCGGCAAGCGCGGACGCGAGGGCAGGCGTGAGTTCCGACGGTTTCAAGACGACGGTGTTGCCGAACGCCAGAGCCGGCGCGCTTTTCCACGCCGGGAATCGCGATCGGGAAAATTCCACGGCGCGATCAGGCCGAATACGCCCACCGGTTCGCGATAGGTGGCTGCATCCACGCCAGCGCGCGTGGAATCGACCGTCGTGCCGGTGCGGCGCAGCGCTTCGCCTGCAAAAAACCTGAAGATCCTTGCGCGCGCGCGCGACTTCACCGGCGCTCTCCGGCAGCGTCTTGCCTTCTTCGCGCGCGAGCAAGCGGCTCAACTCGTCCTTGCGTTCGAAGATCAGTACGCCCACGCGGTCGAGAACGTCGGAGCGCGTTTCAGGCGTTGCGTTCGCCCACGAGGGGAAGGCTTTGACCGCCGCCGCGACGGCGGCGCTGGTCACCGCGCCGTCGTCATCAGGGGACTGCGCGACGACATCGTTTGTGTTCGACGGATTGATGCTGTCGAACTTCGGCTCGACGGCGAGCCGCTCACCGCCGACATAGTGGCGCAGCGTTGGCGCGGATGTCATCGGAGGCGCTCCGCAGGCGTGCGCCTGTCGAGCAGGCCGCGCGCAGCCAGATTGCGCATCAGCTCGGCGATGCCGAAGGACCACGGCGGCGCCTGATCGCAGGTCGGTCACCTTGTTTTCGAGCGTACCCAGCTCAGGCGACGAAGACGCGCACGACGTCGCCGAGCTTGTGCGTGAAGCCGCGGCCCGCCACGTCGCGATCCTCGGTCGGCGCAAACATGGTGCCGAGGAACAGCGCAAAGCCGTCCGGATACTGATGCTGGCCAGGGTCTGCGCGCACGAGGTCCAGCGGATCGCGGCTGATGAGCGCCATCGAGCTTCGGCCTGCGAGCCGGTAGCCGTCCGGCGCCTTCGATGTCGAGCGCGACGACGGCGTTGCGGACGTCGTCGAGCGTGAAGCGTTCGTCGAACATGCGGATGAACGGGCCGATCGCGCACGATGCGTTGTTGTCCTTCGCCTTGCCGAGCAGCAATGCGCTGCGGCCTTCGATGTCGCGCAGGTTGACGTCATTGCCGAGCGTTGCGCCCAGCGTCCTGCCGCGCGCGTCGCACGCCAGGACGATTTCCGGCTCGGGATTGTTCCAGCTGGAGTCGCTGCGCACGCCGATCCAGTCGCCCCAGCCGACGGAGGACAGCACTGGCGACTTCGTGAAGACTTCAGCATCCGGCCCGATCGCGACTTCGAGATATTGCGACCAGAGCTTGTCGGCATGCAGCGCGTCCTTGAGGCGCGCAGCGTGTCAGGGAGCCTGGTTTGACCGAACGAATGTCTGCGCCCACGCGCGCGCCCAGTGCATCGCGAATCGCCTGCGCCTTCGCGCTGTCGCCGCGCGCCTGCTCCTCGATGACGCGTTCAACCGCGGACACGGCGAACGTGACGCCGCATGCCTTGATGCACTGCAGGTCGAAGGGCGCGAGCAGCGCCAGATCGGCGGCGCCGTCGAACGCGCGCGAAATTCGCAGATGCTCCAGCGGCCCGAGATCATTGCCGGGCGGCGCCGTTCCGGTCCACGCGTTCAGAAGATCAGAGACGGTCGGCGCGCTGCGCGAGACGTCGTGAACGCGCCCGCCGCTGACGACGATCGGCGTCGGCCCCGCCGACGTGCGCAGCCGCCCGACGAGCGTCGCATCGCGCCAGTCTGCGGGAAGGTGTTCGACAAGATTCATTGCGGCGTCCACGCGGCCCGGACTACAACACCGTCGCGCTCGCCTTGACACGGTCTGACGCCGGCGCCGCCTCCGGATGTTTCGTCCACAGACTCTGGATGGCTTCGAGCCTGTGGCCCTTCGTTTCCGGAACGAAGCGCCAGACGAACCAGGCGGCGAGCAAGCTCATCACGCCGTAGATCCAGTAGGCAAAGCCGTGGTTGAACAGGGCGTTCAGCGCCGAATTGCCGTCGAGCACCTTGAACGACCAGGACACGAACAGGTTCGCGATCCATTGCGCAGCCACCGCAAGCGCCATCGCCTTGCCCTTGATGGCGTTCGGGAAGATCTCGGACAAGCAGGACCCACACCACGGGGCCCCAGGACAGCGCGAAGCCCGCGATGTAAGCGACTACGGCGACCAGCGCCGCGGTGCCGACATTGCCGCTGTGGAACAGGAAGCCAAGCGAGATCATCGACACAGCCATGACGACGCCGCCGATGATCAGCAGCGGCTTGCGCCCCAGGCGATCCACCGTCACGAGCGCAATCAGCGAGAACACGATATTGGCGACGCCGACGATAATGGTCTGCAACAACGCGCTGTCGGTGGACGCGCCCATGTTCTGGAACATGAGCGGCGCGTAATACAGCACCGCGTTGATGCCGATGAACTGCTGGAAGATCGACAGCATCAGGCCGACGACGATGACGAGGGCGCCGAAAGCGAACAAGCGGCCGTTCGTGACGGCGAGCGAGCGTTCGATGTCCTGCAACGTGCCGTGCGCCTCATCGCGCGTCCGAGCCAGCCGCACGAGCACCTGACGCGCCTTTTCGATCTCGCCCTTCATCACCAGCCAGCGCGGCGTTTCCGGCGCGACAAGCAGCAGCAGCAGGAACAGGGCGGCCGGAAGCGTTCCCGACAGCAACATGTAACGCCAGCCGGTCGACAGCACCCAGGCGTCGTCGCCCTGGGCGGCGATCGCCCAGTTCACGAAGTAGACGATCGTCATACCGCCGACGATCGCGATTTGCTGGTAAGTGACGAGACGCCCACGCCGTGCGGGCGGGGCGATCTCTGCGATGTAGAGGGGCGACAGCATGGAGGCGATGCCGACGCCGACGCCGCCGATGATGCGGTAGATGATGAAGGGGATCAGCGCGTCAGGACCCATGCCGCCGATCGGACCCAATCCGTATTCCGGATAGGCTGAGCCGATCGCCGACACCAGAAACAGCACAGCTGCGATCGAGCAGCCCGCCGCGTCGCCCGAGCCAGTTCGACAGCGGACCGGCGATCGCCGCGCCGATGACGCAGCCGAGGAGGGCGCAGGAAATGGTCCAGCCTGACAGGCTGCCGGCGGCGGTTTCCGCGAGCCCGAGCGGATCGATGAAATTGGCGTCGATGGCGCCGACGGCGCCCGAGATGACGGCGGTGTCGTAGCCGAACAGCAGGCCGCCGAGGGCGGCGATGAGAGTGAGGCCGCGAACCAGCAGGTTTTCCGACGCTGTGTTCCGCCCCCGCCGGACCCGATTGAGCGTTCCCCTCTGACATGAGCGTCGCGCGCCTCCTGAGCACGGAGCGGTCAAAGCTTCGGATGGCTCCGTACCGTCGTGAGGCCAGCGTAGTGATAGCGCTATCAAAATTCAAGAGCGACGAAACAGCGGTCGCGGGCGCCGGATCTTCGGCAAATCATGGATTTGCGCGGCGCGGCGACGGAGTCGCGCTTGACGAGGACGTGTGCGACAACGTGGTCCACGACGACGACGCGCGATTCGCCATCCTTGTGATGGCGAATACTGCGCAACAGGAAGCTCGATGGCGGACGCGGCCATGGCGGCGATCGGCTGGCGGATCGTCGTGAGCTCGGGCCATACAGTCGTCGCGGTGGGCGTGTCGTCGAATCCCACGACCGACAGATCGCGGGGCACATCCAGGCCGCGGCGGTGCGCGACCGAAACCGCCGCCGCCGCCATATCGTCGTTGCTGGCGAAAATGGCGCGTGGGCGGGCGTTTGCGCTCCGAGCAGTTTCTCGGTCGCCTCGAGACCGGAGCGATACGTGAAATAACCCTGCTGGACGAGCGCCGGATCCACGCTCAGACCGGCCGCGGACAGGGCGGCCTGGAACCCTTCGTAACGCAACGCGCTCGCTGTCTGATTGGGATGGCCCTTGATGAACGCGATGCGCGAATGGCCGAACGAGATCAGGTGCTCGGTCATCTCCTGAGCAGCGCGAAAATCATCGATGCGAACGCAGGACAGGTCCGGCTGAAAGCGTCCCGAAGCGATCGCCACGACTGGAATTTCAGCGTTCCGCGAGCTCCGAGCACACGGCTTTCGATTCGCACAGGGGCGGGGGAAGAATCACGCCGGCGACGCTCTGCGCAATCTTGCGGGCCGCGGCGCGTTCCACGGCCGGCGTCATGTGATCCCAGGTGTCGAGAACGAGTTGCGCCGCGGTGCGGGCGGCGCCGTCGAGCGCGCCGACCAGCAGTTCGCTCAGGTAGGCGGCGCTCGGATTGGTGTAGATCAGCGCGATGCGCGTGCCCTGGGCGGCCGCCAGCGAACGCGCGGCGGCGTTCGGCGTGTAGTTGAGTTCGCGCACCGCCCGCATGACCAGCTCGCGCGTCGCTTCACGCACGTTGCTGTTGCTGTTCATCACGCGCGATACAGTCATCGGCGAGACGCCTGCGTGCTGCGCCACCTCGTGAATCGTGACGGCGTCGCCCTTGCGACGCACGGTTTTCGCTGCGTTTCGCGCTCGTCTCTGCAGCGTCTCCATACGATGTCCGGATTATTGGCGGCGAGTCGCCGGCGGCGGCCATTATGGCTCCAGAGGATCGATGGGTGGAAGCTGAAGCGAAGGCCGTGGTACCGTTATCAGAAATCTGTGGGGGAGAATCATGGCGCCGGACAGGAGCGCTGCCAGCGCGTCGCGCGTTCGATCCATCCTCATGAGCTTGCTGCCGATGCTGGCTTGCCTCTTCGCCGCCACTGCGGTTGCAGAAGACGGGTACGACCTGTGGCTGCGCTATCGGCCGGTCCAGGCTGAATGGCTGGACCGCTATCGACCGGCGGCCGCTGAACTCGTCATCGCGACTCAGTCGCCCGCGCTGGCGGCGGCCAGGGATGAGCTGCAGCGCGGGCTCAAAGGTCTGCTCGGCGCCGCGCCCCCGATAGCCGCGAACGTCTCCGCGGAAGGCGCGATCGTCGCGGGTACGCCGCGATCCATGCCGACGTTGTCCCGTCTGAAACTGGATCTCGACCGCCTCGCTGCCGGCGGCTACGTCATTCGGAGTGAGAAAATTGCGGGACGGTCAGTCACCGTAATCGCCGCGAACGACGACACAGGCGTCCTCTACGGCGCCTTTCATTTTCTGCGGTTGCTGCAGACGCGCCAATCCGTCGCGCAACTCGATGTGCGCGAGTCGCCCCGCATTCGCTTCCGGGTGCTGAATCACTGGGACAATCTCGATCGCAGCGTCGAGCGCGGCTACGCGGGGGCTTCTCTGTGGGACTGGCACAAGCTGCCCGACTACCTCGATCCGCGGTACACGGACTACGCGCGCGCCAACGCCTCGCTCGGGGTGAACGGCGCGGTCCTGACGAATGTGAACGCCAACGCGACGAGCCTCACGCCGATGTACCTGGAGAAGGCTGCGGCGCTCGCACAGGTGTTTCGGCCTTACGGGATCCGCGTCTTTCTGACCGCGCGCTTCAGTGCACCGATGGAAATTGGCGGCCTGAAAACCGCTGATCCGGCCGATCCGGTGGTGCGTCAGTGGTGGCGAGCGAAAGCTGCGGAGATCTATCGCTACATTCCCGATTTCGGCGGATTCCTCGTCAAGGCGAACTCGGAAGGCCAGCCAGGCCCCCAGGACTACGGCCGCTCGCATGCTGACGGCGCCAACGTGCTCGCTGACGCAGTTGCTCCGAATGGCGGCGTCGTCATGTGGCGAGCGTTCGTTTACTCGAACGAGCAACCAGATGATCGCGCGAAACAGGCTTACTCCGAGTTCGTTCCGCTCGACGGCAAGTTCCGCAGCAACGTCCTGTTGCAGGTGAAGAACGGCGCCATCGATTTCCAGCCGCGGGAGCCTTTTCATCCGCTGTTCGGCGCGATGCCCCGAACGCCGCTCATGATGGAGTTCCAGATCACCAAGGAATATCTGGGCTTCGCTACGCATCTCGTCTATCTGGGCGCGCTCTACGAAGAGACGCTGCGCTCGGACACTTTTGTGCAGGGCGAGGGATCCACGGTGGCGAAGGTCATTGACGGTTCATTGCATCGCTATGTGCACACCGGGATGGCGGGCGTGGCCAATACCGGGGCCGATCGCAACTGGACCGGTTCGCACTTCGACCAGGCGAACTGGTATGCGTTTGGCCGTCTGGCGTGGAATCCGACGGCGTCTTCAAGGGCGATCGCCGAGGAATGGGCGCGTATGACGTTTTCCAACGACGCCGCCTTCGTGCGGCCCGTCGTTGAACTGATGATGCAGTCGCATCAGACGGCGGTCGACTACATGACCCCGCTCGGTCTGCACCACCTGATGGGGCGCTCTCATCACTACGGTCCGGCGCCGTGGGTCGCCGGCGGGCCGCGTGCGGACTGGACATCGGTGTATTTTCATCGCGCCGATGCGCGTGGCGTCGGGTTCGACCGTTCGGCGAGCGGGAGCAACGCCGTCGCACAGTACGCACCGCCGGTTGCGGCGCGATTCGGCGATCGGCAGCACGTACCCGAGGAGCTTCTGCTCTGGTTCCACCATGTTCCGTGGGATTTCAAGATGCAGTCCGGGCGAATCCTGTGGGACGAGCTCGTGCATCGCTACACGCGGGGTGCGCAGAACGTGAGCGCAATGCGCAACACCTGGGATTCACTCGCGCCCTTCGTCGACGCCGAACGGCACGCGCACGTCGCCGCCTTTCTGCGGATTCAGGAGAAGGAGGCGAAGTGGTGGCGCGATGCGAGCATCGCTTACTTCCAGACGTTCTCGCAGCGTCCGCTTCCGGAAGGCTATGCAGCGCCCGAGCGCTCGCTCGAGTACTACGAGTCGCTGCAATTTCCTTACGCCCCCGGAGACTGAGCGTGAGTCTGCGAATAGCGGCGCCTGCGATCTGCTCAGTTGCACTGACGTGTGCGTGCACAGCGAGCGCAGGCGCACCGCCGCTGTTGCACGAACTGTTTCAGGATCATGCGGTGCTGCAGCGGGACAAACCGATCAGGATCTGGGGTCGGGCCACGCCGGGCGAATCATTGAACGTGTCGTTCGCAGGTCAGGCGGCGTCGACGCGCGCCGATGCATCAGGTCGCTGGCTTGTGACGCTGCCGGCGATGACGGCCGGCGGACCGCATGCACTCGCCGTGACCGCGAGTTCGGGCGCCGCCCAGAACGTCGAGGATGTGCTCGTCGGCGATGTCTGGTTGTGTTCGGGTCAATCGAACATGGTGCTGCCAGTGCATCGTGCGCTCGATTCACGAGCAGAGATCGCCAACTCGACGAATGATTCGATCCGCATGCTGACTGCGCCTCAGGCGAGCAGCGCTGCGCTGCTGACGAATTTCAGCGCGCCGGTGGAGTGGCGGAAGGCGTCGCCCGAGACTGTTCCCGAATTTTCAGCGACATGCTTCTATTTTGCACGGGAGCTCCAGAAGACCACCCGTGCGCCGCTCGGCCTCATCAATGCTGCGTGGGGCGGCTCGAGAATCGAGACGTGGATGAGCAGGAGCGCGCTCCAGGCAGTCGGCGGCTACGAGCAGTCGCTCGCGGTGCTGGACTTGTA
The DNA here is from genome assembly GCA_963723505.1 of uncultured Gammaproteobacteria bacterium. Lineage (GTDB taxonomy): Bacteria > Pseudomonadota > Gammaproteobacteria > Steroidobacterales > Steroidobacteraceae > Steroidobacter. The sequence goes on from CAVRQU010000024.1 coordinate 210,710, forward strand.
TTCAAGGGATCGCGCCGCCGCGTCTGCGCGCTGGAGCGCCTTGTGGGAGTCCTGGTGGAAAAGGCGCGTCGGCGCCGATCGCAAGGCGACGCCATGGAGCGCTGAGGCCGCAGACACGAGCTGGCGCGCGGCGCCTCGGCAACTGGGTTACTGGGAGAACTGGGGCGTTCAGGAACTGGCCGACTACAACGGGATGCTCTGGTATCGCACGCACGTAACGCTGACGGCGAAACAAGCGTCGCAAGCGGCGACGCTTTCGCTGGGCCGCGTGGATGAAGTGGATCAGTCCTGGGTGAACGGCCGTCCGGTTGGCTCTGCCGCGCAGTCAGGGCCAGAACGGGAATATCAATTGCCTGTGGGTTCGCTCAAAGCGGGCGACAACGTGATCGTCGTCAACGTGCTCGACACGTATGGCGCCGGCGGCCTCTATGGGTCGATGGAGAGCCGCGCCGTGCGGTTTGCGGACGGTGACTCGGCGCTGCTCGACGGCGAGTGGCGCTATCGGATGCCTCCGCAAGACATTGGGTCGCCGCCACGAGCGCCATGGGAGGCCGCGGCGGGTCTGAGCGTCATTCACAACGCGATGATCGCGCCGCTGGCGGGCTTCGGATTGCGCGGCGTCGTCTGGTACCAGGGCGAGTCGAATACCAGCGAAGCAGCGCGCTATCAGGACCTGCTCACAGCGTTCCTGGCTGACTGGCGCAGCAGCTTCGGCGCCGATCTGCCGTTTCTGATCGTCCAGCTCGCCAACTACGGCGCCGCCGCCGACCGCCCCGGGCGAGAGCGGCTGGGCAAGCCTGCGCGAGGCGCAACGTCGCGTCGTCGCGGAGGACAAGCACGCAGGGCTCGCGGTCGCGATCGATATCGGCGATCGCTACGACATTCATCCCGCCAACAAGCAGGAGGTCGGCCGTCGTCTCGCGCGCGCTGCGCGCCACGTGGTCTACGGCGAAGCGATCGCACCCTCGGGTCCCGTTCCGCTCGCTGCCCGCCGCCACGGCGGCGCCGTCGTGGTGACGTTCGGCGACGTCGCGGATCGTTTGATCGCCTACGGCGCCGCAGGTCCGATTGGGTTTGAGCTGTGCTCTGCGGCCGCGTGCCGCTATGCGAACGCTTTGCTCGAGGGAGATCGCGTAGCGCTGCACGTGGAGGCCGATGAGTCGCCGACGCGAGTGCGTTACTGCTGGGCCGACAGTCCCGTGTGCACGCTGTTCGATGAATCGCGGCTGCCGGCCGGGCCTTTTGAGATCGAGGTGCAGTGATGAAGACCAGCCCAGACCAGCTACGCGCGGAGGGAAGCGTGCGCGATCGCGAAATAGTCGCCGCGCGCGTGATCGTTACGTGTCCTGGCCGCAATTTCGTCACGCTGAGAGATGGAAACGCGTTCACGGCGTCTTCGGCCTTGGCGATGCGACGCTCAACGGTCGAGAACTCGCCGTCGCCGCGTATCTGCAGGAGCACATCGTTCCAGTCTGATCGGCCGTGACGCCGGACGTATCGAAGACGCCTGGCAGTTCTTCTATCGCGGCGCCTACTGGCGGCGCGGGCCAGTGACGATGACGGCTATTGCAGCGGTCGACGTCGCGCTGTGGGACATCGTCGCCAAGCTTGCAGGCATGCCGCTGTATCAGCTTCTCGGCGGGCGGTCGCGCGAGGGCGCGCTGGTCTACGGTCACGCCAACGGTCGCGATATCGAAGAGACGAGCGCCGAAGTCGGCCGCTACATCGAAATGGGTTTTCGCGCCGTGCGGGCGCAGTGCGCCGTTCCAGGTCTCGAAAGACGTACGGCATATCAAGCGACGGCAAACCCTATGAACCCGCAGAGAGCGCGCTGCCGACCGAGACGCTGTGGTCGACGCCGAAGTATCTGCGACATCGTGCCGAAGCTGTTCGAGCGCCTGCGCGTCGATCATGGCGACGACGTCGAACTGCTGCACGACGGCCATCACCGCATGACGCCGATCGAGGCGGCGCGACTTGCGCGCGCGCTGGAGCCGTATCGGCTGTTCTGGCTGGAGGACGCAACGCCAGCCGAGAACCAGCGTGCGTTCGAACTCATCCGCAGACATTCCGTGACGCCGCTCGCCGTCGGCGAGGTCTTCAACTCAATCTGGGACTGCAAGCATCTCATCGAGGAACAGCTCATCGACTACATCCGCACGACGATCGTGCATGCCGGCGGCATTACGCACGTGCGTCGCATCGCCGATTTCGCTGCGCTTCATCAGGTTCGAACGGGCTTTCACGGCGCCACCGATCTGTCGCCCGTGTGCATGGGCGCAGCGCTGCATTTCGACGCCTGGGTTCCGAACTTCGGCATTCAGGAATGGATGCATCACTCGAAGGAGACCGACGAAGTCTTTCCACACGACTATTTTTTCAGAGACGGTCGGCTGTTCTGCGGCGAGAGCCCCGGGCATGGCGTGACGATCGACGAGAAGCTCGCGGCTAAGTTCCCTTACGCGCCGAAGCAATTGCCAATCGCGCGTCTGGAGGACGGCTCGATGTGGGATTGGTAGTTCGCCCAGGAAAGACGGGAGTAACCGCAAAGAACGCAAAGGAACGCAAAAAAGAGTCGAGCTCAATACTGAAGGAGTCAGGAGCGTTGTGCTTCCGGGTTCGCCCCAGCGATCGAACCCTTGTTTGCGATCCTTTGCGTTCTTTGCGGTTACTCCATTTCGGCATCTGAATCGAACCTGGAGCAGGGTTGCATGAAGCGTGGTTTGGCGTCGGCGCTGGTCCTCGTCTGCACACTCGCGCGCGCAGAGCCCGCGTATCAGGATCTGAATCGCAGTTTCGACGAGCGCGCAACCGATCTCGTGTCGCGCATGACGCTCGAGGAAAAGGTCGCGCAGCTGGGCAACAACGCCCCGGCGATTCCGCGGCTCGGCGTGCCGGCGTACGAATGGTGGAATGAAGCGCTGCATGGCGTCGCGCGCGCAGGCGCCGCCACCGTGTTCCCTCAGGCGATCGGGCTTGCGGCGACCTTCGATCCACAACTCATTCACGAAGTCGCTGTCGCCGTGAGCGACGAGGCCCGCGCCAAACATCATGAATTCGCGCGGCGCGGCCTGCGCGGTCGATATCAGGGACTGACCTTCTGGTCTCCCAACATCAACATTTTTCGCGATCCGCGCTGGGGCCGCGGCCAGGAAACTTACGGCGAGGATCCCTGGCTGACTGCGCGAATGGGGGTGGAGTTCGTGAAGGGGCTGCAGGGCGATGATCCGAAGTATCGCAAGGTCGACGCAACAGCGAAGCATTTTGCCGTGCACAGCGGACCGGAGGCTGATCGTCACCACTTCGATGTGCGTCCGAGCGAGCGTGATCTGTATGAGACGTACTTGCCCGCATTCCAGGCGCTGGTTCAGGAAGGCCAGGTCGCAGCAGTGATGGGCGCGTACAACCGCGTGAACGGCGAATCGGCGTCCGCAAGTCCGCGGCTGCTGCAACGGATCCTGAGGAACGACTGGGGCTTTGACGGCTACGTCGTTTCGGATTGCGATTCGATCGAAGACATCTTCAAACATCACAGGATCGTCGACACCGCGGAGCAGGCCGCGGCGCTCGGCGTAAAGAATGGATGCGATCTTGATTGCGGCAGGACCTACGACGCGCTGCTTCCGGCGGTGCGCCAGGGGCTCATCACGGAGTTCGAGATCGATGCGGCGCTGAAACGCCTGATGCTTACGCGGTTTCACCTCGGCATGTTTGATCCACCGCAGCACGTGCGCTGGGCGCGCATTCCCTATTCGGTGAACCAATCGCCGGCGCACGATCGAGCTCTCGCGCCGGGCGGCGCAGTCGTCGATCGTATTGCTGAAAAATGAGGGCGTGCTGCCGCTCTCGCGCGACATCGGAACGCTGGCGGTCATTGGACCGACGGCGGATGAAATCATGTCGCTGCTCGGGAATTATCTATGGTACGCCTGCAGCGCCGGTGAGCGTGCTGCAGGGACTGCGTGAAGCCGTCGGTCCGCGGACGAAAGTACTCTATTCGCGCGGCGCCGATCTCGTCGAGGGTCGTGAGGATCCGCGCGCGGCGCCGCTGATCGAAGCCGCGTACCTGCGACCCGCGGCCGGATCCACGCAGCAGGGCTTGAAGGGCGAATATTTCAGGGGCCGTGAGTTGGCAGGCGAACCCGTCTTGACGCGCATCGATTCCCGAATTGCGTTTCGCTGGGATCGCGGCGCGCCGACTGACGATGTCGTCGCTCGCGGCGAATTGCCGGGCGCCAGGGCTCTGGCGGGCGACAACTTCAGCGTGCGTTGGAGCGGGCGGCTGCTGCCGCCGGTGTCCGGCCGTTACGAACTCGTGGTCGGCGCCAACGACGGATTTCGCCTGTTCATCGACGAGCGTGAAATCCTGAGCGGTTGGGAATTGAACGAGCGCGTGCGCAGCAGGAGCGCCCTTGTGGACCTGGAAGCGGGTCGCCAGTACGAGATCAGGCTCGAGTATTTCGAGGACATTCGCGATGCGGAGGTGCGACTGGCGTGGCGAACTCCGGGCGCCAAGCCGCCGTTCGACGAAGCGCTCGACGCCGCACGGGCAGCCGACGTCGTCGTGTTCGTCGGCGGTCTCACCGGCGATGTCGAAGGCGAAGAGATGAAGGTGAACTACCCCGGATTTGCGGGCGGGGATCGGACGGACCTGCGGTTGCCGTCGACTCAGCGCAAGCTGCTCGAAGCGCTGCACGCGACCGGCAAACCTGTCGTTCTGGTGCTGACTTCGGGCGCCGCGCTGGCCGTCGACTGGGCGCAGGAGAATCTGCCGGCGATCCTGATGGCGTGGTATCCGGGTCAGCGCGGCGGCAACGCGATCGCCGATGTGCTGTTCGGCGATGCGAATCCGGCGGGTCGTCTGCCGGTCACGTTCTACAAGGAGAACGAGCCGCTGCCGGCGTTCGAGGACTACGACATGAAAGGGCGCACGTATCGCTACTTCGAGGGCGAACCGTTGTATCCGTTCGGTCACGGCCTGTCGTACACGCGCTTCGAGTATTCCGATCTGCGGCTGAGTCGCAGCAACGTCGGGCCGAACGACGTTGTGCAGGCGTCGCTCAGCGTGAAGAATGTCGGGCAAGCGTGCAGGCGATGAAGTCGTGCAGTTGTATCTGCGCGCTCTCGATCCGCAGCGCCCACGCGCCGTGAAGGAACTGCGTGGGGCGGCGCGCCTGACGCTCAAGCCCGGCGAGTCGAGCCGCGTGTCGTTCGAAATCACGCCGTCGGACGATCTGCGGCATTACGACGTCGATCAAAAGGACTACGCCGTCGACGCCGGCAGATATGAAGTGCAGATCGGCGCATCGAGCGCAGATATTCGTCTCAGGCAGAGTTTCGCCGTCGCTGCAGAGCGCTGAGACTGAGGGTTTGGATTGAAGACGGAGAGCCGCAAAAGACCGCAAAAAAGAGTACGCGATACAACTGAATGATCGGGGCTGGATGAATCAGCCTCCCGCTGCGGCGGCATTCATTTCCTTTGTGCGGTCTTTCGCGGCTCTTGATACTTGTCCGGAGCACTATGAGCGCTTCATCGCGTCGTACATTCATCGCCCAGGCCGCTGCGCTTGCTTCGGCCGCCTCGGTCGGCGCCGGCGGCGCTCGCGGCGCCGAATCCGGACGAAAGCTTGGCTTCGCTCTGTGTGGTCTCGGCAATCTGAGCACAAATCAGCTTGCGCCGGCGCTGCAGAAAACCGCCCACTGCCGCCTGACCGGGCTCATCAGCGGTTCGCCCGCCAAGCTGAGCAAGTGGCGAGCCCAATACGGAGTGCCGGAGCGGAGCACCTATACCTACGACACGATGGAGAAGCTCGCCGACAATCCCGACATCGACGTCGTGTATGTCGTTACGCCGAATGCATTGCATGCCGAACACACCATCAGGGCCGCGCAGGCAGGCAAGCACGTATTCTGCGAAAAGCCGATGGAGATCTCGGTCGAGCGATGCCAGAGGATGATCGATGCATGCGCGGCCGCGAAGCGACAGCTTGGCGTCGCGTACCGCTGTCAGTTCGAGCCCCACCACCTCGAGTGCATGCGAATCGCGCGCGACAAGGAGTTTGGCGACGTGAGGATCATCGAGGCGAGCTTCGGCTTTACGATCGGCGATCCGACGCAATGGCGCCTTCGGCGCGCCTTGTCGGGCGGCGGCGCGCTCATGGATGTCGGAATCTATGCGTTGCAGGCGACGCGCTATCTCACAGGCGAGGAGCCGGTGCAGGTCTCGGCGACGGAGTCGAAAACCGATCCGGTCAAGTTCGCGGAGGTCGACGAATCGATTGTCTGGCACGCGAAGTTCCCGAGCGGCGTGCTGGCCAGTTGCAGTACGACGTATCACGCTTCGGGTCTTGGCCGCGTGCGCGCGAGCGCGCAACGCGGTTGGTTCGAACTGAGCCCGGCGTTCAACTACAGCGGCGTTCGCGGTCGCCGCAGCGACGGCAAGGAAATCAACTTTGGCGATGCGGATCAGTTTGCTGCGGAGATGGACGCGTTCGCGCAGAGCATTCTCAACCATAAACCCTTTCGGACGCCGGGCGAAGAGGGATTGCGCGACGTCAGAATCATGATGGCGATCTATGAGTCCGTCCGGACCGGCCGCATTGTCAGTCTGACGTAGCGACGGGCGAATCGCCGTCAGCAGCGACGACGGTCAGTATTTCAATCCGTCGTTCAGAAGCCGACGCCGCGTGTCGACAGGCGAATGCGCGCAAGCATGTTATTCGAAGTCATGTACAGCGTGCGGCCGTCATCGCCAAACGCACAGTTGGATATCGGCGCGCCTGTTGCGATCAGACCGAGGCGGCGACCCTCCGGCGTCATGATCAGCACCCCGCCGGGAGCTGTGGCGAAGAGATTGCCATCGGCGTCTATCGCCAGGCCGTCCGGCAATCCGGGCGCGTCTTTGCCGACCAGATCGCTTGCATCAGCGAACACGCGCCGGCTGAGCACATCGCCCGTGGCGTTCAGGGTGTACGCGATCCACACAGGCTGCCTGGGATCTGAGTTCGATACGTACAACGTCCTCTCGTCCGGCGACAATGCAATCCCGTTCGGGAAGGTCAACTGATCATCAATGAGGGCGACTTCTCCATTGGGCTTGAGACGGAAGACGCCGTTGAACGGGAGCTCTTTGAGGGGCGACTCATTGAGACCCTTGAGTCCATAGGGCGGATCGGTGAAGTAGATGGCGCCGTCTGCACGACGCACCAGATCGTTGGGGCTGTTGAACCGCCGCCCGGAGAACGTCGCGGCGAGCGGCGTCTTCTGCTTGCTCGCAAGCGATAGCCTGCGAGACGACTCTGTTGCCTGAGTCCGCGAGCAGGATCGAGCCCGTGCGATCGGGAGCGAGGCCGTTGGCGCCCGCCTCACGAAAAGGAGTGAGATCAGTCCCTTCGTAACCCGAAGGCTTGAGAAAGATCGACACGCCTTCGCTGGCTGACCAGCGGTGCAACGTGTTCTCAGGCACATCGGTGAAGAGCAGGTAATTGCCCTGCGAAATCCACACGGGCCCTTCAGCCCACGTGAAGCCTTCGGCGATCTTCTCGACCTGCGCATCCACAGGGACGATCGCATCGACCGCCGGATCGAAGCGCTTGATGCGGCCAATCGGCGAAACGTCAACTGTCCCTTGAGCGGCGAGGGGCGTTGCACAGCCCGGCGACACGTAGCTCCGTAGCCATTGCAGCGCCGGACGCTCCGTACCGTCGCTGCGAATGAGGAATGCGCCGTGCTCCGACCGCCAGGCGCCAGGGCGAAAGCCCCACACCGTGATTCCGCGCACCGCTGTGTGCCGCCAGAAGGCCGGGAAGATGCGCTGCGCGTCCCTGAGCTGCGCCTCATCCGTCGGCCCGTCGATGTCGAGTTCGGTGACGTAAAGAGGCAATCCGGTGGATGCGAGCAAATCGAGATTGGCGACGTGCATCGCAGTGGGTACGTCCTCGCGAGTCGAAAAGGCATGACCCTGAACGCCGACAGCGTCGATCAGATTCGCCGCGTGCAGCAGCTCGATGATCTGTTTGTAGCGCAGTGCGTTTGCAGGCTTGTTCGTGACGTCGTACTCGTTGATGAGGAGCTGCGCGCGTGGGAAGTATTCGCGCGCCAGGCGAAACGCGTTGATGACCCAGTCCCATCCGGAAGCGCCGGCGCCGCCCAGCGCCTCCATGTAGTTGCCGCCGCCGCCGCCACGCTCGTTGGGCGGGTCGTGCAACGGTTCGTTCACGACTTCGACAAACGCGATGTCCGGATAGCGCGCAGCGACGGCCTCGAACCACTCGCGGAGTTCGGCGAGCTGCTCCTGAGGCGGCAACGTCTCGATCCATGCGGGCTGCTGGTTGCCCCAGACCAGCACATGCATGTGAAACGGCAGGTCATTGTGCTGCGCGAGTGCGTAGGCTGCATCCAGTCCTGACCAGTCCATGCGATCCCGCACGCTTTCGACGACGCCCCATTTGCCTGCATTTTCCGGAGTGACCTTGTTCCAGTAGCGCGTAAAGCCCGTCGTCTGCGCTGCGCTGAATGCGCTGCCAAGAAATTTCGTGCAGCCTTTCGCAATGGCTGATTCTTCGCGTTCGCTCTGCGCGGGCAGAGCAGGGGACAGAACGAGCGACAGCAGGAGCAGCAGGTCACGGAGACGGCCCATTTCGCGTCCTCTCCCGAATCGTTACGGTTGTTGAATCTCCGCGGGCTGCAATCCCGGGGCGAGCGCGTGAACGACTGCGAGCGCAAGCAGGTAGGCGGAACCCGCCATCAGGAAGACAGGCACATAACTGCCCGTCGTTTCGAGCAGGAAGCCGGTGAACGTCGCGATCAACATGCCGCCGACGGCGCCGCCGAAGCCGCCGATGCCCACGACCGAGGCGACCGTGCGGCGCGGGAACATGTCCGAGGTGAGGGTGAAAACATTTGCGGACCAGCCCTGATGTCCCGCGGTCGCGAGTCCGATGAGCGCAACCGCGAGCCATAGATTCTGTGCATGCGACGCGAACACAATCGGTACGACGGCGAGCGCGCAGATCAACATCGCGCTCTTGCGCGCACGATTCACGCTCCAGCCGCGCTTGATGAAGCGACCCGCGATCCAGCCGCCGGCGATGCTGCCGACATCCGCCATGAGGTAAATGGCGACGAGCGGCGCGCCGAGGCCGGTCAGCGTCAGCCCGTATTCAGCGTTGAGGAACTTCGGCAGCCAGAACAGGAAGAACCACCAGATCGGATCGGTCATGAACTTCGCCATGACAAAGGCCCAGGTCTGCCGATGGCGCAGCAGACGCAGCCAGGGCACGCGAGCCGTCGGCTCCTGCGGATCGCTGCGGATCAGCGCGAGCTCGGCCGGCAGAGAGCTCGGATGCTGCTCAGGGGGTCGATACGTGCGCAAGCCAGGCGACGAGCCACGCGGCGCTCAGCGCGCCAGTTGCGAGGAACGCCGCCTGCCAGCCGAAGGCGACCGCAATGATCGGCACGGCGAGCGGCGCGATGATGGCGCCGATGTTCGAGCCGGAGTTGAAGATGCCGGTGGCGAACGCGCGCTCGCGTCGGGGAAACCATTCCGCCACGGTCTTGATGCGCCGCGGGAAAGTTGCCGGCCTCGCCGAGTCCGAGCGCGAAGCGCGCCATGGCGAATCCCGATCGACGCTGCCGAGCGAGCGCGTGGCTCATGGCGGCGAGGCTCCACACCGGATCGCGAGGGCATAGCCGAGGCGCGTGCCGAGACGATCGATGATGGCGCCGGCGCATGACGAGTCCGATCGCGTACGCAGCCTGGAACGCCGTCACGATGTAGCCGTACTCGATCTCGCTCCATGCGAACGAGCGCTGCAGGTCGGGCGCCAGCACGCCGAGCACCTGACGATCGATGTAGTTGATCGTCGTGGCGAGCAACAGCAACGCGCAGATACGCCAGCGATAGCGGCCGACGCGCGTGCCTTCGATCGGCGTACTGACGGCTGCTGTTTCAGTGTTCTGCATGATCTTGCAGGCATCGCGCGAGAGATTTTTCCTCCCCGGGCTCGCCGGGGAATATCCTCAGTCTGGCTTGCCCTGGCGTGCTTTGCGATTCTTGCGGGAGATTCCCTTCATTCAGCGCCGCCCGGTTCTCTGACGGTCAGCACCGCCGACTTCAGGTCCACGGAGTTCGGACCGCTCATGATCTGAAATTCGCCCGGCTCGACGACGTACTTCATGTCCTCGTTCCAGAACGCAAAGGCTTCCCTGTCGAGCGTGAACTCGACGGTCGTCGTTGCGCCGGGTCGAGCGTGACGCGGCGGAAACCCTTGAGCTCCTTGACCGGGCGGGTGATCGAGCTGGCGACGTCGCGAACGTAGAGCTGCACGACCTCATCGCCTGCGAGCTGCCGGTGTTGCGCACGTCGACGGAGACGTGCACCGAGCTCGTCGGTGCCCGATGCTGCGACGAAGACAGTTGCGGCGCGACCGACTATCGAACGTCGTGTACGACAGGCCGAAACCGAACGGAAACAGCGGCTCCGTCGACTCGAACAGATAGCCGCGACGCGCGCTCGGCTTCTGGTTGTAGAACATCGGCAGATGCCCGACGGAACGTGCGATCGTGACCGGAAGCTTGCCGCCCGGGTTCGCGTCGCCGAACAGGATGTCGGCCATTGCGGTGCCGCCTTCCTGGCCGAGATACCAGCCTTCGACGAGGGCGTTGCGCCTTGCGGCGACTTCCGGAATCGACAGCGGCTGGCCGTTGATGAGCACGACGACGACCGGTTTGCCGAGTGCGAACATCGCGTCGGCGAGCTCGTCCTGTTCGCCGAACAGACCGAGCGCCGCCGATCGCCCAGATGATTCTTCGCCCAGGCTTCGCGGAACGTGGCGCTGCTGCCGCCGATGACGAGCACGATTGCGTCGGCGCTCTGCGCGACCTGCACCGCCTCTTTGATGCGTGCGCGGTTCTCTTCGGGGTCGGCGAAGACGACTTCATCCTCGTACCAGTCGCCCTTTTCGGTCAGACGCACGCCTTCGGCCGTAGACGACGCGCACGCGATCGCCGACCTTGCGCCCGGATCCCATCGAGCACGCTGACGGCGCTGCGTCGGCACATTCGAGTAGCCGCCCATGTCGATGCGCGCCGCGTTCGGACCGATCACCGCGAGCTTCCTCAGTGTACTCGCTCGCAGCGGCAACGCGCCGTCGTTCTTGAGGAGCACGACGGACTTGCGCGCCGCTTCATGAGCGAGTGCGCGTGCTTCGGCGTTGTCGGTGATCGCTTCCGCGTACTTCGCGTCGGCATACGGATGCTCGAACAGTCCGGCGATGAACTTCAGCCGCAGCATGCGACGCGACGGCGTCGTCGATCTCGCGCTTGCGTGACCAGTCGCTTGTGCGAGCGCCTCGGGCAGCAGCGCATACGACTCGCCGTTCGGGCAGATCGAAGTCGACGCCCGCCTTCAGCGCGCGCACGCGCGGCGCTCACCGGGTCCGGTCGTCGTGTGATGCACGTCGATCAGTTCCTTGATGGCGAAGTAGTCGCTGACCACGGCGCCCTTGAAACTTCATTTCGCCGCGCAGGACGTCCTGCAGCAGCCAGCGGTTGGCGTGCGAGGGCAGGCCGTCGATCTCGTTGTACGAAGGCATCACGGCCTGCGCGTTGCCGCGCTCGATCGCAGCCTGAAACGGCGGAAAGAACACTTCGCGCAGGATGCGCTCGGAGATGTTGGCGGGACCGACGTTCGTGCCGCTTTCGGGCTGGCCGTGTCCGGTCATGTGCTTGAGCGTCGCGAACACGCGATCCTTGGCGAGCGGCAGACTCTACCCTGAAATCCGCGCACGGCGGCGACGCCCAGTTCGCTGACGAGGTGAGGATCTTCGCCATACGTTTCCTCGATTCGCCCCCAGCGCGGATCGCGCGCGACATCGACGACGGGTGCGAGCACGAGATGCACGCCGCGCGCGCGAATTTCGCGCGCGACGACCGTGAACACGCGTTCGAGCAGCTGCGGATCCCACGAGCTCGCCAGCGCGATGGACTGCGGAAAATGCGTAGCGCCGCGCGCGGCATAGCCGTGCAGCCCTTCCTCGTGGAACAGCACGGGAATGCCGAGTCGCGTGTTGCGTAGCGCATGACGCTGGATGGCGTTGACGAGTTCGACCGTCTCGCGCTTCATCGCGAAAGGGCGTCTTGTAAGGACTGCCGACTTGCTGCCGGTCCTCGGCCGCGCGAAATGGCCGATGCCCGCAGGATACAGGCGGCGAGCTGCGGCAGGATCGAACTTGCCGTTCGCGTCGAGCAGCTCATTCTTCTGCTGCCAGACCGTCGTGATCTGGGCGATTTTTTCCTCCAGCGTCATGCGCGCACAGCAGATCTTCGACACGCTGTTCGATCGGCGCAGCGGGATCCTTGTAGCGCGGTCTTTCGGCGGACTGGGCTGATCCGCCGCTCGCGACCAGCAGCGCAGCGACCAGCAACGCTGCGCCGCGCGCCTCGCATCCGCGGCCGACCCGTCGTAATTCTTGCATTTGCCGATCCCCTCGGTCGTTCCGCGGCGACGACGCTGTCGGGCGCCGCGCATCACGATCAGCCTGTTTGTAACTGGTACCGTTATCATAAGCGCAAGCGGGACGCGCCGGTCAAATGTGGGCGCGGGCCGTCGTTGCGGCCGAGAAAAGACTGCGCGTGCGCCTGACCGTCGGAGTCTTTAGCCTGTTTTCTGCGGGTCCAGGTCAGTCTCTTCGCCCAGCGGCCGGAACTGAATCGGCGACGTTCCAGGCGCCGCGTACGCATCCGGAAGCTGCCCCGCTGTCGATGGTTGCATTTAGCAAATTGTGAGCGCTATCATAAATCCATTGTGACGCTCGGCCGACGGCCGGCGATCGCAGCGAGAAAAATATCGATTCGCTTGTCGGGGGAGAGAACGATGCGCAGGCTTCGGCTCTTTATTGCCATTCGATCCGGAGAAATTCCGCACGGGTCGACTTCCGGCAGCCGTCAACGCCGCCGCCGGTCGCAAGACCGCATCGAGCGCGATCACCCAATCGACGAACGCCTGTGCAGAGATTCCGGGGCGGGCGCTCACATTCCGACTCCCTCGTTCTCGCCGCGGCGGCGACGCCTTGTTCCGCCTGCGGAAGCTCTGATTTACCCGTCTCAGCGGCTCGCTGGCCGCTCTCGAACCGAATTCCTGACCCGCACGCCGCCGCTAACGGCCGCGCTCAGTCGCCTCGGAGCGTCTGCGGCCGGCGTGCAAAAGCAACAAGGGCGTTTCGGCGCTTAACTTCGATCGGAGGGGATGCAAGTGAATAGCAGTAAGCCTCATGCAGTCGGCCGGGCCAGTTTTCTGGGCTTGTGCATCGCCGCGGTGCTCGCACAGGCGCAGGCTCAGGCCGCAGAAACCTCGTCGACCGGCGCGACCGAGCCGCTTGAAGAGGTCATCGTCACTGGATTCCGCCAGAGCCTGGTGAACTCGACCGAAGCCAAGCGCGAGGCCGTGGGCTTCGTCGATGCGATATTCGCCGAAGACATCGGCAAGTTTCCGGATACGAATATCGCCGAGTCGTTCAACCGCATTCCCGGCATCACCATCACCCGCGAAATGACTGGCGAAGGTCTCAACATCGCGATCCGCGGCCTCGGCACGAATTTCACGCAAGATCCTGCTGAACAACGCGCCGGTCGCGATCGCTTCGACCGGCCGTACCGATGCACAGAGCACCAACCGCGAGGTCGACCTGGACCTGTTCCCGACGGAGCTGTTCACGCAGCTCACCGTAAACAAGACGTCGACGGCGGCCATGATTGAAGGCGGCGCCGCCGGCACGGTGAACATGCGCAGCGCGCGGCCGTTCGACCACGCCGAGAACAACATCGCCTACTCGCTGCAGGGACTCGACAACAGCAACGCCGACGACAGGGCGGACGCGGCTCAGTGGTCGGCGAGCGGCACGTGGGGCAATTTCGGCGTGCTGGTCGGCGTCGCGGGCGTGCACAACAAGGTTCATACCACGGGCTTCGAAACCATCGGCTGGACCAATCCGAACTCTGACGACGGCGCAATGCACGGGCGACCTGCAACAGCACGGGCGGCGGCAACTGGACAATTCCGGCGACTGTGCCGGCGAACGCGGGCAACGGGCTCACCACCGGCGCGACGATCGACCAGGCCTTCCTGCTCGCCAACAACCCTGGTCTCACGATTCAGCAGATCGACAACGCGATCATCCCGCGACTCGGCCGGCCCGCGGAGGAGTTCGGCGACAAGGACCGCTACAACGGCATCGTGAGTCTGGAGTACCGGCCCAGCGAAGAGCTGCACTTCTACCTGGATTCGATGTACGGCAAAAAGGAGAACGACCTCGAGCGCATCGACATGAACTTGGTCGGCCGCAACGGCGCCATGATTCCGCTCAACATGCAGGTCGACCGCCAGAATTGCGCCGCAGGGCTGCGTCGTAACCAGCGGCACGTTCGCCAATGCGCAGGCGTTCCTCGAGTACCGGCCCTTCATCGAGGACGTCGAATTCTGGGGTGCGAATCCGGGCATGTCATGGCAGTTCACCGAGAAGCTGAGCTTGGACGTGCAGGGCAACTACACCAAGAGCGAGTTCCATCGCGAGTCGCCCACGTTTCTGGTGATCACGCCGGCGAGTTCGGGCATGACGGTCAATTTCTCAAACGACGGCGGTATTCCGTCGATCGCCTCCAACGTCGACCTGAACAATCCGGCGAACTTCATCTGGAGCGGCGGTCGCGTCAACATGCAGGACGAGAAGCGCGAGACCGAGACGAAGGGCGGTCGCGCCAATCTGAGGTTCGGCGACGACAGCGTTGAATGTGCGGTTCGGCGGCGCCTACGACGAGGTGTCGCGCGAGATCAAGGCGTACGACAACAGCCAGGCGTGGCAGAACGCCGTGTGCGGCAACAATCCCAATGTCTTCGTGCCGGGACCCAACACGCAGCCGCCGTGCCAGGGCTTGAATCAGCCTGGCGCGCGCGCCGGCGGGTTATCCGACATATCCAGGGCTTGGTACCGGGTTCTCGGCCGGCTTCCCGGCGCTGACCTATCAAGGTTCGCTCATTCCGCAGAGCGTGGTGCAGAGCTATCTGCGCCCGGGTCCCGGTTTTATCACCGCGGATTGGGACCGCTTCGCCGCCGATGCTCAGTACGCCGCGTTCCACGGCGCCGCGCCGGAAACCGGCTCGTCCAACACGGGCGCGAGCGGCGGGCTCATTCTGGAAGAGACCACCGGCCTGTACACGGAGCTCAACGGAGACGCCAACCTCGGCGACAACCGCCTGCGTTACAACGTCGGCGTGCGCTGGGTGCATACCGATCAGACTGTCGGCGGTCGCGTGTCGATTCCCGATCCGCGCAACACGCCGCCAGCGCCGACGCCGCCGCTGGCTGACGGGGCGCGCTACGAGAACATCGTGAACTTCGCGAAGACGGAGAACACGTACGAGAACTGGCTGCCGTCGGCCAGTGCGGCCTTGAACCTCTCGGAAAATTCCGTAGTGCGCGCTGGACTGTCGCGGACGATGACCCGGCCGAACCCGAACGACATGCTGCCGGGACTGAACTTCAGCTCGCCGTCGGCGGACACCGGAACCGTGGGTAATTTCGAGCTCGATCCGTTCCTGTCTGACAACATCGATCTCGGCTTCGAGTACTACACGGGCGGCGCGGGCTACTTCGGCGTGGCGGCCTTCCGCAAGGGTATCGAAGGCTTCACGGTGCCTGGTTCCAAGACATGTTCCCTTCACCGATCTTGCGCAGTACGGCGTGACGTTTGAAACGCTGACGCCGACGCAGCAGGCAGCGATCAATTCGCGCGGCGGTCCCAGCGTCGCCACCGTCGTCCTGAATCAGCAGGTCAACGCGAGCGGCAGGCTCACAGTGAACGGCCTCGAGTTCAATTGGGTGCAGCCGCTCGACTTCGTCGGCGCTCGATGGCTTCGGGTTCACCGCCAACTACACGATCATCGATCAGAAGGGCGAGGGCGCGGCGCCGGCGGTCGCGCTCGGCGTGGCGCCGGAGACCTACAACGCCACGATCTACTACGAGAACTATGGCGTGAGCGCCCGCATCTCGACGACGTTCGCGGAAGGGTCGCAGGTCCAGGGCGCCAACCAGAACGGCATTCCGCTGGCCGCGCTGTTTGGAGACGACTACGAGCAGTGGGATTTCTCGGCCAGCTTCGATTTCTCGGAGATGTTCGGGTTGTCTTCGTTCGTCCCGCAGCTGACGATCGACGTCATCAATCTGCTCGATGAGGAACAGCGCAGCTACTTCCAGTTCACCAACGCAACGTTCACGCAGTACGAGCCCGGTCGCACGGTCATCGTCGGCTTCCGCGGCAAGTTCTGACGACGTCGGGTCTGCAACGTCGCGCACAGAGAGGAGACGCGCGAGCGTCTCCTCTCTTGCGACGCCCATAGTCAAGTCGAGTGACCGCGGCGTCAGGGACGAGACGCCGACTGCATCCTGAGCTCAACTGGTTGAACGAGCGGTCTTATGAGGTTGCCTTCGCTGACCCCCATCGGCGACATTTGTGAGGCCGCTCAAGGGAGGGAGGCGGGAAGTCGCCTCCCTCCATCTTCTGAGGCGATCCGCCGCCTGGGCGACATTTCAACTCGTCGACGAAAAAGGCCCAGGCCGTTGAAGCTCTGAGGCGGATCGATTCAGCCTGGTTCTGGTAGCGCTACAACGGAAACTCTCGCCGTGCATCACAATCGATCGAGATGACTGACCGGCACCCGGGCCGAGCGTTTGATGGTGTCGAGCACGATGCTCGAGTGCACGTCGCGCACGCATGAGATCTTCAATAGCTTCTTCAGCACGAGTTCGCTGAGCGCTTCGAGATCCGGCGCAACGATCTGCAGCATGAAGTCGTATTCCCCGGTCGTCGCAAAGCAGCTCACCACTTGCTCGAGCGCCGCCAGCTCTCGCTGGAATTGCTCGACGTTCTCGTCCGTGTGCCGCTCCAGCTTCACCTGCACGAACGCCTGCACCTTGAGCCCGAGCCGGGCGGGGTCGAGGACGGCGGCGTAGCCGAGGATCACGCCGCTTTGCTCGAGCTGCCGGACGCGCCGGGCGCAGGGCGTCCCGGTCAGGCCGACTCGCTCAGCGAGTTCGACGACGGTGCGACGGCCGTCGGCTTGCAGCTCCGCGAGGATGCGCGCATCCAGTCGATCCAGCTTCATTGGTGAATTCCGCCAAGGACGTGACGTTGTCGGCAACGTATCACCAATCCAGGCCTTCCTGAAAGCGGGAATTGACGATTTCCGCTCAAGCATCTGGCCTACCCTTGCGCCCAGATCGCCAACGGGCTTTGTCAGGTGGAAGTGATGTCCGCAGTTGCTCTGGATCGATTCGCGGGGTCGGGTTCGGTGAGCTTCGATTGGTCCCGCGTCGTGCACACCGTTCTCCTGTCGCGGGCGCTTGATGACCTCGAGGAGACCCGGCTGCTGCCGGCTCGAAAGGTGCTCTACCAATTCACTGCGCGCGGACACGACGTCACGCAAGTGCTCCTTGGCCAGTTGCTTACAGGCGCGCACGACGGCGTCGGCGTCTACTACCGCTCGCGGCCGCTGATGCTGTCGCTCGGACTCGATCTCGACGATGCGCTGGCCTCGACGATGATGCGCGTTGGCAGCGTGAGCGAAGGCCGCGACATCGGTGTCGTATTCAACCTCCCCCGGCGCGAGGGCGCCTGTGTGCTGCCCGCATGCGGCGGGGTGGGCGCCCAATACACGCCCGTTGTAGGTTGGGCGCAGTCGATTCTCTATCGCTCGCGCGTGCTGCACGAGACGCCTTGGGAAGGCAGCATCGCTGTGGCGCATGGCGGCGAAGCGTCGACGGCGACCAATGGCTTCTGGTCCGCGCTGACGATTGCAGCGACACAGCGGTTGCCCGTTCTCTTCTTTATAGAAGACAACGGTTATGGCATCTCCGTGAAGTCCGACTTCCAGACGCCGGGCGGCGACATCGCGGCGAATCTCGCGTCCTTCCGCAACCTGCGGATCATCGGGGCGGACAGCCGCGATCCTCAGGGCGCTGCGTTGCTCATCAGGCAGGCGGCCGCGGCCGTGCGTGTCGGCGAAGGTCCTGTCCTGTTGCGCGTTCTGGTTCCGCGCCTCTCAGGTCATTCGGGGCAGGACACGCAGGCATACAAGTCCCAGGATGAAATCGCCGCGGAGCATGCTCGCGATCCGCTCGCGAAACTTCGCGAGCAGCTGGTTCCCGGAACGCTGTCCGAGCAGGCGTGGGCTACGCTCGAAACGCGCGCCCGGACGGAAGTGGAGCAGGCGCTGCTCCGCGTGGAACGCCGATCCGAGCCTGACGCCGGTCGCATCACCCGGTTCGTGTTCAGTGAGTCGCGCGACGACGGTTCGATCGAGGCGCAGGAGCAGGGTGGGCAGCCGGACGAAGCGGTCACGACGGCTACCGCCGCTGAGGCGGCGAAACCCGCGGGTCCGCGCATCAATATGCTGACGGCGATCCGCCGCACGCTCGAGCACGAGCTTGCGGTCAACCCCCGAGTCCTCGTCTTCGGCGAGGATGTCGGGCGCAAGGGCGGCGTGCATGCGGCGACGTTGGGACTGCAGGAGAAATTCGGCGAGTCGCGCGTCTTCGACACGAGTCTGTCGGAGGAGGGCATCATCGGCCGCGCTGTGGGCATGGCGATCGCCGGACTCATGCCTGTCCCGGAAATTCAGTTTCGCAAGTACGCGGATCCTGCCGTGGAGCAGCTCAACGATTGCGGCACGATGCGCTGGCGCACGGCGAACCGGTTTGCGGCGCCGATGGTCGTGCGGATGCCCGGCGGCTTCTTCAAGTGCGGCGATCCCTGGCACAGTCAGAGCAACGAGGTGCAGTTCGTACATGCGATCGGGTGGCGGGTCGCAATGCCGTCCAACGCCGAGGACGCCGTGGGTCTGTTGCGTTCGGCTTTGCGCGGCAATGATCCGACAATTTTCTTTGAGCATCGTGCGATGCTGGACGGGGCGTGGGCGCGGCGTCCGTATCCAGGCGATGATTTCGTCGTACCGTTCGGCAAGGCGAAGGTGCTGCGCAGCGGCGCGGAACTCACGATCGTCACGTGGGGCGCGATGGTTGAGCGTTGCGAGGCCGCGGCGACCGATTCGGGCGTCGACGTCGAACTGATCGACCTGCGCACTCTCATGCCGTGGGATCGCGCCGCCGTGCTTGCCTCGGTGCGCAAGACGCGCCGTTGTGTGATCGTGCATGAGGATAATCTGACGGCCGGTTTCGGCGCGGAGATTGCGGCTACGCTCGCGTGCGAGGCGTTCTTCGACCTCGACGCGCCGATCGAACGCGTCACCATGCCGGACGTTCCGAGTCCGCACAGTCCTCTGCTCCTCGATGCGGTGGTGCCCAGCGTCGAACGCATCGTCCAGGCCGTCCGACAACTTGCGAGCATCTGATCTGCGAGTGAACGGCGGACGGCGGACAGCGGACAGTGATTTGCTTGCCGACTCCCGACTCCCGACTCCCGAATCCCGATTCCATCCCGGTTCCCGATCACGACTCACCATCTGACGAGCGCCAGTAATGAATTCAACAATCGAAGTGCGTGCGCCCAGCGAACAGTCCGAAGGCACACGTTCTCAGGTGCAGCGCTGGCTGAAGTCCGTCGGCGAAGAAGTCGCCGAGAACGAACCGCTCATTGAAGTGGAGACCGACAAGGTCACCATTGAAATCCCGGCGCCCGGAAGCGGCGTGCTGCAGGAAATTCTGAAACAGGAGCAGGAGGAAATCGCGCCCGGCGAGCTGCTGGCCGTCATCCGAACGCACGAAAGCATGGCGCCCGCTGCCCAGGGGCCGGCGCCTGCGCCGTCAGCGCCCGCACCAAAGCCCGCGCAAGCCGATGCCGGCGTCAGAACCGCCGCGCTGGCCTCACATGCGGATGCGTTGTCGGCTGGGCGAAGCAGCCCGGCGGTGCGACGGCTGCTCGCCGAACACGGCCTTGAGGGGGCGCCGATTCGCGGGACGGGCGCAGGCGGAAGAATCACGGTGGATGATGTGCTCGCTCATGTTGCACAGCGGACGGCGAGCGCAAGCGACACGGAAGGCGAGGAAACAGGCGGCCCAGTGAGGAAGTCCCCGCATTCTTCCATGCGTAAGCGAATCGCTGCACGCATGGTGGAAAGCCTGCTTCACACGGCGCCTCATGTAACCACGGTGTTCGAGGCGGATATGAGCGCAGTCCTGGCGCATCGCGCCCGGCATCGCGCTTCGTTCGAGGAGCGCGGCGCATCGCTAACGCTGACGTCCTATTTTCTGGCGGCGTGCGTGGACGCCATTCTCGAAGTTCCGGAGGCGAACAGCCGCTGGACGGCGGACGCGCTGCTGCTGCATGAGACTGTCGATATCGGCGTCGGCACGGCGATCGAAGGCAAGGGACTCGTCGTGCCCGTGGTGCGCAATGTTCAATCGCTCGATCTGTTCGAAATCTCGCGCGAGCTGGGCGAGCTGGTGCGTCGTGCGCGCGAAGACAAACTGACGCCGGCGGATGTGCGCGGCGGCACGTTCACGATCTCCAATCACGGAGTCAGCGGCAGCCTCGTGGCCACGCCGATCATCATCAATCAGCCGCAATCGGCGATTCTCGGCGTCGGCAAGCTGGAGAAGCGCGCCGTCGTCGTGACCGGGAACGGCGAGGATCGGATCGTCGTGCAGCCGCGGTGCTATGTGACGCTCACGATCGATCATCGCGTGATGGACGGTCAGCGTGCGAATCGGTTCCTGGAAGTGCTGGTGCGGCGGCTCGAGACCTGGAGCGATTGAAGCGCAATCATGTTTGCGCGATGACCTGTTCGAGCAACGCCACGACGGCCTGCGGATCTTCGACATGGGCGTTATGACCGGCGCCGACGATGTCGCAGGCGGCCGCCTGATGCGCTCGCAACTCCTCGAGCGACACCATCGAATCGCGTTCACCGCGCGCCAGCAGGATGCGCGCGTCCGCGCTCGTTACGAGCGTTGCGAAAGGTGCGCCGCCCACGCTGAAGGTCCGCGGATCCTGAGTCAGGCGGAAGCCCTCGGCCTCGTGCATGACGCCGCGTTCGAGCCATTCCTTGTTCGGAGCGATGCTCTCGTCGAGGCCTGAAACGCGGCGATAGCGCGCGATGGCTTCGCTCTCCTCGCGATACCAGCGTACTGGTCGGGCGGCCAGATCGCGTGCGCCCTGAAGGTCCGCCTCGCTCCACGTCACCTTGGGTCCAACGCCCAGCACCCCTCTGACGCGCACGCCAAACCAGCGGCTGGCGAGCGCGAGACCGACGTAGACTCCGAGCGAGTGCCCCACGATGAAGACTTCGTCGACGTCGCGCACCAACGGCGCCACGTCAGCGGCGAGCTGACCGATGCTGTACGCCGGGCGGGAATCGGACAGGCCGTGCCCGCTGAAGTCAGGTGCAATCCACGCGGCGACGCCGCGTTGCTCGATGACCTGTCGTACGTCGCGCCAGACGGCGGCGGTTGCGCCGAGTCCGTGCAGCAGGAGCACTGTTCGGGAACCTGTACCGCCGCGTTCGCACCAGATCATTTGATTCTCCATTGATCGGTCACCGAGTTGCCCGTTTCCCGTTGTCCGCAAATCCGGCGCGACGCCCGTTCGATCTCCGCGCACAACGCACAACGGACAACAGGATTACGTCCGCGGCAGGCCGCCGAAGCGGGCGAAGACTTCCCGCGCTGGCTTGGGCAGGGTCCCTGTCAGCGTCTGTACTGTCGAGGACAAGTACTGCTCAGACGCGGGAAACACTTTGGCGTACAGCGTGCGACAGAGTTCCTGCGCATCGGCGCCCGCCCACTGCTCAGGCAACAGGCGCGCCGGCAAGAGCGGGTCGCGCAGATGAATCTTGCGATACTCGTGCAGCAGCAGCGTTCGCAATATGAATGCGGTCTCGCCGTCCGCCGCGCTCGCTGCGGGCAGCGAGTCGTTGACGGGCGCAAACATATTGACGAACCGTCGATAGCGACGCGCCAGTTCGCCGAAGTCCCAGCCCATCGCGACGAGTTGTGCATCCGATCTTTGCGCGCCGCCGCCTTGAATCACGATCAATTGACCCGCCGATTCGAGCTCCGCCAGGCGGGCGCGAATCATTTCCTCCCTGGGCGTCGGGTGTGCGAACACTCCCGACGTCAGTTCGCCGAACCCGAGCCAGCTCAGCTCCTCGCGCAACTGCTCGCGCAGTCTCTTCAGCGACGGCGGAACGATGACGAGAGTCCACTGGCCGTTCCAGGAGTCGGGCGGCGCGCCGTAGATGCGCTGCGTCGCTTCAGCGAAGCGGGCTTTGCCGTTCGGGGTCAGGCTGTAATAGCTGGCCCGGCCGCTGCGCTGCGAACTCACCCACTGCTCGTTTGCAAGCCGACCGATCGAGGTCCTGACGAGACGCTCCGTCAAGCCGAACGGGCGCGCGAGCTCGATCAGGCTTGCAAGCGCGATCATGCCGCCGCGCGGCGCAATCGCGTCGCCCAGAATCGTCACCAGCAGAGAACCTGCGCGCAGCGGCCGCTGTCTGCGAAAACGCGCAGCAAGTGCGTTGGTGCGCGCCTCGAATCGTGTAGATGATTTCTCGGCCATGTTCGAGCGTAGCGTCGGACGAGGATGACCCGTATGCCAGCAGCGCGCTGCAAGCGGGCGCATCGCAGCAAAGTGACACAGAAAAAATTGATAAATGACAAAACCTGTGTCAGGTTAGCAGAGTTCACCCGAGAAGGGAGCTGCGATGTACACCCAGGGTCTTGATTCGCTCGGCGCCGATTGCCTGCATACGTCGCAGGCGGACCTGGCGACGCTTGAGGCTCGATTTCAGGCGAGGGTCGACGCCGACGAGCGCATCGAACCGAAAGACTGGATGCCCGACGCCTATCGACAGACGCTTATCCGGCAGATTTCCCAGCACGCGCATTCGGAGATCGTCGGCATGCTGCCCGAGGGCAACTGGATCACGCGTGCGCCGACCCTGAGGCGCAAGACGATTCTGATGGCGAAGGTGCAGGACGAGGGGGGGCACGGCGCTTACCTCTATAGCGCGGCCGAGACCCTTGGCATTTCACGCGACCAGCTCTTCGAGCAGTTGCTCGAGGGGACCGCGAAGTACTCCAGCATTTTCAACTACCCGACGCCGACGTGGGCCGACGTCGGCGCGATCGGCTGGCTGGTCGACGGCGCGGCGATCATGAATCAGATACCGATCTGCCGGTGCTCCTATGGTCCGTACGCTCGTGCAATGGTGCGGATCTGCAAGGAGGAGAGTTTTCATCAGCGGCAAGGCTACGAAATCATGCTGCGGCTCGCGCGCGGAACGCCCGAGCAGAAGCGCATGGCGCAGGAGGCGCTGGATCGCTGGTGGTGGCCGTCGCTGATGATGTTCGGTCCGCCGGACGCAGACTCGAAGCACACGGCGCAGTCCATGCGCTGGAAGATCAAACGCTTCAGCAATGACGAGCTGCGGCAGAGATTCGTGGACCTCACTGTGCCGCAGGCTGACTTTCTGGGTCTGAAGATGCCGGATCCTGACCTCAAGTGGGATGAGGAAACCCAGCACTATCGTTACGGAGCGATCGACTGGAACGAATTCCAGCAAGTGCTCAAGGGCAATGGCCAATGCAATCGCGAAAGGCTCGCCGCGCGACGACGCGCGCATGAGGAAGGCGGATGGGTGCGCGAGGCGGCGATCGCGTACGCGGAGAAGCAGCGCGCGCGTGCGTCGGAGGCGGCGTGAGGCGCCGCAGTCGCGAGTTGTCCGTTTCGCGTTGCCCGTTGCGCGCAGACCTGGACAAACCGCAACGCACAGCCGTCAATGACGGCGCCGCACAACGGAGATCTGACAACGGACAACGGAGAATCAAGTGAGCGATTCCCGCGAGTGGCCCCTCTACGAGATTTTCATCCGCGCCCGGGGCGGACTGGATCACAAGCACGTCGGCAGCCTGCATGCCGTCGACGAGCGCATGGCGCTCGAGCATGCACGCGACGTGTACACGCGCCGGCAGGAAGGCGTAAGCATCTGGGTGGTGAAGTCGGCGGATATCGTGGCCTCCGATCCTGCGGATGCGGATCCGTTCTTCGAGCCGGCGCGCGACAAGGTCTACCGTCATCCGACGTTCTACGACATTCCGGACGAGGTGAAGACGCTGTGACCGCGGAGAACACGAATGCCGCCGCGCGCGACGCTTCTGCGGAGAGTCGTTTCCGCTACGTGCTCCGACTCGCGGACGCGAATCTGATCCTTGCGCAGCGACTCGGCGAGTTGATCGGGCATGCGCCGGCGCTGGAGGAAGATCTGGGCCTCGCAAACATCGCGCTTGACCTGATGGGTCAGGCGCGGCTCCTGCTGACCTATGCCGCAGAAATCGAGGGCAAAGGTCGCTCGGAGGACGCACTCGCCTTCTTCCGGGAGCATCGGGAGTTTCTGAACCCCACGCTGGTCGAGCAGCCGAACGGCGATTTCGGGCAGACGATCGTTCGTCAGTTCCTCATCGACGCCTGGCAGCTCGAGCTGTACGAGCAGCTCGCGAGTTCGCGCGACGTACGGCTCGCTGAGATCGCGGCGAAGGCGGTCAAGGAAACGCGCTATCACCTGCGTTACACATCGAACTGGCTGATCCGTCTGGGCGACGGAACGCCGGAGAGTCATGACCGCGTGCAGACTGCGCTCGACGCGTTGTGGCCATACACGGCCGAGCTGTTCGAGGCCGATGAGCTGGACGTTGAGATGATGAATGCGGGAGTTGGTCCGGATCTCGACGCGGTGCGTCGTGGGTGGAACACGACGATTACCGAGGTGCTCACGGAAGCGACGCTCAGGCGTCCCTTGGATGCACAGTTCGCATGGTGGGGCAAGCGCGGCGAGCACAGCGAGCATCTCGGTCGGCTGCTGGCCGAAATGCAGTATATGCAGCGCACCTATCCCGGCGCTGAGTGGTGAGCATGTCCAAGCTCGGGCAATCGGGAATCGGGAATCGGGAGTCGGGAATCCAGAGCCGAGCGGGGAGTCCTGAGTCTCGATATCCAACGACGCCGCAGCAATCCGACCTTGAAAAGCGCATCTGGGCTGTGCTCGAGAGCGTGCCCGACCCGGAGATTCCAGTCCTGAGCGTCGTCGATCTCGGCATCGTGCGCCATGCTCGTGTCGACGCCGATGAGGTGGTGCGCGTGGGCGTCTCACCAACGTATTCAGGCTGCCCGGCGACGGAGGTCATCAAGGCGAGCGTCGCGGAGGCCTTGCGCAACGCGGGTTTCGAGCGCGTCGAGTTGAGCGATGTGCTCGCCCCCGCGTGGACGAGCGACTGGATCACTCCCGATGGACGTCGGAAGCTGCGCGAGTACGGCATTGCGCCGCCGGCAGAGTCCGTATCGAGTCTGCGACAGTTGGTGCGGCCTGCGCCGGTGATTGCGTGTCCGCGTTGCGGTTCGCAGGCGACGAGCCGGATCAGCGAGTTTGGTTCGACGCCGTGCAAGGCGCTGTATCGCTGCACCAGTTGTCTCGAGCCGTTCGACTACTTCAAATGCCATTGAGAAGTGAATGGCGGACAGCGGACGGCGGACAGTGAAGCGCGGCAGCGCCTATCTGATCAACCGCTAACCGCTGCATTCTTGTCAGGCCCATGCTCAAATTCCATCCACTAAAGGTCAAGACGCGCAGCGAGATTGCGGAAGACGCAGTGGGCCTCACATTCGAGGTGCCTCCCGAGCTGCGCGATCAGTATCGCTTCGAGGCCGGTCAGCACATCGGTGTGCGGTTGCCGGCCGGGGGAGAGGAGGTGCGGCGCACGTACTCGATCGTGTGTCCCACGGGCAGCGCCGATCTCAGCATCGGCGTACGTGTGCAGAAGGGCGGGCAGGTCTCGCCCTGGCTCGCGGAGCGCCTCGCGATCGGCGACACAATCGAAGTGCTGACGCCGAATGGGAGCTTCCACACGAGGATCGAGCCGCAGCGCGCGAAGCGATACGTTGCGTTCGCGGCTGGCAGCGGCATCACGCCGGTGCTCTCGATCGCCGCAACGACGCTCGCTCAGGAGCCGGCGAGCCGCTTCATTCTCTTCTACGGCAACCGCACGATTGCGAGCACGATGTTCCTCGACGATGTGCTCGCGCTGAAGAACCGCTATCCGGCGCGCTTCTCGGTGCATTTCGTCATGAGCCGCGAACCGCAGGACATTGCGCTGTTCAATGGCCGATTGGATCCCGCACGCATCCGGACGCTTGCGGGCGCGTTCTTCGACGCCGCCGCCGTCGATGAGTACTTCATCTGCGGTCCGGGCGCGATGGTCGAGGACGTCGGCCAGGTCCTGCGCGAACTGGGAGCGACGGGAAAGATCCACTCTGAGCTGTTTACGACGGCGGAGCGGCCGGCGCCGCTTCCACACACGCCGACCGATGTGTCGGCCGCCCTCCACGGCGCAACGCAGGTTGCGGTCGTGATGGATGGACGGCGTCGGAGTTTCAGCATGCCGCGCGACGGCGGAGACTCTGTGCTCGATGCGGCGGCGCGCGCAGGCCTTGATCTGCCGTACTCGTGTCGCGCGGGCGTCTGTTCGACCTGTCGAGCGCGGGTTACCCGGGGCGAGGTCCGAATGGAGGAGAACCTTGCGCTCGAGGACTGGGAAGTCCAGGCGGGCTACGTGCTGTGCTGCCAGGCGCGTCCGTTGACGGCTGAACTCGAGCTCACTTACGACGAATAGGCGCGGTCCGTCGAAGCTGCACATTTTCCCAGATAGCGGTAAGCGAGAGGGTCACTGGTTATGGCGTTCGAGACCATTTTGTTCTCCGTCGAGGAAGGCGTCGCACGGCTCACGCTGAATCGCCCCGACAAGCTCAACAGCTTCAACACCGCGATGCATAAGGAGGTGCGCGAGGCGCTGGCGCGCGTGGCGAGTGAAGGCGGACGCGTGCTGGTGCTGAGCGGCGCGGGGCGGGGCTTCTGCGCCGGTCAGGATCTCGGTGATCGCGCTGTGGCGCCGGGCGGGCAGGGCGTGGATCTCGGTGAATCGATCGAGACCTACTACAAGCCGCTGGTGCTGGCGCTCCGGAATCTGCCGATGCCGGTGATCGCGGCGGTGAACGGTGTGGCGGCCGGCGCCGGCGCGAACATCGCGCTGGCGTGCGATCTGGTGATCGCCGCGCGTTCGGCGAGCTTCGTGCAGTCCTTCAGCAAACTCGGGCTCGTGCCCGATTCGGGCGGCACATGGTTCCTCCCTCGTCTCGTCGGCAACGCGCGTGCGTTGGGTCTTGCATTGCTGGGCGAGAAACTCTCCGCCGAACAGGCGGCGCAGTGGGGCCTGATCTGGCGCTGCGTTGAGGACGGCGAATTCAAGCAAACGGTGGACTCGCTGGCCGCCCAGCTCGCGCAGGCGCCGACTCGCGGACTGGCAAGAACAAAGCAATCCATCTACGGATCCTGGGAGCGATCGCTCGAACCGCAGCTCGATCAGGAGCGCGACCTGCAGCGCGAGCTCGGCCGCTCGCAGGACTACGCCGAAGGCGTCGCCGCATTCATTGAAAAGCGCACGCCGAAGTTCACGGGAAAGTAAGCGTGCGCACCGGGAAGGAAGATGCTACGCCGGATCTTGCGGAAGCGTGTGCAACAGCGATGTTCGCGCAGGACCGCGCGTCGCAGGCGCTCGGCATGCGCATTATCGAAGTGACGCCGGGCTATGCGCAGCTCGCGATGTCGGTGAGTGAGGACATGGTGAACGGTCATCAGATCTGTCACGGAGGATTGATTTTTACGCTCGCTGACAGCGCCTTCGCGTTCGCCTGCAACACCTACAATGCGGTGACGGTCGCCGCGGGAGCGACGATCGAATTCCTGGCGCCCGGGCGCCTCGGCGATGAGCTGACGGCGACGGCGCAGGAGCAGTCGCGCTCGCGACGCACGGGCGTGTATGACGTGACAGTGCGCAATCAGCGCGGCGAATGCATCGCGCTGTTTCGCGGGCGCTCGCACGAGATCGGCGGACGCCTGATCGAATGAGGAAGCTGTTTCGCGTTGTGCGTTGTGAGTTGTGCGCAGAGACGTGCGCTCCGTGCTCTGACCGTCAACCGTCAACGCTCAACCGTCAAACGTAGAGCAAGGGGGACGTGTGCCGGTCAGACAGTCCTTGCCGGGGGATCTGGAGCCCATCGAGACAGCCAGCGCAGATCAGTTGCGCGCCCTGCAATTGCAGCGCCTGCAATGGTCCCTCCGGCACGCGTACGAAAACGTCGCTCACTATCGGCGCAGTTTTGACGCCGCCGGCGTTCACCCGACGGATCTGCGCTCGCTGGACGATCTGGCGCGTTTTCCCTTCACGGCAAAAGGCGACCTGCGCGACAACTATCCATTCGCCATGTTCGCCGTGCCGCGAGAGCGCGTCGTTCGCGTGCATGCATCGAGCGGCACGACCGGCAAGCCGAGTGTCGTCGGCTACACGGCCAGGGACATCGACACCTGGTCGAGCTTGATGGCGCGGTCCATCCGCGCTTCCGGCGGACGTCCCGGCGACATCGTGCACATCGCCTACGGCTACGGGCTCTTCACCGGCGGCCTCGGCGCCCACTACGGCGCCGAGCGGTTAGGTTGCACGGTGATCCCGATGTCCGGCGGACAGACCGAGAAGCAGGTGCAGCTCATCTGCGACTTCAAGCCGGACATCATCATGGTGACGCCGTCGTACATGCTCGCAATCGCCGAGGAATTCGCGCGGCAGGGCCTGGAAGCGCACCAGTGCTCGCTGAAAGTCGGGATCTTCGGCGCCGAGCCGTGGACGGAGGCGATGCGCTCCGAGATCGAGGCGCGCATGGGCATCGACGCCGTGGATATCTACGGCCTGTCGGAAGTCATGGGTCCGGGGGTCGCCAACGAGTGCATCGAGACCAAGGATGGTCCGGTAATCTGGGAAGATCATTTCTATCCCGAAATCATCGATCCGCAGACCGGCGCCCTTCTGCCGGACGGCGAGTTCGGTGAACTGGTGTTCACGTCGCTGACGAAGGAAGCGTTGCCAATCGTTCGCTACCGCACGCGCGATCTGACGCGCCTCATGCCGCCCACGGCGCGCTCCATGCGCCGGATGGCGAAGATCGTCGGCAGGACGGACGACATGCTGATCATTCGCGGCGTCAACGTCTTCCCCACGCAGATCGAGGAACTGATTCTGAAAATACCGCAACTGGCGCCTCACTACGTGCTGGAGGTGACCCGCGACGGCCCCCTGGACGCCATGACCGTCCATGTGGAGTCGCATGCGGATGAGCAAGGCCTGCGCGACCACGCGGCGCACGAATTGAGTCAGCAAGTGAAGGCTTACGTCGGCGTCAGCGTGCAGGTGAACGTAGGCCGTCCGGGCTCGATCGAGCGCTCGCTGGGCAAGGCGAAGCACGTGATCGACAAGCGCAATCTGCACGCGCGCTGAGGCAGAAGGTCAGGAGATTCGACAATGCAATTGCAGAGCTATGTTCAGGGCCGGTGGCATGCCGGTGAGCGCGATGCGCAGCAACTGCGCGATGCGACGACAGGCATGGTGATCGCGGAGGCCTCGTCGGCGGGAATCGATTTTCGCGCGGTCCTCGAGCACGCGCGGCGGACCGGCGGCCCGGCGTTGCATCGATTGACGTTCCACGAGCGTGCGGGGCTGCTCAAGCGGCTCGCGAAGCTGCTCACGGAAAAGAAGGACGAGTTCTACGCGCTGTCGTATGCCACCGGCGCAACCAAGGCGGATTCCTGGATCGACATCGACGGCGGCTTTGGCACGCTGTTCGCTTACGCGAGCCGCGGCGCCCGCGAGCTGCCGAACAGCCATGTCTACGTGGAGGGCGATCTGGAGCCGCTGTCGAAAACAGGAACGTTTGTCGGTCAGCACATCTGCACGCCGCTCGACGGCGCGGCCGTCCATATCAATGCGTTCAACTTTCCCGTATGGGGCATGCTTGAGAAACTGTCGCCGACGCTGCTCGCGGGCATGCCGGCGATCGTGAAACCCGCAACGACGACGTCGTACCTCACCGAGCTTGTCGTGAGGCGAATCATCGAGTCGGGCGTCCTGCCTGAAGGGTCGCTGCAACTGATCTGCGGCAATCTCGGCGACCTCTTCGAGCACCTCACGTGCCAGGACGTCGTCTCATTCACAGGTTCGGCGAGCACGGCGCAGAAGCTGCGCTCCCATCCGGTCGTGATAGCAAATTCGGTGCGCTTCATCAGCGAGACCGACTCGATCAATTCCTGTGTGCTGGCGCCCGACGCCGCGCCGGGCGAGCCTGAATTCGACGCCTTTGTCCGCGAGGTCGCGCGCGAGATGACGGCGAAAGCCGGGCAGAAGTGCACGGCGATCCGCAAGGCGCTCGTGCCGGCGGCGCATGCCGATGCAACTGTGCAGGCGATCAAGGCGGCGCTCGCGAAGGTCGTCGTGGGCGATCCGCGGCTCGAACAGGTTCGCATGGGGCCGCTCGCGAGTCTGGCGCAACGTCGCGAGGTGCTGGGCCGCATCGCCGAACTGCGTCGCGAAGCCGAGCTCGTGAGCGATGAACGCCTCGAACTCATGGGCGCCGATGCTGACAAGGGCGCTTTCGTGGCGCCGTCGCTGCTGTACTGTCGTGAGCCGAAGTCAGCGAAGGCGATTCACGCGGTGGAAGCGTTCGGGCCCGTGTGCACGGTCATCCCGTACACATCGACCGCCGAGGCCATCGCATACGCGCGTCGCGGCGAGGGGAGTCTGGTGTCCTCCGTATTCACTGCGGATGACGCGGCCGCACGGGAACTCGTTCTCGGGCTCGCGCCGTTCCATGGCCGATTGCTGATCGTCAATCGCGATTGCGCTCGCGAGTCTACGGGGCATGGTTCGCCGCTGCCCGGTCTGGTGCATGGAGGGCCCGGCCGCGCCGGCGGCGGCGAGGAGATGGGCGGCGTCCGCGGGCTCATGCACTACATGCAACGTACGGCGTTGCAGGGAAGTCCGCAGACAATTGCGGCGATCACGGGTCGCTGGGTGCGCGGGTCAGTTCAGCGAGCGCCCGGCGTGCACCCATTTCGCAAGAGCTTCCACGAGCTTGCGATCGGCGACACGCTGAACTCTGCGGAGCGCGAAGTGACGCTCGACGACATCGAGCGCTTTGCGGCGCTGAGCGGCGATACTTTCTACGCGCACATGGACGAGGAGGCCGCGCGCGCGCAACCCGTTGTTCGGCGGGCGCGTTGCGCATGGCTATTTTCTGATCTCTGCGGCCGCCGGCTTGTTCGTCGACCCGCCGTATGGTCCCGTGCTCGCGAACTACGGCATCGATCGCCTGCGTTTCGTAAAGCCCGTCAAACCCGGAGACCGCATCAAGGTGCGGCTCACCTGCAAATCGAAATCCTTGCGCGCCGAAAAGGGTTATGGAGAAGTGGCGTGGGATACGGAGATCACGAATCAGAACGGAGAGATCGTTGCAAGCTACGACGTGCTCACCATGGTGAGCGAGCAGTCGATTTCGTAAACCGGTGAGCCGTGAGCGCGATTCTGTCCGTAGGCGCCCGGCTCACGCGCCGCATCCCGGGCGTCGTTTCGAAGAGTCGACTCGTCGTTGCGATGAATCCGCCGTGCCCCGCAAAGTCTTGCGCCTGAACCAGCGCTCACCCAACGTTGCGGCGATCTCATTCATACGCAGTCCTTGTCGCTGTCAGTTCACGAGCGACCCGTTCCAGACAGTTCGGGCAGCTGCAATACGGATCCGCACCGCGGTAATCGATTTGAGTTCGCATAGCGTCAGTTTCGCCGCAAACGGCTCGGAGATCTGTCAACGACCAGACGCAGACCGACGCATTGGCGCCTTTGAGCTGCAGAGAAAGACCCGGGGACTGGCGCCGGGTGCTCGACGGGAAGTCCTCCCCTGGACCCTGTGCAAGAGCGGTCCGTCACTCGCTCGCGTCCTTCGCGCAGCGGAATCCGATGTCGTCCGCCCGATGATCTTCCGATGCGAAGTACCGTCTCGTAACCTCCAGCCTCTCCGCGGGATCACGCCAGGCGCTCCCGCGAATCGTTTTGTCGGTTCCGTCCGCTGGCCCTGATGGATCGCGGACGTCATCGCTGCCAACGCTATCCGCGTACCAGTCGCTGACCCACTCAGACACGTTGCCGGCCAGGTCGTCCACGCCTGCGCGACTGCGGCCGACTGCGTGCGTACCCACCGGCGTGACGCCGCCCTGATAGGCGTGCTCAGCGGCTCGGGCATAGGCTGCGACCGCGGCCGTTGGTTCGTCGTCGCCCCATGGGTACATTCGCGCATCGCCGTCACGAGCCGCTTTCTCCCACTCCGCCTCGGTCGGCAGGCGCTTGCCCGCCCACCGACAATAGGCGTGCGCATCGCGCCAAGAGACGCCGACGACGGGAAGCTCTCCGTGGAGCTCCAGATTGACGCTATCCCATTCATCCGGAGGCGCCAGCGATCCGTTCGCCTTCAGGAACGTCGCATAACGAGCGGTCGTGATCTCGAGCTTGTCCATGTAGAACGCGCTGACATACACCTCACGCATGGGGAAGGACACATCGTCGCCCATCGTAAAGACACCCGCTTCAATGAACGCGAGAGGCGCCCCGTCCCTGGAAACCGCGCCTGAGCGCTGAGTGATCCAATACAGCGCCGCCAATGCGGGCACGAGAGCCGCCAGCATCCACAGAGCAATCCGGCGCGCGCGCTGGCGTCGCCGTACGCGTGCGATCTGATGCACAGCGTCCGCAATGCTTGCTGTTGCATTGCCGTCGGGCTCCAGCAGCGTTACGGACCTCAGATAGGCTGGAATGTTTTCGAGAGGAACGGGCGCCAACACCACTGGCAATACACGTCCGGATGGATGCGGCCAGACGCGCTCCGCAATCCTGAGTTCGCTCAGCGTGTAGCTGCCGGCGTCTACAGTGTTCGGCGTCAGGAGGCAAAGGAACAATTCGCAGCGCTCGATCGCGGTGCGAATGCGCGAGTCGAAGGCTTCGCCGGGCTGCAGATCCTCGCGATCAAAGAAAACCTCGTGCCCCTGCTCGGCGAGCGCGAATCGAATCGGCTCAACCTGTGCACGGTCCTCGGATGCATAGCTGAGGAAGATTCTCATTGCCGGGCAGACTAACGCATCGGACCGCTGCCTGGCAGGTCAGACCACCGCCCGAAGGCCGGCGTCATCAACGATGATTGGTCGGGGGCCTTCAGATAGTGTTCGAAGGCCATCTAGCGCCGCCAGGCCAGGCAGGCTCGTGTTACCTCCGAACCGCCTTCGCGCTGTTCGGTCTGCGAGAACGCGGTCGTGGCGCCTGCTCGCGAGCGAGGGCGGCGAACATGCTGCTGAGCAAGCTCGCAACTGTCGGCGCCAGGCGTTCTGGATTCAGTCCCTTCATCGGCAACGCGCCGTCAATCCAGAGCGTCGCGAGTCCGTGGACGACCGACCACGCCGTGAGGACGAGCGGCTGCATATCGCCTGCCGGCGCAACTCCGGATCGCTGACAATCTTCCATGGCGTCGCACAGCAACTGAAAGGGGCGTGGTTTTGCCTGCACGAGCTCTCGTGGGGCCGCGCTGATCAGATCGCCTCGAAACATCACGCGAAAGTAGCCTCGATGGGATGTCGCGAAGCTCACGTACGCGCGACCCAGCGCCGCCAAACGAGAAGTTGCGTCGCCGGGCGCAGCGTCACGCTCGCGAATCATGGCCGCGGCGAGCAGGCCGAAACCTTCCTCGGCAATCGACGCCAGCAGCGCCTCGCGATCGGCGAAATGATGGTAGGGGGCGCCTGAGGAAACACCGGCCCGAATCGCCAGCTCGCGCAGGTTGAGCGCGTCAACGCCGTGCTTGTCGATGACGGCGATGCTGACATCGAGCAGCGCTCGCCTGAGGTCGCCATGATGGTAGCCGCTCTTCTTCTTCAGTCGCATCAACTGCATTCTCCGACCGCCTCGTCATCGGAGCAAGAGAAGCCTCACGCGCCCCGACGAGCGTGGCGCCATCCTCGCAAACTCAGTAATCGGCCCGCGCGCGTTGTGGTCTCGTAGATCTCCGCGGCTCCATCAAGTGCGTGGTGATGCGCGCCACGACGCTTCGGGGCGCAAAACGCGAGGACTGGGCGAGAAACCAGTACTTGCTTCCCACGATGCGTGTCGGGGATTTGCCCTGCAAGGCGCGGATTGCCTGGTCGGCCACGTGTTCCGGGCGAAGGGTGGTCGAGAAGGCCGGCGTCTGCCGAACCGTTTCGCTTCCGAGTGCGTCAATGAACTGCGTCTCGACGGCGCCGGGGCAGAGCGCCGCCACGTGAACGCCGTGGCGGCGACACTCAGCCCAGAGTGCTTCACTGAAGCTGAGAACAAATGACTTGCTCGCCGCGTAGACGGCCATGTACGGACCGGGCTGAAACGCAACCGCCGAGGCGATGTTGAGGACAGCGCCGCGCCGGCGCTCCAGCATCCCTGGCAGGAACGCATGAGTCAGATCAACGACGGCGGCTGTGTTGACAGCCAGCATTGCCTGATCCCTGTCTGCGGCAATCGTTTCGAAAGCGCCATAGGCGCCAAAGCCGGCGTTATTGACGAGTACGTCGACCACGACGCCATGCGCTTCCGTCCAGCTGCG
Source organism: uncultured Gammaproteobacteria bacterium (assembly GCA_963723505.1). GTDB lineage: Bacteria > Pseudomonadota > Gammaproteobacteria > Steroidobacterales > Steroidobacteraceae > Steroidobacter. Next base: position 245,262 of record CAVRQU010000024.1, read on the forward strand.
CAGCGCATCGCCGCAGCCAGGCTTGCCCAGGTCCAGCGGAAGCGCGGTCGCACGCACGCCGTGGTCGCTGGTTATCGCGGCGGCCAGCTCTTGCAATTTCGCTTCCGACCGCGCAACCAACAGCAAGTCAACGCCTTCGCCCGCAAGCCTGCGTGCGATCGCGGCGCCGATTCCGGAAGAGGCGCCGGTGACGAGCGCAGTCATACCTCTGGTGAGTTTCATAATCCGGTCCTCCATTCGATCAGCTTCAATCTAAGCGACGATTAGATCGGATCAGTCGTGACGTCAAGTCAGAAAATAAGCACTGCTTAGATCATCTGCGGCGAATGACGGGCGGTGCGCCGGCCGTGACCGTGCGCGCGTTCCGTCGCCAAGTCGCTGAAATAGCGAGGAATGCACGGTAGTTCTCGCGAGCTTCAGGGCGAGAAATCTGCCTGGCGACGAGGTGGAGCGCGAACTGCTGCGGGCGTGGAATCAAACAAGTGCGCGTGAGCGGACTTATCGACTCGATCCCCTTCGAATAACTTAGCCCTCACGCCGGAGCCTTCAAGTCAGCAGCGCTTCGGCAAAATCGATCGGTCAGTTAACTCGATAGGAGATCCAGCCATGAAATCACGTTTCCTTCTGATTCCCGCAATCCTTGCAACTGCCTCAGCATTTGCGTACGAGCAGGATGGTCCCGTGGATGCGCAGGCCCAGGCGGCCGCACTGCTCAGTCGCCCGCATTCGTCCGCAGTCGTGAGTGCTGAGGGACGCTCCGTATCGCCATCTCCCGTTTCAGCGGCGGTGGATGCACACGCGAGTGCGGCGGCATTGCTCAGCGGCCTTCGCCCTGAAAGTCAAGTGGTGGTGTCCTTTCCAGTCGCTCAACCGTCAGCTGCGCGCGTAGCGGCGGATGCGCACGCGCAGGCCGCAGCGTTGCTCAGCGGTTCCCGGGCCTCTGCGGTTTCGCGACTTCAGGCGAATCGCACGCGCAGCGACGGGCAAACTTCCTAGCTGGCGTCCCTTTGGAGCGAATCGCGCAAGCGCCTGCAGAGAGCATCGCTCTTTGCAGGCGCATTCGCTGGATCGGTGCGCTACGCCGAAACGGCGCGCCCGAAGACCCGGGCCTCTGTCTTCGCGGGCATCCTTCTACCATCGGGAGATTCTTTATTGAGATGCTCGCGGGACAGAAGCGTCAAGCCTCGATTGGGACTGCTGTGACGGTCCGCAGGCGTCATCCCTCTGGCGGCGCCCTTATTGTCCTGGTTTGCGGACTCATTACGCCGCATTGACTGCGGCCACGCAACATTGACCCGTAAATGCGATCACGCCTGATGGGCATGCTCGTGCGGCAGCAGTTCTTCTGGAGCGTCTGCCGCATCCAGCCCCTTCTTGCGCAACCACAGCCGGGTCGTCGCTTCTGCGCGATGAATCAGGTCAGCGGTTTGCGAGAAATCGTACGCGCTGATCGTCACGGGACAGAGCGGCGGCACGACGATGAGCTCGACTCGACTCGAAAAATGCTCGATGTCGCTCAGCAACTGGCGCATCACCAGAAGATTCAGCGCGTGCAGCGCGAAGGCCACTACGCCCCGCGGCGGTTCTGCGAGTGCGCACGACATGCCCGTGGGCAGCACGATGACGCGGTTCGCGCCAAGCCTGAGGGCCGTTGAAATCGGCGTGTTGTTGGCGACGGCGCCGTCCATCAGACGGCGCCCCTCGAAGGCCACTGGCGGGAATACTGCAGGAATGGCGGCGCTCGCAAGCAAGGCGTTCGTAAGCGGGCCTGCGGCAATTGAAACTTCTGTGCCGTCCAGAACGTCGGTAGCGACCACGTGGCATGGAATCTTCGCATCTTCGAGTTTTTCGCAAGGCAACTCGGATTCGACCAGCAAGCGCAGCGCCGTGGGCGTGACGAGGTGATCGCGTCTGCCCAGAATCGCGAGCAGACTGTTGAGCGGCGACAGCGGAAAAATATCCGCCCGCTGCAGCCGACTCCAGGTTCGCACGAGGCGCTCCACGCCTGCGTCGTTTGGTTGTGCGGCGAAATAGGCGGCGTTGAGGGCGCCGACTGATGCCCCAACGACGAAGTCCGGGGTTATCCGCCCCCGCGTCAGCGCCTTCAGCATGCCGACCTGCACGGCGCCGAGGCTGCCGCCGCCGGCCAACACAAACGCTGTTTTCGGGGCGACCCGCGAAACCATGGACGCTTTCTCCGCTATGCAGCCGCAAAGGCGGCCTTGCTGTGCGAACCATCGCAGAACGGCTCATCCGCGGACAAGCCGCAGCGGTGCAGCGACGTCCGTGGTCCCACGTTCGCTAACGGCGCCGCGTTTCATCAACGAGCACGAACGCATGACTCCCATGGAAGTATGAACTTCGAGTTGCGCTTCGCACATAGATCGGTCCATCGGGCGACACGCGAATCTCGTTGTGCACTGGGGCTGTCTCATCCGCTCCGCCGTCCTTGCGCCGGAAGTGTAGCGCGCCGGTCGGGCAATGCTGAATCACTGCAGCGAGCGCATCCGAACTCGCCTGCGTCGCATCAATCCATACGAGCGCCGATGGTTGAGACGAAGAGCGTCGCCGATTCAGGTCCTCAAACGCATGCTCGCGGGAATCTGGATCCGCGGACGGCAGGCAAGGTTTTCGGTGAACGGCAGTACGCGTCGGTGAACGGCGGTCAATGCGCGCGCTGCGAGTGCTAATGTGAACTTGAGTACTGTGATGCGCAGCGAGGGGTTCACATGTCGAAGGTTGGCCGCGTACTCGGAGCATCAATGCTCGTCCTGTTCCTCGTTCAGTCCTCGCACGGCGCGGAACCCGCCAGTGTGGAGTCGCCCGGGTGGCTGATCGGCGCAGGTTACGTTTCGCGCGCCGAACCCGTTCGGCTCTGGCGTGGACTCGAATAGCACGCCGATACCGCTGGTCGGTTACATTGGCGAGCGGCTCACCTGGCTCGGGCCCTATCTTCGCTACGACGTCGTGACCGATTCGGCCGTGAACCTCGCAGCGGTGATCGAGACACGCTTCGAAGGCATTCCCGAAGACGTCAACCAAGGGCCGCTGGCTGGAATTCATGCACGAAAGCCAGCGATCGAAGCAGGCGCCGATGTGTCTTACGGCCGATTCATTGCTTCAATGCGCACGGACGTGTCCGGGCGCCACGACGGATCCGAGTTCGCCCTCACAGTGCAGGAGAGACGACGCCTGGGAGAAGCGTGGCTGCTCGAAGGGCGGATCAGCGCTGCGTGGCAAAGCGCCGAACTGACCTCGCACCTTTATGGAGTCGATGCAACCGAAACAGGATCAGGTCTCGACCCCTACGAGCCAGGCGGCGCGCTGAACTATGAGGCGTCGCTCTTTGCGTCCTATCAGATCAGCCGACGCTGGATGGCGCTCGGATCGGTCGCCGTTCGACGTCTGGACGACGATATCCGCGCCAGCCCCATTGTGGATCGGGAGTACGAGTTTGGCGGATTCGCAGGCTTCACCTATCAGCTGGGCCATCTTTGAGGAAACCAGCGGTCCTCTCACGGCGGAACTGTTGAGCGCGTTTTATCAGGGTCACGCAGACTGGAACGCAATCGTGGTCGCAGTCGAGAAGCGCACCGTGCGACAGTGAAATCTGTCTGCCGGATTGCAGGTAGAACTCGATACCGCTGTGTGGGTATCTACACAGATTGGCGGGTGGAAGCGGCTGCGTCATCCGCTAGCGCCAGTAGCTGCTCCCGCCATGCATATATATATGTGAGGGGCCAGGGTCTGCGATGCCTCGCTTGACATAAGGTCAGAGCGCTTCCCGTCTGATCCGTTCGCGACCATAACCTCAGAGGTCATTGATCGTACGGCTGAGACCGCTCTAGCCTGTTGAAGATGGCGCCGTGGAACCACAGGGGGCGAGAAAGGGCAGGAAATGCACGATCAATGACAGAGTTATCGACCCAGCTTCTTCTGCATACGGAGACAGTAGCAATCCGGGACGTCGTCTGCCGCGGCGAGTGCCGGTGGAAGAGCGCGGAAGAGTGTTCGCATGCGACCCACCTGGTGTTTCCCTACCGCGGCGTCTACGTGCGCCATCTGGGTCGCAACGATGCCGTGGCCGAAGCCAACCAGGTGCTGTTTTTCAACGAGGCTGAGAGCTACCGCATCAGCCATCCCGTCAAAGGCGGCGACGCTTGCCTGTCGCTCGCGATCGGCAAGTCTTTGCTGCGCGAGCTCGCGCCGAAAGAGCACGTGCGCGAGGCCGATCCGTTGGCGTTTCGCCGGCAGCGTCTGCGCATCGATCCGCGTGTGCAGGCGTTGGTGGCGCTGCTGCGACACAGCTTGAGTCGCAACGTGGCTGAAACGCTTGAAGCAGAGACCTTAGCGTTGACGCTGATACGGCGCGCGTTGGGTGAACGCACGTCGCATGCTGCGCGGGGCAGCGAGCGCCGGCAGCAGCTGGTGGACCGCGCCAAGCTGGTGTTGTCATCCGATCTCGAGCGGCGCTGGACACTGGCGGAGATCGCGGCGGACGTCGGCGTCTCGCCGGTGTACCTCACGCAGGTGTTCCAGCAAGTAGAGGCCATGCCGCTGTATCGCTACCAGCTTCGCCTGAGGCTGGCGCGCGCTCTCGACCTGCTTGGTGAATATGACGACCTCATCAGGCTGAGCATGGACCTGGGTTTCTCCAGCCACAGTCATTTTAGCGCTGCCTTTCGGCAGGTCTATGGGCGCACGCCCAGCGAGTTCCAACGCTGCGTGCGTGTGCGCTGACTGCGGGCGCGTGGCGAAACAGGAACTTTGCAGCGTTGCCGCGATCCCTTGCGAAGGGCGATGCGGACGTCACGCCGAAATTGTTTTGCGGATGATGTAGCGCCGTTCCTCCTACAGGGATGGGGAATGCCGATGGCGAGACGGAGAGGGTTGGGATGAGGATCGATCTGCCCGCCGACGGCTTTGTGTTGTAGGCCGCCGGGGAACTCACATGAGCACGAATGCGCAGAGAGGATATGTTTCCGTAAACGGTCTTCGGATGTACTACGAGATCCATGGCGAGGGTCCACCGCTGGTCCTCCTCCATGGAGGCCTGATGACGATCGAGACGTCTTTCGCAGAGTTTCTGCCATCCCTCGCCAGGACTCGGCGCGTGATCGCGGTCGAGCAGCAGGCGCATGGGCGTACCGCAGACATCGATCGCCCATTAACCTTCGAACAGGAGGCCAATGACACGGCCGCGCTTCTCGGGCAGCTCGAGATCCTGAATACGGACGTGTTCGGCTACAGCGACGGCGGAATCGTTGGGTTGGGCCTTGCGATCCGTCAGCCGAAGCTCGTGCGAAAGCTCGTACTCGCCGGCGCCAACTACAACAACGACGGACTGCACCCTGAGATGCTGCAGTTCATCACTGCGATGGCGGATCAGGACCCTGCGTCGGCTGCGGCGACTCTGCCGCCAGAGATGCGCGATGCCTACGTCCGGGTCGCGCCGCGTCCGGAGGACTGGCCGATCCTGGTCTCCAAAGAGATGAAGCAGAGTGCGACGTTCAAAGGCTGGCGTCCTGACGATCTCAAAGCCATCAAGGCGCCGGTGCTTATCGTCGTGGGCGACGCCGATATCGTCCGCCTCGAGCACGCCGTAGAGATGTTGCACTTGTTCGGCGGCGGCGTGGCGGGCGACATGGTAGGTCTTCCCGATTCCCAGCTCGCCGTCCTTCCCGGTACGACGCACGAGCTACTGATGCAACGCGCCGATCTCCTGCTGCCGATCATCCTCGCCTTTCTTGACGCGCCTGCGCCGAAAACCAGCTGAATTTGGTCGCGTCTGGCCGCGAGACCACGTATTGGACTGAAGCACGCTCGCGCGTTGCGTGATCGCTCGGCAGGCTCGCCGACGTTGCGCGGATCTCGCGTTCGCGCCGTGCTCCATGCGAATGCCGATTTCAGACCAGAAGATGCTCCGGACGAATAGGCAACTCGCGTACGCGCACGCCAGTTGCGTGAAACACGGCGTTGGCGATCGCAGCGCCGACGCCGATCGCGCCCAGCTCGCCGATGCCGCGGGCGCCCAGCGGGTTGATCACGGGGTCCGGCTCGTTGATGAAAGCCACGTCGAGCTCACCGACATCGGCGTTGACGGGGATGAGATAACCCGCCAGATTCTTGGACAGAAATCGGCCCAGGCGATGATCCATTTCCGAACGCTCGAGCAGCGCCTGACCAACGCCCCAGATCAATCCGCCGGTCATCTGACTGCGAGCGGTCTTCGGATTGATGATTCGACCCGCGTCATACACGCCGACGATACGACTGACGCGCGGTATCGGAATCTCCGCGTCGACTCTGACTTCGGCGAACACGGCGCCGAAGCTGAAGAGCGAGCTCGGCGCCTCTGGAGACGGGGCGAACTCGCCTTCCGCGGTGATCCGCTCGACGCCGAGCTGAGCAACAATGCGCGCATAGCTGTCGGGCGCCGCTGCGCCCGCGGCCGTCAGCTTCGCTTTGAGTTTGAGCGCTGCGTCATACACGGCCGATCCGGTGCTGCCCGTCGATACGGAGCCGGCGCTCATCGGCGCCGACGGCAGCGCCGTATCGCCCCACGCAAGGTCCACGTGCTCGGGCGAAAGGCCCAAAACGTCCGCCGCCACCTGCGGCAGAATCGTTCGCGAACCGGTGCCGATTTCCTGCGTGCTCGTCTCGATCAGCACGCGTCCGCTACGGTCGATGCCGATTCGCGCCGCTGCGGGCAGGCGAAAGGCGCCGAAAATCGCGCTCGCCATACCGAAGCCCACGAGATCTCCGCCATCCCGCATCGACCTCGGTTCTGACGACCGCCGCGACCAGCCAAAACGCCGCGCGCCTTCGTCATAACACTTGCGCAGCTTCTTCGATGAGAAGGGTTTGCCGTCCGCGGGATCGGCTTCCGCGTAGTTCAGCAACCGGAGCGCGAGCGGATCCATGTTCAGTTCATAGGCAAGCTCGTCCATCGCGATCTCGACAGCAACGAGGCCGACGCCTTCCAGCGGTGCGCGCATCGGCGTCGGGTCGCCGCGGTGGACGCGGACGAGGCGATGCGTCGTGCTGATCGAAGGGCACGCATAAAGCGAACGTGTGCCAATGCCGACGCCTTCGACATGATGACCGACGAACGAGCCAGCGAGCATGCTGTCATGGCGAACGCCGGTGAGAGCGCCGTCTCTGGTCGCGCTCAGTGCGACCGTCTGAATGGAGGCGGGCTGATAACCGTGCGCCGTATACGTCTGTGCGCGCGTCAGGACGAGTTTCACCGGACGCTCGAGCTCGCGCGCTGCGAGCGCCGCGAGCAACTGGTGCGGCCACACCCAGCCCTTGCAGCCGAACCCGCCGCCAACGTATGCGTTGCGGACCCTCACGCGGCTCGGGTCCATGCCGAGCGCCTTTGCGATCACATCGCGCGCCGCCAGTACGCCCTGCACCGAGTCGTACAGCAGCAGCGACCCGTCTTGCCAGAGCGCAAGCGTCGCCGACGGCTCCATTGGGTTGTGGTGACGATCGGAAGTGCGGTAGGTGCGTTCGAGCTTCGCGTCTGCCGTAGTCCACGCGGCGCCAACGTCGCCGCTGGCGCTGTCGGGCTGCCAGAAAAAGATGGGACGCGATTCGCCCTGGTCAAGCCGCCGTGTAAAGTCAGTCTCGAAGTCTTCGGCGTGATAGTCGGCCCTCACGAGACGCGCGGCTTCGCTCGCACGCTCGAGGGTATTCGCGACGACCAGTGCGATGGGCTGACCTTCGTACAGCACCTGAGCGCTCTGCAGCGGCAGAAGCTGTTGGCCCACAGGGAGCGTCGAAACGTCCCCGAACTTCGGTGTATTCGCATGCGTGAAGATGCGAACGACGCCGCCGGCGGCCTCAGCAGCCGCCGTATCGATCCGCAAGATGCGCGCGTGCGGTTGGGTGGCAGGGACGATCACGGCATAGAGAACGTCCGCGATCTGCGTGTCTGCGGTGTAGCGCGCCTGGCCGGTGACCTTGTCAGCGCCTTCCAGACGGCTCACAGGCTTGCCGATCGAGGCGCTCACGTCAGTGCTCCGGCGATCTGCAGCGTACGCACGATTGCGCGCTGCGCCAGTTCTATCTTGAATGCATTGTGTCGGCCAGGCTGTGCGTCCTCGAAATCCGTCGCAATTGCGCGCCGTAACGCTGCGATGTCTCGCAGCGACGCACCGCGCAGCGCGGCCTCGGCGCCCGGCAAGCGCCAGGGTTTCGGCGCGATCCCGCCGGCCGCAAGGCGCACGTCGCGCACGATGCCGTCCGCACTGGCGTCCAGCGCCACGGCCGCAGACACGAGCGCGAACTCGTACGAGGCGCGCTCGCGGATCTTCAGGTAATGCGAACGCCGCTGGCGATCGCCGCCGGGGACGATGATTTCAACGATCACTTCGTCCGGCCCGAGTGTGGTTTCGAGTTCGGGCGTCTGATCCGGCAAGCGGTAAAGGTCCGCGATAGGAATACTGCGGACGCCGTTCGGACCCTCGACCCGCACGATTGCTTCCAGAGCCGTGAGTGCGACCGCGGCGTCGGAAGGATGAGTGGCGATGCAATGCTCGCTTCCGCCAAGAATAGCTGACGATCGATCCTCGCCGCCGATAGCGGAGCACCCGCTGCCTGCGAGCCTCTTGTTGCAGGGGAGGGGAATGTCAGCCCGGAAATAAGGACAGCGCGTTCGCTGCAGCAGATTGCCGCCCATCGTCGCCATGTTCCGGATCTGCGCGGAGGCGCTCTTCTCGAGCGCCTGCGCCAGTGCCGGAAACTGGCGTACGACATCCGCATGAGCCGCCGCCGCACTCATCCGCGTCAATGCGCCGATGCGCAGACGCCCATTCTCCAGGTAGATGCGATCGAGCCCCGGCACATCATTGATGTCCACGAGCTGCCGCGGGGCGACGATCGCCTCCTTCATCCAGTTCACGAGTTCCGTGCCGCCGGCGATGAGCGTTGCACCGGATGCAGCGGCGGAGATGGCGTCGCTCAGCGTCGAGGCGCGCGAGTACGTAAACGCCTGCATCGTCACTCCTGCCGAGCGGCGGCGCGCACCGCAGCGCGGATCTGCGGATAGGCGGCGCAGCGACACAAGTTGCCGCTCATGTATTCGGCGATCTCCGCGTCAGAACCAGCGTGTCCTTCGCGTATGCAGCCAACAGCGGACATGATCTGTCCTGAGGTGCAATAGCCGCATTGAAACGCGTCGTGCTCGATGAAGGCCGCCTGCACGGGATGCAAGCGCCCGTTCTGCGCCAGTCCTTCTATGGTCGTAACCTCGCGGCGCTGCGCCATCACAGCAAGCGTCATGCACGCGAGTACGCGGCGACCGTCGATGTGAACGGTGCATGCGCCGCATTCGCCGCGATCGCAGCCTTTCTTGACGCCTGTCAACGCAAGCTGTTCGCGCAGCGTATCGAGCAGCGTCGCGCGCGTATCGACCGCGAGTGCGTGCTCCTGGCCGTTGACTCGCAATCGGATCTCAGCGACATGAGATTCAGTCATGGCGGTCGATCGGCTCCTCGTGTCATGGAGCAAGGCCAGAACCTTTGTCAGACGTACATCGCCACGCCGCGCTGGCGACTGCGGAGGAGCCAGCGTGTCACTATTATGCGAGTGTCGCGGCGACGATAAAGGTGGCCGCGGTGCATGGCCTCGTGAGGAATATTTCACAATGCGGCGCGAGTACCTGGCGGGTGTGTCGGCGTTTGCCGCGGTAGCGACGCACAAGAGCTTCACCGGCGCCGCTGCACAGTTGGGGTTGTCGCCGTCCGCAGTCAGTCACGCCGTCCGCGAGCTGGAGTCGCGTCTCAGTTTGCGTTTACTGAATCGATCGACGCGCAGCGTCGCTCTCACCGAAGCGGGCGAGACCTATCTTGCCAGGGTGGCGCCGGCGCTCGATCAATTGGCTGCGGCGGCTGACGGGCTGGACGAGCTACATAACAGTCCCGCCGGACGCTTGCGCATCAACCTGTCGCGCCCTGCTTATTGGGCCGTGCTCGCCCCGCGAGTCGCCGCGTTCCGACACAGAGCATCCGCAGGTGGAGCTGGATCTCGTCATCGACGATGAGCTTGCCGATATCGTCGCAGAGGGTTGCGACGCGGGCATTCGCCTTGGCGAGACGTTGCAGCAGGACATGGTCGCAGTGGCGGTCAGTGCGCCGCTCGAACTCGTGGTGTGCGCCTCGCCGGAATACTTTGCGCAGCATGCGCGCCCGCTTACGCCTGCCGATTTGCAGCAGCACCGTTGCCTGGGATTTCGCTATTCCGGGAGCGGCGTCATCTACTGTTGGGAGTTGGAGCGCGATGGCCAGCAAATCCAGTACGAGCCGGACGGTATCACCGTGAATGATGGAATGATTCTGCGGCACCTCGTGAAGGCCGGGATGGGACTCGCATGCATCATGTCCGACATTGTCCGCGACGATGTCGCCGATGGTTCGCTCATCCGTGTGCTCGAGGATTGGTGTGCGCCTTTCCCTGGCTATTTTCTCTATTACTCCAGCCACCGCCACGTGCCGGCGAAGCTGCGCGCACTGATTGACTACTTGAAGGTGTGATGACCGTCCCATCTCTCGTGGCGGATGAACGGGCTGTGCACCGGCGCGTCCGGCCTGAGCTTGCCGCGCTCGTCCCAATCTTCAGCCTGGTTGAACGCGATCACCGGCCGCGCATCGAGGTTCTCAAAAGTCGCTCGATGGGCACGGACTCGATCCTGCAGATGGATCTTCTGTCGTTCTGCGTCCGAACCCGTCCTCCCGCTGCGAACGTCGGTCACGATCGCGGGTTCGAGCACGGTGAAGCCCACATAGTGAAGGGCATAGTGAATCGGCCACAGAATGAGCCGCGTGTCGCCTTCCTGCCCATCGGGCGCACACGCGTCTCCTGAAGCGCCGGCGGTCACTGAGAGGATTGCACGTTTGCCTGCACAGACGCCGGAGTGCAAGCGTCGCCGACTCGAGTACAGCTTTCCGTAGACGAACACGCGATCCATCCAGCCTTTCAGAATTGCCGGCATACCGAACCACCACAGCGGAAATTGCAACACCACGAGATCTGCCCAGAGCAGATCGTCGAGTTCCTTCTGTACTTCGAGCGGCAGCGTGTTCAGGTCCGCGCTGAAGCGCTGCTCGGTTTGCGCGTCGAATCGCGATGGATCCGCGCGACGTGAGAAATGCCGACCGTGTTCATCCGCTGCGAACCCCTGTCCGTAGAGGTCAGATAGACGCACCTCGTAACCTTTCGACTGCAGAACACCCTGCGTCGTGCGAGCGAGCGCTGCGTTGTACGACTTCCCCTCCGGGTGGGCAAGAACGATGAGGCCCTTCATGAGATGCGATATTGTCGACGGCGCATGGCGCTGAATCTGCAACCAGCGTCGTCGGCCGTCAATTACGCACCTTTTGGTAACCACAGGATCCGATTCCAATGCGCAAAGCCGGCGACATCTACGATCCCTCCTGCTCAGCGCGCGACGCGCTCGAGCTGATTGCATCCAAGTGGTCGATGCTCATCCTGCCGGCGCTCGTAGAGGGTCCGATGCGAAATGCCCAGCTGCGCCGAAAGATCGGCGGAATCTCGCAGAAGGTCCTGACGCAAACGCTGCGTAACCTGGAGCGCAACGGACTGATCGTCCGCATGGAACTGCAGAGACGGCCGCGTCATGTGGAGTACCGGCTGAGCCGGCTCGGTGTTTCTCTGAGTCGCGCATTGACCGTTCTCGATCGCTGGGCAGAGCGCTATTTTCCTCAACTCGATGCTGCGCGCGCGCGCTACGATGCCAGGCAGAGATGACCGATGCTCCGTTCAGCTCCAGTCGGGCGCGTGGCGACATATTCGAGGTCAACTGGAGTGCGCGGCAGAGGACATCGCCGCACTTACTTGCTGGCTGCCTGGCATGGAAAGAATCAACCGCGCGACCTGTGCGGGGTCGTCCATCTGGACAAAGTGTCGAGCACCCGGCACAAGAAACAGCTCAGATCCTGGAAAGAGTTCATGGAAGCGCTGGGCGACGCCTCTATTCAAGTAAGGATCCGCATCGCCAAAAATGATCCGGACCGGCCGTGTGAACTCTTTCAGCTTCGGGAGCATCCTGGTGCGTGACCTTATCGAAGGCAGTAAGTCTTCGTTCAAGCGGAAGAAGGCCGGGCGAGCGCTTGGCTTGGCGTCGAACTGTTGATACAGCAGCGGCACGTGCTTGTTTCTGATCTCCGCGTCTCTGAAAAATCGCCCAACCTGCCAGCGATACATGCGACGGAAAATCCAGTTACCGAACATCTGCGACACAGGCCGGGCGAGGTTTCTGATCACAGGTGTGGAGAACAGCCAGATCGCTTCCGGGGATCGGAGCGTTGGCATCTCGCAGTAGTAGGTGTTCAACAACACCAGCCCCGCGACGCGCTCGGACTGATCAAGGGCCCAGTCAATAGCCGGCGGACCAGAGGCGTCGTGCGCAACGAGTATGACTTGCTGAAGGCGCAGTTGAGTGATGACGGCATCGAGATCACCGACCTGATTGGAAGCGGTGTAGGAATAGCCGGAGGGTTTATCCGAAGCCCCCCACCAAGAAAGTCAAAGGTAATGACTCGACGCGGCGGCGACAGATAAGGACACACGCGATCGTAGAGATGCAGGTTGTCCGGGAATCCATGCATCAGAATGATCGCCGGTTCCTCTCCCGCGTATTCTCGAACGTAGATCCGATGTTGATTGCGCAGTACGAAAGTCTCTTGGTAGAGCATCATTTCCTCCGTAAGGCGTCTGACGTCCGCGTGCGTCCCGCGAGCGGCAGCGCCCGCGCGTGCGAATGCGCGCGGCAGCACTTCGCGCCCATGCGACGCTCAGACGAAGGACGGGCGGCGGCGTAAGACGCCGACAATTATTATTCCGGCGGCGGCATCCTGGCGGGCGCGACGCAGGGGGCGGGTCACATGTTCAGTCGAACGGAGGTCTGCACTGCCAGCCCGCCTTGCGCTCGTTATCCAGGTCCGTCAATGGCGATCCCACCTGTACATCGAATGAGCGGGCATTCTCGCTTACCGAGCGGCTTCCTCGTCTCTCGACGCTTCGCCGCATTGTCTCGGTTATGAGCTCACGCGGTGCGTCGAGGAGCAGGACCGTTACATCCTGCGGATCGAGTGGGACTCAGTCGACGGGCATCTGATGGGATTTCGGCGCGCTCCGGAATTTGCTTCCTTTCTGCAAGCAATCAGGCCCTATATCGACCAGATCGAAGAAATGCAGCACTACAGGCTGACGTCGGTCGTGAAGAACAAGGCCAGCTGAGGCGGTGCACGCAGCGGCAAGGATCGCAAATCTCTCATCGAGTCGGAGCGCGAGGGAGCGGGACGTCTGAACCTCGCAGTGCCGAAACTCACCGCGGCGCTGCTGCCGTCCAGTGCGGAGCTGTTATGGATCGTCGACATCTACGGCTTCGTGCTTGCGGGAGCGCCACGGCGGCCAACTGACATGTCGGATCAAGCAATCCCGTAACGTCCTTGACGTGAGGAGTACTGAACGCGGAGGCGCACGTACGTATGCAAATGCTCGGCGATAGTGACGCTGTTGCGCGCCTGCCAGCGCAGGATCTGGCCCGGGCCAGAAGGTTCTACTCGGAGAAACTGAACCTGGAGCCGCTCGAGGAACGCCCAGGAGGGCTGCGCTACCGCAGTGGCGGCACGTTCTTCGTCCTGTTTGAGTCTGCCGGCGTCGCCTCGGGCACCCATACGCAATTGGCATGGGAAGTCCATGACATCGCGGCCGTCATCGCCAACCTCAGAGCACGCGGCGTCGTATTCGAGGAATACGATTTGCCTGGACTCAAGACGGTTGACAGCATCGCCACCGTTGTCGGCAATTATCCCAGCAAAGGAGTTGCAGAGCATGGCGCCTGGTTCAAGGACAGCGAAGGCAATCTGCTCGGTCTCGGCCAGCCTGTGCGCTGAGACTGCGACCGCCGAACTACGTCGAGCGCAAGTTTCGGATGGTCACAGCCGATTGCGTCGATTAGAACGCACGCGATGAAGGCAATTCAGCGGTACATAATCACGCTCAAACTGGCGGAGAGACAGCCATGTCAAAGCTTCGCGTCCACGGTTTTGCAATATCCCTGGACGGTTACGGAGCGGGACCGAATCAGGATATCGGCAACCCGCTCGGAGTCGGGGGTCTGGCGCTGCACGAGTGGTTTCAGGCAACGCGAACCTTTCAGCAGCGGTTTGATGAGGGTCAGGGTGAGGCCGGCGTCGACGATGACTTTGCGGCGCGCGGCTTCGCCAACATCGGTGCGTGGATACTGGGCCGAAACATGTTCGGTCCCATTCGCGGGCGTTGGCCCGACGAGAAGTGGAAGGGCTGGTGGGGAGACAACCCGCCGTACCACGTGCCGGTCTTCGTGCTCACGCATCACGCGCGAGCGCCAATCGCCATGGAGGGCGGCACCATTTTCCACTTCGTGACGGACGGCATCCAAGCTGCCTTGAACGAGGCGAAGGAAGCAGCGAAAGGCAGGGACGTCCGGCTGGGTGGAGGTGTTGCGACGATCCGCCAGTATCTACAAGCCAGCCTCGTCGATGAGATGCACATCGCGATCAGTCCCGTCATCCTCGGCTCGGGAGAGCATCTCCTCGATGGGCTCAACTTGCTCGAACTGGGCTATCGATGCACTGAGTACGGCACGTCTGCCAAGGCGCTGCACTTCGTTCTCAGGAAAAATGCCCGATAGCGCGAGGCCGCGGGTCACGGCCGCGAATCGGCGTATCATCGAGCGAACGGAGGGAGCACCGGTGAGTACGCGCGACTCGCCCATCGTTTTGTCCCGTCGCCAGGTCGTGCAAGCCGGCGCAGCCCTGAGTGGTGGCCTCGTGCTGCATTTCTCCCTCGGCGGGTGCGGTGGACCGCTCACAGAACACAAGGATGGGCTCTTCGTGCCGAGCGCCTTTATCCGGATCGATCGCGATGGTGTGGTCACGCTCGTGATGCACAAGGTCGAGATGGGACAGGGCACCTACACGTCGATGCCCATGCTGATCGCGGAGGAGTTGGAGGTCGATCTCTATCAAGTGCGCCTCGAGCATGCCCCACCAAACGATGAGCTCTACAGCGAGCCGCTCCTGGGCGTGCAGGAGACCGGCGGCTCGACATCCGTGCGCGGCAACTGGGAACCGTTGCGCCGAGCTGGTGCCGCGGCGAGGGAGATGCTCATCGCCGCCGCAGCCGAGAGGTGGAGCGTTGATCCTCAGAGCTGCCGCGCCTCCAACGGGAAGGTGTTGCACTCGGCGAGCGGGCGCAGCGCAAGCTATGGTGAGCTCGTCGATCGCGCTGCCATCATGCAGGTGCCGCGTGACGTAGCACTGAAGGATCCCGGAGATTTCAAGCTCATCGGGACACCCGCCAAGCGACTCGATACGCCCGAGAAGGTGGACGGAAGCGCACGCTTTGGGATTGACGTACGTCTGCCGGGCATGAAGTACGCCGCCGTGAGTGCATGTCCGGTGTTCGGCGGAAGACTGGCGAGCGTCGATGACTCGAAGGCGAAGGCGATCCCGGGTGTGCAGCACGTGGTGCGACTCGACGATGCGGTGGCCGTGATCGCAAACGAGACGTGGACGGCGAACCGCGGGCTCGCGGCGTTGGAGATTCGGTGGGACGAAGGCGCGAATGCGAAGCTCTCCACCGCGGACGTTGTGCAGCAGCTTGCGAGCGCCTCTCAGCACTCGGGTGCGGTGGCACGCGAAGAAGGCGATGCCGATGAAGCGATGACCCGCGCCTCGCGCAGGATCGAGGCCGTCTATCAGTTGCCGTTTCTCGCCCACGCGACGCTCGAGCCGGTCAACTGCACCGTGCACGTACAACCGGACCGCTGCGAGATATGGGTCGGGACGCAAGTGCCCACATTCACGCAGAACGTCGCAGCTAAGGTGACCGGCCTGCCCAAGGAGAAAATCCAAGTCCACAACCATCTGCTCGGTGGCGGCTTCGGACGCCGACTCGAAGTGGATTTCATCGAGCAGGCCGTGCGCATCGGCCAGCAGGTGAAGGGTCCGGTCAAGATCACCTGGAGCCGTGAGGAAGATATCCAGCACGATATGTATCGTCCCTACTACTATCACCGCATCGCGGGCGGCCTCGACGAGAAGGGCATGCCGGTCGCGTGGACGCACAGAATTACGGGCTCGTCGATTCTCGATCGCGTGGTGAACCAGCTCTTTCCGAAGAACCTGCGCGTGATTCGCGCCGTCGGCGTCGGCAGTCTGGTGGCGAGCATTCGCGGTGTCGACATCGACGGCGTCGATGGCGCGGCCGAACCGCCTTACCGGCTTCCAAACATGCGCGTCGAGTTCGTGCAGCAGGAGCCGCCCGGCATCCCGACCGCGTTCTGGCGCGGCGTGGGGCCGACCAACAACGTGTTTGTCGTCGAGAGCTTCATCGACGAGTTGGCCGCCGCGGCCGGGCAGGATCCGCTTGCCTTCCGCCACGCACTCGTCGGTGATGTCCGTGCGCGCGCGGTGCTCGATCTCGCCGCGAAGGAGGCGGGTTGGGGTGAACCGCTTCCGCCGCGCGAGGGCAGGGGCCTTGCGCTCATGCACGCATTCGGCACCTATCTGGCCGAGGTCGCGCACGTGCACGTGAGCGAGGCGGGCGAGGTGCAGGTAAAACGCGTCGTTTGTGCGATCGATTGCGGTCAGCCGGTCAACCCGGACACGATCGTGGCGCAGATGGAAAGCGGCATCGTTTTCGGACTCACGGCGGGTCTGTGGGGTGAGATCACATTGGCCGACGGCCGTGTTCAGCAGAGCAATTTCCACGACTATCGTTTGATGCGCATGAACGAGGTGCCGCGCATCGACGTGCATGTCGTGCCGAGCACTGCCCACCCGGGCGGTGTCGGAGAACCGGGCACGTCCGCCTCGTTTCCGGCGCTCGCCAATGCAGTCTATGCGGCGACGGGCAAGCGCGTCCGCACGTTGCCGATCGGCGATCAGCTGCGCCCCGCGTAGGTACGAGCCAGCCTGAGCGACCCTCCGGAGCGCAGGATACTTGCGGGCTAATCCCTTCGCTCGTCGCCCCAGCCGGTCGTCGTGAGAGCGTGCGTGTGTGCCGCATGACGGAGCTCGTCGGCGAGACCGTCATCGTCCACTGCCCTGGCCAACACCATGCCCCCGACGCAAAGGGCAAGAAGCACGAGCGCATGCTCGCGCGCCTCTGCTCCGTCCAGGTTCGCCTGGAAGAGTTTGAGCATCGACTCCGCAACGTCGCGATACGCCGCTTTCACGGTTTGCCCGCTGCGCGCGACGTCGGACGACAGGCCGAGCAGCGGACAGGATCCAGCAATGTCCTCCAGGTGATCGCGAGACAAGTAGGCGTCGACGACAAACTTGGCGAACGGCTGGCCTGACTCACACGGCTTTCTGTGTTTCAGCTGCCACGGCTCCGGGGTTTCCTTGTGAAGAAAGTGCCGGACGGCCTCGGCATAGAGCTCGGCCTTGCCTTCGAAGTGCCGATAAAAGCCGCCATGGGTCAAACCCGCTTCCGTCATGATTTCGTCGATGGTGACATCGGCAAATCCTTTGTGATTGAACAGTCGCGCCGCAATTCTGACGATTCGCTGTCGTGTCTCCTCCTTGTGCTCTGGTGGGTACGGCATGGCGTTGCCCTCGTCGGAGGAAAGCTTCTCAAAAAAGATGATCTTGAACATCTCTCGTCGGCTAACCAGCATAGCGCATTCAAAGGCCACCGCCCCGCCGCGGGTCAGCACCTCGAGGTTGAAGCTCGGAGCTCACGCGATGTTGGGTGAGTCGAGGAGAGTGTCGTGCGAAGCTACCGTTCTGTTGCATTGAGCGTGCTCTTGTGCGTCGCAAGCGTCCCCGCGCGAGCCGATACAGACTTGACCGGCAAATGGGTTGGTCCATTCAACGGGGTCCAGGTCGAGATACCGCTGCAGCACGGTCCATTTGGCTGGCAAGGCGGAGAAGCCAGGAAAGTAGCAGACGCCGAGGTTTGTAGAAACAACCCTGACGATTGACTTCGAGACTCCGAAGAAGAAGGGGCTCGCCGTTGGGACCTGGACGGCAGGCGAATTCGCACAACATTTCGTCTGTGCACAGATCAGTCAGACTGGCTGGAATTGCGTGGACGCTGGAGGCCGCGCCAGCGTAGAGGTCATGTCCTGCATCCGAGCTCAAAGTCTGCTACCTGGACCATCGAGAGGGTGCGCAGGGCGCTGGTTGTGCGCAGTTGCACCGAGCCGGTGAGACATCTGCGAAATAAGGGTATTTGAGCAGACCGTCTCGACCACCGTACGCGCAGAGCGCGCCCGCGGTGCACCGCGCATGGAAGCCCGGGCCGTGGCGAATGCGTCGCCTCGCTGAGTACATCCACTCGAACATTGCCTGCGAGATCTCGATCGGCGACCTCGCGAATGGTGATCGTCATGAAAGCGATTCGCTCCGTGTTCATCGCGCTGGTGCCGGCAATTCTCGTCGCTCTCGCGCTGGCAATGCCCGCTGCCGGAAACCGTACGGGTGCCGCTGCGGCGAGCTCTCAGCACCCGGAGATCGAGTATCTGGAGGCGGTGAACAGGCAGGGTCCCCCAGCTGACCCGCAGCTTCTGTTCATGTTGATGGGGCAGTATTCAAGTGCTCACGCGCAAGCGCGCGGTGTCGAGTTCTTCTCTGCGCGACTGCACGAGTTCGATTCCCGTCTGACAGACGTTCAAAGGGCGCTGTATCTGAGTGCCATCGGACTGTTGCGAGCAGAACACGCGTCGGAGGTGTCGCTGCTGCAACGGATCGGCTACGTGAAGGACACGCTCGCGATTCTGGATCAGGCGCGCCAGCGATCCGCTGGCCAGGTTTTCGTCGTGAACTGGATTGCGGGTGTCGTGCACGCCCGAGTTCCCGGCTTCTTCGGCCAGGCGAGTACTGCCCGGCAAGAGCTCGAGTGGTGCCTTCGGAATTCCGGCAAGGCGCCACATGCGGGTTGGCTGCGCGAGGTCTACCGTGAGCTCGCAGTGCTGGCCAGGGACGACGGCGATCAGGCCCGAGCGCAGGACCTCTTGCGGCGCAGTGGCTACGAGGACCTCGATGAGCCGATTACACTGACGACGCCATTCTCGGAGGAGACTGCGTTCGGACATGCGTTCGCGCCACGGCGCATTGTCGAGGTTGTGCCGCACCGGGTGTACGCGCTCTCAGGATTCGAGTTCACGGAATACTATTTTGTCGTTTCGGACGACGGCCGTGAATTGATCGGCATCGACGCGGGAACGCGGGCGGATACCGCCAAGAGTGCTTACGAGGCTCTGCGGGCCTACGCACCCGACTTGCCGGAGCTCACGAACATCCTGGTGACTCATTCGCATTGGGACCACGTGGGCGGGCATCGTTACTTCCGTGCCGTGAATCCGAACGTCCGCTTTTATGCGCGGAGTAATTACCAGGAAGAAATCGCTCGCGCGCTGGACGCGCCGCAGAGTTTCGGCAAACAGTTCTTCGGTGCGGGCTTCGAGATCGACGCGGTACGCAGCTTCAAGGCGGATGTCACCATCGATCGCCAAACCGAGCTCACGATTGGCGGCACGCGGATCGAGCTGATCCCGGTGCAAGGCGGGGAGACGCACGACGCCCTGTTCATTCACTTGCCTGCGCACAAGGTGCTGTTCGTGGGCGACTTCATCATGCCGTATCTCGGGGCGCCTTTCGTTGAGGAGGGCGATCTTTCGGGGCTGCTCGACGCGATCGATGTCGTGGTGCGCACCCAGCCTCAGTTTCTGCTGCACGGTCACGAGCCTCTGACGCACAATTTCGCATCGGTACCGATGCTGGCACAGCTGCGCACGGACCTGGGCTGGTTGCGCGAGCGCGTAGAGAGTGCAGTGCGGCGGGGCGGCGAGCGAGCTTCGATCCACGCGGCGAACCTCGTTCCGCCGGACCTGCTTTCCGGTAATCCGGACGTCCATGTGCCTTATCTGCTGCTGCGGGAACACATCATCGACAGACTCTATGACCAGAGCGTGGGTTATTGGCAGGCGGACTTGCAGGGTCTGGAACATCTCAGCCGCGCAGACAAGGCGGAGCTGCTCGTGGATTATTGCGGATTGTCCGAGGCGGCTCTGGTGCGAGCTGTCGAGCACCTGGTGGCTGACGGCAAGTATGAGCTGGCGGCGTCGCTGCTCGACGCATCACGAGCCCGGTTCGAGGGCATCGACTCGGTGGCGCGCGCCGAACGTCTCGTTTACCTCAAGCTGATGGAAAAACATCAAAACTCCGATCCCTTCAAGTTCATCATTTACGCGGCGAAAGCCGGCGAGCAGGTGCCTCAGATGTCGGCGCCAATTGGCCGAGGTGAGTCCGTTCCGCGTGCGGCCGACGGGAGCACGGCCTTTTAATAGCGGCAGTGCACGATTTTCGTGCCTGGTTGCAGGAGGAGATGTCCGAGCAATGCGCCCTTGAACAAGGGTCGGGCGATCGGTGCCGAAGTCAGAGTGAAGTTTTGAGCGTTCGGCCGGCGATGGCCATCACCTGATCAATCAATCCGCGGCGACCGCGGTTTATCCGGAGGTGGGCTCGCGGAACCGTGCAATCGTGAGCCCGTCCGCGATGTACCTGGCGTGCCGGAAATCGCGGATACCAGCGATTCGCCCGTTTGCCCAATTCAGGAGCACGACGTAATCCACCGCATCCGAAGTGCTCTCGGGATTGCTGACGAGCAGGGCCGGGCGCCCTTCCGCCATCCCCGCCTCAAACCTCCAGTCCACACGCTCCGCGTAGCGGTTGAAGTACACCGATACGTCCTTGCGGCCGGCAAGGCGCAGTCGGTTCACGAGATCGAGCTGTACGTCCTCTGCCAGCAAATTGCGCAGGGTGTCGAAGTCGCGCGCGTTGAAACTGTCTGCGTACGAGCGCAAGCGGCTCCTTTCGTCAGCACCGAGTTCCGGTTGCCGGGTCTCACCGGTTTGCGTTTTCGACATCGCCTTCAGGCGCGCACGAGCACGATGCAGCGCTGACTTCACTGCCGGGAGCGTGGTGCCGAGAATATCGACAGTCTCGGCCAGTGAATATCCCAGTACGTCCATCAGCACGACTGTGGAGCGCTGAATGATCGGCAGCTGCATGATCGTTGCAAGGCTCGCCGAAGCCGCAATCCACGAATCAGCTTCGGCGAGTTGTTCGGGCTGCTCAGGAGAGTCACGCTCTAGCGGCACTTCAGCCTTTCTTTTGCGCCGACGCAGCGCATCGAGCGCCGCGTTGTGCGCGATCGTGAACAACCACCGTTCCGCCTTCTCAATGTTGCCAGCAGACGGCAGGGCTTCGGCCGCTTTCGCGAGTGCCTCCTGCACGATGTCTTCTGCGTCGAACACCGAACCCACCATCCGGGCGCAGTACCGATGCAGGCGCGGTCGGATCTCTGCCATCAGCCGAGTCAGGTTCTCGCGTTCCAGTCTCTCACCGGCCATTCATGTTCCTCGCGTTCTGGCGTGCACACCATTCAGCAGGACGTTTTCCGAGGGTCAAAGGGTGCGCTGACAAAAAAAATATCCTGAGCGAATCCTTCGCCGTGCCGCCGTCGTCCTTGTGATCGAGAGGCGCGCAGCGTGCGAGCCTTGCCCGCAAGGAGATAGACCATGCAAAGAGTGACACTGGTTCGCTATACAACCAAGCCCGAACACGCCGCTGAAAACGAGGCCCTCTCCCGTGCGGTGTTCGATCAGCTCCGTGGCGCGCAGTCTCAGGACGTCGCCTACGCGCTGCTGCGTGACGGCAATGACTTCACTCACGTGTTCCTGAACCTGAAGGCGGACGAGTCGGCCCCGGTTACAGAGTTGCCCGCCTTCAAGACCTTTCAGAAGGACATTGCCGAGCGTTGCGTGGTGTCCCCGCAGGTGACGCGCCTCGCGGCGCACCTGGTAGATTGCTTCGGATTCGGACGCCCATGACAGGCGTGACGGGAGTCGCGGCGGGTCTCGAGAAAGACGATCAGTGATCCGGAGCTCGCTGCCGCATACGTGCACGCCCAGCCCGAAGATGTCTTGCGCAGCGCGGCCGGCTCGTCGACGGATTACTGGCTGGCGCAGCTTGCCTTGAGGTTCTGAGAAATCGGAAGAGGGCGTGAGAAATGCAGCACTACAGGCTGACGTCGGTCGTGAAGAACAAGGCCAGCTGAGGCGGTGCGCGCAGCGGCAATGATCGCAAATCTCTCATCGAGTCGGAGCGCGAGGGGGCGAGACGTCTTTGAGGCAAGGAGGACGTCATGACCAACCCAGGCCCCAAGGCGAGCAGGCGAGAGTGGATCGGTCTGGTCGTGCTGGCGTTGCCCTGTCTCCTGTACTCGATGGATCTCACGGTCCTGAACCTCGCCGTGCCGAAAATTTCCGCGGCGCTGTTGCCGTCCAGCACGGGGCTGCTATGGATCGTCGACATCTACGGCTTCGTGCTGGCGGGGGCGCTGATTCCCATGGGCGTGCTCGGAGACCGCATCGGCCGACGTCGGCTGCTGCTCATCGGTGCAGCTGCATTCGGGTGCGCGTCCGTGCTGACGGCGTTCGCGCCGAGTGTGGGTGCGTTGATCGTTGCGCGCGCCTTTCTCGGGCTCGCTGCCGCAACCCTCGCACCGTCCACCTTGTCCCTGCTGCGAAGCATGTTCCTCGATCCAACCGAGCGGACATTCGCGGTTGGCGTCTGGATTGCGAGCTTCTCTGCGGGAGGGGCCCTCGGCCCGCTCATCGGGGGAGCGCTGTTGCAGCACTTCTGGTGGGGCTCAGTGTTTCTCATCAACGTGCCCGTGATGATTCTTCTGCTGGCGGTGGGCAAGAGACTGCTGCCGGAGTTCCGGGATCCGAATGCGGGCAAGCCTGACGTCCTCAGCGCCGCGCTCTGTGTCATTGCGGTGCTCGCGATCGTGTACGGCGTCAAACGAATCGCCGGGCACGGAGCGGATCCACTCGCCGCGACTTCGATCGCCGCAGGTCTGGCAGTGGGCGCCGTATTCCTGCGGCGGCAGCGGCTGCTCGCCGAGCCGTTCCTGGATCTCGCGCTGTTTCGCCAGCCGACCTTCAGCGTGGCCCTCGCGATCAACATACTCGGCTTCTTCGTTGCGTTCGGCAGCTTCCTGCTCATCGCGCAGTACCTGCAGCTCGTGATCGGCCTCTCGCCGCTTGCGGCCGGCCTGTGGTCCGCGCCCTCGGGCGTCGCGTTCATCGCGGGTGCGATGCTGTCCCCGCGGCTGGTGAAATACGTGAAGCCGCCTTATCTGATCGCAATCGGTTTCGGGATTGCGGCGCTCGGCTTCGGTCTCCTCACGCGCATCGGGACCGAGCACGATCTCATCGTTGTGGCGAGCGCCTATGCCGTGTTCTCGCTGGGACTCGCGCCGGTGTTCACGATGGCCTCAGACCTGATCGTGAGCAGCGCGCCAGCCGAGCGTGCAGGGGCGGCTGCCGGTATATCAGAGATGAGCACCGAACTCGGCGGTGCGCTCGGCATCGCGCTGCTCGGCAGCGTCGTCACGCTGCTTTATCGCACGAACGTAGTCGACGCCCTCGGCGGCATTCTGCCGCCGAATGCCTTGCGGGCGGCGCGCGACACGCTGGGGGGCGCGATTGCAACGGCGGCGGACTTGCCGAACGGGCTCGGTGCCGAAGTCGCCGGCGTCGCGCGCGCTGCCTTCGTGGAGGCGTTTCAGGCGTCTGCTGCAACCGCCGCCGCCATCGCGCTGCTCGCGGCGTTCACGACTGCGCTGGTGATGGGGCGGCCTCAGCGCGTTGCGAAGGTCGCAGCGCGATCCTGACGCCGCGTGCATATTTCGGGCAACCAGGCGACAACGTTTGTCGCGGCAGCCGGCGTTTGGCAACTACTCGAGGAGACCTACGTGAGCAATGTGGGCGTGATACTGAAGCGGTTCGAAGCTCCGGACGAAATACGGCGCTTTGAGCTGGGTACGTTCGAGGTCATAACTATCGGCGGGCGCACTATCGGGCGCGCGACCTATCAGCCGGGATGGCGCTGGTCGCAGCACGTGGGACCGTCTCTGGGCCTGACGCGCTGTCCGATCGAGCATGTCGGCCTGGTGCTGTCTGGCGCCGCGACGGCTGCGTTCGCCGACGGCACGGTGGTGGAACTGCGCGCCGGGCACCTCTTTTATATTCCGCCGACTCCCCACGACAGCTGGGTCATCGGTGATGAGCCCTACGTGTCGCTGCATCTTCTCGGCGCCGAACACTACGCGTCGACGGGCGCCGCAAGAGCTTGATCCCGGGCCCTACGATGAGCTCTGTGCAACTGTCGGAGTCACGTCAACGGTGACAGCGGGGTCGCTGGATTTATTGGCGGTCACCTGCACACTGGCGGAATCCTGAGCGCCTTGATCGTCCGTCACCGTCAATGCAAGAGTGACGATCCCATTGTCTTCCGCAGTGAACGAAGCGTTCAGAGTATCGGCGTTAAAGAGCGTCGGCGCCTCGCCGCTTGCTGAAACGACCGCCCATGCGTAGGCGATGATCGTGCGGCCGTTGGATGCAAGACTGCTTGAACCGTCCAGACTCACAGTCTGCCCATCGTCGGCGCGGTCGGATTCGCGGCAGCAACGGCGAACGGGCGCAGCGCTTCGGCGACCGATCTGCCGGCGTTCGCCATGCCGGCACCGCAGGTATCGGTCGTGCAATTGCACTCGCTTCCCTGGATGTCATCGGGACCGGTGGGCACATGGCAATCCGGGATCGTCGAATCCGATGACCTCGGGAACGCAGTCGCGCCGCTCTTCAGCCGCTCAATGAGCTGGGCAGAGTTGAGATTTCTGTTGACCGAGGCCATGAGCGCCGCGATTCCCGCCACGATGGGCGCGGAAAAGCTCGTACCCACGTTGTAGTTCGTCTGGTCTGTGTAGGTGCTGTCGCCAGGCGTGGCGGCGCCATTGTTTGACGTGGTGTCGATCGAATACAGGCAGGCACCCCTGGTGTTCACACAATTGCCGCCCGGCGCGCTCAGTGCGATGTCCGGGCCGAGACTGCTGAATCCGACCTTGGTGCCTGCGTGCCGCAGCCCCGCGATACCGGCCACTCCTGGACAATTCGCGGGCGTGGCGACCGGTCCACCCTCATTTCCTGCGGAGACCACGACGAGCACTCCGCGAGCGACGATCTGGGAAATTGCGTCGCGGTAAGACTCCGGGCAAGTCCCCGAGGCGCCGAGGCTCATGTTGATGATCTTTGCGGGGTTGGGATTGTCATCGACGCCACTGACGCTGATCCCCGCGCTCCACAACATCGCCGGGATGATGTCCGAGTCATAACCGCCGCACTTGCCGAGACCGCGCACGGGCAGGATCTTGCGGCTCCAGATCACGCCTGCAACACCCGTTCCGTTGTTGCTCAAAGCGCCGAGAATGCCCGCGACCCGCGTGCCGTGCCAGGAGCTGTCGCTCACTGTACAGCCCTGGAATTTCCCGCTGCTGTACATCGGATTGACTCACCCAGTCTCCAGGGTCGGAAGCGTCGGCATCACGCCCATCGCCGTCGTTCGCGCCATGGCCACATCGCTTACGAAATCGTAGCCATCGAGCAGTCGCCCTGATTCGCCAGGCGCTCGAGATCCGGATGATCGAAGCGGACGCCCGTGTCGATCTCCGCGATCACGATATTGCTGTCGCCGGTGGTCGTGTCCCATGCGGTGAAGCGTCGATGGCACTCGCCGTGCTGGCGTCGTTCTTCAGATACCACTGGCCAATGAACCCGGGATCATTCGCAATCGCAGTCACATAGCGGCGCTGATCGCGGCTCGGCATACTCGACAGCCGGGTCGGCTCGCAGCCCAGCCAGAATCGCCTCGAGAGATTCATCCGAACTCATGGGCTGCACTCGGACGACGTGCATCCCGGTCACGATCTCACGCGAGTCCTCGACATCGAGCTAATGCCGCTGGGCCAGTGCCGCAACCTGTTGCCAGTCGCCGACTGCGCCTGCGTACGCTCGCTCGGGTCCGCCGCCGTGCTCCAGGATCGGCGCCGGAACTTCACGATCACACTTGAAGTCCGTCTGGATGAATGCTCGTGGCTGGCTTCGCACCGGATTGATCTCGGTCTGCGCACCGACTGAAAGGACGCCAGCCGCAAGCGATAGACACAGCAGCAGCTTCAATGTGCGCATGATGTCCTCGGGTCAAAGCGCTGACGTGTGCGGCTTGCGGCGCGCATCGATTTCCGCCGAACGAACGCGCGGATCACGACGTAGCCGCTCGAGCGGAGCGTGACAGTCTCGATCCGATTCAGTTCCCGAGAGCGCAAACACATACAGGCCCGGCGCTGCGGATCGCAGGAATGCAAGCTGAATTCCGGCGGCAGTGGCCAGGCTGCTCACGAAAGCATCATCAGGATCGCCATCGAGAGGCTGGATGAACGTCACGATGATCTGCGACGCACATGCCGGCGCTGCTCGCGCCTTTGCGGAGGCGGTTGCCGACCAACCCGTAAGCACGAAAGATGCGCCCGCCGCTGACGAACCAGGGCCCGAGATGCACGAGAAGAGCACGACTGCAACGACGATCCTCATACGAATATCCCTGGGGACTCTTCATGGATGGATGGCATACCTGCGCAGTGGCGTCATCCGTTCGCTTTTTCTTCGGTCCTCGTGAAGCTGCGACAACACTAACCTGCGCCCGTGAACGGATACTGAATTTCTCAGCAACTCGCGCAAGAAAGCACTGCGCGCATCGCGTTCGATCAAGTCAGTCCGGCAATCTCGAGTGCGAACATCATCGTCGTCGGCTGTGCGCTGCGACCTTTTGCTGGTCTGCTGCATCAATCAATGGATGATGTCGCGCCGCGTGAGGCGCCATTCATTGCTGACGGGCGACGTTCGATCTCCGCGGACCTTCAATGGCGTCAGTCGCCGCGTGCTGCATCGACTGTGAAGGCGCCCTGTCGGATGGAGGATCGCTCCTGCGTCCTTGAGGAGCCTTCGCCTTTCAGGAGAGCTCAGATAGAAAAGTCCTCGCCGCAACATTTGTGAGTCTGGATGGCGTGATGCAGGCTCCGGGCGCACCCGAAGAGGATCCCACCGGCGGCTTCAAGTTTGGCGGCTGGACCGTCAACTATTGGGACGACGCGATGGGACAAGCGATGGGCGACGTCTTCGGATCTCCCTTCGACCTGCTGCTCGGGCGCAAGACCTACGAGATCTTCGCCGCGCATTGGCCTTACATCGAGGCCGACCCCATCGCCGATAGTTTCAATGCGGTGACCAAATACGTCGCCACCTCATCGAGCGAACCGCTCACCTGGAAAAACTCCGTAGCGATTCGCGACGTCGCAGTTGAAGTTGCGCAGCTGAAGCAGCAGGACGGACCGCTTTTGCTCATTCAAGGCAGCAGCGAACTGATTCAAACGCTGCTCGCACGCGATCTGATTGACGAGTTCAGGCTCCTGGTCTTCCCGTTGGTCTTCGGCTCCGGCAAGCGCCTCTTCGGTCGAGGCGCTATCCCTGCGGCGCTGAAGCTCATGGATACGAAAGCCTCGACAACGGGCGTCACGATGAGCACCTATCAACGCGCAGGCGAGATCCGCACCGGATCGTTCGCTCTGGAGCCGCCAACCAAAGCCGAGTTAGCACGTCGCGAGAGAATGAAACGCGAGGGGTAGTGGGGTTCCGTGAGCGAACGCCACCAGAACCCCGTCAGATAGGGCATGAAGGAGGTGTCACATGAGCACATCTGTTTGCGTGATCGTAGGCGTTGGTGAGGGCAATGGTGCGGCGTTGGCCCGAGCCTTCTCGAAGGTGGGCATGGCCGTGGCATTGCTGGCCCGGCGGTCCGAGTTTGCGGCGAAGCTCGCAGCGACCCTGCCCGATGCGCGCGCCTATGCCTGCGACGTGTCGAATGCCGCCTCCGTGGCGGAGACCTTCGCGCGCATCAGATCCGACCTCGGTGATCCAACGACGGTGGTTTACAACGCCGGCTCAGGGACGTGGGGTGACGTCGAGAGCATCACTCCTGAAGCATTCGAGGCGTCATGGCGCGTGAACGCCTATGGTGCCCTCGCTGTGAGCCGGGAGGTCATACCCGCGATGAAGGCAGGTGGATCTGGCAACTTCATCTTCATCGGTGCGACTGCCTCGCGGCGAGGCGGGCCGAACACGGCGGCGTTCGCTCCGGCGAAGGCGGCGCAGCGTAGTCTGGCCGAGTCCATGGCGCGCAGCCTCTGGCCGTGCGGAATACACGTCGCCCTGATCGTTATCGATGCGGTGGTGGATCTGCCCGCGACCCGCCGCAACATGCCTGACAAGCCCGACAGCTTCTTTCTCAAGGCGGACGACATGGCCGCGAGCGCCGTGTGGCTGGCTCAACAACCGCGCTCCGCGTGGACGTTTGAAATCGAGGTCAGACCGTTCGGCGAGAAGTGGTGAGGTGGTCCGCGACGAGTCGCTGCTCCGCCCTCTCCATGCGCCCGCAGATTCCGGCGCCCCCAAACCCGACCGAGGCTATCCGAGAGCTCAGAGCTTTCACTGCGCTTCGCGCGCCGTCCCGTCGAGCATAGCGTCCAAATCCCTCCGATCGAGCAGCTGTCCTCGCAGCACGACCGCTTCGACTCGGCTGGCATTCGCTATGTTCACGCGCGGATCGGCGCGGACGAGCACCATATCCGCCAGCTTCCCCGCCTCTATGACTCCCAGGTTCTTCTCTTGTCGCAAAGCTGCTGCTGCATTGATCGTCGCCGCTTGCAGCGTATCCATCGGCGTGAGTCCG
The DNA here is from genome assembly GCA_963723505.1 of uncultured Gammaproteobacteria bacterium. Taxonomy (GTDB): domain Bacteria; phylum Pseudomonadota; class Gammaproteobacteria; order Steroidobacterales; family Steroidobacteraceae; genus Steroidobacter. The sequence continues at coordinate 273,974 of CAVRQU010000024.1, forward strand.
GCCGCTACGAGCAACTCGAGCTCACGATGAAGGCCGAAACCCGGAGCTAGCGTGCCGATGCCAGGCCCATCGGTGCCCGCAACGATTCTCACACCGGCTCGGTGACACATGCCAACGAACCTTCGGCGCTTCTCGACGCCGGAGCGCGCCAACCCCTTGAGTTCCTCCGACACCTTCAACGCCTGATGTTCGGGTCCGAGCGTTTCGTCCACGAATGAGCGCTTGAGAAAGCGGTTGTTCGGATGGGCGGCCTGGTCTGGATAGAGGAACAGGGAATCGAACTCGTCGACGCTCAGCGTCGGATCGAGGAATATCCTGACCGCCGCGAAGTGCTCGATGAGCGCAGCGACCTCTCGCGTGTTCAGGTCGACATGACGCCACACCATAGCTTCTCGAGCAGTGACCGATTGCATCTTGCGGATCCCGTCGACCTCGTCCTGCGTCAGCACGCTCCATGCTGCGAGGTCGGCAGCGCGAATGGGCGAGTGCTCGATCACGCTCATCCCCAGTTCCGCGGCTTGGGAGGCCGTGATCGTTCGTGGCACATGACCCACGACTGGGACGTTTCTGCGACGCGCCCTCTCCACGATGGCCTGAAGAACGGGAGCGCTGATGCCGTTGTAAACCTTTATCGCGTCGACGCTCTGATCAACGAGGAAATCCACCGTGCTCACGGCGCGCGTAGCAGTGTCCACGATGATGCTGATCGACGGCGCCGCGGGTGGAGTGCCATCCAGGATCGGCCCAACAAAATGAAGCCGCGGGCCGACGCGCTTGCCGGTCTCGAGTTCGTTCCTGAGGAGCTGGAGCGCCGTCAGCGGTCCGCCGAGATCTCTTATGGATGTCACACCGTTCGCGACATAAAGGGCTAGCGGTACGTCGGCGCGACTTGATCCATGCACGTGCATATCCATGAGCCCTGGCAGCACCCAAAGACCTCGCGCCATGACGATCCTGGCGTTGCCGGGCGCAGAGATCTCGCCGGCGTGCGCTACGCGTGTGATGCGCTCGTCCTCGACAAGAATCGACCGATGCTCCAAAACTGCGCCGTTGCGGGTGTCGACGATGGTGCCGTCTTCGATTACGAGCGTTTGTCCTGCCGCGCCTGCGCTCACGAGCACCGCGAGCAGGACAGCGAGTTGCAGGTACGCGTTCACGCGTGAATCAACGGTATTCGGGTGGTGCGCAGTGAGATGGATCTCCGTGTAGTCGACTCGACTTCACGCATCTGATCTGGTCATGGCTGATGGCGAAACGCCCGTCCGGTCAGTGACGCGTTTGTCAGAGCCGCCGGCGGACAGCTCTCACCTTCCCGGTCCTTCCTCCTCCGCAGAAGAACTGATCGCCGCCATCGGACTCGAGCCCGGACACGCCGACCCCGGTGGCATCTCGATGCTCTCCAGGACCTCTCCCGTTCGAGGATCGACTCGCCGCAACTCGCTCTCATCGCCTTCCCACGTGGCATGCCAGAGTTCCCCGTCGATCCAGGTGACTCCGGTCACGAAGCGGTTGGACTCGATCGTGCGAAGGATCGCCCCCGTCTGAGGATCGACTTGATGGATCTTCCGGTCCCGATATTGTCCCACCCAGAGCGTCCCTTCGGCCCACGCCAGCCCCGGAGTCACCGCCGCCGCCCGGCGCCGGGATCGTGGCGAGCACCCGGCCGGTCTCCGGATCGATCTTCTGGATGCGATCCTCGGCAATCTGAAACAGGTGCTGGCCGTCGAAGGCCGTTCCCGCATGTGCGGCGACATCGATCGAGCGCAGCGTCTTCCCGCTCGCGGGATCGAACGCGTTCAGCTTGTCTCCAGAAGCAAACCAGACGTGCTCGCCGTCATACGTGACTCCACGCCACCTGGTCGACGCCCGGAAAGGGGCCATATTCACGGACGATTTCGGCTGCTGATCGCTTCATGCTTGCATCCTGGTCGATGTCTGCGGTTGATGCATCCTAGTCAGTCGGCAGGAGCGCCGGGAGTAACAAGTTCGTCGTGAGTCCCGGCACGGGCGGTGTCATCCAGCGTCGAGCTCGCCCGCGACCAAACGACTGCACCTTGCCTGCCGCCGCAAGCGAGTCAAGCGCCCGCTGCACGGTGCGTTGGCTGGCGCCAAGTGCAAGAGCCAGGGCAGAGCTCGACCACGACTCACCGTCGGCGAGGAAGGCGAGCACGGCCGCATGCTCCTCTTCGACGGGACGCGCCAGCACGACGACCTCGCGTGCGCGACCCGGCGCCAGTGCAAACCCTCGCTTCGTTGCGCTCACGTTGGCCAGCGTCCGAAGCACCCTGCGAAGCCGACCGATTTCGACGCGCAACCGGGCGCGATGCGATTCGTCCGCGAGCTTCAATCGGAATGCACGCGCGACGAGCGTGTCTCTTGATACATCTCCCGGCCACGCTTCGCTCAGCGCGCGTGCGAGCGTGAACAACACGGGACGCCTGGCGAGCGAGATCACCGTATCTGCGTGACGCACGGCATTGCGGCAGGCGTCCACTACGAATGCCTTCGACGCGAACAACGCTTCGACCTCCTCGAGTGAGAGGAGTCGCTCCTCGCCGCGCGTAATCAGGCGCGCCGCAGGCGTGTTCAGGACGGATAGTGCGCTCGTAACCTCCGCTGTCAACGCAGGGATGCGCGCGTGGCGCGCGGCGCTCTCGGCCCGTGCAAGCGCAGCGCGCGCCGGCTTGGTCTGGAGGCGTCGCATAGCGATCCCGGCGACGATCAGCTCATGCGCGACCATTAACGCGGGCGGCAAGGACGTGGGGTCGAGTGCGACGAGCGCACGTTCGGCTTCGTCGAGGCGCCCGACCAGAAGGAGGCGCCGGATTTCGAGATAGCGCGCATGCGCGGCGTTCACGTGGTCGCCGTGCTCTTCGAGCGTCGCTCGCGCTGAGTCGAGCGCCTTCGCGGGCCAACCCAGGTCGCGCGAGGCGAGTGCAATTTCAGCTTCGGCGACGATGCACCTCGCGCGAGCCACGGCCTCCTTCGGACCGAAAGCGCGCGCGGCACTTCGCACGAGCGCCTTTGCTCGTGCGAGCTCGCCCAGCTGCGCCATCGCGATGCCTCGAAGCGCGAGCGCAGGCGCATCGTCGCGCAGGGCAACCCGCTTCAATGCGCCGAGGGGGTCGCCTGCTGCGAGTGCACGCGCTGCGGCCGTGATCAGCGAATCCATGGGTTCAGAAATCCCGTCACACTTGTCACTCCCATCGTTTCGCGATCCGGTGCCAGTCGATGCCAAGACAAGGGCGAACCAGGTTGTGTCGACAACACAGTTACCGGAGGGAACAGCGATGACGAAGCACTTGACCGGGACACGCAAGGAATGGCTCGCAGCTCGCCTCGAGCTGCTCGAGGCCGAAAAGGAGCTCACGCGGCGCAGCGACGAAGTGGCGCGGGGGCGGCAGGCGCTGCCGTGGGTCCGGATCGGGAAGGAGTATCGATTCGAGACCGACGCGGGGAGCGCGTCGCTGACAGACCTCTTCCGAGGGCGCTCGCAGCTCCTCGTCTATCATTTCATGTTCGGGCCCGACTACACCCAGGGATGTCCGTCCTGCTCGGCGATCGCAGACGGATTCAACGGCATCTTCATCCACCTGGAGAATCACGACGTCGCGTTTACGGCGGTGTCGCGGGCGCCTCTCGCGAAGCTGCAAGCGTACAAGCGGCGGTTGGGGTGGACGTTCCCCTGGGCGTCCTCGTTCGGCACTGACTTCAATCCCGACTTCAGTGTCCACTTCACCGAGCAGCAACAGCGCGAGGGCGGCATCGAATACAACTACCAGCGCGAGCCGGCATGGCAATCGAGTAGCGAGGGGTTTGCAAGCCGCATGGAAGGGACGCCTGTCGCCGACACGGCGGCCTCGACCGGGACCGACGTCGCCACGTTCACGCGTGAGCGGCCGGGCATGAGCGCGTTCGTGCTCGAGGACGGCGTCGTCTACCACACCTATTCCACGTATGCGCGCGGACTGGACGGGGTCTGGGGCATGTACCCGTGGCTCGACCGCGCCCCCAAGGGGCGCAACGAGACGGGCATCTGGTGGCGTCGCCACGACGAGTACGACAGGGGCTGATATGTGTCCTGCATGCATTACAACGGCAGCGCTTGCGGCTGCCGGCGGAGCCACCGGAGTAGGTGTGCTGGTGATGAGGAAATGGCGCGCCCTGCGTCGTGTCGACTGGATGCGCCAACGCCGCGCCTTCTGGCGCGCGCGGCGTCAGGCTCTCAATGGGCGCGGCTCTCCAGGAGATGTCCGCTGATGCGGGCAACGATGCTCCGCGGCGCAAACCGGGCTGACTGCGCAAGCAACCAGTACTTGGTACCCACGATGCGTGTCGGCGCTTTGCCGCGCAATGCCCGGATCGCCTCGTCGGCCACCTGTTCGGGTGGAAGAGTCTCTGAGAAGGCCCGTGTGTGCCGCACCGTCTCATCGCCGAGTGCGGCGATGAACGCCGTTTCGACGGGGCCGGGGCAGAGGGCCACGACATGAACTCCGCGCGTGCGACATTCGACCCAGAGCGCCTCGCTGAAACTCAGTACAAATGCCTTGCTCGCCGCATAAACGGCCATGTGAGCGCCAGGCTGAAAAGCTATCGACGACGCAATGTTGACGACACCTCCGCGCCGCCGTTGCAGCATGCCCGGCAGGAACGCGTGAGTCAGATCGACCACGGCAGCCATGTTCACTGCGATCATTGCCTGGTCTGTTTCAGCGGCAATGGTTTCAAATTCACCATAGGCGCCGAAGCCCGCATTGTTGACGAGCACGTCGACAACGACGCCATTCGACTCGGTCCAGTTATGCAGCGCGTCACCGCAGCCGGCTTTCCTCAGGTCCATGGGAACCGCCGTCGCGCGCACTTGGTAGTCATCGCCGATTCGGGCGGCAAGGTCCTGCAACTTCGCTTCCGATCGCGACACCAACAGAACATTCAGCCCTTCGCCGGCGAGCTTGCACGCGATTTCTCTGCCGATTCCGGAAGACGCGCCAGTCACGAGGGCGGTCATACCTTTGATCAACTGCATGGCGAGCACCTTTCAGTCAAATCGATCTGAGCAGCGATGAGATCAACTCTGATGTTCGGGTCTGGGGCAGCAGTCGCGAGGAGACTCAGAGCGCTGCGTACGGCGTGGAGTCTACGCCAGCGTTCGAGCGGTGAACGCAGCGGGTCGAATTTGTCAACGACGGCGAATCATTCAGCGTCGGCGACCGCCTGCTCGCCACGATGCCGTGTGTAACAGGGCCGATGACATCAATCGGTGTATCACGATGCGATGCGCGGAACTGCTCAACCCCCGGGATGTCTCTCCTGACACGCAACACAAAGCCGGGCCGTTCAGGATGCGACCTGACCACCGGAGAACTAAAAAGCACGCGCCATGAAGACCGGACTCTTGAGGTCGATGATGTTCCTGGCGGCTGCGTCACGTCTTTGCGCTGCCCTTCTCGCTCACCGCGGAAAGGATCGCATACGGCGCCGCCTGGGTACAAAGGAGGATCCAGGGGCAGGTCACGCAGCGCTGGCGCCGCTTGTCGGCTCTTTGGCGCGTTGAGCAAAGTATTTACGCCACGGTGGGACGCAGTCCGGATCTGCCGCGCATCTTTCAACTGAATCCGCACCACGCGCGTGTGAATCGCAGATGGCCAGTACATCGACGACGGAGGGTACGGTCGAGGTTGGCCTTCGGGATGCTGTCCGCTCATAACCGGTATTGGCGCCGGTCCCGAAGCGTTGCGATCTGCGGCGTCGCCTCCTTGCTCGAGGCGTCGCACAGCGCGCCCTTGCTCGCCGCGCATACTTCGAGAGGATTACGCGCGTCGGTAAACCGTTGCGAGGAAACGCTCCAGGCTGCGCCATAGCCCAGGAGCAACGCCGCGAGCACGCCCGCTGTGTAAGTGATCACTCGACTGAATGTAGGTTCGCTCATGATGTCGCCTCTCCGGATCACACTTGCCTGAGCAAGTCCCGCCAGGGTCGTCAGTCAACAAGACGACCTGCGAAGTCGTTAGTGACAGCGCCTCTGATCGTGCGTGAAGGTTAGCAGCTGGTGGTACATGCGGAAGGGCCACTTTTGTGGAGTCAACGGGGACCACTACGTCGCCAGAACGGGTGGCGGGCGCCTCGTCTTTTCGAAGTTTGAAATGGCAGTTGATACGCTGCCTGCGTTGGAGCTGAAGGAGATCCGCATGTCCGAGCGACTTATCGTGCCAGCAGGAGGCGGCGCCGGGTTGCGGCTGAAGCGAGGAGAGCGGTTACGCGTCATCGATATCGAGGGCGGGCAAACAGGTGATCTCGTTGCTTTCTCGCATGACAACAAGCAGCGCCTCTCCAGCGGCCGCACATTCGACTACGGTGGAAAGATTTATGTCTCGACCGGCGATGTGCTCTGGTCCGACCGCAGTAACCCGATGCTGACGATCGTCGCTGACGAGGTCGGCAAGCATGATCTGCTGTACGCGCCGTGCAGCATTGAGATGTACCGCATGCAGTACGGCGTCAAGGGATATCACGCGAACTGTTACGACAACCTGTGCTCCGCGTTCCGCGAGCTTGGCGTCGAGCCCGAGCCTCTGCCGAGCTCGCTCAATTTCTTCATGAATGCCGACGTCGCCGCGGATGGCCGCTTGTCGTTCTCACCGCCGAGGACCCGCGCCGGCGCTTCCATCGTTCTGCGCGCCGAGATGGACCTTGTGATCGCGCTCACTTCGTGTCCCGCGTCAACATGCAACGCAGGCGCGCCGACCAGGCCGTTGGCGTTTGAGATCCTTGGCGAAGCGGATTGAGGGCGTCATCAGCGCAGTGAGCTGAATGCGGCCCGCACCTCGGCGGAGAAGAGCTCCGGCTCCTCCCAGGCGGCGAAGTGGCCGCCCCTGTCGACCTCGTTGAAGTAGGCGAGGCCGGGGTAGACCGCCTCAACCCAGCTGCGCGGGGCAGCCCAGATCTCGCCGGGGAACGTCGTGAAGCCGACGGGAACCTTGACCGCGCGGAGGAGCCTGGCCACTCGCAAGCGCTGCGGCCAGCGCTCGACCGTCCTCCCAGTAAGACCGGGCCGCCGACGCTGCGGTGCCGGTCAGCCAGTAGAGCGTGATGTTGTCGACGATGGTGTCCCGGGTGAGATTGCCCACGGGCTCGCCGTCGACGAACGCGCGGGAGATCTTGTAGTAGCTGTCCGTGTCGTGGTCGAGCAACCAGGCCGCCAGCGCGACGGGTGAATCCAGTAGTGCGTAGCCGATCGTCTGTGGCCGCGTTGCCATCTCGAGGAAGTAGCCGAAGCCGTCCTGCCTGAACGTCGCGACCGCCTCGGCCGCTGCGCGTTCCTGTTCGGATTCCTTGGGCAGGTGATCGCCGATTGCGAGCACCGCCGTGAGCAGGTTCAGGTGGTAGCCGACCAAACCCTCGACCGCCTGGCGGCCCATCAGGTCCGTGACGAGGGCACCGACGTCACCGCCCTGGGCGACGTAGCGGGTGTAGCCGAGGCGGTGCATCAGCTCCGCCCACGCGCGTGCGGTGCGGGCGGCGTCCCAGCCGAGCTCGGTCGGCTCGCTGGAGAAGCCGTAGCCAGGCAAGGACGGCAGCACCAGGTGGAATGCATCGCCGGGGGTGCCACCGTGCGCAGTCGGGTCGGTCAGGGGGCCGACGGTCTCGAGTAGCTCGATGACCGAGCCGGGCCAGCCATGCGTCATGATCAGCGGCAACGCGTTCTCATGCCGGGACCTGACGTGGATGAAGTGGATATCCACCCCGTCGATCTCGGTCGTGAACTGCGGCAGTGCGTTCAGTCGTGCCTCGCACTTGCGCCAGTCGTACTCGGTCGACCAGTAGCGGGCGAGCTCCCGCAGCGTCGCCCGCTGCACGCCCTGCGACCGATCCTCGACGAGCTCCTTGGTGGGCCAGCGTGTCGCCGCGATGCGCCGGCGCAAGTCGTCGATCTGCTCCGCTGGAATCTCGATCTGGAACGACCGAATTTCGGTCGCGGTGCTGGTGCTCATGACGCCTCCTCAGCGCAACGACCTGAACGCAGCACGGATCTCGGTCGTGAGTGTCATGACGAGTGGGTGCGATATCGTCGCGATCTTTTCAATGGCGTTCATTGAGAGCTCCTCGAGTGAGAGTGACGATTGCCGATTGCATCCAGTAAGGCGTCAGACCAATCGATGCAACCAGAGGCGAAGAGATCGAGCGATTGCACCATGGTATCGGTCGATACGTTCGTATTGCTGCGGCGCATGCCGGCGTCATCCCGCGTCCGATATCAACCGTATCGACCAGCATTATGGTGCAATCCACGTGAGCCTTGGCGTCTGCTGTGATGCCAATCGAATCACGAGCTCGCCATGACTTTGACGAGCAATCGTCAGCCAGCGAAGCAAAGGTGGCGTGTATGAGTGAGGTGCGAGCGACGATCTTTCGCGGCGGTAGGGTGATCGAGCACGTGGCGCTCGACGCCAGCATGCCGCAGCGCGGGGATGCAGCTTTCATCTGGATTGAAGCGCTCAACCCGCTCGACAGCGACTTCGCCGTCCTGCAGGAACGCTTCAGGCTGCATAGCCTGGCTGTCAAGGACTCGATGAGTCCCACGCAAATACCGAAAGTCGATGTCTACGATGATCAGATCTTCGTTGTGCTCAAGATCGCACGTCTGAGAGACGACGAGATCAACTATGCCGATTTCGACGCATTCGTCAGCGGGCACCACATCATCACGGTGCGCCATGACGAGGACGCCGAATATGTTCAGGCTCACGAACAATTTCGGAGCGGACCTCGGTCCACGCGGCCGGACTTTATCCTGCACGCCATCATGGACTTCGTGGTCAACAACTATTTCCCGGTCGTACAGATGATCGAGGACGAGGTGCTCTCGATGGAACAGCGGCTCGTGGATGCGTTCCTCGATCGTGACGAAGTTACCCGCCTGTTCCGGCTGAGGCGCGAGGCCATTCATTTTCAGCACGTGCTGACCAGGATGTCAGACGTATGCGGAAAGCTGACCAATCTGGAGCTTCCGTGCATCAGCGCCGAGGTCAAGCCGTACTTTCGGGACGTGCACGACCAGCTCACGCGTCTTGATGGGATGATCAGTGGCCTGATCGACGTTATTCGAGCGGTATTCGAGGCCAGCAATCTGCTCGAGCAGCAGCGGCAAGGCGCCATCACGCGCAAGCTTGCGGGTTGGGCGGCGATAATTGGCGCTCCCACTGCGATCGCTGGCATTTATGGCATGAATTTCCCCAACATGCCCGAACTACACGCACCCTACGGATACCCGATCGTTGTCGGCGTGATGCTGTCGCTCTGCCTTGGCTTGTACGTTCGATTCAGGAAGCTGCGCTGGCTGTGACGCCGGCATGCGCAGCCAATCGCCTCATCAATCAGCCGCGATACTCGGGTCGCGCCAGGATAGTTCTGTGATCAGGGCGCTCTCCCGGCACCTGATCTCTGGCTGTGGCCATTGGCGAACAACGTGGGCGTGGCGCGCGCTCCGCCTACAACCTGATGGCGATCAGCTTCCGAGTGACACCCATGGCGCTCGCCAACTGCTGCTTCGTGTAAACCCCTGCGCCATCAGCGGGGACGCCTCTTGCCCGCGCGACGCTCGTTCAGCCGTTCGATCATGTCCTGAAGCAGCAGAGTGACCTCGGCGTGCGTGCCTGCGCGGATTCCGGTAATGGTATTCGTACCTTGCGAAATGACGTAGCTGTGCCAGACGCCTTCCGTGCCGGTGGGTGCGGCGGTCCTGGAGATCAAGTCCACTTTGAACGGCAACTCCAGAAACGTCTCTGTCGGGCTGGGTCGTTTGGTCACACGCTTTCTCCCCAGTGCGATCGCGGGCCGTTGGCAGCCGTACGGACGCATGTAATGCAGATCCTGCACGGGCCGCGAGGCCCGTGCAGGGAATGATCGCTTACCAGCGACGCTGACCGCCGCCGCCACCACCATTGCGGGGCTTGTCCTGGGCTTCATTGACCTTGAGGGCGCGGCCGCCCATGTCCTGCCCGTTGAGATTCTGGATTGCGCGCGCTGCATCGGCGCGGGGCATCTCCACGAAGCCGAAGCCGCGCGGTTGACCGGTGTCGCGATCCGTGATCAGGGCCACTGACTCGACCGTGCCGTGTTGCGAGAACAACGTGCGGACCGCCGCTTCGTCCGCGGAAAAGGGCAGATTGCCCACATAGATTTTGCTCATACGATTACTCACTGAATGCGCGCATCGGCTAACGCGTTTGAAACATGACAGACGCAAGACGAGAGCCCTTTCGGGCAGCTGCATCGTGCTACGTCGGGATAGGCGAGGAGCCGAAGCTTCGCCAGGTTCGAAACAAATCTGATTTAGTTGACTGGCCGGAAGAAGCGCCGAACGGCGATATGGGCCAAGCGAAGGTAAATAGAGAACGTGACGAGCCGAGCCGGACTATACACGGTTAGCCGCGCGCCCGTACGGCTATCGCAGCAGCACGGACCAGCTCAACGGCCGGGCACGCGCCCCGACGATGTGATCGACCACCGCGAACGAGTCCGTAGCCGGGGCGAACCATGGCCGGTGCTTCCTGCGACAGCAATCCGCAATCGATGACACCCGCCCGTGTCGGTTTCCGGGATCGTCGTATCGCCCAATCACGCCAGCTTCGTTTCCTTGCTCTTGCGAATCGGTAGCTTCCAGCCCGGTCGAATGAAGTGGCACGTGTAACCGCCGGGATTTCGCAGGAGATAGTCCTGATGCTCGGGTTCGGCTTCCCAGAACTCACCTGATGGCACGACCTCGGTCACGACTTTGTCGGGCCACAGCCCGGATTCGTCGACATCCGCGATCGTGTCCTCGGCAATCCGACGCTGCTCGTCGGTCGTGTAGAAGATCGCCGATCGATAGCTCGTCCCGACATCGTTCCCCTGGCGATTGCGCGTGCTCGGATCGTGAATCTGGAAGAAGAACTCGAGGATCTGCCGATAGCTGATCCTGGCAGGATCAAAGATGATCTCGACTGCTTCCGCATGTGTTCCGTGATTGCGATAGGTCGCATTGGGTGTGTTGCCGCCCGTGTAGCCGACGCGGGTCGAGAGAACGCCGTCGTAGCGGCGAAAGAGATCCTGCACGCCCCAGAAACAACCGCCGGCAAGTACAGCACGTTCTTGAGTCATTGCCTGTCCTCCACTTGATCAAGGTAAGCCCCGTAACCTTCAGACTCCATGTCGTCGCGATGAATGAATCGCAGCGAGGCTGAGTTGATGCAGTAGCGCAATCCTCCGCGATCCTCGGGACCGTCGTTAAAGACGTGCCCAAGATGACTGTCGCCGTGCACAGAGCGCACTTCGGTGCGGATCATGCCATGCGTCGTGTCCGTCAGTTCGTTGACGTTCGCAGGCTCGATCGGCTTGGTGAAGCTCGGCCAGCCGCACCCCGATTCATATTTGTCAGACGAAGCGAACAGCGGCTCGCCCGACACGATGTCGACGTAGATGCCCGGCTCGTCATTGTGCAGATGCTCTCCCGTTCCGGGCCTTTCGGTGGCGCCCTGCTGTGTCACGCGATACTGCTCCGCCGAAAGGTTCGAGATGACGACGGGGTCCCGGCCGAACTTGCGCATCTGCATGATGAGCTCCCAATCGCACTCACCGATACTTCGCCGCGCTGATGAACTGGCTGAAGCCCTCGCACCACACCACCACCGTCGTATACGCGCCAACGTCCACGGCCGCTGGCACGTCGACGATGAACCCGTTGAACGTCTTCACCTCGCCGATGCGCTGCGACTTGTCCTTGATGGCCAGGAAGCCATCCTTCGTGTCCACGAACTCCGGTGCGAGATACAAATAGTAATGCGGCCCCGGCGCCAGGCGCCCTTCGTGCGCAATTCTGTCGGGCAGCACGCGCACCTCGCCCTCGCCCCAGTGCAGGAAGTCGCTTCCCTTCAGGTTGCGCTCGAAGCGCCCTTTGTAGAGCGCGCCCGTCGCGGTCGCCTGCAGCGCGGCGACATCCGGTCCCTTGGGTGCAGTCAGGATCGGCAGCATGTACACGCCGATGAGGAAGCCGAGCACGAGCATGGCGCCGTGGGTGGCGGTGAGGATGAGCACGTGAAGCATGGTTGCGGATCGACGCCGGCTGGCTGTTGGCGCGATCAAGCGAAATGCACGACCTCGGCGCCGCGCATGTCGATGAAGCAGCCATGCCGCGTCACGGCGATGCGGAGAGTAACGCCGGAGCAACTTGGGCAGCGGAGGACGGCGGCGCCCATCTCCAGCGCGAACACCCGCTGCTCGGCCACCGCGGCGTCCTGTCTGCAACCCGCGCAGATGATCCGTGCCCGAGTGGCGTCCATCGCGAACAACGAGGCGAGGATGCCGCCCGCGGCATTGCCATCGACCCAAGCCTGGGTGCCGTTCTCGTCCAGCGTGTTCATATCGCTCTCCAGAGGTCACTCTCCCGAGGGTCCAAAACGCTCCGTCCGTATGCTGCCTGGTCTGTAGCCGAGCCCGACCAAAGTTGTTGCGATGAGCTCGACGTGCGGGGTCGGGCCGCACACGTAGATCAGCGGCTGAGCGTCCGGCGGCGGCGCGGTCGCGCGTAACATCGCCGCGTCGATCCGCCGCGTGTAGCCTTGCCAAGCCTGCGGCGCCGCGCGTGTGTAAGTCCACACGATCCGCAACGCGGGATCGGCCCGAGCAAGCGCGTCGATGCGCTCGGCGAACATTGCGTCCTCGGGCGATCGCACAGAGTAGAGCAACGTCGTCGGTACACCACCCGCGACACGCTTGCGATGCTCGAGCACGGCCATGAACGGCGCGATGCCCGAACCGCCTGCGCACAAAAACAGCGGTCCGCCGGTCGCAGCCTCCCACACGAAGTAGCCGCCGATCGGCCCCCGTACCTCGAAGGCATCGCCGACCCGAACCTCGGTCGTGAGGTACGGCGAAACCTCGCCGCCGGCGACGTGCTCGACCGCGAGCGAAAGTCCCGGCTCGTGGGGCGCGGAGGCGATTGAATAGCTTCGCTGCGCCTGGTAGCCATCGGCGGCCGTGAGTCGCAGGTCGATGTGCTGGCCGGGGAGGTGCCCGGGCCAATTGGCGACTCTCACGTGCAGCAGTTTCCCGCGGCGGCCCAGCGGCTCGATCGACTCGACGCTGACGGTCTGCCAACGCAGGCGGTGCACAGGCGCGGGTGCATCAGTCGCCACGGTAGCGTTGCTCGCGCCAGGGATCCCCGTAGATATGGTAGCCGAGGCCTTCCCAGAATCCGGGACGCTCCGTGGTGACGAACTCGAGGCTCCGCACCCATTTGGCGCTCTTCCAGAAATAAAGATGCGGGATCAGCAAGCGCGCGGGCCCGCCGTGGGCGGCAGCGAGCGGTGCGTCGGCGAAGCGCGTCGCGATCATCGCGCGCCCGCCGACGAGGTCTGTGGTCGGCACGTTCGTGGAGTATTCGCCGTCGCAGTGCGCCATCACGTAGGCGGTCGGCGGCGCGCTCACTCCGGCAGCATCGAGCAACGCGTCGATCGTCACGCCCTCCCACACGGTGTCAAGCTTGCTCCACTTTGTTACGCAATGAATGTCGACCGTGACGCGGGTTTGAGGCAGATGCTGAAACTCTGCCCAGTTCCACTTCCCGACAGGCGTGTTACCGACGAGCATCGAGAACGTCCATTCGGTCAGCGGCACATTCGGCGTCGGGCCTGCGGAGAGCACTGGAAAGTCTCGCGTGACGTATTGGCCGGGCGGGACACGGTCGCGGTTCGCGGGCTCGACGCGCCGCCCCTGGAAACCTCGCGAGATTGGTCGCTGTTGGTCGGGCACGGTCGGCTCTCCTCGACGGATTGTCAGCGTTCGTACGACGATCACCCCACGCGCGCTGAACCGCATCCATTGCACAGATCCGTCACGCATGACTTGGCGCGCGTTCCGATACAGACCTGCGATGCATCACGAAGTTGTAGAGGGCGACTGTCATGGGGAACAGATTAGAGAGTACTCCCACCGAGTCATTTTTTCCCCAGATGAAATACGCCAGCAGCAAAGCGCTGCCGAGCACGCTCATCGTCCAGAAAGTGCCCGGAAAGACGGGTTTGCCATGCTTGCGTGTGGCGGCCATCTGAACGACCCATCGGCCAGCGAACAGAAAGACGCCCAGATAGCCGATCAGCTTCCAGGGCGTAACAACCACGTCGAAGAGATAGGCGATTGGGGTATTCATCGAGCGCTCCGTTCGCAGCAGGCCCAAAGTGAGTTAGACGGCTGCCGTCGCCCAAACCAATTGCTGTTTTCGAAAGAATTTCTTGCGGGCTGGTAGCCGGTGACCGGGCCCGAACGGAGGAGGATGCGCCGTGAAGCGAGCGCTAAGGATCTAGCGCTTGGAATGCGCGAGAAGCAGAACGCCTGCAAATCCGCGGTTCAAAACCTGTACGCGAACGCCAGGTGCACCCCCTTCAGCAGATAGTCGTCGATCGACGCGGTCGCACCGCTCACCCGGTCGGTGATATCCCAGTCGGCGAAGTGCTGATCGAGGCGAAGTGCGGGTTCGAACAGGAAACGTTCTCCGAGCCGCACGCGTAGACCCAGGCTCGCCGACGCCACCAGCTCGGTGCCGGCGTCGATCGCCACGTCGAAGGTGCCGCCCCCCGCGAGCGGGCCGGCCTGATCTTCCACGTCGACCGAGTTGACGCCCACTCCCGCCGTCCAGAACCACTGCAGGCGCCGATCGTCGCCGCCGTAGCGCCGCTCGACCCACGCGCTCAGGCCCACCGATGATCCCTTGCTGTCCACTACGGGCGCCTCGGGATCCTGGACAAGGCCGACCAGCTCCGGCGTCCGCTCGATGTCGAACTCGTCGGACACGTCCACCCCGAGCCCCACTGTCCAGCGATCGCCCAGCCGGTATCGGCCGAAGACGCCGAAGCCGAGCACATCGTTGGTTGGCTTGCCGGTGCCGCCGATGATGTTGAATCGAAGGCCGGTGTCCCAGCGGCGGTCGTCCTCGGCCAAAGCCGGCGTGATCCCGCACAGCAAGAGGCCGAAGGAGAGTACCGAACGTGAGGGACTTCAGCGTAGGACTGCTCACGGACACCTCGCGTGGCCATCTCCGGACTGAAGATCGCTGTTCAGCTATTAGACGCAGCGGGCGCGGTTTACCTTCGTGGGCACTGCACCGTATGGTCGCCATCGCATGCGATGGATCGCAATGCGACGACGATGTAACGACCAAGTGGAGGCTTCGGGCAGCGATGCAAACGCTCGTACTGATTCTGGATCTCGCAGGAACGTTCGTCTTCGCACTTGCGGGAGCGACCACGGGTGCCCGGCGGCAGCTCGATATTTTTGGCGTTCTGGTCCTGGCTTTCGCTGCGGCATGCTCCGGCGGGATTCTCCGCGATGTGCTGATCGGCGCCACTCCTCCGGCTGCAAAGCCATCGCCATGGCGACTTCCTTGATCTCTCCCACTGGCACCACCAGCTGATTGCGAGCCAAAGTGCGGGGACAAGAGGACACTGCGGTCGACTGAGTCCACACGGGCGAATTTTGAACGATCGTTTGAATTCCGAATTTTTGTCAGCTTCACAGCAACATCATCCTCAGCCTGATTGCCGCCCACTGGCAGGTGACGTATCTACACTGCGCGGCGATCAACACCAACATGCAGACCGCCGCTCTCCCTGATGCACTCAAGTCAAGCCCCACTGATAGACGCAGTCTGTGCGTCGGCAACGGCTGCGCGGTTGCCAAGCAAGCGAGCGACGCCTCCATGCCGTTTCTCGTGGAGAACCCGGCTCACGTCGTGGTTCGGCTTCTTGCTGCTCATCTGCAGCGGAGCTTCGC
>CAVRQU010000025.1:0-21605 GCA_963723505.1 uncultured Gammaproteobacteria bacterium
CTGATGTATTCGCCAACGCGAAACGGCTTCGTAAAGATGATCGTAAATCCGGCGACGACGTTGCCCAGCAGGCCTTGCATCGCGAGTGCGACGCCCGCTCCGGCGATGCCGAGCCCCGCGATCAGCGGCAGCAGCTCCACGCCCAGGTTCTGCAGCGCCAGGATGACGAAGAGCGCCACGACGAGCAGGCGGACGATGCGCACCAGCAGCAGACGCACGGGCGGCTCCATCTCGATATGACGCAAACCTTGCTGCGCGGCGCCCGCAACCGCACGGCCTGCGAAGAAGCCCACCGTGAGAATGACCAACGCCGTGAGTAGTTTCGGCCCGAAGCGGATCGCCAGATCGATCAGCGTCGCTTGCACCTGTGCAATGTTCTGCAGAGGCTCGTTCATCGCTCTCTCCCGGCGCCCGAGTCAGCGCAGTCAGAAATCGGCTTGCCGCGATGAGGAATTCTACGGAACCACCTCGCGACGCCGCACATCTATCGTATGGACATTTCTACGGACGGCGTGCGGAAGTGCACGGGCGGCAAATGATCACGGGATCCGAAAAGAGCGCGGCCGCGAGAGCGACGCGCCATGAGAATCTGACCTTCCTGCAACTGCTGTTCCGCTATCTATGGCCGTTCTGGCTCTTCAAGGATGCAAGCCGCGGCGATCGCAACGCGCGCGCCGCTGCGTATCATCACAATCGAAACATGCGGGCGTATCTGCCGGGGTATCTGCTGAAATGGGTAGTTGGCAGCTTGCTCGCTTTCGCGCTCACAGCGGGGTTCGAGTCGCTCGCCGCCGCGGCGGCGCACGTCCACGTCGGTCCGGCCAGCCTCTTTGCGGTCATGGCGGCCGGCGGCGGCATCATGTTTGCGGGCAGCCTGTGCGTCCTGTTCGTGACCAGCTACGTTTATCTGTACCTGGGGAAGCACGACCGTTGAGCTTCCTGCGCCGTCGAACGCAGAGCGTCCGGGTGCCGCAGCGCTGAAAGCCGCGCCCGCGGCGCAATGCACTCTTAATCCCTCCCAGGCGTCGCTCATGCGGTTCATGCGAGAGCAGTTCGGCCGAAGCATCCTAGGCCTGGTCTGGATCCTGTCGGCCTGCGCAGCTGCGTCGCAGACGCCTTACGAGTTCCGCGACGCCCACGATCCGGACGGCATCGGCAAGTTCTATTGCGGTCGCGAGATCGCCCATGTGATGGGTCCGGGCGGCGTCGCATGGCTCGAACGACCCGAGCGTGAAACCGAGGAGCGATCCGATCTGATCGTCGCCGCCCTGGACGTCAGACCCGGGCAGACGATCGCCGATCTCGGCGCCGGCTCAGGCTACTACACATTTCGCCTTGCCCCGTTCCTGGAGCCGGGCGGTACGGTGCTGGCGATCGACGTCGAACCAATGATGCTGAACGCGATTCGTGAGCGGACGCGGCGCGAGGCGTAACAAACGTCGAAACGATACGCAGCACGGCCACAGACCCGAACTTGCGTGCGCGCAGCGTCGATCTGTTGCTCATGGTCGACGTCTACCACGAACTGGAATTCCCTTTCGAGACGATGGAGAAGGTGCGGCAGGCGCTCAAGCCTGGCGGACGCGTCGCGGTGATCGAGTTTCGAGCGGAGGATCCGCGCATCCTGACAAGGAAGTCCACAAGATGTCCGAGCAGCAGATCATTCGCGAAATGACTGCTGTCGGCTTCAGGCACGTGAGCACCGTGCGAACACTGCCGCTGCAGCATCTGGTCTGGTTTGAAGCGACGGGCGACTAACCGATTCCCGAGTCCCGAGTCTCGAGTCTCGATTCCCGACGCCCGACTCCCGACTCCCGAGTCTCGAGTCTCGATTTCTCGCCTTTAGTCCAACAAATCTCCATTTTCTGCCCGTTTTCGGGCAGCATCCTTGGGACCATGGACCCTTCTGAGGCAGAGTGCACGCCCATGCCGGATCCGACCGAACTCGGCGAGCTGATCGCCTACCTCGTTCGAACCAGCCGGCTGGGGCCTGCGGAGGCAGCGCGCGTCGTCAACGAGGTGCTGGCGTTTATGGATGAGGCGCCCGAGGACTTCATTCGACGTCGCCATCTGCAACTGCAGTCCCAGGGTCTGTCCAACAGCGCGATCTTTCAGCAACTCGCTGGTGAGCTCGCACACCGACGCTTTCGCGCGCCGACGTATAGCGAGCGGCAGATCCGACGAATCATTTACGGCTAAGGCCAACCGGCCGACCGGCCAACGGGTCAGTCGGTTGGAGGATGAATTCTTGTCTGGCCAGTGGGCCAGCTTGCCGGTGAGCCAGTCGGCCAGACGGAGCGTGTGATATGTGCGGCATCGTGGGTTACATCGGCAAGCGCGACGCTGCGCCGATCCTGATGGAAGGACTGCATCGCCTCGAATATCGGGGCTATGACTCCGCGGGCGTCGTCTGCGCGCGCAACAACAAGCTCAGCGTCTACAAGAGCAAGGGCAAGGTCCGCGATCTCGAACGGCTGCTTCCCGAGAAGTTGAGGGGAACGCCGGGCCTCGCACACACGCGCTGGGCGACGCACGGCGAGCCGAGCGACCGCAATGCGCATCCTCACTGCGATACGCACGAGCGCTTCGCCATCGTCCACAACGGGATCATAGAGAACGCTGCGCAGCTGAGAAGCAGGCTGCAGTCGAGCGGCGTCGTCTTCCGCTCCGAGACCGACTCGGAAGTGCTGGCGCATCTCATCGCCGCAATGCCCGCGGACACGCTCGGTGAGTCGGTACGGGCGGCGCTGCGGCTCGTGACGGGAACTTACGGCCTCGCCGTGCTCGACGCCGAACGCCCCGACTCGCTAGTGGTGGCGCGCAACGGCAGTCCCGTCGTTCTGGGCCTCGGCGAGCGAGAGATGTTCGTCGCATCAGACGCTGCAGCGCTCGTGCGGCGCACGCAAAGCGTCGTGCATCTCGACGACGGAGAGATGGCCGTCGTTCGCGCGGATGGTTTTGAGACGTCGACGCTGGAGGGTGGAGTCACGGCGAAAACCCCTCTCACGATCGAATGGACCGATGACTCCTTCGACAAGGCCGGATTCGACCACTACATGCGCAAGGAGATTGGCGAGCAACCTGAAGCGATCCGTCGCACGCTGAGCGGCCGACTCGATGCGCGTTTCCAGACGACGCACATCGGCGGGCTCGAAATGGCCGCGCGCGAATTGCTCGAGATTCGGCGGGTCAAGATTCTCGGGTGTGGATCGGCCTATATCTCGGGATGCATCGGCGCGCATCTGATCGAACAACTTGCCCGTATTCCGGCGCATGCCGAAGCGGCTTCGGAGTTTCGCTATCGCAATCCCGTGATCGAGCAGGACACGCTGTACATTGCCGTCAGCCAATCCGGCGAAACGTTCGATACGCTCGCGGCCGTGCAGGAGGTGAAGCGCAAGGGCGGCCGCGTACTGGGCGTCGTGAATGTGGTCGGGAGCACGGTCGCCCGCGAATGCGGGCGCGGCGTCTATCTGCACGCCGGACCCGAAATCTCCGTCGTGTCGACCAAGACCTTCACTTGCACTGCTATCGCGTTTGCGCTGCTCGCCATTCATCTTGGCCGCATCCGCGATCTCTCGACGGCGCAGGGCGCTCGCCTGTTGAAGGCGCTGGAAGCGCTGCCAGATCAGATCGGGGAGATTCTCGCGCAGGAAGAAAGCATCGTATGGCGCGCCCAGGAGTTGGCGAAGGCGAACGATGCGTACTTCGTGGGGCGCGCCGCGGGCTATCCGGTCGCGATGGAAGGCGCGCTCAAGTTGAAAGAGGTCAGCTATCTGCATGCTGAAGCGTATCCGGCGTCGGAGCTGAAACACGGCCCGCTGGCGCTGATCAGCCCCGAGACGCCTACGATCGTCGTGGCGCCGCGCGACGATCTCTTCGCCAAGAACATGTCGACCATCGAGGAGATCCGCGCACGTCGCGGCCCGGTTTACGCCCTCACGCATCCCGGCGATCCGCTGCCGGTCAGCGTCGATGGGGTGATCGAGGTCCCGAAATCCGAACCGGAGCTCGACCCGATCCTGCTCAACATTCCGCTGCAACTGCTCGCCTACCATGTCGCGCTCGCCAGGGGCCGCAACATCGATCAGCCGCGCAATCTGGCGAAGTCAGTGACAGTCGAATAGACGATGATGGAGACGGACAACAAATAAAGCCATGCGTTCGACAAATAGTCGTTCAACTAGCGAAAACGACAAATAGCCTTTCGCCCCGAAGCGTAAGTATCGGTGCAGCGCGTTCTGCCCAGCGATGTCATCCAGCTCGCGCAGCGCACTTAGGATTGCCGGGACCCTCCTTCGCTGGTCGCCCGATTTGAAGTCAGCCCTTTCATTCAAGCCTCACCAGACGCTCGCTCCTATGCTGTGTCTCGCCAACCGGCAATTCAATTCCGACCAGGAGAGCAAACATGACGAACACGGCCCTTTGCCGCTGTTTCAACTGCAACCCGAACTGCAGCTGCGGCTGCCGCGCGAACACCCAGACACAGGCGGCTGCAGTGCAATCGCAAGGCTCAGCGTGCAAATGCGGCGATGCCTGCCGCTGCAATCCATGCCGTTGCACGAGCTGCAAGTGCTGAGCTAGGGCAGGTGCGGCCGCGCTCGGCGGCCGCATCGTTCAGGAATCAAGACCATGCTTCATCGCGAAGCACTTCATGGCCATGATGGCCCGCGATGCCGACGCCGTCGCGCGGCAGGAGGTCATCGGCACATCGCACAGGCGCGCGCCGCCTATGCGTGAGCGGTCAGTCGATCTTCACGGAGGTAGGTGTGATGCCCATCATCCTGCGAAAGGTTCGAGTGAGGTGAGCGGCGTCCGAGAACCCCGCGGCATGGGCGGCATCGGTCGCCGCAGCACCGTTGCTTATGACCTCGATCGCTCGTTGCAGACGTAACCATAGCTGGTAGCTGCGAAAGCTCTGGCCGGTCTGTTCGACGAAGAGATGTCGAAACCGAGCCGGGGACAGCGCGACCCTTGCGGCCGCCTCGCTCAGGCCCACGGATCGATTGCTCTGCCATAGCGAGCGAATCGTTCGCTCGACCCGCGCATCGACGACGGCCGGCCGGTGTGCGCCGGCAAGCCCATCGACGAACGTGCGTGCGGCCCGTTGCAAAGCGGACGCATCCGCCTGGCGCAGCTCGAGAGTGCGTAACGCCTTCGCATGCAGGGCGACCTCATCGGGCGGCAATTCGACGATGGCCTCGGTACCAAAGCGGGTGAGGAGCGCACGACCTTCGAGCGTCTCCGGCTCGATGAAGATCTGCGCGGTGAACTGCGCTGCGCCTTCGAATGCGTGCGACAGGTGGGGCGGAACGAGCGCCGCTGCGAACGATCGCCAGTCGTGTTGGCGGGTCTTGAAGCGAATGGCGCCGCTGAAGGTGAGACTGATTTGCAGGGCGTGATGGTCGTGAAACTGGGCGCTGCCGCCCGCCTCGCCGATCCACAGACTACCGCCTTCCCAGCAATGGATGCGCCCGCGCGCGGTTGGTTGCATCGAAGGGGTGTGCTCTATCAGGCAGGTGTTCTGATCTGCCGAGTTCTGCACCCGGCTCCAGCAATATGTTGCTCAACTCGTCCCCGATGCCGCACATGGCCGCGAAGCTGCAGATGAACGCCATCATGACGGCCGAACATGACGTAGGGGCCTTTCGGTCTCCGCGTCGACTCCTCTTGCGTTCTATGCGGTTACTCTTGCTTCTCTCGCGCGTGAAGGCCCGCGCGGCTGTGCATACGTAGTTGAACCGCCTTCCCGGGCGCGAGCTTCAGAGGCAGACCCTGTTGCGTCCTGTGCGCTTCGCCTTGTAGAGCATTTCATCGGCGGCGCGGTACAGGTCTTCGAGCTGCATGCCTTCCTGCAGTGCGCTCACGCCGACAGATATCGTCAGGCGGATTTCCTGCTCATCGGACATGAACGCGTGCGATTCAACGAGCGCGCGCAATTCCTCGGCGAACTTCGCGGCGTTGTGCAGCGGCGTTTCCGGCAGGATCGCACAGAATTCTTCGCCGCCGTAGCGGCCGAGACGGTCGTTGGGCCGCAGCCGCTTCTGCAGAAGCGCAGCGATGCCGCGCAGGACCGAATCGCCGGTCAGATGTCCATGGGCGTCGTTGATCTGCTTGAAGTGATCGATGTCCACCATGAGAAGCGACAACTCGCGTGCATGTCGGCGGGCGCGCGGAATTTCTTCGTTGAGAATCGTGTCGAGCTGCTTGCGGTTCACGAGATTCGTTAGGCCGTCCGTCACCGCCATGCGAAAGACGATTTCGTGATACTGCAGCTCGACGTCCGATCCGGACAGGTACTTGAAGATCGTGTCGCCGACCCTGAGTTGATCGCCGCGCTGCAGACGCCGCTCGCGCAGAGGCTTCGCGTCGTCGTTGACGAATGTGCCGTTGGTCGAAGTCAAATCGACGACGTGGACCTCACCGCTGCGCTGCTCGAGACGGCAGTGCCGCCTGGATACGCAATCGCTCGGCAGTACGATGTCGTTGTCGCGCCCGCGACCGACCGTCGTCACCTCCTTGTCCAGCACATGGCGCCTGCCCAACTCAGTCTGCACGGGAGCGTATATGACGACGAGACATCCATGCTGGGCGTCGTCTCTGCTCGGCCTTTCGACCGCAGTCACCCGGGTTTTGATGTCGTAGTCGGAATTCACAGAGTCGCTGTTTGCGCCCGGCGGCAGGCGACGGTCAAGCCTACTGCGCTACCGGGCGGACCGTCCAGCGCCCGATCAGGCGATGCCCCGGAGTAAGAGCCGCGAAAGACCACAAAAAAGAAACAAAATTAGTCCGAGTCTGGACTCCGAATCCCGACCTGTTCATTCCAGGCTCCTTGTATGTGGTCATTCGCGGCTCTTCCCTCCATCCCTGCTAAAAATTGAAGGAAGGCTTGTCGGGCAACAGGCTGCGGACCTCGGGAGGAGTGAGCTCCCGCCATTGGCCAGCCCTGAGGCCAGCCAGCGTGACGTTGATGATCCGCACTCGCTGCAGACGTACGACCTTGTAGCCGAAGAACGAACACATCCTGCGGATCTGACGGTTCAGCCCCTGCGTGAGAACGATGCGGAAAGTGCGGGCGTCGACGCGCTTGACCTTGCAGGGCTTGGTCACCGTACCGAGCATGCGCACGCCGCTCGCCATACCGTTGAGAAAGATTTCGGTCGCTGCACGATCGACGGTGACGATGTACTCTTTTTCGTGCTCGTTCTCACTGCGCAGAATTTCGTTGACGATGTCGCCGTTGTTCGTCAGCAGAATCAGCCCTTCTGAATCCTTGTCGAGCCGGCCGATCGGGAAAATACGTTCCGGGTAGTTCACCAGATCGACGATGTTGCCCTGCACGTCCCGCTCAGTCGTGCTTGTGATCCCCACAGGTTTGTTGAGCGCGATGTAAACGTGCTTCTTCGCGGCGCCGACGGGTCGACCATCGACGCACACCGCATCGCCGTCGTTGACCTGCGCGCCCAGCGTCGCGACGGCGCCATTGATGCTCACGCGTCCGGCCTCGATCCATGCGTCCGCCTCGCGGCGCGAAGCCATGCCGGTTTCGCTGATGTATTTGTTCAGGCGCATCGACATCGGTTGATGTGACGGTTGAAGGTTGACGGTTGACGGCCAGAAGCGGAGGTCTGCCTCTGGCTGTCAACAGTCAACCGTCGACCATGAACTCTCCATTCATGCCGACGGTATGAACTTCGGATCATCCTGATACTCACGTTCGAACTGCAGAAAATCGTAGTAGCCGCAACGAGCGCCGTATGGGTACTTGCGGCACACATTCGGACGTGCTTCGTAGACCGTACAGCGACGTTTGTCAGTGTCAAAAAAGCGGCAGACAGATTTGTAGATGTGATCTTTCTGGTGGCGCAGGATCTGTTCGTCGACATCTTTCGTCCGATAGCGGTACGTGAAGCGCTCCCTCGCCTGACGCGAGCTGACGCCGAGATGGCGCGCGAGCCGCTCGATGTCGTGATCGGTGACGGCGATGCGCGCGTGGCTGCAGCAATAGCCAGGACACTTCAGGCAGTTGTAGCGGGGCTGCATGGACTGATCCTCTCCAGCCTGAGGAAAGTGAAAGCGCAGGCGTGACGATCATCCGCGGGATGCAGTTCGCTGTCGATCTCGCGCCAATCCTCCCGCGCCAGCGCCGGGAAGTACGCATCGCCCGCCGTCTGTGTGTGCACTCGCGTCATGTAGATCATCGTCGTACGCGGCAACGCCTGACGGTAGATCTGCGCGCCGCCGATGACCATGACCTCCTCCGCCGGCCGGGCGGCGCCGAGCGCACCTTCGATCGAACTCACGACGACGACGCCCTCGATGACCATTCCCTGCTGGTGTGAGATCACGATGTTCAGCCGACCTGGCAAGGGTTTGCCGATCGATGCGAAAGTCTTCCGACCCATCACCACCGGCTTCCCCATGGTCAACGCCTTGAACCGCCTGAGGTCGTCCGGCAGCCGCCACGGCAATTCATTGCCGACGCCGATGACGTTGTTCTCGGAAGCGGCGACGATGATCGATAGCTTCATGGCAGCGGTTAGCGGTTAGCGGTTAGCAGTTAGCGGCTAGCAAGAACATACTCAATTCGTACAGCCTGCGCCTAGCGCGACGGAATGACGATTGAACTGCGCGAGCGTCCAATTCTGACCAACCGCTAACCGCCAACCGCTAACCGCTTTTCTTTTTCTTATCCACCGGCGCCGTGTCCAGCATCGTTCCGCGACATTTCTTCGCGCCGCACTGACAGGCGTAGAGCGCGAGCTCCGCGGGATCGTCCGTGCTTTCCCATGTGAGCTGATAGTCGTAACCGAGCTCCTCGCCCGGTTTGATGTTGCGAAGAGCGTCGATGAACACACGGCTCCCCTCGATGACCGTCTCGCAGTTCGGATTGCAACTGTGATTGATGAATCGTGCGTCGTTGCCATTGACGCCGGCGTCGATCACCGTGCGGCTGCTGGCGATGAACAGAAACGTATGACCGTCGTCTTCCTTCTGCTCGTAACGACGATCCGCTTCGGCGTGTGAGATGCGCTCGCCGATGTATTCGATTACGCGCGCGCCCTTCCTGATCGGCGCAATCGCATAGACGCCGCGTCCATGGATGCCCGATGTGCGTGTCTCCACGAGGGGGGCCGACGCGAGCGAGACTTTCTTCTTCGGCGGCTTGCGACGGGGGCGTCTGGAAAGCGGGGACGAGCGCGGCTTGCCGCGCGACTTCCTGCGACTCTTCTGGGTGGCCATGGAGACTTTTAGACAGCTATCGGCGCCCTGATGCCGGGATGCGCCTGGTAGTTCAGAACCTGAAAATCGTCGTACTCATACTCGAAGACTGACGGCGGCTTGCGCCTGAGCTCAAGCGTCGGCGGCGCATAAGGCGTCCGCGTCAGCTGCTCGTCAGCCTGCTCGAGGTGGTTGAGATACAGATGACAATCGCCGCCGGTCCAGATGAACTCGCCGGGCGCGAGATCGCATTGCTGCGCGAACATGTGCGTCAACAGCGCATAGGAAGCAATGTTGAACGGCACGCCCAGAAATACATCCGCGCTGCGCTGATAGAGCTGACACGACAGCTTGCCGTCGTTCACCCAGAACTGAAACAGCGCGTGGCAGGGCGTGAGCGACATCTGGTCGAGCTCCGCGACGTTCCAGGCGCTGACGATGATGCGGCGCGAGTCCGGATTGCGGCGAATGAGATCGATCGTGCGGCTGATCTGATCGATGAACTTGCCGTTCGGGCACGGCCACGAGCGCCATTGCTTGCCGTAGATTGGACCGAGCTCGCCGTTCTCATCCGCCCACTCGTCCCAGATCGTCACGCCATGATCACGCAGATAGCTGACGTTGGTGTCGCCCCGCAGAAACCACAACAGTTCGTACACGATCGACTTTGTATGCAGCTTCTTGGTCGTGAGCAGCGGAAACCCCTGCGCGAGATCGAAGCGCATCTGATGGCCGAAAACGGACAAGGCGCCGGTGCCGGTGCGATCCGTCTTGCGAGCGCCGCGGGTGCGGATGTGGCGCAAAAGCTCAAGATACTGAAGCATGAAAGCGGTTGACCGTCAGCAGTTCGCGATCATCAATGGGAAGAAGGATATCGGCGCGTACAGCAATCCGGACGCACGCTATCCGCTGACCGGCAAGGGCTTTCCGAGCGCGACGTTGCCGCTCGCCTCCCTGCGGCGATAGGAAAACCACAGGAGCAGGACGCCCGCGATAATCATTGGTGTGGACAGAATCTGGCCCATGGTGACCCAATCGAACAACAGATAGCCGCGGTCTTCGTCCGGCACGCGCACGAACTCGACGGCGCAACGGAAGATGCCGTAGCACATCAGAAACAGCCCGGAAGGCGCAAGCCGCGGCCGCGCTTTTGAGGTAAACCACCACAGGATCACAAACAGCGCCAACCCCTCGAGCAAGCCTTCATAAAGCTGCGATGCGTGCACATGCAGCACGCAGGGGTCGATGGAGAAACGCTCGCAGAGACGCTGCGCCTCAGCGGCCTGCGTCGGGTGCACAAGCGCCGGATCGACTGTGAACCCCCAGGGCGCGCTCGTCGGCTTACCCCACAGTTCGCCGTTGATGAAGTTGCCGATGCGGCCCGCCAGAATGCCGATGCCGCACAGCGGCGCAAGAAAATCGAGGACGTCAGCGAGGCGCCGTCCCCGCCGGCGCGCGAAGACCCACACCGCGATGATGCCGCCGATCAACCCCCCATGAAACGACATGCCGCCTTCCCAGATGCGGACGATCGTCAGCGGATCATCGATCGCCTGCTCGGCGCCGTAGAAAAGAATCCATCCCAACCGGCCGCCGAGGATCACGCCGATCGCGGCAAAGAAGATCACATCATCGACGTCCGTCGGTTTCCACGTCGATCCCGCCTGCGCCGCTCGCCGCCGCGCGAGCCACCAGGCGGCGGCGAATCCGATGACGTACATGAGCCCGTACCAGCGAATCGCCAGGGGGCCAAGTGAGAGGATGATCGGATCAATCGCAGGATAGGTCAGCATGTTGGGCGTACATGGTAGCAGAGCGCTGAACAGGCTAAGCGGCCGATGCGCGCGACCTGAGCCTTCATCGATGCAACTGGTCGAAGGATGGGGTCTGGAAAATCTGACGAGTTCATAGGACGGCGCCTGTGCAGAGGTTCCCTAGTCGCGGGCAACCCGGCAGAAAAACGCCTTGAGATACCTTGTCTCGGGAATCGCCGGGTGAATCGGATGGTCAGGCGCTTGTCCGCCGACCTCTATGATCTGCACGACACGGTCGAGATGGCGCGCGGCCCGCTGAATCGCAGCGACGAGACTGTCCGCCTCGAGATGCCACGAACATGAGCATGAAACGAGGAAGCCATCGCGCTCCAGAAGCTGCATTGCGAGCTGATTGAGGCGTTTATAGGCCGCCTCGCCCTTGGGGATGTCCTTCCGCCGCTTGATGAACGCCGGCGGATCGATCACGACGACGTCGAATCGCTGGCCTTCGGCGTGCAGCGACTCCAGCACATCGAAACCGTCGCCGCGAATCACCGCGGGCTTCAATGCATTGGCGGCGGCGTTCACCTGCAACGTATCGAGAGCTGCGCTGGAAGAATCGACGCAAACGACTTCCGTCGCCCCGGCGCCCAAGGCGCCGAGACCCCAGGCGCCGAGGTAGCTGAAAACGTCCAGCACGCGAGCGGCGCCGACGTATTTTCGGAGAGCGAGTCGATTCGCCGCCTGGTCGAAGAACCAGCCGGTCTTCTGGCCGCCGCTCGCAGGCGCCCTGAAGCGCAGCCCGCCTTCCTCCACCGTCAGCGCGTCCGGCGACGTACCGAATGCGACCGCCTCATAGTGCGGCAGTCCTTCCAGATCCCGGGCGCCGCTGTCGTTCTTCCAGATCATCGTCGCGGGCGCGATGACCTGGCGCACGGCCGCCTCGATGTCGTCGCGCATCGCCTCCATTCCCGCCGTCGCGATCTGACCGACGACGACGTCGTCGAAGCGGTCGAGCACCAGCCCCGGCAGACCATCGGATTCGCCGTACGCGAGTCTGAAGTAGGGCCTGTCGTAGAGCGCGCGACGCAGCGACTGAGCGACCTGCAGCCGGTGGACGAGCAGCGACTTCCCAGGCACAAATTCAGGATCGCGGCCGAGTATCCGCGCGCAGATCAGCGAATGCGGATTGACGTACGCGTAGCCGAGGAACCTGTCACGGTCTGAAACCACTCGGCACAGCGCGCCCGTCTGAAAATTCTGCAACGGGGTGCGGTCAGTCGCCACTTCATTGGAAAACACCCACAGATGACCCGCGGAAACACGACGGTCCTCGCCGCGTTTGAGGCGCAGTTCCGGAAGATGGGATGCAGTCATGAACGTGATCCAGCGCGGGCGGAGGCTGTCGTCCGGCGTCATTGGTTATAGTGCCTTGCATTCTAGCCGAGCGCCCCGCCATGCACTCCTCTTCTCAAGCCCAGCCTCGCAATCGCCTCGCGAACGAGACGAGCCCGTATCTCCTGCAGCACGCAGGCAACCCCGTCGACTGGCGTCCATGGGGTGAGGAAGCGCTCGAACTCGCCCGCCGCGAAGACAAACCGATCCTGCTGTCGATCGGCTACTCCGCGTGTCACTGGTGCCACGTGATGGCGCATGAGTCGTTCGAGGACCCTGCGAGCGCGGCGGTGATGAACGAGCTGTTCGTCAACATCAAGGTGGACCGCGAAGAGCGGCCCGACCTCGACAAGATCTACCAGATTGCGCATCAGATGCTCACGCAGCGCGGCGGCGGCTGGCCGCTCACCATGTTTCTGTCGCCGCGCGATCAGCGACCGTTCTTCGGCGGCACCTACTTCCCGAGCGAGCCGCGTTACGGCATGCCGTCGTTCGTCGACCTGCTGCGGCGGGTGCACGAGTTCTACAGGACGCGCGCGGAGGACATCGCGAAGCAGGGTGAAGTTTTGCAGCAGGCGTTCGACGAACTCGCGCCTGAATCCGCACCGGACGGCGCCGTGCTTTCCCTGAAACCGCTCGACCTCGCTCGTGAGCGTCTGGCGCGCGATTTCGATGCGCAATTCGGCGGCTTCGGCGGCGCTCCGAAATTCCCGCATCCCACGAACATCGAGTTCCTGATGCGGCGATGGCGTGCGAGCGCGGCCGGCGAATCGCCGGATCTGCACTCGTTGTACATGGCGACGCTCACGCTCACGCGGATGGCCGAAGGCGGCCTCTACGACCAGATCGGCGGCGGATTCGCGCGCTACTCGGTCGATCAGTACTGGATGATTCCGCACTTCGAAAAGATGCTCTACGACAATGGTCAGTTGCTGCGCAGGTACGCCAGTGCGGCGATCGCGACCGGCGATGACCTCTACCGGCGCATCGCGGCCGAAACGGCTGATTGGATCATCCGGGACTTGCAATCGCCGGCAGGCGGGTTCTGGTCCACGCTCGATGCGGACTCCGAAGGTCACGAAGGCAAGTTCTACGTGTGGCGACGGGACGAGGTGGAAGGAGTGCTGCCGCCCGAGACCCGGGAAGCGTTCGTCAAGCGCTTCGGCCTCGATCGCGAACCCAATTTCGAGGGCGCGGGCCATCATCTGCACGTGTTTCAGTCCGAGAAAGACATCGCCCGGGAGCTCGGACTCACCAGCGATGACGTCATGGAGCGCCTGTCGACCGCGCGTCGCCTCCTCCTCACGGAGCGCAACAAGCGCATCTGGCCGGGCCGGGACGAGAAGGTGCTGACTTCGTGGAATGGCCTTGCGATCGGCGGAATGGCCGTAGCCGCGCGCGCGCTCAATCGCCCGGAATTCGCCGCTTCGGCGACGCGCGCTGTCGACTTCATCCGCTCCAGCCTGTGGCGCGATGGACGTCTGCTCGCTGCTTACAAGGATGGCCGGTCGCGCTTTGCGGCGTATCTGGATGACTACGCATTCCTGCTCGATGGCTTGCTCGAGCTGCTGCAGACCCGCTGGCGCAGCGACGATCTTCAGTTTGCAGTCCAACTTGCCGACGCGTTGCTGGCGCATTTCGAGGATGGCGCGGCGGGCGGCTTCTTCTTCACGGCGGACGACCACGAGAGGCTCATGCACCGCTCGAAATCGTTTCCGGATGAAGCCGTGCCGTCGGGCAACGGCGTCGCGGCGCAGGCGTTGATGCGCCTCGGGTTGCTGCTTGGAGAAACCCGTTATCTGGACGCCGCGGCGCGCACATTGCGCGCCGCCTGGAGCGCGCTCCAGCAGTATCCGCACGCCCATTGCTCGCTGCTGATCGCACTCGAGGAGCATCTGGAACCGATCGACGTGGTGATCGTTCGCGGCGGCGATGTCGAAATCGCCGAATGGCGTGATGCGCTCGCCAGAGAGTACAGCCCGGCGAGACTGGTGTTCGCGATTCCGCGCGATGCAACGGGGCTGCCGCAAGCGCTGGCGGATAAAGCGACCGCTGCCTGAAGCCGCGGCGTATGTCTGCCGGGGAACGACCTGTTCGGAGCCCGTGAAGTCGCTGGCGTCGCTGATTGCGCTCACGCGCCGCTGAGGACAACCGGCCACCGGCCAACTGGAAATCTGGCCAGACCAGGAAGATGACCGCCGCAATCTCCAGCCAATGATCCAGTTGGCCGGTGAGCCGGTTGGCCCGGTTCAGTCTCTCTGCTTCTTGCTGGCCTGCTTCATGTGCCGGGAGCGGGCGATGCCCGCAAGCTTTTTCGCCTTGGCGGCTTCGATCGCGGCCGTCAACGCGCGTTCACCCCAGACCTTCAGCTGCGCCGGATCCTCGACGACGTCGACGGGCGCCCGATGATGATCCGTTGTGAGGTCGAAGGCGTTCGGATACGGCTTGAATTGCGGCATCCCGCGCGAGAGGTAGTCATTGAGGTTGCCTTCGCCAGTGTGCAGGTACACCGCGTCGTTGATGACGATGGCGAGAAGGCGCTCGTCGATGAAGATGCCGACGCCGCCGAAAATGCCGCGACTGGAGATACGGCCAAGAAACGCGAGCTGCGCGACGACATAACTGACCAGGCTCGTATTGTCTTGCATATCGAGCGACTCGCCCCCTGATGTAGCGCGAGCCGCGTAACCATTCGCCGTGATTGCGCCCGCCGTATGCGGATCATTCCGCTGCGACCGGAACGCTCCTGACGCGCGAAAGTTTACTCCAGTGCGCGTCTGTAAATCCGGCCGACTCGGCGCGAGAGAAGGGCCGGTCAGCAATTACCCAGACGTTCGCGGATAGCGTCGCGCAGGCGCCCATGCGTCGCTTCATTCCACAGGGCCGCCTGCGACCAGTCGTAGGCCCAGGGATTGTTCGTTCGCATGGCTTCAGGCTCATCGGCATAACGCGGATGCACGTGAGCATGGAGTGCGGGTTCCAGATTCCCAAAAATCGCGTAGTTGATGCGCACAGCGCGAGTCGCAGCCAGCACAGCATCGCCCAATCTGCCGAGATCGGCCATGAACTGATCTCGCTCCCTCGCGCTCAGCGCATTCAGGTGGGGCGCCACAGGATCGGGCAGCAGGAGGCAGTAGCCGGCGAGCACCTGCCGTTGCCCCATCACGGCCCAACCGGACGACATGCGCGCGATTACAGCGGGCTCAGCGCCCTGTCGGCAGGCCTCGACGCAACGGTGAATGGCGGTCATGCAGAGAAGTGACTCGTGACTAGTGACTCGTGACCAGGAATCGTACCGCAACGCACCGCCACGCCTATCGTGGCGTCGCGCACCCGCGCCCACGCGCGAACCCATTCACGAATCACGAATCACTTCATCTTCGGCTAACGCCGAAAGACGAAGTACACCGCCCCCATCATGCAGAAGGCCGCCCAGAGGTAGTCGAGCTTGAGCGGCTGCCGCATGTAGAGCAGGACGAATGGAACGAACACGATCAGCGTGATCACTTCCTGCAGGATCTTGAGCTGCGGCAGCGTCATCGTCGCGTAGCCAATGCGATTGGCAGGAACCTGCAGCAGGTACTCGAACAGCGCGATGCCCCAGCTCGCCAGCGCCGCGATCATCCACGGCTTCTGATTGAAGTTCCTGAGGTGGGCGTACCACGCGAACGTCATGAACACGTTCGAGAGGGTCAACAACGCCACAGTCTTCAGCATTGGTTGCATCACAGGATCTCGGGCGGCGCGTCTACGCGACGCAGCACTGGCGAAGAGCCGCGATCGTCGCGCAACAATACGAAATCGAAGGCGTCCACCTGCGTGCACAGTTCGAAATCACGCTCGGGCGCCCAGTCGCAGGCTGGATCGAAGAATTTTCGCGCGCTTGGCGCGCGCCGCAACCGCTCGAGCATGCGACCGACGTCGGGAGCGCCGCCGTGCAGTCGTCCGGCAATCAATTCCGCGCAGACGTCGTCCTCGACGCAACGCTCCTTCGCTTCGTGCCCCATACGCACCAGCGTCACGACAGCCGGGGAGCGCATGCGGATATATCGAACGATGGCTCCCGCAGTCACCAGAGCGCCTGCGATGACCTCGTCGGCGCAGACGGCGCCAGTCAGGCCCTGAGTGCCCGCGTGGGTGGTGTGAATCACCGTCCGGCCGCGCACGTCGATGCGCTCCAGGTCAGACGGTGAGTTGCCGCCATCGAAGCCCGGCAGCGGCCGCGCGTGACGCTCGCCCAGCGCCAGCCAGTCCGGATGTCGACGCTTGAGCTCAAGGGCGTCATCGATCGAAGCCACTGGAATCATGGCCGCAACCCCGCGGGCATAAGCATGGGCGGCGAGCGAGAAAGCCCGGAAAACATCGATGACGACGACGAGACCGCGGGCGCTGCGGGCGCCGGCGACGAAATCGGTAATTTCAATGTGCATAAGCGACAAACGAAACGGCCCGACGCAGATTACGTCGGGCCGGCTTTCTACAAAACAGCCGAAGCTCTATGGGCGTCCGCTCGCGGCCTTGCGTTGCAGACGGACGACGCGCTTGGCGTCCGCCGGTCGTTCGTTCATGACGACGACCTTCGCGCGCTTGAAGAAGTTGAAGTCGGTCGCACTCGCCCACGTGTAGGCTCCCATCATCCGCCCCACGATCAGATCGCCCACTTCGAGCTCGGGCAGCAGGATGGCGTCGTCGATCACGTCGATCGAATCGCACGTCGGCCCGGCGAGCACGCTGTCGAACAACTCTCCACCCTCGCGCAGCGGCGAGACAGGGTATCGGGCGTGGTCGAACAACTGACCGCTGTAGGACCCGTAGAGCCCGTCGTCGAGGTAGTACCACCAGCGACCGTCGCGCTTCGCCCGGCCCATGACGCTCGAGATCGCGATGGCGGCCGGGGCGGCGATGAACCGCCCGGGCTCGGCAATCACGCGCACGTGCTTCGGCAACTGCGCCAGCGCGGCGCGAATCGGCCGACAGAATTCGTCGATCGGCGGCACGGCGTCGTTGTACGAGACCGGGAAGCCGCCGCCGATGTCGAGCACGTCGAGCGAGGGCAACCCTGCAAGCAACGCCTCGCCGATCAGATTCGTGCAGGCCTGAATCGCCTCGACGTATTTCGCGGGATCCGTCGCCTGCGAACCGACGTGGAACGACAAGCCGCGCACCCGGACGCCCAACCGGCGCGCCATTTCGATCAGACCAAGCACCGCGCCGGGCTCGCAGCCGAACTTGCGCGACAGGTCCACCACCGCATCTGGGCTGCGGAACGACACGCGCAGCAGCACCTCGGCGCGCTTGCGATAGCGCGCGAACTTCCTGATTTCGTCCGGATTGTCCGCGACGAAGGTCGTCACGCCGTAGCGCAACGCATCGCGGATGTCGCTGTCGCGCTTGATCGGGTGAGTGTGGATGCAGCGCTCGGGCGCGACGCCCTGCGCCTTGACCAGCTCGACTTCGCCGGTCGTGGCGAGGTCGAAAAAGGCGCCCTCGTCGCGCAGGCAGGAGACGACGGCCGCGTGCGGCAGCGGCTTCAACGCATAGTGAAGGTCGACGCCGGGCAGCGCATTCCTGAGCGCGTGGTATTGCCGACGCACCTGGTCGCAATCGAGGACAAGCAGCGGCGAGCCGAAGCGGGCCGCAAGGCCGCGGATCTCGGCTTCCATCAGCGTCGTCGAGTCAGAAGGATGAGCGGAAGAGACGGTCGATGACCGCCTGGCTGCGCGTGGCAACACTGTTGGGCGCCCTCTTGAAAGCTGCAAACACACTTAACCAACCAACAAGAGCGTTCCGAAGTTCACCCGCGTTTTTCGCGGCGAATCATCCGAAGCTCTCACAAGTTCTGGTCGAGCGGCGCCCGCTGCTTTCGCGCGTCTCCTCTTCGCCAGGAGACTGGGTGCTCTCTTACACAGGCCGGCGAAATGTAACAAATATGTCCGGCGATGCAAGAAGCATCGTGCGGATTTTTCCGCACGATGTGAAGCAGGACACGTCGCCGTGAGCCGAAGCGTTCTCAAGTTGGTTCGCGATCAAGGGTCGGCGTGCGCTGCACGCCTCCTCTGCTACATTTCCCCTCATGCCGGACTCATCGTCGGACTCACAACAGGACCTGGAGGCGCTGCTGAAAAGCCGCGTGCCGCTCGTCGTCATCGAGACGCGCGACGAGCAGCGTGCGCTCGCGCTGCTCGCCTCGCTCGCCGTGAAGCTCGCCGCCGCGCACACTCCGGTGTTTCAGTGGACGGTGACTGACGGGCTGCGACGCCTCGACATCGACCTGGGAGGCGCTCAGCAGCACAACGCCGAGCCGTCGGCCGTGCTCAAGTCCATCCGCGCGACCGGTAAGGCCGGAATCTACGTGCTCGTCGACTTCCACCCGTTCCTCGCAGATCCGGTGCACGTGCGGTTGCTGAAGGATATTTGTCAGGACTACGAGCGCACGCCCCGCACGATCGTTCTGCTGAGCCACGAGATCGCCGTACCGCGCGAGGTGGAGCATCTGGCCGCCCGCTTTCACCTGGCGTTCCCGAGCCGCGACGAGCGCCGGAGAATCATCGAGAAAGTGGCGAGCGACTGGTCCCGCACGCACGGCGGGAAAGTACGCACGGAGCGCCAGTCTCTCGAGCTCCTCATCGAAAACCTGGCCGGTATGTCGACCGGCGACACCGAACGCCTGGCCCGCAAGGCGATCTTCGACGACGGCGCTCTGCTCGCGAGCGACCTGCCGATCGTCATGAAGGCGAAGCACGAGCTTCTGAACCGCAGCGGCGTGCTGGCGTTCGAGTACGAGACAGCGCAGTTCGCCGACCTCGGCGGGATGGCGCGGCTGAAGGAGTGGCTCAGGCGTCGCCGCGCCGCACTCGACGGGTCGGCGCCGAGCCTCGAGGCGCCCAAAGGCGTGTTGCTGCTCGGCGTGCAGGGCTGCGGCAAAAGCGTGGCGGCCAAATGCGCCGCCGGCGTGTTTGGCGTCCCGCTGTTGCGACTCGATTTCGCCGCGATTCACAACAAGTACATCGGCGAGTCGGAACGCAATCTGCGCGAGACGCTTGCGACGGCCGACGTGATGGCGCCCTGTGTGCTCTGGATCGATGAGATTGAGAAGGGCGTGGCGACCAGCGACGGCGATAGCGGCACTTCACGCCGCCTGCTCGGGACGTTTCTCACCTGGCTCGCTGAAAAGAAGACAGCGGCATTTGTCGTCGCGACGGCGAACGACATCTCGGCGCTGCCGCCGGAACTGATCCGCAAGGGACGCTTCGACGAGATTTTTTTCGTGGATTTACCCGCCGAGCCCGTACGCGCAGACATCCTGCGCATTCACTCGAACAGGCGCGGCCTGGCGCTGCCCGAGCCGGAGATCGGGCGGCTCGCCGCCGTCTGCGAAGGTTTCTCCGGCGCCGAAATCGAGCAGGCGATCGTCTCCGCCGTCTACGCGGCGCATGCAGAAGCCGAGAAAATCGGCGCCGCCCACGTATTGAAGGAAATCAAAGCCACTCGCCCCCTGTCCGTCGTCATGGCGGAGCGCATCGAGGAGCTGCGGGAGTGGGCCCGGGACCGAACCGTTCCCGCCGACTGAACGACGGCTCGCCCGGCGAGCAGGCAGGCAGGCCGTTGGCGGGAAAGACGGTCGTCGTCGGGGAAGAATCTTCGCGTCGAGACGAATTCGCCGCCGGACGCTCTTGCAAGTCTTGGCAATGTCGCTGTTGCGCCTCGCCGAAGGCACCTGCGAATGGCCATCTTGCCGTGAGGCCTTCCTGCGAGCGGCACCGAGCCGTCATTCGACCTCAGGCCGGTCCGCCCTCTTCCCGAAATCCGCCACCCACGCAGCGATGTCCGGTCGTAGGTAACGATGTTCTCGGCGGTGGCCACGTCGCAGGCGGTCGCGAACGGCGTCCCACTTCTCACCGGCCGGCACTTCTTCGACCAGGATGATCCTCGCGCCCGCCTTGTCCAGGGTGCGCAGATTCGTGTAGAGCTGCCGTCCGTAGAGATCAGGACGCGTACCTGCGTTGATCCACGTCATGTACGGAGTCGCCGTGATGGGCGGTCTCTGGGCGAGCACCGCGACTTTTCGTGGTTGCCGGTGAACTCGTTCATGACCTGCTCCAGACGCCGGCTCGGAACGACGTTCACCGGCGTCGTCGGCGAATAATGTCGCGCCGTCGTGCCAGGCACGCGCGGCGCGGTGGGTGAGGCCCCGTCTGGATCGAGGGAACGACGGCGCGCAGTTGCGACAGGCTGATGCTTCCGGGCCGCAGTACGCGCGGCGCGTCGCCGACGCACGACACGATGGTCGACTCCAGGCCGACCTTACAGTCGCCGCCATCGAGCACGATCTTCACTTCCTCGCCGAACTCATCGCGCACGTGCTCCGCGCGGGTCGGACTCACATGACCGTAGCGATTGGCCGACGGCGCTGCAATCCGCCGCCGAACGCGTTGAGTAACGGCGAGCGACGGGGTGATTCGGCACGCGAATCGCAACCGTGTCCTGCCCGCCAGTGATGACGTCGTTGACCGCGGGCGCCCGTTTCGCCACGAGAGTCAGCGGGCCAGGCCAGAACGCATCCGCCAGTTTCTTCGCCTCGGGCGACATCTCTCGCACCCAGCGCTGGAGGTAGCGCGGATGATCGATGTGCACGATCACCGGATTCGTCGAGGGCCGGCCTTTCACACGGAAGATCTTGCGCACGGCGTCCGGATTGTCCGCGTTCGCGCCGAGTCCGTAGACAGTTTCAGTAGGAAACGCGACGAGCTCTCCGGCGCGCAACGTTTCCACCGCCTCCAGAATTTCCTGCTGCAAAACGCGTCCGGTAACCATGTCGGGATGATAGCGGATGGGGTCGGGTGGGTGATTGCAGAGCGACGAGCGGCGCCTGGGGAAGCGCCAACGTGTCGACTACCCTGAGTTTCAACGGTGCAACTGGTTGAAAGACGGGGCCTAGGGAAGCTCTGAACTCCGTCTACCCCGACACTCGAAGGATAAAGTCGCCCGAAAGACAAGGAATATCGAAGCTGATGTTGTTTTCGCATGGCAGTGAATCAGCGGCCCCGGGCAAACGTGATGACGGTTTCAAATAGCGCCTGGCGGAGGTTCACTGACGGTTTCAGATGGCGCGCAGCAGAGGCTCACGGCGCGTCGTATACGGCGTGCAGGAAGGGCCCGCCGACGCGGTCGGCGGACCCTGTACGCTTCGCTACAAGGAGATAGACGACGGCCTGGCGAGGGGGGCCTCGCAAT